>NZ_VCNG01000001.1:0-684225 GCF_006227205.1 Pseudomonas sp. ICMP22404
ACTTGCGCTTTCGATCTCTCGTTAGCGGGAGGCGAATTCTACAGCGTTAGTCGCTGCTGTCAACACCTCTTTTTCACCGCTTTCGACCGAGAAGATCGAACCGTCAACGGGACCAAACAACACGCCCTGCCAACTCCTTCCGGACTTCGATGAACTGAAGCCCTGCGCCACCTTAAATCGTCTAACTCATTGAAACACAAGGAGTTTTCCGTTTCGACTGCGCCGGAAGTGGGGCGAATTATAGAGACTCAGAATCTGCCGTCAACACCTATTTCGCAATCTTATTCAGATTTCAGCGTGATACGTGCAAAAGCCTTCTTACCCGCCTGACATACATGGGTAGAGCCCAACTCATATATATAGGTGCGATCCACAACCTCACCATCTATACGCACCCCGCCCGAACCCAGGAGGTCTCGCGCCACCGCAGCGTTCTTGACCAACCCCGCCTTATTAAGGACGGCAGCGATCGGCATAGCCTCGGTAGCAGACAGCTCGATCTCTGGCAGATCATCTGGAAGCTCGCCATCCTTCATGCGGTTACCCGCCGCACGATGAGCATTGGCCGCAGCTTCTTCACCATGGAAGCGAGCAACGATCTCTTCAGCCAACTTGATCTTGATGTCCCGCGGGTTAGCCCCTGCCTCGACATCTGCGCGGAACGCATTGATCTCATCCATGGAGCGGAAACTCAACAGCTCGAAATAACGCCACATCAACGCGTCAGGAATGGAAACCAGCTTGCCGTACATAACGCCCGGCGCTTCCTGAATGCCAACGTAGTTGCCCAGCGATTTGGACATCTTCTTCACACCATCCAGACCTTCCAGCAACGGCATGGTCAGGATGCACTGAGCTTCCTGCCCATAGCCACGCTGCAGTTCGCGCCCCATCAACAGGTTGAACTTCTGATCCGTACCGCCGAGCTCGACGTCCGCGCGCAACGCGACCGAGTCATAGCCCTGCACAAGCGGGTAGAGAAATTCATGGATAGCGATCGGCTGATTGGTTGTATAGCGCTTATCGAAGTCATCGCGCTCGAGCATGCGAGCCACGGTGTACTGGGAGGTCAGGCGAATGAAATCCGCCGGCCCCATCTGATCCATCCAGGTGGAGTTGAAAGCCACTTCGGTCTTGGCCGGATCAAGAATCTTGAACACCTGCGTCTTGTAGGTCTCGGCATTATCGAGAACCTGTTCGCGGGTCAGCGGTGGACGCGTTGCGCTCTTCCCGCTTGGATCACCGATCATCCCGGTGAAGTCACCGATGAGAAAGATGACCTGATGCCCCAGATCCTGGAACTGGCGCAGCTTGTTAATAAGCACGGTATGACCCAAGTGCAGATCGGGCGCCGTCGGATCGAAACCAGCCTTGATACGCAGCGGCTGCCCGCGCTTGAGCTTCTCGACCAGCTCGGACTCGACCAACAGTTCTTCCGCACCACGTTTGATCAGCGCTAGCTGCTCTTCAACCGACTTCATAACAGACCCGCAAGGCTCAGATTCAAAGGGCCCCAACCATACAAGATCGCGCACCAAATACAAGGTTTGCCCGGCGCGCGGACACCAATCCGCAAGCAGAGCGCGTGCGGGCTTGCTTCGCAGGGGATTTGGTTATATTTTATACAGTTATTTCATCTTCATCATGTCATTCATCTTTTCCAATTCATATTTTCAAAAGTCAAATTACTTATGACCACAGAACCGTCTAAAGCGCCGCCGCTTTACCCAAAGACCCACCTGCTCGCCGCAAGCGGCATCGCAGCCCTCCTTAGCCTGGCGCTCCTGGTGTTCCCTTCCAGCGATGTTGAAGCCAAAAAGACGACTCTGAGTCTTGAACTGGAAAGTCCCGCTGAACAACTGACACAAGAACAAGACGCTGCCGAAGCCGTTCAAGCCACAAACGAACCGGCTGCCTCCCCTTTCGCGCAGATAGACGATAGCGCCGATGACACGACCGAGGCCGCCCAGGCACAACCTCCAGCCGTGGAAGAAAAGAAGGAGCCGGGGCACCGTGAGGTGATCGTAGCCAAAGGCGACACGCTGTCCACCCTCTTCGAAAAGGTTGGCCTGCCCGCCGCATCAGTCCATGAAGTTCTGGCCAGCGACAAACAAGCCAAGCAATTCACTCAGTTGAAACACGGCCAGAAGCTCGAGTTCGAGCTCAACCCCGAGGGACAACTGACCAACCTGCACACCAAGCTGAGCGATCTGGAAAGCATTACCCTGACCAAGAATGACAAGGGTTATGTATTCAACCGCGTGACCGCCAAGCCAACCGTACGTTCGGCATACGTTCATGGCGTGATCAACAGCTCGCTATCGCAATCGGCCGCACGCGCCGGTCTTTCCCACAGCCTGACGATGGACATGGCCAGTGTCTTTGGCTACGACATCGACTTCGCCCAGGATATTCGCCAGGGTGACGAGTTCGATGTCATCTACGAGCAGAAAGTGGTCAATGGAAAGAGCGTCGGCAACGGTCCGATCCTTTCCGCGCGCTTCACCAACCGTGGCAAGACCTACACGGCAGTGCGCTACACCAACAAACAAGGCAACAGCAGCTACTACACCGCCGACGGCAACAGCATGCGCAAGGCCTTCATCCGGACACCGGTTGACTTCGCCCGCATCAGTTCGAAGTTCTCCGCAGGCCGCAAACACCCGATCCTGAACAAGATCCGCGCCCACAAGGGCGTCGACTATGCCGCCCCCCGCGGCACGCCCATCAAGGCCGCCGGTGACGGCAAGGTACTGCTGGCCGGACGTCGTGGCGGTTATGGCAACACGGTGATCATCCAGCACGGCAACACCTATCGCACCTTGTACGGCCACATGCAGGGCTTCGCCAAAGGCGTGACGACTGGCAGCACCGTAAAGCAAGGCCAGGTAATCGGATACATCGGTACCACTGGTCTGTCCACCGGTCCGCACCTGCACTATGAATTCCAGGTCAACGGCGTTCACGTCGACCCACTCGGCCAGAAACTGCCAATGGCCGACCCGATCGCCAAATCCGAACGCGCGCGCTTCCTGGCTCAAAGCCAACCTTTGATGGCTCGTATGGATCAAGAAAAGGCTACGCTGCTGGCCTCGAGCAAACGCTAGGCCATGGCGCTTTATATTGGTGTGATGTCCGGAACCAGCCTGGATGGCCTGGACATCGCACTGGTTGAACTGACCCCGGCGATCAGATTGGTTGCCACGCACTACATTCCCATGCCCGACGCGCTGCGCACCGAGCTGTTTGGCTTGTGCAGCAGCGGGCCCGACGAAATCGCCCGCTCCGCCATTGCCCAGCAGAACTGGGTACGCCTGGCGGCACAAGGCATTCATGTCCTGCTCGACAGTCAGAAGCTCAAGCCGGAGGATGTGAGGGCAATTGGCAGCCATGGTCAGACCATCCGTCACGAGCCAGCACGCGGGTTTACCGTGCAGATTGGCAACCCCGCACTATTGAGCGAGCTGACCGGGATTACCGTCGTCAGCGACTTCCGCAGCCGCGATGTCGCCGCCGGTGGACAAGGCGCGCCGCTGGTTCCCGCATTTCATGAAGCGCTGTTTGAAGGGCAGCTCGGCCACCGTGCCGTGCTGAACGTCGGCGGCTTCAGCAACCTCAGTCTGATAGAACCTGAAAAGTCCGTGGCCGGTTTCGATTGCGGCCCCGGCAACGTATTGCTGGATGCCTGGATTCATCAACAGCGCAATGAGCATTTCGATCGTGACGGCCAGTGGGCAGCGAGCGGCAAGGTAGAGCCGACATTACTCAAGGCCCTGCTCAGCGACCCTTTCTTCCTGACCAAGGGTCCAAAAAGCACCGGGCGGGAAGTATTCAACCTGCCCTGGCTGACCCGGCATCTGTCGCATTTACCCACTTTCGCTGCCGAAGACGTGCAGGCCACGTTGCTCGAACTGACGGCGCTGACCATCGTTGAATCACTGCAAAGTGCCCAACCGCATACTGATGAACTGCTGATCTGCGGCGGCGGTGTGCACAACCACACGCTGATGAAGCGCCTGGCCGATCTCCTGCCGAGCACCAAGGTCAGCAGCACGGCTGTTTACGGCGTAGACCCGGATTGGGTCGAAGCCATGGCCTTCGCGTGGCTCGCGCATTGCTGCCTGGAAAACATTCCTGCAAATCGCCCAAGCGTTACAGGCGCATGCGGCTTGCGTGTACTCGGTGCTATCTACCCCGCTTGATCTCGCCTGCTTGAACGCTGGACAGCAAAACGCCGCAGGGCCCACTAGGCACTGCGGCGTTTTGCTGAAGCGGTCCGCGGCGATCAGATCGAGAACGAAGAACCGCAGCCACAAGTGGTGGTAGCGTTAGGGTTCTTGATCACGAAACGTGAACCTTCCAGACCTTCCTGGTAGTCCACCTCGGCACCGGCCAGGTACTGGAAACTCATGGGATCGACCACCAGACTGACGCCTTCGCGCTCGACAATGGTGTCATCTTCGGCCACTTCTTCATCGAACGTGAAGCCGTACTGAAAACCCGAACAACCGCCGCCCGTCACGAAGACGCGCAGCTTCAAACGATCATTTCCCTCTTCATCGACGAGGCTCTTCACCTTGTGCGCGGCACCGTGGGTGAATTGCAAAGCCGTGGGAGTGAAGGTTTCGACGCTCATGCTGAATATCTCCCGGCGCTGACGCCGCCATAATGCCTAATGGCAGGCATTATCCGCTTCTCCTAGAAAATCGGTCAACTATTAGAAGAGCAGCGGCAAGCCTGAAGCTTGCCGCCCAAGACCGCTGTTAAGGCAACATCCCCGCATGGGACAAGCCCAGCCGCTCATCCAGGCCGAACAGAATGTTCAGGTTCTGCACCGCCTGACCGGACGCGCCCTTGACCAGGTTATCAATGACCGACAACACCACGACCAGATCGCCATCCTGTGGACGATGCACCGCAATCCGGCAGACATTCGCGCCCCGCACACTGCGCGTTTCCGGGTGGCTACCTGCAGGCATCACGTCGACGAACGGTTCGTCGGCATAACGCTTCTCGAACAGCGCTTGCAGGTCCACAGAGCGGTCTACAACAGTTGCATACAGTGTGGAGTGGATGCCGCGGATCATTGGCGTCAGGTGCGGCACGAACGTCAGGCCGACATCCTTGCCCGCCGCCCGGCGCAGGCCCTGGCGAATTTCAGGCAGATGACGGTGACCTTTGACGGCGTACGCTTTCAGGCTCTCCGAAGTCTCGGAATACAACGAACCGACGCTGGCACCACGACCGGCGCCACTGACACCGGACTTGCAGTCGGCGATCAGACGCGAGGTATCGGCAAGGCCCGCCTCGAGCAGCGGCAGAAAGCCCAACTGCGTGGCAGTCGGATAGCAACCCGGTACCGCGATCAGCCGTGCCTGCCGGATTTTTTCGCGATTGACTTCCGGCAACCCATAGACCGCTTCGTCCAACAGATCCGGGGCGCCATGGGGCTGTCCGTACCACTTGGCCCACTCATCCGCGTCCTGCAGGCGGAAGTCCGCCGAGAGATCGATGACCTTGGTCCCGGCGGCCAGCAGCTCACCCGCCAGGGCGTGGGCGACACCATGCGGCGTAGCGAAGAACACCACATCGCAGGCGCCCAGGGTCTTGATGTCCGGAACGCTGAACGCCAGGCCATCGTAATGGCCTCGCAGGTTCGGATACATGTCGGCAACAGCCAGACCGGCCTCGGATCGGGAGGTAATGACCACCACCTCAACTTGCGGATGCTGCGCCAACAGACGCAGCAGTTCGACACCGGTGTAACCCGTGCCGCCGACGATACCGACCTTGACCATAAACCTGCCCTCAACGAACCCACTGGAAAGCCGTCGATAATAGGGGCCGCGCAGCCTGCCGACAACCGCCAAGGTGACGTGTGGGCGCATGAATGACTACTATCGAACGACCGTAAAATTGGGAATCGCCAAAAATGCTCTATCTGTGGCTCAAAGCACTTCACATTGTCAGTATGGTCTGCTGGTTCGCCGGCCTGTTCTATCTGCCTCGCCTGTTCGTCTATCACGCTCAAAGCGAGGACAGTGTCAGCAAGGAACGTTTCAGCGTCATGGAGCGCAAGTTGTATCGCGGCATCATGGGGCCGGCGATGATTGCCACCCTGGTGTTTGGCATCTGGCTGCTCAGTCTCAACGCCGGCGCCTACTTCAGCCAAGGTGGCTGGATGCACGCAAAGCTGACCCTCGTGGTGTTGCTGATCGGTTATCACCACATGTGCGGAGCCCAGGTAAAACGCTTCGCTCGTGGTGAAAATACCCGCAGTCATGTCTTTTATCGCTGGTTCAATGAGGTGCCGGTACTGATATTGCTGGCTATCGTCATCCTGGTCGTCGTCCGACCGTTCTGACTTCCTATCGGCACTCTTCATCCGGGGTACTTCCCATGTCGCTACCCGCTCTGCTTGAACAACGTTTGCGCCTGCCCGTCGTGGCGGCACCGATGTTCCTGATCTCCAATCCACAGCTGGTGCTGGCTTGCTGTCGTAATGGCATCGTCGGCAGTTTCCCCGCACTGAACCAGCGCGAAAGCAGCGGTTTCAAGACTTGGCTGGAAGAAATCGAAGCGGGCCTGGCAAGCATGGAGGACCCTGCGCCCTATGCCGTCAACCTGATCGTCCACCAAAGCAATCCAAGGCTTCAGGCCGACCTGGCCATCTGCATCGAGCACAAGGTGCCGATCGTCATCACCAGCCTTGGCGCAGTCAAGGAACTGGTCGACGCCGTCCATAGCTATGGAGGCCTGGTCTTTCACGACGTGACCACACGTCGTCATGCCGAGAAAGCCGCCGAAGCCGGTGTCGACGGCCTGATCGCCGTTGCCGCCGGTGCGGGTGGACATGCGGGGACCTGGAGCCCTTTTTCGCTGATCGCCGAAATCCGGCAATTCTTCGACAAGACCGTGCTGCTTGCGGGGTGTCTGAATCACGGCCATCAGATCCTCGCGGCACAAATACTCGGCGCGGATCTGGCCTACCTGGGAACACGCTTTATCGGCACGACTGAAAGTCACGCGCCTGACGCTTATAAAGAGATGTTGCTCACATCCCGAGCCGCAGACATCGTGCATACTCCTGCCGTGTCCGGTGTACCGGCCAGCTTCATGCGCCAAAGCCTGGAAAACGCAGGCTTTGACCTGGCCGCCCTGCAAGGCAAAAGTGACGCGGCTTCCGGTTCGAAGCTCAAACCATTGAGCGATGAAGCCAAAGCCTGGAAAACCGTCTGGTCCGCAGGTCAGGGCGTTGGGGAAATCAGTGATTTGCCCAGCGTCGACCAGCTGGTTGCGCGCCTGGATGAAGAATACCGTGAGGCCCAGGCCCGAGCGGTACAGCTTGGCGGCCGATGGCCCCGCTGAAACCTGCCTGATCTAACAAATATCAAACTTTCAATGACAAGGATGCCCGTCATGAGCGAAACCCGTTTCAACATCGTATTCGACGGAACCCTACTGCCGGGCGTCGATGCGGCCACCGCCAAACTCAACCTCGCCAACCTGTTCAAGAGCGACATCAGCGCCATCGAGCGTCTGTTCGGCGGACACAAGGTGGCCCTGAAAAGCAACCTGTCCCAAAACGAGGCGCAGAAGTATCTGGAGGCCCTCAACCAGAGCGGGATTGATGCGCGCATCGAAGCCGAGCCTGCCCTCCAGCTGAATCTCGACGAAGTGCAGCACTCGTCACCGGCCACGAGCGGGCGTCACCCCGAATCGCTCATCGAACCGGCCTCCCCGTACGCACCACCCCGGGCCCATGTCGGTGACGCCGTTGCCGAATACGCCACGCTCAAGCCGTTCAGCTTCGATGGGCGCATCGGACGCCTGCGATACCTGGCCTGGACCATGGCCCTGACCCTGGTCATGATGCTAGTGGTTGGCGTGGCCTTCGCACTCGGGGCGGCATGGATTTTCACCTCGGGCTCGATAGCAGCAATGATCGTCGGCGGTTTGCTGGCAGCGGTCGTTTTTCTCGGCTTTGCCTACGTCAGCATCCAGTTCAACGTCCAGCGCCTGCATGACCTTGGCTGGTCCGGCTGGCTGTGGCTGTTGAACCTCATCCCATTCGTGGGCAGCGTCTTTCCGTTTGTGCTCATTTTCGCCCCCGGCAATGAGGGCGCCAATCGCTATGGCCCTCCTCCGCCGCGTAACAACACCGGGGTCAAGGTACTTGCGTCGCTCTGGCTCGTCATGATCGTACTGATCATCTTCGCGACCGTGGCTGGCGTCTTCAGTGCCATCGAAGAGGATTACGGCACCAGCTCGCTGAGCAGCTACGAAAGCAGTGAATCCACAGATGAAGATGCTGCGGAACCTGCCGAAGAACCTGCCGAGGCAGAGGCACCTTCTGTAGACTCCGAGGAACAGTAAGCGCCCCTCGTTCCTATGACAGTCAAGTCCACTGGCGACGGGCCATTGCGATGGAGAACTGCATGACCCGTTACGCCCTGATCACTGGCGCCTCCAGTGGCATTGGCCTGGCCATGGCCGAAGCTTTGGCCCGGCGCGGCCGCAATCTGCTGCTGGTGGCCCGACAACGTGATCGGTTGGAAAGCATTGCGATAGAACTGACCCAGCGGTTTGGCGTGGAGGTACTTTTCCGGGCATGCGACCTGGGGGAGCCGCTACGGCTTTCAGGTTTCCTGCTGGAGCTGGAGGAAAGCGAGCGCCAGATCGATCTGCTGGTCAATTGCGCGGGTATCGGTACCTGTGGCCCGTTCCTGGGCCAGGACTGGATGACCGAGCAGGACCTGATCGAAGTCAACATTCTCGCCCTGACACGCCTCTGTCACGCCGTTGGCAATAGCATGGCACTGCATGGCGGCGGGCAGATCCTGAACGTGGCCTCGATTGCAGCTTTCCAGCCGGGCCCCTGGATGAGCACCTATTACGCCAGCAAGGCCTATGTGCTGCACTTCTCCGAAGCCCTGCGAGTCGAGCTGAAGAAATGCGCGATCAAGGTGTCAGTCCTTTGCCCAGGTCCGACTCAGACCGGCTTCTTCGCCAAGGCACATCTCGACGAACAGAAACTAAAGCACGGTAACCTGCTGATGAGCCCGGAAGAAGTAGCGTTGTATGCCGTGCGCGCGCTCGACAGAAACCGAGCGATCATCATTCCCGGACGCCGCAATCGCTGGCTCGCCATGCTCCCGCGGCTAGGCTCGCGATGGATGGTGCGAAGCATCGCCGGCTTGATCAACAAGGCGTACTGCCCACGCTGAATGAAATTTGAATGGAAACCCGGGCTCAGCCACCGAACCTTCAGTACACTCGACTTCCACAACCAAAGGGAGAACAGCTGTGGATACTTTGTTTACCAAGATCATCAACCGGGAAATCCCGGCGAAGATCATCTACGAGGATGACCAGGTCCTGGCATTCCACGACATCGCCCCACAGGCGCCAGTGCATTTCCTGGTCATTCCGAAAAAGCCGATTCGCACCCTCAATGACCTGACCGAGGAAGACAAGGCGCTGGCCGGACATATCCTGTTCACAGCCCAGCGCCTCGCCAAGGAACAGGGCTGCGAGGACGGTTTCCGTGTGGTGATGAACTGCAATGAACTTGGCGGACAGACCGTCTATCACATTCATATGCACGTACTCGGGCAGCGCCAGATGAACTGGCCGCCGGGTTGAGACTCTGACCCAACGCAAATCCTGAGCGGCCAATTGGGTTAAACTGGCCGCCGTGATTTCTTCCGGAGGTAAGCATGACTACCCAACGTCACTACTCGCCGATTGACCGCCTGCTGTTGCAGGCCGATACCGCGATGCGCACGCTGTTGCCCTTCAGTGGTCAACCGTACCGCCCATCCCCGGCCATCGTGCAGCCGGACGCGCAACTGAGTGACGAGCAGACCCGCCATGTTGCCGGACTGATGCGTATCAACCACACCGGCGAGGTCTGTGCCCAGGCGTTGTACCAGGGCCAGGCGCTGACAGCGAAGCTGCCTAAGGTGCGCGAGGCAATGGAGCATGCCGCCGAGGAAGAAGTCGACCACCTGGTCTGGTGCGAACAACGCATTCGCCAACTGGGCAGCCATACCAGCGTGCTGAATCCGCTGTTCTACGGGATGTCATTCGGAATAGGCGCCGTCGCCGGGCTGATCAGCGATAAGGTCAGCCTCGGTTTCGTTGCCGCCACCGAACATCAGGTGTGTAAGCACCTGAATGAACACCTGGAGCAATTGCCGGCGGAGGATGAAAAGTCGCGGGCGATCCTGGAGCAGATGCGCGAAGATGAAGAACACCATGCAGAAAGCGCATTGGAGGCCGGTGGTTTCCGCTTTCCGGCACCGGTGAAATTCGGCATGAGTCTGCTGGCGAAGGTCATGACCAAGAGCACTTATCGGATCTGACAGAAGCATCCCCGTGCTTTCAGAAAACAAAAAAGGCGACTTCCGTCGCCTTTTTTGCATCTGAAATTTCAGCGCGGCATGTTGCGTGCGTAGAAAATTTCCAGCATCTCATGCTTCACACGCTCTTCCACCTGGTCACGCTGTTCAGCAGACAGGTTGCTGGTGGCATCGCCGAACAGGTAGTTGTCCAGTTCAAAGTCCTTGAGCAGCATCTTGGTGTGGAACAGGTTTTCCTGATACACGTTCACGTCGGTCATCTGATACGCGTCACGGGTATCTTCGGACAGGTAGTTCTGAATCGAATTGATCTCGTGATCGATAAAGTGCTTGTGACCTTCCACATCGCGGGTAAAACCACGCACGCGGTAATCCACGGTCACGATATCCGAGTCGAACTGGTGGATCAGGAAATTGAGTGCCTTGAGCGGTGAAATGACGCCACAGGTCGAAACATCAATGTCCACACGGAACGTTGCAATACCGTCTACCGGATGTATTTCCGGGTAGGTGTGCACCGTGATGTGGCTCTTGTCGAGGTGGGCCAGGATAATTTCGGGCAATGGGCCCGGGGACTCTTCGATCTGGCTGTCGGTCGGTGTCACCGGCTCTTCCGAGATCAGAATGGTCACGCTGGCGCCTTGGGGTTCATAGTCCTGACTGGCGATGTTCAGGATGTTGGCACCAATGATATCGACAACTTCCGTGAGGATCTGCGTGAGGCGCTTGGCGTTGTACTCTTTATTGATGTACTCGACGTAGGCCTGCTGGTCTTGCGGGGTTTCCGCATAGCAGATGTCATAGATGTTGAAGCTCAAGGTCTTTGTCAGGTTGTTGAAACCATGGAGCTTGAGTTTGCTTTTCACCGTTTGAAAACTCTCTGTGTATTGCGGCCCGGCCGCGTGATCAAGCATGCCCGTCAGATGCGAACAACGCATCTGCGTAGGACGGTTAACACCTCTTCGCGATGGCGATTTTGGTTGTCTGTCCAGACAAGCGACCGGTCAGAAGACCGGCCACTGCCCTGAAAAAAGTGGCGCATTATGCAGACGTCGGCTTCCGATCGCCAGAGCTTGCACCGCTTTTATGATAGTTGGATGTCGATTCAACCCAATTCGATGATTTCATAATCGTGGGTGATTTCAACACCGGCTGCGCCGAGCATGATCGAAGCCGAGCAATATTTCTCGGCGGACAGCTCGATGGCACGCTTGACCTGGGCTTCCTTCAGGGCCCGGCCCTTTACCACGAAATGCATGTGGATCTTGGTGAACACTTTCGGGTCTTCGGTGGCGCGCTCCGCTTCCAGGAAAGCCTCACAACTTTCGACCGCCTGGCGCGACTTCTTGAGAATGCTGACAACGTCGAAGTTACTGCAACCTCCTACACCCAGCAGAAGCATTTCCATTGGCCGGACACCCAGGTTCCGACCACCGGCTTCCGGCGGGCCGTCCATGACGACCACATGACCGCTGCCCGACTCACCGAGGAACATGGCTTCGCCAGCCCATTGGATGCGTGCCTTCATCGCCAAGACTCCACTGTCTAAAAAAAGGGTCGCCAGCTTAGCACAGCCCCCCGGCATGGCAGCCCTTGCCGTAAGTCGCCTGGACCATCTCCATCCAGGTAAATTCTCGAATCAATTGAGAGTGCCTCTGTTAAGCTGGCGCCCCACCACTGGCTTATCGCCAGCTCATAGCGATTTGCCATTCACGCCCATAAGAAAAACCAGACCAACACATCGCGCAGTATTTCGGGACACAACCATGGTTGCCATTACTCCCACATTCAAGATCAAGAATCTCGACAAGCTCTTGATGCATTGCCAGCGTCGCCGCTATCCAGCCAAACACAACATCATTTGTGCAGGCGACCGTTCAGACACCCTGTTTTTCATCATCAAGGGATCGGTCACGATCCTGATCGAGGATGACGACGGCCGGGAAATGATCATCGCTTATCTCAACTCCGGAGACTTCTTCGGAGAGTTGGGGTTGTTCGAACAGGCGGGCAAGGAACAGGAACGCAGCGCTTGGGTACGGAGCAAGATCGAATGTGAGGTCGCGGAAATCAGCTATGGAAAATTCAGGGAGTTATCCCTGCAAGACCCCGACATTCTTTACGTACTTAGCGGACAAATCGCACAGCGTCTGCGTAATACCACCCGCAAGGTAGGCGACCTCGCCTTCTTCGACGTGACCGGTCGCGTCGCCCGCTGCCTGCTGGAACTGTGCAAGCAGCCCGACGCAATGACGCACCCCGATGGCATGCAGATCAAGGTCACCCGGCAGGAGATCGGTCGGATTGTCGGTTGCTCGCGGGAGATGGTGGGTCGTGTGCTCAAGGACCTGGAGGAACGCAACCTGGTCAACGTCAAGGGCAAGACCATGGTGGTGTTCGGAACGCGCTAGACCAGTGCGCGGAATAGATCCCGATAAAGCCCCTCAAGTCGCTCCAGCGCATGGGGGGCCGGGAATTTCTCGTGCAGGGCGATGTGGCTCCCGGCACGCACGCGTTGCTCCAAACCGCAGGCTTCATTGAAGCGGTTGACTGCGGCAACCATCGACTCGCGTTCGTTTTCCAGCAACAGCGCCCCATGCACCAGACCTACCGGGCGTTGCCCCCCCTTGCTCTGACGCCAGCGCTGAGCGGTGCCGACCATTTTCCGACCGTCGAGATTGACGTTGAATCGCCCGTCGCAAAACGCTCCGTCCACCTCGCCCAGCGAAGCCACACCGCCCAGTTCGTCCAGCAACTGGCAGATGGGATCGCACAATCGGCGATACGCGGTTTCGATCCGACCGTGGTCGCCTTCGCTACGGGGTGGAGCATAGACCAGCGCAATATTGACCGTCGCGGCCGATTGCGGCACCGGCTCGCCACCGGTTTCGCGCAGCAGAACAGGCCAGCCGTTGGCAGCCGAAACTTCGCAAGCGAGGTCGAACCCCGGCAGGCGACTCAAACGGCGCGGCATCACCAATGCACGGTCATTGGGTCGCCAGAACAGCAGGCCAAATTCGGCATCGCCCGCGCAGATACTGGCCAACAGTTCCTGTTCGGCTTGCAGGCCAGCTTCGACGCAAAGAGAGATCACCGACGGCATCGGATCAATCCAGCGCCGAACCCGTCACCGGAGTGCCACGCTCGGGGAAGAACAAGCGTTGCAACTCAGTCCCCGGACTTTCAGCCCGCATGAACGCTTCGCCCACCAGGAACGAGTACACGTCGCTGACTTCCATCAGTTCGACATCGGCCCGATTGAGGATGCCACTTTCGGTGATGACCAGGCGATCACGGGGGATACGCGGCAACAGGTCCAAGGTGGTTTCCAGGCTGACTTCAAAGGTGTGCAGGTTGCGGTTGTTCACACCGACCAGCTTGGTATCGAGGGTTTTCAGGGCCCGTTCCAGCTCGTCGCCATCATGCACTTCGACCAGCACATCCAGCCCTACATCCTTGGCGACGGAGGCCAGTTCGGCCATTTTCACGTCGTCCAGCGCGGAGACGATCAACAGCACGCAGTCGGCCCCCAATGCTCGGGCTTCCACGATCTGATAGGGATCGACCATGAAATCCTTGCGGATCACCGGCAGCTTGCACGCCGCACGCGCCTGCTTCAGGTAGTCGTCGTGCCCTTGGAAAAAATCGATATCGGTGAGCACCGAGAGGCAAGTCGCACCGCCCTTCTCGTAGCTCCGGGCAATATCAGCCGGCACGAAGTGCTCACGGATCACACCCTTGCTGGGAGAAGCCTTCTTGATTTCGGCAATCACGGCTGGATGTTTTTTCTTCGCCTGATTGATCAGTGCGTTGGCAAAGCCACGGGGAGCATCCGCTGCACGCGCCAGGCTTTCCAACTCGGCCAGACTGACCCGAGCCCTGCGCTCGGCTACTTCCTCAGCCTTGCGGGCCAGAATTTTTTCCAGAACCGTTGGCACGCTCATCCTTCGTTCTCCACTTTGAATACGGCTGTAAAGGCACCCAGTTCTTCCAGCTTTTCCCGAGCCAGGCCGGTATGCAATGCATCATGGGCCAGTTCCACGCCTTGTTTGAGGCTGCTGGCGTGGTCGGCGGCGTACAACGCAGCGCCGGCGTTGAGCACGATCATTTCTGCGGCCTTCTGGCCATTCTCGGTCTTGCGACGCCCCAGGGCATCACGGATCAGCTCCAGCGACTGGGCCGGTCCATCCACCGCCAGGCCGTGCAGACTCTGGCTCTTCATACCCAGGTCTTCAGGTTCGACCCAGTATTCGCTGATCTGGTCATTTTTTAGTTCAGCCACGAACGTCGGTGCCGCCAGGCTGAACTCGTCCAGTCCGTCTTTCGAATGAACCACCAAAACGTGCTTGCTACCCAGGCGCTGCAGGACTTCCGCCAACGGCCGGCACAACGCCTGGCTGAACACGCCCACCACCTGATGTTTCACGCCGGCCGGATTCGTAAGCGGGCCAAGCATGTTGAACAAGGTACGCAGGCCCAGGTCACGACGCGGGGCCGCGGCATGTTTCATGGCACTGTGATGGGTCTGGGCAAACATGAAGCCGATGCCCACGTTATCGATGCAGCGCGCCACCTGGACCGGCGTCAGGTTCAGGTAGATGCCGGCCGCTTCCAGCAAGTCGGCACTGCCGCTCTTGCCTGAAACCGCCCGATTGCCATGCTTGGCGACGGTGCAACCGGCGGCCGCGACGACGAAGGCCGAGGCAGTGGACACGTTGAAGATATTGGCACCATCACCGCCAGTGCCCACCACATCCACCACGCCGTCCAGGGTCTTGAGTTCGACCTTGTCCGCCAGCTCGCGCATCACCGAGACTGCGCCGACGATTTCGTCGATGCTTTCACTCTTCATGCGCATGGCCATCATGAATGCGCCAATCTGCGCATCCGTGCACTGTCCGGTCATGATCTCGCGCATCACATCGCGCATCTCGTCGGTGCTCAGGTCGAGATGACCAACGATACGACCCAGGGCTGTCTTGATATCCATGGAAAGTCCTTAGCGCGTGCCGCCGGTTTGTTTGAGGAAATTGGCGAACAGCTCGTGGCCCTGTTCGGTAAGGATGGACTCGGGGTGGAACTGCACACCCTCGATGTTCAACGTCTTGTGGCGCAATCCCATGATTTCATCCACCGATCCGTCTTCCAACTGGGTCCATGCGGTCAGCTCCAGGCAGTCGGGCAGGGTTTCGCGCTTGACGATCAGGGAGTGATAGCGGGTGACGGTGAGCGGACGGTTCAGGCCTTCGAACACGCCCTTGTCTTCATGAAATACCGGACTGGTCTTGCCGTGCATGACCTGCCGGGCCCGCACCACATCGCCGCCAAAGGCCTGTCCGATCGATTGATGGCCCAGGCAGACCCCCAGGATGGGCAGTTTGCCGGCGAAATACTTGATGGCTTCGATGGAGACGCCCGCTTCGGTCGGCGTGCACGGGCCTGGTGAAACCACAATGCGCTCAGGCTTGAGGGCTTCGATCTCGGCAATGGTCAATTCGTCGTTGCGCACCACCTTCACTTCGGAGCCCAGCTCGCCGAGGTACTGCACAACGTTGTAGGTAAAGGAGTCGTAATTATCGATCATCAGCAACATGGCGTAAGCAACCTATTGAATTCACTGACTTTAAATACAGCCTTCGAAGAGAACCCGCACGGTACTGCGCCTGGCCGGGCATATCGTGCACCAGCGAAACGGCTTTCAAGCGGGTAAAAAAGGCAAATCGGTACAGGTCCGGCAAGGCCGGCAGAGAACGGTCAGGCGCGCCAACGCCAACGGGCGTGAGCCTTGATCATTTGATCCAGAAGTTTGCTGACAATCGACACGGGGGAAGTCTCGTTCATACGTCCCGGCACAGTAGCTTAGCTAGGCGGAGCGCGCAATATGAGCGACCCGACGGGCTTGCAAACAATCGCAACGTTCCGGATGGATGGCCGAACGCAAACAGTCTGGCGCTGTCGTTATTCCAACAACGACAAGACAAAACGGACTTTGCCCATGATCAGACAAACGTTGTTCATTCCCGTCACCGCTTGCCTGCTGGTGATGGCCGGTACCCACGCAAGCGCAGCCCCCTACTCCAGCTTCATCGTCTTCGGCGACAGCCTCAACGACGCCGGCCAGCTCACCGACCCCGACGGACCGGCCGGGGCAACCCGACGCTTTACCAACCGTACCGGCCCGGTCTACCTGGATGGCAGCGGCGAGGTCTATTCCGCCAACGCCACCCAACTGCTCGGTGGACGGTTGGGCTACTCCGCCGATGAAACCGCCGCCTCGACCTCGGCGGCCCGTGCCAGCGCGGGCTTGGCGGATGGCAACAACTGGGCCGTGGGTGGCTATCGTACCGACCAGATTCTCGACTCGATCACCACCGTTTCCGATACCGGCGAACGTAGTCGTGCCGGCTACCTGGCCAACGGACGGCGCGCCGACCCGAACGCCCTGTATTACATTTCCGGAGGCGGTAACGATTTTCTCCAAGGCCTGGTGTTAAGCCCTGTGCAGGCGCGCGCCGCCGCGAACCGCCTGGCCGACAGTGTCCAGACCCTGCAAACGGCGGGCGCCCGATACGTAATGGTCTGGCTGCTGCCCGACCTCGGCCTGACACCAGCCTTGAATGGCACCCCTTTGCAGAGTGCTGTCTCGCAACTCAGCAACCAGTTCAACCAGCAGTTGATCACCCGACTGCAAGGTATCGACGCCGAAGTCATTCCACTGAATGTTCCACTGTTGCTGCAGGAAAGCTTCGCCGCCCCCGCACGATTCGGCTTTGCCAGTGGTACGAACCTCGTCGCTACTTGTTTCAGCGGTAATGGCTGCACGGAAAACCCGACTTATGGCATCCACAGCGCCACACCTGATCCGAGCAAACTGGTCTACAACGATTCGGTCCACCCCACCGAAGCCGGACAGAAGCTGATCGCCGACTATGCCTACTCCCTGCTCTCGGCACCCTGGGAGCTGACATTGCTGCCTGAAATGGCCCATTCGACGCTGCGTGCCCACCAGGACGAGCTACGCAACCAATGGCAATCGGACTGGGACAGCTGGCAAGCGGTTGGTCAGTGGCGAGCGATCGTCGCGGGCGGCGGCCAGCATCTGGACCTGGACAGCCAGAGCAACAGCGCCAGCGCCGATGGCAGTGGCCAGAGCCTGAATATCGGAGGCAGTTACCGCCTCAGCGAAGCCTGGCGCGTCGGGGTGGCCGCCGGTTTCTATCGCCAGGACATGGAAGCAGGTCATAACGACTCGGACTACACGCTCAACAGCTACCTGGCCACCGCCTTTGCCCAGTTCCAGCAGAATCGCTGGTGGGCCGATGCTGCGCTGACCGGCGGCAAGCTCGACTACGACAACCTGGAACGCAAGTTCGACCTGGGCGCCAGCCAGGCACAGGAAAAAGGCGATACCGACGGTCGTCTCTGGGCGTTCAGCAGTCGCGTGGGCTACGACATTGCCCGGCCCGGCAGTGAATGGCACCTGTCACCGTTCATCAGTGCCGATTATGCGAAGGTAGAAGTCGACGGTTATTCCGAGAAGAGCAACCGTTCCACGGCCCTGACATTCGATGATCAGACCCGTGACTCGAAACGCCTGGGCATTGGCTTACAGGGCAAATACAACTTCACCCGCCAGACCCAGGTGTTTGGCGAATACGCCCACGAACGTGAGTATGAAGATGATACGCAGAAGGTGAACATTGCCCTCAACAGCCTGCCGGCCAACGACTTCACGCTTGAAGGCTATACGCCACAGAGCCACCTGAGTCGCCTGAGTCTGGGGATCAGCCATAAGCTGACCAACGATCTGGCACTGCGGGGCGGTTATACATTGCGCAAGGATGATGATTTCACCCAGCAAGGGGTGAATGTCGGGGTCAGTCTGGACTTTTGATCGAGGCCCCCTGTGGGAGCGAGCCTGCTCGCGATGGCGACACATCAGACACATTGCTCTTGAAGTGCCGCCGTCAATCGCGAGCAGGCTCGCTCCCACAGTGATTGTGGCTCACAGATGCAGGTGAACTCAGTCGCTCGGAGTCTGCTCGGCCAGCGCCACGGCACGGAACATTGCCCGGCGCTTGTTCAGGGTTTCTTCCCATTCCAGCACTGGTACCGAATCGGCAACGATGCCGCCACCGGCCTGCACATGGAGTTCGCCGTTCTTGATCACGGCCGTCCGGATGGCAATGGCGGTGTCCATGTTGCCGTTCCAGGCGAAATAACCCACGGCACCACCGTATACACCACGCTTGACCGGTTCCAGTTCATCGATGATTTCCATCGCGCGGATTTTTGGCGCACCGGACAAGGTCCCCGCCGGCAGGATCGCCCGCAAGGCGTCCATGGCCGTCAACCCGGCCTTCAACTGGCCGGTGACGTTCGACACGATGTGCATCACGTTGGAATAACGTTCGATGACCATCTTCTCGGTGAGCTTCACCGAGCCGACCTCCGAAACCCGCCCGGTATCGTTGCGGCCCAGGTCGATCAGCATCAGGTGCTCGGCGATTTCCTTGGCATCCGACAACAGGTCCTCTTCCAGCGCCCGATCCGCCTCCTCCGTCGCGCCACGAGGGCGGGTGCCGGCAATCGGTCGCACGGTGATCAGGTTGTCCTCGACTCGCACCAGCACTTCCGGCGAACTGCCCACGACGTGGAAATCACCGAAATTGAAGAAGTACATGTAAGGCGTCGGGTTGAAGCAGCGCAATGCCCGGTACAGATCGATGGGCGCGGCCTTGAAGTCGATGGACATCCGTTGCGACGGCACCACCTGCATGCAGTCGCCCGCCAGGATGTATTCCTTGATGGTATCGACGGCCCTTTCGTAATCGGCCTGGGTAAAGCTGGAACGGAACACTGGATCGGCCGCCGCCTGCTTGCTGAAATCCAGCCCCGGACGCGGGGTGATCGGCTGACGAAGCTTTTCCAACAGGTCCTGCAGGCTTTTCTGACCTTGCTCGTAAGCATCGTCCTGGGAAGGATCCGCCAGGACAATCGCGTGCATCTTGCCAGCGAGGTTGTCGAAGACCACCACCGCATCGGAAACCATCAGCAGGATGTCCGGCACGCCCAGGGGGTCCGGGTTCGGGCAAGTGCCCAGGCGTTTTTCCACATAGCGCACGCAGTCGTAGCCGAAATACCCCACCAGGCCACCGTTGAACCGTGGCAGACCGGGGATGGTCGGCACGTTGTAGCGGGCCTTGAAGGTTTCGACGAAGGCCAGCGGGTCTTCGACCTCGTGGCTTTCGATCTCGACGCCGTCATGGGTCACGCTGATGCGATGGTCATGGACCCGCAGCACCGTACGGCACGGCAGGCCGATGATGGAGTAACGGCCCCATTTTTCGCCGCCCTGCACCGATTCGAGCAGGTAGGAATTGGGCTGGTCGGCCAGCTTGAGGTAGATCGACAGCGGTGTGTCGAAGTCGGCCAGGGTTTCGCAGGCGAGCGGGATACGGTTGTAGCCGGCAGCGGCCAGGCGCAGGAATTCTTCGCGGATCATGAGGGTGCCTCGTGGCAAGAGGAGCTGACAGTCAGGTATGCAAACGCGCCGGATAACCGGCCAGGATCAAGTCAGGCGCGCCAACGCCAGCGGGCCAGGGCCTTCATGACTTTCATCCAGAGTTTGCGAGTGACCACCACGATGGCGTTTCCAGAAGAGGATTGAACAGCATCGGGCAACGTTATCTCAGCGGCCGGGTCCAGGCAACCGGGAATTAACAGGCGCAGGTCGTCGATCACCAGCGAGGGAAACTCTTCAGCGATCGGCCGGCCGTGGTTGTAGCCATAACTCAGCGCCACGCACTTGACCCCCGCCGCTTTCGCCGCCAGCACATCGCTGCGCGAGTCGCCGACAAATAACGATTGGGAGGCCGGGATGTTGGCCATTTTCATGACGAAGAACAGCGCCGCCGGGTCGGGCTTCTTCTGCGGCAAGGTGTCGCCGCCGATGATCCAGCGGAAGTAGCGGCCGATTTTCATCTGGTCCAGCAACGGCGCGACAAAGCGTTCCGGCTTGTTGGTGATCAACGCCATTTCCACGCCTTGCTTGTGCAGCCACTTGAGGGTCGAGCGCACACCGGGGTAGACCACCGTCAGCGGGTGATTGCCTTCATAGGCTTCGTTGAACAACTCCAACGCTCGCTCGGCCTCGGCGTCATCGACTCCCTGGGCGTCGATGTGATTGGCCAGGGCCCGGCGCACCAGCATGGGCGCACCGTTGCCAACCCAATGGCGCACCGCCTCGAGGCCGGCAGGCGGGCGTCCGAGCTTGAGCAGCATGTCGTCCACCGCTGCCGCGAGGTCCGGGACCGAATCGACCAGTGTGCCATCGAGGTCGAACATCACCAGACGCGGCAGGCTGCCGGGGAACAGCTGCTCGAAACCGCTCATGGACGGGCCAGAGCCAGTTCGGCGCGCATTTTTTCGATGACTTCCTTGTAGTCCGGCGCGTTGAAGATCGCCGAACCTGCAACGAAGGTGTCGGCGCCGGCCGCGGCGATCTCGCGGATATTGCCCACGTTCACGCCGCCGTCGATTTCCAGGCGAATGTCACGTCCCGAGGCATCGATCAGCGCACGGGCCTCGCGCAGCTTGTCGAGGGTCGCCGGGATGAACTTCTGACCGCCGAAACCAGGGTTGACGCTCATCAACAGGATCATATCGACCTTGTCCATCACGTACTTGAGTACGTCCAGCGGTGTCGCGGGGTTGAACACCAGGCCAGCCTTGCAGCCGCCCTCACGGATCAACTGCAAGGAGCGATCGACGTGCAGCGTGGCTTCGGGGTGGAACGTGATGTAGGTGGCACCGGCTTCGATGAAGTCGCCGACGATACGGTCCACCGGGCTGACCATCAGGTGCGCGTCGATCGGCGCGGTGATGCCGTACTTGCGCAGTGCCGCGCAGACCATCGGGCCGATGGTCAGGTTGGGTACGTAGTGGTTGTCCATGACATCGAAGTGCACGATGTCGGCCCCGGCGGCCAGGACGTTGTCCACTTCTTCGCCCAGGCGGGCGAAGTCGGCGGAGAGAATCGACGGAGCAATGGCGAAGGGCTGCATGACGCACCTGTTTTGAGCGAAATCGCGATGGCGCGCATTGTATACCTCAAGGTTTGGCGCGCCCACCGTGGCCGACGATCAATACGCTGCGCGGTAGATCTTCTCGATATCAGCGACGCTCAGCTTGCGTGGATTGTTACGCATCAACCGCTCGATCCCCGCAGCCTCCACGGCCATGGACGGAATCACGTCCTCGGTGACACCCAGGCCGCTCAAGCCCTTGGGGATCTCTACGGCGCTACACAACGCGGCCATGGCCTTCACCGCTTCGTCGGCGGCTTCAAGATCACTCAAGTGGCCGGTCTTTATGCCCATCGCTTCGGCAATATCCCGCATGCGCTCCACGCAGGCCATTTTGTTCCACTGCATGACATAGGGCAGCAGCAAGGCGTTGGCGACGCCATGGGACACGTGAAAGCGCCCGCCCAATGGATAAGCCAGCGCATGCACCGCGCCGACCCCGGCATTGCCGAACGCCATGCCGGCCATCAGGCTGGCGGTTGCCATATCCTCGCGGGCCTGCAGGTGAGCCGGGTTGGCAAAGGCCTTGGGCAACGCGCGGCTGATCAGTTTGATCGCACCGATGGCCAGGGCATCGGTGATCGGCGAGGCATTGAGCGAAAGGTAGGACTCGACAGCATGAGCCAGCGCATCGACACCACTGGCCGCGGTCACGCCGGGAGGACAGGTCAGGGTCATCTGCGGGCTGACCAGCGCCACGTCCGGCAACAGATAATCGCTGACAATGCCCTTCTTCAATTGTGCAGCCTTGTCGGAAAGGATCGCCACGTTGGTGACCTCCGAGCCGGTCCCCGCCGTGGTGGGAATGGCAATCATCGGCGGGCCCTTGCGGGGGACCTGGTCGACACCGAACATGTCCTGCAGCTCGCCGTGATAACCGGCGTAGACGCCCACGCACTTGGCAATGTCGATGGCACTGCCACCGCCGAGGCCGATCAGGCCATCATGGCCGCCGTCGCGGTAGGCCTGCATGCAATCTTCGACGATGGCGATCTCCGGGTCCGGCATGACCCGGTCGAAAATCTCGTAGTCGCGCCCGCCCAAGTGCTGCAGGGCCAGGTTCACGGTGCCGGACCGGACCAGCGCGGCGTCGGTGACGATCAGCGGGTTATCCACATCCAGCCGTGTCAGCTCGGCCGCCAGTTGCTCAATGGCAGCAGCACCGGTGATCAGTTTGTGGGCGATCTTGAATGAGGAAAGACTCATGTGCACGGCCTCTTGTTCGAATATGGGCTGGCACAAGGATAGCTCGGTATTGCGGATCGTGAATACGCCGCAAGTCCTTGTGGGAGCGAGCCTGCTCGCGATAGCGGTGGGACATTCAACATAGAGGCTGAATGTCAGTCCGCTATCGCGAGCAGGCTCGCTCCCACAGAGTACTCAGGCTTGGGTGGTACGCAGTTTCTCGCTACGCCCACGCAACCACTCCAGGGTCAGCAGCAGGATCACCGAGAAGGCGATCAACAGCGTCGCCGCCGCCGCGATGGTAGGACTGAGGTTTTCGCGAATGCCGCTGAACATCTGCCGTGGCAGGGTGGCCTGCTCGGGGCCGGCGAGGAACAGGGTCACCACAACTTCATCGAATGAAGTCGCGAAGGCGAACAACGCCCCGGAGATCACACCCGGAGCGATCAACGGCAAGGTCACCCGACGAAACGCCGTCAATGGCGAAGCGCCCAGGCTGGCGGCGGCTCGCACCAGGTTATGGTTGAAGCCCTGCAAGGTCGCCGAGACGGTGATGATGACGAACGGTACGCCAAGCACCGCGTGGACCACGATCAACGAGATAAAACTGTTGCCCATTCCCAGCGGCGCGAAGAACAGGTAGCTGGCCACGCCGATGATCACCACCGGGACCACCATAGGTGAAATCACCAGCGCCATGACCAGCGCCTTGCCCGGGAAATCGCCACGGGTCAGGCCAATGGCCGCCAGCGTACCGAAGACCATCGCCAGCAACGTGGCAGCCGGGGCCACGATGATGCTGTTCTTCAACGCCCGCATCCACTCGGCCGAGGCGAAGAAGTCCTGATACCAGTGCAGCGAAAAGCCCTGCAGCGGATACACCAGGAAACTGCCGGAGTTGAACGACAGTGGCACGATCACCAGCACCGGCAGGATCAGGAACAACAGAATCAGTCCGCAGAGCGTACGCAAGCAGTAGAACCACACCCGTTCGACGGGAGACATGTAAGGACTCAGCATTTCGATCTCCCCTTAGCTCAGGCGCAGGCGACTGGCGCCCACCAGCCAGCTGTAAATCAGATAAAGCACGATGGTCGCCAGCAACAGCAGCCCGCCGAGCGCCGTGGCCATGCCCCAGTTGATGCTGGTGTTGGTGTAGAACGCGACGAAGTAGCTGACCATCTGGTCGTTCGGGCTGCCCAGCAACGCCGGGGTGATGTAGTAGCCGATAGCGAGGATGAACACCAACAGGCAACCGGCGCCGATACCGGCATAGGTCTGCGGGAAGTACACCCGCCAGAAACTGGCAAATGGATGACAGCCCAGGGAAATCGCCGCCCGCATGTAGGTGGGCGAGATGCCCTTCATCACGCTGTAGATCGGCAGGATCATGAACGGCAGCAGGATGTGGACCATCGAAATGTAGACACCGGTACGGTTGAAGACCAACTCCAGAGGCTTGTCGATGACGCCCATGGCCAGCAGGGCACTGTTGATCAGGCCTCCGGATTGCAACAGTACGATCCACGCCGCCACCCGTACCAGGATCGAAGTCCAGAACGGCAGCAGCACCAGGATCATCAGCAGGTTGCTCTGGCGCGACGGCAGGTTCGCCAACAGGTAGGCCAGTGGATAAGCCAGTACCAGGCAGATCGCGGTGATGACCAGGCCCATCCAGAATGTACGGGCAAAAATGTCGAGGTAGATCGCCTGGTCAGGCGTGGCCGGGGCCAGTTCGCCGAGGTCGTCGATGCGATGATCGACGGACGCCAGCAGGTAATAGGGGGTAACGTTGCTGGTATTGCGGCGGATCACCTGCCAATACGCGGGATCGCCCCAACGCTCATCGAGGTTTTCCAGTGCTTCTTTATAAGAAGGCGGTTCGCTGGCAAATGGCAACGCACGAGCGGTCTTGGTCAGCAGGCTGCGATAGCCGGCCGATTCCATGTTCAGGCGCTTGGACAAGTCGCCCAGAGTCTGATTCTTGCGCGCTTCGGCCAGGTCTTCACTGGCGGCCTTGTACACCGGTTCCCCAGGTAAACCGCGCCCATCCCACGCTGCAATCGCAGCCACGGTACGCGGCATGGTGCCGACCACTTCCGGGTTGCTGACGCTTTTGAACAACAGCGCCACGATTGGCACCAGGAACACCAGCAACAGAAACAGCACCAGCGGCGCGATCAAGGCCTGGGCCTTCCAGCGGTTGACCCGCTCGGCGCGCTTGAGCCGCTGCTTCAAGGTGGGGCTGGTGCCCGCGTTCAGTGGAACGGCGATGGCCATGGCGAACTCCGCAAATCTTTTTTTATCGTTACAGGGACGGTGTGCCGCCCCTGTTCTTTTGAAACACCCGAGACTGACGTCCTGTGGGAGCGAGCCTGCTCGCGATGGCTGCGACGCATTCATTATCGATGTGTCTGACAGACAGCTATCGCGAGCAGGCTCGCTCCCACATGGACCCTATCCAGCCTTCAGCGGGTTGGGTTACTTCGCAGCCCAGGAGTTGAAGCGCTGTTCCAGTTGCTCACCGTTGTCAGCCCAGAAGCTGACATCGATCTGTACCTGGTTGGCGATGTTTTCCGGGGTGGTCGGCATGTCTTTCAAGACATCCTTGGACAGCAACGGTACTGCCTGGGTGTTGGCCGGGCCGTAGGCGATGTTTTCCGAGTAGGTCTTCTGCTGCTGTGGCGCCACCGAGTAGGCGATGAATTTCTTCGCCGCTTCGGCGCGGGTCTTGTCCAGGCCGCGCGGGATGGCCCAGGCGTCGAAGTCGTAGATACCGCCGTTCCACACCACTTTCAGGTTGCTTTCTTTCTGTACCGCGGCGATCCGGCCGTTGTAGGCCGAGCTCATGACCACGTCACCGGAGGCCAGGTACTGCGGCGGCTGTGCGCCGGCCTCCCACCACTGGATGTTCGGCTTGAGTTCGTCGAGCTTCTTGAACGCGCGATCCTGACCATCCTTGCCAGCCAACACCTTGTAGACGTCTTTTGGCGCGACACCGTCGGCCATCAAGGCGAATTCCAGGGTGTACTTGGCGCCCTTGCGCAGGCCACGCTTACCCGGGAATTGCTTGGTGTCCCAGAAATCCGCCCAACTGGTGGGCGCGGTTTTCAGTTTGTCGGCGTTGTAGGCCAGGACGGTCGACCATACGAAGAAGCCTACGCCGCAAGGCTGGATGGCGCCCTTGACGTAGTCTTCGGTCTTGCCGAACAGCGCCGGGTCGAGTTGCTCGAACATGTCTTCGTCGCAACCACGGGACAATTCAGGGGACTCGACTTCAACCAGGTCCCACGAGACGCTCTTGGTGTCGACCATGGCCTTGACCTTGGCCATTTCGCCGTTGTACTCGCCAGCCACGATCTTGCCGTTGCCGGCCGCTTCCCACGGTGCGTAAAAGGCTTTGACCTGAGCCGCCTTGTTCGCCCCGCCAAAAGACACCACGGTCAGGTCCGGGCCCGCCGCCATCGCGCTTGCCGCACCCATCATGCCCAGGGTCAGGGCGGTGAACTTCAGGGATCTCAACATTTATTGTTCTCTCCACATGCAGGGTTGGTGTGTTGATTACAGCAGGGGGGCGATCAATTCGCCTCTAGAAGTGGGTCGAGCGCACGCACGTGCTCAACCTGCCAGCCAAGCGGAACCACGTCGCCGACGGCCAGCTCGGGATCGAGCTCGGCAATCGGCTGTTTCACGAAGAAGTCGTTCTTGCCGCAGACTTCCAGGCGAACCCGGACGTGGTCGCCCAGATAGATGAATTCCGCCACCCTCCCTGAGAAGCGGTTGACACATTGTTCGCTTGCGCCGTTGAGGCTCACCCGCTCCGGACGGATCGACAGGGTCACCGGCTCGCCAGGCTTGCCGACATTGACCGCCAGTGCCTCGACCTTTTCGCCACGGCCCAACTCCACCAGGCAGCGATCGCCGGTTTGGCTGTGCAGGCGACCGCTGAGACGGTTGTTTTCGCCAATGAAGTTGGCGACGAACGTATTTTTGGGTTCTTCGTAGAGCGTGCGCGGCGGGGCGATCTGCTGGATTTCGCCCTGATGGAACACCGCCACGCGGTCGGACATGGTCAAGGCTTCGCCCTGGTCGTGGGTCACATAGACCACGGTCACGCCGAGACGCTGGTGCAGGTGTTTGATTTCCATCTGCATGTGTTCACGCAGTTGCTTGTCCAGTGCGCCGAGGGGTTCGTCCATCAGCACCAGTTGTGGCTCGAACACCAGCGCCCGGGCCAGGGCGACACGCTGCTGCTGGCCGCCGGACAATTGCGCCGGGTAACGCTGGGCGAAGGTGTCCAGCTGGACCATGCTCAGTACCCGTTTCACGCGGTCGCTGACATCGCTCTTGTTCAGGCCACGCACGGTCAATGGGAACGCCAGGTTCTCGGCGACGGTCATGTGGGGGAACAGGGCATAGTTCTGGAACACCATGCCGATGTCGCGCTTGTGGGGCGGCACATGGTTGATGGCACGGCCGGCCAACTGGATTTCACCGGCGGTTGGGGTTTCAAAACCCGCGAGCATCATCAGGCTGGTGGTCTTGCCGGAGCCGGACGGCCCGAGCAAGGTCAGGAATTCGCCTTTGCGAATGTCCAGGTTGAGGTCCTTGACGATCAGGTTCTCGCCATCGTAGCTCTTTTGCACACCACGAAAGCTGACCAGCACATCACTGGTCCCCGCGCTTGAATCGACCTGGCTCATACCCGCACCTTTTGTATTGATGACTGCTTGTGAATCAAGCCTAGTGGAGCCTCGTGCCCACGCAAATCGGGGCGCAGGAGAGAATCGCCTCAGGCGGATGGAAGAGTCGGGGTAGGGATCGCCCTACAAGGACGGCGGGATTGGATAAAAGCGTCGGGGCTTTTGTGATAAACGCTGAAATTGCGTGCTCTGAGGCATGTCGCAAATGGACATGCCAACTCGAGCGCCCTGTGGGAGCGAGCCTGCTCGCGATGACGGCGGCACATTCAGCATTGATGCAAGCTGACCCACCGCTATCGCGAGCAGGCTCGCTCCCACAAAGGATCTGTGGCGGGCCTAGAGCAACTTATGCTCCATCGCATACTTCACCAGTTCCGCCAGCGAAGTAATGTTGAGCTTCTGCATCAAGCGCGCCTTGTGGGTGCTGATGGTTTTACTGCTCAGGGCCAACTGCTGGGCGATGTCGTTGACGTTGGCACCTTGGGCAAGACGTTCGAAGACCGAGAACTCGCGCTCGGACAGCAGCGAATGCAACGGGCGCGCGTCGGTCAGGCCGACTTCGAACACCATGCGGTCGGCCAGGTCCGGGTCGATGTAACGACCGCCTGCCGCGACTTTACGAATCGCCATGAGCAGCAATGCCGGGTCGCTGTCCTTGGTCGCGTAGCCAGCCGCACCGACCTTCAGCGCCCGGGCCGCCATCTGCGCCTCGTCATGCATCGACAACACCAGGATCGCCGGTGGATTGTTCAGCGCACGGATTCGCGGGATCGCCTCCAGGCCATTGACCCCCGGCATGGAAATATCCAGCAGCACCACTTCGCAGGGCACGTGCCGCAGGGTTTCGAGCAACTGCTCGCCGTTGCTCGCCTCTCCCGCCACCACCAGATCCTTTGCCAGGCCGATCAATTGTTTGATGCCTTCACGGACGATGGTGTGGTCTTCGGCTACCAGTACACGGATCACGTTCTTCTCCAGATTCAGAATCCAATCGCGAGCAGGCTCGCTCCCACATTAATGTCCACATAGCCCTGTGGGAGCGAGCCTGCTCGCGATTGGCCCGCCCAGGCAACCCACCCATCAGCCATCATGCAACGGCACCCATACCGCCAAGGTAGTCCCCTCCCCCGGTTCACTTTCCAGGGACAATCGCCCGCCCATGATCAGTACCCGTTCGCGCATCCCTACCAACCCAAAAGATGTCGGCCGACCTGTATCGGCAATAAATCCTACACCGTCATCACTCACGATCAGACACAATTCATCGCCTTCGCAAACCAGCGTCAACTCCACGGTGTGCGCTTGGGCATGACGCATCACGTTGGTCAGCGCTTCCTGGAGAATACGGAACAGGCCGATCGCCTTGGCATCGCTTAAGGGCGGCAGATTGTCGGGCACCTGCACCAGACACGGGATCTGCGTACGCGCCTCGAAGCGTCGGGCCTGCCATTCGATGGCCGAGGCGATACCGGCATCGAGAATAGGCGGTCGCAACGCCGTCGCCACATCTCGCACCAACTGGAACAGCTGAGCGATCAGACGCTTCATGCTGTTGAGTCGCTCCTGCAGGCCGGGGTCCAGTTGCGCATAGGCCAATTCGCACATGGAAGTCTCCAGCTTCAACACCGTCAACATCTGCCCCAACTCGTCGTGGACTTCCCGGGCGATACGGGCTTTTTCCTCTTCCCGCACACTTTCCAGGTGCGCCGACAATTCGCGCAGTTGCTCCCGGGAGCTGGCCAGCTCCAGCTCGATACGCTTGCTTTCGGTGATGTCCCAGACAATGCCGTCCCAGACGTAGGCGCCATCCTCGAGACGCCGGGTGATTGCCTTGATCTCGGCCCAGCGCTCCCGGCCTTCACGGGTCAGGATGCGCCCCTGCCACGACCAGTCACTGTCGCTGTCCAACGCCTGGTCCTGGGTACGGTGATAATCGGCCTTGTCCTCCGGATGCACCAGGCTGCGCAGACCGGTGTCGCTGCGAGCCAGGGTCGCGGGGGAGTAACCCACCAGGCTTTCGCTGCCTTCGCTGATGTAGGCAAAATCGATCTGCCCGGTCACCGGTGCCCGTTCCAGGCGAAAGACCAGGCCCGGCACGTTGGCCGCGATGCCTTGCAGACGCGCTTCGCTTTCGCGCAACGCCGCCAGCGCGCGGCGGCGCTCAGTCACGTCGTTGAGGTAGACCACCAGGTATTCCGCATCACGGAAACGCAGGAAGCTCAGGGAAACATCGGCCGGCAGGATACTGCCATCGGCCCGCACGCACTCGGTCTCGAAGCTCTGCGGTCCGTCCTCGCTGGCCCGGGCGCGCTTCCACAGGCTCAACCAGCGATCCATGTGCAGGCCCGGCTCGAAATCGATCAAAGGGCGCTCGATGATCGCACCGGGTCCATAGCCAAGCATGGTTTCAGCGGCGCGGTTGGCATAACGCACATGGCTGTCCCAGTTGACCCAGAGAATGCCGACCGTACTTTGATCGATGGAAAACTGGGTGAGCCGCAGCGCTTCTTCGCTGGCGGCACGCTGGGCGATGTCTTCACGCGCAGAGCGCAGACGACGCTCCAGCCCACGTTGCTGGCGACGCTGCCAGAATACGATGGCGATGGCGCTCAATAGCAAGGCCAGCATCAACAACGTCAGGTTCTGCCAGAACCCCGGGGTTTCGGTCAGGCGCGGATACTTGGGCTTGAGCCAGCGGCTGTGCAGTTGCTCCAGTTCCCTGGCGGGAATCGCCTGCAGCCCCTTGTCGACGATCTCAGCCAGTTCCGGCCAGTCCCGACGCGTAGCGACCCGCAGCAGTTGCGGCAGCCCGATGTCACCGACCACCGCCAACTCGGCGAACTCCGGCTCGACCATGAGCCTGCCCAACTGCGCCTCGTCGACCACCGCGTATCGGGCCTGCTGAGTGAGCAGCAGTTGCAGGGCCTCACGTTCCATCGGTACGCCTTGCAGATTCAGCATCGGATAGGTGCCATGCAGGTAATCCGCCGTGGCGCTGGGCATGCGTACCGCGACCCGGACCTGGGCGCCGAGCTTTTCCAGCTCCACGCCCTCGGCGCTTTTCTGCTCACCGACAATCAACTGCGGCACGCGCATGTACGGATCGGAAAACAGCCAGAGCCTGAGTCCACCCGGGGTCTGGGTCAGGCCCGGGGCGATATCCACCTCACCGTCGCGCAGCGCGGCCTCCAGTTGCGCCACGTCCTGGAAATTGCGCCAGGTCAGCTCGACATTCAACATCTTGCCCAGCCACTGCATCAACTCGACGTTGGTGCCGGACAGGCGTTGCAGACGCCGATCGTACTGCGCATACGGCGCCTGCAGGACCAGGCCAACCCGCAGTTGGGGATGTTGTGTCAACCATTGGTGTTGTTCGGCACTCCATTGCACGCCATGGGCTGAAGGCGCGGGCGCCGCCCACGTCATCAAGGGAAGCCATAAACAGCCGATAACCCACAGACAGCAAAAACGCATCATTGAACTCTCATGCACTGACAAATACTGACCAACCCATTAGGCTGCCGGAAATACTTCTGGCCCTGGAATATCCGATGCCCTTTGTCCACCGCCTGGCATTGCCAGCATTGTGCCTGTCGCTGATCCTGCCGAGTGCGTTTTCTGTACAGGCTGCCGAACCGGCGCCTGCCGTGACGGATCAACCCACCGAGACAAAACCGCTCGAGCGCCAACCCCTGCTCGAGCGTAGCCAGGAAGAAGCGGCCGCGCTGGAACGAAAAATCCCGCCACAGGAACAACAACAGCTGCAGACCGGTAGCGATACCTTCCTGGCTCTCTGGAAACCGGCCAACACCAGTGACCCCAAAGGCGCAGTCATCATAATCCCTGGGGCCGGTGAAACCGCTGACTGGCCTCAAGTCATCGGGCCGTTGCGTAAAAAACTGCCCGATGTCGAATGGAACACCCTGAGTATCACGCTGCCAGACCCACAAGGCGATGTCATCGCACCGCGCGCAGTGGAAACCCCGCCGCAAACCAAACCAGCCGACATGGCTGCCGCTGCCCCGGACGCCACGACTGCGGCGCCGATCGAGCAGGTGGCCGGTGGCGAGGCAGACGCTGTCGACCCGGTCGTCGCCGAAGCCGACGAAGAACATGTCAAGGCCGACGCCGAACGCATTTTCGCCCGCATCGATGCGGCACTGGCCTACGCCGAGCAACAGAGCTCGCGCCGCATCGTGCTGTTGGGCCACGGCACCGGCGCCTACTGGGCGGCGCGCTACCTCAGTGAAAAACAGCCTGCGCAAATAGAACGTTTCGTGATGGTCGCCGCGCAGTCCCCGGTCACCGCCAAACCTGGCCTGGCCGAACTCACGCCGACCTTGAAACTGGCAACCGCAGATGTCTTCTACGTGGACAAACCGCTGGATCGCAACGCAGCACTGGAACGTCTTCAGGCGAGCAAACGCCTGAAGGGGTCGAGTTTCAGCCAGGTTTCTCTCAAGGCCTTGCCCAATGCGGCGGCGCAGCAGGAGCAGTTGTTTCGACGGGTTCGAGGGTGGTTGAACCCGCAGACTCCCGGTGAATGAGGCTTACCCGGTGCTTTCGCCAGGCACCGGCTCGTGGCGAGGGGATTTATCCCCACGGGCGGCGAAGCCGCCCCAGGGCCTCGCCACTATTTATTCAACGACACTAGCGAAAATCCCGCCGTTCCCGAATCAACCGATAAGCGTTATGCAGCTCCCGAGTCTTGTCCGTGGCCTCGCGCACCTGCAAGGGCGTCGCGCCGCTACCGGCAATTTTGTCCGGATGGTGACGGCTGAGCAGCCGGCGATAGGCCCGCTTGATCTGCGAGGGTTCGGTGGTGGCTGACACCCCCAGCAAACGCAACGCTTCCTGATAGGTCACGCCGCTGTTGGGCAGCGACGGCTTCTGTGGTTCGTAATCAATCGCCAGCGCCTGGACCTGCTGGGGCGTCCAGCCCAACCACTTGCCCCACTGGATGAGCAACTCGCGCTCACTGGCGCCAGCCCGACCATCAGCCCAGACCATCCGCCAACAGGCCCGCAATACACCTTCAGCTGCATGAGGCTGGGTGGCGAGACGGCGTAGATAACCGCGCAAGCGGTCGTTTCCGGACTTACCTCGGTTGAATGCCGCAATGGCCCGGCGTTGTGCCGGCTCGCTCAGGTCCAGCGCACGCATTTCCTGGCGAGCCTGCTGGATGTGACCGTCGACCACCCGACCATCGATTTTCGCCAGTCGCCCCAACAAGACAAACAACAGCTCGTCGTTGCGCAACGCCGGACGACCGCCCAGACGCTCACGTACCTGTGCCCAGCCGTGCAGGTTCAGGCGCCGGTCCAGCGCCTGTCCCAACAACGCACCGAGCATGGCCCCCGGAATGCTGGCTATGGCAAAGCCCGCTCCGGCTCCTATCAGAGTCCCTGGCCACCACATATCAACGGCTCGCTTCTATCAAGGTTTCGACTTGCATCAAACGTTCGTGGGTTCCCACATCGACCCAGTGCCCTTCCAGGCGCTCGCCACTGACTTGCCCCTCTGCCATGGCTCGGCGCAGCAGCGGTGCGAGCTTGAACGCGCCATCCGTGCAGCCCTCGAACAACCTTGGGTGCAGGACGGCAATGCCGCTATAGGTCAGTTTGTCGGCAGCCGGCTCCCCTTCGTGAACCTTTCCGTCGGCCAGGATGAAATCACCGCCTGGGTGATGTTCAGGATTATCCACCAGCACCAGGTGCGCCAGCCCTTCAAGCGGCCCACGCAAGGCACTGAAATCGTAATCGGTCCAGATATCGCCATTGACCACCACGAACGCCTCATCGCCCAACAGCGGCAAGGCCCGGAAAATTCCACCGCCGGTCTCCAGCGGCTCCCCTTCTGGCGAATAACGAATCCGCACGCCAAATCGCGAACCGTCCCCCAGATGATCCTCGATCTGCTGACCGAGCCAGGCATGGTTGATCACGATATCGCTGAAGCCGGCCGCGACCAGCGCCTGCAGGTGATATTCGATCAATGGAATGCCGCCGACGCGAATCAGCGGCTTGGGGGTCGTCAGGGTCAAGGGGCGCATGCGCTCGCCCTTGCCCGCCGCCAGGATCATCGCCTTCATACCGTCGCTCCGGCCGGACGAGGCAGGCTGGACAACAAGGCGTGCAACTGCGCCAGTTCAGGACGACGAGCAATGACGGCTTCTATATAAGCGAAGAAGCGCGGTACGTCGCCCAGATAACGCGGCTTGCCATCACGATGGCAGATGCGCGCGAAGATTCCGATGACCTTGAGGTGGCGCTGTACCCCCATCAGATCGCTGGCCCGCAGGAAGTCTTCGATGTCCGGCTGGACGGGGATGCCGAGCGCACTGGCCTGCCGCCAGTAATCCTCCAGCCAGCCACGCACGCGCGCCTCGGGCCAACTGAGGAAGGCGTCCTTGAACAGGCAGGTCACGTCGTAGGTCACAGGACCGTAGACCGCATCCTGAAAATCCAGCACGCCGGGGTTCGGTTCGCTGAGCATCAGGTTGCGCGGCATGTAGTCGCGATGCACCAGCACTTTGGGCTGGGCCAGGGCGCTGTCGATCAGCAGGTCGCTGGCCTCCTGCCAGAGCCGTTGCTGTGTCGAATCGAACTCGATGCCCAGCTCGCGCTTGACGTACCACTCGGGGAACAGTTCCAGCTCCCGACGCAGCAATGCAACGTCATAGCTGGGCAACGGCGCTACCATCGGCAATTGCTGGAAAGCCAGCAGCGCCTGCAGGGCATCACGGAACAAATCGTCGGCATTTTCCCCATCGATCACGTCCAGATAGGTCTGGTTGCCCAAGTCATTGAGCAAAAGAAAGCCGCTTTCGAGATCTTCTGCATAAATTTTCGGCACGTTTATTCCGGATTTCGCCAGCAAAAACGCAATATCCACGAAGGGTTTGCAGTTTTCCTGGGGTGGCGGCGCATCCATCACGATCAGGCTGCGGCCCTCGCCTTCCCAGCGGAAATAACGCCGGAAACTCGCGTCGCTGCTGGCCGCGGTCAATGTGGCCTGGGGGACGGGGCCCCAGCCTTGTGCAGTAAAAAGGATCGGAAGTTGCTCATCGAGCCAAACTTTCAGGTGTTGCAAGCGTACATCTTGGTCGGGCATTGCAAGGGTCTCCGACGGCCCTAGCCGTCAAGCGGGTCATGCTTTATTATCCAGCATCTTTTTCAGACCATCGAGAGGCGTGCGGCCCACACCGCGGGCAGATGGCACGCAGGAAGCCCGGACTAATAAGATGGCATTGAAATCCCCCGCGTTTCGTAAAAAATTTCCGTTGCTGGTCACCGGCAGTCTGCTGGCCCTGCAACCCCTGGCCTCTTCATTCGTCGTCGCGGCGCAGCAGTATGACTGCTCCGTCTCCGCTTCGGGTGCCTGGGACTGTTCCCCCAAGACCCCGGCCGCCGCATTGCCGCCACGTCCGGTGCATGAAGGCAGTGCCGTTGCCGACAGCGGCGACGCTGCAGCCGGCAGCAGTTCGGTTGAAGCAGCCGGCGACAAGCCGGTGCTGGTCACCGAAGCCAAGGGCCGCGGCCTGAAGTCGCGCAGTGCAGACTACAGCCACCTGGACTGGGTTCCACGGGAGAACCTCACCCCTGCGCAATTGGCCGAAACCGGACCTTATTGCTCCGGTGCCTATATCGAGCCGACCCGTCCTGGCATGAATGACAAGACGGCCAAGAGCGACGCGCCGACCTTCCTCGGCGCCAAGGCTTCACGCTACGAGCAGGAACAGCAGGTGGCGACCCTGGCCGGTGACGTGGTCATGCGTCAGGGCAGCATGCAGGTCGAGGCGGACGAAGCCAGCCTGTACCAGGCCGAGAACCGTGGCGAGCTGAGCGGTAACGTACGGGTTCGCGACAATGGTGCGCTGATTGTCGGCGACCACGCCGATGTCCAGCTGGACACCGGCGAAGCCAAGGTCGACAACGCCGAATACGTGATGCACAAGTCGCGCATCCGCGGTAACGCCCTGTACGCCAAGCGTGCCGAGAACGCGATCATCCGCCTCAAGGACGGCACGTACACCACGTGCGAACCGAACAGCAACGCCTGGACGCTCAAGGGCAACAACATCACCCTGAACCCGGCCACCGGCTTCGGTACCGCGACCAACGTGACGCTGCGGGTCAAGGACATCCCGGTCCTCTACACGCCTTATATCTATTTCCCGATCGACGACCGTCGCCAGTCCGGCTTCCTGCCGCCCACCATCGGCAGTGGCAGCGACACCGGTTTCATGTTGGTCACCCCGTACTACTTCAACCTGGCGCCGAACTACGACGCCACGTTGTATCCCCGCTACATGGCCAAGCGTGGCCTGTTGATGGAAGGCGAATTCCGCTACCTGACCAAGTCCAGCGAAGGTCAGTTCGGCGCCGCGTACCTCAACGACGAGGACGACGACCGCAGCAAGCAGACCGACTACAGCAAGACCCGCTACATGTACAACTGGCAGCACAAGGGCGGCCTCGATTCGCGAGTGCTGACGGAAGTTGACTACACCAAGATCAGCGACCCGTATTACTTCCAGGATCTGCAGACCGATCAGATCGGTGTCGAGTCCAGGGATTACGTGAACCAGCAGGGCGCGGTCAGCTATCGTGGTGACTCGTATGTGGCACGCCTGAACGTCCAGGCCTATCAGATGGCGACGATTTCGAACATCACGCCGTATGACCGCTTGCCGCAAATTACCTTCAACGGTTTCCTACCACAACATCCGGGCGGCTTGGACTTTGCGTACAACACGGAATTCGTGCGCTTTGATCGGGATCTGAGGTCTGGCATGTATAAGGACAAGGACGGTGGTCCGATTAATCTCGTCACTGGCGTGGCAGGGACCCCATTCCTGGACGAGAACGTTTGGGGCTTGGCTCGCGCTACCGGTGATCGGATGAATCTGGCACCCGTAGTCAGTTTGCCAATGAACGCGAGCTATGGCTTTATCAAGCCGTCGCTCAAGTATCAATACACCCAATATGACCTCGACCTGGACAACAGGGGCAAAGCCAACGTCGCTGGGCAGACTGCCGAGCAAGATCGCCTGCTGGGTACCTATAGCAGCAGCCAGAGCCGTGGCGTTCCGATCGTCAGCGTCGACAGTGGCCTGTATTTCGATCGCGACACCCAGTGGTTCGGCAAAAACTATCGCCAGACCCTGGAGCCGCGCCTGTACTACCTCTATGTACCGGAGAAAGACCAGAGCGACATACCGGTCTTCGATACCAGCGAAAGCACCTTCAGCTATTCGTCGCTGTTCCGGGATAACCGCTTCACCGGCTCCGACCGTGTCGGCGATGAGAACAAGTTGTCCCTGGGTGTCACCAACCGCTGGATCGAAGAAAATGGTTTCGAACGCCAGCGCATCAGCGTTGGCCAGGCCTTCTACTTCAAGGACCGCGAGGTTCAACTGCCAGGTATCGATTTCAAGACTCGCGAAGATGCGCACTCCAGCGTTTCCCCTTACGCCCTGGAATACGAATACCGCTGGAACCGCGACTGGCGCACCACCGCCGACTACAACTGGGACCCGGACACCCATAGCCCTCGCTCGGGTAGCGCGATGTTCCACTACCAGCCTGAAGACAACCCGAACAAGGTCATCAACGCCGGTTATCGCTATCGCAATGACCTGGTCCGCTATGACCAGACCACCGGCCGCTGGCAAGTGGGTGGTGGCGACTACGGCACCCCGGGTACACCTGGTTACGTGAAGGACTATTACAAGATCAAGCAGCACGATTTCTCGGTCATCTGGCCGATCGTTCCACAGTGGAACGCGATCAGCCGCTGGCAGTATGACTACAACCGCAATCGTACCCTGGAAGCCTTCGGTGGTTTCGAATACGACAACTGCTGCTGGAAACTGCGCCTGATCAATCGTTACTGGGTTTCCTATGACGAATTCAGTCAGGAAGCTCCGCAAAACGAAAAAGGCGACCACGGCGTCTTCCTCCAAATTGTCCTGAAGGGACTCGGCGGCCTCACCGGCGCCAAGGTAGAGAGCTTCCTCGACAAAGGCATCCAAGGTTATCGTGAACGTGAAGACCAAGCTTTCTGATTGTCTGCGCCCGCTGATGCTGGGCGCGCTGTTCCTGGGTACCGCGGCCAACGCCGCGGTACAGTCCATCGATAAAGTGGTGGCCATTGTCGATAACGACGTGGTCATGCAGAGCCAGTTGGACCAGCGCGTCCATGAAGTGCAGCAAACCATCGCCAAGCGCGGCGGCGGCCTGCCACCGCCGGGCGTGCTGGATCAGCAAGTGCTTGAGCGCCTGATCGTCGAAAACCTGCAATTGCAGATCGGCGAACGCTCCGGTATTCGCATCACTGACGAAGAGCTGAACCAGGCCGTCGGTACCATTGCCCAGCGCAACAACATGACCATCGAGCAGTTCCGCGCCGCGTTGGCGCATGATGGCCTGTCCTACGACGACGCCCGCGACCAGATCCGCCGCGAGATGATCATCAGCCGCGTGCGCCAGCGTCGAGTGGCTGAACGCATCCAGGTTTCCGAGCAGGAAGTGAAGAACTTCCTCGCTTCCGACCTGGGCAAGATGCAGCTTTCCGAAGAGCTGCACCTGGCGAACATCCTGATTCCTACCCCGGAAAGCGCCAACTCCGAAGCGATTCAGAGCGCTTATCGCCAGGCAATGGATGTCTACCAGCAGCTCAAGCAAGGTGCCGACTTCGGTCAAATGGCCGTCGCCCGCTCGGGCAGCGAAAACGCTCTGGAAGGCGGCGACATGGGCTGGCGCAAACCCGCTCAGCTGCCGCCTCCGTTTGACCGCGAACTGAGTGCCATGGCGGTGGGTGACATTACCCAGCCTGCCCGTACTCCCGGCGGCTTCATTATCCTGAAGGTGCTGGAGAAACGTGGTGGCGGCGCGCAGGTGCGTGACGAAGTACATGTTCGCCACATCCTGATCAAACCCAGCGAAATTCGCAGCGAAGCCGAAACCAAGCGTCTGGCGGAGAAGCTCTACGACCGCATCGAAGCAGGCGAGGACTTCGGCGAACTGGCGAAGAGTTTCTCGGAAGACCCGGGATCGGCCCTCAACGGTGGCGATCTGAACTGGGTTGATCCAAACGCGCTGGTCCCCGAGTTCCGCAAGGTCATGGCCGAAACACCACAAGGCCAACTGTCCAAGCCGTTCAAGAGTCCTTATGGCTGGCATGTCCTGGAAGTCCTTGGCCGTCGCGCCACCGACAGCACCACCCAGGCCCGCGAACAGCAGGCAATGACGGTCCTGCGCAATCGCAAGTACGACGAAGAGCTGCAAACCTGGCTGCGCCAGATCCGCGACGAAGCCTACGTAGAAATCAAACTCCCTGGTGCAGACCAGGCAGCGCAGTGAAACCCAAGCGTTTCGCGCTGACGCCCGGCGAGCCTGCCGGCATAGGTCCCGACCTGTGCCTGTTGCTCGCCGCGCAGCCCCAGCCATATCCCCTGATTGCCATCACCAGCCGCAACCTGCTCCTTGAGCGGGCTGCGCAGTTGGGCGTGGCCGTCGACCTGCTTCCAGTGACACCGGATGCCTGGCCGGACACCCCAGCGCCGGCCAACAGCCTGTATGTCTGGGATACGCCCCTGGGCGCCCCGGTCGTCACCGGACAACTGGATAAGGCCAACGCCAGCTTCGTTCTGGAAACCCTGACCCGGGCCGGCCAGGGCTGCCTGGATGGCGCTTTTGCCGGCATGATCACCGCGCCGGTACACAAGAGCGTGATCAACGAATCCGGTATCGCCTTTTCCGGGCACACCGAATTCCTCGCTGACCTGACCCACACCGCACAGGTCGTGATGATGCTCGCTACCCGTGGTCTGCGGGTGGCCCTGGTGACCACCCACTTGCCCTTGCGGGACATTGCCGACGCCATCACCCCGGAGCGCCTGGAGCGTGTCACGCGGATACTGCACGCCGACCTGCAGGAAAAGTTCGGCATCGCCCACCCACGCATCCTGGTCTGCGGGCTCAACCCCCATGCCGGTGAGGGCGGACACCTGGGCCGCGAAGAAATCGACATCATTGAACCTACATTGGAGCGCTTGCGCAGCGAAGGCATGAACCTGCATGGCCCGCTGCCTGCCGACACTCTGTTTACCCCCAAATATCTGGAGCACTGCGACGCGGTGCTGGCGATGTACCATGACCAGGGCCTGCCCGTGCTGAAGTACAAAGGCTTCGGCGCGGCAGTCAACGTGACCCTGGGCCTGCCGATCATCCGCACTTCGGTGGACCACGGCACCGCCCTTGACCTGGCCGGCAGCGGAAAAATCGATACCGGCAGCCTGCAGGTCGCCCTGGAAACCGCCTACCAGATGGCCGAGACCCATTTATGACCGAGCAATACCAACACCGTGCGCGCAAGCGTTTCGGCCAGAACTTCCTGCATGATGCCGGTGTGATCGATCGCATCCTGCGCTCCATCAATGCCAAGCCCGACGACCGCATGCTGGAAATCGGGCCGGGCCAGGGCGCCCTGACCGAGGGTCTGCTCGGTAGCGGCGCGCAACTGGACGTGGTGGAGCTGGACAAGGACCTGGTTCCGATCCTCAATCAGCAATTTGCCGGCAAGAGCAACTTCAACCTGCATCAGGGCGACGCGCTGAAGTTCGACTTCAACAGTCTGAATGCCGCGCCGAACAGCCTGCGGGTCGTGGGTAACCTGCCATACAACATCTCCACGCCATTGATCTTCCACCTGCTGAGCAACGCTGGCCTGATTCGCGACATGCACTTCATGCTGCAAAAGGAAGTGGTCGAACGTCTCGCCGCCGGTCCTGGCGGTGGTGACTGGGGACGCCTCTCGATCATGGTCCAGTACCATTGCCGTGTCGAACACCTGTTCAATGTCGGCCCTGGGGCCTTCAACCCGCCCCCCAAAGTCGACTCGGCCATTGTCCGCCTCGTCCCCCATGCGGTGCTGCCGCACCCGGCCAAGGACCATCGTCTGCTGGAACGCGTCGTACGCGAAGCCTTCAACCAGCGTCGAAAAACCCTGCGCAATACGCTGAAGTTGCTGCTCAGCAGCGCCGAAATCGAGGCCGCGGGCGTCGATGGCAGCCTGCGCCCCGAGCAACTGGATCTGGCGGCCTTCGTGCGCCTGGCCGACAAGCTTAGCGAACAGGCTGCACCAAAAGCCGAAGCCATCTGACGGACAATCGCCGTCTCGGGTAGGACGCCCCTCTGGTTTACTACCCGATACTTGGCCTAGACTGATCCCTTCAGCCACGCCCGCGTCCCGTTTCTAAGGCCCTTTTGCATGTCCGATCCTCGCTATCAGGTCGACGTCAGCGTCACCACCCGCTTCCTGGCAGAACAGTCACAACCCGAACATAACCGTTTCGCCTTCGCCTACACGATCACCGTGCGCAACAACGGCTCGCTGCCGGCCAGGCTGCTGTCGCGGCACTGGGTCATCACCGATGGCGACGGTCATGTCGAAGAGGTGCGTGGCGAGGGTGTGGTCGGCCAGCAACCGCTGATCGACGCCGGCAACAGCCACAGCTACAGCAGCGGCACCGTGATGACGACCCGAGTTGGCACCATGCAGGGTACCTACCAGATGCTGGCCGAAGACGGCAAACGCTTCGATGCCGTCATCAAGCCCTTTCGCCTGGCGGTGCCCGGAGCCTTGCACTGATGGCCACCTATGCGGTCGGCGACCTGCAAGGTTGCCTCAGCCCACTCAAGTGTTTGCTGGAGCGGGTCGCCTTCGACCCGCAGAAAGACACGTTGTGGCTGGTGGGCGATCTGGTCAACCGCGGTCCGCAATCGCTTGAGACGTTGCGCTTCCTCTTCAGCATCCGCCATTCCCTGGTGTGCGTGCTCGGCAATCACGACCTGCACCTGTTGGCCGTCTGGCAAAACATAGAGCGTTTGAAGAAATCCGATACCTTGAAGGAAATCCTCGACGCCCCCGATTGCATCGAATTGTTGGAATGGCTGCGCCAGCAAAAGCTCATGCACTACGACGAACAGCGCAACCTGGCGCTGGTCCACGCCGGCATTCCGCCCCAGTGGTCCCTGCGCAGGGCGCTCAAGTGCGCCGGAGAAGTCGAACAGGCGCTACGCGACGACAACCTGTTCAGTCCCTACCTGGACGGCATGTATGGCAACGATCCAGTCAAATGGGACAACGACCTCACCGGCGTGACCCGCCTTCGGGTCATCACCAATTACTTCACCCGCATGCGCTTCTGCACCCGCGACGGCAAGCTCGACCTCAAGGGCAAGGAAGGCATCGAGACCGCACCACCCGGCTATGCACCCTGGTTCAAGCACAAGGAACGCAAGACCCGTAACCTGAAGATCATTTTCGGTCACTGGGCAGCCCTGCTGGGCCAATGCGACGAGCCAGGACTCTTTGCTCTCGATACCGGCTGCGTGTGGGGCGAAGCGCTGACACTGATGAACATTGATACCGGCGAACGACTGCGTTGCGACTGCGACGAACAAGGTCACGCCAATCCCCATCAACACCCGACCATTGCGTCATCGCCGACCGGCACCGCCGTCTGATCGGCGCCTGGCCTGCTACAGGAGCCCTCCCATGACTGAATTCAAACGTATTCCCCCGGCCCAAGCCCAGGCCCTGCGAGAGCAAGGCGCGGTCGTCGTCGACATCCGCGACCCTGCCACTTTTTCCGCCCTTCATATCAGCGGGTCCAAGCACCTGGATAACCATTCCCTGCATGACTTCATTACCAAGGCCGATCTTGACGCTCCGGTCGTGGTTGTTTGTTATCACGGCAATTCCAGCCAGAGCGCAGCCGCCTATCTGGTCGGCCAGGGCTTCACCGATGTCTATAGCCTGGATGGCGGCTTTGAACTCTGGCGCACGACTTATCCGTCAGAAACGGCGCAAGGCCCTCACGAATAATTTTTTATCCCGCCCCAAACCCGCGTGGACCGCGGGCTTGAGCGATAGCAGACGAACGGTCTGCCATAACTTATTACGCATTCCACCTGTGCCTCTCCGATTCCGAACTATTCTTAGCCTCAGGCCATCCAAAACAGGGGAGAGCCGGTACACCGGCGCGCGGATCATCGGGAGTCAGCTTTCAGGGACCTTCATCCTGGAAGCATTCTGGGGGGATAAACGGCAGCTGGATTCCCAGCGGCTGACCAGCAACGACTGATTGATCCGACACCGGCTCCACGTATCGAGCGAGGTGACGTCATGAGTATTTTTAGCCACTTCCAGCAACGTTTCGAGTCCACGCGGCAGGAGGAATACTCGCTGCAGGAATACCTCGAACTCTGCAAGCAGGACCGCAGTGCCTATGCATCGGCGGCAGAGCGTCTGTTGCTGGCAATCGGAGAACCCGAACTGCTGGATACCTCGACCAACTCGAGGCTCTCGCGGATTTTTTCCAACAAGGTGATCCGCCGCTATCCGGCCTTTGAAGACTTCCACGGGATGGAAGAATGCATCGACCAGATCGTGTCCTATTTCCGCCACGCAGCCCAAGGCCTGGAGGAGAAGAAGCAAATCCTCTATCTGCTTGGCCCGGTGGGTGGCGGTAAATCGTCCCTGGCCGAAAAACTCAAGCAACTGATCGAGAAGGTGCCCTTCTACGCGATCAAGGGCTCACCGGTCTTCGAATCGCCCCTGGGGCTGTTCAACGCCACCGAAGACGGCGCGATCCTCGAAGAAGACTTTGGCATTCCACGCCGCTACCTCAACACCATCATGTCGCCATGGGCCACCAAGCGCCTGGCCGAGTTCGGCGGTGACATCAGCCAGTTCAAGGTGGTCAAACTCTACCCATCGATCCTCAACCAGATCGGGGTGGCCAAGACGGAACCGGGCGATGAGAACAACCAGGACATTTCGGCCCTGGTGGGCAAGGTCGATATCCGCAAGCTGGAAGAATTCCCGCAGAACGATGCCGATGCCTACAGCTACTCGGGCGCGCTGTGCAGGGCCAACCAGGGCCTGATGGAATTCGTCGAGATGTTCAAGGCGCCCATCAAAGTGCTGCACCCTTTGCTGACCGCAACCCAGGAAGGCAACTACAACAGTACCGAGGGCCTGGGGGCGATTCCATTCAGTGGCATCCTGCTGGCTCACTCGAACGAGTCGGAATGGCACACCTTCCGTAACAACAAGAACAACGAAGCGTTCATCGACCGGATCTACATCGTCAAGGTGCCGTACTGCCTGCGGGTCACCGATGAGGTGAAGATCTACGACAAGCTGCTGTTCAACAGCTCACTGGCCAAGGCCCATTGCGCCCCCGACACCTTGAAGATGCTGGCCCAGTTCACCGTGCTGTCGCGCCTCAAGGAGCCGGAGAACTCCAACATCTATTCGAAGATGCGGGTGTATGACGGTGAAAACCTCAAGGACACCGATCCGAAGGCCAAATCGATCCAGGAATACCGCGACAACGCGGGAGTCGATGAGGGCATGAACGGCCTGTCCACACGGTTCGCGTTCAAGATCCTGTCCAAGGTCTTCAACTTCGACCCCCACGAAATCGCCGCCAACCCGGTTCACCTGTTGTACGTGCTGGAACAGCAGATCGAGCAGGAACAGTTCCAGGCGGAAACCCGTGAGCGGTACCTGCGCTTCCTCAAGGAATACCTGGCCCCGCGTTATATCGAGTTCATTGGCAAGGAGATCCAGACCGCGTACCTGGAGTCCTACAGCGAATATGGCCAGAACATCTTCGACCGCTACGTGCTGTACGCAGACTTCTGGATTCAGGATCAGGAATACCGCGATCCGGAAACCGGGGAAATTCTCAACCGCGTAGCGCTCAACGAGGAGCTGGAAAAAATCGAGAAGCCGGCAGGCATCAGCAATCCGAAGGATTTCCGCAACGAAATCGTCAACTTCGTATTGCGGGCGCGAGCCAACAACAACGGCAAGAACCCCACCTGGCTCAGCTACGAAAAGCTGCGGGTGGTTATCGAGAAGAAAATGTTCTCCAACACCGAGGACCTGTTGCCGGTCATCAGCTTCAACGCCAAGGCCAGCAAGGAGGACCAGCAAAAACACAACGACTTCGTCACACGCATGGTCGAACGTGGCTACACCGACAAACAGGTACGGCTGCTTTCCGAGTGGTATCTGCGGGTCCGGAAATCGCAGTGAGGCAGTGAAGCGACAAGCAGCAAGCCATGGGCTACAAGGGCGCTCACCGTCCTTGTGCTCACGGCTTGCAGCTTGAAGCTGGGAACTTGAAGCTGCCCCGGAGGGCTCCCCATGAGCTATGTGATCGACCGACGCCTCAATGGCAAGAACAAGAGCACGGTGAACCGCCAGCGATTCCTGCGGCGATACCGTGACCACATCAAGAAGGCCGTGGAAGAAGCGGTCAGCCGCCGTTCCATTACCGACATGGAACATGGCGAACAGATCAGCATTCCCGGCCGCGACATCGACGAGCCGGTGCTGCACCATGGCCGCGGCGGCAAACAGACCGTCGTGCACCCCGGCAACAAGGAATTCACCAGCGGCGAGCACATCCCTCGCCCGCCGGGTGGAGGCGGTGGCAAGGGGCCCGGCAAGGCCGGTAACTCCGGCGAGGGCATGGACGAGTTCGTGTTCCAGATTACCCAGGAAGAATTCCTGGAGTTCATGTTCGAAGACCTGGAGCTGCCAAACCTGGTCAAACGCAACCTGACCGGCACCGATACCTTCAAGACCGTGCGCGCCGGCATCAGCAATGAAGGCAATCCATCTCGGATCAATATCATCCGCACGCTCCGGTCAGCCCACGCCCGGCGCATCGCCCTGTCGGGCAGCAGCCGGGCGAAACTGCGCGAGGTCAAGGAAGAGCTGGCTCGACTGAAGCGCGAGGAACCTGACAATTTCGGCGACATTCAGGACCTGGAAGCGGAAATAGAGAAACTCAGCGCCCGTATCCACCGGGTTCCGTTCCTCGACACCTTCGACCTCAAGTACAACTTGTTGGTCAAACAGCCAAACCCCAGCTCCAAGGCCGTGATGTTCTGCCTGATGGACGTTTCAGGCTCCATGACCCAAGCCACCAAAGATATCGCCAAGCGATTCTTCATCCTGCTGTATCTGTTTCTCAAGCGGAACTACGACAAGATCGATGTGGTGTTCATCCGCCATCACACCAGCGCCAGGGAAGTGGATGAAGAAGAGTTCTTCTACTCCAGGGAAACCGGCGGCACCATCGTCTCCAGCGCCTTGAAACTGATGCAGGAAATCATGGCCGAGCGTTATCCGGCCAATGAATGGAACATCTATGCAGCCCAGGCGTCCGACGGGGACAACTGGAACGACGACTCACCGATCTGCCGTGACATCCTGATCAACCAGATCATGCCGTTCGTCCAGTACTACACTTATGTGGAGATTACGCCACGGGAACATCAGGCCCTGTGGTATGAATACGAACGCATCGCCGAAGCCTTTTCCGACACTTTTGCGCAACAGCAACTGGTCTCGGCCGGGGATATCTACCCGGTCTTCCGTGAACTCTTCCAGCGCAGGTTAGTGACATGACCGCCAAAAAAGAGCAGAAGCGCCAACCCATCTCCACCGGCTCCGAATGGACGTTCGAGCTTATCCAGGCCTACGACCGCGAAATCAGCCGTATTGCGGACCGTTATGCCCTCGACACCTACCCCAACCAGATCGAGGTGATCACCGCCGAGCAAATGATGGACGCCTACGCGTCGGTCGGCATGCCGCTGGGTTATCACCACTGGTCCTATGGCAAGCACTTCCTCAGCACTGAAAAATCCTACAGTCGCGGTCAGATGGGGCTGGCTTATGAGATCGTGATCAATTCCGACCCCTGCATCGCCTATCTGATGGAAGAAAACACCATTTGCATGCAGGCACTGGTGGTGGCGCACGCGTGCTATGGCCATAACAGTTTCTTCAAGGGCAACTACCTGTTCCGAACCTGGACCGACGCCAGTTCGATCATCGATTACCTGGTATTCGCCAAGCAGTACATCATGCAATGCGAGGAGCGCCACGGCATCGATGCCGTGGAAGACCTCCTGGACTCCTGCCATGCCCTGATGAACTATGGGGTGGACCGCTACAAAAGGCCGTATCCGATTTCCGCCGAAGAAGAACGCCGGCGCCAGAAGGACCGTGAAGAACACCTGCAAAAGCAGATCAACGACCTGTGGCGCACCATTCCCAAGGGCGCCGACAAGTACAGCGAGAAGGACAACGCGCGATTCCCCGCCGAACCCCAGGAAAACATTCTCTATTTCATCGAAAAACACGCACCGTTGCTGGAGCCGTGGCAGCGGGAGATTGTGCGCATCGTGCGCAAGATTGCCCAGTACTTCTACCCGCAACGCCAGACCCAGGTCATGAACGAGGGGTGGGCCACGTTCTGGCACTACACCTTGATGAACGACCTGTATGACGAAGGCCTGGTCACCGACGGCTTCATGATGGAGTTCCTGACATCCCACACCAGCGTGGTGTTCCAACCCGGATTCGACAGCCCTTATTACAGCGGTATCAACCCTTACGCATTGGGTTTTGCCATGTACCGCGACATACGACGCATGTGCGAGGCCCCCACCGAAGAGGACCGTCGCTGGTTTCCGGAAATTGCCGGCTCGGACTGGTTATCCACGATCAAATTCGCCATGAGCAGCTTCAAGGACGAGAGTTTTATCCTGCAGTACCTCTCGCCCAAGGTGATCCGCGACCTGAAACTGTTCAGCATTCTCGATGACGACCAGAAGGACGACCTGCTGGTGCCCGCCATCCACGACGAAAGCGGCTACCGCATCATCCGCGAAACCCTGGCCGCTCAGTACAACCTGGGCAATCGCGAGCCTAACGTACAGATCTACAGCATCGACCGGCGAGGAGATCGTTCGCTGACCTTGCGTCACCAGGCGCACAACCGCAAACCGCTGGGTGACTCTACCGATGAGGTGCTCAAGCATTTGCATCGCCTGTGGGGCTTCGACATACACCTGGAAACCCTGCAGGGCGACCAGGTCATGAAAACCCACCATGTCCCCCCCAGAAACGAACAGACTGAAGGCGATTACGGCCGCCTGGACCTGGCCGTCATCCATCTTTGATCCCGTTTTCGCCTCCGTTGGCCCGACGCAAAGGTTATCCTGTCGGATCAACGGAGGTTTTTTATGCAGATCTATAAAGTCGGCGGCGCCGTTCGCGATCGCTTGCTGGGCATCCCCGTCGCCGACATCGACCGGGTCGTGGTGGGCGCCACCGCCGAGGAAATGCTCGCCAAAGGGTTTCGCCCCGTGGGTGCTGACTTTCCCGTGTTTCTCGACCCGCGCACGGGCGAGGAATACGCCCTCGCCCGCACGGAACGCAAAAGCGGCCGGGGTTACGGCGGCTTCGTGTTTCATGCCAGCCCTGAAGTCACCCTTGAGGAAGACCTGGTTCGCAGGGACCTGACGATCAATGCCATGGCGGAAGATGATCATGGCAACCTCACCGACCCCTACCACGGCCAGCGCGACCTCGAAGCCCGCCTGCTGCGCCACGTTTCTCCGGCGTTTGCCGAAGATCCGCTCCGAGTCCTGCGGGTTGCCCGCTTTGCCGCCCGTTATGCTCCGCTGGGTTTCAAGGTTGCGGACGAGACTCTGGAGCTGATGCGCCAGCTCAGCGATTCTGGCGAACTGGAAGCCTTGACCGCCGAGCGCAGCTGGAAGGAAATTTCCCGCGCCCTCATGGAAAACCAGCCACAGGTGTTCATCCAGGTCCTGCGCGACTGCGATGCCCTGAAGGTCCTGATGCCTGAGGTCGATGCGCTATTCGGCGTGCCGCAACCCGAAGCCCATCACCCGGAAATCGATACCGGCGTACACACCCTGAGCGTGCTGGAACAGGCCGCCCTGCATCAACAACCGCTGACAGTCCGCTGGGCCTGCCTGTTGCATGATCTCGGCAAAGCCCTGACACCCGAGCAGGATTGGCCGCGACACATCGCCCATGAGCACAAGGGATTGAAACCGATCAAGGCGGTTAACGAACGCTTCAAAGTGCCACGGGACTGCCAGGAATTGGCGCTATTGGTTGGGCAATATCACACCCATGGCCATCGTGCGCTCGAATTGAAAGCGTCCACCTTGCTCGAATTGCTACAAAGCTTTGATGTGTACCGCCGCCCCCAGCGCTTCGAAGAGTTTATCGCAGCCTGCGAAATGGATGCCCGAGGCCGCAAAGGCCTGGAAAATCGAAGTTATCCACAAGCGGATTATCTGCGCGGCGCGGCAGCGGTGGCGCGCGGGGTGGCGGTGCAGCCATTGCTGGAGAAAGGCTTCAAAGGGCCTGAACTGGGGGAGGCGATCAAGCGCGAGCGGCTCAGGGCTTTGAAAGCGTACAAGGAGGGAGCGAACTGACAGGGCTTCATGCCCGCTTGCACATTCAACGGACGAGTGACCGCCATCGCGAGCAGGCTCGCCCCCACAGTGTCGGTATCGGATACCTCTGTGGGAGCGAGCCTGCTCGCGATGGCGTCAGGAAATTCGCAACAGGTCCGAAGACGTCAGCTGCTCGCCCCGCCATTCAAAAGCCACCGGCGCCAGGACCTGATCAATCTGCGATTCGTCCCACAACGTGGCAAAACTTTTACCTACGCTTGGGTGAACGCGATCCGGCGCAATCAACGACAATGGCCACAAGACAAAGGCATTTTTCAGAATTTCCGCTCGCGGCAGAATCAGACCATCGAAATTGCCGACCTGCTCGCCATACAACAACACGTCGATGTCCAGCGGCAGCCCCTTGCGGTCCGGTGCATAACGACCATTATCCGCCTCGATGCACTTGAGACGACGATCCAGTTCCATCAACGGCAGGTCCGTGAAGGCCGACACGACGAAATTGAAGAAAGGCCCACTCTTGATGCCCACCGGCTGGCTCTCGAACACCGCCGAACAGCGCATGTCCACCAGAAACGCCGCAAGGGCTTCAAGCCCCGCGCACAAATGGGTTTCGCGCTCGATATTGCTGCCGAGCCCGAGAAAAACCTGTGTCAGCGACATCCGCGCTCGATCTCCACACCCACTCCGCTGGCCGCCGGAACCGCGCCAGGCTTGGTTACTTTCAGACGCAACCAGGTAATCTTGAACTCATCCATCAGTTCCTGGGCCAGCCGCTCGGCGAAAGTCTCGACCAACTCGAACCGGGCCTGCTCGGCAAATGCCTGGATGCGCGATGTGACACTGGCGTAGTCGAGCGCCAGACTCAGGTCATCGCCTGCGGCGGCCGGGCGATTATCCCAAGCGAAACGCAGATCCAGCCGCAGGCACTGTCGGATGTCTCGCTCCCAGTCGTAGGCACCGATTACCGTGTCGACTTCCAGGCCCTCGATAAACACTCTGTCCAAGCACTCTTCTCCGCAGCACGACAAGGGCGCAATGCGCCGTTAGAATCAGGGCATCCTCGCCCGGAATAGTTAGCATGTTTTGGTTACTGGCGATCCTCGCCTACCTGCTCGGCTCGCTGTCCTTCGCCATTGTGCTCAGCCGCCTGACGGGTCACCCCGACCCGCGAATGAGTGGTTCAGGCAATGCCGGCGCCACCAACATGCTGCGCCTGGCCGGACGCAAACTCGCCGTCCTGACCTTGCTTGGCGACCTCTGCAAAGGCCTTGTGCCAGTCCTGATCGCCAGCCTTGCAGGGCTTTCCTTGCAGCAACAGGCCTGGATCGGTGTCTGCGCGGTCATCGGTCATCTGTTCCCGCTGTACTTCCGCTTTCGGGGCGGCAAGGGTGTCGCCACCGCCGCCGGCATGCTGCTGGGCCTGTATCCGCCCGCCGCACTGCTGGCCGTCTCGGCCTGGCTGCTGATGTTCTACCTGACCCGCACCAGCTCATTGGCTGCACTGATCGCCACTCCGCTGACCCTGCCGTTGCTAGCCTGGCAGGAACCCGAGGCCTTGCTGCCAATGACCGCACTGGTGGCGCTGATCGTCTGGCGTCACCGGGGCAATCTACGCGACCTGTTCGCCGGGCGCGAACGGCATTTTTAAATACTTCACAACGGCGACAGCTGCTCCATGGGCCAGCGCGCCTGCACACTGATCGCCAGGCTTTCCTGTTGGCCAGCCTGCAGGCGCTGACAGCCGGCAAAGGCGATCATCGCGCCGTTATCGGTGCAGAATTGCGGCCGGGCGTAATAAACATCGCCTTTCATGTCGCCAAGCATTTTTTCCAGCGACACCCGCAGGGCCTTGTTCGCGCTCACGCCGCCGGCGATGACCAGGCGCTTGAGCCCGGCCTGTTTCAGGGCGCGCTTGCATTTGATGGTCAAAGTCTCCACCACGGCCTGCTGGAACGCCAGCGAGATGTCGCAACGGGCTTGCTCATGGTCGCCCCCGGCGCTGACGCACTGTTGCCAGGTGTTCAGGGCGAAGGTCTTCAAGCCACTGAAACTGAAATCCAGCCCCGGGCGGTCGCACATCGGCCGGGGAAACAGGAAGCGTCCTTCAACCCCTTGAGTCGCTAGCCGTGCGATTTCCGGTCCACCCGGATAATTGAGGCCCATCATCTTTGCGGTTTTGTCAAAAGCTTCGCCAGCCGCGTCGTCCAGGCTTTCCCCCATCAGCGCGTATTGACCGATACCGTCGACGCGGACCAGTTGCGTATGGCCGCCGGAAACCAACAAAGCGACGAACGGAAACTCTGGCGGCTGCGGCTCCAGCATGGGTGCCAGCAGATGGCCTTCCATGTGATGCACGCCCAAGGCGGGTATGCCCCAGGCAAAAGCCAGCGCCTGGGCACAGGAAGCCCCGACCAACAACGCCCCCACCAGGCCCGGCCCGGCGGTGTAGGCAACGGCATCGATCTCGGTCGGCACACAGTCGGCTTCGGCCAGGACCTGACGTATCAGGGGCAGCATGCGCTTGACGTGATCGCGGGACGCAAGCTCGGGCACCACGCCGCCGTAGGCGCGGTGCAGGTCGATCTGACTGAACAGCGCATCGGCCAGCAGGCCGCGTTCACTGTCGTAAAGCGCGACGCCGGTTTCGTCGCAGGAAGTTTCTAATCCCAGTACTAGCATGGGTTTGCGCCTTGTGGAGGCTGAATTCGAAGGCGCGCATAATAGTCGCCACGTTGTGCCCCGACCAGCGGTTTTCGATCAGAGGCTTTGCATTCCTGGCGTTGAGGGGTTAACATCCGCAACCCTTAAAAACCGACGTCTTCAAGTGCTCTTTTGCCGCGAGGATGTTGACCCCGGTAATGAATGAAGGTAGCTCTGGATGCCAGCCGTCAAAGTAAAAGAGAACGAACCCTTCGACGTAGCTCTGCGTCGTTTCAAGCGCTCCTGCGAAAAAGCCGGTGTTCTGGCTGAAGTTCGTAGCCGCGAATTCTACGAGAAGCCGACTTCCGAGCGTAAGCGCAAAGCAGCAGCCGCTGTTAAGCGTCACGCCAAGAAAGTTCAGCGCGAACAGCGCCGCGCCGTACGTCTGTACTAATACACAGACGTTCGTAGCAAGCTTCTGCCAAGCCCGGCCTTCAAGCCGGGCTTATGGCATTTGCGGAATAACGCTTGATGCTTCACTGTCAAAGCCGCAGACGCGACCGAGACAACTGCTTCATCACGTCAGACCTGGCTCTTTTGCCAGCGGTGCACGTCTCTTCTGACGAGCCTTCCAAGGCTACTGACGAGCACACCCTGATTCCTCTAACGACGATCAGCCCATGGCACCTGCTTGCGTGCCCGCTCGATGAGCTATCCGAGGCCTGACCGGCCGTTACCGGATTCAGCGCAACATATTCAAACAGTCGAATACTGATGGTAATTAACGTCAGTGGATTATCGGCAGATACACTTCCCGACAGCAATGATGCAGACAACCCGGTCGAGCCACCGTTTACAGTGTCTCAAAACCAGGACCCGGTTACGCCTGCTGATTCCGGGCCCCTATTTCGCGCAGTGATGATGAGAACGCCATGGCCGGGCTGATTCCCCAGAGCTTTATTGACGACCTCCTGAACCGCACCGACATCGTCGATGTGGTCAGCTCTCGCCTGCAAATGAAAAAGGCCGGCAAGAACTACACCGCCTGCTGTCCGTTCCACAAGGAAAAAACCCCCTCCTTCAGCGTCAGCCCCGACAAGCAGTTCTATTACTGCTTTGGCTGTGGTGCTGGCGGCAATGCCCTCGGCTTCATCATGGACCACGACAACCTGGATTTCCCCCAGGCCGTCGAAGAACTGGCCAAAGCCGCCGGCATGGAAATTCCTCGCGAGGAAAGCGGTCGGGCGCACAAGCCGCGCCAACCCACCGACTCGCCGCTCTATCCGCTGCTGACCGCGGCGGCTGATTTTTATCGCCAGGCCCTGAAAAGCCATCCGGCCCGCAAGGCCGCGGTGGATTACCTCAAGGGCCGCGGCCTGACCGGCGAAATCGCCCGGGACTTCGGCCTCGGCTTCGCCCCGCCGGGCTGGGACAATCTGTACAAGCACTTGAGCAGCGACACACTGCAGCAGCGCGCCATGATCGACGCCGGCCTACTGATCGAGAACGCCGAAACCGGCAAGCGCTATGACCGCTTCCGCGACCGGGTAATGTTCCCGATACGTGATACGCGCGGGCGAATCATTGCCTTCGGCGGCCGGGTATTGGGCGACGACAAGCCCAAGTATTTGAATTCACCGGAAACACCGGTGTTCCATAAGGGCCAAGAGCTGTACGGCTTGTACGAAGCCCGCAAGAACAACCGCAACCTCGACGAGATCATCGTCGTCGAAGGTTACATGGACGTCATTGCTCTCGCCCAACAAGGCCTGCGCAACGCCGTTGCGACGCTGGGCACGGCCACCAGCGAAGAGCACATGAAGCGGCTTTTCCGTGTCGTGCCCAGTGTGCTGTTCTGTTTCGACGGCGACCAGGCCGGCCGCAATGCCGCCTGGCGCGCACTGGAAGCCACGCTGCCATGCCTGCAGGATGGCCGACGGGCACGCTTTCTGTTCCTGCCGGAAGGCGAGGACCCGGATACCCTGGTGCGCTCAGAAGGCACCGATGCGTTCCGCGCGCGGATCAATCAACATGCGCAGCCATTGGCCGATTATTTTTTCCAGCAGTTGACCGAAGAGGCCGACCCGCGCTCCCTCGAAGGCAAGGCCCACATGGTCACCCTCGCGGCACCGCTGATCGACAAGGTACCCGGCGCCAACCTGCGCACACTGATGCGCCAGCGCCTGACCGAAATCACCGGGCTCAACAGCGAAGCGGTCAGCCAACTGGCCCATAGCCCCCCTGCGGAGGCACCACCGGCGTACGACCCGGGCATCGACTACGACGCGATGCCGGATTTCGCCGACTACCATCATCCGCAGCAGGACTATGGGCCGCAGCAGGAATGGACACCGAAAAAAGCCGGTAGCGGCGGCAAGAAATGGGACAAGAAACCCTGGGACAAGAACGGCAAGCGCGGCGATCGCGACCAACCACGTGCCCCACGCGTGCCGGTAGGCGTCGAAGCACCAACTCTGATTGCTCTTCGCACGCTCATTCATCACCCGCAGATGGCTAGCAAGGTCGAAACTGCTGATCATTTCGCAAATGAGAGCAATACCTATGCCCAGCTACTGGTGGCACTGGTCGAGGCCGTGCAGAAAAATCCTAAGCTAAGCTCCATTCAGCTCATGGCTCGCTGGCACGGAACCGATCAGGGGCGCCTGCTTAAGGCGTTAGCAGAAAAAGAGTGGTTGATTGCAAATGACAATCTTGAACAACAGTTTTTAGACACCATTACTAGGTTATCCGCGGGTCAACACGCACAGAACCTGGAAGACCTCATCAGGAAAGCAAGACAGCCGGGGCTGACCGCGGAGGACGCCAGCCAGATAGCAAATGAGATGCGTGAACTATTAAAACGCAATGTCTCCACATCAAACCCGACCTCAACTGGCGCGTGAGGTCACAGCTCAGGTATAATCCTCGGCTTGTTTTTTGCCCGCCAAGACCTTCAGTGGATAGGGTGTTATGTCCGGAAAAGCGCAACAGCAGTCTCGTATCAAAGAGTTGATCCTATTGGGTCGTGAGCAGGGCTACCTGACTTACGCGGAGGTCAACGACCACCTGCCGGAGGATATTTCAGATCCGGAACAGGTGGAAGACATCATCCGCATGATCAACGACATGGGGATCAACGTATTCGAGGTTGCGCCAGATAAGGATGCCCTTATGCTGGCCGACGCCGATACCGACGAGGCGGCCGCTGAAGAAGCGGCCGCAGCGCTGGCGGCTGTCGAGACCGACATTGGTCGCACCACCGACCCTGTGCGCATGTACATGCGTGAAATGGGTACGGTAGAGCTTCTCACGCGTGAAGGCGAAATCGAAATCGCCAAGCGTATTGAAGAAGGCATCCGTGAAGTGATGGGCGCAATCGCGCACTTCCCTGGCACGGTCGACCATATTCTCTCCGAGTACACTCGCGTCACCACCGAGGGTGGCCGCCTGTCCGACGTCCTGAGTGGCTACATCGACCCGGACGACGGCACCACGCCGCCTGCCGCCGAAGTGCCGCCGCCAATCGACGCCAAAGCCGAGAAGGCCGACGACGACAGCGATGACGACGACGCAGAAGCCAGCGATGACGAAGAAGAAGCCGAAAGCGGCCCTGATCCGATCGTCGCCGCACAGCGCTTCGGCGCTGTGGCCGAGCAGATGGAAATCACCCGCAAGGCGCTGAAAAAGCACGGTCGCGACAACAAGCAGGCGATTGCCGAGCTGTTGGCCCTGGCCGAGTTGTTCATGCCGATCAAGCTGGTGCCCAAGCAATTCGAAGGCCTGGTCGAGCGCGTTCGCAGCGCCCTGGATCGTCTGCGTCAGCAAGAGCGCGCGATCATGCAACTGTGCGTGCGTGATGCCCGCATGCCACGTGCCGACTTCCTGCGTCAGTTCCCCGGTAACGAAGTCGACGAAAGCTGGACCGATGCATTGGCCAAAGGCAAGACCAAATACGCCGAAGCCATTGCCCGCCTGCAACCGGACATCGTTCGTTGCCAGCAGAAGCTGAGCGCGCTGGAGACCGAAACCGGCCTGAGCATCGCCGAGATCAAGGACATCAACCGTCGCATGTCGATCGGTGAGGCCAAGGCCCGCCGCGCGAAGAAAGAGATGGTCGAAGCGAACTTGCGTCTGGTGATCTCGATTGCCAAGAAGTACACCAACCGCGGCCTGCAATTCCTCGACCTGATCCAGGAAGGCAACATCGGCCTGATGAAAGCGGTGGACAAGTTCGAATACCGTCGCGGCTATAAGTTCTCGACCTATGCCACCTGGTGGATCCGCCAGGCGATCACCCGTTCGATCGCCGACCAGGCCCGCACCATCCGTATCCCGGTGCACATGATCGAGACCATCAACAAGCTCAACCGTATTTCCCGGCAGATGTTGCAGGAAATGGGTCGCGAACCGACTCCGGAAGAGCTGGGCGAACGCATGGAAATGCCTGAGGACAAGATCCGCAAGGTATTGAAGATCGCCAAAGAGCCGATCTCCATGGAAACGCCGATCGGTGATGATGAAGACTCCCATCTGGGTGACTTCATCGAAGACTCCACGATGCAGTCGCCGATCGATGTCGCCACCGTCGAGAGCCTCAAGGAAGCGACCCGTGAAGTACTCTCCGGCCTCACAGCCCGTGAAGCCAAGGTACTGCGCATGCGTTTCGGCATCGATATGAATACCGACCACACCCTCGAGGAAGTCGGTAAGCAGTTTGACGTGACGCGCGAGCGGATTCGTCAGATCGAAGCCAAGGCGTTGCGCAAACTGCGCCACCCGACACGAAGCGAGCATCTGCGCTCCTTCCTCGACGAGTGACCTTCAAAACCCCCGGTCCTGCCGGGGGTTTTGTCATATGCAGATAAAATCCCCTTCGCTACATCCCCCCCGCCCCATTGCCCGTCTACACTCGAAACATCCTCCCTATGCCATAACGAGACCGTGATGCCCAGACTGACGGCCCTGCTCCTGCTGTCACTGATGACCTGGACCGCAACGGCTGGCGCATTGATGCTCACTGACGAAGAGCGCCGCTGGCTCAAGGACCACCCCGACCTGCGTCTGGGCGTCGATGCCTCATGGCCTCCGTTTGAATTTCGTGACGACCAAGGCCGCTATCAAGGCCTGGCCGCCGATTACGTCGAGGTCATCCGTGAGCGACTGGCTGTCACGCTCACGCCCGTCGAACCTGCCAGTTGGACTGCCCTGCTGGAACAGGTCGCACAAGGCAAGATCGATCTGCTGCCGGGCATCATGTCCACTCCCGAGCGCCAGAACTTCCTGGCATTTACGCGCCCTTACCTGGACTTTCCGATTGTCATCCTGGCCCATCGAGGCGGAGCCCAGCCTCACAATCTCAAGGACCTGTACGGGTTGAAAATTGCTGTGGTGGAGAACTATGCGCCCCATGAACTGCTGCGCAATCATCACCCCGACCTGAATCTGGTGGCGCTGCCCAACGTCAGTTCAGCCCTGCAAGCCCTGGCGACCGATGAAGTGGATGCCGTGGTAGGCGACCTTGCCTCCAGTGTCTGGAGTCTGCGCCAGCTCAAACTCGAAGGCCTGTACGTCAGCGGGGAAACGCCGTATCGCTACCAGTTGGCAATGGCCGTCCCTCGCGAGAACAAAATACTGGTGGGCATCCTGGACAAGGTCATCGCCGACATGAGCCCGGCCGAGGTCACTGAAATCCAGGAGAAGTGGGTCGGCAATGTCCGCGACCACCGACAGCTCTGGTCCGACCTGCTGCTTTATGGCCTACCCGGGATGCTGCTCTTGATGGCTATCCTGGTGGCAGTGATTCGTGTCAACCGCCGCCTCAGTTCGGAGATCACCCGTCGAGTCGACCTGGAGCAGGAACTGCGCAGCAGCGAATACCACTATCGCGGACTGGTGGAAAGCCTCTCGGCGATCGCCTGGGAAGCCAAGGTCAGCGACTTCACCTATACCTATGTGTCGCCCCACGCCGAAGACTTGCTCGGCTATCCCCTCTCCCATTGGCTGATCCCAGGCTTCTGGCGCAACATCATTCATCCGGCCGATCTGATCCGCGCCCAGACCTATTGCGATAATGAAGTGCTCGCCGGACGCGACCATTGCATCGATTACCGGGTCATCACCGCCGATGGTCGCTGCCTGTGGGTACGCGACATTGTCAGCCTGATCGAACATGGCCACGAGCCGGTGATGCGCGGGCTGATGATCGATATCAGCGAAGCCAAGCGCACCGAGGAGGCGCTGCGACTCTCCGAGCAGAAATTCGCCTCGGTGTTCCGTCAGTGCCCAGACATTCTGGTGATTGCGCGCCTGCTGGACGGCTGCTTGCTGGAGGTCAACAAAACCTTCGAAGAGCAGATTGGCCTGAGCGCCGACGAGGTGGTGGGCCAAACCGCGACCGAGCTGAACATCTGGGGTATCCAGGGCGTTGGCCCGAGCCTGCTGCAGCGCTTGCAGGCGGGGAGTATCCGCAACCTGGAGATGCCTTTTCGCCGCAGCAACGGCCAAGTGTTCACCGGGCTGATATCCGCCGAACCCTTCGACCTCGACACCACGCCAGCCCTGGTCGTAGTGGTGCGGGACATCAGTCAACTCAAGAAAACCCAACAACAACTGCAAACCTCCGAAGAGAAGTTCGCCAAGGCGTTCCACGCTTCGCCTGACGGCTTGCTGTTGTCCCGACAAAGCGACGGCCTGCTGATTGAGGTCAATGAAGGCTTCAGCCGCATTACCGGCTTCAACAGCGCCCTGTCGGTGGACCGCTCCACCCTGGACCTGGGGATCTGGGTCAACCTCAACGAGCGTAAGCAGATGCTCGACCTGCTGCAGCGTGACGGCTACGTCAAGGACTTCAGCTGCCATATCCGGCGCAACGACGGGCAGATACGACTCTGCGAAGTCTCCAGCCGCCCGTTACCCATCGGCAATGAAGACTGCATGCTGACCATCGCCCGAGACATCACCGAACGCCATCTGATGCAGGAAAAACTGCAACAGGCCGCCACCGTGTTCGAAAGCACAGCCGAAGGCGTTCTGATCACCGATACACAACAGCACATCAGCGCCGTGAACCGCGCCTTCAGTGAAATCACCGGCTATAGCGAAACCGAAGCCTTGGGCCATACGCCACGGCTGCTGGCCTCCGGCTTGCACGACAGCGCATTCTACGCCGCGATGTGGCACCAGTTGACGGCAGAGGGACATTGGCAGGGAGAGATCTCCAATCGCCGCAAGAACGGTGAGCTGTACCCCAGTTGGCTGACCATCAGCGCAGTGCGCAATCGTGATCAGCAGGTCACCCATTTCGTCGCCGTCTTCGCCGATATCTCCAGCCTCAAACACGCCCAGGCCAAGCTCGACTACCAGGCTCACCACGACCCGCTCACTGGTCTGCCCAACCGCACGCTGTTCGAAAGCCGCTTGCTGACGGCCCTCAACAACCAGCAGGAAAACGGTGGGCAGGGCGCGGTGCTGTTCCTGGACCTTGACCGCTTCAAGCACATCAACGACAGCCTGGGACATCCGGTCGGCGACCTGCTGCTCAAGGGCATCGCCGTGCGCCTGCGGGAGCAACTGCGTGATATCGATACCGTGGCGCGGCTGGGCGGCGACGAGTTCATCATCCTGCTGCCGGGCCTGCAGCAGCCCAGCGATGCCGAGCATATAGCCCTGAAGCTGCTGAACTGTTTCGCCGCGCCGTTTCAGGCCGGCGAACACGAGTTCTTCATCAGCGCCAGCATCGGCACCAGCCTCTACCCCCAGGATGGCTGCGACGTCGCCACACTGGTCAAGAACGCCGATGCGGCGATGTACCGCTCCAAGGCCAAGGGCCGCAACCGGGTGGAAAGCTACACCCGCGACCTCACCGCCCAGGCCAGCGAGCGCGTGGCCATGGAGTACGAACTGCGCAGGGCAATTGAACGTAACGAGCTGTCACTGTCCTTCCAACCGAAAATCAGCCTCGCCGATAACCGACTGGTGGGCGCCGAAGCCTTGGTTCGTTGGACCCACCCGACGTTTGGCGAGGTGCCACCGGAACACTTCATTCCCCTGGCGGAAGAAAACGGCATGATCCTGCAGATCGGCGACTGGGTCCTGGAGCGCGCCTGCCGACAGCTGTACGAGTGGAACAGTGCCTACGAAAGCCTCGGCCCACTGTCGGTCAACCTGGCCGGAGCGCAACTGCGCCAACCGAACCTGCTGATACGTATCGAACAACTCCTGAGAGAGAACCACCTGAAGCCCGGTTTACTGCAACTGGAAATTACCGAAAACTTCATCATGAGCCAGGCCGAAGAAGCCCTGACGGTGCTGCATCAACTCAAGAAGCTCGGTGTCCAACTGGCCATCGACGACTTCGGCACCGGCTACTCCTCCCTGAGCTACCTCAAGCGCCTGCCGCTGGACATTCTCAAGATCGACCAATCCTTCGTCCGCGGCCTGCCCGACGACCCCCACGATGCAGCTATCGTGCGGGCAATCATTGCCCTGGGCCGCAGCATGCAATTCACCATCATCGCCGAGGGCGTCGAAACCCTGGCCCAGCAGCAATTCCTGGCCGAAGAAGGCTGCGAACAGATCCAGGGCTATATTGTCAGCCTGCCCCTGGGCGCCGACGAATTCGCCGCGACGTTTCTGCGTATGACCGTATCGGATTTTTCGGATAGCACAGCTGAGAAACCGTCGCTATAATCCGCGGCCTACTGAGGGCCTATAGCTCAGTCGGTTAGAGCAGAGGACTCATAATCCTTTGGTCCACGGTTCGAGTCCGTGTGGGCCCACCATTTTGAAAGCCGCGCATTGCGCGGTTTTTTCATGCCTGCAAAATAGCTGATTCAGCTCCATACACAGAAATCAACCAAAGGTTTTCATAAAAGGCTCAGCACAGCTGCGGATCGCAGCCACCACATCAGGCGCCTGCTCACAAAACTCAGTCGAGCGAGCCAGCACATGCTCCAATGCCTGTAGTTGATTGCGAATTATCGTTTCCGGCTCGGCGATGCCACATACCTGAGCGAAGTCCAGCACACCTTGTCGAGAGGCAAACAGGGACTTGCTTCCAACCAGATCAAGTGCCAAAACGTCCGCAGGAATGTAGGCCGTCGTATTAACAATATCGTAGGCCGGAGCCAAGCGTGCGTTACGCTGAGTCGGCTCGGAGTACAACAGTCCAAAGTTTTTCAGGTGGGCATCACCGTTACCAACGATACAGCTCAAGGTTACGATGGCAAATAATTGCGCCAGTGAGTCCTCTATATGCTCCGAAGGGCAGAACAGGCGTATGGCCTTGGCAATAGCCGAATAGCTCTTACTATATTTTTGCTCGGCAGGAAGCCCCATCAGTACTGCCATATCCTCAAAACCAATGGGATTGAGTTGCTCGTCCCGGTCAAAGCGTCGCATGACAAACAGTTTGGCATTATCGGAAAGGTAAAACTCCGGAACAGGAATTCCCGCCTCTCTGGCCACGGACATGCACAGGAATTCGTTGATTGCCAATCCAGGAAATTCATCACGACCGCTTTTGATGATCAGATCAGAGGTTTTCGAGGTGAAACGCTGTGTGGCGCTATCCTGGCGCTCTGGAACCAGGACTTTGGGCTGCACACCCGATATCCCTGCACGCAAGATGTAGCGATCGACCAAATCGACAAAGATATCCTCCGCACCATCCCAGGCCAGGATCTCCTCCAGCTTTTCTCCAGGAAATTCTTGACGTCGCAGGAGTGTATCGACGTTCGCTGAGGTGATTGCCACTCGCCCGATAGGCGAGCTACTGCCAGACAAGGCCAGCAGCAGCATGGGATCGACGTTTGCTACTTTAGCCAAACGGTTACGCAACTGCTCCAGAACGTAACCCTCCGGCAAGTTCATCTGGAAGATTGGGTGCAGGTCGCGATGGCGATACTCATCCAGACGTACTGGCATCAACAAACTGATCGCCGCCTGTGCTGCCGCCTCTTCGCGGTAGCGAAACAGATAGTGCCCAGCGCTGCTGAGGATCTTTCCGCTGTCGCCCTCTGGCGTCGTAACCTGCAATGAGGCAACCATCAATCAAACACTCCTTGTATTTCATCCAGCGTAGGCATGACGGCAGTAATGACTGAAAGTTCGCAGTCCAGGGCTGCCACAACCCGTGCATAAGCAGCCATGCCCACCGAGAGGTCACCCTTTTCAATTGCGATGACTTTCTGTCGGGTAATACCAGCTAACCCCGCTAGCCTGGCTTGTGTCAGCCCACGATTGAGACGACGCTGCTTAAGCTGCTCGCCAAGCCGAACGGTGATGAGAGAATAATCCATGTTCTTTATACGTAACAATTATAGATAAATGTAGTGTATACAGGACTTTCCAAGTAAAGAAAAACAAATTCCCTTCAATGTTAGGAAGCACCTCCGTCTTTAGGCGCGCATTGCACGGTTTTCCTGTTTTTGAGAGGGTAGCCGCCTCACCAAGCCCGTTACCTAGCCCCCTCACCGAGAAGCCCATCATCGCCACCCCTACCCTCCCCCGACTGTTCCTAGAGCTATTCTGGCAACTCGCCATCCTGCTGGTGCCGGCCTTTTTCGTCACGGTGCTGCCTCCCCCGCTGGCTTTACTGACGGTGCTGTTCTTCGGTCTGTTGATGGGACTTGCGGCGCGCCTGGGCTTTCTGTCAGTGGGACGGGGCTGTGCCCGGTTGATGATTGGAGCCGTGTTTGGCCTGGGTTTCAGCCTGGGCAGGGCGCTGCCCGAGTGGTGGGGGATTCTGGTGGCAATCGTCGCCATCATCGGCGGGCTCGCCTGTGTCAGCAAATGGGAGCGACGTCTCGGCCTGGTGTCGCCCCCTGTCAAAGGACCCAGTGCCTGGGGCGGATCCGAGCCACAACTGACTCCGGAGGGTGAGTCGATCCGGACGTTCAACCACGGCGAAATCGCCATGGGCGGGCCGACCTATTGCGACTATCTGTTTCCCGATGGGGTGCTCCTGCAAGGCCTTGGTTCCTCAGCGGTGTTTTCCAGCGATGGGCGTTATTTCGCCGCGCCGGTGCCGTCCCGGCAGAGCTGGGGGCTGCTCGTTCTCGACCGTCATCAACGCCGGGTCTACCGCTGCGACAACAGTGAGTTCTGGGAGCTGGACACGCTGGACCTCAACAGCCTGAGCGGTCGCTATAGCCCGTTGGTGGACAACAGTGTTCGCCAGACCCGAATCGATGAACTGCTGCAAACCGCCGATGCCGCCAATCTGGTGCCCGTTGCTGATCTCTGGCTGGAGCCTGGCAGTTATCCGGACAATATTGCGCACACCTTCGAACGGCGCTCCGCTGACGGACAACAATGCCTGATAGGTGACATCGTCTTGCCCCCGGCTTTTCGCGATCTGCCCCAGCCTTTGGAACCATTGCGTTCACCGCGTTATGCCATCAGCGTCAATGGACAACCGTCAGCCCTGCTGATGGCTGCCAACACAGCATTGGTATGGAGCACCGATCAGCGCGCGCTGGTGTGTCAGGCCCAGGAGCACACCGAGCATCCGAGCGGCGACCGCTACTGGTTGTGGCAAGTTGATCAGGGCTGGCGGGCACTGCCTTCGCCGTGGGTGAAGCGTGAGGCCGAACCCTCTTTTTATTGGCATGACGTGTCGGGCCTCGACGCGCACCATGTACATATCGAGTCGTACCTCGACTACCCGCGTCCATCCCTTGGCCGCTATGGCTATCGCCTCGACAGCATCCACAGCGATACCGAAATCCAGGCGGGCCATGACGCCCAAGGTCGGGTGCAGGTCGCCGAGTTTCAATTGACCCGGATGAGCATTGCCATGCCATTGGACAGTCAGGGCCGGCGAGGTGAGTCGTTCATAGCGACGCAGCCGATGCTGGACGGTATCTGCGCGCATCTGATCTGGCTCTGCGACAACAACGAGGGGCTGGGGGCTTATCGCTGTCAGATCGGTGACTGGCAGTTGCCCGGGCGTTGGTTACTGGATCATCGAGTCTCCGACTGCGGCCGTTACCTGGCGCTGTTGCCTTTTGCAGACTCGATGACAGTCGCCACTCACGCCGCCGTTGTCGACGTGAAGGCGCGATGCCTTCTGGAGGGCCCCTCCATGTGGGTGGCCCGCCTACTCGATTTCCGTGATGGCCTGCTGAGCCTGGCGGCGATCATCGGCCGTCTGGATCAGAACCTGAACGGCAACGCACTGCAGCGCTTCAATGTGCCTGCGCCGAACGTCGGTAGCGATCCTTCGTTCTTTCATCCCGATGCGCAATCCCGTCTGTTCTACACCACCGTGGAATTGCAGGTGAGCGATTCACAGTTATGCCGTGTTGCCCCTTGGCGCCTGGTGGATCGACCGCAGGTTGCCATTGCCGAGGGCGACTTCATCCAGCCCTCTCCCACCCACCAGGATGCCGCCTGGCTGTTCGGCAGCGAGACGGAATATGCCGACAGTTGGGTTCGTGCGAATACGCCGCAGCTCGGAGGCCATCTGTTGACCGCATCCGGTTGCGCGTTGAGTGACCTTGCGCCCTCGATGATCTGGTCACCGGATGGCCGCTATCTCGCGCTGACCCGCATGGCCACCGATGTGACAGAACTTTGTGGAAGCTATCGCGGCTGGCAGTTGCTGCTACTCGATGTTCAAGCGCACACGCTACGGGTGCATTCGCAATGGTTGGGCAACCGTCCGCTGTTTGAAGGTTTCGACGACCAGCAGGTGCTCATACGCTGTTTTGAACGGGATTGGGAAGCGGAGGACGACGAGGACCCTGGTTCTATCCAGTCATTGCCATTGGCGCTATTGCTGCAACTGCCCGTTGAACAGCTGGTCTGCCAGGACGGTTTCTGGCTCAGGGCCTCGCACTTACATCTGGCGCCGTACTGGCAAGCGTTGGCGTTACCTGCCATCCACTATTTCGAGCACAGGAGCCTATAACATGCCTACCACCGATGCCCGCGCCGGAGCCCACCTTGTCTGACACCCGCCCTCCCGTCCTCGACGAAATCGATCGCCAATTGATTGCCGCCCTGCAAATCAATGCCCGGGAAAGCGTCGCCATGCTCGCTCGGCAACTGGGCATCGCCCGAACGACCGTGACCTCGCGGCTGGCCCGGCTGGAAAAAACCAAGGTGATTACCGGCTATGGCGTGCGCCTTGGACAGCGGGTGATCGATGGCGGCCTGCAGGCTTACGTCGGCATCAAGGTCCAACCGCGCTCCGGCAAGGATGTGCTACGGCGTTTGAGCGCCATGGCCCAGGTCCAGCAGTTATGCGCGGTCAGTGGCGAGTTCGATTATGTGGCCTGGCTGCGCACGGATTCGCCGGAACAGCTGGATCAGTTGCTGGACCAGATCGGCAGCGTGGACGGCGTGGAAAAGACCACCACCTCCATCATCCTCAGCAGCAAAATTGATCGGGGGCAGCCGGTCTAGGGCTGTGCCACCCGAATCAATGTGGGAGCGAGCCTGCTCGCGATAGCTTCAGTCCAGCCACCATCTACCTGGGCTGACAAACCGCTATCGCGAGCAAGCTCGCTCCCACAAGGAAGTGCGCTTCGTCATTACGACTTTTAAACGCATCAAAATGACGTTTAATAATTCATAACGACGACACATTGCGTCTTATTAACGTGTTTAACGCGCTCTAGAATGGCCGGCATCTTTCCTATACTCAGACGCGAGTCAGCGTCGAGTCGCCCCTCAAGGTCAGCCATGAACAAGCACAATCGCCACCCAGCAGACGGTAAGAAGCCCATCACCATTTTCGGGCCGGATTTTCCTTTCGCCTTTGACGACTGGATCGAGCATCCGGCCGGTTTGGGCAGTATTCCGGCTGACAATCTCGGAGCGGAGGTGGCGATCGTCGGGGCCGGGATCTCTGGCCTGGTGGCGGCGTACGAACTGATGAAGCTGGGCCTCAAGCCGGTGGTCTACGAGGCGTCGAAAATGGGCGGGCGGCTGCGCTCGCAGGCGTTCAATGGCGCCGAAGGGATTGTTGCCGAATTGGGGGGGATGCGCTTCCCGGTGTCGTCCACGGCGTTCTACCACTATGTCGACAAGCTGGGGCTGGAAACCAAGCCGTTTCCCAACCCGTTGACCCCGGCTTCCGGCAGCACCGTCATCGATCTCGAGGGCCAGACTTACTACGCGCAGAAATTGGCGGACCTTCCTGCGTTGTTCCAGGAAGTGGCCGACGCCTGGGCCGATGCGCTGGAGGACGGCTCGCGCTTCAGCGAGATCCAGCAGGCGATTCGTGACCGTGACGTGTCGCGCCTCAAGGCGCTGTGGAACACGTTGGTGCCGCTGTGGGACGACCGCACCTTCTATGATTTCGTCGCCACCTCCAAGGCATTCGCCAAGCTCTCGTTCCAGCATCGTGAAGTATTCGGCCAGGTCGGTTTCGGCACCGGCGGCTGGGATTCGGACTTCCCCAACTCGATGCTGGAAATCTTCCGCGTGGTGATGACCAACTGCGACGATCACCAGCACCTGGTGGTGGGCGGCGTGGAACAGGTGCCCCACGGTATCTGGAAACACGTGCCGGAACGTTGTGCACACTGGCCGAAAGGCACCAGCCTGAGTTCGCTGCACCTGGGCGCACCCCGCAGCGGTGTGAAGCGCATCGCTCGCGCCGAGGACGGCCGGTTCAGCGTGACGGACGTCTGGGGCGATACCCGGGAATACGCCGCGGTGCTGGTCACCTGCCAGAGCTGGCTGCTGACCACCCAGATCGAATGTGAAGAGGCGCTGTTCTCGCAAAAGATGTGGATGGCCCTGGACCGCACCCGCTACATGCAATCGTCGAAGACTTTTGTCATGGTCGACCGCCCGTTCTGGAAGGACAAGGACCCGGAAACCGGTCGCGACCTGATGAGCATGACCCTCACCGACCGCCTGACCCGCGGTACCTACCTGTTCGACAACGGCGACGACAAGCCAGGCGTTATCTGCCTGTCGTACTCCTGGATGAGCGATGCGCTGAAAATGCTGCCCCATCCCGTGGAAAAACGCGTGAAGCTGGCCCTCGATGCCCTGAAGAAGATCTACCCCAAAGTGGATATCGCCGCCCGGATCATCGGCGATCCGATCACCGTTTCCTGGGAAGCCGACCCGCACTTCCTCGGCGCCTTCAAGGGCGCCTTGCCGGGTCACTATCGCTACAACCAGCGCATGTACGCGCATTTCATGCAAGACGACATGCCGGCAGAACAAAGAGGGATCTTTATCGCTGGCGATGACGTCTCATGGACACCAGCCTGGGTTGAAGGCGCGGTACAGACCTCACTCAATGCCGTGTGGGGAATCATGAAGCACTTCGGCGGTGAAACTCACGCCGAGAACCCGGGTCCAGGTGATGTATTCAACGAGATCGGTCCGATCGCGTTGCCTGAATGACACGGCCCGAATAAAAGGAGTTGTCGATGCGCGTAGCCCTCTATCAATGCCCACCGCTGCCACTGGATCCGGTCGCCAACCTGCAGCGCCTGCATCAGGTGGCGCTGGAGGCCAGGGGCGCCGATGTGCTGGTGCTGCCGGAGATGTTCATGACCGGCTACAACATCGGCGTCGACGCGGTGAATGTATTGGCCGAGGTCTACAACGGTGAATGGGCGCAGCAGATCGGCCGCATTGCCAAGGCCACCGGCCTGGCGATTCTCTATGGCTACCCTGAGCGCAGCGAGGACGGGCAAATCTACAACTCGGTCCAGTTGATCGACGCCAAGGGCGAGCGCCTGGCCAACTATCGCAAGAGCCATCTGTTCGGTGACCTCGACCATGCGATGTTCAGCGCGGGTGATGACTCGCTGCCGATCGTGAGCCTCAACGGCTGGAAGCTCGGTTTCCTGATCTGCTACGACCTGGAGTTCCCGGAGAACGCCCGACGCTTGGCCCTGGCCGGCGCCGAGTTGATCCTGGTCCCGACCGCCAACATGCAGCCCTACGAATTCATCGCCGACGTGACGGTGCGCGCCCGGGCTATCGAAAACCAGTGCTTCGTGGCCTACGCCAATTACTGCGGCCACGAAGGTGAATTGCAGTATTGCGGCCAGAGCAGCATTGCCGCGCCGGATGGCAGCCGTCCGGCCCTGGCGGGACTGGATGAAGCCTTGATCGTGGGGGAGCTGGACCGTCAATTGATGGAAAACTCACGCGCAGCCTACAACTACCTGCATGACCGCCGTCCTGAGCTTTACGGCGACCTGCACAAGCACTGATTGAGAACATCCTGCAATCCGCTAGCATGAGCGCATCTCTGCCTTGGAAGCGCTCATGCCGGCCCCCGATTCCCTCCGCCCCTCCACTGAAACCCTGGTCAATGGCCTGAAGGTGACATTGCGTCATGCAGCCGGTCTCAAACGCAGCGCGGCCGTGCTGCGGGTAGCCGCCGGCAGCCATGATGCGCCATTGGCCTGGCCGGGCATGGCGCACTTCCTTGAGCACCTTTTCTTCCTCGGTACTGAGCGTTTTCCTGCGGGAGAACATTTGATGGCCTACGTGCAACGGCATGGCGGCCAGGTCAACGCACGCACCAGCGAACGCACCACGGACTTTTTCATCGAACTGCCGCCCGCTGCCTTCGCCGGCGGACTGGACCGGTTGCAGGACATGCTTGCCCATCCGCGCCTGGACGAAGCCGACCAGTTGCGGGAACGGGAAGTGTTGCAGGCGGAGTTCATTGCCTGGTCCCAGGACCCGGCGGCCCAGCGCCAGATTGCCCTGCTGGAAGGCCTCTCGATGGCCCACCCGCTGCGGGGTTTTCACGCCGGCAACCGTGACAGCCTGGCCGTATCGCAGCCTGAATTCCAGACGGCACTGCAGGACTTTTATCGACGGTTCTACCACAACGGCCAAATGACCCTGAGCCTGGTTGGCCCGCAAAGCCTCGATGAGTTGAGCGCTCTGGCAGAATCATTCGGCAACGACCTGCCCGCCGGCGACGTAGCTGCCCGGCAGTCACCACCGAAACTGATGGAATCGGCCGATACCGGTTATCAACAGCTCAGCGACCGTCGCCTCGATCTGCTATTCGCCTTCGAAGACCTGCCCAGCGCTTCACCCCAAGCTTTGGATTTTCTCTGCACCTGGCTGAACACCGGCAAACCGGGCGGCTTGCTGGCCACGTTGCGTCAACGTGGTCTGGCTGACAGCCTCAACACCACGCCGTTGTATGAATTTGACGGACAGGCGCTGCTGCACATCGAACTCAAGCTCGACGAGCCTCAACGGCACGACGAAATACAGCCGTTGCTGCGCGACTGGTTGGGATTTTTTGCCGCCCAGGATGACTGGGCATCCTTGCGCAAGGCGTTGACTGCCCTGCTCCATTGCCGGCAGGAGACCGCATCGGCGCTGCAATTGGCGCGCTCGGACAGTGAAAGGCGGGGACTCCCCCTGTCGGAGAACGATCTTGTGAGGCTCAGAGAAATCCTCAGGCAGCTGCACCCTGCGACTCACATCACCGAAGCATGGCAACTGCCCGCGCCCAACCCGTTCCTGCAAACGGCCGTCGAGCCACCCCGCGCCGGTCTGATACGCGGTCAGACAAGCGCCCACCGCGGTTTGCGGACCTTCGCCCAGGACCGCTCCCGGGGGCGACGCGACCGCTCACCCATGCAATTCAGACAGGGACTGACGGAGCACCCCCGTGAAGGCGTGGTGTACCTGCGCTGGCGACTGGCGGCTCAAACGCCTCACGGTCTTCAGTCCAGGCTGGAACAGCACCTGCAGGAATTGCGAGAGGAGGCCCGGCAGGCCGGTGTTGAAGTCACCATGGAGATCTCCGGAAACCAAAGCCTGCTGAAGCTGATCGGTTTGCAGCCACCGATACCGCTGGTGCTCGAACAGGTCCTGACAAAGTTGAGGGAACCGCTGCCCAACGCTGTAGACGAAACCCCGCTGATGCCGATTCGACATTTGTTGCAGGCGCTGGCGGATCACTGTCGACCGTCGTCTCCACCAGAAACCAGGCCACGGCCCGACAGCGACCAAAGCCTGTGGGCGACCGCCGAATGGGACGGCTTGGCCATCGGCCTTTCTGAAACAGCCCAGGGCGCCATGGGGCCTGCCCTGGCCAGGGTCCCCGGCATTGCCGCCCAGCCAGTCGAGCCGGCGCCGCTCTTGGCGCAGCGTATCTGGCACAGGTTGCCGACCCAGGGCGACGAGCAGGCCGTGTTGCTGTTTTGTCCGACACCCACCCTGGCGTTGCCCGACGAAGCCGCCTGGCGATTACTGGCACAGCTGTGTCAGACGCCGTTCTACCAACGCCTGCGGGTCGAGTTGCAGCTGGGCTACGCGGTGTTCAGCGGATTGAGGCAGATCGATGGGCAAACCGGTCTGCTGTTCGGTGTCCAGTCGCCCAGCGCCTCGGCGACTGAATTGATCACGCACATGGAACAGTTCCTGGAAGCGCTACCGCAACTGATCCGACAGATCGACGATTCGACCTTGCTCGGCCAGCAACGGGCACTCGCCTCCCAGTTCCACAGCGACACCCTGCCCTGCGCCCAAGCGGCCGAACTGCTTTGGCAGGGTAAACTGGCCGGCCGCCCGTCGGATTACCTTGAGCAACTTTGCGATGCGGTCGCCGGACTGAATCGCGAGCAATTGCTCGATGCCGCCCGACGCCTGATCGACGCCGAAGGTGGCCGGTATTGCCTGAGCAACGGTGTTTGCCCGGATGAACATTGGCACATAGCGAAATGATCATTACAGCGTCTGCAATGAGCTTTCTCGGAGAATCGAGGCGTGGAATTTTGTTTAATTTAGTAACATAGCAGCCTAAGCATCTGAACATCTCCGAACGGAGGTGGACTATATGTATAGATCTCAACCGTCCCACCCCAACCAAAGGAGTATTTCCATGTCCTGGTCCAAACCCGCATATATCGACCTGCGTATCGGTTTCGAAGTCACCATGTACTTCGCCAGCCGTTAATTGCTGCAGTCGGTTGAATGCGCAGCAAACGCCTCGGTCTCCCGGGGCGTTTTTTATTTCGGTTTGCAGATGGAGCGGCCATGTTCGTCCAGATTCTAGGTTCCGCCGCTGGCGGCGGTTTCCCTCAATGGAACTGCAATTGCGCCAATTGTGCAGGTTTTCGCAACGGCAGCCTGCGGGCCCAGGCGCGCACCCAGTCGTCCATCGCGATTTCCGATGACGGAGTGAGCTGGGTATTGTGCAACGCCTCTCCGGACATCCGCGCCCAGCTCCAGAGCTTCGCGCCGATGCAGCCTGGCCGTTCCCTGCGCGACACGGGCATTGGCGCGATCATCCTGATGGACAGCCAGATCGACCACACCACCGGCCTGCTCAGCCTGCGGGAAGGCTGCCCGCATCAAGTCTGGTGCACCGACATGGTCCACGAAGACCTGAGCAGCGGTTTTCCCCTGTTCAACATGCTGACCCACTGGAACGGTGGGCTGAGTTGGAACCGCATCGAACTCGACCAGAGCTTCACCGTGCCAGCCTGCCCGAACCTGCGCTTTACCCCGCTACCCCTGCGCAGCGCCGCGCCCCCTTATTCGCCACACCGCTTCGACCCGCACCCGGGGGACAACATCGGCTTGATCGTCGAAGACCTGCGTACCGGCGGCAAACTGTTCTACGCACCGGGCTTGGGCAAGGTGGATGGACCGCTGTTGGAGATCATGGCCGGCAGCGATTGCCTGTTGGTGGATGGCACGATGTGGGACGACGATGAGATGCAGCGCCGCGGCGTCGGCACCCGCACAGGTCGGGAGATGGGCCATCTGGCGCAGAACGGTCCCGGCGGTATGCTCGAAGTGCTGGAGCAACTGCCCGAGCCACGCAAGGTACTTATCCATATCAACAATACCAACCCGATTCTTGATGAAGATTCACCGGAACGGGCCGAACTTGTACGCCGAAAGATTGAAGTGGCCTACGACGGAATGAGTATTGAGTTGTAGCAAGGGTGGGATGATTGTGGGAGTGAGCGTGCGCTGTGTCAGCCTGGTTGTGCTGGCCGGGCTGGCCCCATCGCGAGCAGGCTCGCTCCCACAGTAGTCCGAGTGCGCCACAGAACCCATGTGGGAGCGAGCCTGCTCGCGATGAGGCCAGCCCAGACGCCACAGAACCCACGGTTATTCCCCGGAGAACCGCAATGACTGATACCCCCCTTTCCCCCGCCGAGTTCGAAGCGGCCCTGCGTGCCAAGGGTGCGTATTACCACATCCATCACCCGTATCACGTGGCGATGTATGAAGGCCGTGCCACTCGCGAGCAAATCCAGGGCTGGGTCGCCAACCGCTTTTACTATCAGGTGAACATTCCGCTGAAGGATGCTGCGATCCTGGCCAATTGCCCGGATCGGGAGATCCGCCGCGAGTGGATCCAGCGCCTGCTCGACCACGACGGTGCACCCGGCGAAGATGGCGGCATCGAGGCCTGGCTGCGGCTGGGCCAGGCCGTGGGGCTGGATCCCGATCAACTGCGTTCCCAGGAACTGGTGCTGCCAGGGGTACGATTCGCCGTGGATGCCTACGTCAACTTCGCCCGCCGGGCCAGCTGGCAGGAAGCCGCCAGTAGCTCGCTGACCGAGCTGTTCGCCCCGCAGATCCATCAGTCTCGCCTGGACAGCTGGCCACAGCACTACCCGTGGATCGATCCGGCCGGCTATGAATACTTCCGCACGCGCCTCGGTCAGGCCCGCCGTGACGTGGAGCATGGCCTGGCGATTACCTTGCAGCATTACACCACCCGCGCGGGTCAGGAGCGCATGCTGGAGATTCTCCAGTTCAAACTGGACATCCTCTGGAGCATGCTCGACGCCATGAGCATGGCCTACGAACTGAACCGCCCGCCCTATCACAGCGTGACCGGACAACGGGTCTGGCACAAAGGAATCCCCTTATGAGTTTCGACCGCAGCAAAACTCCTCGCTGGCGCCCCGGCTATCGCTTCCAGTACGAACCGGCGCAGAAAGGTCATGTGTTGCTCTATCCTGAAGGCATGATCAAGCTCAACGACAGCGCTGCGCTGATCGGTGGCCTGATCGACGGTGAACGGGATGTCGCGGCCATCATCGGCGAGCTGGCCAAGCAGTTTCCCGACGTGCCCGAACTCGGTGACGACATCGAGCAGTTCATGGAGGTCGCCCGTGCAGAGCACTGGATCGAACTTGCCTGACCAGCCGGCGATCGGCTTGCCGCTGTGGTTGCTGGCGGAGCTGACCTATCGTTGCCCGCTGCAATGCCCCTACTGCTCCAACCCGCTGGACTTCGCCGAGCAGGGCAAGGAGCTGAGCACCGAGCAGTGGTTCAAGGTGTTTCGCGAAGCCAGGGAAATGGGCGCCGCGCAGCTAGGCTTTTCCGGTGGCGAACCGCTGGTGCGCCAGGACCTCGCCGAACTGATCGGCGAAGCGCGCAAATTGGGTTTCTACACCAACCTGATCACCTCCGGCATCGGTTTGACCGAACAGAAAATCAGCGATTTCAAGAAGGCCGGCCTGGATCATATCCAGATCAGCTTCCAGGCCAGCGACGAGCAGGTGAACAACCTGCTGGCCGGCTCGAAGAAAGCCTTCGCACAGAAACTGGAAATGGCCCGGGCAGTGAAGGCCCACGGCTACCCGATGGTGCTCAACTTCGTCACCCATCGGCACAACATCGACAAGATCGACCGCATCATCGAGCTGTGCATAACCCTTGAGGCCGACTTCGTCGAACTCGCCACCTGCCAGTTCTATGGCTGGGCGCAGCTCAACCGGGTGGGGCTGCTGCCTACCCGGGAACAACTGGAGCGCGCCGAACGCATCACCAACGAATATCGCGCCAGGCTCGAAGCCCAGGGCCATCCGTGCAAGCTGATCTTCGTCACCCCGGACTACTACGAAGAACGTCCCAAGGCCTGCATGAACGGCTGGGGCAGCCTTTTCCTGACGGTGACGCCGGACGGCACCGCGTTGCCTTGTCACGGCGCCCGACAGCTGCCGGTGCAATTTCCCAACGTGCGCGACCACAGCATGCAGCACATCTGGTACGACTCCTTCGGTTTCAACCGCTTCCGCGGCTATGACTGGATGCCTGAGCCGTGCCGCTCCTGCGATGAAAAGGAACAGGACTTCGGCGGTTGTCGCTGTCAGGCGTTCATGCTCACGGGCGATGCCAGCAATGCCGACCCGGTGTGCAGCAAATCCGAACACCACGGGGTGATCCTCAAGGCCCGGGAAGAAGCCGAGCATGCCACCCAGACCATCGAACAACTGGCCTTTCGCAATGAACGAAACTCGCACCTCATCGCCAAAAGCTGACCCCTTCAGCGCCGCCCAGGCCGTTGCGGCGGGGATCGACTTCGCCGAGTTGAAGCTCGGCCCACTGGGTCTGTTCTGGAACGAATATCGCCCGGAAGACGGGGCCTGCCGGATCTGGCAGTGGCAAGACGCCCAGGCCCGCTGCCTGACCCCGGACGGCTTCAGCGCGCGCAGCCGGGTCTATGAATATGGCGGTGGATCGTTCTGCCTGGGCGACGACAGCGTGCTGTTCGTCAACGACGCGGACCAGCAGCTGTACCGCCAATCGCTGAACGGCGAGAGGCCCGTGGCGCTGACGTCGGGAGACTGTCGCTACGGGGATCTCGGTTTTGCCGCCGGCCAGGTATTGGCGGTGGAGGAGCAGGCCAACCGGCATCGCCTGGTAGCGATTGACCTGGCAGATCGACAACGGCATCTCTTGGTCGAAGGCGCCGACTTCTATGCCGCGCCAACCATGAGCCCGGACGGCCAACGGCTGGCCTGGATCGAGTGGAGCCGTCCGCATCAACCGTGGACAGCCACGCGACTGATGCTGGCCGAGCGCACCGCTTCCGGTTGGAGTGAAGCACACTGTGTGGCGGGCGACACTGAAGAGGAATCCATCCAACAGCCGCGTTTCGATCATGCCAGCCGCTTGTACTGCCTGAGCGATCGCGGCGGCTACTGGCAGCCGTGGGCTGAGTCGACGGACGGCTTGCAACGGCTGCCCTGCGCTGAAGCCGATCATGCTCCCGCACCCTGGCAACTCGGCGGTTGCACCTGGTTGCCATTGGACAGCACCACGTACCTGGCGAGCTGGACCGAGGCGGGTTTCGGGCGGCTCGGCCTGTGCCGCAGCGACGCTGGGCAGGAAGATTTCACCGGCGCCTACAGCCGCTTTCGCAGCCTGGCACTGGACGAGCGATTCATCTACGCCATCGTCGCCTCACCGGTCAGTCCGTCCGCAGTCATCGCGATCGAACGCCACAGCCACGACACACAGGTCCTGGCCGGCGGCGTCGCGCCTCTGCCCGTCGAGCAGATCAGTCGCCCGCAGACCCTGCACTATCCGTCGACGTCGGGCATGGCCCATGGGTTCTTTTACCCAGCCATGGGAGCGGAAACCAAGCCGCCATTGCTGGTTTTCATTCATGGCGGTCCCACCTCGGCCTGTTATCCCCTGTTCGATCCGCGCATCCAGTACTGGACCCAGCGCGGCTTCGCCGTCGCGGACCTCAATTACCGTGGCAGCAGCGGCTATGGCCGAGCCTATCGGCAAGCGCTGCATTTGAACTGGGGCGTGGTGGACGTCGAGGATGCCTGCGCGGTGGTTGGCTACCTGAACGAGCAAGGCCTGATCGATGGCCGCTGTGCGTTCATTCGCGGTGGCAGCGCCGGTGGCTACACGACGCTCTGCGCGCTGGCGTTTCACGACGTATTTCTTGCTGGCGCCAGCCTTTATGGTGTCAGCGATCCGGTCGCCCTGGGTCGCGCCACGCACAAGTTCGAAAGCGATTACCTGGACTGGCTGATCGGCGACCCGCAACAGGACGTCGACCGTTACCGCGCCCGTACCCCGCTGCTGCATGCCGACCAGATCCGCGCGCCGGTGATTTTCTTTCAGGGCGAACTGGACGCCGTGGTGGTGCCACAGCAAACCCGCGATATGGTCAGGGCACTGGAGGACAACGGCGTGACAGTCGAAACGCACTACTACGCGGATGAACGCCACGGCTTTCGCAAGGCGACGAACCAGGCCCATGCGCTGGAGCATGAGTGGTTGTTCTATCGGAAGGTGATGGCGTTGTAAGGAGATGAAGAACCTGTGGGAGCGAGCCTGCTCGCGATAGCGGTGGATCAGTCGACATCCATGTTGGATGACAGACAGCTATCGCGAGCAAGCTCGCTCCCACATGGGTTTTGCTGCAATGTTCAGCGTTTGGCGATGATATAGACCGCATGGACGATGCCGGGGATGTAACCCAACAGAGTCAGCAGAATATTCAGCCAGAAAGCCCCGCCGAAGCCGACTTGCAGGAACACGCCCAATGGCGGCAACAGAATGGCGATGATGATGCGAATGAAATCCATGGTGGGCTCCTGATGGGCGATGGCTACATTGCCATATAGCACATTGACCCATGACCGCTCGTCAGGGTTCAAACCATCAGTGAGTAGGGCGAAGCCAGGCACGAACAAAAAACGCAGGCAAAAGAAAACCCCGCCGAAGCGGGGCTTTGCAGACTGTTTCCCTGATATCCCTTTCACTCCACCTTCCTGGCGGAATCCTACGTGTCCGTGTTGTTTCTCTGCGCATCCTGCGCGACGTCCATGTGAAGTAGATTAGCCTTGGATCCAATCGACCGATAGAGGGAAATCGACATCACGTAATGTAAGCATTTGCTTACATTACCCTGTTTTCAGAACTGCGCCGCTTCCAGCAGGAACAGCGACTCACTGCCCGCCTTCACCGAAGCGCTCAAGGAATGGACCCGTGGCAGCAGGCGGGCGAAATAGAACCGCGCGGTTCCCAGCTTGCTGGCATAGAAGTCGTCCTGGCTTTCCTTGCCCAATGCCGCCTTGGCCATCAACGCCCACATGTAGGCGTAGGCGGTGTAACCGAACGCTTGCAGATACTCCACCGACGCCGCGCCGATTTCGTTCGGGTTGCTTTTCGCCCGGTCCAGCAGCCAGTCGGTCAGCTCGTCCAGGGTAGCGACGGCATCATTCAACGGCCGGGTGAACTCGGCTAGATCGCTGCTTGCAGTGGCGGTGAAGTGACGGATTTCGTCGGCGAACAGCTTGTAGAACGCGCCGCCGCTGCCGACGATCTTGCGCCCCACCAAGTCCAGTGCCTGGATACCGTTGGTGCCTTCGTAGATCTGGGTGATGCGAACATCACGCACCAACTGCTCCTGGCCCCACTCGCGAATATAACCGTGGCCGCCGAAAATCTGCTGGCCATGCACAGTGGTTTCCAGACCCAGATCCGTCAGGAACGCCTTCGCCACCGGCGTCAGCAACGCAACCAGATCTTCGGCGCGCTTGCGGGTGGCTGGGTCTTCGCTGAACTTGGCGGTGTCCAGTTGCATCGCCACGTAGGTGGAGAATGCCCGGCCACCTTCGTTCGAGGCTTTCATGGTCAGCAACATCCGGCGCACATCGGGGTGGACGATGATCGGGTCGGCGACTTTGTCCTTGTTCTGCGCACCGGTGGGCGAACGGCTCTGCAAGCGATCACGGGCGTATTCGATCGCGTTCTGGTAGGAGCGCTCACCAGACGCCAGGCCCTGGATACCAACACCCAAGCGTTCGTAGTTCATCATGGTGAACATCGCCGCCAGGCCTTTATTCGGCTCACCGACCAGATAACCCACGGCTTCGTCGAAGTTCATCACGCAGGTGGCAGACGCCTGGATGCCCATCTTGTGTTCGATCGACCCGCAGTTGGCCGCGTTGCGCGCGCCCAGGCTGCCGTCGGCATTGACCATGAACTTGGGCACCAGGAACAACGAAATGCCTTTCGGGCCAGCCGGCGCATCCGGCAGTTTTGCCAGCACCAGGTGAATGATGTTCTCGGTGAGGTCGTGCTCGCCGCCGGTGATGAAGATCTTGGTACCGCTGACCTTGTAGGAGCCGTCGGCCTGGGGTTCGGCCTTGGTGCGAATGATCCCCAGGTCCGTCCCGGCATGGGGCTCGGTCAGGCACATGGAGCCCGCCCAGATGCCGGCGTACATGTTCGGTAGATACGCCGCTTTCAACTCTTCGCTGGCATGGGCGTTGATCGACAGGCAAGCCCCGGCGGTCAGCATTGGGTACAGACCGAAGGACAGGCTTGCGGAGTTGACCATTTCTTCGACCTGGGCCGAAACGGCCTTGGGCATGCCCATGCCACCGTAGGCAGGATCGCCGCCGACACCGACCCAGCCGCCTTCAGCGTAAGTCTGGTAGGCCTGTGGGAAACCTGCCGGCGTGGTGACGGCACCGTTCGCCCAATGGCAGCCTTCTTCATCAGCGGCACGGCTGAGGGGCGCAATGCTTTTGCTGGTGACTTTGCCGGCTTCTTCGAGAATCGCTTCGACGGTTTCAGCGTCGACGGTCTCGGCCAGTGCCGGCAGCTCGGCCCAGAGTTTCGCGACCTCGAACACTTCATTGAGGACGAAGCGCATATCGCGCAGGGGCGCTTTGTAGTCAGCCATGGCAAACCTCGCAGGATCTAAACAGTTGGTCCGTGGGAAAACGGTTTTAGCAATGGTCGGAGTGTACCTCAACAACTTTTGCGACACATAGGGTCAACACATGACTGTTTTGTTATTTTTAGTCAAAACAAAAAGATCGCAGGCTTCGCTAGCTCCTACATGAAATGCGTATTCCCGGTAGGAGCTGGGAAGCCTGCGATCCCTGTTGGCATTCCCTCTAAATCAAAGCGCAAACAGCTCGGCCGGCAGCTTCATCAGACAGTCGCTTCCCGCCTCGATGGCGGCCCGATGGGCAGCCGTGCGCGGCAACAGGCGCTTGAAGTAGAACTCGCAGGTCGCCAGTTTGCCCCGGCAGAAATCTGCGTCACCGCTACCACCGTCGAGTTGCGCCTGGGCCACCAGCGCCATGCGCAACCACAGGTAGGCCAGGATGATATAGCCGCTGTACATCAGGTAATCCACGGAGGCGGCGCCCACTTCGTCCGGGTTCTTCATGGCGGCCATGCCGACCCCGGTCGTCAGTTCGCCCCACTGCCGGTTGAGTCCGTCGAGTTGCGCGATGAAATCCTTTAGCTGCGGGTGTCCGGTATTCGCGGCGCAGAATGTGTGAACGATCTTGGTGAACCCGCGCAGCAACTTGCCCTGGCTGCCCAACACCTTGCGTCCCAACAGGTCCAGGGCCTGGATTCCGTTGGTGCCTTCATAGATCGGCGCGATGCGGCAGTCCCGCACCAACTGCTCCATCCCCCATTCGCGGATGAAACCGTGGCCGCCAAACACCTGCATGCCATGGTTCGTCACCTCCAGTCCGGTTTCGGTCATGAAGGCCTTGCAGATCGGAGTGAGGAACGCCAGCAGATCCTCAGCCTGCTGACGTGCGTTTTCATCGGCGCCCAGGTGCGCCGTGTCCAGCAGTTGCGCGGTGAAATACGTCAGTGCCCGATTGCCTTCATTGAAGGCTTTCATGGTCAGCAGCATCCTGCGCACATCGGGATGGACAATGATCGGATCCGCGACTTTTTCCGGTGCCTTGGGGCCGGTGAGCGAGCGCATCTGCAAGCGGTCGTTGGCGTATCTGATCGCGCCCTGGAAGCTCGTTTCTCCCAGGCACAAGCCCTGCATGCCGGTGCCGAGCCGCGCATGATTCATCATGGTGAACATGCAATTCAGGCCCTTGTTGGGCTCGCCAATCAGGAATCCCTTGGCGTCGTCGAAATTCAACACGCAGGTGGCAGAAGCCTTGATGCCCATCTTGTGTTCGATCGAACCGCAGGTCACGCCATTACGTTCCCCCGCCTCGCCCGTGGCGTCAGGCAGGAACTTGGGCACGATGAACAGCGAGATGCCCTTGGTGCCGGCGGGGGCATCCGGCAGTTTGGCCAGCACCAGGTGAACGATGTTTTCACTCATGTCGTGTTCACCGGCAGAAATGAAAATCTTGCTGCCGGAGACCTTGTAGCTGCCGTCGGCCTGGGGCACGGCGCGGGTCTTGATAATGCCCAGGTCCGTGCCGCAGTGAGCTTCGGTCAGGCACATGGTGCCGGTCCATTGACCGGCGGTGAGCTTGCTCAGGTAGGTCTGTTTCTGCTCTTCGGTGCCATGGGCGTGAATGGCCGACATGGCGCCGTGGGTCAGGCCCGGATACATGCCCCAGGACGTGTTGCTGGACGCGATCATTTCGCTGATGACCAGGCCCAGGGAACCGGGCAGACCCTGGCCACCATAGCTCGGATCGGCGGCCAAGCCGTGCCAGCCGCCCTCCACGTACTGTGCGAAAGCTTCTTTGAAACCGGTAGGCGTGGTCACCACACCGTTGTCGAAATGACAGCCCTCTTCGTCGCCGGAACGATTGAGCGGCGCCAGTACGTTTTCACAGAAGCGCGCACCTTCCTCGAGGATCGCGTTGACCATGTCCGGGCTGGCATCGCTGGCCCCCAGTTCGGCATAACGGCCATGAAAATCGAAAACGTGGTCGATCAGGAAGCGCATGTCACGCAGGGGAGCTTTGTACTCGGGCATGGTGGTTTTCTCCGGTAGCAGATCGCTCAAACCTACTGCCGGCCACCAAGGCCCACAATCACAGTCCAGGCGCTGAATGCGCCGTCATCACTCAACCCGCGGCGGCTTCCATGCGTACCGCGCCACGGCGGTTCTGACCGAAGGCAACCACACAATTGCGTCCGGCGCCCTTGGCGTTATAGAGGGCCTGGTCGGCGGACTTGAGGACTTCTTCAGGGGTGCGCTGCTCGACACGTTCCGCGACGCCGATGCTGACCGTTACCGACACGCTGGACGCACCCGCGCCGGAACGCCGCTGGCGGCCTTGTTGGTCATCCTGGGGTCGGCTGTCCGGATTGCGCAGTTGAATGCTGTACGTCTCGATGGACTGACGGATGACCTCAAGGTGAGGCATGCACTCGTCGATGGTCTTGCCTGCAAACACCAGCGCAAACTCCTCGCCACCGTAGCGATAAGCCCGACCGCCGCCGCCGATTTTCGACAGTTTACTGGCCACCAGGCGCAGCACCTGGTCGCCCACGTCGTGGCCATGGGTGTCGTTGAATTTCTTGAAGTGATCCACATCGCTCATGGCAAGCACATAGTTGCGACCCAGCCGTTGCATGCGCTCGTTCAGTGCCCGCCGTCCCGGCAAGCCGGTCAGCTCATCACGAAACGCCATTTGATAGGCCTCATGGGCAACCGCCGCAGCGATCATCAGCATCACCTGGCTGCACATGATGTTCAGGGTGAATGGCAGGATGAAGGTTTTCGGCAACATCCAGAACAGCCCCAGCACGCCCACCAGTTGCGCGGCATGCAAGGGCCGGGGATTGCGCCAGTATTGCCATGACAGCAACAGGAATACGCCGATGAACACCGGATAGGACAACTGGATCAGGCTCATCCACGCACCATGCAACGCCGGCCAGCGGATCTCCGAAAGCCACAGCAGCAAGGCTTGAGGAAAGCTCTGTTCCAAGGCCAATGCCACACTGCCAAAGGCCAGCAGCACCGCAAACCGCGCCACCATGTCCTGGAACAGGTGGGTGCGCTCCTGCCATGCCGCGAACAGGCCAAACAACAGCGGCAACAACAGACAGACCAGGTGGAACACCACGGCCGCGTCTTCTCGCACCTTGCCGTTGTCCCGGTAGAAATCGGTCTGGGTGTCCAACAGAAAGTAGCCGATGTACACCGTGACCATCAGAAACAGCTCACGTTGACGTCGGTAAACCGCGCAGTACGCACCGCCCAGCAGCAACACCAGCGTAGGAAGAACGTTGAACAACGAGGTGAAGAAAACGTTGAGATCCTTGACGTAGGCAGCCGCAAGCCCCGCCAGCAACAGCAACAGCGAAGGTAGGAAATGACTGAAACGTACAGCGGAAGAACGCGGCAAGGGTAAAGCTCCAACCCGGCTGATCAAAGATGGCATTGTGCCTGCAATCGGGGCAGTAAGGCACGGGAGATGTGACAGATGTCACACTGCCATCGCTGTAACGGCAGGAAGGGATGTTTTCTTAAAGGCCTATTGGATGAATATTGTTTCAGGATCAGCGCATACCCCCTGTGGGAGCGAGCCTGCTCGCGAAGCGGTGTATCAGATAATTTTTTTGTCGACTGACACACCGCATCGCGAGCAGGCTCGCTCCCACAGTTTTTTCCTGCGGGCATGAAAAAGCCGCTGCGTCCCGAAGGAGGCAGCGGCTTTCAGAAGATACCGCCTGAGGCTTAGTAACCCAGTGCGAAGTCTCCTTCTTTCATGTCCATCAAGTTATTGGCGCCCGACAACATGGCAGCCACGTGGGTACGGGTACGCGGCAGGATGCGCTGGAAGTAGAAGCGCGCCGTCTGCAGCTTGGCGGTGTAGAAAGCCTCTTCGGTGGTGCCGGCAGCCAGTTTTTCCGCCGCCAGACGCGCCATGTCGGCCCAGAAGTAGGCCAGGCAGGCGTAACCGGAGTACATCAGGTAGTCCACCGAGGCCGCGCCGACTTCTTCGCGGTCCTTCATGGCCGCCATGCCAACCTTCATGGTCAGCTCGCCCCACTCCTTGTTCAGCGCGGCCAACGGTCCGACGAACTCCTTGACCGCTTCGTTGCCTTCGTTGCCCTGGCAGAACTTGTGGACGATCTTGGTGAAGCCCTTGAGCGCTTCGCCCTGGGTCATCAGCACTTTACGGCCCAGCAGGTCGAGGGCCTGGATGCCGGTGGTGCCTTCGTACAGCATCGAAATGCGACTGTCGCGAACGTTCTGCTCCATGCCCCACTCGGCGATGAAGCCGTGGCCGCCGTAGATCTGCACGCCGTGGTTGGCCGATTCGAAGCCGACTTCGGTCATGAACGCCTTGGCGATCGGCGTCATGAACGCCAATAGCGCATCGGCCTTTTTCTTCTCTTCCTCATCGACGCCGTACTTGACGATGTCGACCTGCTTGGCGGTGAAGTAGACCATCGCCCGGTTACCTTCGGCAAAGGCCTTCATGGTCAGCAGCATGCGACGCACGTCAGGGTGCACGATGATCGGGTCAGCGGGCTTGTCCGGCGCTTTCGGGCCCGTCAGGGAGCGCATTTGCAAGCGGTCACGGGCGTATTTCAAGCCGCCCTGAAAGCCGATTTCAGCGTGGGCCAAGCCTTGCAAAGCGGTGCCCAGGCGTGCGGTGTTCATGAAGGTGAACATGCAGTTCAGGCCTTTGTTCGCCGGGCCGATCAGGAAACCGGTGGCCGCGTCGAAGTTCATCACGCAGGTAGCGTTGCCGTGGATGCCCATCTTGTGTTCGATCGAACCACAGCTCACCGCGTTGCGCTGGCCGATGGTGCCGTCGGCGTTAGGCAGGAACTTGGGCACGATGAACAGCGAAATGCCCTTGGTACCGGCCGGAGCGTCCGGCAGACGCGCCAGAACGATGTGGACGATGTTGTCGGCCATGTCGTGTTCGCCGGCCGAAATGAAGATCTTGGTACCGGTTACCTTGTAGGAGCCATCGGCCTGTGGCTCGGCCTTGGTGCGCAGCATGCCCAGGTCGGTGCCACAGTGGGGTTCGGTCAGGCACATGGTGCCAGTCCATTCACCGGACACCAGCTTGGTCAGGTAAGCCTCTTGCTGCTCGGGCGTACCGTGCTCGGAAATCGTGTTCATCGCGCCGTGGGACAGGCCCGGGTACATGCCCCACGACCAGTTGGCTTCGCCGACCATTTCGCTGACGGCCAGGCCCAGCGACTCCGGCAGGCCCTGACCACCATGCTCGACGTCATGGGCCAGGCTTGGCCAGCCGCCTTCAACGAATTGCTTGTAGGCTTCCTTGAAACCGGTCGGGGTTTTCACGCCGGACTCGCTCCAGGTGCAGCCTTCGGTGTCACCCACACGGTTCAGCGGAGCCAGCACCTGCTCACAAAACTTGGCGCCTTCTTCGAGAATGGCGTCAACCATGTCCGGAGTTGCGTCCTGGCAAGCCGGAAGGCTCTGATAATGCGCTTCATAGCCAAGCAGTTCATCACGAACGAAGCGAATATCACGCAAGGGGGCCTTGTAGTCAGGCATAGCGATAACCTCTGCTGATGTAACCGGGGATGAACGACCGCGTGGATTTGTTATGGCGGTCAAACAGTTGTTTGAAACATACGTTTACGCCTAAATCTTGTCAAGCGCCGATCTTTTGCCGTTCGTCATCGCCCCCTCAAAAAAACTCAGGTACGTCCATCCCGTGCGGTTTACACCCACAGCGAGTGAAGGAAAAGATTAGTTGAGCGTGAGGGAGTTAGAGACGAAAACGCCGCGAATAATCGCGGCGCTTTCGCAAATCGGGGAACTCAAGATCAGGCGAAGGTATCGATCAACGTACCCAGCATTTCGTCGGACGCTTTAGCCACGCTCACGCCCGCTTGCACCTGGAACTTGCCCTGGGCCATTTCAACCATGTTGCTGGCCAGGTCCGACTGCTGGCTGCGATCCACCGACCGCAGGCGATCGACCTGGACTTCGGACGACTGACTGGTAACCGCCCGCTCGATGGTGTTGTTGGCGATTTGAGATGAAGCCTGATCGACACGGTTCTGCCCTGTCTGAATAGTACTCAGACCAGCATAGAATGCGGTACTTCCTGAGATTTCCATGGCAAGGCTCGTATCTTGAAGGGTCGACAAGGCCATTGAATCAGAAGCACTGGGAAAAGGCCCGACAAAAACACTAATGGCACAGTGCCTTGTTATAGGCAAACCCTAATCCAGCAGGTCCAGATGCAGGTACCCGGCCACGGCTTCCGCCGTTACGCCCTTGATTCGTGGCACCCGGCCCAGGCACGGTGCCGGAAGGCGTTCGGCGAGCGTGGCCAGATTTTCCTCCAGGCGCGACGTCTTGGGGTCGACGATATTCGCCACCCAACCAGCCAATTGCAGGCCATCCCGGGCGATGGCTTCGGCGGTGAGCAACGCGTGACTGATACAGCCCAACCGTACCCCCACTACCAGAATTACCGGCAGCCCCAGGGCCATTGCCAGGTCCGAGAGATTGTCCTGATCAGCCAACGGAACGCGCCAACCGCCCGCGCCCTCAATCAAGGTGAAATCGGCTTGCAGGGCCAGCACGTCACGCATCGGCCCCAACAACGACTGCACCGTCAACGCCACGCCGGCTTCCCGGGCCGCCAGATGCGGCGCAATGGCCGGCTCGAACGCCACCGGGTTGACTTGGGCATACGTCAGCGGCACCGAGCATTCCGCGAGCAGGGCCAGGGCGTCGGCATTGCGCAGGCCCTTGGGCGTGACTTCGCAACCGGAGGCCACGGGCTTTCCGGCGGCGGTGCTCATGCCGGCCTGTCGTGCTGCGTGCAGCAGGCCGGCCGCAACAGTGGTCTTGCCCACGTCGGTATCGGTGCCGGTGATGAAGTAAGCCTGGCTCATAGAGGTTTCTCCAGCACGGCGTAGACCACCTGATAGGTCGCGGGCAACCCTTCTACCCGACGAAATTGCTCGTAGGCTTCAATCATCCCCAGGATCCTCGCTCTGCCGGTCAACCCTCCCGGGCGGCCGGGATTCAGATTATGGGCACCGAGGGATTTCAATTCATGGGTCAGGCTGCGTACGTCCGGGTAATGCAACACATGGGGGCGGTTCTCGAGGCTGATGACCTTCAACCCGCTTTCCATGCACAGTTGTCGATAGGTTTCGAACTCCCGGAAACGGTTGACGTGCACCAGGCCGTCCACCTGGCGCCAGCTTTCGCGCAACTCATACAACGTACCGGCACAGAGGCTGGTGAAGGCAAAGACCCCGCCCGGCTTCAGTACACGATGGGCCTCATTCAACACCGAGGCAAAGTCCGCACACCACTGCACCGCAAGGCTGGAGAACACCAGGTCGCAGCTCGACGCTTGCAGGGGCAGGCGCTCCGCGTCCCCGGCCACGAAATGCGCAGCCCCACCCTGGGGACGGGCACGGTTGAGCATGCCTTCGGCGATATCCAGCGCAACGCCGCTGGCCACGCCGAAGCGCGCGCCCAGCGCACGGGTGAAGTGACCGGTGCCGCACCCCACGTCCATCCAGCGTCCCGGCACGAGCGAGGCAGGTAACTGCTCCAGCAACTGTTGACCCACGTCGCGCTGCAATTCCGCCACGCTGTCGTAGCTGGCCGCCGCCCGGGAGAAAGAGGCTGCCACCTGGCGCTTGTCAGGCAAGGCCCCGGGCAATTTGGGAAGGGATAGGTCAGTCATCACCGGCCTCATGAAAAAAGGCCTGGATCGCCCCCGCGACACCGTGCGGGTCTTCCAGAAGAAATCCATGACCGGCCTGTTCGATCAGGCCGATCTCGACGTCCGGCAACAATGCCAGCAATTCACTCGCGGCTTCGGCCGGCACCAGGGCGTCGAGCCCGGCAAACAGATGCAATTGCGGGCCACGGAAGCGTTGCAAAGCGGCACGGGTATCCAGCTGCGCCAGCACTTGCAGACCGGCCATCGACACCTCCGGCGCGGTGTTCGGTGCGCCGGCCAGCAGCAGCCTCGCCAACCCACGGGGGTCGCTGCAGCCCTGGGCGCATAACAAACTGAAACGCTTGAGGGTCAGGCGTGGATCGGCGGCACACCCGTCGAGGAAACCGTCGAAGGTGTCACTGGCCATCGCGCTCGGCCATTGCTCATGAGCCACAAACGAAGCATTGCTCGCCAGGGTCAACAGCCCGCAGCAATGCTCGCCCCGGCGCGCGGCCAACTCGGAGGCCAGCATGCCGCCCAGGGACCAGCCGCCCAACCAGGCATCCTGGGGCACGCTGGCGTCCAACTCGTCGAGCCATTCCTCGGGATTACTCGTTACCAGGGCCGGCAATGGCTCGATTTCCACCCGCAGATGTTCGTCGAGCCCGTGCAACGCAGCGGCCAGCGGTTCCAGCGGGGAAACGCCCAACCCCCAACCAGGCAGCAATATCAATCGATCACGCATGGCTTGCCTCCGGCCCCAGCAGAGCAAAACACTCGGCCAGTGCATTCAACAATAGTTGCACCTGGGCCTCGCTGTGGGCGGCCGTCAGGGTCACACGCAAACGGGCGCTGCCGGCCGGTACGGTGGGTGGCCGTATCGCGGTGACCATCAGACCCCGTTCGCGCAGCATTTGCGACAGGCGCATCGCTCGCCCGGCATCGCCGATCAGAATCGGCTGGATCGGCGTGAAGCTGTCCATCAGTTGCAGGCCAATCTGCTCCGCGCCATGGCGAAACTGACGGATCAACACTTGCAAATGCTCGCGCCGCCAATGCTCGCTGCGCAACAACTCAAGACTTTTGAGCGTGGCGCAGGCCAGGGCCGGCGGTTGGCTGGTGGTGTAGATATAGGGGCGGGCAAACTGGATCAGGCTCTCGATCAGCTCTTCACTGCCTGCCACAAAAGCGCCAGCGGTGCCGAAGGCCTTGCCCAGGGTGCCGACCAGCACCGGCACGTCGTCCTGGCTGAGGCCGAAGTGCTCGACGATACCGCCTCCGCTCGCGCCCAACGGACCGAAACCGTGAGCATCGTCGACCATCAGCCAGGCGCCCCTGGCCTTGGCTTCACGGGCCAGGGCCGGCAGATCGGCAATGTCGCCGTCCATGCTGAAGACCCCGTCGGTGACCACCAGCGTATTGCCGGTGGCTTTCTCCAGACGGCTGGCCAGGCTCCGGGCGTCGTTGTGCAGATAACGGCTGAAACGCGCGCCGGACAGTATCCCGGCGTCGAGCAACGACGCGTGATTGAGCCGGTCCTCCAGCACCGTATCGCCCTGCCCGACCAGTGCGGTCACGGCGCCGAGGTTGGCCATGTAGCCGGTGGTGAACAGCAGCGCCCGCGGACGACCGGTGAGATCGGCAAGGGCCTCCTCCAGGGCGTGATGGGGACCGCTATGGCCGATCACCAGATGGGAAGCACCGCCACCCACCCCCCAACGGGTCGCCCCGGCACGCCAGGCTTCGATCACCTGCGGGTGATTGGCCAGGCCCAGGTAGTCGTTATTGCAGAACGCCAGCAACGGTTGCCCATCCACCACCACCTCCGGGCCCTGGGGGCTTTCGAGCAGCGGACGTTGGCGATAGAGGTTTTCGGCACGACGGGCAGCCAGGCGTGCGGCGAGATCGAAGGGCATGCTGGCCTCGGGGTGACCACTATTCAAAGATTGAAGGGTTCCCCTGTGGGAGCGAGCCTGCTCGCGATGGCGGTGTGTCATTCGACGTAAATGTTGAATGCTCTATTGCTATCGCGAGCAGGCTCGCTCCCACAGGTCCCCCATTCCAAACAGAAAAATCGGGGTTGATCACACAGCCGCGTTATAGAACTGCTCGCTGCTCTTCTGCTCCACCAGCGCCTGTTCAATCGCGGCCTGGTGCACTTCGTCGGCATGTTCTTCGCGGACTTCGGGCTGGATGCCCAGGCGAGCGAACAGTTGCATGTCCTTGTCGGCCTGCGGGTTGGCGGTGGTCAGCAGCTTGTCGCCGTAGAAAATCGAGTTGGCGCCGGCCAGGAAGGCCAGGGCCTGCATCTGTTCGTTCATCGCTTCGCGACCGGCGGACAGGCGAACATGGGATTTGGGCATCAGGATCCGCGCCACGGCGAGCATGCGGATGAAATCGAACGGGTCGACATCCTCGGCATTTTCCAACGGCGTGCCGGCGACCTTGACCAGCATGTTGATCGGCACCGACTCCGGATGTTCTGGCAGGTTCGCCAACTGGATCAGCAGGTTGGCGCGGTCATCGAGGGACTCGCCCATGCCGAGGATGCCGCCGGAGCAGATCTTCATCCCCGAATCACGCACGTAGGCCAGGGTTTGCAGGCGCTCGCTGTAGGTACGGGTGGTGATGATGCTGCCGTAGAATTCCGGCGAGGTATCGAGGTTGTGGTTGTAGTAATCCAGGCCGGCCTGGGCCAGTGCCTCGGTCTGCTCCTGGTCGAGACGCCCCAGGGTCATGCAGGTTTCCAGGCCCATGGCCTTCACGCCTTTGACCATTTCCAACACGTAGGGCATGTCCTTGGCCGACGGATGCTTCCACGCCGCGCCCATGCAGAAACGGGTCGAACCGATGGCCTTGGCACGCGCGGCCTCTTCGAGGACCTTCTGCACTTCCAGCAGCTTTTCCTTGTCCAGCCCGGTGTTGTAGTGGCCGGATTGCGGACAATATTTGCAATCTTCCGGGCAGGCGCCGGTCTTGATCGAGAGCAGCGTGGAAACCTGAACGCGGTTGGCGTCGAAATGCGCACGATGCACGGTCTGCGCCTGGAACAACAGGTCATTGAACGGCTGGACAAAGAGTGCTTTGACTTCGGCCAAAGACCAGTCATGACGCAGGTTGGCAGTGATGCTGGCGCTCATGGGTATTTCCTTGATTATGCTTGGCTGGCGACTGGGGACACGCAATACCCACAGGCGCGACACGGATGTTCGGCATATTTAAGGAAGAGTCATGCGCTGTCAACCACCATACGAAGGACCGGTTTACATCTGGTTAAAAAACAAGCAATTCTGTCTCCTGTGTGGCGACGCTACCGATACGCAGCAGCCAATCTGCATACCCTGCGAAAGCGAATTGCCCTGGCTCGGCGATCAATGCGTCATTTGCGCCCTGCCGCTGCCCATGGCCGGGCTCCGTTGCGGGCAATGCGCCACGCAACCACCAGCTTTCGAGCGCGTCCTGGCGCCCTGGGCTTATGATTTCCCTGTGGACAGTCTGATCACCCGTTTCAAGCACCAGGCAAAATGGCCTCTCGGGCGCCTCATGGGCGAACTGTTGGCGCAGTCGCTGCAACATCATTTCGACGAAGGCCTGGAGCGGCCCGACGCGCTGGTGCCGGTACCGCTGGCGGGTCGACGCTTGCGCCAGCGCGGGTTCAACCAGGCGACCCTGCTGGCGCGCTGGCTCGGTGCTGAGTTACAGATTCCCTGCGAAGAACATCTGCTGCTGCGCATCCACGACACCCCGGCGCAACAGGCACTCGATGCCAGGGACCGGCGCCGGAATCTGCGCCAGGCCTTTGCCCTCGCGCCCGATGCCCCGTTGCGCAACCGCCACCTGGCCCTGGTAGACGATGTGCTCACCACCGGCGCAACCGCCCAGACGCTGGCCCAATTGCTGCTCGATGGCGGTGCGGCCCGGGTCGATGTGTATTGCCTGGCGCGCACGCCCAAACCCGGTGAGCCGGCTTGACGCGCGGCGGCCGAGGCGCCAACGTCCATTCATTCACCCTCGCGCGCAGTTTCCGCCATGTCCTTACCTACGCTTCTGACCCAACACATTGTCCGGCGTCCGCAACGCATCGCCCTGTTGCAACATATTGCCGAGCAAGGCTCCATCACCCGTGCCGCCAAGAGCGCGGGCCTGAGCTACAAGGCGGCATGGGATGCCATCGATGAGTTGAACAACCTGGCGGACCAGCCGCTGGTGGAACGCAGCGTCGGTGGCAAGGGCGGTGGCGGTGCCAGGCTGTCGGAAGAAGGGCAACGGGTGCTGCGCCTGTACCTGCGCCTGCAAGCCTTGCAGGCGCAGTTGCTGGAGGCGAGCGAAGACGCCGGGGACCTCGGCCTGCTGAGTCGCCTGATGCTGCGCACCAGCGCTCGCAATCAGTTGCACGGCAAAGTCCTTGGCATCGACGCCCAGGGCCATAACGACCGGGTGCGCCTGGAACTGGCCCGTGGCCTGGTCATCGAGGCACAGATCACCCACGACAGTACGGTGCGCCTGGAGCTGGCTATCGGCACCGAGGTGGTTGCGCTGATCAAGGCCGGCTGGCTGGAATTGTTCCCCAACGGGCCCCTGGAGAAATCAGGCTTAAATGCCCTACAAGGCGTCATCGAACATATCGCCACGGCCACCAACGGTCCCAGCGAGGTGCGTATCGGCTTGCCCAACGGCCAGACCTTGTGCGCCCTGGCCGATCCGCTACAACTGCAAGCGCGCAACCTGGGCACCGGCTCACCGGTGCAAGTGGTGTTTTCGGCAACGAATGTGTTGCTCGGGACACCGTTATAAAGGTACTGAAACAAAAGCTTCATCGACCCGCTTTAAGGTGACTGCCAAAACCAGCAGGGAGCCTGAGATGAGCCTATTAGAAGAAAACCAATCCACCGACCTGGAAAAGATCGTCGGCCTGAGCCGCCGTAGCTTTATCGGCGCCGGCGCCTTGTGTGGCGCGGCCATGTTCCTGGGTGGCAACCTGTTGAGCCGCAGCGCCCTTGCCGCCGCCGTCAGCGAAGGCAACAGCAAGTTGCTGGGCTTCGACAGCATCGCTGCCGCCACGACCGACACCCTCACCCTGCCACCCGGCTACAAGTCCTCGGTGTTGATCAGTTGGGGTCAGCCGTTGCAGAAGAACGCCCCCGCATTCGACCCGAGTGGCAATGGCACCGCGCGTGACCAGGAAATGCAATTTGGCGACAACAACGACGGCATGAGCCTGTTCCCGTTCCCGGGCGACGAGAACCGAGCGCTGATGGCAATCAACAACGAATACACCAACTACCGCTACCTCTTCGCCCATGGCGGCCAGCCGCAGTCGGCCGAAGACGTGCACAAGGCCCAGGCCAGCGAAGGCGTATCGGTGATCGAAGTGAAGCGCCAGGGCGGCCAGTGGCAATTCGTCCAGGCATCGCGCTACAACCGCAGGATCCATGGCAACACCCCGATCGAACTGAGCGGGCCGGCCGCCGGACATGAACTGCTGAAAACCGGCAGCGACAAGAGCGGTAAGAAAGTCCTCGGTACTTTCCAGAACTGCGCCAATGGCATGACGCCGTGGGGCACCTACCTGACCTGCGAAGAAAACTTCACCGACTGCTTTGGCAGCAGCAAGTCCGATTTGCAGTTCGATGAAGCGCAAAAGCGCTACGGCGCCACCGTCACCAGCCGCGAGATCAACTGGCACTTGTACGATCCACGCTTCGATCTGGCGAAGAATCCCAACGAGCTCAATCGCCATGGTTGGGTAGTGGAAATCGACCCATTCGATCCAGCGTCCACCCCCGTCAAACGCACCGCCCTGGGCCGCTTCAAACACGAAAACGCCGCCCTGGCACAAACCGGGGATGGTCGCGCCGTGGTTTATATGGGCGACGACGAGCGTGGTGAATTCATCTACAAATTCGTCAGCCGCGAGCGCATCAATCACAAGAACCCCAAGGCCAACCGCAACCTGTTGGACCATGGCACCTTGTATGTGGCGCGCTTCGACGCCGGTGACAGCAATCCGGACCACCCGAAAGGCAAGGGCCAGTGGATCGAACTGACCCATGGCAAGAACGGCCTCGACGCCAGCAGCGGCTTCGCCGACCAGGCCGAAGTGCTGATCCACGCGCGCCTGGCCGCCAGTGCCGTGGGCGCCACACGAATGGACCGCCCGGAGTGGATCGTAGTCAGCCCGAACGACGGCCAGGTCTATTGCACCCTGACCAACAATGCCAAGCGCGGCGAAGACGGCCAACCGGTGGGCGGGCCCAACCCTCGGGCCAAGAACGTCTATGGGCAGATCCTGCGCTGGCGCACCGACCGCGACGACCACGCGTCCATGACCTTCAGCTGGGACCTGTTCGTAGTGGCCGGAAACCCGACCGTACATGCCGGTACACCGAAAGCCGGTTCGTCCAACATCAACCCGCAGAACATGTTCAACAGCCCCGATGGCCTGGGCTTCGACAAGGCCGGCCGGCTGTGGATCCTCACCGATGGTGACGTCAGCAACACCGGGGATTTCGCCGGCATGGGCAACAACCAGATGCTCTGTGCCGACCCCAACAGCGGCGAAATCCGTCGGTTCATGGTCGGGCCGGTGGGCTGCGAAGTGACCGGCATCAGCTTCGCGCCGGACCAGAAGGCCTTGTTCGTCGGGATCCAGCACCCTGGCGAAAACGGCGGTTCGACCTTCCCCGAGCACCTGCCCAACGGCAAGCCGCGCTCGTCGGTGATGGTGATTACCCGCGAGGACGGCGGAATCATCGGCGCCTGATAGGGCCCCATCGCGAGCAGGCTCGCTCCCACAAGGATCAGCAACATTGAAGATCCGATGTGGGAGCGAGCCTGCTCGAGATGGCTTCAGCACAGCCACCACCTATCTGCCTCCGTCTGCGCTAACATGCTGGGCCGGACGCGGCAGCCCTGCCGCTGCGCAGGAGTCAGCATGTCCCATCCGTTCGAAACCCTCACGCCCGACCTGGTGCTCGATGCCGTAGAAAGTATCGGCTTCCTCAGCGACGCCCGTGTGCTGGCTCTCAACAGCTACGAGAACCGCGTCTACCAAGTCGGCATCGAAGACGCCGAGCCGCTGATCGCCAAGTTCTATCGCCCCCAGCGCTGGACCAACGAAGCGATCCTGGAAGAACACCGCTTCACCTTCGAGCTGGCCGATTGCGAAGTGCCGGTAGTGGCGCCGCTGGTTCACAACGGCGCCAGCCTGCACGAACACGCCGGGTTTCGTTTCACCCTGTTCCCTCGCCGCGGTGGCCGAGCACCGGAGCCAGGCAATCTCGACCAACTCTATCGCCTGGGGCAATTGCTCGGACGCCTGCACGCGGTAGGCGCCAGCCGCCCGTTCGAACACCGCGAGGCCCTGGGCGTGAAGAACTTCGGCCATGACTCACTGGCGACCGTATTGGAAAGCGGTTTCGTGCCCCGCAGCCTGCTTCCGGCCTACGAGTCGGTGGCAAGGGATCTGCTCAAGCGTGTCGAAGAAACCTACGCCGCCACGCCCCATCAGAACATCCGCATGCACGGTGACTGCCACCCGGGCAACATGATGTGTCGCGACGAGGTTTTCCACATCGTCGATCTGGACGACTGTCGCATGGGCCCGGCGGTACAGGATCTGTGGATGATGCTGGCCGGCGATCGTCAGGCATGCCTGGGCCAGTTATCGGAATTGATGGACGGCTACCAGGAGTTCCATGACTTCGACCCACGGGAACTGGCGTTGATCGAACCTTTGCGCGCCCTGCGCCTGATGCACTACAGCGCCTGGCTGGCCCGTCGCTGGGACGACCCGGCATTCCCCCGCAGCTTCCCGTGGTTCGGCAGCGAGCGCTATTGGGGCGACCAGGTGCTGGCATTGCGCGAGCAACTGGCGGCGCTCAATGAAGAGCCGTTGAAGTTGTTCTGAAGAGCGCACTTCAACCATCACCACAATCCCCTGTGGGAGCGAGCCCGCTCGCGATCGCGGTGTGTCAGACAACATATTCGTAAGCTGATACACCGCGATCGCGAGCAGGCTCGTTCCCACAGGAGGTATTTGCGTTGTTGCTCAAAGGTTCGCCCAAAACCTGACAAATCTACTTACAATCACTCCTTTGTTAGCTGCCTAAGCAAGGATTCTGCATGCAAGCCGCCAACCCGCGTCGCGGGTACATCCTGGGCCTGAGTGCCTACGTCATCTGGGGATTGTTCCCCATCTATTTCAAAGCGATAGCCAGCGTGCCGGCCGTGGAGATCATCATCCACAGGGCGCTGTGGTCGGCGCTGTTCGGCGCGGCGCTGCTGATGGTCTGGAAACACCCAGGCTGGTGGCGCGAGCTGCGGGACAATCCGCGTCGCTTCGCGATCCTGGCCTTAAGTGGCACATTGATCGCGGCCAACTGGCTGATCTACGTCTGGGCGGTGAACAATGGTCGCATGCTCGAAGCCAGCCTGGGTTACTACATCAACCCGCTGGTGAATGTGCTGCTGGGGATGCTGATCCTCGGCGAACGGCTGCGGCGCATGCAATGGCTGGCGGTGGGGTTGGCAGCGGTTGGCGTGGCGCAGCAGGTCTGGCAGGTCGGCAGTTTGCCGTGGGTGTCCCTGGCGTTGGCGTTGACCTTCGGCTTCTATGGTCTGATTCGCAAGCAAGCCCCGGTCAAAGCCTTGCCAGGGCTGGTGGTGGAAACCTGGATGCTGGTACCGATCGCCATAGCATGGTTGCTGTTCAACCCGACCGCCACCAGTGCCCAGGCAGCGTTCTGGACTACCTCCGAAGCCTGGTGGCTGGTGGCGGCCGGCCCGGTGACACTGGTTCCGCTGGTGTGCTTCAACGCCGCCGCCCGGCATCTGCCCTACACCACGCTGGGCTTTCTCCAGTACATCGCACCGACACTGGTGCTGCTGCTGGCAGTGCTGCTGTTTGGCGAGCATCTGTCGTCCAGCACCTTGGTGGCGTTTCTGTTTATCTGGGCCGGACTTGCGGTATACAGCATCGACGCCGTGATCAGTATGCGCCGACGCAACTGATCAAAAATCGTACATCCCTCTACAGGCCACGCTTGACGTGGCCTGCGTTGATCCACCCCAAGGTTATCCACAGCGTCATCCCCGCCGTTTGTGCACAAGCCCTTGAAAATTGGCGATTTTTTGATCATCGCCGGCAAAGACCCGCCGGGCCTGGGCTGGCGCCGGGTCTCTACAGGTTATCCACAGGCAGGTGCAGCTTTTCCTTGGATAACCGGCCTCACGCCTCATCGCTCAGTTTGAGTTCCACCATCAATTCGTCGGCCAAGGTCTCCAAGCGTTCCTGCAACGTGTCCAACGACAGCGTCAGCGGCACGCCCAGGATCGCTTCGGCGTGAAACAGCAGTTCGCTGCTCATCGGTGCCGGCCCGACATGGGTCACCAGCCGCTCGACATTGACCCCCTGCTCGCTCAGCAACCGGGTGATGTCCCGCACGATGCCGGGACGGTCGTTACCCACCAGCTCCATGGCAATGGGTTTCCAACTGCAGGACTCCTCGATCGTGCTCTGCGCGATGAGCACGCGAATGCCATGGCTCGCCAACCCCTGCAAGGCTTCGATCAGTTCCTCATGGGATTCGGCCGGAGCGCTGAGGCGCAGTATTCCGGCAAATTGCCCCGCCAGATGCGACATGCGGCTTTCCAGCCAGTTACCGCCGTGCTCGGCAATGCATTGGGCGATGCGCTCGACCTGCCCGGGTTTGTCCGGGGCGAAAACGGTGATGACGAGATGGTCCATGGCGCAGCCCTCTTGTTATGGGAAGAAAGAGTATAGGCAGCATGAGCTGGGTAGGAGCTGTCGAGTGCAACGATGCTGCGATCTTTCCCATACCAATTGATTCGGGAGCGAAAGATCAAAAAGCAAAGATCGCAGGCTTCGCCAGCTCCTACACTCGGCGGCTGCATTTATCATTCTGAGGTCCACTTACAATCGTGTACAAGTCATAAGATTTATATGGAACAATTCATCGGTTTTTTGAGAACATCAGACGTCTCGTCGTGACCGTACTGCTTTAGTCGGTCGCGGAACGACGCAATTAGTCTAATTTTCACAACCGCAACTGTTCATGTAGTATTCCGCAGCGAGCACTACATAATGTTGGACCGATGTCTGCCAAGGCGCAGTCGCATCCCTGAAAGCCCCATCAGCAAGGCTTAACGCCCATGATAGGTCCCACCCAGCCGCCAGCGATGGCATGTACTGGTTCCGGGGTTTGTGGTTTAAATGTCCCGAGGCTTCATTGTCAAAATCGAAGAGCTGAAAAGCGAAATAGCTGAGCAGAGTGAGAGGCAAGCAATGACTGAACACGTTCAAGTCGGTGGCCTTCGGGTCGCCAGAGTCCTGTTCGACTTCGTGAACAACGAAGCCATCCCCGGTACCGGTCTGACCGCCGACCAGTTCTGGGCCGGTGCCGACAAGGTCATCCACGACCTGGCACCGAAGAACAAAGCCCTACTCGCCAAACGCGATGATTTCCAGGCTCGGATCGATGCCTGGCACCAGTCGAAGGCCGGCCAGGCCTTTGATGCCGTGGCTTACAAAGCCTTCCTGCAAGACATTGGATACCTGCTGCCAGAAGTGGCGGATTTCCAGGCTACGACCCAAAACGTCGATGACGAAATCGCCCGCATGGCCGGCCCGCAGCTGGTGGTGCCGGTGATGAATGCCCGTTTCGCCCTCAACGCTTCGAACGCCCGCTGGGGTTCGTTGTACGACGCGCTGTACGGCACCGACGCCATCAGCGAAGCCGATGGCGCGGAAAAAGGCAAAGGCTACAACAAGGTTCGCGGCGACAAGGTCATCGCTTTCGCCCGTGCCTTTCTCGACGAAGCAGCCCCCCTGGCGGCCGGCTCCCACGTCGACTCCACCGCCTACAAGATCGTCGACGGCAAACTGGTGGTCGCCCTCAAGGGTGGCAGCAACAGTGGCCTGCGTGACGATGCCCAACTGATCGGTTTCCAGGGCGACGCCTCGGCTCCCACCGCGGTACTGCTCAAGCACAACGGCCTGCACTTCGAAATCCAGGTCGATGCCAGCACCCCAGTCGGCCAGACCGACGCCGCCGGCGTCAAAGACATCCTGATGGAAGCCGCGCTGACCACCATCATGGACTGCGAAGATTCGGTCGCCGCCGTCGATGCCGATGACAAGGTAGTGATCTACCGTAACTGGCTCGGCCTGATGAAAGGCGATCTGTCGGAACAGGTCGCCAAGGGCGGTCAGACATTTACCCGCACCATGAACCCGGACCGCGCGTACACCGCCGTCGACGGTTCGAGCCTGACGCTGCACGGTCGCTCGCTGTTGTTCGTGCGCAATGTCGGTCACCTGATGACCATCGACGCGATCCTCGACAAAGATGGCAACGAAGTGCCGGAAGGCATTCTCGACGGTCTGGTGACAAGCCTGGCGGCGATCCACAGCCTCAACGGCAATACGTCGCGCCGCAACAGCCGCACCGGCTCGGTGTACATCGTCAAGCCGAAGATGCATGGTCCGGAAGAGGCCGCGTTCACCAACGAGCTGTTCGGTCGCATCGAAGACGTGCTGAACCTGCCGCGCAACACCCTCAAGGTCGGGATCATGGATGAGGAGCGCCGCACCACGGTCAACCTCAAGGCCTGCATCAAGGCTGCCAGCGAGCGCGTGGTGTTCATCAACACCGGTTTCCTGGATCGCACCGGCGACGAAATCCACACCTCGATGGAAGCCGGCCCGATGGTGCGCAAGGCCGACATGAAAGCCGAGAAGTGGATCGGCGCCTACGAAAACTGGAACGTCGACATCGGCCTGAGCACCGGCCTGCAAGGTCGTGCGCAGATCGGCAAGGGCATGTGGGCCATGCCGGACCTGATGGCGGCGATGCTCGAACAGAAAATCGCCCATCCGATGGCCGGTGCCAACACCGCTTGGGTTCCATCACCGACCGCCGCCGCGTTGCATGCGCTGCATTACCACAAGGTCGACGTGTTCGCCCGTCAGGCCGAACTGGCCAAGCGGACCCGCGCTTCGGTAGACGATATCCTGACCATCCCGCTGGCGGTCAACCCGAGCTGGACGCCGGAGCAGATCAAAAACGAGTTGGACAACAATGCCCAGGGCATCCTCGGCTACGTGGTGCGCTGGATCGACCAGGGCGTCGGCTGCTCCAAGGTGCCGGACATCAACGATATCGGCCTGATGGAGGACCGGGCGACGCTGCGCATTTCCAGCCAGCACATCGCCAACTGGCTGCGCCATGGCATCGTCACGCAGGACCAGGTGATGGAAAGCCTCAAGCGCATGGCGCCAGTGGTGGACCGCCAGAACGCCAGCGATCCGCTGTACCGTCCGTTGGCACCGGACTTCGACAGCAACATCGCTTTCCAGGCAGCGGTCGAGCTGGTGATCGAAGGCACCCGGCAGCCTAACGGCTACACCGAGCCGGTGCTGCACCGTCGTCGCCGCGAGTTCAAGGCGGCCAATGGTCTGTGATTGAGCGGTAGCGATAAATGAGGAAGGCCCTGATCTTGCGATCAGGGCCTTTTTTGTTTGCATAACCGCCTTTGCTGATCATCCCCACGCTCTGCGTGGGGATGCCGCAACGGACGCTCCGCGTTCGGCTCTTCGGGACGCGGAGCGTCCCCGGCTGCATTCCCACGCGGAGCGTGGGAACGATCGCCACAGGCTAGAGATCCATCCCCAGCTCCCGCTTGACCAACTCCAGCAACTTCTCCGTATCTATGGGCTTGAGCAGAAAATCCACCACGCTCAGGTGCATCGCCTCGATGGCGTCCTTCACGTCGGCATCGCCGGACACGATGATGATCGGCAGCGCGGCCCGCTCCGACTCGCGGATCAGGCGCACCAGTTCCAGGCCATCGACATTGCCCATACGCAGATCGGTGATCAGCAGGCCGATCGACGGCTTGGTTTCCAGCATCCTGAGTGCGGTTTCGCCGCTGGCGGCGGTCATGCAATGGATGCCATCCAGCGCCAGGATTTCCGACAGCAGCTCGCGAGCGTCCTTGTCGTCATCGACGATCAAGACTCGCTGCGGCGGCAGGTCAGGCTCCAGCATGACGGCACTCAACGCTTCGCGCTCGGCGTCACTCAAAATATCGTGATCGGACATGATGCTCTCTACATTCCTTGAATCGATCCCCTGGCACAGTGGTCAGACATCGTTCGGCAGCGCTTCAATGTGCACTTCGTCGGATTTTTTTCCAAGAACATTCAATGAAGATTTTTCCAGGGCTCGTGCAGGACTTTTTCTGTAGGTCGTCCCCCTTTGCAGGAACCTAGACTTACGTCCAATGGGCACTCCCCCCTCAGAGGTCGACCATGGGGAACAGATCCGACCACAACAATTCAAAAAAGATTGCGCAATGGTTATGAAAAAAGCGGACGCCTTCATCCAGGCGGGGAAAACCGCGGTGTTGCAGAACATCCAGGGCACGTTGCAGTTCCTCCAACGCTTCCCCCCGTTCAACCAGATGGAAAATGCTCACCTGGCGTACCTGGTGGAACAATGCCTGCTGCGCTTCTACGCGCCAGGTGAAACCATCATCAAGCCGGCCGACGGTCCGGTGGAGCACTTTTACATCGTCAAGCAGGGCCGGGTGGTAGGGGAGCGTCCGCATTCGGCCAAGGGTGGCACCGAGACCACTTTCGAAATCACCACCGGCGAATGCTTTCCCCTTGCCGCACTGCTCGGGGAAAGGGCCACGCGCACCGAGCACCGGGCCGGCGAAGACACGTTCTGCCTGCAATTGAACAAGCAGGCTTTCATCAAATTATTCGCCTTGTCCGGCCCGTTTCGCGATTTCGCCCTGCGCGGGGTCAGCAGCCTGCTCGACCAGGTCAACCAGCAGGTCCAGCAAAAATCCGCGCAGACCCTGGGCACCCAATACTCCCTGAATACCCGCCTGGGTGAGCTGGCGATGCGTCATCCGGTGAGCTGCAGCCCTGACACGCCGTTGCGCGAAGCCGTGAAGCTGATGCACGAGCAGCAGGTCGGTAGCATCGTGGTGGTGGACGAACACAAGGCGCCGGTGGGGATTTTCACCCTGCGTGACCTGCGACAGGTCGTGGCCGACGGTTCCGGGGACTTTTCCCAGGCCATCGCGGCGCACATGACCCAGGCACCGTTTTTTCTCTCGCCGGATCACAGCGCCTTCGACGCGGCCATCGCCATGACCGAACGCCACATTGCCCATGTCTGCCTGGTCAAGGAACAGCGCCTGTGTGGCGTGGTATCGGAACGGGATCTGTTTTCCCTGCAGCGAGTCGACCTGGTGCACCTGGCCCGGACCATTCGCAGCGCCCCCCGGGTGGAAAACCTGGTGGCCCTGCGGGGCGAAATCGGCCAACTGGTGGAACGCATGCTGGCCCACGGCGCGTCGTCGACCCAAATCACCCACATCATCACCTTGCTCAACGATCACACCGTGAGCCGCGTCATCGAGCTGACCCTGGCCGAAAAAGGCGATCCGGGAGTGCCGTTCAGTTGGTTGTGCTTTGGCAGTGAAGGCCGGCGCGAGCAAACCCTGCACACCGACCAAGACAACGGCATCCTGTTCGAGGCCCGGGACGCGGCCCATGCGGCGCAGATCCGCGGCCTGCTGCTGCCCATCGCCCAACAGATCAACCAGAGCCTGGCGCTGTGCGGCTTCACGCTGTGCAAGGGCAATATCATGGCCGGCAACCCGGAACTGTGCCTGTCCCGCGCCGAATGGTCCCGACGCTTTGCCGCCTTCATTCGCGAAGCGACGCCGGAAAACCTGCTGGGCTCCAGCATTTATTTCGACCTGCGGGTGGTCTGGGGCGACGAGCAAGGCTGCAATCAGTTGCGCCGGCAGATCCTCGATCAGGTGGGCGATAACCGTCTATTCCAGCGCATGATGGCCGAGAACGCCTTGCGCCATCGCCCTCCGGTCGGGCGTTTCAGGGATTTCGTGCTGAGCCGTAAAAACGGTGAGAAAGCCACCCTGGACCTGAAAGTGCAAGGCCTGACGCCCTTCGTCGACGGCGCCCGCCTGCTGGCGCTGGCCAATGGCATCGAGGCCAACAACACCCTGGAGCGTTTGCGGCAACTGGTCGCCCGGGAGGTGATCGATCCCCTGGATGGTGCGGCCTATGAAGAGGCCTACCACTTCATCCAGCAAACCCGTATGCAGCAACACCAACTGCAGACCCGCGAGAACCTGCCCTACTCCAACCGTGTCGACCCCGACAGCCTCAATCACCTGGATCGGCGGATCCTGCGTGAATCCCTGCGCCAGGCTCAACGCCTGCAAAGCAGCCTGACCTTGAGGTATCAACTGTGAACCTGTTTTCCTGGTTGCGCCCGGCCTCGCCGACGTTGCCGGACGCGTTGCAGCGGCGCCTGGAAAACCTGTCGCCGCCCTCGCCCCTGGATGAGCGCAGCCTGCGGGAGCAGCGCTGGGTGGTGGTGGACCTGGAAACCACCGGCCTGAACTTGAACAAGGATCAGGTGCTGTCCATCGGGGCGGTGGTGATCGAAGACGGTGCCATCGATTTCAGCCAGCAGTTCGAGCGCACCTTGCAATGCGAGAAGCAGAAGCTCGGGCCGAGTGTGTTGATCCATGGCCTGGCACCCAGCGCAATCGCCGCGGGCAGCGACCCGGCCGAAGCATTGCTGGCGTTCATGGAGTTCGTCGGCGACAGTCCGCTGCTGGCCTTCCACGCGCCCTTCGACGCCCACATGCTCGGTCGCGCCCTGAAAGACCACCTGGGCTACCGCTTGCAGCACGTGTTCCTCGACGTAGCCGACCTGGCGCCGATGCTCTGCCCCCAGGCAGCGCTGCGCAAGAGCGGCCTGGACGACTGGATCGAGGCTTTCAAGCTGCAAGTGGTTGATCGTCACAATGCCAGCGCCGACGCCCTGGCCACGGCGGAACTGGCACTGATCCTGTTCAGTCGCGCCCGCCAGCAACAGATCCACAGCCCGCTCAACCTGCAACAGTGCCTGGGCCAGTGGAAGCGCCGGCAGCAGGCGCCTTCCATGTAACACTGACCCAGCATGGCTGACCTGTAGGAGCATGGCTTGCCCGCGATGCAAACAACTCGGTCAGGCTGTTAATCCCGGATGATGCTATCGCGGGCAAGCCTTGCTCCCACAGAGTCAGCTAAATCCACAGACAGTATCCCGATCAGCTCCAATTGCATTCCCGCCCCCGCCTCTGCCACAATCGCGAACAATTCTCGTTACTTAAAACATCGGTGATGCTCCGTGTCGTCAGTCCCTAGCCCCCGCAACGATCTGGTTGGTGCGTTGTACCGTGATCATCGCGGTTGGCTGCTGGCGTGGTTGCGGCGCAACGTGGCCTGTCCGCAACGGGCCGAGGACTTGAGCCAGGACACCTTCGTGCGCCTGCTCGGCCGTAATGAGCTGACGGCCCCCCGCGAGCCCCGGGCATTCCTGGTGGCAATCGCCAAAGGCCTGCTGTTCGATCATTTCCGTCGGGCCGCCCTGGAGCAGGCTTACCTCACCGAACTGATGCTGATTCCCGAAGGCGAACAGCCGTCGCTGGAAGAACAGCAATTGATCCTCGAAGACCTCAGGCAGATCGATCGCCTGCTCGGCAAGCTGTCGAGCAAGGCTCGCGCCGCGTTCCTGTATAACCGGCTGGACGGCCTCGGCCATGCCGAAATCGCCAAGCGCCTGGGGGTTTCGGTGCCACGGGTACGCCAGTATCTGGCGCAGGGCATCCGACAGTGCTACATCGCACTCTATGGGGAGCCGACATGAGCCCGGCCCATTCCAAACCGGTCTCGGCCAGCGTGTTGGATGCCGCCATTGCCTGGCAGTTGTCGCTGGATTCAGGCAGCGGCAGCGCTCAGGAGCGCGAAGCGTTCGCCCGCTGGCACGCCGCCGATGAAGAACATGCCCGGGCCTGGCGGCAGTTGGGCATGCTCGACCAGCGCTTCAGCGTTGCCAACGGACCGGCGCGGGCCGCGCTACTGCAATCGCGGGTGAGTATCCGTCGCCGGATACGCAAAGTGGGCAGCAGCCTGGCCAGCATTGTCGCGGTCATCGGCCTGACATTGTTTGCCGGTGAACGTTATCTGCCGCTGGACTACTGGCTGGCCGACCAACGCACCGCAACCGGCGAGCAACGTACCCTGCGCCTGGCCGACGGCACGCTGATCAACCTCAACACCCACAGCGCGCTGGACGTGCGCTTTGACGCTAAACAACGACGCATTGTTCTCCAGGAGGGCGAGATCCTGGTGGAGACCGGCCACAACGACCCACGTCCGTTTATCGTCGAAACCCGCGAAGGCAGCCTGCGCGCCCTGGGCACGCGGTTCCTGGTCAAGCGCGAGGACGACGGCACTCGCCTGAGCGTATTGCAATCCGCCGTGGCCGCCCACCCACAGGCCTCGGGGCAAGAACAGATTCTGCGCGAAGGCCAGCAGGTGCTGATGCGCCGTGACGGCCTTGGCCCCACCCTGGCCCTGAGCCCCGGCGCCGATGCCTGGACCCGTGGCATGCTGGTGGTAGAGAACGCTCGCCTTGAAGATCTGGTGCATGAGTTGGGGCGCTATCGACGCGGCTACCTGGGGGTCGAGCCCAAAGTGGCGGATTTGCGCATCACCGGCAGCTTTCCGCTGCATGACACCGACCTGGCCCTGAGCGCGCTGCTGCCGACCTTGCCGGTGCAGATTGAGCATCACACGCGGTGGTGGGTGGTGGTGCAACCCAGCACCGGGGCCAAGGCCCGATAAAAGGTGATCCATGGGATCGCCTTCGCAAGCAGGCTCGCTTCCACAATGCATTGGCGCGCATCCATCCCTGTGGGAGCGAGCCTGCTCGCGAAGGGGCCGTCAGCCCTGCACAAAACAGGTCTGGTTTAAATCCTGAATCTAAATTATTTTCATCTACCCCTATCACTTTTGCATTTTCATTCGGCATCCAGGCAATTGAGAAATATTTCCATTCAGGAGCCGCCGTATGTCCCGCCCGCTAGACACCCTGTTGCGCCCCAGCCTGTTGGCCGTTGCCATCGTCCTTGCCGTCCCGTTGGCCAGCGGCCCACTCCTGGCGGCCGAACAGCCGTCCAGCGTGCGCACTTACAACCTGCCCGCCGCGTCACTGGCCAGCACCCTGAACCAGATCGCCAGTCAGGCCGGTCTCGCTCTGAGCCTGAGCCCGACATTGGCCGCAGGCAAAACCTCGGCCCCGGTCCAGGGCCAGTTCGATGCCGCGGGCGCATTGCGTGAAGCCTTGCGCGGCACCGGCTTGCAACTGCAACAGAGCAGCACCGGCACCTACAGCCTGGTGGCCGTGCCCGAAGGCGTCATGGCCCTGCCGGAAACCAGCGTGATCGGCGCCGGCCTGAGCGAAAGCGCCTGGGGCCCGAGCGAGAGCTATGCAGCCACTCGCACCGCCGCCGGCACCAAGACCGATACGCCGATCGTCGAACTGCCGCGCTCGGTCTCGGTGGTGACACGCCAGCAGATGGAGGATCGCTCGGTCCTCAACCTCAACGATGCCCTGCGCTACACCGCCGGTGTGCAGAGCAGCGGCTACGGCTCGGATTCGCGTAACGACTGGCTGCTGGTGCGCGGTTTCATACCGACTCAGTTTCTCGATGGCCTGCCGCTGCCCAAGGGCAACTACATCACGCCGAAAATCGAGCCCTGGAACCTGGAGCGCATCGCCGTGCTGCGTGGTCCGGCATCGTCGGTCTACGGCCAGACACCACCCGGCGGCATGCTCGATATGGTCAGCCGTCGCCCACAAGCCGAGAGCAGCCACGAAGTCGAGTTGCAGGCCGGCAGCTATGAACACAAGCAGATCAACTTCGACAGCACCGGCCAGATCGATGACGAAGGCCAATTCCTCTATCGGCTCAGCGGCACCGTGCGCGACAGCAATGCCCAGGTCGATCACATCCCGGACAAGCGCTACAACATCGCCCCGAGCCTGACCTGGAACATCAACGACGACACTCGCCTGACCTTCCTGTCCCAGTACACCCGCGACGACACTGGCATCACCGGGCAATTCCTGCCCTTGCAAGGCACCAAGCTGTCCTCGCCGGCCGGCAAGATTTCCCACCACAAGAACCTGGGCGATCCGGACTGGGAATTCTACGACCGCACCTACTACGCCCTCGGCTATGCCTTCGAACATCGCTTCAATGACACCTGGCAGTTCCGCCAGAACCTGCGCTACACCAAGAGCGACCTGGAATTCCAGGGCCTCACCGCCGGCGGGTCGTTCTTCCCGGCGGGCCCCGATCAAGCCGTGAGCGCCGACGGCACGGTCAAACGCAGCGCCGGTATCGTTAACGAAGACATCAGTCAGTTCGCCGTCGATAACAATTTCCAGGCCGACTTCCAGACCGGTGCCCTGAGCCATACGCTATTGCTTGGCCTGGACCATCAGCGTTCCAACAGCAATTCGCGCTGGAAATGGGGATCCACCGGCGTCCCGACCACCAATATCAACAACCCGATCTATGGGCAGGATTTTTCCAACGTCCAGTACTTCGATATGTACGACTACAACCAGAAGACCCAGCAGACCGGTCTGTATATCCAGGACCAGATGGCCCTGGACAACTGGCGCCTGACCCTAGGCGGTCGTGAGGACTGGATTCACACCGGCACCGAGTTCCACAACCTGAACAACGCCACGAACACTCAGCGCGATAAGAAATTCAGCGGTAACGCCGCACTGAGCTACGTCTTTGATAACGGCGTGACGCCTTATATTTCTTTCGCCCAGTCGTTCCAGGCGGCGGCCGGCTCGACCGTCAACAGCACCGACGCGTTCAAACCGACCGAGGGCGAACAGTACGAGGCTGGCATCAAGTACCAGCCCCCAGGCACCAAGACCCTGCTGACAGCCGCAGTGTTCGACCTGACCCAGAAGAACAACTCCGTGACCGAAAACAACATCACCCGCCAAGTCGGCGAGGTGCAGGTACGCGGCCTGGAGCTGGAAGCCTCCGGTGACGTCACCGACAATCTGAAACTGATCGGTTCCTACACCTACAACGACAGCGAAATCACCAAGGGCACCGCAGCTGAAAAGGGCAAGCGCATGGCCCAGGTGCCACGCAACCAGGCCACCGCGTGGGCCGACTACACCTGGCACAACGGCCTGCTCGACGGCTTCGGTGTCGGTGCCGGTGTGCGTTACGTCGGCGACACCTACGGCAACACCACCAACACCGATTGGGGTCATGTCGGCTCCTACACCGTCTACGACGCATCGGCCCATTACGATCTGGGGCGTGTGAGCAGCTCCCTCAAAGGCGTATCGGTGGCGGTGGACGCAAAGAACATCTTCAACAAGGACTACCTCTCCACCTGCGACGGCTTCTATTGCTACTACGGCGATCAACGCAACGTGGTCGCCAGTGTGAATTACAAGTGGTAACTGGCCGCCTTCATTTGAAGAGTCCGTGGCGAGGAAGCTTGCTCCCTCGCCACGATGAATCACACAGCTCTTGAGTGAAGCGCTTTCGCAATCGGACCCCCTCATGAAAAGTAAAACCATCCGCCGCTGGTCCTTCGTCCATACGTGGTCCAGCCTGATCTGCACAGTGTTCCTGCTGATGCTGGCAGTCACCGGGTTGCCGCTGATTTTCCATCACGAGATCGAACACCTGCTGGGCGATGCTCCGGAGTTTCGGGACATGCCCGCCGATACGCCGCGGCTTGACCTCCAGCAACTGGTGGAAAAGGCCAAGGCCCATCGCCCAGGTGAAGTGGTGCAGTATTTTGGCTGGGACGAGGACGAGCCCAACGGCGTCGTCACCATCATGGCCCCGACACCGGGTACCGAACCCAATGCCTCCCATACTTTCATGCTCGACGCCCGTACCGGCGAGGCCCTGGAGACACCTGCGGCCAATGGCGGCTTCATGATGGTCATGCGGCGCCTGCACGTGGACATGTATGCCGGACTGCCTGGCAAATTATTGCTGGCATCGATGGGACTGCTGTTCGTGGTCGCCATCGTTTCCGGCGTGGTCCTGTACTTGCCGTTCATGCGGCGCCTGAAGTTCGCCACGGTGCGCCAGGACAAGTCCCCGCGTCTGCGCTGGCTCGACCTGCATAACCTGATCGGCGTGGTCACGCTGGTCTGGGCATTGACGGTTGGAGTCACCGGCGTAATCGCCGCCTGCGCCGACCTGATCATCGCGGCGTGGCGCAACGACAGTCTCAGTGCCATGGTCGAGCCCTACCGCAACGCGGCGCCACTGGAGCAACTGGCGCCGGCCACCCGCCTGCTGGACATCGCCAGGAACGTCGCACCCGGCATGGAGCCGAGCTTCATTGCTTTCCCCGGCACCTTGTTTTCCAGCGCACACCACTATGGCGTGTTCATGAAGGGCAGTACCCACCTGACCGCCCATCTGCTGACACCGGTACTCATCGACGCCAGCACTCTGGACGTCACCGCCGTGGCCGAACGACCGTGGTACATGGACCTGATGAGCCTGTCCCTGCCGCTGCACTTCGGCGACTACGGCGGCAGGCCGATGCAGATCTTCTGGGCGGCCCTGGACGTGCTAACGATCATCGTCCTCGGCAGCGGCGTTTACCTCTGGGTGGTGCGGCGTAGAACGAACCTGCGCGTGGCTGCCGATAGGGAGGCCGTCTCGTGAAGCCCCGGCAGTCAAGTGTCTGGAAAGTGTTCGGCATGCCCGCAGCCATTGGCGCCCTTTGCGCAGCTGGGCTATTCAGCGCCTTGCTCGGCGATGGTCTGTGGGATGCGGTGAGCTGGCTGGGGCTGGGTATCCCTTCTGTCGTGGCGGTGTGGGGACTGGTCCCGCGCCGCTGAGTCACCAAGGCGCTCTAACCGATTGAGCCCCCTCCACAGACCAGTCATACGATGACACCATCCTCGGGCGCCCTGAAACTCGCCCAATCGCTGACATATTTGTTGACAAATTATTCCTTGCACTCCTATAAAGGCTAATGTTGTACGACAACCTACAACAGCGACACCAACTCCAAAAATAATCGATGGTGAAGTGATGAAGATTAAAGGCATCCGCTGGTGGATGGTCGGCCTGGTCACGGCCGGCCTGATGGTCAACTACCTGGCGCGCAATACCCTCTCGGTGGCCGCTCCGACCCTGATGAGCGAGATGAATATCTCCACCGAGCAGTACTCCCATATCGTCGTCGCCTGGCAAATCTGCTATGCGCTGATGCAGCCGGTGGCCGGTTACATCATCGATGCCATTGGCACCAAGATGGGCTTCGCCATTTTCGCCTTCGCCTGGTCTATCGCCTGCGCCGCCGCAGCAATGGCCTCGGGCTGGCAAGGCCTGGCATTTTTCCGTGGCTTGCTTGGCCTGACAGAAGCGGCCGGGCTGCCCGCCGCCGTCAAGGCATCGACCGAATGGTTCCCCGCCAAGGAGCGCTCGGTCGCCATCGGCTGGTTCAACATCGGCTCGTCGATCGGTGCTGTCCTCGCGCCGCCGCTGGTGGTCTGGGCAATCCTGAACAGTGGGTGGGAACTGGCATTCCTGATCGTCGGTGGCCTGGGCATCGTCTGGACGTTTCTCTGGCTGGTCCTCTATAAGCACCCCCGTGACCAGAAGCGCTTGAGCGACACCGAGCGCGATTACATCATCAGCGGCCAGGAAGCCCACTTCCAGGAGCAGAATCCGAAGAAAGGCAACTGGAAAAAGATCATCGCCAGCCGCAACTTCTACGCCATCGCCAGCGCCCGGATCCTCTCCGAGCCGGCCTGGCAGACCTTCAACGCCTGGATCCCGCTGTATCTGATGACCGAGCGGCACATGAACATCAAGGAGATCGCGATGTTCGCCTGGCTGCCGTTCCTGGCCGCCGACCTGGGTTGCGTGCTGGGCGGTTACCTGAGCCCGTTCTTTCACAAATACTGCAAGGTGTCGCTGTTCACCTCCCGCAAGATGGTCTTGCTGTTCGGCGCGTCCTGCATGGTTGGCCCGGCCTGCATCGGCCTGGTGGACAGTCCGTACACCGCAATCGCCCTGCTGTGCATTGGTGGCTTTGCCCACCAGACCCTGTCGGGTGCGTTGTATGCCATCACGTCCGACTCGTTCGGCAAGAATGAAGTCGCCACCGCCACCGGCATGGGCGGCATGTTCGGTTACCTGGGCGCCGCGGCCTTCACGCTGTTGTTTGGCGTGATGGTGACAAAAATCGGCTATAGCCCGCTGTTCGTGCTGCTGGCGATTTTTGACGTGATTGCTGCGTTCATCGTCTGGACCGTCGCCCGGGAACTCAAGCAACAACCGGCAACGCCAGCCCCGTTGGAGCCGCAGGCCCTTCAACCGGCCGTGTGATCCGAGGCACAGACCGGGCCGCAGGGCTCGGTCACCCTTGCCTTGCGCATTGATGATCGCGCTATGCTGCGCGACATCCTTCCCTGATCGAGACGCTGCCATGTCCGTTCCCAGCATGACGCTGTTCCACAACCCCGCCTCGCCCTTCGTTCGCAAGGTCCTGGTGCTGCTGCACGAAACCGGCCAGCAGGACCGCGTGGCGTTACAGCTCAGCCAGCTCACGCCCGTCAAACCGGACCAGAAACTCATCGATGACAACCCGTTGAGCAAGATCCCGGCCCTGCGCCTGGCCAACGGCAGTGTGATCCACGACAGCCGCGTCATCCTCGATTACCTCGATCACCAGCACGTCGGCAACCCACTGATCCCCCGTGACGGCGCGGCCCGCTGGCGGCGCCTGACCCTGGCCTCCCTGGCTGACGGGATCATGGATGCGGCGGTGATGGTCCGCTATGAAACCGCCCTGCGGCCGGCGGAAAAGCACTGGGACGAATGGCTCGACGCCCAACGGGACAAGATTCGCCGCGCCTTGGGCATGCTCGAAGCCGAAGCGATTGCCGAACTGGCCAGCCATTTCGACGTGGCGTCCATCAGCGTCGCCTGCGCCTTGGGTTACCTGGACCTGCGCCATCCCGACCTGGAATGGCGCAAGACCCATCCGCAGCTGGCGGCGTGGTTTGCCGAGGTGAGCTTGCGGCCTTCAATGGTCGCTACCGTGCCCAGGATCTAGATCTTTCTCCAAATGTGACGACCTCATCGCGAGCAGGCTCGCTCTCACAAAGGACAGCCCCGGACCTGTGGGAGCGAGCCTGCTCGCGATAGAGGCCCACCGGATCCAACGGAAACAACTCAGATACAAGCGCCACGAGCACTTCCCTCACCCGCCGATCTTCGCGCAACCCCAGCGACCGGCTCATTTCACCTCTCCCAGATCGAAGGTCATGGCAGGCGCCGGTTTCGATCCGACCCCGTACCAATCCAGTTTACGGGTCAGCACCATGAACACACCCAACAGCCCGAACAGCAACAGCGAGCCCATCAACAGTGCGTAGTCTTCGGCACTCAACAAGCCGTAGAGCAAGGCATACAGCGCCGCCAACCCCGCCGAGAAGCCCAGGCCATGGTTCACGCTGCGCAGCACATGGCAGACGTAGAACCCGATCAACAGTACACAGGCACTGGCCGACACCAGGTACGCCGGGGCAAAGCCGATGTGTTCCGACAGAGACAACAGCAGCAGGTAGAAGAATGCCAGCGCCACGCCCACCAGGGCATATTGGACCGGGTGCACCGCCAGGCTCTTGAGCACTTCGAAAAGGAAGAAGCCGGCGAAGGTCAGGGCGATGAACAGCAACGCATATTTGATCGCACGATCGCTCTTGAGGTACTGGTCCACCGGGTCGATGAAGCTCACGCCGAAGGCACGGCTGCGGAACGTCTCACAGCTCTCGCCCGACACGCAGTTCTGCAACGCTTCTTCAAGGTTGGTCGAGAAGAACGAGGTCTGCCAGTCGGCGCTGAAGCCCTTCTCGTTGATGTCGCGGCTGACGGGCAAGTAGTTGCCGATGAAGCTCGGGTGCGGCCAGTCGGCGGTCAAGTGCACTTTGCTGGTCTTGCCCACCGGCAGGATCTGCAACTCGCCGGTGCCTTGCAGGCTCAGGTCGAAACCGAAAGTCAGTTCGGCGTTGTTCTGGGCGTTGACCATCGGCAGCGGCACATGCACCCCCTGCCCCACCCAGCCGACCCGCGAGCCGGGCAGGAAGTCCACCGTCTGCTGGTTGAGTTTCAGAGTCAGCGCATTCTCGATACCCCGGATGTCGCTGATGCCCACGGTCAGGTACGGTTCGTCGAAGCGGTAATCGGCCATATCCTTGGCGGCCAAGCCATAGCGCTCAGGCACCTTGAAGCGTCCATCGATCCGGTTGTCGGCGTGGAACAACCGCGCCTCGTAGATTCCCCGGGCACGGGTTTCGGTCCGAACCTGGCCGTCGAGTTCGAACTGCTCCGGCAGGAAATACAACTCACCGCTCTGCTCAACGGTTTCCAAGAAGCGGACACCGGTTTTTTCGTTGGTATTCCAGACCCGCACGTCCTTGCGAAACGGCACCACGATCATCGGCCCGATGAGCTGCTGGCTGTGGCTGGAGCTGCTGGCGATCTCCTGCAACACACCGTCGCGCAGGGACTGGCGCTCGTCGATGAGGCCGTTGATCATCAACAGCGGAATCATCAGCAAGAGAATCAATAGGGCGATCATGCCCAGTTTTATGGCGAGGCTGCGGTTCATGTGGGGCTCTCCCTGTTCGAATGGGGAGAGTCTGGCGGCGCTGTGTGGGCTGTTTATGTAGGCAATGTGGAGATTGTGTGGAGACTAGAGAACCTGTGGGAGCGAGCCTGCTCGCGAAAGCGGTGTGTCATTGAGGATGATGTCGACGGGTTCACCGCATTCGCGAGCAGGCTCGCTCCCACAAAGGCTATGCGCCGAATCTCAGGGCAACCGCAGCACCACTTCCACCCCGCCCTCGACATTGCCGATAGCGAATTCGCCTCCATGCAGCTGCACCACTTCCTCCACGAAATTGAGCCCCAGGCCGGTGCTCTTGCGGCCGGTGTCCGGGCGCGGCAGGGAATAGAAGCGCTCGCTCAGGCGCGGCAGGGCGTAGTCGGGAATCGGCTCGGCCTGGTTGAACAGGCGGATCTCGACACGATTGCCGCTGCGCGCGGCACTGACGCGCAACACGCCTTCGGCGGGGGTGAAATCCAAGGCATTGTCCAGCAGGTTGCCCAAGGCCTGGCGCAACAGAAACGCTTCGCCGGTCAGCGTCAGGTCGGCGGCGATGTGCCGCTCGACCCGCAGTTGCCGGCGTTCGATCCAACCGCTACGGGCCTCCAGCAGTTCATCCAGCAGCGCCGCCAGCGGCACCGCGACCTGTTCTTCCAGGCCCTGGCGCTGCTCGACCTGGGCCAGGTTGAGCAACCGTTCGATCAGCTGTTGCATGCGCACGCTTTCACTGTCGATGTTGCTGACAAAGCGCTGGTGCTGCGCGGCGGGCATGTCGCTCTGCAACAGCTCGGCGGCGCCGCGAATCGCCGCCAGCGGGCTCTTGAGTTCGTGCGTCAGGGTGTGCACGTAGCGCTCGACGTAGGCCTTGCCTTCGAGCTGCGTACGCATGTGCTCCAGGGCGTGCGCCAGTTGCTCGAACTCGCCGCCGCGATAATGCGGCACTTCCACTCGCTGCCCTTGGCTGACGGCTTGGGCATAGGCGGTCAAGCGGCGTAGCGCCGAGCTGAGCCACCACGACAGCAACGCCCCCAGCACCAGGCCGAGGCCGATCAAGCCGACACCATAGAGCAGTAGTCGCCGTTCCGTGCGGTCGATATAGGGCTGTAGCGAGCTATTGGGCTTGGCCACCGTGACCACGCCGATGATCCGGCCGTTATCGCGGATCGGCGCACCGACGTGCATCACCGAAGAGCTCGGGTCATCCGCGACGCTGCGGCTCGAGCGGGCACCGTACTGGCCACGCAGGGTCAGGTAGACATCGTTCCAGTTCGAGTAGTCCTGGCCCACCGCCACGCCGCTGGAGTCGAGTACCACGATGCCCTTGGCATCCGTGACGTAGATGCGATGGCTGACCTGGTTCTTCGGTAAGCCCCAGATCGTCGCCGCCGGTTGACGCTCGCCGTAGGCCTTGAGCAGCTGCGGCCAACGATTCTGGTTGAGCGTCCCAGCCTTGAAATCATCCCGCAGGATCTCGGCCATCAGGTTGGCCGTGTCCACCAGGGTTTCCTCGGTGGACTGACGAACGCCGGGACGGATCTGCTCGATCACCGTGCCGAGCACGAAATACCCGGTCAAGCCGATGAACAGCACATAGACCAGAAAGATGCGGATTCCCAACGGCATCAGCTATGCCCCGGGCTGTAGCTATAGCCGAGGCCACGATGGGTCTGGATCGGTTCGGCCTCGGCCCTGACCAGGCGCAACTTGGCGCGCACGCTCTTGATGTGGCTGTCGATGCTGCGCTCGTAGCCGGCATCGCTGGCCACGCCCAGGGCGTCGAGCAGTTGTTCGCGACTGAATACCCGTTCGGGCTGCTCCAGCAGACAGTTCAGCAGGCGGAATTCGTGGCGAGTGAGGTTCAGCGGTTTACCGCGATAATTGATTTGCACGCGATCGCTGTCCACCTGGAACAACGCCGCGCCCAGTTCCCCGGCCGGTCGTGGCACTGGCGCTGGCGCTACCCGCTTGAGGATCGCCCGGACCCTGGCGGCCACTTCGCGAGGGCTGAAGGGTTTGACCACGTAATCATCGGCACCGATCTCCAGACCCACGATCCGGTCGATCTCACCATCCCGGGCTGTCAGAAAAATGACCGGAACGTCGCTGAAACGTCTGAGATTTTTGCAAGTCTCGAAACCACTGATATCCGGCAGCCCCACGTCGAGGATGATCAGGTCCGCGGGGGTGCTTTTCTGGTGTTCGAGCGCGGCGGCCCCAAGGCTCAGCCAAGTGGTCTCGAAGCCCTCCCCTTGCAGGGCGAACACCAGCGTATCGGCGATGGCGGCTTCGTCTTCGACAATCAGAATATGAGGCATGTCTTGCGAGCCCGACAGTAAAGTTGCCGGAACGGTGCCCCAAGCCTTGGGGCACGTCAATCGGGGAAATCAGCAGTCGGGCTTGTCCGCCGTGAAACGTCGGGCCGGGTTCACCGCCGCACCGAATTCGCGCAGGGCCTTGGCGCCGATCAATAGCGGGTAATTGAAACTGCTGCGGTCGGTCAGGTTGACCTCGACGGTACGCTTGACGTTACCCAGGCACAGCTCCAGGTCCACGACCGGGCGTTTGGTGGGGGCGATCTTTTCATCGTCGTCCTCATCCTCCTCGGAACGGGTCTTGATCTTGCTGATGCGTGCGATCTTGTGCTCGTAGACCTTGTTGCTCGCGTCCTTGGTCGCCAGGCGGAAGCGCACCCAGTCATCACCGTCGCGGGTAAACGTTTCAATGTCCTTGGCCGACAGCGAGGCGGTCAGGGCCCCGGTGTCCATCTTGGCCTTGAGCACCTCACCGCCGATTTCCGGCAGCGCGATGTATTCGTAACGTCCATAGAGGGTCGGTTCGGCGGCCAGCACGGGAAGGGCCACCAGGGAAAGCAGGGCGAAAATGGATTTCATGCAATAGGGCTCCGTGTGGGTGGCTTTTTAGACCGTGAGCGGCGGATTCGTTCGGTTGCTCCAGAAAGGCAACCAGCATATCGCTCAAAAGGTGAAACATTCGTCCACCACAATTTGGCCTGCCGCCCGAAGCTGCTTATCATGGCCCGCCCACCCGCTTGCAAGAGTCATTTATGCGCCGCCTGCTCACCGGCTGTTTCGTCACCCTGCTGCTGTTGCTCAATACCCTGGTGCTGTTCGGGCCGTTGATGGTGTTCGCGCTGCTCAAGCTGATCCTGCCCGGACGCCTTCGCGACTATGCCTCGTGGGGGGTGATGTGGATCGCCGAAACCTGGGCCGAGATCGACAAACTGATCTTCGCCCTGTGCATCCCCACCCGTTGGGACATTCGCGGCGGCGAAGGCTTGCGTGGCGATACGTCTTACCTGGTCATCAGCAATCACCAATCCTGGGTGGATATTCCCGCCCTCGTCCAGACCCTCAACCGGCGCACGCCGTTCTTCAAGTTTTTCCTCAAGAAGGAGCTGATCTGGGTGCCGTTCCTGGGATTGGCCTGGTGGGCGCTGGATTATCCGTTCATGAAGCGCTACACCAAGGCTTTCCTGGCAAAGAACCCGGAACTGGCCGGCAAGGACCTGGAAATCACTCGGGCGGCCTGCGAGCTGTTCAAGCGCCAGCCCGTCACCGTGGTGAACTACCTCGAAGGGACACGCTTTACCGCCGCAAAAAGCCAGCAGCAGCAATCCCCCTTTACCCACTTGCTCAAGCCCAAGGCCGGTGGCGTGGCGTTCGTGCTGGCGGCCATGGGCGAACAACTGGACGCGATACTGGATGTCACCGTGGTGTACCCGCAGGAGCGGATTCCGGGGTTCTGGGATTTGATCAACGGTTCCGTGCCGAGGGTCATCATCGACATCCAGACTCGTCCGCTGGATCCTGCACTGTGGCAAGGCGATTACGAAAACGATCCGGTGTTTCGCCAGTACGTCCAGAACTGGGTCAACCAGCTCTGGACCGAAAAGGACCGGCGCATCGTCGCCTTGCTTGACGAACGCCGCTGATCAGAGACCGGCGCCGGAGCCCCAGATGCCGCCGAGGTTCTGCAGCAAGGAGCTGGCCACGCCCTGCTGGCCGAGGTACTGGAGGATCACCGGGGCAAACTGGCCGATCATGCCGCTGTCCATGCCCAACGCACTGAAGGCGTTGTTCAAGTCATTGGTGTCCTTGACGTTGCCCAGCAGGCCATCGAGCAGGGCATTCTTCTGCGAACCGCCACCGAGCAGGCCGCCCAGGCCATTGAGCCCGCCAATGGCGCTGTTGCCGGCGATCTGGTCCAGGCCCGGCACACTTTGGCTCAACTCGGAAAACTGCGGTTCGCTGAGACGATTCTTCGCCAACCCCAACATCGCACCGGCACCGCCGACGGCCTGTTCCGGTGTGATCTTCAATTCCGAACCCAACGTGTTGAGCAGCCCGGCGGCCTCGGGCGCGGCGGCCACGGCGCCCTTCCCCTGCTCACCCTGACCGCCCTGCATGGCCGCCACCGCATTGGCCGCATCACTGAGGCTGAACTGCGCGAAGGCTGGACTGGCCGCCAGCGAGAGCAGGCAAGACAGTGCAAAACCGCGTGAAACCTTCATTGCGAACGTCCTCTTGAGCCAAAAAAAACCGCCCGAGATGAGGGCGGCACAAAATCGTGGGTTGGACTGAGGGCAGTAGGGATTGTTCCCCGGCCACATTCCGACCGTCTTCGGACCAAGCTACAAACGTCCCTCAAACGTCCCCCGCATAGAGGACGACTATCACCGAAAGTGCTATGAAGGCTGCGAGCTAATTCTACATAGGCATAAAAAACTGTCAGGATTGACAGTAGCTCGATCGGCTCCAATGGGGACCATGTTCAATGTGAACCAATGGAGCCTGGACATGAAAAATACTCTGACGGGATGCACGTGGTTACTTCTATTGTTTATCAACCATGTTAAGGCCGGTGAAATAACCTGTCCTGCGATTGCGGAGGTTCGTGAACACCTGAAACTCTCGGATGTTAAGTCCATAGAAGTACAGGATGATCGGGAGTGGGCAGATCAGGGCGCTATTAAAATGGTCGATCCCGCATCCATGAAACTCAACGGTGCCGAGTTTGCTCTCCACGACATTGACGTTCCACAAACACCGGGAAGAGCAACCCTCACTTGCGCATATGCGTCCGTAAATCTGGCCCTCCAGTATCTTCAAGTACAGCCGCCTTTTTCAGAGTGGACGAACCGGCGCTGCGAAAATCTTGCCCTTCAGGTGTGCAATCTCATCAATGCTGACGACTTCAACCTGAGTTTCTGATTGATTTATCGTTCATCCGCCGCTGGCAGATGACCCGGAGTCAATAGATACCGTACAGTGCGCCTCCCCCTGAAGAGTTTGCCCATGGACGTAAAAATTGGTGGCGCCACCCTCGCGGTCATCCTGGCGGGCATGCTGATTGCGCTGGGTGTCAACGAATGCCAGCGAGGACCGCTGAATCCGGAAGTTGCCGATGGCGTCAGCGAAGAGCAGAAGACCTGGCTGACCATCGAGCACCGCATCAAGCGCTCCGACCCGTCTCTGACCGCGGTCACCCGCGACCAGCAAACGCTTACCGTGACCTATCGCCCGGACGCCGACGGGACCGACGAGGGTTGGGTGCCGCGCCTGCTACGCGTTGTCGGCCATGGCCTCGCCGCGCTCAATAACGCCCCAGGAGGGAAGCAGTACCCTCAGGTAACGGTCAAGGCCCGGCTCCTTGCCGACGACGACGTTGAACTGGTCTACGACATGCGGGGGTTCGACGCGATCAAGACCCAAAGGGACGGCTACACCACCTTCGCCAGCCTGCCCCGCAGCCTCACATTCGACAGGAATGCGCTGGCCCAGGCCCAGAATGAATGTCGGGACACGAATGTCTGGGGTTTCTACCCCGACTTCTGCGAGCGGGTCAAAACAGCAACGGTAACCCAGCCCTGAGTGGGGTTATCCTTGCCCGACGGGGAATGGAACGGACAACTTCTGGGTATATAAACAAGCGAGACTATTTCTTATCGGCCTTGAGTGCTGTCAGCTCTGACAGTAGTCGAGGACCTGCCTGTCGATGAACATCCAGACTGTCATCAAGTCACGGAGTACATCGAATGTGCAAAATAATGTTCGCCGGTATGTTTTCGCTCGTGGCTTTGCCTGGCCTTGCTCACGCTGCGAATATCGCATCATGTCCTCAGCCGAACACCATAGATTCTTTTACAGCCTCCTCCAGTAATCCACCTCCAAATAACGAAGGTTTCAGATACAAAGCGACCGACCCAAGCGGAGGCGCTTGGGTGGGAGAACAATTTCAATCAGCTTCAGACAACTTCTTGAAACACAACCCCAAGGCAATCTCCATTAGCGCCACGGGAGACAGCTGTAGCTATAGGGGGGATCCTCAGGAAGATAATCAAGGCAATGAGCTCTATAAGCGAGAGTTCACCCTGACCAAAGACAAAAAATGAGCCGCTGGGCCTAATGTCTGTCAGTTAAGGATCAAACGGCGCAACGCCTGTGGGAGTAAAGCTTGCTCGCGATAGCGATGGACCCGTCAACATTGTTGCTGACTGACGTACCGCAATCGTCGGATCGCCGCCCGGAGCAAGCTTTGCTCCCACGGGTTTGTGGCTTAACTGACTGGCATTAGCCGCCGGGCCCCAATAAAAAGGGCGACATCACTGTCGCCCTTTTTCCGTCTTGCTTCCAACCTTACGCCGCGCTGAACAGCTTGTGCGGATCGATCACGAATTTCTTCGGCACGCCAGCGTCGAACTCGCCGTAGCCTTTCGGCGCGTCGTCCAGGCTGATGACCTGTACGCCGACGATTTCCGCGATGTTGATGCGGTCCCACATGATCGCCTGCATCAGCGCGCGGTTGTACTTCATCACCGGGGTCTGACCGGTGTGGAAGCTGTGGGACTTGGCCCAGCCGAGGCCGAAGCGGATGCTCAGGGCACCGATCTTGGCGGCGGCATCGACCGCGCCCGGATCTTCGGTGACGTACAGGCCAGGGATACCGATCTTGCCGGCGACACGGGTCACTTGCATCAACGAGTTGAGCACGGTGGCCGGGGCTTCGTGCTTGACGCCGTCATGACCATGACCACGGGCTTCGAAGCCTACGCAATCAACGGCACAATCGACTTCAGGTTCGCCCAACAACGCGGCGATTTGCTCGTGCAATGGCGTGTCGGTGGACAGGTCGACAACTTCAAAGCCCTGCGCCTTGGCATGAGCCAGGCGGATGGAGTTGACGTCGCCGACGATCACCACCGCTGCACCGAGCAGACGAGCAGAAGCCGCAGCCGCCAGGCCGACCGGACCGGCACCCGCGATATACACGGTGCTGCCAGGACCAACGCCGGCAGTCACTGCGCCGTGGTAACCGGTAGGCAGGATGTCGGACAGGCAGGTCAGGTCACGGATTTTCTCCATGGCCTTGTCACGGTCCGGCAGTTTCAGCAGGTTGAAGTCGGCATACGGCACCAGCACGTATTCGGCCTGGCCGCCGGTCCAATCACCCATGTCCACGTAACCGTAGGCACCGCCGGCACGGGCCGGGTTGACGGTCAGGCAGACGCCGGTGTGCTGTTCCTTGCAGGAACGGCAACGACCGCACGCAACGTTGAACGGTACCGACACCAGATCACCTATCTTCAGGTTCTCGACGTCGCTGCCTTTCTCGATCACTTCACCGGTGATCTCGTGACCCAGGACCAGGCCGGTCTGGGCGGTGGTACGGCCGCGCACCATGTGCTGGTCGGAGCCGCAGATGTTGGTGGAGACCACGCGCAGGATGACGCCGTGTTCGATCTTCCTGCCACGCGGGTCCTGCATTTTTGGATAGTCGATTTTCTGGACTTCGACCTTGCCGTTGCCGAGATACACGACACCACGATTACCGGACATGCTTTCACCTCGCTGTTGTTTTTATGAAACCGCGTTGCCCAGGCAGGCAGCGCGTTGATTGCTCGGGTTAGTGCTTGTGTCTTTGTTTCTGTGCTGTATGGGAGCGCCTCATCGCGAGCAGGCTCGCTACCACAATGGATACACAATCTCCCGTGGGAGCGAGCCTGCTCGCGATGGCGCCCGTCAGAGCACCACCGTACGATTGGCGTTCAGGAAAACTCGTCTTTCAATGTGATACCCCACGGCCCGGGCCAATGTGAGCCCTTCGATATCCCGCCCCTTGGCGATCAGGTCCTCGGGATAATGACTGTGGTCCACGACCTCCACGCCTTGGGCGATGATCGGGCCCTCGTCCAGGTCGTTGTTGATGTAGTGCGCCGTGGCGCCGACCAGTTTCACGCCCTTGTTGTAGGCCTGGTGATACGGTTTGGCGCCCTTGAAACCCGGCAGCAGGGAGTGGTGGATATTGATCGCCTTGCCGTCGAGCTTGCGACACAGCTCCGGCGACAGCACCTGCATGTAGCGGGCGAGGATCACCAGTTCGGCACCGGTGTCTTCAATCACCTGCCACACCTGCCGTTCCTGGGCCGGCTTGTCGTTCGGGTCCAGGGGGAAATGGTAGTAGGGAATCTGGTGCCAGTCGGCCAGCGGCTTGAGATCCGGGTGATTGGACACCACCGCGACCACGTCCATGGACAACTGGCCGATGCGCTGGCGGTAGAGCAAGTCGTTGAGGCAGTGATCGGCCTTGGACACCATGATCACCACTTTCGGCCGGTAGTTGGGCGGCGTCAGTTCGAACACCATGCCAAAGGCTTCGGCGCGCTCGGCCAGGCCGGCACGGAAATCCTGCTCGTCGAAACCATCGGGTTGGCGAAACTCCACACGAATGAAGAAACGCCCCGAAAGCCGGTCATCGAAGGAGTGGTGCTCGGTGACGTAGCAGCCCTGCTCGAACAGAAAGCGGGTCACCGCGTCCACCGTGCCGAGCACGCTGGGGCAGTCGGCAGTCAAAATCCATGTGTCTGGGGCGCGGCTCATTGCGGTGACTCCTGTTGATTGTGAACAACTGCTGCTATGGCAGGGAGGCCTCTGTGGGAGCAAAGCTTGCTCGCGATAAAGCAACGCAGTCTCGTTGAAACCGAGGTAGCCCGATCGCGAGCAAGCTTTGCTCCCACAGATTGACCGCCAAGGCCAAAAATCAGGCCTGCACGCTCAAACCATACTCAGCCGACGCATCCTGCAGCCACAGCCACCAGTAATCGGAGAAGCTGCGGCGGATCAGAAGTTCCCAGGTGTCTTCGGCGGTGTGGCGGATCACCAGTTGCGACTTGGCGAACACCGTGCCCACGGCCTTGCCCACCGGGAAGTTGCTTGGGTGTACATCGTAGCTGGTGGATTTCATCAGCACGTCGCGCACGTTCGGGCCGGACAGTTCGAGAATCTGCTGGCCGCCGCTGACGTTGACGATCTGGATGTGCAGGTCGCCCAGGGCTTCACGCAGTTTCTGCTCGGCGGCGAACTCCTCACCGGTCGGCACGACCAGCAACCATTCATCCGGCCCCATCCATTGCAGGCTGGTCTCGCCCTTGACGATAACGCTCAACGCGCCCGGCAATTCGATGCCGAGAGCCTTGTGCACGCCCGCGGCGAATGCCGCATCGTGACCATCGCCACGGATGGTCAGGTGACCCAGGAGTTTTTTCTCGCGCACGGTCACGCCGGCGTTCTTGCGACCCTTGCCCACCAGGCTGGCGAGGTCGGCATGATGCAGCGACGACTCGGCTTTGGCCCCGGTGGTTGGGCGTTGTTGGTAAACATTGGCTGCTGTCATATAGCACCTGTCTCTTGAATTGATCGTTCCCACGCTCTGCGTGGGAATGCCGCCATGGACGCGCTGCGTCCGCTTTGGGGCGCGGAGCGCCCCGGGATGCATTCCCACGCGGAGCGTGGGAACGATCAGGTATCAAATATTCTGCCGATCGCCCTTCGGATCGAAGAACACCGACGAAACGATCTCTGCCTCGATCACGCTGCCATCAGCCTGCGGCGAGAAGACCCGCTCACCGATACGCTTCAAGCCCCCCTTGACCACACCCATCGCGAACGAATAGCCCAGGGAGTTGTGCGCATAGCTGGAGGTCACGTGACCCACCATGGTCATCGGGATCGACTGCTTGGGGTTGAAGACCAACTGTGCGCCTTCCGGCAGCCAGACATTCGGGTCGATCGGCTTGAGGCCCACCAGTTGCTTGCGGTTCTCACGCACGCAATCTTCACGGTTCATGCCACGCCAGCCGATCCACGAGAACGGCTTGGTACGGCCTACGCACCAGCCCATGTTCAGGTCGTCCGGGGTCATCGAGCCGTCGGTGTCCTGGCCGACGATGATGAAGCCCTTCTCGGCCCGCAGTACGTGCATGGTTTCAGTGCCGTACGGGGTCAGGTTGTACTTCTTGCCGGCCTCGACGATCTTCTCGAGCACACCCATGGCGTAGTCGGCCTGCACGTTGACTTCGTACGACAGCTCGCCGGTGAACGAGATCCGGAACACCCGCGCCGGCACGCCACCCACCAGGCCTTCTTTCCAGGTCATGAACGGGAAGCCGTCACGATCCAGGTCGATGTCGGTGACTTCGCTCAACAGCTTGCGGCTGTTGGGCCCCGACAGGGTCATGGTTGCCCAGTGGTCGGTGACCGAGGTGAAGTACACCTTCAGGTCCGGCCATTCGGTCTGCTGGTAGATCTCCAGCCATTGCAGCACACGAGCCGCACCGCCAGTGGTGGTGGTCATGATGAAATGGTTGTCAGCGACGCAGGCGGTCACGCCGTCGTCGAACACCATGCCGTCTTCCTTGCACATCAGGCCGTAGCGAGCCTTGCCCACGTCGAGCTTGGTCCAGGCGTTGGTGTAGATGCGGTTGAGGAACTCACGGGCATCCGGACCCTGGATGTCGATCTTGCCCAGGGTCGAGGCGTCCAGCAGGCCGACGCTGTCGCGCACAGCCTTGCATTCGCGCTTGACCGCGGCATGCATATCTTCGCCGTTCCTTGGGAAGTACCAAGGGCGCTTCCACTGGCCAACGTCTTCGAATTCAGCGCCGTTCTTCACATGCCAGGCATGCAGCGCAGTGAAGCGAACCGGTTCGAAGATGTGCCCGCAGTGCCGGCCGGCCACCGCGCCGAATGTCACCGGCGTGTAGTTCGGACGGAACATGGTGGTGCCCATCTGTGGGATGCTCACGTTCAGCGAACGGGCCGCGATGGCCAGGCCGTTGACGTTGCCCAGCTTGCCCTGGTCGGTACCGAAGCCCAGTGCGGTGTAGCGCTTGACGTGCTCCACCGACTCGAAGCCTTCGCGGGTGGCGAGCTCGATGGCGGCGGCGGTGACGTCGTTCTGCAGGTCGACGAACTGCTTTGGCGCCCGTGCGGTCCCTTTTTCGTGCGGCACCTGGAACAGCGCCAGGGTAGGCTCTTCGTGGCGGCTCAGGGCTTTAGGCAAAACGCCTTCCACGGTCTTGAAGCCGGCTTCGCTGGCCGCGCGCGCGCCGCCCTCGAAACCATCGGCCAGGGTATCGCCGAGGCTGTAGACGCCATTCACGCCGCCGACGCATACACGTTTCTGCGGTGCTTCGCCCGGTACGAAACCGAGGATGTCTTCACGCCAGATCGGCTTGCCGCCCAGGTGCGAAGCCAGGTGGACCACCGGGCTGTAGCCGCCGGAGCTGGCGACCAGGTCGCAGTCCAGCCATTCGCCGGGGCTGGTGACTTTTTGTCCGCGAACGTCGATCGCGGCGACGCGAGCAGCAGTCACGCGCTTGCTGCCACGGGCCTCGATCACGGCGCTGCCGGTGAGGATGCGGATGCCTTTGGCGCGTGCTTCTTCCACCAGCGCACCACGTGGGTTGCTGCGGGCATCGGCGACGGCGACGACTTGCAGGCCGGCGTCGAACCAGTCCAGCGCAACGCGATAGGCGTGGTCGTTGTTGGTGGACAGCACCAGCTTCTTGCCCGGTGCCACGCCGTAGCGACGCACATAGGTAGAGACTGCACCGGCCAGCATGTTGCCCGGCACGTCGTTGTTGCCGTAGACCAGCGGACGCTCGCAAGCACCGGTGGCCAGCACCACGCGCTTGGCGCGGACGCGGTTGATACGCTGACGCACCTGGCCGATCGGCGCGCGGTCACCGAGGTGATCGGTGAGGCGTTCGTGGATGGTCAGGAAGTTGTGGTCGTGATAACCGTTCACCGTGGCGCGAGGCAACAGCAACACTTCCGGCATCGAGCGCAGCTCAGCCACCACCGCCGCGACCCACTCGGTCGCCGGCTTGCCGTCCAGGCTTTCGCGGGAATCGAGCAGGCTGCCACCGAACTCTTCCTGCTCGTCAGCCACGATCACCCGCGCACCGCTGCGACCGGCGGCCAAGGCCGCGGCCAGGCCGGCAGGGCCGGCACCGACGATCAGCACGTCGCAGTGACGGTTCATGTAGTCGTAGGTATCCGGATCGTTCTCGGTCGGCGAGCGACCCAGGCCGGCGGCCTTGCGGATGTACTTTTCGTAAGTCATCCAGAACGATTGCGGGTACATGAAGGTTTTGTAGTAGAAGCCCGGCGGCATCAGCTTGCCGCCGACCTTGCCGAGAATGCCCATCATGTCGTTGTTCACGCTCGGCCAACCGTTGGTGCTGGTGGCGACCAGGCCCTGGTACAGCGCCTGTTGCGTGGCACGCACGTTAGGAATCTGCGTGGCTTCGGTGGCGCCGATCTGCAGCACCGCGTTCGGCTCTTCCGCACCGGCGGCGAAGATGCCCCGTGGACGGGAATACTTGAAGCTGCGGCCGATGATGTCGACGCCGTTGGCCAGCAATGCAGCGGCCAGGGAGTCGCCTTCGAAGCCCTTGTAAGTCTGGCCGTTGAAAGTGAAGCTCAGCACTTTGTTGCGGTCGATCCGTCCGCCGTTGGACAGGCGATTGATCTGGCTCATACCTTCTCTCCCAGAGCCTGTGCGGCCGCTTTCGGACTGTCAGCCTTGTCGGTGAATTGCGGCTTTTGGCCGATCTTGTAGGTTTCCAGGATTTCGTAGGTCACGGTGTCGCGGGTCGCGTTGAAGTACTGGCGGCAACCGGCAGCGTGGATCCACAACTCATGGTGCAAACCGCGAGGGTTGTCGCGGAAGAACATGTAGTCGCCCCACTCCTCGTCGGTGCAGCTGTTCGGGTCCAGTGGACGCGGGATGTGCGCCTGGCCGGACGAATGGAATTCCTCTTCGGAGCGCAGTTCGCCGCAGTGAGGACAGAAGATGTGCAACATAGGGAATTTCTCCTGTTAGTGGGCGACGGCAGCAGCGCCGTGTTCGTCGATCAATGCACCGTTGTGGAAACGGTCGATGGAAAACGGTGCGGCCAGTGGGTGCATTTCACCCTTGGCCAGGCTGGCGGCAAACACGTTGCCCGAGCCCGGAGTGGCCTTGAAGCCACCGGTACCCCAACCGCAGTTGAAGAACATGTTCGGCACCGGCGTCTTGGAGATGATCGGGCAGGCGTCCGGCGTGGTGTCGACGATGCCGCCCCACTGACGGTTCATGCGCACCCGCGAGAGCACCGGGAACATCTCGACGATGGCCTGGATGGTGTGCTCGATCACCGGGTACGAACCGCGCTGGCCGTAGCCGACCCAGCCGTCGATACCGGCACCGATCACCAGGTCGCCCTTGTCGGACTGGCTGATGTAGCCGTGCACGGCGTTGGACATGATCACGCTGTCGATGATCGGCTTGATCGGCTCGGACACCAACGCTTGCAACGGGTGGGATTCGACCGGCAGGCGGAAGCCGGCCAGCTTGGCCATGTGCCCCGAGTTACCGGCGGTCACCACGCCGACGCGCTTGGCGCCGATAAAGCCCTTGTTGGTTTCCACACCGATGCACACGCCGTTTTCCTTGCGGAAACCGATCACTTCGGTCTGCTGGATCAGGTCCACGCCGAGGGCGTCCGCGGCACGGGCAAAGCCCCAGGCCACGGCATCGTGACGGGCCACGCCGCCGCGACGCTGAACGGTAGCGCCCAATACCGGGTAGCGGGTGTTCTTCGAGCAGTCCAGGTACGGAATCTCGTCGGCCACTTGCTTGGCGTTGAGCAGCTCGCCATCCACACCGTTGAGGCGGTTGGCGTTGACCCGACGCTCGGAGTCACGGATGTCCTGCAGGGTGTGGCACAGGTTGTACACACCGCGCTGGGAGAACATCACGTTGTAGTTCAAGTCCTGGGACAGACCTTCCCAGAGTTTCATCGCGTGTTCGTACAGGTGGGCCGATTCGTCCCACAGGTAGTTGGAGCGCACGATGGTGGTGTTGCGCGCGGTGTTACCACCGCCCAGCCAGCCTTTCTCGACCACGGCCACGTTGGTGATGCCGTGCTCCTTGGCCAGGTAGTAGGCGGTCGCCAGACCATGCCCGCCACCGCCGACGATAACCACGTCGTAGACCTTTTTCGGCGTCGGCGTACGCCACATCCGCTGCCAGTTTTCGTGATGGCTGAGAGAGTGCTTGAAGAGGCCGAAGCCCGAATAGCGTTGCATAGTCATTACTCCAAAACCGACTCAGCGATAAACCGGGAAGTCCGCGCACAGGGCTGCCACTTGCTGGGCGACATTGGCCTCGACATCGGCGTCGCCGAGGTTGTCGAGGATGTCGCAGATCCAGCCGGCCAGCGTCACGCACTGGGAAACCTTGAAGCCGCGCGTGGTCACCGCCGGGGTACCGATGCGCAGGCCCGAAGTCACGAATGGCGACTGCGGATCGTTCGGCACGGCGTTCTTGTTGACGGTGATGTGAGCGCGACCCAGGGCGGCATCGGCGTCCTTGCCGGTCAAGCCCTGACGGATCAGGCTGACCAGGAACAGGTGGTTATCGGTGCCGCCGGACACTACATCGTAGCCGCGCTTGATGAACACGCCAGCCATGGCCTGGGCGTTTTCGATCACTTGCTGCTGGTAGGCCTTGAAGCCAGGCTCCAGCGCCTCCTTGAAGCACACCGCCTTACCGGCGATCACGTGCATCAGCGGGCCGCCCTGGGCGCCCGGGAATACCGCGGCGTTGAGCTTCTTCTCGATCTCTTCGTTGGACTTGGCCAGGATCAGGCCGCCACGCGGACCACGCAGGGTCTTGTGGGTGGTGGTGGTGACCACGTCGGCGTAAGGCAGTGGGTTCGGGTACAGACCGGCGGCAACCAGGCCAGCGACGTGAGCCATGTCGACGAACAGCAGAGCACCGACCTTGTCGGCGATCTGGCGGAAGCGTGGGAAGTCCAGGGTCTTGGAATAGGCCGAGAAACCGGCAACGATCATTTTCGGCTTGTGCTCGACCGCCAGGCGCTCGACTTCGTCGTAGTCGATCAAGCCGGTGGTGGTGTCGATGCCGTACTGCACGGCGTTGTAGAGCTTGCCCGAGGACGACACTTTGGCGCCATGGGTCAGGTGACCGCCGTGGGCCAGGCTCATGCCCAGGATGGTGTCGCCGGCTTGCAGCAGGGCCAGGTACACGGCGCTGTTGGCCGAGGAACCGGAGTGCGGCTGGACGTTGGCGTAATCGGCGCCGAACAGTTGCTTGGCGCGTTCGATGGCCAGGGCTTCGACCTTGTCGACGTGCTCGCAGCCACCGTAGTAGCGCTTGCCTGGATAGCCTTCGGCGTATTTGTTGGTCAGGCCGCTGCCCTGGGCCTGCATGACACGCTTGCTGGTGTAGTTCTCTGACGCGATCAGTTCGATGTGATCTTCCTGGCGTTGCTCTTCGGCGTTCATCGCCGCCAGCAGTGCATCATCGTAACCTTGGATCTGGTCTTGCTTGCTGAACATCGCGTCTCTCCCAGCGGCGTCGGTACGCCTTTTTGTCTTGGTGAGGCACCGCCCGTTCGACAGTGCCCTTTGGATGCGATGGTATGGCTGGCGCAGGCAGGCCAAATGCCTATGGACGCCACGCAAAGGCGCGTTTACGACATGCACTTGCAGAGTTGAAGGTGTGGATAGAACAAAGCTGTGGGAGCGAGGCTTGCCCGCGATGAAAACAACGCGGTCGCTCGGCTAACCAGGCGCCTGGTCGCGGGCAAGCCTTGCTCCCACAACTGTTCCACGGGCGTTACTGGATGACCTGGCGAACCGCGAGCAATACCAGGAAGTGTCCGGGATACAAGGCATACGCCCAACGCCGCATCGCCGGCGGATGAAAACGACCCGCCCGTCGCAAAAGCAACAGCCCGAGTCCTGGCGCAAACAGGCAAGCCAGCATGCCCCACACCGCCACCCCACTCCCCAGCCATGCGGCGCCATAAAGCACCCGCCACTGATTGGCCGCCAGGCACACCAGCCCTGGTAACCATGCGAAGTACCAGGGCCGACGAAACACCACCAACATCGCCAAGGGCAGCAGCACGCCGAAGAAACCGAACATCAGGTGTGAAGCGCACAGTGCCGCCAGCAGCAATGCCCCCAACGCCAGGCACCGGGCCTCCCATTGCGATGCCTGCCAACCACGCGCCACCAACAGCCCCAGGATCAGTGTCGGCAATACATTCAACGTAGAGGGGTCGGGGATGAACAATCGATAAGGTATTTCACTGATCGCGCTGAACAGTAACAGCCAGCCCAGATAACGCCACGGCATGAAACCGGCCCCGTCCCGCGCCAGGTTCGCCGCCATCGCCAGGCAGAACCCGGGAAATGCCAGGCGTCCCGGCACGTAGAGCCAATCGGCGGAAAAACCGACATATCGCAGATGATCGAGCACCATCGCCAACAAAGCCAGCCACTTGAGCAGGTCCAACGCCCCGTCGCGCCGACTCATGTAAAGCGCGATCCACTGAAGTTGAGATTTCCTGACAGAAACATCCGGTGTGTTCCCTCGCTAATCTTGGGTAAAGTGCGCACCAACATCGACCACGGCGCCGTTGATCAAACACGCCGAACCATGAAGCTCCCCACCCGGGAATTTCTGCCAGGGATCTTTACCCAGGACCTCTACTTCAGGAGCAAGGCCATGACCGACAAGAGTCAACAGTTCGCCAGCGACAACTATTCCGGCATTTGCCCCGAAGCCTGGGCGGCCATGGAAGAAGCCAACCAGGGCCACCAGCGCGCCTACGGCGACGACGAATGGACCCACCGGGCGGCCGACGATTTCCGCGCCCTGTTCGAAACCGACTGCGAAGTGTTCTTCGCGTTCAACGGCACCGCGGCCAACTCCCTGGCACTGTCCTCGTTGTGCCAGAGTTACCACAGCGTGATCTGCTCGGAAACCGCCCACGTCGAAACCGACGAATGCGGCGCACCGGAGTTCTTTTCCAACGGCTCCAAACTGCTGGTGGCCCGCACTGAAAACGGCAAGCTGACGCCTGACTCGATCCGCGAAATCGCCCTCAAGCGCCAGGACATCCACTACCCCAAGCCCCGGGTCGTGACCCTGACCCAGGCGACGGAAGTCGGTAGCGTCTATACACCGGACGAAATCCGCGCCATCAGCACCACCTGCAAGGAACTGGGGCTGAACCTGCACATGGACGGCGCGCGCTTTTCCAATGCCTGCGCCTTCCTCGGCTGCTCACCGGCAGACCTGACCTGGAAGGTGGGCGTGGACGTGTTGTGCTTCGGCGGCACGAAAAACGGCATGGCGGTGGGTGAAGCCATCCTGTTCTTCAACCACGACCTGGCGGTGGACTTCGACTATCGCTGCAAACAGGCCGGGCAACTGGCATCGAAAATGCGCTTCCTCTCCGCCCCCTGGGTCGGCCTCCTGCAAAACGACGCCTGGCTCAAGCATGCCCGCCACGCCAACCACTGCGCCCAACTGCTGGCGCAACTGGTGAGCGATATCCCTGGTGTGGAACTGATGTTCCCGGTCCAGGCCAACGGCGTGTTCCTGCAACTCTCGGAACCCGCCATCGCTGCCCTCACCGCCCGCGGCTGGCGCTTCTACACCTTCATCGGCAAGGGCGGCGCACGGTTCATGTGTTCTTGGGATACCGAAGAGGCGCGGGTAAGGGAATTGGCGGCGGATATTCGGGAAGTGATGAGCGCCTGAAGCCAGGCTACTGATCGTTCCCACGCAGAACGTGGGAACGATCAGCAGGAAGGCTGTCGACATCACACCGATCGTTCCCACGCTCTGCGTGGGAATGCCTCCACGGACGCTCCGCGTTCGGCGCCTGCAAACGAACAGACTATTCTCACCTGCCACGTACCCTTTTCGCCTATCACGCCATGAATCGGCAACTGCAACATGACCATTCCACGCGCTACAGGAATGCACCCATGGGCCGGAGCCGCTACGTCATCACCGAACCTGACAAACCGCACTTTCACACCTGCACGCTCATGGAGTGGCTGCCGCTGTTTGTACGGCCCTACCTCGTCGATCACCTGCTCGATTGCTGGCGTTATCAGCAAGCCCACCAGAACCTGCAACTGCTGGGTTATGTCGTTCTGGAGAATCATCTGCATTTCGTCGCCCAGGCACCGAACCTGAACAAGTGCTTGCGCCAGTTCAAATCATTTACGGCACGCCAGATTATTGATGACCTGCAGAGCAAAGGCGCAGAGCGAGCGTTGCAACGCTTGAGGTTCAGCAAGCGGGCACATAAGCAAGACCGGGGGTATCAGCTTTGGCAGGAAGGCTCACATGCGGAGCAGATTCATAGCGAAACAGTCATGCGGCAAAAGCTGGATTACATCCACTTCAACCCGGTGAAGCGTGGGTATGTGGAATTACCGGAACATTGGCGGTATTCCAGTGCGCGCAATTATGCGGGGATGGAAGGCTTGATCGAGATTCAACGATGGTAACGTGCAGACGGCTGGGGAGCTGGGACGCCGAGCGTCCCTGGCGGCATTCCCACGCAGAGCGTGGGAACGATCAGCAGGAATGCTGTCGACATCACACCGATCGTTCCCACGCTCTGCGTGGGAACGCCTCCTCGGACGCTCCGCGTTCGGCGCCTGAAAACGAACTGCTCTCACCTGCCACGCACTCTTTTCGCCTATCAACATTGGCGATTTTCCAATGCGCAATTACGCGGATGGAAGGCTTGATCGGATTCAACGACGGTAGCGTGCAGACGACCGGGGAGCTGGGACGCGAAGCGTCCCTGGCGCCATTCCCACGCAGAGCGTGGGAACGATCAGCAGGAAGGCCGCCGACACCACACCGATCGTTCCCACGCTCTGCGTGGGAACGCCTCCACGGACGCTCCGCGTTCGGCGCCTGAAAACGAAGTGCTCTCACCTGCCACGCACTCTTTTCGCCTATCAACATTGGCGATATTCCAATGCGCAATTACGCGGGATGGAAGGCTTGATCGGATTCAACGACGGTAGCGTGCAGACGACCGCGGAGCTGGGACGCGAAGCGTCCCTGGCGGCATTCCCACGCAGAGCGTGGGAACGATCAGCAGGAAGGCCGCCGACACCACACCGATCGTTCCCACGCTCTGCGTGGGAACGCCTCCACGGACGCTCCGCGTTCGGCGCCTGAAAACGAACGGCTCTCACCTGCCACGCACTCTTTTCGCCTATCAACATTGGCGATATTCCAATGCGCAATTACGCGGATAGAAGGCTTGATCGGATTCAACGACGGTAGCGTGCAGACGACCGGGGAGCTGGGACGCGGAGCGTCCCTGGCGGCATTCCCACGCAGAGCGTGGGAACGATCAGCAGGAAGACCTGGATGTTCCGGATCAGAACTCGATCCGCACATCTCCCTTCGGCACGCTGCAGCACGACAGGATGTAGCCTTCGGCTTCGTCGTCCTCGGTGATCCCGCCGTTGTGATCCATCTCCACTTCCCCACCCAGCTTCAACACCTTGCAGGTGCCACAGATGCCCATGCCGCAGGCCTTGGGGATCATCATGCCGAGCTTGGCTGCGGCGGCGTGGACGGTTTCGCCCGGTGCCACGCGGATGCTCTTGCCGGAGGAGGTGAATTCCACCAGGTGCAGGTCCGCCGCATCGACCTCAGGGGCGTCGGCGGCTTGCTCGGCCTGCTCCACCGCGTCGGCACGGGCTTCCGGTGGCGTGGCACCGAAGGATTCCTCGTGGTAACGCTTCATGTCGAAACCGGCGGCTTCCAGCAGGCGCTTGACCGCGTTCATGTACGGCGTCGGGCCGCAGCAGAACACTTCGCGCTCCATGAAGTCTGGCGCCATCAGCTCCAGCATCTTGTGGTTCAGGTAGCCGCGATAGCCGGCCCAGGGTTCGCCCAGGCCATGTTTTTCACAGATCAGGTGCAGGCTGAAGTTGTCGATCCGCGACGCCATGTGCTCCAGCTCGCGGTGATAGATGATGTCTTTGGGCGAACGGGCGCTGTGGATGAACACCATGTCGACGTTGCCGTTGGTATCGTAGTACCAGCGCGCCATGGACATGACCGGGGTGATGCCGACGCCGCCGCTGAGGTAGAGCACCTTCGGGCTGGAGAAGTCGATGGCATTGAACAGCCCTACCGGCCCGTGCACCGCCAGTTCCTGACCTTCGTGCAGGGTGTCGTGCAGCCAATTGGAGACCTTGCCCCCTGGCACACGCTTGATGGTCACCGAAAAGCTGTAGGGAACCGACGGCGAGCTGGAAATGGTGTAGGAGCGCATGATCTGCTGGCCTTCGATTTCCAGCTCCAGGGTGACGAACTGCCCGGGCTTGAAAAAGAACATGATCGGCTGGTCAGCCATGAAGCAGAATGTGCGCACATCCCAGGTTTCCTGGATGACTTTGACGCAACGTACGATATGTCGGCCATTGGCCCAGGTCTGGGTGGTGACCGGGTTCAGGAAATTATTGGACATGTTGATCTCCACGGCCGACTGCCGGCCTTCATGGTGGCGATTGTGCGCAGGCGCCAGAACGGCCATTTACCTATCTGCGACATTCACATACTTATCGCGACCAGCCCCTAACTACCGGCTCTGGCGCGTCGGGAACAGATTGGGCCATGTCGCCCATGGATAAGGTTCCAGCCTGGCGCGGCCCCACACTCGCCCCAACAGACAAACAACGTTTTCTGCCTTGCGTAGCACAACCGATTAGCCATATTTCGCCGGCCACACAGATGGCCATGAGGATACAACGATGGACGTGACCACAACCCTGAGCCTGGGCGATCCACTGGAACCCGCACGCAAGGCCACCGTGCAGATGCTACAGGAACGCGAGCGTACCTATTCGCTGCCGCAGCCATTCTATAGCGACGAGCGCCTGTTCGACATCGACATGCAGGAGATCTTCCAGAAGGAATGGCTGATCGCCGGCATGACCTGCGAGATACCGACCAAGGGCAACTACCTGACCCTGCAAGTGGGCAAGAACCCGATCATCGTGATCCGTGGCGCCGACGGTGTGGTTCACGCTTTCCACAACGTCTGCCGCCACCGTGGTTCACGCCTGTGCACCAGCGACAAGGGCAAGGTTGCCAAGCTGGTCTGCCATTATCACCAGTGGACCTACGAGCTGGACGGTCGCCTGCTGTTCGCCGGCACCGAAATGGGCGCCGACTTCGACATGAAGGAATACGGCCTCAAGCCTGTGAACGTGAAGACCGCCGGTGGCTACATCTTCATCAGTCTGGCGGAGAACCCGCCGGCCATCGATGATTTCCTGTCGACCCTGAGCCATTACATGGAACCCTACGACATGGAAAACACCAAGGTGGCGGTGCAAACCACCTTGATGGAGAAGGCCAACTGGAAACTGGTGCTGGAAAACAACCGCGAGTGCTACCACTGCGGCGGTTCGCACCCGGAACTGCTCAAGACCCTGCTGGAATGGGACGACGTCACCGACCCGCGCGCCGACCAGGCGTTCAAGGACCACGTGGCCGCTTCCGCCGCCGCCTGGGAAGCCGAGAAGATCCCTTACGCCCACGCCAGCTTCGGCCTGCGTAACCGCATCGTGCGCATGCCGCTGCTCAAGGGCACCGTCTCGATGACCATGGACGGCAAGCAGGGCTGCGCCAAGCTGATGGGCCGCATCAAGAACCCGGACCTGGGCTCGATGCGTATCCTGCACCTGCCGCACTCGTGGAACCACTGCATGGGCGACCACATCATCGTGTTCACCGTGTGGCCGATCAGCGCCCAGGAAACCATGGTCACCACCAAGTGGATCGTGCACAAGGACGCGGTCGAAGGCGTGGACTACGACGTGGCGCGCATGCGCGAAGTCTGGGACGCCACCAACGACCAGGACCGTCGCCTGGCCGAAGAAAACCAGCGCGGCATCAACTCCACCGCCTACCAGCCGGGCCCATACTCCAAGACCTATGAGTTCGGTGTGGTTAACTTCGTGGACTGGTACAGCGGCCGCATGCTGAACAACCTGGGCGCCGAGCCTGCACCGTACCTCAAGGGCATCAAGGTCCAGGCCTAAGGCAAAAAGCATCGCGAGCAGGCTCGCTCCCACATTCGATCTTCGGTCCGCCAAAGATCCCCTGTGGGAGCGAGCCTGCTCGCGATAGCGTTGGATCAACTCGCATCAATGTTGTTTGTACCACCGTCTTCGCGGGCAAGCCCGGCTCCCACAGGTCCCGCATCATGCGTAAATATCGCATACACCACAAATTCACTGTGGGAGCGAGCCTGCTCGCGATAGCGGCCTGACTATCAACCTATTACTTCGAAGACCACCGCACCGAGCCATCCTCCCCGTAGAACGTCTCTTCGATGTTCTCGCCCACCAGCCGCACCTTCACATACCCGTTCAGCACCCGCTCCGGATACACCTCATCCCCGGCCAGTTCCGTCTCTGACCACAATATCCGCGCATGCCCATTCAGCTCGCTGGTGGTGCCATAGGGAATCGCCCCATGCCCGGCGCAACGTGCGTGCAACCCGCCTTGGGTGGCGTAGCAGATGCCGTTGTGCAGATGGCCCCAGTACCAATAGTCCGGCTCACGCCCCAGCGCATCGCACACCGGTTGGTATAGCGCGGTCTTGTTGTGCCCGGAAATGTCGAACCCCTGGTGATGACTGAGCACCATCAGCTTCTTGCGCTTGGGCAGGCTTTTCATCCAGTCGATCTGCTGGCTGTTGAGCGTGCCGTCCATGTACAGGTTCATGGCATCCGAGGCGTAGGCGCTGTCGAGGCCGACCACCAGCCAGTCGTCGTTGTACAAGGCGAAGTAGCTGGTGCCCTGCTGTCCCGGAAAACGCTTGGCCAGCTCCTTGAAATAACCATGGGCGCCGCTGTACATCTCGTGGTTGGAATTGAGAGTGAACGAGCCATGCTTGCCCTGGGGCCAGCCGACCATGTCGACGTCTTCCTGGGAATGTGAACCGGCGTAGTAGACATCCCCCAGGTGAATGGTGAAATCAGCCTGGGCCAGTTGCATCTGATTGGCCACCGCCACCGCCGGGGCGTGGCTGTCGAACGGTCCGGTACCCCAGTCGCCAGCGATGGCCAGCACCACGTCGCTGTCCATTTTCACCATTGCCGGCGTGGTGCCGAACGTCGCGTGGTGGCGCAGGTTCTCGATCCACTTGAGCAGCGCCTCGCTCCACAGCAAGTCCAGCAATTCCCATTTGCGGCAGCCCAGCAAAGTGCCGTCCTTGAGCACCCGTGTCGGCAATTCGTCTTCGCTTTGCGGCAAAGGCGTGGCGTTGCCGATCTTCAGGATCGACAGGCCGTGGGCCAGCTCCCACGGCACGGCCGGTTCGTCGTCCGGCAAGTCGCCATGTTCGATCGTGTACCGAGCCTGGTCGTGGCCCCGTTGCAACAGCTTGACGATGGCCTCGAACTCCTCGGGCTCCAGATCGTTGACGAGCTTTTTCCAGGACATTTCCAGCCGTGTGACCAACCCATGCAGACGGACCTTGACCTTGTCGAACTCATGTTCCCAATGATGCAGTAATGACATGTGGACGCTCCTTCGCAGTGCCCTGGACTACAGGGTCTTCATGAATTCGATCAGGGCCCGTTTGTCGGTGTCCGACAGTTGCGTGCCATACAGATGACCGCCGTTGTGGTTGCCTTCCAGGCGGGTGTCGTATTTGAAATCCGCCGACGCCTTCATCTGCGTGCCGCTGGTGATAAAGCCGACCTTCTGCGGGTCGTAGATATCGGAGCCGGTGTAGAACACTTGCGGACGCTGCTCCGGCGGCAGCAACAGGTCCCACAAGGTCGGCACCGAGCCGTTGTGCAGGTACGGCGCACGCAACCAGACGCCGTCGGTGGGGGTGTTGCTGTAGCTTTGGGTCTTGCGGTAAGCGTTGAAATCGAATGGCGGCTTCTTGAAGCCGTGGAACGCCGTCACCAACCCGGTGGTGAAGGAATTCAGGCGATGGGGATCGGTGCCCAACTGGTCGATGTTGGTGGTGACCTGACCCGTGTCGGTACGACCAAAGTCGTGGCAACCGGCACAGTTCTTCTCCCAGATCGGTTTGCCCTGGGCCACCTTCGCCTGATCCAGGGCGAACGGCCAGGCCGGCGCCTTGTGCCCCAGCAACCAGTTGGTCACCCGGTTGAAGCTGGGCGGCAGCACCGACTCCGGCGTCGCGCCCACGGCCATGGCGGCGGCGTAGTTGCGCTCGTGAATGTTGTTGTTATTGCCGTCCCAGTGCAGGTACATCGACTCGCGAGGCTTCTGGTTCCAGACCTGCGGCAGATCCACAGTGCCGATGGTCGAGTCGTCCGGGAAGCCGAACACCACCATTTTGGTCGGGTTGAAGGTGTCGGTCCGCCCGGGGCCCTGGGCCGGGCGCAGTTTCTGCCAGGCGTAGGCCTGCTTCTGCTTGAGCAGCGCGCTCTTGGCCATCGGGATGATCAGGTAGCGGTTGTACAGCTTCTCGAAAAAGCCCAGTTGGAACTTGCCGTTGATCGCGGCCATGATCGCATCGGGGGTGAATTTCGGGTCGCTGGCACAATCGTAGGCAAACCACTGGAAGGCTTGCAGTTGCAAGGTATTGGCCGGCGCGGTGGCGACCGGAACCGCTACGTCGGTGGCGTTGGCCCGGTATGAGCCGGTATGGCACAGGGCGCAGTTCGGCTCCACGGTGGGGTAGCCCAGTTGTCGCTTGGCCATGCCGATGGGCAGGTCCTTACCGTTTTCATAGAGGAAACCGAATACTTCGTAGCCACCCGGCTTGGGCATCTTTTCCGGGCACATCTGCGGCAGCACGGCGAACAGGTAGTAGGGAATCCGCGCCTCGATACCGAGGCCGATGGCCGCGTACTTGTAGTGGTCTTCGTCGGAAGCGAAGTCCGGTTGCGGGACTTCGCGGATCATCTGGTACCAGGTCTGGTAACCGATGAAGCCCAGCACCAGTACCACGACCAGCACACCGGTCCTGAAGCGCGGACTGTGCCAGTGCCGCGTCCAGCCTTCACGCCACTCCCGGCACCCCGTACAGAGCAAGGCCAGCGGGCGATGGGCAACCGGGCTGCCCAGGTACAGCAGCACGCCCAGTATCAGGAACATGCTCAGGTCACCCACCAGCATTGGAACGAACAACGGGCCTTGGTTGTTGGTGTTGATCAGGTAGATCCAGAACACCACCGCCACCAGCCGCGACAGCACGCACAACCACGAATTCACCACGAAACGCGGCGCATTGAACCCCGAGGGCATGTAGAACAGGCTGATCCCCACCAGCAACATGCCGGTGTTTTCCAGCCAGGGATCGGACAGCACAGGAGGCAGGCCGAGCATGGACGTCAACAATGCCGGCGCGAACAGCGCCGGAATCGCGAAGAACATGTTCATGACAATCCCGACCCAGATGATGCGTTGGTACCAGCGGATGTAAGTGTTCATGGCATTTCCCCAGATCGTGCCCACGCTCTGCGTGGGCATGCATCCCATGACGCTCTGCGTCATAAAAGCGGACGCGGAGCGTCCGTGGCGGCATTCCCACGCAGAGCGTGGGAACGATCCCGGCTAGCCGAGCGCGGTCTTCTCCAAGTGCTGGAGGATGATTGGATACACGTCCATCACCGCATCCTTGCCGAAGATGCAGTCGATATGACCGTAGCCCGGTACCTCGTGGCGGCTGAACAGTTGCGGACCATGCATGTCGCACAGCCGCTCATAGGTCTTGAGGGTGCTTTGCGGCAAGTAGCACTGGTTGTCGGCGCCGCTGATGAAGCAGATCGGCAATTTCAACCGATCGAAATGCGGCATGTAGACATCATTGCCCTTGAAGTCCACCAGATGCCCCTTGCGCACGATCAGCGCCAGGTGCTCGAAGGTGTGCATGTTCGATTCGCCGAACAGTTCATGCAGGTTGTCGTGCAGGGTTTCGTTGAGAGTGTCGTGGCGGTACAGCGACGCATACATGAAAGTGATGCGATGGCAGACCGGGTTGGTGCAGTAGCCCTGGGCTTCGATCCGGGCATAGCCGTTCAGCGCTTTGTCATAGAGTTTGTTGAACCAGTTCTCCTTGGTGTCGGCGTAGGCGGTAAGGGACTTGATGCCAATGGCGTCGAGCATGCCCGGCAGGTGCAGGCCAGCCTTCAGGCCGGTGGCAGTGGCGACCACCGTATCGGCGGCAATCTGCGAGCAGACCACCGAGCGCACGCCTTGCAACCCCGCCAGCATCGACATGAAGAAGGTCGTCGCACCGTAGCAATGCACCACGCATTGCACGTCGCGGGCGAGGGTCGCCTGCTGGATCTGTTCGATGGCCGCCTTGAAGTCGTACTGGGCCACCTGGTCGCCGTTCCACTCATGCTTGCTGGCGGGCAGCAGGATGCTCACCCGCAGGTCCAGCAACCAGACGTCGTACTCGTGCTTGCACAGGTACTCCAGCAAGTTGGTGTGAATGGTATCGGTGGAGAAGATGTTCGAGCCCACGCCCAGGCCGTGAACCAGCATTACCGGGCCCTTGCTGCCCGCCTGATAGCGGGTCAAACGCAGTTGGACGTTGTCTTCGGTTTCGAAGAAATGCACGGTCGGTGCCGGTGCGTCCAGCGGCCGCTTGATCCGCGGTGGCGCATCCGGGTTGAAGTAGATATCGCCGGCGAACACCCCACCGTAGCTCTCCCACAGGATGCCGGCAAAGAACTTGCCGAACCGCGCCAGGGCCTCGACCCGCTCGCGTTCATTGCGGGCGTTGAGCACCTTCATGGTGGTCATCTGCTTGGCGAAGTCCGCCGGCAGGATGTGCATCACCCCCGAGCCGAGTACCGCGCCGGTCTTGTCCGGCCCGCGATAGAGGGTGACATAGAGGGTGCTGGTGTCATGCCAGATGTTCAGCACGCCATTGTCCTCGGGCACGGTCTTGAAGGCACTGAAGTAATAATCGCTGCCGTCCTCGGCGGTCAGCTTCATGTCGTAGTTCATGTGCCGCACGCCCACCTGCTCCTGGTATTGCTCGAACAGGTTGAATACGCCGTTACTGGCGACCAGCGGCTGTGGCGAAAGCATGGGAGCATCCAGAGTCCCCACCAGCGTGGCGGCGTGTTCCGGCTCCTTGATCATCCGATTGAGGTCATCGGCGGTGATGGTCAGAGTGAACTCGATGGTCGAGTTGTCGGTTTTTCCGCGTTTGGCTGCCGCTTCGTAAAGCGTGAGATCGGTGCCTTGGGCCTGGGTGAAGGCCGTGGAGAAATAGCCCGTCATGGTTTCGGTGAACTGCACGCCGAGGGTGGGCGCTGCCACCGACTTGCGCGGGGCCGAAGGCAATGTGTAATCGATCAACCAGCCGCGATCCGCCGCCAGCAGCCCCATGTTGCGCTCGCTCACAGCCGAAATGGTCAGCAGTGGGTTTACCGCCAGGGAAGTCGGAATCACCGCACCGTCGGCCACGTACAGGCCGGGATAGACATCCGTGCCGCTGGCGCCACTGAACACCTGGCCCTTGTGGTTGACCACGCCTTGCGTCGCGTCTTCGCCCATCACGCAACCACCCAGAGGGTGGACCGAGACAATGCTGTGCTTGAGCAACTTGGTCCAGATCGGGTTTTCGACCCAGATCCCTCCCAGCGCCTTGGTACTCTGGTGCAGACGCTCATTGCCGAGGGTGACGTTCTCCTGTTCGCCGACACCGGGCCAGTCGATGCGCAACTGGTCCTTGCTGTCGAGCACCATGCGGCCCTTGCCGTTGTCGTGGCTCATGATCAGGTAGGTTTGCATGTTATGCAGCGCGCCGTGATACGGGCCGCGCAAGAAGCTTTCGGCTTCCCGCCCCTTGTATTTGAGGCTGGCGCCGAAGCCGGTGTCGGTGGGCACGCCGATCATTTCGGCGAACGCCGCCATGCTCGGCACCATCGGCCGGCCGAGCGCGCCGGGAATCGAGCCTTCCTCGATGACCATGCGGCTGCGCCAGTCGCCCTCGGTGCGCATGTCGATGACCGAGGTGATGCACGGCCCCACCGGCTCCAGTTCCTTGGCCGAATGGGCACCGAAACCGATGCCGTTGATAGTCTGATCGCAGTTGTGGCCGAACCCGAGGATGTCGCCATTACCGCTCATGTTCTCACCCAGCTGACTGGACATCGACAAGCCCTTGTCCCGGGAGCGCAGCATGATCTCGGTGGAACCCAGGGTGCCGGCGGACACCACCACGATGTCGGCCCGCACGAACAGTGTCGGCGCCGAGAACAGTTCGCGGCCGCTGTCCAGGTACTGGAAGTGCACGATCCAACCGTTGCCGTCGCGCTCCAGGTGCCGCACCTCGGCCTGGCAGAAAATTTCCGCGCCGTGGTTCCAGGCATCCGGCAGGTAATTCATCAGCGTGGTGTTCTTGGCCTTGTTGTTACACCCGGAGACGCAGTCGCCACAGCCGTTGCACGGTAATTGTTCGACGCCGACGTGGTTGAGGTTGTTAGGCAGCCTGTCGAACGTGACGTTGATGGGCGGTTTGTAGAAATGCGCGCCTTGCTTGAGGTAATCAGCCGACTTCTTGTGGGCGTCGAGCTTGGGCAGATTCGGCTCCGAGGCCGGGTAAGGGTTGGGCTTGAGCATTTCGCGAGCGCGCTCGTAACCCTCCTTGAGCAGCGTGTCACGGTGTTCACGCACCGCCAACGGCCAGCGTGGATCCTCGAACACGCCGGGCTCCGGCTCCAGCGCGACGTTGGCGTTGATCAGCGAAGTACCGCCCAGACCACAGCCCACCACCACGTTCTGTTGAGCATTGACGTGCAGGTCGAACATCCCGGTGCGCGAGCCGATGTGCCCGTCCGGGTCATGCACCTGCAACTCTTCCGTGGCCGCCAGCATGGTGTTGGGGTATTCGCCGGGTTGCATCTCCCGGCCCCGCTCCAGCAGACACACCTTGCGCCCGGCCCGGGACAGCCGTGAAGCGGCAATACCGCCGCCATAACCGGAGCCGATGACGATAACGTCGTAATGCTCCTTGATATCACTGATGGGGGTCGAGATCCGTGTCATGTCCAAGTCCTCTCAGGCAGAAGGGGCAACTCTGCGGTTGCCTGTAAATCCAAGGCGTACAGACGCCTGGCCGCTGTCCCCTGGAGGTACGCGCGGCAGTCAACGGTGTTACGGAGGAAACGAGGTGCGGGGGAACGCTATTGACGCGCACGCTGGTTAGCGGCGCGACGACGAATGCGTCGGGGCAACAACATGGGCGGCGTCGGGGTGCAATTCACCGATGAGGGGAGGTACGCGTGAGGGTGTCGGCTATCCATCCTGTGCTCTCCCTGAACCGGATGTGGATAAAAACGCTGAGTCCTTGTGGTTTGGAGTGAAGACACACGACCGCCACGCGTCAAGGCAGTTCCTTAGAACTGTATGAAATTTGATCTATCGCGTTTCGGACTATGCCCGCCGGGGTCTGGAGCCTTTCGCAAACAAGTTATCCACATGACCACCCACAGTTAATGGGGACAAGTACACCTTGGCAAGACAGTTCTTGGGGATAAAGCCATGAAAAACCGTGGCTTATGCATAAAGAAGGTTTTTCTGTCATATCGGTTATTTTTTGAACAAATGCCTGTAGGCCCTTATCCATAAGGCCTACAGCTGGAAGCGAACACCTTATCCACAGAAGCGCCAACAGTGTTTGGGGGTAATTTTGACGTCTTGTGGAAAAGCGTTGCCAGGCCCTGTAAATAAAGGTTTTTCGAGCAATTTTCCAATCCAGAAGACAAATTGATCATTTAATGATCAACCGAGCGAAAAGCCCGTCTCGCGTGGCTTGCAGAGGATAGCGAACATCTTATCCACAGAGGCACCAACAAGTATTGGGGGCAAAAATGTGGATCAGTCTTTCCTCATTGGTCAAAAAAACCAATAAAAACCGTGGGTTGGACTGATCACTTTTTGAGCGAAGCCTTGGAGGGCTTGATTGGCAAGGGGTATGGCAAGGGACGAACAGGTTATCCACAAGACGGTGTACAGCAATTGTGAGTAACCACCAAACTCCTGTGAAGAAGCCGCTCGTTTCCCACGAGTTCCATCCTGCAGCGGTCAGGGCCGATACATCAGATACGCTTCTCCCGTTACCCGAATCATCGGGTGCGGGACAATCCGACAGGTTTTAACAATACCAAAGCCATGGCGCTCATAGAAACGCCGGGCGCCGGTGTTCGCAGCGTAGTCGATCAGGCTCAACCCCTTGAGCTTCAATTCAACGGCCCGCTGCTGCGCCAGCTCGAGGAAGCGCACGCCCAACCCCTTGTTACGCCAACCTTCATGCAGCGCCAGGCTCGATATATAGAGCGTATCGGGAATTTCCATATCAGCGTAGGGCGCCAGGACCGGATCCGTAACCGGAGTCGCCAGCGGATCATGACGCATCACATAGCAGTGCATCATCCCGATGACCCGCCCCTCAGCCTCCGCAATGACGCAGTTCTGGTAGGAGAAATCAACATCCTCACGTGCGTAGCGAGTTGCGCCCACCTCCACGAGATCCTGTCCAGGCTCCGCCAGCTGGCTCCAGATGTAATCGGAAGCACCTTCGGAGGAAATCTGGAACAAGCGAGCAATCTCGGGCGTATCCGCGGGTAAAGCCGGACGAAATACAATGTCCATGAAAGGGGATTCCAATAGCTATCAGACGCCTTTTTTGGCTTATCCACAGAGGCGCACACGTGAGTTGTGGGTAAACCCGAATCCCTTGTGGGAGCGAGCCTGCTCGCGATAGCGGCGTATCCGCGACAACAGTGTCACCTGATACCCAGCCATCGCGAGCAGGCTCGCTCCCACATGGGGTTTTGCGGGGATGTGGGGTTAGCGAACCACCCCTTCCTCCACCAACAGCTTGAGAATCGCCTCGGCACCGGCCTCCGGGCTCAGGCCCTTGAGCACTTGCCCGCCTCCGCCGCTGGCCTTGGCCGTGGCGGCTTTCATGCGGTCGGCGCCGCTCTTGGCCTTGATGACTTTCAAGCGCTTGGGGCGTGGTTTGGCCGGCTGCAGGGTCGCCACCGCCAGCAGAGCGTCGTCGATCACTTCCACTTCTTCAGCGTGCAACGCGCCGCGCCGCGCCGGGCCGTAGGCGCTTTGCCGTGGTTTCGGCGCAGCGTTATCCACAGTGGCCAGGAATGGCAGGCGCACTTTCAGGCGCCGACGCTGCCCGCGAGGCAGGGCTTGCAGCACCAGGGCCACGCCATTGTCGAGAGACTCGACCTGGGCCAGGCCCACCACCAGCGGCCAACCGAGGTTTTCCGCCAGCAGAAACGGCAGCATGCCTGAGCCTTCGCCGGTTTCCGCCTGGCTACCGGTCAGCACCACCTGAGCACCGGCGTCGCGCAGATAGTCGGTCAGTGCTGGCAGCGCATCGGCACCCATAGGGTTTTCCAGCACATGCAATTCGTCCAGCCCCATGCCCAGGTAGGCACGCAGGGCCGGCTCGGCCACGTCGCCCGCGTGCAGCACTTGCAGGTCGTTACCGGCCAGTTGCAGGCCCAGCTCCACGGCGCGGGCGTCCTGCTCGGCGCGCCGGGGCCGACCGGAGGTGGGGTGCGCGCCGATGGACACCAGGCTGATCACTTGAGTACTCATGGTTGAATCCTTAGCTTAAGCCGCATCACGCTTGGCCTCGTTGCGGTAAGCCTCTACCGCCGCGATCAAGGCTTGAAGAATCGCCGCGCTGTCGCCGATCACCGACAGGTCTGCCCGTTTGATCATGTCGCAACCCGGGTCGAGGTTGATCGCCACCACCTTGTCGCAGGCACCGATGCCTTGCAGGTGCTGGATCGCCCCGGAAATCCCCACGGCCACATAAACCCGTGCGGTGACCCAGGTACCACTGGCGCCGACCTGACGGTCCCGGGCCATGAAACCATCGTCCACCGCCACCCGCGAAGCACCTTCGGTGGCGCCCAGGGCCGCAGCGGTCTGATGGAACAGCGCCCAGTCCTTGACCCCGTTGCCCCCCGAGAAGATGAACTCGGCTTCGGCCATCGGGATCGCGCCCGGATCCACCGCCACCGCGCCCAGGTCCTCGATGCGCGTCAGGCTACGGGCCACGCTTGTGGATAACTCAACCGGCAACGCTTCGTGTCGGGTTTCGCTGACCGGCTCGGCACATTCGGCCGCCGCCAGGATCAACCGGGCCAAAGGCCGGGCCAAGTCCTGCAGGCCCGCGCCGGCACGACCGATGCACTCCTCGCCCTTGACCTGCCAGACACGGGTAGCCGGGCGTTCGCCCAGGGCCGCGGCGAAGCGCCGGCCCAGTTCAGCGCCACCGCTGCGGCTGTCGGGCAGCAACCAGTGCCGCGGATTGAACTGGTTATCTACAGCGCGCAGACCTTGCACACGTTGCTCCGGTGCATAACCGCTGAATTCTTCGCCATCCAGCACCAACAGCCGATCGACGCCGGCCGTGGCGAACGCGCTTTCCTTATGCTCGCCGAAGACCACTGCCAGCACGGCACCGTCCGTACCGGCCAGCTGATGAGCCAGACCCAGCAGATCGCGGTCGTGACTGCTGAGGCGTCCGCCCACCATGTCCGGCACCACACAGATGTGGAACGCCGGTTGTGGCACTTGATGCAACGGCAGTTGCACCTCAGTCGCGGCGCTGCGCTTGGCCGTGCCGCCCTGCTGGGCGCCGCTGCGGTCGATACGCTTGATACCGTTGGGGCCGATGAAGCCGACGCCATGGACATTCTTGCGAACGATGCCGTTGGGCCCCATCCAGCTGTGCTGTACCGGTTGCATGGCCGCGTGCAACGGGTGCAGGCGGTTGCGGGCGATCCACTCGGCGCGAGGGTCGCGGCGGATGATGTCGCTCATTAATGCACCTCCGCAGGTTCACGTTTGGCCGGGGCCGCAGACTTGCTCGGCACCGCCTCTTCGAGCAGGGCATCGGCCACCAGCTCGGCGATGTCCTTGATCATCGGCCGGGGCTCGACCACACCCTCGAGCATCGCGGTGCACTGTGGGCAACCTACCGCCACCAGCTCGGCGCCGGTTTCGCGGATATCTTCCATGCGCATGTCAGGGATCCGCTGTTTGCCCGGGATGTCGGTGATCGGCGCACCGCCGCCGCCGCCGCAGCAACGCGAACGGAAACCGGAACGCTGCATTTCCTTGACCTCGATGCCCAGGGCACGCAGCACCTGGCGTGGCGCCTCGTATTCGCCGTTGTAGCGACCCAGGTAGCACGGGTCGTGATACGTCACGCTGTCACCCTTGTGCTGACCGAGGTTGAGGGCGCCGGCGTCGATGATTTCCGCCAGGTAGGTGCTGTGGTGCTGCACCAGGTAGTTGCCATCGAAGGCGCCGTATTCGTTTTTCAGCACGTGGAAACTGTGAGGGTCGCAGGTCACGATGCGGTTGAACTTGTATTTGGCCAGGGTCTGGATATTGCGCTTGGCCAACAGTTGGAACGTCGCTTCGTCACCGAGGCGCCGGGCCACGTCGCCACTGTCGCGTTCCTCGAGACCGAGCACGGCGAAGTCGATATTCGCGGCTTTCAGCACTTTGACGAAGGCACGCAAGGTGCGCTGGTTGCGCATGTCGAAGGCGCCGTCACCGACCCAGAACAGTACGTCGGTGGATTTCTTCTCGCTGAGCAGGTTCAGGTTCAGATCCGCCGCCCAGTTCATCCGTCCGCCGGGGGCGAAGCCGCCCGGGTTATCGGTGGCGATGAGATTTTCCAGTACCTCGGCGCCCTTGTTTGGCGTAGCGCCTTTTTCCAGGGTCAGGTGCCGACGCATGTCGACGATGGCGTCGACATGCTCGATCATCATCGGGCATTCCTCGACGCAGGCACGGCAAGTGGTGCAAGACCACAGCGTCTCGGCGTCCACCAGGCCGTTGACGATCGGCTGGAGAGGATTGCCGCCGTGCTCGCCCACCGGCTTGCCCGGATACGGGCTGCCGGCGAACTTCGCATCGGTGCCGCCGGCCAGGCCGACGACCATGTCCTGGATGAGCTTCTTCGGGTTCAGCGGCTGACCGGCGGCGAACGCCGGGCAGGCTGCTTCACACTTGCCGCACTGCACGCAGGCGTCGAAACCGAGCAACTGGTTCCAGGTGAAATCCTTGGGTTTCTCCACGCCCAACGGCGCAGTGGGATCGTTCAGGTCCAACGGCTTCAGGCCGGTGGAGCGACCACCGCCAAAGCGCTCGGCACGACGGTGCCAGGCCAGGTGCAAGGCACCGGCGAAGGCATGCTTCATCGGCCCGCCCCAGGTCATGCCGAACAACAGTTCCGACACACCCCACAGCACGCCGACGCCCAGGATCGCTGCCAACAGCCAGCCACCGAAGTTTTCCGGGAGAATACCGGCCACCGGCAGGGTCACCAGGAAGAACGATGCCGAGAACGCCAACAGGCTTTTCGGCAGGCGCATCCACGGGCCTTTGGACAGGCGCGCCGGCGGATTGCGCCGACGCAGGTAGACAAAGATCGCACCGACGAACATCACCGCCGACATCAACAGCAGTGCATAGCCAAGGATACGGTTATGCAGGCCGAAACCGTGCACCAGGATCGCCAGCACGAGCGATGCCACCGCACCACCGGCCGTGGCAACGTGGGTGTTGGCAATGTATTTGTCCCGCGCCACCACGTGGTGCAAATCCACCATGTAGCGCTTGGGCATGGCAAAGAGGCCGCCGATCAGGTTGACCTTGGACGGTCGCCCCCGGCGCCACATGTTCACCCGCCGCAAGGCGCCAAGGACCGCGAGGCCCAAAGCGGCGAACAGCAGGATGGGAAGAAGGGTGTTCAGCATGGTGAAGCTCCCAAAGACCTCAGGTCTTGCAGGCACAGAAACCTGGATGTCTTGCTCGATTCCTGTGGGAGCAAGGCTTGCCCGCGATGGGATTGACTCGGTCAGTCAGATGCTCCGTATCGCTGCTATCGCGGGCAAGCCTTGCTCCCACTGGGTTATCCACAAGCCGTTAGAAATCCTTGCACAGCCGCAGGGCGTCATAGATGGCGGCGTGAGTATTACGCTGCGCCACACAGTCACCGATGCGGAACAGCAGGTAGCCATCGCCGCTCTGCTCCAGGCACGGTTGAGGCTTGATCGCGAACAGAGCTTCGACGTCGATCTGGCCCTTGTTGCGCGAACCTTCCTTGAGGGCGTAGTAGATTTCCTCGTCCGGCCGCACGCCGTTCTCCACCACCACCTGGTCAACCACGCGTTCTTCCTTGGCCCCGGTGTATTCGTTCTCCAGCACCGCCACCAGCTTGTCGCCTTCGCGGTAGACCTTCTCCAGCATCATGTCCCCGGTCATGATCACTTCTTTCGGGTACATGCTGCGGTAGTAGGTGGGGAACGAGGTCCCGCCAATGGCCACGCCCGGCTTGATATCGTCGGTGACGATCTCGACCTGGCTGCCCTTGTCGGCGAGGAAGTCGGCCACCGACATGCCGGTGAACTCACAGATGGTGTCGTAGACCAGCACGTTCTTGCCCGGTGCGACCTTGCCATCGAGCACGTCCCAGCTGCTGACCACCAGCCCTTCGGCGGCGCCCCAGTGCTCGTTCTGCTCCAGGTTCGGATGACCACCCACCGCCAGCACCACCACATCCGGACGCAAGTCCATGATGGTCGCCGCGTCGGCCGCCACGCCCAGGCGCAGGTCGACTTTCAGCCGCGCCAGTTCCAGTTGGAACCAACGGGTGATACCGGCGATCTGGTCCCGTTGCGGGGCTTTCGAAGCGGTGGTGATCTGCCCACCGATGAATTCTTTCTTCTCGAACAGGGTCACGTCGTGGCCACGTTCAGCCGCCACGCGAGCGGCTTCCATCCCGGCCGGGCCGGCACCGACCACCACCACCTTGCGTTTCGGCCCGGTGGATTTCTCGATGATGTGCGGCACGCCCATGTATTCACGGGAGGTCGCGGCGTTCTGGATGCACAGGACGTCCAGGCCTTGGTACTGACGGTCGATGCAGTAGTTGGCGCCGACGCACTGTTTGATCTGGTCGACCTGGCCCATTTTGATCTTGGCGATCAGGTGCGGGTCGGCGATGTGGGCACGGGTCATGCCGACCATGTCGACATAACCGCCCTCCAGAATCCGCGTGGCCTGGTTCGGGTCCTTGATGTTCTGCGCGTGCAGCACCGGAACCTTGACCACTTCCTTGATACCGGCGGCCAGGTGCAGGAACGGCTCCGGTGGATAACTCATGTTCGGGATGACGTTGGCCAGGGTGTTGTGGGTGTCGCAACCCGAACCCACGACGCCGATGAAGTCCAGCATGCCAGTGTCGTCGTAGTACTTGGCGATCTGCTTCATGTCTTCATGGGACAGGCCGTCCGGGTGGAACTCGTCACCGCAGATGCGCATGCCCACGCAGAAGTCGTCGCCCACTTCGGCGCGCACGGCCTTGAGCACTTCCAGGCCGAACTTCATCCGGCCTTCGAAGCTGCCGCCCCATTCGTCGGTACGCTTGTTGACCCGCGGGCTCCAGAACTGGTCGATCATGTGCTGGTGCACGGCTGACAGCTCGACGCCGTCCAGGCCACCGGCCTTGGCCCGGCGCGCGGCCTGGGCGTAGTTGCCGATCACCCGCCAGATTTCTTCCGGCTCGATGGTCTTGCACGTAGCGCGGTGCACCGGCTCACGGACACCGGACGGCGACATCAGGGTCGGCCAGTTGAAGCCGTCCCAACGCGAGCGACGGCCCATGTGGGTAATCTGGATCATGATCTTGGCGCCATGCTTGTGCATGGCGTCGGCCAGGTTCTGGAAGTGCGGAATGATGCGGTCGGTGGACAGGTTCACCGAGCTCCACCACTCCTGCGGGCTGTCGATGGCAACTACCGACGAGCCACCACAAATCGCCAGGCCGATGCCGCCCTTGGCCTTCTCTTCGTAATACTTCACGTACCGGTCGGTGGTCATCCCGCCGTCAGTGGCATAGACCTCGGCGTGAGCGGTGCTGAGCACGCGGTTGCGGATGGTCAGTTTGCCGATCTGGATCGGCTGGAACATTGCTTCAAAAGCCATGGCGCAATCCTCGACTTACAACGGCTTGACGATGAACAGGCCGTCGTCGTGGCCTTCTTCGGAACCACCGTAGACCTGCTCGGCCACGGTACGGATCGAACTGCCGCGAGCAGCGAGAATCTGGTCCATGGCACCGGCGAACCAGCCGGTGAACATGTAGTCGACCTTGCGTCCGACCTTGCCGTACACGTACACGAATGCCGAGTGTTCGAGCTTGACGCTGCAGGTGCCTTTGTCGAGGTCGATGTCCTGGATCTTGAACAGGCCCCAACCACGTTGCGACAGACGCTTCATGTAGTGTTCGAACACCGCGACGCCTTCCAGGCCGTGGCATTCGGCTTCTTTTTCACACCAGTGCCAGGCGGATTTGTAGCCGGCCTTGTAGAGGATCTCGGCGTAGGCGTCGGCGCCCAGCACTTCCTCGATGCCCATGTGGTTGTTGACGAAGAAGTGACGCGGTACATAGAGCATCGGCAGGGCGTCGGAGGTCCAGACACCGGTTTCGCTGTCGACTTCGATAGGCAGTTGAGGGGCGATTTTGGCCATTGAAACTTGACTCCGGAAATTCGTGATGTTGCCCGCGGCGCGGATGGCCGCAGGTAAAGGATTCAGTGCAGCAGCGGCGTTTATTCGCCCCAGACGTCTTTCAAAACGTTCACCCAGTTCTCACCCATGATCTTGCGCACCACTCGCTCGGAATGACCGCGCTTGAGCAGCGTTTCGGTGAGGTTCGGGAACTCGCCCACGGTGCGGATGCCCAGGGGGTTGATGATCTTGCCGAAGCTGGTCAGACGGCGGGCGTAGCCCTTGTCGTGGGTCAGCATTTCGAAGAACGCCTGATCGTGGCCCTGGGTGAAGTCGGTACCGATGCCAATGGCGTCCTCACCGACGATGTTCATGGTGTATTCGATGGCTTCGGCGTAGTCGTCGATGGTCGAATCGATGCCCTTGGCCAGGAACGGCGCAAACATGGTCACGCCGACGAAACCGCCATGATCGGCAATGAATTTCAGTTCTTCATCGGACTTGTTGCGTGGGTGCTCTTTCAAGCCGGACGGCAGGCAGTGGGAGTAGCAGACGGGCTTCTTCGACTCGAGGATGACCTCTTCGGAAGTCTTGGAACCGACGTGGGACAGGTCGCACATGATGCCGACACGGTTCATCTCGGCAACGATTTCACGACCGAAACCCGACAGGCCACCGTCGCGCTCGTAGCAGCCGGTGCCGACCAGGTTCTGGGTGTTGTAGCACATCTGCACCACACCGACGCCGAGCTGCTTGAAGATCTCGACGTAACCGAGCTGGTCTTCGAAGGCGTGGGCGTTCTGGAAGCCGAAGATGATGCCGGTCTTGCCCTGTTCCTTGGCGAGGCGGATGTCCGCAGTGGTTTTCACCGGGATCACCAGGTCGCTATTCTCGCGGATCAGTTTCTGGCTGGCTGCGATGTTGTTGATGGTGGCCTGGAAGCCTTCCCATACCGACACGGTGCAGTTGGCAGCGGTCAGGCCGCCCTTGCGCATGTCTTCGAACAGGTCGCGGTTCCATTTGGCAATGATCAGCCCGTCGATAACGATGCTGTCGGCGTGCAATTCGGCTGGGCTCATCAGGCAGTCCCCTTTTATCGGATTTCATGCGCCGAATCGTCTGCCGGCGCTTTGGGGCCAGCATATGCCTGAGGGCCGTGGCGACCCGGTGCAAAAACGACAGGGGAATTGCCGAAAGCGTCAATCCGCGACAAAGGGCTGCGACAGGCCCATCCTCCCCGTCTGTTCTTTGCCCGGCGCTTGCGCCAGAATCCGCTGCATCACTGGTTTTCACTGGACTCGAGCGGCAACGCAATGAAATCAATCCTCCTGGCTTTGGCACTGATCAGCACCGTCGCCCATGCGACCGAAGACACCGAACAGAACCCTTGCGACGCCGTCGAAAACGACGTCCAGACCCTGGCCTGCTCGGCCTATGGCAAGACGGCCGCCGAACAGCTGCTGAGCGAAAACCTGCAAAGCCTCAACGAACGCCTGCAGACCCGCTACGGCAGCGACAAGGCCCAGCTCAACGACATCACCGGCAAGATCAAGGCCGCCCAGCAACTATGGCAGAAGCAGCGCGAGGCCGATTGCGCCATCGCCGCCTTCCCGGCCAAACCGGGCAGCGAAGCGTACAAAATCGCCGAAAACGACTGCATGGCCCAGGTGAGCGATGATCGGTCGGAGTTTTTGGAGTCGATTGGGCAGGAGTGATGACGGGGCAATATCCAGACACCGTTCATGCATTGGCTTCGGAAAAAATATAAGTCAGGATTCGCAAATCTTATAAAAGACTTATATTCTTTCATGAACACTATCTACTGGACCCGAAAAGCCGTTAAGCAGCTTCTGAAATTGCATTCTCTCCATCAGACTCAGGTCCGGGACGCCATCTCGGCTCTCGTTGAAATGCCTGATGTGGTGAATGTCAAAGCGCTTGTCGGCCATGGCTACGCTTACCGCCTTCGAGTTGGGAGCTATCGAGTCATGTTCGATTGGGACGGGGCGATCAAGGTCGTCAGCATTCAAGAGGTCAAGAAACGCGATGAACGTACCTACTGATATTCAGATCATCAACGATGCCGAGGGAAATCCGGCATTTGTGGTGATTCCGTATTCACAATACGTTGCACAAAAGCTGGAGCCAGAGCTAATCCCCCATGAGGTGGTCAGCCGCATCGTCGACGGCGCAACCCCCATCCGCGCCTGGCGCGAACATCTGAACCTGACCCAGGACGACGTCGCCAAGCGCCTGGGCATTTCGCAACCGGCCTTTGCCCAGCAGGAGTCCGTTGCAAAACCCCGCCGGGCCACTCGCGAGAAGATTGCCGCGGCCTTTGGTATCCATGCCGATCAACTGGAGCTCTAGTGCTCGAATCCCCGAATCGGCCTCACAGTCCACTAGCCGCCAACTGTCAACTATGACAGTAGGCGGGCCAAACAGAGAAGCCTAGGATCAGCACGTGACAGGAATTCACGTGACTCCGGCCTAATCGCCAGGGAGCTGATCATGCTGACTCAACATATCTTGCCTCAGACCCGGCAAACCCCATCATCCGGCAATGTTGTCGCCCAGCTGGAGGACGGCGCGCCCTTCCAGTCCAACATGATCAATTTTGCCTACGACTATTACACGACGGACCGACAGCTACGCCTGACGCTTTCCGCCGTCCAGGTGCCGGACACGGCCGCCGAACGGGTCATTCGCGGAATCGAAATGGTGTTCAGCCCAGAAGTGACCAACGAGACCCTGGTGATCGGGGAGCGGAAGGTGTACGTCACTTACTGGACAATGTGGGCGGAGAACGGCCAGACACGCTTCCGGACCAATGATGCCGACAACGGCTCCGTCTCGGTGATGTTCAATCATGAGGAGGAAACCTACCTCGGTAATTTCACTTTCGGACCCGCCGGAAGCGTTATCCAGGGCAGTTTCTCCATCCAGGGGCGGGATAATTTCACCCTTTGAGGGACTCACCGGTCATCGTCCGGTCTAGCCGTACAGACGAGTCGAGCACGACATTCAAGGGATTTTCGTATGCACGCGCTTACCGTCCTGCCCTTCTACGGCGTGGCCATTTTCATCGCCATCGTGCTGGGCATCGAGGCCGGTCGCCGGATCGGCAACCGCCATCTTGCCCTGGACCCGGAGGGTGCCCGCCAGGGCGTTGGAGCGATTGAAGGCGCAGTGTTCGGCCTGCTGGCGCTGCTGATTGCCTTTACCTTCTCCGGTGCCGCCTCGCGCCTGGATCAGCAGCGAACGCTGATCGTCGCCGAAACCAACGCGATGGGCACCGCCTGGTTGCGCCTGGACCTGCTGCCGGCCGCCGAGCAACCGGCGGTGCGCCAGGCATTCAGGGATTATGTCGACGCCCGAATCGACTACTACCGCGACTTGCGCGAGGATGAGATCGACGAAGCCGCCCATGACCGGGCCAACGAGTTGCAGCAAACCATCTGGAAACGCACCGTCGCCGCCCTGCAGCAGATGCCCACGCCGACCCTGGGCGTCAGCGTGCTGCAAGCGCAGAACGAAATGATCGACATCACCACCACCCGCGCCGTGGCCCACGAAACCCACCCACCACTGATCATTTACCTGATGCTGGTGACCATGACCCTGGTCAGTGCCGTACTGATCGGCTACGGCATGGCCGGCACGGCGCAGCGTCACTGGCTGCACAGCCTGGGCTACGCGGTGGTCATGGTCTGCGTGTTGTATGTGATCCTGGACTTCGAGTACCCCCGCTTCGGCGTTATCCGAGTCGACTACTTCGACAAAATCATGCTGGATCTGCGCAAGTCCCTGGACTGAGGCGATAAAAATCACCACGTCCCCCGGCTCCGATATGGATAGACTTGGACCTCATACCTCCCCACTCCGAAGGCTCGAATGATTATCTGCGGCATCGAAATCAAAGGCAGCGAAGCGATCATCGCCGTCGCTTCGCTGGATCAACAGGCATTGAGCCACGTCGCGCTGAACACCCGGAAAATCGCCCTGGACGATGATGACGAAGCCGCCAACGTCAAGGCTTTCGCGGCCCGGGTACGGGCGTTCGTCGCCGAGAACGCGATCGAACGCATCGCGATCAAGAAACGCAGCAAGAAAGGCGAGTTCGCTGGCGGCCCGACAACCTTCAAGATTGAAGGGGTCTTGCAGTTGCTGGAAGGTTGCGACGTGACGCTGCTCTCACCGCAGACGATCAACGCGCAACACAAGAAACATGACTTCGCCCTGCCAGCGACGCTGAACAAATATCAGCATGAGGCTTACAAGACGGCGTGTGCGGCGTTGATGAAGCAATAAGCAGATTTCCTGTGGGAGCGAGCCTGCTCGCGAAGGCGGTGGATCAGTAGGTATCCATGTTGGATTTGCCACCGTCATCGCGAGCAGGCTCGCTCCCACAGGGCCTGTGTTCGGCCCTCAGACCACCTTGCGCCGATCCTCCCGAGGGCAGCGTTCGAACCTCGCCCGATAACTGCGGGTGAAGTACGACGGTGACTCGAACCCGCAGGCGATGCTCACTTCCAGTACGCTCATGTCGGTCTGGCGCAGCAGTTGCCGGGCCTTTTCCAGGCGCAGGCGCAGGTAGAAATTGCTGGGGGTGTCGTTCAGGTGCAGACGGAACAGCCGTTCGAGCTGGCGACGGGTAACCCCGATGGAATCGGCCAGTTCAAGGGTACTCAGGGGCGGCTCGCTGTGGGTTTCCATCTCACCGATGACATGCACCAGCTTCTTGTTGCGGATGCCGTAGCGGCTGGCGATTTCCATGCGCTGGTGATCCTTGCGCGGACGGATGCGACCGAGCACGAATTGTTCGCTGACCTGAATCGCCAGGTCCGCGCCGTGGGCCTGGCCGATCAGGTCCAGCATGAGATCGATGGAGGCAGTGCCCCCTGCGCAGGTGATGCGGCGGCGGTCGATTTCGAAGAGCTCCTGGGTCACGCTGAGCTGTGGATAGGACTCCTTGAACGCCTCGATGGCCTCCCAGTGCAGGGTCACGCGGTGCCCCTCCAGCAATCCCGCATCGGCCAGGACCACACTGCCTGTATCGATGCCGCCCAGGGTCACGCCTTCCTTGTCCAGTCGGTGCAACCAGCGCTCCAACGCCGGTGTGGCGAACTTCAGCGGTTCGAACCCCGCCACCACCCACAGGGTCGCGCCTTTTTTCAACGGCTCCAGCGCAGCGTCGGCGTTGACCGACATGCCATTGCTGGCCAGGACCGCGCCGCCATCGGCACTCAGCACATGCCAGCGGTACAGTTCGCCACGAAAGCGATTGGCGACCCGCAACGGTTCGATGGCCGAAATGAAGCCGATGGCCGAAAAACCCGGCATCAGCAAAAAATAGAAATCCTGGGACATGGCGCACTCGGTCGACGGGTAGCGTGGGAGTCTTGATACGCCACTTGCAGGGGCCATTCAAGAGGTCGCTGCAGTGCAAGTGCGAGTCGCCGCAGTGCGTTTTGCGAAAGGGCCGGCTGCGTAACTTGGCATCACCGGCGCGCAGACACCGGAACCCATAACAATAAGCTGCCGAGGAACCCGACATGAAACGACTGATCAGCTACTGCGTTCTTGCACTCAGCGGTACCACCTTTCTGGGCATGAGCTCCACCACCCTGGCAGCCGAACCGGCCACGTGCCAGAACGTGCGCCTGGGCGTGGTCAACTGGACCGACGTCATCGCCACCAGTGCCTTGACCCAGGTGATGCTCGACGGCCTCGGCTACCAGACCAAACAGACCAGCGCTTCCCAACAGATCATCTTCGCTGGCATCCGCGATCAACGCCTGGACATGTTCCTGGGCTATTGGAACCCGCTGATGACCCAGACCATCACACCGTTCGTCGAGGCCAAGCAGGTGAAGGTGCTGGAGCAACCCAGCCTGAAAGATGCCCGCGCCACCCTGGCCGTGCCGACTTACCTGGCCGACAAGGGCCTGAAGACCTTCGCCGACATCGCCAAGTTCGAAAAGGAACTGGGCGGCAAGATCTATGGCATCGAACCCGGCTCCGGCGCCAATACCCAGATCAAGGCAATGATCGCCAAGAACCAGTTCGGCCTGGGCAAATTCCAACTGGTGGAGTCCAGCGAGGCCGGCATGCTTGCCGCCGTGGACCGTGCCGTGCGGCGCAAGGAAGCCGTGGTGTTCTTCGGCTGGGCACCGCACCCGATGAACGTCAACGTACAGATGACCTACCTCACCGGCAGCGACGACGCCCTCGGCCCGAATGAAGGCATGGCCACCGTTTGGACCGTCACGGCGCCGAACTACGCCGAACAATGCCCGAACGTCAGCCGGTTGCTGAGCAACCTGACCTTCAGCGCCGAAGACGAGAGCCGGATGATGCAGCCGCTGCTGGATCACAAGGACCCGCTCGAATCGGCCCGGCAATGGCTCAAGGACCATCCGCAGGACAAGCAGCGCTGGCTCGAAGGCGTGACCACCTTCGACGGCAAGCCGGCCGCCGACAACCTGAAACTGACCAGTAACTGATCGAACGTTATTCCTCTGCGCGGCACTCAACTGGCTGCGCAGTGACTCACTACGCCTGAAGGAAACCGCACCATGAACCACGACGTCATCATCACCTGCGCACTCACCGGTGCTGGCGACACGACCGCCAAGAGCCCTCACGTACCGGTCACGCCGAAACAGATCGCCGAGGCCGCTGTAGAAGCCGCCAAGGCCGGGGCTACAGTGGTCCATTGCCACGTCCGCGACCCTCAGACCGGCAAGTTCAGCCGCGACGTGGCGCTGTATCGCGAAGTGATGGAACGCATCCGCGAGGCTGACGTGGACATCATCGTCAACCTCACCGCCGGCATGGGTGGCGACCTGGAGATTGGCAGCGGCGAGCGGCCCATGGAGTTCGGTCCCAACACCGATCTGGTGGGACCGCTGACCCGCCTGGCCCACGTCGAAGAATTGCTGCCGGAAATCTGCACCCTGGATTGCGGCACCCTGAATTTCGGCGACGGCGACACCATCTACGTCTCCACTCCGGCGCAACTGCGGGCCGGGGCTCGGCGCATCACCGAGCTGGGGGTCAAGGCCGAACTGGAAATCTTCGACACCGGCCACCTGTGGTTCGCCAAGCAAATGATCAAGGAAGGTCTGCTGGACAACCCCCTGTTCCAACTCTGCCTGGGCATCCCATGGGGCGCTCCGGCCGACACCACCACCATGAAAGCCATGGTCGACAACCTGCCGGCGGACGCGGTGTGGGCCGGCTTCGGCATCGGGCGCATGCAGATGCCAATGGCCGCCCAGGCGGTGCTGCTGGGCGGCAACGTACGGGTCGGACTGGAGGACAACCTGTGGCTGGACAAAGGCGTGCTCGCCACCAACGGCCAACTGGTGGAACGAGCCGGCGAAATCCTCAGCCGCCTCGGTGCCCGCGTGCTCACGCCCGCTGAAGGCCGCAAGAAAATGGGCCTGACCAAGCGCAGCTGACCCGAGCCTTTGCATATCCCTGTGGGAGCGAGCCCGCTCGCGATAGCGGTACAACAGCCTATCGATGTGCCGACTGACACTCCGCCATCGCGAGCAGGCTCGCTCCCACATTCAGTTCATCGCACTCTTCAGGAAACCACCATGAGCTTTATCACCGACATCAAGATCTTCGCCGCCCTGGGCAGTGGCGTCATCGGCAGCGGCTGGATCAGCCGGGCCCTGGCCCATGGCCTGGACGTCGTGGCCTGGGACCCGGCACCGGGTGCCGAGGCAGCGCTGCGCAAACGCGTCGCCAGTGCCTGGGGCGCACTGGAGAAACAAGGCCTGGCGCCTGGCGCTTCCCAGGACCGACTGCGCTTTGTCGCGACCATCGAAGAATGCGTGCGCGATGCCGACTTCATCCAGGAGAGCGCCCCCGAGCGCCTGGAACTCAAACTCCAACTGCACAGCCAGATCAGCGCTGCCGCCAAGCCCAATGCGCTGATCGGCTCCAGCACGTCGGGGCTGCTGCCTAGCGAGTTCTACGAAGGTTCCACCCATCCGGAACGCTGCGTAGTCGGTCACCCGTTCAACCCGGTGTACCTGCTGCCGCTGGTGGAAGTGGTCGGTGGCAAGAACACCGCGCCCGAAGCCATCCAGGCCGCCATGCAGGTCTATGAATCGCTCGGCATGCGCCCCCTGCACGTGCGCAAGGAAGTCCCCGGCTTCATCGCCGATCGCCTGCTTGAAGCGCTCTGGCGCGAAGCCCTGCACCTGGTCAACGACGGCGTGGCGACCACCGGGGAAATCGATGATGCCATTCGTTTTGGTGCCGGCCTGCGCTGGTCGTTCATGGGTACGTTCCTGACGTACACCTTGGCTGGCGGCGATGCCGGGATGCGCCATTTCATGGCCCAGTTCGGCCCGGCGCTGCAATTGCCGTGGACCTACCTGCCGGCGCCGGAACTGACCGAGAAGCTGATCGACGATGTGGTGGAAGGCACCAGCGATCAGCTGGGCAGCCACAGCATTTCGGCGCTGGAGCGCTATCGTGACGATTGCCTGCTGGCGGTGCTGGAAGCGGTAAGGACCACGAAAGAGAAGCATGGGATGGCGTTTACCGAGTAATCCTTTTCTGGCCTCCATCGCGAGCAGGCTCGCTTCCACATTGGATCTGCATCGCACAGGTGGGAGCGAGCCTGCTCGCGATGAGGCCAGACCAGTCACTACACCTGTCGGAACCTGAACCATGCCCACCCTCACCACCTACCAAACCCACATCCGCCCCGAATGGGTCGATTACAACGGTCACCTGCGCGACGCCTACTACCTGCTGATTTTCAGCTACGCCACCGACGCACTGATGGACATGCTCGACATGGACAGCCAGAACCGCGACGCCAGCGGCCACTCGTTGTTCACCCTCGAACTGCACCTCAATTACCTGCACGAAGTGAAGGTCGACGCCAACGTCGAAGTGCATACGCAGATCATCGGTCACGACGCCAAACGCTTGCATCTCTACCACAGCCTGCACCTGGTTGGCGGCGACAAGGAGCTGGCGGGCAACGAACAGATGCTGCTGCACGTCGATTTGGCGGGCCCGCGTTCGGCGCCTTTCACGGAACCTACTCTGGGCAAACTCAAGGCCTTGATCAGCGAACAGTCCGAGCTGCCGCCGTCGGCTTGCATCGGTCGGGTCATCGCCCTGCCGCCTGCCCGCCAAGCCTAGAAAAGGAGATCGCCATGAACACCGCCGCCGCTGTTGCCGACTTCCGTCGCTATCCCCGGGTTTGCGCGTTGACCGCGGCAAGTCCCTTCGCCGACCGGATACAGGTCACCTGGGCCGATGGCCGGATCAGCCCGTTTCATCATCAATGGCTGCGGGATAACTGTCCGTGCTCCCACTGCGTCTATACCGTTACCCGGGAACAGGTGCTGGAAATCGTCGATGTGCCCGAAGACCTGGCGCCTGGCGCAATCCGCCTCGACGACGAAGGCAGCCTGTGGGTGGATTGGCAAGACGGCCACCAAAGCCGTTTCGACCCGGGCTGGCTGCGCGCCCACGCCTACGACGATGAATCCAGGGCCGAGCGCCTGGCGGGCAAGGCCAAGCGCCAACTTTGGAAACACGATCTGCAACTGCCGGTGTTCGATTATCCGGCGCTGATGGAGGATGACAGCGCGCTGCTGCAATGGCTGCTCGCGGTACGAGACATCGGTCTGACCCAGGTGCGCGGCGTGCCCACCGAACCCGGCTCGCTGAAACAGATTGCCCAGCGCATCTCATTCATCCGCGAGAGCAACTTCGGCGTGCTGTTCAATGTGCAATCCAAGGCCAACGCCGACAGTAACGCCTACACCGCCTTCAACCTGCCACTGCACAGCGACTTGCCGACCCGGGAGTTGCAACCGGGGTTGCAGTTCCTGCATTGCCTGGTCAACGACGCGGATGGCGGCGAGAGTATTTTCGTCGATGGTTTCGCCATTGCCGAAGCCCTGCGCCAGGAAGACCCGGAGGCTTTTGCGGCGCTGTGCACGATCCCGGTGGAGTTTCGCAACAAGGATCGCCACAGCGATTACCGCTGCCTGGCGCCCATCATCGCGCTGGACGCGCTGGGGCAGGTTTCCGAAATCCGCATGGCGAACTTCCTGCGTGGGCCGTTCGACACCTCAGTCGAGCAGATGCCCGACCTCTACCGCGCCTACCGACGCTTCATCGCCTTGACCCGCGAACCTTCGTTTCGCCTGACACAGCGGCTGGAGCCCGGCCAGTTGTGGTGCTTCGACAACCGCCGCACCCTCCACGCTCGCAACGCCTTCGACCCGGCCACCGGGGCGCGGCATTTCCAGGGCTGCTATGTGGACCGGGATGAGTTGCTGTCGCGGATTCTGGTATTGCAGCGCTAGACCGCGTCGTAGCCATCGCGAGCAGGCTCGCTCCCACAGAAGCCCCCGCTCCCCTGTGGGATCGGGCCTGCTCGCGAAGGCGTCGGCACGGACACGCAGGCAAAAAAATCCCCGATCAAGCCGTGACATGATCGGGGCAGGAGGCGTTACTGGAGGAGCTGTCAGCGCGAGGGTGACCAAACCATCGTGATTCAGCTTGAGGCCAGTGTGCCCAGTCCCGGTCAGCGTCAGTTAGCCGAAAACGACACGCTCATAGCCATATAGGTCATCGCGACGATTTGCCCTTGCCGCAGCTTCGGGTGGCTACCAGAATCGAGTCACGCCCCCATCCATGAACAAGGAAAAGCGTCATGATGCACGCCGATTTGATCGACCAGGAAGACCTGCTGGGCCAGCTCAAGGCTCTCGGCCTCCAGATACCCAGCGGCTCTACCGCCGAGCAGGCCTGCGAGTGTGCGGTGCGCGGCCTGGACAAGGCTCGTGCCAATGAACTGCGCCGGATGGTCAAGGAAATGTACACCAGCAGCGCTACCATCCTGCCGGCCGTGCGCCAGGCGATCGATAAGCAACTGTTGCCGGCACTGGCGCAATACCAGCAGAACCACAGCGCCTGAAAAATCTATCGCGAGCAAGCTTTGCTCCCACAGGCCTGGACTGCCCCTAAGGATTGGATTTGTGTCCAACTTCTTGGGGGTAGTCCAGGCATGTCGATAAGCCTGTTGGAGCAAAGCTTGCTCGCGACGAAAGCGCCTCGGTTTAGAGCCTTACGCTGGCAAATGTCGACTCGTTACGCGCCTGGCTCAACGCCGACAGCGGACCGGACAACGGCGACAGCACCAGAGCCTGCGGCAACGGCATCATCGCCACCTGTTGCGTGGTGTTGGAACCGACGCGCTCGTCCCGCGGTGGAATGCCGAAGTATTCGCGGTAGCACTTGGAGAAGTGCGGCGTGGAGACGAAGCCGCACACCGATGCCACTTCGATGATCGACATCGGCGTCTGCTTGAGCAGTTGCCGTGCACGGATCAGTCGCAGTTTGAGGTAATAGCGCGACGGCGAGCAGTGCAGGTATTTCTGGAACAACCGCTCGAGCTGACGCCGGGAGACGGCGACGTACACCGCCAGTTCGTCCAGGTCGATCGGTTCTTCGAGGTTGGCCTCCATCAGCGCGACGATTTCCTGCAACTTCGGCTGGTTGGTGCCAAGCATGTGCTTGAGCGGCACACGCTGGTGATCCTGCTCGTTGCGGATGCGCTCATAGACAAACATTTCCGAGATGGCCGCCGACAACTCGCGACCATGATCGCGGCTGATCAGGTGCAGCATCATGTCCAGCGGAGCGGTGCCGCCGGAGCTGGTGAAACGGTTACGGTCGAGGGTGAACAGGCGGGTACTCATCGACACTCGCGGGAACGCTTCCTGCATCGCCGCCAGGCATTCCCAGTGCACGCTGCAGTCGAACCCATCGAGCAGACCGGCGCAGGCCAATGCCCAACTGCCGGTGCAGACCGCGCCAAGGCGACGGGACTGACGGGCCTGGCCTTGCAGCCAGGACACGTGTTCACGGGTAACGGTGCGCTGGATGCCGATGCCGCCACAGACGATGACGGTATCCAGGGCCGGCGCCTTGTGCATGGAGGCGTCCGGGGTGATCTGCAGACCGTCACTGGCCCAGACCTGCCCGCCATCCACGGTGAGGGTGGTCCAGCGATACAGCTCGCGCCCGGATAGCTGGTTGGCCATGCGCAGGGGTTCCACAGCGGACGCCAGGGAAATCAGCGTGAAATTGTCCAGCAGCAGAAAGCCGATGGACTGAGGCGCACGGTTCTGGGGTTGGGCCCCGGAGTGGGTCGACGTCATCGCGGTATCTCCTCACACAAAGCGGTGATGGCCTCAGGCGGAGGCTCTTTTTATTGGTGATGCCCTCGGTCTCTACACAGGAGACGGGCTTTGTATTGGTAGAGCAATTGCCGTGCCTAAATTTGAATAGGCATTCAATAAATCCTGAAAACGACATGCCGAGCCGTCTATATAAGGCGCATAACGCGTGTGGATTATCGGGGTCTTCAAGGGCGGCTGGCGCCTATCACTGCGGGCAGTGAGCACTTCGGTAGCACTTGTGGGAACTGGGCTGCGCCACTTTCGGAACAGTGTCACCCCAAGCGCGGTGGACGAACGGTTGATAGCTGCGCAACGGCTAACCCGACGAACGGGTCTTATCTGATTGCGACGCGCTAAAAAGTGGCGGGACTATGGCGTAATGTTCATTTATTGAGCAGTTTCAGAGCGCTTGTGGCGAGGGATTTTATCCCCGCCGGGCTGCGAAGCAGCCCTGAATACAGACAACTCGGTGTATCAAAAGTACCTGAAGGGCCGCTTCGCGACCCAGCGGGGATAAAATCCCCTCGCCACTAGACTTCTATCAGCATTCCACCGCGCTGACCGCCAACCCACCGCGCGACGTCTCTTTGTACTTGTCGTGCATGTCGGCACCGGTATCGCGCATGGTGCGGATCACCCGGTCCAGGGAGATGAAATGCTGGCCGTCGCCGCGCAGTGCCATTTGCGCCGCATTGATCGCTTTTACCGCGGCGATCGCGTTGCGCTCGATGCAAGGCACCTGGACCAGACCGCCCACCGGGTCGCAGGTCAGGCCAAGGTTGTGTTCCAAGCCGATTTCCGCCGCGTTGCACAGTTGCTCCGGCGTGGCACCGAGGATCTCCGCCAGACCTGCCGCCGCCATGGCACAGGCCGAGCCCACTTCGCCCTGGCAACCGACTTCGGCACCGGAAATCGAAGCGTTCTTCTTGCACAGGATGCCCACCGCCGCCGCACCGAGGAAATAATCCACCACGTTGGCGTCGGTAACGGCCTCGCTGAACTTCATGAAATAGTGCAGCACCGCCGGAATGATCCCCGCCGCGCCATTGGTCGGCGCCGTCACCATGCGTCCACCGGCGGCGTTCTCCTCGTTGACCGCCAAGGCGAAGAGGTTGACCCACTCCATTGCGCTCAGGGTCGAACCGATGACATTCGGCTTGTTCAACTCTTGCAGGCTGCGGTGCAACTTGGCTGCACGCCGGCGCACGTTCAGGCCGCCGGGCAGGATGCCTTCATGCTTGAGGCCATGCTCGACACATTCCTGCATCGCCCGCCAAAGCTTCATCAGCCCGCTGCGGATTTCTTCTTCCGAGCGCCAGGCCTTTTCGTTGGCCATCATCAGTTCGGCCACACGCAGGTTATGGGTGCGACACAGCGTGAGCAGCTCTTCGGCGCTGGAGAAATCGTAAGGCAGACGGGTGGTGTCCAGGTCCGCCACGCCGCTGGAAGCCTGGGCCTCATCGACGACAAAGCCGCCGCCGACTGAATAATAGGTGTCGCGAAACAGCTCACCGCTGGCGCCTTCGGCCACCAGCGTCATGGCATTGGGATGGAACGGCAGGTTTTCGTCGATCAGGCGCATGTCCCGGGCCCATACGAAAGGCACTGGCAAGCGACCGTCCAGTTGCAGGGTCTCGGTTTCGCGCAACAGTGCGATGCGCGGCGCAATCTGCGACGGATCGATCGCATCTGGCCACTCGCCCATCAGGCCCATGATGACGGCGGTATCGCTACCGTGACCGATGCCGGTGGCCGACAGCGAACCATAGAGCTGCACCTCGACCCGTCGCACGTCGTTCAGCAGCGCCTTTGCCCGCAACGCCTCGACAAACAGTGCCGCGGCGCGCATCGGGCCGACCGTGTGAGAGCTGGACGGGCCAATACCGATTTTGAACAGGTCGAACACACTGATTGCCATTGCCTAGAACCTCCAGAACGGGCATATCCGGGCGCAGGAGCGCCCGGTGACGGAGCTGCTACGCTCAACGCCGGGATGGCCGCATCATCCGGTTTTTGCCTCTGGGGTCGACGTCTGACACCGACGCAATTATGCCCACCAACGCCGCCGGCCTCATGGCGGGGTTCCACGCCGTTTTTTTGCGTGTCAGTGACCTGTCGGAGGCGGAAAAAATCTGTAAACGACGTCACCGACACTGGATGCGACCCTCCCTGTACTGGATACGACTCACCCTGTAGGCGACAGATTTGCGCTGGTACATGATCGGTTACGGCTCGTTTTCAAGGCCGCGTGTCGAGACAGTGTTCACGCGCCCCAACCGCAACACCCAATACAAAGCGCGGTTGTCCGACCGGACCCGCCGATAAAACACCAGGAGTCCACTCATGAAAGGTTCCAAGTCGTTGTTGTTGGCCGCCATGCTGAGTCTTCCCATGCTGGCCAACGCTGCTGAACCCGCACAATGCAGCACTGTTAACTTCTCCGACGTCGGCTGGACCGACATCACCGTGACCACCGCCACCACCAGCGTGATTCTTGACGCCCTCGGCTACAAGACCAAGACCACCATGATTTCCGTACCGGTGACCTACAAGTCCCTGGCCGACGGTAAGAACATGGACGTGTTCCTCGGCAACTGGATGCCGACCATGGAAAACGACATCAAGGCCTACCGCGACGCCGGCACCGTGGAAACAGTGCGCACCAACCTCAAAGGCGCCAAGTACACACTGGCCGTGCCGAAGGCCCTCTACGACAAAGGCCTGCACGACTTCTCCGACATTGCCAAGTTCAAGAAGGAACTCGACGGCAAGATCTACGGCATCGAGCCGGGCAACGACGGCAATCGCCTGATCCAAAGCATGATCGACAAGAATGCCTTCGGCCTGAAGGACGCCGGCTTCAAGGTTGTCGAGTCGAGCGAAGCGGGCATGCTGTCCCAGGTCGACCGTGCTTCCAAGCGCGGTACCGACGTAGTGTTCCTCGGCTGGGCACCGCATCCGATGAACACCCGTTTCAGCATTGAATACCTGACCGGTGGCGACGAGTTCTTCGGTCCGGACTTCGGCGCCGCTACCGTGGCGACGAACACCCGCAAGGGTTACACCCAGGAATGCAGCAACGTTGGCCAGCTGTTGAAGAACCTCGAGTTCACGGTCGACATGGAAAGCAAACTGATGGGCAACGTCTTGGACGACAAGATGAAGCCTGAAGCTGCCGCCAAGGCTTGGCTGCAGAAAAACCCACAGGTACTCGATACCTGGCTCGCTGGCGTGACCACCATTGACGGTAAACCTGGCCTGGAAGCCGTGAAAGCCAAGCTCGCACAGTAATAGTTATGCCGGGCGGGTTCACCCGCCCGGGCTGTTTATCCCTTGCATGCGGACGTTCACTACCATGCTGATTGATCAGAAAATACCCTTGGGCCAGTACATTGCGGGCTTCGTCGAATGGTTGACGCAACATGGCGCCAGCACCTTTGACGCCATCGCACTGTTCCTGGAAACGATGATTCACGGCGTGACATTTGCGCTGACCTGGTTCAACCCGTTGGCCTTGATTGGCATCATTGCCCTGCTGGCGCATTTCATCCAGCGTAAATGGGGCCTCACCGTATTCGTCATTGCCTCCTTCCTGCTGATCCTCAACCTCGGTTACTGGCAGGAAACCATGGAAACCCTGGCCCAGGTGATGTTCGCCACCCTGGTCTGCGTCGTAATCGGCGTGCCGCTGGGCATTGTTGCCGCGCACAAGCCGATGTTCTACACCATGATGCGTCCGGTACTCGATCTGATGCAGACCGTACCGACCTTCGTCTACCTCATTCCTACCCTGACCCTCTTCGGTCTGGGTGTGGTCCCGGGCCTGATCTCCACGGTGGTGTTCGCGATTGCCGCGCCTATCCGTCTGACTTACCTGGGCATCTGCGACGTTCCGGAAGAACTGATGGACGCCGGCAAGGCCTTTGGCTGCTCCCGTCGCCAGCTCCTGTCGCGTATCGAACTGCCCCATGCGATGCCAAGCATCGCGGCCGGTGTCACACAGTGCATCATGCTGTCGTTGTCGATGGTGGTGATCGCCGCACTGGTAGGCGCCGACGGCCTGGGCAAACCCGTGGTCAACGCACTGAACACCGCCGATATCGCCCTGGGCTTCGAAGCCGGCCTGGCGATCGTACTGCTGGCGATCATGCTCGACCGTATCTGCAAACAACCCGACGCAAAAGCAGGGGGTGACGCATGAGCATAATCCGCTTCGACCAGGTCGACGTGATCTTCGCCAAAGATCCACGCGAAGCCCTCAAACTGCTCGACCAAGGCATGACCCGCAACGAGATCCTGAAGAAGACCGGGCAAATCGTCGGCGTGGAAAAAGCCAGCCTGGACATCGAGAAAGGCGAAATCTGCGTCCTGATGGGCCTGTCCGGCTCCGGCAAATCCAGCCTGCTGCGCTGCATCAACGGCCTGAACACCGTGAGCCGTGGCAAGTTGTTCGTCGAGCATGAAGGCCGGCAGATCGACATTGCCTCCTGCAGCCCCGCTGAACTGAAGATGATGCGCACCAAACGTATCGCCATGGTGTTCCAGAAGTTCGCTCTGATGCCTTGGCTGACGGTGCGCGAGAACATCAGCTTCGGCCTGGAAATGCAGGGCCGTCCGGAAAAGGAACGGCGCAAGCTGGTGGATGAGAAACTTGAGCTGGTGGGCCTGGCCCAGTGGCGCAACAAGAAGCCCGACGAACTGTCAGGCGGCATGCAGCAACGGGTCGGTCTTGCCCGCGCCCTGGCGATGGACGCCGACATCCTGTTGATGGACGAACCGTTCTCGGCCCTCGACCCGCTGATCCGCCAAGGCCTGCAGGACGAACTGCTGGAGCTGCAACGCAAGTTGAGCAAGACCATCGTGTTCGTCAGCCATGACCTCGACGAAGCCCTGAAACTGGGCAGCCGGATCGCGATCATGAAAGACGGCCGGATCATCCAGTACAGCAAGCCGGAAGAAATCGTGTTGAACCCGGCGGACGACTATGTGCGCACCTTCGTCGCCCATACCAACCCGCTCAACGTCCTCTGCGGCCGCAGCCTGATGCGCACGCTGGACAACTGCAAGCGCATCAACGGTTCGGTGTGCCTGGATCCGGGTGGCGATTCCTGGCTCGACCTGGCCGAAGGCAACACCATCAAGGGTGCACGCCAGAACGGCGCAGCACTGGACCTGCAGAACTGGGTCCAGGGGCAACCTGTCGAAGGCCTGGGCCGTCGCCCGACGCTGGTGGATTCCAACATCGGCATGCGCGACGCGTTGCAGATCCGCTACCAGACCGGCAACAAACTGGTGCTCCACGATAACCAGAAAGTGGTCGGGATCCTCGGCGACAGCGAGCTGTACCACGCGCTGCTCGGCAAGAACCTGGGTTAAACCTCAACCCTGTGGGAACGAGCCTGTAGGAGCCGAGCCTGCTCGCGATGGAATCGACACGGTTCAACTGCAAACCGCGTCATCGTTCATCGCGAGCAAGCTCGGCTCCCACAGGTCTCGCTCCCACAGGGTTTTGCATTCCTGGAAAGCGACCTTTGAGCCTAGACGTACGCCCGATTTTTTATTGATTGAACGTTCAATCAAAACAAAATAGACTGTTTCTCGCTCCGCCGGACAATCTCTGTCCGCCGAATGATCCGAGGAAATGCACCCAATGCCCAAGGTCGGTATGCAACCCATTCGCCGCCAGCAATTGATCGAAGCCACGTTGCAGGCCGTCGATCAGGTCGGTATGGGGGACGCCAGCATTGCGCTGATCGCCCGTTTGGCCGGGGTGTCCAACGGCATCATCAGTCACTATTTCCAGGACAAGAATGGCCTGATCGCGGCTACGGCTCAGTATCTGATGACGGTGCTGAGCGAGAACGTCACCGCGCGCCGGCTGGCACTTGAGGACAAGAGCCCGCGGGCACACCTGAAAGTGATCATCGCGGCCAACTTCGACGCCAGCCAGGTCAATGGCCCGGCAATGAAAACCTGGCTGGCCTTCTGGGCCACCAGCATGCATCACCCGTCATTGCACAGGTTGCAGCGGATCAACGATCACCGTCTGTATTCCAACCTGTGTTGCCAGTTCCGTCGCGCCCTGCCCCTTGATGAGGCACGCAGTGCGGCACGGGGTCTGGCCGCGCTGATTGACGGTTTGTGGCTGCGCGGGGCGCTGTCGGGAGACGCATTCGACACCGCCCAGGCACACCGGATCGCTTACGAATACATGGATTTCCAACTGGGCAAAGCAGGGGCGCCAGAGCACACAGAACCGCTCGACTCCTGAACCGCCGCCGAACCGCGTAGTCAGCTTTAGAAGACGCGCACGGAGGCAGCCAACCACTTATGCACTTGCGAGGACTTTATGGCCCGTTTCGAACTGCAAAAACTCTACATCGATGGCGCGTACAGCGATGCCAGCGGCGACGCCACTTTCGAAGCCATCAACCCTGCCAACGGTGAAGTGCTTGCCCAAGTGCAGCGTGCGACGAAAGAAGACGTCGAGCGCGCCGTGGTCAGTGCCGAAAAGGGCCAGAAGATCTGGGCCGCCATGACCGCCATGCAGCGCTCGCGGATCCTGCGCCGCGCCGTGGACATCCTGCGCGAGCGCAACGATGAATTGGCCGCACTGGAAACCCTGGACACTGGCAAGGCCTACTCCGAAACCCGCTACGTCGACATCGTCACCGGCGCCGACGTGCTGGAATACTACGCCGGCCTGGTGCCCGCCATTGAAGGCGAGCAGATACCGCTGCGCGATACCTCGTTCGTCTACACCCGTCGCGAGCCCCTGGGCATCGTGGCTGGCATCGGCGCGTGGAACTACCCGATCCAGATCGCGCTGTGGAAGTCCGCACCAGCCCTGGCCGCCGGCAACGCAATGATCTTCAAGCCAAGCGAAGTCACTTCGCTGACCACCTTGAAGCTGGCCGAGATCTACACCGAAGCCGGCGTTCCGCCCGGAGTCTTCAACGTGTTGACCGGCAGCGGCCGTGAAGTCGGCACCTGGCTGACCGAGCACCCGCGCATCGAGAAAGTCTCGTTCACCGGCGGCACCGACACCGGCAAGAAAGTCATGGCCAGCGCCTCGAGTTCATCGCTCAAGGACGTGACCATGGAACTGGGCGGCAAGTCGCCACTGATCATCTGCGACGACGCCGACCTGGATCGCGCCGCCGACACTGCGATGATGGCCAACTTCTACAGCTCCGGCCAGGTCTGCACCAACGGCACCCGCGTGTTCGTACCAAGCCATCTCAAAGCTGCGTTCGAAGCCAAGATCGCCGAGCGCGTGGCGCGCATCCGCATCGGCAACCCAGAGGACGAAAACACCAACTTCGGCCCGCTGGTGAGCTTCGCCCACATGGAGAGCGTGCTGGGCTACATCGAGAAGGGCAAGGCCGAAGGCGCACGCCTGCTGTGTGGCGGCAAGCGCCTGACCGACGGCGAGTTCGCCAAGGGCGCGTTCGTCGCTCCGACCGTGTTCACCGATTGCACCGACGAGATGACCATCGTGCGGGAAGAAATCTTCGGCCCGGTGATGTCGATCCTCAGCTACGAGACCGAAGAAGAAGTGATCCGCCGCGCCAATGACACCGAGTTCGGCCTGGCCGCCGGCGTCGTGACCCGCGACCTGAACCGCGCCCACCGCGTGATCCACCAACTGGAAGCCGGTATCTGCTGGATCAACGCCTGGGGCGAGTCCGACGCGAAGATGCCGGTCGGTGGCTACAAACAATCGGGCGTGGGCCGCGAAAACGGGATCAGTTCGCTGAACAACTTCACGCGCATCAAATCGGTACAGGTCGAGTTGGGCGATTACGCGTCGGTGTTCTAAAGCCCGGCTTCTGCGGTGCCTGCGAGGCCGTCATCGCGGGCAAGCCATGCTCCCACAAGGAATCTGCTCTAACACAACTGCTGTGTCTATCAGAAACCTGTGGGAGCAAAGCTTGCTCGCGATGGAGTGAAAGACACTCACCGGCCACGACCTGAACCCAATTAAAGAGGGTGCATTTCATGTCCCAAGAATTCGATTACATCATCATCGGTGCCGGCTCCGCCGGTAACACCCTGGCCACCCGTCTGACCGAAGACGAAGGCGTCACCGTCCTGCTGCTCGAAGCCGGCGGCCCGGACTATCGCCTGGACTTTCGCACGCAGATGCCCGCCGCCCTGGCGTTCCCGCTGCAAGGTCGACGCTACAACTGGGCCTACGAAACCGATCCCGAGCCGCACATGAACGGCCGTCGCATGGAATGCGGACGCGGCAAAGGCCTGGGCGGCTCTTCGCTGATCAACGGCATGTGCTACATCCGTGGCAACGCCCTGGACTACGACAACTGGGCAAAACTGCCCGGCCTCGAAGACTGGACGTACCTGGACTGCCTGCCCTATTTCAGGAAAGCCGAAACCCGGGACATCGGCCCGAACGATTACCACGGCGGCGATGGCCCGGTCAGCGTGACCACACCCAAGCCCGGCAACAACCCGCTGTTCCACGCCATGGTAGAGGCCGGCGTGCAGGCCGGTTATCCGCGTACCGAAGATCTCAATGGCTATCAGCAGGAAGGTTTCGGCCCGATGGACCGCACCGTCACGCCGAATGGCCGGCGCGCCAGCACCGCGCGCGGGTATCTGGACGTGGCCAAGAAGCGTTCGACCCTGACCATCGTCACCCATGCCCTGACCGACAAGATCCTGTTCGAAGGCAAGCGTGCCGTGGGCGTGCGTTATCTGGTGGGCGCCGCTGAAGAGCGCGTCGAAGCCCGGGCACGCAAGGAAGTGCTGTTGTGCTCAGGCGCCATCGCCTCGCCGCAGATCCTGCAACGCTCCGGCGTCGGCCCGGCCAAACTGCTGGAAAGCCTCGACATCCCGGTGGTGCACGACCTGCCGGGTGTCGGCGAAAACCTCCAGGACCACTTGGAGCTCTACCTGCAATACGCCTGCACCCAACCGGTCTCGCTGTACCCGTCGCTGCTCTGGTACAACCAACCGGCCATCGGCGCCGAGTGGTTGTTCAACGGCACCGGCATCGGTGCCAGCAACCAGTTCGAAGCCGGTGGTTTCATCCGCAGCCGTCCGGAGTTCGAATGGCCGAACATCCAGTATCACTTCCTGCCGGTGGCGATTAACTACAACGGCAGCAACGGTGTGAAGGAGCACGGTTTCCAGGCGCACATGGGTTCCATGCGCTCGCCAAGCCGTGGCCGGATCCAGGCGAAGTCCAAGGATCCCCGCCAACACCCGAGCATCCTGTTCAACTACATGGCCACCGAGCAGGACTGGCAGGAGTTCCGCGACGGCATCCGCCTGACCCGCGAGATCATGCAACAGCCGGCGCTCGATCCGTTCCGTGGACGCGAAATCAGCCCGGGCATCGAAGTGCAGACCGACGAGCAACTGGACCAGTTCATCCGCGAACACGCCGAAACCGCCTTCCATCCGTCCTGTTCGTGCAAGATGGGCACCGACGACATGGCGGTGGTGGACGGCGAAGGCCGCGTGCATGGTATGCAAGGCCTGCGAGTGGTGGATGCCTCGATCATGCCGATCATCACCACCGGCAACCTGAACGCGCCGACGATCATGATCGCCGAGAAAATCGCCGACAAGATCCGCGGCCGCAAGCCACTGCCACGCAGCACCGCGCCGTACTATGTGGCCGGCGATGCGCCGGTCAAAGGCAAGCCGGTGCGCGAGGTGGCGCCAGCCGTGCAGTAACACCCCAGCGCGGCTATCGCGAGCAGGCTCGCTCCCACACTGGATTTCGGCGGACACAAGTTTCGTGCCCGACACAGATCCCATGTGGGAGCGAGCCTGCTCGCGATGGCGCCCGACCAGACGCTGAAGCATTCCCGCTCTATCCAGCCTCAAGCCTTGATCCCGCCCCGCCCCAAGCCTAATCTAGCCTCACGCAAACGTTTCACCCTCCCCCCGCAGCACCGATGCACCCTACCAAGGAGGTTCCCCGATGTTCGACTTCCACCCCCAGCTCAAGCAGCGTTTTGCTGCCTTGCGCACGGGCGCTGAATTCTTTTCCCTGCGTTATGTGCGCGAGTCCGGCCAGCATCTGTCGGTGCGCAAGAACATCGCCGAACCGCCCAGCCTGGGCCGTGACGAAGGGGCGATGCTCACCGTGCGGGTCAACGGTGTCGAAGCCTATGCGGCCACCAATGACCTGTCCCAGGCCGGTCTGCAAGCAGCCCTGGAACGGGCCGAGCAACAGGCCCGCCGGCTCAAGCCCCACGCCCTGCTCGACCTGCGCGAACAGGCGGTTGCCAGCGACCGCGCCGATTACTTCTCGCCGCATTTCGACCAGGCGTTCCCCGCCCTGAGCGATTGCTACCAATTACTCGGCGACGAATCGGCGGCGGTGCCCCAGGACGAGCGCCTGGTGAATTGGCAGGTGAGCATCGGCCTGACCCAGGTCGAACAGATCTACCTCAACAGTGCCGGTGCCGAGTTGCGCCAGGCCCAGCGCTTCATCTACCCGGCACTGGACGTCACCGCCTTCGACGGTCATGACAGCCAGACCCGCACCCTGGGCCGCGAGAACTTCGGCCAGCAAGGCGGCTTCGATGTGATCAACCGCTGCGGCCTCATCGGAGCCGGGCCGAAAATCGCCGATCAGGCCCTGCAATTGCTGATGGCGCCGAACACGCCGCAAGGCCCGCGGGACCTGCTGTTGATGCCCGACCAGATGATGTTGCAGATCCACGAGTCCATCGGCCACCCACTGGAGCTGGACCGCATCCTGGGGGACGAGCGCAACTACGCCGGCACCAGCTTCGTCAAGACCAGCGACTTCGGCCATTTGCAGTACGGCTCCAAGCTGCTGAACGTGACGTTCGACCCGGACATTCCCGAGGAACTGGCGAGTTACAGCCATGACGACGACGGCAGCCTCGCCAGCAAGCAGTTCCTCATCCGCGAAGGCTTGCTGCTGCGCCCATTGGGCGGCGCGCTGTCACAGTTTCGCGCAGGCCTGGACGGCGTCGCCAACAGCCGCGCCTGCGGCTGGAACCGCCCGCCCATCGACCGCATGGCGAACCTGAACATCGAACCGGGCGATCAGTCCCTGGAGCAGTTGATCCAGGGCATCGAACACGGCGTGCTGATGCGCACCAACCGCTCCTGGTCCATCGACGATGCCCGCAACAAATTCCAGTTCGGCTGCGAATGGGGCCAGTTGATCGAGAACGGTGAGCTCAAGGGTGTGGTGAAGAATCCCAACTACCGCGGCATTTCCGCGCAATTCTGGAAGAGCCTGCGGGCCGTGGGCGATGCCAGTACCTCCCAGGTGCTGGGCACGCCGAACTGCGGCAAGGGCGAGCCGAACCAGGTCATCCGCGTCGGCCATGCGTCGCCAGCCTGCGTGTTCAGAGACGTTGATGTGTTTGGGGGGGACGCTTGATGAGTACCGTCAACAATCAGGCCGAGGCATTCAAGACGCTGGTCGACTGGCTACGCGCTGCGTTGCATGGGTCCGAACAATTCACCTTGGGCTACGCCGCAGAGTCCTCGGCCTTCGTGCGTTTCAACCATGGCAAGGTGCGTCAGGCCGGGCAGGTGCAACAGGCCAATGTGAATTTCAAACTGATCGACGACGGGCGCCATGCCGACCTGCAGATCACCTTGTCCGGCGAAACCGAGACAGACCTGCAACGTTTGAGCGAAGGCCTGCAACAGCTGCGCGATACCCTGCCGCTATTGCCCCGGGATCCTTATCTACTGCTCAACCATAATCACTGGCAGAGCAACAATGTGCAGGACCATCCGTTGCCGGAGACCGAACAGGCCGTGGACGAAATCGCCCGAGCCGCCGAAGGCCTGGACCTGGTGGGGATCTACGCCGCCGGCCCCATCAGCCGCGGTTTCGCCAGTTCTTCGGGGGCATTTGGCTGGCATCAGGCCAACAGCTTCAACTTCGACTTCAGCCTGTTCCACGAAAACGGCCAGGCAGTGAAAGCCAGCTACGCCGGCCATGAGTGGAGCAGCGAAGGATTTGCCAAGCGCTTTGCCCAGGCCCGCGAGCAACTGGCGTTTCTCGGCCGGCCGCTGCGCACACTGCCACCCGGTGAGTATCGTGCCTACCTGGCACCGGCCGCGCTGGAAGAGATCATGGGCATGCTCAGTTGGGGCGGGTTCTCGGCCCGGACAATTGCCAGCAAACAGAGCCCGTTGCAGAAGTTCTACGCCGACGAGTCCACCTTCAGCCCCGTCGTAGGGCTGAGCGAGCAGGTGAGCGGCTCCTTGAGCCCGGCGTTTTCCGATGAAGGCTATCCGCGCGATGACCTGACGCTGATCGCCAAGGGCAAGGCCAACGCCCGGTTGGTCAATTCACGCAGCGCCGCCGAATACGGCCTCACCGCCAACGGCGCGAGCAGCTACGAATACCCTTCGGCGCTGGTCATGCAGGAAGGCCAGTTGGAGCAGGAGGACATTCTCGAGCGCCTCGGCACCGGTTTGTACATCAGCAACCTCTGGTACCTGAACTACTCGGACCAGCCAGCGGCACGCATGACCGGCATGACTCGCTTCGCCACGTTCTGGGTCGAGAACGGCCAGATCCAGGCACCGGTCAGCACCATGCGCTTCGACGACAGCGTCTATAGCCTGCTCGGCTCGCAACTCGAAGGCCTGACCCGGGAGCGGGAACTTCTGCTCTCGGCCAGCACCTACAGCCAGCGGGCCACAGCCTCGATGCTGTTGCCGGGGGCGTTGGTCAAGCGGTTGACGTTGACCTTGTAAAGCATCGCGGGCAAGCCTTGCTCCCACAAGGGCAATGACATCCGGTGGGAGCAAGGCTTGCCCGCGATAAAGCCACCACGAACACCCTGAGACACAGCAAGAGGCCCCATGCCCAACCGTGCACCGCTCGACGCAACCACCGCCCGCTGGCTTCCGTGGGTCGTGGCGATCGCTTTCTTCATGCAGTCCCTCGACGGGACGATCCTCAATACCGCCCTGCCTGCCATGGCCAGTGACCTGGCAGAGAACCCGCTGCGCATGCAGGGCGTGATCATCGCCTACATGCTCACAGTGGCGCTGCTGATCCCGGCCTCGGGCTGGATCGCCGACCGCTTCGGCACCAAGAAAATCTTCTTCGGCGCGATCCTGTTGTTCAGCTTCGGCTCGCTGCTGTGTGCCTTGTCCAGCTCCCTGACGATGCTGGTCGGCGCCCGGGTCATCCAGGGCCTGGGCGGCGCACTGATGCTGCCGGTTGGTAGGCTGGTGGTGCTGCGGGCCTATCCGCGCTCGGAACTGGTGCGGATCATGGGTTTCATCACCATTCCGGGCCTGCTCGGCCCGCTGATCGGCCCGACCATGGGCGGCTGGATGGTGCAATACCTGACCTGGCACTGGATCTTCATCATCAACCTGCCAGTGGGGGTGATCGGCTGCTACGCGGTATGGAAATTCATCCCCGACCTGCGCGGCAGCGAGCGCACCCGCTTCGACGGCGTGGGTTTCCTGCTGTTCGGCGCGGCGATGGTGCTGATCACCATTGCCATGGAGGGCCTCGGCGAGCTGCACTTGCCACACCTGCGGGTGATGTTGCTGCTGTTCGGCGGCCTGGCCTGCCTGGCGGCTTATTGGCTGCGAGCCGGACATGTCGAGAATCCGCTGTTCGCGCCGTCGCTGTTCAAGACCCGGACCTTCGCGGTGGGCATCCTTGGCAATCTGTTCGCCCGCCTGGGCAGCGGTGCCCTGCCCTTCCTGGTGCCGCTGCTGCTGCAAGTGGCCCTGGGTTATTCACCGTCCCAGGCCGGGATGAGCATGCTGCCCCTGGCGGCGGCGGCCATGGTCGCCAAATCCGTGGCCCGGCCATTGATCGAGCGGCTGGGCTATCGCATCGTCCTGACCGGAAACACCCTGGCCCTGGGCGTGATGCTGGCGAGCATGGGGTTGGTCAGCGAACAGACCCCGTACTGGCTGCTGTTGGCGCAACTGGCGGTACTGGGGGCGATCAACTCGCTGCAATTCACAGCGATGAACACCGTGACCCTGATCGACCTGGACGATGCCAGCGCCAGCAGCGGCAACAGCCTGCTGTCCGTGGTGGCGCAACTGTCCTTGAGCCTCGGCGTCGCCTGTGCCGGCGCCCTGCTCGGCGGCTTCACGGCCCAGGTGGGTAACGATGGTGTCGACACGGTGCTGGGCGCGTTCCAACTGACGTTCGTGACGGTGGGGGTCATGGCGATGCTGGCGGCGACGATTTTCTCCCAGTTGTCGAAGCAGGACGGGCGGCGGCAGAAACGTCACGATGAGCATATCGAGCATTAACCCAAGCTTGAGTGGCTTCGGTAAGTTTTTGTGGCGAGGGGATAAATCCCCTCGCCACAGGTTAATCACCCAGCCTTCCAAGAGCCCCATGGCTCGCACAGCTCGTCCAGAACTTTCGAAGAAAGTGGCACGAGGCTGCTACACTGCGCGACATTTTGTTTTGCAGGCCTGTCCCGTGACCACCATTGCCACCGCTTTCAACACTTTGCCGCTGTCCGCCGCCATGCTGGCTAACCTCGAATCTCTCGGTTATGCCCAGATGACGCCGATCCAGGCGCAGAGCTTGCCGGTGATCCTCAAGGGCCTGGACCTGATTGCCCAGGCCAAGACCGGCAGCGGCAAGACCGCGGCGTTCGGTATCGGCCTGCTGAATCCGATCAATCCGCGCTACTTCGGCTGCCAGGCGCTGGTCATGTGCCCGACCCGCGAATTGGCCGACCAGGTCGCCAAGGAAATCCGCCGCCTGGCCCGTGCCGAGGACAACATCAAGGTCCTGACCCTGTGTGGCGGCGTATCCTTCGGCCCGCAGATCGCCTCCCTCGAACATGGCGCCCACATCATTGTCGGCACACCGGGACGCATCCAGCAGCACCTGCGCAAAGGCTCGCTGGTACTCGATGGCCTCAACACGCTGATCCTCGACGAAGCCGACCGCATGCTCGACATGGGTTTCTACGACGCCATCGAAGACATCATCCAGCAGACCCCGGAGCGTCGCCAGACGCTGCTGTTCTCCGCCACGTACCCGGCGGGCATCAAGCAACTGTCTTCCAAGTTCATGCGTGATCCGCAGCAGGTGAAGGCCGAGGCACTGCATTCCGACGCGCAGATCGAGCAGCGTTTCTACGAGATCTCCCCCGAGGAGCGCATGGACGCGGTGGTCAAGGTACTGGCGCACTTCCGCCCGGCCTCTTGCGTGGCGTTCTGCTTCACCAAGCAACAGGTCCAGGAAACCGTCGACCATCTGACGTCCAAAGGCATTTCCGCCGTCGGCTTGCATGGCGACCTGGAGCAGCGCGACCGCGACCAGGTGCTGGCGATGTTCGCCAACCGCAGTACGTCGGTGCTGGTGGCCACCGACGTGGCGGCCCGTGGCCTCGATATCGATGCCCTGGACATGGTGATCAACGTCGAGCTGGCCCGGGACTCGGAAATCCATATCCACCGCGTCGGCCGCACCGGCCGCGCCGGGGAAACCGGTGTTGCCATCAGCCTGGTAGCGCCCTCCGAAGCCCACCGCGCCCAGGCCATCGAGCAATTGCAGAAGGCCCCACTAAGCTGGGACCAATTGGACAACCTCAAGCCCCAGGGCGGCGGCCCACTGCTGCCAGCCATGAGCACCCTGTGCATCGCCGCCGGTCGCAAGGACAAGGTTCGCCCCGGCGACATCCTCGGCGCCCTGACTGGCGACGCGGGCATCCCCGGCACCCAGGTCGGCAAGATCGCGATTTTCGATTTCCAGGCTTACGTGGCCGTTGAACGCGGGATCGCCAAACAGGCACTCAAGCGCCTGAACGAAGGCAAGATCAAGGGACGTTCGTTGCGGGTGCGAATCCTGTAACCATCCCAACCAACGAAGTTCCCCTGTGGGAGCGAGCCTGCTCGCGATTGCGGCGGGTCAGCCAACCTTTATTTGACTGACACACCGCAATCGCGAGCAGGCTCGCTCCCACAATGGGTTTTGTGGCGAGACTGAGAGGACACCGTTTTGCGCTCTACCGAAGTCGTGATCATTGGCGCTGGCGCCGCAGGGTTGATGTGCGCGTTGACCGCTGCGGGGCGCGGACGGCAGGTGATGTTGCTGGACCATGCCAACAAGGCCGGCAAGAAAATCCTCATGTCCGGCGGTGGACGCTGCAATTTCACCAATATGTACACCGAGCCGGGCAACTTCCTCTCGCAGAACCCGCACTTCTGCAAATCGGCCCTGGCCCGCTACACCCAATGGGACTTCATCGCTCTGGTGGCCAAGCACGGCGTGCCGTATCACGAGAAAAAACTCGGCCAGTTGTTCTGCGATAACAAGTCCAGCGACATTCTCGGCGTACTTCTGGACGAGTGCGAACAGGTCGGGGTCAATCTGCACCTGGACACCTCGATCGAGCACATCGAGAAAACCGACGGCGGCTATCGGCTGCAAACCACCCTCGGCGTCATCGCCTGCCAATCCCTGGTGATCGCCACCGGCGGCCTGTCGATCCCGACCCTGGGGGCAACCGGCTTTGGCTATCAGGTCGCCAGGCAGTTCGGCCACCAGCTATTGCCAACCCGCGCCGGCCTGGTGCCGTTCACCATTACTGATCAGCTCAAGGCCTTGTGCACCGAACTCTCGGGCACTTCGGTCGATTGCCTGGTGAGCTGCAACGACCAGAGTTTTCGCGAAAACATCCTGTTCACCCATCGTGGCCTCAGCGGTCCGGCCATCCTGCAGATCTCGTCGTTCTGGGAGCCGGGGGACACGGTGCAGATCAACCTGCTGCCGGACCACGACGTGCCCCAATGGCTGCAACAACAGCAGGCCGAGCGCCCCAACAGCGAACTGAAAACCCTCTTGGGCGAGTTGTTCACCAAGAAAATGGCCAACCTGCTGGCCGATACCTGGTTCGTCTCCAAACCCATGAAGCAATACACCCACGCGGAACTGGCGGACATTGCCGAGAAACTGGCGAGCTGGAACGTCATCCCGGCCGGCACCGAAGGCTATCGCACCGCCGAGGTCACCCTGGGTGGCGTCGACACACGGGAAGTCTCATCCAAGACCATGGAATCGCTGAAAAGCCCCGGGCTGTACTTCATCGGCGAAGTGCTGGACGTCACCGGTCACCTGGGCGGGTTCAACTTCCAGTGGGCCTGGGCTTCGGGCTATGCCGCCGCACAATACGTCTGACTACCTGTCCTGTGGGAGCGAGCCTGCTCGCGATAGCGGTGGTTCAGTTGGTAATGAATTGACTGACACGCCGCTATCGCGAGCAGGCTCGCTCCCACAGGGTTAAGTGTCGGATGACGGAACACTTTTTGCTGTCAGATGTGATCGCCGCCATTGCGTCGGCGTCATTACTGCCTCAATTTAGTGTCATCGCCCGTCAGGCCCTTGCATTTCATGTCATCGACCTCGTTCCGCCAGTCTCTGCGTCGCCTTTGGGCGTTGGATAAATTCAGTTATAGCGTGCGGGTGTTCATCGCCCTGACCGGCAGCATGGCGCTGTGCTGGTACCTGGATGAGATGACGCTGCTGATTCCCTTGTTCCTGGGCATCATCGCCAGCGCCCTGGCCGAGACTGACGACAACTGGCAGGGCCGCCTCAATGCGCTCGCTGTGACCCTGGTCTGCTTCACCGTCGCGGCATTGTCGGTGGAGCTGCTGTTTCCCTATCCCATCCTCTTCATCATCGCCTTTGCCCTGGCGAGTTTCGGCCTGACCATGCTCGGCGCCCTGGGCGAGCGCTATGGCGCGATTGCCTCGGCCACCTTGATCCTGTCGGTCTACACCGTGATTGGCGTGGACCAGCGCGGTGGCGCGGTCACCGATTTCTGGCACGAACCCTTGCTGCTGGTGGCCGGCGCGGCGTGGTACGGCATGCTCTCGGTACTGTGGCATGTCTTGTTTTCCAACCAGCCGGTGCAACAGAGCCTGGCACGATTGTTCCGCGAGCTGGGGCGTTACCTGAAGCTCAAGTCGTCGCTGCTCGAACCGGTCCGCCAGTTGGATATCGAAGCACGACGCCTGGAACTGGCCCAACAGAATGGCCGCGTGGTGGCGGCCCTCAACGCGGCGAAGGAAATCATCCTGCACCGCGTCGGCAACGGTCGTCCGGGCTCGAAGGTCAGTCGTTACCTGAAGTTGTACTTCCTGGCCCAGGATATCCATGAGCGTGCCAGTTCCTCCCACTATCCCTACAACGCCCTGGCCGAGGCGTTCTTTCACAGCGACGTGCTGTTCCGCTGCCAGCGCCTGCTGCGCCAGCAAGGCAAAGCCTGCCAGGCGCTGGCCGAATCGATCCAGATGCGCCAGCCGTTCGTCTACGATGATCGCTTCGCCGAGGCCTTGAACGACCTGCACGCGTCCCTGGAACACCTGCGTATCCAGAGCAATCCGGCCTGGCGTGGCCTGTTGCGTTCGTTGCGGGCCTTGTCGGCGAACCTCGGCACGCTTGATCGTTTGCTCAGCGACGCCAGCAACCCCGATGCCCTGGCCGACGCTACTGACAGCAGCCTGCTGGACCGCTCGCCACACAGCCTCAAGGATGTCTGGCTACGCCTGCGCACGCAGCTCACACCGACTTCGCTACTGTTCCGTCATGCCCTGCGCCTGCCCCTGGCGCTGAGCGTTGGCTACGCGATGGTGCACTGGATTCACCCGTCCCAGGGCTACTGGATCGTCCTCACCACACTGTTCGTCTGCCAGCCCAACTACGGCGCCACCCGGCGCAAACTCGGTCAGCGGATCATCGGCACCGCCATTGGCCTGACAGTGGCCTGGGCGCTGTTCGACCTGTTCCCCAACCCGCTGGTGCAGTCGTGCTTCGCCATTGCCGCCGGGGTGGTGTTCTTCACCAACCGCACGACCCGCTACACCCTGGCGACCGCCGCGATCACCGTCATGGTGCTGTTCTGCTTCAACCAGGTCGGCGACGGCTATGGCCTGTTGCTGCCACGGTTGTTCGATACCTTGCTCGGCAGCCTGATCGCCGGCCTGGCGGTGTTCCTCTTCCTGCCGGACTGGCAGGGCCGCCGACTGAACAAGGTCCTGGCCAACACGCTGACCTGCAACAGCATCTACCTGCGCCAGATCATGCACCAGTACGCCGCCGGCAAAAGTGACGACCTGGCCTATCGCCTGGCCCGACGCAATGCCCACAACGCCGACGCGGCGTTGTCCACGACACTGGCGAACATGCTGATGGAGCCGGGGCATTTCCGTAAGGAAGCCGACGTCGGGTTCCGTTTCCTGGTGCTGTCCCACACCTTGCTCAGCTACCTGTCGGGCCTGGGTGCCCACCGGGGGACCGAACTGCCAACGGATGTGCGCGAGCAGTTGATAGACGGCGCGGGGGTGAAGCTGGCCTCCAGCATCGACGAAATCGCCCAGGGACTGGCGACCAAAACGTCGATCGTGATCCAGAGTGACGAGGAAGAAGCCCTGGCCAACGAGCTTGAGCAGATGCCCGACGAAATTGATGAGGGCCAGCGGCTGGTGCAGACGCAACTGGCGTTGATCTGCCGTCAGCTTGGACCGTTGCGGACCTTGGCGGCGCATCTCATCAAGGATACGAGCGAGGCCTGAAAGCTGCGGCGGTCAATCGGGCCCCATCGCGAGCAGGCTCGCTCCCACAGGGGTATGCATTTCAATGTGGGAGCGAGCCTGCTCGCGATGGGGACCAGCATGGGCAGCGCAAAACTCGCTCACATACCGTGCATTTCCAGGATCCGCGCATAACTCCCATCCGCCTTCATCGCTGCGATCTCCCGATCGAACCCCGCCACGATCTGCTCATGCTCCGGGTTCTTCAGGCTGACCAGGATATGCAGGCTGTTTTCGCTCAACGGCTTGGGCAGGAACTCCACGGAATTACGCACCTTGGGCGATTCGCGGGCCAGGTAATAACGAGCGACATACTCGTCTTCCAGGGTCAACTTCACGCGGTCGGCAGCCACCATGCGCACTGCCATCGCAAAGTTATGCACGGGGACCTTCTGCATTTGCTGGTCCTCATCGAACGTCTTGGAATAGGCATAACCGCGAACCACGGCAATGGGGTAATCGTATAGCTGTTGCAGGCTGTCGAACTGGATCGGAGCGTCCTTGCGCTTGAGAAAGCGCACGCGATTGAGCAGGTATTCGGCCGAGAACTGGCCTATATGAGTGCGCTCCTCGCTGTACCAGGCGTTGACCAACACGTCATAACGCCCTTCGCCGATGCCCAGCATCGCCCGGGCCCAAGGCACCTGTTCAAACTCGGTGGCATAACCGGCACGCGCCAGGGCGGTGCTGACGATATCGGTCGCCAGGCCACCATTGACCAGCGTTGAGTCGGTAAAGGGTGGCCATCCATCCGCAACCAGGCGCAATTTCTGCGCACAGGCGTTGTGACTCAACAACAGCAACCCAATCAAAACAAGAGCTCGGTGCAATCGCGGCATGCCATACATCCTTGAAGGTTGCGAAGCCCATGTTTTTTGCCGAAATTCGGGAGATAAACAGAGACATCCCACCTAACATTAGCTCATTGAAACCGCTGCGCAGCGCTTGCACGAAGATTACATAAAGACGACAACGCTGCGAAAGCAGAATGATGGCAATTTGGCCTTTATCACATATTTTCGCTCACCCGGAAAAGAGACTTCCAGGCGCAACGCACTTAATATCGGCCTCGGGCTCTTCAGGAAATTCACAACATGGACATCGATTGGGTCTGCAAACACCACAGTGACCTGAGCAAGGAACAGCTGTACGCCATTCTCAAATTGCGCGCCGACGTGTTCGTCGTCGAGCAGAACTGCGCCTATCCGGACGTCGACGGGCTGGACCTGGAAGGCGACACGTTCCACCTGATGGCCTGGCGGGATAACCACCTCGTGGCCTACCTGCGCCTGCTCGATCCTCATTCCCAGAACAGCGACGTGGTCATCGGCCGCGTGATCATCGCCCCTGAGGCACGGGGACAAGGGCTGGGACATACCTTGATGGAGCACGGGCTCAAGCACGCCGAGAAGAACTGGCCTGGCACGTCGATTTCATTGTCGGCGCAAGCGCATCTGCAGGGGTATTACGGGCGGTATGGATTTGAAGTGGTGGGGGTCGAATACCTGGAGGATGGTATCCCGCACATAGGCATGCATCGACCTTGAGGCTATCGTCGCGAGCAGGCTCGCTCCCGCATTTGAAACACATCCCCCTGTGGGAGCGAGCCTGCTCGCGATGGGGCCAGTACAACCACTATCCCTATCAGGGGTAGTCGAGCACCGCCTTGATCCGTGGCAGATTGGCCTCGATCCACCCTCGATCAATCGCCCCCCAATCGCGGATCCGATAGCCACCGGCATGGTTGCGGGCTCCTTCCTGCTGCTCGAACTCGCACACGATATCCAGGTCCGTCAGCGCCGCGACGGTGTCCTGGGCGGTGCGTCGAGGCATGCCGGTCGCTTCCATGAGCGCCGGGACATTGCTGGCCACGCCGCTGTCGATCAGGTAAGCCACATACAAGCGGCGATAGAAGCTGCTCTTGGTCTTGCTGACATCCATCCGGTCATTCCTTCGGTTGTTGCAGATCGCGCCAGGTCAGGTACACCCGCAGGTCGAATTCCAGCTGGTGATACCCCGGGAGCATGTGCTCGCAGAGTTGGTAGAACGCCTTGTTGTGGTCCGATTCCTTGAAGTGGGCCAGTTCATGCACCACGATCATGTTCAGGAACTCGGGCGCTGCGTCCTTGAACAGCGACGCGATGCGGATTTCCTTCTTCGCCTTGAGCTTGCCACCTTGTACCCGCGAAACCGCAGTGTGCAGACCAAGGGCACGATGGGTCAGGTCGAGGCGGTTGTCGAACAACACTTTGTCGATGGCCGGCGCATTACGCAGGTACTGTTGCTTGAGCTCCAGTGCATAACTGTACAGCGCCTTGTCGCTCTGGATCGGATGTCGGCCCGGATAGCGCTGGTGCAGGTAATCCCCCAGGCGATCCTGGGCAATCAACTGCTGCACCTGGGCTTGCAGCGCGGCGGGGTAGGCCTGGAGGTACTTGAGCGCGGTCATCGAGCGGCGATACTGTGGAAAAAGACCGCCAGTGTAGCGAACTCAGACCGTTAGCGCGCCCCAGTCAAAGGGTCTGGCGAACGCATCGGTGTCTGCCGCCGTCAAGGGTCGCGCCACGAGGAATCCCTGCACATACTCACAGCCATGGTCCTTGAGCCACTGATATTGCTCCAGGGTTTCCACACCTTCGGCGATTACCCGCAAGCCCAATTGCGTGCACAGATCGATCACCGAGGCCGCCAGGGCCGCATCGCGCGGCGAATCCGGCAATCGGGCGATCAGGTGCCGGTCGAGCTTGAGGGTATCGAGCTCAAGGTCACGCAAATGAGTCAGGGAGCACGGTCCCGAGCCGAAGTCATCCAGCGCCACCCGCACCCCGAGATGGCGCAGCAGCCGCAACTGCTTCTGGGTTTCGTCGGGATTGCGCATCAGCGCGTCCTCGGTTACCTCGACCTCCAGTTGCCGGGGCTTCAGGGCATGGCGCTCCAGGACCTGACGCAACTCGGTCACCAGGTTCGGCATGCCGAACTGGGTACTGCTCAGGCTCACCCCCAGCACCAGGTCATCGGCGAAATTTCGCTCCCAGACTTTGCGCTGGGCCGCGCTACGATGATAAATCCAACTGCCTAGCCGGCTGATCAGCCGCGCTTCCTCCAACAAAGGCAGGAACAGACCCGGCGGCACATCGCCGACGCTCGGGTGCTGCCAGCGCAACAACGCCTCGAAGCCACGAATCCGCCCATCGTGGATATTCACCTGGGGCTGGTAGACCATATTGAAGTCGCGGTTCTCGATGGCCGAGCGCACGCTCTCCTCAAGCATCAGCCGTGAACGGGCTCGACCGTTCATTTCGTGGTCATAAAAACGATATTGCTGGCGGCCGGCACGCTTGGCTTCGTACATGGCAATGTCGGATGCGCGCAACAAACCGTCCAGATTGGCGCCGCAATCCGGGTAGGTCGCAATGCCGATACTGGCCCCCAACGCCACATCCATGCCTTCGATCTGCTGGCAGATCGCGACCCGTTCGATGAGTTTTTCCGCGATCTTGGCCGCCTGCTCCGGGAGCTCCAGGTCCAGCAGGGCCGTGAATTCGTCACCGCCCAACCGCGCCAGGATGTCGAAGGGACGCAGACAGGCTTTCAATTGTTCCGAGACCCAGCGCAACACCCGGTCACCGGCATCGTGCCCCAACGAGTCGTTGACGCGCTTGAAGCCGTCGAGGTCGAGGTACAACAGCACCCAGTTGCTTTCCAGTCGCTCGCTGCGCATCAGCAGGTTTTCGGCGGTCTGATAGAACCCCCTGCGGTTAAGCAAACCGGTCAGCGGATCCGTGACGGCCTGGAATTCGAGTTGCTGGTGCAAGTGCCGGATTACGGACATGTCCTGGAGTGTCACCACCATGGCCTTCTGTTCCGCGGGCAGCGGGGCGCAGGACAAGGCCACCGACACCTGTTGACCGGGCGCGGTGCGCAGGATCGCATCGTGCAGACGCCAGGTCTGGCCACGGCAATAGGCAGCATGAATATCGGAGTCGGCCCATTGTGGAATGTGGGGTTTCTGCAGGTAATCCAGGAAGGGCGTCCCCTGCAACTGCTCGGCCGTTGCATTGAGCAGACGGCAAGTGGATGGGTTGGCGAAACGGATGCAGCCGGCCTCGTCCACCACGAGGATCCCCTCGGCCGCGTTGTCCAGCACCGAGGCGTTGAACGCTCTGGCAGCCTCCAGGTCCTGACTCAGGCGCTGCAAAGCCCGGCGATTGCGCTGGTGCTCCAGCAACGCTTGCACCTTGGGCTTGAGGATCTGCGGATCGAAGGGTTTGAACAGATAGTCCACCGCGCCACTGGCATAGCCTTTGATCACCGCATCCTGGGATTGCTCATTGGCGGTCAGGAAAATGATCGGCGTGAGGCGCGTGCGCTGGCTGCCGCGCATCAGGCGCGCCACTTCGAAACCGTCCATGTCCGGCATCTGCACATCCAGCAGAACCAGGTCGATGTCATGTTCGAGCAGCAGGTCAAGGGCCTCGACACCCGAGGTTGCGGTCATGACTTGCCAATCCTGACGCTGCAACAACGCTCGCATGCTGAGCAGATTTTCAGGGTAATCATCAACAATCAAAAGGACGGAGTTGTTTTCACCAAGCGTAGGTTGCGCGCATTCCATGCTGCTTCTCTTATCGGGGCGCCATGTCCGTTTTTCGTAGCAAAACGGACAAATACTGTGATCTCACTCTAGACCGTGATTTTGAAAAGCAGTAGGTGTCATCACGCCATCATCCCGACAATGCCCGAAATAGCCGACTAACGGTCACCCTTCTCGGGCACAGAAACTGCAATAGACCACAGTGACGATCACTTGACGTCAATCATTCGCCGCAAAACGACAACAAGCTCAAACCGGTGCTATCAGGACGCCCCAACTCGCGGGCTAGAGCCTCGCGTTGTTGCGCCTAACATTTCACTGCAGGAACTGAACATGATCGACCTTAACACTTGGAATTTGAGCATCCCCGAAGGCAGCCCGGCGATGACCATCGAAACCCCTCGCCTCGCGCAAGGGTTCAAGGATCAGTACTTCAACGCCGAAACCGGCACGGTATTTTTCTGGGCGCCGGTGACCGGCACCAAGACCGAGAACGCGATCTACCCCCGTAGCGAACTGCGGGAAACCTACAGCGACGGTACCCTGCGAAACTGGCTGTACTCGGCGGCGGACAACACCCTGCGAGCGACGATAACCGTCAACCAGGTGCCCAGCAGCGGCAAGATCGTGATTGGCCAGATCCACACCAAGAACAGCACCAGTCCCTTGGTGAAACTGGAATACCAGTACAAGACCTACAGCACCACCGGCAACATCGTTGCCAAGGTACGGATGCGTCCCGACGACGAAACAGGCCAGGTCATCACCATTGCCACCGGCGTGAAGCTCGACCGTGCCTTCTCCTACATGATCCATCTCAGCCCGAAAGGTGCACTGGGCATTACCGCGGCGGGTTACAACTGGAGGACGACTATCGATCCGACCTGGAAAGACAAACCTCTGTACTTCAAGGCGGGCGTGTATGTCCAGGACAACACCGGCTACCCCACCGAGGGCGGAAAAGTGACGTTCAGCCTACTGGAAATCAAACACGTCACCCTCTGAATGTTGCGCCACCTGTGAAGGCATCCGTCTGCGGGTGCCTTTTTTTTGTGCATGAAAGGCAAAGCGTCAAATGGCCATCGCCCAATTGTTCCGAGAAAAATCCAACTAGCCGACCAACGGTCATCCGTCTCGGGCACAAAAGCGGCAAACGCCACTCTGACGGACTGTTGACGCCAACCCTCCGCCGGACGAACGTGCCAAATACCCGTTCGAGCCCCCTTCTGGCCTCAGCAAAAGCGCGTCTTAGAGCCTCCGGCTGTGGCGTAAATCATTTCTTCTTCTCAGAAAGGATCCGAACATGGTCGATCTTGCAACCTGGAACCTGAGCATCCCTGAAGGCAGTCCGCCGAAAACCATCGAAACCCCTCGGCTGGTGGATGGATTCCGGGACAAATATTTCAACTCCGAAGGCAGCACCGTGTATTTCTGGTCGCCCGTCACCGGGACCAAGACCGAAAACGCGATCTACCCACGCAGCGAATTGCGCGAGACCTACAGGGACGGAACCTTGCGCAACTGGCTGTATCCCGATGCCGATAACAAATTGAGCGCGACCCTGGTCGTCAATCAGGTGCCCAGCAGCGGCAAGATCGTGATCGGTCAGATTCATGCCAAGGACAGCAGCAAACCCATGGTGAAACTGGAATACCAGTACAAGGACGCCAGCGACACCGGCGACATCGTCGCCAAAGTCCGCATGCGTCCCGATGACAGCAAGGGCCGAGTCATCACAGTCGCCAGCGGTGTGAAACTTTCTCAGGCGTTCTCTTACCGGATCCACCTGGATCGTACCGGAGATCTGGGAATTACGGCGGCGGGTCGTAGCTGGTACACCACCATCAGTTCTACGTGGCGGGTCAAGCCGTTGTATTTCAAGGCCGGGGTGTATGTGCAGGACAACACGGGCTATACCAGCGAAGGCGGGAAAGTGACGTTCAGCAAGCTGGATATCGATCACAACACCTGATATCGCCTCAGGCGCCGCAGCAGCGAAATGCTGCGCGCCTGCCCTTCTGAAAATCTCGTAGGAAAACACCTACCGGGGCGAGGGAACTTGCTCCCGCTGGGCTGCGAAGCGGCCCCTTCTTTTGTCAGACTCACCCCTCACCTCAAGCTTTACGGCGGCTACGCCACCGAGCGGGAGCAAGCTCCCTCGCCACAGGGGTTGCGGGCGTCCTACAGGTCGGTTGTTGCGCCGAAAATCGCCTTCTATAGTTCGGCTCGTCTGCTGGCTTTGGTCAGGGACAGGGTTTCGCAGCCCGGGTGAGTTAGAATCACGACCGTCAAAAATCGACATAGGAAAATTTTCCTCGTTCGGCTTTTTATGGCGGCTGTGTGTGGGAGATCCTCGGATCTGCCGAGTTCCTAACTCCTCGGTCTGCGAACCTGCAGGGGCTGCCCCCCCCCCCAAACTCCACGCCTGCGCCAGCGAACGCCTGCACGCCACACTCGACTACCTGATGCTCATGGCCTGCGCCACCCTGCGCGATTTCGCCGCTGGCGGCTTCAATACCCTCACCAATATCGCCCGGATTCTGGTTCAGGATGTCACCGACGTGTTCGGGGTGATTGAACAACGCGGGCTCGAAGAAAAAATAAAGACCCTGTGGGGAGCGAGCCTGCTCGCGATGCGCTGGTTCAGCAACATGAAGGGTGACTGACACAGCGCTATTCCGAACAAGCTCGCACCTGGCGAATCTGGCTAGCGGGCGCCTGTCGGAAGCTGCGCTACTTCATATCGAATATCAAATACGCCAAAAAGTGCAAAAACCTATAAAGAACTGTCATCTATGACAGTAGTTTTCAACATTAAAAAGTTTCAGGCTGGCTCCACCCCGTTTGTAAACGGAGGCCCATACAAAGGGAGCTTATCTATGAAAAATAAATTACTGCTCCTTGCATCGACCCTGTTGTTGAGCGCAGCCGCCCATGCGCAGGCCGCCTGCGATGCAACACTCGTCAAGGACCTTATCGGCAACAAGTTCGACGCCGCTACTGAGAAAGATGCAAAGGCTCGAGCGGGAGCGGATATCGTAAGAAGCACACAGCCCGGAGGGATCTTTATGACTAAAGAAGGAAAAAAGGATAATCGCCTCAGCATTATGGTCGACGGAGAAGGCAATATAAAGAGCATCGACTGTAACTAGCCAGCCATGGAATATTAAGGCCCGGAAAAACGCAAAAAATATATAAATAACTATCAGTTATGACAGGTCACATGAACGCCAATTTTTCCATCATGAAACCAGCACCACTGAAACTCTAACGGTGCTTTTAACGAACGTTTATCATCGAAAATAAAAGGGAGTACATGACATGGCACAAACACCAGTCATCCACGGAAATGGCGGAGGTGGAGTTGGTCCTACACCCAGACTTTGGGGAACGGCAGAGCCTAACCACTCAGTTCGAATTGTTCAAGCTAATACTGGCGTAGTGTTTGGACAAGGGGTAGCGGGTCCCGATGGACAATGGGCCATCGACGTAAACCTCAATACCGACCAGTGGGTTCAACTTCAAGCTCAATCCTATGTAGTTCAAGGCGATCCCAGCACAGAATCAGGTTATAGCAACCCTATAAACTTACAAAGGTAACGGCATCACTTGCTGTTAATCATAAAAACCCGCATCTGCGGGTTTTTATGATTCCAAAGACTTAGTTGACCTTAGCGTTCAACTCACCCTTCAGATAACGCTGGAACATGGCTTCCAGGGAGATCGGCTTGATCTTCGAGGCCTGGCCGGCAGTACCGAACGCTTCATAACGCGCAATACACACATCACGCATCGCAGTCACGGTCGCGCCAAAGAACTTGCGCGGATCGAACTCGCTCGGGTTGGTCGCCATCAAACGGCGCATGGCACCGGTGGACGCCAGGCGCAGGTCGGTGTCGATGTTGACCTTGCGCACGCCGTGCTTGATACCTTCGACGATTTCCTCGACCGGCACGCCGTAGGTTTCCTTGATGTCGCCACCGTACTGGTTGATGATCGCCAGCCATTCCTGCGGCACCGACGACGAGCCGTGCATCACCAGGTGGGTGTTGGGAATGCGCTTGTGGATTTCCTTGATGCGGTCGATCGCCAGCACGTCACCGGTGGGCGGCTTGGTGAACTTGTAGGCGCCGTGGCTGGTGCCGATGGCGATGGCCAGGGCGTCGACCTGGGTTTTCTTGACGAAGTCGGCGGCTTCTTCCGGGTCGGTCAGCATCTGGCTGTGATCCAGCACGCCTTCGGCACCGATACCGTCTTCTTCACCGGCCATGCCAGTTTCCAGCGAACCCAGGCAACCCAGCTCACCTTCCACCGACACACCGCAGGCGTGGGCCATGGCAACGGTTTGTTGGGTGACGCGTACGTTGTATTCGTAGTCGGTCGGAGTCTTGCCGTCTTCGCCCAGGGAACCGTCCATCATTACCGAGCTGAAACCCAGTTGGATGGAGCGCTGGCAGACGTCAGGGCTGGTGCCGTGGTCCTGGTGCATGCACACCGGGATGTGCGGAAACTCTTCGATTGCCGCCAGGATCAGGTGACGCAGGAACGGCGCACCGGCGTATTTGCGGGCGCCAGCCGAAGCCTGGACGATCACCGGAGAGTCGGTCTTGTCAGCGGCTTCCATGATGGCGCGCATCTGCTCAAGGTTGTTGACGTTAAAGGCTGGGACGCCGTAGCCGAATTCGGCTGCGTGGTCCAGCATCTGACGCATGCTGATAAGTGCCATTGTGTGTCTCTCCCGTCGAGGGTCGTTAATCGTACCAGCCTGCCGTAGCGGCGGCGGCTATTCAAGTCATTGCGGGTCGGGGTTAGCCCTCGACCGCGAATTCGGTGTTACCTGTCTCTTCAGCGTTCACAGAACCCTGTGGGAGCGAGCCTGCTCGCGATAGCGGTAGATCAGTCGACATCCGATTGGATGATATATCGCTATCGCGAGCAGGCTCGCTCCCACATGAGTCCATGGGTTCAATTACTGCGCCTTGCAACCCCGACCAATCAAATCATTGGTGGCAACCCAGTACGCCAGGCCTTCGTCACCATTGATGTGGAACGCCAGCATGTCGTCGCTGTACAGCGCGCCCGACGCACCCGGCTCCTGCTTCAGGCGGTAAACCTGCTCGGCCCCGCCGAGGCGCACGTCGACGGCCTTGCGGGTGCCATCGGTATAGCGCCAGAGCACCTTGGCCTCGCTGTCACACGTCCAGGTCGTCCAACCTGCCACGGGCTCGGACGCGCTCGAAAAACCCAACTGCGCGCAACCGGCCAGCAATGCCAACGCCACAACGGCGATCAAGCCTTTCATCCGTGTTCCTCGACCGGCGACGCATGCCGCCAGCCATGAGTTAAAGGGTCAGACCCGTCAAGGACAACCATGTTCCTTGGTCGGGGTTTGCGTTTCGTATTTGTCCAGACCATCCGGCCCGGAACGCTTGTTCAGCACCGGGTTGGTTTCCGCCTGCCAGTCCGCCTGGTAGCAGCCAGGCTCCGGATCGCTGGCGGCCGGTTCCGGCGTCGCTTGCGGGTGACTCCCGCAAGCGGCCAGGGCCGCGGTCAACAACAAAAGCGTCCACGTCTTGACCATAAAAACACTCCCTTGCCTGGTCAATGCAGGCTCAGGCCTTGGCCCGGCTTTCCAGGACTTCAACCGCTGGCAGCACCTTGCCTTCGACGAACTCGAGGAACGCACCGCCGCCCGTGGAGATGTAGGAGATCTGTTCGGCCACGCCATATTTGTCGATCGCCGCCAGGGTGTCACCGCCACCCGCGATGGAGAACGCAGCGCTGTCGGCGATGGCCTGGGCCAGGACCTTGGTGCCGTTGCCGAACTGGTCGAACTCGAACACACCGACCGGGCCGTTCCACAGAATAGTCTTGGAAGATTTCAACAGTTCGGCAAAGTTGGCCGCCGTCTGCGGGCCGATGTCCAGGATCATGTCGTCGTCGGCCACATCAGCGATGGCCTTGACGGTAGCAGCAGCGCTTTCAGCGAATTCCTTGGCAACCACCACGTCCACTGGCAGCGGCACGCTGACCTTGGCGGCGATTTCGCGGGCGGTGTCCAGCAGATCCGGTTCGTACAGGGACTTGCCGACCGGGTGACCGGCTGCGGCGAGGAAGGTGTTGGCAATACCGCCGCCGACGATCAACTGGTCGCAGATCTGGCTCAGGCTGTTCAGCACGTCGAGTTTTGTCGACACCTTGGAACCAGCGACGATGGCGGCCATCGGCTTGGCCGGCGCGCCCAGGGCCTTGCCCAGTGCGTCCAGTTCAGCGGCCAGCAGCGGGCCGGCCGCGGCGACCTTGGCGAACTTCGCCACGCCGTGGGTCGAACCTTCGGCACGGTGGGCGGTGCCGAAAGCGTCCATCACGAATACGTCGCACAAGGCTGCGTATTGCTGGGCCAGCTCATCGGCGTTCTTTTTCTCGCCCTTGTTGAAGCGCACGTTTTCGAACAGCACGACATCACCGGCCTTCACGTCGACACCGCCCAGGTAATCAGCCACCAGCGGCACTTCGCGACCCAGGGCACGGCTCAGGTAGTCGGCCACGGGCTTGAGGCTGTTTTCGGCCGAGAACTCGCCTTCGGTCGGACGGCCCAGGTGGGAGCAGACCATCACGGCCGCACCTTTTTCCAAGGCCAGCTTGATGGTCGGCAGCGAAGCCAGGATACGCGCATCGCTGGTGACGACACCGTCCTTGACAGGGACGTTGAGGTCTTCGCGGATCAGTACGCGCTTACCTTGCAGATCGAGGTCGGACATCTTCAACACGGTCATGGGTCGCAATTCCTGGATAACTGTTTAGGGAGCAGATTGGTTGGAAACAGAGGCCGCCGTCTGCAGATAATGTTCGGCAACATCGAGCATTCGGTTGGCAAACCCCCATTCGTTGTCGAACCAGGCCAGGATGTTCACCAGCCGCGGGCCGGATACACGGGTCTGGCTGGCATCGACGATGGCCGAATGTGGGTCATGGTTAAAATCACAACTGGCATGAGGCAACTCGGTGTAGGCCAGCAAGCCTTTGAGCGGGCCGCGGGTAGCAGCTTCGCGCAGGATACGGTTGACCTCGGTGGCGTCGGTATCGCTCACGGTCTGCATCGTCATATCGAGGCAGGACACGTTGACCGTCGGCACCCGCACGGCTTTGGCCTGAATTCTCCCCGCAAGTTCCGGCAGCAGCCGTTCAATGCCTCGCGCCAGACCAGTGGACACCGGAATCACCGACTGGAACGCCGAGCGGGTGCGGCGCAAGTCTTCGTGATGGTAGGCGTCGATCACCGGCTGATCGTTCATCGCCGAATGGATGGTGGTGATCGATACGTATTCCAGGCCAATGGCCTGATCCAACAGGCGCAACAGCGGCACGCCGCAGTTGGTGGTGCAGGAGGCATTGGATACCAGCAGTTCGTGACCGGTCAGGCAATCCTGGTTGACGCCGTAGACGATGGTGGCGTCCACATCCGCCTCACTGGCCATCGGTTGGGAAAACAGCACCCGCGGCGCACCGGCAGCGAGGAAACGCTCACCGTCTTGGCGGGTGTGGTAGGCCCCGGAACACTCGAGCACCAGATCGACGCCCAAGGACGCCCAATCGATGCCTTCGGGGGTGGCACTGCGCAGGACTTTCACGCAGTTGCCCTTAATGTGCAGACAATCGCCCTCGACCCGCACTTCGCCGGGGAACCGGCCATGGGTGGAGTCGAAGCGTGTCAGGTATTCGATGCTGGCCATGTCGGCCAGATCGTTGATGGCCACAATTTCGAAGCCGGCCTCTGCCCCTCGCTCGAACAACGCACGCAAGACGCAACGACCAATCCGGCCGTAGCCGTTGAGTGCAACTTTGTAGGAACGCGGTTGGGGCATGGGGTCTCTGACCTGAGTGAATCCATGAATATGGCGCTGAACATTGGATTGCCATCGCGGGCAAGCCTTGCTCCCACAGGTTGGCATTTCCCTGTGGAAGTGCACATCCTGTGGGAGCAAGGCTTGCCCGCGATAGCGTCAGAACAGGCGATACATTCCTGGGCTTAGTCTTCCAGCAATTCTTCAGCCTGACCCAGGATGTTTTCCAGGGTGAACCCGAATTCCTCGAACAACGCCGGGGCAGGCGCCGACTCGCCGTAGGTGGTCATGCCGATCACGCGGCCTTCCAGGCCCACGTACTTGTACCAGTAATCGGCATGGGCAGCCTCGATAGCGATTCGGGCGCTGACCTGCAGTGGCAATACCGACTGCTTGTAGCCGGCGTCCTGGGCATCGAAAACGCTGGTGCAAGGCATGGACACTACGCGCACGTTGCGGCCCTGCTCGGTCAGCTTGTCGTAGGCCTGGACAGCCAGGCCGACTTCGGAACCGGTGGCGATCAGGATCAGCTCAGGCTCGCCGATGCAATCCTTGAGCACATAACCGCCACGGGCGATCTCGTCGATCTGGCCGACTTCGCGGGCCTGATGCTGCAGGTTCTGACGGGAGAAGATCAGCGCCGACGGGCCGTCGTTGCGTTCGATGGCGTACTTCCAGGCCACTGCCGATTCCACGGCGTCGCATGGGCGCCAGGTGTCCAGGTTCGGGGTGCAACGCAGGCTTGCCAGTTGCTCGATCGGCTGGTGAGTCGGGCCGTCTTCGCCCAGGCCGATGGAGTCGTGGGTGAATACGTAGAGCACGCGCTTCTTCATCAAGGCCGACATGCGCACGGCATTGCGGGCGTATTCCATGAACATCAGGAAGGTGGCGCCGTAAGGCACCAGGCCGCCGTGCAGCGCAACGCCGTTCATGATCGCGCTCATGCCGAACTCACGAACGCCGTAGTACATGTAGTTGCCGCTGGCGTCTTCGGCGGTGACGCCCTTGCAGCCTTTCCACAAGGTCAGGTTGGAACCGGCCAGGTCGGCCGAACCGCCCAGCAGTTCCGGCAGCAATGGACCGAAAGCATTCAGGGTGTTCTGGCTGGCCTTGCGGCTGGCAATGGTTTCGCCCTTGGCCGCGACTTCGGCGATGTAGGCCGAGGCTTTTTCGGCGAAGTCGGCCGGCAGTTCACCGCTGAGGCGACGTACCAGTTCGTTGGCCAGCGCAGGGAACTCGGCGGAGTAGGCAGCGAAACGCTGATCCCAGTCGGCTTCGAGGGCACGGCCCTTTTCCTTGGCATCCCATTCGGCGTAGATGTCTGCCGGAATCTCGAACGGACCGTGCTCCCACTTCAACGCAGCGCGGGTCAGGGCGATTTCCTCGGCACCCAGGGGAGCGCCGTGGCAGTCTTCCTTGCCTTGCTTGTTCGGCGAGCCGAAACCGATGGTGGTCTTGCAGCAGATCAGGGTCGGCTGGGCGCTCTTGCGGGCCGTCTCGATGGCGGTCTTGATCTCTTCTGGATCGTGGCCATCGACATTACGGATCACCAGCCAGTTGTAGGCTTCGAAACGTTTCGGCGTGTCATCGGTGAACCAGCCTTCGACTTCACCGTCGATGGAAATGCCGTTGTCGTCGTAGAAAGCGATCAGCTTGTCCAGACCCAGGGTGCCGGCCAGGGAAGCGACTTCATGGGAAATACCTTCCATCATGCAGCCATCACCGAGGAACACATAGGTGTGGTGATCGACAACGTTATGACCCGGACGGTTGAACTGAGCTGCCAGGACTTTTTCCGCCAGGGCGAAGCCCACGGCATTGGCCAGGCCCTGACCCAGTGGACCGGTGGTGGTTTCCACGCCTGGGGTGTAGCCGTATTCGGGGTGACCCGGGGTGCGGCTGTGCAATTGACGGAAGTTCTTCAGGTCATCGATCGACAGATCGTAGCCGGTCAGGTGCAGCAGCGAGTAGATCAACATCGAGCCGTGGCCGTTGGACAGCACGAAGCGGTCACGGTCAGCGAAGGATGGATTGCTCGGGCTGTGTTTGAGGTAGTCGCGCCACAGCACCTCGGCGATATCCGCCATGCCCATCGGGGCACCTGGGTGGCCGCTGTTGGCTTTCTGCACGGCATCCATGCTGAGGGCACGAATGGCATTGGCACGCTCACGACGGCTGGGCATCGCTGATCTCCTGGGTTTGAATAACGAAACTGAAAAAAGGCGTGCATTTTCCCTCACCCACCCGCCCGGGGCAATGAGAGATAGTCATCCAGAGCGGTTTTTCCGGTGGATAAAGTCGCTTTCGCCAGGTGAAACCTTTCCGCTGATGGTGTGTAGAGTAAAGCCCGTTTCCAGAAGTGCCATTTATCGAGCAATATCAAAACTTTTTGATATTGACCTTGCGGTGTTCCAGACCCATCACTAGACTGCCGCCCTATGAACTTACGCGTGCCGTCCATTCGCCATGAAGACAGCGATGAACTGGCGGCCCTTTGCAAGGCCGGCGGTGATCCGCTGCGGCTCAATGTATTGCGTGCACTGGCCAACGATTCGTTCGGCGTGCTGGAGCTGGCGCAGATCTTCGGCATCGGCCAATCTGGCATGAGCCATCACCTCAAGGTCCTGGCCCAGGCCGACCTGGTGGCAACCCGCCGCGAAGGCAACGCCATTTTCTACCGCCGCGCCCTGCCCCACACCGATCTGTTGGGTGGCAAGTTGCATGCGGCATTGCTGGACGAAGTGGACGAGCTGCACCTGCCGGCGGACGTGCAGGCGCGCATCGCCCAGGTGCACGGGCAACGGGCCGCAGCCAGCCAGGATTTTTTCGCACGGGTAGCGGAAAAGTTCCGGGCCCAGCAGGACCTGATCGCGGGACTGCCGCAATACCGTGAGAGCGTCGTGGCGCTGCTCGACAAGCTGAGCTTCGGGCCTGCCGCCACCGCCATTGAAGTGGGTCCCGGCGACGGTGCCTTCCTGCCGGAACTGGCGCGGCGCTTCAGCCAGGTGACGGCGCTGGACAACAGTCCGGCCATGCTCGAACTGGCGCGCCAGGTATGCGAACGTGAACAGCTGACTCATGTCAGCCTGCAACTGGCCGATGCCTTGGAAGGTGTAAGTCTGCAGGCCGATTGCGTCGTATTGAATATGGTACTGCATCATTTTGCCGCACCGGCCGATGCGCTCAGGCACATGGCCGGCCTGCTGCAACCAGGCGGTAGCCTGTTGGTGACAGAGTTATGCAGCCACAACCAGAGTTGGGCCAGGGAGGCCTGCGGTGATCTATGGTTGGGGTTTGAACAGGACGATCTGGCCCGTTGGGCCACCGCTGCGGGCCTCGTGCCCGGGGAAAGCCTCTATGTAGGCTTACGTAATGGTTTCCAGATCCAGGTTCGCCATTTTCAGCGACCGGCTGGCGACACTCACCATCGGTAACTTGTAGGAAAACATCGAGATGAGCGAATACTCCCTTTTCACCTCCGAGTCCGTGTCTGAAGGGCATCCGGACAAAATCGCCGACCAGATTTCTGATGCGGTGCTGGACGCCATCATTGCTGAAGACAAGTTCGCCCGCGTGGCGTGCGAGACTCTGGTGAAAACGGGCGTGGCGATCATCGCCGGCGAAGTCACTACCTCGGCCTGGGTCGACCTGGAACAGATCGTCCGCGACGTCATCCTGGGCATCGGCTACAACAGCTCCGACGTCGGCTTCGACGGCGCGACCTGCGGCGTGATGAACATCATCGGCAAGCAATCGGTGGACATCGCCCAAGGCGTTGACCGCAGCAAGCCGGAAGACCAGGGTGCTGGCGACCAGGGCTTGATGTTCGGCTATGCCAGCAACGAAACCGACGTGCTGATGCCAGCCCCGATCACCTTCTCGCACCAACTGGTGCAGCGCCAGGCCGAAGCTCGCAAATCCGGCCTGCTGCCGTGGCTGCGTCCGGATGCCAAGTCCCAGGTCACCTGCCGTTACGAAAATGGCAAGGTGGTGGGTATCGACGCAATCGTGCTGTCGACCCAACACAACCCTGAAGTTTCCTACAGGGACCTGCGCGAAGGCGTGATGGAGCTGATCGTCAAGCACGTGCTGCCTGCCGAGCTGCTGAACAAGGACACCCAGTTCCACATCAACCCGACCGGCAACTTCATCATCGGTGGCCCGGTAGGCGACTGCGGCCTGACCGGTCGCAAGATCATCGTCGACAGCTACGGCGGCATGGCCCGTCACGGCGGTGGCGCATTCTCCGGCAAGGATCCATCGAAGGTTGACCGTTCAGCGGCCTACGCCGGTCGCTATGTGGCCAAGAACATCGTCGCCGCCGGCCTGGCCGAGCGCTGCGAGATCCAGGTTTCCTACGCCATCGGCGTTGCCCAGCCTACGTCGATCTCGCTGAACACCTTCGGCACTGGCAAGATCAGCGACGACAAGATCATCAAGCTGGTCCGTGAAGTGTTCGACCTGCGTCCATACGCCATCACCACCATGCTCGACCTGCTGCACCCGATGTATCAGGAAACCGCAGCCTACGGCCACTTCGGTCGCACGCCGCAAACCAAGACTGTCGGTGGCGACACCTTCACCACCTTCACCTGGGAAAAAACCGACCGCGCCGACGCCCTGCGCGCCGCTGCCGGCCTGTAATACCTGCTGTCATGAAAAAGCCCCTGGCGACTTGGTCGCCAGGGGCTTTTTCATGTCTGGTATCAGCTGCCACAAGAGCCAGCAGACCTTCAGGAACGCCGCGCCACCAGCAGGAACGAAGCCGCGCTCGCCAACAGCCCCGCACACATTCGGTTGAACAAGCGCTTGCCACTGGGCTGGGAAAACAGCTTTCGCGCATAAATGCCCATGTAGCAATACAACCCGATGGCAATGCACTCCAACGTCAGGAACAGCCCACCCAATACGGCGAATTGCTGGGTGACGGTGCCCGAGCGATCAACGAACTGCGGCAAAAACGCGGTAAACAACAGGATCGCCTTGGGATTGCCAATTGCCACCAGGAACTCCTGGCGTGCCAGTTGCCCCATGCCCCTCGAACCCATCGCGGCTTCGCTACCGGCCTCGGGTCGAGCCAGCCACAACTGCACGGCGAGGTAGAACAGGTACCCGGCCCCCACGAGCTTGATCCCCAGGAACAACAACTCCGAGGTATGCAGCACAGCCGTCAGCCCCACCGCCGCCAAGGCGATCATGATGGCGAACGCCAGCAGCCGACCAATACCGCCGCCGCACGCCCGGACGAAGCCATAACGCGAGGCGTTGCTGATGGATAACAGGTTATTCGGCCCTGGCGCCATGTTCAGGGCGAAACAGGCCGGAATGAAAACAGCGAGTGTCGTCAGCTCCATCGGGGGCACTCCTGGCAGCGCGGATCGGGAGGTCCATTCTGCGCCGGCCAGCAATGGGTTCAAGAGACAGTTTCGCAATCAAATCGCGCCCCACTGTACCGCCGTAGCGGAGCCATCAGCCTTGGCAAAATCCGGTAACCATCCAACCCTCGCCTCCTCTGCGTCAGTGACTAGCCTTCAGGCACATCACCCAGCAAGGATGCTTCGATGCTGCCGCTATTGTGTGCACTCACTGTTCTGATCCTCTTCCCCATCCCCGTCATTGCCGCACCTTGCCCCGATTGGCCCGAGGAGCGCGCCCGGTCGGAAGTTGCGGCCCTGCAACGGCAAATCGACGCCTGGGACGACAGCTATCACCGTCTCGGCCGGGCACTGGTCGTCGATGAACTTTACGATCAGTCCCGCATGCAACTGGGCCAGTGGCGCACCTGCTTCGATCTTGCGGCACCCACCGACCCGCTGCGCTCGGCGGGTGGCAAAGTCCGGCATCCGATCCCTCATACGGGCCTGGACAAACTGAAGGACGCCGACGCCGTGCGGGCCTGGCTGCAAAATCGGGAAGACATCTGGGTCCAACCGAAAGTCGACGGTGTAGCGGTCACCCTGATCTATCGTGAAGGTCGCCTGCATCGGGCGATCAGCCGCGGCGACGGCGTTCAAGGCCATGACTGGACGCCGACGGCGCGCAAGATCGACGCCATTCTCCAGCGCCTGCGCCAACCTTCCGACCTGCTCGTTCAAGGGGAGTTGTACTGGCGACTGGACAATCATGTGCAGGCCAGGGATGGCAGTCTCAATGCCCGGTCAACCGTAGCGGGCTTGATGGCCCGCAAGGACCTGACGACTGAAGAGGCCTCGGGTATCGGCCTGTTCACCTGGGACTGGCCCGAAGGCCCCGCCACCCTGCCCGAACGCGAGGCCGCATTGGATGCCCTGGGCTTCGCCGGCACCAGCGGCTACAGCCAGCCCATCCAGGCAGCGGCCGACGCCGAACGCTGGCGCGACCACTGGTATCGCACGGCGCTGCCGTTCGCCAGCGACGGGATCGTCCTGCGCCAGAGCCGCCGACCACCCGCCAATCGCTGGCAGGCCAAGGCGCCATTCTGGGGCGTGGCGTGGAAATACCCTTACGCCCAGGCACTGGCCGAGGTACGCAAGGTGCACTTCAAGGTCGGACGCACCGGACGCATCACACCGCTGCTGGAGCTCGATCCCGTCATGCTCGACGACCGACGGATCCGCCGGGTGAGCGTCAGCTCCCTCAAGCGCTGGGAGGAGCTGGATATTCGTCCGGGAGATCGGGTAGCCATCAGCCTGGCCGGGCTGACCATCCCGCGACTCGATGACGTTGTGCTGCGCAGTGTCGAGCGGCCGGACATCACTGCGCCCGTGGCGGCGGATTATCATCCGCTGAGTTGCTGGCAACCGACGCCCGGCTGCGAAAGCCAGTTCCTGGCGCGCCTGAGCTGGCTCAGCGGCAAGCAAGGCCTCGCCCTGCCCCATGTCGGCCGCGGAACCTGGGAAAAACTCCTGGCGGCGGGCCGACTCGACGGATTGCTGGATTGGATGACCCTCGATGCCGCCGAGCTTGCTAACATGAGCGGCTTCGGTGAACGCGCCAGCGCCCGCCTGCTCGTCAGTCTGCACAGCGCCCGACAACGTCCGTTCGGTCAATGGCTCAAGGCCCTGGGTTTACCGCCCGCCGGAGCGACCAGCCTGGAGGGGCCATGGCAGGTGCTGGCCGAACGGACGACCGAACAATGGCAAGCCGAAACTGGCATCGGGCCGGGACGCGCCGCGCAACTGAGCGCTTTTTTTCGCGACCCGCACGTGCTGGCGCTGAGTGAAGTATTACGCGCTGCCGGGGTCGACGGTTTCTAACATTGTCCCGCGCAGTTGAACCCAAGGGGCGAACGTGCGTTCCAACAGCGCATCTGGACCGACCGCTCGCAAGTTTTTACGGAGTTGCTATGAATTTCCTGCCCCCTTTTGCCCTGCTGGTGTTGTGCGCCACCCTGGCCGCGCCCCTGATGGCGGACGAGCAAACCCCGGAACTTACCGGTTGCGCAGCCAAGCGCCAGGGCATCATCAACCAGATCGAACTGGCCAAGTCCCGAGGCAATGCAGAGCAGCAGGCAGGCCTGGAAACCGCCCTGAATGAAGTCACCACCCATTGCACCGACGCATCCTTGCGCAAGGAGCGTGAAACCAAGGTGCTCGATGCCAAGCACGAAGTCAGCCGCCGCCAGGCCGACCTGGAAAAAGCCATGAAAAAAGGCGACCCCGAGCGGATCAACAAGCGCAAGGACAAACTGGCTGCCTCCCGCAAGGAACTGCAGGAAGCGGTGGATGAGTTGGATAAATAAGCGGCAAGCTTCGAGCTACAAGCTTCAAGTAACGGCAGACCGTGAGCCCTTTATTTGCAGCTTGTAGCTGGCAATTTGAAGCTGCCTCACCTCAATGATCCCGAAATTCCTTATGACAGGCACTGCAGGCATCCTCGACCTTCTGCACCGCAGGCCCCAAGTAACTGGCGCTGTAGGGCTGAACCTTGCTGGCCGTTACCAACTCCCCGGTGGCCGCTTCAAGATTGTGAGCCAGTTCCTGGAAACGTGCCTGCTTCTGCCAGACTTCATCTTTGGCGCTGGTGTGGTCCTGCTCGCGTACTGGCGGGAAGTGTTTCCACGGTTCATGGGACAGTTGGTCAAGCTGCACGGCACCCTCGGCGAAGCGCGCACCGTCGAACGGAACCCGGCCACGCAACATGCCGCCCAACTCTTCGTTGGTCTTGAGCATTTGCTTGAAAATAGCCTTGCGCTGGCCCAGTGGGGAGTTGGGATCGACACCGCCGCAGGCGGACAGCATCAGACAGACCAGCATGACCATGGAAAATCGTTTTACAAGCATCTTGGCCTCGGGACAGGAAACGGCGGTTAGTATCCTCGGGTCATCGGTAAAGACCAATGGCCTTATTTACAATACGGGTTGTTCGAATGCCTGACAGCGCTCGAATGACTGCAAGGAAAAATTTCATGAACAGCCGCTTCAAGACCTGGCACAAAGGCCTGGCGTTGACCCTACCGCTGATCGCACTGTTGGCCGGGTGCAATCGCGGCGAAAAGGTCGAAGAGCCTCGGACGCATGCCCTCGCGACGTATGTCAGTGCCTCCTGGGAAGCGCTGCCGGTGGTATCAGATGAAGACCTGCTGGCCGGTTTCGGCTCCTGGCGCAGCGCGTGCACCCGGCTCAAGGCCGACACGACCTGGGGGCCGACCTGTGCGGCGGCTACCAATGTGCCGCAGACCGCTTCCTCTGTGCGCAATTTCCTGAAACAGAACCTGGACGTCTACGGCCTGCGCTCGGGGGACAACAGCCCCAATGGCCTGATCACTGGTTATTACGAGCCGGTCTACCCGGGCAGCCTCACCCAGACCGCCAGTGCCAACATTCCGGTGTACGGCGTACCGGAAGACATGATCATCGTCGCGCTGGACAGCCTCTACCCCGAGCTCAAGGGCAAACGCCTGCGCGGTCGCCTCGAAGGCCGGGTGCTCAAGCCCTACGACGACGCGGCCACCATCGAAACCAACGGCGTGAAGGCCCCCGTCATCGCCTGGCTGACGGACCCGATGAACCTGCAATTCCTGCAGATCCAGGGCTCGGGCCGTATTCGGCTCGATGACGGTCGCCAGTTGCGCATCGGCTATGCCGACCAGAACGGTCACCCTTACCGGCCAATCGGACGCTGGCTGGTCGAACAGGGCGAACTGAAGAAAGAAGACGTGACCATGGGCACCATCAGTGCCTGGGCCAAGGCCCATCCGACCCGCATCCCCGAATTGCTGGGCAGCAACCCCAGCTATGTGTTTTTCAACCGCAACCCCGACAGCAACGAAGGTCCGCGGGGCTCGTTGAATGTGCCGCTGACCGCCGGCTATAGCGTAGCGGTGGATCGCAAGGTCATTCCGCTGGGCAGCCTGCTGTGGCTCTCAACGACCCGCCCCGACGGCAGCGCATTGAACCGACCGGTCGCGGCCCAGGACACCGGCGGCGCCATTGCCGGTGAAGTACGGGCGGACCTGTTCTGGGGCACCGGCGACGCCGCGGGGCAATTGGCCGGGGACATGAAACAACAGGGGCAGATCTGGATGTTGTGGCCCAAGGGCATGGCGTTGCCGCAAGTGCCACAGGTGGCGAATGCCGTCACCGCCAATCCCTGAGGAGGGTATTGTCTGTGCCGACGCCTTCGCGAGCAGGCTCGCTCCCACAGTTGATCTTCAGTGGACAACGATTTTGTGAACACCCGAAATCAATGTGGGAGCGAGCCCTGCTCGCGAAGGGGCCTCCACGGCCCCGGGACTCAACAGCCAGGCTCAGACAGAAACACAGAAGAAACTGACGATCAGCCCCACTCCCACGAACCACACCAGCGACCGCAGAATCGCCCAGTCCGCCAGGTAGCAAATGATGTACAGCAGGCGGCTGGTGATGAACAACACCGCCAGCACATTGATGGTCACCAGCTCGGCGTTGCCGGCCAAGTGCGCAACAATCACCGCGGCAGCGAATGCCGGGGCAATTTCAAAGCTGTTGAGCTGCGCGGCGTACGCGCGCCGGGGAAAGCCCTCTAGCGTCTCCAGGAAGTCCCGCGGATCGTGGTTGTCTCGCAGCCGGTATCGTCCACCGATCTTGGCGATGGCGATACACAGGTAAGGCAGGATGATGGCGATCAAAATACACCACAGGGCAACCGTCATGACGCAGTTCCTTCTTTGAGTTTATGGAGAATCGAAAATCGGGAAGTTGCTCAGAATTTCATCACCAGCATGCCAATCAGCACCAGCCCGCAGGCTAAGAGCCGCGGCCGACCGAAAGGTTCTTTCAGGTAGCGCATACCGAACAGCACCACCAGGATCACACTGATCTCCCGCAGCGCCGCCGCTTCGGCGATCGACCCCAGTTGCATGGCCCAGAGCACCAGAGCGTAGCTGAACAACACGCAGAGTCCGACCGCCAACCCGAGCCGCCACTGTTCGCGCCAGAACCGCACGAACGCCGGTCGTTTGCTCACCACGGCCAATAGCGGGAATGGCCAGGCGCAGAACAGGGTGATCCAGACCAGGTAGTCCAGCGGATGGGACCAGCGCCGCAGGGCCTGGCCATCGATGTAGGTGTAGCAGCCGATGCACAAGCCGATCAGCAACACCACCGGCAGCATCGACCAGGGCAGTCGCTCGCCACCCCCACCCTGCCACAACAGGCACAACATGCCGAACGGGATCAGCAGAATGCCGAGGGTCTGCTGAGTCGTCAGCACTTCGCCGGCAAAGACCAGTGTCAGAGCCAATACCACCAGCGGCGACAAACCGCGCATCAACGGATAGACCAGCCCCAGGTCCCCGACCCGATACGCCTGGATCAGCAGATAGCGATACAACAGTTCAAAGGCTGCCGACGCCAGGATCCACGGCCAGATTTCCATCGGCGGCAGCACCACGAAGCCCAGGGCCGACACGGCGAACAGCAGCGCGACGCTGTCCATGCACGCCACCACCAGAAGACGCTCGCCACTGAATTTGATCAACGTATTCCAGGCGGCATGCAGCAGCGCAGCCACCAACACCAGAGCCGTTGCAAGCACGGCACGCTCCTTATCCCCACGGGCAGCGGGGCGATGAATTGATTCGCGATCCGTCCGCAGCTGTTTATACTGCAAGCGACCACGCCGCATTCAGTTGCGCATAGCCAATTCCAATAATTCTGTCGTTGCCCCTCTTATGTTATGCGGGCCACGGCATGCGTATGCCTGATCAGAGCGTCAAGACTACAGACAGAGACCTCGCGCATGCCACTCGCCTTGCTTGCTTTGGCCGTTGCCGCTTTCGGCATCGGCACCACTGAATTCGTCATCATGGGGTTGCTGCCCGATGTCGCCCGCGACCTGGCGGTGAGCATTCCCCAGGCCGGCCTGCTGATTACCGGCTATGCCCTGGGCGTGGTGTTCGGCGCGCCGATCCTGGCGGTCGGCACCGCCAACATGCCGCGCAAGGCGACATTGCTGGGCATGACGCTGATGTTCATTCTGGGCAACATGCTCTGCGCCCTGGCACCGAACTACGCCACGCTGATGGCTGCCCGCGTCATCACCGCACTATGCCATGGCGCATTTTTCGGCATCGGCTCTGTGGTGGCGGCCGGGCTGGTAGCGCCGAACAAACGCGCCCAGGCCATTGCAATGATGTTCACCGGCCTGACCCTGGCCAACGTCCTCGGCGTTCCACTGGGCACTGCGCTGGGTCAATACGCCGGCTGGCGCTCGACCTTCTGGGCGGTGTCGGTGATCGGCGTCATCGCTGCCATCGCCCAATGGGCGTGGCTGCCCAGGGAGATCCCCATGGAGAAGGCCAACCTGGCCAGCGAATTCAAGGTGCTGGGCAAGACCAGCGTGCTGCTGGCCCTGGGCATGAGTGTGCTGGCGTCCACCAGCCTGTTCAGCGTGTTCACGTACATCGCACCGATTCTCCAGGACATCACGGGAGTCAGCCCCCACGGCATCACCCTCATGTTGCTGTTGTTCGGGGTCGGCCTGACGGCAGGCAGCTTCCTCGGCGGGCGCCTGGCGGACCGGCGCCTGCTGCCGTCACTGGTGGGCATGGCCCTGGCCGTGGTGCTGGTGCTGGCCGCGTTCAGCCAGACCAGCCGCTCGGTGATTCCGGCAGCAATCACGTTGGTGTTGTGGGGGATCTTTGCCTTCGCCCTGTGCCCGATCCTGCAGCTGCTGATCATCGATCAGGCCCATGAGGCACCGAATCTGGGCTCGACGCTGAACCAGAGTGCCTTCAACCTGGGCAACGCGGCTGGCGCCTGGATCGGCGGGCTGGTGGTCGGCAGCGGCGTCGACCTGGCCGAGCTGCCCTGGACTGGAGCCCTGGTGAGTGGGTTGACCGTGCTGACGGCCCTGTACTTCATTCATCACCAACGTCGCCTGGGCGCTCCGATGGGTGCGACCGATTAGGCGTGCCGCTCTCGCTGCGCACTTGCGCATGGCTGAGCAACGCGAAGATGAAGCTGCCGCCGATGATGTTTCCCGCCAGGGTCGGCGCGGCGAACACCAGCCAGAAGTCTTCCCACGACAACTGCCCTGCGAATACCAGATACGACACTTCGGCGGAGCCGACGACAATGTGGGTGAAATCCCCAAGCGCCATCAGGTAAGTGATGAGGATGATGATCCACATCTTGGCGCTTTCCATGGAGGGGATCATCCAGACCATGGTGGCGATCATCCAGCCGGAAATGATGCCCTTGGCAAACATCTGGCCGGTGTCGTTTTCCATAACCTTGCGACCGATCTCGAGGAAAGCCAGGTCGGTGCGCGGGTCGAAGATCGGCAAGTGCAGCATCACATAGGCCACCAGCAAGGTGCCGCACAGGTTGCCCACCAATACGACGCCCCACAGCCGCAACAGCCGACCGAAATTGCCCAGGGTGGGTTTGCTCATGATCGGCAACACAGCGGTCAGGGTATTTTCGGTGAACAACTGCTGGCGGGCCAGGATCACCGCGAGAAAACCGGCGCAATAGCCAAAACTGGCGATCACCTTGAAGGCCTCGCCCTCCGGCAATCGGGAATTGAGCAACCCCATCGCCATCAGCGACAGGCCCATGGTCAATCCGGCCGCCAGGGCCGACCACCAGAGCGCGGCGATACTGCGCTCCAGCTCCTGATTGCCCTGGGTGCGAATGATTTCATGCAGCACCGCCGCCCGCGGCGGTTGGTTGCGGTCGACTTCGTGCTTTTCCTGGGCGGAAAGGTCGGGGGTCTTGCCGTCGTCGTGGGTGTCCATACAGTTCCTGAACCGGTGGCGTGATGAATCTACGACACGTGGCGTTCGGAGCTGTTCAGTGCTGACTCAAGCTTGATTGGGACTTGGGATTTTCAGTGTTTGAAACCCGCTATCGCGAGCAGGCTCTCTCCCACAGGAGAATGGGGGCTTATGTGGGAGCGAGCCTGCTCGCGATGGGTACACCGCCCATCTCACTCGCTGGCAATATCGTCCTTGAACTGATCCTTCACGTACTTGATCTCGGTCCGCCCATGGGGCGCCGGCAGACCATCCTCGCCAAGATTGACGAAAACCATTTTCTCCACGGTCAGGATGCTCTTGCGGGTGATCTTGTTGCGCACCTCACAAGTCAAGGTAATGGAGGTGCGACCAAATTCGGTCGCGGTAATGCCCAGCTCGATGATATCGCCCTGGCGCGAGGCGCTGACGAAGTTGATTTCCGAGATGTATTTGGTCACCACGCGCTGGTTGCCCAGCTGGACGATGGCGTAGATTGCCGCTTCTTCGTCGATCCAGCGCAGCAGGCTGCCACCGAACAGCGTGCCATTGGGATTGAGGTCTTCGGGCTTGACCCATTTGCGGGTGTGGAAATTCATGATCGCTCCTGAGCGTCTGGCCAATGAATGCCTGCATCATGGCAGACCGGACAGGCAGGCTCTACGCCGCTGCTTCAATAACGGTCATCGGCAATTTTGATTTGCCGACAGAAACCCTTTGGAAGATCCGATTAGCCCGCTATAATCGCCCTCGCTTTACCCGGTCCACGCTTTGGACCGTTCCCGCCACCTGTCCGAGGGGCGCTGCAGCAGGCAAGACCTGTCAGGCTCGGATGGGGCGTTGTTCGTTCGGGGCTCCCGCATGGACACTAAACGCACAACGGCGCCCATTCGCATACATTACGAATGGAGGCTCTTCATGAGCGCTGTTATCACGCCTGCAGATTTTACCGATTACAAAGTCGCCGATATGTCCCTAGCCGCCTGGGGCCGCCGCGAAATCATCATCGCCGAATCCGAAATGCCGGCCCTGATGGGTCTGCGTCGCAAGTACGCCGGTGAACAACCGCTCAAGGGCGCGAAGATCCTCGGCTGCATCCACATGACCATCCAGACCGCCGTGCTGATCGAAACCCTGGTCGCCCTGGGTGCCGAAGTGCGCTGGTCGTCCTGCAACATCTTCTCGACCCAGGACCAGGCCGCTGCCGCCATCGCCGCCGCCGGTATCCCGGTGTTCGCCTGGAAGGGCGAGACCGAGCAGGAGTACGAGTGGTGCCTGGAGCAGACCATCCTCAAGGATGGCCAGCCGTGGGACACCAACATGATCCTCGACGACGGCGGCGACCTGACCGAATTGCTGCACAAGAAATACCCGGCCGTCCTGGACAAGGTCCACGGCGTGACCGAAGAAACCACCACCGGCGTGCACCGTCTGCTGGACATGTTGGCCAAGGGCGAGCTGAAGATCCCGGCCATCAACGTCAACGACTCGGTGACCAAAAGCAAGAACGACAACAAGTACGGCTGCCGTCACAGCCTCAACGACGCCATCAAGCGCGGCACCGACCACCTGTTGTCGGGCAAGCAGGCGCTGGTGATCGGCTACGGTGACGTGGGCAAGGGCTCGGCCCAATCCCTGCGTCAGGAAGGCATGATCGTCAAGGTGTCCGAAGTCGACCCGATCTGCGCCATGCAGGCCTGCATGGACGGTTTCGAACTGGTTTCGCCGTTCATCGACGGGATCAACGACGGCACCGAAGCCAGCATCGACAAGGCCTTGCTGGGCAAGATCGACCTGATCGTGACCACCACCGGTAACGTCAATGTCTGCGACGCGAACATGCTCAAGGCCCTGAAGAAGCGCGCCGTGGTGTGCAACATCGGTCACTTCGACAATGAAATCGACACCGCTTTCATGCGCAAGAACTGGGCTTGGGAAGAAGTGAAGCCGCAGGTTCACAAGGTTCACCGCACCGGCACCGGCAGCTTCGACCCACAGAACGACGACTATCTGATCCTGTTGGCCGAAGGCCGCCTGGTGAACCTGGGCAATGCCACCGGCCACCCAAGCCGGATCATGGACGGTTCGTTCGCCAACCAGGTCCTGGCCCAGATCTTCCTGTTCGGCCAGAAGTACGCCGACCTGTCGCCGGCCCAGAAAGCCGAGCGCCTGACCGTGGAAGTACTGCCGAAGAAACTCGACGAAGAAGTGGCCCTGGAAATGGTCCGCGGTTTCGGTGGCGTGGTCACCAAGCTGACCAAGCAACAGGCTGACTACATCGGCGTGACCGTCGAAGGCCCGTTCAAGCCGCACGCCTACCGCTACTGATTGGCATTGCATGCCCCTGATGTGGGGCCTGTGGGAGCCGAGCTTGCTCGCGATGCAGACACCTCGTCCTGTCTGTCGGACCGAGGCGATTCTGATCGCGAGCAAGCTCAGCTCCCACGCAAGCCCGCTCCCACATTGTGATGTGCAAGGCTTCCAGGCTTACGAGTTTCCAAGGATATGACCATGTCCCAAGACCGTCGCTACAGCTTCGAGTTCTTCCCGACGAAGACCGATGCTGGACATGAAAAACTGATCGCCACTGCCCGTCAGCTGGCGAGCTACAACCCCGACTTCTTCTCCTGCACCTATGGCGCCGGCGGCTCGACCCGTGACCGCACGATGAACACCGTGTTGCAGCTGGAAAGCGAAGTCAAGATCCCGGCCGCCCCGCACCTGTCCTGCGTAGGCGACAGCAAGGACGACTTGCGCACCCTGCTGGCCCGGTACAAGGCCGTGGGCATCCAGCGTATCGTGGCCCTGCGCGGTGACCTGCCCTCGGGCATGGGCATGGCCAGTGGCGAGTTGCGCCATGCCAACGACCTGGTGAGCTTCATTCGTGAAGAAACCGGCGAGCACTTTCACATCGAAGTCGCCGCTTATCCGGAAATGCATCCCCAGGCGCGTAATTTCGAGGACGATCTGCGCAATTTCGTCAACAAGGCCAATGCGGGCGCCAACAGCGCGATCACCCAGTACTTCTTCAACGCCGACAGTTATTTCTACTTCGTCGAACGCGTACGCAAGATGGGCGTGGACATTCCTGTCGTGCCGGGAATCATGCCGATCACCAACTACAGCAAGCTGGCGCGCTTCTCCGACGCATGCGGTGCAGAAATCCCACGCTGGATTCGCAAGCAGCTGGAGGCCTATGGCGACGACACCTCGAGCATCCAAAGCTTCGGCGAGGAAGTCATCACGCAAATGTGCGAGCGCTTGTTGCAGGGCGGCGCACCGGGGCTGCATTTCTATACCCTTAACCAGGCCGAGCCCAGCCTCGCGGTATGGAACAACCTCAAGCTGCCGCGCTGATTGTCTTATATGCGGCGGTACAAAGAGGCCTTGGCGAGAACCAAGGCCTTTTTTCATTCAGTTGTCCGCGCCCCAAGGTAAAGGCGTTCGCATTGGGTGAACGCCGCGAGGCATCCGTGCGCACCAAAGGCAAACAAAAGGCAGTCAAGGTGCAGGCCAGAGCGCTCTAGCTATTTGATGAGCTCTCGTCGTAACCTCAGGCCCATGCCCGCCATTGTCCAGCTGCTGACCGCCCTTATCCTCTCGTGCCTGAGCCTGACCGCCCAGGCCGAGAAGTTGCGCATTGTCACCGAGCCCTGGGCCCCTTATGTCTACGAAGAGAACGGCAAGATGCTTGGCCTGGACTACGAAACCACGGCCGTTGTGTTCAAGCGCCTGGGCATCGACGTGGAATGGCAGTTCCTGCCCTGGAAGCGTTGCCTGGCGATGCTGGAACAGGGATTGGCGGACGGTGCACTGGACATCTTCCACAGCGATGAGCGCGATGCGATGCTGCTTTACCCCAGCGAACCGCTGTCGGACGTGGAGTTCGTGATGTTCTACGCCAACGCCCGGCCCCACCCGTTTCGCACGCTCGATGATCTGGGCGGCCTGACCGTCGGCACCTCGCCCGGTTACCTGTACAGCCAGGCTTTCAGTGAGTCGACCCTGTTCAAACGTGAAGCGGCGCCCACCCACGAAGCCAATTTCGGCAAGTTGCAACTGGGTCGGATCGACCTGCTCATCACCGACCGCAGGGTTGGCCGGCATGTGCTCGAGCAAATGCAATTGGGCGACCAGATCACCGAAAACTCGGTGGTGGTAAGTCGTCAAAGCCAATACCTGGCCGTGCGGCGCAGTGCCGGGATGGATTTGCTGGTGCAGCGTTTCAGTGCCGAACTCAAGCGTTTCAAGCGAGAACCGGCCTATGCCGAGCTGAGCGCACGCTACGGCGCAGGTGCCATGACCAAGGCTCCTCGCCCAGCCAGGCCAGTGCAGAAATAAACCGTTGAGCAGCAGGAAAGCGGCGCACGGCGTTTGCTCTGTTATACTCGCGCCTTCCCGCCAGGCTCACGCCCGGACGCCCGGTCTTGCAAAAGGCATCCCGACACCGCTACAGCGCAGCTTCCAGCCAGCGCGAGCCTTGTCCGGAGCTGTCTTCCAGACCCGGCAGGACCGGACGGGATGACGTCTTCTTTTGAACGTCATTCGCGCCAGGCAAGACTATCCCATTGGGCCAGGCCCTCACTAAAACAGGATTACTCATGTCCTTTGCTTCCCTCGGTCTCTCCGAGGCTTTAGTCGGCGCCATCGAAGCCGCTGGCTACACCGAGCCTACCCCGGTGCAACAGCGGGCCATTCCCGCCGTGTTGCAAGGTCGCGACCTGATGGTCGCCGCGCAGACAGGTACTGGTAAAACCGGCGGTTTCGCCCTCCCGATCCTGGAGCGGCTGTTCCCTAACGGTCACCCGGACAAATCCCAGCGTCACGGCCCGCGCCAACCGCGCGTGCTGGTCCTGACCCCGACCCGGGAGCTGGCTGCCCAGGTGCACGAGAGCTTCAAGATCTACGCCCGTGACCTGAAATTCGTCAGTGCCTGCATTTTCGGCGGCGTTGGCATGAACCCCCAGGTCCAGGCCATGGCACGCGGCGTCGATGTGCTGGTGGCCTGCCCCGGCCGCCTGCTGGATCTGGCTGGCCAGGGCAGCGTCGACCTGTCCCACGTTGAAATCCTCGTGCTGGACGAAGCCGACCGGATGCTCGACATGGGCTTTGTCCATGACGTGAAGAAAGTCCTCGCCCGCCTGCCCGCCAAGCGGCAGAACCTGCTGTTTTCGGCAACGTTCTCCAAGGACATCACCGACCTGGCCGGCAAGCTGCTGCACAACCCGGAACGCATCGAAGTCACGCCACCGAACACCACGGTCGAGCGCATCGAACAGCGCGTATTCCGCCTGCCAGCCAGCCATAAACGCAGCCTGCTGGCACACCTGATCACCACCGGTGCCTGGGAACAGGTCCTGGTGTTCACCCGCACCAAGCACGGCGCCAACCGCCTGGCCGAGTACCTGGACAAGCATGGCCTGCCGGCCGTGGCGATCCACGGCAATAAAAGCCAGAACGCTCGCACCAAGGCCCTGGCCGACTTCAAGGCCGGCGAAGTCCGGATCCTGGTAGCCACCGACATCGCCGCCCGCGGCCTGGACATCGACCAGTTGCCCCACGTGGTCAACTTCGAACTGCCGAACGTCGATGAAGACTACGTGCACCGTATCGGTCGTACCGGCCGGGCCGGTCGTTCGGGCGAAGCGATCTCGCTGGTCGCACCGGATGAAGAAAAGCTGCTCAAGAGCATTGAGCGCATGACCCGGCAGAAGATTCCCGATGGCGACCTGATGGGCTTCGATGCCAGCACCATCGAGGCCGAGAAGCCTGAAGTGCGTGAGCGTCCGGACGTGCGCAACCCGCGCAATCCACGCGGCCCACGGGGCGACGGTCCGAATGGCGGCGGTGGCGGTCGCAAGGACAAGGGCAAGGACAAAGGCAAGGAAAAGCCGGCCGGCAGCAGTCGTGGAGAACGCCCGGCGCGCGAGCAGAAGCCTCGCGAAGGCACGCCAGCCCGTGAGCAACAGCGCCCAGCCCCTCGTGCCGCCGCTGATCGCGCCCCGGACGAGTTCCTGGATGACGATATCGACAACTTCGGTAACCGCGTCGACTACGTGCCGCAGCAGAAACCGGCCCAGGGTCGTGGTCGCCGTCCGGGTGCCCCGGCCCAGGGTGCTGGCGCAGGCGCGCCACGCAGCGGTCAGTCGCAGGGGCGCCAGAACGGTCCGCGCAACAGCAACGGCTCGACCACCGGCACCCCGCCCGCCAAGCGCAACGGCCCACGCAATGGCGGCCCTCGCGATGGCCAGGCGCGTCGCGAAGACTCCCGCCCTCGCCGCCCGGCCCGCGATGACCAGGCGAGCCAGGAACCTGCAGTGCAGAACCCTCGTGGCAACCAGCCGAAAATCATGCACAAGGAATCGAAGCTCGATCGTTTCCCGACGCCTGAACAGCTGGACCAACTGCCAAGCCGCCCACGGGGTGAAAAACCTGCATTGCTGACTCGCAATCGCTGAGTTCTTCCAAACCGTAAAATGCCCCTGATCTCACGATCAGGGGCATTTTTTTTCGGTCGCCACAAAATCCCTTGTGAGAGCGAGCCTGCTCGCGATAGCAATCCAACTTTGACGACTATGTTGACTAACGCACCGCTATCGCGAGCAGGCTCGCTCCCACAGGAAAGCTCGGTGGAAGGAATCCGGGGCAATAAAAAACGCCCCCGATCGCAGGATCGGGGGCGTTTTTTTAGGCGCGAATATTACTTCGCCTTGACGCCTTCAAACGAAACGTACAGCTCGACCACGTCGGACGATGGGCCCAGGTCTTTTTGCTTGCCGAAGTCGGAACGCTTGATGCTGGTGGTGCCTTCGAAACCGGCACGGTAGCCGCCCCATGGATCCTTGCCTTCGCCCAGGAAGGTAGCCTTGACCACCACTGGCTTGGTCACGCCCAGCAAGGTCAGGTCGCCGGTAACATCGGCAGTTTCCTTGCCATCGGCGTTCTTGCCTGTGGATTTGACGCTGGTGGAAACGAAGGTAGCCTTGGCAAACTTGCCCGCGTTCAGGAAGTCAGGGCTGGCGATGTGCTTGTCACGTTCGGCGTGGTTGGTAAATACGCTGGCGGTGTTGACGTTGAACTCAACCTTGCTGGCTTCAGGCTTGGCGGCATCGAAGCTGAACTTGCCGTCGATATCCTTGAAAGTACCGGTGATGTAGCTATAGCCCAGGTGGCTGATCTTGAAGTCGACGAAGGCATGCTGGCCTTCCTTGTCGACCACATAGTCGGCAGCCATGGCCTGGCCGGCCGACAACAGTGCAGAACCGATTGCCAGGGCGGCGAGCGTCTTTTTCAACATGCTTTCTATTCCTTTGGAGTCGAGGTTGAACATCAGGCTTGGCGCCCCAGCATTCGCTTGAGGGTCGCGTCACGGTCGATAAAGTGGTGTTTCAGTGCTGCCAGTGCATGAAGGCCGGAAAAAACGACCAGCGCCCATGCCAGGTACAGGTGGATCTGGCCGGCGACGTCTGCCTGGTCTGGCAATCCGGACACCAGCGCGGGTACTTCAAACAAGCCGAACACCGGGATCCCGACACCGTCTGCGGTGGAAATCAGGTAACCGGCAACCATCACGGCAAACAACCCGAGATACAGGGCACTATGACCGAGCTTCGCACCGATACGGGTCATGCGCCCATAGGTGTCCAGGGTCGGTGGCGGTGGGCTGATAAAACGCCAGATCACCCGCAGCAGCATCACCGCCAGCAACACCAGGCCAATGCTCTTGTGCAGGTCCGGCGCGTCTTTGCGCCAGGTGCTGTAGTAATCCAGTCCGACCATCCACAGCCCCAGCGCGAACAACCCGTACACCACCAGCGCGACGCCCCAGTGCATGACGATGCTGACCCAGCCGTAGCGAGAAGAAGAGTTGCGTAGCTGCATTGCTCATATCCTGTAAAAACTGCGACCAAGACTAGCGAGTTATCTATCGATTTAAAGCGGAAATTTTCGCTTTGAAATATCGAGAAATACGATCATCAGTCTGGGTGGGGTGGGTTAAGGAAAGATTAAAGCGAATGGATGGTGTCACGGCGGATAAGACAGGTCTTTCGGTAGCCATCGCGGGCAGGCCCCGCTCTGCCGTGGGCCGTGCCGCCCGGGCTCCCGATCCGCTCAGAACATCAATTGACCGAGCATTCAGGCTTATAGGGGTCTATCTCGCATCTATAGGCTAATTGAGGGTCCCGCTTCGGAATCATTTTTGCCTTTGTAATGAACTCATCAGATACGCAACCAGCAAGAGCCGCCAGGATTATTACGATTGTTGTTACTTTCATGTTCAGTGCTCCGGTTTTCTACGCAGCCTAAAACCTGCGATCCGGGCCAACCCATCATTCCGTTCCGATTCCCCTGTGGGAAGTATCTGATATACCCAATGCCTGAACATCGAGCTTGATAGCAGGCAAAAAAAAGCGCGACCCTTGGGCCGCGCTTTCTTTACGCCTGGACGTTACTGAGCCGGGGTCTCAGTGGTTGTCGCCGGTTTGGCCGCTGGCTTCTTCGCCGGTTCAGCCTTTTTCGCTGGCGCCTTGGCCGGGGCTTTTTTTGCCGCGGGTTTGGCTGCCGGCTTCTTCGCCGTGGCTTTGGTCGTGGCCTTTTTGGTCGGCTCGGCTTTTACCGGCGCGGCAGGCTTCGGCGCTTCCACAGGCGCTGGGGCCGGGGTTGGCGCTGGAGCAGGGGCCGGGGTCGACGGAGCGACCGGCTCGGGTGCCTTGGCCGGCTCTGGCTTCTTCTCGTCATCCGAACCACCGAACAGGTTGGTGAAGAAGTTGCCTTTCTTCGCTGCCACCGCACCTGCAGCCGCCGCTGTCGCGGCCGGTGCGACCTTGGCCGGTTCGAACGACTTGCCCGCCGCCAGGTCTTGCACTTGGCTGGCCGCGCGCTGGCCGCTGCGCAACGCGCCTTCCAGGGTGCCCGGGTACAAGGCGTCCGTGTGTTCGCCGGCAAAGGCTACGCGCTGCAATGGTTTTTCCCACAGACGCCAGTACTTGCTGATCTGGCCCGGACCAAAGGCCAGGTACGAACCGCCCGTGGACGGGTCGGTGCTGTAGCGGCGGATTTCGTACCCGGTGAAAGCCCCACGAGCCTGTGGATAGAACGTGTGCAGGCGGATCAGTACCTGGTCGACCATCTGCTTGTCGCCAAAAGCCTGCATCACCCGGGCACTGTCGCCCGAGAGATTGATGATCACATTGGCACCGCCCTTCACGGCCGGTTCGATCCACATCATGCCCAGGCCGGTATTGCTGAAGATTTCACCCGACATGCGCGCCTTGCTGTCCCAGACCGGGGTCTTGAACTTGAGCATGATCTGGTCGCGCCAGCCGTAGTTGGTGCTCTTGATCGCGCCAAGGTGCTGGGCGTCCAGGGCCGGGGTCAGCTGGATCTTGTTCAGGGCGCGCAGCGGTACGGCCAACACCACGTAATCGGCCTGGTAGCCGACGCTGCCGACCTTGACGGTCACGCCGTCCTTGTCCTGGGAAATGGCTGACACCGGAGAATCGGTTTTGATGGTTTTCAACTGCTTGAGGAAAGCCTGGGCCAGCACCTGACTGCCGCCGAGCAAACGCGAAGCCCGCAGGTCGCGGTCGGATACGCCGCGATTGACGCGGTTCTGCTGTGCGAAATACAGCAGCGACAGGCGCGACGGTTCGTCGTAACGGGTACGGATCTCCTGATTCACCAGCTGACGTGCAGTGGCCGGCAGTTGCAAGCGATCGAGCCAGGCAGACACCGTCATCTGGTCCAGAGCGTGCAACGTGCTGGTAGCCGTCGGGTTCAACGGGTCTTCGATGGAGCGCGCCAGCTCGTCCAGGGTGGTTTCGTAGCGCTTGATGGCTTCGGCGGTGGCTGGCTGCTTCGCGGCCAGGTCAGCGGCGGTGAAGTAAGTGCCGTCGATCAGATAGCTGGGGGTGCGCACGAACTCGGGGGCCGGGGTGGTGCCCAGCTTGAACGTCGAGACATATTTGTTGAGCACCGGCTGTGTCTTTTCGTTGCCGATCCACTCACTGGTGGCCATGCCCGAACGACCGCCCACGCTGGGTTTGGCTTCCAGCAGGGTCACCACCCAGCCTTTGTTCTGCAACTCATAGGCCGCTGTGAGCCCTGCCAGGCCGCCACCGATGACGATGGCCGTCGGTTGCTTGTCCTTCGCCAGCGCCGTAACGCTGAACAGCCCTATCATTACCAACGCACACGCGCGCAGCCAACCAGCAGACATTCAGCGAACTCCGGAATAAAACAGGGAAATTTCAGGTTTCGAGCCAGTCGGCTCAGAGAACGGCGAAGAATACGCCAGCCATCAAAACGCCGCCAGCGACGTCTATCGCCTCGCTCAAAGCAGCAGGAACGACACAATGGGTTGTTCGCAGGGCCGTCATTGCATAGGCTTGCCCGATTGTTTGGCCCGCGCCCGCCGCGAGCCGCCTCGAGGAGACTGTAAATGGGCCTGAATAACCAGTGGATGCAACGCGACCTCGCGGTGCTGTGGCATCCCTGCACCCAGATGAAAGACCACGAACAACTGCCGCTGATCCCCATCAAGCGCGGTGAGGGCGTGTGGCTGGAGGACTTCGAAGGCAAGCGCTACCTCGACGCCGTCAGCTCCTGGTGGGTCAATGTATTCGGCCATGCCAACCCGCGCATCAACCAGCGGATCAAGGACCAGGTCGACCAGTTGGAGCATGTGATCCTCGCCGGTTTCAGTCACCAACCGGTGATCGAGCTGTCCGAGCGCCTGGTGAAGATGACGCCTGAAGGTCTGACACGGTGTTTCTACGCCGATAACGGCTCGTCCTGCATCGAAGTGGCGATGAAGATGAGCTTCCATTACTGGGTCAATCGCGGCCGTTCCGACAAGAAGCGCTTCGTCACCCTGAGCAACAGTTACCACGGCGAAACGATTGCGGCGATGTCGGTGGGCGACGTACCGCTGTTTACCGAGACCTACAAGGCGTTGCTGCTGGACACCCTCAAGGTACCGAGCCCCGACTGCTACCATCGCCCCGAGGGCGTGAGCTGGGAAGAGCATTCACGCACGATGTTCGCCGCCATGGAACAGACCCTCGCCGAACACCACGACACCGTGGCTGCGGTGATCGTCGAGCCGCTGATCCAGGGCGCCGGCGGCATGCGCATGTATCACCCGGTGTACCTGAAGCTGCTGCGCGAAGCCTGCGACCGCTATGGCGTGCACCTGATCCATGACGAAATCGCCGTGGGCTTCGGCCGTACGGGAACGATGTTCGCCTGCGAGCAGGCCGGTATCACGCCGGACTTCCTGTGCCTGTCCAAGGCCCTGACCGGTGGTTACCTGCCACTGGCGGCGTGCCTGACCACCGACGACGTCTACAGCGCGTTCTACGACGATTACCCCACCCTGCGCGCCTTCCTGCATTCCCACAGTTATACCGGTAACCCGCTGGCCTGCGCGGCCGCCTTGGCCACGCTGGATATCTTCGAAGAAGACCACGTCATCGACAACAACAAGGCCCTGGCCCAGCGCATGGCGAGCGCAACCGCGCACCTGGCCGATCACCCGAACGTGGCCGAAGTGCGCCAGACGGGCATGGTGCTGGCCATCGAGATGGTCAAGGACAAGGCGAGCAAGACCGCCTACCCCTGGCAGGAGCGGCGCGGCCTGAGCGTGTTCCAGCATGCCCTGGAGCGCGGTGCGTTGCTGCGGCCACTGGGCAGTGTGGTGTATTTCCTGCCGCCGTACGTCATCACCCCGGAGCAGATCGACTTCCTGGCACAAGTGGCCAGCGAAGGCATCGACATCGCCACCCGGGATACGGTCAGTGTGGCGGTGCCGAAGGACTTTCATCCGGGTTATCGCGATCCGGGCTGAGCCTGGGCCACCGCCATCGCGGGCAAGCCTTGCTCCCACAGAGAAATGCGAAACCACTGTGGGAGCAAGGCTTGCCCGCGATGAGGCCGGGCGCTTCAACCACGATCATTTTTTTCTTGCAGAGACTCCACATGAGACTGTCCCGCTTCTTCATCGACACCCCCCTGAGCCTCGGCGATCACGAGTTGCCCGAAGCCCAGGCCCATTACATCGGCCGTGTGCTGCGCATGGCCGAAGGTGATGCGGTGCAGGTGTTCGACGGTTCGGGCCAGGAGTTTCGCGGTAGCCTGGCTGAAGTCGGCAAGAAGCGCGTGCGGGTGCAACTGGACGAACAGTTCGCCGGGCAGCCTGAATCGCCGTTGCGTATCCACCTTGGCCAGGGCCTGTCCCGGGGCGAACGCATGGACTGGGCGATTCAGAAAGCCACCGAGCTGGGAGTCAGCGAGATCACACCGATTTTCAGCGAACGCTGCGAAGTGCGCCTCAAGGACGAGCGCGCCGACAGACGCCTGCTGCACTGGCGCCAGGTGGCGATCAGCGCCTGTGAGCAATGCGGACGCTCGACCGTACCGGTGATCCATCCGCCGTTGCTGCTGGCCGACTGGCTGAAGCAGGCCGACGCCGAGCTGAAGCTGGTGCTGCACCCGGTGGCCGAACCGCTGGTCAGCCACGCCAGACCCTCGACGCTGGCGTTCCTGATCGGCCCCGAGGGCGGTTTGTCCGAGGCCGAAGTCGAACAGGCCCAGAGCGCCGGTTACCACGCCGCCCGCCTCGGTCCCCGTGTGCTGCGTACCGAAACCGCGCCGGTGGTGGCGCTGGCAGTGGCGCAGCAGTTGTGGGGGGATTTCTAGACCCGTCGAAGTTTCACTTGTGGGAGCGAGCCTGCTCGCGATAGCGGTGTATCAGTCAATCACCTCCTGATTGACACGCCGCCTTCGCGAGCGGGCTCGCTCCCACAATGGTTATTGGCATTGCCGATTATTGCACCGGATCACTCACCGGCCTGGCGATAATCGCCTTCAGCTCGCTGGTCATCGGGAACTCCAGGTTCAGGCCCTTGGGGGGAATCGGTTTCTGGAACCAGCGGTCGTAGATAGCGTTGATCTCACCGGACTTGTACAGGTCCCCCAGGGTCGCATTGACCAGTGCCAGGAATTGCGGATCATCCTTGCGCACCATGCAACTGTAGATTTCCCGCGACTGTTCTTTGCCCACCACGACCCAGTTGTGTGGATCGCGTGCCTTGGCTCGTTCGCCATAGAGCAGCGCATCGTCCATGTAAAAAGCCGCCGCCCGGCCGGTCTCGAGCATCTGAAACGCCTCGCCATGGTCTTTCGCACTGATGATGAACATGTCGGCCTGGTTGTCCTGGTTGTAGCTTTTCAGGAAACGCTCGTTGGTGGTGCCTGCGGTGGTCACCACGTTCTTGCCGCGCAGGTCGGCAAAGCTGTGGATGCCGCTGTCCCTGGCCGTCAGCAACTGGCCCTTCACGTAGATGAAACCGTAGGAAAACGCCACTTGCTTCTGCCGCTCGGCCGTCACCCCGGTGGAGCCACATTCCAGGTCGACGGTGCCGTTCTGCACCAACGGGATGCGGGTCTGGGAGGTGACCAGGTTGTACTTCACCTCCAGTTGCGGCAGCGCCAGTTGGGCCTTGATCCGCTCGACGATTTTGTTTGCCAGGTCCACCGAGTAGCCCATCGGTTTGCCGCTGCTGTCGCCTATGTAGGAAAACGGCACCGAAGCGTCGCGATACCCCAGGGTGATGCCATGGGTGCTGGCGATTTTCTCCAGCGTGCCGCTCGGAGGTGCTTGTGTAGCGTGGGCATGGGCGCTCAACAACAGGCTCAGGGTGCAGCCGATCAACGTGATTTTTTGCATTGTTATTCTCCGTTGCGGGGTGGGTCAGGCGGCGCGGGGCGTGAGGCCCTGCAAATCTATGGACGGTGTGCGCTGGCGGATCAGTTCGCTGAGCAGGCGAGCGCTGCCACAAGCCAGGGTGAAACCCAGCGCCCCATGGCCGAGGTTGAGCCACAGGTTGCGATAGCCGGTGGCGCCGATCAGTGGCACACCGCTGGGAGTGGCCGGGCGCATGCCGGCCCATGCGATGGCGTGCTCGTAATCCCCGGCCAGGGGAAAGGTTTCCTGGGCCTGGCGCTTGATCAGGGCCAGGCGTCGCGGATCCGGCGTCGGGTCGAAGCCGACGATATCCACCATCGCCGCCACCCGCAAATACTCGCCGATTCGCGCATAGACAATCTTGCGGTCATAGTCAGTGATGCTCAGGTCCGGGGCCCGATGCGCTGCGCCAATCGGCACGGTCAGGCTGTAACCCTTGAGCGGGTACAGCGGCATTCGCACTCCCGGTAACGCCAGGGTCGCGCTGCGGTGACCGGCGGCAATCACGAGGCTGTCCACCGGCAAGCGCTGTCCATTCAATTCGATGGCGTGCACCTGTCCATCGGCGTGGCAAATGCCGGTCACCGTCTGCCCCAACAAGAATTCACAGCGCCCCGACGCCTGCAGGCGTGCGGCCAGTTGCTGGCAAAAAGCGTGGCAATCGGCGACCTCCTCGTCCGGCGTGTAGATCCCGCCCACCAACGGCACGCCCGCCAGCGCCGGCTCCAGGCTCGCGCACTCGGCGGGCCCGAGCACCTGCTGGTGCACGTTGTCCGCCAGTCGCCGCCGGGCATGGTGGAAATGGGCTGCGTCACGAAACGTCACCAACTTGCCATTGCGCCGCCAGTCGAAGCCATCGAGGCGATCGTCTTCGCGCCAGCCCTGCATGGTGGCCTGGCTCAGCAGTGCCAGGCGTAACAGGTGGGCGCTGTTGCGTCGGTTGATCGACGTCCGGCACGCCGCGATGAACGCAGCCATCCAGCGCCACTGGGCAGGATCCAGGCGGGGCCGCAACCTGAGTGGCGAATCCCCGCGCAACATCCAGCCGAGCGCCTGCCAGGGCACCCCAGCATCCGCCAGGGGGGCAACGTAGCGATAGGACAATTGGCCACCGTTGGCAAAGCTCGTCTCGCTGCCCAGCGCATCCCTGGCTTCCACCAGCGTCACGTCGACGCCGTCGCGAACCAGTGCATAAGCCGTCGCCAGCCCGACCACGCCACCGCCGATGATGCACACCCGTTGTCCCATGTCCGCCTCACATCCGTTTCCGATCAGTCGAGATTAGGGGCAGGTGACAGCCTCGGAACAATGAATAAAGATGGAGCACCTATAAACAAAGGTTATGGGCCCGCCATGCGCCTTCGTCATATCGAAATTTTCCAGGCCATACGCCAGGCCGGCTCCATCAGCGGCGCCGCGCAGTTGCTGCACGTTTCCCAACCGGCGGTGACCAAAGTGCTGCAGCACGCCGAGCAACAGCTGGGATTTGCCCTGTTCCTGCGGGTGCGCGGCAAGTTGCAGGCGACCCCCGAAGCCCTGGAGCTGGAGCGCGAAGTCGACAAGGTCAGCGAAAGCCTGCAAGGCGTGCGGCGACTGGCCCAAAGCCTGCGCCGCGAGCCCGGTCACAACCTGCGCATCGGCGCGACCCCGGCCCTGGCCCTGTCGCTGCTGCCGGCGGCCATTCATCAATGGACCCGGCACTACCCGGACATTATCTGTGAACTGTCCAGCGCCCACAGCCGTGAACTGGTGCAGAACCTGTTGATGCGCGAGATCGACGTCGCCCTGACCTTGCAGCCACCTGATCATCCGGGGCTCAAGGCCCAGCCCCTGGCCAGCGGGGTGCTGGTGGCGCTGGCGCCAAAGGGGCACTGGAGCGACGCGGCGGTGGGTAAACCGATGTCGTTGCAGGAACTGGCCGGCGCGCCCCTGATTGGCCTTTCCAGCGCCGATCCGCTCTCGGCCCGACTGGACGGCTATCTGGAAGCGGTGGCCCCTGCGCCACGCATCAGCATCGCCGTGCAGACCTATTCGCTGGCCCGGGCCATGGTGGAATCAGGCGCCGGCATGGCGGTGATCGACCCGTTCACGGCCCTTGGCGCCTCGAAGACCTGCACGGCGATCCGACCGTTGTCGCCACCGCTGCCCATCTCGCTCTACGCCGTGACCCGGGCCAATGAAGCGCCGGCACATACCCTGGGCGCCCTGCTGGAGATTTTCGCCAGTCAGGCCCAGGAGCAACTGGATCGGTTGTTCACGGCTGCCCACTAAAGGACGTAGAACAGAATCGCCACGAAGTGCAGCAGGCTGCCGGCGATCACAAACAGATGCCAGATGCCATGGGCATGACGCAATCGTTTATCGAGGGCGAAGAAAATGATGCCCACGGTGTACAACACCCCACCCGAGGCCAGCCAGGCGAAACCGGCGCTGCCCAGGGCCGCCAACAGCGGCTTGACCGCCACCAGCACGATCCAGCCCATCACGGCGTAGATCACGATCGACAGGATCCGCGCCTCGGAACGCGGCTTGATCTCTTGCAGGATGCCGATCAATGCCAGCCCCCAGACGATCCCGAACAACGTCCAGCCCCACGGCCCACGCAGGGTCACCAGACAGAACGGTGTATAACTGCCTGCGATCAGCAAGTAGATCGAAAAATGATCGACCTTCTGCATGATCGCTTTCTTGCGCCCGCGCACGCTGTGGTAGACCGTCGAGGCGCTGTACAGCACCAGCAGGGTAAACCCGTAGATCGCCACGCTGACGATCTTCCATGGATCGCCGGTCAGCCCGGCAAGCACCACCAGCCACACTCCGCCGATAAACGCCGCAATCGCTCCAACCAGGTGGGTCCAGGCGTTCAGTCGCTCCCCATGATACATCGATTCCTACCCCTCCATGATGAAACACGCGCCAAGGCTCAGGCCTGGGGCGCAAAAGTGCAATGGTTTGCTGTGAGTTGCGATCATCTGTAAATCTCCTCGCACCCAGGTTCATTGGGGCACAATCGGATGACACGAATAAGAGTCCGCCCCATGCTGATCGACGAAGAATTGACCCTGAAGAAACTCGAGGTGTTCCTGGCCTTCATGCGCACCGGCAACCTGGCGCGGGCAGCGGCGGAGTTGCAGACCAGCAATGTCAGCGTGCACCGGGCGATTCATTCGCTGGAAAGCGCCCTGCGCTGCCCGCTGTTCAAGCATGAAGGCCGCAACCTCACACCGCTGGAAAGCGCCTATGTGCTGGAGGAGCGGGCGCAGAAGCTGATCCAGGATGTGGTCGAAAGCGTACGCCTGACCCGCGAAGCCGCCGGGTTCTCCGCCGAGCGCTTCAAGCTGGGGTCGCTGTACTCGCTGACGGTCAAGACCGTGCCGCAGTTGATCATGGGCCTGAAGATCCGTCGCAGTGAACTCAACATCGATCTGATCATGGGCTCGAACATCGACCTGCTGTACAAGCTCAAGAACATGGAAGTCGATGCCATCCTGGTGTCCCTGGACGACAGCGTCAACGACCCGGATTGCGAACACATCGCCCTGTTTTCCGACGACATATTCCTCGCCACGCCGGCCGACTCACCGTTTGCCCAACGCAGCGAAGTCGACCTGGCCGAAGTCCGTGACGAGACGTTCATCACCCTGACCCAGGGCTTCGCCACCCATCAGGACGGGGTACGGGTATTCAGGCAGGCGGGGTTCGAGCCGAAGGTGGCGATGCAGGTCAACGACATCTTCACCCTGCTGAGCATGGTCAGCTCAGGGGTGGGTTATGCCTTGCTGCCGGGCAGGATTGCGGCCGTGTACGAGAACCGGGTGAAACTGATCCCATTGCAGGAGAAGTACCGCTTGCAGCAACACATTGGCGTGGTCTTCCTCAAGGCCAAGGAGCGCGATCCGAACCTGCTGGCGTTGCTTGCCGAATGCCGGATGTATGCCAATCGCCAAGCCATCCCATGATCGTCCCCACGCTCTGCGTGGGGATGCTGCCCGGGACGCTCCGCGTCCCAAAAGCGTGACGCGGAGCGTCAAAAGAGGCATTCCCACGCAGAGCGTGGGAACGATCAAACTGCAGCCTGCAAAACTAGCCCATCAGCCCGCGCATGATCAGGAACAACACCGAAGGGCCCAGCAAACAACCCAGCGCGGTATAGAACGCCGCCGTCAGGCACCCATACGGCACCAGTTTCGGATCGGTCGCCGCCAGCCCGCCGGCCACGCCGCTGGAGGTGCCCATCAACCCGCCGAAGATCACTGCACTGCGTGGATTGTTGAGGCCAATCATCGGTGCCACGAAAGGCGTCGCCACCATCACCAGGATCGCCTTGATCAGCCCGGCGGCAATGGACAGCGCCATCACCTCGGAACTGGCGCCAATGGCCGCTCCGGTAACCGGTCCGACGATGTACGTGACCGCCCCAGCGCCGATGGTAGTCAGGCTCACCGCATCGGTGTATCCGAAGGCCATCGCCACACCCACGCCGGCAATGAACGAGGTGCCCACACCGACAAACAGCGCCAGCACCCCGACGAAACCGGCACGCTTGAGCTCCTCGACACTCACCCCAAAAGCCGTGGCGACAATGGCAAAGTCCCGCAGCATGGCGCCGCCCAGCAAGCCAATTCCGGAAAGCAGTGGAATATCCACCACGCCCTTTTGCCCCCCGGTCATCGCCCCGCCGATATACGACAGTATCAACCCCAGCAAAATCGCGATGGCCGAACCGTGCAGGCGGCCCTTGGTGAACGTGTTGCTGATCCAGTACGACACCCACATGGTGATACCGACAATCGCAAAACCACTGATCAGGCCGTAGCCGGTAATCACTTTCATCATTGATTCGTACATGGCGATCACCCTACCGTCTTCACGGAAACGTTGGCTTCAGGCCCTTTGTTGCCGATGCGCACCAGCACCGGCACCAACGCAAAGGCAATCACCACCGCCAGGGTCCCGGCCAGAATCGCCATCGGTCCGCCCTTGAGCGCACCATAGACATTTTGCTGGGCCGCCATGGCAACCACGATGGGAATGTAGATCGCACTCCAGAATTCCACGCCGGCCTCGGATTTGCCCTTGAACAGACCGCGCTTGCTCAGATAACTGCCCAGACCGATCAACAGCAGCATCGCAATGCCGACGCCGCCGACGTTGGCCGGCACGCCGATCAGTTTGCCCAGCAGCTCACCGATGAAAATACCCGTCAGGGTACAAAAGGCCAGAAATGCCACACCGTAAATAATCATTGTCGTAGTCCTCAAAGTGCATCGTCGAAGTTGTTGTTTTTGTGCTTCGCCAGCTTGAGTCGGTGGTCTAGGGTTGGCGGCTTCCCTCCTCTGCGAGCAGCGCTTGCAGGGTATCGAGCCGGGCACCGTCGAAGGCCATGACAGTGCCTTGCTCGAACACCCGGCGTGCCAGCCCGGTCAGCACCGCACCGGGTGGCAGCTCGATCTGCAAGCGCACGCCTCGCTCATAGGCACTTTGCACCGTACCGCGCCAATCGACGACGCGGCACATGTTGAAAGCGAGGTCGTCGCGCAAGGCGTCGGGCTTTGTCACCGGCCGGGCGCGGCTGCCGCTGAGATAACCCAATGCGGGAGTTCGCAACGATACGTCGGCAAATGCCTCGGCCAATGTTCGCGCGGGTCTTTCCAGCAATGGGCAATGGGATGGCACGCTCACTGCCAGGCGGCACGCCTTTCCGGCGCCCTGGCGGCGTGCGTGGCTGGCAACGACCGCCATGGCCTCGTCGCTGCCGGCGATGACCACCTGGCTATCGGCATTGATATTGGCCAGGTAGACCGGCGTTGCGTCGCTGTGTATCTGGGCCAGCAACCCTTCCACGGCGGCGAGGTCCAGGCCGATGATCGCGGTCATGCCATAGCCTTGCGGATAGGCCTGCTGCATCAGTTCGCCCCGCAGGCTGACCAGCCGCAATGCATCCTCGAACCCCAGCGCACCCGCCACCACCGCCGCCGGATATGCGCCGATGGACAGCCCCGCCACGTAGTCCGGCGCCGGGGCTTGCTCCAGCAAGCGGCGCGACGCCGCCACACCCGCAATCAACAGGCACAACTGCACGGCGCGGGTCGATTGCAAGGCCTCGGCGCCGTCCAGTTGCAGCACGTCTTCACCGAGCACATCGCTCGCCTCGGCCAACACATGCGGCGCCAGGCCATGGAGCATGCCCGTGCGCTGCGCACCCTGGCCGGGGAATACCAGGAGGCTGCTCATGCGACCTGCTCCAGCGACGGCTGCCAGGGATTGCTCACCAGCCGGGCCTGGACGTCATCCTTGAGCAGCACCCGGCGTGACGAACCCGCCCACTCGCGCAGGGCTACAGCGCCGAACGGGGTCTGCAACTGCATGTCCACGGCACACGCCGAGCCCTCCAGTCGCGCCAGTAAATCCCTGGCCTGGACGCGATCCATCGGCTGCGGCGTGCGCAGGATCAGATCCAGGTCGCTGCGCTCATGCAGTGCCTCGATGCCGCTGGCGAGTTCGAATCCGGCGCTGCCGCTGATACCCCAGGTCCAGCCGCAGGCGTCGAGCATCGGCCGCAGGCGGGACAGCGCCCGCAGGGCCGGCAAGTCCCGTTGGCAGTCGATGTGGCACAGGTCTTCCGGACGTACCCGACGCTGGATCGCTGACAGCTGCATCAACGTGGCGTAACGCTGCTCCCGAGTCCGACCACGAACACCCACCGCCACCTGTCCCGGCGCCGTCAGCGCCCGCCGCACCACCACCGGTTGGCCGAGGCCGAGGGCTTGCATAGCCCACGCCGGCGCATCCGCTGGCAACTGCTGCGGGGTCATCCCCCAGAGCAGGTCGTGCGCCAGGAAGGTGTTCACCACTGCGCGCTCAGCAACTGGCGAACATGGCTGGAAGCGGCCCGATGGGGCGCCCCGAGGCGGCTGCTCAAATTTCGAGGCGCACCGGCCACATCGTTGATCGCTTGTTGCAGGCAATCGGTGACCCGGGCCAGATCGGTCGCCGATGGCTGTTCGATCTGCTCGACCGACAGGGTTTCCCACAACAACCCCAGACTGGCATAGCTGTCGATGTCATAGGCCATCGGCGGCACGCTGGCAGCCAGGGCTTCCAATTCCTCGACACTGCGCAGGGTCACCCGCGCCGCCGAGGCCTTGCCCATGGCGTGGACCATCACCCCAGGATCGCGCAATGCAATCAGCCGGTTGGCCTGGTAGCCGTGGGCCAGGAACGCCCCGGACATCGCCTTGCCCACCAGCAAGCCGATCACCGGGTGACCGGCCAACCGGGCACGGGCATAACTGTCCACCGCACCAGCCAACGCCTGATGGATGCCCAGGGCTTCTTCCCGGCGACCATAAGCCTGGCTGGGTACATCGACAATGGCGATCAGCGCACGCTTGCTGGACGCCTCGCGGTCAGCCTCGATGGCGTCATCCACCGCCTTGGCCAGGCCCCAGCCTTCCAGCAGGCCGACCTCTCCGTTGCGAGCCCGGGGAAAACGATTATCGGGATCGGCCACCACCGCCAACAGGCGCACGGTCTGCCCGCCCAACCTGGCATCGGCCGCCTTCACCGAAGCGGGCAGTCCCGACAGCGGCTCGGCGCCACCACTCAAGGCTTCGAACCAGCGCAAGCCTCTCAATGAATACGAACTCATGGGCGTTCTCCCTGATACAACTGGCGAACCGCTGCCGGTTCGATCTGCACGTCAGTGTCCAACCGGGCCAGGCGTTGCAGGAACAACTCGGCCTGGCCGCTGCGGTGCTCGGCGGGCACGCCCAGATGCAACAACTGGCTGACCTGCTGGCGGATCTGCTGCACATCATCGGCGCAATAGCGATCCACCAATCCCGTGGCGAAGCGTTGCTCGCCACCGGTCAGGCTCCAGATAAACGGGCGATCCCGGGCGTCGTATTCCTCGATTCCGGCCTCCTGCTCGATCACTTGCGGGCCGTTCAATCCCAGCCGCGCTTCCTGGGTCACCAGCAGATAACTGCACAGCCCGGCGGCGATGGACATGCCGCCAAAGCAACCGACACTGCCAGCCACTACACCGACCACCGGCTGGTACTGACGCAAGTCGACAATTGCCGAATGAATTTCGGCGATGGCCGCCAACCCCAGATTGGCCTCCTGCAGACGCACACCGCCGGTTTCCAACAGCAGCACCGCACGGGTCGCAATGCCCTTGCGGTTGTCCTCGGCGGCCAGTTCCAGGGCGCCGGCGATCTTCGCCCCACCCACTTCGCCAAGGCTACCGCCCTGGAACGCACCTTCGATGGCGGCGAGCACCACCGGCAGGCCGTCGATGCTGCCCTTGGCGATCACCACGCCGTCGTCGCTTTGCGGCACCACGCCTTGACGCAGCAGCCACGGCGACATGATTCGCTGGAACGGGTCGAGCAGTTCGCGAAACGTGCCGTCATCGAGCAAGACCTTCGCCCGTTGCCGGGCACCGAGTTCGACGAAGCTGTGCTTGTTAAGCAACGCTGCACTGTCAGTCATGGCCGATCTCCTCGAAACCCTGCTCCAGGCGCAGACGCACCACGCCGGGGGTGGCGCCGAAATCATGGATGTCGATGGACAGCGCGGGTGGCGTCTGGCCGTCGAACATCCGGCTGAAGAGATGCTGCCAGCGTTGTTCGCTGCCATTGACCGAGGTCTGCACCTGGATGGTCAACTTGCCCGCCAGCCCCGGCTCGATCAGCACTTCCAGGTCGCCCGAGCCGACACAGCCCACCAGCGCCCGGCCCCGTGGCGGCTGTCCGGCGGGAAATTCAAAAGATAAGGTTTCCATCAGCAAACTCCCTGGATGACGCTATCACCCGACTCGATACGGTCGATGAACAGGCAGGCCGCGAGCAGGTCGGCGGCGCCGCCGGGCGAGGCGTTCAATGCAATCAGTTGTTGGTCCAGTGCGTGCAATCGGCGACGACCGTCGAGGCTCGCACTGCCACCGGCATCCAGCACCGCCTGGGCACCGGCCTGCATGGCCCGCAAACCGGGTTCGCCGGCGCGGTACAGCACACAGGTGTCCGCCAGTTGGGTCATGATCGCCAGTAAGGCGTCGAGGCGGGCGTTCTGCTCGCCATGGGCCTGGGTGCGGCTGCGTCTGAGTTGCGGCAGTGCGCGTTGCATGATCGAAGGAAAGCCCAACTGCGCTTCTTCCCTTGCGCCGCGTGCACCGTAGCGCTGGGCCACTTGGGCGCCATGGCTGAGGGGTCTTGGCGCGTAGCGATCTTCAAGCAGCGCCAGGCGTGCGGCACGCAACGTGACGGCACCGGCGGCGCTGGATTCAGGCTCCAGCGCCGCCGCCGCCACCAACAGGCCCAACGCCCAGATCGCGCCACGATGGGTATTCACGCCGTCGGTGGTGGCGAGCATCGCCGCTTCGCCTTCACGACCGATGCGCCCGAGGGCCTCGCGCAGCGGCAGGCCCACCTCACCGAACGCCAGCGCCGCATCAGCCATTTCCTTGAAGGCGGGCCACAAGGAAAGCGCCGAGGCGTGCATCAGCCCCAGGTGCAGATCGGTATGGGCGCCATTGCCGCGGCGGTCCACCAGCGCCGGTTTGGGTGACAGGTCCGCTTCGTCGATCAGCGCGTCCACCGCCAGGTCCGCCAGCCGTTCGGCCAGGCTCAGGGTTTTCGGTTGCAGGTTGAGTGCGTGCATTACCAGCTCCTGAACTTGGCGGGTGGGTTGTAGAGGCCACCGGACCACTCCACCAGGTCGGCCACGCTCTTGGCGGCGAGCAATTCGCGGGTGGCGTCGGTGCGGCGGATACCCAAGTCTTCGGGCAAGGCGATCAGCCCTTCGCGGCGCATGCGGGCAGTGTCTTTCGGGTTGTGGCGCAGGCCGATGGCGGTGACCCCGGCAACCGCCGCGATCATCGCCTGGCGCTCTTCCAGGGAACGAGCCTTGTACAGATAGGCGATGCCCTCTTCGGTCAACAGATGGGTAACGTCGTCGCCGTAGATCATGATTGGCGCCAGGGGCATGCCGGCTTTCTTCGCCACGTCCACCGCATCGAGGGTGTCGACGAACGTCGGTTTGCCGCCCTCCTGGAAGGTCTCGACCATCTGCACCACCAGCTTCTTGCCGCGTTCGAGCAACGGCGCTTCGCCGTCGCCGTGGCGCATGTCGAGCCAGGCCGGGGTGCCGTGGCGGCGACCACGGGGATCATGGCCCATGTTTGGCGCACCACCGAAACCGGCCAGTCGGCCTCGGGTAACCGTCGAGGAATGACCATCACCATCCACTTGCAGGGTGGCACCGATGAACAGGTCCACCGCGTATTGGCCGGCCAGTTGGCAGACCATGCGGTTGGAGCGCAGCGAGCCATCGCGGCCAGTAAAAAACACGTCCGGCCGGGCGGCGATGTAATGCTCCATGCCCAGTTCAGTGCCGAAGCAGTGCACGCTGTCGACCCAGCCGCTTTCGATGGCCGGAATCAGCGTCGGATGAGGATTGAGGGTCCAGTTGCGGCAGATCTTGCCCTTCAGACCGAGGGATTCGCCATAGGTCGGCAGGATCAGCTCGATGGCGGCGGTGTTGAAGCCGATGCCGTGGTTGAGGGACTGGACGTTGTGTTTTTCGTAGATCCCACGGATCGCCATCATCGCCATGAGCACGTGCACAGGCTTGATGTGGCGCGGGTCGCGGGTGAATAGCGGTTCGATGTAGAACGGCTTGTCGGCCACCACCACGAAATCCACCCAGGACGCCGGGATGTCCACGCGTGGCAAGTCGCTGACGTCATCCACCAACTGGTTGACCTGGACGATGACGATGCCATCGCTGAAAGCCGCCGGCTCGATCAACGCCGGGGTGTCTTCGGTGCTGGGGCCGGTGTAGATATTACCGGCGCGGTCGGCCATGAAACCGGCCGAGAGCACCACGTTGGGAATCAAGTCCACCACCAGCCGGGCGTAGAGTTCGATGTAGGTGTGGATCGCGCCGATTTCCAGCAGACCGTCTTCCAGCAACTGGCTGATGCGCAGGCTCTGGGTCCCGGCGAAGGAAAAATCGAGTTTGCGGGCGATGCCGCGTTCGAACAGGTCCAGATGCTCGGAACGGCCGACGCTGGGCATGATCATGTGCAGGTCGTGCAGCTTCGAAGGATCGGCCTTGGCCAGGGAACGCGACAGGAAATCCGCCTGTTTCTGGTTGTTGCCTTCCAGCACCACACGGTCGCCAGGTTCGATCAAAACCTGCAATGCCTCGACGATCCGGTCGGTGGGCAATACCACACCATCGACCATGCCCTTCACCTGTTCGAGACGCCGCTGCTTTTCGCCGCGCCGCCGCGTCCAGCGCGAGTCGGGGGATATTGTTGTTGTCATGACCACTCCACGGGTTCGCTGTCGTGGAGACCACCTTAGGAGTGATGGGACGATGGCATCAATCAAGCTCGACGGTGGATCGTTACGCTTGGAGTAATGGTTGAAATGAATCTGTATGGGGCGAGAGGCTCTGTGGGAGCGGGCTTGCTCGCGAAAGCGGCGGGTCAGCTTGCATTTGTACTGGATGTACCACGCCTTCGCGGGCAAGCCCGGCTCCCACTGGTTCTGGAGGTGTTCTCCACGATCCCCTGTGGGAGCGAGCCTGCTCGCGATAGCGGTGGGTCAGGCGCCCTTTGCATTGACGGTTCCGACGCCATCGCGAGCAGGCTCGCTCCCACATTCGGTTGAGGTGGTTCGCAAACTCTGCACCCGCCATCTTCCCGCGGGCTAGGCTTTTACCAGTCCGGCGGCGATCACCAGTTCTTCAAGGGCCAACAGATCCGGCACCTTCGCCACATGCTCGCCCACCTGTACAGCCGCCTGCTCCAGCCCGCACAACGGCACGTCGACGTAACTCAACTGGCTATCAAGTTTGTAGGAGCGCGGGATGCCCTGCACCAGCAGGGCGATGAACTTCAATTCCGCGCGACCGCCCAGGGCGTTGAGCACGGCGATGCGGGCGCGCTCGCCAATCACGGTTTTCTGGTCGCAAGCCGATTCGAAACTCAACAACGGGATCTGCCGCTCACGCCAGGTGACCCAGCCCAGGAACCACGGCGGGGTGTCCATATCGAAGGTGCCGCTCTGATAGTCGATCAGCTCGGCCACCGCCACGTTGGGCAGCACCAGGTGTCGGTCGGCCAGGGGCAACAGCAGCCCGGTCAGGTAGCGGGTGCGATGGTCATGCATGGGGCTTGCTCCAGTGGGCGATGCTCTCGAGCAGCACCGACTCCTGATAGGGCTTGCCCAGGTAGTCGTTGACGCCGATGGCCATGGCCCGGTCGCGGTGTTTCTGGCCGGTGCGGGAGGTGATCATGATGATCGGCAGGTGCGCCAGGCGCGGGTCGTCGCGTACTTGCGTCGCGACCTCAAAGCCGTCCATGCGCGGCATCTCGATGTCCAGCAACATCAAGTCCGGGGTGTGCTCGCTCAGCAGCGCCATGGCATCCACGCCGTCCTTGGCGGTCAGGACGTGCATGCCGTGACGCTCCAACAGGCGACTGGTGACCTTGCGGACCGTCACCGAGTCGTCCACCACCAGCACCAGCAACGGCCGCAGGTGCTCGCCCTCGCCTTCAGTCAGCACCGGGCGACGTGGGGCCTGGTTGGGCATGGCGCGGATCGGTGCCAACAGGTCGAGAATCAGCACCACCCGGCCGTCGCCGAGAATGGTCGCGCCGGACAGGCCCTGCACCGCCGAGAATTGTGGACCGAGGCTCTTGACCACGATCTCCCGGGTCCCGACGGTGGCATCCACCTGCACCGCGACATGCCGTTCGTTGCACTGCACCAGCAACAGCGGCAAGGGCTGGCTCTGGCCCAGCAGTTTCGGCCGGGGCGCGGTTTTCAGCAGCTCGCCCAGGTAGCACAACTCATACCGCAGCCCAGCGTAGCTGTAGGTCGGTGGATCGAGCTGGTAATAAGCCTCCAGCTCGGCGGGCAGCACCCGCACGATGCTTTCGATGGTGTTCAACGGGATCGCATACTGGTCTTCGTGACACTGCACCATCAGGGCCCGGTTGACCGACACGGTAAAAGGCAGGCGGATGCGGAAATGCACGCCCTGCCCCGGCGTCGAGTCAATGACCATGCTGCCGCCCAGTTGCCGAACCTCCTCGTGGACCACGTCCATGCCGACGCCGCGCCCGGAGATCTGGGTGATTTTTTCGGCGGTGGAGAACCCCGGCTGCAGGATGAACTGCAACACGTCGCGGTCGCTGATATCACTGTCCGGCGCCAGCAGCCCACGCTTGATCGCCTTGCGCCGCACCGCGTCCAGCGGCACACCGGCGCCGTCGTCGCGGATATCGAAGACGATGTCGCCGCCTTCCCGGGACAGGTCGAGACTGATACGCCCACGGGCCGGTTTACCTGCGGCGATGCGCACGTCGGCCGGCTCCAGGCCATGGTCGACGGCGTTGCGCAGCATGTGTTCCAACGGCGCGGCCATGCGCTCCAGCACGTTGCGATCCATCTCGCCTTCGGCATTATCGACGACGAACTCCACGTCCTTGCCCAGCTCCTGCGCCACCTGCCGGACGATGCGCTGGAGCCGCGGCACCATGCGTTCGAACGGCACCATGCGGGTGCGCATCAGGCCTTCCTGGAGCCGGGTGTTGATGCGCCGCTGTTGCTGCAGCAGGTTCTCGGCATCATGGTTGCTGCGGTCCAGGGTTTCCTTGAGGTCGAGCAAGTCCGAGGCGGACTCGAACAGCGCGCGGGACAACTGTTGCAGCTGGGAGTGGCGGTCCATTTCCAGCGGGTCGAACTCTTCGTAGCCCAGACGCTCGGCTTCCACTTGCTGGCGACTGAGAATCCGCCCCTGGGTTTCGGTGTCCAGGCGTCGCAACTGGTCGCGCATGCGCTCGATGGTGGTTTCCATTTCGCTCAGGGCCACGTGTGCATCGTTGACCTGCTGTTCGATACGGCCACGGAAGATCGACGTTTCCCCCGCCAGGTTCACCAGGTCGTCCAGCAATTCGGCGGACACCTTGACCATGTCCGCACCATCGCTCGACGCAGTTGGCTCGGGTTTGGCGGGCGCGGGTGCCGTGGCCGGACCTACGGGCATCGCCGGGGCTGCGGAGGGCTCCGTAGCCGGCGTCTCGCTGTTCTGCGGGTGGTTGACCGCCTGGATCTGCGCAATCAACCGGTCCGCCGGCGGACATGCCAGGCCGGCCCGTACAGCATCGAGCATGTGGGCCAATCGATCATGGCTGCTCTGCAGCAGGACGAACAACGCCGGAGTCGGTTGCAACAGGCCCGCGGACAAGCCTTCATAGAGATTTTCCAACTCATGGGCCAAGTCGCCGATGGGCCCGATCTCCACCATCCGCGCGCCGCCCTTGAGGGTGTGCAGGTCCCGCAGCAGGGTTTCCACCGCCTGGCGGTTCGTTGGTTCGGCCTGCCAGCGCAGCAAGGCCGCGCCGGAACTGTCGAGGATGTCGAAACCTTCCTCGAGAAAGATCTCCAGCAGTTCGGGATCATGGCTGGCCGCGTCGCCTGGGATCGACCCGACGCCCTCAATGGCGTTCGGCTTGTCCTGACGGAACCGGCGGATGGCGTCGATCAGCGACACCGGATCGCCCAAGGTCTGGCCCTGCTGCAATTGCCCGAGCAACAGGTCGAGGCGCTCGTGGCTGCCGTTGAGCAGATGAGCCAGCTCATCGCTGTAGCTGTAGCGGCGATCCACCAAGCCTTCGTAGAGGTTTTCCAGTTCCTGGGCCAGATCGCTGATCGGCCGGATATCGGCCATGCGCGCACCACCCTTGAGGGTATGCAGGTCCCGCTGCAACGAGGACAGCGGTGCCCCGTTGTCCGGGTCCGCCAGCCAGCGTTGCAGGGCCTGGGCGGCACTTTCCAGGATGTCCTGAGCCTCTTCGAGGAAGATCGAGGTGATGTCGTCGTCCATCGATGTGTCAGCAGGCACGTCGCGTTCGAGCTCGGCGGTTGCATGCCCCAGCTCGCGGATGCTCAAGGTGCGGCTGCCATCGCTGCGGATCAGGCCGGTGGCCGACGGATCTAGACCAGCCTCGAGCAGCGCATGCAGGGCCTGGATCCGCTCGGGTCGTGGATGCACATGCTGACCGGCCGCCAACTCATCGAGCATGTCGATCAACGCTTCGTGGGCACGTTGCGCCTGCTGGAAGAATTCGTCGCTGACCACCAGGCTGCTTTCTTCCACGGCGCCATAAAGATCGAGCAAGGCTTCGCAGAGCTCGTCCACCGGCTGCAGGTCGGCCAGGTGCGCGCCTTCGCCAAGGGTCGTCAACTCATCCAGCAAAGCGCTTAACTCCTGGCCTTCGCCGGGGTGCTGCTGCCAGCGTTGCAACAGATTTTCGGCGTCCAGCAGGATGTCCATGCCCTGGGCCAGGAAATCGTTGATCAGTTGCGGGTCGCGCTTGTTTCGCGCGCCAGTGTCCGAAGTGCCGCTGACCGCTTGCAGGCGCTCGGCCACCAGGGCCTGGGTTCGCCGGATCAAGTCTGCGGCCCCGGGAATCGGCGCCAGTGGATCATCGTGCAACTGGCGCAGGCCCAGGCGCAGCAGGCCTTCGGCTTCCAGCAGGCACTCGACTTCATCCAGGTCGAGGGCTATCAGGTGCACCCTGTACTCCCGGGCAAGTTGGTCCATCGCCCCGGCCAGCTCGGCAATCGGCAGCACGCCAGCCATGGATGCGCTGCCCTTGAGGGTGTGCAGGGCACGCTGCAATTCGTCACTGGCCTGCAAGGGCAGGTGTTCGGCGGCCTGCTCGAGAAAACGATTGAGACCGGCGAGATGCCCCTGGGCTTCCTTGTCGAAGATTTTCAACAGCAGCGGGTCGAGGGCGGCCACGTCCCCCTGGTCTTCATCGAGCTCATCGCTGCCCTTGGCCAGGGCGTGGGCGCGTGCGGCCAACCGGTCGACATCGTCACGCTGGCGCTGGAGATGGGCGGCAAAATCGGCCACCAACGTGGGCAACAGCCGTACTGTGTCGTCCACCAGTTGCAGGACCGTAGCACTCGGCTCGACGCTGTGTTCCAGCACCCGGTTGAGCAGGTTCTCCACCGCCCAGGCCAGTTCCCCCAGCACCAGTGCCCGGACCATGCGGCCGCTGCCCTTGAGCGTGTGGAAGGCCCGGCGCACTTCGCCCAGGGCGACCTGGTCGGCAGGTTGAGCGGCCCAGCGCGGCAGGTACTCGTGCAGCACCTCCAGCACCTCGCCGGTTTCCTCGAGGAAGACCTCACGCAATTCTTCGTCGACCGGGTGCTCATCCACCGGAGGCGGCAGCAGACTGCCCGGCGTGCTCCTGGCCGGCGGATTGACCGCCGAGACCGGGCTGGCCAGCATGTCGGCGAGGGACTGCACGGTCTGCGGATCATCCAGCTCCTGCAAATCCTGCATGACCTGGGCTTCGTTGGGGCTCAGCACATCGTCGAGCAAGGGTACCCGGGCCTCATCTGGGAAATAGCCGAGCGCGGCCAGGCTCCGCTCGACCCCATCCAGCAACGGCTCGCCGGGTGTTTCCGGATCTTCGCTCAAACGCTCCAGGTAATATTCAAGACCGGTGATCACGTCGGCCAGATGGTCGAGCTCTTCCCAACCCGGTCGGGCCTGGTCCAGCAACAGGTGGTCGCGAATGAATCCGTTGCAGGCCTCCACCAGGCCGGCAGCGCGACTCAGGGGGATCATCGCCAGGGCGCCGCGGACCTGGGTCAGCAGGGTCGGCAAGGTCTGTAGTTGTTCGCTGTTCCAATCGGCGTCGATGTAGTCGACGATCATGTCCTTGGCCTGCTGCAGGCAGGTGTGGGCTTCCTTGATGACAATCTGGTGGATCTGGGTCAGGTCGGTGGTGGGCAATTGGCTGTCTTCACGACTTTCAGGCTCGACGGTGCCCACCATGCCGGCCAGGTTGGCCTCGACATAGAGCAAGGCCCCGGCGACGTCCATGAGGGTCGCGTCATCGGGCTCCCGTTGGCCTTGGGAGAGGCTCAGGACCACCGCCAATTGATCGATGATGACCTTGCGAGGCTGGCCGAAACCCAGCACCGCCAGGGTATCGGCGATCTGCCGCAAGGGCGCCAGCAGGCTGTCCAGCTCCGAGGCGTGCTGGCGGTCACTGCGCACGAACAGGTCCAGCCGCTCCTTGACCCGCACCAGTTCCTCGCAGAGCGCGGTGAGCACCGAGCGCATGGCATCGCGGTCGGGCCCGGCCAGGCGCGCACGCTCTTCGTCGAGCATGGCGCTGTCGGGCAGCGCATCGTCCAGTGAGTAGCGTTCTTTCATGATCTGCATCTGCCCGCTGGGGTATTCGGCCTTGGCAATATAGAACAACAAGCTCTTGAGCAGGTGCGGCGGTGCCGGTTGATTGATACCGGGCATGCCCTGGTCGAGCAGGCGCTTGAGTTCCTTGTCGGCTTCCTTGAACAGGCTGCGTAATGCCGGGCTGTTGGCGATACGCCCGTCACGCATGCCTTCGATCAACGCCGAAGCCACCTGCCACAGGGCATTGAGCGGCGCGCCTGCGCAGAGCCCTTCGAGGCGATGGAAGACTTTGGCCAGGTAACCGAGGTGGGTGGCATCGTCCTGTTCGCGCAACAGACCCACCAGGGCCACTTGTAAGGTCTGGCGCAATTTGCGCAAGGTGCCGGGCAGGTCCGCCGGCTCGAGCCGTTTCAGGGCCGCATCGCCGAGGGGCGCGATATCGGGCAATTCCGGGCTGAACAGGCTGGTTTCCGACAACAGGCTTTCGCCCCGGGCACTGCGCAAGTCGTTGATCAGCGGCAAGACCACCAGCGGCAGGTCGCGACGGGCACCCTGGATGCGGTCCAGGTACATCGGCAGCTGTCCCAGGGCCTGGCTCAACAGGCTGATGGCTTCGTCGCGATGGGCGATGCGATTGTCCTGCAGGGCGACGCACAGGTGCTCCATTTCTTCGGCCAGCAACGCCGCGCCATAGAACTCGACCATCTGCAGGCCACCATGTACCTGGTGAATGCAGGCCAGGCATTGCCCAAGGGCATCCGCCGCCTGCGGGTCATCCACCAGCCGGTTGAGGGCCAGATGGGCCTGCTTCAGCGTTTCGGCAATCTCGCCCTTGACCCATTCCAGGGCCACGTAGTCGTGCCGATCACCCATAACCGCTCCAATCCGGCAAATACACCCTCCTTGTGGCGGGAGGACTCATCTGTGGGAGCAAAGCCTGCTCGCGATAAAGGCAACTCGATCTCCGGCCTGACGCGTCGCTCTCATCGCGGGCAAGCCTTGCTCCCACATGATTCCCCTCGCCCCGTATACCGCCTCCAACAATCAAGACTTGTCCTCATCCTTAGCCGCCGGCAACGTGAACCCGGACACCGACCGGCGCAGCTGGCTGGCCATTTTCGCCAGGTTGCCGATGCTCTCGGCGGTGGCGGTGGAGCCGGACGAGGTCTGGGTGGTGATCTGCTGGATCACGTTCATCGTCAGGGAAATCTGTCCCGCCGAAGTGGTCTGCTGCTGCGCGGCGTTGGAAATGCTCTGGATCAGCGCCGCCAGGGTCTTCGACACGCCCTCGATCTCCTCCAGGGCCACGCCGGCATCCTGGGCCAGACGGGCGCCGCGCACCACTTCGCTGGTGGTCTGCTCCATGGAGATCACCGCTTCGTTGGTATCGGCCTGGATCGCCCGCACCAGCGTTTCGATCTGCCGGGTCGCCGCCGAAGAGCGCTCCGCCAGCCGTTGTACTTCATCGGCCACCACCGCGAAGCCGCGCCCCGCATCACCGGCCATGGACGCCTGGATCGCGGCGTTGAGGGCCAATATGTTGGTCTGGTCGGCAATGTCGTCGATCAGGCTGACGATGTCGCCGATTTCCTGGGACGACTCGCCCAGGCGCTTGATGCGCTTGGCGGTGTCCTGGATCTGCTCGCGAATGTTGTCCATGCCATGAATGGTGTTGTGCACCACCTCGTTGCCCTTGTTGGCGATCTCCACGGAGCGCTCGGCCACCGCCGACGACTCGGCGGCGTTGGCCGATACCTGGTCGATGGACTGGGCCATTTCATTGATTGAAGTCGAAGCTTCGCTGATCTGCTGGGCCTGGTGCTCGGAAGCCTGGGCCAGGTGCATGGCGGTGGCCTGGGTTTCCTGCACCGCGGCGGCGACCTGGCCGGCGGTGAGGTTGATGGTGGCGACCAGGTCGCGCAGTTGGTCCACCGAATAATTGATCGAGTCGGCGATGGTGCCGGTGAAGTCCTCGGTGACCGACGCGGTGACGGTCAGGTCGCCGTCGGCCAGATCGGCGATTTCGTCCAGCAGGCGCATGATCGCGTTCTGGTTGCGCTCGTTCTTTTCCGCGGTTTCGTGCAACTGGCGGTTGGTTTCACGCACCATCACCAGGCCGATCAGGATGATCGATGTCAGCGCCAGCAGCCCCAGCACATAACCGCCGATGGCGTGGACGGACCGACCGCTGGCCAGGTTCTCCAGTGCGGTGGTCAGGTGCGAGGCTTCGTCCAACAGGGTCTGCGACAGATTGAAGATGTTGCCCGCCGACTCGCGGACCTTGAACAGCTCCGGCGAGGTTTCGAGGATTTCGTCCACCGAGCCCGAGACGAACTCGAACAGTTCACTGATTTCGCTCAGGCGTGCCCGGGCATCGCGATCCTGGACCTGGGAGATCTTCAAGGCCGGGTCGCCTTGCAACATCCCGTTGAGCACCTGGCCGAAACGCGCGGCATCGCGGCCAAAGGTATCGGCGGCCTGGCTGGCGTTCTCATCCCCCGCCAGCACGGTATTCACCGCACCCAGTATGCGCTCGGCCAACAGCGACTGGCGCTGGGCCATGGCCACCTGGGCCGCTGGTGCACCCCGTTGCAACAGGATCTCGACGACTTTTTCATATTCGACCTGCAACTGCGGCACGGTTTCGGCCAAGGTCGCCGCCACCTGATGCAGCGACAGCACAGTCTGCTCGCTGGACAGGATGGCGTCGGTGTTCTTGAGCAGGCGCTCCCAGTCCAGTTGCACCGCGCGCATCTGCGGTCGCAGGGTCGAGGGCGCCGGTGGCAGGCCGGTCACTGGGTCACCCTGCTTGAGGTAGCCCCAGCGCTGGGCAAAATCGTTGCGTGCATCGCTCAGCAACTTGAACGCCGCAGCCTTGCCGGCGGCGGCCTCGGTGGCGTTCTTGGCAATGCGCTGGGACAACACCCGCAACTCACCGGCATGGCCGATGTACTGTTTATCGTAGGTGGACTGGGTGTTGAGGTACGCGAAATTGGCGAACAGCAGCATGATGAAGATGATCAGCGCGACGAACAGCACGATGATCTGCGAACGACTGCGCGACGCTTCCAGTGGCTTGCCTGTGTGTGCTTTGCTCATCGATTTTCGCCTGTACTGCCCAATCCAACTCGCCATGGGTGACTGATCTCAGGGCGGCTCTGTGGGAGCAAGGCTTGCCCGCGATGACAACAACACGGTTTGCTGCCGACCGAGGCGTCTGCATCGCGAGCAAGCTTTGCTCCCACAGGCTCGCTCCCACAGGAGGCTGCGCGGTGTCTGTTAAATAGCCACATCCATGAACCCCTCAGACTGCGTCAACGCAAAAGGGCTGAACACCTGCCACTGTCGCTCGCCACGAAACCGGCCCTTGACGAAGGCGGCTTCCGGACAGTCGCGATCGTTTGCCTGCATCGGCTCCAGGCTGTCCTGGGCGAAATGCTGCAATCCGAGGACTTCATCCACCAGCAACCCGGCGAACACCTCGCCATGATCCACCACCAGCACCCGCCGCTGCTTGCGCACCGTCGACAGTTCGTGACCGAAAAAACCGCACAGGTCCATCAACGGCAACAGTCGCCCACGCAGGTTGGCCACACCACGCACCCACGGCTTGACCCCAGGCAGATGCGTATGACGTGGCTCGTGCAGCACTTCGCTGACTTCTTCCATGGGCGCCACGTACCAACGCTCGCCCAGGCGAAAGCCGATACCACTCCAGGCATGACGGTGGGTCGGTTGGGACGGCAGGTCCGCCGCCAGCGACCGGCAGCGTCGATCGATCTGCAGCAGCAGCTCGAACGCAGTCAGGGATGGGCTCATGGCCGCGCCGTCAACCCGCCAGGACGTTGTTCAGGGTCTTGATCAGGGTTTCTTCGTCGACCGGCTTGGTCAGGTAGTCCTTGGCGCCTTGGCGCGTGCCCCAGACCTTATCGGTTTCCTGGTCCTTGGTGGTGATGATGATGACCGGGATATGCCCGGTTTCCGGATCCTTGGTCAATTGGCGTGTCGCCTGGAACCCGTTGAGGCCGGGCATGACGATGTCCATCAACACTGCGTCGGGCTTTTCCTGGCGGGCCAGGGCCACGCCGTCGGCGCCGTTCTCGGCCTTGAGGACCAGGTGACCGTGTTTTTCCAGCATGCCGGTCAGCTTGTACATTTCAGTCGGCGAATCATCGACGATCAGAATTCGTGCCATGGTGTTCCCCATTCTTGTCGACCCCAGGCTCTGCGGCCGGGCGTCATTTAATGTGCCTGGTGCGGCTGGACGGCGGCAAAGCCCGGAACATGAGCTTGTATCGCGCCCAGCAGTTCTTCCTTGCTGAAAGGCTTGGTCAAAAACTGATCGGAACCGACGATACGTCCCTTGGCCTTGTCGAACAGCCCGTCCCGGGACGACAGCAGGATCACTGGCGTGGCCTTGAAGGCGCTGTTGTTCTTGATCAGGGCGCAGGTCTGGTAACCGTCCAGACGCGGCATCATGATGTCGACAAAGATGATGCCCGGGTGATGGTCGGTGATCTTGGCCAGGGCATCGAAGCCATCGACCGCCGTGATCACCTCGCAACCCACATTGCGCAGCAAGGTTTCGGCGGTACGGCGAATGGTCTTCGAATCGTCGATGACCATGACCTTCAAGGCGCTGGGTTGCTGCTGCGTAGGATGCTCTGCCATTGCCACTGCGAACCGGTTTTAAACGCGTAAATGCGACCGACGGCGCAAGCCCTTGATGTTCAAGGCCCGCGCGCCACATGGCAGCCTTTTTAGCACAGTCTCCAGCGCCGGGCTATCGGCCGGACGGTACGGTGGTTTTTCCTTGACCGCGAATCCGGCGGGCGCCACTCTGACGCCACTTTTTCACGCCCTTTGTGCCCCATCAGATTTCGAGGAACCAAGCCATGAGCGTACGCGTCGGCATTGTCATGGACCCTATCGCCAGCATTTCCTACAAAAAGGATAGCTCGCTGGCCATGCTGCTGGCCGCTCAAAAGCGCGGCTGGGAATTGTTCTACATGGAACAGCGCGATCTCTACCAGGCCGAAGGCCAGGCCCGGGCGCGCATGAAACCGTTGAAAGTCTTCGCCAACCCGGAAAAATGGTTTGAACTGGGCGACGAAAACGATGCGCTGCTGAGCGACCTGGACGTGATCCTGATGCGCAAGGATCCGCCGTTCGACATGGAATTCGTGTATTCCACTTACCTGCTGGAACAAGCCGAAACCGCCGGCGTGCTGGTGGTCAACAAGCCCCAGAGCCTGCGCGACTGCAACGAGAAGCTGTTCGCCACCCTGTTCCCGCAATGCACGCCACCGACCATCGTCAGCCGCCGTCCGGATGTACTGCGCGAGTTCGCCGATCATCACGGCGACGTGATCCTCAAGCCCCTGGACGGCATGGGCGGTTCTTCAATCTTCCGCCACACCGCCGGCCACCCGAACCTCTCCGTGATCCTGGAAACCCTGACCCTGCACGGCAAGCAGCAGATCATGATCCAGGGCTACCTGCCGGCCATCGTCGATGGCGACAAGCGCATCCTGATGATTGATGGCGAGCCGGTGGACTATTGCCTGGCGCGCATTCCGGCAGCGGGCGAAACCCGCGGCAACCTGGCCGCCGGCGGCCGTGGCGAAGCCCGCCCGCTGACCGAGAAGGACCGCTGGATCGCGGCCCAGGTCGGCCCGACCCTGCGCGAGAAAGGCCTGCTGTTCGTGGGCCTGGACGTGATCGGCGAACACCTGACGGAAATCAACGTCACCAGCCCGACCTGCATCCGCGAGATCGATAATGCCTTCGGCACCGACATCGGCGGGATGCTGATGGATGCCATCGATCAGAAGCTCAAGGCTCGTTGATCCAGATCTGATGAAGGGAACCCACATTGCGTTATCATGCCCGGCCTGAAAAAAACGCGATGTTGGTTTCCTTGTCATGACCCTCCCGTCCGATCTGCCCCTAGAGCTCGCCCACCGTGGCGTGCGTCCGGCTGATCGCCTCGGCTTTACCCTGTTCCTGGCGGCGCTGATCCACCTGGCGCTGCTGCTGGGCGTCGGGTTTGCCACGGTCGAGCCCAAGCAGATCACCCAGACCCTCGAAATCACCCTGGCCACCTTCAAGAGCGAAACCAAGCCGAAGCAGGCAGATTTCCTCGCCCAGGAAAACCAGCAAGGCAGCGGCACCCTGGAAAAAAAGGCGGTTCCCAAGACCACCGAGATCGCGCCGTTCCAGGATAACCAGGTTCAGAAGGCCAGCCCTCCCCCGGCCGCCAAGCCCGAGGTGCAGGAAACGGCCCCCAAGGCCGCCGTGACCACCGTGGCGCCGAAGCCGAAAAAGGCACCGGTCAAGGAAGAGGTCAAGCCTGATCCCAAGCCCAAGGCCCCGGCACCGACCTTCGACAGCTCTCAGCTGTCCAGCGACATCGCCAGCCTGGAAGCCGAACTGGCCCAGGAACAGCAGCTCTATGCCAAACGCCCGCGTATCCACCGCCTGAGCGCCGCCTCGACCATGCGTGACAAGGGCGCCTGGTACAAGGACGAGTGGCGCAAGAAGGTCGAGCGCATCGGCAACCTCAATTACCCCGACGAAGCGCGGCGCAAGCAGATCTACGGCAACCTGCGGCTCATGGTCTCGATCAACCGCGACGGTTCCTTGTATGAAGTGCTGGTGCTGGAGTCCTCTGGCCAGCCGCTGCTGGACCAGGCGGCCCAGCGTATCGTGCGCCTGGCGGCGCCGTTCGCGCCGTTTACCGGAGATTTGTCGGACATCGACCGACTGGAGATCATCCGCACCTGGAAATTCTCCCGGGGTGACCGGCTCTCCAGTAACTGACCCACTGCCCAAGCCCCTTGTGGGAGCGGGTTGTGTGGGAGCAAGGCTTGCCCGCGATGAAAACGCCGCGGTCTCTTGAGGACCGCAGCACCTGGATCGCGAGCAAGCTTTGCTCCCACGAAGCCCGCTCCCACATTTGATCGGTGTCGCCAAGGTATTTCCTGCACATCCCCAGCTTGTCAGTTCGCCCCTGCGCCGCCACACTATCGCCTATGAAAAACGTCAGCCCCACCTACCTCAAGCATCATTTCCTGATCGCCATGCCGCATATGGCCGATCCGAACTTCGCCCATACCTTGACCTACATCGTCGAGCACACGGCCAATGGCGCCATGGGGCTGGTGATCAATCGCCCGCAGGAGCTGAACCTGGCGGACATTCTCGAGCAGCTGCGCCCTGAGGTAGAGCCGCCCATCCTGTGCCAGCACGTGCCGATTTTCATCGGCGGGCCGGTGCAGACCGACCGCGGTTTCGTGCTCCATCCATCGGGGCCGAGCTACCAGGCCACCGTGGACCTCAATGGCGTGTCGCTGTCGACTTCCCAGGACGTGTTATTTGCCATCGCCGACGGTGTCGGTCCGGAAAAAAGCCTGATCGCCCTCGGCTATGCCGGTTGGGAAGCCGGGCAACTGGAGGCCGAACTGGCCGACAATGCCTGGCTGACCTGCCCGTTCGACGCCGACATCCTGTTCAACACCAGCAGTGAACTGCGCCTGGAAGCGGCGGCCAACCGCCTGGGGATCAACCTCAGTCTGCTCACCAGCCAGGCAGGACACGCCTGATGGCCCTGCGCCTGCTGCTGGGTTTCGATTACGGCACCAAACAGATCGGCGTCGCAGTCGGCCAGGTCGTTACCGGCCAGGCCCGCGAGCTGTGCACCCTCAAGGCGCAGAATGGCGTTCCGGACTGGAACCAGGTCGAAGCGCTGATCAAGGAATGGAAACCCGACGCCGTGGTGGTCGGCCTGCCGCTGAACATGGACGGTACGCCCAGCGACATGTGCGTGCGCGCCGAAAAATTCGCCCGTCGGCTCAATGGCCGCTACAACCTGCCCTTCTACACCCATGACGAGCGCCTGACCACGTTCGAAGCCAAGGGCGAACGCCTCGAGCGTGGCGGGCAGAAAGGCAGTTACCGCGACAACCCGGTGGACGCCATCGCCGCCGCCCTGCTGCTGCAGGGCTGGCTCGATGCCAATAGCGCCCTGTTCGACACCTGATTTTGAAAGCGCCGCCAAGGCGCTTTCTTTTAGCGATAGACCGGGCCTTTCACCGCCGGCCCGGGAACCTGAAGGAGCCAGCATGAGCCTGCCCAATCCTGCCGACCTGATCAGCCAGATGGCGATCCGTCTCACGGCACACCTGGAACAACGCGGCATCCGCGAACCGCGCTACATCGGCATTCGCACCGGCGGCGTCTGGGTTGCCCAGGCCTTGCTCGAGGAGCTTGGCAGCCAATCGCCGCTGGGCACCCTGGACGTGTCCTTCTACCGCGACGACTTCAGCCAGAACGGCCTGCACCCACAGGTACGTCCTTCGGCGCTGCCGTTCGAGATCGAGGGCCAGCACCTGGTCCTGATCGATGACGTGCTGATGAGCGGCCGGACCATTCGCGCCGCCATGAACGAGTTGTTCGACTACGGCCGCCCGGCCAGTGTGACCCTGGTGTGCCTGCTGGACCTGGACGCCGCCGAGTTGCCGATCCGCCCGAACGTGGTCGGCGCGACGTTGACACTGGCCGCACACCAGCGGGTCAAGCTCTCCGGCCCCGCACCGCTGCAACTCGAACTGCAAGACCTTGCCCTTTAACAGCCCTTGTAAGAGTCCATCGCGATGACGCCTCTCGAAACCAAGCGCCCGCTGCAGCTCAACGATCAGGGCCAGCTGCGGCACTTCCTGTCCCTCGACGGCCTGCGCCGCGAGCTGCTGACGGAAATCCTCGACACCGCCGACTCGTTCCTCGAAGTCGGTGCCCGGGCGGTGAAGAAAGTCCCGTTGCTGCGCGGCAAGACCGTGTGCAACGTGTTCTTCGAAAACTCCACCCGCACCCGCACCACCTTCGAACTGGCGGCCCAGCGGCTGTCGGCGGACGTCATCACCCTCAACGTGTCGACGTCCTCGGCGAGCAAGGGCGAAACCCTGCTCGATACCCTGCGCAATCTCGAAGCCATGGCAGCGGACATGTTCGTCGTGCGTCACGGAGACTCCGGCGCGGCACACTTCATTGCCGAACACGTCTGCCCGCAGGTGGCGATCATCAACGGCGGCGACGGCCGTCACGCCCACCCGACCCAGGGCATGCTGGACATGCTGACCATTCGCCGGCACAAGGGCAGCTTCGAGAACCTCTCGGTGGCCATTGTCGGCGACATCCTGCACTCGCGGGTGGCTCGCTCGAACATGCTCGCCCTCAAGACCCTCGGTTGTCCGGACATCCGCGTGATCGCGCCGAAAACCCTGCTGCCCATCGGCGTCGAGCAATACGGCGTGAAGGTCTACACCGACATGACCGAAGGCCTCAAGGACGTCGACGTGGTGATCATGCTGCGCCTGCAGCGTGAACGCATGACCGGTGGCCTGCTGCCCAGCGAAGGCGAGTTCTACCGCCTGTTCGGCCTCACCACCGCTCGCCTGGCCGGAGCCAAGCCGGATGCCATCGTCATGCACCCGGGGCCGATCAACCGCGGCGTGGAGATCGAGTCGGCGGTGGCCGATGGTCCCCATTCGGTGATTCTCAACCAGGTGACCTACGGCATCGCCATCCGCATGGCCGTGCTGTCCATGGCCATGAGCGGGCAAACGGCCCAGCGCCAATTCGACCAGGAGAACGCCCAGTGAAGCTCAGCATTCTCGGCGCACGCGTGATCGATCCGGCCAGCGGCCTGGATCAAGTGACTGACATCCATATCGATGCCTGCAAAATCGTCGCCCTGGGCGCCGCCCCGGCTGGTTTCGTGGCGGTCGAGACCCTCGACGCCCAGGGCCTGGTGGCCGCCCCCGGCCTGGTCGACCTGAACGTCGCCCTGCGCGAGCCTGGCTACAGTCGCAAAGGCAGCATCGTCAGCGAGACCCGGGCCGCCGCCGCCGGTGGCGTGACCAGCCTGTGCTGCCCGCCACAGACCAAACCGGTGCTGGACACCTCGGCCGTGGCCGAACTGATCCTCGACCGCGCTCGCGAAGCCGGCAATACCAAGGTCTTTCCGATTGGTGCATTGAGCAAAGGCCTCGATGGCGAACAACTGGCGGAGCTGATCGCGTTGCGCGATGCCGGCTGCGTGGCGTTCGGCAACGGCCTGAACAGTTTCCGCAACACCCGTACCCTGTGCCGCGCCCTGGAATACGCAGCCACCTTCGGCCTGACGGTGATCTTCAACTCCCAGGATCACGACCTGGCCGAAGGTGGCCTGGCCCACGAAGGCCCGACCGCCAGCTTCCTCGGCCTGCCGGGCATACCTGAGACCGCCGAGACCGTGGCCCTGGCCCGCGACCTGTTGCTGGTGGAACAAAGCGGTGTGCGCGCGCACTTCAGCCAACTGACCAGCGCCCGTGGCGCGGCGCTGATCGCCCAGGCCCAGGCCCGCGGCTTGCCGGTGACCGCCGATGTGGCGCTGTACCAACTGATCCTGACCGACGAAGCCCTGATCGACTTCAACAGCGTCTATCACGTCCAGCCACCGCTGCGCACCCGCGCTGACCGGAATGGCCTGCGCGAGGCAGTGAAATCCGGAGTGATCTCGGCCATCTCCAGCCATCACCAACCCCATGAGCGCGATGCCAAGCTGGCACCCTTCGGCGCCACCGAACCGGGCATCAGCAGCGTCGAACTGCTGTTGCCGCTGGCGATGACACTGGTGGAAGACGGCCTGCTCGACCTGCCGACCTTGCTGGCGCGCCTTAGCGCCGGCCCGGCCCAGGCACTGCAACTACCAGCCGGGAAACTGGCGGTGGGTGCGGCAGCGGACCTGGTGCTGTTTGACCCGGCCGCCTCCACCGTGGTCGGGGAAAACTGGCGCTCCAAGGGCGACAACTGCCCGTTCCTGGGCCACAGCTTGCCGGGAGTGGTGCGTTATACCCTGATGGATGGGCGGGTCACTCATCAGGCCTGACACCGCGTCGCGCCTATCGCGAGCAGGCTCGCTCCCACATTGGGTTTCAGGGCATTCACACAATTTGTGTGCGCTGAAGATCCCTTGTGGGAGCGAGCCTGCTCGCGATGGGAGCAACCCGGTTTTACTGAAAAGCCCCACGCTTCTGCGCATTGCGAATCGAAACCTGGTCATTCAGCGTCCAAAAGTCATACAGCACCCCCAGGAAGAACACCCCGCCAGTCAGCAGGTAGATGATCCCGCTGAGCCATTTGCCTTGATACATCCGGTGCACGCCGAACACCCCGAGAAACGTCAACAGGATCCACGCCACGGTGTATTCGATAGGTCCTGGGGTGAAGCGCAGGTCCGCTTCGCGGTCCATGGCAGGAATCAGGAACAGGTCGATCAGCCAGCCTATGCCCAGCAGGCCAAAGGTGAAGAACCAGATCGTGCCGGTGACCGGCTTGCCATAGTAGAAACGATGGGCCCCGGTGAAACCGAAAATCCAGAGCAGATACCCGATGATTTTGCTGTGGGTGTCATGGCTAGCGTCCAGCTGATAGCTGTTCATGAATGGCCTCTTTTGCCTCGATAGATAAATTTGTTCAGTTTATTTGTGACTTTTGTGTGTCTTGCCGACAAGCGGTCCTTGGCGCCTTGGGCGCAGCGGAGCCCCCGTATTCCGGGGCCTGTGCCGGACAATCGGGGCAAAATGGCGCATTTTCAGGGGTTACGCGCAGGATTTCGGATCGACAAACGGCCTCGGAATCCGCCAAAAAGCTGTTATAAAGTTGCGCGCTAACCTATAAGAGCCCTGCCTAATGCGTCCATTTTTCAAGACATGGCTAACCATTTGCCTATTATTGCCACTGGCCGCCCACGCCACCAATCGTGAGCAACGTCTTCCCAACGTCAACGGCTACACCCCGAAATCCCATGTTTCTGCTCCTTCGAGCAAGAACAAGCCCAGCGTCCAGTATACGAACACGGGCAACAGCAAGCTGGTTCCGCCCATGGCGACCAAAGCGAGCAGCAACGTATTGAGCCGTGCCGTGAATGTACTCGGCACACCTTATCGTTGGGGCGGCAGCAGCCCAAGTAAAGGCTTCGATTGCAGTGGCCTGGTGAAATATGCGTTCAACGACGCCACTTTCGACCTGCCACGCACCTCGAATGCCATGGCGGCCGGTCACGGTGAGAAAGTCGAGCGCAAGGACCTCAAGCCCGGCGACCTGATCTTCTTCAAGCTCAAGAGCCGCCGGGTCAACCACGTGGCCATCTACCTGGGCAACGACCGCTTCATTCACGCACCACGTCGCGGCAAGTCGGTGACCATCGACACCCTGAACAAACCGTACTGGGACACCCACTACGTGGTTGCCAAGCGGGTGTTGCCGAAAGAGCCGGGCGGGATGCGGGTCGTCCAGCGCTGATGATCGTTCCCACGCTCTGCGTGGGAATGCCTCAGCGGACGCTCTGCGTTCGGCTCTCAGGGACGCGGAGCGTCCCCGGCTGCGTTCCCACGCAGAGCGTGGGAACGATCGGAAAATCCCTCAGAAATTATCCGGCGTACGCGCCCGCTCCCGCGCGTGCTCACGGCTGATCAAGCCTTTGGTCACCAGGTCCTTCAGACACATATCCAGCGTCTGCATCCCCAGCGAACCGCCGGTCTGGATCGCCGAGTACATCTGCGCCACCTTGTCCTCGCGGATCAGGTTACGAATCGCCGATGTGCCCAGCATGATCTCATGAGCGGCGACCCGGCCGCCGCCGATCTTCTTGATCAGCGTCTGGGAAATCACCGCCTGCAATGATTCGGACAACATCGAGCGCACCATGGACTTCTCGTCTCCTGGGAACACGTCCACCACCCGGTCGATGGTCTTGGCCGCCGACGTGGTGTGCAGGGTGCCGAATACCAAGTGCCCGGTTTCGGCGGCGGTCAGTGCCAGGCGGATGGTTTCCAGGTCACGCATCTCCCCTACCAGGATCACGTCCGGGTCTTCCCGCAGGGCCGAACGCAGTGCCGTGGAAAAACCTTGGGTGTCGCGGTGCACTTCGCGCTGGTTGATCAGGCACTTGCGTGGTTCGTGAACAAATTCGATGGGGTCCTCGATGGTGAGGATGTGGTGATGCTTATGGGTGTTGAGATAGTCGATCATCGCCGCCAGGGTGGTGGATTTGCCTGAGCCGGTTGGCCCGGTCACCAGCACCAGCCCGCGAGGGGCCTCGGTCACTTTGCGAAACACCTCGCCCATGCCCAGCTCTTCCATGGTCAGGACTTTCGACGGAATGGTCCGGAACACCGCCCCCGCGCCGCGATTCTGATTGAACGCGTTGACCCGAAACCGGGCGACCCCGGGTACATCGAAGGAAAAATCGGTTTCCAGAAACTTTTCGTAATCTACCCGTTGCCGGTCGTTCATGATGTCGTAGATCAGCTCATGAACCTGTTTGTGGTCCAGTGCCGGCAGGTTGATCCGCCGCACATCGCCATCAACCCGGATCATCGGCGGCAGCCCCGCGGACAGATGCAGGTCCGAAGCCCCCTGTTTGGCGCTGAACGCCAGCAGTTCAGTGATATCCATAGCGCTCCTCAATTCCAGTAGAATGCCGCGAACCTCAGACCGCTGGCGCTTCTTTATGTCCACGATAGCAGACAACATCGCTCAGGTTAGATCGCGCATCCGCGCTGCGGAGCAAGCCGCCCACCGCGCCGCAGACAGCGTCCAATTGCTGGCTGTGAGCAAGACCAAGCCCGCCCAGGCCCTGCGTGAAGCCTATGCCGCCGGCCTGCGGGACTTCGGTGAGAACTACCTGCAGGAAGCGCTGGGCAAGCAGGCCGAACTGGCTGACCTGCCCTTGATCTGGCACTTCATCGGCCCCATTCAATCGAACAAGACCCGTGCTATCGCCGAACATTTCGACTGGGTGCATTCCGTGGACCGCTTGAAAATTGCCCAACGCCTGTCCGAGCAGCGTCCGGACGGGTTACCACCGCTGAACATCTGCATTCAAGTCAACGTCAGCGGGGAAGCCAGCAAATCCGGTTGTACCCCGGAGGATCTGCCGGCCCTGGCCGATGCCATCGGCGCATTGCCACGCCTGACGCTCCGCGGACTGATGGCGATCCCCGAGCCAACCGAAGAGCGCGCCGCCCAGGACGCAGCCTTCGCCGCCGTCCAACGTTTGCAAGCCAGCCTGGCCCTGCCGCTGGACACGCTGTCCATGGGCATGAGTCACGATCTCGAATCCGCCATTACCCAGGGCGCCACCTGGGTCAGGATCGGTACCGCCTTGTTTGGTGCTCGCGACTACAGCGCCAACCAACCGTAAGCCATGCCGACTCAACTCCTCAATCAAGGACCTGTCATGAGCAACACGCGTATTGCCTTTATCGGCGCCGGCAACATGGCCGCCAGCCTGATCGGTGGCCTGCGGGCCAAGGGCCTGGACGCTGCGCAGATCCGCGCCAGCGATCCGGGTACCGAGACCCGCACCCGGGTGAGCAGCGAACACGGCATCGAGACCTTTGCCGACAACGCACAAGCCATCGATGGCGCGGACGTCATCGTGCTGGCGGTCAAGCCGCAAGCGATGAAAACCGTGTGCGAAGCCCTTCGCCCAAGCCTCAAGCCCCATCAACTGGTGGTGTCGATTGCCGCCGGCATCACCTGCGCAAGCATGAACAAATGGCTCGGCGACCAGCCCATCGTGCGCTGCATGCCCAACACCCCGGCGCTGTTGCGTCAGGGCGTCAGCGGCCTGTTCGCCACCCCACAGGTCAGTGCTGAACAGCGCCAGCAAGCTGAAGAGCTGCTGTCGGCCGTCGGCCTGGCGCTGTGGCTGGAGACCGAGCAGCAACTGGACGCGGTCACCGCCGTTTCCGGTTCAGGCCCGGCGTACTTCTTCCTGCTGATCGAAGCCATGACCGCTGCCGGCGAAAAACTTGGCCTGCCCCGCGAGATTGCCGCGCAGCTGACCTTGCAGACGGCTCTCGGCGCAGCCCACATGGCGACTTCCAGCGACGTCGATGCCGCCGAACTGCGCCGGCGCGTGACCTCGCCGGCCGGCACCACCGAAGCCGCCATCAAAGCGTTCCAGGCCGGGGGATTCGAAGCCCTGGTGGAAAAAGCACTCGGCGCCGCCGCGCACCGCTCGGCCGAAATGGCCGAACAACTGGGCCAATAAGGAGCCATTCATGATTGGATTGAACACCGCAGCGGTCTACGTGCTGCAAACCCTTGGCAGCCTGTACCTGCTGATCGTGCTGATGCGCTTCGTGCTGCAACTGGTCCGCGCCAACTTCTACAACCCGCTGTGCCAGTTCGTCGTCAAGGCCACTCAGCCACTGCTCAAGCCCCTACGGCGGATCATCCCGAGCCTGTTCGGCCTGGACATGTCGTCGCTGGTATTGGCGATCCTCGTGCAAATGGCACTGATGGCCCTGACCCTGCTGCTGACCTACGGCACCACCGGCAACCCGCTGCAACTGCTTATCTGGTCGATCATCGGCGTCACCGCGCTGTTCCTGAAGATCTTCTTCTTCGCCCTGATCATCAGCGTGATCCTGTCCTGGGTCGCCCCGGGCAGCCACAACCCGGGCGCCGAGCTGGTGAACCAGATCTGCGAACCAGCCCTGGCCCCGTTCCGTCGCATCGTGCCGAACCTCGGCGGCCTGGATATTTCGCCGATCCTGGCCTTCATGGTGCTCAAGCTGCTCGACATGCTGGTGATCAACAACCTCGCGGCGATGACCATGATGCCGGATATCCTGCGCGTCCTGATCTGACCTGACCCTGTGGCCTGATCGTTCCCACGCTCTGCGTGGGAACGCTGCCAAGGACGCTCCGCGTTCTGCCCTGGGGTGACGCAGAGCGTCACGGGATGCATTCCCACGCAGAGCGTGGGAACGATCGGCGTCAGTCGGCGATTTCCTTGGTTGCCGCTAACCCCAGCGGTCTTTAGACTTACGCCTCATTTCAACGAGAGCAGGGTCGATGCCAGCTGCCTTTCCCCCCGATTCCGTTGGTCTGGTGACGCCGCAAATGGCGCATTTCAGCGAGCCCCTGGCCCTGGCCTGCGGCCGTTCGTTGCCAGCCTATGACCTGATCTACGAAACCTACGGCACGCTCAACGCCACGGCGAGCAATGCCGTGCTGATCTGCCACGCCTTGTCGGGGCATCACCATGCCGCCGGCTATCACAGCGTCGACGATCGCAAGCCCGGCTGGTGGGACAGTTGCATTGGCCCCGGCAAACCGGTCGACACCAACCGGTTCTTCGTCGTCAGCCTGAACAACCTGGGCGGCTGCAACGGCTCCACCGGCCCCAGCAGCCTCAACCCGGACACCGGCAAACCATTCGGCGCCGACTTTCCGGTGTTGACCGTGGAAGACTGGGTCCACAGCCAGGCCCGCCTGGCCGACCGCCTCGGCATCGGTCAATGGGCGGCGGTGATCGGCGGCAGCCTGGGCGGGATGCAGGCCCTGCAATGGACCATCACCTACCCTGATCGCGTGCGCCATTGCCTGGCAATCGCCTCGGCCCCCAAGCTGTCGGCACAGAACATCGCCTTCAACGAAGTGGCGCGCCAGGCGATCCTCACCGACCCGGAATTCCACGGCGGTTCGTTCCAGGAGCACGGCGTGATCCCCAAGCGCGGGTTGATGCTGGCGCGGATGGTCGGGCACATCACCTACCTGTCCGACGATTCCATGGGCGAGAAATTCGGCCGTGGTCTCAAGAGCGAAAAGCTCAATTACGACTTCCACAGCGTCGAGTTCCAGGTGGAAAGCTACCTGCGTTATCAAGGTGAGGAATTCTCCGGGCGCTTCGACGCCAACACCTACCTGTTGATGACCAAGGCACTGGACTACTTCGATCCGGCGGCGAACTTCGACGATAACCTGGCGAAAACCTTCGCTGGCGCCACCGCCAGGTTCTGCGTGATGTCGTTCACCACCGACTGGCGCTTCTCCCCGGCCCGTTCCCGGGAACTGGTGGACGCACTGATGGCTGCGCGCAAGGACGTCTGCTACCTGGAAATCGACGCGCCCCAGGGCCACGACGCCTTTCTGATTCCGATCCCGCGCTACCTGCAGGCGTTCGGCAACTACATGAACCGTATTACGCTGTGAGGACGCCATGAGAGCCGATCTGGACATCATCCAGGAATGGATCCCCGCCGGCAGCCGCGTGCTTGACCTGGGCTGCGGCAACGGCGAACTGCTGACCTGGCTGCGGGACAACAAGCAAGTCACCGGCTACGGCCTGGAAAACGACCCGGACAACATCGCCGAGTGCATCGCCAAGGGCGTCAACGTCATCGAACAGGACCTGGACAAGGGCCTGGGCAACTTCGCCAGCAACAGCTTCGACATCGTGGTCATGACCCAGGCCCTGCAAGCGGTGCACTACCCGGACAGGATCCTCGACGAAATGCTCCGGGTCGGACGTCAGTGCATCATCACCTTCCCCAACTTCGGACACTGGCGCTGCCGCTGGTACCTGGCGAGCAAGGGCCGCATGCCGGTGTCGGAGTTCTTGCCCTACACCTGGTACAACACGCCGAACATCCACTTCTGCACCTTCGAGGACTTCGAAGCGTTATGCCGCGAACGCCAGGCCAAGGTCATCAACCGCCTGGCGGTGGATCAGCAGCACCGCCACGGGTGGGCCAGCAAGCTATGGCCTAATCTATTAGGTGAAATAGGCATCTATCGGGTCAGCAGCCCAGGCCTTGCCGATCATCAGGTCGCCGTGTGAACCCCGACCCCGTTCCCAGGAGTGCAACATGAAACGTCTCGCGTTGTTTCTCATCACTGCTTGTCTCTGCGCCGGCGTCATGGCCGCCGACGCCATCAAGGCCGAGCGCAAGGAAGTGTTCGGTGACGTCACCGTGCACTACAACACCTTCAACTCCACCTTCCTGACATCGGACATCGCCAAGGCCGCCGAGCTGGTCCGCAGCAAGAACCAGGGCGTGATCAATGTGTCGGTGATCAAGGATGGCAAGCCGTTGATGGCCGAGGTCAGCGGCACGGTCAAGGACCTGACCAGCAAGACGGTCCCCCTGACGTTCCGCCAGATCAGCGAACAAGGCGCGATCTACTACATCGCCCAGTATCCGGTAGAGCAGCAGGAAACCCGTACCTTCGAGATCAAGGTCAAGACGGGCGACAAGGTCAACACCCTCAACTTCAACCAGGAGCTGTTCCCCGCCGAATGATGAACCTCAGCCAACTCGTACTCGCCAGCCATAATGCCGGCAAACTCAAGGAACTCCAGGCCATGCTCGGCGGATCGGTGCACCTGCGCTCGATTGGTGAGTTCAGCCAGGTGGAGCCGGAAGAAACCGGCCTGTCGTTCGTCGAAAACGCGATCCTCAAGGCCCGCAACGCCGCGCGCATCTCCGGCCTCCCGGCGCTGGCGGACGATTCCGGGTTGGCGGTGGATTTCCTCGGCGGCGCGCCGGGCATCTACTCGGCCCGCTACGCCGACGGCAAGGGTGATGCGGCGAACAACGCCAAGCTGCTCGACGCCCTCAAGGACGTGCCTGAAGCCGAGCGTGGCGCACAATTCGTTTGCGTCCTGGCGCTGGTGCGACATGCCGATGATCCGCTGCCGATCCTCTGCGAAGGGCTGTGGCAGGGGCGCATTCTCACCGAAGCCAGCGGCGAGCACGGCTTCGGCTACGACCCGCTGTTCTGGGTGCCGGAGCGCAATTGCTCCAGCGCCGAATTGGGCCCGGTGGAAAAAAATCAACTGAGCCACCGCGCCCGCGCCATGGCCCTGCTGCGTCAACGCCTGGGCCTGCAATGAACAATGACTCTCCCGCGCCGCTGATTCATGGCGGCGCACACACGCCACGGGCACCGCTGCCAGTGTTGCCGCCCCTGGCGTTGTACATCCACATCCCGTGGTGCGTACGCAAATGCCCGTATTGCGATTTCAACTCCCACACCGCCAGCCCGCAGCTGCCGGAAGAAGAGTACGTCGATGCCTTGCTGGCCGATCTCGACCAGGATCTGCACGGGGTCCATGGCCGCAAACTGAGCTCGATCTTCTTCGGCGGCGGCACTCCCAGCCTGTTCAGCGCCCAGGCCCTGGGCCGGCTGCTCAAGGGTGTCGAAGCGCGGATAGCCTTCGCCGACGACATTGAAATCACCCTGGAGGCCAACCCCGGCACCTTCGAGCAAGAGAAATTCGTGGCTTACCGGGCCTTGGGCATCAATCGCCTGTCCATTGGCATCCAGAGCTTCCAGCAAGCCAAGCTCGAAGCCCTGGGCCGGATCCATAACGGTGACGAAGCGGTGCGCGCCGCCGGCATGGCCCGCCAGGCCGGTTTCGATAACTTCAACCTTGACCTGATGCATGGTCTGCCCGACCAATCCCTCGACGATGCCTTGAGCGACCTGCGCCAGGCCATCGCCCTGAAGCCCACCCATCTCTCCTGGTATCAACTGACACTGGAGCCGAACACGGTGTTCTGGAACCAGCCGCCAACGTTGCCGGAAGACGACACGTTGTGGGACATCCAGGAAGCCGGACAAGCGCTGCTGGCCGAACACGGCTACGCCCAATACGAAGTGTCGGCCTACGCCCAACCAGGTCGGGCGGCACGGCATAACCTCAATTACTGGAGCTTCGGCGACTTCATCGGCATCGGCGCCGGCGCCCATGGCAAGCTCAGCCATCCGGACGGGCGCATCGTGCGCACCTGGAAGACCCGCCTGCCCAAGGACTACCTCAACCCGGACAAGCGTTTCCTGGCCGGCGAGAAGATCCTGGCCAACGAAGAGCTGCCGTTTGAATTCCTGATGAACGCCCTGCGCCTGACCGAAGGGGTGGACGCGCGGCTATACCCGGAACGCACCGGCTTGCCCCTGCAAAGCCTGGCCGAAGGTCGCCGTGAAGCCGAACAAAGCGGGTTGTTGCAGGTCGAACCGTCACGTCTGGCGGCCACCGAGCGCGGACAGCTGTTTCTCAATGACTTGCTGCAGAAATTTCTGAGCTGATCAACACAAGGAAATCGAATGGATCTGGTACTCGACCTGCTCGCCACCGTGTCCCGCTGGAGCCGCAGCAACCTGTCGGAAATCTCCCTGGCATTGGTCGGCTGCCTGCTGGTGCTGTTCGGCGCAGATATCAAGGCCTGGGTCGAACAACGCCTGGGCAGCATCGCCGGCGCGTTGCGCGTCCCGCTGATCGCCCTGCTGTGCATGATCGGCAGCGGCGCGGCGCTGATCTACGCCACGCCGTGGGTGGTGCGGGGGCTGAGCCAGTTCAACAACTACAGCCTCGCACCGGTGCTGTTGGTGGTGCTGGTATTGATCGGGGTGGTGGCGGACCGTCGCTGACCTTCGCAGCGCCCTGAAACAACTGTGGGAGCGAGCCTGCTCGCGATGAGGCCATCACAGTCAACATCCAGGTGACTGTCAGGCCGCCATCGCGAGCAGGCTCGCTCCCACATTGAACTGCGTATGGCTTAGGACTGCTTCTCGAACTTCAGATCCCAAACCCCATGCCCAAGCCGTTCACCACGGCGCTCGAACTTGGTGATCGGCCGTTCGGCCGGACGGGGCACGCACTTGCCGTCTTCGGCGAGGTTGCGATAACCCGGGGCGACGTTCATCACTTCCAGCATGTACTCGGCGTAGGGTTCCCAGTCGGTGGCCATGTGCAGCACACCGCCGACCTTCAACTTGCTGCGCACCAGCTCGGCGAATGACGCCTGGACGATACGACGCTTGTGGTGACGGCTCTTGTGCCATGGGTCCGGGAAGAACAGCATCAGCCGGTCCAGGCTGTTGTCGGCCACGCAACGGTTGAGCACTTCGATGGCGTCGCAATCGTAGACCCGCAGGTTGGTCAGCCCTTGGGTCAGCACGCCATTGAGCAACGCACCGACACCCGGACGGTGCACTTCCACGCCGATGAAGTCCTGCTCCGGCGCAGCGGCGGCCATTTCCAGCAGCGAATGGCCCATGCCAAAGCCGATTTCCAGCGAGCGCGGGGCCGAGCGGCCAAACACCTGGTCGAAGTCCACCGGCGCGTCGGCCAGGGGCAGGACGAACAGCGGCGCGCCCTGCTCCAGGCCGCGCTGCTGGCCTTCAGTCATACGCCCGGCGCGCATCACAAAACTCTTGATGCGGCGGTGTTGGCGCTCTTCGCCTTCGTCCGGCTGGACAGGCGTGTCGTTCGATTCAGTCATCAATGGCTCTTACTTGATCAGACCATCCAGCGGCGAGGAGGCGCTGGCGTAAAGTTTTTTCGGCATGCGGCCAGCCAGATAGGCCAGGCGCCCGGCGACAATGGCGTGTTTCATGGCTTCGGCCATCAGGATCGGCTGCTGGGCGTGGGCGATGGCGGAGTTCATCAGCACCGCTTCGCAACCCAGTTCCATGGCGATGGTGGCGTCGGACGCGGTACCGACGCCGGCATCCACCAGCACCGGGATCTTGGCTTCTTCAAGGATGATCTGCAGGTTGTAAGGGTTGCAGATCCCCAGGCCCGTACCGATCAGGCCGGCCAGCGGCATCACCGCGATGCAGCCGATTTCCGCCAGTTGCCGGGCGATGATCGGATCGTCGCTGGTGTACACCATGACGTCGAAACCTTCCTTGACCAGCGTCTCGGCGGCCTTGAGGGTTTCGATCACGTTGGGAAACAGGGTCTTCTGGTCGGCCAGCACTTCCAGCTTCACCAGGTTGTGGCCGTCCAGCAGCTCACGGGCCAGGCGGCAGGTGCGCACGGCTTCGATGGCGTCGAAGCAGCCGGCGGTGTTGGGCAGGATGGTGTAGCGATCCGGCGGCAGGATATCCAGCAGGTTCGGTTCGCCCGGGTTCTGGCCGATGTTGGTCCGACGCACCGCGACGGTGACGATTTCGGCGCCCGAAGCCTCGATGGCCAGGCGGGTTTCTTCCATATCGCGGTACTTGCCGGTGCCTACCAGCAAGCGCGACTGGTAGGTACGACCGGCCAGGACGAAGGGCTTGTCGCTACGAACGATGCTCATGGGAAATCCTCTGTTGGGATGAGGTTCTTGCGAAATGCTGCGAAACCGCTAGCCGCCGCCGATGGCGTGCACGACTTCAACCTGGTCACCCTCGTTGAGGGCGGTGTCGGCATGCTGGCTGCGCGGGACGATATCCAGATTGAGCTCCACCGCGACACGGCGTCCGGTGAGATCCAGACGGGTCAGCAGGGCCTCAACGGTTTCACCGTCGGGCAATTCAAAGGGTTCGCCGTTCAACTGAATGCGCATGCCGGATGCCGCCATCATTTTTAGGGGCTGGCATTCTAGCCCGATCAGCCTGGGCGACCCAAGCCATTCGTCATGAAATGGACCGGCCGGTCAACCCAGCCGCCAGGCGGCGAGCCCCAGGCACAGCCAACCCATCAGGAACGCCACACCACCGAACGGAGTGATAATGCCCAGCTTGCTGATACCCGTGAGCGTCAACAAGTACAAGCTACCGGAGAACAGCAGGATGCCGACCACGAAGGAAATGCCGGCCCAAGTGACGATGCGACCGGGAATGTGTGTGGCCAGCAGCGCGACGCCCAGCAACGCCAGGGTGTGCACCAATTGATAGGTGACGCCTGTATGAAAAATGGCCAGGTAGTCGGCGCTCAAGCGGTTCTTCAGACCATGGGCGGCGAAGGCCCCCAGAGCGACGCCCGTGAAGCCGAAAAAGGCAGCCAGCATCAGAAAGCTACGCAGCATGAGAACTCCAGTCAGACTCAGTGGACAGGGTCTGTATAATGGCCCGCTCGACGGGTTCGGCCAAGCCATCTCTATGCTGCGTACATTGTTTCGACGATTCCTCAAAGCCCTGCTCTGGTTCGCCGTCGGCAGCGTTGTCCTGGTGCTGCTATTGCGCGTGGTGCCACCGCCGTTCACAGCGCTGATGATCGAGCGCAAGGTTGAATCCTGGGTCGACGGCGAGCCGATCGACCTGCAACGCACCTGGCAGCCCTGGGACCGGATCTCCGACAGCCTCAAGGTGGCGGTGATTGCTGGCGAAGACCAGAAATTTCCCGAGCATTGGGGCTTCGACATCGGCGCGATCCAGGCCGCATTCGCCCATAACGGCCGCGGCGGTTCGATTCGTGGCGCCAGCACCCTCAGCCAGCAAGTTTCCAAGAACCTGTTCCTGTGGTCGGGCCGCAGCTGGCTGCGCAAGGGCTTCGAAGCCTGGTTCACCGCGCTGATCGAGGTGCTCTGGCCCAAGCAGCGGATTCTTGAGGTGTACCTCAATAGCGTGGAGTGGGACAACGGCGTATTCGGTGCCGAGGCCGCGGCGCGACACCATTTCCGCGTTGGTGCCGATGCCCTGTCCCGGCAGCAGGCAAGCCTGCTGGCGGCGGTACTGCCCAACCCTCGAAAATGGAGCGCCAGCCGGCCAAGCCCCTATGTACTGCGACGGGCAAGCTGGATACGCCAGCAGATGAGCCAACTGGGGGGCGATAGTTACCTGCTGGGACTCAATGACTCGCGACGGGCGCCCTGGGCTCAATAGCCGCCACACCACAGTGATGATCGTTCCCACGCTCCGCGTGGGAATGCAGCACGGGACGCTCCGCGCCCCAAAGCGTGACGCGGAGCGTCACAGGATGCGTTCCCACGCAGAGCGTGGGGACGATCACACAACCAAAAACGCCCCGATCATCGCTGATCGGGGCGTTTTTTATTGCCGTGTGCCGGTTAAGCCGCAATCGACAACTTGAGCTTGTTCATCGCACTTTTCTCAAGCTGGCGAATCCGCTCCGCAGACACGTTGTACTTCTGCGCCAGGTCGTGCAGCGTGGCCTTTTCCTCCGCCAGCCAGCGCTGGTAGAGAATGTCGCGACTGCGCTCGTCCAGCACTTCCAAGGCTTCGTGCAGGTTGGTGTTGGAGTTGTCGCTCCAATCGGCGTCTTCCAGCTGACGCGCCGGGTCATACCGGTGATCTTCCAGGTAGTTGGCCGGCGATTGGAAGGCGCTGTCGTCGTCCGCTTCGGCGGCCGGGTCGAAGGCCATGTCCTGGCCGGTCAGGCGACTTTCCATCTCACGGACTTCACGTGGCTCCACACCCAGGCTTTCGGCCACCCGATGGACTTCTTCGTTGTTCAGCCAGGCCAGACGCTTCTTCTGGCTGCGCAGGTTGAAGAACAGCTTGCGCTGGGCCTTGGTGGTCGCGACCTTCACGATGCGCCAGTTGCGCAGGATGAATTCGTGGATTTCCGCCTTGATCCAGTGCACCGCGAACGATACCAGGCGCACACCCATTTCCGGGTTGAAGCGCTTGACCGCTTTCATCAGGCCAACGTTGCCTTCCTGGATCAGGTCGGCCTGGGCCAGCCCGTAGCCGGAATAGCTGCGGGCGATATGTACGACAAAACGCAGGTGGGCGAGCACCATTTGCCGAGCCGCCTCAAGATCCTGCTCATAATAGAGACTCTCGGCCAGTTCACGCTCCTGCTCGGGTGTCAGCAAGGGAATGCTGTTCACCGTGTGCACATAGGCCTCCAGGTTCGCACCCGGGACCAGAGCATACGCAGGTTGCAAAGAAGTGGTCATACGAAAAAACCTCCGACTCACATAACTCGTGCAGTTCAGCACTGCGAAAATTGACCGGGAACCGTAGGACAAGTTCCCACAAAAACTGAAAGGTCAATACGCGCAAAATGGCTCTATTTTGGCGCAAGCTCACGTAAGTGGCGTGCGACCGCAATCCATGCACCGATATAACCCAACAGCACCGCGCCAAGCAAGAGCGACAGACCGTCGGCGACTGGCACTCCGGCCAGCGCGAAATCACTGCCGTACAAACCGGCCAATCCCACTACCGCATCGTTCAGCCAGTCCAGGCCGAACGCCAATACGCCCCAGGACAGGATCCCGGCACCAAAGCCATACAGCGCGCCCATATAGAGGAAGGGTCTGCGCACATAACTGTCCGTGCCGCCGACGAGTTTAATCACTTCTATCTCGGTGCGGCGGTTTTCAATATGAAGACGAATGGTATTGCCTATCACCAAAAGTAATGCAGACACCAGCAGCACCGTCAGACCGAAGACAAACCGGTCGCCGAGCTTGAGGATCGCCGCAAGACGCTCGACCCAGACTAGATCAAGTTGCGCCTGTTGTACCTTCGGTAATTCGGAAAGTCTTTGTCTTAATGCTTCAAGAGTCGGCTTGTCGACTTCCTTCGGCGTCACCAGCACCACGCCCGGCAATGGGTTTTCCGGCAGCTCCTTGAGCGCCTCGCCCAGGCCGGACTGCTGCTGGAACTCCTCGAGCGCCTGGTCGCGACCGATGTATTCGGCATCGGCCACGCCCGGCATGGCTTTGATCTGCTCGAGCAGCGCCTGGCCTTCGCCCGGCGTCGCCTCCAATTGCAGGTACAGGGAGATCTGAGCCGCGCGCTGCCACGAGCCCCCAAGACGCTCTACATTATTCAGCAGTAATGACAGCCCCATTGGCAGGCTCAAGGCGACCGCCATGACCATGCAGGTGAAGAAGCTGCCGATCGGCTGCTTACCCAGGCGCCGCAGGCTGTCGAGCAGGCTAGCGCGATGGCTTTCGATCCAGGCATGCAGCAGCGTGCCGAAGTCCGGGCCGTCATCATCGTCGCGTTTTTTCTTTTGCGGCTGCGGGTCGGAGGCCTTGGGGGCCACGCGCTCGGCCACTTTCGGGCTGCGGGTTGCGCTCATACGCCAGCCTCCCCGTCACCGATCAAACGACCGCGCTGCAAGGTGAGCATGCGATGGCGCATGCGTGCGATCAGGGCCAGGTCGTGACTGGCGATCAGCACGCTGGTGCCCAAACGGTTGATGTCTTCGAATACGCCCATGATTTCCGCCGCCAGACGCGGGTCGAGGTTACCGGTAGGTTCGTCCGCCAGCAGCAAGGCCGGGCGGTGCACGATGGCGCGGGCGATGCCGACACGCTGTTGCTGGCCGGTGGACAGGTCGCCTGGGTACAGGTCGGTCTTGTCCGACAGGGCCACGCGTTCCAGAGCCGAATCCACCCGCTTGTTGATCTCGGCCTTGGACAGGCCAAGGATCTGCAAGGGCAACGCCACGTTGTTGAACACAGTACGATCGAACAGCAACTGGTGATTCTGGAATACCACGCCGATCTGCCGCCGCAGGTAGGGGATCTGGGCGTTGCTGATGGTGCTCAGGTCCTGGCCGGCCAGCAGCAACTTGCCGGTGGTGGGCCGCTCCATCGCCAGCAGCAGGCGCAGCAATGTACTTTTACCGGCTCCGGAATGGCCGGTAACGAACAGAAACTCACCTCGACGCACCCGAAAGCTCAGCTCATGCAGGCCGACGTGACCGTTCGGATAGCGTTTACCGACCTGTTCGAAACGAATCATGAATGCTCCCGCTCGGCAAACAGCGCCTGGACAAAGGGCTCGGCTTCAAAGGTACGCAGGTCGTCGATGCCTTCGCCCACGCCGATGTAGCGGATGGGCAGGCCGAACTGCTTGGCCAGGGCGAAGATCACCCCGCCCTTGGCGGTGCCGTCGAGCTTGGTCAGGGCCAGTCCGGTCAGTTCGACGGTCTGGTTGAATTGCTTGGCCTGGTTGATGGCGTTCTGGCCGGTACCGGCGTCCAGCACCAGCAGCACTTCGTGGGGCGCATCGGCATCGAGCTTGCCGATCACCCGGCGAACCTTCTTCAACTCTTCCATCAGGTTGTCTTTGGTGTGCAGGCGACCGGCCGTGTCGGCGATCAGCACGTCGATGCCACGGGCCTTGGCGGCCTGCACGGCGTCGAAGATCACCGAAGCGGAATCGGCGCCGGTGTGCTGGGCGATCACCGGGATCTTGTTGCGCTCGCCCCACACTTGCAGTTGCTCTACCGCGGCGGCGCGGAAGGTGTCGCCGGCGGCGAGCATGACCTTCTTGCCTTCGAGTTGCAGTTTCTTCGCCAGCTTGCCGATGGTGGTGGTCTTGCCGGCCCCATTGACGCCAACCACCAGGATCACGAACGGCTTGTTCTGTGAAGCGATCACCAGCGGCTGCTCCACAGGCTTGAGCAGGTTGCCCAGCTCGCTTTGCAGGGATTTGTACAGCGCGTCGGCATCGGTCAGTTGTTTGCGCGCGACCTTCTGGGTCAGGCTCTGGATGATCACCGACGTCGCCTCGACGCCGACATCGGCGGTCAGCAGGCGGGTTTCGATGTCATCCAGCAATTCGTCGTCGATGACTTTCTTGCCCAGGAACAGGCTGGCCATGCCTTCGCCAATGCTGGCGCTGGTCTTGGACAGGCCCTGCTTGAGACGGGCGAAGAAACCGACCTTGCCTGGCTCGGAGGAAGGCGCCGGCTCGACGACGGTCGGTGTATCAGCCATGACGGGCTCGGCCTGGGGAGTGGCAGGAGCAACCATGGCTGGCGGCGCCTCGACGACAGGCTCCGCGACAGCTGGCGTCGGGGCAGGAATCGGCGGTGTGACATGGGGAGCCTGCGCATCCTCGACCAATGCCACCGGCTCTTCCGCCACCGGCAAGGTCAGCCAGGGGCTTTGCCCTACAGGCGGCGTCAGCGGTTGTTCGGCCGCCGGCGCGGTAACGGGCTCAGGCTCGGCCGGTTGCAGTACCGGTTCGGCCAGCGGCAGCACGATCGGCGCAGCGTCTTCGGCCACCGCCTCGGCGGCAGGTTCTGCGGCAGGCTCGGGCAGCGGTTGCGGCTGCTCGACGACGGTTTCCTGCGGCTTCTTGCGCAGCCATCCGAACAGGCCTTTTTTCTCGCCAGCCTCAGCTGGGGTCTTCTTGTCGTCGTTGGAACCAAACATGGAGGACGGCTATCTCACGGTAGCGATGCGCCACGAGGGCGCCTCGGTGATGAATATTCGATGCTGAACAGACTGCGTTTCATCCAGCTTGTTCACGCGCAACAGATTGTCGAAATGTCCCCAGGACACCTCATCGTCGATCTTTTCGAAGGACTGGCAAGGCATCGTCGGCGAAAACGCAGGGATCCACGGAAAAACCCGATGCTTCTGCGTAAAACCCGGACAACCCTGGGCCGATAAAACGCCCGATAGGCGTGGCCGCCAGTAAAACGGATCAGTATCCTAGCACCCTCTCGCCCGCCGACGCTAAGACCTAGCGGGCAGCCCAACAGGTTTAAACACGAATGAATGCTCTTGCCCGCCGCGTTGCAGGCCTGCTGTTCAGCACAGTTTGTCTGCCCCTTTCAGCCTTGGCTGCCGATCCACAACCCACCCATGAGTTCACCCTCGACAACGGCCTGAAGGTCGTGGTGCGCGAAGATCATCGTGCGCCGGTGGTGGTCTCCCAGGTCTGGTACAAGGTCGGCTCCAGTTATGAAACACCGGGCCAGACCGGTTTGTCCCACGCCCTGGAACACATGATGTTCAAGGGCAGCGAAAAAGTCGGCCCCGGCGAAGCGTCGCTGATCCTGCGGGACCTGGGCGCCGAGGAAAACGCCTTCACCAGCGATGACTTCACTGCTTATTACCAGGTGTTGGCCCGGGATCGCCTGGGGGTGGCCTTCGAGCTGGAAGCCGACCGCATGGCCAGCCTGCGCCTGCCGCCTGAAGAGTTCAGCCGCGAGATCGAAGTCATCAAGGAAGAGCGCCGCATGCGCACCGACGACAAGCCGATGTCCAAGGCCTTCGAGCGCTTCAAGGCCATGGCTTATCCGGCCAGCGGCTACCATACGCCAACCATCGGCTGGATGGCCGACCTGGACCGCATGACCGTCCAGGAACTGCGCCACTGGTACGAATCCTGGTACGCACCGAACAATGCCACCCTGGTGGTGGTCGGCGACGTGACACCGGACGAGGTCAAGGCCTTGGCCCAGCGCTATTTCGGCCCGATTGCCCGGCGTGCCGTACCGACGGCGAAGATTCCCCTGGAACTGGCCGAACCCGGCGAACGCCAGATCACCCTGCATGTGCAGACCCAACTGCCCAGCCTGATGCTGGCCTTCAACGTGCCGAGCATCGCCACCGCGACGGATAAGCGTTCGGTCAACGCCCTGCGGCTGATCTCGGCCTTGCTGGATGGCGGCTACAGCGGCCGGATTCCAACCCAGCTGGAGCGCGGGGAAGAACTGGTGTCCGGCGGTTCGTCGAGCTACGACGCCTACACCCGTGGCGACACGCTGTTCACCTTGTCGGCGGCGCCCAATACCCAGAAGAACAAGACCATGGCCCAGGCAGAAGCCGGCCTGTGGCGCTTGCTGGACCAATTGAAAACCACCGCGCCGACCGCCGAGGAGCTGGAGCGCGTCCGCGCCCAGGTGATCGCCGGCCTGGTGTACGAGCGCGACTCGATCACCAGCCAGGCCACCGCCATCGGCCAGCTGGAAACCGTCGGGTTGTCCTGGAAGCTGATGGACACCGAACTCGCCGAGTTGCAAAGCGTAACCCCGCAAGACATCCAGAAGGCAGCCCAGCTGTATTTCACCCGCCCGCGCCTGAGCGTTGCGCACATCCTGCCCGAGGAGAAAGCTCATGAGTGAGCGCAAATCATCACGCTTGCTGCTGATCGGCCTGGTGGTCATTGCCCTGGTCGCAGCCCTGGCCTTCTATCTGTCCCCTGCCACTGATGTCACTGCCAGCCAGGCCCTGGATAACGCCAAGTCCGGCAACAAACTGCAATCGCTGGCGGAGCTGGACGGCAAGGCGCCCGGCCACCGCCAGCTCGACGTGCAAGCCTGGAAAACCGCCGACGGCGCCAAGGTGCTGTTCGTCGAGGCTCGCGAACTGCCGATGTTCGACCTGCGCCTGACCTTCGCCGCCGGCAGCAGCCAGGACGGCAACGCCCCCGGCCTGGCACTGCTGACCAACGCCATGCTCAACGAAGGCGTGGCCGGCAAGGACGTCAGCGCCATCGCCGAAGGATTCGAAAACCTCGGCGCGGACTTCGGCAACGGTGCCTATCGGGACATGGCCGTGGCCTCCCTGCGCAGCCTCAGCGCGGCGGACAAGCGTGAGCCGGCATTGAAGCTGTTCGCCGAAGTGGTCGGCAAACCGACCTTCCCCGCAGACTCCTTCGCCCGTATCAAAAACCAGATGCTTGCCGGTTTCGAGTACCAGAAACAGAACCCCGGCAAACTGGCGGGCCTGGAGCTGATGAAGCGCCTGTACGGTGACCACCCTTACGCCCACTCCAGTGATGGCACCGCGCAAAGCATCCCGCCGATCACCCTGGCCCAGGCCCGGGCCTTTCACGCCAAGGCCTATACTGCTGGCAACGCAGTGATTGCATTGGTGGGAGACCTGTCCCGCGCCGAGGCCGAGGCCATTGCCAACCAGGTGTCCGCCGCACTGCCCAAAGGTCCGGCCCTGGCAAAAACCCCGTCCCCAGTGGAACCGAAGGCAAGCGTCAGCCACATCGAATTCCCGTCCAAGCAGACCAACCTGATGCTCGCACAACTGGGTATCGACCGGGACGACCCAGACTATGCGGCCGTGTCCCTGGGCAACCAGATCCTTGGCGGCGGTGGTTTCGGCACGCGATTGATGACTGAAGTACGGGAAAAACGTGGCCTGACCTACGGTGTGTATTCGGGCTTCACGCCGATGCAGGCTCGCGGCCCGTTCATGATCAACCTGCAGACCCGTGCTGAAATGAGCGAAGGCACACTCAAGCTGGTGCAGGATGTCTTCGCCGACTACCTGAAGAACGGTCCAACCGAGAAGGAGCTCGATGACGCCAAGCGCGAGCTGGCCGGCAGTTTCCCGCTGTCCACCGCGAGCAACGCCGACATCGTCGGCCAACTCGGGGCCATGGGCTTCTATGACTTGCCGCTGAGCTACCTGGAAGACTTCATGCGCAAGTCCCAGGCGTTGACGGTCGAACAGGTCAAGTCAGCAATGAACAAGCACCTGAGCACCGACAGAATGGTCATCGTCACCGCCGGTCCGACCGTGCCGCAAAAGCCGCTGCCGGCCCCCACTGACAAACCTGCCGAGCAACCGCTCGGGGTTCCGGAGCACTAATGGCCCGTCCATCGAATTCCAGCAAGACACCCGCTCACAACGGCATCAATCAGCTGCGCATCATCGGCGGCGAATGGCGCAGCCGGCGCCTGAGCTTTCCCGATGCCCCGGGCTTGCGCCCTACACCGGACCGGGTGCGTGAAACCCTGTTCAATTGGCTCGCCCCCTACGTGCCAGGCGCCCGGGTTCTCGACCCGTTCGCTGGCAGTGGCGCGCTGTTTCTCGAAGCGCTGTCCCGTGGCGCCGCCATGGGCCAGGCCCTGGATGCCAGCAGCCTGGCGGTCTCCAGCCTGAAAGAACACCTGGGCACCCTGCGTTGCACGGTGGGCCAGGTGCAGACGGCCGACGCCTTGCGCTATCTGGACAGCCAACCGGCCAGTCCTTTCGACCTGGTGTTTCTCGATCCGCCGTTCAACCAGAACCTGTTGCCGACGGTCTGCGCGCTGCTCGAGGAACGCCAGTGGCTGGCCGAGGATGCCTGGGTCTACACTGAAAGTGAAACCGCTCCGTCGATCCTGGCTTTGCCGGGCAACTGGCGCTTGCATCGCGAGCAGAAGTCCGGACGGGTGTACTACGCATTGTGGCAACGCATGGCAGAAGCCGTTGGCTGACGGCTGGCCGCAGCATCGAGAACAATAATAATGGCCGCCGCATCTGAACGATTCATCCCCGCCAAGGGCCTAGGCAACCCGCACTTGCAAACCCTGTGGGGCCCGCTATGGCGCAAGACCACACACATCCCTCGCCAACGTGAGCGTTTGTGGCTGGACGACGGTGATTTCCTCGACCTCGACTGGCATGGCCCCCACAGCGCCAAGGCGCCGCTGGTGTTGGTGCTTCACGGACTGACGGGCTCCTCCAACTCGCCTTACGTGGCCGGTTTGCAACAAGCCCTTGGCCATCAGGGCTGGGCCAGTGTCGCGCTGAACTGGCGCGGCTGTTCAGGCGAACCGAACCTGCTGCCCCGCAGCTACCACTCCGGCGTCAGCGAAGACCTGGCCGCCGTCGTTGCTCACCTGCGGACGCGACGGCCCCTGGCGCCGCTGTTTGCGGTGGGTTATTCGCTAGGCGGCAATGTGCTGCTCAAGCACCTGGGAGAAACCGGCAGCGACAGCCAACTGCTCGGTGCCGTGGCCGTTTCGGTGCCGTTTCGTCTCGATCAGTGTGCCGACCGCATCGGGCAAGGGTTTTCCAGGTTCTATCAGGCGCATTTCATGCGGGAGTTGGTGGCTTACGTGCGCAACAAGCAACGCCGGTTCAAGCACGATGGACGTCACGAAGGGCTTGCCACCCTGGCGGCGCTGGGTCCATTGGAAAACATGCGCACCTTCTGGGATTTCGACGGCCGCGTGACCGCCCCGCTGCACGGCTTTTCCGACGCCTCGGACTATTACCGTCGCGCCTCCAGCCGCTATTACATGAGCGAAATCAACACCCCGACCCTGGTCATCCAAGCTGCCGACGACCCTTTCGTATTCCCCCACAGCCTGCCCCAACCCGACGAGCTGTCCGCCTCCACCCAGCTGGAACTGCATGCCCAGGGTGGGCACGTGGGATTTGTCGAAGGGACCTTGCGCTCACCCGGATACTACCTGGAGCGACGTATTCCCCAGTGGCTGGCGAACCTGGGTCACGGATGAGCCACCGCCAACACAACCCCCTGTGGGAGCGAGCCTGCTCGCGATAGCGGAGTATCAGTCACTTCAATGCTGCTGACCCGCCGCTATCGCGAGCAGGCTCGCTCCCACAGGGACTAGCGCCAGCAGGAAGAAACACGCCGACTGCAAGGCCTCGCCCCGCCCCGCCCCGCCCCGCTTTGCTTTTGCTTTTGCTTTTGCTTTTGATCTTCAGGCCCCGTTAACCACGCTGGCCGAACGCAGGCATTGCGCAGTGGGCAACCCGGCATGGATGCCGGGTTAGCCGCGCTGGGCCATGGATGGCCCTTCGCGGCGGGCCCACGGAGCAATGCCGGAGTGAGGGCACACCGAGCCTAGGCGAGGTGCCGAGTGGTGGGGCCAAGCCTTTTTGGTTACTTTTGGGGCGTCTGCCAAAAGTAACCCGCTGTAAGAGCGGAACCATAAGTAGCCGTTACCGCAGCAATGGATATGTACCCGGTCAAAAACACCAGGTGAGAGTGTCAGGTCGCCATTCGCAGCTATTCACCCTTCGCCACCCCACGCCCCGAATCATTAATCCACTCACTCCACGACCCAGCATACAACCTCCCCAACGGATACCCCGCCAGGCACAAGGCAAACAGGTTATGACACGCCGTCACCCCGGAGCCGCAATAAGCCACCAACTCAGTCGGCGAACGCCCCCCCATTTTTTCGGCAAAACGCTGCCTGAGCCGATCAGCCGGCAGAAAACACCCATCAGCGCCAAGGTTGTCGGTAAATGCCGCACATTGCGCTCCCGGGATGTGTCCGGCCACCGGATCGATCGGCTCGACTTCGCCCTTGAAGCGCGGCAACGCACGCGCATCCAGAAGCGTCATCTCCGCTTGGCCAAGGCGTTGTTGCAGCGCATCGGCGTCGAGCAACAGGGAATCATCCGGCGAACCGCTGAACGTCCCACGGTTACCCGTCGGCGGATCGAGGCTCAAGGGCAAACCATTGGCGTGCCAAGCCTTGAGTCCGCCATCGAGCAGGTACACACCCTCGCGTTTACCCAACCAGGCCAGCAACCACCAGGCCCGAGCCGCATAGGCACCGGGACCATCGTCGTACAACACGATGTCGCTGTCGTTGTCGATGCCCCAGGTCCGCAAGCGCTCCATCAACGCGCCAGGCTCCGGCAGCGGATGACGCCCGGTCACCCCCTTGATCACCGGGCCACTCAGGTCGCGCTCAAGGTCCGCGAACGACGCACCGGCGATATGCCCCTCGGCGTAGCTGCGCTGGCCATAATCCGGGTCTTCCAGGGCGAAACGGCAATCGAGGATCACCAGCCCGGGCTGCGTCCTCCTCTGCTCGAGGGCTTGAGGGCTGATGAGTTGCGCGATGGGCATGGCGTGCTCCTGTGGCGGAATGAGTGGCCTGTAGGGTTCAGATCCGATTCCTACTGCCCTTCCTCCAGGGTCTGAGGCAGAGGGACGTAATACTCTTTGAACAGTGCATCCACCGCTTCGCGGGCCTGATCGGTCACGAAACCGGCCTCCAGCACCAACACCTGGTATACCCCGCGCTTGATGGCCTGCTCACTCAAATGATTGGAGTTTTCCCGCGTGGTGCAAAGAAACCGCACCCAGGAGGTCAGGATGATCCAGGCATTGAGGGTCAGGGACTCGATCTGCACCCGATCCATTTTCAGGATGCCGGCCGCGACGAAGCCCTCATAGATGGCAGTCCCGTGGATCAGGCAACGCTGGGAAAACCGGCGATAGCGAGCCGCGAGGTCCGGATCGCTGTCGAGCAGATGCTCCAGGTCCCGGTGCAGGAAGCGATAGCTCCACATCGCCGATAGCAGCTCCTGGAGATAGAAGCGCTTGTCCTCCACCGTGGCCGCCCGGCCCTGGGGTGGGCGCAGAAAACTGTCCACCAGGTTTTCGTATTCGCTGAACAGCACGGCGATGATCGCCTGCTTGTTAGGGAAGTGGTAGTAGAGGTTACCCGGGGACATGTCCATGTGGGCAGCAATGTGGTTGGTGCTGACACTGCGCTCGCCCTGTTGGTTGAACAGCTCGAGGCTGTTTTGCACGATGCGCTCGCTGGTTTTCATTCGTGTGACCATGGCTTGGGCTTTAATTCGACGAAAGCATTGCGGCATCTTACGACCTATCGCCCGGAGGACAAACCCATAGCCATCAAGGATGTCATTTGACTTTCTAGAGCATAAGCTCTAGAAAACACCCACAATTAATAAGAACTGGTGCCTGACGATGCCTGCCGACATTGCTTATCTGCACGACTCCCAACGGCAATTGGATGAGCTGCAGTCACTCTTCGAGGCACAGCGCCAGGCCTATGCCGTTCATCCGATGCCTTCGGCCGATCAGCGCCGGCAATGGCTCAAGTCCCTCCGGGAGACGCTGAGCAATGAACGACAGGTCCTGATCGACGCCATCAGCAAGGATTTCAGCCACCGCAGCGCCGACGAAACGTTGTTGGCCGAGCTGATGCCGAGCCTGCACGGCATCCATTACGCCAGCCGACACCTCAAGCGCTGGATGAAACCCTCCCGACGCAAGGTAGGCATGGCCTTCCAGCCGGCTTCGGCCAAGGTGATCTATCAGCCGCTGGGCGTGGTCGGGATCATCGTGCCTTGGAATTATCCCTTGTTCCTGGCCATCGGGCCGTTGGTCGGCGCGTTGTCGGCGGGCAATCGGGTGATGCTCAAGCTCAGCGAAGCCACACCTGCCACCGGGCAGTTGCTCAAGCAATTGCTGGCGCGGATCTTCCCCCAGGACCTGGTGTGCGTGGTGCTCGGTGAAGCGGACGTCGGCGTAGCCTTTTCCAGATTGCCGTTCGATCACCTGTTGTTTACCGGCGCTACCAGTATCGGCAGGCACGTCATGCGGGCCGCCGCCGAAAACCTGACCCCCGTCACCCTCGAACTGGGTGGAAAGTCGCCCGCCATCGTGTCCACCGATGTGCCCCTGAGCGATGCCGCCGAGCGCATCGCCTTCGGCAAAATGCTGAATGCCGGGCAAACCTGTGTCGCGCCTGATTACGTGTTGGTGCCGCAAAACCGCGTCGGTGAATTTGTCGATGCCTATCGCGAGGCGGTTCGCAGGCTTTATCCGAGCCTGGCTGACAACCCGGACTACACCGCAATCATCAACGAACGACAACTGGCACGGCTAAACGGTTACATCAGCGACGCGACCGGCAAGGGCGGTTTGCTGATCGAGTTGTTCGACCAGGGCCAGGGACGCCGCATGCCCCACAGCCTGCTACTCAACGTCAACGACGACATGACCGTCATGCAGGACGAGATCTTCGGCCCGCTGCTGCCTATCGTGCCCTACAACGACCTGGACCAGGCGTTTGCCTACATCAATCAACGGCCTCGTCCGTTGGCGCTCTACTATTTCGGCTACAACAAGGCCGAACAGAACCGCGTACTCCACGAAACCCATTCCGGCGGCGTCTGCTTGAACGACACCTTGCTGCACGTTGCCCAAGACGACTTGCCGTTCGGTGGCATCGGTCCGTCGGGGATGGGGCATTATCACGGGCACGAAGGTTTCCTGACCTTCAGCAAAGCCAAGGGCGTGCTGAGCAAACAGCGCTTCAATGCCGCCAGACTGATTTATCCGCCCTATGGCAAACCGCTCCAGAAGTTGATTCAGAAGCTGTTTGTCCGTTAACCGGTGCCTGCGCGGGAAATAACAATAATGAACCCAAGCCTGACCGATACACCCGTGCTGTCACGGCGCGGACTGCTGAAATTCAGCCTCGGCGCCAGCGCATTCCTGAGCACCGTTGGGCTGGGGGCCAGCCTGAGCGGCTGTTCGCCAAGCCAAGCGGCCAAGGGCCTTGCCGTCCTGCGAGACAGCGACCTGCCGTTTTTACGCGCGCTCATTCCCGTGATGCTGGAGGGCGCCGTGACCGTTGAACAGCGCACCGCCGCTGCTGACGCCACCCTCGTAAGCCTGGATACCGGCCTGGCGCACCTTTCCCCACCCATGCTCAAGCTCACTCGCCAACTGTTCGACGTCCTTACCCTGGGTATTACCCGCGGGCCGCTGACCGGCGTCTGGGGCTCGTGGGAAAACGCCAGCGCCGATGACATCCGCCAGTTTCTCGATCGCTGGGAAAACAGCTCGCTGAACCTCTTGCGCCAGGGCCACAGCTCATTGCTGCAAATGGTGATGATGGCGTGGTACAGCCGGGCCGAAGCTTGGACACATTGCGGGTATCCAGGGCCGCCCAACATTTGAAGCCCAGCCGAAATCCCTGTGGGAGCGAGCCTGCTGGCGAAGGCGGAGTGTCAGCCAACCTCAATGTTGCTGGTCCACCGCTTTCGCGAGCAGGCTCGCTCCCACAGGAGGTCCATTGCACATCCATAACAACAAGAGAGCCTGAACATGCCCGTACCCGATCCCTTCCGCGAGGGTCTTGCCCGCGGCTGGACCACCTACAACGCTGCGCGATTGACCCAGGACCTGACCCTGGAGGCTGATGTGGCAATCATCGGCAGCGGCGCGGGTGGCGGTACCACGGCAGAGATCCTCAGCACTGCCGGCTACAACGTGTTGCTGATCGAGGAAGGCCCTCTCAAGACCAGCAGCGACTTCAAGCTGCTCGAGGACCAGGCCTACACCAGCCTGTATCAGGAAGGCCTGGGGCGCATGAGCAAGGATGGCGCCATCACCATCCTCCAGGGCCGGGCCGTGGGTGGCACGACCTTGATCAACTGGACCTCGAGCTTCCGCACACCGGACCAGACCCTGGGTCACTGGGCGGCCGAGCACAACGTCAAAGGGCACAGTCCTGCCGAAATGGCGCCCTGGTTCGAACGAATGGAACAACGCCTGGGTGTGGCACCGTGGCTGATTCCACCGAATGCCAACAACGATGTCATCCGCAAAGGCTGTGAACGATTGGGCTATAGCTGGCACGTCATCCCACGCAACGTGCGCGGCTGCTGGAACCTGGGCTATTGCGGCATGGGCTGCCCTACCAACGCCAAGCAGTCGATGCTGGTCACCACCATCCCGACCTTGCTCGACAAGGGCGGCGCGCTGCTTTACCTGGCGCGGGCCGAGCGCCTGACCCTCAAGAACGATGCGGTCATCGACCTGCAATGCCTGGCCATGGACGAGCGCTGTGTGGCCCCCACCGGACGGCGCATTACCGTCAAGGCGCGCCACTACGTACTGGCCGGCGGCGGCATCAACAGCCCGGCATTGTTACTGCGCTCCGATGCACCAGATCCGCACGAACGCCTGGGCAAACGGACCTTTCTGCATCTGGTGAACATGTCGGCCGCGCAGTTCGAAGAGGTCATCAACCCGTTCTACGGCGCGCCACAGTCGATCTATTCGGATCACTTCCAATGGCAGGACGGCGCTACCGGCAAAATGTCCTACAAGCTCGAAGTACCACCCTTGCACCCAGCCCTCGCCGCCACGCTGCTGGGCGGCTTCGGCACACAGAACGCCGCTCACATGGCGCAACTGCCCCATACCCATGCCATGCTGGCGTTGCTGCGCGACGGCTTTCACCCGGACAGCCCTGGCGGCAGTGTCGAGTTACGCAGCGATGGCACCCCGGCGCTCGACTACCCTGTTTCACCCTACGCCTGGGACGGCTTGCGCCGCGCATTCCACAGCATGGCCGAGATCCAGTTCGCCGGCGGTGCCAAGGCAGTCATGCCGCTGCACAGCGATGCCCGCTACGTGAAAACCCTGGCCGAAGCCCGAACCCTGATCGACGGGCTGGACCTGGCCTTGTATCGCACACGCCTGGGCAGCGCCCATGTGATGGGCGGTTGCGCGATGGGCGAGACGCCGCAAACCGCCGTCGTCGACAGCCTCGGCCGCCATCATCAACTCAGCAACCTTTCGATCCACGACGGCTCGCTGTTCCCCACCAGCATCGGTGCCAACCCGCAATTGTCGGTGTATGGGCTGACGGCGAAACTGGCGACATTTCTGGCCGAACGTCTGAGAAACTCATGAATATCCAGATCATTCGCAGCGTCTATAGTGCTTTCTTATCCCACAGCCGACTTGGCCGACCGAGAAGGCTGCGATACCATCCGACTCCCCAACGGACTCCCGCCAGGACGACGCGATGAACCGAGTGTTGTACCCAGGTACCTTCGACCCTATTACCAAGGGCCATGGCGATCTGGTCGAACGCGCCGCGCGCCTGTTCGATCATGTGATCATCGCCGTTGCCGCCAGCCCGAAGAAAAACCCGCTGTTCCCGTTGGAACAACGCGTGGAGCTGGCCCGTGAAGTCACCAAGCATCTGCCCAACGTAGAAGTGGTCGGCTTCTCCACGCTGCTGGCGCACTTTGCCAAGGAACAGAACGCCAATGTGTTCCTGCGCGGTCTGCGAGCGGTTTCGGACTTCGAATACGAGTTCCAGCTGGCCAACATGAACCGCCAGTTGGCCCCGGACGTCGAAAGTCTTTTCCTGACGCCGTCGGAGCGCTACTCGTTCATCTCATCGACCCTGGTGCGTGAGATTGCGGCCCTGGGCGGCGACATCACCAAGTTCGTCCACCCGGCCGTGGCCGATGCGCTGACCCTGCGCTTCAAGAAATAATCCCGCTTGCTGCGAGCCACTTCGCGGCAGAGCGAGCGCAGTCCATCGCACCCGCGTGCACTGCGCTCGCCAATGCGGCACAATTGCGCATATTCGTTTTCAGATGCCCGGGCCCAACGCCTCGGCAGGAGCCTGCATGTCCCTGATCATCACCGACGACTGCATCAATTGCGACGTCTGCGAACCCGAATGCCCGAATGAAGCCATTTCACAAGGCGAAGAGATCTACGTCATCGACCCGAACCTGTGCACCCAGTGCGTCGGCCATTACGACGAGCCCCAGTGCCAGCAGGTCTGCCCGGTGGATTGCATTCCGCTGGACGAAGCCCATCCGGAAACCGAAGAACAGTTGATGGCGAAATATCGCAAGATCACTGGCAAGGCTTGAGCCAGAAGGTTTTGTAGCGCCAGCACCGACCTCATCGCGAGCAGGCGCGCTCCCATAGGGGATCTGCCGTGTTCATACCATGTGTGCCTGGTCCAAATCCCTTGTGGGAGCGAGCCTGCTCGCGATGAGGCCATCAGCACCACAACTCATTCCTGCTGCTCAAACCCCTCCCCAACACACCCCAGGCACCGCACAAAGGTGGCCTTCGCCGGGTCCACCACCAGCGCCTTCCCGGCATCACCGACCCCACCGCCCAGCGCGGTAAAGGGCAACGACACCACGAATGCCCCCGCACCGATCACGGTGGCGGCGAGCAGCAGCGGCCGGGCGATCAACAAGTCGCCGATCATGGCGAAGGCGGGCGGATTCTGGATGGTGTAGCGCGGATCGCCACTGCCGCTGTTCGCCAGGACGGGCAACCCCAGGGTCAGCAGCAGCGTTAGAACAACAGGTCGAAGCAGTCTCATGGGATCGATCCTTCGGCTGATCAGTATGACTACTGACTATAGACCGTAGGACGAATCAGCTTTGGCAACGTGGACACCAGACACTCGCACGCTGTCCCAGGCGAATTTCCCGCAAGCCCGTGCCGCAGACCTTACACAACTCCCCACCCCGGCCGTACACGAACAGTTCCTGCTGGAAATACCCGGGCTGGCCATCGCCACCAATGAAATCCCGCAGCGTGGTACCGCCGCGCTCGATGGCATGGGTAAGGATGCGTTTGATCTCGACGGCCAGTTTCAGGTACCGGGCCCGGGAAATGCCACCGGCCGGCCGACGCGGGTCGATGCCGGCGGCAAACAGCGCCTCGGTCGCATAGATATTGCCCACGCCCACCACCACCGCATTGTCCATGATGAACGGTTTGACCGCCATGGAGCGCCCACGGGAGAGCTGGAACAGGCGCTCACCGTCAAACAGATCGGTCAATGGCTCCGGTCCGAGGCGAACCAGCAATTCATGGTTGAGCGGGTCGAGGCTCCAGAGCATCGCGCCAAAGCGTCGCGGGTCGGTGTAGCGCAAGGCCAGGCCAGACTCCAGCTCGATGTCCACATGCTCGTGCCTGGCGGCAGGCATGCCCACCTCCACCAGCCGCAGGTTGCCGGACATGCCCAAGTGGCTGATCAAGGTGCCGACCTCGGCATTGATCAGCAGGTACTTGGCTCGCCGTTCCACCTGCACGATGCGCTGGCCCGAAAGCCGCACATCGAGGTCTTCCGGAATCGGCCAGCGCAGACGACGGTCGCGCACGATTACACGGCTGACCCGCTGCCCCTCAAGGTGTGGCGCGATTCCGCGGCGGGTGGTTTCGACTTCCGGCAGTTCTGGCATGAGGCTCTCGAGTCAGGCGAACCGGGCACTCAACGAGAGGCCAGGTCGCGGATTTCCTGTTTCTGGGTCTGGAAGTCGTATTCCGACAAACCGATGTAATCGAGCACCAGGGCACCGACGCAATCCCACTCATGGTCTTCGGCCTGATTGCCCAGCACCCGGTGAGACGCACAGATGTTCTCGGACATTTTCAGGATCGCCAACAGGTTCTTCAGCGGACTGTTGTTGCGTGAAGACTCGTCGCTGAAAACCGCCAGGGCGTTGTGGTGATTGGCGATGGCCTGGCTGACGTGATCCGGCAGGCGCCAGGATTTGGAGGTGTAGTAACCGACGACGGCGTGGTTGGTATTGAACACGCGGTTTTCCGTGTCCACCACCCGGCATTCGGCGCTCGCGTTGGCATAGGCCTCCTCGAGCACGCCCATGTAGTTGGGGAACTGCTTGAGCATCAGCGGCACGCCGCAATCGTGGAACAGCCCCAAGGCATAGGCTTCGTCGCCATTCTCCAGGCCGACCCGCTTGGCCAGGGTCAGACAAGTCATGGCCACGTCCTGGGCCGTATCCCAGAAGCGGTTCAAGGTGACGATGGCATCGTCGTGCAACTCACCCTTGATCGACTGCGCGTTGATCAGGTTGATGATCGAACGGCTGCCCAGCAGGTTCACCGCGCGCTGGATCGAGGTGATCTTGTTGCGCAGGCCGTAATACGGCGAGTTGACGATTTTCAGCAAGGCCCCCGAAAGCCCCGGGTCCTGGGAGATCAACTTGGCGATGGTCTCAAGGTCCGGATCGGGCATGTACTGCTCCATCTGCAGATCCACCATGATCTGCGGCTGGGGCGGCACACTGATGCCTTGCAGGGACTGTTGGATCTGTTCGGTGGAGAGCTCTTTGGACATGGGCACACACTCTGGGGCAGACAGGGATTCTAACCCTGAAAAACGGGTCCGACACACCGCCTGGGTAGATCGGCGAAACTTTCATGGAGACTCAGGCCTGAATCGGCAGCGACTCCATCGAGCTTGAACTGTTTTTTTGTGCCGACGATCCGGTGCCACATATCGACCTCCAGGCCCGCCGACCACCTCAACACGGTATACTCCCGCTCTTTTTTTCGGAGCGACGTCATGTCCCTGCCCAGCCTGCGCCTCAAAGCCAACGCCGACCGTCGCCTGCGCGCCGGCCACCTGTGGGTCTACAGTAACGAAATCGATGTGGGCGCCACGCCGCTGCATGGTTTCAAGGCCGGCGACCAGGCGATCCTCGAAGCCGCTGGTGGCAAGCCGCTGGGCATCGTCGCGATGAGCCCCAACAACCTGATCTGCGCCCGCCTGCTGTCCCGTGACGCGAAGCTGCCGCTGGACAAATCCCTGTTGGTCCATCGTCTCAACGTCGCGTTGTCCCTGCGTGAGCGGCTGTTCGACAAGCCGTTCTATCGCCTGGTCTATGGCGACTCCGACCTGTTGCCGGGCCTGGTGGTCGACCGCTTCGGCGACATCCTGGTGGTGCAGATCGCTTCCGCCACCATGGAAGCCCACAAGGATGACGTGATCGCAGCCCTGACCCAGGTGCTCAAGCCCAGCGGCATTCTGTTCAAGAACGATTCTGCGGCCCGCGACGCCGAAGGCCTGGAACGCTACGTCGACACCGTGTTCGGCCTGGTGCCGGAATGGGTTGCCCTGGAAGAGAACGGCGTGAAATTCGAAGCGCCAGTCATGGAAGGCCAGAAGACCGGCTGGTTCTACGATCACCGCATGAACCGCGCACGCCTGGCCCCCTACGCCAAGGGCAAGCGCGTACTGGACCTGTTCAGCTACATCGGCGGCTGGGGCGTACAAGCCGCGGCATTCGGCGCCAGCGAAGTCTTCTGCGTCGACGCCTCGGCCTTCGCCCTCGATGGTGTCGAACGCAACGCAGCGCTGAACGGTTTTGCCGAAAAACTGACCTGCATCGAAGGCGACGTGTTCGAAGCCCTGAAGGAACTCAAGGCCAGCGAAGAGCGTTTCGACGTGATCGTGGCCGACCCACCGGCCTTCATCAAGCGCAAGAAAGACCTCAAGAATGGTGAAGGCGCTTATCGTCGTCTCAATGAACAAGCCATGCGCCTGCTCACCAAGGACGGCATCCTGGTCAGCGCTTCGTGCTCGATGCACTTGCCTGAAGACGACCTGCAGAACATCCTGCTGACCAGTGCCCGTCACCTGGACCGCAATATTCAATTGCTTGAACGCGGCGGCCAGGGCCCGGACCATCCGGTTCACCCGGCCATCCCCGAAACCCGCTACATCAAGAGCATCACCTGCCGGCTGTTGCCTAACAGCTAAAGGATGGCCCCCGCCCCTCTGCGTCCTGCGCATCGGTAGCCAGCCAACACCCCAATCGCAGCTTCGGCTGCGATTGTTTTTTGTGTACGAAAAGTTACCGCTCATTGAAGTTAATAGCATCGCCTGCATTATTTGTAAGAAGACTCTCACATTATTACTGGAGCCTTCCTACTCAATCTCCTCTTGCCAAGCACTCATTAAAAACTATGATTGAACTGTCACTGCGCAAGTGACAACTATTAAAAACACAACACTTATTCAACGCAAAGGAGCTGCATCATGAAAGCAATCAATCTGGAAGCTGACAAAATCGCAAACCTGGCAGGCCTGATTGTTCCAAAGTGCCGCTAAGCCAGTAAACGCTTGAAGTAAACGATGGGCTGAGGAGTGCCGGCACCTCAGCCTCATCTGGACGTTTTGCCCCAGCGGAAACCATTTGCATGCATATAAATCCGTGCCTTTTCATTCTTGCGCGCCCGCCGCACCAAATTGTATGGAACTACGAGCGCCATACCCAGTTCGAACTCGACCAGCATTATTCGACACGACTGGCGCAACTTATCGCCAACCCGCTGCAATTCGACATCAACAACTCTATCGACGCCAACTTCCTGAAGGCGGACATACTTATCGAAACACCAAGAAGACCCATTGAGTGGCGCTGGGATGAGTTGTCCAGGATATTCCACATCGGTACAAAGAATATTCCTTGTGCACAGGTTCCCAGGAATGTGAATGAATGGGCGACCGAGTACCTGCAACATTGCAATGAAGTGCTGTCGTCACCGGCACCTCCCGCCCGGACAAGAACGTATTCCGCCGAACGGATCGTCCTGGCTCCCTGTGCGTTGATCGACATGCCGGACGTTTCACTGTCCCAGACCCTGGTCGGTCGAAGCACTTCCCGCTCATTCGACGAACGAGCCATCTCGATCGAACAGGTCGGCACGCTCCTGTACCTGAGCCTGGGCTACCTGAGCGAACGCCGGGGCGGCCAGGAGGCCACCTGTCCCGTTGCGCTGGGGGCAAGACGCAGCAGCCCTTCGGGGGGCGGCCTGAATGCCTGCGAAGGTTACCTGTATGTGCGCAACGTGACGGGCCTGGCACCCGGCATCTACGCCTATCATCCGGACGCACATGCCCTGAGCCCGATCCGCCCCCTGCCCGATGACCCCCTGGGGAATCTGTTGTGCGGTCAGCACTTCATCAATCCCCTGCCGTTCGGGCTGCTCCTCACGTCACGCTTCGACAAGCTCTGGTGGAAATACCCGCACTCTCGCGCCTACCGGATGGCTTTCGTCGAAACCGGTCATGTGTCCCAGACCTTCCTGATGGTTGCGACTGCGTTGGGCCTCGATACCTGGCTGACCGGCGCATTGGCCGACCGTGAAGTCGAACACCTGCTCGACCTTGAAGGCACTTGCGAGCAACCGTTGTTTTTTGTCGGCTGCGGCCATGGCGACGGGCAGGTGCACTGCAAGGAATTGATGGCGTTGATCGACCGGCAGGAGATCGTGTCATGACCGGCTCAGTCTCCAGCCGGGCGCCTCATTACACATTGGGCGATTGGAATCACAAGGCCGCCGTGCGCACGGGTAAAGGCGACTATCGTCTGCCGGAGAACCTGGAACAGCAGCTCCGTAGTCGAGACTGGTTTCCGTCAGCCTTCATTCCTTATACCGAACATCCGTTGATCCAGGAGGCGGGCCGCTCCATTGCCCAGCGTCTTGCGGCCAACCACCTGGTGCATTTTCTCGACTACACCACACTGCTTGAACACCGGGTCGTCAATCGCGCCGTGGAAACCATCGTCCATGGCGAGTTGGCCTTGCCGATTCCCCAGCCGATGAAAACCGCCGCCCTGCAGCTCTATACCGATGAGGGCTACCACGCACTTTTTTCCAATGACGTGGCCGAACAGGTCGCAGCCCTCTACGGCATCAGCGACCGACCATCCCCCAGGCGTATCCAGCGCCTGCTGGGCCTGATCGATGCCGTCACCCCCGGGGATCGGCCTCTGGCGTGGTTTCTGCTGGGGTTCGTCTCCGAGACGATCATCGCCAAGGAATTACTGGCCATTACCCGCGACACTCTGGTCTGCACCGTATACCGGATGCTCAGGAGCCATCTCGAGGACGAGGCACGCCACAGCCGCTACTTCAGCGAAGTGTTCCAGTACCTGTGGTCCGCCCTGGATCCCACGCAACGCGACCTGGCCGCGAGCATGCTGCTGCAGATCATCGGCCTCTATTTCGAACCGGACCTGCCCTGGCTGAAGCGCAGCCTCGCCAGTGTCGGTTTCAACGAGCGGTCGGCCCTCCAGATCGTTGCCGATGTCCTGCTGCCGGACGCCCATGGCCGACGAGTACGCTCGGGAGCGGTGTCGACCTTCGCGGCCATGCGCAAGGCAGGGTTCTTCGACAACGAACACCACCGGCGGCTTTTCGCCCAGGCAGGGTTTATCGATGGTTGAGCGCAAAGAACTTCCAGCCCCCCGTAAACCCGCCGCCGTCGGCTTATTGCTGACGATGACCTTGCTCGGCGTGTTCCCGATCGACGTTGTGTTGCCCTCGTTCCCGGCTTTGTCCGAACATTTCGGGCGTCCCTCGTCCGACATCGCCCTGTCGGTCAGCCTGTTCGCGATAGGTATCGCCCTTTCGCAACTGCTGGTCGGCCCGCTCTCCGACACCATGGGGCGAAAGAGCCTGCTGTTGATCGGGATCACCGTTTCAGCCATCGGCGCCACGGGCTGCGTACTCACCGACGACTACGGGGCCTTCCTGTTCTTCCGTGTCGTGCAGGCGCTGGGATGCGGTTGTTTCGTACTGTCCCAGGCACTGATCCAGGACCTGTTCAGCGGCCTGGAGCAGCAACGGCTGCGGATCTTCCTGGTCACTTGCGGCGGTATTTTCATCTCCGTTTCTCCCCTGGCCGGTACCGGGTTGCAGCACTGGATGGGGTGGCGCGGCAGCTTCGTGGTGTTTGTTGCCCTGGCAGCAGGTGTATTCGTGGGCGCCTGGCGTTTACTGAGCCGTACCGCGGTGAGTAGCCATGCCAGGCCCCTGGATTTCATCGGTGCCTATCGAACGGTATGCGGCGATTTCCGCTTCATGGCTTACTGGCTGACCTCGGCGTTGGCTTTTTCCTGTCACTTTTCATTCATCGTCATTTCGCCGCTGGTGTTCATCGACCAGCTACAGCTCTCGCCCGAGACATTTTCCCTGGCGCTGCTGGGCTACGGACTGGCCTACATCGGCGGCGGCGCGCTGGCGACGGTGCTGAGCAACCGGATCGACCCACAGACGCAGATCATCACCGGCCTGAGCCTGATCCTGCTGGCGGGCGTCTTGATGTTCGGGCTTTCCAGCCAACTCGGGTTGTCGGTCACCACCGTATTGCTGCCCATGATCGTCTGTACCGCCGGAACCACCATTGCCCGTGCGGCGGCCCACACCCGGGCCATGAACCTGTTTCCTGAGCAAGCCGGTACGTCCGCTTCGGCCGGCAGCGTGCTCATCTTCATCGTCGGCGGGCTGACCAGTGCCGCGATCAGCCTCACTCCGCTTGCCCTGCAAACCACCCTGGCGTTATGCCTGGTGCTGCTCAGCCTCCTGGGATTGGCTCTCAATGGCCTGATCCGGCATCGTCACCGGGGGTTGTTGACCGGTTGAGCGCCGCCAGTCGTCATTCCGAGCGCGACATTGGCGTCCGATCAGCGCTTTGCGTCATTTCATCCTGGCGCCAGCGGTGTAGAATCGCGACATTCATCGCCATTCATCCCCCGGCGGGTTTATGAGCTCATGCTGAGGCGCGCAGCGATCCTGCACAGTCATCGGCCACTTCCGGACACACGGCCAACCCCGAGTGCTCCAGACGTCAATAGAAGCTCACTTTCCCCTTGATATCTGATTAGCCGCCCGGAGTGTTCCATGCCTGATTACCGCTCGAAAACATCCACCCACGGCCGCAACATGGCCGGCGCCCGCGCATTGTGGCGCGCCACGGGGATGAAGGATGACGACTTCAAGAAGCCGATCATCGCCGTTGCCAACTCCTTCACCCAGTTCGTACCCGGTCACGTCCACCTCAAGGACCTGGGCCAACTGGTTGCCCGCGAGATCGAACGCGCAGGCGGTGTTGCCAAGGAATTCAACACCATTGCCGTGGATGACGGCATCGCCATGGGCCACGACGGCATGCTTTATTCGCTGCCGAGCCGGGAGATCATCGCCGACTCCGTCGAATACATGGTCAACGCCCACTGCGCCGACGCTATCGTGTGCATCTCCAACTGCGACAAGATCACCCCCGGCATGCTCATGGCGGCCCTGCGCCTCAACATCCCGGTGATCTTCGTATCCGGCGGCCCGATGGAAGCCGGCAAGACCAAGCTCGCCAGCCACGGCCTGGACCTGGTGGATGCTATGGTCATCGCTGCCGACTCCAGCGCCTCTGACGAGAAGGTCGCCGAATACGAGCGCAGTGCTTGCCCGACCTGCGGCTCGTGCTCCGGCATGTTTACCGCCAACTCGATGAACTGCCTGACCGAAGCCCTGGGCCTGGCCCTGCCGGGCAACGGTTCGACCCTGGCCACCCACAGCGATCGCGAACAACTGTTCCTGCAGGCCGGGCGGACCATCGTCGAGCTGTGCAAGCGCTACTACGGCGAGAACGACGAGTCGGTGTTGCCGCGCAACATCGCCAACTTCAAGGCGTTCGAAAATGCCATGACCCTGGACATCGCCATGGGCGGTTCCACCAATACCATCCTGCACCTGCTGGCCGCCGCCCAGGAGGCCGAGATCGATTTCGACCTGCGCGACATCGACCGCCTGTCCCGGAACGTGCCACAACTGTGCAAGGTTGCGCCGAATATCCAGAAGTACCACATGGAAGATGTGCACCGTGCCGGCGGGATCATCAGCATCCTCGGTTCCCTGGCCCGTGGCGGCCTGCTGCACACCGACCTGCCGACCGTGCACAGCAGGACCATGGCCGATGCCATCGCCAAGTGGGACATCACCCAGACCACCGACGAAGCCGTGCATCACTTCTTCAAAGCCGGCCCGGCGGGCATTCCGACGCAAACCGCGTTCAGCCAGTCGACTCGCTGGGAAACCCTGGACGACGACCGTGAAAATGGCTGCATCCGCAGCGTCGAACACGCCTATTCCAAGGAGGGCGGCCTGGCCGTGCTCTACGGCAACATCGCCCTGGACGGCTGCGTGGTGAAAACCGCGGGTGTCGACGAGTCGATCCACGTGTTCGAAGGCAACGCCAAGATCTTCGAAAGCCAGGACAGCGCCGTGCGCGGGATCCTTGCCGATGAAGTGAAGGCCGGCGATATCGTGATCATCCGTTACGAAGGTCCGAAAGGTGGTCCGGGCATGCAGGAAATGCTCTACCCCACCTCCTACCTCAAGTCCAAGGGCCTGGGCAAAGCCTGCGCCCTGCTGACTGACGGTCGTTTCTCCGGCGGCACCTCGGGCCTGTCCATCGGCCACGCTTCGCCTGAAGCGGCCGCTGGCGGCGCCATCGGCCTGGTGCGTGACGGCGACAAAGTGCTGATCGATATTCCGAACCGCTCGATCAACCTGTTGATCAGCGACGAAGAACTGGCCGCGCGCCGCGTCGAACAGGACAAGAAAGGTTGGAAGCCGGTGGAAGTGCGTCCACGTAAAGTGACCACCGCACTCAAGGCCTATGCCCTGCTCGCCACCAGCGCCGACAAGGGCGCGGTGCGCAACAAGGCGATGCTGGACGGGCTGTAAGCGTTTAGCGCCGCAATAAAAAAGCCCCGCAAGTGCGGGGCTTTTTTATTGCCTGTGGCAAATGGTGATCAACTGTGGGAGCGAGCCTGCTCGCGATGGCGTTGGATCAGTTGCATCGATGTGCCTGACACACCGTTATCGCGAGCAGGCTCGCTCCCACAAGGGTTACTGGGCTTACTGAATGTCCTCAGGCTTCACGATCACCCAGTTCTTGTCCGCCGTAACCGTCAGCCCTTCCTTGGCCTGGGCGGCAGCGTGCTTGGCCATCATGCCGTTGATCTGGGTCATGTACTTGTCCTTGCGGTTGACCCACAGGTGGATGCCGCCCTTGGCCACATCCACATCGTGAAACAACATGTAGCCGTCGCTGCTCGGCGTATCGCCACCCACCAGGACCGGTTTCTTCCACTCATCGATGTACGTCAGGATCGCCGCATGCTTGCCGGCCATCCAGGTCGCCGGGGTCCACAGGTAAGGTGTGTATTCCAGGTCCAAGTTGGCCTTCTCGTCATACTTGCCGGCGGTGATCTGCTTGCGAGCGGTGGTCAGCTCGCCGGTCTTGCGATCCTTGAGCAGCGTGGTCACGCCGATGACGTTCTGCGGCTTGAGGTTGTAGCCGTATTTCGGATCGGCGGCGACCATGCGCACCAGCTCTTCCGACGCCGCGGTCATGACATAGACCTCGATGCCGTTTTCCATCAGTTTGTTGTACAGCTCGGCCTGGCCAGTGAAGACTTTCGGTGGGTTGACGTTGTAGTTGACCACCTTGTCGCCGTCGTAATACGTGGTCGGTACAGGCTTGCCGGACGCCATCAGCTCGTCGACGTAGCCCTTGAGTTCCTTGAGAGTGAAGCCGGAGAACACCTGGGCTACCCATGGGTAGCAGACCATGTCGTCCACTTCGCAGAGGCGGTAGTAGTAACTGAACAGGCTTTCCTTGTGATCAGCGGTGTCCTTGAACGGAATCAGCTTCAGGGAAGGATCCAGGCTTTCCCGGGTGATGAGGCCCTTGTTCTCCATGAACGGCAGCAACGACTCTTCCAGGTCATAGCGGTAACTGGTGTTGTCCATGTCGAACACCGCAAAGTTACCCTTGTTGGCGTTGGCCGCGATCATCGCCTCCAGCGCCTTGGCCTGTTCCGCAGGCCAGTGCTTGAGTTCGGTGGCAAGTGCCTGGCCGGCGAGACCAAGGCTCAAGGCAACAGCGAGAAAACGAGGTACGAGCTTCATCGGCATTTCTCCCAGGTTCAAAGAACCCGACGCTAACAAATGCTTGTGACAGTCCTCGCCTGTCCACGACCGCTTGCGTCTCGATAACGTCAGCGACGTGTCTGCAAACGCCACGTCCTTATTCCATAAACGACATTCAACATGCTTTTTTAATATTAATTCATTAGTTTTCAGGCTGTTAGGCTTCCCTGCTCGCAGTCGCAGCTTCAGGCGACTGGCAAGTCTTAACGGAGCTCTTTTTGATGAATCTGCCGCTGTTCCTCAATCTGCTGGTGTTCCTCGCCTTGCTGTTCGGCCTGGCGCAAACCCGTCACCGCAACTGGAGCCTGGCGAAAAAGGTGCTGCTGGCGCTGGTGCTCGGGGTGGGGTTCGGGATAGCCCTGCACACGGTCCATGGCGCTGGCAGCCCGGTGCTCAAAGCCTCCATCGGCTGGTTCGACCTGGTGGGCAACGGTTACGTACAGTTGCTGCAAATGATCGTGATCCCGCTGGTCTTCGCCTCGATTCTCAGCGCCGTGGCCCGGCTGCATAACGCCTCGTCCCTGGGCAAGATCAGCTTCCTGACCATCGGCACCCTGCTGTTCACCACCGCCATCGCGGCCCTGATCGGTATCGGTCTGACCAACCTGTTCGGTCTCACTGCCGAAGGCCTTGTGGCTGGCACCCAGGAATTGGCACGACTGCAAGTGATCCAGAGCGATTACGCCGGCAAGGTCGCCGACTTGAACGTCCCGCAATTGCTGCTCTCGTTCATTCCGCAGAATCCCTTCGCCGACCTGACCCGGGCCAAGCCAACCTCGATCATCAGCGTGGTGATCTTCGCGGCATTCCTGGGTATCGCGGCACTGCAACTGCTCAAGGATGATGTCGAGAAAGGTCAGAAAGTGATCAATGCCATCGACACCCTGCAAAGCTGGGTCACGCGCCTGGTGCGTCTGGTGATGAAGCTGACTCCGTATGGTGTGCTGGCGTTGATGACCAAGGTGGTGGCCGGCTCCAACCTGCAGGACATCATCAAGTTGGGCAGTTTCGTGGTGGTATCCTACCTGGGCCTGGGCCTGATGTTCGTGGTCCATGGCCTGCTGGTGTCCGCCGCCGGGATCAACCCCCTGCGCTTCTTCCGCAAGATCTGGCCGGTGCTGACCTTTGCCTTCACCAGCCGCTCCAGCGCCGCGACCATCCCCCTGAGCATCGAAGCCCAGACCCGTCGCCTTGGCATTCCTCGAGCCATTGCCAGCTTCAGCGCATCATTCGGTGCCACCATCGGCCAGAACGGTTGCGCCGGCCTCTACCCCGCCATGCTCGCTGTGATGGTTGCGCCAACGGTGGGCATCAACCCGTTGGATCCGGTGTGGATCGCAACCCTGGTTGCCATCGTGACCTTGAGCTCGGCCGGTGTGGCCGGCGTCGGTGGTGGCGCGACGTTCGCCGCGTTGATCGTGTTGCCGGCCATGGGCTTGCCGGTTTCGCTGGTGGCGTTGCTGATTTCCGTCGAGCCTCTGATCGACATGGGCCGCACGGCATTGAATGTCAGCGGCTCGATCACCGCAGGGGCGATTACCAGCCAGGTGATGCAGCAGACCGACAAGGCGCTGCTGGATTCCGATGAGCATGGGGAGTTGGTGCACGCTTGATGCCTGATGCCTGATACCTGTGGGAGCAAAGCTTGCTCGCGATGACGGTTATGCGGTTTGACCAATAGACCGCATCGCCTGACTCGCGGGCAAGCCTTGCTCCCACAACCAGCTCGGCACTTTGCTTGGAGCCTGAACTTTAAAGCTTCTCCCACACCTCAAAACTGTACGCCGGCTTATCCCCCTCTGCCGGGTTCGGCAGGTTCGAAACCAGTTCCCACCGGCTCGAATCAAACTCCGGAAACCACGCATCCCCTTCCGGGCTTAACGCCACGCGGGTCAGGTACAGCCGATCCGCCTGCTCCAGGGCCTGGGCATACAACTGGGCACCGCCGATCAACATCAGCTCATCGACGCCTTGCGCCAGCGCCCACGCCTCGGCCCGCTCCACCGCTGCCTCCAGCGAGGGGAAGACTTCCGCGCCTTCGAGCGTCAGGCCCGGCTGACGACTGACCACGATGTTCAAGCGCCCCGGCAGCGGTCGGCCGAGGGAGTCCCAGGTTTTGCGACCCATGATGATCGGCTTGCCCAGGGTGGTGGCCTTGAAATATTTGAAATCCCCCGGCAAGTGCCAGGGCATGCTGTTGTCGATGCCGATCACACGGTTTTCACCGAGGGCTGCGATCAGGCTTAAGGGGAGAGTTTTTTTCATGGTGCCGAGGATAGCAGAGGCTCAACGTACCCCGACAGGCGCTCCAGCGGTTATCCTCAACCCTCATTTGCGACGGAAGCGCCTGTGACTGCTCCCCTGACTGAACTGCAGACCCTCTGGCTGACCGAGACGGTACGCCTGCGTGAAGAACACGCAGGTCCGCTCCAAGACCAGGAAGCCAATCGCCAGGCCCGCGCGGCAGGCGGCGATCTCTCGACCCGCATTCACCATCGTGCCCACCGGTTGGCCGAGCGCGACGGTCTCACCAAAGCCCTGCGCCACTGGCTACAAGGGGCACGCCTGGCGCTGATCGTCTTGGCAGTCTTCGCCCTCATCAGCGGCGCCGGCCTGGGGTTTGCCGCGCTTGGCGACGGTCGAACCCCCGTCAACGTATTCTGGGCCCTTGGCAGCCTGTTGGGGCTGAACCTGATCCTGCTCGTCGGCTGGGCCCTGGGCCTGATCTTCGCCGGGGAACAAGGCGCGGCCCTGGGACGCCTGTGGCTGTGGCTCAGCGAAAAACTCGCCCGCGATGCCAAGGCTGCCCAACTGGCGCCGGCCTTGCTGCTCTTGCTGCAACGACACAAGCTCAATCGCTGGGCCCTCGGCATGCTGGTCAACGGCCTGTGGCTGCTGGCGATGCTCAGTGCGCTGGTCATCGTACTGCTGCTGATGGCGACCCGACGCTATGGTTTTGTCTGGGAAACCACCATTCTCGGTGGCGAAACCTTCGTCACCCTGACCCGCACCCTTGGTGCCTTGCCGGCGCTGTTGGGTTTCAGTGTCCCGACCGTCGAGATGATCCGCGCCAGCGGTGATGGCGCCCTGAACATCGAAAGCGCCCGTCAGGCCTGGGCTGCGTGGCTGGTGGGCGTGGTGCTGGTGTATGGCGTGCTGCCGCGCCTGAGCCTGGCACTGCTGTGCCTGTGGCGTTGGCGCCGCGGCCGCGTCTCCCTGCGCCTGGATTTGAACCTGCCGGGCTACGCACAATTGCGCGAACACTTGATGCCCAGCAGTGAACGGCTGGGGATCAACGACGCCGCGCCCGGACAATTGCATCAGATTGAGCGCTCTGTCGGCACGATGGACAGCGCAGGGGCGCTGCTGGTGGCGATTGAACTGGACGAGCGGCCCTGGCCGCCGAAGCTGCCGGATTCAGTGAAAAACGCCGGCGTCCTCGACAGCCGCGAGTCACGTCACAAACTCCTCGAACAGCTGTCGCGCTTTCCTCCGGCGCGCCTGGCGATTGCCTGCGACCCACGGCGCTCTCCCGACCGCGGCAGCCTGGCGTTGATCGCCGAACTGGCCCGCAGCGCCAGTGCGACCCGTGTCTGGCTGTTGCAGGCGCCCCCCGGCGAGGCCCTGGACGCCGAGCGCCTGGGCGACTGGCACAACGCATTGCAACAGTTGCAGTTGCCCTTCGCCGACTGTGCGCCCTTGAACTGGCTGGAGACCGGCCATGACTGAGCCCATGAAACCGCTGAAGTTGGCCGTGGTCGGCCACACCAACGTCGGCAAGACCTCACTGCTGCGCACCCTGACCCGGGATGTCGGCTTTGGCGAAGTGTCCCATCGCCCGAGCACCACCCGGCACGTCGAGGGGGCGCGCCTGTCGGTGGACGGCGAAGCACTGCTGGAGCTGTACGACACGCCGGGCCTGGAGGACGCCATTGCCTTGCTCGATTACCTTGAGCGCCTGGAACGTCCCGGTGAACGCCTCGACGGCCCGGCGCGTCTGGCCCGTTTCCTGGAGGGCAGCGAGGCGCGACAACGTTTCGAGCAGGAAGCCAAGGTGCTGCGACAACTGCTGGCCAGCGATGCCGGGCTCTATGTGATCGATGCCCGGGAGCCGGTGCTGGCGAAATACCGCGATGAACTGGAAGTCCTCGCCAGCTGCGGAAAACCGCTGCTGCCGGTGCTGAATTTCGTCAGCAGTACCCACCACCGCGAACCCGATTGGCGCGAGGCCCTGGCCCGGCTGGGGCTGCACGCCCTCGTGCGTTTCGACAGCGTGGCCCCGCCCGAAGATGGCGAGCGGCGCCTGTATGAAAGCCTTGCGCTGTTGTTGGAAAACGCTCGCGGCCAGCTGGAACGGTTGATCGCCGACCAGCAAGCCCAACGTCTGGCTCGCCAGCAGAGCGCGGCGCGCTTGATCGCCGAGTTGCTGATCGATTGCGCCGCCTGCCGACGCAGCGTGACCAGCGACACCGAGCTGGAGCGCCAGGCCATCAGCGAGCTGCGTCATGCGGTGCGCCAACGGGAACAGCGCTGCGTCGAGGCCCTGCTCAAGCTCTACGCCTTCCGTCCCCAGGACGCCGCGGCCAGTGACCTACCGCTGCTCGATGGACGCTGGGGCGATGACTTGTTCAACCCGGCCACCCTCAAGCAACTGGGCGTACGGGTCGGCGGCGGAATCGCCGCCGGTGCTGCCGCCGGTGCCGGTGTGGATTTGCTGGTGGGCGGCCTGACCCTCGGCGCCGCCGCCCTGGCCGGCGCCATTGCCGGCGGCGCCCTGCAAACCGCCCGCGGCTATGGCAACCGATTGATGGGCAAGCTGAAGGGGCAGCGGGAACTGACTGTGGACGACAGCGTGCTGCGCCTGCTGGCCCTGCGCCAACGGCAACTGCTGCAAGCGCTGAACCAACGCGGCCATGCGGCGCTGGACAGCATCAGGATCGACACGTCCCAGGACAAGAGCTGGCGCGAAGGCAAACTGCCCGAAGCCTTGAACAAGGCTCGGGCGTATCCGCAGTGGTCATCGCTCAATGCCCATCCAAGGTTGAGCCAGGCCGAGCGGCAGGAGCAGATCGAGCAGTTGGCCGCGCAGTTATAGGCGATCCGGTCCCTGTGGCGAGGGGATTTATCCCCGCTGGGGTGCGAAGCGCCCCCAAAAGGATTGAGGCGGTCTACCTGACGCACCGCGGTGCCAGTTTTTAGGGGCGCTGCGCACCCCAGCGGGGCGGTGCGACGGTTCGCTAAATCCCCTCGCCACAAAAAGCGGTTGTGTCAGGTAGGGATTCTGCCATCGAGCAAGATTTCGAGCGCCGCCGCAGCCTCAGCCAATTCCAACTCGCTGAACACCCGCACCCCGTGACGCTTGAGCAACGCCGCCGTCACGCCTTCACCAGGGACCTTCACGCCGCCGAACGTCCCATCATAAGTCAGCAGATTGCCGCAGGAGGGGCTGTTGGCCTTGAGCACGGCGATCCGGATACCGTGTTCACGCACCAGCTCCAGGGCCTGGTACGCACCCGACAGGAACTGCGCACTCACATCCTCACCCTCGGTGGTCATCACCGCCGCCTGGCCATCGAGCACCTGTGCGCCCTGCCCGCCGGGAATTTCCGCCGCCGCCCGAGGCGTGGGCAAGCCCCCCGCGACTTCCGGGCACAGCGGCACGACACGGCCCTCATCGACCCACGACTGAAGTTGTTCGAACGGCCCGCTCGCACCTGCGTCGTAACGCACGCGGTGTCCGAGCAGGCAACGACTGACCAGGATCTTTTCCATGCTCAGAACAACTCGTTGCCACGACGTCGGAACCAGCCGGTCAAGGACAAGCGATCCCGGGTGGCCGGCAGGACTTCATGGGGGATGTTCCCCGACAGGAATACCACCAGGCAGCCGCCAGTGGGCACCACGTCCTGCTCCCTCCCTTCATCCAGGTACATGCGCAACTGGCCGCCATGCTCCGGCAACCAGGCGTCATTGAGGTAGAGCACCGCGGACACCATACGCCGGTCATCATCGCGAAAGCGATCGACGTGCTTGAGGTAGAACGCGCCGGGCGGGTACAGGGCGAAGTGGCTTTCGAAATCCTCAAGGCCCAGGAAGAGACCACGGTTCAGCGCCTCGCGCAGGCTGTCCATCAGCTTCAGGTAACGATCGCAGGCCTCGGCCTGGCCGGGTTCGATCCACTGGATGCGATCACCCCGTATGCCTTCGCGGATCTCCGAAGACAAGCCGCGCCCGACCGCAGCCGGGGCCAGTTCGCCTTCGGCAGCACGCTGGCGACACTCGGCCGCCAGGGCACGGGTCAGCGCATCCGGCAGGAAGATGTTCTGCTGCGACCAGCCGCGCTCGGCCAGGTCGTCGACGATACGTAACAGCAACGGGTGATCAGAAGGTATTTGCATGGCGCGCATAGTATGCCTGTACCTGCAAAACCGACAGCGCCACGCAGCGGGTTTGCGGCGCCAGGTGGCACCGCAGTACGAACTTGATACGAATTCTCGACAAGTCCCCACACCCCACGGAGAATAGTCGGCTGCTGACAGGAGTCCCTATGCGCCGTTTGCTTTTCTCACTGTTGATGTTCTGCGTTTTGCCCGCCTGGGCAGACAGCTACGACCAGTTGTACAAGGTCGCCGGCTGGCCGGAACAGCGGGCGCATTTCAACGATGCCTTGAGCGCCGCGCAGCAGCGTTACCAGAACAGCCTGCCGCCGGCGGTGTTCCAGGCCCTGGTGAACAACAGCAATCAGCGTTTCGCCCCCCAGGCCATGGACCAGCGGGCCGAGGCGCAAATGCGCAGGAATCTTCGTGATCCGAACCCGGCCCTGACGTTCTTCCAGTCGCCGCTGGGACGCAAGGTCGTGGCCGCCGAGCTACTGGCGACCCGTCGCGACCAATTGGCAAAGAACGCCAAGGGCCTGCCCAAGATGCAGGCCAGCGATAACCGCCTGCTGATCATCGGCCACCTGGCCCAGGCCCTGCCCGCCCGCGAGGCTGGCGCCGAAGTCAGCCTGGCCATCGCTGGCGTGGCGGCCGACAGCCTCAGCTCGATGATCCCCGGCCTGCTGGGCGGTGGCCAGGCCCAGGGCATGCTGAACGGCCAGCGCCAGCGGCTGATGGATCAGATCGGCGCCGACCTGAACAACACCCTGCTGTACGTCTACCGTGACCTGACCGATACCGAGCTGGAGGAGTTTTCCACGTTTGCCGAATCGGCCGAGGGCCAAGCCTATTACCAGGCGGCCCTGGCGGCGATCCGGGCGGGGTTGGCGGTGGGGCAGAACCTCGGGCAGTAGATACTTCAGCGCCTGATGTTCCGCCATCGCGAGCAGGCTCGCTCCCACAGGGGATCGGCTGTGTACACGGATTTTGTGACCCGCCGAGGTTCATTGTGGGAGCGAGCCTGCTCGCGATAGGGCCCTTGAAGTCACCGCCGGACCCGGCTCATCCGCTTGGTCAGGAACCCAAACATCTCCTGCCGCATCGCCAGCACTTCATTGGCCAGGTGATGCCGGCCCTCGGGCAGCATCAACACTTGGGGCCGGTCGAATTTGCCGCGCAGCACTTGCAGATTGTGTTTCCAATCCACCGTCATGTCCGCCTGCCCCTGCACGATCAGCGGCTGGCGCGGGCTGCTCGGAGCGGCTTCGATACGCTTGATCCAGCGCCCCAGTGCGCCCACCCAGGCGGTAGGCAGGCGTAGCGGTTGCAGCGGGTCGGCTTGCAGGAACGGCAGGAACTGCGGATCGGTGGAGTTTTCGCTGAAGCGCCGGGCGATGCCGGTCACGAAGGGCTTGAGCAGGTAATAACTCAGCCGTGACCAGCCCCAGGCCCGAGGGCGCACCAGGGGCGACAACAGGATGACCTGGCCCTGGGCCGGGCTGCTCGCCCCTTGGTTGAGCACATGATCGACCACGATGGCGCCGCCGGTGCTTTGTCCGCAGAGGTGCCAGGGCTGTGGCAGGTCCAGCGTCCCGGCCTCAGCCAGCAGCTTCTGCAGCGTGGCCTGGTACTCGGCGAAATCACCGATGCTGGCGCGTTCGCCGCTGGACAACCCATGGCCCGGAAGGTCGCAGGCGATCACCGCGAACTGCTGCTCCAGCGCCCACTCGATCAGGTGCCGGTAAAGCCCCATGTGATCGTAGTAACCGTGGAACAGGAATAACGTCGCCACGGCTTTTTCCGGCCACCAGACCTGGCCGACCAACTCATACCCCTCGATTTCGAAACGCCCAAGGCCCTTGCGCAAGGTCCGCTGGGGGAAATCCAATCCGTAGAAACGCTGATAGGCCTGCGCCTGCGCAGACAACGGTTGCCACTGGGCCAACGGTTGCAAGCTGGCACGCAGGCGATCGGGGTCGAAAGTGGCAGGCATCGATATTTCCAGGCAAATGCGCAAGGCGCGAAACAGACTTTGTAGACCTGCGATATTCATCTGTCGCGACAGGCATGGCAAGCTAGGCGGCTTAAGAGGATGAATCCATGCGCCCGTCCCACCGCACAACGCTGCTTGCCGGTCTGCTTGCCCTTGGGTGCGCCGCCGTATTGTGGATCGCCTACGACTGGTTCCAGGGACGTTTCCTGCGCGCTTTCAGCCAACACACGGCGGTATTTTCCGGCGACCCTCTGCGCCTGCCGCCCGAGCTGGCAGGGCCCGGCCCGATCCGCCTGGTGCACTTCTGGGATCCGGCCTGTCCGTGCAACGTCGGTAATCAGCAGCACCTGTCCGAACTGGTCGACAAATATGCCCCACAAGGTGTCGAGTTTTATGCGATACAGAAAAGCGGCACTCAAGGCCAGCTACCGGCCACACTGAGCAGCCTCAAGCCGCTTCCGACATTGCCCGGCTCGGAGCAGATTCCCGCCAGCCCCGCCGTGGCGATCTGGAATCGCACCGGCGAACTGGCTTACTTCGGTCCCTACAGCGAAGGCTTGACCTGTAATTCGAGCAACAGCTTCATCGAACCGATTCTGGAGGCCTTGAACGTCGGACGCGCAGTCAATGCCACCCACACACTGGCGGTAGGCTGTTATTGTCCGTGGGGCAAGGATGCATCATCCAAATAAGGGAACACCATGAAACGCAGCCTCATTGCCTTTCTGTCATTGGTCGTCACCGCTATTATCGTCACCGGCGGCTATCTCTACAGCAAGCAGCCCACCCGCCAGGGCACAGTGCAGTTGCAGGGGCTGCAAGGCTCGGTGACCGTGCGCTACGACGAACGCGGCGTGCCCCATATCCGCGCCGAGAACGAAACCGACCTGTACCGTGCGCTGGGTTATGTCCATGCCCAGGACCGGTTGTTCCAGATGGAGATCATGCGTCGCCTCGCCCGTGGTGAGCTCGCCGAGGTGCTGGGGCCGAAACTGCTCGACACCGATAAACTGATGCGCAGCCTGCGTATCCGCGAGCGCGCCGCCCGCTACGTGGCGGAACAGGACCCACAATCTCCGGCCTGGATCGCGATGCAGGCTTATCTCGACGGCATCAACCGTTACCAGGACAGCCACGCCCGGCCAGTGGAATTCGATGTCCTGGGCATCCCCAAGCGCCCGTTCACCGCTGAAGACACGGTGAGCATTACCGGTTACATGGCCTACAGCTTCGCCGCCGCCTTTCGTACCGAACCGCTGCTGACCTACGTGCGCGATCAACTGGGCGCTGATTACTTGAACATATTCGACCTCGACTGGCAGCCCAAGGGTGTGCTGGGCGAGCACCACAAGACCGCCCTGCCCCTGGCCGACGCCGATTGGAAAGGCCTCGACGCCCTGGCCCGTTTGAGCGAACAGGCCCTGGTCGGGAGCGGCCTGCCACAATTCGAAGGCAGCAACGCCTGGGCCGTTGCCGGAAGTCATACCCGCAGCGGCAAACCTTTGTTGGCGGGTGATCCGCACATCCGCTTTTCCGCCCCCTCGGTGTGGTACGAGGCCCACCTTTCGGCACCGGGCTTCGAACTCTACGGGCACTACCAGGCATTGTTGCCGTTTGCGACGCTGGGCATGAACAAGGATTTCGGCTGGAGCATCACCATGTTCCAGAACGACGACCTGGACCTGATTGCCGAGAAGATCAACCCGGACAACCCCGAACAGGTCTGGTATCGCGACCAATGGGTGGACATGACCCGCAGCGAACAGCAGATCGCGGTAAAGGGCCAGGCACCGGTAACGCTGGTACTGCGCCAGTCACCCCATGGCCCGATCGTCAACGATGTGCTCGGCGCCAATGCCGGTCACACGCCGATTGCAATGTGGTGGGGCTTCCTGGAAAGCCGTAATCCGATCCTCGAGGCCTTCTACCAGCTCAACCGTGCCGACACACTGGCCAAGGCGCGCGGAGCGTCAGCCAAGATCCACGCACCGGGGCTGAATATCGTCTGGGCCAATGCCAAGGGTGATATCGGCTGGTGGGCCGCAGCCCAACTGCCCAAACGGCCGGCGGGAGTGAAGCCCGGCTTCCTGCTCGATGGCAGCAGCCCAGAGGCTGAGAAGGAAGGCTTCTACCCTTTCAGCAACAATCCCCAGGAAGAGAACCCTGCCCGCGGCTATATCGTTTCGGCGAATGTCCAGCCGGTTTCACCCGGTGGTATCGAGATTCCGGGCTACTACAACCTCCCCGACCGTGGGCAGCAACTCAATCTCCAGCTCAGCGACAAACAGGCAAAGTGGGACATCGAAACCGCCCGCAAGCTGCAACTGGGCACCACCACCGCCTATGGCCCGCGCTTGCTGGCACCTTTGCTGCCGGTGTTGAGGAACGTGGTCAGCGATCCGCAGGAACGCAAGTGGGTGGAACAACTGGCGCAGTGGCAGGGTGATTACCCTCTGGATTCCGTCAGCGCCACGCTGTTCAACCAGTTCCTGTTCAACCTGGCGGATGCCGCCCTGCACGATGAACTGGGGGACGTTTTTTTCGACACCGCCCTGTCCACCCGAGTGATCGACGCCGCACTGCCGCGCCTGGCCGCCTCGGCGGATTCGCCCTGGTGGGACGATCGCACAACCCTGAGCAAGGAAACCCGTAGCAACATCGTCAAAACAGCCTGGAACAAGAGCCTGGCGCACCTGAAGACCACCTTCGGTGACGATGCCACGCAGTGGCAATGGGGCAATGCCCATACCCTCACACACGGGCACCCATTGGGCATGCAAAAACCGTTGGACCGGATCTTCAATGTCGGCCCGTTCGCCGCACCCGGCACCCATGAAGTGCCCAACAATCTTTCCGCCAGGATCGGCCCGGCTCCCTGGCCGGTCACCTACGGCCCGTCCACCCGGCGCATCATCGATTTCGCCGACCCGACCCACAGCGTCACCATCAACCCGGTCGGCCAGAGCGGCGTGCCGTTCGACAAGTATTACGCTGACCAGGCCGAGGCCTACATCGAGGGCTTGTATCACCAGGCGCACCTGGCCGAGGAAGAAGTGACCGCCAACACCCATGACACCCTGAAGCTGTTGCCGGCCAGGGCAGCGCCCTGAGTCGGCCGGCCTTCAATTTTTTCCGTCACCGACAGGCTTGATCGGCATTGTTGGTCAAGACTACAGAGGGTTCCTCTCCGTCCACCCCCAATGGAGTCATCGCGATGTTCAATAACTGGTCCGAACTGCTGCCCACCATCAAGAGCGCCTTTGGTGCCCTGGGCAAGAGCAACCCGAAAATGGTCAAGGCCTACATGGCCCTGGATGAAGCCGCGGCCGAGAACGACGTGCTCGATGCCAAAACTCGGGAGCTGATTTCCATCGCCGTGGCGATCACGACCCGCTGCGACGGTTGCATCGGCGTGCACACCGACGCCGCCATCAAGGCCGGTGCCACCCGCGAAGAAATCGCCGCGACTCTGGCTACCGCAGTGTCCTTGAATGCCGGCGCGGCCTACATCTACTCGCTGCGAGCGCTGGAAGCCCATGACACGCTGAAGAAATGACCTAGGCCATTGCTGCGAAATTGAGTCTGAACTGTTGCGGCGTCACGCCCAGCCTGCGATTAAAGACATTGCGCATGTGTTGAGCATCGCGAAAGCCGCATTGCCAAGCCACGGTCTTGAGCGGGGCCCGGGTGCTTTCCAGTATTACGCGCGCTGCGTCTACCCGGGCCCGCTCGACGAATTCCGCCGGGGTGACCTTGGCCTCCCGAGTGAACACCCGGGAAAAGTTGCGCTGGCTCATGTTCGCGGCATTGGCCAGATCGGCGAGTCCCAAGTCACCGTTCAGGTTCGCCAGCACATAGGCCTGGACCCGGGCCACGGCAGACGTCGGCGCGGCATGGGGCGCAAGAAAAGGACTGAACTGCGATTGCCCGCCTGAACGCTGGGTAAATACCACCAGCCGCTTGGCTACACTCAACGCCACGTCCGCCCCATGATCCTGCGCCAGCAGGAACAACGACAGATCGATCCCTGCGGTGACACCGGCCGAGGTATAAAGCGCGCCGTCCTGCATGTACAGGCGATCCGCTTCGACCCGGGTCGAAGGACACAATTGCGCCAGCGCCCCGGCATCGCCCCAATGGGTAGTGACGGTCCGCCCCTCCAGCAAACCGGCCCGGGCGAGCATGAACGCGCCGTTGCAGATCGAGCCAAAGCGCCGCGCCCGCCCACAGGCCCCACGTAACCAGGCATCGAACGTCGCGCCGAAATCCATGAACGGCAAATGCGGCCCGCCAGCCACCAACAGCAGGTCATACGCCTGTGTAGCTTCACTGAATTGACGATGGGCATTGAGGGACAGACCGTTGGAACAGGGAACCGCCCCCGGCTCGATCCCGATGACCTCAAGCCGATAGTGATCCTCCGGCGCCAGAAACCGATTGGCCTCACAGAACACGTCCATGGGACCGCTCACGTCCAGCGACTGGACGCCAGCGAATACCACGACCGCAACTGTTTTTTCCATGGGTGCCTGCTTGCCTTCGAGTTGAACGAGATCACAGCCTACGCTAGCCAATCCATCAGCAGGACGCCACCTGGCACGAAACCGAGGTTCATTGGCATGGATCGCAGCCGCGGGGAGATTGTTGCCGTGTATCCCGGCGACCAGACTTGTACCCTCGGCGCCGCCCTGGCGCATCGTCAAGAGGAGAGCAGCATGAACAGCATCGCCGGCGTCAAGATCCCCGACAGCACCCTTGCCCGCGCCACTACCGAATACATCCGCGACGTTGAGTCCGATCTGCTGTACCACCATTCCCGGCGGGTATTTCTGTTCGGCGCCTTGAGCGGCCAGCGTCGGCAATTGGCCTACGAGCCGGAGTTGCTGTACGTCGGTGCGATGTTCCATGACATTGGCCTGGTGGAAGGCCATCGCAGCGACGATGAGCGCTTTGAAGTGGATGGTGCAAATGCTGCCGCAGCGTTTCTCAAACCCTATGGGCTGAGTGATGACGATATCGAACAGGTGTGGCTGTCCATCGCCCTGCATACCACGCCGGGCATACCGAAACACCTGCGTCCTACCGTCGCCCTGGTGACCGCCGGGGTGGAGATGGATGTATTGGGCATGGACTACGCCGCCTTCCCGGCAGCGCATCGCGAAGCCGTGGTGCATGCCCATCCACGTGGGGAGGGGTTCAAGGAGTGCATCATCTGCGCATTCGCCAACGGCTTGCGGCATCGCCCGCAGACGACCTTCGGCAATGTGAAGACCGATGTCCTGATGGATCAGGAGCCGGGGTTCAAACCGACGAACTTCGTGGAAATCATCCGCACATCCCCTTGGAACTCATGAGCCTTGTGGGAGCGAGCCTGCTCGCGATGACGGATGGACAATCGACATTTTTGTCGACTGTCACACCGCCTTCGTGAGCAGGCTCGCTCCCATAAGGCCTGCGTGCGGTCAGACTGGCTCAGCCACCGCCCGGCGGACTTCCGGCTGCTTCCAGGAGTCGGCGGCGCTTTCTTCGATAGCTTGCTGGATCGCCCGCTTGCGGTTTTCTTCAGCGCGGCGGCTGAAGTACCAGACCAGGAAGGTCACCAGCGACACCGCCAGCAGGATCAGGCTCGCCACGGCGTTGATCTCCGGCTTCACGCCCAGGCGCACCGCCGAGAACACTTCCATCGGCAAGGTCGTCGACCCGGGGCCCGACACGAAGCTCGCCAGTACCAGGTCATCCAGCGACAGCGCGAACGACATCATGCCCCCCGCCGCCAGCGATGGCGCGATCATCGGGATGGTGATCAGGATGAACACCTTCCACGGCCGTGCACCGAGGTCCATGGCCGCTTCTTCGATGGACAGGTCCAGCTCACGCAAGCGTGACGAGACCACCACCGCCACATAGGCCGCGCAGAACGTGGTGTGGGCAATCCAGATCGTGACGATGCCACGCTCCTGAGGCCAACCGATCATCTGCGCCATGGCCACGAACAGCAGCAACAGCGACAGGCCAGTGATCACTTCCGGCATCACCAGCGGCGCGGTGACCAGGCCACCAAACAGCGTGCGCCCCTTGAAGCGGGTGATGCGGGTCAGCACGAAGGCCGCCAGCGTACCCAGGGCCACCGCGGCCACCGCCGTGTAGCAGGCGATTTCCAGCGAACGCACCACCGAGCCCATCAATTGGGTGTTGTCCAACAGGCCGACGTACCACTTGATCGACCAGCCGCCCCACACCGTCACCAGTTTCGAGGCGTTGAACGAATAGATCACCAGGATCACCATCGGCGCATAGATGAACAGCAATCCCAGCACCAGCATCAGGCTTGAAAAACTGAAGCGCTTCATTCCTTGCCCTCCATTTCTTTGGCCTGACTACGGTTGAACAGGATGATCGGCACGATCAGGATCGCCAGCATCACCACCGCCAGGGCGGACGCCACCGGCCAGTCACGGTTATTGAAGAATTCCTGCCACAGCACTTTACCGATCATCAGGGTTTCCGGGCCGCCCAGCAGTTCCGGGATCACGAACTCGCCCACCACCGGGATGAACACCAGCATGCAGCCGGCGATGATGCCGTTCTTGGACAACGGCACGGTGATTTTCCAGAAGCTGTTGAAGGTGCTCGAACCCAGGTCGGAGGCAGCCTCCAGCAGGCTGGGGTCATGTTTGACCAGGTTGGCGTACAGCGGCAGGATCATGAATGGCAGGTACGAATAGACCACGCCGATATAGACCGCCAGGTTGGTGTTGAGGATCTGCAGCGGTTCGCTGATCCAGCCCATGCTCATCAGGAAGCCGTTGAGCAGGCCGTTGTTGCTGAGGATGCCCATCCACGCGTAGACGCGGATCAGGATCGCGGTCCAGGTCGGCATCATGATCAGCAGCACCAGTACCGTCTGCGTCTCTTTGCGCGCATTGGCGATGGCGTAGGCCATCGGGTAGCCGATCAGCAGGCACAAGGCGGTGCTGATCAGGGCCATTTTCAGCGAGCCCAGGTACGCGGCGATGTACAGCTCGTCCTCGCTGAGCATCGCGTAGTTGGCGAGATTGAGCAGGATTTGCAGCTTCTGGTCGACGTAGCTATAGATCTCGGTGTACGGCGGAATGGCCACGTCGGCTTCGGCAAAGCTGATCTTCAGGACGATGAAGAACGGCAGCATGAAGAACAGGAACAGCCAGATGAAGGGCACCCCGATGACCAGTTGACGGCCACCGGGCGTTATTCGATCCAGTCGGCGTTTGAATTTGCGCATGTTCATGAGCGAAGCACCACGCCGCTGTCATCTTCCCACCAGACGAACACCTGGTCGCCCCAGGTCGGACGCTGGCCACGGCGCTCGGCGTTGGCGACGAACGACTGCACCAGCTTGCCGCTCGGCAGTTCGACGTAGAACACCGAGTGTCCACCCAGGTAGGCGATGTCATGGACCTTGCCGCTGGACCAGTTGTGCTCGCAGGTCGGTTGTTCGGCGGTCACCAGCAATTTTTCCGGGCGAATGGCGTAGGTCACCGACTTGTCCTGCACCGAAGTGCTGATGCCGTGGCCCACGTAGATGTTGCGGTCCAGGTCCTTGCAGGTCAGTACCGCGTGGCCCTCGGCGTCGTCCACCACTTCGGTTTCGAAGATGTTGACGTTGCCGATGAACTCGCAGACCAGGCGGCTGGTCGGGGTTTCGTAGATATCGATCGGGCTGCCGATCTGGGCGATCCAGCCCAGGTGCATGATCGCGATACGCTCGGCCATGGTCATGGCCTCTTCCTGGTCGTGGGTCACCATGACGCAGGTCACGCCGACTCGCTCGATGATCTCGACAAGCTCAAGCTGCATCTGCGAGCGCAGCTTCTTGTCCAGAGCACCCATCGGTTCGTCGAGCAGCAACAGCTTCGGACGCTTGGCCAGGGAACGGGCCAGGGCCACGCGCTGACGCTGGCCGCCGGAGAGCTGGTGCGGCTTGCGCTTGGCGTACTGGCTCATCTGTACCAACTTGAGCATTTCGGCCACACGGGCTTCGATGTCGGCCTTCGGGATCTTGTCCTGTTGCAGGCCGAAGGCAATGTTCTGCGCCACGGTCATGTGCGGGAACAAGGCGTAGGACTGGAACATCATGTTGATCGGCCGCTCATAGGGCGGCATGTCGGTGATGTCCTCACCGTCGAGAAAAATCCGCCCCTCCGTGGGCCGCTCGAAGCCGGCAAGCATGCGCAGCAAGGTGGATTTGCCCGAACCCGAACCGCCGAGCAAGGCGAAGATTTCGCCTTTCTTGATTTCCAGGGACACATCGTCCACGGCAATCGTCTCGTCGAACTTCTTCGTGACCCGGTCGATTTTGACCAGCACCTGCTTGGGTGTCTGGTCGCCCTCGAGGGCTTTCTTATAGGCGCCGGAGGCAACAGCCATTTACGAAACTCCCACAGAATTTACAGTTCGCCCCATGCGGGCGAACCTTGGTTAGAGCGGTTATTTACCCGACTTGACCTTGGTCCAGCTGCGGGTCATCAGTCGTTGAATCTTGGGCGGCAACTCGGAGTTGACGTAGAGCTTGTCGACGACCGCTTGCGGTGGGTAAACCGCCTCGTCGGTGCGGACTTTCTGATCCATCAGATCGCCAGCCTTTGGGTTCGGGTTGGCATAACCGACGGTGTCGCTGACCTGGGCGATCACCTCAGGCTTGAGCAGATAGTTGATGAATGCATGGGCTTGCTTGACGTTGGTGGCGTCGCGCGGGATCGCCAGCATGTCGAACCAGAGGTTGCCGCCCTCCTTGGGAATCACGTAGGCAATCTCGACACCCTTGCCGGCCTCGCTGGCACGCGAACGGGCCTGGAAGATATCGCCGGAGAAACCGGCTGCCACGCAGATCTCGCCGTTGGCCAGATCGGAGATGTACTTGGAGGAGTTGAAGTAGGTCACGTAAGGCCGGATCTTGAGGAGCTGGGCCTCGGCCTTCTTGTAATCTTCAGGGTCTTCGCTGTTGGGATTCAGGCCCAGGTAATTGAGCATCGCCGGGATCATCTCGTCTCCCGAGTCGAGGAACGAGACGCCGCAACTGGAGAGTTTCTTGATGTTCTCCGGCTCGAACAGCATGGCCCACGAATCGATCTTGTCGACACCCAGGACCGCCTTGATCTTCTCGACGTTGTAGCCGATACCGTTGGTGCCCCACAGGTAGGGCACCGCGTACTGGTTGCCTGGATCGTTACGCTCCAGGCGCTTGAGCAGCGCAGGGTCGAGATTGGCATAGTTGGACAACTGCGCCTTGTCGAGCTTCTGGAAGGCCCCGGCCTTGATCTGCTTGCCCAGGAAGTGGTTGGACGGCACCACTACGTCGTAGCCGGTGCGACCGGCCAGCAACTTGCCCTCCAGGGTTTCATTGGAATCGAACACGTCGTAGACCGGCTTGATCCCAGTGGCTTTTTCGAAATCCGCCAGGGTGGTCTCACCGATATAGTCCGACCAGTTATAAATATGCACGGTGGAAGCAGCCTGGACGCTGACCGCGAGCGTCAGGCCTGCACCGACCAGCAAGGCGTTGCGTAACAAAGAAAAGACTGGCACGTGGAGGTCCTCTTAAATAGTCGGGCCCAAGTTGCCCCCGTTACCTGGCCGCGCTGGGCCCTGCAACAAAACCGGCGCGCAACTTACCCTCGATAAACCGATCCAGCAAAACTTTTAGTTATTTAATTGTTCCTGTTGCCGCCGCCGCGATGACCGCGACAACAGGAAGATGCCTCAGGCCGGTTTATTTACCGGATTTGATCTTGGTCCAGCTGCGGGTCAGGAGCCGCTGCGTGGCCGGCGGCAAGTCGCTGATCGCGTAGAGCTTGGCTTTCACGGCGTCCGACGGATAGATGTTCGGGTCACCGGAGATTTCCTTGTCCACCAATGGCGTCGCTGCCTTGTTGCCGTTCGGGAAGCGCACGTTGTCAGTGATCTCAGCCATGATTTCCGGCTGCATCAGGAAGTTCATGTACTTGTAGGCAGCCTCGACGTTCTCGGCATCCTTTGGAATAGCGACCATGTCGTAGAACGAACCGGCGCCTTCTTTTGGAATGGCGTAGGCCACCTTGACCTTGCCACCCGCTTCGGCCGCACGGGACTTCGACTGCTCGATATCACCCGAGTAACCCACGGCGACGCAGATGTTGCCGTTGGCCAGGTCGGAGATGTACTTGGACGAATGGAAATAGCTGATCGAAGGACGGATCTTGAGGAACAGCGCCTCGGCGTCAGCCAATTGTTTCTTGTCCTGGCTGTCGGTCGGGTAGCCCAGGTAGTGCAACGCCACCGGGATCATTTCGGTCGGCGAATCGAGGAAGCTCACGCCGCAGCCCTTGAGCTTGGCGATGTTTTCCGGCTTGAGCAGGGTGTCCCACGAGTCGATCTTGTCGACGCCCAATGCCGCCTTGACCTTCTCGGGGTTGTAGCCGATGCCGATGGTGCCCCACATGTAAGGGAAGGCATGCTGGTTACCCTTGTCGCTGGCATCGCCCACGGCCTTGAGCAGGTCGGTGTCGAGGTTTTTCCAGTTCGGCAACTTGGACTTGTCCAGTGGCTGGTAGACGCCGGCCTTGATCTGCTTGGCCAGGAAGTTGTTCGACGGTACCACGATGTCATAACCCGACTTGCCGGCCAGCAACTTGGCTTCCAGCGTCTCGTTGCTGTCGAACACGTCGTAGACCACTTTGATCCCCGACTCTTTCTCGAACTTGGCGACCGTGTCCGGTGCAATGTAGTCGGACCAGTTATAGACGTGCAGCACTTTATCGTCCGCCTGAACGGCACTCGCCATCACGCCCATCAGGGACATGGCGAGGAGGGTCTTGCCAGCTATCTTCATACCTATTGCCTTCATGGATGATGCTCCAGTTATTCTTTTTAGCCACAGTTCAGCAGCCGGCTCGCGGGCAACTTGAACAACGGTAGTCTGGCAAGTTACAGGGCTGGCTTTCAACACAAGCCCGACCTTTTGTTCAGACTGGGCGAGGCCCTTGGAAGTGCCTCGCACAGAGCCTAGCACTTAGCCTTGCAACGCACTGAGGGTCAGGTCCAGGCACTGCCGTGCCTTGGTCACCAGCTCATCCACCTCGGCCTTGCTGATCACCAGCGGCGGCGCAATGATCATGGTGTCGCCGACGGCACGCATGATCAGCCCGTTATCGAAGCAGAACTGCCGGCAGATCATGCCTACGCCCTTGCCTTCGTAGCGCTGGCGCGTGGCCTTGTCCCGGACCAGCTCGATTGCCCCCAGCAGACCGACACCGCGCACCTCACCCACCAGCGGGTGGTCGTTCAGTTCCCTCAGACGTTTCTGCAAATAGGGTGCCGTTTCGCTGCGGACCCGCTCGATAATCTTTTCTTCCCGCAGGATACGGATGTTTTCCAGGGCCACCGCGGCGGCCACCGGGTGACCGGAATAGGTGAAACCGTGGTTGAAGTCACCGCCTTCGTTGAGCACCTCGACCACGTCATCACGCACGATCAGGCCGCCCATGGGGATGTAGCCAGACGTCAGGCCCTTGGCGATGGTCATCAGGTGCGGCTTCAACCCGTAGAAGTCGGTACCGAACCACTCACCGGTGCGACCGAAGCCGCAGATCACCTCGTCGGCCACGAACAGGATGTCGTACTTGGCGAGGATCTCCTTCATGCGGGGCCAGTAGCTGTCCGGTGGCACGATCACGCCGCCCGCGCCCTGGATCGGTTCGGCGATGAAAGCACCGACGTTGTCCACGCCGATCTCCAGGATCTTCTCTTCCAGTTGATTGGCCGCCCACACGCCGAACTCCTCCGGGCTCATGTTGCCGCCTTCGCCGTACCAGTAAGGCTGGGCGATGTGGACGATGCCCGGGATCGGCAGGTCGCCCTGCTCGTGCATATAAGTCATGCCACCCAGGCTCGCGCCGGCCACGGTGGAGCCGTGGTAACCGTTCTTGCGGCTGATGATGACCTTCTTGTTCGGCTGGCCCTTGATCGCCCAGTAGTGGCGGACCATGCGCAGCATGGTGTCGTTGCCTTCAGAACCGGAACCGGTGAAGAACACATGGTTCATGCCTTCAGGGGCAATGTCGGCGATGGCTTTGGACAACTCCAGCGCCGGCGGGTGGGCGGTCTGGAAGAACAGGTTGTAGTACGGCAACTCACGCATCTGCTTGCTGGCGGCGTCGGCCAGCTCATCGCGGCCGTAGCCGACGGCCACGCACCAGAGGCCGGCCATTCCATCGAGAATCTTGTTGCCTTCACTGTCCCAGAGATAGACGCCCTTGGCGTGGGTGATGATGCGCGGGCCTTTCTCTTTGAGCTGCTTGAAATCGCTGAACGGGGCCAGGTGATGATCGCTGCTCAGGGCCTGCCATTCACGGGTTTGCGGGTTGTTGCCGGTCATGCGAATTCTCCTTTATATCGATGGGGGCGAGGCTGCCGGAGGCAACCCCGCCCGGCGCCTCAGACGGCAAAGAGCAGGAATTCCCGCTCCCATGAACTGATGACGCGCTTGAAGTTTTCATGCTCGGCCCGCTTGACTGCGACGTAGCCCGTGATGAATTTCTTGCCCAGGTACTTCTCGATGGTGCTGCTGTTTTCCATGCGTTCCAGGGCGTCTTCGATGGTCAGCGGCAAGCGCAGGTTGCGACGCTCGTAACCACGCCCTACCACCGGTGCGCTCGGATTGATGCCTTCGACCATGCCGATGAAGCCGCACAACAGGCTGGCGGCAATCGCCAGGTATGGGTTGGCGTCGGCACCCGGCAAGCGGTTTTCCACCCGGCGGTTCTGTGGCCCGGCATCCGGCACCCGCAGGCCCACGGTACGGTTCTCCTCACCCCACTCCACGTTCACCGGCGCCGACGTGTCCGGCAGGAAGCGACGGAACGAGTTGACGTTGGGGGCGAACAACGGCAGCAGCTCGGGAATGAATTTCTGCAGGCCACCGATGTGATGCAGGAACAGCTCGCTCATGGTCCCGTCTTCATTGGAGAAAACGTTCTTGCCGGTCTCCTTGTCGATGATGCTCTGGTGCAGGTGCATCGCACTGCCGGGCTCGCCGGTCATGGGCTTGGCCATGAAGGTCGCGGCTACGTTGTGCTTGAGCGCCGCCTCGCGCATGGTGCGCTTGAACACCAGGATCTGGTCAGCCAGGGACAGCGCATCACCGTGACGGAAATTGATCTCCATCTGCGCCGTGCCGTCCTCGTGGATCAGGGTGTCGAGGTCCAGCTCCTGCAACTCGCACCAGTCGTAGACGTCTTCGAACAGCGGGTCGAATTCGTTGGCCGCTTCAATAGAGAAAGACTGGCGCCCGGTTTCCGGACGGCCGGAACGGCCTACGGGCGGTTGCAGCGGGAAGTCCGGGTCGTCGCTGCGCTTGGTCAGGTAGAACTCCATTTCCGGCGCGACAATCGGCTGCCAGCCCTTGTCGGCATAGAGCTTGAGCACCTTCTTGAGCACGTTGCGCGGCGACAGCTCGATGGGGTTGCCCTGCTTGTCGTAGGAGTCGTGGATCACCTGGGCGGTGGGCTCGATGGCCCAGGGCACGAGGAACACTGCGTTTTCGTCCGGGCGGCACATCATGTCGATGTCGGCAGGGTCGAGCAGTTCGTAATAGATGTCGTCTTCGACATAGTCGCCCGTAACGGTCTGGAGCAGGACGCTCTCGGGCAGGCGCATGCCTTTTTCGGCAATGAACTTGTTGGTCGGCGAGATCTTGCCCCGGGTAATGCCGGTCAGGTCGCCAATCATGCATTCGACTTCTGTGATCTTATGGTTTTTCAACCAATCGGTGAGCTGGTCGAGGTTGTTACTCATAAATGCCTCTAGGCGTGGGTTTCCTGGCTGCTTTCAGTAGCCAGGCGTTGTTTGACGCATCGGCGTCGCGTTGTGTTGCCCTTGCCCAACCATCGGCCGGAAAAAGGTTCTAAAGTTGAAGGAGAGCCGCTAAAGGGAAATTCGTCCAGGGCGTCCAGAATATTGGACGAAGATGACGACTGATCCGCCGGGAGCGACATCAGCATGGACAGGCACTTGGCGGCCCTCGTCATGGCCGGGGAGCAGATGTCGCCACTGATGCGATGAGCATTGCGACGAGCATGCCAACCGATCTGCCGGAACAGTTGGTGAGGCCGTTGGTACGGCAGGCGAGACATGAAGCACCCCGGTATTATTGCTGTTATGGGTTTGAATCGAGCTTAGCCTTGTTCATTTTTTTACACAACACCCCCGTAAAAAATACAACACGGCCCGCTCAAGCTTGCGGGCGCCAGGTCCCTCAAAGGGAAAAAAACGCCCCAAACTGCCTCAAAAAAGCCCCCCAGGTGCTTTTTTAGGGCAAAAAAGGCCCTGCTTGACTTCGGCATGCCGTTCGGGTTGACTGGCTTTCGAAGAGATCAATGATTGATATTTTTAACAACAAAGGTGTTGCATCATGTCGGTACCCCCGCGTGCCGTTCAGCTTAACGAAGCGAACGCGTTCCTTAAGGAACATCCTGAGGTTCTGTACGTTGACCTTCTGATTGCGGATATGAATGGTGTGGTGCGCGGCAAGCGCATCGAACGCACCAGCCTCCACAAGGTTTACGAGAAAGGCATCAACCTGCCGGCCTCCCTGTTTGCCCTGGATATCAACGGTTCGACGGTGGAAAGCACCGGCCTGGGCCTGGACATCGGCGATGCCGATCGGATCTGCTATCCAATCCCGGGCACCCTTTCCAACGAACCCTGGCAGAAGCGCCCTACCGCGCAACTGCTGATGACCATGCACGAACTGGAAGGCGAGCCTTTCTTCGCCGACCCTCGCGAAGTCCTGCGCCAGGTCGTGACCAAGTTCGACGAGCTGGGCCTGACCATCTGCGCGGCATTCGAGCTGGAGTTCTACCTGATCGACCAGGAGAACGTGAATGGGCGTCCACAACCGCCCCGCTCGCCGATCTCCGGTAAACGCCCGCACTCGACTCAGGTCTACCTGATCGACGACCTGGATGAATACGTCGACTGCCTCCAGGACATCCTGGAAGGTGCCAAGGAGCAAGGCATTCCCGCCGACGCCATCGTCAAGGAAAGTGCCCCGGCGCAGTTCGAAGTGAACCTGCACCACGTGGCCGATCCGATCAAGGCTTGCGACTATGCGGTATTGCTCAAGCGCCTGATCAAGAACATCGCCTACGACCATGAAATGGACACCACCTTCATGGCCAAGCCGTATCCGGGCCAGGCAGGCAATGGTCTGCACGTTCACATTTCGATTCTGGACAAGGATGGCAAGAATATCTTTGCCAGCGAGGATCCCGAGCAGAACGCCGCGCTACGTCACGCGATCGGCGGTGTGCTCGAGACCCTGCCCGCGCAGATGGCGTTCCTCTGCCCGAACGTGAACTCCTACCGTCGTTTCGGCGCGCAGTTCTATGTGCCGAACTCGCCGACCTGGGGCCTGGACAACCGCACCGTGGCCCTGCGCGTACCCACCGGCTCCGCCGACGCCGTACGCCTGGAACACCGCGTGGCGGGTGCCGATGCCAACCCATATCTGCTGATGGCCGCCGTACTGGCGGGCGTGCATCATGGCCTGGTCAACAAGATCGAGCCGGGCGCACCGGTGGAAGGCAACAGCTACGAGCAGAACGAGCAAAGCCTGCCGAACAACCTGCGCGATGCCCTGCGCGAGCTGGACGACAGCGAAGTCATGGCCAAGTACATCGATCCGAAGTACATCGATATCTTCGTGGCCTGCAAGGAAAGCGAGCTGGAAGAGTTCGAGCACTCCATCTCCGACCTTGAGTACAACTGGTACCTGCATACCGTTTAAGCGGTTGCAGTAAAAAGAAACGCCGCCGCCCTCAGGGCCGCGGCGTTTTTTTATGGCCGCCTCCGGCGGATCGCGAGCAGGCTCGCTCCCACAGGGTATTGAGTGCTTCGCCAAAGATCCCTTGTGGGAGCGAGCCTGCTCGCGATGGCGGCCGGGCAGACAACCCACGTCCCTGCTCGTACAATGCCCGGCAGTCCCGCAGGAGCCACCCATGACACGCACCGCCACCCCTCGCAAACCTCGCGCACGCAGCCAGGCCCGGATCGATTCGATCCTCGATGCCGCCCGCACGCTGCTGGCGACGGAAGGCGTGGCCAGCCTGTCGATCTACAGCGTGGCCGAGCGCGCCGAGATCCCGCCCTCCTCCGTGTATCACTTTTTCGCCAGCGTTCCAGCCCTGCTCGAAGCGCTCACCGCCGATGTCCACGCCGCCTTCCGCGCCTGCCTCCAGGCACCGATCGATCACGACGCGCTGCACCATTGGCACGATCTGTCGCGGTTGGTGGAACAGCGCATGCTGACGATCTACGACCAGGACGCCGCCGCCCGCCAGTTGATCCTGGCCCAGCATGGGCTGACCGAAGTCACCCAGGCCGACCGCCAGCACGACCTCGAACTCAGTGAGCTGATGCACAAAGTCTTCTCCCGGCATTTCGAGCTGCCGACACTGCCCAATGACGTCGACGTCTTCGCCCTCGCCATGGAGCTGGGCGACCGGGTCTACGCCCGCTCGGTGCAACAACACGGCCAGATCACCCCGCGCATGGCCGAAGAAGGCATGCGGGTGTTCGATGCGTACCTGGGGTTGTACCTGCCTCCGTATCTGCCCAAGCGCGAAGCGGTCTGATCTTCAGCCTTTAAGGTGAGCCCCAAAAGGCCAATGCCATTCGGGGCATCGGGTGCACACCGTTCACAATTTGGCGATAGACACCTCCGTGGATTTGACGAAGGCGATCACTTCGCTGCCGATCGCCAGTTCCAGCTCCTTGACCGAACGGGTGGTGATGACCGAGGTGACGATGCCGGAGGCGGTCTGGACGTCGATTTCCGAGAGTACGTCGCCTTCGACGATTTCCTTGATGATGCCTTTGAACTGGTTACGCACGTTGATGGCTTTGATGGTCATGGTGTCGATTCCTATCTGGGTGGTGTTATTGCGCCCAACGCAGTTGCGTGGGCAAGGGTGAAACGGGTTCGGGTTCCGGCGGTTGGCCGGGCAGGGACAGCACGCGGTTGAGGACTTCGGTCTCCAGGGTCGCCAGGCGATGGGAGCCGCGAACCCGCGGGCGTGGCAGGTCGATGGGCAAGTCGAGACCGATCCGGCCGTCTTCGATCAGGATCACCCGGTCGGCGATTGCCACCGCTTCGCTGACGTCGTGGGTCACCAGCAGCACGGTAAAGCCGTGTTGCTGCCACAGACGTTCGATCAGTTGCTGCATCTCGATGCGGGTGAGGGCGTCGAGCGCTCCCAGGGGTTCGTCGAGTAGCAACAGGCGCGGCCGATGAATCAACGCGCGGGCCAGGGCCACCCGCTGTTTCTGGCCGCCGGACAACGCCGCCGGCCACTCATCGGCACGGTCGGCCAGACCGACGGCGTCCAGCGCCTGTAACGCCTGGACTCGCCAGTTGCCTTTGAGCCCCAGGCCGACGTTGTCGATGACCTTTTTCCAAGGCAACAGGCGCGCCTCCTGGAACATCAAGCGGGTGTCCTGTTGCGCAGCGCTCAACGGCGCCGAGCCTGCCAGCAGTTGACCATCCGAGGGCTGATCGAGACCGGCCAACAAGCGCAACAAGGTGCTTTTACCGCAGCCGCTGCGACCGACCACTGCCACGAATTGTCCGGCCGGAATGTGCAGGTCGATGTCCCGCAGCACCTGGCGCGAGCCGAAGGTTCTCTGCAGTTTGCGCACCGCCAGCGGAATGCCTCGCAACAGGCGCGGGGGTTGTTGGGCGGTCATGGGGCATTCCCCTTGTTCACCTGATACGCCGGATGCCAGCGTAGCCAGACTCGCTCAAGCCCGCGGGCCGCAAGGTCGGCCAGCTTGCCGAGTACGGCGTACAACAGAATCGCCAACACCACCACGTCAGTCTGCAGGAACTCCCGGGCGTTCATCGCCAGGTAGCCGATGCCAGAGCTGGCGGAGATGGTTTCCGCAACGATGAGCGTCAACCACATGAAACCCAACGCAAACCGTACCCCCACCAGGATCGAAGGCAACGCGCCGGGCAGGATCACCTGGCGAAACAGACTGAAGCCGGACAAACCGTAGCTGCGGGACATTTCCACCAGCGCCGGATCGACATTGCGGATGCCGTGGTAGGTGTTGAGGTAGATCGGAAATAGCGTGCCAAGCGCCACCAGGAAAATCTTCGCCGACTCATCGATGCCGAACCACAAGATCACTAATGGAATCAACGCCAGGTGCGGCACGTTTCGCACCATCTGCACCGAACTGTCCAGCAGGCGCTCGCCCCATTTCGACAGACCGGTGATAAAGCCCAGCACCAGCCCGATACTCCCGCCGAGCAGGAAACCAACCGTCGCCCGCCAACCGCTGATCGCCAGGTGGGTCCAGATCTCACCGCTGCGCACCAGGCTGACCCCGGCCTCGATCACGGCCACCGGGGCAGGCAGGATTCGCGTGGACAACCATCCCGCCGATACCGACAGTTGCCACACGGCCAGCAATAGCAGCGGCAGTGCCCAGGGTGTCAGGTTGTGGATAAGTTTCTTCATGGCCGCCTCAGCTCTGGGATGCGGCTTTAGGGAGGATGTCATTGGCGACCATTTCCCCGAACGGGCTCACATAGCCCTGGCTTTTCGGCTGCTCCGGGCGCTCCACGTCCAGGTGTGGAAACAACAGCTCCGCCACGCGATACGACTCTTCGAGGTGTGGATAACCGGAGAAAATAAAGGTGTCGATCCCTAGTTCAGCGTATTCCTTGACCCGCGCCGCCACCGTCGGGCCATCGCCCACCAGCGCTGTACCGGCACCGCCACGCACCAGCCCGACGCCGGCCCAGAGGTTGGGGCTGACTTCCAGCTTGTCACGCCGCCCCCCATGCAGCGCGGCCATGCGTTGCTGGCCCACCGAGTCGAAGCGCGCCAAGGAAGCCTGGGCGCGGGCGATGGTGTCGTCGTCCAGATGGGAGATCAACCGATTGGCGGCCTGCCAGGCCTCGGCATTGGTTTCGCGCACGATCACGTGCAGGCGAATGCCGAAGCGCACGGTACGACCGAGCTTCGCGGCCTTGGCACGCACCTGTTGGATTTTCTCTGCCACGGCGGCGGGTGGCTCGCCCCAGGTCAGCACCATTTCCACCTGCTCGGCAGCGAGGTCCTGGGCCGCCTCCGATGAGCCGCCGAAATACAGTGGCGGACGCGGCTGCTGGATGGGCGGATAGAGCAGTTTGGCGCCCTTCACACTGATGTGTTCGCCGTCGTAATCCACGGTCTCGCCTTCCAGCACACGACGCCAGATGCGGGTGAATTCAACCGACGCCTGGTAGCGCGCCTCGTGATCCAGGAACAGGCCATCACCGGCCAGTTCTTCTGGATCACCGCCGGTCACCAGGTTGAACAGCGCCCGTCCGCCGGACAACCGATCCAGGGTCGCGGCCTGACGCGCCGCGACCGTTGGAGAAATAATCCCGGGGCGCAAGGCAACGAGGAACTTCAAGCGTTGGGTCACCGGAATCAACGAAGCGGCCACCAGCCAGGAGTCTTCGCAGGAACGGCCGGTTGGGATCAGCACGCCGCCGAAACCCAGCCGATCCGCCGCCTGGGCGACCTGTTGCAAGTATCCGTGATCGACGGCACGGGCGCCTTCGGCGGTGCCCAGATAATGGCCATCGCCATGGGTGGGCAGGAACCAGAAAATATTGAGGCTCATGGAGTGGTCTCCTAAGGGGTCGGATTACTGCGCTTTCGCAACGGTTGCTGGCGGCGTCCAGATCACGTCCCGGATGCTCAAGGGCTTGGGGATCAGCTTGAGTTGATAGAAGGTGTCGGCAATTTTCTGCTGCGCCGCGACCACCTCAGGCGTGAGGAACGAGGCTCCGAAACCCTGGCGCTTCATTGACGTCAGGGTGACCGGCTCAGGTAGACCGAGCAGCGGCGACACCTGACGGGTCACGTCTTCGGGGTTGGCCTTGGACCACTCCCCCACTGCACGCACTTCCTCCACCAGGGCGGCGATGACCTGCGGATTTTTTTGCGCATAGGGTCGGGTAGCGAGGTAGAACTGATGGTTGTCGACGATGCCTTTGCCATCGCGCAGGGTGCGCGCCTGCAATTGTTGTTCGGCGGCAGCCTGGTACGGATCCCAGATGACCCAGGCATCGACGCTGCCCCGCTCGAACGCGGCACGGGCATCGGCCGGCGGCAGGAACACGGTGTGGATATCGGTATATGCGAGGCCGGCATCCTCCAGCGCCCGCACCAGCAGGTAATGGACATTGGAGCCTTTGTTCAGAACGACTTTCTTGCCCTTGAGGTCCTGCACCGAGTGGATCGGCGAGTCCTTGGGTACCAGGATGGCCTCACTGTTGGGGGCCGGCGGTTCGTAGGCGACATAGAGCAGATCGGCACCTGCAGCCTGGGCGAACACCGGAGGGGTTTCACCCGTCACGCCAAAATCGATGGAGCCAACGTTCAGGCCCTCAAGCAATTGCGGGCCGCCGGGGAACTCGGTCCATTGCACGTCCACGCCTTGGGCAGCGAGGCGCTTTTCCAGCGTGCCTTTGGCTTTGAGCAACACCAAGGTGCCGTATTTCTGATAACCGATCCGCAAGGTCTCGGCTTGAACCTGGGTAATGACGCCGAAGGACACAGCCGCAGCAAACAGAGCGACCAGCCCGCGACGCAAAATGACAGAGCGCATGGCGCTTCTCCTTTTGCTGTGGGGTTTGGCTGCACCTGCTGGGCCGTTGGCGGCTGAGTAAGGTGAGTTGAATCAGAGGTATTGGGGTTCAGATGCTCCAGCGAGCACTCAATAGACGTTCGTTCAACACGCTGGGCTCCAACGGCTTGGGTCGACGGGCCATGGCGCTGAAAAACTGCTCCAGCGCCTCATTCAGCCGCTGCTGCAGGGCCGGCACCAACTGCGCCTGGGCGCCACCTTCGCCATAGGCGATCTGGCTGTCTTCGGCAAAAATCCCCTGGAGCATTTCCTGGGCCTTGAGCGCCGACAGCACCGGTTTGAGGGCGTAATCCACCGCCAGCATGTGGGCGATACTGCCGCCAGTCGCCATGGGCAATACGACCTTATGGCTCAGTGCACGCTCGGGCAGCAGGTCCAACACAGTCTTCAACGCACCGGAAAAAGACGCCTTGTAGACAGGTGTGGCGATCAGCAGGCCATCGGCATTCTCGATCTGCTGGAGCAGGTCGATGACCTTTGGGCTGTCGAAGCGGGCATGGAGCAGATCTTCGGACGGAAAATCGCGCACCTGATAGCTCACCACTTCCACACCGTGTTGCTGCAACCAGCGTTGCGAGCGTTCCAGCAGTACCCCGGAGCGGGAGCGCTGGCTGGGACTGCCACCGAGTGAGACGACCAACATGCCTGCCATTCCTTTAACGTTCTGTGCGATTCGCAGTAGGCGATCTCGCTGGATGGGTCAAACCATAGCAGGGGCTTTCATATACCCATAAATCATATTTATTCATTTGATTATTCAATATAGAAATATGCAGACATCTCTTTTTCAAAGCATAAAAAAAGGCCGTCGAAACGGCCAAAACCCTTGGTGCATGGAAAACCTGTGGGAGCGAGCCTGCTCGCGATAGCGGCGTGTCAGTCAGCATGAATATGGCTGATCTATGGCTATCGCGAGCAAGCTCGCTCCCACAAAGGTTTTGCGTCAGCGATTGGGCTGCGGAGTAAGGCGCAAATACGGCTTCACGGCGCGATAACCTTTGGGGAAGCGCTGCTTGAGTTCTTCCTCATCCTTGAGCGACGGCACGATCACCACCTCATCACCGTCCTGCCAGTTGGCCGGCGTGGCAACCTTGTAGTTGTCGGTCAGCTGCAAGGAATCGATCACCCGCAGGATTTCATTGAAGTTGCGCCCGGTGCTGGCCGGATAGGTGATGGTCAGGCGAATCTTTTTGTTCGGGTCGATCACGAACAGTGAACGCACGGTCAAGGTATCGCTGGCATTGGGGTGGATCAGGTCGTACAGGTCGGACACCTTGCGATCGGCGTCAGCCAGGATCGGGAAGTTGACGACGGTATTCTGGGTTTCGTTGATGTCGTCGATCCATTTGTGATGCGAATCCACCGGGTCGACCGAGAGGGCAATAGCCTTGACGCCGCGCTTGGCGAATTCATCCTTGAGCTTGGCGGTGAGGCCCAGCTCAGTGGTGCAGACCGGCGTAAAGTCCGCCGGGTGAGAAAACAGCACGCCCCAGCTGTTGCCAAGCCATTCGTGGAAGCGGATTTTGCCGGCGCTGGATTCCTGTTCGAAGTCGGGGGCGATGTCGCCCAGTCTGAGGCTCATGGTGTGGCTCCTGGATGAGATCTTGTGGAGCCTGACTGTGCCTCGGTTCTGGCGGTTTTAAAAAGAATGAATATTGATCTGTCTAGACTTTTTGTGAATATAAAAAACTGTTCACTGGCCCTGATGTACCTATGGGCTCAACATCCTCGATGAGGTTCGAGAAGGCCTCGAGTTGCTGTAAAGAGGAGAAGCTTCGAGGAGGGCTACAGGGGTGGGCCTGACTCGAAACGTAAAGCCCCGCCCGGCGTGTTGTCGGGCGGGGCTTTTTTGTTTCGTATCCACATTATGGAAATTATTGCCGCGATTTCAGGACGAACAGCTAGGATAGGCTGCATGAACATTCAAGCCTTGCTGACGTATCTGCAAAACCATCTGCCTGATTTATTGGCAGTGTACCTGTTCGGCAGCCATGCACAGGGAACCTCCGGGCCTGATAGCGATGTCGATATCGCCGTGCTGGTACCTGGTCATGTCGACCCGGTGTTTTTATGGCAGCTTTCGGGAGACCTGGCGGATATCGCCGGGAGCCCGGTCGACCTGATCGATCTGCGCGCGGCAACCACCGTGATGCAATACCAGATCGTGACTCGTGGTCAGCGCTTATGGGCCAAAGACGTACAGGCGGGGTTGTTCGAGAGTTTCATTCTCAGCGAGAAAACCGCTTTCGACACAGCCCGGGCGGCCCTACTCAAGGATATTCACGAAGAAGGCACCGTGTATGGTCGATGATGTATTGATCAACAAAGCGGCAAGCATAGAGCGTTGCGTCGCCAGGGTACGCGAGGAGTACGAGAAAGATCCCTCCACCTTCGCCACTGATTTCACCCGTCAGGATTCGGCCGTCCTGAATATTCAGCGTGCATGTGAAGCGGCGCTGGATATGGGGCAGCATTTGATTCGCCGCGAACGCCTAGGAGTCCCGCAAAGCGCTCGGGACGTGTTCGAGTTGCTTTTTCAAGGCGGCTGGGTGGCGGAAGGCCTGGTGAAGCATCTGAAAAACATGGTGGGTTTCAGAAATATCGCCGTGCACGACTATCAAGCCCTGCAGCTGCCGATCATGGTCGCAATCATTACCCAGCACCTGGATGATTTTCTGGCGTTCAGCGCATTCATCCTGCGTAAGGACTCTACAGACGCCTGACCCGAAAACGCAAAAGCCCCGCCCGGCGCGTGCCGGACGGGGCTTTTTTACGGCTCTACGTCTTACATGAAGTTGTAAGTGTAGTTGAAGATCAGACGGGTCTGATCCTGGCTGTCGCCCACGCCGCTGCTGCGGTAGGTACCCTGACGCAGGGTAGTGCCGAAGCCTTTCAAAGCGCCTTGCTGGATGACGTAATCCACACGCACGTCGCGTTCCCACTCGGAGTAATCGCTTCCGCCAGCAGTGGCGGATTTGACATCGTCACCACGCAGGTAGGCAATCGACGCTTTCAGACCCGGAACGCCAGCCGAGGCGAAGTCATACGAGTACTGACCGAACGTGGTGTTTTCACCGGCGCGGACAAAACCGTTGATCATGCTGTCGGTGAACAGGTAGAAGCTCGAGCCGCCGGCGCCTTCAGGACGACCGTTGCTGTTTACCACGTTGCCCTGGTTCAGGTAGACGAAGCCACCGTCATCACCGACTTGCTGGTGACCCAACAGGAAGGCACTGCCACCCAGGGTGTAGGTGAACATGGCGCTCCAGGTCTTGTTATCGACCTCGCCAGGTTTTTTGGCATAGCCACTGTTGTTGTTGAAGCGATAGCCGGCGTCGCCATTACGGCCATCCGAACTGCTGTCAAAGTAACGCAGGTCAGTCTTGAACGATTGGCCTTCGCTGATCGGGAAAACGTGTACCGCACCCAGGAAGTGCTGCTTGTAGTAATCCTGCAGGTTGGCGTAGTAGTACTGCAAAGTCAGGTCTTTGGTGACCTTCCAGTCGGCACCGCCAAAGCGGAACTGGTTGCTGTCCTCGGTACCACCTGCGATCGCCAGACCGGTGCTGTTGCTCGATGCACGACCGGTAGCGTGTTCCAGCTGACCGGCGTTGAAGGTCACATTGTCGATTTCCTTGGAGGTGATGGTGCCACCTTCAAAGGTCTGCGGCAGCAGACGGCTGTCGTTGGCGACCAGGATCGGCAGGTTTGGTGCCAGTGCGCCACCTACATGAGCCTCGGTCTTGGAGAACAGCGCCTTGACGTTGCCCGACAAACGGCTCCAATCGTGTACTGCCGAACCATCAGTATCGCTTGGCATATAGGAACCAGCGTTACGGCCCCGGCCCCCATCGAGACGAATACCCACCAGCGCCTGAGCATCGATACCGAAACCAACAACGCCTTGCGTGAAGCCAGACTTATAGTCGAACTTGAGGCCGGTGCCCGTTTCGCGCAGATCCTCATTACCATCATGGTTATCGTTATTGAAGTACAGCGTACGAGAACTGACAGACGCCTTGCTGTCTTCGATAAAACCGGCGGCGCCTGCCTGCTGCGCCAAAACCCCAACGGCCACAGCCAGGGCCAAGGTGGACTTGTTCATGCTTCGCTCCTCTCGTTTTCTAATTCTTGTGTTTCTTTGGTTCTGGATCGAACGTCCGGAATCCGCGGATGCGCGATTAGCGCCAGACCGTGACCGACAAGTCAATCGTAACCATTTATGACTACGACCAAGGTCTAACCCCACGACACCGGGCGGAAGAATAATGGATTATTTATAATTCCAAAAAGAATTGTTTCATAAGTTTTCAGTCAATTTGGACATATAGATGTCATCAGCGCATCTTCACTCCAGACCTGGCATATCGGCCAGCCTGCGAATTACTGAACGGCTAATTTTTGTGCACTTTTTCAGGGCAAAAGACTTGGATATCGAGGCTCGGAGTGCGAGCCTCGCTGTCTGTCTCAATGCGTCCGAAGCAGCATAGACCAGGATTGTGAAGTTTTTGAGACAAAAATCTTATTGTTTGAAATCAAGAAAAGTGCAATCCATCACCCCAAATGGGGCGCATGGTTGACTGGACCTATAGGGCCTTCTCGAAGATCTTCGAGTTGCGTTGATAGTTGTACAGTGATGCCCGGGCCGCCGGCAGACGCTCAACGCTGCTGGGTTCGAAGCCCCTTTCACGGAACCAGTGGGCAGTACGGGTGGTGAGCACGAACAGGGTCTTGAGCCCTTTGGCACGAGCACGGGTCTCGATCCGCTCCAGCAGTTCATCACCCCGGCCACCGTGGCGGTACTCAGGATTTACCGCCAGGCAGGCCAGCTCCCCAGCGTCCGAATCGGCGATCTGGTAGAGCGCCGCGCAAGCGATGATCATGCCTTCGCGCTCGACCACGCTGAACTGCTCGATTTCCCGCTCCAGCACTTCGCGGGAGCGACGCACCAGAATGCCCTGCTCCTCCAGCGGACTGATCAGGTCCAGCAAGCCACCGACGTCTTCGATGGCCGCTTCGCGCACCACTTCGAATTGCTCCTGGGCGACCAACGTACCGCTGCCATCGCGGGTGAACAGCTCGGCCAGCAGCGCACCGTCTTCGGCGTAGCTGACAATGTGACTGCGAGCCACGCCGCCACGGCAGGCCTGGGCTGCAGCATCCAACAGTTCAGCCTGATAGTCGCTGCCCAGGCGCTGCATATGGGACGGGACCTGTTGTGGGCGCAACTCACGCACCAGACGCCCGTCTTCGCCGATCAAGCCCTGCTCGGCACCGAACAGCAACAGCTTGTCGGCCGCCAGGTCAATGGCAGCCCTGGTGGCGACATCTTCACAGGCGAGGTTGAAGATTTCTCCGGTAGGCGAATAGCCCAATGGTGACAGAAGAACTATGGAGCGCTCGTCCAGCAGACGGTTGATACCCTTGCGGTCAACCCGGCGCACTTCGCCGGTGTGGTGATAGTCCACGCCTTCCAGTACGCCGATGGGCCTCGCAGTGACCAGGTTGCCGCTGGCGACCCGCAACCGCGAACCCTGCATCGGCGAAGAAGCCATGTCCATCGACAGGCGAGCCTCGATGGCAATGCGCAACTGACCAACCGCATCGATCACGCACTCCAGGGTCGCGGCATCGGTGATGCGCATGCCGTGGTGATAATGCGGGGTCAGCCCTCGCGCGGCGAGACGGGTCTCGATCTGCGGGCGCGAACCATGGACCAGCACCAGCCGCACACCGAGACTGTGCAACAGCACCAGGTCATGGACGATGTTGCCGAAATTGGGGTGCTCCACCCCGTCGCCGGGCAGCATGACGATGAAGGTGCAGTCGCGGTGGGCATTGATATAGGGCGAAGCGTGACGAAGCCAATTGACGTATTCGGGCATGAACCTGGACCTGTAATAAATAACAGCCGAAAAAAGACGAAACGGAACGCACAGCAGGCTGCTGGTTATCGTCGGAACAGGCTTGGCGACACGCGCGCTCTCCTTATGAATACGGGCCCGGATAAAGGCAAACTAGTAGCCGGCGGTGGCCGGTGTCAGGCAATAGTGCTCGATCAGCTGCCGCAACAATTGCACGGTAGGTTGCAGACGTGACATTTCAAGGTGCTCGCCCGGCTGGTGGGCACAGGCGATATCGCCAGGGCCCAACACCAGGGTTTCGCAACCGAGGCGCTGAAGATAAGGCGCTTCGGTGCCGAACGCCACTGCTTCGGCACGATGGCCGGTGAGCCGCTCGGCCACGCGCACCAGTTCGGCGTCCTCGGGCTGTTCGAACGGCGGCACCTCAGGGAACAGCGGCGCATAGTCGATCTTGACCTTGTGCCGCTCGGCGATAGGGTTGAGCTTTTGCAGGATGGCCGCCCGCAACACCTGCGGATCCATGCCCGGCAAGGGACGCAAGTCGAACTCCATGGAGCATTGGCCGCAGATCCGGTTGGGGTTGTCTCCGCCGTGGATACACCCGAAGTTCAGGGTCGGTTGCGGCACCGTGAACTGCGGGTTACGGAATTCACGCTGCCATTGCAGGCGCAGGCCGCGCAGCTCGCCCATGGCGTCGTGCATGGCTTCAAGCGCGCTATGCCCCAGGCTCGGATCGGAGGAATGACCGCTGCGCCCGAGAATGTCGATGCGCTCCATCATCACGCCTTTGTGCAGGCGAATCGGTCGCAGGCCGGTCGGCTCGCCGATGACGGCGGCGCGCCCCAAGGGACGTCCGGCCTCGGCCAGCGCACGGGCGCCGGCCATGGAGCTTTCCTCGTCGCAGGTGGCGAGAATCAGCAACGGTTGCTTGAACGGCTGGTCCAGCAATGGCTTGAGCGCTTCGATGGCCAGGGCGAAAAAGCCTTTCATATCGCAACTGCCCAGTCCGACCCAGCGCCCATCGACTTCGGTGAGCTTCAACGGATCGGTCTGCCACAATGCGCCGTCAAACGGCACCGTATCGCTGTGCCCGGCCAGCACCAGGCCGCCGGGGCCACTGCCGAAACTCGCCAGGAGGTTGAACTTGCCGGGGCTGACCTGTTGGATATCACAGGAGAACCCGAGGTCGCCGAGCCAGCCCGCCAGCAGCTCGATCACCGCGCTGTTGGACTGGTCCAGCCCAGGCTGCGTGCAACTGACCGAAGGCGCGGCGATCAGGGCAGCGAACTGATCTTTCATGGACGGCAAAGGCATCGCTGGCTCCGGACTCACAAATTGACACCCATCATAGAACCATCCGGTGCCAGGAATAAACCGTCGCGGCGCGTAGGACGGAGGACTCCTGTACACTGCACGGCCTTGGCAGCCACACCTTCCCCCGGCTGCGCACCCGATCCCTGGATTTTCCGGCCATGCAGAAAGAAACCGAAATCAAACTCCGCGTCAGCCGCGAGACCCTGACAGCCTTGCGCGAGCATCCGCTGCTGAAAAAACGCAACAAAGGCGGCTGGGAACGCCGTGAGCTGATGAACCAGTATTTCGACACCCCCGAGCGAGACCTGGCCCGGGCCAAGGTCGCCCTGCGCCTGCGCCGCGACGGTGAAGAGGTGATCCAGACCCTCAAGACCCGTGGCCAGAGCATCGCCGGCCTGTCCGAGCGCAATGAATACGACTGGCACCTGCCCAAAGCCAAGTTGGACCTGAAGAAGCTCGACGGCGAATGCTGGCCCGAGGCCTTGGCCGAACTGGACAAGAAAACCCTCAAGGCCATCTTCACCACCGATTTCGTCCGCGAGCGCGCCGAAATCGCCTGGGGTCGCGGCAAAAGCAAAGTGGTCATCGAAGCGGCACTGGACCTGGGTCATGTCGTGGTCGGCAAGCAGAAGGAAGAAATCTGCGAGCTGGAGTTGGAACTGCGCGAAGGCGAGCCCGCCGCGCTGCTGGAGCTGGCCGCCGAACTGGCCGCGACCCTGCCCTTGATGCCCTGCGACATCAGCAAGGCCGAACGTGGCTACCGCCTGTACGATGCAAACAGCTACGCCCTGAGCCTGCCCGCCCCGCAATTGACCGCCGAGATGCCGCTGGACGACGCCTTCGCCGCGCTGAGCTGGCATTTGCTGGGCAGCAGCCAGCGCCTGGCCGAGCAGTACCGCTTCAATGGCCACTGGCGCCTGCTGTTGGACTGGGTAGAGAACCTCGCCGAACTGCGAGCCTTGCTCAGCAGCCTTGGCCAGGCCGCACCGCGTCAATCGACCCACGACTTGCGCATCGCCCTGGACGCCCTGCTGGAAGACTGGCGTCCACTGGTCCAGGCCGGCCTGGACGACGAAGACGTGCGCAAGGCGGCACCGGAGCAGTTCCTTGAGGAGTTGCAGGACCCGCGTTGGGGCCTGTTCTCCCTGAACGCTTCGCGCTGGCTGCTGGCCCGCGGCTGGACGACCGAGCGCAATACCCGTGGCAATCGCCAGGGCGCGGCGCAACTCAATAGCTGGCTGCCTCGACTGCTGGGCGAGGAAGCCTCGTCCCTGCAACTGCAACGCTACCAGCAGCAACCGGAAGACCTGGCTGAACAACTGCCTCGCATCGAGCGAATCCAGGTCTGGCTGCACCATGCCCGTGCGGTGCTGGAGATACCGGAGATGGACCGCCTCTACGGCGAGCTGAACAAACTGGCGCAACTGGCGAACGAGCCCATTACCGACGAAGCCCTGGATGCACGCAAGCATCAGGCGATTGCGGTGTACCAGAATCGGGCCTGGAAGATGTTGTTGCGTCTGTAATACCGCCATCGCGAGCAGGCTCGCTCCCACACCGGATCTTCAGCGGACACAGTTGATGTGTACGAACATGGCATCAATGTGGGAGCGAGCCTGCTCGCGATGGGGCCGGAACAGACACAGCAGACGTCAGCGCATCACCGGTAAACTCGTCGTGGACTTGATCTCCGAAAGCGCCACGATCGAGTTCACTTCCTGTATCCCCGGCACCAGCGACAGCTTCTCGAAAAAGAATCGCTCATACGCCTCGATGTCCGCCGTGACGATGCGCAGCAGGAAATCCACCGACCCCATCAGCACATAACACTCCAGGACTTCGGGAAAGCCGCGAATCGCCTCGGTGAATTCGGTGAAGTTCGAACGCCCGTGGGCGTTGAGTTTGATTTCGGCGAAGATCTGCGTGTTGAGTCCGATTTTCTTGCGGTCGAGCAGCGTCACCTGACCGCGAATGATCCCTTCCTCCTTCATCCGCTGGATCCGTCGCCAGCACGGCGACTGCGACAGGCCCACCTGTTCGGCGATCTGCGCGCTGGACAGCGAGGCATCCTCTTGCAGAAGCGCCAGTATCCTGCGGTCGTAGCCATCCAGCTCACTGTGCATAAATAAACCCATAAAGAATCAAATATAGAATTGGATAATTCATTGAACCGCCATTTACGTTCATCTTAGATAAGAAATACCCCTTCGCGCATGTAAACATTTCTCTCCAGCCCAGGAGACCGTCCATGCCCGTATTCGAAGCCCTCGCCCCCCGTGCCGATGTCTGGCATACCGCCAACGCCCATTGCCGTGTGCAATACCGATTGCTGGCCGAAGCCGAAGCCGATTTGCTCTGCCGGGCCCTGAATCTGTTCGCCTTGCAGGGCTTGATGCCAGAGCAGGTCCACGTCGAGCGCCAGGACGAGCTGCTGACAATGGAAATCCTCATCGAAGGGCTGAGCTGGCACCGTGCCCAGGTGCTTGCGGAAAAATTACGCAACCTGATCAGCGTTTGCTCGGTGGACCTGCGCAACACTGACGATGAGTGGTTCGAGCCAGTCCAGGCGACCGCTTGAAAGGCGAAATGCAAGAATTCGAAACGCATTGGTCGGGTAGTGGCCCAACGGTTCATAGGGTCGGGACTATTCTTTTGCAGACCGACTCAGGACGCGCAAGCGTCTGTATCGCGGCTTTGCTGCAATTGTCCAATAGGAACCCGCATGTCCACCAAACACGCCACTCAGGACCGCTGGCTGGACCTCAATGAGCTGCTGCGCCAACTGGTCGCCCAAGGCTTCATCAGCCAGGATTCGGCCGAAACCGCGCTCAATGCCCGGCGACGCCACAACACCAATAGCCAGTTGCACCCGTTGGAGTTCATCGCCAACCAGCATCTTGACGACCTCAGCCGCCCCGGCAAGCGCCTGGACCTGGAGAGCCTGACCCTGTGGCTGTCACAGCAGGCCGGCCAGCCGTACATGCGCATCGACCCGCTGAAGATCAATGTCGCGGCCGTCACGCCATTAATGTCCTATGCCTTTGCCCAGCGCCACAAGATCCTCGCGGTGGCCGTCGATCGCGACGCGGTTACCGTCGCCAGCGCCCAACCGTACGTCAGCAGTTGGGAATCGGACCTGACCCATGTGCTCAAGCTGCCGATCAAGCGGGTAGTCGCCAACCCCGTGGATATCCAGCGCCTGAGCGTGGAGTTCTATCGACTCGCCAAATCGGTCAGTGGAGCCACTACTACCGACCAGCAACCGAGCAACCTCAGCAACTTCGAACAACTGCTCAATCTGGGCGCCAGCGACCAGGAGCCGGACGCCAACGACGCGCATATCGTCAATATCGTCGATTGGCTGTTCCAGTACGCCTTCCAGCAGCGCGCCAGTGATATCCACATCGAGCCGCGTCGCGAACAGGGCACGGTGCGGTTTCGCATCGACGGGGTGCTGCACACCGTCTATCAGTTCCCGCCCCAGGTGACGATGGCGATCATCAGTCGCCTGAAGAACCTGGGACGGATGAACGTCGCGGAAAAACGCAAACCCCAGGACGGCCGGGTCAAGACCAAGACCCCGGACGGTAACGAAGTGGAGTTGCGCCTGTCGACATTGCCCACGGCGTTCGGCGAAAAAATGGTCATGCGGATCTTCGACCCCGAAGTCCTGCTCAAGGACTTCGACCAACTCGGCTTCTCCGCCGACGACCTGCGCCGCTGGCAGGACATGACGCGTCAGCCCAACGGCATCATCCTGGTGACCGGTCCTACCGGCTCCGGCAAGACCACCACCCTCTACACCACCCTGAAGAAACTGGCGACGCCGGAGGTGAACCTCTGCACCATCGAGGACCCGATCGAGATGGTCGAGTCGTCCTTCAACCAGATGCAGGTGCAACACAACATCGACCTGAGTTTCGCCGCCGGCGTACGCGCACTCATGCGGCAAGACCCGGACATCATCATGATCGGCGAAATCCGTGACCTGGAAACCGCCGAGATGGCGATCCAGGCGGCACTCACCGGACACCTTGTGCTCTCGACTCTGCACACCAACGATGCGCCGAGCGCCATCAGTCGCCTGCTTGAACTCGGCGTGCCCCACTATCTGATCAAGGCCACGGTCCTCGGGATCATGGCCCAGCGCCTGGTGCGCACGCTGTGCCCACATTGCAAGGCGCCCCTGACCCTGGACGAGGACGATTGGCAAACCCTGACCCGGCCCTGGCAGGCCCCGTTGCCGAGCAATGCCCAACAAGCCGTCGGTTGTCTGGAGTGCCGTGATACCGGTTATCGCGGACGCGCCGGGGTGTACGAAATACTTCAACTGAGTGACAGCATCAAGGGACTGATCCATGCCGACACCGACCTGCTGGCAGTACGCCGCCAGGCCTTCAAGGAAGGCATGCGCAGCTTGCGGCTGTCCGGTGCGCAGAAAATCGCCGCAGGGCTGACGACCGTAGAGGAGGTGCTGCGGGTGACACCGCAAAGCGAGCACAAGTAGGCCCGATGACGCTTGGGCGGCAGGTCACGGAACTGAATACAGGCGCAGGTAATCCAAATTCATAGTTAACCCAGTGGAGTCACCATCATGCGTCTCAAACTTGCTGTCGCTACCCTAGCCTTGCTGTCTCTTCCTGTTGGCTCGGCAATGGCCGACACGTTTTGGCGTAACGTCATCTCTTCCGGTGCAACCACCGGTTCCACCTATCTGACTTTCAAGGACCACAAACTGATCGTCGCCGCTCAGGACGATGCCGGTAGCTTTGTCGCCAGTGACGGCAACATCCGCGGTCCATACCTGGAAGCCGCGATGCAGAAGGTCCGTGCCGATAACCCAGGCCTGCAGGCTACCGACATGGAACTGGCCAATGCGATCCTAGCGAAAAACGCCGTCGCCCAGGACTGATACAGCCCCATGAAAAATGCCGCTCGATCGAGCGGCATTTTTTTGCCTTGCAAGTCATCTCTTGTGGGAGCGAGCCTGCTCGCGATAGCGGTAGGTCAGTAATATTCATGCTGACTGACACACCGCCATCGCGAGCAGGCTCGCTCCCACATTAGCGGTTCATCATTCGCCGATGGCAGCCTTGTAGCCAGCCGCATCAAGCAGCTTGCCGAGATCAACAGCCGCATTGGAAGGCTTGAGCTTGAAGATCCAGGCGTCGTACGGCTCGGAGTTCAACAGCTCCGGCGAACCGGCCAGCTCTTCGTTGACAGCGATCACTTCGCCGCCGACCGGGGCATAGATGTCCGAAGCAGCCTTGACCGACTCCACCACACCCGCCGCTTCAGAGGCCTCAAAAACCTTACCGATTTCCGGCAGTTCGACGAACACCACGTCACCCAGCGCTTCCTGTGCATGGTCGGAAATGCCCACGATGACGTTACCGTCAGTGTCCAGACGCGCCCACTCATGACTTTCGGCAAAACGCAGTTCGGCAGGGATATCACTCATATTCTGTGTCCTCAAGAGAAAGTGTCAGCGGCCAGCGGCCCGCCGTGAAAGGTTAAATCAGGGTCTTGCCATGGCGGACGAAGGTCGGCTTGACCACCCGTACCGGGTACCACTTACCACGAATTTCCACCTCGGCACGGTCGGCGGTAGCCATCGGAACGCGTGCCAGGGCGATTGACTTGCTAAGCGTAGGAGAAAAACTGCCACTGGTGATCTCACCTTCGCCCACATCGGCAATGCGAACCACCTGATGGGCGCGCAAGACGCCGCGCTCTTCCAGCACCAGGCCAACCAGTTTGTGCTGCACGCCCCCCGCCAATTCGGCTTCCAGCGCACGGCGCCCGATGAACTGGCGGCTCGCCGGCTCCCAGGCAATGGTCCAGGCCATGTTCGAGGCCAATGGGGAAATGTCCTGGTGGATGTCCTGGCCGTAGAGGTTCATGCCAGCCTCCAGACGCAAGGTATCGCGAGCACCGAGACCAATGGGCGAAATGCCCGCCCCCACCAGATCATTGAAAAAGCTTGGTGCTTCGTGGGCAGGCAGGACAATCTCCAGGCCGTCTTCACCGGTGTAGCCCGTGCGCGCGATGAACCAGTTACCGTCGGCGCGGCCTTCGAAGGGCTTGAGTTGCTGGATCAATTGACCGCGCGATTGGGAGACCAGCTCGGCAATCTTGTGCCGGGCCTGGGGCCCCTGGATGGCCAGCATCGCCAGTTCGGGACGTTCGCGCAGTTGCACGGCGTATTCCCCGAGCTGCGCCTGCATCCAGGCCAGATCCTGGTCACGGGTCGAGGCGTTGAAAACCAGCCGGTAGCCCTCGTCGACACGGTAGACAATCATGTCGTCGACGATGCCGCCCCGCTCGTTGAGCATGGCGCTGTAGAGAGCACTACCCGTGTCCTGCAAGCGATCGACGTCGCTGGCGAGCAAGCGCTGCAGCCAGGCCTTGGCCTGGGTACCGGCAACATCGATCACCGTCATGTGGGATACATCGAACACACCGCAGTCGCGACGCACCTGGTGGTGCTCCTCGACTTGCGAGCCGTAATGCAGAGGCATATCCCAACCGCCAAAATCGACCATCTTCGCGCCAAGGGCGAGATGAAGGTCATACAGAGGCGTACGCTGTCCCATGGGTTTCTCCTTCCGGGCTTGGCGAAGGTGCGGACTGTCCGACAGACGGAGCACACCGAATGCCGCGCATTGTAGCCGCATGATCCGGTGTCCTGTATCACCAATCCTGTTCTTTTTTGATGGTGGCCGTTGCCGTCAGAAAAGGAACGTATTGGCGAAACAGGACACTCGTACTGACACCTGGGGACTCGCTCTATCAGCTCCGATGAGCCGAACGTCGTATCAATCCGATGACCGGCAACAATCCCACCAGTACCAGGGTCAGCGCCGGCAGCGCGGCCCTGGCCCACTCCCCTTCGCTGGTCATTTCGAAGATCCGCACCGCCAGGGTGTCCCAACCGAACGGACGCATGAGCAGGGTCGCGGGCATTTCCTTGAGCACATCCACGAACACCAGCAACGCGGCACTCAGGGTGCCGGGCAACAGCAGCGGCAGATACACGTTGAAAAACAATCGCGGCCCGCTGACACCGAGACTGCGTGCGGCTTCTGGCAACGACGGACGGATTCGTCCAAGACTGCTTTCCAGAGGCCCGTACGCCACGGCCAGGAAACGCACCAGATAGGCCAGCAACAGGGCTGACAGGCTACCCAGCAGCAGGGGCTTGCCCGCGCCGCCGAGCAAGGTCGACAGCGGGATAACCAGTTCACGGTCCAGGTAGCTGAATGCAAGCATGATCGAGACTGCCAGCACCGAACCCGGCAAGGCGTACCCCAGGTTCGCCAGCCCCACGCCGGCGCGAATAGCCCGGGTCGGGGCCAGGCGCCTGGCGAAGGCCAGCAACAAGGCCACGCAAACGGTGACCAACGCCGCCAGCCCCCCCAGGTAAAGGGTATGGATAATCAACCCGGCATAGCGCTCGTCCAGATCGAAACGGCCCCGCTGCCAGAACCACACCACCAGTTGCAGGACCGGGACGACAAATGCGCAGGCGAATACCAGCAGGCACCAACCGCTGGCTGCCGCGGCCTTGAGGCCATGCAAGGTGTACAAGGCCTTGACCCTGGGCCGTTCGTTACTGGCCCGCTGGGCGCCCCGGGCCCGGCGTTCGCCGTAGAGCACCAGCATCACCGCCAGCAACAACAGGCTGGCCAGTTGGGCAGCACTGGATAAGCTGAAGAAGCCGTACCAGGTCTTGTAGATGGCCGTGGTGAAGGTGTCGAAGTTGAACACCGACACCGCTCCGAAATCCGCCAGGGTTTCCATCAACGCCAGCGCTACGCCCGCCCCGATGGCCGGCCGGGCCATCGGCAATGCCACGCGCCAGAAAGCCTGCCACGGCGACTGCCCGAGCACCCGCGCCGCCTCCATCAAACCCTTGCCCTGGGCCAGGAATGCACTGCGCGCCAGCAGGTACACGTAAGGATAAAAGACCAGGACCAGCACCAGGATGACCCCGCCGGTGGAGCGGACCCGGGGCATGCGCAGGCCGCTGCCGAACCAGTCACGCAACAGGGTTTGCACCGGACCGGCAAAGTCCAGCAGGCCCACGAAGACAAACGCCAGCACGTAGGCAGGAATCGCGAACGGCAGCATCAATGCCCAGTCGAGCCAACGTCGGCCCGGGAACTCACACAGACTGGTGAGCCAGGCAAGGCTGACGCCCAGCACAGTCACACCGACCCCCACGCCCACTATCAGCGTCAGGGTGTTGCCCAACAAGCGCGGCATCTGGGTTTCCCATAGGTGGGACCAGATCTGCGGGTCGATGCTTTGCCAGGACAGCAGCAGCACACTCAAGGGCAACAGGACCAGCGCGGCGATGACGAAGACCAGGGGATACCAGCGGCGTTGGGCGGGGTGGGTCAAGGAAGGTGCTCGTTCAAATGATGCATGGGCAGGCTCACACAGAACCTGTGGCGAGGGGAATTATCCCCGCTGGCTTGCGAAGCAAGCCCATGGAAAACGACTCAGTCCGCCTGACACACAGCATGGCTTCCATCAGGGTCGCTCCGCGACCCTGCGGGGATGAATCCCCTCGCCACAGGGGACCTCGTCCCGTATATCAGTTCCAGCCCGCCCGATCCATCATGCGAATGGCTTCGGCCTGGCGCTTGCCCGCGACCTCCACCGGCAGCGTGTCGGCCTTGAACTTGCCCCAGGCCGCGACTTCCTTGGACGGCTGCACTTGCGGATTGGCTGGAAACTCCTGGTTCACGTCGGCAAAGATACTTTGGGCCTCTGGCGTAGTCATCCACTCCACCAGTTTCTTGGCCGCCTCGGGGTGCGGTGCGTGCCGGGTCAGGCCGATGCCCGACAGGTTGATGTGCACACCCCGGTCGGCTTGGTTCGGCCAGAACAGTTTCACTTTCAGATCCGGCTTCTGCTGGTGCAGGCGACCGTAATAATAGGTGTTGACGATGCCGACGTCGCACTGCCCGGCGTTGATTGCCTCAAGCAATGCGGTGTCGTCGGAAAACACATCGGTGGACAGGTTCCTGACCCAGCCCTTGAGGATCTGTTCGGTTTTTTCGGCACCGTGGGTTTCGATCAGGGTGGCGGTCAGGGACTGGTTGTAGACCTTCTTCGAAGTGCGCAGGCACAGGCGACCCTCCCATTGATCATCCGCCAGGGCTTCGTAGGTGGTCAGCTCGTCGGGTTTGACCCGCTCGGTGGAGTAGGCAATGGTCCGTGCCCGCAGGCTCAAGCCGGTCCAGGCATGGGAAGAAGCACGATATTGAGATGGGATGTTGGCGTCGATCACCGGGGAGGTGAATGGCTGGAGAATGCCCATCTGCTCGGCCTGCCAGAGATTGCCGGCGTCGACGGTGAGCAGCAGGTCTGCGGTGGCATTTTCACCTTCAGCCTTGATGCGCTGCATCAACGGCGCTTCCTTGTCGGTGATGAACTTCACCGATACACCGGTCTTTTTGGTGTAGGCATCGAAGACCGGCTTGATCAGCTCATCGATGCGTGAGGAGTAGACCACCACCTCATCGGCGGCCTGCACGGCAGTGGAGCCGATCAGGGTCAGGGCGAGGGCGGACAGCAGGCGCTTGGGTGCCAACATGGAAGCGGTCTCTCGGTGGGTGAACGAGCGCAAATGATAAAGACTCACATTTGGCAGCTCAATCAAACAGTGGGTGGAGACATTTCCAAATGTTGCCGTACTGGTAGGCTAGCCATGCAATCGTCATCGCGGGCAAGCCTTGCTCCCACAAGGACAGCTCACTTTCACAGATCCAGGCCAACCTGCTCTGTGGGAGCAAGGCATGCCCGCGATAGGGCCATCTGCCCCACCATAACGCTCAGGCCTTGGCCAGATCCGGCAGATCCCCGATCAACCCCAGTGCTTCGCGCACGAACAGCGCTTTGGCCTCGGGCAGGCGGTCCACCAGCTTCAACCCGGTATTGCGCAACCAGCGTACCGGCAATGGATCGGCCTGGAACAGCCGCTCAAAACCTTCCATCGCCGCCATCAGCGCCAGGTTATGGGGCATGCGCCGGCGCTCGTAGCGGCTCAACACCTTGACGTCGGCCAGCCGCTCGCCTCGTGCGGCGGCCTGCAGCAGCACTTCGGCCAGCACAGCCGCGTCGAGGAAACCCAGGTTCACGCCCTGCCCGGCCAGCGGGTGAATGGTGTGGGCCGCATCACCGATCAAGGCCAGGCCTTCGGCCACATAGCGCTTGGCGTGACGCTGGCGCAGCGGTACGCACAGGCGCGGGTCGGCGCCGACCACCTGGCCGAGTCGACCTTCGAAGGCCCGCTCCAGCTCGTTGCAGAAACCGGCGTCATCCAGTGCCATCAGGCGCTGTGCCTCGCCAGGGGTCGTGGACCAGACAATCGAACACCAATCGTGTCGGCCGTCGCGTTCCAAGGGCAGGAATGCCAGCGGGCCGTTGTCGGTGAAGCGCTGCCATGCCGTCATTCGATGAGGCCGGGCGCTGCGAACGCTGGTGACGATGGCATGGTGCAGGTAATCCCACTCGCGGGTGGCAACCCCCGTCAGGCGGCGCACGGCGGAATTCGCGCCGTCGGCGGCGATGACCAGCGGTGCCCGCAGGGTGCGGCCATCAGCCAGGGTCAGCAGCCAGTCATCGCCGGAGCGACGCATCTGTTCGAGTCGCGCATTGGCGAGCAAGCCCAGGTCGCAATCATGCAGCCGGTCCAGCAATGCGTCCTGTACCACACGGTTTTCAACGATATGCCCCAGGGTGTCGGCATGCAGGCTCTCAGCGGAAAAATGAATCTGCCCGGTGCCACTGCCGTCCCATACGTGCATGTCGGTGTAGGGACTGGCGCGGCGCGCAACGATGCCGTCCCAGACGCCAAGGCGCTCGAGGATGCGCTGGCTGGCCGTCGACAGCGCACTGACCCGGGGCTCGAATGCCGCCTGTGGATCGAAGGGTTTGACGCTCATCGGGCTGCCGTCGAGCAACAACACCTGCAAGCCGCTACCCTGCAACGCCAGCGCCAAGGCGCTACCCACCATACCGGCGCCGACAATCAGCAGATCTGCACGCAATTCCATGCCTTAAGCCTGTTTTGCGGGCGACAAGAGCCGCCCATGAAAAGAATGTCCAACCCCATGCCTATACATCGGGCCGGGTCCCAAGGCCCATGGCCTGACGGGCGAACCAGCGCTTGGCGGGGGGCAACGCGTCGAGACCGAGCAGGCCGAGGTTACGGGCCACCGACACCAGTGGCAGGCGACTGCTGAACAGCCGCGTGACCTGGTCAGAGAAACCCACCGTCAAGGCCTGATCCATCCGCTGGCGCTCGCGATAGGCCTGCAGCACGGCAAAATCCCCCGGTGCGCTTTCACTGTCCAGCAAGGCGTCCGCCAAGGCCTGGGCGTCGCGCAGCGACAGGTTGAAGCCCTGCCCGGCAATCGGATGCAAGCTGTGGGCGGCGTTGCCGAGGATCGCCAGATGCGGGCGCACCTGCTCTTCGGCCTCCACCAGCGCCAACGGGTACAGATGTCGCACGCCCACCTGCTTCAACGTCCCCAGGCGATAACCGAACACGCTCTGCAATTCACTGAGGAAACTGCGCTCGTCGAGGTCCGCCAGCCGTTGCGCATCCATGCCCTGGCGGGTCCAGACCAGGGCACAGCGATTCTCCGGCAGCGGCAACAAGGCCATCGGACCGTCATCGGTGAAGCGCTCGAAGGCCATGCCATCGTGGGCTTCGCTGGGGGTGATGTTGGCGATCAACGCGCTCTGGTCATACGGGCGCTTGCGTACACCGACGCCCAGCTGCTCCCGAAGACCGGAACGACCACCGTCGGCCAACACCGCGAGGTCGCATTCCAGGAGCGTTTCGTCATCCAGGGTCAGGCGATAACCGTCAACCAGTGGCTCCATTCGAGTGACTTGCGCCGGGCAACGCCAACTGACCACGTCCTTGTCCAGGCCTTGCCACAGGCACTGGCCAAGCCAGGCGTTTTCCACCACGTAGCCCAAGGCCGGGACGCCTTCCTCGGCGGCCGACAGCCGAGCCGTGGAAAACCGTCCGCGATCGGACACATGGATCTGTTTGATGGGCTCGGCACGCTGGGAAATCTCCTGCCATAGCCCCAGGCGCTGATAGATCTGCCGGGAGCCGAAGGACAATGCCGAGGAGCGGGCATCGTAGCTCGGTTGCCAGGCATGACCTGGGGCGAAGGGCTCGATCAGGACGATCTTCCAGCCCCGGGCCTTGGCCCCCGCCTGCAGGGCCAGGGCCAGGCTCGCACCCACCAGGCCACCGCCGATGATCGCCAGATTGACCCGACTCATGCCACTTGATCCCGTGCGTTGGCCATCAGGGCCTCGATTTCGGCAACGGTCTTGGGTACGCCTCGGGTCAGGATTTCACAACCGCTTCTGGTCACCACTACGTCATCCTCGATGCGCACGCCAATGCCGCGCCATTTTTTCGCTACGCTGCGGTTGCCCGGCGCAATGTAGATGCCCGGCTCCACGGTCAGTGTCATGCCGACTTCCAATACCCGCCATTCACCGCCGACCCGGTATTCACCCACATCATGCACATCCATGCCCAGCCAGTGACCGGCGCGGTGCATGTAGAACGCACGGTAGGCTTCGCTGGCGATCAACTCGTCAACCTCCCCCTCCAGCAGCCCCAGGCGCACCAGCCCCTCGGTAATGACCTGGACCGTCGCCTCATGGGCCTGGTTCCAGTGTTTGTCCGGCGCGATCTCGGCAAACGCCGCTTCCTGGGCCGCCAACACCAACTCGTAGATCGCCTTCTGTTCAGGGGAAAACCTACCGTTGACCGGCCACGTACGCGTGATATCGCTGGCGTAGCAGTCGATTTCACAACCGGCGTCGATCAGCACCAGGTCGCCATCCTTGAGCAGCGCGTCGTTCTGCTGGTAATGCAGGATGCAGCTATTGCGGCCCGCCGCGACAATCGAGCCATAGGCCGGCATTTTCGCCCCACCCTTGCGGAACTCGTAATCCAGCTCGGCTTCCAGGCTGTATTCGTAGAGCCCGGGACGCGCCGCCTGCATCGCCCGGATATGCGCCAGGGCGGAGATCCGCGCCGCTTCACGCATGACCTTCACTTCCGCCGCCGATTTATACAAGCGCATGTCGTGCAGCAAGTGATCCAGGGCAACGAATTCGTTCGGCGGCTGGGCACCGAGGTTGGCCTTGGAGCGAATCACGTTGATCCACTCCATCAGGTGCCGGTCGAATTCCGGGTTGCTGCCCATGGCCGAATACACCCGGTCGCGGCCTTCGATCAGGCCCGGCAGGATGTCGTCGATGTCGGTGATGGGGAATGCGTCGTCGGCACCATAATCACGGATCGCGCCTTCCTGACCGGCGCGCAGGCCATCCCACAACTCACGCTCGGCGTTGCGCTCGCGGCAGAACAGGATGTATTCGCCATGGGCCCGGCCGGGCATCAGCACGATCACCGCCTGCGGCTCGGGGAAACCGCTGAGGTATTGGAAGTCGCTGTCCTGGCGGTAGACATGCTCGACGTCGCGGTTGCGGATCGCAACGGCGGCGGCGGGCAGGATTGCGATGCTGTTGGGTTCCATCTGCGCCATCAGGGCCTTGCGGCGACGGCTGTATTCCGATTTCGGGATATGAATCATGGGCAGACGGTGTTCCCTTTCAAGCAATCAGTGCAAGGACGGTTTGGCGGCCGGTTCAGCGGTTTTTTTCGTCTCGGTGAACAGCAGCAGTGGCGCGACTCGCAGGTATTCCATCACTTCCATATAGTCGCTTTCGCCGTCATCGGACTCTTCCAGGGCATCCTGGACCTGCGAGATCGCGGCCAGATCCTGCAACACCTCATTGGCCTCGGCGCTCAGCGCATAGGCACGGCGGGTCAGGCCAAAGCCGGCGAGGAAGCCCTGGCACCACTGGCCCAGGGCCGCGGCACGCTCGGCCAGCGGCGCATCGTCGGTGGGTAGCAGCAGGACGACGGTCATGTCATCGCTGGTCAGCTCGCCCTTGACCATTTCCTGCAGGCCAATGAGAGCATTGCGGACATTGTCCGCCGGCTCGCCTTCGAGCAGCTCGGCGGCATCGGCCAGCCAGCCTTCGGCGTCGAAGCCGGCACCCGCGCAGCTACGGCCGAGCAACAGGCCGTGCAGTTCGGCAGGCGATACGGGGTGGCCGCTGGTGCTCAGCAGGGTGGCGAACGCTTGATACGGGGAATTCTGAATGGGCATGGGCAGCTAGGCGCCAGACGGCGCTATGTCTAGAATGGAGGCCTTGTATCCTACATCGACAGACTCGCCAAGACTATCAGAGGCTGTGCGACACACCTCCCCATCAGACACAATCTTCAGTGGACACAATGGAAGACACCGACCTGCAAGCGCTGATGGCCAGACTCGAATTGCTAATTGACCGGGTCGAGCAACTAAAGAGCCAAAACGGACTCTTATTAGCTCAGGAAAAAACCTGGCGCGAGGAACGCGCTCACCTCATTGAAAAAAACGAAATCGCCCGGCGTAAGGTCGAATCAATGATTTCGCGCCTCAAGGCCCTGGAGCAAGACTCATGAGTTCAAGCAATAGCGTTACCGTGCAGATCCTCGACAAAGAATATTCGATCATCTGCCCCCAGGAAGAGCGCAGCAACCTGGTGAGCGCTGCCCGTTACCTGGATGGCAAGATGCGCGAGATCCGCAGCAGCGGCAAAGTCATCGGCGCCGACCGCATCGCCGTAATGGCCGCCTTGAACATCACCCACGACCTGCTGCATCGCCAGGATACACCTGATGTGCAGGTCAGCGGATCGACCCGTGAACAGGTGCGCGACCTGCTGGAACGGGTGGATCTGGTACTGGCCACCGATCCAGACGTCAGCAAGGGCTGATTCGCGAAGCTGCCTGGGGTATACTTGCGTCACTCCCTGGGGTGCTTGCCAGTTGGTGATGTCCCTGAGCCGATACGCACAACCACGGGGGTTGCACGTTGGGGCCGGTGTGCATGTCCGCTTGACGGAAAGCCTTAACGCCTCCTGCAACTTCCACCTTGAACTCTCGGGTTCAAGGGCTAAGCCGGCAGCGGTTCATCCGGGGAGCCTGATTTTCCAGACAATGCCAGTCTTCAAGACTGGCATTGTCGTGTCTGGCGCAGGCATTTCTGGGCGGTTACGCTGTGTCATCCAAGCCAGACTCGAAGCATCGACCATGTCCGAACCCGCGTTGCTGCCCCGCCCCCAACTTCGACGCCTGCTGCGCCAGGCCCGTCGCGCCCTGACGCCAGCCCAACAACGGCAAGCCGCCCAAGGGCTCTACCGGCAACTGGCCCAGCATCCAATGTTTCGCCGCGCCAGGCACGTCGCCCTGTACCTGCCCAACGATGGCGAGATTGACCCGCGCCTGCTGCTGCGCGCCGCCCAGCGCCGGGGCAAGGCCACTTACCTGCCGGTGCTCAGCCCATGGCCGCGGACCAAGATGGTTTTCCAGCGCATCCGTCCCGGTGAGCAACTGCACCCCAATCGTTTTCGTATTCTCGAACCACGGATCGATGTCGCCCGGCAACGCAAGGTCTGGACACTGGACCTGGTATTGCTGCCACTGGTGGGGTTCGACGATGTAGGCGGCCGACTGGGCATGGGGGGCGGGTTTTATGACCGCAGCCTGGCGTACTTGGCGCGACGCAAGTCATGGCGCAAGCCAACGTTGCTGGGACTGGCCCATGAATGCCAGAAAGTCGAAAGACTCGCGCAGGCGAGCTGGGATGTACCGCTGCAAGGAACGGTCAGTGACAGGCATTGGTATATCGCAGGATAGGCGCCGCGCAACTCAGCGGCGCCTGGGAAACAGACTCAGCGTTTAAGCGGTGGCGCAGGTTGGGTGATGTCCATCGGTGCCTCGGTCTTGTTCGCCCACAGGCTTTGAGCATAACCCGTGGTCACGACACCCAGGCCGAACAGAATGACCAGAATCCACAACAAATCCGGTTTGCGTTTCATCGATTGCCCCCCTCAAGGCATATCACACACGATGACAGCAGCGGTTTTCTTATTTGGCCGTGCAGCAGCGTCAAGCTTGGAAGGCCGGCATTTTGCGACAACCTCGACCGCCACGCAAACTCTGGCGTCAACCGACTGTCGGTTTGTCATAAAATCGCTGAACTATTTTTAGCACACCGCCCAGGAGTAGACGTCATGGCCTATTGGCTGATGAAATCCGAGCCCGACGAATTGTCCATCCAGGACCTGGAAAAGCTCGGCCAGGCCCGCTGGGACGGGGTTCGCAACTACCAGGCACGCAATTTCCTGCGGGCCATGGCGCAAGGCGATTCCTTCTTTTTCTACCACTCCAGCTGCCCGGAGCCAGGCATTGCCGGAATCGGGCAGATCGTCCGGACGGCCTACCCGGACCCCACGGCGCTCGAGCCCGACAGCCACTACTTTGATCAGAAGGCCAGTCCGGATAAAAACCCCTGGACCGCGATCGACGTCACCCATATCGAAACCTTTTCCCGCGTGCTGAAACTCGACTACCTCAAGCAGCAAACCGCCCTGGCCGAAATGCCGCTGGTACAGAAGGGCTCACGCCTGTCGGTGATGCCGGTGACGGCAGAACAGTGGGCAGCGGTGATGGCGCTGAGGCCCTAGCACTATCGGCGCCCCTCGGTCCGCCATCGCTAGCAGGCTCGCTCCCACAGGGGATCTTCATCGATTCAATGTGGGAGCGAGCCTGCTCGCGATGAGGCACGCTCGGACAGCAGGCGACTTACTGAATGATCAGGTTGTTGAACAACAGATCATCCACCATCGGCTTGCCGGTCTCGTCGTTCATCACTTGCTGGGTCTGCTTCAACGCTTCCTGGCGCAACTTTTCCTTGGCTTCAAGGCTGTTCATGGTCTCGCTGGTCTGCTGGGCGAACAGCGCAACCAATTGGTTACGAATCAGTGGTTCATTGGCCTTCACCGCGGCTACAGCGGCATCGCCGGTGACGCGCAGGGCCACGTCGGCCTTGTAGACCTTCAGTTTCGCCGTGCCATCCAGACCGTAGTTGCCCACAAAGGGCGGGCTCAGGGTGATGTAGCTGACCTTCGGCGCCTCACCTTCTTTTGCTTCCTTGGCTTCTTCGGCCATGACTGCCGCAGGCAACGACAGGGCTAGCATCAACACGATCCACGCTTTCACATTCGACTCCTCATCCGGTTTGCGGCCCAGCATACCGACCCGCCGTTCAAGCACAAGCTTATGGCCGGCTATCAGGGCGGGGCATGCTCGTTGACCCGTTGTCTCTCACACCTACACTTATCGGCCATCACTCCCAAAGGAATAGCCCTGATGAAAGCCGTGCTGTGCAAAGAATTCGGCCCTGCCGAATCGCTAGTGCTGGAAGAGGTCGCCAGCCCCGTCGCGAAGAAGAACGAAGTGCTGCTGGACGTGCACGCCGCCGGGGTGAACTTCCCTGACACGCTGATCATCGAGGGCAAATATCAATTCAAACCGCCCTTCCCGTTTTCTCCCGGCGGCGAAGCGGCGGGGGTCGTCAGGGATGTGGGTGAAAAGGTCAGTCACCTCAAGGTCGGTGACCGAGTGATGGCGCTGACCGGCTGGGGCAGCTTTGCCGAACAGGTCGCGGTGCCGGGCTACAACGTATTGCCGATCCCGGCGTCCATGGACTTCAACACCGCGGCAGCCTTCAGCATGACCTACGGCACCTCGATGCATGCCCTCAAGCAGCGGGCCAACCTGCAGCCCGGTGAAACCCTCCTGGTGCTCGGTGCCTCCGGCGGCGTAGGCCTGGCGGCGGTGGAGATCGGCAAGGCCATGGGGGCCCGGGTGATCGCCGCCGCCAGCAACGCGGAAAAACTCGCCGTAGCCAAGGCCGCCGGCGCCGACGAATTGATCAATTACAGCGAAACCAGCCTCAAGGACGAGATCAAACGCCTCACCGACGGCCAGGGCGCCGATGTCATCTACGATCCGGTGGGCGGCGATCTGTTCGACCAGGCCATCCGCTCCATCGCCTGGAATGGCCGGCTACTGGTGGTCGGCTTCGCCAGTGGACGTATTCCCGAATTGCCAGTGAACCTGGCCCTGCTAAAAGGCGCTGCCGTGGTGGGTGTATTCTGGGGCTCCTTTGCCCAGCGCCAGCCCCAGGACAACGCCACCAACTTCCAACAATTGTTCGGCTGGTTCGCCGAGGGCAGGCTCAAGCCGCTGGTCTCGCAACTGTATCCACTGGACAACGCCGCCCAGGCGATCAACGACCTCGCCCAGCGCAAGGCTGTGGGAAAGGTGGTTGTGCAGGTGCGTTGACTGCATCGATGCGGCCCCGAAGCCCACGGCATCGGGCCGCGACTCCGTAATATCCAAGCGCTTGCAGCACCAAGGCCCACAACGTCGCCCGCTTGTGCCTGGGCGACGCGTTCGTTTATGAACATCCCTCCGGCAATATTTCCACTGTGCAGTGCAAAACAAGCGATGCTATTTTCGGTAATGAAACTGTAACATTCGCATTCGCAGTCATAACAAGAATCCGGAGTCCTTGAATGTTTGCTTTCTTTCGCCCTGCCGCACACCAGGCCCCCCTGCCTGAAGAAAAAATAGACAGCACCTACCGACGCCTTCGTTGGCAGATTTTTGCCGGGATTTTCATTGGGTATGCGGGTTACTACCTGCTGCGCAAGAACTTCACCCTGGCATTCCCTGACCTGATCGCCCAAGGCTATACAAAAGGCCAGCTTGGCGTGGCGGTGTCGGCGATTGCGATCGCCTACGGTCTTTCCAAGTTTCTGATGGGCATCGTGTCCGACCGTTCCAACCCTCGCTACTTCCTGCCGTTTGGCCTGGTGATGTCCGCCGCGGTGATGTTCGTGTTCGGTTTCGCACCGTGGGCGACGTCCAGCGTGACCATGATGTTCATCCTGTTGTTCATCAACGGCTGGGCGCAAGGCATGGGTTGGCCACCAAGCGGGCGAACCATGGTGCACTGGTGGTCGCAGAAAGAACGTGGCGGTGTGGTTTCGGTATGGAACACCGCGCATAACGTCGGTGGCGGCCTGATTGGCCCGTTGGCGATCCTTGGCATGGGATGGTTCAACGACTGGCATAGCAAGTTCTACGTACCGGCTGCCGTGGCCCTGCTGGTGGCTGCATTTGCCTTCATTGTCATGCGCGACACCCCGCAGTCAACGGGCTTGCCGCCCATCGAGAAGTACAAGAACGATTACCCGGAAGGGTACGACGCCAGCCACGAGAACGAATTCAGCGCCAAGGACATCTTCGTCAAATATGTGCTGCGCAACAAAATGCTCTGGTTCATCGCACTGGCCAACGTCTTCGTCTATTTGCTGCGCTACGGCATCCTGGACTGGGCGCCGACCTATCTTAAAGAGGTCAAGCACTTCGACTTCGACAAGACGTCCTGGGCTTACTTCCTGTACGAATGGGCAGGGATTCCCGGCACGCTGCTGTGCGGCTGGATGTCGGACAAGATCTTCCGGGGCAACCGTGGCCTGACGGGCATGGTGTTCATGGCGCTGGTGACCGTAGCGACCCTGGTGTACTGGCTCAATCCGCCGGGCAACCCGATGATCGACATGATCTCGTTGTTCGCGATCGGCTTCCTGATCTATGGCCCGGTGATGCTGGTGGGTCTGCAGGCGCTGGAATTGGTACCCAAGAAAGCGGCCGGTACGGCTGCCGGTTTTACCGGCCTGTTCGGTTACCTGGGCGGCTCAGTCGCGGCCAGTGCCCTGATGGGTTACACGGTGGACTATTTCGGCTGGAACGGCGGTTTCATCCTGCTGATTGCCGCGTGCCTGCTGGCCATGGCGTTCCTCGCGCCAACCCTTGGGCACAAGCAAGTCAGCAGTCAGAGCCGCGAGGCGGTGGCCTGATCGAGGGTTGATCTGCAACGCTTGAGCCGCGCCTCCAGATTCCGATCCGGCATGGCGTGGCTACGCAGGGCGTGGATGGTCTGCTCGACATAATCGCGAGTCGTGCCGAAACGCCCGCAGGCACTTTCGAACACCTGGCTCAGCACATGGTCCGGCAGGTTGCCGGCATAGCTGGGCAGGTGTCGCTCCAGCACAAAGCCCAGGGCCTGCACACGGTCGCCGTTCTCAAGGCGGCAACTGAGCCAGTGCGGGCGATAGGACGGAACCGGCATTTCCCGCTGCCACAAGGCAAACAACGAGTCCTCGAGATTCTCCTCCGGCAATCGGTAGGCGAAACCGCTGCATGAGCCGCCGCGATCCAGCCCGAACACCAGCCCCGGCAATTCCGGCGTACCGCGATGCTCGTGGGACCACAGGTACAAGCCGCGATGATAACCGTGGATCCGTCCGCGCATCCGCTCCACTGCCGTGCATTCAGGCCGCCAGATCAATGAACCGTAAGCGAACAACCAGACCGGGCCACCCTGGTGAAGGCTCATGGTCGATTGCATCGAAGCGAGCAATTGTTCTCGGGTCAGTTGCGCGCCCAAGTCGAGCCGTGGCGGGTAGAGGGCGCAGGTAATGGCGGTTTCGATAGCGGTCATGGCCGGTAGCGGAAGGCTCCTCGCAAGGATGAGAAATGGATGGCGCGCGCGTCATGGGGCTGACGCTTGTCAGAACCCACGCAAGTTGGATGCCACTGACACCCATGGCACTGGAAAATACCTGTGGCGAGGGGATTTATCCCCGTTGGGCTGCGTAGCAGCCCTAAAACCTGAGCGCTCGGTGGGTCAGATAAATTGATGGGGGCTGCTACGCAGCCCAGCGGGGATAAATCCCCTCGCCACAAAAAAGCATCATCTAGAATCGTTCAAGATCAAGGCTCAGGCGCGTGGTGCGTAGGCAAACACGTCGGCGCGCATCTGATGGGCATCCATCCCGGCTTCCACCAGCGCGTCGAGGGTGGCATAGATCATGGCCGGTGAGCCGCTGGCGTAGACATGCACACCCGACAGGTCGCTGATGTCCTCGCATACCGCTTCATGGAGCATGCCACAGCGCCCTTCCCAGCCACACAGGTCGCTGACGACCTTGTGCAGGAACAGGTTCGGCAGCTTCTTCCACTCGTCCCAATGCTCGATTTCATAGAAATCGTCCGGCCGCCGCACGCCCCAATAGAGATGCACCGGATGCTTGAAGCCCTCTGCCCGACAGTGCTCGATCAGGCTGTGCATCTGCGCCATGCCGGTGCCGGCGGCGATCAACACCAAGGGGCCGTCCGGCAATTCGGACAAGTGAGTGTCGCCAAAAGGCATTTCGACATGAACGTTGGGGTTGCGATGCAGTTGATCCAGCAGCGCCTTCGCACTGTTTTCGCGCACCAGCACATGCAATTGCAGATCGCGTCCCGAATGAGGCGCCGACGCCAGGGAAAAAGCCGACTTATCGCCGTTCTCCCGCTCGATCATCAGATACTGCCCCGCGTGATAGCGCGGCGGCTTGCCCGCCGGTGCACGCAGACTGACCCGCCAGACATCGCCGCCCACATCAACGCAGCCAGTGACCTGACACGCCAGGCGACGCACCGGCAGCTCGCCCGGCGCCAAGACCCCGTCCCACAACACCACACAGTCCTCCAGGGGCTCGGCGATGCAGGTGAAGATCTCTCCGTGATCACGCACGTCGCCAGCCTGCTGCACGCGGCCTTCCACCAGCAACGCGCCACAGACATGGCAGTTGCCGTTGCGGCAGCTTTGCGGGCATTCATAGCCCAGGCGCCGCGCACCATCGAGAATCCGCTCGGCGGGCCGTATCTCCAGCACCGCACCGGACGGCTGCAAGGTCACACGCATCAATCTATTCCTAACTGATTCCAAATGGCATCGATCCGTTGGGTAACGGCTTCATCCTTGACGATAACCCGGCCCCACTCACGGGTGGTTTCACCGGGCCATTTATGCGTGGCATCGAGTCCCATCTTCGACCCCAGGCCGGAGACCGGCGAAGCGAAGTCGAGGTAGTCGATCGGCGTGTTCTCGATCATCACCGTGTCGCGCTTGGGATCCATGCGCGTGGTGATGGCCCAGATCACATCGTTCCAGTCCCGTGCATTGATATCGTCGTCAGTGACGATAACGAACTTGGTGTACATGAACTGTCGCAGAAACGACCAGACACCCAGCATCACCCGCTTGGCATGCCCTGGATACGACTTCTTCATGGTCACCACGGCCATGCGGTACGAGCAGCCTTCCGGCGGCAGGTAGAAGTCAGTGATCTCCGGGAACTGCTTTTGCAGGATCGGCACGAATACTTCGTTCAGCGCCACACCGAGGATGGCCGGCTCATCGGGCGGACGACCGGTGTAGGTGCTGTGGTAGATCGGTTTGATCCGATGGGTGATGCGCTCGACGGTGAACACCGGGAAGCTGTCGACTTCGTTGTAGTAGCCGGTGTGATCGCCGTACGGACCTTCATCGGCCATTTCGCCGGGGTGGATCACGCCTTCGAGGATGATCTCGGCGGTGGCCGGGACCTGCAGGTCGTTGCCGCGGCATTTCACCAGTTCGGTACGGTTGCCTCGCAGCAGGCCGGCGAAGGCGTATTCGGAGAGGCTGTCCGGTACGGGCGTGACCGCCCCGAGAATGGTCGCCGGGTCCGCGCCCAGTGCTACCGATACGGGGAAAGGCTGGCCGGGGTGTTTTTCGCACCACTCGCGATAGTCCAGCGCACCGCCACGATGGCTCAGCCAGCGCATGATGACCTTGTTGCGACCAATCACCTGCTGGCGATAGATACCGAGGTTCTGGCGATCCTTGTTCGGGCCTTTGGTGACGGTCAGGCCCCAGGTGATCAGCGGCCCCACATCGCCCGGCCAGCAGGTCTGCACCGGCAGCATCGCCAGGTCGACGTCATCACCCTCGATCACCACTTCCTGGCAAATCGCATCCTTGACGACTTTCGGCGCCATGGAAATGATCTTGCGGAAAATCGGCAGTTTGGACCAGACGTCCTTCAGGCCCTTGGGTGGCTCGGGCTCCTTGAGAAACGCCAGCAGCTTGCCGATCTCGCGCAGCTCGTCGACCGACTCGGCGCCCATGCCCATGGCCACGCGCTCAGGCGTGCCGAACAGGTTGCCCAGTACCGGTATGTCGTAGCCTGTTGGGTTCTCGAACATCAACGCCGGGCCTTTGGCCCGCAGCGTGCGGTCGCAGACTTCCGTCATCTCCAGCACCGGAGAGATGGGAACCTGGATGCGTTTCAACTCGCCGCGCTGCTCAAGCTGCTGCACGAAATCCCGAAGATCCTTGAATTTCATTGAGATGCCACCCCGAAAATAGGCGTACATCCTACCTTCTCCAGCGCCCGAACAGCAGCCCGCACGTGCGCAGAGCGGTCAATTATCGGCAGTACCCAGCAGCAGTGGAGCAAACAACGGTCCCAGGCGAGCACTACCGACGTCCGACAAATGATCCTCATCCCGGTATTGCGAGTAACCATTGGCCTCGATTGGGCAGACACGATCCGAGCACATCAACGGCGTAGGGTCGATGACATGTACCCCAGCGTCGGCAGCCTTCATCGAGTCGAACAAGGCGCTCAGGAAGCGCTGGCGCGCCATGTGCTCCGAGAGTGGGCGGCCCAGCCCCTCGGCTGAACGCCCTATCCGCGCCAGACTCGTCAGTCGACCGATGGCACCCTTACGCTGCAATGGCACCTCCTTGAACAACCAGACCTGCGCACCCGTCGCCCTGATCGCTGCGACCCGTGCCTTGAGCCCTGCGGCCATGCGCGCCTCGGCTTCGGCGGTATTGTCACGAGGATCGAGCAGCACCTTCTTGTCGCCGTCCTCACGACCGTAGACATAAAGGCTCCAGTTGGATGCCAGTACTACGTCCCTGATCTTCAGGCGACGAACCTGATCCATGGTCCGCTCGTTGAAATCCTTGCAACGCGGCCTCGGGTCATCGCTGAGAATTGGCGGGCAGGCGCTCATGCTGTAAAGCCAGACCGGGCCACCACCGTGCGCGGCGCTACTTTCAATTGCCGGCAACAGCGCCGCAGCGTGACTGTCGCCCCAGAACAGCCGGGTCACCGGGGCATCCTTTTGCCCGCCCAGCAGGCATGCCTTGTCCGGACGTTTGTCTGAAGTCACCAGCATGCATTTCATCTGCCCCGCTCGCCATTCCCGCGCCTGCGCGTACTCCATGGCTTTCCCGGTAAGGCGTTGGGGAAAGCCGTCCGCCGACCGCACCACCGACCCGCTTACAGCCAGGACAGCCATGGCCAGCAGCCCTCCCACCAACACGGGTTTACGTCCAGCCAGCAGGCGCTTTTCACGGAACGGAAGCTCAACGAAACGCCAGCTCAGCCAGGCAAAAACCAGCGCCAGCAGAATCCAGCCCGCGGCCTCCCAGGGCTGGATTCCGTCGATGGAGATGGCGTTGGCATAGACGTAGACCGGCCAATGCCACAGGTAAAAGGAATAGGAAAGCAAACCAACCCAGACCAGAGCCCTGGTACTTAACACCTGAGCGACCCAGGTCGAACACCGGGCGCCTGACCAGATCAACGCCGTGGTACCGAGCACCGGGAATAAAGCGGACCAGCCCGGAAACACCGTTGTTTCGTCGAAAGTGAAAACCGCCGCCAGCACCGCCACCAATCCAGCCACGGCGGCGAACTGGCAGACCCACGGCCGAACTGCGTGCCTGGGCGCAGGCAAGACCGCCAGCATCGCCCCGCACAAAAGCTCCCAGGCACGGGTCGGCAGCGAGAAGAAAGCGACGTCAGGCTTGCGGTCGATGTAAGCGATATTCAGCCCGAAAGAAATCAGCAGCAGGGCAAACAGCATCCAACGCCAATGGCGAACGTGGCGCATCAACAGCACCATCAGCAGAGGAAAGAAGATGTAGTACTGCTCTTCAACAGCCAGGGACCAAGTGTGAAGCAGCGGCTTCAAATCCGAGGCAGGCGCGAAATAGCCATCTTCACGCATGAACAGGATGTTTGAGATAAACAGCGACTGATAACGAACCGTCCTGCCAAGCTCTGAAAAGTCCTTGGCCGTCAGTAGCAACCAGCCCACGGCCAACGTTGCCAGCAGCACCATGCTCAAGGCCGGGAGGATACGTCGCGCCCGACGCGCCCAGAAATCAGCGAAGCTGAAACGCTGCGCACTGATCTCGCGGAACAGGATACTGGTGATCAGGAACCCGGAAATAACGAAAAAGACGTCGACGCCGACAAAACCACCGCTGAATGTGCCGAAACCGAAGTGAAACAAAACAACCGGAATAACGGCCAGCGCCCTCAAGCCATCAATGTCACGGCGGTTGCCAAACGTATGCATAACGCTCCTTGTCGCTTTGAAGACCCATAATGAACACGGACACCAGCCGGCCCACGGAAGTTGTCCATTTTGATACAAAACTTTGCAAAAAAAAGAGCGCCTCATCTGAGGCGCCCTTTTTTCTACAACCTGACTTCGTGTTACTTGCGCTTCATCGACAGGAAGAACTCATCGTTGGTCTTGGTCGTCTTCAACTTGTCGACCAGGAACTCGATGGCAGCCACTTCGTCCATCGGGTGCAGCAGCTTGCGCAGGATCCACATGCGCTGCAACTCGTCATCGGCGGTCAGCAACTCTTCGCGGCGAGTGCCGGAGCGGTTGATGTTGATGGCCGGGAACACGCGCTTCTCGGCGATGCGACGATCCAGGGGCAGCTCCATGTTGCCGGTGCCCTTGAATTCCTCGTAGATCACTTCGTCCATCTTCGAACCGGTTTCAACCAGTGCGGTGGCGATGATGGTCAGCGAGCCGCCTTCTTCGATGTTGCGCGCGGCGCCGAAGAAACGCTTCGGTTTTTCCAGAGCGTGGGCATCGACACCACCGGTCAGCACCTTGCCGGAGCTCGGGATCACGGTGTTGTAGGCACGGGCCAGACGGGTGATGGAGTCCAGCAGGATGACCACGTCCTTCTTGTGCTCGACCAGGCGCTTGGCCTTCTCGATCACCATTTCGGCGACTTGCACGTGACGGGTCGGCGGCTCGTCGAACGTCGAGGCAACCACTTCGCCGCGCACGGTACGCTGCATCTCGGTCACTTCTTCCGGACGCTCGTCGATCAGCAGCACGATCAGATGAACTTCAGGGTTGTTACGGGCGATGTTGGCCGCGATGTTCTGCAGCATGATCGTCTTGCCCGCTTTCGGCGGCGCCACGATCAGACCACGCTGACCTTTGCCGATGGGTGCGCACAGGTCGATGACACGACCGGTGAGGTCTTCGGTGGAGCCGTTGCCAGCTTCCATCTTCATGCGCACAGTCGGGAACAGCGGGGTCAGGTTTTCGAAAAGAATCTTGTTCTTCGCGTTTTCCGGACGGTCGAAGTTGATCGTGTCGACCTTGAGCAGCGCGAAGTAACGCTCGCCTTCCTTCGGAGGGCGGATCTTGCCAACGATGGTGTCACCGGTGCGCAAGTTGAAGCGACGGATCTGGCTCGGCGAGACGTAGATATCGTCCGGGCCGGCGAGGTAGGAAGCGTCCGCGGAACGGAGGAAGCCGAAGCCGTCCTGGAGAATCTCCAGCACGCCATCACCGGAGATTTCCTCGCCGCTCTTCGCGTGCTTCTTGAGCAGGGAGAAAATCACGTCCTGCTTGCGCGAACGGGCCATATTTTCTATGCCCATCTGTTCGGCCAATTCGAGCAGTTCGGTAATCGGCTTTTGCTTGAGTTCAGTCAGATTCATATAGGAATGACGTAATCATTTATGGAGGGGAAATTAAGCTTTTGGCTTAATGAGGCCGCGCCGCGGAGAAGGCGACAGGATCGCGTACTTATTCGAAAGGAGTGCGTCGGCGACGGCTTGCAGGGGGCAATGGAGAAACCAGTGCGGGGCCGAATGTACCACCTGGATTTGCGAGCGTCTAGCCCCGAATAACGAAAAAGCCCCGCGATTGGCGGGGCTTTTTCAATGGCATTCGGCGCTTAGATGTTGGCGTCGAGGAAAGCAGCCAGTTGCGATTTCGACAGCGCACCGACCTTGGTGGCTTCGACGTTGCCGTTCTTGAACAGCATCAGCGTCGGGATACCACGCACGCCGTGCTTGGCCGGGGTTTCCTGGTTTTCGTCGATGTTCAGCTTGGCGACAGTCAGCTTGCCCTTGTAGGTCTCGGCAATCTCGTCCAGAACCGGAGCGATCATCTTGCAGGGACCGCACCACTCAGCCCAATAGTCGACCAGTACCGCGCCTTCGGACTTGAGTACTTCGTCGTCGAAGCTAGCGTCGGTAACGTGTTTGATCAGATCGCTGCTCATGGAAATCTCCGGGGTTGTCAGCAAAAAAACGTGGCCCATCATAGCTGCCCTTCCCGGGTTCAGGAAGTCACTGTTGATTGAGTCTCGCTATGGCGCCAGACGCATTTTGACATGAGCCAGGTCATCAGGCGGCCGGGGCGACGAAGCAGATTCCGGTGCGTAGCGCAGCGTTGCGGACATGCTCCTGCATGGCTTTCTGGGCAGAGCCCGAGGAGCGCCGGGACAGTGCCCGCAGGATTTTTCGGTGCTCCTGCCAGGTTTCCATGGCCCGTTCCGCCCTGATGAACGGCAACTTCTGGCTCTCCAGGAAGATCTCGGCGCTGGCGGTGAGGATGTTCAGCATCGCCTGGTTGCCGCCGGCCTGCAGGATTCGCCGATGAAATTCGAAATCCAGCCGCGCCGCCGCGTCGAAATCCCCTGATTTCAGCTCCCGGCGCATGGCCTCGACGTTGTCACCCAGCACGTCGAGCTCATCGGGGCTCAGCGTCGCCGCCGCCATTCCGGCTGCGAAACCCTCCAGGGCATAGCGCAACTGGAAGATATCCAGTGGCGAGACCTGGGCCGCGAATGGCCAACCCGCTGTCGACTCACCGTGAGAAACCTCCACCGACGATTGTACGAACACCCCTTTGCCGGGCTGCACGCTGATCATCCCCAGCGCACTCAACGACGACAGGGCCTCGCGCAAGGACGCCCGACTCACGCCCAGTTGCAGTGCCAGATCCCGTTGCGACGGCAACGCATCCCCCGGACCGAAGCCTTCATCGGCGATCAGTTTGCGGATGCCTTGCAAGGCCACTTCGGGAACTGCACGGGAGATGGAATTCATGTTTTTTCGGGTATATCCGGCCAGTGAGCGACTAGTTGTAAAGCTATTCGCCGCGCCCGGCAAGTCGTGCCCCAGCAGGGTTCGACGGCCGATACCGACGCTCGATAAAGGTGCGAAACGCGGCCCAACTGTTCAGACCAGTCAGACCGAGCCGCGCCAGCAAATCCGCGGCCTTGGCGGGTTTGAAATCGCGTTGGCATGGCCTGTGCTCTGTCCGAACGCAGAAATCACATCACCGACCGCGGAGATTCACCATGATCCAGCGTTGCAGCGCCCTGCTCACCGTCCTGTTTGCCAGCCTGATGCTCTGCCAGTTGCCCGCCCACGCCGACGGACTGGAGGACGTGGTCAAGCGCGGCACCCTCAAAGTCGCGGTGCCCCAGGATTTCCCGCCGTTCGGCTCGGTAGGCCCGGATATGAAACCCCGCGGCCTGGACATCGATACCGCGAAGCTGCTGGCCGACCAGCTCAAGGTCAAGCTTGAGCTTACGCCGGTCAACAGCACCAATCGCATTCCGTTCCTGACCACCGGCAAGGTCGACCTGGTGATCTCCAGCCTGGGCAAGAACCCGGAACGCGAGAAGGTGATCGATTTTTCCAGCGCCTACGCGCCGTTCTATCTCGCCGTATTCGGCCCGCCCGAGGCCGCCATCAATGGCCTGGACGATCTCAAGGGCAAGACCATCAGCGTCACCCGGGGCGCCATCGAAGACATCGAACTGACCAAGGTCGCCCCGGAAGGCACCACCATCAAGCGCTTCGAAGACAATAATTCGACCATCGCAGCCTACCTCGCCGGCCAGGTGGACCTGATCGCCAGCGGCAACGTGGTGATGGTCGCCATCAGTGAGCGCAACCCCAAGCGTGTCCCGGCGCTGAAAGTGAAACTCAAGGACTCGCCGGTGTACGTCGGCGTGAACAAGAACGAGCCCGCGCTGCTGGACAAGGTCAACCAGATCCTCGCCACGGCCAAGACCGATGGCAGCCTGGAGAAAAACTCTCAGACCTGGCTCAAGCAGCCGCTGCCGGCCGATCTCTGATCGTCATTCGAGAGGCTGAGCATGGCTTATCAGTTCGATTTTCTGCCGGTGATGCAAAACACCGAGCTACTGTTGCGCGGTGCGCTGTTCACCCTGGAACTGACGGCCATCGGCGCGGTGCTCGGGGTTGGCCTGGGCATCGTCGGTGCCGTGGTGCGGGCCTGGAAGATCCGCCCGTTCGCGGCGATATTCGGGGTGTATGTGGAGCTGATCCGCAATACGCCGTTCCTGGTGCAGCTGTTTTTCATCTTCTTCGGCCTGCCGTCCCTGGGCGTGCAGATTTCCGAATGGCAGGCGGCGGTACTGGCCATGGTGATCAACCTCGGCGCCTACTCCACCGAAATCATTCGTGCCGGCATCCAGGCTGTCCCCCACGGGCAGCTGGAAGCCGCCGCAGCCCTGGCGATGAGTCGCTTCGAGGCCTTTCGCCACGTGGTGCTGCTGCCGGCGCTGGGCAAGGTCTGGCCGGCCCTGAGCAGCCAGATCATCATCGTGATGCTCGGCTCGGCGGTCTGCTCGCAGATTGCCACCGAAGAATTGAGCTTTGCCGCGAACTTCATCCAGTCGCGCAACTTCCGCGCCTTTGAAACCTATGCACTGACCACGCTGATCTATCTGTGCATGGCGCTGTTGATCCGCCAGTTACTGAACTGGGTGGGTCGTCGCTGCCTGTACAAGAGCAGCGCCAGGAGCGACCAATGAGTGACTTCACTTTCTGGGACGTGGTGCGCAACCTGCTCACGGGCCTGCAATGGACCCTGGCACTGTCGCTGGTGGCGTTTATCGGTGGCGGCGTGATCGGCTTGCTGGTCATGGTGATGCGCATCGCCAAAGGCCCCCTGCCCCGCCATGTCGCCCGTACCTACATCGAGCTGTTCCAGGGCACGCCGCTGTTGATGCAGCTTTTCCTGGTGTTCTTTGGGGTGGCCCTGGCCGGGGTGGAGATTTCGCCGTGGATGGCCGCAGCCATCGCCCTGACGCTGTTTACCAGCGCCTATCTGGCGGAGATCTGGCGCGGTTGCGTCGAAGCGATCCCCAATGGCCAATGGGAGGCATCCTCGAGCCTGGCGCTGAACCGGCTGGAGCAGTTGCGCTACGTAATCCTGCCCCAAGCCCTGCGCATCGCCGTGGCACCCACCGTGGGCTTCTCGGTGCAAGTGGTCAAGGGCACCGCCGTCACGTCGATCATCGGCTTTACCGAACTGACCAAGACCGGCGGCATGCTTGCCAACGCCACGTTCGAACCCTTCATGGTCTATGGCCTGGTTGCCCTGGGCTACTTCCTCCTCTGCTACCCCCTGTCCCTCAGTGCGCGCTACCTGGAAAGGAGACTGCATGCCTCTGCTTAGAATTTCCGCCCTGCATAAATACTACGGCGATCATCACGTGCTCAAAGGCATCGACCTCACCGTCGAAGAAGGCCAGGTGGTCGCGATCATCGGCCGCAGCGGCTCGGGCAAGTCCACCTTGCTGCGCACGCTCAATGGCCTGGAGTCGATCAACGATGGCGTGATCGAAGTGGACGGCGAGTACCTCGATGCCGCTCGCGCCGATCTGCGCAGCCTGCGGCAGAAAGTCGGGATGGTGTTCCAGCAGTTCAACCTCTTCCCACACCTGACCGTTGGCGAAAACGTGATGCTCGCGCCTCAGGTTGTACAAAAAGTATCCAAGGCTAAAGCGATCGAACTGGCGCGACAGATGCTGGAGCGGGTCGGGCTCGGTGAAAAATTCGACGCCTTCCCGGACCGTCTGTCCGGCGGTCAGCAGCAACGTGTGGCGATTGCCCGGGCCCTGGCGATGTCTCCCAAGGTATTGCTCTGCGACGAGATCACCTCGGCCCTGGACCCGGAGCTGGTCAATGAAGTGCTCGGCGTGGTGCGGCAACTGGCCAAGGAAGGCATGACGCTGATCATGGTCACCCACGAAATGCGTTTCGCCCGCGAGGTGGGGGACAAACTGGTGTTCATGCACCAGGGCAAGGTGCATGAGGTGGGGGATCCCAAGGTGTTGTTCGCCGCTCCGAAGACGGCCGAACTGGCGAATTTTATCGGAATGGTCGAGCCTGCCTGATCCACGCTGCCAAGGGCGCTTCCTCGCCACGAGGACCCGCGCTGGCTCAAGGGTTTGGTTCAGGCGCGTTGGCGTAAGCGGTTGATCGTGGCAGGATGGCAGGGTTATCGACCGAGACTTTCCGACATGCCGCCATCCCAAGCCAAGAATCTGTCCCTGATCGCTGCCATTGACCTGGGCTCCAACAGCTTCCACATGGTTGTCGCCAAGGCCCAGAACGGGGAAATCCGCATTCTTGAGCGACTCGGTGAAAAGGTCCAGCTGGCCGCCGGCATCGATGAAGAGCGCAAACTGAGCGAAGAGTCCATCCAACGCGGGCTCGATTGCCTCAAGCGATTCGCCCAACTGATCAACGGCATGCCTCTGGGCGCCGTACGGATTGTCGGCACCAACGCCCTGCGCGAGGCGCGCAACCGTGGCGAGTTCATCCGCCGCGCCGAAGAGATCCTCGGCCATCCGGTGGAAGTCATCTCCGGCCGGGAAGAGGCCCGCCTGATCTATCTCGGCGTCTCCCACACCCTGGCCGATACACCCGGCAAGCGGCTGGTGGCGGACATCGGCGGCGGCAGTACCGAATTCATCATCGGCCAGCGCTTCGAGCCGCTGTTGCGCGAAAGCCTGCAGATGGGCTGCGTCAGCTACACCCAGCGCTATTTCCGCGACGGCAAGATCACGCCGGCCCGCTACGCCCAGGCCTATACCGCGGCGCGGCTGGAAATCATGAGCATCGAGCATGCCTTGCACCGCCTGACCTGGGATGAAGCCATCGGCTCCTCAGGCACCATTCGCGCCATCGGCCTGGCCCTCAAGGCCGGCGGCTATGGCAGTGGCGAGGTCAACGCCGAGGGCCTGGCTTGGCTCAAGCGCAAGGTGTTCAAACTCGGCGAATCGGACAAGATCGATTTCGAAGGCATCAAACCTGACCGTCGGGCGATTTTCCCGGCGGGCCTGGCGATTCTCGAAGCCATTTTCGACGCCCTCGAGCTGCAACGCATGGACCACTGCGAAGGCGCCCTGCGCGAAGGTGTGCTGTACGACCTGCTGGGACGCCATCACCACGAAGACGTTCGCGAACGCACCCTGGGCTCGCTCATGGAGCGCTATCACGTCGATCAGGAACAGGCCGTGCGGGTCGAGCGCAAGGCGCTGCATGCCTTCGACCAGGTGGCCGACGACTGGGACCTCAACGACGGGGTCTGGCGCGAATTGCTCGGCTGGGCCGCCAAGGTCCATGAAGTGGGCCTGGACATCGCCCACTATCACTACCACAAGCACGGCGCCTACCTGATCGAGCATTCGGACCTGGCGGGCTTCTCCCGGGAAGACCAGCAGATGCTCGCGCTGTTGGTGCGCGGCCACCGACGCAACATCCCCAAGGATAAGTTTGCCGAATTCGGCGACGAAGGCATCAAGCTGATTCGCCTGTGCGTGCTGCTACGGTTCGCGATCCTGTTCCACCACATCCGCGGTACCCAGCAAATGCCCCAGGTGGCCTTGCACGCCGACGGCGATCAACTTGACGTGATATTTCCCGACGGCTGGCTGGAAGAAAACCAACTGACCCAGGCCGACTTTGCCCAGGAAGCGGAATGGCTGACCCGGGTCGGGATTGTGCTGAATATCCACTGATCGGACAGCAACAGAGATCTTTTGTGGTGAGGGGATTTATCCCCTCGCCACAAAAAGCTGAGCTCGCCGTTCCTTAATTGACCGCCAACACCGGGCTGCTCAGGCGATCCAGCAACGTCGCCTGGGCGCTGCGCGGGTTCTGGTTGCCGGTCGGCGTGTTGCGGATGTAACGGCCGTCCGACTGCAAGCTCCAGCTGTGAGTGTTGTCGGTCAGATAGCTTTCCAACTCCTTCTTCACCCGCAGGATCAGCTTCTTGCCCTCCACCGGGAAGCAGGTCTCGACGCGCTTGTCGAGGTTGCGCTCCATCCAGTCGGCGCTGGACAGGAACATCTGCTCTTCGCCGCCGTTGAGGAAGTAGAACACCCGAGTGTGCTCCAGGAAGCGTCCGATGATCGAACGCACGTGGATGTTATGGGAAACTCCTGGGATACCCGGCCGCAGGCAGCACATGCCCCGGACCACCAGGTCGATGCGCACGCCTGATTGGCTGGCCTTGTACAGCGCGCGGATGATCTTCGGATCGGTCAGCGAGTTGAATTTGGCAATGATGTGCGCCGGTTTGCCATCCAGGGCAAATTGGGTCTCCCGGGCGATCATGTCGAGCATGCCCTTTTTCAGGGTGAACGGCGCATGCAACAGTTTCTTCATGCGCAGCGTCTTGCCCATGCCGATCAACTGGCTGAACAGCTTGCCGACGTCTTCGCACAAGGCATCGTCGGAAGTCAGGAGACTGTAGTCGGTATACAGGCGGGCGTTGGCAGCGTGGTAGTTGCCCGTGCCCAGGTGAGCATAACGTACGATCTCGCCGGCCTCACGCCGCAGGATGAGCATCATCTTGGCGTGGGTCTTGAAACCGACCACACCATAGATCACCACCGCACCGGCCGCTTGCAGACGGCTTGCCAGTTGCAGGTTGGACTCCTCATCGAAACGCGCGCGCAACTCGATCACCGCCGTGACTTCCTTGCCGTTTCGCGCCGCATCCACCAGGGCGTCGACGATTTCCGAGTTGGCGCCGCTGCGGTACAGGGTCTGGCGCACCGCCAGGACGTGAGGGTCCTTGGCGGCCTGGCGCAGCAGGTCGACCACCGGCGTGAACGACTCGAACGGGTGCAGCAACAGGATGTCCTGCTTGCTGATTACGTTGAAAATGTTCTCGCTGTTCTGGAGCAGCTTCGGGATCTGCGGCGTGAACGGCGAATATTGCAGCTCCGGATGACTGTCCAGGCCGGTAATGCTGAAGAGCCGGGTCAGGTTGACCGGACCATTGACCTGATACAGCTCGGTCTCATGCAGGTTGAACTGCTTGAGCAGGTAATCGGACAGGTGTTTCGGGCAAGTGTCGGCCACTTCCAGGCGCACCGCGTCGCCGTAGCGACGGGAGAACAGCTCGCCGCGAAGGGCGCGGGCCAGGTCTTCAACGTCCTCGGTGTCCACCGACAAATCGGCGTTACGCGTCAGGCGGAACTGGTAGCACCCCTTCACCTTCATGCCCTGGAACAGGTCATCGGCGTGAGCGTGGATCATCGACGACAGGAACACATAGTTGTCGCCAGGGCCGCCAACGTCTTCCGGCACACGGATGATGCGCGGCAACAGGCGTGGCGCGGGGATGATCGCCAGACCGGAATCGCGGCCGAAGGCGTCGATGCCTTCCAGCTCGACGATGAAGTTCAGGCTCTTGTTGACCAGCAGCGGGAACGGATGCGTCGGGTCGAGGCCGATCGGCGTGATGATCGGCGCGATCTCGTCGCGGAAATAGCGGCGCACCCAGGTCTTGAGTTTGGTGGTCCAGTAGCGGCGACGGATGAAGCGGACCTGATGCTTTTCCAGTTCCGGCAACAGGATGTCGTTGAGGATCGCGTATTGGCGGTCGACGTGACCGTGGACCAGCTCGCTGATGCGCGCCAGGGCCTGGTGGGGTTGCAGGCCATCGGCACCGGCTTGTTCACGGGCGAAGGTGATCTGTTTCTTCAGGCCGGCGACGCGAATTTCGAAGAACTCATCCAGGTTGCTGGAGAAGATCAGCAGGAACTTCAACCGCTCCAACAAAGGGTAGGACTCATCCAGCGCCTGCTCCAGTACGCGGATGTTGAACTGCAGTTGCGACAACTCGCGATGGATGTACAGGCTGCTGTCATCCAGGTTGGGAATCGCAATCGCCGGGGCCGGGGCGGGCTCGGCGGCAGCCACCGGGGGAGCGGGCTCCAGCTCCGGTGGTGTTTCAGCGATTTGCTCGACCACGGGTTGAGCGTCTTTTACGGCAACTTCAGAGAGTCCTTCGGTATTCATCGCAAGTTCCTGGGAGGCTATTTCTGCTCTCGTAACAATTGGGCGGCGCGCACGGCAAAGTAAGTCAGGATCCCATCAGCGCCCGCGCGCTTGAAAGCGGTGAGGGACTCGAGAATGACCCCTTCGCTCAACCAGCCGTTCTGGATCGCCGCCATGTGCATGGCGTACTCGCCGCTGACCTGATAAACAAAGGTCGGCACTTTGAATTCGTCTTTGACCCGGCAAAGGATGTCGAGATAAGGCATGCCCGGCTTGACCATGACCATATCTGCCCCTTCTGACAAGTCGGCCGCCACTTCGTGCAAGGCTTCCTGACTGTTGGCCGGGTCCATCTGATAAGAGGCCTTGTTGGCCTTGCCCAGGTTCAGGGCCGAGCCGACCGCATCGCGGAACGGGCCGTAATAGGCACTGGCGTATTTTGCCGAGTAGGCCATGATCCGTACGTTGACGTGTCCGGCCACCTCGAGGGCTTCGCGGATCGCCTGGATACGACCGTCCATCATGTCCGACGGCGCCACTACCTGGGCACCGGCCTCGGCATGGGACAGCGCTTGCTTGACCAAGGCGTCGACGGTGATGTCGTTCTGCACATAGCCGTCTTCGTCGAGGATGCCATCCTGCCCGTGGGTGGTGAACGGATCCAGCGCCACGTCGGTGATCACCCCCAAATCCGGGAAGCGTGCCCGCAGGGCGCGGGTCGCGCGCTGGGCAATGCCATCCGGGTTCCAGGCTTCGGCAGCGTCCAGGGACTTGAGCCCCGGCGGCGTCACCGGGAACAGCGCCAGCGCCGGAATGCCCAGTTCCACCCATTGGGCGGCTTCTTCGAGCAGCAGGTCGATGGTCAGGCGTTCCACCCCGGGCATCGATGCCACCGCTTCGCGCCGGTTCTCACCGTCGAGCACGAACACCGGCAGGATCAGGTCGTCGGTGGTCAACACGTTCTCACGCACTAGCCGACGAGAGAACTCATCACGGCGATTGCGACGCAGACGGGTAGCAGGGAACAGACGATTGGCGGGGGTAAAGCTCACGGCAGACTCCTGAGCCCACTAACGGGCGAGCGTGACAGTTATAAGCGGCCATTATGACCAACATATGACAGTTATGTGCACCTGTGACCTGTCGTCGCAGTTATTGTGGTTGTAGGAAATGTTCACGTCGAGACACATTTCGACACTTTCCTGAATGTGCCCGAAGGGTTAGGCTGCGCGTTCATTTCGCCAGCACCCAGACAATGCTCCAGCAATTTCTACATGACTTCGGCTATCTGGCCCTTTTTATCGGCACGTTCTTCGAAGGCGAAACCATCCTCGTGCTCGCAGGTTTCCTGGCGTTCCGTGGCTACATGGACATCAATCTCGTAGTGGTCGTGGCATTCTGCGGCAGCTACGCAGGTGATCAGCTGTGGTATTTCCTGGGACGCAAGCACGGGCGCAAGCTGCTGGCGCGCAAGCCTCGCTGGCAACTGATGGGCGATCGCGCGCTGGAGCACATCCGCAAGCATCCGGACATCTGGGTCCTGAGCTTTCGCTTCGTCTATGGCTTGCGTACGGTGATGCCGGTGGCGATCGGCCTGTCAGGCTATCCGCCGGGGCGTTACCTGCTGCTCAACGGCATTGGCGCGGCGATCTGGGCGACCGCACTGGCCGCCGCCGCCTATCACTTCGGCGCCGTGCTCGAAGGCATGCTGGGCAGTATCAAGAAATATGAATTGTGGGTACTCGGCGCGTTGCTGTTGCTGGGCTTGTGCCTGTGGTTGCGTCGACGCATCAAGAATGCGCGACTGGCGAAAAAAGTCCTCGAAGCCGAACGGCTTGAGCGCGCCACCGCTGGCAAACCTACGACACCAACCGAGCAAACCGGTTGCGACAGTAATAGAGTCCCATGAGGCTGAGCAGGCTGTAGCTGAGCAAGCCGACCCAGGCCACGGGGCCGTCCGGCCACAATCCGGCCAGCGGCGCCAGCCATACCAGCGGCAGGTTCGAGGCCAGCCGCAACAGCTCCAGCCTCAGCGCCCACGGGCGATTCTCCAGGGCCACGCCCAATACGAACAGACCGAACGCCACCGCGCCCCATCCCAGCAACAAGGCGGCGATGGGCAGGCTGTTCTCCAGGTTCATCAAATAACTGCCCAACGCGATGTAGAAGCAGAACTGCAGCGCCACGTAGCCCTGCTGGCGTCCGTCCAGCGGCACTTCGAATTTGCGGAAACGGCTCAGGTCCGGTTTGTTCAGTGGGTATCTCACCGCCACGTCTGCCGGTCGCCACCCCGTGGGCATGAACCAGATCCGCACCTTGTCCCACCAGTGTCCGGCCCGTCGGGCATCCGTCCACAACTGCACATAGAACTGCACGTTGGCCCACAACGGATTCCAACTCGCCAGCGGCGTGGTGACGCCAAAAATCAGCGGCTCGCGGTCGTCTTCCTCCTGGAAGGTGCCGAACAGACGGTCCCAAATAATGAACACCCCGCCATAGTTGCGATCCATGTAGAGAGGGTTCTGCGCATGGTGAGCACGATGATTGGACGGCGTGACGAAGCACCACTCCAGCCAGCCCAGCTTGGGAATGTGCTGGGTGTGTACCCAGAACTGGTACAGCAGGTTCAGCGCCGCAACGCTGACGAACACCGTCAGCGGCACGCCCAGCACCGCCAGCGGCAGGTAGAACACCCAACTCAACAGGAACCCGGTACTGGTCTGGCGCAGCGCCGTGGAGAGGTTGTAGTCCTCGCTCTGGTGATGCACCGAATGAGCCGCCCAGAGGATGTTGCGCTCATGGCCCATGCGATGCAGCCAGTAGTAGCAGAAGTCATAGAACACGAAGGCAAACGCCCAGACCCAGGCCTGGTCGGCAGGCAACCGGACAAGAGCAAGGTGTTCCAAGGCAAAGGCGTAACTCACCAGCCCCACACCCTTGGTCAGCAGGCCCGTGGTGGTCGACAACACACCAGTGCTCAGGCTGTTGATCGCATCGGCCAGGCGGTAATGACTCTCACCGCGCCGGCGATCGGCCAGCAGCTCGACAGCGATCAGCACGAAGAAGAACGGCACGGCATACAAAATGAAATTCATGCTGCGATCCGGGCAGGAGATAGTCGGCAGATTAGGTTTAGCCGCCGGATAACCCTATGGCAACGAGTGACAAATTAGTGGACATTTAACGCCATGAATCTGGAGAAAAACCCATGAGCAAAAAAGTTGCAGTGATCCTTTCCGGCTGTGGCGTGTACGACGGCGCCGAGATCCACGAAAGCGTGATCACCCTGCTGCGCCTGGACCAACGCGGCGCGCAGGTCCAGTGCTTCGCCCCCAACATTGCCCAACTGCATGTGATCAATCACCTGACCGGTGAAGAAATGCCCGAAAGCCGCAACGTGCTGGTGGAGTCGGCGCGGATCGCCCGCGGTAACGTGAAGGACTTGCGCGACGCCAGGGTCGAGGATTTCGACGCCCTGATCGTACCTGGCGGTTTCGGTTCGGCGAAGAACCTCTCCAACTTCGCCGTCGAAGGCGCGGATTGCACCGTCCAACCCGAACTCCTGGCGTTGACCGAAGCCTTCGCCGAGGCCGGCAAGCCGGTGGGCCTGATCTGTATTTCCCCGGCCCTGGCGGCGAAAATCTATGGCCCTGGCGTGACCTGCACCATCGGCACGGATGTCGATACCGCTGCCGCCGTGACCAAAATGGGCGGCACTCACGAAGATTGCGCCGTCACCGACATCGTTGAAGACCGCGCGCGCAGGTTGGTCAGCACCCCGGCCTACATGCTGGCGCAGAACATCAGCGAAGCGGCCTCGGGGATCAACAAACTGGTGGATCGGATACTCGAGCTCACCCACGAAAACGATGCCTGAGCAACACCCAGCCAATGTGGGAGCGAGCCTGCTCGCGATAGCGTCGGTTCAGTTGATACTTTGGTTAGCTGACACACCGCCATCGCGAGCAGGCTCGCTCCCACAAATGAACAGTGTCAGGCTCCAGACATCCGGCTCAAGCGCGTGAGGATCCGATCCAACGCATTGGCGAACCCTTGCTTGTCCCGCTCGCTATAGGCCGCAGGACCGCCACCCATCTGGCCCTGCTCACGCAAATCGGTGAACAGGTTGCGCACCGCCAGCCGGTCCCCCATGTTCTGCGCGTTGAACTCCTTGCCGCGCGGGTCCAGGGCGGCGACCCCCTTCTTCACCAACCGGTCGGCCAGGGGGACGTCGCTGCAGATCACCAGCTCACCCGGGCCCGCGTGCTCCACCAGATAGTCGTCCGCCGCGTCAGGGCCGCTGGGGACCACGATCAACTTGACGCAGGCCAGGCTTGGCTTGATCTGCGGTTGCCCGGCCACCAGCACCACCTCGAACTGGCGCTTCAAGGCGAACTTGACCACCAGCTCCTTCGCTGCCTTGGGACAGGCGTCGGCGTCGATCCAGACACGCATCAGGACACCTGCACCCTGCGCTTCTCCGCCACCCAACTGCGACCATACAGCACGACAATCGCCAGGATCGCGATCACTTGAGCAGTCAGCGAATAAGCATCGGCGTGAATACCCAGCCAATCGAAATCGAAGAACGCCACCGGACGGGTGCCAAAGATCCCGGCTTCCTGCAGGGCCTTCACGCCATGTCCGGCGAAGACCACCGACAGCGCGCACAACAACGCGGCGTTGATGCTGAAGAACAGCGCCAATGGCAGTCGTGCCGACCCGCGCAGAATCACCCAGGCCAGTCCTACCAGCAGCACCAGCGCTGTAGCGCCACCGGCCAGCACGGCGTTATGCCCGGCGGGACCGGCTTGCAGCCACAGGGTTTCGTAGAACAGGATCACTTCGAACAGTTCGCGATAGACCGAGAAGAACGCCAGGACGGCGAAGCCGAAACGGCCACCACCACCGACCAGGCTGCTCTTGATGTAATCCTGCCAGGCCGCCGCGTGACGGCGGTCGTGCATCCACACCCCCAACCACAACACCATCACACTGGCGAACAACGCTGTCGCACCTTCAAGCAATTCACGCTGGGAACCGCTCACGTCGATCACATAGGCAGCCAGACCCCAGGTCGCCAGACCGGCCAGCAGCGCCAGGCCCCAACCCGCGTTGACGCTGCGAACCGCCGACTCCTGGCCGGTGTTGCGCAGGAAGGCCAGGATCGCCGCCAGCACCAGGATCGCTTCCAGTCCTTCGCGCAACAGGATCAGTAACCCCGAGATGTAACTCAGCGACCAGCTCAGACCATCCCCGCCCAGCAGCCCCGCCGAGGCCTTCAGCTTGGCCTTGGCCGCATTCAGACGCTGTTCGGCCTGCTCCACCGGCAAGCCGTCCTGCAGGGACTGACGGTAAGCCATCAGGGCCTTTTCAGTGTCCTTGCGCACAACGGCATCGACGTTATCCAACGAGCTTTCCACCAGCTCGAAGCCTTCCAGGTACGCCGCTACCGACAAGTCATAGGCCTGGTCGTGATCACCGGCACGATAGGCCGCGATGCTCTTGTCCAGGGTGGCGGCGGTGTAGTCGAGCAACTGCGCCGGGCCACGCTGTACCTGCGGCGGCTGGGCACGCTGGGCGCGGAACGTTGCGGCCGTAGCGGGGCCCTGGGCCGCCAGCACTTCAGCCGGGGTCTGGCGGGCCAGATCGGCAAGGTTGAAGGTCTGTTCGCTTTTGGCCGCTGCCGGGTCGACACTGAAACCGGCGATGTAGGTGGCCAGGTCCCACCGCTGACGCTCATCGAGCTGATCGGCGAAGGCCGGCATGTCGGTCCCTTCGATGCCCATGCCGAGGGTGTTGTAGATCGCGTAGAGGCTCAGGTGATCGAGACGTTGACCGTCGCGCAGATTGGAAGGCGCCGGCACCAGACCGACACCGGCAGGGCCGTCGCCGGCGCCGCTGTCACCGTGGCACACCGAACAGTTCTGGGCATACAGCGGCGCACCGCGGGTCGGGTCCGGAGTAATGACCGGCGCCTGGCTGACTTCATAGGCCACCGCCAGCTTCGCCCCCAATTGGCGCGCCAGGCGGGCGACATCACCGCCGTCCTGATGCTGGGTGATCGCTTGGCGCAAGGCAGCGATGCCCTGTGTGAGCTCAGCCTTTTCCGGCTTGGCCGGCAGCGCAACGATCAGCCCTTCCAGCACCTGGGTGAATTCCAACTGCTCGCGATACTCGGACTCGTCGATGACCTTGCCCGCTTCGACGGTCTCCGGGTAATCCGCCCCGATGTAATCCAGCAAGTGCAGCGCCTGGGGAGCGCCTTCAACGGTGTTGGCCAGCAATGGATTGCTGCACAGGGCAAGCAGCGGCAGTGCAAGCCAGGCCAGAAAACGAAGCGAGGCAATCATGAATGACTCTCAATTGGAAATAAGAAGTAACACATTGTTCACTTACACGGACTTTGGCTCAAGAGCGAATGTGCTGTGGTCGCGCATTTTCATCGGATTTTCATGCTTTGGAAGTGATGTCACAAAAACAGCGCTTCGAGATTAAAAAGCCATTACATAGCGAACGGCCATGTCTATAATCGCGCCGCCTTCTTATAAGAACTTGGCATAAAAGCTCCTCCGGTTATGAGGAACCGATAGCGTCCCGACGCCGTCCGTGGATCGACCCAGCCCGACCCGCTCACCTGGCTGTTACTCAGGGAAGAAATGTTCATGGCCTCCCGTGCCGTTTTTTCGATCGCCCTCGGTGCGATCACCTTGCTGTCCGGCTGCTCGGTTTTTCGCAACTACGACAGTGAACTGACCCAGACCAATCAACAGCTGGCGTCCGGCAACGTCGACGCTGCATTGACCCTGCTGGACAAGAACAACACCAGTCAAGACCGGGATCTGCTGTATTACTTTGAAAAAGGTGAGCTGCTACGGGCCAAAGGCGATCTGTCCGGCAGCCAGGCGGCCTGGACCAGCGCCGACCGGCAAGTCGGCCAGTGGGAAGATGCGGTCAAGCTCGATACCGCCAAGTACGTGGCGCAGTTCGGCAGTTTCCTGGTCAACGATAAGGTCCGGCGCTACGAGGGCTACGATTACGAAAAGGTCATGCTGACCACGCAGATGGCCCTGAATCTGCTGGCCGTAAATGACTTCGACGGTGCCCGGACCCAGATCAAGAAGACCCACGAGCGCGAAGCGGTGATTGCCGATTTGCGGGACAAGGAATACCTCAAGCGCGAGGAAGAGGCTGAGCAGCAAGGGGTCAAGACCGAGTACAAAGACCTCCAGGGTTACCCGGTGGCCAGCCTCGACGCTCCGGAAGTGGTGGGTCTGAAAAACAGCTACCAGAGCGCGTTCAGCCACTATCTGGCCGGTTTCGTCTACGAAGCCCTGGGGGAAAAAGACCTGGCCGCACCGGGTTATCGCAAGGCTGCCGAGCTGCGTCCCAACACCCCCTTGTTGGAACAGGCACTGCTCAACCTGGACAAGCCTGCCGCCAAGGACGATGACAGCGACATCCTGATCGTGGTGCAAAGCGGCCTGGCGCCGTCCCGTGACTCGATCCGCATCCCCCTGCCCTTGCCTATCAGCGGCCACCTCGTGATCACGCCGCTGTCGTTCCCGGTGATCAAGCCCGACACCTCCACCGCCACCTTCGCCCAGATCGGCGTCGATGGCCGCCAGATGGATCTGACCCAGCTCAACAGCATCACTGCCATGTCCCGCCGCGCCCTTCGCGACGACATGCCCGGCATCATCCTGCGCACCACCGTGCGAGCCGTCACCCGTGGCGTGGCGCAAAAGCAGATCAACGATACCAATCCGTTGGCCGGCCTGGCCGTGGGCCTCACCTCGGCCGTGCTCGAAGGCGCCGATACCCGGACCTGGCGCACCCTGCCGGATTACACCCAGGTGGTGCGCCTGCGTCTGAAGAAAGGCGAGCACCAGGTCACCCTGCCCAACGCGGTAGGCGGCTCGGTGGTCAAGGTGGTCGTCGACCAGCGCTACCAGGTGGTGACTCTGCGGGCCGTGGGCAATCAGGTCTTTACCGGTGGCCTAGCCGCCCGAGTGACGCCGAATGCTAATCCGACCGCCGTCGCCAGCCTCAAACAACCTTAAGAACGGAGTCTTGTTCACATGCGTTTAAAACTGATCGCCGTCGGCGCTCTGGCCTTGCTGGCCGGCTGCACCACCCCGCCCCCCCCTGCGCCGGGCAGCGCCGCGAGCAAGGTCGTGGCGATGGGCAAGACAAAGAATATCGTGGTCGGTGCCATGCGCGTGGCCCGGGAAAACGGCTACATGACCGTCAATGTGCAGTTGAGCAACACCAGCTACAACAACCAGACGATGTACTACCGCTTTGCCTGGCTGGGGCCTGAAGGCTTTCCGATTGCCGAAGAGGAAACCTGGAAAAGCCTGACACTGTATGGCGAACAAACCAGCTTCCTGCCGGCCATCGCGCCGACACCCAAGGCCGTGGACTTCCGGTTGGAAATCAATACGCCTTGAGCCTGATGACCGACATCTCGCGTTAACCCTTTTTCAGCTTTAGAGAGCGCTTCCATGTTCACACGCGTTGCATTCATCACCCTCGCCGTCCTGCTGGTCAGCGGCTGCGCCAACAACTCCCCGGTACTGGGCAACAAGAACATTACCTACGGCGACACCAAGGCCGTGGAAACCGTGACCAACGAGTTCGGCTCAACCGACCTGCAGATGATCGCCGAGTCCATGACCCGCTCCCTGGCCCAGTCCGGCATCCTGCACGGTCGCCCGGTGGTTCAGGTCTACGACGTGAAGAACAAGACCAGCGAGTACATCGACACCCGCGAAATCACCACCAGCATCAAGACCCAACTGATGAAAACCGGCGCGGCACGTTTTGCCAGCGACAACAATGCCATGGACAGCCAGGTCGACCAGCTCAAGCTGCAGAACCAGAGCGGCCTGTACAAGAAGAGCACCGTGGCCAAGACCGGCAACATGATCGCCGCCAAATACCGCCTCGAGGGCTCTATCAGCTCGATCGTCAAGCGCAGCAGCGACTACAAGGACGTCTTCTACAAATTCAGCCTGCAATTGATCGACGTCGAAAGCGGTCTGGCCGAGTGGATGGACGAAAAAGAAATCCGCAAGACCACGGAGCGCTAAGCCATGCGCACATGGATAGGCATCATGGCCCTGGCCTGCGCGTTCGGTGCGCAGGCGGCCCCGAAAGTCGCCGTTACCGACCTGGCTTACCAGCAACGGGTGGAGGAATACATCCACACCGTTTCGGCCCAGAGCAACTTCCAGGCAAACACCTACAGCGCCAGCGCGTCGTCGAGCTACGACGAGATGGAAGCCACCAGCAGCTACATCGAGCAGGGCGAACTGCGCAAGTTCACCGGAGACATCAAGGGTGAAATCCTGCGCAGCGGCATGTTCCAGCTGGTACAGGGCACGCCTCACACCGAGTCCTCCACCGGCGACGTCTACGATGTGATCAAGCGCATTAAGGCCGGACGTTTCAAGGGCGCCGACTACGTGTTGTTCGGTACGGTATCGGACATCGACTTCACCCGCGACATCAATGAGCTGGCCAACACCGACAGCTACTCGGCAGTGCTTGGGCTGACCCTGGTGGCCGACTTCAGCCTGATCAATACCCGCACCTTCGAAATCACTTCGGCGTTCACCGCCATGGGTGAAGGCCAGGACACCAAATTGCTGAACCACCGAGACGCGCGCATCAGCCTCAACCGCCCCCGTGTGGTACGCGACGTGTCCAAGGCCCTGGGTGAAGACGTGGCTCGACAACTGAGCGAACAGCTCGGCGGTCCAAGCCATGAGTTACCCGGCGAGCCCGTACCGCGCAATAACCTGCCACGGGACACCGCGCCGGTGATCCTGCGCTAAGCATCAGGGCCCCTGTTCTCCAGATCGGGAACAGGGGCCCTGATGGCGTCATCAAGCGTTTGCCTGAGCCGCCCCAACCAGCCACTCTCAGGCTTTCTCGCCGATTGTTCGTGCAACGATGCTGACGACGACCAGGCCTGTGCCAGCTTCAAGACATTTGCGACTTGCCGCGTGTAGGCACGAACCTCATCGAGCCCTTCGACCAACGGCAGGGCGATGCCGGTGGCGCTATCAAAGGCCTCGATCGTCGGAGCGACGCCGAGCTTGCCACGGAACAACGGGATACCGAGCCCCGGCATCAACAGGCCCACCAACAGCCGTGGATCGCGGCGGCTGACACTCAGGCCAACACTGGCGAGCGCCACGGCCACGCCAATGACCTGGCCGGCCGTTGCCAACAGCGACAGGCGTTTATTGGACTCGTCATCGAAAAAAATCGCCCGATATCGAAAGTAATCACTGAACACTTCCCGCTCGTCCAGCGCCGCATTCATGAACCAGGCGCGAGAGTCGTGGACATGTTCATCGAACAACCGCACCAGCTCCCTCGCGTCTTCATCGCGAGGCGCCAGATCTTCACCGAACCAGCGCATGACCTCCCGATTGCCGGCCCGGCGCAGGTCACGGTATTCCTCGGCCTCATCCTGCTCGTTGAGCAGGTATACCAAGCCGCCTACCGACGCATTAATGAGACGACCTTGGCTCAGGCCCGAACCGAAGGGACTCAGGCTCCACTCAGGTATGTAGTCGCGGCGAAAATCCAGCATGGCGTCGTGTAGCTGTCGCTGATCCAGGCTCGGCTCGAACGTCTTTGCCGGATTGAGCGCGATCTCGTGCGCACCAGTCCGTTGTTCATAAGCACGCTTCAGGGCCAAGTGTCTTTCATGCTCAACGGAGGCAGCGGGCGGCTCCTTACCGGCACGCAGGGCAGTATCTTCCTCCCGTTGTCGCAGGTGCAGCGCGGTGAAGGCCGAACGTTCCTCTTCGCTCATGTCCTTGCCCTGCACATGGGCCCAGGCCGAAGTCGTGCGAAAGAGAAAATTGGCATAGCGACTGATGCGCCAACCAGTGATCAATCCGGCTTCCCGGGCCATCACCTCTTCGAGCGGCCCATTGTCCTGGGCATCGAGCCAGATGTTGAAGCGACGGGTCAGTGTTGGGGAGATGTCGAAAGCCTCGTACGTCGCGCCATCCATGACCAACCACGGCCAGCGCTCTTTCTGCTCATCGCTGAGGGCATCGGCGGGGGCCTGCAAGGGAGCACCGACCTGATAGGCCTCATGAAACATGTGCTGCAGGGGCAATTGGGACAGCAGCTCGTGATTGCCTCCCAATGCCTTACCCTGGTCTCCCGGCGGATACCCCCCGCCAACATCCGAGTGCACACCCGGATAGAGGTATTCAAACGTACCCGCGCGATAGGTGGAGGGACAATCGGGATCGTCGGGGTTGGCTTTTCGACGGATCGAATCCAAGGGAAAACTGCCCCGCTGCTCATGGGCTGCGACCAGGTGCACACAACGCTCCAGGAATACCGGCGACTCGGGCAAGCGTAGCGAACCGTCCGCCCAGCCCATGTGACCGCTGACAAAGGGCGCCAGATACGCCATGCCCACCGATGCCACCGTGTCGAACAGACCGAGGAAACCGACGCTGATGGGCACACCGGCGAACAGGTAGCAGGTTTCGCCGTTCGCCTCGACTTCGGTCAGTTGTTGTAACCACTGGGTAAACGTCCGGGCCTGGGCGGCGCCACGGGAGAAGCCATAGACATACAGGCGCAGAGCCTTGATCCGGGGGATCGAGCGACTGGCGTGCAAGCGCTCGACAGTCTCGCCCAAGACGGTCAATGGCTCTTGCAGCACGGCCCGCCGGCGCTGTTGTCCGCGGTCGAGTACATCGCCGAAGCCACTGCTCATCTGCCGGACCCAGGCAACGGCTTGCATCGGTTCCAGGTGTGACTCGCCACAGTGTCGACGCAAAGCATCGATCAGCCGCGTCAGGCCCCAGTTGATACGATTTTCTCCACCGCGAGCCGCCACCAGCCCCATGGCGTCAGGTTCAGACTCGCCGATTTCCGGGAACTCGGTGCCGACACCCTGCATGTAATAGGCATAGAAACCTGCCTCATTGGCCCGGCTTTGCCCCGGACCGCCCCCCCTACCCAGGCAGGCGTGATACAGCCGCGCCACGTTGCTGGTGGTCGGCGGGTGGTTCCGTTTGTCTGTGGGTTCGTGGTTATTGGTGCCGTCAAAACACACCGTGATATGCAACACGTCCATGCAGGGTGGGCCGGAATAGGGAACATTCGCCTCCCTGCAAGCCGCCCTGGAAATGTCTGCAGCTTCAATCAGGGTTCTCTGCTGTTCGACCTGATTGCGCGCCACGTCTTCAGGCGTTCGCGGCAACATGCCCTCACTCGTGAAGAATGGCGTGGCGGCCAGGGCCTGCGCCCCGCTTTTCAATGTACCGGGCATGGCGACGGCGCCTCCATTCTGGAGGGGAAACCGAAAGGATAACCGGGCTTGCCCGGCAACATCACCCCCGCGGACACGGCGACTTGATCGCAAGGCAGGAAGTGCACATCGACCACACCGAGCCGCTCGTAGGACGCCACTTCTGCCCAGACCCTGTGCCGGCTGTAGCCGGCCCGATGTGCGTTCATCCGTGCCCGCCATTCATCGGTGTGCCGTTGCTCCGGCCAACGGCCATAAGCGTGGGGCGCCGGATCCTTCTCCCACTCCACCAACACCTTCAGCCCCGGACGCCATTGGGCAGGCATTGCGACGCAACAGTTCTGCTTGCCTCCGCCGCCATAAGGCCCGATGTCCGGCCCACCGTTGCGGTTGACGCTGAAGTGATGGATGGCCGCCGCCGTGTGGTTATAGCCTTCGATGGGTGTACCGATCAGGGTAGTTTGCGCAGGCATGCAACCGCAAAGAACACCGAAGACCGACAGCCCCCATGTCCTCATGCACGTCATGGGTCGATACCTCGCTCACCCTTCGCTTGCGCGGCGCATTTCGCGAGCCAGCCCTGGAGAAACTGCTCCCGCGCCATGCCTATCAGTTGCTGGCGGTCTGCATCGACATGAACGCGAAAGGCCTGGTAGGTGAACATCTCGAACGAATCGAAACCGTATGTACTCGGAAGGATTTCCTGACGAATACACCATTGTTGCGTATCGCTGAGGGCGCCCACCTCAGTGACTTGCGCATCGCTCAATCGCAACGCCAACGCGCCCCGCCCTGCCGCCCTCTGCCGGACATCGAACCCCGCCATCTGGCAGGCCTTGCCATCGCGGTCGATCCATTGCCAATTGATAACACCCTCATGGAGCATCTTGAGCTGGTCGGGATCGAGCAGTTCACACACGAGCCTGAACAAGCGGGTGTCGTAGTAGCGCAGCACACCGCTTTTGTGGCCCTGCTCCCATTCGGCCTGGGTGCACCACCCCAGACGTTCGCCAAGGGCATCGAACGACCAGCGGCTGAACAGCGCCAGCACCCGCGAACGGCGGTAGCACACCTGGAGAAAGCCCGACAGCCAGTCCCGCTGCGCGGTATTGAACAGCAGAACCCGCACCAGCACGGGCCCCTGGTCGGCGAAGGCACGCTCGGGGGAGTCCTGAAACAGAAGCCGGTAGCGCGGCGACGGTGCGAGTTGGTTCAACCGTCGCAACAGCGGATAGTCGAACAGCGCGCAGTCGATCAGCAGATCCACATGAGCGAGGCCGCAGGCCTTGGCCTGGGCGCATAGATGTTGCAGCCATTGCAGGGCAGTTGGAGACATGATCATCCTTGAAAGTTGAACCGCTCAGAGGCGGGAGGCCAGGCCTTTGGCCTGAGCTTGGGCCTGTTGAAAGCAGCGCTTGCACAGCACGCCGATCGACAAGGGCGAGCGACCTGCCGGCGGCCCGGTCGCGGCTTCGCTTATCGCGACGGCACCCGTCGAAGTGCCTGCATGTCTAGACTCAGGCTCGTCGGTTTCGCCCGGTCGGCGGGCCGGTTTGTACCGCAGAGCCGCTCCAGGACCCGGACCACCTCCCTGCTCGACGGCAATGCTGCTGAAAATGCCGTCAGCACCAATGCGCAGGAAATGCCCACCGCCCTCCAGGGTCAGCTGCGATCCGGACTTGACTGTCAGGGCACCTGCGCATTCGAGCTGCAGGACCTGCCCGGCTCGGATTACCAGGGTCTCGCCAGCCTGTGCATGGAAGCTGCCGTTGATGTTGAGAAAGTCGTCGGCATCCAGTTGCGTCACGCGATGCCCTCCGACGGTGTGGTGCTCCTCGCCCCGCACTTCGCTGTAACGCTGACCGGCCAGGGTAATGCGCTGGTCGCGGCCGATCTCCAGCGTGTGGTCATTGCGCACGTTGGCGAACAGGTCGCGTTCGGCCCGCAAATAGATCCGTTCAGCCCCCTTTCGGTCTTCGATGTGCAATTCGTTGCTGCCACCCCCTCCCGGTGAACTCCGGCTCTTGAAGACACTGCGGGTGTCGTTGAGGGGTAACCCATGGGGAACCGGGTTGGCCTGGTTCGGCACGCAACCGGTGATCAGCGGTTGATCGGGGTCGCCTGCAAGGAAGGTGACCACGACTTCCATGCCGACCCGGGGGATCAACTGGGTGCCGAAGCCATCCCCTGCCCACCCCGTGGCAACCCGCACCCAGCAACTGCTCCGTTCCGGGTTACCTTCGGCGCGATCCCAATGGAATCGGACCTTGACCCGACCATACTCGTCGCAATGAATCTCGCTGCCTTGCGGGCCGCTGACCGTGGCCGTCTCACTGACCAGCAGCGGTCGCCGATGCCTCACGGACGGGCGATAGAACACGTCCCACGGAATCGCCTTGAACCGGTTGCCATAGCCCTGCTCCGGATTCCCCTCCCCCACATCGCCAATGGCATCTTCAAGGACTTGGGGTTGCGAACCTTCATGCCTGAGCCAGGTGAGCAACCAACGCTGGTTCCAGCAAGCCCGGCCGTGGTTCTCCAGCCTCATGAAATGCCCGCTCACCAGGGCTGGCTGGTTGCTGCCACCTTCGGCAACGCAGGTGTCTCTTTGCCGGCGTTGCAGGGCCCGCAGGGCCGCCTGTCGGCCTTGGGCCAATGTCAGGAAACGCCCTGGCGCGTAGGCATAGTCCTCGCGATCCGGCTGCGCGCCCTCTTCGCCAAACGGCTTGTGTCGAGAGGCACCTTCCAGGGTCAGGCGAGGCTTTTCGAAATCATGGTCACGCCGGGTGACCCGGCTGGTGGCGCCTCGTACCCGAACGGAGAAGGTCCTGATCGTGGGTTCGTCGGCGACCATCGCGCTGTCAGGCACGAACGGTGTAGGTGGAAGACTCCTGAACCGGGACTGGTCATCACCAAATACCAGGACATGCCGCTGCGGCCCATGCTCGAAGTGGTAATGCCAACCTTCTTCTTCGCACAGACGCTGGATAAAGGCCAGGTCGCTTTCTTCGTACTGGGTGCAATAGTCCCGGGGCGGATATTCCGTGGGGCCCAGTTGAAAACGAAAGGCATCTTCCAGCAGACCCTGCAGCTTGAGCACCTCGGTGATGATCTGGCGAACGGTCTGCCGCTGGAAGATTCGCCGATTGAAAGCCAGGTCGAGACTGCTCAGGCGCGGCACCAGCGTCGCGTGATAATGGGTCAGCCGCTGCCCGGACTCACCCACGGCGAAATCCGCGATTTGCCCATGGATGCCATTGCCCAGGGTATCGAAAGCCAGGAAGGCGGGACGATGCAGAAACCGCTCAAGCGCCAGGCCGGCGAGCTCGCTGACGAGCCTGATCCTGAATTGAAAAGGTCGACTGATGGCCTCCGTGCCCTCGAAGGCGAGCACACCGAACTCATGGGGCACGCTGTCGATCGTGAACCTGAACTGCGCTGTGGAGGGAGCGGGCATTGGCGGTCACCGGATGAACGAGAGAGCCCCCATGATCGAAAAATCGACGCGGGCCGTATGCCGCCTCAATCCGAACACCGCATAAGTAAATTCCCCGCTTACCCCCAGTTCGGTCTGTCAGAAAAGGTGGATTTGTAGGCTGATACCTACCCGCAAGACAAAAAAAATGTGGGAGCGAGTCTGCTCGCTCCCACAGGTTTCAAGCCGTAGCAAAAAAGCTTTACACGGCGGCTTTGCGAATCGTCGCCAGTAGACCCGCCGCGCCAATGAACAACCCGGCGAAGGTCCGGTTCATCCGCCTTTGCTGCGTGGGAGTGCGCAACAGGCGCAGGACTTTGGAGGCCAGCCCGGTGTAGCCGGCCATGACGATGAGGTCGACGCCAATCATGGTCACGCCCAGGATCAGGTACTGTTTGAGCAGAGGGGCATGGGGATCGATGAACTGCGGCAGTACCGCCAGCATGAACACCAATGCCTTGGGGTTGCTGATGTTCACCAGAAAGCCACGGAACATCAGCGCCAAGGGCTTGCCGATGGGCCGTGGAGTGGCGTCATCGCTGATCTCGCCGGGGATGGCTCGCCACTGCTTGATGCCCAGGAACACCAGGTAGGCAACCCCGAACCATTTGATTGCATAGAACGCCGTGGCTGAGGTGGAGAGGATCGCGCCGACGCCCGCTGCGACAATCACGATCTGCAATGCCAGGCCCAATTGCAGGCCCAGGGCATTCCAGTAGCCACGCCAGAAACCGTACTGCAGACCGCTGGACATCGATGCGATGGCACCCGCGCCCGGCGAAAGACTGATCACCCAACAAGCGGCGAAAAACGCCAGCCATGTTTCCAGCACCATTGCACACCTCGGCCAAGATTCGTCTAGACGACTAAACTAATGCGCCGCCGAGCAACTGACCATCGTTATTTTTCAAAAACCCGCGGCGTGCCAAGGGCTGGCTATTCGACGAAACCACCCACCGGAAAAGCCTCGCTGCCGCGCCAACGCCGGACCGAACGCTGGAAGAACAAGCTGTTGGGCACTTGCACCATGGAGCTGCCGGTGCCGAGCTCCTCGGGTTCGATCAAGGTGGTGTAAAGCAGGTTGATCGCCACCACTCGCCCTTTGATGCCGGGCTTGTCGGTCGCTTCCACCAGCTCGACCACATCGCCCAGGCGAAAGGGTCCGACGGTGTAGATCAGGACGGCGCACAGCAGGTTCGACAACACGCTCCAGATGGCGAAAAACGCCACCGCCGCCACCGCGACGAAGCCGGAAATCGCGGTCCACAATACCGTGGCCGATACCCCCAGGCGCTCGAGCACCACCAGCACCGCACTGCCCATGATCAGCCAGCGCAGCACGCCCCGCAGAACGATCAATAGGTGAGGTGGAAACGGGTAGCGCTCGCCGAGTCCCGTCAGCGCACGCGCCACGACACGCTGCATCACGTAACCGACCAGCAGGATCAGCAGGACTTGCACGCCGAGCCAGAGCGGCTCGATCCACATGACCGGGATGGGCAAGGTCAACGCTTCCATCAGGACAGCGCCTCCAGCTCCGCTTGCAGGGTTTCCAGCAATTCCAGGGCTTGCATCCACGCCTCCTCCAGCTCCGCTTCCCGCACCTTCAACCGGGCCTGTTCGGCCAGCAGATCGCGCAGTTCATCCTTGCGCGCCGCCTCGTAGAGACCACTGTCCCCGAGGCGGGTTTCGATTTCATGCAGTTTTTCATGCAGCTTGCCCAGCTCGGATTCGAGCTTGTCGGCCTCGCGCTTGTGCGGTGCCAGCTGCTGTCGCAGGGCAGCGGCGGCCTGGCGCTGGGCTTTCTTGTCGGTCTTGTCCGGGTTCGCCGACGTCGTGCTGACCGGCGCATTGCGCTGGCGGTAGTCCACCAGCCAACGGGCATAGTCTTCGAGGTCGCCGTCGAACTCCTCGACCTTGCCGTCGGCAACCAGGAAGAAATTGTCCGTGGTGCTCTTGAGCAGATGCCGATCGTGAGACACCACCAGCACCGCCCCGCTGAACTCCTGCAAGGCCATGGTGAGGGCCAGACGCATTTCCAGGTCCAGGTGGTTGGTCGGTTCGTCGAGCAAGAGCAGGTTCGGCCTCTCCCACGCGATCAGGGCCAGCGCCAGACGTGCCTTCTCGCCACCGGAGAAATTCAGCACCGGCTCGTCGATGCGCGCGCCGCGGAAGTCAAAGCCGCCGAGGAAGTCACGCAGGGTCTGTTCGCGTTCGGTCGGCGCCAGGCGCTGCAAGTGCAACAACGGGCTGGCCTTGGCATCGAGTGAATCCAGCTGGTGCTGAGCGAAATAGCCGACCACGGTGTTCTCGCCACGGGTCAGGCGCCCGGCCAGGGGCTGGAGTTCACCGGAGAGGTTCTTGATCAGGGTCGATTTACCGGCACCGTTGGGGCCCAGCAGGCCAATCCGGGCACCGGGCGTCAGCTGCAGCTTGACCTTCTCCAGTACAGTCTTGTCGCCATAGCCCAGTCGCGCATCGGACAGGTCGATCAATGGGCTGGAGATCTTGGTCGACTCGCGGAAGACAAAATCGAACGGCGAATCGACGTGGGCCGCCGACAGCTCCTCCATCCGTTCCAGTGCCTTGATCCGGCTCTGGGCCTGACGAGCCTTGGTGGCCTGGGCCTTGAAGCGGGCGATGTAGCTTTCCATGTGCGCACGCTGCGCCTGCTGCTTTTCGTAGGCCTGCTGTTGCTGGGCCAGGCGCTCGGCACGGGCGCGCTCGAAAGCCGTATAGCCACCGCGATACAGGACGAGCTTGCGCTGATCGACGTGGGCGACGTGGTCCACCACTGCGTCGAGAAAATCACGGTCGTGGGAAATCAGCAGCAGAGTGCCCGGGTAACTCTTGAGCCAGTCCTCGAGCCAGATGATGGCGTCGAGGTCCAAGTGGTTGGTCGGCTCGTCGAGCAGCAGCAGATCCGAGGGGCACATCAAGGCCTGGGCCAGGTTCAGGCGCATCCGCCAGCCGCCGGAAAAATCCCCGACCTGGCGGTCCATCTGTTCGTTGGTAAACCCCAGGCCGGCGAGCAATTTGCGGGCGCGGGCATCGGCGGTATAGCCGTCGGCGCTGTCGAGCTCCGAATGCAACCGGGCCAGGGCGGCGCCGTCGTGAGCCGCTTCGGCGACAGCCAGCTCGCGTTGAACCTGACGCAGGCGTATATCGCCGTCGAGCACATAGTCCACCGCCAGGCGTTCGAGGGTATCCACCTCCTGGCGCATGTGGGCAATACGCCAGTCAGCGGGCAGCGAGCAATCACCGGAGTCCGGGTGAAGCTCGCCTCGCAACAAGGCGAACAGGCTCGATTTGCCGGCGCCGTTGGCACCGATGAGGCCAGCTTTGTGGCCGGCGTGCAGGGTCAGCTCGGCGTCTTCTAGCAGACGTTGCGGGCCACGCTGTAAAGTCAGGTTCTGAAGTCGGATCATAATGGCGGCGGAGTCTACCAGCTTCGCTCGCAACTGGCGCGAGTAGCACGATGTCCTCTGACCTGTGGAGTTTCTCTCTCGACCTCTATGCCCGGCCCGGCGTGGAGCAGAGCTGCCTGGCCTTGCAGGAGGCTGGCGCGAGTGTCTGCCTGCTGCTTTGCGGCCTGTGGCTGGAACAGCGCGGCGTGGCCTGCGATGCACAAAGACTGCAACAGCTTCGGATGTTGGCAGAGCCTTGGGACAAAGAAGTGGTACAGCCATTACGGACGCTTCGCACCCAATGGAAAGCGGAGGCCGTTCAAGACACGGACCTCACTCACCTGCGCGAGCAGGTCAAGAAACTGGAGCTGCAAGCCGAGCGGTGTCTGTTGGAGCGATTGGAGGCCGTGGCTGCACATTGGCCTGAGGGCCAACAGGAAGATTCAGGTCGATGGCTGCAAGGGCTGGCGGCGAATGCCGGGCCAGCGAACCACGACGCGCTGCATCAGCTGCGCGTCGCGGTCTCCAGCACTTAGGAAGCGCTGGTTGGGGTGCTGGTGCTCGGCGCAACGGAAGCGGATGGGCTGACCGTCGAAGCCGGAGTGCTGGCGGCTGGAGCAGGGGTCGCTGTCGGGGCCGGCGACGCAGGCTTGGCGGCTGGCGCAGTCGCGGGCTTGGTAGCGGCCGGCTTTTTCACAGCGGGTTTTGCAGCTGGCTTGGCAGCAGCAGGTTTCGCTGCTGGTTTTACAGCCGCAGGTTTGGCAGCGGCCGGCTTGGCGGCAGCTGGCTTGGCGGCGGGTTTGGCCGCAGCCGGTTTGGTCGCAGCCTTGGCTGGTGCCTTGGCAGCGGCTGGCTTGGCAGCGGCGACAGGTTTGGCAGCAGCAGGTTTGGCGGCAGGCGTTTTCGTCGCGGCTGGTTTAGCAGCAGCTGTTTTCGTCGCTGCTGGTTTGGCAGCGGCCGCTTTGGTCGCCGCGGGTTTGGCAGCTGGCTTCGCCGCGACAGCTTTTACAGGCGCTTTGGCAACCGGTTTAGCCGCAGCGGTTTTCGTCGCGGCGGGTTTGGCGGCGGTTGTTTTAGCAGCAGGTTTGACAGCCGCTTTTGCAGCAGGCTTGGCGGCCGCTGTTTTTGCAACAGGCTTGGCGGTGGCTTTGACAGCGGTTTTTTTGGCCGTCGGTTTAGCAGCGCTGGCAGCGACCGGTTTAGCCGCAGGCTTGCTTGCCGCTTTGGCCGATGCTTTCGCGGCAGGCTTGGCAGCTGCCTTGGCCGGTGTTTTTGCCGCGACAGGTTTAGCAACCGGTTTCTTGGCCGATACAGCGGCAGGCTTGGCCGCACGAAGCGTCAGCGCCTTGCCGGCAGCTTCTTGCACGCGACCAACACCCTGGGCCAGCTTCAGGCTTTCCTGGGCATCACGCTTGAGTTGCAGAATGTAGCCGCGGGTTTCGGACTGACGATCCTTCAGGGCATCGAGCAGGTCTTCGAGTTCTTTCACGACGTCCTTGGCCTTGGCTTGTGCCTTGGCCTTGCCGGCGGTGGCTGCGTCTTGCAGTTTGGTGCGCGACTTGTGCAGTTTTTCCTGCGCCTTGCCGCGTTGTTTTTCCAGTTTGGCGAGCAATTTTTCAGCATCAGCCAGGGCTTGGGAGCAGGCATTTTCCAAATGATCGAGCAAGGCGCCCGAGAGTTGTTGGAGCAAGTGCAACGGAGTGTTTACAGGCTTCTTGGGGGCCGACATGGTTTACCTCCTGACTGACGTGAGTGCGGCTCATACTAGACCTCTGCTGCAACCGCCGCTAGGGCATGTTGACAGTACACAGGACGTTGCGTTGCAAGAGACAAAAAATCTTCTGCGCCATTGCCGGAGCAATCTCACTTCGCAGCGATCGGCGCTGGCATAATTCCTCCATTCGAGCTCGGAGAGCACACATGTCGCGTCACCTGTTTTTCCTCCTGTGCATGGTTTGCTCCATGGTCCAGGCGGTTGAAAAAACCAGCGCAAACGATGCCCATGACCTGGCCTACAGCCTGGGTGCGAGCCTGGGGGAGCGCCTGCGCCAGGACGTGCCCGACCTGCAGATACAGGCATTGCTGGAGGGCCTGCAACAGGCCTACCTGGGCAAGCCGCTGGCGCTCAAGGATGAACGCATCGAACAGATCCTGGCCAAGCATCAGGCACAGCTGACAGCGCAATCGACGACCCCACAGATTGAAGTGGCGCTGAAGACAGAGCAGAAATTTCTCAACGAGGAAAGAAACCGGCCAGGTGTAAAACAGTTGGAGGACGGCATCCTGCTGACTGAACTCAAGCCTGGCAACGGGGTGAAAGCCGGCCCCCACGGCAAGGTCCAGGTGCTGTATACCGGTCGATTGCCCGACGGCACCGTGTTCGACTCCAACCACCAGGCGCAGTGGTTCAGTCTCGACAGCGTGATCGATGGCTGGCGCAGCGCGTTGCCGCAGATGCCCGTAGGCGCGAAATGGCGACTGGTGATTCCTTCGACCCAGGCCTATGGCGCCGAAGGTGCCGGGGATGTGATTCCACCGTTCACGCCACTGGTGTTCGAGATCGAGTTGCTGGGTGCGACGAGCTGACATTGCCCAAACGAAAAACGGTGCGCAATGCGCACCGTTTTTTTTGCAGCAGAACCGTCAAGCCTGGACCGCCGCCTCTTCCTTATGGGCGTTATGCAGCACTTCGATCAGACAGTCTTCCAGCTCGAAGCGCTCGTGCAGCAGGCCACCCAGCTCCTTGAATTTTTCCGCTACGCATTTGCCTTCATCGCACAGGTCATTGAACGCCAGCAGCTTTTCGGTGATGACGTCGATGCGCGGGTAGATCTGTTCGGCGAGTTCCAGACCACGCTTGTCGTTGAAGGCCTTGGCCTCGCCGGTGAGCTGCTCGTAGATCTCGAAATGCCCGGCAGAGACATAGTCCACCAACACACCGCAGAACTCCTGCAACGGTTTACGGCTTTCACCCAACGCTTCAGGTTTATCACCGAGAGCATCATAGGCCCGAACCAGTTCGTGACGCTCCTGCAACCAGCGGTCGATCAGCAGATGCACCCCACCCCAGCGTTCCTGAGCATTCTGACAACTTTCGAGCATGGCGATTTCTTCCCTTGTGAGTCATGCCCCTCGCAGCCTGCATACACCTTGATGATTCATGGCAAGCCGGACACAACATGATCGAGCGGCATAATTCCAATGATACGTGCGGGCCAGATTATGCCCGCACGACAGCCGCTTCAAGGTACGCAGGCGACAAAGTTCATACAAGTGTTTAATCCGCGACTCGGATGAATTGCGACGTCTTGTCGCCCAGCGGTCGGATCAGAGCGTTCCAGACCAGGCGAAGCAGCAGGTAGGTCATTGCAATGGAGACGGCGAGGAAAAACAGCAGGCTCCATTCCGGGATGCTCAGATCGAACAGTGTCCAAGTGACGCCCGCACAGTCGACCGCGCCGTCGAGGGCTCGCTCCATGGCACTCCACCATGAACCCACGCCCTTCATTTGGGCCAGGCAATCGGGCATTGGCTCGAGCGAATGGCTTTGCAACAGAACCTGACGCCATGCCAGGGCCATTCCTCCCGACACGAAAACCAGTCCCGTCACCCCATAGAGAATGCTGCCCCTTCGACCCGGGCCATGCATGCAGGCCGCGAGACCGTTCACCAGAAACAGCACCAGGCACAAGCGCTGCAAGACACACAGGCTGCAAGGCGTCAGACCGACTGCATACTCCAGATAACTGGCGATGCCCAAAGCCAGGGCCGCGGCGGTGGAAGCCATGAAAAACAAGAAGCGAGAGCAAGCCAAAGACATGGCGGTTCCGTAACAGAAGAGACAAGCAGTTACGGTAGAGGAAAGCCCTCGGGCCTTTCAAGGCAGGCTCACGCAGACACTTCACCAAGGGTGTAGGGAATTCCCGACAGAGACGAGGGGATTCAGCGCAATCCCCTGTAGGACTTTCCCGAATACGTCATTTGAGCCTTGAGTCAGGCAGCGATCGGCGACCAATCCTCCTGGCAAAACCCACTCGAACCGCCAAACGCGATCAGTGTTTCTTAACTGGACAGCGCCTGGGCCGGAACCGGCAACGGCGCAGCAAGCAAGCGCTCATCCAGCAGTCCCAGGCCCTCCTGGAACAGCTGGTTGCTGCGCTCGGCATCGCCCAGTTGTGCCAGTAATCTCGCCAGTTCGGCACACGCTTCGGGATTGCGCTGGATCTTCAGGCTGCCTTCCAGATAATCCCGCGCCTTGCCCCACAGGCTGTTCTGCAGACACAGGCGACCCAGCGTCAACAGCAGGCTGGAATCGGCCGGATGATCCTTGAGCCAACCTTCGGCCGCTTGCAGCTGTCGCGCTGGATCATTGCCGCGGACCAACCCGTACAGCCGTGCCAGGTGGCTGTCATAGTGACGCTTGAGCGCGGTGCGCAATACTTCCTCGGCGTCGCCCTGTGCCCCCAGTTGCCGCAGTTGTTCGGCATAGGCCAACACCAACGCCGACTCCTGGCGCTGCGCGGAAGTCAGCTGTTGCCAGGCGCGGTTGAGCGACTGCAAGCCGACGCTGCCGTCCTCTTCGCGATGGGCCGCCAGGGAGAGATTTTCACCCCAGGCCCGACGCTCCAGTTCAGCCAGTTCCATCGCCGGCAAGACCTTGTCCTTGCGCAGTTCCGGCAACAGGCGAATCACCGCCGACCAATCACCACGCTGCTGATGCAGTCGTTGCAATTGACGCAGGACCTGAACGTTATGGGGATGACGATCATGCATGGCTTGCAACGTGACCAAGGCGCCGTCGGTGTCGCCCCGGTCCACCTGCAACTGTGCGTGGTTCAATGCAATGGCCAGCTCTGCCTGGGGCTGGCGTTCCAGGGCGCGCTCCAGCAGGTTGTCGCTCTGTTCGTAAAGACCTTGCTCATTAGCCGCACGCGCCGCCCCGAGGTAATACAGCAACGGCTGGCGTTCGGCTTCCGCGGCACGATGCAAATGCCGTTGGGCACTGGCCCAGCGACCTTCGGCCAGGTCCAACTGACCGTGTTCGATCGCTACTTGTATGCGCCGGCTACGATTGCGCCGCGACCACGGGTTGACCACACCGCTGGACGTAGTCACCAGGCCGATCAAGGCGCGCACGCCCCGCCACAACAACCAGAGTACCGCCACCAGCGCCAGGGTGACCCACAGGCCGGCTTCGTAGCGAAAGCTCTTGTACGCCACCAGCACGTAACCCGAATGCTCGGAAATCGCCACGCCCAACAGGGCGGCGGCAGCGATGACCACGAACAGAATCACGTAGAGACGCTTCATGGCGTGGTCTCCTGCCCAGCAGGCTTGGCCAGCGGCTTGACCGACTCCTCGGCATTCAGATTGCGACGCTCCAGATAGGCCTGGACGCTGCTCAGGGTCACGGTCAGGTCCGGCGTGACCACCGTCACCGGCTGCTTGGCCAGTTCAGCCACTCGCTCGAGCATGACCTTGCTCTGCGGGTTGTCCTGGTTGAAGTTGTTCTGCAGTACATCGCGGGCCTCGAGCAACGCCTGGGTATACACCGGCGCTTGCCCGTTGAGGGCCGCCCATTGCGCCTGCTCCAATGCCAGGCTCAGGGCCAGGCGCACCTGCATCAGGCTCTGCCCGGCCAGCAGCGGACGGACGTTCTCGTCGGCATTGAAGTCGATGCGGATATAGCGCGAGATCTGATCCCACCACTGCGCCCAGCGGCTGGCCCCGTCGCCATCGGCCGTCAGGCCCAGCAGGGATTCGCCTCGATCCTTGTACTCGGGCGCCAGCTCCGAGAGTTGCAGCACTTGCTCACGCAGGGCCCCCAGTTGCAGGAACAGCCCGGTGCGATCCGGCTGCTCGGTGCTGCGCAGCGCCGCAAGCGTCTTGGCCAACTGCTCGCGGGCAGCGAACGAGCCCGGGTCGTTCTGTTCCCGCAGGATTTCGTCGGCGCCCTGGACCAGGGCCTGGGCACTGGTGATGTCTTGCAGGGCGGAAAGACGCAGGCTGGCAAGGCGCAACAGATGCTCGGCCTCGGCCAGGCGCCAATCCTTGCGGCTGGCACCCAGTACGGTTTCCAGCCGTTGGCTCAGGTGTTGCTGGTCGCCTTGTAGCTGGGCGACCTGACGCCGTCGCTCCTCCAGCTCTTCGGCCGCCGGCATCTGCGCGAGGCGCTCGCTGAGGCGTTGCTCATTGAGCTTGAGAGTCTGGGCCTGGTCATTCAGTGCCTGGACCTGGGTGGACTGTTGCTGGTTGTTGGCCTGCAGGTGACGCACCTGCCAGACGCCCCAGCCGCCAACGGCCACGCCAGCGGCCCCCAGCAGCAATGCGACAATGGCCAACCCGTTACCGCGACGCGGCGCCACCGGTGCCGGCGTTTCCACCGGAGCATCGATCACGGGTCGGTCTTGATCTTTTGGCAAGGCTGTTTCGCTCACGTATCCATCCTTTGCATTAGAAAACGGCACGGATTGTTCCCGTAAAGCCGCCAGCAAAGCCGCGGCACTGGCGCCACGACAATCCACAACTGATCGGGCCCCGGCGGCCCGCGCTATCTCGGCAACCCTGGGGCTTGGGACAAACAACGGCAACCGCGCCAGATCGGGCCAGGCGGCACCCGCCAGGCGGTGAAGATGCTCGAAGCTCTGCCCACTGCTGACCATCAGTGCGTTCAAGCGTTCCGCTTCGACCTTCGCCAGCAGTTCGCCTTCGCGATACTCAGGCAGGCCTCGCCGGTACAATTCCAGATAATCGACGCTAGCACCTTGCTCGCGCAAGCGCTCTGCCAGCAAACCGCGGCCGCCCTCACCACGCACGATCAGAACCTGGGGATTGCTCCGGGTGAGAGCCTGACGCAACACCGGGAGTTCCAGCAAGGCTTCGCTGTCGTCGCCATCGTCCGGATAAAACACCGTGAGGCCCGCATCGGCCAGGATCTGCCCGGTGGCTGCGCCCACGCTGAACCAGGGTTGCTCCGGCGGCTCCGGCCAATATTCACGCAGTTGCTCCAGGCACAACCGGGCGGCCGGCTTGCTGACGACGATCACGGCGCAGTACTGGTCGAGCCGCTGCAGCATCGCTCGGCCGGAATCGGAGAGGGGAATCGGTTCGATAGCCAGCAACGGCAGGCTGCTGCTGAATACGCCAGCCTCGGCCAAGACAGCAGCCAGGGCCGACGACTCGTCCTCCGGCCGGGTCAGCAGCAACCGCCAGCCCATCACGCGTGGCCAGCCTCGCCGTAGACCTTCTTGAGGATCTCGCCAGCGCCCTGGCTCAGCAGGTCTTCAGCGACCCGCACCCCCAGCGCTTCGGCATCGCCCCGGGGCGCCCGGGCTTCGGAGCTGAGCAGCGTGCCGCCGTCCGGATCGCCCACCAGGCCACGTAACCAGACCTGTTCGCCTTCCAGCACGGCGTAGCAGGCAATCGGTACCTGGCAGCCGCCGTTGAGGTGTTTGTTGAGGGCGCGCTCGGCGAAAACCCGGGTCGCCGTGTCTTCGTGATGCAGAGGAGCCAGCAGCGCGTGGATCCCGCTGTCGGCGCTGCGGCATTCGATGCCTACTGCTCCTTGCCCGCCGGCCGGCAGGCTGTCGTCGACGCTGATGGCCGAGGTGATGCGGTCCTCGAAGCCCAGCCGGATCAGGCCAGCGGCGGCAAGGATGATGGCGTCGTACTCGCCAGCGTCGAGCTTGGCCAGGCGAGTGTTGACGTTGCCTCGCAGAAAACGGATTTGCAGGTCGGGACGACGGGTCAGCAGTTGCGCCTGGCGACGCAGGCTGGACGTGCCGACGACGCTCCCGGCAGGCAACGCGTCAAGGCTGGCAAAGGCGTTGGAAACGAACGCATCGCGCGGGTCTTCGCGCTCGCAGATGCAAAACAGGCCCAGGCCTTCGGGGAAGTCCATGGGCACGTCTTTCATCGAATGCACGGCAATGTCGGCTTCGTTGTCCAGCAGCGCGGTTTCCAATTCCTTGACGAACAAACCCTTGCCACCGATTTTCGACAGTGGCGAATCCAGCAGTTTGTCACCGCGACTGACCATGGGTACCAGCGTCACGACCAGGCCGGGATGGGCGGCCTCCAGACGGGCTTTGACGTACTCGGCCTGCCAGAGGGCCAGGGCGCTTTTACGGGTGGCGATGCGGATCTCGCGAGGGGACATGGATCAATCCGTACTTAAAAGATACGACGGATAATAACAGCTCAGCCAAATTCGCTTTGACTTGAATCACGACCCCAAGGCCTCCCTGGCCGTCAATGTCCTGAAAAATGAATGTCTCGAACGCCCCGCAATCGCGGGCTAAAGCTGCTGCATCATCTTGCGCACGCCCGCCACATGTCGTCGACTGACAATCAGCGCGTCGCCATTGAGGCCTTTGAGAAACAGCTGAAAATGCCCGAGGGGCGTGCGTTGCAGACGCTCGATGCGCTCGCGGGCCACCAGGGCGTTGCGGTGGATACGCACGAACCGCTCGCCGAACTCGTCCTCGAGTGCCTTGAGGGGCTCGTCCAGGAGCACCTCGCCACTCTCATGGCGCAAGGTCACGTATTTATGGTCGGCAATGAAGTAGACCACCTGGTTCAACGGGATCAGTTCGATGCCCTTGCGGGTTCGCGCACTGATGTGGCTGCGCGGGCCGCTGCCACTTTCCGCTGCCGGACGGGTCAGCGCCGCCAGTTGCACGCGGTTGGGCCGTTCGGCCTTGCGCAAGGCGTCAAGCAACGCCTCGGATGCCACCGGCTTGACCAGATAGCCCACGGCACCGGCCTGCAATATCTCGGGCGGGAAGTCGTCCCGGGTGGTACAGAACACCACGGCGGGGGGCGACTCTCGTTCGCACAGCTTCGCCGCCACCTGCAGACCATCCAGGCCAGGCATGCGAATGTCGAGCAGCACGATATCCGGCTTGTGGCTGTCGATAAGGGCCAACGCCTCGTCGCCATTGGTGGCGCTCGGCTCCAGGACACTGTAACCCTCGAGCTCGCCAACCATTCGGCTCAGGCGCTCGCGGGCCAGTGGTTCGTCATCAACGATCAGGACATTCATATTGCGCTGGATTCCTGCGTGAGTCTCGCACAAGGATAGCGTAGACAGGGGAAGTGACATCCGTCACCGCGATCCACGCTAAGACTCGCTCGAGGGCCAAAAAGTGCCGCGAGGCGGTTGCCTATCTTTACCAGCGCTTGCCGACCGATGCTCGAGGCCCGTTGTCGCACGGCGTCGCCGCGGGGATTGTTGATTTTCGATCTGATCAATATTGAGCCCCCCTGGTTGGTTCGCCCCATGCGCCATGATGGAAAAAGCAAAACTCCTATCGTCCACTGTAGACGGTTGCCGCGACGATATTGCTCAATCGGAAAATATCGTTGTGCAGAAAACCTGCTTGCACGCCCGGCTCGTGCGTAAAAAACCTGCCGACCAGTGCCAGCGCCAGCCCCGGCAACCCTGCTATCATCCGCCGCAGCCTTTAACCGCTACTTTTTCCACAGCCGATCACGAGCGAATTCATGAGCACTGACAAGACCAATCAGTCCTGGGGCGGCCGCTTCAGTGAACCCGTCGACGCCTTCGTCGCCCGCTTCACCGCCTCCGTCAATTTTGACCAGCGCCTGTATCGCCACGACATCATGGGTTCGATCGCCCACGCCACCATGCTGGCCAAGGTCGGCGTACTGACCGATGCCGAGCGCGACAGCATCATCGATGGCCTGAAGACCATCCAGGGTGAAATCGAGGCCGGTCAATTCGACTGGCGTGTCGACCTTGAAGACGTGCACATGAACATCGAAGCGCGCCTGACCGATCGCATCGGCGTGACCGGCAAGAAACTGCACACCGGCCGCAGTCGCAACGACCAGGTCGCCACCGACATCCGCCTGTGGCTGCGTGATGAAATCGACCTGATCCTGGCCGAGATCACCCGCCTGCAGAAAGGCCTGCTGGAACAGGCTGAACGTGAAGCCGAGAGCATCATGCCCGGCTTCACCCATCTGCAGACCGCTCAACCCGTGACCTTCGGGCATCACATGCTGGCCTGGTTCGAAATGCTCAGCCGCGACTACGAGCGCCTGGTCGATTGCCGCAAGCGCACCAACCGCATGCCCCTGGGCAGCGCCGCGCTGGCCGGCACCACCTACCCGATCGATCGCGAATACACCGCCCAACTGCTGGGCTTCGACGCTGTGGGCGGCAACTCGCTGGATAACGTCTCGGACCGCGATTTCGCCATCGAATTCTGCGCCGCCGCGAGCATCGCGATGATGCACCTGTCGCGCTTCTCCGAAGAACTGGTGCTGTGGACCAGCGCGCAATTCCAGTTCATTGACCTGCCGGATCGCTTCTGCACCGGCAGCTCGATCATGCCGCAAAAGAAAAACCCCGACGTACCGGAGCTGGTACGGGGCAAGAGCGGCCGGGTGTTCGGCGCACTGATGGGCCTGTTGACCCTGATGAAAGGCCAACCGCTGGCCTACAACAAGGACAACCAGGAAGACAAGGAACCGCTGTTCGACGCCGCCGATACCCTGCGCGACTCGCTGCGCGCCTTTGCCGACATGATCCCGGCCATCAAGCCCAAGCACGCGGTGATGCGTGAAGCGGCCCTGCGCGGCTTCTCCACCGCGACGGACCTGGCCGACTACCTGGTGCGCCGTGGCCTGCCATTCCGCGACTGCCATGAAATCGTCGGTCATGCCGTGAAATATGGCGTGGACAACGGCAAGGATCTGGCGGAGATGAGCCTGGACGAACTGCGCCAGTTCAGCGACCAGATCGAGCAGGACGTGTTTGCGGTGCTGACACTGGAAGGCTCGGTCAACGCCCGTGACCACATCGGCGGCACGGCACCGGCGCAGGTCAAGGCTGCCGTGGTGCGCGGCCAGGCGTTGCTTGCCGGTCGCTAGAACCTAACAGCATCGCGAGCAGGCTCGCTCCCGCATGGATCTTCAGTGAACACAAAGTTGTGAACATACAGAGATCCCCTGTGGGAGCGAGCCTGCTCGCGAAAGCAATCGCTAGAGCAGTATAAAGTTCACTTCTTGGCAGCGATCATCGCCAAAAACTCTGGCATCCCCGCTTCCCTGTCCGCCGCGATCCGCTGTACGTGCGGATTCGTCCCCAACCGTTCCATCAGCGCCTTGGCCGCCGGCATGTCTGCGAACAGGTCGATATCGAACAATTTTTTGCCCACCTGTAAGGCTGGCGAAACACCATAGAGAAAGTACAAGTCGGCAATGCTCAAGCTGTCGCCCGCGACATAAGGTGAGAACTTTCCGTGCCTGCCCAGCGAGGCGAACCCCAGCAGCAGTTCAGCCTTGCTCTTTTCCTTGATGGCATCGGGTACTGTCATGCCGAAGAATGCCTCGGCGTAGCAGGCGCGCCCTGGCAGCTCGATGTACAGCTCGATCTCCCGGCACAGGGCCAGGACCTGGGCACGCTCGAACGGATCGGCGGGCAACAGGGCCTTGCCGGACTGGGTTTGCTCGATGTACTCGAGGATCACGCTGGTTTCGCTGATGAAGCCCTGCTCGGTTTTCAGCACAGGCACTTTGCCCCGTGGGCTGATGGCGAGTATTTCCGGGGTCTGCTTGCCATAGAACGACACTTCTTCGAAGGGCACGCCCTTCTCCAGCAATGCCAGTTTGACCATGTTGTAATAGTTACTGGCGCAGAAACCATAAAGCTTGAGCATTGCAGATACCTCCAGTCCGTGTGGGGTGGGCAGCCTTGCGTTATAGACTGTCGGGAGGTTTCGCGCTAGGCGCATCACGCCGCTGAATGCAGGTAAACTGGCGCCTTTCTCACAGGAGCCTGCCATGAGCGAGCCAACCGACATCGACAATGACGAAGAAGAATTCGTCGAGTCGACCCTGATCGAAGCCATTGAAAACCAGATCGAAAGCGGCAACCCGCCAGCGGCCAAGGCCACCTTCAACAAACTGACTCTGGTCAATTACGAGCGCGAAGACATCCTGAACCTCATGGCCCATGTGCTGGCCTTCGAGATCGACGCCATGCTCGATGAAGACCGCCCGTTCAATACCCAATGGTATGAAGACGCGTTGCGCAAACTGCCCGAGCTGCCACCGGAAAAGAACTGAACCCGCTGCGGTGGGAGGGACTGCCTCAAACACTGTGGGAGCAAGGCTTGCCCGCGATGAAACCGATGCGATCGCTCATGAATCGAGGCGCCTGCATCGCGAGCAAGCTTTGCTCCCACACCCGCTCCATCGCCCAAAACAAAAAAAGCCTGCCTCTACACTGGACAGCTCGGCTGAGTGCGCTCACCTTAGTGACGCTATCGACCATATTCCTAGAAAGTCTGGAGTCCTTATGTCGCTTACCCCTGAGCTGGTTGCCGAACTGGAAATCCTTGCACTCTTCAACCTGGACAGTTCCCAGGAAGGCCTGAAAATCCATCAGACCGCTGCCCCTAAAGCCATTGCCGCTGCCCAACGCCTGTACGACAAAGAACTGATCACCCAACCCGACGGCGGTTATCTGACCAGCCTGGGTCGTGACGCCGCGCAAAACGTACAAACCGTCCTGACGATACTCAGCGTCCAAGAAGCTGCCTGACTCTCCCTGTCGCCCACGGAAATCTGCTTCGCCGGATTTCCGCAGGCGCGGGCGCCTTGCGTGAAAAATCTGACGTCCACACCCTACTTTCAGCTTAAGAATTCACCGTCCCGGACGCTAAACTGCCATCACCTCTGATTTCCCACGTTCGACGCCGCGAGCCGGTTTGAGCCGACATGACCCGCAATCACGAAATACGCCCCGATCTGGACGAGGGAATCGACCGCAAGGTCCTCAGCCAGCTGCGCGCACGTTTTCTCAAGCTCAACACCGTCCGGATGGATCGCGCCATGGACGGCCTGTCGCCTCGCCAGCAGGGCGTGCTGACGCTGCTTCCTTTGTTTTTCCACGTCAACCATCCGCTGCTGCCAGGCTACGTCTCCGGCAGCACACCGGCCGGGCTGTCGAACTACGAGCCCGACGCCAGCGTCCTCGCCGACGCCCAGCGACTGACCCGATCGTTTTCCTACAAGCCACGCCATGGCAGCAATCCGCCGCGCCCCATCCTGGGTTTGTATCTGATGGGCAGCCTGGGCACCCTCGCCCAGGCGGACCAGAGTGACATGGATGTGTGGGTCTGCCATGGGCCGGACCTGAGCGACGACGAACTGGCCGAGCTGCGCAAGAAATGCCAACTGCTGGAAGCCTGGGCCGCGACCCAGGGCGCCGAAGCCCATTTTTTCCTGATCGACCCGGCCCGGTTCGTCCAGGGTGAACGGGACAATCAACTCAGCTCCGAAGATTGCGGCACGACTCAGCACTACCTGCTGCTGGACGAGTTCTACCGCACGGCGATCTGGCTGGCCGGGCGCACACCGATCTGGTGGCTGGTGCCGGTCTACGAGGAAGACAACTATGAGGCGTACACCCATACGTTGCTTTCCAAGCGCTTCATCCGCGCCGATGAAACCCTGGACCTCGGGCACCTGGCCTACATCCCGCCAGGGGAGTTCATCGGCGCGGGGCTCTGGCAATTGTTCAAGGGCATCGAGTCGCCCTACAAGTCCGTGCTCAAGCTGCTGCTGACGGAGGTCTACGCCAGCGAACACCCCAATGTCCGGTGCCTGAGCCTGCGCTTCAAGCAAGCCGTGTTCGCCAATCGCCTGGACCTGGAGGAGCTGGACCCGTACATGCTGGTCTACCGCCGTATCGAGGAATACCTCAACGCTCGTGGCGAACCCGAGCGCCTGGAATTGATCCGACGCGCGCTGTACCTGAAGGTCAATCGCAAGCTCACCGGCCAAGGGCGCAGCAGCGGCTGGCAGCGGAGGCTGCTCGAACGCCTGGCCGGGGAATGGGGCTGGGACCCGCGCCAACTGGCGCTGCTGGACAGCCGCAGCCAGTGGAAGGTGCGCCAGGTCAGCAACGAACGCCGCGCGCTGGTCAACGAACTGACCTACAGCTACCGCTTCCTTACCCAGTTCGCCCGCACCGAAAAAACCGTCAGCCTGATCAACAAGCGCGACCTCAACGTCCTTGGCCGCCGGCTGTATGCAGCCTTCGAACGCAAAGCCGACAAGGTCGAGTTCATCAATCCCGGCATCGCCCCGGACCTGGCCGAGGACACCCTGACGCTGGTCCAGTCACCCAACAAGAAAGAACCCGGACAGAACCAGTGGGGGCTCTACAACGGCAGCCTCAACGCCCTGGAGTGGGAGAACTTCGCGCCGATCAAGCGCAGCCGCGAACTGCTGGAACTGCTGACCTGGTGCCATCGCAACGGCGTGATCGACAGCAGCACACACCTGGCGCTGCACCCGGGCGACAGCGACTTGAGTGAGTTCGAGCTATTCAACCTGCTGGGCAGCCTGCAACAGGCCATCGCCCTGCCCCTGGTCACGGTCGAGGAAGAACAGCTGCTGCACGCCAGCGTCCCCAGTGAAGTGCTGATCCTGGTGAACGTCGGCATCGACCCACTCAAGCATCACCGCGACCTGAACATCCTGATGACCACCGAGCGCACCGACTCCCTGAGCTACTCCGGGGTCCGGGAAAACCTGGTACTGACCCTCGATCAGGTCACGCTCAATAGCTGGAATGAAGTACTGGTCAACCGTTTTGATGGCGAGCATGCGCTGCTCGATTGCCTGCGCGACTACCTCAACGACCTGCCCGCCACACAGCACCAGCCGCGCTTGCAGGTGCGCTGTTTCTGCCACAACCGGGCGCAGTTCATTGCGCGGCGGGTCGAAGAAGTCATCGAGACGGCCCAGACGCTGCTGCTGAGCAGACTCAATCACCGCTACTTGCTGCAGGTGCAGCAGTATTATCACGTACTGGAGCTGGTCCCCGGCCAGGTCAGGCACGTGGCGCTGGGCAGCCTGTCGGCGCTGCAGGACTACCTGGGCGAAGAGCTGGGCGCCTACAGCCCGCTGCACCTGGATCCAATGGCCTTGGAGGATCACGACCTGGCGCTGGTCCTGCCCATGGGCCAGCCGGAATGCATCCAGGTGTTCTACCGGGTCAATGAGGACGAGGCTGAGCTGTATGTGCTCGATGAGCTCAATGCCCTTTGGCAACAGCGCCTGCCTTATCACGACGAACACAGCCTGCTGGTGCCGTTGCAGCGCTTCCTGCAATCGGTGCTGTACCGTCGGGACGCCTTGCTGTCGATGGACACCGACCCGCCGTTGGGCCTGGAAACCCTGTACTATCAGCTTTTGCCCTCAGGCAGCGGACGCGCACGCCGGATCGAAATCCGTCCGGCGCCGCAGACACCCGAGAACAAGCCGTTCTATGACGTGCAGGCCATCATCGGCAAGGCGACCCATGGGCAGGTACACGTCACCCTGTATTGCAATCAACAGGAGTTTTCGGAACTGGAGCATGGCGACCAACTGTTCCGTGTGGTCGCCAGCGAGATCGTCGAACAGCGCCGCGAGGCCGAGCGCTATCGCTGCTACATCACCGATCTGGACCTCTCGGGCCTGGTGGGTGATAGCGCCTGCTCAAGCAATCTGTATCTGCGCTACAAGGCCGATCTGGAGCGCGCCCTGAACGAAGCGCTGACCCTGGTCTGAAGCCTCAGAGGTGGAAATCGCCGCCCGCTTCGGGCTGGTATTCCACCGCCAGCAACGTCAGCTTCAACGTCTTGCCGCCCGGTGCCGGCCAATCGATGTGCTGGCCGACCTTCAGCCCCAGCAAGGCGCTGCCCACCGGCGCCAGGATCGAGACCTTGCCTTCGTCGGCATTCGCGTCCTGTGGGTAAACCAGGGTCAGGTGATAGTCCTTGCCGCTGCCTTCCTCGCGGCAATGCACGCGCGCGTTCATGGTCACGACATCGGCGGGCACGTCTTCATGGCTCACCAGAGTCTCGGCGCGGTCCAGTTCGGTTTGCAACGCAATCACGCCCGGCAGCGTTTCGTCGAGACTGTCGATCAGGCGCTCCAGACGTTGGACGTCCAGGCGGGTAAGAGTGATGGAAGGTGCGGTCATGATCCAGGCAGACTCCTTTCTTCTGCACGAAAAAAGCAAAACCCCGCCACAGGAAGACGGGGTTTTTCACAGGCCTCGGTGAGTCGAGGCGTAGCCGGACACTATCACAGCTCAAAAAATATACAACCCGGGCCAGACAGATACACGATTGCCAGGTCCAGACAGTTCCTGTGGGAGCGAGCCTGCTCGCGATGGCGTCCGATCAATCAGCATTGATGTGACTGACACGCCGCCATCGCGAGCAGGCTCGCTCCCACGTGTATGCATTCACTTTCGATTCTGGCGCTTGAGCGCCTCGGCACAGATCACCCGCCGGCGCGCATCATCAGCCGAGCGCCACTCACGGATATCCTCCACATGGCGGAAACAGCCGAGGCAAACCTTCTGCTCATCCAGCTTGCACACGCTGGTGCACGGCGACGGCACGGCAGGGCTGACGTTGCTGTAGAGCGGCTTGGATGGCCGCGCCGGGACGGTCTGGCTCACGTTGTCACAGGCCTTCAAACTCGAATTCCACACCGGCCTGCTGCTTGACGATGCGCTCCAGCATCTCGCCCAACTGCTCCTCGCTCTTGTCGCACATCCAGCGCTCGCTTTCCTCGTCGTAGTCGAAATGGTAACCACCGGACACCGCCGCCAGCCACAACTGCCGCAGCGGTTCCTGACGACTGAAGATCAACTGGCTGCCGTTTTCGAACTTGACAGTGAGCACGCCGGCGGAGCTTTCCAGATCAATGTCCAGTTCGCTCTCATCGAAGATATCCTCCAGCATTTGCTGGGTGGTATCGACCAGATCGTGAAAACGGGCTTCAGTCAAACTCATTGCGACAACCTCGAAAATGTCTGCTCATGCTCAAGCGCCGCAAGATACGGGCGCTTCCCGACGATTGCAAAGGATATACCGACAACCACGGTCGGGGGCCGTGAAATGTCCGCGGAACCAGGCATATAGGCCACCAGCCCCGCCGGACGGGAGCCCCGTTGCATAGGCAAGCCGCCGGGTGGCCGGTATACTCCGGCGCAATTAACGCATTTTCAAGGATTTCGCCATGAAGCGCCTGATCTCTTCCCTTGCTGCGCTCGTCGCGGTTGCCTGCCTAGTGACAGCCTGTGGTCAAAAAGGTCCGCTGTACCTGCCTGATGACAGCAAGTCCCCTGAAGAGCAGGCCAAGTCGTCGCAATCCAAGTCCCACTCGCACGACACCCACTCCACCTACTAAGGGAACGCCATGGACGCTTTTAACTACCGTGGCGGGGAGCTGTTCGCGGAAGGGGTTGCCCTGTCCGCCATTGCCGAACGTTTCGGCACGCCGACCTACGTCTACTCCCGTGCCCACATCGAAGCCCAGTACCGGACCTTCGCCGACGCCCTCGCCGGCATGCCGCACCTGGTGTGTTTCGCCGTGAAGGCCAACTCCAACCTGGGTGTGCTCAATATCCTGGCGCGCCTGGGTGCAGGTTTCGACATTGTCTCCGGCGGCGAACTCGAACGAGTGCTGGCGGCTGGCGGCAGCCCTGACAAGATCGTCTTCTCCGGTGTCGGCAAGACCCGCGAGGACATGCGCCGTGCCCTGGAAGTCGGCGTGCATTGCTTCAACATCGAATCCACCGACGAACTGGAACGTCTGCAGGTCGTCGCCGCCGAGCTGGGCGTACGCGCACCGGTTTCCCTGCGCGTGAACCCGGACGTCGATGCCGGCACCCACCCGTACATTTCCACCGGTCTCAAGGAAAACAAGTTCGGCATCGCCATCGCCGATGCCGAAGACGTCTATGTGCGTGCCGCCCAACTGCCTAACCTGGAAGTCCTGGGCGTCGATTGCCACATCGGCTCGCAACTGACCACCCTCGACCCCTTCATCGATGCTCTCGACCGCCTGCTGGCGCTGGTCGACCGTCTCGGCGATTGCGGCATCTACCTGCGTCATATCGACCTGGGTGGCGGTGTCGGCGTGCGTTACCGCGATGAGGAGCCGCCGCTGGTGGCCGACTACATCAAGACCGTTCGTGAGCGTCTCGAAGGTCGCGACCTGGCGTTGATGTTCGAGCCAGGCCGCTACATCGTGGCCAATGCCGGCGTGCTGCTGACCCAGGTCGAGTACCTCAAGCACACCGAGCACAAGGACTTCGCCATCGTCGACGCGGCCATGAACGACCTGATCCGCCCGGCGCTGTACCAGGCGTGGATGGATGTGACCGCCGTGCGCCCCCGCGATACCGCAGCCCGTAGCTACGACATCGTCGGCCCGATCTGCGAAACCGGTGACTTCCTGGCCAAGGGCCGGGAGCTGGCACTGGAGGAAGGCGACCTGCTGGCGGTGCATTCGGCCGGTGCCTATGGGTTTGTCATGAGTTCCAACTACAACACCCGCGGCCGCTGCGCCGAGGTGCTGGTGGACGGTGATCAAGCATTCGAAGTGCGTCGCCGCGAGACGGTAGCCGAGTTGTTTGCCGGCGAAAGCCTGCTACCGGAGTAAAACCATGCTGCTGCGTTTTACCAAGATGCACGGCCTGGGCAATGACTTCATGGTTCTCGACCTGGTCAGCCAGCACGCGCACATTCTGCCCAAGCATGCCAAGCAATGGGGCGATCGGCACACAGGTATCGGTTTCGACCAGTTGCTGATCGTCGAGGCGCCCAACAACCCGGACGTGGACTTTCGTTATCGGATCTTCAACGCCGACGGTTCGGAAGTGGAACAATGCGGCAACGGCGCACGCTGCTTCGCCCGCTTCGTGCTGGACAAGCGCCTGACGGCCAAACGCAGGATTCGCGTCGAGACCAAAAGCGGCATCATCGAGTTGGATGTGCGCAACGACGGTCAGATCGGCGTCAACATGGGCGCTCCCCGCCTGGTGCCGGCAGATATCCCGTTCGAAGCATCGGCCCAGGCCCTGAGCTATCAGCTGGACGTCGATGACACCACGGTAGAACTGGCGGCGGTGTCCATGGGCAATCCCCATGCCGTGCTGCGAGTCAGCGACATCAATAGCGCGCCGGTGCATGAACTGGGGCCGAAGATCGAGAACCATCCGCGCTTTCCAGCACGGGTGAACGTGGGTTTCCTGCAGGTCATCGACCGTCACCGCGCGCAACTGCGCGTCTGGGAACGCGGTGCCGGGGAAACCCAGGCCTGCGGCACCGGCGCCTGCGCCGCCGCCGTCGCTGCGATCAGCCAGGGGTGGATGGATTCGCCCCTGTTGATCGACCTGCCCGGCGGGCGCCTGTCCATCGAATGGGCAGGCCCCGGCCAACCGGTGATGATGACCGGCCCGGCAGTGCGCGTATACGAAGGACAAGTTCGTCTTTGAGTGAGCCAAACCCATGACCGACAAGCCACAGGTTCCAGCGCCACAGCCCGATGAATCCTCGAGCCCGCTTCCGGAGGCCGCGGCGGTGGCCGCTTACCTGGAGGCCCATCCGAATTTCTTCGTCGAACGTGAAGACTTGCTTTCAGTGATGCGCATTCCCCACCGGCGCGGCGACACCGTGTCGCTGGTGGAGCACCAGATGAAGATCCTGCGTGAGCGCAACATCGAGATGCGTCACCGCCTTTCTCACCTGATGGACGTCGCCCGGGACAACGACCGGCTCTTCGACAAGACCCGCCGCCTGATCCTGGCTCTGATGGACGCCAGCACCCTCGAAGACCTGGTCATGAGCGTCGAAGACAGCCTGCGCCAGGATTTTCAGGTGCCCTTTGTCAGCCTGATCCTGTTCGGCGACAACGCCATGCCGGTGGGCCGCTGGGTGACCCATGCCGAAGCGCAGACCGCCATTGGCGGCCTGCTCACCGAGAACAAAAGCGTCAGCGGCAGCTTGCGCGAACACGAGCTGGACTTCCTCTTCGGCGAGGAACAGCGCAAGCAGATCGGCTCCACCGCCGTCGTCGCCATCGCCCACCAAGGCGTCCATGGCGTGCTGGCCATCGCCAGCCGTGACCCGCAGCACTACAAAAGCTCGGTGGGCACGCTGTTCCTGAGCTACATCGCCGAAGTCACCGGCCGGGTACTGCCACGGGTTGCCGGCTCGCTGCGCTCGGTACGCTGATGATGGAACGACAGCTGGACGCCTACTGCGAACACCTGCGCAGTGAGCGCCAGGTGTCACCCCACACGCTGGCGGCCTATCGCCGCGACCTGGAAAAAGTGCTGGGCTGGTGCCAGAAACAGAACGTCGGCAGTTGGCAGGCCCTGGACATCCAGCGCCTGCGCAGCCTGGTGGCGCGCCTGCATCAACAGGGACAGTCGTCCCGCAGCCTGGCGCGCCTGCTCTCCGCGGTACGCGGGTTGTATCACTACCTCAACCGCGAAGGCCTGTGCGATCACGACCCGGCCACCGGCCTGGCTCCGCCCAAGGGCGAGCGTCGCCTGCCGAAAACCCTCGACACCGACCGCGCCCTGCAATTACTTGAAGGCGCAGTCGAGGATGATTTCCTGGCGCGACGGGACCAGGCGATTCTCGAACTGTTCTACTCCTCCGGCCTGCGGCTTTCCGAACTGACAGGGTTGAACCTGGATCAACTGGACCTGGCCGACGGCATGGTCCAGGTGCTCGGCAAGGGCAGCAAGACCCGCCTGCTGCCCATTGGCCGCAAGGCCCGGGAAGCACTGGAGCTGTGGCTGCCGTTGCGCGCCCTGAGCAATCCTGCCGATGACGCGGTATTCGTCAGCCAACAGGGGCGGCGCCTCGGTCCGCGGGCGATCCAGGTGCGGGTCAAGGCTGCCGGCGAACGCGAGCTGGGGCAGAACCTGCATCCGCACATGCTCAGGCACTCCTTCGCCAGCCATGTGCTGGAGTCCTCCCAGGACCTGCGCGCCGTGCAAGAGCTGCTGGGCCACTCGGACATCAAGACCACTCAGATCTATACCCATCTGGACTTCCAGCACCTGGCGACGGTCTATGACAGTGCCCATCCCCGGGCCAAACGCATCAAGGGCGACGAATCATGACCATCGAGCTCATCACTTTCGACCTCGACGACACCTTGTGGGACACCGCCCCGGTGATCGCCACGGCCGAAGCCGTTCTCCGCCAGTGGCTGACCGACAACGCACCTAACCTGGGCGGCGTGCCGGTGGAGCATCTGTTTTCGATTCGCGAGCAGGTATTGCGCGAAGAGCCCGGCCTGAAGCATCGCATCAGCGCATTGCGGCGGCGGGTGCTGTTCCGTGCGCTGCAAGAAGCCGGCTATGACCAGTGGCAAGCGTCCGAGCTGGCGGACCAAGGGTTCGAGACGTTCCTGCATGCCCGCCATCAATTGGAGGTGTTTCCCGAGGTGCAGCCCACCCTGGAAATCCTCGCCAACCACTTCGCCCTTGGCGTGGTCACCAATGGCAACGCCGATGTGCGTCGCCTCGGGCTGGCGGATTACTTCAAGTTCGCGTTGTGTGCCGAGGACATCGGCATCGCCAAGCCTGATGCGCGGCTGTTCCACGAGGCCCTGCAACGCGGCGGCGCCACGGCGCAGACCGCCGTGCACGTTGGCGATCATCCCGGTGACGATATTGCCGGCGCCCAACAGGCCGGCCTGCGGGCGGTGTGGTTCAACCCGGCAGGCAAGGCCTGGGATGCCGACCATGTACCGGATGCGGAGATTCGCAGCCTGACCGAGTTGCCGGGGTTGTTGGCGGGATGGCACAGCCAGGGCTGAATCCGAGAACACCACCAAACCCTGTGGCCTGTGGGAGCGAGCCTGCTCGCGATGAGGGCGTCCCAGTGACGCTCATGTAACAGACACACCGCCATCGCGAGCAGGCTCGCTCCCACAAGGGCCGGCGCAACAGTTTTATGCCCACGAAAAAGCCCGCGACGACGGCGGGCTTTTTCGGCAAGCAGGAAGCAGAACTCAGATAGGGCGGCTGCCGTACTTGTTGTCAGGCTTCTTGGGCGGATCGGCGACCACATTGGCCTCCACTTCCTGCACCTTTCCGCCCCTGGCCAGGAATTCTTCCATGGCCTTGGCGAGCGCATCACGCTCCTTGTTCTTGGCCTCAACGCTCGGCAACTCGTCGACCGACACCGCAGCCTTGGCCTTACCCTTGGCGGTCGGGGCCGGTATATCGGCGCCATCGTCGTCGGCAACGTCTTCGGCTGCCGCTTCCAGGCCGTCTTCGGCCTCGTCTTCTTCACCTACTTCGAGGTCGTCGTTTTCCAGATCATCGTCGCTCATGTTCTACCTCATGACTTGCGAAAAGCAGATTAGTTATAGCCCAGCTACGCCATCTGTCGAAGGCTGCCAGAAAAAATTCAACATCCACCGGCAATCGGCGGTCATGCCCCTTCACCGTACAAGGTGGCGAGGACTTTACGAGCACCGCCATGATCACGGTGCTCGCCCAGATAAACACCTTGCCAGGTACCCAGTGCCAGTCGCCCGTCCGTTACCGGAAGGCTGAGCTGACATCCCAGCACGCTGGCCTTGAAGTGCGCCGGGAGGTCGTCCAGGCCTTCGTCGTTGTGCTCATAATCGGCAGTTCCTTGTGGGATCAGCCGATTGAAAAATCGTTCGAAGTCTCGACGTACCGCCGGATCGGCGTTCTCGTTGATGGTCAACGAGGCCGAGGTATGCTGCAGCCACAGATGCAACAGACCGACGCGACACGCCCGTAGTTCAGGCAGGCCGGCGAGCAACTCGTCCGTCACCAGATGAAAGCCCCGGGGCCTTGCCCGCAGGGTAATCAGCGTCTGTTGCCACATACAGTTCTCCGCACGCTCGGCGCGCATTCTAGCGCGCTCAGGAAAAAAACAAAGAGCCTAATATTCCACCTTCGATGTAAGCCTTTGGCGCTGGAAAACCCCTGCCACCCGCCAGACAAAAAGGCCTCGGAAAAACTGGCTCTTCCTGTGAGCGTTGACAAATCGCAGGCAAAAAAATGCCCGGCGAACCGGGCATATTTTTTTGCGTGGATTTACAGATTGTAGCCACGCTCGTTGTGCTGGGCCAGATCCAGGCCAACAGCCTCTTCTTCCTCGGAGACACGCAGACCCATGACGGCGTCCAGGACCTTGAGGATGATGAAGGTGACGATCGCGGTGTAGATCACCGTGAAGCCCACGCCTTTGACTTGAATCCACACTTGCGCACCGATATCGGTCACGGTGCCGAAGCCACCCAGGGCCGGCGCAGCGAACACACCGGTGAGGATCGCGCCGAGGATACCGCCGATGCCGTGCACGCCGAAGGCATCCAGGGAGTCGTCATAGCCGAGTTTGCGTTTGAGGGTGGTTGCGCAGAAGAAGCACACCACGCCCGCCGCCAGGCCAATCACCAGAGCGCCCATCGGGCCCACGGTGCCAGCCGCCGGAGTGATCGCAACCAGACCCGCCACCACGCCCGAGGCGATGCCCAGTGCGCTTGGCTTGCCGTGGGTGATCCATTCGGCAAACATCCAGCCCAATGCTGCGGCAGCGGTAGCAATCTGAGTGACCAGCATGGCCATGCCGGCCGTGCCGTTGGCGGCGACGGCGGAACCGGCGTTGAAGCCGAACCAGCCGACCCACAGCATGGCGGCGCCCATCAGGGTGTAACCCAGGTTATGCGGTGCCATTGGCGTGGTCGGGAAGCCTTTGCGCTTGCCCAGTACCAGGCACGCCACCAGGCCTGCGATACCGGCGTTGATGTGCACCACGGTGCCGCCGGCGAAGTCCAGCACGCCCCAGTCCCACAGCAGGCCACCGTTACCGGACCAGACCATGTGCGCAATCGGCGCATACACCAGGGTGAACCACACGCCCATGAAGATGAGCATGGCGGAGAACTTCATCCGCTCGGCAAAGGCGCCGACGATCAGGGCCGGGGTGATGATGGCGAAGGTCATCTGGAAAGTGACAAACACCGCTTCAGGGAACAGCGCTGTCGGACCGGTGATGCTCGCCGGAGTCACGCCCGCCAGGAACGCCTTGCCCAGGCCACCGACGAAGGAGTTGAAGTTGACGACGCCCTGCTCCATGCCGGTGGTGTCGAACGCAATGCTGTAGCCATAAATGACCCACAGGATGCTGATCAGACCGGTAATGGCGAAACACTGCATCATCACGGAAAGAAGGTTTTTCGAGCGAACCATGCCGCCGTAGAACAGCGCCAGGCCGGGAATGGTCATGAACAGTACAAGAATCGTGGCTGTCAGCATCCAGGCGGTGTCGCCAGAGTTGAGGACAGGGGCTGCCGCTTCTTCTGCCATGGCCAGGCCAGGCATTACGAAGGACAACAGGGCTCCTAGCCCTGCGAATTTACGCAGAGTCATATTGTTTTCTCCTGGGGCGTTGGGTTTGGCGGCTTAGATGGCGTCGGTATCGGTTTCGCCGGTACGGATGCGAATAGCCTGTTCCAGATTGACCACAAAGATCTTTCCGTCACCGATCTTGCCGGTGTTGGCGGCCTTGGTGATTGCCTCGATCACCCGGTCAAGATCCTTGTCGTCAATGGCGACGTCGATCTTCACCTTGGGCAGGAAATCGACCACGTATTCCGCGCCGCGATACAGCTCGGTGTGACCTTTCTGCCGGCCGAAGCCTTTGACCTCAGTGACGGTAATGCCCTGCACGCCGATCTCGGACAACGACTCGCGCACGTCGTCCAACTTGAACGGCTTGATGATGGCAGTGACTAGCTTCATGAAACTTTCTCCCGAATTGGTGGACTTGCCCCAGGAAAACAAACCCGACTCAAGTCTAAGCGCAGTGCCTGGCTTTGTAACGCATCGTCGGCCCAAGTTGCCCGACCAGCGCCAGTCAACCGTGCCAGCCGCAGCTCCCCGCTTCGCCTGGCTGCACTGCATCGTCACAACGACTGCATCAGTGCATGGGTCATGAGCCTCTAAGCAGAAACCTTGCCATCTGCACCAAAACCCCGTGATTTCAACTCTTTAACCGTCGAGCCCACCTCTCTCACGCCACCAACCGCCGCGATACGCACAACAACAGTGCGACAACCTCCAGCTCCGTGCGCGAAAAGCGTGCATCCGATGCATGCGAATTGACTATAGACACTGCGTGATACACTGCCGCCATCGTTTTCAGGATTGCTGCCATGCTCGCCCCCAAAGACCTGCTCGACGCCCTCAGTGGCCACGCCTCCCGCCTCTTGAGCGGCGACACTCCGCTGCCCAAAAGCGAAATCGAAAGCCAGTTCAAGGCACTGCTGCAAAGCGGCTTCAGCAAACTGGACTTGGTGAGCCGGGAAGAATTCGACAGTCAGATGGTCGTGCTGGCCCGCACCCGGGCGCGCCTCGAAAGCCTGGAGGCGAAGGTCGCGGAGTTGGAAGCGCGATTGGCTCCAACCCAGGAATAAGCAGGCTCGGGATACGCCTGGTACTGGCCCAGGCGTAATCACTCCCAGGCGTCAGAGGCGAAAGCGGCCGACCAGGGTATTGAAGGACAGCGCCAGGTTGGACAGTTCCTGGCTCGATGCGTTGGTCTGGTTCGCCCCCGCCGCGGTCTGGGTCGAGAGATCCTGGATATTCACCAGGTTGCGATCCACCTCACGGGCCACGTGGGCCTGCTCCTCGGACGCCGTGGCGATCACCAGGTTGCGGTCGTTGATCTGCGAAATGCCGTCAGCAATCTGCTCCAACGCCTCGCCGGTCGCCCGAGCCAGGCCCTGGGTCTCGGTAACCAGTGCCTGGCTGTTGCTCATCGCATCGACCGCGCTATCGGCACGATCCTGGACCGCGTGGATCATGCTTTCGATTTCGCCGGTAGACGACTGGGTACGCGCCGCCAGTGCGCGAACCTCATCGGCCACCACGGCAAAGCCGCGACCCTGCTCCCCTGCCCGCGCGGCCTCGATCGCTGCGTTGAGCGCCAGCAGGTTGGTTTGCTCGGCGATCCCGCGGATCACATCCACCACCTTACCGATATCCCGGACCTGCCCGGCAAGAACACTGACCAGTTCGGTGGATGAGGTGAGTTCCCGGGTCGCATTGTTGATCGCCTGCACTGCATTGCGAGCCTGATCGCGCCCATTGCTGGCTTGCGAGCTGGTCGCTTGGGACGCCTGCGAGGTGGAAACGGCATTGCGAGCCACCTCCTCCACGGCAGAGGTCATCTCGGTCACAGCCGTGGCCGCCTGTTGGATTTCGTCGTTCTGCCGGATCAGGGCACGACTGCCATCGTCAGTGACCGCGGTGAGCTCCTCGGCGGCGGAAGCCAACTGTTCCGAGGCGCAGGCAATCTGTTGGATGGTGGTTTTCAAGCTGGCTTGCATATCGCCCAGGGACCTGAGCAGTTGACCGGCCTCGTCGCGACTGTTGCTGTTGATGTGCTGGGTCAGGTCACCCTGGGCAATGCGTTGCGCGCAGTCGACCGCCACGGCAATCGGTCGGCTGATCAGGCGGCTGATGAACATGCCCAGCAGCAGCGCCGCAATAAAGGCGATGGCAATGCCGCTGTACAACACCGTCTTGGCCGTCGCTTCCTGAAGCGTGGCAGCCTTGGCGTCTTCGCTGATCTGGCGGTCGTTGGAGTCGATCATGATCGTCAACTGATCCATCACCTTGCGGTAGGCCTTCTGCAAATCCCCCAACAGCAGCGTGCGACCGTTCTCCAAGTCTCCCGCCGCCATCAGTGCCAAGTACTGCTGCACCATCGCCTGGTAGACGGGCCAGTCGCGCGCCATCTGGTCACCGGCCAGGCGCTCGTCCTCAGCCAGGTTCCCCTTGCGGTAATCGGCAAACGCCTTTTCGCTGGCCAACTGGTTGGCTTTCATCGAGGCGAGAAACTCATCCTTCACGCTCTGTGGGGCGTTGCCTGCGGTCGCCACGTACAGCCGGTACATATCGCGGGTCTGTCCGACGGCCTTGGTCTTGGTCTGCGAGGTATTGGCGACCGAGACCAGGTTGTTGTTGAACACTGCCTGCAGGCGGGCCGACAGCGCGGAAACGCCGCTGACGCCCAGCATGCCCACGGCGAGCGTAATCAGGGCGCAGAGGAAAAACGAAATGATCAGTTTGGTCGAAAGTTTTGCGTCATTGAGCCAGTTCATTAGCGGATCCCTACGGAGCAATGGCCCTTCGCCATATCAGCCGGGGAATGCTAATCATGTGAAATATTGATCACAATGCAGGGAGTCGCATGACCGTTTGGATTATTCAACGATAATGCGTCGCTGTCGTCGCTGCTCAACCACCCGCGGCTTGCAGGGACTGCTCCTGATCGAGCGCAATCGGCAGCTCCAACGCAAACAATGCTCCCTGTCCCGGCCCGGCACTCTGTACGGTCAGCTCGCCGCCCATTTCATGAGCCGCCAGGATGCAGCTGTGCAGGCCAAAACCATGGCCGTCGACCCGTGTCGTGAAACCGTGTTCGAACAACCGGGGGAGGTTGTCCATGGCGATACCCTCGCCGTTGTCCTCGACCTCGATCCGTACGCGCTTGTCGTCAATGGCCTTCAGGCGCAGGGTGATCCGGGACGGACGATCCGAGACCGGATCGAGCGCCTGCTTGGCGTTGTTGATCAGGTTGATCAATATCTGCAGCACTTTGTGCTTATCCAGCGCCATGATCGGGATATCGTTGAGCTCCTTGACCACCGTCACCTGATGGCGGGCCAGGGACACATGGCAGATGCGCACCACATCCTCGATCAACTCTCGCAACGAGCCCGGCTCCAGCACGCTGGAATTGCCGGCATAGGACTGCTGGGTAGCGACGATTTCCTTGATATGGTCAATGCTCTTGGTCAACTGCGCCAACTCGTTGATCATGCTCTGCTGCTCGATTGCCAGCGACTCGGCCAGCTTGCCGAGGTAGTCCGGCAATGCGCGACCTTTCGGATTGCTGCTGAAGAAGTCACCGAGATCATCGGAATGCTCCTTCATTAATTGAACAACCTTGGCGACCCCCTGCCCTTTGGACGTATGCACTTTGTCATACAGAACCTGGGCCGACACATTGACGCTATTAAGCACGTTGCCCACATTGTGCAGCACGTTAGTGGCAATTTCCGCCATGCCCGCCCGGCGCGCGGTGGTAACCAGTTCGGCCTGGGCCTCGCGCAATTCGTCGTTGACCCGGGCCAATTGCTGCGGGCTGGGAATCTTCAGGGCCGCGGGCACCAGCCGAACCAGCAGGATGGCGGTAATCACCGAAGCAATCGCGGTGATCACCTTAACCAGCGCCGATAGCCAGTAGTAAGGTTGCCAGATGGTCAGGATTTCCATCACATGGCTGGTCCCGCAGGCCAGGATGAAGACGCCGAAGGCCGCCAGCATCCAGTCGAAAGGCACGTCCTTGCGCTTGTGGATAAAGTAGATGAGCGTGAAGGGAATGGTGACGTAAGAGAACGTGATCAGCCCATCCGCAATCACGTTGGTCCAGAGCAGATCCGGGCGCCACAGATAGCAATGCCCGTGGGGCATGAAGCGGTTATCGGTCAACAGCGCCAGCAGATCGTTCACGACCGCGTCCTCCCTGTGCTATTGGATTGCCACAGATCGCAGTCTAGCAGAGGCCTAATCCCCCACCTCCCAGGCCGCCATTCCACCTGCAACATCCTGCCAAGATTTCGCTCATCATTTGCCACGCCGGTCCCCCTCCCCACGACTAACCTTCAGACACCGCAGGATGCGGTCTTTATATCCCTTTCAAGGAACGATTCATGTCGCTCGCCATTGTCCATAGCCGCGCCCAGGTGGGGGTGGAGGCTCCCGCCGTTACCGTTGAGGTCCATCTTGCCAATGGCTTGCCGTCATTGACGATGGTCGGTTTGCCGGAGGCGGCGGTGAAGGAAAGCAAGGACCGGGTGCGCAGTGCGATTATCAATTCGGGGCTGAACTTCCCGGCGCGGCGTATTACCTTGAACCTGGCACCGGCGGACCTGCCGAAGGACGGCGGGCGGTTCGACCTGGCCATTGCCCTGGGCATCCTGGCGGCCAGCGTGCAGGTGCCGACCCTGACGCTGGACGACGTGGAATGCCTTGGTGAGCTGGCGTTATCCGGCGCCGTGCGACCGGTGCGCGGGGTATTGCCCGCTGCGCTGGCGGCGCGCAAGGCCGGACGCACGCTGGTGGTGCCGCGGGCGAACGCCGAGGAGGCCTGCCTGGCCTCGGGCCTGAGAGTGATCGCCGTGGATCATCTGCTTGAAGTGGTAGCGCATTTCAACGGCCACGCTCCGGTCGAGCCTTTCGTTTCGAACGGACTGCTTTCAGCCAGCAAGCCCTACCCCGACCTGAACGAAGTGCAAGGCCAGGTCGGGGCCAAGCGTGCCTTGCTGATCGCTGCCGCCGGAGCGCACAACCTGCTATTCAGCGGACCACCGGGTACCGGCAAGACATTGCTGGCGAGTCGTTTGCCGGGACTGCTACCGCCACTGGCCGAGAGCGAGGCCCTGGAGGTCGCGGCGATCCAGTCGGTCGCCAGTTGCGTGCCCTTGAGTCATTGGCCACAACGGCCTTTTCGCCAGCCCCATCACTCGGCTTCGGGTCCGGCGCTGGTGGGTGGAGGATCCAAACCGCAGCCAGGCGAGATCACTCTGGCCCACCATGGCGTGTTATTCCTGGATGAATTACCGGAGTTCGACCGCAAGGTACTGGAAGTCCTGCGGGAGCCGCTGGAATCGGGCCACATCGTCGTATCTCGTGCCCGCGACCGCGTGCGCTTTCCGGCGCGCTTCCAGCTAGTGGCGGCGATGAACCCCTGCCCCTGCGGATACCTGGGCGAGCCCAGCGGCCGTTGCTCCTGCACACCCGACATGGTGCAGCGCTACCGCAACAAGCTCTCAGGTCCCTTGTTGGACCGCATCGACCTGCACCTGACGGTCGCACGGGAAGCCACGGCACTGAATCCCCGGCGCGAACCGGGTGAGGACACCGCCACCGTGGCCGAACAAGTGGCCGAAGCCCGTGAACGCCAGCAGACGCGACAAGGCTGTGCCAACGCTTTCCTGGATCTGCCCGGTCTGCGTCGGCACTGCACGTTATCCACAGCCGATGAAACGTGGCTGGAAACGGCCTGCGAGCGACTGACCCTGTCACTGCGGGCCGCCCATCGCTTGCTCAAGGTTGCCCGGACGCTGGCAGACCTAGAGCAAGCTGGCCGTATCAGCCGGGAGCACCTGGCTGAAGCCTTGCAGTATCGCCCTGCGACGGCCTGAACCGGGTCACGGTTTGCTCAGGTCCACCAGCGGCGTATTCCGCACCTCGGTTTTTCGATCGCCCTGGATCTCATCGACCCGTTTGAGCGCTTTATCCACGGCGCCCTTGTCCGCCAGCAGGCTGTAACGGATCTGGAAGTGCTTCTGCTCTTTCGGCGCGATAGTGGGTACCAGGCCCAGTGGCCGCTGGTAATGGCGGTTATAGGAGAAACTGGTGCCAGGCTCCAGCCCGGTCACGTACCCCTGCCCTTGGGTATCGGTGTTTTTCCACAGGGAGAACACGGGAAGCGTTGCCGTGTTGAAGCCCACCGATACACCAAGGCTACCGGCCTTGTTGTGCAGCACGGTGAGCGTGTCACCCTTGGCGTCGGCGTAGGGCACGACGTTATAGACGGTTTCGTCGTAATCCTTGGTGGGAGCCCGGTAGGTTTGCCAATCGGCCAGGTCGCCCTTGGCCTTGTCATTGAATGGCGAGACCTGCTTGACCGGCGCGGCGAAACGGGCGCCCTGCTCCAGGAACGGCGTGCTGAAGTTGCTGTGGTAGAGCGCCTGGTATTCCTTCGGATAGTCGCCGTTGTTGGTCAACGTGTCGTTGAGGGCGAAAGTTACGCTGCCAGGTTCGGTGACCAGCTCGGTCTGCACCGAAAAATCGACCTTCTTGAAAGCCTGCTCTTTCAACTCGCCCCTCAGGGTAATGGCATAAGGGGCTTTTTCATCGATGTGCAGGGTGACCTTGTTGGCCGGGATATTGGCGGCGCGACCGTGCAGCGTCAGCAGTTCGCCATTGTCCATGCCAGGGTGCCCCACCCACTCGTAACCACAACGGGTGACCAGCTCGTTGAAACCTTCGAGCCATCCCAGCCCGCCGCGACCGTTGAGTTCGATGAAGGCCGGATTGACCACTTCCTTGACCGGCGAATCCCAACCCATCCGCGCATTTCCGACCGACGCCTGCAACACGTTCATGCCCCGGGTCGGAACGACCGACAGTTTCATGGTGCCGTTGTCGATGTCGACGATGCTGACGCCTTCCTGGCGACCGCCGTGCAGGGTGCGCATCGTCACGGAAAAGGGTTTGTCGGTCTTCACGCCGAGCTGCTGGCTGGTGATCTGCCAAGGCTGGGCGGCTTTATCGGTGTCGAGCAGGACATAGTCCCAGGCCATGGCATGGGAGGCAGCGCCCAGGGCGCCGAGGGTAGCAAGGAGTTTGAGCGGAGTCATGGACTTGGCCTTTTATTGGAGTTGTGCGGTTTTTATAGACTTGAAGAAACGTTTCAGCAAGCTTAAAAACGGCAATAACTCTAAAAAAAGCAGACCGGAGAAATTAGCGACACAAAGTGTGTGGGAGCCGAGCTTGCTCGCGATGGCATTGGATCGGGCGATATCTCTGTCGCCTGACATGATGCTATCGCGAGCAAGCTCGGCTCCCACAGTGGCCGGGGCAATTAGATATTGGCGGTTGAAGCCATCGCGAGCAGGCTCGCTCCCACAATGATCCGGGGCGAGCCTGCTGCGGTGGTTGTAAGGGACTCAGCGGAACCGATCGACTTCCTGGCGCAGGTCCTGCGCCAGTTTTTCCAGTTCCTTGGCAGTGACCGCCAGGTTCGAGACCACTTCGCGCTGCTCGCTGTTGGCCATGGCGATACTCTGCAGGTTGCTGCTGAGCAGGGTTGCCGTGCTGCTTTGTTCTTGGGTAGCGGTGGTAATTGCCGCGAACTGCTGGCCAGCCGAACGGCTCTGCTCATCGATGCGAGCCAGCGCCGAGGCCACGTTGGCGTTGCGCGACAGGCCTTCTTGCATCAACAGGTTGCCCTGCTCCATCGTACTGATGGCGTTGCCGGTTTCCTGCTGGATGCTGGTGATCATGCTGGAAATCTCGTCAGTGGCCTGACGAGTACGGGAGGCCAGGCTACGGACCTCATCCGCCACCACGGCGAAACCACGCCCCTGCTCACCCGCGCGAGCGGCTTCGATGGCAGCGTTCAGGGCCAGCAGGTTGGTCTGCTCGGCGATCGAGGTGATCACGCCGACGATCCCGCCGATTTCCTGGGAACGCTGACCCAAGGTGTTGATAACCGTGGCAGTGCTGTTCAGTGCGCCGGCGATCTGTTCCAGGGACGAAGAGGCTTCATCCATCGATGTCCGACCGATACGCGTCTGCTGGGCGTTTTCCTGGGCCAGGCGCTCGGTATTGCCCATGTTGTCGGCAATGTTCAACGAGGTAGCGCTGAACTCTTCCACCGCGCCGGCCATGCTGGTGATTTCGCCGGACTGCTGCTCCATCCCCTCATAAGCACCGCTGGACAACCCGGACAGGGCCTGGGCACGACTGCTGACCTCCTGGGAGGCCTTGCGGATATGCTCGACCATGGTCGACAACGCCTGGCTCATCTGATTGAAGGCACGGGACAGTTGGCCGATTTCGTCATGGCTCGACACGCTCAGGCGCACACTCAGGTCACCGGCGCCCAATGCTTCGGCCTGGCGCACCAGATCGCCCAGGGGCGCCAGCTTGCTGCGCAACAGCCACATCGCTGCGCCAACCGCCAGCAGCATTGCCAGCAAGCTGCCAATGGCCAGTTGCGTACCGACGCTCCAGGTCACCTCGCGAATCTCGGCCTTCGGCATGCTCGCCACCACCGCCCACGGCCCGCCCTCGAACGGTACGGCGACGCTATAGAAATCTTCGGCGGTGTCGCTCCAGAACGCGCCCTTGCCCGGTTCTTTCACCAGGCCAACGACGGTCGTGACAGCGGCATCCAGCGCCTGGACGCCGGCCGGCGGTACCAGCCATTTGCTTTGTTCATCCAGCAGGGCCAGCGAGCCGGTCTTGCCAATGCGGAAGCGCTTGAGGTTCTCGAACTGGGCATTCTGCGCATCGGTGTAGTCGAAACCGACGTACAGCGCGGCGATGATCTTGCCACCGCTGTCACGAACCGGGCTGTACTGGGTCATGTAGTAACGGCCAAAGAGCAAGACCCGGCCAATATAGCTCTGCCCACTCATCAAGCGGGCGTAAGCCGGGCTGGCGTGGTCCAGCATGGTGCCAATGGCTCGCGAACCGTCCTGCTTGGCCACCGACGTACTGACGCGGATGAAATCGTCGCCGCTGCGCACGAACACCGTGGCGGTCCCGGCGGTCATCTGCTTGAACTCGTCAACTTCCTTGAAGTTGTTGTTCAGCACTTCGCTACCCAGGCTCAGGCTCGGCGTCTGTATGCCCGCCACCGCAACCGGCTGGTCCGGGTGCACGTTCAGGCCCGCGCTGAAGCGCTTTTCGAACAGGCCAGCCAGGCGCTGGGTGCTCTCGCGCAAGGTGCCGTGGAAGGTATTGAGCTGATCGGCCATCAGACGCGCTTCACTGGCCAGATGCTCTTCACGAGTGGCAAGGTTGGCGGCGTCCAGCGAACGCAAGGCGAAGACGGTACTGCCGGAGATCACGATCGCCAATATCACGGCGAGGGCAAGGCCTAGCTGTGAGGCGATCCGGGCACGGGGTTGAGACATGACGGCTCCTGGCCGAGACACCGGATCATCCTGATCACGTCGCACGCTCGGCATTTTATTCAAGGTAGGTATATGTTTTGCCCTTTCTGAACGAGGGTTCCATGTCACGGGTTCGGCCGCAAAGCGAGATACTTGAGCGGCCAGCAAGGATTAATACAGGCTGCTATCACCCTTACTGCAACGTTTCAGCCAAGACGCTCCACCGCGGGCAATTGCATGGCCTTGACTTCACCTTGCAGAAAATCGCTGAGCCGACGCAAACGTTCACCTCCCGGACGGGTTTTGGGCCAGACCAGGTAATAATGCTCGCCACTGGCGACGGCGGTCGGCCACGGCAGGCTCAAGCGCCCCTGAGCCACATCTTCGGCCACCATCAACAGGTCGCCCATGGAAACACCGTAACCGCGCGCCGCTGCAATCATGCCCAGCTCCAGCGTATCGAACACCTGCCCGCCCTTGAGCGAGACCTTGTCGGACAAGCCCATGCGCTCCAGCCAACTGCGCCAGTCGCGACGGTCTGGCGTGGGATGGAGCAGTTCGGCGTTGGCCAGCCGCTGCACATCCCACGGTTGATCGTTCAACAGGTTCGGCGCGCCCACGGGAATCAGCTCCTCGGGAAACAGGAAACTGGCCTCCCAATCCGCTGGAAAATGTCCATTGCCCAACAACACCGCACAATCGAAAGGCTCGGTGTTGAAGTCCACCGAATCGACGTCCATCCAGGCGCTGGTCAACTGCACCTCATTGCCCGGCTGCAAATGTCGAAAGCGACTCAGGCGCGCCAGCAGCCAACGCATGGTCAGGGTCGAGGGGGCCTTCATGCGCAGGATGCCGTCCTCACCCGACAGCGTATGGCAGGCCCGCTCAAGTGCCATGAACCCATCGCGGATACCTGGCAGCAGCAACCGCGCCGCTTCGGTCAATTGCAGATTGCGACCGCTGCGCCGGAACAGCCGGCAGGCAAAATGCTCCTCGAGCGTGCGGATGTGACGGCTCACCGCACTCTGGGTAATCGATAACTCTTCTGCGGCCCGGGTGAACGAGCTGTAGCGCGCCGCTGCTTCGAATGCCCGCAGCGCATAAAGAGGTGGGAGACGACGCGACATCGGGAAACGCTCCAGTGACGAGGGCCTGGCAGAAAGAACCCTTACATGAGTTTTAATCATATCTGCCATCGTTTTTATCCTTTTGTGCGAAGCGTCGCAAGCACCGAGAATCGACGATTTACAGCCTCGTCTGAACATGGAGCGTGATGATCATGCAGCATCCTGTGCGTACCGAACTCCGGGCCATCCTGCGGCTGGCGGGGCCGTTGATTGCCTCGCAGTTGGCGCACATGTTGATGGTCCTCACCGACACCTTGATGATGGCGCGCCTGAGCCCCGAAGCCCTGGCCGGCGGTGGACTGGGGGCGGCGAGTTATTCGTTCGTGTCGATTTTCTGCATCGGCGTGATCGCGGCAGTGGGTACCCTGGTGGCGATCCGTCACGGTGCCGGCGACATCGAGGGGGCCACCCGTTTGACCCAGGCCGGGTTGTGGCTGGCCTGGCTGATGGCGCTGGCAGCCGGGTTACTGTTATGGAACCTCAAGCCGGTGCTGCTGATGTTCGGCCAGACCGAAACCAACGTGCTGTCCGCCGGACAGTTCCTGCTGGTGTTGCCGTTTGCCCTGCCGGGCTATCTGAGCTTCATGGCCCTGCGCGGCTTTACCAGCGCCATCGGCCGGGCCACGCCGGTCATGGTGATCAGTCTGGGCGGCACGGTGGCCAACTTCCTGCTCAATTACGCGCTTATCACCGGTATGTTCGGGCTGCCGAAACTGGGCTTGATGGGCATCGGCCTGGTTACTGCCATTGTTGCCAGTTGCATGGCCCTGGCGCTGGCCTGGCATATCCACCGGCATCCGGCATACCGCGCGTACCCACTGCTTGAGGGGCTGTTCCGGCCGAATCGCCAGTACCTCAAGGAGCTGTGGCGCCTGGGCCTGCCGATTGGCGGCACCTATGCCGTGGAAGTCGGGCTGTTCGCGTTCGCCGCGCTGTGCATGGGCACCATGGGCAGCACGCCGTTGGCGGCCCATCAGATCGCCCTGCAGATTGTGTCTGTGGCATTCATGGTTCCGGCAGGGATGTCGTACGCCATCACCATGCGCATCGGCCAGCACTACGGCGCCGGACAACTGCTGATGGCCCGACTGTCCGGACGGGTCGGCATTGGCTTCGGCGCTGCGGTGATGCTGGCTTTTGCCATGGTGTTCTGGCTGTTGCCGAATCAGTTGATCGGTTTGTTCCTGGACCACAACGACCCGGCGTTCCGTCCGGTGATCGACCTGGCGGTGAGCCTGCTGGCCGTGGCGGCGTGGTTCGAACTGTTCGACGGCACGCAGACCATCGCCATGGGCTGCATTCGTGGGCTCAAGGACGCCAAGACCACGTTCCTGGTGGGCCTGGGTTGTTATTGGTTGATTGGCGCGCCGGCGGCCTGGTGGATGGCGTTTCACCTGAGCTGGGGACCGACCGGCGTCTGGTGGGGGCTGGCCCTGGGGCTGGCCTGCGCGGCGGTGAGCCTGACGTTGGCGTTCGAAGGGAAGATGAAGCGGATGATCAGGGGCGAGCCGGGACAACAGGGTTTCGAGAACGTCCAGACTGAATGAACCCCCTGTGGGAGCGAGCCTGCTCGCGATAGCGGTGTGTCTGATACATCGATCTGACTGATCGACCGCCATCGCGAGCAGGCTCGCTCCCACCGGGGATTGTGTCAGCCCGCGGGGTGGGGTCAGCCCACCACGTCCCGCGTTGCCTGATGACCATCGAACGTCAGGTATTCCACCAGTTCAGGCAGCGGCAACGGTTTGCTGATCAGGAAGCCCTGCACCTGATCGCAACCGAAACCGCGCAACAGGTCCAACTGCTCGCGGGTTTCCACACCTTCGGCCACCACCTCCAGGTTGAGGTTGTGGGCCAGGTTGATCATCGCGTGCACCAGCTTGCGGTTCTCTTCGCGTTGCTCCATGCCGCCGACGAAGCTCTTGTCGATCTTCAGCAGGGCGATGGGAAGGCTGTTGAGGTGCACGAACGAGGAAAATCCAGTGCCGAAATCGTCCAGGGAGAAACGCACCCCCAACCGGCCGAGGGCATCCATCGTCTGCTTGACCAATTCGCTGCGACGCATGACCGCGGTTTCGGTGAGTTCGAACTCCAGCCATTGGGCTTCGACGCCCCGCTCGCTGATCAACCGACTCAGGGTCGACAGCAACTGGCTGTCCTGGAACTGCCGGAACGACAAGTTGACCGCCATGTGCAGCGGCGCCAACCCGCGCTCGCGCAGGGCCTGCATATCCCGCAGCGCACGGGAAATCACCCAGTAGCCCAGCGGTACGATCAGGCCACTCTGCTCGGCCAGCGGCACGAATTCACTCGGCGGCAGCAGCCCGCGCTCACCGTGACGCCAACGCACCAGGGCTTCGAGGCCGACGATGCGACCGCTTTCGAGGTCCAGGCGGGGCTGGTAGTGCAGCTCCAGTTCATCGCGACGCAGCGCCCGGCGCAGTTCGCTTTCCAGATCGGCGAGACTGCGGGCGTTGCGGTTGATGCGCTCGTTGAAGACATGAAAGGTGCAACCCTGGGTGCTCTTGGCCTGCTGCATGGCGATGTGGGCATGCCACATCAACGGATCGGCACCCGCCTGGGCCCGAGCATGGGCGATGCCCAGGCTGCAGCCGATCAGCAGGCTTTCCCCGTCCACCCAATAGGGCTCGGCCATGGCTTGGGTGATGCGCTCGGCCATCCATTCGGCCCGCTGAGGTGCCCGGCGGGTATCGATCAGCAAGGCGAACTCGTCGCTGCCCAGCCGTGCCAACTGATCGCCGGCTTCGAGCGCCCCCTTGAGACGCGATACCACCTGCAGGATCAAGCGGTCGCCGGCTTGATGCCCGAGGGCGTCGTTGGCGTGACGGAAGTTGTCCAGGTCCAGGTGACCGAGCGCCAGGCCACGGCCTTCGCTTTCAGCCAGGCGCGCCGCCAGCAGGGTCTGGAACCCCTGGCGGTTCGCAATGCCGGTCAACGGGTCCTGTTCGGCGAGACGTTGCAAGGTGTTTTCCAGTACCCCGCGCTCACGTACATGACGCAGGCAACGACGCAGGGTCGCACTGTCGAGCAGATCACGCACCAGCCAGTCGCTGGCGCCGTCGGGCAGCGACGCGGGCTCGTGATCAAGCAGCAGGATGGTCGGCAGAGGGCAGCGGCCGGGCGCTGGTTGCAAGGCCGCGACCGTCAACAGGACCGCGTTGCGGTTGTCTTCGAACAGACTGTTGACCGACTCCCAGCTCGGGGCAATGATCAACACGACCGAGCCCGCCATAGGCGCCAGGCACTCGCGTAATATCGCTGACCACTCAGGCTCTTCGGCCAATAACAGCAAACGCAAGGGTTCGACAGGCGTGGACAAGCTGACTCCGTAGACTCTGCAAGGGGGGGTGCGCTGGGCATTATGACCTGCCGACCGACAATGACCAGTGCCAATAGTTCTCAAAAACGGGCTTCTGGCGATTTTTTTCCATTCCCAGGCCGAACATCAGCGCCAATCCACTCCAAATCCCTGGCTCAAGGCAGCGAAGCCTCGTCATACCGCGTCACAAGTCGGACAGAGCAGCACAATTCTCCAAGCCTGTTAAAATGCCGGCCCATTTTCGCAAACGACTCCCTGACCCTGTCATGTCCCGACTCAATCCCCGGCAGCAAGAAGCCGTGAACTATGTCGGCGGCCCTCTTTTGGTGCTCGCCGGTGCAGGCTCCGGCAAGACCAGCGTGATCACCCGCAAGATCGCGCACCTGATCCAGAACTGCGGCATCCGCGCCCAGTACATCGTCGCCATGACCTTTACCAACAAAGCCGCCCGGGAAATGAAAGAACGGGTCGGCGGCCTGCTGCGCGCCGGCGAAGGCCGTGGCCTGACGGTCTGCACCTTCCACAACCTGGGCCTGAACATCATCCGCAAGGAACACGTGCGACTGGGCTACAAGCCGGGCTTCTCGATTTTCGACGAGACCGACGTGAAGGCCCTGATGACCGACATCATGCAGAAGGAGTACTCGGGCGACGACGGCGTCGACGAGATCAAGAACATGATCGGCGCCTGGAAGAACGACCTGGTGCTGCCCGCCGAAGCCCTGGAAAACGCCCGCAATCCCAAGGAACAGACAGCCGCCATCGTCTACACCCATTACCAGCGCACGCTCAAGGCGTTCAATGCGGTGGACTTCGACGACCTGATCCTGCTGCCGGTCAAGCTGTTCCAGGAACACGCCGACATCCTCGAAAAATGGCAGAACAAGGTTCGCTACCTGCTGGTGGACGAATACCAGGACACCAACGCCAGCCAATACCTGCTGGTGAAGCTGCTCATCGGCAAGCGCAACCAGTTCACCGTGGTGGGCGACGACGACCAGTCGATCTACGCCTGGCGTGGCGCGCGTCCGGAAAACCTGATGCTGCTCAAGGAAGATTATCCGTCGCTCAAAGTGGTGATGCTGGAACAGAACTACCGCTCCACCAGCCGTATCCTGCGCTGCGCCAACGTGCTGATTTCCAACAACCCCCACGAGTTCGAAAAGCAGCTGTGGAGCGAGATGGGTCACGGCGACGAGATCCGCGTGATCCGCTGCCGCAACGAAGACGCCGAAGCCGAGCGCGTGGCCATGGAAATCCTCAGCCTGCACCTGCGCACCGACCGGCCGTACAGCGATTTTGCGATCCTGTACCGCGGCAACTACCAGGCCAAGCTGATCGAGCTGAAGTTGCAGCATCACCAGGTTCCCTATCGCCTGTCGGGGGGCAACAGCTTCTTCGGCCGTCAGGAAGTGAAGGACCTGATGGCCTATTTCCGCCTGATCGTGAACCCGGACGATGACAACGCCTTCCTGCGGGTGATCAACGTCCCGCGTCGGGAAATAGGCTCGACCACGCTGGAAAAGCTCGGTAATTACGCCACCGAGCGCAAGATCTCGATGTACGCCGCCACCGACGAAATCGGCCTCGGCGAACACCTGGACAGCCGCTTCACCGACCGCCTGGCGCGCTTCAAGCGCTTCATGGACCGGGTCCGCGAGCAGTGCGCCGGGGAAGATCCGATCGCGGCACTGCGCAGCATGGTCATGGACATCGACTACGAGAACTGGCTGCGCACCAACAGCTCCAGCGACAAGGCCGCTGACTACCGCATGGGCAACGTCTGGTTCCTGATCGAGGCCCTGAAGAACACCCTGGAAAAAGACGAAGACGGCGAAATGACCGTCGAGGACGCCATCGGCAAGCTCGTGCTGCGGGACATGCTCGAGCGTCAGCAGGAAGAGGAAGACGGTGCCGAAGGCGTGCAAATGATGACGCTGCACGCCTCCAAGGGCCTGGAATTCCCTTACGTGTTCATCATGGGCATGGAAGAAGAAATCCTGCCGCACCGTTCCAGCATCGAGGCCGACACCATCGAAGAAGAACGGCGCCTTGCCTACGTGGGTATTACCCGGGCCCGTCAGACGCTGGCCTTCACCTTCGCCGCCAAGCGCAAGCAATACGGTGAAGTGATCGACTGCGCGCCGAGCCGCTTTCTCGATGAGCTGCCGCCGGACGACCTGGCCTGGGAAGGCAACGACGACACCCCGACTGAAGTAAAAGCCGTTCGCGGCAACAGCGCTTTGGCCGATATACGAGCGATGCTAAAGCGCTAGAATCGACTACTTTTTTCCGCCTTCAGAGCCCTTGAGGCGTTATCAGAGGAGGCTTCATGGAAGCCCTGCACCAGAAAATCCGTGAGCAAGGCATCGTGCTTTCCGATCAGGTCCTGAAAGTCGACGCTTTCCTGAACCACCAGATCGACCCGCAGTTGATGAAACAGATCGGCGATGAATTCGCCGCGCTGTTCAAGGATTCGGGCATCACCAAGATCGTCACCATTGAAGCCTCGGGTATCGCCCCGGCCATCATGACCGGCCTGAACCTTGGCGTGCCGGTGATTTTCGCCCGTAAGCAACAGTCCCTGACCCTGACGGAAAACCTGCTGTCGGCGACCGTGTATTCGTTCACCAAGAAGACCGAGAGCACCGTCGCCATCAGCCCTCGTCACCTGACCAGCAGCGACCGGGTGCTGATCATCGATGACTTCCTGGCCAACGGCAAAGCCTCCCAGGCGCTGATTTCCATCATCAAACAGGCCGGCGCCACCGTGGCCGGACTGGGGATCGTGATCGAGAAGTCGTTCCAGGGTGGCCGCGCGGAACTGGACGCCCAAGGCTATCGTGTCGAGTCCCTGGCGCGGGTGAAATCCCTGGCGGATGGGGTGGTGACCTTCATCGACTGACCGCACAGTTCCCCCTTTGTGGGAGCGAGCCTGCTCGCGATGAGGCCTGCACATCCAACATCAGTGTTGGCAGGTAGTCCGTCATCGCGAGCAGGCTCGCTCCCACAGGAAGGTCAGGTTGATTGTTGTTGCGCCGTGGCTTTGAGACCCGCCAGCAACAAGCGCTGGAACAGATCTTCCTTCAGCCCCTCCGTGCTCGCCAGTTGCATCCGCTCCAGATGCTCGGGGTACAACGAGGGCTCCGGGGCATCCAGCGCAGCCTTGCCCAACTCGAGTATTTCGGTGAGCTTGAACTTGCTCTTGAGCCAGTTCAGCGCCCGCAACAGGTCCCGCTCCACTCCGTCGAAATCAGCACCCAACGGATACTCTGGAAACAGATTCGGATGCCGCGCCTGGATCGCCTGCAAGCGCTCCGATGTGTTGTCGGCGAACCGCGGATCGAGGCGAAAATCCTTCGGTAGCTTTCCGGCATTCTGCGCCTGCTCGATCAACCCCGGTTGGAAGCGTGAATCACTGATGTTCAGCAACGCCTCGATCACCGCGGCATCGGTCTTGCCCCGCAGATCGGCGATGCCGTATTCGGTCACCACAATGTCCCGCAGGTGCCGAGGAATCGTGCAATGGCCATACTCCCAGACAATGTTCGAGCTGATCTCGCCCCCGGACTCCCGCCAACTGCGCAGGAGCAAAATGGAACGCGCACCTTCCAGCGCATGCCCCTGGGCGACGAAGTTGTACTGCCCGCCGACACCGCTGAGCACCCGGCCGTCCTCCAACTGATCGGACACCCCGGCGCCGAGCAGAGTCATGGTGAACACGGTATTGATGAAGCGGGCATCGAGACGCTGCAAGCGCTTGAGGCGCTCCTGGCCATACAACTCGTTGATGTAGCTGATGCGGGTCATGTTGAATTCGAGCCGACGGCTCTGCGGCAACTCGTGCAAGCGCTGGTAAAAACTGCGTGGCCCGAGAAAGAAGCCGCCATGGATACAGACACCGTCGGGCTGGGCCGCCTCGTCGAGCGTGCCCGCGTTGGACTGCTCCTGGGTCGGCTCATCGGGGTAGACCTTGCGCCGGATGATCCCGGCCTCCGCCAGCACCAGCAGACCGTTGACGAACATTTCACTGCAACCGTACAACCCCTTGGCAAATGGCTCGACCCCACCCTCACGCTCGATCAGTTGCGCCCACTGGCTGAGGTTCAGGTCCGCCAGTAACGCCCGATATCCGGCGTTATCCGCCTGACGCGCCAGCAGCGCCGCCGTCAGCGCATCGCCCATGGAACCAATACCGATTTGCAGCGTGCCGCCGTCACGCACCAGGCTGCTTGCGTGCAGGCCGATGAAATGGTCCTGGAACCCCACCGGCATGTTCGGCGTGGAAAACAGCGTGTGGTTGTCCTTCTCGTCGATCAACAGATCGAAAGCGTCGATGCCGATTTCAGCATCCCCCGGCATGTAGGGCAGATCGCTATGAACCTGGCCGACCATGAGGATGGTCTCCCCCGCCGCCCGCCGCTTCTCGATCATTGGCAACAGGTCGAGGGTGATGTCGGGGTTGCAACTCAGGCTCAGGCGATCCGGGTGCTGTGGATCGCTCGCCACCAGTTGCGCGATCAGGTTCAAGCCTGCGGCGTTGATGTCCCGGGCGGCGTGACTGTAGTTGCTGCTGACGTAGTTCTGCTGGGCCGATGCGCTGTGCAGCAGGCTGCCCGGCTGCATGAAGAACTGCTCGACCCGAATGTTGGACGGCAGGCTGTCCCGCTGCAAGTCGGCCAGGTAATCGAGTTCAGGATAGTCGCCGAAAACCCGTTCAATGAAAGGCTCGAGAAAGCGCTTTTGCAAACCGTCGCCCAGGTTCGGCCGACCCAGGCTCAGGGCTGTGTAGACGGTCAGTTGTCGTTCGGGCAGTTGGGCAACGCGCCGGTACAGCGCGTTGGCGAACAGATTGGGTTTGCCCAACCCCAGGGGCATGCCGAGGTGGATATGCGCCGGCAGGCGTTCCAGGACGTCATCCACCGCCTGCTCGATTGAACACAATTGCACCATCCTACCCTCCGGGCCATTCCGTGAATGTGGATTGGACCGAGCTTGCCGGGTCTTGGTTGCGATGAACAGCCCTGAGTGGTCGTTTCCGAGGCGCAAAAAAGCCGCTCGTAAGCGGCTTTTTTGAAGGATGCTGGCTTTATTTCAGGCCGGACATCTTCTGGATGGCGCCTTTGAGCTCTTCATCCGAGCAATCGGCGCAGGTGCCTTTAGGTGGCATGGAATTGATACCAGTAATGGCTTTCGCAAGAATGCCATCCAAACCACCTTGATGGTCAGCGCGCTCTTTCCAGGCTGCTGTATCACCTATTTTTGGAGCGCCCAGCAGGCCGGTGCCATGGCAAGCGTTACAGTGTTTTGCAATCACGTCATCGGGCGTTTTCTTAGCGCCACCACCCGCCGCAACGGCAACTTCCATGCCCTTGCATTCCTTCCCCGCAACGCAAACCTGGCCGACCGGCTCGAGGCGCTTGGCGATTTCGTCGTTGGTCGCCGCTTGGGCACTGACTGCCCAAAGGGCCAATACGGTTGCTGGTGCAGCCAGCATTTTCATAATTAGGTTCACGCGTACACCCTCATGGTGGCTAGTCACGCCTGCGGCCACGGTTGCAGGCGGGCGCAAGTATAGCGGTAAGCCTGTCACACTGAAACAACCCTAAAGTCACAAGGGTCTTGTTTGTTGTGACAGCTTCCCCCCCTGGCCGCCGCTGCCCGTGCGGGCTTGGCGCCTCTTCCTTAGAAATTGGCCGGTGTGGCTGCGCTGATCAGTCGCGCCGGCACATCGAACGGATTACGGAAACGGTGTGGCTTGGTGCTTTCGAAATAGTAGCTGTCCCCGGCTTCGAGCACGAACGTTTCGGCGCCGACGACCAGCTCCAGACGCCCTTCCACCAGAATCCCGGTTTCCTCGCCTTCATGGGTGAGCATCTCGTCACCGGTATCGGCGCCAGGCGGATAGATTTCGTTCAAAAAGGCAATCGCCCGACTCGGGTGTGCCCTGCCCACCAGCTTCATGGTCACGGCGCCGTCGGAGATATCGATCAGTTCGTTGGCTTTGTAGACGATCTGGGTCGGCTTCTCCTGGAGGATTTCTTCGGAGAAAAACTCGACCATGGACATGGGGATGCCGCCAAGGACCTTGCGCAGCGAGCTGATCGAGGGGCTCACGCTGTTTTTCTCGATCATCGAAATGGTGCTGTTGGTGACGCCCGCACGTTTGGCGAGTTCACGCTGGGAAAGGCCTTTGAGTTTACGAATGGCTTGCAGTCGTTCACCGACGTCCAATGCTGGAACCTCCAGGGGATCAGGTTGTGTGGAAAGTGAGCGTTATCATGGCGACAGCGTTCAGTATTTACAACACTTTGACCCGAATCCTGCGCGGTGAAGCGACCTTCGGTCGATCCCGCGTTGCGTCAGCCCCCGGAATAGAGCCGCGGCACCCGCCGCAGGTTGCAGAAAATCTGATAGGGAATGGTGCCGGCAGCCTTCGCCACATCGCTGGCGAGCACATGCTTGCCCCACAACTCGACGGTCGAACCGAGTCCGGCATGGGGGACATTCGTCAGGTCGACACACAGCATGTCCATCGACACGCGTCCGAGCAATTGGCTGCGCTGGCCGTCCACCAGCACCGGAGTACCGCTCGGAGCCTGGCGCGGGTAGCCGTCGGCATAGCCCATGGCGACCACCCCGACCCGGGTCGTCTGGGTGGTCACGTAACGGGCGCCATACCCCACCGGCTCGCCGGCCGGCAGCTCGCGCACGCAGATGATCTTCGACTCCAGGGTCATCACCGGCTGCAGGCGCGAAGCGGTGGCGTTGGCTTCATCGAAAGGCGTCGCGCCATACAGCATGATGCCCGGACGAACCCAGTCACTCGGCATCTGTGGCCAGCCCAAGACTGCCGGGGAGTTGCGCAGGCTGGTCTCGGCCGTCAATCCCTGGCAGGTCGCTTCAAATACTTCCAGTTGCCGGGTGCTGCTAGGATCATGCAGCTCATCGGCACGGGCAAAGTGGCTCATCAGCACGATTTTCGCCACTTTGCCGCTGGCCAGCAGCCGACGATAGGCGGCCTGGTAGTCTTGCGGATGCAGGCCGACCCGGTGCATCCCAGAGTCCAGCTTGAGCCAGACCGTGATCGGCTTGCCCAGCGCCGCTTTTTCAATCGCTTCGAGCTGCCACAACGAATGCACGACGCACCAGAAATCGTGCTCGACGATCAACGACAGCTCATCGGCTTCGAAAAACCCTTCCAGCAGCAACACCGGCGCACGAATACCGCCGGCCCGCAGCTCCAGGGCTTCCTCGATGCATGCCACGGCAAATCCATCCGCAGTGTCCTGCAAGGCTTGGGCGCAACGTACCGCGCCATGCCCGTAGGCATCGGCCTTGATCACTGCAAGGGCCTTGGCCCCCGTGACGTCACGAGCCAATTGGTAGTTGTGGCGCAGGGCTTGAAGATCGATAAGGGCACGGGCAGGACGCATGACGGCACGCTTCTAGGCAAACATGAAAAAAACCGGCGCGGGCTGATGGCGTGAACCACCCACAGCGCCGGGAGAGGGATCGTTTCGACAGCTTTAAGGCAGCGCGGCCACGACTGACAGCTCCACCAGGATTTCCGGCTCGCACAGCTTGGCCTCTACCGTGGCGCGGGCCGGAGCCACCCCCTTGGGCAGCCATTTGTCCCAGACCGAGTTCATGCCTGCAAAGTCGGCCTCGATGTCTTTCAGGTAGATCGTGACCGACAGCAAGCGGCTCTTGTCAGTCCCGGCCAGGTCCAGCAAACGCTCGATATTGGCCAGGGTTTCGCGGGTCTGCTGCTCGATACCGGCGCCCATGTCGTCGCCGACTTGCCCGGCCAGGTAAACGGTGCCGTTGTGCACAACCACCTGGCTCATGCGGTCATTGGTGAGCTGGCGCTGGATTGACATGTTTTGCAGACTCCTGATGTTTGCTGCCATAACGGGAAATATCGAGACCTTCGGCGCTGATCTGCGGCTTTTTCTTCGCCATCAGGTCCGCCAGCAGGCGACCGGAACCACAGGCCATGGTCCAGCCGAGGGTGCCATGGCCAGTGTTCAGGAACAGATTCTTGAACGGGGTGGCGCCGACGATCGGCGTGCCATCGGGCGTGGTCGGGCGCAAGCCGGTCCAGAAACTGGCCTGGGCCAGGTCGCCGCCCAGAGGATAAAGGTCGTTGACGATCATCTCCAGGGTTTCACGGCGACGGGGATTGAGCGACAGGTCAAAACCGGCGATTTCCGCCATGCCACCCACGCGAATACGGTTATCGAAACGGGTGATCGCGACCTTGTAGGTTTCATCGAGAATGGTCGAGGTCGGCGCCATCGCCGGGTTGGTGATCGGCACGGTCAGGGAATAGCCCTTGAGCGGATACACCGGGGCACGGATACCCAGAGGCTTGAGCAATTGCGGGGAATAACTGCCCAGGGCCAGGACGTAGCGGTCGGCGGTTTCCAGCTTGCCGTCGATCCAGACGCCGTTGATACGGTCACCGGCCTGGTCCAGCCGCTGGATATCCTGGCCGAAACGGAACTCCACACCCAACTTCACAGCCATTTCCGCCAAGCGCGTGGTAAACATCTGACAGTCGCCGGTCTGATCGTTGGGCAGACGCAAGGCACCGGCCAGAATGTCGGTGACATTCGCCAACGCCGGCTCGACCCGTGCGATGCCTTCGCGGTCGAGGACTTCGAACGGCACACCCGATTCTTTCAATACGGCGATGTCCTTGGCCGCGCCGTCGAGCTGTGCCTGGGTGCGGAACAATTGTGTGGTTCCCAGGCTACGGCCTTCGTAGGCAATACCGGTTTCGGCGCGCAGTTCGTCGAGGCAGTCGCGGCTGTACTCGGACAGGCGCACCATGCGTTCCTTGTTGATGGCGTAGCGGCTGGCGGTGCAGTTGCGCAGCATCTGCGCCATCCACAGGTACTGGTCGATGTCGGCGGTGGCCTTGATGGCCAGCGGCGCGTGTCGCTGCAAGAGCCATTTGATGGCCTTGAGCGGCACGCCCGGCGCGGCCCACGGCGAGGCATAGCCTGGCGACACCTGGCCGGCGTTGGCGAAACTGGTTTCCATGGCGGGCGCCGGCTGACGGTCGACCACCACCACTTCGAACCCGGCACGGGCCAGATAGTAAGCACTGACGGTACCGATGACGCCGCTACCCAAGACCAGAACGCGCATGTTGTTGCCCTCATCGCGGGTGAACCGCTGACGTTTGTTGTACAGAACCGTAATGAGCGCAGTGTAAAAAAGAATAGGCAGTGCTTTTCACTATATAACTGCCTATATTTGGCGAGAATTCTCGGCAAAAACCCTTTTCACGGAGGCGCATCCCCTGTGCGTACCAATACCCAGACCAAGCGCGAGCTGGACAAGATCGACCGCAACATCCTGCGTATCCTTCAGGCGGACGGGCGGATCTCCTTCACCGAACTGGGGGAAAAGGTCGGTCTCTCGACAACGCCCTGCACCGAGCGGGTACGGCGCCTGGAGCGCGAAGGGATCATCATGGGCTACAACGCCCGGCTCAACCCGCAGCATCTGAAGGGTAGCCTGCTGGTGTTTGTCGAGATCAGTCTCGATTACAAATCCGGCGACACCTTCGAAGAATTCCGACGTGCCGTGCTGAAATTGCCTCACGTGCTGGAATGCCACCTGGTGTCGGGGGACTTCGACTACCTGGTCAAAGCACGGATTTCCGAGATGGCCTCATACCGCAAGCTGTTGGGCGACATTCTGCTCAAACTGCCCCATGTGCGGGAGTCCAAGAGCTATATCGTGATGGAAGAGGTGAAAGAGAGCCTGAACCTGCCGATTCCGGATTGATCGCTCCCGCGCGGAGCGTAGATCGTTCCCACGCTCCGCGTGGGAATGCAGCCAGGGACGCTCCGCGTCCCGAAAAAGCCAAACGCGGAGCGTCCGATGAGGCATTCCCACGCAGAGCGTGGGAACGATCTCGCTAGACCAACACCTGCCGATTGGCAGCCATGTACTCATGAATCTGCTGCTCGACCCGGGGATGGATCAACTCCACCGGTCGCCGCCCATTGGGGCACGGCAGCGTCGCCGTGGTGCCGAACAACCGACAGATCAGCGGCCGCTCGTCATACACGGTGCAGCCGTTCGGCCCCAGGTGCACGCAGTCGAGAGCCTCCAGGGCAGCGTCCTGCTCGGCGCGGGTTTTGCGCGGCAGGCGGGCCATCTCCTCGGGTGACGTGGTCACCGGCCCGCAGCAGTCGTGGCAGCCCGGTACGCACTCGAACGAGGGAATCTGCTGGCGCAGCGTGCGGATTTTCTGACTGTTGCAGCTCATCGAGGCGTCACCTGGTGGGATTGCTCCGGATTCTGCCCTAAAAGCCCTGTACCAGACAGCGCCAGCCGACCACTGTTGCCCACGGAGGAATCCGCGGCTTATGCTCCGTAAAATTTCTCAAACACAATAATCAGGATTACGCACATGAACGCCCGTGTTCAGCAACCTGTCCCGAGCCACGCGCACGCCGCCTCCTACTACGCCGCCAGCAGCCTGCCGCAACCGGACCATCCGTTGCTGCAGGGCGAGCTGGTGGCGGATGTCTGCGTGGTCGGTGGCGGGTTCTCAGGGTTGAACACGGCCATCGAACTGGCCGAACGCGGCATGAGCGTAGTGTTGCTGGAAGCACACCAGATCGGCTGGGGAGCCAGTGGGCGTAACGGCGGCCAGTTGATCCGCGGTGTCGGCCATGGCCTGGATCAATTCGCCCCAGTCATCGGCGCCGAAGGCGTCCGCCAGATGAAGCTCATGGGCCTTGAGGCCGTGGAAATCGTCCGGCAGCGCGTCGAGCGTTTCCAGATCGCCTGCGACCTCACCTGGGGTTACTGCGACCTCGCCAACAAACCCGCCGACCTGGAAGGCTTCGCCGAGGACGCCGAGGAACTGCGCAGCCTGGGCTATCGTCACCCGACCCGGCTGCTGCAAGCCCATGAGATGCACAGCGTGGTGGGCTCGGACCGCTATGTCGGCGGCTTGATCGACATGGGCTCTGGCCATCTGCATCCACTGAACCTGGCTCTGGGCGAAGCCGACGCCGCGCAGCGGCTGGGGGTCAGGCTGTTCGAGCAATCGGCGGTCACCCGGATCGATTACGGCCCTGAAGTGAAGGTGCATACCCGACAAGGCTCGGTTCGCGCCAAGACCCTGGTGCTCGGTTGCAACGCCTATCTCAACGGCCTCAACCAGGAATTGAGCGGCAAGGTACTGCCCGCTGGCAGCTACATTATCGCCACTGAGCCTTTGAGCCAGGCTCAGGCCCAGGCGTTGTTGCCACAGAACATGGCGGTCTGTGACCAGCGGGTGGCTCTGGATTATTACCGGCTTTCGGCGGATCGCCGCTTGCTGTTCGGCGGGGCTTGCCATTATTCGGGCCGCGATCCACAGGACATCGCCGCTTATATGCGTCCGAAAATGCTCAAGGTCTTCCCGCAGTTGGCACACGTGAAGATCGACTATCAATGGGGCGGGATGATCGGCATCGGCGCCAACCGCCTGCCGCAGATCGGCCGCCTCAAGGACCGGCCCAACGTGTATTTCGCTCAGGCCTATTCCGGCCACGGCGTGAACGCCACGCACCTGGCCGGCAAGCTGTTGGCCGAAGCCATCAGTGGGCAGCAAGGCGGTGGGTTCGATCTGTTCGCCCGGGTCCCGCACATCACCTTTCCCGGCGGCAAGCACTTGCGCTCGCCGCTGTTGGCGTTGGGGATGTTGTGGCACAGGTTGAAAGAGCTGGTCTGATCCGAATGACACTGTAGGTAAGCCTGATGCTGTTTTTGTGGCGAGGGGATTTATTCCCTCGCCACCTTTTGGTTGGATCAACCCCGCCAGAACGGCTTGAGGGCCTCCTCCCGCGCCTGCTGCGGATCCATCCCGATATCACGCAACTGTTCGGGTGTCAGCTCCAGCAAGACTCGACGTGTATGCAGACGATGCCAGAACAGGCCCCAGCGGCCCAGGCAGGTCGGAGCATTTCGAAACCTTGCGCCTCGAAGTTCCTTTTCCTGCCCAGCCTCCAGTTCCTGACTGTGTAACGTCAGCCGCACATCGCTCAAGCCGTTCATTTTCATTGCTCCTGTTTACTTGGGTAGCCAGAGGTTTCATGATGCGCGGACGGCCAAAATCGATACAGATTCAACGCCTGTATTTTATTTGCATACAGATAAAGCCTTTTTGCCACTGAATGCTGTTTTTACCGGCCAACTGTATTGGTTACCTGCTTCCCAACTTATCGAGAGCGCGCCATGACCCTCTACGTGAACCTCGCCGAATTGCTCGGCACCCGCATCGAACAGGGTTTCTACCGCCCCGGCGACCGGCTGCCGTCGGTGCGGGCACTGAGCACGGAACATGGGGTCAGCCTGAGCACGGTGCAGCAGGCCTATCGCGTGCTGGAAGACAGTGGGTTGGCGATGCCGAAGCCCAAATCCGGCTATTTCGTCCCGGTCAGTCGCGAATTGCCAGACCTGCCGGCGATAGGCCGTCCGGCCCAACGGCCGGTGGATATCTCACAGTGGGACCAGGTGCTGGAGCTGATACGCGCCGTGCCGCGCAAGGATGTGGTGCAACTGGGACGCGGCATGCCGGACATCCACTCTCCAACCATGAAACCGCTGCTGCGCAGCCTGGCGCAGATCAGCCGTCGGCAGGACATGCCTGGCCTGTACTACGACAATATCCACGGCAACCTTGCGTTGCGCGAACAGATTGCCCGCCTGCTGCTGGATTCGGGCTGTCAGTTGGGGGCCAATGACCTGATTGTCACCACCGGCTGCCACGAAGCGCTGTCGGTCAGCATTCGCGCCACCTGTGAACAAGGCGACATCGTCGCGGTGGACTCGCCCAGCTTCCATGGCGCCATGCAAACCCTCAAGGGTCTGGGCATGAAGGCCATGGAAATCCCTACCGACCCACTCACCGGCATCAGCCTGGAGGCATTGGAACTGGCGTTGGAACAATGGCCGATCAAGGCCATACAGTTGACGCCCAGCTGCAACAACCCCCTGGGCTACATCATGCCGGAAGCGAACAAACGTGCGCTGTTGACCCTGGCACAGCGCTTCGATGTGGCAATTATCGAAGACGATGTGTACGGGGATCTGGCCTACAACTACCCACGACCCCGCACAATCAAATCCTTCGATGAAGATGGCCGCGTCCTGCTGTGCAGTTCGTTTTCCAAGACCCTGGCGCCGGGCCTGCGAGTGGGCTGGGTTGCGCCGGGCCGGTACTTGGAGCGGGCGCTGCACATGAAGTACATCAGCACCGGCTCCACCGCGCCGCAGCCGCAGATCGCCATCGCCGAGTTCCTCAAGAACGGGCATTTCGAACCCCATTTGCGGCGGATGCGCACACAGTACCAGCGTAATCGCGACATGATGATTGACTGGGTCAGCCGCTACTTTCCAGCAGGCACCCGCGCCAGTCGCCCCCGGGGCAGCTTCATGCTGTGGGTCGAATTACCCGAAGGTTTCGATACCCTGAAGCTCAATCGGGTCTTGCACGACCAAGGTGTTCAGGTTGCGGTCGGGAGCATTTTTTCGGCATCGGGCAAGTACCGCAACTGCCTGCGGATGAACTACGCTGCCAAGCCAACGGCACAGATCGAGGACGCCGTGCGCAAGGTCGGGGCAGCCGCTATCGCGCTGTTGAACGAAACCCAGGACGGCGGCGTCTGAATGCTAAGCAGGGAAGCAGCACCCGACAGCCAATCAACGCCAACAAGCGGAACGATCCTACGTGAGATCCAAACCGATCCTGCCTACGCTACTGCTTGTCGCCTCACTGTTGGGAGGCTGTGCCAGCGTTGATATCACCCGCGAGCCTTCCCAGACATTGCCGGCTTCCGAATCGTCATTCGGACGCTCGGTCCAGGCCCAGGCCCTGCCACATGAAGGACGCTCGGGGTTTCGCCTGCTCTCCGACAGCACCGATGCCTTTACTGCCCGGGCCGAGCTGATTCGCAACGCCCAACGCAGCCTGGACTTGCAGTACTACATCGTTCACGACGGCATCAGCACCCGGATGCTGGTGGATGAATTGCTCAAGGCCGCCGACCGGGGCGTGCGCGTGCGGATCCTGCTGGACGACACCACCAGCGATGGCCAGGACCAGATCATTTCGACCCTCGGCGCTCACCCGCAGATCCAGATCCGCCTGTTCAACCCATTGCACCTGGGGCGCGCCACCGGCGTGACCCGCAGTCTCGGCCGGCTGTTCAACCTGTCGCTGCAACACCGGCGGATGCACAACAAGCTATGGCTGGCGGACAACAGCATGGCCATCGTCGGTGGGCGCAACCTGGGAGACGAATACTTCGATGCCGAACCTCACCTGAACTTCACCGATATCGACCTGCTCGGCGTCGGCCCGGTGGCCGAGCAACTGGGACACAGTTTCGACCAGTACTGGAACAGCGCCCTGAGCAAGCCCATTGAACAATTCCTGTCCCATCGGCCCACCGCCAAGGACTTGGCCAACAGCCGCCTGCGCCTGCAAGAGTCCCTGGAACAAACGCAAAAGGAAAACCACGCGCTGTACCAGCAGTTGACCACCTACCGGACCCAACCGCGCCTGGATATCTGGCGCAACGAATTGATCTGGGCCTGGAACCGGGCGCTGTGGGATGCGCCCAGCAAGGTGCTGGCCAAGGACGAGCCGGATCCGCACCTGTTGCTGACCACGCAACTGGGCCCTGAGCTGACGGGGGTCAGCAAGGAGCTGATCATGATTTCGGCTTACTTCGTGCCGGGACAGCCCGGATTGGTGTACCTCACCAGCCGCGCCGATGCCGGCGTGTCGGTCAGCTTGTTGACCAACTCCCTGGAGGCCACCGATGTGCCAGCGGTGCACGGCGGTTACGCGCCCTACCGCAGGGCCCTGCTGGAGCATGGTGTACGGCTGTTCGAGTTGCGGCGCCAGCCCGGGGACACGGGAGGCAGCAGCCCGCACCTGTTCTACAGCAAGTCCTACGGCGAATCGGACTCGAGCCTGCACAGCAAGGCGATCATTTTTGACCGGCAGAAGTCGTTCATCGGCTCATTCAATTTCGACCCGCGCTCAGTGCTGTGGAACACCGAGGTCGGCGTCTTGGTGGACAGTCCCGAACTCGCTGGCCAGGTCCGCGACCTCGCCTTGCAAGGCATGGCACCTGCCCTGAGCTATCACGCGCGACTGGAGGATGGAGCGCTTATCTGGACCACCGAAGACAACGGCAAACTCCACGACCTGGACCGCGAGCCCGGCAGCTGGTGGCGCCGGTTCAATGCCTGGTTTGCGACGACCATCGGGTTGGAAAAAATGTTGTAGGGCTGCCCCGCTCTTGTGGCGAGGGGATTTATCCCCTCGCCACAAGAAGCTCCCTCGCCACAGGTTTTTTCAGGCAGGCTGCGTAGCCCCGAACGCACCCTGGCGCAGCAACAGAATCACCAGCCCAAACGCACCCGCCGCCATGAACAACGGCAGCGCGTGCCCGCTGATCCATTGGCTGCCCGCACCCGCCACCAAGGGGCCGATCAGGCAACCGATTCCCCATAACTGGGCAATATGGGCGTTGGCCCGCACCAGCGCATCGTCGCGGTAACGCTCGCCGATCAGGATCAACGACAAGGTGAACAAGCCACCCGCGCTGGCTCCGAACAGCACCCACAAAGGCCAGATCAGTACGGTATCGATCAGCAACGGAACCGCCAGGCTGGATAAGGTCAGCGCCACCGCGCAGCCCGTGAGCAAGGTTCGCCGAGACAAATGGTCGGCCAAGGCGCCAATGGGCAGTTGCAGCAACGCATCACCGACCACCACGGTGCTGACCATCGCCAGCGCGACGTCGGCACTGAACCCCTGGCGCAGGCAATACACCGGCAGCAACGTCAGGATCATCGCCTCGAAGGCCGCGAACAACGACACCGCCCAGGCGATCGCTGGCAGCCCTCGGCAAAATGCCCACAAATCGCCCAAGGTAACGCTGCCGGCTTCACTGGTCGGCGCGCCGCTGCGACCGAGCAACAGCAGGGGCGCCACCAGTAGCAGGCCGACGCCCACCCAGAATCCGTAGTCGTGAACCGTACCCAGCGCACCGAGCAACAGCGGGCCGGACAACTGGCTGAGGGCATAACTGGCGCCGTACAGCGCCACCAGCCGGCCGCGCCATTGTTCGACGACCAGTTGATTGATCCAGCTCTCACCGAGGATGAACACCAGGGTCAGGACCACCCCGATCACCAGCCGCAGCACCAGCCAGACCGGGTAACTGGGCAACAGCGCCAGCAACCCGATGGACACCGCCCCGCCCCACAGGCACAAGCGCATCAAGGTCGCGGTCCCAAACCGCGCCGCCAGACGGCTGGACACCTTGGCCCCAAGCAACACCCCAACGGCCGGCATGGCCGCCATCACACCAATGGCGAACGAACCATACCCCCAGCCCTCCAGGCGCAGCGACACCAGCGGCATGCTGACCCCCAGGGCAAGGCCGACGCTCAGGACAGAGGCCAACACGGCGAAATAAGTCGCCCAACGCATTTCCACGCTCCTGTGGGTCGTCATCGATTATGGGTATCCCTCAAAACAATGTGGGAGCGAGCCTGCTCGCGAAGCGGCGCAACATTCAACAAAGCTGTCGACTGTCATACCGTTATCGCGAGCAGGCTCGCTCCCACAGGGATCAGCGCTGTGCTGTTACAGCTTGATCCAGGTCGACTTCAGCTCGGTGTATTTGTCGAAGGCATGCAGCGACTTGTCGCGGCCGTTACCCGACTGCTTGAAGCCACCGAACGGCGCGGTCATGTCGCCGCCGTCGTACTGGTTCACCCACACGCTGCCGGCGCGCAAGGCCTTGGCGGTCAGGTGGGCCTTGGAGATGTCCCGGGTCCATACCGCCGCCGCCAGGCCATATGGCGTGTCGTTGGCAATCTGGATGGCTTCTTCGGCGGTATCGAAGGCAATCACCGACAAGACCGGACCGAAAATCTCTTCCTGGGCAATTTTCATGGCATTGCTCACACCGTCGAAAATCGTCGGCTCGACATACGTACCACCGGTTTCCTCGAGGATCCGCTTGCCACCGGCCACCAGCTTGGCGCCGTCGCTGTGACCGGCTTCGATGTAGGACAGCACGGTATTCATCTGCTGTGTGTCCACCAGGGCACCGACATTCGTCGCCGGATCCAGCGGGTTGCCGGGCTTCCAGCCCTTGAGGGCTTCGATCACCAGCGGCAGGAAGGTGTCCTTGATGGAGCGCTCCACCAGCAGTCGCGAGCCGGCGGTGCAGACTTCGCCCTGGTTGAACGCAATGGCGCTGGCCGCGGCTTCGGCGGCGGCTTGCAGGTCCGGGGCGTCGGCGAACACGATGTTCGGGCTCTTGCCGCCGGCTTCCAGCCAGATGCGCTTCATGTTGGATTCGCCGGAGTAGATCATCAGTTGCTTGGCGATCTTGGTGGAACCGGTGAATACCAGCGTGTCGACATCCATGTGCAGGGCCAGGGCCTTGCCGACGGTATGGCCGTAGCCTGGCAACACGTTGAGCACGCCTTTCGGAATCCCGGCTTCGAGGGCCAGTGCGGCGATGCGGATGGCGGTCAGCGGGGATTTTTCCGACGGCTTGAGTACCACCGAGTTACCGGTGGACAGTGCCGGACCGAGCTTCCAGCAGGCCATCAACAGCGGAAAGTTCCACGGTACGATGGCGCCCACCACACCGACCGGCTCGCGGGTGACCAAGCCCAGTTGGTCGTGCGGGGTCGAAGCCACTTCGTCGTAGAGCTTGTCGATCGCTTCGCCGCTCCAGCTCAACGCTTGGGCCGCACCGGGCACATCGATGTTCAGGGAATCGCTGATCGGCTTGCCCATGTCCAGGGTTTCGAGCAGGGCCAGCTCCTCGACGTGCTGCTTGAGCAGGCCGGCGAAACGAATCATGGTGGCTTTGCGCTTGCTCGGCGCCAGGCGCGACCAGGCGCCGGAATTGAAGACCGCGCGAGCGTTTTCGACGGCACGCTGGGCGTCGGCAGCATCGCAGCTGGCGACCTTGCCCAACAGGCGGCCATCGACCGGGCTGAGGCAATCGAAGGTTTCGCCGGACACCGCATCGGTGTATTCGCCGTTGATGAAGGCGCGGCCCTCGATGGTCAGATCGCGAGCGCGTTGTTCCCAGTCGGCACGAGTCAGGGTGGTCATGCGAGTGTCCTCCTCTTATTGGGGTATGAGCGTCGCAGAGGTGCGCCCGCTCAGGAATTCTGCCCGGCCAGCCGGTTTTCGCGCATATTTTCGGCACAGGGCACCCACCACCCTAAACCAGCCGCCCCTCAAGTTTCAATATATTTGACACAAGGCCAGCAAACAGCCTTGCGATGTTCGTTTTAATAAACATAGACTCGAGCCTTCCAAGCAATCACCGGGGGATTACGGAAATGAGCATCCAGGACATCGTCGACTTCAGTCAGGCCAGCACCGTCGCCGATCGCTATCGCCCGGACCCGGCCAAGGTTCTCAAGGGTGATCCCGAACAAGCCGTGTACAACCACTACAACAGCCCCTGCGGACAAATGAATGCCGGCGTCTGGGAAGGCGCGGTCGGCCAGTGGACAGTCAATTACACCGAACATGAATACTGCGAGATCGTCCAGGGTGTCTCCGTGCTGCGGGACAGCGACGGCAATGCCAAGACATTGCGCGCAGGCGACCGCTTTGTGATTCCAGCGGGCTTCAAGGGTACTTGGGAAGTGCTGGAGCCGTGCCGCAAGATCTATGTGGTGTTTGAGCAGAAGGCTTGAGTTTTCATTGGCCGGGGCTGGCCCCATCGCGAGCAGGCTCGCTCCCACAGGGATTGAATCAGGGCTGGAAGCCAGCCACAAAAAAGGCCCGTATCTCGCGATACGGGCCTTTTTTGTAAGAAGGAAAATCAATTACTTGATTTTGCCTTCCTTGTAGATCACGTGCTTGCGAACAACCGGATCATATTTCTTGATCTCGATTTTGTCCGGGGTAGTACGCTTGTTCTTGTCGGTAGTGTAGAAGTGACCAGTACCGGCGCTCGAGATCAAACGAATCAATTCACGCATGATTAGCTCCCTTAAACCTTGCCATCGCGACGAAGTTCGGCCAGCACGACACTGATGCCACGCTTGTCGATGATACGCATGCCCTTGGCAGATACGCGCAGACGCACAAAACGTTTCTCTTCTTCAACCCAGAAGCGGTGATGCTGCAGGTTCGGCAGGAAACGACGACGGGTTTTGTTGTTTGCGTGGGAAATGTTATTCCCAGTCACCGGACCCTTACCGGTAACTTGACAGACTCTAGACATGCCTCAGCCCTCTAAAACCACATGCCCAACCCGGCATGGGTTGGCCGCTTAATCTCTCAGTCATTTGGCGCCAGGCGCCGCGTTTCTTTAAGGGTCTTACCGGCTACACCTACAGTGAAGGAACCGGGCCCCTAGAAAAGAGCGCTGCTTTATACCAGAAAGACCTCGGTGCAACAACAGCCTGTGTGATTTGTCTTTGCTGGGAATCCTCGGGCAGCCGTGCCGAACGGCTGCGGCAAAGGCTGGCGATGGCTGCGACCGCTCGTCGCTGCATCCAGTTTTTTTCAACGCCGACCGCTTCCAGTGCATCGATGCGCGAGCGCAGGGTGCCGGAAAAAGCAAAAAGGGGATAGTCATTTGGCAGCGAGCCCACTAGGGTAGGCCTTTTCCAGACTGCACTCGCAGATGGGCCTTCGACCTGACAAGGAAACCGATCATGCGCCTCGCTGCCCTCTCACTGTTGCTCGCCCCCTTGCTGATCAGCCCATTGGCCCAGGCCGCCGCCCTGAGCGTCTGCACCGAGGCCAGCCCGGAGGGGTTCGATGTCGTCCAATACAATTCGCTGACGACCACCAACGCCTCCGCCGACGTCCTGATGAACCGACTGGTGGAGTTCGACACCGCCAGCGGCAAGGTGGTCCCCAGCCTGGCCGAGCGCTGGGACGTCTCGACCGATGGGCTGACCTACGTGTTCAACCTGCGCCCAAAGGTCAGGTTCCATCAGACCGAATATTTCACGCCCCATCGCGACCTGAGCGCCGAAGACGTGAAGTTCAGCTTCGAACGTATGCTGGACCCTGCCAATCCCTGGCATAAAGTTGCCCAGAGCGGCTTCCCGCATGCCCAATCCATGCAACTGCCGGCGCTGATCAAGAAAATCGATGCACTGGACCCGCTGACCGTGCGTTTCACCCTCGATCACGCGGACTCCACCTTCCTGGCCACCTTGAGCATGGGATTCGCCTCGATCTATTCGGCTGAATACGCCGATCAATTGATGAAGGCCGGCACCCCGGAAAAACTCAACAACCAGCCCATCGGCACCGGCCCGTTCATCTTCAACCGGTTCCAGAAGGACGCCTCGATTCGCTACAAGGCCAACAATGATTACTTCGGCGGCAAGCCCCAGGTAGACCCGCTGATCTTCGCCATCACACCGGATGCAAACGTGCGCCTGCAAAAACTGCGGCGCAACGAATGCCAGATCGCCCTGTCGCCCAAGCCTTTGGACGTGCAGGCCGCCCGGCAGGAAGCGACCCTGAAGGTGGAACAGACCGACGCCTTCATGACCGCCTTCGTGGCAATCAACAGCCAGCATCCGCCCCTGGACAAACCCGAGGTGCGCCAGGCCATCAACCTCGCCTTCGACAAGGCCAGCTACCTCAAGACCGTCTTCGAAGGCACCGCCGAAGCGGCCAACGGCCCCTACCCGCCAAACACCTGGAGCTACGCCAAGAACCTGCCCGGCTATGCCCATGACCCGGCCAAGGCCCGCGACCTGCTGGCCAAGGCCGGCTTGAAAGAGGGTTTCCAGACCACGATCTGGACCCGCCCTTCCGGCAGCCTGCTGAACCCCAACCCCAGCCTCGGCGCACAACTGCTGCAATCCGACCTGGCGGAAATCGGCATCCAGGCCGAAATCCGGGTGATCGAATGGGGGGAGCTGATCCGTCGAGCCAAGGCCGGCGAGCATGACCTGCTGTTCATGGGCTGGGCCGGCGACAACGGCGATCCGGACAACTTCCTGACGCCGCAGTTTTCCTGCGCGGCGGTCAAGTCCGGCACCAACTTCGCCCGTTATTGCAACCAGGACCTGGACAAGCTGATCAGCGCCGGCAAGACCACCGGCGAACAGGGCGTGCGTACCAAGCTCTATGAGCAGGCCCAGGCACAGATCCAGCAACAGGCCCTGTGGCTACCGCTGGCGCACCCGACCGCGTTCGCTCTGGTTCGCAAGGACCTGCAGGGTTATGCGGTCAGCCCGTTTGGGCGCCAGGATTACTCGAAGGTCAGCCTCAAGTAATGCGGTGAACCTTGTGGGAGCGAGCCTGCTCGCGATTGCGGCGTGTCAGAACAGACAATGTCACTGACGAACCGCTATCGCGAGCAGGCTCGCTCCCACAAAGGATTTCTCTGGGCACCAGATTTCGCTCACATCCACCCATACTCCGCCATCGACAGCGGTTCCCCATCGCCAACGATGAAGTGATCGAGCACTCGCACGTCAATCAGCTCCAACGCCTCTTGAAGTCGCTCAGTGAGTAACCGATCGGCCTGGCTGGGCTCGGTGTTGCCGGAAGGATGGTTGTGGCACAGGATCAGCGCGGCGGCGTTGTGGGCCAGGGCGCGCTTGACCACTTGCCGGGGATGAACGCTGGCATTGTCGATGGAGCCGCGAAACAGCGTCTCGAAGCCCAGCACCTGATGCCTGGAATTGAGAAACAGGCAGCCAAACACTTCATGGGGCTCGTGGCGCAGCATCGATTTCAGGTACTCACGGACGATGCCCGGGCTTTCCAATGTCGTTCTTTGCCGCGCCCGTTCGGCCAGATGCCGCCGGCTCATCTCCTGCGCCGCCTGCAACTGCGCGAACTTCGCCGGTCCCAGGCCCATATGGCTGCTGAACGTGATCTGGTCGGCCTCCAGCAGCGCGCGCAGGCTGCCAAATTGAGTCAACAGTTGTCGCGCCAGATCCACCGCGCTTTTCCCCGACACGCCGGTTCGCAAGAAAATCGCCAATAGCTCGGCGTCAGAAAGACTCCCTGCCCCCGAAGCCAACAACCTCTCCCGCGGCCGCTCGGCCACGGGCCAATCCCGAATACTCATAGGCTCTCCCTGATGGTGGGCACCGCTGTTCCATAGCGGTCGCTGTGATATCGTAGCCCATCTTTTTTGCAGGCGATTTGCACCCCGGCAGGCTGCTGTCGAGAGGTTCGCCCTGCATTGACCACTGAAATCCAAAGGCAGGCTTATGCAGCGGCTGTATCGGAAACGCATCGTTCTGGGCGTCGGCGGCGGCATTGCCGCCTACAAGAGCGCCGAGCTGGTTCGCCGACTCATCGACCAGGGCGCGGAAGTGCGGGTCGTCATGACCCGTGGCGGCAGTGAATTCATAACCCCGCTGACCATGCAGGCCCTGTCCGGGCACCCGGTCCACCTGGATCTGCTCGACCCGGCGGCCGAAGCCGCCATGGGCCATATCGAACTGGCCAAGTGGGCCGACCTGGTACTGATCGCCCCGGCCACCGCCGATCTCATTGCTCGCCTGGCCCAAGGCATCGCCAATGACCTGCTGACCACCCTGGTGCTCGCCACCGACGCGGTGGTCGCTGTCGCACCGGCCATGAACCAGGCCATGTGGCGCGATCCGGCCACCCAGGCCAACCTGCAACTGCTCGAAAGCCGCGACCTGAAAGTCTTTGGTCCGGCCTCCGGCAGCCAGGCCTGCGGCGATGTGGGCATGGGCCGCATGCTCGAAGCCACCGACCTGGCCCAATGTGCCGCCGACTGCTTCCAGCGCCACGCCCTGACCGGAAAACATGTGCTGATCACCGCCGGGCCGACCCAGGAAAACATCGACCCGGTGCGCTACATCACCAACCACAGCTCCGGAAAAATGGGCTTCGCCTTGGCCGAGGCCGCAGTGGAAGCCGGCGCCCGGGTGACATTGATCACCGGCCCCGTACACCTGCCGACGCCGGATCGGGTGACCCGCATCGACGTGGTCAGCGCCCGGGACATGCTCGCGGCCTGCGAAGCGGCCATCCCCTGCGACCTGTTCATCGCCTCGGCAGCGGTAGCGGACTACCGTCCTGAAGTCATCGCCCCGCAAAAATTGAAGAAAGACCCTACGAGCGGCGACGGCCTGCTATTACAAATGGTCCGCAACCCGGACATCCTGGCCACCATCGCCACCCGTCCCGACCGCCCCTTCAGTGTCGGCTTCGCCGCCGAAACCGAAAACCTGCTCGATTACGCCGCGCGCAAACTCAAGGACAAGAATCTGGACTTGATCGTCGCCAACGACGTCGCCAACCCGAGCATCGGCTTCAACAGCGAAGAAAACGCCTGCAGCGTGATCGACCGCCAGTTGCACGCCACCCTTTTCGCTCAGACCAGCAAGGGCAAGATCGCCCGCCAACTGATCACTTTCATCGCCGAACGGCTGAACCAGGTTTAATTTTCCATGCACGCTCTACAAGCCAAGATCCTCGATCCTCGCATCGGCAACGAATTCCCACTGCCGCAGTACGCCACGCCGGGCTCCGCCGGCCTCGACCTGCGGGCCATGCTCAAGCAGGACACCGTCCTGGAGCCGGGCCAGACCCTGCTGATTCCCACCGGCCTGTCGGTGTACATCGGCGATCCGGGCCTGGCCGCGCTGATCCTGCCGCGTTCGGGCCTGGGTCATAAGCACGGTATCGTGCTGGGCAACCTGGTGGGCTTGATCGACTCCGACTACCAGGGCGAACTGATGGTGTCGTGCTGGAACCGTGGTCAAACGGCATTCAACATCGCGGTGGGCGAACGCATCGCCCAACTGGTGCTGGTACCGGTGGTCCAGGCCCACTTCGAACTGGTCGAGGAGTTCGACGAGAGCCAGCGCGGCGCAGGCGGTTTCGGGCACTCCGGCAGTCACTGACAGGCGGGATCGGGCCGGGCATGCCGCCCGGCCGGTTTATTAAGCTTCTGTTTCAGGGCAAAAAATGCGCAATGGCTTTCTGCTAGGTTTCCCATCCGGAATCAAGGTATTAGGCGAGCGAGGCCAGGGTAACGCTGTCTCATGGCATTTTCCCACCACGAACTCTCTGTCAAAAACGCCGTCATACCCTTCAGCTTGAGCCTGCCGACGCTGATCGTCGGCCTGTCCAGTCACTTCTGAATAGAGCGTCCCGCCCATGAACACCCCAGCCGCAATCGCACCGATCTTTCCTGACAGCATCTTCCGCGCCTACGACATCCGTGGCGTGGTGCCGGAAACCCTGACCGGCGAAACCGCCTACTGGATCGGCCGCGCCATTGGCTCCCAGAGCCTGGCCCAGGGCGAACCGAACGTGTGCGTCGGCCGCGATGGCCGCTTGTCCGGCCCCGAGCTGGTCGAGCAGCTGATCAAGGGCGTTGCCGACAGTGGCTGCCACGTCAGCGACGTCGGCCTGGTCCCGACCCCAGCGCTGTATTACGCCGCCAACGTATTGGCCGGCAAATCCGGCGTGATGCTTACCGGTAGCCACAACCCGTCGAACTACAACGGCTTCAAGATCGTCATCGCCGGCGACACCCTCGCCAACGAGCAGATCCAGGCCCTGCACACCCGTCTCAAGACCAACGACCTGAGCAGCGGCAAGGGCACCGTCACCAAGGTCGATATCCTCGAGCGCTACAGCGACGAAATCGTCAAGGACGTGAAGCTGGCCCGTCGCCTGAAAGTGGTGGTCGACTGCGGCAACGGCGCGGCCGGCGTGATCGCCCCGCAACTGATCGAAGCCCTGAACTGCGAGGTCATCCCGCTGTTCTGCGAGGTGGACGGCAACTTCCCCAACCATCACCCGGACCCGGGCAAGCTGGAAAACCTTGAAGACCTGATCGCCAAGGTCAAGGAAACCAACGCCGACCTGGGCCTGGCCTTCGACGGTGACGGCGACCGCGTGGGCGTGGTGACCAATACCGGCAGCGTCGTGTTCCCTGACCGCCTGCTGATGCTGTTCGCCAAGGACGTCGTGGCCCGCAACCCCGATGCGGAGATCATTTTCGACGTTAAATGCACCCGTCGCCTGGTGCCGCTGATCAAGGAATACGGTGGTCGTCCGCTGATGTGGAAGACCGGCCATTCGTTGATCAAGAAAAAAATGAAGCAAAGCGGCGCGCTGCTGGCCGGCGAGATGAGCGGCCACATCTTCTTCAAGGAGCGCTGGTTCGGTTTCGACGACGGCATCTACAGCGCCGCACGCCTGCTGGAGATCCTCAGCAAGGAAAAATCCAGCGCCGAAGACCTGTTCGCGACCTTCCCGAACGATATTTCTACGCCAGAAATCAATATCCATGTGACCGAAGAGAGCAAATTCAGCATCATTGATGCACTGCACGACGCTCAATGGGGCGAAGGGGCCGAACTGACCACCATCGACGGTGTGCGGGTCGACTATCCCCACGGCTGGGGCCTGGTTCGCGCGTCCAACACCACACCGGTGCTGGTCCTGCGTTTCGAGGCCGATAACGAAGCCGAGCTGCAGCGCATCAAGGATGTGTTCCACACCCAACTCAAACGTGTTGCACCCGATCTTCAACTACCGTTTTGATTTTTTGAAGCGCCACTGGAGCCCTGAATGACCCTCGAACGCGAAGCCGCCACCAACACCGCCAAGGTCCTGTCCGAAGCGCTGCCTTATATCCGACGCTACGTCGGCAAGACCCTGGTGATCAAATATGGCGGCAACGCGATGGAAAGCGAGGAGCTGAAGACCGGCTTCGCCCGCGACATCGTGCTGATGAAGGCCGTGGGCATCAACCCGGTGGTGGTGCATGGCGGTGGCCCGCAGATCGGCGACCTGCTCAAGCGCCTGTCGATCGAAAGCCACTTCATCGATGGCATGCGCGTCACCGACGCGCAGACCATGGATGTGGTGGAAATGGTCCTCGGCGGCCAGGTCAACAAGGACATCGTCAACCTGATCAACCGTCATGGCGGCAGCGCCATCGGCCTGACCGGTAAGGATGCCGAGCTGATCCGGGCGAAGAAACTCACCGTCACCCGCCAGACGCCGGAAATGACCCAGCCGGAAATCATCGACATCGGCCATGTGGGCGAAGTGGTCGGCATCAACACCGACCTGCTGAACCTGCTGGTCAAGGGCGATTTCATCCCGGTGATCGCGCCTATCGGCGTGGGCGCCAACGGCGAGTCGTACAACATCAACGCCGACCTGGTGGCCGGCAAGGTCGCCGAAGCACTGAAAGCTGAAAAGCTGATGCTGCTGACCAACATCGCCGGCCTGATGGACAAGTCGGGCAAGGTCCTGACCGGTCTGTCGACCCAACAGGTCGACGATCTGATCGCGGACGGCACCATCTACGGCGGTATGCTGCCGAAGATCCGTTGCGCACTGGAAGCGGTGCAAGGCGGCGTCGGCAGCTCGCTGATCATCGACGGCCGGGTGCCGAATGCGATCCTGCTGGAGATCTTCACCGACACTGGCGTGGGTACGTTGATCAGCAATCGCAAGCGTCCATAAGCCACACCCCAAAAAAGACCCCGCTCAGCCTGGCTGAGCGGGGTCTTTTTTTTGCACCGGCCACCTGCGAAATACCCCATGTGGGAGCGAGCCTGCTCGCGATGGCGGAATGGGCTTCAACACTGATGTTGACTGATCCGCCGCTATCGCGAGCAGGCTCGCTCCCACAGGGGATTGTGCAAGCCGATCAGACGCCGAACTGCGCCCGATAAGCCTCGACCGCCGGCAAATGCTGCTTGAGCTGCGGGTCGTCGGCCAAAAACTCCAGGACCTGGGTCAGCGAAACGATGCTGATGACCGGAATGCCGAAGTCGCGCTCCACTTCCTGGATCGCCGACAGCTCGCCGTTGCCACGTTCCTGACGGTTCAGGGCGATCAGCACACCGGCGGCCTTGGCGCCGTCCTGGGAAGCGATGATCTGCATCACTTCGCGGATGGCGGTGCCGGCGGTGATCACGTCGTCGATGATCAACACGTCACCGGTCAGCGGCGCGCCCACCAGGCTACCGCCTTCACCGTGGGCCTTGGCTTCCTTGCGGTTGAAGCACCAGGGCAGGTCGCGGTCGTGGTGTTCGGCCAGGGCGACGGCGGTGGTGGCGGCCAGCGGGATGCCTTTGTAGGCCGGGCCGAACAGCACGTCGAACGGAATCCCGCTCTCGACGATGGCCGCCGCATAGAAACGACCCAACTGGGCCAGGGCGGAACCGCTGTTGAACAGGCCGGCGTTGAAGAAGTACGGGCTCGTGCGCCCGGACTTGAGGGTGAACTCACCGAAGCGCAAAACCCCGCGATCGATGGCAAAGCGAATGAAATCGCGCTGATACGCCTGCATGAAAAAAAGCCTCAAATACCGCGGATTTAGCTAAATAGGTACACGGCGTGTATCATACACGCACGTGATTTTTGGGGCCATTTATGCGGATCATCAGTGTGAACGTCAATGGTATTCAGGCTGCAGTGGAGCGAGGTTTGCTCAGTTGGCTGCAAGCACAGAATGCCGACGTCATCTGCCTGCAGGACACCCGCGCCTCCGCCTTTGAACTGGACGATGCAGCCTTCCAACTGGATGGTTACTTCCTTTATGCCTGCGATGCCGAAGTCCCCGCCCAGGGTGGCGTGGCTCTGTACTCGCGGCTGCAACCGAAGGCTGTCATCAACGGTCTCGGTTTCGAGACGGCGGACCGCTACGGGCGCTACCTGCAGGCCGATTTCGACAAGGTCAGCATCGCGACCTTATTGCTCCCATCGGGGCAGAACGGCGATGAAGATTTGAATCAGAAATTCAAGTTGATGGACGATTTCGCCCGTTACCTGGATAAGCAGCGGCGCAAACGTCGCGAGTACATCTATTGTGGCTCGCTGTACGTGGCGCAACAGAAGCTGGACATCAAGAACTGGCGCGACAGCCAGCAGTCCCCGGGTTTCCTGGCGCCTGAACGGGCCTGGATGGACGAGATCATCGGCAACATGGGCTATGTCGACGCCCTGCGCGAAGTCAGCCGCGAAGGCGATCAGTACAGCTGGTGGCCGGACAACGAGCAGGCCGAGATGCTCAATCTCGGCTGGCGCTTCGACTACCAGTTGCTGACGCCCGGCCTGCGCCGTTTCGTGCGCAGCGCCCGCTTGCCGCGCCAGCCACGCTTCTCGCAGCATGCGCCGCTGATCGTGGATTACGACTGGACGCTGACGATCTAAGCATCGTTTCGCACCCACAAAAAAACCGACAGCACTGTCGGTTTTTTTGTGGGCAATCCCTTTCCCCTGTGGGAGCGAGCCTGCTCGCGATGGCGGAATGGGCTTCAACACTGATGTGACTGATCCACCGCTATCGCGAGCAGGCTCGCTCCCACACGGGCCATGCGTTGATCGTTATTTGATCAACCGCCAGGTAAACGGGTATCGGTACGGCTGCCCTTCATTGGCCTTGATCCCGCCGATGATGGTCAACACCAGCGCGCCGATGGCGATCAGCCCGAACAGGAAGAAGCCGATCACCACGATCATCAACAGGAAGCTGATAAGCGAGGCAATCGCCACGGTAATCTGGAAGTTCAGCGCTTCCTTGCCCTGGGCATCGATGAACGGATCGGACTCGCGCTTGATCTGCCAGAGCACCAGCGGCCCGATCAGCGTACCGAACGGAATCACCAGGCCCGACAAGGCGGACAAGTGACAAAACATCGCCCATTGACGCGCCTCCCTGTCCGGCTGGGGCAGTAGCACTTGTTCATCACTCATGACGCTCTCCTTGTCTGAAGCGCTGTGGATCAATCGGCCAGGGCGGCCTTTTGCAGTTCGAAAATTTCGCTCATGCCTTTCTTCGCCAGCTCCAGCATAGCGTTCAGCTCTTCAGGCTGGAACGGCGCGCCTTCGGCTGTGCCCTGGACTTCGATGAAGCCGCCAGCACTGGTCATGACCACGTTCAGGTCGGTCTCGGCGGCGGAGTCTTCCAGGTAATCCAGGTCCAGCACCGGCTCGCCCTGATACATGCCTACGGACACCGCGCCGATCATCTGCTTGAGCGGGTCGCCGCCCTTGAGGCCGCCGCGCTTCTTGATCACCTTCAAGGCGTCGACCAAGGCCACCATGGCACCGGTGATGGACGCGGTGCGGGTGCCGCCGTCGGCCTGGATCACATCACAATCGACGTACAGCGTCACGTCACCCAGCTTGGACATGTCCAGGGCAGCACGCAGCGAACGGCCGATCAGGCGCTGGATTTCCAGGGTGCGCCCGCCTTGCTTGCCACGGCTGGCCTCGCGCTGGTTCCGCTCACCGGTGGCGCGCGGCAGCATGCCGTATTCAGCCGTCAACCAGCCCTGGCCCTGGCCCTTGAGGAACCGTGGCACGCCATTTTCGACGCTGACGGTGCAGATGACCTTGGTATCACCGAATTCGACCAGTACGGATCCCTCGGCGTGTTTGGTGTAGTTGCGGGTAATGCGGATCGAGCGGAGCTGATCGGCAGCGCGACCACTTGGACGTTTCATAGGGAACACCTGTACAGAGGACGGAAAACTGCCGGCATTATAAAGCCGCGAATCGTCCTAGGGCAGTTTAAAACGTCGCGACGCTTTGAAACCGCCGCGCCGCATGCCGCTCAAAGGCCCGCCCGACGGGTTGCAGCGCTTTGTCACAGGCACGGTTTGGGGGCACGCGCCTCACTGCGCTACAATCCTGCGCCTTTGCTGCCCGTCGGCTTTTTATCCACAGACCCCAGGCGCCACGACCCCGGTCGTGCCCGGCCTGCATTGCGAGGAACCTCCATGGTGCACAGCATGACCGCCTTCGCCCGCGTCGAAAAGGCCGGCGCCCAAGGCACCCTGAGCTGGGAACTGCGCTCGGTCAACAGCCGCTACCTGGAGCCGCACCTGCGCCTGCCCGAGTCCTTCCGCGACCTGGAAGGCGGCGTGCGCGAAGCACTGCGCCAGGGCCTGTCCCGGGGCAAGCTGGAATGCACCCTGCGCTTTACCGAAGAAAGCACCGGCAAGCCATTGCAAGTGAACCGCGAGCGCGCCGCGCAATTGGTGGCAGCGGCCGAAACCGTTGCCAGCCTGATCAAGAACCCCGCCGCCCTGAACCCGCTGGAAGTTCTGGCCTGGCCTGGCGTGCTGGTGGGCGATGCCAGCGATCCCCAGGCCCTGAACGCCGAGGCGCTGGCGCTGTTCAACCAGGGGCTCAAGGAACTCAAGGCCGGCCGTGAGCGCGAAGGCGCGGAACTGGCCCGGCTGATCAACGAGCGCCTGACCTCCATCGAAGAAGACGTGGCGACCCTGCGCGAACTGGTTCCGCAGATGCTCGCCACCCAACGCCAGAAAGTCCTGGATCGCTTCGCCGACATGAAGGCCGAGCTGGATCCGCAGCGCCTGGAACAGGAAATGGTCATGCTCGCGCAGAAAAGCGACGTGGCCGAAGAACTGGATCGCCTGAGTACCCACATCATCGAAGTCCGCCGGGTGCTCAAGTCCGGCGGTGCGGCCGGTCGCCGCCTGGACTTTCTGATGCAGGAACTCAACCGCGAAGCCAATACACTGGGCTCCAAAGCCTTCGACCCGCGCAGCACCCAGGCTGCGGTCAACCTCAAGGTGTTGATCGAGCAGATGCGCGAACAAGTGCAGAACATTGAGTAAGGCTAACCCGACATGACCCACAGCACCGGCACTCTCTACATCATTTCCGCGCCCTCGGGCGCCGGCAAGACCAGCCTGGTCAAGGCCCTGATCGACGCCGAGCCGCAGATCCGCGTCTCGGTCTCCCACACCACCCGCGCCATGCGCCCGGGTGAAGTGAACGGCGTGAACTACCACTTCGTCGACCGCGAAGAGTTCGTGAAGATGGCCGAGCACGGCGACTTCCTGGAGCGCGCCGAAGTCTTCGGCAACCTCTACGGCACCTCGCAGAGCTACTTGCAGCAGACCCTGGACGAAGGCCACGACCTGATCCTGGAAATCGACTGGCAAGGCGCCGAACAGGTGCGCAAGCTGATGCCACAGGCCCGTTCGATCTTCATCCTGCCACCGAGCCAGCAAGCCTTGCGCCAGCGCCTGAACAACCGTGGCCAGGACAGCGACGAGATTATCGAAGGCCGGATGCGTGAAGCCGTCAGCGAAATGAGCCACTACGTGGACTACGATTACCTGATCATCAACGATGATTTCGCCCACGCGCTGAACGACCTGAAGGCGGTTTTCCGCGCCAATCAGCTGCAACAGAAACGCCAGCAGCAACGTTTCGGTAAATTATTGGCCGAACTGCTGGGCTGACCGCCCCTTCCCAAAACCGCTGCAACGGCTTTACATTGGTACTTGCAGCGCGCCGAGGGGTTTGGTTAAAAAATCAGCGCTTCCCTAAACGCTGGTGTTTTTTTAAACTGTCGAGTCCGCTCGCCCAACCGGGCAGCGCGCATATCGCATTCGCTCCGAGGAATACCATGGCCCGCGTAACCGTTGAAGACTGCCTAGAACACGTGGAAAACCGCTTTGAGCTGGTCATGCTCTCTACCAAGCGTGCCCGTCAACTGGCCACCGGCGGCAAAGAGCCATTGGTCCAGTGGGAAAACGACAAGCCTACCGTGGTAGCGCTGCGTGAAATCGCCGAAGGCCTGATGAGCTACGAGTTCATCGCCAACGCTGAAATCGTTGAAGACGAACCGCTGTTCGCAGCGTTCGAGGACGAGTCCAACGAGGCGGTCTAAATCTATGCCTGGTCGACGTAGCACGGCGCGGGGTCACAGCAAACGGCAGGAGTCATCATCATGCCGAGCATAGACGCCCTCGCCGATCGCTTATCGGCCTACCTCGGCACGGACCAGGTCAATCTGGTCCGCCGAGCCTACTTCTACGCCGAACAAGCCCACGACGGCCAACGCCGCCGCAGCGGCGAGGCGTATGTCACGCACCCGCTCGCGGTGGCGGGCATCCTTGCCGACATGCACATGGACCATCAGAGCCTGATGGCGGCCATGCTCCATGACGTGATCGAAGACACCGGCATTGCCAAGGAAGCGCTGCAAGCGCAGTTCGGCGAAACCGTGGCCGAACTGGTCGACGGGGTCAGCAAACTGACCCAGATGAACTTCGAGACCAAGGCCGAGGCCCAGGCCGAAAACTTCCAGAAAATGGCCATGGCCATGGCCCGCGACATTCGCGTGATCCTGGTCAAGCTCGCCGACCGCCTGCACAACATGCGCACCCTGGAAGTGCTGTCCGGCGAAAAACGCCGACGCATCGCCAAGGAAACCCTGGAAATCTACGCGCCCATCGCCAACCGCCTGGGCATGCATGCGATCCGCATCGAATTCGAAGACCTCGGCTTCAAGGCCATGCACCCGATGCGTTCGGCGCGCATCAACCAGGCCGTCAAGCGCGCCCGGGGCAACCGCAAGGAAATCGTCAACAAGATCGAAGAGTCTCTGAGCCACTGCCTGGCCATCGACGGCATCGAAGGCGAAGTCAGCGGGCGGCAGAAACACCTCTACGGCATCTACAAGAAAATGCGCGGCAAGCGCCGGGCCTTCAACGAGATCATGGACGTCTACGCGTTCCGGATCATCGTCGACAAGGTCGATACCTGCTACCGCGTGCTGGGTGCTGTGCATAATTTGTACAAACCGCTGCCGGGACGCTTCAAGGACTACATCGCGATTCCCAAGGCCAACGGCTACCAGTCGCTGCACACCACGCTGTTCGGCATGCACGGCGTACCGATCGAGATCCAGATCCGTACCCGTGAAATGGAAGAAATGGCCAACAACGGCATCGCTGCCCATTGGCTGTACAAATCCAGCGGTGACGAACAACCCAAGAGCACCCACGCTCGGGCCCGACAGTGGGTCAAGGGTGTGTTGGAAATGCAGCAGCGGGCCGGCAACTCCCTGGAGTTCATCGAGAGCGTCAAGATCGACCTGTTCCCGGACGAGGTCTACGTCTTCACGCCCAAAGGCCGGATCATGGAGCTGCCCAAAGGCTCCACGGCGGTGGACTTCGCCTACGCGGTGCACACCGACGTCGGCAACAGCTGCATCGCCTGCCGGATCAACCGTCGTTTGGCACCGTTGTCCGAACCGCTGCAAAGCGGCTCCACGGTGGAAATCGTCAGCGCCCCCGGTGCGCGGCCGAACCCGGCGTGGCTCAACTTCGTGGTCACCGGCAAGGCCCGCACCCACATCCGCCACGCCCTAAAGCTGCAACGCCGCTCCGAATCCATCAGCCTCGGCGAACGCCTGCTGAACAAGGTGCTGAACGGTTTCGACAGCTCGCTGGAAAAAGTCCCGGCCGAGCGCGTGCAAGCGATGCTCCAGGAATACCGCCTCGAACTGGTCGAAGACCTGCTCGAAGACATCGGCCTGGGCAATCGCATGGCCTATGTCGTCGCCCGCCGCCTGCTGGGCGAAGGCGAACAACTGCCAAGCCCTGAAGGCCCACTGGCGATCCGCGGCACCGAAGGCCTGGTGCTCAGCTACGCCAAGTGCTGCACGCCGATCCCGGGCGACCCGATTGTCGGCCACCTGTCTGCCGGCAAGGGGATGGTGGTGCACCTGGACAACTGCCGCAACATCAGCGAAATCCGCCACAACCCGGAAAAATGCATCCAGCTCTCCTGGGCCAAGGATGTCACCGGCGAATTCAACGTCGAGCTGCGGGTCGAGCTGGAACACCAGCGTGGCCTGATCGCCCTGCTGGCCAGCAGCGTCAACGCCGCCGACGGCAACATCGAGAAAATCAGCATGGACGAGCGCGACGGCCGCATCAGCGTCGTCCAACTGGTGGTCAGCGTGCACGACCGCGTACACCTGGCCCGCGTGATCAAGAAACTGCGAGCCCTGACCGGCGTTATCCGCATCACCCGCATGCGCGCATAACCCCCAATAGCCCAGCCATTACAAGGAGTCATACATGACCAAAACCGTCATCACCAGCGACAAGGCCCCGGCCGCCATCGGTACTTATTCCCAGGCGATCAAGGCGGGCAACACCGTGTACATGTCGGGCCAGATCCCCCTGGACCCGAAAACCATGGAGCTGGTGGAAGGCTTCGAAGCCCAGACCGTACAGGTCTTCGAAAACCTCAAGGCCGTGGCCGAGGCCGCCGGCGGGTCGTTCAAGGACATCGTCAAGCTCAACATCTTCCTCACCGACCTGAGCCACTTCGCCAAGGTCAACGAGATCATGGGCAAGTACTTCGACCAGCCCTACCCTGCCCGCGCCGCCATTGGCGTAGCGGCCCTGCCAAAGGGCGCGCAGGTCGAGATGGATGCCATCCTGGTCATCGAGTAACAAGGCCGGCGCAGCGTCCCCCGCTGCGCCGTTTTCGTTTTGAAAGGATTCCACCATGCGCAAAGCGCTTGCTCTCCCGCTGCTCGCCCTCCTCCTGGCCGGCTGCGCCAGCGACCCTGCCGACCGTGACATCAGCGGCACCTGGATCAACCAGGCCGCCATCGACGCTGCCGCCAAGGGTGGCCCCCTGCGCGAAGCGCTGCAGGCCTATGGCCCCAACCTGGAATGGGACATCAACACCCGAGCCGGTCAGGCGCGCTACACCAACGGTTTTGAAAACGTCGAAGGCAAGTTGCTGGCCGAAGAAGACGGCCTGTGGAAAGTCGACATCTACGGCAGCGCCGCCAGCGAACTCAAGCGCGACGGCAACCAACTGAGCCAGGCCGCCACCGAGAACGAGCCACAGCAAGTATTCAACCGCGCACAAGTCCAGGTCCCAGAAGGTGCCCCCATCGGTGCCAGTTTCGAGCGAGCGCTGTACGCCGCCTACCTGGACGGCACCTGGAACATCGTCAACGGCCCCGGCCAAGGCGCCACCGTACAGTTCCAACCCGACGGCCAAGTCAGCGGCCTGCCGGGCGCCGACCGCTACGCCCTATGCCTGGCAGGCGACTGCGCCACCATGAGCAACGGCAACGACACCATCTGGCTGCAGCAGAAAGGCCATGGGAATACTTGGATCTTTGCTCGCGATGGGAAGCAGCTGGAAATCTTCCAGACGGTGAATGCGTCGTTGGCGGATGAGATACCGTCGTATACGGCGGGGCCTCGGCAGTGGGTGTTGGAAAAGCAGTAGCCTGCTCCCTCTGCACTAGCCCGCCGGCTTCAGCGGCGGGCGCCTCCGTCACCACGAAGCTCAGTGCCCACCAATTTGACCTTTCTGCCCACATGCCTCGGAGTGCTACAAAGCTAATTTGTAAGAGGCGCGCCCAACACAATGACATCGGCTAACTTGTTCAACGCAAGGATAGTGATGTGCATACCCAGCTTGATGTCGACAGTTTTTAATCGATATCAAAATGGAAGTCGCCATTCGTAATCTCTTCCCAGCTTTCCTGCCCGCGAGCAGGTCATTGAGGGCCATCGTTGCGCCTCCAGCGGCCGCTCTTGTGCTTTTTCTTCAGGCAAAAAAAAGCCCAGGACCGCCGAGCAGGTTCTAAAAATTACCTGCGAGCTGTACTGAGCTGTTGGTCAATTTTGGTCAACGTTGTCACCTCCGTCAACCCCGAATAACTGGAATAACCAGATCATAGGAAACCAGAGATGACTGAACGGATTCGACCCGAAGCAGCCCTTCGCGGAAGGCTGCTATCGGCCAAAAGCGGACAGTGATAGAAAAATAAATCTGTCCCCTTTTCTGTAGTGTGGAATGCGGTTTATGGAGCGGCTTTTTAGGAACTCAAGAATAATTTGGACCAAGAAAAATAGGGGTTAGGAATACTCGTCTTGGTATTCGCCGTTAATCTCAAGCAGGATCTCAAGAAAGGGACTATCAGGCAGGATTCGAATTTCTTGGGCTATATCATATCTTTTTACGAGTGAATACAAAGATCCCAGAGGGTCATCTAACCTAGCCTCATAAGCCCCATAAATTGAAATAAGAATAGCAGCCTCATCAGTCAGATGAGCCTTGACAATATCCGCATATACCCGCTCACTTCGTGTCGGATAGGGAGCCTCTTCAAGATTACCTATATAGGATGGGCCAATATCACCACCAGGGGCGTTATAAAAGTTAAACTTAAGGAGCTCCCTAGCTATATTAATATAGTTAATTACTTTCCGAAAAATAAAATAATGCTGATCACCACCGTCAGCAATACCCACTCCAGTTGCGGTAGCGTTCAAAAGCGTTTTTTCTATTATCGACTCATACAGAACGCTCGATTTGCTGATATCACTCAATAAGCGATTATGCTGATCAAGTAGTGCAAAAAAAGTGCCCTCAAACTGTTGTTTTATCTGCGTATTAGACTGCTCATCAAGCACTTCTTGCGTGCGCTCCTGCGCCTCTGCGGAACGCTGTAGCTCTCGCCTTGTTAACTCCAACTCCTTCCCTTGCAACACGATGGTTAAAAGCAAGGCGATCAACCCAAAAAAACTTAGAATCGGATTGAGGGTACCACCTAAATAGTCGCCAAACGTGCCCCAATCACCACGGTCCGCACTTAAAGAGTAGGCACCAAATTTGTAAAAGTAAAAAGAAAACACAGCAAACACTACTACGACAGCGCTACAAACAATTCCGTACAGAAGCTTTACCACTCCGTCAGCAGTTTGACTACTCTTCTTATCCATATGATATATTTCTCACTTCCATAAAAAAATACAAAATTTTGTAAGCTAGGCTCGTTCGCATGATGCACGACAATCCCACCACTGTTAATGCCTATTACACAACAATATTTTAGGGGCGACATAAGATGCCTGTAGGGCATACTTTATGCCGCCCAATAAAACCGTAGACGCTAATCTACAGGGTTTCTAAGAGTGGAGACCGAGGTCGGAATCAAACCGGCGTAGGCGGATTTGCAATCCACAATATTTTACTTATCAATCAGTAGGTTGTATTGATATAAATTCCGCAACACTGCTATTTTCGACCGAACGTAACCTAGGCAGGACAAGCATGCCTAGCTGGGTTGCGGAGCTTTTTTGGGCAACTCACTTATCCCCACTACCCCAACGAAGTGCATTGAAGGACAGATCGATCTGGTTGAAAACATAGATCCACCGTAAGAACGTTCTCACGTTCGCCGGTTTTCAAGACTAATATGCAAAGCGGAAAGCCGCCATGAAGGAAGTAATTTTCGTTGCCATCAGGCACACTCCTCAAGCTATCAAATACGAATTGAACAGATTCTGTCATCGCCACCTGATCAATCTGTCCTGAATCCTGTTATTACGATCTTTCGAACTACTCAACTATCTTCCTTTTTTTCTTGCACGCAGGAAGCGAGCATCGTCGATATCTCAGTAGCCTCCTCGGGTCGAGATTTTCTTAGTTCCTCCAAGCACTTGGATAAAAAATCCACCGAAAAAGCAGTCACTTGCCTTTGCGTGGCAACGAAATCCTCCGTCAGTACTTTTTTGATTTTTTTTACGAAGTTATCGATACTCCATTCATCGTTCCTTTTTATTGCAGAATTCAACCCCTCAACTGAAGCAATTAGTACATTGCCTGGGACTTTCTTCAACTCCCAAATATTGATTTCCAATCTACTTATCTCTGTAGCAGTCCTGAGCTGGTGTTCTTGAATCTTATCAAAATTAACTTCAGCTCGAGCAGCTGACTTCAACATCTCTGAAACCTTCTCCTCTAGTGCAGTTCGAAATTGGTCGAACTGAAATCGAATCTCTGTAGCGTGAGCCAACATCCTATCGAGATCCTGCTGACTTCTTGCTTCATGCTTAGTATCAATTTCTCTACTTGCCCTTTCAAGCTTTGAGTCAACTTCGGAATTAAAAACCTCAAGCTTTGCAGCATAATCTTCTTGAATCCGCTTAATATCGCGCTCATGAACTTTAAAACTTGTAAAAAAGCTAGCCGTTACTAAAATCAGTACAATACTGACAGCTACTCCAAGCGCCCAAATAACGACAGTTATAAATGTGCTCTGAAACTCTGCTGTTATTAAGTTTTTTTCTTTAAGGATAGCCAACTCGGATGCTAAAGCCGCCTCTCTCTTTACGCGTTCGATGCCACTTTCGGAATCACTATCTGATTGATAATCAAATTTCGGATTTTGCTTAGTTTCAACGCCACTATGGACTGAAGCAGCAATCACCTTCCTCTCTTGCTCCTTCGCAATAGAGGACGTCGCAAAAGCACCCACCGCAAAAAGCATGGCGCACATCACTACGCCTAATATTTTCGAACTCATATTGTCTTCCCTGAAAAACCTATCATAGATAGCAGTAAGCCACCATTGTACTTCTTTTTAGCTCGAATGCGTGTTTTGCCTGATGCTTTTGAATTTCCCTGGTCGCTGAACACGCAGGCGACCATTGTGTGGCATATATCTGTCTCAGTGATCGCCTTAAAATTTTAGCGGCTATCCAAATTTGCGGCTTGATAGGAAGTGAAAAGCGCCTTCAAGGTAAGTCCTTTGACAAAATATCCTCCATCCCCCGTATTGGCCTAATTACGCCATGTCCCTACCCCCCATTCAGCCTTCGCTTTTCCGTACCCCCGATGATGGATTGGGAGGAGCCCTTCCCCAGAACCCCGGCCTCCCTGACTCAGCCGCTATAATCCTTTCGCGTTGTAGCAATTTCTAAGCACGTTGAAATCACTGCCTGCCAAGGGCACTACCGGCACTATGCTTCTATCTCGTTTGGAGGAAGCCGACGCCATGCCTGATGATTATTCGCTGTGCGATGTACTTGAGAGGATGTACTCCAACCAGCTGGCCTTGGAGGCAGCTTTAATGGAGTTGACACTACACCTAGAGCAGCAAGGCTCGTCATAGGTAGGGAATAACGTTCGTGGCGCGCTTGACACGATTGGTGAAAACGCCGGCTACATTAAACAGGGCTTAGCCAAACTCAAGGGTTCGAGTTCCGACCAAGCCTAAGCCATCTCAGGTTTGCAGCAGGGGATCCCAACTCCGGCAGCGTAAGGAGGTGCTGGCAGGAAGCAATCGGCCGAACACGGTCGTTCGTGAGCGTCAGCTATCGGCCAGAAGCGGACAGTCACTGAGCTCTCAGTTTTCGGAAGCGTCCGCCGGTTATGGTCTAGCTTATGTTTGGCTCATACTCATCATTGTAATGGGCATACTCTGAGCACCTATCGCAGAGCACCCCATTCTCTGACTCGTAACCTTCAAGCGTCCGATTGCAACCTCCGCACCGTGGTGGTTGATAGCTATACCCGCAGAGATGACAGTGGCCCTCGGTTAAGTCAAACATAGGTGCGCCACAACTACCGCAGTCTGTAATAACCTCCTCCTCGCTGAAAGGGTCTTCCTTCGCGAGTCGTAGCTCCTCAGCCATTAATTCAATAAGCAGATCGGTCTGGTTGCAGGCAACGCAGTTGTAACGGAACTCAAAGTAGTCGAACGGCATCCCCGCCTCGAGATCCTCACGGTTAGGCTCGAGCAATGGAGACCCGCAAGCGCGGCATACGCAAGTCTTAAGTAGTTCGCGTGTATGCTCCATAACCCCTAGCTCTGCCCAATGGCGTTGAATCTCATCCAAGTTGCGAGCGAAGAACTCATGATTTTTGAGCATCACCTCCCATGTACTACCTAACAGGGCTGCTGGGTTCTCCGAAAGCTCGTGCGTGATGAAATCTCTCAGGAGCGGGAAAAGGTCAAGCAAGAACTTGTTGATGTCTTCCAATGGGTGTTTTGGATGCAGATGTTCAAGATCGTTCCGGCACGTTTGCAAAGCGTTAATCGCTTTCCAGTCAGTCCGTATTTCCAACCCTTCGAAATGAAGCTGAATGTCTGCTACATCGATGGTCTTGTTTCTTTCAAGCTCGGGGCGCCATTGGATCATTCCGTCATCGGTGCGGCATGGTTTGAATTTCCTGGCCTTGTAGATCAGGCTCGCCGCGTGCTCCGGGGAATCGGCTAGAGTTGAAATCTTGTATTTGAATAGTAGAAGTACACCGGCGAACAGATTACGAGCGGCTGATACAGCTCGGAGTGGGTTTCCGGTTTTTCCCTGAGTGAATTGATAGTCCTCAATTCCCAGCTGGATTGAGGTCACCGCGTTTTCAAGAATCTTCGCCTTATCTAACGTCGGCGCGTTGTTCCCGGACATCTATCTCCCTCCCTAGTACCGCGCGGCGCATTGAGGCAGCAAGATACCTGATGCCTGACTAACAAAAACTTCCCTCAAGCCCGCGCTGGGCAGCCTTGTTGCTATGACTTGGTTCGCTGCTGCGCTGCCGATCAATCGTCCGGCCGCCGCGATAGTTTTCTACAGGTCAAATCTGTCTTGGTGACACGTAACTCACCCCATCTGAATTTTTTAAGGTCAGTCCCCTTTTTTGTGTAGCTCTCGACCAAGGTTTCAGGTCTTGAGGTCCAAAGGCCCCGCCATCGATACCGTTGTTCAATCGACGAACGTTACCCGTGGGTCGGATAGTACCTTTCTGCGACAAGCAGCAATCGGCCAAAAGTTGACAATCTACGTCACTATGAACTCGGGTAAATCCCCATTACGCATCAAGGAAATTGATGCGTAATGGCAGAGTACTTTACGCTACTAAGTCTTCGACTTTTTTCCATTCAATACAATTCTCTGGCTTTGGCTTACCAGGATCCAAAAGAAAATCCAAAAGTGCTTTAACCTTGTTCGCAGCTTCGGGATCGTTTTGAATTTTCACGAATGCTCGATACGGTTTTTCATCTTTCTCTTCGCTTCCAAAAAGTGCTGTTTCAAAACAGGTTTTACAAGCGACTAGCCGAACTTTTCCCTTGGCATTTTCCAAATCAAAAACCGATTGGATAGTTTTATTCATTCCCCAGGCAGGGTTGGCTTTTCCTTTGGCTGTCTCGGGAGAATCAGTGTCGTGCAAAATAGTGAACTGTTTAGAAAACTGAAGAAGCACTTTAGCGACTGAAGGGATTATCCCCTTGCCGCGAGCGCGTATAATCTGTACGTCCTTGTACTCATCGATATACATGTCTCTTATTATCGAAAATGCAGTATATTCAGTATCGCCTTCAACAATTACTTGTCGACCGCCAAAAAAGAATTCATTAAGGTAAGGGTCGCAAATATTGAGCATCTTCAGATTTTTCTTGTCGTCGCTATCTAGTCTTGCTCGTTCAGGGCGAAATAATGTGGTGCTTTTAACATTTTCATTCTCGCCACGGAATACTCTAACTATTGTCGTATTGTCCCGAGATAGATCGATAAATATTGGCGAATGAGATGTAATCATTACCTGCCAATTACCGCTTTGAGGTAAGTCGTAAAGTACAGCGCGAGCCTCTCGAATAGCTGAAGGGTGCAAACAGATCTCTGGCTCATCCATAAGCAAAACGTGTGGCCGGGTTCCTTCGCCATCATTTACTTCCGAGAGATACTTTAATGCCGCCCACAGGAGCGTTCGACGGGCTCCACTTCCCTGATTTGCGATACCCGACAAGTATCCATCTTTTGGCCCCATTAAAAGATCTGTAGTGGCCTTGAAGGGAGTGTAGGCCTTTTCAATGTCCAGTTCAGGCTTAGCGTCAAACATGACGTGGTGATTGGGGAATAATTTGTCTAGATATTTGGAGATCTCGGCCTCGATTACTTTGACCTCTTTATCTGTCGCTGCCACTGCTTTTGTTTGCAGGTCTCTGATTTTTTCTATTACCAATTCATAGTCAGATTTTTCTTGTTCGGGATCGCTTTTTATTTTCGTTAACTTGTCCTTTAATAGTGATGTTATTAATTTTGAAATTTCAGTGGCTTGGTCGTCGGGAGAAGCAAAAGCATCAATTCGATGAGGCCTTGGTCTTTTTGAATTAGCTATATTAGGTGCGCCCCAAGGGACTTGCTTGTCCCAACTTCCTTTTTGGACGTCCCAACCTTGGCGTATAGGGTCTTTGCCAGGATTTTCCCAAGTCCATTGTTCCCTGACTAAATATTCGTTATTCGGTAGCAAGCCTAGCCAGCGGTCTCCGGGGGCTTTATCAAAAACTATCGTCTGCAATTCAATATTTGGAAGCCTCTCCACGTCAACCATGCCGCTTGGAAAATCTTGAATATTTAATTTTCCGTCATTTGAACCATGAGACATGACTGTTTCATACGCTTTTAGAATGCTACTTTTTCCAGCGTTATTCGCACCAACGAGTACAACTATATCGTCAAGTTCTATTTCGACAGGTTCTGAGCCGATAGACCTAAAGTTTTTAATTATAAGTTTGTGTAGGCGTGGACGGGGCGAATCTGGCGCGGTTAACGAAACTGCTTCCAAAACAGCTGCTTTCTGCTTTGCCATTTTGCAATCCTCAGACACGGTAATGATCCAAGGCCACGTCTACGCTCCCTGTAGATCAGTACCGATCGTGAGCCCGCATTTACCAGTATGTCAATTTAATATCACTCTCTCGCCTTCCCATTCGTCGGGCAGGGTTAAGAAACAAGACAGATATTTTCGAGCCTATCGTATGTCCGCTTTTGGCCGACAGCAGTCGCTAAAGAACGTCTGTATGAATCAGAAATTCAACAATAATACAGCTGTGGATTATGTGAACCCGACGCAATGCGCCGGGTTTTTATTTAGAAGCTAACCTCTACCGCGGCTCAACATTATCCAGCGCCCGGTTCGCCAGCAACGAACTCAGCTCGATCAGTTGCTGAATGCCGAGGGCGACGTGACGACGTGAGCCGTCCAGCTCGAATGCCAGATCACTGACCATGGCATCAGCCGAAGCCAGGGTTTCGCTGAGGTTGGCGAGCAGGCATTCGTTGTCGACTTCTTCTACGACGGTGAATAGCTGGCCCGGTTGAGTGTCCGCTTTGGGCTTTGTCTGTTTGGGTAACAGGTAGAAATCTAGGGCACGTTTGGCGGCGGCATCGACTTTTTGGGCATTGATGCCATCGATGTGGGGGGAGGTTGGGTCTGCTTCTGGAGGATTCGGAGTTATTTTGAACATTCGTATATTTCCACTAGTAGGGCCGCAACCGTCTCGCTACTAAACGAAAAGGCGGCAGCTGTGCGCAAGTTAGTAGACCGGTGAAATACACAAAGCCCGGCGCGCCCGAAGGCGCCATGCGCACAGCCACCATCGAATGCAGGCGAACGCCTGATTGATGAGGCTCATGCAGCCATGTGTATTACCGGGCTACTAAACCCGACCACTGATGGGCAGTGGCAGGAAAACGATAGAGCCTAGGGACATGGCGCACAAGCGGGCGGATTCTGGCGTAGTTGTAGGTAAAGGCGCAAGGATGCGTGGCCTGTCGGAAGCACGGCAGTCAGGCTCTGAGTCCCGCCCTGGCGGGACGGCCTGCACGGCGATGTGAAACCAAGCAATGTGATGCTGAGCGAAGACGGCGTGCGTCTGTTCGATTTCGGCTTGGGCCTGGCAACGGAAGGTCCCTTGAAAGACCTTCCCCACCTGAATCGCAACCGCCTCAACGCATGGACCCCAGGCTATGCCGCGCCCGAGCTATTGGACGGCTCGCCGCTGTCGGCGAGTGCCGATGTTTATGGCGTGGCTTGCGTGTTGTATGAACTGGCGAGCGGCAGGCATCCGTTCCGCCGCCTGCCTTCAATTCAGGCCCGCGATGACGGGCTGGAACACGGGCTCAAGGCCCCACCCAACCTGCCCAGGCGCTGCTGGCCGGCGTTGCGAACGGCCCTAGCGCTTGATCCGGGGCGACGCAACATTGGCGCGGCTCAGTTGCGTGATGCCCTGGGAGGTGTTTCGTCCTGGTGGTGAGGGGGCTGGGGCGAGAAAAGCGGAAGAGGCAGTACTTGTCAGCCAACCATCAAAAACTTTGGGAACGGAGTTGCTCGCGGATGCGAATAGTCAGTTGCATCAACATCGAGTGTTCCGGCCTCATCGCGAGCAGGCTCGCTCCCACAGGGTGGGGTGGTGGTGTTGTGACTATTGCGCTTCGACGTTAGCCAGCGCTCGGTTTGCGATCCCGCTCGAATACCAGATTGCTGACCGCCTGCCTGCTGAACGTATTTCGGAATGGGGACGGTATTTGCTGGCATCGCCTTCCAAGGGATTGGCGAGGCGGCAATTTGCCATCTACTCTGCGAGTGGGCGTGCAGAACCTCCTGAGCCCCCTCGCCTTCTTAGGGAAGAGATCATGATTAACATTAACGTGACTTGGTCATCCGTGGTTGTGGCTGTTTGCTTACTGACAGGATGCGCGCCTTATCAGAAGTCCCGGGTTCTTGAGGCCGACGAGCGGTTGCTGACCTACTCCACTCGGGTGGATGGAGATGGCAACAAAACCGAGGTGCTGTGCCCCGAGCCCAGCCCGGATGCGCTCAAAACGTTGGCCGGTTCGTTATCCGCAGAAAAAGCGGATGTGGCTGCACTGGCGGCCGCGTTCCAGGAATCAGGGGCAAGTATCGGCCTGCGAACCCATTCGATCCAGCTGTTGAGGGATCAGCTTTACAGTATTTGCCAAGCCTACGGTAACTCCGGCATTACACCGAGCGCCTACCGGATGATGCTCACCCGGAACCAGCGCAACACTGTCGCTCTCATGGCGATTGAACAACTCACAGGGGTTGTCCGTAGCCCAAGCGTAACGCTGAGCGGCTCAGCGACAGCAGACAGAGCGGGCGCTGTGCTTGAACTGACCACCCAGTTGAATGCGGCGAATGCGAAGTACAAGGGTATGGATCCAGCGACGGATGAAGCCAAGCAGTTGAAAGCGTCGATTGATTCCATTGAGGCTGCGCTGAAGGAGGCGAGGAAATCGCTTGTTACGACCTCTGGATCAAGCGCCTCCACATTGGCAAGCACGAGCGAGATCAACAAGGACGTAATGGCTGTGGTTGCAGCCAGTGTCGAGAAAATTGCTGGCTCGGTTATCGGCGTAGATGATCAGTTTTATCTGTGCCTCGATCTGTATGAAAGTATTGGCGAAGCCAGGGTCCCGGCCGTACTGAGAGCCAGGTGCTCTGCCGTTTTTGCCAGGGATTTGAGCGAGGGCGTGAAAAGTCTAGGTCGATCAGATACACATGGGCAGTCCAGCCAACCTGATGCTGGAGGCGTTGTTGATACGACTCCACCACCTACTCTCGGAGATAACTCCAGAGTCGCTCGTACGGTAACCCTGCCATCGGGTGCACAGCTGTTTATCTATGATGATAAGAGTATGGCGGTGATGAGAAAGCTGGAGCCTGATGAGTCATCCGAGAAGGCGATGGCCGCCGATTCCAAAGGTTTGCAAAAAGCGATTGAGGAACTTCGCCGAGGAGCGATGTAGTTTTCGTGGGAAGCGAGCCAGAGCGGAATGACCTCGCAACCTCTTGAGCAAAAGGCCAAGTTCGCACCTTGGCCCCAGCGTTGATTGCGCTAAGAGCCCCGGCGACCTTCACACACCCGACGGAATAGGCGCTTTCTTGCCCAAGCGGATCAACTCATTGGAGAAGCACAGCCCAACGATGATCAGCGCCGCGCCCACGTACAGGCTTTCACGCGGGACTTCATTGAGCACCACGAACGCCAGCAGCGCGGCGAACAACGGTTCGGTCAGTTCCAGCGCTTGCACCTGGGAAGGCTTGAGGTACTCGATGGCCTTGGTGGTGCAGAAAAAGCCGAGGATGGTCGGCAGCGCGGCCAGCGCCAGCAGAGCGGCAATGGCCAGGGGCGACAACTCGCCGATCACGAAGCCGTCGGCCGCCGCCGGCATCAGCAGATACAGGCTGCCGAAGAACAGCAACTGACGGGTGAAGTGCAGCCCACCGGACACGCCCATCCGCTTCATCGCCACCGAAAACGCCCCGTAGCCGCAGCCGGCCATGGACGCGAGTGCCGCGCCCTGGAGGGTGAAGCCCTGTTGCAGGTCGGCGCCGAAGATCACCGCGATGCCGGCAATCGCCAGCGTGGCGCCCACGGTGGCGTTTGCGGTGATGGCGTCTTTCAGGAATATGCGACCCAGCACAATCGAGGAGATTGAGGCACTGGCCATCAGCATCACCACGACGCCCGCCGCGGCGTAATGCCGATAGGCAGAGGTTTCGAAGTGGAACAGCACGAAGATGCCGAGGAACGCGCAGATCGCCGCCTGGGTCCATTTGGCCGTTGTCGCCGGGCGCTTGAGGAACAGCAACAAGGCCGAGAGCAACAGGCAACCCAGGAAGGTCTTGATGACGGCAACGCTGCTGGCGGTGAAGCCATTGCTCATGAGCACTTTGCTGAGCACACCGATTGTTGCGTTCAGTGCAGCGGCGGAGAGTGCAAAGATGACGCCTTTGCTGAAACTGGCTTGCATGGATGACGGTCCCTGTCGCGGTTGGGTCGTTCGATAGAGGTCGGCCACATCGACGACGCAAAATTAGAGGAGATGCATATCCCGCCAAACCCGGCAGTCGTTGCGGCATAGTCCGCGTCGCAGAGCAGGATCCGATGGGCCTTCTTGAGATTCCAGTACGGGGTGGCAAAAAAGAGAGGGTGAATCGTGTGGAAGTTCTCTCCATGCATGACCGCGAAGAATGCTCGGCGAGTTCAATCAACCAAGTCAAGGCCCTGGAGGAATGTTGCCGCTGGCAACGTGATGCTTGACAGGATACCGTTGCCGCCGACCGGCAAGCCGGATCGCCAGTAGGGAAACAATCATCCATCTAAAGGACCTGACATGAGCGACACGCACATCCAGCCGAAGGGCTTTCGCAGCATCATCGCCAACCTGGGTATCAAGGACAGCCGTGACGATTTCATGGCTGTCATCTCCGACGTGCCGGCCAGCATCAGTGCCGTGTTCACCCAGTCGCGCTTCGCCGGCCCAAGTGTGACTTTATCCCGCGAAGTCGCGCAGCGTGATACCGCACGGGGCGTGGTGGTAATTGCGCGCAATGCCAACGTCGCCACTGGCCCCGAAGGCCTGGCCAATGCCCAGGAGGTGCGCACGGGGTTGGCTCGGGCGGTGGACGTCGACCCGCAGGAGTTGGTGATCGCCTCGACCGGCGTGATCGGCCGCCAGTATCCGATGGAGAAGATCCGCGCCTTCCTGGGTGACGTGCCGCCATCGCAGCCTGCCGATTTCCAACGCTGCGCGGCGGCGATCATGACCACCGACACCCACACCAAGTACGCAGCGCGCACGGTTGGCAACGCAAGCCTGGTGGGCATCGCCAAGGGTGTCGGCATGATTGAGCCGAACATGGCGACCCTGCTGACGTTCTTCTTCACCGACGCCAGGATTGCCCCCGATGTGCTGGATGCGCTGTTCCGTCGGGTCATCGACAAAACCTTCAACGCCTTGAGCATCGACACCGATACCTCCACCAGCGACTCGGCGGCGATCCTCGCCAACGGGCTGGCTGGCGAGGTGGACCTGGTGGCGTTCGAGCAAGCGCTTTACGACATCGCCTTGGGGCTGGTGCGCATGATTGCCTCGGACGGCGAAGGGGCGAGCAAGGCCCTGGAGGTGCAGGTCACGGGAGCCCGTGACGATGCGCAAGCCAAGCGTGTGGCTAAGGCCATCGTCAATTCGCCGCTGGTGAAGACAGCCGTACATGGCGCAGACCCGAACTGGGGACGCGTGGCCATGGCGATCGGCAAGTGCGAGGCGGAGCAGGACATCGATCCGGACAAGGTCCGCATTGTGTTTGGCGAAACCGAGGCCTATCCGCGCCAGTTGGACGAGGCCGGGTTACTGGCGGTCAAAGGTTACCTGCAAGGCAAGGAAGTGTTGATCTCGGTTGACCTGAACATCGCCCAAGGGCAATTCACCGTTTATGGTTGCGACCTGTCGGAAGGGTATATCCGGATCAATGCCGACTACACGACCTGAAGCGTAACCAATGTGGGAGCGAGCCTGCTCGCGATAACGATGGGTCAGCTAGCATCCGTGTCCGATGTGCCGACGCTTCGCGAGCAGGCTCGCTCCCACAGGGGCCTGCGTCGGCCCATTGGCCTTTTAGCAGCGCCCTTCCAGGATCGCCGCATAGCCTTCGCGAAAGCTCGGGTAGCGCGGGGTCCAGCCCAGGGCTTTGGCCCGGGCGTTGCTGCAGCGCTTGCTGCCGGCGCGGCGCACGCTGGCGTCTTCAGCCCATTCGGTGACGCCCATGTATTCGCGCAGCCAGCCCACCACATCGGCGAGTGCGGCGGGGGCATCGTCGACGCCGATGTAGCAGTCGTCGAGGGGTTTGCCTTGGCGATCCGCTTCCAGCAGAAACGCCAGCAGGCCTGCGGCGTCGTCGGCGTGGATGCGGTTGGCGTACAGCGGCGGGTCGACCACCACGCGGTAGCCCTGGCGCACTTGGCTCAACAGCCATTCGCGGCCCGGGCCGTAGATGCCGGTCAGGCGCACGCGGCTGGCCGGGATGCCGCTGTCGAGGGCCAGTTGCTCGGCTTCGAGCATCAACCGGCCGGAATAGCCGCCGGCCTCGGTGGGCGACGTTTCATCGACCCACTCCCCCGCCTTCTGTCCGTACACGCTGCTGCTGGACACGAACAGCAGCCGTTTGGGCTGTTGGCCGTGCTGCTTCAGCCAGCCCAACACATGTTGTAACCCTTCTATATAGGCCGCCCGATAGCCCGCTTCGTCATGGTCGGTGGCGGCGGCGCTGTAAACCAGGTAATCCAGCGACCCGGTCGGCCAGGTGGCTGGGCATTGCGCGCTGAACAAATCCCCCGCCACCCCGATAACGCCCGCCGGCAGGCTCGAAACCGAGCGGCGCAAGCCATAGACCTGCCAATGTTCAGCCAGCAACTGGCTGGCGAGGCGGCCGCCGATATCACCGCAACCGGCGATCAAAACAGAAGACACGGACATCAAGCTCTCCTCGGGTAAAGCCGCAGACTAGCGCGCGGAAGAGACGGGCGGCTAGGAATGCAGGAAAAAAAGATACTCTATTACTTTTGTTAACAAGAATTACTTGCAATAATGCACCCCACTTTTGTTCTCGGCCTCACGAGGCCTGGAAGAACATCGACTTCTTTACTCTCAGGTCCGGCCAGCATGAATCGCTCTCTATCCTCCGCTTCGCCAACCAACCGACCTCGCGCCTGGGGCGCCATGGCAGCGCTGCTGTTCAGCCTGCTGCTGGCACCGACCGCCGCGTTCGCCGATGCACAGACGCCAGCCACGCCCCCAGCCACCGCGCCGGCCGCCACCCAGGCGCCTGCCGAAGCTGCTGCCCCCGTCGCAACGCCAGTAGTCGGCGAGCCGGCCCAAGCCGTGGAAGCCGGCGCCCCTGAGGCGCTCGAAGCCGACAACTCCCTGGGCATGGCCCACGACCTGTCCCCATGGGGCATGTACCAGAACGCCGACATCATCGTGAAACTGGTGATGATTGGCCTGGCGATCGCTTCGATCATCACCTGGACCATCTGGATCGCCAAGGGCTTCGAGCTGATGGGCGCCAAGCGTCGCTTGCGCGGTGAGATCGCGGCCCTGAAGAAAGCCACTACCCTCAAGGAAGCCAGCGCCACGGCGGCGAAGGAAGGCACCCTGGCCAACCTGCTGGTGCACGACGCGCTGGAAGAAATGCGCCTGTCCACCAACAGCCGCGAGAAGGAAGGCATCAAGGAACGCGTGAGCTTCCGTCTCGAACGCCTGGTGGCCGCCTGTGGCCGCAACATGAGCAGCGGCACCGGCGTTCTCGCCACCATCGGTTCCACGGCGCCGTTCGTGGGCCTGTTCGGCACCGTGTGGGGCATCATGAACAGCTTCATCGGCATCGCCAAGACCCAGACCACCAACCTCGCCGTCGTCGCCCCCGGTATCGCCGAAGCCCTGCTGGCAACTGCCCTCGGGCTGGTGGCGGCCATTCCTGCGGTGGTCATCTACAACGTGTTCGCCCGCTCCATCGCCGGCTACAAGGCCCAGGTGTCCGACGCTTCGGCCGAAGTGCTGCTGCTGGTGAGCCGCGACCTCGACCACCAGCCGACCGAGCGCAGCTCGCAACCGCACATGGTGAAGGTGGGGTAATCGGCCATGGGCCTGCATTTGAAGGAAGGCGCAGACGACGATCTGGCCGAGAACCACGAAATCAACGTCACGCCGTTCATCGACGTGATGCTGGTGCTGTTGATCATCTTCATGGTGGCCGCCCCGCTGGCGACCGTGGACATCAAGGTTGATCTCCCGGCGTCGACGGCCAAGCCATCGCCGCGTCCGGAGAAACCGGTGTTCCTCAGCGTCAAGGCCGACCAGCGCCTGTTCCTGGGCGAGGACGAGGTCAAGACCGAAACCCTCGGTGCCACCCTCGATGCCAAGACCCAGGGCAAGAAGGACACGACGATCTTCTTCCAGGCCGATAAAGGCGTGGACTACGGCGACCTGATGAGTGTGATGGACGCCCTGCGCGGCGCCGGCTACTTGAAGGTCGGCCTGGTCGGACTCGAGACGGCGCCGAAGAAATGATCACGACGCGCCAAAAGCTGACGCGTTACGGGGCTAGTCTGGCGGTGGTGTTGGGCGTGCATGCGCTCGCCATTGCGCTGGCGCTGAACTGGACGTCGCGCCCGCCCATCGAATTGCCGCCCCAGGCCATGATGGTCGAGCTGGCGCCAATGCCGGCCCCGCCACCGCCCGCGCCGCCGAAGGTCGTCACGCCGCCGCGGCCGCCGGAACCGGTTGAAGAGCTGCCGCTGCCGAAACTCGCCGAAGCGCCGAAGCCGGAGATCTCCGTGCCCAAGCCGGTCAAGCCCAAGCCGAAGCCTCAACCGCCCAAGCCCAAGCCTGTGGAAGAGAAAAAGCCGGAGCCGCCGAAGGAAGAGCCGTCGGATAAGAAGCCGAGCGACACCCCGCCGACCCAGGCCCCGAGCGAAAAGTCCGCGCAACCGGCTCCTGGCCCGTCGCCGGCGCAAATGGCGGCCAAGGCCAACTGGCAAGGCACGCTGCTGGCGCACTTGGCCAAGTACAAGAAGTACCCGCTCAGGGCCCGGCAGATGAACAAGGAAGGCACCAACCGCCTGCGTTTCGTGGTGGATGCTCAAGGTAACGTCCTGTCGTTCAAACTGGTGGACAGCGCCGGCACGGAGTCCCTGGACAAGGCCACCCTGGACATGATCCGCGACGCCCAGCCGCTGCCCAAGCCACCGGCCGACATGCTGACCAACGGCTCTGTCGAAATCGTCGCGCCGTTCGTGTATTCCATCGACAAGCGTCGGCGCTGACCCCCTGCTTCGATCGTTCCCACGCTCCGCGTGGGAATGCCTCAAGGGACGCTCCGCGTTCCAGCTCCGGCACACCGCAAGCAGGTGTGACGCAGAGCGTCACGGGCTGCATTCCCACGCGGGAGCGTGGGAACGATCGGCACAGACAGACGACATTGGACAGTGTCACACCGCGCCCGCAGTCTGATAACGTGCGTCTATCGATTGCAGCCGGTATGCTTGGCTCGCAACTTCACGGACGCTCGCCATGACCCTCACAGAATTACGCTACATCGTGACCCTCGCCCAAGAGCAGCACTTTGGCCATGCGGCCGAGCGTTGCCATGTCAGCCAGCCGACGCTGTCGGTGGGCGTGAAAAAGCTGGAAGATGAACTCGGCGTGCTGATCTTCGAGCGCAGCAAGAGCGCCGTGCGCCTGACGCCGGTGGGCGAAGGCATCGTGGCCCAGGCGCAGAAAGTGCTTGAGCAGGCCCAGGGCATCCGCGAGTTGGCCCAGGCCGGCAAGAACCAGCTGACCGCTCCGTTGAAAGTCGGCGCCATCTACACCGTCGGCCCGTACCTGTTCCCGCACCTGATCCCACAACTGCACCGGGTCGCCCCGCAGATGCCGTTGTACATCGAAGAAAACTTCACCCATGTGCTGCGGGACAAGCTGCGCAACGGCGAGCTGGACGCGATCATCATCGCCCTGCCCTTCAACGAAGCCGACGTGCTGACCCTGCCGCTCTATGACGAGCCGTTCTACGTGTTGATGCCGGCCCAGCATCCCTGGACTCAGAAAAAGACCATCGACGCCGGCCTGCTCAACGACAAGAGCCTGCTGCTGCTCGGCGAGGGTCACTGTTTCCGCGACCAGGTGCTCGAAGCCTGCCCGACCCTGACCAAGGGCAGCGAAGGCGCCAAGCACACCACGGTGGAATCCAGCTCCCTGGAAACCATCCGTCACATGGTCGCGTCGGGTCTGGGTATTTCGATCCTGCCGCTGTCGGCGGTGGACAGCCACCACTACGCCCCCGGGGTGATCGAAGTCCGCCCGATGACGGCGCCCGTGCCGTTCCGCACCGTTGCCATTGCCTGGCGCGCCAGCTTCCCGCGGCCCAAGGCCATCGAGATCCTCGCTGACTCGATCCGCCTGTGTTCCGTGGCCAAGCCGCCTTCGGCCAAGTAACCCTCGACCATGACTGAGCTGTCCAAAGTACCGGTCACGACCCTCAAGGGTGTCGGTGAAGCCATGGCCGAGAAATTGGCCAAGGTCGGTCTGGAAAACCTCCAGGACGTGTTGTTCCACCTGCCGCTGCGTTACCAGGACCGCACCCGCGTGGTGCCCATTGGTCATTTGCGGCCGGGGCAGGATGCAGTGATCGAAGGCACCGTCAGTGGCGCCGACGTGGTCATGGGCCGCCGTCGCAGCCTGGTGGTGCGCCTGCAGGACGGCACCGGCGGGCTCAGCCTGCGCTTCTATCACTTCAGCAATGCGCAGAAGGAAGGCCTCAAGCGGGGCACCCGCGTGCGTTGCTATGGCGAGGCGCGCCCCGGTGCGTCGGGGCTGGAGATCTATCACCCGGAATACCGCGCCATCACTGGCGACGAACCGCCGCCAGCGGACGAAACCCTGACCCCGGTCTATCCGCTCACCGAAGGCCTGACCCAACAGCGCCTGCGCCAGCTCTGCCAGCAGACCCTGACCCTGCTGGGCCCCAGCAGCCTGCCCGACTGGCTGCCCAAGGAACTGGCCCGGGACTATCAACTGGCGCCACTGGCCGACGCGATCCGTTACCTGCATCACCCGCCAGCCGATGCCGATGTCGAGGAACTGGCCCTCGGGCACCACTGGGCCCAGCACCGGCTGGCCTTCGAAGAGCTGCTGACCCACCAACTGTCGCAACAACGCCTGCGCGAAAGCCTGCGTTCGCTGCGCGCCCCGGCCATGCCCAAGGCTCGGGACTTGCCAGCGCGCTACCTGGCCAACCTGGGCTTCACGCCAACCGGGGCCCAGCAACGAGTGGGCAACGAAATCGCCTACGACCTGAGCCAACCCGAGCCAATGCTGCGGCTGATCCAGGGCGACGTGGGCGCCGGCAAGACCGTGGTCGCCGCCCTCGCCGCGCTCCAGGCCCTGGAGGCCGGTTACCAGGTGGCGCTGATGGCGCCCACCGAGATTCTGGCCGAACAGCATTTCATTACCTTCCAGCGCTGGCTCGAACCCTTGGGCATCGAAGTCGCCTGGCTGGCCGGCAAGCTCAAGGGCAAGAACCGCACCGCCGCCCTGGCGCAGATCGCCGAAGGCGCACCGATGGTGGTGGGCACCCATGCGCTGTTCCAGGACGAAGTGCAGTTCAAGAACCTGGCCCTGGTGATCATCGACGAACAGCACCGTTTCGGCGTGCAACAACGCTTGGCCCTGCGCCAGAAAGGCGTGGGCGGGCGCATGTGCCCGCATCAGTTGATCATGACCGCCACGCCGATTCCGCGGACCCTGGCCATGAGCGCCTACGCCGACCTCGACACCTCGATCCTCGACGAACTGCCACCCGGGCGCACCCCGGTCAACACCGTGCTGGTCACCGACACCCGGCGGGTCGAGGTGATCGAACGGGTGCGCAGCGCTTGTGCCGAGGGGCGGCAAGCCTACTGGGTCTGTACGTTGATCGAGGAATCCGAAGAGCTGACCTGTCAGGCCGCCGAAACCACATACGAAGACCTCACCGCCGCCCTCGGTGAGTTGAAAGTCGGGCTGATCCACGGCCGCATGAAACCCGCCGAAAAAGCCGCCGTCATGGCCGAGTTCAAGGCCGGTGCCCTGCAATTGCTGGTCGCTACCACGGTGATCGAAGTCGGTGTGGACGTGCCCAACGCCAGCCTGATGATTATCGAAAACCCCGAGCGCCTGGGCCTCGCGCAGCTGCACCAGCTACGTGGTCGGGTGGGCCGGGGCAGCGCCGCCAGCCATTGCGTGCTGCTCTATCACCCGCCACTGTCGCAGATCGGCCGCCAGCGCCTGGGCATCATGCGTGAAACCAACGACGGCTTCGTCATTGCCGAAAAAGACCTCGAATTGCGCGGCCCCGGTGAAATGCTCGGCACGCGCCAGACCGGTCTGCTTCAATTCAAGGTAGCCGACCTGATGCGCGACGCCGATCTGCTCCCTGCGGTACGCGACGCCGCCCAGGCTCTGCTGGAACGCTGGCCCGACCATGTCAGCCCACTGCTGGACCGCTGGCTGCGCCACGGGCAGCAATACGGCCAAGTGTGAGCACGCTCGCAGTTTCCGGGCGCATCTGCCACGGCAAGCTGGTTATACTGCTCGACTTGTAGGAAAACGGATACAGACCATGACTGAAGCTGCCCTCGTCCCCGAAATTCCGCACGCTCCGTCAGTGATTCGGCAGTTGCTCGAGAAATTAGGCATCGGCTTTGACGAAGTAATCGAACGACCAAGCCTGAACCCCGCCCGCAAGGTGCAGGCGGTTCTGCTACACGATGCCGTCGGCGCACTCATGGTGCTGTTTCCACAAAGCCAGCTGCTGGACCTCAACCGCCTGGCCGAACTCACCGGTCGTAAACTCACGGCGGTACCGACCGAACGCCTGGAGCGCATGCTCGGCAAACATAGCCTGAGCCTGCTGCCCGGCCTGCCGGCACTGACCAGCTCGCCGTGCCTGTACGAAGAGAGCCTGCTGCGCGAACCGAAGCTGCTGATCCATTCGGGCGAGCCGGGGGTGCTGCTGGAAGTCACCAGCGAAGCCTTCAAGAGCATGCTCACCAAGTCCAGCGCCGCGACATTCGGCGAGCCCGTGAGCAATATCACCCCCAACCTGGACCGCCCGCACGACGACCGCGCGGAAATCACCCAGGCTGTACAGGCCTTTACCGCGCGCCGGATCCAGCAACGGCTGGAAGAAACCATCGAGATCCCGCCACTGGCGGAAACCGCGCAAAAAATCATCAAGCTGCGGGTCGACCCCGACGCCACCATCGATGACATCACCGGTGTCGTCGAAACCGACCCGGCCCTGGCCGCGCAGGTGGTGAGCTGGGCTGCGTCGCCGTACTACGCCTCGCCGGGCAAGATCCGCTCGGTGGAAGACGCCATCGTCCGGGTGCTGGGTTTCGACCTGGTGATCAACCTGGCGCTGGGCCTGGCCCTGGGCAAGACCCTGAGCCTGCCCAAGGACCACCCGCAACACGCCACGCCGTACTGGCACCAGTCGATCTACACCGCCGCCGTCATCGAAGGCCTGACCCGCGCCATGCCCCGCGCCCAGCGCCCGGAAGGCGGCCTGACGTACCTGTCCGGCCTGCTGCACAATTTCGGCTACTTGCTACTGGCCCATGTGTTCCCACCGCACTTCTCGTTGATCTGCCGCCACCTGGAGGTCAACCCGCACCTGTGCCACAGCTACGTGGAACAGCACCTGCTGGGCATCAGCCGCGAACAGATCGGCGCCTGGCTGATGCGTTACTGGGACATGCCCGACGAGCTGGCCACCGCCCTGCGCTTCCAGCACGACCCGCACTACGACGGCGACTATGCCGCCTACCCGAACCTGGTCTGCCTGGCCGTGCGCCTGCTGCGGGCCCGTAGCGTCGGCTCAGGCCCGGACGAAGAGATTCCCGATGCACTGCTCGAACGTGTGGGCTTGACGCGGGAGAAGGCTAACGACGTGGTCAGCAAAGTGCTGGAAGCTGAAGTGTTGTTGCGGGAGTTGGCTTCGCAGTTCCATAGCTGAAGAGCACACCGGATCACTGCGTCACCGAGCCTTTGTGGCGAGGGGATTTATCCCCGCTGGGCTGCGTAGCAGCCCTAAAATCTGTATGCCGGGTGTGTCAGGCTGATTGCATCCAACCTTGTTGGGGCTGCTTTGCAGCCCAACGGGGATAAATCCCCTCGCCACAAAAGCAGTCACTAGGCTTTCGTCTTCCTCGGCTTCAGATACCGCATCAGCCCCTGAAACCAGATCACCAGCGCCGGGCTGCCCTTGATCTGGATCGACTTGTCCTGAATCCCGTTCATGAACGCCAGCTGCTTGTTCTTGGCCTGCATGGTGGCGAAGCCATAGGCGGCGTCCTTGAAGGCGATGGCGAAGGCCGGGGTGGGGTAAGTGCCAGAGTGGCTGGTGATGCGCTGATTTTTCACGGTGAAATGCCGGGCGACCTTGCCGTCCAGGGTTTGCAGCTGGAACACCAGCTCCTTGTCGCCCAACTGCTGCTGGAACGCTGGATTGGTCCGGCTGGCCTTGCCCATCAGCAAGCCCAGCATCCACAGCAGGAAACGAAATTTCATGGGCAACGTCTCGAAGAAAGATGAATGGCTGGCGCAGTTTAGCGATTCTTCGGCTAAACGCCATCATCGGATCGCTTTAATGGGAGATGAATAGGTTTTCCTGCAAGATGACTACTAAGTCACTTCTGACAGATAGATGCCTAGGCTTTCATTTTCGTCAGCCGTTTCGGATATTTCCTGCAAAACGCCGGGCTGTTCATGAACTAGGCAGTGGGCCGAGGCACCGATAACCTTTGTTCGTCATCGCAAAAAAACGGTGACACGGACGTGCAAGTCCGTCTCAGGGCGCATTCGTTTATGGCTATTCGTCGAGCATTTTTCTATGCTCGCAGGCTTTTATGGCGGCTGCGCGTGGGAGACCTTCGGGTCTGCCGGGTTCCTGAGACCGGTCTTGCACACCTACGCACAGCCGCCACCCCTTCGAGTGCAAACGAAGGGTGTCGGCTCCACCTCTCAGGATATTCACTATGTTCAAAGTAACTCCGAATCCGCCGAACCCGGCAAAGTCCCGCACCGAAGCCCTCGAAGCCAAAAAACACGAAGACGCCGCCACCCGCGCCCTCGATTACTACCTCAACCCACCACCCTCCCCGCCTGAAGCCGACAAGCACCAGCTCTTCATCGTCGCCCCCCACATCGACACCGAAACCCTGCTGGCCAACGCCTCCGAAGACCTGCAATCAATCAGCACCATCGCCGCCGACCTGGCCGATGACGTCGACGACTCACGCCGCTGCATCGCCCTGGCGATCAGTCGCATGGCCGATGGGGTTCAGTTGCTGGTGGAGCGGGCGCTGGATCGTCTGGAAGCGCAGGAGACGGCGGCGGGGTAATCTCGGCAGGAATGGCGCCATCGCGAGCAAGCTTTGCTCCCACAGGTTCAACTCCACAGCCGAAAGTGACAGGTCGGCTATAAGGCCGCCTTGCTTTTGCCTTGCTTTGCTTTGCTTTGCTTTTGATCTTCAGGCCCCGTTAACCACGACGGCCGAACGCAGGCATTGCGTAGTGGGCAACCCGGCATGGATGCCGGGATAGCCGCGCTGGGCCATGGATGGCCCTTCGCGACGGGCCCACGGAGCAATGCCGGAGTGAGGGCATGCCGAGCCTAGGCGAGGCACCGAGTGGTGGGGCCAAGCCTTTTTTGCTTACTTTTTTTGGCGTCTGAAAAAAAGTGAGCCGCCGTAAGGGCGGAACCCTAAGTGGCCGTTACCGCAGCAATGGATATGTACTCGACGCAAGACCGCCATCGCGAGCAGGCTCGCTCCCACAAGGGAATCGGGGGATAACGCAAATTTTGCGGCCAGCACAAAACAACTGTGGGAGCGAGCCCGCTCGCGATGACGCGGGACCAGTCGACATTGAAGCCAACTGAACCGACGCCATCGCGAGCAGGCTCGCTCCCACAGGGTCTATGCAGTGATCAAATGATCAGCAGCAATCACTCAATCAAACATTCGGGCAAGGAACCGGTGCCCAGTCGCCCAGGTCCGGATTTTTGCACATGCTGTTGACTTGAGTATTGCCAGCGCTGGCGACCTGCTTGCTTTCATCCTGCTTGGCCTTGGCGGTCTGCAGGGTTTTCTCGGTGGTGACCGCTTCTTTCGGCACGGTTGGCAGCACAGGCTTTTTCGCCGGTTTCACGGCTTTCTTGGTCTTGGTGGTCGGCGCTACGACTGGGGTGGTTTCGGCGGTTGCCACGGTGACCACGTCAGTGCGCTGTACGCCCACTTGCTGCAGGTCTTTCTCGTAGGCCTGAGTGTAGTTGTTCAGGTCTTCGGAGGCTTTGCCGTTGACCGCGACGATCAGGTCGTTGGACTCTTTCAGGCCGGCGACGATTTCCGCCAGGCGCTTGCGGCCTTCGGTGTCGTTGACGGTCTTGGCCTTGCGGTCGGCGACCAGTTTGGTGAACGCGCTCTGGTAGCACTGCTGCGAAGCCTTGGCGTAGGCGGTGCTGCGGTCGATGTCGCCCACACGCTTGTTGACATCGGCGGCGTAGGAGGCGATGCGCTGGTTGTCATCAGCGATCTGCTTCTGGCGCTCGTTGTAGTAACCCACTGCACCACCGGCCAGGGCGCCACCCGCGGCACCGATGGCGGCGTTGCGGCCACGGTCTTCCTTGTCGGCGGTCAGGGCACCCAGCAGCGCACCACCGACGGCACCGACGGCGGCACCGGTGACGACCGACTGGGTCATGTTGCCTTCGGTGGCGCGCAGGTGCTGCACGGGCTCGTAGCAGTTAGGGTAGTACTCGACCTTGGTGCTCGACGCGACCTTGGACGTTGGCGACGTCGCGCAACCGGTCAGCACGGTGCTGAAGCCGACAGCGACCATCAGCAAGTGACGCTTGGAAACCGAAGCAGAAGGTTTACGGGAGAAAAGCATAGTTGTGTTCTCTTTTAAGTTTTGACCAACCCGGCACGGCCCGACGCCGCCTGGGTTCCCTCCAAGCTTGCCAACACTGAGCGCTCAAGACCGCAGGGCGCTCGTTGCCAGCAATTCCTTCAATATCGCCGCCGGGTCGGCTCGTTTTTGTTGACGATAATCCCCGACATGACGAACGAATAAGGTCGCGCGCGCCACCAGGCTCTTGCCCAGCACCGGCTTGCGCTCCATCTCCTCCTTGATGCGTTGAAACTGCGCCTGGATCACGGCATCGGTGTAGCGCGTGCCGGTCGCCAGGTTGTCGATATAGATCGCCACCGCGCCATCCAGCGCGCTGCGGCCGTTGTCGATGGCCGTGGCAAACAGTTGCGCGCTGGCATCGTCCTTGGCGTCCACCGCCGTCTGGTAACTGCGTTGCAGATTGGTCAGGCGGATGTTGTAGTTGTTGACGGTCTCGGCCACCAGGGCCGCCGACTGGATCAGGTTGCCGGCCGCTTCCTCGCGCTGCTGGGCGATGAGCGAGACGTTGCGCTTGAGCTCTTCGTTGACCAGTCCCAGTTCGGCTTGCAGGCGCGGGTCGACGCTGGCGGCGATGATGCTGTCCAGGCGTTTGGTCGGATCCTGGGCGTCGTCGATGGCATCGGTCAGGGACGCGAGGCGGCCTTCTTTCTGCCATTGGGCGAACAGTTCCTTGTAGCGCGAACGTGGTGCCGACAACGCGCCGACGGCCACCCGGAAGCCGGTGGTTTCGTTGCTCTGCTCGGTGCCGTCGGCAGCGAACAAGGGGTATTCGCGACGCATGCCGGTGAACAGCGTGCCCTCGCCTTCCAGGTAGTTACCGCCCTTGACCACGAAACCACCGTAGGCGCCCTGGCGCCGTCCGGAATGCACCAGTTGGAAGGATTCCTGAACCATCTCGGCCGCGTTGCCGATCACGTCGAACAAGCCAACGGGGTTTGGCAACTTGGTGCCGATAGGCATCAGTCGTGCGGCCTGGCCCGTGCCGCCGGCCACTTGGTTGAACACCGCCCAATCGGCCAATGGCCCGTCGCTTTCACTGCCCTCCAGGCGCCGTGGGAACAGGCGCCCTTCCAGGTCCTGGCGGCTGACGGCCTGTCCGCCACGGGCGGCGAATTCCCATTCGACTTCGGTGGGCAGGCGCACGAAGCCCAGCCCGCCGTCTTCGGCGGAGGTGCCGCGGCCGCTCACCGGCAGCAGGTCCTTGTGGTATTTCATCAGCCAAGCGCTGTACACCGCCGAGAAACGCTCAGCCTCGAACTTCGACAGTTTCACCTTGGGCAAGCGCCCGGCCATGCCCTGGGGCAGCTCGGCTTGCAAGGCTTCGCAAGCCGGTGCAGGTTCGCCGCTGGCCAGGGACTGCGCCTGGGCCATGACCTGGGCGTACTGCCGCGCCGTAACTTCGTATTTGCCGATGAAATACAGCATCGGCTTGAGCGGCGTCTGGGCGTCGGTCTTGGGCATCAACGGCGTGATGGTCTTGTTCCAGTCCTTGGGCAGGTCCTTGAGGGTGAACTGGCCGTTGATGAAGTCGCGTCGATAGCCGGAAATGAACGACTGTTGATAACCGGCCTCGCCCTCGCTGAACGGGTAGCCCAGGCTGATCTCGCGGTCGTCCAGAGTGCCCTGGGCGAGGATGTAGACGTAACGGAACACCATCTGTCCGTCACACGGCAGCGGCAGGCTGACGTCATCGGGTAACGGCTTGGGATTGTCCAGCTTGTCGCTGCCTTCATCGGCGCTTGCCAGGTTGCTCAGAGCGGCCAGACTGGCCAGGCTCAGCGCCACGGCGGCGCCCAATAACTTATACATCGCGAATTCCTTCAGAAGCCTGGATGCGCGCCACCCGCCAGCCGCCACAGGCCGCCGCCACGGCGCTGACGCCGAGCACGGCCACCAGGGCCAGGGTGTAGTGACGCAGCAGCAGATGGCTGGCGTACTCACCCGGCATCTGCGCAAATAAATGATTCAGCCCCGACTGCGCCAAGCCGTACAGCCCGACGCTCAGCACAGCTGCAAGGCCGGCGCTGTACAGCGCCTGCAACACCACGAACAGCAACAGCGCGGCGGTGGACACCCCCAGCAGGCGCAGCACCGACAGCTCCCGCCGCTTGCGCTCGACCGCCGCCAGCGCCCCGGCAAAAATCGCCGCGAACGCCCCCGCCAACGCCAGCCCGGCGATGATCCAGAACACGATCGACAGGTTGCGGCTCAACGATTGCACTTGTGCGATGGTCTGGGCCTGAGTCGACACCAACAGATTCTGCGCCGCGAAATACTGCCGCAGCGGCTCCACATCGCCGAGGCTGCGGGCGTACAAGCGAAACGCCGGATAGACACGCTGCCCGGCCACCCCCACCGCCTCGCCCGGCCAGCCGAACGCGGGCACGGCACGCCCGTCGCGGTAATCCTCAGCCGCTTCCAGCAAGGCCAGCGGCGCGAACAACCCATCACGGGCGAAGGCTTCCAGCGGCAACACGTGCAGCACCCGGACCCGGGTCCGCTGCGCCTCACTGCGACCGGCCACCTGCCGACCGAAACTGGCCTGCAACCAATCGCCGGCCTTGGCGCCGAGCTTTTCGGCAGCGGTCTGGCTGAGCACGACCTCGTCCAGTCCTTGGGGCAACGGCAGATGTTCGAGCAGCGGGTCGTTGGCGGCGGTGGGGATCATCTCGACGGTGACGGCCGCCGTCGCGTTGTTCAGGTCCGCCGTTGCGGCGATCTGCCGGGTGCGCGGAAGGGCGAATGACACATCGCTGCGCTGGCCCAACTGCTCGATGAACTCGGCGCTGAAACGACCACCACCCAGAGGAATGATTTCCCGGGTGGCCGGGTCGCTCTGCAGGCGCTCGGTCAGGCTGCTGACCAGACCGAATTTCAGCCCGAACAGCACCAACAACGGTGCCACCACCGCCACCAAGGCCAGCACCGAGCAGGCCGACAGCCAGGCGTCGTTGCGATAGTCTTGCCAGGCCAGGGAAGCCACCAGCGCGCTGCGCATCAGCAAGCCTCCCCAAGGGTGGCGGTGACACCGCCGTCGACGTCGCGACGACAACTGATGCGCCGCACCTGCAAGCCGCTGGCGCGGGCCAGGGCTTCATCGTGGGTGGCAACCACGCAGCACACGCCGCTGTCGCGGGCCTGGGTCACCAGCAACTGCATGACCCGCTCGGCGTTCAACGGGTCGAGGGCCGCCGTCGGCTCATCCGCCAGCAGCAGCCGTGGACCGTGGGCCAGGGCCCGGGCACAACTGACCCGCTGGCGCTGGCCGACGGACAGGTCCGCCGGTTTCTTGTCCAGTTGATCGGCAATATCCAGTTGCCCAGCCAGGCGCGTCACGCTGCTGTCATCCTTCAAGCCCAGCAGTTTGCGCGACAACTCGATGTTGCCACGCACCGTCAGGAACCCGAGTAAACCGCCGGTTTGCAGCACATAGCCCAGGTGCCGACTGCGCAGCTGCGCCAGCTCACTTTGCTCGGCGCCGCGCCACAGCCGGGCGATGTCCAGCGTGGTATTGGCAGGGGTAAAGTCGAACTGCCCGGCCTGATCCGGTGCAAGCACCAACGCCAGCATATCCAGCAAGGTGCTCTTGCCGCAGCCGCTGGGGCCGACCAGTGCCAATTGCTCACCGGCACGCAGTTGCAGCCGTGGAATCACCAGGCTGTAGCGTTGGCTGCCGGCACCCCGGCTTTTGTGCACTGCGCTCAGGCTCAGCATCATGGCAAGGTCGACAATGGAACACGGTACAGGGCATCGCCCGGCTCGGCGTCGCCGAAGCGCACCCAGTTGGCGAGGTCGTTGTGGAAGGTTTCGTAGAGACGGATTTTCGAATCCAGCTCGTCGATGAAGTCTTCCTGCTCGGCCACGCTCAAGGACAGCCACAGGTCCTGGGTCATGTTCAGCGACTTGCTGCGGTACGGCAGCCCTTCCAGGTACTCGCCCAGGATGCCGCCGTCGGCCAGGTTGCCGCCCTTGCGCAAGGCGGAAGGGTCGCGGCTCATGTAGGCACTGGCGCTGGCGATTTCCTGGAAGAAATCCTTGGGCGAACTCTGGGTCTTGCGGGCCGCGTCGACGATCAGTTTCAGCGACTGTTGCAGGTCGTTGAGCTGCAGCTTGGTCAGCATCACGCAGACCTGGAACGCCGGCAGCGCCGGGTTGGTCAGGTCGCGGTCGGCGGTCCAGGCGCTGACCAGTTGCGGTGCCTGGCTGGCGGCCTTGTGGCCGAGGAAATCCATGTGCATGGCATAGCCGACCGCCGCCGATTTGTCGGCCAGGCTCGGCGCGGCGCCCAACTGCGGAACTGCCTGCTCCTTGTTGCTGCGTACCTGGTGCACCAGGTCGGCGAATACCGTGCCGATCTCGTCCACCCGCTCGCCCAGCTTGCGCACATCTGCGCCCGCGACGGGAATGTACAGGTCACCGATCTGCGGGTTCGCGTCGGCGGTCAGGGTGCGGTATTGGCTCTGGGCACCGGCGTGGGTTTTCTTGCCGGCGTCGCTGAGCAGGTGCAGGGCATAGATCTTGATCTGCTTGCCCAGGGCCGCCTGACGCACTTCGGCTTCGTTCATCTGCGTGGTGGAAAAGGGATCGTTCTTGCGCAAGGCACCGGCGTCGGTAACGAGCAGGATCAGGCGCCCACCATAACCGGACCAGTCCATGTTCTCGACCGCTTCCATGACCCCGGCAAACGCATCCTCGTTGAACGAATGGCTCGACACCGTTGACGCCTTGACCTGCCGTGCAAGGTCGAGGAAGCGTTGCGGGTCACGGCCCTGCTCCAGGGTGATCAGGGTCTTGGCGACGTATTCCAGGCCCGGGGTTTTCTTGGTGCTGTTGCGGAACCCCACCAAGCCGAAGCTGACGCTGTCCAGCTCGCCGCGCTCGGCGATGCGGGTCTGCAGCTCATGGACCACGTCGCGCACCTGATCGATGTAGGGCTGCATGGACACGGTGGTGTCCACCACCAGGACCACAGCCGTGCGGAACGCATCGGCATTGGCGGTCAGGATCGGCGTGTTGTTGGACGCTGCCCGAGGGGTGTTGCCAGGGTCGATGGAGGCCACGTTGAGCAACTGCACCGGCTGGCCATTCTCGTCAAAGCTCTCGCGAGAGTCGAAAATCGGCAACAGGTAGAACTGGTTCTGCGGCACGGCGCTGGCGGCCGGCTCCAGGGCCAGCACTTGCTGGTTATCCTCGCGGTTCTGCTGGGCCTTGAGCAGCACGTTCTTGGCGTTCGACGGGTTGGCCAGCAGCTTTTCCACTTCACCAGGCTGACGCAGGAACATCACCGGCGCCCGGCCGGAACGTTCGGTGAACTTGAGCACAAGGCTCTGTTTCCAGTCGCTGACCTGGGCAGCCGGCAACCAGCCGTCGCTGCGTCCGTCCGTGGCGGCGCCGACCCGCATCCACTCGCTGCCATTGAAGTCCTTGCGCTGATACACGTATAGCACCGAGAACGCCGGCAGCTCCTTGCCCGGCGCGGCGCCCGGTTCGGCGGCAAGTTTCGCCCCCGGTTTGCTCAGCACTCGCTGGAACAGGGTTTTCTTGCCAGCCATCAACAACGGACGCTGGCCGCCATCGGCTTCCGTCGCCACGGGAGGATTGACCGGCGGGGCCACGGGCGGCTTGACCGGTGGCGCGTCGGGGCTCTTCACCGGAGGTGTCTCAGGCGCTTTGACCGGCGGCTTGCTGGACGAGGCCGTGGATGCCACGGACTGCTTGCTGGTTTTGCCGCTGTCACCGGACAACCACCAATACCCCGCGCCACCCAATGCCAACGCCACGGCCACCGCGACAGCGGCCAGGGCAAACACCGGGGTCTTGCGTGGCTGCGCAGCGGTAGGTCGCTGGGGCGGGCTGACCGGTGGCGCGGTTGGTTTCGGTTGTGGCGCCGGTTGTGATTGGGGCTGCGCCGGGCCGCTCGGGATGTCGATGGACATCGGCGTCAATCCCGCCAGGTCATCGCGACTCGATTGCGGCGGCACGGGCAGTGGCAATGGTCGGATCAGGGTCGCCTCAGCCGAATCCGCGGGCAGGTTATCCAGGGCCCGCAACAGCGCCGCCGCATCCGGGAAGCGTTCCGCCGGGTCCTTCGCCAACAGCTTGCGCAGCACGTCCTGGTAACGGCCGTGGTGCACCGGTAGCTCCGGCAGCGGTTCGGTCAGGTGGGCCAGGGCCGTGGACAGCGCATCGTTGCCGGTATACGGCAGCTTGCCGACAAGAATTTCGTAGAGCACCACCCCCAGGGCATACAAGTCGGCGCGGCCATCGATGTCCTGGCCACGGGCCTGTTCCGGGCTCATGTAGCTGGGCGTGCCTACCGCGAAACCGGCCTGGGTGAATTGGGTGCGGTCGTCCAGGGACTTGGCGATGCCGAAGTCCGAGAGCACCGCCGTGCCATCGGCGCGGAACAGGATGTTCGCCGGCTTGACGTCACGGTGCACCAGGCCCAGCCCATGGGCGTAGCCCAGGGCCGAGGCGATCTGGCGAATGTAGATCAGGCCCTGCTCCGGCGACAGGCCAGCGGCGATGCGCTCCTTGAGCGTGCCGTTGGGCAGGTATTCCATCGCCATGTAATACAGCTCACCGACATTGCCGATGTCATGGATGGTGACGGTGTGCGGGTGCGACAGGCGCGCCAGGGTCTTGCCTTCGCGCAGGAAGCGCTCGCAGAACGTCGGGTCGGCAGCCAGGGCGGCCGCCATGACCTTGAGCGCCACCTTGCGCTCCAGGGAGCGCTGGGTCGCCAGGTACACGCTGGCCATCGCGCCTTCGCCAATCTCGCCGTCGATGTCGTAGCCGGGGATCTGGATGTTCGAAACGGGGTTCATGACGGCACCTTCACAACCACCACGGTGATGTTGTCCGGGGCACCGCGCATCAGGCCCAGGGAGACCAGGCTGCTGGCGATTTCGCCCGGTTCGTCGTGGCTCAGCACTTCGCGGATTTCTTCGTCTTCAACGGTCTTGGTCAGCCCGTCGCTGCACAGCAGGTAGCTGTCGCCCGGCACCAGCAACAGCTCGGTCATCGCCACGTTCAACTGCGCCTCGACACCGATGGCGCGGGTGACGATGTTGGCCCGTGGATGCACCCGGGCTTCGGCTTCGCTGAGCAGGCCGCTGTCCTGCAGGTCCTGGACGTAGCTGTGATCCCGGGAGATGCCTTCCAGCACGCCGTCGCGCAGGCGGTACAAGCGGCTGTCGCCGGCCCACAGGCACATGCCGCGCAGGTCACGGGTGGCGAGTACCACCACGGTGCTACCCATCATGGTCACGCCACGGTTGGCGGTTTCTTCACGCACGGCGGCGTTGACCCGCTGCAGGTCGCTTTGCAGCGCCGCGACGTATTCGTCCAACGAACGGCCCACGGCAATGTTGCGCAGGCTGTCGACGATCAGGCTGCTGACGTAGTCGCCCGCCGCGTGCCCGCCCATACCATCGGCGACCACCCACAGACCGTTCTCCGGCAGGTCCAGACACGCATCTTCGTTGACCTGACGGACCATGCCGACATGGCTTTTGCTTGCAGACTTGCAGGCTTTCCCAGCACTTGGACGCATCTACACAACACCTTCTTGGCCGAGCAAAAATTGCGCAAAATCAGCGGCGGCCGGCAGGCCCTGGCAGCGCATCAAACCGGGCGCAATGCGCTCCGAACCCTGGCCCCACCACAGGCTCGCCCCTTCGCAGGCCGACTCGGCCAGGGCGCTCATGCGCCGCTGCGGGTCGGTGGCATCGAAGCGATGCAGGCTGGCAAACCGGCTGCTGGGCACCCGTGGCAGAAACATCGGACTGCCGAGGTTTTCCAGTTCCGCGCCGAAGGCTTCGAACGTGGCCTCTACGCTCAATGTGCTCAGCAACAGGTTCTCCACCCGCTCGAACCACCCGTCCGCACCGCCGACCACCGACGCCGGGTCCGCATCGGGCTCCAGCAGCACCGCGACAGTCAGCGGAAAATAGCGCCCGACCCGGTCGATGCTCGGCATCACCACCCCAACCGCAGCGTCCGGCCCACACACGCCGGGGGCGACCATGAAGCGCCACAGCGGGCTGACCAGATAAGCATCCAGCCAACGCTCGCCGAGGCTGGTCTGGCTGGCAAGCAAACCCGCCGCCAACCACGAGTCCCACGGACCGATAAAGCTCTGGGGCAAGCCACGGCTGACAAAGTCCCCGCGGCTGGCCAACTTTCCATAGAAACCCGCTGTACTCATAGCCGCTCCGGCAGGCTGAAGCCGCTGAGCACGCGGCTCTTGAACGGGTTGAAGGCACTGTTGGCCCGCAGCTCGTAGGAAGCGCTGGCGTTATCGACCCGCAGCCGCAGGTTGAAGCGGTCCGGCGAGTTGCCGGCGGTCAGGTCCGACTGCTCCAGCAACCGGAACCAGGCCCATGGCCCGTCCAGGGTGATGCCGGAGCGCCCGCTGGAAGACGGCGGCATGACCGAGATCCGCACCACGCCAATGCTGCCCGGATTAGGCCACTGCATGGCAGTCGGGCGACTCGGGCCGTGGTCGTAGCTCAACTGCTGGCCGTCGAGATCGAGCAGGAACTGGGTGATGGTCGAGTCCATCGCCACCGGCTTGAGTTCGAAACGCACCATCGGCTGGGTGCCGCCGGAACGGAAGAACGCATCGCGAATGGCCGCCGCGCGCTGGAAGGTCTGCAGCACGCCAGGGGCGATGCCGAGCTTCTGCGCCGCGCCCGGCTGCCAACGCCAGGTCGGCGTGGAGGTGTCGACGTAGGGTTGCAGGTACTTGCGGAAGTAGTTGTCCATCACCCCGCCGACGCCGAAGAACTGGCCGAAGTCATCGAGGGTTGCGTCCCGCGCACTGCCTGGCGACATCGGATAGCGCCCGGCCAGGGACTGGCGGTAGATGTTCACCACTTCGCTGGTCCAGGCGGCGTTCAGTTGATTGCGCACCCCGCCCATCATGCTGTTGGTGGTGGAGTTGACCACTGACTTGACCAGCCCCTGCACCAACGGCGGCTGCCGTTCGGCGTTGAGGCTGACCCGGGTAGCGGCTGCCGCGGCCTGGTTCTTGGCCTCGCCGAGCAAGGCGTCGCCGCTGGCCCCGACCATGGCACTGACCTGAACATACAGCGCGTTCATGTCGGCCAGCAGGCCATCGATGGCGGCCGGTTCACCGTCGTTCTTGCTGACGATGCTGTTGAGCTCGGCAAAGTGCGCCGTGATCGGGTCATCGCTGGCCTGCGGCGCGCTTTGCGTCGCCTGCTCCTGGCCGAGCAAGCTGCCCAGGCGTTCCTTGAGCTTGTCCACGCCGCCTTCCACTGGCGCGCCCTGGGCGGCCAGCAGGCGTTCGTCCTGTTGCAGGTCGGTTTCCTTCGCCACCGCCACCAACAGTTTTTTCAATGGCGAGGTCGGCCCGGAAATCACCCGCAGTACATCGGCGGCCTGGGCCACGCTGGTGATCGGCACGAAATCGATGTCGGCGAGCAAGGCGTCCCACTGGCGCTGATAGTCCTGGAAGTACAGCCGGCGCACATCGGCGGCCAGGCTGGCAACGTTCTGCTGATCGGCCTCTTCGTGCCCCAGCACCCATTGCTCTTCAGCCAGGGTGCCGGTCTGGCTCAGGCTGGTGAGCAAGAAGCCCTGGCGGTAACCCTTGACGGTGAAGAACCCGCTCAGCGGCTCGCCCAACGGCTTGCCGCTCTTGCGACTGAACACCAGCGCAGCGTCACGCCCGGCGGCTTCGTTGATGCGGAAGTCCGGGATGCCTTCGGGCAGCTTCTGCCGTTTGATCCGGTCGTAGACACGCTGGGCCACGGGCAGCTGTTGCAATTGGCGACGCAGGTCTTCGATCAGCCGTGGGTCCAGCCGTGCGGTAGGCGGGTGACGTTCGAACAGCGCTTGCAAATGCTCGCTCAGGGCCACCCGCTGTTCGGCCGGCAAGTCACGGGGCAGGCTGCGATCCCAGTCCAGGGCGATCCAGGCCTTGATGAAGTCGGCGTCGTAATGCTCGTTGTCGGCGAGCATCAGGTAGGCCTTCAAGCCTTCGTAGAGGAAGTCCGAATTGCCGCCGCTGTGCAGTTGCTCTTCGATGCGCGTCAGCAGGCGCGGCGCGAACACCGCGATCAGCAACTTGCGATAGACGCTGCCGGATTCGGCTTCCAGCATGTCGCCCTGGTACAGGCCCAGGCCCTCGGCCCAGTCCGGCGCATCCCCCGCCAGGTGTTTCACGGCGTTGAGCAACGGCAGCACCGCGAGCACATCGCGCTGTGCCGGGCTGAGGTTCTGCACGGTCTGGCCCAGTGGCGCGACCTTCTGGTCGACCTGGGCGATGTACGCCTGGTTGGCGCGATAACTGACCCACCACAAGCTGCCGACCACTAGTACCACCACCACGGTGGAGGCCAGTACGCCACGGGCGATCCATTTGCGCCGACGCTCGACCTTCGGATCGACGCCCACCAGCCCACGCTCGGCGAAGGCCACGGCGGTAAAGAGTTTTTCGATGAAGTAGCTGCGCCCGGTGCCGGTCTGGCGCGCCAGGTGCTGGCGGTCCAGGTTCATGCTCTGGGCCATGGAACCGATCAGTCGGTCGATCGGGCTGCCTTCCTGGGTGCCGCTGGTGAAATACACACCGCGCAGCAGTACGCGCTCTTCGAAGGCGTTGGGCTTGAACACGCCTTCGAGGAAGCTTTGCAAGCAATCCTTCAACGCGCCGAACTGCTGCGGGAAACCGTAGATCAGATCACGCCGCGCCGGGTCGCGTTCCTGTTGCAGGCGTTCTACCAGACGGTCGTTGAGGCGTTGCTCCAGACCGACGAATTCGCTTTGCAGGTGCGCCAGCGGACTGTCGTTGCTCTTGCCGTCGTCGAGGGCGAAGGTCATGCCCCAGACCTGGGCGCGCTCTTCCTTGCTCAGGGTGTCGAAATACTCCATGAACCCGGGCACCAGATCGAGCTTGGTCAGCATCAGGTAGACCGGGAAGCGCACGCCCAACTGGGTGTACAACTCCTGGATGCGCAGGCGAATCGCCGCGGCATGGGCGGCGCGCTCGGCGTCGCTGCCCAGCAGCAGGTCGGACAGGCTGATGGCGATGAACGCACCGTCAATCGGACGCCGGGCCCGCTGTTTTTTCAGCAGGCCCAGGAAGCCCAGCCAGGCGGCCTTGTCGATGGCCGCGTCGCTGTCCTGGGTGGTGTAGCGCCCGGCGGTGTCGAGTAGCACGGCTTGATCGGTGAACCACCAATCGCAATTACGGGTACCACCGACGCCACGCACCGCGCCAGCGCCCAACTGGGCAGCCAACGGGAAATGCAGCCCGGAGTTAACCAACGCGGTGGTCTTGCCCGAACCCGGCGGGCCAATGATCACGTACCACGGCAGCTCGTAGAGGTTACGGCGCTCGTCACCGCCCAGCTTGGCCTTTTTCAAGAGTGCCAGGGCTTCGTCCATGCGTTGGCGCAGGGTTTCGAGCTCTTCGGCGGTGGCGATGCTGGTGGGGTCGGGTGGCGTCTGCTCGGCCAGGCTGCGCATGACTTCGGCGGCCTGGCGACGGGCCTGGATGATGCGGAACACGCGGTAGGCGATCCACACCGCGAACACCAGGATGATCAATGCCCAGCGCCGGCCTTCGGGCACCAGCCAGTCCAGCAGCGGGCCGACGAACCAGATGATCAGGCTCAGGGCAATCAGCCCCAGCAACGGGATGACCCAGCGGATCATGAAACTGAAAAACGCCTTCACTCGACTCCCTCCGCCAATACGGTGATTTCAACCCGACGGTTGCGTGCACGCCCTTCCGTGGTGGCGTTGGACGCCAGTGGTTCGGTGTCGCTGCGGCCTTCGGCGCTGAAGCGCTCAGGCTGGCCGGTCTTGGCCGACAGAATCTGCAGCACCGACTGCGCCCGCGCTTCGGACAGCGCCCAGTTGGACGGGAAACGCAACGTGGCAATCGGACGGTTGTCGCTGTGGCCGGTCACCAGGACCTGGCCCTTGACCTTGCGCACCGCCTCGGCAATGCGCAGCATCAACGGCTCGAAATCGTCCTTGATGCTGGCACTGCCCGAGGCGAACAGTTCGTCGCCACGGATGGTCACCACCGAACGGTCGACGGCGTCTTCCACAGCGATGCGGCCAGCCCTGATTTCATCGGCCAGGAAACCGGCCAGGCGGGGTCGCTCGATCACTTTCGGTTGCACCACGGGGCGGTCGATGGTCTGCACCGGGATCTCGCCGAGGAAATGAATGTTCTTGAACACCGGTTCGGCATCGGAGGCGAGTTTCATGCGCAGGCCGAACAACAGCGCCAGCAGCAAGGCCACGCCGATGGCCACGGCGATCCACGGCGGCATGAATTGCGCCAGGCGGTCGCGGGCCACGGTGACGCCGCGCCAGTGTGGCGACAACTCGCGTTCGTAGTCGCCACGGGCACTGCGGATCACCGCACTGGTGCGTTCGCGCAACGCTTCGAGTTGGCTGCGACCGTCGTTCATCACCCGGTAACGCCCCTCGAAACCGAGGCACATGCACAGGTACAACAGCTCCAGCAGGTACAAGCGTTCCCGTGGACTTTGCAGGCAGTGCTCCAGCAGCTGGAACACCTTCTCGCCACCCCAGGCTTCGTTGTGCACGGTGATCAACAGGCTCTGCTTGCCCCAGTCGCTGGTGCCGCCCCACGGCGTGCTCAACACCGCTTCATCCAACGCGGTGCACAAGGCGTAGCGGGCCAGCAGCACGTCGTTGCGCACCACGCCGGCAGCCTCGGCGCGTTCCTCGAACTGGCGCAGGTACGCCAGCAGTTGTGCGCGCAGGCTGGCCGGTGCCGGATGCGCAATGGTATTGCGCAAGCGCGTCAGCAGGGCCAGCAGCGGGCCGGCGGCGCTTTCCAGCGGATTGAGGCCCTGGGCCTTGCCGGTCAAGACCGGCGCGGCCGGCATCGACAGCGGCGCGGGTGCTGGCTGCGGGCGTCCGGCATCCGGGCGGAACGGATCCGCGCCACGGCCACCGGGCGTTGGCATGAACTGGGTACGATCGTCGTTGCTCATCGCGAATTATCCTCGGATCGCCCAGAACGCCAGGTTCAGCCCTGGGAACTGCCCGGCGATGTGGAACGCAAAGCCGCCGGAGTTGCCCAGCTGTTTCCAGTGGTCGCTGCCCCGGTCGAGTTCGTAATAGGTGGAGCCGGCGTGATACGGAAGCTGACGTGGCGCCACCGGCAGCGGCAACAGGCCGATGCCCGGCAGTTGCAGGTTGACCAGGTCACGGATGTGCTCCACCGAACCAACCTTGCTCTGCTGGCCGAAGCGGCTGCGCAGGGTTTCGGCGGGAACGTCGGCGCGCACCACCAGGATGAAACTGGCGCTGTCGAGCAACGTCTTGTCGGCCAACATCGCCACGTGGATGCCATAGGCTTTTTCCACAATCGGAATCGGTGTGGCCTTGCTGTCGATCAACATCGACAAGGCCTCACGCAACGCCTGCATCACCGGCGTGAAGCTCAGCACCAGGTCATCATGCTGGTAGGCCGGGTATTCCTGCGGTCGTCGCCCGGAGGCGGTGAAGGTCGAGAACTCTCCGGCCAATGCCACCAGCTCGCTGTAGAACCGCTCGGGGTGCAACGGGCTCAACTGGCTCAGGTGCTGGACCAGCGGTTGGGCGCGGTTGACCAGTTGCAGCAGCATGAAGTCGGCGATCTCCGAAGCGCCACCGGCACCGGACGCCACGACCCGCCCGGCGAGGGCTTCGCCGCGTTGATGGAGCAGGCCCAGCAGTTCGCTGCGAAACGCCGCCAGGGGCTTGGAGGCGATCACATCCAGCAGCGGCGGGATGTAGGTGTCGTCGAGCACCAGGGCGCGGTCGGCGCGCTTCTCCTTGATGCGCACCACGCCGACGGCGGCGTAGTCGCCAATGCCGTCCTGGGCGGTCAACAAACGCAAGGCCCGGGAGCCCACGGCCACCGGCGCACGGTTTTCGAACGGTGCGTTGTCGTCGCGTACTTCACACACCTGGCTGACGTAACGCGCGGCCCCCAGCACTTCTCCTTCATCCACGGTGTCACGGGTACCGGCGCGCTTGAGCGGCAGGGCCAGGTACACCAGGCCGTCGCGCAGGCTGTCGTCGATGTTCAGCGGGGTCGGCGCCACGTCATCCTGGGGAATGTTGAAGGGCGTACCGTCCGGCAACAGGCCACGCGCCGAGATGATCGCCAACTTGCCCTGGGCCAGCAGGCCCTGGTCGATCAGCAATTCGGAAAAGCCCCAGGCGCCGGCCGACAAGGGCCGGCTGCGTGCGTCGATGAGGTTTTCCAGGTAACGGTCGTGCTGTTGGAAGTGCTGCGTTCCGATGAACATGCCTTCCGACCAGACCACGCGATTGTTCCAGGACATGGGGGCTCCGATTGCTTATTGGGCAGGGCTGGATGGGGGAACGACGACGTCGCTGCGCACGGCGCGTACATCGAGGCTGATCTGGTATTCGGTGTAGGCGCGCGGGGGCACATTCAACACCGTGCGCCACAGCGACTGATCCAGTTCGCGGTAGCCCACCAGGATGCCGATATAGCGGGTCGACGGGTCGAGGTCGCGTTGCAGGCTCAATTGCTGGTCGGGATGGATCAGCACTTCGTCCTGATCGATCAGATCGGCGCCCAGCGTCGCCTGGGCCCGTTCGGCCAGGGCGAAATAATCGGAACGGCCGAAGGTCGCCGCATTTTTCAATTCGAAAATCCGCACCCGCACCGGGGCCGGCTGGCCAGTGGCACCGGGGTTGAGACCGTTGATGGCGTGGAAGTGCAGCTCGACGGCGGCGGTATCGGCCTCAGCCTCTTCGGGCTGGGGTTTGGCCGCATCCTTGGCGCACGCCGTCAACAGAAGCGCGGTGGCAACTGCGAGTAAAAACCTGGGAATCATCCTGCGTCCTCAATGACGTTTGAGCTATCCGTTGTTTATCTTGTGAAGGATTATGGACAGCGACGCTCAACGGCGTCGCTGTCGGGTACTGTGTTCTTCGTAGGCACGACTGAATTCACGACCGAACAGGTCCTGGAAATCCTCCTGGGCTTCCCGGGAAATATTGCTGTAGAGCTCGGTAAATTGCTGCCAATACTGGGCCTGCCGCGAGCCGCTGAAAATCCCCGTCAGCCCGCCAGGCTTGCCCATGCGTTCTTCCAGTTGCGCCGGCTCGAAGCGCGCCAGCAAATGTTTGATCGCCGCTTCCACACCGGCCATTACCGCCAGTTGGTGCGCCCGCAGGTCATCGAAGCTGTCCCGCACGGCCGCGTCCGGTGCCATGAACGCCTGGTTGCCATGGCGCAACAGCAGCAACAGGGCTTCATCGACGTTGGGGGCGAATTTCAACGGGTTGTTTTCCACCGGCTGGATCATCGTCTGCTGGATGCGGAACTCGCCCTTGAGACTGCTGCGAGCGCGCAAGACGTCGATCAGGCCTTCGACCATCAACCGATAACTGCGCCCGATGCTTTCCATCTGCGCCTCGGCCTGGGTCTTGTCCAGGCGCAGCTGGTCCAGGCCGGCGCCGCGCAGGAAGGCTTGCAGCAGGTCGGGTTGGGCGGCGTCGACCGGAACGGTCGGCGTGACCGGCATGACTGGAGCGACCGGCGCGACTGGAGGTTCGACCCGAGCCACCGGTGGCTCGGGCAACGGCGCAGGTTCGGTCGGTATGCGGATATCCGCCAGATTGAACTCGGCGACACTCGTCTCAGGCGCGAAGATGTCCGGCAGCGGGATCGCAGGCTCGGGCATCTGGGGCACGGCTATCGAGACCGGCTCGACCACCGGCAATTGCGCGACCGGCGGCGGGGCAACGGACACCGGTGCCGGCTTGTCGCTGAACAGGTCCCAATCTTCCGGGATCACCGAGGCGGGACTCATTGCCACAGGCTCGACCACGGGCGGCGGGCTGGGACGAGGCATCGGCGTTGGTGGACGGAAATCATGCTGCTGGGCCGGCACATGATCGGGCTGGGTGGCCGGCGGCACGCTGGGCGGCGCAAGGAAATCGAACAGGTCCGGCATTGTGTCCATGGCAGAGACGCCCTGGAACTGCGCCGGCGGAACCATGGGGATCGGCGCGGGAGTATTCACTGGCGCGGCCGCCTGGCGGCCCATCAAGGCTTCGAAGCTGCTGGACGACTCGGCAAAGGGGTTGCTGTCGGTGGCCGGCAGACTGAAGTCGACCCGCGCCTGGATTTCATAATCACCGATGCGGATGATTTCGCCATCCTGCAGGGGTTCACTGTTGCCTTTGCGCAGGCGAACACCGGCCTTGACCAGCTCCACGCCATTGGTGCTGTTATCGGTTAAATAATATCGGCCGTCTTTGTATTGAATAACGCAATGTTTACCGGACACCAAACGTTCCGGGTCCGGCAATACCCAATCATTATCGGAACTACGGCCAATTGCCATCACTCCCTGATCCATGGACTTTTCAGAACACTGACCGGGGGTAATCTTGTGATAACTAGTGATAGTCAAACACAGCGGCATCTCGCCTCCTTGCCAAATACTTTTCACACGTCTGCGCGCGCGGGTGAGCTAGGGAAACATTCGCCTGGTGACTCACCGGAAAACCTTGCAAACAACCGCGAAACGGCTTTTTGCCAGCATGATGGCTGATATTAACCGGCCTGCATGACAAAAAACCGCTCTCAGAACCTTCCTCGACCTGCCAGTCGCGCGGGTTGTTAAGCGCCTCACAACTGTAACAGAGTGGAAATAGCTTACCTTGACAAGCGATAAGTACTACACCAAAAATGCACAACTCCTTGAATATAAATGATGGCACTTTAAGATCATCACGCATCTAAGGGGCCATTACCGTTAAGGGAGATGCGAAGTTCCACCCGGAACTTGCATGTGAACTGCCCGACTTCATTGTTCCTCGGGCGATAGGGAGATCGATCCAAGTGGATGTGCCTTTGTTGCTCGCCGCCGTTTCCGCGAACTCGCCTTGTGGCGAAGACCTGGAATATGACGCGGATTTCCTGCGCCTGGAACGTGATTCCCAAGGTCAACCCGAGCGCAGCATGGGCGACTCGATATTGCCCGCCGAGCCCCCCGAGTGGCGCAGCATCCAGCAACAGAGCCTGGACCTGCTGCAACGCAGCAAAGACCTGCGCATCACCCATTTCCTGTTGCAGAGCTCCCTGGCCCTCGAAGGTCTTCCAGGCCTGGCCCGCGTCTTGACGCTGATCAGCGAATTACTCAAGCAATACTGGGCCGACCTGCACCCGCGCCTGGATGCCGATGACGACAACGATCCCACCGTGCGCATCAACGCCCTCGCCGGCCTGACGTCCGATGTCACCATCCGCCTGCTGCGCGAGAGCATCCTGGCCCGTTCGCGCGCCTTCGGCCCGGTCACCCTGCGCGCCGCCGCCAACGCCAGCGGCCTGCAAAGTTTCGCGGACGAAAGCCTCGGTGCCGAACAACTGGCCGGCGCGTTGCGCGACAGCGACCCCGAACAGCTGGAAACCACCCGCGCGGCGCTGCTGGAAGCTCGCGCCGCTGCCGAAGCCATCGAGCAGGAGGTCAGCGATCAGGTCGGTTCCGCCCAAGGTGTGGACCTCGGCCCGCTGAAGCAGCCACTGAAGATGGCCTTGCAGATTCTCGGGCAGTTCGCGCCGCAGAGCGGCGACAGCACCCTCTCTGACGCCGTCGCCGACGACAGCGCCGCACCGAGCGAATACACCAGCGCGCCGAGCATGCCGCGCAATACCGGCACGAGCACGGTCAGCGGTGAAATCAACAACCGCGACGACGTGCTGCGCAGCCTGGACCGGATTCTCGCTTACTACACCCGTCACGAGCCCTCCAGCCCCCTGCCGGTGCTGCTGAATCGGGCCAAGAATCTGGTGCACGCCGACTTCGCGGCCATTGTGCGCAACCTGATTCCCGACGGCATGAGCCAATTTGAAAACCTGCGCGGCCCGGACAGCGAATAACAGCGAGCGGATCACGCAGTCACGTCACCGGCCCCACCGGATGACGCCAACACCGTCGCTCAAGCGACCAGGAGCAGCAACGTGGCGAAGCAAAGTTCTCAGAAATTCATCGCGCGCAACCGCGCGCCTCGAGTGCAGATCGAGTACGACGTCGAGCTCTACGGCGCCGAGAAAAAGGTCCAGTTGCCCTTCGTCATGGGGGTAATGGCTGACCTCGCCGGCAAGCCCGCCGAGCCTCTGGCACCCGTGGCCGACCGCAAGTTCCTTGAAATCGATGTCGACAATTTCGACTCACGCCTCAAGGCCATGCAACCGCGCGTAGCATTCCATGTACCCAACGAACTGACCGGCGAAGGCAACCTGAGCCTGGACCTGACCTTCGAGAGCATGGACGACTTCAGCCCGGCCGCCGTGGCTCGCAAGGTCGACTCGCTGAACAAGTTGCTCGAAGCACGCACCCAACTGGCCAACCTGCTGACCTACATGGACGGCAAGACTGGCGCCGAAGAAATCATCATGAAGGCGATCAAGGACCCAGCGCTGTTGCAGGCCCTGGCGAGCGCGCCGAAGCCAGCACAGGATCAATGATCATGACCGACAATACCGTCCGCGAAGGCGCACAGAACCTGGGCGCGACTGAAGAAACCAGCGAATTCGCGTCCCTGCTGCTGCAAGAATTCAAGCCCAAGACCGAGCGCGCCCGCGAAGCGGTCGAGACCGCCGTGCGTACCCTGGCCGAACAGGCCCTGGCGCAGACCGACCTGGTGTCCAACGACGCCATCAAATCGATCGAGTCGATCATCGCCGCCATCGACGCCAAGCTCACCGCCCAGGTCAACCAGGTGATCCATCACCCGGACTTCCAACAGCTGGAAAGCGCCTGGCGTGGCCTGCACTACCTGGTCAACAACACCGAGACCGATGAGCAACTGAAGATCCGTGTGCTCAACATCTCCAAGACCGACCTGCACAAGACCCTGAAGAAATTCAAGGGTACCGCGTGGGACCAGAGCCCGCTCTTCAAGAAGATGTACGAAGAAGAATACGGCCAGTTCGGCGGCGAGCCTTACGGCTGCCTGGTAGGCGACTACTACTTCGACCAGTCGCCACCGGACGTGGAGCTGTTGGGCGAACTGTCGAAAGTCTGCGCAGCGATGCACGCACCGTTCATTTCCGCCGCCTCGCCAACCGTGATGGGCATGGGCTCCTGGCAGGAACTGTCGAACCCGCGCGACCTGACCAAGATCTTCACCACACCGGAATACGCCGGCTGGCGCTCCCTGCGTGAATCGGAAGACTCGCGCTACATCGGCCTGACCATGCCGCGCTTCCTGGCGCGCCTGCCGTACGGCGCCAAGACCGATCCGGTGGAAGCCTTCGCCTTCGAAGAAAACACCGACGGCGCCGACAGCTCGAAGTACACCTGGGCCAACGCCGCCTACGCGATGGCCGTGAACATCAACCGTTCGTTCAAACACTTCGGCTGGTGCTCGCGCATCCGCGGCGTGGAGTCCGGCGGTGAAGTGGAAAACCTGCCGGCCCACACGTTCCCGACCGATGACGGTGGCGTGGACATGAAGTGCCCGACCGAGATCGCCATTTCGGACCGCCGTGAAGCGGAACTGGCGAAGAACGGTTTCATGCCGCTGCTGCACAAGAAAAATACCGACTTCGCCGCGTTCATCGGCGCCCAGTCGCTGCAGAAACCGGCCGAATACGACGATCCGGACGCCACCGCCAACGCCAACCTGGCCGCACGCCTGCCGTACCTGTTCGCCACTTGCCGTTTCGCCCACTACCTGAAGTGCATCGTGCGCGACAAGATCGGTTCCTTCAAAGAGAAGGACGAGATGCAGCGCTGGTTGCAGGACTGGATCCTCAACTACGTCGACGGCGACCCGGCGCACTCCACCGAAACCACCAAGGCCCAGCACCCACTGGCGGCAGCCGAAGTGATCGTGGAAGAAGTCGAAGGCAACCCGGGGTATTACAACTCCAAGTTCTACCTGCGCCCGCACTACCAGCTCGAAGGGCTGACCGTGTCGCTGCGCCTGGTATCGAAACTGCCTTCGGCCAAGGGCGCGTAACAACCCCTTGATGTGATCGTTCCCACGCTCGGCGTGGGAATGCCGCCCGGGACGCTCCGCGTCCCTGGAACGCAGAGCGTCCCAAGATGCGTTGCCACGCAGAGCGTGGGAACGATCAACACAACACAACGTGGTTAGAAACCACACAGGGAGAAAACATGGCTGTTGATATTTTCATCAAGATCGGCGACATCAAGGGCGAGTCCATGGACAAGGCCCACAAGGACGAAATCGACGTCCTGAACTGGAGCTGGGGCATGTCCCAGTCCGGCAACATGCACATGGGCAGTGGCGGCGGCGCCGGCAAGGTGAACATCCAGGACCTGTCGTTGACCAAGTACGTCGACAAGGCTTCGCCGAACCTGATGATGCACTGCGCCAGCGGCAAGCACATCGACAAGGTCAAGCTGACCGTGCGCAAGGCCGGCGGTGAAAGCCAGGTCGAGTACATGATCATCAACCTGGAAGAAGTGCTGATCACCTCCCTGAGCACCGGCGGCTCGGGCAGCGATGATCGTCTGACCGAAAACGTCACCCTGAACTTCGCCAAGGTGCTGGTGGACTACCAGCCTCAGAAAGCCGACGGCAGCAAGGAAGGCGGTCCGGTCAAGTTCGGCTGGAACGTGCGTCAGAACGTCAAGGTGTAATCGAACACGCCCCCGGTGCCCCGCGCCGGGGGTGTTTGGTGCTAGCTCTAATCCAATCCTTTGCAGCGCGGTGTCTGAGTCATGGCCAAGCCTTCGTTTATCAATTTGTGGAAAGCCTATTCCGACCTGTTGGTTGCCCATCCTGACGCAAAACCCTGTGACGGTCCCTGGGCAAACCAATGCGCCATACGCATGAGCCTGACGCTCAATGCGGAGAAAACCATCAAGGTCAACAAATCCACCTACACCAAAGACCCCCTGTGCAAGCATGAACACGCCAGGGGCGCCGAGTCATTGGCCAATTGGTTGTGGAAACATCATCTGGGCCGTCCAACTATTCTCAGTAACAGCCCCGAAGACCGAAAGACATTGATGGGCAAGACCGGCCTGATTTTCTTCAAGGACTGCTTCCAGCAATCCGGAGAGACTGCCGAAGGTCGTAGCGGCGACCATATCGATCTATGGAATCGTGGCCTGACCCAAACCAGCGACCTTTTCTATCGATCCAAGAAAGTCTGGTTCTGGGAGCTCACTTAATGAACAAGGCCCTGTTCGCCCTATGCCTGACGACTAGCCTGACCAGCCTGAGCGCATGCGCCGAGCATGCCGGGACGCCGACCACCCAGGCGGTTTTCGAGGGCCAGCCACTCAGCCTGGTGGACGATCAGGGTCAATGCACGCTGGTCAAACCCGACCAGAGTCGCATGAAGCTGGACATGGAATGGCCGTGCGGCTTCAGCTTGGATAAACAGCAGAAATTGCGCGTGGAAATGTTCAATAACATCCCGATTTTTGCGGTCTGGCGCAGCGAACACATGCCCGCCCCCAGCCGCGATTGTCTGAGCAAAATGCAGGCTATTCGTCAGCTGCCGGAAGGTTTCGAGGCGGGAACGGTCAGCCTGTATGCAGCTTGCGGCGCCGGCGGAGACCAGAAAATGTACGTGGCACCCTTTACGTGGTAACCGAAATCGCCACCCGCGATCGCCTCCAACCCTCCCTATTGGACCGGTTGACCGACGACGATCCGACCAACCCCAAGGAAAGCGCCGACAAACGCGTGCTGTCCCTGACCCAATTGAAGGCCTCGGTGCTGCGTGACCTGGCGTGGCTGCTCAACACCACCTCATTGCTCGACGCCGATGCCACGCTGCACACCCCGGCGGGTACCTCAGTGGTGAACTTCGGGCTGCCGGCGCTGGCCGGCAACAGCGCGTCGAACGTCGATCTTTCGGCGCTGGAAGCGCTGATCCACCAGGCCATCGCCACCTTCGAGCCGCGCATCCTGCGTCATACCCTGCGGGTGCGGGCCCGGTCGACGGCCGAGATGAACCACAACGCCTTGAGCTTCGAGATCGAAGGCGACCTCTGGGCGCAGCCGGTGCCGTTGCGCCTGATGCTGCAAACCGACCTGGACCTGGAAACCGGCCATGTGCGCGTGGTCAACGCCGATCAGCGGAGACGCTCATGAACCCGCGCCTGCTGGAGCTGTACAACCAGGAACTGCACCACGTGCGCGAAAGCGCGGCGGAGTTCGCCAAGGAATACCCCAAGATCGCCAGTCGGCTGACGTTGTCCGGCATGGACTGCGCCGACCCCTATGTCGAGCGGCTGCTGGAAGGTTTCGCCTACCTGACGGCGCGGGTCCAACTCAAGCTCGACGCCGAGTACCCGACCTTCACCCACAACCTGCTGGAAATCGCCTACCCCCATTATCTGGCGCCGACGCCGTCAATGACCGTGGTGCAGATGCAGGCCGACCCTGACGAAGGCTCCTTGAGCAGCGGCTTCGAGCTACCCCGGGACAGCGTCCTGCGCGCCGCCCTGGGGCGTGAAACCCAGACCTGCTGTGAATACCGCACGGCCCACTCGGTGACTTTGTGGCCCTTGCAGGTCAGCCAGGCCGAGTACTTCGGCAACCCGTCCACGGTGCTCGGACGCCTGGCCGCCAGTGAGCCGAAAGCCAAGGCCGGCCTGCGCCTGACCCTGCGCACCGGGGCCGAATTGCCGTTCAACAGCCTGGCTCTGGACAATCTGCCGCTGTACCTCAGTGGTGCCGACGAACAACCGTTCCGCCTTTACGAACAATTGCTGGGCAGCGCCTGCGCGGTGTTCGCCCGCCAACCCGGCGGCAATTGGGTCGAGCGACTGCCCCAGGATGCGTTGCGCTCGCGCGGCTTCGATGATGTCGACGCTGCGCTGCCGGTGGTGCCGCGAGCGTTCCAGGGCTATCGCCTGTTGCAGGAGTACTTCGCCCTGCCCCAGCGCTTCCTGTTCGTCGACTTCACCCAACTGAGCCGAGCGGTCAAGCGTTGCGACGGCCAGGAGCTGGAGTTGATCGTGCTGTTCGACCGCCACGACCCGAGCCTGGAAGGCAGCGTCGGCGCCGCGCAGTTCCTGCCGTTCTGCACCCCGGCCATCAATCTGTTCCCCAAGCGCCTGGACCGCATCCACCTGTCGGACCGGGTCAACGAGCACCATGTGATCGCCGACCGCACCCGGCCGATGGATTTCGAAGTGCATTCGCTGACCGGCCTCACCGGCCACGGCACCGGGCCGGAGCAACCGTTCCTGCCGTTCTATGCCGTGCGCGACCCGTCCCGTTATGGCCGCGACCAAGCCTATTACACGGTGCGCCGTGAGCCCCGGGTGTTGTCCAGCGATCAGCGACGCAACGGCCCGCGCTCGACCTACATCGGTAGCGAAACCTTTGTCAGCCTGGTGGACAGCCAGCAGGCGCCCTACCGCCATGACCTGCGCCAACTGGGCGTGACGGCGCTGTGCACCAACCGCGACCTGCCGTTGTTCATGAGCGTGGGCAGCGGCAAGACCGACTTCACCCTGGCCGACAGTGCGCCGGTCGGCGCCGTGCGTTGCGTTGCCGGGCCGAGTCGGCCACGGGCCAGCCATGCCCACGACGCCAAGGCCTGGCGGCTGATCAGCCAGTTGTCGCTGAACTACCTGTCCCTCAGTGAACAAGGCCAGGGCGCCGCCGCCCTGCGCGAACTGCTGCGCCTGTACGGCGACAGCAACGATGCGGCGCTGCAATTACAGATCGAAGGCCTGCGGGAAGTCAGCAGCAAAGCCTGCACCCGACGCCTGCCGATGCCCGGCCCGATCGTGTTCGGTCGGGGCCTGGAGATCACCCTGGAATTCGATGAAAACGCGTTCCGCGGCACCGGGGTGTTTCTCCTCGGCGCCGTGTTCGAACGCTTCCTGGCACGCTACGTGTCGATCAACAGTTTTACCGAGACGGTGATCCGAACCACCGAACGCGGCGAGATCATGCGATGGAAAGCCAAGCCCGGACGTCGTCCGACCCTGTGAGTACCCTGGACGCGATGCACCAGGAACCCTGGGAATACGACTTCTTCCAGGCGTTGCGGCGCATCGAGTGCGAAACCCCCGAACTGCCGCGCCTGGGCCATTCTTTGCGCCTGGCCGATGATCCGCTGCGCCTCGGGCAACAGGCCGACTGCACCTTTGCCCCGGCCACCCTCGCCTCGGTGCAACCGGGTGTCGACGGTGCGCCGGCGCGGCTGGAGCAGTTCTTCTTCGGCCTCGGCGGCCCCAACGGCCCGATGCCGTTGCACATGACCGAGTACGTGCGCGAGCGTCAGCGCAACAACGCCGACAGCACCAGCAAACGCTTTCTCGATGTGTTCCACCATCGCCTGCTCAGCCTGTTCTATCGGGCCTGGGCCGAAGCGCGGCCAACGGTCAGCCATGACCGCCCGGACGACGACTACTGGTCGGCGCGCCTGGCGGCGCTCAGCGGCCGGGGCATGCCGAGCCTGCTCAAGCAAGGGCTGATCCCTGATACGGCAAAACTGCATTACAGCGGTCACCTGGCAGCGCAAACCCGCTACCCGGACGGTTTGAAAGCCATCCTCAGCGAGTATTTCGGCCTGCCGGTGGAGATCGAGGAATACGTCAGCCAATGGCTGGAGTTGCCCGAACGCAGCCGCGTCGGCGTCAGCGCCCATCAACTGGGCGTGGACTTCTGCCTGGGCCGCTACGTGTGGGACCGCCAGCACAAGTTCCGCATTCGCCTCGGGCCGCTCAAGTTCGTCGACTACATGGGCATGCTGCCCGGTGGTGAGCCGTTCAATGAGCTGGTGGCCTGGGTCGCCGAGTACCTGGGCCATGAACTGGACTGGGACCTGAACCTGGTCCTGGAACAGCCCGAGGTGCCGGCGCTACAACTCAACGGCCGTTTCCGCCTGGGGTTCAACACCTGGCTGGGACAGCCCGAAAAAGATGCCAACGATCTAATACTGGCCCGGCATTACGCCGAACAGGCCAACACCTCACAGACCTCAAGGAGCCATGAGCATGGGTGAAATCAGTCGCGCCGCGTTGTTCGGCAAACTCAACAGTGTGGCCTACAAAGCCATCGAAGCCGCCACCGTGTTCTGCAAGCTGCGCGGTAACCCCTATGTGGAACTGGCCCACTGGTTTCACCAGTTGCTGCAGCTGCAGGATTCGGACCTGCACCGCATCATCCGCCAGTTCAACGTCGAGCCGGCGCGCCTGGCCCGGGACCTGACCGACGCGTTGGACCGCCTGCCACGGGGCTCGACCTCGATCACCGACCTGTCCTCCCACGTCGAAGAAGCCGTGGAACGCGGCTGGGTCTACGGCAGCCTGATGTTCGGCGAAAGCCAGGTGCGCACCGGTTACCTGGTGCTGGGCATCCTCAAGACCCCAAGCCTGCGCCATGCCCTGCTGGGGCTGTCGTCGGAGTTCGACAAGGTCAAGGCCGAAGCCCTGAGCGAGCGCTTTGACGAGTACGTCGGCGACTCCCCGGAAAACGCCCTGACCGCCAGCGACGGTTTCAACGCGGGCAGTGTGCCGGGCGAAGCCAGCGGTGCCATGGCCCCCAGCGCCATGGGCAAACAGGAAGCCCTCAAGCGCTTTACCGTCGACCTCACCGAACAGGCCCGCAGTGGCAAGCTCGACCCGATCGTCGGCCGTGACGAAGAGATCCGCCAACTGGTGGACATCCTCATGCGCCGCCGGCAGAACAACCCGATCCTCACTGGTGAAGCCGGCGTGGGCAAGACCGCCGTGGTCGAGGGCTTTGCCCTGCGCATCGTTGCCGGTGACGTGCCGCCGTCCCTCAAGGACGTGGAACTGCGCAGCCTCGACGTCGGCCTGTTGCAGGCCGGCGCGAGCATGAAAGGCGAATTCGAACAGCGTCTGCGCCAGGTCATCGAAGACGTCCAGGCCTCACCGAAGCCGATCATCCTGTTCATCGACGAAGCCCACACCCTGGTGGGTGCCGGTGGCGCCGCCGGTACCGGTGACGCGGCCAACCTGCTCAAGCCAGCCCTGGCCCGCGGAACCCTGCGCACCGTGGCCGCCACGACCTGGGCCGAATACAAGAAGCACATCGAGAAAGACCCGGCTCTGACCCGGCGCTTCCAGGTGGTGCAGGTGGCCGAGCCGTCGGAAGACAAAGCCCTGCTGATGATGCGCGGCGTGGCCTCGACCATGGAGCAGCACCATCAGGTGCAGATCCTCGACGAAGCCCTGGAGGCCTCGGTCAAGCTGTCCCACCGCTACATCCCCGCGCGCCAGTTGCCGGACAAATCCGTGAGCCTGCTGGACACCGCCTGTGCTCGCGTCGCCATCAGCCTGCACGCCGTGCCGGCCGAAGTGGATGACAGCCGTCGGCGCATCGAAGCGCTGGAAACCGAACTGCAGATCATCGCTCGTGAGCACGCGATTGGCGTGGTCATCGGCACACGCCAGACCCAGACCGAAAGCCTGCTGAGCGCCGAACGCGAGCGCCTCGCCGAGCTGGAAAGCCGCTGGGCCGAGGAGAAGACTCTGGTGGACGAACTGCTTGCCACCCGCGCCACCCTGCGCGAACGCGTCGGTGTGGTGGACAGCGAGGACGCCAGCGAAGCTTCCGACAACGAAAGCCACGCCCTGCGCGAAAAGCTGGTGGACCTGCAACAGCGCCTGACCGCCCTGCAAGGCGAAACCCCGCTGATCCTGCCGACCGTGGATTACCAGGCCGTGGCCTCGGTGGTCGCCGACTGGACCGGTATCCCCGTGGGCCGCATGGCCCGCAACGAACTGGAAACCGTGCTCAACCTCGACCAGCACTTGAAAAAACGCATCATCGGCCAGGACCATGCCCTGCAGATGATCGCCAAGCGCATCCAGACCTCCCGCGCCGGCCTCGACAACCCGAGCAAGCCCATCGGCGTGTTCATGCTCGCCGGCACCTCCGGCGTGGGCAAGACCGAAACCGCCCTGGCCCTGGCCGAAGCCATGTACGGCGGCGAGCAGAACGTCATCACCATCAACATGAGCGAGTTCCAGGAAGCCCACACCGTGTCCACCCTCAAGGGCGCGCCACCGGGCTACATCGGCTACGGCGAAGGCGGCGTGCTGACCGAAGCCGTGCGGCGCAAACCGTACAGCGTGGTGTTGCTGGACGAGGTGGAGAAAGCCCACCCGGACGTGCACGAGATCTTCTTCCAGGTGTTCGACAAAGGCGTGATGGAGGACGGCGAAGGTCGGGTGATCGACTTCAAGAACACCCTGATCCTGCTGACCACCAACGCCGGCACCGAGCTGATCGCCGAGGTGTGCAAGAACCCGCAGGACGTGCCCGAGCCGGAGGAAATCGCCAAGGCCCTGCGCCAACCGCTGCTGGAGATTTTCCCGCCGGCCCTGCTCGGCCGCCTGGTGACGATCCCGTACTACCCGCTCAGCGACGAGATGCTCAAGGCCATCACCCGCCTGCAACTCAACCGCATCAAGAAGCGCGTGGAGAGCACCCACAAAGTCGCTTTCGACTACGACGACGCGGTGATCGACCTGATCGTCTCGCGCTGCACCGAAACCGAAAGCGGCGGCCGCATGATCGACACCATCCTGACCAACAGCCTGCTGCCGGACATGAGCCGCGAATTCCTGACCCGCATGCTCGAAGGCAAGGCCATGGCCGGCGTGCGGATCAGCGCGGTGGACAACGAATTGCAGTACGATTTCAGCGACGCGGCCTGACCTGACAGGAACACAGAAAACCCTGTGGGAGCGAGCCTGCTCGCGATAGCGGAATTACATTCAACCTCGCGTTGACTGACCCACCGCCATCGCGAGCAGGCTCGCTCCCACAGTGGGTTGCGCTCCTTCAGCCAACACAACTTGCACGGGACACTCGATGTTATTCAACCAAGCCTCACGCCTGGCCAAAATCACCAGCCCCCTGGGGCCCGAGGTGCTGCTGCTCAAGGACATGGGCGGCGGCGAAGAGCTGGGAAGGCTGTTCAACTATGAGTTGCAGCTGCACTCACTGGACAACGCCATCGATCTCAATCAGGTGCTCGGCAAACCCATGTGCGTGAGCATGCAACTGGACGGCGGTGGCGAGCGGCATTTCCACGGCATCGTGGCCCGCTTCAGCCAGAACGTCGACCAAGGCCAGTTCGCCAGTTACCAGGCCACGCTGCGGCCCTGGCTGTGGCTGCTGACGCGCACCTCCGATTGCCGGATTTTCCAGAACCTGACCATCCCGCAGATCATCAAGCAGGTGTTCCGCGACCTGGGTTTCTCCGATTTCGAAGACGCCTTGAGCCGGCCCTATCGCGAGTGGGAATACTGCGTGCAGTACCGCGAGACCAGCTTCGACTTCGTCAGCCGCCTGATGGAGCAGGAAGGGATCTACTACTTCTTCCGCCACGAGCAGGGCCGTCATGTGCTGGTGCTGGCCGATGCCTACGGTGCCCACACCAGCGCGCCCGGCTACGCGTCGGTGCCTTACTACCCGAAGAACGAGCAGCAACGCGAGCGCGACCACATTCACGACTGGCACCTGGCCCAGGAAGTGCAGCCCGGCTCGCTGGAACTCAACGACTATGACTTCCAGCGCCCCAGTGCGCGCATCGACGTGCGTTCGGCGATGCCCCGGCCCCATGCCGCCGGTGACTATCCGCTGTACGACTACCCCGGCACCTACGTGCAGAGCGAAGACGGCGAACACTATGCCCGCACCCGCATCGAAGCCTTGCAGACCCTGCACGAACAGGTCGAGCTGGCCGGTAACGCGCGGGGCCTGGGCTCGGGTCATCTGTTCAGCCTGACCGGCTTCACCCGCCAGGACCAGAACCGCGAATACCTGATCGTCGGGGCTCGCTACTACCTGTCCCAGGAAAGCGGCGAAACCAGCGGCGGCGCACCGTCGGCACAGTTCGAAAGCAGCCTGACCTGCATCGACGCGCAGCAGAGCTATCGCCCGCTGCCCCACACCCATCGGCCCATCGTCAAAGGGCCGCAGACCGCCCTGGTGGTCGGCCCCAAGGGCGAGGAAATCTGGACCGATCAGTTCGGCCGGGTGAAGGTGCACTTCTACTGGGACCGACACGACCAGTCCAACGAGAACAGCTCGTGCTGGATCCGCGTGTCGCAATCCTGGGCCGGCAAGAACTGGGGCTCGATGCAGATTCCGCGCATCGGCCAGGAAGTCATTGTCAGCTTCCTCGAAGGCGACCCGGACCGGCCGATCATCACCGGCCGCGTCTACAACGCCGAACAGACCGTGCCTTACGACTTGCCCGACAACGCCACCCAGAGCGGCATGAAGAGCCGCTCGAGCAAGGGCGGCACGCCGGCGAATTTCAATGAAATTCGCATGGAGGACAAGAAAGGCGCCGAGCAGTTGTACATCCATGCCGAGCGCAACCAGGACATTGTGGTCGAGGTGGATGAAAGCCATTCGGTGGGTCACGACCGCAACAAGAGCATCGGCCATGACGAGACAGTGACCATCGGCAACAACCGCCTGCGCATCGTCAAACAGGAAGACATTCTGTCGGTGGGCCTGCGCAAGACCGACAGCATCAGCCAGAGCTACGTCATCGAAGTGGGCGAAAACCTGCGGCTGGTGTGCGGTGAAAGCATCCTGGAGCTCAATGCCAGCGGCCAGATCAACCTGACCGGCGTGCAGATCAGCTTCTATGCCAAGGGCGATGCCGAGTTCAACACCGGTGGCGTCCTGCACCTGAACAATGGCGGCGGCCCGGGTGCCACCCCTGACGGCCAGGGCGTCAAGGCCAGCATCGACGCCAACGTCAAAGCCGCGTTCCCCAAGGGTTAATCCAGAGATTCAGGCGCCATGACTTACCGCATCAACGAATTCCAGCTCCAATTGCCGCCCAGCGAGTTGCTGGACGCGACGATCAACATCCTCAAGTTCCCCGAGCTGGGGACTTCGCTGATCGTCAGTCGCAGCTTGCTGGCCGACGGCGAAACCCTGCAAAGCAACCTCGACGATCAGCTCAAGCGCCTGGAAAAACAGGTACAGGAACTGCGCTGCCAACCGGGCGCCACGGTACGCCTGGGCGCCAACCAGGAAGTCGAAGGCATCGAGCTGCGCAGCCAGTTCAGCAAGGGCAACGAAAAAGTCTTCCAGTACCAGTTGGCCCTGGTGCTGCCCGGTACTCGCAAGATGTTTGCCCTGAGCTACGTCAAGCCCGAGCCACTCGGCGCTGCCGAAGCCGCGCATTGGGCTACGATCAAGAGTTCGCTCGTGTTCGACGGGCCGGTCTGATGAGCGACGTGCATGTCTGACGCGCTCTGGGCTGCAAGGCTGGGCGACGCGCTGGATCACACCTCGATGATGGCCGACATCCTCGGCGGGGTGCTGGAGGTGGCGGCCAACATCGCGATCACGGCCGTCGCCACCGCTGCCGTGGTCGCGGCCACCGGCATCACGGTCGCGACCGGCGGCCTCGGTTGCTTCCTGCTCGGCGCCGTGGTCGGTGCAGTCGTCGGCCTCGCCATGAGCAAGACCGGCGCCGACAAGGGCCTGAGCAATATTTGCGAGGGCATCGGCAACGCCCTCTTTCCGCCCACGGTGCAGGCCAACATCCTCACCGGTTCCACCGACACCCTGACCAACAACATTCCCGCCGCCCGCGCCGCCGGGGCCATCGAATCCCATGTCGCACCGGCCGGCACCGAGCTGGAAGCGCCCGAGCCCAGCTACCTGGACATGGCCGAGAGTTTCTTCTCGCAGATGTGGCGGCCCACCGTCGCCACACCCGCCCCCGGTGCCGTGCCCAAGCCGCTGGACATGATCACCTGCCTGAAGCACCCGCCGATGCCGCCGCAGTTCCTGGCTGAAGGTTCGGATAAGGTCACCATCAACGGCCAGCCCGCCGTGCGCAGCGGCGACCGCAGTACCTGCGAAGCCAAGGTGGTCTCGTCCGGGCTGATTTCTCCCGACGTGACCATTGGCGGCGGCACCGTGGTGGTACGCGAGATTCGCAGCGGCAAGACGCCGGGCGTGGGGCTGGCGGTCACCGCGTTGCTGATGCTCAAGGGCGGCAAGGGCAAGTTCCTGAGCAACCTGCCGTGCATGTTGATAGGCGGCGCGGCCTCGATGGCGGTCAGCAGCGCGATGGGCGCGGCGGCCAACGCGGCCATGGGCTCATCGAACCCGGTGCATGCGGCGACCGGCGCCAAAGTATTGGGGGATGTCGAGGAACTGGACTTCGTCTTGCCGGGCATCCTGCCCATCGACTGGCAGCGTTTCTACAACAGCCGCGACGAACGCCGTGACGGCCTGTTCGGTGCCGGCTGGAGCGTCGCCTACGAAATACGCGTAGAGGTCCTGCCCCATCCCGAGGGCGGCGAAACCCTGATCTATACCGACGAACAGGGCCGGCGCATCGACATGGGTTCGATCCCCTTGGGCGGCGCGGTGTTCAGCGCCGGCGAAGGCCTCAGCGTGCGGCGGCACGCCAACGGTGAACTGCTGATCGAAAGCGCGGACGGGTTGTACCGGTTGTTCAAGCCCACATCGGCGAATGCCACGCGGCTGCGCCTGGAGCAGCTCGGTGATCGCAACGACAACCGTATCCACCTCGACTACGACGAAAGCGGGCGCCTGGTGCGGCTACGCGACACCTTCGATCAGGTTCAGGTCGAACTGGCCTACGACGAGCACCAGCCACGACGGGTCAGCCGAATCGACCGCCTCTACCCCGACCAGCGCCGCGAAGTACTGATGCACTACGGCTACGACGCCCAGGGAGACCTGGCGCAGGTGCGCCAGTCCAACAGCCAGGTCAAACGCCGTTATGCCTACGACTTCGGGCGGCGGATGGTGGAGCATCAGTTGCCCACGGGGCTGCGGTGCTTCTACGAATGGGCCTTGGTCGAAGACCGGGAATGGCGTGTGGTCCGCCATTGGACCGACGCCGGCGATACCTACACATTCGACTATGACCTGGCCGGCGGCATCACCCGCATCACCGACGGCTTGAATCGCGTCAGCACCCGGCGCTGGGATGCGCGCTACCAGATCACCGAAGCCACCGATGCACTGAATCGCACCTGGGCATTCGAATGGAACGACGAAAGCCAGTTGCTGGTAGCGACCGACCCCAACGGTGGGCAGCATCAGTTCAGCTATGACGAAGCGGGCAATCTCTGCCAAACCCTCGACCCGCTCGGCCGCAGCGAATCGACGCTGTGGCTCGAACACTGGGCCCTGCCTCTGGCCGAAACCGATGCCGCGGGCAATACCTGGCAGTACCGCTATGACGCGCGTGGCAATCGCATTCGCGAAACCGACCCGCTGGGCCACGTCACCCGCTATCGCCACGACGCCCACGGCCAAGTGGTGGAAGTCATCGACGCCAGCGGCAAAAGCAAGACCATGCGCTGGACGGCCCTCGGCCAACTCAGCGAACACACCGACTGCTCCGGCTACACCACCCGGTTGAACTACGACGAGCGCGGTCTGTTGCTCAGCAGCAGCGATGCGTTGGGGGAACGCACGCGCTTCAGCTACGACGACCAGGGCCGGTTGCTGAGCAAGCAGTTGCCGGACGGTCGCATCGAACACTATCAACGCGATGCCAGCGGCCAGTTGATCGGCTACAGCGATCCCGCCGGCCACACCACGTCTTTCCAACACACGCCGAGCGGTCAACTGCGCCTGCGCACCGATGCCCATGGCCGACGGGTGGAGTTGAGCTACGACAGTTATGGGCGGCTGCTGGCCCTGACCAACGAGAACGGCGAAAGTTATCGGTTTGCCTGGGATGCGGGCGACCGCTTGAGCGCCCAGCACAGTCTGGATGGCAGCCTCAAGCGCTACGCCTACGATGCGCTGGACAACGTCACTTGCGTGCAGGCCTTCGCCGTTCCCGGCAGCACCGACCTGGACCTCTCGCCGCAAGCGCCCGTCATCCATGAGCTGGAACGCGATGCCATGGGTCGGTTGGTCGCCAAGGTCACCGCCGATGGGCGAACCGAATACCGCTATGACGCCCTCGATCAGGTCAAGGCCATCACCTTCACCGGCCTGGCCGGCGAACAGCAAAGCATCGGCTTCAGCTACGACGCGCTTGGTCAACTGATCACCGAACAAGGGTGGGCCGGTCGCCTCACGCATCGCTATGACGAACTGGGCAACCTTACACAGACTCAGCTCCCCGATGGTCGCTGGCTGAACCGCCTGCACTACGGCAGCGGCCATTTGCACCAGATCAACCTCGATGGCCAGGTCATCAGTGACTTCGAGCGCGACCGCCTGCACCGCGAGGTGCTGCGCACCCAGGGCAGTCTCAGCACCCGTAGCGAATACGACCGCAGCGGCCGCTTGCGGGCCCGTCAGCGACGGCAACGGGAGCAGTCGACACTGCTGCCGCCAGCGGCGCAGTCGTTGTTTGCCTACGACGGCAGCGATCAGCTGGTGGAGCGCTTCGACAACCAGCCCGAAGCGCCCCATCGTCAACTGCTGCACTACGACGCCACCGGCCGCATCCTCGCCAGCCAGGACAATCTCAAGGGTCAGCGTGAAGGTTTCGCCTACGACCCGGCCGCCAACCTGCTCGACGGACTGGCGGGCTCCGGCCACGTCACCCATAACCGCTTGCTGACCTATCAGGACAAGCGCTACCGCTACGACGGCTTTGGCCGCATGGTGGAAAAACGCAGCAGCCGACGCGGTGTCCAGCGCTTCAAGTACGACGCCGAACAGCGTTTGGTGGAGGTGCACAACGACAACGGCTCGGTCGTGAAGATGACCTACGACCCGCTGGGCCGACGCATCGAAAAAACCGAGTACGATCGCCATGCTACCCCGCTTGGTCGTACGCGCTTTACTTGGGATGCGCTGCAACTGTTGCAGGAACACCGCGACAGCCAGACCAGCCTCTACATCTATGCCGACGACGGCCACGAGCCTTTGGCGCGGGTCGATGGCCTTGGTGAGCAGCAAAAGGTCCGTTACTACCACAACGACTTCAACGGCCAGCCCGAACAACTTTCGGAAAGCGACGGCCATACGCTCTGGCGCGCCCATTACCAAGTGTGGGGCAACACCGCCGAAGAGCTGCGCGAACCGTATTACATCGAAGAGCAGAACCTGCGGTTCCAGGGCCAGTACCTGGACCGCGAAACCGGGCTGCACTACAACACCCTGCGCTTCTACGACCCGGACATAGGCCGTTTCACCACGCCGGACCCCATCGGCCTTGCCGGGGGGCTGAACCTCTACCAGTACGCACCGAACCCGGTGAGCTGGATCGACCCTCTGGGGCTGATGAAATGCACCACCCCGCCGAAGGGGCGCAAGGTCAATCGGACGGTTTATCGGTTCGAAGAACCCGGGCGGATCAGCACCACCTGGACCGCCCACAAGTGGAACGTTGCCGCCCGGCACCGTTATACCGCGCCGGGGCTTGGCGGCGTCTATGGCGCCAACTCGCGCAAGACCGCCATGGGCGAGGTCAATCACTGGGGCGTGGACCTGTCCACGCGGGTGCTGGTGAGCAAAAAGGTGCAGCTCAACAACGTCCTCGATCTGACCCGGGCCGATGTGCGCAAACAACTGGGCGTGTCCCTTAAAAGCATCACCGGCAACAAATACACCCAGACCCACCAGATTGGCGCCTGGGCCAAGGCCAACGGTTATGATGGGATCCTGGCGCCGTCGGCGCGAAACCCGACCGGCAGCAACTTGATCTCCTTTGCAGGTTTTTGACATGGGACTGGAAGACGAATATGTCGGCGACGCCGACTGGCAAACTTTCGTGCGCCTGTACGAAGAGGACTACCTCGACGACAGCGCTCGCACGCTCGCCAAGGCCATGGACGACCACCTCGACATGGCCGTGGTGCTCTACGGGAAACGCGGGCTCAAGGAGGGCATGTGGTGGCTGGAACAGGTCGTGCCGGCCCTGGGTAACAAGCGCCCGGCCGATTGCCTCAAGAATCCAAAGCTGGTCAAACGCCTGAGAATGGCCTTGATGAGCATGCCGTAACCCATAGCAATACACCGTGAAGTGCTGTGCACCCAAGGGCAGACCCGCACCCGCAGCGAATAAGACCGCAGTCCCTGTGCCTTGCGCACCGCATCAGTCGAAACTCAGCACCTCGCCGCCCTTGGCCTCGAGCATTTCGCTGAACACCGGCAACCTGGCAACGAAATCCGCTTCGAACGCCAGGTAGCGGTCCTGTGCCGGCAGGTAACGCACCTGCGGCTTGATACGCCGGATATCCTGGCTGGACAGTTTGAGCACCTGGTTGTCGAGCTGATTCCAGAACCAGGCCAGGGTGTACGAGCCGAACGTATTGGTGGTGTAGTTCCAGACCCACCAGTCACCGTGCCCTCGGCTGACATGAACATGCCCGTGGAACGTGCGTAGCGTGATGAGGTTCTTTGGCTCTGTGACGAGCAGGCGAGTGTCCTGGCGCACCTCGCTGCCAAAGCCATCCAGCAGCGCCTTCGTTGCGGTGCCCGTGACCAGGTTGAAGCGCCACGCCAGCAGCACGGTCTCGTGGTAGCGCGGGTCTTCGAGATTAGGGCGCTTGTCTTCGCTGAACAGCAGGATCTCATCACCCCCCAGGTAGGCGGTCGAAGCCCTGAGGTGGTAGCCGTCCACCGCCGGCATCGGCCTGGCGGCGATGGCCTGGTGCGGTGGGTCCTGGTTCCAGATCCAGCACTGTGGGCCGTTGTGTTGCATGAACAGCAGGCGACGGGGGCCGATAGGCAGTATCGTCAGTTCATCCGGGTGTTCGAAAATGACTTCGCTGGCCTGCGCGGAGATCCGCCAGATACGCGTCATCGGCACCGGCTCGTAGATGCGCTGGCGTTCGAAGACCTCGGTATCCACCACGACGCAGGGTTGTTCAAACCCTGGCCACTCTACCTCGGCAGGGCCGAAAGCCTGGATGTCGTCGCCTTGGCGAACTTCGTACTTATAGCGGTCGTCCGAACTGTAGTCGCCGCTCCTGACCCGACGCCGCCACAGGCTGCGCCGGGCATTGGCGTCGATGAGCTGCAGATCGGCGCCGTCGAGCCCATCGGTGCGATGTTCGAGCATGTCCTGCTCGGCGGGCGGCCACTGATTGTAGTCAATCAGGAAGCACAGCCACTGCTCATCGTCCTGCTCGGTAATGGCGGCCCAACCGTTGTGGTAGTTGCCGTCATGGACGTAGGTGGGGCCGGGATAGTCGTGCACTTCCTGGAGCCAGTTCACCTTGCTGCGCCTGGCCGGTTTGCGCGCGGTTTTCCGCTCAGCGACCCTAGCCTTTTCCGGCTCGATCAAGCTCGCTGTGAAGTCCTCCTGGTCTTGCCAGTGCCTGGCAAATGCCTCGCGCTGCTCGGTCGGGACCACCACCGGCCGATAATCATCGCCGCCAGCGTCCAGGTTCCACAGGTCATAGGCGCTTTCAGCCAAGGCGTTCGCCAGCGCCTGGAAGCAGATCTCGGGCATTTCGTTGGAGAGCTCGTCCAGCAACGCCTCGAATGGCTGGCCGACAAACACGTCGATATCGGGGTAGTAATGCTGGAGCAACCCAAGGAGCTCGCCGCCCGGCGTTTTCCAGTCGATATGAACCAGCGGATCAAAACGAGATTGCATCACGCCTGCCTTCCTTGAGTGTAAGGGCCAGCCCTAAATGCCAGTCAGTTAAGCCTGTGGGAGCAAAGCTTGCTCGCGATAGCAGTAAGTCAGTCACCCATAATGTTGACCGGCCTGCCGCTATCGCGAGCAAGCTTTGCTCCCACAGGTTTCTGCACCGCCCTGTCAGATGTTGGCCGGCACGAAATCCGGGCCGCCCAGCTTGTCACGCACTGTCACTGCCGAGCGCATCAACGGTGTCCACATGCCATCCGGGCTGTTCCACGTAGCGCCCGCCCAGCGGGTATCGGCTACCAGTTCGGCCTTGTGCCGTTCCAGCAAACGCTTGAGGGCGACGGCGACACTGCCCATGTCCACGTCAAACAGATCGCCATAGGGGCCTTGCGGCTGCTTGCGCTGTTTGTCCTGACAGAAGCGGTAGTACCAGACCCAGTCGTGGGCGATGTAGATCGCCCGCGTGCGGTCCGGGTAGGTCGCCAGCATCGTCAGCAGCGCCGAGACGAAGCGCATGGGGAAGCTGGCGTCGTGGGTCTGGCGCCAGTACGGCATGATCAACTGGTCGAACGCGGCCACCACGTTCTGCGGCTCGTCGTTATCGCTCTTGGCTTCGAGAAAGTAGAACGGCTCGCCCACCAGGAACTTGTCCAGATCGTTATTGGCCAACGCCAGCAGCAGCACGTTGTCACTTGGATTGCTCATTGGATTCTCACTACGTCTCGGGTGGTCATCAACGCGTTGATATCGTTGCCATGGGCGATGGGCACGTTGTCCAGCACCGCTTCGCGCATGCCGCCCGGATGGGTCAGGCCGCCCGGCCGCCACAGCGAGTTCACCCCGCCTTCGTTACCGGTGGGCATCAGCACCTTGGGGTTGTCCAGGTTCATCATGTAGATGTCCTTGCCCACCAGCGATCCCGGATCGTAACCCAAGGCCGACTCAAGTACCGACACGTCGCCGGTTTTCTTGTACTCGGCGACCACGGCGTTCAGGTCGGATTTTGCCATGACGAACTTGTTCGGGTTGAACGAACCATATTTGGGGTTGGCGATATCGTCCGAGGTGAACAGGAAACTGCCACCCTCCTCCTCGAAGGTCTTGAGGTGCTTATCGACATACGGGCCTTCCAGATAATCCCGCGGCGGCGGTCGGCTGCCCTTGGGAATCGCCATGATATCGGCTTCGGTCACCCCCGCCTTGTAGGCCGCCGCGCGGGGTGTCGGGGTCGCGCCTAGGCGAGCCATTTTCGGCCCCAGGCCCAGCAGCGCCATGCCGGCGATGCCCTGGAGCAAGTCGCGATAACCCGGGCCGAGGCGGTCGCCCAACTGACCCAACAGCGCCATGCCCCCCATCATCGCGCCACCGATCACCACAAACCCGGCGAAGGCCGCCGCACCGGCCATCGCCGCCAGCACCGCGGCGGCGCCCATGGCGACCATGCCCAGGGCTTCCAGCCCGGTGTGCAGCCACCCTTCGAGATCGAGGACAAAGGCGACCGCAACCGTTGGCCCGCCAATGAACGTATTGGGGCTGCCGCTCTTGATGTGCGCGCCGCAGACCATCTTGCTCTGCAACCGCGCCGCCGGCCTGCCATTGATGAAAACTGTTGCGCTGCCTTCGGCGATCAGCACCGGGAATGGCCAGATCGGGTGATTCATCGGCAGGCCCGAACACGAGGACGACACGTCTGCCCCCGCGCGCATCGCGTTGCGGTTATTGATCTGGACGTTGAGGCTGCCCATGACCAACACTCCCGTGGTCGGCTCGGGCAGGTTGAAGATGGTGTTCAGGCCCTTGATGATCTGGAACATCGACAGGCCGCCCGCGGCAATCGAACCGGCCATGATCGCCAGCGCCACGCCGCCGGTCGCCACGGTGGCTGCGACCACCGCCGCACCGATCAACGCACCGGCAACGGCACCCGCCACCATCGCGGCGACACCAAAACCGTGGGCAATTTCATCGCCAAGACGCGCAGCGGCCAACATATCCATTTGGGGTTATCGTCTTCGCGCAGGGTAATCAGGCCGTTTGTGGACGCAGCTTGAGTGAGTGCATGGCCATCTTCCACGCCGACTCGTGGTGCACGAGATCGTTCGGGGTGGTGGTCAGGGTCGTGATCAACCCCACGGGCTGGCGGTCGATGAACACCTGGCGCAGCATCAGCTCCCGCCCCTCGCGCTGCCAGCTGTAATCGAGCAACACCGCTGCATGGCCATGGAGCGCGAAATCCCAGCGCTTGATCAGATTGAATCCGGGCAACTGCTGCTCGGCGCTTGCCAGTTGCGTGGCGACGTAGTCGTTGAACGGTGTATCGCCCCGGCCCGGGTCGCGGCTGATGACGAAACTGGCTTCCCTGGCCGTTCCGACGGCGGGCAACTTGAAGATGTTAATGCTCTGGTCCTGCCAACTGTCGGGAATGTCGAGGTCGGCTTCTTGGAGGCGATAGAGCGGCATGATTCGGGTTGTTTCCAGGCAAGGAGGTGGCGGAGTCAGCGGCAGATCTTCAAGCAATAGATGGTAACAATCAAGGCATGGGGAGGGGCCGTTCACGGGGCTATGACACCCGTCTCATTTCTCCCTCCCACAGCCTCCCTGGTCACCCGTTACCTGGATCTTCAAGCCGTCTTGCACGTCAACCAGGCGCTCCAGAACAGGCTGCTGAAGAAGCGGGTGGCATCGCCGAATCCGGACTCATGCAACAACGTCATGACGGCTGCCTCGGAATGCGGAGGGTCGGCACCTTCAAGGATCTTACCGAGCTTGACCTTCACTTCATCCGGACTTGCGCCGTGCTGCCGCCAGCGTTGTCCCCAGGCCGCCAGCAGCAACGGTTGGCTGGCATAAGCGTATTGGTTCCCCGCCACGACCAGAGGCGCCCCCGGTTTCAAATGGGCCCGTATGGACCGAAAGATCTGCCGCTTGGCTTCATCGCCCTCGAGGTGATGGAACACACCGATCAGGGTGGCGGCATCGTAAGACCCGTCCGCTGCCAGGTCCTCGACCTGACCGAGATGCAGGCGTGTTCTTTCAAGCAAGCCGTTCGCCTCCAACTGTTGCCTGGCGGCCTCCAGCATCGGCTCAGAAGGGTCGACGGCAGTGAAGCGCCAACCTGGCTCCAACGCTGCCATTGCAATGATCTCCTGAGCCGTGCCGCCAGCGCCCACGACCAGTATGTTCGCCGAGCCTGTCTGATCGAGGCTTGCCGCCAGCATGCAGGCGGCCAAGTCTTGGCAGGCGTCATACCCGGCCAGCGCGATACGGCTTTGTCGACCGTATTCATTGGCTCGGGCGGCATCGAATTTTGCAGCTGAGGGGTGTGGGGATGATTTCAAGGCGGCTCTCCTATGTCCGAGAATCAAGCTACGTCACCCGTTGGGATAATAAAAATTCATTAATTTCATGCGCTACATTCCCATCAGGAATGGCAAGCTCTATTCGAATTGAATTCGACGCCAGGGTAAGCTTCCCTCCAGCCCCCATCTCGAGCCGCACAACGATGAATAACCAGGCGATGCGCCGTGTGTTAATGGCTTTGATTTTCCCGCTGATGTGCGCGCCCGTGCATGCGGCAACGTGGCAGATCTGCCGTCTGGAACTGCGCATCGTCGAGGTGCTGAAACAACCGTATCCGCAGCTCCAGGCCGAGGTTCTGAAAGTAAGCCGCAAATCGCCCGCGATCGAATGTCCGGAGGAAGGCTCGAGCCTCACGTTCACGCCGGAAACCCCCGACTACCAAGCCACGCTGCCCCGCAAGCAATGGCCGGGGAAAGGGCAGTCGGTGCGTGTCGACTACCGGTATCTGGATGGCATTTGCAAGGGCGATGGCAATAACTATGCGTGCCGCATCAGGCATTACCCGGTGGTGGGTCGGTAGACCGCTATCGCGAGCAGGCTCGCTCCCACAATGGATTGGGGTCGTTCGCAGATCCCCTGGGGGAGCGAGCCTGCTCGCGATAACAGCTTGACGGGCACTGGGCCACTGAAAAAAAGCCATAAAAAAGGGCATCCGACTCCCTCGTCATGCCCTTTTTCATTGCTGCTTTATCCCCTCTGCCCGAGGAGCCCGTAGCAATTACGGGTTGACGCTGTCCTTCAACATCTTGCCCGGTTTGAAAGCAACGGTGTTGCTGGCCTTGATTTTCACCGGCTCACCGGTTTGTGGGTTCTTGCCGGTGCGGGCGCCGCGGTGACGTTGCAGGAAAGTGCCGAAGCCCACCAGGGTGACGCTGTCCTTGCGGTGCAGGGCGCCGGTGATTTCTTCCAGGACGGCGTTGAGGACGCGGTTGGCTTGTTCTTTGGTGAGGTCTGCTTTTTCCGCGATGGCGGCGGCGAGTTCTGGTTTACGCATGAATGAAGCCCCTTTGACGGTTTTTTTGTTGTTATGTCTGGACTGTTCTCTTGGGAAACAGCCTCTAAGGCACCGCAGGCTCTACACTGCGGCAGACGGGAGTGAGGATGGCACGGGCCCGGACACGACGCCAGTGTCCGCGCGACCTTTGTGGCATCAAAAGCATGGCTTTTGCGACAGACCCCCCAGTATTTACGCCAGCAAGGGCGGAAGTTCCTTGTTCAGGGCCAGTTTCTCCGTCACCGCTGTGCCTGTCAGGGCATAGCCCAGGAGGTTGCCTTCGGCGTCGCGGCACAACACCTTGATGTCGGAGCCCTGCCCTTCGACACTCCAGGTACCCTCACGGCCCCGTGGTGGCGGCGATACGACCAACGGGCATACCGGTGTCTTCACAGTAATCGGCATCGGACCGTAGCCGACGGCGGTCGGATTGCCCGCCAGGGTCTGGGCCAGGGCGCGGGCGCAGCTCATCAGCGGCATCACGTACAGCAGGTTCAAGCCATCGACCTCGGCGCAGTCGCCCAGGGCATAGATGTTGGCGTGGGATGTTTTCAGGTGGCGGTCGACCACCACGCCCCGATTGACCACCAGGCCGGCGGCGGCCGCCAGGTCGATACGCGGACGCAGGCCGATGGCCGAAACCACCAGGTCGCAGGCGATCACCTGGCCGTCGGACAGATGCGCCTCCAACCCGTCGGCGACCCGTTGCAGGCGGTTGAGTACCGGCCCCAGGTGGAAGCGGGCACCCAGGCTTTCCAGTCCAGCCTGCACCGCAGCGGCGGCAGCCGGATGCAGCAGCGTCGGCATGACCTGCTCGCAGGGCGCCACCAGTTGCACTTCGTAGCCGCCGAGGATCAGGTCGTTGGCGAATTCACAGCCGATCAGGCCGGCGCCCAGCAACAGCACCCGGCGCTTGCCGGCGGCCGACGCACGAAAGCGGGCGTAGTCTTCCAGGTCATTGATGGGGAAGATCAGGTCCGCCGCGTCGCCTTGCACCGGCACGCGCACGGTTTCAGCGCCCCAGGCCAGGACCAGGTCGCGGTAGTTCAGCGCTTCTTCACCGATCCACAAGCGCTTGTGGCCCGGATCGATGCCGCTGATACGGGTGTGGGTGCGGACTTCAGCCTTCAGTTGCTCGGCCATGGTCCCCGGCTCGGCCATGCTCAGGCCGTCGGCGTCCTTGTTCTTGCCAAAGCCGGTGGAAAGCATCGGCTTGGAGTAGGAACGACCGTCGTCCGCGGTAATCAGCAGCAGCGGGGTCTCGCTATCGAGTTTGCGAAACTCCCGGGCCAGGTTGTAACCGGCCAGGCCGGTACCGACGATGACGACAGGTGCGCTCATGTTGCTCTCCATGGGGCCTTTACGTGAAGGATGATCAGTTGATTTCGATCATTTCGAAGTCCATTTTGCCGACACCGCAGTCCGGGCAAAGCCAATCGTCTGGAACGTCCTCCCAGCGGGTGCCGGGCGCGATGCCATCGTCAGGCCAGCCGTCAGCTTCGTTATAGATCAGGCCACAGACGATACATTGCCACTTCTTCATTCCAATTCTTCCTCAAGATGTCAGGCCTTGGCCGGTATTTTCCGACTCAGGGCCGTTTTGTACTGATGGCTCGCGGCAGATGCAAGCACGATCGGCAGGCCGCAGGCCGGGCCAGTCAAAACCAGCGTCCGACATGGTAAGCTCGCGGCCTCATTTGCTGCCATTCAAGACTTCTGTGCCGCATACAAATTCGATATTTCCTACACTTCAATGGCAGCCCCGGCACCTGCTGTCACCTCGCCCCGATGCCGGTGTACTCGACTGGCTGTTCGACGAAGGCTCCCTGACCCGGCGCCTCACGCACCTGTCGGACGGACATTTCAGTGTGGCACCGTTGTTCGAGGGCTGGCAGCCGCTGCGCGACGACGAGTGTGCCGCGCTGGACCTGGCTCCTGGCAGCGAAGGCTGGGTGCGCGAGGTGTATCTGCACGGCCACGGCGAGCCCTGGGTGTTCGCCCGCAGCGTGGCGGCCCGCAGTGCATTGCAGGGCGACGGCTTGCAGATGGACGAACTGGGCAGCCGATCCCTGGGTGAGCTGCTGTTTAGCGACCAGGCTTTCCAGCGCGGGGCCATCGAGGTGTGCCATTACCCCGAGCCATGGTTGCCGCACGAGGTGCGCGCCGCTGAGTTGTGGGGCCGGCGCTCGCGTTTCGATCGCGGGGCGTTGAGTGTGCTGGTCGCGGAAATCTTCCTGCCGCGCCTGTGGAGCGTCGCCCGCGCCTATTCGGAGACTTGCTGATGTACTTGCAACTGCTCAAATCCTTGAATCGCTTGAACCCGCGGGCGTGGGACTTCGTGCAATTGACCCGCATGGACAAGCCCATCGGCATCTATCTGCTGCTGTGGCCGACCCTGTGGGCACTGTGGATTGCCGGCGACGGCTCGCCGTCGCTGGCCAACATCGTGATATTTGTTCTCGGCGTGACGCTGACCCGGGCCGGTGGCTGCGTGATCAACGATTGGGCCGACCGCAAGGTGGACGGCCACGTCAAGCGCACCGCACAGCGCCCGCTGGCCAGCGGCAAGATCAGTTCGAAAGAAGCCCTGGTGTTCTTCGCCGTGCTGATGGCTGTGAGTTTCCTGCTGGTGCTGTGCACCAACACGCCGACGATTTTGCTGTCCTTTGGCGGGCTGGCGCTGGCCCTCACCTACCCGTTCATGAAGCGTTACACCTACTACCCGCAGGTGGTGCTGGGCGCGGCGTTCTCCTGGGGCATGCCAATGGCGTTCACCGCCGAAACCGGCCATTTGCCGGCGTCCGCGTGGTTGCTGTACATCGCCAACCTGCTGTGGACCGTGGCCTACGACACCTACTACGCGATGACCGACCGGGACGATGATTTGCGGATCGGCGTGAAATCCACGGCGATTCTGTTTGGCGATGCCGACCGGGTGATCAATCTGACGCTGCAGGGCCTGGCGCTGGGCTGCCTGCTGCTGGCCGGCTCGCAGTTCAAGCTGGGCGGCTGGTTCCACCTGGGGCTGCTGGTCGCCGCCGGGTGTTTTGCCTGGGAGTTCTGGTACACCCGTGGCCGGGACCGGATGCGCTGCTTCCAGGCGTTCCTGCACAACCATTGGGCGGGGTTGGCAATTTTCGTGGGGATTGTGCTGGATTATGGGTTGCGCTGAGGCTAACTGTGGCGAGGGGCGGTGCGACGTTTCGCTAAATCCCCTCGCCACAATTGAATTTCACTAGCCCAAGCAGGTGGTTCGTCAGTCGGCCTTCGCAGCCTTCCAGGCGCCATCCATCAGGCCATCACCGGTCTTGTCCCCGGGCGCCTTGTCCTTGATGAAGGTGTACAACGGCTTGCCGTCGTAGGCCCACTGCATCGAGCCGTCGTCTCGCTTGATCACGGTCCATTCGCCCATGGACTTGTCGGTGTCCGTCGCCATGAGCGGTGGCCAGTTGGTTGCGCATTGGCCATTGCACATCGACTTGGCCCCTGCGTCCTTGGCAAACGTATACAGCGTCATACCTTTGTGGTCCGTCAGCATGCCGTCCTTTTCCATCGCCGGCTCAGCCGCGAAGGCCAGCGCCGGAAGCGCCAGGGCAGCCGTTACCGCCAATGCCTTGAGGGATTGCGTGAAATAAGTCATGGAAACCTTCTTTGGTGGTTGTCAGGATTCAGACTGAAAAGCGTAGTCCAGAATCCTCCTTGCCGTCGGACGCGGAAATACTGTCACACGACTGCAATAATTCCGTTATCTAATGCGGCGCAAGACAGTTAAATGACAAGAGGATTACCCCATGGTTGGCAGGAGCATTCTGATCGTCGACGACGAGGCGCCCATCCGCGAGATGATTGCCGTTGCGTTGGAGATGGCCGGCTATGACTGCATGGAAGCAGAGAACTCCCAACAGGCCCATGCCATCATCGTTGACCGCAAGCCCGACCTGATCCTGCTGGACTGGATGTTGCCCGGCACGTCTGGCATCGAGCTGGCGCGACGCCTCAAGCGTGATGAGCTGACCGGGGACATCCCGATCATCATGCTCACCGCCAAGGGCGAAGAAGACAACAAGATCCAGGGCCTGGAAGTGGGTGCGGATGATTACATCACCAAGCCGTTTTCCCCACGGGAGCTGGTGGCGCGCTTGAAAGCCGTGTTGCGCCGCGCCGGGCCAACCGATGGCGAAGCGCCAATTGAAGTCGGCGGCCTGCTGCTGGACCCCATCAGCCACCGCGTGACCATCGACGGCAAACCCGCCGAGATGGGCCCGACCGAATACCGCCTGCTGCAATTCTTCATGACCCACCAGGAGCGCGCCTACACCCGCGGGCAACTGCTGGATCAGGTCTGGGGCGGCAACGTCTATGTCGAGGAGCGCACCGTGGATGTGCACATCCGTCGCCTGCGCAAAGCCCTCGGTGACGCCTACGAGAATCTGGTACAAACCGTACGTGGCACCGGTTATCGTTTTTCTACCAAGGCCTGACCCGAGCCCTGACCGCCCGACAAGCTGACAAGGACGCGCGCTCAATTGAATCAAAACTGGCATGGCACCCTGATTCGCCACATGTTGTTGCTGGTGACCGGCTGTTTGCTGATCGGCCTGATCAGTGGCTATTACGGCTGGAGCCTCGCCGCGGGCCTGGGGCTTTACCTGGCCTGGACCCTCAAGCAGTTGCTGCGCCTGCATGAATGGCTGCGCCTGCACAAACCCGACGAGGCGCCACCCGACGGCTACGGCCTGTGGGGCGAGGTGTTCGACAGCATCTATCACCTGCAACGTCGCGACCAGCGCGTTCGCGGCCGCCTGCAGGCGGTAATCGACCGGGTCCAGGAATCCACTGCCGCCCTGAAAGACGCGGTGATCATGCTCGACAGCGACGGCAACCTGGAGTGGTGGAACCGCGCCGCCGAGACCCTGCTGGGCCTCAAGACGCCCCAGGACAGCGGTCAGCCGGTGACCAACCTGGTACGTCATCCGCGCTTCAAGGAATATTTCGAACAGGACAACTACGCCGAGCCCCTGGAGATTCCCTCGCCCACCAACGACCGGGTGCGCATCCAGTTGTACATCACCCGCTACGGCAACAATGAGCACTTGATGCTGGTGCGCGACGTCACGCGCATCCATCAATTGGAACAGATGCGCAAGGACTTCATCGCCAACGTATCCCATGAGCTGCGCACGCCGTTGACGGTGATCTGCGGTTACCTGGAAACCCTGCTCGACAACGTCGAAGAGGTGAATCCGCGCTGGAGTCGGGCCTTGCAGCAGATGCAGCAGCAGGGCGGGCGCATGCAGACCCTGCTCAACGATTTGCTGTTGCTGGCAAAACTGGAGGCCACCGATTACCCGTCGGACAACCAGCCGGTGCCCGTCGACGACCTGCTGCAGATCATCAGCGAGGATGCCCAGGAGCTGTCCGGGCCCAAGCGGCAGACCATCACCCTGGAGGTCGACCCTGCGGTGCAACTCAAGGGCAGCGAGGCGGAACTGCGCAGCGCGTTTTCCAACCTGGTGTTCAACGCGGTCAAGTACACGCCGGAACAAGGCCGGATCCACATCCGTTGGTGGGGCGATGTGCAAGGTGCCCACCTGAGTGTGCAGGATTCGGGCATCGGCATCGACAGCAAACACCTGCCACGGCTGACCGAGCGCTTCTACCGCGTCGACTCCAGTCGCAACTCCAACACGGGAGGCACCGGGTTGGGCCTGGCGATCGTCAAGCACGTATTGCTGCGCCATCGCGCACGCATGGAAATCAGCAGCGTACCCGGCCACGGCAGCACGTTTACCTGCCATTTCGCCCCGGCACAGGTGGTTCGCGCGCGCCTCACCAACCCCGCCGATTGACACCGGTCGGCACTACCCCCTAGGCAATCGCCGAGTCAGCCGCTACATTGGCTGACTTATGCCTGCTTTTTCAGGCCCTCATTTTTAACCTCTACAGCCCTTACGGAACCTGCAAAACTCCATCATGGACCCTTCCCCTGGCTTGTCCCTCGTTACACTCTTCGCCGAATTCGGCATGATTCTTTTTGCTCTGATCCTGGTTCTGCTCAACGGTTTTTTCGTTGCGGCCGAATTCGCCATGGTCAAATTGCGCTCGACCCGGGTCGAAGCCATTGCCGACCAGAACGGCTGGCGGGGGCACATCCTGCGCACCGTTCACAGTCAGCTCGATGCCTATCTGTCCGCCTGTCAACTGGGTATCACCCTCGCCTCCCTGGGCCTGGGCTGGGTGGGCGAGCCGGCGTTCGCCCACATCCTCGAACCGTTGCTGGACCTGGTGGGCGTTCAGTCGCCGGAGTTGATCAAGGGCATTTCGTTCTTCACCGCGTTCTTCATCATTTCGTATCTGCACATCGTGGTCGGTGAGCTGGCGCCCAAATCCTGGGCGATCCGCAAACCCGAGCTGCTGTCGCTGTGGACCGCCGTGCCGCTGTACCTGTTCTACTGGGCCATGTACCCGGCGATCTACCTGCTCAATGCCAGCGCCAACGCCATCCTGCGCATCGCCGGCCAAGGCGAACCCGGTCCCCATCACGAACACCATTACAGCCGTGAAGAGCTGAAGCTGATCCTGCACTCCAGCCGTGGCCAGGACCCGAGCGACCAGGGCATGCGCGTCCTGGCGTCGGCGGTGGAGATGGGCGAGCTGGAAGTGGTGGACTGGGCCAACTCCCGGGAAGACCTGGTGACGCTGGAATTCAACGCGCCGCTCAAGGAAATCCTGGCGCTGTTCCGACGCCACAAGTTCAGCCGTTATCCGGTGTACGACAGCGAGCGCCAGGAGTTCGTCGGCCTGCTGCACATCAAGGACCTGCTGCTGGAACTGGCGGCCCTGGACCACATTCCCGAGTCGTTCAACCTGGCCGAACTGACCCGTCCCCTGGAGCGCGTGTCGCGGCACATGCCGCTGTCTCAGTTGCTGGAGCAGTTCCGCAAGGGCGGCTCGCACTTCGCCGTAGTCGAGGAAGCCGACGGCAATATCATCGGCTACCTGACCATGGAAGACGTACTGGAAGTGCTGGTGGGCGATATCCAGGACGAACACCGCAAGGCCGAGCGCGGCATCCTGGCGTACCAGCCGGGCAAGCTGCTGGTACGTGGCGATACGCCTTTGTTCAAGGTCGAGCGCCTGCTGGGGATCGACCTGGACCATATCGAAGCCGAGACCCTGGCCGGGCTGGTCTACGAAACCCTCAAGCGGGTGCCGGAAGAGGAAGAAGTGCTGGAAGTCGAAGGTCTGCGGATCATCATCAAGAAGATGAAAGGACCGAAGATCATTCTGGCGAAGGTGTTGATGCTCGATTGAGCATCGCCCTGTGGCGAGGGGGTTTATCTGTGGCGAGGGGATTTATCCCCGTTGGGCTGCGCAGCAGCCCCATACAGCCTACTCAATCTGCCTGAAACACCGCGTTGCTGGTGTTCAGGGCTGCTTCGCAGCCCAGCGGGGATAAATCCCCTCGCCACAGATAGATCCTCTCGCCACAAAAACTCCCTCGGCACACCTCCAATCTATTGCTTGCCCACCGCAAAGTTGGGCAACTCCCCCACCGGTTGATCGAACTGGTAGGGAATCGACACCAGCCCCAACCCGGTATTGCGCTGCACCACGAAGTGCAGGTGCGGCCCGGAGCTGTTGCCGGTGTTGCCCGATAGCGCCAGTGGCGTGCCCACCGCCACCCGCTGTCCTTCCCGAACGCTCACCGAACCTTTCTGCAGGTGCAGGTAGACGCCCATGGTGCCGTCATCGTGCAGCACCCGCACGAAGTTGCCCGAGGGGTCGTCGCCACGGCCGGTCTGTTCATTCTCGGTCTTGATCACCACGCCGCCCCGCGCCGCAATGATCGGCGTGCCTACCGGCATGGCAATGTCCATGGCGTAGCGGTTCTTCGGACCGTAGTGACTATATTGGCCGTTGGCCCCCTGGCTCAGCCGGAACGGCCCACCGCGCCACGGCAACGGGTAGCGATAGGCCTGTGCCGCGTCTGCCGGGTCGCCCAGGGAGTATTCGAACCTGGGGGTGTACATCAACGGCTTTCCAGGTTGAATGGCCGTGAGCAGCGCCAGGCGCAGGTTGCTGCGCGCCGGCAAGACCCGACGAATCGGCCGGCTCGGCGCCCCGCTCACATTGTCCAGACCGGCGAAACTCAATTCGATCTCTACCGGTGCGTACAAGTCATTGCGCACGAACACTGCGTCCGCGCCCTTCTGCTTCTTGATGTCGAGAAACACCTGGCGCTCCAGGTGTTCGACCATGCGATCGCGAAACACGAACACCTGAGCGCCCCTGCTCGGGCGATCACTATAGGACACCACGCCATTGGCATCCGTGGATTTGTAGATCGTCATGGCCATGGCCGAAGTGGAGGCCAGGACAAGACCGCAAGCGAACAGCAGGGGCGCGAGCATGGGCAAAGGTTCTGTCGAAAAGTGGAGGCCTGCACAGCAGCCTAGCAGCTGGGATGGACATTCGTAATCGACAGATGTTGCAGAGAGGGCTTGCCCGGGACCCACAGTCCCATCGCGAGCTGGCTCAGGATGGGGCTGATAAATACCTGTAATTAACTATCAGGAAACACCACCAGCTCCAGGTCAGGAGAACCAGCGGCCGTGCCGGCGAGTCGATCGACAATGCTCCAGATCGCGACTTTCGTCCCCAAAGGCAGATACGAAACTGGTACTTCATAGAGTATTTCACCCCCGTTGATGTCTGACTCTCTGACGGGAAAACGCCGCACGAAACCCATGCCGAAAATGCTGAGCATCAATACCACCACATCTCCCGCACTCATGCCCTGGGTCTTGATTCGTCCCGAGATTATGTCGCTTCCATCAGGCGGTAAGAGATTAGGGTAGTTCCCTCGAATCCAAAAAAGCGGCTCAGGCACAGTCAGGTCACCCGCGACCTCCAGCCTGAGCGGTCGAGATATCACGGTACCCGTCGTAGATTGCACCGTATAGATAATCCGAACGCTGCCGTACTTGATCGACGTCAGGTAAGCCGGTTCGACCGGCACGAGCAGATCTTCAACCGGGCCAGCGCCGATGGTCAGGTGTTTGACGAAACAGGCGTCTGCACTGGAGCCCCACCAATAAACCGAAACCAGTGCCCCCGGCGTGAATGAGGACGTAACCCTGAGCCTGAGGTTGACCCCTTGCGATTGCACAGACAGAGGAATCACGCCGTCAACGGCCTCATCCACGCACGGCGGGTAAAGCTGCCCCTCAAAAGCCAGGGGAGTGCTCGGTGATGTCGGATCTTCGAATTCGCTATAAAAATAGTACAGAACCGCGTCATACCATTGAAACAGCAACGCCCGTTCAGGCGGCACTTCCACCGTGACGTCCCGCCCTTCCTCCTCAATCGCTCCACCCTGGCCAAACATGGCCAGCAAATCCAGTGAGTGGAGGGCCACTTGATATCGCCCACCCACCCGCATCCCGTCGACAAAGGGAAACCGAATGGTTAAGCCTTTTTCCATAGCGGAAAATGGAATCTTCCCATCTACGGCTTCATCGATTGACGGCGCGAGTAAAGGTCCTTCATTTTGACGCAACGCCTTGGCAATCCGGTTCCTTTCTTCCAGGCTGATGAACTTGTTCATCGCGTTTTCCTATTTGGTGATGCGCACACGAAAAGTGCTCGCTCACGACAACCTAGAAAACAACGCCCCCAAAAAAACCTGTAGGAAATAACAGTTCAGACAAGCGGTTTCGTACAGCCGAACAGCTGTGTGGCTACCTGGCCTCATCGCGAGCAGGCTCGGGATGGGGCTGATAAATATCCTGCAATTAACTCTCAGGAAACACCACCAGCTCCAGATCAGGAGAGCCCGTGGCCGCGCCGGCAAAACGATCGACAATACTCCAGATCGCGACTTTCGTCCCCCATGGCAAATACGGAGTCTTTACCTCATAGAGTATTTCGCCCGCGCCGATGTCCGGCTCTCTGATGGGAAAACGTCGCACAAAGCCCTCGCCAGCAACGGAGAGCATCAATATCACCACATCTCCCGCGCTCATACCCTGGGTCGTGATTCGTCCCGAGATGATGTCGCTTCCGTCAGGCGGTAAGAGATTGGGGTAGCTCCCTAGCATCCAAAAAAGCGGCTCAGGCACAGCAAGGTCACCCGCGACCTCCAGCTTGAGCGGGCGAGATATCACGGTACCCGTCGTAGATTGCACCGTATAGATAATCCGAACGTTGCCGTACTTGATCGGCGTCAGGTAAGCCGGTTCGACCGGCACGAGCAGATCTTCAACCGGGCCAGCGCCGATGGTCAGGTGTTTGACGAAACAGGCGCCTGCACTGGAGCCCCACCAATACACCGAAACCAACGCCCCTGATGTGAATGAGGGCGTAACCCTGAGCCTGAGGTTGACCCCTCGCGATTGAACAGACAGAGGAATGACGCCGTCAACGGCCTCCTCCACGAGAGGCAGGTATAGCAGCCCCTCAAAAGCCAGTGGAGTGGTCGGTGACATCGGGTCTTCGAATTCGCTATAGGAATAGGACAGAACCGCGTCATAACCTTGAAATAGCAGCGCCCGTTCAGACGGCACTTCCACCGTGACGTCCCGCCCCTCCTCTTCAATTACTCCACCCTGGCCAAACACGACCTCCGTACCCGGTACTCGAAGGCTCACGTGGTATCGCCCACCCACCTGCATCCCGTCGACAAAGGGAAACCGAATGGTCAGCCCTTTTTCCATAGCGGAAAACGGAACCTTCCCGTCTACGGCTTCATCGATTGACGGCGCGAGTAAAGGTCCTTCATTTTGACGCAACGCCTCGGCAATCCGGTTCCTTTCTTCCAGGCTGATGAACTTGTTCATCGTAGTTTTCCTGTCTGATGATGCGTTCACGAAACGTGCTCGCTCACGACAACCTAGAAAACAACGATCCCAAAATAACCTGTAGGAAATAACAGTTCGGACAAGCGGCTTCGTACCGCCGGACTATGTGGATGCCTGGCCCATCGCGAGCGGGCTCGCTCCCACACTGGCGCTGCTGCGGGCACACATTTCGTGACACTCAGAGCCCCATGTGGGAGCGAGCCTGCTCGCGATAGGCGGCCCAGCAAGCACTGCCGGATCAGGCGCCCGGTACGAAGTGCTTCTGCGCGGTGCCGCGGGCGATCAGGCGGGAGATGTAATCGAGTTTCTGCGGGTCTTTGTCGACGAAGCGGAAGGTCAGTTGCAGCCACTCGCTGTCCGGCGTCTGTTCGTGGGCGACGATGGCGTGCAGGTAGCCGTTCAGACGAGCGGTTTCAGCGTTGTCGCCCTGCTCCATGTCCAGCACCGAGCTCTCGAGCACCTGCGGCAGGGTGTCGGAGCGCTTGACCAGCAGCAGCGCTTCCTTGAGGCTTAAGGCCTTGATCACGCACTGTTGGGTGCCGCTGGACAGGCGCAATTGGCCCTGGCCGCGGCTGGCGCCGGCAGAGGCGGATGCGACAGGTGCCTTGACCGGCGGGCTGTTGAGCAGGCCACGGGCCGGCGCAGCGGCGGCAGCAGCAGGCGCCGCTGCGGCTGGCCTGGCAGGCGTAGGGGCTGCTGCCGCGACAACCGGAGCCGCCTTGCCGCCCGTCAGGGCGCTGAGGGAATCATTGCCGAACGCCGAGTTCATCTTGGTCGGAGCGCTGTTCATCAGCGTGTCGAGCTTGCCGACCTTGTGCAGGGCCTGTTTGACTTTCGTCAGCAACTGTTCGTTGGTGAAGGGCTTGCTGACATAGCCGGAAACACCGGCCTGGATCGCCTGGACCACGTTTTCCTTGTCGCCACGGCTGGTGACCATGACGAACGGCATGCCCTTGAGGTTGTCCTGCTGGCGGCACCAGGTCAACAACTCCAGGCCAGACATTTCCGGCATTTCCCAGTCGCACAGCACCAGGTCGAACGCCTCGCGGGCCAGCAGAGCCTGGGCTTTTCTGCCATTCACCGCGTCTTCGATACGGATGCCCGGGAAGTAATTGCGCAGGCACTTCTTCACCAGGTCACGAATGAACGAAGCATCGTCCACGACCAACACACTGACCTTACTCATCCAGATACACCTCTAAAAAATCCCGGCAAGCATACCGCTTTTACTGATGGCACATCGCCAAAAACCTTCAGTCACGCCGGGACTTTTCGTTCACGGGGTGCTGCTGTCGATAAAAAAAATGGCAAAAAAAAGCCCGACCAGAAGGCCGGGCGCTTTTCTTGGCAATCCTACTTATCGTCAGTTTCGCCCGGAACATTAGGGGTTTCGGACAGGGTGCCCTCAACTTCTTCCTTCATGCGCTTGAGTCCCATGTGCCGTACGTCGGTACCACGCACCAGGTAGATCACAAGTTCGGAGATGTTGCGCGCATGATCGCCGATACGCTCCAGGGAACGCAGCACCCAGATGATGCTCAGCACCCGGGAGATCGAGCGCGGGTCTTCCATCATGTAGGTCGCCAGCTCACGCAGGGCGGTCTTGTATTCGCGGTCGATGATCTTGTCGTACTGGGCCACCGACAACGCCAGGTCGGCGTCAAAGCGGGCGAAGGCGTCCAGGGCATCGCGAACCATGTTGCGTACCTGGTCGCCGATATGACGCACTTCGACATAGCCCCGTGGCGCCTCGCCCTCTTCGCACAACTGGATGGCGCGACGGGCGATCTTGGTGGCTTCGTCGCCGATCCGCTCGAGATCGATCACCGACTTAGAGATGCTGATGATCAGCCGCAGGTCGGAAGCAGCCGGCTGGCGACGCGCCAGGATACGCAGGCACTCTTCGTCGATGTTGCGTTCCATCTGGTTGATCTGGTCGTCGATCTCGCGCACTTGCTGGGCCAGGCCGGAATCGGCCTCGATCAGCGCGGTCACCGCGTCGTTGACCTGCTTTTCCACCAGCCCGCCCATGGCCAGCAGATGGCTGCGCACCTCCTCCAGCTCGGCGTTGAACTGGGCGGAAATGTGGTGAGTAAGGCCTTCCTTCGAAATCATGGGTTTGCTCCGCAAAAGCTGTGAGCTGCAAGCTTCAAGCTGCAAGCTGATTTGTGTCGTTACGCTGAACTGCTTTTACTTGCCGCTTGAAGCTTGCGGCTCGCAGCTGCCGCTAGCCGTAGCGGCCGGTAATGTAGTCTTCGGTCTGCTTCTTGGCCGGATTGGTAAACAAGGTGTCGGTATCGCCGAACTCCACCAGCTTGCCCATGTACATGAAGGCCGTGTAGTCGGAAACCCGCGCCGCCTGCTGCATATTGTGGGTCACGATGACGATGGTGAACTTGGACTTGAGCTCGTAGATCAACTCTTCGACCTTCAATGTCGAAATCGGGTCCAGGGCCGAGCAGGGTTCGTCGAGTAGCAGTACTTCCGGCTCCACGGCGATGGTGCGGGCAATCACCAGGCGTTGCTGCTGACCACCGGACAGGCCCAGGGCCGAATCATGCAGGCGGTCCTTGACCTCATCCCACAGTGCCGCCCCCTTGAGCGCCCATTCCACGGCTTCATCGAGAATGCGCTTCTTGTTGATGCCCTGGATGCGCAGTCCGTAGACCACGTTTTCGTAGATGGTCTTCGGGAACGGGTTGGGCTTCTGGAACACCATACCCACGCGACGGCGCAGCTCGGCGACGTCTTCGCCCTTGCGGTAGATGTTGTTGCCGTAGAGATTGATTTCACCTTCGACGCGGCAACCGTCAACCAGGTCGTTCATGCGGTTGAAGGTGCGCAGCAAGGTCGACTTGCCGCAGCCCGACGGACCGATGAACGCGGTCACGCGCTGTTTCGGGATGTTCAGGCTGACATCGTACAGCGCTTGCTTCTGGCCGTAGAACAGGCTCAGGCCCGGCACTTCGATGGCGACAGTTTCATCGGCCAGGTTCAGGCTCTGCTTATCGCGACCCAGGGCCGACATGTTGATGCCGTGTGTATGTGCTTCGTGTTGCATGGGAGGCTCCCTGTGCTAACAAATTCGGTTCGGTTGGCTGCTGAGCAGCCATGCCAATCGGTGTACTTGTGTGGGAGCAAGCCCGCTCCCACATGGAAATCAGCTATCCAGTGCCTTGTACTTCTCGCGCAGGTGGTTACGGATCCACACGGCCGACAGGTTCAACGTGGCAATCACCAGCACCAGCAGCAATGCCGTGGCATAGACCAGGGGCCGTGCCGCTTCGACGTTCGGGCTCTGGAAGCCCACGTCATAGATATGGAAGCCCAGGTGCATGATCTTCTGGTCCAGGTGCACGTAGGGGTAGTTGCCGTCCAAGGGCAGCGACGGCGCCAGTTTCACCACACCCACCAGCATCAGCGGCGCCACTTCACCGGCGGCACGGGCCACCGCGAGGATCATACCGGTCATCATCGCCGGGCTCGCCATCGGCAGGACGATCTTCCACAGGGTCTCGGCCTTGGTCGCGCCAAGGGCCAGGGAGCCTTCACGCACGGTGCGCGGGATCCGCGCCAGGCCTTCCTCGGTCGCCACGATCACCACCGGCACCGCCAGCAGGGCCAGGGTCAGGGAGGCCCAGAGCAGGCCCGGGGTGCCGAAGGTCGGCGCCGGCAGCGCTTCGGGGAAGAACAGACGGTCAACCGAGCCGCCCAGCACATAGACGAAGAAGCCCAGCCCGAACACGCCGTAAACGATGGCCGGTACGCCCGCCAGGTTGTTCACCGCAATGCGGATCAGGCGGGTCATCGGGCCCTGACGGGCGTACTCACGCAAGTAAACCGCTGCCAGCACGCCGAACGGCGTCACGATCATCGCCATGATCAGGGTCATCATCACCGTGCCGAAAATCGCCGGGAAAATCCCGCCTTCGGTGTTGGCTTCACGGGGATCGTCGCTGAGGAACTCCCAGACCTTGCTGAAATAGAACCCGAGCTTGGTGAAAGTGCCCATGCCGTTCGGCTGGTAAGCGTGCACCACTTTGCCAATGCCGATTTCCACTTCCTTGCCGTTGGCATCGCGGGCGGTCAGGCTATCGCGGTTGAACTGGGCGTGCAGGTCGGTCAGGCGCGCCTCAATCTCCTTGTAGCGGGCGTCGAGCTCGGCACGTTCGCTGGCCATGTCGGCTTGCGCAGCGGCGTCGAGTTTGCCCTCCAGTTCCAGCTTGCGACCGTGCAGGCGGATACGCTCCAGGCCGGCGTTGATCGCACCGATGTCGGATTTTTCCAAGGTCTTGAGCTCGGCGGCGAGCTGGTTGACCCGCGCAATGCGAGCCTGCAACTGCGGCCAGGCGGCCTCGCCTTCGGCGACGACCTTGCCTTCTTCCTTGACGTTGACCAGATAGCCGTAGAAGTTGCCCCACTCGCGGCGCTCGATGGCCATCAGCTCCGGCGGCGTGGTCTGGTCGCTCAGCCAGTCACCGACGATCCAGGTGAAGTCGGTGCCGTTCAAGTCCCGGTTGCCGACCTTGATCAGCTCGCGGGTCATGAACTCGGGGCCTTCGTCCGGCACCGGCAGGCCAGCGCTTTTCAGGCGCTCACGGGGCACTTCTTCCTTCTGCACCACTTCGCCGACCACCAGGTGCGCGGGCATGCCCGGCACGTTGTAGTTGGCGTGGATCAGGTCCGCCGGCCAGAAATGACCCAGGCCACGCACGGCAATCACTGCCAGCAGACCAATGGTCATGATGACCGCGATGGACACCGCGCCACCGCTGATCCAGACGCCGGGGGCGCCGCTCTTGAACCATCCTTTCAGGGAGTTCTGTTTCACAGACTTCTACCTTTCTTAAAGCGACGAATATTTCTTGCGCAGACGCTGACGGATCAGCTCGGCGAGGGTGTTCATGATGAAGGTGAACAACAGCAACACCAGCGCCGACAGGAACAGCACGCGGTAATGGCTGCCGCCGACTTCCGATTCGGGCATTTCCACCGCCACGTTGGCCGCCAGGGTCCGCAGGCCTTCGAACAGGTTCATTTCCATGACCGGCGTGTTGCCGGTGGCCATCAAGACGATCATGGTTTCGCCCACCGCACGGCCCATGCCGATCATCAACGCCGAGAAGATGCCGGGGCTGGCGGTAAGGATCACCACGCGGGTCATCGTCTGCCAAGGCGTGGCGCCCAGGGCCAGGGAGCCCAGGGTCAGGCCGCGCGGCACGCTGAACACGGCGTCTTCGGCGATGGAGTAGATGTTCGGGATCACCGCGAAGCCCATCGCCAGGCCCACCACCAGGGCGTTGCGCTGATCGTAGGTGATGCCCAGGTCATGGGAGATCCACATGCGCATGTCGCCGCCGAAGAACCAGGCTTCCATGTACGGGCTCATGTACAGCGAGAGCCAGCCCACGAACAGGATCACCGGGATCAGCAGCGCACTTTCCCAGCCATCCGGCACTTTCAGGCGAACGGACTCCGGCAGGCGGCTGAAGACGAAACCGGCCACCAGGATGCCAATCGGCAACAGCATCAGCAGGCTGAAGATACCCGGCAGGTGCCCTTCGACGTAGGGCGCCAGGAACAGGCCGGCGAAGAAGCCGAGAATCACCGTCGGCATGGCTTCCATCAATTCGATCACCGGCTTGACCTTGCGGCGCATCCCGGGGGCCATGAAGTACGCGGTGTAGATGGCGGCGGCCACCGCCAGCGGTGCAGCCAGCAACATGGCGTAGAACGCGGCTTTCAACGTACCGAAGGTCAGCGGCGAGAGACTCAGCTTGGGTTCGAAATCGGTGTTGGCGGCGGTCGATTGCCAGACGTATTTAGGCTCGTCGTAGTTCTCGTACCAGACCTTGCCCCACAACGCGCTCCAGGAGACTTCCGGGTGCGGGTTATCCAGCAACAGCGGTTTCAGCTTGCCACCCTGCTCCACGATCAACCGGTTTGCCCGGGGCGACATGCCGAACACGCCCTGCCCATCGACCACCTGGTCCACCAGCAATGTGCGGTGGGCAGTGCTGTGGAACACACCCAGCTTGCCAGCGGCGTCGAGGGCGACGAAGCCCTTGCGGCGCTCTTCGGCGGTGATCTCGACGATTGGCGCGGTGCCCATCTGGAAGGTGCGGATCTCTTTCAGGCGCTGCTCGCCGTCCACATCCCGGGCCATGAACCACTGGGACAGGCCGCCCTTGGAGTCGCCGACGATCAACGAAATCCCGCCCACCAGTTGGGTCGCGGTGGTGACCTGGGCGTCGGCATTTTCCAGCAACTTGTAACGACCGTTGAGGCTCTTGTCCCGCAGGCTGAACACATCGGCCTGGGCCCGGCCGTTGACCACGTACAGCCATTGCTGGCGTGGGTCGACAAAAATGTTCTTCACCGGCTCGGTCATCTGCGGCAGATCGATCCGCGTCTGCTCGCTGGTGACTTCACCGGTCATCATGTTCTCTTCGCTGGTGATCGACAGCACCTGCAACTGGGCGCCGCTGGAACCGGCGATCAGCAGGGTCGAATCGGTGGCGTTGAGGCTGACGTGCTCCAGGGGTGCGCCCTGCTCATTCAAGGCGATAGGTGTTTCGCCATAGGGGTATTCAACGGCCGGTGAGATGGTCTTCTTGCCGTCCGGGTAGCTGACCTTATAGGTGTGTCGGAACACCAGGGCCTGGCCATTGGACAGACCGATGGCTACCAACGGGCTGCCGGGCTGGTCTTCGCCAATGGACGTCACGCTGGCACCGGCTGGCACCGGCAGGTCGACACGACGCAGCTCGGCACCGCTGTCGATGTCGTAGAACAGCGCCTGGCCCTTGTCGGAAACCCGCATGGCGACCTGGTTCTGCTCTTCGATAGCGATCATCAGCGGCTTGCCGGCGTCCTGCATCCAGGCCGGGGTGATGGAGTCCTTGGCCGTCAAGTCCGCGCCCTGGAACAGAGGCAACACCACGTAGGCCAGGAAAAAGAAGATCAAGGTAATGGCAGCCAGAACGGCAAGGCCACCGACCAGGACGTACCAGCGGGTCAGGCGGTCCTTGAGCGCACGGATACGGCGCTTGCGTTGCAGCTCAGGCGTATTGAAATCAATGCGCTTGGGAGGGGAAGTCGTAGTCATTGTGGAATTGGCCAGATCATTCATGCGCACACCCTAGCGATCCTGTATGACAGAAAGATGACAATGCAGTGACGCAGCAAATCCGCCGCCCGTGGAAGCTGGCAGCGGAGAGGAAATTAGTGTCTGTGGGAGCAGGCTTGCTCGCGAAGGGGCCAGCACATTCAACATGGATGCCGACTGATCCATCGCATTCGCGAGCAAGCCCGCTCCCACAGAGAGCCGGGCGTTGGCCCGGGCTCAGGTGTTACTTCTTGGCGACGTTTGCGCCTTCCGACAGACCCAGGTCAGCCAGTGCCTTGGCGGCTACTTTGGCTGGCAGTGGGATGTAGCCGTCCTTGACCACGACTTCCTGACCTTGCTTGGACAGAACCATCTTCACGAACTCGGCTTCCAGCGGGGCCAGAGGCTTGTTCGGGGCCTTGTTGACGTACACGTAGAGGAAACGCGACAGCGGGTATTTGCCGTTCAGTGCGTTCTCTTCGCTATCTTCGATGAACTCGGTGCTGCCTTTCTTGGCCAGGGCCACGGTTTTCACGCTGGCGGTCTTGTAGCCGATGCCCGAGTAACCCACGCCGTTCAGCGAGGAGCTGATCGACTGCACGACCGAAGCCGAGCCAGGTTGTTCGTTGACGTTTGGCTTGTAGTCACCTTTGCACAGGGCTTCTTCCTTGAAGTAGCCGTAGGTGCCGGATACCGAGTTGCGACCAAACAGTTGAACCGGCTTGTTGGCCAGGTCGCCGGTCACGCCCAGGTCGCCCCAGGTCTTGACGTCAGCCTTGGCGCCGCACAGGCGGGTGGACGAGAAGATCGCGTCGACCTGTTCCATGGTCAGGTGCTGGATCGGGTTGTCCTTGTGCACGAATACAGCCAGGGCGTCCACGGCAACCGGGATAGCGGTTGGCTTGTAGCCATACTTCTGCTCGAAGGCCTGCAGTTCGTTGTCCTTCATCTTGCGGCTCATCGGGCCCAGGTTGGAGGTGCCTTCGGTGAGTGCGGGCGGCGCGGTGGAGGAGCCGGCGGCCTGAATCTGGATGTTTACGTTCGGGTATTCCTTCTTGTAGTTCTCGGCCCACAAGGTCATCAGGTTTGCCAGGGTATCGGAGCCGACGCTGGACAGGTTGCCCGACACACCAGTGGTCTTGGTGTAGCTCGGGATCGCAGGGTCAACAGCGGCAACCGCGTTGGCAGTCGCTACGCCAGCAGCGACAAAAGTCATTGCCGCCATCAAACGCTTCAGTTTCATGCCTTACTCCTAGCAGATAGGGTGTGTTAAGTCGGCCAAGTATCGGTAAGCCGTGTGAACACTCTATGGCTGAAATATGACAATTGGATGAAAGGCCAGCATTGAGTTTTACAGGATGATTCGCAGAGTCCCCTATCGCGAGCAGGCTCGCTCCCACAATGGTTCTGCGCCATCGCGTAAACCCTGTGGGAGCGAGCCTGCTCGCGATGAGGCCAGTAAAGCCAATGAAAAACGGAAGACTAGCGCCCTTTCCTCCACAGGTAGGCACCCACCACCATCCCGACCCCACACAACACCGCCACATAATAAGCCGGCCCCATCGGGCTCTCCTTGAGCAGCAGGCTGACGATCATCGGCGTCAGGCCGCCGAAAATCGCATAGGCCACATTGTAGGAGAACGACAGGCCGCTGAAGCGCACCACCGGCGGGAAGGCTTTGACCATGACGTAGGGCACCGCCCCGATGGTGCCCACCAGCAGACCGGTGAGGGCATACATGGGGAACAGCCACTGCGGATGGTCGGCCAGGTTGTGGTAGAAGGTCCAGGCACTGGCCAGCAACGCGGCGCAACCGAAGACGAAGACCCGTCCCGCGCCGAAGCGGTCCGCCAGGGCACCGGCCAGGATGCAGCCAATGCTCAACATCACGATCGCCACACTGTTGGCTTGCAAGGCGGTGGTCGCCGCGAAATGGTAGACCGTCTGCAGGACCGTCGGCGTCATCAGGATCAGCACCACGATGGCGGCTGACAACAGCCAGGTCAGCAGCATGGAGATAACGATGGCGCCGCGGTGGTCGCGCAGCACCGCGCGCAACGGCACTTCTTCAGCCAGGGCCTTGCGCAATTGCAGTTCGGCGAACACCGGAGTCTCGTGGAGCCACTGGCGCAGATACACCGAAAAGAGCCCGAACACACCGCCCAGCAGGAACGGAATGCGCCAGGCGTAATCCGCCACTTCCACCGGCGTATAGAGGCTGTTGATCGCGGTGGCCACCAGCGAGCCCAGCAGGATCCCCGCCGTCAGGCCGGACGTGAGGGTGCCGCAGGCATAACCAATGTGGCGCCCCGGAACGTGTTCGGAGACAAATACCCAGGCCCCCGGCACTTCGCCGCCAATGGCCGCGCCCTGGATCACCCGCATCAGCAACAGCAGGATCGGCGCCCACATGCCGATCTGCGCGTAGGTGGGCAACAGGCCCATGATCAGCGTGGGTACGGCCATCATGAAGATGCTCAGGGTGAACATCTTCTTGCGTCCCAACAGGTCGCCGAAGTGCGCCATCACGATCCCGCCCAGGGGCCGGGCCAGATAGCCGGCGGCAAAGATGCCGAATGTCTGCATCAGACGCAGCCACTCGGGCATGTCGGCGGGGAAGAACAATTTGCCGACCACAGTGGCGAAGAACACGAAAATGATGAAATCGTAGAACTCCAGGGCGCCGCCCAGAGCAGACAGCGACAGGGTCTTGTAATCGTTGCGGGTCAATGGACGGGCGGGTTGCGCAGGGGCTGCCGTGCTCGAAGGCGCAGTGGTCATGGCGAAGGCTTCTCTTATAGTCGGTTCTGCAACCCGCAAATCGGGGTTGGAGCGGTTTGGCACGATAGCAAATTGTTCGAAAAAGCACAGTGAGGCGCGTCATTCTCGGTCGAAATCAGAACCCGGTAGTCGTCTCGACGTCTATCGCCCGATATACTCGCTAGCTTGCGACACTCTGTAAGGGGTTGCTGTGCGAAAACGTCGTTGGTGCAGGGTTTGTAGGAAAAAACGCCAGAACCAGCCGGTTTCGCAGAGTCTCCCTTTAGCGCGCCTTTACGAAAAACGTGACGAACGCAATGTGTTCGGGCTGAATCGTTTTTTACGAAGACGGCTATTCACCTGAAGTACAAGACAGAGTTACGGGTCAGAGGCACCCCCGGCATGATAGAGCTCGAACAAGAAGATCCAATTCCGCAAGGCGACCTGGCCCTGCAAATCACCGCGCTTCCCCGCGAGACCAATGGCTTCGGCGATATCTTCGGCGGCTGGTTGGTGTCCCAGATGGACCTGGCCGGCACGGCAATGGCCAGCCGGGTAGCCGGCGGGCGCGTGGCGACCGTAGCGATCGATCGCATGGCGTTCCTGGTGCCAGTGGCCGTGGGGGCTCAGCTGTCGTTCTACACCCAGACCCTGGAAATCGGCCGCAGCTCGATCCAGATGATGGTCGAGGTCTGGAGCGACGACCCACTGTCCAGTGAATGGCGCAAGGTGACCGAGGCGGTGTTCGTGTTCGTTGCTATCGATGGCAGTGGCCGCACCCGTTCGGTTCCGCCGCGCGCTCGTTAAACGCGACGGCCGTTTTGTGGTCCATTGCGGTTCCTGTTCCTGAACGAGGTTTGCAGTATGCCCACGCCCAATGTCGAAGCCGTCAAACTGGATGAACTCAATGGCTGGCGTATCCGCCACGGTCAGGCCGAGTTGCTGGTGGCCCAGCAAGGCGCGCATATCCTCAGCTATCAAGTGGACGGCCAACCGCCGCTGATCTGGCTCAACGACCAGGCGACCTTCAAGGCTGGCAAGAGCATCCGTGCCGGTGTGCCGGTGTGCTGGCCGTGGTTCGGCAACCTGACCCGTAACCCCGACAGCGTCCAGGCCATGCGCGTGAGCAACGAGCCGGCCACCGCCCATGGCCTGGTGCGGGCGATGGATTGGGAATTGAAAGGCATCGAAACCGAGGACGAAGGCCTGAAAGTCGAATTCGTGCTGCCCTATCCCGAAAACGGCCTGCCGGGCTGGCCTCATCAGGTCGACCTGACGCTGACCATCGTGATGGACGCGCAATTGCACATCCGCCTCACCAGCCATAACCGCGGCAGCGAAACCGTCAGCCTCAGCCAGGCGCTGCACAGCTATTTCGCGGTGAGCGACGTGCGCAACGTGCATGTCGAAGGCGTGGCCGGCTTGAACTACATCGAAACCCTGGACGATTGGAATACCGCCACCCAGTCCGGCGACCTGCACTTTGCCGGCGAGACCGACCGTGTCTATCTCGATACCCCGGCGACGCTGAGCATCGTCGATCCGCATTGGGAACGGCGGATCGAACTGACCAGCAGCGGCTCGCGCTCGGCGGTGATCTGGAACCCCTGGACCGAACGCGCCAAGGCCTTCAGCGACATGGCCGACGATGGCTGGCAGCGCATGCTGTGCATCGAAACGGCGAATGTGATGGACGATGTGGTGACGCTGTTGCCCGAGGCCAGTCATACCCTGGGTGTGAGCATCAGTAGCAAACCGCTCTAAAACCCATCACATCCCTCTGTGGGAGCGAGCCTGCTCGCGATAGCGATCTGTCAGCCACCATTACTTTGACTGATCCCACCGCTATCGCGAGCAGGCTCGCTCCCACAGGGGATCTGCGTCAGGTTGACCTGAGCTACAGATCCGCTTCCTGCACCACCCGCACCTTCTCCGCATCCAGCGCATACGCCGCACTCGCCAGGTCGTTGTTGACCTTTTCGATCTTCAGCGTGCCGGTCACCCACAGCGGCGTGTAGATGTCGTCCAGCTTCAAGCCCTTGGGGTAGCGCACCAGCACCAGTTGGTTAGGCGGTGGCGGCGGAACGTGGATGCAGGCGCCGGGGTATGGCACCAGGAAGAACAGCGTGCTGCGGCCCTTGGCGTCGGTTTCCAGCGGCACCGGGTAGCCGCCGATGCGGATGTGCTTGTCGTTCATCGAGGCCACGGTCTTGGTCGAATACATCACCGCCGGCAAGCCTTTGCTTTGCTTCAGGCCACCCTTGTTGGTGAAGGTGCCATTGGCTTCGGGGGAGTTGTGGTCGATCTCGGGCATGGCCTCAAGGGCTTTCTGGTCCGACTTGGGCATCAGTTCGAGCCAATCGGTTTCCGGCAATTCGGCAGCATGGGCCAGGCCACTGCCCAGCAGAAGAAGGGTCAACACTAGACGGCGCATGAAAGGGCTCGGCGGCAATGAGTGATAGATGGAACGCCGGGCATTCTAGCCCCCCGCGCGCGCCATGCGCAGAGGGCTTTGTCGCATTGATTCAGTTTCTTTTGATCAGGCCGTAGATCACCAACAACACAATCGCGCCGACCAGGGCACCGATGAAGCCGGCCCCTTGCCCAGCCTGGTAGATACCCAGGGCCTGGCCGCCATAGGTGGCTGCCAACGAACCGCCGATACCGAGCAGGATGGTCATGATCCAGCCCATGCTGTCATCGCCCGGTTTCAGGAAGCGTGCCAGCAGGCCGACGATCAAGCCGATGATGATGGTTCCGATGATTCCCATGGCATTTCCCTCTTTTTTGAGACGCTAAGCCAAAGCCTGGTCAGGCTTTGGCGCTTAGCCATGAGAGAGTCTTGCCGATGAATGGTTCCACCGAAAACACGCACTATTGCTCGGCGATCAGCGTCTCGACCTTGATGATCTGCTGGGCCAGCGTGGCCCGGTCAGCACAACGCAGGTTGGCGTGGCCGACCTTGCGACCGGCCTTGAACGCCTTGCCATAGTGATGCAGATGGCAATCGGCAATCGCCAGGACCTTCTCGGTGTCCGGTACTTTGCCGATGAAGTTCAGCATCGCGCTTTCGCCGACCTTGGCGGTCGAGCCCAGCGGCAGCCCGGCCACTGCCCGCAGGTGGTTCTCGAACTGGCTGCACTCGGCGCCTTCGGTGGTCCAGTGCCCGGAGTTGTGCACCCGCGGCGCGATTTCGTTGGCCTTGAGACCGCCGTCCACTTCAAAGAACTCGAACGCCATCACGCCGACGTAGTCGAGCTGCTTGAGCACGCGGCTGGAATAATCCTCGGCCAGGGCCTGCAGCGGATGGTCGGTGCTGGCGACGGAAAGCTTGAGAATGCCGTCCTTGTGGGTGTTGTGCACCAGCGGGTAGAAACGGATTTCACCGTCGCGGGCACGCACGGCGATCAGCGAGACTTCACCGGTGAACGGCACGAAACCTTCCAGCAGGCAGCCCACGCTGCCCAGTTCGGCGAACGTACCGGCTACGTCTTCAGGGTTGCGCAGGACTTTCTGGCCCTTGCCGTCATAACCCAGGGTGCGGGTCTTGAGCACGGCCGGCAGGCCGATGGCTGCGACGGCGGCTTCCAGGTCTGCCTGGGATTGAATGTCAGCGAAGGCCGGGGTAGGAATGCCCAGGTCCTTGAACATGTTCTTCTCGAACCAGCGGTCGCGGGCGATGCGCAAGGCTTCGGCGCTCGGGTAGACCGGGACGAACTGGGACAGGAAGGCGACGGTTTCGGCCGGGACGCTCTCGAACTCGAACGTCACCAGATCGACTTCATCGGCCAGTTGGCGCAGGTGATCCTGGTCGCCGTAGTCGGCCCGCAGGTGTTCACCCAGCGCGGCGGCACAGGCGTCCGGCGCCGGGTCCAGGAAAGCGAAGTTCATCCCCAGCGGCGTACCTGCCAGGGCCAACATGCGACCCAACTGGCCGCCACCGATTACACCGATCTTCATTCGTCAACAACCTCAGGCAATGCGTGGGTCTGGATTGTCCAGGACGCTGTCTGTCTGCTCAGCGCGGAATTTTTTCAGCACGGTATGGAATTGTGGATGCTTGGCACCCAGGATACTCGCCGACAACAGGGCGGCGTTGATCGCGCCGGCCTTGCCGATGGCCAGGGTCGCGACCGGAATGCCGGCCGGCATCTGCACGATGGACAACAGCGAATCGACGCCCGAGAGCATCGACGACTGCACCGGCACGCCCAGCACCGGCAGGTGGGTCTTGGCCGCACACATGCCTGGCAGGTGAGCCGCACCACCGGCACCGGCGATGATCACCTCGATACCACGGGCCTCGGCTTCTTCGGCGTACTGGAACAGCAGGTCCGGGGTGCGGTGGGCAGAGACCACTTTCACCTCATAAGGGATGCCGAGCTTTTCCAGCATATCGGCGGTGTGGCTAAGGGTGGACCAATCGGACTTGGAGCCCATGATCACGCCAACCAGTGCACTCATCGTCGTGCCTCTTCTCTCTGGGCGCCCGCAGGCGCGTCAAAAAACAACAAGCCACGCGGGAAACCGGCGTGGCTTGTTGTACGAATAATGGCCGATCTGGACCGGCCGAAGGCCGCGCAGTATACCGCAATGAAGCAGATAAACAGCCCCTGTCGCGACCATCTGTCATTTGTGCCTGGACAGCGGTTTTATTGACTTCAAGGTCAATACAAGAACACCCCAGATCCCCCTCTGTGGGAGCGGGCTTGCTCGCGAAAGCGGAGGATCAGTGCAGAAGGTGGTGACTGGCACGCCGCCTTCGCGAGCAAGCCCGCTCCCACATCTGATCTGTATTGATTCCATACGTTGTGAACGACACAAACCCTGTGGGAGCGAGCCTGCTCGCGATAGCGGTGGGCCAGGCAACAGTGATGTTGAATGTCAGTCCGTCATCGCGAGCAGGCTCGCTCCCACAGGGTTGTGCGTGTTTTCAGGAGCCGGCGCCACCTTCGAGCTTGCGCCACAGCAATCGCACATTGGCCTTGCGCACCAGGGCACAGCGGTACAGGCGGATCTCCAGCGGGACGTGCCATTGCGCACCGCCGCAGATCACCAGTTCGCCCCGGGCCAGTTCGGCGCGCACGCTCAGTTGCGGCACCCAGGCGATGCCCAGGCCTTCCAGGGCCATGCTTTTCAAGCTGTCGGCCATGGCCGTTTCGTAGACAGTGGTGAAACGCAGCGCCCGCTGACGCAGCAACTGGTTCACCGAACGACCGAGAAACGCCCCGGCGCTGTAGGCCAGTAGCGGCACGCTGGCCTCGCCTTCGAGGTCGAACAGCGGCTTGCCGTTGGCATCGGCGGCACACACCGGCAGCATTTCGGTCTGGCCCAGGTGCAGCGACGGGAAGATTTCCGGGTCCATCTGCATCGCCGAATCCGGGTCGTAGAACGCCAGCATCAGGTCGCAACCGCCTTCACGCAGGGCATGGACGGCATCGCCGACGTTGGTCGCCACCAGGCGCGTGGCGATGTTCATGCCTTCGTTGCGCAACTGCGCGATCCAGCGCGGGAAAAAGCCCAACGCCAAGGAGTGCGCAGCCGCTACCTGGATCACTTCGCCCTGCCCGCCTTCCAGATGATGCAAATGCCGCAGCACCTCGCCCAACTGTTCCACTACCGTGCGCGCCGTCACCAGGAACAACTGCCCGGCCGCTGTCAGCTCGACCGGCGTGCGGGAGCGGTTGACCAACGTCAGCCCCAGCGCCGCCTCAAGGCTACGGATCCGCCGACTGAACGCCGGTTGCGTGACGAAACGCCGTTCGGCCGCCTGGGAGAAACTGCGAGTAGCCGCCAAGGCACTGAAGTCCTCGAGCCATTTGCTTTCAAGATTCATCACGCTCTCCCGAAACATGCACCAAAACAGGTCACACGTCCGCCGTACCGTCGGCGTCACATCCGCATTATGCCGAATATGCATAGGGCAGTGTTTAACAGCATTGGCCCTTACGTTTATGAGAGCCTACGATCCACAGCGTTCCGGCTCAGACCGGGTCCTTATCGAGATGATTTCCATCATGTCCTCCGCTGCATCATTCCGCACAGAAAAAGACCTGCTTGGCGTACTCGAAGTACCAGCACAAGCGTATTACGGCATCCAGACCCTGCGAGCGGTGAACAACTTCCGTCTCTCGGGCGTTCCGATCTCGCATTACCCCAAGCTGGTGGTCGGTCTGGCGATGGTCAAACAGGCTGCCGCTGACGCCAACCGCGAGTTGGGCCAACTCAGCGAAGCCAAGCATGCAGCCATCAGCGAAGCCTGTGCCCGTCTGATCCGCGGCGATTTCCACGAAGAATTCGTGGTGGACATGATTCAGGGCGGCGCCGGCACGTCGACCAACATGAATGCCAACGAAGTCATCGCCAACATCGCCCTGGAGGCCATGGGCCACCAGAAAGGCGAATACCAGTACCTGCACCCGAACAACGACGTGAACATGGCGCAGTCTACCAACGACGCCTACCCGACCGCGATCCGCCTGGGTCTGCTGCTGGGTCACGATGCGTTGCTGGCCAGCCTCGACAGCCTGATCCAGTCGTTCGCCGCCAAGGGTGAAGAATTCAGCCACGTTCTGAAAATGGGTCGCACCCAGCTGCAGGACGCCGTGCCGATGACCCTCGGCCAGGAATTCCGCGCCTTCGCCACCACCCTGAGCGAAGACCTGGCGCGCTTGAAAACCCTGGCGCCCGAACTGCTGACCGAAGTGAACCTGGGCGGCACCGCCATCGGCACCGGCATCAACGCCGACCCGCGCTACCAGGCCCTGGCCGTACAGCGCCTGGCAACCATCAGCGGCCAGCCGCTGGTACCGGCCGCCGACCTGATCGAAGCCACGTCTGACATGGGTGCCTTCGTCCTGTTCTCCGGCATGCTCAAACGCACCGCGGTCAAGCTGTCGAAGATCTGCAACGACCTGCGCCTGCTGTCCAGCGGTCCACGCACCGGTATCAACGAAATCAACCTGCCGGCCCGCCAGCCAGGCAGCTCGATCATGCCCGGCAAGGTCAACCCGGTGATCCCGGAAGCGGTCAACCAGGTGGCGTTCCAGATCATCGGCAACGACCTGGCCCTGACCATGGCAGCCGAAGGCGGCCAACTGCAGCTGAACGTGATGGAGCCACTGATCGCCTTCAAGATCTTCGACTCGATCCGCCTGCTGCAACGGGCCATGGACATGCTGCGCGAGCACTGCATCGTGGGCATCACCGCCAACGAAGCGCGCTGCCGCGAACTGGTCGAGCACTCGATCGGCCTGGTCACCGCCCTGAACCCGTACATCGGCTATGAAAACGCCACCCGCATCGCCCGTGTTGCCCTGGAAAGCGGCCGCGGCGTGCTGGAACTGGTGCGCGAAGAAGGCTTGCTCGACGACGCCATGCTCGACGACATCCTGCGCCCGGAAAACATGATTGCTCCGCGTCTGGTCCCGCTGAAAGCGTGATCGATGCAACCACCGCTCACCAGGTCGAGGGACTAGACACCTCTCACCTTTTGAGGGCTTGGGGATTATTCCCCAAGCCCTTTTTTTGCCACTGCCACGGAGGCCTTATGCCGAAAACGACAACATCGGATAAAGATCGCAGCCTTGGACAGCTCCTGCAAAGGGCTGTCGAAGGCTGCGATTTTCGTTAATCCCAGCAAGTCGTTTCGTCGCTTGCACCACAACCGTGCAGACGGGCATCGCACTGATAGGTATAGTGCCGCCCCTCTTCACATGTGTGGTCGTCGGTAGCGAGATCTTAAACATGCGAAACCCGAACTAATAACAACCCGCGAATTGGACCGGGACGAAACCTCGCCTCACCTGTCAAGCCGTGCGCCGACGGATGTTTCGTGATGTTTCCAAATGGCCAGCATTTGCTTAAACAAAAAACAGCGAGGAATACTCATGCTCGAAGTCATCAACGACTTCCTCTCAGGGAAAGTGCTGATCCTGCTCATTGTCGGGCTCGGCGGCTACTTCACGATCCGCTCGCGTTTCGTCCAGTTCCGTCATTTCTTCCACATGTTCGCGGTGTTCCGTGACAGCCTAAAAAGCAGCACCGACCAGCTCAGCTCCTTCCAGGCCCTGATGCTCAGCCTCGCCGGTCGTGTCGGCGCGGGCAACATTGCCGGTGTCGGCATCGCCGTGACCCTCGGCGGCCCCGGTGCAGTGTTCTGGATGTGGGTAACCGCGCTGGTCGGCATGTCCAGCAGCTTCTTCGAGTGCTCCCTCGGCCAGCTGTACAAGCGCTGCGACTCCGAAGGCCAGTACCGTGGCGGCCCGTCCTACTACATCCAGCACGGCCTGCAGAAACGCTGGTTGGGCATGATCATGGCCTTCCTGCTGCTGATCACTTTCGGCTTCGCCTTCAACGGCCTGCAAGCCCACGCCGTGACCCACTCGCTGAACAATGCCTTCGGCCTCGACACCACCTACACCGGCCTGGGCCTGGCGGTGCTACTGGGCCTGGTGTTCATCGGCGGGATCAAGCGTATCGCCCGCGTCGCCGACCTGCTGGTACCGGTCAAGACCCTGGCCTACATCGCCGTGACCATCTACGTGATCGTGCTGCAGTTCGACCACGTACCGGCCATGCTGGCTACCATCGTCAAGAGCGCCTTCGGTCTGGACCAAGCGTTCGGCGGCCTGATCGGCAGCGCCATCGTCATGGGCGTCAAGCGCGGCGTCTTCGCCAACGAAGCAGGCCTGGGCAGTGCGCCTAACGTGGCCGCCGTTGCATCGGTCGAACACCCGGTCGCCCAAGGCGTGGTCCAGGCGTTCAGCGTGTTCCTGGACACCTTCGTGATCTGCACCTGCACCGCGCTGCTGATCCTGCTGTCGGGCTTTTACACCGCAGGCTTCGAAGGCGACGGCATTGCCCTGACCCAGAACTCCCTGGCCGCCGTGGTCGGTGACTGGGGCCGGATGTTCATCTCCGTGGCCTTGGCGCTGTTCGTGTTCACCTCGATCCTCTACAACTACTACCTGGGCGAAAACAACCTGCGCTTCATGCTCGGTGAGAACCGCAAGGCGCTGATCGGTTATCGCGCACTGGTACTGGTGCTGATTTTCTGGGGCGCCATCGAAAACCTCAGCACCGTGTTCGCTTTCGCCGACATCACCATGACCCTGCTGGCCTTCGTGAACCTGATCGCGCTGTTCCTGCTGTTCAAGGTCGGCATGCGCATCCTGCGCGACTACGACGCCCAGCGTTCGGCCGGCATCAAGACTCCGGTCTTCGATTCCAGCAAATTCCCGGACCTGGATCTGGACCGCAAAGCCTGGCCAGCCAGCCCATCCGCCTCGGCTGCCCAGCCTGACGCGGTGACCGGTGTGGCCGCAGCGCAACGCTGATCGGCAAGCCTGCTGCAAAAACCGGGCGCATCCCCTGCGCCCGGCGTGACACAACGTAAGGTCGGCGTCATGCTCGACCTTATGTTGGGCAGCTCGACGAAGCTGCCGTTTTCGTCCTCGGAGAACAACCATGAATTCCTCGACCTATCCTGCCGCCCAGCACGTCATGGTGCTCTACACCGGCGGCACCATCGGTATGCAAGCCAGCGCCCACGGCCTCGCCCCGGCTTCCGGCTTCGAAGCTCGCATGCGCGACTACCTGCACAGCCAACCTGAACTCGCCGTCCCGCAATGGCGCTTCCGGGAAATGTCGCCGCTGATCGACAGCGCCAACATGACCCCAACCTATTGGCAGCAACTGCGCGAAGCGGTGGTCGACGCCGTGGATGTGCAAGGTTGTGACAGCGTGTTGATCCTGCACGGCACCGATACCCTGGCCTACAGCGCGGCGGCGATGAGCTTCCAGTTGTTGGGCCTGCATGCCCGTGTCTGCTTCACCGGTTCCATGCTGCCCGCCGGCGTGACCGACAGCGACGCCTGGGAAAACCTCAGCGGCGCGCTGGTCGCCCTCGGCCGGGGCCGGGGCCTGGCGCCGGGCGTGCACCTGTACTTCCACGGCGAGCTGCTGGCGCCGACCCGTTGCGCGAAAGTACGCAGTTTCGGTCGCCATCCGTTCAAACGCCTGGAGCGTCAGGGCGGCGGTGCCAAAGCCACGTCGCTGCCGGCGCAGTTGAATTACAACCAGCCGAAGCAACTGGCGAACGTCGCGGTACTACCGTTGTTTCCGGGCATCAGCGCCGACATCCTCGATGGCCTGCTGAGCAGCGGCATCCAGGGCCTGGTGCTGGAATGCTACGGCAGCGGAACCGGCCCGAGCGACAACCCGGCCTTCCTCGCCAGCCTGACCCGAGCGCGGGACAGCGGCGTGGTGGTGGTGGCGGTGACGCAATGCCATGAAGGCGGCGTGGAGCTGGACGTGTACGAGGCCGGCAGCCGTTTGCGTGGCGTCGGCGTGCTGTCCGGCGGCGGCATGACCCGCGAGGCTGCGTACGGCAAGTTGCAGGCGCTGATCGGCGCAGGGCTGCCGGTGGATGAGGTTCGGCGGTTGGTTGAGCTGGACCTGTGTGGCGAACTGATCTGACCGCCAGGCACACCTGTGGGAGCAAGGCTTGCCCGCGACAAAGTTGACGCGATCCTCAGAAATCGCGGCGATATATCGCGAGCAGGCTTTGCTCCTACAATTTGCTGCCACGAAGCATGGCAGCTTTGGGCTTTACTCCCGGCACACAACTTGCTCCATTTACAGCTTCCCCAGGCTGGAAACGGACATGCTTCATTCCCACCTCACCACCCTCAACGCCGTCTCACTGGTGCTCAACGCCTTCAAACATGAAGGCCTGCCCAGTGACGAATTGCTGGCCGGCAGCGGCATCAGCGCGGCGGACCTGAGCCGGGCCGACACGCGTATCACCACCAACCAGGAAATGCAGGTCTGCGCCAACGCCGTGGCCCTCAAGCGCGACATCGGCCTGGAATTGGGGCGCAGCATGCACGTTTCCTCCTACGGCATGCTCGGCTACGCCCTGCTCACCAGTGCCACCTTAGGTGACGCCTTGCAGCTGGCGCTGCGCTATCCGGCGCTATTGGGAACACTCTTCGACCTGAACCTGGAAGACGATGGCGAGCACCTCTGGTTCAGCGCCAGCGACTATCGGGAGGCCCCGGCCCTGGCCGCATTCAACGCCGAATTCTGCATGGTCTCGCTGAAAGTCATCTGCAACGACCTGCTCGGTCACCCGCTGCCCTTGCGCGCGGCGCGCTTCGAACACCCGGCACCGGATTACCAAGCCCGCTACGGGGCCCATTTCGATTGCCCGGTGCGTTTCGACGCCATCGACAACGCCTTTGCCTTCGACCGCCACTGGCTCGACCACCCGTTGCCGCTGGCCGACCCCATCACCCACCACGCCATGGTCGAACGCTGCCGCAAGCAAAATATCGAATTCACCGGCCGCCAGGCCTGGCTGGGCCGCATCCGCCAACTGCTCGCCGCCCAACTCGACGCCGCCCCCGGCCTGGAAGGCCTGGCCGAACAAATGAACTGCTCCGCCCGCACGTTACGCCGGCACCTCAAGGATTCGGGTTGCAGTTACCAGGAGCTACTGGACGAACTGCGCTTCGAGCGGGCCAAGCAAATGCTCTGGGAGGACCAACTCCCCATCCACCGCATCGCCGAACTGCTGGGCTTCAGCGAAACCGCCAGCTTCCGCCACGCCTTCGTCCGCTGGAGCGGCGTGGCGCCGAGTCAGTTCAGGCCCTAAACCCACAGACAACACCCACCCCCTGTGGGAGCGAGCCTGCTCGCGAAGCAATCCTCCATACACCACATCCCAGAAGCCCAACCACAACCCCTGTGGCGAGGGAGCTTGCTCCCGCTGGGCTGCGCAGCAGCCCCAATCCAACCGACGCATGTCTACCTGACAAACCACACCAGCCAACCCACGACGGCTACGCCGCCGAGCGGGAGCAAGCTCCCTCGCCACGGATTGCAGCCCGCTACGCCCGCGTCGTATCTCCTGACTGCCAGACTTCCGGCGGGCTACCCAACCTTGCGCCTTTACCTACAACTACGCCAGAATCCGCCCGCTTGTGCGCCCTGGCCTTGGCCCCTATCGTAATCCCCGTCGCTGCACACTCAGCGAACGGGCTTGGCGGCCCGGAACACGAAAGGCGCAATACCCTCAAACATGATTGCAATGCCCCTGGCCTTGCATGCTCTTGTTATGACGGGTTGCGCAAGGATCCCCTCGGGGATGCCGGGTTCCTTTCGTTCCGGTCCGCCAACCTTGTGTAATCCGTCACCCCATCTGCTTGGCGGCAGACGGTGACGGTTCCTCTTACGAAAGGAGCACCACCATGTTCAAGATCACCCCCAATCCTCCTGAAGCAGACCCTACCTCCCCCTACGCCGACGGCATCAACGCCCAAAAACTCGACGCCGCCGCCAAACGTGCCCTGGATTTCTATCTATTACCAAAATCGGAAAAACCTGAAGCCACCACTCAACCGGGTCAGCTGTTCACCGTCGTAGAAGACGTCGACACCGAATGCCTGCTCGCCAACCTCAGCGAAACCCTGGCTTCGGCTGATGCGATGGTCAGTGATCTCGCATTCGAATTGGATGGCTCTCGCCGCCACGTTGCCCTTGGCATTCAGCAATTGATCGAGCTGAGTTCATTACTGGCGAACCGGGCGTTGGATAACGTTGATCCGCGATAGCCGTAAGCCTTCCCGCAAGCCCGGCGCATTGCGTCGGGTTCACTTCAGAAGTGTTTATCCTGAACGGCCATGACAACGACTTGAGGGCCGATTTCGTCGCGTGTAACGTCCCTATGCAGTCGCCAGTACCGCTCCTGCTTCTTGCAAATGCTCGCGGAACCGGACGGCGTAGTCCTCTGCAACGGCCGCCTGAATACTGGGATGTTTAGCCAGGGCACGACGCCACTCAGCCACTCGGCTCAGCCCATCGAACAGAGGGTGGTTGGATGCGAATCCAAGTATGTCGAAATAGCGAAAGACCGGGGCCATGGCGATGTCGACCATGCTGAGTCTTTGTCCGGCGAAATAAGGTCCGTCTGACATTTCACCGTCGAATCGCTCCAGCTTTCCTCTCAAAGCTGCGGATTTTCCAAGGGCTGTCTGCTGATCTGAGGCGTTCAGAAATCCCCATGCGTCCCCCAGGGTGGCAGATGCGAATTCGACCCAGGCGCGGTGTTGTGCTCGGGTCAGCGCATTCACCGGATGCAACGCAGGGTCGGGGTGCACGTCCTCCAGGTATTCACAGATGGCGACGCTCTCGAATAGAACGGACCCGCCCTCATTGCCATCTGGCACCTTGAGCAGCGGAACCTTGCCCGTTGGTGACATCGTCAGAAACCAGTCCGGCCTGTCGCGAAGGTCGACATTTACACGCTGAAAGGAAACTTCTTTTTCGAGCAACACGATGGCCACTCGCTGAACGAATGGACACAAGTGGTGGCTGACGAGCACCAGCGGTGATCGGGACATTGGAATACCCATCAATAAAAGAATCCGCGCCCGCCGCCACGCATGGGCGCCGGGCTATATAGACGCGTCGTTCGTGCGAAGCACTTAGAGCGAGCGGCCGCCGTCGACAATGATTTCCGAACCAACCGTCCATCGTGACTCGTCCGAAGCCAGGTACAGCACAGCCTTGGCGACTTCCTCGGGCGTGCCGAAGCGGCCGAACGGGATGGTCGCAACGATGTCTTTGTTGACCTGCTCGCGATAGGCATCGGGAATCCCGAGCTTGTCGTAAAGTGGCGTATCGACCGGGCCGGGGCTGACGGCATTGAAACGAATGCCACGCTGGAGCAGTTCGCTCGAAAGCGTCTTCGACATGTTGAGGAACGCGGCCTTTGTCGCCCCATACACCGATGAATGCGCAGCGCCGATGTGTGCATTGACCGATGTATTGAGCACGACCGACGCGGGGTTCGCAAAGACGGGTAGCAGCGCCTGGATCAGAAAGTACGGCCCCTTGACGTTGATGTCGAAGGAGCGATCGAACATGTCCTCCGTCCACTCCTCGATTGGCAGCCAAACGGATACGCCCGCATTGAGGAAGGCAACATCGAGTTGGCCATAGTGAGTCTGAACGGCATGCGCCAGTTCCTTCTGAGCAGCGATGCTGGCCGAGTCGGCACGGAGTACCAGAACCTCGCTCCCCAGTTCCGCCTGGGCATTTGCGATGGATGCCGGATTGACTCCAGTGACGATCACCCGTGCGCCTTCAGCAAGGAATTGCTTGGCCGTTTCCAGGCCAATGCCGCTGGTGCCACCGGTAATGAGAGTGCGTTTGCCTTGTAATCGGGACATGTAAAGTTTCCTTTCGGTTTTCAAGGTCAGTCGATGCACTGACCTGCTTGAGGGAAACTATGTATTCATGCCCACGTATTGATAAGATTGTTTCTTTGCATACATTTCATGCCAAAACTGCATGAATAAGAGGCTCAAATGGATCGACTGCTGCTGATGACCTGCTTTGTCCGCGCTGTCGAGACAGGAAGTTTCTCGGCTGCGGGGCGCGACTTGGGGCTGGGTCAGCCCAACGTCAGCCGCTATGTGGCGGCGCTGGAAGATCATCTACAGACCAGGTTGCTGCACCGATCCACGCGAAAGCTTGCTCTCACCCCCGAGGGAGAGCGCTATTACGCAGACGCCCTGCGCATTCTCGACGCTGTAGCACAATCGGAGTCGTCCTTCAGGGAAAACGTCGCCCCGTCCGGATTGTTACGCATCGCCTGTCCGACCGCGCTAGCCCATACCTTCGTCTTGCCGCATGTCTCCACCTTCCTGGAGCGCTATCCAGAGTTGACGCTCGATCTGCAGCTCAATGACCGCTATGTAAATCTGGTCGACGAAGGGGCTGAACTGGCGATTCGCATCGGACATCTGGAAGACAGCGCAATGCGTGCCCGACCGCTGGCCTGGTTCGAGCGTGTGTGCGTTGCCAGCAAGGGATACCTGGCCAAACGCGGAGTCCCCGTTACGCCCAATGATCTGAGAACGCACGATTGCCTGATCTACACCTTGCTGTCGACAGGCACTACATGGCGTTTCCGCAATATCGAGGTTCCCGTTTCCGGCAGGCTTCGGGTCAACTCACCCGAAGCCATACGAACGTGTGTCAATGCCGGGCTGGGGATCGCACAGGGGCCTGAATGGCTTTACGAGGAAGGGCTGAAAAATGGCAATCTGCAGTTGGTGCTGAGGGACTACGTAGCCCCGCCTGTTCCCCTTCAAGTCGTCTACCTGGCGGATAGGCTCCTGCCCAAACGAGCCCTCGTATTCATGGATTTCATCGCCGAAGTATTTGCGAAGAGTCCTGCATTCAGCGAGCGCCACAAGCTGTCTCAGTTGCAATAGTCCAGCGTACGACCGCGCCATCGCCACGCCTTGATCCTAAGGTCCTGATCCCACCAAAGAGCCATTTCCGGTCAAACCTTTTGGCCATTTCAATCCCCTTTTGGCCTCTCCCACCGTTCTCCTGAGTTCCACCCGCCGCAAGACTATCCTCAACCGATCAGTCCCCTTGCGGAGAACAACAATGCTGACGATCTATTCAGACGATCACCACCTGCACCACGGCCGCTGCGAGCTCATGGACGGGCAGCTCATGCCCTGTTTCGAAATGCCCTCCCGCGCCGACCACGTGCTGGAGCGGGTCAAGGCTCGTGCGCTGGGGCCGGTGGAAGCGCCACGGGATTTCGGCCTGGCACCCATCCAGCGCATCCACACCCCCGCCTACCTGGAGTTCTTCAAAGGCGCCTGGGATCGCTGGGCCGAATACAACCGCGACGGCGACTTGCTGCCCTTCACCTGGCCGGCTCGCACCCTGCGCACGGTGATCCCGAAGAGCCTGCACGGCCAACTCGGCTATTACAGCTTCGACGGTGGCGCGCCGATCACCGCCGGGACCTGGCAAGCCGCCTACAGCGCAGCCCAGGTGGCCCTCACCGCCCAGGCCGAGATCCAGCGTGGCGCGCGCAGTGCCTTTGCGCTGTGTCGGCCGCCGGGGCATCACGCTGCCAGTGATCTGATGGGGGGTTATTGCTACCTCAACAACGCGGCCATCGCCGCCCAGGCGTTTCTCGACCAGGGCCATGGGAAGGTCGCAATCCTCGATGTGGATTACCACCACGGCAACGGCACTCAGTCGATCTTCTATGGGCGCAGCGATGTGCTGTTCGCCTCGATTCATGGCCATCCAGAGGCAGAATTTCCGTTCTTCCTCGGTTATGCGGACGAGCGCGGCGAAGGCGCTGGCGAAGGCTTCAACTTCAACTATCCATTGTCGGCCGGTTCAGGCTGGGACACCTGGAGTGCTGCGCTGGAGCAGGCGTGCAGCGAGGTCCAGGGTTACGACGCCGATGTCATCGTCGTCTCGCTGGGCGTGGACACGTTCAAGGATGACCCGATCTCGCAGTTCAAGCTCGACAGCCCGGATTACCTGGCGATGGGCAAACGTATCGCGGCACTTGGCAAGCCGACGCTGTTCGTGATGGAAGGCGGCTATGCGGTGGCGGAAATCGGCATCAACGCCGTGAATGTTCTCGAAGGTTTTCAAAGCGCCCAATGAGGAAGAAGAGCATGCAAAGACTCAAGCGTTTGATGGTTCCCGCCCTCTGCACCGCGCTGCTGTGTAGCGCCGCCCAGGCCGAAGAGCGGACCTTGCGCGTCTACAACTGGTTCGACTACATCACGCCCAAGGCTCTGGAAGACTTCAAGGCGCAGAACAGTCAGGTCAAGTTGGTCTACGACATTTTCGATACCAATGAAGCTTTGGAGGCCAAGTTGCTGACCGGTAATTCCGGTTATGACGTGGTGGTGCCTTCCAACGTGTTCCTTGCCAAGCAGATCGAGGCCGGGGTGTTCCAGCCGCTGGACCGCAGCAAGTTGCCGAACTGGAATCACCTCGATCCCAAGTTGATGAAGTTGATCGAGGCCAACGATCCGGGCAACAAGTTCGCCGTGCCGTACATGTACGGGACCATTCTGATCGGCTTCAACCCGGACAAAGTCAAGGCTGTCCTGGGTGATAACGCGCCAGTGGACAGTTGGGACCTGATCTTCAAGGAAGAAAACATCAGCAAGCTCAAGCAGTGCGGCGTGGCGCTGCTGGATTCACCTTCGGAAATCCTGCCCCTGGCCTTGCAGCACCTGGGACTGGACCCCAACAGCAAGAAGCCGGCGGATTATGCCAAGGCCGAGGCGTTGATGATGAAGCTCCGGCCGCACATCACGTACTTCCATTCTTCCAAGTACATGGCGGACATCGCCAATGGCGACATTTGCGTGGCGGTTGGGTATTCCGGGAGTTTTTCCCAGGCGGCCAATCGGGCCAAGGATGCCAAGAACGGTGTGACGGTGGACATGCGGCTGCCCAAGGAAGGCGCGCCGATCTGGTTCGACATGCTTGCCATTCCAAAAGGGGCGAAGAACCCGGATGACGCGTACGCCTTTATCAACTACTTGCTGCAGCCGAAGGTGATTGCACCGGTGAGTGATTTTGTGGGTTATCCGAATCCGAACAAGGATGCTACCGAGATGGTGGATCCGGCGATTCGTGGCAATCCCAATCTTTACCCGACAGAGGCGGCCATGGCGACGCTGTATACCTTGCAGCCTTTGCCGAGGGATGCCGAACGGGTGCGCACGCGGGTCTGGACCCGGATCAAGTCTGGGCAATGACCAGGGAGCTTGCTCGCGATGGCGGTGGGTCAGTCACCGGCGATGTTGGATGGGCCGACGTCATCGCGAGCAGGCTCGCTCCCACAGGTTTTGCGTCTTGCATGAAGATCGGGTACACCGCCAATCCCATTGTGGGAGCGAGCCTGCTCGCAATGGCGGTGGGTCAGTCACCGGCGATGTTGGATGGGCCGACGTCATCGCGAGCAGGCTCGCTCCCACAGGTTCTGCGTCGGGCATGAAGATCGGGTACGCCGCCAATCCCAATGTGGGAGGGAGCTTGCTCGCGATGGCGGTGGGTCAGTCACCAGCGATGTTGGATGTGCCGACGTCATCGCGAGCAGGCTCGCTCCCACAGGTTTTGCGTCTTGCATGAAGATCGGGTACGCCGCCAATCCCATTGTGGGAGCGAGCCTGCTCGCGATGGCGATGGGTCAGTTACCCGTGATGTTGGATGTGCCGACGCCTTCGCGAGCAAGCCCGCTCCCACAGGGAGCGGCATCACCAGGCCCTTAACGACACGAGCAATACATAGTTACCACCTCCGCTGTTTCTCGCACCACTAGCATGGATATCCCGAAGCGTTCGACTTCGGGATTCCATTCATCGCGAGACAGGGAGACTCAGATGACAAACACTTCTACCACCACGATCCCCAAGGCCGACGCCAACCCCAGGGACGCTATATTGAATCAGTTGCTCGCCGGCCCCACGTATCCGGAGGTGGCGTCCATACTTCTGCGCGACGGCCTCAAGAAACTCTACCCCACGCTGAACCTTGACCCACACAACACCGTGGTCGGCGAACCGAGCTGGGACATTGTCGACGGCGAAATCGTGCCACGCCCGACCCGCTATGAAACCCTTGCCGAAATGCTGGCCGGCCTGGTGAACGAAAAAAGCGATCCGATGCTGTTGATCGAAGGGTTGCATTACCTGACCCAGCTACCACTGACGTCCCCGAGTGTGCATTTGCCAGTGCGCATCGACCAGATCGGGCGCCTGGTCAATGAGCTGGTGCCGGCCATGTTGACGGCCTGTCAGGAGCAACAACTGGCGTACTGGAATGCATCCGTTGGCGAGTCCGGCCCACGCTGGCATGAACTCTCCAGCACCCTGCGCAAGGCGTGGAACGTCGGTCGTATCGAGGGCTGGACGACGACTGAGTGCGACATGGCCAGGCAACTGTTCCATTACCCCGACCGCAAGGACCGCAAGGAGAGCGACCCTTATGACACCCACGCGTATCTGATCGACGTCGACAAGGTGGATGGCCCAGAGGTGAAACGGCTGGGCGACAACTCAATCGTGGTCCTGATCGGCACCATCGAAGGCAAGGAAGTCATCCTCAAGTACTCGATCGTCAACGGTTACGAGAAGTTCGCTTCACGGCAGGCCCTGGGCCAATCCCTCCCGAACCATTTCGGTACGGCCACCTACCGCAAAATCCAGTGGCGGCTGTTTGAGCCCGACGGCAACATTTTCGATCACAAGGCCTGCGGGATGATTGCCGAGCAGGTCAAGGTCATCGGGTCCTCCCCGCAGACCTGGGTGACCTACGAGCCCCCTGTCAACGGCGAAGAAGCCGCTGAGGACGAGCTCGTGGCCTGGTTCCAGAGACAGATGCCCCATTGGTTGCTGGAGGCCTCGCCGTCCGATCAGACGCTGTTTGCCCAGTACATGAAGAACCTGTCGATACTCAATCAATCCCATGCCGGCAAAACCTATCTGGATGGGATTCCTGCCATCAAGGACTACGCGTTAAGCGAGCTGAAGAAACAGATAGTCCTGGACCACCCCGATGCCTCGACGCTCGATCTGAATGAAATCGAGTTCGAGGTACGCAGCCCCGTTATCTGGGGAAGCTTCGTCGTGCCCGGAAAGATCGATACCACCCGCTTCACCTTGGTCGAGCTCGCCTTGCAGAACCTGATCGCCCTTCCCCTGGGCGACAAAGCCGTCCAGTCCCTGGGCGAGAACGAGTTGCCCGAGTGGATGACCGTGGCGTACATCGAAAACCTCATCACCCAAGTCGATATCGGTCGCACTTACCTCGAACTGGTGAAGGGCAAACTGCTCGACGATCCGGCAGAGTCGAGCCGCCGCGAAAAGTTGTACACCTCCCAGTTGCGCATCCAGCTGCCAATGCTGGCGCTGGAATGCAAAATCCGTGGGGAAGGACGCCTGGACGATAGGGGTTACCGCTACGTCGCCGCGCTGATGGAGCTTGATGAAGCCGATCGCAAGGTGGATGGAAAAACCATTGTCGTGCGCCAACTGGCCTTCGTACCCGAACTACAACTGGGCGACTCGGAAGACGTCGTGACCAATATGTTCGTCATCGGCCCCGAGGATGCGAGCGCCGGGCCTTGCCTGCTGTATCGGCCCATGCTGGAGCCGCAACTGAGCCAGTACCCATCGTTCAGCAACCTGTTGTATGCGATCAGGCAAATCCCTTCGTTACGCCAATCGGTGCTGGCCTGGCTGCCTGATGGGGTGCGTAACGATTACGGCCGATTGGTTTTTCCGGACCTGTTGCCTTCCCCTTGGGGCATCGTGTCGTTCGTGACCGACCCTTTGACCTCCTTGGCCTATAGCGGTCCCGTCAGTTTGACCGACAAAACCCTGGGGACGGATTTCCTGCCACAGTTGTTCAAGGCCAATGCCGATGCCTTGGTCGAACTGGCCGATCGGCAATCGGTGTCCAACCAGGAAAATCGCTGGGAAACCTTCAAACGCGCGGGCTGGCTGATGTTCAACCTGACCTTGCCTTACCTGGGAACCGCCGTTGGTACCGCAGCCTGGCTCTGGCAAATCCTGGACGACGTCGACACGTTGATGCAAAACAAACCAGAGGCCGAACGACCGGCCAAGTGGGAGGCGTTCACTGACCTGCTGCTGAACATCGCGCTGGCGATCATTACCCACGCCATCGACCGCGCCAGGGCTGCCAGGAGTCCTCATCGGGTAAAAGCCCCGCCAGAGGTGCGCGAACTGGAAAACCTGCCAAAAACCCCACACAAACTGGTGATAGAGCAACTCGGAGCGCTTCCGAGTACGTCGCTGCCGACCGAGCACTACGAGACCATCCGTTCCATTGGCGCCTTGATGGGCAGATCGCGGGAAAGCGCACAGTTCATCGACACCTTCAGCATCGATGAACCCGCAGATCCGGGAGAGCTCCAAACCGAGGGCGTGCTCAAGGGACTCTACGAACAGACGGGGGACTGGCACGCAAAAATGGCCGGCAAGTGGTTCAAGGTACGGGTCGAAGGCGAGCTGGTCTCTATCGTCGACGGAAAAAATCCCGCCCGCGAGGGCCCTCCCCTGATGGGTGATGCCCACGGCAAATGGCACATCGACACACGTCTGCGGATACGCGGTGGCGGGTCCAAAGGTGTCAGGCAGAAAGTCATCGCCGACGCACAGCGGCGTCGGATCGATCTGCTAGCTGCACTGAATCAATTCGAAGCAAAGAAGCCGCAGAACCAGAAAGCGCTGACGATGCAGGCCGAGGCAATGGACGAAGCGTCGGGCGCGGCCAGGGAAATCAAGCGCGATGTGTATGTCGCCACGCTGAAAACCCAGCGAGAAAACTACGAGCAAGCGTTGAGAACTTTGATGGAATGGCCACTTTTCCAGTCAAGGCCCGACTACCCTCGCACCCGACTTGGTTACCTGAACGCCCAGGTCAACTTCACGTTCGCCGAGTTGGAAGCTCTCCAGGAACGCTTCATTCCGGCCTTGGACAAAGCCAAAGGCTTGATCACGTCCGGGGTGAAGGTGCTGGAACAACAGCACATTGACGCCGCCGAGAGCATGGTCAGCGTCGGTGACGACATGATCGAGCGCCTGGACTATATGGAGACGCGCTTCACCGAACTGAAGAACGTCGGCTATGAAGGTTTCGAATTCATCCGGCGGCACCGTAAGAAGATGCCGATCTATACGGCCGCCGACCTTCGCCTGATCAAGATCGATATGTTTCGTCACCTGTGCCTGACGCTGGAAAGTGTCGAGTCGATGCCCGAAGGCTGGGAAGCGCTCAACCAGGTTGTCGATAACGCCACGGTCGCGTACCAAAGCCTGCGCGACGCCATCGATGAGCGCAGCGTGATCCGGCTGGATGAACGGATCGATGCATTCGGTAGTCTGGCCGAGCAGTTCGCCGCCATCGACGAACACCTCCACTACCTGAGTAACGAGTACAAGAGCAGCGTGCGTCAGCCCCAACTCGCCCGACTGCGCACGGGGATCGCTACGCTTGAACAATGGACGTTGCGTCATCTGGCGACCGCCCTCGACGAGAGAAGAGATCGGCGAAACGCTGGTTCCCCGTATGAGCAACGCCCCAGGCCGAGGAAAAAGTTCATCCGAGCGCGCTTCTGGGGCCTGGTCAGCGGCGAGCCGCGTTTATCCCGATCGATGGAGGAAACCGATTGGCTCGATGTGAAGAATCCGTTCTCGGGAGACATCATCGTCACGTTCCATCGCAAGGAAACCGGCGAATGGATCCCGCATATGAAACCCGACGCCTCGACCTCCACCGTCCCGGCCTTGAACATCAGCATCACGAAGGGCAACGACCTGATCAACGGGCTGGCGGCGTTCAAGGCACAGATCGAGGAAACCGTGAACCAGCCCAGCAAGACACCTGCCGGCATCGGGATGATCCTCAATGCCCACGCAGGCAGGATGGAGAAAGTCAGCGCGGCCATCAAGAAGGCCCTCGACCAGGCGCAAGGCGTGACCTCAAACGAAACGTTCGAACTGCCGCAAGAGCAGCGACGCTCGGCCGAGACCCTGCGCACGCAGCTTGAGAAGGAAGCGAGCGCCCTTTATGTCCTGGGGTTCGAAACCGTTCTGAATGTCATCAAACAACGTCCGCCGACCATGAGCAGCATCATATGGCTTAAAAGTCGGAACCTGATTTCCATCACCAAACAGAAGAGCCGGCAACGCATCAAGTATCCGCCCTATGGCTTCCTCGACCGGTACGAGATCAAGGACATGAAAACCGGTAAAGCGCTCTGGTATGCAGACTTCCGTTACTCGACAAACTGGGTACCCGCTTACACATTCCTTTCCGCACGCCTGAAAACCGTTGCCCAAGCCAATCACAGGACCACCGTCATCGCCGACACCGAATCCCTCACCCAACGCCAACTGATCGACCATTATCGCGCTGAAATCGCCGTGGATCAGGCCAAGGACGTGTTCTTTAGAAAAACGCGACCATAAATGCACAGCCGGGCATCCTCCAATGCCCGGCCTTCACGCCTCAGCTCTTCCAGGCATTCACCAGGCTCGCCAACGCGGCAGCGATTGCCGCGGGTGGCACGGCTGCAAAACCCAGCACCAGCCCGCCACGAACCGGCGAGGTGGCGCTGGGCAACCAATAGTTGCTCAAGCCATTGACTTCGACCCCTGCCGCAGTCGCCTGGGCGATCAGTTCACGCTCACGTTCGACACTGTCCACCGGCACCGTGACATGCAGCCCGGCCACGACGGTCGGCATGGCGCCGACACCCGCAATGTTTTTTGGCCAGCCCGCCAGCAGTGCATCACGCCGCGCCAATGCGGCCCGCCGCATACGCCTGATGTGACGCTGGAAATGCCCCGCCGCCATGAACTCGGCCATCACCGCCTGGGTGCTGACTTCGGAGTGGCGCACATCCACCGCACGGCGACGGGCAAAGGCGTCCACCAGGCCGGGAGGCAGCACCAGGTAGCCCAGGCGCAAGGCCGGGAACGCCACCTTGCCGAACGTCCCAACGTAGAGCACGCGTCCCTGGCGATCCAATGCAGCCAACGGCGCCAGTGGCGCGCCGCTGTAGCGGTACTCGCCGTCATAATCGTCCTCGACGATCCAGCCGTCATTACGCTCGGCCCAGGCCAGCAACTCCAGCCGCCGCGCGAGGCTCATCACCACCCCGGTGGGGTATTGGTGGGACGGTGTCACGTAGGCCAGTCGACAAGGGTTCAACGAGGCGAGCGCGCTGCAATCCAGGCCCTCACCGTCCACCGGCACGCCTCTCACGTCGGCACCGGCCACGGCAAAGGCATGCCCGGCTGCGCGGTAGCCTGGGTTTTCCACTGCCACGACGTCTCCAGGGTCCACCAGCAACTGTGCACAAAGGCTGATGCCCTGCTGCGCGCCACTGGTGATCACAATTTGCTCAGCCGTGCAGTGCAAGCCACGGGAACTACGCAAATATGCTGCGATCAGCCCACGCAAGCGGGCATCGCCCTGGGAGTCGCCGTAGCACAGCTGTTGCAAGTCCGGTTTGCGCCAGAAAGCCGCGTTCAGCTTGGCCCAGACGTCGAAAGGGAACAGATCGAAAGCCGGGACGCCCACCCGAAACGCTCGTGGCGGACCACTGGGAGGCGCTGGTAAATGGTGCTTTTCGACCCGATCCAACGCACCACTGTGGATAACTTTACTGGATGAAATCACAGGCAAATCCAACCAATCTGTGGATAACCCAGTGGATAAGCCTGTTGAGAACCCTGTGGACACTTTTGTGGATATGTTTTTCTCTCCGGGCCTCTTCGCGCGCAAACTCGCTTCCCCGGCGGTACCCATTCCAATGTGGGAGCGAGCCTGCTCGCGATGAGGCCGGCCCAGCATGAGAGAAGACAGCTCTGCCACGTAAGTGCCGTCCCCTACCCGCCCTTCAATGAAACCCTCGGCATAGAGCTGGTCGTAGGCCCGGACCACGCTGTTGCGAGAAATCGACAGCGCCGCCGCCAGTTCACGACTGGCCGGTAGCCGGGTGCCGCTGCCCAGCCGTCCATCCAGCACCCGCGCCCGCAGCGCCTGGTAAAGCTGGCGGCTGAGCCCCTGACGACGGTCCAGCTCGATTCCCGCTGGGTTGAATGACAGCGGCGGCACGACGTTGCTCATGACAACCCTCGCAAATGGACCTATCGAATTGGTCTTAAGTGGCTCTTACAACAGACCAATAGCCTGCCTAGGATGCTCGCATTCGCCAAGGAAAATCGTCATGTACAACCCCAAAGCCTTTGCCGTCGAAGACCTGTCCCAATTACACCGGATGATGGAAGCGTGTCGCCTGGCCTTGCTGGTCACCCATGGCGAGCATGGCTTGCAGGCCAGCCATCTGCCGCTGTTGCTGGACACCCGACAAGGCCCCAACGGCAGCCTCTACGGGCATATGGCCCGGGCCAATCCACAATGGCGCGACCTGGAATCCGGGGCCGAGGCGCTGGTGATATTTGCCGGAGCCGACGCCTACGTCAGCCCGGGTTTCTATCCCAGCAAGACCGAACATGGCAAAGTCGTGCCAACCTGGAACTACCAGGCCGTACACGCCTATGGCGGCGCCGAGGTGTTCAATGATGCCCATCGGTTGCGCAACCTGGTGAGTGCCCTCACCGACCGCCACGAAAGCGGCCGGGCCCAGCCGTGGCGCATCGACGATGCGCCGGCTGAGTACATCGACAGCATGCTCAAGGCCATCGTCGGCTTCGCCCTGCCCATCCAGCGCCTGGAAGGCAAACGCAAACTCAGTCAGAACCGCGCTCCCGCCGACGCAGCGGGTGTGCGCCAGGGATTGGCCGCCAGCCACAATGCCCAGGACCATGCCGTCGCGAGCCTGATGTCCGAATTTTCGACCAAGGAATGAACATGAGCCAGATCGAGATCCGCCCTGTTACCGCTGACGATCACGCCGCGTGGCTGCCGCTGTGGCAGGCCTACCTGAGGTTCTACAACACCGAACTGCCAGATGCGGTAAGCCAAAGCACCTGGCAACGCTTGCTCGATGAGCGCGAACCGACCCATGGGGCCCTGGCTTGGCGCGGCGACACGGCCATCGGCCTGGTGCACTTCATTTATCACCGGTCCAATTGGAGCATCGAGAATTCCTGTTACCTGCAGGACCTGCTGGTCACGGAGCAGAGCCGTGGCACCGGCGTCGGTCGTCAGCTCATCGAGTACGTCTACGCCACCGCCAAGGCCGATGGTTGCTGCAAAGTGCACTGGCTGACCCATGAAACCAATGCCACGGCGATCCAGCTCTACGAGCGCATCGCCGAACGTCCCGGCTTCATCCAATTTCGCAAAGCCTTGTAAGGAGCGCCGCATGTTGACTTCACTTGCCGATTGGAAAGGGGTTCCGGCACCGTTCACACAGTTGATCGAAGGGCGCTTCATCCGCCTGGAAAAACTCGATCCGGCACGGCACGCCGACGGTCTGTGGCAAGCACTGGAAGGCCCCGGGGCCGATCCGAAACTCTGGGACTATCTGCCCTACGGCCCCTTTTCCGAGCGCAAGGCGTTCGATGCCTGGCTGGGTAATCATGCCGCGAACATCGACCCATACTTCTTCACGGTGATCGACCGCGCCAATGGCGAGGTGCAGGGCATTCTCAGCCTGATGTCCATCGTGCCAGCCCAGGGTCGCATCGAGATCGGCCATGTGACGTTCGGCGCTTCCATGCAACGTTCGCCGAAAAGCACCGAGGCGGTTTACCTGCTGGCGAAAGAGTCCTTCGCTTTGGGTTATCGACGCCTGGAGTGGAAATGCAACAACGCCAACGCCCGCTCGAAATACGCTGCCGAACGATTGGGGTTCACGTTCGAGGGCGTCTTCCGCCAGCACATGGTAGTCAAGGGACAGAACCGCGACACCGCGTGGTACTCGATGCTGGATTCGGAATGGCCGGCCATCGGCGCGGCGTTCGAGCAATGGCTCAGTGAAGAGAATCAAAGCGAGAACGGACAGGTGCGTAGCCTGGCGGAATGTCGCTCATCGCAGTGAGTGATAGATGATCGCCACCGCGAATCCCTTCGCGATGGCGATCGATCAAGGCAAGCTATCAGGACTCAGGCGGTTTCCGGGTGGCCAGGAAGGGTTTGAGCACCTCGGGCGTCACCGCACTTCGGGCATAGGGCCAGGCCCATTGCGGTATCGATCCATGAGCGCTCACGTAGCTGGCGAAATCCAGCCGACTGTGCCCCGCCGGGCTCTGCGAGAAATCGAAATTATGGAGAAAGTACTGGGCCTGTCTTTCGCTCATGGTGTACGACCCCATGATCAACTGATGCGCCCGGGCCTCTTCATTGACCAGGCTGTCTATCAACGCCTCCGTGAAAGCCGACTCGCTGTTGAGCGAGCCGGGCCGCCCCAGGGTGAAGCGAATATTGCTGTCGCTGAATGCCGGACCCGTCAAATCCTGCCAGATGGCCCTGGCGCTTTCCCGCGAGATCCCGCGCATGGCACGAATGGACATCCACAGGTTCGGCCTGCTGAACAGGATCGCCACCCGGCTGTTGGAAAGCCGCTGCCCTGGCGCAGTGAACAACCTGGCGACAGCCGACAGGTCACTGTCCTTGAAGTACCGGACCTCCTGGAGAAAGTTGAAGAAGTCCAGTAAAGCCTGCCGATGCGTGAACAGACTGTTCAGGTTCCAGTCATCGAACGGTCGCATCCAGTTGATATCGACGCCAGCGTACCTCGTCAATTCGTCATAACGACTACTGACATAATCGCCGATGAGCTGAAGTCGCATGTTGGATATGCTCGGGTTGCGTATCCATTGTGAAAGCAGACTCACGGGAAACAGGCCACCCAGGTTGGAAGCGATCACCGGGGACTTGAGAAGAATATTTGCCCGCGTCTGCAACATAGGAAATCGCTCGAGCGCCACGGTGAGCAGGTCGGCCAGGTCCTCGGCACGGTCGTAATAAATGTGCTGCTCCAACAGCTCCGAGTCGTCATCCATGGCATTGCCGGTCTCTTGCTCGTACCGTCTCTTGACCTTTTTCAAATCATCACGATCCACCAGATAGGCACCATTGAGCAGCTCCTCTAGCTGCGTATCGTCGAGATGACCATGCAGAGCGTCATCGTAGAGGACATATGCCAGACTGTTCTTGGGATGGTGATCGGTCAGCTCTCGGGCCCTGACCCCGTATTCGAGCATGATATGAATCACGTCCTGGGAGAACATGAGGTGTTCATTGTTGAGCAGTTCTTCAATCTCCGAGCTTTCGACGGGGCGCAGTAGCGTGTCCTCGAAGAAGGTCCGCACGGATCGATCGCTTTGCATGTAGTAAGGAATGCTGCTCAGTATCGGACGACCCGGAGCCCGGGGGGACAAGTAGCTACCGATGTGTTGCAGGATCTCGGGTGGCAAGTCGGCTTTCCGGGCTTGGTTCAAGGTCCTGCGCACCATGTCGTCGGCATACAGGTTCAGGAAATGCACCAGCGGTCGAAACAGGTTATGCGGGTTGCGCGTGCCATAGACAATCTGACTCACGTCATACACCGCGGCCTTGCCCAACAAGTTCTCCAGGGAGCGTGCGTTATCCGCCAGCGCCTGCTGCAAACCGGTGGGCGGTGACACCAGGTAATGACTCATCTCCGGGTGTAGATCGATATAAGCGGCGGTTTCATTGCGCAGCCCCTGCATCGAAAACGTTGGCTGGGGCTGCCCCTCGTTCAGTCCCCGGGCAACGGCATTGAAGAAGCAATTGCCGTCGGCATCGAACGTGACGTCAGTGTTATCAGCCAACCTTAAGGTGTAATGATTCTCACCGGTGCGTATCAGCACCACGTCAGTGTTGGACCTGAGCGGATGCGCGCCCGTCGGATAGCCGCTTTCCTCTTGCCCGGGGGTGAAGCGTATCGACCAGTCCTGGCGTCCACGCCGTTGATCCACAATCAACAAGCTGCGATGTTGCGGCCAGCTTGGAAGGCGGGTGATGAGTGACGGGACCAGATCCATGATCTCGACGTCCCACTCGTTTGACGTGCGGATCAGATCGGCCACGGCGCGAAGCGATGTCGAAGGTTGCTTAGGGGCTGATGGGCCCGGTTGGGGAGGTCCTCCGCGCGGGCGTTTGCCCCCTCCGCCCAGGCCAAAGCCCACGGCATGCCACTGCCCATCGGGCGCGCGGGCCACCGTGCTCCTCATCACGCCACTGGAGCGAATATTCAAGCCCGTCGCCGGGTCGACAATGGTGGCCTCGATGGCCTTGAGCGACGTATGGTCATGGACCCGGAATACCGTGCCATCGGGTTGCTGCACATACACCTGGCGAGCAGAGCGCCCCGTGACGCTGTTCGTGATCGTGGGGCGATAAAAGCCCTGGGCATCCGCTGACACTCCCCGGAGCACCGACCTATCCGCCACGGCATAGCGCCGATAAAGCGTTTCTTCCAAGGGCAATCCAAATCGCGCTTTAGCCTGGCTTTGGCGAGCCGTTATCGCCAGGAAAGAGGAGCGCCCTCGCACGTTGACGCTCACGCCACCGAAGCCGACAGCCTTCCGGGTGTTTGCCACCGCATGGACGAACGCCAGTGTCGTCGTATTCGTTGGCACGGCACCGGTCCTGACCACCAAAAGGCCGGTCCTGACGGCACGGGTCAGCATCTGGAAACCGGGGATCAACAGCAGGCCGGCCAGGTCCATGACAATTTCAACCGTCATCATCACCAGCCGCGCGACGGTCTGCAGGCCGATGTCCCGGTTGCTGTTGGAGCGGTGATCCGCGTATGCGCTGTGGAAGTTGACGTGGGCCCGGTGAAAGCGCTCAAGCCAATCATCGGTAATCAAGACGCCACTGATCAGGGGCCGACCGCGGTGCTGCCCCAAGGCGCGCTTTATCTCCTCTGGATCGAGGGCGCAAATGCGCGAACGGAAATACGCTCGCCATTCTTCCTGTTGCAGCAGCCCGGTAATGCCATCGCTCAGGTCGGAAAACTCTTGCAGGTCATGGCCCTGGGGGCTGTCCGGTAAATACACGCCCACGGTGCCCTTGATGTCCGGCCCAGGCTGGTCTGAAAAGATCAGCACACCATCGATGCCGAGCGCGTTGCGCGGTGTACCACCTTGCGCGCTGACACTGCCCCCCAGGAGAAGACCATGGACATGGACCCTGTGCCCGCCAACCCAGGCCCGATTCGCCGCCGTGGGTGATTGCAGGACCGCCTCCAGCCAGCTAGCCAGCAGTTTTCGCGGATGGGCTGGCTTGGCAACCGGATCCGTCACTCTGGCCTGGAACACTGTGTCGCCCCTGAGTGCAGCCTCATAGCCCTTGAACTCCAGGTGGGCCCGGTACGACGCCTGCCAAGCCGCCTTGTACCGAGGTTCATTCATTTGCTGGCGCAGCAGGATTTCATAATTGCCACCGACATCGAGGCTCGTCGCCATCCTGGCCAGTTCGCCCCCAGTCACCGTGATCAGGAAACCGTTTTCCGGATGGCGGATCCGTTGACCGTGTTGATCGAGAAGGTAGACCGCCAACACTTCGCGCATGGCGTTCGGGTATTGCCGTGGCCGCAGATTGTCGAGCATCAATTGGGTCAAGCTGCTGGTACGGGACTGCCTGGGGCTGGCCCGGTCACCGTAGAACAGCCTGACCAGGGTTTGGTCCGGGTCCACGTCGATGCGCGGGTGAATGGTTTGCTGCAGGTACTGCTTGATCTTCTGGCGAGCGAACTGCACCAGGGTCGGAACACCGCTGCCCAGTGTGTAGACGGCCTCGAATACCTTTGTTTCGAGGCGGCGATAGTGGGCTCGCTCGGCAAACGTCGCGGTCTTGTAGAAACCGGGGCGACGGTTTTCCACCAAGGTTTCCTGACGGGCCGCCAGTGGCCCGGCCAGTGACAACAGGGGCAAGCCAAGGGCATCTTCGGTTTGCCGGGCAAAGTCACTCACTGTCACCGTTGCGTTTCCTGGCGCATCCAGGACTTTCTCCAGCGCCGTACTTTGCATTTGCAGCAGATCCGCCGCCGCCACTTCGAAAACATGCCCGGACAGTTCGACGGAAATGTCCTGGATCTTGCACGCCTGGCCCTCAAGGGTGGGAAATACCTGTCTGATCAGGTCCTGGAAAGCGTTGAAGCGCTGAAGCCCATGCTCCAGGGAATACAGAAACAGCGATGGCCGGTCGGTAAACTTGATCACCATCGCGGCAGGCCATTTTTGCGGCTGCGCGGCGCCGCTATCGAGCCTGACCGCATAGACATGGGGAACCGGTGCGCGCAACAGGCGACTTCTGTCCGCCTGGGAAGGATGGGTAGTGATGATGTCCAACAGGCGATCTTCATCGCTTTGCTGAATTCGCTCACCCTGGCTGAGTCGAGCGGCAGGATCCCGATCGGCTTTGTACAGTTCGAAAAGATGCAGGAAGCGCCGGGACAATAAATGCGCCAGGGCGACTTCGGTCGTGGATGACGCCGCCACGCCTGGCAACACCTCCCAGCCCTTGCGCTGACGAAAGAGCACCAGTTCGTCGCGGAACTGATGCTTCACCCGTTCATTCGTGGCTGGATGGGCCACATAGAACACGGCTTCCATGGCCCGCAACGTGTGCTCGTCCAGCGGGCCGGCAAAGACGCTGTCGGCCTCCTCCAGGGAATCCGGACGGGTAAAGAACCCGACGCCACCCTTCGAGAAGTCGGGCGCCGTGTCGCTGAGCAAACAGTTGCGCATGACGTGGGTAAAGCTGTCCGAGGCGGCCAGGATGCGCCCACCGTCCGGGCCCGTGGTGAAGCGGCTCACATAGCATTGATCCGGTTCGATGTCCGGAAGCAGCGATGCACGAAATTTCTTGGCGGGAATCCTGGTTTTGAGCAGGCCGACCAGCAGCGCGCCCATCACCCTGTCGAAGGTGGGAACGGCTGCGAACAGCAGGGTCAGCTGTACCTGGTGGGTGTCCAGCAAGTCCAGTTGCCTGAGCTGTTCCTTCGCCTGGGCATTGATCGTTTCTGATTGCGGTATAGGTGACGCAACACCCGGTTCATCCTTGGGGGAAATCGACATCTCAATGGTCCGGTTCTGATTGAAGAGTCCGGACCTTATCGCGCTGTTCGTCCCGAGATGACGTACATATGTATAGAGGGCAGTGGAACTGGGAGGGAAACGTAAGCTGATATTTATGGACAGCTGAAGTCCGCTATCGCGAGCAGGCTCGCTCCCACATTGGGAATGCATTTCCCCTGTAGGAGCGAGCCTGCTCGCGATGACAATCGATCAGCTGATGATTCGCTAAAGGCTCAAACCAACTTCTGCGCCAGCACCGCAATATGCTCCGGGCCGATTCCGCAGCAACCACCCAGGTGACTGGCCCCACGTTTCTGCCAGTCCGCCGCCCATTGAAGGTAGCCCGGTGGATCGAGGTCTTCACGCAGCGGATCCAGCCCGTCGTTGGCGGTCGCCTCTTTGGGTTGCGGCGGGAAGGCGTTGGCGTAGGCGCCGATGTCGATCTTCACCCCCAGGCGCTCGAAGGTTTGCCGGGCAGCATCGATCGCAGCACCGATCACCTCCGGCTGGCTGCAGTTGAACAGCAGCGCCTCGACGCCCAGTTCGGCCGCAACGGCCGCAGCCTCCGCCACCGGCTCGCCGGAACGCAAGCGCGGCACTTCATCAGTGTCTTCGTCCTTGAGGGTGAACGACAGCCAGAACGGCTTGCCGTCCTGGGGCAGCCCGGCATGAATCGCCTTCGCTTCCACCGTCGAGCTTTGGGTTTCGGCCAGCCACAGGTCGACATGGGGCGCCAGGCCGGTTACCAGAGGCGACAACAGCTCACTGGCGCGGGAGGCATCGAACAGATCAGGCCGATAGGAACCGAACAGCGGCGGCAGCGAGCCGGCAACCCGCACGGCTTTGCCGGAAGCTTGCACCGCCCGCCGGGCCAGTTCGCCGGCCAGCGCTGCCAGGGCCTGGCCTTCGGCGGCGAAGCGCGCTTCGCCAATGTGAAACGGTACGACAGCATAGCTGTTGCTGGTGATGACATTGGCGCCGCTGGCGATATAGGCCGCGTGCACGGCCTCTACGGCCTGCGGGGCTTCGCTCAGGGCCAACGCCGACCATTCGGGCTGCCTGAACGGCGCGCCACGGCGTTGCAGTTCGCGGCCCATGCCGCCGTCGAGAATGACTGTCGTTGCTGAGCCCATATACGATTCACTCATAAGCTTATGAAAATAACTCACTACCGGAGTTGTTCTTATAACTATTTAATACGCACTCTTCAGTTAACCACAACCTGTATTTTCAGCCAGGGCCCTACATGAAACTTCAACCATTGATGGCCTTGGGCCTGACTCTGCTGGCCGCCGCTTCGCAAGCTTTCGCCGGTACCACGCTGGACCGTGTCGAGCAGAAAAAAGAACTGGTCGGCGTATTGATGGAAAGCTATCCGCCCTTCTCGTTTCTCAACGATCAGAACCAGCTCGACGGGTTTGATGTGGACGTAGCCAAAGCCGTGGCGCAGAAGCTGGGTGTGAAGCTGCGCCTGGAAACGCCGTCCTGGGACGTGATCGCCGCCGGACACTGGAGCGGGCGCTATGACATCTGCATCTGCTCCATGACACCGAGCAAGGCCCGCGCCGAAGTGTTCGATTTCCCGGTGCAGTATTACGCCTCGCCGGCGGTCATCGTGGTCAACGCCAAGGACGACCGGATCCACGGCGCCAAGGACTTGAGCGACAAGAAAGTCGGCCTCACCAGTGCCTCCAGCTACGAGAGTTACCTGAACAAGAACCTGGTGATCGAAGGCGCCGAGGATACCCAGCTGAGCTATCCGTTCGAGAACGTACAGATCGCCCCGTATGACACCGACAACGTGGCCTTCCAGGACTTGGGCCTGGGCGCCGGGGTACGCCTGGACGCGGTGCTGACCAATCTGGTGACCGCGCAACCGCGCCTGACCGAAGACAAACGCTTCAAACTGGCCGGCGAGCCGCTGTACTCCGAACCGAACTCGGTGGCCATCGAAAAGGGCGATGCCCAGTGGGACAGCAAGGTGCGTGAAGTCTTCGCCCAGTTGAAACAAGATGGCACCTTGAGCAAACTCTCGCAGAAATGGATCGGCGCCGACATCACTCAATGACCTCTTTTCCATCCCCTTCCCAGCCACCGCAACCGGTGGCTGAGTCGCGCCTGAAGAAAATCTTCGGTTTTCGCACACGGCTGTACCTGACCTGGGCGGTCATGCTGGCGCTGTTCGCGAGTTTTTTCCTGGGCTTCGACCTGAAGTTCTCGATCATCCTGGACAAGTTGCCGAACCTGATCGGCCTGCACCTGGCACCCAACGGCTTTCTGCAGGGCGCGGTGCTGACGCTGTTCCTGTGTCTGTGTTCGATCGTCGCGTCGTCATTGCTGGGCTTCATCACCGCCCTGGCACGACTGTCCAACAGCGCGGTGGCGTTCGGCATTGCCAGTTTCTATGCGTCGTTCTTCCGTGGCACGCCACTGCTGATCCAGATCCTGCTGATCTACCTGGGCTTGCCGCAACTGGGGGTGGTCCCAGGCGCCGTCACCGCCGGGATCATTGCCCTGTCGCTGAACTACGGCGCTTACCTGAGCGAAATTTTCCGCGCCGGCATCGTCGGCGTCCCCCAAGGCCAACGCGAAGCCTCGCTGGCGCTGGGCCTGAGCGAGACAGTGATCTTCTGGCGCGTCACCCTGCCCCAGGCCATGCGCACCATCATCCCGCCGACCACCAACCAGTTCATCTCCATGCTCAAGGACTCTTCCCTGATTTCGGTGATGGGCGTCTGGGAGGTGATGTTCCTCGCGCAATCCTATGGCCGCTCCAGCTATCGCTACATCGAAATGCTCACCACGGCGGCGATCATCTATTGGCTGATGTCCATCGCACTGGAACTGATCCAGGCGCGCATGGAGCGGCATTATGGGAAGGCGTACCTCAAGCGCAGTTGACAGCCCCATCGCTGTCAAACGGACCGTTCCGAGAGTGATGTAGGGCAACGCCACGTACCGTGAGCGCTGACGCGACGAGGCCTTGCTCAAGACGCGACCGGACTACAGGCTTCGTCGCGATCTCTCGCCAGAGGCACAGCCATAGCCGGCATCGCGCTCCAGAGTGAATTTTTAAAGTGCGGACTCCCTTCATGAGAGGCCGCATTCAATGCCAGACCAACACGCATATCCACTCCAATACCTTGCCTTGGCGATTGCCCTGATGCTCGGTTGCGCCGATGTCTCCATGGCTCAGCCAATCGTCAATGACGCCCTGCCCTCACCCCCAGAAACCACCGCCCAGGTACAAGCCCGCCTCAAGGCGTTCGCCAGTGCACCGGAGAGAAATCGCACCAGGGTCACCAAGACCGTGCTCGCGCTGGAAACGGGCAGCGACGACGATCTGGTCATCGTGAGCGGACGCGGCAAGCTCATGGGGCTTGTCGACGGCGGAGGCGGAATCAATGTCCTGCAGTTGGACACCGTGTCAGGGGGCAAGCTGGATGAGGTACGCAATTTCCAGGACCTGCATGTCAAGCGAGGGGAATGGTCGAACGCCCAGGGCTTCGATGGCCGAAGCCTGATTGCGCCGAAAGCCAAGCTGATCAACACCGGGCATCTCGGTGGTGAGGTACACGTTCTGGGCGGCTTCGATAATCAGGGCATTGTCACCAGCAGCGTATTTGTCGGGCCCAATGCCCACATGACGAACCCGGGCACCGCTGGGACTGTCGTTGTGGCGGAAACAGCCCGGTTCAGCGGCAGCGGAACGGTGGAGAGCCTCGATGTGGCAGGACTGTTGGAAGTCGGTCCGGCAATGGGTGCGCCTTTCATTGCCAAGGACTTCAGGCTGGCGCAAGGTGCTGAGCTCGTCTACGGCGTCAACGCCCAGGGAGGCAGTGCCACGATCACGGTCGGGGGAATCGCGACCCTGGATAACGCCACGCTGAAAATCAACGCCGCCCCGGGCGAATATGTCGGTACAAACGAACATACCGTTATCAACGCATCCAGGGTCGAAGGCGAATTCGGACAGGTCATCAGCGAACTCGCATTCATGACTGCGACGCCCCGTTACCTGGAGACACAGGTCAATCTAACCTATGCCCGGAACGAGGTTCCGATTGAGTCGCTAGCGGCTACCAAAAACGCGCGCGAATTCGCAGCCCACATCGACGAGCCACAGCCGGTTGAATCGGTTGCGCCACCCGATGTGCAAGCGCCTGCTGTAGCCCCAGCACCCAAAGCTTCCGAGCCAGCGAGAACTGCGGCCGTTGCGCAAGCGCCTGCCGCTCCGCTGCCAGCCGCCCAACCCGCCGCAAAGCCCAACGCCGCCATCAACGCTTTACTGGGCACCAACATATTCACGGCTGCCGACGCTATCGACCAGCTCACGGGTTACGACACCGCCAACCTCGCCAACGCTACCTTGAGCAGCAGCGCTCCGATCAGCACCGGGATGCTCTCGGTCATGGCCCGGAGAAAACCGCAGAGCGAGCCTGTCGACGGTCAGGTCTGGGTCCAGGCCATCGGCAACAATGGCGTTGTCGGTAGGCAATGGGGAAGCGATGCCCTCAAGCATTCAACAACGGGGCTGATGCTGGGGACCGATTGGACGGTCAGCCCTGAATGGCGCCTGGGCATAATCGCCAGCAAGACGCAGACGCGGCTGGACGGCCACCGCTTCGACGGCGGACTCGACAGTTGGTACCTGGGTGCATACGCCCTGCGCCAGGATGGCCCGCTGGCGCTGCGGCTGGGCGCCGTTCATGGCGACCATGACGGCAGTACCAAACGTCACGTGGCCTTCAATGGTTTCAGTGATCGCCTCAAGGGTCGTTACGATGCCAACACGCAACAGGTCTTTGGACAGATGGGCTACCGCTTCGACCTCGCTCATGTCGAGGTCGAGCCCTATGCCCATCTGGGTTACCAACGTTATCAACGTGACCGCTATCAGGAAAAAGGCGGGAACGCGGCGTTGAAAGTCCATGGCCAGACCCAGGACGCTTACAGCAGCCACTTGGGCCTGCGCCTCGCCCGGCCTTTTGCCCTGGATCGCGGTATGCAATGGACTCCTCGCCTGAATGTCGGCTGGAAACACCTCTACGGCGACGTCACCGGCCGTTCTCGCCAGGGCCTGGTGAGCGGCGGCAGTACCTATCGGGTGGAAGGCACCGAGCTGGACCGCGACAGCTTGCTCGTCGAAGCGGGGTTGGACCTGGCTGTTTCAGCCTGGCATACGCTGGGACTGGGCTATAGCGGTGAAACAGGCAACGACAATCGTAACCAGGCGCTGATGGGCCACTGGCGGATGATGTTCTGATCGCCTAAGGAGAGGCTGTGGAAAGTCTTGTGGGAGCGAGCCTGCTCGCGATGACGTCAGGTCAGCCAGTATCGATGGCGGCTGGTACATCGCTATCGCGAGCAGGCTCGCTCCCACAGAGGTTTGGTGTGGGGCAGGCATTTGCGCAAAAAAAAAAGGGGAGCACATGCCCCCCCGAGGTTAAAGCGTTGTATCGAGGCTGTTAGCTCAGCCTTCGATCTCGATCAGGATCTCGCCCGGATTGACCCGGTCGCCCTTGGCCACATGAATGGCGGTGACCTTGCCGGCGATGGCCGCCTGTACTTCGGTCTCCATTTTCATGGCTTCGGTGATCAGCACAGCTTGGCCAGCCTTCACCACGTCGCCTTCCTTGACCAGCACATCGACGATGTTGCCCGGCATGGTGGTGCTGACGTGGCCAGGTGCAGAGGCTTGCTTGCGCTTGCTGCTGCCGCCGCTGACGAATTCATTGAGCGGTTCGAACACCACTTCTTCCGGCATGCCATCGATGGACAGGTAGAAATGACGCTTGCCTTCGGCCTTGACGCCTACCCCGGTGATGTCGACGCGGTAGGTTTCGCCATGAACGTCGATGACGAACTCGGTCGGTACGCCTTCGCCGCCCGCCGAGCCCACACTGCCTGCCTCAGGGATCGGCAACAGCACTTCCGGAGTCAGGGTGCCGGCTTCGCGCTCTTCCAGGAACTTGCGCCCGATATCCGGGAACATGGCAAAGGTCAGCACGTCTTCTTCGGATTTGGCCAAGGCGCCTATTTCGCCGCGCAGCTTGGTCATTTCCGGCTTGAGCAGATCAGCCGGGCGCACGTCGATCACGTCTTCGCTACCGATAGCCTGGCGACGCAGCTTCTCGTTCACTTCACCCGGCGCCTTGCCGTAGCCGCCTTGCAGGTAGAGCTTCACTTCGTTGGTGATGGTCTTGTAGCGCTCGCCGGCCAGCACGTTGAAGAAGGCCTGGGTGCCGACGATCTGCGAGGTCGGCGTGACCAATGGCGGGAAGCCGAGGTCTTCGCGCACTCGCGGGATTTCCGCCAGCACTTCGTTCATGCGGTTCAGCGCGCCCTGCTCTTTCAACTGGTTGGCCAGGTTGGAAATCATCCCGCCGGGTACCTGGTTGACCTGGACACGGGTGTCCACCGCCGTGAACTGGCTTTCGAACTGGTGGTACTTCTTGCGCACCGCGTAGAAGTACAGGCCGATTTCCTGCAGCAACTCCAGGTCCAGGCCGGTATCGAACTCGCTGCCCTTGAGGGCAGCGACCATCGATTCGGTGCCAGGGTGGCTGGTGCCCCAGGCAAAGCTGGAGATAGCAGTGTCGATGTGGTCGGCGCCGTTCTCGACAGCCTTGAGCTGGCACATCGCGGCCAGGCCGGCGGTGTCATGGGAGTGGATGAACACCGGCAACGATTGCTCGGCCTTCAACGCCTTTACCAGTTCGCCAGTGGCGTACGGGGTCAGCAAGCCGGCCATGTCCTTGATCGCCACCGAATCGCAACCCATGGCTTCCATCTGCTTGGCCTGGGCCACGAAAGCGTCGATGGTGTGCACCGGACTGGTGGTGTAGGCGATGGTGCCCTGGGCATGCTTGCCGGCAGCCTTCACCGCCTCGATGGCCACGCGAAGGTTACGTACATCGTTCATCGCATCGAAAATGCGGAAAACATCGATGCCGTTGACCGCGGCCTTGGCCACGAACGCCTTGACCACATCATCGCTGTAATGGCGATAGCCCAACAGGTTCTGGCCGCGCAGCAACATTTGCAGACGGGTGTTGGGCAGCGCGGCGCGCAGCTGGCGCAGGCGCTCCCACGGGTCTTCTTTCAGGAAACGCACGCAGGCGTCGAACGTCGCGCCGCCCCAGACTTCCAGCGACCAGTAGCCGACTTTGTCGAGCTTGTCGCAGATGGGCAGCATGTCTTCGGTGCGCATGCGGGTGGCGAGCAGCGATTGGTGGGCGTCGCGCAGGATTGTGTCGGTAACAAAGATCTTCTTGGACATGGTCATACTTCCTTACAGGCCTGCGTGGGCGGCAATGGCGGCGGCGATGGCCAGGGCCAGCTCTTCGGGTTTGCGCTTGATCGAGTAGTTGGTCAGTTCAGGGTGGCTTTCGACGAAGCTGGTGTTGAACTGGCCGCTCCGGAATTCCGGGTTGCGCAGGATTTCCTGGTAGTACGCGGCAGTGGTCTTGACCCCCTGCAGGCGCATGTCATCCAGGGCACGCAGGCCTCGGTCCATGGCTTCTTCCCAGGTCAACGCCCAGACCACCAGTTTCAGGCACATCGAATCGTAGAACGGTGGAATGGTGTAGCCGGTATAGATCGCCGTATCGGTGCGCACACCCGGGCCGCCAGGGGCGTAGTAGCGGGTGATCTTGCCGAAGCTGGGCAGGAAGTTGTTCTTCGGGTCCTCGGCGTTGATCCGGAACTGCAAGGCAAAGCCACGGTGCTGGATGTCTTCCTGCTTGACCGACAACGGCAGCCCGGACGCAATGCGGATCTGTTCGCGAACGATGTCGATACCGGTGATTTCTTCGGTGATGGTGTGTTCCACCTGCACCCGGGTGTTCATCTCCATGAAGTACACCTCGCCCTCGGCGAGCAGGAACTCCACGGTGCCAGCGTTCTCATAGCCCACGGCCTTGGCGGCGCGCACCGACAGGTCGCCGATGTAGGCGCGCTGCTCGGGCGTCAGTTGCGGGCTGGGGGCGATTTCGATCAGCTTCTGGTTGCGCCGCTGGATCGAGCAATCCCGTTCGAACAGATGCACCACGTTGCCGAAACTGTCGCCCAGGATCTGCGCTTCGATGTGCTTGGGGTTGACGATGCATTTTTCCAGGAACACTTCCGCCGAACCGAACGCCTTGGTGGCTTCGGAGATGACCCGTGGGAAAGCCTGTTCCAGTTCTTCACGGCTGTTGCAGCGTCGAATACCCCGACCGCCGCCGCCGGACGTGGCCTTGAGCATCACCGGGTAACCGATCCGGTCGCCCTCGGCCAACGCCTCTTCGATGCCCGATACGTTGCCTTCGGTGCCCGGTGTAACCGGCACACCGGCCTTGATCATGCTGCGGCGCGCTTCGGTCTTGTCGCCCATGCGGCGAATGACTTCGGCCGCAGGACCAATGAATTTAATTCCGCGTTCGGCGCAGATGTCCGCCAGTTCGGCGTTTTCCGAGAGGAAACCATAACCGGGATGCAGGGCATCACAGCCAGTCTCCACGGCGAGGTTCACCAGTTTGCGCGGGTTGAGGTAGCCGGCCAGCGGGTCAGCGCCGATGCTGTGGGCCTCGTCCGCACGCTTGACATGCAGGGCATGGCGATCAGCGTCGGAATAGACCGCGACCGAGCGAATGCCCATCTCCGCGCAAGCGCGCACGATGCGGACGGCAATCTCACCACGGTTGGCGATCAGGATCTTTTTTATCAATTGGAGGTTCCCTTGAGCCGGTGATACCACGGCCTGAGGTTCAGGCCGACGCGTGACCAGATGTAACAATCGGTCGCAGCACCACACTAGTCCCGGCCGTTGATTAACAAAAATGAATATTTATTGGGTCAGGCATAAGGGAAGACTTATAGTTGACCTACCCGTCGTGGACCAGAGTGGCTAGAAAATGCGTAAGTCATTGATGCGTATGACATTGCGTCAACTTCAGATTTTCAACGAGGTGTGCGACCTGAGGTCCTACAGCCGCGCAGCCGATGAAATGTCTCTCACTCAGCCGGCCGTTAGCCTACAGATTCGATCCCTGGAAGAGCTGATTGGCCAACCGCTGTTTGAGTACGTTGGCAAAAAACTCTACATGACCGAAGCCGCCGAAGCCCTGCAACGCGCCAGCCGGGACATCTTCGGACGCCTGGAAAACCTCGACATGCAGCTTTCGGACATGCAGGGCTCGCTGCAAGGTCAACTGAAGCTGGCGGTGGAGTCCAGCGCCAAATATTTCGTGCCGCACCTGTTTGCCGCGTTCAAGCGCCAGCACCCGGAGGTCAACCTGAGCCTCACGGTGGTCAATCGCGGACAAGTCATTCGCCGGCTCTCGGACAACCGGGACGACTTGGTGATCATGTCCATGGTCCCTCAGGACATGGGGTTGGAGTTCCTGCCATTCCTCAACAATCCGATCGTGGCCGTGGCGCCGCCGGATCATCCGTTGTGTCACATGGGCCCGCTGCGCTTGCAGGATCTGGAGCCGTATACGTTGCTGCTGCGCGAGCCGGGATCAGGCACGCGGCTGGCCTGCGAGGAGTATTTCAAGGAGAAACGGGTGCATTTCACCCAGACACTGGAGGTGGCGTCCGCGGAGGCCCAACGCGAATGCGTGGTGGCCGGCCTGGGCGTGGCATTGTTGACGCGCCACGCCGTGAGCCGGGAGCTGTCGTCCGGCGCACTCATCGAGCTGCCGGTCGAGGAACTGCCGCTGTACCGCAGTTGGTGCCTGGTACAGGCCAGGGCGAAACGACTGTCGCCAGTGGCCCACGCCTTCCTGGCGTTTGTGCGCGGCGAACGCGCTCAGATCATTGGCCTGGTTGAGCGTTTCGACGGGAAGCCGCCGGCGTCGCCTGCCAGTAATTGAATTCTGTGACGTCAGGATATTCGCTGATTTCCGCCAGGAGCTGGCGCTGCTCATAACGGTCTTCGATCGCACGACGAAACGCCATGCGGCGCTGGTCTTCCTGTTGACGACGGGTTTTGACGGCGCTGCGTTCTTCGTAGGACTGGGTCATGTCGAGACTCCCAAGACGTATACGGGAGTTTTACGATGACAATACGGGATGACGATTTAGCGGCGCAGGGGTTACAGATCGATGAATGTTGCGACTAGTGGCCTCTTGCAGCTTGAGGCTCGTACCTTGCAGCTTCTAATCATCCAACGCCTTCACCGACTTGGGCGACAGCCGCAGGCTGCGAAGGCTGCGCTTGACGCTCTTGAGGTGGTTGACCAGACTCGGCCCACGGGCCATGGCAACGCCCATCGCCAGCACATCGATCACCACCAGGTGAGCGATGCGCGAGGTCAGCGGCGTGTAGATCTCGGTGTCTTCATGCACGTCGATGGCCAGGTTTACCGTCGAGAGTTCGGCCAATGGCGTCTGGCTCGGACACAGGGTAATCAACGAGGCGCCGCTTTCGCGAACCAGGTTGGCAGTGATCAACAGATCCTTGGAGCGCCCCGACTGGGAAATGCAGATCGCCACATCGGTGGGCTTCAGGGTGACCGCCGACATGGCCTGCATGTGCGGATCGGAATAGGCAGCCGCCGTGAGCAACAGCCGGAAGAACTTGTGCTGCGCATCCGCCGCCACCGCGCCCGACGCACCAAAACCGTAGAACTCCACACGCTGGGCCTGGGACATGGCCGTGACCGCTTTCTGCAGCGCCACCGGGTCGAGCTTCTCGCGGACCTCCATGAGGGTGTGCAGGGTGGTGTCGAAGATCTTCAGGCTGTAGTCGGCGACCGAATCGTCTTCATGGATCGCAAACTGGCCGAAGCTCGCACCGGCCGCCAGGCTCTGCGCCAGCTTGAGTTTCAGGTCCTGGAACCCGGAGCAACCGATGGCGCGACAGAAGCGCACGATGGTCGGTTCGCTGATGCCGACACTGTGGGCAAGATCAGCCATGGAACTGTGCATCACGGCCGCGGGATCAAGCAGTACGTGATCGGCGACTTTCAGTTCCGATTTGCGCAGCAGGTGGCGCGACTGGGCGATGTGTTGCAACAGGTTCAAGGGGATGGACTCTTGTTATTGGCGGTGGCCGGGATGTAGCAAGTTTGTAGTTATACTACAGGAATTGCCTTTTTGCCTGCCCAATACGTAACTCGATATCCCGATTTCATGCTGTATGCACGCCATGTAGCAGCCAGGCGCTATAAACCGTCTTCGTCGGCCTGCAGCAACGCGGCCAGGCCTTCTGCCTCGACGGGACGGCTGATGAGGTAGCCCTGGACTTCGTCGCAACGCTCGGCTTTCAGGAATTCGAGTTGTCCCGGCCGCTCGACACCTTCGGCCACCACCTTGAGCGATAGCCCGTGGGCCATGGTGATGATTGCCCGGGTGATCGCCGCATCCTCGCCCCCCTCCTCCAGCCCGCGGATGAACGCCTGGTCGATCTTCACGTAATCCACCGGGATACGCTTGAGGTAACTCAAGGAAGAATAGCCGGTGCCGAAGTCGTCGATCGCCAGCTTGACCCCAAGGTCGCGCAACTGTTGGAAGGTGGCGATGATGTGTTCAACGCTGTCGAGCAACTGGCTCTCGGTCAACTCCAACTCCAGGTACTCGGGAGCCAGGCCGGTTTCTTCCAGCACTTGGCGCACAAGGCTGACGAGCTTGCCCTGGCGCAACTGATGCACCGACAGATTCACGGATACCCGGATCGGTGCAAGCCCCTGGCGCTGCCATTCGCACGCCTGCCAGCAGGCCTGGCGCAGCACGAATTCGCCAATGGGCCCGATCAGTCCGGTCTCCTCGGCGAGGCCGATGAAATGCCCCGGCGGCACCCGCCCCATGGCCGGATGATCCCAGCGCACCAGCGCTTCCGCCGCCTTCAGACGACCGCTCGCCAGGCACAATTTGGGCTGGTAGAAGACCTTCAGCTGCCGCTCTTCAAGGGCTTTGCGCAGCTGGTTCTCCAATTGCAGGCGCTCCAGCGTGCTGGCCTGGAGGCTGTCGGTGTAGAACTGGAAGTTGTTGCCACCCAGGTGCTTGGCGTGTTGCATGGCCATGTTCGCCTGGTTGACCAGGGTGGAAACATCCCGCGCGTTGTCGGGCAGCAGACTGATACCGATGGAGGCACTGACCACCAGCTCGTGACCTTCAATGGTCTGTGGCAACCGCAACTTGGCGGACAAGCGGGTTGCCATGCGCGCCAGGCTTGAGAGATTGCCATAGGCATCGAACAGCACCGCGAACTCATCGCCGGACAACCGCGCGATGGTGTTGGCCTCCGGCAGCGCATTGATCAGGCGCCGGGCCATTTTCTGCAACAACTGGTCGGCGATGTCGTGGCCAAGGCTGTCGTTGAGCAGCTTGAAGCGATCCAGGTCGATATGCAGCAAGGCCAAGCTGCGGCGCCCGCCTTGGCGCACCCGCTGCTGCGCTTCCTGCAGGCGTTCGCGGAACAACGAGCGATTCGCCAATCCGGTCAACTCATCGTAATGGGTGAGATAGCGCATCCGCTCTTCGGATTCGCGCCTGGCCGATAAATCGGCGAAGAAGCCCACGATATGACTAACGCTTCCGCGAAAATCTCGCACAATGCTCAATTGCAGCCACTGCGGATACAACTCGCCATTGGCCCGCGCTTCCACCAGTTCACCCTGCCAGGTGCCGTGTTGCTTGAGTGCCTGGCGAATCACGGGATAGTGCCGGCGCGCATCGCGGCTGCACGGCAGGTCGACGACGTTACGTCCCAGCATGTCCTCGATATTGAAACCGGTAATCCGAGTGAATGCCTGGTTGGCGGCGAGCAGCGCATAGTGGGGGTCGAAGATCACGATACCTTCGCTGGCGGCCTCGAACACTGTCGCCGCCAGTTGCCGTTGCTGTTCCAGCTCTTTACTGACGCTGATGTTTCTTCGGGTGCCCACCATGCGCAATACCCGGCCGCTGGCGCTGCGCTCCACGGCCCGGCCACGGTCTTCGATCCAGACCCAATGGCCATTACCGTGACGGATGCGGTACTCGATCTGATAGTCCTCGCTACGGCCCTTGAGGTGTTCGACCAGGGCTCGCTTGAGCGCTGGCAGGTCTTGGGGGTGCAGGCGTGGCGTGAGGTGGCTGAGCATCGCCGTGATGTATTCCGGCTCCAGACCCAGCAATTCCTTGAGCTGGGTGTGATGGACTTCATCAGTCTGCAGGTTCCAGTCCCACAACCCCAACTCACTGGCCTTGAGGGCCAGGGCCAGGCGCGCCTCGCTCTTGCTCAAGGCCTGGCTGGCGGCCTCCAGTTCGAGACTGCGCTGTGCGACCCGCGCCTCGAGACTCACTTGGGCCGCACGCAGTTGCTCCTCGGCGAGACGACGCTGTTCGACCTCCCGTCCCAAGGCCCCGTTAAGCTGCGCACTGCGGATTTGCGTCTGTTGCAGATGCTCGATCAACGCCTGATTCTGGAACCGTCGCAGCATGCCGCTTTGCATCAATCGATTGACCTGCCAGGCCACCACGCTCAGGGATACCAGCACCACCAGACCGAGCCAACCCCATCCGCGCTGCTGTTCGTCACCGCCCCAGAAGAGGAAGCCGATGGCCGGCAACAGGCAGGGCAAGGTGAAAGACAGGAATGCCGGCAGGCTCACGGCATAGGCAACACTGGCCGACAGCGTGGCTGCGCCGATCAGGCCGAACACCCAGGCCTGTTGCTGGAAGCTGTCGGCCGGGACCAGGGCGATGCCGGCCCCGGCCAGCGTCAAGCCAGTCATCGCCGAACCGAGCAGGAACATGCGCAACCAGATCGGGTGCGCCTGGCGGCTGGGGATCGCCGAATCGAAGGCCGCGACTTGTATCACCCGTAGCGCCACCAGCGACAACAGCCAGACCAGCCATACGCTGACCAGGAAATAGCGTGACGGCTCCCACAACAGGCCGGCGCAGACCAAGCCGTTGACCAGCATGAATAACGTGGGCAGCAGCGAGCCCTGGTACAACAACCGTGTACGCTCTACAGCCATCTCCGTGGCGTACTGCTTGCAGATGACCCGCGGTTCCACACAGGGGCCCGCCAGATCGGAATTGAGGGTCATAGGCACTGTTCTTGTTCTTAGGGGCACGGAGAACCCGAAACGAGCACCGAGCATACACAAGCCAGAGGCCATCCCACACTGCTCCCGCTCACAAAAATGTCTAAAAATGTCGCTATTTCATTGGACGACAGCCCCTTCAAGCGTGTTTTGCCGCCGCTTGCACCCATGACTGACCGGTCATCCCAATCGGTCTTTTATCGGCAGAGGTAAAGCTTGGTTTGCCCGGGGTGCCGCCGCACCCTAGAATGCGCCGATGCGCGATGATCTCTCTCTTCTGCTGAACTCCCTCAACGATGCCCAACGCCAGGCCGTAGCAGCCTCCGTGGGTAGACAGTTGGTCCTGGCCGGTGCCGGTTCCGGTAAAACCCGGGTGCTGGTGCACCGTATCGCCTGGTTGATCCAGGTCGAGAACGCCTCGCCCCATTCGATCCTGTCGGTGACCTTCACCAACAAGGCCGCTGCCGAGATGCGCCACCGCATCGAACAGTTGATGGGCATCAACCCGGCCGGCATGTGGGTCGGTACGTTCCACGGCCTGGCACACCGCCTGTTGCGGGCCCATTGGCAGGAGGCCGGCCTGAGCCAGACCTTCCAGATCCTGGACAGCGACGACCAGCAACGTCTGGTCAAGCGGGTGATCCGCGAGCTGGGGCTGGACGAGCAGCGCTGGCCGGCCCGCCAGGCCCAGTGGTTCATCAACGGCCAGAAGGACGAAGGCCTGCGCCCACAGCACATCCAGGCCAGCGGCGACCTGTTCCTGGCGACCATGCGCAGCATCTACGAAGCCTACGAGGCCGCGTGCCAGCGCGCCGGGGTCATCGATTTTTCCGAACTGCTGCTGCGGGCACTCGACCTTTGGCGTGATCATCCAGGGCTGCTGGCGCACTATCAGAAGCGCTTCCGGCATGTGTTGGTGGACGAATTCCAGGACACCAACGCCGTGCAGTACGCCTGGTTGCGCTTGCTGGCCAAAGGCGGCGACAGCCTGATGGTGGTGGGTGACGACGATCAGTCGATCTACGGCTGGCGCGGCGCCAAAATCGAGAACATCCATCAGTACTCGGCGGATTTTCCTGACGCCGAAGTTATCCGCCTGGAACAGAATTACCGCTCCACGGCCGGTATCCTCAAGGCTGCCAACGCCCTGATCGCCAACAACACCGGGCGCCTGGGCAAGGAGCTGTGGACCGACGGCGGCGAAGGCGAAGCCATCAACCTCTATGCCGCCTTCAACGAACACGATGAAGCGCGCTATGTGGTGGAAACCATCGAGAGCGCGCTGAAAACCGGCCTGGCCCGCAGTGACATCGCCATCCTGTACCGCTCCAACGCCCAGTCGCGGGTATTGGAAGAAGCGTTGTTGCGCGAGCGGATCCCTTACCGCATCTACGGCGGCCAGCGCTTCTTCGAGCGCGCCGAAATCAAGAACGCCATGGCCTACCTGCGCTTGCTCGAAGGCCGCGGCAACGACGCAGCCCTGGAGCGAGTGATCAACGTACCGACCCGGGGCATTGGCGAGAAGACCGTCGAAGCGATCCGCGATCATGCGCGCCACAGCCATGTGTCCATGTGGGAATCCATGCGTCTGCTGGTCGACAACAAAGGCGTGACCGGTCGTGCCGCCGGCGCACTGAAGGCCTTTATGGACCTCATCGAGGACCTGGCCGCCAAATGCGCAGAAATGCCACTGCACTTGATGACCCAGACCGTCATCGAGCAGTCCGGCCTGATTGCCTATCACGAAGCGGAAAAAGGCGAGAAAGGCCAGGCCCGGGTAGAAAACCTCGAGGAACTGGTCAGCGCCGCCCGTAACTTCGAGAGCACCGAAGAAGACGCGGACCTGTCGCCCCTGGCGGCCTTCCTCGGCCACGCCTCCCTGGAGGCCGGTGACACCCAGGCCGAGGAACATGAAGACAGCATCCAGTTGATGACCCTGCACAGCGCCAAGGGCCTGGAATTCCCCTACGTGTTCCTGGTGGGCATGGAAGAAGGCCTGTTCCCTCATAAAATGAGCCTGGAAGAACCGGGGCGCCTGGAAGAAGAACGCCGCCTGGCCTATGTCGGCATTACCCGGGCGATGCAGAACCTGGTGCTGACCTACGCCGAAACCCGGCGTCTGTATGGCAGCGAGACCTACAACAAGGTGTCGCGCTTCGTACGTGAGGTGCCGAAGGGTCTGATTCAGGAAGTGCGCCTGTCCAACAGTGTCAGCCGTCCGTTCGGAGGCAGCCAACAGCACGGCACCAGCAGCCTGTTCGGCGGCAGCGACATCCCGGAGACCGGCTTCAGCCTCGGCCAGGCCGTGCGGCACTCGGTATTCGGCGATGGCGTGATCCTCAATTTCGAAGGCGCCGGCGCCCAGGCCCGGGTGCAGGTGAATTTCAGCGAAGGCAGCAAATGGCTGATGCTGGGGTACGCCAAGCTCGAGGCAATCTAGAAGGTTTTCTCGACACTTTCATATGTGGGAGCGAGCCTGCTCGCGATGGCGGTGAATCAGACAACGTTGATGTTGACTGACACTACGCCATCGCGAGCAGGCTCGCCCCCACAGTGACCTTTCAGCAGCTGGCTGCTTTCCGATAGAACTTGTCCACCTTTCCTACAGCCCAAAGCGAACAGGCCCTCTTGCGCTTCTGAAGCTGAACCTAAGCTGTCACGCAAAAGCCCGAAACACTCTGCCGCTAGCCAGCAACAGTTCACCTGTGCAACATGGCGCGCGTGCTATTCACAAATGGGAATGCCTTTATATGAAACGTTTTCTGAGCATCGCCATGGCGTTGTGCATCGGCCTGACGATGGCCATCGACGCCAATGCCGCCAAGCGCTTTGGCGGTGGTAAAAGTGCGGGCGCGGCCCCGACTCACCAGACCAGCCAGATGGCACCGTCCTCCGCAGCCGGTCCAACTGCCGCCACCGCAGGCGCGGCCGGTGCCGCGGGCGCAGCCACCAAGGCCGGCGGTGCTTCGCGCTGGCTCGGCCCCCTGGCCGGTATCGCCGCCGGTGGCCTGCTGGCCTCCATGTTCATGGGTGGCGGTTTCCAGGGCATGCAGATCTTCGACATCCTGATCCTGGCGGTCATCGCCTTCCTGGTGTTCCGCTTCATTGCCGCCCGTCGTCGCAAGCAGCAGGAGCAGTACGCTCCGGCCGGCCATGCGCCAATGCAGCGTGAAACGTTCAACCAGCAGCCTGCCGGTGGCTCGATTTTCGGTGGTTCTGCACCCGTGGCCGCCCGCCCGGTCATCAACGCTCCTGCCTGGTTCAACGAACGGAACTTCGTCGAGGCCGCGCGCACCCACTTCCACTCCCTGCAGCAGCATTGGGACGCGAACGAAATGGACAAGATCGCCGAGTTCGTGACCCCGCAACTGCTGGAGTTCCTCAAGCGCGAACGTGCCGACCTGGGTGATGGCTACCAGTCCACCTACATCGACAATCTTCAGGTGCAACTGGACGGTGTCGATGATCGCGCCGACAAGACCATCGCTACCCTGACCTTCAGCGGTGTGTCGAAGGACTCTCGCTTCGATCAGGGCGAAGCGTTCAGCGAAAGCTGGAACATGGCGCGTGCCCAAGGCGAGAACCAGCCTTGGCTGGTGGCAGGTATTCGCCAGAACGGTTGAACCTTTGCGCGTTTCGCCTGTTGAAATAAGAGAACCCCGGCTCAAGCCGGGGTTTTCTATTTCGCGGTTGCATCTATGGCGCGCTACTGTATAAACCGCCTCATGTAAAACCGCGCCATCGAGAAAGAGGACACCCGGACGTGGAAGAAATCATCGAACAATTGCGTGAAGCCAACGAACCGGTACCGGTTCCACTGGAGTTGCCCGACGAAGACTTGCTGGTAGAGATCGAAGAGCAGTTGTTCATCGATATCCCGTTCGTCTTCAGGGAGTTTTTGCTGACCGTCAGCGATGTCATCTATGGCAGCCTGGAACCGGTCACCGTTACCGATCCCAACTCCCACACCTACCTGCCGGAAGTGGCCGCCACCGCCTGGGATGCGGGTGTCGACCGCAGCCTGATTCCGATCTGCCAGGACGGCGACGATTATTATTGCGTCGAAGAAGACGGTACCGTGGTGCTCTGGCAAGCCGAAGAAGAACTGATTGCCGAAGAAACCTGGGAGTCCGTTTGGCACTGGGCGCGGGACGTCTGGCTGGAAAGCTGATCAGCATCAGGGATCAATGCCCGGACGACTCCTTGTGGTTGTCCAGGGTTTCCATCAAGGCCACCTGCATTCTTGTATGCAGGCGGACAAACCAGCGCCAGAGCAATGCCGCCACGGCAGTCGCTACCACGGCAATCAACACCAGCAGCTTGTTGGTCGGCAGGATACTGGCCGACAAGGCTGCCAATAGCAGGAAAATCACCAGCAGCGAGAGGATGGGGATCACTTCGGCGATCACCCGTCGCACCCGCTGGGTGTGACGACCGGCCATCTCGGCCTTCACGCCCATCTCCGCCAGCAGCATCGACAGCGCCTTGAGCTTGCGATAGGCCGCGATCAGGAAGGGCAGCGACAACAGCAGCGCCCCGCCCCAGATCAGCGCTTTCTGCCAGCTCGGGTCGCTAATCCAGTCTTGCAGATAGACCGACATCCGCTCGGCGAAATACCCGCCCGACACAAAAATCGCGATGACCAGTGCCAGGTTGATGCCCACCTGCAGCAGGATTCGCCTGATCATCGAAGCAATCAACGCGCCTTCGCCGCGAGGCTGGATGCTGCGCAACCATTCACCGTACATGCCCAGCACCCGGGTCAGCCGTCGCGGCATCACGGTCGCCAATTTAAGAGACAACGGATCGGCGGCACGGATCAGGTACGGCGTCAGCAACGTGGTCAGCACCGAGACGGCGACCGCCACCGGGTAGAGAAAGTCGCTGGTGACCTGCAGCGTCATCCCCAATGAGGCGATGATGAAGGAGAACTCGCCAATCTGCGAAAGCCCCATCCCGACCCGCAGAGAAGTACGTCCATCGTTGCCGGCGATAAAGGCGCCGAGACCGCAGGACAACATTTTGCCCAGCACCACGGCCGCCGTGATCACGGCAATCGGCCAGGCGTATTGCAGCAATATGGCCGGATCGAGCATCAGGCCTATCGCCACGAAAAAAATCGCACTGAACAGATCACGCACCGGCTCCACCAGGCGCTCGATCTTCAGCAACTGCCGGGACTCGGCCATGATCGCCCCGATCAGGAACGCCCCGAGCACCATGCTGTATTCCAGTTTCACCACCAGCAGGCAGAAGCCGAAACACAGGCCCAGTACGGTGATCAGCAGCATCTCGTTACTGTCGAACTTCGCCACGTAGGCCAACAGCCTCGGCACCAGCAGGATGCCGACGACCAGTGCGACGATCATGAACAAAGACAGTTTGCCGACGGTGGAGAATACTTCGCCGGAACTCACCGTCCCGCTGACAGCGATGCTTGATAACAAGGCGATGATGCCGATGCCCAGGATGTCTTCAACGATCAGCACGCCGAAAATCAGCTGCGCGAAGCGTTCGTTCTTCATCTTCAGGTCGTTGAGCGCCTTGACGATGATCGTAGTCGAGGAAATGGCCAGGATCGCGCCCAGGAACAGCGAGTCCATGGTATTCCAGTCGAACCAGCGACCGATCTCATAGCCGATCCAGATCATCAGCACGATTTCGAGGAACGCCGCGATGAAGGCCGTGGCGCCGACCTTGAACAGCTTGCGCAGGCTGAACTCCAGGCCCAGGCAGAACATGAGGAAGATCACGCCCAGCTCGGCGAGGGTCTTGATGGTGTCTTCGTCATGGATGAAACCGAACGGCGGCGTATGGGGGCCGATGAGGAAACCGGCAACGATGTAGCCCAATACCACCGGTTGCTTGAAACGATGGAAGAGCACGGTTACCAATCCGGCTGCCATCATGATGATTGCCAGGTCTTGAATGAAATTGATGGCATGCATCGGTCGGGCTCCCTGATCAAATGACTCATCGCCAAGCTGGATAAGTCCGCTTCCTTTGTAGGAAATGCCCATGCAATGGGCTTTTGCAGGTTAACACCGCGACTTCCGACAAAAAGACGGTGCAATATATGGAAACAGATCCATCGGCGCGTGACGGCAGGCACAGGCGCAGCGTCCCGATATCGATGGTTTTGATAAACCTGATGGCCTATGGGCCAGCGACCAGCGCCCGCAGAGGTGCACTCCCTGAATTGCTGCCTTGAACCGTGAGTACGTTATGGAACCCGGAAACGCCCAACTGTCGATGACGGTGTTGATGACCCCCGATATGGCCAACTTCTCTGGCAATGTCCATGGCGGCACCTTGCTCAAATACCTCGACGAAGTCGCCTATGCCTGTGCCAGCCGTTATGCGGGACGCTACGTAGTGACCTTGTCAGTGGACCAGGTGATCTTTCGCGAACCGATTCATGTCGGCGAACTGGTGACCTTCCTGGCGTCGGTGAACTACACCGGCAACACGTCGATGGAAGTGGGCATCAAGGTCGTGACCGAAAACATTCGCGAACGCTCGGTGCGCCACACCAACAGTTGCTTCTTCACCATGGTGGCGGTGGATGACCAGCGTAAACCCGCGGCAGTCCCGCCCTTGCAACCGCAGAACAGCGAAGCAAAACGCCGCTACGAGCAAGCGCAGCAGCGCCGGCAGATCCGTCAGGAACTGGAAAAGCGTTATCAGGAGATCAAGGCGGACGGGCCTTAACCATTGCGCCCTTCGCGAGCAGGCTCGCTCCCACAGTATCTGAACCTACTCGGTCAACGGTGGGGAGCGAGCCTGCTCGCGAAGGGGCCGGTATGGATCAAAGACTGATCGGCACCGCCTCGAACCGTACCCGCGGATGTGCGATCCGGTCCTGGGCACGGACCAGCTCCAACTCATAGCTGGCGCACGCCTGGGTTTCCAACAGCACCTCATGCACCGCAGCCGCGGTGAATTCGAAGGCCGCCACCAGGTTGTCTCCCAGCAGGACCCGCGCCAGGAACAGCCCCGACGTCAGGTCACCCACGCCCACGGGCTGGCGAGGGAAAGCCAGTAGAGGACGGCTCAGGTGCCAACTGCCATCGGCAGTCACCAGCAGCATTTCGAAGCGATCTTCGGGCTTGCCGGGGTAGGCCAGGTGTTTGACCAGGACAGCCTTCGGTCCGCGTGCCATGAGCGCGCGAGCCATGGCGAGGCAGTCGAACAGCGACTGCGCCTTGCGCCCCGAGAAACTGTCCAGCTCCAGTTGATTCGGGCACATGAGGTCAGCCACGGCTGCCGCTTCATCCAACAGGAACTCACTGACCTCGGGCGCCACGATACAGCCTTTCTCCGGGTGCCCCATGACCGGATCGCACAGATACAACGCCTTGGGGTTAGAAGCCTTGATCCGAGCCACGCCCGTCAGAATCGCCCGCCCCTGAGCGGCACTGCCCAGATAACCGGACAGCACCCCGTCGCAATTGCCCAGCTCGCCAATCGCCGCGATGCCTTCGACCAATGCCGGTATCTGCTGCGGCGCAAGCACCTCGCCGGCCCATTGGCCGTACTGGGTGTGATTGGAAAATTGCACGGTATTGAGCGGCCAGACATTCACGCCGACACGCTGCATGGGAAATACCGCAGCGCTGTTGCCTGCGTGGCCGAATACCACGTGGGACTGGATGGCAAGCAGATGGGGCGTCCGTTTCATGGGGAGAGGTTTCCGTAAAACGATTGAAATTCAAGCCGCGCAGTATGCGACTAAACGCAGCCTGTACGACAGACCGGCGACACAGTTAAGCTGATAGCAACTTGTGGGAGCACTTCGTTCATGCTGACTCTTGGAAACATTTTCGTGCTGATGCTGCTGGCCACCGGCGGCGCCTGGTTGTGGCACAACCATGGCTTGCGCGAACGGGCCCTGGCGAGGGTCGTGCAGCATTGCGCCAACCTCAAGATCGAGCTGTTGGACGGCAACGTAGCGCTGAAGAAAATCGGTTTCGTGAAGGATGGCAGTGGGCGGCGCAGGCTGGCCCGTGTCTACAATTTCGAGTTCACCGTCACGGGGGAGTCCCGTCATGCGGGCACCATTACCCAGTTCGGTGCCCACAGCGCGCAAATCGAACTCGCGCCGTATCCGATGCCCTTCGAAGAAGCACCCGAAGCGCCGATTGAACCGATCCAGACCAGGCCTCGGGCCGAGGTTATCGAGTTGAGTCAATGGCGCCAGGAACACAATAAGTGGAAGCCTTGAAACGGGTCTGACTCAGAATCGCCGACAGTTCGCCAGGCCGGCTTGCAACGCGTCAACGTCTTGCGGCTGACCGAAAATCAGTTCTAGCCGCGAATCCTGGCGCCACTCGCTGGTTTGCCAGGTCAGCGCTCCCTTATCCAGTGCATTGGCCGACACCCAGCCATCGACGCTGTGGATAACCAGTTTCGCCCGTGTCCAGTTTCCGCCTTGCAGCCATTCCGTCAGGGCCGTCGGATCGAAGCGCTGGCTCGGGTGCCAACGCCAGCCGATGCTCCAGCCCTCTTCCTGCTGTTGATGCAGGCAAATCGGCAACGTCGGATCACTCCAGATCGTCGGCATCTGGCCCACATCCCTTGGCAGATTCAAGTTATCCACAGCCCCACTTCCCTGCACACCAAACCCCGGCAGCCTGTCGAGGGGCAATGCAGCCTGTTGCGTCCAGTGCTGCGTAAGAGGCGGTAGCTGGGCGGCGATTCGAGCGCGGTCGGTTTCACTGAGGCCTTCGGACTTGTTCATCACCAGCAGTCCGGCATCGGCCAGCGCTTGCTGCTGCGCCTCGGGCAAAGGTCTGCCCTGGGCCAGCGCCTGGGCATCCAGGACCATTACGCAGGGCTGGACCGCCAGAACGCCAAGCCACGGCGCCAGCTGGAGTTGCCGCAGCAGTTGCGCAGGATGACCCAGGCCGGACGGCTCGATAAACAGCCGGTCCGGTCGTGCCTTGCGCAGTAGACGGCCGAGGCCGATCTGGAACGGCGCACCATTGACGCAGCACAGGCAGCCCCCGGCCACCTCGCCCAGTGCGATACCATCGGCCTCCTGAGTCAGCAAGGCGGCATCCAGGCCGATCTGGCCAAACTCATTGATCAGCACTGCCCAGCGCTCATCGGCCGGACGCTGGGCCAGCAGTTGCCTGATCAGGCTGGTCTTGCCGGCGCCCAAGGAACCGGCAATGACATGGGTGGGGATGTTCTGCAACATAATCGGCGACTTTTGATGGAGGTGAACGATGCGGATAATCGGTTGGTGCTTGTTGGCGCTGATTTCAAACCAGGCACTGGCCCAGGCCTGTGTGGTTCACAGTCAAGCGGAGCGGCTCGATGTAAAAGTCTGCCAGCAGAACCGCAACATCCCGCCCAAACTGTTCGCTGACGGCTTCTGCCAACCGAACCTTGCCGGACAGAAAGTCGAGGTGCAATACGTCGATCAGTGCCCTGGAGGGGCCTTTGGCATCTGCAGCAACGCCCAAGTCGCCAATATGCCTTACCGCCAGGATATTCACTATTACGGCGTCACCACCGACGCCGCTTATCTCAAGCCGTTTTGTGAGGGGAAAAGCCAGGGTATCTGGCTCAACCCTTAGGCCAGCCAATCCAGCGTGAGGATCAAGCGGCGTTCTCCCGGGGCCGGCTCCGGCGAGCGATGAATCAGGCCGAAGCCTTCATTGCCCAGCCACTTTTCACCTTTTAGCAACGCCACTTCGCCACTGCACAGCTGCTGGATCACCTGCCGATCACGGGGCTCGGCGTCAGGTTGAGCCAGCCGTCGACGTTCCATGACGCCCTCCTCAAGCCATTCGCTGCCAGCACCGGCATACGTTGTGATCAGCCGCACCGGCACATGATCGACGTGAAAGCGTGGGCACATGGCCTTGTCCAGCGCCCGCAGGCGCAGGCCGATCCGCTTGGCGCCCAGCAGGCAGGCAAACGCGCTGACCAGCCAGGCGACATCGGCAACGAAGCCTTCGTAGCCGTGCAGGTCGCTGAAACCGGCGGCAAGCCCCTTCAGTTCAGGTTGCGAGTCCTCCTCCGGGATCTCGAGCACCAGCGACTCGGCCAGCGCTTGATCCATCGAAAGCACCAACGCCGCAAAATCACTGATGTGCGCCGGAAGCTGACGCTGCCAGACCGCCAGATTGGTGCCGTCTTCCAGAATCTGCGCCAGGGTCCGCGGGGTATCGCCCAGAACCTGCCGAACCTGGCGCTCCTGTTGCAGAGTGGGCGCCCGCATCAGGCCGCGACCTCGTCATACCAGGAGCCGAACGGGTCTGGCAGCAAGCGCCAACCCTCCATACCCAGGGCCATTTCCGCATCCGTGAGCAGGCATCCGTCCAGCTCTTCAGCGAGCAGGTCGAAGTCGATGTTCTGGCCGATGAAGACCAGTTCCTGGCGGCAATCCCCAGTGCCGGGCAGCCAGTTTTTCATGATGGCCGCGGTGCTTTCCGCATCCTGGGGCCATTGATCCTTGGGCACGAACCGCCACCAGCGCCCGGCAAACCCATGTCGCATCAATCCGCCTGCCTGAGACCAACTGCCCGCGTCTTCAGGTTTGCTGGCCAGCCAGAAGAAGCCTTTGGAGCGCAGCAGCTTGCCATTGATCCAGGGTCGTTCTATCAGGTCGAAGAAGCGCTGGGGATGGAAAGGCCCGCGCGCCCGGTAGACTGTCGAAGCGATGCCGTATTCCTCGGTTTCAGGCGAGTGCTCGCCACGCAACTCCTGCAGCCAGCCGGGCGCTTGAGCCGCACGCTCGAAGTCAAAACGACCGGTGTCGAGGATTTCTCCCAGGGGCACCTGCCCCATGACCATGGGCATAATCTTCGCGTGAGCGTTGAGACGCTTGAGGATAGCCATCAGTTCTTCCCGCTCGTGGCGGCTAATCAGGTCGATCTTGCTGATCAGAATCACGTCGGCGAACTCGATCTGTTCAATCAGCAGATCCGTGATCGAACGCTCATCTTCCTCGCCCAGTGTTTCGCCTCGCGATGCAAGGTTCTCGGCAGCTTGGTAATCCGGCAGGAAGTTCAGGCCGTCGACTACCGTCACCATGGTGTCGAGCCGTGCCACATCCGCCAGGCTTCGACCTTCTTCATCACGGAACGTGAAGGTTTCAGCCACCGGCAAAGGCTCGGAAATACCGGTGGATTCGATCAGCAGATAATCGAAGCGCCCTTCCCTGGCCAGTTGCCCGACTTCTTCCAGCAGGTCCTCACGCAAGGTGCAGCAGATGCAACCGTTGCTCATCTCCACCAGCTTTTCCTCGGCGCGGTTCAGGCTGACATCACGCTGAACTTCGCTGCCATCGATATTGATCTCGCTCATATCGTTGACGATGACCGCAACACGCAGGTTGTCACGATTTCGTAGAACGTAGTTGAGCAGCGTGCTCTTACCGGCACCAAGAAACCCGGAGAGCACAGTTACGGGAAGACGATTGGGCATCAGGTATATCCTCATCGGACGGCCGTGTTGGAAGTGTGTGTTGTGGCGCGTTTTGTCAGGTTGTCGCTTCGGTCAGGGCGACTTATTTTATGTTATAGTATAACGATAAATACTCGCTAGCCCGAAATTCCAACTCTTCGAGAATTACTGATGCGCATTCTTTTGAAATTCGTACTGGCGGGCCTGATGCTGTCAGGCGCTCTGGAGGCGTCTGCCCGAACCTCGTTACTGGCAAACTGCACACGCAGCGCGAACTTGCTGGCTTGTTCCGATGAGCAAGGCAATGCCTATAGCGTCATGACGGCAGGGAACACGGTTTATTTGCGCGGTTTTGAGGTGAAGGGCAGCCGACATTGGGCGCAAACGACCAGCCGTTACGGTCAATTGACGTTCTTCACGGGCTTGGCCTCCGACGGTGAAGCTTGGGTTGGTTACAGTCGACGCGTGGGCTGGACCACCCTGAATCGCTTTTCCAGTTCAGGCGGTGCAGCCGGTAAATTCATCTGCGGACGCATAAACGGCTGCGAGGATTCACGCTGATGTTTCACGTGGAACGATCATAAGAACCGCATGAAACTCTGTTCATGAAAAAGATCTGGTTGAATTTATTGTTACACTATAACATAAGCTTTGACCCCATGACGGATCTTGATCATGAATGCGTTTGCACTTCCGGACATCGCTGCCCAAGCTTCGCGCCAAGCCTTGCCTCTCGATTGGGTGGGCATGTGTGGCGTCGCCTTGCCTGTGTTGATCGAGGGACAACAACTGAGTGCTATAGCCGACCTTGGCGTCAGCCTCGACGATGTGGACGCTCGCGGTATCCATATGTCCCGTCTGTACCTGGCACTGGAGATGCTCGAAAACTCGACGCTTTCTCCCCCGCTGTTGCAACGTGTCTTACTGCATTTCCTGGACAGTCATGAAGGCCTTTCACAAGCCGCCTCCCTGACCCTTCACACCGAATTGCTGCTAAAACGCCCTGCCCTGGTCAGTCCGTTATCAGGCTGGAAGCGCTACCCGGTGAGTATCGAAGCGCACCTGAAACATGATGTGTTCCACGTGGAACTGAGCATTCAAATACCCTACTCATCCACCTGTCCATGCTCGGCGGCACTTGCCAGGCAGCTGATCCAACAGCAGTTCGTGGATGATTTCGCGAATAAATCTTTGGAGCATGCTGAGGTTCTGGCCTGGCTGGGTTCCTCACAAGGGATCATTGCTACGCCACACAGCCAACGCAGCATCGCCTCCCTGAACATTCGCTTGAGCACGGGTAGCAGCCACTTGCCGCTGCTACGGATCATCAATCAGGCCGAAGCCGCCTTGGGCACCGCGGTACAAACCGCAGTCAAACGCGCCGACGAACAAGCATTCGCCCTCGCCAATGGTCAGAACCTGATGTTCTGCGAGGATGCCGCTCGACGATTGAGTCAGGCCTTGAGGCAGTCACCCGACGTCATGGCACTCAATGTGCGCGTCGTTCACGCGGAAAGCCTGCATGCCCATGACGCCGTGGCGCAAAGCCGCTGGACACGGGAGGCAGCATGATCAGTTGCCAAGCCTTGCGTTGGGGCCCACCGGGGCGTCCGCTCACACCCGAGCTGTATGTTGAGCGCCCCGCAGGCAGCCTGACGGCGATCATCGGTGCCAACGGTTCGGGCAAAAGCAGCCTGCTGAAAGTCCTCGCGGGGTTGCAAAAGCCCCTCTCCGGAAAACTCACCCTGACGGTTCCACGTCGGGGAGGCGTCTCGTTCCTGCCGCAGCAGCAACACCTGGATCGACAATTTCCCATCAGCCTGCAAGAGCTAATAGCCGCAGGAGCTTGGGGTAGTCGACACACACCGGCCCAGCGAAGCCAGCGACTCGGAACGGCGCTGGAGAACTGGGCGTTGACCGGCCTGGAGAATCGCCCACTCATGGCGTTGTCTGGAGGCGAGTTACAACGCGCTTTACTCGCTCGCTTGAGTCTGGCTGAAGCGCCGTTGCTCTTACTTGATGAACCCCATGCGGCGCTCGATGAAGAGGGTCAGGCGTTGTTGTGGAAACACATTCACACCTGGCATGCCGAGGGCCGCACCTTGGTGGTTGTGTGTCATGACCTTGCCGCTGTACGCCAGCATATTCCCCACACTTTGTTGGTCAGCGCCACAGGCTGCACGTTGGGTCGCAGCGTCGAAGTGATTACCCAACAACCTCATATAAAGGTGGCTTGATGCTCGCGGCCACCCATCTCTGGCAGCCCTTCCAGGAATTCGTTTTCATGCGCCGAGCGTTGCTTGGCGGCCTGGTACTGGCCTGCAGCACAGCGCCGTTGGGGGTGTTTCTGATCCTGCGACGCATGAGCCTGATCGGCGACGCCGTGGCCCACGGCATCCTGCCCGGCGCCGCGCTGGGCTTCTGGTTCGCGGGACTGAGCCTGCCCGCCTTGACCTTGGGCGGCCTCGGCGCGGGCCTGGGCATGGCCGGGCTTGCGGCGTGGGTCACCCGTCGAACGGGTCTGCGGGAAGATGCGAGTCTCGCGGCAATCTATCCCATCTCACTGGCGGCTGGCGTGCTGATCCTCGGCGTGGCCGGTAAACGCCTGGACCTGCTGCACCTGTTATTCGGATCAGCCTTGGCGGTGGACGGCCCGACTCTGACCGGCATGCTTTGGGTGTCGGCGGCGAGCCTGATTGCCATGGCGCTGATCTACCGCCCTTTATTACTCGACACGCTGGATCCGCTGTTCCTGCAAACCGTCAGCCGTCTAGGCCCGTTGGCCCATGGTGTATTCCTGACCTTGGTGGTGCTGAACCTGGTGATCGGCTTTCAGGCCATTGGCGCCCTCATGGTGGTCGGCCTGATGATGTTGCCGGCCGCCGCCTCGCGGTTCTGGAGTCGTCGCTTACCGCCCCTGATGGCCATCGCTGCGCTGCTCGGTTGCCTCTCGGTCTGGTTTGGCCTGTTGTTGTCCTTCTATTTCTCGCTGCCCAGCGGTCCGGCCATCGTGCTGGTTGCGGGGATGTTTTATCTACTGTCCGTGATAGTCGGTCCGGTACACGGTCTGCTGCGCCGCCCGCCCCTGCTCACATCCCCATGAGGTGTTTCCCGATGCGCGTTCTGCTCGTGCTGTTCAGTCTGATGCTGTCGATGTCCTTGTCCGCTGCCGAGAAACTTCAGGTGGTCACCAGCTTCAGCATTCTCGCCGACATAACCCGACAGGTCGGTGGCGAGCATATCCAGATCACCAACATGGTCGGACCAGACGCCGATGCGCACACGTATGAACCGACGCCGGACGATGCCAAGGCGCTGCTCGGTGCAAAATTGATCATCAAGAATGGACTGGGCTTCGAGCCGTGGCTGGATCGCCTGGTCACCAGCACCGAAACCGGCGCGCCGGTTATCAGTGCCAGCCGAGGCGTGATTCCGCGCTCATTGGATGAAGACGGTGAGACCGTTCCGGACCCACACGCCTGGCACAACCTGGCGAATGCCGAGCTGTACGTGCGCAATATCACCAAGGCACTGGAAGTCGCCGACCCAGCCAACAAAGCCGACTATGAGCGCAACAGCCAGGCGTACCTGAAGAAGATTTATGCGCTGCTTGCCGATGCCAAAGCCAAGCTCGGTTCCCTGCCGCCTGGCAACAGGAAGATCGTGACGTCTCACGACGCATTCGGTTATCTGGGTCAGGCCTATGGCATCGACTTCATGGCACCCCAGGGACTGTCCACCGAACGCGAGCCGTCAGCCGCCGAAGTCGCAGCGCTGATCACCCAGATTCGTCAGGCACACGTCAAAGCGGTGTTCATGGAAAACATCAAGGACACCCGCCTGCTGAAGCAGATCGCTGATGAAAGCGGCGCGCACATTGGCGGTACGCTGTACTCCGACGCCCTCGCCGCCAGCGGACCGGCCAGTACCTTCACCGGCCTGTTCGAATACAACCTCAACACGCTGTACGACGCGCTGTCCAAGCCGTAACCGTCAGTTTCACCTACACAGCGGTCAAGCCCTCGGCTTGACCGTTCCGCAATCCTGCCCCAACCACACGGCGCGGGTATCGAGGCTGCCATTCTGCTGGATACCGGTGGCATTGAAGGTGCCATTGACCTTGGTGGTAAATTCCCGATCGCTCTGAAAGGTGGCGATGCCGTTACCCTGGGCTTTCGGGCAACTGAAGCGAAACTTCCACTGATTGCCGGTGCGCTCGGTGATCTGCTGTTTGCATCCCGACTGCGGATCTTGCAGCGGGATGTCATTGGTTTGGACTTGGGCCGGCGTCAGGCATACCCGAATCCCCTTCCCACCCATGGTAATGCCCTGCTTTTCCAGCATCGCCCGCTGCTCCGGGGTGATCTGGTTCTGCAACTGGCCGAGAATAAGTTGCAGGTCTGGCAGGTTCTGGTTATCGACTTTCATGTTGCTTGAAGTCAGTTCCCACAAACCTGGCTGAAGCATCTGTGCCTGAGCCGCCACAGGAACTGACAAGCCAACCGCCAAGGCCAAACCCAGCAGACGAACATTCATTGCAAGAACTCCAGAGGACAAGTGGCCGTTAGACGCCGCCTACGGGCTTCGGTTCAAGCTCGGCGGCGGTGAATTAATTAGCGACATTCGTCATGGAACATGGTCTGTTAGGCATTGAAACTTCAGGAGCAAGGCTGCCCCATGGATTATTTCGGACCGCATGTTTTCGGTTACCTGATTGCGTTGCTTCATACCCTGGGTTCCATCGCCGCGGTGCATGCCGTGCTTACGGTGCGCACCGCCCAAGGCTCGATCGCCTGGGCCCTGTCACTGGTGTTCATCCCCTACCTGACGTTGATTCCTTATCTGGTGTTCGGTCGCAGCACCTTTGATGGTTACATCAAGGCACGCCGGCAAGCCAACGAAGAAATGCGCAAGGCCGTGTCCGAGCTGAATTGGCGCCCATGGGTCGAAGAGGCCCTGACTGCCCGTGCCTCCCAGGCCTACGACTCGCTACGCGCCATGCCCAAACTGGGTCGCACCCCCTGCCTGGCAAACAACGAAGTGCGTTTGCTCGTCAACGGTCACGCCACGTTCGAGGCCATTTTCCGGGCCATCGAAAGCGCCCGTGAAGCGGTGCTGATCCAGTTCTTCATCATCCATGACGACCGACTTGGCCAACGCCTGCAGACGCTGCTTTTAAAGAAAGCCGCCGAAGGTGTAGCGGTGTATCTATTGTATGACCGGATCGGCAGCCATTCCCTGCCCCACCGCTATGTCCAGGCATTGCGCGATGGGGGTGTCCACGTCAAGGCGTTCGCCACCCGCAGCGGCTGGCTCAATCGTTTCCAGGTCAACTTTCGTAACCACCGCAAGATCGTCACGGTGGACGGTGTGCTGGGGTTCGTCGGCGGGCACAACGTGGGGGACGAATACATGGGGGAGATGCCACCATTGTCGCCGTGGCGCGACACCCATGTCGAAGTACGCGGCCCCGTGGTGGCGAGCATGCAGGAGTCATTTGCTGAAGACTGGTTCTGGGCTGCCCGTTCATTGCCCCCCTTGATCCTGCCGGACACTTACCCCGATGACGGCGTGCTCTGCCAGTTGCTGGCCAGCGGGCCGGCGGATGCCCAGGAAACCTGCTCGCTTTTTTTCGTCGAAGCCATCCATGCCGCCAGCGAACGGGTCTGGATCACTACGCCCTACTTCATTCCTGATGAGTCGGTATTCGCCGCATTGCGCCTGGCGGTGCTGCGCGGGGTGGACGTGCGCATCCTCCTGCCTTCACGACCGGACCATAAGATCGTCTACGCCGCCTCCAGCCTGTACGCATTCGAAGCGGTCCGCGCCGGTGTGCGCGTCTTCCGCTACAAGCCAGGTTTCCTGCATCAGAAAGTGGTACTGATCGACCGGGAAATCAGCGCCATCGGCAGCGCTAACCTGGACAATCGTTCGTTCCGGTTGAATTTCGAAGTGATGTTGCTGACGGTGGATATTCCCTTCGCCACCGAGGTCGAGCAGATGCTCGAAAAAGACCTCGCTCAAGCCCACGAAGTCGCCAAAGAGGAAAGCCGGGAAACCCACCGCCTACAGAAAATCGGCATGCGGGTCGCCCGACTTATTTCGCCGATCCTTTAAGGGGTGTAGATATCGTCTCGGGTCCAAGGCAAGTCATGGCTGCCATCGGCATAAGCCTTCACCGCCAGGATCTGATGCAGATTGATCCACCCCTTGGCGAATGCATAGGCGCATCCGGCCAGGTACAAGCGCCAGATTCGCAGCGCCTGCTGCGGCACCTCTTTCGACGCGGCCTCCAGATTGTCTTCGAGCCGCTCACTCCAGTGATCCAAGGTGCGCGCGTAGTGCAAGCGCAAGCTCTCCACATCGACAATTTCCAACCCGGCCTCACTGATCTGGGCTGAAATCATCGACAGGTGCGGCAGCTCCCCATTGGGGAAAACGTACTTCTCGATGAAGTCCCCCGCGCCGCGTCCGACCGGACGGCCATCAGTATGTTTGGCTGTGATGCCATGGTTCATTACCAGCCCACCCTCGCGGACCGCACCAAACAACGTCTTGCAGTACTGCTCCAGATTGGCGTGCCCCACATGCTCGAACATGCCAACGCTGACGACCTTGTCGAAGCGACCGTCCTGCGGAAGGTCCCGGTAATCCAGCAACTGCAATTCCACCTGGTCCTCCAGGCCCTCCGCTTTGACCCGCTCCCGGGCCAGGGCCAGTTGCGCTTTGCTCAAGGTGATACCGAAGACCCTCACGCCGAATTCCCGTGCCGCATAACGCGCCAACCCACCCCATCCGCAACCGACATCCAGCATGTATTCACCGGGCTGCAGCCGCAGTTTGCGGCACAGGTGACGGAACTTGGCTTGTTGGGCCTGCTCGATGGTTTCGCTGCCCGTTTCGAAATAGGCGCAGGAATAGGCCATGTCGCTGTCGAGCCACAGTTGATAAAACGCGTTGGAAAGGTCGTAGTGATAGGAAATCGCCTTGGCGTCGGTTTCCTTGTCGTGGACTGAACGTACCGGCAGGCTATCGCCCTCTTCGTCCACCAGGGCCTGGCTCCATTCATCGCAGACCCGGATCACTTCGCTGATCGAGCCTTCGAGTTCGAGCTTGCCTTCGACAAACGCCGCCCCCAGCGCATCCAGGCTGGGATGGGTGAGTTGCGCGACCATCTGTGGGTCCTTGACCACGATCGTGACGCTGGGATCGGCGCCCAGCGTGAATTCGTGGCCGTCCCAGAGCCGCAGCCGAAGCGACAATTGGAGATTCTGTAAGGCCGGTGGAAGTTGCGCGAGCATGAAATAACCCCCCTTGTTTCAGACATCTGAAATGAGGGTAGACCATCGTAGAAAAATAGCAGGCTATCGAATTTATAGCCTTTTTCTATCGTCGCCCGAATTCGCTCCTTGAGCCGGTACTGCCAACTGTTTGGACCCTCTCCCACCATGGACTGCAAGTTCCACGGACAAGTTCTACCCCTCGTCCTGGACCTTCAGCAACGGTTCCTGAAAGCGTAGCAGCCTTCCGGCATTTCCCAATACCAGCAACGTGCTCAGGTTATGCAGCAGCGCCGCGATCATTGCCCCCGCCGCGCCAAGCCAGCCGAAGGCAGCAAAGGCGACAATCGCCAGCGTCCAGCCCAGGCCAATGATCACGTTGACCTGAAGCGTATGCCGGCATTGGCGGCTGAGCCGCACGCAGGTACCGAGCCGCCTCAGGTCGCTGCCGATCAGGACGATGTCCGCAGACGCCAGGGCAATGTCCGCTCCACCCGCCCCCATGGCGACACCCACTACCCCGGCCTTGAGCGCCAGCGAATCATTGATGCCGTCGCCGACGACCATGGGGCGAAAGCCGTTGTCGATTTCTGTCATGACTCGCTTGAGTTTGTCCTCCGGCAAGGCCTGGGCCTGCACATCGGCGATTCCCACTTCGCGGGCAAGCGTAGTGGCCACGCTCCGCCGATCACCCGTCAGCAACAGTTGCCGTCCCAGGCCCAGCGTCCGCAGCTCAGCCATGGCGACCTGCGCTTCCGGCTTGACGCTATCGGCCAGCAACAGCCAGGCAAGGAACCGTCCATCCAGGGCCAGCCCGGCAATCGGGCCGTCATGATCAGGTACCGTTGACGTTTCGATGCCCAGCTGAGCAAACAACTCAGGTCGACCAAGAGCCGCTTCGCCCTGGCTGGTCATCGCCACTACACCCAGGCCCTGACGCTCGTGAATGTCCGTCAATGGCAGATATTTTTCCTGCTCCACCAGCCCAGCCAACGCCCGGCTGACCGGATGGCTGCTGGCGGAACCAAGGCTGGCGGCCAATGGCAACAGGGACGGCTGATCGCTCTCTGCACTTTCGATGGATTGCAGGCGCAAGGTGCCGTAGGTCAGGGTTCCGGTCTTATCGACAACCAGTGATGTCAGGTCCGCAAGCTCTTCGAGAAAAGCCGAGCTGCGGATCAGGATGCCATGGCGTGCCGCCACTGCAATCCCTGCAATAGCGGTCGCCGGCGCCGACAACACCAGGGCACAAGGACAGGCCGCCACTAACACAGCCAGCATCGCCTGGGCATCGTTGGTAATGAACCAGGTCACCGCCGCCAGCAACAGCACCAACACCAGGTAGCTGCCAGCATAACGCTCCAGCAACCGGGTGATGGGCGGCTTGGAGCGTTCGGCGTTTTGCATCAGGGCGATAACCTTGCCCAGCGTCGACTCGTGCCCGGTGCGGGTCACTTCCAGACGCAGCAATCCATCGAGATTGATCGCCCCACCGAACACCTCGGTGCCCATCACCGCTTCCAGCGGCACGGATTCACCGGTAATAGGCGCAGTGTCGAGGCTGGCCTGGCCGGACAACACTCGTCCGTCAGCCGGTACGCGATCACCGGCACGCACCTCGACCGTATCGCCGGGCCGTAGCGTGGCGTTGTCGACTTCAATGATCGAGCCATCGGCCAGCACCTTGCGTCCCAGGCTGCGCGTCAGTTGACCCAAGGCGTGGATGGCTTCCTGGGAACCGATGACGCTGCGCTCTTCCAACACATGGCCGAAAATCATGATGATCGGCAGCAGCGCAGCCGTCAGCAGATCCCCCGTGGCCCAAGCCCCCAGCATCGCCAAGGCGATCAACTGATCGGTGATGCCATGCAGACTCGGATAACGCAGGCTATACCACGCCGAGCGCATCACCGGCACCGCGACCAACAGCGAAGCGACACCCAACAGCAACTGGCTGACCCCGGTCTGCTCCGGCGACCAGCCGCGCCATACCAGACCTAGCGCAAGCAGACCGAGGGCAAGCATCGCCAGGGTCAACTGGCGAGCGGCCGTGCGTTGCTCAGCGGAAGACAACATCGGAACGGCGGCAGTTTGCGCGCTCATTGCTCAGCTCCCTGAATGATCAGGCGGGAATCGTCTTTCGGGTCGACCGTGGTCACTGACCCGGCTTGGCGGAGAATGCCGGGCATGCGCTCGCGATACAGGCGCAGCAGCAGTTGCGGATCAGCGTCTTTGGTCTTCGCCAGGCTGAGCACCGTAGCGGTGTCGGCCGAGGCCTTGGCGAGCCGTTCGCTGGCCTGGGCGTGAGCCACCTGCAGGACGCGGTCGGAATCCTGGCGAGCGGTCTGGGTCAGTTTCTCGGCTTCGGTGCGGGCATTGGCAACGGCTTTGTCGGCCTGCTGACTGGCCGTCAGCACCGCATTGAACGCGCTTACCGCAGGGCCCGGCAAACTCGACTGAACATCGACCCGTACCACTTCGATCCCCAGCCCCTGCCCCGTAGCGGCAAGATCGGCCAGCCGTCGGTTGATGCCTTGCACGAGATCGCCGCGCAGGCGTTCGCGGCGTTCGGCGGCCTGGTTGTCACTGCCGATCAGTTCAGGACGGGCGACCAGAATTGTGTCCAAGTCCCGAGCCGCTGCGAGGGTCACCGCGCTGCGGGTGACCAGGCGATCCAGTGCTGGCAGGACGTGCTCACCCTGCAAGACGAACGCATAAGGTTCGGTGACTTTGTAGAACACCCGCACATCCAGCTGCACCACCCCGGCGTCACCGGTTAGTAAATAGCCAGAGCCGGCCAGGGCATCGCTGACCGGCGAGGCAAAACTGGCGACACGATCAGCCTGCAAGGCCGCATCCGAGCGCAGCAGGTTTTCCACGCGGCGCTCCAAGACCCGATCCGCTGCCGGAAGCAGGATCACTTGTTCCACTGGACGCGGCCATGCCAATAGGAGCCCGGCATTCTGAATGCGATCCAGCGCGCCAAAGTGCAGTACCACGGCTCGGTTTTGAGGGTCGATCTGCCGAACATTGGAAAAGACCCAGGCCAACGCAGCCAGGATCGTGACAGCGTAAAGCGCCAGGAATGCCACGCGTCCAGCCTGAATCCAGGGGCTGGATAACTCATTTGTTCCACGTGGAACCACACTCATGGTTGTGTTCCACCTTTAAGTTCCACAGACGGCGGACCGTCCACCAGCACCCTGAACGGCGCCGCATCCGTGCGCAGGATCAGTTTGGTACTGGGGCTGACAATGGTGCCCAAGGTGTCCAGCGAACGCAGCAGGTTGTAAAGCTGAGGCGAACCGGCATAGGCCCTGCCATAGATTTCAGCGGCTTCTACTCGGGACTGGGCCTCGATATCGGCGGCTTTCACTGTGGCGTCAGCCTGCACGATCCGCGCATCGCGTTCGGCGGCGGAGCGAATTTGCGCGGCTTCGCGTTTACCGATGGCGGTGCGTTCAGTGGCGATGGTTTCCCGCTCGGCACGCATGCGATCCACCGTCGCGGTCAACGTCACCGAAGGCAACGTCAGACGCTCAATGCCCACTTGCAGTACTCGCACGCCATAGGTGGCGAGCAACTGCTGTTCGATCTGCTGGCGCAACTGCGCTTCAAAATCGCCGATGCGTACCTGGCTGGCGTCGGTGTTCACCAGATTCGCCAGGTCAAAACTGGCAGCCGTGGTTTCCAGGGCCGAGCCCACGAAGGTGCGAATCTGCCGGGCGGCTTCGTCCGGTTGGTTCTGTACAGCACGCATGAAGCGTTGGACGTTATCTGGATCACCCTGAACCTGCCACGCCACGTAGGCTTGAACGATGATGCGCAAGCCGTCACGGGTACCGACATCCTGCAGCCCGCTGGACGTGGTGCGCAGCCGCAAGTCCACCGGAATCGCCGCCTCGAACGGCGCCGGCCAGCGCCACCCCAGGCCAGGTTGCAGCAGCACCCGTGCCGGATTGCCGAAACGGGTGATCACGGTCGCCTCCCCCGAACGCACCTGGACCAGGCTCGCGGCCGCAACGGCAAACGCTACCAGCAGCGCCGCCCAACCCATGCGCCGCCAGGGAAATGGCCCGGCCTCCTGCGGATCCCCGTGATGATGATGGTGATGTCCATGATGATGACCGGCATGGCCGTGATCATGACCGGTGTGATCGTGATGATCGTGATGATCGTGGGAAGAAGACTGGCTCAATGGGCAGCTCCTGGCTGGACAAGGTTACGCGGCGATGCGGGATCTGCCGGAAGCGTGAAAGTGCGCAGGTCGATGGTCGGCGCGTTGCCGCTGCCGCCCAGACGGTGATCGAGAATCAGCAACTTGGCACTGCCAAGGCCCCGGCTCAGTTGGCTGAGGTACTGCTCCAGCACAAAGGCGTGGCCGGCCGTGGCGTAGGCTTTGCGTTCAGCAGTGAAGCGCAAGTCGGAAGCCTGGGCGGTCGCGTTGATTTCCCGGGCAGTGGCCTGGGCCTGGTCGTGGGCAATACTGGCTTGCAGTTGTGCCTGGTTGGTCTGCTCCGCGGCAGCGCCGCGCTCCCGGGCAATCAAAGCCTGGGCGCCGATCTGCGCCGCTTGCACGCCATGGTAGGCATTAGCCGCACCCGCTGGTGGGTGGATCGCTTCGACGACAGTGGCGAGGATTTCCACGCCACTGTCGAGCCTCTGCAAATCGGCTTGTACAGCCCGACCGATTTCATCGGCCAGGCTGACCCGATCTGCTCCCAGCAAACCATCCAGCGTGCGCGAGGCAAACTCATGCACCAAGACGCGGCTGGCGGTGCTGCGAATCAGTGTGGGGATGTCGGCGCTGTTGTAGGTGGCGGCCAGCGCCGCCGCATCGGTGAGACCAATGCGATAGACAAAACGCACATCCATGTTGACGATCTGGAAGCTCTGCTGATCGGCACGACGGCTGGCAATCACTTGGGATTTATCGTTCACATGGCTGGCGTCCCACAAGCGATTGGCTATCGCCGGTGCTGGACCTTCCGCCGACTCGGTCTCGGTGCCCGCCCCGCTTTCGCCCACGCTGGTGGCCAGTTCATGGACGATGCCGTTTTCGACGTTAAGCACCCGACCCAACGGCCAGGGCAAGCCGAACTGCAGGCCAGGACCGAACACTTCCACCGGCTTACCAAAACGCTCGTAGATACCGCGCCCTTGCAGCGGTACTTCATGCACGCCCGTGAGCAGCCAACCCACCAGCGACACCAGCGCCAGCACCGGCAAAAAAGCGCGGCGCATGTAGCTGAACGCCCAGATCTGACGCAGGTCGATGCCAAAACGATTGTGCAATTCGTGCTGCAGGGCCAGCAACGGCTGTGGGGGCCAGCGCAGCAGGTCGGCGATGACGCTGCGACCCAGCAAGGTGGGTTCCAGGGAATCCCGGCGTGGGCTGAACAATGACAGCACAGCCCGCAGCAACAGCTCCGCCGCCGCCAGCCCCGGCAACACCCCCATCAGCACCGCCAGGCGCACCGGCCAGACGGACGATTCGCCGGCGAACAACAGACACAGTGCGCCGAGCACCAGCACGATAATCGCCAGGCGGGTCAGCTGCGCCAACGGCAGCGCTTCCGGCCATTCAAGGGTGGGTTGCTGCGCCAGTTGCCGTTCAAATACCAACAAGCCGAACGCCAGCAATAATGAAAGCGCTGCCCCGACACTGGCCGACGCACCAAGCGTGGTCGCCGGCAACGCCAGATTCCAGGCTTGTTCCAGGCTCAACAGAACCACCCCTGCCCAACCGGCCAACCACAACGTCGGCGCGCCGATCTGTTTCAGCAAGCCGATCCACCGCGCGCTGATGCGCTCCAGAAGTCGCTCATACCAGCCGGATTGATCAATCGGTTCACGCTCGACGGTTGGGATCTGCGCCGTCGATAACGCCGGTAGCAATGCCCTGTTGCGCCACTGCGTCACCCACCAGGCGGATTGCAGACCGGCCACCAACACCAGCAACGCTGCGCTTTGACTCGCCAACAAGGCCGGCCATATTGATTGCGGCGAAAACAGCCCGACAAAGAACCCCGTCACCAACCCCAGACCCGCCAGGACGGCCAGGGCAAAAGCGATCCGCTTCAGACGCCGCCCCTGAGATTGTGCCTGCTGAAAGCGTGGCCACTCGGCCACCTGTGTCCCCTCGACATCAAGATCGACTTGCATACCACCCCAGCACTTGTGGCGATCAAAAACCGGGCGTGTGGACAGACTTCACCACCGCTTCGTTATAAGGCGTTACCTTATAACCATAGCTGTGAAATTTCTGTTTTTAATTCTTCATGTTGGATGGCAAAACCGGTGAGATGAACAGGGCCTTTGTGGCGCGGGGATTTATCCCCTCGCCACGAGGTTTTCAAATAGATCGAAGTCAGCCAGCCGAACTCTGCGCCTTGCGACGACGTCGACTGATCAGGCCCAACGCGCTTGCGACTACAAACAGCACGCCGCCGATCTGCAACCAACGTTTGTAGGGACGCAACTCGGAACGAATCGGATCGAGGGCTTGGGTCACGTAGCGTTTGTCAGCCGCACGGAAATCCGGCTCCTGGCACTGATGACCGAAATCCCCAGCCCACGTCACATAAGGACCTTCTTTCACGTAGCGCTGATACAACGCGCTTTGTTCCTCGAGACTCGAGTTGTACGCCACGGCTCTGCACAACACCGCCGCAAATGCCTGGCTGGTATGGGGCACATTGTCCGCCGCCTTGCTTGCCAGGGCGGTGGCGACAAAACGGTAGTGATAGCGCTCGTTCGGTTGCGCGGCGCTGGCCTGCTGGCGTTGCACCTCCCCTTCGGCCACCAACGGCCCGACCTTCAGCTCAACCGGCTCCAGGCTGTAGCCGCCTCCCATGACGGCATAGTCCGGCGCCATCTCGTAACCGAGCATCTCCATGCCCCAATCGCGCGCCATCCTGGACGCATAGAAATACGCCTCGGCGCGCCGGGTCGGCCACCATTTGGACTCTGCCTCCTGGCGCAGTTGCCCGTAGGCCCGGGCCTTGTTCTGCAGATCGGGGTTATCGAAGTAAGCCGGTGCCTCGTCATACCGCCCTTCCCGCAACAAGCGACGGCCCAGCAGGTTGCGCAACTGGGCGGCGACCGGCAGTTGCACGTAGTTGTCGCGATCCTGCTGGCTCAATGGCGGTGGCGCCGGGACCTGGGCGTCGACGTACTGTTTCAATTCCTCTGCGGTCAGTACCCGCTCGGCGACTGCAGCGGCGTCGTACCAGTAGTTGCCCTGGCCACGGTAAAGCTGATCGAACGCTTGCAGGTAATCACCCCGTTGCAGGGCCAGGATCGCGCTCTCGCCTTCGACCCGGCACTTGGGCTGCACCGTTTCGTAATCCCAATCCGGCGTGCGCCGATTGCCCCAGGATTCGTCCTTTGGAAACGCCTGGGCCGCCTTGGAATAGGCCGCAGCCGCCGCCGTCTTGTCACCGTCACGCACCGCCAGTTTGGCCCGCAGCCACCAGGCCAATCCGCTGTCGCCGGCTTTTTCCACAAAGGCTTTGGCGCTGGCGTAATCGCCGTGCTGGTAGCTCACCGCCGCCAGCCGATCGGCATCGTCCAGATTGCCGTGACTACTGGCTTGCAGCAGCTTGACCAGCCTTTTATCACCGGATGGCTCCTCCCCATCCCACCAACTGACGCGGCTGAGCAAGTAGCTCGTCACCAACCGCTGCACGGCTTCGCTCTTGAGCAACTCCCTCAGGCGATCATCCGGCTGGCCATTCAGGTCCGCCGCCAGATACAACAACGAGCTGTAACCGACCTCGGAACCGTGCAGCGACTGGGTCGCATACAGCTTGATAGCACTGTCCCAGTCGTCTGCGGTATAGGCTACCCTGGCTTCTTCGCCGAGACTGGCGATAGCCAGCTCCAGCGGATCACTGAAGCCGGCAACGCTCAGGTCTCGGACCTGGCGAAACGCCGCACGGGCCTGATCCCGCGACGCCGCCGGATCTTCATTGCCCGCCTCGGTACTCACGGCAAACAAAGCCCGCCCCAGGGAATAGGCCGCCCAGGTACTGCGCAACGGGCGCTGGTCCGCTGGCAATGCCAGCAACTCCTTGAACGCCTGGGCAGCCCTCTGGTTTTCACCGGCACCAAAGGCGGCCGCGCCGATGGCGTACAACCGTAGCTCGGCCGGCAGGTTCGCTGCTTGCGCCGCGACCTCGTCGACGTCGGTCAACGCCCGCAACCGCTCCACCAACGCTTGCTGCGGTGGGGTCAGGCCAATCCGTTCAGCCTCGCTGCGCTGTGCCACGTAGGCAGACATGTCGTCGTAGTTGTAATCCGGATTGCGCGTCGCCTCACTGGCCGGCTTGAGTCCCGCGATGGCATGGCCAAGACGCTTGATCTCGAAGCGAAAGCTGCCTTCGGGTAATTCGGCCAAGGATTGGGCGCGGTTGTCCAGCAAGCGCATCGGAAACTCCGGACCACAGGCCAACGCCTGGCCCAACGGCAAGCCGAGGCTCATACAAAACACCGGGCAGAGCAAACGACGAGGCCATTTACGGGTAGACATTGAAAGCTCCTTGTTCAATTTTTGTACAGCGCGCCCAACCCATGGCCCGTTGGGCACCGGCAGCGAGGCGACCTTCCTGAATGCGGGTGAAGGTAAGCAGTCCGGGGGTTTGTTGCAACGTATAACCCGCCAAGGCATCGACCCCATCACATGCACCAACGGCAAGTGTCACGCGTTGGGGCCAGGGGCTGTCGAGATTGCCCCGATTGGCCAACCGGATATCGTACAAACCGTCTTTTTCCTCCACCGCCAGGGCCAGGTGGCTGTCCAGTTTGTCTCCTCGAGCCACCGCGCCGAGGGTGGTCAGGCTCCAGACACGGCGGTCACCCGCCAGCGGCAAGCGAAACCAGATCAAGCCAGCCAGGTGTTTCGGCGGTTCGGCACGCAGATCCGCGGCCAGGCCAGCCACCTGTTGCGGGTCTGCCAGCAGTTCCAGCCGCTCGCCTCCTCGGTCGATGGGCACTTCGCTTTCAACCACTGGCACGCCGCTCTCTTGGGTCAACAGCGCCACGCCATAAGCCGGCAGGGCCAGGTAGAACGGCCGCCGGGTGACCTTGCTCCAGCGCTCGGCCCAGTGCCGGGCCTGTTTCGGATCGAACAACCCCTGCCGCGGGTCGCTCACCGCATGGACCTGTAGCACGCTGCTGTCCACGGCCTCCAACAACCCGGGCAGCGCGGGGCTGTCGAGCCAGGCCGGCAAGGCCGTGATACTCAACCGCAAAGTAGACGGCAAGGTCTGGCGCAACTGGCTCAGGAATGTCCCATAGGCCGGCAACCGCGCGTTACCGGCGTCATGGTCGATCTCCACGCCCACCGGTGTCAGACCCTGGGCTTGCCAGTCACTCAGCACTTGCTGGATCTGCGCAATGACCTCGTCCCGATCCAGCGTTCCGAGCTGACCGTCCAGGCGGATCACCGCAATCAGCGGTCGGCCATCGGCCTTGAGCAAGGCCGGATCGATCCGCGCACGGCTCCAGCCCGCACGGGGAAACGCCTGCAAGGCCAACACCCGCAAGCTTGAGAAGTCCTGATGGCTCTGGCGCAGCGCCGATGCGTGGGCCGGCGTCCACTGGCGTTGCCAGATATAGAGTTGTTGATCGAGGGGCGCGGCGGGGGGTTGCTCGCAGCCCTGCAAAAGCAGCGCGACGAGTGCCAGCGATGTCCGGAAAAGAAAAGTCATGAACCTTCATCACCCGCTAAAACCCGGCAGATTACCGTGTCTTGCACCGAACGGGCATAGGGCCACACCATTGCGCCGAAGTTTTCATGTGTCACCACGAGGGCAGGGCCGCCGTATGCCCAACGGCCCTTCCCACGTGCGACAGACTACGCTCAGACGTGTTTCTGCAAACCGACAGCCGTACGCGGCATGCCCACGAACCCGGGCAGGGCCTCGATCCGCGCCAGCCACTCGCGGACATGGACGTAGTCGTCCAGCGACACGTTGCCCTCCGGCGCATGGGCGATGTAGGTGTAGCCGGCGACATCGGCGATGGTAGGCGCATCACCCGCCAGCCAGGTGTTGCTGCTCAAATGTTGATCGACGACTTTCAACAGACCGTGGGACCGGGCGATCACCTCCTCGGCGTTATAAGGCGCACCGAACACCGTGATCAGCCGCGCGGTGGCTGGCCCCGTATGGATTGCGCCAGCTGCCGTCGATAACCAGCGCTGCACCTGAGCGGCACCCACCGGGTCGCTCGGAAGCCAGCGGCCCTTGCCATATTTCTGCGCCAGGTACACCAGGATGGCGTTGGAGTCGGCCAGTACCACGCCGTCATCGTCGATCACTGGTACCTGACCAAATGGGTTGAGGGCCAGGAAGTCCGCCTGTTTATGCGCCCCCTTGGCCAGATCGATGAAGATGACCTCGACTGGCAACTCGAGCAGCGAAAGCATCAATTGCACACGGTGGGCATGTCCGGAAAGCGGGAAGTGATAGAGCTTGATAGGGTTCATGGTCGACTCCGCTGGAAATGACGCCGTCAGCAGAACGGCATCGATGGCGTCATCTTCCTCCTCAATTAAAAGCTAGAGAATCACCCGTAAACGCAATCCATTATTTCCTTCAGCGAAACAATGCATTAGTTTCTCAAGGCCGGGTGTCTACGCAGGGCGCTGACCGTGAAATCGACAAAACTGCGAACCCGAGCCGGTGCATTGCGCCCCCCCTGGTACAGCACATGAATCGGCAGGGGCGGCAGTTCAAAATCGGCCAGGACGATTTCCAGCTCCCCGCTGGCGATCTCCCCCGCCACTTGATAAGACAGCACACGGGTCATTCCCAGACCCTGGCAGGCTGCCGTAATGGCGGCCTGATTGGCGGTGACCACCAACCGAGGCACTGGCCGGACCGCCAGCGGTTGCCCGGCATCGAGGAAGGTCCAGCTTCTGACCTGGCCAATGGCCGAAGAGGCCACTACCGGCAGTCGCTCAAGCGCTTGCGGATGCTGGGGTCGACCGTGCTGAGCGAAAAACGTGGGAGAGCCGCAGACGACCCGCCGCACTTCACCGACGCGGACGGCGTGCTGATTGCTGTCGGGCAGCTCGCCGATGCGCACGGCAATGTCCATGCCTTCCTCGACCATGTTGACGTTGCGGTCCAGCAGCAAGGCATTGATGCTGACTTCCGGATACTGCTGCAGGTATTCCACCAGCAGGGGCGTGACGAACAACTGACCGAACAGCACCGGTGCGGTGATCGTCAGTTGCCCCCTGGGCTGGGCATGGCTGCCGGCCGCCGAATCCTCGGCTTCCTGTAGATCGCCCAGGATCCGGCGACTGTCCTCCAGAAAGCGCTGGCCGGCTTCGCTCAGGTACACGTTGCGGGTGGTGCGAACCAGCAACGGCGTGCCGATGCGTTGCTCCAACGCTGCCACCGCACGGGTGACACTGGCTGCCGACAGACCCAAGCGCCGCGATGCCGCCGAAAAACCCGACTCCTGGGCAACAGCAATAAACACCTGCATTTCCTGAAACCTGTCCATCCATCCCCCGATGAGAAATCCTGATACAAGTTTTCCAAACGCCGCAAAGCAGCGCCGCACGGCCATTGTAGGGCCTGAGCAAACGAACCGTAGCGTCACGACCCGGCTACTGATGAACAAGCTTGCTACCATCGCGCCCATCATTACCCTTTGATGACTAATAAACAGCACAGAATCCTGTGGGAGCGAGCCTGCTCGCGATAGCGGTGAATCAGTCGCCATCCATATGAATGACCCGTAGCTATCGCGAGCAGGCTCGCTCCCACAAGGCTGTGTGCCTGGTTCCAGACTCCGTACAAGGCCTGTTTTCGTGAACGTTTTTTTACGCGGACTCTTTTCCCCCTTCGCCCCTTTGATCACTTTGGGCAGCCTGGTCCTGATCGTTCCCCTCGCAATGCGTATCGCACTGGGTTGGTCCGATCCGTTGGGCTACCTGTCCGACCTGGGCGTTGGCGGCTTGCTGCTAGCGCTGCTTTACCGCCGCCCCCTCTGGCTGGCCTTGCCTGTGTTGCTGGCCTGGACCGCGCTGACGTTGGCCAACATCGAGTTGATCAGCGCCGTCGGACGCATGCCCAACCCCTCGGACCTGCACTACCTGACCGATCCGCAATTCGTCGAAAACTCCAGCAGCGGCGGCTTCGCCCATCCCTGGTTGGCCACGCTGCAACTGACAGCGCTGGCGCTCTGGCTGATGGTGCAATGGCCAGGCCGCTCACACCGCGCACTGCCCTTGCCACGCCACGCCTGGGCATTGCCGGCGCTGCTCCTGCTGGTCCACGGCACCGTACAATCCTGGCGCCCCACCGGGGCGGACCAGTGGAACGTGTTCAATCTACCCCATCAACTCGCCACGGCGGCGGTCGCAACCGGGCAGGACCGGATCCAGCACTGGCTTGAAGGCGATACAGACGCCCAGATCCCGCCGATGGAAGGCCTTACCCGGCTGGACCTTGATGGAGAGAAACTGCTGACCGCGCCAGGCCAGGCGCGCAACGTGCTGGTCATCGCCCTGGAAGGCATACCGGGTGCCTATATAGAAACCAACCGCCAGGCCCTGAAAGCCGGTTATCAGGATAGCCCCATGCCGCGCCTCAGTGCCTGGGCCGAGCGAGGCATGAACACGCCCGATTATGTCCTGCACAGCCACCAGACCATCCGCGGCCTGTACTCGATGTTGTGTGGCGACTACGACAAGCTCGACGATGGCACGCCCAAGGGCGTCGAAATGCTCAACCAGACCCAGCGCAACCAGGACTGCCTGCCGGCCCAGTTGCGCCAGCATGGCTTTGCCACGCATTTCCTCCAGGGTGCGGGCCTGCGGTTCATGGCCAAGGACCGGATCATGCCCCACATCGGCTTCGATACGACCCTGGGTATGGAATGGTTCACCCAACCCGCTTACCTGGAGTTTCCCTGGGGCAAGGACGACAAGACCTTCTTCGAAGGCGCGCTGGACTACGTCGAACACCTGCAACAAACGGACAAACCCTGGATGCTCACCCTGCTGACCGTGGGCACGCATCAGCCCTACTCCGCACCGGATGACTACCTGCAGCGCTATGAAACCGCCAAACAGGCCGCCGTGGGTTACCTGGACGATGCGCTGGATAACTTCCTCATCGGGCTGGAACGCCAGGGCATCCTGAAAGACACCTTGGTGGTGATCACCTCGGACGAGTCCCATGGCATCGACGATGTACGCTTGGCGTCATCCTGGGGATTCAACCTGACGCTGGCGCCGGAACCCTTGCCGCGCATCAAGCCAGGCACCTATGGGCACGTCGACCTCACCGCCTCGATCCTCGACTACTTCGGTTTCCCGGTGCCTGCGTCGCTGTCCGGTCGTTCGATGTTCAGGGACTACACAACGGGACGGGAAATCATGTCGTTCACCAATGGCATGCTGCGCTACCACGACGGCAAGGGCACGTTCACCGAATGCGATTTCCTGCAGCGTTGCCGCTACTACGCCAGCGAAGGTTTCATCGCCGACCGGGCGACCTACGGCGGGCACTACAGCGACCAGCGGGCCAGGCTGATCAGCGCACGGGCAACGGCCCTCAACCAGACCCTGCTACGCACGCCTCTGAACCAGCATTATCAATTCGGCAGCACCGAGAAAATTCCACTTCCCGCCCAGGTTTCCAACGACTGGACCGACAACCTGATCGGCGCCCAATACCTGGAAATGCCCCAGGGTTCGCAGACCCGCGTCAGCCTGAGCATCCGCGCCATCGAGACGGACCATACGGCCTATATTTCCCTCAAGGCCAAGGAGTTCGAGCAGGATGTGCCGATGGAACTGCCGACCGATGTAGCGGTGACGTCCGAACAACCGCTGGTGATGAACATCCGTTTCGATAACCCGCAGACCCGCAAAGCCTTTTCCTTCCATTTGCTGGGCCACGGGGAGGGTGCTATCGAGATCAGCGACTTCAGCGTCGTGACCGAGCTGCCGGGCCAGACGGACCAGCCGGAATACCTGGACGATATGCAGGAGGACAGCCAGGCCCAGTCCAGTTGAACAAAAAGCGCGCAGCCGCTGGACGGCTGCGCGTTTGTTCGGGCCTGTCCTGACCACTCACGGCGCTGTAACGCCGGGATTGATCGCTGCGCTTCAATACTTATCCACAGGGCATCGCTTCGCCGGCCGGAGCCACCTGCCAACTGGTACTGAGGATAATGCGCGTGGCGTTTCGTTGAATCGGCACCAGATGATGCAGCGTGGTACCGGACTTGAGGAAATACACGTCACCCTTGAGGTGGTGGCAGGCCTTGCCGGGGTTGTCCAGGCGGTATTCCCATGCGTTCAGGTCATCCTTGTTCCCGTTGCTGTGGGGCACGCATTGCAGCACGTCGCCCCCCTCCGGGTCTTCAGGCGCCTCGATGATCCAGACCAGGGTGTAGGGGTAATCGCCCCAATGCCAACCATGGGTATCGTCTGGATGATTCAGCCGACTGATCAGGTACTGTCCGCGGTCCAGGCAGGACGCCAAGTCTTCGCCTGCGATGCTGCCGAGGAAATGGCGTAGCGACCCGGAGTGGTAAAGCGCCGGGATCACGACCCCGCCCTCGGCGATTTCCGCCTGAGGGATCACATGGATCTTGCGGTAGGGATCATGGATAAACAGGACGGTCGCATCGCGACCTGCCGAATATTCATCGAGCAACCCATGTACTTCGGACTGGAGCGCTTCCGGCATCTCGCCGGGTAGAAATGAAAAGTCCTTGAAGTGGAAATAGCCCTCTCGGTGAAACGAATTACGAACCTGCTTCATCCGGATTTCATTGCTCAAGAAATCCCGGAAGTGCCTGGAAAGTTGCTGTTCCACATCCGCCAGGATCCGACCTGTTTTTCGATTACTCATTCATTGCTCCATCCCATAGCCCGATTGTAGGACGACGGAACTGTTCGCTACAGTGCAACAGACGACAACAAACGGTAGTTTTACGCCAAATGCACACCCACCCAGGAACAGTGGCCATTCTCGTTTACGAGGGTCTTTGCGTATTCGAATTCGGTATTGCGCTGGAGATATTCGGCTTGCCTCGTCCAGAGTTGGACGTTGCGTGGTACGCCCACCGCATCGTTGCTGTCGATCCGGTCCCCATGCGGGCATTGGGGGGCATCCAGATCTCGGTCGACGCCGGGCTGGAAGAGCTGGACACCGCAGACACCATCATCATTCCCGGCTGGCGCTATCGCGACCCACCTCCGCAAGCGTTGCTGAACGCTCTCATAAACGCCCATGCCCGAGGCGCCCGCTTGCTTTCGATCTGCTCGGGTGTGTTCGTACTCGCCGCCACGGGACTGCTCGACGGTGAAACGGTAACCACCCATTGGCAGTTTTCCGATGAGCTTGCCGAACGCTTCCCTCTCATCAACGTGGACCCGAATGTGCTGTATGTCGATTCGGGGCAGATCATTACCTCAGCCGGCAGTGCCGCCGGCATCGACGCCTGCCTGCACCTGATCGCACGGGATTTTGGTACTCATATCGCCAACTCGGTGGCCCGTCGCCTGGTCATGGCGCCACAGCGAACCGGTGGTCAATCGCAATTCATCGTCGCCCCCGTGGGCAAGTCGCCGCGCAACGAACTGAGCCAGGTCCTGCAGTGGATCCGCGAACACCTGGACCAACCCCTGAGCGTGTCCGACATGGCCGCTCGCGTGGCCATGAGCGAGCGCACTTTCCTGCGTCGTTTCATAGAAACGACCGGCCTTTCGCCAAGGGCCTGGCTGCAACAGGAACGCCTGAACCGGGCCAGGGAACTGCTGGAAACCACCGATCAGAGCGCGACCGGCATTGCGCAGGCCTGTGGTTATCGCTCAGTGGAAAGTTTCCGGGCGGCGTTCAGGAACGCCGTCGGGTTGCCGCCCTCGGCCTACCGTGAAAGATTTGGTAGCGCGAAGATCAGCCGGCAAGCGTCCCGGGTTGCAGCGGCTGAACCCCATCCACCAACCGATGCCACTTGGCGTACTGCAACCGCATGATGGTCTTGCCGTCACAGATCGCCCCCACCCGATCATGCCCAAGGCCTGGTCGAGTGGCAGCTCCAACACTTCGATTTCCTCGCCTTCTTCCAACCCGCCGCCGGCGTGTCGTTTGTCTTCGTCGTCATACTCGTCGACGAAGCCCGGCGCGGTCACTCCAGTACAGTGGTGAACACTTTGCCTGGGTTCATTAACCCGGCGGGGTCCAGCGTGCGTTTGATGGCACGCATCAACTCGATCTCCAGGGGGTCCTTGAAGCGAACTGCCGCCTCAGGCTTGGCTTGCCCCAAGCCATGCTCGGCGCTGATGCTGCCGTTGAAGGCGCTCGTCATCCGGTAGATGACTTGCATGATCGCGTGTTCATGAGTCCTGAACGAGGCGTCCGCATCGCCGAGCGGCTTGCTGATGTTGTAGTGCAGGTTGCCATCGCCCATGTGGCCATAAGAAACAATGCGCACGCCAGGAAAGTCCCGTTGCAGGGCCTTGTCGGTGCACTCGATGAATTCCGGTATCCGGCTCACGGGCACGCTGATGTCATGCTTGAGGCTCGGACCTTCATGATTCTGCGCCTCGGAAATGCCTTCGCGCAGTGCCCAGAGCGCCGCGGCTTGTGCCTGGTTGCCGGCCAATACCGCATCAATGACCCACCCACGCTCAAAGGCGTCGGCCAGGCCGTTTTCAAGCAGCAGTGCCAACGGCGCGTCGGGCACGGTGTCGCGCAATTCAATCAAGGCGTACCAGGGGTGCTTCGTTGCCAGCGGGTCGCTGCAGCCGGCCACATGGTCCAGGACAAAATCCAGGCTCTGGCGCGACATCATTTCGAAGCCCGTCAGGCGGTCGGCACACAAGCCGCGAACATGGCCGATCAGGTCCACCGCCGCCTGCGGCGAAGGCAGCGCGACCCAGGCTGTCGCCGTGCTGTGGGTCATCGGGAACAGTTTGAGCACCGCCGCCGTGATGATCCCGAGAGTGCCCTCCGAGCCGATGAATAAGTGCTTGAGATCGTAACCGGTATTGTCTTTGCGCAGCCCCCGCAACCCGTTCCAGACGCGACCGTCAGGCAGCACCACTTCCAGGCCGAGGGTAAGCTCACGCATGTTGCCGTATCGCAGCACTGCCGTGCCGCCGGCATTGGTCGCCAGGTTGCCGCCCACCGTGCAACTGCCCTCCGCTCCCAGCGAGAGCGGAAACAGGCGACCGGCCTGGTGGGCGGCATCCTGCAATTGTTGCAGGATCACCCCGGCCTCGACCGTGATGGTTTCGTTAGCCAGATCGATGTCACGGATACGTTTCATCCGGGTCAAGGACAACACCAGCTGATTGCCAGAGGGGTCAGGAATCGAGCCGCCGCACAAGCCGGTGTTGCCGCCTTGCGGCACCAAGGCAACCTGGGCGTCATGACAGATCCGTACAACCTCGGCCACCTCTTCGGTCGTCGCCGGACGTACCACCAAGGCCGCCAGGCCTTGATAGGCGTTACGCCAATCTGTCAGATAGCTTTGCATCAGCTCTGGGTCGCGCACCAATCCTGCTTGCCCGACCACCTGCTCGATGCGTTGCAGCACCTCTTGGCTCAATGATGGCATCCTCTGTCCTCGACCGGTTTACGGACGCTGCCCGAACGCCGCCTGGCTCGCCGTCCAACCCGCCACACGCTCGCTCAAGGACAACCCAAGGCCAGGGCGGGTAGGCACTAACATGCGTCCATCGCGGGTTTGCATGCGTTCGTTGAACAGAGGCTCCAGCCATTCGAAATGCTCAACCCATGGCTCGCGGCTATACGTGGCGGCCAGATGAATGTGCAGTTCCATGGCAAAGTGCGGCGCGATCATCAGTCCCGCTTGCTCGGCCAACGCCTGGACCTTGAGGTAAGGGGTAATGCCACCGACACGGGGCGCGTCGGGCATCAGGTAATCGGCGGCGCGCAGCTTGATGAATTCCCAGTGCTCGGCAACGCTGGTGAGCATTTCACCGGTCGCGATCGGCGTGTCGAATTGCAGGGCCAGCGCGGCATGACCTTCAGCGTCGTAGCAATCCAACGGTTCCTCGATCCAGACCAGGTTGAACTGCTCGAGACGTCGACACATTCGCTGCGCAGCAGGTCGGTCCCATTGCTGGTTGGCATCCACCATCAACGGAAAGTCATCCCCCAGATGTTTGCGGATGGTGCTGACACGGCGCAGATCCAGCGCCTGGTCAGGCTGGCCGACCTTGAGCTTGATGCCCCCGATGCCCTTCTCCCGGGAAAGGTCGGTATTGATCATTAATTGGTCAAGCGGAGTGTGAAGGAACCCACCCGACGTGTTGTAGCACTGAACAGAATCGCGATGGGCGCCCAGCAAGCGAGCCAGGGAAAGATTTGCCCGCTTGGCTTTCAGATCCCACAAGGCGACATCAAACGCACCAATCGCCTGGGTGGCCAGACCGCTCCGCCCCACCGAAGCACCGGCCCAGCAGAGCTTGTCCCACAGCTTGGAAATGTCGCTGGGGTTTTCGCCAATGAGGCTGGGGGCAACTTCCTGGGCATGGGCAAATTGCCCAGGACCACCGGCGCGCTTGGAATAGCTGAATCCCAAGCCCCGATGGCCGTCCCTGGTTTCGATTTCCACAAACAGAATGGCGATTTCCGTCATCGGCTTCTGCCGACCGGTGAGCACCTTGGCGTCGCTGATGGGATTGGCCAGCGGCAGGTAGACCGAGGCCACGCGCACCCAGGCAATACGGTCGTCGTCGGAGGAAGGTATTTGCGGCGTCTCTTGCATGGCTATGCTCCGAACGTTTTGGAGTCAGCCGCTGCCGCACGGGTTCGTGTGACAGCGGCATATACGCGGGAATGAAAACAGGCCACTAACTGCGCATCAATTCGATAGCAGCGCTTTTCCTGTTGCGAATGACCGTCACCAGGTGCCAGGAGATAGACGCGGCGGCCAGGATGAGAAAGCCCGCTGAGATGGGGTTGGACAGGAAGCCGGTGAAATTGCCATCGGACAGCATCAAGCCACGACGCAAATTGGTCTCCGCCATGGGGCCCAGGATGAAACCGATGATGAACGGCGCAATCGGCAACCCGCTCTTGACGAACCCGTAGCCCAGCAAGCCAAACAGCAGCACCGCCCAGACGTCGAAGATCCGGCTGTTCAGGCCAAATGCGCCAACCACACAGAGCACAAGGATGATCGGCAACAGAATGTGCTTGGGCACCGCCAGCAGTTTGATGAACATGCGCAGTCCGTAGAACTCGAGCACCAGCATCAGGACCGAAGCGAGGATCAGCGCGGCGAAGATCGTATAGACCAACGGCGCCTGGCTGATGAACAGCAGAGGCCCCGGCTGGATGCCGTGAATCATGAAACCGCCGAGCATCACAGCCGTGGTGGTATCGCCGGGAATGCCCAGGGTCAACAGCGGAATCATCGCGCCGCCAATGCCGGCGTTGTTTGCCGTCTCGCTGGCGACCACGCCGTCGATCTTGCCTTTGCCGAACTCTTCCGGGGTTTTGGAACGTTTCTTCGCCACGATATAAGAAACGATATTCGAGGTACCGGCACCGATACCGGGCAGGATACCAATGCCCAGGCCGATCAGGGATGAACGGGTGGCATTGGGCAGTTGACCGACGAACTCCTTCATCGAAAAACCAAAACCTTTTACGCCTTTCATGCTGACGTGCTGTGGTTTGGCTCGATGGCTCAGGCGTGCGCTTTCAGCAAACTTCAGCACTTCGGCCACTGCAAACATACCGATCATGACAGTGAGCATGGCAAAGCCGCCATTGAGGCTCGGCAGGTCAAACGTAAAACGGCGGATCGCCTCGACCGGGGCAATCCCCACGGTGGAAAAGGCAAAGCCCAGGGCACCGGCGAACAGGCCTTTGACCAACGAGCCGGTGGACAGCGTGGCGATCAACGTCAGCGAGAAAATCGCGATGGAAAAGTATTCGTGCGGGCCAAAACTCAAGGCCAGATCCGCCAGGATCGGAGCGATGAACATCAGCGCGGCGATACTGAAAATAGTGCCCAGGAACGAGAACACCACGCCGATCCCCAGCGCCTTGACGCCCATTCCCTTCTTCATCAACGGCCAACCATCGAATGTCGTGGCGATCGATGCCGGCGTTCCCGGTATGTTGAGCAATATCGCCGATATCAGTCCTCCCGAGGTGGCACCGACAAACAGCGCAACCAGCAGCGCCAGGCCCGTGCCAGGGCCCATCGAGTAAGTCAGGGGCAAGCACAACGCGATAGCCATGGTGGCCGAAAGCCCGGGCACCGCACCAAAAACAATCCCCACCGCAACGCCGAGTGTCATGAGGAAAAACACATAGGGAGTCAGTACGGCACCGAAGCCTTGCTGCATGAGTTCAATCATGGCCGTCTCCTAGAAATCCAATAGACCGACAGGCAGGAGCAAGTCGAAGCCATGGCGAAAAATGTAAAAGATCAACACTGACGAAACGACCGCGATGAACCCGTACAGGAGGTGCTTGACCTTCTGTTCCGCAGGGGTCAACACGATGAATTGGACGTACAGATAAAGCACGGTCATGACGATGAATCCCACGGGTTGCAGCAACGCGGTGTAAAGCAGCACCAATGCGAGGGACTTGAAGACCGTCGGATAATCAATCTGCTCGGTTTTTTCAGCGGGTTCGGCAGGTTGGTCCGGCAGCTTTCGCCACGCCCATAATTGCAACGCGCCCAACAGGCACAACGCAACGGCGAGCACCCAGGGCACAAACGCAGCATCGACGAAACTGCGGCGCGGCAGATTCAGGGTCAATACCAGATACGCCACGCCGGCACCGAGCATTGCAAGTCCGGCAATCAGCTCGTTTCTTTTATAGGAATCCATACAGGCTCCTCTTGCTGGGAAGGACTGGGCTGTCGGGTGCCAGTACGCACCCGAGCCCGTCATGCGGTGTTATTTGGCCTTACGCATCTCGTCCTTGAACTGCATGAAGCTGTCGCGGGTTTTGTTGAGGGTCGCAATGGCTTCTTCGCTGCCCTGGAAGCTGACCGGTTGCTTGAACGACTTCTTCAGCTCCTCGGCGTATTCCGGCTCTTCGGTGATCTTCTTCATCGTATCGGCCATTTTCTTGACGATGGCCGGGTCCGTACCCTTCGGGAAGGCCACGACGTAAGGCTTGTCCAGGACCAGGTCCACGCCTTGTTCCTTGAAGGTCTTCACGTCACCCAGCAGTGCGTTGCGCTCGGCGTTGGGTTGACCCAGAGCGGTCATTTTGCCGCTGGTGATGTAATCCTGGACCGAGCCATAGCTGATGGCACCGAGGTCGATGCGCTTGCCCAGCAAGGCGACGATTTTTTCGGACACTGTGCCGCTGTCGACCATTTTCAATTTCACGCCGGCCAGCTTCTCGAACATCAGCCCTTGAAGATGGGAGAAGTTGCCCATTTCGGTACCGTAGGTGATGGTGCCGGGCTTGGCCTTGGCTTTTTCAATCAGTTGATCAAGGGTGTCGATGCCCGAGCTTTTCGCCGAGACAAACACCGCACCTTTGTCGACGCCAGCGATGCAGGAGATATCAAATGCGTCAAAACGGTCCTCGGAGAGCCCTGCCACCTCGTTCACGATCAACTGGCCGGTATGGGTAAACAGAATGGTATTGCCATCCGGTGCCGCGCTCTTGACCGCATCGGCGGCAATCGTCCCGCCCCCGCCAGCCATGTTGGTGACGACCATGGGTTTGCCAGTGAGCTTGGTGAAATACTTGGCCATCATTCGGGCATTGAAATCGGTATCACCACCGGCATTGGCAATGACCACCACCTGCACGGGGCGGCTTGGCCAGTCACTGGCGTCGGCGGCCATTGCCGTGCCGGCGGTCAGGCTCAGAAAAGAGGCGATTAAAGAGGCGCAGAATGTTTTTCTCATTATTGTTCTCCAAGTACTGCCATTCATTGGGGGTAGGAACTAAGGAGGAAACGCAAGCGACAGACACCCTCGCCTGGCTGGACAGCTGACGTCGCTTGAATGTCGATAGGGGAAAATTCGATTGCACTTGCAAGCCTGCATAAGGCTTTTCAGAAAGTGGCGAAGGCCGTTGGCGCTCTGTGGAGAGAAGCAAGGCCGACGTATTACAGACTTGCTGGGCTGCAAATGTAGAAGGCATATCGGAGCCTTTCGTTTTTATTATTTTTTGATGTCATACGTTGTCGTATGACTGAATATCATCACCTATGTCCCAGGTTGTCAACGCAGTTGTTCAGCGGTTCTTCGTGAATACGACGAACCGGCTGCCGACAGGAGCGGGTTGGGTCTGCGTTCTAGCGCACCAAGGCATGGCGTATCGAGCAGAAAAAACTTCTGGATTCAAGCTTGTAGCGCTTCATCCAACGAAGCTGTGGAAAACCCCGATCAAGCTCGATTCTTGGCCGGGGAAGAGCTCACCGTAAGTTTCTGGAGCGTCCTGGCTGGAGGCCTGAGAGTGAACCTAATCCAGCAACCGATGCAGCTTGGCGTACTGCAACAGCATGATGGTCTTGCCGTCGCAGATTTCTCCGCTCTCGATCATGCCCAGGGCCTGGTCAAGCGGTAGCTCCAGCACCTCGATTTCCTCGCCCTCCTCTTCCAACCCGCCGCCGGCGTGTCGTTTGTCTTCGTCGAAATACTCGCCGACGAAAAAATGCAGCCGCTCCGTCACCGAGCCCGGGCTCATGAAGGCTTCGAAGACCTTGCGCACGTCTTGGATGACGTAGCCGGTTTCTTCCTGGGTTTCCTTGCGGATGCAGGTGTGCGGATCGTCGTTGTCCAACAGGCCGGCACAGGTTTCGATCAACAGGTCATCGTGTCCGTTGACGAAGGCCGGAAAGCGGAATTGCCGGGTCAACACCACGGTCTGCTTGGCCTTGCTGTACAGCAGGATTGTGGCGCCATTGCCGCGGTCATAGGTCTCGCGGGTCAACTCCTGCCATTGGCCGTTGCGACCGAGGTAGTCATAGGTGGTCTTGCGCAGTACGTACCAGTTGTCCGAGAGCACTTCGACGTTCTTGATGCGTACGCGATCGTTGATACCGGTTGCCTGGGTCATTCATCCACTCCATTCGGGACCAGGGTTGCATTTGAAAGCCTGCTTACGTTGGCTTGATGTCGTTCATGACACCGCCGGAACACGCGGCAATGCTCGTTTGTGAGCCGTCTTGCCGTAGGCGCGTTCGATGATGTGTCGCGCCTGAGGCGACACCTCTTCGCCCATCAGATACGCATCGATCTCCATGTAACTGCAACCATACGCCACCTCATCCAACCGACCGGGTGCCAAGTCTTCCAGATCGGCGGTCGGCGCCTTGTGCACCAGCGACGCAGGCGCGCCCATGGCATCGGCCAACCACCGCACCTGAGTCTTCGTCAGCCCGGACAACGGCGCCAAGTCGCATGCACCGTCGCCGAATTTAGTGAAGAACCCCATCACCGCCTCCGCGCCATGGTCGGTACCGACCACCAGCCCATTGCTCATATTGGCAATGGCGTATTGTGCCAACATCCGTGCCCGGGCCTTGGCATTGCCTTTGACAAAGTCAGTGTGCTCGGCCGAAGGCTGCAAGCCGTCGATCGCGATATTGGCCATCAGGCCATCCACACACGCGGCAATGTTGCTCGTGGTGATCAGGTCCGGCCGGATGAAGTCCAAGGATGCTTGGGCGTCTGGCTCATCGGCCTGGGTCTTGTAAGGCAGTCGCACGGCGATGAAACGCGCCTCGTAATCCTCGCCTCGCAATTGTTCCACCGCCAACTGGCATAGACGCCCGGCTGTGAGCGAGTCGACGCCGCCGCTGATACCGAGTACCAGGGACGTGCAACCCGACTCACGTAAAACCTGCTTGATAAACCCAACGCGACGGGCAATCTCGAGGTGCTCACCGCCCTGTTTGAGTTGGCGATCGATGCCCAGTTCCCGGGCAATGCGCTCTTGCTGAAGTGAAGTCATATCAGGCTCCCATCTGTGGATTGATCAGGGCGACGTTGAACACTTGGGCGGCATAGCGAAGGAACGAAACGTCTTCACAGACGTTCTTGATCGGATCATCGGAGAACTTCACCACCGGCTCGCCATGAACGCGCACCAGTTTCATGACAATGCTCAGCGGCTCGACCCCCTCGACATCGCAGGCCAGGCTGGTGCCCATGCCAAAACCGAACTTGGCCTTGCCGCGGACATGACGCAGGATCGGCAAGCATTTTTCGAAATTGAGACCGTCGGAGAACATCAGGTCCTTGGTCCGTGGATCGACACCCAATTCCCGGTAACGCCCCAGCACTTTGTCAGCCCAGACAATCGGGTCACCTGAATCCTGGCGCAGCCCGTCATAGAGCTTGGCGAAGTACAGGTCGAAATCCTTGAGGAAGAAGTCGGTGCTGATGCAGTCCGTCAGCGCGATACCGAGCCGGCCACGATACTCGCGCACCCAGTTTTCCAAGGCCGCGTTCTGACTCTCGCGCAGGCGCCCGAGTTGCTGATGGACCATCAGCCATTGGTGAGCCATCGTGCCGATCAGTGGGAGATCGAACTCATACGCCAGGTGAGCGTTACTGGTGCCGACAAACACGCCGGGAAAATCACTGCGCATGATATTCACCACTTCACGTTGCGCCCTGAAGGACAGCCGGCGACGGGTGGAAAAGTCGGAAACACGGAACTCGGCAAGTTCTTCACGACTGGCGTTTTTCTCCAGCCACTCGAACTTCTGGTACAGCTTGCGGGTAACGTCGGCCAGTTCGACTTCGGGGTACTTCTCGCGGTTGCGCAGTTCGCTGACCATCGCCAGTACCGGCTGCTCGAACATGATGCAGTGCAACATCGGACCACGAACGCGGATGTGCAGTTGGCCGTCAACCTCCGACACGTGGATGTAGCGCAGATTGAAGCGAAACAGACCCAGGAACTGTTCGAAGTCCGGTGTCAGGTATTCGCGGAAACGCTTGTTGAACAAAAACCTTTGCTCCCCCTCGCGCAATTGCAATCCGGCAAGCTTTTCCAGTTCCACACGAATGTCCGGGATCAGGTGACCGAGCCGCTCTTTGGAACGCACGATGAACTGATACTCCACCTCCACGTTCGGGTGCTGGTGCAAAACCGCCTGCATCATGGTGAAGGTGTAGTAATCGGTATCCAGCAGGCTCTGGATGACGCCACTGTTTGAGTCGAATGCGCTGTCCATGTTTGCTCCTTACTCGCTTGCCAGGCGGATGGTTTCTTCGCGGGTCCTGGCAACCCAGACCCCCGCTTGCCGCAGGTCCTGAATGGCTTGCGTGGCGCCCTCCTCGCTGATCGCCCGGCAGGCCGGAAGGTGAACGATCACGTTGAAGCCGGCGGCAGTCAGTTGCAGGGCCGTGGTCTTGACGCAGAAATCCAGCGCCAGCCCGCCGACAAGAACCTGCTCCACACCCAGGCCTTTCAGGTACTCGATCACCCCGGTGGACAGCTTGCCGTGCAGGTCGTGGTAACAGGCGCCGTACGGGTGAAAATCCGGCTCGACGCCCTTCCAGACGAAATAGTCGTAGTCGTAGGGAGTCGGCAGTTCGTCCAACAAGGTGAAACCTTCGGTACCAGGAACACAGTGGCTGACCCAAGTGACGTCGGCGTGCTCGAGCCCGGTCGGGGTGAGCATCTGTGAATGCTCGGCGACCACCCATGGCGCCTGAGGCGAATGGGCATCCTTGCTGCCGACACGCAGGCTGGCCAGGGAAGCGATGAAATTCAGCTCGTCGCCAATTTGTTCTCCACCAGGCACAGGCAGCTCATCAGGGCAAAGCGGTGTAAAGCTCTTTTGCGCATCGACATCGAAGGAAGCCGTCTTACGGTTCAGGCTATTCATACTGGTTTCTCCTGTTCACAGCAACGAGAGTACATAACGTGTACTTTAATGACAAGCCACCGTGAAAAGAATTTTTCTTGCCTATCGATTCATGCACGTATGAAATAGACATGGCTCAGATAAATTTCACCGGACACGTTTTTGATGTTACGGTACATGTCGTGTACCTAAAGAGAATAAGCCATGTTCGAACTGGCCCTTTATGGCGGCGCCTTCAATCCCCCTCATGCCGGTCACGCCCAGGTGATGATCCAGGCGTCATTCCAGGCCAGGCGCGTGCTGGTCGCCCCAAGCTTCAGGCATCCCTATGGCAAGCGAATGGTTGACTATGAAATTCGCCTGAAATGGCTGGAGTCGATCGTCGAGCACGTTCAGCCGCTGTGCTGCGCGCCAGTGCATGCAAGCCGGATCGAGCAGGTCGTCGCGCGTGGTGTCGAAGGCGCCATCTACAGCTACACCCTGCTTGCCCACCTGGCCGACAGCCTGGCCTTGGACGGCAAGCGGATAGCGTTAGTGGTGGGCCAGGACGTCGCGGATCTGTTACCGACCTTCTACCGCGGCCAGGAATTACTGGAGCGCTTTTCCATCCTTTGTGTGGAAGAGAAGATCCATGTGCGCAGCACGCTGGTTCGCGAACGACTGGCTTTAGGCGAACTGCTGCCCAATCACTGGATGGCACCCGGCATGGACCCGGTAAACTACGACCTTTACGCTACCCACGGAAACTGACATGCCGAACCGCACAGCCGCTGCGCGCGATTATCTGCACACCATCGACCTGTGTGTGCTGCGCTTCAACCGGGAAGCCCAGGCCCTTGAAATCCTCCTGAACCGCCGGGAAGCCGAGCCGTTCGCCGGCCATTGGGCGCTGCCAGGGATCGTGGTGAATGGAGGGGTCGAAGATCTCACGCTGAGCGACGCCGTGGAGCGCCTGCGCAATTCGAACAAAGTGGGCATGCCGCTGGCCTGGATCGAACAGGTCGGCACCGTCGGCGACGCGTTCCGCGATCCACGCTGCTGGTCATCATCGACGTTCTACCTGGCCATTGTCAGCGATACGCCCCCGCTCGCCGAACACCAGGGATTCTTTGCGCTAAAGGACGTCGCTGACGCCACGATAAAACTCCCTTTCGACCACAACAGCCTGGTGGCTGCCGTGCAGGAGCGGCTGTTCTCCAAAGCGCTCTACAGCAGCCTGCCGCTGATGTTCCTTGGTTCAGAATTCAGCGCGCCGGAAGCCGTGGGCATTTTTTCCCTGGTACTCGAGCGTCCGGTGCTCAAGACCAGCATGCGCCAGCGTCTGCTGAAGATGACCGAAGCGGGCTACCTGCAGGAAACCGGCCGCAAGAAAAGCGGCGACGGCGGCCGCCCGCAACGCACCGTGGAAAACCTCAAACCGGGCAGCGTCTACCTTTTTGACCGGTGTTTTCTGGAGTGATGCTCAGCCCGGAATCCGGGCGCTCGGCAAGCGCGCATCCGCGTCACTTGATGCCATAAAAATTCCTACGATTGCCCATCATCTTTTCTAGTTCGACAAAACCTGTCCACTCGTCAAATCTTCGCCCAACCCTGGCGGGGACTCATAAAAACAAGACCTGACGAGCGTGCTTCATGGGCATCAGTATGAAATTCGGCCACAAGATCCTTCTCGGCGCCTGTGTCATCTCGGTGGCAGTATTCCTGTCGTTCTCACTGCTCAATGACCATCGACAACAAGCAAGTACCCGCGAAGCGCTGCACAGCAGCTTGCAAACCACTGGCAAGTTGCTCGGCGCCAACCTCGACAATTGGCTGGCTGGCCGGCTCCTGCTGATCGAGGGCGCCGCCGAAACCATTGCCGCCGACCCCACCCCGGCTACCATCAGCAAGATGCTCTCTCAAGACATCATCACCAAGACCTTTATCGCCAGCTATGTCGGGCTCCAAGATAGTCGTTTCTTCATTTATCCCGAGCGGGTGATGCCCGATGGCTACGATGTCCGTCAGCGCCAGTGGTACAAGGAGGCGGCAGCCTCCCTCAGCCCCGTCCTGACCGAACCCTACATTGGAGCCGGCATCGATTATCTGATCATGACCGAGGCGGTGCCGATCAAGATCAACGGCAAGGCAGCCGGCGTATTCGGGGCGAGTCTGAGCCTGGAAAAGCTCGCCAGCATCGTCAACTCCGTTGATCTCAACGGCATCGGCTATGCCTTCCTGGTCAGTGACGACGGCAAGATCCTGGTGCATCCGGACAGTGCCTTGGTCACCAAGACTCTGGCCCAAGCGTTCCCCGAAGGTGCTCCGGGTATCAATGACAACCTGAATGAAGTACAGGAAAACGGCAGCACCCGGATCGTTACATTCACGCCGATCAACGGCCTGCCGTCATTGCACTGGTCCATCGGACTGTCGGTGGACAAGGACAAGGCCTACGCCGCGCTCCATGAGTTTCGCACCTCGGCCCTGATCGCAACGCTGATTGCGATACTGATCACCGTTGTCTTGCTCGGTCTATTGATCAATGCCCTGATGCGGCCTTTACGCAATATGGGCTTGGCCATGCAATCCATTGCCGATGGCGAAGGCGATCTGACCCAACGCCTGCAGAGCCTGTCCCAGGACGAGTTTGGCGTGATGGCTGGCGGGTTCAACCGCTTCGTCGAACGCATTCAGCACTCGATACGCGAAGTCCTGACGTCCAGTAGCCAACTTACCCAACTGGCCGCGCAGGTCAGCCAGGCATCGCACTCGTCCCTGAAAAGCTCCGACACCCAGGCGGCGTTGACCCACAACATCGCCACAGCCATCAACGAGCTGGGCGCCGCCGCCCAAGAGATCGCCCGTAGCGCCGCACATGCGTCAAATCTCGCCTCGGATACCAAGACCCAGACCCATGAAGGCCAACAGGTAGTGGAGCGCAGCATCAGCGCCATGGCACAGCTCTCATCACAAGTGATCAATACCCGTCAGGACATCGAAAGCCTGAATGAAAAAACCTTGAAAATCGGCCGGATCCTCGACGTGATCAAGGGCATTTCCGACCAGACCAACCTGCTGGCCCTCAACGCCGCCATCGAGGCCGCCCGTGCCGGAGACGCCGGACGTGGCTTTGCGGTGGTCTCGGACGAGGTGCGCACCCTCGCCCATCGCACTCAACAATCGGCGCAGGAAATTCACAATATGATCGAGGAGTTGCAAGCCGGCGCCGGCAGCGCCGTCAATGCCATGCTGGAAAGCCAGCGCCACAGCGACACCAACGTCAGCACCGCCAGGCTTGCCGGTGAACGACTCAATCAGGTACTGCAGGGCATTGGCGAGATCGACGAAATCAACCTATCCATGGCCACCGCCACCGAAGAACAAACCTCAGTGGTGGACAATCTGGATCGGGACATCAGCCACATCAATGACCTGAACCAGAAGACTGTCGGCAATCTGCAATCCACTTTGCAGGCGTGCAATGAACTGGAAAAACAGTCGATCCGCCTGCAGCAGATGGTCAACACCTTCAAGATCTGAAGGTGATCCAGGACCCGTTCGGCAGACGCCCCTCACTCCACCGTCACAGACTTCGCCAGATTCCGCGGCTGATCGACATCCGTCCCCTTGAGCACGGCCACGTAGTACGACAGCAACTGCAGCGGGATGGTATAGAGGATCGGCGCCAGGGCGTCGTGGATGTGCGGCATATGCACCACGTGATTCCCTTCGCCATTGGTCATGCCGGCCTTTTCGTCAGCAAAGACGATCAGTTGGCCGCCACGGGCACGCACTTCCTGAAGGTTGGACTTGAGCTTTTCCAACAGCTCGTTGTTCGGGGCCACGGTGACCACCGGCATGTCGTTGTCCACCAGAGCCAGCGGGCCATGCTTGAGCTCACCGGCCGGGTAGGCTTCGGCGTGGATATAGGAGATTTCCTTGAGTTTCAGGGCGCCTTCCATCGCTACCGGGAATTGCGCACCACGGCCCAGGAACAGGGTGTGGTTCTTCTCGGCGAACAGTTCGGCGATTTTTTCCACAGTGCTGTCCATCGCCAGGGCTTCACCCAGACGGGCCGGCAGGCGGCGCAGTTCTTCCACCAGCGTTGCCTCTACACCCTCGGCCAAGGTCCCGCGCACCTGGCCCAACGACAAGGTCAACAGCAGAAGACCGACCAACTGGGTGGTGAAGGCCTTGGTCGACGCCACGCCGATCTCGCGGCCGGCCTGGGTCAGCAAGGTCAGGTCGGATTCGCGCACCAACGAGCTGATGCCGACGTTGCAGATCGCCAGGCTGGCGAGGAAACCCAAGGCCTTGGCATTGCGCAGGGCCGCCAGGGTATCGGCGGTTTCACCGGACTGGGAAATGGTGACGAACAGTGTGTCCGGTTGCACCACCACCTTGCGATAACGGAACTCACTGGCAACTTCCACCTGGCACGGAATACCGGCCAATTCCTCCAGCCAGTAACGAGCGACCATGCCGGCGTGATAGCTGGTGCCGCAGGCGACGATCTGCACATTGCGAACCTTGGCGAACAATTCGGCTGCCTGTGGGCCAAAGGCCTGGACCAATACCTGGCTCTGGCTCATGCGCCCTTCCAGGGTACGTTGCACCACAGCCGGTTGCTCGTGGATTTCCTTGAGCATGAAGTGGCGGAACTCGCCCTTGTCGGCGGCTTCGGCACCGTCGCGGTACTGCACGATTTCGCGCTCTACCACTTGGCCATCGAGATCCCAGATCTGCACGCTGTCGCGGCGAATTTCAGCGATATCGCCCTCTTCCAGATACATGAAACGGTCAGTGACCTGACGCAGTGCCAACTGGTCAGACGCCAGGAAGTTTTCCCCCAGGCCCAGGCCAATCACCAGCGGGCTGCCACTGCGGGCCGCCACCAGACGATCCGGTTGTTTCGCACTGATGACTGCCAGGCCATAGGCGCCGTGAAGCTCCTTGACGGTGGCCTTGAGGGCCACGGTCAGGTCCGTCAGTTCCTTGAGCTTGTGATTGAGCAGATGGGCGATGACTTCAGTGTCGGTGTCCGAGGTGAAGACGTAGCCCTGGGCCTTGAGCTGTTCACGCAAGGCTTCGTGGTTCTCGATGATGCCGTTGTGCACCACTGCCAGGTCGCCGGAGAAATGCGGATGGGCATTGCGCTCGCACGGCGCACCGTGGGTGGCCCAACGGGTGTGGGCAATGCCCAGGCGACCGATCAGCGGCTCGGCTTCCAGCGCCTGCTCCAGCTCACTGACCTTGCCCGGCCGACGCATGCGCTCAAGTTGCCCATCGTTGGTGAGCACTGCCACACCCGCACTGTCATAGCCACGGTATTCCAGACGCTTGAGGCCTTCGAGCAGGATGGCTGTGATGTTGCGTTCAGCAACGGCGCCGACAATTCCACACATGTTATTTCTCCTGGCTGACAGACGCGCAGATCACCTGGATGCCGCGCGCCTGAATCTGATCGCGAGCCTCTACGGGCAGGCGATCATCGGTAATGAGGGTATGGACGCTGCTCCACGGCAGTTCCAGGTTGGGGATCTTGCGACCGATTTTATCGGCCTCCACCATCACGATTACCTCACGGGCCACCTCAGCCATGACCCGGCTTAGCCCCAGTAACTCGTTGAAGGTGGTGGTACCACGAATCAGGTCGATGCCGTCGGCACCGATGAACAGCTGGTCGAAGTCATAGGAACGCAGGACCTGTTCCGCCACCTGGCCCTGGAAGGATTCGGAATGAGGATCCCAGGTGCCGCCAGTCATCAACAGTACCGGTTCGTGTTCCAGTTCGTTCAAGGCACTGGCGACGTGCAGAGAGTTGGTCATGACCACCAACCCCGGTTGCAGGCCGAGTTCGGGGATCATGGCGGCAGTGGTGCTGCCGCTGTCGATGATGATGCGCGCGTGTTCGCGAATCCGCTTCACCGCCGCCCGGGCGATGGCTTGCTTGTACTTGGACACGGTCTGGGCGTTATCGGCCACCAACTCCTGCGGCATCGGGACCGCGCCGCCGTAACGACGCAAGAGCAGGCCATTGGTCTCCAGGGCGGCAAGATCCTTGCGAATCGTAACTTCCGAGGTTTCGAAGCGCTTGGCCAGCTCGTCCACACTGACTTCACCCTGCTCTTGGAGCAAGGCAAGGATGTTGTGGCGGCGTTGGGGGGTGTTGCGCTTTGACATGGCAGTTTAAGTTTCGATTCGAAAGATAACGTAAGCAATCAAAACCTATTGTGCGGCGATCGTCAAGGCGAAGGGAGAAAAATTCAGAAAAGATGGAGATCCTGTGGGAGCGAGCCTGCTCGCGATAGCGTTGTGTCAGTCGATGACTACTTGGCTAATATACCGCTATCGCGAGCATGGCTCGCTCCCACAGGGTGGACTGTGGATAACTTTAAGGTTTCTTGATTTTTTCCGGACGCTTCCAGCCGTCGATATTCTTCTGGCGTGCACGCCCCACAGCCAGCTGTCGGTTATCCACATTCTGGGTAATGGTCGAACCGGCCGCTGTGGTCGCACCGCTGGAGATATCCACAGGCGCTACCAAGGAGTTGTTGGAACCGATGAATACGTCCTCCCCCAGTACCGTCTTCCACTTGTTCGCGCCGTCATAGTTACAGGTGATGGTGCCGGCGCCAATATTGGTGCGGGCGCCGACTTCAGCGTCACCCAGATAGGTCAGGTGACCGGCCTTGGCGCCTTCACCCAGGTGGGCGTTCTTCAGCTCGACAAAGTTACCCACATGGGCATGGGCCTCCAGCACGGAGCCAGGACGCAAACGGGCAAATGGGCCGGCATCGCTACCTTCTCCCATCACCGCTCCGTCCAAGTGACTGTTGGCCTTGATCACCACGCCTTTGCGCAAGGTGCTGTCCTTGATCACACAGTTCGGACCGATAACCACGTCGTCTTCGATGACGACCTTGCCCTCAAGGATGACGTTGATGTCGATGACCACGTCGCGGCCCACGCTGACCTCACCTCGAACATCGAAACGGGCCGGGTCACGCAGGGTTACGCCCTGGGCCATCAAGCGGCGAGCGGCGCGCAGCTGATAGTGGCGTTCCAGCTCGGCCAGTTGCCGACGATCATTGGCACCCTGCACTTCCATTGCGTCCAAGGGTTGCTCAGTAGCAACCACCAGGCCGTCAGTCACTGCCATGGCGATCACGTCGGTCAGGTAGTACTCGCCTTGGGCGTTGTTGTTCGACAGGCGACTCATCCAGTCACCCAGGCGCCCGGCCGGCAGCGCCAGGATCCCGGTGTTGCCCTCGGTGATAGCGCGTTGGGCTTCGTTGGCATCCTTCTGCTCGACGATGGCGGTAACCTGGCCGTCGGCGTCACGCACGATGCGACCGTAGCCGGTAGGGTCATCCAGCTCGACGGTCAACAGGCCCAGTTGTTGCGGGCCAACATGCTTGAGCAGGCGCTGCAAGGTGTCGACTTCGATCAGCGGCACATCACCGTAAAGAACCAGCACCGTGTCAGCGGTAATGAACGGCACCGCCTGGGCCACCGCGTGGCCTGTCCCGAGTTGTTTATCCTGCAGGACAAAATTCAGGTCATCGGCGGCCAGCCGTTCACGCACGGCATCGGCACCGTGGCCGATCACCACATGAATACGCTGTGGATCGAGTTGGCGAGCGCTGTGGATAACATGACCGAGCATGGAGTTGCCAGCGATCGGATGCAGTACCTTGGGCAGCGCCGAACGCATGCGAGTGCCTTGGCCGGCCGCGAGGATAACGATTTCGAGAGACATGACGGGTACCAATCCTGGGTGGTCAACGACTGCGAACAGATGATGAGTGTCGCGAAAAGAAAAAAGGGTAGCCGAGGCTACCCTTTTTAATCAATCACACAAAAAGCAGACGGCTTAGCCGCCGAACTTCTTGCGGATCTGCTGGACGGTGCGCAGCTGGGCTGCGGCCTCGGCCAGACGTGCAGCAGCAGAACCATAGTCGAAGTCTGCGCCTTTTTCGTGCAGGGCCTTCTCGGCAGCCTTGACGGCTTCCTGAGCGGAGGCTTCGTCCAGGTCGGCAGCACGTTGCACGGTGTCGGCAAGGACCTTGACCATGTTCGGCTGAACCTCGAGGAAACCACCAGAGATGTAGAACACCTCCTTTTCCCCGCCCTGCTTGGTCAGACTAATCGGACCTGGCTTCAAGCTGGTGATCAGCGGTGCGTGCCCCAGAGCGATACCAAGATCCCCCAGTTCACCATGCGCAACCACAAACTCGACCAGACCGGAGAAAATTTCCCCTTCCGCACTGACGATATCGCAATGGACTGTCATAGCCATCTGATTGCCTCAACCTAAATTAGCGCCCGTTTCCGGGCGCCGGGATTACAGTTTCTTGGCTTTCTCGATCGCTTCTTCGATGCCGCCGACCATGTAGAACGCTTGTTCTGGCAGGTGGTCGTAGTCACCGTTGAGGATGCCTTTGAAGCCAGCAATGGTGTCTTTCAGGGAAACGTATTTACCCGAGGCACCGGTGAAGACTTCAGCCACGAAGAACGGCTGCGACAAGAAACGCTGGATCTTACGAGCACGGTTTACCAACTGCTTGTCGGCTTCCGACAGCTCGTCCATACCCAGGATCGCGATGATGTCCTTCAGTTCTTTGTAACGCTGCAGCACGTACTGAACGCCGCGAGCGGTTTCGTAGTGGTCGTTGCCGATCACGTTCGGGTCCAGCTGGCGAGAAGTCGAGTCCAGTGGGTCTACCGCTGGGTAGATACCCAGGGAAGCGATGTCACGGGACAGAACGACGGTGGCGTCCAAGTGGGCGAAGGTGGTTGCTGGCGACGGGTCGGTCAAGTCGTCCGCTGGTACGTATACCGCTTGGATCGAGGTGATCGAGCCTTGCTTGGTCGAAGTGATGCGCTCTTGCAGCACGCCCATCTCTTCAGCCAGGGTCGGCTGGTAACCTACTGCCGAAGGCATACGGCCCAGCAGTGCGGATACTTCGGTACCGGCCAGGGTGTAACGGTAGATGTTGTCGACGAACAGCAGAACGTCGTTACCTTCGTCACGGAACTTCTCGGCCATGGTCAGGCCGGTCAGGGCTACGCGCAGACGGTTTCCCGGCGGCTCGTTCATCTGGCCATAGACCAGTGCCACTTTGTCCAGAACGTTGGAGTCCTTCATCTCGTGGTAGAAGTCGTTACCCTCACGAGTACGCTCACCCACACCAGCGAACACGGAATAACCGCTGTGCTCGATGGCGATGTTACGGATCAGTTCCATCATGTTTACGGTCTTGCCTACACCGGCACCACCGAACAGACCGACTTTACCGCCCTTGGCGAACGGGCAAACCAGGTCGATAACCTTGATGCCGGTTTCCAGCAGCTCGTTGCCACCCGCTTGTTCAGCGAAGGTTGGCGCAGGACGGTGAATGCCCCAGCGCTCTTCGGTGTCAATCGGACCAGCTTCGTCGATCGGGTTGCCCAGTACGTCCATGATCCGGCCCAGGGTCGCTTTACCGACCGGTACGGAAATGGCTGCGCCAGTGTTGTTGACGTCCAGACCGCGCTTCAAGCCTTCGGTGGAGCCCATCGCAATGGTACGAACCACGCCGTCGCCCAGCTGCTGCTGAACTTCGAGGGTGGTTTCGGCGCCTTGAACCTTCAAGGCGTCGTAGATGCTCGGTACGTTGTCGCGTGGGAATTCCACGTCGATAACGGCGCCGATGATTTGAACGATACGTCCGCTACTCATAGCTGGATCCTCTGAATATTTGAACCGTTAAACCGCGGCAGCGCCGCCGACGATTTCCGAGATCTCTTGGGTGATCGCAGCCTGACGCGCCTTGTTGTAGATCAGCTGCAAATCGCTGATCAAATCACCGGCGTTGTCGGTAGCGTTCTTCATCGCGATCATCCGCGCGGCTTGTTCAGCTGCGTTGTTCTCGACCACCGCCTGGTACACCTGCGACTCCACGTAGCGGACCATCAAGCCGTCGAGCAGCTCCTTGGCATCCGGTTCGTAGAGGTAGTCCCAGTGGTGCTTGAGTTCCTGTTCCGGGGTCGCAACCAATGGAATCAACTGCTCCACGGTCGGCTGTTGCGTCATGGTGTTGATGAACTTGTTGGATACCACGGACAGGCGGTCGATCCGGCCTTCCAGGTAAGCATCCAGCATCACCTTGACGCTGCCGATCAGGTCATTGATCGACGGTTCTTCACCCAGGTGGCTGATAGCGGCGACGACGTTACCGCCGAAGTTGCGGAAGAAAGCCGCACCCTTGCTACCTACCACGCACAGATCGATCTCGACGCCTTGTTCGCGGTTTACCGCCATGTCCTTGACCAGGGCCTTGAACAGGTTGGTGTTCAAGCCACCGCACAGACCACGGTCACTGCTCACCACAACGTAACCGACGCGCTTGACGGCGCGGTCGATCATGAATGGGTGGCGATATTCCGGGTTGGCGTTGGCCAGATGACCAATCACCTGGCGGATGCGCTCCGCATAAGGACGGCTAGCAGCCATGCGCATTTGTGCCTTGCGCATTTTGCTGACCGCCACTTTTTCCATGGCGCTGGTAATCTTTTGCGTGCTTTTGATGCTCGCAATCTTACTGCGAATCTCTTTTGCGCCTGCCATGTAACACCTATCAGGTTAGCAAGCGGGAGCCTTGCGGCTCCCGCTGCGGCTTACCAGGTTTGGGTGGCCTTGAACTTCTCGATACCGGCTTTGAGGCCAGCGTCGATTTCGTCATTGAAGTCACCCTTCACGTTGATCTTGGCCATCAAATCGGCGTGATCGCGGTTGAAGAAAGCAATCAGCGCTTGTTCAAAGCTGCCGATCTTGGCGATTTCAATGTCAGTCAGGAACCCACGCTCAGCGGCATACAGCGACAGCGCCATGTCAGCGATCGACATCGGTGCGTATTGCTTCTGCTTCATCAGCTCGGTAACGCGCTGACCATGCTCAAGTTGCTTACGGGTCGCTTCGTCCAGGTCAGATGCGAACTGGGCGAATGCCGCCAGTTCACGGTACTGAGCCAGAGCGGTACGGATACCACCGGACAGCTTCTTGATGATCTTGGTCTGAGCGGCACCACCTACACGGGATACCGAAACACCGGCGTTCACAGCAGGACGGATGCCCGAGTTGAACATGGCCGATTCCAGGAAGATCTGACCGTCGGTGATGGAGATCACGTTGGTCGGAACGAACGCGGAAACGTCGCCAGCCTGGGTTTCGATGATCGGCAGAGCGGTCAGGGAACCGGTCTTGCCAGTCACGGCGCCGTTGGTGAACTTCTCGACGTACTCTTCCGAAACGCGGGATGCGCGCTCCAGCAGACGGGAGTGGAGATAGAACACGTCGCCTGGGTAGGCTTCACGGCCTGGTGGACGGCGCAGCAGCAGGGAAATCTGGCGGTAAGCCACTGCTTGCTTGGACAGATCGTCATAGACGATCAGCGCGTCTTCACCGCGGTCGCGGAAGTATTCGCCCATGGTGCAACCGGAGTACGGTGCCAGGAACTGCAGTGCGGCCGATTCGGAAGCACTGGCAGCAACGATGATGGTGTTAGCCAATGCACCGTTCTCTTCCAGCTTGCGAACCACGTTGGCGATGGTCGATTGCTTCTGACCGATTGCCACGTATACGCAGAAGATGCCGCTGTTTTTCTGGTTGATGATCGCGTCGATCGCCAGAGCGGTCTTACCGATCTGACGGTCACCGATGATCAGCTCACGCTGGCCACGGCCGACAGGGATCATGGCATCGACAGCCTTGTAGCCAGTCTGTACAGGCTGGTCTACCGACTTACGCCAGATCACGCCTGGAGCAACTTTCTCGACCGCGTCGGTCTCGGTGTTGTTCAGCGGACCTTTGCCGTCAACAGGGTTACCCAGTGCGTCGACTACGCGACCCAGCAGTTCCTTACCAACCGGAACTTCGAGGATGCGGCCGGTGCACTTGGCGCTCATGCCTTCAGCCAGAGTCGTGTATGCGCCCAGTACAACGGCACCTACGGAGTCCTGCTCCAGGTTGAGGGCCATACCGTAGACGCCGCCCGGAAACTCGATCATCTCGCCGTACATGACGTCGGCCAGACCGTGAATCCGCACGATACCGTCAGATACGCTGACGACAGTGCCTTCGTTACGGGCTTGGGAGGTCACATCGAGCTTTTCGATGCGGCCCTTGATAATTTCACTTATTTCGGAAGGATTGAGTTGCTGCATTGCTCTGCTGCCCCTTCAAACTCAAGATTTCAATGCTTCGGCAAGTTTCGCGATTTTGCCGCGAATCGAGCCATCGATAACCAGGTCGCCGGCGCGGATTACAACGCCCCCTATAAGGGACTTGTCTTCCTCGACTTGCAGGCGCACTTCCCGGTTGAGTCGTGCACTGAGAACCTTGGCGAGTTTGTCTTGCTGTTCTTGGTTCAATGCAAAAGCACTGGTGACTTCCACGTCTACCGATTTCTCCTGCTCGGCCTTGTACAGGTCGAACAGGGCGGCGATCTCCGGCAGAAGCGGGAGACGGTCGTTTTCAGCAACGACATGGATGAAATTCTGTGCCTTGGCATCGAACTTGTCGCCGCACACGTCAATGAACGTGGCGGCCTTTTCTGCGCTCGTCAGTCGCGGGGCCTTGAGCACGCGCTGCATGGTGTCGTCTTGCGACACCGCTGCTGCCAGGCCGAGCATGGCTGACCAATTGGCCAGTTGCTGGTGGGCCTGAGCGTGCTCGAAGGCCGCCTTAGCGTAAGGTCGGGCCAACGTGGTCAGTTCTGCCATGATCGCCCTCGCTTAGATTTCAGCAGCCAGTTGGTTAACCAGCTCTGCGTGCGCGTTTTGATCGATTGTGGCACCCAGGATCTTCGAAGCACCGCCAACGGCCAGGCTACCCACTTGGGCACGCAGCGCGTCTTTGACACTGTTCAGTTCCTGTTCGATCTCGGCTTGAGCCTGAGCCTTCACACGGTCAGCTTCGACACGAGCCTGTTCACGGGCTTCGTCGACAATCTGGGTACCGCGTTTCTTGGCTTGCTCGATGATTTCAGCTGCCTGAGCTTTCGCTTCGCGCAGTTGCTGACCCACTTTCTCATGGGCCAACTCCAGGTCGCGAGCTGCTCGGCTGGCAGCGTCCAGCCCATCAGCGATCTTCTTTTGACGTTCGTGCAGTGCCGCAATGACCGGAGGCCATACGAACTTCATGCAGAACAGTACAAAAATCAGGAACGCAACGGACTGGCCAATCAGGGTCGCATTAATGTTCACGCCAACACCTCGCAGTTACGTTGTCCATCACACCAAACTACTCGAAACATCCGAGTAATTAGCCAGCGATCTGACCAACGAACGGGTTCGCAAAGGTGAAGAACAGAGCGATACCAACACCGATCATGGTTACGGCGTCGAGCAGACCGGCAACGATGAACATTTTGACTTGCAGCATTGGAACCATTTCTGGCTGACGCGCAGCGCCTTCCAGGAACTTGCCGCCCAACAGGCCGAAACCAATTGCGGTACCCAGTGCGCCCAGGCCGATCAACAGTGCAACAGCGATAGCGGTTAGACCAACTACAGTTTCCATCTTTCCTCCCGACTTTTACGTCGTATGGTTTAGGTTTTTTTAATTTAAAGCGGTAAAACAAATCGTTTCATCGTGGCCTGTTCGGGCCCCTCCCCGTTTGACCGGGAAGGACATCAGACTAGTCGAGACTGGCCTTAATGGTTTTCTTCGTGCGCCATCGACAGGTAGACGATGGTCAGCATCATGAAGATGAACGCCTGCAGGGTGATGATCAGGATGTGGAATACGGCCCACGCCCACTGCAGTACCACGCCCAGGCCACTGAGCCAGAGCAGGCCGCTGCCGAACATCACAGCGATGAGGATGAACACCAGCTCGCCGGCATACATGTTACCGAACAGACGCAGAGCCAGAGAGATAGGCTTGGCGATCAGGGTCACGAACTCCAGCAGGAAGTTCACCGGGATCAGCAGTGCCTGAACAAGGATGTTCTTGCTGCCGAACGGGTGCAGGGTCAGTTCGCCGATGAAGCCGCCGATGCCCTTGACCTTGATGCTATAGAAAATGATCAGTGCGAAAACCGAGAACGCCATGCCCAGGGTCGCGTTCGGGTCGGTGGTCGACACGGCGCGGAATGGGATGTGGTGGTCACCGGAGATCAGGATGGCCAGTTGAGGAATCCAGTCGACCGGTACCAGGTCGACGGCGTTCATCAGGAACACCCAGACGAAAATGGTCAGTGCCAGCGGTGCAATCACCGGGCTACGACCGTGGAAGCTGTCCTTCACGCTGCCGTCGACGAACTCGACCAGGACTTCAACGAAGTTCTGCAAGGCACCCGGCTGGCCCGAAGTCGCCTTCTTGGCCGCCATGCGGAAAAGGAAAACGAAGATCAGACCCAGCGCGACCGACCAGCCGAGGGTATCGACGTGGAAAGCCCAGAAACCCATTTCCTTGGCTTCTGCTGCGGAGTGGGCAAAGCCCCAGCCGCCGTTGGGTAGCTGACCGAAGGTCAGGTTCTGCAAGTGGTGCTGGATATAGCCCGAAGCGGTTGTCTCTGCCATGGTTGCCTCAAACGCCCTAAGGTCTCGAAAGTCTTGTTCTCATTAGCAGGGGAGCGAACCAGCTGACCATTTGGGTCAACAGGAAGACACCGAATACAGCCAGTGGTGCCAACGGCTTCACACCTGCGAACGTCAGTGCAAACAGCACTGCCGTCAAAATCAGTTTCCCCGCCTCGCCGGCATAAAAAGACCGGACGATGGCTTGGGCTGCTCGGGCGCCGGAAAACCGAAATGCCCTGTGAGCGAAGTAAATATTGGGAAGCAAGGCTATCAGGCCTCCGCAAAGACCTGAATATCCGGCTACGACACCGCGCCATTGCCAGAGCGCCAACGAGGCGATCAGTACAACGACCAATTGGGTCATCAACACCGGGAAAACAGCCAGACGATGGAATGGCAGGCGGTTTGGCGTGCGGGTTTCCATCGCTTTTGCTCTCCAATGGTCGGCTGCCTGAAATCAATAACTTGGCATAATTTGTGCCGACAAAATGCGCGCAGAGTATAGGGGCGGTTCTGCCCCTATTCAACTGCCGGGTAGTGATTTCCGACTGCGCGCTACAAGAGCAATTGTTTCAGCGAATGTGCGCAAGGACGCCTTGCAGCTCATCGAGGGAGTTGTAACCGATTACCAATTGTCCCTTGCCCTTCTTGCCGTGGCGAATCTGCACCGTAGAGCCCAGCCGCTCGGCCAGGCGCTGTTCCAGGCGGGCGATATCCGGGTCCGGTTTGGGGGCTTCGACGGGGGCTGGTTTACCGCTCAGCCACTGACGAACCAGTGCCTCAGTTTGGCGCACGGTCAGGCCTCGTGCGACAACATGTCGCGCCCCTTCAACCTGTTGATTTTCCGGCAATCCGAGCAAGGCCCGGGCATGACCCATTTCCAGATCGCCATGGGACAGCATGGTCTTGATGACTTCCGGCAACGCAATCAAGCGCAACAGGTTGGCCACGGTGACGCGGGATTTGCCCACCGCCTCGGCGACCTGTTGCTGCGTCAGTTGGAATTCCTGTTGCAGACGCTGCAGGGCGACCGCTTCCTCGATCGGGTTGAGGTCTTCGCGCTGGATGTTCTCGATCAACGCCATGGCAATCGCGGTTTCATCCGATACGTCGCGCACCATCGCCGGAATGGTTTCCTGCCCGGCCTGCTGACTGGCGCGCCAGCGGCGTTCGCCGGCAATGATCTCGAAGCGCCCGCTACCGATCGAACGAACCACGATCGGCTGCATCACGCCCTGGGCCTTGATCGACTGGGCCAGTTCTTCCAGCGCCTGCGGATCCATGTCCCGGCGTGGCTGATATTTGCCGCGCTGGATCAGATCCAGCGGCAGGTGTTGCAGCTCACGCTGGTCGGCCTGTACGGCCTGCTCTTCCAGCGCGCTGACCGTGGGACCGCTGAGCAGCGCATCCAGTCCACGTCCGAGACCACGTTTCTTGACGGCCATGGGGTTTCCTTAAGTTGGCTGGGCGGCAGCGGTGCGTGGGTTGCGGCGCTGACGGCGAACCATTTCGCCCGCCAGGGCCAGGTAAGCCAGCGCACCACGGGATTGTTTGTCGTAGGCCAGGGCCGGCATGCCGTAGCTCGGTGCTTCGGCCAACCGGATGTTGCGTGGAATGACCGTGTCGTAGAGCTGCTCGCCGAAGTGTTCCTTGAGCTGGACCGACACGTCGTTCATCAGACTCAGGCGCGGGTCGTACATGGTCCGCAACAGGCCTTCGACCTTCAGGGCCGGATTCAGCAATTCGGAGATGCGCTTGATGTTATCCACAAGGTCGCTCAACCCTTCCAGGGCAAAGTACTCGCACTGCATGGGGATAATGACCCCATCGGCGGCCACCAGGGCGTTGAGGGTCAGCATCGACAGCGACGGCGGGCAATCGATCAGGATGTAATCGTAGTTCTCCCGGATCGGCGCCAATGCGCTGCGCAGACGGCTTTCCTTCATCTGCATTTCCAGCAGCACCACTTCGGCCGCCGTCAGGTCACGGTTGGCCGGCAGCAGTTGATAACCGCCGTGTTCGGAGAAATGCATGGCCTGGCCCAGATCGCATTCACCGATCAGGACGTCGTAGATGGAGTTTTCCAGGCCATGTTTATCCACACCGCTGCCCATGGTGGCGTTGCCCTGTGGATCAAGATCGATCAACAGCACCCGACGCTTGGTCGCGACCAGGGATGCTGCGAGGTTGATGCAGGTGGTGGTCTTGCCCACACCACCCTTCTGGTTCGCTATCGCGAATACCTTAGCCATTCTTGCTTGTGTTCCCAATCATGCCGTGCGGCGCAGTATCAGCAGATGGCGTTGGCCTTGGCAACCGGGTACGGCCAGGGCGTGTTCGCTATCGAGGTGGAAATCCGACGGCAATGCTACCAGCTCATCGGCCGGATGGACGCCCTTCATTGCCAGCCAGCGTGTTTCGACATCGCCCAGGTGGCGCGTCCAGTTGCTGAAATTCTCCATGCTGCTGAAGGCCCGGGAGATGATCCCGTTGAACGGCTGTGCAGGTTGGAACGCTTCGACCCGGCTGTGGATAACTTGCAGGTTATCCAGCTTGAGCTCGAGTTTGACCTGGGTCAGGAAGCGGGTTTTCTTGCCGTTGCTGTCCAGGCAGGTCACTTGCGAGTCCGGAAACAGGATCGCCAGCGGGATGCCGGGCATGCCGCCGCCGCTGCCCACATCGAGCCAGCGACCGTTTTCGATGAAAGACATCACGCTGAGACTGTCCAGCAGATGCCTCGACACCATTTCGTCCGGATCGCGCACGGCAGTCAGGTTGTAGGCCTTGTTCCATTTGATCAACAACGCCAGATAACCCAGCAGTTGTGCATGCTGGGCCTCGCTCAGGCTGACCCCAAGCTGGCGGGCGCCTGTGGATAACTCTTCGGCGTGTTGCGAGGTGACCATCGAACTCAAGCGCTTTGCTCCAACTGACGGCCCGCGCCGCGTTTTTTCAAATGAATCATCAACAGGGAAATCGCCGCCGGGGTCACGCCAGGAATGCGTGACGCCTGGCCCAAGGTCTCCGGTCGGGTTGTGCCGAGCTTGCTCTGGATTTCCTTCGACAGGCCGGAAATGACCGTGTAATCGATATCCACAGGCAGTTTCGTGTCCTCGCTGGCGCGCAGACGAGCGATTTCGTCCTGCTGGCGGTCGATGTACCCGGCGTACTTGGTCTTGATCTCGACTTGTTCGGCGACCTGTGGATCGTCCGCGCCCTGGCCGGTCACTTCCACCAGCCCGGCGTAATCGATTTCCGGCCGACTCAAGAGGTTGAGCAGGTTGTATTCGTGTGTCAGCGGCGTGCCGAACTTCGCCGCGATGGCATCGCCCTGCTCGGTACCGGGACGAACCCAGGTGCTTTTCAGCCGTTGTTCTTCCAGTTCGATACCTTCGCGTTTCTTGCAGAACGCGGCCCAACGCACGTCATCCACCAGTCCCAGCTCGCGGCCTTTCTCGGTCAGGCGCAGATCGGCGTTGTCTTCGCGCAGGATCAGGCGATATTCCGCGCGGGACGTAAACATCCGATACGGTTCCTGGGTGCCCAGGGTGATCAGATCGTCCACCAACACACCGATGTACGCTTCGTCGCGACGCGGGCACCAGCTGTCCTTGCCCTGGGCACGCAACGCCGCGTTGGTCCCGGCCAGCAAACCCTGGGCACCGGCTTCTTCGTAGCCGGTGGTGCCGTTTATCTGCCCGGCAAAGAACAGGCCGCCGATGACCTTGGTTTCCAGGCTGTACTTCAGGTCACGGGGATCGAAGTAGTCGTATTCGATGGCGTAGCCCGGACGAACGATGTGCGCGTTTTCCATGCCGCGGATCGACTGCACGATCTGCAGTTGCACGTCGAACGGCAGGGACGTCGAGATCCCGTTGGGGTAAAGCTCGTGGGTCGTCAGGCCTTCCGGTTCGATGAAGACCTGGTGGCTTTCCTTGTCGGCAAAGCGATGGATCTTGTCTTCGATCGACGGGCAATAACGTGGGCCGACGCCTTCGATCACGCCTGAATACATCGGCGAGCGATCCAGGTTGGCGGCAATGATCTCGTGGGTGCGGGCATTGGTGTGGGTAATCCAGCAGCTCACCTGTTGCGGATGCTGTTCTTTCGAGCCCATGAACGACATCACCGGGATTGGCGTATCACCCGGTTGTTCGGTCATGACCGAGAAATCCACAGACCGACCGTCAATTCGCGGCGGCGTACCGGTTTTCAAGCGACCTACACGCAGCGGCAATTCACGCAGACGTTGAGCCAAGGCAATCGACGGCGGATCGCCCGCGCGGCCGCCGGAATAGTTCTGCATTCCGATGTGGATAAGTCCACCGAGGAAGGTTCCGGTGGTCAATACCACGGAATCGGCAAAGAAACGCAGGCCCATCTGGGTGACAACACCGCGGACCTGGTCTTGTTCGACGATCAGGTCATCGGCCGCTTGTTGAAATATCCACAGGTTCGGCTGGTTCTCCAGGATTTCGCGGACAGCCGCCTTGTACAAGACCCGGTCGGCCTGGGCGCGAGTGGCTCGTACGGCGGGGCCTTTGCGGCTGTTCAATACGCGAAACTGGATACCACCTTTATCGGTAGCCATGGCCATCGCACCGCCGAGGGCGTCGATTTCCTTGACCAGATGGCTCTTGCCGATGCCACCGATGGCTGGGTTGCAGCTCATGGCACCGAGGGTTTCCACGTTATGCGTCAACAGCAGGGTCTTTACACCCATGCGTGCTGATGCAAGTGCTGCCTCGGTACCGGCATGACCGCCGCCGATGACGATCACTTCAAAACGGGAAGGGAAATCCACCACGCACCTCGTGCCTGCTTAATTCAGGTAATTCGGAAATAGGTTATGAGTCTGGCCCAAACGTTTTCTGGACCAGGTCGGCAAGTATAGGGACTTCCCCTTTCCTAAAGAACCCTTTGCACAAAATTTAACCAGCTGTGGAGAACTCGCGGTTAAAAAAATAAAAAAGAGAGAAATTTATAAAACCTTTGTTTTTATGTTTATTCTTACTGCCCACCCTTTCTGTGGATAAAACTCTGTAGGCCTTTATTTTCAATGTGTACAGAGATCTTGAACTCTGTGATCATCTGGCGCTGAGGGGTTTGGATAACCGGTGTAAGCCTGTGGATTAAGTGAGTGGTTATCCACAGGGCGGGTTATCTTCAATTTCCAAGGGGGTTTATCAACTGAGCTCAACGTCAGTTACCCACAGGGCTTAATCCACAAGCGGAACGCATATCCGCCCATGGGCAAGCCGCCATGAAGGGCAATCGAGGGAAGACAAGAAGAGAAGCCGGGCCGCAGGGAACGCGATGTGCAGCCCGTTTTGAGGGAAGGACTTACTTACCGATGCAGAAGCTGGAGAAAATCCGGCCCAACAAGTCATCGGAGCTGAAGGCACCGGTGATTTCTCCCAGGAACTGCTGAGCCTGGCGCAAATCTTCGGCCAGTAATTCTCCGGCACCCGCCAGCGTCAGCTGTGCACGACCGTGTTCCAGGGCGGCGCTGGCATGGCGCAAGGCTTCAAGGTGACGACGCCGGGCGCTGAAGCTGCTTTCCGAGGTTTGCTCGTAGCCCATGCAGGCCTTGAGGTGTTCACGCAGCAGTTCCAGGCCCTGTCCCGCGGCCTTTGCGCTCAGACTGATGGTCACGTGACCGTCAGCGCTGACCTCAAGCGCTATCGCTTCGCCAGTCAGGTCGGCTTTGTTACGGATCAACGTGACTTTCGCCGGATCCGGGCGCACTTCGAGAAACTCGGGCCACAACGCGAAAGGATCATCCGCTTCCGGTGCCGTCGCATCGACCACCAGCAACACACGATCGGCCTCGCCAATGGCCTTCAGCGCCCGCTCAACGCCAATCTTTTCTACTTGGTCATCGGTATCGCGCAGCCCGGCGGTATCCACAACGTGCAAGGGCATGCCGTCGATGTGGATATGTTCACGCAAGATGTCCCGGGTCGTGCCGGCAATCTCCGTGACAATCGCCGCCTCACGGCCTGCGAGGGCGTTGAGGAGGCTGGATTTGCCGGCGTTCGGTCGCCCGGCGATCACCACGGTCATACCGTCGCGCAACAAGGCCCCTTGTCCCGCTTCCCGCAGCACTGTGGATAACTCGTCTCGCACTTTGTCGAGCAGGCTCAGTACATGGCCATCGGCGAGGAAGTCGATTTCTTCTTCGGGAAAATCGATGGCTGCCTCGACGTAGATGCGCAGGCCGATCAGTTGTTCGGTCAGGCCATGCACGCGTTGGGAGAACGCGCCTTGCAAGGAACGCAGGGCATTGCGCGCAGCCTGTGCCGAACTGGCCTCGATGAGGTCGGCAATCGCTTCGGCCTGGGCCAGGTCGAGTTTGTCGTTGAGGAAGGCCCGTTCACTGAATTCGCCCGGCCGGGCCAGGCGACAACCCAGTTCAAGGCAACGCTTGAGCAGCATGTCCAGCACGATGGGTCCGCCGTGCCCCTGCAGTTCCAGCACATCTTCACCGGTGAATGAATTCGGTCCCGGGAAATACAGCGCGAGGCCTTCGTCGAGCACCTGCTGGTCGTCACTGAAGAATGGGCCGTAATGAGCAAACCGTGGCTTGAGCTCACGACCGCTGATGGCCTTGGCCGCGACACTGGCCAGTGGTCCCGAAATGCGGACGATGCCGACGCCACCGCGACCTTGGGCGGTGGCAACGGCGGCGATGGTTTCACGAGGTGTGCTCATAAACCGGTATCCAGACAAAAGTGACAGATAGCAAAACGCCCCACTAGGGGGCGTTTTGTGTGGTTATCCACAGTGCAAGTTACGCCTCGGCTTTCTTCGTAGCCGATTCGATCTTACGCGTGATGTACCACTGTTGAGTAATGGACAACACGTTGTTCACAACCCAGTACAGCACCAGACCGGCCGGGAACCACAGGAAGAAGAAGGTGAAGATGATCGGCATCATCTTCATGACCTTCGCCTGCATAGGGTCCGGAGGCGTCGGGTTCAGCTGCTGCTGGATGAACATGGTGGCGCCCATGATGATCGGCAGGATGAAGAACGGATCCTTGATCGACAGGTCGGTAATCCACAGCATGAAGGGCGCCTGGCGCATCTCCACGCTTTCCAGCAGAACCCAGTACAGCGACAGGAACACAGGCATCTGTACGAGAATCGGCAAGCAACCACCCAGCGGGTTGATCTTCTCTTTCTTGTACAGCTCCATCATGGCCTGGGACATTTTCTGCCGGTCATCGCCATGTTGCTCTTTCAGAGCGGCCAGTTTCGGTGCCACGGCGCGCATGCGAGCCATGGACTTGTAGCTGGCGGCCGACAATGGGAAGAACAACCCCTTGATCAGCATGGTCAGGAAGATGATCGACCAGCCCCAGTTACCGACGATGCTGTGGATATGTTGCAGCAGCCAGAAGATCGGCTGGGCAATGAACCACAGGAAACCATAGTCCACGGTCAATTCCAGACCTGGGGACAACTGTTTCAGTACGGCCTGACTTTTTGGACCGGCATACAACGTAGCGCTGGTTTCAGCCTTGGCGCCCGGCGCAGCGGTCAATGCAGGACCGGTATAGCCGATGATGTAGTTGCCTTTGCTGTCCTTGCGGGTCTGGACGATGTTGCTTTCGCCCTTTTGCGGGATCCAGGCGGTTACAAAATAGTGCTGCAACCAGGCAACCCAGCCACCTTGGACGGTTTCCTTGAGCTGCGCCTTGTCCATGTCTTTCATGGACACTTTCTTGTACGGCTCGGAACTTGTCCACAGGGCGGCGCCCAGGTAAGTCGCGGTGCCGGTGGCGGTGCTGGAGGAAGGATCGGCGCTGGCATCACGTTTCAACTGCGCGAACATCGCACCGGACCAGGGCTGTGCACTCTGGTTGTCGATCAGGTAGGACACAACTACGTCATACAGGCCACGTTTCAGCGTGAAACGCTTGATGTAGTTGACGCCATCCTTGCTGAACTTCAGGTCCACGACCAATTGGTCCTGACCGTCAGCCAGTTGATAACTTTTCTTCTCCGAAGCGTACACCGGACGACCGGCCGGACTGGCATCCGGGCCATTGGTGCCGATCAGGCCGCTCTGGGCCAGATAAGTCCGCTCGTTACCGTTATCGAACAGCTGGAACGGAATGTCCGGATGATCCTGGCGGCGTGGATAAAGCGGCAGCGTCAGTTGGGCGACGTCACCACCCTGTGGATCGATTGCCAACTGGAGCACGTCGGTCTTGATCTGGATCAGATCTTTGCTTGCAGCCACAGGGGCTTCGGCGGGAGCACTGGTATCGCTTGCCGCGCGTGGAATGTCGTCACTGCTGGCAGCGTTGTTACCGGAAGCAGTGTCCGGCAGGCTCGGTGCAGTATTGCTGGCTGCAACATTCTGAGTCGGCAGGGCAGCCTGGCCATAGTCCTGGTTCCATTTAAGAACCATGACGTAAGACACGATTGCCAGGGCGACGATCAGGATCGTGCGTTTGATATCCATGATTACTCGGCCATCGAAGAAGAACGGGAGGTAGGGATAGGCGGAACCGGGTCATAACCGCCGGGATTCCACGGATGACAGCGACCTAAACGACGAAAGGTCAGCCAGCCACCGCGCAGAAGGCCATGATTTTCTATGGCTTCGTACGCGTAGCAGGAGCAGCTGGGGTAGAAACGACAGTGACTGGCCATCAGAGGACTAATGGCATAGCGGTAAAACTGGATCGGAACGAGTGCCAGTTTACGCATCGGGACTGTCTACCCCTGCAGTTTCGGTGTTGACTGGTGATGCTGGCTTGTTGCGAGCCAGACGTTTCCAGAGCTTGCCGAAATGCTGAATCAGTTCAGGGTTTTCTACGTCCCCCAAACCTTTGCGCGCGACGATAACAATGTCCCATCCGACCAGTGAATCCTGGTTCAGGCGGAACGATTCGCGCATCAGACGTTTGAGGCGATTGCGCTGCACGGAGAGCTTGACGCTCTTTTTCCCGATAACCAGCCCTAGGCGGGGGTGATCGAGATCGTTGCTGCGCGCAAGGAGCAGGAGATTTTTCCCCGGAACCTTGCCGGTAGGGGAGTCAAAGACTGCCTTGAAATGCCGGGGTGTAAGCAGACGCTTTTCCCGACTGAAGTCCTGACTCACCTCCAGTGCCGGATTATCAAACTGCCAGACGCGCACGACCTTTGGCGCGACGACGCGACAGGACGGCACGACCGTTCTTGGTAGCCATGCGAGCACGGAAACCGTGGGTACGAGCGCGTTTGATAGTGCTTGGTTGGAAAGTACGTTTCATGTCGTGTTACCTGGTTCGTCCACAACGGGCCGGAATGGCCCCCGTTTTAAGAGACCGGGGATTCTAGAGAAAGCAAGTCCATAGGTCAATTTCCAACCAACGTTTCCTTTAAATAGATGTTCAGGCTGCCGGCCGTTGATCACACAGCGCCAGATATAGAAATAAAGAAGGGAATTATTTAAAGCTTTTCTGTGAAGCTTATAAAGGCTAGGCAGCCATCTGTCTGTGGATAACCTGGTCAAGCCCTTGTAAATCGCCATGTACAGAGAATGACAACTACAGGGGAAAGCAGTGTCCAGCCTGTGCTACGCAGTCGGATAAGCTGTGTGTGGAAAGGTGAGTTATCCACAGCGCGCTTATCCACCGAGTTTCGCCCCCACTTGTACAACGACCTCAGGCCCGGTTATCCACAGAGCTTATTCACTGACCGCCTGTCGTCTTTTTATGAGTTAACGCATTGATAAATCGTGGATGAGGATGAACCTGCGTGTGGATAAGTGGACGTCTGCTCGCTACAATGGCCGCTTGTTTTTGCCTCACCGGCTTTCAACTTAGGGGATGTCCGTGTCAGTGGAACTTTGGCAGCAGTGCGTGGAGCTTTTGCGCGATGAGCTGCCTGCCCAACAATTCAACACTTGGATCCGCCCACTACAGGTCGAAGCCGAAGGCGACGAGTTGCGCGTCTACGCACCGAACCGTTTCGTTCTCGACTGGGTCAACGAAAAGTACCTGGGTCGGGTCATGGAGCTGCTTGACGAGCATGGCAATGGCATGGCGCCTGCGTTGTCCTTATTAATAGGCAGCAAGCGCAGCTCGGCCCCGCGCGCGGCTCCGAATGCACCGCTGGCTGCTGCGGCCTCCCAGGCCCAGGCTGCCGTGGCACCGGCAAGCCCGGTCGCCCCGACTCCCGCGCCAAGCAAAAGAAATCCGCAGAAAGTGGCCGAAGCCAGTGAAGAGCCCTCCCGGGACAGCTTCGACCCGATGGCGGGCGCCAGTACCCAACAGGCGCCGGTACGCGCCGAGCAACGCACTGTGCAGGTCGAAGGTGCGCTCAAGCACACCAGCTATCTGAACCGCACCTTTACCTTCGAGAACTTCGTCGAAGGCAAATCCAACCAACTGGCCCGGGCGGCAGCCTGGCAGGTGGCGGACAACCCCAAGCATGGCTACAACCCGTTGTTCCTGTATGGCGGCGTGGGCCTGGGTAAAACCCACTTGATGCACGCTGTGGGTAACCACTTATTAAAGAAGAACCCGAATGCCAAGGTCGTGTACCTGCATTCCGAGCGTTTCGTGGCCGATATGGTCAAGGCGCTGCAACTGAATGCCATCAACGAATTCAAGCGCTTCTACCGTTCGGTGGATGCGCTGCTGATCGACGACATTCAGTTCTTTGCCCGTAAGGAACGCTCTCAGGAAGAGTTTTTCCACACCTTCAACGCGTTGCTTGAAGGCGGACAGCAGGTCATTCTCACCAGTGACCGTTATCCGAAGGAAATCGAAGGCCTGGAAGAGCGCCTGAAATCGCGTTTCGGCTGGGGCCTGACGGTGGCCGTCGAGCCGCCGGAACTGGAAACCCGGGTGGCGATCCTGATGAAGAAGGCCGACCAGGCCAAGGTCGAGCTGCCGCACGATGCCGCGTTCTTCATCGCTCAGCGTATCCGTTCGAACGTGCGCGAGCTCGAAGGTGCGCTCAAGCGGGTGATCGCGCATTCCCACTTCATGGGGCGCGACATCACCATCGAGCTGATTCGCGAGTCCTTGAAGGATCTCCTGGCGCTTCAGGACAAGCTGGTTTCTGTGGATAACATTCAGCGAACTGTTGCTGAATACTACAAAATCAAGATATCCGATCTGCTCTCCAAACGCCGTTCGCGTTCGGTGGCCCGGCCGCGCCAGGTGGCCATGGCCTTGTCCAAGGAGCTGACCAACCACAGCCTGCCGGAAATCGGCGATGTGTTTGGCGGACGCGACCACACCACGGTGTTGCACGCCTGCCGCAAGATCAACGAACTTAAGGAATCCGACGCGGACATCCGCGAGGACTACAAGAACCTGCTGCGTACACTGACCACTTGATGACCACTAGCGCAGCTTATTAAGGCAAGGGACTAGACCATGCATTTCACCATTCAACGCGAAGCCCTGTTGAAACCCCTGCAACTGGTCGCAGGCGTCGTCGAACGCCGCCAGACCTTGCCGGTACTTTCCAACGTGCTGCTGGTTGTCGAAGGCCAGCAACTGTCGCTGACCGGTACCGACCTGGAAGTCGAGCTGGTCGGTCGTGTGCAGCTTGAAGAGCCGGCCGATCCGGGTTCCATCACCGTGCCAGCGCGCAAGCTGATGGACATCTGCAAGAGCCTGCCCAACGATGCGCTGATCGACATCAAGGTCGATGAGCAGAAGCTCGTGGTCAAGGCCGGGCGCAGCCGTTTCACTCTGTCGACCCTGCCCGCCAACGACTTCCCGACCGTGGAAGAAGGCCCTGGCTCGCTGACCTGCAGCCTTGAGCAAAGCAAGCTGCGCCGCTTGATCGAACGCACCAGCTTCGCCATGGCCCAGCAGGACGTGCGTTACTACCTCAACGGCATGCTGCTGGAAGTGTCTGCCGGTGTTATCCGCGCCGTTGCCACTGACGGTCACCGCCTGGCGATGTGCTCGATGCAGGCCGATATCGGTCAGCCGGATCGCCACCAGGTGATCGTACCCCGCAAAGGTATCCTGGAGTTGGCGCGCCTGCTGACCGAGCCGGACGGCAACGTCAGCATCGTGCTGGGCCAGCACCACATCCGCGCCACCACCGGGGAGTTCACCTTCACCTCGAAGCTGGTAGACGGCAAGTTCCCCGACTACGAGCGTGTGTTGCCTAAAGGCGGCGACAAACTGGTGCTGGGTGACCGCCAGGCGCTGCGCGAGGCCTTCAGCCGTACCGCGATTCTGTCCAACGAGAAGTACCGCGGCATCCGCCTGCAACTGGCCAGCGGTCAGTTGAAAATCCAGGCGAACAACCCGGAACAGGAAGAAGCGGAAGAAGAAGTGGGCGTTGATTACAACGGCGGCTCCCTGGAAATCGGCTTCAACGTCAGCTACCTGCTCGACGTGCTGGGTGTGATGACCACTGAGCAAGTACGCCTGATCCTGTCGGATTCCAACAGCAGTGCGTTGGTGCAGGAGTCCGATAACGACGATTCGGCTTACGTTGTCATGCCGATGCGTCTGTAATAATCAGCAGAAGCTAGATGTCCTTAAGTCGCGTCTCGGTCACCGCGGTGCGCAATCTGCACCCGGTGACCTTCTCCCCCTCCCCCCGAATCAATATTCTTTACGGCGCCAACGGCAGCGGCAAAACCAGTGTTCTGGAAGCCGTACACCTGCTGGGGCTTGCCCGTTCGTTTCGTAGTACCCGCCTGTTACCGGTCATCCAGTACGACCAACTGGCCTGTACGGTGTTTGGACAGGTGGAGCTGGCGGAAGGTGGGCAAAGCGCGTTGGGCATTTCACGGGACCGGCAAGGCGAGTTCCAGATCCGCATCGATGGCCAGAACGCCCGCAGCGCCGCGCAACTGGCGGAGATCCTGCCATTGCAGTTGATCAACCCGGACAGTTTCCGTCTGCTGGAGGGGGCGCCGAAGATTCGCCGACAATTCCTGGATTGGGGCGTGTTTCACGTGGAGCCGCGCTTCATGGCGACCTGGCAGCGCTTGCAGAAGGCGCTGCGCCAGAGAAACTCTTGGCTGCGACATGGTACACTTGACGCCGTTTCGCAAGCGGTTTGGGACAGGGAACTGTGCCAGGCCAGCGCTGAAATCGATGAATACCGCCGCGCTTACATCAAAGCCTTGAAACCGGTCTTCGAGCAGACCTTGAGCGAGCTGGTTGAGCTCGAGGGCCTGACGCTCAGCTATTACCGAGGCTGGGACAAGGACCGGGAACTGAGCACCGTACTGGCTGGCTCGCTGCAACGGGACCAGCAGATGGGCCATACCCAGGCTGGACCTCAACGCGCTGACTTGCGCCTCAGATTGGGCGCCCATAACGCCGCGGACATTTTGTCCCGGGGTCAGCAGAAGTTGGTGGTGTGTGCCTTGCGTATTGCCCAGGGGCACCTGGTCAGCCAGGCCCGTCGCGGTCAGTGTATTTATCTGGTGGATGACCTGCCGTCCGAGCTGGACGAGGCCCACCGTCGGGCGCTTTGCCGTTTGCTGGAAGACTTACGCTGCCAGGTTTTCATCACCTGTGTAGATCACGAATTATTGAGGGAAGGCTGGCAGACGGAAACGCCAGTCGCTCTGTTCCACGTGGAACAGGGCCGTATCACCCAGACCCACGACCATCGGGAGTGAAGGCATTGAGCGAAGAAAATACGTACGACTCAACGAGCATTAAAGTGCTGAAAGGCCTGGATGCCGTACGCAAACGTCCCGGTATGTACATTGGTGACACCGACGATGGCAGCGGTCTGCACCACATGGTGTTCGAGGTGGTCGACAACTCCATCGACGAAGCCCTCGCTGGCTACTGCGACGACATCAGCATCATCATCCACCCGGATGAATCCATCACCGTTCGTGACAACGGTCGGGGCATCCCGGTAGACGTGCACAAGGAAGAAGGCGTTTCCGCGGCCGAGGTCATCATGACCGTGCTGCACGCCGGCGGTAAATTCGATGACAACTCCTACAAGGTTTCCGGCGGGCTGCACGGCGTAGGTGTCTCTGTGGTCAACGCGCTGTCCGAGGAGCTGGTGCTCACCGTGCGCCGTAGCGGCAAAATCTGGGAACAGACCTACGTCCATGGTGTACCCCAGGCACCGATGGCCATCGTTGGCGACAGCGAAACCACCGGTACCCAGATCCACTTCAAGGCTTCCAGCGAAACCTTCAAGAACATCCACTTCAGTTGGGACATCCTGGCCAAGCGGATTCGTGAGCTGTCCTTCCTCAACTCCGGTGTCGGCATCGTCCTCAAGGACGAGCGCAGCGGCAAGGAAGAGCTGTTCAAGTACGAAGGTGGCCTGCGTGCATTCGTTGAATACCTGAACACCAACAAGACTGCGGTCAACCAGGTGTTCCACTTCAACATCCAGCGCGAAGACGGCATCGGCGTGGAAATCGCCCTGCAGTGGAACGACAGCTTCAACGAGAACCTGTTGTGCTTCACCAACAACATCCCGCAGCGCGATGGCGGCACCCACCTGGTGGGTTTCCGTTCGGCGTTGACGCGTAACCTGAACAACTACATCGAACAGGAAGGCCTGGCGAAGAAGCATAAAGTCGCCACCACCGGTGACGATGCTCGCGAAGGCCTGACGGCGATCATTTCGGTGAAAGTGCCGGATCCGAAGTTCAGCTCCCAGACCAAGGACAAGCTGGTGTCTTCCGAAGTGAAGACCGCGGTCGAGCAGGAAATGGGCAAGTATTTCTCCGACTTCCTGTTGGAAAACCCGAACGAAGCCAAATTGGTGGTCGGCAAGATGATCGACGCCGCGCGTGCCCGTGAAGCGGCGCGCAAGGCCCGTGAGATGACCCGCCGCAAAGGTGCCCTGGACATCGCCGGCCTGCCGGGCAAACTGGCTGACTGCCAGGAAAAGGACCCTGCCCTGTCCGAACTGTACCTCGTGGAAGGTGACTCTGCTGGCGGCTCCGCCAAGCAGGGACGCAACCGCCGGACCCAGGCCATCCTGCCCCTCAAGGGCAAGATCCTGAACGTCGAGAAGGCGCGCTTCGACAAGATGATCTCCTCGCAGGAAGTCGGCACGCTCATCACCGCGCTGGGCTGTGGCATCGGCCGCGAAGAGTACAACATCGACAAGCTGCGCTATCACAACATCATCATCATGACCGACGCCGACGTCGACGGTTCGCACATCCGTACCCTGCTGCTGACGTTCTTCTTCCGTCAGTTGCCGGAGCTGATCGAGCGCGGCTACATCTATATCGCCCAGCCGCCGCTGTACAAGGTCAAGAAAGGCAAGCAGGAGCAATACATCAAAGACGACGACGCCATGGAAGAGTACATGACGCAGTCGGCCCTGGAGGATGCGAGCCTGCACCTGAACGAAGACGCCCCGGGCATTTCCGGTGAGGCTCTCGAGCGCCTGGTCAACGACTTCCGCCTGGTGATGAAAACCCTCAAGCGCCTGTCCCGCCTGTACCCACAGGAACTGACCGAGCACTTCATCTATCTGCCTGCCGTCAGCATGGAGCAACTGTCCGATCACGCAGCGATGCAGGATTGGCTGGCCCAGTACGAAGTCCGCCTGCGCACCGTCGAGAAGTCCGGCCTGGTCTACAAAGCCAGCCTGCGTGAAGACCGCGAGCGTAACGTCTGGCTGCCGGAGGTCGAACTGATCTCCCACGGTCTGTCGAACTACGTCACCTTCAACCGCGACTTCTTCAGCAGCAACGACTACAAGACTGTTGTATCCCTCGGCGCGCAACTGAGCACGCTGCTGGATGAAGGCGCCTACATCCAGCGTGGCGAGCGCAAGAAAGCCGTCACCGAGTTCAAGGAAGCCCTTGAATGGCTGATGGCCGAAAGCACCAAGCGCCACACTATCCAGCGATACAAAGGGTTGGGTGAGATGAACCCGGATCAGTTGTGGGAAACCACCATGGACCCGGGCTCGCGCCGGATGCTGAAAGTGACCATCGAAGACGCCATTGGCGCGGACCAGATCTTCAACACCCTGATGGGTGATGCGGTCGAGCCTCGTCGTGACTTCATCGAGAGCAACGCACTGGCAGTGTCTAACCTGGATTTCTGATCCTGCGGCAGTACTGCTACAAAAAAAGCCAACGCTCATGCGTTGGCTTTTTTTTACGCCTGAAAGCAGCGATTCCATGGCAGCCCGTGCGGTCGAAAATCGGGTAGCCCGGTAACACTTCGGAACAAATCCTTCATTCTCAGTCTCTTGCATATCCGCCTAGACCCCGGGACCACGGGTCCTCAGGTTTTCTGGCGTAAAACTTGCGTGTTAAATAAACAACACCTCGTTTCTTTAAATTTACAAAGAGGCGGTGGTACGAGGCGGTACGAATAAATTCAAGACCAAGGGTAGTCTCAATGAGTGGTACGCAAACTTCCAACAATCTGGAGCAAGGGCTCAAACCCCGGCATGTGACGATGCTCTCCATCGCCGGCGTGATTGGTGCCGGGCTTTTCGTAGGCTCCGGTCATGCTATCGCTGCGGCCGGTCCGGCCGTGCTGTTGGCCTACGCCGCCGCCGGTGCATTGGTGGTGTTGGTGATGCGGATGCTGGGTGAAATGGCGGTGGCTTCGCCGGACACCGGTTCGTTCTCGACTTACGCTGATCGAGCGATTGGTCATTGGGCCGGCTTCACCATCGGTTGGCTCTACTGGTGGTTCTGGGTGCTGGTGATTCCCCTGGAGGCCAACGCTGCTGCAACCATCCTGCATGCCTGGTTTCCGAATGTGGCCATCTGGGTATTCACTCTGGTCATCACGTTGCTGCTGACGATCACCAACCTGTTCAGTGTGAAGAACTACGGAGAATTCGAGTTCTGGTTCGCCTTGGTCAAGGTCATAGCGATCATTGGCTTCGTTGTTCTTGGTACGTTGGCGATCTTCGGTCTTTTGCCCAACAGCCAAGTCAGCGGTGTTTCGCACTTGTTCGACACCCAAAGCTTCCTGCCAAACGGTATGGGCGCAGTGTTGGGCGCGATCCTGACCACCATGTTTTCGTTCATGGGTACTGAGATCGTGACCATTGCGGCGGCCGAATCGAAGAACCCAGGGCAACAGATTTCCAAGGCCACCAATTCGGTTATCTGGCGGATCGGCTTGTTCTATCTTGTGTCGATTTTCATGGTCGTATCCCTGGTGCCATGGAATGACCCGCTGCTCGCCAGCGTGGGCTCTTACCAGACTGTGCTGGAACGCATGGGCATTCCCAACGCCAAGCTGATCGTCGATATCGTGGTGCTGGTGGCGGTGACCAGTTGCTTGAACTCGGCGCTCTACACGGCGTCGCGCATGATGTTTTCGTTGGGCAAGCGCGGTGATGCACCGGCCGTTGCCCAGCGCACCAACAAGAGCGGCACGCCTTACTGGGCGGTGATGCTTTCGACCGCTGCGGCGTTCCTGGCGGTGTTTGCCAACTACGTGGCCCCGGCGGCGGTGTTCGAGTTCCTGCTGGCCAGCTCCGGCGCCATCGCACTGCTGGTGTATCTGGTGATCGCGTTCTCGCAACTGCGCATGCGCAAGCAACGCATGGCCCGTGGGGAAAAAATCGCCTTCAGCATGTGGTTGTTCCCAGGCTTGACCTACGCGGTGATCATTTTCATCGTCGCGGCCCTGACCATCATGCTGTTCCAGGAGGCCCACCGTGTGGAGATCCTGGCGACCGGGCTGTTGAGCCTGCTGGTAGTGGTCTCCGGATTGCTGGTGCAGCGCCGCCGGATTGCAAAAACAGGAAGCCTGGTACAGGCACGCGGCTGATTTGATCGTTCCCACGCTCAGCGTGGGAATGCAGCCAGAGACGCTCTGCGTCTCAAAGAGCCGAACGCAGAGCGTCCGTTGAGGCGTTCCCACGCAGAGCGTGGGAACGATCAACCTAGCTCGCCACCGATGTTTCGCTTCCCGCCGTCACACTCTCCAACCGATACCCATACCCATAAATCGTCAACAACTGCCAACCTCGGTCCGCCGTCAGGCCCAGCTTGTTGCGTAGGCGATAGATGTGGGTGTCGAGCGGACGGGACGAGGACATTTCTTCGTGGGTCCAGAATCGCTCGTAGAAATATTCCCGGGACAGTGGGCGACCCAGGTTGGCGAACAGGCAACGGGCCAGGCGGTATTCCCGTTCGGTCAGGCTGATCGGGATACCGGCTCGGGTTACGGTCAGCTCGGCGTCGTCGAAGGCCAGGTCGTTGAACACCAGCACGTCGCTGGCCGGAGCGCGTTGCAGGTTATGACGACGCAACACCGCGGTGACCCTGGCCTTGAGCTCGTTGGGCCTGAAGGGTTTGCTCACGTAATCGTCGGCGCCGGCATTGAGCGCCTGGACGATGTCGTGTTCGCCGTCCCGGCTGGTGAGCATGATGGCGGCCGGTGGCGCATCCATGTGCTCGCGGGTCCAACGCAGCAGTGAAAGGCCGCTGATATCGGGCAGTTGCCAATCGAGGATCAGCAGGTCGAAGGTCTCCCGCCGCAGTTGCCGCAACAGGTCTTCGCCACGTTCGAAACTGTGCAGGGTCCAGGTTTGCTCACCCCTGCCGGGGATCTGTTGCAGTGTCTGTTCCACCCGGCGCAGCTCGGCCGGTTCGTCATCCAGTATGGCGACACGCATGGGACGCGATTCCTTGATCTCGAAAGTAACGGACATCATCAGGGGCACGCAATCTGCCATTTTTATTGCCGTTCCCCTGTCGCAGGCTGCGACAATACCGGCTCACGGCGCAGAGGGAAAGGCAACCGCACGCCGCCCATCGAGTCCGCTATAGTCTTGGGCTTCACATCAAACAAGAAGCCACTCCTCTCTCATGTTCGGTCAGGGCATCCATGAGTCATCCGCGTCGCAGTGAAAGCCGTGAACCCACCCAGGCCCAGCGATTGTTTCGTCAGTTGGTGCGGGAATGGTTGTGGATAAGTCTGCTGCTGTTACCGGTGACGGCGCTGTTGTCGCTCAGTGTCCAATCGGCTCGCCATGGATCGAGCGTCGTATTATCGGTGTGCCTGGTAGCCTGCGTGCTGGGACTTTTACTGCTGCGCCCTCACTTGGCCCTGTGGACAATGGTGGGTGGCATGGCGGCGGCATTGTCGATCAGTGCTGTGCTGGCGTTAGAGGGCTGGTGGTGGTCGCCGCTGGCGAGTGTATTGGGCATGCTGTTTGGCTACCTGATCTGGAACTGGCGACGCCTGAGCGTGGTGCTGGCCTATTTCGGCTGGGAGCTGGCGCGCCTGGACGCGGAGCCGAAAGTATTTCCGGAACGCCGACGCACCCCCTACACCGGCAGTGACCGCCTGCAGGGCCAGATCATGGCCCTGGAACAGGCCATGGGCAGGACCCGCGACACCCGCCGCTTCATTGCTGACGGCCTGGAATACCTGCCCGTCGCGACCATGATCAGCGATCCGCAAGGCCGGATATTGCTCGGTAACCGCAAGGCCCGGGATCTTTTCGGTCATGTCCTGGCAGGCGGCGATGTGCTGGAACAGCTTGTGCAACTGGGGTACCCAGCGCTGGAGCGTGAACCCCATCACCGGTTATCCACACTGCCCTTGGTGGAGTTTCGCGACACTCGCGAACGCAGCCTGCGCCTGGAGCGTGCCCCGCTCATGCCGGTGGACGGTGATACGCCCATTGGCTGGTTGCTGAGCCTTATCGACCTGAGCGCCGAGCGAGAAGCCGAAGAGCAGCGCAGCGTGATGTTGCGTTTTCTCTCCCACGACTTGCGTGCCCCCCACTCGGCGATCCTGGCGTTGCTCGACGTGCAGCGGCATCAGACGGGAGGAAGTAATCTGCTGTTCGATCAGATCGAGCGTCAGGTTCGTCGTGCCCTGGACCTGACCGATGGCTTCGTGCAACTGGCCAAGGCGGAATCCGAAGCGTACCAATTCCAGCCGACCCTGTTCGCCATGCTGATTCTGGATGTGCTGGACCAGGCGTTACCCATTGCCCAGGCCAAGCGCATCCAACTGACTCATGCCGTGGATGATGAAGAAGCGATGGTGAGGGCGGATCAATCCCTACTGACCCGTGCGCTGTTCAACCTGCTGGAAAATGCCATCAAGTACAGCGCGCCCGATAGCTGGATTTCGTTGGTGGTTCGCGGCGCGGAGGGTTGGTTGATCTGTGAAATCAGCGACCAGGGCAAAGGCATTGGTGTCGATGAGCTTCCCGATCTGTTCAGTCAGTATCGGCGGTTCTCGTCGGCCCACGGCGTGGATGGGATTGGCTTGGGATTGTCGATGGTCAAAGCCGTGGTGGACCGCCATGGGGGACAGATCGAATGTCACAGCGTGGTCGGTGAAGGTACGACGTTCAGCTTGCGGTTTCCCTTGCTGGGGGACGAAGCGGAAGATCGCAACCTTCTATAGAAACGGTTCCAGGCAGCGAATCGCTCAGGCGCTATAAAAAACTTATGCACCTTCAGACTGGTTTTATGTTTTTAAGAAATATGCATTAAAAACAATCAGTTACAAGATAAAAGCTGTGTTTATCGAATAAACGGTACACAGCTTATCCACAGATATCAGACAGCGAGTTGATCCGTAGCCGCCGGTGTCGTGGGGGTCGGGGGGAGCGAGCCCATGTCCCGCTGGGTCTGTTCGTTCCAGGCCTGGACCCGGTCGTTGAGGTCGGCAATGGCGCGGGGCCCACTGCCTTGGGCATACATTGGCTCGCCGATGACCACGGTGATGGTCCCTGGCGTCCTGATCCAGCCAGCCTTGGGCCAGAATTTGCCGGCATTGTGTGCAATCGGCAATACAGGCAGATCGGCATTCACCGCCAATGCCGAACCGCTGCGGGAAAACTTGCCGACCGTGCCGTACGGCACGCGGGTACCTTCCGGGAAGATCAATACCCAGACGTTGTCCTTGAGCAGCTCGTCGCCCTTCTTCGCCACTTGCTTGAGCGCAGCCTTGGGATTGTCGCGATCGATAGCAATCGGCCGCAGCATCGCCATGGCCCAGCCGAAGAACGGTACGAATAACAGTTCACGCTTGAGCACCTGGCTCAGCGGCTCGAAATAGGCCGACAGGAAGAACGTCTCCCAGGTGCTCTGATGGTTGGACTGGATCACGCAGGGCCGCTCAGGCACGTTTTCGGCGCCCTTCACTTCATAGCGAATACCCAGGAACACTTTGCTTAACCACAGTGCGCAACGGCACCAGTACACGTTGATGAAGCGGTAGCGCGCCTTGAACGGCATGAAAGGCGCGACAAAAAAACTCAGGGAGCACCACAACAAGGAACTGGTGCCCAACAGCAGGTAAAAGAGAAAAGATCTGATGGCCTGCAATATCGACATAGCGGCATTTACCGTTGCGGGCAATGCCCGCCTGTTCAAGCGCTTCCCGAACAATCCTTGATCAGGATGTCTTGGGAGCTCTAATTGTGGATAAGTTCAGCGGCAATCGCCGCCAGGTCGTCAAAAATCAGGGTGCCTACCGGTAGGGTCTTGCCCAGAGTCTTCTCGCCTTTCCCGGTTTTTACCAAAACTGGCTGACAATCGACGGCCTTGGCCGCCTCCAGGTCACCGAGGCTGTCGCCGACGAACCAGACGCCCGCCAGCGGCACAGCATAATGCTCGGCAATGGCCTTCAACATGCCCGGTTTGGGTTTGCGGCAATCGCAACCTTCATCCGGCCCATGGGGGCAATAGACGATCAGCCCGACTTCGCCGCCCTGCTCGGCCACCAGGGCGCGCAAGCGCTCATGCATGGCGTCGAGGACCGCGAGGTCATAGTAACCGCGGGCAATGCCCGACTGGTTGGTGGCAACCGCCACCGTCCAGCCGGCCTTGCTCAACTGCGCAATGGCTTCGATCGAGCCGGGGAGCGGCAACCACTCCTCCACCGATTTGATATAAGCGTCGGAGTCGTGATTGATCACCCCGTCCCGATCGAGAATCAGCAGTTTCAAGGTTTACCCCAGCAGCGAAATGTCGGCGACGCCGAGGAACAGACCCCGCAGACGCGACAGCAGTGCATAACGGTTGGCCCGTACGCTGGCGTCTTCGGCATTGACCATCACTGCCTCGAAGAACGCATCCACCGGTTCACGCAGTGCCGCCAAGCGTGCCAGGGTTTCGCTGTACTGACGTGCCGCGGCCATCGGCTGTACTGCCTGGTCTGCCTGCTGGATCGCCGAATACAGAGAGAACTCGTTGGCGTTGTCGAAGTATTTGGCTTCGACGGTGGCCGCGATATTGCCTTCGGCCTTGCTCAACAGGTTCGACACACGCTTGTTCACCGCGGCCAATGCTGCCGCTTCCGGCAGTTTGCGGAAGGCCTGGACGGCTTGCACGCGCTGGTCGAAGTCCAGGGCCGAACCCGGCTTCAGGGCGCGCACCGACAGGTAGGTGGCGACGTCGACGCCTTCATCTTCATAACGCGCGCGCAGGCGGTCGAAGATGAACTCCAGCACCGCATCGGCCAGGCCGGCGGCCTTGACCTTGCTGCCGAACGCGTTGACGGTGAAGGCCACCGCGTCGTTCAGGTCCAGGTCCAGCTGCTTGTCGATGAGGATCCGCAACACACCCAGCGCCGCGCGACGCAGGGCATAGGGGTCCTTGCTGCCGGTGGGCAGCATGCCGATGCCGAAGATGCCGACCAGGGTGTCGAGCTTGTCGGCGATGGCCACGGCCGCACCGGTCAGGGTGGTCGGCAGTTCGGCGCCGGCGCCGCGGGGCATGTACTGCTCGTTCAGCGCCAGGGCGACGTCCTGCGGCTCACCGTCGTTGAGGGCATAGTAGTAACCGGCGATACCTTGCATCTCCGGGAACTCACCGACCATCTCGGTGGACAGGTCGCATTTGGACAGGATGCCGGCACGAGCCGCGCGCTGGGCGTCGCCGCCGATGCGTGGGGCAATGAAGGCCGCCAACTTCGAAACGCGCTCGGCCTTGTCGTAGACGCTGCCGAGTTTTTCCTGGAACACCACATTTTTCAGGCGTTCGTTGAAGCTTTCCAGCGGTTGCTTCTTGTCTTGCTTGAAGAAGAATTCGGCGTCGGTCAGGCGCGGGCGAACGACTTTTTCGTTACCGGCGATGATCTGCTGCGGGTCCTTGCTTTCGATGTTGGCAACCGTGATGAAGCGCGGCAGCAACTTGCCGTCGGCGTCCAGCAGGCAGAAATACTTCTGGTTGTCCTGCATGGTGGTGATCAGCGCTTCCTGCGGCACTTCAAGGAAACGTTCCTCGAACGAGCACACCAGCGGCACCGGCCATTCCACCAGCGCGGTCACTTCGTCCAGCAGGCTTGGTGGCACGATGGCGGTGCCTTCCTGGCGGGTGGCCAGCTCTTCGGTGCGCTTGCTGATCAGCTCGCGGCGCTCGTTGGCATCGGCCAGCACGTAGGCGGCACGCAGGTCGGCCAGGTAGTTGGCCGGCGAGGTGATGCGTACGCTTTCCGGATGATGGAAGCGGTGACCGCGAGAATCGCGACCGGCCTTCTGGGCCAGGATCGTGCAGTCAATGACCTGGTCGCCGAGCAGCATGACCAGCCATTGGGTCGGACGGACGAACTCTTCCTTGCGCGCGGCCCAGCGCATGCGCTTGGGAATCGGCAAGTCATTGAGGGAGTCTTCGACGATGGTCGGCAGCAGGCTGGCAGTCGGCTTGCCCTTGATGCTCTGGCTATAGCGCAGCTTCGGGCCGCTCTGGTCGATTTCGCTCAGGTCCACGCCACACTTCTTGGCGAAGCCCAGGGCAGCCTGGGTCGGATTGCCATCGGCGTCGAACGCGGCCTGGCGTGGCGGGCCGTCGAGGTTGATGCTGCGGTCCGGCTGCTGGGTCGCCAGGCCGGTGATCAACACGGCCAGGCGGCGCGGCGCGGCGTAGACGTGCTTGGTTTCGAAGTTCAGGCCGGCAGTTTGCAGGCCTTTTTCGATACCGGCCAGGAACGCATCGGCCAGGGTATTCAGGGCTTTGGGTGGCAGTTCCTCGGTGCCCAGTTCAACCAGAAAATCTTGAGCACTCATTGTGCAGCCTCCAGCTTAGCCAACACTTCATCACGCAGGTCCGGGGTCGCCATCGGGAAGCCCAGCTTGGCACGGGCCATCAGGTAGGCTTGCGCGACGGAACGCGCCAGGGTGCGTACACGCAGGATGTATTGCTGGCGCGCCGTCACGGAAATCGCCCGACGTGCGTCCAGCAGGTTGAAGGTATGGGAAGCCTTCAACACCATTTCATAGCTCGGCAACGGCAGCGGCTGGTCCAGTTCGATCAGGCGCTTGGCTTCGCTTTCATAGAAATCGAACAGTTCGAACAGTTTGTCGACGTTGGCGTGTTCGAAGTTGTAGGTCGACTGTTCCACTTCGTTCTGGTGGAACACGTCGCCATAAGTCACTTTGCCGAACGGGCCGTCGGCCCATACCAGGTCGTAGACCGAATCCACGCCTTGCAGGTACATGGCCAGGCGTTCCAGGCCGTAGGTGATCTCGCCGGTGACCGGGTAGCACTCGATGCCGCCGGCCTGCTGGAAGTAAGTGAACTGAGTCACTTCCATGCCGTTGAGCCAGACTTCCCAACCCAGGCCCCAGGCGCCCAGGGTCGGCGATTCCCAGTTGTCTTCGACGAAACGGATGTCATGCACCAGCGGGTCGAGGCCCACGCGCTTGAGGGAGCCCAGGTACAGTTCCTGGAAGTTTTCCGGGTTCGGCTTCAGGACCACCTGGAACTGGTAGTAGTGCTGCAGACGGTTCGGGTTTTCGCCGTAGCGGCCGTCAGTCGGGCGGCGGCTGGGCTGCACGTAGGCGGCGTTCCAGGTTTCCGGGCCGATGGCACGCAGAAACGTGGCAGTGTGGAAAGTGCCGGCGCCTACTTCCATATCGTAGGGCTGAAGTACCACGCAACCTTGCTCGGCCCAGTATTGCTGGAGGGCGAGGATCAAGTCTTGGAAGGTACGCACGGCTGGCGTAGGCTGGCTCACGAAATTCACCTGTTTCTTGGGCTGCGATTTAAAGAGCGGGAGTATACCCGATTCGTTCGTGCGCACGCCCCCTGGAGCCTTATGCCACGCTGCTTTTGGTGTTCCGAAGATCCGCTGTACATGGCCTATCACGATCAGGAGTGGGGGACGCCGCTGCGCGATGCGCAGGGTTTGTTCGAGTTGCTTTTGCTCGAAGGGTTCCAGGCCGGGCTGTCCTGGATCACCGTGCTGCGCAAACGCGCCCGTTACCGCGAGGTGTTGTACAACTTCGACGTACAGCGGGTGGCGCAGATGAGCGATGCCGAAATCGAGGACCTGATGCAGGACCCCGGCATCATCCGCAACCGCCTCAAGCTCAAGGCTGCGCGCCGCAACGCCCAGGCCTGGCTGGCCCTGGAAGACCCGGTGGCGTTCCTCTGGTCGTTCGTCGGCGACAGGCCCCTTATCAACCATTTCAAGGACCGCACCGAAGTGCCGGCCATCACTCCCGAAGCCGTGCAGATGAGCAAGGGCCTGAAAAAGGCCGGCTTCACCTTCGTCGGGCCGACCATTTGCTACGCCTTCATGCAGGCCTCGGGGATGGTCATGGACCACACCCAGGACTGCGACCGCTACGCCGAGCTGGCAAACGGCGGTTAGAATAGCCGGCTCGCAACACGCCCATGAATTCAGGAGTGACCTGTGGATAAGTTGAAAGGCGCCTTGCTGGTCGGCGCTCTGCGGTTATTTGCGCTGCTGCCTTGGCGGGCGGTGCAAGCGGTGGGGTCGGCCATCGGCTGGCTCATGTGGAAACTGCCCAACCGCTCCCGCGACGTGGTGCGGATCAACCTCGCCAAGTGCTTTCCCGAGATGGACCCGGCCGAGCGCGAACGCTTGGTGGGCCAGAGCCTGAAGGACATCGGCAAATCCCTGACCGAAAGCGCCTGCGCCTGGATCTGGCCGGCCCAGCGCTCCATCGAACTGGTGCGCGAAGTCGAGGGCCTGGAGGTATTGAAAGAAGCCCTGGCGTCCGGCAAGGGCGTGGTGGGCATCACCAGCCACCTGGGCAACTGGGAAGTGCTCAACCACTTCTATTGCAGCCAGTGCAAACCGATCATTTTCTACCGCCCGCCCAAGCTCAAGGCGGTGGATGAACTGCTGCAAAAGCAGCGGGTACAACTGGGCAACAAGGTCGCGGCGTCCACCAAGGAAGGCATCCTCAGCGTCATCAAGGAAGTGCGCAAGGGCGGCCAGGTGGGTATCCCCGCCGACCCGGAACCGGCCGAATCCGCCGGCATCTTCGTGCCCTTCTTCGCCACCCAGGCCCTGACCAGCAAGTTCGTCCCCAACATGCTCGCCGGCGGCAAGGCCGTCGGCGTCTTCCTCCACGCGCTGCGCCTGCCGGATGGCTCCGGCTACAAAGTCATCCTCGAAGCCGCGCCAGAAGCCATGTACAGCACCGACACCGCAACCGCCTGCGCCGCCATGAGCCAAGTTGTGGAGCGCTACGTGCGGGCGTACCCGAGCCAATACATGTGGAGCATGAAACGCTTCAAGAAACGCCCGCCGGGCGAGGCGCGGTGGTACTGAAGGCCTGTTGCTTCATAAGATCGGTCCCACTGGGATTTGTGGTGAATGCAGCGTCTGCTGCACCCAAGAAACCCTGTGGGAGCCGAGCTTTCTCGCGATGACGGCGACACAGTCAACATCGGTGCAAGCAGACCCACCGCCATCGCGAGCAAGCTCAGCTCCCACAGGATTTGGGATGGATGCGATGTCTGTGAACCGCCCGGAAAAAACTGTGGGAGCGAGCCTGCTCGCGATAGCGCCCTCACAGCCGCCGCTGAATTAACTGACTCCACCCTCCTGTGGCGAGGGAGCTTCGCAATAGCAGCCCCAACTTCCTACAGACGATCCGCCCCAGCCCTGCTTTCCAACCAAGCAGAGGCAGCCCCTGGCTCGCGAATTCCAGGCCTTACCGTCGCCTGTTTATTCTCCCAAGGCCACCCTTCCCCCAACCCACGCATCCTTGCGCCTTTGCCTACAACTACGCCAGAATCCGCCCGCTTGTGCACCCTGTCTCCGGGTTCTATCGTCTTCCTGCCACTGCTCATCAGTGGTCGGGTTTAGTAGCCCGTGGTAATTGAAGATGTACAAGTGCTTCCATCAGACAGGCTTCGATCCTGCGCTTGATGGTGGCTGTACGCAGGGCGCTTCGGCGCGCCGGCTTCTTCGGTTCCCCGGTCTACTAACCTGCGTACAGCTGCCACCCCCTGTTTAGTAGCTCGGGCGTGTCGGCATCACATCGGGAACCGAAGATTATGTTCAAAGTAACTCCAAACCCTCCGGAAACGGAGCAAGCCTCCCCGCGCACAAAATCCAGGACCAAAAAGCTCGATGAAGCCGCGGAGCGCGCCCTGGATTTCTATCTCTCACCCAAAGAGACGAAACCCGACGATCCCCAGCCGGGCCAGATATTCACAATCGTAAAAGACATCGACAGCGAATCCCTGCTCGCCAACCTCACCGAAACCCTGGCCTCGGCTGACGCCATGGTCAACGACCTCGCCTTCGAACTGGAAGGTTCACGCCGTCATGTGGCACTCGGTATTCAGCAACTGATCGAGCTGGGTTCGTTGATGGCAAATCGGGTGCTGGATAACGTTGAGTCGCGCTAGCAGGTAGACATTCGCTCAATCAACGAAGCAAACCCGACACCGCTTGTCGGGTTTGCTTCGTTTTACTGGATTGTCGCTATCTTCAATCGTTGTACGAAGAACTCGTAAATATCGTCTCGCCAAACATCGCACAGCCCCCTGGTCCATTACTCAAGGAGTCCCTCCCATGAAAATCGACTTCACCGGCCGTTACGTTTTAGTCACCGGCTCCACCAGCGGCATCGGTTTTGCCACCGCCAAAGGCTTCCTCGAAGCCGGCGCCAATGTGGTCCTCAACGGACGCAGCGAGAGCAGCGTGCAGGACGCGTTGCAGCGCTTGGGCGAGCTTGCCTCCAAAGCCGAAGGCTTTGTGGGCGACCTCAGCAACGCGTCAGGCTGCCAGGCATTGGTCGCCAAGTACCCGCGTTTCGATGTGGTCATCAACAACCTGGGCATCTTCAAGCTGGAAGATTTCTTCGACACGCCGGACAGCGAATGGCAGCGCTTCTTCGAAACCAACGTGATGTCCGGCGTGCGTGTTTCCAGGGCCTATGCGCAGGGCATGGTCGAGCGTGGTTGGGGGCGGATTGTGTTTGTCTCGTCGGAATCCGGCGTGAATATTCCTGCCGACATGATCCACTACGGTTTCACCAAGACCGCCCAACTCTCCATTGCACGCGGCCTTGCCAAGCGCCTCGCTGGCACGGGCGTTACGGTGAACTCGGTGCTGCCCGGGCCGACGTTGTCCGAAGGGGTTGCCCAAATGCTCCAGGCCGATGTCGAGCGCACTGGGGAAAGCCTGGAAAAGGTGGCGGCGGATTTCGTCAATGAGCACCGCAGTACCTCGATCATCCAGCGCGCGGCGCGGGTCGAGGAAGTTGCCAACATGATCATCTATGCCAGCTCGGAACAGGCCTCGGCGACCACGGGGGCGGCGCTGCGTGTTGATGGGGGTGTGGTGGATAGCATCGTTTAGCAGCTCCAGTTCTATTGCCGAGGTTTCCATGAAGACTTCTAAGCGCACTCCAAAGCCGTTGCTTGCTGCTCAGTACGAAGCCGAAGCCCGCCGTCTGGCTGGTTGTGCGACGAGTATTGAGCGTCAGTTCTTGTCGGTTAGCCTCGCCAAAGGCAAGGAGCTTGAGCCTATTGGCCGAATGGCTGGCGCTAAATCCTGAACTCTGTTCACATAAAAAATCGCCAAATAGGCGGTTTTCTGGTTCCTGCGCCGGGCAAATCCACCCCTACTGCGCAACCGCCACCTGATTGCGCCCCAACGCCTTCGCCCGATACAGGGCCTTATCCGCGTTATTCATCAAGCTATGCAGGTCCTTATGCCCAGCCTCCGTCGACGCGACACCGAGGCTGGCCGTTATTCCGTGAACCGGCTCGATCATCAACCCGCCAATTGTCTGGATCAGTTCTTCTGCAATCTTGATGGCGACCTCGATGGAAGTGTCCGGAAGCAAAATCGCGAACTCTTCCCCGCCCAGTCGACCGTGAATGTCCGTCGCACGAAAGGACGAGCTGATGACCACACCCATCTGGCGCAACACCTGATCCCCAACCTGATGGCCGTAGGTGTCGTTGATCTGCTTGAAATGGTCCATGTCCAGCATTACCGCACACAACCCCTGCCGATTGGTTTTACAGTCGTTATAGAGCCGTTGGGCATGTTCGAAAAAAGCCCGTCGGCTTTTCAGACCCGTCAGTTCATCGGTTTGGGCTGCGCGGGTTGAAATGCTGTTCGCCTGCTCCATCTCACGGGTCAATCGGAAAGCGGTTTCCAGTGCCTGGGACATTTTGTGTGTGGCACGGGCGGCAAATGCCGCGAACACCACAATCGAAAGCGCCATGCCGACTTGGATCGGAAAGGGTTGAAACAGCAGCCAGGCGGTGCATGGCAACAGAACCAGGCCAATGGAGACGAGCGTCATATCGCGGTAGGCCGAATAGCAGGACACCGCGCTGACGGACATGCCGACCGTAAAGAGCATGACCAATGCCTGCGCCAAGAGATCGTCTGCCGGCATGACCGCCAATGCGCCTCCCCCCCAGATGCTGGCGGACAGCACGAGGGTGATCCAGTATTTGCGCTCCCAGTGCTGAGGCGTGCGTTTGCTTTCGTCGCTGCGAACATAGGCAATGAACAACGAGACGCGCAACAACGTCGACCCGGTCAGGATGGCCAGCCACCAGAAGATAACGCTGTGGTCAAAGCGATCCCAGCACAGCCAAGACAGCATGATGGCCGCGAGGTAACTGCCAAAAACCGCGGAAACCGATTGGCGAAAAAGTTGCTGTAACCGGTCAGTTCGCACCTGCTCGGCGATGAACAAACCCTGGTCATCCCGAGATCCTAGGCAACCCATATGATCCACCTGATCGTGACGCAACTTAAAAAAACGATTGTGGCACCTTGCCAGCAACGCAAACAACCGAATTACACCCATTGTAGGGCCCTTGAAGCATTACCCTGCCCTCGAACGCACTCTAGGCATGGCAAAAACCTCGGCATTCTCGGTGGTCGGCAGAATGTTGCCCTGATCCTGCAGCGTTTTTGCGACGGCAGTCAGGCTGGAATCAACCCCGACTCCTGGTAGCTCGATATCAGGTCGTCGAACAGGCCGATATCCCCCCGGGTTCGCGCAATTAACTGAGCGCCAGCAACCGCGGTGTAAATGGCAAGGGCTCGACGCTCACAGGTTGGCGTGTCGCCTGCCCCGAGATCGGCCAGTACCTGGGCCAGCCACTTCACGTTAACGTCCGCAAACGCCTTGACCTCTCGCATCACTTCTTCGGGCAGGTCCTCGGATTCGGCTGCCATGAAGCTGGACAGGCAGAGCCTGTTACCGTTCTGAAGAGACGTGCGAAAAATGGAGGGGTAGAGCTGCAGGCACCGTTTCGGATCGACATTGGTGGCGCGGATTTCTTCAAGCGCCCGCTGCACATCCTGCCAGTAGCGTTCAGCGACCGCAGCGCCCAGGCCGGCCTTGCTGGGGAAGTGGTAGTAGATGCTCGCATTCTTGATGCCGACTTCTTCGGCAATGCTGCGGAAATTGATACCGCTGTAACCGTGTAGCTGGGCGGCGGATTTGGCCGCCGCCAATATGGCTTCTCGAGCATTTTCGTTCACGTTGCCACCTCGCATCGAGATTCAAGTTCGTCAGATGCGAGGGATTCTACGCGCAGATCCGCTTACCTGCCAATTGTCAGGTAGGGGATTGACGACGTCGAAAGTTCGGTTCAGTCTTTACCTACCAACTGACAGGCAGGGAATAGATCATGACTTTTCCACAGCAACGCAGTGACGCATCGCCAACGACTTCCAAGCTGAAAATCTACGATTGGTTCAATGGCCCTTATCCCGCCCGAGTGCGCATCGCACTGGCGGAAAAGGGCTTGCTGCCAAACGTCGAGTTTGTGTCGGTCAATCTTTGGACGGGCGAGCACAAGAACCCCGAGTTCCTGGCCATCAATTACTCCGGGACACTGCCCGTGCTGGAATTGAGCGATGGGACGCGGATCGCAGAGTGCACGGCGATTACCCAATACCTGGATAGCCTGGACGGCCATCCGACGTTGACGGGCGAAACGCCTGTTGAAAAAGGCATCATCCATATGATGACCAAGCGTGCCGAAATCGAGTTTCTCGATGCCGTCAGCACGTACTTTCACCATGCCACGCCGGGCCTCGGCCCAGAGGTCGAGCTATACCAGAATGCTGAATGGGGCGGCCGGATGCGTGACAAGGCGATCCGGGGCATGCGCTATTTCGACAACCTTCTCAAAGACCAGCCCTTCGTGGCGGGCGACAAGTTTTCGATGGCCGATATTGCGGTACTGGGCGGCATGATCTTCGCCTCGCTGGTGCAGCTCCCGGTGCCTGAAGAGTGCCTGGCGCTTCGAGCATGGCACGCCAGGATGCAGGAGCGCTCCAGCGTCCAAGCATGGCGTGCCATGGTCGAGCGTGGCGCTGTGTAGCGTTGAGCCGTGATAGCAGGTGAACCGCCAAAGAAAAACCCGACGCTTTACGTCGGGTTTTTCTTTGGGTACGACTGCAAGCCCGATGTGCTCGTGGTTTACGGCTTACTCGACCTGCGACAGCTTGGCGTCGTCGCAACCGGCAGCACGGCACTCGCGCTCGACAGCCTTGAGTATGACGATACGCGCTTCGGTCTTTTCATTGGCACAGTCCAGGTAGAGCAGGCCATCGTTGGAACAGGCGTTGTCACGAATCTTGATCCACTGGATCTGAGCGGCTTTCACCTTTTTCTTTTGATCCGGGTTCAGAGCACTCATCGTCTTCTTGTATTGATCATTGATTTCCTGATCCGACTGAACCATTTTCAACGACGCGCAATAGGTTCTGTCATAGGCGTTTCTAGGGTTATCGCAACTCATCGCGGATGCCGATGCGGATGCCATTGCCAGCAGTGCCCCAACCAACAAAGACTTGATCACTTACTTCTCTCCCTGAATGCCCTCTATTCATTAGAGGTCGTGGCGTGGAATTTATCATGAGTGCAAAAAAAACGGGCCTGCATTCCCACGCAGCCCCGTTTTTTCATCACCGATCAGATCAGAACGCTGGCAACACCGCGCCTTTGTACTTCTCCAGAATGAACGCCTTCACTTCCGGGCTATGCAACGCAGCCGCCAGCTTCCTCATCGCCTCGCTGTCCTTGTCATCCTCACGGGCTACCAGGATGTTCACGTAAGGCGAGTCGTTGCCTTCGATCACCAGCGCATCCTTGGACGGATCCAGCTTGGCTTCCAGCGCGTAGTTGGTATTGATCAGCGCCAGATCCACCTGAGTCAGAACGCGGGGAATGGTCGCCGCTTCCAGCTCGCGGAATTTCAGGTCCTTCGGGTTCTCGGTGATGTCCTTGGTGGTCGACAGGATGTTGGCCGGATCCTTCAGCTTGATCACCCCGGCCTTCGCCAGCAGCAACAGCGCACGGCCGCCGTTGGTGGCGTCGTTCGGGATCACCACGTTGGCGCCGCCTGGCAGTTCTTCGAGCTTCTTGTACTTATTGGAATACGCGCCCAGGGGTTCCAGGTGCACACCCGTCACGCTTACCAGGTGCGTGCCCTTGGCCTTGTTGAACTCATCCAGGTACGGCTGGTGCTGGAAGAAGTTGGCATCCAGGCGCTTCTCGGCGACCTGTACGTTCGGCTGGATGTAGTCGGTGAAGACCTTGACCTTGAGGTCCACGCCTTCTTTGGCCAATGCCGGTTTGACGAATTCGAGGATTTCCGCGTGGGGCACCGGCGTTGCCGCAACGGTCAGGGTATCGGCGTGGGCGGAAAATGCTGCGGCGGCAGCGAAGGCAACCAGTAACTTCTTCATTCAGCTAACTCCTTGTGGGGCGCCCGCTCTTGGCGCCTGCCAGCGAATGGCTGGCTCATGGTTTATGGGCTCGAGGCCTTATTTTCTAGAGAAATGCACAACCAGCTTGTCGCCTACGGTTTGCAGGACCTGGACCAGCACCAGCAGCAATACCACCGTGACCACCATGACATCGGTCTGGAAACGCTGGTAACCGAACCGGATCGCCAGGTCACCCAAGCCACCGGCGCCCACCACACCGGCCATGGCCGTGTAGGACACCAGCGTAATCGCTGTCACCGTAATCGCTGCAAAGATGCCCGGACGGGCTTCCGGCAGCAAGGCGTTGACGATGATCTGCCGGGTGGTTGCGCCCATGGCCTGGGTCGCTTCGATGATGCCGCGGTCGACTTCGCGCAGGGCGGTTTCCACCAGGCGGGCGAAGAACGGGGTCGCGCCGACCACCAGTGGTGGAATTGCGCCGGCCACGCCCAACGAGGTGCCGGTAATCAATACCGTGAACGGGATCATCACGATCAACAGAATGATGAACGGCAGCGAGCGCAGGATGTTGACGATCAGCGATAACAGCGCATAAACGCCCCGGGCTTCGAGCAACTGGCGTGGGCTGCACAGGAACAGCAGCACCCCCAGCGGCAAGCCGAGCAGCACGGTGAACAACAGCGAACCGAACAGCATCAGGAAGGTGTCGCCAGTCGCCAGCCAGATTTCCAGCCAGTCGATGTTTACAAAGAAATTCGTCAGCAGTTCCATTAGCGCAGCACCTCCATGTGGACATCGGCCGCGGTGAAGCGGGCGAAAGCCGCCTCCATGTCACCGCCGGTGATGGCGAGGGTCAGTTGCCCGTAGGGGGTGTCTTTGATGCGGTCGATACGGCCGGCCAGGATGCTGTAGTCCACACCGGTTTCCCGGGCGACGGTGCCGAGCAAGGGGGCGTAGGTCGCATCGCCCTGGAAGGTCAGACGCACGATGCGCCCAGGTACGTGGGCAAAATCGTCGCGCTGTTCGCTCTCGTCGATCTGCTCGTCTTCCTGGACGAAACGCTTGGTGGTCGGGTGCTTGGGATGCAGGAACACGTCGGCCACCGGACCTTGCTCGACGATGACGCCGGCGTCCATCACCGCCACTTCATCGCAGACCCGGCGGATCACGTCCATTTCATGGGTGATCAACACGATGGTCAGCTTCAGCTCGCGGTTGATTTCGGCCAGCAGTTGCAGCACCGATGCGGTGGTTTGCGGGTCCAGCGCACTGGTGGCTTCGTCGCACAACAGGATCTTGGGCTTGGTCGCCAGGGCGCGGGCGATGCCGACGCGTTGCTTCTGGCCGCCGGACAACTGGGCCGGGTATTTCCTGGCGTGATCGGACAAGCCTACTCGGGCCAGCAACTCGGCCACTCGCCGGTCAATGTCGCTGCGGGACAGCTCGCCCGCCAAGGTCAGTGGCAAGGCCACGTTGTCGGCCACGGTCTTGGAGGCCAGCAGGTTGAAGTGCTGGAAAATCATCCCGACCTGTTGACGGAAGCGTCGCAGACCGTTGGCGTCCAGGGCGGTGATTTCTTCACCGTCGACGATGATCTTGCCGCCGCTGGCGTCTTCCAGGCGATTGATCAGACGCAGTAGGGTACTTTTTCCTGCACCGGAGTGGCCGATCAGGCCGAAGACCTGACCGTTCTCGATCGTCAGACTGGTCGGGTGCAGAGCGGGGATATCCTTACCGGCGACGCGGTAGGTTTTATGGACGTTTTGAAACTCGATCACGTAGCGAACCTTGTGGGGCGCGTTGGAAAAGGGGCAGCGGTTAGCCGGGGGCGCATTTTAGCCTGTCTGTATAGAGGTCATTAGCATTTATTTCGCAAACTGACTGCCATTTGGAAATAACGCGATCGAAGGTCAGCGAGCCTGGTGGTCGGTCGTTGAGCACCCCTGCGCGCCGCTGTCGGGGACCGGGCGCCATGCGGCCGTCGCCAACCCAGACAGTAACAACACCGTTAATACTTCTTGCTCAAGAGCATTCAAAGTTAGCTTTTAATATATTCACATACTCGGTTTCATTTCGAATAAGTCCTTTCAGTTGTCCACGGATAAGTATCTGGTAAGTTACCGGCCGTCGCTCACTACAGCGAAGTAAAGCCCGTCACGCAATGGCGGGGAAACATTTAAAAGGAATTGAATGTGAAAAAACATAAGGCTATTTTTGCAGGACTGTTTGTGTTGGGCGTAATGGCAAACGCAGTGGCTGCAAGTTCGACGACTTCGGACACTTTAATGATCTTCGGTGAACTTCCCGACGCGCATGTCGCGCTACCTCGGTACCAGGCCTTGTCAGTCGCGGCAATGCCTGAGAAAGAATTCAAGGAGCGACTTGCCGACGACAAATTTTCTTCCCTGGCCTATCTGGACATCGCCGCAGTAAAGGACGATGAAGCCGCCATCGAGAAAGCAACGGCGATTTTCCGCTCGGGGAAACCGGTGCTGTTGAAAATGGGCTACCAGACGACGGAACTGGCGAAAACAGTAAGTGGCATATTCGGAATTTCCAGCGCGTTTGACTATGCCTTGTTTCACCGGGTGAGCAATTCGGAGATCAATGTCTATCGCCTGGAAGGTTACCAGGATGAAGCCGTCCTGGAAGCGGTGTTGTTGCTGGTCACGGAACTGCAGGCACAGGGCAGCTACCCCCGGGAGGAAGGCGAGTTCATTGGCCTGCCGAAACTGACCTACAACATCAATCTTCAAAGCCCGAACCAGGAAATGACGTCCGTGGTGAATATCGATGTCATCAGGAGTGCAGAGCGAAGCCAGGACAAGAAGTTCGTTTCCATCAAAACGTCGCCAACGACAACGCGTTCCACGAAAAACGGCATCACCATTGGTGGGTCCGGACCGGGTGGCAGTGGGGAAAATCTGTGGGGCGCGTACTTGCCCCATGCATACCGGTTCACTCACCAACTGACCGCTGAACAGGTTGTTCCGGTGTTGGTCAATTCGGCGCCTGCCAGCGATTCGAGGACGGATTTCAATTACAGCGAGACGAAAACCAATGGATTTTCCATTGGCGGAACATTGGGTAGCGAGTTTGGCGGAACGAAAGCCGAAAACATTACCTATGCCGCCAAATCGCCGTTCAACGTGAATTTCGGCCTGAGTTATTCACATTCCAAGACCATGAGCTACGCGTTCCAGGACTACTCGTTGATCGCAGCGCAGAACGGCTCGAAGTTGACGTGGAACGCACCCATAGACCCCAAGCTGAAGGCTGTATTGGTCGACAGGCTCACGGCCGGCATGCCTATTTTGACTGAGGCGCGAATGACGCCAATGATGCGCTCGGCGTCGCTTGAGTCTTATACCTTGTGGGAGTTGCCCGGCACCTACACCGGTGCGGCAACAGTCAGCATTGGCGGCGGCTATGATTTGAATCGGCGTGAGTGGTGGTGGGATCGGACCCAGGTTAGATCCCTGCATGTCACCGATGTCTACGATGCCGCCGAGCAGTACACGCTGGACTTGAACAGTCCGTTCCTGACACGCGAGATGACCGTGCTGATTCGCTCCGCCGACGGCGTCGGCAAGTGCATGTCTGAAAACGCCAACTCCGGTGTTTCCCTTGAGTCCTGTGCGGCCTCGAACGTCAATCAGCTGTGGGGCCTGGATTCGGAGAATCGGTACGTCAACCGGGCGTCGAACCGGTGCCTGAGCGTGCGCGAAACGGATGGCGCCCTGATCACCGATAGCTGCGCCCTGGATAACCGGCAGCAGTGGGAGTGGCAAGCGGATCGGATTCATTCGTTGTACAACCGCGACTGGCGCCTTTATGCCGATGACACCCGGCTGAAAGTCATTCCGGATGACTCCATGCACTTCCAGGACACGCCCAAGAACGTGTTCAACCCGCTGAACATTCCTTGGGCGAGCTATCCACGGGCACCGTCTATCCATGATGTGATGCCCAACCACTTGGGCCCATCGCCTCAGATCAGCCCGGAATGGGTCGACCGCTATCAAGGCGTGGATACGCGCCAGAGGTGGAGAATCGAGATCCTGCGCGATGGCATCTGACCGCTGAAGCTCCGTCAACCCAACGGTGAGGTTCATCACCGTTGGGTTGGCGCCGGCGGGGAACATCCAGGCGCGTTTCGAGGGAACGGCTCGAACCCTCATCAGTCACTACATAAGCCACTCCCAAATGCCTGGGCACTACTGCCCCGGCGCTTGTCCGCAAGCCCTGTCTGGAAAAGGGATCGAAACGAGGAGTTTATGTCTGATGAATACCAAGCAGCCTGCAACCGCCAAGAGCCAACTGGCCGGGACCGACACCCTGGATCGCGGCAACACCAACGCCAAGCTTGAGAGCCTGGAGCCGTTTCGCTCCGATGCCACCGAGCAGGCATTGCGCACCAACCAGGGAGTGAAGATCGCCGACAACCAGAACACCCTCCGTGCCGGCGCCCGTGGGCCTTCGCTGCTGGAAGATTTCATCATGCGTGAAAAGATCACGCATTTTGACCATGAGCGTATCCCTGAGCGCATCGTTCACGCCCGCGGTACCGGGGCCCATGGTTACTTTCAGAGTTATGAAGCGCATTCGGCACTGACCAAGGCTGGTTTCCTACAGGACCCGAGCAAGAAGACTCCGGTGTTCGTGCGTTTTTCCACCGTGCAGGGGCCACGGGGGTCCGGTGACACGGTGCGTGACGTGCGGGGCTTTGCCGTGAAGTTCTTCACCGACGAAGGCAACTTCGATCTGGTCGGCAACAACATGCCAGTATTTTTCATACAGGATGCGGTGAAGTTTCCTGACTTCGTCCACGCGGTAAAACCCGAACCCCATAACGAGATTCCTACCGGCGGTTCGGCCCACGACACCTTCTGGGATTTTGTCTCGCTGGTGCCGGAGTCGGCTCATATGGTGATCTGGGCGATGTCCGACCGGGCCATTCCAAAGAGCTTGCGAAGCATGCAAGGCTTCGGGGTCCATACCTTTCGTATGATCAACGCCGAAGGCCGCAGCAGTTTCGTCAAGTTCCATTGGCGACCCAAGGTCGGTACGTGTTCATTGGTGTGGGACGAAGCCCAGAAGCTGGCCGGTAAAGATACGGACTACCACCGGCGCGATCTGTGGGAAGCGATCGAGATGGGGGATTACCCGGAGTGGGAGTTCGGTGTGCAGGTCGTCGCCGAGGAAGACGAGCACAAATTCGACTTCGACCTGCTCGACCCGACCAAGATCATCCCTGAAGAACTCGTGCCCATCACGCCACTGGGCAAGATGGTGCTGAACCGCAACCCGGACAATTTCTTCGCCGAAGTCGAGCAAGTCGCCTTCTGCCCCGGGCATATCGTGCCGGGCATCGACTTTTCCAACGACCCTTTGCTGCAAGGCCGGCTCTTTTCCTATACCGATACGCAGATCAGCCGACTCGGTGGGCCGAATTTTCATGAGCTGCCGATTAACCGTGCGATCACCCCTGTACACAACGGCCAGCGTGACGCCATGCACCGCACCACCATCGACAAGGGGCGGACCTCCTACGAGCCGAACTCCATCGACGGTGGTTGGCCGAAGGAAACCCCGCCCGGTCCGCAAGACGGTGGTTTTGAAAGCTATCCAGAGCGTATCGACGCCTACAAGATCCGCCAGCGCAGTGACTCGTTCGGTGACCATTTTTCCCAGGCGCGGCTGTTCTACAAAAGCATGAGTGCCCATGAGCAGGAGCACATCCTCGCGGCCTACAGTTTCGAATTGGGCAAGGTCGAGCGGGAGTACATCAGGGCGCGGCAGGTTAACGAGATTCTCGCCAACATCGATTTGGACCTGGCGGCACGGGTGGCGAAAAACCTCGGATTGCCGGCGCCCACTGCGGGCACCGTGAATGTACCGACGCCTTCGCTGGAGACATCCCCGGCCTTGAGCCAGGCGAACTTGCTGTCCGGAGATATCAAGACACGCAAAGTCGCGGTGCTGGTGGCGAACGGCGTCGATGGGGCGATCATCGATGCGCTCAAGCAGGCGCTGGAGGCCGAGGGTGCCCATGCAAAAGTCCTCGGGCCGACCTCCGCGCCGGTCACGACCGCCGATGGGCAGACGCTGGCGGTGGATGCATCCATGGAAGGCTTGCCATCCATTGCCTTTGACGCAGTGTTCGTGCCGGGCGGCGCGCAGTCGATCCAGGCCTTGAGTACCGATGGTGTTGCGCTGCATTACCTGCTGGAAGCCTACAAACACCTGAAGGCTATCGCCCTCAACGGTGAAGCCAGGCAATTGTTGGCGTTGTTGAAACTGGAGGCGGACGCGGGGCTGATTCCGGATGCGGATGCCGGGAAGTTCGCGGATTTCTTTGCGGCGATCGCCCAGCATCGGGTTTGGGCGCGGGAGTCCAAGGCCAAAGGGATTCCGGCTTGATGATTGTCTGAAAAGGGCTTGTTGCCTGTCAGGACGCTATCGCGAGCAGGCTCGCTCCCACAGGTGTGTGTCGGATACAAAATTTGTATTCACAACACATCCAATGTGGGAGCGAGCCTGCTCGCGATGCCTTTAAGATTTACGCGGAGTCAGCACCAGCTGCGCCGGCACGCTGCGCAGGAGCTGTTTGCGAAGCTTCAGGTCAAACCCCGGATCCAGCTTTTTTACCCGCTTGGTCAGCAGGTTCGCCAGCCATGGATAATCGTTGGTACGCGGCGCCTGAACTGTGACATCACACTGGAAATTCACCACATCGGCGGCAATGGCATCCAGTTGCCGACGCATTTGCTGGATATCGTTGATGTCGAGCTGAATCGTGGTGCTCTCGGCGCTCGGATCGATCAGCTTGGCGACCGGTTTGGTTTCGGCAGCCTGGAGGGCGGCCTCGGCTTTATCCAGCTCGACCTTACGGGCCTCGGCGATCGCGCCGTTGACTTCACCGGTCAGAGCCGGGGCCTTGGGCATCAGGGCGCGAGCACGGCTCAGGGCGGTGGCGGCGGCGTTTACATCGCCTTTTTGCAGATCGATCTGGCTGCGGCGCAGATACGCCTCGGCCAGTTGCCGCTGATAGGGCTCCAGCGCCGGGTCATTCGGCGTCTGGGCCTGCAGTGCGGCCAATTGATCTTCAGCGGTGGCCAACTCATTGCTGGCCAGGCTTTGTTCCAGCTGCGCAATGGCCGGGCCCCGGGTGTCGGGCGCTTCGGTCACTGGCGGCGAACTCGTGCAAGCCCCCAGCAGCAAGGAAAATGCGACAAGGAGCAGATAACGGGAGGCGAACGGCTTCATTCCTGCGACTCTCTATTTGCGCAAAAAGCGAGCAAGTCTACACCCCTCGGCGGGGCAGGACAAAACTCAGCAGAAACAATGCCGCGGCGCTGACCACGATCGACGGGCCGGCCGGGGTGTCCTTGAACCACGACAAGGCCAGCCCGCCACACACCGCAAGCATGCCCAGCAGGCTCGCGCCCAGGGCCATCTGCTCCGGCGAGCGGGCGTGACGCTGTGCTGCGGCAGCTGGAATGATCAGCAATGACGTAATCAGCAACACACCGACGATTTTCATCGCCACGGCAATGACCACCGCAATCAGCAGCATCAGCGCCAGTCGCAGCCCCGTCACGGGCAGGCCTTCGACCCGGGCCAGTTCTTCGTGGACGGTGACGGCCAGCAAGGGGCGCCAGAGCGCTACCAGCAATAGCAGGACGGCTGCGCTGCCACCCAGGATCCAGGCCAGGTCCGTCGGGCTGATGGCCAGCAGGTCACCGAACAGGTAGGCCATCAAGTCGATCCGCACTTCACGCATGAAGCTCAGCACTACCAGGCCAAGGGACAGGGTACTGGGCGCGAGGATGCCCAGCAGCGTGTCGGATGCCAGCGGCTGGCGCTGTTGCAAGGTCACCAGCACCACCGCCAGCAACAGGCAGCCGACGGTCACCGCCACCGTTGGGCTGACGTCCAGCAAGAACCCCAACGCCACACCGAGCAATGCCGCGTGGGACAAGGTATCGCCGAAATAGGCCATGCGCCGCCAGACCACGAACGAGCCCAGGGGACCGGCCACCAGCGCGAGGGCCAGGCCTGCAAGCAGGGCGTACAACAGAAAATCAGCCATGCTTGCAGCCATCTCCATGAACATGGGGGGTAACAGGTGCACCGATGACCACCGAACCGTGCAGGTCGTGGGCGTGGTCATGGTGGTGGTGATAAATCGCCAGGCTGGGTGCGTTCTTGCCGAACAGTTCGACGAACGCCGGGTCGCCACTGACCTGCTCGGGATGGCCGGAACAGCAGACATGCCGATTGAGGCAGACCACTTGGTCGGTGGTGCTCATGACCAGGTGAAGATCATGGGAAACCATCAGCACACCGCAGCCGTGACGGTCGCGCAGGCGGGTGATCAAGCTGTACAGCTCGGCCTGTCCCGCCACGTCGACCCCCTGTACCGGCTCGTCGAGCACCAGCAGCTCAGGCTCGCGCAGCAAGGCACGGGCCAGCAGCACGCGCTGCATTTCACCACCGGAGATGCTTTGCACCGGGCTGTCGATCACGTGTTCGGCGCCGACTTCGTTGAGTGCCGCCAAGGCCCGCCCGCGATCCACGCCAGGCACCAGGCGCAGGAAACGCAGGACCGACAGGGGCAGCGTCGGGTCTACATGGAGTTTTTGCGGCATGTAGCCGACCCGCAGCTTCGGTTTGCGCCAGACGCTGCCGCTGTCCGGCTTGAGCAAACCCAGCACGGCGCGCACCAGGGTGGTCTTGCCGGCGCCGTTGGGGCCGATCAGGGTGACGATCTGCCCCGGCTCGACGCTCAGGTGGATGTTGTCCAGCACGTTCTGTCCGGCGAACGTCACGGCCACCTGCTCGAGGCGGATCAAGGCATTGCTCATCAGGCCCCCTGGCAACCGGAGCAGAGACCGACCACTTCGACGGTCTGGCTGTCGACCACAAAGCCGACCTCCTTGGCGCTGGCGACGATGGCATCGCTGATGGATTTCTGCTCCAGCTCGATGGCGGCGTGGCATTCGCGGCAGATCAGGAACTGGCCTTGATGGGCGTGTTCGGGGTGGTTGCAGCCGACGAAGGCGTTCAGGGAGGAAATGCGATGCACCAGGCCGTTTTCCAGCAGGAAGTCCAGCGCCCGATAGACCGTCGGCGGCGCGGCGCGGCGGCCGTCCTGCTCGCTGAGCACCGCCAGGATGTCGTAGGCACCCAACGGCTTGTGGCTTTGCCAGACCAGTTCCAGCACGCGTCGCCGCAAGGCGGTCAAGCGCAGCCCCTGCCGTGCACAGATGGCATCGGCCTCGGACAGCGCGCTGTGCACGCAGTGAGAGTGATCGTGGGGACGACTGGCGAGGGGTGTAATAGGCATGGGCAGCGACGAGTTCAGTGAGAGACGTTATTATGTTACCCGTTCTCGCCTCTTCGAGTGGTCATCGTGTCCCGATTTTTTTCGCTCTTTGTCGCTTTTGTCGCAACTTTTCTGTTGATCGGTCCGGCCCAGGCCGAGGTCAAGGTCCTCACCAGCATCAAGCCGCTGCAGTTGATTGCTGCTGCGGTGCAGGACGGCGTGGCCGTTCCCGAGGTGCTGCTGCCTCCCGGAGCTTCGCCTCATCACTACGCCTTGCGCCCATCCGATGTACGCAAGGTGCAATCGGTGGACCTGCTGTACTGGATCGGTCCGGACATGGAAGGGTTCCTGCCGAGGGTGTTGAGCGGTCGTACGCTGCCTTCCGTCGCGGTACAGGACCTGCCGGGGCTCAAGTTGCGGCATTTTACCGAGGACAGCCAATCCCATACCGATGAGGATGGCGACGAGCATGATCATGACCATCGTCCTGGCACGATCGATGCCCATTTGTGGCTTTCACCGATCAACGCTCGGGTGATCGCCGCCAGAATGGCCGCAGACCTGAGCGCTGCCGACCCGGCCAATGCCGAGCGTTATCAAAGCAACCTCAAGGGCTTCAACCAGCGGCTCGATGCCTTGGACACGCGCCTCAAGTCTCGTCTGGCCGGGATTACGGGCAAGCCCTACTTCGTATTCCACGAAGCGTTCGATTATTTCGAAGACACCTACGGTCTCAAGCACGCCGGGGTGTTCGCCGTGGCCGCCGAGGTCCAGCCCGGGGCCCAGCATGTGGCGGCGATGCGCACCCGCTTGCAGGCCGTGGGCAAGACCTGCGTGTTCAGCGAACCGCCCCTGCGCCCGCGCCTGGCCGAAACCCTGGTGGCCGGGTTGCCGGTCAAGCTTGCGGAGCTGGATGCGCTGGGCGGCTACACCCCGGCGACGGCGCAGGGGTATGAGCAGTTGTTGGAAAAGCTGGGGAATGATTTGGCGGGGTGTCTGGAGTCGTTGTAACGCTTGATTGGCGACGATCCCGATCGCGGGCAAGCCTTGCTCCCACAGGGTAAGACACAAGCAAGCCTTGCTCCCACAGGGTAAGACACAAGCAAGCCTTGCTCCCACAGGGTAAGACACAAGCAAGCCTTGCTCCCACAGGGTAAGACACAAGCAAGCCTTGCTCCCACA
>NZ_VCNG01000001.1:684325-805563 GCF_006227205.1 Pseudomonas sp. ICMP22404
GGGTAAAACACAAGCAAGCCTTGCTCCCACAGGGTAAAACACAGGCAAGCCTTGCTCCCACAGGGTAAAACACAGGCAAGCCTTGCTCCCACAGAGTAAACACAGACCTGTGGGAGCAAGGCTTGCCCGCGATGCTTTTACAGGGCAAAAGGCAGCGGTGTATGAACGTCCTGCCGCTGCGCCAACCGCTGCTGAAACTCCATCGGATCGTGGATCAACACGTCCTGTCCGGCAAAGGATTCGGCGGCGATCAGACGCGACAGCCAGAACCGCACGCACGCCACACGCAGCATGGTCTGCCAAAGTTCGGCTTCGGCGGCGGTGAAGGGGCGCAGCGCCGCGTAAGCGCCCAGCAACGCCCGCGCCCTCGGGCCGTCGAGCACACCGTCGTCATCCGAACACCAATCGTTCAGGGCAATGGCGACGTCATACAGCATCGGCCCGGAGCAGGCGTTGTAGAAGTCGATCAGCCCGGTCAGGTGCGTGCCTTCGAACATGGCGTTATCGCGGAACAGGTCCGCATGGATGTTGGCGCGGGGCAGCGCCAGGATGCCGGTCTTCTGCAGCGAAATTTCGTCCAATGCTGCCTGCAGCAGCCGACGAGGCTCGGTTTCGAGGTGTGACAGCAGCTTTGCGCCCTCCTCTTGCATCCAGTCCAGGCCGCGATCGGTCTTGCGCTTGATCATGTTGTCCCGGGTGGCCAGGTGCAGATGCGCCAGCAACTCGCCAACCTGGGCGCAATGCTGCACATTGGCCTGCTTGATATGTTTGCCGGCCAGGCGCGGTTGCAGCAGCGCAGGTTTGCCGGCCAGCTCCCTGAGCGCAACGCCGTCGGTGGTGCGCAACGCATAAGGCACCGGCAGGTCGGCCTCATGCAGCACGTCCAGCAGTTCGATGAAGAACGGCATTTCCTGCACCGGGCCGCGCTCCACCAGGGTCAGGACGAATTCGCCCTGCTCCAGGCTGATAAAGAAATTGGTGTTTTCGCTGCCAGCGGCGATCCCCTGGAAATCAAGCAGGCGGCCGAGCCCGTAAGGGGCAAGAAAGGTTTCCAGCTCGGGCCGAGCCAGGGGGGTGAACACAGACATGGTTAAAACTGCCAGTACGGGCGCCCTTCAGCGGGCGCCGGTTGAAATTAGGAAACTATTTCCACTCAAAGATCTTCCATGACGGGATCAGCATATCCGGTTGGTCCGAACGGATGAAGTTTGCATCAGTGCCGTCGGCGCGCACCAGGAAATAAGGCTTGCCGTGCTTGGGCGTGACCTTGATCGCATACAGGAAACCGTTTTGCCGGTACTCCTGGATGGTTTTATCGCCTTCCGTGCGAATGGTGACGTCCGGGTCCGCGGAAGGTGCCTCGTCCGCCGCCATGACGGTAAGCGGAGTGATCGCAAACAAGCCAGCCAGTAACAGGCGATTTAGTGTACGCATGATAACCTTGTCCCTTTGTCGTCAACGGTCCCGCTATTCTAGCCCCGGACCCGCCGAAAAGGTTGATCCTGCTCATGAGCCAAGCCCCCCTCGTCCTGGTGGACGGTTCTTCTTATCTGTACCGCGCGTTTCACGCGCTGCCACCGCTGACCACGTCCAAAGGCCTGCCGACCGGTGCGGTCAAGGGCGTGCTGAACATGCTCAAGAGCCTGCGCAAGCAGTACCCGGACAGCCCGTTTGCCGTGGTGTTCGACGCCAAGGGTGGGACGTTTCGCGATGCGCTGTACGCCGAGTACAAGGCCAATCGCCCGAGCATGCCCGACGACATGCGCGTGCAAATCGAGCCGCTGCATGCCAGCGTCAAGGCCCTGGGCTTCCCGCTCCTGTGTGTGGACAACGTCGAAGCCGACGACGTGATTGGCACCCTGGCCCGCAGCAGCGCCGCAGCCGACCGCCCGGTGGTGATCTCCACCGGTGACAAGGACATGGCTCAATTGGTCGACGGGCACATTACCTTGGTCAATACCATGACCGGTAGCTCGCTGGACGTGGCTGGCGTAAAGGAGAAATTTGGTGTCGCTCCGGAGCAGATCATCGATTATCTGGCATTGATGGGCGATTCTTCCGACAACATCCCGGGCGTTCCGGGGATCGGGCCGAAGACTGCCTCCGGCTTGCTGGTGGGAGTCAACGGCGGCCTGACCGAGCTGTATACGCAGCTGGACATCGTTCCCACGCTGCCGATTCGCGGCGCCAAGACCCTGCCCGCCAAGCTCGAAGAACATAAGGAAATGGCGTTTCTTTCCTACGAGCTGGCGACCATCAAGACTGACGTGCCGCTGGATGTTGGCCTCGACGATCTGCAAATGGGCCCACCGGACCACGACAAACTTGCCGAGCTGTACACCCTGCTGGAGTTCAAGAGCTGGTTCGAAGAAAACCAGCGGGACGCCAAGCGTGCCGGCCAGGAGATCGTCGAAGTGGCCGACGAACAACCGGGCGGCGACGAAGCGAAGTACGAAGTCATTCTCGATCAGGCGCGCTTCGATGCCTGGCTGGCCAAGCTCGAGCAAGCGCCGCTGTTTGCGTTCGTCACGGAAACCAACGGTGACGATCCGCAACATGCGCAACTGGTCGGGTTGTCGTTTGCCGTGGCGGCCCATGAGGCGGCCTACATTCCGCTGACCCATTCCTACATGGGCGTGCCGGAGCAGCTTGATCGCGACACGGTACTCAAGGCCCTCAAGCCCCTGCTGGAAAACCCCGACAAGCTCAAGGTCGGTCAGCATGCCAAGTTCGAGACCAATATCCTGGCCAACTGCGCCATTGGTGGCGATCAGAACAACGGCATCCTGGTTCAAGGCATTGCCTTCGACACCATGCTGGAGTCCTACGTGCTGGACTCCACCGCGACCCGTCACGACATGGACAGCCTGGCACTCAAGTACCTGGGCCAAAGCAAGACCGATTTCCAGGACATCGCTGGCAAAGGGGTCAAACAGCTGACTTTCGACCAGATTTCCCTGGAACTGGCCGGCCCGTACGCCGCTGAAGATGCCGACGTAACGTTCCGTTTGCACCAGGCCTTGCAGGAAAAACTGGCGGCGATCCCGAGCCTGGGCAAAGTGCTCACCGAGATAGAAATGCCGCTGATGCCGGTGCTGGCGCGCATCGAGCGCCAGGGGGCATTGGTCGATGCCAACCTGCTGGGCGTGCAGAGCGTCGAGCTGGGCGAGAAGCTGGTGGCCTTGGAGCGTGAGGCGTTTGCCATCGCCGGCGAGGAATTCAACCTCGGCTCGCCCAAGCAATTGGGTGTGATCCTGTACGAAAAGCTCGGTTTGCCGGTGCTCAGCAAAACCGCCAAGGGCCAGGCATCCACGGCCGAAGCGGTGCTCGCCGAACTGGCCGAGCAGGACTACCCGCTGCCCAAGGTGCTGATGCAGTACCGCTCGCTGAGCAAGCTCAAGAGCACCTATACCGATCGCCTGCCGGAGCAGATCAACAGCCGCACCGGCCGCGTCCACACCAATTATCAACAAGCCGTTGCCGCGACCGGACGACTGTCGTCCATCGATCCGAACCTGCAGAACATTCCAATCCGTACCGCTGAAGGTCGGCGGATCCGACAGGCGTTCGTCGCACCGAAAGGCTACAAGCTGCTGGCGGCGGACTACTCGCAGATCGAATTGAGGATCATGGCGCACCTGGCCAAGGATGAAGGTCTGCTCCACGCGTTCCGCAACGACCTGGACGTGCACCGGGCCACTGCCGCCGAGGTGTTCGGCGTCGAGCTGGAGGCCGTCAGCCATGACCAGCGTCGCAGCGCCAAGGCGATCAACTTCGGCTTGATCTACGGCATGAGCGCCTTCGGTCTCGCCAAACAGATCGGTGTTGATCGCAAGCAGTCCCAGGCCTACATCGATCGCTACTTCGCCCGCTATCCGGGTGTGCTGGAGTATATGGAGCGCACCCGCGCCCAGGCCGCCGAACAGGGGTTTGTCGAAACCATTTTCGGCCGTCGGTTGTACCTGCCGGACATCAACGCGAAGAACCCGGCGCTGCGCAAGGGGGCTGAGCGCACGGCCATCAACGCACCGATGCAAGGCACCGCGGCCGACATCATCAAGAAAGCGATGGTGGCCGTGGATCGCTGGTTGACGACCTCAGGGCTGGATGCCCGGGTGATTCTGCAGGTGCACGACGAACTGGTGCTGGAAGTACGGGAAGACCTGGTCGAACAGGTCAGCAAGGACATTCGCCAGTACATGAGCGCCGCCGCCACGCTGGACGTGCCGCTGCTGGTGGAAGTGGGCGTGGGCGACAACTGGGATGAGGCGCACTGAGGCGTGACGAACTTCCGAGGGGCTGCTTTGCAGCCCAGCGGGGATAAATCCCCTCGCCACAATGGAATGTCATTGCCTGCGAGGGGTGAGTAAGAAATTTCCTAAGGGCATTTCAAAAATAATCTGAACTAAACCCATGAAATGCCACTCAGAGATTCTGAATGGCTGGTGAAGCCCTTCAATGCTCCTATGTTGTGTTAAGTGTTGGCAGATATCTGGACCCCGCCCTAGCGGTCCGGAACTTGGACCCCGAACTTCCCCCTCCCCATACGAAGTCCGGGGTTTTTTTTGCCTGCGATTTGGCTTATTCGGCCTCTTCGCTGCCCTTGTCCGCCAGCTCCATCCAATCGGCCAGCACGGTGTAGGCTTCTTCCAGGCCCATGCGCTTGGGTGCCGAGAACAGCTGGATGGTGATTGCGTCGCCCCAGCCTTTGCGGATTTCCGACTGCACTTTGAGCAGCGTGTTCTTGGCCGCACCGTAGGTGAGCTTGTCCGCTTTGGTCAGCAGGATGTGCATGGGCATGCCGCTGGCGACCGCCCAATCGAGCATCAGCGTGTCGAAGTCGGTCATCGGATGGCGGATGTCCATCATCAGGATCAAACCCTTCAAACTCTCGCGGCTGCCCAGATAGGCTTCCAGGTGACGCTGCCAGTGTTGCTTGAGCGGAATCGGCACCTTGGCATAGCCGTAGCCGGGAAGGTCGACCAAACGGCGTTCATCGTCTAGCTTGAAGAAGTTCAACAGCTGCGTGCGCCCCGGGGTTTTCGAGGTACGTGCCAGGCTTGCGTGGGTCAAGGTGTTCAGTGCGCTGGATTTGCCGGCGTTGGAACGCCCGGCAAACGCCACTTCGTAGCCTTCGTCGTCGGGGCATTGATCGACTTTGGCGGCGCTGAGCATGAAGGTGGACTGTTGGCACAGGCCAAGGATGGGGTTCTTCAGTTGCATGGGATTTCCGATGTGGGCGGCGTCGGGAATGGACGCGGCAAGCTGTGTCGTTTCCGTTTCAGTGACGCCAGTATATAATGCCGCAGATTTTGTGTGCGCTTTGTCCCAGCGAAGGATGAGGCTCACGAGAGCGATCGACCTAAATTGCGCATCAGAACGCAGCTTGCTCTCAACCCTGAAAAGGTCGTTTTATGACGAAATGGCTGCTAGCTGCCGGTGTCCTGATACCGCTTTACAGCGCTCAGGCTACACAGGATCCGGAAGCTGTGTACAACCGTGTTTGTGGTGCCTGTCATTCCGGCCAACTCCCAACGGCGCCCCGCAAGGGCGATCAGGAAGCTTGGACGCCGAGGTTGGCGAAAGGTATGGGGACGCTGGTGCAACACGTGACCCAGGGTTTCAAGGCGATGCCGCCGCGTGGTTTGTGCATGGACTGCAGTGCCGAGGATTACCGAGCCATCATCCAGTGGATGAGCGAGTAAACCCGGTCCATAACTCTTTAACCCTTAGCCGTAGTTGGATTAGCTGATGAACAAACTGATCGTGAGTCTGCTGTTGACCTTGGGGATATCCGGCGTAGCCCACGCCGCTGGCGATGCCGCCGCCGGCCAGGCGAAAGCCGCCGTATGCGGGGCCTGCCATGGGCCGGATGGCAACAGCGCAGCGCCAAACTTTCCGAAACTGGCGGGCCAGGGCGAACGCTACCTGACCAAGCAATTGCACGACATCAAGTCGGGCAAGCGTACCGTTCTGGAAATGACTGGCCTGCTGACCAACCTGAGCGATCAGGATCTGTCGGACATCGCCGCTTACTTTGCCAGCCAGAAAGGCAGCATCGGCGCCGCCGACCAGAAACTGGTGGCCCGCGGTGAGAAGCTGTTCCGTGGCGGTGATCTGGACAAAGGCCTGCCGGCCTGCACCGGTTGCCATTCGCCGAACGGTGCCGGTAACGCCGCTGCCGGCTTCCCGCACCTGGGAGGCCAGCATGCCCAATACGTAGCCAAGCAACTGACCGATTTCCGCAAGGAAGAAGGCGGTCGTGCCAACGACGGCGACGCGATGACCATGCGCACCATCGCCCGCAAGCTGAGCGACGAAGATATCGCCGCTGTCGCCAGCTACATCCAGGGCCTGCACTAAGGTCTTTGAGCGGCGTTGCGGGAGCTGTACACCGCTTGTAACGTTAACGCTCGATTAATCTGTCGATGCAAGCATCAAAAGGGTGGCTTTGGCCGCCCTTTTTTGTGGCCGCTGCCGTTACACTAAGAACTTGAACCCGCCGTGGTCTGTCTGAAAGCACACCTCGCGAGGCCACCTATTTGTCCAGGAGTAAAGCATGCGTAATCTGATCATCAGCGCCGCGCTCGTCGCCGCCAGCCTGTTCGGCATCGGCGCTCAAGCCAACGCCGAGGAATCGAAGGCCCCTTACGTCGAATTGAGCAACCCGGTTCCGGTAGCCGTGCCCGGCAAGATCGAAGTGGTGGAGCTGTTCTGGTATGGCTGCCCGCATTGCTACGCTTTCGAGCCGGTGATCAATCCATGGGTCGATAAGCTGCCTTCGGACGTGAACTTCGTTCGCATCCCTGCCATGTTTGGCGGCCCGTGGGATGCCCATGGCCAGATGTTCCTGACCCTCGAGGCCATGGGCGTCGAGCACAAGGTTCACGCTGCGGTGTTCAACGCGATCCAGAAAGAACATAAGAAGCTGACTGACAAAAGTGACATGGCAGACTTCCTGGCAACCCAGGGCGTAGACAAGGAGAAATTCCTGGCGACCTTTGACTCTTTCGCCGTGAAGGGCCAAATCGTCAAAGCCAAGGAGCTGGCGAAGAAGTACGAGATCACCGGCGTACCAACCATGATCGTCAACGGTAAATACCGCTTTGATATCGGCTCTGCCGGCGGCGCTGACGAAGCGCTGCAACTGGCCGACAAGCTGATCGCCAAAGAGCGAGCGACGACCAAGGCTGCTGCCAACTAAGCGCGGCCCACGCCATGGCTCGCTGGAGCACCGAACGCATCGTTGGCCTGCATGAGCCGCGGGTCAACGAGCATCATGTCGCGTCCACTGGCCTGCCCGCCGACAGTCGCTTGCGGCTGCTCAGCTTCAACATCCAGGTGGGTATCAGCACCGAACGCTACCGACATTACCTGACCCGGGGTTGGCAGCATCTGCTGCCCCATCCCGGGCGTGCCGGTAACCTGCAGAAAATCGGCGACCTGTTGAAGGATTTCGACCTGGTGGCCTTGCAAGAGGTCGATGGCGGCAGCCTGAGGTCAGGTTACGTCAACCAGGTGGAGTATCTGGCCCAACTGGGTGCGTTCCCCTACTGGTATCAGCAACTCAATCGCAACCTCGGCCGTCTCGCCCAGCACAGCAATGGTGTGTTGAGTCGCCTGCGGCCCTGGGCGATCGAAGACCATCCGCTGCCGGGCCCCAAGGGGCGCGGAGCGATCCTGGCGCGCTTCGGCGAAGGTCCGGAGGCATTGGTCGTGGTCATGATGCACCTGGCCCTCGGGGCGCGTACCCGGACGATGCAACTGGCCTATATCCGTGAATTGATCGGTGGGTATAAACATCAGGTGCTGATGGGCGACATGAACACCCACGCCAACGACCTGTTGCAGACGTCGCCCCTGCGCGACCTCGGCCTGCTCGCGCCCCAACTCGAAGCGACATTCCCCAGCTGGCGCCCCCAGCGCTGCCTGGACCATATTCTGCTGAGCCCGACCCTGACCCTTGAGCGTGTCGAGGTCCTGGCCCAGCCCATTTCCGATCACCTGCCGGTTGCAGTCGAAATTCGTCTACCGGGTTCGCTCACGGCCGACGCATTTCCTGCGCTGAGTTCTGCCCCTTGCGGACCCGATGAATGAGCGACGACGCCGAACGCTGGAGAGAGAAGTACCTCAAGAGCATTGAGCAACAGGAAAAGCTGGAGCGCCGCTGGGATGCCCGGCTCGACTTGCTGCGCCGTGGCCTGGTGCGCAGCACCCTGGCCGCCGAGGGCACGGACCGGGCCGTTGATCAATGCATGAAAGAGATGCGCGAAGTGGTGCGCACCGATGACATGGATGCCGCCCTCGCCGCCCTGTTGCCACGCTTGGAAAAAGCCGTGCTGGATTCCGAGCAGCGCCGCGAGACCCGGGTCGAACAGATGAGCACCGCATTGACCGCGCTGGTCGCTCAGTTGCAGACCCTGCCACTGCCGAAAGACGTGCGTCGGCCGCTGAAAAAGTTTGCCAAACAACTGGAGGCACGTGTCGACCAGGCCCGGGAAATTCCCCTGTTGCTCAGCGAGTTGAGCAGCTTGCAGGGCAAGGCGCTGGATGCATTGGAGATGCCTGCCGAAGCGAGTCGTCCCGGCCTGCTGCAACGGCTGTTTGGGGGGCATGGTCACGAAGATACGATCCCTCAGTCGCAGGCGGCCGCTCCGGACAAGGGTGTGCTTGTACCCCCGGCGTCCTCGCCCGAAGCGCCCCCGCCCCCGCCCGTGCCGATGCAGCCGACAACCGTTGCTGCCCCCGTCATGCCGACCGTGGAGCAGACCCGGCCCGTCGATGAGCCCCCCGAACCGGTTGCCTTCATTCCGCCAATCCTCGACCCCGTTCCGAAGTCTGGCACCGACATCGCGCCGTCGGCCCCCGAACCAGAGAAAACGGCTGGGCCAGCAACCCCTGTCACGGAGCCCGCGGCTGCCGCGGCTGCGCTGGATAATCCCGATGAGCTGATGCCCGAGGCGCCATCACCCGTACTGGAGGAAGCACCGTCCCCTGACACAGAAGCTGATGAGCCTCCGACCACCGTCGAGCCGTTGCCCGTTGATCCGGATGAGGCCCATTACGCCCTGCCCGACTCCCCGGAGCCCTCCTACAGTTCGGTGGCGAAGCACATCGAAGACACCCTGCTGGGCCTGCTGGGTGACCTCACCCTGCCTGAGCGGCATCGCCCTCAAGCCGAGGCCATGGGGGAACGTCTTCGAAACGGTTTGAACTGGTACGAGTTATTGCCGATTCTCGACGACTTCGCGACGCTCATGTTGGCCATCACCGACAGTGGCCAGCATGAGTTCGAGGCGTATCTGCAGCGCCTCAATGATCGGTTGGAGTCGTTCCAGAGCAGCTTGCGCGCGGCCAGTGAAGGCCACGCCGACAACCTCTCGGCTTCCAGGGTAATGGACACCCAGATTCGTGAGCAGGTCGATGGTCTGCAAAGCAGCATGCAGGAAGCCGACGACCTGGAGGGACTCAAGCAGGTGCTGGAGAACCATCTGGAAGGCCTGCTCGGTACCATGGACCAGCACCAGAAGCAGCGTGACCAGCGCGAGCAAGAGGTTGCCAGCCGCCTCAAGAGCTTGGCCGAGCGCGTCGCGGTGATGGAGCAGGAAGCCCAGGTCGTGCGTGAAAACCTTGAAGAGCAGCGACAAAAGGCATTGATTGACCCGCTCACCGGGTTGCCCAACCGCGCTGCCTGGACCGAGCGGCTTGAACACGAGGTCACCCAGTGGCAGCGACACGGCAACAGCTTGCTGCTGGCGATGCTCGACCTCGATCATTTCAAGCGGATCAATGACAACTACGGTCACCTGGCGGGTGATCGGGTGTTGAAGATTATCGCCACCGTGTTGCGCAAACGTCTGCGGGGCAGCGACTTCATCGCTCGTTTTGGCGGCGAGGAGTTTGTCTTGCTGGTGCCCGATACTCCCCTGGCGTCAGGTGCCAAGCTGGTTGAAGGCCTGCGGGCAGCCATCGAAGCCTGTCCGTTTCACTTCAAGGGTGAGCCGGTGACGATTACCGTATCCGTGGGCATGACCGCATTCAAAGCAGGCGAATACAGCGATCTGGTGCTTAAAAGAGCCGATCAGGCGCTTTATCGGGCGAAATCTGCGGGGCGTAACCGAGTGGAGCTGGGCTGAGGTCAATTGTTCCATTTTGCTTAAATCGGAAGGCAAGCCGGATCCTTGCACAGTGATACGTTACACTGTTGCATTATTCGTCATCCGTAGACGCATGTGCGCCATGAAAATTGTCTCGATCATTGTCTTTTTACTGACCCTGGCCGGTTGTGCCAGCGGTCCACGGCTTGATACCAGCCATCCGTCGGTCAATCAGGACAGCCGCATCCAGTTCGTCGTGGTGCATTACACCTCGGCTTCCCTGGAGCGGTCCCTCGCGCTGTTGACCCATGGCGAGGTCAGCGCCCATTACCTGATCGCCGACGACAAGGACGCGACCATCTATAAGCTGGTGGATGAAAGCCGGCGCGCCTGGCACGCCGGGGAAAGCGAATGGCAGGGGCGGACCTGGCTCAACTCCAGCTCCATCGGCATCGAGATCGTCAATCCGGGCTATGTCGACAGCCCCACCGGGCGTCTCTGGTACCCCTACAGCGAAGCCCAGATCCAGTCCCTGATCGCGTTGCTCAAGGACATCACCCGGCGCAACGCGATCAACCCGATCAACATCATCGGACACAGCGATATCGCCCCCCTGCGCAAACTTGATCCGGGGCCGTTGTTCCCGTGGAAGCGCCTGGCGGAAGCAGGCCTGGGCGTCTGGCCGGACGAACAGGCCGTGGCGCGCCAGCAGGCCTTCTTCCTGACGCAGCTGCCGAGCGCCACCTGGTTCCAGACCGAGTTGGCCCGCCTCGGCTACCCGACGCCCCGGACCGGCGAATGGGACGTGGCCACCCACCATGTGCTGGCTGCCTTCCAGATGCGTTATCGACCGACCCGGTTCGACGGTACGCCGGACGCGCAAAGTGCAGCGATCCTGCAGGTGCTCAACCAGACAAAATAATGACGCCTGTCCGACGGTAAAGGCTAAATCCAAATCAGCGGCTATAACTCATTGGTAACTTTCGGATTATCAATCGATGAAGGCTGCCCGCGAAACCCTGCAAAGCTGGCTGCATCGCCCTCTTTTCCTGGCGACGGTAGCGGCTGCACTGAGTACGGCGCTGTTGCTGGCGGGGAGCCTGTTCGTTGTCATGCAACAGACCCAGCAGCGCGAAAGCGACCAGATGAACGCCCAGGGTGAACGTTTCCTGCAACGGTTGGAACAGCTTTTCGGGCAGTTGCGCGAAAGCCTCGATGACCTGCAAAACCAACCGCTGCGCGGATGCGACGAGGAAATGGTCGCGACCTTGCAGCAGCTCAGCTTCAATTACCGCTTCGTCTACGAGGCGGTGTATGTCGACGGTCGCGGTGCCTGCTCCAGCCGTCCGCGCCAGAGCGGATTATCAGTCGCTCGTGCGCCCGACTTACGGGGGCCGACCTACAGTTATTGGCTCAACACCACCACCGAGCCCGACGAAAACCGCGCTGTATTAATGCTGGGGCGCGGTAACTTTCGGGTCGCCACCTCCAGGGGACACCTGACTGACGTGGTAGACCTGCCGCCCGGCAGCAGCCTGCTGGTGGTCCTGGACCATGGCGAGCGTGCCGTTCCCGTGCTGGGTACCGACCAATATTGGCCGCCCACCGAGCCTTGGCCGCCGAAAAACCGCAATGCCCTGCAAGTGACAGCCACCCGTCTGATCTATCGCATGCAGACCGACAGTCCGGAGTATCAGCTGGTGCTGATTGCCCAGCGCAACGGCTTTCATATTCCAGCCAACGCCTGGTGGATGCTGCCCACCAGCCTGATATTGGGCCTGGCGATCGGCTTCCTGGTGTTTCTCCTGGCGCGCCAGCGTCAATCCATGGATGTCGAGCTGCATGGGGCCATCCGGCGGGGTGAGTTCCAGGTGCTGTATCAGCCGATTTTCGACCTGCGCAACCGCAACTGTGTTGGTGCTGAAGCCTTGTTGCGCTGGCGACGACCGGACGGCACCCTGACCAGTCCGGATCTGTTCATCCCGATGGCGGAAGATACCGGGCAGATCCGCCAGATCACCGACTTTGTCTTGCACCGGCTGTTCGACCAGTTGGGTCAGCTGTTGCGGGCCAATCCGCAGCTCTATATTTCGGTGAACCTGGCGGCATGCGACGTGATGGTGCCACGCATCGGCGAAGTGATCGCCGGCTTGCTGGCGCGGCATCGGGTCTCGGCGCGGCAGATTGCCTTTGAAGTGACGGAGCGTGGGCTGATCGATGTGCTGGTTGCCAGGGATAACCTGCAATCGCTGCGTGATGTGGGCCATCAGGTGCTGATCGATGACTTCGGCACCGGCTATTGCAGCCTGGCTTACCTGCAAACCCTGCCGGTGGATTGTCTGAAAATCGACAAGGCCTTTATCGATGCCCTCGGCCACGATGCCGCCAGCAGCGGCGTGGCCCCGCACATCATTCGCATGGCCCACGCGTTGGAGCTGAAGGTGATTGCCGAAGGGATAGAACACGAGGCCCAGGCGTCATACCTGTGTAGCGAAGGCGTAACGTTTGGCCAGGGTTGGCTGTTTGCCCATGCCCTCAGTGCCGTGCAGCTCATTGAGCTGATTACCCGCGGCCGACGACGGCTCGGACGGCGGCTGGACGATGAGGCTTAGACGCGAACGGCCTCAAACCGTCAGCGCCATGTAGAACTGGGTGCCCTGTCCTGGCCTTGAGTAGACACCCATGCGCCCGCCATGGAGCTGAACGATCTCCTTGCACAGCGCCAGCCCGAGGCCTGCGCCACCTTTCTTGCGTCCGACCTGGACGAACGGTTCGAAGATCCGCCCCTGTTGACCATAAGCAATGCCTTCGCCGTTGTCTTCGACGCTGATAATCACCCGCTCGCCATGGCGCCGGCCCTGCAGGCGGATCTGGCCGTGGTCGCCGGTGTGACGCATGGCATTGTCGATCAGGTTATCCAGCACCCGCTCCAGCTGCGCCGCGTCGGCGTGCAGGCGCGGCAGCGGGCCCTGGATCGCCACGAGCAACTCGATGCCCTTGGCTTGGGCCTGGGCGGCAAATCGCAGGCGGGCCGCTTCCAGCAGGTCTTCGATGGAGCAAGGAGCCAAGGTCAGCTTTTGCAAACCGTTCTGGTAGCGAGAGAAGTTCAGCAGGTCATTGATGAGCTGCATCAACCGCTGCATTTCTTCATTGACGGTGTCGAGCAGGTCCGCCTCGCGGGATTCTTCAGGGAAATGGACGCGCTCGCGCAGCAGGCCGAACGCCATGTGCATGCCGGTCACCGGTGTACGCAGCTCGTGGGAAGCGCGCAGCACGAACTCACTGCGTACCCGTTCGAAGGCGCGCTGTTCGGTGACGTCGTGCAACACCATCACCGCCCCGAGAATATGCCCCTGGGTGTGGCTGACGGGCGTGAGGCTGTAGGTCAACAATCGGGATTCGCCATCGACCTCGATGCTCAGATCGTCTGGTGCTCGCTCCAGCGTTCCGCCGCGTAGCACCAGGTGCAATTCCTCATCCAGCTCAGGGCGTCCAAGCGCCTCGCCCAATCCCTGTCCCAGGCGCTCCTCGTCCCAGCCCAGTTGTCGTTGGGCGACCGGGTTCAGGTGCTCCAGCCGGCCCTGGCGGTCGATCATCAACAAGCCATCGTCGATGCTATCGAGTACCGCTTGCAGGCGCTGCTGGCCGGCCAACAACTCATCGACATTGGTGGCCTGATGCTCACGCAGTGCCTGGGCCATGATTCCGAAACGACGGGTCAGCAGGTTCAGTTCAGGGGCAGAGGAAACCGGCAGCGTCACTTCGAAGTTGCCCTGGCCAATGTCGTCCGCCGCCGAAACCAGCGCTTCGATCGGGGTCCCGAAACGCCGGGCGATGCCATGGGCCGTGATGAATCCGATGACCAGCACCGCCACTCCCACCAGGCCCAGCAGACCGGAAATCAGCAATGCCCGGTCACGGGCGCGGGTCTGGGTTTCGCTGATGTTGTTCAAGGCGTGCCGATAGCCTTCGATCAGCCCGTTGCGCAGTACATTGAATTTCTCAGTGAGGTTCTGGATACCCGTGAGCTGGGATGTCTGTTCACGCGAGTCTGTAAAGGCTTCAAGGAATTCAAGGTAGTCGGCCTTGGCCTGGGTGAAATTCGCGGTTGGCTCCTTCAGGCTCTGCTCGTGGGCGATGCCCTCCTCCAGAAGGCTGAAATATTGCCGCTTGGAGTCTTCGAGCGCGGCCAGGTCAGGTTTGTCATCGAGCATGATCATCAACTGGTCGCCCAGGGTCTGGCGCAGCTTGAGACCCAGGTCCAGCAGGATGAAGTTGTCGCGCACCGATTGTTCCTGGGTGTTGGCCATCTGCATCACACTGACCAAGCCAAGCAGCAATCCCAGCAAAGCCACTGTTATCAGGGCCGAGATACTGAGAAACAGTCGAGTGCGCAGCTTCATCGCCAGTTTCATAAGGTACCGCTCACAGGTTGTATTGCTTGCGTTTGCGATACAGCGTGGAGGCATCGATGCCCAGGGTCTTGGCCGCCTGGTCCAGCGTATCGGCCGTGGCCAGCACGGCACCGATGTGGGCCTTTTCCAGTTCATCCAGGCTCAGCGCGGCGCCGATGCGCGGTGCGTTGTTGACCGGTTGCTCGGCCATGCCCAAGTGACTGATCTCAACTTTTTCCTGGGGACAGATGATGCTGGCGCGCTCCACCACGTTACGTAGCTCCCGGATGTTGCCCGGCCAGCGATAGCCTAGCAGCGCTTCACGGGCCTCATCGCTGAATCCTCGCGCCGGACGGGCATATTCCTTGACGAAGCGGGCCAGGAAGCGGTCCGCCAGGGTCAGGATGTCTTCGGTGCGCTCGCGCAGCGGCGGCAAATGCAGGGTAATGACATTCAACCGGTACAGCAGGTCCTCCCGAAAACGTCCGTCGCGGACCATGTCTTCAAGGTTCAGGTTGGTCGCTGCAAGGATGCGCACATCCGCCCGGCGGGTGACCGGATCGCCGACCCGTTCGTATTCCTTGTCCTGGATGAAACGCAACAATTTCGGTTGCAGTGTGAGGGGAAAATCGCCGATCTCATCGAGAAACAGCGTTCCGCCGTCCGCCTGGCTGACCCGCCCCAGGGTGCTCTCGCTGGCGCCGGTGAATGCGCCACGGCTGTGACCGAACAGTTCACTTTCCATCAGCTCAGTCGTCAGCGACGGGCAATTGATGGTGACGCAGGATTTTTTCGCGCGTTTGCTCCAGCCATGAATCGCCCGGGCCAGTTCTCCCTTACCGGTACCGGACTCACCCAGAATCAGGATATTGGCATCGGTGCTGGCCACTTGACGGGCGGTTTCCAGCACCACTTTCATCGCCGGACTATGGGAGTCGAGGCCGTCCTTGGGTTTGCGTATCTCGCCTTCCAGCGCCTCCAGCCTTGCCGACAACTGGCGGACCTCCAGTTGCTTGGCGGTCGCCAGGCGCAATTGGTCCGGGCTGCATGGCTTGACCAGATAGTCGGCGGCACCGGCCTGGATCGCGTCCACCGCAGTGTCGACCGCCGAGTGGGCGGTGACGATCACCACGCGCATCCACGGTGCCTGAATGCGCATCTGGGCCAGCACATCGAGGCCGTTGTCTTCACCCAGGCGAAGGTCGAGAAAGCACAGGTCGAATACCTGGCGCTGCAACAAGGTATCGGCCTGGGCGGCGCTGTTGGCGGTGGCGACGGTATAGCCTTCGTCTTCCAGGCAATAGCGGAACGTACGCAGGATGGCGGACTCATCGTCTACCAGCAGAATGCGGCCTTGATGCTCGGTGGCTGATTCCATTTTTCCTACGCTCCTTTAATGAATGATGTTGGTTAGTGTCAGAAAAATCGGGCAAGTTGCATGGTCGATTCTGAGCGAATATTACCTATAGAAAGCGTCGTGGTGAGCTGTGGCGTCCTAACGACCTGATTTGCGTATATTTTTTTCAATTCGTCCGGGATGAGTGACCGGACCTGCCCATTCCGACCGCTGTTCACGGTCGGCAATTCAAAAAGAATCCGATCACCTTTCCCCCCTTCAGTCGTGCAATACGCACGACTGCGTTCAAGGCCATCGTGCAGGATGCGCTTTAGAGTTTTTGCATATCAGATGTAACTACCTGATTATAAAAGAGTTTTTCTCGATAAATTTCTGGCATGCCGTCTGCAATGGTCTAGTCATCGTGGCGTTAGAGCGCCTCAACCAGATCACCACCCGGGGTGGGGAGGAATTCCAGGATGAATTTGCAACGTGCCGCCCGATTACCCATCACCTCCCTGCACATTCAGCAGGGGTTGTGGGCCGTTCTGGCATTGCTGGTGACCCTCGTGGTGGGCCAGCAACTGCTCCTCTGGCACTACAGCCAGCAGCCCGAGCCGGCGCCGGTGTCGATTCATCGCGCTCCTCAAACCCACTTCAGTGCCGTCAGCAGCGTCTCGGAAGCATCCTCCTCGATGCGGATGATGGATGTGGATCAGGCTCAGCCGATCACCGACCTGCCCCGCCAGGAACGCTGGGTGTTTTAACCCGGTGACCGTGCGTCCGACGCGTCCGGAACCATTCCAAGCAGTCCCTAACTAAATAGAAAAGCGTAAGGAGAATCACCATGTTGAGCTGGGCAATTACCTTCCTGATCATTGCCATCATCGCTGCAGTCCTGGGCTTCGGTGGTATCGCCGGCACCGCCACGGGCATCGCCAAGATTCTCTTTGTCGTGTTCCTGGTGATGTTCATTGCCTCCTTCTTCTTTGGTCGTCGCGGCCGAGGCTGACCATGAACGCTGCATTAAAAGGACTGGCCGCCGCCCTGCTACTGGGCGGCAGTGCCATGGCAATGGCTGCCAATGACGGACAGATGCGGGTCAATCAACTGCTTGAGGCTGACACGCAATACCGTGAAACCTGGCAACACGTCGTCAAGAAAGAAGAGCGCCTGCCGGAATGGGTAATGAATCTGTCAGGCGATTCGGAACAGATGAATGCTGTCGAGGAAGACGGCGACAAATATCTCGTAGGGCCGCTGTGTGAAACTCAGGCGACGTGCCGCAATGAGCGTTTGTTCGTGGCTTTCAGTTTCGACAAGGACAAGGCCTACGCCTTGCTGGTGGAGGTACCTGCCGGGTTGCCTGCCGACAAGTCGCCAAGTCGTCATGCCAACTACCGCTTCCTCGGCAATCCCGATGAAGGTATGCAAGAACTGTTAATGGAACAACTCAAGAAAGATCCCAACTGGTACTAAGTTCTGGATAACGGGAAAAGCAGCCTTGCTTTTCCCCTGCACAGCCCGAGGAGGGCCGATGCATGACCAGGGGGCCGGGACGTTCTGACCGTTCAGGGTCGGAGTGACCTACGGGCACAAGGGGTGCCTGCGAAAGGGCCGGGTCAGGAAAAAAGCTGCGACGCAGGTTCGCGAAATCGAGACGGCTTGGCGAACCTGCGTAGAGCTTAACGGGCAAGAAGCCTGTTCCAGAGCGGCTGGTTATTCGAGCTTCACAACCGCCCATCCTATGCGGCATTTTGTCCCGTCACCTCTCTCTTTTCCCTGACGTCTGACCGTATATCGGAGAGCTTTCCAGCTCTCGCCGTTGCCCTCGGCTCGTCCGTGGGTATCCGTTTTATCGGTTTTCCCGACAGATGAAATAAAGCCCGGCTACGCTGAAACCGCCGCTTCACGGCATTTATGCCTGCTGAAATGTCGCATTCGAACCGCTTGGGATGCGGGTTTTATTTTGAAAATCTCATGCCGATTCGGCATAGGGTAGGCGTTTACGGCATTAGACGTGCCCCCCTCGCATCGCAATAGTTGCGCCTTTTTTCGCCCGCCAGTAAGCCGCCAGCGCGCGCTCGGGGTGACCTTATACGGGGGCAGGAGCACGATTCGTATCACCATGGGTGGTTCGATTTGTTTCTGTCCGAGTCCAATCGAAGTAAGGGTAACGATATGAAGAAGGCAAAATTAAGCCTCGCCTGGCAGATCCTCATCGGTCTCGTGCTCGGTATTGCACTGGGCGCGCTGCTCAACCACTTCAGTGCCGAGAAGGCCTGGTGGATCAGCAACGTGCTGCAACCGGCGGGCGATATCTTTATCCGTCTGATCAAGATGATCGTGATCCCGATCGTGATTTCCTCGCTGATCGTCGGCATCGCCGGGGTCGGTGACGCGAAGAAGCTTGGGCGGATCGGCCTCAAGACGATCCTCTACTTTGAAATCGTCACCACCATCGCCATTGTCGTCGGTCTGCTGCTGGCCAACTTCTTCCATCCGGGCAGCGGCATCGACATGAGCACCCTGGGCACGGTGGATATTTCCAAGTACCAGGCCACCGCCGCCGAAGTGCAGCATGAGCATGCCTTCGTCCAGACCATTCTCAATCTGATCCCGTCGAACATCTTCGCGGCGCTGACTCGTGGCGAGATGCTGCCGATCATTTTCTTCTCCGTACTGTTCGGCCTGGGTCTTTCCAGCCTGCAATCGGACCTGCGCGAGCCGCTGGTGAAGATGTTCCAGGGCGTGTCCGAAAGCATGTTCAAGGTCACCCACATGATCATGCAGTACGCCCCGATCGGTGTTTTCGCACTGATCGCGGTGACGGTCGCCAACTTCGGTTTCGCCTCTCTGCTGCCGCTGGCGAAACTGGTGATCCTGGTTTATGTCGCCATTGCCTTCTTCGCTTTCGTGGTGCTGGGGCTGATCGCCCGCCTGTTCGGCTTCTCGGTGATCAAGCTGATGCGCATCTTCAAGGACGAACTGGTACTGGCCTACTCCACCGCCAGCTCCGAAACCGTGTTGCCGCGTGTGATCGAGAAGATGGAAGCCTACGGGGCTCCGAAAGCCATCTGCAGCTTCGTGGTGCCGACCGGTTACTCGTTCAACCTCGACGGTTCGACGCTGTACCAGAGCATCGCGGCGATTTTCATCGCCCAGCTGTACGGCATCGATCTGTCCATCAGCCAGCAATTGCTGCTGGTGCTGACGTTGATGGTCACCTCCAAAGGCATCGCCGGCGTGCCGGGCGTGTCCTTCGTGGTATTGCTGGCGACCCTGGGCAGTGTCGGTATCCCGCTGGAAGGCCTGGCCTTCATCGCCGGTGTCGACCGTGTCATGGACATGGCCCGTACCGCATTGAACGTGATCGGTAACGCCCTGGCCGTGCTGGTCATCTCTCGCTGGGAAGGCATGTACGATGACGCCAAGGGCCAGCGCTACTGGAATTCCCTGCCGCACTGGCGCAGCAAGGAACCGCTGCCGGCCGGCGAGCCTTCCAGTCGCTGATCCGAAGTGTTGGTGAGAGCAAAAATACCTGTGGGAGCAAAGCTTGCTCGCGATAGCGATCTGTCAGCCTCATTGAGCCAGCAGACTTTGCGCTGATCGCGAGCAAGCTTTGCTCCCACAGGGAATGCGCTGTGTAACCTGTCTGAACCCCGGAGAAATCCGGGGTTTGTCGTTTCTGCCAGCCCCGCTATCATTCGCGGCATCTTCCGGGGGATTTAACTGATGCTCAATGGCCTGTGGCTTGGCTTCTTTATCGTGGCGGCCGTCTCGGCGCTGATGCAGTGGCTGGTGGGTGGCAACGCCGGCATCTTCGCGGCGATGGTGGAAAGCATCTTCGCCATGGCCAAGCTGTCGGTGGAGGTGATGGTCCTGCTGTTCGGTACCTTGACCCTGTGGCTCGGATTCCTGCGGATCGCCGAAAAGGCCGGCATCGTCGACTGGCTGGCCAAGGCCCTCGGCCCGCTGTTCCTGCGCCTGATGCCGGAAGTGCCGCCGGGCCACCCGGCCATTGGCCTGATCACCCTCAACTTCGCCGCCAACGGCCTGGGCCTGGACAACGCCGCTACCCCCATCGGCCTGAAGGCCATGCGCGCCCTGCAGGACCTGAACCCCAGCCCGACCATCGCCAGTAACGCGCAGATCCTGTTCCTGGTGCTCAATGCCTCGTCGCTGACGCTGCTGCCGGTGACGATCTTCATGTACCGCGCCCAGCAAGGCGCGCCGGACCCGACCCTGGTGTTCCTGCCGATCCTGCTCGCCACCAGTTGTTCGACCCTGGTGGGGTTGCTGTCGGTGGCGTTCATGCAGCGCCTGCGCCTGTGGGATCCGGTGGTGCTGGCTTACCTGATCCCCGGTGCGCTGGCGCTGGGCGGTTTCATGGCGTTGCTGGCAACGCTCTCGGCCACGGCCCTGGCGGGCTTGTCTTCGATTCTCGGCAATCTGACGCTGTTCGGCCTGATCATGCTGTTCCTGGTGGTGGGCGCCCTGCGCAAGGTCAAGGTGTACGAAGCATTCGTCGAGGGTGCCAAGGAAGGGTTCGACGTTGCCAAGAGCCTGCTGCCCTACCTGGTGGCGATGCTGTGCGCGGTGGGTGTACTACGGGCTTCGGGTGCCCTGGATTTCGGTCTGGACGGTCTCCGGCACCTGGTGCAGTGGGCCGGCTGGGACACGCGCTTCGTCGATGCCTTGCCGACGGCCATGGTCAAGCCGTTCTCCGGCAGCGCCGCCCGGGCAATGCTGATCGAAACCATGAAGACGTCCGGCGTGGACAGTTTTCCCGCCCTGGTGGCGGCGACGGTCCAGGGCAGCACCGAGACCACGTTCTATGTGCTGGCGGTGTACTTCGGGGCCGTGGGCATCCAGCGGGCGCGGCATGCGGTGGGCTGTGCGTTGCTGGCGGAACTGGCCGGAGTGCTGGGGGCCATCGGGGTCTGCTACTGGTTCTTCGGCTGACACCGAGTTTCTGTGGGAGCGGGCTTGCCCTAATGCAAGTCTGTCAAGCCACAAACCTAATGTGGGAGCCAAGCTTGCTCGCGATAGCGACAGACCAGTCACATTGTTGCTGACTGACTTACCGCAATCGCGAGCAAGCTTGGCTCCCACGGGTTTTGCGTCGTTTGATTCTTAGCTGACGGGTATCAGGGCTCGTCCTGCTCATTCGGTTACGTTGAAACGCAGCACCCCAATCATCTGTCCGTTCTCTGTCAGTACCCGTACCTGCCATTTGCCCGTCGGGTTATCCGGGAAATTCTGCTTGTGGGTCCAGGCGCGGTAGCCTTCCTTGCGTCCGCCATGGATGTCCAGGGCGATGCGGTCCACTTCTTTGCCGTTGAACTGCCAGACGTGATAGATCCGCTCATCCAGCCCACGCGGCGCATTGATGGCGGTATAGGCATACAGGCCATTGCCGCGGATCTGCGCGGCGCTGACTTCCTTGAGACTGTCACCGGGTGTGCGGTCTTCCAATTGCGTGCTGATCGCCACTTCGGTCATCCACAGCGTGGCCGGTGGTACCCAGGAGCGCAGCACCCACCCGGCGGCGCCAATGCCCAGGGTGATGCACAGGATTGCCAGTGCGTTACGTACGGTGCGGATCGGAAAGATCGAGGCCAGGCTCGGGAACGACAACAGCATGGCGATGCCCAGCGCCAGCTTGAAGCTCTGGTCGGTGGTCAGGTGCATGATGATCGGCAGCGCCGTGAGCAGGGCGGCGAACAGCGTCAGCGTATGCAACGCCAGGAACGCCCAGCGTCGGGGCGCCAGCCATTTGTAATACAGCGGATCGGTGATCGAAATCAGCCCTGACGCCCCCAGCAACCCGGTGAAAACCAACTGGCTGCTGTTCCAGGTGGTGGTAATCAGGAAAAACGGCAGGACAAAGAACAGGCTTTCCTGGTGAATCATCTGCGTGGCGTAACGCAGCAACGGCTGCGGTATTTCCCGCTTGAAAATTCGCGTGAACAGCCGGGTCAGACTGTTTTCCAGCATCAGCCAGAGCCAGCTCACCAGCATCAGGATGGCGATCCAGGTGGCCAGGCCCTGTTGGCGGTCCACCAATATGAAACTGCCGGCGCCGGAGATGAAACCGCCGAGCGCAATGACCCCGGGATAGCGCTTCATCAATTCAAGAATGCGCTGGATGTAATGAGTCAGGGTCTGCATTAGGCGGTTCACAGTAAGTCGTAGGAAATATCCCTGACAGAGTATCGTCCGGACACCTGTATGGCGAGGCTCGCATCCGCCTCTGTGGTCAGGGACTGTGGGAGCAAAGCTTGCTCGCGACGCAGGCGACGCTATTCAGAAAGACTTCATCAACTTCATCGCGGGCAAGCCTTGCTCCCACCGGCCTTGCGTCTTCACGTCTTGTTGTCTCAAACCCGGCGACGCAACCGCCACACCACCAGCCCCAATAGCAACAACCCCAGCAAGCCGCTTACTCCCCACACTAGCTCGTCGTCACTGAGCAACGACCTCTCGATGCGCAGGTAGCCCGGGTCCTTGAGCAGTTCGCGCAGGGCCTGGTTGGCTTGTTCCAGGCTCACCGACTGCAAGCGCACGGCCGGGTTGGCGAAGCGGCCGTCTTCATAGTCGCCCAGGGCGCCCCAGTAATAATCGGCCAGGGCGCTGTTGCCTTGAACCGCCCAGGTCTGGTGGGCGATGGCTGCACGTTTGATGCGCATGAAGCTGTCCGGGTCCAGCCCGTCCTTGAGCAACGTCCTGCGCAATTCTTCGAGGGCCTGTTCGGCTTGCGGCAGGTCTTCGCGGGCGAGGTCCGCGTTCAGGCTGAGAAAGCCGACGCCGCCGAACACCTCACGTTCCACCCACGGGCCATAGGACAGGCTGCGGGCCAGGCGCAGCTGGCGATAGAGGGCCCAGTCCAGATAGTTCTTGAGCAGGTCGAAGGTTTCGTCGTGTTGTTCTTCCAGTACCGGCTCCGGGAACAGCCAGTGCAGCTTGGCACCATCGCCCACCAGGCTGCGGATCAGGTTGCGCTTGGTCACGGCGCTGTAGCGGATCTGCGGCAATGCCTCATGGGCGCTGGGCTCGACCGGCTTGAGTTTGCCGTAGGTGCGCTCCAGGTAGGCCGGCAGCAAGCGGTCGAGGTCGCCGACCACGATCAGCGTCATGTTGTTCGGTGCATACCAGGCTTTGCGAACCTGTTCGAGCCGGGCGAGGGTGTGGTGCTCGACCTCGGCCCGTTCCGCGCAGCGCAGGCCCAACTCCACCGCCAACTGGTTGCTGGCCTTGTGTCCCAGGTCCTGGCGGTCGAGCCAGCGTTGCAGGTGGGTGTAGTGGCCGCCGTCCTCGCGCTCGACCACCCGTTTCGCCGCCTCCAGGGCCTTTTCGTCGATGCGGGTACGGGTCAGCACCGCCAGCAGCAGGTCGAGGATCTTGCGCTGGTTGCTCGCCGGTGCCTCGATGACAAACGTGGTATCGGCGTTGTTGGTGAAGGCGTTCCACTCGCCACCCAGCGCCTGCATCCGCTCTTCCAAGGCACCTTCGCCGCCTTCATCGATCCCGCTGAACAGCGCGTGCTCGAGCAGGTGCGGCAGTTCCTTGTCGGCGCAACTGAAGTCATCCAGGCCTACGCCGACCACCAGCCGGATGGCGACGTGCCCGCGTTCGCTACCAGGCTTGAGCAGCAACTGCATACCGTTGGGCAGCGTGTAGCCTTCGACCTGGAACCGGTCGAGGGCCACCACAGGCAGCGAACCGAACAAGAAAAGAGCGAATAACAGACCACGCATAAACGGCTTCCCGGCGACTGACAGTCCAACCCTACTGACTGAACAATGCGCCAGATGTTCAAGGCGAGTGGGTAATGTCGGACATTTCATCCGCCGCCAGGGCACCGATCTCGGCCGTTTCCAGCACCACGTAGGCGCTGCCGCAGAACAGCGAATTGAGACGCCGCATGTCGGCGATCAGGTCCAGGTGCAGGGAACTGGTCTCCAGGCTTTGTACGATTTTGCGCTGCAAGCGGCTGACGTGGGCATGGGCCATTCGTCTTTCCTGGGCGCGAAAGCGCCGTTTCTCTCGCAGCAACTGGCGGGCGCTTTCCCGATCGGCACTGAGAAACACTGACAATCCCAGCCGCAGGTTGGCGATCAAGTGACTGTGCAACCCCGCCAGCTCCTCCAGGCCGACCTCGGAAAAGGACAGGCGTTGCGAGGTCTTCTGCTGCTGCACCTTGCGCAGCATGCGTTCGATGAGGTCGCTGCCGAGCTTCAGGTTGATCGCCAGCTCGATGATTTCTGCCCATCGACGGCTGTCCTGTTCGCTGAGGTCTTCGCGGGGCATCTGGGCCAAGTACAACTTGATGGCGCTGCACAGGGCCTCGACATCATCGCCCACGCGCCGCACTTCCTGGGTCAGCGCCGTCTGCTGGCCGCGCAGCACGTCGAGCATGGCTTCGAGCATGTTTTCGATCAGGTCGCCGATGCGCAACGTCTCCCGGGCTGCATTGGCCAGGGCCAGGCTCGGTGTGGCGAGGGCTGTGGGGTCCAGGTGCCGGGGTTTGGCTGTGCCATTGGTTTCCGGACGCTCCGGCAGCAGCCAGGCGCACAGCTTGGCCATCGGCGCGACGCTTGGCAGCAGCACCAGGCAGCGCACGGAGTTGTAGAACAGGTGAAAGCCGATGACGGTTTCCTGGGGGCTGAAATCCAGGCCGTCCAGCCACCGTACCAAGGGATCGAGCGCTGGAATGATCAGCAACAATCCGATCAGCTTGTACAGCAGGCTGCCCAGCGCCACCTGACGTCCGGCAGCGTTTTGCATGCTGGTGCTGAGGAACGCCAGCACGCCGCTGCCAATGTTGGCGCCGATCACCAGGCCAATGGCTACCGGCAGGCTGATCACGGCTGCGCCGGCCAGTGTGGCGGTCAGCAGCACGGCGGCCAGGCTCGAATAGGAAATCATGGCGAACAGCGCACCCACCAACGCATCGAGCAGGATGTCACCGGTCAGCGAGGCGAAGATCACCTTCACGCCTTGGGCCTGGGTGATGGGCGTAGCCGCTTCGACGATCAATTGCAGCGCGAGAATGATCAGGCCCAGGCCGATGGAGACGCGGCCCATTTGCCCGACGCGGGTCTGTTTGCGCGACAGGAAAAAAATCACCCCGAGGAAAATCAGCAACGGCGACAGCCATGACAGGTCGAGGGTCAGTACCCGGGCCATCAACGCCGTGCCAACGTCGGCGCCGAGCATGGTCGCCAGGGCAGGGGTCAGCGCCATCAGGCCCTGGCCGACAAACGAGGTGACCAGCATGGCCGTGGCGTTGCTGCTCTGGACCATGGCGGTGACCATGATGCCGGCGACAAAGGCCAGCCAGCGCCGAGACATGTTCTGGCCGATGACGTGGCGCAGGTTGGAGCCGTAGACCCGCAGGATGCCGGTACGGACGATGTGCGTGCCCCAGATCAGCAGGGCCACGGCAGAGAGTAGATTCAGCAGGGTCAGCATGAGAGGCCCCCTGTTAGCGTCTCAAAGAGACAAGTTGACGATGCCACATCGTTCTTCTTTGTACTTAAGCTGTAGTTGGCGAACGGTTCGGACGCCAGCATTGCACAGCTAAAGAATTGATTGAAACAAAACTGTCATGAAAAGCACCGCAAACCCTGTGGGAGCGAGCCTGCTCGCGATAGCGGTGTGTCAATCGATACTGTTGTGACTGAAAGGACGCTATCGCGAGCAGGCTCGCTCCCACAGGTCCGGGGTCCAGGGCAACTTTCCTGCGGGCATGAAAAAGGGGCTCCAAGAGCCCCTTCGTTCATTGCTCCGTCCAATTACTGACCCGGAACGTCCTTGCGCAGTTTCACCGGATCCTGCTGCTTGCGCTTGCGTGCAATCGCGGTGCGCATCTTGATGTTGATCGCCTCCACGGCCAGGGAGAAGGCCATGGCGAAGTAGACGTAGCCTTTCGGTACATGGACGTCGAACGACTCGGCGATCAGTACGGTACCGACCACCAGCAGGAACGACAGCGCCAGCATCTTCAGCGACGGATGCTTGTCGATGAACTCACTGATGGTGCCCGAGGCCAGCATCATCACCAGCACGGCCACGATGATCGCCGCCACCATCACCGGCACATGGGAGACCATGCCGACAGCGGTGATGACCGAGTCCAGGGAGAACACGATGTCGATGATCGCGATCTGGATGATGGTGTAGAGGAAGTTGCCACCCTTGCCCGACGGTTGATCGTCGCTTTCATCGTCGCCTTCCAGTGCGTGGTACATCTCCTGGGAGCTTTTCCACAGCAGGAACAGGCCACCGAAGAACAGGATCAGGTCGCGACCGGAGATGCCCTGGCCGAACACTTCGAACAAATCGGCGGTCAGGCGCATGACCCAGGTGATGGACAGCAGCAACAGGATCCGCGTGATCATGGCCAGGGCCAGACCGAAGATCCGGGTACGCGCCTGCATGTGCTTGGGCATGCGGCTGACCAGGATCGAGATCATGATGATGTTATCGATGCCCAGGACGATTTCCAGGGCGGTCAGGGTAAAGAAGGCAACCCAGATTTCCGGGTTGGTCAGCCATTCCATGTGAGTTCCTTTGAACGAGTGTTAGGCCGCGCCGCGCTTCGGGATAACCAGGAGCGCGGCGCCGCGGGTATTGCTTTTATAGAGTGCTGAACAGCGGAAAGATCCCCATCAGCAAGGCGGCGAACATTATGCACAGGCAAACCAGCACTGCCCACTTCAGGGTGAAGCGCTGGTGATCGCCGAACTCGATCCCGGCCAGTGCCACCAACAGGTAAGTGGACGGAACCAGCGGGCTCAACAGGTGGACGGGCTGGCCGACGATCGAGGCACGGGCCATTTCCACCGCCGTGATGCCGTAATGGCTGGCGGCTTCGGCGAGAACCGGTAACACCCCGTAATAAAATGCGTCGTTAGACATGAAGAACGTGAACGGCATGCTCGCCAGCGCGGTAATCACCGCCAGGTACGGGCCGAGGAAGTCCGGGATCACCGCCAGCAGGCTCTTGGACATGGCGTCGACCATGCCGGTGCCGGACAGGATGCCGGTGAAGATACCCGCCGCGAAAATCAGCCCGACCACCGCCAGTACGCTGCCGGCGTGTGCCGCAACGCGGTCTTTTTGCTGTTGCAGGCACGGGTAGTTGACGATCATCGCGATACTGAAGGCCACCATGAACAGCACCGGCAGCGGTAACAGGCCGGCGATCAGGGTGCACATCAGGGCCAGGGTCAAGGCACCGTTGAACCAGATCAGCTTCGGACGGCGAGCGTCCGGGAACTGGGACACGCTGATTTCGCTGTGGTCGATTTCATCGTGGGCCAGGTGCAATTCACCCAGGCGCGCACGCTCGCGTTTGCCGTACATGTAGGCAATCGCCAGGATCGCCACCACACCGAACGCCATCGCAGGAATCATCGGTACGAAGATGTCGGACGGATCCACGTGCAACGCACTGGCCGCACGGGCCGTCGGGCCGCCCCAGGGGGTCATGTTCATCACGCCACCGGCGAGGATGATCAGGCCGGCCATGATCCGAGGGCTCATGCCGATGCGGCTGTAGAGCGGCAGCATCGCGGCCACGCAGATCATGTAAGTGGTCGCGCCGTCACCATCGAGGGAAACGACGAGCGCCAGAACGGCGGTACCGACCGAAACTTTCAGCGGGTCACCCTTGACCAGCTTGAGGATCTTGCGCACGGCCGGGTCGAACAGGCCGGAGTCGATCATCAGGGCAAAATAGAGAATCGCGAACATGAGCATCACCCCGGTCGGGGCGAGCTTGGTGATGCCTTCGAGCATCATCGGGCCGATCTTCGGCGCAAAACCACCGAACAGGGCGAACAGGATCGGGATGATGATCAGGGCGATCAGCGCGGACAGGCGCTTGGTCATGATCAGGAACATGAACGTGATGACCATGGCGAAGCCAAGGAAAGTCAGCATGGGAAATACTCCAGGCGTGGCGCGGCGAGGTTAAGGCGAACCGGACGGGTCAGCGCAGAACGTGAGTCACGAGGCGGACGGATGGAGTGGGTGCAGCAGGACGGGTAGCAGCGGACATCAGAATCACCATTGTTGTTGTTAAAACGGCCAAACGGGTCGTGGAGATCCGTTTCTGGCCACCGGTCTTTTGCCGGTAGTGAGGCGATCCTAATCGCGCAAGCTTTCAGCCAGCTTTCGCCGCAGGCAATGGTTTTTTCCGCTGGTCGGAGTCTGTGGGAGCAAGGCTGTGGGAGCAAGGCTTGCCCGCGATGAAGCTGACGCGGTCGTCCTGCATATCGAGTGCCCCTTGTCGCGAGCAAGCTTTGCTCCCACAGGTCGTTCTGTCTCAGTACATTTCAGAACACCGAAAGATCCAACGGTCGCATCGCCCCCATCCAGATCGCATGGTCGGTGTGGTCCGCCAGCTCATCGCCGGTGTTCGGGTGCAGAAAGATCACCAGCCCTTTGCGATAGAGCGCCAGCCACGGTAGTACCACCCCGATGTACTGCGGATCGAACGACAGCTGACAACTCCAGTCCGGATGGGGCCCGACCGGGCGCTCGTGAACGCGGCCCATTTTCAGCGGAAACAGGCGCGACGCTTCCTCACACAGTGCCCGCGCCTGGTCGATGGTGCTGGCATCGAAATAAACATGGGCGTGGTAGCCCTTGATCCGTTGCAATTGTCACTCCTTGCGAACCCTCGCCGTTTCCCGCAGGTCAGAGGCTTATACGCGGTAAAAAAGGGAAAAACAGCCATGAAAAACGCCGAAACCCCGGTGATCAAAGTGGTGCTCTATGGTGCCATGAGCAGCCTCGGCAGTGCGTTGATGGCTGAAATGCTGCGACGCCAGCATGAAGTCATTGCCGTTCTCGATGATCTCACGGCCCTGGCGCCGCGTCCGGGCCTGCGGACCAAGACCGGCGATCTCTATGACCCCGAACGGGTCAAGCAAAGCGTGGCCGGTGCCGATGCAGTGATCTGCCTACTTAACTCGCCGGGGTTGCCGATGAACAGCGAGCACGTGGAACGCACGCTGATTCCGGGTCCGGTGGAACAGGTCCTGGCGGTGGATGCGCTAATTGTCGGCATGCAGGCGGTGAACATTCCCCGGCTGTTTCTGGTGGGGGACTTCGCCGTGCTCGACGAAGACGAGGGCGAAGATGACTTGCAGCGGCATGCCGCCGAGGAAATCCTCGATGCCCTGCGCAACAGCCCATTGCGATGGACCCTCGTCAATGCGCCCTATGCTGCCGCTGGGTTGAGTATCGAGCATTTCACCCAGGTCAGTACCAGCCTGGAGCCGGGTATGGCCGAGTCCCTGGAACGGCTCAACCGGGTGGCCGTCGGCATTGCCGATGAGCTGAGCTTGAATCTGCATGTGGGCCAGCATGTCAGCTTCGTAGCCGCCACCTGACGACCGTGCAACATTGCGGCAAGAATCGCTGTTGTGGCGAGGGGATTTATCCCCGCTGGGCTGCAAAGCAGCCCCAAAAAAGCAGGGCCGCTTCGCAGCCCAGCGGGGATAAATCCCCTCGCCACAGGGTTTTTCTTTGATCATGAAAGTGCCTTCACCCGCACATCTCAAACAGCAATGGACGGCAACGGCAACCCCGTGAGCGACTCGCCGCTGGTGGCCTGTTCTTCCATCAGCCAGTCCACAAACTGCCGGATCAGTGCCCCACGCCGTTTACGCTGGGGCAGGACCACGTAATACCCCAGGCGCGACAGCACCGTCTCGGCGATGGGACGACACAACAGGCCTTGAGCCAATAAGTTATCCACAAGGTGGCGCCAGCCGATGGCAACACCTTGTCCGCCAATCGCCGCTTGGATCAGCAGGGTGTAATTGTCGAAACGCAATTGCCCCGGCGCTGGCGGCGAGGTGATGCCCAGTTCGCGGAACACGCCATTCCAGTCGAACCAGTGACTGCTGTTGCCGCCGCGCAGGTGCAGCAGTGGAAACTCCAACAAGGCCTGGGCCGGCAGAGGCAGGGGACGCTCCTTGAGCAGCAACGGGCTGCACACTGGAAAAACTTCTTCACTGAACAGCCAGCGACTTTCGCCCTGTTTGAAGCGACCGTCGCCGAACAGCACGGCAACGTCGATGTCGGTGCGCAACATGTTGTGGTTCCGCTCGCTGGTCACCAGGCTGACGTCCACCTGCGGGTTGGCAGCGTGAAAACGATGCAGTCGCGGCATCAGCCAGTAGGCGGCGAAGGCGAAGTCGGTGGCGACCTGCAACACCTCGTGCTGATGTTGAGCGGTGATCGCGCTCAATCCTGCGTCGATGTTCTGTAAACCGGCCTGTACTTGTTCGAACAACGTCGTCCCGGCCTCGGTCAATTCGATGCCACGGTAAATGCGATCGAACAACCGCGTGCCGAGCTGTTCCTCCAGGCGTTTGATTTGCTGGCTGATGGCCGGCTGTGTGGTGCCCAGCTCAATCGCCGCCGCCGTAAAGCTTCGTTGTCTGGCCGCAGCTTCAAAGGCCCGGAACAGATCCAGAGACAGGTCACCCAAGGCGTCATACATAAGCTGTGCTTATCCTAGTCATTATCCTGCATGGGCTTTACCCCAATAGGTTGGGGGAACATGCTCAATCGCAGCAATTTCGCATAACCGCTCACTATGGAATGCCGCGATTACATGAAGCGCAAGAACATTCTTTTCATCATGGCCGATCAGATGGCCGCGCCAATGTTGCCGATCTACGGTCCTTCGCCCATCAAGCTGCCGAATCTGTCGCGCCTGGCCGAGCAAGGCGTGGTGTTCGACGCCGCTTATTGCAACAGTCCACTGTGCGCGCCGTCGCGTTTTACCCTGGTGAGCGGCCAGTTGCCCAGCAAGATCGGCGCTTATGACAACGCTGCGGATTTTCCGGCCGACGTCCCGACGTATGCCCATTACCTGCGGCGCCTCGGCTACCGCACGGCGTTGTCCGGCAAGATGCACTTCTGCGGGCCGGACCAGTTGCACGGCTACGAAGAGCGCCTGACCAGTGACATTTACCCGGCCGATTACGGCTGGGCCGTGAACTGGGATGAGCCGGATGTGCGGCCGAGCTGGTACCACAACATGTCTTCGGTGTTGCAGGCCGGGCCGTGCGTGCGCACCAACCAGTTGGATTTCGACGAAGAAGTGGTGTTCAAGGCGCAGCAGTACCTGTTCGACCACATCCGTGAGGACGGCGACCAACCGTTCTGCCTGACCGTATCGATGACTCACCCACACGACCCGTACACCATTCCCAAGGCTTTCTGGGATTTGTATGACGACAACGACATCCCGCTGCCGCAAACCCCGGCGCAAACCGATCTCGATCCCCACTCCCAGCGATTGCTGAAGGTCTATGACCTGTGGGACAAGCCGTTGCCTGTGGATAAGATTCGCGACGCGCGCCGTGCCTATTTCGGCGCTTGCAGCTACATCGACAGCAACGTGGGCAAGCTGCTGCAAACCCTTGAGGACACCGGCTTGATGGACGACACGATCATCGTGTTCTCCGGCGATCATGGCGATATGCTCGGCGAAAAAGGGCTCTGGTACAAAATGCACTGGTTCGAGATGTCCGCGCGGGTGCCGCTGCTGGTCAGTGCTCCGGGTCAATTCGCCAGTGGCCGAGTCAGCGCCGCGGTGTCCACCGCCGACTTGTTGCCCACCCTGGTGGAACTGGCCGGCGGTACGCTGGAGCCTGGCTTGCCGCTGGACGGTCGTTCGTTGGTGCCGCACCTGCAAGGGCAGGGCGGGCACGACGAGGTCTTTGGTGAATACATGGCCGAAGGCACCATCAGCCCGTTGATGATGATCCGCCGCGGCCAGTGGAAATTCATCTACAGCGAAGATGACCCGTGCCTGTTGTTCGATGTCCGTAACGACCCCAAGGAATTGGAAGATCTCAGCCAGTCACCGGAGCATCAAGCCCTGTTCGCCGAATTTCTCGCTGAAGCCAGGGCCAAGTGGGACATCCCAACCATTCATCGACAGGTGCTCGCCAGCCAGCGACGCCGTCGTTTCGTCGCCCAGGCGCTGACCCTGGGCAAACTCAAGAGCTGGGATCACCAGCCGCTGGTGGATGCCAGTCAGCAATACATGCGCAATCACATCGACCTCGACGATCTGGAGCGCAAGGCCCGTTATCCACAACCCTGCCAAAATCAATAACGAACGTAAGGGGAAGCACATGCAAAAGTTATCCACAGTACTGGCCGCTGGGCTGTTGGTGTTGAGCAGTGCCTCGGCGTGGGCCGAGCAGAGCTGCGAGACGGTCAAGATGGCTGACCCGGGTTGGAGCGATATCGCGGCGACCAATGCCATCACCGGTTTTCTGTTGGAAGGCATGGGCTACAAGCCCAAGGTCGACACCCTCGCGGTGCCGATCACGTTTGGCGGCCTCAAGGATGGCCAGGTCGATGTGTTCCTGGGCAACTGGATGCCGGCGCAGCAAGGGTTCTATGACAAATTCGTGGCGAACGGGGATGTCACGCAACTGGCCAAGAACCTGGACGGCACCGAATTCACCCTGGCCGTCCCGGACTACGTCTGGGATGCCGGTGTGCATAACTTTGCCGACCTGAACAAATTCGCTGACAAGTTCGAGAAGAAAATCTATGGCATCGGTTCCGGCGCCCCGGCGAACCTTTCCTTGAAAGAAATCATCAAGACCAACGACTTCGGCATGGGCGATTGGAAACTGGTGGAGTCCAGCGAGCAGGCGATGCTGGCGGAAGTGTCCCGGGCCGTGAAGAAGCAGAAGTTCGTGACCTTCCTCGGCTGGACGCCGCACCCGATGAACGTGCAGCTGAAAATGCATTACCTCAAGGGCGGCGAGAAGTACTTCGGCGATACGGGCAGCGTCTATACCCTGACCCGCAAAGGTTATGCACAGGCCTGCCCGAACGTGGGCAAGCTGTTGACCAACCTGAGCTTCACCCAGGAAATGGAAAACAGCATCATGGCCGAGGTGGTGAACAACAAGGTCACCAACGCCGAGGCGGCCAAGGCCTGGATCAAGGCCAACCCGGCGGTGTTGGACAAATGGCTGGACGGCGTGAAGACGGCGGATGGGCAAGAGGCGTTGGCTGCGGTGAAGGCCAAGCTCTGATGACCCGTGTGCTCCGGATAAGCCCTCAGAAGGTGATCCGGAGCACTTTTGTGGCGAGGGGATTTATCCCCGCTGGGTCGCGAAGCGGCCCTAATGTGTCGACTCGGTGTGTCAGATCATTTGGGTTCAGCTGTTTGGGGCCGCTCCGCGACCCCGCGGGGATAAATCCCCTCGCCACAGGGAGAACGCTGCTTGGTCCTGATACTCTTGTTCTCAACCCCCATCCTTGAGGCCCCATGGCAATCCCCACCCGCCATTCACTGTTCCCCTTCCTGAGCTGGCTGCCCCGGCAGACCCGGGCCAGTGTCGGCCGTGACCTGATCGTGGGTTTGAGCGGCGCGATCCTGGCGTTGCCGCAGTCCATCGCCTACGCCCTGATTGCCGGTTTGCCCCCTGAGTACGGCTTGTACGCCGCGATCGTGCCGGTGCTGATTGCCTGCCTGTGGGGTTCGTCATGGCATTTGATCTGCGGACCTACGGCGGCGATCTCCATTGTCCTGTACGCCAGTGTCAGTCCCTTGGCCGTGCCCGCGACCCAGGACTACATCACCTTGATTCTGTTGCTGACGGTGCTGGCGGGCATCTTCCAATGGCTGTTGGGCCTGCTACGTTTTGGTGCCTTGGTGAACTTCGTCTCGCACTCGGTGGTGCTCGGTTTCACCCTGGGAGCGGCGGTGGTGATCGCACTGGGGCAGTTGCCGAACCTGATGGGGCTCGATCTGCCGAACGAGGCCACGGCCTTGAAGGGCGTGCTGATGTTGCTCAGTCATCTCGGGGCAGTGGATAAGCCGTCGTTGCTGTTGGGTTTGGGGACGCTGGCCCTGGGTGTGCTACTCAAGCGGCTGTTGCCGCGCTGGCCGAGCCTGTTGATAACGTTGGTCATCAGTAGCCTGGTGGTCTGGTTGTGGCCGGCCATGTTCGGGCATGTGGCGCTGGTCAGCGCCTTTGCCGGGCGCCTGCCGCCGTTCACTGCGCTGCCACTGGACCTCGACCTGATCCTGCGCCTGCTCCCCGGTGCCGTTGCGGTGGGCATGCTCGGGCTGGTCACCAGTCTGTCCATTGCTCGTTCGTTATCGGTGCGCTCCGGGCAATTGCTCGACGCCAACCAGGAGGTCAGGGCGCAGGGGCTTTCCAACATCGTGGGCGGATTTTTCTCCGGCTCCCTGTCAGCCGGTTCTTTTACCCGTTCCGGCCTCAGCTACGACGCGGGGGCCTGTTCCCCCCTGGCCGGGGTGTTCTCGGCATTGTGGGTGGCCTTGTTTGCGGTCGCCGGTGCGAAACTGATCTCGCACATCCCGATTCCGGCGATGGCCGGCAGTATTCTGCTGATCGCCTGGGGGCTGGTGGACCACCGCGGCATCCGCGCGTTGTATCGGGTGAGCCGGGCGGAATTCGTGGTGATGAGCCTGACGTGCCTGGCCACGTTGCTGCTGGAGCTGCAGACGGCCATCTACGCCGGTGTGCTGGCGTCGCTGTTTTTCTACCTCAAGCGCACGTCACAGCCGCGGGTGCACCATGCCCACGAAGGCGAGGCGGATGTGCTGCGGGTCGGCGGTTCGATCTTCTTCGGCGCCAGTCATTACCTGCAGGTGCGCCTGCAACGCTTGCAAGGGCAACGGGTGGTGATCGATGCCCAGCAAATCAACTTCATCGATTACTCAGGGGTGGAAATGTTGCACCAGGAAGCCCGCCGCCTCGGTGCCCAAGGGCGCAGCCTGACCTTGCGCAAGGCCCGGCCCCATGTAGTGGAGGAGTTGAAGAAGCTGGAAGGGCCGGAGAGGTGCCCGATTCACTTCGAGGATTGATACGGTCAGCACTGTGGGAGCAAAACTTGCTCGCGATGAAAGCGACCCGGTCTGTTGGAAACCGAGGTGCTTGTCTCGCGAGCAAGCTTTGCTCCCACAGTGGTTTAGAGCGCCAGCTGTCGGCGTAATTCGGCCAGCACCGGCGCGGTGTCCGGGCGCACGCCGCGCCACAGGTAGAACGCTTCGCCCGCCTGTTCCGCCAGCATGCCCAGGCCGTCCATCGCCACCGCGGCGCCCTGTTCGCTGGCCCAGCGGCAGAACGAAGTAGGCTCCTTGCCGTACATCATGTCGTAGCAAACGGTCTTGCCGGGTTCGATCAGGCTGCCTGCAATCGGCGGTACATCCCCTGACAGGCTCGCGGACGTGGCGTTGATGATCAGGTCCACCGGCTCGCGCAGCCAATCGAAACCACTGGCCGAGACCGGGCCCAGGTCCGCGAACAACTCGGCCAGCAATTCGGCTTTTTCCACGGTACGGTTGGCGATGATCACCGAAGCCGGTGCCTCGGCCAGCAGCGGCTCCAGGGCGCCGCGTACCGCGCCTCCGGCCCCCAGCACCAGGATGCGTTTGCCCTTGAGGCTGAAACCGGCATTGACGGTCAGGTCCCGCACCAGCCCGGCGCCGTCGGTGTTGTCGCCCAACAGACGACCATCGGCCAACTTGCTCAGGGTATTGACCGCCCCGGCCCGCTGCGCCCGCTCGGTCAGGCTGTCAGCCAGTCGGAAAGCGTCTTCCTTGAACGGCACGGTGACATTTGCCCCACGTCCCTCGCGGAAAAATTCCCGCGCGCAACCGGCGAAATCATCCAGGGGGGCCAGAAGGGTGCTGTAGTCCAGTGTCTGCCCGGTCTGTTCGGCAAACAGGCGATGGATCAACGGCGACTTACTGTGGCCGATGGGGTTACCCATTACAACGTAGCGGTCCATGGTCATCGGGTCAGTCTCCGTTCAGGCCTGCGCCAGCCAATCGCGATCCTGCAGGAAGTACTCGGTCAGGCGCGCTTCTTCGCTGCCCGGCTCGGCTTTCCAGTCGTAACCCCAGCGTACCTGCGGCGGCAGGGACATCAGGATCGACTCGGTCCGTCCGCCCGATTGCAGCCCGAACAGGGTGCCGCGGTCGTAGACCAGGTTGAATTCCACGTAGCGCCCGCGACGGAATTCCTGGAACTCCCGTTGCTTCGCGGTGAACGGCTCGTGTTTGCGCCGGCGCACGATGGGCAGGTAGGCCTCGATGTAGGCATCGCCGATGGCACGGATGAAGGCGAAGCAGGTGTCGAATCCCCACTCGTTCAGGTCATCGAAAAACAGGCCGCCGATACCCCGGGGTTCGTTCCGATGCTTGAGGTGGAAATAGCTGTCGCACCAGGCCTTGTAGCGCGGATACACCTCTGGGCCGAACGGGGCACAGGCCTGTTCGGCCACGCGGTGCCAGTGCACGCAGTCTTCGGCGACACCGTAGTACGGCGTCAGGTCGAAGCCACCGCCGAACCACCAGACCGGCTCTTCGCCTTCCTTTTCCGCGCTGAAGAAGCGCACGTTGGCGTGGGAGGTCGGAACGTGGGGGTTGTGCGGGTGGATCACCAGCGACACGCCCAGGGCTTCGAAGCCGCGTCCGGCCAGCTCCGGCCGATGGGCGCTGGCCGACGGTGGGAGACCGCTGCCGAAGACGTGGGAAAAGTTGACACCGCCCTTTTCAATGACCGTACCGTTCTCCAGCACCCGGGTGCGACCGCCACCGCCGGCAGGCCGGGTCCAGGCGTCTTCGACGAAGCGAGTGCCGCCGTCCTCGGCTTCCAGTGCAGCGCAGATGCGGTCTTGCAGGTCGAGCAGATAGGCTTTCACGGCCTCGGTGCGAGTGGTCATGACACCCCCTTTGATCAGGACTGGGCTACGCGGCGTACAGCGGGCCGGTGGCCAATGGGCGCACAGGATACCACCGCACTTGCCCACGCCACAGTTGACGAAGGTCAAGCTTAGGAGTCCGATGTCAGGCTTGGTAAAAAGTCCTGCGACAAGGAGAAAGTGAAGATGGCCAAACGTATCCAGTTCAGTTCCCACGGCGGCCCCGAAGTGCTTGAGTACGTGGATTACCAACCTGCCGAACCAGGCCCGCAGCAGGTGCGCGTGGGCAACCGGGCCATCGGCCTGAATTTCATCGACACCTATTACCGCAGTGGTCTTTATCCTCCGCCGGCCCTGCCTTCGGGCCTGGGCGCCGAGGGTGCGGGCGTGGTCGAGGCGGTCGGCTCAGACGTCACCCGGTTCAAAGTGGGCGATCGGGTGGCCTATGGCAGCGGCCCGCTGGGGGCCTACAGCGATGTGCATGTGTTGCCCGAGGCCAACCTGGTGCACCTGCCTGAGTCCATCAGTTTCGAACAGGCTGCCGGCGTCATGCTCAAGGGCCTGACGGTGCAGTATCTGCTGCGCCAGACCTATGAGCTCAAGGGTGGCGAAACCATCCTGTTCCATGCCGCTGCCGGTGGCGTCGGCTCCCTGGCCTGCCAATGGGCCAAGGCTTTGGGCGTGAAGCTGATCGGTACCGTGAGCTCGGCGGAAAAAGCGGCCGTCGCCAAAGCCCATGGCGCCTGGGAAACCATCGATTACAGCAAGGAAAACGTCGCACAGCGGGTGCTGGAGTTGACTGACGGCAAGAAAGTCCCGGTGGTGTACGACGGGGTTGGCAAGGACACCTGGCTGACCTCGCTCGATTGCGTCGCGCCCCGTGGCCTGCTGGTGAGCTTCGGCAATGCCTCGGGAGCGGTGGACGGGGTGAACCTGGGGATTCTGTCGGCGAAAGGCTCGCTGTACGTAACCCGGCCGACCCTGGCGACTTACGCCAACAACGCCGAAAACCTGCAACGCATGGCCGACGAACTGTTCGGGATGATCAGCAGCGGCAAGCTTACGGTGGATATCAATCAGCGTTATCCATTGGCGGAAGCGGCCAAGGCCCAGGCCGAATTGTCGGCGCGGCGCACGACGGGCTCGACGATCCTGCTGCCTTGAGCCTGCGCTAAACCCTGTGGGAGCGAGCCTGCTCGCGATGGCGGTGCATCAGCCAACACCATTTGTCTGGCCCGACGCTATCGCGAGCAGGCTCGCTCCCACCTTTGAACGGTGGTGTGCATAAGTTCTGTATTCAACACAAAACTTTTGTGGGAGCGAGCCTGCTCGCGATGGCGGTGTATCAGACAACACTCATTCGTCTGACCCGGCGCTATCGCGAGCAGGCTCGCTCCCACATTGGATAGGTATTGAATCCGGAGGTTGGGGCCGGGCTCAGTCCGGCCGTACCACTTTCCCGGTGGCCAGGTCGCGAATCACGCTGGGGTTCTTGCGCCCGCCCAGGTTGCCGCCGAGCACCAGGTCGATCTGCCCGCGGAAGTACTGCTCGACGCGAATCCGCGTGCGCGCTGCCGGGCGGCCTTGGGGGTTGGCCGAGGTGGACACCAGCGGCCCGACCAGCGAGCACAGGTCCCGCACGGTAGGGTGATCGCTGACCCGCAGCGCCACCGTATCGTGCACCCCGGTGATCCATTCCGGCAGCAGGTTCTGGTGCGGTACCAGCCAGGTGTTGGGCCCCGGCCAGGTGCTGGCCATGCGGTCCATCCAGGTGTCGGGGAAGTCTTCAAACAGGAAGTCGAACTGATGGATGTTGTCCGCCACCAGGATCAAACCCTTGTCGGGCAACCGCGACTTGATCGCCAGCAGGCGCTCCACCGCTTCCTCGTTCCATGGATCGCAACCCAGGCCCCAGACCGCTTCGGTTGGATAGGCAATCACCGCCCCGGCGCGAATTTCTCGCGCGGCTTGTTGCACACGCCAACTGTTGACCATGAAAGATTCTCCGCAACACAAGATAAGGCTGTGCGCAGTTTACCGATCTTCCCCATAAAACCTAGCGCGTGCGCGCAAACCAGCGGCCGTTGTCGCAGGTGGCACGTCCTTCCATCTCCAGTTCGGTCAGCGCCGCCAGCACTTTGGGCAATCCCCAGCCACTGGCCTCGGCCAACGCTTCGCTGGTGAGCGGCGCGGCATGGAGCAGGCGCAACAGCGGATGGCTGACAGGCGCCGGCTCCAGGGCCGGCGGCAGGCGTTGCCACCCGCGCAAGGCTTCGAGAATGTGCTCCACGGTTTCCACCAGCGCCGCACCGTCACGGATCAATTGATGACAACCCCGGGCACCCGGGTGATGGATCGATCCCGGAATGGCGTACACCTCGCGCCCCTGTTCCGCCGCCAGGCGCGCCGTGATCAGCGAACCGCTGGCGACGCTGGCTTCAACCACCAGAACACCGAGGGACAAACCGCTGATGATCCGGTTGCGGCGCGGAAAATGGCTGGCGTGGGGTGGGGCGTCCAACGGAAACTCCGAGAGCACCGCGCTGCCTTGGGCAATCATCGCGTCCGCCAAGCGGCGGTTGCGCTGTGGATAAAAATTTTCCAGGCCGGTGCCGAGCACCCCGACGGTTTGCCCGCCGACATCCAGTGCCGCCTGATGGGCCGCTGCGTCGATGCCCAGGGCCAGGCCGCTGGTGATGACAAAACCGGCGCTGGCCAGGCTGCGGGAAAACGCCGCGGCCGTGTCCACACCCGGACGCGAGGCGCGGCGACTGCCCACCATCGCCAGCTGCGGTTTTTCCAGGATGGTGGGGTCGCCAGCGGCGAACAGCAGCGGTGGCGGATCGCTGATCTGTGCCAGCAGTGCCGGGTAGTCAGGCTGGTCCCACATCAGCAAATGCTGGCCCGAACCCTCCAGCCAGGCCAATGCGTGGGCGGCGCCGTCGCGCACATCCGGGTTGCGCCGGGCTTCGGCGCTCGCCACGGGCAACCCCAGCGCCCGCCATGCGCTGGCCGGCGCGCTGAGGGCTTTGGAAGCCGAGCCGAAGGCTTCCATCAGGGTCATGAAACGTTTGGGTCCCAGCTCCGGCAAGCGGTGCAGGCGCAGGCGAGCCTCCAGTTCCGCAGGGGAAACCGGGGGGCATTCAGGCAATGTCATGTGATCAATCCTTGATCGTCATATATCCCGTTCAAACGGGAACAAGCTGTGGATAACTCTGTTGGTAAGTTGTGAGACCCGTTATGGATTGCGCACCTTGTCGAGCACCGCCAGCGAGCGCGAGGCATACAGCACCAGGCCGTAGCTGAGCTTGTCGTAGGTGCGGAACACCATCAGCAGGCCGGCCCGTTCGTCGGGGATCTTCACCGGTTCGCCGGTGACGCGGTCGCGCACGGTTTCACCGGTCTTCATCACTGCCAGGACATTGCCCTCGGCCAGCCCGTCGCGCCGGCCCTTGTTCAGGGTGACCACATCCAGCGCGCCGATCTGGGTTACGCCCCGTGGCACGTCGAGGATCAGCCCGTTGATGTCCGTTTTCGGCGCGCTGGGCATGAATGTCGAATTGATCGAGCGTTCTTCGCCGCTGAACAGTCGATCGCCGAGGCGTACTTCCTGGGTGGTGCGTTGCAGGGTGAGGGTGGTGACGTCGCCCTCGGCCGCCACGACTTCGGCGCTGCCGATGTCGTCGGCGTTGATGCCCAGTAACTCCTTGGTCTGCGGATCGGTGTAGACCTTGCCCTGGCGGAAGATGCCGTAGGCCGACTGGTCGGTGTCGAATGCCCCACGGGCGAAGATCTGGTCCCCGGCGCCGCTGAGCACCCGTTCGGCGTTGCCGGCGACGACGTAGGGCGCCTTGTTGAAATCCGCCGCCGTGTCGACGATGCGGTTGCTCAGCAGGAAGCTGTTGATGGCCTGCAACGGGATGCTCGGGATGGCATCAGCCACCGGCGAGCTGCGGATCCGCGGCGACAGCTTGATGGTGCCCCGGGAGGCGCCGCGATTGAGGGTCAGCCGTGGCTGGCCATTGACGTAGACCAGTGACAGGGTATCGCCGGGGTAAATCAGGTTCGGGTTCTCGATCTGCGGGTTGGCCTGCCAGAGTTCGGGCCATTTCCACGGTTCGCGCAGGTATTTGCCAGAAATGTCCCACAGCGTGTCGCCAGCGACCACGGTGTATTGCTGCGGGAAACCTTCCCGAAGTTGCACTTGCCCGTGCGCGATACCGGCCGAGGCCAGGAGCAGCAGGGCGAGTAGTGATTTCCTCATGCGGTGAATCCCTTTATCATGTGCGTTCGCGTAAAACGCCAGAGCCCCCGTGGCTCGCTCCGTATCAAGAGCAACGTTTTACAACGGTAGCCTGCATCCCAATACACGCCAGGCCAGCCACCCGACTTTATCTCACACGTGCATTTATCAAGCTTATGGCCATTTTGAACATTCTCGAATTTCCGGACCCGCGCCTGCGCACGATTGCCAAACCGGTGGCCGTAGTGGACGACGAAGTGCGTCAGTTGGTCGATGACATGTTTGAAACAATGTATGAAGCGCCAGGCATCGGCCTCGCCGCGACCCAGGTCAACGTGCACAAGCGTATTGTCGTCATGGACCTCTCCGAAGACCGCAGCGAGCCACGGGTGTTCATCAACCCCGAGTTCGAAACCCTCACCGACGAGATGGACCAATACCAGGAAGGCTGCCTCTCGGTACCGGGCTTCTACGAGAACGTCGACCGTCCACAGAAAGTCAGAATCAAGGCTTTGGACCGTGACGGCCAGCCATACGAACTGGTCGCCGAAGGGTTGCTGGCGGTGTGCATCCAGCATGAGTGTGACCACCTCAACGGCAAGTTGTTCGTGGATTACCTGTCGACCCTCAAGCGTGACCGGATCAAGAAGAAGCTGGAAAAGATCCATCGCCAGAATGCTTGATGCCCCCTTCAAAGGCTTGCCGCGGCAAGCCTTTTTTCTTTATGCGACTGTTGTTGATTGAGAGCTTCCATGACTGAGCCACTGCGCATCGTCTTTGCCGGCACTCCCGAGTTTGCCGCCGAACACCTCAAGGCCCTGCTGGCCAGCCCCCATGAAATCATCGCGGTCTACACCCAGCCGGACCGGCCGGCCGGCCGCGGGCAGAAACTGATGCCCAGCCCGGTCAAGCAACTGGCCCTGGAAAACGGTTTGCAGGTGTTGCAGCCGCCGACCCTGCGTGATGGGCAAGCCCAGGCCGAACTGGCCGCGCTGAAGCCGGACCTGATGGTGGTGGTTGCCTATGGCCTGATCCTGCCCCAAGTGGTGCTGGACATCCCGCGCCTGGGCTGCATCAACAGTCACGCCTCGCTGCTGCCGCGCTGGCGCGGTGCGGCGCCGATCCAGCGCGCCGTGGAAGCGGGCGATGCCGAGAGCGGCGTGACCGTGATGCGCATGGAGGCGGGCCTGGACACCGGGCCGATGCTGCTCAAGGTCGCCACCCCCATCAGCGCCGAAGACACCGGTGGCAGCCTGCACGACCGCCTCGCACTGATCGGCCCGCCGGCCGTGGTCGAGGCCATTGCCGGCCTGGCCGCCGGTACCCTGGAAGGCGAAGTGCAGGATGACAGCCTCGCCACCTACGCGCACAAATTGAACAAGGACGAGGCCCGCATCGACTGGAGCCGTCCGGCGGTCGAGCTGGAGCGGCTGGTCCGCGCCTTCAACCCGTGGCCGATCTGCCACAGCACCTTGAACGGCGAAGCGGTGAAGGTACTGGCCGCCCAGTGCGCCGAAGGGAAGGGCGCTCCGGGGCAGATCCTCGAGGCCAGCAAGGACGGCCTCGTCGTGGCCTGTGGCGAACAGGCACTGTGCCTGACCCGCCTGCAACTGCCCGGCGGCAAGGCGCTGAACTTCAGCGACTTGTTCAACAGCCGGCGTGAGAAATTTGCCGTTGGCAGCGTCCTCGGCCAAGCGGTGGAGGCTTCATGAACCCGCGTCTGGCCGCCGCCAAGGCGCTTGCCGCCGTGCTCAGCGGCAAAGCGTCGCTCAACAGTTCCTTGCCGACCCAGTTGGACAAGGTCGAGGACCGTGATCGCGGTTTCACCCAGGACCTGGCGTTCGGCACCGCTCGCTGGCAGCCTCGGCTGTCGGCGCTTGCGGCCAAGCTGTTGCAGAAACCATTCAAGGCCGCCGACGCCGACGTCGAAGCGCTGCTGTTGGTGGGACTTTACCAATTGCTCTACACCCGTGTGCCCGCCCACGCCGCGATCGGCGAAACCGTGGGCTGCGCCGACAAACTGAAGAAACCCTGGGCCAAGGCCTTGCTCAATGCCGTGTTGCGCCGTGCCCAACGGGAAAGCGAAAGCCTGCTGGCCGAGCTGGAACATGACCCGGTGGTGCGCACCGCACATCCGCGTTGGTTGCAGAAAGCCTTGAAGGCGTTCTGGCCAGAGCAATGGGAAGCCATCTGCGCGGCCAACAATGCCCATCCGCCGATGATCCTGCGGGTCAACCGTCGCCACCATACCCGCGATGCCTACCTGGCCTTGCTGGGCGAGAATGGCATTCCGGCCCGGCCATGCGTGTACAGCCGCGACGGCATCCTGCTGGAAACCCCGGGCGATGTGCGCGCCCTGCCGGGCTTCGCCGACGGCTGGATCAGCGTCCAGGACGAAGCCGCCCAACTGGCCGCCGACCTGCTGGAGCTGGCGCCTGGGCAACGGGTGCTGGACGCCTGCTGCGCACCGGGGGGCAAGACCTGCCACATCCTCGAAGCCGAGCCGAAACTGGCCGGCGTGGTGGCGGTAGACCTGGAAGCCAAACGCCTGGTGCGCGTGAAAGAAAACCTCGAGCGCCTGGGCCTGGACGCCGAGCTGATCGCCGCCGACGGTCGCGACACTGCAGCCTGGTGGGATGGCAAGCCATTCCAGCGCATCCTGCTGGACGCGCCGTGTTCGGCCACCGGCGTGATCCGTCGTCACCCGGACATCAAGCTCACCCGCCAACCGGACGACATCGCTGCCTTGGCGCTGCTCCAGGGCGAGTTGCTCGACGCCCTGTGGCAGACCCTCGATGTCGGCGGCATCCTGCTCTATGCCACCTGCTCGACCTTGCCGACCGAGAACACCGAAGTGATCGAAGCGTTCCTCGCCCGCACCCCCGGCGCCCGGGAACTGGACATCGCCACCCAGGCCGGCCTGAAACAGCCCCACGGCCGCCAGTTGCTGGCCCAAGAGGGCGGGCACGATGGGTTCTACTACGCCAAGCTGATCAAGATCGCCGCCGCACGCGGCTAAGACCGATTCGATAGGAGTGAACGGATGAAAATCATCATCCTCGGCGCAGGACAGGTCGGCGGTTCGCTGGCGGAGCATCTGGCCAGCGAGGCCAACGACATCACGGTGGTCGACACCGACGGCGAACGCCTGCGCGACCTCGGTGACCGTCTCGACATCCGTACCGTGCAAGGGCGGGGTTCCCTACCGACCGTGCTGCGCCAGGCCGGCGCCGACGATGCCGACATGCTGGTGGCCGTCACCAACAGCGACGAAACCAACATGGTCGCCTGCCAGGTCGCCCACACCCTGTTCCACACCCCGACCAAGATCGCCCGGGTGCGGGAAGCGGCCTACCTGACCCGCGCCGACCTGTTCGACAACGAAGCGATCCCGGTGGATGTGTTGATCAGCCCCGAGCAGGTGGTGACCAACTACATCAAGCGCCTGATCGAGCATCCCGGTGCCCTGCAGGTGATCGACTTTGCCGAAGGCAAGGCGCAGCTGGTGGCGGTCAAGGCCTACTACGGCGGACCGTTGGTGGGGCAGCAGCTGCGTCAGTTGCGCGAGCACATGCCGAACGTGGAAACCCGGGTCGCGGCGATCTTCCGCCGTGATCGTCCGATCCTGCCCCAGGGCGATACGGTGATCGAGGCGGACGACGAGGTATTTTTCATCGCCGCCAAGGCGAATATTCGTGCGGTGATGAGCGAAATGCGCCGTCTCGACGAGAACTACAAGCGCATCGTCATCGCTGGCGGCGGGCAGATCGGCGAGCGCCTGGCCGAAGCCATTGAAAGCCGCTACCAGGTGAAGATCATCGAGATGAACCCGGCCCGCTGCCGCTACCTTTCGGACACCCTCGACAGCACCGTGGTGCTGCAGGGCAGTGCTTCGGACCGCGACCTGCTGCTGGAAGAAAACATCGCCGACGCCGACATCTTCCTGGCCCTGACCAACGACGACGAAGCCAACATCATGTCGTCATTGCTGGCCAAGCGCCTGGGGGCGCGGAAAGTGATGACCATCATCAACAACCCGGCCTACGTCGACCTGATCCAGGGCGGCGACATCGACATCGCCATCAGCCCGCAACTGGCAACCATCGGCACCTTGCTCGCGCATGTGCGTCGCGGTGACATCGTCAGCGTGCACTCCCTGCGCCGTGGCGCGGCCGAAGCCATTGAGGCCATTGCCCACGGCGATGCCAAGTCCAGCAAAGTGATCGGCCGCGCCATCCGCGACATAGGCCTGCCTCCGGGCACCACCATCGGCGCGATCATCCGTGACGAAGAAGTGCTGGTCGCCCATGACGACACCGTGATCCAGACGGGCGACCATGTGATCCTGTTCCTGGTGGACAAGAAGCACATTCGCGATGTCGAGAAGCTGTTCCATGTGGGGTTGAGCTTCTTCTGACCCTGGATGTGCCGATCGTTCCCACGCTCCGCGTGGGAATGCAGCCAGGGACGCTCTGCGTCCCCTCAAGAGCCGAACGCAGAGCGTCCGTAGAGGCATTCCCACGCAGAGCGTGGGAACGATCCTGACCCAACCAACAAGGAAGCCCCCAATGCTCGAATCCCTGGAAAAAATGCTCGCCAAGGGTGTGGATAACCCACTGCTGCGCTTCGGCCTGGGCAAGGGCTATCTCGACCTCGGCGAATTCCCCCGCGCTGCCGAACACCTGCAACGCTGCGTCGAACTCGACCCCAAGTATTCGGCCGCCTGGAAACTGTTGGGCAAGGCTCACCAGGGCCAGGGTGACTTAGCGGCTGCGCGCAGTGCCTGGGAACAAGGCCTGGAAGCCGCCCGCGCCCATGGCGACAAACAGGCCGAAAAGGAAATGACGGTGTTTCTCAAGAAACTGGACCGCCATTCCTGATACACCCCACAACGCCTTCAAAGGCCAACTGCCCGCGGCGAGGGCGTTTTCTTCAGCGGTGTGAGCTGGTAGCAGAGGCCGCTGTTGCCTCGGTTGTGCTCACCGGCGGCATTGGCGTGGGCAGCCATGCCGCCCAATGCGAGGGCAAAAGCGGTCAGGTAGGTCTTGAGTTTCTTCATAGTGACTCCTGTTTGCACGATGATTGCGGCTTTAATGAGGGCCGTGAAGCTCAGCTCCCTTCGTTGTTGCAGGTGTCTGCCTGCTTGAGGTACGTCAGGGACCGCTGCTCACCCATCGAATCGAGGTAGTTGATCTGCGCATTTACCAAGCCGCAGGTCTGGCCGCCGTCCTCAGTTAGCGAGACCACTCGCTTGATGTCCAGGTGCGTGCCGTAGGTGTAGGTCTCGCTGGCGGCTTTGTCCTGGGCCAAGGCGGGTAATGCGGCGGCGCTCAGGGCAGTGATCAGGCAAGCGGTAGCGATGGTTTTCAGTTTCATGGTCGTTTTCCTTCAATGAGTTCGATGGTTTCATCGAGGCGATTCATGTTGTCTCGATGGAGCTCATTTAAGGCCCGTGAGGTATCTCGGCTGTGTCGAGAAACACCTCGGTTGGATGCGTTACGTATCTGAGGTGGGTTGCGATACAGAGCGATACAATCGCTGCTGTTTTGGCTGGGCTCTGGCTTAATCTCGGGCTGGAAAAGCAGAACCGCGCTGCCCTGCCAACCGGCAACCGGGCATCGTCACACTGCGCACTCGATGCGCGTATTTCGGAGAGCAGGGCATGGAACATGTCGATCACGTATTGATCGTGGATGATGATCGCGAGATCAGGGAACTGGTCGGCAACTACCTGAAGAAGAACGGTCTGCGCACCACCGTGGTCGCGGATGGCCGGCAGATGCGGGCCTTTCTCGAAACCAACCAGGTAGACCTGATCGTGCTCGACATCATGATGCCGGGGGACGATGGGCTGCTGCTGTGCCGCGAACTGCGCGCCGGCAAGCATAAGGCGACCCCCGTGCTGATGCTGACGGCGCGCACCGACGAGACCGACCGCATCATTGGCCTGGAAATGGGCGCCGACGACTACCTGGCCAAGCCCTTCGCCGCCCGGGAGCTGCTCGCGCGTATCAATGCCGTGCTGCGGCGTACCCGCATGCTGCCGCCCAACTTCGTCGTCACCGAAAGCGGTCGCCTGCTCAAGTTCGGCCGGTGGCGCCTCGACACCACCGCCCGCCATCTGCTCGATGAAGACGACACCCTCGTCTCGCTGAGCGGCGCCGAATACAGGTTGCTGCGGGTGTTCCTCGATCATCCTCAGCGGGTACTGAGCCGCGACCAGTTGCTCAACCTGACCCAGGGCCGTGACGCGGACATCTTCGACCGTTCCATTGACCTGCTGGTCAGCCGCGTGCGTCAGCGCTTGCTGGATGACGCCCGGGAACCGCTCTACCTGAAGACGGTGCGCAATGAAGGCTACGTCTTTACCTTCGCCGTCGAAATGCTCGAGGAGCAGGCATGAAGCTCGCGTTGCAATGGCCCCGCACGCTGGCCTCGCGGCTGTGGCTGGTGTTCCTGGTCGGTCTGATACTCGCCCAGTCCCTGACGTTCGCAGCCCAGTACTACGAACGTTACCAAAGCACCAAGACGGCCATGTTGGGCAACTTCGAACACGACACGGCGACCTCCATTGCCATCCTCGACCGTCTGCCTGCCGACGAGCGCCTGGCGTGGACCAAGCGTCTGCAGCGGCGTAACTATGATTACTTGCTGCGCGAACATGACCCGGGCATTCCACTGGCCTCGAACGATCTCGCGGCGACAGCGGCGCAATCCCTTCAGGTCTCGCTGGGCAGCAACTATGACCTGACCTTCGTCGAGATCCCCGGGCCGCAGCAGCATTTCCAGGCCCAGGTGCGACTGGCCGACGGCAGCCCGGTCACCATCGACGTGCGCCCCTCGGTCAAGCCGTTGTCGCCCTGGTTGCCCTTTGTCCTGGTTGGTCAGCTGGTGTTGCTGATCGGCTGCACCTGGCTGGCCGTGCGGATCGCGATACGCCCCCTCAGCCGCCTGGCCGAGGCCGTGGAGAACCTCGACCCGAACGCACACCCCGTGCAGTTGGATGAAAGCGGCCCACGTGAGGTGGCCTACGCCGCCCGGGCCTTCAACAGCATGCAGGCGCGGATCGCCGCTTACCTGAAGGAGCGCATGCAACTGCTGGCGGCCATTTCCCATGACTTGCAGACGCCCATCACGCGCATGAAGCTGCGCGCCGAGTTCATGGACGACTCGCTGGAGAAAGACAAACTGGGCAACGACCTGAACGAAATCGAGCACCTGGTGCGCGAAGGCGTGGCTTATGCGCGCAGCGTCCATGGGGCGACCGAGGCCAGTTGCCGCATCAGCCTGGACTCCTTTCTCGACAGCCTGGTGTGCGACTACCAGGACACCGGCCGGGAGGTCAGCCTGCGCGGCACGAACGGCGCGGTCATCGAGACACGGCCCCATGCCCTGCGCCGTATCCTGGTGAATCTGGTGGATAACGCGCTGAAGTACGCCGGCACCGCCGAAGTGGAGATCAGCGGCGACGCGAGCACGGGCGTTACGATCAGCGTGCTCGACCGGGGCCCGGGCATTCCCGAGGAAATCCTCGCCGAGGTGGTCAAACCGTTCTATCGGGTGGAAAGTTCACGCAACCGCAGCACCGGCGGCACCGGCCTGGGTTTGGCCATCGCCCAGCAGTTGACTGTCGCGATTGGTGGGGCACTGAGTCTGCGCAACCGCGACGGTGGCGGTCTTTGCGTGACCCTCGACTTCGGCCTCAATCGGTAGGCCATGCTGGCTGCACATCAAGTGCAGCCGCTACCGGCGGGACGCATAGACGTGCGTTTGTAAGCCATTGTATCTAGCGCATTCGCGTACTCAAAAGAACGTATAACCGCCGGTTGTCGAACATAGGCGGTATACATCTCCTTGCAAGAATTTTCCCCATCGAATCGCCATCAGGCCCCCTGAATGGCGAACCCATACGACAGGAGATCTTGCCATGCATACCCCATCCTACCGCCCCCAGGGCTGGCAGCTGTTCGGCCTGGTCGCAGCCCTGGTGGTGGCGATGAGCATCACGGCAGTCGCTGTCCAACCCGACCTGGTCGAGGGACTGCGCAGCGCCATCCGCGCCACCGCCCGTTCCTCCTTCGCACTGTTCCTGATCGCGTTCACCGCGTCGGCCTTCGCTGTACTGGTGCCTTCGCCGCTTTCCAAGGCACTGGTTCGCGAACGACGCTTCATCGGCCTCGCCTTTGCCTTCTCGCACCTGGTGCATGCTGTGCTGATCTACGCCTATGGGCAGCTCAATACCGAGTTCTGGCCGGCCCGCACCGTGGCGAACAACATTCCAGGCGGGACCGCCTACACCTTCATCCTGCTGATGGCGCTGACCTCATTCAAAGCACCCGCCCGGCTGCTGGGCCCCAAGGCATGGAAGACCTTGCACGTCACTGGCATGTGGGTCATCGCCGCCGTATTCGCCCTCTCCAACTTCAAGCGCATCCCGATGAGCGACTGGTACGTGCTGCCCTTCGGCATCACCTGCGCCGCCGTGGCGATCCGACTGGTCGGCAAGCTGGCCCAGGCCAATAAACGCAGCCAGGCCAGGCAGGCCTCGATACGCCGGGCGGCGGTGATCTCCTGAGCTCGCAGCCAGCAAAGCGGCCTTCTCAGACACGACATATTTCTCCAATACATTTCTCAGAAGCAGTCATCCCGACTGCCTAAAACAAGGAAGCAAAAAATGAGCACCAGCATCCCTACCCAGAACGGCAGCTATATCACCACCCAGGACGGCGTACAGCTCTACTACAAGGACTGGGGCCCGAAGGATGGACAAGTCGTCACCTTCAGCCATGGCTGGCCGCTGAATTCGGATAGCTGGGAATCACAGATGCTGTTCCTGGCTGACCAAGGCTACCGGGTGATCGCCCACGACCGCCGCGGCCATGGCCGCTCCAGCCAGCCGTGGGAAGGCAACGACATGGATCACTACGCCGATGACCTGGCCGCTGTGATCAACGCCCTGGATCTCAAAGACGTCACCCTGGTGGGCTTCTCCACCGGTGGCGGCGAAATCACCCGCTACATCGGTCGCCACGGTACCGCTCGGGTGAAGAAGGCCGCATTGATCAGCGCCGTGCCGCCAATGATGCTCAAGACCGCAGACTACCCGGGCGGCCTGCCGATCGAAGTGTTCGACGGCCTGCGCCAGGCCTCACTGGACAACCGCTCGCAGCTGTATCGCGACATCGCCTCGGGCCCGTTCTTCGGCTTCAACCGCGACGGGGCGAAGGTCTCCCAGGGGCTGATCGATTCGTTCTGGGTGCAGGGCATGCAAGCGGGCCACAAGAACACCTACGACTGCATCGCGGCGTTCTCGGCAACGGACTTCCGCGCCGACCTGGCCAAGTTCGACGTGCCGACCCTGATTGTGCACGGCGACGACGACCAGATCGTCCCGATCGCGGCCTCCGCCCATGCCGCCGCCGAGCTGGTGCAGAACGCCGAGCTGATCGTCTATCAGGGTGCGCCCCACGGGCTGACCGACACCCACAAGGACCGCCTGAATCAGGACCTGTTGAATTTCCTCGGCAAGTAAGCCCATCGCCGGGCTCATGTGCCGCCCAGCGCCGCACATGAGCCCGGCATCCCTATAAAAGAAAAGGAATGATCATGCTCAGTCTCAAATCGCTCTTGGCCGCCGCCATCACCGCAGCAATGGCGCTGACTTCCCTTCAGAGCACAGCCGCCACGCAACCCGACGCCGCCAAGCCCACCGTCGTGCTGGTGCATGGCGCCTTCGCCGAATCGTCCAGCTGGAATGGCGTCGCCACCCGGTTGCTGAGCCAGGGCTACCCGGTGGTGGCAGCCGCCAACCCGCTGCGCGGCGTGAAGCAAGACGCCGACTATGTCGCTGACATCGTCGAGCACACCGCCGGCCCGGTGATCCTCGTAGGCCACTCCTACGGTGGCGCCGTGATCACCAACGCCGTACATGACAACCCGCGGGTCAAAGCGCTGGTCTACGTCGCGGCCTTCGCCCCGGACAAAGGCGAAACCGCCATCGAACTGTCCGGCCGTTACCCGGGCGGCACCCTCGGGCCGACCCTGGCCGCACCGGTGCCACTGGACGACGGCAATAAGGACCTCTACATCCAGCAGGACAAATTCGGCCAACAGTTCGCCGCCGACGTTCCAGCGGCTGAGTCCGCACTGATGGCCGCCACCCAACGGCCCATCAGCGAGGCGGCCTTGAAGGAAGCTTCTGGCGATCCGGCCTGGAAAAAACTGCCGTCCTGGTTCATCTACGGTTCGGCGGACAAGAACATCCCCGAGGCTGCCCTGAAGTTCATGGCCGACCGTGCGGGCTCGAAAAAGACCGTCACCGTCCCCGGCGCCTCCCACGTGGTGATGACGTCCAACCCGGAGAAAGTGGCGGATCTGATCGTTGAAGCGGCGCAAGCCAGTTCCAAATGATGATCGCGTACTGACTAAAAAACCCGGCGCAGGACGCCGGGTTTTTTATTGCAAAGCGCCCCCAAAAAGCGCCGCTCAATTAAAGATCAAATCCCATTCCCCCTGTGGGAGCGAGCCTGCTCGCGATGGGGCCCTGCCAGCCTACACTTCGTCAACTGACAGACCGCTATCGCGAGCAGGCTCGCTCCCACAGGTTATGGGCCAGTCGATCAACCGCTTAGAACCTCATCCTGAAAACAAGCGGGCAATGGTCAGAACCCTTCATCGGCACAGGAAACTCCGATAACGAACCGGCCACATAGCGCTTTCTTAACTCGCGAGTTATCAATGCGTGGTCAATGAACCATTTGGAGCCTCCGCCCCGGCATTCGGGAAGGGCCTCATAACCTTCGGTTGGGCGAAACAACCTGGCAGCAGAAGGCTCGCCATCTGAAAGCTCAGCAAAAAGACTCACTTCTGGCGCTGTTTCGTGTTCAACCTCCGCGTCAAATCGACGATTGAAATCGCCGATAATCACTGCGGAAGCGCCAGACTGGATTGCCTTATCGAGCCAGGCTTCCAGAGCTGGTGCTTGCCTTCTAAGCACGTCGCAGGTGACGACCCCGTTAGCTTTATCACGCTTGGTCGCATACCCGCTGTTCAATGCCTGGTCAAAACAGCCACTTTTGAGGTGTACGGATAAAAGCTTGAGGGTCATGCCCTTGATCGTCACGGGTAACTCCGCGCCATGGCGAGCATGACTCTTGAAGGCCTCTCCAAGCGGGCGAACATCGCCGAGCCTCCCGACCTCAAGCCTGCTGGATTTGCGGACAACAAACCCCGTGCGCTGTATCCAAGGGCTCTGCATGTTGACGTAGAAATCGTACTGATCCTGCGGCCAGATCTGCTGAAGCGCCTCAGGACTCTCGACTTCCTGCACGGCAATCACATCAGCATTCAGCTGTGCCGCCACGGCCTTCATGTCCGCTATCTGCGCCGGCGATTTGCATTCCCACCGGTAGGGGTGTGTTTCTTCAAGTCGCTCGCGATCAGCGGCCTTGATTTGGGAGCACTCCTCGAACTCTCGCTGGCTGAGCGGAGCCGACCGCTGCCACTCCAGGTTCCATGTTGCGAAGGTGAGGGTTTCGGCCAGGGCAGGGTGTGAGAGGCAGGTAAGCGATAAGGCCAAATACAGTGGTTTCATGGCGGGAGAGTTCCAAGCGCGATGGCGGTGGGAGTCCAGGAAACGGCACTGCTTTTAGCCGCTGTTTGAGCGTAGCAGCCCATCGTGTTGCTACAGAGTTGTATCCAATGAAATCCTACCCACCTACCATGCGGGCTACGTATTGGTCAGCGTCGGGGCACCGGTCAACGGCGGTATCGGCCCGCGACGCACCTTCTCGATGTTGATCATCAAGACCTGACTGGAGACGTACATGCCCGTAATTATTCAGGTGTTCATTGCAGGTCCGGCGCCAACTGATGAATGACGCAAGCGCCTGACTCATAGGTTTGAGCAAGTTGGCTGAAAGGAAAAGCAAGTGGCAAAAACGGTCAGTCGTGATTGCCTGTTTCGGCTGGCGCAGAGCATGGCAGGCCCTCGCTTTTTCGCAGACAAGTGACGAAATCTGTAATGTCCGACTTACTCGGCAAGAAGGGACAATCAATTGGCGCGATTTTCAATCTACAGCGGACCGGTTTTGGTGGGCTATTCAGCCCTGGAGAATGGAGATCCTCCAATGGGCGTTGCTTTCGGTCAATTCGTCCCAGCCGATGGGTACCAGGCTATCCAGCAAGAATGCCGCGTAAATCACCTTGATCAATCGGCTTTAGCGCTTTGTGCTCAAACCGAAGCGGGCTTGGTTATTCCATGTGCTGGCATTGGCATTCTGGACTACTCGGAAGAGCTTCTGCTCGAATTGATCGAGATAAACATTCTCGGCATTCCTCGTCCTCTTTACGAAGAGTTGTTTCCTGAAAAGGTCGCGAGATATAAGGGCCAGTTTGATTAGGCGAATCAATTGAGAGGCAAGCAGAAATCAGACCGCCGCCTCTGACACCACAAAGCCATAGCAACCCAACCCCGTGGAGAGGGAGTTTGCCCCCGTTTGAGTGCGAAGCGCTCATAAACCCTCCACCTCGGCGACGCTTCACTACACCGACAAACTGCGCACCATAGAGCTGACTATATCGATATGCCACAGCCGGCCTTGATGGTCGAAGAGCACCCATTCATCGCCCACGCAACGCAATTTCGCATCCTGCAGCGGCCAGTCCAAAACGGTACATAACCGCTGACTATGGCGGTGGATAAAGTGCCAACGTGCGTCATCGTCGCCGGTTGCGTAGCAGACCACCAGCCACTGCTCGAACGAATAGATGTGCAACGGATCGGTACACCCCTGAATCAGATCGGGCAAGGGATAGCGCGTGCTCGTGCCGCCCTCGTAGGCCCTCAGCATGGGATCGCTGTTGGCTTCATGCTCGATCCAGAATTCAGTGGTCCGACCGGCCGCGTTATACACCTGCCAACTGCGCTCCTCACGCCGGGCGGGCATGGATTCGCGGCTGAGCAATCGGCGGTCAGGCAGGCGGTAATGCCAGAGTTGGAAATCGTGAGGGGTGTCCAGCAATACGGATTCGTTGCGCTCGTCATCCCGAAGGAAGGCAACCTGTCCAGGAAGATCGCCAACATGCCAGAGAGTGTCGAACCGGCGATCCACATCCACAACACGCAATTGCGAGCCTCGGCCGATGGTCCAGGCCGTGCCGTCGAAATGCTTGGCGAAAGCGTCCAGCATCAGCACGCCCAGATCGCTGGCGCTGCGATTGACCAGATCCAGCTTGCAGATGCGCCAGACGTCGCCGCGACGCGCCAGCGCCAGCGCGACCCGTCGGCTGTGGCCCAGCACGATGGTCTGGGTGGGCACCGGAAAGTGGAAGACTGTATTGCCGTTAGCCTCGACCACCAATGCGCCAGCTTCGCCCAGTGCCAGCAGGTAACGTCCGTCGGTCAAGGGCACGGCATCGCAGATAGTCCGGTTGCCTCTTTCCGGCGCCGTGAACGACAAAGGGGTGCTTACCCGCTCAAGGTTCTGATTGAGGACTTTGTTCCGGGGCAGGGCGCTACCGGGCAGGTCCGCTTGGAGCAGTTTGTCCTTGCTCATTTTCACCAGCGATTGAAGCTGGTTCTGAGTGAGATAAGCTTGTTGATTGGTCTGGTCACAGATCATCGCCCGCACGGTCGCGGCAGCCAGCCAAGCCAGGGCGGGACTGTGGGCCTTGTGTGCCAGCAGCGCCTGGGCCAGGGCGGCGCGTTCCATGACCCGCTCGGGTTCGTTGCGCAGTTTTTCGACCCAGCTGTCGTATGTCGAAAGGGTGTCGGGAAGCAGGATTGCCCGTTTCACCAGTGAGTTGATAGCCAGGCTACCTCCCGCAGCCTCGGCGGCCAGCAGCCATTGCGTGGCGCGTTCGCGCTCTGCCGGCAGACTCCAGACCACGTCCACCGCCTGCAACCACAGACCTTTTTCAGTCAGGGCCAGCGCCCATTCCAAGCGCAGACGCGCGGCGGCTTCCGGCCATTTCTTTTCGAGCATGAGGACGGCATCGGCGAACGCGTTGTCGCGCCGCGCCACTTGCAAAGCTCGCTGCCAATCCCCTGCCAGGCACAGCAGACGTACGATGGTCGAGGTGGGCATATCCCAGGCCAGCGCAAGGTCAGCCGCCTGTTGATAGCGCTGGTGCTTTTCCAGATAGTCGAGCGCTTCGTGGCGTGCCCTCAACAGCTCGGCCAGGACAAACACGGCCTCCTCGATGCGCCCTTCGCGATCCAGTCGCTCAAAGGACTGCCGGTAGATCTGCTTGAGATGGGTCTCAAGACCTGCCTCAAACAGCATGCTGGTGCGGGGCCCTGAATGCTGGCTAAGCGTCAGATCCTGGCGCCTGTTAGGCGTGCCGAAGGCCTGACCTGCATTGCCCTGGCCGCCGCCCAGCGGGATGGCATGGCGCAATGCTTCTTCCAAGTCGCCGTTTTCGAACATCTCCAACATGCGCTGCATGTAAGCGGCCTGACGCTTCCCGTAGAGTGCTGACAGACGCGAATTCTGGGTCAGGCGCGTCAGCCAGCGCCGCCATCTGGCCGGGCCTCGTGGTTGGCCCGACGCCCGTGGCGGCATCGGCGGCTTCGATGGTCGGGCGGCGTTGGCGGCAGCGGCAGGGGGCGCATGGCTTGCTGCCGAATGGGTGCCGTTGCGTCGCATCCAGGCACGCATCGCCATCAGTATCAAGGTGAAAAGTACCGCGCCAATTACTGTCCAGATCAAGACGCTGCCCAGATCGAACGTGGAGGGATCCACAGAGCGTGGCGGCTTGGCTGTCTCAGCAGCACGGGTAGCGGCTGGTAACTGCGGGCCGTTGAGGGAAAGCATTTGGTAAAGGCCAATACCCACTGCCAATGCAATGAGACCCCGCAGGAAGTGTAACGAGCCGGTACTCTGCGGATTATTCGCGGGGCTGTGACGCGCCGTAGGTACGCCAGGAGTAGCGGTCTGACGCTGGCGTTCTAGCAGGGCTTGCATCACCGCCTCTCGCTCGGGACTGACCGGCGCAAGCGAGTCACCCAGGATTTCCCGTATGTCGGTCTGTACCGCCAGCGGATCGGCTTGCGGCTCCGGCAATACGTCCTGACAGTTGTAAGTGTCGAGCAAGGCGTACTGGTTGACGTCGATCCATTGGCTGGGAGCCAGAATATTGGCTTCCCGCAGGTGCAGGGTATTGACCTGCGTGCCGCGTACCAACCAGACATCGGCGTGGGCCAGACGCTGCATTTCTTCAGGGCTCAGCCGCGCTGAGCAAAGCGTTCCGCCTTGGCGGATCAGTGGCCAGCCAGCGAGTCCTTCACACAGCATGGCGCGCGCCTTGGGAAAGCGCAGCAAGTCGCCGTCGGCAAAGCGATAGGCCCTGGCGTCGGTTTGCCAGTGGCTGAGTATCAGCCGCGCCCGTTCCTTCTCGCTGAAGCGTTCGACGGGGAACCACAGCGCCTCGATCGGCTGATAACCGCTCAATGCTGGACGGCGAATCATGACTGCTTCAAGTCCGGACATGGGCGTCGCTCTCCGACTGCGTTTGGGCCTGATTGCACATGACCTGCAATATCCTGAGCTCGTCCCGCACCGAATACACCACTAGTTCCCGAGCATTGGTCAAAGCGGCGATCAGCCCGCTCATCGGGCAAAAGCTGATTCTGGCAATGGTTTCGCTGGTAGTGAACAGCACATCTTGCTCACCCCGGCAGTACAGGGCGACGGTCTGCTGGTTAGGGCCGAGCAGGACCATGGAAAACTCCTCGTCCTCTCCTATCAGCAATCCCAGCCCTTTCCAGCCGGGTGCCAGGTCCACCTGTCTGGTCTGAAGGTCGGAGGCCACCATCTGCCACTTCTGTTGCCCGTCGACCAGACGCATCCATGCGCAACCGTAGAAGGCTTTGTTCCAGCGCGGACTTGCCGGGAACAGCACCTGGTCGACCTTGTCCGTGGTGCCTACCACATGGCCGGGAGATTGGCTGATCCAGGGATTGATCCGGTGGACGTACAGTCGACCGGCATCATGGCGCAGATAGGCCAGCATACTGAGATCGACCTGCGCCATACCCACCACCTTATCGGCCATCGGGTGGGTGACACCAGGCTGGTGCGGAGTAGGCAGCTTTTGGTTCTCGACCACCCAGAAGGCCAGATGACCTTGGCTGTCGAGCAGGAAAACCCTGCCGTAGGTGCCGTTGTGCAGCCACACCGCGGGCAGCAGTGTGGCAGTGCCCACGGGTAGTTGCAGTTGGTCACGTTCAGGTCGGGCGACGGGTTTGAGGCCGGTCATGTTCCAGAAAACCAGCTGCTCGTTGATGCTCAGGATCGCGCTGGGCGTGCGGCCGCGGAACATGATCGCCAGCGGCGTAGCGCAGTTGGTCCAGAGAGTGCGGCGAACGTCGAGCGGCTTTTTCTGTCGTGGAGCTGGAAGCTTGACCAACACGAGCCCGGGTTCGTCGAGCAGTTTCAGGGCGACATGGGAGCCGTTGCTAGCAATGACCGGGGGCAACGTCAGCGCAACCCTTGGAATAAGGGTCTTGACCGGGGTGCGAGCCAGCTGTCGTGCGACATCGAACTCACCCTTGATCAGTTGCAAGGCAAATCGCTGGTCGGGGTTGGGCAGGGCGACTTGTCGGGTGCTTCCGTTTTGCAACGCGAACATCAGGCTGCGGCCATCGAGGCTGCCCTGTATCTGGACCCGATGAGTACAGGAACGGGCGTCGGTAGCAGGCAGTCGCTGACCGACGAGCCAGCGTTCGCCGTTGTCATGTTCCTGTCCCGCCAGCCAGATGCGCCAGGTATGCCAGTGCTCATCGCTGACTATTTGATAAGAGCGGGCGGCGAGCAGTTGCTTCAAATGCGCAGCGCTCTTGAACTCATGCAACTGTGGCGCGTTTTGCAAAATACCCCAGCGCAGTTCGGCCCCGGCTTCGCTGGCACGGCGGGCGAGCAGGATCAGCAGCGCCAGGTGTACCAGCCGTGGTCCGCCCAGTTGCAGCGGGCCGGCGTCGAACAGCACGACGATCATGCGGTTGGCCTGATGAGTGCGGTATTGCGGCGCCAGAAACAGATGTTCGCCAACTGCCGCTCTGCGCAGGAACTCGTCGGGCAGTTCGTCGGCCAGCAACCACTCGCTGGTCAGCAGTCGCTCATACGGGCCACGGCGTTGCAGATCGCCAAGGCCGTCGGGTTCGGGCACGCCGCCCTGCTGCATGCCGCGCAATGGGCCTAGCAACGGGTTGAGGCGTGCAAACAGGTCCGCCAACAAGGGCAACTGTTCGGGGGGAAACCAGTGCAGCCAGTCTCGCCAGGGTTGCAGGGATTGGGGTAATTGCATCAGCGACCTGCCCAACCATTCTGAATGCGTTGCAGATGCCGGGCCGTGACGGGCAGGCATCGGTCGAGCGGCACCACTGCCCTGGGGGCATGCCACAGCAGCAGTGGCGCACGCGCGAATCGGCCGAGCAGCGCTTGTCCCATCAGGTCCAGCGGTGCATCGGGTTCCCAACTGGTGGGCAACCAGAGACCGGGTGCGGCGGGCTCGGTGCAGGCGTAGTCCACACCTTCGACCCACGGCAGGTCGTCGGCATTGCCTGTGACGATCAGCACGTCACGGTTGGCAGTAGCATGCAGCCGCATGGTCTGGTCTTCGGGCATGCGCAGCAACCGTGCGAGCAGGCGCGCAGCGACTTCGCCCCAAGCCACGGCGGCCTGTGCTCGACCTGGCTCGGGCCGTACTCGCCAGTTCCAATCGATGGCAATGGCGTCGGCCATGTTCGTCATGCCTGGTTTGTCAGCAGATGGGCCACTTGTCCGCGTGCCTCATACAGGCGCGGGGGAATGGTCTGGATGTTGAAGTTGGCATCGATTTCGCGCAGCAGCGCTTCCAACAACGGGGATGCGGGCGGTTCGCTGCGAGCCAGATAATCCTCTGCCGTTTCAAGCAGACGATGCAGGCGAGCCATCGGTTGCAGCGTCGCCTCCTCGACGGCACTGAACAAATGGCTGTTGCTGCACTGGGCAAAAAGATCCTGCAAAACCTCGCGACCGTGTTGCTGGATCTCCCGGGTTGGCAGCACATAAAGCAACGGCCAGAGGTCGGCTTCGCTGGCTTGCAGGTGCCCGCGCAGCAAAGCCGCCGCTGCGATCAGACGCTGGGATTTGACGATACGTCGGTCAGATAGCTGTATACCGGCCTCTCGCAACCGGCGGATGGCCTGTGCCAGCGCTGGCCGCACCAGTGACAAATCGACGTCCTTGAGCGCATGGCCCAGCGTGTCCAGCTGAGTCAGCCCCAGCAGTTGTGGAACCGGGCGCTGCTCCGACTGCCAGCCGCCGGCCAGCATTGCTTCGAGCTGGTTGTCGGGGACTGCGTCCACGAAGAGATGCAGCAGAAAGCGGTCGCCGAAGGCCGCCAGCGATTCGTCGTCGGGCAGACCGTTCGCCGCTGCGACACATACGCGCAAGGGGCACTGGACCTGGGTGTGACCCCGGCGGAAACGTCGTTCGTTGAGAACGCCAAGCAGGGTGTTGAGGATGGCCGTCGAGCCCAGGAACACTTCATCCAGGAACACGATGTCGGCTTCGGGCAGCATGCCGCTGATATCGGTTTCCACAGTGCCTTCGCGCAGCTTCTTCAGGTCGACCGTACCAAACAGCTCCGAAGGTTCGGTGAAGCGCCCCAACAGATACTCGAAATAGCGACCGCCCATGGACTGCGCAACCCGACGCACCACAGCGCTTTTCGCCGTGCCGGGCGGACCCACCACCAGAATGTGTTCTTGGGCGACAGCCGCCAATACGATCAACTCGGCCAACTGCTCGCGGCCGACCAGGCCCTCAGTGGCGGCGCGAACGGCGTGACGGATCTGACTGGCGGCGAGGTTGAGCGAAGCGGACATGGGGCATCTTCCTTGAATCTGGAGGGGCACATCTTGCCTGAAGGAGAGGGTGGGCTGGCAAGTTCATCGGCATGTGAGGCGCAAGCTTGAGGCGGTGTGCGCCATTGCCTCGTCACTCATGGCCTCATGCGTCCATGCACTTTGCCTAGCAAAGGTGAAATGATTTGAATCCAATGCGCTCGTTGTAGAGAATCGCCGCCTTTACCTCGAAAGGATACGAGTGATGAAGTTCGAAGGGACTTTCCAATACATGGGCAATCACGGGATCGTCTTCAACGTCTCGCAGATCACCCTCACCGACAGCGAACGCGGACGCCTGCGCGAGCTGCATTTTGGCGAGGCGAAAAGCGCCCACTATGAGGTCAACAGCAAGGTCGTCGAGGTGTACGACAAGATGCAGGCCAAGAACCTGCCTTGTGTGATGATGATCGGCATCTCCAAGCCGCTGACCCGACAACAGGGCGATGTCCTCAATGCCCAGCGCACCACGATCGCCAATCTTGCTGCCTCTGCTTTCACTGCTACCACCAGTGCCGTGGCCTCCACTTATGTGGGGGTTCCTGTTGGAATCGGTGTGCGCATGTATGCCAATGAAATTCTTCCCACCTACCATGCGGGCGACGTGCTGGTGAGTATCGAGGCGCAGGTCAATGGCGGCATCGGCCCGCAACGCAGCTTCTCGACATTGATCATCAAGACCTGACGGGAGAGATACATGTCCGACATTACCCAGATGATTATTGCCATGGTGATGTACTTTCTATTCGATCAGTTTCTCAAGCCGTATCTGCTGCGCAAGTGGCTGGGAGTGGCGTTGGTGGCGGCGGGTGCGGTTGGCTGCGTTGTGGCAGGTCAGAGCCGTCTGTTGGGGTTTGATCTGGGATTGCTGTCGGTTTTTGCCGTCGGGATGGGGGTGGGATTGTTCATGAGGCGGCGGCGGTTTGAGCAGATTGGCTGAAGCAGAGCGGGCAGATTTGCCCCGTGGCGAGGGAGCTTGCTCCCGCTTGAGTGCGAAGCGCTCATAAAACCCACCACGCCCCAATGTCCTGGCCGAAGCGGTCGGTGGACTGCTGGCGGACAGAGAGTGTCCTGCTAACCTTTTTCTGTAGTCGGACTCATTGTCGCCAAGCGGCGTTTCCCTAAATAGGTTTACGGTTGCCGCAACAAGAAACGCGACATGACATGGCACCTGATGAAAGAGAGTGGTAGGAGTAGCGCCGTGAAATTCCGATGCCCTGGCTGTGGTTATATCGTAGACAGCCTTCCGCCGACCCATAAGTGCCCGAAATGCGATGAGTTTTCCCGCGATTGGTTGATTTATGACTGGGAGGGCTTTGCTTCAATCAAACGCCGTCATATTAAGTACGACCTTTTAATAATTGGCATGATTCTAATTAATCTGCTTGCGGGAATTACCTTAAGGTCAACCAATGTATTTCAGTGGTTAGCCAACTTATTAATTATCCCAGCCGTCATCAGTTTGTTTTATTGTCGAAGGCAGCTTGGAAGAAAATCGGAATACGAAGGGCATAAAGGTGGGACTGTATTTCCTTGGTTTATCGGTATAGGAGGGATCTAATACGGCCGATAACTCCAGAGGTCTCCATGTGTCTGGATGCCCACGAACCCTCCTTTTACGACCAAACGCCCACCCAGTGAGCGCGTGTCGATGATCCAGCAAAAGTCTGGTGAGGACGATTGGGCGCTGACCGGTTCCTGTATGGTCTGGGGCGAGGTTAATCGATAGGCATCTGGCCTGAAAGTGCGCGGGGCCCCCGCCGAGGGTGCTGAAAGAAGATGGCAACACATCAGTAAAAATCATAATAAAGCGCCCACTCCCCAGTTTCGTTGTGCTTCCAGAACATCAGGCTCCCACTGTCGACCACGTTCAGATTGATCTTCGCGTCTGATGAGATCTGGAACACAAACTCAAAGCCTTCACCCGGATCGACACCCGACTGACAGAAAGAGGGGTAACCGCCGAACTTGTGTTCGTAGGAGTGGGTGACCAAGTCGTAATAGCTCTGTATCTCGCCCGCGCGTTCCAGCGCGAGGATTGCTTGCTCAAGGTCCTCTGGCACACCACCGCCATCCCAGAGTGGAAAGTCCTCCGGTACCGCTTGCGCTTTCAGTGGGAAGGGTTTGAGAAATGCACCCGCCACCGGCAGAGACTTGCGTACCAACACATCATCCGGCCCATATTCACGGATGACCCAATTATTCCCCATTGGCTCAAAGTGCTCGGGAAACGGGTTTGAAATGAACACCGTCAGCACACGAACCCCCGCCAGCAGCGGATTGTTGACGGGCAGGGCGGGCAGGTAAAACTGTGCATAGGGGAGCAATGGTTGCCCTGCCTGGTTGGCGGGCAGCCCTTCATCCGGCCGGAACAGGAAGACCTTGCCCAGCCAGCTTTCTTCATCGGTGCCGGTAGGGCGAAAGCCGCCGGCAATTAGCTTTACGGCGGGGCGGGCTAGGCGTTGTTTGATTTCCTGGATGTCCATGGATGTAACCCTTCCTTTTGCTACAGGTGTAAAGGCCGCAGATTGGCGGTGTGCGGGCTCGGGTGGCAGCGCTTTTCTCCTGAGCCAGGGTGCATCGGTGGCTTCCAGGAGTGGGATTTCGCACACAGCACGGGCCACGACCTTCCTGAAGGTCTTACCTGTGTCTGAGCGTCATCGATACCGGCTCGGCCAGTGGTGAGGAGACGATAGAGCCCAATGGCAAGGCGGACAAGCCGGCGGATTCGAGTTTAGTTAGCTGAGTAGCGCTTCGAGCAGGCAGACTGAAAAAAAGCGGGCAGATTCGCCCCGTGGCGAGGGAGCTTGCTCCCGCTTGAGTGCGAAGCACTCACAAAAATCTATCAAGCGCCGCCTCCCTTGTGGTGAGGGGATTCATCCCCTGGCGCCCGGAATTTGCCGCCGCCAACCCGACTCTGCCGAGGTGGTTTCTCGACGACCGTACCGAGCTCTCGTTGCGGCTGGCCGAGCTGCGCATGCCGGTCCTGCTGCTGTGGGGCAATGCGGATCCGATCAGCCCCGTTCGAGTTGGTCAGCGTCTTGCTCAACGGTTGCCCACGCGCAGTTGCATGTTTCCCTGGCGCCGATCACAGCCGGGGCTTTACCCATGCAGATGCAGTCGCGAGCTTGATCGACAGCCATCTGGTCCGTGGCTGAGCGGTAATAGATCCGCCGCTTCCTAACGGTATATTCTGGATACCGGCGACGAATAGAAAGCCCAAGATCGCCTTGGCATCCAGAGGAAACCGCAATGCTCGAAATCGAACCCCAATGCTTTTCATCGGCATGCCCCAGCCGTGCCCTCTTCGAGCAGATATCTGACAAGTGGTCGATGATGGTGTTAGTCGTGCTGGACGAGGGCCCGCAGCGTTTCAATGCAATCAGGCGCAGGCTGGAGGGCGTTACCCAGAAGGCGCTGACGCAGTGCTTGCGCCGTCTCGAGCGCAATGGCCTGGTGTCGCGCCAGGTGATATCGCTCTCGCCAGTGGCGGTGCAATACCAGATCACAGCGCTTGGTCGCACGTTGCAACGGCCCCTGAGCCAACTCCATGAATGGACACTTGTAAAACTGTCCGAAGTTGAAGCCGCCAGGGAAATATTCGACCAGGCCAAAGACGTGTCAGGGCTTGCGATCGCGTCGTTTTCCCAACCTGGTTGATCGGATCGGACGCGAGTAACCCAGCCATATTTTGATCCGCTGAACGACAGGCATTGCGCCTGTCGTTTGAGATATCCGCCTGGAAACCAGGTTTCCTCAGACCTACTAACGCGACTCAAGGTGCCTGATTGACGCCAGATTTATTCGGTATACCGTGATCGCGTCAGCACCTCGGTGCGCCCATCAATATTCCCGAAAACTATTTACGGATTCACGTAACGGGTCGCCATGTGCGTCGCGAACGCTGCTGGGTGGACATTCGATTGAAGATCATCGTTAGCCAAAGAGAATCTCATGAGCCATTCAAAACTATTAACGCCCGTCGGCAATGCACAGCTGACCTTCAAAAACCGTGTGTTCATGGCACCTATGACCCGAGGGCGTTCGAAAGACCGAATCGCCAATGAACTCACCGCAACTTATTACGCACAGCGCGCATCCGCAGGTCTGATCTTCTCGGAAGGAGCCCAGATCAGCTCCCAGGCCATTGGTTGGACTAACACGCCCGGTATCCATACATCGGAGCAAATTGCTGGATGGAAGAAGGTCACCCAAGCCGTCCATGAAGCGGGGGGGCTGATCTTCGCCCAGCTATGGCACACAGGCCGTGCCTCCCACCCTGATTTCCACAATGGCGAATTACCTGTTGCGCCATCGGCGGTACCTTTCAACAGCCAAGCCTTCACTGACGAGGGGATCAAGCCGTCCGTTGTGCCACGGGCACTAACCCTCGACGAAATCCAAGCCACCCTGAACGATTACGAAACCGCCGCCCGCGCAGCCAAAGCGGCGGGGTTTGACGGCGTCGAAGTTCACGGTGCCAACGGCTACTTGCCGGCTCAGTTCCTGGAAGACGGATCCAACAAACGAACCGACGCTTATGGCGGCACCATTGAAAAGCGCGCCCGTTTCCTGCTGGAAGCCACGGACGCTGCTATCAAAGTATTCGGACCAGAGCGGGTCTCTGTAAGGCTCTCACCGCGTATTCCTTACAACGACATGGGCGATTCCACGCTTGAGCAAACCTACATGTTTGTCGTCGAAGCGTTGGAAAAGAAGAAAGTGGGCATCCTGCACTTCATGGAGCCGCCCGCATTGCCCGAGGGCCTGAAACTGTTGGCACCTGAAGCAAGAAAACGCTTCACGGGCCTGTTTGTGGTGAATGTCGGTTACGACCAGAAAACAGCCGAACAGGCTTTGGAGAGTGGCTTAGCGGATGCGGTGACCTTCGGTAGCCTTTTCATCAGCAACCCTGATCTGCCGGAGCGGTTCAAGGTTGGTGCACCGCTGGCGCCTGCCGACCAGAGTACCTATTACAGTGGCAACGAGCAGGGATATACCGATTACCCAGCGTTTTCTGTTGCATAGGTAGAAAGGGGGGGCGGGTTTATTTTCTGAAAATATATCCGTCCCCTCGTCTAATGCCGATCAGTTAAGCAGTGGCTGGGAATGTTGTTGGCGGCGGCGGGTGCGGTTGGCTGCGTTGTGGCAGGTCAGAACCACTTGTTCGGGTTTGATCTGGGATTGCTGTCGGTCTTTGCCGTGACTACGGGATGAGGTTGTTCATGAAACGGCGGCGGTTTGAGCAGGTTGACCAAGGAGAAGAAGGGGTAAATGGAATATCAGAAAATATCCCATTTTGTACTCAATGAGTTGAAGTCATCACCCGAAAACCGCTTGTGATCGCTTGATGTAGTCGAGGAAGTTGATCCAAGGGGTTTGCACACTTTCCATATTGCTAACAGCAGGAATCTTCCAATTGCGTTTGAGCTTGTTCGCAGAAGGCTGAAACGCCTCATCCGTGACTAACTCGCAGCCATGTAGCTTCGCGGTGGCAATGATGTATAGATCATTTTCATCGACCCCAGCACCGTATTTGTCTTCTTCGATCTCGAGCAATCCTTTGATACGAAAGGCTTCCAACAGAATCGCCTCGGTCACAGGCATCTTTTGCAGACCTGCATCCTTCAGCCAAGTCACGCACTCCGGTGCTTTGTGCCCAACCTCTTCGGCGGCAACCTCGGACATCCGAATCACCCCTTGCATCACTCGATCCGCCATCCATGCCCAAAGACCCGGAAACTGCGCGATAGGGTAGTTATCCCATGCGTAAAGCATGGATGAGGCATCAAACACCTGCATAGAAGCGTTCCAGCTTGTGCAGGTCCGAGATCTTAAGGTTGTCGAGATAGCTGCTTGCCTTGGCAAGAGTGATACGACGAGCGTTCATGGCTTCCAGCACTGTGCGCACGTAACCATCGCCAAAAATGTGCCGGGGTTCGCGATTGCGGTGCTCTCGGCTGCCACCCTCTTTTTCAGGCATTACTCGTTGCGTGCTCCACCGCCGGTATGCGGCATAGGCTTCGCTTGGCAAACGTCCGGCATCCATCAGACGCCGTAGAATCATCTCGCCGCTCACACCCCACGCCCTGCGTTGTGGTTCCAGCCAGCCATCAAATTCGGCCACCTCAACAGGGCGCTCATTGTCATGAATGCTTAGCAGAAACCGATCGGGGACCAATAGATGGCCGGCAAAGGCATTCGCCTCTTGCTCTTTATCGTCCGCCGAATACAAATCCTCTTCATCATCAATCGAGCTTGCACGATGAATAAGTAGGTGCCCCAACTCATGCATCAACGTGAAGCTTTGGCGGGTATCTGCATCCTGCTTTTTGACGACGATTACCGGGCATTCAGAATCGTAGAGCGAAAAACCGAGAATCGGGTTTTCTTTGGCAATCTGCCATTTACCGTTGTAGCCATTGCTGCGGAAGACCAACAGGCCGCGCGCTTCGATGGCCTTACGATAACTGTCGAAATTGTTAAGGTTCGCCAGCCCCAGCCATTCACGCACACGGCTGGCCGCATCGGGGATGCTCAGGCCTGCCAGGTCGGGCGGCGAGAAACGCACGACTTCCGTCGCATCAAGCTCCTCACGTAGTGCAAGGTACACGGTGCGATGGTGCTCCACTCGCTCAACCAGCAGCTTCAGGCGATGCGAAAGCTCCGGTTTCTGATTGCTCAAGGTGCGGAACTGCGGCGAGTGCACCTTTGCCTCGTTGACCGGCCCTGGCTCCATGAAAAACAAGGTGCCTCGCCCGAAAAAGGCCGCGAGCTTACGCAACTGGTTGAAGGTCAGCCCCGCCTCGCCGGCCATCACTTTTTCAAAGCTGGCAGGTGCTATATCGATCTCACGGGCGAGCTCGTCCCGCGTCATACCGTGATCGGTACAACACCAGTCTATCCGCGCGAGATTGATTGATTGGATACGTTCCATGATTTGAGTATATAGACGGTGTGTACCGGTGAACATGAGCCACCAAAGCTAGCTGCCGAAAGCTTGATGCGGTCGGGCCTATGACTTTCCCGGGGAGCTAGCATGCCGGAGTGTCATCGATACCGGCTCGGCCAGTGGTGAGGAAACGATAGAGCTCGAGGGCAGGGCTGAAAAGCCGGCGGATTCTGGTGCGGTTGTAGGCAAAGGCGCAAGGATATGTGGCTTGGAGGTGCGGTGGTCAGATCCTGGCTTGGCTCATAGAAGGTGGCGAAGCAGGAGCAAGCATCCACGCGAATGTTATTGAAGGGGGCCCCCTTGAATATAGACCTGTCTCTTTCCGCCGAGCAGCCCCAATTACCCCCGCGCCTCGCCCTCCGACCGACTCCGCCGCACCGACATAATCTGCGGAATCTTCTCCTCAATCCAATTCACCATCACCTCAAGATGCTCCGCCGCCTCCCGACCCAACGGCGTCAAGCGGTACTCCACATGCGGCGGCACCACCGGCAGCGACTTGCGATTGACCAACCCATCCGCTTCAAGCTCCTGCAACGTTTGCGACAGCATCTTCTCACTGACCCCGCCAATCTTGCGGCGCAGCTCGCTGAAGCGGTGCATTCCGCCCAGCAGCATGACCAGCACCAGCACGCCCCAGCGGCTGGTCATGTGCTTGAGGACTTCCCGCGAAGGGCAGTCGGCGCTCAGTACATCGCCGCGTCGAACAGCGGCGCTGAACGGCTCGGAATTTCCGGTAGGTGTGTCCACGATACTTACCTTTATGTACGTACTTACAAAAAGTTACCTTGGCCGCTAGGGTGACCATTCTTCCTTTCCCCATCAAGGTATTTGTCATGATCGCCATCACCGGAGCCTCCGGCCAACTGGGCCGTCTCGTTATCCAGTCCCTGCTTGAACGCGTGCCCGCCGAGCAAATCGTCGCCCTGGTCAGAGACCCCGGCAAAGTCCAGGACCTGGCCGCACGGGGCGTGGTGGTACGCACAGCCGACTACAACCAACCGGCCACATTGACTGCCGCGCTGAAAGGCGTCGAAAAACTGCTGTTGATTTCCTCCAGTGAAGTGGGCAGCCGGGCTGCCCAACACCGCGCCGTGATCGAAGCCGCCAAGGCCGCTGGTATCGCACTCCTCGCCTACACCAGCGTCCTGCACGCCGATACCTCCACGTTGGGCTTGGCCGCTGAACATTGCGATACCGAAGACGCCTTGAAAGCGTCCGGTGTGCCACACGTCTTGCTGCGCAACGGCTGGTACACCGAAAACTACCTGGCGAACGTACCGAGCGCCGTGGAACACGGCGTCCTGCTCGGCAGCGCCGGCGAAGGCCGCATCAGCTCCGCGCCCCGTGCCGACTACGCCCAAGCCGCAGCGGTGGTGCTGACCACTGAAGGGCAGGCGGGCAAGGTCTATGAACTGGCGGGGGATAGCAGCTACACCTTGACCGAACTGGCTGTGTTGATCAGCCAGAAAACCGGAAAGCCAGTGGTTTATCAGAACCTGCCGCAGGCTGAGTTTGAGGCGGTGTTGATCAGCGTGGGGTTGCCGGCGGGGTTGGCGGAGTTGCTGGCGGATTCTGATGCGGCGGCGGCGAAAGGGGCGTTGTTTGATGAGAGCGGGGTGCTGGGGCGGTTGATTGGGCGGGGGACTACGCCGGTTGCGGAGTCTTTGGGTTAAGCAGTCAATCAAGGTCCGGAAAATGAACTTGCGTGCCGGTCGACATCAACCGGCACGTGAAGCTGGGAGCGCGGTCCTTGGGCTGAATGGTTGTTGTGCTTGCAACACTTGACGTTTGTACTGGTGGAAAAAGAATGGAAATGTCGATTCGAAAGAAGCGCGTGGTCAAGGGGCTGCCTTTGATTGAAAATTCTTGGGTTTAGGAGCTGTAACGGGGACCGGCTGCTGAACAACCTTAACAACAGGAGGGGGCATTTTCTCCAGCGCGATGATCAGTCGTGCGTTGAGATCTTCGCTGTGCTTCTGAGCGTCCTGAAGCTGCTGCGTCAGTTCCGTTTGTGCCTGGCGTGACTCTTCAAGCTGCGTCTGAAGCGCTACAAGCAAAGCAGCGGACTGCTTGTCCGAAGACTTACCAGCCTCCGTCGCCAAAAATACCTGCCAACCGGTTAGGAACAACGAAACTAACGCAGAGAACACCAGACCTCCGATGGTGAGCTTCACCGTAGTCGAAGCAGATTTTTTGTTGTCTTCCAGATGCAACATAAATTCAGGCACGGCTTGCATCACAGACGTAGTTGCGTCGCCAATTGCCGCAGCCATACGAAGTAACTCGCTCGACATCACAGCCAATGTTCTTAGTGATTCTTCTGCCGCCTTGGCTGATCGCTCCGCTGGCAACACTATACTTTCAAGCGTCGGAGCGTCGTTCTGTCCTTGCAGGACCTTCGCTGAAAGATTGCCATGAAGCGGCTCTACGCATTCTGATTGGATAGAAGTAACCGGTCTTGACAGATCACGAACACGTTCGGTTAACGATCGCAGGCCGTCCAAGCTGCTCTTGAACCGGGTAACCGTATCTGGGGCCACAACAGTCCGAAATCGTTCAAGCATTTCCTTTCTGGAATTCGTAATGTGCTCCACCTGCATTTTGACAACCTGACCAAGGCCGGCAACAGACTCGGAGCCATCTAGAGATTCCGCACCGCAATGCCTATATGCGACAGGAAGCAAGGAAGCGATGTCTACCGGAGTGAGTCGCTCCAATTCTTCTGGCTGAATGGACGGTGCGTCGTAATCTTCGCTGTCCCTCGACAGTATTCTGCCCAAGACGTTATGCCCCGCAGCACTCAGGTCATCAACCCAAGTCGGTTCCGTGGCTATGCCTACCATGTCACCCACAGTGAAGTTCCGGACATAAATTGGCCCGATGCTGGTATTTACCTCCGTTTTCGTAACAAGATCTGCCAACCTCAGCTTTCGCTTATCCGTCATTCCTCCATCCCTTTTGTACTTGGCAATATGCATAGGTTATCGCGCATAGCGGCATAGAGCCATTACCCCGCTTTTGAGCATTTGCAGCGGGCCAGGCTGATTGATATCCAGAACTCCACGGGTGGCGTTTCATCAGCTAAAGTTCGTAGTAGTCGATTAATGGCACTTTGCCCCATGAGGGAACACCTATATAGTGCTGGCATAACCACACCATTCACAGGGATGTTGAAATGAAAAAGCGTGATTTTCTGCTGCCCCTTGCCACTCTGACTGCCGCCGTAACCGCCAACCAAGCATCGGCCTCCGTTGCGATGACCAGCACCGATAAAGCAGATGAAAGCACCGCCCTTGAGAACCAAGTCGCGGCACTGCCAATCGTCAATGTTGGCGAGCAGATGGTCACCGGTCGCCAAGGCGATAACCTCTTCAGTTTTATCCTAAAGCGTGGTGAAGACGGCCAGATGGTCGCTGCCCACTATTCGCATAGCTCACACGCGTCCCACAGTTCTCACAGCTCGCATTATTCGAGCCGCTGATGGCTGGCCTCGCGGAGCTGACCTTCGATGGTCAGCTGTACGGAGCCGAAGCAATCCAGAAGGCGGCATACCGTGCTATGCACGCCTTCACACTCGACCTGAAAGTCGACGGCGATAACATTCTCTGCACGCTGGTTGGCAATATCACAGCTGAGCAGGAAGCCTTTGAGCGTGCCGTTGAAGAGTTCCGAAAGGACGTGCTCGACTATCAGTTGCGTGCCCAGCTTCAGGCTGAAACCGCCCCTATTCGCAACCTCATAATAGGGCTGGCTTTCTCCAACGCCAGGCTGAACCAAAGTGAGTAAATTTCAGGGGCTGGATGCCTATACCCGGAGCGCCAAATACGAACTGCTGCCGTTCAAGTTCGACCGTCTTGAAGGTGATAACTACGTCATTACCAACATGACCGGCGAGTACCTAGAGGTGGCAAAGCCAGAGTTGCACGTCCTCCTCGCCAAAGATCTTGCAACGGAGCATCCGCTTTTCGCATCGCTGCGCGCCAAGCATTTCATCCGCTATGCCGATGAGCAGGCTCCCCTCGATCTGCTCGCATTGAAACTGCGTACGAGACTCTCGCGTCTGACAGGGTTCACTAGTCTGCACATCTTTGTGGTGACGCTGCGCTGTGACCATAGCTGCCCCTATTGTCAGGTTTCGCGGCAAATGGATGGCGAAACTTCCTTCGACATGACGCCCGATATGGCGGACAAGGCTTTGGATTTCGTCTTTCGATCTCCCAATCCTGCGATCAAGATCGAGTTCCAGGGCGGCGAACCACTTTTGAATTTCGAAATGGTGCGCTACGTAGTAGAGGCTGCAAAGCGACGAAACTTGGAGGAAAAGCGTGATCTTGAGTTTGTCATTGCTACCACGTTGTCGCTGCTCACCGACGATGTCCTCGCGTTCTGCCACGAGCACGACATTATCCTTTCGACGTCACTCGATGGCCCAGCAGACCTGCACAATGCAAATCGGCCTCGTGTCGGTCGTGATAGTTTCGAACGTTTCGAAGCAGGCTTGGCCAAGGCTCGCAATGTCCTGGGCGTGGACAGAGTTAGCGCTCTGATGACAACCACTGACAAGAGCCTGCCTCGTGTTAGAGAGATCATCGACGAGTACGTTCGACTGGGTTTCAACGGTATATTCCTGCGGGCGCTTTCTCCATATGGCTTCGCCATAAAAACACGCAAATTCATGACCTACGATACGGAGCGCTGGCTGGAGTTCTACAAGGAAGGCCTCGCCTATATCCTTGAACTGAACAAGGCTGGCGTCCCTTTCGTTGAGCACTATGCATCCCTGATTCTCAAGAAGATGCTTACCAGCAATGACCCGGGTTACGTCGACCTGATGAATCCCGCAGGCGCCGGTATCGCCGCGATCGTCTTCAACTATGACGGTTCAGTCTATGCCTCTGACGAGAGTCGAATGCTTGCAGAGATGGGGGATCAGACGTTCCGATTGGGCGATATCCTGACTGACAGCTACGAAGACATCATTCTTTCCGATGTACTGCTTGATGCCTTGGAACAGTCGTTCACTCTGAGCGCGCCAATGTGTTCCGACTGCGCTTTTGAACCCTACTGCGGCGCCGAACCAGTGTTCCATCACGCCATATTCAAGGACGTTCTAGGCAGAAAGGCTGAGTCCTCGTTCTGCAAGCGGAACATGTCAATCTTCAAACACCTTATCGGCCTGATGAACTCAGACGCCTCTACTCGCCGCCTCTTCATGCAATGGGCCAACGCATGCTGAAACTCGCTGGGAAAGTCGGGCGAATCCAACTGGTCGAAGTCCAGGATCGTCCATTGCTACTGCAGGTCAGCACCAATCCGGCGATCCCAATGGTGCTGCGGGCGACGCAAGCCTTTTTGGTTTCTGAACAGGAATTGCCTGAAGGCTACTTGCATTATTTGATTCCCGAAGGTCTTGAATCGCGCGTGCAAGAGCTGGAAGGGAAGAGCTCTTTTACCTTACTGCCTAACGACTATCATTACCTGGGGCATGGGGACATCATTCGCCTGGACGGTCAGGCGATTCGGGTGCTGTTTAGGGCTAATTCTGGACATAACTCGTTGTTGGTGACCGAGCAGTGCAACCACTATTGCCTCATGTGTTCCCAGCCACCCAAGAACGTTGACGACAGCTGGATCCTCGATGAGCTCGAAGCACTGATTCCCCTGATCCCCAGGGAAACACCCGAGGTAGGGTTCTCAGGTGGAGAACCAACGCTGGCCGGGGCTCGATTCATCAATCTCATGCGGATGATGAAGTCCTACCTCCCCAGAACTGTCGTACACGTACTCTCAAACGGTCGCACGTTCGCCGATGAGTCTTTTGCTCGCCAGTATGCAGAGGTCGACCATCCTGACATCATGGTCGGGATCCCGCTTTACTCTGATGATCCAGACTTGCATGACTACATCGTGCAGGCGCCTGGAGCATTTCACGAAACGGTCCAGGGGATTCTCAACCTCAAGCGCCTGAACCAGAAGGTTGAAATCCGGATCGTCCTGCACAAGCAGTCGATCAGCCGTCTGCCGCAACTGTGCGAGTACATCGCACGAAATCTACTCTTCGTTGATCACGTGACGCTGATGGGATTGGAAATGATCGGCTTCACGCGGGCCAATCTGGAAGCCTTGTGGATCGACCCCGCAGACTACCGAGACGTTCTGAGCGAAGCTGTAGGCATCTTGGCTGCTTATCGAATGAACGTGTCTGTCTACAACCACCAGTTGTGCTTGGTGAACGACGATGTGCTTCCGTACTACCGAAAGTCCATTAGCGATTGGAAGAACGAGTACGTGCCAGAGTGTGATGGGTGTGCACGTAAATCTGAATGCGGTGGCTTTTTTTCTTCCGGAGTGCGTAATGGATACAGCAAGGCTATTACCCCTTTTCTACCGTGACGTCCGTCCAGTAAAGAGCTGATTCCTTACGCTCGCTTCGAGACCTCGATCCGTCTACGGCGATACCAGAAAAAGGGCCGACTTACTATCTGCAAATTATTCTGTCCCTTTTGGTCCACACCGAAAACGGACCACGATGGCTTTCAGCGTTTTTCTGTGAGTCGTTTTCTGTGAGTAAGACAACGTTGCAAGGCGCAGCAGAGGCGTGTATCGCTAAAATCGATCATTAACAGCAGGACTGATTGACTAGCATCTATTTGATATCATTCGCACGAGGTCATTCGCCAACATCCTGAGCTCCGTCAGCTCAAAGACGGCAGAAACAGCGAACGATCTAACGGGGCCGCCACAGTGTGGCGCTTGAAAATGCAGATTTTGTTCGTAAATTGAGGGCTGTAATGGGACATGACCATTGGGAAGAAGATGCGATGCAGCGCCGTATGGATGAAGCTCGGAACCAAACCAACGAATTTGAAGAAGAATTAGAGCGTCAGCACCACCGTGACCGGCAGCGCGAATTAGAAATCGAGCTTGAATTAAGTCAGCGAAGGGAAAATCTCGATAAAGCGGAGAGGAGAAGTATTCTTGTTAAGAAGCTTATTGCAACTTTTACTATCTTAGCCGGTATGATTGCGGCGGTTGGGATTTTATCTCGAGTTTTACAGGAGAGTAAGCTTGGGGAGTTGCTTCTCTCTGGTTGGACTGCCCCAGCCATAGTGACATCTCTTGTAGTAATGGTTATGTCAAAAATATGGGCGGACGGTTGGGGGCAAGACGACAACTCTTTTGTAGAGCTGGATAAGCGAGCGAGAAATGAAAAAACACGCTACAGAGCGTCGCAATTTGATGCGCTGCTCGCCACGATAAATGAATCCGTTAAAGATGTAGAAGGCTCCGGGAAAAGTAAAGAACGCTCGCGCACGATCGCCGGAGGTCTGAGTTTTATGGAGCAAATGCGGGCTGTTATCGAGTCTTTGGATTATCAGATTGATTATGCAGAACAAAAAGCGTCAACCCTGCTAGATATAGGGCGCCGCTTTGTACGCTGGGGTATCTGGCTATATGTATTGTCTATTGTGATTTGGCAGGTTTATTTGTGGAGTGTTAGTTTTGTATTTAATCCTGGAATAATCTCGGGCATGGTGTCGAGCTCGCTTCTGTTCTTAATTGTTGAGTTTTTGGGCGCGTGGTACTTAAAGCAATATCGTCACTATGGAGATTCTGCATTTTCGTATATGAAGGTTAGGTCTTCTTATAATAGATATATGTTGGCGTATTGTGCCGTTGTTCAGTTTTCCGGGAACGATCTTCCTGCGGCTAAAGATGATATTTTGAAGGTTTTAGCCGAGCCGGAGAAGTGGCCGGATTTCAAAGAAGTAACCACAAACGACTTCAATTATATGTTGCAGTCGGTTGAGTCTCTCGGGGCCGTATTTGAAAAGCTTAAGGGCGTTTTCGGACGCAATGGCAAAGATAATTCTGAACGATCGTAGATGCACATTATGCCGGCAGGGTTGGCGGCGTTGCTGGCGGATTCTGAAGCGGCGGCGAAAGGGGCATTGTTTGATGAGAGTGGGGTGTTGGGGCGGTTGATTGGGCGAGGAAATACTTCGGTTGCGGATTCTTTGAGTTAAGTAGCCAAACCAAGGCCAGGAAAATTGACTCTCGTGCCGGTCGACATTGACCGGTACGCAGCTGGCAATGAGACCCACGGACAAAAGCTGCCTGAACTCCCTCTTGAGTGCGAAGCACTCATAGAAGGCCCGCAGCCCTGAATGCCAAGCAGCCAACACACAAAACTCTGTGGCGAGGGGATTTATCCCCGCTGGGGTGCGAAGCAGCCCTGAAATAGCTAATACGATCATTCTGATGCACCGAGATTAATCAATATTCAGGGACGCCTCAGGCCAGCGGTGCGACGCGTCATGTCCCCGAACCTCCAAACCAGGACATCGACACTTGACAGAAAATAAAGCCGCCTCCTTTGGCTTCAAGCCACTCGTTCGGGTTCTCCAATGCTTTTCAATAGGGCATTATATTGAACGGCGTCAGAAGCATATATTTTATCCAAGACATAGTTCGCTACTTTAGCAATCTCAGGGATTTCTACGGGTTTAAAGCTTCTATCTGGTACAGCTTCTAAGTGAGAAAATTCATTGTTAAGGCGATTAACAAGAGCGACGGCCGTATCTTCCTCTTCTCCAAAAAATTTTTTTATCCGTTCAAAAGTGTCGCTCCTATCGTCATGATAGGGGTACTTAAAGAAAAGAAACGCCTCAAGGAATTTTCGCAGGTTGTTGCCAAAGCCAAAGAATGGTTCGTGGCTAATTTGTGCGGCATCCTGATTTTTGCATTTATAGATCTGATGGAACAGGTAGTGAAATTCAGTGATGTAGTCTTTTAGATAAGAGGGCATAAGAAAGATGTTGCTTGCTGCCCCGTTGCGCTCAATCATGAAGTGTTCATGGTCGTAAACGGTTTTGGTCTTGTCTGCCCCCGCAGATATTTTCTTCGTTGGTATGGATAGGCGTTTTAGGTATTTCAGAAAATCCAAATTGTGGGTTGAAATAAAAAGCTGCTTGTATCGGTAGCAGTTTGAACCATCGATTTTTTTTATTGGCTTGGCGATCAAACTTTCAATTAGGCTGAACATGAAAAAAATATGGTTGCTGTCCAAGCTTGAAATAGGGTCATCAATGTAGATTATAAGTTCTTTACCTTTACTTTCAGGATCTTCCAGTTTTGCAATGAAGTAGCAGAAGGAAATCAAACTGCATTCGCCTTCGCTTAGGTTGTACGCGGCCTTGCCATCTCGTGTGATCTCGAACTTGACAGTTGCCTTGTCAGCACTGTCACGAGGCTCAAGCTTGAGGCCGTCATGACCGAAGAAGTTGTTGAGCAGGGAGTTGACTCGCTCGGCCCCTTTACGCTCATCCTTTTGCTTGGCTCTTAAGGCTTGGACTTCTGCCTCGGCGTCACGAATTTCCTTTTCTACGTCCATATATGCCGCGCTTGCGGTGTCGGCGCTGATCTTGAGGGTCGCTATGCGGGTAGATTCAGTTTCATAGGTAATAGCGTCCGCAAACGCAGACACGTCAGCCAACCGAAGCGCGTCTCTCGCAGCGGTCTTATCCTTTTCCAAAGTCTTTGTCTTGCCATTGTTTTTGGCAATCAAAGTATTAATGGCGTCCACATGCTTCTGAATTTTTTTGGGGTCGCACAGTGACGGCAGAAGTGTTATAGCTTGGAACAGATTGTTTTTTCGTGTTTCTAATAACTTCTTGAGTGCTTCCATGTCTTTTTTGTAGATGTCCAATGCCTCGGCAAGCGCCTTGCTGCTCGCGTCAAAGTTAGAACGTTCCTCCGTGTAAAACTGCTCCCCTCTCAACGAGTTAAACCTTGCGACGGCCGCAATCTCGTCGTTGACTGAGGTTATGACATTGTCCAAATCGGTTTCAAGATCACCGGATTCCTTGCTGAAGTGCTCGTCCAGCCTCTGCCAAATATCGTGAGGCAGGCTCTGCCGACAGAAAGCACAAACGTCGCGTTTATCACGGTGGTGAGCGATACCTTGCTTGACCCACAGTTGCAATACGCCGTCGTTTAGTAGTTCTTGAATGGGCTTGGTTGGTGTAATCACTTTGGAAAGAATTGGCTCGGCTTGGCCTTTCAAGGAATCAAGCTGGAGGGCAATGGCAAGCGTGTCTGTTATGTCAGGCAAAGCCTCTTGCTTGAGCAGTGAAATCTTGCCTGCCTGCTCCTGAAGCGTCAGCGGGACAAACTCAGCCTTCTTAGTGGCGGCGATGTCGCGCCTGATGTGGTCGATGTTGTACACGGGAACGCCGTACTGGAGATTTTTCTTGATCTTGTCAGCCGCATGCGAACGCAGCTTGCCTTCCAGTGCAGTGAAAGCAGTACTGTGGTCGGTCTTGGTGCGGTCACGCTCTTTTCTTTTGGCTTCCAGGTCAAAGCGAAGGCCAGCCTTGGCCTCTACGCTTCCCAGCCTAGCCTCGATGGAAGCAATGGCATCGTCAATTTCCTTGTTCTGCTCGCCGACTATGGCGAAGGTCTTGATCTCACCGCCATCCTGATTGACCAAGAAACTGAGGTTATCGGTGACAAAGTCGCGGTTGTAGACCCTTACGTCATAGTTATGAGTCAGTAGGCCGGAGCAGGTTACTGCACCCTTGTCGCCCGTAACGGTGAAGGACGAGCCAGTATAGTTTAAGGGGAGTCTATGCGTCTCCAGGGCACGAAAGACACGAGAAAGAGTCGTTTTGCCCGAGTAGTTGCGCCCGTAGAGGATATTTAGACGCTGGAAGGTCTTAACGTTTTTTCCGCTGTCTCTAACGGCTTTCTTCCACTCTAGCCCGGAAAAGCTTCCGAAGTTTGCGATGTCTATCTGATTGATCATTGATCCATTCCTACCCTGGCGGACTTCAGATGCTTGCAACAGATTAAACCGACCCCAGTTTAGTAGAGACTTTGAGTGTCTGCCTTTGGCCGTTTGTGATCTATCGGGCAGGTAGAAAATTTTTTTGCAGAAAGAGTGCTGAAAATATTTAGAGGTTATTCGTCCGCATTTATGGATAAGGCACAAAAACCCGACGCAGGACGCCGGGTTTTTTCATTGAAAACCCTTTACTTACCGCCCCGGCTCCACATTTTCCAACACCCGATTCGCCAACAACGAACTCAGCTCAATCAACTGCTGAATCCCCAGCGCCAAATGGCGCCGCGAGCCATCCAGGTCAAACGCCAGATCACTAACCATAGCATCGGCTGAAGCCAACGTTTCACTGAGGTTAGCGAGCATGCATTCGTTATCGAGGCCTTTCACAACGGTGAAAACCTGCCCCGGTATCGGTTCGTCTTTGGATTGATCTGTCTTCGGCAGCAAGTAGTGGTCCAGCACGCGTTTGGTGGTTTCTTCTTGCTTCCTGGCCTTGGCTTTTGCGGACTGTGTGGTGGGGCCTGTTTCTGGTGGGTTTGGAGTTACTTTGAACATTGGTGTGATCCTCTAATGGGGCCGCACCATTTCGCTACTAAACGGATGGAGGCGGCTGTGCGCAAGTTAGTAGACCGGTGATCACACCAAACCCGGCGCGCCCGAAGGCGCCATGCGCACAGCCACCATCAAGAACAGGCAATGCCTGCTGATGAGACTTGTGCAACCGAAGATGTGAACCGGGCTACTAAACCCGACCACTGATGAGCAGTGGCAGGGAAACGATAGAACCCCGGAACAAGGCGCACAAGCGGGCGGATTCTGGCGTAGTTGTAGGCAAAGGCGCAAGGATGCGTGGCTTGGTGGAGGAGTGTAGTCAGGGTCTGTAGGAGCAGGGTTTACCGGCGATGCGGGAGATTTGTTTGGGTCTGGAACCGCGTCGATTTCATCGCGAGCAGGCTCGCTCCCACAGGGATTGCGGGCTGTTGCAGATACTGTGTTCACCACCACCCGGTGTGGGAGCGGGGCTGGAGGCCTCTCGCCCTGAACCCAGCCACCGCGTTGTGCCATGTAGATCGCATTCAGCCTTTTGGGGGGCTGCTGCGCAGCCCAGCGGGGATAAATCCCCTCGCCACAAGGAATCGGCATGGCTGAGCTGAGCGGCGTGCCCCTGGAGGGGCTATTTGCGCTTGAGCATCTCTGGCAACTGCGCCACCAGTTTCTGATTATTCAACGGCGCGCGGATGAACCCACGTTGGTGGCCGTCCGGGCCGATGACGGCGAGGTTGCCGCTGTGGTCGACGGTGTAGTTGGGTTTGCTGGTGTCCGCCGGGATGAACGGGATGCTCACGGCGTTGGCGAGTTTCTGCAGGTCTTCGATGGATGCGGCGGTGAGGCCTATGAACTGTGGGTCGAAGTAGCCCAGGTATTGCTTGAGCTGCTTGGGCGTGTCGCGGTTCGGGTCGACGCTGACCAGTACGATCTGCAACTTATCCACAGCCTCTTTCGGCAACTCGCTTTTGATCTGGCGTAGTTGGGCGAGGGTGGTCGGGCAGATGTCCGGGCAGAAGGTGTAGCCGAAGAACAGCAGGCTCCATTTGCCTTTCAAGCCGTCCACGGCCACGGGCTGGCCGTCCTGGTCGGTCATTTTCACTTCCGGCAGGGTGCGCGCCTGGGGCAGCAGGATGATGCCGGCGTCGATCAGCGCCGTCGGGTCGCCTTCACCCTTGCCGGACAGCACTTTGTTGACGGTGAGGCCGAGAATCAGCGCGATCACGGCCACGAGGATGAAGACGGTTTTCTGGGTTCGGGTCATAGGCTCAACAGTAAGTAATGATCTACAAGCAGGGCGATGAACAGCAGGAACAAGTAGTAGATAGAGTACTTGAACGTGTTGATCGCCGCGTGCGGCCGACTGCCACGGTACAACACCACGGCCCATTGCAGGAACCGCGCGCCCAGCACCAGCGCACACACCAGGTAGAGCAGCCCGCTCATCTGGATCACGAACGGCATCAGGCTCACCGCCAGCAGCACCAGGGTGTAGAGCAGGATGTGGATTTTGGTGTAGTGCTCACCGTGGGTGACCGGCAGCATCGGGATGTCGGCCTTGGCGTATTCCTCCTTGCGATGGATCGCCAGGGCCCAGAAGTGCGGCGGGGTCCAGGCGAAGATGATCAGCACCAGCAACAGCGGTTCGGCGCTGACATGGCCGGTGGCGGCGACCCAACCCAGCAACGGCGGCGCAGCGCCGGCCAGGCCGCCGATGACGATGTTCTGCGGCGTCGCGCGCTTGAGGAAACCGGTGTAGACCACTGCATAGCCCAGCAAGGAGGCCAAGGTCAGCCAGGCCGTCAGCGGGTTGGTGAAGGCCAGCAGCAGGGCCTGGCCGATCACCGCCAGGGCCAGGGCGAAGGTCAGTGCGGCGGCCGGCGAAACCCGGCCTTCGGCCAAGGGCCGTTTGTGGGTGCGGGCCATTACTGCGTCGATGCGTCGGTCCACCACGTGGTTGACCGCCGCCGCGCCACCGGCACACAGGGCGATCCCCAGGTTGCCGAACACCAGCACCGTCCACGGCACGCCGGCGCGGGTGGCGAGGAACATGCCGACCAGTGAGGTGATCAGCATCAGCACCACCACTTTCGGCTTGGTCAGCTCCAGATAGTCGCGCCAGATCGCCTGGCTGCGGCGTGCACCGGTCAGGGTTGCCATGGCATCTCTCCTTTTATTGTGATGGGGCTGGTGCCGTGTTTATGCGGGTTGAACCGCCAGCGCAGCGGGACTTGATGCTTGACCCGGACCAGGCTGGTGCGGGCGTGATAATTGACCAGCACCAGGGTCAGCAGCAGCGCCGCGCCCCCGGCGTTGTGAGCGACGGCCACCGGCAGCGGCAGGTGGAACAGCACGTTGCTGATGCCCAGGGTGATTTGCGCCGCCAATGCAGCCAGCACCAGGCCCGCCAAGCGGGTCATGCCCACCGCTTTCAATTGCCAGGCCAGGCCCAGCAGCACCACCGTCACCAACAATGCGCCGATTCGGTGGGTCAGGTGGATGGCGGTGCGGGCGTCGCTGTCTAGCTGGCCGCCCAGGTAGTTCGGGCCGATGTGTTGGGTCAGGTGGAAGCCATTGGCGAAGTCCGCCGGCGGCAGCCATTGGCCGTGGCAGGTGGGGAAGTCGATGCAGGCCACCGCGGCGTAATTGGAGCTGACCCAGCCACCGAGGGCGATCTGCCCGATCACCAGCAGCAGCCCGGCCGTGGCCCAGTGTTGCAGGCGCTTGGGCACGGTCAGCGCCGGCAGTACGCCGGACAATCGCAAGGTGAGCAGGAACAGCAGGCTCAACGTCGCGAAGCCGCCCAGCAAATGTCCGGTCACCACCTGCGGCCATAACTTCAGGGTTACGGTCCACATGCCGAATGCCGCTTGCGCGAAAACCACCGCCAGCAGGAACAACGGCAACTTCAAGGGCTGGCCCGGGCGGTGGCGGTTCATCCAGGACCGTGCCGCCAACGCTACGATCATCAAGCCCAGGGTCCCGGCGAAGTAGCGATGGACCATCTCGTTCCAGCCCTTGTGGGCTTCCACCGGGGTATCGGGAAAATGCAGTTCGGCATGGGCCAGTTGGGCTTCGCTCTTGGGCACGCTGATGAATCCGTAGCAACCGGGCCAGTCCGGGCAGCCGAGGCCGGCGTGGGTCAGGCGGGTGTAGGCGCCCAGCAATACGACGATCAGTGCCAGCAGGGTGGCAAACAGCGCAAGGCGAAATCCTGGTTTGGCCATGTCGATGCCCTCATCCGATGTTCGACAGTTTCAGCAGGTGCCGCAGGTCGTTGAGCAGGTCCTTGCCTTTGACCCGGGCGTCATAGCGCAGCACCAGGTTGCTGTGGGGATCGATGATCCACAGCTGGGCGCCGTCGGTGTTCTGGACGTCTTTCTGATAGACCGGCAGGTCCAGCGGGTAACGTTGCAGTTGTGGGTATTCGCGCTGCAGCTGGGCGTCATATTCGGCATCCAGCGGTTGGGCGATAGCCAGGGCATGGCTGGCGCGGGACGCGTCGCGACCGAGGCCGATCTGCACCTGCCGGGCCAGGTACACCAGTTGCCGGCAGTCCACCGAGCATTCCTTCGGCGCCGTGACGAGGATCTGCCAGCGTTGCTCATCGGCCTGTACGCCGATCTCGGCGCGGGTCTGGCCGGTGCCGATCAGTTCGCCGTGATAGCTGCGGCTGTCCGGGACCCAGAACTGGAATTTGTACATGCCGGTGGCCAGGATCATCGGGCCGATGACGCCGAACACGATCAGCAGCAGTTGCAGGCGTCCCTTGCGACGGTCGCGCGCGGAGGGTGCCTCAGACGTGTTGGTTGGATTCATGGCGGTTCCCATGGTGTCTCCCTGCGTTATGCCATCCGAGATAAAGAAAAAGGCCGAACAGTGCCGCCGCCATGGCGAACCACTGCACGGCATAACCGAGGTGTTTTTCCGGGCCCATGCTCACCACCGGCCAATCGGTCCGGTAGGCGCCGGGGCCGTTTTGTTGGCGCAATTCATAGGCGAAACCGTGGCGGCCCAGCTCGGCCCAGAGCTTGTCCGGCTCGATGGCGGTGACCAGGCGTGGCCAAGGTGCGCCGGTGGGGTCGGCGTGGAGCTGGAACGTGGTGCCGGGCGCGACATAGACCCAGGCCTCCAGGCTCAAAGGCTGTTCGGGGGTGTCGAAGACCGGCGGGGTGCGGCGGTCAGGCCAGGGCAGCCACCCACGATTGACCAGCAGCCACAGCCCGGTGCGGTGGTCGAGAAAGGGTTGCAGCAACTCGACGCCGACCTTGCCGTCGTGCTGGCGGTTATCCAGCAGGATGCTGTGCTCGGCGTCGAACTGACCGCTGAGCTGCACCGGCCGAAAGGCTGGATCCGCCGTCTGTTGCAGCTCGGCGCTGTCCATTGGCGGCGCCACGCGACGCTCGGCGTAGTTCGCCATGAGCACGCGCTTCTGTTCGCCCCGGCTCAATTGCCAGAAGCCCAGGCACACCATCACCGGCACCAGAATGGCCACCACCAGTGTCGGTACGAGGCCCGGCCGGAAGCCTTTCATGGCGCCGCCCGAAAGTCGTCGAACGGGAAAGCTATACTCACGTGCATCGCGTCCCCCCGGAGTGTCCCTGATGCTAAAAGCAGCCATCGTCCTGATGCTGATCGCCACGGTTGTCAGCCTGTTCAGCGGCCTGTTTTTTCTGGTCAAGGACGAAAGCGATTCCAATCGCCTGATGATCGCCCTGGCGATTCGGGTCAGCCTGGCCGCTGTCACCGTCGGCTTGATCGCCTGGGGCTTCTTCAGCGGCCAGTTGGTGTCCCACGCGCCTTGGTAAAAAGCGCTAGAGCACGTAGACGAAGATGAACAACCCGATCCACACCACATCGACGAAGTGCCAGTACCAGCTCGCCGCCTCGAAGCCGAACTGATGCTCGTTGTCGAAGTGTCCGCGCATGATCCGCATCAGCATGACGAACAGAATGATCGTGCCGATGGTGACGTGGGCGCCGTGGAAACCGGTGAGCATGAAGAACGTCGCGCCGTAGACCCCGGAGCCCAGGGTCAGGCCCAGTTCCTTGTAGGCGTGGATGTATTCTTCGGCCTGGAAGCTCAGGAACGCGCAACCCAGTAGCACGGTGATCGCCAGCCAGAGCTTCAGCGCGCCACGGTGGCCTTTTTTCAAGGCATGGTGGGCGATGGTGACCGTGACGCTGGAGCTGACCAGCAGCACGGTGTTGAGCAGCGGCAGGCCCCAGGGGCTGATGACTTCCTTGGGCGCCGGGAACAGTTTCGGGTCGGGGTTGTTCAGCAAGGGCCAGGTGAACTGGAAGTTCGGCCAGAGCATATGGGCCAGACCCTTGGTGCCTTCGCCGCCTAGGGCCGGTCCCGACACATGGCGTACGTAGAACAGCGCACCGAAGAAGGCGATGAAGAACATCACCTCGGAAAAGATGAACCAGCTCATGCCCCAGCGAAACGAGCGGTCGAGCTGCGGGCTGTACAGCCCGGCGCGGCTTTCCTTGACCACCGCGCCGAACCAGCCGAACAGCATGTAGGCCACCAGCAGGCCGCCGACGAAGAAGATCAGCGGGCCGTGGGATTCCGGTCGGGCGGCCTTCAGGTCGTTGAACCAGGTCGCCAGGCCATACACCGTGACGAACATCCCGACCGTGGCGATGATCGGCCACTTGCTCTGGGCCGGAACGTAATAGTGTTCGTGAGTTGCCATTTATTGTTCTCCTTATCGGGCACGCTATCGTTCAGTGTTTTGAGCCACCGGTGGATGACGAGCGGTGATATCGAACAGCGTGTAGGACAGCGTCAGGTGCTTCACATCCTTGGGCATGTCCCGGTCGACGATGAAGCGCATGGGCATTTCGATCCGTTCACCGGGTTGCAGCACTTGCTGGGTAAAACAGAAACACTCGGTCTTGTGGAAGTACGCCGCCGCGGTGCTCGGCGCGATGCTCGGAACGGCCTGGGCGCTCATCGGCCGGTCGGTGGGGTTGTGGGCCACGAAGACCATCTCGTTCACCGCGCCCGGCTGCACCACCAACTGATCACCCTTGGGGTAGAAGTCCCAGGGCATGTCCACCGCATTGGTCGACAGGAACTGCACGCGCACCTGCCGCGACGCATCGGCCACCTGCTCGCCTTCGTACTGCCCGGCGGTCTTGCCATTGATGCCGAACGCCTTGCACATCACGTCGTAGATCGGCACCAGGGCAAAGCCGAAGACGAACATCGCCACCACCACGATCATCAGGCGGGTGACCAGTTTCTTCAGCGAAATCGAGTCAGCCATGGTTCCCAACCTCCCCACGAACCCCTGTGGGAGCGAGCCTGCTCGCGATAGCGGTGCATCTGGCACACCGAGTCGCGTCTATCGCGAGCAGGCTCGCTCCCACAAGGGCAACCGTGTTCATTTCACTTCCGGCGGCGTAGTAAAGGTGTGATACGGCGCCGGCGACGGCACGCTCCACTCCAGCCCTTCGGCGCCATCCCACGGTTTGGCCGGTGCTGGCGGGCCGCCGCGGATGGTCTTGATCACGATGAACAGGAAGAAGATCTGCGTGGTGCCGAACATGAACGCGCCGATGGACGAAACCATGTTGAAGTCGGCGAATTGCAGGTTGTAGTCCGGAATCCGCCGGGGCATGCCCGCCAGGCCGACGAAGTGCATGGGGAAGAACGCCATGTTCATCCCGATGAACGACAGCCAGAAGTGCAGCTTGCCGAGGGTTTCGTCATACATGTGGCCGGTCCATTTCGGCAGCCAGTAGTAGGCCGAGGCGAAGATCCCGAAGATCGCGCCGGGCACCAGCACGTAGTGGAAATGCGCGACCACGAAGTAGGTGTCCTGGTACTGGAAGTCCGCCGGGGCGATGGCCAGCATCAGCCCGGAGAAACCACCGATGGAGAACAGGATCACGAACGCCACGGCAAACAGCATCGGCGTCTCGAACGTCAGCGAGCCTTGCCACATGGTGCTGGCCCAGTTGAACACCTTCACCCCGGTGGGCACGGCGATCAGCAGGGTGGCGTACATGAAGAACAGCTCGCCCACCAGCGGAATGCCCACCACGAACATGTGGTGCGCCCAGACGATGAACGACAGGAACGCAATGGCCGCCGTGGCGTAGACCATCGAGGTGTAGCCGAACAGCGGCTTGCGCGAGAACGCCGGGATGATCGAGCTGACGGCACCGAAGGCCGGCAGGATCATGATGTACACCTCGGGGTGCCCGAAGAACCAGAACACGTGCTGGAACAGCACCGGATCACCGCCGCCGGCGGCACTGAAGAAGCTGGTGCCGAAGTGGATGTCCATCAGCATCATCGTCACGCAGCCGGCCAGCACCGGCATCACCGCGATCAGCAGGAACGCGGTGATCAGCCAGGTCCAGACGAACAGCGGCATTTTCATCAGCGTCATGCCGGGGGCGCGCAGGTTGAGGATGGTGGCGATCACGTTGATCGCGCCCATGATCGAACTGATCCCCATCAGGTGGATGGCGAAGATGAAGAACGTCACGCTTTCCGGCGCGTAGGTGGTGGACAGCGGGGCGTAGAAGGTCCAGCCGAAGTTCGGCCCGCCGCCCGCGGTGAACAGCGTGGACACCAGCAGCAGGAAGGCGGCCGGCAACAGCCAGAAGCTGAAGTTGTTCATGCGCGGCAGGGCCATGTCCGGCGCGCCGATCATCAACGGGATCATCCAGTTGGCGAGGCCGACGAAGGCCGGCATCACCGCGCCGAAGACCATCACCAGGCCATGCATGGTGGTCATCTGGTTGAAGAACGCCGGTTCCACGATCTGCAGGCCGGGCTGGAACAGTTCGGCGCGGATCACCATGGCGAACGAGCCGCCCAGCAGGAACATGGAGAAGGCGAACCACAGGTACAGCGTGCCGATATCCTTGTGGTTGGTGGTCAGTACCCAGCGCATCAGGCCCTTGGCGGGGCCGTGGGCGTGGTCGGCGCCGGCATGACCGTGGTCATCGATCACAGCACTCATGTCCTGTCTCCTTCGAACGAATGGGCTGGACGGCGCGGGGCGATGAGCCCCGACCGGTTGCGGGAACACACGTCAGGCCGGCTCATTTGCTTTCCGCCTGTTTGAGTTCCAGCACTTCTTTCGGCGTAACCATGTCGCCCTTGTTGTTGCCCCAGGCGTTACGTTCATAGGTCACGACGGCGGCGATATCGACTTCCGACAGCTGCTTGCCGAACGCGGCCATGGCGGTCCCCGGTTTGCCGTGGAAAACCAGGCTCAGGTGATCGGCCTTCGGCCCGGTGGCAATCTTCGAGCCCTTGAGTGCCGGGAACATCGGCGGCAGGCCCTGGCCTTCGGCCTGGTGACAGGCCACGCAGGTGGTGTGGTAGATCTTGTCGCCACGTTCCTTGAGTTCGTCGAGGGTCCATTCCTTGCTGGTCAGCTCTTTGAGCTGCGCGGCTTCGGCCTTGCGTTCGGCCAGCCATTTTTCGTAGTCGGGCTTGCTCTTGACCTCGACCACGATGGGCATGAAACCGTGGTCCTTGCCGCACAGCTCGGCACACTGGCCGCGATACAGGCCGGGCTTGTCGACCCGGGTCCAGGCTTCGTTGACGAAGCCGGGAATGGCGTCGCGCTTGACCGCGAAGGCCGGCACCCACCAGGAGTGGATCACGTCGGCGGAGGTCACCAGAAAGCGCACCTTGGCGTCGACCGGCAGCACCAGCGGCTTGTCGACTTCCAACAGGTAATGTTCGCCCTTGGCGCTCTGGTTATGGATCTGTTCGGCGGGTGTCGCCAGGTTGCTGAAGAACTCGACGTCCTGGCCCAGGTATTTGTAGTGCCACTTCCACTGGTAGCCGGTGATCTGGATATCGATGTCCGACTCGCTGGAGTCGTACATCTTGATCAGGGTCGCGGTGGCGGGAATCGCCATGGCCACCAGGATCAGGAAGGGCACGATGGTCCAGAGGATCTCGACGCGGGTGTTCTCGTGGAAGTGGGCCGCGTTCTGGCCTGTCGAGCGGCGGTGCATCATCATCGACCAGAACATGGCGCCGAAGACGATGAGGCCGATCACTACACAGATCCAGAAGATGGTCATGTGCAGGTCGAAAACTGCATTGCTGATCTGTGTCGCTCCAGGCGCCATATTCACAGTCCAGGCCGCTTGTGCCTGGCTGAAAATCGAACACAACAGGAGGCCCATCCAAACATGTGGATGTCGCGTCATTGCGGGTTCCCCTTATCGTTCTTGTTATCCCGTAGGCATAAAGCCCGCGGCAAGGAGAGCGGCTACATCAGACTACGAACTCGAACCGCCGTGCCTTGCTGCCGTACATCGGGTTCATCAGCTAACTCCATTCAGAACCGAGTATAGACAGCGACTGCAACCTCGCAACGCGATGGCGTAAATCGTTTGAAACAGACGGGACTTGCGCTGGAGGCCGCGAATGGAGAAGGATGCGAAACCAGATGATGGCAAACCGATATAACAGCGCTGCATCAAGGAAGAGGCATTTATGACAAATAGGTCTTAGGCGTGTTTATTCGCCAGCTAAGTTATGTCTTCCCTATTTCATTGCCTTTGTTTTCCTGGAGTTGTCATGAACACCGCCGCATTGCGCGAGCAGATCCAAAAAGCCCAACAACACGAAGCCGAGACCGGCCAATTGGCCCGTCAGTTGGAAGGCCAGTTACCGCACCTGCACCGGGCTATCCAATTGCCAGAGACGAATGCCAACGACGTCCTGGCGCGGTTTGTCGCCGCCTACATCGACGAAGTCCCCGACCTGCTGGATGCGGCCAACGAGGTCGCCAAGGAGGCGGGCATCGAGCCGCAAATCAAACCGGTGCTGACAATCGCCGAACAGTATTTCCTCCAGCCGCCGACGATCATGGCCGGTCATGTCGGGCTCGACAGCCTGCTGGACGAGGCCTACCTGGCCCACCGATTCGTCGAAGAGGTCAATGACCTGTACATCAAGCATTTCGGCCAGCCATTGATCCCCTTGGACATGACGGTCGCCAATCTGATTGCCCACCAGTTGATCGGCGAAGCCTTTGCCAACCAGCTCGACGAAGTGGTGCATCACGCCTTTGATGAGATGCTCAACGAAGAGACATTTGCCTTGGAGTCGGTGGAAACCTACCGCGAGAAACTCAGCAGCCCGAACACCGGCGCCGCCTGGAAGCGCTGGCCGTGCATGTCGCGGCGCCTGGGGGTCGGACTGGAACTGGACAAGCCGGCGGCTTGATCAAGAGCTGACTCTCACCAACCCCCTGTGGGAGCGAGCCTGCTCGCGATAGCGGTCTATCAGCTGACTAAAATGTAGTCTGATGCACCGCCATCGCGAGCAGGCTCGCTCCCACATTCGTTCATAAGGATGCCCTTCGCTTTCAGGCCTTGAAGTCTTTCATCGAGGCAAAGGAATTCGCGATCTTGCGGTAGATCAAGTGATCGTCCAGATCCGTATCGCCATCGCTGTCGGCGTCGGTGGCGTTGATGACCTCTCGATAAAGTCCCTTGTTGTAGCCGGTCACCGTCACGATTGAATCGGGGGCGGTCATGTCGGAATCTTTCTTGTAGAGGCCGATGTTGACGTCAGGCAGTGCAGTGTTTCGGCTATTGCTGCCAAACGACACCAGGATGCATTTGTACAGCCGCCGCTCATCCATGCTACTCAACGTGACCATGGCGCTGGCCAGGTCGGCGGCAAGGGTGTAGTAAGACGCGTCATCGTCGTCGATGTCGTCGTCGCCCTCGACATCGTCCACACCTTCAGCGGTTTCATATTGGCCAGTGGTGGAATTGGCATAGGCCGTGACGACGACATCGGGTTTGAGTCCGGGCCTATACCCGTTGTTATATCGGGAGATTATGGCTTCTGACACACCATCGTCATTAGAGTCGTTGAACTCGTATAGCAGCGCGTAGTTCATGGAATGCTCCATGGGAGATAGGGAAGATACCTCCCCTACAAACTAAGTCTCGCTCAACGAATGCGTCTACTGTCATAGCTGACAGGTGTACGTGTGTACAACTGTTCCAAGTGCCAACAAAAAACCTGTGGGAGCGAGCCTGCTCGCGATCGCGGTGTATCAGCTAACGAAAATGTTGTCTGACGCACCGCCATCGCGAGCAGGCTGGCTCCCACATTCGTTTATCAGGGTGTCAGGACGCCGCAGCGCCAATCCCCGTCGTCGTTCGCAACCGTCCTTCCAGTCGGCGCTTGAGCCCGCGGGACTCGATCAGCAGCTTCGATCCCTTGCTGGCGTTCGCCCGGCTCCATTCTTCCAACAACTCCAGGCAGGAGTGGTCGATGTAGCTCAGGTTGTTGAGCGGCACATGTACCGTCACGCCCTCGGGGATGGTCCCCAACACCTGGGTCAACGCCGGCACCTTGAGGAAGGTCGCCGCGCCGACCAGGCGCAGTTCCATCTCACCTTCCTGGGGCAGATCCACCAGGCTGATTTTCAGTCGCGAGGCTTTCCAGGCCAATTTCGCCAGGGTCAGGCCGAAACCGATCAGCACGCCGGTGAGCAGGTCGGTGAAGATGATCGCCAACGCCGTCGCGGCATAGGTAAACATCGGCATCCGGCCATAACGGCCCAGGCCTCGAAACGCCTTGAGATCCACCAGTTTGAAACCGGTGTAGACCAGCACCCCCGCCAGGCTCGCCACCGGAATGCTTTGCAGCACGCTGGACAGCAGCAGGACAAAGAGCAGCAGCCACAGGCCATGGAAAATCGTCGACATCCGCGTGGTGGCTCCGGCCTGGACGTTGGCCGAGCTGCGCACGATCACCCCGGTCATCGGCAAGGCACCGAGCAGGCCGCAGAGCATGTTGCCGATACCTTGGGCGGACAGTTCCCGGTCGAAATCCGCACGCTCGCCGCTGTGCATGCGATCCACGGCGGCGGCCGACAGCAGGGTTTCGGCGCTGGCGATGAACGCGACCGTCAAGGCGGCGACCAGCAACATTGGATCAGCCAGGTTCATCAGATCCGCCGGGCGTAGCCAATCGATGGCTTCGGCGAGGTTGTCCGGCACTTCGACACGCTTGACCTGCAAGGCCAGCACGAGGCTGGCCACGGTGGCCAAGCCGACACCGAGCAAGGCGCCGGGTATGAAGCGCAGGCCGTGAGGGCGAAATTTTTCCCACAGCCACATCACCGCAATCGTCGACAGGCCCAGCAGGCCGGCCTGCCAGCCGAACGACGGCAACGCCTGGGCGACTGCGCCGGGGAATGCCGCCAGGTTATCCAGCCCTGACGGCTTGGGCGCCGCGTCGAGCATCACGTGGACCTGGGACAGCACGATCAGCACGCCGATACCCGCCAGCATGCCGTAGACCACGGCCGGCGCGGTGACCCGGAACCAGCAGCCCAGGCGAAAACGCCCGGCCAGTAATTGCAGGAGCCCGGCCAGCAACAGGATCGGCCCGAGCATGCCTACGCCATGTTGGCGCACCAGTTCGAAAACCAGCACCGCCAACCCGGCGGCCGGCCCGCTGACTTGCAGCTTCGAACCGGCGAAAAAGCCCACGATCAGTCCACCGACAATGCCGGTGATCAGACCCTTGGCGGGCGGCAGACCGGACGCAATGGCGATGCCCATGCACAAGGGCAGCGCCACCAGAAACACAACCACCGAAGCCAGCAGCTCCCGTGGCAGAACAGCTTTCAATTGAGCAGCACGCATGGCGGTTCTCCTGAAGATTCTTCAGGCATGGCAAGGCCCGCCCGCTCGAAGAGCAGGAAGGCTTGACCACGCAAGGATTTATTTAGGAGCGATTAGAAGCGCGCTTTGGGCGTCGCGACCGGGATCGGATGGCTGCCATCGAGCGGCAGGAAACGACCCTGGTCCGCATCGAAGGCTTTGATCTCGCTGGTCTCGATGTTGTACACCCAGCCGTGGATGAACAACTGACCGCTGGCCATGCGCGAGGCCACCGAAGGGTGCGTTCGCAAGTGCTGCAATTGCGCGATCACGTTTTCTTCAGTGAGGATGGGCATGGTCTGTTTTTCGTCGCCGCACGGGCAGTTGTCGTGGACCATGGTCTTGGCCACTTCGGCGTGGCGCAGCCAGGCTTTGACCGTGGGCATTCTTTCCAGGGTTTCGGGGTTGAGCACCGCGCGCATGGCGCCGCAATCGGAATGACCGCACACAATGATGTGCTGCACCCCAAGGGCCAGTACGGCGTATTCGATGGCGGTGGAGACGCCGCCGTTCATTTGTCCATAAGGCGGAACGACGTTGCCGACGTTGCGGGTCACGAACAGATCGCCTGGAGAGCTATGGGTAATCAGCTCGGGCACGATGCGCGAATCGGCGCAGGTGATGAACATCGCCCGGGGCGATTGGGCGGTGGCGAGTTTCTTGAAGAGTTCTTCCTGCTGCGGGAAGACTTCGTGATGGAAATGCAAAAAGCCGTCAACAATATGCTGCAGCGCTGCATCGGCGGTTTCCGCCTCGGGTTGGGCTGAAGCCGACGCAGCCAACGGCTGTTTATCCTTGTCACTCATGATTCATCCTCATAACGCCAGTGGCTGGTTAAAAAACGTCCAGGTCAAAGGGTTCGACCCGTCAGTCACTCGATGAACAAGGTAGCGGTCGAAACTTAACTCAAACTGAATCGGAGGCTCTAGGACAATGATTACGGGCATGACCTAAAGTGCAGGTGCCCTCCTGTCCAGCCTGTGCTGCAGGGTCAACTTTAATCAAATCAACGACATCTGTCGGCCCGGCGGGCAAAAGGCCTCGCAGTCGAGAGTGTACCCTTCGCGCCGATCGAGCCCCAAGCGTTTGATCGCCTTGGCGAAGCGCTGGGCCAGCAGGTCGGCAAAGGGGCCTTCGCCGCGCATGCGTTTGCCAAACTGGCTCTCGTACAGCTCGCCGCCACGGCTCTGGCGGACCAGGCTCAACACATGGGCGGCGCGCTGCGGGTAGTGGGCCTGCAACCACTCTTCGAACAGTGGCGCGACCTCCAGCGGCAAACGCAGCATGATGTAGGAAGCACTTTGGGCACCGGCGGCATGGGCTTCGTTCAGCAGGCTTTCGATTTCGCTGTCGTTGATCATCGGAATCATCGGCGCGCACAACACCCCCACGGGAATGCCCGCCTCCCGCATCACCCTGATCGCTCGCAACCGCGCCTTGGGCGCCGCCGCGCGGGGTTCGAGAATACGTTTGAGCTCGTCGTCCAGGGTGGTGAGGCTGATCATCACCGCCACCAGCCGTTGCCGGGCCAGCTCGGTGAGCAGGTCCAGGTCCCGCAGGATCAGCGAGCCCTTGGTCACGATGGTCACCGGGTGGCGATAGCGCAGCAGCACCTCCAGGATCCGGCGGGTGATGCGCTGTTCGCGTTCGATGGGCTGGTAAGGATCGGTATTGGAGCCCAGGTTGATCGGCGCGCACTGATAGCCGCGCTTGGACAGTTGCTCCTCCAGCACGTCGGCGGCGTTGCTCTTGGCAATCAGTCTGGTTTCGAAATCCAGCCCCGGCGACATGTCCCAATACGCATGGCTGGGCCTTGCATAGCAGTAGATACAGCCATGTTCACAGCCCCGGTAAGGGTTGATCGAGCGATCGAAAGGGATATCCGGAGAGGTATTGCGGGTGATGATGGTCTTCGCCGCCTCGAAGCGCACTTCGGTGCCTTGGGTCAGTGGTACTTCCTGATACCAACCATCATCTTCGACCACCGAGCGGCTCGGGGCGAAGCGGTTGTGTGGGTTGGTAGCGGTGCCACGACCGCGAGGCGGAAGAGAGGCCGACATGAGAAATACTCCGATGCTGTATGTGCATACAGTATCTCCTGCATTCGGATTGGACCAGTGCCATTCAGCGCCTGAGGGGCGTTGGCGCATCTGCGATGACAATTCACAACACTTTGACGTCCTTGTTACGGGTTTTTAACTGGGCAGAGCCGAAACTGCTCCACTTCGAACTCTCTTGTTTCCGGTCATCCGTGCATGTTCAAGTTTCGCTCCCGTTCACTGTGTTGCCTGGCCTTGCTGATGGGGCTGGCCGTGCCCTCGGTCCAGGCCGCTGATGTCGTACAGACGAGGCCCGCTGAGTGGGCCCAGCCTGTAGAAAAGGATTACAACCTTTACCAGATGTCACCCACCCTTTACCGCAGTTCCTTGCCGGATGGTGGAGCCTTGCCCCTGCTGACGAAGCTCAGGATCGGCACGGTCATCACCTTCCTGCCAGAGTCGGATGCACGCTGGCTCTCCACCCCCGGTATTGAGCAGGTACGGTTGCCGTATCGCACCAACCATGTCGACGACAGCGACATCCTTCGGGCCTTGCGTGCCGTCCAGGCGGCCGAAGCCAAGGGCCCCGTACTGATGCACTGCAAGCACGGCTCGGACCGCACCGGGCTGGTGGCGGCGATGTACAGGGTGGTCGTGCAGGGCTGGAGCAAAGAAGACGCGCTGAACGAAATGACCGAAGGCGGCTTCGGCGACAGCCATCACTTCAAGGATGGGGTTCGTTACATGATGCAGGCCGATGTGGAAAAACTCCGTCTTGCATTGGCGAACGGCGAATGCAGCACTAGCGTGTTTGCCCTTTGCTCCTTGAAGAGCTGGGTCAACTCGACCACGACAGCCCATCACCTTGAGCCGCAGATCACCCTGCCCGAGCGCTGATCGATGACGTGCCTGAAAAGGCGGCGATGGAGACGGACAGCGGTCGCGAGTCACCTGGCGCAAAAATGGTTTCACGCAACGCGCGGCCGGTTACCGGGTTGAACAGCCCGTCGCGCTTGAATCGCTGGAACACGGTCATGGCCAATTCCTTTGCCCAGGCGTAGGCGTAGATCGTCGCCCCATAGCCGGTCACCAGGTAGTCCAGGCCATTGGGCCAGCGCTCGCTCGGCGACACCGGCAGATGCCCCACCTGCGCGCTGGTTTGATCAAATACCTGTTGGACGGTCCGCCCGTCGCCGTGGGTGCGGTGTAATTCCATGTCGAATAAAGCGCTGCGCAACAGCACCGCGGTTTCCCAACTGTTCTGGGTGCGGGCAAAGGTCAACAGTTGAGTGGCGACCTCGTCAGGCATCTTTTCTCCGGTTTGATAGTGCTTCGAGATCCGCACCAGGCATTGCCTTGAGAAGCACCATTGCTCGAACAGGATCCCGGCAAATTCGGCGGTGTCGCGAGACAGGCTGTTGATGCCCGACAGATCGCGATAGTCGGCGCGGGTCAGGACATGCTGCAGGCAATGGCCGAACTCATGGAAAAGGATTCGCAGTTGCAGATGGTCGAGCAGGACCGGGTCTGGTCCCTCGCTGCGCGGTAGCCAGCCATGCAGCGCTGCGATGGGGTGTCGTGGACGGCCCTCGGCGGTGATGTGGCGGTTTCGCAGGGTGGTGGTATTGGGAAAACCGTCTCGGTTGGCATCCGAAAACGGATCGAAATAAATGTAACCAATGGTCGCGTCCCATTCGCGGACTTCGAACAGACGCACGTCGGGGTGCCAGGTCGCTACATCCTGTCGCTCGACGAAGTCGACGCCGAACAACTCCGTCGCCATCCGCAACAGCTGGGCAAACGTGGGCTCCAATGCAAACCAGACACTCAGCGCTTCCCTGGAAACGCCTGCTGCCTGCTGGCGAAGTTGATTCGCCAGGTAGGGGTAGTCCCAGGGCTGGGGGTCGCTGAGACCTTGCTGCGTGGCAAAGGTCTTGAGCTGGTCGGCGTCCCGCTTGAATGTGTGCTGCTGCCGTTCGAGCTGTGCCCGCAGAAACGTCATGACTTCTTCAGTGGAGGCGGCTTGCTCTGGCTCGATCGCCAGCTGGGCAAAATTCGAATAGCCCAGGGAGGTGGCGTACTGATGACGGTCATCGAGCAATTGCCTGAGTATGTCGGCGTTGTCGAACTGGCCCGCGTGTGGGCCTTGATCCGATGCGCGGGTGCTGTAGGCCTCGTACATCTGCTGACGTAGGAAACGGTTGTCGGCGTAGTGAGTGACGATGCCAAATGATTCATCGCTAAGTGTCAGCAGCCATCCCGTGCGGCCGGCTTCCCGCGCCTGGCGGGCCATTTGTTGCTTGAACCGCGACGGCAGGCCGCTCAGCTGAGCTTCATCGTCAAACGTTTTGCGCCAGGCCTGGTTGGCCAGTTGCAGGTTTTCCAGGAATAACCCCTGGACCTCCTTGATGCGCAGCTTCAGCAGGCTCTGGCCTGCCGGCATGTGCTGGTGAAATTGGTGCAGGATTTTCTTCAGGACCCGTGTGCGAGTCGGTGCGAAATGCCTGGCGATCTGGCTGTCCGCCAAGCGCTGATAGAGCTCGAACAGCGTGGGGTGTTGTTTCAGCGAAGCCTGGAAGTCATGTAATCGTTCACTGCAATCCAGGGAGGCCCGCGCCCAGGCGTCCGCTGTCCGGGTCGTGGTCAGAAGGTGCAGCAGGTAACCGAAGCCTTCCAATCGTGTGTGGATTTCATCCATGGCCAACACGAGGTCGTCCCAAGTGGGGAAGGGCGTCTGGGTCTTGATGATATGGGCGACCTGATCGCGGCTTTCGGCAAGCAGGCGGTCGAGGGCGGGTGAGAAGTGTTCGGCTTGAATCTGCGAAAAAGGCGGCAGGTCATACGCCTGCAGCAGCGGGTTATCGTCGTGGGGCATGGAGGGCCTTCCTGTCTGTCTGGGCTGACCAGTCTGGGCAGGAAGGCGTGAAGCCTGGCGGTATATATATATCGCTCCCGGGCCGGGTGGCCCGGAAGGTGATGCCGGACATGTCAGTCGGTTTTTTTCTTCAACTTGGGGTTGGGAAAGAACTGTACCGCCTGGACCTTGGCGTCCGGCACTTTAAGCGCCGACGTATTGACCCGGGTGCCCAGTTCCTTGGGCACCGATAGGCCTTGTTCGTTGAGCGTGTCGGAATAACCACAGGCGACGCACTCGCGGTGCGGCACGCCGTCTTCGTTCCACATCATCAACTTGTCCGGCTCGCTGCACGCCGGGCAGACTGCCCCGGCGATAAAGCGTTTTTTCGTGATCACAGGCCCCTCGCTCATGCTGCCGCGTCCTCGCTCAGGCCGCTATGGCGCAAGAGTGCGTCAATCGACGGCTCACGGCCACGGAAGTCGACGAACAGCACCATCGGTTCCTGGGAACCTCCACGGGCCAGGATCGCCTCGCGGAAAGCGCGGCCGGTGTCGGCGTTGAGCACGCCGTCTTCCTCGAACTTCGAGAACGCATCGGCCGACAGCACTTCCGCCCACTTATAGCTGTAGTAGCCCGCCGCGTAGCCGCCGGCGAAGATGTGGGCAAAGCTGTTGGGGAACCGGTTGTAGGCCGGAGGACGCATCACCGACACCTCGTCGCGCACACCTTCGAGCACTTGCAGCACGCTGCGGCCGTCGCCATGGGTGGCGTGCAGTTCGAAATCGAACAGCGAGAATTCCAGTTGGCGGACCATCATCAGGCCGGACTGGAAGTTTTTCGCCGCCAGCATCTTCTCCAGCAGGTCCTGGGGCAGCGGTTCGCCGGTCTCGTAGTGACCGGAGATCAGCGCCAGGCCTTCAGGCTCCCAGCACCAGTTCTCCATGAACTGGCTTGGCAGCTCCACGGCATCCCAGGCCACGCCGTTGATGCCGGATACGCCGGCGTGCTCGACGCGGGTCAGCAGGTGGTGCAGGCCATGGCCGAACTCGTGGAACAGTGTGGTGACTTCGTCGTGGGTCAGGAGGGCCGGTTTGCCACTGTCGGCCGGGGTGAAGTTGCACACCAGGTTGGCGACCGGGCTTTGCAGCACGCCATCGATCGTGCGACGACGGTCCCGGGCGCCGTCCATCCAGGCGCCACCACGCTTGTTGGCGCGGGCATAGAGATCGAAGAAGAAACGCCCGACGTGCTGGCCGTTTTCCTTGATCTCGAACAGGCGCACGTCCGGGTGCCAGGCGTCGAAGCCTTTCAGCTCGGTGATCTCGATGCCGTAGAGGCGTTGCACGATGGCGAACAGACCGCTCAGTACCTTGTCGATCGGGAAGTACGCGCGCAGGGCTTCCTGGGCGACGCTGTAGCGCTGCTGGCGCAGTTTTTCACCGTAGAAACCGCTGTCCCAGCTTTGCAGATCGGGGCAGCCTTGCTCGGCGGCGAAGGCTTTCAGTTGTTCCAGATCCTGGGCGGCAAACGGTTTGCTGCGCTTGGCCAGGTCACGCAGGAAGCTGAGGACCTGGTCGCTGGACTCGGCCATCTTGGTCGCCAGGCTCAACTCGGCGAAATTGGCGAAGCCCAGCAATTGGGCCAGCTCCTGGCGCAGGTCGAGGATCTGCTCCATCACCGGGCCGTTATCGTTCTGACCGGCATTCGGGCCTTGGTCCGACGCACGGGTGCAGTAGGCCGCGTAGACTTCTTCACGCAGGGCGCGGTCTTCGGCGTAGGTCATCACCGCGTAGTAGCTGGGGAATTCCAGGTTGATCAGCCAGCCGTCCAGTTCCTTGGCCTGGGCTGCCGCAGCCATTTGTGCCTTGGCCGAATCGGTCAGGCCGGCGAGCGCCGCTTCGTCGGTGACGTGCTTGGTCCAGGCCTGGGTGGCGTCCAGCAGTTGGTTGGAGAACCGGCTGCCCAGCTCGGACAACTTGCTTTGCACCTCGGCGTAGCGTTTCTGCTGCTCCGGTGGCAGGTCGATACCCGACAGACGGAAGTCTCGCAGGGAGTGTTCCAGGATGGTTTTTTGCGCCACGTCGAAACCGGCGGCCTCAGGGCTGTTCGCCAAGGCTTCGAAGGCCTGGAACAACTCACGGTTCTGGCCCAACTCAGTGGAGTAGGCGCTCAGGGCTGGCAGGCAGGCTTCATAGGCTTCACGCAGTTCAGGGCTGTTGCGCACCGCGTTCAAGTGGCTCACCGGGCTCCAGGCGGCGCCCAGGCGATCGTTGAGCTCGTCCATCGCCAGCACCAGGCCGGCCCAGCTTGGCTGTTGGCCTTGGGTCTTGAGGATCTGCGCGATGGCGGCACGGTTGTCAGCCAGGATCTGCTCGATGGCCGGTTGCACGTGTTCGGCACGGATCGCCGAGAATGGCGGCAGGTCATAGGGCTGTAAAAGAGGGTTGTTCACGCTCACGGTTGGCACCTTGGCTGGAAGAAACATCGGCCCATCTTAATTACAATCGACCTTCACCGCAGCTAGCAGCGACTATCAGTAGAAAAGAGAGAGCCTATCGTGACCCTTCGCACGTACCAGAATCACACCCCACGGCTTGCCCGGGGCGCTTTCGTCGACAGCACCGCGGTGGTGATCGGCGACGTTGAAATCGGCGAAGACAGCTCCGTCTGGCCACTGACGGTCATTCGCGGCGATATGCACCGCATCCGCATCGGCGCCCGTACCAGCGTGCAGGACGGCTGCGTGCTGCATATCACCCACGCCGGCCCGTTCAATCCCGATGGCTTTCCACTGTTGATCGGCGACGACGTGACCATCGCCCACAAGGTCATGCTCCATGGCTGCGCCGTGGGCAGCCGGGTGCTGATCGGCATGGGCAGCATCGTCATGGACGGCGCGGTGGTCGAGGATGAGGTGATCATTGGTGCCGGCAGCCTCGTACCGCCGGGCAAACGCCTGGAGAGTGGCTTCCTGTACGTGGGCAGCCCGGTGAAACAGGCCCGGCCGCTGACTGACAAGGAGCGCGCCTTCTTCACCTACAGCGCGGCGAACTACGTCAAGCTCAAGGATTTGCACTTGGCTGAAGGTTATGACCAGCCCTGAAACATCTGGTGAGTCCCCTCGCCACAGATGACCCCTTGCTACTGATTCATTCACCTCGGGAGCTTGCATGCACTACCAAACCGTACTGTTCGACCTCGACGGTACCCTCACCGACCCGCGTGAAGGCATCACCCGTTCGATCCAGTTCGCCCTCAGCCAATTGGGCATCGACGAGCCCGACCTGACCCGCCTCGAACATTTCATCGGCCCGCCGCTGCTGCAGGCCTTCATGCAGTTCTATGGCTTCGACGAAGCGAAGGCCTGGGAGGCGGTGAATTTCTACCGCGAGCGCTTCAAAGTCACCGGCCTGTACGAAAACCGCGTTTTCGAAGGGGTGATGCCGCTGCTGGAAACCCTGGTGGGGCAGGGTCGGCAGTTGTACATCGCCACTTCCAAGCCTTGGGTCTTTGCCCGGGAAATCGCCCGGCATTTTGATTTTGCGCGGCACTTCAAGGTGATCTACGGCAGCGAGCTGGACGGCACCCGCACCGACAAAGTCGAATTGATCGCCCACCTGCTGGCTGAAGAAGGCATCGACCCGGCGAAGACCCTGATGATCGGCGACCGTAAACATGACCTGATCGGCGCGCGCAGCAATGGCCTGGATGCGGCTGCGGTGGGGTATGGGTTTGGCAGTCGTGAGGAGCTCCTGGCCGAGAGTCCGGCGTATCACTTCCAGACGGTGGATGAGCTGCATCAGGCATTTATGCGAGGGTAGTTCGATGGTCATCGCGGGCAAGCCTTGCTCCCACGGAATCCATCCGGCATGAGGGAATTGTCGGTTCTGTGGGAGCAAGGCTTGCCCGCGATGAGGCCACCCAGACACATCCTGCTCCAACTTTTCAGATCAGATCCGCTTCTGCTGTCTAGCCTTAGGACAAAGACAGATCAAGGAGGATCCCCCATTGAAAACCCAGGCACATTCCAATCGATTGCGTTTCGGGCGTTATTCGCAATCCGGACAAATTTATCTATTGACGGTAGTAGCGCTCCGTCGCGATCCGGTTTTCAATCGCTTCGAGACAGGACGTTTGGTAGTGGACGCCTTTCGAAAAGCTCAGCAAGAACAATTCGCCCGTTCCCTGGCCTGGGTTGTCATGCCGGACCATTTTCATTGGCTGATTGAATTGCAGGATATAGGGCTTTCGAAATTGATTGCGCGCACGAAGTCCCGGACCACCGTAGCCTTCAATCGACAGATGCAGCGTCAAGGACCGCTTTGGCAAGAAGGTTTCCACGACCGGGCCATTCGCAAGGAAGAAGATTTGCAAGCGGTGGCGCGTTATATCGTGGCAAACCCTCTGCGAGCGGGGTTGGTTAAGCGGATAGGGGATTATCCGTTGTGGGATGCAGCATGGATCTGAGTCGGCTTATGCGGTGTTCATGACGGCCTCATCGCGGGCAAGCCTTGCTCCCACAGAACTCATCGGGCATGAAGGACTTCCCTGTGGGAGCAAGGCTTGCCCGCGATGAGGCCGGCTCAATCACTGGATATCTATGACCCTGCCAACGCCTTCAACGCCGCCTTGCGCTCATCCATTGGCAGCTTGCCCAGTTTTTCCACCGCGGCATAAAACGCGACCCAGTCACCCGATTCCTGTCGGAACAAGGCCGCAAACGCCGGCACCCATTGGTCATACAGGCCAAACGGCAGTAATCGCGCATTGTTCAGCGGCGCATAGACCCAGGCATCGTAACGTTTGTCGCCGGCCCACTGGCTGTCACGTAGCTGCGCATATTCGGCGCGTAGGCGTTCGAACGCCTGAAGCTTTTGCTGACGCATCTGTTCGGGTGGCAGGGGCTGGGTATAGAGCTTTTCCAGTCGTTGACGGGTGTCGAGGATCAGCTGGATGAACTGATCGCGCTGACGTGCCTGCTGGCCGTTGTCCGGCGCCAGCCCGCGACTGGCGCGCCACTGCCGGGTGCCTTCCTGTTCGACGAAGGTGGCGAAGGACTCGTTGAACTCAGTTTCGTCCTGTACGTAGAACCGCTGGTGCGCCAGTTCATGAAAAATCAGTGTGGCCAGGCGTTCGTCGCCCCAGTGCATCATCGAGCTCAGGATCGGGTCGTTGAACCAGCCCAGCGTCGAATAAGCCTCTACCCCGCCAATCGACACATCCATGCCACGCAAACGTTGCAAGGCGGCTTCGCCACGGGCGGCACTCTGGCTGTAGAAGCCGCGATACGCCACGCAACCGGCGATGGGAAAGCAGTGGTTTTGCGGGGCCAGGGAAAATTCCGGCGTGGCGAAGACATTCCAGACTACGTAAGGCCGACCAATGTCCGCATACAGGCGGTAACTTTTGTTATCCGGCAGATGCAGGTGAGCGCTGGCGAAGGTTCGTGCCTCACGCGCCTGCACCAGATGCTCCCGCAACCGGGCGTCGCGAGTGGGGTCGGCAATCACCTGGTCGACGGGCTCCCGGGCCTGCAACAGCCGCAGCTGTCCGCTGATGAGCTGGCCGTAGTAACCGACGTTGGAACAACCGTTGAGTAACAAAAGCAGGAGGCCCGGAAACAAAAGCCTGAAAACACGGTCGAGTAACCGATGGCTGGAACGCGGCCTGATCAATTGGAATCACCTTGGGAAAAGTCTGCGCACAAGACTATCCCGCCTGCCCGGAGCTTCGCTATGCGCATGTTGATGCTGACGAGTGGCCTGTTGCTGCTGACCGGTTGTGCCAGCTTGCCTGACCCTGATCCTTCGCAAGCGTGGATCGATCTTGGCAATCATCAGGACACGGCGCTGCAAGCGCTGGAAGTCGATGACAAGACGTCCGTGGACAAACGTTATTTCGAAGTGCAGCCCGGCGCCCATGAGTTGACCGTGCGTTATCAATTTGCCGTCGAGCCCGGGAATATTGGCCCGGATGCCGAGCCGCTGTGGCGGGATTGTCGGTTGAGTGTGAAATTCAAGGACTTCAACGCAGGCCAGCGCTACCAGTTGCAGGCCGGCAGCATCGGTTTCCGACCATGGGCCAAGCTCTATGACCAGCAGCGCAAAGTGGTGGGCCAAGGTACGCCGGCGGGCTGCCAGCAGAGTTGATCGGCGCTATGCTCAACACCCGACTTCAGGGAATCCACCATGCGCCCTCATATCCTGTTACTGGCTCTTGTCTCGTTGAGCGGTTGTGCATCAAGTCCGCAGCCCCCGGTCGATCCGAACATGGCCTGGGTCGATTTTGCGACCCCCATGCCGGGCGGAAAACTGCTCATGGCCGAGGGCCTGGATGGGCAACGCTTGCAAGATGGGCGGTTCTTCCAGGTTTCGCCGGGCAGCCATGAGCTGAAAGTGCGCTTCGACTTCGAGGTCATGAGTGGGGGTGGGTTGGGCATGCAGGCCGAACCGCAGGAGCGGTTGTGCTACATGATCGTGCGCTACGATCATTTCGAGGCTGGCCAGCGTTATCGGCTGGAAGCTCGCAACCTGGCGTTTACCCCAAGTGCCCGGCTCTATAATGCCAAGCGTAAGATTGTCGCCGAGGAGCGGCAGGTCAACTGCGTCCCTTAATTGTCGTTCTTCTGGTAGATGATTTTCTTCGTACCGCCTTCGCAGGTGCCGACCACCATGTTTTGATCGTGGACTTCTTCGTTCGTGGCGATTTCCAAGGTGTAGGACGACACTTTGTTCGCCTGGATCTTCGCCTCGATTTCCGCTTTCAGTTCTTCACAGGATTTTGGCGCCGCCAGGGCTGACGTGGTCAAGGCGCAACCGATGATGACCAGGGCAAACCGTTTCATGCTCGAACTCCTCGCTGCAGCACGTACCGCTTGTACGTTGAAACTGCCTACTGCATTCGACCACACATTGCTCAACGGGTAACAGGGGAAGATCGCAGCCTTCAGCGGCTGCGATCCTTATGCAGGGCGTCAGTTCACCAACGTGGCATCCAGGGTGATCTTGGCGTTCAACACCTTGGAAACCGGGCAACCTTCCTTGGCCTTGTTGCTCAGTTCTTCAAACTGCTGCTGGCTGGCGCCGGGGATCTTCGCCTTGAGAATCAGCTTCACCGCCGTGATGGCAAAGCCGCCGTCGACCTGGTCGAGGGTCACTTCGGCATTGGTATCGATACTGTCGGCCTTGAGCCCGGCATCCCCCAGAATCATCGAGAACGCCATGGAGAAGCAGCCGGCATGGGCCGCGCCGATCAGCTCTTCGGGGTTGGTGCCGCGGCCGCCTTCGAAACGGGCCTTGAAACCATAGGGTGCTTCACGCAGTACGCCGGTTTCCGTGGAGATGGAGCCGATGCCGGTTTTCAGGTCACCTTCCCAGTGAGCCGATGCTTTCTTAATGATAGCCATGTCTGCCTCCTCAAGATCCGGCGCGCGGGTTGCGCCGGGTGTTTTTTGACTGCCAGGCTTGTGAGGATAGACCGTCCGATAAAGTTCACTTCATCGATTAGTCGACTAATTTAGTAGGAAAATTCGTTGCAGCTATTGAAACTCGGGTATATGCCCACATTGCAGGGAACACACCTACAGAAAACGGTAGGCTTTTGCTCGTAGGAAAAGCCCCGTTGGAGACGCCGGCCCATGAAACAGCTGTCCGAAGTGAAATTCTCAACCCTCGACCTCGTGCCTGTCCGCGAGGATGGCAATGCCGCCCGTTCCTTGCGTAACTCGCTGGATCTGGCGCAGCACGTGGAAAAATTCGGCTACACCCGTTTCTGGGTGGCCGAACACCACAATATGGATGGCATCGCCAGCTCCGCGACGGCGGTGTTGCTGAGTTATCTGGCCGGTGGTACTTCGACCATTCGTGTCGGTTCCGGCGGGGTGATGTTGCCCAACCATGCACCGTTGATCATCGCCGAACAGTTCGGCACCCTGGAAAGCCTCTACCCTGGTCGGATCGATCTGGGACTGGGTCGTGCGCCCGGCTCCGATCAGATGACTGCCCGGGCCTTGCGTCGTGAGCGCTCCGGTAGTGCGGATGATTTCCCAGAGGATGTGGCCGAGCTGATGCGCTATCTCGGCCCGCGCACGCCCGATCAACGCATCATCGCCATGCCTGGCACCGGGACCAACGTGCCGGTGTGGTTGCTGGGCTCCAGCCTGTTCAGTGCGCAGTTGGCCGGTGAGCGCGGTTTGCCCTACGCCTTTGCCTCCCACTTCGCGCCGCGCTACATGCATGAGGCGATTCGCATCTACCGTAATCACTTCCAGCCGTCGGCGGTGCTCGACAAACCCTACGTGATGCTCGGCGTGCCTTTGGTGGCGGCGGATACCGATGAGCAGGCTGATTATCTGGCGACTTCGGTGTATCAGCGGATCCTCGCGCTGATGCGCGGCCAGAGCCTGGTGCAGCGTCCGCCCGTCGAAACCATGAACGGTCTCTGGTTGCCCCATGAGAAAGAAGCGGTGGGCGATTTCCTTGGCCTGGCGATGGTTGGTGGTCCGCAGAAGATCCGTGCCCGCCTCGAGGTGCTGATCGAGCAGACTCAGGCCGATGAGCTGATTTTCACCAGCGACCTGTATGAGCATGCCGACCGCTTGCGTTCATATGAATTGTTGGCGCAGGTCATGAAGGGCTGAATCGTGCCCATGAAAAAGCCGACGCATGCGTCGGCTTTGACATTCGAGCAGCATCAGCGCTTGTAGACGATTTCCTTCGCACCACCCTCACAAGTACCGACGACTTTCCCGTCACTCGCCGCACCTTTATCGACGATCTCCAGCGAATAACCTGACACCTGCTTGGCGTCGAGCTTCGCTGCGATTTCGCTTTTCAGCTCCTCGCAGGGCTTACCGGCGGCAAATACCGAACCCGCAAGGCTCAGCAGACCCACAGCAACCATCAACTTTTTCATCGCTCGCACTCCTTGGTCGGATCAATAGGCTGGTATTAAACAGGAGGGATGCGCCCGCCGGATAGCGCATCGCCATTCCTATGGCACTCCGCCAGCCTGCAAGTTCCAAGCCCCCTCAGCTATTTGCGATCCGGAACCCGACCTTGAGGGTCACCTGAAAGTGCGCGGCCCGGCCGTTTTCAATATGCCCACGGGTTTCCGTGACTTCGAACCATTCCAGGTGCTTGAGGCTTTTGCTGGCTTCGGCCAGGGCATTGTTGATGGCATCTTCGATGCTGGTGGGAGACGAGCCGACCAGCTCGACCTTTTTGTACGTGTGATGATCAGTCATGGCGTTCTCCTTAGGTTATCTCTAGCCGCTTGGCTACCAAGAGCCTAGCAGCGATTTTTCGCCTTACGTGTGGTGCCGTTCACGCGCTGAAGTTCAGATTTACTGCACTTTCAGAAATGCTGGGAGTCCCAACTTTCACACGCACTCAACCACTGCAGGAGAGAGCCACCATGGCCAGCAATTCATTACGCAAAGCCTCGTTGCAAAGCATGGAAGCGGAAATCGAGAATCTGCTCAAGTCGTTGGAAAGCCTGAAGGACGACGCTTCGGACGAGTCGCGTAAGACCCTCAAATCGCTCAAGGCAAACGCCGAAAATGCGTTGAAGCATTCCCGTCATCTGCTCAGCGATGCGTACGAAGAGGTCAAGGTGAAAACCCGCGAAACAGGGCTCGCCACACGCGATTACGCTCAAGAGCACCCTTGGACGACCGCCGGTGTCGCGGTCGGGGCTCTTGGTCTGTTGGCCGCTTATCTGCTGTGCAAGCGCGGTGATTAAGCCGGTTGGCTCAGCTCATGCCTGAGCCACTGAGCCAACTGCCGGGCACGGCCGTCCGCGGCGCGCTTGGGTAGCCACAATGCCAGTCGCGCCGGGGTTTCATCGAAGCCCCATGGCGCGACGAGGCGTCCGGCGCGCACATCCTCGGCCACCAATGGCTCGGGAGCGATGGCCACGCCCAGCCCAGCTACCGCGGCCTCCAACAAATAATACAAATGCTCGAAACCCTGGCCGAATTTCAGCGCCTGGGGATCGAGGTTGTTCTGCCGTGCCCAGGTCGGCCAGGCTTGAGGACGCGACGTGGTATGCAGCAACGACTCGCCCAGCAGCGCATCGACCGGGGCGCCGTTCAGGTCGACGAAACCGGCGTAACGCGGGCTCATGACCGGACCGATCCGCTCGCTGACCAATTCATACACTTGCATGTCTGCCGGCCAGGGAGGCTCGGCAAACACCAGTAAAGCGTCCAGCCCTGGGCGCCTGGGGTCCAGATCACCTTCGCCAGCGGACAGATGCAAGCGCAAGTCCGGCAGATCGGCATTGAGCCGGCCCAGGCGCGGAATGAACCAGCGCGCCAGCAGACTGCCCGAGCAGCCCAGCACAAACGGAGCATCCGCCATGCTTTGGGTGAGTTCGGCGCAGACGCTACGTAGCCGCTCGAAAGCTTCGGCGCTGGCATCGCGCAGACGCAGGCCCGCATCTGTGAGTTTCAGGCCGCGTCCGTCCTTGATGAACAGGCTGACGCCCAGATGCTCCTCCAGCACCTTCAACTGTCGACTGACTGCGCCGTGAGTCACGTGCAGCTGTTCGGCCGCCTGGCTTACGCTGTTCAAGCGGGCGGTGGCTTCGAAGGCGCGCAAGGCGTTAAGCGGAGGCAGATCGTGGCTCATGGTATCTGTGAGTTTTCCTGACAGGTTGCGGCGATCTTATCGGTTTTCAGAGAGGGATGTCAGGGGTAGAGTGACCTCATTGTCTTCTTTCGCATTTGCCTGGAGCGTTCTCCCATGACCCAGCCTACGACCCCTTTCAACCTGCGCAGCGGCCCCGACGCCAACGGCCTGTTCGGTACGTTCGGCGGCCGCTATGTGGCCGAAACCCTCATGCCGTTGATCCTTGATCTGGCCCGCGAATACGAAGTGGCGAAGGAAGATCCTGCATTCATCGAGGAGCTGGCCTACTTCCAACGGGACTACGTCGGTCGTCCAAGCCCGCTCTATTTCGCTGAGCGCCTGACCGAATACTGCGGTGGCGCGAAGATCTATCTCAAGCGCGAAGAGCTGAACCACACCGGCGCGCACAAGATCAACAACTGCATCGGTCAGATCCTGCTGGCGCGGCGCATGGGCAAAAAACGCATCATTGCCGAGACGGGCGCCGGCATGCACGGTGTGGCGACTGCCACCGTGGCCGCGCGTTTCGGTCTGGATTGCGTGATCTACATGGGTACCACTGACATCGAGCGCCAACAGGCCAACGTGTTCCGCATGAAGTTGCTCGGCGCCGAAGTGATTCCGGTGGTAGCGGGCACCGGCACCTTGAAGGACGCCATGAACGAAGCGCTGCGTGACTGGGTCACCAACGTCGACAGCACGTTCTACCTGATCGGCACCGTGGCCGGTCCGCACCCGTATCCGGCCATGGTTCGCGACTTCCAGGCGGTGATCGGCAAAGAAACCCGCGATCAACTGCAAGCACAGGAAGGCCGCCTGCCGGACAGTCTGGTGGCGTGCATCGGTGGTGGTTCCAACGCGATGGGCCTGTTCCACCCGTTCCTGGACGACAAGAGCGTCGACATCATCGGCGTTGAAGCGGCTGGCTACGGCATCGAAACCGGCAAGCACGCGGCGAGCCTGAACGGTGGTGTCCCCGGTGTATTGCACGGCAACCGTACCTTCTTGCTGCAGGACGAAGACGGCCAGATCATCGACGCCCATTCGATCTCCGCCGGCCTCGACTACCCAGGTATCGGTCCGGAACACGCCTGGTTGCATGACATCGGTCGCGTCCAGTACACCTCGATCACCGATACCGAAGCGTTGGATGCCTTCCACAAATGTTGCCGCCTGGAAGGCATCATCCCTGCGCTGGAAAGCTCCCATGCCCTGGCTGAAGTGTTCAAGCGCGCACCGAACCTGCCCAAGGACCACCTGATGGTGGTCAACCTCTCCGGCCGTGGCGACAAAGACATGCAAACCGTGATGCACCACATGGAACAGTCCCAGCAGGAGAAACACTGATGAGCCGCCTGCAAACCCGCTTTGCCGAACTCAAGCAACAGAACCGCGCCGCCCTGGTGACCTTCGTGACCGCTGGCGACCCGAACTACGACACCTCCCTGGCGATCCTCAAGGGCCTGCCGGCGGCCGGTGCCGATGTGATCGAATTGGGCATGCCGTTCACCGATCCGATGGCCGACGGCCCGGCGATCCAGTTGGCGAACATCCGCGCGCTGGGTGCCCAACAGAACCTGGCGAAAACCCTGCAGATGGTTCGCGAGTTTCGTAAAGACAACAGTGAGACGCCCCTGGTGCTGATGGGTTACTTCAACCCGATCCATCGTTATGGCGTGCAGCGCTTCATCGGCGAGGCGCTGGATTCCGGCGTTGATGGCTTGATCGTGGTGGACATGCCGCCCGAGCACAACGGCGAACTGTGTGATCCGGCCCAGGCTGCGGGCCTGGATTTCATCCGCCTGACCACGCCGACCACCGACGATGTGCGGTTGCCGACCGTGCTCAATGGCAGTTCGGGCTTTGTGTACTACGTGTCGGTGGCGGGCGTGACCGGCGCCGGTGCCGCGACGCTGGAGCATGTGGAAGAAGCCGTGGCGCGTCTGCGTCGCCATACCGATCTACCGATCAGCATCGGTTTCGGCATTCGCACGCCGGAGCAGGCCGCCGCCATCGCACGGTTGGCCGATGGCGTGGTGGTCGGCTCGGCGTTGATCGACCATATCGCCAGTGCCGAGACATCGGAGCAGGCCGTCGACGGTGTGCTGAGCTTGTGTGCCGCCTTGGCTGACGGTGTGCGTAAGGCGCGCGTGAGCTGATTTATTGCTGAAAAAAAAGGGTTCAGAACCAAGTTCTGAACCCTTTTTTATGCCTGGGACACTAGGGCAATTCCAACCCACCGCTCGCCTTGTGCAGCTTGCGCAAATGCTCACCAAGCTCCTTGACGTTGGCCTCGCTCGCGGCGATTTCAGCAGCGCGGCTAGGCTCGAGCAGCGCCCGGACTTCCTTGTCCAGATCTCCCGTCAGTGTTTGAAGCTGTTTCTGGCGCAGGCTGCTTTCCGATTCCAGTCGCTGCCACTCGCTGGGTTGTGGCAACCCGTAGCCGCTGCTGCCCAGCAACTCCGCGGGGCGGCTCAGGAAACCGCTGTTGGCGAGGATCTGTTGCAGTGTCGCGTTGGCCCTTTCCATGCCGCCGTTCTGCAGCTCACGGGCACCGAGGTAACGTTGTTTGACCTCATCCTGGGCCAGCAGCAATTGCCGGCGATAACTGGCCTGTTCCAGCAACAGTAAAGCCGCGCTGGTGCGCAGGTCAGCCTGTTCGAACCAGACACGGCGCTCGGCGGCGTCCAGGGCCAGCCAGTCTTCCACCGATTGTTGTTTGATCGGCAGGTATTTCTTCAGCACATTGAACATCGCCTGATACCGATCGCGAAAGGAATCGAAGCGGTAGCCCAGGCGCAGGGCCTCCTTGGGGTCATCCAACACGCTGGTATCCGCCAGACCCCGGCCCTTGAGTACTTCCAGTAATCCGTTGGGCATGATGCTGTCCAGGCCCTTGAGTTGTTCGTTATTGCTGCCGCTGCGCAGCAGCTTCAAGCTCTCCACCGCGCAGTTATTGGACAGGAAGTAATAGCTGCCGTCGTAGCTCCAATGCATTTCGGCGGCGTGCTCGACCGTCTCTTCGATCTCGGTCCGTGACAGGTTCAGCGGCACGGACGCCAGGCTTCGCAATTCGGTCTTGGTGTATTCGTCGATCACCTGGGCCAGTGGCAACACGAACAGGCGCGACGGGTACTTGCCCACCAGGCCATCCCAACTGGACAGCTGCACATCACCCACGAAGGCGCGGTACGAGAGCACCAGGTGTTGATCCAGATCCAGCCGGCAATCTGGCCCACGTGGGCGACCAGGTGCGCAGATCACCAACCGCAGCATGCTGTGGCCCCAGCGGCTGACCCAATTCTGATTGGCTTCGGCCAACAGATAGTCGATGGCGTAAACCCGTTCCGGATCGACCTTGCCCAGGGGTGTCCTGGCGAAATCGTTGCCGGCGTTGAGGAAGGCGAACGACTTGGCGCAGGTGTCCTTGGCGGGCGGGGCCCAACCAAAGTGTTCTTGGTAATAGCGGTACAGCGCGGGTCGTCGGCAGGCGTAGCTCGGGTCGAGGAGAAAGTACTCCATGTTGACCGCGACGAATTCCTTGGGGCTGCTGGTCTCGTAGAGGTCCGGGCTGCGGGCGACCTGGCGGTTGTGTTGCTCCCGTTCACCGCGACGGCCGACGTACTGTGGCCAACCTGCGAGGTCCAGCAGGCGGGGATCGTCACTGAGGGTGAAACGGCGGTCGTTCTGGCCGCGGCACTCATCCGGAAGGCCGATCAGCCCGGCGCTACTGTTGCGTCGTGTGCAGCGCTGGATCAACGCGCGCTCGGCATCCGGCCATAAACGCGCGCGGTCATAGATGTGGGTCAGTTCGTGCAGGACGGTGGCGAGCAATTCCCGCCGCACGGTACCGTGGGGGCGGTGGGTCTTCTGCGTAGCGGCGCTGCCGTCCGTGAGACTGTCGAGCAGATTGCTGTTGAGGTCGAGCTGTGACACCCGCGAGGCTTGGCCATACGCGTTGGCTGGCATCCGGTCGGTCCAGCCGACATCGATACGACGGTCCAATTGTTCGATGAAGCGCGGCGGCAAGGCCGCCATGGCTTCATCGAGCAGCGCCTGGCTGGCCTGCTGTTGCGCGGGGCTCAGGCCTTCATCGTTGAGGTGCAGTCGCAGGCCTGCCTGGGCTGCGCCGCCCATGAGCAGCAGGGCCCCGGCCGCCAGCCAGGCGGCGAGCCGCCTCACAGTGCGAGGATGGCTTCGGCGAGGACCTGGTCACTGGCATCGCGGGCTTCCGGCACGCGGGTACGCAAGGTGTCGAAGGCGGCCTCAAGATGAGCGCCACGGATTTCACCGTTGCTGGCGACGAAGCTGGCTGCATCGTCATGGGCTTCGCGGACGATCTTCGAATCACGGATGGAAGTGGTGGTATCGGAGGTGAAATCGATCGTGCGCTGCGAGGCGCGAACGATGATGTTACTGGTGGCTACCAGGGTATGGGCCTGGGCCACATCGGCCAATACCAGCAGGCCTAGGGCGGCAGCAATCAGCGGGCTACGCATGGAACGACTCCGGAAAGTAGGGATAACTATTGGACGAGAATTGCCTGTGCCAGTTCAAGGTCGCTGACATGAAGTTTTGGCTGGGTCTGGCGTAGATAAGCCAAGGCCGACTCCAGTCGTGCGCCTCGTAACTGTCCTTCACTGGCAACGAATGCCGCTGCGTCATCGCGAGCGGCGACGATCAGTTTATGGTCGAAGGGCGCGGAGGTCACCATGCTCGTGGCGTAGCCACTGACGACCAACTGCTGGGTGGATACATCGAAGGCTTGAGCCGAAACGGACCAGCAGGCAGCGACCAGGAACAAAACGATAGGCAGATCTGAGGTAAAACGCATGGCACTCGACGGTTGATGGCGAACCTGAAGGCTAGCGCAAACCGCCGGGCCAGAGCCAGCGTTGAAACATCGGGATACCTTCGGCCGCCCGATATTTCATGTTGGATCAGATCACCAGGATCGCCTGGGCCAGTTGGGCATCGGTGGCATTCAATTGCGGTGCCTGTTGGCGGATGAAATCCAGAGCACTTTCCAGCTTCACGCCACGGATAGCGCCTTCGCTGGCCACGAAACTGGCGGCATCGTCACGGGCCGCCTGGACGATTTTATTGTCCCGCAGCGAGGAGGTCGCATCGGAAGTTGCATCGGACGTGGCCTTGAGCGCGCCGACGATGGAGTCGGTGGTGACGATGAAGCTGCTGGCATTGGCATGGGCGGCTACGGCCAGCAGGGTTGCAACGCTGAGCAGACGAAGACGGATCATGGTGAGATTCCTTGGATAATGAGAATGCCGGTTCTGTAGCTGGAAGAGGAGACGTCTGTTCGACTCGCTTCGCCACGTTCGCCTGGATAGTAAAGTCAGATCGCGACGCAGGACAGCTTTGATAAGGGATCCCTCCAGGGTTCTGACTGCAAATCAAAACTGTACCTGTAGATATGATGATCTATAAAACTGTACCTGTTTGCAATCTGGCATCGAATTTAGGGGCACTTAAACGACAAGACCCGTCGCGGTTTCCCGCGACGGGTCTTGTTGTGTTCAATTCGGTGCTGGCGGTGGACCCGGTGGGTCAGGGCCAGCGACGCTGAGTTAGCGCCAGAACGGCTTGCTCAGCTCTTCGTAGCGTTGTGCTTCGCTGATACCGGCGTCAGCCAGCAGGCGAGCATCCAGACGAGCCAGTTGATGGCGGCTGGCGATGCGGCGCTGCCACAGCATCAGGTTGGCAATAACGCGAAGAGGCAGGGAAGCCTGGTTTTTTGCAGCGTTGTCTTCGAAAAACAGCTCGGAACTGAGTGTACGTTCCATGGTTGACATCCTTCCGCTTATGGCGGGATTAGGTAGTGGTTTAACTTTAACTGGTGCCCATGATCCTCTCGTTTGGCCAGACTCTGTAGATACAGTTCTCTAGTATTGTGCGCGACCAGTTAACTGTTAAAGGGCGGTGTACTGGTCCATATTAAGGCAACTGTACCTGTCTGCACATTTATGGTGCGTTTTAGGTTGGGTTTGGGTGTAGAGCATTAAAAACCTCTAGAAAAACACCGGTACAGCAGTACAGTTTTTGTCGGTAGTCGCAGAAAAGCTTTGATTGACGAAAACTGTATGTGCCGTAGCGCCGATCCAGCTGTATCAAACGGCCAACATGCGTCCGGTTTCTTCCAGGTTCTGGTGCCAACTCAGTGCATCGCGAAGGATGTGAGGCGTATGTCCACCCAAGGCGCATGCCGCTTCAAAATACTCGTTCAAGGCCTGGCGATAAGTCGGATGCACACAGTGGTCGATGATCACTCGCGCCCGTTCCCGCGGTGCCAGGCCTCGCAGGTCGGCCAAGCCGACCTCGGTAACCAGGATGTCGACATCATGCTCGGTGTGGTCCACGTGGCTGACCATGGGGACGACGCTGGAGATGGCGCCTGCCTTGGCAATCGACTTGGTCACGAAAATCGCCAGGTGCGCGTTGCGGGCGAAGTCTCCCGAGCCGCCGATGCCATTCATCATCCGTGTCCCGCAGACATGGGTGGAGTTGACGTTGCCATACAGGTCGAACTCCAGGGCGGTATTGATGCCGATGATGCCCAGGCGGCGGACTATTTCAGGATGATTGGAAATCTCCTGTGGTCGCAGGACCAGTTTGTCCTTGTACTTCTCCAGGTTGGCGAACACATCGGCATTGCGCCGGCTCGACAGCGTAATGGAGCTGCCTGAGGCGAAGCTCAGTTTGCCGGCGTCGATCAGGTCGAACGTGGAGTCCTGCAGGACTTCGGAGTACATGGTCAGCTCTTCGAAGGGCGAATCGATCAGCCCGCACATCACGGCGTTGGCGATGTTGCCAATACCGGCCTGCAGCGGGCCAAGCTTGTTGGTCATGCGTCCGGCCGCGACTTCGCGCTTGAAGAAATCGATCAAGTGATCGGCAATGGCCTGGGTGTCGCTGTCCGGTGGTGTGACGGTCGACGGCGAGTCGCCCTGATTGGTGATGACAATGGCAGCGATTTTCTCCGGCGGGATCGGGATGGCGGTACTGCCGATACGGTCGTCGACCTTCACCAGGGGAATCGGTGTGCGGGTTGGGCGATAGGTTGGGATATAGATGTCGTGCAGCCCTTCCAGGTCCGGGTTGTGGGCCAGGTTGATCTCAACGATCACTTGCCGGGCGAAGATGGCAAAACTGGCGGAGTTACCCACTGACGTGGTCGGGACGATGTGGCCTTGCTCAGTGATGGCGACGGCTTCGATCACGGCAATATCAGGCAGCTTGAGCTGGGCGTTGCGCAGTTGCTCTACGGTTTCCGAAAGATGCTGGTCGATGAACATCACTTCGCCTGCGTTGATCGCCTTGCGCAACGTGCTGTCGACCTGGAACGGCATACGCCGCGCCAGCACGCCGGCTTGAGTGAGCTCCTTGTCGAGGTCGTTACCCAGGCTCGCGCCGGTCATCAGGCTGATTTTCAGCGGGCTGACCTTGGCGCGCTCGGCCAGGGCGTGGGGGACTGCTTTCGCTTCACCGGCGCGGGTGAAGCCGCTCATGCCGACGGTCATGCCGTCCTCGATCAACAACGCTGCGTCGGCAGCGCTCATCACTTTATCCAACAAGGAAGGCAGGCGAATGCGGTCACGGTACATGAAGTGTTTTCTCGGGCTGGGAGCATGGATGCGCAGTCTAGTGAATTCGCGCGGTACCCGACCCGCGACAAAAGTCGCATTTTAGGCGTCTATTACGAGGGTTTCAGGCAAAACATCATTACCGGATCGGTAACATCGGGCCTTGATACAAATCAAAACGCCCCGACAAGTCGGGGCGTTTCAGTGAAGCAGAGAGCGTTATTCCACGGCTTTGACCATGTCTTCGATGACTTTCTTGGCGTCACCGAACACCATCATGGTCTTGTCCAGATAGAACAGCTCGTTGTCCAGGCCGGCATAGCCGCTGGCCATGGAGCGCTTGTTGACGATGATGGTCTTGGCCTTGAAGGCCTCGAGGATCGGCATGCCGGCAATCGGCGATTTCGGATCGTTCTTCGCCGCCGGGTTGACCACGTCGTTGGCGCCGAGCACCAGGACCACGTCGGCCTGGCCGAACTCGGAGTTGATGTCCTCCATCTCGAACACCTGGTCGTATGGCACTTCAGCCTCGGCCAGCAACACGTTCATGTGCCCGGGCATGCGACCGGCCACGGGGTGGATCGCGTACTTCACGGTCACGCCATGGTGAGTCAGCTTCTCGGTCAGCTCTTTCAAGGCATGCTGCGCCCGGGCCACCGCCAGGCCATAGCCCGGCACGATGATCACGGTATCGGCGTTGGTCAGCAGGAACGTTGCGTCATCCGCCGAGCCGGATTTCACCGGACGCGCTTCTTTCGAGCCGGCCGGACCTGCCGCATCGGCGCTGTTGCCGAAGCCGCCCAGCAGCACGTTGAAGAACGAACGGTTCATCGCCTTGCACATGATGTACGAGAGGATCGCACCGCTTGAGCCCACCAGGGAGCCGGCGATGATCAGCATCGAGTTGTTCAGCGAGAAACCGATACCGGCCGCAGCCCAGCCCGAATAGCTGTTGAGCATCGACACCACCACCGGCATGTCCGCACCGCCGATGGGGATGATGATCAGCACGCCCAGCACGAATGCCAGAGCCAGCATCAGGGCAAATGCGCTGAAGTTGCCCGTGACCATGAACGTTACGCCCAGTCCCAGTGTGGCCAGGCCCAGGATCAGGTTGAGCTTGTGCTGGCCGCCGAACTGCACCGGCGCGCCTTGGAACAGGCGGAACTTGTACTTGCCGGACAGTTTGCCGAAGGCGATCACCGAACCGGAGAAAGTGATTGCACCGATCGCCGCGCCGAGGAACAGCTCCAGGCGGTTACCGGCCGGAATCGAGTCGCCCAGTTGCTTGACGATGCCCAGGGATTGCGGCTCGACGACGGCGGCGATGGCGATGAACACGGCCGCCAGGCCGATCATGCTGTGCATGAACGCCACCAGCTCCGGCATCTTGGTCATCTCGACGCGTTTGGCCATGATCGAGCCTGCGGTGCCGCCGATCAGCAGGCCGACGATGACATAGCCGATGCCCGCGGTTGCAAGCTCGGCCCCCAGCTTATAGATGAGGCCCACGGTCGTGGCGATCGCCAGCGCCATGCCGAGCATGCCGAACAGATTGCCGCGACGGGATGTAGTCGGGTGCGACAGGCCCTTGAGGGCCTGGATGAAACAGATCGACGCGATCAGGTACAGCGTCGTTACCAGGTTCATGCTCATTACTTGGGCGCCTCTTCTTTTGCTTTCGGGGCTTTTTTCTTGAACATCTCAAGCATGCGGCGCGTCACCAGGAAGCCACCGAATACGTTGACCGCGGCCAGGGCCACAGCCAGGGTGCCCATGGTCTTGCCCAGCGGTGTCACGGTCAGCGCGGCGGCGAGCATCGCGCCGACGATCACGATCGCCGAAATGGCGTTGGTCACGGCCATCAAGGGGGTGTGCAGTGCAGGCGTTACGTTCCAGACCACGTGGTAACCGACATAAATCGCCAGCACGAAGATGATCAGGTTGTAGATACCGGGGGAGATAAGCTCTTCCATTGTCTGAATCCCTGCTTAGGCGTTTTTGCGGATGACCTGGCCGTCGCGGCACATCAGGCACGCGGCGACGATGTCGTCTTCCAGGTTCACGTCGAACTGACCTTCCTTGGTGAAGACCAGCTTCAGGAAGTCCAGCAGGTTACGGGCATACAGTGCCGAAGCGTCGGCTGCGACTTCACCGGCCAGGTTGGTCGGGCCGACGATGGTCACGCCGTTCTCGACAACCACCTGATCGGCCACGGTCAGCGGGCAGTTGCCACCCTGGGCTGCCGCGAGGTCAATGACCACCGAGCCGGGTTTCATCTGTGCCACGGTTTCGGCGCTCAGCAAGGTCGGTGCCTTGCGGCCGGGGATCAGCGCGGTAGTGATGACGATGTCAGCCTGCTTGGCGCGTTCGTGCACAGCCTGGGCCTGGCGTTGCATCCAGCTTGCGGGCATGGGGCGAGCGTAGCCGCCGACACCGACGGCGCATTCGCGTTCTTCGTCGGTTTCATAAGGCACGTCGACGAACTTGGCACCAAGGGATTCGATCTGTTCCTTCACCGCCGGACGCACGTCCGAAGCTTCGATCACCGCGCCCAGGCGTTTAGCCGTGGCAATCGCCTGCAACCCGGCCACGCCCGCGCCGAGAATCAGCACGCGCGCCGCTTTCACGGTGCCTGCCGCCGTCATCAGCATTGGCATGAAGCGAGGGTAGTAGTGCGCGGCCAGCAGCACGGCCTTATAGCCGGCGATGTTGGCTTGGGACGACAGCACATCCAAGCTCTGGGCGCGGGAGGTGCGCGGCGCTGCTTCGAGGGCGAACGCGGTGATGCCGCACTCGGCCAGCTTGGCGATGGTTTCGTTGTTGAACGGATTGAGCATGCCCACCAGAACGGTGCCGCTCTTGATCAGCGTCAGTTCGCTATCGCTGGGAGCAACCACCTTGAGGATCAGTTCGGCCCCGAACGCCTCGCTGGCGCTGCCAATGGTCGCGCCTGCGGCCTCATAGGCACTGTCGATAACGCTGGCCTTGAGACCCGCGCCGCTTTGAACAGTGACTTTATGACCTTGGCCGATCAGCTTCTTGATGGTTTCCGGGGTAGCAGCAACCCGTGTTTCACCCGTCTGGGTTTCGAGAGGAACACCAATGTGCACGTCAAATCTCCTGCGTGATCTTATTGAGTAAACCCATGCACTTCGGATGGTGCGACTGGGGCGGCGGATCAGCACGATCCCGCCGAATCAGGCGGGGCGCGGCATTTTGCAGGCGAAAATACAACCCTTCAAGGGATTATGACGGGTGACGAAAAATTAACTACAAGTCACCCTGTGACCGAATGTCGCAATCATCGGGTCATATCCCCTGTAGGCCGTGCCTTTCAAGGATTCAGGCTCAAATTGATAAATTTTCCCATCGGCCAGATGAATGAGCCGTAATGAGCGGGGCGATATGGCTCAAAGCCACGTATTTGAACGCTTCTGAGACTACTGTACTGATTTCTGAACAGATTGACTGATTGCGACAAAAACTTATATCTGTAGCGCTTTTTATTAGCTTACTACCGGAGTCAGTCATGACTCATTTCCTTATTAATCAGGCACGTAGCCCCTGGCCTGGCCTACCAGCCAATCACGAAAAGCTCGCAGCGATGCAGATTCGACCTTTCGTTCCGGGATCATCAGGTAATAGGCCTTGATGCTCGATAGCGCGTTGCTGTTGGCAACGACCAAGCGTTTTTCCGCCAGCTCCCGCTGGATCAGGAAGGGCGGAATCAAGGCTATTCCCATGTCGTGCATGGCGGCCTGGGCAAGCATGGGGAATAGTTCATAACGCGGGCCTGTCAGGTCGCGGGCAACATTGAGGTCCTGCGCGTTGAACCACTGGCGCCAGGCATATGGACGGGTGGTTTGCTGCAGCAGGGGTAACTCGGCAATGGCTTGCGGTGTCAGGTTGCTGCGGTCGCCCAATAGCGCGGGGCTACAGACTGGCATGGGATTTTCACCCATGAGTTTGTGGGATTCGGTGCCGGACCAGTCGGCGTCGCCAAAATAGATGGCGGCGTCAAAGTCCGTGTCCGCAAACAGAAAGGGGCGCGTGCGATTGGTCAGGTTGACGGTGACTTCCGGATGTTGCTTCTGGAAATCCTTCAGGCGCGGTAACAGCCATTGGGTCCCAAACGTGGGAACCACGGCCAGCTCAATCACGTTTGCGCCGGTGTGCCCCATCACCGAGAGCGTATCGCGCTCGACGGCGTCCAACTGGGTGGCAACCCGGCGGCTATAGGACAGGCCGGCTTCAGTCAGTTTGACGCCGCGCCGCGAACGTCGGAACAACTCCACGCTGAGAAAATCCTCCAGGCTGGCGATCTGTCGGCAGATCGCCCCTTGGGTGAGCGAAAGCTCCTGCGCGGCCTTGGTGAAGCTCTCATGGCGTGCGGCGGCTTCGAAGCTGATCAGTGCGGCGGTGCTGGGTATCTTTCTACGCATGTACGGAGACCTCACTGGTCGGCGGCATAAACAGGGCTTTTGACGTTTACGGAGTGAGAAATTAGCACAAGCACATGCGTAATCGTCGTTTGCCCTCGTAGGAAAGCGCGCCTAGGATCAATCCACGATTTTTCATTTGATTGGCGAGGATTTTTTCATGGCCGGTAAAGCGAGCTTCAACTGGATCGATCCATTGTTGCTGGACCAGCAACTCACCGAAGAAGAGCGCATGATCCGCGACACTGCCCAGCAGTTCGCCCAGCAGAAGCTTGCGCCCCGGGTGCTGGAAGCGTTCCGTCATGAAAAAACCGACCCGGCGATCTTTCGTGAGATGGGTGAAGTGGGACTGCTGGGCGCCACCATTCCGGAGCAGTACGGCGGCAGTGGTTTGAACTACGTCAGCTACGGCCTGATCGCTCGTGAAGTAGAGCGGGTCGACTCCGGCTACCGCTCGATGATGAGTGTGCAATCTTCGTTGGTCATGGTGCCTATCAACGAGTTTGGCACCGAAGCCCAGAAGCAGAAGTACCTGCCGAAGCTGGCCTCCGGTGAGTGGATCGGTTGCTTCGGTTTGACCGAGCCGAACCATGGTTCCGACCCGGGCGCGATGATCACTCGTGCGCGCAAAGTCGAAGGCGGCTACAGCCTGACGGGCAGTAAGATGTGGATCACCAACAGTCCGATTGCCGATGTGTTTGTCGTGTGGGGCAAGGACGACGCCGGTGATATCCGCGGTTTTGTACTGGAGAAAGGCTGGAAGGGCCTGAGCGCGCCGGCCATCCATGGCAAGGTCGGGCTGCGGGCTTCCATTACCGGCGAGATCGTCATGGACAACGTGTTTGTTCCGGAAGAGAACATCTTCCCGGATGTGCGTGGTCTGAAAGGTCCGTTTACCTGCCTGAACTCGGCACGCTACGGCATTTCCTGGGGCGCCTTGGGCGCCGCGGAGTTCTGCTGGCACACCGCTCGTCAATACACCCTGGATCGCCAGCAGTTTGGTCGTCCCTTGGCGGCCAACCAGTTGATCCAGAAGAAACTGGCCGATATGCAGACTGAAATCACCCTCGCCCTGCAAGGATGCCTGCGTCTGGGGCGTATGAAAGATGAAGGCTCGGCGGCGGTGGAGATCACTTCGATCATGAAGCGCAACTCCTGCGGCAAATCCCTGGATATCGCGCGTATGGCGCGGGACATGCTGGGTGGCAATGGCATTTCCGATGAGTTCGGCATTGCCCGTCATCTGGTGAACCTTGAAGTGGTGAACACCTATGAGGGGACACACGACGTTCATGCGCTGATCCTCGGTCGCGCGCAAACCGGTATCCAGGCGTTCTATTAATAGGAGAACGGCCATGGGCGCACTTTCGCACCTGCGGGTACTGGATTTATCGAGAGTCCTGGCCGGGCCGTGGGCCGGCCAGATCCTGGCGGACCTGGGGGCGGAGGTTATCAAGGTCGAGCGCCCGGGCAATGGCGACGACACGCGTGCCTGGGGGCCGCCCTTCCTGAAGGATGGGCGGGGCGAAAATACGACCGAGGCGGCTTATTACTTATCGGCCAATCGCAACAAGCAATCGGTCACCATCGACTTCACCCGACCCGAGGGGCAGAACCTGGTGCGGGAGCTGGCAGCCAAGTCCGACATCCTGATCGAGAACTTCAAGGTCGGTGGGCTTGCAGCTTATGGCCTGGACTACGACTCGCTGAAGGCGATCAACCCGCGGTTGATCTATTGCTCGATCACCGGGTTTGGCCAGACCGGTCCTTATGCAAAGCGCGCCGGTTATGACTTCATGATCCAGGGCCTGGGGGGGCTGATGAGTCTCACCGGTCGGCCCGAGGGCGATGAGGGGGCCGGGCCGGTGAAGGTCGGGGTGGCACTGACGGATATCCTCACGGGACTCTATTCGACTGCTGCAATCCTGGCGGCACTGGCTCACCGCGACCAGGCCGGTGACGGTCAGCATATCGACATGGCCTTGCTGGACGTTCAAGTGGCTTGCCTGGCCAACCAGGCGATGAACTACCTGACGACAGGCAATGCGCCGAAACGATTGGGCAACGCTCACCCCAATATCGTGCCTTATCAGGATTTTCCTACGGCTGATGGCGACTTCATTCTTACCGTGGGTAACGACGGCCAGTTCCGCAAGTTTGCTGAAGTCGCTGGTCAACCGCAGTGGGCTGATGATCCTCGTTTTGTAACGAACAAGCAGCGGGTGGCGAACCGAGCGGTACTGATCCCGTTGATTCGCCAGGCGACGGTGTTCAAGACCACTGCTGAATGGGTGGCCCAGTTGGAGCAGGCCGGAGTGCCCTGCGGGCCGATCAACGATCTGGAGCAGGTGTTTGCCGATCCGCAGGTGCGGGCTCGCGGACTGGCAATGGAGTTGCCTCACGCGTTGGCCGGTAAGGTGCCCCAGGTAGCCAGCCCGATTCGCTTGTCCAAGACGCCCGTGGAATACCGTCGTGCGCCTCCGTTGTTGGGGGAACACACGCTGGAGGTGTTGCAGCGTGTGCTTGGCTTGGATGAAGCGGCTGTAACTGCTTTTAAGGAGGACGGAGTCATTTGAAGCTTTCTTCTATATAGAGGGGAGGCTTTTGGCGGGTATAGACGGCGTTTTATCGGGTGTGTCGCAACGTATTGATAGAAAAGCGAAATTAAGGGTTGACGGCAGATTCTGAGTCTCTATAATTCGCCCCACTTCCGGCGCAGTCGAAACGGAAAACTCCTTGAGTTTCAATGAGTTAGACGATTTAAGATGGCGCAGGGCTTCAGTTCATCGAAGTCCGGAAGGAGTTGGCAGGGTGTGTTGTTTGGCCCCGTTGACGGTTCGATCTTCTCGGTCGAAAGCGGTGAAAAAGAGGTGTTGACAGCAGCGACTAACGCTGTAGAATTCGCCTCCCGCTAACGAGAGATCGAAAGCGCAAGT
>NZ_VCNG01000002.1 GCF_006227205.1 Pseudomonas sp. ICMP22404
GGACGAGCAGTACGGCGTTAACAATTGCTGTCGGGCGTTTGGAGTCAACCGCAGCAGCTTTTACGCCTGGCGTCAGCGCCAAGGCAAGGTGAAGCCTGAGCGGGAGAAACTTAAAGCCGTGCTGGTCGAACATCACAAGGAATCCAGAGCGTCCGCAGGGTCTCGCACCCTTTCTAAGGAGTTGCAAGCAAAGGGGCACCGCGTCGGGCGACATATGGCTCGCAGCTTGATGCGCGAAGCCGGTGTTGCCAGTCATCAGCGGCGGCGGCACAAGTACAAATCTTCCGGCGTGGAAGCCCTGGTGGCGCCGCACGTGCTCAAGCGCAAGTTTGATGTCACGGCGATCAATCAGGTGTGGTGTGGTGATGTGACGTACATCAAGGTGGGTAAGCGCTGGATGTACTTCGCGGCAGTACTGGATTTGTTTGCTCGCAGGATCGTGGGGTGGTCGTTTTCAATGATTTCCGATGCCACTCTGACCTGCGAAGCGTTGCGGATGGCGGTGCAATTGCGAGGCCGTCCAAAAGAGGTGCTGTTTCATTCTGATCAAGGTTGCCAATACACCAGCCACAAATTCAGGAATGAGATGCGCAAGCATGGACTCCTGCAAAGCATGAGTCGCAAAGGTGAGTGCTGGGACAACGCCCCGATGGAGCGTTTCTTTGGGAGCCTGAAATCAGAGTGGGTGCCAGAAGAGGGCTACAGCTCGGAGCATGACGCCCGCGTGGATGTGCAGCGTTATGTGATGCGTTACAACAACGTCAGGCTCCATAGCTACAACGACTATCGGTCGCCGGTAGCTATGGAGAAACTGGCGGCGTGAAACCTTAACTGGTGTCCAGAATTACTTGACCAGTTCAGGCTCGCTCCCACAGTTGTTTAGCGACGAGCACAATATCTCGGTTCAACACGACTCCCCTGTGGGAGCGAGCCTGCTCGCGAAGGCGCCGGGTCAGTCAATCCTGGGCTAGCTGATGCACTGCTTTCGCGAGCAAGCTCGCTCCCACGGGGTTCCGGTTGAACCTGATCTCAGCTTGGTATTAGCGCCGTACCTGATATTTCGGCGTCGCCCGCGCCGGGATTTCATGGTCGCTTTCCCTGGTAGGCTGCGCAGGCATGTGCGGCAGCGAAGCGACGTGGACGGTTCGCGCAGGAATCGCGAAGCGCACGCCGATTTTCGCGAATTCTTCCATCATGCCCAGGTTGATCGCCTGCTGGATGTCCATGTAGATGTTGTAGCTGGGGTCCAGCACGATATACACCGTTTCGAATTCCAGAGCGCTCTGGCCGATGCCGCGAAAGTGCGAGCGGTCGAAGCGGGTCTTTTCCTGTGCCTTGATGATGCGTTCGACAATGACTGGTACCTGCTTGAGCTGTTCCGTGGAGCAGTCGAGCGGCAGGGCGAATTCGAAAACGATGCGCCGCTCCTGGAGCCGTTTGTAGTTCTGGATGGTGGTGCTGATCATCTCCGCGTTGGCCATCACGATCTGTTCGCCACCCAGGCTGCGGATCCGCGTGGTCTTCAGGCCGACGTGTTCGACGGTCCCGGCCAGGGAACCGACGACGATGAAGTCGCCGACCTCGAAGGGTTTATCCACGGCAATGGACAGCGACGCAAACAGGTCGCCAAGGATGTTCTGCACCGCCAGCGCCACGGCGATGCCGCCGACGCCGAGGCTGGCGATAAACGCGGTGATGTTCACGCCGAGGTTGGAGAGCATCGCCAGCAGCACCATGGCCCAGAGAAATACCTTCGCGCCCCACAGGCTCAGGGTCGCCAGGGCACTTTTCTGGTGGATTTCGGTGTGGTTGTGACGGGCGAAATAGTGCAGCAGTACGAGGGCGATGGCTCGGTTGGCCCAGAGCCCCATCTGCAGGGCGGCCACCACGAACCAGAGACTGCTGACTCGGCTGAGCCAACGCTCCGGCAAGTCCAGTACGCCAATGCCGATCAGGATCGAAGCCAGCAACAACAGGGTATTACTGGTGCTGGAGAGCACTTCGACGGCGATGTGGCTGAGGTAGGCGTTGGGTTTTTGCGCCCGGGCCCGCACGTTCTTCAGGAGGAAGCCGATGCTCGCCCTGGCGACGATGAAGCTCACCGTCATCACGCCGAGAGCAAGCAGCCAGTTGGCGATGGAGATGCCCAGCAACTGCGTATCGGTAAAGATTTCAAGGGAGCTTGAGTCCATGGATCGGTCACCTGCGCCGTTGCTTTTCGGGTTCAGGCCCTATCTAGCGTGGGAGTCTGGACAGGACCACGAACTTCGTTAGGTGATGTGAGGTACAAGCCGTTCAATTTTATTAACTGCCTGTTGTTGCGAGCGTCAGTGGGCGCGGCGTAGTGTCCTGTGCGAGACCGATGAAAGAGTGACAGCCATGCGCATGACAGCACTGAGTAGCGGCGACCTGGAACCCCTGCGCGAAGCGCTCCTCCTGGCCGGTTTGCCTGCGGATGACCTCAGCCTGCCCGGCCGGCGGTTTTTCAGGTTCAGGCAGCAAGACAGTGATGTGGCGTTTGGCGGGATCGAGGGAACGGGAGGCGACCGCTTGTTGCGTTCGTTGGTCGTCCTCGAGGGCCGACGAGGGCAGGGCACTGGCGCGGCGGTGCTGGCCGCCCTTGAAGCCTTTGCAAAAAACGAAGGGGTAGAGCGGGTTCACTTGCTGACTGAAAGTGCCACCGATTTTTTTGCTGCCCATGGTTATCAGGTGCAGGAACGTTCGCTGGCGCCTGCGGCAATCAGCTCGACGGTCCAGTTCAAGAGTTTATGCCCGGCTTCGGCGACTTACCTGAGCAAGCGACTCACTTAACGCAGCAGGTGCACCGCCAGCCCGGCCAGCCCGCACGCCACCAGGACCTGGATCACGCCACGCTTGTAGCGAAACAATGCAATGGCCGCCAATAGGGCAATGATTGCCGATGGCCAGTCCAGCGCACCGGCAAAGCCGTTGGGCCAGAGCACGTGGTAGCCGAAGAAGCAGGCCAGGTTGAGGATCACGCCGACCACCGCGGCAGTAATCGCCGTCAGCGGTGCGGTGAACTTCAACGCGTTGTGGGTCGACTCGACCAACGGGCCACCGGCGAGGATGAACAGGAACGAGGGCAGGAAGGTGAACCAGGTCACCAGCGTGGCCGCAACGGCACCGGCGAGAAAGGCCTGTTCGGGGCCGAACACCTGCATCACATAGCCGCCGACGAAACCGACGAAGGCCACCACCATGATCAAGGGGCCTGGGGTGGTTTCGCCCAGGGCCAGGCCGTCGATCATCTGTGTCGGAGTCAGCCAGCCAAAGTGTGCGACAGCTCCCTGATACACGTAAGGCAACACTGCGTAGGCGCCCCCGAAAGTCAGCAGCGCGGCTTTGGTGAAAAACCAGGCCATCTGCGTGAAGGTGCTTTCCCAGCCGAATGTCAGAGTCAACAGGCCCATTGGCAAGACCCAAAGCAAGGCACCGATGATCGCCAGCCGGAGGAGCCTGAAAGTGCTGAACCGGGCATGTTCCGGGGGCGGGGTGTCGTCGTCGATCAAGGCTGGCCCGAAGGACCGATGCCCGGGCGCCTGGCCGCCAAGGTTGAATTTTTCCGGCGCCCAGCGCCCACCGAAATAGCCGATGACGGCGGCCCCGAGCACGATCAGCGGGAAGGGGACGTTGAAGGCGAATATTGCAGCGAACGATGCGACGGCTATCGCCCACAACCCACTGTTGCGCAGTGCACGAGAGCCTATGCGGTGAGCGGCATGGACGACGATTGCTGTCACGGCGGGCTTGATGCCATAGAAAATCCCCGCCACCACCGGCACTTCACCGAAGGCGACGTACAGCCAGGACAAGGCGATGAGGATAAACAACGAAGGTAATACGAACAGCGCGCCGGCGATGACTCCGCCCCGGCCCCGATGCATCAGCCAGCCCAGATAGGTCGCCAACTGCTGGGCCTCGGGTCCAGGCAGCAACATGCAGTAGTTGAGGGCGTGCAGGAAACGCCGTTCGGAAATCCAGCGCCGACGCTCCACCAGCTCCTGATGCATGATCGCGATCTGTCCTGCCGGCCCGCCAAAACTGATGAAACCCAATTTGAGCCAGAACCAGAAAGCTTCGCGCAGGCTGACCGCCGAGGGGGCTTCGAGGGTTCGGGAGGGATTGTCCATGGTCGGCGGCATACTTGGCGGTGGAAGGCGAACTACGTTAGGGGGCGTCACGCAATTTGGATAGCCCCCGCCAGGGTTTCCCTGTAAAAAACACCTCCTTTCACCGCCTTGAAACATAACCCTTGAACAATCACCGACCGAGTCGACCTCACCGTTTACAGGACTGCCCAAGGAGCGGGTCAATGAAACAACGTTTTGCGATAGTCATGCTGCTCGCGCTCACAGTGGGCTTCATGGGGATGGGCGATGCCCGTGAATCACGCAGTGCCCGGGCGGAGTCCGTCGCGGGAGTGTTCGATTACTACGTGCTGTCGCTGTCCTGGTCTCCGACGTTCTGCCTGACGCACTCGAACGACGCTCAATGCTCCGGCAAGGGCTACGGTTTTGTCCTGCACGGTCTCTGGCCGCAATACGTCAAGGGCGGCTGGCCGCAGTCCTGTGAGCCGAGGGTGCCGCTGACGGTGGCCGAGCGGGAAAAGGGCCTGACGCTGTTTCCGACGCGCAAATTGCTGGAGCACGAGTGGTCCAAGCACGGCACGTGCACCGGTCTTGGTGCCATGGGTTTCCTGGAGGCGTCCGACAAGGCGTTGGCGGAGGTGAAGGTGCCGTCGCAGTTGCAACCTCCCAGTTCGTCTTACTATTTTGAAGCCAAGGAAATTGCCCGGCTGTTCCGACAAAGCAATCCTGGCATTCCGGCTGATGGTATTGCAGTCATCTGCAGCGGGCCGCAATTGTCGGAAGTCCGGGTGTGCATGGACAAGGACCTGACGTTCGCCAGTTGCGGCAGGGGTGTCAAGACTCAGTGCCGAGACGGGGATGTCCGGGTACCGCCGGTGCGGTGAGGCAGTCTCTGTGCCCCATGGTGAAGGTCTTGTGGCGAGGGGATAAATCCCTCGCCACCGTTCAGCGCTGTGCTGGCTGGCATTAGATTTTTGGATCCATCTTCCCGTCCATCAGCTGCCTTGCACCGGCAAATTGCCGCCCTACAAGCGGTAGGCTAAGCTCTGCCTATTGGGGGCTTTGAGCGATTCGCTCATGTTTTGCCCTCCCGGGAATTCGTTTGCCTATCCTCATCCATGATCCGCTCAATCCCCCCGGCGGTGCTCTCAAGCGCCTGCCGTTGCTCAAGGCAGCGGTAGCGTTTATCGCGGCGGTGTGCCTGTGCCTGTGCGGCTTGCTCTACCTGCAACTGGAACAGTCCCGGCGCCACGACCTCGAGGCAGCGAGTGTAGCTTCGGCCAACCTTACCCGGGCCATGGCCCAGCAGGCCCAGGATACGTTCCTGCAAGCTGACCTGGTGCTGGCCAGCCTGACCGATTGGATTCAGAACGATGGTTTCGGTCCGGCGCTGCAGCCACGCCTGCACAAGACCTTTGCCCGGCGCGTGCAGTCACTGGAGCAATTGCATGGCCTGTTTCTGTTCGACAAGAGCGGCCATTGGATCGTCACCTCCTTTGATGACTTGAAAAAAGGCGATGGGGTGGCGGATCGGGACTATTTCGTTTTCCATCAGCAGAATGCCTCGTTGATCGCCCATATCGGGCCGGCCATCCGCAGTCGGCAAAATGGCGATTGGATCATTCCCATTTCCCGGCGCGTGAATGATCAGGACGGCAATTTCCAGGGCGTGCTGCTGGCCGGTATCAAGATGTCGTACTTCGATAAGTTCTTCAAAAGCTTCAGCCTTGACGACAAAGACGAGATGGCCCTGGCCTTGTCCGACGGCACATTGCTGGCCCGCCGACCCTTTGACGAGGCGCAGATCGGCCGGGCCATGTCCCAGGAGAGTCTCTTCCGGCATGACCTGCAGACCAAGGAGCCTGATACCGCGATGATCCGCTCCGTCGACGGTGTGGTCAGGCTTTATGATCACCAGCATTTGCAGGCCTATCCCCTGATCGTCACCGTTGCGATGTCCAAGCAGGCGATCCTCGCCGGCTGGTATGGCAAAGCCTTTCAGTCCAGCCTCATCGTGGCCCTGGTGGTCACGGGCATCTGTCTGTTCGGTTGGGTGTTTGTGCGCCAGGTGCGTAACAGCGAACGGATCGAGGCCGACCTGCGCAAGGCCCAGGAAGCACTGAGGCTGATTGCCACCCATGACAGCCTGACCGGGCTGGCGAATCGTCGGCTGTTCGGGCGGGCCCTGGACATCGAATTTGGCCGTGGCGCCCGCCAGCGCAGTCCCTTGAGCCTGATCCTGCTCGATATCGACTACTTCAAGCGCTACAACGATACCTACGGGCATGTGGCCGGGGACCATTGCCTGGCAGAAGTGGCGAAAGTGCTCAAGGGCTGCTGCCATCGCAAGGCCGACCTGGCAGTGCGTTATGGGGGTGAAGAGTTTGCTGTGCTGCTGCCCGATACCGACCTGCAGGGCGCCATGACGTTGGCTGAGCAGATCCGCCAGAGCCTTGTCGACAAGCACATCACCCATTCCGGTTCTCCCACCGGCTACCTGACGGTGAGCCTGGGGTGTCACGCCTTCGTGCCCAGCAGCCTGGACAGCATCGAGGTCTTTATCCAGAGGGCCGATGCGGCGCTTTACCAGGCCAAGCACAGCGGCCGCAATCGGGTGGCGGCGTGGTCTAACGAAAGTGGCCTCGATAGGCTGGAGCGTTCGGACCGTTGAGATCCGTTGGAATCATCGGTGGTTGACGAGGGTCCATTGCTCAGGATCTCGCTGTTAGCCGATCGGACAGGAGCTGGTAAATGGAGACCGCTGCCGATATTCCTTCCAACGTCACGCGCCACACGCCGATTACCCGACGCCTGGTGGTCGCGGTCGCCGGGTTGTTTGTCCTGGGCGTCCTGGTGGCCGTTGCGGCATTGTTCAACATAGCCCGGGAACTGGATGCAGAAGACGTGCGCAAGACACACTTCTACATCGAGCGTGCCGTGGAAAACCGCATTATCGCCTCGAAGAACTACATCACCAGCTACACCTACTGGACCACTGCCTATGAGCACCTCAACGGTGAGGTGGATGTGCACTGGGCCTATGCGGAACAGAACATGGGCAAGACCCTGTTCACCAACGACGGATACGAGGGGGTGTTCGTCGTCGACCGTGAGCGCACTAAATATGCGGTGGTGCGGGGGCAGAATGTCCAGGCGGAGGCGGCAGCGTACATCGATGTGCCCTTGAAGGAGCTGGTGGATCAGCTCCAGGGGCAATCCGACCTGACCGTTCCTGCGATCCGCTACACCTTGTTCGAAGGCTGGCCGGCCATCGTCACCGCTTCGGTGATCCTGCCCAATGACGAGCGTCCCCGGGTCGATGCCAAGGGTACATCGGTCCTGTTGTTTGTCGACCAGTTGACTCCCGTCAAGCTGCGCGCGCTGGGCAAACGTTATGGCCTCACCAACCTGAACCTCAAGAAGGACGACGAACTTACGTCCGGGCAGCCGGCGGTGCCGCTGGACAGCACCGGCTACAGCCTGGTGTCACACCTCGAACAGCCGGGGCTGCAATTGCTCTGGTCACTGATGCCGCCATTGGGTGGGGCGCTGTTGATCCTGGCGCTGCTCACGGCCTATTTTTTCCGCTATGCGCTGCGTACGGCACGGCAGGTGGATGCCAGCTACGACAGCCTGGAGCGCTCGACCCAGGCCCTGGAGGCCAGCGAAGAACGCTTCCGCGCCGTGGCCGAGGCTGCCTCCGACTGGATCTGGGAAATCGACGCCCAACGGCACCTCACCTACTTGTCGGGACGCTTCAATACAGTCACCGGATTTTCTGCCCAGCAATGGTTGGGTCAGGACATCGAGCAACTGCTGTATTGCGACACCATCCCGATTGGCCTGTGGCTGGGCGACCTGACGGAAGAGCAGGGTGCGAGCAACCTGCGCTGTTCCTACCGCGATCATTCTGGGCAACTGCGCTTCTGCCGAGTTTCGGCGCGGCCTATATACGACAAGTCCGACGTGGTGGGTTACCGTGGCACCGCCAGCGATATCACCGACGAGGTGGCGGCCCACGCCCAGGTCCAGCATCTGTCGATGCACGATGCGCTGACCGGCCTGCCGAACCGCAACAAGCTGGCGCGGCACCTGGAAGAGGCGCTGGCCGCCAAAGAGCATTCCGCCCCGTTGACCTTGCTGATGGTGGACTTGGACAACTTCAAGCCGATCAACGATTCCCTGGGCCACCCGGCCGGCGATGCGGTACTGCTGGAAGTCGCCCAGCGCTTGCGCGACAGTACCCGTGAGCAGGATCTGGTGGCGCGGCTGGGCGGCGACGAGTTCGTCGTGGTGCTCAGCGGGATGGAGAACACTACTGAGATCGACCGATTCTGCGCACGGCTGATCGATAGCCTGCAGCAACCGATCCATTACGAAACCCATGCCCTGCACATCGGCGCCAGCATCGGTATTGCCGTGAGTCGTCGCCAGGGGTATGTGCCCGGCGAGTTGATTCGCTGTGCCGACATTGCCATGTACCAGGCCAAGTCCGAGGGCAAGAAGACCTGGTGTTATTTCGCCTCGCAGATGAACGACCAGATCCAGCATCGACGCCAGCTGGAAAGCGATCTGCGACAGGCGCTGAAGAACAACGAATTCATCTTGCACTTCCAGCCACGCTACAAAGTCGACGGCCGGGAGATCGTGGCCGTCGAGGCTTTGGTGCGTTGGCAGCATCCCACCCAGGGCCTGCTCGGTCCCGATGCTTTTATTCCGCTGGCCGAGCAGACCGATCTCATCGTTCCGCTTTCGCGCTGGGTGCTGCGCGAGGCCTGCGAAACCGCGCTGACGTGGCCGGGGAGCCTGATGGTTTCGGTCAATCTGTCGCCGGCGCAGTTCGAGCGCAGCGATGTAGTGGAGGACGTACGCCAGGTGTTGATCGAAACCCGTTTCCCCGCGAGTCGCCTGGAACTCGAAATCACCGAGAATGTGATGCTCAACGATGTGGACGGCGCCCTTCAGGTCATGAATGCCCTGAAAGAATTGGGCGTGCGTCTGAACATGGATGATTTCGGGACCGGCTACTCCTCACTGGGGTACTTGCGCACCTATCCTTTCGACGGCATCAAGATCGACAAGCGCTTCATCGCTTCCATGAGCAACAGCAGCAACGACCGCGCGGTCGTCCAGGCGATTATCAACCTGGGCAAGGCGATGGGCCTGACCGTCACGGCCGAGGGGGTGGAAACCCTGGCTCAGCTCGGCTCGCTGGGCTCGGACCAGTGCCACGAGGTACAGGGCTATTTCCTCAGTCGTCCGATCGATAAACAGGCCTTTTCGAACTTGCTGGAAAACCCCCGGCCGCTGACGAAAACCGGCTCCTGATACCCTGGCATCTTGGCACTTCGAGGTCCTGGCCCATGAAAAAACTGCGGATCGCGACTTTCAATATCAATGGCATTCGCGCCCGGCTGCCCAACCTGCTGGAATGGCTGGAGCGGGAGAAACCCGACATCGTTTGTCTTCAGGAACTCAAGGCGCTCGACAAGGATTTCCCGGCGGCCGAGCTGGAGTCGGTGGGGTATGGATCGATCTGGCACGGCCAGGCATCCTGGAACGGCGTCGCGATACTGGCCCGAGACGCGCAACCGCTGGAGAGTCGGCGCGGCTTGCCCGGCAATGAGGACGACAGCCACAGTCGCTATCTGGAGGCGGCGGTGCATGGCGTACTGGTCGGCTGCCTTTACCTGCCCAACGGCAACCCGCAGCCAGGGCCCAAGTTCGATTACAAACTGGCGTGGTTCGAACGGCTGATCGATTACGCCCAGGCCTTGCAGGCCAGTGATCACCCTGTGGTGCTGGCTGGCGATTACAACGTGGTGCCCACTGACATGGATATCTACAACCCGCGTTCCTGGCTCAAGGATGCCTTGTTGCAACCCGAAAGCCGCGAGTGCTATCAACGGTTGCTGGACCAGGGCTGGACGGATTCGCTGCGCCATTTGTACCCGGACGAGCGGATCTACACCTTCTGGGATTATTTCCGTCAGCACTGGCAGAAGAACTCCGGGCTGCGCATTGATCACCTGTTGCTCAATCCTGCGGCAAGCCCCTATCTGAGCGAGGCGGGCGTGGACGCCTGGGTCAGGAACCAGCCGCACCCCAGCGATCATGCCCCTACCTGGATCCGGCTGGCTTCACGCAAGCGGCGCTGAGCGCCCGACGCGTCTCGGTCGGTTGTTGTCTATGTAACGGGAATGCCTTATATCTGGCGCCAACCGCAGCGTGCTGCCTGTCAGCCCTGCACCGGACCAGGAGAAGGACACCCTAAAATGAACCAGCCCCGACTGAGCGATTCGCGTCGCTATCTGCAACGCTTGGGCTTCGACACCCCGCCAGCCCCGACGCTCGATACGTTGCGTCAGCTGCAAAACCGCCACACGGCCGAATTCCCCTTTGAAACCCTCTCCACGCTGTTGCACCAGGCGGTGCCTATCGATTTGGAATCGGTGGAGCGGAAAATTTTCGAGCAGGGGCGTGGTGGCTACTGCTACGAACTCAACCAGTTGTTCCTGGTGCTGTTGCAGGCATTGGGTTTCGACGCCCGCGGTATCACTGGCCGGGTGGTGATGAACGCGCCCGAAGGTGCCTGGACCGCCCGGACCCATCGCCTCAGCTTGGTGACAATAGACGGCGTGCGCTACATCACCGATGTCGGCTTCGGCGGCATGGTGCCCACCGGGCCGCTGCTGCTGGACAGTCGCGACATCCAGGCCACCCCACATGAGCCGTATCGCATCGAGGACCAGACGGACGGCTACCTGCTGCGGGCCAACGTCGCGGGTGAATGGCGGCCGATGTACCTGTTCGACCTGCAACGCCAGGAAGACATCGACTACACACTGGGCAACTGGTACGTCTGCAACCATCCCGACTCGCCCTTCATGGGCCGGTTGATGGTGGCCCGCACCGGTGACGGTTTGCGCAAGACCCTCAACGGCAACAGTTATGCCGTGCACCGGATGGGGCAGGAGAGCGAGCGACGGGTGATCACCGATGCCGATGAACTGATCGATCTGTTGGAAAACGAATTCGGCCTGCGGGTGCCACCACGGGAATTGCTGCGGCCTGCGGTGGCTGAGCTTCTCGAGGGATAGGTGGCGCTCTCCGTTTTTGAGGGCGCAGGCAGTGCAAGCTCATGGATCACGCCGATTAGCTGATGGGAAAAGTGTATACAACTCTATGGACATTTGTCCTGAGTTTTGAATACAGTGTGCCCATAACAAAAACCAGGGAACCCCCGAACCATGAAAACGCCCCATGTTTCACTCCCTCGACCCGAGGACGAAAACCTCGGTGTCGGCGCGAATATGGCCTACGGCCTGCAGCATGTGTTGACCATGTACGGCGGCATCGTCGCCGTACCCTTGATCATCGGCCAGGCGGCCGGGCTGTCTTCGGCGGACATCGGCCTGTTGATTGCGGCGTCATTGTTTGCGGGTGGGCTGGCAACCTTGTTGCAAACCCTCGGCCTGCCGTTCTTCGGTTGCCAATTGCCCTTGGTGCAAGGCGTATCGTTTTCCGGCGTCGCGACCATGGTGGCGATTGTCGGGACCGGCGGGGAGGGCGGCTTCCAGGCCATCCTGGGGGCCGTGGTCGCCGCGTCTCTGATCGGTTTGCTGATCACCCCGGTGTTTTCGCGAATCACCCGTTTCTTTCCGCCGCTGGTCACCGGCATCGTCATCACGACTATTGGCCTGACCTTGATGCCGGTGGCGGCGCGTTGGGCCATGGGGGGCAACAGTCACGCCGCTGATTTCGGCAGCATGGCCAACATCGGCCTGGCCGCCGTCACGTTGGTGCTGGTGCTGCTGCTTAGCAAGATGGGCAGCGCGACGATTTCCCGGTTGTCGATTCTGCTGGCGATGGTGGTTGGTACGGTGATCGCCGTGTTTCTCGGCATGGCGGATTTCTCATCCGTCAGTGAAGGCCCGATGTTCGGCTTTCCTACGCCGTTCCACTTCGGCATGCCGACGTTCCACATCGCTGCGATCCTGTCGATGTGCATCGTGATCATGGTGACACTGGTGGAAACCTCGGCCGACATCCTGGCAGTAGGCGAGATCATCGACACCAAGGTCGACTCAAGGCGCCTGGGTAACGGTCTGCGGGCTGACATGCTGTCGAGCATGATCGCGCCGATCTTCGGTTCCTTCACCCAGAGTGCCTTTGCCCAGAACGTCGGCCTGGTGGCGGTGACCGGGATCAAGAGCCGTTTCGTGGTGGCCACCGGTGGGGTGTTCCTGGTGGTGCTCGGGCTGTTGCCGTTCATGGGCCGGGTGATCGCTGCAGTGCCTACCTCGGTGCTGGGTGGCGCAGGCATCGTGCTGTTCGGTACCGTGGCCGCCAGCGGCATTCGCACCCTGTCGAAAGTGGATTACCGCAACAACGTCAACCTGATCATCGTCGCCACCTCCATCGGTTTCGGCATGATCCCCATCGCTGCGCCCAACTTCTACGACCATTTCCCGAGCTGGTTCGCGACGATCTTCCATTCGGGTATCAGTTCGTCGGCGATCATGGCGATAGTTCTGAACCTGGCGTTCAACCACTTCACTGCAGGCAACTCCGACCAGCAGTCAGTCTTCGCCGCCGGCACCGAGCGGGTGTTGCGTTACCAGGACCTGGCGGCGCTGCGTGAAGGCGATTACTTCAGCGACGGCAAGCTGCATGACTGCGATGGCAACGAGATTCCGGTGGTGGCAGAGCCTTCCCACTCCACGGCGGAGCATGTGTCGGTACGGCTGAAAAGCGGTGAGCATGTCTGACTTTGCCAACTGAGCATCAGCGGCAAATCCCCTGTGGGAGCGGGCTTGCTCGCGATAGCGGTGGATCAGCGACAACGTTGTCGACTGACATGCCCAATCGCGAGCAGGCTCGCTCCCACAGTTGATCGGGTGAATCCAGTACCAGATTCTGACCGCTACCCCTGTGGGAGCGAGCCTGCTCGCGATAGCCGTGGATCAGTTCACCTCAATGTTGAGCTGTGCTGCCGACCTATAAAAAACAGCCTGTGATCGAGGATCACAGGCTGTTTTTGGTTCGGTTACCAGCGACCGTAATGGCCATGGGGCGGGCCGTAGTAGTAGCCCCGTGGTGGCCCGTAATACACCGGTGCCGGGCGATAGTAGACAGGCCGCTCGATGTACACCGGCTGTGGCTCGTAATAGACCGGTGGGGGTTGTTGTACATAAACCGGTTGCGGCTGGACGTAGACCGGTTGTTGCACGTACACCGGCCGGTCACGGTTGATGAGCGCCGAACCGACAATAGCCGAGCCGACGATTGCACCAAACACTGCGGGGCCCTCCCAACCACCGCGACCATGGGCGGATGCCTGGCCGGTGACCGCGAGTGCCCCCACGAGCAGGGCGATGACAGGGAGTTTACGATTCATGGTGGTTCCTCGTTTGGCCCCGTTTGTAACAGACCGATAAAAAGGTCACGGGGATACTTGCTCTGACAACGATTTTCTCAGGATTTTCAGCGCCGTTGGGTAAATATTGTGTAAGGTCGGTCCGGCGGTGACCCCGCTTGTCAGAAAGTGAATGCAAGGAACAAACATGCAAATCAATCCCAACAAAGACACCCAATTGTGCATGTCGCTGTCGGGGCGGCCCGGAAATTTCGGTCTGCGGTTTCATAATCACCTGTATGAGCAGTTGGGCCTGAACTTCTATTACAAGGCTTTCAGCAGCCGGGATTTGCCTGGTGCGATCGGTGGTATCCGCGCCTTGGGCATTCGCGGGTGCGGCGTGTCGATGCCGTTCAAGGAGGCATGCATTGCCTTGGTCGATGAACTGGACGCCTCCGCCGCCGCGATCCAGTCCATCAACACCATCGTCAACACCGATGGTCATCTGAAGGCTTACAACACCGACTACATCGCCGTCGCCCAGTTGCTGCAAACCCATGCCGTGCCCAAGGACTCGTCCTTTGCCCTGCGCGGCAGTGGTGGGATGGCCAAGGCCGTGGCCAGCGCCCTGCGTGATGGCGGCTACCAGCAAGGGCTGATCGTCGCCCGCAACGAAACCGCCGGGCGGGCCCTGGCCGAGTCCCTGGGGTATGAATGGCAAGCCGAACTGGGTGAGCGGCGGCCTCGGATGCTGATCAATGTCACGCCGATCGGCATGACCGGGGGACCGGAAGCCGATCAACTGGCGTTCGAGCCCGACGCCATCGCGGCGGCAGAGACCGTGTTCGACGTGGTGGCGATTCCATCGGAAACGCCGCTGATCGTGCGCGCCAGGGCCGAGGGCAAGCGGGTCATCACCGGGTTGGAGGTGGTTGCGATCCAGGCCCTGGAGCAGTTCGTGCTGTATACCGGCGTGCGGCCCAGCCTGGACCAGTTCGAGAAAGCCGTGGCGTTTGCCCGGTCCGCATAGGACCTATTCCAGCCGTGCGAGCCGTTCTTCCAGAGCCGCGATTCGCGCTTCGAGTTCTTCGATGCGTTCCAGCGACACACCGCTGCCGGCGCCGCGTTCCACCGGGTGCTGGCGGGCGGTAAGGATCGCTTCGATGTCCGCCGGGTCGCCCATGGCATGGACGTAGCGATCCTCTCGCTGCCCGGCCTGGCGTGGCACCAGCAGCGCCAGCCCACGGGCAATCAGGCGTTCAAGTTGATGCAGCACCTGGTCGGTGTCTTCGAAATCGTGCATGCGGCCACTGCGGGTCAACAGTTCGTTGACCGTTTGTGGGCCGCGCAGGAACAGCAGGCCCATCAGGATGACTTGGGCCGGTACCAGCTCCAGGGCCTTGTCGACCCGATGCTCCCAGCGGTCGGCGCGGCTGCCCATGACCAATTTGGTAAAGCCGCGGCCCTCCAGCGCCCGCAGGCTCTGGCCGACCTGGCCCGGGGTGAGGTTCATCACCGGTTCACGGCTGGTTTTCTGGTTGCAGGCCAGTACCAGGGCGTTGAGGGTCAATGGGTAGGTTTCCGGGTTGGTGGCCTGTTTTTCGACCAGTGCACCGAGGATGCGGATTTCCGTGCTGTTGAGCCGTGGTTCTTCGGCCTGGCCTTGTTCTTCGATGCTCATCGCGCGTCCCCTATGCTGTGAAGCCGCCTAGCCTAATCCTTGCGCAATAAAAGACAAGGTGTGCAACAAGCCGTGGCTATAATCGCATCCGTTTGATGTGCTCCTTCCTTTCACCTGCATGAGATCGCCATGACTATTTCTCTGTACGCCGCTTCCATCCCGGTTTTCAAGCAGATGCTCAACGCCATGAGTGACGTCCTGAACAAGGCCGAAGCCCACGCGACTGCAAAAAACATCGAGCCGAACGCTTTCCTGCAAGCCCGCCTGTACCCGGACATGTTCCCGCTGGTACGTCAGGTGCAGATTGCCGTGGATTTCGCCAAGGGTGTGTCCGCTCGCCTGGCCGAGATTGAAGTGCCAAAGTATGACGACAGCGAAACCACCTTCGCCGAGCTGCAAGCCCTGATCGCCAAGGTATTGGCCTTCATCGACGGCATCAGCCCCGCGCAGATCGATGGCAAGGAAAGCATCGAGATCATCACCCGCCCAGGCACGCCGAAGGAAAAACGCTTCACCGGTCAGAACTACCTGCTGACCTACGGCCTGCCGCAGTTCTTCTTCCACGTCACCACCACCTATGCGCTGCTGCGTCACAACGGTGTAGAAGTGGGCAAGCGCGACTACATGGGCGCGTTCTAAGCCTGCCGGCATGAAAAAGCCCGGGACGGTGTGAGCCGTTCCGGGCTTTTTTGTGGCTGTCTGTCATGTCCTCGGCGTAGATACTTCCGCTATCGCGAGCAGGCTCGCTCCCACATTGCGGTTGCCGCTGGCCCCTGTGGGAGCGAGCCTGCTCGCGATGACGGTGATGCATCCACCGCAACGGTTATGCCGTGCGAGCCAGTTTCTCTTCCTCACCCAGGCATGCCGCCGCAGTGAACAGCACATCGGTGGAAGAGTTCAGCGCTGTCTCCGCCGAGTCCTGCAGGACGCCGATAATGAACCCAACGGCCACCACCTGCATGGCGATTTCGCTCGGGATACCGAACAGGCTGCACGCCAGAGGGATCAGCAGCAGCGAGCCGCCAGCCACGCCGGACGCGCCGCAGGCGCAAATGGCTGCGACGACGCTCAACAGCACCGCTGTCGGAATGTCCACCGCGATCCCCAGGGTATGCACCGCGGCCAGGGTCAGTACGGTGATGGTGATAGCGGCACCGGCCATGTTGATGGTCGCACCCAGCGGGATCGATACCGAGTAAGTGTCCTCATGCAGGCCCAGGCGGTTGCTCAGCTCCAGGTTAACCGGAATGTTGGCCGCCGAGCTGCGGGTGAAGAACGCGGTGATGCCGCTTTCGCGCAGGCAGGTGAACACCAGCGGGTAGGGGTTGCGCCGCAGTTTCCAGAACACGATGAGCGGGTTGACCACCAGTGCGACGAACAGCATGCAGCCGATCAGCACGGTCAACAGGTGCAGGTAACCGAGCAGGGCGCCGAAACCGGAGGTAGCCAGGGTCGAGGCGACCAGCCCGAAAATCCCCAGCGGGGCGAAGCTGATCACCAGGCGCACGATCACGGTCACGCCGTTGGACAGGTCATCGAGCACGGTGCGAGTGGTTTCGCCAGCATGACGCAGTGCAATACCCAGGCCGATGGCCCAGGCCAGGATGCCGATGAAATTACCGCTGGTCAGTGCGCGGACCGGGTTGTCCACCACGCTGAGCAGCAGGCTCTGCAGCACTTCGCCAATGCCACCGGGAGCGGTGACGGCGACGTCCTGGGCGGACAGCACCAGGCTGGAGGGAAACAGGGTACTGGCAACGACCGCAACCACCGCCGCAGCGAAGGTGCCCAGCAGGTATAGGAACAGGATTGGCCGGATATGGGTTTCCTGGCCCTGCTTATGGTTGGCGATCGAAGCCATGACCAGCACGAACACCAGAATAGGAGCCACGGCCTTGAGGGCGGACACGAAGACCTTGCCGATGAATGCGGTGGATTTCGCCACGTCCGGCGCCAGCCAGGCCAGGGCGATACCAATGATCAGACCAATGACGATTTGCGTCACCAGGCCGGTGCGTTTGAAGCGTTGCAAAAGAGAAGGGGATAAAGCAGTCATAACGGCTATCCATGTGTTTTTTGTTGTGGGCGACGGTCGGCGTTCAGGGCAACAAGCGGGCAGACCACGTGAGCGGGACCGGAAAAAATGTTCAACGTTTGCGGGGCGCGGACTTTAGCACAGCCCGGTAAAGAATCTGACGGACCTGTGACGATCCGTCACTCAGGTGTTTAAGCACATTTGTCTGTCGCCCACATTCTGTTAGGCTTTGGTCCTCTCACCTCTCTCTTCTTCCAGCGGGCCTCAAGCCAACGCTGGTGTTGTCGTTTTGCCGGAGTTCTGCATGTTGTTACCCATTTTCCTGTTGTCGGCCGCCGGCTTCACCGTGCTGACCACGGAATTCATCATTGTCGGCCTGCTGCCATCCATCGCTCGCGACCTGCACGTCAGCATTCCCCAGGCCGGATTGCTGGTGACACTGTTCGCGTTTACGGTGGCGGCGTTCGGTCCATTCCTGACAGCCTGGTTTGCCCGTTTCGAGCGGCGCAGGCTGTTTATCAGCGTACTGCTGATGTTCGGCCTGGCCAACACATTGGCGGCCGTTGCCCCCGATATCTGGGTCATGGCCATTGCCCGGTTGATCCCGGCCCTCGGCCTGCCGGTGTTCTGGGCGCTGGCCAGCGAAACGGCGGTGGACATCGTCGGGCCGCAGTACGCCGGGCGGGCCATTGCCCGGATCGGCTTCGGCATCGTCTGCGCCACGGTATTCGGGATCCCGGTGGGAACGCTGATATCCGATGCGTTCGGCTGGCGCAGTGCGTTCGCAATCCTGGCCGTCATCGCTTTCGCCAAGGCGTTATTGCTGTTCATCTACCTGCCGAAAACCAACCTGCACTTGCATCAGGTCAGCTTCCGCTCGCAGTTCAAGATCCTGCGCAGCCCGCTGATGCAAGGCCATGTGCTGTTGTCGATCCTGGTGTTCAGCGGCATGTTCACCGCCTACACCTACCTGGCCGACATCCTCGAACGTCTCGCCGGGTTCGATGGCACGCTGGTGGGCTGGTGCCTGATGGGGTTCGGCGCCGTGGGGCTGGTGGGCAATTCCCTGGGTGGTCGAGCGGTGGACCGGCATCCGCTGATTGCGTCGATGGTGTTCTGCCTGTTCATGATCGGCGGCATGGTGGCGTTGGTGCCGAGCATTCACTCGACCCTGTGGCTGGCCGCGGCGATGGCAATCTGGGGCGTGACCCAGGCCGCTCTGTTCCTCGTCAGTCACGTGCGACTGATGAAGGCCGCCCCGGAGGCGCCAGCCTTTGCCGCGTCGCTGAACATCGCTGGCGCCAATCTGGGCATTGGTCTGGGGGCGTGTCATCGATACGCTGGGCCTGGGCAGCGTCGGTTTTGCGGCGGCCGGTTTCATCCTGGTATCGATCCTGCTGGCGTTGCTGCTGATGACTTTCAAGCCCCGACCCGTCCACGCTTAGTGGAACAACTCGCGACGTGCGCCTTCGGCAATCGCGACGATGCCCGGGTGGCTGACCTTGCGTTCCACGGAGATGGCATAGAACGACTCGCTCACCGCGTCGGTCTGGCCGATCTCCTGCACGCCGTACTGGCGCTTCACTTCTTCGGCGATCACGCTCGGGCCGATGAAAATGCCGCTGCCTGACTGACCGAAGGCCTGCATCAACGCGCTGTCGTCGAACTCGCCGACGATGCGCGGCTGGATCTGCTGCTCGGCGAACCAGCGTTGCAGGCGGCTGCGGACCACGGTTTCCGGGCCGGGAATCAGCAGGGGGGCGTCCTGCAGGCCTCGAGGAAAATCCTGCCCGTAGCGCTCGGCCAGTGCGGCGGTGGCGAAGAAGCTGATGCCGCATTCCCCCAGTTTCTGGCTGTAGCCCTTGATGTCCAGGTGACTGGGCATCGGACTGTCGGAAATCACCAGGTCCAGGCGCTGGATCGCCAGGTCCGCCAGCAGCCGTTCGAGTTTGTCCTCGCGGCAGGTGATGCGCAGCGGTTCGCTCAGCTCCATGGTCGGCGCCAGCAATCGATAGACGATGGACTTGGGCACCACGTCCGCCACCCCGACCCGGAACAGCGTCTGTTGTTCGTTGGGCTGGGCCCGGAGCATCAGCTCCAGTTCGCCTCCCAATTGGAACATGTGCTCGGCGTAGGGCAGCGTCTGGCGCCCGGCTTCCGTCAATTCCAACTGCCGTCCGACGCGGCGAAACAACTTGATGTTATACGTCTGCTCGAACAGGGAGATCTGTCCGCTGATGGTTTGTGGCGTCAGGTTCAGTTGCTCGCACGCCCGCACGATGCTGCCCGTCTTGGCCACCACCCAGAAGTAATGCAGTTGTCGATAGTTGAGCATGGGTTCACTTGGTTTCGTAAAAGCCGAAGTATAACCGCTGAAAATACGAATTTTCCTGAAGTATCGACGTCTCTAGAATGCCTGGCCATTGGTGAGCCATCTTCGGGCTCCATGTTTCCTCAGAGGCTTCTAACCATGACATACAAATCCCTGGGTCTTGCAGCCATGCTAGCGATGTCTTCAATGGCGCTCGTGGGCTGCGAACAGGCTGAAAAAAGTGCCGAACAATTGGCCCAGCAGTTGAAGGAACAAGCGGTCGATGCGGCCAAGAAAGCCATCGACGATACCCACAAGGCAGCCGAGCAGGCGCTGAACGACGCCACCGGCGGGTTGATCAGCCCCAAGAAGGAACCGGCGCAGGACGCTGACAAAGCCGAATCTTCTACCCAAGCCATTTAACCCCGTCACATCGAGCCAGGACTGACCCATGGACTATCTTTTACAACTCGCTGCCAGCCCCACTGCCTGGATCGCCCTGGCGACCCTGGTCGTCATGGAAATCGTGCTGGGCATCGATAACCTGATCTTCATTTCGATCCTGACCAACAAGCTGCCCGAACAGCATCGCGTCAAGGCGCGGCGAATTGGTATCGGCATGGCGCTGATCCTGCGCCTGGGCTTGTTGAGCACCATCGCGTTCATTGTGCAGTTGACGGAGCCGGTCATCGAAATCATCGGCCAGGCGTTCTCCTGGAAGGACATGATCCTGATCGCCGGCGGTCTGTTCCTGCTGTGGAAGGCCACGACCGAGATCCACCACAGCATGGACCCCGCGCCAAACGATCCGAAGTCGGCCACGTCTGGCGTGACCCTCGGGTTTGCCGCCGCAATCGGTCAGATCCTGATGCTAGACCTGGTGTTTTCCATCGACAGCATCATCACGGCCGTGGGCATGACCGAACACTTGCCGATCATGATCATCGCGGTGGTGGTGTCGGTACTGGTGATGTTGCTGGCGGCCGAGCCCCTGGCCCGATTCATCAATAACAACCCGACGGTGGTCATGCTGGCGCTGGGCTTCCTGATCATGATCGGCATGACGCTGATCGCCGAAGGCTTCGGCGCCCATGTGCCCAAGGGCTACATCTACGCTGCCATGGCGTTCTCGGCTGCGATTGAGGTGTTGAACATGATGGCCCGTCGCGCCCGTCAAAAGGCATTGGGCAACGAAGCCTGATTGCAGGCATGCAGAAGCCGCCCGGGTCCGACCCGGGCGGTTTTTTTTGGCTTTATGAAAGTAGGCGTTCAGTGCGCGGCGGCGTGGCGTCGAGTGGGTTCCGTGGGTTTTTCCGTTTTCGATGAAGACGGATGATGGCGACGGGTGATCCGCAGCACGCCCCACAGCATGGCCGCCGCTACGCTCAACCAGCCGAATACCAGCATCAGAATTATCGTTGTCAGGCTCATGCGGCCTCCCTCAGCCCCGGTCCAGGGCAACGCACTTGGTTCAATGGACAGTCTAGTCGTTCAAGTGTTGCAGGCAGTCGTTCGCAGTCGTAGGCGACGGACAGGTTCGTTCTATCGCGGCGGCGAGACTGCTGTTTAAGGCTATACCCGAGCCAGTGGGCGCTTTATGATCGACGGCCCAAGCCTGACCCGTTCATCGGGTACCTGAACTAGAGACTCATCATGTTGCCGGTCATTCCCTCTTTTCGATCACTGGTATTCGCGACGGCCTGCCTTGCGGCCCTGGCGGGTTGCGCGGGCAGCGTGTCGCCTCAAATCCAGCGCCTGCCCGAACGGGTGGAGCTCAACAGCGTGCCGTTCTATCGCGGCGATATGTACCAGGGGGCGCCACAATCCCTGGCCGCCGTGTTGACCTCGCAGGGTACGGTGATTACCCCGGGGTTGCTGGAGAAGCCATTGCACCTGCCAGGTGGCGAAGCGGGCTTGCAGCAGAATATGCAAACCCTGGCGCGCGAGTATGGGTTGGTGGTGTATCCCCTCGACAATGAATTGTCCGCATTGTTGGAGCAGGTCGCAGCAGGCAACCCGGTGTTGCTGCGCTACACCGAGGGCACGGCATTCTGGTCCGGGCCTCGATACGGGATTCTCGCCGGCTATAACCGGCAGAAGCGCACGGTCTTGCTGCGTTCGGGCATGAACCGGAGGCTGTTGATGAGCTTCAGTGGGTTCGAATCGGCCTTCAAGGACGCCGGCGGCTGGGCAGTACTGCTCCAGCGACCCACGCAGCTTCCGGCCAACGTCAACCCGCAGCGCTGGTTGAAAGCGGCGGACGAGCTGGCCGGAGCAGGGCAGGAGCAGGCCGCGGCGCGCGCCACCAGGGCCCTGGGTACAGCGCATTGATGGCTTGCCCCGTTCGTCACCTGCCGGGCACGACCCGGCACGCCTGAAACTCTTATCGTCAGGGTCCGGACTGTCCGGGCCATGATTCAAGGAGGCAGGTATGGCACAGTCGAAAACGCCCACGGGGCCCCATTCTTCCGAGCATTCATCCGCGGATGATGAGCTGGGATTCGATCCGGATTCTCCGGATCTCGATGATCCGCAAGTCGATCCCATCGGGCCGGCCAAGGCCCCACGTGATGAGCAAGACAAGCACGGCGAACCTCGGGACAAGACCTATGATCCGCTTGGTGATCTGAAGCATTGAGCGAAAAAAAGCCCGACGAGTCGGGCAGTGTTGCTCTCCAGGGTTTATGAGCCTGTGGCGAGGGGGATAAATCCCCTTGCCACAGATGACGCCGCATTCGTTATTACTTGGAGGCTTCCACCACGCCGCTCTGGCGACTCTTGAGGTTCTTCGCCGCCTTGTACTGCATGGCCACCGCCGGAACGTTGGTGCTCTTGCCCGTTTCCACCCAGCTGCGAATCCGGCTGGCGTCGGCGAAATGGGTGTATTTGCCAAAGGCATCGAGAATAACCAGCGCCATCGGGCGATTGCCCATTTTCGTCACCAGTACCAGACAGTGACCGGCCTGGTTGGTGAAGCCGGTCTTGGTCAATTGGATATCCCAGTTGTCCTTGTGGATCAGGTGATCGGTATTGCGGAAGCCCAGGCTGTAGACCGGCTTGCGGAAGGTGACGGTCTTTTCCTTGGTAGTGCTCAATTCGCTCAGCAGGGGGTATTTGCGAGCAGCGATCAGCAGCTTGGTCAGGTCCCTGGCGGTGGATACGTTATGGATCGACAGGCCTGTCGGCTCGACATAATGGGTGCTGGTCATACCCAGTGCCTTCGCCTTGGCGTTCATGGCGGCGATGAATGCTGCGTAACCGCCTGGGTAATGATGCGCGAGACTGGCGGCGGCGCGGTTTTCCGAGGACATCAGGGCAATCAGCAATACATCGCGGCGCGACAGTTCGCTGTTGAGCTTGACCCGGGAAAACACCCCTTTCATTTCCGGGGTGTTGGTAATGGTGATGGAGATGTATTCGTTCAGGTCCTGCTTGGCATCCAGCACGATCAGCCCGGTCATCAATTTGGTCACCGACGCGATGGGGACCACCACATCCGGATTGCTGGAGTACACGACTTTATCCGACTGCAGATCCAGCAACATCGCGCTGCCCGAAGCGACTTGCAGTTTTGACGTGTCTCGAGGGGCTGCGATGGTTTCCTGCGCGTTGATGTTCTGCGTGATAAGCGCGCCTGAGAAAGCGATGAACAGGCTGAGGATCGAAAGACGGATTTTCACGCGAATAGACTCGATAGAGTTGAAGAGGCCGTTCAGCAACGGCTTTTGAAAAAAGCGCTGCATTTTATGAGTATGGGCGACAACGGCGCTACATGCCTGTACCGCTGGGCCTCGAGAATAAATAAAGTTTAATGAAGGGGGGCAAACCAATGTGGGAGCGAGCCTGCTCGCGAAGGCGGCGTATCAGCGATTTCATGGCTGACTGACACACCGCTTTCGCGAGCAGGCTCGCTCCCACAGGGTTTTGCTTTGGCCGGGGAAACTCAGCTATGCAGCGTCTCGGCCGCGTACAGCGTGTTTTCCAGCAGGCAGGCTCGGGTCATCGGGCCCACGCCGCCAGGTACCGGTGTGATCCAGCTGGCGCGGGGCAGGGCGGTCTCGTAGACCACGTCACCCACCAGCTTGCCGTCTTCCTGGCGATTGATGCCGACGTCGATGACGATGGCGCCTTCCTTGATCCACTCGCCCTTGACCAGGCCCGGTTTGCCGGCGGCCACGACCACCAGGTCGGCACGTCCGACATGGCCGGCCAGGTCCTTGGTGAAGCGGTGGGTCACGGTCACGGTGCAGCCGGCCAGCAGCAGTTCCATGGCCATCGGCCGGCCAACGATGTTGGATGCACCCACGACGACGGCATCGAGGCCGTAAAGGTCCACGCCAGTGCTTTCCAGCAGCGTCATGATGCCTTTGGGGGTGCAGGGGCGCAGCAACGGGATGCGCTGTGCCAGGCGACCGACGTTATAAGGGTGGAAGCCGTCGACGTCTTTGTCCGGACGGATGCGCTCCAACAATCTGGAGGCGTCCAGGTGTTCAGGCAGGGGCAGCTGGAGCAGAACGCCGTCAATGTTAGGGTCATCGTTCAGGCGATCGATCAGATCGGCCAGCGCTTGCTGGGTGGTTTCGGAAGGCAGGTCGTAGGCCTGGGAAAGGAAGCCGACCTCTTCACAGTCTTTACGCTTGTGCGAGACATAAACCTGAGAGGCGGGATCGCTGCCGACCAGGATCACCGCAAGACCGGGCGTGCGCAGGCCTTGCTGGCGACGCTCGGTGACGCGTTGGGCGATCTGCTGGCGCAGGCTGGCGGCGATCGATTTGCCGTCGATAAGTTGTGCAGTCATTGCGCGTGGTTAACCATCGAGAGGGGAAAAAAAGAGAGCGCATTCTCGCATGCCGAGGCGTGAGGGCAAAGGCGCTTGGTCTGCAAATTCCCCTAACCCCTTTAATTAAATGAATTTTTTTTAAAAAAGAGTTGACGACCTATCAGGCCGTCTATAACATTCGTCGCACTTGTCGGGCACAGCCTAGCACTGGTTAAGAAGGTGGAGCAGAGTTGGATGTTTAAACTCGGCAAAACTGAAAGCACTTAGTTTGTAATCGTCAAAGAATACAGATTAAAAAGGCGCCCGTAGCTCAGCTGGATAGAGCATCCGCCTTCTAAGCGGATGGTCGCAGGTTCGAGTCCTGCCGGGTGCGCCATTAGGCAGCTTTGGCACAAGTAACGCAACAAGGCAATATGGTGGGCGTAGCTCAGTTGGTAGAGCACGGGATTGTGACTCCCGTTGTCGTGGGTTCGATCCCCATCGTCCACCCCATATTCTAGAAAGGCGCCAGATCTAACAATCTGGCGCCTTTGCTTTAAAAGCTTGATACGCGGATGTGGTGGAATTGGTAGACACACTGGATTTAGGTTCCAGCGCCGCAAGGTGTGAGAGTTCGAGTCTCTCCGTCCGCACCATACAAGTCGCTATTTGAATAGCAGAGAACGGCGCAGTACCTGAAGAGGGCTGCGCCGTTTTTGTTTTCGGCATTCAGATGATTTGTTGCCTGTCTTGTTTTGGGGCAGGTTTGGCGATGGGTTGTTGCGATTGTGTTTCGCGATGATGCGCGGTATGCCCGTCGGTCTCCTGGTGAAGATCGAGTGCCGGGGAGGTGCAGGTCACGCCTCTATATATAGAAGCGTCGGCGCAGAGCCCCCGCAATGGTCGGTTGTATTTGCAATCCGGGCGAGGCATGACCGTTTGCCTCGCTCCTAATGCCGGCGCCTGTTTTTCCGCCGTTTTCAGTAGGGTGACTTCTTGAGTTTGACCTACTAGAATGCATGCCCTTGATTCTGGGGTCGGAAAACGCCCGGCCAACGTCTGTGCAACGAGGAATATCCATGCAAGTTTCTGTTGAAAATACTACTGCTCTTGAGCGCCGCATGAGCATCACCGTGCCGGCTGAGCGCATCGAGACTCAGGTCAACAAGCGTCTGCAGCAGACTGCCCAAAAGGCCAAAATCCCAGGTTTCCGTCCAGGCAAGGTGCCAATGAGCGTGATCCGTCAGCGTTACGAAGCTGATGCGCGCCAGGAAGCCGTGGGCGACGTGATCCAGTCTTCGTTCTACGAAGCCGTGGTCGAGCAGAAGCTGAACCCGGCCGGCGCGCCATCCGTCGAGCCTAAAGTGCTGGAAAAAGGCAAGGACCTGGAATTCGTCGCCACTTTCGAAGTGTTCCCCGAGTTCACCGTTGCCGGTTTCGAGTCCATTGCCGTCGAGCGCCTGAGCGCTGACGTGTCGGATGCCGATCTGGACAAGATGCTGGACATCCTGCGCAAGCAGAACACCCGTTTCGAAGTGACCGATCGCGCTGCCCAGAACGAAGATCAACTGAACATCGACTTCGTCGGCAAGGTTGACGGTGAAGTGTTCGCTGGCGGTTCCGCCAAGGCCACCCAGCTGGTGCTGGGCTCCGGTCGCATGATCCCAGGCTTCGAAGATGGCCTGGTCGGCGCGAAAGCCGGTGAAGAGCGCGTTCTGAACGTGACCTTCCCAGAGGACTACCAGAACCTGGACCTGGCTGGCAAAGCCGCCGAGTTCACCGTGACCGTAAACAGTGTTTCCGAGCCGAAGCTGCCTGAGCTGAACGAAGAGTTCTTCGCCCAGTTCGGTATCAAGGAAACCGGTCTGGAAGGTTTCCGCGCCGAAGTTCGCAAGAACATGGAGCGTGAGCTGCGTCAGGCCATCAAGTCCAAGGTCAAGAACCAGGTCATGGACGGTCTGCTGGCTTCCAACCCGATCGAAGTGCCGAAGGCGCTGCTGGACAACGAAGTGAACCGTCTGCGCGTGCAGGCTGTTCAGCAGTTCGGCGGCAACATCAAGCCTGATCAACTGCCGGCCGAGCTGTTCGAAGAGCAAGCCAAGCGTCGTGTCGTACTGGGCCTGATCGTTGCTGAAGTGGTCAAGCAATACGAACTCAAGCCTGACGAAGCCCGCGTTCGCGAGCTGATCCAGGAAATGGCTTCGGCTTATCAGGAGCCTGAGCAAGTCGTGTCCTGGTACTACAAGAATGACCAGCAACTGAACGAAGTCCGTTCGGTTGTGCTCGAAGAACAAGTTGTGGATACTGTTCTGCAGAAAGCTAGCGTGACCGATAAAGCGGTCTCTTACGAAGAAGCGGTCAAGCCGGTGGAAGCTCCACAAGCCGATTGATTGTTCTGCGGTAAGAAATACACACCATAAGCCAGCCTTCGCGCTGGCTTATGCGTATTCAAGACATAACTATTTGGGAGTGACTGCGAGACATGTCCCGCAATTCTTTTTATCAGCAGAGCTCTGACATCCAGGCCGCAGGCGGCCTGGTCCCGATGGTTATCGAGCAGTCCGCCCGCGGCGAACGTGCCTATGACATCTACTCGCGCTTGCTCAAGGAACGCGTCATCTTCCTGATCGGGCCCGTTGAAGACTACATGGCCAACCTGGTTGCGGCGCAACTGCTGTTCCTTGAAGCGGAAAACCCGGACAAGGATATCCATCTTTATATCAACTCACCCGGCGGTTCGGTGACTGCAGGCATGTCGATCTACGACACCATGCAATTCATCAAGCCAGACGTTTCCACCATCTGCATCGGCCAGGCCTGCAGCATGGGCGCTTTCCTGCTCGCCGGCGGCGCTGCGGGCAAGCGTCATTGCCTGCCTAACTCGCGCATGATGATTCACCAGCCATTGGGCGGTTTCCAGGGCCAGGCGTCGGACATCGACATCCATGCCAAGGAAATCCTCCACATTCGTTCGCGTTTGAACTCGCTGTTGGCTCATCACACCGGTCAAAGCCTCGAAACCATTGAGCGAGACACCGAGCGTGACAACTTCATGAGCGCCGAGCGTGCAGCCGAATATGGCCTGATCGACTCCGTGATCAACAAGCGTCAAATGCCTGCCTGAGCCACTCAAAATGCAGGTGGTTGGGATGACCGGCCGCCTGCGGGCTTGAAAAAGCCCGCAATTGCCTTCATCTTGTGTTGCAAGCCTATCGGATTTGGATCGATCGAATGACTGACACCCGCAACGGCGAGGACAACGGCAAACTGCTTTATTGCTCTTTCTGTGGCAAAAGCCAACATGAAGTACGCAAATTGATTGCCGGCCCCTCGGTCTTCATTTGCGACGAGTGCGTCGACCTGTGCAATGACATCATCCGCGAGGAGGTGCAGGAAGCCCAGGCCGAAAGCAGCGCGCATAAGTTGCCTTCGCCTAAAGAAATCAGCGGCATCCTTGACCAATATGTAATTGGTCAGGAGCGTGCGAAAAAGGTATTGGCCGTAGCGGTTTACAACCACTACAAGCGCCTCAACCAGCGTGACAAAAAGAATGACGAGGTCGAACTCGGCAAGAGCAACATCCTGCTGATCGGCCCGACAGGCTCGGGTAAGACCCTGCTTGCCGAAACCCTGGCCCGTTTGCTGAACGTTCCGTTCACCATCGCCGACGCAACCACCCTTACCGAGGCGGGTTACGTGGGGGAGGATGTCGAGAACATTATTCAGAAGTTGTTGCAGAAGTGCGACTACGATGTCGAAAAGGCCCAGATGGGCATTGTCTACATCGATGAAATCGACAAGATTTCCCGCAAGTCCGACAACCCGTCCATCACCCGGGACGTATCCGGTGAGGGCGTGCAGCAGGCCTTGCTCAAGTTGATCGAAGGTACGGTCGCTTCCGTTCCGCCCCAGGGTGGTCGCAAGCATCCGCAGCAGGAGTTCCTGCAGGTCGACACCCGTAACATCCTGTTCATCTGCGGTGGTGCGTTTTCCGGCCTGGAAAAGGTCATTCAGAACCGTTCCACTCGTGGCGGCATCGGTTTCAATGCCGAAGTGCGCAGCAAGGAGGAAGGTAAGAAGGTCGGTGAATCCCTGCGTGAAGTCGAGCCTGACGATCTGGTCAAGTTTGGTCTGATCCCGGAATTCGTCGGTCGTCTGCCGGTTCTGGCGACGCTTGACGAGCTGGATGAGGCTGCGTTGATGCAGATCCTGACCGAGCCGAAGAATGCTCTGACCAAGCAGTATGCCAAGCTGTTCGAAATGGAAGGTGTAGACCTGGAGTTCCGTTCCGACGCGCTGAAGTCGGTGGCCAAGCGTGCCCTGGAGCGTAAGACCGGTGCCCGTGGGTTGCGCTCGATTCTCGAAGGCGTATTGCTCGACACGATGTACGAAATCCCCTCGCAGTCCGAGGTGAGTAAAGTCGTGATCGACGAAAGTGTCATAGAAGGCAAGTCCAAGCCACTGTATATCTACGAAAACAGTGAGCCGGCTGCCAAGGCCGCACCGGACGCTTAAGCGTCCTGCTGCTGGAACAAAGGAGGGGCCTTCGGGCCCCTTTGCTTTTATGTGGCGAGGGGATTTATCCCCTCGCCACATAGCGTTGTGTATAACTTTTATTTCTTTTAACCGTCTGGCATTTGCCTTAGCGCTTGTTTTTTTTCAAGGCTGCCCCCATCTTGGTTTCAAGCTTACTTCCATCTGTTTCCGGCCTTGTGGCCGCCGTTGAGGCGAAATCATGAAGACAACCATCGAATTGCCTCTCTTGCCATTGCGCGATGTCGTGGTATATCCGCACATGGTTATCCCGCTGTTCGTGGGGCGCGAGAAGTCCATCGAAGCCCTCGAGGCCGCGATGACGGGTGACAAGCAGATTCTGCTGGTGGCTCAGAGAAATCCTGCTGACGATGACCCTGGTGAAGACGCGCTTTATCGCGTAGGTACCATTGCAACGGTTCTGCAATTGCTCAAGCTGCCCGACGGCACCGTCAAGGTTCTGGTCGAAGGCGAGCAGCGCGGGGCGGTCGAGCGTTTCAGCGAAGTGAACGGCCATTGCCGCGCCGAAGTGTCATTGATCGACGAAGCCGACGTACCCGAGCGTGAGTCGGAGGTGTTCGTCCGCAGCCTGTTGTCCCAGTTCGAACAATACGTGCAGTTGGGCAAGAAAGTGCCCGCTGAGGTGCTGTCGTCGCTGAACAGCATCGATGAGCCCGGCCGGCTGGTCGATACGATGGCTGCTCACATGGCGCTCAAGATCGAGCAGAAACAGGAAATCCTCGAGATCATCGATCTGTCCGCCCGTGTCGAACACGTGCTGGCATTGCTCGATGGCGAGATCGATCTGCTGCAGGTTGAAAAGCGCATTCGTGGTCGCGTCAAGAAACAAATGGAGCGTAGCCAGCGCGAGTACTACCTGAATGAGCAGATGAAGGCCATTCAGAAAGAGCTGGGCGATGGCGACGAAGGCCATAATGAAATCGAAGAGCTTAAAAAACGCATCGATGCCGCTGGTTTGCCCAAGGATGCTCTCGCCAAGGCCCAGGCCGAGCTGAACAAGCTCAAGCAGATGTCGCCGATGTCCGCTGAAGCCACCGTGGTGCGCTCCTACATCGACTGGCTGGTACAGGTGCCGTGGAAAGCCCAGAGCAAGGTGCGTCTGGACCTGGCCCGTGCCGAAGACATCCTCGACGCCGACCATTACGGCCTGGAGGAGGTCAAGGAGCGCATCCTCGAATACCTCGCCGTACAAAAGCGCGTGAAGAAAATTCGTGGTCCTGTGCTGTGCCTGGTTGGTCCTCCCGGGGTCGGTAAAACCTCCCTGGCGGAGTCGATTGCCCATGCGACCAATCGCAAGTTCGTGCGAATGGCCCTTGGCGGCGTGCGCGACGAAGCGGAAATCCGTGGTCATCGCCGCACCTACATCGGTTCGATGCCAGGAAGATTGATTCAAAAGATGACAAAGGTCGGCGTGCGCAATCCGCTGTTCCTTCTGGACGAAATCGACAAGATGGGCAGCGATATGCGTGGCGATCCTGCTTCCGCATTGCTCGAAGTGCTCGATCCGGAGCAGAACCACAACTTCAACGACCATTATCTGGAAGTCGACTACGACTTGTCGGATGTGATGTTCCTGTGTACCTCCAACTCCATGAACATCCCGCCAGCGTTGCTGGACCGTATGGAGGTGATTCGTCTGCCGGGCTACACCGAGGACGAGAAGATCAACATCGCCGTCAAATACCTTTCGCCGAAGCAGATCCAGGCCAATGGTCTGAAAAAAGGCGAACTGGAATTCGATGAGGAAGCGATTCGCGACATCATCCGTTACTACACCCGCGAAGCTGGTGTGCGGGGCCTGGAGCGTCAGATTGCCAAGGTCTGCCGCAAGGCGGTCAAGGAACATGCGCTGGAAAAACGCTTTGCGGTCAAGGTCACTTCCGACCTGCTGGAGCACTTCCTGGGCGTACGCAAATTCCGCTACGGCCTGGCCGAGCAGCAGGATCAGATCGGTCAGGTGACCGGCCTGGCGTGGACTCAGGTGGGCGGCGAGTTGTTGACCATCGAAGCCGCCGTGGTACCGGGCAAAGGGCAACTGATCAAGACCGGTTCCCTGGGCGATGTGATGGTCGAGTCGATCACTGCGGCGCAGACGGTCGTTCGCAGCCGTGCCCGGAGCCTGGGCATTCCCCTGGACTTCCATGAGAAGCGCGACACGCATATCCACATGCCTGAGGGGGCGACGCCTAAAGACGGTCCTAGCGCCGGCGTAGGCATGTGCACGGCCCTGGTGTCGGCATTGACCGGCATTCCGGTCCGCGCCGACGTTGCCATGACCGGTGAAATCACCCTGCGTGGGCAGGTACTGGCGATTGGCGGGTTGAAGGAAAAACTGCTGGCGGCACACCGTGGCGGAATCAAGATCGTGATCATTCCAGAGGAGAATGTGCGCGATCTGAAAGAAATTCCTGACAATATCAAGCAGGATCTTCAGATCAAACCGGTTAAATGGATTGACGAAGTCCTGCAAATTGCGCTGCAATACGCGCCGGAGCCCTTGCCGGATGTGGCTCCGGAGATTGTCGCGAAAGATGAGAAGCGAGAGTCTGACTCTAAGGAAAGAATTAGCACGCATTAATACGCATTTGCCTGGGGGGCTTCCTTGACAGTTTTTTAGAGCCCTTGTTATAAAGCGGCTCTTAAGTGTCTGTAGGCCATTCAGCACTCGTTTTTGCTTTCACCAAAAAAACTTAGAATCATCTCAAATAGATATAAGGGGACTTAGAGTGAACAAGTCGGAACTGATTGATGCTGTCGCTGCATCCGCTGATATCCCGAAAGCTGCTGCTGGCCGCGCGCTGGACGCTGTAATCGAATCCATCACTGGTGCTCTCAAGGCTGGCGACTCCGTTGTTCTGGTTGGTTTCGGTACCTTCGCCGTTACCGATCGTCCAGCTCGTACCGGTCGCAACCCACAGACCGGTCAAGCACTGCAGATCGCTGCTGCCAAGAAGCCTGGCTTCAAGGCCGGTAAAGCACTGAAAGACGCCGTTAACTAAGTTTCATTGAGTTTATCCGGGTCGGGGTCATGCCTGGCTTGGCAGCGGAGCGGTAGTGGGATCGGTTTCAACCGATCTGTCGTACCAGGGCTCGCGGGTTCGAGCCCGGTCCGCTCCGCCAGTTACGAGAAGGCGCATCCTCGGATGCGCCTTTCTTCTATCCGGATTCTACCCACGCTCCACGGTTGCCTAATTTGAAGTTCAACCGTTTCTGGGGGACGCATGCTGCAGAATATCAGGGACAATTCACAAGGCTGGATTGCCAAGACCATCATCGGGGTCATCGTCGCATTGATGGCGTTGACCGGTTTCGATGCCATTTTCAAAGCCACCACCCACAGCAATGACGCGGCCAAGGTCAACGGCGAGAACATCAGCCAGAACGAGCTGAGTCAGGCGGTCGACATGCAACGTCGCCAGCTCATGCAACAGTTGGGCAAGGACTTCGACGCCTCCCTGTTGGATGAAAAGATGCTTCGCGATTCAGCGCTCAAGGGCCTGATCGATCGCAAGTTGCTGCTGCAAGGCGCCCACGATGCGAAGTTCGCTTTTTCCGAAGCCGCGCTGGACCAGGTGATCCTGCAGACGCCTGAGTTCCAGGTGGAGGGCAAGTTCAGCCCGGAACGTTTCGACCAGGTGATTCGCCAGCTGGGTTACAGCCGCCTGCAATTCCGCCAGATGCTGGCCCAGGAAATGCTGATCGGCCAACTGCGCGCCGGCTTGGCCGGAAGCGGTTTCGTGACCGATGCCCAGGTGTTGGCGTTTGCCCGTCTGGAAAAACAGACCCGCGATTTCGCCACCCTGACCCTCAAGGCTGATCCTTCGGCAGTGAAGCTGACCGATGACGAGGTCAAGGCCTATTACGACAAGCACGCCAAGGAATTCATGACCCCCGATCAGGTGGTGATCGATTACCTGGAGCTGAAGAAAGCCGCTTTCTTCGATCAGGTCAGCGTCAAGGATGAAGACCTGCAAGCGGCGTATCAGAAAGAAATCGCCAACCTGTCCGAACAGCGTCGGGCCGCCCACATCCTGATCGAAGTGAACGACAAGGTCACCGAAGCCCAGGCCAAGGCGAAGATCGAGGAAATCCAGGCTCGCCTGGCCAAGGGCGAATCGTTTGAAGCCCTGGCGAAGGAGTTCTCCCAGGATCCGGGTTCGGCCAACAATGGCGGTGACCTTGGCTATGCCGGTCCAGGTGTCTACGATCCGGCGTTCGAAAAGGCGCTGTATGCGTTGAGCAAGGATCAGGTTTCGGCACCGGTGCGCACCGATTTCGGTTTGCACCTGATCAAGCTGCTGGGTGTCGAAGCACCTGAAGTGCCAACCTTCGCCAGCCTCAAGGACAAGTTGACCCGCGAGCTGAAAGCCCAGCAGGTGGAGCAGCGTTTCGTCGAAGCGACCAAGCAGCTGGAGGATGCTTCGTTCGAAGCTTCCGATCTGGCGCAGCCGGCCCAGGACCTGAAACTCACCGTTCACACGTCGGCGCCGTTCGGTCGTGAAGGTGGGGATGGGATCGCGGCGAATCGCGCTGTCGTTGCGGCCGCGTTCAGCCCGGAAGTGCTGGATGAAGGTGCCAACAGCACCGCCATCGAGCTGGATCCGGAAACCGTGGTGGTGCTGCGTGCCAAGGAACATCGCAAGCCCGAGCAACTGCCGCTGGAAAGCGTGGCTGCGGCCATCCGTACCCAGTTGGCCAAGGAGCACGCCATCGAGGCCGCCAAGACCCGGGCCGACGAGCTGATCGCCAGCCTGCGCGAAGGTAAGACGCCGCTGGCCAAGGCTGTCGACGGTCAAAGCTGGAAGGTCGTCGAGGCGGCGACTCGCAACCAGGAAGGTATCGAGCCTACGGTGCTGCAGGCATTGTTCCGCATGCCAAAACCCGAGTCCAAGGACAAGCCGACGTTTACCAGCGTGACCTTGCCCGACGGCAACCTGATGCTGGTGCAACTGCGTGGCGTGAATGAAGCCGCGGCACCGACCGACGCGGAGAAGGCCGAATATCGCCGCTATCTCGCGTCCCGTGTTGGCCAGCAGGACTTTGCGGCTTATCGCAAGCAGCTGGAAAGCGAGGCGGACATCAAGCGTTTCTGATGTCCTGATGGCTTGCCAAAAAAAAGACCCCGGCCGAAAAACCGGGGTCTTTTTGTGTCTGCTTATTGCTAAATGACAGGATGTTCATCGGCCCACTGGAATTACGTCTTTTTCCCGCAAACAACCCCCAGTAGACTTGTAACCCCTTTGAGACACGAATACCCACGCTGCCGGTGGGCGTTCTGTTGCACAATACGCCCCCGGACCGTTTTCCTCAGGATGTTCAATGTTCAGATCATTTCACATGCGCACCGTCGGACTGGCACTGATGCTGGTCGCCGCAGCCGGTTGCTCGTCGAAGAAAGCCGCTATTTATGAGCATGAAAACTTCGATGATTCCGGTACGTTCTCCCGCACTTATCCGGTGAGCGACACGGTGACCTGCGAAGCCGGGCGCCGGGCCTTGCTCAGCCAGGGCTACATCATTACCAGCAGCGACCCGAAACTGGTCAGCGGTCACAAGAGTTTCCAGCAGACCGGCGATACCCACATGGAGATCAGCTTCAACCTGGTCTGTGCCGAAGACGGTGGTGCCGGACATCGTGCGACCATGTTTGCCAACGCGTTGCAGGACCAGTATGCGCTGAAGAAAGTCAACAACTCCGCCAGCTTAGGCGTGGGTGTGTTGGGTTCGGTGTCGATGCCGATCGGCTCGTCGGATGATTCGATGGTCAAGGTGGCCAGCGAAACCGTATCGGCGACCAAGTTCTACGAGCGTTTCTTTACCCTGGTGGAGATGTTCCTGCCTGCGGAAGCGAAGAAGGGCGCACCGGCTGCCGAGAAGCCCAACACTGAGCTGGGCGTTCCGGAACCCAAGGCCGAACCGGCTGCCTTGACACCCACTCCGACGCCAGCTGCGCCGGTAGCTGCCCCAGCCCCCGCCGAAGCGGCGCCGGCAGCATCGGAGCCCGTCGTACCGCCCGCGGAGCCTGCGCCGATTGCACCCAGCGAGCCCGCGCCATACGTAGGCCCGGAATCGACGCTGGAAGAGATCAAGCCACCGCCGCCCAGTGATTTGCCCCCGCCGACCGAGGCAATCCAGCCGCTGCCTTCATCCTGAGAATCCGTGGCAAGGATGTCATGCCTTGTCACACCTCCATAGGTTGATTTCCCATCGTTGTGCTACGTTTAAAACATGAAGCCTTTGCTTCATGTTTTGTTCATAAAGCAGCTTTATTCTGACACCAAGGCCATCAGGCGTCGGTTCAACGATATGGGAAGGATTCAAAATGGATGATTATCAGGAAGAGCTGCTGGAATATCAGGCCTACGAGCTGGATCCGTTGGAGCCCGCCGAGGATGCGACGGAGTTGTAACACCCCCTGCAGTTTATAGCGTTAAGCCGAGCCCTTTAAGCTCTATTGGCCTTTTGGCTGCGACGAAACTCTCCCGGTGTCTGGCCATTCCAGCGTTTGAAAGCGCGCTGGAATGCCTCGGCTGAAGCGAAGCCCAGCAAGTAGGCGATTTCTCCGAACGCCAGTTCGGTGTCTCGAATATAGGTCATGGCCAGGTCGCGGCGCGTATCATTGAGGATCGCGCGAAATTGCGTGCCTTCCTCTGCCAGTTTCCGGCGCAGTGTCCAGGTCGGCAGCTTCAGGCGCGCCGCCACTTCTTCCAGATCGGGTTCCCGGCCACCGTTGAGCAACGGCCCAAGCAGTTGAGTGATGCGTTCGCGCAGGCTGCGGGTGCGGGTGAGTTGTTCCAGTTCCCGTTCACACAGTTGAACCAAGTGCCGCCAAGTGCTCGGGCAATGCTGCGGGTTGCGTCGGGCAAGGTCATCCAGGCCCAGGCGCAGCTGGTTCTGGTCGGCACCGAACAGGATCGGGCAATCGCCGAGCGTACGGTAGGCTTCCAGGTAAGCCGGTGCCTCGAATTCGATCTCGATGCGCTCGGCCCGTAACGGGGTGCCGCCTACGCTGGACAACTGCTGGAGCCAGCCAGCAACGATCGAATCCACGACGAAACGGTTATAGGCGTTATAGGGGCTGATGGAATAGAACCGCAGCCAGGCGCCCCGGGCGTCCTCGTGAAAACTCGATTGGCCACGATAGTTGGAGCCATACAACGGCTCGAAGCGGATCAAGCAACGTGCCGCTTCGCGTACCGTCGGAGCCTGGGCCGCGGTGACGCCAGCGAGGCCGGCCTGGCTCAAGCGGCTGAGCTGACCCATGCGCAGGCCCAAGGCAGCATCCTGGGTCAGCTGGATCGCAGCGTAACCGAGGCGCATATAGCGTGGAATCGATAATCGGGCCCCGGGCTCGGCCAGGCGTGCGGTGTCGAGACCGTACTGTTCGAGCAGGGGCTGGGGATCCTGGCCATGGCTGGCTACCGCATCGGCCAGGCTATGGACGAAGCCCACGGACAAGTCGCCCAGGCGCATCGGCTTCATGCTCACAACCACAGGTTCAGCAGGCGGGCGCCACGGGCTTCGCCGTCGGGGAAATGCTGGCCGTTGTGGCTGATGAAACTCTGGCCGGCGCTGCCGTTGTCCCAGAACTGGCCGCGTAGAAACACGCTGACACCGCCCTTGGCCTGGCTGATGGGCAGTTGACTGGTCAGCGTCAGGCGGTGCCAGGCCTGGCCTTCGCTCATTTCACCGGGCTTGAGGCTCACCTCGCTCGGTGTGGACAGACCTTTATAGCCGTTCCAGGGTTTGTTCCAGGTGTCGCGCCCGCTGATGAAGGCGGGGACCGCGATCAGTTGTGCGCCCTGATCGTTGAGCTGTCGGTAGTAACGCGGATACCAACTGTCGCTGCCGATCAGCACGCCCAGGCGCCCGGCGGGGGTATCGACGACGCGGAGGGCGTCCTGGCGGTCGGCCTCCAGCACATCCCGTTGTTCGAACACCGGATGCTGTTGACGCTGGGGCTGCCCGAGCGGTCGACCGTCGCTGCCAAACACCAGGCTGCTGTTGTACAGCGCGCCGCGGCCGATCTTCAGTTCACCTTCGCTGACGCTGGGGTCGGGCAATACGATGGAGCCGGCCACCAGGGTTACGCCGAACTCCCGGGCCAGCCCGCCAAACATGGCCTGGTAGTCGCGGGCCATGGTGTCGGCTTTCATCCGCAGGTACGCATCGTCCAGGCGGTTGTCGCCTTGGGCACCGAACAATCCCCGGATGAACGCCAGCGGGTTGCTGATTGCCAGCCAGTTCATGGCTTCCTTCAAGGTGCCAGCCTGATACAGCTCGTCTTTTTCTCCGCTGATCATCAACCAGGTGCCGATGTGTTCGGGCAGGACCACGACGGTTTTGTCGCTGAGCAACCCCAGGTCGCGAGCGGTTTGCAGGTAGGCCGCCAGTTTGCGGCGCAAATGCCCGGGGTTCTGGTAGTCGGTGGGGAACAGCTCGGGCTGGATGCCCAGCAAGTTGCCTCGATCGGCGGGAACACCCTGGTCGACCGCCAGGTCGATGCGCAGGTCCGAGAGGTAGTGCCCTGTCGGGCGATCCGCCGTCCACAGTGCATAGCTCATCAGGGCGGCAATCAGGGCCAGTGAAAACAGCAGGTACAGAAGTTTACGCATGGAGAGCAGTCAGCGGCCGTGTGCAGTTCTTACGGGGCAGGGTACGGTAAAACCTGAAATTAGCAAAAGAGAAGTCCCTGTGTGGGAGCGAGCCTGCTCGCGATGGCGGTGTGTCAGCCTGCATTGAGCTCGCTGGTCCGGCGCTATCGCGAGCAGGCTCGCTCCCACATTGGGCAATGGTCAGGCTTTCACATTCAGTGATTCTTGGCCTTTCTGATCCGCAGCATGATCACCAACATGATCAACAGCACCGGTGGTGCCATGCCGAGCAATGCTTCGCGCGCCGACAGATCCGCACCCAGCGTATGCAACCCGCTATAGACCAGTTTGAACAGGTTGATCAGGTAGTAGGTGATGGCAATGATCGACAACCCTTCCACCGCACGCTGGATCTTCACCTGTGCATCGGCCCGTGCATTGAGGCTGCGCAGAATCTCCGCGTTCTGGTCTTCCATTTCCACTTGTACCCGAGCCTGGAGCAGGTCACCCAGGTTGGCAACGCTCATGGCCAGTTGTTCCAGGCGTTGCTCGGTCGCCGCGCAGTAGCGCACCGTCGGCTTGAAACGTCGCTCGATAAACACGCCCAGTCTCTGGCAGTCGCCCAGATGGCTTTCACGCAACTCACCCAGGCGCTCGAACACCAGTTGGGCGTAGGCCCGGGTCGCGCTGAAACGGTGGCGATTTTTCACCGAACTGCCGACGATCTGGCGAGACAGTTGCGCGATGTCCTCCAGCAAGGCTTTGGCATGCACGCCGCTGGCGTTGGCGTTGCGTTCGGAGAGTGTCACCAGGCTGCGGTCGAACTCGTTCAACTGCGGGTCCAGCGTCTTGGCGATGCTGAGGGACAAGGAAGCCATCATGCGATAGGTTTCGATTTCGAGCAGGCGCCGGATCATGCGTCCCTGTCGATAGGCGTTGAGTCGCCGATTGATAAACAGGAAGCGGTTGGTGCCGTCCTCGGTGAGGCGAAAATCGCTCCAGACCACGGCGTCGCCACCCCCCACGCTCGAGCCGCAGGGATCCTTGAAACCGTAGCCTGACAGGTCGAGGCCGTCTTCCGAACGCACCACCACCTGGACCGAATTGATGATCTGTGGAGCGTGACCTTCGATACCTTGCGCCAGGCATTCTGGCAGCGTGGTCCACTGCAATTCGTGACTGGCGGCGGGCACCACCAGGGTCAGGGTGAAGAACTCGGCATGACGTTCCCACTTGAGCGGGTGGCCGTCGATCCGAGTGATGCCCTGGGCGGCTTGATCCACCATGCTGTCGGGACATAGCCGCTCGAGCAGGGCCGTGCATTGGGCGTTATCGCCCAGGAACGCCAGATGGAAGACATGGGCCGGTTCGTCGAAGTACAGCGACGGACGAGCGTGCAGTTCGTTGTGCAGGATCTTTCGCTGGGGATGCATGCTAGCGGCCTGTGTGGTTTGAATTGTTTTTCTGTTCAGCCGCGTGGGCCACTGAGCATAGGACTGGCCCATCCCACCGGGAGTCACCAGGGTTTGCTCCTCCATTGGTACTGGATCGCTGCACATTTAGATCAATAAGTTGTCAGTTTCGGTCATTGAGCGCGGTGGTCCCGGCTTTTAGGCTGTGGGGCATGACTGAGGGAGGCCGCAGAGCTTCCGCATTTTCCGTGATCGCCCGTTGTGGAGTTACCCAATGACCGCCCTTCATTACCCGCATCTGCTGGCCCCGTTGGACCTGGGTTTTACCACGTTGCGCAACCGTGCCCTGATGGGGTCGATGCACACGGGTCTTGAGGAAAAACCCGGTGGTTTCGAGCGCATGGCGGCGTATTTTGCCGAACGTGCCCGTGGTGGCGTGGGCCTGATGGTGACCGGCGGGATCGCGCCGAACGACGAGGGCGGCGTGTACTCCGGCGCCGCCAAGCTGACCACCGAGGAAGAAGCGCTCAAGCACCGGATCGTCACCCAGGCCGTTCACGAGGCCGGTGGCAAGATCTGCATGCAGATTCTCCACGCCGGACGCTACGCCTACAGCCCGAAGCAAGTGGCGCCGAGCGCGATCCAGGCGCCGATCAATCCGTTCAAGCCCAAGGAACTGGACGAGGAAGGGATCGAGAAACAGATCAGCGACTTCGTCACCTGCTCGATGCTGGCCCAACAGGCTGAATACGATGGCGTGGAGATCATGGGCTCGGAAGGTTATTTCATTAACCAGTTCCTGGCGGCCCACACCAACCACCGGACCGACCGCTGGGGCGGCAGCTACGAAAACCGCATGCGCCTGCCGGTGGAAATCGTACGTCGGGTACGCGAGGCGGTAGGGCCGAACTTCATCATCATTTTTCGCCTGTCGATGCTCGACCTGGTGGAAGGCGGCAGCACCTGGGAGGAAATCGTCCAGTTGGCCAAGGCCGTCGAACAGGTTGGCGCGACGATTATCAACACCGGTATCGGCTGGCATGAGGCACGCATTCCCACCATCGCCACCAAGGTTCCCCGGGCGGCATTCAGCAAGGTCACGGCCAAGCTGCGCGGTTCGGTGAGTATTCCGCTGATCACCACCAACCGCATCAATACGCCGGAAGTGGCCGAGCAGATCCTCGCTGAAGGTGATGCCGACATGGTCTCCATGGCACGGCCGTTCCTGGCGGATCCGGATTTCGTCAACAAGGCTGCCGCTGGCCGGGCGGATGAAATCAATACCTGCATCGGCTGCAACCAGGCGTGCCTCGACCACACCTTCGGCGGCAAACTCACCAGTTGCCTGGTGAACCCGCGGGCCTGCCATGAAACCGAGCTCAACTATCTGCCGGTCACCCAGGTGAAGAAAATTGCCGTAGTCGGTGCCGGGCCGGCGGGTTTGTCCGCGGCCACGGTGGCGGCCGAGCGCGGTCATCAGGTGACGCTGTTCGATTCGGCCAGCGAGATCGGCGGGCAGTTCAACGTCGCCAAGCGCGTGCCGGGCAAGGAAGAGTTCTTCGAGACCCTGCGTTACTTCAATCGCAAACTGCAGACCACCCATGTCGAGCTGTGCCTGAACACCCGCGTGGATGTGGAACAATTGGTGGCGGGCGGTTACGACGAGATCATCCTTGCCACGGGGATCGCGCCGCGGCTGCCGGCAATTCCCGGTGTGGAACATGCCAAGGTGCTCAGCTACCTGGACGTGCTGCTGCAGCGCAAACCGGTGGGCCGCAGTGTGGCGGTGGTCGGGGCCGGGGGAATCGGTTTTGATGTGTCGGAGTTCCTGGTGCACCAGGGCGTCGCCACCAGCCAGGACCGCGAGGCGTTCTGGAAGGAATGGGGAATCGACACCCGGCTCCAGGCACGCGGCGGTGTGGCCGGGATCAAGGCCGAGCCCCATGCGCCGGCGCGGCAGGTGTTCCTGTTGCAGCGCAAGACCTCCAAGGTCGGTGACGGCCTGGGCAAGACCACCGGCTGGATTCACCGCACCGGGCTGAAGAACAAGCAGGTGCAGATGCTCAACGGTGTCGAGTACCTGAAGATCGACGACGAAGGTCTGCACATCCGTATCGGCGACAGCGGCGAGCCGCAGGTGCTGGCCGTGGACAACGTCGTGATCTGCGCCGGCCAGGATCCGCTGCGTGAACTGCAGGAAGGTCTGGAAGCGGCAGGGCAGAGCGTCCACCTCATCGGCGGAGCCGACGTAGCGGCGGAGCTGGACGCCAAGCGGGCCATCAACCAGGGTTCGCGGTTGGCGGCGCAGTTGTAAGGGGGCGCAGATCCCCTGTGGGAGCGAGCCTGCTCGCGATGACGGCGGCACATCCGACATTTCTGTCGACTGGACCACCGCTATCGCGAGCAGGCTCGCTCCCACAGGGGGATGTGGTGAGGCTGAATCTGCGGCCATCCGTGACCGCCTGTTAGAATGCGGGCCTCTTCGCGTCGGGCCTGCTCGCAATGCTTCTTCCTGCCCTTGATTGGCACCCCAACCCTAAACTCGAACTCCTGCATCTGGATTGGCTCACCCGCGCCGGTGTCGAAGTGGCGGCGTTGCGCCTGGACCGGATCGATCCCCTGATCAGCGGCAACAAGTGGTTCAAGCTGGTTCACCATGTGCGCGCCGCACACGAGGCCGGCGCCGAGGGGATCATGAGCCTGGGCGGTGCCTATTCCAACCACCTGCACGCGCTGGCTGCCGCTGGCAAACGCTTTGGTTTTCCAACGGTCGGCCTGCTGCGTGGTCAGCCCCGGGAAACGCCGACGGTGCTCGATCTGCAAGCATTCGGCATGGATCTGCACTGGTTGGGGTACGGCGGCTATCGGGAACGGCATGCCGCGGATTTCTGGGAGCCTTGGCAGGCGCGCTACCCCCATCTGCACCCGGTGCCCGAGGGCGGTTCAGGCTGGCCGGGCGCGCAGGGCTGCAAGGCCTGGGTGAGCAGTGCCCGTGAACAACTGGCGGCATTGGGGTGGACGGGTTATCACGGCTGGTGGCTGGCGTGCGGCACCGGCACATCGCTGGCGGGGCTGGTGTTGGCCGAAGCGGGTGCGCACCCGGTCCATGGTGTGCTCGCGGTGCCTGAGGACCACGGCGTGGCGCAGCAGGTCGAAGGCATTGTGCGCGAGGCGGGCATTGTCGATCCACGTTATGAGCTGCTCGACGGCAGCCGTGGCGGCTTCGCCCGGGTCGATGCATCACTGAGCGCCTTCATCGATGCCACTGGCGCAATCGAACTGGAGCCGCTCTATACCGGCAAGGCGCTGATGATGCTCAAGTCGCAAGTAGAAGCAGGCCGGTTTGCCCAAGGCACGCGCTTGATCTTCGTTCACACCGGCGGCTTGCAAGGCCGCCGGGGGTGGGAGTGAGCGCTGTCAGCCGCGCTTTGGCATCATTCGCAGCAGCGTGTTGTCGCGCACGATGTAGTGGTGATAGAGCCCCGCCAGGGCGTGCAGGCCGATCAACCAGTAGCCGATGGTGCCGCCCAGTACGTGCCAGCCTTCCAGCCGTTTGGCGAAGTCCTTGTCCTGATCGATCAACAGCGGCAGATCGAAACCGTAGAACATCACTTGATGCCCTTCAGCGCTGGTGATCAGCCAGCCCAGCAGCGGCATGGCAATCATGAACAGGTACAGCGCCCAGTGCATCAGGCGTGCAAGGACGGTCTGCCAGACAGGTGAAGCCGGAAAGATGGCCGGTGCCTTGCCCACGCTGCGGGCGAACAGGCGCAGCCAGACCAGCAGGAACACCGTCAGGCCGAGCATGAAATGCGCTTCCTTGATCAAGGTTCGACCGCCGCTGCCCTTGGGGAAGATCCCGCGAAACTCAATGCAGGCATAAACCACAGCCAGCAGCACCAGCATCAACCAGTGCAAGGTCACCGTGACGGTACTGTAGCGGTTTTCGGAATTCTTCCAGGGCATGCGGGGTCTCTCCAGACATCAGGGTAAAGCGCCGTCTCGAGCGGCGTTGTGGTGTTACTTTAAGCCCGTTTCGCTGGGTTTGCATGAGTCAGATCAGGTTTTGTCCGTACGGCCCCGGTTTCCGGCCGCCGGGCCGCCCATCACGGTATTCGGTGCGACGTCAGGGCGTTGTGTCGGGAGGGTTCAGAAGCCAGTCGAACAGCAGCCTGACGTCGGTATTGCCCGGCGCCGGTTTTGACGGCGCCATGACGCGCCCGCCACCGCTATCGATACCGCCCGGGCACAGCACCGGCCGGTCGGGGTCGCCGTCGAGAAAACTGACCAGCACTTCACTGCCGGCCATCAGGCGCGGGCTGTCATGGCGGCTCAACCGCGACATGGGCAAGGGAATGCCTTCGTCATCCGGGCTCCACAAGCTGACACGGACCTGACCGCGCTCATCGGCTACCGCCGGCTGCCCGGCGGGGCCGAGCACGTGCGCCACGTGGTAGCCGGGAATGCTCGGCCTGGGGTGCTTGAGGGCGGGCCTGAACACGGTGGACCAGGGGATGGCCGAGAATTTGTTGCGATAGTCCCTGGCCGACGACACGGACGGCTGACTTGCTTCCAGGATCGAAAACTGGCGCCCGCGATGCTGGACCTCGATGACCAGCCATTGATCGTTGAACGTCGATACCGGGTGCTCGCCGATCTGCACGATATGGCCGCTGCGCAGGGCCGGTTGAGTGCTGTGGCCGTGGATTTCCCGTTGCCGGCAGCGCAGGCGCTCCAGGTTCCGGCGCCCGATCTGATAAGCATGAGCCAACGCGGGGTTGCTCCGCATCGCCTCGTGATCGGTGCCGTTTAACCCATGATTCGCTGCGCTGGTTTCGGCGGGTGTCATTGCCCGCTCGGCGAAGCGGGCGGGCAGGGCAGGCGTCGTCGGGTGGTGACGCTGATACAGCCGCTCGAGTGCCGGTTGTTCATCGGCTTGCGTACGCAGTGTCAGCTCGACCGCCGGTGTCGGGAAGCTCTTGGGATCTTCGGCAAACACCAGGACATGGCCGGATGGGGAGTGTTCGAAGTGGTAGTGAATGCCTTCTTGCTCACATAGCCGTTGCAGCAGCTCCAGGTCGCTTTCCTCGTACTGGATACAGAACGGACGGGATGGGTACTGGCCGTGGGGCAGTTCGAAACGGTAGCTGTGAGCGGGCAGCGCGTTGTCGTCCAGCAGCCGTTGCAGTACTTGTACGACGCTGAGCTGATGGAAAACCCGTCGCCTCGGGCCATGTTCCAGGCGCTGGAGATGGGGAACCAGCGTCAGGCGATAGCCGATACGGTGCGGTGCATGGGCGCTCAGGCTGACGCTGTGGACGATGCCATGTACACCGGATTCGCCGTCCAGGCGCAGGAACGCCGGTTGCCCCAGCAGCGTGTCGGGATTGATGGGCGGCGCGAGGCCGATCAGTTCGAGGTCGAAGCGGTACGGCTGGTTGAGGGCCTCCCTACCGCTGAACCGCAGCACTTGCAGGCGCAAGTCGCTTTGCGTGAGTGTCAGGCTGAAGGGGCTTTCCGTGTCGTTGCGCATCGCGGTGCTTACTTGAAGAGAAGAAGCCGCGAGGGTACGAAACCGCGGGGCGAAAGGGTGCTCCCGAATCGCTATTTCGGAAACGGCCTACAGCACGTTGTGAAAATGTCGATTCGTCGGGGCGCATTTTTTGGTCGATCAGCCGGTTTAGGCCGTATAAACTTGCGCCACAGCGCCGGCCGGCAGATGTCTTGGCGCGTCAGACAAGAGAGTGAGTGATGGGCGCACAGTGGAAGGTTAAACACAAAGAGGCGGCTGCCAACGCCAAGGGCAAGATCTTCGGCAAGCTGGTGAAGGAAATCACCATTGCCGCGCGCAACGGTGCCGATGTGGCGACCAATGCACACCTGCGGCTGGTGGTCGAGCAGGCGAAGAAGGCCTCGATGCCCCGCGAGACCCTGGAGCGTGCGATCAAGAAAGGCTCGGGCCAACTCGGCGAAACGGTGCAGTACCACCGTGTGACCTACGAAGGGTTTGCGCCACACCAGGTGCCGCTGATCGTGGAATGCGTGACCGACAACATCAATCGTACCGTGGCTGAAATCCGCGTCGCGTTCCGCAAGGGCCAGCTGGGCGCTTCGGGTTCGGTGGCCTGGGACTTCAACCATGTCGGCATGATCGAGGCCGCCCCGGACAGCCCTGACGCCGATCCGGAAATGGCCGCCATCGAGGCCGGTGCCCAGGATTTCGAACCGGGCGAAGAGGGTGCCACGCTGTTCATCACCGATGCCGCCGACCTCGATGCCGTGCAGAAAGCGCTGCCGGCCCAGGGCTTTACGGTGTTGTCCGCCAAGCTGGGCTACCAGCCGAAGAACCCGGTCAGCGGCCTGACCGACGAGCAGATGGCCGAGGTCGAAGCGTTCCTTGAAGGACTCGACAACCACGATGACGTGCAGGATATGTTTGTCGGGTTGGCGGGTTAAAGGGATTCCCTGAAGAGCGAATGTCTTTGTGGCGAGGGGATAAATCCCCTTGCCACAAAGACAAGCTGCGTTCGATCAGCCGGTGGTCAAGCAGCCGGCCAATACCCGCTCGATCTCCTCGAACCCCGGCCGCGCCAGCACGTCTGGCTGGCAGCAATGTGCCTTCAACGCCTGTAGCGTTGCAAGCTGCACGTCATCGCTCCCCGGCTCGATCCGCGCCAGCAATTCACCGAGCAGAATCCCGAAGGCCCGCACTTCGATGCGCTGCAGTGCGCGGGTTTGCGGGGTGTCTGCGGTGGCGTGGAAAGACGCCGCGCCAAAATCCCCCAGCAGGCATTCGCCCTGGTCGTTGTAAAGGATGTTGTGCCCGTACAAATCCCCGTGGGTGATGCCCTGGCAGTGCAGGTGTGCCGCCACCGAGGCGATGCCCCGGGCGATACGCAAGGCTGCGGTGGCGCTCAAGCGCAACGTGTCGGTATACACATCGCGGGTGCAGGAGGCCAGGCTCGGCAGCCCGGCCAGGTTTCGATAGCTGGGCTCGATCAGCGTCATGACCAGCCCGGCCTGTTCTTCGGGATGTCCGGCGACCTGGCCCAACACTTCAATCAGGTTAGGGTGCCGGCCCGCGGTGATGCAGGCATGCATCTCATGCAGGGGAGAGCCGTCGCTGGTCATCTCGCCCTTGTACATCTTCACCGCGACGTTTCGCGCCGGTTGGCCGGCCGGTTGCCATAGCGCCTGATGGATCACCCCCGAGGCGCCTTCGCCCAACTGTTGTTGCAGGCTCAGTTGCGTCCAGTCGATGGGTGTCGTGCTGTGCAGCGCGGCGTCGTCGGCTTGGGTTTCCAGTGGGTTACCGGCGTAGGCGAGCCAACTGAGGCGGGGCAGTCCCAATAACCATTGCGGCAGATCGACCAATTGATTGGCGGCGATACGCAGCAGCTCAAGTCGGTGACACTGGGCCAGGCTGGCGGGCAATTGCTGCAAACGGTTGCCGGCCAGCATCAGTTTTTGCAGGTGTGGGCGCTGTCCCAGTTCATCCGGCAATTGGCTGATGCGATTGTCCGTCAGGATCAGCCAGCGCAGCAGCGGCGGGAGGGCCGCGGCGGGTACACGTTCGATGCGGTTGGCCTTGAAACCGACCATGGTCAACGCAGCACAACGGCCCAGGCATTCGGGCAGCTCAGTGAAGCGATTGTCCGAGCAGAACAGCACCCGCAGTCGGGTCAGCCGATGCAAGTCGTCGGGCAGGCTCTCCAATTGGTTGCCGCTGAGATTGAGGATCTCCAGGGAGTCCGCCAGGTCGAAGATTTCCCGGGGAAACTGCGTCAGGCCGCAGGCCAGGTCCAACCGGGTAATGCCTGACAGTTGGCCGGCGCGGAGTTGGGCGAGGGTGGTCATGGGAGGGGGCACCATTGATCAAGAGAAGTCCGATGCCACCTAGTTTGTTACAAAACCCTTGTGGCGAGGGGATAAATCCCCCTCGCCACAAAAGCCAGTTCGGCTAGCGCTCGATACTGCGGCTCCAACGCGCGTTCCACGCCGGACGCTGTTCATTGACCTGGTCCCAGTCCACTGCAATCGCTGTTTCCAGGTATTGCTTCATGGCTTCCACCTGGCCGCGGGTCTTGTCGGTGGTGGGGGTGTTGGGGTTGGACGGGATCTGGTCGCCTTCTTCCAGGGCAATGGCCTGGGCTTCGGGCGCGAGCAGGAAGGCGGCGAGTTTTTGCGCCAGCTCGGGTTGGGTGTTGTGGGCGATGGCGCATTCGGCGACGTTGAGCACCACCGCGCCTTCCTTCGGCTGCGCGTATTCCACGGGCATGCCTTTGAGTTTCAGCGCGGTCACTTGGGTTGGCGTCAGCGGGAACAGCGCCGCTTCGTCGGTCTGCAGCATTTCGGAGATCTTCGCCGAGCTGGGAATGTATTCCAGCACGTTGCGTCCCACGGTGTTCGGCCAGGCCTTGAAGCCCGGTTCGACGTTGGTCTCGTTACCACCCTGGATCCGGTTGAACATCAGGAAACCGTGCAGGCCGAAGGTGGACGAGGCCACGGACTGGAACACCAGTTTGTCCTTGAAGCGTGGGTCGGCCATGTCCATCCAGGAGGTCGGTGCGCTCCAACCTTTTTCCTTGAACAGGCGGGTGTTGTAGGCGAGCCCTGTCACACCCAGGCTGACGGCCACGGCTTGATCCTTGATACGGCCCTTGGCGGGGATTTGCGCCAGGGTCGGGCTGTCTTCGAGTTTGTCGCAGAGCCCCATGGAAATGGCGCGATACATGATGCCGTCATCCAGGAACATGACGTGCATCTGTGGGTTGTCTTTGCTGGCCTGCACTTTCGCCAGGATGTCCGCCGAGGTCCCGGGCACGATCACCACTTTGACGTTGTTGGCTTTCTCGAAGGCCGGCAAGACCTTGTCGGCATAGAGCCGCTCCATGGTGCCGCCGTTCATGCCCAGGTAAAGCGTTGGCTCGGCGTGTGCCTGGCCGACGGCGAGCAGTGTGCTCAAGCAGGAAAAGCCCAGCAGTGCAGTGCGTTTGACGTTATTCATGGCGCGACCTTCCTCTATCAAGAAACGGAGATGGAGTGAAACCGGGTGATGGAAAACGCATCCAGCGGCGTTTTCGATTCGCCGCAACAGATGATTTCGGTGAGCGCCTGGCCCACCGCCGGGCCGATCTGGAAGCCCGCTCCGGCAAAGCCGAACGCATGCAACAGGCCGGGTTGGGTGCTGCTGTGCCCGATCACCGGCTGGCGATCGGGCAGGTAACCTTCGGTGCCACTCCAGGTGCGAATCGCCTGGGCGCCCTCAAGGAACGGGTAGAGCTCGACCGCCTGGCGCAAGATCTCGATCACGGCATTCTGGCCGGGCCGGGCGCGAGCGTCGTCCAGGGCAAACCCCTGGCCGCCGCCCAGTACGCAGTTGCCGCGCGCAACCTGGCGCGCGTAAATCCCGCCGCCTTCCACGCCAGTACTGGCATCCATCACCAAGGGCAAGGGCTCGGTGACCAGCATCGCCGGGTGTCCGGCATACATGGGCACGGTTTCGTCGAACTGTGTGGCGAAATGGCTGGCCCAGGCGCCGGCGCAGTTCAGCAGCCAGGGCGCGCGGAGCGTCAGGCCGGTTTCGGTTCGCACGGTAAAGCGCTGGCCGTCGTGCTCCACCAGGCTGACTGGACACTGTTCGTGAACCTGGGCGCCATGGCGGCGGGCGGCTTGGGCAAAGGCCGGGGACACCAGTCGTGGATTGGCGTGACCGTCGTCCGGGCAAAGCGAGGCGCCGACAGCCACCGCACCCACCCAGGGAAAGCGCGCGTGCAGCGCCTGGCGATCCAGCAGCTGCAAATCGAGGCCAAAGCCCTGACTGCTGGCGGCGTATTCTTGCAACGCACGCATGTCCTCGGCGCTGCGGGCCAGTTTCAGGTGGCCGCTGCGCTGGTATTCACCATCAATGCCGATCAACTGGGGCAACTGGCTCCAGATTTCGTGGGCCCGTTGCGACAGGGGCAGTTGAGACAAGGGCCGCCCCTGGCGTCGTACACCGCCATAGTTCACTCCGCTTGAGTGCGAGCCGCAGAAGTCCCGTTCCAGCAAAGCCACCCGACGCCCGGCCTTGCTCAGGAACAGCGCGGCCGACGAACCGACGATGCCACCGCCGATAATCACCACGTCGACTTCGATCATGGCTCGACCTCCAGGCCAAACGGTACGGGTTTGACTGGCGCCTGGGCCCGCAAGCGACCGATGCCGCAAATGGGCCGTCCACTTTCGCTGGCAATGATTTCCGCCGCCGCGACGGCGCACATTCTTCCCTGGCAACGCCCCATGCCGACGCGGCAATGGGCCTTGACCCGGTTGATTTCCCAATGGCCTTCGCCGATCACCCGACGGATGTCGCCGGCGCTGACTTCTTCGCAACGGCAAATCATCAGTTCGTCAGCCGCGTCGGCGGCCCAGCTTTGCGGGAAGGCAAAGGCACGTTCCAGGCCTTGGCGGAAATGGCCGATGCGTTCGAGTTCTTTTTCCAGCTGGGTGCAACGCTGCGGATCGACTCGATAACCGCTGTCCTCGAGCAAGGCCAGGGCGGCGCGTTCGCCGGCTTTTTCGGCGGCGTCGGCGCCCATGATCCCCGCGCCGTCCCCCGCGAGGTAGACACCGGCCACGCTGCTGCGGCCGGCGCTGTCGCGCTGGGGTAGCCAGGCGCGGTTGAGGGCATTCCAGGTGAATTCGCAGCCCAACAGGTCGGCCAGTTGGGTTTCGCTACGTAAGCCGTGGGCGAAGGCCACCGCGTCGCAGTCGAGGGTTTGCTCGTCTTTTGCGTTGTGCCATTTCAACGACTGAACCCGGCGTTCACCGTCAATGCGCGACAGACTCGCGCCTTGATGAACGGCGATGCCATGGGCGGTCAGCCAGCCCCGGTAGTAGAGGCCCTTGGCGAGCGTGGTCGGTTGCGCCAGCAGGCCGGGCAGGGCGCGGGCCTGGGCGCCCAAGGGGGAGCTGTCGAGCACGGCGACCACATTGGCGCCGGCCTTGGCGTATTGATAGGCCACCAGATAAAGCAACGGGCCGCTGCCGGCGAACACCACGCGCTCACCGATGGCGCAGCCCTGGAATTTCAGGGCGATCTGCGCGGCGCCGAGGCTGTACACCCCCGGCAACGTCCAGCCCGGTACGGGCAGGATTCGGTCGGTGGCGCCGGTGGCGACGATCAGCTTCGAGTATTCCAGCCGGGCGGCGCGCCCCTCGTGCAGGGTGTCGAGCAGGCCGGCTTCGGCGTTCCACACCAGGGTGTCGGGACGATAGTCGAGCTGGTCGCGCAACTCATCGATGGTCTGGTGGATCGAGCGGGCCTTGTGCGCTTCGAAGCCATACAGCTTGACAGGCGAGCGCCTGAAATTGGCCGGTTGCCGCCGATAGATCTGCCCGCCACCGCGCAAGGCTTCATCCAGCAGGACAGGGTACACGCCGTGGGCGACCAGGGTCTGGGCAGCACGGATTCCGGCGGGGCCGGCGCCGATGATGGCGATTGTTTTCATGATTGCCTCATCGACAAGATCGGGGGACATGTGGCGCTGTCGAAGGCGCTATCGCGAGCAGGCTCGCTCCCACAGTGGAGCGGTGCGGAACGCTGATTTTGTGACCGTCGCAGAACCCCTGTGGGAGCGAGCCTGCTCGCGATAGCGGTGGTCCACTCAGCAACGATGGTGGCAGGGGGATCGCTTTCGCGAGCAAGCCCGCTCCCACAGGGAATAAATGAGCTGTTCATACCTGGCGTCCCGGTTCGCGGGTGATTTGCTGGCCGGCTTCGAGCAGGGTGGCGCAGGCGCGGACGCGGCGGCCGTCGCCGAGGCGGACCCAGCAGTCCTGGCAGGCGCCCATCAGGCAGAATCCCGCCCGGGGTTCGGCGCTGAAATCGCTGCCGCGCAGGTGTTCGCCGCAGGTCAGCACGGCGGTCAGCAGCGTATCGCCCAACAGACCGGTAGCCGGCTGGCCATCGAGGGTAAAGTCCAGGGCCGGGCGGTCGCCTTCGGCCAGTCGTTTCAGCAGCGCCATGGTGCCCTCATTGTTTGCCCACCAGAACCCGATCCAGGCCATAGACCCGGTCGAGCAGAATCATGGTCAGTGCGGTGAGCGCAATGACCAGTGCCGACACCGCCGCCATCATCGGGTCGATGGATTCGGTGGCGTACACATACATGCGCACCGGCAGGGTTTGCGTCGCCGGTGACGTGACAAAGATCGACAGCGTGACTTCATCGAAACTGTTGATGAACGCCAGCAACCAGCCCCCGGCCACCCCCGGCAGGATCATCGGCAAGGTGATCTGCCGGAACAGCGTGAAGCGCCCGGCACCCAGGGATTGCGCGGCCTGTTCGGCACTGCGATCCAGGCCGATGGCCGACGCCAGCACCAGGCGCAATACATAGGGCGTGATGACCAGCACGTGGGCGAAGATCAGCCAGGTGAAATTGCCGTTGACCCCCATCAGGGCAAACAACCGCAGCAGCGCCACACCCAGCACCAGGTGCGGGATGATGATCGGCGACAGGAACAGGCCGTTGAAAAAATCCCGGCCGGGAAATTCGAGGCGGGTGATTGCCAGCGCTGCCGGTACCGCGATCAACGTCGCCAGCGAGGCCGCACAGAACGCCAGGGCCAGGCTGTTGTAGAACGCATCGACGAAATCCGCGCGCTCGAACACGGCGCGGAACCAGCGCAGGGAGAATTCCGTGGTCGGCAGGCTCAGGGTGTTTTCCGGGGTGAAGGCGACGAGACAGACCACCACCAGCGGCGCCAGCATGAACACCACGACCAAGGCGTGAAACAACAGGGCGAAAGGACCGTTCCTGGACATGATGAGTTACCCCAATGACTTCTTGTAGCGGCCTTCGATCATGCGGTTCCACGACAGCATGATCAGCAGGTTGAGCAGCAACAGTGCAACGGCGATGGCCGCGCCCATGGGCCAGTTGAGTTCCGACAGGTACTGGTCGTAGATCAGCGTGGCGACCATCTTCAAGCGGCGTCCGCCGAGCAGGCCGGGAATGGCGAAGGAGCTGGCGGCCAGGCCGAACACAATCAGGGTGCCGGACAGCACGCCGGGCATGATCTGCGGCAGCACCACCTTGCGGATCACCGTGAATTGGCTGGCCCCCAGGGACAACGCAGCCTGTTCTGCGGCCGGGTCGAGTTTCTGCAGTGAGGTCCAGACCGGAATGATCATGAACGGCAGCATCACGTGGACCAGGGCAATGACCACGGCAAATGGCGTATAGAGCAACTTCATCGGCGCGCCACCGAACGCTTGCAACGTCTGGTTGACCAACCCGTCGGCGCCCAACAGCAGGCTCCAGCCGAAGGCCCGGACCACCACCGAGATCAGCAACGGAGTGAGGATCAGGATCAGGAAAATCGAGCGCCATGGCGCGCCCATGCGGCTGAGCACATACGCTTCGGGCACGCCGATCAGCACGCACAACAGCGTGGTCAGGGCACTGATCCAGAAGGTGCGCCAAAAGATCTCGTAGAAGTACGAATCGCCCAGCAGGCTGATGTAGTGATCGAGGGTGTACGCGTGGCTGTCGATGCCCGACCCGTAGTCGAAAACGTTGAACGACAGCACCAGCGTCAGCCCCAGGGGAATCACCAGTAACCCCAGGTACAGGGCCAGGGCCGGTGCGGACATCAGATAGCCTTGCCGGCCCCGGCGCATTGCGTCCAGCAGCTTCATGCCGGCACCTCATCGTCACTCAGCACCCGCAGCAGTGCCGGATCCCAGTCCAGGCCCACTGCCGTGCCTTCGCTCATCGGCGCAGCGCCGTCATTTCGGCGCACCACGCAAAGCTCACCCAGGCTGGTCGAGACCCCATACAACCATTGGCTGCCGAGGAAGAAACGGCTGGCGATCGTGCCTTGCAGGCGGCCCGCGCCAGCGGCGCACAGGTCGATCTTTTCCGGGCGCAGGCTCAGGGTCAGTTCGCCCTGGCCTGGCTGACAGGCTTGAACGACGCCAGCGCTATCACGTTCGCCGGGCAGCAGGTTGGCCTTGCCAACGAAGCCGGAGATGAAGGTGGTGCGCGGGTGTTCGTAAAGGGTGTAGGGCGTATCGATCTGGGTGATGCGCCCGGCTTGCATCACCACGACGCGGTCACTGATGGACAGCGCTTCGGACTGGTCGTGAGTGACCATCAATGTGGTGATGCCGACTTCCCGCTGGATGCGGCGGATTTCGAATTGCATCTCTTCGCGCAGGTTGGCGTCGAGGTTGGACAGCGGTTCGTCGAGCAACAGCACTGGCGGTTCGATCACCAGTGCCCGGGCCAGCGCCACGCGCTGACGCTGGCCGCCCGAGAGTTCCCGGGGGTAGCGCTCGGCATGCCGGTCCAGGCGCACCAGCTTCAGCACCCGGTCCACCCGTTGTTGGAGTTCGCTGCCCGGCACCTTGCGCATGCGCAGGCCGAAGGCGACGTTGTCCCGGACGGTCATGTGGGGGAACAGCGCATAACTCTGAAACACAACGCCCAGGCCCCGGCTGGCGGGTTTGGCGTGGGTGATGTCGCGGCCGTCCAGCAGGATGCGTCCGCCGCTGACGTCGACGAAGCCGGCGATCATTTGCAAGGTGGTGGTCTTGCCGCAACCGGAAGGGCCGAGCAGCGAGACGAATTCGCCTTTTTCTACCGCGAGGTCGGTGGCAACCACGGCGTCGATGTCGCCGTAGCGTTTACTCAAGTTTTCAAGTTGCACGAAAGCCATGACTGCGCTCCACCTGAGATTGTTATGCGTCGCCGTGAGGCGTGCTTTTTTGTAAGGGCAGATACGAAGGGGTGATGCAGGACACTCGGTGCGTTGGCGCTCGACCTGGATCGGCTGCCGTTGTTGTTCGAATCGCCCCTGTATGGACGCAGAGTAGGACGAAGAATAGGATGGGCTCAATGGCCTATTTCACTGAGGCGATGACTATTTTCAGTTTCATTCGATCAGTGAATTGATGAGTAAAGAAATGAATGAATAATTCCACTGATCGGAATATTGAAAAAAGCGAAGTCGGGGTTGGCGCCGTCTCCAGGTTGTTCGCCGTGTTGCGCAGCCTGGGTGACACCGCCGAAGGCGGGGAGCGGGTAACGCAACTGGCCCAGCGCATCGGCCTGTCCCAGCCGACCACTCATCGCCTGCTGCGCAGCCTGATGGACGAGGGCATGGTCGAGCAGGATGGGCGCAGCAAACGCTACCGCCTGAGCCTGGATTTTTTTGCCCTGGCCGCCCGTGCCGGGAACACCGGCAACCTGCGTGAACTGGCGCGACCGGCCATGCTGCGGCTGTCGGCGTCCCTGGGGGATTCGTTGTTCCTGCTGGCGCGCAGCGGTTTCGATGCGATCTGTCTGGACCGCAGTGAAGGGCCATTCCCGATCCGCACCTTTACCGGTGATATCGGCGGTCGGGTGGCGTTGGGCGTGGGCCAGGGCAGCCTGGCGATTCTGGCGTTCCTGCCGGAGGAGGAGCGCGACACGGTGATTCACTACAACCTGCCGCGGCTCAAGGACTTTCATCTGTACGACGAAGTCTTCCTGCGCTCGGAAGTGGAGAGCGTGCGCAGCCTGGGCTACGCCGGACGCAACACCGGCGTGTTGCAGGGGATGGCGGGGGTGGCGGTGCCGATCCTGGATCGCGGCGGCCGTGCCGTGGCGGCCTTAAGTGTGGCGACCATCAGCGACCGCCTGGGACCGGATCGTCTGCCGACGGTGGTGGAAATGCTCAAGCGCGAGGCGGCGTTGATCGGCCCTCGGATCAACCCATTCGACCCGCTGCTGCGCCGGCCTTCGCAGGTGTTTGGGCAAGGGTGAAGTCCGGAGTCCTTTGTGGGAGCGAGCCTGCTCGCGATAGCGGTGGATCAGTCTGCCCCCCTGTTGAATGCGCCGCCGCCATCGCGGGCAAGCCCGGCTCCCACAGGTACGGCGTCGGACCCTGATGCTGCGGCCATCTGCAGCTCCAGTGTGGGAGCGAGCCTGCTCGCGATAGCGGTGGATCAGTCTGCCCCCCTGTTGAATGCGCCGCCGCCATCGCAGGCAAGCCCGGCTCCCACAGGTACGGCGTCGGACCCTGATGCTGCGGCCATCCGCAGCTCCAGTGTGGGAGCGAGCCTGCTCGCGATAGCGGTGGATCAGTCTGCACCCCTGTTGAATGCGTCGCCGCCATCGCGGGCAAGCCCGGCTCTCACAGGTACGGCGTCGGACCCCGATGCTGCGGCCATCCGCAGCTCCAGTGTGGGAGCGGGCTTGCTCGCGAAGACGACGGCTCAGTCAACATTGATGTCAGATGTCAGTCCGCCATCGCGAGCAGGCTCGCTCCCGCAGGGGATGGCGGCGGGGGTCAGAAGTCCAGGGTCTGCTTGAGTTTTTGGGCCGACGGCGTGTCACTGGGAATCACCACCGCATAGTTGTACCCCGGCCCGGACCAGTATTCGGCCTGCAACTCGCCGTCGCGCCGGCTGCCACGGGGCAGCAGGAAATTCCTCGGCCCTGGTGGGCGCACGTAGAAGCTGATCTTCTGACCGCTTTCGTCCTGGTAGACGATCATCGCCGCCGCGCCTTGCTCGGTGCTGAGCAAGCGGCCGCTGACCGGCTTGAAGCCCGCGCCGGAAAGATCCGGCAGGCGATTGGCGTCGCTGAAGTAACGGTCGAGCCAGCCTTGCATGCTGCTTTCGTCACCGGTCTGGTAATCGGCCGGGAGGATGCCTTGCTGGGCAAACAGCCGATAGGCCTGCAAGGCGTCAGCCATGGGTTGGGCGGCGCTGAGTAGGGTCATTTGACGAGCCTGCCAGCCACCGAAGCCACCCACGCTGACGGCCAGCAACAGTATCGCGGCGCTGGCCAGGTGTCGGCGTGAGCGATGTCTGAGCCGTTGGCGAATCGACGTCGGGTCGAGGGCCGGATTGGCCGGTTGTTGCAAGGCTCCACTCAAGGCAGTGCGCAAGCGTAGCGCGTCCTGTTGCCAGGCCCGGACCCGAGCGGCGACGTCGGGGTGGCTGCCGAGGTAGGTGTCCATCAGGCGCTGGTCGGCCTCGCTCAATTGGCGATCGACGTAGGCGTGCAGGTCGCTGTCGCTGGGGGGCATGCTGATCATTTGAGTATCCGCAGGGTGGGGCGGGTGATTTCGCCTTCGCTGAGTTGGCGCAAGGCTTGGCGGGCGCGGGACAGGCGCGACATCACGGTGCCGGTCGGCACGCCGAGGATGTCGGCGACTTGCTGGTAGCTCAAGCCTTCCACCGACACCCACAGCAACAGCGCGCGCTGCTCGGTGGTGAGTTGGTCGAAGGCCTGGAGCGACGACTGGGCGATCACGCTGCGCTCGGCCGAGGGATGCGTATCGTCGCGGCCGGTGAAAAACTCCAGCATGCGGGCGTAGCGTCGGGAACGGCGGTGGGCATCGAGAAACTGCCGATACAGGATGGAAAACAGCCAGGCTCGCAGATCGCCGTCTGGACGCTTGTCGTTCCATTTTGACAAAGCCCGCTCCAGGCACGTCTGCACCAGGTCGTCGGCATTGCTGGGGTTGCGCGTCAGCGACACGGCAAACCGCCGTAGTCGGGGGATGAGCATGCGCAACTGGTCATCGATTTCGTTCATGGGCGTTTGGCGTCCGGTGAGCCGTCGCTGGGTGAGACTGGAAAGACGATCCCCAAACGAGATTATTCCAGCGTAGGAAAAATAAATACGCGGTATGGGAATAAAACCATCGAGCCTTCGTCTGACGGGTCCTTTCCTCAAATGGCCTTGAGCCTTGGAGCTTCGTCATGGTTGATCCTTCCTCTTCACCTGACCCCGCATCGGATCGGCCGCCGTTGAGTGCCGCCAGCCTGACCCTGCGCCTGGGTGGCATTGCGGTGATTGTTGCCGCATTGGCCGGGGTGTTTGCCTACGTCAATGGCACCCTTGACCCACAGCGCCTGACACCCAAGGCACTGGTCAACGTGCTGGAAAAGAACAATGGGGTTCATCCGGGCTTCCGGCGCAATCACTCGAAGGGTGTCTGTGTCGCCGGTTATTTCGAAAGCAGCGGCGAGGCGCGAGCCTATTCCAGCGCCCAGGTGTTCATGGACGCCCGGACGCCGGTTGTTGGACGTTTCGCCTTGCCCAGCGGCAACCCTTATGCACCGGACGGCAGTGTACCGATCCGCAGCCTGGCGTTGCGTTTCACCCAGGCCAACGGCCAGCAATGGCGTACCGGCATGAACAGCATGCCGGTGTTCCCGGTGGGCACGCCTGAGGCGTTCTATCAGTTTCAACAGGCCCAGTCACCGGATCCCGCCACGGGGAAGCCGAACCCGACGGCAGTGCCGGCGTTCTTTGCCGCTCACCCGGAAGCCGTGCCGTTCCTGCAGTGGATCAAGACTGCCAAGCCGTCGGCCAGCTATGCCACCGAAACCTACAACGGCATCAATGCGTTTTACCTGGTCAATCCGGCCGGGCAACGTCAGGCGGTGCGCTGGGGCGTGGTCCCGCTGACCGCCGACGCGGCGGATGCGCCACCCGCTCAGGGCGCTGACTACCTGGAGCAGGACCTGACCAAGCGTCTCGCCGCCGGGCCGTTGCGTTGGCGGTTGGACATCACCCTGGCCAATCCTGGCGATCCGGTGAATGACGCCAGCAAGCCTTGGCCCACGGATCGCAAGGTGCTCAATGCCGGCACGCTGGTGCTGGAGAGTACCCAGGCGCAGGACAACGGCGAGTGCCGTGACATCAACTATGACCCGCTGATCCTGCCCAGCGGTATCGAAGGTTCCGAAGACCCGCTGCTGGCCGCGCGTTCCGCCGCGTATGCCAGTTCCTATCTGCGGCGTACCAGCGAAGTGAGCCAGCTGCCCGCCACCCAGGAGTCCCGCCCATGAGCCCCCGTCACTTCGCACCCTTGGCCCGGTTGCTCCACTGGTTGATGGCGTTGATGATCATCGCCATGTTGTTCATTGGCGCGGGCATGGTGGCCTCGGTGTCCGAGCGTCATGAGTGGCTGCTCCGGTTGCACAAGCCTCTGGGCATCGCAATTCTGCTACTGGTGATCGTGCGCCTGGCGGTGCGCTTTACCACGCGCCCACCGGCATTACCGAGGGATCTGCCGGGCTGGCAGGTGCTGGCGGCGAAGGCCTCCCATGTCCTGTTGTACGCCTTGATGTTGATCTTGCCACTGTTGGGCTGGGGCATGATTTCTGCGGCGGGGGACCCGGTGATGCTCAGCAGCTCGCTGCAACTGCCCTCGATTCTGCCGGCGAATGCCCAGACGTTCGCATGGTTGCGCAAGGCCCACGGGTACTTGGCCTACCTGCTGTTCCTGACCGTGCTGGTGCATCTGGCGGCGGCGCTGTTTCACGGCTGGGTGCGGCGGGATGAGGTGTTGGACAGCATGTTGCGCGGGCGTGATCGAGCGTGAGTGCTCGATAGCGTCATGGGCGAAGAAAAACCTGTGGCGAGGGGATTTATCCCCTCGTCACAGGTTGAATGGATCAGACGACGTCAGCGCAGCTCATCAACCATATCCGCCACAGTGCTCAACACATCCTTGCCCAGTTGCATCGAGCGCTTGCCGGACCAGCCGGTGTGCGGGTTCGGGTGGTCGTCGTGGTCCTTGAACGGCATTTCGAGGGTCAGGGAGAGGCAGTCGTATTTCTGGCCGACCGCGTTGCAGGCCAAGGTCATGTTCGCCTGGCCCGGTTCGTCGCGGGTGTAGCCATGGGTGGTCTGGAAGTCCTTGGTCTGGTGCTTGAGGTGGCTGCGAAAGCGCTCTTCGAGCTTGGCAATGCGGGACGTGTAGCCGGGGTTGCCTTCGCTGCCGGCGGTGAAGACGTGGGGGATGGTCTCGTCACCGTGGATGTCGAGGAACAGATCGACGCCATACTTTTCCATTTGCTGCTGTACGAAGAATACCTCGGGGCTGATTTCCGGGCTGGCGTCCTGCCAGGCACGGTTGAGGTCCTGGCCCATGGCGTTGGTACGCAGATGCCCATGGAACGCACCGTCCGGGTTCATGTTCGGCACCAGATAGAGATCGGCCTTGGCCAGCAACCGGTTCAGTTGGGCGTCGTCCTGATCCTGCAGGCGTTCGATCACGCCCTCTATGAACCATTCGGCCATGTGCTCGCCGGGGTGCTGCTGGGCGATGATCCAGACCTTGCGCCGGCCTTCGGCACCGCTGCCTTTACGCAGCAACTGGATATCACGTCCCTCGACACTTTTACCGGTGGCCAGCAGATCGGCTCCGGCCTTGTGCTGTGCCTGCTCGATCAGCCAGTCATGACGGCCACGGCTGTAGGGCTCAAAGTAGGCAAACCAGGCGTGGGGCTGTTCGGCTTCCAGGTAAAAACGCAGGGAGTCGCCTTCGAACTGGGTGGGTACACGGAACCAGTTGACGTGATCGTAGGAAGCAACGGCCTGGTAACCCGGCCATCCTTTGCTGTAGGTCGATTGACTGGCGTTGAGCAGGCGGAAGGAATGTTCCTGGCCAACGTGCAGGCCACTGGCCTTGAAGTGGAACCACTGGAAGTGGGCGCTGCGGGTGTCGGGACGGATTTTCAGCAGAGATTGCAACGGGTTGCTGATGTCCACGACCTGGATATTGCCGCTGTCGAAATTGGCACTGATATCAAAAGACGATTTAGCCACGGTCACGATTCCTTTGAGAGGATTTCCATGACCGTTACTTTACACGCAAGGAAGGGTAGATCGGGACGATTTGCGTCATAAAACAGGGGGCGTCCTCCCTGGACGCAGAAGCAGCTTAGAGAGTCCGCACCTGATTCTCAAGTGCTGCCTGTCGATAGTTTTGGCCGGTCTGGCGGGGCTTTGAAAAATGGAAAATCATCACCGTCGTGGAATCAGTAACCCCGGTCAGGGACTTTATTCGCCTGCAGCCATAAGCCGGAAAATCGGCAAAAAAAGACCCGGCAAAGAGCCGGGTCAAAAACCGTGATTAGCCTGATGAGGAGATACTCCAGAAGTCCGACCTAAGGCCTTCTGGACTATCGACCGATCTCGCGATCAGTTGATGCAATAATAATCATTATCATTTGCAAGTCAAATGTTTTTATTGCGCACATTGGAAAATATTTCCTGACGCCGGTATCCGCGGCTCCGTTCTCGCTGACCCCGCTGCTTATCGAGCCGGGTAGCCGTCCAGGGACCGGTCCAGCATGACCTTGGCCAGATCAATCATGTGCACCACCGAAAATGCCAGGTCACGGTTCGAACCTTGTAACCGGTTGGCGGACTCGTGGGCGGTGGCTGCCGCACAGCGCAGCAGATCGCACGCATGGACAAGAGCTTCTTCGCCCTTGATATTACGGTTCACGTCGAAGAAGCGGTGTTCCTGTTCATCCGAAACACCCGGTTTCAAGTAATAGTCCAGGGCCCGTTGGGCGGCCGGGCAATCCTGTAGCGAGGGGAACGGGGTGTGGAAAGGGCTGTTGGGCTCGTCTTTATTGAAGGTATCCATGGTGTCGAGGTTCTCCGTAGTGGGCTGAAATCCTCAATCCAGAATAGTACGCATCGTAATTGTGACGACAATTTAAATACTACAATATGTGTTTTGATGGTCGGAGTCATCCACGTATCGTGCCGCTCATGGATAAATGGATAGAGTTGGTCAAGGCCAAAATGAAGGAGCTGCGCGTCACGCAAGTGGTGCTCGCAGAGCGTCTGGGCATGTCACAAGGCGGTGTCGGCCATTGGCTGACCAAGCGCCGGCAACCCAGTGTCGAAGACATGAACCGGGTCCTGCAGGAATTGGGGATGGAGTTCCTCGAAGTGGCGATGGTGATCCGCGAGCCGGATACGTCTACCGAAGAGGGCATGACCCTGGCGCAGAAGTACAACCCGTACTTCCGCTACCCGGTGAGTGATTGGCACGACGTCGGCGAAGTTCGCGAGGTCGATCCTGAGCACTACAGCCAGGCGCGTTATGAGTTGACGGATTACCACGCCCAAGGCGATGCCTTCTGGCTGGTGGTGATGGGCGATGCGATGACCGCACCGACCGGGTTGAGCATTCCCGAGGGCATGTCGATCCTGGTGGACCCGGCCATCGAGGCGGTGCCCGGCAAGCTGGTGGTTGCCCAGTTGCCGGGCAGCAGCGACGCAACCTTCCGTAAATTGATCGAGGAGAGCGGGCAGCAGTACCTGGTCCCGCTCAACCCGACTTACCCGAAAAGCCTGTACACCGAGCAATGCCGCATCATCGGTGTGGTCGTACAGGCCACCATCAGGTTCTAATCGGATCGGCCCTTGGACGGGGCCGATACCTACTCCTCGAATGCCACCAGTGCGCTGCCCTCGCTGACCATTTCCCCTTCCTGGCAATACAGTGCCTTGATCACTCCGGCCTTGGGCGCACGAATGCTGTGTTCCATTTTCATCGCTTCCAGGACCACCAGTTGCGCGCCAGCCTCTACTGCCTGGCCGGGGCTCACCAGCACCCGCACGATGCTGCCATTCATGGGAGCGGTCAGGCCGCCCTCGTGGCTGTGGCTGGCTTCGGCGGCGGCCAGCGGGTCGTACAGCTCGACGCGACGCAGATCGCCTTGCCATTGCAGATACAGGCTGTCGCCCTGGCGGATGGCCCGGTGGCTTCGACGCAGGCCGTTGTGGCCGACCACCAGATGCTCGCCGCGTAGCTCGGCGATTATGCCCTGGACGTCCAGCGTCATCGCCCGATCCTGATCTTCACAGCTCAAATGCAACGTGGTTTCCCCTGGCAGTCCCAAACGCAGGCCGGTGATATCGGACCAGGGGGAAGCGGCGTCGTCGGGGCGTATCCGTGGTGTCAGACCCAAGGCGAAAGCCTGGGCGGCTGTGGACCAGAAGTCGTCATCCAGTTCACCAGGTGCTGGCAGTAACTGCGCCTGGTAGCGTGGGATAAAACCGGTGTCCAGCTCAGCTGCGGCGAAGGCCGGGTGGGCAATGATGCGACGCAGGAAGCCGATGTTGGTTTTCAAACCGCCGATGGCAAACTCGTCGAGCATGCTCAACAGCCGCAACCGCGCCTGTTCACGATCCTCGCCCCAGGCAATCAGCTTGCCGAGCATCGGGTCGTAGAAGGGCGAGATCTCATCGCCTTCTTCGACGCCGCTGTCGACCCGTCGCCCCGGTCCTTCGGCCGATTCGCGATACAGCGCCAGGCGCCCGGTGGCCGGCAGGAAGTCGTTGGCCGGGTCTTCGGCATACAGCCGTACTTCGATGGCGTGGCCGGACAGTGGGACCTGTTCCTGGGTGATCGGCAGCGGCTCGCCCTGGGCAACGCGAATCTGCCAGGCCACCAGGTCAAGCCCGGTGATCGCTTCGGTGACCGGGTGCTCGACCTGCAACCGGGTGTTCATTTCCATGAAGAAAAACTCGCCCCGCGAATCCAGCAGGAACTCCACCGTGCCGGCGCCGACATAGCCAATCGCCTGGGCTGCGCGCACGGCAGCCTCGCCCATTGCCCGTCGCAGTTCCGGGGTCAGGCCTGGGGCTGGCGCTTCTTCCACGACTTTCTGGTGACGACGCTGAATCGAACAATCGCGCTCGTTGAGGTACAGGCAATGGCCATGCTGGTCGGCGAACACCTGAATCTCAACGTGACGTGGCTTGAGCAGGTATTTTTCCACCAGCATCCGCGAGTCGCCGAACGACGATTGCGCCTCGCGCTGCGCCGAGGCCAGGGCTTCGGCCAGTTGGCTGACGTCCTCGACGACTTTCATGCCCTTGCCGCCGCCCCCGGCGGTGGCCTTGAGCAGCACCGGATAACCGATGCGCTCGGCGGCGGCGCGGAACGTCTCCAGATCCTGGGCTTCGCCATGGTAACCGGGCACGAGGGGCACGCCGGCGGTTTCCATCAAGGCCTTGGCCGCGGATTTGCTGCCCATGGCGTCAATGGCCGAGGCGGGCGGGCCGAGGAAAATCAGCCCGGCGTTTTCGATGGCCCGGGCGAACCCGGCATTCTCCGAAAGAAAACCGTAGCCAGGGTGGATAGCCTGGGCGCCACTGGCCTGGGCGGCAGCGATCAACTTGTCGATTTGCAGGTAGCTATCGGCCGCCTTGCTGCCGCCCAGGTCGACCCGGATGTCGGCTTCGCGGCTGTGGCGGGCGTCGCGGTCGGTGGCGCTGTGCACCGCAACCGTGGTCAGGCCCATGGCCTTGGCGGTACGCATCACGCGGCAGGCGATTTCACCGCGATTGGCCACCAGCACGGTGGTGAGGACTGGGGCGCTCATCGACGGGGCTCCTTATGTTTCGATGGGGCAGGTTTCGAAGGGGCAGGTTTCGAAGGGGCAGGGGGCGACTCGGCCTGCCAGTTCGGCGGCCGCTTTTGCAGAAAGGCGCGCAGGCCTTCCTGCCCCTCCGGGCTGACGCGGATGCGGGCGATGGCATTCTCGGTGTAACGTCGCAATGCCGGGGTCAGGGCGCCGTTGCCGACTTCGCGCAGCAGTTCCTTGCTGGCGCGCATGGCCGCCGGGCTGTTGAGCAACAGGTTATCGATCCACTGCGCGACTTGATCGTTCAGCGTCTCGGGTGGGTAACTTTCCGACAGCAAACCGATCTCTTTCGCACGTTGTCCGCCGAAACGTTCAGCGGTGAGGGCGTAACGCCGGGCTGCCCGTTCGCCAATGGCCTGCACCACGAACGGACTGATCACCGCCGGCGCCAGGCCGATGCGCACTTCCGACAGGCAGAACTGCGCGTCATCGGCACCAATGGCCATGTCGCAGGCACTGATCAACCCCAGCGCGCCGCCAAAGGCCGCGCCTTGGACGACTGCCAGCGTCGGAATCTTCAACTTGGCGAGGTTGTACATCAGCTCCGCCAGTTCCCGGGCGTCGTCGAGGTTGGTGTGGTAGTCGAGCTCGGCCGACTGTTGCATCCAGGCCAGGTCGGCGCCGGCGCTGAAGTGCTTGCCACGTCCGCGGATCAGCAGGAAGCGCACGCTTTGATCGCTGCTGACCTGGTCCAGCGCGAGGATCAGCTCGCGGATCATTTCGGCGTTGAACGCATTGTTCTTCGACTCGCGGCTCAACCACAGAGTGGCAACGCCGCGGGGATCGGTCAGCAATTCGAGGGTGTTGAAGTGTTCCATGGGCATTCCCCGGTTACATCCGGAACACGCCGAAGCGGCTCGGTTCAATAGGTGCGTTCAGTGACGCGGACAAGGCCAGGCCCACGATATCGCGGGTCTGGGCCGGGTCGATGACGCCGTCGTCCCACAGTCTCGCGCTGGAATAGTAGGGGTGACCCTGTTCTTCGTACTGATCGAGAATCGGTTGTTTGATCTCGGCTTCCTGGGCGGCGCTGAACGGATGGCCGCTGCGTTCGGCCTGTTCGCGCTTGACCTGCACCAGCACACCGGCGGCCTGTTCGGCGCCCATCACGCCAATCCGCGCATTCGGCCACATCCACAGGAAACGCGGGTCGTAGGCCCGTCCACACATACCGTAGTTACCTGCGCCGAAGCTGCCGCCAATGATGACCGTGAATTTCGGCACCCGGGCGCAGGCCACCGCGGTGACCAGTTTCGCACCATGCTTGGCGATGCCGCCGGCCTCGTATTTCTGCCCGACCATGAAGCCGGTGATGTTCTGCAGGAACAACAACGGGATGCCTCGCTGGCAGGCCAGTTCGATGAAGTGCGCACCCTTTTGCGCAGCTTCGGCGAACAGGATGCCGTTGTTCGCCAGGATCGCGACGGGGTAGCCGTGCAGATGGGCAAAGCCGCACACCAGTGTGGTGCCGAACAATGCCTTGAACTCATCGAACACCGAACCGTCCACCAGCCGCGCAATCACCTCCCGGACATCGAAAGGCTGCTTGGCATCGGCCGGCACCACCCCATACAGCTCGTCGCTCGCATACAGTGGGGCGATCGGGGTGCGTGGCTGCACGTCGCCAAGCTTGCGCCAGTTGAGGTTGGCGACGCTGCGGCGGGCCAGGGCCAGTGCATGTTCGTCGGTGTCGGCGTAGTGGTCGGCCACGCCGGAAATCTTGCAATGCACATCGGCGCCGCCCAGGTCCTCGGCGCTGACCACCTCGCCGGTGGCGGCTTTGACCAACGGTGGGCCGGCCAGGAAGATGGTCGCCTGTTCGCGGACCATGATCGCTTCATCAGCCATTGCCGGAACGTACGCCCCGCCGGCCGTGCACGAACCCATGACCACCGCCAGTTGCGGGATGCCTTGGGCGCTCATGTTGGCCTGGTTGAAGAAGATCCGGCCGAAGTGCTCCCGGTCCGGAAACACTTCGTCCTGGCGCGGCAGGTTGGCACCGCCGGAATCCACCAGATAAATGCAAGGCAAGCGATTCTGTTGAGCGATGGTCTGGGCGCGCAGGTGTTTCTTCACGGTCAGCGGATAATAGGAGCCTCCTTTGACCGTCGCGTCGTTGGCGACAATCATGCATTCGACGCCTTCCACGCGACCGATGCCGGCGATCACCCCCGCGGCAGGGACGTCTTCGCCGTAAACCTCGTAGGCCGCCAGCGGGCTGATTTCCAGGAAGGGCGAACCGGGGTCCAGCAACCGGTTGATGCGCTCCCGAGGCAGCAACTTGCCCCGTGAGGTGTGCCGCTCCTGGGCCTTGGGTCCGCCGCCCTGCTGGACTTGCGCGAGTAGGGTGCGCAAGGCGCCGACCTGTTCGAGCATGGCGTCACGGTTGGCGATGAACTCCGGCGAACGTGGGTTGAGCTGGGTGTGCAGCGTGGCCATGGTCAGCTCCGTTAGCGGGTTTCGTTGAACAGTTCGCGACCGATCAGCATCCGACGGATCTCACTGGTGCCGGCACCAATTTCGTACAACTTGGCGTCACGTAGCAGACGCCCGGCCGGAAATTCGTTGATGTAACCATTGCCGCCCAGGATCTGGATGGCATCCAAGGCCATTTGCGTGGCGCGCTCGGCGGTGTAGAGGATCACCCCGGCGGCATCCTTGCGGGCGGTTTCGCCGCGCTCGCAGGCCTGGGCCACCGCATACAGATAGGCGCGGCTGGCGTTGAGCTGGGTGTACATGTCGGCCACCTTGCCCTGGATCAGTTGGAATTCGCCGATGCTCTGGCCGAACTGCTTGCGATCGTGGATGTAGGGCACGATCAGGTCCATGCACGCCTGCATGATCCCGGTGGGACCGCCGGACAACACCACCCGTTCGTAGTCCAGGCCACTCATCAGGACCCTGACGCCGCCGTTGAGCACACCGAGGATGTTCTCTTCCGGCACTTCGACGTCGTCGAAGAACAACTCGCAGGTGTTGGAGCCGCGCATGCCGAGCTTGTCGAACTTGTTGCTACGGCTGAAGCCTTTCCAGTCACGCTCGACGATGAATGCGGTGATGCCGTGGGGGCCTTTTTCCAGGTCGGTCTTGGCGTAGATCACGTAGGTGTTGGCGTCGGGGCCATTGGTGATCCAGGTCTTGCTGCCGTTGAGCACGTAATGATCGCCGCGCTTGTCGGCCCGCAGTTTCATGGAAACCACGTCGGAGCCGGCGTTCGGCTCGCTCATGGCGAGGGCGCCGATGTGTTCGCCGCTGATCAGCTTCGGCAGGTATTTGGATTTCTGCTCGTGGTTGCCGTTGCGGTTGATCTGGTTGACGCAGAGGTTGGAATGGGCGCCGTAGGAGAGGGCGACCGAGGCCGAACCGCGGCTGATTTCCTCCATCGCCACCACGTGGGCCAGGTAGCCCAGGCCGGCGCCGCCGTGTTCTTCCGGTACGGTGATACCCAACAGGCCCATGTCGCCGAACTTGCGCCACATGTCGGCGGGGAACAGGTTGTCGACATCGATCTGCGCCGCCCGAGGCGCCAGCTCGGCCTTGACGAAGGCCTGCACCTGGTCGCGCAACATGTCGATGGTTTCACCGAGGGCAAAATTCAGGGATGGGTAGCTCATGGGACACCTTTGGCTTTTTTATCGGGTGTGGAGAGGGACAAGAGTGCTCTCACCTTTACGTTAACGTAAGCCTGCAATAAATGACTGTCAATCACCTTTACGTTAACGTCAACTTGGTCCAGAGTAGATGCGGCTGACGGCGTGACCCTGTGGGAGACGAGCTTGCTCGCGATGAACGATAACGCCATTTTCCGGCGTTGAACCGAGGCGCCTTCATCGCGAGCAAGCTTGGCTCCCACGGGCTTTGGCTTCACAGGTTCAAGCGTAGCAACCCACTAATAAAGACAAGAGGGGGCGTCATGGATCAACCCGGTTCGCATTCGCAGCTCAGCTACACCCGCGGCTCCCAGGCCAAGGCCTTGTTGACGCAGACCATCGGCCAGGCTTTTGACCAGACCGTGGCCCGTTACCCCGATAACGAGGCGTTGGTGGTTCGCCATCAAGCGCTGCGTTATACCTGGCGGCAACTGGCTGAAGCGGTCGATCTGCACGCCCGGGCCTTGCTGGCGTTGGGCCTGAAAACCGGTGATCGTCTCGGCGTGTGGGCCCCCAATTGCGCCCAGTGGTGCATCAGCCAGTTCGCCAGCGCGAAGATCGGTGTGATCCTGGTCAACATCAACCCGGCCTACCGCAGTTCCGAGCTGGAATACGTGCTCAAGCAGTCCGGGTGCCAGTGGTTGGTGTGCGCCGGGGCGTTCAAGACTTCGGACTATCACGCCATGCTGCAAACCCTCGTGCCGGAGCTGGCGGAACAGTCGATCGGCCAGTTGAACTGCGAACGCTTGCCGGACCTGCGGGGTGTGATCAGTCTCGATCCCCAGCCACCGTCAGGGTTTCTACCCTGGTCGCAACTGGCAGACCTGGGCACGGCGGTTTCGCCTGAAGAGCTGGCCGAGCGCGCGACCAGCCTGCATGTCGAGCAACCGGTGAACATCCAGTACACCTCAGGCACCACCGGATTTCCCAAGGGCGCGACCCTCAGCCACCGCAACATTCTCAACAACGGCTATATGGTGGGCGAAAGCCTGGAGCTCAGCGCCAATGACCGGCTAGTGATCCCGGTGCCGCTCTACCATTGCTTCGGCATGGTCATGGGGAACCTGGGCTGCCTGACCCACGGCAGTACCATGATCTACCCCAACGACGCCTTTGACCCCTTGCTGACCCTGAGCACCGTGGCCGAGGAAAAAGCCACCGCGCTATACGGTGTGCCGACCATGTTCATCGCCATGCTGGATCAACCGCAGCGACGTGGGTTCGACTTGTCCAGCCTGCGCACCGGGATCATGGCCGGCTCGACCTGCCCGATCGAAGTGATGCGGCGGGTGATCAACGACATGCACATGAGCGAGGTGCAGATTGCCTATGGCATGACGGAAACCAGCCCGGTGTCGTTGCAGACCGGTCCTTCAGACGAACTGGAGTTGCGCGTTACCACCGTCGGCCGCACTCAGCCGCAACTGGAAAGCAAAATTATCGACGAGGCCGGCGACATCGTCCCCCGTGGCACCATCGGCGAGCTGTGTACCCGTGGCTACAGCGTGATGCTCGGTTACTGGAACAACCCCAAGGGCACCGCCGAGGCCATCGACGGGGATGGCTGGATGCGCACCGGTGACCTGGCGACCATGGACGAGCAGGGTTACGTCCGCATTGTCGGACGTAACAAGGACATGATCATCCGGGGTGGCGAGAATATTTACCCGCGTGAGTTGGAAGAGTTCTTCTTCACTCATCCTGCGGTGGCCGATGTGCAGGTGATCGGCATCCCTTGTTCGCGCTACGGCGAAGAGATCGTGGCCTGGATCAAGTTCCATCCCGGGCACAGCGTGACCGAACAGGAGTTGCAGGCCTGGTGCAAGACGCGCATCGCCCACTTCAAGACGCCACGTTACTTCAAGTTCGTCGAGGAGTTCCCGATGACGGTGACCGGCAAGATCCAGAAATTCCGCATGCGTGAGATCAGCATCGAAGAACTGCGCGATCGATAAGACTCGCCACAACACCTGTGGGAGCGAGCCTGCTCGCGATAGCGGTCTGTCAGTTGATAGGGATGTCGATTGACACGGCCTCATCGCGAGCAGGCTCGCTCCCACAAAAAAAAGCCAATCACCAGACAGCACAAAGGGGAGCCGAAGCTCCCCTTTAATTTTGTCGTCGCGTGCTCTTTTTTATTATTGAGGGGCGGCCTGTTGTTGTTTTTGGTAGCCGTGACCCTTTACCGCTGTTTTGGGCGATCCCCATCCGGGATCAAGAGCAAACGTATTTTTTTGAGCGCTGATCTGCTTTTTTCGCCTTGCGATCCAACCGATTCGGGTCCTACCTGAAGGTAGTCTTATTGTTCTCTGCCCGGTTGCGGGTTGCTCCTGAGAGCACCCTGAAAAGCCTATCTTCTCCAAAAAAATCTGTTAGCTGCGTCTCTGCCGTGTTGTTTTTGTTATGTCAGAGTCGTTTCGTCTTGTTTTTATTGGGTTTGTCGCTTTTTTTTATTCTTGTTATGCCAGAGAGATAGCAGGTGTCGTGCCAACTTTTAAAATCCTTTATAAATCAATATCTTGTGTTTTTTGGTCGAATAAAGTGACGGAATGGATCTGACAAATTGTTTCCGTGTTACTCGTTTCACAGCCGGTGCGGTAACACCTCATTGGGCATAGCGTGCCTTGGCGACGCGGGAACCGGTCGGGCGCCCGAGTACGTCACAGATCTGTCGACCCGCGGCGATCAGCGCGTCCAGGTCGACGCCGGTTTCAATGCCCAGGCCATTGAGCAGGTACAGCACGTCTTCGGTGGCGACGTTACCGCTGGCTCCCTTGGCATAGGGGCAACCGCCGAGGCCGGCGATGGAGCTGTCGAACACGGCGATGCCCTCGAGCAGGCTGGCATACAGGTTCGCTAAGGCCTGGCCGTAGGTGTCATGGAAATGACCGGCGAGTTTGTCCCGGGGAACGTCCGCCGAAACCACTTCGAACAGCTTGCGCGTGGCGCCAGCGGTGCCTGTGCCGATGGTGTCGCCCAGGGACACCTCGTAACAGCCCATTGCATATAGCTCGCGGGCGACCCAGGCCACTTGCTCGGGTTTGACGGCGCCTTCGTAAGGGCAGCCCAGCACGCAGGAAACGTAGCCGCGCACACTGACCCCGTTGCGCTTGGCGGCTTCCATGATCGGCGCGAAGCGCTCCAGGCTTTCCTTGATGGAACAGTTGATGTTGCGCTGGGAGAACGCTTCGGACGCGGCGGCGAATACCGCCACTTCCTTCACGCCGGCCGCCAGCGCGTCCTCAAACCCTCGCAGGTTCGGTGCCAGGGCGCCATAAGTGACGCCGGGTTTGCGCTGGATCTGCGCGAACACCTCGGCGGAACCGGCCATCTGTGGGACCCACTTGGGCGAGACAAAGCTGCCGACTTCGATGTAACCCAGGCCGGCGGCACTCAGTGCATCCACCAGGTGCACCTTGTCGGCGACGCTGATGGGTTGTGCTTCATTCTGCAGACCGTCGCGGGGGCCGACTTCGATCAAGCGTACAAAGGAGGGAAGGGACATGGGGATAGACCTTTAATGGGTTGCCAATATACCGGGGGCGACGGCGATCCAATGTGGGAGCGAGCCTGCTCGCGATAGCGGTATGTCAAACAACATTGATGTTGGCGGTTAAACCGCTATCGCGAGCAGGCTCGCTCCCACAATGGGTAGGACAGCTATACAGCTTCCTGACCCTTGAGCGTCTGCTCCAGTGCCTGGATGCAGCGTTCTTCGGCGGTGTCGAGCTCAAGCTTCATCTGTTCGATGTCCAGCAGTTGCTGTTCGAGTTGCTCCCGGCGCTCGGTGATTTTCGCCAGCATGCTGTGCAGTTGTTTCTGGTTACCGCTGGAGGGGTCGTAGAGTTCGATCAACTCGCGGCACTCGGCCAGGGAAAAACCGATGCGCTTGCCCCGCAGGATCAATTTCAGGCTGACTTTGTCCCGCGGTGAGTAGATGCGCTCCTGACCCCGTCGCTCCGGGCTCAGCAGGCCTTGCTCTTCATAAAAACGGATGGCCCGGGTGGTGATGTCCAGTTCCCGGGCGAGGTCGGAGATGCTATAGGTCTGACTGCTCATGGACGCGCTCGAAACGATAGGGGCTGGCGCTAAGCTAATGTCAGGTTGACGTTCACGTCAAGCAATGAAACCGGTGGGAGCGAGCCTGCTCGCGATAGCGGTGGATCGGCCAACCTCGTTGTTGATTGATCTGCCGCCATCGCGAGCAGGCTCGCTCCCACCATGGATCCCCTACGCGTTCTCAAGCTTTTTCTCATGGGCCGTCACCTGCTGGCACAACTCGATCATCTGCTCGCGCATCCAGCGGTTGGCCGGGTCCTGGTCGGTGCTTTCGTGCCAATAGAGATGGGTTTCCACCGGCGGTACATCGTTGACCGGCAGTTGGAAGGCATGCAGGTCATGGCGACGGGCAAACCGTTCGGGAACGGTCATGACCATGTCGGTCTGCTGCAATACCTGGGAGGCCATCAAGTAATGCTGTGAGCGCAGGGCGATCTTGCGCTGGATGCCCATCTTGCCCAGGGCCAGGTCGACATAGCCCAGCCCATTGCGGCGGCTGGAGATATGCACGTGGGTCTGGGCGAGATAGTCATCGAGGCTGATTTTTTCCTTGCCCGCCAAGGGATGGCCCTTGCGCATGGCACATACGTAACGGTCTTCCATCAGTTTGACGTGACGCACCTGCGGGTCGGTATTGAGCGGGGCGTCGACGGCGAAATCGAGCCGGCCGGCAGCCAGTTCCTTGGTGGTTTCGCGGCGCTTGGACAGAAAACTCTCGATGGCCACGGTCGGCGCCAGGCGCCGCAGGCGCTGGAACAGGGGCGGCAGGATCACGCCTTCGGTGAGGTCGGTCATGCTGATGCGGTAGGTCTTGACGGCCTGCAGCGGGTTGAAAATCCGGCTTTCCTGCACCGACACCCGCAGCAGCGACAGCGCATTGCGGACCGGGCCGATGATGTTCTGGGCCATGGGCGTGGGCACCATGCCCTGGGCGGTGCGCACGAACAGCGGGTCGTTGAAGGTTTCCCGCAAGCGCGCCAGGGCGTTGGACACGGCCGGCTGAGTGATACCGACGATCTGCCCGGCGCGGGTCAGGTTGGCTTCGGTGTAGATCGCATCGAAGACGATGAAGAGATTGAGGTCGACCTTGCTCAGATTCATGGCGCTGCACTCTTGTTTTTAGACGGTTTCTCGGGCGTGTCGTGAGGTGTCGGATGGCGATGGAATCAGTGAACCATATATCGGTGATGAATGTTAATACACGCCGAGAATAGGTTAGGTAAATTTTCGTAGCTGAACTAGCATCGATTTCATGATCTGAAATCAACCTCTGCCCAGAAGGTGCTGCCCATGGATTTTGCCTATTCCCCCAAGGTTCAGGAATTGCGTGAACGCGTCACGGCGTTCATGGATGCCTACGTCTACCCGGCCGAAGCGGTGTTCGAACGGCAAGTGGCCGAAGGTGATCGCTGGCAGCCCACTGCCATCATGGAAGAGCTCAAGGCCAAGGCCAAAGCCGAAGGCCTGTGGAATCTTTTCCTGCCCGAGTCCGAACTGGGGGCTGGCCTGACCAACCTTGAGTACGCACCGCTGGCAGAGATCATGGGCCGTTCGTTGTTGGGGCCGGAGCCGTTCAACTGCTCGGCGCCGGACACCGGCAACATGGAAGTACTGGTGCGTTACGCCAATGAAGAACAGAAGCAACGCTGGTTGGAACCGCTGCTGCGAGGCGAGATCCGCTCGGCCTTCGCCATGACCGAACCGGACGTGGCGTCTTCGGATGCCACCAACATGGCCGCCCGCGCCGAGCGCGAGGGTGACCAATGGGTGATCAACGGTAAGAAGTGGTGGACCTCGGGGGCCTGTGACCCGCGTTGCAAGATCCTGATCTTCATGGGGCTGAGCAATCCCGATGCGCCACGCCATGCCCAGCATTCGATGATCCTGGTGCCGGTGGACACTCCCGGGGTCAAGATCGTGCGGCCGCTGCCGGTATTCGGTTACGACGATGCGCCCCACGGTCACGCCGAAGTGTTGTTCGATAACGTGCGGGTGCCGTACGAAAACGTCTTGCTGGGTGAAGGACGCGGCTTTGAAATTGCTCAGGGTCGCCTCGGCCCGGGCCGTATCCATCACTGCATGCGCTCCATCGGCATGGCCGAGCGGGCGCTGGAGTTGATGTGCAAGCGCGCCGTCAGTCGCACCGCGTTCGGTAAACCGCTGGCGCGCCTGGGGGGCAACGTCGACAAGATCGCCGACTCGCGGATGGAAATCGACATGGCTCGTCTGCTGACCTTGAAAGCGGCCTACATGATGGACACTGTCGGCAACAAGGTCGCGAAAAGCGAAATCGCCCAGATCAAGGTGGTTGCGCCGAATGTGGCCCTGAAGGTCATCGACCGGGCGATCCAGATCCACGGCGGTGCCGGGGTGTCCAACGATTTCCCGCTGGCCTACATGTATGCCATGCAGCGCACCCTGCGCCTGGCCGACGGCCCGGACGAAGTGCACCGCGCCGCCATCGGCAAGTTTGAAATCGGCAAGTACGTGCCCAAGGAGATGTTGCGTAGCGAGCGCTGAGGGCTTGGCATTCACCACAAGCCCCTGTGGGAGCCGAGCTTGCTCGCGATGACGGTATCACAGCCACTCTTTCAGTCGGCTGACCCTCCGCCATCGCGAGCAAGCTCGGCTCCCACAGAGGATCTGTGGTGAACACACATTTCGCAGTTATTCCTTGACGCTCATGTACTCCTCGGCCCAACGGATGTATTCCTCGGGCTGGGTGTAGGTGTGGGTCAGCTCGGTGGCGCTGAGGTCAGAGGCCTGGGTGAAGATCTGCCGTTGTTCGCGCAGGCTGTCGTAGGTGGCCTTGATCGCGGCGAAGTAGGCGCCGTGACCGTCGATAGTCACCCGCACGCCCAGTTCGGCCAGGCGTTTGTCGTCGCGCAGCAGCGGATTGCCATAGGTGACGAGCATCAACGGCACCGTCAGATTTTCACTGATCTTCTCCAGGTGCTCGAAGTCCTGCACGCCCACCATGCAAATCCCGTCCGCGCCGGCACGTTCGTATTGCTGGGTACGGCTGATGATTTCCTGGACTGGCAGGATCCCGGCGTTGGTGCGAGCGATGATCGCCATTTCCGGATCGACCCGCGCTTCCAGCGCCGCGCGTATCTTGCCGACGCCTTCGGCCACGCCGATCAGGTCGGTGGATTTGCGGCCGAACTGGGCCGGCAGCAGGGTGTCTTCGATGGTGAGAGCCGCCACGCCGGCGCGTTCGAGTTCGATGATGGTGCGCATCACGTTCAGGGCGTTGCCATAGCCGTGGTCGGCATCGGCGATCACCGGCAGCTGGGCCACACGGCCGATGCGGGTGGCCTGTTCGGCAAACTCGCTGAGGGTGATCAACGCAAAGTCCGGTGCCCCCAATACTTGCAACGACGCAACCGAGCCTCCGAGGATCCCCACTTCAAAACCCAGGTCGGCGGCAATGCGCGCCGACATCGGGTCAAACACCGATGCGGTGTGATAGCAGGTCTGGGAAGCCAGGAGTTGGCGGAAGTTACGACGTAAATCTTGATGGGAAAGCCTGGACATATGAGTTCCACCAATGGAATGGAAGGGCTTGAGCAAAAATGTCAACGCCGAAAGAACCAAAGGCTATCACGTGGCAAGCGTAAAGATGATGACGAATGCGCATGGGCCATGTTTGCCGCGCATCGAAAAAAGGCCGCAGGCCTGGAAGGTCTGCGGCCCGCAGGGATCGATCCTCCGGAGGCTGATCAGTCCTGGGTCGGCACGCTCCAGATCTGCTTGATTTCATGGATGTTTCCAACGTTGAAGCGCGTTGGGAACCCCGGAATGGTGCATTGGATCTCGCTGGTGAGCTGCATGGCGGTATCGACCACATTGGCTGCGGCGCGCAACATGGGGGTTTCATCCCAATTGTTCATTGGATTATTCACGGTTTCTTCCTTCTTTTGGTTATTGGGCAGCAAACGACTGCCGAGGGGGGAGCAATGACAGCACCTGTGTGAACAGTGCTGTCTCTTGCGCAGCGATACCGGGGTAAAGCGGCGTGTAATGCTCATCAAAACACCAGGCTTCGTCAGCGCGGATCGAGTGTTCTGGATGAATAAGCAGACTCAATGATGCGGACATGGATTGGGGAGCGATCTGTTTATGGATTTCCTTCAAGGCCGGCATATATAAAACTTTGCCGGGCGAAAGTTTGACACTGCGTTGTTTTCCCAGTCGGGGAATCTTGCCTGCTTGCAATGGCAGGTCGTCCAGTATTTCGCGGATGATTGTCGTGTAGCCATCGCCACTGTAGCCGACGACATACATTTCAAAGTCATGACTGTGGTTCAGGTCATAGATAAAGGTTTCATGTTCATCATGCAGGTTGACCGGCGACCAGAATCCGAGGCGTAGGGTGAATAGATCATTACTGTGCAGTACAAATGCATAGGCATTGTAGAGACTGTTGCGTGTACTGAACCCATCCTGCTGGATCGAAGCATAAAGATGCTCGCTTAATAAAGAACGGTTTGAAGCCAACTGACGCAGGTCGTCAATGATGCAGTCCTTGTCGCGCTGCAAATCATAGGTATTCAAGCGCGCGATAAATGTTTCCAGGTTCATGCCGCCTTCTCCAAGGGAGAAAGCAAATTGTCCAGGCGTGGGTTCTTGAGTTTTTTTAACAGCGGGACATAGTTCAATGCCTTGTGCGGGTCAGCTTGATAAAGCAACTGGAAGGCTTTCCACGCCACAGCCGGGTGGTAATGATAAAGCAGTTCTTCGGCAACCTTCGCTCCTCCGGGGTCGCGGAGGGTTTCGAGCAATTCCAGGCTCACCAGGAACCGGGCGGCGCTTTCGTCGTGAGGCAACCAGGCTATTTTCTGCAGCGATAGGCGATCGAATACGCTGATGTCGGAACTTCTGTCCAGCAAGTTGATTCGACCTGTTAACTGGGCAGCTTTCCGTTCTGTTGGCGCGTAGTCGAATACTGTGCGACTGCCGTCAAGGATGAGCGGGGTTTTCTGGTCAACGATAACGCTGTCTAGTCGTTGCAGTTGATGCTCATGGCGCGCATAAAGTTGCACATCGAACGGCTGCTCCAACGCAAATAGAATGCTTTGGCCGGGCACCGAATAGAGGGGCGAAAGAGCGCTGTTGGGCGTGGGTGTCCTGATGCTGATATTGCCGATGTCAGTGCAATGCAACAGCAGGGTTCCGGTATGCGGATTGGAGATGTTCATGAGGGTCGCACGCCGGGACTGTGCCTTGGCAAACGACGGTTGACTATTCAGGTGGCTAATCAGTTGGTTGACTTGCGCGGTCATGTCTAATGTTTTTATTTTTTTTGCTATATGCTCGGGCGAAAAGTTTTTGGTAATTAGATCTTTGATCATGAGCGTTTTCGCAGCAGTGGGTCGATGCGAGAAAGTATGAGTTTTGTGTGGGGGGAGCGGCAACTAAGGAATTGTCGACAAGTATTACGAGTCAACTAATTCTCTTTGGTCTAGTTGCCAGGAGCAGGGTGGCGAACCCTGCCGACCGGCCGTTATTGATCCAGGAGCTGCAGGTGACTCTTGTGTACTTGCTACGCCGCCACAGCCTGTCGCCCTTGCGCGAGCAGCGGCACGGCACGCACCGTATCGCCTGGCTGCACCTGCAGGCGTTTGGCGGTGAGACGGTCGATTACCAGGCTGTGACCGTTCTGATGGGCCCTGGCGCTGGTGACGCGGCAGTTTTCCAGGCGCCGATTGTGGATCAGCCAGACGGGGGCTTGTTCGTCCGGCGAGCCGACGTCCAGGACCAGTGACTGGCTGTCGCGGATGCTGCGGATATTCGAGACCGGCGCTTCGATCACCGGGCCGCCATCGAAAATGTCGATGTAACCCTTATGGCTGAAACCTTCAGCGCCGAGAATCTTCAAGGCCGGCTCGGTATTCGGGTGGGCCTTGCCGATCACGGCCTGGGCCTGTTGGGTGAGCAGGCAGGTGTACAGCGGCTGGCGCGGCATCAACTCGGCGATGAACGATTTGTTGCCCATGCCGGATAACTGATCCGCGTAGCTGAAGTCTTTCTGGAAAAAGTGACGTCCCAGGCTGTCCCAGAACGGCGAGCAACCGTGCTCGTCGGCATGGCCGCGTAACTCGGCGATCAGTTTTTCACCGAACAACTGGGAGAACTCTGCAACGAACAACAGGCGTGCCAAGGACAGCAGCCGCCCGTTATGACCCTGGCGCTGGGCGGGATGCAGGAACAACGAGCAGATCTCCGATTGCCCGGTCATCTCGTTGTTGAGGAACAGGGTGGGGATCTGCCGCTGGATGCCCAGCTTCGGCGCCGAGCTGACCGTGACCCCGACCCGATAGTTGTACCACGGCTCACGCAGACCGACCGCGCCGGTCAGGGCGCTGATCCCGACCACTTGCCGGTCATCGTCCTCGAGTACGAACAGGTAGTCGGCGTCGGCCCGCTCGACTTGTCCGGCAAAGGTGCGCTGGGCCCAGCGTATGCGATGGGCCAGGCGTTCTTCATTGGCCGGCAGGCTGGTGAATCCCGGGCCTGCGCAGCGGGCGAGGTCCAGCAATGAAGGCAGGTCGGTGATGGCGACCGGACGGACAATCATCATGCAGCTCCTTCACTGTGTCGGCCTGGGACACGACGTTGCGTGATGTTCATAAGGCAACCACCCGGATTTGTTGCCCGTCGGTGATGTCCAGCGCGGCGAGCATCCCGGGTGTCAGGGCTATGCTGTCCTCGGTGCCGACATCCAGTTCAGCCACGATCGCCCGGTAGTTTCCAAGGTTGTCGTTGCTCACCAGGTAGCGACCCCGGGCATCAATCTGCGGGCTCTGCCGGGCCGAAGCCATACGACTCTCGGCGATGGAGCGGATATTCGCGATGCGGGCGTGCAGCGTCGGTCCACCGTCGAAGAGGTCCACGTAGCTGTTGGTTTCAAAACCCTCGCGCGCCAGGATGTCGAAGGCTTCCTGGCCGTCAGGGTGCACCTGGCCGATACAGGCTTGGGCCGCAGGCGGCAGCATGGGGACATAAATGGGGTACTGGGGCATCAGCTCGGCAAGGAAATTGCGGCTCTGCAGGCCGCACAAGCGTTCAGCTTCGGCGTAAGGCAAGTCGAAAAAATGCTGGCCGATGGCGTCCCAGAACGGCGATTGGCCGTCTTCGCTGCTGAAACCGACGAGTTGCGTGATGACCGAATCAGCGAAGCGTGGCGGGTGAGCGGCGATGAACAGCAGCCGGGCTCGGGACAGCAGCTCGGACTCCGGCGTGCGCACCCGTTCGGCGTCGATGTGGAAGCCGCGCAGCAGCGTCTGGCCATTGAGGTCCTGGCACAGCGACAGGGCCGGCACGCCGTGGCGGATGTTCAGCTCCCGGGAGGCGCTGGAAAATGGTCGGTTGCGCAGGCTGTAGAACGGTTCGTTGCACCCGGTGCTGGCGAGAATTTCCGAACAACCCACCAGGCGCCCGGACGCCAGGTCTTGCAGCACGAAAAAGTAATTTTCCCCGCCCGGGCTCTGCACGTCGGTGTCGAAGGACGCACACGAATCGAGAATTTTTTCCCGCAGGCACTCGGTATCGTCTGGAAGCGAGGTGACCCCCACCAGGCTGTCACGGGCCAGCTGCTGCAGTTGTTGCAGATCGCTTAACTGAACTGGACGTAAGGCCAGCATGGATTGCACTCCTGTTCCAGGGGCCCGGTGACTGCACCGGGCTTGACGATCACTGTCGATGTCCACGCGTTGTAACGCTTACTACTACAGCCGTGGCTGGCCGATCCCTGCGACCAGCCCCGAATCTTAATGACCTGCCGGGTCGGGCAGGGCGGTGTGGCTGCCGAACTTGTTGAGCACGCACAGGTAGACCAGGCCCGCCGCAATCCAGACCAGGCCCAGCTTCTGTGCATCCACGCCCATGTTGTACATGATGGCCGCGACGATGCCGAAACCCACCAGCGGGCAGATCAGGTGACGGATCAGTTGGCCCGACCGTTGGCGGCGCCAGTAGTGGTTGATCACGGTGATGTGCAACAGCATGAAGCCGCTCAAGGCGCCGAAGTTGACCAGGGAGGTCAGGGTGTCAACGGCGTCGATGAACAGGTAGCAGATCAGCAATGACAGCACGGCCACCAGATAGATGCTCATGTAGGGCGTGTTGTGCTTCGGATGGACCTTGGCCAGTACCTTGGGCAGCTTGCCGTCCCGAGCCATGCCGAACAGCAGGCGCGACACCGCGGCCTGGGAGGTGATCGCCACCGCCACGCCCCACGCCAGCGCCGTGGCGACGGCGGTCAGGGTGGCCAGCCAACTGCCGGCCGCCAGTTCGGCGATTTCATAGAAGGCGGTGTCGGCGGACTTGAAGCCCATGCCCGCCGCCAGGTCCGTGGCGATCCAGGTCTGGACCACGAAAATCGCGCCCATCACCAGCAAGGTCACCAGTGCTGCCTTGCCGATGCTGCGTCCCGGGTCACCTTTGATTTCTTCGGCCAGGGTGGAGATGGCGTCGAACCCGAGGAACGACAATACGGCGATCGACACGGCTTGCATCAGCAGGGCGAAGTTGAAGTGCTCCGGGCTGTACAGCGGCGCCAGGGTCATCTGGCCGTTACCGGCCCCACCGTGCAGGGCATTCCAGGCGTAGAACAGGAAAATCCCCAGCACCACCAATTGGGCCAGCAGGAAAATGATGTTCATCCGCGCTGTGAAGGTGATGCCCCGCAGGTTGACGAAGGTCGCACTCACCAGGAACGCGAGGATGAAACCGACCTTGGGAATGTCCGGATACAGGTGATTCAGCGCCATGGCGGCGTAGACATAGAGCAGCGGCGGGATCAGCAGGTAATCCAGCAGCATCAACCAACCGGCAATGAAGCCGACGTGTGGGTTGAGGCCTCTCTGGGCGTAGGAATAGACGGAACCGGCCACCGGGAAGGCCCGGGCCATGCTGCCGTAGCTCAGTGCGGTGAACAGCATCGCCACCATGCCGATGATGTACGCCAGCGGGACCATCCCCGGCGCCTCGGCGTTCACGTAGCCATACACACCAAACGGTGCGATGGGGATCATGAAGATCATCCCGTAGACCACCAGGTCCGTGAGCGACAGGCTGCGCTTCAATTCCTGTTTGTAGCCAAATGCCTCGATACTCACAAGCCGTTCTCCTTTTCAGCCAATCATTGATTTTGTTTTTTCTATCGTTTGTTGCTGCCCGTCACAGCAGCGGCGCCAGGTAGGCGCTCCAGGTGCGCACCGCCTCGGGACTGCGCAGCAGGTCGTTGCGCACTTCGATCAACACCGAGTCCAGGCCGCGACCATCGCCGTGGACCGGGACCGTCATGTCGCTCAACGGGTTGATCCGGTAGGGCTGGTTGCCTGCCACCCGCAGCGAATGCCGGCTCAGCCCATCGACAATGCGCTGGGCGTAGTCCGCGGCTTCGGCGAACAGCACGCCTGCTTCCAGTGCGCGAGGCTGACCGTAGAACACGGGGGTGAAACTGTGAATGCCCACCACTCGCGTCGGTCGGTTGTCGGCCAGGCGCTGGTCGATCAGCGACCGCAACCGGTCATGGAACGGGTGGAACAGGCATTGCTGGCGATACTGCCGAGTGGCTTCGTCCAGGGACTGGTTGCCCGGGACCTGGTAGATCTCGCTCTGGGGCGGGACGCTGTCCGGCACGTGGAGCGGGCGATTCAGGTCGATCAGCAGGCGGGAATAGTTGGCCGCCAGCAAGGTTGCGCCGAGCGTCTCGGACAGACGTTCTGCCAGCGCCAGGGCACCGATGTCCCAGGCAATGTGTTCATTGGCCGCCGTCTCGTCCAGGCCCAGGTCATTCAATGCGGCAGGGATGAAGCGGCTGGCGTGTTCGCACACCAATATCAATGGGTGCTCGGCGTTCTCCCGGATCAGCCGGTAGGGCGGCTCGGTGTAAAGCCCCGACTCGGCGCACTCAATAGATTCGCGCATAGTGCTCACATCGCTCGGCAGGTGACAGCGCTTGGGTCAAGGCCAGTTCCTGAGCCTTCAAGGCGAAGTAGGTTTCGACCAGCGGGCCGGGCAGGGCATCCAACAACGCTCCGCTGTGACGCAGGCAATCCAGTGCCTGGGCCAGGGTGGTCGGCAGGGCGATAATGCCACGAGTTCGACGTTCTTCCTCAGTCAAGTCGTCGGGTATTTCATCGGTGACGGCATTGAGCGCCAGCCGTTGCTCGATGCCCAGTCGTCCAGCGATCAGCAAGGCCGCCATCGCCAGGTGTGGTGACGCGGTGGCGTCCATGGCGCGGAATTCCAGGTTGTACTGGTTCGCCAGCGGCTTGCCCCCCAGGCTCACGGTCGGACAGATGCGCAGCGCCGCTTCGCGGTTGCGCTGTCCCAGGCAAGCGTAGGATGCGCTCCAATGATGGGGTTGCAGGCGCTCGTAGGAGACCGGCGTCGGCGCGGTCAGCGCGCACAGCGCCGGCAGATGCTGCAGCACACCGGCGGCCCAGTGTCGACCGAGGCTGGACAAGCCGTTGCTGCTCGCGCTGTCGTGGAGCACGGGATCGCCATCCAGGTCCTGCAGGCTCAGGTGCAGGTGTACGCCGTTGCACACGGCCTCTGCCGACGTCTTGGCCGCGAAGCTCGCCTCCAGGCCCATCTGCCGGGCGATCTCGCGGGTGATTTCCCGCACGTTCACCGCGCGATCGGCGGCGGCGACGCCCAGGGTCGGGCGACAGGTGATTTCATATTGATGCTTGCCGTATTCGGGCAGGAACATTTCTGGTTCGACGCCCCCGGCCCGCAGGGCACTGAGCAGCCACCCGGCGAACCCGGCCTGCTGGCGCTGGGCCTGGAGGCTGAAGGCCAGGCGGTCGGGTTGGGGCTGGGGGGATTTGAGATTGAACTCATGCTCGAACGCGGCGAAGACCTGCAAGCCCAACTGGGTGCGATAGCGTTCCACTTCGTCATGCAACAGCGTGCGTGGGCAAGCTCCCCAGGGCCGGCCGTCAGTCTCGCGCACGTCACAATGGATGAAATCCAGCGCCGGGGCCTGGGCGTCGGGACCGTTGCCGATGGTGACCCGGCTGGACAGGTCCGGCACCAGCCGCAGGTCGCCATACGCCCCCCAGGGATTGGTCGATGCAATGATGTCCTGGGGCGTCAGCGCGCTGTTGGCCGGTACCCAGCCACAACCGGCAGTGACGTAGTGAGGCAGTTCATCGCTGGGAAACGAGCGCCCTCGGGTCACGCCGATCAGGTCGGTGCTCACCAGCGTGGTGACGGGCAGCGGAGTGAGCGTTGCGGCTTCGAGACGGCTCATGGTTGCATCTCCTGCAAGCGACCGAGCACGGTGTCGGTGTCGCTGATCCAGCAATAACCCTTGATAGCGTTCAGGCAGGCCAGGTGACGCTGTTCGGTGTACGTGGCGCAGGCATCTTCCACCAGGGTGACCAGATAACCGCGGTCGGCGGCGTCGCGCACGGCCATGTCGACGCATTGGTCGGTGACGATGCCAGCGACGATCAGGTGTCGGACCTGCAGGTTGCGCAGCACGTAGTCGATATTGGTGGAGTTGAAGACCCCCGAGGAGGTCTTGGGCAGCACGATCTCGTTTTCCAGGGGCGCCAGCTCGGCGATGATCTGCGCCTGCGGGCTACCCTTGGGCAAGTGCATGTCCGACAGCTTGTGGTCCAGGGAGCGGTCGCGGCCATCGGCGGTGAGGCTTTCGATATGGGTGTGCAACACGTTTTGCCGGGCTGCACGCACTCCGTCGAGCAGCCGTTGCTGGTTGGGAATCACAGTCTGGCGGGCGCGGCGGATAAAATAGCCGGCCTCGGGTGTGTCCAGGTGCGCATCGAACTGCGGTTCCAGCCAGGCGCGTTGCATGTCGACCAGCAGCAATGCCGTGTGGTCGCGGGTGAACGGCAGATCCCGAGGGGAGCGGTGAGGGAGCGAGAACATCCTTATTTTTCCTCCAACAAGTGCGTGTTGAACTCGGTGCGCAAGGCATCGATACCGTCCAGGCGCTCGGCCAGGCCAGGGCATTGCAACGTCAGGCAGGCGACCAGCGCTTCGACCTGAGCCAGTGCCGGTACCAGGCTATCGAAGGCTGAGACTGACTCCACCGGCGCGCTGATAATCAGGTCGGCCAGTTCGCGCAATGGCGAGGCATAGATATCGCTGAACAGCACGACTCGGGCATGGCGTTCCTTGGCCGCGCTGGCAACACGAAGGGCCTGGGCCTGGTAGCGACGATAATCGAAAATCAGCACCACATCCTGGCGCTGCACATCGAACAGCCGATCCGGCAGTTGGGCGTTGTCTTCCAGGGCAAAACAGCCGGCCCGCAGCAGGCGCAGGTGATTCAACAGGTAATGGGCGAGGAAGCTGCTGAAGCGTCCGCCGAAGCAATGCACCTGGTGCCGGGTGTCGAGCAGCCACTGCACGAGAATGCGCACGTCTTCGGGCTGGGTCAGGACTTGGGTTTCCAGGATGCTGCGCTGGCTGGCCACCAGATACTGGCTCCAGGTGTCACCTTGTTGCAACTTGATCCGAGGCTGCAACATCGTGCGGGGAGAGCGCAGTCGGTGGTCCATGTCGACCAGCAACGCATCCTGGAACTCGGCATAGCCGCCGAATCCAAGTTTTTTGACCAGCCGCACGATGGTCGGGTCGCTGACGCCGGCATGTTCGGCCAGGCGCGACATCGGACCGAGGCCGTTGCGCGGGTAATGATCAAGCAGAGCACGTACGACCTTACGTTCCGACGGCGTCAAGATCAAGCCGGGATCGGTAATAAGGTCCCTGAGAGGCGGCATCCGTGCTCCTTGCTGGATGGGGTGTTGAATATCTTTCATAACTCCTGAAAACAGTATTTATGTAGCGACTACTACATGTCCAGCGGTTTTTACGTTTCGTTTAAAATGCCCAAGAATGGTGCGAAAGTCCTGTAGGGCGGGGTCCAGGCTTGGATGGCGTGGTATGTCAGCCAATGCTTTTTTCCGTGTCAGACATAACGACTTTTTGTCTCGGATATTTGATTTCATATAAGGTGCCTACACGAAAATATCCCAGTATCCACCCCCGTTAGTGTGAGCGTCCCGCGTGCAAGCCACTCGTCTGACCTTGATCAGCCATGCCCGAACCGTCGCCCAGAAACAGGCGCGTTTCGCGCTGGACGAATCACTGGACGCAGACTGGCTCGCCAGGCGCCCGGAGGCTGGTCACGGGTATCGAAACGTCGGGCACGTCCTGTGCGGGCCTGAGCTGCGCACCCGCCAGACCGCGGCATTGTTTGGCGACGAATTCCGGGTGGTCCAGGCCCTGGCCGATTGTGATCTGGGACGGTGGCGCGGGTTATCCATCGAGGCGTTGCTCCAGGCCGAACCGGAACACCTGCAAGCCTGGCTCGATGATCCTCATGCGATTCCCCATGGCGGTGAGTCCATCGACCGGCTGTGCCGCCGTGTCGGGGACTGGTTGGCAAGCTTGGAAAATGAACCGGGGCACTTGCTGGCCATCACTCATCCGTTCGTGATCCGGGCGGCCCTGATGAACGTGTTGCAATGCCCGGCAGCCGCCTTCAACCGGATCGACGTCGAACCGTTGTCTTCCCTTGAGTTGCGTTTCAACGGGGTGTGGCGCTTGCGCACCCAGGAGTTGCGGGCATGAAGAAGCTTTCAGTCATCGGCATCGGCGCCGGTGATCCGGATTACCTGACGATGCAAGCGGTGAAGGCCCTGAATCGGGTGGATGTGGTTTTTCTCATGGACAAGGGCCCCGCCAAGCACACACTGCTGGACCTGCGGCGTGACATCTGCGCGCGCTACATCGTTGATCGTCCCTATCGTTTCGTTGAAGCCAGCAGTCCCGAGCGCCACCGCGGCGATCCGGACTACACCGGCAGTGTCGAAGAGCTGAACCGTGCGAAGCAGGCGACCTTCGAAAGATGGATCAATGAAGAACTGTCCGACGGGCAGTGCGGCGGCTTCCTGGTATGGGGCGATCCGTCGTTGTACGACAGCACCGTCCGCATCCTGCAGACCCTTCTTGAGACGGGGCGCTGCATTTTCGAGTTCGAGGTGATTCCGGGTATCACCAGCGTCCAGGCCCTCGCGGCGCAACACAAAGTACCGTTGAGCAGCATTGGCGGCGCGTTGGAGATCACCACCGGGCGGCGGCTGGCGGCGGGCCAGGTGGGGGATGCGGCGAGTGTGGTGGTGATGCTCGATGCCGAGGATGCGTACCGCCAGGTGAGCGATCCCGATACGCATATTTATTGGGGCGCCTACCTGGGGACGCCGGATGAGCTGCTCATCGCCGGTCGGTTGGGGGATGTGGTCGATGACATCGAGCGTACCCGCAAGGCGGCGCGGTTGGCGAATGGGTGGATCATGGACACCTATTTACTGCGCAAGCGTTGATATCCGAATGGCGCCGCTGCATCAATTTTGTGGCGAGGGGATTTATCCCCTCGCCACAGATAAATCCCCTCTTCACAACGGTGCTCGCCAGTTTTGATCGCTGATCATCTGGCTTCATCCCGCCCAAACCGCTCCCGATACACCGACGGCGCCAGCCCCACCACGCTGCGGAACGCCACGCGAAAGCTTTCCACCGAGCGGTAGCCGCACAGCTGCGCTATGTTGTCGGTTTTGTCCTGGGTGCTTTCCAGCAATTCGCGGGCGCGGGCCAGGCGCTCGTGCTGCAGCCAGGCCTTGGGCGACAGCCCGCAGGCCTGGGTAAAGCGGCGCAGGAACGTCCGTTCGCTCATGGCCGCCTGGCTGGCGAGTTCGCGCACGCCGAGGGGCTCATGCAGGTGTTCACGGGCCCACTGCATGACTCCGGACAGATCGCTACGCGGGGTGCGGCTGACCGGCGACGGAATGAACTGCGCCTGGCCGCCGGTGCGTTGCGTCGGCATCACCAGTCGGCGCGCCACGGTGTTGGCGACCTGGGCGCCGAAGTCTCGCGCCACCAGATGCAGACAGGCATCGATGCCGGCTGCACTGCCGGCCGAGGTGATGACCTGGCCCGAATCCACGTACAGCACGTCCGGATCTACCAGGATGGCCGGAAAGTTTTCGGCCAATTCATCGGTGTAGCGCCAGTGGGTCGTGGCCCCCAGACCGTCCAACAGCCCGGCGGCCGCCAACACGAATGCCCCGGAGCAGATCGACAGCAGGCGCGCACCTCGGGCATGGGCTTTGCGCAGTGTTTCCAGCAAGTCCTCGGACGGTGGCTCGCTGCGACTGCGCCAGCCGGGGATCACGATGGTCCGGGCCGTATCCAGCAGCTCCATGCCACCGTCGGCCAGCACCTGGAAGCCGCCCATGGCGCGCAACGGGCCGTCATCGACGGCGACGATCCGGTGTTCATACCAAGGGAAATCGAATTCGGGTCGGGCCAGTCCGAAAATCTCGACGGCAACGCCGAATTCGAATGTGCACAAGCCGTCATAGACGAGGACGGCGACCAGGCCGGGGGAGGGCTGCATTTGGCGGAAAATTCCCACTGAGTGTCTTGTGCGCCACTTTAGCGGTTAGCATAGGGCGGATAAAGTCTCCTTACGCCCCCATCCCCCTTGGAGTATCCACGATGCCCAGCCCGGTTAGCGAAGTGCCTGCTGCTCCGTCTGACATTGCCTTGCAGCATTTCAGCCGTCGTCTGATGTTCGAAACAGATTGTTCCGACGTTCATGCCAGCCAACAGGCCGGCGAGGTCGATTTTGTGCTGGTGGATGTCCGCGGGGCCCTGGCCTATGAGCGCGGTCATGTGCCAGGCGCGATCAATATCCCGACGCGTTCGCTCACCGCCCAGACGCTGGCCGCTTATCCAACAAACACGCTGTTCGTGGTTTATTGCGCGGGGCCGCACTGCAACGGCGCGAACAAGGCGGCGGTCCGCCTGGCGACCCTGGGCTATCCGGTCAAGGAAATGATCGGCGGTGTCATGGGCTGGCTCGACGAGGGTTTTCGCCTGACCGGCCTGGTGGAGCGGGTGGCGGACACGGCGGTCAGCTGCGACTGCTGAGTTTTTGCAGCGATCTGCTGTGGCAAGGGACTTGCTCCCTCGCCACAGCAGTTTGTCTTGTCAGGTTTTTCGCAAACTTCAAGGACATCGGACACACCTGGTTATTTTTATAACTATTTGTCGCCTCAACACAATCTCCCCTCTGAGTGCCCCTCTAGACTCCCGGCCACTTCGGTTTTTGCCAACCGAACGCTGCCTACGATCTGCCAATAAAAAACCTGCGCACTCAGGAGCAAAAATGAAGAAGCTAGCAATGTTCGGTGCCCTGGCACTGTCCGTATTGTCCTTGTCGGCCATGGCCGCTGACGCCCAGCCGCTGCGCCTCGGGATCGAAGCCGGTTACCCACCTTTCTCGATGAAGACCCCTGACGGCAAACTGGCCGGTTTCGATGTCGATATCGGTGATGCGTTGTGTGAGCAGATGAAGGTCAAGTGTGTCTGGGTCGAGCAGGAGTTCGATGGCCTGATCCCGGCGTTGAAGGTGAAGAAAATCGACGCGATCCTGTCGTCCATGACCATCACCGACGACCGCAAGAAAAACGTCGACTTCACCATCAAGTACTACCACACCCCGGCACGCTTCGTGATGAAGGAAGGTTCCGGGATCAAGGACCCATTGACCGAACTCAAGGGCAAGAAGGTCGGTGTGCTGCGGGCCAGTACCCATGATCGTTTCGCCACCGAAGTGCTGGTGCCGGCGGGCATCAACCTGGTGCGCTACGGCTCCCAGCAGGAAGCCAACCTGGACATGGTCGCCGGTCGTCTCGATGCCATGCTGGCCGATTCGGTCAACCTCGACGATGGCTTCCTGAAAACCGATGCGGGCAAAGGCTTCGCATTTGTTGGCCCAACCTACGACGATCCGAAGTACTTCGGCGGCGGTGCCGGCATTGCCGTGCGCAAGGGTGATCAGGCCCTGGCAGAGAAATTCAACGCCGCCATCACCGAAATCCGTGCCAACGGCACGTACAAGAAAGTGCAGGACAAGTACTTCGCCTTCGACATCTACGGGCATTGATCGTTGAAACCAAGGTGGCCCACCGTTGACGCGGTCGGCCACCTTTTTCATGGGCGATTGTTTTACCCTGCGCGATGAGCGCTTTCGTATCTGGAGATTTCATGCAACGCATCGACCATACCCTGCCATGGAGCCACCTCGGCACCGAACGTCGGCTCAGTGTGTTTCGTTATGGCCATGGCCCACGCAAGGTTTACATCCAGGCCAGCCTGCACGCCGATGAGTTGCCCGGCATGCGCACGGCTTGGGAGCTGAAGCAACGGCTCAACGCGCTTGAGGCCCAGGGTTTGCTCAAGGGCGTGATCGAGCTGGTGCCGGTGGCCAACCCCATCGGCCTGGATCAACATCTGCAAAGCGCCCACATGGGGCGTTTCGAGTTGGGCAGCGGCAAGAACTTCAACCGCTCCTTCGTGGAACTCAGCGCCCCGGTGGCGCAACGTGTCGGCGACCGATTGGGTGACGATCCGGCGGCCAATATCACCTTGATCCGCCAGACCATGCTCCAGGTCCTGGACGATTTGCCGGCACCCCCTTCGCAGCTCGAAGCCCTGCATCGTCTCCTGCTGCGCCATGCCTGCGATGCCGATATCACCCTCGACCTGCACTGCGATTTCGAGGCAGCCATTCATCTGTACGCCTTGCCGCAACAATGGCCGCAGTGGCGCTCCCTGGCTGCACGGTTGAAAGCCGGCGTGGCGTTGCTGTGCGAGGACTCCGGCGGCAGTTCGTTCGACGAATCCTGCTCTACCCCCTGGTTGCGCCTGGCCAGGGCTTTTCCCGAGGCGGCGATCCCGCCGGCCAACCTGGCGACCACCCTGGAACTGGGGAGCATGGGCGACACGCGGGTGCATCAGGCCCAGGCCAATTGCGAGGCCATCCTCGGGTTTCTCGCCGAGCAGGGTTTTATCGGCGGCGATTGGCCGTCGGTGCCAGCCCAATGCTGTGAAGGATTTCCTTTCGAGGGCACCGAGTACCTGTTCGCGCCGCACCATGGCGTGGTGAGTTTCCTGCGCGAGGCGGGTGAATGGGTGGAGCGGGGCGACCCCTTGTTCGAAGTGGTCGACCCGTTGGATGATCGGGTTACCACGGTACGGGCTGGCACCAGCGGCCTGCTGTTCGCCCTGGACCGTGGGCGTTATACCCAGCCCGGGATCTGGCAGGCGAAAGTGGCGGGACGTGAGCCGATACGCACCGGGAAATTGACCAACGACTGAAAAGTGCTGTCTACCTCACCGTACGGCCCTTGCCATGGGCTATCGAATGATGGAGGAAGATCAATGTTCAAAGCGTTCGCCCTGTTCCTGTTGCTGGTCTCGTCCGGGTTGCAGGCCCAGCCCTCGCTGCACACGGACTTGCCACTCAGTTATCTGGCCCAGGCCGACGAGCAGGCCAGGGACCGGCCGCTGGTGATATTCCTGCATGGTTCCGGCAGCAACGAACAGGATCTGTTCGAGCTCAGGGACGAGCTGCCCCAACACTACAACTACCTCTCGGTGCGGGCGCCGAAGACCATGGAGACAGGTCATTACCAGTGGTTTGCGAAGCGGGGCGAGGGCGCCTATGACGGCGACACCTCGGACTTGAAGGCCAGCGGCCAAATGCTGCTGGATTTCATCGAAAAGGCCCGGGCCAAATACCCGACGGATGCCAGCCAGGTCTATCTGGTGGGCTTTAGCCAGGGCGCGATGATGAGCTACGAAGTCGCCCTGCGACACCCCGAAGCCGTCGGTGGTATCGCGGCGATGGGCGGGCGGGTTCTGTCCGTGCTGCAAGCCGAGCTGATCCCCGACGAATCGCGGCGGTCGCTGGCGGTGTTCATCGGCCACGGCACGGCAGACCCGATCATCCCCTACCACGATGGCACCGAAGCCGACACGTTCCTGAAGACCTTGGCCCTGGAGCCGGAGTTTCATGCCTATCCGGGTGTCGGGCATACCATCAGTGCCTTGGAAGTGCAGGACCTGCGGGCCTGGTTGGAGCGGCTCAATCCCTAGCGGTTTCAGGTTGAACCTCTGTTGCATGGGCTGACGCTATCGCGAGCGGGCTCGCTCCCACATTTGCTCCCGGGCGTTCACGCGATTTATGCCCACCGCAAAACCCTGTGGGAGCGAGCCTGCTCGCGATGACGTCGGCACATCCAACATCAAGGCAGGCAGACCCACCGCCTTCGCGAGCAAGCCCGCTCCCACTCCTGGGTTCAGGGCCTTCGCAGGATTCATGTCACACCGAAGCCCCCCTGTGGGAACGGGCTCGCTCGCGAATGAAGCAACGCGGTCCCTCAGGCACTCCGCGCCCAGGCCATCACTTGCCGCTGGCGATCTGTTTCACCAACGCTTCATGACCGTTCTTGTCACTGGCCCGGGAGATGATCTGCACCACGGCCATGCGTGTGCCGGAGGCCCCCAGCAATGTGGTGTCGAGGGTCGGCCCGCCGCCCTGGGTGGCGCTGGTGTCGAGTTGACGCAGGCCCAGGCCACTGCCTTTGAGGGCCAGGCTTTTTTCGCTGAGGATCTTGGCATCCGGCAAGGCTTTGCTTCGCTGGGCGGCGAAGCCGGCCATGGTCGTGTCGAGAAACGCAGCATCGTCATCCTTCACCTTCGCACCATTGACGATGGTGTTTTCAGCCGTGATCACCACGGTTCTGCTGGTGGCATTGCTGTACATGGTCCCCGTCGCCCCTGCCGTGCCCTGGGCGGCATCGCCGGCAGGCAGGGCGGTCGCGGTGAAACCCTTGGGCAAGGTAAAGACAAATTTGCCACCCAGCATCGATACTTTCTGAGCCGGCATATCGCCGGCGGCTTTAGCCGGGGCCGAATAGGCAGGCACGACAACCAGACTGGCAACGGCTGTCAGCAACAGTGCAGCAGTGTGTTTTCTCAGCAATGACATTGAAACTCTCGGCGTGGAGGGCGTGTTTGGAAACCGATCATCCCACGGGCATCGCGCCGGACTCCAGTGCTGCGAAGGCTTCCAGACGCGTCAGTCAGGCTCGACATCCAGCTGCAGGCTGTCATCGGCCAGGCGCTCGGCGCGCCGGACGATCCCACTGATCCGCCGCCCCTCGGCAGTGAACACCACGATCTGGGCCTTCTCCAGATCCTCCGGCAGCGGTGGCCGGATGTGCAGCGCGAACCATGGCGGCTCACCGTCATCGAGGCGTTTGACATCGAACTGACAGTCGACGCTTTTGGTTTCCCGACCGAACAGCGTGTCGAGGCCGTAATCCAGGTGGGTGCTGTCGGCAGCGGCGGGGGAAAGGGGCATCGGCAGTCTCCTGTTGAGCACGCGGTTGATGTTCAAGTGATTCTCGCGATGAACGAAAATTCCATCGCCAATGCCCCCGATCAGAATTGATAACCTACCCCAGCATAGTACCCCCAGCCATCGGAGCGGGCGCGGAAGTTGCCATCGCCGAAGTTCAGCTCACTGCCGTCTTCCCAGTTGCCGCCGTTGTGGAAGTAACGGCCCACCAGGGTGAAGCGCAGGTGGGTGAAGGAGTACAGCAATACGTTGGTGGCAACCGTGGCGTTGGCGGTGCGCGCCGGATTGTCCTTGTGCAGATCCGAACCGAAATCGAAGTTGGTGAAGCCGATGTAAGTCAGGGATGCACCGTTGCTGAACCGGCTGATCGGCACGATGTACTTGAGTTGGGCGCGGTAGCTATCCCAGGAATATTCATTACTGGCACCGTAGTTTTCCCATTGATACCGACCGTAGAAGTTGGCCGACAGGTTGACCCTGGAATGGGTGTCGATGTCGGTGCCCAGTCCGCTGTACAAGGTGTTACCGCGATTGGCGCTGTTGCTGCCGTGGTCGTAGATCCAGTCGAACGCCACATACCATTCCTTGAAAGGCCCGATGGCCAGGCTGCGGCCTGCCAGGTAGTCGATGGAAATGCGCGGTTCGTGCTCCATGAACAGCGGCGAGCCGTGGTCCCATGCGCCTTTGTCGTGGCTGTTGCCGATGTCGAAAATTTTCGGAATGTCGACGTAGCCGTACAGTTCGAACGGCCCCTTGCGGCCGAAATATTCATACTCCAGGTAGACATCGTCGACCGGTTGCGGGCCGAAGCTGATGTCCTTGCTACCGATGATCGTCAGGTTCTGATTGTACCAATCCGACAGGTAGGCGCCTTTTTTTGGCGCAGTGGCTTCGGGGCTCAGGGCTTCGCCCTGGGCAGACGCCTCGGCGGGTGCGGCGTGGGTTGCAGTGCTGAGTAATCCGGTAACGGTGGTCAGTAGCAGGGAGGCGGCGAATACGCCGGGCACGGCGCGACGCCGGGAAATGAAATGCATGGAAAGTCCTTGTTCGTGCGGGCCGAAGCCCGTGTTCCTGGATGTAAGGAAAATGGCCCGATCAGAAGGCCTTGATGGGGCTCGCAAACGTTTGCACATCCCGTACCAGTTTTCCCTGACCATTGCGGCATGAGCACTGGAGCATCGACGTTGCTGCTAGAATCGCTCACCTTGACTGATAGGAGGTATGCCCATGAGCGAGCCCATTCGCCTGACCCAGTACAGCCACGGCGCCGGTTGCGGCTGCAAGATTTCGCCGCAAGTGCTGGAAGTGATCCTGGCCGGCAGCGGTGCGCAGAACCTCGATCCCAAGTTGTGGGTCGGCAACGCCTCCCGGGACGATGCCGCGGTGTACGCCATCGACGAAGAGCGCGGGGTGGTGTCGACCACTGACTTCTTCATGCCAATTGTCGATGATCCTTTCGATTTCGGCCGCATCGCCGCCACCAATGCCATCAGCGACATTTATGCCATGGGCGGTGATCCGCTGATGGCCATTGCGATTCTCGGCTGGCCAGTCAATGTGCTGGCCCCGGAAATCGCACGGGAAGTGATCCGTGGCGGGCGTTCAGTGTGCGACGAGGCTGGTATACCCTTGGCTGGCGGGCATTCGATCGATGCGCCTGAGCCGATTTTCGGCCTGGCTGTCACTGGACTGGTGCAAAAGCGCCACATGAAGCGCAATGACACCGCCACTGCCGGTTGCCGCCTCTACCTGACCAAACCCCTGGGCATTGGCATCCTTACCACGGCGGAGAAGAAGGGCAAATTGCGCGCCGCCGACGTTGGCCTGGCCCGGGATTGGATGTGCACCCTCAACAAGCCCGGCAGCCGCTTCGGCAAGCTCGATGGCGTGACGGCCATGACCGACGTCACCGGTTTCGGTCTGCTCGGGCATCTGGTGGAAATGGCCGATGGCAGTCAGTTGACCGCACGCATCCGCTACGATGCGGTGCCGCGCCTGCCGGGCGTCGAATACTACCTGGACCTGGGTTGCGTACCAGGCGGTACGCTACGTAACTACGACAGTTACGCCAGCAGGGTCGGCCGTGTCCAGGAGCTGCACAAGCGCGTACTTTGCGACCCGCAGACCAGCGGCGGCCTGTTGATCGCCGTGACGGCGCAAGGCGAAGGCGAGTTTCTTCAGGTGGCCGCGGAGCTGGGCTTTGCGCTGGAGCCGATTGGCGAGTTGGTCGAGCGACAGACCAACGCGGTCGAGGTGTCTTGATGAGCAACGACATTACCGATTACCGCGACATTTTCCTCAATGACCGGCCGATGATGGACACTCGCGCGCCTGTCGAGTTTCTCAAGGGGGCCTTTCCCGGCGTGGTCAATCTGCCGCTGATGACGGACATCGAGCGGCAGCGGGTCGGTACTTGCTACAAGCAACAGGGCCAGCAGGCGGCGATCGTCCTGGGGCATCAGCTGGTGTCCGGCGACACCAAGGCGCACCGCATCCAGGCCTGGAGCGACTTCGCCCGGGCCCATCCTGACGGAGTTCTGTATTGCTTTCGAGGCGGCCTGCGTTCGCAGATCGTCCAGCAATGGCTCAAGGACGAAGCCGGCATCGAATACCCCAGGGTTGGTGGCGGCTACAAGGCGATGCGTACGTTCCTGCTGGACACTGTCGAGCAGGCGGTCGCCCAGTGTGATTTCGTCTTGCTGGGCGGCATGACCGGCACCGGCAAGACCGAGATGCTGATCCAGCTGGGCAACGGACTGGACCTGGAAGGTCACGCCAATCACCGTGGTTCCAGCTTCGGCAAGCGGGCCACGGGGCAGCCTTCCAACATCGATTTCGAGAACCGCCTGGCCGTGGATGTGCTGAAGAAGCGCGCCGCCGGTATCGAGCATTTCGTGCTGGAAGATGAAAGCCGCATGGTCGGCAGCTGCGCCTTACCGTTGCCGTTGTACCAGCGCATGCAACAGGTCCCGATGGTCTGGCTTGAAGACAGTGTGGAGCGACGGGTCGAGCGGATTCTGCGTGATTACGTCATCAACCTGAGCGCCGAATTTGTCGCCGTATATGGCGAGGAAGGGTTCTCGCTGTTTTCCGAACGGTTGCTGGCGAGTTTGAACAACATCCACAAGCGCCTGGGGGGCGACCGTCATCGGCGCCTGATGGCAATCATGGAAGCCGCCTTGGCCGAGCAGGCCGATAGCGGGGCTGTCGACTTGCATCGTGGCTGGATCGACGGGTTGCTGCGTGAATATTACGACCCGATGTACGTGTTCCAGCGGGAAAAGAAGGGGAGTCGGATCGAGTTTGCGGGGGAGCAGGCGGCTGTGCTCGAGTATCTGCGTGAGCGCGCCGCCCGGACAGGATGACCTCGGGACCTCGTGGGAACGGGTTGCCGCTATCGCGAGCAGGCTCGCTCCCACAGGGAATTTGCAATGGACGACACCTCTGCGATCACCTCAGGCCCATGTGGGAGCGAGCCTGCTCGCGATAGCGGTGGATCAGTAAATCTTGAAGCCTAAAGCAACACCGCTCCGATCAACCCGCAGACGATGCCGACCAACATGGTCAACAGCGCCACGGTCACCAGCACCCGGGCATCGAAATCCTTGCGCAGCATCAGCAGCGACGGCAGGCTGATGCTCGGCAGTGTCATCAGCAACGCCACGGCCGGTCCGGTGCCCATGCCCAGGGTCATCATCGTTTGAACGATAGGGATTTCCGCCGCGGTGGGAATCACGAACAGCGTGCCGACAACAGCCAGCGGTACCAGCCAGACCAGGCTGTCGGCCATGGCGCCATCGACATGGGGAAACAGCCAGACCCGCGCCGCGCCCAGGACCAGCACAGCCAACACATAGACAGGAATGGTGCTCCAGAACAATTGCCACAAGGTCCGTCCCCAACGCGCCAGGAAAGGCTGCGCATCGACCGCGCTGGCCTCGGTCACGGCTTCGACGGCCGCCTCGGGTAACACGTCGGGCCGGGCGATGCGCTGGGCCACCATCGACACGCCGAACACCAGCACAATGCCCGCCACCAGTCGCAGGGCGGTGAAGCCCCAGCCCAGCACGAAGCCCATGAAGACCAGGGTCGCGGGATTGAGCACCGGATTGCCGATCCAGAAGGCCAGCGCCGCGCCCACCGAGACATTCTGCCGACGCATGCCGGCCGCCACCGGCGCCGCGCAGCATGAGCACATCATGCCGGGCAGGGCGAACAGCCCGCCGCGCAGAGTCGAGGCAAAGCCGGCCTGGCCGAACAGGCGCAACAGCCAGTCACGGGGAATCAGTACCTGCAACAGGGAGCCCAGGATCACCGCCAGCACCGCCGCTTTCCAGATCGCCAGGAAATACACCTTGGCGTAGGTCAGCGCGGCCATCAGCGGCGTGGTCTGTGCATCGTTGAGGATCGAACCGCCGATGCTGTGGTTATCGGCGGCGACAAACGCCTTGAGGTAGTAGGGCGACCATTTGACGTAGTACAGGCCGACGCAAGCCACCAGCAGGAACAGGGCGGGTTTCCACCAGAACGACCAGCCCCGAACGGGAGCGGCAGGAGATAAAGACATGGAGAAGGTCCGGGCAGTAGGGATGTAGACGCATCATACCCTGTGGCGAGGACGCTTGCTGTGGTGAGGGCGCTTGCGCCGGGCTCCGTCCTGTAGAAGCTGTCGAGTGCAACGAGGCTGCGATCTCTCCACTGACAATTGAGCCTCAAGCGAAAGATCAAAATCAGAAGATCGCGGCTTCGCCAGCTCCTACGATGCCTGCCGCTTACGTCGGACAGGTCTCCTGCCTGTTATCCAAGCCCTGCTTGTAGCTCTGGCTGGTGAGGCTGGCCTTGCCGTTGTGCCAGGTCAGGGTCAGTACGTACAACGAATCGAAATCCCCCGATTCCCAGTCTTGGGCAATGGTCTGCTTCTTGCCCACGGCCTCGCCAGCCACCTTGTTGATCAGTTCCGGCAGATAGCCGTGGGACCAGGCCGTGTAGATGGTGGCGTTGTGGTACTTGTCGTGCAGCAATTCGTCGGCCAGGGCGCTGGTGTCGTTGGCCGAGTACTCGATATTGACCGGCAAGCCGAGTTTGATCGCGCTGGGGCTGATGGTCATCAGCGGGCGAATATAGCTATAGGAGTTATCCCGCTCGCCTTCCTCAACGTTGCGGGTCGGGTTGGCCGCGAATACGTAGTCGGCCTTGCCGAACTTTTGTGGCAACAGGGTGGCCAGGTCGATGGCGCGATTGAGACCCTGGCAATTGAGTTGGCCCAGGCCGCCGGCGGGTTTTTCGGCGTGGCGCAGGAACACCAGGGTCTGGATGCCGTCGACTGGCTGGGCGCGACTGACGCTGGACTCCAGTGACAACACCAGACCGCAGATCACGAGCAGCGTCGGCAGGATCAGCCATGAACGGCGTTGGAGGTGTCGGGTGAACTTCAGTGGGTTGATCATCGGATTATGTTCTTCGGCTGTCTCGAGTCAGGCTTCGAGTCAGGCTGACAAACCCTGGCACCGCGAAGCCTTGGCTTCGGATGTTTTCCTTGTCGTTACGCCGCTTCGATTCCTCGGGGCATTGCTCTGAGTCTCCTGAAGCCCTTTGGTTCGATCCTGCCACGGCTCTCTTCCATGAGATGGCATGAACATTAACGACAGGATGTTGCGAAATTAATAACGGCCTGCGTGAATTCTGTGACCGTCAGGAGGGTGGCATTTCCTGATGCCATCCACCCGATCCTGAATTATGCTCCAGCATTTCCCTTCCGCCATGGAGCTCCCATGCCCAATCTGACCCAATTTCCCATCACCCAGAAATGGCCCGCCCAATACCCCGAGTGGCTCCAGCTCTACTCCCTGCCAACCCCCAACGGCGTGAAAGTCTCGATCATGCTGGAGGAGATCGGCCTGCCCTACGAACCCCACAAAGTGGACTTTGGCAGCAACGATCAGCTCTCCCCTGAATTCCTCTCACTCAACCCGAACAACAAGATCCCGGCGATTCTCGATCCCCATGGTCCGGGGGACCAGCCGTTGGCGTTGTTCGAGTCCGGGGCGATTCTGATTTACCTGGCGGACAAGAGCGGTCAACTGCTGGCCCAGGAATCGGCGGCGCGCTACGAGACGATTCAGTGGTTGATGTTCCAGATGGGCGGTATCGGGCCGATGTTCGGGCAGCTGGGTTTCTTCAATAAATTCGCTGGCAAGGACTATGAGGACAAGCGTCCTCGCGACCGTTATGTCGAGGAAAGCAGGCGTTTGCTCAAGGTACTCGATGGGCGCCTGGAAGGGCGCGACTGGATCATGGGTGAGCGCTATACCATTGCCGACATTGCCACGTTCCCATGGGTGCGCAACTTGATCGGGTTCTATGAGGCCGGCGATCTGGTGGGGATCCAGAACTTCCCCAACGTGACGCGGGTGCTGGAGCGCTTCCTGGCGCGGCCGGCCGTGGTCCGGGGTTTGAAGATTCCCGAGTGAGCAGAGCGGCGTGCGGCTCAAGGGCACTGACTTGTATCAACGGTTCGCTGAGCGTGTAAGCGGATTATTGCTCTGCCGGTAACACACTGTTTTCCAGGTGTCGTTTGTACCCGGGGTGGCCAAGGCATAAGCTTTGGCCCCCTGTGATTGCCCCCCATTTGCCCAGGAGTTCCATGTCCAGCCAGTTCCCCGAAGCACGTCCACGCCGCCTGCGTCGTAATGCCAGCCTGCGCAGTCTTTTCCAGGAAACCGAGTTCACGTTGAACGACCTGGTCCTGCCGATTTTCGTCGAAGAAGAAATCGATGACTTCGTGCCGATCAAGAGCATGCCAGGCGTGGTGCGCATTCCTGAGTCGAAACTGGCTGGCGAGATCGAGCGATATGCCCGTGCTGGCATCAAGTCGGTGATGACCTTTGGCGTGTCCCATCATCTGGACAGCGACGGCAGCGACACCTGGAACGAGCGTGGCCTGGTGTCGCGCATGGCCGCGATCTGCAAGGACGCTGTGCCGGAAATGATTGTGATGTCCGACACGTGTTTCTGTGAATACACCGATCATGGTCATTGCGGCGTGCTTCATGGGCATGAAGTGGACAACGACCTGACCCTGTTCAACCTGGGCCGGCAAGCCGTGGCAGCGGCCCGCGCCGGTGCCGATGTCATCGCTCCGTCCGCGGCGATGGATGGGCAGGTCCAGGCGATTCGCAAGGCGCTGGATGAAGCTGGCTTCAGCCAGACGGCAATCATGGCCTATTCCACTAAATTCGCCTCGGCGCTTTATGGCCCGTTCCGTGAGGCTGGCGGCAGCGCGTTGAAGGGCGACCGCAAGAGCTACCCAGATGAACCCGATGAACCGTCGCGAAGCGTTGCGCGAATCCCTGCTCGATGAACAGGAAGGCGCCGATGCGCTGATGGTCAAGCCGGCCGGCGCCTACCTCGATATCATCCGTGACATTCGCCAGGCGTCGAACCTGCCGTTGTCGGCGTATCAGGTCAGTGGCGAATACGCGATGATTAAATTCGCCGCCCAGGCCGGCGCCATTGACGAAGCCCGAGTGGTGCGAGAAAGCCTTGGCGCGATCAAACGGGCGGGAGCGGATTTGATCTTCACCTACTTTGCGATGGACCTGGCACTGAGCGGCATCTGATCCAACCATTCCCCTGTGGGAGCGAGCCTGCTCGCGATAGCGGTGGGTCAGCGTGCATCGATGTTTTGTGTGCCACCGTCATCGCGAGCAAGCCCGCTCCCACAGTGCTTCAGGGTGTTCACAGACATCGAATCTACCGCAGATCCCTTGTGGGAGCGAGCCTGCTCGCGATAGCGGTGGGTCAGTTTGCATTGATGTTGTGTGTGCCACCGTCTTCGCGGGCAAGCCGGGCTCCCACATGGGTTTTCCGGTGGTTACCGAGCCGGTTTTATCCGTGTGGCAAACGACGGAATATAGCCTGTCCCAGCTTTTGATCGTATGGTGCTCTGGAGTACAAACCTGATGGAGCCCTATGCCTTTCAATCGATGGTTGTTCATTCTCCCGGCGCTGCTGGTCCTGGCCGGTTGTGGCAGTCGTCAGGTCCAGGAGCCCGAGCGCCAGCCCGCCGAGGTCAAGGCGCAGATCGTGCGGTTGTTGCCGGCCAAGACCGCGGATCGCGAAGGCTGGGCCACGGATATCTATGATGCGTTAACCGCGCAGCAGATCCCGCCTACGACGCAGAATATCTGTTCGGTACTGGCTGTCGCTGAGCAGGAGTCGACATTCCAGGCCGACCCCACGGTGCCGGGACTGGGCAAGATTGCCCGGCAGGAAATCGATCGCCGTGCGGCGAAGTTGCATATTCCCGGGCTATTGGTCAGCGGCGCACTCCAGGTGCGTTCATCCAACGGCAAGAGTTACAGCGACCGGCTCGCCGCGGTGCGCAGCGAAAAGGAGCTGAGCGGCATTTTCGATGATTTCATTGGCATGGTGCCGTTGGGCAAAACGTTGTTCGACGGTTTCAACCCGGTGCACACCGGCGGGCCGATGCAGGTCAGTATCGCCTTCGCCCAGGCCAATGCCCGACATTATCCTTATACGGTGGAGGGGTCGATTCGCCAGGAAGTGTTCAGCCGGCGCGGTGGGATGTACTTCGGCATTGCGCATTTGCTGGGGTATCCGGTGAGCTACACCGAGCCGCTGTATCGCTTCGCCGATTTCAATGCCGGTTGGTACGCCAGCCGCAACGCGGCGTTCCAGCATGCCGTGAGTCGCGCCTCAGGCATTTCTCTCGCCCTCGACGGTGACCTGATCCAGCATGACTCCATCATGCCCGGCAGCACCGAGCTGGCGGTGCGCACGCTTGGGAAATCGTTGGGAATGCGTAACCCGACCATTCGCGATCAGTTGGAGCAGGGCGACAGCCTGGCATTCGAGGACAGTAAACTCTACAAGCGCGTCTTCGAACTGGCTGAAAAGGCCGAGGGTAAGCCGTTACCTCGTGCGGTGTTGCCGGGGATCGTACTCAAGAGCCCGAAAATCACCCGCAAGCTGACCACTGCATGGTTTGCCAAGCGGGTGGACGAGCGCTATCAGCGGTGCATGGCGCGGTCGGCGGGACGCTAGGCTCTGTATGAAAGCCTTGATACTCAAAGCTTTTCACACAGAGCCTGGCGAACGGCGACCATGAAAAAAGCCCGGTGGATAAGACCGGGCTTTTGTCGGGCAGAGCAGGGCGGCAGGTCATGCGCGATTCTGAGTCAGGTGATCCGAACCACCTTCAGCAACGCGATTCTCGATCAAGCGATCCGAACCACCTTCAGCGACGCGATTCTCGATCAAACGATCCGAACCACCTTCAGCGACGCGATTCTCGATCAAGCGATCCGAACCACCTTCAGCAACGCGATTCTCGATCAAGCGATCCGAACCACCTTCAGCGACGCGATTCTCGATCAAGCGATCCGAACCACCTTCAGCGACGCGATTCTCGATCAAACGATCCGAACCACCTTCAGCGACGCGATTCTCGATCAAACGATCCGAACCACCTTCAGCGACGCGGTTCTCAATCAGTCGATCGGAACCACCTTCGGCAACGACCGGGTGGGAAGAAGCGGCGAATGCGTTGGCTGCCAGAACCGAGAAAGCGAGGCTGAGGATGATTTGGCGTTTCATGATGGTGTGCTCCGGGGGATGCAGTGGGTTTGTGTGGGGCCATTGTTGCGTCGGGCAGTGATCATGAGAACTTCATTGAAGTGATGGTGACCATCGATGGCAGTGATAACTGCTCGATGTGCAGGTCGTCCACGGCGTGGAACATCGGGCGTGCGAAGGGTTCTATCGACTGAACCTTCCCTGGAGGCAGGCTTATGTATCAGTTATTCGGCTACAGGCAATCCGGTTCTTCGGCCGTGGAGATTGCCCTGTGCCTATGTGGTGTGCCTTATCGCCGGGTCGATGCCTATTCGACCGAAGACAATGACGCGGCCAAGGCACTCGAGGCGTTGAATCCCCAGAAACAGGTGCCGACCTTGCAGTTGCCGGACGGTTCGGTGCTGACCGAAGCCGCCGCCATTCTGATCCACCTCGGGCTGACCTATCCGGAATCGAAGTTGCTGCCCGAGGACCCGGTCCAGCGTGCACAAGCCATACGGGGCCTGGTTTACATCGTCGCCAATTGCTACACGCCCATCGGTATCATCGATTTTCCGGAGCGCTGGCTGGCCGAGGCGGATGAGGCGACCCGGCAGCAATTGGTGTCGGGCACGAAGCATCGCTTGTATCGCAATTGGACGTTGTTTGCCGATCAGTTTCCGGCGCAACCGTTCTTCAGCGGTGCCGAGCCGGGAGCGCTGGATATTCTCGCAGCGGTGATTACCAAGTGGGCCGGAACGCGAGAGGCGATGCTCAGTGCACGACCGGAATTTCACGCAGTGCTGGAGCGCATCGACCAGCATCCGCGGGTGGCCCCGGTGCTGTCACTGCATTGGGCTGCGTAGGCGTGTCCGAAAGGTCATGGGCATGCCTTTCGAGTGGCCGCCTGGGCGATGAGGTCGACGAACTGCCGGACGTTATTCTGGTGGGCCAGCACCAGCTCGTCGAGGGTGCTTCCCGCAGGAGTCTGCAGGTGGTTGCGGCAGGTAAAGGCGTGGGCTTCGTCGCTGAGGTTACGCAAGCGCCATTGCACGTCCATGCGGGCGTACTGGCCGGGGACCGAATCGAAACGTTGTACGTCTACCCGTAGTAACGCCTTCGGCGCGCCGGGATTGCTCAGTTGTTCCTCCAGGCTGCTGCGCAGCTCATCCGCCAGGCTGGCGCCCCACCATTCGGTCTCCAGGATCGCCAATCCACTGTTGCCCTGGCGAATGACCATCTGGGGGCGATCCACCTGAGGCGGGACGCTGACCTGCTCGATCCGGATGTCGACGCCGGAGGGTGGCTTGCCTGTCGGCTGGACCGGGCTCAAGGTGTGGTAATGGATCGGATCGCTGCGACAGGCGCCGAGCAGCAGCGCCACGGCGACGAGGGCGACTTTCAGCATCGGCGGCATGGCGCGTGCTCCTCTGATCATTCTTTCACCGGGAAGGTGAGCGGGGCATCCTTGGGACGACCGCGCAGCAGCGATTCGGGATGACGGCTCAAGTAGTCGGACAGTTCTCGCAGCGAGCGCGACATGCGACCGAGATCGTCGAGGGTCTGGGTCAACTGCTCGCGCTGAGGCGAGTCTTCGGCCAGCGTGGTGTTGGCCGACTGCAAGGTCTTGCTGACGTCTTGCAAGGTATTCTGCACGCTTGGCAGGGTCTTGCCGTTGAATTGCTTCAGGCCTTTGCGCAATTCCACGAGGTTGCCATCCAGGTTACTGGCGATGCTTTCCAGCGGCAGCTTGTTGATCCGCTCGATCACCGACTGCAGTTGCTCCTGCAATTGCTGCAGGCTGCCAGGAATGGTCGGGATTCGGACGGGGCGGGCCGCGGGGTCGAAAGCGACTTTCTCGGCCTTGGGATAGAAGTCCAGGGAGATGTACAACTGCCCGGTCAGCAAGTTGCCGCTGCGGGCCTGGGCGCGCAGGCCACGTTCGACGAAGCTGCCGAGCAGGCGGGCCGAGGCGGCCTCGTCTTCTGGATCATGATTGAGCGCCTTGAGCAATTTCTCGTGGGCTTTGCCCAGGCGCTGGGGGTAGATCACCACGCCGACATTGACCGGGAAACTGCGTTGCTTCTCGTCGAAATCCAGGTTGATGGCCACGACCCTGCCGATTTCCACGCCGAGGAATTCCACCGGTGCATCGACCTTCAACCCCCGCAGCGCCTGATCGAAACGCAGGGCCAGGTATTGCGCCTTGCCACTGGGTGGCGCCAGGGCGCTTTGTTGGTCGGCGAACAGTTCGTAGTTCTTGTCTTCGGCTGCTGGCGTGTCGTCGGGATTGTAGTCCGGTGCCCTGAACGCGATGCCGCCGACCAGCAATGCCGAGAGCGATTCGGTCCTGACCGCGAAGCCATTGGCGCCGACGTTCAAGTCCACGCCGCTGACGTTCCAGAACCGGGTGTTCTCGGTGACATAAGCGTCGTTCGGTGCGTTGATGAAGACCTCGATATTGACGCCCTTGCCGTCCGCGTCCAGGGCGTAGGAGACCACTTGGCCCACCGGAATCTTGCGCAGATAAACCGGTGAGCCGATGTCCAGCGAACCGAGGTCGCGGGAGTGCAGGGTAAAGCGCTTGCCCGGTTCGCCGTAGGTGATCGGTGGCGGTGCCTCGAGGCCGGTGAACGACTTGGCGCGTACTTTCGAATGCCCGGCGTCGGCCCCGATGAAGTCCCCTGACAGCAACGTGTCGATCCCGGAAATGCCACCGGCGCCGATGCGCGGCCGGACCACCCAGAACACCGAGTCTTCGTGGGTGAACGTATCGGCGTTCTTGGCCAGCTTGACCGTGGCGGTGACGTTCTTCTGGTCATCGCTCAACTGCACGTCCGTGACCTGGCCGATCACCACGTTGCGGTATTTCACCGCGGTCTTGTTGGCGGTCAGGCCTTCGCCGGTCTTGAAGGTAATGGTGATGGTCGGGCCTTCCTGCAGCCAGTTGTGGACTACCAGCGACAGGCCCACCAGCACCGCGATGATCGGCACGATCCACACCAGCGACACCGACCAGCGACTGCTGGTGACGTGGGCGCGCCCCGGCGCGGGTTGTTGTCCGTCAGTGGCTTGCGATTTCATCCATGGCCTCCTCCGAGGGGGGTGGGGTGTCCCAGATCAGCCGTGGGTCGAAACTCATGGCCGACAGCATGGTGAACAGCACGACGAGGCCGAAGAACAGGATCCCCGGGCGCGGTTCGATATCGCTCAGTGCCTGGAACTTCACCAGCGCCGCCACCAGGGCCACCACCAGCACGTCGAGCATCGACCAATAGCCGATGACTTCCACCAGCCGGTACAGCTTCGCTCGCTGGAGCTGGGCCCAGCTGCTGCGTCGTTGCACGGTGACCAGCAGCAGCGTCAGGACCACGAACTTGATGCCGGGTACGGCGATGCTGGCGATGAAGATGATCAGGGCGATGTCCCAGGCACCGCTGCGCCAGAACTCGATCACGCCGCTGATGATCGTGCTGTCGGCGCCGTCCCCGAGCATCCGGGTGTTCATCACCGGCAGCAGGTTGGCCGGGATATAGAACACCAGCGCGGCCAGCATGTAGGCCCAGGTGCGGGTGAGGGCATCGGGTTTGCGTCGGTGCAGGAGGGCGTCGCAACGCGGGCAGGTCGTGGGCTCGTCGGTCATGTCGCAGGCCAGGCCGCAGCCATGGCACAGGCACAGGTCCAGCTCACCGGCCAGTGGTGGGGTATCCAGCGGTTTGCCGTTCACAGGCTGCTCCACAGGTCGCGCACATCGCGCCCGGCAATACGGATCATCAGCAGGCTCAAGGCCGCCAGGGCGAACAGGCCGATACCCGGCAGTACGTCCAGCAACCCGGCGAGTTTGATCACCGCCACCAGCGCGCCCAGCAGGCAGACCTCCAGCATGCTCCATGGTCGCAGCGTTTCCAGGCTGCGCATGCACAGGTTGAACCCCGGCGCACGGCGGTTGGCGTAGGCATGCCCCAGCACCCAGAGCAGCAGGGCCAGTTGAAGGAGTGGAGCGATGATGATTGCCACCGCTGCCACCAGGGCGATGAAGGTAATCGGCCCCTGGCTCAAGGCCACGATGGAATCCCACAGCGTGGCGCTGTTGTTCAGGCCCTGGAAGCGGATGCTCATCACCGGGTAGACGTTGGCGAAGGCCCACAACACCGCCGCCGTTACGCTCAAGGCCAGGCGTTTTTCGATGGTCAGCCCGTTATAGCGCTGGATCACCGCGCCACATCGCACGCACGAGGCTTTCTGATGCGGGACGAGCTCCACCGGCTCGTACACCGCATCGCAATGTTCGCAAATGATCAGTCGCTCGGCGTCGGCCATCGGGGTGCTCGGGCAGGGACAACCCCTTCAATATAGAAGTGGGTTGGGAATGAGCAACCTGGCGAGTCGATCATTCGCCGCGAATGTACTGCTCCAGTTGTTGGATCAGGTTCGCCTGTTCGGCAATGGCTTCCTTGACCAGGTCACCGATGGACAGCAGGCCGACGAGTTTGCCGTCGTCCACCACCGGCAAATGCCGCAAGTGCTTTTCGGTCATGATGCTCAGGCAGGTCTCGACGGTCTGGTGCGGATCGATGGTGATCACGGGGGATACCATGATGTCGCTGACTTTTGTGCCCACCGATGAGCGGCCGTGCAAGACCATCTTGCGCGCATAATCACGCTCGCTGATGATCCCCAGCACTTCATCGTTCTTCACCACCAACAAGGCGCCGACGTTTTTCTCGGCCATGCGCATCAAGGCCTGCAACACCATGTCGTCCGGTGAGATGGTGTGCACATGCTGGTTCTTCTCGTCCTTCATCCGGAGCAACTGCGCGACGGTTTTCATTGGGAGGGCCTCGGGGGTGTTTTTGCAGGTGTTGTTAAAGAATCGTAGACCCGGCGGCGCAGGGCAAGCGGTAAAACGGCGGCCAGTCGTCCAAAAACGCCATCGGCGGTGAATTTATCATTGTGGCGAGGGGATAAATCCCCTCGCCACTCAGGTTCACTGTTTCCCTGAGAGATGGCGGGTAGAATCACCCCTTACCCAAGATTCGAGGTCACAGCGGTGGATTTACAGCAGGGCTTCGTCCTGACCCGGCATTGGCGCGACACCCCAGCGGGCACCGAAGTCGAATTCTGGCTGGCGACAGACGCCGGGCCTCGGCGTGTGCGGCTGGCGGTGCAGCCGTCGGTGGCGTTCGTGCCGCAGCTCCAGCGTGGCCAGGTCGAAGCCCTGCTGCAAGGGGAGAAGGACATTGAATTGCGCCCCCTCGACCTGCTGGATTTCGAGCATCGACCGGTGCTGGGCCTGTATTGCCGCCAACACGCCCAACTGATGCGCCTGGACACGACCTTGCGGCGGGCGGGCGTGGACGTGTTCGAGGCCGATATCCGGCCGCCGGAGCGCTACCTGATGGAGCGATTCATCACCGCGCCGGTCTGGTTCAGCGGTACGCCGGGCACCGACGGCCTGTTGCTGGATGCCCAGATGAAACCGGCCCCCGATTACCGTCCGGCGTTGCGCCTGGTGTCCCTGGACATCGAGACCACGGCCCAGGGTGAACTGTATTCCATTGCCCTGGAAGGCTGCGGCGAGCGCCAGGTGTACATGCTCGGCCCGCCCAATGGCGACGACAGCGATGTGGATTTCCAGCTCGAATACTGTGAATCCCGCACGCTGCTGCTGAAGAAACTCAACGACTGGTTCGCCCGTTTCGACCCCGACGCGATCATCGGCTGGAACCTGGTGCAGTTCGACCTGCGGGTGCTGCACGAGCATGCCCGGCGGCTGGCCGTGCCGTTGCGCCTGGGGCGAGGCGGGGAGGAGATGCAGTGGCGCGAGCACGGTGCGCGCAACAACCACTTCTTTGCCTCGGCGGCCGGACGACTGATCATCGATGGCATCGAGTCCCTGCGCTCGGCCACCTGGAGCTTCCCTTCGTTCAGCCTGGAAAACGTCGCCCAGACGTTGTTGGGGGAGGGCAAGGCCATCGGCACCCCTTATCAGCGCATGGACGAAATCAATCGCATGTTCGCCGAGGACAAGCCGGCCCTGGCCCGCTACAACCTCAAGGATTGCGAGCTGGTGATGCGGATCTTCGCCAAGACCGAGCTGCTCAAGTTCCTGCTGGAGCGGGCCAGTGTTACCGGCCTGCCGGCGGACCGCAGTGGCGGTTCGGTGGCGGCCTTCACGCACCTGTACATGCCGCTGATGCACCGCCAGGGGTTCGTGGCACCGAATCTTGGCCAGCGCCCGCCCCAGGCCAGCCCGGGCGGCTTTGTCATGGACTCCCAGCCCGGGCTCTACGAATCGGTCCTGGTGCTGGACTACAAGAGCCTGTATCCGTCGATCATCCGCACGTTTCTCATCGACCCGGTGGGTCTGATCGAAGGCCTGCGGCATCCGGACGATCGCGAGTCGGTGCCGGGCTTTCGCGGCGCACGGTTCTCGCGCACCCGCCATTGCCTGCCGTCCATCGTGGCACGCGTTGCCGAAGGCCGGGAAACCGCCAAGCGCGAACACAACGCGCCGCTGTCCCAGGCCCTGAAGATCATCATGAACGCCTTCTACGGCGTACTCGGTTCCAGCGGTTGCCGCTTCTTCGATCCAAGGCTGGCCTCATCCATTACCTTGCGCGGCCACCAGATCATGCAGCAGACCCGGCAGTTGATCGAAGCTCGGGGCCATGTGGTGATCTATGGCGATACGGACTCCACCTTCGTCTGGTTGCGCCGGGCCCATGGCCAGGAGGAGGCAGCCGGCATTGGTCGTGAGCTGGTGGCTTACGTCAACCAGTGGTGGCGCGAATACGTGCATGAGACGTTCGGGTTGCAGAGTGCGTTGGAGCTGCAGTTCGAAACCCACTTCAAGCGTTTTTTGATGCCGACGATTCGTGGTGCCGAGGAAGGCAGCAAGAAGCGCTACGCCGGGCTGGTGACCCGTGCCGACGGTAGCGATGAAATCGTCTACAAGGGGCTGGAGGCCGTGCGCACCGACTGGTCGCCGCTGGCCCGGCAATTCCAGCAGGAGTTGTACGAGCGGATCTTCCATCGCAAGCCTTACCAGGATTACGTGCGCGATTACGTCCAACAGACCCTGGCCGGGACGTTCGATGAGCGACTGGTCTACCGCAAGCGCCTGCGTCGACCGCTGGATGACTATGAGCGCAATGTCCCGCCCCACGTGCGAGCGGCGCGGATTGCCGACGAGTTCAACCAGCGCCAGGGTCGCCCGCGGCAATACCAGAATGGTGGCTGGATCAGCTACGTCATCACCGTCGCCGGCCCCGAGCCGCTGGAAACCCGCAGCGCCGCCATCGACTACGACCACTACGTGAGCAAGCAGCTGCAACCGGTGGCGGATGCGATCCTGCCGTTCGTGGGCGATGATTTCCTGACCTTGGTGGGCGGGCAGATGGGCTTGTTCTGATGATGGCTCGTCATACCCATGACGAAAGGGTGATGACGGCGACCGGCAGGGCAAGCGCGGCGAGCAGCGTCTGGCCCGCGATGATGCCGGCCATCAGCGGGGCATCACCGCCCATCTGCCGGGCCATGATGTAGGACGACGATGCCGTCGGCAGGGACTGGAAAAGCAGGACGGCAATCGCCGCATCGCCCCGCAGGCCGATCATGCGGCAGGCGATCAAGGTCACGATCGGCATGATCACGAACTTGGTGATCGAGGACAGGCCGATCGGCTTCAACCAGCTGCGCGCCGTTTTCAGGTCCAGGGCCGCCCCGACACACAGCAGGCCGAGGGGCAACGACGCCTGGCCAAGCGCCTTGAATACCGCTTCCGGTCCTCGGGGTATGCCGATCCCTGTCCCTTGCAGGATGATGCCGGCCAGACACGCCATTATCAGTGGGTTCGTTACCAATTGCCTGGCGATGAGCTTGAGCGGCAATCGTCCCCCAGGACCGAAGCGGGCGAATACCAGCACGCAGAGAATATTGACCGTCGGCACGATCGCCGCGTTGGCCACGGCTGCCAAGGTAATACCGGATGCACCGAACAGTCCGGCGGCCGCAGATACCCCCACATAATTATTGAAGCGCACGCCGCCCTGGAAGACCGAGGTGAAGGCCGCATCATTACCCGCAAAAAGACCTCGCGACCCCACCAGCAAGACCGCAACCGTGACGGTCGACATCACCAGCGCCAGGATCATCCCGCCCACCGGGACATCACCGAGCTGGGCGGTCGCCAGGCCATGGAGAAACAGCGACGGCAGCAGCACGTAGTAGCCCAGCCGCTCGGCCTGGGGCCAGAAGCTGTCGGCCAGAAAGTTCGATTGCCTGAGCCAGGCACCCAATGCGATCAACAAGGCAATGGGGAAGAGGGCAAGCAGCAACGCCAGGGTCATCTCGCATTCACCAATCAGTTCAGAGGAATAACGGCGGCTGTGCAGCCTGCCTGGGATACTTCCCTCGGTCCCACAGGGTAAAGCAGATAAGGCGTTCCCTGCACACCCATAAAGTTTTTCTTGCCCTGCGCTAAAAGTAATCTGCTTTGTCCGGCAAGTGGCATCTGCACACACTCGAACTCAGGTTTTGATCACAGAGGCGAGAGAAAATGACCAAGAACACCTACAAGGCCATGCAGGTTACCCGGCCGGGCCTGCTGGAGCTGGTCGAACGGCAAATACCCGAACCGGGCACGGGTGATGTATTGATCGAAGTGCAGGCCTGCGGGGTCTGTGGGGCGGACGCCGGGGCTATCGAAGGGCTGGAGGGCGGTCTGCAATTGCCCCGCGTGCCCGGTCATGAAGTGGTGGGGCGGATCGTGGCCCTCGGCGCGGGCGTCCAAGGTGGTTGGCGGGTGGGCCAGCGGGTTGGCATCGGACGTTTGGGAGGGCATTGCAACGCTTGTGAGCAGTGCCGTCGCGGGCACTTCAACCTGTGCAGCAACCAGCCCATGGTGGGCAGCTCCCGGGATGGCGGCTACGCAGAGATGATGACCGCACGCGCCACCGGGCTGGTGGCGATCCCGGATCAGTTGGATGCCGTGGAAGCGGCGCCATTGCTGTGCGCGGGCATCGCCACGTTCAATGCCCTGCGCAAGTCTGGCGCCCAGGCGGGGGATCTGGTGGCGATCCAGGGCATCGGCGGCCTCGGTCACCTGGCCATCCAGTACGCGCGGCGGATGGGTTTCAAGGTCGTGGCCGTCGGGCGTGGCGCCGACATTGCGCAAGATGTCCTGGCGCTGGGCGCTCATCACTACCTCGATACCCATGTCGAGGATCCGGTCGCTCGGCTCAAGGAGATGGGTGGGGCCCAGGTGATCCTGACCACCATCACCGACAGCGCCGCGGTATCCTCGCTAATGCCTGCCCTCGCGCCACAGGGACGTTTGCTGGTGGTGGGCGTGGGGCAGCAGCCGCTGACGATCATGCCCGGTGCGCTGGTGGGCGGCGAACGCAGCGTCCAAGGTGCGATCACCGGCACTCCCTACGAATCCGAGAAAACCCTGGATTTCAGCGTCATGACCGACGTGCGCGCCATGATCGAAACCCGACCCCTGGAGAATGCCTGGGAGGCTTACCAGAAGGTGAAGTCAGGTGAGGTGAAATTTCGCATGGTGCTGACGATGGATTCGGGCGTCGTCTGAGCCTCAATGGGTGGGCGGTTGTTCCCGGGCAATGTCGAGGAAACCGACGTGATTTGCCCGGGCTTTCGTCGTTGCCTATTCCCCGCGCATATATGCCTGCGGACTGCTGCCCAATTCCTGGCGAAACGCGTAGATGAACGCGGAGGTGGAACCATAGCCCAGCTCCAGGGCCGTACGGGTCACGTCCAGGCCGTCGCCCAGCAGTTCGATGGCCCTGAACAGACGTAGTCGTCTTCGCCAGGTCCGCAAGCTCATGCCTGTTTCACTGACGAAGTGCCGCGCCAGCGTCCGCTCGGACATGCCCAGTCTCCGAGCCCAGGTGTCCATTTCCGTCGGGTCTGCCGGGTCGGCATAAAGGGCTTCGCACAGCGTCGCCAATGCCTGGTTACGGGGCCAGGGCAGGGCGGTGGAAAGAGGCGTGGTGCGACGCAGTTGGTCGAGGATCAATTGCGTGATGCGGCGGGTGTAGCCCTCGGTGTCTTCTTCATCTTCCACCCGTGCCGCTTCGATGATCAGTGCCTTGAGCAGGGGCGACACGTCGAACAGCGTGGGACGGTCGCCAGGCAGCTCGGAGGGAATGCGATCGCTGATCCACAGGCTGCGAAACTCCGCACCGAACATCGAGCCGACCTGGTGACTGAGACCGGTTGGCAGCCAAGCGGCCTGTTCCGGCGAGATCATGAAGGAGCCGGCCTGTGTATTGACCGTCAACACGCCGGAAATCGCGTAGACCATCTGGTGCCAGTCATGAGCGTGCTCGGGGAAGCTGTGGCGCGCAGGGATGGACTGGGCACGTACCTTCAAAGGCGCGGGGGGTGTGAGGCCATGAGGGGCTTCGAGGGTGCCCCATTTCATGATCGATCTCGGGCAGAAGGTCCTTGAGTGATGGACTGCGACACTGCCTGTACGCCCCGATCAGCCGCATCGACTGCCCCGGCGACATAGCCGGGAAACTGCGGCGACCATTCACTGGCGATACCGGCAAGGCATCCACTCCAGGGCCCAGAGGCTGCCATGGCTGAGGGCGCCGCGGCATGTTGGCTCGCACCCGTGAGATCAGCTGCGGTGGCGGTGAAGGGCTCCGCCGCCCAGTCTTTCAGGAACTCGGCTTTTGGAGTGCCCGTCTGAGGTCCAAACATCCGGACCAACTGAGCGCGGCAAAGTGATCGCAATTCACTTTCGGGCATGTTCTTGCGAAATGTTGCGGGCACGCCAATGAAGCCGAACAGCGCAGCGCTGCCTTGTGGGATCGAGGCATCGTGGATTTCCACCAAAGGGCCGACACCGCTTCGACCTTCACCGGAAAGCCCTTGCTCACGCCAGAAAGGCGTATCGAAGAGGGCGAAATACTTGGCATGGGGGGCCATCCATGTAGCGGTCGCTGCCCAGCTTCGTGCGAGCTCCAGCGGCAGGGCCGGCGAAAACTCAACAGTGGCCTGCACCAGCCGCGGCGGCATGGCCAGGAGCACCTGCTCCACGCCCCACGTCGTGACCTGGCCTGAGGCGTCGGTGCTAGACAGCTCAATGCCCTGTGCTGTGCGGCACATGCTGCGCACGGTGTGTCCGGTGAAGACTCGCGCCGGGTCCAGAGCGTCGAACAGGGCCTCGACAAGGGCGCCCATGCCACCCTCCAGACGCATCGAAGGCGGTGAATTCACGTAGCCGCGCATGCGCGCAGGCGCAGCGTCACGTGAGCGCTCGACCATCATGTCGCCGATCTCGTACTGCTCGTAACGACGCAACTTCAGCGTCTGGATGAGACGATCCAGCTGCCGTTGGTAGCCAGGCCAGAACCACGAGGGGCCCAGGTCGAAGCGGTCCAGGGTGCCGGGTTGTTCCGGACCCGTGGCGAAGGTTGTGGGAGCGGAGACGATGCGTCCCCCGAGGACGTCCCGGGCTTCAAGCACCACATAGTCCGTGACGCCTTTTTGCTGCAGTGCATAGGCGGCGTACAGGCCACTCAAGCCGGCCCCGACGATCGCAATTCGAGCTGTTTGCATGCCTAAGCCTCCGTGGGCATATCGAGCAGATGCCCGGTCTTGAGGTACACCGTGGCACCTTGGTTGCCGGCGGTAATGTCCGGGTAGGCACCTGGTGGCAAGCGCATCCAGCTGCCGCGCTCGAAGGATTGCCCTGCGGTTTCGATCTGGCCCGAAAGCACCAGCACCTCAGCGCTGTCGATGCCTTGGGTGAAGAGGGGATCTTCGGGCCGCAGGCGTAGCAGGCAGACCTGTTCGTCCTTGGCCGAGAACAGCGGACAGATTTCCCGACTGTCCTGCTGTTGCCAGGCCAGGGGATCGCTTGTATCGATCCGCACCGGATCTTGCTCGTCAGGTTTCATCTGCCAGAGCTTGACGAAGATGATCGCACCTTCGCGGCTGAAAGGCTGATGGGCCGATCCTGGTGGGTTGCGTAGATAAGTGCCTGCGGGGTGGTGTTCGTCACCTTCGGAGAAGGTCCCAGACAGGACCAGGATCTCCTCGCCCCCAGGATGGGGATGTGGCGGAAAAATGGACTGTGGTGCATAGCGCACAATACTGGTCGCTCGGGCTTTTTCACCCCCGAGCCGATCCAGCATGACGCGTTCGACGCCACTCTGCGGCGAGGCGACCCATTGGTAGTCGCGGGACGCAACGGTGGCGGGACGGGAAAAGTCTGCATTGACGAGCATGGGCGAATGTCCAGGAGCCGGCGAAAGGAGACCGGCGAGCCGGCCCCCTCGTCAGGGCTCAAGCGTTGGGGAGTTGGGCGTGCGCCTCGAGGACGCGTGCGGAATAAGTCAGGGCCGCACCTGCGTTCAAGGCGATGGCGACGCCCAGTGCTTCGGTGATCTCTGCCTTGGTCGCGCCCAGTTCGACGGCCTTCTTGGTGTGCACGGTGATGCAACCGTCGCAGCGGGTGGTGACGGCCACGGCCAATGCGATCAACTCATGGATCTTAGGCTCCAGGTGGCCGGTCTTGGCGGCCGCGCCGTCAATCGTGTTCAAGCCACGGAGAATATCGGGGCTTTGCGTCGCGAGATCGCCGACGCGTTCCAACAGTGCGGTGCGGTAAGTGTTCCAGTCATTCATCATGGGGATAGGTCCTTTCAGATTTGAGGTCGAGTGTCGCAATGACACCCGGCGCAAAAGCGTGCGTCGTGAATCAGTTGCGGCCGGCCATCACGCCGCCGTCCACGTCCCAGATGGCGCCGGTGACCCAGCTGGCTTTGTCGGACAGCAGGAAGGTCACGACTTCGGCGACGTCCTGCGGGGTGCCGACACGGCCGATCGGGTGGAAGCTGTTGAAGCCTTGCAGAGCGCTATGGACGTCGGCCTTGGGGATGAAGCCTTCGTAGATCGGGGTCTGTACAACGGCTGGCGAAACGGCGTTGACACGGATGTGTTTCGGCGCCAGCTCCATGGCCAGATGCTGGGTCAGCGAGTGCAGGCCGGCCTTGGCCATGGAATAGGCCGAGGAGGGCGTTGCGGCGATCGCCTGCTTGGCCCACATCGAACCGATGTTGACGATGGCGCCCGGACGTTCGTTGGCCACCAGGTTGGCGGCGACCTTCTGGGTGATGAAGAAGAAAGCCTTGTTCAGCTTCATGTACTGGTCGTAATCCGCACCTTCGTATTCCAGGAACGGTTTCGGGAAAAACACACCGGCCGCATTGACCAGCAGGTCGATGTTCCAGTGGTGTTCATCGATGGTTCGGGTCAGTTGGGCCAGGCCTTCTTCGCTGGTCAGGTCAGCGGTCAGCGCGACGACCTCGCCCAGGGCGGACAGCTCCTTGCGGGCTTCTTCGGTTTTCTGTGGGCGGTTGCCCACGATGACTGCACTGCCACCTTCGGCGAGTACCATCCGGGCCACTTCCAGGCCCATCCCACTGGTGCCACCGACGACCAGCAGCTTTTTACCCTTGAATTGATTGCTCATACCGCACCTCTCTGGACTTCATGGTTGGCAGTGATCGCCACGCGGCGCTGTTCTGCCTTGGAGCCCATTATTCGAGGCTTCCCTTCCAGGCGACAAACCACATAAAGTGTCCTTCCGAGAAAGAAAAAGTTTATCGACATGAAGATGCCCGTCCACCTCAATGCCTTGCGTGCCTTCGAGGCCAGTGCCCGTCATCAGAGCTTTTCGGCTGCTGCCGCCGAACTCAACGTCACCCCTGCCGCTGTCGGTCAGTTGGTGCGCTCCCTGGAGGATTGGCTGGGCACGCCGCTCTTTCACCGGGCGTCCAGCGGGCGGGTCAGGCTCGTGGCGACGGAGGCAGCCGAACATGCGTTACCTGATATTCGGGCCGGTTTCGACAGGCTCACGCTAGGCCTGGAAAGGCTCAAGGAAGAATCGAATGGCGGTGTGCTCACGGTCACGGTCAGCCCCGCGTTCGCCGCCAAATGGCTGTTGCCGCGCATCGAAAGTTTTCATGCCGCCTGGCCCGACATGGATGTGCGCCTGGACACGAATCTGCGGACCGTGGATTTCCTCGCCCAACGGATCGACATCGGTGTGCGGTACGGGCCGGGAAGCTGGCCTGGCCTGGTCGCGGAAAAGTTGATGGATGAGGAGGTCTATCCCGTCTGTTCGCCCAAACTGCTGGAGGGTGCTGCGCGCCTGCAGGCGCCGGACGACCTTGCCCGGGAAACCCTCATTCATGACCTGTCCATGGACAGCCATATGGATTTCCCAACGTGGGCGGCGTGGGTCGAGAAATTGGGCCTTTCCGGTGTGGCGACCTCACGTGGGATGAAGATCAATAACTCGGCGGCAGTCTTGCAGGCGGCTATTGACGGGCAGGGAGTGGCCCTGGCTCGCAGTGTCATGGCTCGCGATGACCTGGCGGCGGGGCGACTGGTCAGGCTGTTCCCGCAGATAAGGTTCGAGTCGCCCCTGGCCTATTACGTGGTCTATCGACCAGGGTGTTCGAGCCTGCCCAGGTTGAAGGCTTTTCGCGATTGGTTGTTCGAGACCGCCGCCAAATAGCGATCGAGCCAGCTCTCCGTTCAAGCATCCCGAGGCATTTTCATGGGGCCTGGGTTTTTATTCAGGTTGGCGGCATGACTGGCTTCTGTTCTACATCACGTGGCGGCTCGTCGAAAGCCGGCCGGCCGTGTTTGACGTCTAATGTTCCTCATTCGTTTGAACCGGAACACTCAGGAGCCTTGCAGCCAATGGCCTGCCTCGACCGTTACAGCCTGCCCCTTTCGACCACGTCTGACGTCGCCGCCGAATATTATCGCAGTGGTGTGGACCTGCTGCTTTCCCTATGGCCCGGCGCAGCTGAAACCCTTGAGGCGGCCATCTCAGTCGATCCGGATTTCGCCCTGGCCCATGCCGCCCGTGCCCGCTTGCACGCGGTGCGCGCCGAAACCCGCGAAGCCAAGGCCAGGATCGCCAGGGCGATGGAGCTGGCGCAGGCCAATGGCACCGAGCGCGAGCGAAGCCATGTGCAGGTGCTCCGGTTCGCCATCGATGGCCAGCCGACCAAAGCCCTGGCCGGTGCCTTGCAGCACGCGGACCGCTGGCCCCTGGATACCGTGATCCTGTCCCTGCCGCTGGGTGCGTTCGGGCTGTTCGCATTCTCCGGCATGGCTGACCATGACCAGGCCCGGGTGGAGCTGTGCGAACGGCATGCCCGTCACTTTCCGGAAAACGACTGGTGGTTTCTCACCTATCGCGGCTGGGCCCATGGCGAGAACGGTGAGGTCGCCCTCGGCCGTGAACTGACCCAACGGGCGCTGGAACTGCGGCGCAATAACGTCAACGCGGTGCATGCTGTGGCCCATGTGCTCCATGAGTCCGGCGCCAACGACGAAGCGGCCGGGATCATCCGGGACTGGTTGCCCGGCTACGACCGCAGCGGCATCCTGCACGGTCATATCGCCTGGCACGGCGCACTGGTGGCATTGGAGCGCGGCGATACCGAAACCGCACTCGGCCTCTATACCGAACAGGTGGCGCCCTCGGTGTCCGCCGGGGTACCGATCAATGTGGTCAGCGACAGCGCTTCGTTCCTGTGGCGTCTGCAGGCCTACGGACACGAAGTGCCGGCTGGCCTGTGGGACGAGGCGGCCCGCTATGCGTCCAATCACTTCCAGCAGCCCGGCTTTCCCTTCGCCGATTTCCACATGGCTATTCTTGCGGCCGTCACGGGCGACGAGCATGCCCTCGAACAGCGTGCCAACGTGCTGAGTGAGCAGGTCCGGCACGGCCACCTGCGGGCAGGGCCGGTGGCCCCGACCCTTTGTCACGCCGTGCAGGCGTTCGCCCAGGGACGCTATGCTGATTGTGCGAAGCTGCTCGAGCCAGTGGGCCGGGATGTCGTGCGCATCGGTGGCAGTGGCGCCCAACGGGAAATCGTCCAGGACACGTTGCTGGTGGCGCTGATACGAGCCGGCGAGGTGAAGAAGGCCAGGGTTCTGCTAAACCGGCGCTTGCATCGCCGGCCATCGCCACGGGACAGCCGCTGGCTGGCCGGGCTTGCCGCAGCCTGAACGGTGCAATCCCTGTGGGAGCGAGCCTGCTCGCGATGGCGGTCATTCAGTCGGTACAAACGTGACTGACAGAGCGCCATCGCGAGCAGGCTCGCTCCCACACTGGATCTTCAGTGGGCACACCCCCCGCGGCCGGCACCATTCCCCTGTGGGAGCGAGCCTGCTCGCGAAAGCGGTGGGTCAGCGTGAAGATATGTTGAATGCGAAGCCGCCATCGCGAGCAGGCTCGCTCCCACAAGGGATGCAGTGTGAACCTTTCATTCATCCATTTTGCGGCCTGGTGACCTGAACATGAATCTCTCCGTAGCCATCACGTCTTCAGGTTTGCGTGGTCTGCTCATCCGTTCGATGGGGCCCGTGGCGACGATTGCCATCGCCCAGCTGTTTGGCACCTCGCTGTGGTTCAGTGCCAACAGTACCGCCGAAGAACTGATGCGCGCCTGGAGCGCCACCTCCACCGACATCGGCTGGTTGACCAACGCTGTGCAACTGGGCTTCATTCTCGGCACGTTGAGCCTGTCGCTCAGCGGTGTTGCCGACCGCTTTCGCGCGAGTACCTTGTTCGTCTGCAGCGCCATCGCCGGCGCGCTGTTCAACCTCGGTTTTGCCTGGTTGGCGGAAGGGTTGCTGAGCGGTGGCATATTGCGTTTCGGTGTGGGAATCACGTTGGCCGGTATCTATCCCATGGGCATGAAGCTGATCGTGGGGTGGGCGCCGGAGCGCACCGGCCTGGCCCTGGCTCAACTGGTGGCAATGTTGACCCTGGGCACCGCGCTGCCCCACGCCTTGCGGATGGTGGGTGCGGATTGGCCGTGGCAGGCCATCATCACCGCTTCCTCGGTGCTGGCGCTCGCTGGTGCGGTCCTGATCGGCGTATTGGGCGAGGGGCCTCACGCCCGTGCCGGCTCCGTCCCTGGCGCCGTCAAGACCCAGCGAGCAGGAGCGATCCTCGGTGCCTTCAGGATCAGTCGCTTTCGGGCGGCAACCCTGGGCTACTTCGGTCACATGTGGGAGCTCTACGCGTTCTGGACGCTGGTGCCGTTGATCGTGAGCCGTACCGGGTTGGCGTCTTCCTTCCCTGCCTTGGGTGTGGCGGGCCTGTCGTTCTGCATCATGGCGGTGGGGGCGGTGGGGTCGATCCTGGGTGGCCTATTGTCCCAACGCACAGGCAGCGCCAAGGTGGCGCTGGGAGCGTTGAGCCTGTCGGGGACCTGCGGACTGTTGTTTGTCCTTTGTGCGGGCTATTTGCCGGTGTGGGCCCTGTTGGCGTTGCTGGGGGTCTGGGGCGCATCGGTGGTAGCCGACTCGCCGCAGTTCTCCGCGCTTGCGGCCCAGGCCTGCCCGCGCGACGCGGTCGGCAGCGCCCTGGCCATCCAGAACAGCATCGGCTTTGCCATCACCGTTGTCTCGATTGCCGTCACCAGCTGGCTGTTCGAGCGCATCGGTATCGACGCGCTGTGGTTACTGGTACCGGGTCCGGTACTGGGTGTCACCGGATTCATCCTTTCCTCCCGCCAGGCATGATGCTTCGGCCTGGCGGGGTGGTCGTCACACCATTGCCAATCGCTGCTTGCCCTGGGGCTGCGGAAAGATCAGGTCCAGGGCGGCCAGGTCCTGGGGCGCCAATTGCAGGTTCGCCGCTTCGGCGTTCAAGCGCACATGTTCCGGTTGTACGGCCTTGGGGATGGCGATGACCTTGTCCTGGCGCAACAGCCAGGCCAGTGCGATCTGCGCCGGCGTCGCGCCGTGGCGCTCGGCGATTTGCCGCAGGGTGTGGTCCTTGAGCAGACGCCCACCCTGGCCGACCGGACAATAGGCCATGAGCGGCATGGCGTGTTGCTGGCACCAGGGCAGCAGGTCGAATTCGATGCCTCGCTCCTGCAGGTTGTACAGCACCTGGTTGGTGGCACAGGCCGGCGAAGCCAGTTCTTCCAGGTCTTCCACATCAAAGTTCGATACACCCCAGCGGCCGATCTTGCCTTCTTCGCGCAGTCGTTCGAAGGCTTCGACGGTTTCTTCCAGCGGGTATTGGCCGCGCCAGTGCAGCAGGTACAGGTCGATGTAGTCGGTGTCGAGTCGCCGCAGGCTGCGTTCGCATGCCAGTGGGATGCCTTTGCGGCTGGCGTTGTGGGGGTAGACCTTGCTGACCAGGAACACCTGGTCCCGCAGGCCGGTGATCGCTTCGCCCACGACGGCCTCGGCACCGCCTTCGGCGTACATTTCCGCCGTGTCGATCAGGGTCATGCCCAGTTCGATGCCCAGACGCAGGGCGGCTACTTCTTTCTTGTGGGCGGACGGTTCCTCACCCATGTGCCAGGTGCCCTGACCGATCACGGGTACGGACACGCCGGCCAACTCCAGAGTCTTCATGCCTGTCTCCTATGTACTTGAACATCAGACGTGTGGCAGCAGGATAGACCAAGTGTTCAGCTCGATCGACGGGAGGCCTGCGCCGTTCCCTGTGGGAGCGAGCCTGCTCGCGATAGCGGTGGGGCAATCGGCATGGATGTCGACGGATACACCGTCATCGCGAGCAGGCTCGCTCCCACACTCCTGGCGGCTAATGTGGGAGCGATCAGAGGGTTATTTCGCGGAGAACTTCAACACCATGGTCTGGGTGTAGGTCTGGCCTGGATCAAGCCGGGTGGAGGGGAATGTCGGCTGGTTTGGCGAGTCGGGGAAATGCTGGGTCTCCAGGGTGAACGCGCCCCAGTGCGGATAGACCTTGCCATGCTTGCCCTTGATGGTGCCATCGAGGAAGTTGCTGGTGTAGAGCTGCACACCGGGTTCGGTGGTGTAGAGCTGCAAGCGGCGCCCCGACTGCGGATCGTAGACATCGGCGGCCGGTTTCTTCACGTCACCCTGGGTGTCCAGGACCCAGTTGAAATCGAAGCCACCTTGCTTAGGTTCGGCGAATTTGAGTTGTGGATGGTCGGCCTTGATGTGGGTACCGAAGGCGGTGGGTTTGGTGAAATCCATGGGGGTGCCGGCCACGGGCGCCAGTTCGCCGGTGGGAATGAGCTTGGCGGTCACAGGGGTGTAGTGAGTGGCGTACAGGGTGGCGACCTGTTTCAGGATATCGCCGTTACCGGCACCTGCAAGGTTGAAATAGCTGTGGTTGGTCAGGTTCAGCACCGTGGGTTTGTCGGTGGTGGCCTTGTAGTCGATGCGCAACTCGTTCTGTTCGGTGAGGCTGTAGGTGACATCGGTCTTCAATGCACCCGGGAAGCCCATCTCACCGTCCGCCGACAGGTAGGTCAGGGTCACGCCCACCGAGTCCTTGCCGTTATGGGGCTCGGCTTTCCAGACGCGTTTGTCGAACCCTTGCGGTCCGCCGTGCAAGGAGTTGCCGTGGTCATTCTGGGGAACCTGGTAGCGCTTGCCGTCCAGTTCGAATGCACCGTCGGCCAGGCGATTACCGAAGCGGCCGATGGTCGCGCCGAAGTACACGTTGCCGTTCTTCTGGTAGCCCTGGACATCATCGAAACCGAGCACCACGTCGGCGGCCTTGCCGTGTTTGTCCGGCACGATCAAGGACTGGAGAATCCCGCCGTAAGTGATGACCGTGGCCTCCATGCCGTGACTGTTGCGCAGCACATATTTTTCCACCGCGGTGCCGTCGTCGGTCTTGCCGAACGCAGTGCGTTCATTGGTCAGGCCGGCGGCCTGGGAGGCAGAGGTGGCGATCATCAGAGACACTCCGAGGGCCGTGAGCAGATGTCTGGATTCAAGCATGGTAGACCTTCCTTCCTGTGGTTTGTTGTTGTTTTGAACGCGGGTCGAGTCGGTTACTTGGTCGGACAGCGGTGAAGGTTTTTCTGTTCAGTAGTCTATCTATTTAAGGGTTGAGAAGGGATTTATAGCCATAAATCGAAATTTTTCAATTAAAAAGTAATACTAATTAAGCGAGGCGAGTCTTACCCAAACGTCAGGTTCCACACGCAGCACTGCACTTTTGGGCTTTTTGCCGCTCTATCCATGGCCAGCAAGCGGCGACTCCCCACCGCTTCCCCATGTCCTGATCGAGATTCAATGACTGGTGTTTCCTACTGTCTGAAAGTGTTACGACGTTGCTGTCCAGCGCTGCTGGCAGGGGTGTTGATGCTGCTCAATAGTGGTTGCAGCCACCAGCAGGGTCAGGACATGGTCACTCAGTTCAGCAATGCCCGACCCCAGGAGTTCTTGCAGACCAGTGTCGATCGCATGGCCACGTTATCGATGCACGACAACCTGCAAAGCCTCTACCTGTTGATGAGCAAGCTTTACCTGCGCAATCCCCAGGAACTGCGCAAATCCGGCTTCCTCGACGCCCGCATCGCGGAAAAACAGGTGCGCATGGCCATCGAACAGCAGCAACCCCTACCGACCTTGGGCGGCAAGAAGGACCTGGCGGCCCTGAGCTACGCCATGAGCCCGGAGTTTCTTGGCGATCGGGTCGGTGCCTTCATCTATGCCATCGGCAGCATGCTAGTGACGGCCCATGGCAACCGGCTCGAGTTCTACATGACCGACACCATCGACCCGCGTTTTGTCAGTAACGCGGCGCGCAACATCGAAAAAGCCACCTGGATACTCAGCCAGCGACAGGATAAGGACGGCAACCTGCTGCTGTTTTCCAACGAGATCTCGGAGGAGGGCAGCAACCTGAGTTTCGCTGTGGAGTTCGGGAAAATCGTCGCACGGCTGGACCTGCTGACGCAGATGCTGGATGAGCGTTACCGACGGATCGGGCTGAACTACGCTCAGAGCCTGCTGTTTCTCAACTTCTTGCCAGTTCAGTAGGTCTTGGAAGAAAAGGCATAAAGATAGATCACAACGTTATAGGGCGGTTATAAGAAAAATCGCTATGCTCGCGGCGAGATTTTCCACGCGGTTATGCTGAGACGGGTTTGATGGATTTCGGTAATGTCGGTTTAGTCGTAGCGGGCCTGGTGGTCGGCTTCATCGTCGGAATGACCGGCGTCGGCGGCGGTTCGCTGATGACTCCCATTCTGTTGTGGTTTGGTATCAACCCTGCGACTGCCGTGGGTACGGACCTGCTGTACGCGGCCATTACCAAATCCGGTGGCGTGCTGGTGCATGCCAGAAATCGCAATATCGATTGGGCAATCACCGGTTGGCTGACCCTGGGCAGTGTGCCGGCGGTCGGGCTGACGCTGTGGTTTCTCAGCAGCCTGCACAGTTCGCCGGATGCCATGAACGCCGTCATCAAGCAGGCCCTGGGCTTTGTGCTGTTTGCCACCGCCCTGGCAATCCTGTTCAAGAAGCGCCTGCTGCAATTCGCCCATGATCGCGCTGGCGGTCATTACAATCCCTCCGGCACGCGACTCAATGTGCTGACGGTCGTTACCGGCCTGGTGCTGGGCACAATGGTCGCGTTGACCTCCATTGGCGCTGGCGCCCTGGGCACCGTTGCCTTGTTCATTCTCTACCCGTTCCTGGTCACCAAGCGCCTGGTTGGCACCGAAATCGCCCACGCCGTACCGCTGACCCTCGTTGCCGGCCTGGGCCATGCGAGCATGGGCAACATGGACTGGCACATCCTCGGCTATTTGCTGGTTGGCTCGTTGCCGGGTATCTACCTGGGCAGTCACTTGTCGGGACGCATCTCCGACGAACTGCTGCGCCCGTGCCTGGCGGTGATGCTGGCGATGATCGGGTTCAAATTGGCGTTCTGATTGCTGTGGCCGCACACAGCTCTCAGGAATTCCACAAGACCCTGTGGGAGCGAGCCTGCTCGCGATAGCGGTGGGTCAATCAGCATTGATGTCGACTGACACACCGTCATCGCGAGCAGGCTCGCTCCCACAGTAGTCCGTGTCTGCCTCTGCGTCGACTGACTCCCTCCCGCACCACGGTTGCGCAATGACCCCGCTGACCTAAGCTTCATGGCAGGCTGGCGCAGCATTGGGCGACTCTCTCGCGGAACAATTGCCGCCCTGTGCAATCAGTACAGCGTGAATATCAAAAGGAGAGGCGCATGCTCATTCGGTCGTTGACCTTGGCAACCTTGCTGGCCATCGCCGGCCCCCTGTTCGCCGCTGATGGTGACTCGCCCCTCGTGGCGGAGGCGGGTAGATACCGCTCCCTGGTCGTCATTGCGCCTAGCACCGTGGATCCTGCGTGGGTCAGCTTGAAAAAAGCCCTGGATGAGCCGGCGGGCAAGCAGGGTTTTTCCGAGCGCAACATGGTGCTCTACACCGTGCTCAATACCATCGGGCAGCGCGACGGCAAGGATCTGGACCCTCAGAGCACCATGGCGCTGATCCGTTCACTCAAGTTGGGAGCCGGTGCCCAGACCAAGATCATTCTGGTGGGCAAGGATGGGGAAAAGAAGCTTGAGCATTCCGGGGCAATCGAACTGAAGGAACTCTTCGACACCGTCGACAAGCTGCCCGCGGCAGAAAAAGAAGCAACGCCGCCCGCGCCACCTCCCGCGCCTGAAGTTGCACCGGCCAAGGATGCGAAGGGCGCGAAACCCGGCAAAGCAGCCAAGCCTGCGGCTGCGCCGAAGCCGTTGGATGATTGATTTTCAAGGGGATGACTTCCCTGGCGGCAGTTGTGGGAGCAAGGCTTGCCCGCGATGAGGGCGATACGTTCTTCAGCGGAATCGCGGTGCCTGTTATCGCGAGCAAGCTTTGCTCCCACAATGTGTCCCTGCAACTACCTCCGCCTTATCGCTCTTCCAACGCCGTCAGGATCCGGTGCGCGGCCTTCACCCGTTCCTCGTTGGGGTAGTTCTTGTTCGCCAACATCACGATTCCGATGTTCTTGCCAGGCACGAAAGCCGCATAGGCGCCGAAGCCACCGGTGGATCCGGTCTTGTTGATCCAGGCGTTGTCCGGGGCAGGCTGGGGCGGATCGAGAGGTTCGACCTTGTTCGGCTTCATGGCAACGTCCGCCGAATTGCCAGCCAGCAGTTCGCTGACCGTCACCGGATAAGGGTAGAACTCCCAGCCCAGCCCTTGGGTCATGCCACCGACCTGATAGAACCCGGTATGGGTGGTGGCGATGGCTTGTTGCAGGTCGGGGGCCAGCTTTTTCGGGCGCAGGTTGACCTGGACGAAACGGATCAGGTCCGAGGCGCTGGTTTTCACGCCGTAGGCCTCGGAGTCCAATGCCCCGGGACCAACTCGGACTGGCTTGCCGTCCTTCGCGTAGCCTTGGGCATACCGACCTGACTCTGACGCCGGCACCCGCAGGTAACTGTGCTTGAGACCCAGGCCCGGCATCAGCGTCTGTTCCATCGCCTCATCGAAGGGGCGGTCCAGGCTGCGGGCGGCCAGATAGCCGAACAGGCCGATGCTCGGGTTCGAATAGAGCCGTTGGGTACCGGCCGGGTAAAGCGGTTTCCAGGTCTTGTAGTAGCCAAACATCCGGTCGGGGTGGTCCGCGGTGTCGGGAAACTGCAACGGCAATCCACCGGCGGTATAGGTGGCGAGATTGAGCAGGCTGATGCGCTCCAGGGCGCCGCCGTGCAACTCGGGGGCATAGCGACCGGCCGGATCCGACAGCGACAGCTTGCCCTGGGCCTGGGCATAGGCACCGAGGGTCGCGGTGAAGGTCTTGCTGATCGAGCCTATTTCAAAGAGCGTCTGGTCGGTGACAGGCTGTTTTGTCTCCCTGGAGGCCACTCCGTAATTGAAATAACGAGGCTGGCCGTCCAGCGTGATCGCCACGGCCATGCCGGCGATGTCCTGTCGTTTCATCAAGGGTTCGATAACCGCATTGACGGTGTCTTCGAGGCGATCCTGGGCAAAGCCCGGCATCATTCCATACCCCAGCAAAAAGGTGCCTGCGAGTATCGATCGGGTTATTCGCATGTGGACCGTTCTCCATGAAATGGCGAGAGTTCAGCCGCTCTGCGGCCGGCAGCCTTGACGGCTCAGTGCACTGTTGGGGTGCACGCTTTGGAGCGCACTCTAGGAAGTTTTCGGCCACCAGGCAACCCAAGGTCTTGCGCTTCAGGGCAGGTTCCGAGCGATCCGACGGAGGCTAAAGAGGGATCCTACAAAAAGCCTGGGTCGCACAGGTGGGTTACCCATTGGCAAACCACCACAAATCCATGGCCGCCGGGTAGACTTGTGCTCTTTCTAAAGGAGTTCACATGAGTTACTACCAGCCCGGCATTCTCGCCACCCCTGTTCCGCCTCAGGCTCGTCACTTGTTTTTCGCCCTGGAATCGGTCGAGGCGCTGCCGGCTGCGATCGACAGGTTGGTGCTGCAACTGGACGGTCGTGAGGTGATCGGTCTTGGCGAGTCGCTGGTCCAGGCGCTGGGCGCGCAGATCGAAGGCTTGCGGGCGTTTCCTGCCCTGGCGGGCGTGGGCGTGGACAATCCTTCGACCCAGCACGCATTGTGGTGCTGGCTGCACGGCGAAGACCGTGGCGAACTGCTGCACCGCAGCCGCGCCATCGAGGCGGCGCTGGCACCGGCGTTGCGCCTGGTGCAAATGAACGAAACCTTCCGCCACATGACCGGCCACGATCTGACGGGTTACGAAGACGGCACCGAGAACCCGCATGACGAAGCCGCCATCGCCGCGGCCCTGGCACAGGGCGCCGACGGGCTGCGAGGTGGCAGTTTCGCGGCGATCCAGCAGTGGCAGCACGATCTGGACGGCTTTGCGGCCCTGCAACCCCACGAGCGCGACAACATCATGGGCCGGCGGCTGAGCGACAACGAAGAGCTCGACGATGCGCCGGAATCGGCCCACGTCAAACGCACCGCCCAGGAAAGCTTCGCGCCAGAAGCCTTCGTCGTGCGCCGCTCCATGCCGTGGATCGAGGGGGATCGGGCCGGCCTGATGTTCCTCGCGTTCGGTTTCTCCCTCGACGCTTTCGAGGCGCAACTGCGGCGCATGAGCGGTCTTGAAGATGGCATCACCGATGGCTTGTACCGCATGAGTCGGCCGATTACCGGCGGCTACTACTGGTGCCCGCCGTTGCTGGACGGGCGCCTGGACCTGCGGGTCCTGGCCGAGGGTTGTGCAAAAGCGTGACGTGAACGCTATTCTTGGCCCCTGGCGTCTACCGTAAAACAGGGGAAGCAGCGTGGATAAAGTCATCGTGATCACTGGTGGTGGCCGTGGTATCGGCGCGGCCACGGCATTATTGGCTGCCGAGCTGGGGTATCGGATCTGCATCAACTACCAGTCCGATGAAAACGCCGCGCAGGACGTGCTGGCGCAGATCCGTGCCAAAGGCGCACAGGCCATTGCCGTGCGTGCCGACGTGAGCATCGAGGATGAGGTGGTCGGCCTGTTCGACCGGGTGGATGCAGAGCTGGGGCGCGTCACGGCGCTGGTGAACAACGCCGGTACGGTCGCTCACAAGTCCCGGCTCGATGAGATGTCCGAGTTCCGCATTCTCAAGATCCTGAAGACCAACGTGCTGGGGCCGATTCTCTGCGCCAAGCATGCGGTGCTGCGCATGTCGCCCCGGCATGGCGGGCAGGGTGGCAGTATCGTCAACGTGTCATCGGTGGCCGCCCGCCTGGGGTCGCCGAACGAATACGTCGACTATGCTGCCTCCAAGGGCGCGCTGGACACCTTCACCATCGGCCTGTCCAAGGAAGTGGCTGGCGAGGGCATCCGCGTCAATGCGGTTCGCCCGGGCTACATCTACACCGATTTCCATGCCCTCAGCGGTGACCCGGAGCGGGTCAGCAAGCTGGAATCGGCAATCCCCATGGCCCGGGGCGGCCGCCCGGACGAAGTGGCCGAAGCGATTATCTGGCTGTTGTCGGACAAGGCTTCGTATGCGACCGGGACGTTTGTGGATTTGGGTGGGGGGCGTTGAGCTCTGGTTTTTTGTTCCGGTCTCATTGCGAGCAAGCTCGCTCCACCTATGAATACGAGCTTGCTCGTGATGATGCCCGAATCTACAAATCTCCTGTAGCACGACGAACAGTCCCTTCCAATTTCATCGATTATTGCTGAGTGATTGCAATATCATCGAACCCTACTCCACGTGGAGGGGCTTCCGGGGGGTTGTACGCCCATATACGAAATGAAGCAGGTTCGGATTGTGGAGGAGGTGGCAGTGTTGTTTCGCACTCATGCCATTTGTCATCGCTTGCAGGTATTTCCAGTGGCATGAGGTTATTACTAAAGCCACAACTCAAATATATAAGGACTACGTTCTTGGGTATTTTGATTTTGAATTTAATCGTCACTGGAATATCACGCGCGAATTGCAAGTCGAAGTCCTTGAACAAGTTGTAATCAGTCACATATTCACCACCGGTGATGTAATGATTACCGTCCTGTTCCTTTACGATCTCTCCGGGACCCTGGGTAAATCTCCAGTCGTCTTGGCCTTTTTCGAAATCTTGAACATAATCCATGATTATCTCCTTAGATAGATTTAGCTAACTCGTGGCGCTCATTCGGTTAGCAATCTGTACGCTAAGTCGTTTCTGAGGAGGGTGCTACTGTCATAGTTGACAGGTGATGCTCAACCGATTTGCCGGATAATCCGCCCCAACGTCTCCATGGCCTTTTCCGATGCGTCGGTCCAAGGGCTGCCGTAGTTCAAGCGAATACAGTTCCTGAACCGACGGGTCGGTGAAAAGATCGGCCCCGGGGCGATGCTGATGCCCTGGATCAGGGCCATCTGGAACAGTTTCAGCGAGTCCATCTTTTCTGGCAGCTCCAGCCACAGGAAATACCCCCCGGCCGGGTGGCTGACGCGGGTCTGGGCCGGGAAGTAGCGGGCGATGGCGGCGAGCATGGCGCTTTGCTGTTCTTCGAGGGCGTAGCGCAATTTGCGCAGGTGACGGTCGTAGCCGCCGTGCTGCAGGTAGTCGGCAATGGCGGCCTGGGCCGGCATCGAGGCGCACAGTGACGTCATGAGTTTCAGGCGCTCGATTTTCTGCGCATAGCGGCCGGCGGCAACCCAGCCGATGCGGTAACCCGGTGCCAGGCTCTTGGCAAATGATCCACAGTGCATCACCAACCCTTCGGTGTCGAACGCCTTGGCCGGCTTCGGAGCCTGCTGGCCGTAATAGAGTTCGGCGTACACATCATCCTCGATCAGTGGCACCTGGTGGCGGCGCAACAACGCCACCAGCGCCTGCTTCCGTTCCTCGGGCATGGTCGCACCCATGGGGTTCTGGAAACTGGTCATGCACCAGCATGCCTTGATCGGATGGCGTTCCAGGGTTTGTTCCAGTACATCCAAGTCGATGCCATCGCGCGGGTGCACGGGAATTTCCACGGCCTTGAGCTTGAGCCGTTCCAGCACCTGCAGGCTGGCATAGAAGGCCGGTGCTTCGATGGCCACCAGGTCGCCGGGCTCGGTCACGGCTTGCAGGCACAGGTTCAAGGCTTCCAGGGCGCCGTTGGTGACCAGCAGTTCCTCCATGGGCAGCATCAGACCGCCGACCATGTAGCGAAGGGCGATCTGTCGGCGCAACTGCGGGTTGCCCGGCGACATATCAGTGACCACCACCCGCGGGTCCATATCCCGCGTGGCGCTGGACAGTGAGCGGGACAGCCGTTGCAGCGGGAACAGCGTCGGGCTGGGGAATGCCGACCCGAAGGGCACGGTGCCCGGATCCTTCATTGAATTCAGCACCGAGAACACCAGTTCGCTGACGTCGACCTCGGTGGATTCGTGCACCTGACTACTGATGACCGGCTCGGAAAATGGCCTTGGCGCATGGTTGTTGACGAAGTAGCCGGAACGCGGCCGGGCCCGGATCAGACCGCGGCGTTCCAACAGGTAATACGCCTGGAACACCGTGGACGGGCTGACGCCGTAGGTCTGGCTGGCATAGCGCACCGACGGCACGCGCTGTCCCGGCCCCAGCATGCCGGAGCGGATCAGCTCCGCGATGTCGTCGGCGAATTTCTCGTAGCGTTTCATTTACGGGTCCAGTCATCCACGGTTCAGGTTGCGCATCAACTGTGGGAGCGAGCCTGCTCGCGATAGCGGAGTGTCAGGCACATCAAGGTTGACTGTGCGGGCCTCATCGCGAGCAGGCTCGCTCCCACAAAAAAACAGCTCTGCATCTTAAGGCGTCAGCGATTCATCGGCGCGACAAAACGGCTTTTGGCCACGCTATGGATGGCAGGTTCGTCGCTGTCGGCCACTTTGAAGGCAATTTCCTGTGAGCCGCTGCGGGGGCGTTCGCTGAGCATCGCCACCGACACCGGCACATCGACGATTTCCCCCGGCGCCAGGCTCAGCCGGGTCTTGCCCTGCAGGACGAAGTCGTCGCCGTCCACCAGGGACAACTGATAGTCCTGGCGTTGCTGGGTCTTGTTGATGATCTTCAGGCTGTAGATGTTCTCGATCAGGCCCTGGCTGTTCTCGCGGAACAGGCCGCGGTCCTTGCTGACGTCCAGGGATACCATGGGCCGCTCCACCAACGCCACCATCAGGGCGCCGATCATCACCAGCAGCACGGCGGTATAACCGATCAGCCGCGGTCGCAGCAGGTGGGTCTTGCCACCCTGCAACTGACGTTCGGAGGTGTATTTGACCAGTCCACGGGCATAACCCATCTTGTCCATGATCGAATCGCAGGCGTCGATGCAGGCCGCGCAACCGATGCATTCCATTTGCAGGCCGTCGCGGATATCGATGCCGGTCGGGCAGACCTGCACGCACATCTGGCAGTCAATGCAATCCCCCAGGCCGAGATTGGCCGGGTTCGCGTCGCGCTTGCGTGGGCCACGGATCTCGCCGCGGGCGGCGTCGTAGGAAATGGTCAGGGTGTCCTTGTCGAACATCACGCTCTGGAACCGCGCATAGGGGCACATGTGCATGCACACCGCTTCACGCAGCCAGCCGGCATTGAGGTAGGTGGCCCCGGTGAAGAACAGTACCCAGAACAGGCTCACGCCGCCCATCTGCAAAGTCAGCAGCTCTTCGGCCAGTGGGCGGATCGGTGTGAAGTAACCGACGAAAGTCAGGCCGGTGAGCAGGCTGATGGCCAGCCACAACGTGTGCTTGGCCGAGCGGCGCAGTAGCTTGCCCAGGCTCCAAGGCGCGGCGTGCAGCTTGATCCGCTGGTTGCGATCGCCCTCGGTGACCTTCTCGCACCACATGAAGATCCAGGTCCAGGAGCTTTGCGGGCAGGTGTAGCCGCACCACACCCGGCCGGCGAACACGGTGATCGCAAACAGGCCGAAGGCAGCGATGATCAGCAGCGCCGACAGCAGGATGAAATCCTGGGGCCAGAAGGTGGCGCCGAAAATGTGGAATTTGCTTTCGGCCAGATCCCAGAGCACCGCCTGGCGTCCGCCCCAGTTCAACCACACCGTGCCGAAGAACAGCAGGAACAGCAGGCCCGCGCCACTCATGCGCAAGGTGCGGAACAAGCCGCTGAAGCTGCGGGTGTGGATCAGGTTATCGGTGGTCCTGGCCTTGATCTTCGTGGGCACAGGTTCGAAGGTCTGTATCAATTGGACGGGGATTCTATCGCTCATGGTCGGTCGCTCATCAGCCTTATCTGGCCCGCGCACTATGACCATCGAACTGTTTGCATAACAGACTCAGGTGACTCGATAAAAACCGGATCAGATGGCCTGGAGGCCGCGGCCTGCGACAGGTTGAAGCACCCCGTATTTCTCCATGGTGAGGGGGCATCTGTGGCGAGGGGATAAATCCCCTCGCCACAAAGTACCCACTCGACGACCAAGCGGGGTCAGATCGCCGAGCCGCTATCGGTCGCCTTGAGGTGCTTGCGGTCATCGGTCGCGCCGGCCACGGTCAAGGCTTCGGCTTCGGCCTCGGTGATGTAGATACGCTGGCCATCGACCTCCACCACCGACATGGCCTTGTCCGCGTCGGTGATGATCGTCAGCTCGCTGGCGGAATAGTGTTTCGGGCCATTGGGGGTATCGAAACTACAGGTCTGGTGGTTGATATCAACGGTCATGGTGCTGCTCCTTCCTGATGTACTGAGCGTTAGGCGCTTGTCGCTTGCCAGGGTTCGTTGCGCCGGATCAGCGGTCGGGCGCACCTCTGGCGTCCGTTGCGGTCCATCGGTTATCGACTGCAAGAGGAGGGACGTATGCAAGCGTGGTGGCATCAGGTCTGGATGACCTTGCAATCGGAGTTCGCCGACATCGGCGATGCCCAGCAGATGACGCGGGTCACGGTGCGCCTGCTGATGGCCGCGCTGCTCGGCGGCATCCTGGGGTTCGAGCGTGAGCACAAGGGCAAGGCGGCCGGCGTGCGCACGCACATGCTCGTGGCGCTGGGCGCGGCGCTGTTTGTGCTGGTGCCGCAGATGTCCGGTTCCCAGGCCGACGCCATGAGCCGGGTGGTGCAGGGCGTGATCGCCGGCATCGGTTTCCTGGGGGCGGGCACGATCCTGAAGAACAACCAGGGGGATGAAAGTCACGTAAAAGGCCTGACCACCGCCGCCGGCCTGTGGATGACGGCGGCCATCGGTGTCGCCGCCGGGTTGGGCCGGGAAGCGACCGCAGTGCTGAGCACGCTGCTGGCGTTGGCGGTCTTCAGTGTGATGCCGGTGATCGTCCGGGCGCTGGAGAAGGATGACAAGCCGTGATCCGGTGTTAAGCCTCAATACAACACCTGTGGGAGCGAGCCTGCTCGCGAAGCGGTATGTCAGTCACAGATGGGGCGCCTGGCATTCCGTCATCGCGAGCAGGCTCGCTCCCACAGGTTCTCCACTAAGCTTGTTCTTCACACCCGTTCCGGCGGCGCCTCGTTCGGTGGATCGCCCACCGGCTGCTGCGGTGCGAGTGGAGGGTCTTTCTCCGGAATAGGTTCCGGGTCGGGACCGGGAGGCGGCAGGGTGGGGTCGTCGATATTGGGATCGGGGGTTTCGGCCGGGATGGGAATATTCATCAGGACGGGTCTCCGTGACACACATGGCTTGAGTTGTGCTTACTGCTGTTGACCACCCTGGGCCGGGTTTTATCCCGGTCACCGCCAGGCAAATCCCGCTGAACTTTTCCCTGCCGGTCCGGTTCGGAGTTTAAGTGAGTTCTTTCAGGGACCAATTTTCAAAGACCAGTGGGCCTTCACCGCCATAACGTCCATGGGGCGTAAAAGGAGCGATGCTCGATGACTGCCGAACACCCGACCGACTTGGCGTACAACCCCAACTTACCGCTGTCTCACGCCTTGTTGTTGCCACGTATTGCGATTGAAAACACCATGCCGGTGATCGACGGCGGGCAGTTCGCCGCCAAGGCCGTAGCGGGGCAGAACGTCACGGTGACCAGCAAGGTCTTCACCGATGGTCATGACAAGCTGGCCGTGCGAATCCGCTGGCGTGCACTGGACGATGAGGTGTGGAACAGCGAGGTCATGACCGACCTGGGCAATAACGGCTGGCGGGGCCAGTTCAATGTGCCAGCCCAGGGCCGCTATGTATTTTGCATCGAGGCCTGGTTCGACCAGTACGCCAGCTTCTGCTACGAACTGGAGAAGAAATACGGCGCCGGCGTCCCCATCAGCCTGGAATTGCAGGAAGGGCGCAACCATGTGCTACAAGCCTCCGAGCGCAGCGATGGCGAGTTGAGCGAACAATTGGCCGCGTTGCACCACGAGCTTTCGGGGTTGTTGCCGGCCGAGCAAGTTGCTTTGTTCCTTGCACCGCACAGTGCCGACCTGATGTCCCTGGCCGATCACCGGCCTTACCTGAGTATCAGTCCCGAATATCCACTGGATGTGGAGCGCGAACGGGCAGAGTTCGCCAGTTGGTATGAACTGTTTCCCCGCTCGATCACCGACGATCCTCGCCGCCATGGCACGTTCAACGATGTGCATTCGCGTCTGGCGATGATCCAGGACATGGGCTTTGACGTCCTCTACTTCCCACCGATTCATCCCATCGGGCGCAGTTTTCGCAAAGGGCCGAACAATTCCCTCACCGCCGGTCCCGACGACCCGGGCAGCCCGTATGCCATCGGCAGCGAAGAAGGTGGCCATGAGGCGATCCATCCGCAACTGGGCACCCGGGAAGACTTCCGGCGCCTGGTGGCGGCGGCGCAGGCCCATGGCCTGGAAATCGCCCTCGATTTCGCCATCCAGTGTTCCCAGGACCACCCCTGGCTTAAGCAGCATCCGGGCTGGTTCAGTTGGCGGCCGGACGGCACGATCAAATACGCGGAAAACCCTCCGAAGAAATACCAGGACATCGTCAACGTCGACTTCTACGCGGCGGAGGCGATTCCCAGTCTCTGGACAGAGCTGCGGGACATTGTGGTGGGGTGGGTCAACGAAGGCGTGAAGATGTTCCGCGTCGACAATCCCCACACCAAACCCTTGCCGTTCTGGCAGTGGCTGATCGCCGATGTGCGGGCCCGACATCCCGAAGTGATCTTCCTCGCCGAAGCCTTTACCACACCGGCGATGATGGCCCGGCTGGGCAAGGTCGGTTATTCCCAGAGCTACACCTATTTCACCTGGCGCAATACCAAGGCCGAGTTGGCGACCTATTTCAGCGAACTCAACCAGTCGCCGTGGCGTGAGTGTTATCGACCGAATTTCTTCGTCAATACCCCCGACATCAACCCGGCCTTTCTCCATGAGTCGGGGCGCGCGGGTTTTCTGATCCGTGCGGCACTGGCGACCATGGGCTCGGGCCTGTGGGGGATGTATTCGGGCTTCGAACTCTGCGAGTCGGCGCCGGTGCCGGGCAAGGAGGAATACCTCGATTCGGAGAAGTACGAAATCCGGCCGAGGGACTTCACCGCACCGGGCAATATCATTGCCGAAATCGCCCAGCTCAACCGCATCCGCCGCCAGAACCCGGCGCTGCAAACGCACTTGGGCCTGAAAATCTACAACGCCTGGAACGACAACATTCTGTTTTTCGGCAAGCGCACGCCTGACGGCAGCAACTTTGTCCTGGTGGCGGTCAGCCTCGATCCGCACAACCCCCAGGAAGCCAATTTCGAGTTGCCATTGTGGGAAATGGGCTTGCCGGACGACGCCCAGACCCAGGGCGAGGACTTGATGAACGGGCACCGCTGGACCTGGTATGGCAAGTACCAGTTCATGCGCATCGACCCGGGATACCAGCCGTTCGGGATCTGGCGGATCAGCACGTCTTGAGAGGTTCTATGGCGAGCGCAATGGTGAGGCAACCTGTGGGAGCAAGGCTCGCCCGCGATGAAGCTGACGCGATCTTCCAGAAACCGAGGCGTCTGTATCGCGAGCAAGCTTTGCTCCCACAGACAGATCCTCTTGCCCTAAAGAACAGCGCAAGCCCGTCCCAGCGGCTTTATTGAATTCATCAGGAGTTGCACATGGCGAAGAAACCGCGGTCAGCCACGTTCATCAAGGACCCGCTCTGGTACAAGGATGCGGTGATCTATCAGGTACACGTCAAATCCTATTTTGATTCCAACAACGACGGTATCGGCGATTTCCCTGGCCTGATCGCCAAGCTCGACTACATCGCAGACCTGGGCGTCAACACCATCTGGCTGTTGCCGTTCTACCCATCGCCCCGGCGCGACGACGGTTATGACATTGCCGAATACCGTGGCGTCAGTCCCGACTACGGCACCATGGCCGATGCGCGGCGCTTCATCGCCGAAGCCCACAAGCGCAACCTGCGGGTCATCACCGAACTGGTCATCAACCACACCTCCGACCAGCACCCGTGGTTCCAGCGGGCACGCAAGGCCAAGCGCGGTTCCAAGGCGCGGGATTTCTACGTCTGGTCCGATGATGACCACAAGTACGACGGCACCCGGATCATTTTCCTCGACACCGAGAAGTCCAACTGGACCTGGGACCCGGTGGCCGGCCAGTACTTCTGGCACCGCTTCTATTCCCACCAGCCCGACCTCAACTTCGATAATCCGCAGGTCATCAAGGCCGTGCTGTCGGTGATGCGCTATTGGCTGGACATGGGCATCGACGGCCTGCGCCTGGACGCGATCCCTTACCTGATCGAACGCGATGGCACCAATAACGAAAACCTGCCCGAGACCCATGATGTCCTCAAGCTGATCCGCGCCGAGATCGACGCCAACTACCCCGACCGCATGCTGCTGGCCGAAGCCAATCAATGGCCGGAGGACACCCAACTGTACTTCGGCGATGTCGATGCCCAGGGCCTGAACGGTGACGAATGCCACATGGCGTTCCACTTCCCGCTGATGCCGCGCATGTACATGGCGCTGGCCCAGGAAGACCGCTTTCCCATCACCGACATCCTGCGCCAGACGCCCGAGATCCCGGCCAATTGCCAATGGGCGATTTTCCTGCGCAACCATGATGAGTTGACCCTGGAAATGGTCACCGACAAGGAGCGCGATTACCTGTGGAACTACTACGCGTCCGACCGTCGGGCGCGCATCAACCTGGGCATCCGTCGACGCCTGGCGCCGCTGGTGGAGCGCGACCGTCGTCGGGTCGAATTGCTCAACAGCCTGCTGCTGTCGATGCCCGGCACGCCGACCTTGTACTACGGTGACGAAATCGGCATGGGCGACAACATCTACCTGGGTGACCGCGACGGTGTGCGCACGCCGATGCAGTGGTCCATCGACCGCAATGGCGGCTTCTCCCGGGCCGACCCGGCCAGCCTGGTGCTGCCACCGATCATGGACCCGCAGTACGGCTATCAGTCGGTCAACGTCGAAACCCAGGCGGGCGATCCGCATTCGCTGCTCAACTGGACCCGGCGGATGCTGGCGGTGCGCAAGCAGTCCAAGGCTTTCGGTCGTGGCACCCTGAAAATGCTGTCGCCGAGCAACCGGCGGATCCTGGCCTATACCCGTGAATACACCGGGCCGGATGGCAAGCATGAAATCATTCTCTGCGTGGCCAACGTGTCCCGCAGCGCCCAGGCCGCCGAGCTGGACCTGTCGACCTACGCGGGCATGGTTCCGGTTGAGATGCTGGGGGGCAATGCCTTCCCACCCATCGGCCAGCTGAATTTCCTGCTGACCCTGGCGCCTTATGGCTTCTATTGGTTCGCCCTGGCGGCGGAAAACCAGATGCCGAGCTGGCACGTGGAGCCGGCCCAGAGCCTGCCGGATTTCACCACCCTGGTCTTGAAAAAACGCCTGGAAGAATTGCTCGAAGCGCCATCGCGCACCACCCTGGAGCAAACCATCCTGCCGAGCTGGCTGCAGAACCGGCGCTGGTTCGCCGGCAAGGACAGCGCCATCGAGAAGGTCGACATCGTCTATGGCGTGCGTTTCGGTGATCCGCAGCATCCGGTGCTGCTCAGCGAAATCGACGTCACCAGTGGCGGCCAGACGCTGCGTTACCAACTGCCTTTCGGCCTGTTGGCCGAAGATCAGGTCGGCGCGGCGCTACCGCAACAACTGGCACTGTCCCGGGTCCGCCGGGTACGTCAGGTGGGGTTGATCACCGATGCGTTCAGCCTGGAAAGCTTCATCCGGGCCGTGCTGAACAGCATGCAGGCGGCCACGGTGCTGCCGTACGCCGATGGCGAGTTACGTTTCGAACCCACCGAGGGATTGGCGGCGCTGAATCTGGGTTCCGAGCCGGAGGTGCGTTACCTGTCCGCGGAACAGTCCAACAGTTCGGTGGTGGTGGGCGGCAGCCTGGTGCTCAAGCTGATCCGCAAGGTCGCTTCCGGCGTACATCCGGAACTGGAGATGAGCGCCTACCTGACCGCCGCGGGCTTCAGCAATATTTCGCCGCTGCTGGGTTCGGTGATTCGCCGCGACAGCGAGGGCGAGGATGCGCTGCTGATGATCGCCCAAGGCTACCTGAGCAACCAGGGCGATGCCTGGGAATGGACCCAGAACAACCTCGAACGTGCGTTGCGTGATGAGCTGGCCGATGCGGTGTCCGAGCAGGAGCAGCATTACAACGCGTTGGGTGAACTGAAGGATTTCGCCGGCATGCTCGGCCAGCGCCTGGGCGAAATGCACCAGGTGCTGGCCCAGGCCACCGACAACCCGGACTTCACCCCGCAGAAAACCACCGCCAAGGACGCCCAGGCCATCGGCCGGGACGTGGCTGCCCAAGTGGAAAATGCCTTGCGTCTGCTCAAGCAGCACCAGAGCCAATTGAACCCGGCGGACCAAGCCATGGTCGCACGCTTGCTGGAGCAGAAAAAAGCCGTCCTGGCCCATGTCCAGGAATTGGCCGGCAAGGCCGCCGGTGGTTTGCGCATCCGGGTTCATGGCGATTTGCATCTGGGGCAGGTGCTGGTGATCAAGGGCGACGCCTACCTGATCGACTTCGAAGGCGAACCGGCTCGGCCGTTGCACGAACGCAGGGGCAAGCACAGCCCGTACAAGGATGTCAGCGGCGTGCTGCGCTCCTTCGATTACGCGGCGGCCATGGCGATTCACTTGCACACCGTCGACAGCACGGCCGACGCCGACGCGGCGCGCCAACGGGTTGCCGATCGCTATTTGACCGAGGCTCGCCAGGCATTTGTCCAGGCATATCGACTGGCGGCAGCTAGTCTTGCTCATGAGTGGAAGGATGCTGAAGGCGAAGACGCCGCGCTGGCGTTGTTCGGCCTGGAGAAGGCGGCCTATGAAGTGGCCTATGAAGCCGAGAATCGCCCCGCCTGGCTGCCCGTGCCGTTGCACGGTCTGTACGGGTTATTGAGTGGGCTTGAACCCTTTTCCGACTTGGGCGGACCGATTTAGTGGAGAGCATCATGAGTGTCTCGAACAAGGAACCACAGGGACAGGCCAAAGAGTCTTTGCTGCCGTCCCCCCGTGATATCGACGCGCTGGTGCGTGCCGAACATCACGATCCGTTTTCCATCCTGGGGCCCCATGGCGACGGTGACGGCGGCCAGTTCATCCGGGCGTACCTGCCCGGTGCGCTGAGCGTGCACGTGATCGCCCGCAACGGCGGCGAGGAGTTGGGTGAGCTGCAGCTGGGCGACACGCCGGGCCTGTTCGCCGGACATTTCGACCATGCCCAGCCTTATCTGCTGCGCACCCGCTGGGCCGGTGGCGAGCAGGTGGCCGAAGACCCCTACAGCTTCGGGCCGTTGCTGGGGGAAATGGATCTCTACCTGTTTGCCGAAGGCAATCATCGCGATCTCAGTTCCTGCCTGGGGGCGCAACTGACCACTGTCGATGGCGTCGACGGTGTGCGGTTCGCCGTGTGGGCGCCGAATGCCCGACGGGTGTCGGTGGTCGGTGACTTCAACGCCTGGGACGGACGCCGCCATCCGATGCGCATCCGTTATCCGTCGGGCGTATGGGAGCTGTTTATCCCGCGCCTGGGGGCTGGAGAAGCCTACAAGTATGAAGTCCTCGGTGCCCACGGCATCCTGCCGCTCAAGGCCGACCCGGTGGCGCTGGCCAGCCAGATGCCCCCGGACACCGCGTCGAAAGTCGCCTCGCCGTTGAAGATCGAGTGGCAGGACGGCGAATGGATGCAGCACCGTCGCGAACGCCAGATCCCCAGTGCACCGTTGTCGATCTACGAATTGCACGCCGGTTCCTGGCAATGCGAAATCGACGAGGCCGGGGAGGTGGCCCGGCAGTACAACTGGCATGAGCTGGCCGAGCGGCTGATTCCCTACGTCAAGGAGCTGGGCTTCACCCACATCGAGCTGATGCCGATCATGGAGCACCCGTTCGGCGGCTCGTGGGGCTACCAGCCGCTGTCGCAGTTCGCGCCGACGGCACGCTTCGGCTCGCCGGATGATTTTGCCGCGTTCGTCAATGCCTGCCACCAGGCTGACATCGGCGTGATCCTCGACTGGGTGCCGGCGCATTTCCCCACCGACACCCACGGCCTGGCCCAGTTCGACGGTACGGCGCTGTACGAGTACGGCAACCCGCTGGAAGGCTTCCACCAGGATTGGGATACCCTGATCTACAACCTGGGACGCACCGAGGTCCACGGCTTCATGCTGGCTTCGGCCCTGCACTGGTTGAAGCATTTCCACGTCGATGGCCTACGTGTGGATGCCGTGGCGTCGATGTTGTATCGCGACTATTCGCGCAAGGCCGGGGAATGGGTGCCTAACCGCCACGGTGGGCGCGAGAACCTGGAGGCCATCGACTTTCTGCGCCACCTCAACGATGTGGTCGCCCTGGAAGCCCCGGGCGCGCTGGTCATTGCCGAAGAGTCCACCGCCTGGCCCGGTGTCAGCCAGAGCACGCAACAGGGCGGCCTGGGCTTCGCCTACAAATGGAACATGGGCTGGATGCACGATTCGCTGCACTACATCCAGCAGGATCCGGTGTATCGCGCCCATCATCACAACGAACTGAGTTTTGGCCTGGTGTACGCCTGGTCCGAGCGGTTCGTCCTGCCGATTTCCCACGACGAAGTGGTCCATGGCAAACGCTCGCTGATCGACAAGATGCCCGGCGACCGCTGGCAGAAATTCGCCAACCTGCGTGCCTACCTCAGTTTCATGTGGGGCCATCCGGGCAAGAAGCTGTTGTTCATGGGCTGCGAGTTCGGTCAGTGGCGCGAGTGGAACCATGACCAGCAACTGGACTGGTACCTGACGCAATACGCCGAACACCGTGGGGTGCAGAAGCTGGTGGGCGACCTGAACCGACTCTATCGCGAGGAGCCGGCGCTGCACGATCAGGATGACGCGCCCCAAGGGTTCCAGTGGTTGATCGGCGACGATGCAATGAACAGCGTCTACGCCTGGCTACGCTGGAGCAAGGAGGGCCGGCCGGTGCTAGTGGTCGCCAACTTCACGCCGGTGCCTCGTGAGGCCTATCGCGTTGGCGTGCCTTTCGCCGGGCGTTGGGTGGAATTGCTCAACAGCGATGCCGACACCTATGCCGGCTCCAACTACGGCAACGGCGGCGGTGCGTCCACCGAACCAGTGCCCAGCCATGGCCAGGCCTTGTCCCTTGAACTCAACCTGCCGCCGTTGGCGGTGTTGATCCTGCGGCCGGAGGGGTAGCCGTTATCAATACCAGAGGCGAATGATGGCTGTGGCGAGGGGATTTATCTGTGGCGAGGGGATTTATCCCCGCTCGGTTGCGTAGCGACCGTCAAAAAAGGGGGCCGCTGCGCAGCCCAGCGGGGATAAATCCCCTCGCCACAAGAGCAGGGTCTTCCTGAAGATCAGCGCACGAGACACGGCTGCTTGTTGTTGAACGTCCAGCCTGGAATCAGGTACTGCATCGCCACCGCATCGTCCCGTGCCCCAAGTCCCATGCCTTTGTACAGCTCATGGGCCTTGGCCAACTGATCCATGTCCAACTCGATTCCCAGCCCCGGCTTCTTCGGCACCTGCACGCAGCCACCCTGGATCTGCAAGGGTGCCTTGGTCAGCCGTTGGCCGTCCTGCCAGATCCAGTGAGTGTCGATGGCCGTGATGTCACCCGGCGCGGCGGCGGCCACGTGGGTGAACATCGCCAGGGAAATGTCGAAGTGATTGTTGGAGTGCGAGCCCCAGGTCAATCCCCACTCATTGCACATCTGCGCCACTCGCACCGAACCCTGCATGGTCCAGAAATGCGGATCGGCCAAGGGGATGTCCACGGACTGCAAGGTGATGGCGTGGCCCATCTCGCGCCAATCGGTGGCGATCATGTTGGTGGCGGTCTTCAGGCCGGTGGCACGGCGAAACTCCGCCATGACCTCGCGGCCCGAGTAACCGTTCTCGGCACCGCAAGGGTCTTCGGCATAGGCCAGTACCCGGTGCTGGTCACGGCACAGGCGGACGGCTTCCTTGAGCGACCAGGCGCCGTTCGGGTCCAGGGTTATGCGGGCCTGGGGGAAGCGTTCGGCCAGGGCGGTGACCGCTTCGATCTCTTCGTCGCCCCTGAGCACGCCGCCCTTGAGTTTGAAGTCCTGGAAGCCGTAGCGCGTATGGGCCGCTTCGGCCAGGCGCACCACGGCGGCGGCGTCCAGGGCCTTCTCATGGCGTACTCGGAACCAGTCGTTGTCGGCATCCGGCTCGCTGCGGTAGGGCAGGTCGGTCTGCTGGCGATCACCGACGTAGAACAGATAACCCAGCATCTTCACTTCATCGCGCTGCTGGCCTTCGCCGAGCAGGGCGGCGACCGGTACGTCCAGGTGCTGGCCGAGCAGATCCAACAAGGCCGCTTCCAGGCCGGTGACCGCATGGATGGTGATACGCAGGTCGAAGGTCTGCAGGCCGCGGCCCCCGGCATCGCGGTCGGCGAACGCCTGGCGGACGCTGTTGAGGATCTTCTGGTAGGTGCCGATGGGGTTGCCGACCACCAGCGCCCGGGCGTCCTCGAGAGTCTGGCGAATGCGCTCGCCGCCGGGCACTTCGCCGACGCCGGTACGGCCGGCATTGTCCTTGAGAATGACGACGTTGCGGGTGAAGAACGGGCCATGGGCGCCGCTGAGGTTCAGCAACATACCGTCATGGCCGGCCACGGGTACGATCTGCATGCTGGTGATGATCGGGGCTTTGCTGGTTTCTTGGGAATTCATTGTTTTTATCCTTGAACGAATCGAATGATCAGACGTGGCTGGCCACCGGATTGGCCGGTGTCGTGGCGGTTTTGGGCTTGGGCACATTGCGCGCGGCAAAGACGATGATTGCAGCGATGATGGACGTGCCCGCCAAGCCATAGAGACCGCCCTGGATCGAACCGGTGTGCTCCTCCAGCAGGCCGAACGTCGTCGGGGCGACGAACCCGCCAAGGTTGCCCACCGAGTTGATCAGCGCAATGACCCCGGCAGCCACCCGTGCATCCAGGTACGCCTGGGGGATCGGCCAGAACAGCGAAGACGCCGACTTGAAGCCCAGGGCCGCGAAGCAGATGGCGACGAAGGCAAAGATCGGTCCGCCGACGGTCGACATGAACATCCCCGCCGCTGCAATCAGCAGCGCAGCCGCGACCCAGGCTTGCTGGAACTTCCATTTGGCCGACAGCGAGGCGAAGGCGTACATGCCGACAATCGACAGCAGCCAGGGAATCGAGTTGAACAGCCCGACCTGGAAGTCGCTGAGGTCGCCCATCTTCTTGATGATGCTCGGCAGCCAGAACGTGGCGGCGTAGATCGTCAGCTGAATGAAGAAGTAGATCAGGCAGAACAGGATGATCTGGCGATCCTTGAGCAACTGGCCGATGGACAACTTGACCGGGGTCGCCGCTTCGCGGGCCCGCTGTTCGTCATCGATGGTTTTCACCAGTGCGTCCTGTTCTTCACGGTCCAGCCACTTGGCGTCGTGGGGCTTGGAGTCCAGCCAGAACCAGACGAAGAAGCACAGGCCGACAGAGAACATCCCTTCGATGAAATACATCCATTGCCAGCCGTGCATGCCCAGGCCGTTGATCTGCAGCAACAATCCGGACAATGGGCCGGAGATCAACGAAGCGATCGCCGAACCGCTGAGGAAGATGGCGATGGCTTTGCCGCGCTCGACGGCGGGGAGCCAGCGGGTGAAGTAATAGATCACTCCGGGAAAGAAACCGGCCTCGGCCACACCCAGCAAGAAACGCAGGATGTAGAAGTGGGTTTCGTTCTGGATGAAGGCCATGCCGGCTGCCACCAGGCCCCAGGTGAGCATGATGCGGGTCAGCCAGATGCGCGCGCCGATTCTTTGCAGCAGGATGTTGGAAGGGACTTCGAACAGTGCGTAGCCGATGAAGAACAGCCCGGCGCCGAAGCCGTACGCTGCCGCACCGATGCCCAGGTCGTGCTCCATGTGGGCACGCACGAAGCCGATGTTCACACGGTCGATGTAGTTCACGATAAACATGATGACGAACAGCGGCAGGATATGGCGCTTGACCTTGGAAATGGCCGACGACAGCACTGGATCCGCGCCGGCATTCGCCTTGAGGCTGGATGTGTTCACTGGTTTTTCTCTCCCACTCATTGTTTTTATGCGGGCATCGAGCAGGTGTCGATGTTGATAGACATCATACAACTTGATTTTTTTCGGTGACAAGTTGTTTTTCATGATGTTTGGAGAGGGTGATGGCGCTGCTTATGCCGTATTTATTGGTTTATAAGGAGCTTTAGAGCAATTTGTGCCGTGTGGGTGGTTGCATGAAGGAGGTCTTTCAACTGAATGGATAGCCAAGGAAATCTTGATATTTGGTGTGTTGTCATACAAGTTTGCCCTTGCCACGGTGTACATGCTCCAGCCCGCCGGTGGTAGGATCAGTCAGCCTGTATTCGAGGAACCCCGGCGATGCAAGACACCGACGCGCCCCAGCGCAAACGTACCCACAATCTGGCCCATGATCTGGTGGCGAAGCTCAGCCAGAGCATCCTGCTGGGGCAATTGAAACCGGGACAGAAGCTGCCCTCCGAAGGCGCCATCGTGCTGGAGCATGGTGTCAGCCGCACGGTGGTGCGCGAGGCGATTTCCAAGTTGCAGGCTTCGGGCCTGGTGGAGACGCGCCATGGCATCGGCACCTTCGTGCTGGAGCAAACCGGCGAGCCGGGGCTGCGCCTCAATGTCGATACCGCGGCAGGGGTGCGGGGCATCCTGGAACTGCGCCTGGGCCTGGAAACCCAGGCGGCTGCCTTGGCGGCCCAACGCCGCAGCGAACAGCATTTGCAGCAGATGCGCCAGGCGCTGGATGACTACCAGCGGTTGCTCAGCAACAACGACAGCTGCGTCGAAGCCGACCGGCGTTTCCATCTGCTCATCGCCGAGGCCACGGACAACACCTGTTTTGTCGAAGTCATGCAGCACCTGGGCAGCGCAATGATCCCCAGGACTCGGGTGAACGTGGCCGAAAGGGGTCAGGTTGACCTGGGGAAACTGGCGCAGTTGGCCAACCTCGAACACGAGGCCATCTTCAACGCCATCCAACGCCAGGACCCGGACGCCGCCCGCGCCGCCATGTGGCTGCATCTGACCAACAGCCGTGACCGGTTTGGCGCAGGGGCCTGATCGGTCGCTATCGCGAGCAAGCTTTGCTCCCACCGCAGCGTAGTCACGAAGTCCATTCACCACCGGACACCGTGGGAGCAAGGCTTGCCCGCGACAGAGCCATTAGATTCAACATCATCGTTGCTGACCCACCGCTATCGCGAGCAGGCTTTGCTCCCACCGGAAAGCTGCGTGGTCACGACAGTCCATTCACCACTGAACATCGTGGGAGCAAGGCTTGCCCGCGACAGCGCCATTAGATTCAACATCATCGTTGCTGACCTACCGCTATCGCGAGCAGGCTCGCTCCCACAATGGGTCTTCCGTGGACACACATTCTGTGACCGGCGCAGATCCCCTGTGGGAGCGAGCCTGCTCGCGATAGCGCCATCACAGCCAACATCACCCCGACAGTCAGCAGGCAAAAAAAACCGGCGCAACCGAGGTTGCGAGCAAGCTTTGCTCCCACCGGAAAGCTGCGTGGTCACGACAGTCCATTCACCACCGGACATCGTGGGAGCAAGGCTTGCCCGCGACAGCGCCATTAGATTCAACATCATCGTTGCTGACCCACCGCTATCGCGAGCAGGCTTTGCTCCCACCGGAAAGCTGCGTGGTCACGACAGTCCATTCACCACCGGACATCGTGGGAGTAAGGCTTGCCCGCGACAGCGCCATTAGATTCAACATCATCGTTGCTGACCCACCGCTATCGCGAGCAGGCTCGCTCCCACAATGGGTCTTCCGTGGACACACATCTGTGACCGGCGCAGATCCCCTGTGGGAGCGAGCCTGCTCGCGATAGCGCCATCACAGCCAACACCACCCCGACAGTCAGCAGGCAAAAAAACCGGCGCAACCGAGGTTGCGAGCAAGCTTTGCTCCCACCGGAAAGCTGCGTGGTCACGAAGTCCATTCACCACCGGACACCGTGGGAGCAAGGCTTGCCCGCGACAGCGCCATTAGATTCAACATCATCTTTGCTGACCCACCGCTATCGCGAGCAGGCTCGCTCCCACAATGGGTCTTCCGTGGACACACATTCTGTGACCGGCGCAGATCCCCTGTGGGAGCGAGCCTGCTCGCGATAGCGCCATCACAGCCAACATCACCCCGACAGTCAGCAGGCAAAAAAAACCGGCGCAACCGAGGTTGCGAGCAAGCTTTGCTCCCACCGGAAAGCTGCGTGGTCACGACAGTCCATTCACCACCGGACATCGTGGGAGCAAGGCTTGCCCGCGACAGCGCCATCACAGCCAACATCACCCCGACAGTCAGCAGGCAAAAAAACCGGCGCAACCGAGGTTGCGCCGGTGGTGGTGCCGGTGGCAGTGCGGATATTCGTGGGTCCGCTCAGCCACCGTTGAGCCCGTTGCCGGTTATGGCCGTTCCAGGGCCAGGGCCACGCCCTGGCCGCCGCCGATGCACAGCGTCGCCAGGCCTTTCTTGGCGTCGCGCTTGATCATCTCATGCAGCAACGACACCAGTACCCGGCAGCCCGAAGCACCGATCGGGTGGCCCAGGGCGATGGCGCCGCCATTGACGTTGACCTTGTCCATGTCCCACTTCAGCTCCCTGGCCACGGCCAACGACTGGGCGGCAAAGGCTTCGTTGGCTTCGATCAGGTCCAGTTGCTCCAGGGACCAGCCGGCCTTGTCCAGGCAGCGGCGGGTGGCTGAAACCGGGCCGATGCCCATGATGGCCGGGTCGACGCCGGCGTTGGCGTAGGCACTGATTTTCGCCAGTACCGGCAAGCCCAGCGCCTTGGCTTTGTCGGCGCTCATCAGCAGCACCGCCGCCGCACCGTCATTGAGTGACGAAGCGTTGCCAGCGGTGACGCTGCCGTCCTTCTTGAAGGCGGGCTTGAGTTTGCCCAGGGATTCGGCGGTGGTGCCGGCCCGTGGTTGTTCGTCGGTGGCAAAGGTCAGCGGGTCGCCCTTGCGCTGGGGAATCTGGATCGGCGTGATCTCATCGGCGAACCGGCCACCCTCAATCGCGGCCACGGCTTTCTGCTGGGAGGCGGCGGCAAAGGCGTCCTGCTCCTCGCGACTGATGCCGTACTTGTCCACCAGGTTCTCGGCGGTGATGCCCATGTGGTAATCGTTGAAAGCATCCCACAAGCCATCGGTGATCATGCTGTCGATCATCTGCGCATGGCCCATGCGCAGGCCTGTGCGGGCAGCCGGCAGTACGTAGGGGGCCAGGCTCATGTTTTCCATGCCGCCGGCGATGATGACGTCGGCATCGCCACAGCGGATAGCCTGGGCACCGAGGTGTAACGCCTTGAGCCCCGAACCACAGACCTTGTTCAGGGTCATCGCGGGCACGGCATGGGGCAGCCCGGCCAGGATCGACGCCTGGCGCGCCGGGTTCTGCCCGGAGCCTGCGGTCAGCACCTGGCCAAGAATCACTTCATCGACCTGCTCGCCGGAAAGGCCGGTCTGTTCCAGCAGGCGACGGATCACCGCTGCACCGAGTTCCGGTGCGGCAATGGACGCCAGCGAACCCTGGAAGCTGCCGATGGCGGTACGGGTGGCGGCGACAATCACGACTTCTTGCATCGCATCTCTCCTCATTGGGCAGCGAACTGCATTTCAGGCACATGGTCCGGCACGATCAATTTGCCGGCGGTCTTGGCGACGATTTCCTCGACGCTGACGCCTGGGGCCCGTTCTTTCAGGATGAAGGCGCCATCTTGGATTTCCAGGTAGGCCAGGTCGGTCAGCACGCGCTTGATGCAACCGGCGCCAGTCAGCGGCAGGCTGCAACGGGGGAGCAGTTTCGATTCGCCGTCCTTCGACGCATGGGTCATGGTGACGATGATGTTCTCGGCACCGGCCACCAGGTCCATCGCCCCGCCCATGCCCTTGACCAGCTTGCCGGGGATCATCCACGAGGCGATGTTGCCTTCGACATCCACCTCGAACGCGCCGAGCACGGTCAGGTCGATGTGACCGCCGCGGATCATGGCGAACGATTCGGCCGAAGAAAAGATCGATGCGCCGATGCGCGCGGTAACGGTCTGCTTGCCGGCATTGATCATGTCGGCATCGACCTCGGCCTCGGTGGGGAACGCGCCCATGCCGAGCAAGCCGTTTTCCGATTGCAGCATGACTTCCATGCCTTCGGGGATGTAGTTGGCGACCAGGGTGGGAATGCCGATGCCCAGGTTCACGTAGTAGCCGTCCTGCATTTCGCGGGCGACGCGTTGAGCCATTTGTTCGCGGGAAAGTGCCATGTCGTTATTCCTTCTGTGGCTGGAGGCTGGGGATCACTTGCGTACGGTGCGCTGTTCGATGCGCTTCTCGAACGTGCCGCAGATGATCCGGTCGACGTAGATGCCAGGGGTATGGATCTGCGTCGGGTCCAGCTCGCCGGGTTCGACGATCTCTTCGACTTCGACCACGGTGATCTTGCCCGCCGTGGCGGCCAGTGGGTTGAAGTTCTGGGCGGTGTGGCGATAGACCACGTTGCCGAAGTGGTCGGCTTTCCAGCCTTTGACGATGGCGAAGTCGCCGGTGATGGACTCTTCCATCAAGTACTGACGACCATGGAACTCACGCACTTCCTTGCCTTCGGCCACCGGAGTACCGACGCCGGTGGCGGTAAAGAACGCGGGGATGCCTGCACCGCCGGCGCGCATTTTTTCCGCGAGGGTGCCTTGGGGGGTGAGTTGGACTTCGATCTCGCCGCTCAACAACTGCTGCTCGAAGAGGGCGTTCTCGCCCACGTAGGAGGCAATCACTTTGCGGATCTGCCGATCTTCCAGGAGCACGCCGAGGCCGAAGCCATCGACGCCGCAGTTGTTGGACACCACGGTGAGGTCGCGGATGCCCTTGCGCTTGATCTCGGCGATCAGGTTTTCCGGAATGCCGCACAGGCCGAAGCCGCCGGCGATGACGGTCATGCCGTCCTTCAAGCCCGCCAGCGCTTCTTCATAGGAGCTCACGCGTTTGTCGAAACCTGCCATAGACACCTCTTTTATTCTTGATGGGGTCGCAATGGAATGCAGTGTTACGCCAAGTCATATATTTGTTAAGTTGATTTTTAGATTAGATTGATTGATAAATCTCAATAATCGCCGCCCACCTCTTGCGGCTCGGAGCAAAGTGACCATGACCCTCAAGCAGATCCGTGCCTTTCTGGCCGTGGCCCAAAGCCTGAGCTTCGCCGTGGCGTGTGAGCGACTGCATCTGTCCCAGTCGGCCCTGAGCCTGACCATCAAGGCCCTGGAAGAAGGCTTGGGCGGGCGCCTGTTCAGCCGCAACACCCGCAACGTGGCCCTGACGCCTGAGGGGGAATCCCTGTTGCCCCTGGCCCGACGGCTGATTGCCGACTGGGACAACGCCGAGGATGAGATGCGCCAGCGCTTTACCTTGCAACGCGGACGGGTGACCCTGGCGGCCATGCCGTCGTTCGCCGGCAACCTGCTGCCACCGATCCTCAAGACCTTCCGCGTCCGCTATCCGAATGTCAACGTCACGGTCAACGATGTGATCAACGAACAGGTGCTGGAGATGGTGCGTGACCGTCACGTCGAACTGGGCGTTGCGTTCGAGCCGCTGCCGGGTTCATCCCTGGCGTTCACGCCGTTGTACCTGGATCGTTTCGTCGCGGTGGTACCGTTGGATTCGCCGTTGGCCCAACGCAGCGAAATCCAGTGGCAGACCTTGTTGGAACAGCCGTTCATCACCCTGCAACGGCCCTCCACCGTGCGGGTGATGCTGGAAGAGCATCTCCAGGCCCGGGGCATGAAGCTGCCGGTGGAGTTCGAGAGCCATCAGTTGGCGACGGTCGGACGCATGGTCGCCAGCGGCCTGGGGGTGAGCGCGGTGCCGGCGTTGTGCGTCGGGCAAATGCATGAACTCGGTGCCCGCTGCATCACCCTGGGCGATCCGGTGGTGGAGCGCGCCATTGGTGTGCTGACCAAACCGGGGCATGAACTCTCGGCGGCGGCGCAGGCGCTGTTCGATACCCTCAAGGATCAGGACCTGGGTGCTCGATTGGGGATGCATTGAGCCCGGACCTTCGGGCGTCAGCTTACATTGATGTCGCTGACAAATTGCCTTCGCGAGCAGGCTCGCTCCCACAGGGGACAGCGGCGACCTCCTGTGGGAGCGAGCCTGCTCGCGAAGGGGCAGAACATTCAACACAAATGCAGCCGAACCGCCACCCGTGCCTTTCGTCGCCCTGCATCGCGCTTTCTTCAAACTTTCCCGCTGCCTGGAACATCCACTTTTATGTGCGGTATTTCAGAACCGTCGCGCTGCGGTGCAGTCTCGACCACGGAAAAGGAGAAGGAAATGGCAACGCCTAAAGAGAACCTGCTGGACTGGCTCAACGACGCCCATGCCATGGAGCAGCAAGCGGAAAAAATGCTCAAGGCCCAGGCCGAGCGGCTGAAGCACTACCCGGTGCTCAAGGCCCGCATCGAAGAGCATCTGCAGGAAACCCTCGGGCAACAGAAGCTGGTGGAGCAATGCATCCAGCGATTGGGCGGCAGCACATCGATGATCAAGGACATGGCCGGCAAGCTCATGGCTTTCGGTCAGGCGGTCGGTGGCATGACCATGAGCGATGAGGTGGTCAAGGGCGCGATGAGCGGCTACGTGTTCGAGAACCTGGAAATCGCTTCCTATACCGTGCTGATCGCGGCGGCGAAAGTGGCCGGCGACGTCGAGACCCAGCGGGCCTGCGAGCAGATCCTGCCACAAGAGATCGCCATGGCCGATTGGCTGCGCGACCACTTGCCGGAGATCACCCAGGCGTTCCTGGAACGCTCCGACAATCCCCATACCGAAGCCAAGCGCTGAACGTGAAGAGCGGCCGACCCAGGGCCGGCCGTTCGCCAACCGGCGCATAGAGGAGGTGTATGAATCAGACCAGCGGAGAGGTACGAGCCATCAATCGACAGAGCGCAATGGTGGGTGTGTACGTGGCGCAGGAGGAAGGCCACACCGTGCTTGAGTTGCGTTCGGCCAATGACATCGACGTCGGTGACGTCATGGAATGGAGCAGCGGCACGGCCCTTGGCATCCAGTCCTACCGCAACCTGACCAAAGGCTGGGACGCCGAGGTGTACGTGGTCAAGCACGGTATCGCGGCAGCCAATCTCGAGGTCCAGTTGCTGGTGGGCTCCTAGGAGAAAAAGCATGAGCGAATCGAAGATGAAATGCGGCTGCCCCGATTGCCAATGTGAGGTGGACCCACAGCGGATGTTCAACCATGACGGCGAGGCCTATTGCAGTCAGGCCTGCGCCGAGCAGCACCCCAATGGCGAACCCTGTCCGGCGCCCGACTGCCATTGCGAGCGCAGTGGCAAGGTCGGGGAGCGGGACGTGACCAATGAGCAACTGGACGATGCGCTGGAGGAAACCTTCCCGGCCAGTGATCCGATTTCTCCCTGATTAACGGCACGTCTATATCCGGGCAGTGGCGACAGGGTGCCCGGACGCCGCAAGCCGGACAGTGCGGCGGTGCAAGATAACGCCGGCAGCCCGCGAGTTTTGGCTTCCTGGAACGGCGCGAGGTATGGGTGACGAGACCGGTGCAGTGGGGTGCCGGCGCCATCCGGCCTTTGGCGGACGGCGTGGAAAGACACGCACTGTTCATTGGGCTTTTTGCCGGCCTGTTTCAGGTCCGTCGATAGCCTTTAATTATTTAAGTGAATTTATCGGCTGCCGCTTGTTCGATAGCATCGGATTGTGTGTTTTTAATGAACTCACAAGTGCTGACCGTTCGTCGCCGGTTGCCGAACTCTGTTCAAACCTTATCGGCCTCGTGTTCTCCGAATAATACGAGCCGACAGGTTCGCGGATAGTAACTAACGAGGTGAATGAAATGGCTAATACAGGCAATAAAAACCCTGGCAATTTCGCTAACGATCGTGAAAAGGCATCGGAAGCCGGGAAAAAAGGCGGGCAAGCGTCCGGGGGCAATTTTGCCAACGATCCTGCACGCGCTTCGGAGGCCGGCCGCAAAGGTGGCCAGGCGTCCGGCGGCAATTTCGCCAATGACCCTCAACGTGCCGCAGAGGCTGGGCGCAAGGGCGGGCAGGCGTCCGGTGGCAATTTTGCCAACGACCCTGAGCGTGCTTCGGAAGCTGGTCGCAAAGGCGGACAGGCATCGGGTGGCAATTTCGCCAACGACCGGGAAAAAGCTTCGGAAGCCGGCAAGAAGGGCGGTGAAAGTAGCCACGGCGGTGGGCGCAAGTCGTAACACGCCATGACAGGCAGGCCCCTTGGCGCTGACAGGGGGCTTGTACTGCCAAGCTATAAAAATACCCATTGGCTGCGTTATTCAATGATTTGAAGATTGGCGTGATCGAGTTTTCCGCCTGCTGTCGTTATTGAGTAAAAAGTAAATTTAATTTCCTTTATTTATTCAGATATTCGTCAGTCTGCCGTTTGTCGGTAGGCCCATAAGTTGTGCCCTGATCGAGGAGTTCAAACATGTTTCTACATAATAAGCGACTGCAGTACACCGTGCGTGTGGCAGAACCGAATCCAGGTCTTGCCAACCTGCTGCTGGAACAGTTCGGTGGGGCCCAGGGGGAGTTGGCGGCGGCCTCTCGTTATTTCACCCAGGCGCTCTCCGAGGATGATCCGGGTCGCAAGGATCTGCTCATGGATATCGCCACCGAGGAACTCAGCCATCTGGAGATCATCGGTTCGATCATCGTGATGCTGAACAAGGGCGCCAAGGGCAAGATGGCCGAAGGCGTGGAAAAGGAAGGGCAGCTGTACCGGGACATCAACGGTGCTGGCAACGATTCGCATATCACCAGCCTGCTGTACGGCGCCGGTTCGCCCCTGACCAACTCGGCGGGTGTGCCTTGGACCGCAGCCTACGTCGACACCATCGGCGAGCCGACCGCGGACATGCGCTCCAACATCGCGGCCGAGGCCCGGGCGAAAATTGTCTATGAACGGCTGATGAACGTCACCGACGATCCGGGTGTAAAAGAGGCATTGGGTTTCCTGATGACCCGGGAGATCGCACACCAGTTGTCATTTGAAAAAGCCCTGCATTCCATCCAGCCCAATTTTCCTCAAGGTAAATTGCCAGGCATGCCGGAGTTCACCAACGTGTACTTCAACATGTCCCAGGGCGAGCCGGCTGTTCGCGGCCCGTGGAACCAGGGTGACGACTGGGAGTTCGTCGAAAACCCCACGCCGGCGGTGGACGGCGGCGATGGCCTGGCCAGCGTACAACTGAGTAAAAAAGACGAAGCCCTGCTGATGGACATGAAGGCGCGGACGATGTCCAACCCCGAGAGCGACCCCACCACAGGTGCCGACTTGGGTTCGGGAATGCAAGGTGACAAACTGTAGGTACAACGCGGCGAGGGGGCCTGGCCTCCTCGCTGAATCTTTCATAGGGCCTGGCTAAAGCCTGTAAGGATATTTGATGGACCAGCCGACTTCCCGGATCCGATCGCCCTGGCGCACCTGGCTGGATCCCCTGCACGACAACCTGCTGCTGGGCGCGAGCTTCTGGCTCGGGCTGGCGGTGGTCGCTGCGTTGTTGCTCTACAGCGGTTATAACGCATTGGTAGGTGCCGACCGTCACCACCTGGGCTATGCGGTGCTGGGCGGAACCTCCGGATTCGCCGCCACGGCCTTGGGCGCAATCATGGCCGTGGTGTTGCGGGATATCTCCTCTCGCACCCAGGACATCATGTTGGGCTTTGCCGCCGGCATGATGCTGGCCGCCAGTTCGTTTTCGCTGATATTGCCCGGCATCGAAGCCGCCCGAGTGATTTGCGGCAATCAGCTGCTCGCTGCGTTTGTCGTGGTGCTGGGCCTGGGGTTGGGCGTTGCGCTGATGATCGGCCTTGACCGGTTTATTCCCCACGAACACGAATTGAGCGGCCGGCGTGGGCCGCAAGCCGAACGCATCAATCGCGTCTGGCTGTTCGTGCTCGCGATTACCTTGCACAACTTGCCGGAGGGCATGGCCATCGGCGTCAGTTTTGCCGACGGTGACTTCAAGGTCGGCCTGCCCCTGACCACGGCGATTGCTATCCAGGACATTCCCGAAGGGCTCGCCATTGCCATGGCCCTGCGAGTCACCGGCATCAGTACCCTGCGGGCCGCGTTGATTGCGGTCGGCTCGGGGCTGATGGAGCCGTTGGGGGCGGTGATCGGCCTGGGCATGTCCTCGGGCGTGGCCGTGGCCTACCCCATCAGCCTGGGCCTGGCGGCCGGGGCGATGATTTTCGTGGTGTCCCACGAGGTGATTCCCGAAACCCACCGCAACGGCCATGAAACCCCGGCTACTCTGGGCTTGATGATGGGGTTCGCGGTAATGATGTTCCTCGACACGGCGCTGGGCTGAGGGTCAGCTTGCGTTATTGATGTCGACTGTACCGCCGCCATCGCGAGCAGGCTCGCTCCCACAGTGGTCCTGAGGTGTTCATGACAACAGCGTCCACCGCGAATCCCCTGTGGGAGCGAGCCTGCTCGCGATAGCGGTGGGTCAGCTTTGTTGTTTCCTGCCACCTATACTCAATGCCATGGATGACATGAATCCGGGGTGGCGCGATCGTGCTGCGTTCGCTGATGCTGGCCGTTTTGATCGCTCTGGCGGGGTGCGCCACGCCCCCGCGCGGCCAGCAGGTGAGCGCGGTTGCCCAGGACACCTGGCGGCAGGTCGACCAGCAGCTCATCGCGGCTTCCAAAAGCGCTATCGGGCAGGCTGAAGTCTATGCCCGTGGGTCGATGGAGCATTGGCGGGTGCTGGTGTACGAACGGACCGAGGCTGAGTTCATCCCCTGGTTCAGCAGCTATTGGACCCAGGAATGGATGGCGGTGAAGGTCAGCTGGTACGCCGCCAGTGCCAAGGGCGAAGCGGATTCCGCCTCCAACCGCCTGGCACTCTACCTTCAAGAGCAGTACCGCGAGCGGGTGCTGGAACCGGTGGCCGTGGAGATCGATCCTGAAGCGATCAGGGCCGCCGCGACAAGTTATTACGTGCGCCTGCTCAATCAGCAGGCCCAGGTGATCGCACAGAGGCATCAAATCCCAGACGAGCTGATGAACCGGCGCCTGCACGGCATTACCGCGATCAACCTGGGACCACCGGCGGCGCGCAATGCTTCGTTGTATGAGATGGTCCACACCGAGCCGCTGAATACGCTGCCGGCCTACGCCGCGTTGATCGACCACGTCAACAAGGCCGCCGACACGGGGGCGGGCCCCTCGGATGCGGTGATTGCCGCAGTGGCGCAACGCACCAGTGAAAAGATCGAAGCCCAATTCGCCACGCGAGGGGCGGCCAGTGCGGCCGCAGCCGTGGCCGGGAAGGCGGTAGGGGCACTGATTTCGGTGGGCGTGGCAGGTGTTCGCGCGGTCATCCACGAAGGCGAGCGGCCGGAAATGGAGGCGCAGATTCGCAAAAGCCTGAGCGCCGCGTTCGATGAAGCCTGGTTCAAGTCACTCAAGCATCCCCTCAGTGGCGTGCTGGCACCGGTGTACTACCTGGACGAAGAAATCGAAGGCAACCTGGTGGAGGCGGAGCTGGCGAATCAGGCGGTGGCGCTGCCCGACATCAAGCCGTGACGGGCGGGTTCATTCTGCACCAAGCGTGACGCGACAACCCTTGCGGTGACGGATCTGTTCGTCCGAAGGGCGTTCCCTGACGAATTCGAAGCGTGGCTCGCCTTCGCTGTAAATCACCAGCCAGCCCCATTCCAACTCGCTTTCATCCTGTCCTGGCCTGGGCGGCGAGGCCCACCAGGGTTCTTTCTGCATGATCTGGCGCATCGTATCCTCCTGCCGGTTGGTCTTTCACTATAGACCGCTCGATTGTGTGCTCTGTGGGAGCAAGGCTTGCCCGCGAGGCAGCGACTCGGTTCCAGGAGGGACCGCATGGACTTTATCGCGGGCAAGCCTCGCTCCCACAGCTACTCTCCTTCCCAGCGAAAGGTGAGCGGCTTGATACATGAGTGTGCTCTGATCCCGTCCACCAGCGTCTAGGGTCTGTATCCCCGCACTCGAACGGGGAATGAAATGACTGGACCCCCGCACATGCAAGCACTGTTGAACGAGATCCTCGATGCGGTCCGCCCCCTGATTGGTCAGGGCAAGGTGGCCAACTACATTCCGGCCCTGGGCAGCGTGCCTGGCAACCAGTTGGGCATTGCCGTGTATGGCAACGACGGCGAGATGTATTGCGCAGGTGATGCTGAAACGCCGTTTTCGGTACAGAGTATTTCCAAGGTTTTCAGCCTGGTGCAGGCTATCGAGCATTCCGGCGAAGCCATCTGGGAGCGCCTGGGCCATGAGCCGTCCGGCCAGCCGTTCAATTCCCTGGTGCAGCTGGAGTTCGAGCGCGGTCGCCCACGCAACCCATTCATCAACGCCGGTGCCCTGGTGATCTGCGATATCAACCAGTCGCGTTTCGCCGCCCCGGCGTTGTCGATGCGTGATTTCGTGCGACGGCTGTCGGGCAATCCCCAGGTGATGGTGGATGGCAAGGTCGCTGAGTCGGAATACCAGCACCGCGCCCGGAACGCGGCGATGGCTTACTTGATGCAATCGTTCGGTAACTTCCATAACGACGTGGAAGCGGTGTTGCGCAGTTATTTCAGTCACTGTGCGCTGCGAATGAGCTGTATCGACCTGGCCCGAGCGTTCTGTTTCCTGGCCAACGACGGCTTCTGCAAACACAGCGGCGAACAGATCCTGAGTGCCCGCCAGACCCAGCAGGTCAACTCCATCATGGCGACCAGCGGGCTGTACGACGAGGCGGGTAATTTTGCCTACCGTGTCGGTCTGCCTGGCAAGAGCGGCGTGGGCGGCGGGATTGTCGCCGTGGTACCGGGGCGCTTCACGGTGTGCGTCTGGTCGCCAGAGCTCAACGCCGCCGGAAATTCCCTTGCCGGCATGGCGGCGCTGGAATTGCTCAGCCAGCGAATCGGCTGGTCGGTGTTCTAGTGAGGCTCATTTGAGTACAGGCCACCAGGCCGCAAAGAAAAGGCCCGTTCCTCCACCAGGAACGGGCCTTTTTTTCAACTGCGATCAGCAGAAGCGGTCGATGACCTGCACTTGCGAAGTGTTTTGGACCGACTGCCAGGCCTGGGTCAGCGTTTGCAGCACGCGACCGATAAAGTCCTTGTCGGCCGCAGCCTTCTTGCCCACGTAACCTTGGCCGCGGCGGTACATCTTCAGCCGGGCGCACAGGTCTTGTTGGTGCTGTTCGAACTCGCCTTCGTGCGCGTAGGGCGACAGGCAATCCATGTGGACCTGGCCAGTCTTGCTGATCCACAGGATATGGCTGTCGAGTGTGTCCTTGTGTGCTGCGAACATGCGAGCCAGTTCATCAATAGATGGTTGATTGTTCAGATTCATGTGTAAGCCCCTTGACCATTTGGTTGATCTGTCTGGTGGTTCGCAAAGATTTCGCTTCTCGGTCAGTGCCTGCCTGCGACCGAAACCAGGCCGTCAGCGTTCGTCCGTCAGACTTCAACGGAGCCGTGCATCGGTTGTGTAGTGCTATCGAAGGGCTGCTACGCAAATGCGCTACAACGAAGAGAAACAGCGAAGAACCTTAAGGCAGTGTCAACTTTCGAGGGTCGACCACTCGCGTCATGAGGACCTTCACCGACGTTTCTCGTCCTTGTTACCGGACGGTCATGCCAGGTCAGCACCTTCAATCTGCCTTGTGGGCAGTCCCTTATCCAAAAAAACAGCTCGGCGGTCAGACGAGCTTGCTCAAACGGTTGCCTGTACTCCCGATCGGGGAGACGTCTGCATCATGCAAGGGCAAATCGGCGTCGTCAACGGTTTTGTAGTGATTATTTTTGTTCACTACATATTGTCGGACAAAATGGTTTGGGTATGAAAAATCTTGGAGCGCGCAGTGGGGGCAGGTCAGGTTTGGGATTATTTGTGGCGAGGGGATTTATCCCCGCTGGGCTGCGAAGCGGCCCCAAGTGAGTCGCCTCAATCTATCTGATATACGAGGTGTTGGTGTTTAGGGCCGCTTCGCGCCCCAGCGGGGATAAATCCCCTCGCCACAAGGTGCTTCAGGTTGTTTTGGTTTTGGCGGGTCTGCGCTTGGCCGGCTTGCGCTTTTTCTTCCAGGGCGCTGCGGCGCGGCTGGCCGGGCCGCTGATGGTCAGGCTCATGCCCTGGCAACGGGCAATGTGCTTGCTCATCCAGGCGGCTTGCCGGGTGACGAATTCCTCCAGGCTCATCTCACCGCTTTGCACCATGTCCAGCGCCTGTTCCCAGATGGCGGTGGTGCCGGGGTCGGCGATGGCGCGGGGGACGGCGTCGATCAGGCTGAAGGCCGCCGGGGTGGCGGACAAGGCTTTGCCGTTTTTCACCAGGTAGCCGCGATCGAGCAAGCCCTGGATGATCGAAGCCCGGGTCGCTTCGGTGCCGATGCCGGTGGTGTCCTTGAGCTTCTGCTTGAGCAGTGGATCTTCCACCAGTTTGGCGACGTTCTTCATCGCCTTGATCAGGTCGCCTTCGGTGAACGGCTTGGGAGGCTGGGTCCACAGGTCCTTGAGTGTCACTTTGTCCACGTCACAGTCGTGACCTTCGACCAGTGCTGGCAAAGTCTGTGGTTGCGCCGCTTCACGCCCCTTGGCGGGGGCCAAGGCTTCGGGCAAGGCGCGTTTCCAGCCGGGCTCGACGATCTGCTTGCCCACGGCCCGCAGCGCCTGGCCGGCGCAATCGAAGTCGGCCTGGGTCCGGTCGTACTCATGGTTGGGCAGGAACTGCGCCAGGTAGCGTGCGCGAATCAGCGTATAGACGGCCCGTTGCTTGCCAGCGAGCTTGTCGAGGTTCTTCGCCGCGGCGGTGGGAATGATGCCGTGGTGGGCGCTGACCTTGGCGTCGTTCCAGGCCCGGGATTTGCGTTGCGGTTGCAGGTGTTCACGCAGCGGCGCGAGGCCCGGGTCGGCCTGGGCGAGGGCGGCCAGGATGGCGGGGGCTTCGCTGTGCTGGCTCAAGGGCAGGTAGCCGCAATCGCTGCGGGGATAGGTAATGACTTTGTAGGTTTCATAGAGCGACTGGGCGATGTCCAGGGTTTCCTGGGCGCCGAGGCCGAGTTTCTTCGAGCAGACTTCCTGCAGGGTGCCCAGGTCGAATGGCAGCGGTGCCGCTTCACGCAGGCGTTCGGTGCGCACCTTGGTCACCAGGGCGGTATGGGCGTTGCTCATGGCCTGGGCGGCATCGCGGGCCAGGGCCTGGTTCAGGCAGCGCTCCTGGTCGTCGCAGGCGTCCGGGGCGGCGCGCCACTGGGCAGTGAAGGCCGTGCCATCGTGGCGCAGTTGCACATCGATGGCCCAATAGGCGACCGGCACGAAGTCGGCGATGCTGCGGTCGCGGTCCACCACCAGTCGCAGGGTCGGCGTCTGCACCCGACCCACCGGCAGCACGCCCTGGTAACCGGACTGACGTCCCAGCAACGTGAACAGGCGACTCATGTTCATGCCGATCAGCCAGTCGGCCCGGGAGCGACCCAGGGCCGAGTGATACAGGTTGAAGGTTTCGGCTCCCGGCTTGAGGGCGGCTAGGGCCTTGCGGATCGAGGCTTCGTCGAGGGCCGACAGCCACAGCCGCTGGATCGGCCCGCGATAGCGGCAGTGCTCCACCAGCTCCCGGGCGATCATTTCGCCTTCCCGGTCGGCGTCGGTGGCGATCACCAGTTCCTTGGCTTCCCCCAGCAGGCGCTTGACCGCCTTGTACTGGCTGGCGGTTTTTGGCTTGACGGTCATTTTCCATTGCGCCGGCACGATGGGCAGGTCCGCCAGTACCCAGCGCTTGTAGCGGGCATCGTAGGCATCGGGCGGGGCGGTTTCCAGCAGATGGCCGATGCACCAGGTCACCGTGACGTTCGCGCCCAACCAACAGCCGTCACCGCGCCGTGTGGCGCCAAGCACCGCAGCGATGTCCTTGGCCTGGGACGGTTTCTCACACAGGTACAACCGCATAACGCCCTTTTCCTGAGCAGGTTTCATGGGGCGATAGCATGGTCAGGGATCGGCCCGAGAGCAAGCTTTATCTGTATGGATATACAGACAAAGCGTTGCGCTGCGTTTGGAGCGTTTGGGGCGTTTGGAGCGTCTGGGGTGACGTTCGGCGGTCGGTCTGTACTTGGAATGAATTTCTCGCGAGTGCGTCGCTCATAACTTTCAGAGCGGCTGAAACCGCGTAAACCATTGGCGGGATCAAGGAGAGTCACTTTATGAATTCGATGCCGAAGGGCGACGGACAGGCCACCACGCGTCTGATTCTCGTTGTTGAGGATGACCCGACGATACTGGAATTCCTGTGCGAAATCCTGGAGGACGAAGGGTTTGTCGTGGAGCCTCGGGAAAGCGCCGATTCGGCGCTGACATTCCTTGAGCAGAGCGCGGATTTTGTCGACCTGTTGCTGACCGATATCACCATGCCAGGCACGTTGGACGGTGCGGACCTGGCAAACCTGACCGGAGATCGCTGGCCACAGATACCGTTGCTGATCATGTCCGGTTTCGAAACGCCGGAAAGCGCCGGGATCAAGCACCACGCTGCATTCATCGCCAAGCCCTGGGCGCTGGGGCAGATGCTGGACCTGGTGGAGAGCACGGTGAAGGATCACCAGCTCCATTGACGGATACAGATGAGTATCTGTGGGAGCCTGATGCCAGTCAGTTGAACCACGAACCTGTGGGAGCATAGTTTGCTTGCGATAGCGGTAGACCCGTCAACATTGTGGTTGGCCGACTTACCGCAATCGCGAGCAGGCTATGCTCCTACAAACAGGAGTGATGCTGCTGTTTCTCAGTTCTTTTCCAGATCCACGTTCTTGGTTTCGCGCAGGCAAAGCATGCCCACCATCAGGCTCACTCCGGTGATCACTACCGGGTACCACAGCCCGTAGAAAATATCCCCGGTGTAGACCACCAGGGCGAACGACACGGTGGGCAGGAAGCCACCGAACCAGCCGTTGCCGATATGGTAGGGCAGGGACATGGCGGTGTAGCGGATGCGGGTCGGAAACAGTTCGACCATCAACGCCGCCAGCGGGCCGTAGCACATCGCCGAGATGATGATCAGCGCCACGATCAAGGCGACGATCATCGGCCGGTTGATCTGCTGGGCGTCGGCTTTTTGCGGATAGCCCGCCAGGGTCACCGCGCCGCGCAGGGCGGCTTCGTCATACCCCTCGATCTTCACGTCACCGACGTTGACCTGCACCGTGCTGCCCGCCGGTGCCGCGACGCTGCTGTAGGGCAGGCCTTGCTTGACCAGGAACGTCTTGACCTTGTCGCAAGGGCTATCAAAACGCGCCTTGCCCACCGGGTCGAACTGGAAGGTGCAGGTGGCCGGGTCGGCGACCACGCTGATCGGTGCCTGGCGGCTTGCCAGGTCGATCGCCGGGTTGGCGTAGTGGGCCAGGGTCTTGAAGATCGGGAAGTACAACGCCGTCGCCAGCAGCAGGCCGATCATCAGTACCGGTTTGCGCCCGACTTTATCCGAGAGCCAGCCAAAGAAGACGAAGAACGGAGCGCCGATCACCACGCTGACGATCAGCAGGCTGTTGGCCAGGGCTGGGTCCATTTTCAGGAACTGGGTGAGGAAAAACAGCACATAGAACTGCGCGGCATAGAAGGTCACCGCTTGCCCGGCATTGATGCTGAACAGCGCGATCAGCACGACCTTGAGGTTTTCCCACTTGCCGAACGATTCACGGATCGGCGCCTTGCAGCACTTGCCTTCTTCTTTCATTTTCACGAAGGCCGGCGATTCGTGCAGGCTCATGCGGATCCAGGTGGAGATGCCCAACAGCAGGATCGACAGCAGGAACGGAATGCGCCAGCCCCAGACTTCGAACTGGTCCCCCGTGAAGTAGCGGCAGCCCAGTATCACCAGCAGCGAGAGCAGCAGTCCGAGGGTGGCCGTGGACTGGATCCAGCTGGTGTGGAAGCCGCGCTTGCCGATGGGCGCGTGTTCGGCGACGTAGGTCGCTGCGCCGCCATATTCACCGCCCAGGGCCAGGCCTTGGAGCATGCGCAGCGCGACCAGGATGATCGGCGCGGCGATGCCGATGCTGGCGTAGTTGGGTAGCAGGCCGACGCAGAACGTCGCCAGGCCCATGAGGATGATGGTCGCCAGGAACGTGTATTTGCGCCCGATCATGTCCCCCAGCCGCCCGAACACCAGCGCGCCGAACGGCCGTACGACGAAGCCGGCGGCGAACGCCATCAGGGCGAAGATGAAGGCCGTGGTGTCGTTGACACCGGCGAAGAACTGTTTGCTGATCACCGCGGCCAGGGCGCCGTAGAGAAAAAAGTCGTACCACTCGAACACCGTCCCCAGGGAGGAGGCGAAGATGACTTTCTGGATATCCCGACTGGCGCCGACGCTCCGCGTGGCTTCCAGGGGTTGAACATGCTCGGACATAGCGGTAACCCTCACAGTGATTGTTTTTGTTGTTCCACTGTCGATGCCGGTTTGGCATCTCCTGCTTTGACGCATTCCTTGAGTGACTGCTGTTCCCTGTGGGAGCGAGCCTGCTCGCGATGGCGGTGTGTCAGTCAACCTATTCGCTAACAGGCATACCGCTATCGCGAGCAGGCTCGCTCCCACAAGGGATTTGGTTGTTCTTCAGGCTGTGGCAGGCTCCTTTGCAACGACGTTGTTCGTCGCGTTCGGCTCAAGCATCATCCGCGCGGCCTTCTCTGCGATCATCAGCGTCGGCGAGCAGGTATTGCCCGAAGTGATGCGCGGCATGATCGAGGCATCGGCGATGCGCAGGCCCTTGATGCCATGGACCCGTAGTTGCGCGTCCACCACCGCGTCAGCGTCCTGGCCCATACGGCAGGTGCCCACCGGATGAAAAATCGTCGTGCCGATGCGGGCGGCGGCACGATGCAGTTCTTCTTCGCTCTGCAGGCTGGGGCCCGGCAGGTATTCCTTTGGCTTGAAGGCTTGCAGGGCGGGCGCGGCCACAATGCGTCGGGTCAAGCGGATGGCGTCGGCGGCGACCCGCAGGTCTTCGGGATGGCTCAGGTAATTGGGCTGGATCAACGGCGCCTCGTGCGGGTCGGCCGAGCGAATGTCTACCCGGCCGCGGCTTTGCGGGCGCAGGTCGCAGACCGACGCGGTGAACGCCGGGAAGCTGTGCAGGGGCTCGCCGAAGCGTTCCAGGGACAATGGCTGCACGTGGTATTCGAGGTTGGCCGAGGTCTGCTCCGGTCCCGAGCGGGCAAACGCACCGAGCTGGCTGGGCGCCATGGACAGGGGGCCGCTGCGGTCATAAAGGTAGCGCAGGCCCATGCCCATCTTGCCCCACAGCGAGCCGGCGACCTGGTTCAGGGTCCGGGCATTTTCCAGCTGGTAGATGAGCCGCAGTTGCAGGTGGTCCTGCAGGTTGCCGCCCACCCCCGGCAGTTCATGCACCACGCCGATCCCCAAGCGCTGCAGCAGGTTGCGCGGGCCGATCCCGGAGCGCTGCAGGATTCCCGGCGAGCCGATGGCGCCGGCGCACAGGACGATCTCCTTGCGTGCCTTGAAGGTCATGCCTTTGCCTTGCCAGCGGGCGCTGACGGCGTGGGCCCGGTCATCGCGCAGCAGCACGCGGTCGACTTCGACTTCGGTGAGGACGGTGAGGTTGGCGCGCTGTCGAGCCGGTTTCAGGAACGCCTTGGCCGCGTTCCAACGCACGCCGGCTTTCTGATTGACCTGGAAGTAGCCGCAGCCTTCATTGTCACCACCGTTGAAGTCGTCGACATTGGCAATGCCGCTCTGTTCGGCGGCGCTGCGGAAGGCGTCGAGGATCGGCCATGACAGGCGCTGGCGTTCGACCCGCCATTCGCCGCTGGCGCCATGCAGTTCGGAATCCCCGGCGAAGTGATTTTCGCTTTGCCGGAACAGCGGCAGAACGTCTTTCCAGGCCCAACCGGAGTTGCCATCGGCGGCCCAGCCGTCGTAGTCCGCGGCCTGACCGCGCATGTAGATCATGCCGTTGATGGAGGAGCAGCCGCCCAGTACCTTGCCGCGCGGATAACTCAAGGCACGCCCTTGCAGGCCGGGTTGTGCTTCGGTCTTGAAGCACCAATCGGTACGTGGATTGCCGATGCAGAACAGGTAGCCGACCGGGATGTGAATCCATGGATAATTGTCGCGTCCGCCGGCTTCGAGCAGCAGCACCCGATGTTGGGGATTGGCCGAAAGCCGATTGGCCAGCAGGCATCCGGCAGGACCGGCGCCCACGATCACGTAATCGTATTCATCGACGACAGGTTGCATCCGCGACCTCATTTTTTGTTTTTGTCTGACCCATCCTAGTTGTTAGTTTTCGTTAAAAGAATGTTAGTTTTTGCGCAACGGCTGTGCGTTTATAAACAGCGATGGGCAAGGAGCGTTCATGTTCGATTGGAATGACCTGCGTTATTTTCTGGAGCTGCAACGCAGCGGCCGCCTGCTGACCGCGGCGCGGCGGCTGAACACGACCCACGCCACCGTGGCCCGGCACATCGAAGCCATCGAGAAAAGCCTGGGGACCGCGTTGTTTGTCCAGCACGCCCAAGGCTATGAACTGACCCCGGCTGGCGAGACGCTGCTCAAGCACGCCGAGGCCATGGAGAACGTGGCGTTGCTGGCCCAGGAGGACATTACCCAGTCCAGCGCACCCCTGGGCAAGATTCGCCTGGGGGTGACCGAGGGGCTGGGCATCATGTTCCTGGCCAGTCGCATGGACGGCTTGTTCCAACGCTATCCGGGGCTGGAGGTGGAGCTGGTGGCGGTGCCGCGATTCGTCAGCATCCTCAACCGCGAGGCGGAGATCAGCATTCACCTCGAACGCCCGGCGGCCGACCTGCTGGTGACCCGCAAGCTCACCGACTACAGCCTGGCGCTGTACGCCAGCCAGGCTTACCTGGACCGCGCGCCACCGCTGCGCAGTCGCGAGGACCTGGCCCGTCACGCCTGGATCGGTTACGTCGATGACCTGCTGTTCAGCCAGGAACTGATGTTTCTCAACAGCTTTTGCCGCAACCCGCGAGTGGTGTTCCACAGCACCAGCGTCATCGCCCAGCAACAGGCCGCACGCTCGGGCCTCGGAATCGCCGTGCTGCCGTGCTACATGGCCAGCAACGACCCGGCGCTGGTGCCCTTGCTGCCCGACGAAACCCTGCGCCGCAGCTACTGGATCAGCACCCGTCGCGAACTGCACAAATCCGTGCGCCTGCGGGTGCTGTGGGATTACGTGGTGCAGCTGTGCGAGCGGGAGCAGGGGACATTGTTGCCCTGATCTGCATCAGGTGGACATGGCCCTGTGGCAAGGCATTCATCTGTGGCGAGGGGATAAATCCCCTCGCCACAGGTCCTCATGGACAGATATCAGCCCTGGCCGCCCAAGCCCCCTTTTCTGGCCCCCAATGACCTCAAGCCGACACGCCGGCGTGCCTTAACGTGGGAACTGCCAGACCCACAACAAGAAAGGCGCACCCATGCGCCGCCGAGAGGGGCTTTATGTCGGCAACTTTTCCTTCTGTCCTGCTTCAAACCGCGACCCTCACGCTGCTTGGCGCGCTGCTCGCCGGATGCGGCGAAGAGGCCAAGCCGCCTGCGCCCGCGGCCGTCAACGCCATGCCCGCCGATGCGGCGCTGGCCCAGGTCTACGACAGCAGTTGCAAGCTCTGCCATGCCAACCCCGGCGCCGGTGCGCCCCTGACCGGCGACGTCAATGCCTGGGCGCCGCGGGTGGCCCAGGGCGCCGATACCCTGCTGGACCACGCGATCAACGGCTACAACGGCATGCCGCCGATGGGCATGTGCATGCACTGTTCCGAAGAGCAGTTCCTGGCGTTGATCGCCTTCATGTCCGGCCAACAATTCCAATAGCAGGGGCATGACGATGGACTACTCACGACGCCAATGGCTGCAGCGGGCCGGTGTGGTTGCCGCCTTCACGGCGATGGGCAGCCAGGGCGCCCTGGCCGACCTGATGCGCGCGCCACGATTGATCCCATGGCGCAACTGGTCCGGTGCACAGAGTTGCCTGCCTGCCGCGCGGCTGGCGCCCAAGGACCTCGATGAACTGGTGCAAGTGGTGATCCGCGCCGATGGGCGGATCCGTCCGGTGGGCTCCGGTCATTCCTTCAGTGCCCTGGTGCCCACCGATGGAACTCTGTTGTCCCTGAGTTTTTTCAGCGGCCTGCTGGAGCATGACGCAGCCAGTCTGCAAGCCGAGTTCGGCGGCGGTACACCGATGTCGCGCATGGGCCCGGCGCTCAAGGCCATCGGCCAGGCGTTGCCGAACATGGCCGACGTGGATTATCAGACTCTGGCCGGCGCCATCGCTACCTCGACCCATGGTACCGGCAAGGCCTTCGGCTCGTATGCCTCCCAGGTCGTCGGCCTGCAACTGGTGACGGCCAGCGGCGAGGTATTCGATTGCGATGCCAAGCGTCACCCCGAGGTGTTCAAGGCGGGACGTGTGTCGCTCGGAGCGCTGGGGTTGGTGACCCGTGTGCGCTTGCAGAACCGCGCTGCCTATCGGTTGCGCGAGCGCCAATGGGTGGCGAAAACCGAAGAGTTGCTGGAAGAGGTGGACGCCAATACCCGGGATAACCAGCACTGGGAAATGCAGGTGGTTACCCACTCCGACTATGCGCTGTCGATCACCCTGAACGAAACCACCGATCCGGCCACGCCGCCCATCAGTCCCGAGGAGGAGGGCGGCAATGAATTCGTCACCCTGATCGAGAAGCTCGACAAGTACGGCAGCGACTTTCCGGCGATCCGACGATCGTTGCTCAACAGCCTGCGACTGGTGGCCGACTTCGACGACCGGGTCGGTGATTCCCATGACATCTACGCCAATGCCCGTACCGTGCGTTTCAATGAGATGGAGTATTCAGTGCCGGCCGAGCATGGGCCGGCGTGTCTGCGGGAGATCCTCGCGCTGATTCGCGACAAGGACCTGCGGACCTGGTTTCCCATCGAATACCGCTACGTGAAGGCCGACGACATCCCCTTGAGCATGTTCGAAGGACGGGACAGTTGTTCGATCTCCGTCCACCAGCATTACCAGATGGACCATCACAATTTCTTCGCCGCCATCGAGCCGATTTTCTGGAAATACCAGGGCCGACCGCACTGGGGGAAATTGCATTCCCTGAACGCCAGGGCGCTCCAGGCGCTGTACCCGCGCTGGAACGAATTCATCCAGGTGCGCCAGGCCCTGGATCCCGCTGGGAAGTTTCTAAATGGGCATCTTTCAACGATCCTGGGGGTGAGCTGATGGCTTTCAATCGTCGTGGTTTGCTGAAGGGAACGTTGGGCGCCGGGATATTGCTGGCCGGTGCCGGGGCCTGGCTGCGGCCGGATGACCGGGGCGGGCCGTACAGTGATTATTTCCGTCAGTTGAACCGCGAGCTCAAGGCCCATGGCCCCATGCGTCCGGTGATGCTGATCGACCTGGATCGCCTCGATCACAATATCGATGTGGTGAAGGCTTCGGTCCGGCGCGCGGGCAAGCAGTTGCGGCTGGTGGAGAAGTCTCTGCCTTCGCCTCAATTGCTGAAGTACATCGGCGAGCGGGCCGAGACCCGGCGGTTGATGTCGTTTCACCAGCCGTTTCTCAACCACGATGCGCTGCAGTTTCCCGATGCCGATATCTTGCTGGGCAAGCCGCTGCCGGTGCGTTCCGCCGAGCTGTTCTATCAGCTTCACAAAGGCCCGTTCGACCCGTCCCGCCAGTTGCAGTGGCTGCTGGATACGCCCGAGCGCGTCCAGCAATACCAGGCCCTGGCCCAAGGGCTGGGCACGCGCATGCGGGTCAATATCGAACTGGACGTCGGCCTGCACCGGGGCGGGGTGGCCGATGACGCGAGCCTGGACGCGATGCTCAAGCTGATTCGTGCCCATCCTGCGCAATTGGAGTTCGCCGGGTTCATGGGCTATGACCCATTCGTAGGCATGGGCGTGCCGGAACTGTTGGCGAGCCCTGAAACGCTGTTGGCGCGGGTCATGGCGACCTACACCACGCGGGTGGATTTCCTCCGGTTGCGCTACCCCGACCTGTGGCACCCGGGCCTGACCCTCAATACCGCGGGCAGCCCCAGCTATCGCCTGCATGAACAGGAACGCCTCAGTAGCGAAGTGTCGGTGGGCACGGCCATGCTCAAACCCAGTCATTACGACCTGCCCTCCTTGAGCGAGCATGTGCCGGCGGCCTACATTGCGACCCCGGTGCTCAAGCGCACCGGCGCGGTGAACCTTCCGGCGCTGGACGACAAGTCGCGGATCTTTTCCTGGTGGGACGTGAACCAGCGCGAGACCTTCTTCCTCTACGGTGGCAACTGGATGGCCGATTTCGAATCCCCTCCCGGCCTGAAGAGCAACAGTCTCTATGGCCGCAGTTCCAACCAGGAAATGGCCAATGGCTCCGAGGCGGTGGGGCTGGCGGTGGAGGACCAGGTGTTCCTGAGGCCGACCCAGGTCGAGTCGGTGCTGCTGCAGTTCGGTGATCTGCTGGCGGTGCGCGGGGGGCGGATTGTCGAGACGTGGCCGGTCTATGGTTGATCCAGTGTGGCAGTGATCGTTCCCGCGCTCTGCGTGGGAATGCCTCAACGGACGCTCTGCGTTCGGCTCTTCGGGACGCGGAGCGTCCCTGGCTGTATTCCCACGCAGAGCGTGGGAACAATCAGAAGAGGCGCTTATAGCTCAAACGGAATACTCAGCTTCGCCCAGAGCATTTCGCCTTCGGGGCGGTTCTCCACGTCGAATTCCTTGGCCCAGCGAACCTCGGCGCTGGCGTACTTGAGGAAGGTCAGGTACAGCGCCGGGCCGATGGCGAAGACCTGGCCGCGCACGCCATCGTCCACATCCTGACCGGCGAATTGCACGGTGCGACCGAACTGTTTGTCGTCGGTGGTCTGCTTGAGGTAGTAGCCGTTGAGCCCCACCCTCAGGTTGTCGGTCAGCCGGTAGCTGGCGGAATAATCGAAATGAAAAATCTGCCCCGAGCGGTAGTCGGTGTCCTTGTTCTTCTGGTTGAAGCTGTAGGTGGTTTTCATCGACACCTCGGTGTTTTCCGTGGGCAGCCAGGTGAAGGAAAACAGCGGTTTGTAGGTGTAGAAATTATTGCTGGTGTTGGCCAGTCGATCGGAACTGTATTCGCCGGTGGGCACGGTGATTTCCACGGCCGCGGCCAGGGTCAGGTTCTTGCCCATGTCCCAGAGCACGATGGGGGAAATGGTGGTATCGCCCATGCCTTCGCGGGTGTCGCTCATGCCGAACAGCGCGACCTCCTGCTTGATCCAGGGCTGGGCGACATAGATCCCCAGTCGCCCACCGGCGAACCGCAGCGGACTCAGGTAATCGATGCGCGGGATCACGGCAGTGGACTCGATTTCGACCCCCGGCACCTTGCCGCCCAGCGAACTGATGTTGAATGTCCGGGCTTTGTAATGGTTGTAGTAGAGGTTGAACGCGACCATGTTGTCCGGAAGGCTGTCGACCTCCAGCGGCAACACGAAGAAGCCGTCGGTGCCGGGGCCGATGTTGTCGACTCCGTTTTCGGTGGCCAGGGCGGGCAGCGCGCAGCTGCAGGCCAGGCCCAGGGTCATTTGCAAGGCGAATGTCGTGCGGATCGGGTTCATGTGAGGCGCTCATTATTATTGTTGGAGGTACACCGAAGGTCCGAGCCATACAAATAAGCCGTTCGCGGCTGGCAGGGCAGGGTATTGGCGGCCATACAGGGGGGCTTGAGCGGCCAGATTTAGCGTCCCTCTTCCCATGTGGGCATGCTAACGTTTATGAAACAACCGGTTACAAAAACGCCACCTAACGTGTCCCGGAACCCGCCATGCAGATGAAAGTCATCGACCCCACCTATGAGCTGGCGCTGGTCTCGCCATTCCTGCTGCAGACTCTGGCTGAAGTCGTGGCGGACAAGGGTTTCGATGCTGCCAGCCTGTGTCGCGGCCTGGGGTTCGGCCTCGACGACCTGCAGGATCCCGCCCAGCGCATTTCCCATCGCCAGGCCGTGGTCATGATCCAACGGGCACTCAAGCTGTTGCCGGATCAGGGCCTGGGGTTGTGGGTCGGCGATCGCAATGTACTCGGCACCCTGGGCCTGCTGGGGCATGTGTTGTCACTGTGCGAAACCCTGCGCGATGCCTTCGCACTGGGGATTCGTTATCAGCACACCACCGGTGGCATCGCCGTGACCAGTGTCGAAGAGGCCGCCGACCGGATCATGGTCGACGCAACCTGCCGCCTGCCCTTCGCCGAGGTCCAGGTGTTTGCGGTCGAAGAGTTCTTCGCCAGCCTGATGGTGTATGGCCGGGCGCTGGCGGGCCCGGATTTCAAGCCCCAGGCCGTGGAGTTCATGCACGCGGCGCCGTCCTATGCCCCGGAGTACCAGCGGATCCTCGGGCCGGAGGTGCGCTTCGGTTGCCGATACAATCGCATGCTGATCGATATCCGCTGGTTGGACGTGCGCTTGCCCAATCATCACCCGCTGGCCCTGCGTCAGGCATTGGCCTTGCTGGACCAGGAAGCGGCCGAGGTTCATCAGAAGATCGACCTGATCCAGGCGGTGGAGCGGGCGATTGCCCGGGACCTGACCCGGGGCAGCCACATCGAGAAAGTTGCCGGTGATCTGAATATGAGCAGCCGGACCCTGCGACGGCGCCTGACCGAGCACAACCTGACGTTCGAAGCCTTGCTCGAACAGGTGCGCCGTGGCCGGACGCTGAGCCTGCTGGCCAACCCCGAGCTGTCCATCGAGCGGATCACCGAAGAGGTCGGCTACAGCGATGTACGCAGTTTCCGCCGGGCCTTCCGGCGCTGGACCGGGATGAGCCCTAGCGCGTTTCGCAGCGAGGGGGCCGAGAGCTAGCCGCCAGATCATCAATATCAGCTGATCCACCGCTTTCGCGAGCAAGCCCGCTCCCACAGGGATGTGCATGGCTGTGAACTGACTGGTGGTGCTTGTCAGAAAAAACCGACAGGAGTACAAATGTACTCCATGACGACTCTTACCCCTCGCCGCACCGCCATCCTGACCTTCATCCGCGAACGCATCGCCGAGCAGGGTCAGCCTCCCAGCCTTGCTGAAATCAGCGAGGCGTTCGGTTTCGCCTCCCGCAGCGTGGCGCGCAAGCATGTGCTGGCGTTGACCGAAGCCGGTTTTATCGAAGTCAATCCGCACCAGGCCCGGGGCATTCGCTTGCTGAATCAGCCGCCGCGTCCCGAGCTGCTGGATGTGCCGGTGCTGGGACGTGTGGCCGCCGGCCGGCCGATCGGCGCCGATGCCGAGGTCCACGATCGTCTGATGCTGGACCCGGCGATTTTCACCAGGGCGCCGGATTACCTGTTGCGGGTCCAGGGCGACTCGATGATCGGCGACGGCATCCTCGACGGTGACCTGGTGGGGGTCCAGCGCACGCCCCAGGCCGCGAACGGACAGATCGTGGTGGCGCGGCTCGATGGTGAAGTCACCATCAAGCGTTTCGAACAAATCGGCGAGCGGGTGCGCTTGCTGCCACGCAATCCGGCCTATCAGCCGATCATCGTCGAGGCCGACCAGGACCTGGCGATAGAAGGGGTGTTCTGTGGCCTGTTGAGGCAAGGCTGATGGGCGCGGTCGTAGCGCTGGACACGCTGTTCAATGGCGGCCAGGTCTGGAAAGGCCGGCCTGCACCTCCGGCTGCCAGCCCGCAACCCACCGGCCATGCCGCACTGGACGCGGCGTTGCCCAGTGGTGGCTGGCCGGAAGCGGCGCTGACGGAAATCCTTCTTGCCGCGCCGGGCCTGGGTGAGTTGCAACTGGTGTGGCCGACCCTGGCGCGACTGTCTGCGCAGGGGGAGCGGATCGTGCTGGTGGCACCGCCGTTCGTGCCCTATCCCCAGGCCTGGCAGAGCGCCGGGGTGGACCTGAGCCAACTGTCGGTGATCCGGGCCGATGAGCGCGATGCCCTGTGGGCCGTTGAACAATGCTTGCGTTCGGGCAGTTGCGGGGCGGTCCTGTGCTGGCCTCGCCAGGCGGACGATCGTGCCTTGCGCCGCCTGCAAGTGGCCGCGGAAACCGGCCAGACCCTGGCATTCGCCTGGCGCCCGATCCAGGAAGCCATCAATCCGTCGCCGGCGGCCCTGCGCATTGCCATCGATGCCGGGCCCGGGCAGTTGCGGGTGCTTAAATGCCGCGGCGGGTTGGTCCGTTCGGCACCGATTGCCTTTGCTCACGCCGCGCCAACAGGGCATTGAGGTTGCGATGCGCTGGGTCTGCATTCTCTTTCCGCAATTGGCGCTGGACGCCGCGCTGCGTCAGCGCCCCGATCCCGAGGAGCCCCTGGCGCTGTTGACCGGCCCGGCCCAGCGTCGGGTGCTGCAAGCGGTCAACGAGTCCGCCCGGGCCCTGGGCCTGCGCCCCGGCCAGACCATGACCGCCGCCCAGGCCCTGAGCAAAGGCTTTGCCACCGCCGAATACGACGCCGCGCAGATTGAGCACTGGCAACAGTTCCTGGCGGCCTGGGCTTACCGGTTCAGTTCCCAAGTCAGCGTGCATTACCCGCGCACGCTGCTGTTCGAGATCGAGTCGAGCCTGGGCCTGTTCGGGCCATGGCCGGTCTTCGAGACGCGGCTGCGGGCCGAACTGACGGAATTGGGCTTCCGTCATCGCATCGTCGCGGCCCCGAACCCGGTGGCGGCGCGGGTGCTCGCCAATGCTCATGACGCCCTGGTGGTACCGGATGCCGATAGCCTGCAACAACGCCTGGGGCAAATGCCGGTGGATCGGATCGGCCTGCCCGCCGACGTCGCCACGGCGTTGTCGCGCATGGGGCTGCGCTGCCTGGAACAGGTCCAGGCCTTGCCCCGGCACACGCTGGCACGGCGCTTCGAAGCCCAGGTCCTCAAGCACCTCGACGCATTGGTTGGCAGTCGCACCCTGGCGCTGTCGTTCTACCTGCCACCGGACCGTTTCGATGTGCGCATCGAACTCAACTACGACGTCCAGTCCCATCAGGCGCTGCTGTTCCCGTTACGCCGGTTGACCGGTGACCTGTCGGCCTTCCTGTGCGGCCGGGACAGTGGCGTGCAGCGTTTTGACCTGCACCTGGAGCACGCCGGGTTGCCGGACACGATCATCAAGGTCGGCCTGCTCAGTGCCGAGCGGGACCCCTCGATGCTCTTCGAACTGGCCCGTGGCCGTTTGGAGCAGGTGCAGGTCGAGGCGCCAGTGCGTGGCTTTCGCTTGTGCGCCGAGGACCTGCCGAGCTTCGTGCCCCAGCGCCTGGAGCTGTTCGATGAGCGTCCCCAGCAGTCCTTGCCTTGGGAGCAACTGCGGGAGCGGTTGCGCGCACGGTTGGGGGACGAGGCGGTGCAGGGCCTGGGGTTTCGCGACGACCATCGGCCTGAGTGCGCCTGGCAGATGACACCTCAACCCCGGCCTCAGGCAGGTACGGTGCGCAGTGGCGTGCAGCGTCCCGGCTGGCTGCTGGACGAACCCCAGGCGTTGCCGGAAGGCCAGGCGCGCGTTCTCATGGGCCCGGAACGCATCGAGACCGGCTGGTGGGACGGCGCCGACGTGCGCCGCGATTACTACCTGGTCGAAACCCGTGGGGGGCAACGGGGCTGGGCCTATCGACCGGTGGGCGAGGGCGGTCCGTTGTGGTTGCAGGGTTGGTTCGCATGAACGTCGACTACGCCGAGCTGCATTGCCTGTCGAATTTCAGTTTCCAGCGTGGCGCTTCCAGTGCATTGGAACTGTGTCGCCGGGCCAGCCAGCAAGGCTACCGGGCCCTGGCGATCACCGACGAGTGCACGTTGGCCGGTATTGTTCGGGCCTGGCAAGCGGCCAAGGAATTGAGCCTGCCATTGATCGTCGGCAGCGAGATCCGGATCGAGAACGGTCCGAAGCTGGTGCTGCTGGTGGAAAATCTCGAAGGCTATCAAGCTCTGTGCCGTTTGATCACCCGCGCCCGCCGACGCAGCGAGAAGGGCCGTTATCGCATCGTGCGGGAAGACTTCGACGATCCCTGGCCGGGGTTGTTGGCACTGTGGGTACCCGATGGCAACGACGTCGAGGAGCAGGGCCGCTGGCTTCAGTCGGTCTTCGCCGGGCGCCTGTGGCTGTCGGTCCAGTTGCATTGCGGACAGGACGACCGGCGTCGCCTGGCCGACTTGCTGGCACTGGCGGACCGCCTGGCACTGCCTGCCGTCGCCACCGGCGATGTACACATGCATGTGCGCGGCCGCCGCGCCTTGCAGGACACCATGACCGCCATCCGGCATCACGTCACGGTGGCCGAGGCCGGCCAGCGCCTGCATCCCAACGGCGAGCGCCATCTGCGCAGCCGTAAGGATCTGGCCGATCTCTATCCCCGCCGGTTGCTCGATGAAACCCTGGCGATCGCCCGGCGTTGCACCTTCGATCTGGATCAGTTGCGCTATGAATACCCTCGGGAGCTGGTGCCCGAGGGGCATGATCCGACGTCGTGGTTGCGGGAACTGACCGAACGGGGCCTGCGCGAGCGCTGGAAGAACGGTGTGGAGGATCGGATTCGGCGACAGATAGACACCGAGTTGGAGCTGATTGCCGAGCTGGGCTACGACAGCTATTTCCTCACTGTGCAGGACATCGTCAGCTTTGCCCGCCAGCGCAACATCCTTTGCCAGGGGCGTGGGTCGGCGGCCAACTCGGCGGTGTGTTATGCCCTGGGCATTACCGAAATCGACCCGAGCCGAACCAACTTGTTGTTCGAGCGGTTCCTGTCCCGAGAGCGCAACGAGCCGCCGGACATCGACGTGGATTTTGAACATGAGCGCCGCGAAGAGGTGCTGCAATATGTCTTCCAGCGCTACGGTCGCCATCGCGCGGCGCTGACGGCAGTGGTCAGCAGTTACCACGGTGCCGGGGCGGTGCGGGACGTCGCCAAGGCCCTGGGCTTGCCGCCGGATCAGGTCAACGCATTGGCCGACTGTTGCGGTCGCTGGAGCGACGAGGCGCCCCCCGTGGAGCGTCTGCGCGAGGGTGGTTTCGACCCGGACAGTCCGATCTTGCGCCGGGTGCTGGGCCTGACCCAGCAACTGATCGGCTTTCCCCGACACCTGTCCCAGCACCCCGGCGGCTTCGTGATTTCCCAGCAGCCCCTGGACACCCTGGTGCCGGTGGAAAACGCCGCCATGGCCGAGCGCACTATCATCCAGTGGGACAAGGACGATCTGGATGCGGTCGGGCTGCTCAAGGTGGATATCCTCGCCCTGGGCATGCTCAGCGCGATCCGCCGATGTTTCGACCTGATCGCGCACTACCGCGGGCAGCGATACACCTTGGCAGGTTTGCCCCGTGAAGGTGCCGCCACCTTCGAGATGATCAGCCGTGCGGACACCATCGGGGTGTTCCAGATTGAATCACGGGCGCAGATGGCGATGTTGCCCCGGCTCAGGCCCAAGGATTTCTACGACCTGGTGATCGAAGTGGCGATCGTGCGGCCGGGGCCGATCCAGGGCGGCATGGTGCATCCGTACCTGAAGCGGCGAAATGGCGAGGAGGAAGTCACCTATCCTTCGGAAAAATTGAAGACAGTGCTCGGGCGTACCCTGGGGATTCCATTGTTCCAGGAGCAGGTCATGCAGATCGCCATCGTGGCGGCCGACTATACCCCCGGCGAAGCGGACCAGTTGCGCCGTTCCATGGCCGCCTGGAAACGTCACGGCGGGCTTGAGCCGCATCGCGAGCGCCTGGCAGAGGGGATGGAGCGCAACGGCTACACCCCGGAATTCGCCGCGCAGATCTTCGAGCAGATCAAGGGCTTCGGCAACTACGGTTTCCCGGAGTCCCACGCCGCCAGTTTCGCCTTGCTGACCTACGCCAGCAGTTGGCTCAAATGCCACGAGCCGGCAGCCTTCGCCTGCGCCCTGATCAACAGTTGGCCCATGGGGTTCTACAGTCCGGATCAGATTCTGCAGGATGCCCGCCGGCATCAATTGCAGATCCGTCCGGTGGACGTGCGCGCCAGTGATTGGGATTGCAGTCTCGAACCCTTGGAGGGGCGGCAACCGGCGATTCGCATGGGCTTGCGCCTGATCAAGGGTTTTCGTGAAGACGATGCCCGGCGTATCGAAGCGGCCCGTCGGCAGCGGGCGTTCAGTGACGTGGCCGACCTGGGCGAGCGTGCGCAACTCGATGCCCGGGCCCAGGCGCAATTGGCCGACGCCGGTGCCTTGCGTGGCCTGGTCGGTGATCGCCATCGTGCGCGTTGGGAAGTGGCGGGCGTGCAAAAGCAATTGGGTCTGTTTGCCGGTTTGCCCAGTCAGGAAGAACCGCCGGTGCACCTGCCCAAGCCTTCGCTGGGGGAGGACCTGTTCGCCGACTACGCCACCCTCGGCACAACACTGGGCCCGCATCCGCTGGCCTTGCTGCGCCCAGAACTGCGCGCCCGACGCTGTCGCAGCTCCCGGGAGTTGCAGGAGGTGGAGCATGGCCGCAACGTCAGCGTCGCCGGCCTGGTCACCGGTCGCCAGCGCCCCGGCACGGCCAGTGGGGTGACCTTCGTCACCCTGGAAGATGAATTCGGCAATCTCAATGTGGTGGTCTGGCGCGACCTGGCGGAGCGCCAACGCAAAGTCCTGGTGGGCTCCCAATTGCTGCGGGTCGACGGGCGCTGGGAAAGCGTCGGCGAAGTCCGCCACCTGATCGCTGGACGCCTGAGCGACCTGACTGAATTGCTGGCGGGCATTCACGTGCAAAGCCGCGATTTCCGCTGACACGGCTGTCGCATCACAGCAACCTGTGGCGAGGGGATTTATCCCCGCTGGGGCGCGAAGCGCCCCAAATCTGAGCATGCGGTGTGCCAGACGGTTGAGGGGGCTGCTGCGCAGCCCAGCGGGGCGGTGCGACGTTTCGCTAAATCCCCTCGCCACAGACCTTGTTTGGGGCCGGGACCGGTGGACGGCTTCGTGACTTGCCCATGAAACCAAATGCCAACCTCGCGCTCGAAGGTCTGAGCACAAGGGGCTCGCGATTGTCGATTCCCAGCAGCCATTCGAGGTTCAGAGTCGCCCATGCAGTTCTTATCCCAGCCTCACGGATGTCCCGGGTGGGACGGTGAAATGGCCCGGCGTATCCGGGCATATGATTGGCGCCAGACTGAACTGGGCCCTATCGAACATTGGTCTGCCAGCCTGCGCAGCGCTGTCCAAATATTGTTGGCTTCGCCGTTGCCGATGGTCATGTTATGGGGCCGCCAGGGCTTCATGATCTACAACGATGCCTACGCCGAGTTCGCCGGCGGGCGCCATCCCTATCTGCTGGGATGCGCGGTGGAGCTGGGTTGGCCGGAAGTGGCCGAGTTCAATCGTCACGTGCTGGACGTATGCCTGGCCGGGGGCACGTTGTCCTATCGCAGCAAGGAACTGGTCCTGTTGCGTGATGGCAAGCCCGAAGATGTGTGGATGGACCTTTTCTACAGCCCGGTACCCGACGATGACCAGGCACCGGCCGGCGTGCTGGCGATTGTCGTGGAAACCACCGAGCTGGTCCTGTCCGAGCGGGCTCGCCAGGCAGCGGAGCGCAGCTATCGCGCCGTCAATGAACGCATCCAGCTGGCCCTTTCGGCCGGGCCGCTGCTGGGCTCTTTTGTCTGGGATGTCCAGGCCGACACGCTGTCCGGGGACGAGCGTTTCGCCCGCACGTTCGACTACCCGCCAGACACTCCGCTGGAGGCGTTGCCCATCGAGATTGCCCGCCAGCGTATTCATCCCGATGACCTTGACGAGGTCAATCAGCGCATTGACCTGACCTTGCGCACCGGTTCGACCTTCAATGCCGAATACCGGGTGCGACGCCCCGAGGGCGATGACCTGTGGGTGCAGGCCAGCGGTCGATGCGAGTTCGATGCGTTGGGCAAGCCCCTGCGTTTCCCCGGTGTGCTGATTGACATCAACGAACGCAAGATCGCCGAAGCGTCGTTGCTCAGGTTTACCCGTGACCTGGAGCAGCGGGTCGCCGATGAGGTCCAGGCGCGGCTGGCGGCCGAAGAGCAGTTGCGCCAGTCGCAGAAGCTCGAGGCCATTGGCGGACTCACCGGCGGCGTCGCCCATGACTTCAACAACCTGCTGCAAGTGATCGCTGGCAACCTGCACTTGCTGGCACGTCACGAGCCGGACAATGCCAATGTGCAGCGCAGGATCAGTGCCTCCATCGAGGCGGTGGAGCGGGGCGCCAAGCTGTCATCGCAACTGCTGGCCTTCGCCCGTCGCCAGCCGCTGTCACCGGCGGTCTACAACCCCCGGCGCATCTACGACGACCTGGAGGAATTGCTGCAACGGGCCTTGGGCGAGACCATCCGGATCGATGTGACCCTGCCCGACGAGCCCTGGTGCATCCATGTGGATCGCAACCAGTTGGAAAATGCCCTGCTGAATCTGGCGATCAATGCCCGCGATGCCATGGGCGGCGATGGCACCATCCAGATACTGGGCGAGAACATCGTGCTCGACGAAGCGTCCTGTGCCGGCAAAGGCATCCCGGCGGGCGAGTATGTGCGGTTGTCGGTCATCGACAGTGGCACAGGCATGCCGCCCGATATTCTCAAACAGGTATTCGAGCCGTTCTTCACCACCAAGACCGATGGCCAGGGCACCGGGTTGGGCCTGAGCATGGTGTTCGGGTTCGTCAAGCAGAGCGGCGGGCATATCGAGATCGCCAGCGACATGGGCAAGGGCACGCGGGCGCAGATGTACTTTCCTCGCAGCTATCAGCCTGAAGCCGGTGAACAGATCCACGACTACACGCCGCAACCCGGCAGGCATGAGACGATCCTGGTGGTGGAGGACAACGATGCGGTGCGCAGTGCATCGGTGGAGTTGCTCGAGCAGTCCGGCTATCGAACCCTCACCGCCGCCAATGCCGACGCGGCCATGAAGCTGTTGCTCGAAGGCGTCAAGGTGGACCTGATTTTCACCGACGTGGTCATGCCCGGCCTGATCAAGAGTTCCGACCTGGCGGCCTGGGCCAAGGTGCAGACGCCGCCGGTGCCGGTACTGTTCACGTCAGGTCACACACGGGACATCATTTCCCGCAACCATCAACTGAGTCCCGATACCCATCTGCTGAGCAAGCCCTATGGGCCGGATGCGCTGACCCGTATGGTCCGGTCGGTGCTTGGCGGCTGATCGCACCACCGCAAACAAATGGAACCGAAGCCGTTGCGTTCCCTTCGAATGATCAAGGCCGGTCATCAACCGGCCTCTGTCATGAAGAGGTGCCCATGAACGACGATCGTGCAAACACGGCGCAACAAGGTCAGACGCAGAACCCGTCACCCCGCAACGACCCGGCCATCGATCCCCAACTGCCCGATGCCAAGCCGGTCAGCCCGGCTGGATCGGACCAGGCCCAGAGCGCTGCCGAGGAGGTCGATCAGAAAAGACATCACCAGGAAAACGACAACACCTTCAGCCCGGGTTTCAAGCCCGATCCTGACCGGCCGAAGTCCGGCGATGACACTGACGCCGATATCGACACCGACGGCGGTTGACCGATCTGCGCAAAAAAGGCTCGTCCTCCTGGGAGGACGAGCCTTTGAGTACAGTCAGGAAGAGATTACTTGCTGGGGTGCGCGGCCTGGAGTTTCTTGGCCAGTTCCAGGTGGTGCTGCAGATCCGGCAGCATCTTCTGGGCGAACGCCTTGAGCTCGGTGTTGCCGGGCTTCTTGTCGTCCGTCACGGTCTCGGCTTCTTTCTTGAACAAGGTGATGGTTTCTTCGTGGGCCTTGACCTGATTGTTGGCATAGGCGGCATCGAAGGATTCGTCGCGCATGTCAAGAATCTTGGCCTTCGCTTTCTTCACCAGGGTGGTTTCGTCCGGCACTTCGATGTCGTGCTTTTTCGCCAGGGTCATCAACTCCTGGTTGGCCTTGGTGTGGTCGGCGATCATCTTGTTGGCGAACTCCTTGACGTCCGCCGATGCGCTTTTTTCCAATGCCAGTTTGCTGGTTTCGATTTCCGCAATGCCGCCGGCCGCCGCGTTGTCGACGAAGTCGTTGGAACTCGCGGCCCATGCCATGCCCATGCTGGTACTCAGGGCAACTGCCAGACCGAGTTGACGCAGGGTAAATCCGTCCATAGGTATTCTCCAAACAGGTTGTACAAGTGATCTTGATGTCACTGTTCAATGGAGAGCGACGTGTGGACAAAGGTTTGATCGCAAAGCGATACGGTACGACGAACGGTCACCGCTGGTCGGATTGGCGGTCGACAGAACCCGGTCGGCAAGGCCATCCTGATGGTTGAGGCGTCCCTCAAAGGCGCCTGTCATTGACCGTCAGAAGGAGGTGTTCCATGCCGGTGTCCCATGATCTGTGCCAGGATCTCAAGTGCGAAAAAGACCACATCCAGCAAAAGCGCAGCGAGAATCCAAGACTCGACTCGCTGCTTCAAAAATACTCCCAGCTTGATGCCGAGGTGGTAGACGCCGAGAAACCGACGTCCGCCGCACTGTCCGACGTTGCCCTGGAGACGCTCAAGAAGAAACGATTGCAGGTCAAGGACGAGATCATGGAACACTTGCGCAAGTAACCTGATGGCGCGGGGGCTGTTTCCGTGGTGGGATTCAGCGAAACGTCGCACCGCTCCGCGGACTGCAAAGCGGCCCCCGCTCTTTAACCCAATGCATCAACTCAGCGGATCCCAGCGCTGGGACCAATCGCTGCCGCTCTTGACGACTGTACGCAGCACTTCGAACGCCTGTTGCAACGCTGCCGAATCCCGGTCCCGGGAATAGACCAGGTAAGTCGGATAGTTGAATTCCGGTGCCTTGGGCACTCGTTCCAGGATGCCGCTGTCCAGGTAGCTCTGCACGACCCGCGTGCGGAAGTAGCCGCTGCCGCCGTTTTCCAGGATGTATTGCAAGGCCAGGGGGCCGAGGTTGAAGGTGACGGCAGCCTTGGCCTTGTCCGGCAGGGCGGTGTCGTGCTGATGACGGAAATCGATGCCCCAGTCGATGTACACGTAGGGCTCCGGGCAACTGGCCAGCCGCACCAGGATCAGTTTTTCTTCCAGCAGCTGTTCAACCTGCAGTCTCGGCCAGTATTCGGGTTGATACACCAGCGCGGCATCCAGCAGGCCCAGTTCCAGCTGTTGCAGCAGTTTCTCGCCGTCGCGGATGTCCATGCGCAAGGCATGGCCGGGAATCGCCTGGCGCAGTTCACGGGCCCAACTGAGCATCAAGGGATTGCACAGGCTGACCTCGCCGCCGATGTGCAGGACATTGCGATAGCCCTCGGGCAGGGGCAGGTCCCGACGAGCCGCTTCCCAGGTCTGCACGAGCTGATTGGCGTAGACGACGAAGGCTTCACCGTCGGTGGTCAGTCGCGCACCGGCTCGGTTGCGCACGAACAGCGCGCAACCGAGCTGACTTTCCAGTTTCTGTACCCGAGCGGTAATCGCCGTCTGGGTGACATGCAGCTTGTCGGCCGCTGCGGCGAGACTGCCGTGGCGGACAATTTCCAGGAAGGTGCGGGCGAGATCGATGTCCATGGTCGGGCCGATGCGGGGGAAGCGGGCATTGTAAGAGCTGGCACGCCTCCCCGATACCGACAATCACTGGACGGCTTCGGTCTCCGTCATCCGCGCCCATGGCGCAACCAGGCGTTCCGGCGTGCGACAGGCCTTGCGTTTGAACACGAAGTTGCGGCACTTTTCGGCGAAACCGTGGCGATTCTCCACCATGTCGCGCTGCATGTGCTGCAGCTCGCCATCCCGACACGCCTGGATCGCCGACAGGCTTCGTTCGGCCTTGCGGGCCCGGATGGCTTCGTAGGCGGGGTCGTGCCAGGCCCCGTTGGCCCGTTGTAGTAACCACAGGCCAAACTCGTCGGGGCAGCGTGGACCGATCTCCTGGACCATCCCATAGCGCAACGCCTGGCGGGCACTGATGGGCAGGCAGTCGTGGGTCAGTGTCCAGGCCCGGTCCGGCCCGACTGCGCGGGGCAGGCTGTAGGTCCAGTATTCGGAGCCGTACAGGCCCATGGTTGCGTAGTGGGGATTGAGCACGATGTCACTGCGAGCCAGCACGACATCGGCGGCCAGGGCCAGCATCACACCGCCTGCACCGGCATTGCCCGTCAGGCCGCTGACCACCAACTGCCGGGCGCTCAACAACTCAAGACAGACATCGTCGATGGCCTGGATGTTGGCCCAGGCCTCCAGGCCCGGTTGGGCGGCGGCCTGGATCACGTTCAGATGCACACCGTTGGAAAAACTGCCACGCCCGCCGCGGATCAACAGCACCCGAGTATCCCTGGACTTGGCCCAGCGCAGCGCGTCCACCAGGCGCCGGCATTGCTCGGTGCTCATCGCGCCGTTATAGAACTCGAACGTCAGTTCGCCCACCTGGCCGCATTCCCGGTAGCGAATGGGTTGATAAGCCTCGTCGCTGAACGGCTCTCGGGCCAATGAGCTGTCGAGCACCGGCACGCCGTCGAGTCGCTCCGACAGGACATGACGTGCCGGCCGCTTGAAGGTCGGTTCGCCGGGACGCGGTTTCTGGCGCAGGGCGCCGATCCAGAGGCTTGCGTCACCGGTTGCCACCAGCACCGCATCATCACGCACGGCCAGCAGTGTGCCGGGCAGGCCACGACGGCTATCCAGATGAGCGTCATACAGATAGAACTGGCCGCCGACCAGGCTCGCCAGCACGCCTGGCTGGCCATCGGCGGCGTCGATGCAGCGCTTGATAAACACGGCGCTGTCGTGCCAGCTGAATGTACGGTCGTCCTGGGTCATGTTCGGTCGCAGGCGCCCGACCACGTCATGGCGGCTGTAATCCAGCGGCACCGGGACGAAACCGCCGGCAAACTTTTCCACGACTTCGCGGATGCAGCGGATGGCCGCATCGCTGACCGGGCCGTTATACAACTCTGATTTGCGCAGACCTTCGGGCAAGTTGAACTCGCAGCTGGCCCAGATCGGCCCGGCGTCCATTTCCTCCACTGCTTGCAACGCCGTGACGCCCCAGCGTTCGGGTTGCCGCATGATGGTCCAGTCCAGCGCGCTGGCACCGCGATCACCGACGATGCCCGGGTGGATGATCACCACCGGCCGGCGGGGATTACGCCACAGTTGTTCGGGGACCCGGTCCTTGAGAAAGGGGCAGATCACCAGGTCGGCCCCGCTGTGTTCGATTTGCCGGCACACCGAATCCGGATCGGTGAACAGCACCACGCTGGGACGATGACCGGCCTCGCGCAGGTCCAGCCATGCACGTTGGGTCAGGCCGTTGAATGCGGTCGATAGCAAAATGATTTTCAATGTGGGCATGAAATTCCCTTCCTTGAGATAAACGAGTGCCAGCTCCCGATGAGCCGTCCTTGGCATCTGATGGAGGCGCTAAGTTAGCGGTTGGAAGGCGAGGGGCAACTGACCGGGATCAAGGTTGCGTGTGCTGGGCGAAATCGGGGGAGGCAGAAACGCGAATCCCGCCACGGGGGCGGGATTCGTTACAGCCGAGGGCACCCTGGGAAGGTGCGCAGGCTCAGGCCGGGAACAGCTCGGAGAGCTTCATCGACAGCATCATGTCGCCTTCGACACGCAGTTTGCCGCCCATGAACGCTTGCATGCCGTCGGTTTCACCGCTGACGATGCCCTTGAGGGTTTCGCTGTCCATCACCAGCGTGCAGTTGGCGTCGGCATTCTCGCCTTCCTGCAATTCACAGGTACCGTCCTTGACGATCAGGGCGTACTGCTTGTCTTCGTCGGTGATGTTGAAACCGAATACCAGGTCCAGGCCGGCAGCGGCAGCTGGGTTGAATTTTTCTTTCATCTTTTGTACGGCGTCGACTACGGAGGTCATGGTTTCGATCCTTATCGGGTTGATACAGCAAGGGTCTACGATTAATTCGGCCTCAACGGTAGGTGATGAGGTCCGGGGTCTTCAGCAGTTGCAGATGAGCATGGCTGTTGAAGGAAGCCAGGGCCACGTCGCGCCCCCTGAATTTCAGGTGGTTGAGCGAGGTGTTGACGATTTGCCAGTTCAGTTCGAAGGCCTGTCGGGCCGGTATCCGGGTGATCAGGTGGAGCAGGGCGGTAATTGTGCCGCCGGACGTGAACACGGCGATCTTGTGGCTGTTGTCGGCCTGTTCCAGGATGCGCTGCAGGCCGGCCTGGACCCGCTCGACGAAACCCAGCCAGCTCTCCAGCCCGGGCGGGTCGTACTGGCCGCTGAGCCAACGCTCGACCACCAGCGCGAAGATGCGCTGGAATTCGGCGCGGTTCTGCGCCGCATTGCGCAGGATGTACAGGGCCTCGGGTTCCTGGGGCAGCATGTCCGGCAGCAGGGCTCGGATCACGGCGTCGGCATCGAATTCGTTGAACGCGGAGTCGGTTTCCACCTCGGGAACCGGCAGCCCGGCGGCGGACATCTGGCCCAGGGCGCCGGTGGCGGTATCCTGCTGCCGACGCAGGTCGCCCGAGAGGCAACGATCGAACACGACACCCAGCTCCGCCAGGTGGTTACCCAGCATCTGTGCCTGGCGGACGCCATTGGGTGAAAGGACATCGTAGTCGTCCGCACCAAAGGAGGCCTGGCCATGTCGAATCAGATAGATACTGCCCACGTCCGCGTCATCCCGGTACGTTGAAGGTTTGGCGAGGTTATGAGGATGGCGGTGAGCTGTCAATGAAAAAACATACGCTTGTTTGAAATGTCCGTTACAGCCTTGTCCTGCCTGGTCCGGGCTTAAGGTAACCACAGGTTTCCCGGCTGGTAGCGACGCAGGCGCATGGGTATGCTGGGAGCGTTTAATGTCCGCCCTCGAGCGGCGAGTCGAGAATCAATTAGGAGTGATCGTGGAGTTCTTTATCGAATACGCCGGCTTTCTGGCCAAGACCGTGACGCTGGTCATCGCCATCCTGGTGGTGCTGGCCAGTTTTGCTGCCCTGCGCAGCAAGGGGCGGCGCAAGTCGGCCGGCCAGTTGCAGGTGAGCAAACTCAACGATTTCTACAAGGGGCTTCGCGAGCGCCTGGAACAGACACTGCTGGACAAGGATCAGCTCAAGGCCCTGCGCAAGCGCGAAGGCAAGGCTGAGAAAGCGCAGAAGAAACAGAAGGAAAAACCGACGGCCAAGCCCCGGGTGTTCGTGCTGGACTTCGACGGCGACATCAAGGCATCGGCCACCGAGAGCCTGCGTCATGAAATCACCGCGCTGTTGACCCTGGCAACGCCGAAGGACGAAGTGGTGCTGCGCCTGGAAAGCGGTGGCGGCATGGTGCACAGCTATGGACTGGCCTCGTCGCAACTGGTGCGGATCCGTCAGGCCGGCGTACCGCTGACCGTGTGCATCGACAAAGTCGCGGCCAGTGGCGGGTACATGATGGCCTGCATCGGCGAGAAGATCATCAGCGCACCTTTCGCCATCCTCGGCTCCATCGGCGTCGTGGCCCAGTTGCCGAACGTCAACCGCCTGCTGAAGAAGCATGACATCGACTTCGAAGTCCTGACCGCCGGCGAGTACAAGCGTACGCTGACGGTGTTCGGCGAAAATACCGAGAAGGGCCGGGAGAAATTCCAGCAGGACCTGGACATCACCCACGACTTGTTCAAGAGCTTCGTGTCCAACTACCGCCCGCAACTGGCCATTGATGAAGTGGCGACCGGCGAGGTCTGGCTGGGTGTCGCCGCGCTCGGCAAACATCTGGTGGACGAGTTGAAGACCAGCGACGAATACCTGGCCGAACGCGCCAAGAGCGCCGAGCTGTACCACCTGCACTATGCCGAACGCAAAAGCCTGCAGGAGCGCGTCGGCATGGCTGCCAGCGGCTCAGTGGACCGTGTTCTGTTGAGCTGGTGGAGCCGGTTGACCCAGCAGCGGTTCTGGTAACTCTGCTCTCAATCCCTGTGGGAGCGAGCCTGCTCGCGATAGCAGTCTGTCAGTCACTGCAGCATCGACTGAATCACCGCCATCGCGAGCAGGCTCGCTCCCACAGGGGCTTTGGTGGTTGCCGGAAAATGAAAAAGCCCTGAGCCGGAATATCCGGGTCAGGGCTTTTTTATGCAACGGGCTCAGCGGCGACGAAACAGCGGCAGCGGTTCGTCAGTGGCGGCCTGGTAGGTCACCGAGAAGTCCTTGAGGCTTTCGAGGGCTTCGTAGGGGTCCTTGTCGGCGCGCAGGGCGAACGCGTCGAAACCGCAGCGGCGCATGTAGAACAGCTGGTCGCGCAGCACATCGCCAATGGCCCGCAGTTCGCCCTTGAAGCCGTAGCGATCACGCAGCAGGCGGGCGTTGGAGTAGCTGCGGCCGTCGGTGAAGGCCGGGAAGTTCAGGGCGATGACCTGGAGCTGATTGGCGTCGTCGCCGATCTCTTCCGCTTCTTCGTCGGCATCCAGCCACACGCCCAGGCCGCCATCGCGGGCCTTGAGGGCACGGGAATGATCACGCCACAGGGCCAGGGGGACGATCAGGTCGTCGCAGTTGGAAATACCATCGAGGGTCGCGTCCTTCGGCAGCAGGTGCCAGGTTTCGTCGATGACCTCGTTGTTCTTAATGATTCGCTGCATAGACGCGTTCCTTGAAGAGGTCGATGCCGATACGTTGGTAAGTGTCGATGAAACGCTCGTCTTCGGTACGTTGTTCGATGTACACGTCGATCAGCTTCTCGATCACGTCTGGCATATCGTCCTGGGCAAACGAAGGCCCGAGGATCTTGCCCAGGCTGGCGTCGCGGCTGCCGCTGCCACCCAGGGAGACCTGGTAGAACTCTTCGCCTTTCTTGTCCACGCCCAGGATGCCGATGTGGCCGACGTGGTGGTGACCGCAGGCGTTCATGCAACCGGAAATGTTCAGGTCCAGTTCGCCGATGTCGAACAGGTAGTCCAGATCGTCGAAACGGCGCTGGATCGATTCGGCGATCGGGATCGACTTGGCGTTGGCCAGGGAGCAGAAATCGCCGCCCGGGCAGCAGATCATGTCGGTCAGCAGGCCAATGTTCGGTGTGGCGAAACCCTGCTCGCGCAACTCGCCCCACAGGGTGAACAACTGGCTCTGTTCGACGTCGGCCAGGATGATGTTCTGCTCGTGGGACGTGCGCAGCTGACCGAAGCTGTAGCGGTCGGCCAGATCGGCCACGGCGTCCAGCTGCTTGTCGGTGATGTCGCCCGGCGCAACGCCGGTCGGCTTCAGGGACAAGGTGACCGCGATGTAGCCAGGCTTCTTGTGGGTCAGGGTGTTGCGGCTGCGCCAACGGGCGAAGCCCGGATGTTCCTTGTCGAGTGCTGCGAAGTCCTGGTTGTCCAAGGCCTTGTATTGCGGGTCGACGAAGTGTTTGGCCACGCGGTGGACTTCAGCTTCGGTCAGGGTGGTCTGACCGCCACGCAGGTGAACCATTTCGGCTTCGACCTTCTCGGCGAACACTTCAGGTGTCAGGGCCTTGACCAGGATCTTGATCCGCGCCTTGTACTTGTTGTCGCGACGGCCATAGCGGTTGTACACCCGCAGGATGGCGTCGAGGTAGCTCAGCAGGTCCTGCCAGGGCAGGAACTCATTGATGAATGCACCCACCACCGGCGTGCGACCGAGGCCACCGCCCACCAGCACGCGGAAGCCCAGCTCGCCCGCAGCGTTGTAGACCGCCTCCAGGCCGATGTCGTGGACTTCGATGGCGGCGCGGTCCGAGGTCGAGCCGTTGATGGCAATCTTGAACTTGCGCGGCAGGTAGGCGAATTCCGGGTGGAACGTGGTCCACTGACGGACGATCTCGCACCATGGACGTGGGTCGATCAACTCATCGGCCGCGACACCGGCGAACTGGTCGGTGGTGACGTTGCGCAGGCAGTTGCCGCTGGTCTGGATCGCGTGCATTTGCACGGTGGCCAGCTCAGCCAGGATCTCGGGGACATCTTCCAGGGCCGGCCAGTTGTACTGGACGTTCTGCCGCGTACTGATGTGGGCGTAGCCCTTGTCGTAGTCGCGGGCAATCTGGGCCAGCTTGCGCACCTGGCGTGCGGTCAGTTGGCCGTAAGGCACCGCCACCCGCAGCATCGGGGCGAAACGCTGGATGTACAGGCCGTTCTGCAGGCGCAGAGGGCGGAATTCTTCTTCGCTCAGCTCGCCTGCCAGATAGCGTCGGGTCTGATCACGGAACTGCTTGACGCGGTCCTCGATGATCCGCTGATCGTACTCGTCATATACGTACATATAAGTCTCGGTCTCAGGCTTGGGCCGATCAGAAACAGCTGCGTATTGGCTCGCTGGAATCGGGTTCTGCCTCGGCAATTCTGCGCGCACGGCCGCGCACTCCTAAAGGAGCCGGTGCACGATACCTGTTTTGAGTTATGCGCAAAAGTGATGTTTGAGTATATGTAAAGAACCAAATGACCTAATGGGGTCTATCGGCATGGAACCCACATTTGTCGTATGGGCAATCATCGTCTTAACTGTGGTCGAGTCCCTATGCAATCACCTAAAAAACCGACAAGAGGCGATGCAATGAGCAATCCGACCAAAGCAAGGAAAAGCGACAGCACTGTTGATGCCTGGGCCATTCTGTTCCTGATAATCCTGGTGGTAGGCACGGCGGTGTTCTGGGTCAGTCATCAGTAATCGGTCGTCCAACGCAATAAAAACCTGCCGGACCAGGCCTGTGAGAGCAGGCCTGTGGGAGCAAAGCTTGCTCGCGATGAACGATGACGCGGTCTCGACCGTGTCGTTTGCGTCGCGAGCAAGCTTTGCTCCCACAGGCTAGTTCCCACAGGAGGTTGATGTGCAGACCCTTGCTATAGCCCCGCCAGATGCACCACCAGCTTGACGATGCCAAACAGCGTCAGGGCGAAGATCACCGTGAACGCGATCCCCAGGATCACGAAGTGACTTGGTTTGCCGTGGGTGAAGTCACGGGCGCGGTTCTTGCCGCTCTGCACGCCGAAGGCGGCGGCCAGTACGCTGTGCATCATCTGCAGCAGGGTTGGCGGCTTGTTGTCGACTGGATCGTCCATAAATCCCTCGTCTGCCATGGGTATGGGACAAGCATAGACAACCCGTGAAAAAAAGGATCACGGCCGTTGCCGACCGTGATCCTTCACTCAGTTGTCGTAGCCCAGGTTCGGCGCCAGCCAGCGCTCGGTCACGCTCAGCTCCTGGCCCTTGCGACCGGTGTAGCTCTGGACCTGGTCCTTGTCGATCTTGCCCACGGCGAAGTATTGCGCCTGGGGATGAGCGAAGTACCAGCCACTGACCGCCGCCGCCGGGAACATGGCGTAGTGCTCGGTGAGGAACACGCCGCTGCGGCCGGCCTTCAGTTCGCTGGCCTCGGGATCAAGCAGGCGGAACAGGGTGGCTTTCTCGGTGTGATCCGGGCATGCAGGGTAACCGGGGGCAGGGCGGATGCCGGTGTACTGCTCCTTGATCAGCGCCTCGTTGTCCAGGCTTTCGTCTTTGGCATAACCCCAATGTTCCTTGCGCACCTGCTGGTGCAGCCACTCGGCGCAGGCTTCGGCCAGGCGGTCGGCCAGGGCCTTGACCATGATCGAGTTGTAGTCGTCGCCAGCTTCCTGGTAGGCCTTCGCCACTTCTTCGGCACCGATGCCTGCGGTGGTGATGAAGCCGCCGACGTAGTCGGTCACGCCGCTGTCCTTCGGCGCAACGAAGTCGGCCAGGGAGAAGTTCGGCTTGCCGTCGGTCTTGATGATCTGCTGGCGCAGGTGATGCAGGCGGGCCAGTGGCTTGCCGTCGTCGCCGTAGACTTCCAGGTCGTCGTCATGCACCTGGTTGGCCGGCCAGAAACCGAACACTGCGCGGGCACTGATGAGTTTCTCATCGATCAGCTTGCGCAGCATGGCCTGGGCGTCAGCGTACAGGGCGGTGGCGGCTTCGCCGACCACTTCATCGGTGAGGATGCGCGGGAACTTGCCGGCCAGGTCCCAGGAAATGAAGAACGGCGTCCAGTCGATGTATTCGGCCAGGACGTTCAAGTCGATGTCGTCCAGCACCCGGGCACCGGTGAACGTCGGCTTGACCGGCTGGTAGCTGCTCCAGTCGAACTGCGGCTTCTTGGCGACAGCGGCGGGGTAGCTCAGGCGTTCGGTACGGGCGCTGCGGTTGGCGGTGCGCTCACGAACCTCGATGTAGTCCTGACGGGTTTTTTCGACGAACGCCGGTTTCAGTTCCTTGGACAGCAATTGGGTTGCCACCCCGACGGCGCGGGAGGCGTCGGTGACATAGATCACCGCGTCATTGCTGTACTTGGGCTCGATCTTCACCGCCGTGTGGGCCTTGGACGTCGTCGCGCCACCGATCATCAGCGGCAGATGGAAATCCTGGCGCTGCATCTCGCGAGCCACGTGCACCATCTCATCCAGGGACGGGGTGATCAGGCCGGACAGGCCGATGATGTCGCATTTCTCCTCCTTGGCCACCTGCAGGATTTTTTCCGCTGGCACCATCACGCCCAGGTCGACGATGTCATAACCGTTGCAACCGAGCACCACGCCGACGATGTTCTTGCCGATGTCATGGACGTCGCCCTTGACCGTCGCCATCAGGATCTTGCCCTTGGCTTCCGGCTTGTCGCCTTTTTCCGCCTCGATGAACGGAATCAGGTGGGCCACGGCCTGCTTCATCACGCGGGCGGACTTGACCACCTGGGGCAGGAACATCTTGCCGGCGCCGAACAGGTCGCCAACGATGTTCATGCCGGCCATCAACGGACCTTCGATGACTTCGATAGGGCGGGCGAACGACAGGCGCGATTCCTCGGTGTCCTCGACGATGTGGGTGGTGATGCCCTTGACCAGTGCATGCTCCAGGCGCTTGTTGACGTCCCAGTTGCGCCACTCCTCGGTTTCCGCTTCCTTGGTGCTGCCGTCGCCCTTGTACTTGTCGGCAATGGCTAGCAGGGCGTCGGTGCCTTCCGGGGTGCGGTTGAGGATCACGTCTTCCACGGCGTCGCGCAGTTCCACCGGGATCTGGTCGTAGATCTCCAGCTGGCCGGCGTTGACGATACCCATGGTCAGGCCCGCGCGGATCGCATACAGCAGGAATACCGAGTGGATCGCCTCGCGCACCGGGTTGTTGCCCCGGAATGAGAACGACACGTTGGACACCCCGCCGGAGGTCAGCGCGTAGGGCAGCTCGTCGCGGACATAGGCACAGGCGTTGATGAAGTCCACGGCATAGTTGTTGTGTTCTTCGATACCGGTGGCGACAGCGAAGATGTTCGGGTCGAAGATGATGTCTTCCGGTGGGAAGCCCACTTCATTGACCAGGATGTCGTAGGAGCGCTTGCAGATTTCCTTCTTGCGCGCCTCGGTGTCGGCCTGGCCGGCTTCGTCGAACGCCATCACCACCACGGCGGCGCCGTAGCGCTTGCACAATTTGGCGTGATGGATGAATTGCTCGACGCCTTCTTTCATGCTGATGGAGTTGACGATGCCCTTGCCCTGGATGCACTTGAGGCCGGCTTCGATCACTTCCCATTTCGACGAGTCGATCATGATCGGCACGCGGGAGATGTCCGGTTCGCCGGCAATCAGATTGAGGAAGGTCACCATGGCCTTCTTCGAATCGAGCATGCCCTCGTCCATGTTGATGTCGATCACCTGGGCGCCGGCCTCGACCTGCTGCAGGGCCACCTCCAGGGCTTCGGTGTAGTTGTCTTCGCGGATCAGCCGGGCGAACTTGGCGGAACCGGTGATGTTGGTCCGCTCGCCGACGTTGACGAACAGCGAGCTTCGATCGATGGTGAACGGTTCCAGGCCCGACAGGCGACAAGCCCGGGGAATTTCCGGAATCGGTCGTGGCGCATAACCGGCCACTGCCTTGGCGATGGCTTCGATGTGCGCTGGCGTGGTGCCGCAGCAGCCGCCGACGATGTTCAGGAAGCCGCTCTGGGCGAACTCTTCGATGACCTTGGCGGTTTGCGCCGGCAGTTCGTCGTATTCACCGAATTCGTTGGGCAGGCCGGCGTTCGGGTGCGCCGAGACATGGGTGCTGGCCTTGTTCGACAGCTCTTCCAGGTACGGGCGCAGTTCGCTGGCACCCAGGGCACAGTTCAGGCCGACGGAAATCGGCTTGGCGTGGGCCACGGAGTTCCAGAAGGCTTCGGTGGTCTGGCCGGAGAGGGTGCGACCGGAGGCGTCGGTGATGGTGCCGGAAATCATGATCGGCAGCTCGACGCCCAGTTCTTCGTAGACCCCTTGCACGGCGAAGATCGCCGCCTTGGCGTTCAGGGTGTCGAAGATGGTTTCGATCAGGATCAGGTCGGCGCCGCCCTCGATCAGACCCTTGGTGGCCTCGGTGTAGTTCTCCACCAGTTCGTCGAAGGTCACGTTGCGGTAGCCGGGGTTGTTCACGTCTGGCGACAGCGAGCAGGTGCGGCTGGTCGGGCCAAGCACGCCGGCGACGAAGCGCGGCTTGTCCGGGGTCTCGAGGGTCTTGGCGTCGGCCACCTTGCGGGCCAGGCGCGCACCTTCCAGGTTCAGCTCATAGGCCAGGCCCTGCATGCCGTAGTCGGCCTGGGACACCTGGGTGGCGTTGAAGGTGTTGGTTTCGAGGATGTCGGCGCCGGCATCCAGGTAGGCTTTCTCGATGGAGCCGATCACGTCGGGACGGGTCAGCACCAGCAAATCGTTGTTGCCCTTGACGTCGCTCGGCCAGTCGGCGAAGCGCTTGCCGCGATAGTCCTGCTCCTCCAGCTTGTAGCTCTGGATCATCGTGCCCATGCCGCCGTCGAGGATCAGGATGCGTTCCTTGAGGGCTTGCTGGAGAAGATAAAGGCGAGCGCTGCGATCAGACATAGGACTACCTGGAAAAAAGACCATTACGAAGCCAGGAATCATAGCAAACCTGTGCCGGATTTGATCGTGGGTGGCTTTTGCATGAATTTCGCTCATGTTTGCAACCGGCTGCTGGCCCGGTAGAATCGCTGCTCTATCTCTTAGGGACCGAGACATGCCGTACCGCGTCTTATTCGGCAGTCTGTTGCTGCTGTTGTCTTTTGCCGCAGCCGCCAAGGATCCCGTGCCAGCGTTGTCCTACACCCGCGACATCCAGCCGATCTTCACCGAGAAGTGCGTGGCCTGCCACGCTTGCTACGACTCCGCTTGCCAGTTGAACCTGGGCAGCGGCGAAGGTGCGGCCCGGGGCGCGAGCAAAATGTCGGTGTATGACGGCGAGCGCCGCGAGGCCGCCGTCCCGACCCGCTTGTTCTATGACGCCTCCGGCCCGCAGGCCTGGCAGCGCAAGGGCTTTTATTCGGTGCTCGATGCCCAGGGCAGCCAGGCTGCGTTGATGGCGCAGATGCTGGCGCTGGGGCACGGCGCGCCGCTGCAGCCCAACGCCAAGCTGCCGGAAGAGATCGTGCTGGGTCTCGGGCGTGAAAACAGCTGCGCGATGCCGGGGCAATTCGATGGGTACGCCGCCGCGCACCCCAGAGAGGGTATGCCCATGGCGGTCACCGGCCTGACCGAGCAGCAATACCAGACCTTGCAGCGCTGGCTGGCCGCCGGCGCGCCCATCGACCAGCAAGCCCTGGCCCCAAGTTCCGCTGAAGCCTTGCAGGTGGTGCAATGGGAAAACCTGCTTAACGCCCCCGGCGCCCGGGAGAGCCTGGTGGCCCGCTGGTTGTTCGAGCACTGGTTCCTGGCGCACATCTATTTCAAGGACGGCGAGCCAGGGCATTTCTTCCAGTGGGTGCGTTCGCGCACGCCCAGTGGCCAGCCGATCGACCTGATCAACACCCGTCGCCCGAACGACGATCCCGGCACCCGCGTCTATTACCGGCTCTGGGCGGTGCAAGGGGTGATCGTGCACAAGACCCACATCACCTACGGGCTGAGTGCGGCCAAGATGGCGCGGATCAAGAGCCTGTTCTACAAGGGCAACTGGCAGGTCACGGCGTTGCCCGGCTACGGCCCGGAGCGCCGCTCGAATCCGTTCTCCACCTTTGAAGCGATCCCGGCCCAGGCCCGTTATCAATTCATGCTCGATAACGCCGAATATTTCGTGCGCACCTTTATCCGCGGCCCGGTGTGCCGGGGCCAGATCGCCACGGATGTGATCCGCGACAATTTCTGGGCGCTGTTCCAGGCCCCTGAGCACGACCTGTACATCACCGATCCGAACTATCGCGGCCAGGCCACGCCATTGCTGGCGATGCCGGGGCAGAACGACGATGTGGGCAGCGTTGTCAGCCTGTGGCTCGACTATCGGGACAAGCGCAACGCCTACGAGGCCCTGCGCCGGGACAATTACGCCGAGTTGCCGGCACCGAGCTGGTCGACGCTGTGGGCCGGTAACGACAATGCCTTGCTGAGTATTTTCCGGCACTTCGACAGCGCCTCGGTCACCAAGGGCCTGATCGGCGAAGTACCGCAGACGATGTGGCTGTTCGACTTCCCGTTGTTGGAGCGCACCTATTACCAACTGGCGGTGAATTTCGATGTGTTCGGCAACGTCTCCCATCAGGCCCAGACGCGGCTGTACTTCGACCTGATTCGCAATGGCGCGGAACAGAACTTCCTGCGCCTGATGCCGGCCGATTCCCGTGAAGGCTACCTCGACGACTGGTATCAGTCCGGCGGCAAATTCAAGATGTGGCTGGATTACGAGAGCATCGACAATGACAAGTCGACCGCTCTCAAGCTGGACGAACGCGACCCCAAGGGCGATTTCGCCCGGCAATTGCTGGTCCGCTATGGCGAGCTGAATGCGCGGCCCGATCCGATCAATCGCTGCGACGGCGCCTATTGCTCGCGCCCAAACATCGATCCGGCCTTGCAGAACGCTGAGCAGGCCCTCAGTCGCCTGGTGTCGCGCCCGGCGGCGGGGCTTCGGGTCATCGACCAGTTGCCGGAAGCGACGATGCTGCGCATCGAAACTTCCAACGGTCATCGCGAGATCTACAGCCTGCTGCGCAACCGCGCCCATAGTAATGTGGCGTTCCTGCTGGGCGAGGAGCGGCGCTATCAGCCGGGGCTGGACACCTTGACGGTTTATCCGGGCGTGCTCAGCAGCTACCCGAACTTCATGTTCAATATCCCGGCCGGACAAGTCCCGGCGTTCGTCGACGCCATGGAAAACGCCCAGGATGAGCAAGCTTTCGAGCGGATTGTCGAGCGTTGGGGGATTCGTCGCAGTCACCCGCAGTTCTGGCACTACTTCCATGACTTGAGCCGTTACATCGAGGAAACCGAGCCCCTGGAGGCCGGCGTGCTGGACATGAATCGCTACCAGAACCTCTGACCGGCATGTCCCGGCGGCGAAACCCGTGCCGCCGGCTGCTTTCCTGACAAAAATACTGGGACTTTGTCCGGCGCCCTGATTTGGCGTAAACTGCCGGCAAGCCTGCGAGGAGTTTCCATGACCGCCATTACGATTACCGATGCCGCCCACGATTACCTGGCCGACCTGCTGTCCAAGCAGAACACGCCGGGTATCGGGATCCGCATCTTCATCACCCAGCCCGGCACCCAGTACGCAGAGACGTGCATTGCCTACTGCAAGCCGGGGGAAGAAAAGCCCGAAGACACCGCGTTGGGGCTCAAGAGCTTCACCGCCTACATCGATTCGTTCAGCGAAGCGTTCCTGGACGATGCGGTCGTCGATTACGCCACCGACCGGATGGGCGGCCAACTGACCATCAAGGCGCCGAATGCCAAAGTGCCGATGGTCAACGCCGACAGCCCGATCAACGAGCGCATCAACTATTACCTGCAAACCGAAATCAACCCGGGGCTGGCCAGCCACGGCGGCCAGGTGTCGCTGATCGACGTGGTGGAAGACGGCATCGCCGTGCTCCAGTTCGGCGGCGGCTGCCAGGGCTGTGGTCAGGCTGACGTGACCCTGAAGGAAGGTATCGAGCGCACGCTGCTCGAGCGTATCCCGGAACTCAAGGGCGTGCGCGACGTGACCGACCATACGCAGAAAGAAAACGCTTACTACTGATCGTTGCAGCCTGGACTACCGCAATCGCGAGCAGGGCTCGCTCCCACAAGGATTGGGCTGAACGCTGAATTTGCGATCACCCAGAACTCTGTGGGAGCGAGCCCTGCTCGCGATTGCGGCGGTACATTCAACATCATTTCTGTCTGATCCACCGCTATCGCGAGCAGGCTCGCTCCCACAGACAATGGATATTGAGCGGTCAGGGTCTGTAGAGATGTGCATGCCCGGCGCGGTAGAGCGATGATTCGCTGAACACGTCGTTGCCCAGCACCCGTCCCACCAGAATCAGCGCCGTGCGGCGAAAGCCCTTGGCCTGCACTTTTGCGGCAATGTCGGCCAGCGTCCCCATCACCCAATCCTGATCCGGCCAGGTCGCCCGGTGAATCACGGCAATCGGGCAATCCGCGCCGTAGTGGGGCAGCAGCTCACCGACGATTTTTTCCAGATGATTGACCCCCAGGTGGATCGCCATGGTCGTTCCATGTTGCGCCAGGCTACCCAACTCTTCTCCGGCGGGCATCGCGGTCTTGTCCGCGTAGCGGGTGAGGATCACGCTCTGGGCGATGTCCGGCAAGGTCAGTTCGGCGCCCAGCAGGGCGGCGCAGGCTGAGGTCGCGGTCACGCCTGGAATGATTTCAAAGGGGATGTCCAGTTCCCGCAGGCAACGAATCTGCTCGCCGATGGCGCCGTACAGGCTCGGGTCGCCGGAATGCACCCTGGCGACGTCCTGGCCGTTGCGATGGGCTGCCTCCATCAGCGCGATGATCTGTTCCAGATGCAGTTCGGCGCTGTTGATCACCTGTTCGGCGCAATGGCCCTCGAGCACGGCGGCGGGCACCAGGGAGCCGGCATAAATGATCACCGCGCAGCTGCGCACGAGTCGCTGGCCCTTGACGGTGATCAATTCCGGATCGCCGGGGCCGGCGCCAATGAAGTAGACGGTCATGACCGGTTCCTGAAAAAAGAAGGGAGAGCGATGCCTGAATGAAGATCGCTCATGATCCATGGAGGGCGATTATCGGGTTTTACGACGCGACCGCCAATGCCAGTGTGGCCTGGGCGCACTTTTGGCGAGGAATACGCAAGGTGGCAGCGGTCTGCCCCAGTTGTTCGGCAAGGGCCAGTGCCGCGCTTTCGGCAACGCCGTAGCAACCCGTGCGCTCGAAAGCGATCTGCGAGCGGTGGCTGAGGCGTTCCCGATAGCCCGATAACTGGCCAGCATTGAAGAAGGTCAGCGGCAGGGCCAGTTGCCCCGCCAATGCCAGCAGGCCTGGTTCGTCACGCTTGAGATCGATACTGGCTAGGGCCCCCACCGCTTCAAGCGCGATGCCGTGGGTCAGCAATGCCTCATCCAGTAATGCGCGCAACACGCTGGCCGGGCAACCGCGCTGGCAGCCCAGGCCGACCACCAGCACCTGCCCGCTATTCATGCCTCGTGGTGAGCTTGACCGTCACGGCGGAACAGCCAGGCGCTGATCAGGCCGAGGGCCAGCCAGAACGCGACGTTGGTCAATTGCGAGGCGATCTTGAATTGGCTTTCAAGGGCTTCGGGCGCCAGCATCGAGTGGACCTCCGGCTGCGGTGCGCCGATGACATGGGGCACCAGCAAAGTCGCCACGCCCAGCAGTTTGAGCAGCCAATGCCTGCCGAACGCGATCAGGGCGATGCCCACGGCCGTGGACGCCGCGGTGCCGATCCACCACATTTGCCGTTGAGCCAGGTCGGCCGCGGCAGTGCCGGGCAGTTCCGGCGGCAGGCCAAGGGTTGGCGCGAGGACGAAGGTGGCATAACCGGCCAGGCCCCAGAGCAGGCCTTGGGAGGTGCGGGTAGGTGTACGCAAGGTGTACAGGCCCGCCAGCATCAGGGCGAAACCCACGGCGACCACCAGGTTGCCACCGGTGGTGGACAGCACGCGCTGCCAGCCATCTTCGGGTTCCCAGGCTCCGGCATCATGGTTGTGAGCGGCGCCGTCGGCATGCTGATGGGCCTCGACAGGGGCTTCGGCCGCAGGGGCTTTTTCATAGGTCTCGGCCTGCAGGATCAGCGGCGAAACCCATAGGCTTTGCAGGAGGGTCAGCAGCAGGGCGGCCAGCAAACCACTGAACCCAGCGGTTTGCGCGATACGCTTGATCATGTCGGCAGGTCTCAATGGCACGGGAAGGCGGCGCTGTGGCGGGTGTCGTGGGCCGCGTTGTGCACCGCCTCGATGTGGGAGAAACCGGCGAAATAGACCAGGCCAGCCCCCAGGATCGAGGCGAGGATTGCCGCGCTCAGGCGCTGGCTCAGGGTCGTGGTGCTGCTGGCGGTGCGGGCGGTGGTGCTGATGGTCGACATGGCGCTTCCCTCTGTTCTTGTCTTGGCCAGTGGGTACATCGAGCGCAATGAAACCTCGGGCCAAAGCCCGTCAGGATTCGAACAGCGCCCGCCCACCGCGGGTTTGTTGATATTTGAATTGCGGGCCGGTCTCCGGGCTCACGAGGGGCAGGGCCTTGGCCTTGCCTGCAAGCGTCACCTTCCCATGCCATGGGGCACAGTGGATCTGACGCTTCGCTCGCTTACCGTTGCGGGGGCAGCACCGGACTGACGTGGCCTTGAAGTAAAGCACACGATTCACCGGTTTCCCGTTTCACCCTGTGAAGGGCACCCGTAACAAATGGTCTGTGTAGCCACACAGACCATGCACAGGAGAGCATGGGGCGGGGTGGGGCGTCAATTGTCAGCAACTGGATCTGATGTGGGAACACCCTACCGTGGGAGCAAGGCTTGCTCGCGATCCAGACGACGCGGTGCTATGGAGCAAACCGCGTCATCGTTTGTCGCGGGCAAGCCTTGCTCCCACGGTATGAGTTGTCCTTGAGCCTGCTTGCAGACATTGACCCGCCCGCACACCCTGCGTAGCCTTGCGCCTTCGAGGTTCTTCGGTTTGCGCCGAAGCTAAGACGGGAACGCGGTCCAAGCCGCGGCTGCCCCCGCAACTGTGAACGGTGACGTTCCTGCCAGGCCACTGTGCATGCAGCACGGGAAGGCGCAGGAATTGCCAGGGCTTTCTATGAAAAGCCGGGATCGGCCCGCCGTCAGCCAGGAGACCTGCCTCGAGACAGATTCTCACTACAACCGGGCGGGGTGATCCGGTGACGAAATCTTCCGCGCACGCCTGTGCCTGCGGTTGTCGTCCCGTTTGCCCGCCACCTTGCCAAAGGGCATCCGATGAAAACACTGGCCAAACTTCCCGTCACTATCGTTACCGGTTTCCTCGGCTCGGGTAAGACCACGCTGCTGCGACACATGCTCGACAACGCCCAGGGCCGGCGTATCGCGGTCATCGTCAACGAGTTCGGCGAGCTGGGCATCGACGGTGAGATCCTCAAGCAGTGCTCCATCGGTTGCACCGAAGAAGAAGCCAGCGGCCGAGTCTATGAACTGGCCAACGGTTGCTTGTGCTGCACCGTGCAGGAGGAGTTCTTCCCGGTGATGCGCGAGCTGGTGGCCCGGCGCGGCGACCTCGACCATATCCTCATCGAAACGTCCGGCCTGGCCTTGCCCAAGCCGTTGGTCCAGGCCTTCCAGTGGCCGGAAATCCGCAGTGCCTGCACCGTCGATGCGGTGATCACCGTGGTCGACAGCCCGGCCGTGGCCGCTGGCACCTTCGCCGCCTTCCCCGATCAGGTCGATGCCCAGCGCAAGCTCGATCCGAACCTGGACCACGAGTCGCCGCTGCATGAACTGTTCGCCGATCAGTTGGCGAGCGCCGACCTGGTGATCCTCAACAAGGCCGACCTGATCAGCCCGGAAGACCTGGCGAAAGTCCGTCTTGAAGTGGCCGAAGAACTGCCACCGGCAGTCAAGGTCATCGAAGCCAGCAACGGTCGCCTGCCGCTGGAAGTGCTGATCGGCCTGGGTGCCGGTTCCGAAGAGCACATCGATAGCCGCCATAGTCATCACGATCACCATCATGACGGCGACGAGGATGATCACGATCATGACGCCTTCGACTCCATTTCCATCGAACTGCCCCAGGCTGACGAAAGCTTGCTGCTGGACGCGCTGACCCAGTTGGTGGTCCAGCACGGCGTGCTGCGGGTCAAGGGGTTCGCGGCGATCCCGAACAAGCCGATGCGCTTGCTGATCCAAGGCGTCGGCACGCGTTTCGACAAGCATTTCGACCGCCAATGGGGGGCCGACGAAGCCCGGGTGACGCGTTTGGTGTTGATCGGCCAGGCGCTGGATGCCGGGCTGCTTGAAGCGCAGTTGCGCGCCGCCCTCAGCGTCTAAGCCATGCACCTGCTCAGGACCCAGCCCGGCGGCTTCGTCTCGGATGACAACATCGCCGACCTGGGGCAAACCCCCGCCGAGCTGGTGATCCTGTGCAGCGGCGACTCCAGCCTGGCGCTGCTGGCCGAAGCGGCGCGCCAGTTGCCGGACGACTACCCGCAGTTTCGCCTCGCCAACCCGATGCAGGTGCAGAACCACGCCTCGGTGGACCTTTACGTCGAGGACGTGCTGCGTCACGCCAAGGTCATCCTGTTGTCGCTGCACGGCGGTATCGGCTACTGGCGCTACGGCATCGAGCGCTTGATGGAACTGGCTGGACGCGGGATGACGTTGATCCTGGTGCCGGGGGACGACCGTCCGGACCCGGAACTCAGCGACTTGAGCAACGTGCCCGCTGCCGACCGCGACCGGCTCTGGCAGTTTTTGCGCCAGGGTGGGTTGGGCAATGCCCTGGACCTGTTTCACAACCTCGGTAGTCAATGGTTCGGGCGCGATTACGCTTGGGCTGAACCGCAGACCCTGCCGCGCACGGCCATCTACCATCCGCAGAAAACCGGTGCCAGCCTCGACGACTGGCAAGCTGACTGGCAGGCCGATCAACCCGTGGCGGCGGTGCTGTTCTATCGTTCCCATCTGCAAGCGGCGAACACGGCGTTCATCGATGTGTTCTGCCAGCGGTTGCAAGTGGCCGGGCTCAATCCGTTACCGATAGCGGTGGCGAGCCTCAAGGAGCCTGGTTGCCTGGCGCAGGTCGAAGACTGGCTGGACGAGGTGGCGGCCGGAGTGATCCTCAACACCACCGGGTTCGCCCAGTCGAGTCCGGAGACGCCGTACTTGCGGCCGTTTCGTCGCAACATTCCGGTGATCCAGGCGATCTGCGCCCAGGACAATGAACCCGGTTGGCGGGCCAGCGAGCAGGGCCTCGGCCCGCGGGACCTGGCGATGCACATTGCCTTGCCGGAACTGGACGGGCGGATCATCAGCCGCCCCATCAGCTTCAAGGACATGGCCTGGCGCAGCGAGCGCAGTCAGAGCGATGTGGTCTGCTACCGGGCCGTGCCCGAGCGCATGGATTTCGTTGCGCAACTGGCCCGGCGCTGGACCGAACTGGCGCGCCTGCCCAATGGGCAGAAGCGCGTGGCGTTGATCCTCGCCAACTACCCGACCCGGGACGGACGCATCGGCAACGGCGTCGGCCTGGATACCCCGGCGGCGGCGTTGAACATCCTGCGGGCCATGCAGGACGAGGGCTATCCGCTGCCCGCCGAACTGCCTGCCAGTGGCACTGCGCTGATCCAGCAGTTGCTGGGCGGAGTCAGCAACGACCTGGACAGTCTCGACCTGCGGCCGTGTCATCAGAGCCTGGCGCTGGAGGCTTACCAGGCCATGTTCGACACGCTGCCCGAGGCCAATCGCCAGGCGGTGCTGGAGCGCTGGGGCGCGCCCGAGACGGACCCGATGTTCCGCGCCGGTCGCCTGATGATCGCCGGCCTGCGCCTGGGCCTGACGTTTGTCGGCATCCAACCGGCCCGGGGGTATCAGGTCGATCCGAGTGCGGTCTACCACGACCCGGACCTGGTGCCGCCCCATGGCTACCTGGCGTTCTATTTCTGGTTGCGCCATACCTATGGTGCCCATGGCGTGATCCACGTCGGCAAGCACGGCAACCTCGAATGGCTGCCGGGCAAAGGCGTCGGGTTGTCGGAAAGCTGCTGGCCGGACGCGCTGCTGGGACCGCTGCCGAATATCTATCCGTTCATCGTCAACGACCCAGGCGAGGGGGCCCAGGCCAAGCGGCGTACCCAGGCGGTGATCATCGATCACCTGATGCCGCCGCTGACCCGCGCCGAAACCTACGGGCCGCTGCGTAACCTGGAGTTGCTGGCCGACGAGTATTACGAAGCGCAATTGCTCGACCCGCGCCGTGCCCGGGAACTGCAGCGGGACATCCTGAACCTGGTGCGCGAAACCCATATCGATCGCGAGCTGCAATTGGACGCCGACGCGGACGCGGCGATCTGGCTGCCGCGCCTGGACACCTACCTGTGCGATCTGAAGGAGTCACAGATCCGTGATGGCCTGCATATTTTTGGCGAGTCGCCCAGCGGACGGTTGCGTATCGACACCTTGCTGGCGTTGCTGCGCATTCCCCGGGGCGATGGCAAAGGCGCGCAGTCGAGCCTGTTGCGGGCACTGTCGAAGGCGTTCGGGCTGGGCTTCGATCCGTTGGATTGCGCCTTGGCCGACCCGTGGGCTGGCGACTGTCCCGAGGCGTTGCGGCAGGTCAGCGATGAGCCCTGGCGCACCGCCGGCGATACCCGCGAGCGCCTGGAGCTGTTTGCGGCAAGCTTGATCGAGCAGGCCTTGGAAGGCAGGGTCGAGCAATTGGAAGCGCCGGGTTGGCAGGACGTGAGCAGCATCATCGAGAGCCTGCGGTCCGTCGTGGCCCCGCGCCTGGATGCCTGTGGCCCGGCGGAAATGCGCGGCCTGCTCGATGCCTTGAGCGGACGTTTCGTGCCGGCGGGCCCCAGCGGTGCGCCGAGTCGTGGGCGCCTGGACGTGTTGCCCACCGGACGCAACTTCTTCTCGGTGGACGTACGCAACCTGCCCACCACCACGGCGTGGCGCATCGGTTTCCAGTCGGCGAATCTGATTCTGGAGCGGCACTTGCAGGATCACGGCGATCACCTGCGCCAGCTCGGCCTGTCGGTGTGGGGCACCGCCACCATGCGCACCGGCGGCGATGACATCGCCCAGGCCATGGCGCTGATGGGTGTACGCCCGGTGTGGGCTACGGGCAGCCAACGGGTGGATGATTTCGAGATCCTGCCGCTGAGCCTGCTGGATCGGCCCCGGGTCGATGTGACGCTGCGGGTATCGGGGTTCTTCCGGGACGCCTTTGCCAACCTGATCCGGCTGTTCGATGCGGCGGTGCAGGCCGTTGCCGCCCTCGATGAGCCGGAAGACATGAACCCCTTGGCGGCCAAGGTGCGGAGCGAGCGGGAGGCCTTGTTGGCGTCGGGCCTCGAGCCGGACGCGGCTGCCCGGCAGGCTGGCTGGCGGATCTTCGGCGCCAAGCCCGGTGCTTATGGCGCGGGGGTGCAGGGCGCCATCGACGGTCGTCTGTGGCAGCGCCGCGAGGACTTGGCCGAGGTGTACCTGAACTGGGGCGGCTACGCCTACGGTGGCGCAGATGAAGGCACCGCTGCGCGGGATCAGTTTTCCCGGCGCTTGAGCCAGGTGCAGGCGGTGTTGCAGAACCAGGACAACCGCGAGCATGACCTGCTCGATTCCAACGATTACTACCAGTTCCAGGGCGGCATGCTGGCGGCGGTGGAAACCCTCGGTGGAACCACCGCGGCCAGCTACCACGGCGATCACAGCCAACCGGACTTGCCCCGGATCCGCACCCTCAAGGAAGAGCTCAACCGGGTCATCCGTTCCCGGGCGGCCAATCCGAAGTGGATCGACGGGGTCAAGCGTCACGGTTACAAGGGCGCGTTCGAACTGGCGGCGACGGTGGACAACCTGTTCGCTTTCGACGCCACGACGCAACTGATCGACGATCACCAGTACGCCTTGCTGGCCGATGCCTACCTGCTCGACCCGGACACCCGGGACTTCGTCCGCCAACACAACCCCGATGCCTTGCGGGACATGACCGAGCGCATGCTTGAGGCGCAGCAGCGGGGAATGTGGCAGGCGCCGGGGGCGTATCGCGAGGCGCTGGAGAATCTGTTGCTCGATATTGAAGAAGATGGTTGATTGCCTAATCAGCTGGCCATGCGCAGAACCTGTGGCGAGGTCGTCTGTAGGAGCAAGGCTTGCCCGCGATACAGGCGGTGCGGTCCTTCAGAAATCGAGGCGTCTTTTCGCGAGCAAGCTTTGCTCCCACAGTGCGGGGATAAATCCTCTTGGCACAGAGCTGTGTTCACACTGAACTTACCGACCACTCCCGAGAACTCACGATGACCGACACCCCCCATTTCCCGCTCTCCGCCGTGGTCGGCGCCGATGACCTGAAACTGGCGCTGTGCCTGGCCGCCATCGATCCGAAAATCGGCGGCGTGTTGATCGAAGGCCCCCGGGGCATGGCCAAGTCGACCCTGGCCAGGGGCCTGGCGGACCTGCTGGCCAGCGGGCAGTTCGTCACCTTGCCCCTGGGCACCACCGAGGAGCGCCTGGTGGGCACCCTCGATCTGGACGCCGCCCTGGGGCAAGGGCGTGCGCAGTTCTCTCTCGGTGTGCTGGCCAAGGCCGACGGAGGCGTGTTGTACGTCGATGAAGTGAACCTGTTGCCCGATCACCTGGTGGACTTGCTGCTGGACGTCGCCGCCAGTGGTACCAACCTGATCGAGCGCGACGGCATCTCCCATCGGCATTCGGCGCGGTTCGTGCTGATCGGCACCATGAACCCGGAAGAAGGCGAGTTGCGCCCGCAACTGCTCGACCGGTTTGGCCTGAACGTGGCCCTCGACGGTCACACCGCACCGGCCGAGCGTGGACAGATCATTCGGCGACGGCTGGATTTCGACAGTGATCCCGTGGCGTTTTGCGCGCAATGGGCATCGGCCCAGGGCCAACTGCGCGAGCGTTGCCAGAACGCTCGCGAGTGCTTGTCACAGATTCCCCTGGACGATCAGGCCTTGGCGCAGATCACCGAGCGCTGCTTTGCCGCCGGCGTCGATGGCTTGCGCGCGGACCTGGTCTGGTTGCGGGCCGCACGGGCCCATGCGGCCTGGCGCGGGGCGCCGGTTATCGCCGCCGAAGACATCGATGCGGTCGCCGAGTTTGCCTTGCGCCACCGTCGGCGTGGGCACTCAGCCCCGGCACCTTCACCGTCCCAGGCGCCCTCGGCTGGCGACCGAGCCGCCGAGCCGAGCGAAGGCCAGGGCCAGTGGGGCGATCTGCCGGCCCAGGCGCTACCGACCGGCGCCCGGCGTGACGTGCCGAGCTGGCCAAAAAAGCCCTAGGCATTCGCCCCCGTTCGGCCGCGGGGGCGAATGCCAGACCCCGTGCCGGGCTGTTGCAGCAGGGGCGTCAAGGCCGTAGCAAGGCGGCGGCCAGCGGCGTGGTGAATTGGCCGGGCACCTTGTTGAACGGTCGTCCGCGTTTGCGTGAGGACCTGCGTTGGCAGGCACGTCATCGCTCGCCCCATGAGCTCTGGCTGGTGATCGTCGATGCGTCGGCCTCGACCCGTCGTCATCGGGCCTTGAGCGATGGCAAGGGCCTGCTGGCGCAGCTGTTCGACGACGCCTACCGGCAACGTGCCCGGTTGGCGCTGCTGACGGCCAGCGGCAGTGTCCCGAACTGGCAAGTGCAGGGACTCAAGGCCTCGGTCGGGTTGCGCGACTGGCTCGACGGGCTGGGCGCCGGTGGCGGTACGCCGTTGCTGGCGGCGCTGCAGGAGGCCGGTCATTGGTTGGTCGCCCGGCGCAAACGCTACCCGGCGGAGCAGCAGAGGGTGTTGCTGATGACGGATGGGCGAGTGAAGGAGGGCTTGCCGCTGCCGTCGCTCGACTGCCCCTGCCTGTTGGTCGACATCGAGCGAGGCCCGATCCGCCTGGGTCGGGCCCGGCAGTTGGCGGAGCAGTTGGGGGCGGAGTATCGGCATATTGATGATGGGGTATCTGACTGATATCCGTTGGTTGGATGGGCCCCATCGCGAGCAGGCTCGCTCCCACATGGATGTGCTGTGAATCCATGATTGATCTACGCCACAACTCCCTGTGGGAGCGAGCCTGCTCGCGATAGCATCACCTCGGTCCCCAATCTACCCCAGTCGAATCCCTGATCTATGCTGAGGCAACTTCACAGGAGTGAACCATGCGCATACTCGTCACCAACCCCCAGGACGACTTCCGGGTCAAGGCCTATGCCGGCACCAATGGCGTGCTGCTCGCCATGGACCTGGCCGAACCGCGGCGCAAGGGCCTGCTGGGGTTTGCCATCGAGAAGCAGCAGGGCGACAAACCCTGGCTGGTCCTGTTCAACAGCCTGACGTTCCCCGACAAGGCTCACACCTTCCCCCAGTTCCACGCCACCCCCAGCGACAAGGCGCCTCTGCAGAAATTTCGCTGGGCCGATTACGCCGTCAATCCCGGTGTGACCATCCGCTACCGGGTGCATCTGGCCTACGGCAGTCCCGATGCGCCGCAATTGGGAGAGTCCCTGGAGGTCACGGTCACCAGCGATAACGGCCAACCGGCCAACCAGCGAGTGATCTTCAATCGTGCCGTGGCCGCCAGCCAGGCGTTCCAGCGCAAGTTTCCCGAGCTGGATGCGTTGATCAGTGCCAACCGGAACCTGTCCATCGACGATTGGCCCGATGCGCCGCGGCGCTGGCTGGAGAACGGCCTGCTGGGACGCCTGACCGGCTTCATCGACCGGGCATTGGATGCCACCTGGGCCCTGGATGTCGCCATCTACGAGTACGAACTGCCGGTGATCGTCGATGCGGTGAATGCCGCTTTCACCCGCGGCGCGCAGGTACGGGTGCTGTACCATGCCGAGCCGGGCGACGACACCACGCTGCGCAACGAGGCCAGCCTGGAAAAATTACCGGTGGCCAACAAGCGTGGGCGGGTGACCAAGAATATTTTCCACGACAAGTTCATCGTACTGAGCAAGGTTGATGGCGACGGTTCATTGCATCCCGAGGCTGTGCTATGTGGCAGCACCAACTTCACCGCCAACGGCGTCTACCGTCAGGCCAACGTCGTTCACGTGCTGGACGACCTACGGGTAAGTGACAGCTACCGCCAGGTGTTCGAGCAGATTTGGGCCGCGCCACAGGACGTCGATGCCACTCGCCAATGGCTGAACCGCAACAACCCCATGAACCCGGACGAACCGCTGTTCGTCGGCTTCTCGCCACGGACCGGAGAGGGCGACCTGGACCGCTTCGTCGACATCATCAAGGCCGCTCGCAAGGACCTGTTGTTCGTCACCGCCTTCGTCCTGCCCGACCGGATCCTCGACGCTTTGCTCGGCCAGCCCAACGACGACGTCCTGCGCTACGGCCTGCAAAACACCACCAGCCGCATCACCGGGTTCCATGCCGACCGCACCGCCGAATTCGCCGCCACCGCGCTGCTCAATACCGGGCTGGAAGGCTGGCTCAAGGAAAACATGAAAGGCCAGAAAGGCAACCTGCTGGTGCACACCAAAGCCATCGTTACCGACTTTACCAGCGATACGCCGACCATCATCAGTGGCAGCCATAACCTCAGTGACGCCGCCAGCGGCGATAACGATGAGAACTACCTGATCATCCAGGGTGACACCGACCTGGCCGACCGCTACGGGTTGGAGCTGCTGCGTTTCTACGAGCATTACCGCTTTCGTTATTTCGCCAGGAAGCTCGCGCTCAAACAGGTCAAGCCGCTGGCGGTGGATGACAGCTGGAGCGATGACTATTACCGCGACGGGGATCTGCGGATGTTGTCGAGGGTGAGGTTTTGCGGGCGCTAGGTGCAGGAAGTATGAGGTGCTAGCATAGGGCCATCTATCAGCCTGGAAGCTGCCATGAACCCTTGCTACGGAATGCCCGGTCTGCTTCGCGCCAGTGTCGCCGCTCTGTTGTTGATTTTCTGTGGGTCCACTGTTGCTGCCAATACACCGTGTTCCGGACGCAAGGGCGGGATCGCTGGATGTGACGGTGATACGTTCCTGTGCAACGACGGCTCAATCAGCGCGTCGAAAAAATCCTGCTCCGCTGTGCTGGGACTTCGCAACGAGGCCCGGCCGCAATCGTTGCTCAAACAGGCCGATGGCTGCCAATGCGGTAGCGGCAATTACTGCGTTGGCCCCCGAGGTGGGGTGTATTGCCTCACGCCTGGAGGCAGCAAAAGCTAGAAGCGCAAATAACCCCCTGTGGGAGCGAGCCTGCTCGCGAAGGCGGCATGACATCCACCATCAACTCAAGCTGACCCACCGCTATCGCGAGCAGGCTCGCTCCCACAGAGGGCATGCGGCACCGGTTTGGGGCCTTGCTACCCGTGCGTCGTAGCCAACGGTAGCAGTCTCGGGTTCACGTCCCAAGTCGTCCACGCGCGGCCGATTTCTCCATCTCCCTGATTCCATTCACTTTCCATTTTCCTCGCCCATGGGTCTCAAGCCTGTGGCACACTTTCTGCTGTCTATTCCGTTGTTACATACTATGTTCCGGTATAGCGGAATAAACCCATCCTGGAGTGCTTGCCATGCATCGCCGACCTTCCTTGTTTAAAGCGTGTGTTTTTCTCTTCGCGGCCACGACGGCTGCCATGGGTGTCGCTCAGGCGGCCGACAGCAAGCTGGACAGCGTGCTGCAACGGGGGAAATTGATCGTGGGCACGGGCAGCACCAACGCGCCGTGGCACTTCCAGGGAGCGGATGGCAAGTTGCAAGGGTTTGATATCGACATCGCACGGATGGTCGCCAAGGGGCTGTTCAACGATCCGACGAAAGTCGAGTTCGTGGTGCAGTCTTCCGATGCGCGGATTCCCAACCTGCTGACCGACAAGGTGGACATGAGCTGCCAGTTCATCACCGTGACCGCCAGCCGTGCCCAGCAAGTGGCCTTTACCTTGCCGTACTACCGCGAAGGCGTGGGCCTGTTGCTGCCGGCCAACAGCAAGTACAAGGAAATCGACGACCTCAAGGCCGCTGGAGACGGCGTCACCGTCGCGGTGTTGCAGAACGTCTACGCCGAAGAGTTGGTGCACCAGGCGCTGCCCAAGGCCAAGGTCGACCAGTACGACAGCGTCGACCTGATGTACCAGGCGGTGAACTCCGGTCGTGCCGACGCGGCAGCCACCGATCAGTCCTCGGTCAAGTACCTGATGGTGCAGAACCCTGGCCGCTATCGCAGCCCGGCGTATGCCTGGAGTCCGCAAACCTATGCCTGCGCGGTCAAGCGCGGCGACCAGGATTGGCTGAACTTCGTCAACACCACCTTGCATGAAGCCATGACCGGCGTCGAATTCCCCACCTATGCCGCGTCGTTCAAGCAGTGGTTTGGCGTCGACCTGCCGTCGCCGGCCATCGGTTTCCCCGTTGAGTTCAAATGACCCCGTGAGCCCGGGGCGCCCTGTGTGGGCGCCCCGTCGAAGGTACTGCCGACCATGAACTATCAGTTGAACTTTGCCGCCGTCTGGCGCGATTTCGACACCTTGCTGGCGGGGCTTGGCCTGGGGCTTGCCCTGGCGCTGGTGTCGATCGCCATCGGTTGCGTGATCGGCCTGGCCATGGCATTCGCGCTGCTCAGCAAGCACCGTGTCCTGCGCGTGCTGGCGTCGGTGTATGTCACGGTGATCCGCAATACGCCGATCCTGGTGCTGATCCTGTTGATCTACTTCGCCTTGCCGAGCCTTGGCATTCGCCTGGACAAACTGCCGTCGTTCGTCATTACCCTGTCGTTGTACGCCGGGGCCTACCTGACCGAAGTGTTCCGCGGTGGGTTGATGAGCATCCACAAGGGCCAGCGGGAAGCGGGCCTGGCGATTGGCCTGGGCGAGTGGCAAGTAAAAGCCTATGTCACCGTGCCGGTGATGCTGCGTAACGTGTTGCCGGCCTTGTCGAACAACTTCATTTCGCTGTTCAAGGACACCTCCCTGGCGGCGGCAATTGCCGTGCCGGAGCTGACCTATTACGCCCGCAAGATCAACGTGGAGAGCTACCGGGTGATCGAAACCTGGCTGGTGACCACGGCCCTGTATGTCGCGGCCTGTTATCTCATTGCCATGCTGCTGCGGTATTTCGAGCAGCGCCTGGCGATCCGCCGTTAGGAGCGTCCCATGTACGAATCCCCCAGTTGGTTGCATGAGCTATGGGTTGCCCGGGATACGCTGTGGGCCGGGTTCCTGACCAGCGTGCAATGTTCGGTGCTGGCGATTTTGCTAGGCACCTTGATTGGCCTGGTTGCCGGGCTGGTGCTGACCTACGGCCGCACCTGGATGCGCGCGCCGTTTCGCTTCTATGTCGACCTGATTCGCGGCACGCCGGTATTCGTGCTGGTGCTGGCCTGCTTCTACATGGCCCCGGCGCTGGGCTGGCAGATAGGCGCGTTCCAGGCCGGTGTCCTGGGCCTGACGCTGTTCTGTGGTTCCCACGTGGCCGAGATCGTGCGCGGTGCCTTGCAAGCGTTGCCCCGTGGGCAGATGGAAGCCAGCCAGGCCATCGGCCTGACGTTCTCCCAGGCCCTGGGTTATGTGCTGCTGCCCCAGGCATTGCGACAGATCCTGCCGACCTGGGTCAATTCCTCCACCGAGATCGTCAAGGCCTCGACCCTGCTGTCGGTGATCGGCGTCGCCGAGCTGCTGCTCAGCACCCAGCAGATCATCGCCCGGACCTTCATGACCCTGGAGTTCTACCTGTTCGCCGGGTTTCTCTTTTTCATCATCAATTACGCCATCGAATTACTCGGGCGGCACATTGAAAAGCGGGTGGCCTTGCCATGACTGACGTTTCGACCCCCTCCAACGCCCAGCCGCTGCTCGACATTCGCGGCCTGCGCAAACAATACGGCCCGCTGGAAGTGCTCAAGGGCGTCGACCTGAGCATGCAGCGCGGCAACGTCGTCACGCTGATCGGCTCCAGCGGTTCGGGCAAGACCACACTGCTGCGCTGCGTGAACATGCTGGAAGAATTCCAGGGCGGGCGGATCATGCTCGACGGTGAGTCCATCGGCTATGACGAAGTCGACGGCAAGCGTGTGCGCCATCCCGAAAAAGTCATCGCCCGGCACCGCGCGATGACCGGCATGGCGTTTCAGCAATTCAACCTGTTTCCCCATCTGAGCGCGTTGCAGAACGTCACCCTGGGCCTGCTCAAGGTGAAAAAACTGCCCAAGGACGAAGCGGTGGCCCTGGCCGAGAAGTGGCTGGAGCGGGTCGGCCTGCTGGAACGCCGCAACCACTTTCCCGGTCAGTTATCCGGTGGTCAGCAGCAGCGGGTGGCGATTGCCCGGGCGATCGCCATGAACCCCAGTCTGATGCTGTTCGACGAAGTCACCTCGGCCCTCGACCCGGAGCTGGTGGGCGAAGTACTGAACGTGATCAAGGGCCTGGCAGAGGACGGCATGACCATGCTGCTGGTGACCCACGAAATGCGTTTTGCCTTCGAGGTCTCCGACAAGATCGTCTTCATGAACCAGGGCCGAATCGAAGAGCAAGGCCCGCCGAAGGAACTGTTCGAGCGGCCGCAGTCACCGCGTCTGGCGGAATTTCTCAAGAACACTCGTTTTTAATCCATTGAACAAGGAGATCCACCCATGAGCATCAAGCGCTACGGTACCGGCAGCACCGCGGGTGGCGGTCAGCCACGACCCTTTGCCCGCGCCGTCGAGGCCGATGGCTGGCTGCACGTGTCCGGACAGGTGCCTGCGGTAAACGGCGAGATCATCGCCGGTGGGATCGTCGAGCAGACTCATCAGACCATGAAGAACGTGATCGCCATCCTCGAAGAGGCCGGTTACGAACTCAAGGATGTGGTGCGCTGTGGTGTGTGGCTGGATGACCCACGGGACTTCTGGAGTTTCAACAAGGTGTTCGGCGAATACTTCAGCCCCGAACATGCGCCGGCTCGGGCCTGTGTGCAGGCGAGCATGATGGTGGATTGCAAGGTCGAGATCGATTGCGTGGCCTACAAGAAAAAGTGAGGCCATCGCGGGCAAACCTTGCTCCCACAAGATCAAGCTGTGCCTGTGGGAGCAAGGCTTGCCCGCGATAGCGATCTACCAGACGCCACCGCTGTCTGGTTACACTCGCGGCCAACTGAATGGGAACCCAAGACATGACCGAAGACACCATCAAACGCCGGGCCCGGGGATTGGATCGGGCGTTCGATATCCTCGATTTCCTCAAGGAGATCGGCCAGCCGCTACGCCCGAACGACATAGCCAGCGGCATCGGCAGCCCCAAGTCCACGGTCTACGAGCTGGTGGCGTCGCTGCTGGAGCGGCGCATCCTCGAGCCGGTGGGCAAGGATGGCCACGTCTACCTGGGCCGCCAGTTGTATTTTCTCGGGCAGGCGCACTTGCGGCATTTCGATTTGAGCCGCGAGGCCGATCATGCCTTGCAGGAGATCGTCAGCCAGACCCGGGAAACCGCGCAGATGTGCCTGCTCAACGGACGCAAGTACACGGTGGCGCTGATGAAGGAGGGCGAGCGGCATTTCCGCATTTCATCGGACATCGGTGAAAACGCGCCCATTCCCTGGACCGCCTCCGGCCGCCTGCTGCTGGCGCATCTGAGCGACCAGCAGATCGTCGACCTGATCGACCCCGACGACTTCATCCTGCCGGACGGCGAGCGTCTGCCGGTGGAGCAGTTTCTCAAGGAGATCCGCCAGGCCGGCCTCGACGGATTCTTCTCCTTCGACAGCGTCGCCGACACCTTCACCCACTGCTTCGCCGCACCGGTCAAAGACCCCGATGGCGTGGCCATTGCGACCCTGTGCATCGTCGCCCCCCGGGCCGACGCCAAGAACAATTACGCCGACTACCGCCGGGTGCTGATCGACAGCGCCAACAACCTGGCCCGGCGCATCAATGAATAGACAATAGCGGTCACCCACGACCGCGAGAGGAGTTCGACCATGTCTTCTGCCATTCAGGACGCAGCCGTAGAGAAGGGCGCCGCCACCGTCGGTGCCTACCTGTTGCGCGACGTCAGCCTGCCGGCGCTGGTGCTGCATCGCGACGCGTTGGAACACAACATTCGCTGGATGCAACAGTTCGTCAGCAACAGCGGTGCCGAGCTGGCGCCCCATGGCAAGACCAGCATGACCCCGGCGCTGTTCCGCCGGCAGCTCGATGCGGGCGCCTGGGGCCTGACTCTGGCCACTGCCGTGCAAACCCGTGCCGCGTACGCCCACGGTGTGCGGCGGGTGCTGATGGCCAACCAGTTGGTGGGCACGCCGAACATGGCGCTGATCGCCGATCTGCTGGCCGACCCGACGTTCGACTTCCACTGCATGGTCGATCATCCGGACAACGTTGCCGACCTGGGCGAGTACTTCGCATCCCGGGGTGCGCGGCTGAATGTGATGATCGAGTACGGCGTAGTCGGTGGCCGTTGCGGTTGCCGGAGCGAGGCCGAAGTGTTGGCCCTGGCGGAGGCGATCCGGGCGCAACCGGCGCTGGCCCTGACCGGCATCGAAGGCTACGAAGGGGTGATCCATGGTGACCACGCCGTCAGCGGCATCCGTGCATTCGCGGCATCCCTGGTGGGGTTGGCGGTGCAGTTGCAGGACAGCGGCGCGTTTGCCCTCGATAAACCGATCATCACGGCCTCGGGGTCGGCCTGGTATGACTTGATCGCCGAATCCTTCGAGGCCCGCAACGCCCACGGGCGTTTCCTCAGCGTGCTGCGTCCCGGCAGTTACGTGGCCCACGACCATGGCATTTACAAGGAGGCCCAGTGCTGCGTACTGGAACGGCGCAGCGACCTGCACGAAGGTCTGCAGCCGGCACTGGAGGTCTGGGCTCATGTGCAATCACTGCCGGAGCCGGGCTTCGCGGTCATCGCCCTGGGCAAGCGCGACGTGGCCTACGACGCAGGGCTGCCGGTGCCGCTCAAGCGCTACAAGCCCGGATCTGACGTGATAGCCGGCGACGATGTGAGTGGCTGTAAAGTGACGGCGGTGATGGACCAGCATGCGTTCATGACGGTGGCGCCGGGGGTTGAATTGCGGATCGGCGACATCATTGCGTTCGGCACTTCCCATCCGTGCCTGACCTTCGACAAGTGGCGGGTGGGATGCCTGGTGGATGAGCAGTTGCGGGTGGTCGAAAGCATGGAGACTTGTTTCTAGGCTTGAAACCGAGTTGCGCCTATCGCGGGCAAGCCTTGCTCCCACAGGTCCTGCTCCAACAGGTCTTGCTCCCACAGGTCCAGCTCCAACAGGTCCAGCTCCCACAGGTCTTGCTCCAACAGGCTTGTGGGAGCAAGACCTGTGGGAGCAAGGCTTGCCCGCGATGGCGGTCTGCCAGACACCACCGAATCATCAGGATTATCCATGAGCAACCCGAAACCCCGCATCGCCCTGATCGGCGAGTGCATGATCGAACTGCAACAACGCGCCGACGGTAGCCTGCAGCAGAGCTTCGGCGGCGACACCCTGAATACGGCGGTCTACCTGTCTCGCGCCTTGGGCGACAGGGCGGCGGTGGATTACGTCACGGCCCTGGGCGATGACAGTTTCAGTGATGCCATGTGCCAGAGCTGGGCCGAGGAGAACATCGGTCTGGAACGGGTCCAGCGCTTGCCCGGCCGCTTGCCCGGATTGTATTGCATCCAGACCGATGCGGCCGGTGAGCGCCGGTTCTTGTACTGGCGCAACGAAGCGGCGGTGCGTGATTGCTTCACCACGCCGGCCGCCGCGCCGATCCTGGCGGCGTTGCCGGATTACGATGTGCTGTATTTCAGTGGCATCACCCTGGCGGTGCTGGGTGAGCAGGGGCGCGGCAAGCTTATCGAAACCCTGATCGAGGCGCGTCGACGAGGCGCCCAGGTGGTGTTCGACAATAACTATCGGCCAAGACTCTGGGCCTCGGTCGATGCCGCCCGCGCAGCCTATCGCAGTGTATTGCCTTATGTGGAACTGGCCCTGCTGACCGTGGACGACGAGCAGGCGTTGTTCGGTCATGCCGACAGCGAAGCGGTGTTCGCCGCCTACGAACAGCTTGGCACCCCGGAAGTGGTGCTCAAGCGCGGTGCCGAGGCTTGTCTGATCCGGTGCGATGGCCAGTCGTATGAAGTGCCGGGCCAGCGGGTTGAACGGGTGGTGGACACCACGGCGGCGGGGGATTCGTTCAGCGCCGCGTACCTGGCGCGCCGTTTGATGGGCGGGAATCCGGTGGAGGCCGCCGAGGCCGGGCATCTGTTGGCGAGTCGGGTGATCCAGGTGCCGGGGGCGTTGATTCCCCGGTCATGAACCCGAAACAAGCTCTTATGTGGGAGCGAGCCTGCTCGCGATGGCAGTGTGTCAGTCGCCATCAATATGAACTGATCCACCGCTTCGCGAGCAGGCTCGCTCCCACATGTGATCTGCGTTGGGCTCGACATCAATCCCGATAAAACACCTGCACCAGGTGATACCCGAATTTGCTCTTGATCGGCCCATGCACCACCCGCAGGGGCTTCTTGAAGATCACCGCATCGATCACGCCGACCATCTGCCCCGGCCGCACTTCACCCAGGTCGCCGCCGCGTTTGCCGGAGGGGCAGGTGGAGTATTTCTTTGCCAGCACATCGAACGCTTCGCCCTTGGCAATGCGTTGCTTGAGCTGTTCGGCTTCTTCGGCGGTTTTCACCAGGATATGGCGAGCTTGGGCTTTCATCGCAGCGGTGACCTGAACAAAAGGGGGCGATTATGCCTCAACTCAGGACACATGGTTGATCATCGTCCGAATCTTGCTCGCCAGCAGGTCGAGGGTGAAAGGCTTGGCGACCATGTCCATGCCCTGTTCCAGGAAGCCCTGGCGTTCGGCGGCTTTCTGCGCATAACCGGTCATGAACAGCACCTTCAGATCGGGCCGATGCTGGCGGGCGATTTCCGCCAGTTGCCGGCCATTCATGCCGGGCAGGCCGACGTCGGTGACCAGCAGGTCGATGCGCTGGTCTGACTCCAGCAGCGGGAGGGCGGTCTTGGCGTCTTCGGCTTCAAGGGCGGTGTACCCCAGCGTCTGCAACAGATCGAGCACCAGCATCCGCACCGCCGGCTCGTCTTCCACCAGCAAGACGGTTTCTCCTTCGATCGCGGCCGGAGCCTCTACGGTCGCGGCCTGTGTCGGTTGTTCGACGGGGGCCACCCGCAGCCGCGGCAGGTACAACTGCACCCGTGTGCCCTGGCCCGGTACGCTGTCCAGGTGCAGCAGTCCACCCGACTGTTGGGCAAACCCGTAGATCATCGACAAGCCCAGGCCGGTGCCCTGGCCGATGGGCTTGGTGGTGAAGAACGGGTCGAAGGCCTTTGCCAGCACGGACGGGGTCATGCCGCTGCCATTGTCGCTGACGGCAATCATCACGTAATCCCCGGCCTTGACCGGTTCCAGGGTGCTGATATCGCTGCCGTCGAGGTAGATATTGGCGGTCTCGACGGTCAGTTCGCCGCCGTCGGGCATGGCGTCCCGCGCGTTGATCACCAGGTTGAGCAGGGCGTTTTCCAGCTGGCTGGCATCGGTGCTGACGGGCCACAGCTCGTCGGCCAGTTGCAGCCGCAGCGCGATGTGATCACCGGTGGTGCGACTCAGCAGGTCTTCCAGGGACAGGACCAGGCTGTTGGCGTCCAACGGTTTGCGGTCCAGGGACTGGCGCCGGGAAAAGGCCAACAGTCGATGAGTCAGGGCCGCGGCGCGATTGGCCGATGACACCGCCGCTTCGGTAAAGCGTCCGATCTCGTCGACGCGGCCGTTGGCGATGTAGCGCTGCATCAGGTCCAGGCTGCCGAGAATGCCGGTGAGCATGTTGTTGAAGTCATGGGCGATGCCTCCGGTGAGCTGGCCCACGGCTTCCATCTTCTGAGCATGGCGCAGCGCTTCCTCGGCGCGCTCGCGTTCGAACATCTCGTTTTGCAAGCGGTGGTTGGCTTCGGCCAGTTGCTGGGTTCGGGCGATCACCCGTTCTTCCAAGGTTTCGTTGAGGTTGCGCAGGGCTTCCTCGGTTTTCTTGCGCTCGGTTTCGTCGATCACAAAGATATAAAAACCGTTCACGGCGCCGTCCGCGCCATGGCGGGGCAGGTAGTTGGTCAGCGCATGCCGCGGCCGGCCATCGCGGTGGTCCGACTGGACGGCGAAGCTGCACGGTTTGCCAGCCAGGGCCGCGGCAATCTGTTCGGCGCGAGCTGCATAGCCTTCCTCGCCGATCACTTCGCGAATGGTCTTGCCATAGAGTTCCTGCGGGGTCAGGCCGAACCAGTCCAGATAGGCGCTGTTGTTCAGACGGAAACGTTCTTCTCGGTCCACGTAGCTGATGAGGATCGGCATGGCGTTGATGATCAATTGCAGCTCGGTCTGGCTCTGGCGCAGGGCCTGTTCGGTGCGCTTGCGCTCGGTCAGGTCCAGGGCCGCGCCGAGAAAGCGCTTGGGCCGACCGTGGCGATCCTTGTAGCAGCGACCGCGCACGAACACCCAGCGCAGTTCGCCGTCGGGCTGCAGCAGGCGGTACTCCTCGGCATATTCGGTGCCGTGGGTGATGCAATGCTTGATGCTGCGAGCGACCATCGCCCGGTCCTCGGGGTGCACCCCTTCGAGGTAGGCGCTGATGGGCAACTGCCGGGACAGCTTCGGATCGACACCGTGCAACAGGGCGAAATGTGCATCGGCGATGAAGCGGTCTTCGCTGATGTCCCAGTCCCAGGTGCCCAGCGTATCGGCGGCCGCCAGGGCCAGTTGCAGGCGCTCCTCGCTTTCATGCTGGGCCTTGAGGCTGGCCTCGGAACGACGTTCGAACTCCAGGGCCAGGCGCCGCCGCTCGCTGGTCTCGATGGCCGTGACCAGGATGCCGGCCACGGCGCCACTTTCGTCACGCACGGGGCTGTAGGTCAAATCCAGCCAGAGATCGCAGAGGCGGCCGGCGAAAGGCAGGCGCCACTGCTGGTCGCGGCTGGTGTGGGTGCGGCCTTGAAACACGTTGTGATAAATCGCTGCATTCGTGCTTTTGAGTTCAGGCCACGCCAGGTGGGTCGGCTGGCCAAACGCCTGGGGATGCTTGTCGCCGGCCAGTCGGGAGAAGGCATCGTTGTAGAAATGGATCAGTTGCGGCCCCCACAGCAAGGCCATCGGCATCGGCGAGTGCAGCACGATGTCCACGGCGGTGCGCAGGCTCTGGGGCCAGGTTTCGGCAGGGCCCAGCTGGCTGGAGCTCCAGTCCAGTCGCTCGATCAGGCGCTGTGTGCCGCTGCTGGCGGGTGTTGCGTTCATCACGGAATCCCTGGGTGTCGTGTCACGTCGACTATCCTCTGAAGGAGGTAAGCGCGGGTTGGTCTGCAGAGGTACGTGTTCGGGTCAGCTTGTTTCATTGAAGTCTCGCGGAAGTTTCAGTCCATGGAAATCGATCCCTTGTTACGCATCCTGGCCAGCCAGGAAGGCTCCGATCTTTACCTGTCCACCGGGGCACCGCCCTGTGCAAAATTCGAGGGTGTGCTCAAGCCCCTGGGCAACCAGGCGTTCAAGGTCGGTGATATCGCCGGGCTCGCCGAGTCTCTGATGGACGCCGAACAGCGCCTTGAGTTCGATCGGGAATTGGAAATGAACCTGGCCATTTCCCTGTCCGGTGTCGGGCGATTCCGGGTCAATATCTTCAAGCAGCGCAACGACGTGTCCATGGTGATTCGTAACGTCAAGCTGGACATTCCGCGCTTCGAGGACCTGAAGCTGCCCAAGGTGCTGCTGGACACCATCATGCATAAGCAGGGATTGATGCTGTTCGTCGGCGCGACGGGGTCAGGCAAGTCCACCTCCCTGGCGGCGTTGATCGATTATCGCAATCGCAACAGCAGCGGCCACATCATCACCATCGAGGACCCGGTGGAGTATATCCACCGGCACAAGAAGTCGATCATCAACCAGCGCGAGGTCGGTGTCGACACCCGCAGTTTCCATGCCGCCCTCAAGAACACCTTGCGCCAGGCACCGGATGTGGTGCTGATCGGCGAGATTCGCGACCGTGAAACCATGGAACACGCCCTGGCCTTTGCCGATACCGGGCATCTGGTGATTTCCACCTTGCATGCCCACAACGCCAATCAGGCCTTGGACCGGGTGATCAACTTCTTCCCGGAAGAACGCCGGCCGCAGTTGTTGAGCGACCTGGGCAACAACCTCCTGGCATTCGTTTCCCAGCGCCTGGTGCGCACCCGTACCGGCCAGCGCCGGGCCGCGGTGGAGGTCATGCTCGGCTCGCCCACAGTGGCCGACCTGATCCGGCGCAACGAGCTGGGCGAACTCAAGGGCATCATGGAAAAGTCGGAAGAACTGGGCATGCAGACCTTTGACCAGGCCCTGTTCAGCCTCGTGGTCGAAGGGGTGCTCGATGAGGAAGAAGCGCTGAAGAACGCCGATTCGGCGAACAACCTGCGCTTGCGGTTGAAACTGCATGCCGAATCGGGCGCCGCGTCTGCGGCCGATCCGGCGGCGGGGGAGTGGGGGTTGATGGATTGATCCAGTCGGGCGCTCGGCCCTGTGGCGAGGGGATTTATCCCCGCCGGGCTGCGGAGCAGCCCCAATGCAATCAACACAATCTATCTGATGTACCGAGGTGTCTGGATTTAGGGCTGCTACGCAGCCCAGCGGGGCGGTGCGACGTTTCGCTAAATCCCCTCGCCACAGAAAGCGGTTTTGTGTAGTGCCTAGGTGGCCAGCTCCGGCCGATCCCGAAACTGCTCCAGCGCCTCCGGGTTGGCCAGGGCGTCGGTATTTTTCACCGCTTCGCCGTGCACCACATTGCGTACCGCCAGCTCCACCACCTTGCCACTGATGGTCCGCGGAATGTCGCTGACCGCCAGGATCTTCGCCGGTACATGACGCGGCGTGGTGTTGGCCCGGATGACCTGGCGAATCCGCTGCTCCAGGGTGTCATCGAGGACTACGCCCTCTTGCAGGCGCACGAACAGCACCACCCGCACATCACCCTGCCATTGCTGGCCGATGGCGACACTGTCCAGCACCTGTTCGACCTTTTCCACCTGCCGATAGATTTCCGCCGTGCCGATGCGCACGCCACCGGGGTTGAGCACCGCGTCAGAGCGGCCATGGATCAGGAAACCGCCATGGGGCAGCTCCTCGGCGTAATCGCCTTGGGCCCATACGCCGGGAAACTGGCTGAAGTAGGAGGCGCGCAGTTTTTCCTGCTGGGGGTCGTTCCACAGGCCAATGGGCATCGCCGGGAAATGCCGAGTGCACACCAGTTCACCTTTCTCGCCGATGACGGCCTGCCCGGCCTCGTTCCAGACCTCTACCGCCATGCCCAGGCTCTTGCCCTGCATTTCGCCGCGCCGCACTGCCGACAGCGGGTTGCCGTTGACGAAGCAGGACACGATGTCGGTGCCACCGGACATCGAGGCGAGGCAGACGTCGGGCTTGAAGTCGCGGTAGACGTAGTCGTAGCTGTGGGGCGCCAGCGCCGAGCCGGTGGACAGCAAGGTCCTGAGGCTGCCCAGGTCGTGGGTCTGCCGAGGCTTCAAACCCTGGCTCTCCAGGGCGGCCAGGAACTTGGGGCTGGTGCCGAACACGCTGATGCGCTGTTGGTCGATCAGGTCCAGCAAGCGCTCGGGGCCGGGGTGGAACGGTGAACCGTCGTAGAGCACCACCGCGCTGCCGACGGCGAGGGCGGACACCAGCCAGTTCCACATCATCCAGCCGCAAGTGGTGTAGTAGAACAGCCGATCCTCGGGGCCGAGGTCGACGTGCAGACCATGTTCCTTGACGTGTTGCAGCAGTACGCCACCGGTGCCATGGACGATGCACTTCGGTACGCCGGTGGTGCCGCTGGAGTACAGGATGTACAGCGGATGATCGAACGGCACGGCGACGAATTGCGGCTCGCCACCGGCTTGGTAGAACCCGTCCCACAGTGCGACGCTGGCCGGGGTCGTGAAGTCTTCGGCGCAGGCATCCGGCTGGGCATAGGGCAGCACGATGAGTTGCTGCAGCGACGGCAGTCGTTCGAGGATCTCGTTGACCTTGGGCCGTTGGTCGATGACCTTGCCGGCGTAGCGGTAACCGGCGCAGGTGATGAGCACCTTGGGTTCGATCTGGCCGAAGCGGTCGATCACTCCCTGGGTGCCGAAATCCGGCGACGAACAGGACCAGATCGCTCCCAGGCTGGTGGTGGCAAGCATGCCCACCAGGGTCTGCCAGGTGTTGGGCATGCACGCGGCGACGCGGTCGCCTTGGGTCACACCGGCCGCTTGCAGGCTTTTCTGCAGGCCGGCGACGTGGGCGGCGAGTTCGGCCCAGGTCAGGTGTTCCTGGCCGCCATTTTCGTCGATGGCCACCACTGCCGTCGCTGTATCGCGACGGCGCAACAAATGCTCGGCAAAGTTCAGGGTCGCCCCGGGGAACCAGCGAGCGCTGGGCATTTGCGCACCTTCCACCAGTACCTCGCTGGGCGCCTGGTGAAAGCGAATCTCGAAGAAGTCGACGATGGCCTGCCAGAAGGCTTCGCGCTGGTCGATGCTCCAGGCGTGAAGGGCGGGATAGCCACTGAGTTGCAGGTTATGCCGTTCGTTGACGAACCGGCGAAAGGCGTTCATGCGCGACCGCGCGATGCGTTCAGGGCTGGGTTGCCAGAGGGTGTCGGACATGGCGTATCTCTTATTCTTTATGTACACGCAAACTATAGAGCGAGCCGGAGCTTCCGGGATCAACTTCCTGTGGGAGCAAGGCTTGCCCGCGATGAAGGTATCTCGATTCCAAGGTGAACCGCATCGACCTCATCGCGGGCAAGCCTTGCTCCCATAGGGTTCACACAGGTTACTGGGCCAACCACCCACCATCGATATTCCATGCCGCGCCACGCACCTGGCTACCGGCTTCGCTGCAGAGGAACAGCACCAGTTCCCCCAGTTGCGGCGGGGTGACGAAATCCAGGGACGGCTGTTTCTCGGCCAGCAGGTCATGCTGGGCCTGTTGCGGGTCGACGCCGCTGGCGATGCGGTCGTCGATCTGCTTCTGCACCAGCGGGGTCAGCACCCAGCCGGGGCAGATGGCGTTGCAGGTGACGTTGCTGGTGGCGGTTTCCAGGCCGACCACTTTGGTCAGGCCGATCACCCCGTGCTTGGCCGCGACATAGGCGGCCTTGCCCACCGAGCCGACCTGGCCGTGTACCGAGGCGATATTGACGATCCGCCCCCAGCCCTTGCTGCGCATGCCTGGCAGGCTCAGGCGGGTGGCATGGAACACCGAGGACAGGTTGATGGCGATGATCGAGTCCCAGCGCTCCACCGGGAAATCCTCGACAGCGGCCACATGCTGGATGCCGGCGTTGTTCACCAGAATGTCGACGCCGCCGAACTCGCGCTCGGCGTAAGCGAGCATATCGGCGATCTGGGCCGGATCACTGACATCGGCCGGGTGATGGCCCACCTTGCCACCGAACTGCTGCACTTCGGCGATCACCGCCGATGCATCGCCAAAGCCGTTGAGGATCAAGTCGGCGCCGGCCTTGGCCAGGCTCAGGGCAATGCCCAGGCCGATGCCGCTGGTAGAACCGGTGACCAGGGCGGTTTTGCCGGAAAGAGTTGTCGTCATAAGAACCTCATACAATGCCAGTGGCGTAAAACACACCGATCACCACGAAAACCGCGAGGGTCTTGATCAGCGTAATGCAGAAAATGTCTTTGTAGGCTTCACGGTGGGTGAGCCCGGTGACCGCCAGCAGGGTGATCACCGCGCCGTTGTGAGGCAGGGTGTCCATGCCGCCGCTGGCCATGGCCGCTACCCGGTGCAGCACTTCCAGGGGAATATTGGCGGCGTGGGCGGCGTTGATGAAGGTTTCGGACATCGCCGCCAGGGCGATGCTCATGCCGCCCGACGCGGAACCGGTGATGCCCGCCAGCAGCGTCACGGTCACGGCTTCGTTGACCAGTGGATTGGGGATGCTCTTGAGCCAGTCGGCCAACACCAGGAAGCCCGGCAGCGAGGCGATGACCGCGCCGAAGCCGTATTCCGAGGCGGTATTCATCGCCGCGAGCAGCGCACCGCCCACCGCACTTTTACTGCCTTCGGCCAGCTTGCTGCGAATGGCCCGGAAGCCGAACAGCAGGACCATGATGATGCCCACCAGCAGCGCGGCCTGCACCGCCCAGATCGCGGTGAGCTTGGCGACGTCGCTCGTCACCGGTGCCGCCATGCCCGGCAGCGCCAGGCTGTGGGTCTTGCCGTACCACTGGGGGATCCACTGGGTGAACAGCAGGTTCATGATGCCGACCGCCAGCAGTGGCGAAACGGCGATCCACGGGTTGGGCAGCTTGATGTCTTCGGCCGTTTCCGGCTCGTTGCGCAGTTCGGTGCCGTAGCCTTCGCCCACGCGCTGGGCCTTGTTGCGTTGGCGTTGCAGGAACAGCATGCCGATGCTGAACACGAACAGCGTGCCGATCACACCCAGCCACGGCGCGGCCCAGGCGGTGGTGTTGAAGAAGGTGCTGGGGATGATGTTCTGGATCTGCGGCGTGCCGGGCAGGGCGTCCATGGTGAAAGAGAACGCGCCGAGAGCGATGGTGGCCGGGATCAGGCGCTTGGGAATATTGCTCTGGCGGAACATCTCGGCGGCGAACGGGTACACCGCGAACACCACGACGAACAGCGACACGCCGCCATAGGTCAGCAGGGCGCAGACCAGCACGATCACCAGCATCGCCTGGCGCGTGCCCAGCAGGCGAATCGCCGCGGCCACGATGGAGCGGGAGAAGCCCGACAACTCGATCAGCTTGCCGAACACCGCGCCGAGCAGGAACACCGGGAAATACAGTTTGATGAACCCGACCATTTTCTCCATGAACACCCCGGTGAAGGCAGGGGCGACGGCGGAGGGGTCGGTGAGCAGGACGGCGCCGAGGGCGGCGATGGGGGCAAAGAGGATGACGCTGTAGCCACGGTAGGCGGCAACCATCAGCAGCGCGAGGGCTGCCAAGGCAATGATCACACTCATGGTGTGTCTCCTGGATTGTTATTTTTGTGGTGAAGCGGTGGGAGGAGCTTTAGCGAGTTTTGTGCCAGGTTGGTAACTTGTTGAAATATATAAGGTTTGTTGTTTGGCTTGAGGAGATAGGGGGAGTGCTGTCTCTTTTTGGAGATTTTTTGATTCGGATGGCCTCATCGCGAGCAGGCTCGCTCCCACAGGGGAATGCAATCATCCTGTGGGAGCGAGCCTGCTCGCGATGAGCGCAAAGCGCTCCAAGATGTATGTCTACAAAAAGAGAATTAATTTCTCTTTATTGAGACTCGGCAATCCCCAACGCCACCATCTTCTTGTACAGCGTCGAGCGCCCCAGCCCGAGCCGCTCAGCCGCCTCGATCACCTTGCCGCCGCATTGCGCGAGGGTGGTTTCGATCAATTGCCGGTCGAATCGCGCCCGGGCCTGGCTGAAGGTTTCCTGGGGCAGCAGTTCCAGGCTTGGGCTGGCCGGGCGGGTCACTGGCGTGAACGTGCCGATGGCCGCGCGGATGTCGACGGCGGTGAGTTGCAGGTTATCGCTGAGCAACGCGGCCCGCTCCAGCACGTTGCGCAACTCGCGGATGTTGCCCGGCCAGGCGTGCTGCCCCAGCAGGTCGAGGGCGTCGGGGTTCAGTTCGTGCTGGCTGCGCAGGTCTTCGAGGATTGCTTCGCTCAGGGCCGGCAGGTCATCCAGGCGCTCGCGCAGGGGTGGGACCTGGATCGGCAGTACATTGAGGCGGTAATACAGGTCGGCGCGGAACTCGCCGCGCTTGATCGCCGCTTCCAGGTCCGTTGACGTGGCAGCGATCACGCGGACATCGCTTTGCAGCACCTCGTTGGAGCCCACCGGTTCATATTCCTTTTCCTGCAGCACGCGCAGCAGTTTGCTTTGCAGTGGCAAGGGCATGTCACCGATCTCATCGAGGAACAACGTGCCGCCCTGGGCGATCTGCAGCTTGCCGGCGCGGCCCTTGCGGTCAGCCCCGGTGAACGCTCCGGGGGCCGTGCCGAAGAACTCGGCTTCCAGCAGCGATTCCGGAATCGCCGCGCTGTTGATGCTGACGAATGCTTTGTGCGCCCGTGGCGAGGCGCTGTGGATCGCTTGGGCCAGCAGTTCCTTGCCGGTGCCGGTTTCGCCGAGCAGCAACACCGGGGAATCGGTGCTGGCGCTACGCCGGGCGCGGCGCTTGACCTCCAGGCCGGCGCTGCTGGTGCCGATGAAATGGGCGAAGTTGTACTTGGTTTGCCGCGCCCGCAGCAGCGAACGGGTCGAGGCCAGTTCTTCCTGCATGCTCTGGTAGCGCTTGAGCATCGGCGACAGACTATGCAGTTCACCGAACAAGGCAAAACCGATGGCGCCGATAACCGCGCCGGCGCTGTCATGGATCGGCAGGCGCATGACCACCAGCGGCTCCTTGGGCATCTCCTGCATGTCCAGCAGGATCGGTCGCCCGGTCCGCACCACTTCCCGGAGCAAGCTGCCGGGGATCACGCTCTCGCAGGCACGACCGATGGCCTCCTGCGCCGAGTTCAGACCGAAGCGCCGGGCGTAGCGCTCGTTCATCCAGACGATGTTGGCGTCACGGTCGACAATCACCGTGCCTTCGCTGGACTGTTCGATGATCTCGAACAAGGAGCGAATCGCCAGGGTGCGTACGCGCTGGTAGTCCTTGAGGTTTTCGGTGGGGCGCATCGGGCATTCCCAGAAAGAGGTGAGGGTGTGGCGGCCTCTGATGAGTCTGTTGCCAGCGGCATTATGCCGTAGATCCACTGATCAAGACGCGGCTGACGTGTTGCGCCTCGGTCGAGCGTCCTGAAGTCGTGGTTTCAATGAGACGAAAATTATACAGTTGCTTTTATTTTGTACATTTTTGGATGCCCCCCATGAACCCATTCAATCCTCGCAAACTCACGCTTTCGAAATGGACTGCCTGTGCACCGGTCAATCGAGAGAAGCATTTCCTGGTCATCAAGCTGCTCTGCGACGAGGTCGGCGTACCTCTGCAAGTCGAGTTGCAAGCGGTGCTCAGCGGGCGCACGGAACTGCTGGACTGGCGCGAGTTGCGAGATGACAAGCGGTGGCGCATTGGCTGGAAATGAAAAAAACGGGCGGCCGGTGGTACGCCGCTGGTCATATAAAACTTGTACATAAATAAAAAGCTGTACAATTATTTTTGAGATCATGGCTTAATGGCATCTCTCCAGCGAAAGGCCCCCTGAGTCTTCAGGCGGCTCGATCCACGCATCCAACGTTCCGGAGTGGGGCCCATGTTCATTCGTACACGCAAGCATCAGCAGGCCTTGCATGAAGTCCAGGCCAGGGAGGCTTATCTTGAGGCGCAGCGCGATGCCTTGCATGCCTCCATGGCCGTGCTTGAGCTCGCGGCGACAGGTGAAGTGCTGAGCGCCAGTCCCCTGTTCCTACGAATGGTTGGATACTCGCTCGACGAGATTCTGGGCAAGCATCACCAGACATTTTGCGCCCCGGCGTACGCCCACAGTCCACAGTACGCGACGTTGTGGCGGCGCTTGCTGCAGGGTGAAAGTGCCAGCGACCGGTTTTTGCTGCTGGCCCGCGACGGACAAGGGGCCTGGGTGGAAGCGGACCATGTTCCGGTGCGCCAGGCGGGCGCGGGCGTACAGCGCATCCTTTGCGTTGTTCGCGATGTGACCGATGAGGTGCTTCGTTCCCAGGCCGAGTCCAGCTTCACGCAGGCGATTGACCGTTCGATGGCGGTCATCGAATTTGACCTGAAAGGGCACGTGGTAAATGCCAACGCGAACTTCCTGAGGGTGATGGGCTATGGCCTGGAAGAAGTGCGCGGCCAGCATCACCGTATCTTCTGCACGCCCGGCGAAGCGCAGAGCGAAGCCTATCGCGGCTTCTGGGCCGGACTGAACCGGGGCGAGTACAGGGCAGGATTGTTCCAGCGGGTCGACAAGCGCGGCGCGACCGTCTGGCTGCAGGCCACCTACAACCCGCTCTATGATGCCCAGGGCCATGTATATGGGGTGGTCAAGTTCGCCACCGATTGCACCGCTGAGATCGAACAACGCCAGAGCGAATCGAAGGCGGCGCAGTTGGCCTTCGAGACGTCCCAGCAGACCGATGAGCATACCCGGCTTGGCACCGCCGTCGTGCAAAAGACCGTGACCGTCGTGCAAAGCATCGCTGATGAACTCCAGGCTGTGGCGACGGGCATAGAGGCCCTGAGCGCACAGTCCGAGGAAATCGGCAGTATCGTCGATGCCATCCGGGGCATCGCTGAACAGACCAACCTGCTGGCCCTTAATGCTGCCATCGAAGCTGCTCGCGCTGGAGAGCAGGGGCGCGGCTTCGCGGTCGTGGCCGATGAGGTGCGCAACTTGGCCCGACGTACGAGCCAGGCCACCGTCGCCATCACCGAGGTGGTCGGCAAGAACCGCGAACTCGCCAGGCAAGCGGTCACCAGCATGCAGTCGAGCACCCTCAAAGCTGAACAGGGGGTCACACTGGTGAATGAAGCAGGCGCGGTGATCCAGGATATCCACCGGGGCGCGCAACAGGTTGTGACGGTAATGGGCAATTTCGCCAACACCCTGGACCAGCGACGGGGCGCCTGAATCGCTGGAGAAGACTGGCCCGCGAGTTATGCGGGATGAGCCGCCGCCAGCAGCTCTCGGGTATAGGGGTGGCGTGGCGACTCGAACAGCTCATGGCTCGCCCCTTGTTCAACCACTTTACCGTCCTTGATCACGATCATGTCGTGGGCCAGGGCGCGCACCACCGCCAGGTCATGGCTGATGAACAGGTAGGTCAGGCCGTGCTTTTCCTGGAGCTGGCGGAGCAGGGCGACCACTTGTTTCTGCACAGTGCGATCCAGCGCCGACGTGGGCTCGTCCAGCAGGATCAGGGCCGGTTTCAGCACCAGGGCCCGGGCAATGGCGATGCGCTGGCGTTGGCCGCCGGAAAATTCGTGGGGGTAGCGATGGCGACTCTGCGGGTCGAGACCGACTTCCTTGAGGGCCTGGATCACCCGGGCTTCACACTCCTGGGCGCTGGACGGACTGTGGACCTCAAGGCCTTCACTGATGATCTGCTGCACCGACATCCGTGGGCTGAGGCTGCCGAACGGGTCCTGGAACACCACCTGCATCTGCTTGCGCCACGGCCGCAATGCTTTCTGTGACAGCGCGTCGAGGGCTTCACCCTGGAAGCGAATGCTGCCTTCGGATTCGATCAGCCGCAGGATCGCCTGGCCGAGTGTGGACTTGCCGGAGCCGGATTCGCCGACGATGCCCAGGGTCTTGCCGCGCTGGATGTTCAGGCTGATGCCGTCGACGGCGCGCAGGTATTCCTTGCGCCGGAACAACCCACCGCCCAGGGCGAAACTGACCCGCAGGTCCTGGACCTGCAGCACGTCTTCGCGCTCGTCCCGGGGCAGGGCTTCACCCTCCGGTTCGGCGTGCAGCAGTTCACAGCTGTAGGGGTGCTTCGGCGCGCTGAACAGGGTTTCGCAGGGCGCCTGCTCGACGATTTCCCCGGCCTTCATCACGCACACCCGCTGGGCGATGCTGCGCACCAGGTTCAGGTCGTGGCTGATCAGCAACAGGGACATGCCCAGCCGTTGCTGGAGGGATTTGAGCAACAACAGGATCTTGCGTTGTACGGTGACGTCCAGCGCGGTGGTCGGTTCGTCGGCGATCAACAGTTCTGGTTCGCAGGCCAGGGCCATGGCAATCATCACCCGTTGACGCTGGCCGCCGGAGAGCTGATGCGGGTAGGCCTTGAGCCGTTCGACGGGCTTCTGGATGCCGACCAGGGCCAGCAGCTCCAGGATGCGCTGACGTGCCGCTTGGCCGCCCAGGCCCTTGTGCAGCATCAGGGTTTCACCGATCTGCTTTTCGACGCTGTGCAGCGGGTTCAGGGAGGTCATCGGTTCCTGGAAGATCATCGCGATGCGATTGCCGCGCAGCTCTCGCAGGGTCTTGGCCTGGGCGCCGACCAGTTCCTGGCCGCGATAGCGAATGCTGCCGGTGGTACGGCTCTCGGTTGGTGGCAGCAGTTGCAGGATCGAATGGGCCGTCACCGATTTGCCGGAGCCCGATTCGCCCACCAGGGCCAGGCACTCGCCGGGACGGATGTCCAGGCACAGGTTGCGCACGACGGCGTGGTCGTTGAAGGCCACGCTCAAGTCGCGGATTTCGATCAGGTTGTCACGCACGTCCGGATCAGGACCTGGGATCGAATGCATCACGCAATGCCTCGCCAATGAACACCAACAGGGAAAGAATCAGGGCCAGGGTGAAGAATGCCGTCAGCCCCAGCCAGGGTGCTTGCAGGTTCTGTTTGCCTTGGGCAATCAGCTCGCCCAGGGACGCGCTGCCGGCCGGCATGCCGAAGCCGAGGAAGTCCAGGGCGGTGAGGGTGGAGATCGCCCCGGTGAGGATGAATGGCAGATAACTCAGGGTCGCGTTCATCGCGTTGGGCAGGATGTGCCGCACGATCACCTTGCGGTCGGTCAGGCCCAGGGCCCTGGCGGCCTTGACGTATTCGAGGTTGCGCCCGCGCAGGAACTCGGCGCGGACCACGTCCACCAGGGCCAGCCAGGAGAACAACGCCATGATCCCCAGCAGCCACCAGAAATTCGGTTCGACGAAACCGGAGAGGATGATCAGCAGATAGAGCACCGGCAGCCCCGACCAGACTTCCAGCAGGCGTTGCCCCAACAGGTCCACCCAGCCGCCGTAATAACCCTGCAACGCGCCGGCGGCGATACCGATCAGCGCGCTGATGGTCGTCAGCGCCAGGGCGAACAGGATCGACACCCGGGCACCGAAGATCACCCGGGCCAGCACGTCCCGGGACTGGTCGTCGGTGCCCAGCCAGTTCACCGAGGTAGGCGGGCTCGGGGCCGGTTGATTGAGGTCGTAGTTGGGGGTGTCGTCGCTGAACGGGATCGGCGGGAACAGCAGCCAGCCGCCGTCCTTGTGGATCAGGTTCTGCACGTAGCTGCTGCGGTAGTCGGCCTGGAACGGTAGCTGGCCGCCAAATTCCTGTTCGGTGTGGCGCTTGAACACCGGGAAATACAGCGAGTCCTGATAGCTCACCACCAGCGGCTTGTCATTGGCGATCAGCTCGCCGCCCAGGGTCAGGATGAACAGGCCGATGAACAACCACAGCGACCACCAGCCGCGGCGGTTTTTCTTGAAGCGCTCGAAGCGCCGTCGGCCCAGAGGCGAGAATCTGAACATCAGGCGTTCCTCGCGGCGAAGTCGATGCGCGGGTCCACCAAGGTGTAGCAGAGGTCGCCGATGAGTTTGATCAGCAGGCCGAACAGCGTGAAGATGAACAGTGAGCCGAACACCACCGGATAGTCCCGGGACACGGCCGCCTCGTAGCTCATGCGGCCCAGGCCATCGAGGGAGAAGATCACCTCGATCAGCAACGACCCGGCGAAGAACACGCTGATGAACGCCTGGGGAATCCCCGAGACCACCAACAGCATGGCGTTGCGGAACACGTGCCCGTATAACACCCGCCGTTCGCTCATGCCCTTGGCCCGCGCCGTGACCACATATTGGCGGGTAATTTCATTGAGGAACGAGTTCTTGGTCAGGATGGTCAGGGTGGCGAAGCCGCCGATCACCAGCGACGTGACCGGCAGCACCAGGTGCCAGAAGTAGTCGGTGATCTTGCCCAGGGTCGACAGCGATTCGAAGTTGTCCGACACCAGCCCGCGCACCGGAAACCAGTTCAGCGACGTCCCGCCCGCGAACACCACGATCAGGAACATCGCGAAGAGGAAGGCCGGCATGGCGTAGCCGATGATGATCGCCGTGCTGCTCCAGACATCGAAGGCCGAGCCATGATGCACCGCCTTGCGGATGCCCAGCGGGATCGACACCAGGTAGGTGATCAGCGTGGCCCACAGCCCCAGGGAAATGGTCACCGGCATCTTTTCCAGGATCAGGTCGGTGACCGTGGCACCCCGGAAGAAACTCTTGCCGAAGTCCAGGCGGGCATAGCTGCTGAGCATCAGCCACAGGCGTTCATGGGCCGGCTTGTCGAAGCCGTATTGTTTCTCGATGTCCTTGATCAGTTGCGGGTCCAGGCCGCGGCTGGCCCGGGAGCTGCCGGTCATGGCATTGCCCGAGCTGCCGACGGTGGCGCCGCCGATGCCTTGCAGGTGGGCGATGGCCTGTTCCACCGGGCCACCCGGTGCCGCCTGGACGATGACGAAGTTCACCAGCAGGATGATCACCAGGGTCGGAATGATCAGCAGCAGGCGACGCGCGATATAGGCCCACATCAGTGACGCCCTCCGGAGGTGCCACGCCTGATTCGTTCGGCGGTCATCTGCTCATTGGTCAAGGGGGTGGTGCTGACTTCCCACCAGCTCTCGATGGCTTCGTCATTGGCGGCCTGCACCTTCGGCATGCCGAAGCGGTTCCACCACACGGTCGAACTGCCTGGTGGGTAGTAGTTGGGAATCCAGTAGTAGTTCCATTGCAACACCCGGTCCAGGGCGTGGGCGTGACGAAGCATGTCATCCTGGGTGGTGGCCTTGACCAGCCCGTCGATCAGGGTATCGACGGCGGGATTCTGCAGGGCCATGTAGTTGTTGGCGCCCGGGTCGTTGGCCGCCGCCGAACCGAAGTAATTGTAGAGCTCGGTGCCAGGCGAGACGCTGACCGGGTAGCCGGTGACGATCATGTCGTAGTCACGGCTCATCAGGCGATTGATGTACTGGGACGGGTCGATGCGACGGATGCTCATGTCGATGCCGATCTGCGCCAGGGTGCGTTTATAGGGCAGCAGCAGGCGGTCCATGCCGTTCTGGCTGTTGAGGAAGGTGAAAGTCAGCGGTTCGCCTTCGGCATTGACCAGGCGATCGCCTTCGGGTTTCCAGCCGGCCTGTTCCAGCAGCGCCAGGGCTTGTAATTGCTTGTCGCGAATCACGCCGCTGCCGTCGGTCTTCGGAGCCTGGAATACCTGGGTGAAGACCTCGTCGGGGACTTTTCCGCGCAACGGTTCAAGGATCGCCAGCTCGCTCGCATCGGGCAATTGTCGGGCGGCCAGGTCGGTGTTGGAGAAGAAGCTCTGCTGGCGCACGTAGAGGTTGCGCATCATCTGCCGGTTGCTCCATTCGAAATCCCAGAGCATCGCCAGGGCCTGGCGTACGCGACGATCCTGGAACTGCGGCTTTTGCAGGTTGAACACGAAGCCCTGGGCCGTTTGCGGGGCTTCGGTGGCCAGGTGGGCTTTTTGCAGGCGCCCGTCGCGCAGTGCCGGGCTGTCGTAGCCAATGGAAAAGCCCGTGGCGGAGAATTCGCGGTTGTAGTCGTAGGCGCCACCGCGCAGCACCTGGCGCGCCACGTCGGTGTCGCCGAAATACTCGATGCTGAAATGATCGAAGTTGTAGAGCCCGCGGCTGACCGGCAGGTCCTTGCCCCACCAGTCGGCGTTGCGCTCGAAGGTGATGCTGCGCCCGGAGTCAACCTTGCCGACCCGGTACGGCCCACTGCCCAGCGGCGCTTCATAGCCACCGCCGCTGGCAAAGTCGCGGGTTTTCCACCAATGCTCGGGAAGCACCGGCAGGGTGGCGATGTCCAGGGGCAAGGTGCGGTTTTCGTTGTTCTTGAAATCGAAGCGAACCGTGCGCTCGCCTTCGACTTCGACGCCTTTGACGGCCGCGAATTGGGTGCGATAGCGCAGGCTGCCCTGGGTCATCAGCAGCTCGAAGCTGTAGCGCACGTCTTCGGCGGTTATGGGCTTGCCGTCGGCGAAGCGGGCCTTGGGGTTCAGGTAAAAGCGCAGGGACAGGCCGTCGTCCGCGCGTTCCATGCTTTGGGCAACCAGGCCGTAGACTGTGTAGGGCTCATCCAGGGAGCGTTGGGCCAGGGGTGAATACAGCATGCCGTCGATCTGGCTGACCCCGATGCCTTTGTCGATGTAGGGCAGCACGTGGTCGAACTGGCCGATCTCGATGGCCGAACGGCGCAGGGTGCCACCTTTGGGGGCCTGGGGATTGGCATAGGCGAAATGGCTGAAGCCTTCAGGGTATTTGGCCGGTTCGCCATAGACGGTCAGGGCATGTTGCGGTGCGGCAGACACGCCGGCGGCGCCTGTCAGCAGGAGCGCGGCAGTCAAGAACAGTGAGGAAAACGCCAGTCGCATTGTCAGCCTTAAAGCCGGGTGATCGATGACCACGATTTGTACGCGAGCGGCGCGTTGATCGCCAGCCCGGTGGTCAAGGAGTGGTGGCGAGGAGCTAAGGTGGCGGGGGAGCAAGCCCCCTCGCCACCGTCACCCTCAGTCCTGGCGGCTGGTCACTTCCAGCAGGTGATAACCGAACTGGGTCTTGACCGGACCCTGCACCACGTTGATCGGCGCGCTGAACACGACGGTGTCGAACTCCTTGACCATCTGGCCTGGGCCGAACGAACCCAGGTCGCCGCCCTGACGGCTGGACGGGCATGACGAGTTGGCCTTCGCGACTTCGGCGAAATCGGCACCGGCTTCGATCTGGGCCTTGAGTTCGTTGCACTTGTCTTCGCTGGAAACCAGGATGTGGCGGGCAGTGGCTTTGGCCATGGGACATTCCTTTCAATGGATTTAAAGGGTGTGAGCCTACCGGAATCGTTGAAGGGTTGTTGTCAAAAATGCGTCAGAACCTTGAACCCGCCGATCACAGGCCCGCTTTGCGCAGGCGTTCGGCGTGCCGCACGTAGAGTTCCAGCGGGGTTGTCCCCTTGTACGCGCACCCGGACGGTTGATCGATGGCCTGCATATGATCCATCGGATAGTCGGAGCGGATGACCTTGCCCAGGTGCGAGCTGAAGCGACCCACCAGGCCGTCGTTCTGCCCGGCTTCGGTGATGAAGTATTCGGAAAAGGCCCGGCAGAACACTTGGAAGGGGTGCGTTGTCCGCAGGGCATCGCCAGGTATGTCCTGCAGCGTGCCGCTCCAGGAGTAGTAGCGCACGCCGTTGACCAGCTCCGGCCCCTTGCTCCCCCAGCTCCTGGGCAAGCCTTGCGGGTATTTGTCGTTGAACGCGCCTACGCCTTCGGTGGTCAGGGCCGCCAGTGCGGCGATGGCGTTGTGGGGGAGGTGTGCCTGGCCGCTCAGCAATGAAATGAAGTCGACGAACAACGTGGCGACTCTACCGGCGACATGCTCCGGCAGGCGCCCGGGCGTGAGGGCCTTGCGCAGGAAGTCGGCCAGTTCGGAGCCGTGGTTGGGGCCGCTGACCGACGTCACCGAGGCGACCTTCGTGGGTTCCAGTGCGGCGGCGTAACGGGACGCCAATGCACCTTGGCCATGCCCGATCAGGTTCACCCGGGTGGCCCCGGTGCCGCTCAGGACCCGATCAATCTGGGCCAGTAAGTCTTCACCGCGAGCCTCGTTGGTGTAGGTGGCCGACAGGTAGGGAATGAATACCCGGGCGCCGGCGGTGCGCAGTGCCTGCTTGATGCCTTGGAACAGTTCGGAGCCAGCGACCCTGTCAAACCCGAACAAACCATGTACCAACAGGATAGGAAATTGAGTGGTTGCATTCCGTTGCATGTTCGTACCTTTTTCGAAGAGGTTCATGTTGAATTTGCGACACCACTGTAATGCAGGCTTCTGCGCCGAGGTGTAGGAAGAAACCGCTATGGCCGACCGAAAACGGACTAGAGAAGGCAGGAAGAATCAGAAAAGTGGCCGAATGATGTGTTTGGTTTCGGGATGCGTCTGATAGACCCTGTTGCATGCAGCTACAGTCTCAAGTGCAAGGGACCACCCGCGCTGTCGTCTTGTCTGACTGCGGGTTTGCGAGGAGCAGGTTCTAATGGCTCTATCGGGCGCCGTTAAAGGGAGATGGCGTCCTCATCCAAGGACTGGAATCCATACATGACCACTGACCCATTTGGCCGGCGAGCCCGGCTTAGCGCTCGGACGAAATTCCGGGCCCCCATCCTGGCGGCGGCAAAAGGCGGGGTGATCAACCCGGCCTGGAGCAAGGTCGCTATCACCCTCAAACCCTATCCGTTGATGACGTGCGGCGATGAGGTCCTTCTGTTCTGGTACGGGCTCAATTCGGACGGCGAGCCGTACCGGCATGAAATACGCAGGTCCATCACGGAGCGACAAGTCGACCGGGACGTCACGTTCGTCGTGCGCGAACCCCACATTGCCGAGCTGGACGGCGGCTCGCTGGAGATCTTTTATCAAGTCACCGGTAAACGACTTCCGGCGCCCATGCATTCGGAGGCCCTGCAACTGGTGATCGGTGACGTAGCGCCGCAACTGTTGCCGGCCATTGCCACCGATGCGGTGGGCGGCAGTCTTGATCCGAAGCGTCTCCCCGAGGGCACCTGCGTGGTCATTCGGCCCTATTCAAGAATGGCTGTCGGGGACCGGCTGATCCTGATCGGCAGCAGGGACTCCAGGGCACTCTGGCGTGACGTGCTGGACATCGAAGCCCATGCCGTCGGTCGCGAGGTCTCGTTCTGGATAGATCATGCGCTGATCGCCCCGCATCTGGGGCATCACCTGGACCTTTCCTACGTCGTCAGACGCGGGCATTCCGTGCGCCGTGCCGAGTCCTTGTCGCTGCATATCGGCCCCCTGGTCCGCCCGCCGCTGAAGGCGCCTCGGATCCTGGGTCTGAAGGAGGGGGAACTGGATGTCGATGAGCAGGAGAAGGGAGTGAAGGTGATCATCGAGACTGGCGGATTCGAGATTGGCGAGTTGGTCTGGCTGCAATGCGATGGCAGCTATGCCTATGTCGGCGAGCGCGAAATCGTCCCGGCCAACGTCGGTCAGCCGATGACCTTCGTGGTCCCGGCGGACTATTGGCAGAGTCAACAAGGCAGATCGGTGCGCGTTCGCTATCAGGTCGAGCGCCTGGACGATGTGAGTCAGCCTTTCGCCGGGGTCGAGGTGCATGTGCGCTCCAGGAGCGCCCTCCCTAAGGAGGGCGCGCACGAAGCTCAGTTGGCCGATAGCAACTGACGATGGGCCTGGCGCAGCAGTTGCTCGGTGGATGCCCAGCCCAGACACCCGTCGGTCACCGATACGCCGTAGCGCATTGACGGGCTGATGGGCTGGCAGCCTTCGAACAGGTGGCTCTCGATCATCATGCCGATCAACGATCGGTTCCCTTGCAGCCGCTGCGCCAGCACGTCATTGAATACCTCTGGCTGGCGCGAGGGATCCTTACCGCTGTTGGCGTGACTGCAATCCACCATGATCCGGGCCGGTATTTTCAGACGGCTCAGGTCGCTGTGTATCTGCGCGACGCTCTGGCGGTCGTAGTTCGGGCCGCGGTGTCCACCCCGCAGCACCAGGTGAGTGTCGGGATTGCCCTGGGTCTGGATGATTGCAGGATGCCCCTGGCTGTCGACGCCGAAATGCCGGTGGGGATGGGCGGCGGAGCGCATGGCGTCGCAGGCGATCCCGACGCCGCCGTCGGTGCCGTTCTTGAAGCCGACCGGCATGCCCAGGCCGCTGGCCATTTCCCGGTGGATCTGCGATTCGGTAGTGCGCGCGCCGATGGCGACCCAGCTGAGCAGGTCGTCGAAGTAGTTGGCGGCCATGGGTTGCAGCAGTTCGGTGGCGACGGGCAGGCCCAGCTGCAGCATTTCACGCATCAGTTCCCGGGACAGGGTCAGGCCGGCGGCCATGTCATCGCTGCCATCCAGGTCGGGATCGTAGGCCAGGCCTTTCCAGCCCACCGTCGTGCGGGGCTTTTCCACGTAGGCGCGCATCACCAGCAGCATACGGTCGCTCACTTCGTGGGCCAGGCGAGCGAGGTTGGCGGCATATTCGAGGGCGGATTTCGGATCGTGGAGGGAGCAGGGGCCCACGATGACCAGCAGGCGAGCGTCCTCACCGTCGAGGATTGCGCGGATGGCCTGGCGATGGGCGTCGACTTGTTGGCTCAACGCGTGGCTGAGCGGCAATTGGTGCTTGAGCTGCAACGAGCTGGGCAGACGCAGGGTCAGGGCTTCATTGGCAGGGGTGAGCGTGGACAGCGGCAAAGCGGAGACGGACGAATTCATGATCTGGCTTCCTGGGCGGGCAGCGGGTTCTTCCCGCGCCGGCCCTAGTGGGGTGTTCGACAGTTGGCCGTACTGGCCTCAAGTGTTTGCATGCCACCGATAGGTGACCGATCGGAGGCGGCAGGCTGTCCCGAGCGGAGGCTGGTAAATCGCCAGGCGCAAAAGTCGTAACGGTAATAAGTGGCGTAGTTCATGGCTCTATCCTCAAAGTTGTTGGTGTTGCAAACGTACAGGGCTGAAAAAACAAAACCCCCGGTCGGGAGGCCGACCGGGGGTTTATGAACTCTGGAAGGCGACCCGTTTAAAGTGGGCGCCGGTTGGGTATCAGGCGCGCCAGTGGCTAAACCAATACCCAAAATAAAAGTTGACCGGAGCAGCAACACCGTTCGCCCGGACAGCCGCAACCGAGCGCGGAGCGCTGACGGGTTGAAGCGGTGAGAGGGCGTTGAACATGGTCTGTCTCCGATGAATGGTTCTGAGCTTACTCGACCCCGGGGCGCCGGTTCAATAAGAATGTTCTATAGCTCTGATGCACTGTTTGTAATGGGTTGAGTCTGACGAACTTTATGACACACTTTCTGTAGACCCACATCCATGATTGAAATATGACTCCTTCAACTTTCGCCGCTGCCCAGTCGATTTCCATCGCTGGGGATGTCCGTGCCAATCTCATCCGCCACCAGCGTTTCATGCGGGTTGCCGCTGAACAGAGCGTTCAGCTATTGGTATTCCCCGAGCTGTCTTTGACGGGGTATGAGCGGGACCTGGCGGCGGAGCTGGCTATTCTGCCCGACGACAGCATGTTGCAGCCGCTGCGTGAGCTGGCGCGAGAGTTGGGTCTGACCACAGTGGTCGGTATGCCCATTCGTCTGGCAACAAGCGCGCCGGTTCTGATCGGTGCTTTGGTATTCGGTGCTGATGGATCCCTCGGGGTCTACAGCAAGCAACATCTGCACCCCGGAGAAGAAAGTGTCTTCTCTCCGGGGCATGGCGGTTCGATGCTGGAAATAGGGAGCGACCACATCGCGTTAGCGGTATGCGCGGACTTTTCCCATGCTTCCCACGCCGCCTCGGCAGCGGGGCGAGGCGCTACGCTCTATGCGGCAGGGGTGCTGATCAGTGAGGGTGGCTACGTAGCGGATACGACATTGTTGCAAGGTTATGCCAGGCAACACGCCATGGCGATTCTGATGGCCAATCATGGTGGCGTTACGGGAGGCTGGGTGTCGGCTGGTAATAGCGCGGTCTGGAGGCCCGACGGCTCGCTGATTGCTATGGCGCCGGGTAGGGGCGATGTGTTGGTCATCGCTCGTCACGACGTCACTGGTTGGGCCGGACAGGTCTTACCGTTGACAGCACTTTGACGAGGTACCCATGAGTTTCCAGTGGCGTGCGGCCACGACCGCAGATATCGATTTCGCCCGGCAACTGACCTGCACCAATATGCTGCCGTATTACCTGCGCCATGATTTGCTCTGGCAGGACGAGGCGTTCGACCTGGCGTGGATCATTCGTCAGAACTGGGTCATCTGTGGCGGGGAGCAGGTACTGGGTTTTGTCAGCCTCAGTCGGGATGCCCGGGCGTTGTACATCCGGGAGTTACAGATCGATCAGGCGTTCCGCGGGCAGGGCGCCGGTACCTGGGCGATCGGACAGGCATGGGGCATGGTCGCGTCGGAGCGGCGGCCGGCGTTGCGTCTGACGGTGTTCAAGGACAACCCGGCCAGGAAGCTCTACGAGCGCATGGGGTTATACGTCGCGGGCGAGGATGAATGTTTCCTGAGGATGCAGCGAGACGCCGATGCCTGAGGCCTTGGATAGCGCATCCGGGAAGATTCGCTGTAACTTTTTAATGCCTCTTGGCGCTAGGTCTGTCGGAAGCTTTTTGCTAAGGTGTGAGGCAGTCCATATAAGACCAAATGGTGAGGTGTCTGCTTGATTAGGGTGTTAGTGGTCGATGACCATGATCTCGTTCGTACGGGCATTACACGAATGCTGGCTGACATCGACGGTCTGCAGGTGGTTGGTCAGGCCGAATCCGGGGAAGAATCCCTGATCAAGGCACGTGAATTGAAACCCGACGTGGTACTCATGGACGTGAAGATGCCTGGCATCGGCGGTCTTGAGGCCACGCGCAAACTGCTGCGCAGTCACCCGGATATCAAGGTGGTCGCGGTGACCGTCTGTGAGGAAGACCCGTTCCCGACCCGGTTGTTGCAGGCGGGGGCGGCGGGTTACCTCACCAAGGGTGCCGGTTTGAACGAAATGGTCCAGGCCATCCGCCTGGTGTTCGCCGGGCAGCGCTACATCAGCCCGCAGATCGCCCAGCAGTTGGCGATCAAATCATTCCAGCCGACCAACGAATCGCCCTTCGACGCGTTGTCGGAGCGGGAAATCCAGATTGCCCTGATGATCGTCGGTTGCCAGAAAGTCCAGATCATCTCCGATAAACTGTGCCTGTCTCCGAAAACCGTCAACACCTACCGTTACCGTATCTTCGAGAAGCTTTCGATCAGCAGTGATGTCGAGTTGACACTGCTGGCAGTGCGTCACGGCATGGTCGATGCCAGCGCCTGATAATGACCGAACCGTTTGATCCCAGTGCTTTCCTGTCCACATGCAGTGGCCGCCCCGGCGTGTACCGCATGTTCGACGGAGATGCGCGCCTGCTGTACGTGGGCAAGGCCAAGAATCTCAAGAAGCGCCTGGCCAGCTACTTTCGCAAGACCGGCCTGGCCCCCAAGACCGCCGCGTTGGTGGGGCGCATCGCGCAGATCGAAACCACCATCACCGCCAACGAAACCGAAGCGCTGCTGCTTGAACAGACGCTGATCAAGGAATGGCGGCCGCCGTACAACATCCTGCTGCGGGACGATAAATCCTACCCCTACGTGTTCCTGTCCGACGGGGCGTTCCCGCGCCTGAGCATCCACCGTGGCGCGAAAAAGGCCAAGGGTCGTTATTTCGGTCCTTATCCCAGCGCCGGTGCGATTCGTGAAAGCCTGAGCCTGCTGCAGAAGACCTTTTTCGTGCGCCAGTGTGAAGACAGCTATTACAAGAACCGCACCCGACCCTGCTTGCAATACCAGATCAAACGCTGCAAGGCGCCTTGCGTGGGATTCGTCGAGCCCGAAGTCTATGCCGAGGACGTGCGTCACTCGGTGATGTTCCTGGAAGGTCGCAGCAATGCGCTGACCGACGAGTTGTCGAGCGCGATGGAAGAGGCGGCGATCAATCTGGAATTCGAAAAGGCCGCCGAGCTGCGCGACCAGATCGGTCTGCTGCGCCGCGTTCAGGACCAGCAGAGCATGGAGGGCGGCAGCGGCGACGTCGATGTGATCGCGTCGTTCATCAACCCGGGCGGTGCATGCGTGCATCTGATCAGCGTGCGGGGCGGCCGCGTGCTCGGCAGCAAGAACTTCTTCCCCCAGGTGGGTATCGAGGAAGATGTGGCCGAGGTCATGTCGGCGTTTCTCGGCCAATACTACGTCAGCAGTCCGGAGCGCGACCTGCCGAGCGAATTGATCGTCAACGTGGTCCACGAGGATTTCCCGACCCTGATTGAAGCCATTCATACGCTTCGCGGTCGCGAGCTGACCATCAGCCATCGCGTGCGCGGCACCCGCGCACGCTGGCAACAACTGGCGGTCACCAATGCCGAACAGGCCCTGGGTGCGCGCTTGGCTAACCGCCAGCACGTCGCGGCTCGGTTCGATGCACTGGCCGATGTCCTCAACCTGGACGAACCACCGCAGCGGCTGGAGTGCTACGACATCAGCCACTCCAGCGGCGAGGCCACCGTGGCGTCCTGCGTGGTGTTCGGCCCGGAAGGCCCGATCAAGTCCGATTACCGTCGCTATAACATCGAAGGTGTGACCGCCGGCGATGACTACGCGGCGATGCACCAGGCCCTGATGCGACGCTTCGGCAAGCTGAAGGACGGGGAGGGCAAACTCCCGGACATCCTGCTGGTGGACGGCGGTAAAGGCCAGTTGTCCATGGCTCGCGACGTGCTCAATGAGTTGATGGTTCCCGACCTGATCCTGCTGGGCGTCGCCAAGGGCGCTACGCGCAAGGCTGGTTTCGAGACCCTGTACCTGAACGATGCGGCCCATGAATTCACCCTGAAAGGGGACTCTCCGGCGTTGCACCTGATCCAGCAGATTCGCGACGAAGCCCACCGCTTCGCCATTACCGGCCACCGTGCCCGCCGTGGCAAGACTCGCCGCACCTCCACCCTGGAAGGCGTGGCAGGGGTCGGCCCGACCCGGCGACGGGACCTGTTGAAACATTTCGGTGGATTGCAGGAGCTGTCTCGTGCCAGCATCGAAGAGATCGCCAAAGCCCCTGGTATCAGTAAAAAGCTCGCAGAGTCGATTTATGCAAACCTGCATAGCGAGTAGAATGCCCGTCAACCTCGCAGCCAGTTGTGCCGATGAATATCCCAAATCTGCTTACCGTTCTACGCGTCCTGCTCATTCCGATCTTCATACTGTTGTTCTATTTGCCGTACCACTGGAGCTACATGGCCTCCGCTTCGGTCTTCGCCATCGCCGCCGCAACGGACTGGCTGGACGGTTACCTGGCCCGCCGTCTGGAGCAGAGCACACCGTTCGGCGCGTTCCTCGATCCGGTGGCCGACAAGCTGATGGTCGCCGTGGCCCTGGTGCTGCTGGTGCAGGAACACGGCAACCTCTGGCTGACCTTGCCGGCGGCAGTGATCATCGGTCGTGAGATCGTCGTCTCGGCACTCCGCGAGTGGATGGCCGAGCTGGGCGCCCGCGCCCAGGTCGCCGTGTCGAACCTCGGCAAATGGAAAACCGCCGCGCAGATGCTCGCCCTGGTCATCCTCCTGGCCAACCCCTCGGACTTCAGCTTCTGGGTGCTGCTGGGCTATGCATTGCTGCTGATTTCCGCCGGCCTGACGCTGTGGTCGATGGTCCAGTACCTGCGCGCCGCCTGGCCGCATCTGCGGACGGATGTAGAGAAGAAATAAAACTTTTTTGAATCAAAGGGTTGACGGCGTAATCTGAATCTATAGAATGCGCCACACCAAGACGCGGGAATAGCTCAGTTGGTAGAGCACGACCTTGCCAAGGTCGGGGTCGCGAGTTCGAGTCTCGTTTCCCGCTCCAAGATTCAGAAAAAAGCCACTCAGATGAGTGGCTTTTTTTTGTGCCTGAGATTTGTAGGGTGAAGCGTGGGCCCTCGCGTTTTTGATCAATCGTTCTCGCCATCAACGATATTCATCTGTTTAGCAAGTCTGCAGGCCTTTGCGGGTGGCGATTTCGGTTGATCCATGCTGGAGTGATTACCCATTCGCAGAGGACGGCCACGGCGAGGAGTGGGAAAAGTCGCAACGTCCCGCGCTGTAGACGACGCGCTGCAAAATCTTCCGTAGCAACAATGAGAGGTGGGCCGGTTTCAGTGCTACAGTCTCGCCCTTCCAGGGGTGAGGGTACATCATGCGGTTGATGCTAACGGTTTTGACCATGGCGCTGCTGACAGGGTGCGCGACTGTCAACGAAAGCTCCAGTTACGGGCACATGTGTGGCCTCCATCCTTACTGCGGCGTTACTGTCGATCTGGAGATCATCAAAGGCGCGGCTGACGACAACGCTGGGGCCATGAGTGCCCTGACTCCGTTTGCAGTCATCGACCTGCCGTTCAGCTTCGTCGCCGATACGCTGATCCTGCCGTACACGATTTTTCATATGAAGAGTGCCGACGAGTAGCGCTGGCTGATCTCGACCATCAGGACGGCTGCGACAGGGCCTGGTTGAAGAGCTGAGGCTAAGCTGATCGGAGCTGAGCTTCGATCGCTGTCTTATCGATGACCGACCAGACCTCGCGGATCCTGCCGCCCTCGAACGCATAGAAGATGTTTTCGGCGAACGAGATGCGTGTCCCATTCACCGCCAGGCCCAGGAATTCCCCAACCGGTGCGCAATTGAAGGCCAGGCGAGCTGCCAACTTAGGTGGGTCGATCACCAGGAATGCAATCGCAAAGCGCAAGTCGGGAATGGCCCGATAATCGGCTTCCAGCATGCTTCGATAGCCGTGCAACCCTAATGGTTTCGCGTTGTGAACCACATCCGGGTGCACAAAATGGCCCAGGTTTTCCCAGTCCTGTGCATTCAGGCAGGCGATGTAGTCGCTATAAAGATCGGCAAGGTTCGGGCTCATGGGGCTGATTCTCCTTTTCATGTCTGTTCTTGCCTTTGCGATCCTAGGTCCTATTGTGATGTCTCATCAAGGCAGTGAGCAGAGTAGAAAGTCAGCGGTGTAGGTGACAGTGGTCATCGCGTTGCTGAACGACCATGGCGGAGCGTCCGGCGGACACGGGGCCGCCGACGCGAAGGCGCCAGGCAATGCTGACTTTCAATAGGGTTGAGCGGCGACCAGCAAACTTCCGGTCGCGGGCCAGTGAAGGTTTTACAGCGTGATGCTGGCGGCTGGGTAGAACAGAATATTGAGTACGAAGAGGATCACCCAGAAACCGATTTCGAGCGTTTCGGTAATAGGCTGGATCTGTTTGATTGCGCCGTAGACATGCACGAAGAACATCAGCGTGAAGACCACGAAAAGAATATCGAAGGCATAACTGAAACTGGTGCCGGTGGTGGCTGAACGCAACATCGCTACTTCAACGACAAGGATGAATGCACCGAGGCAACGGCCGAAATAGATAGCCAGATGTTCGTGTTCGGGGACGCTCCAGCGCATAAGCCGGGCCCATTGGAGCGGGGCGAAAAAGATGGGCAAGGCAAAGAAGAGGGTAGTCACCACCATCAGGGTTGTGATGTATTCCTTGCTGTATTGCGCATAGTAACCAAGCATTTAAGAACTCCTTGTCTCATCCGCACGCCTAGGCGCCCGGCAGTAATTATTATTGTGAGCGGCGTGAAGTGTTGCGAGGGCTGACCAGAAGCGTCAATTGTCCAAAAGCGCCTGCTACCAAAAGCGCGGAGGGGAGTAGTACCACTTACACACGCAGTTTAGACCGATGGCCGTGGTATCTGGGCGGAACTCACTGCGGCGAGGGCGACTGGCGTTTGCGCGGCGCGAAACGGGTAGTGTTGAGGTTGAGCACAACTGTGGGTTAGAGGCGAAATCGCCCACGGAAGCCAGGGGATCGCTTCCCAAACAAAAAAGAGCATTTCGGCACTCTTATCGAGCATTTCGGCACAGTAGCCACTCTTCGTTCAACCTAGAATCGAGCTTCACTCTAAGACTCAGATGGAGCCGCGATGAACATCAGATCAGTCCTGCCTGCACTTTCCATGGCAGTAGCATTCAGTGGATATGCCGCCGACTTCTCACTGACCAGCCAGGATATCGCTGACAACCGTCCGCTGACCAAACGCGAAGTGTTCCAAGGCTTCGGTTGCGAAGGTGGCAACACTTCTCCCGAGCTTTCCTGGGCAAACGCTCCCGCAGGTACTAAAAGCTATGCGATCACGGTCTATGATCCCGATGCACCGACCGGTAGCGGTTGGTGGCATTGGACGGTGGTTAACCTGCCGACTTCCACCAATAGCTTGCCAAGAGGAGTGGGGGCGAACCTGCCTGCCGGTGCAGTACAAGGGCGAACCGATTTTGGCCAGCCGGGATTTGGCGGGGCTTGCCCACCTGTAGGGGATAAACCCCATCGATATCAATTCACCGTATGGGCGTTGAAAGTGGATAAGCTACCACTCGACAGCGAGGCCAGCGGTGCCTTGGTAGGGTACATGCTCAATGCCAACGCCCTTGCCAAAGCGACCATTACTTCAACTTACGGACGTTAAGAACGATGCGCCCTTGTGACGGCATACAGCACCGGGAAAACATTATCGATGCGTGTGTCATACGGGCGCGACAGCCATTGACCCTGCCAAGGGTGCCGGTGTTCGTGACCACCTTGTGTCGAGTGCGACAAGGGGAGAAGCTGTTGCAATGGGATGATCGGGAGATGCGTGCCGGGCCGCAACATCTGATCCTGATGCCGGCCGGACGCGAGCTGGGTATCTCGAACTTCCCCGGACTTCACGGTCACTACGTCGCCGATGCGGTAACCTTTCCCGTCTCGACATTGCGTAACTTCAGCACCCGATATAGCCAGCAGATCATGAGCCGTCATGGTGAACTGAAGACTGATCTATGCGTCCCTCTGGACAGGCACACAACACAGGCATGGGATCAATTGTTGGCCTCTATCCATGCGAACTCCCCGGACGCATTACGCGCGCTCTACGGGGAAGCGGTTCTTCTGAGTCTGTGCCTGGGTGGCCAGGTCGGACCTCTGCTGATGGGGCGCAACGATCCAATTCGCGAACGTGTGCAGCAGATCGTCATGGGCAGTCCGGAGAAAGACTGGACAGTTGCGACCATTGCACAACGCCTGAACCTGGGGGAGTCGACGTTGCGTCGCCAATTGGCGAATGAGGGGGACAGTTTCAGGAATATCCTGGAGAGCGTTCGACTGGCGACGGCGTTGCAAGGGTTGCAAACAACGTCTCGCCCTATCGGGGAAATTGCTGCGGCCTGCGGTTACGCCTCGGCCTCACGTTTTGCCGTGCGCTTTCGCTCACACTATGGTCTGTCGCCACGTGAATTGCGGGCAGGGATTTAGGAGCCGTCATGCAGACATCACTGGACCATTTAGTCGTCGTGGCGCCTACGTTGGAGGCGGGTGAGCGCTTTGCGAGTCAACGATTGGGTGTGGAGCTTCAACAAGGCGGCTGTCATTCGCTTATGGGAACCCACAACAAGCTGCTGCGACTGGGGACGAGTTTCTATCTGGAAGTGATCGCGATCAACCCGGCGGCCGCGCCTGTAGGGCGGCCTCGCTGGTTCGCCCTGGACGGGTTACCAGACAACGCGTCTCCTCGGTTGGCCCATTGGGTTGCTGGAACCGACAGCCTGAAATCGCTTGGCTCGATGTTCGCGGAAGTCGTCGGCCAGGTACAGCCGATGAGCCGAGGTGAGTTGTGCTGGGATATTACGATTTTGGCGGACGGTGGATTGCCTTTGGGGGGAGCCGCCCCCAGCCTGATTCAATGGGGACAGTCGGCGCACCCTGCAGCGATGCTTGAAGATAAAGGTTGCTCATTGCAGATGCTCGATATTTTCCATCCTGCGCCAGAGAGGATCAGCCACCTGCTTGATGCCATGAATTTTTCCGGGCCAGTTCGGCTTCATCGATGCGATAGCATTGAAGCGTCACGCTTGGTTTCCTGTATCGAAACACCAGCGGGGCTCAGGAATTTATAGGGTGTCGCGTCCTGAATAAGGTTTACACCTTCTGATCTGCAGGAGGAAATGATCGCGCGAATGGAAGAGGTTTCGACCGGTGGCCGCGTGGCTTGATATCCCCGTCCCTCACCAAACCCTGGTTCACATTCATCAAGGCATTGAAGAATTGGGACGGGTCTACCAACCGGGGTTGCCATCAACAGCACGCACCGGCTCGGCCCTGTAGCCGCTATGAAACCCGGTCGAGTCAACGCCAGACGTGCCCAAGCCACAGCCGCTCGTTGCGTCGCCCGGCCATCGGGACGGCCGCCGCACTGACTCTCAGTCCATGCTGAATGCCCGCGCTCCGGCAGCTGTGTCCAGCGCTTCCCTGAGCAGTTTGATTTTCCCGCCCTCTGCGATGAGCAAGCCTGCATAGGTTTGCCGATAGACCTTGCCCGTGCCGACGACCAGCGCCTCGACCGAGTATTCGCCGAAGACCTTGTCGGGCGTGTCGATCCAAACCTTGAAATCCTTGAACCGGAAGTCCGGAATCTTCACAAGCAGGTCGGCGACCAGTTGCTCAATGGCGGCAGGTCCCTGCGCGTGCACATGAACAGTCGGTATTTCCAGCACGCCGTCCTCGGCAAACAAGGCCGCGGCTGACGTCGGCGCCTGGATGTTGTCTTGATAGGCTTGAAGCAATTGGAGAGCCGTTTTCATAGTGTCCTCTTGGGGGCTGGATCTGTGGTGTGGATTCGTCAGTCTTGCCCGGTATCGCTGTCTATGGGTGATCGAGGCTGGCGATGGATGAGAGCTTAGAGAGTTCACTTCGGTGAATAAATGTGCAAAAAGCTATTTGTTAATTCATGATGATGAATAATTCTCGCCCATCTTTCCTACACCCCCGGCCCCTTTTTGACCATGGATCAATTGCTTGCCTTACGCGTTTTCATCCGTATAGCCGAGTCAGGCGCGTTCTCAAAAGCCGCGGATTCGATGAACATTCCGCGCCCGACCGTTACCAAACTGATGCAAGACCTGGAGCGTCACCTCGGCACGAAGCTGCTACACCGAACGACGCGACGCGTCAGCGTGACTTCGGAGGGGGCGGCTTACTACGAGCGTGCGACGCGGCTTATCGGCGACCTTGATGACATGGACGAGAGTATGGTGCGTGCACAGGCCCAGCCGCGTGGCCGCATCCGCGTCGATATCGGGTCGGTGCTGGCGAACATGATCCTGATTCCGGCGCTTCCAAGTTTCCGCGCGCTATATCCCGAGCTCCATATCGACCTCGGTGTCAGTGACCGGCCAATCGATCTGATCGGCGAGGGTGTCGATTGCGTCATTCGCGGCGGAGAGTTGGCCGACACCTCACTTGTCGCGCGACGACTCGCAGACCTGGACTGGGTCACCTGTGCGAGTCCGTCGTATCTTGCCGTGCACGGTGTTCCCATCCATCCTTCCGAGTTGATGCACCCTGGGCCAGCGGCAAAGAAGACGACTGGCGGGCCGGGACATGCAATCCTGGGCTACTTCTCATCACTCACCGGGAGGCCCTTCCCATTGGAGTTCTGCAAGGCAGCCGAGCAGGTTCTGGTCCAGGGACAGGTGGTGGTCGGGGTCAACGACAGCTCCGCGTATTTGAGCACGCTGCTCAGTGGAGTGGGCCTTGGTCAGGCGTTCAGGTTCATGGTCGCCCCGCATCTTGAGAGCGGAAAACTGCGTACCGTGCTCGACGATTGGAGTCGGCCACGGCATCGATTGAGCGTGATCTATCCGAGCAACAGGCATCTCAGCGCAAAGACGCGGCTGTTCGTCGAATGGGTGGCACATGTGTTTGCTCCGTTCGACGACCGATAGATTTGCCTGGTCGCAGCCGAAAGCCTCGAAACTCAACTCGTCAGTAATTGAGATTTCGGTCGACCTCGTGAAGCAACGGCTGCCCTTCGGTAAGGCGGTCCAGGTTTTCGATGAACTGCTCGACTACGGGGCCTATCGACGGTTGTGCTGCGATGTGTGGAGTAACCAGGATCTTGTCATGCCTCCAGAGCTCACTGTCCGGGGACAAGGGTTCGGTCGCAAAGACATCCAAGGCAGCACCGCTTAAATGCCCTTCGTTGACCAAGGCCAGAAGATCCTCTTCCACCACGATACCGCCGCGTGCCACGTTGATTACGAAACTGCCTCTGGGAAGTTTTTCAAGACATGATCGTCCTAGCAGCCCGGCGGTCTGCGCAGTACCTGGCAGCAGGCACACCAGGAAATCGGAGCGCTCGAGGAATGTGTCCATGCCTGCCTTCCCGATGAAGACGGGCACGCGCGACTCGCGCTCATCCGAGCGTGTCCAGCCAATGACGCTGAAGCCCAGCGCGGCGACTACGTCGGCCACGACCGCGCCGATCGAGCCAAGTCCCATGATGCCGACTGTAACTTGGCGCGCGTCGGGTACCGGCAGGCGCTTCCATTCACCCGCTGCGTGCTGCTGTTCCATCTTGGGCAGCGAGCGGAACTGCCGCAGGATCTGCAAGGACACAAACTGCGCCATGCTCAAGCCTAGCCCTGGCTCAACAGCTCGAGTGACCTTGACGTGCATTGGGAGGTCTGGCGCAGAAATGATTCCGTCGGCCCCCGCGCCTACCGAGGCGGCCAACTGGAGGTTAGGCAGGCGAGACGCGATGCCAGTGGGGAGCTTGAAGGCGAAAAGGGCTGTAATGTCGGGGTCGAGTCCTGGGCCAAGCTCAGTGACGATGTCGAGATCGGGCGCTCGGGTACGCAGCGCTTCGTAGCGGGCAGTGACGAAGTCCGATGTCAGAAGCATAAGAACTTTGTGAGGGCGTGCGGCAGGCTTGCTCATACGAAGGCATCTCTGTAGGTGCGTCTGGACGCTATCTGCTTACTTTGCTTGCTCGATTAGGATATCGCAGGGCGTCGATGATCAATGTCAGAGCAGGTGACGATAGGCTGCGATTCGCATAGAAAATGTGCAGGCTTGGGAAGGTAGGCTGTGCACCGTGCTCGACGATTGGAGTCGGCCGCGACATCGATTGAGCGTGAGTTATCCGAGCAACAGGCATCTCAGCGCAAAGGTTCGGCTGTTCGTCGAATGGGTGGTGCATGTGTTTGCTCCGTTGGACGGCCGATAAATGTTGCCTGGACGCAGCCGAGTTCGCCCGCCAGCGTTTCAATGCCCACCCAAGACTGTCTCTCAGGTATCAATCGTCTTGGCAAGATGTGCCATCAGCCACTGACGGAAGCGGTTGACGCTTTGTCTGTTCTGGGCCCGGCCTTGGGGTTCCAGCAGGCAGAACTGCGCATCGGTGCGTAATATTGCTTGTGTCGGCCGCACCAGGTTGCCGGTCTGCAAGTGGTTACTCAGCAGGCCCGACCAAGCCAGGGCGATCCCCTGGCCCGCCAGCGCTGACTGGATCAGCATGGCGTAGCTGTTGATATTGATGCGGCGCCTGGGTTCTGGCGCCGGGTAGCCGAGGCGTTGAAACCATTCTCTCCAGCCAATCCAGTCCCGGTGCTGATCTTCCAGCCACAACCAGGTGCACCCCCCCAACTGTTCCAGCGTCTCGATCCCTGGGTGCTGCGCCAGATAGGTGGGGCTGCATACCGGGAAAATCTCTTCGTTGAACAGCGGTGTGACTTTCATGTTTTTCGGCGGCGTGCTGCAGTAATAAAGCGCCAGGTCACAGTCCAGCCGGGAAAAATCGCTGACTTGATCCGTCGCGATGATGCGCAGGTCAATTTCTTCATTCTGGCGCTGGAACTCCGATACAAGCGGCAGCAGCCACAACGACGCCATTGCCGTGCTGGTGACCACCGTGACTTGCTGGGCACCTTGCCAGTGACGTACGCCCGCCGTGGCCTGAGCGATTTGCTGCAAGGTGTCGCGCACACTTTCGTAATACTGGCTGCCGGTGGCGGTGAGGTTGATTTCCCGGGTTGTGCGGGTGAACAACGCCGCGCCCAGGTAATCTTCGAGCAATCGTACCTGGCGGCTGATGGCGCCTTGTGTGACGTTCAGTTCGCGAGCCGCCACGGTGAAACTCAAGTGGCGGGCTGCGGACTCGAACGCCACCAGACTGTTGAGCGGCGGCAAAGGTTGCAGTTTCATCAGGCTGGTCACTGTTCTATAGGTGTTGGGCGCACAGATATTGTGCAGAAGCCCGTGTGCAGTGACTATCTAATTAGTGAGGCAAGTCTAGCCTCTGTACGAAAAGCCTTGAGACTCGTTCATGCTGCGTTGAAAACAGCCTCGGAATGCTCATGTACTCCAGTACAGTCGGACGCGACCCCGGGCGTTCCTCGGCTGTTTTCGCCTTGCCTGACCTTCGTCTCAAGACTTTTCGTACAGAGTCTAGAGATCGAGGACCAGGTCAGAAGTGGGCTTGCTGCAGCACAGCAAACGCAGGCCTTTGTCGATTTCCCGCTGCCTGATACCGCCGTTGTGATTCATCTCGACCGTACCTTGCACCAAGGTGGTCTTGCAGGTACCACAGACGCCCTGGCTGCAGGAGGAGGGCACGATGGCACCGGCTTTCTTTGCGGCAGACAGCACCGTCTGGTTGCCCGGCATGCTGAAGGTCTTGCCCGAGCGCGCCAGGGTCACCGTGAACACCGCTTGCGGGTCGAGCGAAGTGGCCTGCTCGATCAACGGTGCTTCATTCAGTACGGCAATGTCGAAGCTTTCCTGATGATAGTGGGCGAAATCGAACGCCGCTTCCCTGAGCAGCGATTTGACCGCTTCCATGTAACCCTGGGGGCCGCAGGTAAAGATTTCCCGTTCCTTGTAGTCCGGTACCAGTTGGCTCAACAACGGTAAATCGAGTCGGCCTATGGGTTGCTGCCATTGCGCTGTTTCGCCAAGTCCTTCGCAAATACTGATCACCCGAAGTTCCGGCATGGCGGCCTGCATGCGCGTCAGCTCCGCGTGGAAGATGATGTCGACCGGCGTACGGGCGCTGTGCACAAAAACGATGTCGAGGTTGGCGGCCATGTCATAGGCGGCCCGAGTCATCGACATCAAGGGGGTCACGCCGGAGCCGGCCGACAGGTACAACAATTTACCTGCCGGATGGCCGATCGGGGTGAAGCTGCCGGCGGGGCCGGACGCTTTCAGGCTATCGCCAGGCTTGAGGTTGTCGTGGAGCCAGTTCGACACCACGCCCCCTGGCACGCGCTTGACGGTAATGGAAAACGCGAAAGGCCGGGTCGGTGAGGACGAAAGGGTGTAGCAACGAGCGATGGTCTGCCCACCAATGACCGGCGAGATCGTGATGAACTGACCAGGCTCGAAGCTCAGGGCGCTGAAGTCTGCACAGCGAAAAATGAAGGTCTTGACGTCATGGGTTTCCTGACGCACAGCGCAGCATTGCAGGGCTTTCTGTTCTCCGCTGTGCCACTGCGCGCCAAACGTGCCCCAGGTGGTCGGGTCGGTAAAGTGCTGGGCTACGCCGACGTTTTCAGGGCGCGTCAGTTCTTCGTAAGTCGTCATGTTCATTCCTCACACGCCATGGGCGGCCAGACGCGCCGCGTACCAGCGAGAGAACTGGTCGACATAGGTTTCGGTAAAGGCCGAGAACGGTCCAGGCGTGTAGGAAGGGTCCTGGGTGCCGCTGTGGGTAATACCAACGAGATTGGCGTCTTGCAGGTTGGTTGCGACCCAGACTTCAGTCAGCTTATCCACTTGGTAATCGACGCCTTCGACGGCATCGGCATGGACCAGCCATTTGGTCCTGACCAGGGTTTTATCGGGTGCCAGCGGGATGATGTAGGAGACGACGGCGTGGTCGCTCATGACATGGGTCCACGAGTTATGTGTCCAAAGATGCATGTCGCCCAAGTCGCGGCGGGTGAGGTCACCGAAGAGGCGGGAGCATGCTACGCGGGTGTCCAGGGTCTGGGATTCGCCATTGCCGGCAATGGCCAGTCGCTGTGAGCGAAATTGGGTCACGGCGTCTTCGCCCAGGTGTTCGACGGCATCGCAGATATAGCCTTCGCTTTCCCAGTTGGCCTTGGTGTCTGCATTGCGTTGGTGATACTCCGCCAGCGCTTGAAGAGAATCCTCCCCCAGGCCGTCGGTGCAGAATCCGAAATCTTCGGGCAGGAAAGATGCGGTCAGTTCCGGGTGAGTGGCGGCGCAGTGATAACACTCGCGGTTATTCTCGATGACCAGCTTCCAATTGCCGTTCTCGATGATTTCCGATTCGTAGGCGATCTTGGAATGGGCAATGTCGTATTGGGCGAAACGCGGTGTCATGACCTGCTCAAGGTACATGATGTCTTCCGGTGGTTCGTCGCCCAGGCAGACGAAGACATGGGTGCCGATGACCCGGGTATGCACAGGTATCAGGCTTTTGCATTTGGAGTCGAAATCCTTGCCCATGTGCGCCGCATGTTTCAGGCTGCCATCCAGGTCGTAGCTCCATTGGTGGTAGGGGCAGACCAGCATGCCCACCGTCGACTTGCCAGCCTGTTTCAAGCGAGCCCCGCGGTGACGGCAGACATTGCGGAATGCCTGCACGTGCTCGTCATCGTCGCGCACCAGCAGGATGGAGGATTTGCCGATGTCGAGGGTGGAGACATCACCGGGTTCGGGAATGTCGCTGGTGACCCCCACCAGAATCCAATGTTTGGTGAAAAAGATGTCGACGTCGGTTTCAAAAATATCCGGGCGACCAAATAAATCACCCGGCATGCCATGGCCGGGAGTGCGGTCGGTCAGAAGTTCACGATGGGTTTTCACGGCATTAATAGTCATTATGGGTCTCGCTCAAACTCAAAGTTGATCAGGCGGCAAGCACAGTTTGGAAAAGTGGAATAAGACCGTCAACGCGCTTTATTTTCACGCTCGCATAACTTTTCGTTATGCGTAAAAATTCTATTTAATCAGTGAGTTAAATAACTATCGTCGCGCAGCCAATCAATCAGCGCCTGGGTAATAGGCTCAACTGTTCGGCCGCTCGGAATAACCAGGTAATAGGCGTCCTTGGGCTTGACTCTATAGGGCGTAATTCTGATCAGCTCACCGCTATTGAGCCGGTGTGCGATTAGCCGACCCCATCCCAGTGCAATGCCATGGCCTTGTATGGCCGCCTGTATCGCGTCGTTATAGGAACTGCAGCGAAATGAGTAATTGAGCTTGGGGCGCATATCGCCGAGTTCCCGGCACCATCGGTTCCAGGTCATCCAGCCTTCCAGGGTGGAATCGGAGTCAATCAACGCCGTGTCGAGAAAATCGGTAATGGATGAAGGGGGCGTGTTGGCGGCAAGCCAGGCCGGCGAACAAACAGGAAACACTTCTTCGTCGAACAGGAAAACCGAACTCCCGCCCTCCCATTTCCCATCGCCAAAACGGATAGCCAGGTCAATATCATCCCGGTAGGTACTGGGCGAGACCTGATGAGTCATCAAGCGCAACTTCAACTTCGGTTGCAGGGTGCGCAGCGCGGTCAACCGGGGGAGTATCCTCAAGTGAGAAAACGCCTCGGTGCAGGCGATTGTGATCTCCTGCTCACCAATGCCTTCGGCAATTTTGTCGAAGACGCTGGCCATGCGATGAATGGACTCCGCGACGACCAGATGCAGTACATAGCCTTCGTGAGTCAGCTTGATCGACCGATGGAGGCGATGGAACAGCTTGGTTTCCAGGGCGTCCTCCAACAAGCGGATCTGTTTGCTGACGGCGGCCTGCGTCACGCCCAGCTCTTGGGCGGCCAGGGTGAAGCTGGTCAGCCGTGCCACGGCTTCGAATTCCAGCAAGGCCGTCATCGACGGTATCAACCGTCGGTAACCCTTGACCTTCTTATCGATATCGCTGGGTTGCATAGGTGTGTTCCAACGCCGTGCCAGGTGACTCACGCCACCGAAGATTCCCGTTCGGGTTCCGTAGGAACAGGCCGGGACATTTTGTGCCCCAGCAATGCCCGATACAGTTCACTGTCACCCAATATGCCCAAGATGACGCCAGCCTCGTCCTGCACAATCAGGGGGTGGCCGGTTTCGTAGCGAATCTGCAGCGCGTCGCGCATGGTGGTGGCGCAGGGGACGCACGTCGGTTGTCGAGCCAAGGTCTCGATTGCCTTGGTCGGATTCCAGGGTTGGACGTGTGCGGTGGTGGCGCCTTTTCGAACGCTGGTCAAATGACGCTGCGCACTCAGCGCCATCCACAGGTTCTGAGCCGTATCCAGGCAGTATTCGTCGCGGGCGAAAACGCATTGGTCCAGCGGTGTCATCAAGCTCTTCGCGCACAGCACGTTCAAGGGGTTGGTGTGGGCGACGAAGTTGCGCACATAGTCGTCGGCCGGGTTCAGCACGATTTCTTCGGGCTTGCTGTACTGGATGATCTTGCCGTCTTTCATGATGGCGATGCGTGTGCCCAGCTTCAGGGCTTCGTCCAGGTCATGGCTGACGAAAACGATGGTCTTGTGCAGCTTGCGTTGCAGATCGAGCAATTCGTCCTGTAAGCCTTGGCGGATCAGCGGGTCGAGGGCCGAGAACGGTTCGTCCATCAGCAGGATGTCGGCGTCCATAGCCAGTGCACGGGCCAGGCCAACCCGCTGCTGCATGCCGCCGGACAGTTCGTTGGGCTTCTTGTTGCGCCACTGGGTCAGGCCCACCAGCTCAAGCTTCTCATCCACCAGCTTGCGCCGCTCCTTTTCCGGACGGCCCTGCATTTCCAGACCAAAGCTGATGTTTTCGCGAACCGTCAGCCAGGGCATCAAGGCGAACTTCTGGAACACCATGGCGATGCGCTGGGTGCGCATCATTTTCAGCTCGGCGGGGGAGCAGGAAGCGATGTCGATTTGGCGGCCTTCGTGCTCCACGAAGAGCTTGCCGCGGCTCACGGTGTTCAGGCCGTTGATGCAACGCAGCAGACTGGATTTGCCGGAGCCGGAGAGGCCCATCAATACACAGATTTCGCCTTTGTTGATCTCCAGGTTGGCCTTTTCCACGCCGACGATCAGGCCGGTTTTCTGCAGAATTTCCGGACGTGAAAAGCCTTGGTCAAGCAAATCCAGGGCAGGCTTCGGGCGAGCGGAGAAGATCACGTCGACGTCTTCAAAACGGATGATGCTCATACGTCACCTCTTTTCGCGGTCTCGCGTTGCTTGCAGATGCGGTCGAGCGTGATCGCCAGCAGCACGATCGCCAGGCCCGCTTCGAAACCCATCGAGATATCGGCGGTGTTCAACGCATTGACCACGGGTTTGCCAAGCCCGTCGGCCCCCACCAAGGCGGCGATCACGACCATGGAAAGTGACAGCATGATGCATTGGGTAATTCCGGCGGCGATGCTGGGCATGGCGTGGGGCAGTTCGATGCGCATCAACAATTGGCGGCGCGAGCAGCCAAAGGCCTTGCCAGCATCCATCAGTTCTTCGGGAACATCACTGATGCCCAGATACGTCAGGCGAATAGGTGCGGCGATTGCAAATACCACTGTGGAGATCAGGCCCGGGACCACGCCCAGGCCGAAGAGGGTCAGGGTGGGAATGAGGTAAACGAAGGTCGGTACGGTCTGCATCAGGTCGAGGACCGGCCGCAAGGTCGCGTAGAACCAGGGTCGATGTGCCGCGACGATGCCTAGCGGTACACCGATGACCACGCAGACGAGTGTGGCGAAGGTGACTTGGGCGAGAGTCTCCAGGGTCTCTTGCCAATAACCGAGGTTGAATATCAGCAGGAAGGCGAGGGTGATGAACAGGGTGAGGCTCACCTTGCGCTGAATGTAATAGGCCAGCAGGGCAAATACAGCGATCAACGCCAAGGGGTTGAACCAAAGGAGCACACCGCTGAATGCGGTGATGACACCCGACAGCGACAGCGAGATGGCATCGAAGATACCTGCGCCGTGCTGAGTCAACCATTCGACATACCGGGCGATGTGTTCGCCCAGGGGAAGCTTCTCTTGTGTTATCCACATATCACTAATCCGACTGATAGAAAGAAATCGCACGCCAGCAACCGTCCGGGCAGCGCTTCGCGCGCCGGGTTAGCAGGCGCACAAGCGACTGCGCAGGGCGTCGCTTCAGCAGTTATCGAAGTTTGGGCAGGGGATAAGTAACAGAAGTAGCGTGAGGCAATGCCAGTCGCCCCGGTATTCTTTGGCCGGACGTCGAAAGGCTTTCAAAGGTGTGCGCTGCAAGATTCATGATGGCGGCTCGTTGTTGTTTTGGTATGGAGTCCGTTGCCTGTGGGGTATGGTCAGTCAGGAGTCTTTTACCGACAAACCATTTTATGTCCGCGTCTCATGAGTTTTTATCATTAATGACTTCATTCACTCTTGAGCCGAGAAAGTCAACTAAATGTACTTAGGTGTACATTAGAGGGGCATCCGAGTACATTCGCGTTACGCATTATTAAGAAGGTGAGCAGAATGCCCCAGGTAGGGAAGGCACGTGGCAAGGCCCAGGACGCAGGCTGGCGGGGGTCGACGGAGGGCTGGCTGGAAGCGGCCTACGAGGCCTTGAAGGAATCGGGCATCGATGCCGTTCGTGTCATGCCGCTGGCCAAGCGCCTGGGTTTGTCACGCACCAGCTTCTATTGGTTTTTCGAGGATCGCGAACAGCTGTTGGCCGCCTTGCTTTCCCGTTGGCGGGAGACCAACACGGGGGGCTTGATCCGGCAGTGCGAAAGCTATGCCGAAAGCATTTCCGAGGCGATCCTGAATGTGTTCGAGTGCTGGCTCAATCCGCAACTGTTCGATTCGCAATTCGAGTTTGCCGTGCGCAGTTGGGCGTTGCAGTCGGCTGAAGTGGCTCAAGAGGTCGCGACCGTGGACGAGCAGCGGATGAGCGCCCTGGCAAACATGTTCAAGCGTTTTGGCTATGACAGTCAGGGTGCCGATACGCGCGCCCGGACGATCTACCTGACCCAGATCGGCTATATCAGCATGAACACCAGTGAGCTGATCACCACGCGTTTCCAGCGTATTCCCCATTACGTCAGCATCTTCACCGGCAAGGTTCCCAAGCAACGCGAGCTGGATCGCTTCTATGGGAAATTTGGCTACGCCGAGAAAGAGCCAGGGCTTTTCGTTCCCTTGGCGGACACTTTCGAAGAGGTCTCTGCAAAATGATCAGCGAAACGCTCGGTATCATCGGCGGAACGGGCTGGTTGGGTGGAGCGATTGCGAAAGCGCTCATGGCGAAGTCGCTGTTGCCGGCTGGCAATCTGATCATTTCCAATCGCACCGGCAGTCATCCGCTGGCACAACAAGGCGTTTGCCTGGTCACGGACAATCAGGCGCTGGTGACACGTAGCGACATGGTAATCATCGCGGTGCGCCCCGAGCATTTCGCCAGCCTGGACATTGACGCGACGGGCAAGACCGTCGTGTCCTTGATGGCTGGGGTTACGGCGCAGACGATTGCCGCACAAACCTCAGCGTCGGCAGTCGTGCGGGCGATGCCTAACGCGGCGGTTGAAATCGGGCAATCCTTTACCCCGTGGTTTTGCTGGGGGGAAGTGAACGCGGCCGCGAGGGAGCTGGTACAGCGGCTGTTCGAATCGGTAGGCACTGCAGCCGAGGTTCAGGAGGAGGGCTTCATCGACTACCTCTCGGCGCTCTCGGGTACCGGTCCGGCTTTTCCTGCGTTGCTGATGACCGCACTGGCTAATCAGGCGAAGGCTGCCGGCATTCCTTCCGATATCGCACAATTGGCTGCGAAGAACGTTGTGGTCAATGGCAGCCAGCTTTTGGAAAACCACGATGCGCAGGAGATGATCGAGGCCTTGGTCGCCTATCGAGGTGTCACGGCCGCGGCGTTGCAATCAATGATCGATAGTCGTTTCGAAGCGCACATCGGAAGGGCTCTGGAGGCCGGTGCTGCGGTTGCCCGCAAAGGGCTTCATGCCTGATAAACCGAAGCCCCCGGTCAAGGGGGCTTCGATAAGCGTCTTATTTACTCTGCCTTGAAGCAGTAGACCGCCAGCTTGTTCCCGTCCAGATCCCGAGCGTAGGCAGCATAGGCGTTTTCAGCCCAGCCACGCGTGCCTGGCAGGCCTTCGCAGACGCCGCCATTTGCCAGCGCCGCGGCGTGGAAGGCGTGGACCGCAGCACGGCTCGGTGCCTCGAAGCTGACAGTACCGCCGTTACCGACAGTCGCCGGATTGCCGTTGGCCGGCTTGAGTACGAAAAACGAAGGCTTGTCGACGCCCCAGATGGAGCCATTCTCGCTGAGATCGGCGACGCGTTTGAGGCCGATTTCTTTCAGCGCTGCGTCATAGAACGCACGGGCTTTTGCCAGGTCATTGGTGCCGACGGTTACATGGGTAAAAACGGACATCGTTGCTTCCTTTTTGTGGGGGGGGGGAAATGAGGATCGGCCGAATCAATAATGAATGACGGTACGAATGCTTTGCCCGTCATGCATCAACTCGAATGCTTTGTTGATATCTTCCAGGGGCATGGTGTGGGTGATAAAGGTGTCCAGTGGGATCTCTCCTCGGCTGGCCTTCTCCACATAGCTGGGCAGCTCGGTGCGGCCCTTCACGCCACCAAACGCGCTGCCACGCCACACGCGACCGGTAACGAGCTGGAAAGGGCGGGTACTGATTTCCTGGCCCGCGCCGGCGACGCCGATGATAATCGACTCGCCCCAGCCCTTGTGGCAGCACTCCAGTGCCGCACGCATCAGTTGCACGTTGCCGACGCATTCGAACGAGTAGTCCACGCCGCCTTCGGTCAGCTCGACAATGACGTCCTGGATCGGCTTGTCGTATTCCTTGGGATTGATGAAGTCCGTCGCGCCCAACGACAGCGCGACTTCTCGCTTGGCAGGGTTGATGTCGATAGCGAGGATACGCCCGGCGTTGGCCATTTTTGCGCCGATGATGGCTGCCAGGCCAATGCCGCCCAGCCCGAACACCGCCACACTGGCGCCCGCTTCGACCTTGGCGGTGTTGAGGACGGCGCCGATTCCGGTGGTCACCCCGCAACCGAGCAGGCAGACCTGCTCCAACGGCGCCTCCTTGGGAATCTTCGCCAGGGAAATTTCCGGCAACACGGTGTATTCAGAAAATGTCGAGCAACCCATGTAGTGGAACAACGGTTTGCCTTCATAGGAAAAGCGTGAAGTGCCGTCGGGCATCAGGCCTTTGCCTTGGGTCGCCCTGACGGCTTGGCAGAGGTTGGTCTTGCCGGAAAGGCAGAACTTGCACTGGCCGCATTCGGCGGTATAGAGCGGAATCACATGGTCGCCGACCTGCAGCGAAGTGACACCTTCGCCGACGGCTTCGACGATACCGCCACCTTCATGGCCCAGGACGCTAGGGAAGATACCTTCCGGGTCGCTTCCTGAAAGGGTAAACGCATCGGTGTGGCAGACGCCGGTGGCAACGATACGCACCCGGACCTCACCAGCCTTGGGCGGTGCGACATCGATGGTGACCAGTTGCAACGGTTCATTGGGCGCGAATGCGACCGCAGCCCTTGATTTCAAGGTCTGTGCTGACATGGTAGAGCCTCGTTTCGAATAGTGAATTGCCCCTGATCCAGGATCAGGGGCATGACTTCAGATGTCCTTGACCAGTCGCAACGCATCGTAGATGGCCGCGTGGGTATTGCGTGCCGACACCGCGTCGCCGATCCGGAACAGCTGGAAGCGGCCCTCGGGGTTGGTAACGATGTTCTGGGTTTTCCCGGCGATCAGATCATGCTGTTCAACCGCACCGTTGTTGCGCGAATGGGGACGCAGTTCGAAGTACAGATCGTCGAGGGGCAGGGTGCCGTGGTTGATGACCACCTGATCGACCACTCGCTGTTTATGCACCTGGCCATAATCGCTGCCGAAGTTAGCCACCAATTGCCCGTCGCGTTTCTCCACCGAGTCGACCCGATAGGTGACGGTAAAGGTGACGTTCAGGTCTTGCAGGCTGCGCATGTAGGGCACCAGGTTCATCGCCATCACTTCGGGTGCGAACGAGCGGTCCGGTGTGACGATCTCCAGTTTCGCGCCGCTGTTGGCGATGACTTCGGCCGCTTGCAGGGCCGCATGGTCGCCTGCATCGTCAAAGATCAGCACGTTCTGGCCCGGCTTGACGTCACCGGAAATGATGTCCCAGGTAGACACCACCAGTTCATTGCCGTGCTTGAGCACTTCGGTGTGCGGCAAGCCTCCGGTGGCGACGATCACCACATCCGGATTTTCAGCCAGCACCGTCTCGGCCTCGGCCCAGGTATTGAAATGGAATTTCACGCCCAGCCGTTCGCATTGCGCCATGCGCCAGTCGATGATGCTGATCATCTCGCGGCGGCGCTCGCTCTGCGCTGTCAGGCGGATCTGGCCGCCGGGTTGATCGGCCACTTCAAACACCGTGACGTCGTGGCCGCGTTCGCCGGCTACCCGTGCCGCCTCCAGGCCCGCCGGGCCGGTGCCGATCACCACCACTTTGCGCTTGACCGACGCCTTGGGGATTTCGTGGGGCATGGTGGTTTCGCGCCCGGTGGCGGCGTTGTGAATGCAGTACGCGGCACCGCCCTGATAGATGCGGTCCAGGCAGTAGTTGGCGCCGACGCAGGGGCGGATCTCTTCTTCGCGCTTCTCGATGATCTTGCGCACGATGTGCGGGTCGGTCATGTGCGCCCGGGTCATGCCGATCATGTCCACCTTGCCAGAGGCGATGGCATGGCGGGCGGTGGCGACGTCGGGAATCTTCGCGGCATGGAAGGTGGGGAAGCCGGTGGCCGAGCGGATCTCGCCGGCAAAATCCAGGTGCGGGGAGTTGCGCATGCCCTGGATCGGAATCACGTCGGTGAGGCCGGCATCGGTATCGATGTGGCCGCGAACGACGTTGAGGAAGTCGACCAGGCCACTGTCCTTGAGCATGTGCGAGATCTGGATGCCGTCCTTGGCACCGAAACCGCCGGGCAGATCTTCATCGCCGGTGTAGCGAACCCCCAACAGGAAGTCCTCGCCACAGCGCTGGCGAATGCCGCGCAGGATGTCGAAGGTAAAGCGCAACCGGTTCTCCAGCGAACCGCCGTAGGGGCCATCAAGGTCGTTGGTCAGTGGCGACCAGAACTGATCCATGAGGTGTCCGTAGGCCTGCAGTTCCAAGCCGTCCAGCCCGGCGGCCTTCATGCGTTCGGCGGCGTCCACATAGTCCTTGATGATGCGGTCGATGTCCCATTCTTCCATCTTTTTCGGGAAAGCCCGGTGGGACGCTTCGCGGCGATGGGAGGGTGAGACGACCGGCAGCCAGTCGGCCTTGTCCCAGCGTGTGCGCCGCCCCAAGTGAGTCAGTTGAATCATCACCGCCGTGCCGTGTTCGTGACATTCGTCGGTCAGATCCTTCATCCATTTGACCACTTCATCCTTGTACGCCAGCACGTTGTTGAACACTGGCGGGCTGTCACGGGAAACGGCGGCGGAGCCCGCCGTCATGGTCAGTGCCACGCCAGCCTTGGCGCGTTCGACATGATAGGCGCGGTACAGATCCTTCGGCATGCCGTCGACAGGATAAGCCGGCTCATGAGAGGTGGTCATGATCCGGTTCTTGAGGGTCAGGTGTTTGATCTTATAGGGCTGCAGCAGAGGATCGCTGGACATGGTGTTGCGCTCCGAGAACAGAACATCAGGCTTGGTTTGACATAACGGTATGTTGAATGTTCATGTGTGTCAACGATTAAGACATAGGTGTACATTTTTCTTGCGTGGCGGAAAAACCGGGATTACCATCCAGTCGAAACAGGGGTGGTACGGCGCGTGCGTCCGGCCATCCCGCATCGATCCAAAGTGCCAGGGGGCAGTGCGAAGAACTATGAAAGTGCTCGTTGCGGTAAAGCGCGCCATCGACCCGAATGTGAAAGTCCGGGTGAAAGCCGACGGTTCAGACGTCGAGCTCGGTGGCGTGAAGATGGCCTTGAATCCGTTCTGCGAAATCGCGGTGGAGGAGGCGATACGCCTCAAGGAGAAGGGGGTGGCATCCGAAGTGGTGGTTGTCTCCGTGGGTACGTCGGCCGCTCAGGAACAACTGCGCACGGCATTGGCACTCGGCGCGGACCGGGCGCTGTTGGTCGAGACGAATGCAGTACTTGAGCCGCTCAACGTCGCCAAGTACCTGAGCAAAGTGATCGATCAGGAAAAGCCGCAATTGATCCTGTTCGGCAAGCAGGCGATCGATCAGGAGAACAATCAGGTCGGGCAAATGGTCGCGCAGTTGATCGGCAGCGGTCAGGCCACCTACGCCTCAGCCATCAATCAGGTGGATGGTCAATGGGTCGTCGAGCGAGAGGTCGACAGTGGCAGCCAGGTGCTCGCCCTCGCCATGCCTGCGGTGGTGACCTGCGACTTGCGGCTGAACCAACCGCGCTACGCCTCGTTGCCCAACATCATGAAAGCCAAGAAAAAGCCGCTTGAAATCATTGCCGCTGACACCTTGGGCGCAAGCGTGAAGGAACACGCTCGATTATTAGGAGTTGTCCCGCCTGCCGTGCGCAAAGCGGGAATCAACGTCGGTTCGGTGGCCGAACTGGTGGATAAATTGAAAAACGTTGCGGGGGTGATTTGATGCGTACATTGGTGATCGCCGAGCACAGCGCCGGTCAACTGACGGCAGGTACGTGGAGTGCCGTGACCGCCGCCACGGCCCTGGGCGCCAAGATGGATTTGCTGGTGATGGGTGGGGCTGACGCATCGGTAGTGGCGCAACAGGCGGCGCTGATCCAGGGTCTGGATCGGGTGCTCCTGGCGCAGGGGGGGATGTTCGAAAATGCCTTGGCCGAAAATATCCAGCCTCTGATCACGTCACTGGTGGCCGGCGGTTATACACACGTCGTTGCCGACGCCAGCAGTATGGGCCGCAACGTGCTGCCCCGGGTCGCGGCCAGCCTGGATGTCGGCATGCTGTCCGACGTCACCCACATTGTCTCGGCGGACACTTTCCAGCGGCCCATTTACGCCGGTAACGCCATCGCCACCGTGCAGTCCCTCGATCCGATCAAGTTGCTCACGGTCCGCGCATCGGCGTTCGCCCAGGCCCTGTCCCATGAACATCGCTGCGAAGTGGTGGCGGTGGAGGGCGGACAAAGTGCGAGCAATGTGCGCTTCGTGAGCGAGCAATTGACGGCCAGCGAACGGCCTGATCTGTCGAGCGCCCGCGTCGTCGTGTCCGGTGGCCGCGGGATGCAGAGCAAAGAAAATTTCGCCTTGATCGAGCGAGTGGCAGACAAGCTAGGCGGTGCCGTAGGCGCATCGCGTGCCGCAGTCGATTCGGGTTTTGCCCCCAACGATTTGCAGGTCGGGCAGACGGGCAAGATCGTCGCACCAGAGCTTTACATTGCGGCAGGTATCAGCGGCGCCATTCAGCATCTGGCCGGCATGAGTGGTTCAAAGGTCATCGTTGCGATCAACCAGGACCCTGAAGCGCCGATTGCTCAAGTGGCGGACTACATGTTGGTGGCGGATGTGTTCGAGGCGTTACCGGCACTCGAGAAAGCACTGTGAGTGCTTACGTTGATAAGTTTCGCCTGAGGGCGGAGGAGGACCGAGCGACCGAGAGACAGGAAGACTTCTCGCATAACTAAAACTTATTCATGCATAACATTAAATCCCTTGAGGAGCGTAATAACACTCTGCTCTGATGAGGGAGCGTTAATTCTTCTTCTGCCCTGCCAATAACTATTAATACAGTACGCGGAGATGCACCATGATGACGTTGTCCAGCAAAACTTGTATCGGCTGGTTTGCGGGCCTGGCGATGGCCGCCGGCAGCCTGATGGCCCACGCCGAGGAACCCACGCCAATCCGCATCGGATGGGTGAACTGGTCGGATACGGAAATTGCTGTAAAGCTGGCAGATACAGCATTGCGCGACCACTTGAAACAACCGGTCAAATTGATACTTGCCGATATTGGCATTCAGTTCCAGGCCCTGGCCAACGGTAATATCGACCTGATCCCGATGGTCTGGCTACCGAGCACCCACAAGTCGTTCTACGACAAATACCAGGACAAGCTCGAAGACCTCGGCGTGCTGTATGAAGGCCGGATCGGCATGGCCGTACCAACGTCCATTCCCACCAGCGAGATTGCCAGTGTCGAGGACCTCAACAAGCCAGATGTGCGGGAAAAACTCGGCGGCAAGATCCTGACATCGGAAGTGGGCAACGGTCAGTACAAACTGACGGAAAAGGCCATCAAGGAATACAAACTCGATGGCTACAAGATGGTTGCCTCTTCGGAGTCGGGCATGCTGAGCGAGCTGGATCGCAACCTCAAGCGTGACAAATGGGCGTTGATCAATGCCTGGAGTCCACATTGGATGTTCGCCAAGTGGCCACTGCGCTACCTGGACGATCCGAAGCAGATCTTTGGTGGTGCCGAGCAAATTCACGCGATTGCCCGCAAAGGCTTCAGCGCCGAACATCCCGATGTCGCCCGGTTCTTCGCCAACTTCAAGATTCCCAAGAGCGACCTCGAGAAGCTGATGGCGACCGCCCGTGACAGTTCGGCAGACAAGGTAGTTGCAGAGTACTACGCCGCCAACAAGCCCCGCTTCGACGCGATGTTCGGCAGCCAGACCGCCTCCGCAACACCAGCCCCATAATGGCTGCTGCCAGCCAATAGTTGTGTTGCCGTCCGGAGCCCTTCGCAAAGGGCTCCGGATTCTTCGAACGAACATTCAGGCGATACCCTTGAATACCACAGCCTATCGTCGCTTTACCCTTGATGAAGCGGTCGACTGGGTGAAGCATCTCTGCGAATCGAAGGGCTGCTCCCCAGCGGTGGCCAATTCATTGGCCCACGCCACCGTTGCGGCGCAAGCGCGTGGTAACCAGGCCGTGGGGTTTCGACACCTCGCCGACTATTTACCGGGCTTTTCCTCCGGACGTATTAATCCATGTGTCGAGCCACGCATCAGCCGCGCCGGCGCAATCATCTTCAAATCTGATGCCCAAGGTGGAATTGCCCAGCTCGGCGTCGACCGGTGTTTCGATTCGTTGTGTCATGCCGCGCATGTCAATGGCATGGCCACGTTGAGCCAGTGCAATAGTTTCACCAGCGGTGAACTCGGCGACTACACGCTGCGGTTTGCCCAGGCCGGACTGATCGCATTGGCGGTCGCAAACGGGCCGGCCCTGGTTGCCGTTCCTGGTGCCAGGGGCAAGACCTACTCGACCAATCCGATCTCATTTGCCGCGCCCTCGGCCGATGGCGTCCCGCTATTGTTCGACCAGGCATGCAGTGCCACGGCATTCGTGAACATCGCCCATGCCGCCTCGACAGGCAGCGGTATTCCCGAGGGATGGGCGGTTGACCAGTATGGCAACGGAACACGTGACGCCCTGGCAGCGCTGAGTGGTGCGTTGCTGCCTTTTGGTGGTCATCGCGGGGCCAACCTGATGCTCATGGTCGAAGTACTGGCAGCGGGGCTCACGGGCGCCAACTGGTCGCTGGATGCGCCGGCGTTCAACCAGGGGGCCCAGTCGCCTGGCTGTGGCCTGTTGATACTGCTTTTGGCGCCGACGTATTTTTCAGAGGGATTCGAGCAGCGGCTTGCCAACCAAATGGCTCGCTTGACGCAAATGGGCGTTCACAGACCGGGATGGGAGCGGCAACACGCAACGGTCAACGCCCAGAATGATGGGATCCGTGTTTCTGTTGGTCTGCTGGAACAGTTGAGCCGTTTGTAAGCTCGTTCGATACATCGCTTGGGAAACGTGGGCGAAAACGATGATGAACAGCACTGAAAATATGGCGTGGGAGCGGGACATTATCCGCAGCGGCGAACGGCTGAAGCGTTCGCTGCAAAACGTCCTGTCGGGCAGCCTTTGCGATGAGGCGCAGGCGCACGCCGCATCTCTGAATGCGGCCCAATGGACAATTCGCAAACCGGCGAAAACTTCAAGCGCGTTGCCAGGTTTTTTGGCGCCTCATTTAGCCGAAGCCCTTCACGCGGCGCCCAGGAGCGATGATGACCTGGTATCGATATGGGACGCGTTAGGCACGCTCTTGCCCCATGTCCCTTGGATAAACCGCCAGGCCCAGGCCGACCAGGACAGCGCTTTCGTGGAGCGACATCGTCACGGCATAATCGCCGGGCCGGGAGGATTGCTGGAATGTTCCACCTTGACCTTGGGATTGGCGCTCATGATGCCGCAGACCTGCTATCCCTATCACCAGCACCCGCCTGCCGAGTTCTATCTCGTTCTTTCGCCGGGCGACTGGTATCGCGAGGATGTGGGGTGGTGGACGCCCGGGGCTGGGGGCGTCGTGTTCAACTTTCCATCCTGTGTCCATGCCATGAAATCGACAAACGTTCCGCTTCTGGCCCTGTGGAGCTTGATGCATTAGTGCCTCGTTATAAGAACGAACTCGGTTAATGAATGAGGAAAGAAAATATGGCAGTGACCACACAGGGCATCAAGTTGGACGAGGAAACGCGGGCCAGGCTGAAGTCCGCATCAGCCAAGCTGGATCGCACCTCCCACTGGTTCATGAGGAAGGCGATTCTGAGTTTTATCGAGAAAGTTGAAGCTGGAGCGGGTATCGAAGCGTTCATAGCGGTTGAGTTTTTGGAGAAAGATACGAGGCGCCACAGCCTTGCACGACGGCTTCGCAAAGATTGCAATACGGATGAATGAACCTGATAACGTGTCCTGAATCTGCCAAGTCTAACGATCAACGAAACCTGACTTAAACAAACCCTGAAATGACATGCATATAACATCAGGAGTTATAGGCTTGATTCAGTTTTCATGATTGATTTTTTCTCATGAGTATTGAATGAAAAATGGTTTGTTGGTGTCCGCTCAGTCCTGAACAATGATTTCAGCATAAGGATCAAGAACAACGCTCTTGATTTCGTACGCTGGAACTTTTTCAGAATAACTAAAACGCGGCGCTTTTGTTGAGGAATACCGATGATTCAGCTGACCGATGCCCGGCTTGCAAGCAAACAGACTACGTTTGAAGAAATCCCTTTTATTGATATCGCGCCATTACTGGATGGGAGCGATCCACTGAAAGTTTCGCGCCAGATCGGCGAAACTTGCGAGAAAGTCGGTTTTTTCTATATCAGGAATCACGGCGTTTCTCGCACCTTGATAGACGCGATGTACGCTCAGACAAAAAATTTCTTTGCCCTGCCTTTTGATAAAAAGAATGAGCTGAACGTGGTTCATTCAGGTCCCACGCTTCGCGGCTACATTCCCATGTACGCGGAAAACGTCGATCCGGAAAACACCCGCGATTTCAAGGAGTGCTTCGACTACGGCGCCCATGATGATGAAGTGTCTCCGTTCTTCGGGGCGAACCTGATGCCGTCAGAGCCCGCGCAATTTTCCGACGTCTGCGAGGCCTATCATCGTGCGATGCTTGACCTGGCTCGTAAGCTCATCAGCGCCATTGCCCTGAGCCTGGATCTGCCCGCGGACTACTTTGAAAAACTGCAGCGCAAGCCGATCACCATTCAGCGATTGTTGCACTACCCCTCGCAGAGTGGCGAAATTTCACAAAAGGAAATCGGGATCGGAGCGCATACGGACTATGGTTTTCTGACGATTCTTTTCCAGGACAAGGTCGGCGGCTTGCAAGTACGCAATCGCGCTGGAGAATGGGTAAGCGCCCCACCGGTGGAGGACACATTCATTGTCAATATCGGTGATCTGGTGCAAACCCTGACGAATGATCGCTACACGTCGACCATGCACCGCGTGATCAATACCAGCGGCGTCGAACGGTATTCCATTCCCTTCTTCATTGACTTGGACTTCGACGCGCCGGTTGAGACCGTCGCCACGTGCATCAGTGCCGATAACCCGGCCAAGTACGCGCCTTACACCTGCGGTCAACACAAATACAGCCGCTTTGTCGCCAGCTATGCCCATCTGCAGCCTATCGAAGGCGCCAGCCACTAGTTGATCTACGTTCCGTTTATCTGAGCCCCATTAAAACCCGGTCACCGTCTGCGTGGAGGCGGTGGCTGCCTGGGAATGTACAGGGGTTGTCCCATGGGTATTCGACGAAGTGCGTTCATGACGTGGCGTGACGCCGAAATACCCTCGATAGCTTCTGGTGAATTGGTCTGCTGAACCAAAGCCGCACAGCGTACCTATTTTCAGGATGGATAATGGGGAGTGCTTCAACAACTGCTGTGCCCGGACTAAGCGCAGCTTGAGGTAATAGCGCAACGGAGAAATGTCCAAGTACTTTTGAAACAACCGCTCCAGTTGGCGCCGTGAAATCCCGACCTTGTGTGCCAGCACCTTGAGTTCGAGGGGCGCGTCCAGATGGGCCTCCATCAACAGGATGGCCGCTTGCAGTTTGGGCTGGTTGGCGCCCAGTGTATGCCTGAGCGGTATGCGCTGCTGATCCTGATCATCTCGCATACGTTCATACATGAACATGTCGGAAATTGCCGCGGCCAATTCACGGCCATGCTCGCTTCTGATGATGTGCAACATCATGTCCATCGGTGCGGTGCCGCCCGATGAGGTCAAGTGGTTTCTATCGATGGAGAAGAGGTGTGGCGTGATATCTGCCACTGGAAACGCTTCGCGCATCAGCTCCAGGCATTGCCAATGAACACTGCATCGGTGTCCTTCCAACAGTCCGGCTTTGCCCAGCGCCCAGCTCCCTGTGCAGATGGCCCCCAACTTGCGACCCAGGCGGGCTTGGCTCTGCAGCCAAAGCACATGTTCATGGCTGACGCTGTCCTGGATATGCATTCCGCCGCACACGATCACGGTGGATAACGGAGGGGTTTCTTGCATGCTGGTGTCGGGTGTTATTTGCAAGCCGGCGCTGGCACGCACGGGCTTTGCGTCCTGGCCCAGGGTGAACCATCGGTACAACTCTCTACCGGAGAGCTGATTGGCCATGCGCAAGGGTTCTATCGCTGATGCCAGGGAAATGAAAGTGAAGCCATCCAACAGCAGGAATCCGACGGATTGTGGGACAGGGGGCTGCGAAGTGGACACTATGTTGCGCTCCTTTTGGATATTACGTACCCGTGCAGCTCTCACAGTTCGTGGCGACTTTCCCTCGACGGTGGATAACCAAAAAAAGAGCTGTAGCATTTGCTGAAATGGGGGGTCGAGGCAAAGCCGCAGGCGATTGAAACATCGATGATCGTAAGGCTTGAGTTCTGTATCAGGCGCTGGGCGCCTTTAAGGCGCAATGCCAGGTAGTAACGTTGTGGAGGAATTCCCAATTGTTCCTGGAAGAGGCGTTGCACTTGGCGTCTTGATAGCCGAACACACTCGGCGAGTTGATCCTGGCTCAACGGCTCTTCCAGGTTACATTCCATCAATGTGATGATTTCTCGTAGCGCGGCGCTGACCTTGCCATCTTGAACCGGCACTGATGTACGAAACCTGGACTGGTCATGATCCAGCAGCTCAAAAACCGCATTCACGACATCCTGATCAAGCGTTGCGTAAAGCCACTTGATCATCATTTGAAATGCCCCCGCGGGGCTGGCCGCCGTGAGCCGGTCTCGATCAATTGCCATGGCGTCCAGAGTTACATTTGTGTTGGGTGAACATTCGGATAAAGCGATCCGTTGTTCTGCGTGAATGGCACAGCGGTAGCCATCCAACAACCCGGCTTTACCCAGATACCAGGCGCCATTCCACAACCCACCGAGCGCAATGGGCATGCTGGCGAGCTTGTTCAAGAGTTTCACCAGTCCGTCAGGCACGACTCTTGGCGTACGCAACCCACCGCAGACAATCATCAGATCCAGGGCGGCGATTCTAATGTCGGTAAGCGGGGTATCCGGCCTGATAGGGATGGCCAGGTCGCTCGTGACTTCGGAGTCGTTGCAACTGAATGTATGAACTTTTACCGAGCCTGGCCGAATCAGATTGGCCGTCACGAGCACGTCCAGGCATTGCGTAAAGCACGTCAGGGAGAAGTTCTCAAGCAAGAGGAAGCCGATGCTTGATGTTTGATGACACACGGTTAACTGATTCATCGATCGAGTTTCATGCTTGCAGAAAACTGTCGTCGAAAGGGTAGTGCGTCAGCAGTTCATAGCCGGTTTCGGTGACCAACAACTGGTTCTCCAACTTGATGCCATCGCGGCCACCCACTTCACCCACGTACGCTTCGACGCAAAGGGCCATGCCTGGCTGCAGCTCGCCCTCGTATCCGTAAGATTCCAAGTCCTCCGGATAGCGGATACTGGGGTACTCGTCGCACAGGCCGACGCCATGGAACAGCACGCCGTATCGCTGGGCGCGGCAGAGTTCGGGCAGCCGATGCGACTGCTTGGTCAGCTCCGTGAAGCGCACGCCTGGCTTGATCAGCTCGATGTTGTGGGTGATATGGTCATGGGCAATTCGATACAGGCGTTTCTGTTCGGCCGTAGGCTCCAGCCCGCCGCAGATCCAACTGCGGGACATGTCCACGCACATGCCGTAGGTGCCGATCAGATCCGTGTCGAATGACAATAAGTCGCCGTCGCTCAACACCCGTGGGCCAGACTCCTGGAACCAGGGATTGGTGCGAGGGCCGGAGCTGAGAATTCGGGTCTCGATCCATTCGCCACCGCGGCGGATATTACCGGCATGCAGGGCGGCCCAGACATCGTTTTCAGTCACGCCGGCACGCATGGCCTGGTGCATTTCGGCTACCGAAGCTTCGCACGCGGCCACCGCACAGCGCATCGCCTTGACCTCATCAGGGCCCTTGATCATGCGGGAGAATTCAGTCACTTCCTGGCCGCTGCAGATTTCGATCGCCAATGCATCCAAGGCGCGCAGGCCAGCGACTTCGATTCGATCCACCGCAAGCCGACGATTGACACCGGCGTGTTGGCGCAGCAACTCGTCGATTTGCGCGGCGAAATGTCTGGCGTGTCGGTCGGTGTGCTCACCGGTCTCGAAAAAGAAAAAAGACGCGCCACTGCGCAACTCTGTCACCAGCGGCAAGTGGGCGGACAGGTGATCGCAGCCATGAAAGTCCCACAGGACAACATGTCCACTGGCGGCGACGAAGCATGCCCGTGCGGGATTATGGGTCGTCCATAACTGCATGTTGGTGGTATCGGTTGCGTAGCGGATATTCAGCGGATCGAATAACAGAATGCCGCCCAGGTCACGGGCTACCAACTGATCAACCAGTCGTTGCAATCGGTATGTACGCAGGGTGGGCAGATGGGGCGGTTCCAGGCCCAAACGTTCCCACTCCGCAAAAGCCAGCGGCGTGGGGCCTATTTCGACGCGGTCGTTGTCCTCGGCGGAGCCATCTTTTTTTAATGCAGTTGCACGTTGTCTGGCTGGGTCGATGCGTCGGGCGTTGGCTGGAATCGAAAAAGGTGAAGAAGTCATGATGGCGTCCAGAGTTCAATCTGTGAAAGGTTCTGCCTGACCAGGCGACCAACAAGCCGAAGGGCGTCCATAGCCCGGTCACCGCTTGCGTGAAGCGGTGACCGGGCTACTGAGCGTCGTCAATACAGCACGTGCCTGATCAGGTTACGAAGCGTCAATCCAGATGGTTTTCAGCTCGGTGTATTGGTCATGCGCCCAGACGGATTTGTCGCGACCACCAAAGCCTGATTCCTTGTAGCCACCGAACGGTGTAGATGCGTCGCCTTCCCCGAAACAGTTGACGGTGACCACGCCCGCACGAATCTCCCGCGACAGGCGCAAGGCATTACGCAGGCTGCCGGTATAGGCGGATGCCGCCAGGCCGTAGACTGTGTCGTTGGCAAGTTCTATGGCTTCGTCGAGAGTACTGAAGCTGGTGACACTCAGTACCGGCCCGAAGATCTCTTCGATAAACAGGCGACTTTCACGTTCGACTCCGTCGATGATCGTCGGCTGGACGAAGACGCCGGACTCAGTCCCGCCACCTTGCGTCACGTTGAGTTGCTGCTCGGCGGCCAATTCCAGATACGAGCGCACTTTATCGAAATGCGTTTTGCTGATCATGGCACCGAGGCGATTTTCAGGATCCAGTGGGTCGCCCATTTTCCAATCACGCAAATGCTTGCCGATCAGTTTCAGCAGTTCATCCTTGACGTCTTCATGGACAATCAGCCGTGAGGAGGCCGAGCAGTTTTCGCCCATGTTCCAGAAAGCGCCGGCGGTCACATACTGGGCAACCTGATCGAGGTCTTCGCAATCATTCATCACCACGGCGGGGTTCTTACCCCCCAGTTCGAGCACCACGCGCTTGAGGTTCGACTCGGACGCGTACTTGAGAAATAACCGGCCCGTGTCGGTAGAACCGGTGAAGCTGACCATTGCCACATCCATGTGCCGACCGATTGCTTCGCCAGCCTCCCGGCCGCCGCCAGGGGTAATATTGAATACGCCTGCCGGAATACCGGCCTGATGCGCCAACTCGGCAACACGCAATGCGGTCAGGGTGGTTTCCTTGGCCGGCTTGACCACGATGGAACAGCCAGCGGCCAAGGAAGGGCCGATCTTCCAGGCCAGCATCAGCAATGGGAAGTTCCAAGGCAGGACCAGGCCGACGACACCGATCGCTTCGCGCACCACCAGGGTTACCGCACCCTGGCCGGTCGGCGCGGTACTGTCGTACACCTTGTCGATCAGCTCCGCATGCCAGCGCAGGGTATGGATGGTATCGGGCACGTCGACGTTCTGGCATTCGCTGACTGGCTTGCCACTGTCCAGGCTTTCCAGCACGGCGAGCTCGTGTGCATTGTCTTCCAGCAATTGAGCGAAGCGCAGCAGCACTTGCTTGCGTGCGCCCGGTGACAGCTTATGCCAGCGCCCATCCTCGAACGCCTGCTTGGCGGCAGCCACGGCAACGTCGACGTCACGGGTATCGCATGCCGCAACCTCTGCAAGCTTTTCACCCGTGGCCGGGTTCGTCGTGATGAACGTTTTTCCAGAGAGGGCATCCCGGAACTCGCCGTTGATGAATGCCTGGGTAGGAAATTCCAACTTGGCGGCGATGGCCGCGTACTGTTCCTTGGTCAGTAGATCAGCCATTTCAGGCACCTCCAGTGATCTGCGCGATGTTGCGCTTGAGCTCGGTGACGACGCCTTGCAGCGTCTGCTTTTCATCCACATCCAGGCCCTGCAGGGGGGCGCGCAGGCCACCGGTGCTCAAGCCATTCAGTTCACACCCGTACTTGATGGACTGGACAAACTTCCCGCCTTCCAGAGCGTCCATCAGTGGCATCATCGCCGCCATGATGCGACGGCCTTTGTCGAAGTTTTTCTCGACGACGCAGGCCTCGTACAGGGCGACGTGCTCGCGAGGGATGAAGTTGGAACCGGCACACACCCAGCTGCGGGCGCCCCATGCGAAAAACTCCAGGGCCTGATCGTCCCATCCGCAAGACAGGGCGATGCGCGGGTATTTACAGGCCAAACGGTGCAACTGGGCCATGTCGCCGGAGCTTTCCTTGATGGCGACGATGTTTGTCACATCGCTGACCTCATCAAAGAATTCCTCGCCCATGCTTACGCTCATGCGGCCTGGATAGTTGTAAAGCATGATGGGGAGCGAGGCCGCGCGGTCCACAGCCTTGACATGCAATGCGATCTCTTTTTGCGTTGGCAGCGCATAGGGGGGCGAGCCAACCAACAATGCATCGGCCTTGATGGCCTTCGCTGCTTCGGCGTAGGCGACCGAGTCCTCAGTGCGAATGGCCCCGGTACCCACGATCAGCGGTAGACGACCGCGCAACACGTCCTTGGCCTGGGCGGCCAAGTCGAAACGCTCCTGGGGAGAGTGGGCGTAATATTCGCCGGTTGAGCCGCCAATAATGACACCGTGCACTTTGGAGTCGACCAGATACTCCAGGACTTCGGCAAAGGCTGTCTTATCGATACTGCCGTCAGAGGTCAGGGGCGTAATGGCCGGTGTGTAAATGCCTTCAAATTTCATCAATCTCGCTCCAATTAGTATCACTGTCTTTCAAGCGGCGCCGCTCGATAGGTCAGCGCCGCCAGTTTTTCAACCATGGGAAGCCGCCTGCAGAAGAACGAACAAGCGGACTGGAACTTCTTAAAATATGGGGCGGGTCAGCTTTCTTTACCGGCTCGGTATTGCCCCCAGCGCAAACTTATATTGACGCCTGCTGAAACCAGTGGAGCAGGGGGGTTAGGGCATGGCCCCGGCGATTTCAAGACGAAATCGATGAGTTCAGAGTGCTCCCCGGCCAGCCAGTCCGCTAAGAGCTTCCCGGTGGCTGTCCCACGGGTAACCCCCAACCCGTTGCAGCAGAGTGCTCCATAGACATTGGGCGACAGTTCGCCGAAATGCCCCATGTGGTTACGTGAAAGCGCCAATGCGCCTCCCCAGGTATATTCGAACTTCATCTCAGGCAACATAGGAAAGCGTTGCTCGAAAGATGCCTGATGCCTGGCAACAAAGCGTTTCAAGTATTTTGAATCGCTGCGGCCGTCCGGATTGAAGCTGAAACTGTTACGGATCAGAAGACGGTGGTCCGGTGTGCGACGTACCGTAGTACCGAATGGATCCGCAGGGATGACACCCCAATAAGGTCGGCCGCCGAGGCGAGCTTGCTCTTGTTCGGTCATGGGGCGGGTCAGGCTGGCATAAGTGAACACCGGCAGCATTCGCCCTTTGAGAAAGCCGAAACTCATACCAAAGGCATTATTGGTCAGGATCAGTTTGTCCGCGGTGATTGAACCTGAGGCATGCTTGAGTACCGTCTTTGTGCCATATTCCACATGAGTGATTGCAGTGTTTTCGTACAGCGTCACATTACTGGGAAGACTGTCGGCCAAGCCTTTGACAAGCGCCGAAGGCTGAAGCAGAGAAGTCCCTGGGGTAAACAATGCTTTACGGTAGAAATGCGTGCCAATATGTTCGGGTAATTCACCAGCCTCAATCATCTGGTAGGGCTGATCGAGTTTATCGAGTCCGCGGCGATAGGCATCCAGAACGGCGATGCCTCTTGGTTCAACGGCGGCCTGATATTTGCCACAATGCTTCATTTGGCAATCGATGCTGTGTTGTTCAACTAACTCTTTTAGATAATTCAGGCCACTCAAATTAAGTTTAAGTGTTGTTTTTGCCGTGGCGATATCGCCTATGTAATCCTCCGCGGCGATGTCATGCGGCAAATCGATAGCGAACCCGGCATTGCGACCGGAGGTGCCAAAACCCACTTCCTGAGCTTCGATCAACAGGATGGTGTCATCGGGAAAATGAGCCGCCAGCTGACGGGCGGCGGCAAGCCCTGTGAAGCCGGCACCGACAATGACCCAGCGTGCGTGGCTATGGCCTTGGTGGGCTGGCTTGATCTGGCGCCCCTTGCTCAAGTGGTACCACCCGCAGGATTGGTCATCGGCAGGTAACGAAGATACTTTCAACATTTCAAGATCCTGTTCATTCAACCGATCCGACGCCAGTCATGCAAAACGACCGAGCGCCAAGGAGTGCGGTCATCGTCCTATCAACCGTTGAACCACCGTATGCGCCAGCGAAAGTTGGCAATTCATGCGAGCGAGTATTCAATAGACGTCGCTATCAAGCTTTTAAAGTTTCAAACGACTATGTGGTCTGACGGAATTGAAGTGTTTTTGCAGTTGCCTGGGTTATCGAATCTATACCGGCCTACATCCCAAACTTGGCTAAAATCTACAGGGTGGAGCCCGTCATCGACTTGCCCCACCGCTGTATTCATATCAATTGTTAGCTTGTGTCGCCGCAGCGCGAGCGGTTTGCAACCATTCGTCAAACTGCTGCCGGTGTGCGGCTACCCACTCTTTGGCGTGACGACGGATATCGGCAGGCTTTTTCTCGCCCTCTTGCATCTTCAAGTTCTGGGCACTTTCGTCAGCGGTGGTGATTTGCATCACTGAGAGGAACTTCAAGGCCGCCGGATTTTTCTGGGCGAAGTCTTTGTTCAACACGGCTTCGACTTTGTCTACTGCAAAGCCAAGGTTCTTGCCCTTGTACATCGTGTCGACATCATTCTTGCCATCCGGCAGGTCGGTTTTCGGTACTTCCAGCCAGACCACATCCTTGTCTTCTACCAAAACAGTGGCGATCCACTGGGGGACCCAGGTGAAGTAGAGAATCGGCTGCCCTTCTTTATAGCGAGTGATGGTGTCGGCCATCAGTGCAAAATAGGAACCCTGGTTTACGTTAATCGATTTCTCCAGGTCATAGGCCTTCATGTGATGGGCGATGACCAGCTCGCAGCCCCATCCAGGGTTGCATCCTGTCATGTCTGCTTTCCCGTCGCCGTTGGTGTCGAACAGTTTGGCGATTTCAGGCTTTTTCAGGTCAGTGATGTATTTGATGCCATACGCGTCAGCGGTTTTCTTGTCGATCAAATAACCCTGGAGTACGCCGGGCATGATGTCGCCCGCCTTGACCATGACCTTGTCGCCCCCGGCCTGCTGATAGAACTTGTCGTGCAGCTTGTCCCACAAGTGCACCGTAAAGTCTGCATCACCGTTACCCAAGGCCATCATCATGACGCTGTACTCTGTCTCCTTGGGCTCTTGTACCTTGTAACCCAGCTCTCGAAGACCCTCGACGGCCACTTCACCGCGAAACCGCTCTTCAGCAATAGAAGGGAAGATAGGGGTGATCTTCACACCGTCTCCCGGTTGGTTCACCGAAGCGTTGGCACAAAGCGACATGGCCGCAATGGCGAGGGCTGTAGCGCAATTGAGCATGCTGCGGGAAAGCTTGAATTCAGACATCGTCGCGTACCTTTTTTGGGGTTTTATCTTCATTGCGGCAGATCGAATGGAAGGGTCAGGCGGTCTTGCTCCGCCCCGCAGGCTGTCTCGCGCCGCACAGGCGTAGCAGAAGGCCTGCGGGACCGGTGTGATACCAGCGCAGGCTTGGGTCGGCTCCGGTGCGGGCGCCCATGGCCTGGGTCAGGCGGTCAAGGAAGATGGCAAGCAGCACCAGGCCTGTCCCGCCGACCGTGGCCAAGCCCATGTCCAGGCGGCCGATGCCCCTCAGGACCATCTGGCCGAGACCACCCACCGAGATCATTGAAGCGATGACCACCATCGACAGGGACAGCATCAAGGTCTGATTGAGTCCGGCCATAATGGTCGACGTCGCCAGTGGCAACTGAACGCGGGTCAGCATCTGCCGTGGAGTGCAGCCAAAAGCGCGAGCAGCTTCTATTTTGTCCTCAGGTACCTGGCGGATGCCCAGGTTCGTCAGGCGCACCAGAGGGGGCAGGGCGAAGACGATGGTCACCAGGATGCCCGGCACGTTGCCGATGCCGAACAGCATGACGACGGGCACGAGATAAACGAACGCCGGCAGCGTCTGCATGGCGTCGAGTACGGGGCGCAGGACCTTTTCCAGATTGTCACTGCGGGCGCAGAGAATCCCCAGCGGTACACCTAGCAATGCACAAAAGAATACCGATGTCAGTACGAGTGCCAAGGTGGTCATCGACTCGGACCAGACGCCGATAAGGCCTAGCAGCGTGAGGGTCACAAAGCACAGTGAGGCCATGCGTTTCCCGGCCAGTTGCCATCCCAGCAAAGAAGACAGGAGGATCCCGATGCTGGGTGGAATGCTTTGCAGAATGTATTCGATGCCGTTTAGTACCTGGTCAATCGGCCAACGGATGGCGCGGAACACATCGCGAAAGTTGTGCACCAGAAAATTGAGGATGCTTTCAACCCAATCACCCAGTGGGATAGTGGCGACTTGAAACGGATCGAGAAAACTGAACTCGGACATCAGGGCTTACCTCTTCATATCACCGTAGCGGCGCTATAAGGGCCGCGGATACTTCAGGTCATCAGGGACGCGCCAGCTTGGCGGGGCGCGGCTGTATTAATGGCGGCTGAGCGTTTGCAGTAACTCGCTCTTTGACAGCGTCCCGGTGAGCGCGCCCGAACGGTCCAGTACAGGGACCGGATAGGGCAGGTGGGCTGCAATCTCCAGCACCTCGTGCAGGGGAGTATCGGTAAATACGGGCTGGTGTTTATGGAGGGTGTAATGCGTGCTGCCACCCGCGCCGCTCGTATCGATATCGACGACCCCGAGTAGTTGTCCAAGTTCGTCGATCAAATAACCAAACGGTAGGCCAGCTTTGAATCGTGGTGCTTGGCCATTTGCCTTGCGAACCGATTCCGGATCAAGCCTGGCCACATCGCCTGCCTTGAGAATGCGGGAGCTGTCGAATCCTTTGAAGAATGTACGCACATAGTCATTGGCTGGTTGACTGATCAACTCTTGAGGCGTGCCGATTTGCACCACCTGTCCCCCTTCCATGATTGCGATGCGATGGCCGATGCGAACGGCTTCCTCGATGTCGTGGGAGATGAAGATAATGGTCCGCTTTTGCTCGGCTTGCAGGCGAATGAGCTCACCCTGCATCTCGCTGCGGATAAGCGGGTCCAGAGCGGAAAAGGCTTCGTCCATCAGCAGGATGGTCGGGTCGTTGGCAAGCGCACGGGCCAGGCCTACGCGTTGTTGCATGCCGCCGGAAAGTTGGTGCGGATAACTGTGCTCCTGCCCTGCAAGCCCGACCTGGGCGAGGGCTTCCCTGGCGCGCTCATGACGTTCCTTTTCACTGATGCCGGAAATTTCCAGCCCAAAGGCGGTGTTTTCGAGAACGCTCATATGGGGCATCAAGGCAAAGGATTGAAACACCATGCCCATCTCTTTGCGGCGAACATCGAGAAGCGCTTTGTCATCCAGCCCGGTAATTTCTCGACCGTTCAGATAAATACTGCCGGACGTCGGCTCGATAAGGCGGTTGAACAATCGCACCATCGTGGACTTGCCAGAGCCTGAAAGTCCCATGATTACAAAGATTTCACCGCGCTTGACGGCAAAGCTGGCGTCGAAAACACCAATTACTTGGCCCGTTTTCTCGAAAACATCCTTTTTGCTTGCTCCGGCGCTAAGCATTTTCATCGCCGCATCAGGTTGTGCGCCAAATATTTTAAAAACATTCTTAACGGAAATTATTTCGTCTGGATTAGTCATTGCGTCCCTCCTTTGCGTGTAACGCTACAGCGCACGAAACCAAATTGAGATCGAGCGTTGGTAATTTAGGCGGGCAGTAATAGAAGATGGATATGCGCATGACCTGTACCTGGTTTTTATTGTTTGCCCTTGTGGTCGGGCTTTTTTTAAATCTATGGGGATCCGGGTCTTAAATCCAACAACATTTACAGGGCTTTTTGGATAACCTAACGTTATCGTTGCTGGCTGAAGCGACTGCCTTGGCGCAATCACGACGCTTCTTATGGCCTGGGCTAGGCTATTGAGTTACGCTCCGCCGCTTTCGCGGATGATAGGAGGATGAGGGCTTACCATGCTCAGCAGACACGTTGACCCCGATACATTACTGCTTAGGATGCCTTCCCTTCGGGCTGTCAGAGCGTTTGTCGCCGCCGCTAAATATGAAAGCTTTACTCGGGCAGCAGAGGCCTTGTGCGTATCACAAGCCGCAATCAGCCGGCAGATTCGAGAGCTTGAGGACTCCTTGGGCGCTCAACTGTTCATGCGTTCCGGACGCACAGTAGAACTAACCGCCGAGGGAAAGATTTTTTTTGAGGCGGCGCAACTGTCGTTCGTTAATATCGCGCAGGCAGCTGAAAGAATTAGAACCGCTCCGACGCAGAAGCATATTCTGACCGTTTGTTGCTCACCTGCTTTTTCTGCGTTATGGCTAACCGAGCATCTTCCGGAGTTTCGTGCGACCAACCCGGATATTGAGTTCAATCTGATCACCACTCAGAATTTCGTGAATATGGAACCTGGCGTAGAGCCGGACATCATCATTTCAAAAATTCGCAAGGTGGGGGACGGGTATAAAAGCTACCAGCTGTGCCACGATATTATTTATCCTGTTTGCTCTCCAGCATTTTTGGAAGCGCATCCCGAACTGACCTCACTTGAAGGGGTACGCGATTCTTCGCTGCTTAATCTAAGTCCATATGGACGCTCGGGCGTGGCTGAGCATGTGGACTGGGGGGTGTGGCTGGCCTTTCTGAACGTTGATATCGATGAGCGTCCTGCCGACTGTCCGCCTATTTTTCATGCCAATGACTACAACCTGATCATGAATATGGTCTTGACCCACCAAGGTGTCGCATTGGGCTGGAATCAGCTTGTCGGGGCAATGGTCGAAAGGGGCCAGCTTGTTCGTCCCGTCGAGCACCAAGTGACGCTTCGAAACAGTCTTCATTACGTGGCTTGCAATGAAAGGTCTGAATATGAAGATGCCTGTCGGCGAGTACGGGACTGGATCCTTTCGAAGTTTTCCAGATGGAGCGTGTAGGTTTTCCCTCTGATTACAGAGCAGCTGTAAGCATGGAATTGTCCGGATTTGATGGCTCATAACGGCAAGTTATCAGTTGAGCGACGAAAATGTAGTTTTGCCGACTGAGTGAGCCGTCGTACCCTCTTGTTAAACATGGCTGGGACATGCGTATCGGCGTCTAAGTTGACGATTCTGCGCGCAGGCTTCGTTGGTCATGACGCTGTTTTCCGGACATATTTGCCGTTAACCGTCAGGTTGATGTGTAGAGGATAATAATGAATAAGCCAACATCCGTGATTGACCTGATTCAAAAGCGCAAAGCACGTCACGCGCTACCTCGTGAACTGTATATCGAACCTGAGGTGTTTCGTCAGGATCTTGAGCAGATCTGGCACAAAGACTGGATTTTTGCCGGTCATACCTTTGAAATTGAAAAACCCGGACAGTACTTGACGTTGCAGATCGGCGACTATCCGATTTTAATCATCAGGGATAAGAGCGGCCAGGTCCGTGCTTTTCACAACGCCTGTCGTCATCGTGGTTCTAAAGTTTGCGAGCACGCCCAAGGCAAAGTCGCGAAGCTGGTGTGTCCTTATCACAAGTGGACTTTCGAGCTGGATGGCAGTCTTTTATTTGCCGGTAACATGGGGGCCGATTTCGACAGGACTCAATATGATCTGAAGCCGGTACATTGTGAAATTGTCCACACTTACATTTATGTATGCGTCGCTGATAAGGCGCCGGAGTTCGATAGTTTCAGGAACTCTGTAAGTCCTTTCATTGCCCCCCATTTCCTGGATAACTGCAAAGTTGCTTTCGAGTCCAATCTCGTGGAAAAGGGTAACTGGAAGCTCGTCTTTGAAAACAATCGCGAGTGCTTCCATTGTGACGGTACGCATCCTGAATTGATGAATTCCTTTGTCGAGAATCTGTCGGTTGCAGGAGTCGGGGGCGAAGATGATCCTGAACTGACTGCGCACTGGCAACGCTGCGAAAGCGCGGGTATGCCGAGCAAACTCGTCATGGATCCGAATGGGCGTTTCCGTATGACGCGCATTCCGCTTTCCGCGGGCGCCGTGAGTTACACAATGGATGGCAAGCCTGCTGTGGCGGGACGCCTGGATAAAAGCGGGGAGCCGGACATTGGTGCGTTGCTCTACTTTAACTACCCGTCTACCTGGAACCATTTTCTCGGCGATCACGCATTGAGTTTTCGCGTACTTCCAATCGGCCCTGGCGAAACGCTCGTGACGACCAAATGGCTTGTACCCAGTACTGCCGTTGAAGGTGTTGACTACGATATCGACCGGCTGACAAAAGTCTGGCTCGCCACCAACGATCAAGACCGTCGTTTGGTTGAAGGTACGCAGGCCGGTGTTACCTCTCCGACTTACGAACCCGGTCCTTTTTCGGACATCGCAGAAAACGGCGTATGCCAGTTCGATGATTGGTATTGTGAAACCATGCTGACGCGTCTGCCGGCTCAGATACCACTCAAACCGGTGGATTGATTTCGTGAGACAACGGCCAGCGGTTCTGCGTTGGCCACAACTGCATGTATACAGCCAGGAAAGGCTTACTGGTGCTGCTGTTTTGCCATTTGAGCGAGATTTCCCAACTTCATCCCGGTCAAGGACAGCAGGGGGATCTCGTCGCCAAAGCCTCGCTGATTCGAACGGACCTGCCGACGATGAGCGTCGCTTCCTCACGTTGTTCACTCAAAAAAACGTTGACATCATTCGACATGTCTCTGTAGGTTGAGCGCCATAGGTCGCCATTTCGTACTCGAAATCGCAGACCCCCGGCAGTAGTGCTGGGTACATATCGGCTATAGAAGCCCCCGATTTGCGTGAGTAGCGCATTCGGGGGCTTTTTTTTGGAAAAAATAAAATGCCTGCTTTGCGATCCTCTGATGAAACCCAAGTATTTCCGAGCATTACCGTGGCAGCCGTGCAGATGGAGCCACGAGTGGGCTGCAAGGCTGAAAATCTGGAAGTGTCGCTACGCCTGATAGCTGAATCGGCCGGCGCCGGTGCGCAGATCATTGTTCTGCCCGAGTTGGTCAACAGCGGGTATGTCTTTTCTTGTCGCGAAGAAGCATTTGAACTAGCCGAATCCGTACCGGCAGGCCTCACCGTTCAGGCGTGGCAGGACGCAGCCCGCCAGCACAATGTTTACGTCGTTGGCGGTGTTGCCGAGCAAGTGGGCCACAAGCTGTACAACTCCGCTGTCATGGTGGGCCCGGAAGGTTACGTCGGTACTTATCGCAAGCTCCATCTGTGGGGTGACGAGCATCTGTACTTCGAGGCCGGCGATCTGGGTCTACCGGTTTTCCATACGCCACTTGGCCGTTTGGCGATGATCATCTGCTATGACGGCTGGTTCCCGGAAGTGTATCGACTGTTGGCCATGCAAGGCGCTGATATCGTCTGTATGCCTACCAATTGGGTGCCCATGCCAGGCCAGGGCGATCATCCCACGATCATGGCCAACACCCTGGCCATGGCCAATGCTCATGCCAACAGTCTGAACATCATTTGCGCTAACCGTGTCGGGACCGAGCGCGGTCAGCACTTCGTTGGCAACAGCCTCATTGTCGGTGCCGACGGTTGGCCGTTGGTTGCCCCGGCCAGCGCTGACCGCCAGCAAATCCTCTACGCCGACATCAACCTGAAGGCGTCTCGCCAATCCCGGCATCTCACGACGTTCAACACGGTCCTGCGTGACCGACGCTCCGACATCTACGACCCCATGCTCGGCACGGGCTGGCCGCTGCCTCACTACTAACCCACCTCTACAATAAAACTATCGAGGACACCCACATGACCACCACTCACCCCCTCATCCGTATCGCTGTTCTTGCCGCGATGGCATTCGTCGCCACCCAGGGTCACGCCGCTGAACCGATCAGGATCGGTGTGGCGGTGGGGCTCTCTGGCGCCAACAGCGTCGTGGCACCCGCTGTTGTTCAGTCTTCTCAACTCGCCGTGGAGCAGATCAATGCCGCCGGGGGAATACTCGGTCGTCCAGTGCAGTTGGAGATTGTTGATGATGCTTCCGGTGCAATCGGTGCCCAGAAAGCATTCGATACGCTGGTGCTGGAAAAGAAAGTCGATGCCATTATCGCGATGGAAAGCAGCGCGGCGCGCAACGCCGCTTTGCCTGTTATTTCCCGAGGTCGCGTTCCCTATATCTATACCTCGTTCTATGAAGGGCGCTCTTGCAATAAATGGATGTATGCCAACGGCTGGGTGCCAGAACAGCAAGTCGCTCCGGTAGTGGATTACTTCACCCAAAAGCTCGGAGCAAAGAACTACTTTCTTGTCGGCAACGATTACGCCTTTGGCCGGGGCATGCTCAAGTTTACAAAAGCGTACATTGAGCAGCACGGTGGGAAGGTGATCGGCGAAGAATACCTTCCGATGGACGGCAGTGACTGGACCGCTGTCATCTCAAAAATTCGTTCCACGCAACCTGATGCGCTTATCAGTGCTACGGCGGGGGGCGCACCTAACGTGTCACTGGCAAAGCAGTTGAAAGCGGCTGCCTTGGCGCTGCCCTACGGCAACCTGGCCATCGACGAAGGCACGGGTAAGACCATGGGGGATGTCGCTACGGGCATGTATATGTCCGCCTCATACCTGACCAGTATCGATACCCCGGAGAATAAGAAATTCCTGGCCGATCTCAGCCAGAAATTCGCCGGGAATCTGTCTACGCCAAACGAGCTATCCGAGCCGCAATATGAAGCCTTCTTTCTCTATAAGGCCGCGGTGGAAAAAGCCAACTCCACCGACTCCGCAGAAGTCATAGACGCGCTGAAAGATGTATCCATTGTAGGGCCTCGGGGGGTGGTGCAAATGAATGCCAGTCGTCATACGCCGCTGGCGATGCGTCTTGGGCAGATCCAGGGCGATGGCTCGATCCGCATCCTTGAAACCCAGGAGGGGGTCAGCCCGGGTAACCAATGCCCGAACTTGAAATAGTCCACTGCTCGATCACTCAGTATCGCTTCACGTTACAGGCTCCCCGGAGGGAGATGTCATGGTGTTAATTCTCGATATAACTACAACAATAGCCATGTTGTTCATTGTGACTGCGGGTTTGATGATGATTTTCGGCATCATGAAAATCGTCAACTTCGCCCATGGTGCCTTGCTGACAATGGGTGGGTACGCGGCTTTTGTCGTGACCCAACTGGGATGGAGTCCTTGGCTTGCTTGGCCGTTGGCTCTCGCCACTGGCGTGACGGTAGGCGCGATCATCGAATACCTGATTGTTCGTCCGCTTTATAAACGTCCCCTGGATGCCATCCTGGCAACCTGGGGCCTGGGTATCGTGATAGGTCAGTTGATCATCATCGGCTTTGGTCGGGATGTGAAGTTCGCAGACGTGCCGCTGACAGGAACCTGGTCGTTGGGTGGGGCGAATTACTCCTCTTATCGGTTGCTGCTCATTCCCTTGGCTCTCGGCTTGTGCGCATTACTGACGGCGCTCCTTAACGGTACACGCTTCGGCGTCAAAACCCGGGCGGTCATCATGAACGAGGAGTTGGCCAGCGGCCTGGGCATCCACGCCGGACGCATACGATTCATCACCTTCAGCCTGGGCGCTGGCCTGGGCACATTGGCAGGGGCTTTGATCAGTCCGCTTTCGAGCATTGACCCGGGCATGGGGATCACCTGGCTGGTTTCAGCCTTCATGCTGGTGATGGTTTCCGGGCATTCGATGCTCAGCCTGATAGTGACGTGCGCGGTGTTTGGCGCATGCCAGGTTCTCGTCAGTACCTATGCGAGCCCAGTGCTGGGCGGACTCACGATTGCCGTCTTGGCGGCGTTGACCTTGCGTATTCGTCCAAAGGGGTTCGCACATGTCTGACACTACCTTGCACGCGGTAAATACCGAACCCACGGGATCCAGTCGAGAGGGGGCATGGAGTCGCTCCGTAGTGCTGGCTTTGGTGAGCATTACCTTGCTGGTCGCAGGACCATGGATTTTCGACAGCTATGTCCTAAATCTGTTGATCAAGGCATTTCTGTTTGCAGTCGTGGTCCTCACGGTGGATGTGCTTTGGGGCTATATGGGCTACCTGACTTTCGGGCAGTCGGCGTTCTTTGGCATCGGTGCGTATGCCGCCGGATTGGTGTTCACTCACTTTGGTCTGTCGCCCGGTACGATTGCCACCGCAATCGGGTTGGCCGTCGTTGTCCCCGTGGTGGTTGCAGGCCTGGTTGGGTGGCTCTCTTTCTACCGGGGAGCGTCACCTTTTTTCGCGACGGTGATCTCGTTAGTGCTGCCCATCGTAATGACCCAACTGCTTCTTTCCGGTGGGGAGTGGACAGGTTCCAGCTCCGGCCTGACCGGCTATGAAACGTTCGACCTGTCTCTGGAAACCTGGTACTGGATCGCTGGTGCTGGCCTTGCACTGATAGGACTTTTCGCCTGGCTATTTGTACGCAGTGACGCAGGTCGTGTGCTGGCGTCAATTCGTGACAACGAGTCCCGATGTGCTTATTTGGGGATCAACGTTCCTTCCATCAAAATCATATTGCTGATCGTGACCGCTGCTATTACAGGGATCGCAGGCTTTGGCTATGGCGCGTTCAGTGGCGTGGTCGCTCCCGAGTTATCCGGTTTCGTCCTGGGAACCGAATTGATCATCTGGGTTGCCTTGGGTGGACGTGGGACTTTGTGGGGCCCCATGGCCGGGGCGATTCTGATCAACGTTGCCACCGCGTACCTGGGCAGTCGGATGCCGTTCTTGTGGCAACTCATCCTCGGTCTCTCTTTTGTGCTGGTTATCGTCCTGCTCCCGCAGGGCATCGTGCCTGCGCTGCTCAAACCCTTCGGGTTCGGTGCCCATGGGCGACGAGCGCCCACGCTGGTTGAGCGTGCAGTCAGAGCTGTTCCTGAGGCGGGTGGGCGTGCTGCACTTGTCATGGAGGACGTAACGAAGAGCTATGGCTCGCTCAAGGTTCTACAGGGCATCAACCTCACGGCTGCGGCAGGTGATCTGGTTGGACTGATCGGCCCCAATGGCGCGGGTAAGACTACGTTGATGCGTTGCATGAGCGACGGGGCCGATCGTACTTCAGGCGCGGTGCATCTCTGCGGCAACGATATCCGTCGACTGCCGGCTGAGGCCTGCGTTCGTTTTGGTCTCGGGCGCAAATTTCAGAACGCCAATATCTTCGAATCGCTGACTGTAGCCGAGTGCCTGCGCATGGCGAGTACCCTTCACGAACGACCTCTGTTGTTCAGTCGGGCGGACACACTGGCCTTGCCATCTTATGCCCTGGACGTGCTGCGAGTCACCGGGCTGGAAACCATGCTGGATGTGGTCGCTCGCGACTTGTCCCATGGTGAACAGCAAGCGTTGGAACTGGCCATGGTTCTCGTCCTGGAACCTCGCGTCGTGCTTCTCGACGAGCCTACTGCAGGGCTGACAAAAACCGAGCGTACGCAAATCGGCGTAGTGATCTCCCTACTCGCACATCGCTACAAGCTTTGCTGCCTGCTGGTTGAGCACGATCTGGATTTTGTGCAGCAGATCGCTACGCGAATCGTGGTATTGCACCAAGGAAAGATAGTCATGCAGGGGACTTTCGAGGAGGTCGTCAATTCGGACCTGGTCAAGACGATTTATGCCGGATCCGCGCTCGCTCCCGGGGAGGTTGTATGAACGGTGCTACCTTGGCATTGAATGCAGTCACAAGCGGTTACAGGGGCTCAGTCGTCATACGGGACATGTCGTTCAAGGTTTCGGCCGGCGAAGCGATAGCTTTGCTGGGCAAGAACGGCATGGGTAAGACGACGTTGCTCAAGACGATTATGGGGTATCTACCCAAGAAACAGGGTTCCGTGCAAGTAAACGACAGCGACATTACGCGACTGCCGCCTCATCGAGTAGCGCATGTGGGCATCGCCTATGCCGCTCAGGAGAAAGCGCTTTTCACCGAATTGAGTATCCGGGACAACCTCCGCATGGGGCTTGAAAAAGACTCGCTGTTCGATGAGCGTTTTGCGGCAATCGAATCGGTGTTCCCAGTGTTCAAGGATCGTCTGAAGCAATATGCCGGGACCTTATCGGGAGGCGAGCAGAAGATGCTGTTGGTGGCACGTGCGTTGATGATGCGCCCCTCCATCATTTTGCTCGACGAAATCACCGAAGGCTTACAACCCTCGGTGATTGACCGAATAGCTGGAGCACTGATGCACGAACGGCAACTCCACGGTACGACAATGCTGCTGATCGAGCAAAATGTGCCGTTCGCCCTGAAGGTGGCGGATCGATACCTGGTTCTCAAACAAGGTGAAATCGAAGAGGAGGGCGACGCCAACGCACCGGGTGCTACCGAGGCCATTTTCAATCATCTGAAGGTATGAATCCCATGGCCCTGTCCAGTTCTGACGACCTGCCTGTGTGCCTGTTCATCGCAACAGGCGGAACAATTGCCATGCAAGTGGATTCTTCTACGCTGGCCCCGGTACCTGCGTTGTCGGGCAGCGACTTGATCGAGGCTGTACCTGAGATTGCGAAGATTGCGCGGCTGCAAGTCAACAACCTGTCCAATGTTCCGTCAGTCGAAATGGGGCCGCTGCGCTGGATGCAGCTTCATCATCAGATTGAAGCTGCATTAGCTCGCGAGGACATTAGCGGAGTGCTGATTTCCCATGGTACCGATACGCTTGAAGAGACCGCATGGTTTCTCGACCTGACGCTGACGTCCCGCAAACCCGTCGTCCTCATCGGTGCCCAACGGAACGCATCCGAACCGGATTTCGATGGGCCGCGTAACTTGAGGAGCGGCGCAAGGGTATGCGTTGACCCTGATTCGTTTGGCAAGGGAGTGATGGTCGTGCTGAACGACCAGATCAATGCCGCTCGGGAAGTCAGCAAAACACATACCTCGGACGTGGAGTCATTCAACTCGGGAGACGCCGGCTTGCTCGGAAGAGTGGACGGCGATACCGTCACCTTCTTTCGTTCATCTTGCCGTCGACGACACCTGCCATTGGAGCATGACAGTCTGGCTCGCGTTGACATCGTGCCAATGTATGCCGGAGCGGACGGGACATCGTTAAAGGCAGCTGTACAGGCGGGCGCCAAAGGCGTTGTCATCCAGGCGCTAGGGGCGGGCAATGTGAATGGCGATATGTACGCAGCCATTTCGGATGCAATCGAGTCGGGTATCACCGTGGTCGTTGCCACCCGGGTACCGCGTGGACGGGTAAGCCCCTTGTATGGCTTCACTGGAGGCGGTATGACGTTGAAAGCTGCCGGCGTCATTTTCGCCAATGATCTAAGTCCACAGAAAGCCAGGATATTGTTGATGCTGGCTATCCAGGTCCCTAGATCGGCAACCGAACTACAAGACATTTTTGACCGATAGGTGAGCGTCATGCCAAGCACCAGGACAGCAGTCGCTAAAGACCAGGGATGGCCAGTTGGTATCTTGTACTCGCGCTCGGGTGCCACCGGCGTCACCGAGTCCGAGCATTTTTTTGGTACTGCGCTTGCCATTGAGGAAATAAACGCGCTGGGCGGTGTGCTGGGCATGCCGCTCATCCCAACCGCCTATGACCCCAAGGGGTCTACGGAAGAATATCGGCGTTTGACCAGCAAGCTGCTTATTGAAGACGAGATCAACGTCATTTTTGGTTGCTCGCGATCTTCCAGTCGCAAGGCCGTGCTACCCCTTGTCGAACGCCATAACGCGTTGCTCTGGTATTGCTCGTTTTATGAAGGATTCGAATATTCACCGAACATCATTTATACCGGTGCCGTTCCCAATCAGAGCAGCATCCAGCTCGCGGCCTACCTGTTGCAAAACAAGGGCACCCGGTTCTTTCTGGTGGGCGCGGATTACATCTACCCCCGTGAGTCCAATCGCATCATGAGGGACGTCGTTGAGCAGTACGGTGGCGAAATCGTGGATGAAGTCTACCTGCCCATCGAAGCAGAAGTAGATCAGCTCAAGGAAGTCTTGAGTGACATCCGCGACGCTCAGCCGGATGTCGTCTTCTCGACCCTGGTTGGACAGTCGGCGCGATCCTTCTATCAGCTCTATGGCGAGCATGGGCTTGATCCCAAAAAAATCCCCATTGCCAGTCTCTCCATGGCCGAAGAAGAGATCCGTTTGATCGGACCACCGCTATGTGAAGGCCACATCACCGCTGCCACCTATTTCGGTTCGCTGCGCAACGACAGCAATCAACGATTCATTGAGCTTTGGCGCAAACGATTTGGCGATCGCCCCACCAGTACCTGGTCGGAAATGGCGTATTCCCAGGTTCACCTGTTTGCACGTGCCTTGGAGAGAACTGGCAGTCTGGATACGCGCAAATTGGTCAACGCCGTACACAAGGTAACGTTCGATTCTCCGGAAGGGCCCATTGCTATTGATGCCGAAAACAATCACTGCGCTCTGACTCCCCGGATCGGCGTCTGTCGCGGTGATGGGCAGTTCGATGTCGTATGGGAAAGTTCAGGTCCGGTCAAATCCGATCCTTACCTTTCTACCTTCGGCTTCTCTGAGTTCTGGTTGAGGTGACGCCATGAGTTCCAGTCTTCGCCGTCTCTATGAAGACTTGCGCAGTATCTGCGTAGCCCTCGTTTATCCACCTGGTGACGACCGCGAGATTGTCATGCAGCAGCTGAAAAGAATCGGATGCCGCGTAAAGATCATATGGCCATTCCCTTCAGAGCCTCCTGCGGACGTCGATGTGATTCTCTTCCAGATCACCCAGGAACTGGAAGGAAACAAGATCTGGTCGGGCGCCTCGGTGTCCGCGGCACTCATTGCGCTTTCCGACTATGAAAGCCCGACCGTATTGAAGCTGTTACTCGATACCCGTGCTCACGGTGTGATCTCCAAACCGTTTCGCTCCTCTGGAATCCTCAGCACGCTGGTACTTGCGAGAGCCTCGTATAGCTATCAGGAACGGTTGCAGGGAAAGATAGACAAGCTGGAGCTCACTATAAAATCCCGGCGCCAGATCGAAAAAGCCATTCGTGTACTGGTCGAGCGCCAGAACCTGACTGAGACGCAGGCATACGAGCACATGCGATCGCGGGCAACCAAGTTGCATGTAACAGTCGCCGAGGTATCCGGAATGATCATCGAGGCCCATGAAGCCATGGAAAAGCTTGGTTTGAAGCTTTAGCCTGTAGGGTGCTGCTTGTGGTCGCCGATTTGTCGGTTCGTAGCCTTGCCCTGCGCTTTGAAAGCGCATCTCAGTTCAGTCGCGAATACATTAGGCAATTCGGTGCGTCTCCTGTCCGCGACGCGCGCGAAATACGTCAGGTAATCACCGCCGAGGCTTTTCAATACGACTTCAAGGTTTGACAACCATGAATGAAGCCAACTAGGACTGCTTGATCAAACAGGTTGCCACTTATTGGCATTCATGCGCGCCGACGGGATCAAACTCATGATTGGCACCGCTTTTTTTCCACTGCGTAGCGACCCGGCAAACAACCAATTCTGTTGTTTTTGCAGGCATCCGGCCTGTGCGAAGGGTCTTGGGGTTTGTCTTGGGAGCACGTCGCATTCCAGCGTTCGACCTGGATGTCGAGATTGAAATACAGGCGCTGGCCTGATGAGTACCTCGTGATACGGAGCTGAAAATATGTCCCTGAGCATCAAGACCCCTCTTCTGGAATCCCTGCCTTTTAGTCAACTGGCTGGCACCAAGGTATGGATGAAAATGGAGGCAGCACAACCTTCTGGCTCGTTCAAGATTCGTGGAGTGGGGTACGCCTGCGAGCAACATCATGCCCGGGGTGCCAAGCGCTTTATCTCTTCGTCAGGCGGCAATGCCGGACTGGCGGTTGCCTATGCCGGGCGTCGACTTGGCGTTCCTGTCATCGTCGTTGTTCCAGAAACCACTACTGAGCGGGCGCGAAACCTGTTGGGCTTGGAGGGGGCTGAAGTAATCGTTCATGGCAAGTCTTGGTTCGAGGCGAATGAGCTTGCCCGTTCGTTGCTGACATCTGATGACGCCTTCATCCACCCGTTCGACGATCCGCTCCTGTGGGAAGGGCACGCCTCAATGATTGATGAGGTTGTTGCCGAAGGTGTCCGCCCCGATGCCGTCGTGCTCTCTGTCGGCGGTGGTGGCCTTCTGGCCGGTGTCGATAGGGGCTTGTGCCGTAATGGCCTTGGTAGCATCCCGATCTACGCCGTCGAGACGGAGGGAATGGCATCGTTCAATGCGTCTATCAAAGCGGGGCAGCTAACGGAAGTAACGGTGTTGTCCGGAGTGGCAACCTCGCTCGGTGCCAGGCAGGTTTGTCAACGCGCATTCGACATTTCGAAAGAGCGTCGAGTGGTACCGGTGCAGGTTACTGATCAAGAGGCTGTTGGCGCGTGCCTGGTTTACCTGAATGACCACCGTACGCTGGTCGAGCCAGCCTGCGGGGCGGCCCTGGCGCTGCTCTACGGAAACAAAGTGGCCCTGAGTGATTTCAGCAACGTGTTGGTCATTGTGTGCGGTGGCTCCACTGCAACCATCGAGTCACTGTCCAGCTTCCGAGGCTAACAAAAAGAGTTCTTGGGTACGTGGTGGTTAGCCAGATGCAGGCGGCGTCGACGGGGAATACGCCGGTGCTCGCGGCGTTCGTGCAAGACGCGCCAAACAAGCACCGGTCCGTCCGCGCTACGGCTCCAGTCGCAGCAGTTCTCGCGCATTGCCTCGGGTGATCTGCTGCGCTCGCTGACTGCCCAATCGCATCCGTTCGAACCAAAGCAAACTGTCTACCTGCCATTGTTCGATATCAGGTTGAGAGGTCTGGCCCAGGTCGGAACTATAGAGCGCCCTGGGCACGTCGCGCAGGACCTGGGTGAAGTCTTCCCATGACTGGTAGCCGAGCAGATAGGTCAGTGCGGTTTGTTCGGTGTAGACCATGGGCGCTTGAGCCAACTCCAGCAGGGCACCGGCGTCCAAACCGGTTAAAGGATTCGCCGGTTGGTTGAGCATCAATCGGGGCACATCCAACCGAACCGCCGCGTCGATCAACAGACGCACTTCCTGGGCGTCGGCATGGCCGGTAGAGATGACGATCGGGTAGTCCCGGGCCATCCGCAGCACATCCAATGTCTGTTCGTTCAGTTTCCCTTCATGGCTGACGGTCAGCGGCCGGATCGGGTATTTATCCAGGATCCAATGGGCACTGTTGCGCTTGAGGCGGGACTGGTGGGTGCGACCCGTGACGGTGGGAAGGTGCACGATCAGCCGGGCTTCGCTGTCTCCGTGTTGGCACAGCGAACGCTGTACCACTCGGAAATCGATACCGCCGACGATTTCATTGAGAACCACCGAGCCGGAGACGGGAAGTCCTTCCTGTCGGGCCTCCCAGGCTTGTGAAGCGCTGCAGCCCAGGTGGTTCTTCAGCACCACCCAGCCGTTCAGCGAGCTGTAGCGCCGACCTGTCTCCATCACACCATGGCGTCGCAGGTAGGCGTCGGGACCTGCGTGATAATGCACATCGATAAAGTCAGCTTCGAGTAAACGCCGTGGGTGGCTCATGCGGCCACCTCCAGGTTGATGCCCAAGTGCTCGCGCACGGTGCGCATGACCAATGCCGGCGCGTCGAGCAATGGGCGCATGCCGCCATCGGGAATGGGTAACCGGTAATGGCGGGCCTGCTCGTTGACATGCACGTTGATACCGCGCACCAGCTGTGACTGTTCACCATAGACCGTCAGTAATGCACCGGGAAAACTGTGGCTGGCCTGCCGCAGATCGAGGCGATTGAGCAGCCGGAAACCCAGGTGCAGGCGCTTGGCCTGGAGTGCGGCACTGGCTTGGTCGATGTCGATTGGCCCGCTGGGGCGTGTCCGGGTCGCCGGTTGTACGAATTGATCGAGCAGTTGAAGCGCTTGTTCAAGATCGCCAAGCAGGGCCAGATCGGCCATTTTCCCCAGTCGACCATCGAGAATTCCATCCGCCAACGCAGGGGAGGACAGCAACAGCACATTGCTGACCCGGGTCGCGAGGCGGGTGCCGAGTAACGCCTGGACGACCGCGCCACCCAGGGCCGAGCCTACCAGTAGATCGATATGGCCCAGCGCCGACAACACGTGTTGCCAACGCTGCGAAAAATCTTCAAGGGATTCGCTCTCGTCAGCCAGCAGCGATAGCGTGTCGAATACGACCACCCTGTAACCCGCTTTTACCAGAGGCGCGATCATGGGCTGGAAGAACAGACCTTCATCCCAAACGGGCATGACCGGTGACATGACCACCGCCAGTTGATTGCCGTTGCCCCATTGGCAGCTTACTGCATTGGACGTTTGCATAATCTTTCTCCCGGGTGCTCAAGCGATTTTGTCGAGAGCCAACAGTTGTTGACTGTTGCGCAGGATTCGCGTGGTTTCGCTCAACAAGTCGTGGACGATCTGGCGTGCCGGCTTGATGTCGCCGACCAGATCCAGAACCTCACCTGCCCATATCGCGCGGTTGTCGAGATCGTCGGCGAGAACCGCCCGGGCATAGTCCTGTCGGATCGAATCCGGCGCCTCTCGCAGTGCCTCGTCGCGGCCCAGCCACGCTTGCGAAAACCGGTTGGCGATGGCCCGGCCGCTGTAGTGTTCAGGCCATTCGATGCCGCGCACCAGATCGAAAATTCGCGTGCGCACCGTGTCCGACGTACTGGATTCGATCAGGCGCTTTTTGAACGCGGCAGAAGGCAGGGCCTCCTCGGACGCGAGGAAGCGTGTGCCCAACATGACCCCGTCAGCCCCCAGCATCAACGCTGCCGCCACGCCACGCCCATCTGCGATACCTCCGGCCGCAATCAGCGGGACCTTGTCGCCGACTTGATCCTGCACGGCAGGCAACAGTGGCATCAGGCCGCGGCGCAAGCTATGCCCGCCAGCCTCGGCGCCTTGGACGATCAGGGCATCGGCCCCGGCGTCCAGGGCCGCACTGGCCTGGTCCAGCTCATGGATCTGCACGATAACTTTTGCGCCGGCCCGATGAATGATCGGTACGAATGCCGCAGGATCGCCAAATGACAAGGCTATGGCGTTGGGTCCGTATTCCAGTGCCAGATCCAGCAGCGCCATGTTCCGTGCCACGGTGAACATCACCAGGCCGACGCCCCATGGCTGTTTCAGCTCTCGCATGGGCGCCAGCTCGGTGCGCATCCACTGTTCGTCGCCGTAGCTGGCGCCGACCAGCCCCAATCCACCGGCCTTGGATACCGCGGTAGCCAGTTTCGCCCCCGAGGCACCCCCCATGGGCGCGAGGACGATGGGGTGGGAAATATTGAAGCGTTGTGTAAGGCGCGTGTTGAGATCAGCCATATCGATACTCCTGTTGTCGTACGGACAGGCCAGCGGGGCCTGCCCGTTTCGGCTTTTTTTTCACTCAGTGATGAGGGCCGCGGTCAGCGCCTGGGGAATGAAATCGCTCACCTGGTAAAGGTGAAACTCCCAGGTCCCGGTGTCCTTGAGGCCCGAATAACGTGACATGAATGACTCGTCCTGAAACAACGAGTCGAAGGCTTCTTTGCTGGTCCATTGCGCCTGGTTGATGACGGTCTTCCCGTCGAGGCTTTTGTACAGTCGGCTCCACTGGAAGGCCGGGTAGGTTTGCGCCACGTACTGGACGGTATCGCGCAGGACGGCCAGGGCGGCATCTTGCTGGCCTGGATTCACATGGACGACGTTCACCAGAAAAATGGCTTGGTCTTCGCCCGATTGTGGCGCCTGGAATTGTTCGATCTGAGTCATGAGTCATTCTCCTGGAGATGGGGGTGGGTCATTGCGTCAGCCGGGCGGATATCGCCGGGCTGCCGTTTTCCCAAAGCAGTGGATTGATAGGCTCGGCGAACTGGACTGCGTCGACGCGGCCGATGATCACATCGTGGGAGCCATAGCTGAGGCGTTTGTCCAAGGTGCAGATAAGGCTCGATTGCGCATCCGCCAGGCAGGGCAGACCCTGGACATCTTCCCATTGCCCGTGGGCGAAACGTTCGGGGCCTTTGACCTGCCCGGCGAACACCGGCACCAGAGCGCTATGGGCCGCGCTCAGTAGATTGACGCTAAAGCGCCCGGACAGCGTGAGCGGGCTGTGGAGGCTGGCGGAGCGGTTGACGCAAATCAGCAGCGCAGGGGGCGAGGTGCTCACCGAGATCACGGCAGTCGCGACCATGCCCACGGGGTCATCGCCGTCGCGGCTGGCGATGATCGCTACGCTGGACGTCAACCTGCGCATGGCGTTCTTGAACTGATCCGTCAATTCGCCCGGATCAACGTCGGTAGGAATCGGCAGGATCGCGACGTTGCCCGAAACACTGCGGGCTCGAGAATATCTGCTCATGCCACGGCCTCCATGATCCTGACAGGCTTGTGCGGCGCGCGCTGGCCGGCTTGCTCCATCAACGGCAACACTTCCTTGACGAAGCGCTCAAGCCCGCTCTGGTAGTCCAGCCAGGTCAGGTTGATGCCGTCCACACCCAGGTCGGACCAGCGCTGCATCTGGTCGACGATCATTTGCGAGGTACCCACCAACGGCACGCCAGCAAAACCCGCCTTGAAATGGAAACGGAAACGCTCGGCATCGGCGGCGTCCTTGAACATACCGCTCTGCACACCGATCTCGCGGGTCACGTTATCCAGCGCGGCGTCGTCTCCATGCTGGGTCACGTAGTAGTCGAGCTTCTGGTGCGCCTGGCTCAGGGTGTCTTCGTGAACGACGTAGGCATACACCCATATCTGCAGTTCCCGGCCATGTTCCAGGCGCGCAAGGTCGCGGTAGGCCTTGATCTGTTCGCGGATGGTGTCGTCGTCATCTTCGTGCTTGAGGATCAGGAACGCGGCGTCGCAGTGCTTGGCACAGAATTGGCGACCCCTTGGAGAGCCGCCAGCGTTCATCAGGAACGGCCGGTTGATCGGCTTGGGTTCGGCGTAGCCTTGCTTGACGTTGAAAAACTCGCCCTCATAGTCGAAGTATCCGTTGGCCTCCCATGCTTTTCTGGCGATCTCTATCCATTCATCGGCATGGTCGTAGCGTTTGTCGTGGTCACGCTGGTGACCATTGAACATGCCCATTTCCTGGCCGAACCAACCGCAGATCATGTTCAACCCGAAGCGGCCGCCACTGATGTGGTCGATGGTCGCCGCCTGTTTGGCGGCAAACAATGGGTGGACCGTGGACAAGTGCGACGTGGTGAACAGTGCGATCTGCTCGGTGACCGATGCGAGGCCAGCGGCCCAGGTGTAGGTTTCGTAGGAGACGCCCATCGGATTGCTGGCGCCTTCCCAGCCGCGCCAACGACCCACGGGCAGCAAAAGCTCAAGGCCTGCTCGATCGGCCAGGGTGGCGATTGCCAGGTTGCTTTGCCAGTCAGCCGCTCGGTGGCGCTCCGGAGCGGTGGTCAGCGTGCAGCCGCCTTCAATATTGAAGCCGAACACGCCGAGTTTGATTTTGTTCTGGCTGTCGCGCACCGGATTCGGTTTGCGAATGGAAACGTTTGCAGTGGTCATGTCATGAGTACTCTTTCAAATGAATGGAATAAGTCGTAACTCAAACGTTGGCTTGCTTTTCCTTGGGTGACAGCCAGGGCTGGTCGTAGCGGTGCAGGGCGCGGGCCTGTTCCAGGGTGGCGCCATCGCTCACGCTCTGGATGATGTCTTTCTCGGTCTGCTCGACGGCCTGGGCGCGTTGGATGACCTGTTCGGCCTTGTCGGCAGGTATGGCGAGGCAGCCGCTGCTGTCGCAGATCACCAGGTCGCCTGGATTGACCGTGACGCCGGATATCTGCACGGGAACCTGGGTTGCCTTGAGCTGCACTCGGTTCTTCGCCGATTGCATGAAGCGGGCGCGACTGAACAGTGGGTAGTTCAGGCGTTGGACCGTATCGATATCCCGCGCGGCCCCGTCGATCAGCGTGCCGCGAATGCCCCGGCTTTTCGCGACGTGGGTCAGGATGTCGCCCCATGTCGTGCAGTCGGTGCGCCCAGGGTTGCTGGACACAATTACCGCGTCGGACGGCACCTCATCGATGTAGTTGGCAGCGGTCCTGAAGCCGCTTCGTTGATGCACGGGCTCATACAACACCGTGTAGGCGAAACCCACGCAGCGGGTTCCCGGGACCTGCTGATTGAGACCTGCCAGGCCCCCGGCCAGTCCCAGGCTGTCGAGTGCGTCCGACAGACTGGCGGTGTCGAGTGCCTCGCAGGCTTTGAGCAGTGCATCGTTGTCTTTCACGACGGGAGAAATGATCGCGTTCATGCGTGGGCTCCTTTTTTCAAGGCGTGCTTGTCCTGGTTTACGGACTGCCGGGATGTCACCCCGTCAAGCAGTGCCGCCCCTTCGAGGGTGTGCTTGACGATGGCCGTCGCGACTTCGAAGGTGCTGGCCGTTCCGCCCAGGTCGTAGGTGCGGCAATCACTGCGTGCCACCTGGGCAACCGCGTTTCGAGTCGCTTGGGCGGCGTGGGCATGTCCAAGGTGTTCGAGCATCAGCGCGACGGACAGAAACATCGCGCTCGGGTTGGCCCGGTGCTGGCCCGCATAGGCGGGCGCGCTGCCGTGCACGGGTTCGAAGTAGGCTCCCTGGGCCCCGATGTTCGCGCTGGGAGCCAGGCCCAGGCCACCCATGACGCCAGCCCCGAGGTCGGAAAGAATGTCTCCGAACATGTTTTCCGCCACGATCACCCCGAAGCGTTCTGGCCGTCGAACCATCCACAACGCAACGGCGTCAACGTTATCGATGTTGCATTGGATGTCGGGGAAATCCGCGGCAACCGATTCCAGGATCTCTCGGGCAAACGCGCCGCTGTACCGCAGGACGTTGGGCTTGTCCGCCAGCGTGACGCGGTCGTAGCCTTGCTGGCGCGCGTGCTCGAACGCAAAGCGGAACAGCCGCAAAAGCCCTGCGCGGGTTTGCAGACGCACCGTCATCGTGGCGTCGGTGCAGCTCTCGCGCGTCCACGGCGCTCCGTTGCGTTCGCGCTCAGCCAGTATCGGCTCGAAGGCTTGCGGAATGCTGGCGAAATCCAGCCCGGCGTACAGGCCTTCGGTGTTCTCTCGAATCACCGAAAAGCGATAGCGGTTATTGCCCAGCACATCGGTAACAGGCCGCACGTTGGCAAACAGCCCGAGTTTCTGGCGAAGCTGGATTACTGGCGAAACATAAACCCGCCCGGTCCCCCTGAGTGTTGACGAAAGTTCTGCTTCTGCTTCACGAAGAGGCTTGCTGGTAATGGCTCCCAACAGCGTTGCGTTACTTTCGTTGATCAGGTCCCAGGTTCTATCCGGAATGCAATTTCCCTCTTTCTGCCAGCAGCTCCAACCGATATCTCCAAACTTCAGATCGATGGGCAACTCAAGGGCTTCAAATAGCGGCAGTACCGCCTCGGTGACTTCGACGCCTATGCCGTCGCCTGCCAGAACACATACTTGTTGGCGCTGGCTCATTAGCGAATACCTCCACTTGCAAGTGAGGGCGACAGAGTTGTCGGTAACGGCTTTATAGGTTTTTCCGATTTGCGGTTGCCTTGTTCATGCAATATTTGCAAGGCATGGAAAGTTGAAGCGGGGCGGTGCGCCTTTATCACTTCATCCAGGCGTTGCTGAACATCGAAGGGCATGTTGTAAGTGCCCATCATGACATCCGTCAGCGACAACGGAAGGCTGCTGGCCGGCACAGTGTCGGCGGTGAGCTGGGATAAATGCAGGGCGCTTACCAGATCATAGTCATTGCGAATACCGGCACGCTGCAGGTACGCGACAAACACACCCAAGTGCAGGTTGCCGGCTCCCTTTCCCATGCCGCAAATGGATGCATCGATGTATTCGGCCCCGGCATCCATGGCGGCGATTGAGTTGGAAAGCGCCAGGGAGAGATTGTTATGGGCATGAAAGCCCAGGGGAATCAGGACCCGGCTGGATATTCGCGTGATCAGCCGGTCGACATCGGTCGGAATCATGTTGCCGTTTGAGTCCGCAAACACCAGCAAGTCTGCCCCGGCGTTTTCCGCGCGCAGGCTCATATCGGATATTTCCGCGGGCCCCAGCGTCGTGACGTGCGTGATATTCGCGCTTACCTGGAAACCGTAGGACTTGGCTAGCCGCACGGTGGCCAGCCCATCTTCCAGGCGGTCGCGGCGCAGGCAAACCCTGATCATTGATACGCCATACTCTTGAAGCAACTGGAAATCGCTGGCATCGACGTTGTGCGGGTGCACCATGACGCACAGGTCGATCCTACCCGCTGCGGCCGCATGGACCGCGCTCAGGTAGCGAGCGTCGACAGCACTGGTGAGACCATGCTCATGCTTGCGCACAAACGAACCGTTGCGGTAACCGATCTCGCAATAAGGAATGCCGGCTTCGATCATTTGAGAAATTGCAGATTGGGCGTAATCAACAGTAAAGTTGAAATCATTACGGTACCCACCATCTCGCAGCGTGACATCGATAATCTTTATCTGGTTCATGAATACAGTCCCTTTATCATGTTTCGAAGGCACGCAAGTGTGCCGTTTTTACTTCGAATAAACAGAGGCAACCAGGAGTAACAATGTCTTGCGCAGCCGAATACGTATAACAGTCTGCCGGTAGCGGCAGCATTATTCATCGTACGGGCAGGGAGATTTATTATTGTAGGAATGCAGCGATACAGCTTTGTTTGAGGTCACGCTTTAAGCGGCAGCTAATTTGCCTGACCTGGTTCGATACTGGACAATATCCCACAGGTTGTAAACAGGTTGTTTTTAACAGCGGCTGTTAAAAATTTCCCAGTCGAGTCGAACCATTCATTAGCGATGTTGCTGGGCAAAACAATGAATGACGAAGTCCATCATTGCCCGTATTCCGGGGGCATTTCGCATGTCGCGATGGACCACCAGCCATAATTCAGCATGTAATGGCTGCTCTTCGACCGGGACCCTTTGCAATCCACCTGAGGCATCGCTCATGAATACAGGCAGCAACGCGATACCAGCCCCCGCCCTGGCCGCTTCGGCCTGTACATCGAAGGATTTTACCCTTAAAACCACGGGCCGTTGGCCTGCCGCATTCTCCAGCCAGATGCGCTGAGGGGAGGGTTCCTGCTCATCGTCATGGGCAATGAATTCATAGGCTGAAGCCGCTCGGTCCTGGAGATAGGAAGGTGCGGCGAAGAAGCCGAAGTCCAAGGTGCCGATCTTGCGCACGACCAGATCCGTCTCGGTCGGGCGCCCGACGCTGATTGCGATATCCGCTTCGCGCCTGGCCATGGAAGCCATGCGTGGGTTGGACAGGATCCGCACGTTGACGTCAGGGCATTGTTCCCTTAACCGACCCAGATGTGGCGCAATGAAGTGTGTCGTCAGGTGGGGAGGCGCGCTAAGGGTAATGTCCGCGACTTTATCGGTGCGAATCGCGCAGACCGCGCGACTCAAGGCACAAGCCGTTTCCTGCATGCGGTTACCCAATTGGGCGATTCGTTCGCCGTTTTCGGTCAACTCGTATCGGTGGCTGCGTCGGTCCACCAAGCGTATCTTCAGGGCCGTTTCGAGGGCGGCTATCCGTCGTGAGACGGTGGCGTGCTCAACGTTCAATGATCGTGCCGCAGCCGCCAGGGACCGTATCCTCGCAAAGGCAATGAAGTATCGAAGGTTTTCCCAGTCGAACTGGGTGCTGTCCACAGGAAAATCGACGGTTTGCGTGGCTGTGAGTGAGGTGCTGCTAACATCCATATCGTGACTCCGTCCGAGTGGTTCTGACCGATAGAAACTCCGCTGAGTTTGAAAAAGACCGTGGCTTGCCACGGTCTTCAATGAATGACTTTAGTGCAAAACCGCTTGGGTTTCCGGCGTAAGACCTGGCTGTCGCGCCCCGTACACGAGCACCTTGGTCGCGATTGTCGCGGCTGCCAACGCGCAGAAAACAAGGCCGCTGATGATGGTTCCTTCCATGCCCATGCGTGCCAGGAACCAGCCACCGGCAGTTGCGCCGAGCGTCACGCCAAGATTGATGAACGAGATATACAGACCGGTAACAAATTCAGGAGCCTCCGGGGCTTCGGAGGTCAGCCAGACCTGGGTCACGATCAGGCCACTGGTATGGGTGGCACCCCATAGGACGATGATCAAGACCATCGGCAAGATGGCCGGGCTGGCAAAGAAATGCAGGATCAGGTACGACACGCCCAGCATGATCGGATGCATCAGCGTGGTACCTACCTTATTCCTGGACAATAAACGGCCCGCCAGCAGATTACCGGCCACACCGCCCACGCCGAACAGGATCAACAGGGCACTGATCACCTCACCGCTCATGCCGGCTTCACGAGACAGGTACTCGGCGCTGTAGGAATACACCGAAAACATCGCACCGAAGATCAGGGTGGAGGCCAGAATATTGAGCCACAGCGTCGGTTTGCGCAGGATAGCCAACTGTTCCCCGTAAGGCGTCCGCTGTCCGGCAAAGGTATCGGGTAGCCGGGCGATGATGCCCAGCCCGGCAATCACATTGACCACGGTGCAGAACAGAAAGGCCGCTTCGTAGGAGAAGCGAGCGGCGATCCAGGTGGTGATAGGCACGCCGAGAACCATGCCCATGCTGGTGCCGACAAATGCCTTGGCCGTCGCCTGCGTAGCCTGTTCCTTGGGATAGAGAGAGGCCACCGCGACGAACGCCAGCGAGAAATACACCGGATGGAAGAACGCCGGAATGATCCGCAGGACCGCCAGTGATCCGTAATTGGGCGCATAAGCCGACAAGGCGCTGGCGCCGGCGAAAATGAACAGTGACAAGGTCAGGATCCGCTTGCGGTTGTAACGCGAGAGCAACAGCACCATGAAGGGACCGAACACCGCGATGATCAGGGCGAACAGGCCTACCAGATAACCTGCCTCCGAGGCGCTTACGCTGTAGCGTTCGATGATCACGGGCAAGATACCGACCACGCCGAACTCGATGGTGTAGACCCCGAACAGACCCAGGGCAATGAAGAACAACGGGTTGAACATTTTCATGGCCGGTCCTCCAGGGTCACGATGACTTTACCGAACTGCTCTCCGGCTTCCAGGTAACGATGGGCCTCGACGATTTCTTCGAAGGCAAAGGTCTTGGCGATCACCGGGGACAGGCTGCCATCAACCAGGCCGCTGGATACGAACCTCTTGCCTTGGGCAAACAGGACGGGATCGTTGACGATTTCATGCAGAAGGTATCCCCGCAACGTCAGGCTTTTTCCCAGCACGGTGAACAGCGGAAAGGGCGAAGGTTCGCTGCTCAGGGCGCCGTATTCGATGATGATGCCGCCGCGACAGGTGGCGTCCGCCAGTTGCTCGATAGCCGGACCGCCCACAGGATCGAAGACAACCCGTACGCCATTACCGGCGGTGATGTGCTCGACACGTGCTGTCAGGTCTTCCACGTCGCTGACGATCACATGGACGGCACCGGCTGCCAGCAGTTTGCGCACCTTCTCCTCGCCACGGGTCACTGCGATAGGAATCGCTCCTACCCGGTTCGCAATCTGGATGGCGGCCAGGCCTACGCTGCTCGACGCCGCGGTTATCAGCACGAAATCTCCCGCATCCAGCTTTGCCACGGGTAACAAGGCGCCCCAGGCCGTGAGATATTGCATCCAGACTCCAGCGGCCTGCTCCATGCTGAGCGAGTCGGGATGCCGGACCAGCATCGCCGCCGGGACGACCGCTTGCTCGGCATAGGTTCCCCATTGAGCGATGCTCGAAGGGGGGACCAGGCTGACCGGATCACCTATTTCAAAGTCGTGTACGGCGTCGCCCACGGCTTCGACGAAACCAGCAGCCTCGTACCCGAGTCGGCTGGGGAACTCAGCCTGTTCAAGGTATTGACCGCGCCTGAACATCGACTCGGCGCGGTTGAGACCGATGGCCCTGACTTGGATGCGAACCTCATTGGGTCCGGGCTGGGCGACCGGTAAATCCTCGATCCGCAGAACCTCTGGATCACCGTACTCATAAAACCGAACGACACGTGTCATGGTATTTCTCGCAAGGGTTGGGAACGTTTTCAGTCTAGGGGCGCGTCCAATGCAGAAAAACGCGCTGGAGTTCCGGTGTTAACGGATATATGTGTCCGCAATGGCAATCGGTTTTCGCTGTGGTAGCCGGCGGCCGACGCTGCGAACCAGCACGTAGAAGAGCGGGGTAAAGAGCAGCCCGAATGCAGTCACGCCCAGCATGCCGAAGAACACCGCGACGCCCATGGCCTGGCGCATCTCCGACCCCGCACCGGTAGAAATCACCAGGGGAACAACGCCCATCACGAAGGCAATCGAGGTCATCAGGATTGGTCGAAGCCTCAGCTTGCTGGCCTCCCAGGCGGCGCTCAGAGGGGTATGCCCCTGGCGCTCCAGATCCCTTGCAAACTCAACGATCAGGATCGCGTTCTTGGACGCCAGGCCCACCAGCACCATCAGGCCGATCTGGGTGAAGATGTTGTTATCGCCTCCAGTCAGCCAGACGCCCGCCAAGGCAGAGAGCACACCCATTGGCACGATCAGAATCACCGCCAGCGGCAACAAAAGGCTTTCGTACAGTGCCGCCAATACCAGGAAAACCAGTAGCGTGCTGACCGCCAGCACCCAGCCGGTCGCGTTACCGGCCAACCGCTGCTGGTAGGTCAGATCGGTCCACTCCATGCGTATGCCCTGGGGCAGGGTCTGCCGGGCGATGCGCTCGATGGCCGCTTCCGCCTGGCCCGAGGAATAGCCAGGAGCAGGCGCGCCATTAACGTCCGCCGCTGTAAACGCGTTGTAATGCACGACCATTTCGGGCCCGTAACCGGGGTTGACCGACAACAACGTCGATAGGGGCACCATGTCGCCGTATGCATTGCGTACCTTCAAGCGCGAGATGTCTTCGGGATTGGCCCTGAAGGGTGCGTCTGCCTGCGCCCGAACCTGGTACACGCGCCCGAAAAGGTTGAAGTCGTTGACGTACAGAGAACCCAGGTAAATCTGCAGGGTTTCGAATACGTCTGTCACCGAGACGCCGAGCTGCTTGGCTTTGACCCGGTCGAGATCGACATCCAGTTGAGGCACGTTTATCTGGTAACTGGAGAACAGTGGTCCCAGTTCCGGTGCTTTGGCAGCCTCGGTCATGAACGCTTTGACCGCGCTGTCGAGAGCGACATACCCCAGGCTCGCCCGGTCCTCGATCTGCAATTTGAATCCGCCGAGCGTTCCCAGGCCCAGGACGGGTGGAGGTGGGAAGACCGCGGTGAAGGACTGCGCAATCCTTTTGAATTCGCCATTGAGGTCTGCCGCTATCCGGTTCGCTCCCAGCGCGTCGCCGGAGCGTTCGGCAAATGGCTTGAGAATCACGAAAATGATTCCGGAGCTTGAAGAGTTCATCAGGCCGTTGACGGACATGCCGGGAAATTCGAGGGTATGGGCAACGCCAGGGTGTTTGAGCGCGATGTCATTCATTTGCTGTATGACATGCTCGGTGCGATCCAGCGAGGCGCCGGCGGGCAGTTGGGCGAAGCCCACCAGGAACTCCTTGTCCTGGGCCGGAACGAATCCCGTCGGCAGGGTGTGGCTGAGCCATGCGCAGGCACACAGCAGAACGCTGAATAAGGCGAACGTCCTGCCTTTGTGTGCCAGGACCCCGCGCACGCCGGCGCCATAGCGGTCCTCGGCTTGCTTGAATCGACGATTGAAACCCTGGAAAAATCGCCCCATGACTTTGTCGATCCCACGCTCCAGTGGATCCTTCGGTGCGCCATGGGGCTTGAGCAGCAGGGCGCAGAGGGCTGGGGAAAGCGTCAGCGAATTGAACGCCGAGATCACCGTGGAAATCGCAATGGTCAAGGCGAACTGGCGGTAGAAGCCGCCGGAAAGACCGGGCATGAACGCCAACGGAATGAATACGCAAACCAGCGTCAGGGTGATGGCTATGATCGGTTTGCTGACTTCTGCCATTGCTCGATGAGTCGCCTGGTGAGGGGACAAGCCTTGGCTGATATTGCGTTCGACGTTTTCCACCACCACGATTGCGTCATCGACAACGATGCCGATCGCCAATACCAGGCCAAACAACGACAAGGCATTGATGGAAAATCCGAACGCCAGCAAGAACGCCAGTGTGCCGACGACTGATATCGGCACGGCCAGCAGCGGGATGACGGATGCACGCCAAGTCTGCAGGAACACGATGACGACCAGCACGACCAGCACGATGGCTTCGAACAGGGTACTGATGACCGCGTCGATGCTGGAACGAACGAACTGGGTCGGGTCGAAGACGATTTTGTAATCGACGCCCGCCGGCATATCGGTCTTGGCTTGAGCCATGATCTCCCGGGCACGGGCAGAGATATCCAGGGCGTTGCCGCCCGCCATCTGGAACACCCCGAAGCCCACCGCTGGCTGTCCGTCTACCAGCGAGCGAAGCGCGTAGGTGGAAGCCGCCAACTCGATCCGGGCCACATCGCGCAAATACGTCACGCCCCCGTCCGGCACCGTCTTGATGACGATGTTGCCGAATTCCTCTTCGGTTTTCAGGCGACCCTGGGCATTGACCGAGAGCTGCAGCGGGACGCCGGCGCGCATGGGCGAAGCGCCTATGACGCCGGCCGCGACCTGGATGTTCTGCTCCCGGATGGCCTGGACCACCTCACCGGCGGTGAGGCCTCGCTGCGCCACGCTGTCGGGGTCGATCCAGATCCGCATGGCGTAATCGCCGCCGCCCCAGATACGTACTTCGCCGACGCCAGGTATGCGCTCAAGCTGGCTCTTGATGTTCAGGATGCCGTAGTTGCGCAGGTAGTTGGCGTCGTATTCATTGTTGGGCGACACCAGATGGATCGCCAGGGTCTGGGTCGATGACGATTTGCTGGTGGTGACGCCCAGGTTCAACACGTCGGCCGGAAGGCGCGGCAAGGCCTCGGAGACGCGGTTCTGCACCAGTTGCTGAGCCTTGTCGGGATCGGTACCCAAGGCGAACGTCACGTTGATCGCCAACGTCCCATCGCTGTTGGCCTGGGATTGCATATACAACATGCCTTCCACGCCGTTGATGCGCTCTTCAAGGGGCGCGGCAACGCTTTCAGCCACCACCTTGGGGTTGGCGCCTGGATATTGAGCGTTCACCACGATCAGCGGCGGCACGACATCTGGGTATTCCGACACTGGCAAACGCGCCAATGAGAGGATGCCGGCCAACAATACAAGGGCGCTGAGTACGCCGGAAAAAATCGGGCGGTCGATGAAAAATCCGGAAATATTCATCACTGTTGCGCCTGTGGCTGTGACGGTGCGCGTACCGGCGCAACCTGGGTGCCCGGCGTCGCCAGGTGCAAGGAACTCACGACAACCTGTTCCTCGGGTTCGATACCTTGATCGATGACACGTAGCGCACCCTGGCGTATCCCAGGCTTGACCTGCCGGTACTGGACGCGGTCTTCGGCATCGACTACCAGCACGTACTTTTTGTCCTGGTCGGTGCCGATGGCGCTGTCGTCAACCAAGGTAGCGGGGCGGCTGGCACTGCCCGGCAGCAGCACCCTGGCAAACAGGCCCGGGCGCAGTTCCCCGTTGCTGTTGTCGAAACTGGCCCTGACCCGGATAGTGGCCGACCGGGTGTCCAGCCGGTTGTCCAGGGAGCTCAGCTTGCCTTTGCGCGGATAACCTTCTTCGTGGGCCAACCCGAGCATGACCGGTACCGCATCGCCCGCCGGGCGGCTGCCCAGGTAACGCAGAAAGGTTTGCTCATCCACGTCGAAGTCAGCGTAGATCGGCGAGATCGACACCAGATTAGTCAGGGCCGTGGATCGTTCGCCCACATCGACGATATTGCCCGGCGTCACTTCTACCCGTGACGCCCGACCGTCAAACGGCGCGAGAATGCGGGTGTGTTCAAGATCGAGCCTTGCCAGCTCGACCCTGGCCTGGGCCTCATTGACCCTGGCCTGGGCTTCGTTGGCGCTCTGTATGCGCTTGTCCAGGTCGGTTTTTGCGATGGCATTGCTGGTAATCAGATGCTCGTAGCGCTCCAGCTCTTTCTGGGCAAACACACTCATCGATCTGGCTGCCACAAGCGCGGCTTGAGCTTGTTGCAGCGCCGCTGCATAAGGCCGCGGGTCGATTTCGAACATCAGGTCGCCTTTACGCAGCATCGCGCCGTCCTTGAAGTGCACGCTGATGAGCGTGCCGGCCACTAGAGGCTTGATGACTGCGGTGTCGGTGGCGACCAGGCGACCGGTATAGCTTTGCCAGTCGACGACATCACGGGTGACGGCGGCCATCACTTGCACTTGGGGCAGCGGTGCGGGGGCGGGGTTAGCCTGGGCAACCGGCGACTTCATGCTGATTGCGAAGCCGGCAAGCGCCGCCAGCACCAATGCGCCCAGTGCCCAGGCGGGCACGCCGCTCAACCTGCGAGTAAACGATGACATGGCAAGCATCCTTTCTAAATGGAGAAAATCAGATTTGAGGGACACTCAATGGCCGCTCGATCGGCTTGGCCTTGCCCCAGCGCCGCATGGCGGGCTGCTCAACGAATTTGAATAGCAACCAGCCACCCAGGAGCGACAGGCAGAACGTGGCGGCAAGAATGAAAAACGCCGGTACAACGGCAAAACGTTGTCCGTCCAACAGTGAGGTCACACACGTCATGATCAGCAGGTGGATCATGTAGAACCCGAACGAAATCTCTCCCAGCCAAACCATCAACGGATGCCGAAACCAGGACTTGCGTTGCGCAACGTCGGCGGCAGCCAGGCTGGTGATCAGTAAGGCAATCGGGATGACAGTGGTGAGTGACAGCCTGTAGATAAAGGGCACTTCTCCTGCGAGGAAGTAAGCCACCGCCGCCAACGCCAGGGCCGGTGCCAGCGGGATGGAAATCCAGCGCCCCGTCGTCAGAATACGCGCCATCAACATGCCGAGAACGAACTCGAACAGCCGCAGTGGCGGAAAGAAGTAAGCCAACCACCACTGATTCAGGGAGATCGGGTATTCGGCGATCTGCGGTTGGTCGTTGACAGCTTCGGCAATGAGCCAGTGAGTTGCGGCCATGGCGCAGACCGTCATGCCGGCGGTTAGCCAAAGTCGGTTCTCAGGGACCTTCCACAACGCGCGCAGGAGGAACGGGAACGCCAGGTAGAAAACCAATTCGCAACACAGCGACCAGGACGGGCCGTTGACACTCAGGAACACCGACATATCCGGCACCCAGGCATGAACCAACAGCAGGTTGGGCAACCAGGCGCTGACGGCGGTCAGCGGTACGGCAAACAGGATCATCGCCAGGACGAAGGTGATCAGGTGGTTAGGGTAGATCTTTACCAGGCGTCGGCGCCAGAACGCCCCGAGCGTATCGTTCCTGCGGGCGGACCAGGTAATGACGAAACCACTGAGCATGAAAAAAAACGACACCCCAACCCACCCACCCACGCTGAACAAGCGCTGGAAGCCGGCGACGATGTGCTGGTCGGCAAACGGATTGAATCCGATGATCTTCGTCAGTGAGGCGTGAAAGAAGAACACCAAGGCTGCTGCGACAAATCGAAACCCCGTCAGGGAATCCAGTCGCACGTTGGCATGGTTGTGGTACAGGCGTGAATGCGTCATGAGTCGATACCTTTCAATAAAGATCCGCGGCACTGGCGAAGGCCTTGGTGCCTGGTCAATTCCATGGGGCAGGTAGCCAAAACAAAGCTGGACAACTCAAATTGCATTCGCATGAAGGCCGGCTCTCAAGCCGGTCTTTTCATGATGGACTCCTTATCGCAACGCCAGGCAGGCGTGATTCAAGCGCCGTATACGGCGTTGCACAGATCGACGGTGAACTGCCCGAACATCCCTTCGAAGGCGGTGTTGGTGAATGCCACGACGGAGATCTCTTGTGCCGGATCGACAAACCAGGAATGACCAAAAGCCCCGCCCAGGCGCCAGGTACCGACCGACTCCGGCACCTGCGCCGCCTGTGGATCGGTCAGCACGGTGAACCCCAGACCGAACCCACGGCCTGGCCAGTTGGCGAGTTCCAGGTCGCCGGTCTGGACGGTTCCCATTTCCTTGGCCAGACTCGCTGGCATGAGCGCGCCGCCGCCCTGGCGCAAGGTTTCCAACAGGGTCAGGAACTCTTCGGCGGAGCCGACCATCCCGGAACCTCCTGAAGGGTAGGCGCTGCTGTCGAGGGCCCGATCCGCCTCCATGCGGATGCCAGCGGTGTTCTCGAAAACCTCGATCACTTCGACGCCCTTCATGCGACGTGGCGCGGGATCGTCGTTCAGATAGGCAGCCGTCAGCCGGGAAGTGTCGACGACATTGAAACGGGTGTCGGACAGGCCTAGGGGCTCGCACACCAGTTGCGAGATCGCGTCGGCCAGGCTGGTTTCACACACCCGTGCGATCAGCGCGCCCAACACATCGGTCGCGATGGAATACCCCCAATGGGTGCCAGGGCGATACAGCAGCGGCGCGGTAGCCAGCCGCCGGATGTTTTCCTCCAGCGTCAGCGGCGCGCTTTCCAGCCCGTCACACACACCCGCCTGCGCATAAGCGCCGCCACCCTGGGCTTCGAGAAAACCGTAATTAAGGCCGGCCGTATGACTGAGCAATTGTCGTAGGCTGATGGACACGCGGGTGCCGTCCGCCAGGGTTGGCTGGAACTCCGGTAACCACCGAGCGATAGGATCATCCAGGCCGATGCGGCCCTGGGCAACCAAGGCCAGGGCGGCCGCCGACGTGATAGGTTTTGTCACCGAAGAGAGCCGGAACAAGGCGTCGGTGCGCATCGGCAGGCCAGCCTCTCGGTCAGCCAGCCCCGCGGCGTTGCGATAGGTGATCTCGCCACGACGGGCGACCAGCACCACGGCTCCCACCAGGCGTTTTTCTTCGATGGCGCTGTTCAGTGCGGCGTCGATTCGCGCCTGCATGGGGTCAGTGGCGATAGCGCTGGAGTGTTGAATGGTTTCTTTGGCGGTCATGATCGCGATTCCCTGCTGTAATGGACGTCGCCATGCTAGGTCGCAGACGGCAGGGGAAACAGAGGCTAGAATTCCGGACACATCGGACGTTTCGTTCCGCAATGCATAACGCAAACTCAAGGAGAGAGCGTGGACAACCTCAGCGGAATCTCGGTTTTCGTCCAGGTCGCCGAAACCCGCAGCTTCGTCGCGGCGGGACGACAACTGGGCGTGTCGTCATCGGCAATTGGCAAAAGCGTCGCACGCCTGGAACAGCGCCTGGGCGTCAGGCTGTTTCATCGCAGTACCCGCAGCATCAACCTGACGGCGGAGGGCATGCTTTTCCTGAACCGCTGCCAGCGGGTGCTCAATGAACTGGAAGCGGCGGAGCTGGAGTTGTCGAGCACCAGTAGCGAACCGCGCGGCAAGCTGCGCGTGAGCCTGCCTTTGGCCGGGCAGTTCCTGTTCACGTTGTTGTCCCGCTTTGCCAAGCGATACCCGGACATCCATCTGGAACTCGACTTCAGCGATCGCTTGGTGGATGTCGTGGAGGAGGGCTTTGATGCGGTGGTCAGGACCGGTGAGTTGAATGACTCCCGCCTGGTGGCGCGGCGATTGGGCGCTTTCCGTTTCCTGCTGGTGGGCGCCCCGGCCTATTTTCAGGCTCAGGGTACGCCCGCGGACGCCGACGACTTGAGCAACCATGACTGCCTGTTATACCGGGTGCCATCCACCGGCAAGCTTGAGCGCTGGCCGCTACCGGATAAAGCCCGCAACGGCGCGCAGGACCTGCGGGCCGTGCTGGTCTGCAACAATATCGACATGCTTTTCAACGCTGCGATCGAGGGTCGGGGCATCGCCTGCCTGCCGGAGTTCGCCGTCAAGGAGGCCCTTGAGTCCGGAGCGTTGAAGGCCGTGCTCACCCAAGAGGTAACCCGCACCATCCACTTCAGCGTGCTGTGGCCGCCAAACCGCTTCATCACGCCCAAGCTGCGCTGTTTCGTGGATTTTATTTCCGTGCATATGTAAGGGGCGCGGCGTGGAGCGATGGTGGGTGCAGGACAGGACCAACACATTCTCATGCCTGAGGGGAACAGTTCGTGCAGAACCAGTAAGTGGAGTGGCCAACTAATCCCGGACACGACGTTAATTTTTTCTCGGCCTGCGCCGGTGCCAGCCCGTGAGCGGTCATGTAGCCACGCTCGGTATTCCTGGGTTATGGGGTGCAATAAGTCTGCGCGTCGCTCGCGTCCCACCGTCACCACACGACTCAACAAGAAGGACTCAACACAGTTTGATTCAAGTCAAACAACGACGCTCGTCGGGCGTCATGCTCTGAGCCATACGTTGGGGCAGGGCCCGGTCATGACAGTCAAAGGATTCGTTGATGTGGTTCATACCTTCCGCGCCCGCTGGCGGGGAATGGCGGAGCGGTTCCCCGGTTTTCGATCTGGCGCAAGCGTCTGGAGGAGGGAGGCAATTATCTTGTTGGCCACCCTGGTGATGCTGGCGATGGGTTATTTCGTCACGCTTCACTTCGCCTCGCGTGCCGTACAGTCTTTGATAAGCACCTGCACCGCGCAGCTGGAAATTGAATTTGAAATAGCCGAAATAGATTATCCGCGAAGGGCGTCGCCGCGAGCCCTATGTCAATGCGTGGCCCAGGCGCTCTTGGAAAAAAACAGCCTCGTTTCCCTGGCATTGGTCGATGGTCTGGGTCTTGATCCGATCAACCTTGAACCCGTGACTGAGGAGGATTCGCAGCAGTGCATAGATGCCTTATGGCTTCCCGATATCGAACTCGGCGGGCTGGCCCGTTGAATAGGCGCGGTTGCCCTGACCTGGTGTGTTGATCAACTCGTCCGCTTGGTCATGTCCAGGTGGCCGTTCGGTTACGCATTCACTGCCTCGTCGTTCGGACTTCAGTCCGACTGGAACTGCGTTCTGATTGGCCGCCTGCCTTGGCATGCCATCTTCAGACTTCGTTAAGACAAGGCCTCGATACTCCCCAGCAACACGTTTATGGAGAGCATCGGCCCATGCCTGATTTCGATTGGAATATCCACTTGCCCCTGGCTTTCGGGGGCGACGGACAGCCTCTGCGCCAATTGCACCACGGTCTGCCGGCTCACCCTCGGCGTGCTGAGTTCGAAGCGTTTATCCAGCAGCGTTTCCGCCAGGTCCATGGCGCCGATATTCGTCACTTCATGCCAGAGCTGTTCGGACTCGATGATGCCGGCGGCACGCTCTGTGCCGTAGCTGGGGTACGCCGCGCTGCGCAAGAACCACTGTTTCTCGAACGTTACCTGGATGAGCCCATCGAGCCCTTGATCAGCGCTGCGGCCGGTCGTCCGGTTGACCGTGCCGGCATCGTCGAAGTGGGCAACCTGGCCGCCTGCGACACCGGTAGCGCCCGGCTGAGCATCATCTCCATCACTTACTTGTTGGCCGTCGCCGGCCTGGAGTGGGTGGCGTTCACCGGCAATGCCGGCCTGGTCAACAGCTTCCATCGCCTGGGCCTCAAGCCCGTGACCCTGTGCCCGGCTGATCCACTGCGCCTGGGCGAGGATCGTCATCTCTGGGGGCGTTACTACGACACTCAGCCGTGGGTCCATGTCGGAAACATCCGCGCGGGTTTCATTCATCTGCGCAACACCGGCTTGTTCAATCGACTGGAGCTGTCCACCGCGCCTGGGGAGAGCAGCCATGTCGCCTGAGGTGCAACGATTTCAGCAAGCCCTGCGTGGGCATTCCGAGCGCCAGGGGCATGCCATTGCTCTTTGGGGGGATGACGCGCAGATGGATTACGCCACTCTGTTTGCCGAAGTCCAGCAGCGCCAGCAACGGCTGCGGGATGAGCAGATCAGCGTGGTTGCGCTGGCCTTGGACAACGGCATTGATATGATGCTCTGGGATCTTGCCGCGCTATTCGAAGGACTGGCCTGCGTCATCCTGCCCGGATTCTTCAGCCCGGCCCAACGTCGCCACTGCCTGGAGCAGAGCCAGGCCGAGCGGGTGATTGCAGAGCCAGCCTACGCCGCAGAACTTCAAGCCGCCGGCTACCGGCACAGTGGCGAATTCTGGCAGCGACACTTCGCCGGGCCGAACCGTCTGCCGGCGGGCACCGCCAAGCTGACCTTTACCTCCGGCACCACGGGTACGCCCAAGGGCGTCTGCCTGAGCGCCGACAGTCTGCTGCGGGTTGCGCGCGAGCTGGAGCAGGCCAGTCAACCGGTCGAGGCAAGGCATCACCTGGCCTTGTTACCCCTGGCGATTCTGCTGGAGAACCTTGGCTGCTATGCGGCCCTGTATGCCGGTGCCTTGCTCAGCGTGCCCAGCCAGCGAACACTCGGGATCCAGGGCGCCAGCGGGGTCGATCCGACACGCCTGCTGGGCTGCCTGGCCGAGCGGCGGGCGCAGAGCCTGATCCTGGTTCCACAATTGCTGCTGATGCTGGTCATGGCCGCCGAACAAAAGGCGTTCAACCCCCACCTCGTGCGGTTCGCCGCCGTGGGTGGCGCTCGGGTGTCCCACGATCTGCTCAGACGGGCCGAAGCGGTAGGCTTGCCGGTGTTTGAAGGCTATGGACTGTCGGAGTGCGCGTCGGTGGTGTGCCTCAACCGGCCACAGGCTCATCGCTGTGGCAGTGTCGGCCGGCCGTTGCCCCATGTGCAGCTTCGCCTGGCCGATGACGGCGAAGTCATGATCAAGGGCGCGACCCTGCTCGGGTACCTGGGGGAAGCCCCGCACTCGGACCCGTGGTGGCCCAGCGGTGACCTGGGGGAATTCGACGATGACGGTTTCCTCTACTTGCGGGGTCGCAAGAAGCATCAGTTCGTCACCAGCTTTGGCCGCAACGTCAACCCCGAGTGGGTCGAGGCCGAGCTGACCCAGGGCGGCGATATCGCCCAGGCCTTTGTCTATGGCGAAGCCTTGCCGCACAACCATGCCTTGCTCTGGCCCACCCGCGTCGACTGCACCCCACAGATGCTGGAGCTGGCAGTGAGCCGGGCGAACGCCAACTTGCCCGATTACGCGCAGGTCCATCGCTGGACGCGACTGGACGAGCCTTTCACTGCGGCCAATGGCTTGCTCACTGCCAATGGGCGCCCGCGCCGGGAAGCCATTGTCGAGCGCTACCGAACCTTGCTCACCGAATCCGTTCTGTCCGAGGAGTCCCCTTCATGAGTTTTTTCGACACCCTGCAAGAAGCCACGCAGCAAGAGCGCCATACGCTGTTCAACCTGCCGATCATTCGTGATGCGCTCGACGGTCAGGTCAGCCTGGGCGCTTACCGGGCGTTTCTGATCCAGGCCTATTACCACGTGCGCCACACCGTGCCGTTGATGATGGCGTGTGGCGCGCGCCTGCCCGCGCGCCTGGAATGGTTGCGCAAAGCCGTGTGCGAGTACATCGAGGAAGAATATGGCCACGAACAATGGGTGCTGGATGACATAGCCGCCTGTGGTGGCGACAGGGACGCCGTGCGCGACGGGCAGCCGTCGTTGCCGATCGAGCTGATGGTCAGTTATCTCTACGACCTGATCGCCCGGGGCAATCCAGTCGGATTGTTCGGCATGGTCAATGTGCTCGAAGGCACCAGCATCGCCCTGGCGACCCACGCCGCCGACAGCATCCGCCAACACCTGGAGCTACCGCCCGCGGCATTCAGCTACCTCAGCTCGCACGGATCGCTGGATATCGAGCACATGCAGACCTACCGCGGCTTGATGAACAGGCTGGACGATCCGGCGGACCAGGCTGCGGTGATTCATGCCTCCCAGGTGGTGTACCGGCTTTACACCGATATGTTCCGGGGCTTGCCCCGTGACGGGGAGCATGAACATGCGCCTGTGTGATGCGCGGGTGGTGTTGACCGGGGCCAGCGGCGGGATCGGCCTGGCGATTGCTTCCGCCCTGTGTGCCAGTGGTGCACGGGTACTGGCCGTGGCCAGGCATGGCGAAACCTTGCAGCCGCTGATCGAACGCTACCCGCAACATTTGTACTGGGTCGGTGCCGACCTGACTTTCCTGGCTGACCGGCGCAAGGTCCTGGCCTCCGCCGAGGCGTTGGGTGGCATCAACTTGCTGATCAATGCCGCCGGTGTGAATCACTTCGCCATGCTCGAGCAGCTCGATGACAGTGAAATCGCTGCCATGCTTGCGCTGAACATCACGGCGCCGATCTGTCTGACCAAACTGCTTCTGCCGTTGCTCAAGCGAGCCGACAGCGCGATGGTGGTCAACGTCGGTTCGACCTACGGATCCATCGGCTACCCCGGCTATGCCAGTTACTGCGCCAGCAAGTTTGCCTTGCGCGGATTTTCCGAGGCCTTGCGCCGGGAACTGGCCGATACCCGTGTCGGCGTGCTCTACGTGGCGCCACGGGCTACCCGCACCGCGATGAACACGCCGGCGGCCGACGCCCTGAACCAGGCGCTCAAAGCCAATGTCGATGACCCGCAAACGGTCGCGTCGGCGGTGATCCACGCCATCATCGGTGATCGTCGCGAGCTCTACCTGGGCTGGCCCGAGCGGTTTTTCGTAAGGCTCAACAGCCTGCTGCCCAATCTGGTCGACCGTGGTCTGCGCAAGCAATTGCCGCTGATCCGTCGTCTGAGTCATAAACCCGAAAACGAGCAACCCAAGCCATGAAGAGAATCCTTGTCGGTTTACTGCTGGGCACCTTGGTTCAAGGCGCCTGGGCCCTGGATGCCGCTGATCAGCAACGCCTGCATGACATCCAGCAAAGCTGGGCACATATACAATATGATCTGCCTGAGGGACAACGTGCCGAGGCCTTCGAAAAACTCGCCGTCCAGACGTCGGCCTTCAAGCAAGAGCGCCAATCGGTGGCCGAGGCGTGGATCTGGTCCGGCATCGTCAACAGCAGTTGGGCCGGTGCCAAGGGCGGCATAGGGGCGCTGAGCAAGGTCAAGGACGCCAAGGCTGATCTGGAAAAGGCCCTGACCCTCGATCCCCAAGCCCTGCAAGGCTCGGCCTATACCAGTCTCGGCGCATTGTATGACCGGGTGCCGGGCTGGCCTCTGGGATTCGGGGACCCGGACAAGGCCGAGCCGTTGCTCAAGCAGGCGTTGCAACTTAATCCCAATGGTATCGATAGTCTGTACTTCTGGGGCGATCACCTCTACCGTCAGAAGCGCTATGGTGAAGCCAGGGTTGCCTTGCAAAAAGCCTTGTTGGCAGCGCCCCGGTCAGGGCGGGAAAGCGCCGATGCCGGGCGTCGCAAGGAAATCGAAGCGTTGCTGGCAGATGTGAACAGGAAACTCGACTGACAGGAGTGTGCGTGCGTTTATTACTGATCGAGGACGATGTGGCGCTGGGTGAAGGCATCCGTCAGGCACTGATTCGCGAGGGCTATACCGTCGACTGGCTGCAGGACGGTAGCAGTGCCCTGCATTCGTTGCTCAGTGAAGCCTTTGACCTGGCGGTACTTGATCTGGGCCTGCCCCGAATGGACGGTTTGCAAGTGCTGCGTCGCTTGCGCGAGAGTGGTAGTAACCTGCCGGTACTGATTCTCACTGCCCGCGATGCGACCGAAGACCGCATCGCAGGGCTGGATGCCGGGGCCGACGATTACCTGGTCAAGCCCTTCGACCTGGCAGAGCTCAAGGCCCGGCTACGGGCCCTGCTGCGGCGCAGCGCGGGCCGTGCCCAGGCGCTGATCGAGCACGCCGGCATCAGCTTGAACCCCGGTACGCAGCAAGTCAGTTACCAGGGCAAGCCGGTGGCACTGACGCCCAAAGAGTATCAACTGCTCCACGAATTGCTCTCACCGCCGGGACGGGTCATGACGCGCGACCATCTGATGCAACTGCTGTACGGCTGGAGCGAGGAAGCCGAGAGCAACACGCTTGAAGTCCATATCCATCATCTACGCAAGAAGTTCTCCACCGACCTGATCCGAACCGTTCGCGGTGTCGGCTACCTGGTGGAGGAGCACCGATGAGTTCGATCCGCCGCCGTACCCTGACGTTGATCCTGGGCCTGCTGTTCCTTGGCCTGTTGATCATCACGGTCTTCAATCTGCACGACAGCAACCACGAAATCGCCGAAGTCTATGACGCGCAACTGGCCCAGAATGCCCGTTTGCTGCAGGGCGTCATGCGGATGCCCATGGCGAGCAAGGAGCATGCCGAGCTGTACCAGGCGTTCAACTCGGCCTTGGGGCAGGCGGAGCCCAAGGTCGATGGTCATCCCTACGAAAGCAAGATTGCCTTCCAGGTCTGGAACGCACACGGTTCCGTGCTGGTCCACACCTCCAGCGCGCCGTCCTTCACCTCGCCACCGATCGCTGCCGGTTTCAGTGAGGTGATGGACCAGAAGAACCACACTTGGCGGGCGTTCGTGCTGGACGACCCGCAGTACGGCCTCAAGATCTGGGTGGGGGAGCGCGACGACGTGCGCGCCGATCTGGTGGATCGCATCGTTCGGCATACCGTGCTGCCCAACCTGATCGGCAGCGTGCTTCTTGCCACGGTGATCTGGTTGGCCATCGGCTGGGGGCTCAAGCCCTTGGTGGACATGGCGGCGACATTGCGTGCCAGGCATCCGGGCTCACTCGAACCCCTGCAGATGATGCCGTTGCCGACAGAACTTGAGCCCATGCAGGCGGCGCTCAACCGTGTATTGGCGCAGATCCAGGAAGTCATGGGCCGTGAGCGGCGTTTTATCGCCGATGCGGCCCATGAGATGCGCACGCCCCTGGCGGTACTCCGGGTGCACGCACAGAACCTGATGGAGGCGGGGGATGAACAAAGTCGTCGCGAGTCCCTGGAGCATTTGCTCGCCGGGGTCGATCGCACCACGCGCCTGGTCAACCAGCTGCTGACCATGGCGCGGCTTGAACCGCGGGTGATTGCCGAGGCGCCTGCCCCGATCGATCTGGCTGCCACGGTGCGTGCAGCCCTGGTGCCGATGACGCCTTGGTTATTGAGCAAGGGACTCGAGCCAGTGCTGGATGTCAGCGACGACATCGGCCTGGTTCGAATCGATCCGGTGGCCATTGATATCGCCTTGAACAATCTGGTGACCAACGCTGCCAGGTTTTCGCCAGCCAATGGCGTCATTACGGTACGGCTGGCCAGGAAGGATGATTGTTATGAACTGTCGGTTGAAGACCAGGGGCCGGGTATCGACGAGGCCGAGCGTGAGCGGCTCTTCGAGCGGTTCTATAGCCGTGGCAATGATCAGGGCGCGGGGTTGGGCCTGACCATCGTGCGCACCATAGCCGAGCGCCTGGGCGGGCAGATCCATTTGGAGAACCTCCCTGGAGGAGGGCTGTGCGCCACCTTGCAAATGCGCGACGCTCAGGCACTCCAGACCTCTGCCAAGCTGTTTTCAGGTCAAAAATGAATGGCTGTGAACCCCTGCGATTTCGCTGGCCGCGCTGCGCGCCGTGCATGTGACGCCAATCAACGTGGCAGAAGCCAGGCCTGAAGCGGTTGCTTTACAGGTCATCGGCGATGGGCATCTGCCTCAATCCAACTGCTGCGGCGCAATCACCCACAAGCTGCACGGCATCTTGTATAGCAGACTTTCCACAGTACTTCCGATCAGCTTGTCCAGGCCGCCATAGCCCACGCGACCCATGACGATGACATCGATGTCGTGGGCCCCGGCGTAGCTGGCCAACACCTTGGCCGGATCACCCATGATCATGCGGCGTTGTTCCGGGGCGATGCCGTTGCGTTCGGCCAAGGCGTCGAATGTCGCACCCTGGGATTCATAAAGCTGTCGGGCCAGCGTCGAGGAAAAGAATGGCGAGCCATTGCCAAAACCGTATTCGGCGGCAGTGATGGAGGACAGGTCATAGGCGTAGATGACTTCCAGTTCCGCATCGCAGCTGGCAGCCAGTTTGTTGGCTTCGCTCAGGATCCGGTCGTTGAGCCCTTGGTAGCGGCCATCGTGGTGGAACGGATCGACGGCAGCCAGGATTTTACGCGGACGTGCATGAACCACTTTGTTGACGAAATGCAATGGCACCTTGCATTCATGCAGCAGGTGCACGTCCAAAGGCGTGAACATCATGCGCGAGATCCAGGACTCAGGGTCCACCGTCTTGATCAGTGCCTCCATCGATGCTTCTTTGAGGTGGACCAGGATTTCCTGCAAGGGGCGCTCCACCCACTGCACTTCTGTCGTGACCTCGAGGCCGAGCTTGCGCAGGGGTCTGGCTTTCTCTTCCAGCCACTGGCGGTGGCGTTCGATGTAGCCCAGGCGCATCTGCTCCAGTGCCTGTTCGTTGACCAGGCCGGCCGTGGCCAGGCCTTCCAGGTAATCAAAAGCGACAATGTGCAAGGCGGCGCCCTCGGCCTTGGCCAGGGCGGCTGCCCGGTCGAACGCCGGGTTGTGTTCCATCAGTGGCGAAACGACCAGCATCAAGCGTGGTTGCGTAGACATGACAAACCTCCTGGGCAAAGACCTGTTGGCGCCGGGCGACTTTCGCGCGGGCTGTTTCCGCTATCGATCATGAGCGCGGTGAGCCTGGGTAACTTGATTTGCATCAAACACGTTTGAAAGCGTCGCATCGGTGCCGACCGAGCAACAGCGCAATGATTGATCATGATCAACCCGCCCAGCGTAATCGGGCGCAGGCTGGTGCCTGATCTTGAAATCCAGGCTCACCCGCCATGGGAGGTTGGTCATGATTATTCGGCTTGAGGAGCGGCAGGCAGAAATGCGCTGGATGGTGCACCTGGATGCCTTTTGCATAGGTTTCAGGAGCGCTGGTGAAGCGCTGTCGTTTACCAGGACATTGCAGGCGCGGATCGACGCGCCCCATGTCTGGCCGCAAGACGTGATTGCGCGCGCACAAGCGTCGCAGATCGTTCATGCGGCGTCCCGATGAACGTGCGTCAAATGGCGCCGTAGAGCCATGGCCGTGATCGAGGTCCTGGGCTTTGTCAACGCGGGCGCGGCGCTGGGAATCGGCCTGCTCGTGGGGCTTGAGCGTGAGCGGCGCAAGGGTGAGGAGGGCCGGCGCGATTTTGCCGGCCTGCGTACCTTTGCCGTTACTTCGATGTTGGGGTATGTCACGGCCTGGACCGGCGGACCTTTATTGCTAGGGTTTGTTGCGCTGGCACTGGGCGCATTGGTCACCATGGCGTATTGGAAAAACCTGGCCGAAGACCCTGGCATCACCAGCGAAGTCGCATTGTTCGCGGTGTTGGTGTTGGGCGCGCTCTGCGTCAGTGCACCGGCCTTGGCTACTGCGATAGGCGCGGTGATGGCGGGGCTGCTGGCCAACCGTCAGGTGCTGCACCATTTTGCCCGCAGCCAGTTGACCGCTGCCGAGTTGCGCGATGGCCTGACGCTGTTGATCGCCGCGCTGGTCATACTGCCCCTCACCCCGGACCGTTACCTGGGGCCTTACAACGTCATCAACCTTCGCACCATTTGCGCCCTGACTGTCATGTTGATGGCGGTAGCGGCACTGGGGCACGTCGCGGTTCGCACCCTTGGCAATCGCTATGGCTACGCCCTCGGCGCCATTGCATCGGGGTTTGCCTCCGCTACGATGACGGTCGCGACCATGGGACACATCGCCGCGAAGGAACCGCTCAATATGAATGTGCTGAGCGCGGCCGCAGTGCTGGCCAACCTGGCGACCCTGGCACAGATAGCACTGATTCTCGGGGCGGTGGAGCCGGCGCTGCTGCGTTGGCTGGGATGGCCGCTTCTATGCGGGGCGGTGACCATACTGCTCTACGCCAGCGCATTGATGTTTACCCGGCCCAGGGCGCCAACCGAGGAGAGGATCAAGCACGGCGGCGGGGCCTTCAGTCTGAAACTGACGTTGATGGTAGTCGTGGCAATGACCGTCATCACGGTTGTGTCGTCAGCGATGCTGAACGCGTTCGGGCAGGCCGGGGTGGCCGTCACCGCGATTTTCAGTGGCCTGGTAGACGCCCATGCCTCGATGGCCTCCATTGCGTCGTTGGTCAAGGCCGGTCTGCTGCCCTTCGAGGCGAGTGCCGTACCGGTGTTGTTAGCGATGAGCAGCAACTCCCTGAGCAAGTGCGCGGTGGCCTGGCTCAGTGGCGGGCGAAAGTTCGCCGTGCAGGTGATTACTGGCCAGGCGTTGGTAACGCTGGCGGTGTGGGCGGGATTGCTGCTACCGAATTTTTGATCCTCAATGATGGCCAGTTGAGGAAGATCAAGTCTGGCTTGCGCCACAGGTTCATTCTGGAGCCTCGATCCTTCAACGGGCTGTCGCCCTATGTCGAGGTGTTCCATGTCCCAGACTCAACGTTTATTGCTGTTGGCGCCTGACGCCATGACCCGTACGCCTGCGTTCGACCGTGCCACCGAGCTGGCGCTGGCGATGGACCTGCCGCTGCATATCGTCGCCATCGATTATCTGGAGGTGCTGTCGGTGGCCGGTCTGTTCGCGCCCGACCAGGTCAAGAGCGCCCGCGACGGTTATTTGGAAACACATCGACATTGGCTGTGGCAACAGGCCGAGCTGGCACGGCGGCATGGGGTCGAGGTGACCTGTGAAGTGGTCTGGAGCAAGGATGCCTATCAAGGTTTGCAGCAATACATCAAGGAATTGCCGCTGGCGTTGATCATCAAGGATGCACAGCCGGAGCCGGCGCTGAAACGGATCTTCTTCACGCCGTTGGACTGGCGCTTGCTGCGCGACTGTCCTGTACCGGTGCATCTGGTCACCGATTCGCGCAACCCCCGGCCTCGGCGAGTCCTGGCGATCGTCGACGTGCTGCGTAGCGAGGAACAGGACCTGGTGTTCAACGACCAGATCGTCAACGCCGCCGTCAAGTTGGCCGAGCAATGCAACGCCGACGTCGAGTTGCTGCACGCCTTTGACTGGACCGCCATCTATGCGACGGACATGGGCGTCGGCGCGCTCCCCCTGGCGACTGGAATCTATGAGGCATTGGGTGAGGCGCAGCACGAGGTGTTCGAATCCCTGGCGGAGCGGCATGGGGTCGCGCCGCACAAGCGTCATTTCGTCGAAGGGGCACCGCTGCCGGGTATTTGTAAGTTCGCTCACGACCACCAGGTCGACGTGATCGTGATGGGGACCACGGCACACCATGGCCTGGACAGGCGCCTGGGCACTACCGCCGAGCTCTTGCTGCAACGAGCCCCTTGCAGCGTATGGGCGATCAAGCCGCAGGCTTGACCGGAGTCACCTGCGCGGGCCCCTTTCTACAGGGTACCCGCGCAGCCTCGTCGCTAAAGGTAGAGGCGATGAATGACTTGCCGGGTGTCCTCGGGGTCGGTGCGAGTTTCGAACCCCAGGCTATGGGCCAGGTCGCGCATGGCGGCATTGCTGGCGGAGTCGACGGAGTACATCTGGCGGTAACCGTTTTTACGCGCCGTTTCTATCAGGTGTTCCATCAACAGCGTTCCCAGTCCCAGGTGTTGCCATTGGTCGGCGACGGTCACGGCGCACTCGCATTCGTGATCAGAGGTCGCGCAGTAACGGCTGACGCCGATTTCGATCAACTTGCCATCGTCATGGACCAGGGCGATGTAGGCCAGGCGAGTCTTATAGTCGACTTCCATTAACTGATCGAGCATCGCCGTCCCGGGCTCATTGATTTGCGATAGAAAGCGCATGTGCCGCGATTCTGGAGACAGGCGCTTGATGAAGTCATATTCGCGCTGGCGATCCTCTTCCCGCAGCGGCCTGATCAGCACATGCCGGCCGTCTTTGAGCGCCTGAATCCAGTGCTTGCCGCTGATGCTGGCATACAGCGCGGCGGCGCGTTCGTTATGAGCTTTGACTGTGAGCATGATCGATCCTCCGTCGGATAAGCGTGCAGTGCGAAAAAAGTTTCGCATTCGTGCAGTTCTACGCCGGTGGCGGCAGTCGATTCTGATCTGGATCAGCCTCGGCGTACCCAATCGTCGATTGCACTGAGGTTGATTCAGATCAAACCGCTTGGGGCGTCGATGGGTGCACGCTGCAGGTCATGTCGGACAGTGTCCGGTGCGAGGTGCCGGCTCCCATTGAACAACCGGGTGGAGGTGTGCGATGGAGCAATACCAGCGTCTGCTGTTGATCGTCGAACCCGACTTGCACCCCTCTGCTGCGATGCGCAGGGCCTGCGCCCTGGCCCGGGCCAGCGGTGCCGAGTTGCATTTATATGTATTCGTCCAGCCGCCGGCACATACCCACCTATGGGGTGAGAAAACAGACGAAGCGAACGTGCAGCGGCATTTGCATCGCTATCGCCGCTGGATGGCAGAGGAGGCTGCGCTGCTCAAGGAAGAGGGGTTGAATGTGTCGACGCGTGTGGTCTGGAGCACTCATCCTCTGCTGGACATCCTTCGTTACGTCGAACAGTTGCAACCCGATCTGCTGATCAAGGATGTCACCCTCGAACCCTTGCTCAAGCGGGTCTTTGCCACGCCCCTCGATTGTCATCTGTTACGCGATTGCCCGGTGCCGGTGCACCTGGTCAACCAGGCCGTTCACGGCATGCCGCGCCAGGTGCTGGCAGCAGTGGATCCCTCCGATCCCCAGGCCGATGCCTTGAATGAGCAGATTGTCCAGGCCGCCGGGGCGTTGGCCCGGCAATGCGACGCTCCGTTACACCTGTTGTATGCCTGCGACCTGTCGGCGGCGTTCAACGGAGAGGCGTCGCTACTGGCAGGGGCCTGGGACGACGATTATGTCGAGGCCCTGCGTGAGTCGTTGCATACGGCGTTCGTCAACCTGGCCGAGCGCTGCGGTGTGCCGGCGCAGCGAAGGCATTTCGTCGTTGGCCTGCCGATACCGGTCATTCATGAACTCGTCGATGAGCTAGAGGTTGATGTGGTGGTGATGGGGACCGCACACCGGGTCGGCCTGGAGCGCTTGATCGGCAGCACGACGGAGCGGGCCTTGTATTCGATACCGGGCAGCCTGTTGGCGGTCAGGGGATGAGCACGATGGCGCCATTGACCTGTCCGCTGCGTAAGACTTCCAAGGCTTGATTGGCTTCGATCAAGGGCAAGCAGGTCACGCTGCAATGCACGGGGGTGTGTTGCAGCTGCTGGAAAAATGCCACGCCATCGGCACGAGTCAGGTTGGCCACTGAACGCACGCTGCGCTCCTCCCATAGCAAGCGATAAGGAAAACTCGGAATGTCGCTCATGTGGATGCCGGCGCACACCACGCAGCCACCTTTGGCGGTGGCCTTCAAGGCCAGCGGCACCAGCTCGCCCACGGGTGCGAAGATCAGGCTGGCGTCGAGCAAATGTGGCGGGAGTCGATCCGATGGGCCGGCCCAGGTTGCGCCGAGTGATCGGGCGTAAGCCTGGCCAGCGTCATCGTCGGGCCGGGTAAAGGCGTAGACCTGCTGGCCTCGGCCCACGGCGACCTGAATCGCCAGGTGAGCAGCGGCGCCGAAGCCATAGAGTCCCAGATGAGGGGCGTCTTGGGCCATTTGCAAGGCTCGGAAACCGATCAGCCCCGCACACAACAAGGGCGCCGCTTCGGCCGCATCCAGGGCGTCAGGGAGAGGGAAACAGAAACGCGCGTCGGCGACGGTGTAGTCGGCGTAACCGCCGTCCAGCTGGCAGCCGGTGAACAACGCCTGATCGCAGAGGTTCTCCCTTCCCGAGCGGCAGAACTCACAGATCCCGCAGGTCCAGCCCAGCCAGGGGACACCCACTCGTCGACCGATCCAGTCGGTGGCTGTGTCCGTGCCGACAGCGGTGACTTGCCCGACGATTTCATGACCCGGCACCCGAGGCAGCCGGGCCTGGGGCAACTCACCGTCAAACAGATGCAGGTCGGTGCGACATACGCCGCAGGCCAGGACTTTGATCAACAGTTGCCCGCGTGCCGGTATCGGCAAGGCGCGTTCTTCCAGCTTCAAGGGTTGGCCAGACGAGTGCAGGACCATGGCACGCATGAGGATTCTCCTGTCTGAGCAGACGGTTCCATGCCGATGAGCCCGAACCTTCTAACACCCTAGCCTCCCTGGTTCTGATGTAAATCAAGTCGGGATCATTCCTGCGTTCCAGAATCCACCCATGGCACGCTGTTCGACGGCGGCTCCGACGACCGGCAGGAAGCGCTGCCAACCCATCTTGTCTGGAGGACGCGATGAGTGATTTTCTCAGTCCCGATCAACTGGAAGGTATCGATGCCTATTGGCGTGCTTCCAATTACCTGGCGGTGGGACAGATTTACCTCAAGGACAACCCCTTGCTGCGCAGGCCTTTGCAAGTTGACCAGGTCAAGCCGCGCCTGCTCGGCCACTGGGGCACAACGCCCGGGTTGAACCTGATTTATGTGCATCTCAACCATCTGATCAAGACCCACGACCTGGACATGATCCTTGTCACGGGGCCTGGGCATGGCGGTCCGGCCATTGTCGCCCAAAGCTACCTGGAGGGGAGCCTCACCCAGTATTACCCCGCGATTGAACAAAACGAGAACGGCATGCTGCGCCTGTTCCGGCAGTTTTCCTGGCCGTATGGGTTGTCCAGCCATGTTTCTGCGCAGATTCCAGGTTCCATCCACGAAGGGGGAGAATTGGGTTATTCCCTGGCGCATGCCTATGGGGCGGCGTTCGATAATCCAGGGTTGATCGTGACGTGTGTCATTGGCGACGGGGAGGCCGAGACCGGTACGCTGGCGGCGAGCTGGCACTCCAACAAGTTTCTCAACCCCGCGCGTGACGGCGCCGTCCTGCCGATTCTTCATCTCAACGGTTTCAAGATCGCCAACCCCACGCTGCTTTCGCGCATCAGCGAGGACGAACTGTCGGCCCTGATGTATGGCTACGGCTACGACCCGTTTTTTGTCGAAGGCGACGACCCGCTCGTCGTTCATCAGCAGTTGGCCAAGACCTTGGATGAGATGCTGCTCAAGATTCGTGACATCCAGCGCAAGGCCCGTACGGACTCATCGGGACGCACTGTGGAGCGCCAGCTCTGGCCACTGCTGATCTTGCGCACGCCCAAGGGCTGGACCGGCCCCAAATTCGTCGATGGTCAGCAGGTTGAAGGTAGCTGGCGCGCCCACCAGGTCCCGCTGAGTCACCTCGAACAGCCTCGGCATTTGACACAGCTGCAACAGTGGCTCGAGAGCTATCGACCCCAGGAGTTGTTTGACGCCAACGGCGCGTTGCGGCCTGACATCGCCGCGTTAGCGCCGACAGGCCATCGGCGTCTGGGCGCCAACCCCCATGCCAATGGTGGTTTGCTTCTCAAACCCTTGGAAATGCCCAGGTTCAACGAATATGCCGTGCAGTTTTCCGCGCCGGGTGCCATCGAGGCCGAGGGCACCCGTGTATTGGGCGGATACCTGCGCGATGTGATGAAGCACAACCTCAAGGCTGCCAATTTCCGTCTGTTCGGGCCCGACGAAACTGCCTCCAATCGGCTCGATGCGGTATATGAGGTCACTGGCAAGACCTGGTTGGCCGCGCTGGAAGCAGGGGATACCAACCTGGACAGTGCGGGACGTGTAATGGAAATCCTCAGTGAGCAGGTGTGTGAGGGCTGGCTGGAGGGGTATCTGCTGACCGGACGCCATGGGTTGTTTTCCTGCTATGAAGCCTTCATCCATATCGTCGATTCGATGTTCAATCAGTACGCCAAGTGGCTCAAGACCGCAGCTCAGGTACCGTGGCGCACGCCGATCGCATCGCTCAATTACCTGCTCACCTCCCATGTCTGGCGACAGGATCACAATGGTTTTTCCCATCAGGATCCAGGGTTCATTGATCTGGTGGCGAACAAAAGTGCCAACGTGGTGCGCATTTACTTGCCCCCCGATGCAAATTGCCTGTTGTCTGTGACCGATCATTGTCTCAAGAGTCGCAACCACATCAACGTGATCGTGGCCGGCAAACATCCGCAGTGGCAATGGCTGGATATCGACTCTGCGATTCGCCACTGCATGGCAGGCATTGGCCGTTGGGCTTTTGCCTGCAAGGACGATGAAGATCCGGATGTGGTAATGGCCTGTGCCGGTGATGTACCGACTCTGGAAACCCTGGCCGCCATCACGTTGCTGCGCCAGTACGTGCCGGACCTGCGTGTACGGGTCATCAATGTGGTGGACCTGCTGGTGTTGCAACCGCCGCAACAACATGACCATGGCCTGTCGGATGCTGAGTTCGACGAGCTGTTCACCGTGGACAAGCCGGTGATCTTCGCCTTCCATGGCTATCCGTCGCTGATCCATCGGCTGATCTATAAACGTCATAACCACGACAACTTCCATGTCCACGGCTTCATGGAGCAAGGCGCGACCACCACGCCATTCGATATGGTGGTGATCAACCAGCTCGATCGTTATCGATTGGCCCTTGACGTTATCCAGCGAGTGCCACGGCTGAGTCCGCTGGTCGACAGCGCCCGTGATCGATATTGGGAAACCATGGAAAGGCATCAGCTCTACGTCATCGAGCATGGGCAGGACCTGCCCGAGGTACTGGAGTGGCGCTGGACGCCCACATCGCCATGACGGCCGCTATTTATCATGGCATCAAGCGCTGCATCGTGGCGTTAGAGCCTGTCTCCGGAGAACCATCATGAGCCAGTATCAACGCCTGCTGCTGATCCTCAACCCGGCGCAAAGATATTCACCGGTCCTTCATCACGCCGCGGCCCTGGCGGCAGCCAGCGAAGCGCATCTGCATGTCACCGCATTGATTCCTTCGCTGGATATCTTGTCGCTGCTCGAACAGGAACCTCGTGAAGAGGCGCGGCAGAACTATCTTCAGGACCAGCGCAATTGGCTGGAGGAAGAGGCCGACAAAATGCGGCACCGGGGCTTGCGTGTCACCACCGAAATAGCCTGGGCCGAGACCATGGGTGAACAGATCCTGCAGCACGTCTCGCAGTTCCAGCCTGACTTGCTGATCAAGCAGGTCCAGCATGAGTCCCTGCTCAAGCGCGCATTCTTCACCCCACTGGATTGGCAACTGCTGCGCAAATGCTCCGTTCCGTTGTACATGGTGGGCGCGGCCGGTCACGCCTTGCCGCGCAAAATAGTCGCGGCTGTGGACCCTTCCAGCGCCTTTGCACAGAACAGCGGGCTTAACGACCGGATTATCCGCCAGGCACTTGGCCTGGCACTGCAATGTGACGCCCAGTTGCACCTGGCTCATGCCTACGACGGGTCGTCGGTCTATCTGGGAGATGTAGGGGGCGGCGGCGTGTCGCTGTCGCAGCTCAGCAAGGAATTGCGCAGAAGCCTGGAGAAATCCTTTCTGGAACTGGCCAACCTGTTCGGTGTGCCTGCCGAACGCAGGCAGTTTCTGCTGGGTCATCCGGTTTCGGCGCTCAGTGAGTTTGCTCTGGAGCATGACGTGGATGTGATCGTCATGGGCCGCTCCCAGCACAATGATCCGTTTGGACTGCTGGGCAGCACGACAGAGCACATCCTGTATCAGGTGCAGTGCAGTGTCCTGGCGGTCTGACGAAGTCAGCCCTGGCGACCGAGTGGTGGACGCAAGTCACCGGCCGCCTGGGTGAACAATGCGATCAATAGCTTTCCATCGTTTGTCCAGGAGCACCGCTATGCGCATGACTTTTCTCGGGGCCGCAGGCACTGTGACCGGCAGCAAGTACCTGCTGGAACATGACGAACAGCGCATCCTGATCGACTGCGGTCTGTTTCAGGGCTACAAGCAGTTACGCCTGCGTAACTGGGATCCCTTCGAACTGCCGATGCAGGACCTGGATGCGATCGTATTGACCCATGCCCATCTGGACCACAGTGGATACTTGCCGGTCATGGTGCGCAATGGCTATCGCGGCCCCATCTACGCCACACCCGCGACCTGTGAGCTGGTGAAAATCCTGTTGCGCGACAGTGCCCGCTTGCAAGAAGAAGAGGCCGAATACGCCAATCGCAAGGGGTTCTCCAAACACACGCCGGCCTTTCCGCTGTACACCCGTGAACATGCCGAACGGGCGCTCAAACTATTGCGTCCGGTCGCGTTCGAACATTCGCTGGAGATCGCCCGGGGCATCGCGATCCTGCTGCGCCGCGCCGGGCACATCCTGGGCGCCGCCACCGTTCAGGTTCAGGCCGGTGGCGTGACGCTGGTCTGTTCAGGTGACCTGGGCCGGCCCGAGGATCCGGTGATGTTCGCGCCGAAAGCCATCGAGCAGGCAGATGTCCTGCTGGTGGAGTCCACCTACGGCGACCGTCGGCATCCGCATGAATCGCCGGAAGATCAATTGGCCGAGGTCATTACCCGCACCGCGCTGCGCCGGGGCATCACCCTGGTGCCCTCGTTCACGGTCGGTCGCGCTCAACTGTTGATGTATCACCTGTATCGCCTGAAACAACGCCGGGCGATCCCTGATATCCCGATCTACCTCAACAGTCCCATGGCCATCGACGTGACCCGGCTGTATCAGCGCTTCGCTGATGAACACCGTTTATCCCGGGAGGAGTGCGAAGGCATGTGCCACATCGCCCACCCGGTGCGCTCGGTCAAGGATTCCATGGCCCTGGACCTGCAGCGCACCCCGGCGGTGATCATCGCCGCCAGTGGCATGGCCACCGGGGGACGGGTGCTGCATCACCTCAAGAGCCTGGCGCCCAATCCCATCAACACCCTGCTGATGCCCGGCTTCCAGGCCGGCGGTACGCGAGGCGCGAGGATTGTGGCGGGCGAGCCTGCGGTGCGCATCCACGGTAAGGATGTACCGATCAATGCTGAAGTCGTGCCTATGCAAACACTGTCGGCCCATGCCGATGCCGACGAAATCATGCAATGGCTGCGAAGCTTCAAGACGCCGCCACGGCAAACCTATGTGGTGCATGGGGAGCCCAATGCGTCCGATGTCTTGCGCCACCGGATCTGTGACGAGCTGGGTTGGTCGGTGTCGGTGCCGGCGTACCGCGATAGCGTGGAACTCTGAACGATCGCCTTCGAGCGGGCATGACACAAACTTGTTCGGTCAATCGGCGCAGGCATGAAAAAGCCCCTCGTCGTTGGCCGGCGAGGGGCAGGCTTCAAAGCAGTCAGTCAGACTTGATCGGTACGATCTTTTCCGCTTTGATTGCTTCTGGTTTTTTCGGCAGTGTCAGCGTCAGCACGCCCTTGCTGAACTGGGCTTCGATCTTGTCGCTATCGATGCCTTTTGGCAGGCTGAACACGCGTTCGAAGGAACCGTAGTGGCGTTCGGACAGGTGATAACCCTTTTTCTTTTCTTCCTTGGCTTCCTTCTTTTCCCCCTTGATGATCAGGTTGCCGTTGGCCAGGCGGATCTCTATGTCTTTCTGATCCATGCCAGGCAGCTCGGCGGTAATTTCAAAGTTTTTTTCCTTTTCGCTGATGTCCACTGCCGGCAGGCTGGCGGAGAACTCACGGCGCCAGAAGGGCTCTACATCGAACAGTCCGCGGCTGAAGGTTGAGAGCGCTGTGCCCCGGTTGAAATCTTCAAACAGGTGATCCACCTGCTGACGAAGTTTTTCCAGCGGATGCCAGGTATCTGTCCTGGCGGAATGCTGGACTTTCTGGTCGGTGTGGACCGGCATCTTTTTCACTGAATTGGACATTGGATATTCCTCTTTGGTGATGTCCGGGGGGCGCCAGGCTCCATCGCCAGGCACCGTTGCCGAACGGGTCAATGCACGCCTGTGAACCTACAAAGACAGCTGGCCGGACCAGAGCATCCAACCGGCAAAGATGGCTGCCACCCAGATCACCAGCAGCAGGCTCCAGCCGAAGCCATTAAGGGCTCGGTCGGTTCTGGCCCGTTGAGCGCTCAGGTAAATCAGCGAACCGGGGGCATAGAGCAGGGCGCTGAGCAGCATGTACCGGGGGCCGGCGGCGTAGAGCAGCCAGACGCAATAGCCCGTCGCGACCACGGCGATGGCCATGTCGCGCAGTTGCAGCCCACGATGACCGGCGTAGGTCTGGCCTTGCCAGGTCATTTTCAGTGCATACAGGCCACTGAACAGGTAAGGCAGCAGGATCATCGAGGTGGCGAGTGAAATCAGGGCCAGGTAGCTGGCGCTCGAATACAAGGTCAGCAACAGGAACAGTTGAATGCAGCCGTTGGTGATCCACAGCGCGTTGGCAGGTGCGCCCTGTTGATTTTCGCTGGCCAGCAGTCGGGGCATGACCTTTTCCTTGGCTGGGGTGAACACCGATTCGGCCGCGAGCAGCGTCCAGGCCAGCAACGCACCACCCACCGACACAATCAGGCCGATGCTGATCAGCACAGCACCCCAGGGCCCGGCAACCACTTCCAGCACTCCTGCCATGGAAGGGTTCTTCAGGGCGGCCAGTTCGGGTTGCCTGAGAATGCCCAGCGACAACAGGGAAACAGCGATCAGCAACAGCAATGTCAGGATGAAGCCAATCACGGTGGCTCGGCCGACATCAGCCCGCTCGGCTGCCCGGGCAGAAAATACGTTGGCGCCTTCGATACCAATGAACACCCAGACCGTCACCAACATGGTGCTCTTGACCTGGTCCAGCGTACTGCCCAGTGCCGGTGCGCCCCAGAAATCCGTCAGAAAGGTGTCCTTGGAGAAGCCGGCAATGACCAGGCCGATGAACAGCAGCAACGGCACCACTTTGGCGATTGTGGTCATGGCGTTGGCTTTGGCGGCGGTGCGCATTCCGCGCAGGATCATCCAATGCAGCGCCCACAACACGACGGACGCGCCAGCAATCGCGGCTTTGTTGTTGCCTTCGCCGAATACCGGAAAGAAGTAACTGAGGGCAGCGAACAGGATCACCAGGTAACTGACGTTGCCGATCCAGGCGCTGATCCAATAGCCCCATGCTGAATTGAACCCCAGGAATTCGCCGCCCAGCGCACGAGCATAGGCGAATACACCATTGTCCAGTTCCGGCTGGCGGTTGGAGAGCGTCTGGTAAACCAGGGCCAGCGAGAGCATGCCCACGCCAGTGATGAGCCAGCCGATCAGGATCGCGCCGGCGCCGGCGCTGGCCGCCATGTTCTGGGGCAGGCTGAAGATGCCGCTGCCAATCATCGAGCCGACAACCAGGGCGACCAACAGGCTCAGCGACAGGCGTCGGGGCTCGACCTTGCGCAAACTGCCAGCCAGAGGATGAGGTTTGACGGTCGGGACGAGCGGTTCTGTACCGTGCAGTTGTGTTGCCATGATCTAAGCCTCCATGAGACGGGAGGTTCGGTAACCTTCGTCGATACAAAGGTTCGAACGCTACGTCTTAATGTCGGCCTGGAGGCGCAAGGGGGTATTGATGTAGATCAGATGTGATGCAAGGCAGGCATTACAGCTCGGCATGACGGTGGCAACCGGCGACCTTCTGCTTGAGCCCGGGCAGGTCCAGGATCGTGACATTGCGTCCACGCATGTCCACCAGTTCCTCCTGGCGCAGGTGGGCGATGCCCCGGCAAATCGTTTCCAGGCGCAGGCCCAGGTAGGAGCCGATCGCCTCTCGGCTCATGCGCAGGACAAACTCCCGCGAGGAATAGCCGCGCATACTGAGCCGTTGCGACAGGTTCAACAGGAACGCCGCCAGGCGTTCGTCGGCGCTCATGTTGCCGAGCATCAACAGCATACTGTGGTCGCGCACGATTTCCTGGCTCAGGAGCTTGTTCAGGTTGTGTTGTAGCGAGGGTAGGTCGTGGGCCAGTTTTTCCAGGAGGTTGAAAGGCAGCGGGCAGACTTCGCTGTCTTCCAGGGCAATGGCATTACAGGCGTAGTGATCGCTGCTGATAGCGTCCAGGCCGAGCATTTCGCCTTGCATCTGGAAACCGGTGACTTGCTCGCGACCGTCTACCGAAAGAACGCTGGTCTTGAAGAAGCCCACTCTCACCGCATACAACGAGCGCAATGGGTCGCCGGTGCGATACAGCGCCGCGCCTTTCTTGACCTTGAGCCGCTGGGTGATCAGGGTGTCGAGGCGCTCGACCTCATCGCCCGTAAGGCCGATTGGCAGGCACAGTTCCAGCACGCTGCAGTTTGAGCAAGCGGTTCGGAGGGCATGTACCTTCAAAAGGCGCGATTCCAGCTCGACCATAGGGAAAAATTCCTTTAATTGGAGCAAGCATAGAAGACCGACTCAGAACCGTGCCTGTTTTTTGTCGCCTAAATCCTACCGGCTGTCGATTCAGCGATGGGTTGCGATCCTTCAAGCCAGTCACAAAGATGGGAGGCACGCGGCGCTTCGCAGCCCCGGTCAGACCAGCAATAAATGATCGTCCACCTCTCTGACTCCAGGCACAGACCAGGCTGCCCGCTCCGCTGATCGGCGTTGACTCCATAAATGGACCTTGCCGTCGAGTCTTACCACATCGCCGTCGACCTTGACGTGAATCTGTTTGGCATCGAGTTCGGCACTGCGCTTGAGGGCATCCTCGATACGACGCTGGATATCGCCTGCATCCGCCTGTGGTCGTAGGGTGAGTCGGTTTTTCACACCCACCACGCCGGATAGTTTGAACACTGCTCGCTCAGCAGCCTCCCTCTGGTACTGCCAATCCACTTCACCTTCCAGAGCGACCCAGCCATTGTGCACGACCAGCTTGATGTCGCCTTCAGGGACATCGGAGCTCCAGTTGAGAATGTTCAGCGCGCGATTGGCAATGACGTCATCTGTCGTACCGGAGTTCTGGTTCGGTCTGACCTGTATTTCCTCAGCCACGGCGCGCACCCCTTTGACGCCCTTGACGGCACGTTCCGCGCTGATTTTCTGGGCGAAGCTACTGACGTGTCCAGAAAGGGTGACGACGCCGTTGTCCACGGCCACGCCTATATTTGCGGCGTTGATATCAGGTTGGAACTCGAGTGCTTCGAGAAGAGTGTTTCGCAGGCTCAAGTCGCTCATTTCAGGATCCTCCATGCAACGGTGGAAAACGCGGAGCCGTTAAATACCCGGCCTGCTTTTTTTACGCCTGAGCGACGCAGTGACATTGAGCTAAATCAATAAGGCTCAAGCGAGCACACAACGCGGTAATCGGCTTTTCCACGGAGCCTCAAGCCATCTGCGAGATTGCACGGCGAAATCGCAGTAATGCCGCTATGAAAAACAGCGTGCCGATCGAAGCAATCGCCAGGAATTGCGGCCAGACAATCGCCAGTCCCGCACCCCGGTACAAAATGCCTTGGGCGAAGCTGACGAAGTGTGTGGTGGGGGCGGCCAGCATCAGGTTCTGCACGAGCTGCGGCATGCTTTCGCGTGGAGTGGCCCCGCCGGAAAGCAACTGGAGCGGCAGCAGGATCAAAATGCTCAGCAGCCCTAATTGAGGCATGGAGCGCGCCACGGTGCCCAGGTAGATACCGATGGAGGTGGTTGCAAACAAGTGCAGCGCGGTGCCGAGCAGGAACAAGCCGATGGAGCCGCTGATGGGCACGGCCAACCAGCCCTGGACGATCACCCATATGGCAAAAGCGGTGGCCAGCAGCACCACCAGACCCATGGACCAGACCTTGGCCAACATGATCTCGAACGCCCGTAGGGGCATAACCAGCAAATGTTCCAGGGTACCGTGCTCACGTTCTCGAATCAGTGCTGCACCCGTGAGGATGATCGACACCATGGTGATGTAATCAATCAGTTGCATCACCGAGGTGAACCAGGCCTGGGTCAGGTTGGGATTGAACTGCATGCGCATGGCCAAGCCCATCGGGGGGCGTGGAGCATCGCGCAAGCTTTGGACGAATTTGCCGACTTCAGTGGCAACGATGGTCTGGATATAGCCTGCGCCTGTGAAGGCTTGGCCGATCTGGGTGGCATCGACGTTGAGCTGCAGGCTTGGACGGCGTCCAGCGAGGACGTCCTGCTGAAAGTCAGGCGCAATATCAAGGGCGAACGTATAACGACCGCTGTCCATGCCCGCATCGACCTGCTGGCTGTTGATTTTCGCTGGAGGCAAGAAGTAGGGCAGTTGAAAAGCCGCGTTCAATCGTTCGGAGAGTTGCGAGTGATCTTCATCGACGATAGCCAGCGGCGCGTGGTGCAACGCCTCGGGTATGCCCGAGGCGGCAGTGTAGATGCCGAACGAGAAGGCCCAGACGATCAGGATCAGCATCGCCCGGTCGTGGTACAGGCTGCGGAACTCCTTGATGCCCAGGCGCAGGATGTTCAAGAGACTGTGCATGGCTAGCGCTCCTGTTTGTGCAGGCAGAGCACACTCAGGCCAATCAGGATCGGCACCGTCACCAGCAGTTGCAGGAAATAAGGCGCCAGCGCCTGCAACTCCAGCGCCTTTGAGAACACCCCTCGGCTGATCGTCAGAAACTGCGCGGTGGGATACACCTTGCCGACCAGGGCGCCGAAACCCTCCAGTGAGGAAACGGGGTTGATCAATCCGGAAAACTGAATGGCCGGCAGCAGGGTGGCAATGGCGGTGCCGAAGACGGCCGCAATCTGGCTGTTCATGAACGTCGACAACCACAGCCCCAACCCCGTGGAGGTGCCGACATACAGCAACGCCCCCAGGCTCAGCACCCAGAGACTGCCTTTGAGCGGCACGCCGAACACCCAGACGGCCAAGGCACACATCAGTAAAAAGTTGAGCATGCCCATGGCGACGTAGGGCAGCTGTTTTCCCAGTAGGAACTCCAGCCGGGTCACGGGCGTGACATACAGGTTGATGATCGAGCCCATCTCCTTTTCCCGTACCACCCCCAATGCAGTGAGCATGGCCGGGATCATCATCAACAACAGCGGAATAATTGCCGGCACCATGGCTTGCAGGCTTTCCACATCCGGGTTGTAGCGGTAACGCACTTCCACGTTGGCCAGCGCCGCTCCGTTATAGCCGAGCTCTGCCAGGTAGCCGCTGTGCAAGCCGTTGACATAACCCTCTATCGTGCGTGCGCGCATGGGCATCGCACCGTCCACCCAAGCGGCTACCGTGGGCTGGCGGCCGCGCTTGAGGTCGCGGCCGAAATTGGGCGGGATTTCCAGCGCCAGGGTGATTGAACCGCTTTGCAAGCGGGTCTCCAGGTCGGCGTAGTCAAGCAGCTCGGGTTGTTCGATAAAATAGCGCGACCCGGAAAAACTGCGGACATAGGCCAGGCTGGTGGTGGTCTGGTCTCGGTCCAGGACCGCAAACGACAGGTCTTCGACGTCCAGGCTGATGCCGTAACCCATGATGAACATCAGCAATACCGTGCCCAGCGCCGCCAATGTCAGGCGGATCGGGTCGCGGCGGATTTCCATGGTTTCGCGTTGGGCGTAACTGAGCATTCGCAGGCCGCTGAAGCTGTTGCGGCGCGACTTGGAGGGTGCCTCGGGCGGCGTTTCGATACCGGGTGATTGCTTGCTCGGGTTCTCGGACTGCGCTGGGGTTGCCTCGCTGCCGGCGGCTTGCTCCAGGTATGAAACGAAGGTTTGCTCCAAGCTGGCCAACCCCCGCTCAATGATCAGTTGCTCGGGCGCGCCGCTGACCAGTACCCGTCCGGCATGCATGAATGATATTCGGTCGCAGCGCTGCGCCTCGTTCATGAAATGGGTGGAGATGAATATAGTCACACCGTCATTGCGCGACAGGTCGAGCAAGTGCTGCCAGAAAGTGTCACGAGCGATGGGGTCTACCCCAGAGGTGGGCTCGTCGAGGATCAGCACGTCGGGTTTATGGATCAGCGCCACGGCCAGCGACAGGCGTTGGCGGATACCCAACGGCAACCGGTCGGGAAGGTCGTCAAGGTTCTGTTTCAGGCCGAAACGTTCGGCGGCCTCGTGGACGCGGCTGTCAATTTCATCCCTGGGTACATGGAACAACTGCGCATGCAGCACCAGGTTCTGCCGTACCGTCAGCTCGTTATAGAGGGAGAAGCCTTGAGACATGTACCCCACCCGCTGTCGGGTCTTGAGGTCGTTCGGGTCGACTTGCTTGCCGAACAGCCAGGCCTGCCCGGAGGTGGCCGGTAACAAGCCGGTCAGCATTTTCATGGTGGTGGACTTGCCGCAGCCATTGGAGCCCAGGAAACCGAAGATCTCTCCGCGCTCGATGCGAAAACTGGCGCTGTCCACTGCTGTGAATGCGCCGAAGCGACAGGTCAGTTTCCGGGCCTCGATGGCGATCACCGGCTGTCCAGAGTGTTCGACGCGCGGCGTGATCACCAGCGGTGTGTGGCCCCGTCGACGGTCGGGTGGCAGCAGGGCGATGAACGCTGCTTCCAGGTCCTGACATTCGGTTCGCTGGAGGATTTGCGCAGGTGAACCACAGGTCAATACCTTGCCGGCGTCCATCATCAGCAAGTGATCGAAGCGCTCAGCCTCTTCCATGTAGGCCGTGGCCACCAGCACGCTCATATGGGGCCTGCGGGTTCGCAGGTCGGCAATCAACGCCCAGAACTGATTACGCGCCAAGGGATCGACGCCGGTCGTGGGCTCATCAAGAATCAGCAGGTCGGGGTCGTGAATCAGCGCACAACACAGCCCCAGCTTCTGCTTCATGCCTCCCGACAACTTACCTGCCGGGCGATCCGCAAAAGGGGTCAGCCCGGTGCTCGCCAACAAGGCATCGATGCGTTGCCGACGTTCATGCCGGCCCTGCCCGAACAGGCGGGCAAAAAAATCCAGGTTCTCAAGTACGGACAGGGTCGGGTAGAGATTCTTGCCCAAACCCTGTGGCATGTAGGCAATGCGGGGACACAGGGCTTCACGATGACGGGCGTTGGCTATATCGCCGTTCAACACAGTCAGGCGTCCTTGCTGTACGGTCCGGGCCCCTGCGATCAACCCCAACAGGCTGGACTTGCCGACACCGTCCGGGCCGATCAGGCCGACGGTGGCGGTGGCGGGAATATCCACTGTGACGCTGTCCAGGGCGATGGTCTTGCCGTACCGCAACCCCACGTCCTGCAGGCGTGCTGCCCAAGCGAACCCGTCGGTCATTCTGGCACCTTGATTTTCAGTGCTGCTGGCCATTGGGCTTGAGGGTTCAGCCGAACATGGGCCACGCCAGGTACGCCGGTTTTCACCTGGCTGAGGTGCTTGCGCAGCAGTTCGGGGTCTATCCGCGCCTTGATACGGAACATCAGCTTTTCCCGTTCACTGGTGGTTTCCACCGTCTTCGGCGTGAATTGCGCAACACTGTCCACGTAGCTGGCAGTGGCAGGGATCACGTATTGCGGCACGGCATCAATGATCACGTGCACTTCGCTGCCGATAGCCACCCGACCGGCCTGCTGAGTCGGCAAAAAGAACGTCAGGTACACGTCGCTCAGGTCCACCAGGTTCAGGACCTTGCCTCCAGCGGGAATTACTTCGCCTTCTTCGGCGATGCGGTATTGCACCCGTCCATCGCGAGGCGCCTTGAGCTCGGTATCGGCCAGGTCCGCCTGCAAGCGTTGCTCGGTCGCGGCTGCCGCCTCGATGCTGGCCTGGGCCTCCTCGACTTGAGATTTGGCGGCTTCGATCCCGGCCTGGGCCGTCAATACTTGTGAGTTGGCTGCCGCCAGCGCGGCCTGACCGCTGTCGAGCAGCGCGCGGTCGTCATCCAGCTGCTGGCGGGCGAGGGCGTTGCGGCTCACGAGGATTTCCGTGCGGGCAAAGCGCTTCTGTGTGGCAATCAATTCAGCTTGGCGCTGGGCAACCACCGCCCGCGCGGTAACCTTTTCGCTTTCCCGTTGCGCGACGAGCGCGGCTGCGGTGAGTTTGGCGGTACGGGCCCGCTGTAACTGGGCCTGGGCCTGGAGCAGTTCGGCTCGCAACGCCTGGGTATCCATGCGCGCCAGCACCTGACCGGCGACGACCTGCTCGCCCTCGGCCACCAGAATGGTGCTGATACGCCCGGCCAGTTTGCTCGCTACATCGACTTCGGTGGCTTCAATCCGCCCGTTGCCGGTGGCGAAATCGGGGTCTACAGGGGCGGGTTTGAACAAATACCAGGCACCCAGGACGGCCATGAGAGCCAAGCTCCCCAGAGCCCCTCGTTTAAGCCACTTGCCGGTTAGGTCATTCATCCCTGCCTCTCAGGTCTCAGCGAAGATTGGTGCTGAGGGAGGATAGGGCCGGAGTGAGAGTCGCTATGTTGATCTGCGTTAAGGATCTGTTTCTTAAATGCAGAAATTGAAGTAGCGCATGGTGCTCCGTGAGTGAGTGGTGTTTTTGTGCGCGACGTCCTAGGCGGTCGGTATCTGCCGAATCCGTGCGCAGTCGTTCCAGCTCTTTCTCCACCAGTGCCATATCAATGCGGCCGCTGTCAGCCAGTGTGGCCATGCGGGTGATGGACGCAGAGAACTGTCGGAAGTTTCCGCAGTAGAGGTAGCCGTGACCTGCCACCCCCGCACAGGTCCGTACGTGCGGCACTACCGCATACGGCCCCTGCTCGGGTGCGTGACGCGAAGCGAACCTTTGAGCGGGGCGCCGGGTAGGATAATTCCTACTCGCCCATCTGTAATTCCTAGTCCTAAATAAGATTGCTCTGATTCTAGGGGGTAGTGGCTCCTGGCTATTATTTGAGGGCCAGGATGGCATCCTGATGCGTCCCCAAGCCCACCACGCTTGGTTATTGCATCCGGCAATTCAGGGAAGGTGGTCGCGTACAGAGCGAGATTTGCATCGTGCTGACATATATCGATGTGGCTGATCTTTGCGTAGGCATGTATATCCAGAAGCTGGCCAGATCCTCTGAAGAACGTGCGTTCTGGAATGAAAGCTTTCTGATCCAAAATGAGGTGGTACTGGACAGAGTCCTTGCATCAGGCGCTGTCGGTGCGTGGATTGACCCGTCCAAAGGGGGGGCCGAACCCGCCCCTGTGCCTGATGAAGCCGTTGTTCAGTCTGGGCAAGATGCCCCGCAGTCCCCTTGCTCCTCGAGCCGATCGTGCTCGGAAGCGTCCGGTCCGCGTCCGCGGGTGGCAATGAGTGAAGAGCTAGTGCAGGCGGTGAAGCTGTGCGCCAGATCCAAGACTGCGGTCATGGAGATGTTCGGCGACTTACGGATGGGCCGGATCGTTCAGTTGGATCGAGTCACGGACATGGTGGGTGAAATCTCCGACTCACTGCTACGTCATCCAGACGCATTACTCAGCCTCGTGCGCCTCAAGGTCGCAGATGAATATACCTACATGCATTCCGTGGCGGTCTGTGGGTTGATGATTGGTCTGGCACGTCAGTTGGACTTGCCGCCGCTCCTGGTTCAAGAGGCCGGGCTGGCGGGCTTGCTGCATGACGTGGGCAAGATGGCCATACCCACGGCGATCCTGGCGAAACCCTTGCCACTGAATGACAGCGAACATACGACAATGCGCACGCACCCGGAGGCGGGGGCCAGGATGCTGGCGGACAGTACGCATTTCACTCCCCGGGTGCTGGACGTTTGTCTGCATCACCACGAGAAGGTCGACGGCAGCGGCTATCCCCATAAGTTATGTGGCACCCAGATCAGTCTGTTTGCACGTATGGCTGCTGTCTGTGATGTGTATGACGCCGTGACCTCTGACCGTCCTTATCGGGATCGCTGGGGGCCCGCCGAATCGATTCGAAAGATGGCGGGATGGGCCGGGCATTTTGATGAGAAAGTGCTTCATGCCTTCGTCAAATGCATTGGTATCTACCCGGTGGGTGCGTTGGTGCGGCTTCAAAGCAACCGGTTGGCGGTGGTGATGGAGCAGCATGCCGGGTGTTTGCTCACGCCCCGGGTGAAGGTGTTCTATTCGGTGTCGAGTCGTACGCCGTTGCCTCCCGAATGTATTGATCTGGCCTGTGGGCAAGACAGCATTGTCAACTTCGAATCAGAGAAAGCCTGGGGGTTCAAGAACCTCGAAGCACTCTGGATGGGCCAAGGACCGGGTGAGGCGTCTCGATTTGGCTGACCTGTGCGAGTCTGTAGTTTTCAACCAGCGCTTGTCGCTGGTTTTTTTTGGGCCGTTGTTCAGCGTGCTTGTAGCGGTCAGCTAGGAATTTTCCTACCGCAAAGCCGCAATCCTTAGATGGAAATAAGGATGCTCCGATAGCTTGATTGCCATTATTTAGCCATTGTTTCTCCAGGCCAACAAAACCGAGCACCCGGTGGTGGGTGTCTTGCGCGGGGTCCGGTCGGATCCGCACTGAACTGGAGAGATGAAGGTGAAAGGACAGGTAATTTCCTCCCCCCTGATCTTGATGCTACCCGCGGGTTTGACGGGCGTGCTCGGTTGCGTCGTGATGCTGTTCAACGCGGACTTCAGCTTGCGCAGTGCGGCCAGTTGCGTACCGGTCTTGGTTGGCTCGTTGCTGATGGGCGTGTGGACCCAACGTTTATTGAGCGCCCGGCAATGCGCCGGACAAGGCGACGATCAGCCATCTCGGTTTTCTTCTACCGTCTCACCTGATGATGGGTTGGGCGAAGTGTGCGCGCAGGTACTGCCGATCTGGAGCCACCAGATCGATGCCGCACGGATCCTCAGTGAAGAATCGATTTTCAAGCTGAGTAGCCGATTCGCGACGTTGTCGGGGGACATCAGTGCTTCTGCCTCCCAGGGCGCCGGCCAGCGTTCGGGAGCACGGCTGCTGGACATACTTGAAGTGGGCCAGCGGGACCTGGATTCGATCATGGTTGCCCTGCGCGATGCGCTGTTGCGCAAGGAGTCGGAGCTCAAAGAGGTATTGCTCCTTTCCGACTTCACTTCCCAACTGCAGGAGATGGCCCAGTTCGTCGGTGACATTGCCCGGCAAACCAATCTGCTGGCGCTCAATGCCGCCATTGAAGCGGCTCGGGCAGGCGATGCCGGTCGCGGCTTCGCGGTCGTGGCGGATGAAGTGCGCAAGCTGTCCAGCCTCTCCGGGCAGACGGGGCAGAAAATCAGCGAAACGGTCAACACCGTCAATGCCGCCATCTCCCGCACCGTCGAGCTTTCTCGGCACCAGGCACAGCAGGACTCACAAACCCTGGCTCACTCAGAACAACTGGTGTCCCAGGTGATCGAGCACTTCCGGCACAACGCCCAGGCCATTGTCGATACCAGCAGCAATCTTCAGCAGCAGAGCGAGAACGTTGCCACCGAAATATCGGGGGTGCTGGTCGCTTTGCAATTCCAGGATCGAGTGGGCCAGATGCTTTCGCTGGTCAACAACGACCTGCTCAAGCTGCACGGGCATCTCGTCGAGCGCCAGCAACTCGCACTCGCCGGTGGCACGCCAGCGCCGATCATCGCGAACACCTGGCTCGAGGAATTGGCAAGCACCTACACCATGCCTGAACAGCACGCGATCCATCACGGTAAGCCTGTGGTGAGCAGCACTTCATCCGAGATCACTTTTTTCTAGGAGTTTCCCCCATGGGCAAAACCATCCTGATTGTCGATGACTCTGCCTCCATTCGCCAAGTGGTGAGCATCACCTTGAAAGGCGCTGGATACGAAGTCATCGAAGGTGTCGACGGTCGCGACGCGCTGACCAAGCTCGACGGACGCAAGATCCATTTGATTGTGAGCGACGTGAACATGCCGAACATGGACGGCCTGAGCTTCGTCAAGGCCGCCAAACAACTGCCGGCCTACAAGTTCACGCCGGTGATCATGCTGACCACCGAGACCGGAGATGGCATGAAGCAACAGGGCCAGGCCGTCGGCGCCAAGGCCTGGATGGTCAAGCCCTTCCAACCGGCTCAGATGCTTGCGGCCGTCTCCAAACTGATCATGCCGTAGCGCCGCCAGAGTCCCTGGAAAGGAGATTGTCATGACGAATACCACCGCAAGTCTGCGTCGAATCCTGGTTCTCGAAGGACCCCTGACCATTTACACCGCCACCGAACGCAAAGACCTGTTGCTGGAGCTGTTTCCCCTGGCTCAGGAGGTCGAGATGGATCTGGGCGGCGTGGACGAAATGGATACCGCCGGACTCCAGCTACTGGTGCTGATCAAACAGGAGTCACTGCGCCATGGCTCCAGCCTGCTGCTGAGCAATCCCAGCACAGCGGTGCTGGATGCACTGGACATGAGTGGATTGCACAGCTTTTTCGACGAGTCGGCTCCGACTCGTCAGCAGAGAGGTTGAAACCATGAGTTCGCCCATGAATCTGGACGACGTGCTACGGACGTTCATCGCCGAAAGCCAGGAGCTGCTGCTCCTGATGGAAGATGCCCTGTTGCAGGTCGAACAGACGCCGGATGATGCCGACACAATCAATGCGCTGTTTCGCGTCGCCCATACCATCAAAGGTTCTGCCGGCCTGTTCGGCTTCACGCCGATCGTTGCCTTTACCCATGTGGCCGAAAGCGTGCTGGATCGGGTCCGTGGCCATGAACTGCGGGTGGACGAGTCGCTGAGTGCCTTGTTCCTGGAAGTGCGAGACCACCTGTGCACGCTGATTGACTTGCTGGACTGCCACGGCGACCTGCAAGGCATGACCGCCGAGCATGAACGGCAGGGGGCGGCGTTGGTGGAGCGTCTGAACGGCTACCTGGAGCACCGTCACGAGGCGGTGCAGCCCCTGGCAACGGCTGAGTCGGCGCAACCGGCGTGTTCCGCGCGTTGGCACTTGTCTCTGCGCCTTTCCCCCGACGTCCTGCGCAACGGTATGGACCCGCTGTCGTTGCTGCGCTACCTCAACACCTTCGGTCAAGTCAGCGCGGTCGTGTGCATCACCGATGGCATGCCGGATATCTCGACCATGGAGCCGGAAACCTGTTACCTGGGGTTTGAGCTTGGGTTTGTCAGTGACGCCGACCAGGCCATCATCGAAGGTGCCTTCGACTTCGTCCGCGAGGGTAGCCAGATCTGCGTGCTGCCGTGCAATGGCGACCTGACCGGTTTCCGGGCCCTGATTGGCCGCCTCGACGCTGAACCCGATGCCATGATCGAGGCCTTTATCGCCTGTGGCTCCGTGACTCGTGAAGGTTGGCTGGCGAGTCCGGCCTCGACTGATTCGGCGACCGTCGCGATACCTCCCGCGGCGCCAGACCAGGTGGCTCGCGACGATGCGGGCAAGAGCCGGGGGGCGAAGGAGGCGCGTCCAGCCGAAGGTAATCTGATTCGCGTCGACGCGGGCAAGCTGGATCAATTGATCAACCTGGTGGGCGAGCTGATCATCGCCGGTGCCGGTGCCCATCTGGGGGCCATCCAGAGCGGAATTGGCGAGCTGATCGAATCGACCAGCTCGCTCTCGCGTCTTGTCGAGGAGGTGCGCGACTGTGCCCTGACCCTGCGAATGGTGCAGATCGGCGGCACCTTCAACCGCTTCCAGCGGGTGGTGCGCGATGTATCCAAGGAGTTGGGCAAGGACATCGCCTTGCAGGTGCTTGGGGCGGAGACCGAGCTGGACAAGACCGTGGTCGAACGCATAGGCGATCCCCTGACCCACCTGGTGCGCAATGCCATGGACCACGGCATCGAACCTTCGCAACTGCGCCGCGCCCGCGGCAAGCCGGAGCAGGGTACGGTTCGCCTCAACGCCTATCACGAGGCAAACAGTATCGTCATTGAAGTCAGTGACGACGGCGGTGGCCTGAACAAGCAACGCATCCTTGCCAAGGCAATGGAGCGTGGACTGATTGTCGAAGGGCAACAGTTGGCTGACGGCGACATTCTCAATCTGATTTTCGAACCCGGTTTTTCCACCGCCGATCAGGTCAGCAACCTGTCCGGGCGCGGGGTGGGGATGGACGTGGTCAAGCGGAACATCGTCGCCCTGCGAGGCTCGGTCAATCTGGAAAGCGAGGAGGGGGTGGGGACCACGGTGCGTATCCGCCTGCCGCTGACCCTGGCCATCATCGATGGCTTCCTGATCGGTGTGGGCAGTGCCTCTTATGTCGTGCCGCTGGACCTGGTCGAGGAGTGCATCGAGCTTTCGACGGACGACTGCAGCCACCAGGATTTCCTGGACTTGCGAGGCTCGGTACTTCCAGTCCTGCGCCTGCGCGAGATGTTTGCCATCGATGAGCCTAATCATGGCCGTGAAAACATTGTGGTCGTGCATTACGCCGGGATGCGGGTAGGCCTGGTGGTCGATCAATTACTGGGGGAATTCCAGACGGTGATCAAGCCGTTGGGCAAGATTTTCGGTACAGCTCATGGACTGGGCGGCTTCACCATCCTGGGGAACGGAGCAGTAGCGTTGATCCTGGATATTCCCAAACTACTAGGGCAAGTCGCCAGCCAGCAGTCGCACGGCACGCTCCTCAGCCCTGAATTGACTCAATAGTTCTCCCTGGAGTACAGCATCATGACCGTCAAGAAAAATATCTCGCTGCTGGTCGCCTCAGCTCTGTTGGGCATCCTGATCCTGGTCGGCCTCTGTCTTTATCTGATGGGCGGGGTCAGGACCACTGCCAGCTATGCGCAAGTCAATACGGTGCCCAGCCTGCAGTTGCTGGATGAAGTGGCCTTGTCCCTGGCGGACGACCACAGCCGGCAATGGCAGAACCTGTCCGGACCTGCCGGCAGTCCTCGGCAGAGCGATAAGGAATCGGTGCTCCAGGCACTGGATCGCTATCAGAAAGCGTTCATCTCCGACGATCGTGATGCAGCGCTGCTCAGCGCCTTGCGCAGCACGGTCAATGAATACAATCGGGGCGTGGAGCGTTTCGACAACGCCCTCAGGAATGCAGCCCCGGAAGCCCGCAGTCTGTTGGTCGACTTGGAAGTGACGCGTGAAAAGGTGACTTCCGCCTTGGCTGATATCCGTCAGTACAACCTGGACCTGGGAAGTAAAGGCGCGGCGATCGCGGCCTCGACCGAACGGACGGCGATCTACAGCATAACCTTGGTCGGCGGCGCCACCTTGCTGGTGATCGGCCTGATCGGCTTCTTCCTGGTACGCCGGTTGCTCAGCACGTTGGGAGGCGAACCCGACGATGTACGGCTGCTGGCCGAGCGATTCGTGGCCGGTCAGTTGGACGTGCAGGGCGGCAACCATGGTCTTGAGCGTACCGGACTGATGGGGACCATGGACCGTCTGAGCGGGACCTTGAATCAGTTGATCGGCGAAATGAATCACATGTCCGCGGAACACGACAAAGGCGACATCGATGTGCAGATCGATGCGGCACGCTTTGCTGGCAGCTATGGGCTGATGGCCCAAGGCATCAACGATATGGTCAGCGGGCATATCAGCGTCAAGAAGCAAGCCATGGCCTGTATCAAGTCGATCAGCGAAGGCGATCTGCAGGCCCCGCTGCAAGCGTTCCCCGGCAAGAAAGCCTTCATCAACGTCACCATCGAGCATCTTCGCAGCACCATCATGGCGTTGATCGAAGAGATGCGTCACATGTCGGACGAACATGAGAAAGGCGACATTGATGTGCAGATCGACGTCCAGCGATTCCAGGGCTCGTACCGTCAGATCGCCCAGGGTATCAACGACATGGTCAATGGCCATATCAGCGTGAAAAAACAAGCCATGGCGTGCATACGCTCCTTCGGCGAAGGGGATCTGTCGGCACCATTGGCCCGCTTCCCCGGCAAGAAAGCCTTTATCAACGACAACATCGAACAACTGCGCAGCAACATCCAGGCGCTGATCGAAGACACCCAGATGCTGAGTGAGAACGCCATGATCGGCAAGCTCGACACCCGGGCGGACAGTACCCGCCATCAAGGGGATTTCCGCCGGATAGTGGCTGGGATCAACAGCACGCTGGACTCGATCGTTGCCCCGCTCAGCGAGGCGATGGAGGTCATGGTGGCGCTGTCCAATGGCGATCTGACTCGCAGCGTCAAGGGTGATTACCAGGGCAGCCTGCAAGACCTGAAGCACGCGGTCAACGAAACGGTGAGCAAGCTCTCGCAGATCATTGGTGAGGTGCGCAGCTCCGCTGACTCGCTGTCCAGCGCCTCGGAAGAAATTTCCGCCACGGCCCAAAGCATCAGCCAGGCGGCTTCGATACAGGCTGCATCGGTTGAAGAGACGTCGGCGTCGATGGAGCAGATGTCAGCGTCGATCTCCCAGAACACCGAGAATGCCAAAGTGACCGATGGCATGGCCGGCAAGGCGAGCAGGGAAGCGAGTGAGGGCGGGCAGGCGGTCAAGGACACCGTTTCGGCCATGAAAACCATCGCCGAGAAGATCGGGATCGTCGATTCGATTGCCTACCAGACGAATCTGTTGGCGCTCAACGCCGCCATCGAAGCGGCCCGTGCCGGCGAGCACGGCAAGGGCTTTGCGGTGGTTGCCGCCGAGGTGCGCAAACTCGCCGAACGCAGCCAGGTCGCGGCACAGGAAATAGGCCAGGTGGCCAAGAGCAGTGTCGCCCTGGCTGAGCGGGCCGGCAATCTGCTGGATGAAATCGTACCCTCGATTACCAAGACCTCCGATTTGGTCCAAGAGATTTCCGCGGCTTCTGAAGAACAATCCATCGGCTCGGAGCAGATCAATACCGCCATGTCGCAGATGAGCCAGATCACCCAGCAAAACGCCTCGGCCTCCGAGGAACTGGCCGCCACCGCCGAAGAAATGAGCAGCCAGGCCGAGCAACTGCAGGAATTGATGGGGTTCTTCACCCTGCACGGTCGGGCTGCGGTGTCTGCCGTACCGCGGGCCGCTTCTTCCAGCCTGGGTAGCATGCAAAGCAGTGAGCATGCCCAGGAAGGCGGTTTCATTCGCTTCGGGAGTTGAGCCATGGAACCTGCAGTCTTGAGCCATTTCGAGCAAGTGCCGCAGAGTCCGAGCGACAGTGAGTTCCTGCAGTTCCTGACGTTCGTGTCCGCCAGAGATGTCTATGCGATCGACACCTTATGCGTGCGGGAGATCATCGAGTACGGCCAGGTCACAAGCGTGCCGATGATGCCGGATTTTATCCGGGGGGTGATCAACCTGCGCGGTTCGGTGGTACCGGTGATCGATCTGCAGGCGCGCTTTAGCAAGGGCGCCACGCAGCAAGGTATCAGGACCTGCATCGTTATCCTGGAGCTGGTGCAGGAGGACGAGCCGCAAGTGTTGGGCATCGTCGTCGACTCGGTCGGGGAGGTGATGGAGATCGACCTGGCCGACATCAAGGCCGCTCCAGCGATCGGCAACCGGATCCGTGAAGACTTCATTCGAGGGATGGTCAAGGTGCGAGGAACCTTCCTGACCGTGCTTCAGATCGACCAGGTGCTGTGTGTCAACGAGATCGCCAACCAGTTGCACTAATCGGTAGCGATCAGGCGTGCCCACGTTGTCTTGAGATGGATGCTGCCCTCTACGGCGGATCCCGAGGAGTGAACCATGTCCATATCCGCCTCGCGCCTGCCGACCCCAGGGACGGCAGCGCCACAGTACCTGACCTTTAGCGTGGGCCGGGAGATGTTTGCGGTAGGCACCCTGTGCGTAAGGGAGATTGTCGAATACGGTCTGATAACCCCGTTGCCAATGGCGCCGCCGATGGTGCGAGGCATCACCAATCTGCGCGGGGCGGCCATTCCCGTGCTGGACCTTGGCCTGTGTTTTGGCGGTGCGCCGACCCTGGAAAACCCACGCACCTGTATCGTCATGCTGGAGGTCCGTGGCAGCGGCGTCGCAGGTCTGGTGGGCATCATTGTGGACGCGGTCAGCGAAGTGCTGGAGATACCGGCCGAGCAGATCGAGCCGGCACCGGCGCTCCAGGGACGCCTTAGCCCCGCGTTTGTAGTGGGGATTGGCAAACTCAGCGACCATTTCGTTCTGTTGCTGGACATCGAGCACCTGCTCAATAGCGATGACTGGACGGCGCTAGGCCATTCGGACATTGATGCAGGCGAGCTGAAACCATGAATGTCGTTCTCTCCGACAACGAGTTCCAGCAGTTCCGGGCAATGATTCACGAAATTGCCGGGATCAGCTTGTCCGCTGCCAAGAAGCAACTGGTCAGCGGCCGCCTGGCCAAGCGCTTGCAGTTTTTCAACTTGACCACCTACGGCAGCTATTACCGCTTGCTGATGAAAGACCGGACCGAGTTGCAAATGGCGGTGGACCTGCTGACCACCAACGAAACCTACTTTTTCCGCGAACCCAAGCATTTCGAGTTCCTGCGTGACGCAGTGCTCCCCGAGCTTCGCGGCAATGGTCCGGTGCGCGTCTGGAGTGGTGCCTGCTCCACGGGAGAGGAGCCCTACACCCTGGCCATGGTCTTGGCCGACAGCTTGGGCACCCGGCCATGGGAGATCCTCGCGTCCGACATCAGCACCCGGGTGCTGGAGAAAGCCCAGTGCGGCCGTTACCCACTGGACGGTATCCGTGGCATTCCCGAGGCGCTGTTGAACAAGTACTGCCTGAGGGGCGTGGGCAGCAACAATGGCATTTTCATGGTTGATCGAGCGCTGGCGTCACGTATTACCTTCACGTCGATCAACTTGAACAATTCGCTGCCCTCGGTGGGGCAGTTCGACGTGATTTTCTTGCGCAATGTGATGATCTATTTCGATAACCACACCAAGTCCGAGGTGGTGAAACGCCTGAGCAAGCACCTGAGGCCAGGCGGCTACTTCATCGTGAGCCACTCAGAAAGCCTGAATGGCATCACCGAAGAATTGCAATTGGTCAAACCTTCCATCTACCGCAAACCGGGTGCTTGAGATGGCTCGGGTGATCGAATACTTCCTGCAGCCTGGTGACGTGGCGTTTGGAGGGCGCCAGATGCGTTTGTGCACTGTGCTGGGGTCTTGCGTGGCACTGGTGTTCTGGCATCCGCAACGCTTGTTGGGCGGCATGTGTCATTACATGTTGCCTCGGCGAGGGCGGCGCGACGTGGGAAGCCTTAACGGTCGTTATGCTGCGGATGCGTTGGCGCTGTTGTTCGAATGCATTCAGCGGACGGGGGCTCGGCCCGATCAGTTCGAGGTGAGCCTTTTTGGCGGGGCTGACATGTTTCCCGGGGTGAAACGCTGCAACGACATCGGGATTGGCCAGCAGAACATCGATGCCGCCAGGAGCCTGATCCAGGCCCATGGGTTGCAATGCCGGGTCTATCACGTAGGCGGCCGCGGGCATCGCCACCTGGTGTTCGATGTAGGCACCGGACGTCTGCAACTCCATCATGGCGATTCTGCGCTCAAGGTATTCGAATCACCCAAGCGTCATGCCTGAGGCAATCGAGTCCATCGTTTCAGACCAGCCCTTCATTCAAGGCGTAGCGCACCAGGTCGGTGCTGGTGGCGAAGCACATCTTTTCCATCAACCGAGTCTTGTGAGTGCTGACGGTTTTGTTGCTGATCACCAGTTGCTCGGCGATCTGGTTGACGCTCAGCCCTTGAGCCAGCATGCGCAGGATTTGGAATTCCCGTGAAGTCAGGCTTTGCGAGGCGTTGTCGGGCGTCACACCGCTGCTCTGGAGTGCGATCTGTTCGGCCAGTTGCGGATCGAGGTAGCGTGCGCCGGTGCTCACCTTGCGAATGGCCGCCAGTAGCGCTTCCGGCTCGCGGTCCTTGGTCATGTAGCCCGAGGCTCCGGCGCGCAGCGCGCGTTGGGCGATGTGAGCTTCGTTGTGCATGCTCAGGATGAGCATCGGCAGCTTGGGGTAATGGGCGTGGATGCGACCGATCAAGTCCTCGCCACTGGCGCCGGGCATGGTCATGTCCAGCAGTAGTACGTCGACATCGGTATGGCGCAACAACTCCAGAACCTGGGCACCATTCTCCGCTTCCGCCACCACGGAAAAATCCTTTACCAGCGCGAACAATTGCTTGAGGCCTTCGCGCATGATCGTGTGATCGTCGGCCACCATTAAACGGATCATGAGTCTTGACTCCTTGGAGCAGGTACACGCAGTTGAACGGTCGTGCCGCTGCCAATGCTGCTGGATATGGTGGTGGTGCCTCCCAAGGTCAGGCCTCGTTCGCGCATTCCCAGCAAGCCGAGGGTCTTGGAGGATTGGTCACGTTGTTCAAACCCTTTGCCGTTGTCGGCGATCTCCAGCGACCAACCATTATCGCTTTGCTCGAACGCGATATTGACCCGCGTCGCTTCGGCGTGCCGGGCAATGTTGGTCAGCGACTCCTGGGCGATTCGAAATGCCGCTGTGGCACTGGCATCGTCCAGGCAGATTTTCTGCGGATGGATCTCCAGGTTGCAGTCGATGCCCCATTGCTGTCTGAACGTGTCGGTCAGCCACTCCAATGACGCGACGATGCCCATGTTGAGGATGGAAGGACGCAGGCTGGTGGAGATGTTCCTGACCACCTGCACCGTTTGGTCGATCAGTTGCAGCAGGCGTGCAACTTGTTCGGTGAGCTGGGGCAATTGCTCCGCGTATTGGAAGCGCAGCAGCGAAGTGCCCATGCGTATGGCGGTCAGATGTTGTCCAAGCTCATCGTGGATTTCCTGTGCAATCAGCTTGCGTTCCTCTTCCCGCGCACTCTCACGACTGGACATCAACTGGCGCAGTTGCTTGTTGAGCGATGCCAGGCGCATTTCCGCCAGGCGCAGCTGCGAAATATCCCGAACGACAGCCAACACAGTGGCAATTTTCCCCTGGATGTTCTGCTCTGGAACGAGACTGATGTGATAAACGCGTTGCAGTCGATGTTGCGCGGTGAGCGCGTATTCGTGCTCCAGGGGCTGGCCCTTTTCGACGGCCTCGATAACCGCTTCACGGAACAATTGGCTTTGCAGGTTCTTCGGCAGGATTTCGAGTAGATCCCTGTGCAGCAAGTCGCTGAGCGGGCGATCCAACCAGGCTTCCAGGGCCGGATTGACGAACAACAGTTCTCCCGTCGGACTCAGTCGCGCAATGCCGTCCGGAGAGTTTTCAACCAACGTGCCGATTTCCTGTTGCCGGGCCAGTTCGTTGCGCTGGGCTTCCCGGATATCGGTGATGTTGCGAGCAATGCAAACCAGGCGATGCAGGCGTCCATTGGGATCAGCCACGGGCACCAGGTTGAAGTGCACAACGAGTGAGCGCTGACCGCAGGGCAGGTGTGCATCCAGCTCGATGGGGGCACCCACGGCAATGCAGTGCAGGCAGATAGCCTCGACGATATTGGCGGCATCTTTTTCCAGACACTGGCCCAACGGTTGACCGATCATGTCCGAATGACGCTTGGCGAGCATCTCGCACAGCTTGGGATTGGCCTCCAGGCAACTCAACTGTTGCTCGGCATCCACGGCGAGCAGGCAAAGCATGTCTTGCGAGTGGTCGAAGACTTCGCGATAACGACGTTCGCTCTGGGCCAGGTGGCTGTGAGCTGAACGGCGTTCCCACGCAATGGCACCGATATGGCTGGCCATTCGAGCATGCTTGCGGTCCTGCTCGCTCAGTTGGGCTTCACCGCTGACGAGCAACAGGATGGCTCCCATCGCGATGCCATTCTTATCGATCACCGGTTCTACCCAACAACCTCGATAACCTGCCTGCACGGCGGGCTGGCAGAACGCGAGGGCAGGGGCGTCGCTTTTCAAGTCTGCTATGAAGCGCGGGTGCTCGAACAACTCGGGATGGCGATCGAGGTCCTCGGCCAGGCAGGTCTCGATCCAGGAGGCGTCTACGGGAGGCGCCCGAAGCGGGTCGTCGCCAGGCACTGCCTTGAAAGCCATGGCGTTACCAAAGTCGGGTGTCAGGATCTTCAGGTAGGTGCTGAGCAGCGGTAGCACCTCGATCAACGTGTCGTTGGTGACCATCTTCTGGAAAATGGCCGAGCGCGCATTTTCGGCGCGCTCCTGCCGGCGCAGCGCGCTGACATCCTGGGCTGTGACCAGCACCCCGCACAGCTCGCCCGTTTCGTCGTGCTCCGGCGTCAGATTGCACAGGTAGTCCACGGAGCGACCGGAATACGAATCTCTGCTTTCCAGCAGGAAGGTGTTTGCCACGCCCGTCGATAAGGTGAGTTTTACCTGCGTGCCAAAGTATTCATCAAGCGGATCGGCTGTCGAGGTACGTTCCGTGATGTGAGTGTTGGGAAAGCTTCGGGCGCGTTCAAGCTCGGGATTGGCATAGATCTGCTGTCCAAGCCGGTTATAGCGAAGGATGATGTTCTGTGAATTCTTGGCCAGTAACAGGTATTTCTTTTCGTTATTGAGCAATGCCTGGCGCAAGGCGAGATGCTCGCTGATGTCTTCGAGCTGCGACACAAAGTAAAGCGCCTCGGCATCGTGGTTACGGGCGACGCCGACTGTCAATCGTGCCCAGAGGATGCTGCCGTCTTTACGGATGTAGCGTTTTTCCAGGGTCAGGCTCGTGCGTTGTCCCTGGATGAGCCTGTGCAGGTCGTCCTTGCTGACATCGGCATCGTCCGGATGAGTCAAGCGCTGGAACGACGTGGCGCGAAGCTCTTCTTCGGTGTAGCCAAGCATCTGGCACAGCATCCGATTGGCAGCGATCCATTCACCGTTCATGCGCAGTAAGGCCAAGCCCGTACCGGCGGAGTCGAACGCCAGGCGATAATCCTGTTCAGCAATGGGGATGTGTTCGGTGCGGCGGATTTTTACCAGGTACGTGGATTTCTGGGCGTTGTAGTCCAGCTTTACACTCAGCGTGTCGCCACCGGTCGACAGACTTTCGAAATGCCAGTTTCCCTTGAGTCGGGCATGGGTGAGGTGCTGTTCAAAGGTCAGCGGCTTGAGAGAGAACAAGACGCAGGAGGGAACGAGGGAGGCGGCGCTTTCGCTGAGCCCAAGCAGCCCGCTGGCGCAATCATCCATGATGAGTAGCGCCCCCTGGGCGTCGAGCAACAAGACTCCCACGTCAACCGCGTCCTGCGTAAATCGTGTCGCTACCGCAATGGCTGAGTCCATTCGCCCATCCTCTGGTAACACGTTCCTGAGCATAGCTTAAGTTTTTGAGCTGAAATCCAGTGTTCGACTATGGTCTCTGGATTACCTGCTGTTTCTGATGAGCGCTTGGTGTATACCTGCAAAATGGGACCCGCCGGCGGCGACGTGGGCAGGAATTCTCTTGGACAGAAATCAAGGATGAGACCACAATGATATTATTGTGACATCAAGTGTGCAGCCTAAGCAACGAGTGTGCCTATGCAAGCAGCGCCAAGGAAAAGGGTCAGTTTGCGCAGATGGATCTGGCGGGCGTTTGCCAGTACCAGTCTGTTGCCGCTCGTCTTGGTGGAAGGTGTGCTGATCACCACCTATTTCATGACCAACCAGTCCATTCGACGCTCCCAGATCGAATACCTGCACCAAAGTGCGACACGAGACATACACGTATCGGTTCAACAAAATGCCCTGTTGGTGCAGGGGCAGTTGGAGCAGATTCACAAAGCGATCAGTCTCTATGCCAAGTCCACGGAACATGAACTCACCGAGGACCAGCCTCGGATAGCGGCATCTTTGTCAATGAGTGCCGACGGCGTCCGTTACAGCGCAGTAAACGACGGGACGTCCGCCTCGTTCTATTCCAATGTCACTCCGCCGCAAAAGCAGGACCTCTACAAGATATCCCTGCTGGCGAATCAGGATTTCATGATGAAGCAGTTGAAGGACGGAGATCCTTTGATTGCCAGCATCTATTTCAATAGTTGGGACAGCTATAACCGGATTTATCCCTGGTTCAATACGCTCGAGCAATACCCGCATGATATGGACATCACCCAATACAACTTCTACTACCTGGCCGATGCAAAACATAATCCTGACAAAAAAATAGTCTGGACGGATGTCTATCTGGATCCCGCCGGTCAGGGATGGATGATGTCTGCCATTGCACCGGTTTACAGCGGGGATTTCCTCGAGGGCGTCGCCGGCGTCGATGTCACCGTGGATGGCATCTTGAAGCGAATAGAACAGTTGAAGATGCCTTGGAATGGCTACCTGATGCTGCTCAACAGCAAGCTCGATGTCATGGCCGTACCCAAGGCGGGGCAACGTGATTTTTCCCTGCTAACCGCCGAGAACCAACCTGCTGGCGAGCCGGTTGATCGCGAGCGCTTGCAATCGTCGGATTTGAACCTTACGCGTCATCCGGACCTCGCCAGCCTCAACCAGAATCTACCCGGCCATCCCGAGGGTGTCGTTGCGCTGACGTTGAATGGACGCCCTCATCTGGTTGCCTGGAGCAGTATTCCTTCTACCGGCTGGCTCTTGCTGGCAGTGGTGGACGAAGCGGCGGTCATGCAGGAAACCAATCTGCTTGCCAGTCGTTACCGCGAGGTGGGGTATCTATTGGTCGCGGGGTTGGTGCTGTTCTACACCGCGTTCTTCGCCTTCATGTGGTGGCGTACACGCGACCTCAGCCGCCAACTGAGCAAGCCGGTGCAAGGGGTTTCGCGCATGATGCGCGAGATCGGTCGAGGCCACTGGCAACCGACCGCAAGCCCTTCCGACATCACCGAACTGTGGTCAATGTCCAACCATGCATTGGGCATGGGCAGGCAGTTGGCCCAGGCCGAGTTCATTCGCAGCTCCACACAGCAGCGCCTTGAGTTGGTCATGGAGAGTTTTGCCGAAGGGCTCTGGGAATACCACCCGCAACAGCGTCGCTTCATTCTCAAGGGGGCCCTGTGTCAGCGCTTTGGCTTTGCCACCAATGAGGTGCCGATGGCGACATTGCTGAAGAACATCCCCGCTGAAGACCGGCAGAGCTTCACGCAGTTCCTGGAACAGGCCAGGGGCAGTGCCAGCGTGGCGCCGGAAGCCGAGTTTCGGATCAAGGACATGCATGGAGAGTTGATCTGGATACTTTGCCGGGGCCGCACCCTGGAACCCTCTCGGCTTGATGATTCCAGTGTCGTGGTCGTGGCGTGTGTCGACATCACGACGCTCAAGCAGACTCAGTTGGATCTTCGAGAGAAGACCCTGGAGGCGGAGGCCGCCAGTACTGCCAAGTCCAAATTCATCTCCAGCATGAGCCATGAACTGCGTACGCCATTGAATGCGATCTACGGGTTTGCCCAGCTGGGGCTCATGCAGTTGCCTGCCCAGGAATCGGAACAGACGGTCTACCTGCAGGAAATCATCAAGGCCAGTGAACACCTCATGCAGTTGGTCGACGATCTGCTTGATCTCTCCAGCCTGCAGGCTGAGAAGCCCCTGCTGGACCTCATACCCGTGCATGTGGCAAGCCTGTTATCCAATTGCGCTGACATGGTCCAGCAGCAAGTCTGCGCGCAGGGTCAGACCTTGCACATCAATCCGCCTCCGGATGCATGGTATGTCTGGGCGGACAAGCGTCGGCTCAAGCAGGTCCTGATCAATCTGTTATCCAATGCAATCAAGTACAACCGGCCCGGTGGGCACATCACGCTGGGGGCTGTGGTTGTCGACGACGGAGCCAGGCTTCGACTCTATGTAACGGATACCGGAGCGGGCATTTCCCCGGCTCTGCAGGGCGAGCTCTTCAAGCCCTTCCAGCGGCTGGGTAAAGAGAACTCTTCCATCCAGGGAACCGGCATTGGCTTGGTGCTGTGTCGAGACCTGGCGCTTCTGATGCATGGCACCATGGGCTTCTTAAGTGAGATGGGAGTGGGGAGTACCTTCTGGGTCGAGCTGTGCTCGTCGGCCTTTCCTGCCCCCGGGAACGCGTCCATGGTCTCGACGATTGCCTTGCCGAGCGTCCTGTTGGTGAGTGACAACCCCAAGGACGGTCAAGTGGTCCGAGAAGCATTGAACGGCGACTTTCAGTTGGAGCGGGTCGATACGTTGCTCGACGCCAGCCTCGTGCTTGGCACCACACCTGTCAGCGTATTGATCGTCGCCACGGCGGACCCTGCGTCCGTGCTGGACACTTTTTTCAGCGGCCTGCGCATGGATGCCTCCAAGTCTGTCATATCGATCGTCGTGGTTCGTGGGGCCGTCGATCACGTGTCAGTTGATCACCTTGGGTGCCAGGCCATCGTGTCTGCTCCATTGGAGGCGCAGAGTATTCGTCGTCTGGTCTTGACGCTCACCACGGGGAGGGCAGACGCATGTTTGCCAAAATAAATGCGCACTGCAGGATCGTGATCATCGATGATGTGGCCACCAATCTTCGGCTACTGGATTCATGTCTGCGGGCCGTAGGCCTGTCAAACATCACGACATTCAACGACTCTGCACAGGGACTTGACTGGCTGCTTTCGAATGCCTGGGACCTGGTGTTGCTGGACCTGGACATGCCCGCACCCGATGGCTTTGAGATCCTTGACCGACTTGGTTCCCGTGACCGCACCGAATCCCCGATCATCATCGTAACGGCCTTGAGCGACCAGCAGAATAGGCGAAAAGGACTGGAAAAGGGCGCCAACGATTTCATTTCAAAACCTATCGATCTGCCCGAAGTGCTGCTCAGGGTCCGTAATTGCCTGGAACTGGCGCAGGCCGCGAAGCTACTGCGCGACGTCAATAGTGAACTGGAGCGCAAGGTGGAGTTGCGCACGCTCCAGCTGGCGTCCAGCTACCGGGCGATCAGTAGCAGCTTGAGTCGGGCAGCCAGCTATCGTGACGATGAGACGGGACACCATATCGTTCGGATTGGCGAGTCCGCTGCCTTGTTGGCCAAGGCAATCGGCATGCCTGCGCAATGGTGCGAGCTCATGAGGATGGCTGCGCCGATGCACGATATTGGAAAAATCGGTATTGAAGATGCCATTCTGCAAAAGCCTGGCGCGCTGACACCACAAGAGCGGATCATCATGCAGGACCACGCCCGCATAGGTTACGAAATCCTGCATGACCCCGAGGGCTCTCCCTTGACGGATCTGGCCGCGGAAATTGCCTTGGCACATCATGAGCGTTGGGATGGCGCTGGCTATCCCCAGGGATTGCGTGGCAAGGAGATCCCATTGTCCGCAAGGATCGTGGCCATCTGTGATGTGTATGACGCCATAAGGATGCCCCGCGCCTATAAACAGGCTTGGGACACCGAACGCTCGAGACGTTATGTCATCGAGCAATCCGGTACTCATTTCGACCCTTTCCTGGTGGACGTTTTCTGTAATCTCTTTGATGAAATAGATCGCTTGCGCCTGTCCGATACACGGAATGACTGAAGCGTATCGACGAATGTATTCCTCGCTGAATGGGTGAACGACTGGTGTAGCGGCTGGCCGAATCCTGGCCAACCGCTTACTTGCCCCCGGTCACGTCGAGGAATGTACCGGTAACGAATGACGCCTCCGCGCTGGCCAGCCACAGGATGGCCCGCGCCACTTCCTCCGGCTGACCGCCTCGGCCCATGGGGATCGTATCCTTGACGCGATCGACCCGCCCCGGCTCGCCGCCGCTGGCGTGCATGTCGGTGTAGATGTGGCCGGGGCGAATACCGTTGACGCGTATCCCTTCCCGGGCCACCTCCTTGGCCAGCCCGATGGTGAAGGTCTCCAGGGCCCCCTTCGATGCCGCGTAGTCGACATATTCATTCGGGCTGCCGAGGCGCGCCGACGCCGAGGAAACATTGATCACGACGCCGCCCGAGCCGTTGTGCCGGTGGGACATGCGTTTCACCGCCTGTTGGGCACAGAGCATCGGGCCGATGGCGTTGACCGCAAAGATGCGCTGCATGCGCTCGAAGCCAAGGTCCTCCAGGCGCGACTGAATGGACAACACTCCGGCGTTATTGACCAGTACGTCGATGCGTCCGAACGAGCGGTCGATGGCTGCGAACAACTCGGCGACTTGCTCGGGATCGGCACTGTCGGCCCGCATGGCCAACGCCCGGCGTCCCGTTGCCTGCACATCCGCCGCCACGGCCAGCGCCGAGGTCTCGTTGGCTACGTAGCTGATCGCGACGTCGTAACCTCGTGCGGCAGCTAGCCGCGCGGTAGCGGCACCCACTCCGCGACCACCACCGGTGATCAGCATCAACGGGGTCTGCGAGACGTTATCCATCGAGAGTACCTCTTGTAGCGGTGAGAAAATGGCGTATCAACCGATCATGAGGGTGCCGCTGACGATCACCGCGCACGCCAGGACGCGGCGGGCGGTAAGTGTTTCGCCGAGGAACACGGAGCCGATCAGCGCCGCAAACAGCACGCTGGTTTCGCGCAATGCCGATACCGCGCCCAAGGGCGCTTCGTTCATGGCGTAGATGACAATTCCATAGGCCAGCAAAGAGACCAGCCCGCCGACCACGGCGGTCAGCATTCCGGGCCGGACGCAGAATAAGCTGCGGGCGTCGCGCAAGCCGATGTACACCCCAGGCATCATCAAGCCCCACAAGGCGCACATCCATACGGTGTAGGCGAGCGGGGCGCCGGAGAGCCGGGTACCGATGCCGTCGGTGACGCTGTAGGCGGCGATGAAGCAGCCGGTTCCCAGGGCATAGGGCAGGCTCGGGACAGACAGTTTGCGCCCCCTGAAGGCCAGTGAAATGATCCCGACTGATACCAACGCAATACCCAGCAATGTGCCGGGGGCGATGCGTTCTCCGGCAAAGACGGCGCCGCCGAGGGTGATCAGCGCCGGTGACGATCCTCGGGAAATCGGATAGGTCTGTCCCAGGTCGCCGACCCGGTAGCTGCGCACGAGAAACAGGTTGTAGCCGACGTGCAGCAGTGCCGAGAGCACCATGTAGCCCCAGCTGGCCGCCGCCGGCGGCACCATCAACGTCGCGGCGATGACACTGGCGATAGCGATGGCGATGCACATGATCGTCATCGACCATAGCCGATCGGAGCCGCCACGCAGCAACGCATTCCAGCTGGCATGCAGGAGCGCGGCGAAAAGAACCAGCAAGGTGATATGGATTGGCATGCGCCATCTTATGCAGCCCGATGGCTCGAACTACAGCGAAGTCTCCTCATCGTTTCATGAGCAAACGCTCATGCATCATGCATAGGCGCGTTGGACTTTCAGCGCCTCGCCGTTCAGCCATTGGCGGAAGTTGACTATGTGTGGCTGCGATTCGGTGCCTTTCGGACAGACAAAATAGTAGGCAAGGGGGGAGGGGAACGGCACATCGAACAGCCGCACCAGGCGACCATCGCTGATCTCGGTTTCAACATGCCCGCTGCGCACCAGGGCGACGCCCTGGCCGAGTAAAGCGGCCTCGACCGTCATGTTGCTATCGCCAAACCTGACGCTTTCCTTGAGCGGCAAAAACTCCAGCCCGACCTTTTGAAACCAGGCCTCCCATTTTGGCACCAGGTCGGCGCCATCCCGGGTCAGCAGCGGGTAGTGCAACAGCTCGGCAGGGTTGCGCGGTGTTCCGTATCGCTGCAGCAGATCGGGGCTTGCCACTGGAAACACCTGTTCGCCGAACAGGAACTCTGAATACAAGCCCGGGTAGATGCCTTTGCCGAGCCGGATCGCGACATCGGCCTGGGCGTCGGAGAAGTGGATGATCTTGTCCGTGGTGTCCAGCGAGACCAACAGCTCGGGATGCTGGCGAGAGAGACTTGGCAAGCGTGGCAGTAGCCATTTCAGCGCAAAGGAATACGTGGTGCTGACCTCGAGCCGGACCCTGCCTTTCTGCTCGCGCAGGTCGGCCAGGGTCGCCTCCAGGCTCATGAAGAACTCCCTCACGATGGGCGCCAGTGTAGCCCCCGCTGGGGTAAGGCTTAATGACTTGCCGCGCTCGAACAGCTGCAATCCCCAAAGCGCTTCGAGGTGCTTGAGCTGGTGACTGACCGCACTTTGAGTGACATGCAATTCGTGTGCGGCAGAGGTAAAGGTCGCGTGTCGGGTGGCGACTTCAAAGGCACGCAATGTAGCGGTGGGCGGCAGATCTCTCATGGATAGGGTTTCCCGGCGAGTCGTCAGAACGGGCGCGTCATGAATGCCGGTTCATGATAGTGCATCGTCGGGATGCGTCGATCAGCATCGTGCCGCAATGGACTACTTAAGGTATGCCATGCGTCTTTTGACTTTGTAGCAATCATTGATATCGAGCGCCTTCTGGTAGTACGTCAATCGCTGTGCACGATTGTTGTCGCCCAACAGTCGGTAGATTTCGGCCTGGTAGTCTCGACTGCCGCCCCACTGCATGGCGAAGCCCACCGGTTCTTCTTGCCTGCACTCAAGCCTGACAACTGGCTGCGGGAAATAGTGTTCGTAGAGGGGCATGCTGGTTTCCAGCGCCTGCAAGGCTGTTTCGTACTGAGGCGTATCGGTGAACGCCAAACACCAATATGCAATTTCAAGTGCAGGCGGAGCGAAGCCTTGGGCGAGGCTCCGTTCAAACAAGGGGCAGGCTTTGTCTTTGATCACGTCGCTTGGAGACAGCATCACGTAGATAAGTCCCAGTCGATACTGGGCTACGGGATGATCAAGGGCCGCGGCTTGTTCAAGCAGCGTAAAGGCGGGCTTGAGCAGTGCGCCGCCTTCTTGCGCCAGGGTCAGGGAGCGTTCTCTCTCCTCTGCGCTTGTCGCAGGGGTATCGGCAGTGACCGCTTCAAGCTTGCGATCCGCTTGTGCCAGGTGGGCAATCGCCTCCTGGTAAAGGCGCTCGCCACGAGGATCGATGTGTAGCGTGTTGGCCATGCTCCACTGAGGTAGCAGGCACGCTAACAGGGTGTAGCGCCAGCGGTTCAAGCGCACGATTGGCGTCCTTGCATCAACTATTCGACTGGCGGGTAGGGTACCCGAAAATCCGGAAGGGAATGAGTGCCTACCTGTCAGTCGCATTTGGCAGAGGGACACTCAAGGTCTACCCCTGCCTGCCTATGACGCTGTCAGAGGGTGGACATGGCTGGAAGGAGCGACTCGACACGGTCGCGTTTGGTAACCATCGTCCAGATCTCCTCTGCGATGTCGTCAGGGTCGATCACCGGGAATCCGGTCACAATGGGGTCGCCTGCCGCTGTCAATGAAGCGAAGCTGGCGGAGCGCTGAATCAACGCTCCGATAATGACGGTGCCCGCGTAGATTCCTGCTGTGCCCAACTCAGCATTAAGCGTATGAACGTAGTTGCGTGCCGCGGCCATGGCGGGTCCGAATCCGCACATTCCTGCGATGGGCTGCACAGCCGTCAGCCCTCCGACCACGACGATGGCGCCATCGCCTCTGGAAAGTTGGCCTTGGAGAACCGCGTTCGCGACTTGGATCGGCGCGTAGGTGTACAGGTCCATGAAAGGCCGGAGTGTCTGTGCGTCAAGATTCGCAGCGGGCACAAACGCGATATTGGGGGCGACTGGCGCATACACCGCTACATCGATGCCGCCGAATCGGTCTTCTATTGACTGAACGAGTGCGGGAATACCCGAGAGATCGTTCAAGTCTGCAGGAAATGCTGCAGCCTCCAGGCCCTCATTGACCAGTTCCGCGACATGCTCCTGAAGTTTTTCTGCGCGTCGAGCAACCATTGCAATCTGGTAACCCTCACGTGCGAAACGTTTTGCGAGGGATGCACCGAGGCCGCTACCAGCACCAAACAGGGCGATAGTTTTTTTCCGAGTAGTCATAACTGGATCTCTTTGTTAAGCGGGGTTTTTACAGCCGTCGCGGCTGCGGTGATGACGGACTAGGCCGTGTCTGAACCAAAAGCCGCGCCTTCGATCCGAAGTCGCTCGACATCGGTCAGAACGCGATAAGTAACGCCTGGCTCATTGGCAGGTTCCAAGGTATAAAATAAGAACCTAGAAAGAATTATTTCCTTACTTCCTGATCCGTACCCAGGAATCTATCGTTCCACCGACGGCTCCACAAGAAGGCACATTTATGTCACCTAGGCACATTGATTTGATCTCCCACATGCCTGAAGAAGGCGGATGTGTAGCGACCCGCCAGCTCCTGGATCGCATAGGGGACAAGTGGAGTCTGTACATCATTGCCATGCTGGCTAACGGAGCAAAACGCTTCAACCAACTGAAGCGCGATGTCACGGGTATCTCCCAGCGCATGCTGACGCTGACGTTGCGTGGGTTGGAGCGCGATGGTCTGATTACGCGGACGATGTATCCATCCATTCCACCGCGTGTCGATTACGAACTGACCGTATTGGGCAGATCGCTATTGGAGCCGGTTTTGGGCCTGGTCAATTGGGCAAACGACAACTTGTCCGCCATTGCCGAAGCACGAGAGAGCTTCGACAAGGAGCCACGAGCTGATCATGTGTTGGTTCAAGGTGTCGTTTATGAGCGTCGATAACGAATCAGGCCATGGCCTGGGGCAAGTCATGAGAATGTTTTCTAGCATCGTTGATGAAAACTTGAACCTGGAAGACGTAAATTTGTGACTAAATTGTATTTTGGTCATTGCTTGTCACCCCATGGGGTGACAGGTAAGCTGGCGCCATGAATCCATCATCCTTCCCTTCGCGCAACGTCCGTGGTCCTGTCGACCATGAAATCCGAGCCCAGATTGTCGCAGCGGCAAATGAGCATTTCAGCCGCTATGGCTATGGCAAAACCACGGTATCGGACCTGGCCAAGGCCATTGGTTTTTCCAAGGCCTACATCTACAAGTTCTTCGATTCGAAACAGGCCATCGGCGAAGCCATTTGCAGCAATTGCCTGGAGACGATTGTCACGGCCGTGGACGAGGCGGTCAGCGTGGAGTCCCTCAGTGCCACCGAGCGCTTTCGCCGCTTGGTCAAAACCGCGGTCGTCACCGGTGTCAGCCTGTTCTTCAACGACCGCAAGCTCTACGATATTGCGGCATCCGCGGCGTCAGAGAGTTGGCCTAGCGCCCAGTTCTACGAGGCCAGCATTCGGGCATTCGTGCGGCAGATCGTCTCTGATGGGCGTGAGCTGGGTGAGTTCGAACGCAAGACGCCCCTGGATGAAACGGTCAATGCCATCTATCTGGCGTTGCGTCCGTACATCAATCCATTGCTGTTGCAATACAGCCTCGATGGCGTTGAAGAGGCATCCACCAGCATCGCCAATCTGGTGCTGCGTAGCCTCATGCCTTGAGTCCCGACGGTACAGGTACAGCGGTCAGCTGCGTTTCCCTCAATTCATAAAAGCAGGAAGCCGTATTTCCCTGCGAGGAATCGCCACACCCGGATTGTGACCATTGACTAAAATGGTTACTCGGTAGAGAGTGAGTATCTCGATGACCCCTTACCAGAGGAACTGCTATGTCGAACGCTAAAGTTGTCCTTGTCACCGGTGTTTCATCGGGCATTGGCCGTGCCACTGCCCAATTGTTTGTCAGGCAAGGTTGCCAGGTGTTTGGCACCGTACGCAGTGTTACCCAATCGGACCCACTGCCGGGTGTCGAACTTGTCGAGATGGATGTTCGCGACGACGCTTCCGTTCAACGCGCCATCGAAACCGTGATCGCTCAGGCCAAACGCGTTGATGTGCTGATCAATAACGCGGGCGGATCGTTGGTAGGCTCGGTAGAAGAAACGTCGATTGCCGAAGCCCAATCGCTATTCGATACCAACGTGTGGGGTGTCCTGCGTACGACACACGCGGTACTGCCGCATATGCGTGAACAGCGTTCGGGAAGAATCGTCAACGTCAGCTCGGTATTGGGTTTTCTTCCTGCGCCGTACATGGGCCTTTACTCGGCCTCCAAGCACGCTGTCGAGGGAATGTCCGAGTCTCTGGATCATGAAGTGCGCAAATTCGGTGTCCGCGTGGTGCTGGTCGAGCCGTCATTCACCAAGACCAACCTGGATCTCAATGCGCCGCAAACGGCTGGCAGCATTCCGGCCTATGCCAAAGACCGCGATGCGGTGACCCGTGCGATTGTTAAAAGTGTCCAGGGCGCACCGAGCCCCGACGGCGTGGCGGCGACGATTGTCGAGGCGGCTTTGGGCGTGTGGAAAATGCGTCGCACGCCCAAAGGCGAGGCCTCTCTCTTGCGCAAGCTGCGCCGTTTCATGCCGGCAAGTCCGGTCGACTCCAGTCTGAGAAAAACCTTTGGCCTGAGCTGAGGCATGCCTTCGAGCTGTGACGACCTCAGGGAAGGCGTGCTTGGTGAGACCGTGCTTATCGATGACGGTCTCATCTACTGGAGCAGGGACGTGCGATCAGCGCGTAGCCACGGGTTGGCTTTCAATCGGCTGCCAGCCACCGCCGAGCGCCCGGAATGCCGCGACCGCTGCGCGTGCCGACTCGGTTTGGGCCTGCGCTCTGGCGTCGGATGCCTGCAGCAGTGTTTCATCGGCGTGCAGGACGTCGATCAGGCTGGCCGAGCCTTTCTGGTAAGCGATGAAGGACGACTGTCGAGCATGGGTCAAAGCGCTTTCACCCCCGGTCAGCGTGGATGCCTGTGCCTCGCGGTTGACCAGCGCGGAGAAGGCGTTCTCGACGTCTTCGGTGGCACGCAGCACTGACTGGCGATAGGCGGCAAGCGCTTCGGCTTCCTCTCCTTTCGCCTGATCGATCTGCGCGTTGATTCGGCCGAAATCGAAAAGTCTCCAGCGCAACCCCAGGACCCCCGAGGCCTGGCTGGCCCCGCTGGAAAACAGATGACCGCTGGAGACGGCTGTTGCGCTGCCGATCAAGGCGCTGAGCGAAAACTTCGGGTAGTACTCGCTGATCGCCACGCCGATGCGGGCATTGGACGCCGCCAGTTTACGCTCGGCCACGATGAGGTCTGGCCGGCGGCGCAGCAGATCGGCGGGCGTGCCGGCTGAGGTAATCTGCGGTGCCTGAGGAATCGTCCCCGTCGTGGTCAATTGAGCCCGGTGAGTGCCGGGTGGGGTGCCGAGGATGACATCCAGTGCGTTCATTGCAGCATCCAGGCCGGTGTTGAGGGCCGGCACTGTGGCTTGAACCTGCGCAAGCGCACCCTCGGTCTGGCGAACCTGAAATTCGGCGGCAAGCCCTTTGCCGTGGAGCAGTTGTACTTTCTCCAGCAGGTCTTGTTGCGTCTTGACCTGTCGATTGGCAATGGCCAGCCGGGCCTGCAGGCCACGTAGGGTGATATAGATGTCCGCGGTCTGCGCGGCGACGGCCAGGCGCGTCGCGCTGAAGCCGGCTTCGGACGCCTGGTATTCGGCCAGCTCCGCCTCGCGGCCTCGACGTAAGCCGCCGAACGCATCCAGCTCCCAGCTTGCGCCGAGGTTCAGTTCATACAAATTGCCATAGCGATCATAGCCAGGCGTCGAGTTGAGCACCTGGCCCAATGGCGTTTCGACGGACTGATAGGCGCGTGCGGCTTGTCCGCTGATGTTGCCCGACGGCAACAGGGCAGCGGTTGCCGCGCCAAGCCCCGCGCGAGCCTGGGCGACCCGTGCGGAGGCCTGGGCCAGATCGAGGTTCTGCGCAAGCGCCTTGGCGATGAAGTCACTGAGCAATGGATCACCGAAGCCTTCCCACCAGTTGGCAAAGTTTGCCGTGCGGGCTGCCGTCCTTTGTTGAACGGCGGATTGAGCCTGGTAGCTATCCGACAGCGGAGCGTCCGGACGCTGATAGTCCGGGCCAACCGCGCAGCCCGCCATTAAGCCGGTATTCACAAGCAGAGCAAGCGTACGGAGGGAAGGCATGACGACTCCAGGTTTAGCCAGATACTGTTCGTGACGATATTACCAATTGGTCACTCGTTGTCAATGGAGGTGCATGGGGCTAAGCTGGAAAAATGACTAAACACATGCATGCACCCCAGATACGTGGGCCGTCAGACCATAGTGTCCGCGATCAAGTCGTGGAGGCTGCCACGTTGCGCTTTGGCCACTATGGATATGAGAAGACCACCGTGTCTGACATCGCCAAGGCCATTGGCTTCTCCAAGGCCTATATCTATAAATTTTTCGATTCCAAGCAGGCGATCGGAGAGGTGATCTGTACCAATCGTCTGGTCATGATCATGGCGATTGTGGATGCAGCGATCGAGGATGCACCGACGGCTTCCGAGAAGTTGAAGCGTCTGTTTCGGGCGCTGGCAGAGGCGGGCAGCGACTTGTTCTTTCATGACCGCAAGCTCTACGACATTGCCGCTGTTGCCGCTCGCGAGCAGTGGCTTCCTGCGCAGGCGCATGACGAGCGCTTGCGCCAACTGATCCGGCAAATCGTCCTGGAGGGGCGTGAGTCCGGGGAGTTCGAGGGGAAAACCCCATTGGATGAAGCCGTCCTGGCGATCTACCTGGTCATGAAGCCCTACGCCAATCCCGTGCAACTGCAATACAACCTTGATACGGCCTCGTCGGCGGCAGCGCTTCTATCGACGCTGATGTTACGCAGCCTTTCAGCGCAATCGTTCTGATATTTTGTGACTGTTGACATTATTAGTCACTAGACTGAAGATGCATTCCTGTTCTATTTATTGAGTAGCGAACCATGCTTCGGCTAAAACCTGTTGCCGTCTGCTTAATGCCTCTCGTCCTGGCGGCGTGCGGTAATTCATCGACCGCCGTCGACGCACGCACCCAGCCCCCTCTGGTGAGGGTCGCGGGCGTCGAGAAATCGGTCGACATCGCGCGTTCGTTCACTGGCGTTGTGGTCGCTCGCGTCCAGAGCGATCTTGGCTTTCGGGTGTCGGGGAAAGTGCAGGAGCGTCTGGTGGATGCCGGCCAGACGGTCAAGCGTGGCCAACCACTGATGCGCCTGGACCCGGTCGACCTTGGCCTGCAGGCGCGTGCGCAGCAGCAGGCAGTGGCCGCCGCCCGGGCGCAAGCCAAGCAGACGGCGGATGACGAGGCCCGTAATCGCGAGCTGGTGGCGGCAGGGGCGATCTCGGCCTCTGCATACGACCAGGCAAAGGCCGCGGCGGACACGGCAAAGGCGCAGTTGAGCGCGGCGCAGGCGCAGGCCGATGTGGCAAGCAATGCCATGGGCTATGCGACCTTGCTGGCCGACGCCGATGGCGTTGTGATGGATACCCTGGCCGAACCCGGCCAAGTCGTCAGCGCGGGACAGCCAGTCGTCAAGCTGGCACGCGCCGGACAACGCGAAGCCAGCGTCGATCTGCCCGAAACGCTGCGCCCGGCCGTGGGCTCGGTGGCCCAGGCGACGTTGTACGGTAACGGCAAGGTAGCCACTGTTGCGAAGCTGCGGCTGCTTTCCGATGCCGCCGACCCGGTAACGCGCACCTTCGAGGCCAGGTACGTGCTGGAAGGTGCGCTGGCTAATGCGCCACTCGGTTCGACCGTCACGCTTGATATCGCCCAGGACAAGTCGCCAGGGCAAGCACTGCGAGTGCCTGTCGCGGCTGTTTTTGACGCGGGTGATGGCCCCGGTGTATGGGCGCTTTCCGGCGAACCGGCAAAAGTCTCGTGGCGTCCGGTCCAGGTCCTCGGTCTGGGCGATGACACGGCCACGGTCGTTGGTAACCTCAAGCAGGGCGAACAGATCGTGGCCTTGGGCGCGCATTTGCTGCACGAGGGTGCTGAGGTTCGGGTGGCGCAACAGGAACAGGTGGTCGCCAAGGGGAACCAGCCATGAGCGAGGGGCGTTTCAATCTCTCGGCCCTTGCCGTTCGTGAGCGATCGATCACCCTTTTCCTGATCGTTCTGATCACGCTTGCCGGGGTCCTGGCGTTCTTCGGCCTGGGGCGTGCGGAAGACCCTCCCTTCACCGTCAAGCAGATGACGATCATCTCTGCCTGGCCGGGTGCTACTGCGCAGGAAATGCAGGACCAGGTGGCCGAGCCGCTGGAAAAGCGCTTGCAGGAATTGAAGTGGTACGACCGCACGGAAACGTACACGCGCCCGGGGCTGGCCTTCACCATGGTGTCGCTGCTGGACACCACGCCGCCAGCGGAAGTGCAGGAAGAGTTTTATCAGGCCCGCAAGAAAATTGCCGATGAGGCGAAAACCCTGCCGGCCGGTGTCATCGGGCCGATGGTCAACGATGAGTTTTCGGACGTGACCTTTGCGCTTTTTGCGTTGAAGGCCAAGGGCGAGCCGCAGCGCTTGCTGGCCCGCGATGCCGAGTCGCTGCGCCAGCGCCTTCTGCATGTGCCGGGGGTGAAAAAGGTCAACATCATCGGCGAGCAGTCCGAGCGTATCTTCGTGTCGTTTTCCCATGATCGATTGGCAACGCTTGGGCTTTCCCCCCAGGACATTTTTGCTGCGCTGAACAATCAGAACGTGCTGACGCCCGCCGGCTCGATCGACACCAAGGGACCGCAGGTATTCGTGCGCCTGGATGGCGCGTTCGACAAACTCGAGAAAGTTCGTGATACGCCGATTGTGGTGCAGGGGCGGGCACTGAAGCTCTCGGATGTTGCGACGGTGGAGCGTGGCTACGAAGACCCTGCAACCTTTCTGGTCCGCAACAAAGGCGAGCCCGCCCTGTTGCTGGGTATCGTGATGCGCGAAGGCTGGAACGGCCTGGACCTGGGCAAGGCCCTGGATGCCGAGACGGTCAGTATCAACGAAGGCATGCCGCTGGGCATGACGTTCACCAAGGTCACCGATCAGTCGGTGAATATCAGTTCGGCCGTCGACGAATTCATGATCAAGTTCTTCGTCGCGTTGCTGGTGGTGATGTTGGTCTGTTTCCTCAGCATGGGCTGGCATGTGGGCGTGGTGGTGGCAGCGGCCGTGCCGTTGACCCTCGCTGTGGTGTTCATGGTGATGGCCGCTACCGGCAAGAATTTCGACCGCATTACCCTGGGGTCACTGATCCTGGCGTTGGGCCTGCTGGTGGACGACGCCATCATCGCCATCGAAATGATGATGGTCAAAATGGAGGAGGGCTACGACCGGATCAAGGCCTCGGCCTATGCCTGGAGCCATACCGCCGCCCCCATGCTCGCGGGTACGCTGGTGACGGCTGTCGGCTTCATGCCCAACGGCTTCGCGCACTCGTCCGCGGGCGAGTACACCAGCAACATGTTCTGGATCGTGGGCATTGCCCTGATCGCGTCTTGGGTGGTCGCTGTGGCCTTCACGCCTTACCTGGGTGTGAAGTTGTTGCCGCACGTCAAAAAAGTCGAGGGTGGCCACGCGGCCATCTATGACACACCTCGCTACAATCGTTTTCGCCGGTTGCTGACACGGGTCATCGCTCGAAAATGGCTGGTGGCCGGGGCGGTGATTGGCTGTTTTGTCGTAGCCATCCTTGGCATGGGCCTGGTCAAGAAGCAGTTTTTCCCCGCCTCTGATCGCCCCGAAGTCCTGATTGAAGTGCAGATGCCTTACGGCACTTCCATCGAGCAGACCAGCGCGGCGACGGCCAGCATTGAAGCCTGGCTGCAAAAGCAGGACGAAGCGAAAATCGTCACGTCCTATATCGGACAAGGTTCGCCGCGTTTCTACCTGGCGATGGCGCCGGAGCTACCCGATCCCTCATTCGCCAAGATGGTGGTGCTGACAGGTAGCCAGGAGGAGCGGGAAACCCTCAAGCACCGTCTCCGCCAAGCGGTGGCTGACGGGCTCGCGCCTGAAGCCCGTGTGCGGGTTACCCAACTGGTGTTCGGTCCGTATTCCCCCTTTCCTGTCGCTTACCGGGTGATGGGACCGGATCTCGCCAGGCTGCGTGAGATTGCCGGCCGGGTCGAGGCTGTCATGCGGGCGAGTCCCATGATGAGGACCGTCAACACCGACTGGGGGACGCGCATACCGACACTGCATTTCTCATTGGACCAGAACCGGTTGCAGGCGGTTGGGCTGACGTCCAGTACGGTCGGCCAGCAATTGCAGTTCCTGCTGTCGGGTATCCCGATCACGTTTGTGCGCGAAGACATTCGTTCCGTGCAAGTGGTGGGGCGTGCAGCGGGCGATATCCGCCTCGATCCGGCAAAAATCCAGGGCTTCACCTTAGTGGGCTCGGCCGGCCAGCGGGTTCCGTTGTCGCAGATCGGCAGTGTCGAGGTGCGCATGGAAGATCCGGTCCTGCGCCGTCGTGACCGTACGCCCACCATCACGGTACGCGGGGACATTGCCGAGGATCTGCAGCCGCCGGACGTTTCCACGAAGATCCTGGACGAGCTGCAGCCGATCATCAGCACACTGCCGGCCGGATACCGCATCGAACAAGCCGGTTCGATCGAAGAGTCGGGGAAAGCCTCAAAGGCGATGTTGCCGCTGTTCCCGATCATGATTGCCCTGACGCTGCTGATCATCATTTTGCAGGTCCGCTCAATGTCCGCGATGGTGATGGTGTTCCTCACTGCGCCGCTGGGATTGATTGGTGTGGTGCCGACCCTGCTCATCTTCAATCAGCCGTTTGGCATCAACGCCCTGGTAGGCCTGATCGCGCTGTCGGGCATCCTGATGCGCAACACGCTGATCCTGATCGGGCAAATCGATCACAACCAGAAAGAAGGGCTCGATCCATTCCATGCGGTTGTAGAGGCGACGGTGCAACGCGCCAGACCGGTACTGCTCACGGCGATGGCCGCCATCCTGGCCTTTATCCCGCTGACTCATTCCGTGTTCTGGGGAACCCTGGCTTACACACTGATCGGTGGGACATTCGGTGGAACCGTGATGACGCTGGTATTCCTGCCGGCGATGTATGCCATCTGGTTCAAGATCCGTCCTGACAACACAACTAGAACCGAAGCATTGGCAGCCAACTGAACGTCGACTCAGAATCAAGAGGGTTTCATGATGAATTCCAATGATCAAAAGCGAATCGTAGTCACAGGCGGCGGTATTGTCGGCCCCCTGGGATGCGGCACGGAAGAGGTCTGGCGCAGGTTGCTGGACGGCCGTTCGGGTATTCGCAGCCTGCCGGACGAAATCGGTGAGGGCACCGGCGTCGCAGTGGCGGGGCAAGTGCCGACACTGGAAGAGGATCCCGTTGCCGGTTATGCGCCCGACCGCATCATTGCGCCCAAGGAGCGCAAGAAGATGGACCGCTTCATCGAGTTCGCGCTCATGGCCGCCCATGAAGCATTGGCGCAGGCAGGCTGGCATCCCACGGATGAAGCGCAACAACAGCGGACCGCGACCATTATCGCTTCCGGTGTTGGTGGTTTCGGCGCGATTGCTGAAGCCGTACGGACCACGGATGCTCGTGGGCCGCGTAGATTATCGCCGTTCACCGCACCGTCATTCCTCGCCAACATGGCCGCGGGTCATGTCTCTATCCAGAACGGCTTCAAGGGCCCGCTCGGCGCGCCGGTGACGGCTTGTGCCGCTGGCGTACAAGCCATTGGCGATGCAGCGCGACTGATCAGAAGCGGGGAAGCCGATATCGCCATTTGCGGCGGCACCGAAGCGGCGATCGACCGGGTGACGCTGGGCTGCTTTGCTGCCGCCCGCGCGCTGTCCACCGGGTTTGCTGAGCGGCCACAGGAAGCATCGCGTCCGTTCGATCGCGATCGCGACGGGTTTGTCATGGCCGAAGGCGCAGGGTTGTTGGTGATCGAATCCCTGGAGCACGCGCTCGCCCGCGGAGCGACGCCCCTGGCGGAACTGGTGGGGTACGGCACCAGTGCGGATGCCTATCACCTGACCGCAGGGCCGGAAGATGGGAATGGAGCCCGGCGCGCCATGGAACAAGCCTTGCGCCAGGCGGGTGTCAGTGCTGGCGAGGTACAGCATATCAACGCCCATGCGACTTCGACGCAGGTGGGCGACAAGGGCGAACTGGCGGCAATCAGGTCCGTGTTCGGCGACCACTCAGGCGTGGCGATCAGCTCGACCAAGTCGGCCACGGGGCATTTGCTGGGAGCGGCGGGGGGCATCGAAGCGCTTTTCACGGTGCTGGCTTTGCGGGACCAGATCATTCCCCCGACGTTGAATCTCCTCAATCCCGACGAGGCCGCTAGTGGGCTCGACCTGGTTGGCCTGACGGCACGCAAGGCTTCGATCACCTATGCGCTCTCGAATGGATTTGGCTTCGGCGGCGTCAATGCCAGCGTTCTGTTCCGTCGCTGGGAGCCGGCGCCATGATCACGACGTGAATGTTCTGCGTAGGTTCTCATCGTGAGTATCGATTCTGAATGTTCTGTTTCCCATAGAGGAAAAGACCGTGACTTCATTTTCCCAGCTGGTTAATCAGTTCGACCCTGACAGGCCTTTCGCGGCCCCCGCCAATTGGTTGCAAGGCAGGACCGTATTTGGCGGGCTCTCCGCGGCTCTGTCGTTGCAGGCGGTGCGCTTGGTGAATGGTGGGCAACTGCCGCCGTTCAAGTCCGCCCAAGTGTCCTTCATCGGCCCGGTGACGCAGGCACAGACGTTCAATACCAGCGTCTTGCGCGAGGGTCGATCGGTCACCTCGGTGGCGGTTGACTGCCTGTCGGGGGATGAACTGGCGCTACGCACGACGTTGCTGTTTGCCCATCCGCGTGCCAGTCGGATCCGGCACGACTCATGGGAATGTCCGTCCGTGGGAGGGCCCTCCGAGCATCGGACGCTGGAGCTGGACAGACGAGTTGCGCCCGCCTGCGCTTACAACTTCGAGATGCGCCCGGCCGGCGGATCGCTGCCGGTGTCGGGTGCTGAAAATCCTGAGCTGCTGATGTGGGTGCGTCATCTGGACGCCCAGGGGGTCGATCCGGCCGTCGCGTTGATCGCACTGGCCGACAGCTTACCGCCCGCGGCCATGACCTGCTTTACCGAGCCGGCCGCCATCAGTTCGGTGTCCTGGACCATCGACCTGCCGCAACCCGCCGTGGTCGGCGAATGGTTCCTGATCAATTCGTTCAGCCAACAAACCCAAGAGGGCTATTCCGTCCAGGATATGGAGATCTGGGATGAAAGCGGTCTGCGGGTGCTGTGGGCACGCCAGACCGTGGCGATTTTCGCTTGAAGCCGAAAGAGCCGAGGCCACTGTTTTCCCTGCAACACCTAGCTGTCATCACCCTAGAGATCCAATAATGAAAAAAATGATCCTCAAGACTCCGCTTGGCCTTGCTGTAGCACTGGCCTCTTCGCAACTGTTCGCCAGCGGCTTTGCGCTCAATGAACAAAGCATCAGTGGGATGGGCACCGGTTTTGCCGGTCGATCCTCTTCCGCCGATGACGCGAGCACCGTTTTCGGTAACCCGGCAGGCATGTCTCGCTTGAAGCGAGAACAGGTCAGTGTGGGCGCTGCAACGCTGTTCGCCAAATCAGACATCAGCCAGACGCGCAGCACATTCGGCGGCCAGCAAGACGGCGACATGGTGCCCGTGGTCACGGTGCCCATGGGTTACTACGTCAATCCCATCGATGAACATTGGGCGTTCGGTGTCGGCTTCTACGCGCCGTTCGGTCTGATAACGGATTATGGCAGTGGGTTCGCCGGTCGTTATTTCACGAACAAAAGCGAGGTCAAGACACTGACCTTCCAACCGACGGTCAGCTACGCCTTCAATGACAGGGTTTCCATCGGTTTCGGTCCGACCATCAACCGCATCAGCGGTGAGTTGTCGGCAATGGTCTTGACCCCCATCAGCCCCGGCACCAATGACGGCAAACTCAAAAGCAAGGGCGATGACACCGCCCTGGGTTTCAACGCCGGTATTCTGGTGCAAGCCACGGACAGCACCCGGGTGGGCATGACCTACCATTCCAAGGTCAGCTATCACTTGGACAATGCCAAGACCAAAGTCACCGGAGGCGTCTTTTCTCTGCTGGGGCTCAGCGGTGAAAGCTACGATGCTTCGCTGGACGTGGACACCCCCGAGTCCGTGGACTTCTCGGTGACCCAGCAACTCAATGACGATTGGACCCTGTACCTGGGCAGCACCTGGACACGTTGGAGTCGCTTCAAGGACATTACCATCGAGAACAGCGGATTGCCTGCGGCGCTGAGCGGCACGTTGAGCAGTGTTACTGAAGAGGAGAACTGGCACGACACGTGGGCGCACGCGATTGGCGCTTCGTACCAGCTCAATAAGCAATGGGTGCTGCGTACTGGCTTTTCGGTGGATCAGTCCCCCACCAACAACACCAACCGTTCGCCACGGATTCCAACGGGAGACCGCACGGTGGTCAGCTTGGGCGCCGGGTGGACGCCGGTGGACAATGTCACCGTCGACCTCGCTTACTCCTATCTGTGGGAAGAGAGCGTGAAGGTCAACGACGCTTCAGCCAGCAGGGGCGCCTACAGCTCCAAATACAAGAACAGCGCCAGTGGGTTCGGCACTTCCATCACTTATAAATTCTGATTCGCTAACGATGAAGCGCCTCTGCGAACGGAGGCGCTTTTCAGTGTTTTGAGGCAGATCCCGGCTTTTGGTCTTCCTTATGTATTCGAGCCCTGGATTTCCAACGTCGGTACCATGCGAATGGCCTTGGAAAAATTCGCCAGGTTCACCGATGTCCTGCTGACCACCCGGTGCAGTTCCTCGACCTTGTCGGGTTCAGCGTCCGTACTGATACGTACCACATAGCCAACTTCGTCATACCCTGGGTTGACGTTCTCATCCAGGCCGAGAAAACCGCGCAGATCAAGGCGGCCATCGGTCTCGATCTCCAGGCTCCTGATCTCGATGCCCATGGCGGCGGCGTTTGCCACATAGCCGACTGACAGGCAAGCGTTCAAAGCGGCCATCAGCAGTTCCTGAGGATTGGGAGCGGAATTGGTGCCCAGCAACTCTGGCGGTTCGTCGGCGGCAATTTCAAAGTGGCGCTGGTGTGTTTCGCCACCCAGGGTGTAGTGATTGACGGTCGCCACTGTGCGCGTCTGATGCTGCCATTTTGTCTTCACGCTGAAGCGAACTTCGCCTGCCGCCGGTGATGCGGCCACGCTTTTCGAAAACTGCTGCAGGGCAGCGACATCAATGCCGTTCAGGTTATTGCTCATCTCATATCTCCAGTCGTCGGGGACGGAGCGATGAGGGAGCTCTCTCTTTGAAAAAGACAGCTCCCTCGGTCGCTTTAGCCTTTCAGGCGCTCACGCAGTGTTTCGGCAAGGGGGACGGCCGACGCCGGGCTTTGGCCAGACATCAGCAAGCCGTCGACGACCACGTGCGGTTCCCAGTTGGCTGCGCTGCTGTACTTGGCGCCGCGTACCTTCAGTTCATCTTCCAGCGAGAACAGCAAGTGATGCGGCAGTTCGATCTCGCTGTCTTCGGCGTTTTTGAAACCAGTGACGTTCAGGCCCTTGACCAGATACTCGCCGTCGCTTTTCTTGACGTCGCGCAGGATGGCCGGTGCATGGCAGACCATGGCAATCGGGCGGTTGGATTCGTAGAAGTCGCGGATCAACTTGATCGCATGGGAATCGGACGCCAGGTCCCAAAGCAGGCCGTAGCCGCCGGGGAAGAAAACGGCGTCGAAACCGCTGTAATCGATGTTGCGCAGCTTGCGGGTGTTTCTGGCGGCAAACAGGGCGACCGGATCGGCGAGGAAGCGATCGGTGTACTCGGTGGTGAAGGGCGCCTTCATGCTCAACAGATCAATGGGGGCCTCGCCGCCAGCCGGAGATGCGAAGACCACCTCATGGCCTGCTTCGGTCAGGATGTAGTAAGGCGCAGCCAACTCGTGAAACCAGGTGCCGCTCTGCTTGCCGCTGATGCCCATCTCGTCGAGGGACGACATGATGAGAAGGATGCGTTTCTGTTTATTGACATGGCTCATGGTGGTTCTCCCGTTGGATTTGAGAAATGAAACCGGGGCATAGCTCGACGCTTCTGCCACCCAAGCCAGGGTCAGTGATACACGCAAGAAAATCTATTTTATGAAAGGCAGCGTCAAATGACTCTGCTGCCCTGGTTTCTTGGGTTAATCTCCCTGGCTTGGTTGGGATTTTCCGGTCATTTCTGGCGGTCAACAAACGAGATTAAATGTGTTTTATCGATAGAAAATCTTCTAGCCTTGTGTTTGCTTCAGGCAGGTGCAGTTCTTCTCGAGGAAGAGAGCAGTTGGCTGGCGATGGGCAGGCTGGCGCTTACCGGCTGATAGTCATTTCGCCGTGGCCTTCGACGGGCGTGTTTACGCCCGAGTCTGGGCTGCTCTCAAGCGGTAGGCCGGCGCATGGCGAGAATAGCCGCGCCGAAGCCGATGAACGTCGAGCCCACCAGCCTGCTGATCCACACGGAGAACGCCGGGCGGGTCAGCAAGCCTTTGACCTGAGCTGCCGCGAGGGCGTACACGCTCAATGATGTCAGCGACAACCCCATGAAGATTGTCGTGAGTAGCAGGAATTGCGGCAGCAGCGCTGCGCTCTGGTCGATGAATTGTGGGAACAGGGCGGTAAAGAACATGGTTGCTTTGGGATTGGTGGCGGCGGTGAGGAACGCCGACTTGTAGAGCTTCATTCGCGACGGGGCCGCTGCTTTTCCGTCCGGCTGCACATCCTGGGCGAGGATCGGGCGTTTGTTGAACAACTGCTTCGCACCCAGGTAGAACAGGTAGCCGGCCCCCAGGACTTTCACCGCGTTGAACATCCATTCGGAGCTGGCGAGCAAGGCGCCCAGGCCGGACATCGCGGCAGCCGACAGGCAGAACAGTCCGCACGCATTGCCCAAGGATGACCACACCGCGTAACGCGGCCCGTACGCCAGACTGTTGTTGATCGCCATCAGCGTCGCAGGTCCAGGGCTAGCGATAGCAATCGCGGCGACCAGGGTAAAGGCCAAGACTGAGTGCAGTTCCATGTTTTCACGTTCATAGGTGGTTGGCGGGGAGGGGGCATAGTACAGGACTCTCTTAGCCTACCTGATGCCGAGCGCGAAAAACTCGGGCTCTGGGGGCGAGGTACATAGAGTTTAGATTTTTGCGCAGGGGGCAAGGCTTCTGACGCGTTTTACAATGTCTTGATACCGGAATCCGGGATCGGCTCCGGGCAACGTGAGTTGGGCTGATACACGCAGGTGACGGGAGCTTATAGCGCTTAGTGGCTCAACGCTCCCGTGCCGGTCCGACTCGGCCTTGCTTTACAGGCTGGGTGCTAGCGTGGATCGACGTTATCCAACGCCCGATTTGCCAACAGATCACTCAACTCGATGACTTGCTGAATACCCAGCGCAACATGCCGCCGCGACCCCTCAAGGTCGAATGCCAGGTCGTTGATCATGGCGTTGGCCGAGGCCAGGTTTTCGCTGAGGTTGGCGAGCAGACTTTCAGTGTCGATGCCGTCGATGACGGTGAAGAGTTGGCCCGGGGGTGGGGCGGTTTTGGCGTTGGTTTCTTTCGGGTTCAGATAGAAATCCAACGCCCGATCGGTGGCCTCTTGGACTTTCTTTGGGTCGAGGCCGTTGGAGCTGGGGTCCGTTTGCGGAGGGTTGGGAGTTACTTTGAACATGATGACGCTCCTATGGGGAATAGGAGCCGCCAAGACCTGTCGCTAAACAGAATGGTGGCGACTGCACGCAGGTTAGCGAACCGGACATAGGCACCCGGTAGACCCGAAGGTCTCCTACATACAGCCGCCATAACGTCATTGCAGTTAGATCCCGCAACGAAGCATGGACGCTTATGTGCCTACGGTTCGGGTCGCTAAACCCGATCACTGATGAGCAGTGACGGAAACCAAGCTACCGGTACGGCCCGGGGCACACAATCGGGCGGATTCTGGCTTAGTTGTAGGCAAAGGCGCAAGGTGACGTAGCCTCGGGATTAGGGCTCGGTGTTACGGGGGTGTATGGCTGGAGTACTCGACCCGTTGGATAAAATGGATGAGCTTTTTCAGGGTCGTAGGCAAACTCCGATAGTTGCGTAGGAGGTGTTTTTTACGGTGTTTTTTTAATCGTAACGATCTTGATGGCCAGCGCTTCACCGGGATATTTTCCTCAGGTCGCTGCAAATTCAGCGACCGGGATTGGTACCCGATGAGTTTGCCAAAGACGCAGCGTTCATACGCGATACCGACCGACACGCCTGGGCTGCGCATCATTTCACAGTGTTGGGCAAAGGCGGTCATTAATGGCGTGGTAATGGCCGTTACGCCCAAATCCGGGCTGGACCTGTACGGGGTAAAACCATGACGGTCCACAGGGGCACACGCCGCATTGACGCCACGGTGATGAGCGCAGATACTTAACCCAATAGCGCCCGAACCTCTGGTGCTGGCTCAGTCCAGCACTATGTTCGGGCCTTCTTGTTTCTGGACAAAGGATGTCGCAGCCATTAGCTCCGCCAAAGCCGTTTCGATCCTATAGCGATCTGTGCACTCTGCTCACCAGTCGTGGTATGCAGATCCTCGATGTGCCCCGCGCCAAACGTAAACTCAGTCAGATTGGCTACTACCGCTTGAGCGGATTCTGGTATCCGTGCCGTGAATTCCTTCGTACTGCCAGGGGAGATGTGGTGCTGTGCGCCGCTGGTAAAAAACCACGACGTCAAAACGCGTTTACCCCAGGCACCCATTTCGATTCCGTTATTGAACTCTATCTGTTCGACAAAAAATTGCGCCAACTGATGCTGGACGCCATTGAGCGCGTTGAGGTGCACCTACGCTCGGCAATCGCTCACGAGGTGGGTTTTCACGACCCGCTGGCCTATCAGGACATCCGCTATATCAATCCTTCGCAAACCAGGACCTTCACGACCAAACAGGGTAAGCCACGCAACATTTGGAACGACTGGTCAAAGCGTCAAGAAGAGCAAATTGCTCGTAGCCGCGAGGACAGTATCGAGTGGCATCGACAGCAGCGTAAAGCAATGCCCTTTTGGGTGATCGTCGAGGCATGGGACTTTGGAATAGCATCGAAGTACTACGAGATACTCAAAGACGGCCATCGGAACAGAGTCTGCAAACGGTTCGGCCTCACTCATGCAAAAATTCTTAAAGAATGGCTCCAGGAGATCAGCATCCTACGCAACCGGTGTGCGCACCATAGCCGCATCTGGAACCAGGTTTCAGCCAATCCTGTACCCACCGTGCCAAACGATCCCTACTTCCAGAGGCTCGGCCTCGACTCGAATGCGACGAGTCGTCTTTATGGTCTGATCGCGGTACTCTGGTATCTGGTCAAAAACATCGGCGTCAACTCGAAATGGATACATCAGGTGGCCGACGTCATCGACGCTAAACCCGTGTTACCTGGCTGCCTATTGGCGGCGCTGGGCTTTCCCGATGAAACCGGATTCCCTCGGGGACTGTTCGGGATATGACTGTCCCCACGCTGTGGGACGGTCGTTTTGGTATTGGCTGCGCTTGAGGTCTTAGGGGAAAGCGCAGGCTGACACTGCCTGCGCGGATGGTTACAGGTAGCGACTATGTCGCTCGATGAGCAACTGGCGATCATAGACTTGCATGTACGGCAGCAATGCCTTGAAAATTTGCTCGCGCTCATTTCCGTGGATCCAGCTCGTCGAATTTTTCAATGGTGGGACCACTCAAAGACAATATTTAGAAACTGTAACATTTAGAAGAACCCAACTATTTAGGTGCGGCGTTGGAGGTGCTAATGGAAGAGCTTCTTGAATTAACGGATTGGCTATCAACCTTTTTGACTGTTTTGAATTCCACAGCTATCAGTAATATTGTCGCTTTTTTATCAGCAGCAATCAGTCTCGTTGCTTTACGAAAAACCGCCAAATGGCGGGACAAGTTCAAGGAAAGCGCAATGAGCGATGCTTATAAAAAAGCAACAGAGCTGTGGGAGGCCCTTAAATCTGTTGAAAACGCTCTCAAGCAACTTTCCCCAGCGTATATCGGCGCATTAGATGTTACACATAATTTGCCGAGAGCAAGCAGATATAAAGAAAATGATGTTATGAGGCGCACAGTTAGGAATGCATTGAAAAATGCACAGCAAATACGATCGAGTCTTATAGATCGAAGAATTAAAATAGGGTATTTAAGAGGAGAGTTTAAACGGCTAGGCTACACTGCTTCTCGCTCGAACAACAAACGGCTTGATATGCTGCTTGATCATGTCATGCACATTGAGTCCTATATAGATTCATATGTCGAATCTGCGTTCGATTACTTTGATGATGAGGAGTTTTGCCAAGGTATGCGTTATACACGACTTAGCCTAGAGCCTAAAGATAAAACCCTGAGTGATCTGGCTGAGATGATAATGGGGTTTAAAGGAGAAATTTATAGGCGTGCCGATATAGCGGGTAAGCTTTTAATTAAAACAAATTACGAAGTGGCCATATCAAAGCTTTACACTAACTAGAACTCAGTATGTGATGGCGTGGCCTTGGGCGTTGGTGATTCGCAGGCCCGTGACGGTGGCGGTTCTGGTCTCGCCGGTGCGTTTGTCGGTGCCGGTCTCGATGGTTTCGGTGAAGCTTTTCCGTTGGCTGGAAATAACGGTAAGCCCGCAGCGTTTGACAGCGGCTTCGTTCAGGGCGATGACGCGGCAGCGGCAGCTGAAGCCGTTGGGCGGGAAGATGGTTGACCAGATGGGGTCGTCGTGGCGCAAGACCTGGCTGTGCATGGCGCGGTGGCTGCTACGGGTTTTTCCGTCGAAGATGGCAATGTACATTCAGTACGGGGGCTCGGTGGTCTGTTCCAGGCTGGCTTTGCGCCCGGCCATTTAGGCGCTCTGCAGGTCGGTCTGGTAGATGGTTTTTAGGCGACGCGGGCTGCCGAGCTGGATGGGATCTGCGTTGCCCTGGCTGTCGACGATGAGTGTCGAGTGACTTCCGAAGCAAGCGGCCAGAACTGCTAGTTGATCTGACCGAGTATGTGACGGCTGACTCCTGTTGCACCGGCCGCAAGGGTATTGCATAGGCTGTCCCAATTTGTGCCAGCCTATCCCGGACTGTGCCTGCGCGGCCACGGACGTGCCTACCCATGCCTGAAACGAGGTCAGTACCGTCCCAAGCGTGCATCCACCGAATACGCTCCACCGCCGCGCGCCACGATGTAGAGCGCCAGAAACCCCATCAACACCGGAAATTCGATGCCCCGGTCTATCCAGGGCCATGTCGGTCCCAGCGCATAGCTGATGGCAAGCATTTGAAGGGCGATAAGCAGGGCGACCAGCCTCGTGGCGAGGCCCATCGCCAGCAGGAGGGCGCCTGCTGTTTCCAGCAGCATGACCAGAAAAGCGAGTTGCGCAGCAAAAGGCAGCCCCATCACGTTCTGGATGAGGTTGATCGATGCGGCCATGGGATCGGCCATCGAGCCGTGGGAGGTTCGCAGCGCCTTGGGGAGTCCGTGGGTCAACAGCACGACAGCGAAGACGGTTCGCAGCAAGGCGTACAGATAAGGTTCGAGGTCCGTGGCTCGTGTGCTCAGCGTGGTCAGAACGGAGCGTAATGGCGATGCGGTTTCGCGTGTCATGGGGAGTCCTTGCGCAGCGGCGGATGACTAGGAGCCGGGGTGTCGGTACGGGCTCCGGGACAGACGGTGCGGTGTACCTGGGCGGGCTTGCGGGCATTCTTCTTGTTTGGGGCGTAGAGATAAATCCCGTGAAGTTGCCATGTGAATTCAAGGCAGAACAACAATCGGCCGGCCCCAGGTCTGCGTACAACGCCAAGCCATAACCCTTCGGTAGGATTCAATCTTTTCTATTTTATGAAACCTAACGATCGAAATTAGGCGTCTTTTTAGATAAGTGAATTGCCCGCAGAATTTCCCTCATTGCGGTTCACCAAGGTGGTGGGCCCTTCCAGAGGAAATCGCCATGACTCATTCCAACCTGTCGTCCAGCACTCTTGCCACCACTGCCATCGGTTCCGCCAGCACACCGTCTTCATCGGTTGCGCTCTCCGGTCGTATCTTGCTGAGCGCCATCTTCCTGCTCTCCGGCGTCTCCAAGATCAGCGCGTCAGCCGGCATGATCGCTTACATCGGATCGGTCGGCCTGCCGTTCCCGAGCCTGGCGCTGGCCATCGCCATCCTGGTGGAAGTGGGCGGGGGCATCGCGCTGGTCCTGGGTTACCGCACACGACTGGTCGCGGCCGGGCTGGCCCTGTTCAGTGTCGCCACCGCGTTGGCGTTCCACAATCAACTGGGCGACCAGAACCAGTTCATCCATTTCTTCAAGAACGTTGCCATGGCGGGCGGCCTGTTGCAGGTTGTCGCCTTTGGTGCCGGTCGTTTCAGCCTGGACGCGCGCCGCGCGTAACTCGAAGCCGGCTCCCCGCCGGCTCGCCATTCTTCTTATGAGGTGAGATATGAAAGCGATTCGCGTAGCGCAATACGGGCAGGTCGAAGGTTTGTCGTTCGAGGAACTTCCATCACCAGTGCCAGGCCAGGGGGAGGTGCTGATCGAGGTGGCCGGTAGCGGGGTGAATCCGATTGACTGGAAGGTTCTTTCCGGTGCCATGAAGGCTTTCATTCCGCTGCAGTTGCCCTACACCCCTGGCGTCGAGGTCGCCGGTCGTGTGGCGGCCATAGGAGAAAAGGTCACGGGCTTCGCCATCGGCGATGAGGTGTTCGGCTTTATCAATATCGTGGGTGGGTACGCCACTGAGGTGGTCGCCAGTGCGGACCGTCTCGCCCATCGGCCCAAACGGCTGTCGGCGTTGCACGCCGGCGGTGTCCCGGCCGTCGCCTTGACCGCATGGCAGGCCCTGCATGAGCACGGGCAGATCAAGGCCGGCCAACGGGTGCTGATCCACGGCGCTGCGGGTGGCGTCGGTAGCATGGCGGTGCAGATGGCGCGTATTGCGGGTGCCACCGTTATCGCCACCGCCTCGGCGCGCAACCATGACTACTTGCTCAAGTTGGGCGCCACGCAGATGATCGATTACAACCAGGCGGCATTCGAGGCCGCAATCGAGCCGGTGGATGTGGTGCTGGACCTGGTCGGTGGCGATACCCAGGAACGCTCCTGGTCGGTGTTGAAACCCGGCGGAGTGCTGGTGTCCCCGGTGAGCCCACCCGATGCCAGGCGGGCCGAGGCTGTTGGGGCGACCGGTAAGCATTTCGCTACACGCTCCGATGGCGCGCAGCTTCAGGAGATCGCCGCGCTGTTCGAAACTGGCGAGCTGGTAATCGAGGTCGAGGTGCTGCCTTTGTCCCAGGCGCAAGACGCACTGCGCAAGAGCCAGGAGAGGCATATCCGTGGCAAGCTGGTGCTCGACGCCCGTCGGTAAGCCGGGAATCGGTAGCGAACCAAGCCGGGCAGAAGCCCGGCTTTTTTCATAGGCGATTTCCCCTGGACAGGGCATCTCACGTCTGGCGGTAAGCGCTGGGCGTGACACCCACCTCGCGACGAAACACCTGGGAGAAATGGCTGGGGCTGGAATAACCGACCTCCAGTCCGATGTCGATGATACTGCGGTCGGTTTCCAGCAACAGGTGCCGGGCGCGACTCATCCGCAGGCGGATGAAGTACTGCGAGGGCGACAATCCGGTCGCGCGCTTGAATACCCGGCTGAAGTGGTACTCGCTCAATTCGGCGATCCGGGCCAGTTGCGCCAGGTTGAACTCATCGGCCAGGCCCTCGTTCATTGCCGTCAGGACACGGCGCAACTTATACGCTTGCAGCGCGCTGCCGCGTCTCTGGTTGCCGTGTGGATCGGGGTAACGACGGATCAAGTGCACGGCCAGTGCCACGGCCAGGCTATGAACGAACAGCGGGCTGGGCTGGCGTTCTTCGATGAGTTCGATGCGCAACTGCTCGAGGATGAAGCGCACCCGCTCATCCCGGGCGCCGGAGATGTCCAGAAAACTCACGGACGCGCAGTGCTCGCCGAAAAGATCGCGGGCAGCCTGGTCGATCAGCGACAGGTCGAGATACAAGTGCATCACCTCGAAGGTGTCGCTCTCCAGGGTTTGCCAACGCATTTCATAGGGTTCGTGGGTATTGGTGAGGAAAAAGTCGCCGGCCTCCACGGTGGTGGCTGCCCATGCGCCGTCGAGGGCGCGCTCCTCGACCCTGGCCTTGCCTGCCAGGACCAATACCAGCAACGGTTCCACGACGGCGGGTACCCGTATCGGCTCGATGACGCTGTGATGGCTGAACAACTGGACTACCACATCCTGCAGGTGCGGGTGTGATGGCAATGCCTGGGGTGTTCCCGGCAGGTGGCGGGGCATGGTTTCGGCCATGATGCGTTGGGTATCGCCGGCTGCCAGGTCATCATATTCAGACGGGTGCACAGGAGGCTCCTTGTACAGAACTGTTCGCGGGTGAACGCAAGGTCTGGCCTTATCCACTATTCAGAAGTCGGTTACCTGTGCCTTGAAGCGCTCGATCAACCAGCGCGTCGCGGGCCCGGGTGGCATGTCCGTCCGGTAGATGGCGTCAAAGGCATAATCGCCGCCGGCGCAGTCGGGCAGTTCGAGAAGCACCAGTCGGCCGCTGGCCAGGTCGTCGCGCACCCGGTCGATGGGCATGTTGCCCCAGCCGATGCCTTCGCGAAGCAACATGTGCTTGGCGCCCAGATCCGCCAATCGCCAGGTACGGGTGCCGATCACCGCGAACTCTTGATCTTCGGTCAGACGGGAACGGTCAGTGAGGACCAATTGGACGTGGGAGCGCCCGGTACCCGGCGCATGTGGCCCCGGTTGTGCCAATGGGTGATCGGGTGCAGCGACCGGTATCAAGGCCACCTTGCCCACGCCGATACGCTCGATGCCGTCGAGGTTATTGGTCAGCGGGCCGCTCACCCCCAGCGTGGCCATGCGGTCGAACACCCGCTGCGTCACGCCGCCCAGGGCCTCGATATGCAAGTGCAGCGACACGGTCGGGAACTGTTCGCGAAACGCCTTGAGCGCGTCGACCATCCGCTCACTGGGCAGCATCACGTCGAGTACCAGGTGCACTTCGGCTTCAAGGCCGTGCAGCAGCCCGCGAACCTTGGCCCGCAGGCCGTCGATGCCGTTGTAGATGGTGCGTGCTTCGGCCAGCACGGTGCGCCCGGCATCGGTCAGTTGGGGTTTGCGGGTGGTCTTGCGGTCGAACAGGCTGACGCCGAGCTGCATTTCCAGGTTGGCGATCGAGTAGCTCACCACGGAAGTGGCCCGATGCAGTTTGCGCGCCGCGCCGGCGAAGCTGCCGACATCGACCACGGTCAGGAATACACGGAGCTGGTCGAGGGTGGGCGTGCCTGGGTCTGAAATCATTGCTAATCGCTCGAACGTTTCATGGATGTTATCCGGATTTTTCGCACAAGCGCAAAACCCCGACAGCCTCGGCAAACCTGCGAAAGCCCGGCGTTCCCCGTTGCGAGACAGTGAAGCCGTCGATAACGACCGCGCCCCAGGGGCGCCGAGCCGGCGAATGTCTCCTCGGCTCGCAACGCAGGAGAACATCATGACTGTTATCAAGCACGCTCTACCCAACGAAGTCGAAGGCAAAGTCGCGCTGGTCACCGGCGCAGCCAGTGGCATCGGCAAGGCGATCGCATTGCTGCTGCATGCCCGTGGCGCCAAGGTCGTCGCCGAAGACCGCAACCCCGCCGTCGAAGAACTTGCGCGCCCCGGGCTGGTGCCACTGGTGGCCGACATCACCGAGGACGGCGCCGCCGAGCGCGCGGTGGGATTGGCCGTGGAGCAATTCGGCCGGCTGGACATCCTGGTCAACAACGCCGGGATCATCATCAACAAACTGGTGATCGACATGACCCGCGAAGACTGGGAGCGCATTCAGGCGGTCAATGCCACCGCGGCCTTCCTGCATTGTCGCGAAGCGGTCAAGGCCATGATGCCCAACAAGGCCGGAGCCATCGTCAACATCGCATCCTATGCTTCCTATTTTGCCTTCCCGACCATTGCCGCCTACACGGCATCGAAAGGTGCGTTGGCCCAACTGACCCGGACACTGGCGCTCGAAGTGATCGGGCATGGCATTCGCGTCAATGCCGTCGGCGTCGGCGATGTGGTGACCAACATCCTCAACGATGTGGTCGATGACGGTCCGGCTTTCCTGGCCCAGCATGGAGAAGCCGCCCCCATCGGTCGCGCCGCGCAACCGGAGGAAATCGCCGAAGTCGTGGCTTTTCTCGCTTCGGACCGCGCCAGCTTTATCGTCGGTTCGGTGGTCATGGCCGACGGCGGCATGACCGTCACTGCCGGTTGATCAATCTGGTGGTACCGTTGCGGTGAAGCAAAAGCCCGATGCAGTGCATCGGGCTTTTGCTTGAACGCTACCGTCCACTTCAGTTCAGGCATTGCGCGCCGGCTCTGGCGACTTGGGCGTCCTGCTCGGCCTTGACCCCGGACACGCCCACAGCGCCGATCACCTGACCGTCGACAATGATCGGGACGCCACCCTCCAGGGATGTCAACAGCGGCGCGGACAAAAAGGCCTGGCGTCCACCGTTGACCATCTCTTCATAACCTTTGGATTCGCGCCGGCCGAGGGCCGAGGTGCGGGCTTTTTCGGTGGCGATGTAGGCACCGATGGGCGCGCAGCCATCGAGGCGCTCCAGGGCCAGCGGGTGACCGCCATCATCGACAATCACGATGGCGACGGCCCACTGGTTGCTGTTCGCTTCATCGCGGGCGGCCGAGAGAATCCGGCTGACTTCGTTCTGGCCGAGTACGGCTTTGCTTTTCATGGGAGCTCCAGGTTTAAGGCAGCGCGGCTTCGACCCACTCGATCCAGTGCCGGACCGGGGTCCGTCCCGCGCCGTCGAGATGGGTCTGACAGCCGATATTGGCGGTGACAATCACGTCGGGGCGCCCGCTTTCCAGGGCGTTGAGTTTGTTGTCACGCAGCTGCCGGGACAGTTCGGGCTGGGTGATCGAATAGGTGCCCGCCGAGCCGCAACACAAGTGGCTGTCGGGCACCGGCGTGAGGTTGAAGCCCAGCTTCGTCAGCACCGCTTCAACGGCGCCGCCCAGTTTCTGCGCGTGCTGCAAGGTGCAGGGGCAGTGGAAGGCCAGGCGCTGGTCGCTGTGGATGCTCAGTTTTTCCAGTGGCTCTTCGCGCAGTACTTCAACCAGGTCCTTGGCCAGGGCGCTGACCTTTTTCGCCTTTTCGGCATAAATTGGGTCGCTGCCGAGCAAGTGCCCGTAATCCTTGATGAACGCGCCACAACCGCTGGCGGTTTGCACGATGGCCTCGGCACCGTTCTCGATGTTCGGCCACCACGCATCGATGTTGCGGCGCGCACGATCCAGGCCCACGGCCTGGGCGTCCAGATGATAGTCCACGGCGCCGCAGCAGCCGGCTTCGGCAACGGGTGTCACACTGATCCCCAATCGATCCAGGACCCGGGCGGCGGCCGCGTTGGTATTGGGCGACAGGCTCGGTTGTACGCAGCCTTCGAGCATGAGCACCTGTCGGACATGGCGGGTCACCGGTCGCGGTTTGGCGGCAGGGACATGGCGAGGTAACTTGCCGCGCAGGGTGTCGGGCAGCCATGGCCGAAACACCCGGCCGCCGCTGACCAGTCCCTTGAACACGCCGGGATTGGGCACGACCGCTCGCAACCCTTCGCGCAACAGGCGCTGGCCGAGAGGCCGTTCGACCGCCGCATCGACTACGGCGCGGCCAATGTCCAGCAGGTTGTGGTAGTCGACCCCGGAGGGGCAGGTGGTTTCGCAGTTGCGGCACGACAGGCAACGATCCAGGTGCTGCTGGGTCTTCGCCGTGACCGGGTTGCCTTCGAGTACTTGCTTGATCAGGTAGATACGCCCTCGGGGGCCATCCAGTTCATCGCCGAGCAACTGATAGGTCGGGCAAGTGGCATTGCAGAAGCCGCAATGCACGCAGGTGCGCAGGATGCTTTCGGCCTCTTCGGCGCGGGGCAGTTGGCGGGCCTCTTCGCTCAAGGTGGTCTGCATGATTCAAAGCTCCGCGTAGAGGCGACCGGGGTTGAAGATTCCCTGTGGGTCGAGCCGTTGCTTCAGGTTCCGGTGGTAGCGCATCAGTGCGTCAGGCAGCGGTTGGAATGGACTGTCGATCAGTCCGTGGTCGTAACAGGTCACATGACCGCCAACGCCTTCGACGATCTGACGAATGAACGCGGCTTCGGCACCGGACTTGAGCCAGCGCTGGGCACCGCCCCAGTCGATCAGTTGCCTGCCAGGCAAGGGCAGCCACGCTGTGTTGTGTGGCACGGACAGGCGCCACAGCGGTAGATTTTCATCGAAGAAGCTCAAGCGATGTACGTTCAGATCATCCCAATACGACGCGTCCAACACCTCGCCGCCCAGTCGGTCATGGGCCGCCGCCACCGAGCCTTCGCCGCCTTCGAGCCGCAGGTGCAGGCGTTGGCCATCGTGGCAGGCGGCGCTGATCGGCAGCGGTTGCTGGCCCCATTCCGCCAGACGCAGCAAGGCGCGATCGCTGTCCATTTCCAGGCTGATGCTCAAGGCTTGCCGAGGTTTGGGCAGGACTTTGAGCGACACGTCGGTGATCACCCCAAGGGTGCCGAAGCTGCCGGCCATCAGGCGCGACAGGTCGTAACCGGCGACGTTCTTCATGACTTCGCCACCGAAGCGCAGATGCTCGCCCTGGCCGGTGATGACCCGCGTGCCGAGGACGAAGTCCCGCACCGAACCCGCCCACGGGCGGCGTGGGCCGGAGAGTCCGCTGGCAATCATGCCGCCCACCGTGTCGTCGCCGAAGGAGGGTGGTTCGCAGGGCAGCATTTGCTGCGAGGCGCTCAGCACCTCGGACAGTTCCCGTAGGGGCGTACCGCAACGCACGGTCACCACCAGTTCCGTCGGGTCATAGCTGACGATGCCCCGGTGGACCCGGGTGTCGAGGCGCTCCCCAGTGACCGAACGCCCCAGGAAGGCTTTGCTGTTGCCACCGTGGATCCACAGCGGCGTGGCGTTCTTCAGCGCCTGGTTGACCTGTTCCAGCAACGCGTCGCTGGCGTCCCTATCGTGTGTGCTGTGCATCAGAAACGCTCCAGCTCAGGGAAGGGCAACTGCCCCAGGTGCACATGCATGGCGCCAAATTCGGCGCAGCGGTGCAACGTCGGAATATTCTTGCCGGGGTTGAGCAGGCCGCTCGGATCGAAGGCGGCTTTGACGGCGTGGAATACGGTCAATTCGTCGCTGTTGAATTGCGCGCACATCTGGTTGATTTTCTCGCGGCCCACCCCGTGTTCGCCGGTGATGCTGCCGCCGACTTTCACGCACAGTTCGAGGATCTTGCCCCCCAGGGCCTCGGCGCGATCGAGCTCGCCCGGTTGGTTGGCATCGAACAGGATCAACGGGTGCATGTTGCCGTCGCCGGCATGAAACACGTTGGCGACCCGCAGGCCGTACTCGGCCGACAAGGCGGCGATGGCGTGCAATACGCCGGGCAGCTCCCGACGCGGGATGGTCCCGTCCATGCAGTAATAATCCGGCGAAAGGCGGCCCACGGCAGGAAACGCATTCTTGCGCCCTGCCCAGAAACGCACGCGTTCGGCCTCGTCGCGGGCCTGGCGCACTTCGGTGGCGCCGGCCCGCTCCAACACCTGGCGCACGCGGTTGCAGTCATCATGGACGTCGGCCTCAACGCCATCGAGCTCGCACAACAGAATGGCTTCGGCTTCCACCGGGTAACCGGCGTGAATGAAGTCTTCGGCGGCACGGATGGCCAGGTTGTCCATCATTTCCAGTCCACCGGGAATGATGCCAGCGGCGATGATGTCGCCCACGGCGCGCCCGGCTTTTTCGACCGAGTCGAACGCCGCCAGCAACACCTTCGCGGTCTGCGGCTTGGGAAGCAGCTTGACCGTGACCTCGGTAATCACCCCGAGCATGCCTTCGGAGCCAGTGAACAACGCCAGCAGGTCCAGGCCCGGCGAATCGAGCGCATCGCTGCCCAGGGTCAGGTGTTCGCCCTCGACGGTGAGAATGTCGACCTTGAGCAGGTTGTGTACGGTCAGACCGTACTTGAGGCAATGCACGCCACCGGCATTTTCCGCGACGTTGCCGCCGATGGAACAGGCAATCTGAGAGGAGGGATCCGGCGCGTAGTACAAGCCAAACGGCGCGGCCGCCTGGGAAATCGCCAGGTTGCGCACCCCGGGCTGGACCCGTGCGGTACGGGCGGCCGGGTCGATGTGCAAAATGTTGTTGAAGCGTGCCATGACCAGCAGAACGCCTTTTTCCAACGGCAGCGCACCACCGGACAAACCGGTCCCGGCCCCCCGGGTGACGACAGGAACCTGCCGTTCATGACACAGCGCCAGCACGCCCCGAACCTCGTCGAGATGGCGGGGCAGTACCACCAGCAGCGGCGTGGTGCGATAGGCGGAAAGTCCGTCGCATTCATAGGGCATGAGTTCTTCGCGCTGGTGCAGGATCTCAAGGTCCGGCAAGCGCGCCTGCAAGGCCTGCAGCAGCGTGGCTTTATCCACGGCAGGCAGGGCACCATCAACGCGTTCATCGTAGAGAATGTTCATAGTCGGCCGGCGACACTCGGTTGTTTTTATTTGAGGTCAGGTTCCGCATGCAGCTGACTTGCATCATTGGTCCGAGGCGATCTACTGTCTATGCCTTGTTGAGGTGGTCGAACCAGTTTTTGACCGGCTATTTTCTTGTTGTTTTTAATAAACCATTTAAAAACAACAAGTTGTGATAAGTGCTAAGTCGGCTTGAACACCATGGCTAAGCTGGTCATACCAGTTGGAGGCGCAATGGACGACACCCAGACCCGTCGTAATCTGCAAGTGGCCGATGTGGTGTGCGAACGCATCGAGCGTCTGATCGTGGACGGTGTGCTCAAGACGGGGCAGTTGTTGCCGTCAGAGCGTCGGCTGACGGAAAAGCTCGGTGTTTCACGCACGGCGCTGCGTGAAGGGCTGAAGCTGTTGCGTGCTCGCGGGATCATCAAGACGGAGCAGGGCAAGGGCTCGTTCGTCGCCGACCTGTCGGGCAACAGTGCCGCGTCACCGTTGATGCACCTGTTCAGCTCACAGCCCCGCACGCTTTACGATCTGTTCGAGGTCCGCAGCCTGCTCGAAGGCGAGTCCGCACGGTTGGCGGCCTTGCGCGGCACGGAGGCCGATTTCGTCCTGATCACCCGCAGCTACGACGCGCTGCTCGACGCCCACACCCGCGCATTGGAGCCCTCCGAACACGCCCGGCTCGATCATGCGTTTCACCTGGCAATCTGCGAGGCGTCGCATAACCCGGTGCTGGTGCAGACCTTGCGCTCGCTGACGGACCTGCTGCTCACCACGGTGTTCGCCTCGGTCAACAACCTCTATCACCGCGCACCGCAGAAGCGGCAAATCGATCGCCAACATGCACGGCTTTATAACGCCGTAACCGGACGCCTTCCCGAGCAGGCGCGCAAGGCCGCCGTTGCGCATATCCAGAGCATCTGCGACAACCTCAAGGAAATCGAAAGCGAAGAGCAGCGTCTGGTGCGTGCCACGTTGCGACTTGAAGGGTGGGCATGATGCGGCACCTGGATCATTTGTCCTTGCGCCTGTTCATTCTGACGGAGCGGGTTTTCACCGATCCGCCTTCTGCGCTGGGGAGGCACTTTCCGCTGTTTGCACAAAACCGCGTGCCATTTGCTGATACAGCTCGGGCCCCATCCGGGAGCTGACGGCTTTGGCGACAAGGGCAACGCCCATAAGGCTGATAACCATTCCATGACTGTCGATCATCTCCATGACGATGATGGCTGAGGTAATGGGCGACTGGGTCACGGCGGCAAGAAAACCCACCATGCACAGGGCAATGACCGGTTGTACGCCAAGGTTGAACAGATCTGAGATGTTGGCGCCGATCGCTGCGCCCACTGCCAGGCAGGGAGCAAAAATCCCGCCGGGGATACCAGAAAAGTAGGTCACCACCGTGGCAATGAAGCGGGTCAGGGCGGCATGCCACGGCAGGCCGATGTCAGATGCAATGACGTGGTTGGTAACGCCATACCCGCTGCCAAATGACATGCCGCCACTGAGCATGCCGAGCACCGCCACAATCAGTCCGCAGATGCCGGCGAACCATACCGGATGCTGATGCCGCCACTGCCAGATCGGGGAGTGCCGATAACGCTGGGGCCATAACAACATGCGGCTGAAGAGTCCACCCAGCAGGCCGCAACCAACGGCAATCAGCAGCGCTGGCAGGATGATATCCATGCTGGCGTCTTGCACGCCGAAATGGCCGAAATAGTTGTAGTTTCCCTGCAAGGCAATGGCCACCATCCCGGACAGAATAATGGTGCTGAGCAAAACCCCGCTGGTACGTGTCTCCAGGCGCCGTCCCAACTCCTCCACGGCAAAGGCGATGCCCGCCAGCGGGGTATTGAACGCAGCCGCGATCCCGGCAGCGCCCCCGGCAAGAATCAGATCTTCACTGCGTATGATGCGTGCGTTGGGCAAGTAGCGATGGAAGAAGTGCATGACTGAAGCCGCCACCTGCACTGATGGCCCCTCCCGTCCGGCCGAGAAACCACCTGTCAAGGCCAGGGTGCCCAGGCCGATTTTGGCGAAGGCGATCTTTAACGACACCAATTGGCTGACGGGCTTACCCTGACGCGCCAAGCGGGTAGCGGCGATCACCTGGGGAATACCGCTGCCCTGGCAACCGGGCAAGAAGCGGTTGGTCAGCCCGACCACCAGCATGCCGATCAGAGGCGTATAGATAAACGGTAGCCAGGGGCGTTCAGCGGTTTGCAGCGCGAATTGATCCAGAGCCAGGTCGGCCAGGCGAGCGAACATGACGACGAGCAAGCCGGCGAGGGTAGCGGCCACCCACAACGTGACGCGGGTGCGCCAGCGCATGGAAGCAAATCGACGACGTAGCAAGATGAATGGTCTGATCACTCAGGTGGACCCCAGTTGAGAAAACGTTCGGGAGCTGCGCTAAGCCTAACCGTAAATGAGTACTCATGCCGATGAGGGAAGCCGGATCCCGCTCACGAGCGCCGCAACATTTCGATGGTTTCGATCAGGGCGTCATAGGACACCGGCTTGCCGAGGTGTTGATCGAACCCTGCCGCATGGGATTTCTGAACATCGCTATGGGTGCCGTAACCGGTGAGGGCGATGGCCGGGACGTTTTTCGCCAGCGGTAGTTGGCGCAGCGCGCTGATCAGTTGATGGCCGTTCATGACCGGCATGCCCAGGTCGGAAATGATCAGGTCGAAACGTTGGGATTCCGCGGCCTTCAGCGCCTCCAGCGGTTGGTCAAAGGCCAGGACCTGGGCGTCTTCCATTTCCAGCAGCATCTTCATGGTTTCCAGCACTTCCGGCGAGTCATCCACCAGCAGGATGTTCAAACCATCGAGCTTGCCGGTCGCCGATTCGATCGCCGCGACCGGGACGGTTTCGCTCTGCGGGGCGGCCAGGGGCAGGCAGACGCTGAAGGTGCATCCGGCGCCGAGTCCTGCCGAGGTCACCTGGACGGTTCCATGCTGAGCCTCGGTCAGCTGTCGTACCAGGGACAGGCCAATGCCCAGGCCTTCGCGCTGATGGTGAACGTGTTGTTTTTCCGCCTGGCCGAACATGTCGAAGACGTGTTCGAGGTTTTCCACGGCAATACCGATGCCATTGTCCTTGATGTCGATCCGCGCCATTTGATCCTGACGACGGGCGATCAGTTGAATGTGTCCCATGGATGGGGTGAATTTCAGCGCGTTATTGACCAGGTTCCAGATGATCTGGTCCACCCGGATCGGATCGGCATAAACGACCAGCGGTTCATCTGGCAATTGCAGGTCGATCTGGGTCTGGTGTTGTGCGTTGATCACCACGGTGTAGATGTCGCGAAGCACATCGGTCAAGTCGATTCGCGATGGTTGCAGCTTGAGTTTTCCGGTGCGTACGCGGGCGACATCCAGCAGGTCGTCAATGATGCGTGCCTGGCTGTTGACCGCATCGCAGATGGTGTTCACGGCTTTGGCCGCCGGACTGGATGTACGAGTGATCGGCAAGCGACGCAGCATTTCGGCATTGAGCTGGATCAGGTTCAGCGGATGCTTGAGCTCATGGGACATGACCGCAAAGAACTCGTCCTTCAGGGAAATGGTATTGCGGGACTGTTTCAGTTCCTGGCTCTGTTTTTCGTGTTCCTGCTGGTGCCCGGTCAAGTCGCGGGCGATCTTCACGTAGCCTTGCAGGTGATCGCCGCTGAGCAGGGTGACCTCGCCGCTGCAATAGAAAAGGCTGCCGTCCTTGCGCAGGTGCCAGCGTTCATCTTTGGCGCGACCGTGGGTACGGGCAGTCTTCAGCTCAGCTTGCGGCGCACCTTTGGCGCGATCCTCTTCGGAGAAAATGAACTCGTAGGAGGCGCCCTCAGCTTCCGCTTTGGTATAGCCGAATATCAGCTCGGCACCCTTGTTCCAGTGGGTGATCACGCCGTCTTCGTCGAGGATGATGATCGCGTAGTCATGGGTGCTTTCCGCCACCAGGCGCATGCGCTCTTCGCCCAGGCGCAACTCCTCTTCGGCGGCGCGGCGGGTGGTGATGTCGATGAAGGTCAGCACCGTGCCGTCGATATGGTCTTCGCTGGAGCGATACGGCAGCAACCGGGCAATGTACCAACGCTTGTCACTGATGCTGCTGACTTCACGTTCGATCATGTTCAGTGATTCGAATACTTGCGCCGCATCGTCGGCCAGGTCGGTGTAGTCCAGGCGATGGGTGATGTCGAGCAGTGAACGACCGGTGTCCACCGGCAGCATGTTGAAAATCTCCGTGGCCCGGGGCGTGAACCAGCGGATGCGCATGCTCCGGTCGACAAACACCGTGGCGATGTCGGTCGAGGCGATGAGGTTGGTCAGGTAGTCGTTGACCTTGTCGGTTTCTTCAACTTTGGTCTTGAGCTCGAAATTGACCGTCAGCAGTTCCTCGTTGATCGACTGCAACTCTTCCTTGCTGGTTTCCAGCTCTTCGGTAGCCGAGCGCAGCTCTTCGTTGATGGCCTGCATTTCCTCGTTGGACGCTTTCAGCTCCTCGTTGGAGACCTCCGACTGCTCGATCGTGTCTTGCAGGTGCAGCTTGGTGCGTTGCAGCTCGCGTTCGAGATTGGACAGGACCTGGCTTTCGGTCTGCACCTGGGCCATGGCCGCTTCCGCCGAGTCGATGTCACTTTCCTCGAAGATCACCAGCAGGTAGTCGCTGTCCGACTGCTCGTCCCTGTAGGGTTGGACGATCATGTCGATCCGCAGATGCCGGTCTTCATACTTGATCGATACGTCCCGCGACTTGACCGCCAGACCACTCTGTTGCACCTGGAACAGTGCGGTGCGGATTTCCAGGCGCAGCTCCGGCAGGATCAACGTCAGCAAGTTGCGCGACAACTCGCCGCCGACGTGCCGCAGGTAGCGCCCGGCGCCTTCACTCATGTGCAGGATGTCGGCATTGGTGTCGACGATCATGCTCGGCGGCGCGGCGCGTTCGATGGCGCGCCGGTGGATGTCGGCGAACGACAGCTTGGGCTGCACGTGGTTCTTCAGCTCGGGAAGCGAGTGGCCGCTGCTGCGGGTGTAGCCACCCCGAGGCATGGTGGGAACACGCCGGCTGTTGGGGCTGGTGCTCTTGGCCCGGAAGATCCGGTTGCGCTTGTCCACCGGGCTGAACAGTTCATGGCAGGCATCGGCGCTCTCGGAGGTGCCGAGAAACAGGAAACCGCCGGGGCGAAGCGCGAAATGGAACATCTGCAGGATTTCGCGTTGTACTTCCCGATCCAGGTAGATCAGCAGGTTGCGGCAGACGATCAGGTCGATCTGCGAGAACGGCGGATCCGCCAGCAGGCTGTGTTTGGCAAACAACACCTTCTCTCGGAGTTCCTTGCGAATTCGATAGTGATCGTCTTCCTTCACGAAATACTGGCGCAGGCGGGTCGGCGGCACATCGGTGACGATGGCCTGGGGGTAACGACCGGCCCGCCCGAGGCTGATTGCACGCTCGTCGATGTCCGTGGCAAACAGTTGCAGCTTGGCTTTGCTGCCCTTTACCTGCAGCTGGTCGTCGAGCAGCATCGCCAGGCTGTAGACCTCTTCCCCGGTAGAGCAACCCGCCGACCAGACACGCAGTTCTTCATGTTCCGGTCGTGGCGGCGTCAAGGTGGCGACCAGCTGCGGTATCACATCGCGCTCCAGCGCTTCGAAGGCCTCGCGGTCGCGGAAAAAGTTGGTGACGCCGATCAGCATGTCCCCCAACAGCGCCTTCGGCTCTTCTGGATTGCCTTGCAGGTACTGGGAATAGGTCGCCAGATCGGGCTGGGTGGTGACTTGCATCCGCCGTTCGATCCGCCGAAGCACCGTGGCGCGTTTATAGTGCTTGAAGTCGTGACCGGTGCTGCTGCGCAGGTAGGCCAGGATCTCGTGTAGATAGTGCTCGGCGGCGACAGCTTCCTGTTCGGCGTGATTTTCCAGTCCAGGATCAATGGCGCTGGGAAGGGTGATCGCTTGGGAATTACGCCACAGTTCGAGGATTTTCTGCGGCATGTCCACTACCGGCAAGACCAGGTCGACCATGCGTGTTTCGATGGCGGCGCGGGGCATGCCGTCGAACTCGGCGTCTTCCGGCGATTGCGCCAGGGTGACGCCGCCCTGTTCCTTGATGCGCGACAGCCCCACGGCACCGTCCGAGCCGCTGCCCGACAACACTACGCAAAAGGCCCGCTCACGGTGAACATTGGCAAGGTCGCGGAAGAACAGGTCAATGGCGGAGTGGCGATCGAGGGTAGAGGCGACGGGACTGATATTCAGATAGCCATCGTTCATCGCCAGTTGCTGGGCTGGCGAAATGACATAAACGTGGTTCTTTTCAATGGGTACAGTCTGGGTGACCTGCACAACCGGCATGTTGGTCGATTGCTGAATGATCTGGTCGGCAATGCTTTGATGGTCAGGCGACAGGTGCAGGACGATCACGAAGGCCATGCCGGTTTCCTGGGGCATGTTCTCGAAAAACAGCTTGATCGCCTGCAAACCGCCCGCAGACGCGCCAATTCCGACGACGCCAAATTCAAGGTGGGAGGCGGTTTTACTCAACGGTGATGGCGTTGTCATGGGGCTTCTCTTGATAAAGCGACGACCTGACGCCGCGCACACACATCGGACTTTTGCCTGGGGCAGGCGAATATTGGCGAAGCGGTGGAATGCTGCACCAGAACGCCATTGTACGCTATGTGGTAAGCAGGTCTTTGGAAGCGATTCGCGTTGAGCGAACGGTTATCCGAAAACGGCGCTATCGGACTCCGATTGCCGAGGAGGCTTTTGCTGATCGAGCGTAACAACATACGCGCTGAACATGTCCGCCATGCCATCGGCGTACGTCGCGATTTGCGCGTCGGTCCGTGGGCTTCCTGAAAAATCCTTGCCCACGGAACTGAGCGTGGTCAGGATCAGATCGCAGGCCGCCGAACGAGTAGGCTCGCTGACGTCGGGGAGCAACTCGAGCATGAAATTGGCGAAGATCCGCTTGCCTGTCGCGCGCACTTCGTGGGCTTGCGGTGCGTCGCGATAGAGCGGTGCGGCGTCGTTCAGCGCGCCACGCATCGGCGCTTCTTCGCACTCGGAACGAATGAACGCATGCACCAGGTTGCGCAGGCGATCCAGGGGCGGTTCCTCCAGGTTTTCCAGAATCCGGCACAGCATCTGGGTGGTCTGTTGCCACTCATCGCTCTGCAGCCGGAACAGGATCGCGACCTTGTTGGGAAAGTACTGGTACAGCGAGCCGATGCTCACGCCGGCCTTTTCCGCGACGCGAGCGGTGGTGAAGCGAGCGGCGCCTTCCTTGGCCAAAACCTGAACAGCGGCCTCTAGAATCGCCGCCACCAGCTCGGTGGAGCGTGCCTGCTGTGGCTGCTTGCGTGAGGAAATACGGGCGGTCTGGCGCTGGGTCATGGGCGGCTCGGTCGTCGTGGGGAAACGCGAATAGCGAATGGGGCGAATCACTCGCATCATTTAAATGCGACGAATCAGTCGCATCTTAGTCCCCTATCGATGGAAAGCAATCATGACTACTTTGACCACTGAACCTCTGGCGACCCTGATCGAACGCCTCTACACCCAGGCCAGCGCGGCCACCAGTCCGGTGCTGAGCACTGTGCCGAGTGAAGAGCGCGAGCGGCTGATGCGCAGCAAGACCGAATACCTCGACCTGTACGGAATGCTCAAGGACTTGTGGCTGCCGGTCTCCCGCGACACGGGCAAGCTGCTGTACATGCTCGCACGCAGCGCAAAGGCCAGGGCCATTGTCGAGTTCGGCACGTCGTTCGGCCTGTCTACCCTGCACTTGGCTGCGGCGTTGCGGGACAACGGCGGCGGCGTGCTGGTTGGCAGTGAGTTCGAGCCTTCGAAGATCGCCCTGGCGCGTCGCCATTTCGTTGAAGGCGCCGTCGATGATCTGGTGGACATCCGCGAAGGTGATGCGCTGGTTACCCTGGCCAGCGATCTCCCGGAAGCGGTCGATCTGCTCCTGCTCGATGGCGCCAAGTCGCTGTATGGCGACGTGCTGAGCCTGGTTGAAAAACACCTGCGGCCGGGCGCCCTGGTGGTGGCGGACAATACCGATTACTGCCCTGAATACCTGGCTTACGTGCGTTCACCGCAGAATGGCTACCTCTCCGTGCCTTTTGCCGATGACATTGAAGTGTCGATGCGTCTGGGATGATACGGGCCTCTTGAGGGGCTGCCGGGATCGGTGGCTGTCGGTTGTCCAACCCGACGGCCGATCAACCCAGCCTCGCTGCGGCCGCTTCATGCACCGCCTCGTCCCAGGCAGGCGTTGCAGGGAACAGCTCAAGCAGAAAGGCGATGAAGGCTTTTACGTTGGGACTGCCGCGTCGGCTTTCCGGCCACAAGGCGGTGATGGAGAAGCGTTCCGCAGTGAACTGGGGGAGGACTGGAATCAGTTCTCCCCGGCGAACATAGGGCGCAGCCACGTAGTGCGGGGTGATACCGATGCCTCCGCCCGCCGCCATGATAGCCGCCACCGCGTCGCTGACATCCACGGTGAATGCGGCGTCGGGGCTCCACTCAAGTTGTTTGTCGTCCGCCTGATAGGACCAGCGCAGACTCTGCCCGGTGCTCTGGTAGCGAAAGTTCACGCACTCATGCTCCGCAAGATGCTCGATGGTCGCCGGTATACCTTTTCGCTGCAGGTACTGGGGCGACGCAAACGCGCCGATTCGATGGGGCCCCAAGGGCCGCGAAACCAGACGTGAATCGGTGAGGTTCCCCACGCGAACGGCCACGTCGATCCCTTGCTCGATGATGTCGGAATACTGATCGCCGAGTCGCAAGTCGATTGCCAGATTGGGGTATTGCTCACGAAACCTGGGCAATGCAGGCGCCAGGATGTTCACGCCGATGGGGAGGGGGGCGGTGACTTTCAAGACACCTGAGGGCTCGGCGCGGGTTGCGACCGCAGCCTGATCGATTTCTTCGACCTCTCGCAGAATGCGCAATGCACGCTCGTAAAGATCCCGCCCTTCAGGCGTGAGGGTCAGGGAGCGCGTCGTGCGGGTGAACAGCATCAGCCCGAAATGCTCCTCAAGCCGCTGCACGCTCTTGCTGACGGCGGAGGGGGACACCGAGAGCGCCCGCGCCGCAGCGGTATAGCTGCCCAGGGAGGCGGCCCGCGCGAATGCGATGAGTCCGGTAAGACGGTCGAGACCAATTTGTGCCTTCATGGCACTAGTAAAGCGACTTGCGCCCCAATTATCAATCTACGATCACAGCCTTACGCTTACTCCATCGCACGCCATCCTGGCGTTCACTGGAGCCTCGACATGACCATCACCCCAACACTTGCATCCAATCTCACCGGCCGTACGGTCGTCATCTTCGGCGGTACATCGGGCATCGGCCTGGCCGCCGCGATACAAGCGAAGGCCGCCGGGGCCAAGGTCTTGGTCATCGGCTCGGATGCGGCCCGTGCCGAGCAGGCGTCGAAGGAACACGGCTTGGACGGCTGGCGCGGAGCCGACGTGACCCGCCGTGAGGCGGTCGAGGCCGCGCTGGCGGACATTCCGGTAGTCGATCACCTGGTGCTGCTCGCCGGTACGTTCGTCACTGGAAGCATCCTGACCGCCGACGTCGATCATCTGCGCCGGGCGTTCGATGAGCGTATCTGGGCGTCCATCAATGCGATCCGTATCCTGGGTGACAGGTTGTCCAAGGCGGGATCGATCACCTTCATCTCGGGTGCGCTCGCTGATCGACCCAATGCCCATGGCACTGCCGTCATCGGGGCGGCATCGGCCGCCATGGAGTCGCTGGCCCGTGGCCTGGCCCTGGAGTTGGCGCCGATTCGGGTGAACACCCTGTCGCCCGGCCCGATCGACACCCCGATCTTCAGCAAAGCGTTGGGCGAAGGCCGTGACGCCTACGTGGCTTCCCTGGAGCAGACCTTGCCGCTGCGTCGCATTGGTACGGCGGAGGAAGCCGGTGCTGCAACGGTGTTCTTGATGACCAACACGTTCATGAACGGTGCCGTGCTCAACGTTGATGGCGGTGCTCGATTGGTCTGATCTTGAAGGAACGAACGGACACCCCTCGGTAGAACGACAGGATGGCGAGTATCTGCACGACGACGGCGCCTGTCACGACGGCGATGATGGCTTGATCCGGGTGGCTGAAGGCGGTGCGCACCAGGCCGAAGAATGCAGGGGCGAAGGCATAGGTGGCCTGGCTGATCGCGACCATCAGCGCGATGACCCTGGCGGTGTGTTCTCGGCTGAACTCGGTCTGTGCGATCAACGGCGGCAGGGAGGTGGCGTTGCCGATGCCTGAGCCGATCAGCACCACCGCCATCCAGGCCACTGACGGGTGGAGGTCCAGGCCGAGGAGCATCAAGGTGCCCAGCATCTGGATGGCGTAGCCCAGGCACGCCAGTAGCCTGCGGTCGATGCCTTGGATCATCAGGCGCGCCGCGATGTAGCGCCCGCCCATGGCACTGGCGGTGGCCAGGCCCATGGCAAGTGAGGCGTCATGGGCTCCCAGGCGTCCCGCCAGGATCGAGTACAGGTGGGCGATCAAACCGATCTGGGCGAACAACCCCAGGGACATGCCGGTGGCCAATGTGCGGAAATTGGCCACCTTGAGGGTCTGCACGACAGTCCATGGAACGGCACTGCTGGCGGGTATCAAGGGTTCCGGCTGCTCGGCGTTGTCAGGATGCTGTCCCAGGCTTTGTGGGGTTTTGTTGAAGACCAGGAAGGCGAAAATGCCGATGAGCAGCACGGCCACGAGGCTGATCACCAGCGCTGCCGTGGCAAAGCCAAAGCCCTCGATCAGCCATACCCATAGGGGCGAAAAGACCACGCCGCCCAGGCTGGCGCCGTTGTAGGCTTTGCCCAGGGCCTTGGGCCTTTCCTTGACGTACCACGGCGCGACCAGGGTATTGACGGCCGCGGCCCCCAAGGTCACCCAGCCGATACCCGAGCACAGGGCACCGGCATACAGCACCCAGAGCTGGTCGGCTTGGGCCCAGATGTTCACGCCGATACCCAGGACGATGCTGCCCAGCAGAGTGATGGTTGGAATGCCGAAGCGTGCGTAGAGCCTGGGTAGATTGGCGATGACGATCGTGCCGCTGAGAAAGTGCAAGGTGACGGCAGTCGATACCTGGGCGATGGGCCAACCCGTGCGCTCCATGACCGATTGCATGTAGATCGGCGGGCCATAAAAGCCGATTCCCCAACCGATCATTGCCAGGATGAATGTGCAGGTCAGTACGGTTTCTCCAAAAAAACGCGTGCGTTTCATCGCCATTCCTCCTTGTTGGCCTCAATGGTCTACGTGGCTAATCGGATATAGGCCACTACGCTCTGTACGAATAGCTTTGATACTCGTTCATGCTGCGTTGAAAACAGTCTGACCTTCGTCTCAAGACTTTTCGTACGGAGCCCAGATTATGTGCGCGACAGGTCTTTCACTTCGATGTGTGACGAATGATGGGTGCGCGCCGGGGTTGTTTCTGATTGGCGACGGGAGATGGAGGCTGACGGTCTTGACCGAGAATCTGCTGTTGTTCATATAACGGCGAAGAACTCTGCCGCCAGCGCCAGATAAGGTCCTGGCACGATGGGAGCCGCTGCGATGGTTGATCCGCCGCCAGTCGTTAATCCGGTATCAAGCGCGCGAACTTCAAATGTTTGTTCAGCACAACCGCCTGCGCTTTTGTAAATCCCAGATCGAAAGCCTTGTGGCGTGCAATGGTTACTTCGACTTCTTCAGTGGTCGTAAACATTTTTATCTCTTTTGAACCGTGAAGATACGGCTCATATCCTTCGCGATGCATGAGGACAAAATCGTTCATGTGTTGAGCGCCTGTCATTTTCTGCGGCAGGATTTTCCCCTTGAACAGGCTGGTCAGATCTTCATCGAATACGAACTGGACATTGACATAACCTGTTGCTCCCCCCGCTTCGTTTTCAAAACCACGAACCTTCGCTAATTCGGTCGATGTCCAGACTCTTGCATAGGTTCCGGTCTGGTAGGTTTCAAAGGCTTTCTCAAAGTCGAATGTCGACTCGCCTTCGCGTGATCCGCGTATTGAACCTGAAGCATCATCCCATTCTTTTTGCGCCATTCGCCTGTACAGCACCTCCCGATCCGGTCTTGACTCAGCATATTTCAGCGGCAACCTGGGAGCACGCCTCCTGCTGAAATATGTCATCAGTCGATCGAGTTCATCTGGGGGAACAGACATCGGCAGCCACCTTGGTCAGTCAGCTAGGGGTTGTACGAAAAGTCGCGAGGCGATCCGGCAGAGCGAAAACAGGCGATGAGCGAGGGGACTCGCGCGCGCCTGTTTTCAGCGAAGCATGATCCTTGCGGGGTAATGTCGTACAAAGCCTAGCGGCTATTTGTAATGCTGCTCGAACACAGCCACCTGTTCCGGCTTGATCAGCTGAAAAGGCACCCAGACTTCCGCGTCGACCGGCTCGCCCTTGATCATTTTGACGGCGGCTTGCAGCGCGGCGGTCGCCTGGGCCTTGGGGTCCTGAAACACCGAGGCGACCAGCATCCCGCGCTTGATTGCCGCCAGCCCGTCGGGCAGGCCATCGATGCCGACAATCGCGATTTCGCCCTTGGCTTTTCCCGCTTGTTGCAGGGCCATGGCCGCGCCGATGGCCATTTCGTCGTTGTTGGCGACAATGGCGTCGAACGAGGTACCGGCCAGCAGCCAGTTGCTGGTCAAGTCCATCCCCTTGGCCCGTTGCCACTCGGCGCTTTGCTGTTCGACGATCTTGATCCCGGGGTAATCCTTGAGCACCTGTTTGACCCCTTCGGTGCGGTCGTGCGTAGCGTTTTGCGCAAGGTCACCCATGATGATCGCGAGGGTGCCTTTGCCATTCAGCTTTTCCGCCAGGTAGTGCATTTGCAACTGGCCGGCCTCGATGTCGTTCGAGGCCACGGTGACCACGCCCTTGGGCAGGACGCGTTCGTCCGGGTGCCGGTTGACGTAGACCAGCGGCACCTTCGCCTCGACGGCGGCGCGGGTCATGTTGGTGGTGGCGGCGGTGTCCACGGGCAAGACGATGACCGCATCGACCTTCTGGTTGATGAAGCCCTGGACTTGGTTGAGCTGGCGCACGACATCGCCCTGGGCATCCTCGAACTGGATCTGGACGCTGTCTTTCTTTGCGGCGTCTTCCAGGCCGCTGCGTACATAGGTCATGAAGTTGTCGTCAACCCTGGCGATGCTGACGCCGATGCGATAACTGGCGGTGGCCCATTGGCTGAAGGCGAAGAGCAGCGTGGCAATAAGCAGTGTGCAACGACGCATGGTGATATTCCTTTTGTTGTTATGAGTCGATCAGGCGTGAAGGTTGTCGGCGCACCTCGATTCATGCCCAAGGGCGCCGCCGTTTCATCGATCCAGACTAAACGCTTGCCGGAAGCGTTGAAGTGCCGCCTCGCTGTCGCCGCTGGCCCAGCCCTCAAGGCCGACGACACCGGTGTATCCCATGTCGAACAAGGCTTTGGCAATGGCCGGGTAGTGGATTTCGCCGGTCCCCGGTTCCATGCGGCCAGGGACGTCGGCCACTTGGATTTCGCCGATGGCGCTGCCGGCGCGCTGGATCAGTTCTATCAGGTTTCCTTCACCGATCTGTGCGTGGTAGAGGTCCAGGTTCAGCTTCAGATGAGGGCTGCCCACGGCCTCGATCAGCGCCAGGGTGTCATCGGCGCGAGCGAACGGCGTGCCAGGATGGTCTACCTCGGTGTTGAGGTTTTCCAGCAGGAACACCCGGCCGGCGTCTTCACCCAGGCGCGCGATTTTTTCCAGGGTCTTGCAGGCGTTCAACCACATGCGGCCGGTGGTGAGGGCCACCGGTTTGACCGGCAAGCCTTTGTCGCCCAGGCCTGTGCCATGCAGGTTGAGGCTCGGGCAGTTCAACCGGGCGGCGACGGCCAGGGATTCCCGTGCGCTGTCGAGCAGGTGCTGGATGTCCTCGGGGTCGGTCAGGTTGCCCGCGATGTAGCCGGTCATCGAGGTGAAGTCGGCGCCGGTGGCGACCAGGGCGGCAATGTCCTTCTTCGTCCAGTCCCAGATTTCGGCGCTGAAGCCCAGTGCGTGAATCCGTTTGACCCGCTCGGTGAACGGCAGGTCGAGGAAAACCATCTCGGCGCTGATCGCCAGTTTGAACGGAGTGAAGCTCATGGTCGGCCTCCTTGCACGCGCACGGGCTGGCCTTGCTGGAACGACTCGATGCAGGCGCGGGCAATGGCCAGGGCAGCGCGGGCGTCTTCACCGCTGGCGAGGGGCTTTTCGCCGGTGCGCAGGCAACTCACAAAATGGTTGAGCTCGGCCACATAGGCATCCCGTAGCAGGTCGGTGTCCAGGCGCTGTGTGTCGGCCTGGATGCCATCGGCCAGGTAGCGAACCAGGTCGGAGTCATTGACGGCGCCCATGGTCAACATGCCGGCGCTGCCGAACACTTCGCCCCGGACATCGTAGCCATACACCGCCTGGAAATTCGCCTCGGCGGTGGCGAGGGCGCCGTTGTCGAAACGCAGGGTCACCATGGCGGTGTCGAGGAAACCCTTGTCCTTGAAGTCTGGCGCGATCAGGGCATCGGCCATCACGAAGACTTCGACGACCTCGGCCCCAGGATTGAGGTAACGCAAGGTGTCGAAGTCGTGGATCAGGGTTTCGAGGAAGATCACCCACTGCGGGGAGTTGGCCGGATTGTTCAGCGCCGGGTCGCGGGTCAGCGACCGCAGCAGTTGCGGGGTGCCGATGCGGCCGGCGACCACGTCCAGGTGCGCAGTGCGAAAACTCTTGGCGAAGCGGCGGTTGAAGCCGACCTGCAAGGTGACCCGGGCATCGGCGGCAGCGGCGATGGCGCGGTCCGCTTCGTCGAGGGTGATCGCCATGGGTTTTTCACAGAACACACTTTTGCCAGTGCGGGCTGCGCTGATGACCAGCTCGGCGTGGCTGCGGGCCGGAGCGGCAATCAGTACGCCGTCGATCTCGGGGTCGTCGAGCAATTGCTGTGGGTCGGTGTAGACCCGCTCCACCCCCAACTGTGCCGCCAGGCGGGCGGCTTGGCCCGGTGTCGGGTCGGCGATGGCAGCCAGGCAGGCGCCGGGAATGTGTCGGGCTGCCGTCAGGCCGTGAAAGCTGCCCATGCGGCCGGCGCCAATGAGACCGAGGCGGATGATCTTGGATGTATTCATGAAACGCACTTCCCCTTTTTTTGTTATCAGCAGGATTGTTTTCGCTGTACAGGCAGGGGAGCAAAGCCTGTGCCAATGCATATCTTATTGATAAGTAAGAATTTATTCCTTATCTAGCAAAATAAGTGTTAATTCTCATGACATGCCTATACTGCACATGTACATAAAATGAACATTGGAGCTTTTCGTGATCCCGGCACCCATCGCTGTCAGCGAGCAAGACCTCGACTACATCGCGTCACTCGGTCCGGCGTCGTTGAGTGACGGACCGATTGGCGCTTTGGAGCAGGCCTGGCTGGCTTGCCTGGACGGATGTATCGAGCGGCCTGATGGGGTCCGGCAGGTGATCTGGAACTCCTGGTTGCGCAGCGTCGAGGCCGGCCTTGACCCCGAGGACGGCGCGTATCGTTTTGTCGATCCAGCCGACCTGGCCGCAACGCTGGCCGCCCATCGCGTGATGATCGCAGTGGCGGCCGAGGTCATGGGCGGGTTGTTGGCCTACAACCCCAGGGGCCATATCAACCTGACCGACGCCGAAGGGACCACTCTGTATTTCTGCGGCAGCGATCTCACCCCGGTGGGCAGCCGCTTGCTGGAGTCGGTGCAGGGCACCAACTGTACGGGGTTGGCATTGGCTGAAGACCGGCTGGTCTATGTGCTGGCCGAAGAGAACTTCGGCGTCGGCTTGCGCAAGCGACGCATGCATTGCGCCGCCGCACCGATTCGCGATGCCCGGGGACGGACGCTGGCGATCCTGACCCTGACCGCCGAGCCGGGCTGGTTTCATTTCCACACGTTGGGCACCGTGCAAGCCGCGGCCGAAGCCGTATCACGGCAAATGGCGCTGCAGGCCTTGCTGGAAGAACAACAGACGATGCTTGAAGTGCTCAACGAAGGCCTGGTCGTGCTGGACGACCGCGGCTGCATCAGGGCCATCAACGGTTATGCACGACAGTTGTTTCGCGTCGGGCGCGACCTGCTGGGCCAGCCGTTCCAGCGCTTGGGCCAGAGTGAGCTGACCGATGAGATCCTGCTGCGTGGCGGGGAAGGGCTGCGGGATCTGGATTGCACCTTCGAATTGCATGATCGCAGTCACCTGGCCTGCCTGGTGTCGGTGTGCTCACTGGAGCAGGGCGGGCGCATCGTTTCGCTGCGGGAAAACCGGCGCATCCGCGAAATCACCCGGCGGATCATCGGCACCCAGGCCAGCTACACCTTCGACACCATCCAGGGCAGCTCCCGGGCCATCCAGGACGCGTTGCACCTTGGACGAATCGCCAGTCGCAGCGACTCCACCACGTTGATCCTCGGCGAAAGCGGTACCGGCAAGGAGCTGTTCGCCCAGGCGATCCACAACGCCAGTGAGCGTCGCAGTGGCCCATTCGTGGCGGTCAATTGCGGGGCGATCCCACGAGATCTGGTGCAGAGCGAATTGTTCGGGCATGTCGAGGGGGCCTTCACCGGTTCGGCTCGCGGCGGATCCGCCGGCAAGTTCGAGTTGGCCGATGGCGGCACAATCTTCCTCGACGAAATCGGTGACATGTCGTTCGGGGCCCAGGTCAGCCTTTTGCGGGTCTTGCAGGAAGGCGAAGTCACTCGCGTGGGGGCGAAGAAATCCCAGCGAGTGAACGTGCGCATCATCGCCGCCACCCATCGCAACCTGAGCCAAGCGGTGGCTGACGGCGCGTTTCGCGAGGATCTTTACTACCGGCTCAACGTGCTGAATCTGACGGTCCCGCCGCTGCGCATGCGCCGGGAGGACGTACCGTTGCTGGCGCACCATTTCCTCTCTCGTTGCGCTCGCTCACTGCGCAAATCGGTGCGCGGCATCTCGCCCCAGGCGCTCGACGTGCTGTCGGCCTACCACTGGCCAGGCAACGTGCGTGAGCTGGAAAATATCATCGAGCGTGCGACCAATCTGGCGGTCAGCGAACAGCTGCAGCCGGATGATCTACCGCTGGAAATCAGGCAGGGCCTGCGGCCGTCATCGCCAGGGAATATGCCTGAGCGACCGGCAGCCCTGGGCCTCGACGCCCATGAAATGAACGCAATTGTCGCCGCCCTCGAGGCCACCCGGGGCAACATCCGCCTGACTGCCCAGCAACTGAACGTTTCTCGGGGTGGGCTGTACAACAAGATGAGTCGGTACGGGTTGAGGGCGGAAACGTTTCGTTCCGGGGGGTAAGGCTGCTCACTCAAGTCAGTAGATGAACCTGTGGCGAGGGGATTCATCCCCGCTGGGGCGCGAAGCGGCCCTAAGATTTTGGGGCTGCTACGCAGCCCAGCGGGGATGAATCCCCTCGCCACAATGAACCGGGCGAGTCTTGAATCAACAGCATTGCACTCAGGGACGAGCATTCTCCGAGGTCATGATCTGCAACGGGATATGGATGCGATGTCGCACCGGATCGAAGGCTGGCGCGGTCTGCAGCTCCACCAGTAGATCAACCAGCGCTTGAGCCAGCAACCGCGGCTGGGAATCGATGACCAGGCTGATCAGGCCCTGTGCAAGAGCCTGGCGCGACAGCTCGGTGGACTCCTGCAAGATGCAGCACAGCGACGGCCGACTCGGCAGTTGCGACAGGGCGCTGATAATGCCGTCGCCGCCACCACCGACCACACACAAGCCACGCAAGTCGTCATGCCGCGCCAGCAGGTCCAGGGTCGCCTCTTCGGTGATGTCGTCGTTGTCCAGGTTGATTAACGCCTCCAGCGGTCGCAGGCCGGGAGCATGCTCGGCCAGGTAGCTGCGCAGCCCGTCGATCCGGGCCTGGTGGCCGAGGAAACGATGGCCACCGAGCAACACCCCGACACTGCCTTCACGGGTTCCGCAGGTGTGGGCCATCAGCCAACCCATGGTGCGCCCGACTGCATGGTTGTCCTGGCCGACGTAAGGCTCATCGGCCGTTTCACATATGTCGGACAGCAGCGCGATCACCGGCACGCCGGCGGCCCTGATCTGGGCGATGCTGGCGTTGATCAACGGGTGCGCGAAGCTGACCACTGCCAGGCCGTCGCACTGCACCGCCAATTGTTCGATCTGGGCGATGATCGCGCTGGGTGTCCGATCGAAAACGTACTCGAATTGAATGCTCAGGTTGGCGCCGGCATGACGTTGCGCCGCTTCTGTGATAGCGGCGGCCACATTGCCGTAGAACGCCTGGGCGGTGCCGAGCAGGAGAATGCCGAAACGGTAGCTGGGACGGCGCTCACGGATCCGTTGGCCGATCAGTCGGGCGGCGAAATAGCCGACCTTTTCGGCGGCCTGGAACACCTGCTCGGCGGTGGCCGGGGTGACCGGCGCCCGGGCGTTGAGCACCCGGTCCACGGTCGCGACACTCAACCCCGCGTACTGGGCGACGGTGGCAATGGTTGGGCGTTTGGTGGTGTTGGTCATGGCAGGCCCCGCAGCGTCTTGATAGAAAACTATCAAGCTTCGATGGGCCTGGATGATAGCTTGATAGGGAATCAATTCAAGGGCTTGAGGCTAATCGGCGCGCTCTCTATGGTTTCTCCAACGATGCGAACCTGCATCGAGCAAGGGTTCAACACCATCAAGCTTGCGGAGAACAATAAAATGTCTGAACAAAACGCAGCCTCCGGCCACCGCGATAAACCCGCACGCCGAGACTATTCACTGCTCGGTCCCGAAGCCGCCAAAGCGGCGCAAAAAGGCCTGGTGTCCGCCAGCTGGTACCAGTCGCCGATCTCGCGTAAACGCATGAAGGAATTGATGCAGCGCCGCGACGGCCCGGCACTGCGGGACACTGCGATCTGGTTGCTGTCAATGATCGTCACCGGTTTCGGTGGTTACTGGTTCTGGGGATCCTGGGCCTGCGTGCCGTTCTTCTTCGCCTATGGGCTGCTCTACGGCACGGCGTCGAATGCCCGTTGGCACGAAACCGGTCACGGCACCGCATTCAAGACCCGCTGGATGAATGACGTGGTCTACCAGGTGTCGAGCTTCATGTTCATGTTCGAGCCCCATGTGTGGCGCTGGAGCCATGCTCGGCACCATACCGACACCATCATCGTCGGGCGCGATCCGGAGATCGTCGAGCCGCGCCCGCCAAGCCTGATCAGCATGGTGCTGAGCCTGATCAGGATGCCTTACGCGATCAAGACCATGGGGTCGGTCTGCCGGCATGCGACCGGGCGGATGGCGGAAGAAGAGCAGACCTTCATCCCCGAGTCCGAGTGGCCGAAGATCTTCCTGGCGGCGCGCGTCTGGCTGATGATCTATGGATTGACCGTGGCGGCGGCACTGTACCTGCAGAGCTGGTTGCCGCTGATGTTCATCGGCCTGCCGACGCTCTATGGCGGCTGGCTGTCCTACGTGTTCGGCCTGTCCCAGCATGTCGGCCTGGCTGAAGACGTGCTCGATCATCGCAGCAACTGCCGCACCATCTACATGAATCCGGTGCTGCGTTTCCTCTACCTGGACATGAACTATCACCTCGAACATCACATGTATCCGATGGTGCCGTTTCATGCACTGGCGCAGCTTCACGAAGAGATCCGCCACGACTGCCCGCCGCCCTATACCAGCCTGTTGGAGGCGTTCAAGGAAATCCTCCCGACCATCTGGAAGCAGCGCAAAGACCCGAGCTATTTCGTCCGTCGCCCTTTGCCGCCACGCACGGCGCCGACCGCCAGCACCCAGGCTGAAGCGACACCGGCCTGACCCTTCCCGTTTTACCACTACAAGAGAACGCGCCATGACCAATCAATGGATCGACGTTTGCGCCGTGGGCGAAATAAACGAAGAGGATGTCATTCGTTTCGACCACGGTCCGCAGACCTACGCTGTCTACCGCTCCGCTGACGATGAATTCTTTGCCACCGCCGGCCTGTGCACCCATGAATCCATCCACTTGGCCGACGGTCTGGTGATGGACCATGTCATTGAATGCCCCAAGCACAACGGGCGCTTCGATTACCGCTCCGGCAAAGCCCTTGGCGCGCCGGTGTGCGTCAACCTCAAGACCTATCCGGTCCGGGTCGAGGCGGGGCGGGTCCTGCTCGGTATTGACGTTTAACGACGTGGAGGTTGTGCCATGAAAGCTGACAACGCTCCCTTGGTCATCGTCGGCGCCGGACATGCTGGCGGCCGTGCGGCGTTGACCCTGCGCGAGGAAGGTTATAGGGGGAGCTTGATTCTGATCGGCGATGAAGCCCATCCACCCTATGAACGTCCGCCACTGTCCAAAGGGCTGTTGCAAGGCACGGCTGAACTGGGGGGATTCAGCCTGTGTGACAGCGACCGGCTCACCGAACTGGGCATCGAGCACTGGGCTGGCAATCCGGTGGAGAGCCTCGACCCGCAACGACACCGGCTGCAGTTGGCCGATGGTCGTGAGCTGCACTATGCACGGCTGTTGCTGGCGACCGGGGGCAGGGCGCGGCGATTGCCCTCGGTGCCCGAGCGTCTAGCCAATGTGCTTTATCTGCGCACCCATGACGAAGCGCTGAGGTTGCGTGCTTCGCTGCAACCCGGCAAACGATTGGTCGTCATCGGTGGAGGCTTCATCGGCCTCGAAGTGGCCGCCACCGCGCGCGCCTTGGGCTGCACCGTCACTGTGCTTGAAGCAGGGCCGCGTCTGGCGGGCCGCATCCTGCCGGAGCGACTGTCCCACGCGCTGCTGACATTGCACCGCAGCCAGGGCGTGGACGTACGGCTGAACGTCGCCATCGAGGCGGTGCAGGGCGACACTCGCGCCGAGTCAGTGCAACTGGTCGACGGCGAGTTGCTGCCTTGCGACCTGGTCGTCGTTGGCATCGGCATGCAACCCAACATCGAATTGGCCGCGTCCGCCGGACTGGTCGTCGGTCAGGGCATCCGTGTCGATGCCCAGCTGCGCACCAGTACGCCGGACATCTTCGCCGCAGGAGATGTCTGCGAGTTTCGCTTGCATCCGGGGGGCGTTTTTCAGCGCCAGGAGACCTGGCGCAACGCCGAAAACCAGGGGCGGCATGCAGCCCTCAACCTGCTGGGCCACGAGCTGCCCTTCGAGGTGATCCCCGGCTTCTGGTCCGACCAGTACGACTGGGGACTTCAGACCGTGGGCGTGATTTCAAATACGCAACCGACAGCGAACCGGCCCCTCGCAAATGACGGTTTCCTGATGCTCTACCTCGATGTCGAGCATCGCCTGCAAGGCGCCTGCGGCTGGGGGCAGGGCAACAGCGTCGCCAAGGACATCAAACTGTGTGAGCGGCTGATCGCCAACCAAAACCGCCTCGCCGTGGACGCTTTGGCCGATCCCGATGTGTCGCTCAAACAATTACTGAGAAGCTGACATGCGCGAGTTCCTGATTTTTCAATCGCTCTGGGCCATGCAGGATCACTGCGGCCAATGCGCGCTTCCCCTCGAAGCGCAGCTGGAAAAAATTGCTGCCGCTGGCTTCGATGGCATCACCGATCATTTCTGGGAGGCTTCCCACGCTGCGCGTCTGCACGCCGCCGCCAAGGCGTTCGGTCTGCAAATCGAAGGTCAGCTCTTTCCCCGTACTGTGGATGATCTGGCGGCCGCCCTCGATGTCGCTGCTCGCCATGGCTGTCACCATCTCACGCTGCAGGCCGACGTCCGACCACGCACGCTGAGGCAGGCGATCGCACTGGTCGAGGGTTGGCAACGCCTGGCCGAAGAGGTGGATTTTCCGATTCTCCTTGAGACCCATCGTTATCGCCTGAGCAATGACCTGTTGTTCACGTTGGACTTGCTTGAGGAGATGCCCGACCTGAAGCTATTGGCGGACCTGTCTCACTATGTCGTGGGGCGCGAGATGCCAGAACCGGTCGCCGCTGAAGACGACGATTACATCCATCGCATCCTGCGTCACAGTTGGGGTTTTCATGGACGTGTCAGCAATGGCGAACAAGTCCAGGTGCCCTTGAGTTTCGCCCAGCACCGATCCTGGCTGGAGCGCTTCCTCGGCTGGTGGCGCTACGGAATCGAGGATTGGCTGGCTCGGCCGAACAGCCCTGCCAGCCTGTCCTTCACCTGCGAACTCGGCCCGCCACCCTATGCGATCACCGGGGCCGATGGGCGCGATGTCAGTGATCGCTGGGAGGAGGCGTTGATGTTGAAGCAGTGGATGCGTGAGGTCTGGAGGGATTGTCACGTTCCGGGTGGAGGCTGATGGGTGTGGGATGACAATGGATGGCTATCGCGAGCAGGCTCGCTCCCACAGAGGGCTGTATGTACAGAACTTTAATGAGCACCCCGGAGTGTGGGAGCGAGCCTGCTCGCGAAGACGTCGGCACAATCAATATCCCTGCAAGCTGACCCGCCGCTGGACAGACAGATTGTGCTGCATAAAGCCTTCAACAAAATTTTTCCTGCGATTTCATTGCCTGAAAACGAGACGGCGTTACTTGCGATGCGTGCGGTAATGGATGACACGAAATCCGTGCCCTTGAACAAGGCCAACGCGTAGGAGAATGCCATGACCCAGCGGATCGCTTTCATCCATACCGTCGGTTTCCTGGTCGAGGAGTTCCGGGCGCGTATGCGTGCCGAGATGCCCACCGCCGATTGCTTCCATGTCCTTGACGAAAGCCTGCTGCAGGACCTGTTGCGCGGCGTACCGCAGCCGCAGGTCTACCAGCGCGTGGTTGATCAGATTGTGCTGGCGGCGCGAGCGCAACCTGACCTGATCGTCGTCACCTGTTCATCGACGTCTCCGGCTGTCGACATCGCGCGGAGCGTCGTGTCGCAGCCGATCCTGAAGATCGACGACCCGATGGCCTCGGAAGCGGTGCGCCGTGGCGCGCGCATTGGCCTGCTTTGCACGGCGACCAGTACGGTAGAACCGAGCCGCGCGCTGTTGCACGCCCATGCCGCAGCGCAAGGGCGCGACATCACAATTAAGACGGTGCTGTGCCCCGACGCCTACCAGGCGCTGATGGCGGGCGATCGGGCGCGGCATGACGGGATTCTCCTGGAAGCGGCCACCGGGGTTTCCAACGAGGTGGATGTGCTGGTGCTCGCCCAGGCATCGCTGGCGCATCTGCGCGACCTGCTCGCGGCAGAGTTGAAATTTCCGGTATTGGCAAGCCCGTCGTTACTGATGGGGGAAATCGCCAGACGCTGTGCCGAATGAGTCGATAAGGGTGACACATGGAGGCCGTGGCAGATTGTGCTGCACATGCCCCCAAAACAAGTTTTTCTGCGATTTAATGCGATGAAAACGAGACAGCTCTGCAGGCGGTGCATGGCGTAATGATCACCATCAGGTTGTTGGAAAAACGGCCTGCATTGCCCGGCTTGATAACCCCCATCCAGATGAGACTCTTGGCATGTCACCCTCGATAAAACGCATTCCCAGCGATGAAAAGCTTCCTTCCCATGCCGATGTGGTGATCATTGGCGGCGGGATCATCGGCGCGACTGCCGCCTATTTCCTGGCGAAACGGGGACTCTCGGTGGCGCTGGTCGAGAAGGGCTATGTCGGCGGCGAACAGTCGAGCCGCAACTGGGGCTGGTGCCGCCAGCAGAATCGCGACGCCCGCGAGCTGCCTCTCTCTGGTATCGCCTTGCGGCTGTGGGATGAACTCACGGCGCAGATTGGCACCGATCTCGGATTTCGCCGCTGCGGCCTCAAGTACGCGACCGACGACGCCAAGCAGCTCGCCGAATGGGAAGCGTGGCTGGATATCGCGCGCCAGTTCGACATCAAGACGCGGATACTGAGCCCCGGGGAGGCGACGTCCGCGATTCCGGCTGTCGGTCGGCAATGGCTGGGAGGCGTGCATTCCGTCGATGACGGCAAGGCAGAACCGGCTATCGCAGCGCCGGGGATCGCCGAGGGCGCGCGTGCCCTTGGCGCCAGCATCCACCAGGACTGCGCCGCCTACGGTCTGGATATCACCAATGGCGCAGTGACCGGGGTGATCACCGAAAAAGGCCTGATCCGCACCCAGGCGGTCCTCTGTGCCGCCGGCGCCTGGGCCTCGGCGTTCTGCCGACGACACGGGTTGAATTTCCCCCAGGCGAGCGTGCGCCAGACTGCGCTGCGTACGCGTCCGGCGCCGAACCTCGGGGATGCGATCTACACGCCGGATTTCGCGCTCACTCGCCGTCTGGATGGCAGTTATACGATCGCCATCAGTGGCAAGGCCCGGCTTGATATCACGCCGCAGGGCCTGCGCCATGGGAAGGCTTTTCTGCCCATGTTCATCAAGCGGCTGGCCGCCATGGAGTTCGGCATTGGCAAGGCCTTTATCCATGGCCCCGAAGGGCTGGCGGGCTGGAGCGCGGACAAACCCCTGGCATTCGAGCGCAACCGTGTACTCGATCCCGAGGCCAGGCCCGAGGCTATTGCCGAGATCCTGAAGCGGGTCAGGACGCGCTTCCCGGCCCTGGCGAACATTGAAGTGGCTGAAACCTGGGGAGGCTACGTGGACTTCACGCCCGATGCCGTGCCGGTGATCTCTGCCGTGGAGGGGCTGTCAGGTTTCGTCCTTGCGGCGGGCTGTTCCGGGCATGGGTTCGGCCTGGGGCCGGGGATCGGCTATCTGGCCGCTGAGCTGGTCGCCAACGATACCCCCTGTGTCGATCCCAAACCCTACCGTCTCTCGCGCTTGACCGATGGTTCGAAAATGAACGTGGGCGCGATCTGACCCCTGACGGCCACTCGATTCGAGTGGCTTTTTCAGGGCTGAGGGAGTTCGGAACTGCCCTTTACTCGATCGCTTATAAGCTGGGCCAGGATCTGCACCGGTTCGGTCAAGGCCTGTCGAGGTCGATGCACCAATCCGATTTCACGATGGAACGTATGGGGTCCGAGATCGAGTGCGCGTATGCCCGCTGGCCATTGCCGATGGGACACGGTCTGTGGCACGAGGGCTACGCCTACGCCATTTTCCACCAGCCTGATGATGGCCTCCAGTTCATCCAGCTCACAGACTTCACGCAGGGTGAAATGCATCTGCCGCAGGAAACGATCGACCTGCCTGCCGCCAAAGGACGAACGGTCGTACCGAACGAAGGGGTGGTTGGAGAGCAGCTCCGACCAGTCTCCTCCCGGGACATCACGGGGCACGATCAGGCGATAGGGCTCCAGCGCCAAGGTGGTCCAGCGCAGATCACTCTGGAGAGAGAAGGGTGGGCGAATGATCACCGCCATGTCGATTTCGCCGGCATCCACAAGGTTGACCAGCTCCATCGACAAGCCCGGAATGACTCGCGTCCGGCATTGCGGGCATTGTTGGTGGAACCGGGCCAGCGCGTCGGGCAAGTAAGAGCGCTGGACGGATGCGATGGCGCCGATATTCACCAGGGTACTGGCCGGCAGTCCCACGGTGGCGGAGCCCAGGTTGTCGTAAAGGCGAAGCAGCTCTTGCGCCTGCAGGAGTATCTGATGGCCCATCCGGTTGAGGTGGGCCGAACGGCCTTTCCTGTCGAAAATCTCGAAGCCGAGCTCTGCCTCCAGGCGCTGGATCTGGGCACTGACCGCTGCCTGGGTGAGGCCGATCCTGTTTCCCGCAGCGGCGAACGTACCTTCCCGGGCCACGGCGACAAGTGTCTTGAGTTCTTTAATCATTCACAAATATTAATTGTGCTTCTGAAAAAATTATATTGATTTTTCTTGATGATTTTCCGGCTTACGCTCCACGTTCATCCACAAATATCAAATAATGGAGTGCTGATGAGCCTTTCGCCTTTCCACCTCGCGATTCCTGTTTACGACCTGGCAGCCGCACGATCCTTCTATGGCGAAATCTTTGGCCTGGAAGAGGGGCGTTCCAGCCCCCAGTGGGTCGACTTCAACTTCTATGGCCACCAACTGGTCATTCACGAGCATCCCAAGACGGCTTCGCAGGAAGACGTTCACAGCAATCCGGTCGACGGACACGATGTTCCCGTTCCGCATTTCGGCGTTGTCCTGGGTTGGGAAGAGTGGGAGGCGCTGGCGGAGCGCTTGAAGTCCTTTGGCATTGAGTTCGTGATCGAACCGTACATCCGTTTCAAAGGGCAGGTGGGTGAGCAGGCCACCATGTTCCTGTTCGATCCATGCGGCAACGCCCTAGAGTTCAAGGCATTCAAGGATATGAGCCAGCTTTTCGCCAAATAACAAGCGCAGTGGCCCAACAGCGTTGTGCCACTTGAATGTTTATGCAACGCAAAGCCCCAGCATTGCCTGGTGTTTGAGGGGTTGAGTCCGCAAAAAAAGCCGTCGCCAATTTTTTGGCATCCGTTCGTCTTTTACCCAATTGGATCCAATAAAAACGCTTGTTATCATCAAAATATTGACGATATCATTTGGCCATGCGAATGCAGTCGTTTGCCGTTATACGAGCCCGAATGCTTCTTATCCCTCGCAGTGAAGGGCTTATGAATCGGACAAATGATATTGATAACCTGATGAGCAGGTTCGGAGAGAGTGCGGCCAGCTATATCGAGATGGATAATTCCTTTAATTACAAGGAATTGCCAGAATCTCCGGTACTTGCTGCGCCTGGCGCTTTCGTGGGAACGGAAAAATCGGCTGCGGCTGTTGCTCCCGAGTCGGTCGAAACTGTGCACCCGCTGTCTGAGACGGTGGTGAAGACAGTTCATCCGCTGGAGCGACGAGTCGAGCCGGTGCTGGATGATTTGCCTGAGACTGCGTCGACCGGCGATGCAGTACCCGAACCTGTATCAACTCCTGCGACTGCTTGTTCTCTACGTTCGCTGCTGACTGAAGTCGCCCTTGAGCGCCAGGCAGAAGCGCGTGCGCAGAACGAGGAGGCGTTACGCCGGTCGATGCCGAACGGCCCGGCGGCGGCCACCCCGGCTCGGGTCATTGCCCTGGTATCGCCAAAAGGTGGCGTGGGCAAAAGCACGCTCTGCGCGGCGCTGGCTGGCGCGCTAGGTGCCAAGGGACGCAGGCTGGCCATCGATCTGGATCCGCAGAACGCTTTGCAACACCACCTGGGTGTCAGTCCGGATGTCGCCGGCATGGCCCGCGCAAGCCTGACCGGCGAGTGCTGGAGCGGGCTGCTGCTCGATGGCATTGGCGGAACGCGCGTTCTGCCCTTTGGTTCGGTCTCCGAGCAAGAGCGTCGAGCGCTTGAGCGTTTCCTTGAGGACGACGCCCATTGGCTGGCGCGGCAGTTGTCGCGCATGGATCTGGTGGCCGACGATGTCGTCATTCTCGATACCCCCCCTGGCCGCACCCTGTATCTGGAGCAGGTGCTCGATGTCGCCGATCAGGTGATCGTCGTCATCACGCCGGACGCGGCCTCGTTCATGACGTTGGACTCGATCGATCGATTGCTCGAAGGGCGTGCCAATCAGGCTTCGCAGCGTGACTGTCACTACATCGTCAACCAGTACGATGCCTCGCGCACGTTCTGCCAGGACATGCTGGAAGTGCTCAAGCGCCGTTTCGGCAAACAGCTGATCGGTGTCCTGCCGCTCGATCACGCCATCAGCGAAGGCCTCGCTTTTGGCGTCAACCCATTACTGGAAGACGATGACTCATCTGCGCGGCAGGAAATCCTGGCCATTGCCGATGCGCTGAAGTCGCCTGTCCGGACCTCTGCATTGGCAGGTAGTCGCGCATCATGAGTCAACCCAACGAGCAACATGAAGCGCCCGGCCGCCTGCAACGCTGGGCCCAGACTCTAGCGGACGGGTTTGACCGTCTTTCGCAAGGTGTTCGCCGCACCCTGCAGATCGGTATTCTGCTGGTCTCGCTTCTATTGGCGCTGTTCATTATCACAGTGCCTTTCGATCTCCAGTCACAATGCTATTTCGCCGCAGGCTGTTTTGTCGTCGCGCTGATACTGCGCAAACAATCCGGCCGATTCCCGGTGGTGCTGCTGATCGGTCTGTCGCTGACAGCTTCGCTGCGCTACATGTACTGGCGGATCACCTCGACCCTGGGCTTCGACGATTGGCTCGACATACTGTTCGGCTATGGCTTGCTGGCGGCGGAACTCTACGCGCTGATCGTACTGATCTTCGGTTACCTGCAAACCGCCTGGCCCCTGCGGCGCCAACCGGTGCTGATGAGTACGCCGCCTTCCGAATGGCCGGTGGTGGACGTGTTCATTCCGACGTATAACGAAGCGTTGGATATTGTGAAGGTGACAATCTTCGCCGCCCAGGCGATCGACTGGCCGAAGGACAAGCTGCGCGTGCACGTGCTGGACGATGGACGTCGTGAAGACTTCCGGATCTTCTGCGACAGCATTGGCGTGAACTATCTGGCCCGTGACAACAATCGCCATGCCAAGGCCGGTAACCTCAATGAAGCGCTGAAAGTCACGGAGGGAGAGTTCGTCGCGATCTTCGACGCCGACCACGTACCGACCCGTTCTTTCCTGCAGATCTGCCTGGGCTGGTTCGCCAAGGATCCAAAACTGGCGATGTTGCAGACGCCGCACTTCTTCTTTTCGCCGGATCCGTTCGAGAAAAACCTCAACACGTTCCGCTCCGTCCCGAACGAAGGCGAGCTGTTCTATGGCCTGGTCCAGGACGGCAACGACTTGTGGAACGCCACGTTCTTCTGCGGTTCCTGCGCCGTGATGCGCCGTACCGCGCTGCTGGAAGTGGGCGGCGTCGCGGTGGAAACCGTGACCGAGGATGCGCACACCGCCCTGAAGATGAACCGCGCCGGCTACAACACCGCTTACCTGGCCATTCCGCAGGCGGCAGGCCTGGCTACCGAAAGCCTTTCGCGTCACATCAGCCAGCGCATTCGCTGGGCACGCGGCATGGCGCAGATCTTCCGAACCGACAACCCGTTGATGGGTCGCGGCCTGAAACTGGGGCAGCGGCTGTGTTACCTCAACGCCATGTTGCACTTCTTCTATGGTCTGCCGCGTCTCGCATTTCTGACGGCACCCTTGGCCTATCTGTTTTTCGGGGCGCAGATTTTCCACGCCTCGGCATTGATGATCACCGCTTACGTGCTGCCGCACATCTTGCACGCCAGCTTGACCAACTCACGGATCCAGGGCCGTTTCCGGCACTCGTTCTGGAACGAGGTCTACGAGACGGTACTGGCCTGGTACATCATGGGGCCGGTGCTCATGGCGCTGGTGAACCCCAAGTTCGGCGGTTTCAACGTGACCGACAAGGGCGGGATCATCGACCGCAAGTTTTTCGAGTGGAAGCTGGCGCGTCCCTACATCGTTTTGTTGACCCTCAATGTCGCGGGTATTGCCTTCGGCCTCTGGCAATTGTTCCAGGGCGAGGAGGGCGCGATGACCACGATCCTTATCAACATGGCCTGGACGCTCTACAACGTTGTCATTACCAGCGCATCGGTGGCCGTAGCCAGTGAAACGCGCCAGGTGCGCAGCGAGCCGCGGGTTGCCGCTGAACTGCCGGTGCGCATTGAGCTGGCGGATGGGCGCACGTTTGACGGCATCACCCAGGACTTCTCGCAGAAGGGGCTTGGTTTCCGTCTGCCGGACGGCGTTGAAATCGCCCAGGGCGAACGCATCCGCATGACGTTGTTTCGCAACCAGCAGGCCAGTGTGTTCCCCGGGACCGTGATGTTCAGTCGCGGCACTCTCCTGGGGGCTCAGTTCGACCCGCTGAGCCTGCGTCAGCAGAGCGAGCTGGTGCGCCTGACGTTCTCGCGCGCCGACACCTGGGCATCGACCTGGGGCGGTCGGCAGGTGGACACGCCGTTGGCTGCATTGCGCGACGTCGCTTTCATCGGCCTGGGGGGTATCTACGAATTGTTCAAGGCCACCCTCGCCGAGCTGCAAAGATTCCTTTCTGCCCGCCGGCCGCCGTCTTCCCAACCACTCGAAAACCTTATGGACAAGCAATGAGCGCTAAGCATTTTTCAGGCATTTTGGCTTCAACGTTGCTGGCTTTGAGTGGTGGCGCGGCGTTCGCCGATACGGCGCCGGCGGACATGGGCAATGGCTACAACCTGACCCTCAAGCAGTTGGGGCGCGCCTATCCGATGAACCTGCACGGGGTCGAAGCGACCGATAGCGTCAACTTTGACGTGCGTGCCGATCAGGTGGTGACCGGCGCGCACCTGACGCTGCAATACAGTTATTCGCCGGCGCTGCTGCCCGATCTGTCGCAGATCAACATCATGGTCAACGACGAAGTCGCGGCGAGTGTGCCGCTGCCCAAGGAAAACGCCGGCACGCTGCAGAAGCAGACGGTGGAGATTCCCCCGCAGTTGATCACCGAGTTCAATCGCCTGAGCGTGCAGTTCATCGGCCACTACACCATGAGCTGTGAGGATCCTCAGCACTCGAGTCTGTGGGCCAAGGTCAGCAACGATTCTTCGCTGCAGATCCAGACCTCGCCGCTGGCCTTGCCGAACGATCTTTCACTGATACCCGTGCCGTTCTTCGATCGGCGCGATGCCCGCCCCCTGGATCTGCCGATCATCTTCAGCGCCGCGCCGGACAACGGCACCCTTGAGGCTGCGGGGGCGCTGTCGTCCTGGTTCGGGGCCCTGGCGAGCTATCGCGGGGCGACCTTCCGGGTCCAGCTCAATACGCTGCCCGCCCAGGGCAACGGTGTGATCGTGCTCAGCGGCGACGCGCCTGCGCAGATTGGCGGATTGTCGATTCCCGCGCCAAAGGGCCCGACCCTGAGCATCCTGACCAACCCGAACGACGCCAACGGCAAGTTGCTGGTGGTGGCGGGGCGCAATACCGAAGAGCTCAAGCTGGCCGCCATCGCGCTGACGGTCGGTGGCCAGGCGCTGTCGGGCAGTACGGTGGTCATCAACAAGCTCGATACCCTCAAGCCCCGTAAGCCTTACGATGCACCGAACTGGCTACCTACCGATCGCCCGGTCAAGTTGGGTGAGCTGATCGCGAGCAAACAACTGAACGTTTCCGGGTACAACCCGGGCGACATCACTGTACCGCTGAACTTCCCGCCGGATCTGTTCAACTGGCACCAGGATGGCGCACCGCTGAACCTGAAGTATCGCTATACGCCGCAGCCGAAATCCGTCAATTCATCCTTCATCGTCAGCTTCAACGATGGTCTGATCAAGTCCGAGACCCTGCCTTCGGTGGAGCGTCTGGACAAGAGCCTATTGAGCGCGATCAAGGACGATACCCTGGTGCGTGACATGCGCGTGTTGCTGCCGCTCAATTCCGTTGCGCTGAAGTCGCGCCTGCAACTGCGCTACATGTACGACTACATCAAGGAGGGGGAATGCCGCGACATCATCATCGACAACATGCGCGGCAGCATCGACCCTGAGTCGACGCTGGACCTGACCGATTACGACCATTTCATGGCCATGCCCAACCTGGGCGTGTTCAAGGACGCCGGCTTCCCGTTCACCCGCATGGCTGACCTGTCGCAGACCGCGGTGGTGCTGCCGGACCACGCCGGCACGGGTGACGTAAGCGCTTACCTGAACGTATTGGGCCGCTTCGGTGACTCCACCGGTTACCCCGCGACCGGCGTGACGGTCATCCAGGCCGCACAGGCTCCGTCCTTTGCCGACAAGGACCTGTTGGTGATGGCGTCCGGTGACAACCAACCCTTGCTGAGCCAATGGGCGGATCGTCTGCCAGCGGCCGGTACCGGTCAGCAGCAACGTTTTGAAGTGTCTGACCTGACCCTGCGCATACAGGACTGGCTCAGCTCCGATCCTGAAGCGAACCTGCGCAAAAGCCGTCTGGCCATGGCGTTCTCCGGTGGCCAGCCAAACACCTATCTGACCGGCTTCGAATCGCCGCTCAAGAATGGCCGCAGTGTCGTGGTCATTGCCGGCGGGGATGCTGTCGGTCTGGCCCAGGCCACTGAAGCATTGGCCCGTACGGACCAGGGCGCAGGTTCCATTCAGGGCAGCCTGGTGGTCATCCGTGGCAAGTCCATCGAGCCGCTGGTGGCTGACGAACAGTATTTCGTCGGCAGTCTGTCACCGGTCAAGTACGTGCAGTGGCTGATGTCGCGCCATGTGGGCTGGACGCTACTGATGACCGCACTGGGTGTGCTGTTGCTGAGCGGCCTGGCCTACCTGGGGTTGCGTTCCAAGGCCAGGAAGCGACTGAGTGTCTGAGCGTGACCATGAGACCGTATCGATGAACGTGCGTCGCGCTCTATCCGGCGGTTGGCTGCGTGGCGCTGCCTGCGCAGTGCTGGCCTCCCTCGCGTCATTGACGTGCCTGCCGTCGTTCGCAACGGAGTCGGCGTGTGGGACTCGGGATTGGCCTTTGTGGGAGTCCTGGGCCACTCGCTATGTCCAGGACGATGGCCGGATGTTGTCTTCCAGCATGGAGGCCAACCACAGCACCTCGGAGGGGCAGTCCTACGGCATGCTCTTCGCGTTGATCGGTAACGATCCGGCGCGCTTCGAGCATCTGTGGGCCTGGACCCGTGCCAACATGCTCGGTTCGGATCCCTCGACCCGTCTGCCGGGCTGGCTGTGGGGGCAGGGCAAGGATGGGCAATGGCAGCTTCAGGATGCGAATTCGGCCTCCGATGCCGACCTGTGGATCGTCTACTCGCTGCTCGAAGCCGCGCGGCTGTGGCAGCGTCCCGAGTACCGTGTCGATGCGTTGCAGTTGCTCAAGACCATTGAGTCGAAGCTGGTCGTCACGTTGCCGGGCCTCGGCAAAATGCTGCTGCCTGGCCCCGAAGGTTTCGTTCAGCCAGACCATCTGTGGCGCCTGAACCCGAGCTATCTGCCTCGGCCATTGCTCCTGCGGCTGGCCAAGGAACAACCGAAGGGGCCGTGGAAAGAAATCGCGGACAACACCGTCAAGCTGATCCGCAGCGCCAGCCCCAAAGGCTATGTCGCGGATTGGGTGGGCTATCGCGGGACTTCCGCGCAGTCCGGCCTGTTCGTGATCGATCCGATCAAGGGCGGCTTGGGCAGTTACGATGCGATCCGCGTTTACCTGTGGGCAGGGATGACACCCAAGACCGATCCCGCGAATCCAAAGCTTCTGGAAGCGCTGGATGGCATGACCCAAAGCACGGCGTCTGGCGGTGTCCCGCCAGAAAAAGCCCAGGTGGTTTCCGCTGCGCTCGATGGTGCAGGGCCGTTCGGCTATTCGGCGGCGCTGGTGCCGTATTTCATCGCCAAGGGGCACCCATGGTTGGCCGAGCAACAGCAACGTCGCGCCCAGGACGGTATTGATGCGGCCTTCGCTAAAGGCAGCGACCAAGGTGCCGATCCTCTTTATTACAACGTCATGCTAAGCCTGTTCGGGTTGGGTTGGGCAGAGAAGCGTTACCAGTTCCGTGATGACGGAACGCTCACTTTGTCCTGGGAGACGTCATGCGCCCGCGCCGCTCTACGCTAGCTGTTGCAGTTTTCATTGCGCTGATCGCTTCCGGTGCTCATGCCGAAGGCACGGACATCCAGGCCCAACTGGTCGAACAAGGTCAGTACTGGCAAGCCCGCTCGAATGCGTCGCGCTCTGCCGAGATCTGGCAGAAAGTCCTGCGCCTGGATCCGAATCAGGTCGATGCCCTCTATGGCATGGGCTTGATCGGCGTCAAGCAGAACAAGCCGCAACAGGCCCAGGAATACCTGACGCGCCTGCAGGCGTTGTCACCGCAACCCTGGATGGCTCGCCAGCTGGAGCAGGACATTGCGTTGGCCAAGCCGGAGAACAAGGCGCAACTGGATGAGGCCCGTCGCCTGGTCGACGCAGGTGAGCGTGACAAGGCGACCGAGGTGTTTCGCCGGATGTTCAACGGCCTGACCCCGGAGGGCACGGTTGGGCGTGAGTACTACAACAACCTGGCCTTCAACGCCGACGGCTGGTCCGAGGCACGTCAGGGCATGGAGCGTTTGCTGCGTGAAACCCCCGACGATGCGATCCTGGCGCTGTTTTATGGCAAGCAACTGATTCGTCACGAAGATAGCCGTGCCGAGGGCGCTCGCGTGCTCGCCAAGTTGACCAAACGCGTGGAAATCGCCGGCGACGCCGATGAAAGCTGGCGCTTGGCGCTGGTCTGGATCGGTCCGCCGAATGCTGCTCAGGTGCCGCTGTTCGAGGAGTTCCTGAGGGCTCACCCGGATGATCAGGACATCCGTGACCAGATGAACAAGGGTCGCCAAAAAGCGGCTACCGCCGGCGGTTCCACCTGGCAGCAGGACCCATTGGTGGCCAGCGGCTTGCGTGCCTTGGAGAACGGCGATCAGGCCGGCGCGGAGAAGGCGTTCCAGACGCGCCTCAAGACCCGTCCGGATGATAGCGATGCCCTGGGCGGTCTGGGTGTGGTCCGTCAGCAACAGGGGCGTTTCTCGGAAGCCGAACAACTGCTGACCCGTGCGATCAACACCGGTGGTACCCGCTGGAAAACCGCATTGAACGGCGTTCGCTATTGGGCGCTGTTGCAACAGGGCCGCGACTTGCAGGCCAAAGGGCAGACCGCCAAGGCAACCGAGGCCGTCGCCCAGGCCATGCGCTGGAACCCCAATGGGGTCGACGCTCGTCTTACCCTGGCCGATATCCAGGCCCAGGCCGGCCAGTTCGACAGCGCAGCCGCCAGCTACCGTCAGGTACTGGCGAGCCAGCCTGGCAACCCACAGGCCATACGTGGCCTGGTCAATGTGTTGTCGCAAACCGGGCATGCCGATGAAGCCTTGAGCCTGTTGGACAGCCTGCCGGCCGCTGAACAGGCCAAGCTCGGCAATACTGGCCAGTTGCGTGCCTTGCGCGCCACCCAGATGGCCAGTGTGGCCGAGCAGCGTGGCGATATCCGCAGTGCCCAGAATGCGTTGCTCGATGCCGTGAACAGCGACCCGGATAACGTCTGGACGCGCTTCAGCCTCGCGCGCCTGTATCTGAAAACCGGCGAATCGAAAAAGGCTCGCGATCTGATCGACGCCTTTCTCAAAAGCCACCCGGACAACGTCGATGCGCTGTACACCAGTGCCTTGCTGTCGGTGGAAATGGAGCAGTGGAAAGACGCCCAGGTCACCATCAACCGGATTCCCGTCGACCGCCGCACTGCGGACATGAACGAGCTGGCGGACCGGGTCACGTTGACCACGCAGATCAATCTGGCGGCGGCCATGGCCAAGCGCGGACAGCGTCAGGAAGCCCTGGCTTTGCTGGATCGCCTGCAACCGATGGCCGCTCGTAGCCCCGAGCGCACGGCGACCTTGGCGTCGGCTTATGTCGACGCCGGGGATGTCGAGCAGGCGCTGTCGATGATGCGTTCGTTGCTGACCCAAAGCAGCGCGCCGTCGGCCGATCTGATGCTGCAATACGCATCCCTGCTGCTCAAGACGGGGGATGATGCCCAGGTTAATTCGATCCTGAACAGCTTGCAGAACCAGCCGCTGAGCGTCGCGACCCGCAAGCGTTACGACGATGTGCTGTACCTGTACCGTATCCGTCAGGCCGACCGCTTGCGCGAGGGCGGTGACCTGGCCGCGGCTTATGACACGTTGGCGCCGGCGTTGGCCCAACGTCCGGGCGATGTCGCCGCGACCTCGGCCCTGGCCAGGATGTACACCGCCAATGGCGACAACGCCAAGGCCTTCGACCTGTACAAACCCTTGCTCAAGCGCAACCCGAACGACCCGTTGGTGTTGTTGAACGCGGCCGATGCTGCCGTGCTCGCCCACGACAACGGCTATGCGGAAAATGCGCTGGAACAGTTCATGGCGTTGCAGAACTACGATCCAGAATCGTTGACTGAAGTCGCACGCATCTACCGGGCGATGGGCAACAGCGGCAAGGCGACTGAAGTGCTGCGCAAAGCGGTAGCCATCGAGCAGAGCGAGAAGCAACGCAGCCTGGCCGCCCAGCCTGGTGCGATGAATGTGGCGGCGAATCCGTTCGCAGGTGGGGCGGGGCAGCGTCGGCAGGTCTTGCGCGCGCCGGCGTCGGCCATTCCGCCACCGGCAGAGGCCATTCTCAACGGCGGCGTCATGCTCGCCAGTGCCGATGGCGTGCCTGCCGATGCCTATCCAGGCCAGCCGCGAAGCAACGGTCAAACGGCCTCTGTGCGGGGTGCCGCGGTCGCGCAGAGCAATCCCTTCAATGCCCAGCCGCAACCTCGAACGGTACTGACCGTCGTCGATTCGACAAGCTCCGCTCAGCGCGCGCTCAACGATATTCTGCAGGAGCGCAGCGGTTACGTTGCCCAAGGCTTGAGCGTTCGCAGCAACAACAGCGAATCGGGCCTGAGCAAACTGACGGACGTTGAAACGCCGTTCGAAGTGAACGTGCCGGCTGGTGACAACCGTGTGGCCGTGCGTATCACCCCGGTAGCGCTCACGGCCGGCAGTGTGAAGGGCGAGGCCGCCAGTCGTTTCGGTAGCGGCTCCAGCGCGACCTCCGGTATCGGTTCGCAACGTGCCGAGGGCGTCGGTCTTGGGGTGGCGTACGAGCGTCCCGATGAAGGCATCAAGGCCGATGTCGGGACCACGCCGATCGGTTTCAAATACACGACGGCGGTGGGGGGCGTGAGTGTCGATCGCCCACTGAGCGATAACGGCAATTTCCGTTACCGCGTCGCGGCGTCGCGTCGCGCGGTCACCGACAGCCTGACGTCGTTTGCCGGCACCACCGACAAGCGTGCTGGCGGTGGATCGTGGGGCGGGGTGACCGCCAACGGTGTACGTGGCGAAATGAGCTACGACAACTCGCAGGTCGGTGCCTACGGGTATGGCTCCGTGCACGAACTGGTGGGACACAATGTCGAATCCAACACCCGGGGTGAACTGGGCGGTGGCGTCTATTGGTACCTGGACAACATGCAGGACCACTCGCTCACCGTTGGCCTCAGCGCCACGGCGCTGGGCTACGAGAACAACCAGGACTTCTTCACCTACGGGCATGGTGGCTACTTCAGTCCCCAGAGCTATTTCGCCCTGGGCGTGCCGGTGACCTGGCAGCAGCGCACCGAGCGCTTTACCTATCAGGTCAAGAGTTCGGTGGGCATCCAGCACTTCCAGCAGGACGGCGCCGATTTCTTCCCGAACGACAGCGACCGTCAGGCGGCCAACGATTCGCGCTACTCAGGACAGAGCAAAACCGGCGTGGGCTACAGCCTGGCGGCAGCCGGCGAATACAAGTTCGGTTCGCGCTTCTTCCTTGGCGCCACGATCGGCATGGATAACGCCAGCGATTATCAGCAATTCAATGGTGGCCTGTATGCGCGCTACATGTTCGAGGACATGACCGGCAGCCCGATGGCGCTCCCGGTCAGCCCTTACCGCTCTCCTTATTCGAACTGATTCCCGGAGATATCTATGCCAGCCTCTGCCCTTGCCGGCCTGACCCTTCTGGTGCTTGGCGAAAGCCATATGAGCCTTGCGGACCACCTGATGGAGCCGCTCAACGCCGATCTCACCCGCCAGGGAGCGATCGTTCATTCCATCGGCGCCTGTGGTGCCAGCGCTGGCGACTGGTTGATCACCAAGAAAGTCGATTGTGGTGCCGAGCAAAAGGGCACCGCCAAGATCGAGATCAAGGGCCGTGACGCTACCACCACGCCTATCGCCGAGCTGATCGCCAAGGACAAGCCCGACCTGGTGGTACTGGTCATCGGCGATACCATGGCGTCCTACGACAAACCGGCGTTTCCCAAGGCCTGGGCCTGGCAGAGCGTGACCAGCCTGACCAAGGCCATCGCCGCGACCGGCACCAAATGTGCCTGGGTCGGCCCAGCGTGGGGTAAGGCGGGGGGCATGTACCAGAAAAATGATCCGCGTACCCAATTGATGTCGCAATTTCTGGCCAGCAACGTCGCGCCTTGCACCTATATCGATTCGCTGACCTTCTCCAAGCCGGGCCAATGGGTCACCACCGACGGTCAGCATTTCACGGTCGCAGGTTACAAGGCCTGGGGCACTGCAATCGGCGCCGCACTGGGCAAGTTGCCGCCTGAAGCGTTGAGCAGCAAAGGGGCGAAAAAATGATCAACGCCAAGGTCCTGAGTGCGGCTGCGCTGCTGTTGTCGAGCTTGAGCGTGGTGGCGGCGGACATCCCGCTGTACCCGACCGGTCCCGCCGAAGATGCTGCGTTCATTCGCTTCGTCAACGGCAGCGCCGAGCCGATGCAGGTCATTGCCCAGGAAGGCCAACCGCCGCTGAAACTGGATGCGGCGCAGCCGGCTTCGCTGTTTTTCCCGGTCACGGCCAGCAGCGCTATCAAAGGCACCCTGGTCAGCGGCCAGCAGCGCCTGGCGCTGGACGTCAAGGCCGAGCCGGGCGAGTTCGCGACCGTGGTCGCGCTTCCGGATGGCAAGGGGCTCAGGCAAGTGACCGTGCATGACATCCCGGACGATTTCAATGGCCTCAAGGCTTCGCTGGGCTTCTTCAACCTGGACAGCAGCTGTGTCGACGCCAGCCTGCGCCCCGCAGGTCGCACCGCCGACCTGTTCAAAGGCGTGACCGAAGGCAACCTGCAACGTCGCTCGATCAACCCGGTGAAGTTGTCCGTGCAACTGGTCTGCGCCAATGCCAATGTCGGCCCCGCGCTGGATCTGGGTGAACTGAAGGCGGGCGAGCGCTACAGCGTATTGCTGTTGCCGACCGCCACCGGACCTCGACTCCTGGCCGCCACGGACACGTTGTCCCACTGATCGGATTGCGCTGTCGCCATGGTTTTCGCCTCGCTCGAGTTCCTGACGCTGTTCCTGCCGGCCTTCCTGTTGATCTACGCCCTGGTTCCCCACGGCTGGCGCAACGGGGTGCTGCTGGCGGGCAGTTGGTTGTTCTACGGCTGGCTGAGCCCGCTGTTCCTGTCGTTGCATGTCGTGCTGACCATCGTTGCCTGGGTCGGCGGCCTGCTGGTCGACCGTTGCCGCGAGGACTCCCGTGGACGCCTGCGGCTGCTGGTCGCGTTGATCGTGTTCAACACCGCCGTGCTGTGCTGGTACAAGTACGCGAACATCCTCGCTGGCACATGGAGCGAGCTGATGACCCACTACGGCGCCATGCCGCTTGAGTGGCAGAAGGTCGCGTTGCCGGCCGGGTTGTCGTTCATCGTGTTGCAGGCGATTTCTTACCTGGTGGACGTGCATCGCCACACGGTTCCGGTGGAGCGCAGTTTCATCAACTACGCCACCTACATTTCCATGTTCGGCCACTCGATTGCCGGCCCCATCATTCGTTATGACTGGGTCCGCCGTGAGCTGGTGGATCGCTGGTTCAACTGGCAGAACTTCACCCTGGGTGCCCGCCGCTTCATGGTCGGCATGTGCATGAAAGTGCTGGTGGCCGACACCCTGTCGCCGTTGGTGGACGTGGCCTTCCATCTGGAAAACCCGTCATTCGTGGACGCCTGGATCGGTTGCCTGGCGTACTCGTTGCAGCTGTTCTTCGACTTCGCCGGCTACAGCGCCATGGCGATCGGCCTGGGGCTGATGCTGGGGTTTCATTTCCCGGAAAACTTCAACCGGCCGTACCTGGCCAGCAGTATCCAGGACTTCTGGCGGCGCTGGCACTTGTCGCTGTCCAGTTGGTTGCGCGATTACCTGTACATCGGCCTGGGCGGTAATCGTCATGGCGTCTGGAAAACCTATCGCAACCTGTTCCTGACCATGGCCATTGCCGGGCTGTGGCATGGCGGCGATAGTTGGAACTACTTGCTGTGGGGTTCGGCCCATGGCGTGGCGTTGTGTGTCGACCGGGCATGGTCGCGTTCGAGCCTGCCTGCTGTCCCGCGTGTGCTGGCGCATGTGTTGACGCTGTTGTTCGTTTGCCTGGCGTGGACACTGTTCCGCGCCCCGGACTTCCACTCGGCCATGACCCTGTACGCCGGGCAGTTCGGTCTGCACGGGTTTGCCCTCGGCGATGCGCTGGCGGTGACGTTGCGGCCGGTGCAGGGCCTGGCGGCGGTGCTGGGCGTGGTGTGCGTGATCCTGCCGATCTGGCAGGTACGTTTTGAAAGACGAATGGCGGGCAATGCGTTGTATGCATTGGCTGTCGCCTTTTGGCCCGTAGCCGGTTTCCTGCTGTCGTTCGCTCTGATCGCCAGCCGTGAAGCCGTGCCTTTCCTGTACTTTCAGTTCTGATGACGACGCCAAAGAAGTCTCCGCCCAGCGCACCGACGCCCCCCAGCGACCTGGTGACCCGAACCAGCAAAGTCTCCGGCTACACACTGATCGGCTTGCTCGGTGTCGGCTTGATTTCCTGTGGTTGGCTACTGTTCAGCGGCAAGGTGCAAATGTTGCCGCCCAACCTGACCCGCGATGCGGCGATGCATGGCGACGTCACCCACCGTATCGCCAAGCAGCTGTCCAACGCCTGGTTTCCCGAACAGGCCGCCAATCTGGAGCGCGGCGCCAGTTGGCTGCTGTTCCATGACACCGGGCCCCGGGTTCGTCCGGGCTGTCAGGGCTGGCTGTTTCTGACCGATGAGATGCGCATCAACCACCACGCCCGGGCCAACGCCGAGGCCAAGGCGCAGGCAGTGATCGACGTACAACGACGGCTGAGCCAACGTGGCATTCAATTGCTCGTGGCGGTGGTGCCGGACAAGAGCCGTATTGCTGCCGCGCAGTTGTGTGGCCTGGATCGTCCGGCCGAACTGGCCCCTCGGGTGGAGGAATGGACCGCGACACTGAACCAGGCAGGGGTGTCGGCGCTGAACCTTGCGTCGACGTTGCAGCCGTTGGCTGCATCGGCTTACCTGCGTACCGACACACACTGGAGCGAGATCGGCTCCAATGCGGCGGCACGGGCAATTGCGCAACAGGTACAGGCAATGGGCATTCGCGCCACGCCACAAAAAACCTTTGCCACCCACTCCAGCGCGGCGGCCTTGCGTGCGGGTGATCTCGTGCACCTGGCCGGCATCGACTGGCTGCCGCTGAATTGGCAACCCACGCCGGAAACCGTAGCGGCCACGCAAGTCAGCGAGCAGCAGCAAGCCGTTCAGGACGGAGGCGACAACCTCGATGATCTGTTCGGCGACGGCGGCCTGCCCAATGTAGCGTTGATCGGCACCTCGTTCTCGCGCAACTCCAACTTCTTGGGGTTTCTCGAACTTGCACTGGGAGCTCCTGTGGGAAGTTTCGCCAAGGACGGTGGCGAATTCTCCGGTGGCGCCAATCAGTACTTCAGCAACCCGGCTTTTCGGGATACGCCCCCCAAGCTGCTGATCTGGGAGATTCCCGAGCGTGATCTGCAGACGCCGTATGAGGCTATCGGGATGTTGAGCGAGAAGGAGTGAGCCTGTGGACTGGATGATGTCCAGTCCAGAGACTCAATGGTTCAGTCCGTTCGTCAATCCTGGCGAATATCTGAGAAGCGATACTTCAATGCGAATGCCGCGGTTCACCGCTACGGGCAATCACCCGCAGATGCAAGGTGGCGGGTTCCAGGCAGCCCCCGGTGGAAAGTTGTCCCACCAGTTGCCGGTAGAGCTCCTGCCAGGGTGTCTGTGAGGGAGGCATCTGCGGTACCCATTCCCGTCGGCGCCGCTCCATCTCCGCCTCGTCGATCAACAGATTGACGGTACGGGTGTTCAAGTCCACTTTCAGGCGATCGTTGGTCTTGAGCAACGCCAGGCCACCGCCTACGGCGGCTTCCGGGGACATGTTGAGAATCGACGGGCTCGCTGAGGTGCCGCTCTGGCGTCCGTCGCCCAGGCACGGCAGCGAGTCGATGCCGCGTTTGATCAGGGCCGCCGGCGGTGCCATGTTCACCACTTCGGCGCTGCCGGGATAGCCCACGGTGCCGACACCGCGGACGACGAGGATACAGCGTTCGTCGATGTCCAGCGCCGGGTCGTCGATGCGTGCGTGATAGTCCTCCGGGCCTTCGAACACTATGGCCCGGGCTTCGAAACTGTTCTCGGCACCGGGTTCGGACAGATACGTCTTGCGAAAGGCCTCGCCCACCACCGACATCTTCATGATCGCACTGTCGAAGAAATTGCCACTGAGCACGATGAACCCGGCGCGGTGCTTGAGTGGTGTATCGAAGGGGTGGATGACGTCGACGTCGCTGGTCCGGCTGCTGCCCACGATTTCGCCGATGGTTCGGCCGCTGACCGTGGCGCAGTCTTCGTGCAGGCGCCCGGCTTTTTGCAGCTCATGCATGACCGAGGGCACGCCTCCAGCCCGGTGGAAGCCTTCACCCAGGTACTTGCCCGCCGGCATGCAATTGACCAGCAGCGGTACGTCTTCGCCAATCCGTTGCCAATCATCCAGGCTCAACTCGACACCCATGTGCCGGGCAATGGCTATCAGGTGCGGTGGGCAGTTGCTTGAAGCGCCCAATGCCGAAGCGACGGCGATGGCATTTTCGAAGGCCTGGCGGGTCATGATTTGCGAGGGACGAATGTCTTGTCGGACCAACTCGCAGATGCGCTTGCCCGTGGCATAGGCCATTTGTCCGCGCTCGCGGTAGGGCGCCGGAATGCTCGCGCAGCCCGGCAGCGACATGCCCAGGGCTTCGGCCAAGGCATTCATCGACAGGGCAGTGCCCATGGTGTTGCAGTGGCCCACCGAAGGCGACGCCGCGGTGGTCATTTCCATGAAGCCTTCATAGTCGATTTCGCCGGCGGCCATCAGGTTGCGCGCATGCCAGAGTACGGTGCCTGAGCCGATCAGATCGCCCTTGTAGTGACCGTCGAGCATCGGCCCGCCGGACAGGACGATGGCCGGCAGGTCGGTGGTCGCGGCCGCCATCAGGCAGGCCGGGGTCGTCTTGTCGCAACCCGTGGTGAGCACCACGCCGTCCAAGGGGTAGCCGTGGAGGATTTCCACCAACCCCAGATAGGCCAGGTTGCGGTCCAGTGCTGCGGTGGGCCGACGCGATTGCTCGGCAATCGGATGCACCGGGAACTCCATGGGAATGCCGCCTGCATCGCGAATACCGGCCTTGACCCGTTGCGCCAGCTCCAGGTGATGACGGTTGCAGGGTGTCAGGTCGCTGCCGGTCTGGGCGATGCCGATGATCGGGCGTCCCGATTGCAGCTCTTCGCGGGTCATCCCGTAATTCATGTAGCGCTCGACGTACAAGGCCGTCATGTCCGCGTGGGCCGGGTCGTTGAACCACTGTTCGCTGCGCAGGCGGCGTTTGGGCGTGTCACTCATGATGCTTGTCTCTCTTATTGTTGGATGAATCGACAAACCGCACCGGTGTCAGCGTACTAGCAATCCACGCGCGGCAAGATTGCGCAACAGCGCGCTCAAGCCAAACGTCCAGGGAGCGGCTTCACAGCTGTAGGTCACGCGGTTATGCAGGCTACCGAGCAATGGGCTGCTGATCCGGACCCGGTCACCCGGTTTATGGGTGAAACCGCTGCCGACGGTGTCTCGGTCTTCGGTCGGGGCAAACAGGGTACCCAGGAACAGCAGGAACCCGTCCGGGTACTGGTGATTGGCGTTGAGTGTCTGGGTCGCCAGGTCCAGCGGATCCCGGCTGATCTGGCTCATGGAGCTCGACCCCTGCATCCGATAACCGTCCTCGCCCTGGACTTCCAGGTCGACCACGCAGGCGCGCACGTCGTCCAGGCTGAAGTGCTCATCGAACAGGCGAATGAAAGGGCCGATGGCACAGGAGGCATTGTTGTCCTTGGCCTTGCTCAACAGCAACGCGCTGCGTCCCTCGAAATCCCGCAGATTGACATCGTTGCCCAGGGTGGCGCCATGGACCTGGCCACGGCTGTTCACCGCCAGCACCACTTCGGGCTCAGGATTGTTCCACTGGGAGCCGGGGTGGATACCGATGTAGCTACCGCTGCCCACGGCGGCGAGTACCGGGGCCTTGGTGAAGATTTCCGCGTCTGGGCCGATGCCGACTTCCAGGTATTGCGACCACATGCCTTGCTCGATCAGCAGCGCTTTCAGGCGCATGGCCTGTTCGGAGCCCGGTACCACCGAGCGCAGGTTGTCGCCGATCACACTGCGCACGGTGGCTCGCACGGCATCGGCTTTTTCCGGATCACCGCCGGCCTTTTCCTCGATCACCCGCTCGATCATGCTGGCGGCGAACGTCACGCCGGCGGCCTTGATCACTTGCAGATCCAACGGTGGCAACAACGAAGGCCTGGAGGGATCGGACTCAGGACCCGTGTTGGCGAGCAGGGCTTCAATGCTGGCGATGAAGGTGCCTGGCGTTTGCCTCACGGCTGTCAAGGGCGACTCGGTTTCCAGCAGGTCGCTCAAGGTCGCGAAATGCTCCGACAGATCGAACACACCGTCGTTGCGCAACACAATCGGCGAGGGCCCGGCGATTCGCCCGGGCACCCAGGCGCGGCCAATCAGCGTTCCGGCCAGGCCGTCGGAGGGCAATGTATTCTCGGGCGTAAGCAATAGCGACATGGCAGTTCTTCCTGGTTCGTGATTGTTTTCACGCTAGGGTGGGCGGACGATAAACTCCAATGAGATATATTCAGTAATCGATAACGAACGGTTATTGCAGGCTCGAGGAAATCGCCCATGTCAGATGTATCCTTTTCCAGCTTCTGCGGCTGGCTGAAATTCCGTCATCTGCTGCTGATCGATACTTTGGGCCGCACTTGCAACATGCACCTGGCGGCCCAGCAGATGAACCTCAGCCAGCCGGCCATCAGCAAGATGCTCAAGGAAATCGAGAGCCTGCTCGGCTTTGCCTTGTTCGAGCGGCGACCGCGCAGCATGCCGCCCACGGCGTTGGGCGAGCATGTGTTGCGGTATGCGCAGATTGCCTTGAATGACGCGCGTTCGTTCGTCGAGCAAATCAGCAGCCTGCGCGAGGGAGGGCATGGCTACCTCAAGGTCGGCGGGATTTTTGCCGCGACGGCGGTGGCTCTGCCCGAGGCAATTTTGCAGATCAAGCAGCGTTGGCCGTTGCTGTCGATTGAGGTAGTGGAGCAGACCAGTAACCACCTGATGGAGATGCTCGAAGAGAAGAAGCTCGATCTGGCGGTAGCCCGTTTTACCGATCAAAGCCAGCAGCAGCGTTATGACTTCCAGCCCCTGGCCCCGGAACCATTCTGCATTGTGGTCAACAGCCGCCATCCCCTGGCCGACGCCGGGCCGACGTCCTTGCGGCAGTTGGTGGATCTGCCGTGGATTCTCTATCCGGTCGGCACACCCATTCGCGCGCGCATGGAACTGGCTTTCGCCGAGGCTGGGGTAGGCATGCCGCGCAACACTGTCGATACCATTTCAATGCAGACCTTTCTCCAGGTCCTGCAGCGCGGTCCGATGATCGGGATGTTGCCCAATGCCATGGTCGATCCATTGCTCGAGAGCGGCCAGTTGAAGACCCTCGACACCCCGCTGCACCTGGTGCCGCAGGATTATGGCATCCTCACGCGCAGAGGCGAGCCATTGATGGGCGCGGCGCTGGAGTTTGCACAAATCCTCAAGGACCACGCTCGCCTGGACGACGGTCCCGCCAATTGAATAACTGGAAAGCGGCGACTGCTGCGATAACGGAACGTTATCGCTTAATCAAAAAATGCCATTGGGAAAGAATCGTTTCACGGTCGTAGAGTGAGCCCCAGCTCCCATCCGATAAAAACAATCAGGCATGTCCACGTGCCCAGGGGTTATCACATGCAAACCGTCTCCGAGCATTTACCTGCCCAGGCGCAAACCGGTGAACTTGATTTCGAAGACCGGACCTACCGTAAAGTCGTCTGGCGCATCCTTCCCGTCCTGCTCCTGTGTTACATGGCGGCTTACCTTGACCGGGTAAACATCGGTTTCGCCAAGCTCGACATGCTCAACGAACTGCAGTTCAGCAACACCGTGTATGCCTTGGGCGCCAGTATGTTCTTCTGGGGCTATTTCCTGTTCGAAGTCCCCAGCAATCTGCTGCTGCATCGCTTCGGCGCGCGGTTCTGGATTGCCCGGATCATGCTCAGTTGGGCCGTGATCTCCATGGCCGTGGCCTACACGGTGCCGCTGGCGGGTTTCTTCCATATCGAATCGAGCACGATGTTCTACGTGCTGCGCTTCCTGTTGGGTGTCTGCGAAGCGGGCTTCTTCCCCGGCGTGATCCTGTACCTCAACTACTGGTTCCCGACCCATCGGCAAAGCCGGGTGATGTCCGGCTTCCTGTTGGCGTTGCCGGTCAGCCTGACGCTGGGCGGAATCCTCTCCGGTTGGCTGATGAACAGCATGCAAGGCGTGCAGGGGCTGTCCGGTTGGCAATGGATGCTGCTGATCGAAGGCATCCCTTCGATCATCATGGCGTTCGTGGTGATTGTCTGCCTGGCCGATAACATCGATAAGGCAAAATGGCTCTCTGTCGCGGAGAAAAACCTGCTCAAGGCCAATCTGCAGACAGACAACCAAGGCAAGGCCAGCCGTTTGAGCGAGGTGTTCCTCAACCCTCGGGTGTGGTTGCTGGTGCTGATCCTGTTGACCTTCAACACAGGCTTCTATGGCCTGGCGTTCTGGATGCCCTCGATCATCAAGAGCACCGGGATCACCAATAGCTTGCACATTGGCTTGCTGACCGCGATTCCCTACGCGGTGGCCGTCGTGGCAATGTTGCTCAACGCGCGGCACTCCAACCGCACCGGCGAGCGGCGCCTGCACGCCGCCATTCCAGCCTTCATCGGCGGCGTCGGCCTGATCCTCAGCGCTTTCTTCGCCAACAATCTGGTGCTGTCCGTACTGTTCCTCAGCGTTGCCGCTTCGGGGATCCTCAGCCTGATGCCGATTTTCTGGACTCTGCCTGGGACGCTGTTGTCGGGCGTCGCGGCAGCCGCTGGCATCGGCATGATCAACGCCATTGGCAACCTGTCGGGCTTCACCGGCTCGATGATCACCGCGGTAGCGGAAACCCTCACGGGCAACATCAATAACGGCACCTATGTACTGGCCCTGTGTCTGTTGGTCAGCGGTGGACTGATCCTGGCCATCCCCGTCTCGATGCTCGCCCGAACCCCCAAGGTCGCCGTCACGTCAGCAAAACTGGAGGTCGCTTGAATCTGCTCAATAAGCGCGTATTGGTCACGGCCGCAGGGCAGGGCATTGGCATGGCCAGCGCCATTGCCTTCGCCCGGGCCGGTGCCGAGGTGTTCGCCAGTGATATCGATATTAGTGCACTGAGGGGCATTGAAGGGGTCACAGCCATGACACTGGACGTTACGTCTGCCGAGGCCATCGACACGGCCTGTGAACGAATCGGTGGCCTGGACGTGTTGTTCAACTGTGCCGGTTACGTGCACAGCGGCAACCTGCTGGAGTGCGACGAATCGGCCTGGGCGCGCTCGATGGACCTCAACGTCACGGCGATGTATCGGACCATCCGCGCATTCCTGCCGGGCATGCTGGCCCGTGGCGGTGGTTCGATCATCAACATGTCGTCGGTGGCGTCGAGTATCAAGGGCGTGCCGAACCGCTTCGCCTATGCGACCAGCAAGGCCGCGGTGATAGGCCTGACGAAGGCCGTCGCCATTGACTTTGTCGGCCAGGGCATTCGCTGCAACGCGATCTGTCCGGGTACGGTGGACTCGCCCTCGTTGCGCCAGCGCATTGCTGCCCAGGCTGCGCAACAGGGCGTCGATGAATTACAGATCTATCATCAGTTCCTTGAGCGCCAGCCCATGGGCCGAATTGGCAGCACCGAAGAAATCGCGCAACTGGCGGTGTACCTGGGTAGCGATGCGTCGACCTATACCACCGGCGCTGTGCATGTCATCGACGGCGGCATGAGCCTCTGAATCGTCTTTACGTTGGATTTGAATGAGGAACACTCGATGAAACTGTTGCGTTATGGTGAAAAAGGCGCGGAAAAACCCGGTCTGTTGGATGCCGAGAATCGGATCCGCGACCTTTCGGGGCACGTGCCGGACATCGCAGGGCACGTCCTGAGTCCGGAGGGGTTGGCAGCGCTGGCCGACCTAGACCCGCGCAGCCTGCCAATCGTCGCCGGACAGCCACGGCTCGGTGCCTGTGTCGGGGACGTCGGCAAGTTCATCTGCATCGGCTTGAACTACGCCGATCACGCGGCGGAGTCGAATATGGACGTGCCGAAGGAGCCGATCATCTTCGGCAAATGGACCAGCGCCATTTGCGGGCCGAACGACGACATCCAGATCCCCCGCGGCTCGCTCAAGACCGATTGGGAAGTGGAGTTGGGCGTCGTCATCGGCAAGGGCGGGCGCAACATCGATGAAGCGAAGGCGATGGAGCATGTTGCCGGCTATTGCGTCATCAACGACGTATCCGAGCGGGAGTGGCAGTTGGAGCGGGGCGGCACCTGGGACAAAGGCAAGGGCTTCGATACCTTTGGTCCCCTCGGACCGTGGCTGGTCACCCGGGACGAAATCGACGATCCCCATGACCTGGACCTATGGCTGGAAGTAGACGGGCACCGCTACCAGAACGGCAACACGCGAACGCTGATCTTCAGCGTACCGCAGCTGATCGCCTACCTGAGCCGGTGCATGAGCCTGCAGCCGGGGGATGTGATCTCGACGGGAACACCCCCCGGGGTCGGCTTGGGCATCAAGCCGCAACCAGTGTTCCTGCGCCCGGGGCAGACCGTGCGCCTGGGCATTACGGGGCTGGGAGAGCAACGCCAGGTTACGGTGCAGGCGGAGTAATACCGGACCGTTTATCGCGTACGGGCTCGCCCAGTGCCTCCAGTGCTGCCCTGGTCGCTGAACTCAAGTTCCCAGCACCAGGGCCGGGCCGTCACCCTCCGGCAATGCGATGGCTGAGTCGCCCGGCGTCAGGATCACCTTGCGGCAGTCCTCCTGCTTCTTGTCGAAAATCTCGTACCCCTCGGCGGCCTGTTCCAGCGACATCCGGTGGCTGATGATGACCTCTGGCGCCAGGCGACCGGTCTCGATGTGGCCGAGCAACTCGGGAAGATAGCGCTGCACATGGGTCTGTCCCATCTTGAACGTCAGGCCTTTGTCGAAGGCATCGCCAAACAGGAAGCCGTGGATGAAGCCGGCATACACCCCCGGCACGCTCACGACCCCGCCACGGCGGACGGCCGCGATGCACTGGCGCAGGGCTTTGCCGCTGCTGCCTTCAAGCTTGAGCGTGGCGAGCACCGTCTCGGTGGTGCTGCCTTTGGCCTCGAAGCCCACCGCATCGACCACGCCGTCGACACCGCGCATGCCTTTGGTCTGGCGAATGATCGTGTCGGCGGGGTCGTCGTCTTCATCGAAGTTGATCGGAATCACGCCATAGGTGCGCTGTGCGTAGGCGAGGCGATAGGGGTGGTGATCGACCATGAAGATCTGCTCGGCGCCCAGCATCCTGGCGCATGCGGCACTCAACAAACCGACCGGCCCTGCGCCGTAGATGGCGATACTCGAGCCGTTGCCGATCCCTGCATTGGTGACCGCTTGGAACGCGGTGGGCAGGATGTCCGAAAGAAACAGCACCTTTTCGTCCAAAAGGGTCCCAGGCACTTTGAAGGGGCCGGTGTTGGCCTTCGGCACCCGTACATATTCGGCCTGCCCACCGGGTACGCCGCCATACAAGTGGCTGAAGCCGAACAGCGCTGCGCCGGGTGGGATGGCTTTCTTGTTGAGGATGGCGCCGCGACCGGTGTTGGTCGTTTCGCAGGCCGCGAACAGGTCCATCTGGCAGAAAAAGCAACTGCCGCAAGCAATCACGAACGGGATCACCACGCGGTCGCCGGGTTGAACGGCGGTGACTGCGGGACCTGTCTCTTCGACGATTCCCATGAACTCGTGGCCGAAGATGTCGCCATGTTCCACCGAGGGGATCTTGCCGCGATAGAGGTGCAGGTCCGAACCACAGATGGCGGTCGCCGTGACGCGCAGGATGATGTCATCGCTGTCCATCAGGATCGGGTCCGGGACCGTGTCGACTTTTACAGTGTGCGCACCGTGGTAAGTGAGTGCTCTCATGATGTCCTGCCTCTCTCTGATTAGTGTGCTGGTAAAGGGCAGAGGGAAGATGCCGGATGGAAGTTCAGAGAGATCTTGCGGTGCGGGGACTGGCGGTCATCGCGAAAGCGGCGGGTCAGTTTGGGTCGGTGTGGCGTGCGCTGGCGCCATCGCGAGCAGGCTCGCTCCCACAGATCTTGCAATCGTCCGAAAGCCCTGTGGGAGCGAGCCTGCTCGCGATGACGGCAGCCCGGCTAGCTGACGGCCGCCTGCTGAACCTTGCGATGCACCCACCGCGCCCCGTCCTTGAGTTCCAGGACCTGCCAGTGAATATGCTCCAACGAAGCGTTGTGCCCGACGCTGATCAGGATCGTCTGCGGCAGCGTCTGCTTGAGCAACTGATAACAACGCAGCTCGTTGACCGCATCCAGTGCCGAGCTGCTTTCGTCGAGGAACAGCACCGCCGGGCGGGCCAGCAGGGCGCGGACGAAAGCACAGCGTTGCTGCTCGCCGACGCTGAGGGTCTGGGTCCAATCCCGTTCTTCATCCAGTTGGTCGCCCAGGTGTTGCAGGCCAACCTGTTCCATCACCTGGCGCAGCGCGGCATCTTCTTCGCGCCGTGGCGGGTTGGGGTACCAGAGCGCTTCGCGCAGGCAGCCTAGCGGCAGATAGGGTTTTTGCGAGAGTGTCAGTGCCTGCTCACGGTCGTAGCGGCTGGTGCCGCGAGCATGGGGCCAAAGCCCGCTGATGGTGCGAAGCAAAGTCGATTTGCCGTAGCCGGACGGCGCACTGATCATGAGGCTGTCGCCGGGCTTGAGCGACAGGTTGAAGCCCTTGAACAATTGCCGGCCGCTGGGCAGCCAGACGTCCAGGTCCTTGATATCGAGGCCACTGGCCTGTTGTTCGAGCCGGACCTCGGACTTGATTTCGAGGTGATCCAGGCGCTCCTGGAAGCCGTTCAAACGGTCGATCACCGACTTCCATTCCGACAGTTCCGGAAACACGCTGACCAGGTAGGCGATGGCCGCATGGACTTCGCCGAAGGCTGCGCTGATCTGTGTCAGGCGACCCAAGGGGAACGCGCCGGCAAAAAACTGCGGCGCCATGATGAACATGGGGATGACCGTGGCGCTGCGCAGGTAGAAGGTCGAGTAACCCATGATCAGCTTCTGCTTCTTGACCAGCTCCCAGAAGTTCTCCAGCGCCGCCTCCAGGCGTTGGTTGAAGCGCTCGTTCTCCACCGCTTCGCCGCGGTATTGGGCCACCGAGTCGGCGTTTTCCCGCAGGCGGATGAGAGAGAAGCGGAAATCCGCTTCACGCCGTTGTTGCATGAAGTTGAGGCTTGGCAATGCGCGCCCCAGCCAGAACGCCAGGCCGGTGCCCAGCAACGCATACACCAGTGCGATCCACACCAGCAGCCCTGGAATGACCACCGATTGGTCATCGAACGGCACGCTGACCAGGTTCGACGCCTGCCAGAGAATATTCAGGAAGGAGAACAGCGACACCACCGACGTCAACAGCCCCAGGCTCAATTTCAGCGACTTGACGATAAAAAGGTCGATGTCCTCGGCGATCCGCTGGTCGGGGTTATCGACCTCGGTCTCGCTCAGCCTCAGCTTCTGGTAGCGCTGGCTGCCCAGCCATTGGTCGAGCATGTTCCGGGTGGCCCAACGGCGCCAGCGTATGGTCAGCTTCTGCTGGAAGTGGAACGCGCCCACGGTAAACCCGGCCATGCCGACTTGCAGCAGGATGAATTGCAGGCTGCCGACGAGAAAGCCGTGATAGTCCAGGGCCTGCAACGCGTTGTAGAAATGCAGGTTCCAGAAATTGTTGAGAATGTTGATGCCCACCAGGCACAGGGTCATCAACACAGTGCCCAACAACAGCAACAGGGCCGGGTATTTTTCCTCGGATGTCCAGAACGGCCGCGCGAGACGCCAGAAAGTGCGGAGTGTGTGCATGTGGTCTTGGTAAGCCCGGTCGCTGACGACGTTGAGTTTGCAGATGAGGAAGGATAGGATCAGCCAATGCTAATCGTTTGCATTAATTAGGGAAAGGGAGACCCGCCATCGAATTTCCAGAATGGCTCAATCAGGCCTGGCCGCCGATACAGCGGGTGATCCGGCAGGGGGCTGGCGAGCAGCCCTCCGTTGCGTTGAGCCGACTTGCCGACCCTGAGGTGCTGCAACCGCTGCTGGCCCGCTTTGCCCTGCGTTATCCGGGGGTGAATCGCGCCGCCGTGGCGTCGCAATGGTCGATGAACTACATGAGCATCGTCCTGCCAGCGACCCTGGCCTGTGTGTTGACCCGCCACAGCGCCATCGATTTCTGGGGCGAAGAGGCGGTGCTGTTGCACGATGACGGTCAGCCTTCGGCCCTGGGGCTGGCAAGCCGACTACCGGCTTTGGGCCCGGACGAGCACGCGGCCTACTGGTCACGGTTGGTCCACGAGCACCTGGCACCGCTGTTCGCGACCCTGGCCGCCGCCGGGGGCCTGGCACCGAAGATACTGTGGGGCAACATGGTTGCCATCTGGGATGGTGCGTTCGCGCGAATGGACCCCGACCTGTCCCGGGATGGGTTTGCCGAGGCGCACCAGTGGCTGGAACCGGTCACGGTGAATGACGGGCGCCTGAAGTTGCGGGGCCTGCAACGCATGGTCGAATCACCCGCGCCGCAGATCTGCCCGTGTTTGCCCTTGCGCCGGCATTGCTGCCTGCATTACCAACTGCACGAACCCGTCGAAGGCCAGCCGCCGGTGCTCTGCGAGTCCTGCCCCAAACTGCATCGCCTGCCCCTGGCGGAGCAGGTGAGCTACCTGCATTACATCTATGAAGAAGCGTGAGCCCCGTTAGGGGGTAATGCTGTTCACCTAAGAAGAACGATGAACCTGTGGCGAGGGGATTTATCCCCGCTGGGCTGCGCAGCAGCCCCAACATAGGTGACTCAATCCACTTGATATCGAGTACCAGGGCTTTGGGGCTGCTTTGCAGCCCAGCGGGGATGAATCCCCTCGCCACAGGTCTATCGACTGCTTCAGGAGAGCATGGCCGGCGTTTTCACAATGGTCTGGGGCGCGATTTCGCTGAGCTGGCCATGCTCGATACGAATCAGCCGGTCCGCCAGGCCGAAGTAGGCATCGTCATGGGAAATGACGATCAGCAGTTTGCCGCGCTCGCGCAGGTCCGGCAGGATCCGGGTGTAGAAAAAGTGCTTGAACACCGGGTCCTGGTCGGCTGCCCACTCGTCGAACAGATAGCACGGACGATCATCCAGATAGGCGCTGAGCAGCGCCAGGCGCTTGCGTTGTCCGGTGGACAGCGCCAGTGTCGTCAGCTTGCCTTCCTCGATGTGCACCTTGTGATCCAGCTGCAGGTGGATCAGGTAGTCCTGGGCCTGCTTCACCAACTGCGGGTCGTCGCCATCGAACAGGTTCTCGAACAGGCAGAAGTCGGTGAAGATCGCTGAGAAGTGCTGGCGGTAGTGGTGGTTGTCATTGCTTGAGGAGACTTGCTCGTCGAGCATGATGTCGCCGCCTTCCGGCCGGTAGAGGCCCGTCAGCAACAAGGCCAGGGTGGTCTTGCCGCTGCCGTTGCCGCCGGTGATGAACACCACTTCGCCGGCATTGAGGGTCAGGTCGATGGGGCCAAGGGTGAAATGACCGTCCTCGCGCTCGCGATAGTAGGTATGGCTGACCTGCCGGCACACCAGGCTGCGAACCTGGGTCGGCGAGATCGTCCCGACGGCTTCCTCAGCGGTTTGCATCTCACCTTCCAGGGCGCGGATCTTGTTCAGCGCGACGCTGGCCCGGCCCAGGGTCGGCAAGGCGTGCATCAGTTCCGACAGCGGCGTGATCATGTACAGGATCGCCAGGATATAGCCGGTCACCAGGCTGGCGCTCAGGTCAATGAACTGCGGCGCCGCGAACAGCACCACGCCGATCAGCAAGTAGAACACTGCATTGCCCCAGTTCAGCACGAGGGCATAGATGCTCATGCCCCGTACAAAGTCCCGGCGGTACTGCTGGCTCACCGGTATCAGCAGGCGGGTGAAGAAGTGCTGCCGGCGCGGGTGGTTGAGTTGCAGCTCCTTGCTGCCGTCGGTGAGCAGGCGGTATTGGTCGAACAACTGGTCCTTGAGCTCCCGCGCACGGGAGATCGAGGTCAAGGCCCGGCGCTGCGGCCAGTTGAAACTGAGGCTGCCCAGGGCAATCAACAGCATCGTCAAACCGAGCAACGGCAGGCTCAGCCAGCCCAGGTAAGCCAGGCATGCGGCGATGATACCGGCATTGACCAACAGGATCGGCACCAGCTCCACTGCCTGGCTGATGGTCTGGGTGTCGTCGGTCAGCATCGCCAGCAGGCGGTGCTTGCCCAGGCGTTGCAACTGCGCATAGGGCGTGTCGATCAGCTTGGCGCTCAAGTGCAGGCGCATGTCGTTGACCGCCCCCTGGCCCAGGCGCAGCAGGCTGATGTCGGAGATCACCCGCGATATCGCCACCAGCACCACCAGCCCACCGAAATACAGGCCATCCACCGGACGCAACTGATCGAACACCGTCAGGCTGTGGTTGATGTTGGCGATCAACCCGGCCGCGGCGAGGCCGCAGATCAGGCCCGTCAGGGTCGCCACCAGCAGTGCGCGCCATGAGCGTTTAGCCATGAGTAACAACAGATCCATTTCAAACCGCTCCGTGTGTCGCAAATGTCTCGAGACGCGCCGCCAATTGCTGATGCAGGACGCCTTGCTCGAGGATGGTGAGGTGTTGCGCCTGGACGACTTCGCGGGTCAGCGGCCCGCTGCTCAGGCGTTCCCAATGCGGGTCGACGAATTCGGCCTGGGCCAGGGTGTCGCTGGCCCACCAGACATGAACCGGGCAGCTTAACCGTGCAGGCTTGAAGCTGGCCAGCAGGCGCTGAGTGTGTTGCTGGTAGCGCAGCCGCGTTTGCAAGTGGTCCCAACTGTCGCCATCGAGTTGCAGGCCTTGCTGGCGGGCCCATTGCACCAGTTCCGCCAGGCGTGCCGCAGGGGGCAGGGCGCCCAGTTGCTCGGTCAACGCGGCGATGACGGGTGGCGGCAACTGACGCATCAGCACCTGGCTGTCCAGGGTCAGCGCCTGCGCAGCCGACTCCAGCAGCGCCTCGACACTGTCTTCCGGTGCCTGATGCTGGTACTGCGAGTCGATGATGCCGAGAAAGGCCACTTGCTCGCCCTGGCTTTCCAGGCGCGCGGCTGCGGCAATCGCCAGCAGTCCGCCGAGGGAAAAGCCCAGCAGGTGATAGGGGCCTTGGGGCTGCTGTTGGCGCAGGTGCTCGACGTAGAGTGCGGCGAGGCTTTCGATATCACCGTCCAGCGTGGTGCTGTCCTCGGCCAGGTAGGCCGCCTGCAAACCCCAGAGGTTCCAGGATTGCAGGGGAGCCAGCAGCGTGCGGTAGTCCTGCACATGGCCGGTGGACGGGTGGAAGCAGAACAGATTGGCGGCCTCGGCATTGAGCGCCGACAACCTGACCAGGGGCGAGAGCTTGAGCTCGGCCTGCACCAGCGCCGCAAAGGCCGAGACGCTGGGGGCGTTGAACACCGCATTGACCGTCACCGGTGCCGACAACGCGGTCTGCAGGCGACTGGCAAGCGTCACCGCCGCCAGGGAGTGGCCGCCCAGCTCGAAGAAGTCATCGTCGATGCCCACCCGCTCCAGGCCCAGCACTTGCGCCCAGACGTCGGCGAGCAGGGCTTCCAATGGTGTGCGTGGCAAGGCACTGCCGACCGTGTCGAGCACTTTGTCCGCCCATTGCTGTAAGGTCTTGCGGTCGAGCTTGCCATTACCCATCAGCGGCAGCGCCTCGACAATCCGCAGGGTCGGCAGCATGTAGTCCGGCAGGCAATCCTGGGCCTGGCCGTGCAGCCGGGCGACGGTGGTCGAATGCCCGGGCGCCAGGGTCATGAAGGCGAACAGTTGCTGGCCGAGTTCGCCCCGAGGGATGCATTCCACGGCGGCTTGGGCCACGCCGGGCAGGCGGGTCAATTGTGCCTGTATCTCGTCGAGTTCCACGCGAAAGCCGCGGATCTTCACCTGGCGATCCGCGCGCCCGGTGATTTCCAGGCTGCCGTCATGAAGATAACGGGCCATGTCGCCGGTGCGATACAGGCGCTCGCCTGGCCATTGTGGCAGTTCGATAAAGCGGTCGGCGCTTTGTTGTGGGTCCAGATAGCCCCGTGCCAGTTGCGGGCCGCCGATATACAGCTCGGCGCTTTGGCCGGGAGCGGCCAGGGCCTGCTGGTCGTCGAGCAAGTACAGGCGCATGCCGTCGAGACGGTCGCTGAGGGGCAGGCGACGATAGTCCACCGCCGCTTCGACAGCGTGCATCACCACTCCGACCGTGGTTTCGGTAGGGCCGTAATGGTTGAAGATCGTCAGTGCCGGCGCATGGCTGCGAATGCTCTGCAACAGGCGTCGCGAGCAGCTTTCACCGCCGAGGATCAATTGCTTGCGCGGCAGCACGGCAGCGCTTTGGGCATGGATCAACCAAGCGTCGAGCAGCGATGGCACGATCTTCAAGTGATCGATCGGGTATTGCGTCTGCCACGCAGCCCAGGCCTGGGCGTCCATGGCGGTTTCCTTGTCCAACAGGTGCAATTCGCCGCCGCTGAGCAGCGCCGGGAACAGCAGGGTGTAACCGAGGTCGGCCGCCAGCGACGTAACCACTGCGCTGCGCTCGCCCGCCATGAGTTTCAGGCGCTGGGAAACGCTGGCGACATAGCTGCCAAGCTGCCGGTGTTCAACGATGACGCCTTTGGGCGTGCCGGTGCTGCCCGAGGTGAACAGCACGTAGGCTGCGTCCTGGGGTTGGATGTCGAAGTCCGGTGCGCTCGTCGGCCCTTGTTGCCAGGCGGCTTCATTACGCAGGTCGAGGCTGACGACGGACGGCAGGGCGGGTGCGCTGCCGGCCGCGCCGCTGAGGACGAAGGCCGGTTGCGCCTGCTGCAGGATCGCCAGGGAGCGTTGCGCGGGCTGTTGGGCATCCAGCGGGATGAACGCTGCGCCGCTCTTGAGCACGGCGAGCATGGCCAGCACCATTTGCACCGAGCGGTCCAGGTACAACGCCACACGGTCCTCGCGGCCGATACCCTGGGCGCGCAGGTAATGGGCCAGTTGGTTGCTGCGTGCGTCCAGTTCGGCGTAGCTCAAGTGCCCGTTGTGATCGCGCAGGGCCAGGTGCCCAGGGAATTGTGCGGCACATTCGCGAAAGCGCGCCGGCACGCTGGTAAACGCCGGCGGCACGTCGAGCGGGGCCTGCACGGCAGCCAGCGTCGCCGCGAAGCCCGGGGCCTGCAACGACAGTTCCGACAGCGGTTTGTCCGGGTAGGCGAGGGCGTCGAGCAGCAGCGACTGCAACTGTTCCAGCAGTGTCGTGGCGGCCTGTTCGCTGTAGCGGCTCGGCGGGTGAGACAGGTTCAGGCGATAGTCGCCGCCGAGGGTTTCGGCCACCAGCAGCAGTTCCATGCCCGACGGGACAGCTTGGAGGTCCAGCACGGCAAGCGTCGATGCGCTGCTACCGAAGACTCCGAGTGGCCCAGGCAGGCGAGCACCCCATTGAAAGCCGTAATGCGCGGTTTCGACCACCTGGGCGGTGCCGGCGCCGCAATACTCCTGCCATTCGGTGGCGTGTTCGCAGAGCGTCTGCAGCTTTGCCAGCGCCTGGGCAAAGGAATGCTCGGGAGCCGCTTCCCAGCGCAAAGGCAGGGGCTTGGCGAACAGCCCCCAGCAGTCGGCGAGTTCTTCGTAGTCGTCACGGCAGTCATGCACCCAGTTCAGGGTCAGCGCCGGGCTGTCGCCGCTGCTCAAGCGCTGCAACAGGACGCCCCAGGCCGCCATCAGCACCTGCTCGTGGGAGGCCCCGTGACGCTGGCAAAAACGGTCCAGGGCCATGCCCAATTGCGGGTTTGCAATCAGGCGGGTGGTCACCGGCGCATCGGCGCGATCGCTGCGTACCTGGCGGTAGAGCAACTCGCCGGCCGAATCGTCCAGCGCCTGGGTAGCCCAGAAGCGCCGGCCCTGCTCGGCATCGTCGTCAGCCTGCAATTCGTAGAGCCAGGCACTGTATTGGGTGTAGGTCATGGCTTCGTCGTCGAGCACCGGTGCCTGCGCTGATGCCAGTGCCTGCACCAGGCGCAGCAAGGTCCCGCGGTCCGCGCTCAGCGCCTGCAGTTGCAGCACGACCCGGTGCCGGTCGGCATCCACCGATTGGACTTCGACGGTGATCCCATCGGCTGCGGTGACGGTGGACTCAATGACCTGCAACGGCGTCAGCAACCCCGGCTCCGGCCGCACCCGCAAGCGCAGGGCCTCATGGCAAGCACTCAACGCGGCGAGCCGTTGTTGCAGGCGCTCCAGCGCCAGCGCACCGCGAATCTCCAGCTCCAGCCGTACCGGCGGCAACCCGCCCAGCCATTGGCTGCGCTGCTGCGGCGAGAGGGCGAAGGCTTCTTCACGCTTTTCGTAAGCCGTCATGCCTGCACCTCCGCCACCGGCAGCGCCTGCGCTTCAGGCAAATGCTCCTTCAGTTCTTCGCGGCGCATCATCTGGCCCATGGCAACACAAATCTTGCGCTCGCCTTCAAAGGGGTCCCGGGCGTGGGCCACCAGCATGTTGTCGAGCATCACCATGTCACCTTTTTGCCAGGTAAATCGCACGGCGCAGTCCTCGTATGCCGCGCCGATCACGTCCATCACCGCATCTTCGATCACGCTGCCATCGCCGTAGTAGACGTTGCGCGGCAGGTGCTCCGGGCCGAACAGATTGATCAGGTTGCTGCGCACTTCAGGCTCCAGGCAGGCGGTGTGGTGCAGTTGCACCTGGTTGAAGAACGACAGCTCGCCGGTCTCGGGGTGCTCGACAATCGCCGGGCAGTGCTGGGCGATACGCAGGTTATCGGCCCCCAGCCATTCCCAGCGCATGCCCGATGCCCGGCATTGGCGTTCGACTTCCTCGCGTTGTTCGGTCTTGAAGAAGTCCTGCCAGCGTACGTCCAGCTTGTCGGTGAAGTGGCGTACATAGAGCAGGCCGTGGGTTTTCAGGCGGGTGACGATGTCGTTCGGCAACCGCGCCAGTACCTGACGGCAATCGACGATGGGCGTGCAGCCGCCTACGGGGGACGGTGTCTCGCAATAGAACCACTGCTTGCGCGGCCATTGCGGCAGGTGCGAGCTCTCGTTGTGGAAGAGAATCATGTGTTGTTCCGGGTACGGCGTGGAATGGTAGATGTTCTTGCCGGAGGTGTTCTTCGGCAGATCGCCGTAAGTCCCATAGAGGTCCGGTTCGATGGCCTGGGCGAACTGTTCGAACGCGGCGGCGTCCGGCAGGTTGAAGCCACGGAACAACAGGCCGCCGTGGGTGCGCAATTGCCCGTTGATCCATTCCCTGGCTTGCAGCGCCCAGTGCACCGGATCCAGGTCACCCAGCAACGGTTCGATCACCAACGGCAGGGGTTGTCCAGGGATCAGGCTGCGGCTGCGCACCTGTTCGTGGGCCAGCTGGCTGACGGCGGTGGCGCGGGTCTGCTTGAGCTTGCTCAGCTTGGAAAGCTTGCGGGCGCTACGGGCCGTGGCGTCGTCGGCGGGCGAGTCGGGCAGGGCGGGCGCTGTGCTGCCCTGGCCTTCCTCGAGGCGCCAGGACCAGTTGTCCAGCGCCTGCCCGGAGACCGCAATCTGCTCGACCAGGCTTTCGAAACCTTGCTCGAAACGCCGGACAGTCGCTTCCTGCAACACGCTGGTGCGATACACCCAGCGCACGTTCAGGCCCTGCTCCTCGTCTTCCTCGACAAACACCGCGAGGTCGAACTTGCTGCTCTCCTGGCGCGGGACCAGGTGTTCCACCTCAAGATCCGGCAGGTTGGCGTTGCCGCTCGGTGTGTTCTGCATGACGAACAGCACCTGGACCAGCGGGTTCACCCCCGGCGTGCGCGGCGGTTGCAGCTCCTCCACCAGCTTGTCGAACGGCACTTGTTGATGCTGGAAGGCCGACAGGCAATCTTCACGCAAGCGTTGCAGGCGAGCGTCGAAGGTGTCGCCTTCGGTCAGGCGTGCGCGGATCGGCAGCACGTTGACGAAAAACCCGATCAGGTGTTCCAGGGCCGGGTGTTCGCGGTTGGCCAGGTCGGTGCCGACGATGAAATCGTTGGCCCCGGTGGCACGCTGCATCAGGCTGTTGAAAGCGTTGAGCAGGACCATGAACAGCGTCGCCCGCTGCGCTTGCGCATACGCCTTGAGCACCTGGGTCTGGGCCGGTGTGAAGCGTTGCTCCAGGGCCGCGCCCTGGTAATCGGGACGTGCCGGGCGTGGGTAATCCAGCGGCAGCGGGATCAGCGTCGGTGCGCCGTCCAGTTGGCGCCGCCAGTAGTCGATGGCCCGTGCCAGCAGGTGTTGCTGTGCTTCGCTGCGTTGCCAGTGGGCATAGTCGGCGTACTGGATCGGTAGCACCGGCAGGGTCGGCGTCGAACCGCTGGTGTACGCCTGATAGCCGATGATCAGTTCCTGGACGAGGATGCCCATGGACCAGGCGTCGGTGGCGATGTGATGCAGCACCAGTTGCAGCACATGATCATCCGTGCCCAGGCGCAGCAGGTTGGCGCGCAGCATCGGCGCCTGTTGCAAGTCGAACGGGGTGCTTGCCTGCTCATCGATCAGGCGTTGCAGGGTGTCTGCCTGCGCCTCGTCGGTCAACTGAGCCAACTCGGTCGGCGTCAGGTCGACCCGTGGTGCCGGGCTGATCACCTGGCAGGGCTGATCACCGTTGAGGTGGAAGGCGGTGCGCAGCGATTCGTGGCGTTCCAGTACAGTTTGCAATGCTGCTTGCAGCGCCGGGATGTCGAGCGCCCCGCGCAACCTCACCACCGTACTCATGTTGTAGGCGGCACTCGGGCCTTCGAAGCGATCGAGGAACCACAAGCGCTGTTGGGCGTAGGACAACGGCAGCGGCTGGTGACGTGGCGCCAGGGCGATTTCATTGTCGCCCTCGGCCACGACCTGGGCGTCGCGTTGCCGGTCGACCGCCGTGGCCAGTTGCTCCAGGGTGCCGCGTTCGAACAGCGTGCGCAGCGGCAGGCTGACGTTCAGGCGGCGACGAATCCGCGACAGCACCTGGGTAGCCAGGAGCGAGTGGCCGCCGATGGCGAAGAAGTCATCGTGCACACCGACGCTGTCCAGGCCGAGGATCTCCTGCCAGAGTTCCGCCAATACCTGCTCGGTGGCGGTGCGCGGTGCCACGCACAGCTCATCGGCGCTCTCGGCCTGAGGCACGCCTTTGGCAGCGAGTGCACGGCGGTCGACCTTGCCGTTGGCATTCAGCGGCAATTGCTCAAGCGCCAGCCAGCGGGCCGGGACCATGTAGTGCGCCAGTTGCGTACCCAGATAAGCGCTCAGCACCTGTTGCGCGGATTCGCCGCCCAGGTCGGCAGCGCTGTCGAGCACGTACCAGGCGACCAGCTGCAAGGCGCCACGGGCGTCGGGCAGCGCCAGGACGGCAGCGCTGTCCACCGCCGGGTGCTGCATCAGGCGGTTTTCGATCTCGCCCAGTTCGATACGGTGACCACGGATCTTCACTTGCTGGTCACGGCGGCCGAGGTACTCGATCACGCCATCGGCGCGCATCCGGCCGATGTCGCCGCTGCGGTACAGGCGTGCGTCCGCCTGGAACGGATGCGGGACAAAGGCTTCCTGGGTGCGCTGCGGGTCACGCAGGTAACCGCGACCCACGCCGACGCCGCCGATGCACAACTCACCGGGAACGCCGAGGGGCACCATGCGCAGCTCCGAATCCAGGACGAACACCTGGTTGTTGGCGGTCGGCTTGCCGATGGGCATGTGCAGGCAGTCGTCGGTCGGTGCCTCGGTGATCGGGTGGAAGGCAACGTCGTCCGAGCATTCCGCCGGACCGTAGGCGTTCATCAACGGGATGGCCGGGAAGCGTGCGAACCAGTCCCGCGCCAGGGCCGGTGGCAGGGCCTCGCCAGTGGGCAGCAGCCAGCGCAGGCTTGCCAGGTTGTGATGCGCCTGACTCTCCTGGAGCATGCCGCGAATCAGCGCTGGCACGGTTTCCAGCAACGTCAGCCCGTGTTCCTGAACGGCGTCGAGCAGGGCCACCGGGTCGTGGGCCTGGGCATCGGGCAGGATATGCACGGTGGCGCCGAACAGCGGCGCGGCGAGGAACTGCCACACGCAGATGTCGAACGCCGCGGACGCCGTCTGGGCAATCCGGTCGTGTTCGCCCAGGCCCAGGCTCGGCACCTTGCCGAACATGTTGTTGAGCATTCCTCGTTGTTCGACCATGACCCCTTTCGGCGTGCCGGTGGAACCCGAGGTGAAGATCACGTAGGCCAGCTGGTCGGGGGTATGGGCGTAGCTGACCGGTGCTGGTGCGCCGCTTTGCCAGAGCGCTTGGGCGATCAGGCAGGTGGGTTGCCGGCGCAGCTGCGGCAGGACGTTGTCCAGCGTCGCCGCCGCGCTCTCGCAGACCAGCAGAAGCGGGGCTTCGCCGAGGTTCAGCAGTTCCGCCAGGCGAGCGGGCGGTTGCTGGATGTCCAGGGCCTGGAATGCGGCGCCGACCTTGAGCGTGGCGATCATCATCGTCAGCAAGGCCAGGCCACGCTCGGCAAACAGCGCCACCAGGGTTTCCGGACCGGCGCCCGACGCTTGCAGCGAGTGGGCGATGGCGTTGGCGCGGCGGTCCAGTTCGGCGTAGGTCAGCGATTGGCCCTGGCAGACCGCGGCAAGGTGTTGCGCACGGCGCTGCACCTGATCGGCGAACAGCGCCGCGTAGCCGCGCTCCAGCGGGAAGTCCACGGCGCTGCGGTTGCACTCGATCTGCAACTGCTGGCGCTCCGCTTCGGGGAGCATGTGCAGGCTGCCCAGGGGCGCTTGCGGCTGATCGAGCATGCTCGACAGCAGTTGTACCAGATGACCGAGCATGCGCTGCACGGTGTCGGTGCTGAAGCGCTGGCTGTCATAGGACAGGCGAATGCCCAGGCGATCGCCAGGGTACAGCACCACCGTCATCGGGAAGTTGGTGTGCACCCGGTCTTCGTAGATGTCGATGCTGAAGGCGTCCAGTTGCACGCTGCTGATGTCCAGCGGGGCGTTCTCGAACACCACCAGGCTGTCGAACAGCTGCTGGCCACGGGGCACTTCGCTGCAACGCTGGATGTCCACCAGTGACGCGCTTTCGTGCTCGCGCAGCTGCGCGTTGTGCGACAGCAATGCCTGCAGCCAGTCGGCGACCGGCGCTTCGGGGTCGACGTCGACCCGCAGCGGCAGGCTGTTGATGAACAGCCCGACCATTTCCTCCACACCGGCCAGATCGGTCGGGCGGCCGGCCACAGTCACGCCGAACAGTACGTCGCGGTTGCCGCTGTAGCGCGACAGCAACAGCGCCCAGGCGCCCTGGATCCAGGTGTTGGGGGTCAGTTGATATTGCTGGCACAACTGCTGCAACCGTTGGGTCTGGGCGATGCTCAGGGTCTGGTCGAAGTCGCCGACTTGCTCCGGTGCCTGCTCGGGGCGGGCCACGGGGCTGTCCACATGCAGCGGCGTCGGCTCGCTGAAACCGGCCATTTCCGCTTGCCAGAAGGCGTGCGCGGCGGCCATGTCATGGCGCTCCAGCCAGCTCATGTAGCCTCGGAACGAACGCAGGCGCGGACGGGCCACGGGCTCCTGGCGCACCAGGGCCTGGTAGATCGCCAGCAGGTCCTCCATCAACAGGCCGAAGCACCAGGCATCGGTGAGGATATGGTGGAAGCTGCGCACCACGGCGAAGCGGCGCTCATCGAGTTGGAACACCCGCAGATGGGTCAGCGGCGCGCAGGCCATGTCGAAGCCTTGCAGGCGTTGCGCTTCCAGGGCCTGGTCCATTGCCAGGCGCTGCTGCTCTTCATCGAGATGGCGCAGGTCCTGCCAGTCGAAAGCCCGGTGGGTCTGTCGGTAGACGCATTGCAACGGCTCGTGGTCTTCCTGCCACCAGAACGCGGTGCGCATCATCGGGTGCCGTTGCAGGAACAATTGCCAGGCCGCTTCCATGGCCGGGCGTTGCAACACGCCGTCCCAGCTGTAGCGTTGCTGCATCAGGTAGATGCCGCTGTGGGGTTGCAGCAGGGTGTGCAGGAGCATGCCCTGTTGCATCGACGACAACGGGTAGACGTCTTCGATGTTCGACCAGTCCAGGGGCTCGGCCGCCAGGGTCGTCGCTTGCGTGTGGCACAGCGGGAAGGCCTGGCTGGCAGGGCGCAGGTCGGTTGCGCTGTGCAGCCTGGCGAGTTCGCTCAAGCGTTGCATGAGCCGTGGTGCCCAAGTCGCGGCGAGGCCGCCCTGGCTGCGCAGGTGCAGGCAATCGTCCTGCCACCAGGCGTCGAGGGTCAGCGGACAGGCAGACGCCGCCAGTGGATTTGCCGCTTCGACCCCGGTGAGGATGCCGTGCTCCTCGCGATGGCTGTCGAGGTTGCCCAACCAGCGAATGGCGACCGCTGCCGCCGGCAGATCGCGCAGGGGCTCTTGCAGGTAAGTGTTGTCCGACAGGTAGCGCAAGGCGCCGTAGTCAACGCCTTGTTGCGGGTAGGCGCGCATCTGCGCGACCAGGGCCTGCACGCGTTGCAGCAGGCTGTCGCCTTCGGTCTGGAGGAAGTACGGCACGGCCAGATCCAGGGGGCCGAGGATGCGTGCCGGTTCGAGGTCGGCCACGGCGATGGGCGCATCGACAGGCAAGCGCTCGGTGGCGGGGCGGGTGCCTTGAACGCTCAGTGCAACCAGGCCGTCGCCGCCCAGCTCACGGCATTGTTCGACCACGGCTGCGGCCAGCAGGTTGTTCCAGTCCAGTTGCAGCACCTCGGCCACGCGTTTGAGTTCGCTGGAGGTGCTGGCGGGCAGGGCGTGTTCGACCACGCTGCTGGGTTGCTCGCTTTCCGGCAGTTGCAGCGGCTCCATGCCGGCGTATTGCAGCCAATGTTCCCAGGCGTCGTCGAGGGCATCGCTTTGGGCGTGTGCCTGCTGGTGTCGCGTCCACTGGCTGAAATCGCCGCCGGCATAGGACAGGCGGACCGGCCGGTGATACATCAGCTGTGCCAGCGCCAGGTTGAGGTCGGTGAGCAGCAGCGACCAGGATGCCTCGTCCACGCACAGCGGGTGAGCGGCCAGCAACAGGGACGGCTTGCCAGCCACGTCCAGCAGGCAGGCATGCAAGGTCTGGCCAGCATCCAGTTCAAGCGCGTCGACACCGGCCTGGGCCAGGGCTTGCAAGTGCAGCGGGTCGCACTCGGCCAGTTTCTCGTGGGCGATCAGCGGCGCCTTGGCCGAGCCCAGTACCCGTTGCTGCCATTGCCCGTCGGGCAACGCTTTGAGTGCCAGGCGCAGGGCCTGGTGGTGTTGCTGCAAGGCGCTGATCGCCTGGCCCAGCAAGTCGCTGTCGATGACCTGGGCCAGCGCCACGCAGCGCCAGGTGGCCTCGAGCGGGCCCTGTTGCAGGCGTGCCCGTTGGCCGGCGCCCAGTGGCAGCTCGTAACCGTTGGCAAGGTTTTCCGCCACCCCCTGGCTGGCATCGGCACCCAGTACCCGGGCGATGTCGGCGATGGTGCGGTTTTCGAACAACTGCCGAGGCGTGAGCTTCAGTCCCTGCTGGTTGGCGCGGGCGATGATCTGCAAGTTGATGATCGAGTCCCCCCCCAGCGCGAAGAAGTTGTCGTGCACACCCACCCGTTCAAGCTTGAGAACGTCCTGCCAGATGTCGGCCAGCAGTGCTTCGACTTCGTTGCGCGGGGCGACATGGCTGGCGCTGTCGTCGGTGGGTTTCTGTGGTGTCGGCAAGCGCTGCACGTCGACTTTGCCATTGCGGGTGAGGGGCAGTTCGTCGAGGGTGATGAAGTGCGCCGGCACCATGTAGTCCGGCACGCGGGCGCTGAGGTCGTTGCGCAGCTTGGCGGGTGAGATCGATTGGCTGGCGACCAGCCAGGCCACCAGGCGTGGGCTGCCGTCCAGTTCGACGACGCGCACCAGTGCCTGCTCGATCAGCGGTGACAGGCGCTTGATCTGCGCCTCGACTTCGCCCAGCTCCAGGCGGTTGCCACGGATCTTCACCTGGCTGTCGACTCGGCCAAGGAACGCGATTTGACCGTCGACTTGCCAGCGCACGCGGTCGCCGGTGCGGTACCAGCGCTGTTCGTTCGCATCGACATGGAAGCGTTCGGCGGTGAGGTCGTCCCGGTGCAGGTAACCCCGGGCCAGGGCGCCGCTGATCAGCAGCTCACCGGACACGCCGATGGCGGCCAGGCGACCATTGCCATCGACCACCTGCAGTTGACGGTTCGGCAGCGGCCGGCCGAGAGCGATGCTGCGCAGGCCCGCCGGCAGTTCGGTCGCGATGGCGCCGACGGTCGCTTCACTCGGGCCATAGTGGTTGAACACCTTCAAGCCCGGTGCCAGGCGGTTCACCTGTTCCAGCAGCGCCGGGCTGAGGGCGTCGCCACCGAACACCAGCAGCGCGCGGGGCAGCAGGCGGGCATCGGGCAGTGCCTGCAACAGGCCGGCGAGGTGGCTTGGGGTGATTTTCAGCACATCCACCGGATGCTGGTCGAAGAGTTCGGCCAGTGCCAGTGGGCTGAAACCGCTGTCTTCATCCACCAGCAACAGGCTGGCGCCGCTGCACAGCGCACCGAACAGTTGGGTATGGCCGAGGTCGGCGGCGATGCTCGACAGCAAGCCGTAGCGGGCGGCCGCTGGCGGGTTGAGCACGGCTTGCACCGCCGTCAGGTAGTCGACGATGGACCGGTGCTCGACCACCACACCCTTGGGCGTGCCGGTGGAGCCCGAGGTGTAGATCACGTAGGCGGCATCGCTCGGGCTGTGGGCCACGGCGGGTGGCACGTCTGGCTGGGCGGCGATGGCCTGGGCCTGTTCGGTCAGCCATAGCGTCGGTGTGTGCTCGGCCAGGCCCTTGAGCAGCGGCGAAGGGCTGGCGCCGATCAACAGCGCGGCGCGGCTGTCTACCAGCACGTCAGCCAGGCGGCCGGCGGGCTGCTTGATGTCCAGCGGCAGATACGCCGCGCCGGCCTTGAGGGTGGCGAGCAGGGCAATGACGAAATCGGCACTGCGCTCCATGGCCAGGGCGACCACGCTGTCGTGGCCGATGCCCTGGGCGCGCAGGTATTGGCTGAGGCGGTTGGCCTGTTTATCGAGTTCACGGTAGGTCAGTGCCACCTGGCGATCGCGTACCGCCAGTTGTTCGGGGTATGCGGCTACTTGCTGTTCGAAACGCTGGTGCAGGCAGTCCTGGGATACCGGCAGTTGCGCGCCGAGCCCTTGTACCAACAACTGCTGGCGTTCTTCCAGGCTCAGCCACTCGAGTTCGTTGACCCGGCACTGGGCTTGCGCCGTCATCGCCAACAGAATCGCGCGCAACTGTGCGGACAACACCGCGACCTCGGCGTCGCTGAAGCGGCTGCGGTCGTAGCTGATCAGGTAGTGCAACTGTTTGTCCGGCATCACGATCAGCGACAGCGGGAAGTGGTTGCGACCCTGGGTCAGGGTGATGCCGTCGGCCCGCTGCTCGCTGGCCGGAGCGCTGAAGCTCAAGCCGCCGGTGTCCTGGTTCAGCGCATCGGTGACCGGGAAGTTTTCGAACACCAGGATCGAATCGAACAGCGCCTGCTCGGCGGCGATGCGCGTCATCGCCTTGAGTTTGCCCAGGGGCAGGTAGGCGTGGTGGCGCAGGTCGCTGTTGGCGTGCTGCAACTGCTGCAGCCAGTCCACCAGCGCCGGGCTGTCGGCCCACTGCACCCGCAGCGGCAGGGTGTTGATGAACAGCCCGACGGTGCTGTCGACCGCGGCCAGGTTCTCCGGGCGGCCGGCGACGGTGACGCCGTAGACTACGTCGTCACGTCCGGCGTGTTGGCCCAGCAGCAATGCCCAGGCGCCCTGGATCAAGGTATTGATGGTCAGGTCGTGGCGACGGGCGAACTGTGACAGCTGCTCGGTTTCGCTGTCATCCAGCAGGCTTTCCCGCTCGGCGAAAGGCGCTCCAGCAGGCGCGGCCTCGCGCACGGCAAAGCTGGGCAGCGGGGTCGGTTCGCTGAGGTCCTGCAACTGCTCGCGCCAGAAGCCTTCGGTGGCTGCCATGTCCTGCTCCGCCAGCCAGGCGATGTAGTCGCGGTAGGCGCGGGTCGGTGGCAGGTGGGCGGGGCGGCCATGGGCTTGCTCGTAGTAGAGCGCCAGCCATTCCTGCACCGCGATGCCGACGCTCCAGCCGTCCATGAGGATGTGATGGAAGGTCCAGATCAGGTGCCAGCGCTCGGGTGCCAGGCGCACCAGGCAGACGCGCATCAGTGGCGATTCATTCAGCTCCAGGGGTTGCGCCCGTTGCTCCAGACCCAGTTGTTCCAGGGCGGCCTGTGGGTCTGCGCGGTCCTGCCAGTCCAGTTCGGTCAGGGGCAGGTCGACGTCCTGCTGCACCACCTGATAGGCGTCGTCCAGCTCTTCCCAGAGAAACGCGCTGCGCAGCACGGCGTGGCGCTGTATCAGCGCCTGCCAGGCACCGCGAAAGGCGTTGAGTTGCAGCGGGCCGTTCATTTCCAGGCTCAATTGCTGGTAGTACACCCGCGAATCCGGTTCAAAGACACTGTGAAACAACAGGCCGTGCTGGGTCGGCGAAAGGGAGTAGATGTCTTCGATGTTGTTCATGCTTGCTTGGTCCATTTCAAAGGCTTGAAAACAGTGGGTGTCGGGCTGGCGCCGCGGTGGTCAGGCAGTGACCCCGCGGCGGCTGCGCCACTCACTGGCTTTGGGAGTTCGGTTTGGTCTTGAGCTTGCCCAGCAGTTTGTCCAGGGACTTCTGGTTCAGCGCCTTGGCGAGCGGGAAGTCCGAGGGCATCAGCGCGCCGGCCTGCGGATCGAGGCAGTGCTCGACCAGCGCTTGCAGGTGCTCCAACAGGCGAGCGGGCAAGCGGCTGTCGGCCTCCGGCGTGACGCTGTGCCATTCGACACGCAACACGCCGTCCTCCAGCCACGCCACCACTTCGCGAGCATGGGTCACCCGGTTGGCCGGCGACACGTCCGACGGTGGGGTCAGGCTGCTGGCGCGCAACCAGCCCTCGGGCGTCTGCTCATGTCCGAGGTAGTTGAACAGCACATCGCCATGACTGGCCGGAAGTTCACCCCGTTGACGCAGCAAGCCGTAGCCAAGGCCCTGGCCCGGCACGGCACGCAAGGCTTCCTTGGCGTTGCGCACCTGGTCGCCATGGGCGCCGCTGGCGCTGACGCGCAACGGGAACAGCGTGGTGAACCAGCCAACCGTGCGGCTGACGTCCAGGCCGTCGAAAGGCGCATCGCGGCCATGGCGCTCCAGATCCACGACGATGTCACTGCGATCTTCGGTTTCCGCCAGGGTCGCGGCGAGGGCGGCGATCAGCAGTTCTTCCGGTTGCGTGCGGTACGCTGCGTGGGACTCGGTTAGCCATTGGTGGGTGCGGGTGACCTCCCAACGGGCCGACAGGGTCCGGCGCTCGGCCACGGTGGCAACCGGCGGCCGGTTCACGCTGATCTGAGTGCTCCAGTAGCGCTGTTCGCCCGCTACCTTGGCGGCGTGGGCATGCAGGTGCTCGGCCCACTGGCGGTAGGAGGTGGTTTTCGCCGGCAAGGTGGTTTGTTCGCCGCGCTCCAGTCCTGAATACAGCTGTTGGAAATCCTCCAGCAGCGGCGTCCAGGACACCGCATCCACCACCAGGTGATGAGCCACCAGATACAGGCGCTGCGGTTCACCTTCCAGCAGGGCAGCGGCAAACAGGGGACCGTGTTGCAGGTCCAGGCTTTGTGCGACCTGTAGCAGTTGATCCGGGTGCTCGCAGCAAGTCATTTGCGCCGGCGCTACAGGAGCGATCCGTGCTTGCCACTGTCCGTCGACCTCGGCGAAGCGCAAGCGCAGGGCGTCGTGGTGCGCGACCAAGCGATCCAACACCGCCTGCACGATGGCTGGCTCAAGACGCCGGTCGCTGTCGGCCAGCACGGACTGGTTCCAGTGCGCGGCCTGGGGTTGCTGTTGGTCGAAGAACCACTGGTGCAAAGGCATCAGCGGCATCGTACCGGTCACTTCGCCCTGTTCGGCCTGGGTCAGCAGGGCCGTGGTCACCTGGGCCAGCGCCGCCGGGGTGGGCGAGCGGAACAGGTCCCGTGGCGTCAGCGAGTAGCCGTGTTCGCGCAGGCGTGAGATCAGCTTCAGACCGAGAATCGAATCCCCGCCCAAGGCGAAGAAACTGTCGGTGGTGCCGACCTCGCGGCCGCCGGTCAGACTTTCGCCAAGCAGCTCGCCGAACAACTGGCACAACAGGCTTTCCAGCGCGTTGCGCGGCGCGGCGTAGTCTTTCTGGGTTTGCGGCAAGGGCAGGGCCGCCAGGGCCTTGCGGTCGATCTTGCCGTTGCTGTTGAGCGGCAGCGTCGGGACGTGGACCCACACCGCCGGCACCATGTAGGCCGGCAACTCGGCGGCGAGCAGGGTGTCGAGGCCCGATTGCGCCGCGCTGCTGCTGTAGAACGCCACCAGCCGGTTATCGATGACCAGGGTGCAGGCCCCGGTGATGGCCGGCAGGTTCAGCACCGCGGCGTCGATCTCACCGAGTTCGATACGCTGGCCGCGCAGCTTCACTTGGTGATCCAGACGTCCGAGGTATTCGATGTTGCCATCGGCCAGGAAACGGCAGCGGTCGCCGGTACGGTACAGGCGATCACCGTCGATGAACGGGCTGGCGAGGAAGCGTTCCTCGGTCAGGTCCGGACGCTTGAGGTAACCGCGAGCGACGCCGACACCGCCGATGTACAGCTCACCGATGCTGCCGATGGGCAGCGGTTGCAGGCTTTCGTCGAGGATGTACAGGCGCAGGTTGGCGATGGGTTTGCCGATGGGCACGATCACATCGTCCACCGAGCAGCGCCAGACCGACACGTCGATGGCCGCTTCGGTCGGGCCGTACAGGTTGACCAGTGCTGCCGGGTGTTGGCCCATGAAGCGCCGCACCAGATCCACCGGCAGCGCCTCGCCGCTGGCAAACACCTGGCGCAGGCTGCGGCAGTCGACCAGACTCGGCTCCTCGACAAAGGCGCGGAGCATCGACGGCACGAAGTGCAACGTGGTGACCTGTTCCTGCTGGATCAGCTGGCTGAGGTACGCCGGATCGCGATGACCATCGGGACGCGCGACCACCAGGGTGGCGCCGGTGATCAGCGGCCAGAAGAACTCCCACACCGAGACGTCGAAGCTGTACGGGGTTTTTTGCAGTACGCGGTCGTTCGGACCAATCGGGAACGCGTCCTGCATCCAGTACAGGCGGTTCATCAAGGCGCCGTGTTCGTTCATCACGCCTTTCGGTTGGCCGGTGGAGCCGGAGGTGTAGAGCACGTAGGCCAGGTCGCTGGCCGCGACGCTGATCGGGTCGAACGCCGGTGCCGGGTGCAGGGTGTCGAGGGTCCAGGCCTGATGCGCGCTTGGCAGGCGCGACAGCCACTGGGCCTGGGTCAGGCTGACCTTGGCGTCGGCGTCTTCGATCAGGAAGGCCAGGCGCCCGGCGGGCAGTTCCGGATCCAGCGGCAGCCAGGCGGCGCCGGCATGGACGATGCCGAGCAGGGCGACGACCATGTCCACCGAGCGCTCCATGCACACCGGTACGATGTCATCGGTGCCGATGCCGGCTGCACGCAGGGCCCGGGCGACGGCTTGCGCCCGATTATCCAGCTCGGCGTAGCTCAGGCGTTGGCCTTCGAACACCAGTGCCGGGGCATTGGGGCTGAGGGCCGCTTGTTGGCTGAGGGCGGTGTGCAGGTCGGTAGGGCCGCTGTAGTGACGCTCGGTAGCGTTCCAGCGGTCCAGTTGCTGCTGATCCTGCTGCTGCGGGAACAGCTCGATCAGCGTTCGCCCAGGCGCCGCCACCAACGCATCCAGCAGCGCACACCACTGCGCGCTCCAGCGTTGCATCGTCGACTCGTCGAACAGCGCCGCTTGGTATTCCAGCGCCAGGGTCATGTCGCTGCCGTCGTCCTGGACTTCCCAGCTCTGTTCGAACTTGGCGTCGATCACCGGCAGCGTCTGCTCTTCGACCTCCAGTCCCGGCCATTGGCTGCTGTCCACGCGGCCATAGTTGAGGGAGAACAGCACCTGGAACAGCGGCGTGCGGTTCAGGTCGCGGTGTTGGGCGACGGCGCCGACCAGGGTGGCGAAGGGCAGGTCCGCGTGGGCCTGGGCCGCACGCAGATCGGCTTCGAGACTGGCGAGCAATTGCTCGGCCGGGGCCCGCTGGTCGACTTCGCTGCGGATCACCAGGGTGTTGACCAGGCAGGCCAGCAACGTCTGGGATTGCGGCTGATCGCGCTGGTCTGCCGGAGTGCCGAGACGAATCTCGCGCTGACCGCTGTAACGCGCCAGCAGTGCGCTCAGGGCCGAGGCTAGCACCACGTAAGTGGTGGTGCCGCGCTGACGGGCGAACTGGCGGATCGATTCGGCGCGCTGGGTGCCGAGGTTGACGATCAACTGACGGGCCCGACGATCGGCTTCGGCGCCCCGTGGATGGTCGATGGGCAGGTCGAGCTGGTAGTCGTCCTGGCCCAGGTGGTTTTTCCAGTAATCCAGGCTGTCATTGCGTCGGGCCTGGGTGTCCGGGTGCTGTTGCCACAGGGCGAAGTCGACATAGTCGATCGCCAGCGGCGTCCAGCCCGGCGATTGCCCATCGAGGCCGGCGGCGTAAGCCTGGGTCAGCTCATCGATGAGCAACTGCATGGCCCAGCCGTCGGTGGCGCTGTGGTGCAGGCACACCAGCAACAGGCTTTCGTCGCTGTCCAGGCGTTGCAGCAGGTGCGCCCGCCAAGGCGCGGCGGCGGCCAGGTCGAACGGCGCCATCAACTCGGCTTGGGCCGTGGCGCAGGTCGCGGTCCAATCCTGTGTGGCAACGGCCGTGACCGCGAGCGCTGGCCCGTGGTCGTCGATCAGCAGTTGCGGCTCGCCCTGGACTTCGACAATCCGGCTGCGCAACACCAGGTGGCGTTGGCTGACCAGTTCGAAGGCTTCGCGCAAGACGCGGACCTGCAGCTCGCCGCGCAACGTCAGGGCGAACGGCATGTGGTACTCGCGAGAGTCCGGCACCAGGCGGCTGAGCATCCAGAAGCGCTTCTGCGCCAGCCCCAAGGGCAGTGTCGCCGGACGCGGCTGCACGGTGATTGATTCGTCCGCTGTCGCCACGCCCAGGTAATCGGCGAGGGCCGCGACTGTCGGGCGTTCGAACACCACTGCCAACGGCAGGGAAACCCCCAGGCGTTCACGGACCCGGCTGACCAGTCGGGTCGCCAAGAGGGAATGGCCGCCGAGCTGGAAGAAGTGATCTTCGATGCCCACCGACGCGCATTCCAGCACTTCGCTGAACAACTCGCAGAGCGCGCTTTGCGTGGCAGTGCGCGGCGCGGTGTGCGGCCGGTCGCTGTGGTGTTCCGGCAGCGGGGTCGCGGTCAGGGCCTTGCGGTCGAGTTTGCCGTTGCTGTTCAGGGGCAGGCTGTCGAGCTGGACGAAGAAGCTGGGCAGCATGTGCGAGGGCAGGCTGTTGCTCAATGCGCTACGAATGACTGCCTCGTTTGCGTCACCGCACCAGAAGCTCACCAAGCGTTGGTCCAGCAGCAGGGTCGCGGCATCGCGAACGCCGCTTTGCGCCAGCAGCTCAGCGTCGATTTCGCCAAGTTCGATACGCTGGCCGCGCAGCTTCACCTGGTGATCCAGACGTCCGAGGTATTCGATGTTGCCATCGGCCAGGAAACGGCAGCGGTCACCGGTGCGGTACAGGCGATCCCCGTCGATGAACGGGCTGGCGAGGAAGCGTTCCTCGGTCAGGTCCGGGCGCTTGAGGTAACCGCGAGCGACGCCGACACCACCGATGTACAGCTCACCGATGCTGCCAATAGGCAGCGGTTGCATGTTCTCGTCGAGGATGTACAGGCGCAGGTTGGCGATGGGTTTGCCGATGGGCACGATCACATCGTCCACCGAGCAGCGCCATACCGATACGTCGATGGCCGCTTCGGTCGGACCGTACAGGTTGATCAGCGCCGTCGGGTGTTGGCCCATGAAACGCCGCACCAGATCCACTGGCAGCGCCTCGCCGCTGGCAAACACCTGGCGCAGGCTGCGGCAATCGACCAGGCTCGGCTCCTCGACAAAGGCGCGGAGCATCGACGGTACGAAGTGCAACGTCGTGACTTGTTCTTGCTGGATCAGTTGGCTGAGGTACGCCGGGTCGCGATGACCATCCGGACGGGCTACCACCAGGGTGGCGCCGGTGATCAGCGGCCAGAAGAACTCCCACACCGAGACGTCGAAGCTGTACGGGGTTTTCTGCAGCACGCGGTCGTTCGGACCAATCGGGAACGCGTCCTGCATCCAGTACAGGCGGTTCATCAAGGCGCCGTGTTCGTTCATCACGCCTTTCGGTTGGCCGGTGGAGCCGGAGGTGTAGAGCACGTAGGCCAGGTCGCTGGCCGCGACGCTGATCGGGTCGAACGCCGGAGCCTGGGGCAGGGTGTCGAGGGTCCAGGCCTGATGGCCGGTTGGCAGGCGCGACAACCACTGCGCCTGGGTCAGGCTGACCTTGGCGTCGGCATCTTCGATCAGGAAGGCCAGGCGCCCGGCGGGCAGTTCCGGATCCAGCGGCAGCCACGCGGCGCCGGCATGGACGATGCCGAGCAGGGCGACGACCATGTCCACCGAGCGTTCCATGCACACCGGCACGATGTCATCGGTGCTGATGCCGGCCGCACGCAGGGCCCGGGCAACGGCTTGTGCCCGGTGATCCAGCTCGGCGTAGCTCAGGTGCTGGCCTTCGAACACCAGCGCCGGGGCGTTGGGGCTGAGGGCGGCTTGTTGGCTGAGGGCGGTGTGCAGGTCGGTAGGGCCGCTGTAGTGACGCTCGGTGGCGTTCCACTCGACCAGTTGGCGCTGGCGCTCTGTCGCTGCCAACGGCGACCAGTCCGCGAGGCGGGTCTGTGGTGCATCGAGCATGGCTTCCAGCAGTTGCTGCCATTGCTCCAGCCAACGCCGGGCGGTGGTTTCGCTGAACAGCGCGGCGCGGTATTCCAGCAACACCGACAGCACCTCGCCGTCATACACTTCCCAGTTCAAATCGTACTTGGTGGCCTGGGCGCTCACGGCGCGTTCGCTGACCTGCAACGACGGCCAGTGCGGGCAGGAGGAATCCCCGTTCTGCATGGCGAACAGCACTTGGAACAACGGCGTCTGGCCGAGGCTGCGGGCCGGCTTGAGGTGCTCGACAACCTGGTCGAACGGTACGTCCTGATGCTGCTGGGCGTCCAGTACGCGGTGACGGACCTGACTCAGCAAGCCTTCGAAGTCCAGGCTCGGATCGAGATCGGCGCGCATGACCACGGTATTGACGAAGCAACCGATCAGCGGCTGCAGCTCGGCGAACGGACGTTGGGCCACCGGGCTGCCGACCCGCACGTCGCGCTGGTTGGCGTAGCGACCCAGCAGCAGTTGCGCGGCGCTGAGCATCAGCATGTACAGGGTGGCGCCGCGTTGCTGGGCGAACTGTCGCAGACGTCCGACCAGGGCCGGCGGCAGTTGCAATTGCACCGCACCGGCTGCCGGGGCGAGGTGGTTGGGGCGGCCCTGTTCGGTGGGCAGGTCCAGCAGGTAGTCGCCGTCCTCCAGTTGCCCACGCCAGTATTCCAACTGGCTGCTGAACGCGGTCTGTTGACCCGGCTCGCGCTGCCAGAGGGCGTAGTCGGGGTATTGCAGCACCAGTTCCGGCAGCGTTGCCACGGAGCCCTGGCAATGGGCGCTGTAGCAGCGGCCCAGTTCATCCAGCAGGTTCTGGCTGGAGGCATCGTCGGTGGCGCAGTGGTGCACGGTGAGCAACAGCAAGGCTTGGGCGTGACCGCTGCGTTGCAGCAGGGTGGCGCGGATCGGCACTTGGCTGGCGAGGTCGAAACGGCGTCCGGTTTCTGCGTGGATGGCGTCGTCGCTCAGTTGCTGCCAGTGCGCGTCGCTGGTGGCTTCCAGGGCTGTCGACTGCAAGGTGATGTCGACTTGCGGCTCGATGACCAGCGCCAACTCGCCATCGCTCTCGCGCACGATGCGGCTGCGCAGGATTTCGTGACGTTGCACCACACTGTTCAGGGCCGCTTGCAGGGCCCGGGTGTCGAGCTCACCGTCCAATTGCACGGCGCTGACCACGTTGTATTCGCCACCGCCGGCGCTCAGTTGTTCCAGGAACCACAAGCGTTGTTGTTCGAACGACAACGGCAAGCGCGCCGGACGTGGTGCCGGGACGAAGGTCGCGGCGGACGCTTGCAGCGGATCGCCCAGCAGCGCGGCCAGGGCCTCCAGGGTCGGATGTTCGAACACGGCCCGCAGCGGCGGCACCGTGGCGAACTGTTGGCGCAGACGGGCAAACAACGCCGCTGCCAGCAGCGAATGACCGCCGAGGTAGAAGAAATGGCTGTCGCGACCGATCTGCGTCGACGGCACCTTCAGCAACTCCGACCACAGCGCGGCGAGTTGTCGTTCGGCGCTGCTGCGTGGCGGATCGAGGGCGTCCGGCGCGGCTTGGATGTCCGGCGCCGGCAGGGCCTTGCGATTGAGTTTGCCGTTGTCGGTCAGCGGCAGTTCATCGAGCAGCACAAACGCCGAAGGCACCATGTAGTCGGGCAGGGCGGCGCCGATGGTCTTGCGCCAGGCGTTGACATCGGCCTGCTCGTCACAGGTCACGTAGGCCACCAGGCGCTTCTCGCCGGGCACGTCTTCCCGAGCCAGCACCACGGCCTGGCGGACGCCGGGTTGGGCGCCGATCAGGGTTTCGATTTCCCCCAGTTCGACGCGGAAGCCACGGATCTTCACCTGATGGTCCATGCGCCCGAGGTATTCGAGCTGGCCGTCGGGCAGCCAGCGCACCAGGTCGCCGGATTTGTACATCCGCGCGCCTTCCAGCGGCGAGAAGGGGTCCTCGATGAACACCTTCGCGGTCTGCTCGGCACGGTTGAGGTAGCCCAGGGTCACCCCGGCACCGCCGATGTGCAGTTCGCCCGGAACGCCCACCGGCAGTGGGTTGAGGAACCCGTCGAGAACGTAGGTGCGCACGTTGGCAATCGGCCGTCCGATGATGGGGCGCGCCGGGAAATCATCGACCGCGCAACCGGTGGCATCCACCGTGCACTCGGTCGGGCCGTAGGTGTTGAAGAAGCGGCTGCCGGCAATCGACGGCAGGCGTTGCCACAACTGCGCGTCCACGGCGTCGCCACCGAACAGCACGAAGCGTGGCAGGTACACCTCGCCACGGCGTACGCCGTCGCTTTCGAGCAGGGCCTTGAGTTGCGCCGGGGTGCACTCGAAGGCCTCCAGGCGGGTTTCCTCGAAGAACTGCGCCAGTGCTTGTGGGTCGTAGCGCACGTCTTCCGGAGTCAGGTACAGGCTGTGGCCGTCGAGCAGCAGGATGAGTTCGGCCACCGAGCTGTCGAAGGCGAACGAGTAGTTGAAGCTGGTGCGCATCGGCTGGTCGGTGTAACGGCGGTACAGGCCATGGATCCGCGCCCAGGCCAGGTTGACCACCGAGCCGTTGGTGACCAGGGTGCCCTTGGGCTTACCGGTCGAGCCGGAGGTGTACATGATGTAGGCCAGGTCGTGCGGCCCGGCGAGCGGAGGCAGGTTGTCGTCCGGCTGATCGGCGAACAGCGCCGCGTCGCTGTCCAGGCGCAGGCGTGGCAGGTCCGCGCCCAACTGTTCCAACAGGCCCTGTTGGCCGAGGAACAGCGCCGGTTGCGCGTCTTCGAGCATGTAGGCCAGGCGATCCACCGGGTAGGTCGGGTCCAGCGGCACATAGGCGCCGCCGGCCTTGAGAATCCCCAGCAGGCCGACCAACAGTTCCAGCGAGCGCTCGACACACAGCGCCACCGGACGATTGGCGACCACGCCACGGCTGCGCAGATAGTGCGCCACCTGGTTGGCCCGGCGGTTCAACTCGCCGTAGCTCAGGCGACGGCCCTCGAAGCACAACGCGTCACGCTCGGGGGTGCGCTCGGCCTGTTGTTCGAACAGTTGGGCAAAGGTCAGATGGGTGGGCACCGCCATCTCGGTACGGTTCCATTCCACCACCGTGCGCTGCCATTCCGCGTCCATTAACAGCGGCAGGGCTGCCACCGGGCGTTGCGGTTCGGCGAGCATCTGCTCGAGCAAGTGCTCCAGGCGGGCCAGGGTCTGGCGAGCGCTGTCGGCGACGAACAGGTCCAGGGCGAACATCAGCTCCAGTTGGATCGGTGCATTGGCGGGGCACAGCACGTGCAGATCCAGGTCGCATTCCGAATGCCGCAACGGAGTGTCCAGGGCTTCGAATTCCAGCCCCGGGAAGCGCAACCGCGATTCCATGGCCAGTTGCTGGGCCACCATCACTTGGTACAGCGGTGCGTGGCTGAGGCTGCGGGGCAGTTGCAGGCTATCCACCAGTTGCTCGAAGGGCAGGTCCTGGTGCAGCAGGCCGCTGCGCAGGCGCTCGGCCACCTGTCGCACCAGGGCGGTGAAATCCGCCTGCGGCGCAAAGTCGGCGCGGATCGCCAGGTTGTTCAGCAGAATGCCGAGCAGGCCTTCGGTGCCCGGTTGTTCGCGGTGGGTGACCGGGGTGCCGACCAGCACGGTGGCATCGCCGCTCAGGCGGTGCATCAACACGGCGAAGCCGGCGAACAGCACCGTGAACGGCGTGGTGCCGAGGCGACTGGCGAAGGCTTGCACCCGGCCGCTGAGGTCGGCACTGAGTTCGCGCTGGACGATCCCGGCGCGGTAGCTCTGCATCGACGGCCGTGGATGGTCGGTGGGCAGCGCCAGCAGCGGGCTGCCTTCGCTGTCGCGGCGGTCCAGGGTGCTGGTCCAGTAATCCAGCTGGCGCTTGAGTTCGGCGCCTTGCAGGTGTTCGCGCTGCCAGAGGGCGAAGTCGGCGTATTGCACCGGCAAGGCCGGCAGTTCAGCGGCGGCGCCATTGCAACGGGCTTCATACCCGAGGGCCAGTTCCCGCAGCGCGATAGTGGCTGACCAGGCGTCCGACACCAGGTGATGCAGGGCGATGCCCAGCACGTGCTCTCCCGGTGCCAGGCGCAGCAGGCGGGCGCGAAGCAACGGTGGGCAGGTCAGGTCGAACGGCTGCTCGAAGGTGTCTTGCAGGGCGTTGAACTGTGCGCCTTCGCGGGCGGTGGCGGTCAGGCCGGACAGGTCCTCGAAAGGCAATGCAATATCCAGCGATTCGCTGATGCGTTGGCAAGGCACACCGTCGGTGCTGTGGATGCCGGTGCGCAGGATTTCATGGCGCGCCAGCAGGTCATTCAGGCTGGCATGCAGCGCCTGGACATTGAGTTCACCCTTGAGGTGCAGGGCGAACGGGATGTTGAACAGCGTCGTGCCCGGGGTCAGTTGCTCGATGAACCACAGGCGTTGTTGCGAGAACGACAGCGGCAACAGGGCCGGGCGCGGCTGGGCTTTCGGCGCTTTGAGAGCGACGGCTTGTGGCGCGGCGGCATCGGCCTGGCGGGCGGCGATGCTCACGGCCAGCAAGGCCACGGTGGGCTGTTCGAACAGCGTGCGCAGCGGCAGGTCGAGTTTGAAATGGCTGCGCAGTCGCGCAACGATCTGGGTCGCCAACAACGAATGGCCGCCGAGGGTGAAGAAGTTGTCTTCCACACCCACGGTGTCGCGCCCCAGGACCTCGGCCCAGATCGCCGCCACGGCGGTTTCCAATGGGTTGCGCGGGGCGATACTTTGCTGGGCGTCGGCCTGCCAGTCCAGTTCCCGGGCGGCCAGGGCCTTGCGATCGACCTTGCCGTTGTTGTTCAGCGGCAGGCTGTCCAGGCAGACGAAGGCGGCCGGGACCATGTACGGCGGCAGTTGCGCCCGCAGGTGCTCGCCCAGGCCGTCGCTGCCCAGAGTGTCGTCATGGGCCGACCAGTACGCCACCAGCCAGGCCTCACCGACGCTGTTTTCCCGCAGCAGGACGGCGGCTTCGCGCACGTTCGGGTGTTGCGCGAGGCGGTGTTCGATTTCGGTCAGTTCGATCCGGTGGCCACGCAGTTTCACCTGCTGGTCGCGGCGGCCGAGGTATTCGATCACCCCGTCTGCGCGCCAGCGTCCCAAGTCACCGGTGCGGTACACGCGGCCTTCAAGTTGCGGATGTTCGATGAACGCATCAGCAGTGCGCTGCGGATCATGCAGGTAGCCACGGCCGACCCCGACGCCACCGACACAGATTTCCCCAGCGACACCCACGGGCACCGGACGCAGGGCTTCGTCCAGCACATACAGGCGGTTATTGGCGGTCGGCTGGCCGATGGGCATGTGGCTGATGTAAGCGGCCGGGGCTTCGAAGATCGGCTGGAACGCTACGTCGTCGGCGCATTCGGCCGGCCCGTAGGCATTCATCAAGGCGATGTCGGGGAAGCGCGCGAACCAGTCCCGGGCCACGGTGGGCGGCAGGGCTTCACCGGTGGGCAGCACCCAGCGCAGGTCCGGCAGTTGCAGGTCGCACGGGCACAGGGCGAGCAGGGTGCGCATCAGGCTCGGGACGATTTCCAGCACGCTCAGGCGTTCGCTGGCGAGTACCTGCAGCAGGCGCTGCGGGTCGTGGGCGACTTCGTCCGGGAGGATGTGCACGGTGGCACCGAGCACCGGCGCGGCGAGGAACTGCCACACGGAAATGTCGAACGCCACCGAAGCGGTCTGCGGAATCCGGTCTTCGGCGCCGAGCCCCAGGGCCGGGACCTTGCCGAAGATGTTATTGAGCATGCCCCGTTGTTCGATCATCACGCCCTTCGGCGTACCGGTCGAACCCGAGGTGAAGAGAACGTAGGCGAGGCTGTCCGGACGGCCGAGAACAGGTAGTGGCGAGTCGTTGCCAGTCTTCCAGCAGGCTTCGGCGAACAGCGCCACTGGGGCCTGCTCCAGACCGCTGAGCAACGGATCGAGCAGGACGCTGCAACCTTCGCTGGCGACCAACAACGGCGCGCGGGACAGGCTGAGGATCTCCCGCAGGCGTTCAGGCGGATGATTGACTTCCAGGGGCAGCATGGCCGCGCCGGTCTTGAACACGGCAATCATCATGGTCAACAGCGCCAGGCCACGGGGGGCGGCCAGGGCGACCAGTTGATCTTCGCCGGCGCCGGCCTCGCGCAAGGCGTGGGCCAGTCGTGTGGAGCGCTGGTCCAGCTCGGCGTAGGTCAGGGACTCGCCGTCACAGAGGGCGGCGACCTGCCCGCCGCGTTGGGCGACCTGGTGGGCAAACAACTGCGCGTAGCTCTGATCCAGCGGGAAATCATGGGGATTGACCGCCCAATCGCCCAACAGTTGTTGGCGCTCCTCGACGGCCAGCAAATCAAAATGACTCAACGGCGCATCCGGCGCTGCCAGCATGCCCGCTACGAGGCTGGCGATATGGCCCAGCAGGCGCTCGACGGTGGCGGCTTCGAAGCGTTCGCGGTCATAGGACACGCGAATGCCCAGTTGTTCGCCGGGCAGGATCACCACGGTCAAGCCGTAGTGGGTGTGCACGCTGTGGTCCATGCCTTCGAGGCTGAACTGGAAACCACCTTCGAGAATTTGCTCATCGATGGGGGCGTTTTCGAACACCAGGATGCTGTCGAACAGGGTTTCGCCACGAGGGAAATCGCTCCAGCCCTGGATATCCGTCAGGGGCGTGTGTTCAAAGTCGCGCATGTCGACGTTGAGCCCTTGCAGATCACCCAGCCAACTGCCGAGGGAGGCGTCCGGGTCCACCGACACCCGCAGCGGCAAGGTATTGATGAACAGTCCGATCATTTCCGCAACGCCGGTCAGGTCCGCCGGACGACCGGCCACGGTGACGCCGAAGACCACGTCCCGTTGGCCGCTGTAGCGCGACAGCAACAATGACCAGACGCCCTGGAAAAAGGTGTTCGGGGTGATCCGACGGCTACGGCAGAACGCCGCCAGCGCCTGGGTTTGCTGTTCGCTCAGGTGAATCAACTGATCGTCCACCAGCACCGCGTCGGTGTAGCGATCATGGGCCACGCCGTTGTCCACGGTCAGCGGCGTCGGCGCATTGAGGCCTTGCAGTTGGCCGCGCCAGAATTGCTCGGCCTTGCCCGCGTCCTGGCGTTGCAGCCACTGGATGTAGTCGCGAAACGGCCGTGGGCTTTTCAGCTCCGGAGTCCGGTCGTTGCACAGCGCCTCGTAGACCTTGAGGAAGTCCACCGTCACCAGGGAAATGCACCAGGCATCCATCAGGATATGATGGAAGCTGCGAATGAATTCGTAGGACTCATCGGCCAGGCGCACCAGCCGAAAGCGGATCAGCGGTGGCTTCGACAGGTTGAAGCCGACTTTCTGTTCGTCTTCCAGCAGGCTGCGGATGCGCGCTTCCTGCTCGTGGGCGGCGAGCCCGCGCAGGTCGAGGGTGTCCAGCGGAACCTTGACCTCGCGGTGGATCACCTGCACCGGTTGCTTCTGGCTTTTCCATTGGAAGCTGGCGCGCAGGGAAGGGTGTAGCGCCACCACCTGGCGCCATGATTCCAGGAAGGCCACTTCATCGATGGCCCCGCCGATGCGGTAGCGGTCCTGCATCAGATAGACACCGGAGTCTTCGTGGAGCAGGGAGTGGAAGAGCATCCCTTGCTGCAACGGCGACAGCGGGTAAACGTCTTCGATTGGATTGCCGGTGGTTTTTTCGGTGGTCATTGAAAGCGTCCTGCGTAAAAGGGGGCAACGGTGATGGCCTGGCGACGGGAGGAGCGACTCACAGGTCGGCCTCGTCCAGTTCGGCCATCAGCGCTTGCATTTCGTCGTCGGACAGGCCCGAGGCGCTGAACTCGGCACTGTCTGCCAGCGGGGCGGCGGATTCGGCCAGTGGTTGCGCGACCTCGGCCATGGCGGCGATGGTCTGGCGTTCGAAGACTTGTTTGGCCGAGAGCGCGATTCCTTGCTCATGGGCCTGGGCCACCACTTGCAGGCTCAGGATCGAGTCACCGCCGATGGCGAAGAAGTTGTCGGTGACGCTCACGTTCGCCAGCTTCAGGACCTTGGCGACGATGGCTTGCAAAGTGGTTTCCATGGCGTTGCGCGGCGCGACGTGGGTGCTTTCGTCGAACTGATCCGGGTCGGGCAACTGACGGGTGTCGAGTTTGCCGTTGGGGGTGCGTGGGAACGTCGCCAGGGTCAGCACCTGGGCCGGAACCATGTACGACGGCAGACGCTCACCGAGGAAACGCTTGATCGCTTCCGAGTCCGGTGCATAGCCATGTGCGGCCAGGACGTAGGCGAGCAGGCGTTTGCCGGCAGCATGCTCCTGCACGATCACCGCGGCTTCGCGCACGTCGCTATGGCTGCACAGTTGCCGTTCGATTTCCCCGAGTTCGATGCGATAGCCGCGCACTTTGACCTGGTGGTCCTTGCGTCCGAGGAACGCCAGGCGCCCGTCGGCCAGCCAGCAGGCCAGGTCACCGGTACGGTAGGCGCGAGTACCGTCGGCCAGGGTGACGAAGGCTTTGGCGGTTTCTTCCGGTTTGTTGCGGTAGCCCCGCGCCAGGGTCGGGCCGGCGAGGACGATCTCACCCGGTTCACCGATGCCGCAGGCCTGGTCGAACTCGTTCAGCAGGCGCAGGTCCATGCCGGCAATCGGACGGCCGATGCTGACGCTGCGGCTCGGCTCCAGTACCTCATGACTGGCCCAGACCGTGGCTTCGGTAGGGCCGTATTCGTTCACCAGGCGGGCGTGAGGCAGGGTCTTGCTGTGTTGGGCGACCAGGGCCGGCGGGCAAGCTTCACCGGCGACGATCCAGCACTCGAGGCTGTCGGCGCTGGCGCTGCGTTGCAATTGGTCGAGCAGGGCCTGATACAGCGATGGCAGCGACAGGCCGTGACTGACCTTGTGCTGGGCAACCAGCTGCGCCAGGCGCGCCATCTCCAGTTCTTCCCCAGGCGCCGGCAGCACCAGTCGGCCACCTTGAGCCAAGGTCCAGAAGATCCCGGCGACCGAGCTGTCGAAGGCAAACGAGGACAACAGCAGGTAAGCGCGCACGGGCGTTTCATAGGCAGCCATGCGCACCTGGGTCGAGAAACTCAGGGCGCCGTGGCTGATTTCCACGGCTTTCGGTGCGCCGGTGGAGCCCGAGGTGTAGATCAGGTAGGCGAGGGCGTTCGCGTCAGGCAGGGGCAGCGGCGGCAGGTCGCTCGTGTCGTGCCCGCTCAAGTCATCCAGCACGAAACGTTGCAGGGTCGCCGGCAGGCTGTCGGCCAATTCGGCACTGACCACGATGTGGGCGATGCCGCTGTCGGCCAGCATGTAGGCACGTCGATCGGCCGGATAGGTCGGGTCGATCGGCACATAGGCGCCACCGGCTTTCAACACCGCGAGCATGGCGACGATGGCGGCGTTGCTGCGGGGGAACAGAATGCCGACGGGCACGTCGCGGCCGATGCCGGCGGCCACCAGTTGATGGGCCAGACGGGTGGCGCAGGCGTCGAGGCGGGCATAGCTCAGGTCGCCGTCGGTGTCGCTGAGGGCGATGGCGTCCGGTTGCTGACGAACCTGACGGGCAATCAGGTCCACCAGGGTCAGCGGCTCGATGGATGGCGAGCTTGGCGTGTTCGCGATAATCGTCGATTGCAACGGTCCGCCGAGGGGCAGGTGGGACCAGGCCTGTTGCGGTTCGGCCAGGGCGCCTTGCAGCAATTGCAGCCATTGTTCGCCAAGGCTGCGTGCGGCTTCGGCGCTCAGGGTGTGGCGATCGTAAATCACGCTGGCGTGCAGGCTGTCCGGCAATTGGCGGACATTCAGGCAGGCTTTCACCGGGCCCATCAGCGCGTCGGCATAGCGTTCCCGGATATCGCCCGAACGCCAGGCGAAGGCGTAGCCCGCAGTGAGGTCCCGGGTGTAATAGTCTTGCCAGCCGGTGCTGCGTTCCACCGAGGCAGCCAGTTGTTGGCTCTGCTGGAGCAGGGTGGCCTGGGCATCCAGGTCGATGTTCAGGGGCAGGCACTGTTCGAACACGCCGAGGACGTTGTCCAGTTCGGCGCCACGGCTTTCGTGGATCAGGGTCAGCGGGACCTGTTGCTGACCGGCCAACCGGCCGAGTACCGCCGCCCAGGCGGCCAGCATCAACGCCGAGGTCAGGGCCGGGTGACGGGCAAGGTCGGCGGGGAGTGCCAGTGCCTGCCGGGCAGGGGCGAAGCCGGCACCGCTGGGCGCTTCAAGGGACAGCTGCAAAGTGGGCTGCTCGACCTCGCCCAAGGCTTTCCAGAAGCTCACGCCTGGATGGTCGGGTTCGTCTTCCACCAGGTTCCAGCGCCATTCGGCGTAGTCGGCGTATTGCAGGGCCTCGGACAGATCCGCCGGGGTATCTTGCAGCAAGGCGTCGGCCAGCAGCCTGAGGCTGGCGAGGTCGAAATGGCTGCCCGCGCCAGCCAGGTCCAGCACCGATGCGTCATCCGCCAGGCGCACCAGGGTCACGGCCAGCGGCGCGGTCCAGTCCCGGGAGTGTGAAACGAGGCGCGCCAGTTCGGCATCCTGGTCGGCGCTGTTGTGCTGGCGCAGATCCAGCTGGGCCACCGTCAGTGTGCCGGTCTCGTCGATGACCTGCACCGGATGACGCAGGCCGGGTACCGGCATCAGGCGAGTCCGCAGGATTTCACTGGCAGCCAGCAACGCTTGCAGGCGGCTGTTCAGCGCTTCTACATCGGTCGGGCCGGACAGCGACCATTGCAAGTGACAACCGAACGGGTGCTCGGCAGCGCCCTTGATGTGGGGATACAGCGCTGCCTGTTGCGGCGAAATACGAAAACCTTGAAGTCCGCTCATGTTCAACTCGACTGGAAAATGGGGTTTGATCTGGGGGCAGCGCCGGCGCCGGGGCTTACGGACTGACCGTCACGCAAGCCGCTGGCGAGCGACGGGTGCCGCCGTTGAAAGTCAAAGGGTCACGTCGCTCGACAGCAGGGCTTCAGCCATGCCGGTCATGATTGCGCGCCTGCCGGTAAAGGGTTCGCGTCCGTGGACCGCGAGCATGTTGTCGATGAACAACACATCGCCCTGTTGCCAACTGAAGCGCACCAGCGAGTCGAGGTAGGCCGCTCGCAGCGACTCCAGGACCTGCGGTTCGATGGGTTCGCCGTCGCCATAAAAGGTGTTGGTGGGCAGGTCAAGGTCGGTGAAGTTGCTCTGCAGCGAATCGCGGATGTGCGGCGGCAGGGTGCTGATGTGGAAGAAGGTGGCATGGTTGAACCAGACCTCTTCACCCGTGCGCGGATGGCGCACCACGGCAGGTCCACGTTGGCGGGTGCGCAGGCGATTGTTGTCTTTCCATTCCACTTCGATGCCGACGCTGGCGCAGTAGCTTTCGACGTCGCTACGGTCTTCGGACTGGAACACGCTCTGCCACGGCAGGCCGAAACCATCGCCATAGTTGCGCACGTACATCACGCCTTTTTCCCGGAAGCGTGCTTCGATCTCCGGGCTGATGGCGGCCTTGACCGCACGGGTCGAGCCAATCGGGGTTTCGCCACCGGTCTCGGAGGGAAGCTGGCAATAGAAGAACAGTCGCAGCGGGAAACGCGGCGAATAGGAGTGTTCGTTATGGGGGAAGATCATCTGGTCGGCCGGGTAGTCGGTCGAGGTGTAGATGTTGCCGCCGACCCGGGTCCTGGGCGAAGCACGGAACATGTATTCCAGGGCGCCGGGGGAGAGGGTGGCGATCACCTGGTCGAACTGCTCGACGGACGCCACGTTGAACCCGCGAAACAGCAGGGCACCGTATTGCAGCAGTTTTTTCTCCAGGGACTCGCGTTCGCCAGCGGCCCAGGCCACCAGATCGACGCCACTCACCGCCGGCTCGATCACCAGTGGCAGGGCGTGGTCGGGGCTGAGCAGGCGTTCGGTGACCAGTTGCTGTTCCGAGACGTTCATGGCTTTGCGGCGCACGGCGCCAAGGGCGCGGGGCGATGGGGGCAGGGTAGACATAACGGCATCCGACTCGGTTAAAGGGACATTGAGCGACGTTTGGCTTGCAGCATCTGGCTGCGACCGGCCAGCGTCCGGGCCTGTTGCCGCTCGCGCTGGAAGGCCAGGTCCCAGGTATCGATGCGCTCGGCCAGGGCCGGCAGCGGCTCGTCCAGCAACTGGTGCGTTTCTTCCAGCAGGCGCGTCCACAGGTGTTGCAGGCGCAAGGCGCGGTCCTGGTCGAAATATTCGCCGCGATACTTGAGCGTCGCGTCGAGCCCTTCGGTGCCGTGCACCAGGTCGAGCACCAGGTGGAAATCTCCCGGAGCCTGTGCCACCTCCAGGGTCTGCAGGTGCGCGCCGGCGATGGCGGTCGGCGTGACTCGTGACGGCTGATAGTTGAGCTTTACCTGGAACAATGGCGAGTGACCGGGCAGGCGCTGCGGCGCCAGGGCCGACACCACCAGGTCGAAAGGCAGGCCCTGGTGGGCATAGGCCAGGCGCGCCTCATCGCGAACACGCTCCAGGAAACCGGCCAGGGTCGGTTCACCCTGCAGGTTGCAGCGCAACGTCAGCTGGTTGACGAAGAAACCGATGACGTCATTGTGCTCCGCCAGTGGACGGCCGCTGACGTCAGTGCCCAACAGGAATCGTTGTTGGCCGCCCAGTTGCTTGAGCACCAGTTGATAGCTGGCCAGCAACAGCATGAACAAGGTCATGCCGCGTTCTCGGGCCAGCGTCGAAAGTGGCTCGCAGAGGGCCTGGGGCACCTTGAAGTCCAGGCTGTGTTCGCCCGGGGGCTGGCCACTGCCGCCCAGTTCGAGGGTCTGTGGCAGACCGGCCAGATGCTCACGCCAGAAGTCCTGCTCGGTGACGATCCGCTGTTCGCTCCAGTGCGCCGCTTCCCACTGGGCGAAATCGAGGTACTGCACCGGCCATTCAGCGCCTGCCGAGCCAGCCAGTTCCGCCAGCAGCACTTGCGCCGAGCGACCGTCAAAGGCGATGTGGTGTACGGTCAGCAGCAGGTGGTGCTGGTCTGCTTGGCTCAGTAACTGCGCCCGCAGCAGGGGACCGTTGACCAGATCCACCGGCGTGGCGTGTTCGCTCGCCAGGTAGTCGTGCAGCGCTTGCTGTTCGGTCTGTCCGTGCCAGTTCAACGGCACAGGCGTGGCGGGGAGAACCTGTTGCTGCGGGCCGTCCACACCGTCGCGATAGACCGTGCGCAGCACGCTGTGACGGCTGACGAGGCTGTTCAAGCGCTCGGCCAACCCCTCGACGTCCAATGGACCTTGCAGGCGCAGGTGCAGCACCAGATTGTGGCGGGTGTCGTCCGGGTTCATCTGGCGCAGGAACCACAGCCGGCGTTGGGCGAAGGACTGGCGAGTTTCGCTGCCATCCGTACGTTCGGCCGACGGAGTGAGCGCCGCTGATGGTGCACTGAGGAACGCCAGCAGATCTTGCGCCCAGTGCGCCAGCGTCTGTTCGCCGAACAGGCTCTGAGTATCGAGGTTCCAGCCCAGGTCTCTGTGCAGGCGAGCGGCGAAATCGGCGACGCCGATGGAGTCCAGGCCTTGGCCGATCAGACTCCGTTCGAAGTCTGGAAGCAGATACGGATTCACCCCGTGCAAGGTCTGCTGGAGCCATTGCCGGCAAGCGGCCTGGGCGTCTTGCGCCGAAGCCTGCACAAGACCTCTGAGTTGGCCGAGTTCCAGGGTTTCGCCGCTGGAAGCGAGCTGCCCGCCGCTCTGGGCGATGATGCTCAGCGTACCCGCCGCCAGTTGCTTGCGCGCACCTTGGCGGGCGATTTTGCCACTGGTGGTCATCGGGATGGTGCCGGCTTCCACCAGCACAATCTGGTCGATGCCGCAGTCGGCGGCTTCGCGCACGGCGTTCTGCATCGAGGCGAACAGCGCCGGGTGCCGCGCCGGGTCGACGAACTTGCGCTGCGGCTCGGCGACGATCACCAGTTTCTCCCGGCCCAGGGTCGGGTCCATTTCCGAGAACGCGGCGATGCGCCCGGTGCGGATGCCCGGTTCGGCATCGGTGATGGCGAACTCGATGTCGTGGGGGTACAGGTTGCGTCCGTTGAGAATCAGCAAGTCCTTGAGCCGCCCGCAGATCACCACCTGGCCCTCGTGCATGAAACCCAGGTCGCCGGAGCGCAGGTAATGGTCGGTCGAGCCGACAATGCGCGCTTCAAAGGCTTCGCGGGTGGCCTCGGGGTTTTTCCAATAGGACTCGGCGTTGCTCGGCCCCTTCAGCCACACTTCACCGATGCGATCGGCAGCGCAGCGCTCATGGGTTTGCGGGTCGACGATGGCAATGCTGTGCAAAGCCTGGGGGAAGCCACAGGCGACGAATTCGACGGCGGCGGCACCGGCGGCCGCCAGGGCCACGCGACCAGTTTCCAACACCGCTTTGTCCAGGCGCAGCGTCACCGGCAAGGCGTCTTCCGGCGTAGCGCTGACACACAGAGTCGCTTCGGCCTGGCCGTAACCGGGGCTGATCGCCAACGGGTTGAGGCCACAGGCGGCAAAGCGCTGGGCGAAGGTTTCCAGGGTGCCGGGGTGGATCGGCTCGGCGCCGTTGATGGCGTGTTTCCAGGCGCTCAGGTCCAGTTGGGCGATCAGGTTGTCGCTGACCACCCGATTGCACAGGGCATAGGCGAAATTCGGCGCGAAACTGACGGTGCCGCGGTAGCGACTCAATGCCTGCAACCAGGTCGACGGTGCGTTGACGAAGGTTTGCGAAGCCATCAAGTAGCAGGGCATACCGCTGTAGATCGGCGCCAGCAGGCCACCGATCAGGCCCATGTCGTGGTATAGCGGCAGCCAGTTGACCATGGCGCCGTGCTCATCGAAACCATAGGCCTGGCGCATCAGCTCGACGTTGGCGATCAGGTTGCGCTGACGCACCTCGACGCCCTTGGGCGAGCCGGTGGAGCCGGAGGTGTATTGCAGGAAGGCCACGGTCGAACCGTCGATGGCCGGGCGTTGCCATTGGCTGGGCGGTGGTGTGCCCAGGTGCTGGACGGTGAGCACGTCGACACGGCTCTCCACCAGTTCCAACAAGCCTTCGCAGTGATCTGCCGGGGCGAGAATCAGTGCCGGCTCAGCGTCCACCACCACGTTGCGCACGCGTTCGAGGTGCCGCGGTTTGCGCGACGGCGGCGGAAACAACGGCACGGCGATCATGCCGGCATACAGGCAGGCACAGAACGCCCGGGCATAGTCGAGGCTGCTGGGCAGCATCAACAGCACGCGATCGCCCGGCGCATAGCGCGACTGCAACGCGGCCGCCAGGGACTGGGACTGCTCGTGTAACTGGGAGAAGGTCAGGGTTTCGCCGATCGTGACGCCGTCCGGCAAAAAGTGCAGGGCAGCACGTTCTGGAAAGCGCCGGGAATTGGTTTCCAGCACTTCGATCCACTGTTCGAATGAAGACATTGTGCAATTCACGCCATGGCCACGATGACCTTGCGGTCACCGGTGTAAGGATTGCGACCGTGTGCGACCAGTCGGTTATCGAGCATCAGCACGTCGCCGGGCTGCCAGGGGAAGCTGACGGCGGTCTGGCGGTAGACCTCGCGCACGCGGTCGAGCATCTCGTCGGGGATGGCCGAGCCGTCGCCGAAATACACATGGCGCGGCAGGTTCTCTTCACCCACGGCGGCCAGGAGGCTGGCGCGTACGCTCGGTTCGATGGCCGACACATGGAACAAGTGAGCCTGGTTGAACCAGACCCACTCGCCGGTCTCGGGATGCTGCTGCACCGCCGCGCAACGCTGACGGGTGCGCAGGTCACCGTCGGCTTTCCATTCCCACTCGATGTCGTTGTCCTGGCAGTAGCGTTCGACCTGGGCCCGGTCCTCGGTGTTGAAGACTTTCTGCCAGGGCAGGTCCAGGGCGCCGCTGTAGTTGCGCACGTAAAGCAGCTCGCGGCTGGCGAACAGCTCGCGGATCTCGGTGGGCATGCGCTGGTAGATCAGGCGACTGTCGGCAATCGGCGTCTCGCCGCCGGTTTCACTGGCCTTGATGCAGTGGAACCAGATGCGCGAAGGCCAGGGTCGGGTATAGGCCTGCTCGTTGTGCAGGGGGATGAACTGATGGGCCGGGTATTCCGTGGAGCTGTACACCCCGGCGAAGACTTTACTGCGCGGCGTGGAGCCGAATTCGTAGCTGGCCAGGGGGGCACCGAAGCTGGCGGCGAAGCGCTTAAAGTCGATCGGGGTCGCCACGTTGAAGCCGCGAAGCAAGACCCCGCCCACGGTGTTCAGCACATGGGGCAGGATGTCGCGCAGCGAGGCGTCCAAATCGTGAATCGACTGCCCAGGCGTCGCCTGCACCAACACGGGCAACGAGTGTTCACCGCCGTCCGTGGAAGTCATTGAAAAAGGCTCGGAACGCCTGTCCAGGTGTTCGATTGAGGTCATCCTTGCACATCCTCTTCTATCTTTTTCGACCCGTTACGAGACCTGAAGATGGCGCGCCAGGCGCCTCTGTAGGACTCGTCTGTAGTGTTTTGGATCTAATACAGGACGACATACTAGGTACAAATGAGAGAGATTATCAATACTATTTATTTAATTTTTTTTTTGGATTAGACTCCGCTCCGCTGGCGCCAAACAGCGTTCGGCCAGCTCAAAAAAACCAAAAATATCTGTCGCAGGGGTGCGGGGCTTGAATTTCAAAAAGAATACAATTGCGTTGGCTGTGGGGTCGGCAATCGGCCTCGGCAACTGTGCATGGGCAGCGGAAGAGTCCACTGCCGTGGAGATCGCTCCGATCACTGTGACGGGTGAGAAAATCAACCGTACCCTGGAGCAGACTCAGTCCAGCGTTGTAGTGGTCACCGAAGAGAAGCTGCGTGAGCATGCTGATAAGGACCTGGTGGATGTGTTTGCGCGCACGCCGGGTGTCTATAGTCAGGCCGGCAACGAAAACTGGGGTATTCGTGGCGTGCCGGTGTCCGGCTTTGACGACCAGGGGCCGGCAGCCCTCAACGGTGCGGTCTCCGTGTATGTCGACGGTGCCGTACAGCCGAACCGTGCGTTGACCTTGAGCCCGGTTCCGCTCTGGGACGCGGAGCAGGTCGAAGTGTTCCTCGGTCCGCAATCCACTACCCAGGGCCGTAACTCCCTGGCCGGGGCGGTGGTGATCGAGACGAAGAAACCGACGTTCGAGCCCAGCTTCTCGGCGCAGACCAGCATGGGGAATTATGGTGAGCATGGGGCGGCCGTCGCAGGTGGTGGCGCTATCGTCGATGACAAGATCGCCGGCCGGATTGCCGTGGACTATACCGACGGCGACGGCTACATCCGCAACACCACGCTGGATAAGGATGCCAACCCGCATCGCACCAGCAACAGCCGCGGCAAATTGCTGATCCTGCCCAATGACGACACTGACGTCCTGTTGACCTACGCCCATAGCGAACACCGCCAGGGTGACCGCTCGACGATGCGCGGCGCCGATGGAAAGCCCAGCTATTACGATATCGCGTCCAACACCGAGGCCTACGACAACCTCAAGCAGGACACCCTCAGCGCCAAGGTGGATTATCGTCTGAACGATGCCTGGTCGCTGACGAGCATGACCGCCAATACCAGCTCGGACTACAGCAACCGCCTGGACTTTGACCAGACCGCCGTGGACAACGAGGTCGTTCTGCGCAAGCAGGACGGTAACCTGTTCAGCCAGGAGCTGCGCCTGAACTACGCGTCGGACACCGTGAAGAGTTTCGTCGGTGCCTACTACGGTCACAACACCAACAAATTCCATGATCGGCTGTTGTTCGATAACGTCCTGGCTCGCACCGTCAAAGGTGATACCAAGATTGATAACCAGGCGGTCTTCGGTGAAGTCAACTGGACGTTCGTGCCGCGCTGGACATTGATCACCGGCCTGCGGTACGACCACGAAACGAACGATACCGACATCGAGGCAGACGGCCGCTTCGTTCCCGAGAAAATCAAAAAATCGTTTGATGCCGTGCTGCCGAAACTCGGCATCGACTACGAACTGGCAACGGACCAGTACCTCGGCTTCATGGTGCAGAAGGGCTATCGCGGTGGTGGCGTCAACCTGCGTTCCGGTAGCGGTCACCAGGCCTACGACCCGGAATACACCACCAACTACGAGCTGTCCTATCGCGGTTCATTCTTCGACAAGACCCTGCGCACCCGCGCCAACCTGTACTACACCGACTGGAAAGACCAGCAGGTCAGCGTGCGGCAGCCTGGCAGTACCGTCATTGACATCTATAACGCCGGTCGCAGTGACATCAAGGGCCTTGAGGTCTTCGTCGAGAAAGACATCACCGATCAACTGACCCTGAACTTCGGTGGCGCAATCACCGATAGCAAGTACAAGGACTTTGTCGCTGACAATGGCCAGGACAGGAGCGGCGAGTCGTTCCTTTATTCGCCCAAATACAAGGCTTCGGTGGGTGGTGTCTATCGCTTCGACGATCGCCTGATGTTTGGCACCGATATCGTCTATCAGAGCACCGCGCCGTCGGAATACGAGTTCGACTCGAATGGCAAGGTCAGTGGCGAGCGCAAGAGCGATGCCTATGTACTGGTGAACTTCAACACCGAGTACAAAATCACCAAGAATGTTGCTGTGTCCGCCTACGTCAAGAACGCGTTCGACAAGGAATACATCACCAACAACCGTGACGACGACATCATCGACGTCGGCGCACCACGCACGTTGGGCATGATCCTGCGTTACGACATGTAAGCCCAGGGGCGCGGGAAGGCAATCTTCCCGCGCCCGGCTTGCAGCGTCACGGAAGTTTGTTTTCAGGCTGTTGTTCCCTTCAAACCCAGCCTCCATGGAGGAAATCATGAACGCTTTTTCAAATGCCACGACAGGTGGCGCGCCACAGCTACGCCTGTTGCACACCGGTCTGTCGAGCCCTTACTGCCTGGATCCGACGCCGCTGCTGGAGCGCCAGCAACAGCAGGAATCCAATGCCCGCAGCTACCCGCGACGCATTCCCCTGGTGCTCGAACGGGCCCATGGTATTTATGTGCAGGACAGTCGCGGGCAGGTGTTCGTCGACTGCCTGGCGGGCGCCGGCACCCTGGCTCTGGGCCACAACCACCCGGTGATCGTCGAAGCCATCACCCAGGTCATGGCGGCCGGCGTGCCCATGCACACTCTCGACCTCATGACCCCGGTCAAGGACGCTTTCGTCCAGGAGATCTTCGCCTGCCTGCCCAGCGAATTCGCCCGTAACGCCCGCATCCAATTCTGCGGCCCGAGCGGTGCCGACGCGGTCGAGGCCGCGCTCAAGCTCACCCGCACCGCCACCGGCCGCCACTCGGTGCTGGCGTTCGAAGGCGCTTATCACGGGATGACCCTGGGCACGCTGGCGATCAGCGGCAACCTGTCGCCGAAAAATGCCCTCGGCGCACTGACGCCGGGGGTGCAACGCTTGCCGTACCCCCATGATTTCCGTTGCCCGTTCGGGGTGGCCGGGGACCAGGGCGTGACGTTGAACGTGCGGTATCTGGAGCATCTGCTCAATGACCCGGAAAGTGGCGTGACCGCCCCGGCGGCGATGATCCTGGAGCCGATCCAGGGCGAGGGCGGGGTGATTGCCGCGCCGGACCGCTGGCTCCAGGAACTGCGCCGCTTGACCCAGGCCCACGGCATTCCGCTGATCGTCGACGAGATCCAGTGCGGCATCGGCCGCAGTGGCCGGATGTTCGGCTTCGAGCAATCGGGTATCACCCCGGATGTCATCACCTTGTCGAAGGCCATCGGCGGTGGTCTGCCGCTGGCGGTGATGGTCTACAACGATTCGCTGGACACCTGGCAACCGGGCGCCCACGCCGGCACGTTCCGCGGCAATCAGCTGGCCATGGCAGCCGGCACCGCGACCTTGCGCTTCATTCGCGACGAGGGCCTGGTCAAGCATGCCGAAACCGTGGGCGCCCACCTGCGCAAACAGCTACAGGCGCTGCAAAGCGAGTTCGCCTGGATTGGCGACGTGCGTGGGCGCGGGCTGATGCTGGGCATGGAAATCGTTGACCCACAGGGCACCGTCGACGTGCAGGGACATGCACCGGCGGATACCACCCGGGCCAAGGCTTTCCAGCAGGCCTGCCTGAAGCATGGCTTGATCGTCGAACTGGGCGGACGCCACGGTGCGACCGTGCGCTTCTTGCCACCGCTGATCATCACCGAACAGGAAATCGATTTCGTCGCGCAAATCCTGTTCCAAGCGGCCAGCACGATCAACGAGCGTCCCGTTCGCTAAAGGATCCCCCAACAGGCTTGCCGACAGGGACGGCAAGCCTGTTGGTCGGGAAGAGGTCACCAGACTTTTGCTACCCGTACATTTTGAAAAGGACTATTCGCATGTACAGACATTCCGTATCCGCGTCTCCCGCTACACATAAACAAGGCGAGACAGCTGCCACTCGACAACCCCCCGAAGACGACCGTCACAGCATCCGTGAGTTGCTACGACATTACGGGCTGCGCACCAGTCTGATCCGCCTCAAGGTCATCGATGCATTGCTCGTTGCCGCCAGGGATGGGCGTTCCATCAACGTGCGCGGGGTGCACCACTACCTGGGGCTGTTTGCTGCCGAGTTGTCGCTTGTCAGTGTCCGTGAAGTGCTCAGACGGTTGTGTGATGAGGGCGTCATTCTTTTTCAGCCTGACAAAAGCTACCGCTTTACCCGCGAGGCCAGCGCAATACTGGAGCAGTGCTCGAGCCGCTGACCGGATTAGATCGTTAGGGTCCTTGCGATGCTTTCTTGACGTCAATACATAATTTTGTTAGGCGGTATCAAGCCCCCGACTGATGAGTCGATAGCCCTACAAGGTCCGACTGATTTGTAGTTTCGTCGAGGGGTACGTCATGTTTAATTCAACGCTAAAAAACGAACTGATGGCCAGGACAGCCGAGTTGGCAACCTACAAGGGATTGGTTGGTGCATTGGAACGGTCGATGGCCGTTGTCGAGTTCAGCCCCGATGGCAAGTTGCTTCGGGCCAATGAGAATTTTCTCAGTACGATGGGTTACCGTGCGGACCAGTTGGGCGGCCTGTCCCATCGTGACTTCTGTACCCCCAAGCTGTCAGGCAGCGCTGAATATCGCGAATTCTGGAATCAGTTGCGTGCCGGTCAGTTCGTTTCCGGCACTTTTCAACGCGTCGGCGGACAAGGCCAGCACATCTGGCTGGAAGCCAGCTACAACCCTGTAAAGGATGAAAATGGCCGCGTCGTGAAGGTGGTCAAGTACGCACTGGACGTCACGGCCAAAGTCGCGAACGAGGCCGAAACCCGCGGCAGGCTGGCGGCGCTCGACCGGGCCATGGCGGTGATCGAGTTTGACCTGGGCGGCAACATCCTGACCGCAAACGATAATTTCCTGCACGTCATGAACTACTCGCTGACTGAGCTCAAGGGCAAGCATCACCGGATGTTTTGCGAACCGGAGCTGGTCAGCCGTTCCGAGTACAGCGATTTCTGGCGCCGTCTCAACGCCGGTGAGTTTTTCAGCGGCCAGTTCAAGCGTATCGGCAAGCACGGCAAGGTGGTCTGGCTGGAGGCGAGTTACAACCCGGTCTACGACGCTGAAGGCAAGTTGAGCAAGATCGTCAAGTTCGCCACCGACATCACCGAACGGGTGGAGAAGTTCGAGGAAGATTCCCGAGGGGCGTCCCGTGCCTATCACATCTCCGCCGAGACCGAGAGGGTCGCCGAGCAGGGCGCCCAGGTGATCCATCAGACGGCCAAGGAAATGCGCGAGATCGCCGACAACATCGGTGCCTCCGCGCGCCTGGTCGGGCAACTGGGGGCTCGTTCGGAAGAGATCACGGCAATCGTCAATACCATTCGCGGCATTGCCGAGCAGACCAACCTGCTGGCCCTGAACGCCGCCATCGAGGCGGCGCGCGCCGGTGATCAGGGACGGGGGTTCGCGGTGGTGGCCGACGAAGTCAGGCAACTGGCCGGGCGTACCAGTCGCTCGACGTCGGAGATCGCGGAAATGATCAACATGATCCTGTCCGAAACCCGCGAAGCGGTCGCCAGCATGAGCGTGACCCATGAGGGGGCGTTGCGCGGGGTGACCCTGGCCGACCAGGCCGGATCGGTCATCGTGCAGATCAGGGCCGGCACCACGGACGCACTCGAAGCGGTGAGCATGTTTGCATCCAAGCTCGATGAGTCCGATGTCATTCCCAAGACGGCAGTCGGCTGGGTGGGTTGAGACGAGCCGGATCTCCAGGGCGAACGCGGCCGCGGTCCTCAGTAGCGAATCATCACTGATTTGAGTTCGGTGTAGTCATCGATGAAGGCACCACCGAACTCCCGGCCGATCCCCGAGGCTTTGCTGCCACCGAACGGCACGGCCGGGTCGAGCAGGGTGTGCATGTTCACCCAGACGGTGCCGGCTTCGATGGCCGGTACCATGCGCAGGGCCTTGCTCAAGTTCTGGGTCCAGAGGCTGGCGCTCAGGCCGTATGGGCTGTCGTTCATCAGGTCCAGCAGTTCCTCCTCACTGTCGTAGGGAAAGAACGTCGCGATGGGGCCGAAGGTTTCTTCGTGGAGCAACGTGTCGTCACGACGGTGGGCGAGGATGATGGTCGGTTCGACATAACAGCCCGGCCCCTCGATCAGGTTGCCGCCGTGGACGATGGTGTTGTTCTGCGCCCGGGCCTTGGCGAAGCATTCGCCGAGTTTGCGTTGGTGCGGGCGGTTGCTGACCGGGCCGAACTGGGTGCCTTCATCCAGGGGGGAGCCGATGGTGAGCTGGCCCAGGCGCTGGGCCAGTTTGTCCATGATTGGCTCGATCTGCGAGCGGTGGACGAAGAACCGTTCCGCTGCGGCGCAGATTTGCCCTGAGTGCAGGAAACCGGCTTCGATGATGCCGTTGACCGCCACGTCCGGATCCACATCCGGCAGGAACCCCGCCGCGTTCTTGCCGCCCAGCTCCAGGGTGGCACGGGTCAGTCCCGCACCCATCGCCGTCTGGCCCACCGCGATGCCGGTCGGCACGGAGCCAGTGAACGAAACCTTGTTGGTGCCCGGGTGCTCGATCAAGCCTTTACCCACCTGACCCCCACCGGTGAGCACGTTCAGGGCGCCCGCCGGCAGGCCGGCCTGCATGGCCAGTTCGGCGATGCGCAGGATGGTCAGCGGCGTGAATTCGCTGGGCTTGATGATGACGCTGCAGCCAGTCACCAGCGCCGAGGCAAGTTTCCAGATGGCGATCATGGTGGAAAAATTCCACGGCACGATACCCACCACCACGCCGACCGGTTCGCGCAGGGTGAACGCGGTGTAGCGCTCACCGGCGAAGGAGGGCAGCGACGGGGTGATGGTCTGGCCGCCAATCTTGGTGGCCCAGCCGGCGTAGTAGCGCAGGAAGTGAGCGGCCTGGTCGACTTCGAAGGCGCGGGAAATGTGAATGATCTTGCCCGACTGGCAGGTTTCGATCTGCGCCAGTTCTTCGCGGTTCTGCTCCATCAGGTCAGCCAGCTTGAGCAACACATGGCCCCGGACCGCCGGTGCCGTCTGGGACCATTCCTTGAAGCCGCGCCGGGACGACTCCACTGCCGCGTCGATATCGGCAGCCATGGCGTCGCTGACCTGGGCGATGACTTGACCGGTGGCGGGGTTGATGACGTCCAGGGTCTGGCCGCCTTGGCTTTCGACGTAGCGGCCGTCGATGAACAGGGCGTGACGCCGACCGAGAAAGGCGTCGACCTGAGGCAGCAGGGCAATATCGCTCATGGGAGTTTCCTGATCGCGAACAAGAGAAGACCCGAGGTTAATCGCTGGCGGATGGCGCGGCTTGACTGTGCCTGCCGTGACGTATGTCTGTGCCTGCCAGGGAGGCGTTGGCAGCCAGGAGCAAAACCGATTGCAGCCAGGAACAAGCCAGCGTCGTCGGTTTGCGGTCAGATCGGTGTTTCGACGTGATGGGCAAAGGGGCGGGCGATGTTTCTCCAGACCAACAGACAGAAGCTGGCATTGAGCGCCCAGGTGCAACGGGCGCTGGCCGGTGAAACCGACGACACAGCCGTGCTCGACGCGTATCCGCAGCTGCGGGCGTGCCTGGCCCGGCACGCTCGACAGATGGCGGAAGGCACCGAGCGCTTTCTTCGACTCGAAGAGCAGTTGGGCGAGCAAGTGGCCCGAAGTCAGCAAGGCGAGCGTGAACTCGAAACGGTGCATCAGCACCTGGCCCAAGCGGAGTTGCGCGAACGCGAACTGCAGATGCAGTTGGATGAATACCGCCAGCAGTTGCAGCAGCAACGCCAGGAAGCGCAGATCTGGGAGTTGCTGCAATCGACCCTGACCGAAGGCTGCTGGGACATCACGGTGGTCAATGGCGATCTTCAGCACCCTGCCAGCGGCATGCGTTTTTCCAGCCAGTTCCGCTCGCTGCTGGGCTACAGGCCAGACGAGCTGCCCGATGGCTGGGATGCCCAGGTGGGGATCACCCACCCGGACGACCTGCCGAAGATCATGGCGATTTTCGACCGGGAGATCCTCGGTTCCCAGGGCAGCGGCGAATACGTCTTCGAGTACCGCATGCGCCACAACAGCCGCGACTACATCTGGTGCCGTGAGCGCGGGCGTGCGGTACGGGATGCCCAGGGGCGACTGGTGCGGGTCATTGGCGCGGTGCGTGATATCAGTGATGAGCGTTCGGCCCAATCCACCCACCAGCGCATGTTGGAGCAGAACCAGGTCACCTACGCCCAGATCGCCACGGTGGTGGGGGTGATCAAGGGGATTGCCGACCAGACCAACCTGTTGGCCTTGAACGCGGCGATCGAGGCCGCCAGGGCGGGGGAGGTCGGACGGGGCTTCTCCGTGGTAGCCGATGAGGTGCGCAAGCTGGCGGAGAGTACCCGCCAGGCGACGCATCAGATCCAGACGATGCTGCATCAGCATAAACAGTAAGCGGGTCGGGAGCTGCCGTCCTGGCCGCTCCCGATACGTTCAGAACGGCACTGCCACCACCAGTTGACTGTAGACGTTGGTGCCGTTGCCGCCCACCTGATTGCCACCGTTGCTCTCGTCCTTTTCCGGCTTGTACAGGCCCACCAGCGGCGTGACGATCAGGTGCTCATTCAGCGCCCATTCCACATACAGGTCCAGCTCTCGGCCGTCGAGGTTCAATGCCTGGCGGGTGTGCAGGGTCTTGTAGTCGAAGAGCAGCGCGCCGAGGGTCACGGTTTCCGTCGGCTTGAGCTTGAGACCAACGTGCTGGATGGCGGTATTGCTGTTGAACGGGCCGGAATAGTTGCCGGCCACCTCACCCTGGAACCAGGTCCCGTAGCCACGGCTCAGGCCGTTGAACATCGAGTCCCAGTTCTGTGAATAGCGGCTGTAGCGATAGGTCAGGTCCGGCGTCCAGGGCAGGTCGGCGAAGGTGTAGCCGGCCTCGGTGTACCAGGCTTTTTCCGGGCCGGCGTCCTTGTCCTGCCAGGCGTATTCGAAGGCGAAGTGAGCATTTTCGAGGCCGGCGTTGCCGCTGCCGCGCAGGCTGTAGATGTCCATGCCTTCGCGCTGCTTCTGGAAGTCGCTGGCATAGTGATCATCGACGTCGATGCCATGGATGTAGGTCAAGCCCAGGGTGCCGGGCGCACGGGTGTATTCCAGGGTGCCGGCGGCCATTTCGGTGTTGGCCTGGGCGCGGTTATCGGACTTGATCCACATCAGGCTGCCGTGCACGCCTTCCTTGCCGCCCAGGCGCAGCACGGCGGTCTTGTCGAAGGCGTGGCGGGCCGCCAGGTAATAGGCGCCGCCACGATTGAATTCGCCATCCGCCGGGCCTTTGCCCAGGTTCAAGCCGTCGTCGTTGATGATGAAACCATCGCCCAGGGTGATCACCTGGCGACCATAGGACAGGTCGACGCCATCCTTGCCCAGCACCGGAAACAGATCCCCCGAACGCCAGCCGGCGAAGGCTTCATCGAACTGGGTGGTGCGTTCGGAACCATCGCTCAGGCCGGCCGGATCGCCGTCGCTCCAGGTGCCGGAGCTGACCAGATTGGCCGTGCCGTAGACACTGCCCATGCTTGCGAGTGTCTGCTCGATACTCAGGCCATACTTGATGAAACCTTCCCGCCAGCTCGAACCGCCGGCGTTGCCGTCGTAGTTCTTGCGGCTGTTGAACATCCCGTAGACCGCCAGGAAGTTACCGGTGACAGTGGTGTCTTCGTCGGCGTAAAGCTCGTAGGCCTGGACCGACGGCCCGGCGACCAGCAAGGCGATGCCCAGGCCAATGGCGTGGCGCAGCGGTGGTGTGTGACGTGTGTGCTCCATGGTGTTTCCCCAGTGTGGTTGGATGGCAGAGCACGCATTAAGGCGAGCGGGGGGCGGGGAAGTCTTTCACCTGGCTGCCAGGGAATTGACCCAGCCCGCCAGGTGACGGACGCTGGCAGGCAGCAACAAAACCGGCGGCAGACATGGGCAAGACGCCCGGGACGGCGCGGCGCAAAGTGAGGCTGCACGCAACGCCGTTTCGATCAGGGACTGGCTGGGGGGCTCGAATGCCGGCTCCTGGACGGCGGTGGCATCCATACTAAAAATCCGCTTCTTGAGGATCTGCACCATGTCGATCAATGACCGGCTCACCGCCCACTTGAACCGGGGCACGGTGGGCTTTCCCACCGCCCTGGCCAGCACCATTGGCCTGATCATGGCCAGCCCGGTGATTCTCACCGCGACCATGGGTTTCGGTATCGGCGGCAGCGCGTTTGCCGTGGCCATGCTGATCGCCGTGGTGATGATGCTGGCCCAGGCGACCACGTTCGCCGAGGCCGCGTCGATCCTGCCCACCACCGGTTCGGTCTATGACTACATCAACTGTGGCATGGGGCGCTTCTTTGCGATCACCGGCACGCTGTCGGCCTATCTGATCGTGCACGTGTTCGCCGGCACCGCCGAGACCATTCTTTCCGGGGTCATGGCACTGGTGAACTTCGAACACCTGAACACCCTGGCCGAGTCCGCCGGGGGCTCCTGGCTGCTTGGGGTCGGCTTCGTCATCGTCTTCGGGGTCCTCAACGCTTTCGGTGTCAGCGCGTTTGGCAGGGCCGAGATCATCCTGACCTTCGGCATGTGGACCACGTTGATGGTGTTCGGTGTGCTGGGCCTGATCGCCGCGCCGGCGGTGCAACTGGAGGGCTGGTTCGGCGTCTCGCTGGTGGGCACTGACCTGATCACCATATTGTCGCTGGTGGGCATGGCAATGTTCATGTTTGTCGGTTGCGAGTTCGTGACGCCATTGGCGCCGGACCTGCGCAACTCGGCCAAGGTCATGCCCAGGGCGATGGTGCTGGGCTTGTTGAGTGTCGCTTCGTGCATGTTCATCTACGGCGCAGCCATGAAACGCCAGGTGGAAAACGTGCTGCTGGACGCTGCCAGCGGCGTGCACCTGCTGGACACGCCCATGGCGATTCCGCGCTTCGCCGAACAGGTCATGGGTGATATCGGCCCGATATGGCTGGGGATCGGCTTTCTGTTTGCCGGCGCTGCGACCATCAACACCCTGATGGCCGGCGTGCCGCGGATTCTCTATGGAATGGCGGTGGACGGTGCTCTGCCGAAGGTCTTTACCTACCTGCACCCGCGCTTCAAGACGCCGCTACTGTGCATCGTGGTGGCGGTGCTGATTCCTTGCCTGCACGCGCTGTGGCTCGGCGGCAACACCGACAACATCATGCACCTGGTATTGGCGGCGGTGTGTGCCTGGAGTTTTGCCTACCTGCTGGTGACCGTGTCGGTGGTCAGCCTGCGGATCCGTCGTCCCGACCTGCCACGGGCCTATCGCTCGCCGTGGTTCCCGTTGCCACAGATCCTGTCCAGCGTCGGCATCGTGTTGGGCATGTGGTTCATCACGCCACCGGGCATGAACCCGGCGGACATCTACATCCCGTTCGCGGTGATGCTCGGTGGCACCGCAGCCTATGCGTTGTTCTGGACCCTGGTGGTGCAGAAGGTCAATCCATTCACGCCGGCGTCGGTGGAAGACGTGCTGGCCAAGGAGTTTTCCCATGAACCAGGGCAACCTGTCGATGCGTTTGACGAGCGTGCTGCAAAAACTGTCTGAGCTGTTCAGCGCCAGCCGGGCCCCGGCCGGTTATCGGCCTGGGGTAACCCTGGAATATCTGCGGCGCAACCTCGGGTTGGCTCGATTCGAGTTATCGGGGCCGGCGTCGGCGACGCTGGTCACCGACGACGGCAGCCTTCATCTGGAGGTTGTCGAACGCACCGAGTCACAGCTCCTGATGCACCTGGTGATGACTGAGTTCGTGCTGCGCGTGCCGGCATCGATAGAGGGCATGGCGCGCCTGGAATTGCACCATGGCGGGGCCATTCGCCGCAATGGCATTCGCTGCCGGCCGCGGGGCGGGGACACGGCGTTGGCGGCCCGGTTACAGGAGGCTGTAGAGCAGGACCCGGCGTTGTATCAGGCGCTCATGCCACTGGACTTCAAGCGCTTGCGCATCGAGCTGCAAGGGCGCGAATGGCGTGTGTGCCTGGAGCACATGGGCGGCAGCGAGGTGGTCAACCGCATGCCGGCCTTTCGTCGTTACATTCCTATCGGACACGAGCAGCGCAGGGCGTTGCTGACGGTCTTGAGCGGCTTGCAACGGGTCTTGAGGAACCTTTGATTCTGTTGTGATGCCCTGGCATCAATCCTGCTACTGCTCTGGCGATCAGGTACTTGTTGCGTGCATATAGATAACATGTTAACTATTGCCGTACAAAAACAATAAGCCACTGCGGAGAGCGCCATGAGCATGCAACAGGTTGGGCAAGACGGGCTGGAATCCTGGAACCGGGATCTGCGCGCCACTTGCGGTCACTTCGAGACGGAGTTGGCGTTTAATCGTGCGTTGTTCATCGGTCAGGTATCGAATTTCTGCCGTGGCGGCCTATCCCTTTCCAACCTGCGCACCAACGCCGGCTCCATCAAGCGCCATTCACCCAATCCGGATCACGACGATGATCAGGATTGCCTGCTGGTCAGTCAGCGCAGTGGTTACTGCCGCATCACCCAGAACGGCCTGAGCATCCAACTGGCCCCCGGTGAGCTGCTGTTGATGGATTCGGCCGGCTCGCTTGAGATCAGCCCGTTCGGCTTGATCGAGCACGCCGTGCTGTCCTTGTCTCGCCAGGATGTGTCGAGACAACTGGGCGCAGAGACCAAGACCTTCGGCAAGATCTCTTCGAGCAAGGCCTGCGGGCGGATGCTGCATGTGCTGATGGACCAGTTGTGCAAGGACACCCCGGACGGCGAGGGCGTGGAGGGGGAGGGGGAAGCCTTGCAGAATGCGTTTGTCTCGCTGCTGGGGTCGGCGCTGGAACACACCACCGATGCCCGCGATGACGCTGTGTCGCTGCAGGGCAGCCATCTGCGCAGCTATGTGCAGAAGGTCATCGACGAATCCTTGAGCCAGCCCGGCCTGAGCCCGGTCGGGTTGGCCAATCGCCTGAACATCTCGGTGCGGCACCTGTACCGTTTGTTCGAAGAGCAGGATGACAGCGTCTGCCGCTACATCCAGCGGGCACGGCTCAAGCGCAGTGCCGATGACCTGAGCAACCCGTTCCTGCGGGACGAATCCATTACCTCGATCGCCTACAAATGGGGCTTTACCGACTCGGCCCACTTCAGCCGTTCGTTCAAGAAGCAGTTCGAACAGTCACCCAAGGATTTTCGCTCCAGCCACCTGCAGCTGGCCTTGGGGATGGTTTGAGGCGGGATGGTTGTTGGCGGAACTACCGCCATCGCGAGCAGGCTCGCTCCCACAAGGGAGTTGTGGTGTGTGCGGCATTGGGGACACAGCTGAACCTGTGGGAGCCGGGCTTGCCCGCGATGACGGCGGCACATTCAACATCTCTGTGACAGATACACCGCTTTCACGAGCAAGCCCGCTCCCACAGGGGAGTTGTGGTGTGTGCGGCATTGGGGACACAGCTGAACCTGTGGGAGCCGGGCTAGCCCGCGAAGGCGGCGGCACCTTCAACATCTCTGTGACAGATACACCGCTTTCGCGAGCAAGCCCGCTCCCACAAAGGGGTTGTGGTGCTGTGCGATTGCGGTGAACACCTGGAACCCATGTGGGAGCGAGCCTGCTCGCGATGGCGGTGGTTCTGTCACCACCACCGCAAGCCGACCCCGCTTCAAACCTCCGGCAAGGTCGAGCCGCCGTCGACCACCAGGGTCTGGCCAGTCACATAGCTGGCCAGGTCGGACGCCAGGAACAGCATGGCGCCGGCGATGTCGGCCGGTTTGCCCAAGCGCCCCAGAGGGACTCGCCGGGCGATGTCCTGGTTGAGGTCATCGTCACCGAGGTTGGCCATGGCCGGTGTCGCGATCATGCCGGGTTCGACGCCGTTGACCCGGACATTCTCAGCCGCCAGTTCCAGCGCCGCGTTGCGAATGAAACCATTGACCCCGGCTTTGGACGCGGCGTAATGGCTGAGCCCCGGATACGCCACCCGTGGGCCGGTGACCGATGAAGTCACCAGCACACAACCTTGGCCCTGGCGCCGGAACATTGGCAGCGCCGCCTGGGTCAGCCAGAACAGCGCCGACAGGTTCACCGCCAGCGTCCGTTCCAGTACCGCCGGCGTAATCTGCTCGAAAGCCGTCAGCGGAAAGTACCCGGCGTTGTGCACCAGCACATCCAGCCGTCCCAGGCGCTGCTCCAGCCCGGCCATCATCGCAGCAATCGCCGTGGCGTCAGCCAGATCAACGCCGACGGCTTCCACCCGACAGCCCTCGGCAGTCAATTCATCGGCGAGCGTTTCGGCCCGTGTCAGGCCCAGGTCGGCGATCACCACGCAGGCCCCGCGCCAGGCGAAGCCTTCGACAATGGCCCGGCCAATGCCTTGGGCACCGCCAGTCACCAGTACCGTCTTACCTGTGAAATCCAGATCATCCGGCATGGGGTATCTCCATTCGGCTGAAGGCCAGTGTCGGCACGTCGACGATGCTGGAACCGCCATCGGCCACCAGCGCCGCGCCGGTGATGATCGACGCGTCCGGGCAAGCCAGGAAGCGACAGATATGGGCAATTTCCTCGGCGCTGGCTGGCCGGCGCAACGGCACGTCGGCGCAGACCCGGGCGTAGGCCTGTTGCAGCGTTTCGCCATGGAACTGCATCAATACCTGCATTTCCTCATCGGCCATCGGTGTGCGGACCCAGCCTGGACAGACGGCATTGACCCGCACGCCTTTTGGCCCGTAATCCCGCGCCAAGGAGCGGTTCAGGCCCAGCAGCGCGTGCTTGGCGGTGGTGTAGCCGCAAACCTGCGGCCCCGCTGCCAATGACGCAATGGAAGCCACCATCACAATGTTGCCGGCGCTTTCCTGAAGCAGTGGCAAGCAAGCCCGTGCGCTGTAGAACGCGCTGTCGAGGTTGCTGCGCATGGCCGCGTCCCAGGCCTGTGGGCTGGTCTCGGTGGCGCTGCCCTGGCCCATGCCACCGGCACAGGCCAGCAACACATCGAGTCGGCCGAAGCGCTGGCGAATCTGTGCGACGAAACCGTCCCAGGTCGCCGGGCAAGCCGCATCGCCCACCAGCACCAGACCGCCGATCTCTGCGGCCAGTTGCTCCAAGGGCTCGCGGCGTCGGCCAATCAACACCAGGTTGGCGCCTTCGGCCGCGTGCAAACGGGCACAAGCGGCGCCGATCCCGGTGCCGGCGCCGGTAATCACCACGGTGCGAGATTCAGACATCGGGATACTCCGTGCGGTTGAGGACCTGGCAGTAGGAACTGACCGGGAAGTTGGAAAACTCATCGAACGACGCCCCGGCGTAGCCGAAGATCTTGCCGTCGCTGCGATGCTGTTGCAGGTCGATCAACACCAGGCCGAGGGTCGGGATGATCTTTTCCCGCCAGACGAACAGGTACAACTCATCGGCGACCTTGTAGGTGTCGCACCGATCGGTGTCGCACAGGCCTTGCTCCACGCCCTTGAGGCACTGCCAGGCATAGAACCGGTCGTTGAGGTAAATGTGTTCGTAGACTTCACTCGGGCTGTAGCGATACAGGTTGCGCAGGCCCACCAGCTCCGTGCTCGGGGCATGCGGGCAGAGGCCTGGTTGCCAAGGGCGATCAAGGCTGCCATGGAGAAATTCGACACCGACAGCCGTCAGCGGCTGGCCCGCCAATGCGCGTCCGTACAGTCCTTCGCGGGTTTGTGCCTGCTCGGGCATGCGGCCGATCACCGCAGTGAACGCCGCGTTGGCGGTATCGAGCACCAGGCTGACCGACAGGGTTTGCGCGCCTTCGCCCTTGAGGAAGTCCACCAGGTACAACCCGGGGCGTACCGACGTGGCCCGATACGGTGCCGTGCCGCTGGAGTGCCCATCGGCCGCGTGCCACGACAACGTTTCTTGCTCGAATCGGTGCTCGATCTGCCAGCCATTGGCGAAATTCAGGGTGAAGGTCTTGCCGCTCAGGTCCGCCAGGTTTGGCAGGATGAAGGCTTCTGGGGCAAAGCCATCGGCCAGGGCGCCGACGGTGATCCAGTCTGTAGATGTGCTCATTGCAAGGCTCCGGTTGGATGAAGTGTCCACCCGGATCATGGGCGCCTGTGCAGTCGTGGACTATCAACCGGATGGTTGAGCCGTGTCAGAGAAACAGCGAACTGACCAACTCGGTGCGGCTGCTCACGCCGACCTTGCGGAACAGGTTGATCAGGTGAGTCTTGATGGTCGGCAAGCCCACATCCAACTCCCGGGCCAGGTGTTTGTTGCTGACGCCCTGACGCAATAGCAAGGCGATCTGGCGCTCCTTGGGCGTCAAATTGCTCAAGGCATCCTCGTGGTCGGGCAGGTGGGCGACGGCCAGTTGCAGCAGCCCCTGCAAGGCGTTGAGTTGGCTCAACTGCTGGCTGGTGAAGGCACCTTGTTCGGCGGTGCGCAGCAACGAGATGGCGGCGTGCGGCTGACCGTCCCGACGGGCGAAGACTTCCACCACATCCACAATGCCGTGGCGCTGCAAGAAGCTGCGGTAGCGCTGGTTGTCCCGTACCGGTTGGCGGGCCATCGCCAGGCCCAGCGGCACCACTGCCTGCTCGCCGGACACGCATTTGCGCGGTTGCAGCGGATCGAACTGGCAGTAATTGTCCAGGTAATCGCGGTGCATTTCGCCGCTCATGCCGTGCAGGCTGAAATCATGGGCCTGCAAGTGCCGGTCGACGCAGTAGAAGGCCGCCCGGCTGGCGGGAATCAGCTGGGTGAACGCTTGCAGGCAGTGGCCGGCGATGTCCTGGGTGGCGATCAGGTTCATGGGCGTAACCTTCGTCATACGGGCCGCCGGTGATTCCGGCGGCCCTGTCCGGTCAGGCTACCGCGAAGTAGTGCTTGACGAAACTCTCGCTGACCACTTCCCACAGCACTGGCGTGCCCTTGGTCACGAACCAGCTGTCGCCGGCCTTGTAGCGGGTGCTCTGGCCGGTGGCTTCGTCGGTGAGCACCACTTCGCCAGTGACCACGGTGGCTTGTTCGGCGAAGGGATACACCATCCTGAACTTGCCCTGGGTGGTGCCAAAGTAGGCGCTGCTGATGGCGTCGGTCGGGGCGCCGAAGGTCATCTTGCCGAAGGCTTTGACTTCGCCTTCGAGGATTTGCGAACCCAGGTCGGCAACGGTGCCCCAGGCGTCCAGTTCGGACAGCTGGATGTCTTTCTTGAGGGTGATGAGGGACATGGCAGTGACTCCTGATGATTGAGACGGATGTGGTTTTGTGGCGAGGGGATTTAGCGAGACGTCGCACCGCCCCGTTGGGCTGCGCAGCAGCCCCATAGGCACTCAGATACGGATTCAGGCCCACTACACGTCAGCGACGCCCATTCCAGTAACCCGACAGCTGATGCCAGGACTTGCCAGCGGTCAGCAGCAGCGGCCGGATGGCATCTTTGCCGATGATGGTCGGGCGCTTGATGGAACTGACCAGGTCGTAGCGGGCCGAGCCTTCGCTCATGCCTTCGGCCAGCACCTTGCAGATGATGTGGCTCGGCGTGACGCCAAAGCCGGAATAACCCTGGACGAAAAAGGCGTTGCGGCGGCCGGGCAGGGTGCCGATCTGCGGGAACAGATTCGGGCTGCACGCCATCGGACCGCCCCAGGCCAGGTCGATTTTCACGTCCTTGAGGTAGGGGAAAATCTTCAGCATCAGGTGCCGATTCCAGGCCTTGAGGTCCTGGGGGATGTGTTCCACCAGCGGCGTGGCGGCACCGAACAGCAAACGGTTTTCATTGGTGACGCGGTAGTAGTCGATCACCGGGCGAATGTCGCTGTAGGCACCGCGGATCGGGCTGATGCGCTGGATCAGTTCATCCGACAACGGCTCGGTCATCATCTGGAAGGCGTAGGTGTTGATGGTCGAACGATGCAGCTCCGGCTCCAGCTTGTTGAGGAAGCTGTCGCAGGCCCACAGCAGTTTGCTGGCCTTGACCGAGCCGCGCCCGGTGCGCACGGTGATGCGTTCGCCGTAGCTGACCTCCAGGGCCGGGCTGTTTTCAAAGATACGCACGCCGTGGCCGGCCAGGGCCTTGGCTTCGCCCAGCAGCAGGTTCAGCGAATGCACATGCCCGCCGCCCATGTGCAGCAAGGCGCTGCCGTAGGCCTTGGAGCCGATGATCTGCTGGACATCGGAGCCGCCGAGAAAGCGGATCTCGTGTTTGCTGTTGATCGACTTGAAGTCTTTCTCCCAGGCCCGCAGGGTTTTTTCCTGGCGGGCGTTGAAGCCCATGTAGCCATAGCCGTGGCAGAAGTCGGCATCGATGGCGTATTTGGCGATGCGGTCCTTGATGATGTCCGCGCCCAGGTCGCTGATCTCGAAGACCTGGCGCAGACCGTCTTCGCCCACGTCCTTCTTGATCTTTTCCAGGTCATGCCCGATCCCGGCCATGATCTGTCCGCCGTTGCGCCCGGTACCACCGAAGCCCAAGTAGCGCGCCTCGAGCACCACGATATTGGTGATGCCTTTTTCAGCGAGCTCCAGCGCGGTGTTGATGCCGGAGAAACCACCGCCAATCACCACGACATCGGCTTCCACGTCTTGCTCCAGGGTGGGGAAGCTGAGGTTGTACTTCTTGGTGGCGGTGTAATAGGTGGGCGTTTCGATATTGATCATGACGCAACCTGACAAAGTGAAAGGAAACTCCGTGCAGAGCCCTGCACGCGATGCCTCTATTAAGGGCCCGGAGCGGGGCGCTTGTCTTGATCATCCGTGCCGCGGGACTTGATCGAGCGCGCCATCGCTCGGTTCTTTCGCCATGAAAAGTACAATCTTGGATCTGGAAGGTGCATTTTTCGGCTGCCCTTGAATGCCCATACTGGACCGGCCTTAATCATTGATCCCACCATTTCTGCAGCACGAACCTGCAAGTCCAGGTGGGATCGGCAGACGCCAATAATAAAAGAGCCCGTCCATGAAAAAGCCAAATCCGCTGCTCGAAGACCTCAAGCCCATCCTCCCGGTCATCGCCGCCAATGCCTTCCAGGCGGAACAGGACCGAAGCGTTCCGGCCGAGAATATCGCCTTGCTCAAGGGCATCGGTATGCATCGGGCCTTCCTGCCGAAGAAATACGGTGGCATGGAGATTTCCCTGCCACAGTTTGCCGATTGCATCGCGCTGCTGGCCGGCGCCTGTGCCAGTACGGCCTGGGCCATGAGCCTGCTATGCACCCACAGCCATCAGTTGGCGATGTTCCCGGCCAAGACCCAGGAAGAAGTCTGGGGCGACGATCCCGATGCCACCGCCAGCAGCAGCATCGCACCGTTCGGTCGAACCGAAGAGGTTGAGGGTGGCGTGATGTTCAGCGGTGAAATGGGCTGGAGCAGCGGTTGCGATCACGCCGAGTGGGCGATTGTCGGGTTTCGCCGCAAGAACGCCGAAGGCACCCAGGACTATTGCTTCGCGGTACTGCCTCGAAGCGACTATGCCATTCGTGATGACTGGTTCGCGGTGGGCATGCGCGGCAGCGGCAGCAAGACGTTGATCATCGACAACGCGTTTGTGCCGGAACACCGGATCCAGAAAGCCAAGGACATGATGGAAGGCAAGTCCGGCGGCTTCGGCCTGTACCCCGACAGCAAGATATTCTACTCGCCGTATCGGCCGTATTTTGCCAGCGGCTTCTCCACCGTCAGCCTGGGCGTGGCCGAACGCATGCTCGAAGTGTTTCGCGAGAAAACCCGCAACCGCGTGCGCGCCTACACCGGTGCGGCAGTGGGGGCGGCCACCCCGGCGCTCATGCGCCTGGCCGAGTCCACCCACCAAGTGGCGGCGGCCCGGGCCTTCCTCGAAAAAACCTGGCAGGAGCACGCCGAGCACAGCGAGCGTCACGAATACCCGAGCCGGGAAACCCTGGCGTTCTGGCGAACCAACCAGGGCTATGCCACCAAGATGTGCATCCAGGCGGTGGATCGGCTGATGGAAGCGGCCGGCGGTGGCGCCTGGTTCGAAACCAACGAACTGCAACGGCTGTTCCGCGATGCGCACCTCACGGGCGCCCATGCCTACACCGACTACGACGTCTGCGCGCAGATCCTCGGGCGCGAACTGATGGGCCTGGAGCCCGATCCCTCCATGGTGTGACCGCCTGCTCGCCGAGTCCCGCCCATAAAACAATAAATCGAGGCCGTCACCTGAGGCGGCCGGGAGTCTTGCATGTCCAGTATTTCCGATAGCCCCTTCGATACCCGCGCATTCCGCCGCGCCCTGGGTAACTTTGCCACCGGTGTGACGGTGGTCACCGCCGCGGCTGAAGATGGCCGCAAGGTCGGCGTGACGGCCAACAGTTTCAACTCGGTGTCCCTGGACCCGCCGCTGATTCTCTGGAGCATCGACAAACGCTCCAGCAGCCACGGCGTGTTCGAAGCGGCCAGTCACTTTGCCGTGAACGTATTGGCTGCCGACCAGATCGACCTGTCGAACAACTTCGCCCGGCCCAAGGAAGATCGCTTCGCTGATATCGAATTCGATAGCGGCGTCGGTGGGGCGCCGGTGTTCGCCGATTGCGCCGCACGTTTTCACTGTGAAAAATTCCAGCAGGTCGACGGCGGCGATCACTGGATCATGATCGGCAAGGTCGTGGCCTTCGACGACTTCGGACGCTCGCCGCTGCTCTATCACCAGGGCGCCTACTCGATGGTCCTGCCCCACACGCGCATGACCCGACGCGAAGAGGGGCAAGCGCCCAGCAGTCACTTCCAGGGGCGCTTGAGCCACAATCTTTACTACCTGATGACCCAGGCATTGCGGGCGTACCAGGCCAGCTACCAACCACGGCAACTGTCCACTGGATTACGGACCAGCGAAGCGCGGATGTTGATGGTGCTGGAAAATGACGCCGGGCTGAACCTGACTGACCTGCAACGGGAAGTGGCGATGCCGGTGCGAGAAATCGAAGAGGCCGTGGCCAACCTCAAACGCAAGGGCTTGGTGAGCGATGACGGCGACCGGGTGCGCCTGACCGTCAAGGGCATCGACGAAACCGAAGGGCTCTGGGCCATTGCCAGGGAGCAGCAGGACAAGGTGTTCGGCCAGTTTGGCGAAGCTCAGGTGGAGCATTTCAAGACGGTGCTCAAAGGGGTGATCAAGGGCGCTTGATGCAGTTTCGATGCCGAATACAAAAGGCAATAACACCCCAGTACCCTGTGGGAGCGAGCCTGCTCGCGATAGCGGTAGGTCAGTCAATTATCTTGAGACAGACACACCGCCATCGCGAGCAGGCTCGCTCCCACAGGGGGGGGCGGGTGCTCGATTTCACTCACCACGGACAACTGGGCAGCGGTGATGCTAAGATTTAGTTAACTCATTAACTAAATCCCCCGACGAACATTCCTCCATGCCCAAACCGCGCCAATCCTTGACCCTGACCCTGCTACAGGCCCGTGAAGCGGCCATGGGGTTTTTCCGTCCTTCCCTCAATCAACATGGCCTGACCGAGCAGCAATGGCGGGTCATTCGTATCCTCAGCCAGCACGACGAACTGGAGATCAATCGCCTGGCCGAGCTGGCCTGCATCCTCAAGCCCAGCATGACCGGCGTGCTGGTGCGCATGGAGGCGGCGGGCATGGTGGTGCGGCGCAAGGCCGAGCAGGATCAGCGACGGGTCCTGGTGCGCCTGGCACCCCAGGGGCAGGCGTGCTTCGACTCGATGAGCCAGAGCATGGAGGCCAATTACCAGCGATTGCAGGAGAAGTTGGGGGAGGAGAAGTTGCAGACGTTGTTGGGGTTGCTGAATGAGCTAAAGGCGGTCAGGCGCTGAGCTTCCTGTTGCGACTTCTAAGGAGAGAAAGAATAGCTGTGGGAGCAAGGCTTGCCCGCGATGAAGCCATCTCGGTCTCATGGTGAACCGCATCAGCTTTATCGCGGGCAAGCCTTGCTCCCACAGGGTGCTCGACTTGGGTCAGTAAACCCCACCCGTCGCAGGCTTCGGCGCATCCTTGAACGTCGCCGCCAGAGTCTGAAGGCCGCGCATCAGCACGGTCGTGTCCACCCCCACCGCAACGAATGCCGCACCCAGCTCGATGTAACGCCGGGCCAGTTTCTCATCGGCACTGAGGATCCCCGCTGCCTTACCGGCCTGACGAATACGGGCGATGGCGTCCTCGATGGCCGCTTGCACCTCCGGATGGCCCGGATTGCCGCGAAAACCCATGGACGCGCTCAAGTCCGCCGGCCCGATGAACACACCGTCGACGCCTTCCACGGCGGCAATGGCGTCGAGGTTGGCCAGGCCCTCGCGGCTTTCGATCTGCACCAGCAGGCACATCTGTTCATCGGCCTTGTCGAGGTAACCGGGGACGCTGTTCCAGCGCGACGCCCGGGCCAGTGCGCTGCCGACGCCTCGGATGCCGCTGGGCGGGTAGTGCATGGCGCGTACCAGCTCGCGAGCCTGGCCGGCGCTTTCTACCATCGGCACCAACAGAGTCTGCACGCCGAGGTCGAGCACTTGCTTGATCAGCGCGGTGTCGCCGATCACCGGGCGAATCACTGGCTGGCCGGGGTAGGGCGCCACGGCCTGGAGCTGGCCGAGCAGCGTGCGCACGTCATTGGGGGCGTGCTCGCCGTCGATCAGCAGCCAGTCGAAACCGGCATTGGCCGCCAGTTCGGCGCAGTAGGCGTCGGCCAGTCCGAGCCACAGGCCAATCTGCGCCTCGCCACTTTTCAGCCGTTGTTTGAACGTGTTGATCGGCATGTCCATGAAGCAGTCCTCGAACAGTCAGACGAAACGGCAAGCGATGGAACCGAGCATGTCGTAGTCGACATGAAAGGTATCGCCCGGGTTGGCCGCCACCGGGCGGGTGAAGGAACCACCGAGGATGACCTGCCCCGGTTGCAGGGTGACGTCATAGGCCGCCAGCTTGTTCGCCAGCCAGGCCACGCCTTTGGCCGGGTGATTGAGCACCGCCGCCGAAACGCCGGACTCCTCGATCACGCCGTTGCGGTAGAGCACCGCCGGCACTTTGCGCAGGTCGATCTCGGTGGGACGCACCGCGCGACCGCCCATGACCACGCCGGCGTTGGCGGCATTGTCCGAGATGGTGTCGAAGACCTTGCGGGTGGCCTTGGTCTGCGGGTCGACCTGCTGGATGCGCGCATCGATGATTTCCAGCGCCGGGATCACCCATTCGGTTGCATCCAGCACGTCGAACACCGTCACGTTCGGGCCTTTCAACGGCTTGCCGAGGATGAACGCCAGCTCCACTTCCACCCGTGGGACGATGAAGCGCTCGAAGGGAATGTCGGTGCCTTCGTCGAAGAACATGTCGTCCAGCAGCGCGCCGTAGTCCGGCTCGGTGATGTTCGAAGAGACTTGCATGGCCCGGGAGGTCAGGCCGATCTTGTGGCCGACCAGCTTGCGGCCATCCTTGATTTTCTGTGACACCCAGGCGCGCTGGATGGCATAGGCGTCATCGAGGGTGATCTGCGGGTGATCGAGGGAAAACTGCCGCACCTGTTCCCGTGAGCGCTCGGCATGGTCGAGGCGGGCGGCGGCTTGCTGGATGAGGCTTTGATCGAGCATGACAAGGTCCCTATTGAGGATTGACGACGGCGGCCCGGGTGCGCAGCACCAGCAGGCCACCCAGGGTGATGAACAGCGCCAGGACATAAAGGGCCAGGCTGGCGCTCTGGGTGGTGTCCCGCATCCAGCCGATGAGGTAGGGCGCGAAGAATGAGGCGATGCTGCCGAAGGAACTAATCAGGGCAATCCCGGCGGCCTGGGTGTTGTTGGAAAGGAAGGCGGGCGGCAATTGCCAGAACATCGGCAACGCGGCGCTGGCACCCATGCCGGCGACAATCAGGCCTCCGAGCACCAGCGTCGAGTTGCCGGGGGAGAGCCCGGCGATGGCGATGCCAGCCGCCGCCATCAGCAGCGGCACGCACAGGTGCCAGCGGCGTTCACGATTGCGATCCGAAGAACGACCGCAGCCGATCATGAAGAAACAGCCCGCCAGGTAGGGCACCGCACTGAGCAAGCCGACCTTGCCATCGCTGCCGATACCGGCGCCGTGGATCAGGGTGGGCATCCAGAAGGCCAGGGTGTTTACCGCCAGCATCACGGCGAAGTACACCGCCACCAGCAACCAGACCTGCGGGTTATTGAGGATCGCCGAGAACGAGGTGATGGATTTTCGCTGCTCCTCGACACTCAGTTGTTCGCGCAGTTGCTGCTTGGCGTGGGGCGTGAGCCAGCCGACCGTCTCGAAACTGTCCGGCAGGCACTTGAGCACCACCAGGCCCAGCAGGATCACCGGCAACCCCTCGAGGACGAACATCCACTGCCAGCCGCGCAGGCCGCCCACCTCGTGGAAGTGTTCGAGAATCCCTCCGGACAACGGCCCGCCTATAACCCCCGCCATCGGTACGGCGATGGCGAACAGCGCGGTTACCTGGGCCCGACGTCGCGCCGGGTACCAGCGATTGAGAAAGACCAGGATGCCCGGGAAGAACCCGGCTTCGGCCACCCCCAGCAGAAAGCGCAGCACATAAAAACCGGCGGCGCTGTCAATCAGGAACATGCTGGTGGACAAGGCCCCCCAGACCACCATCAGCGTGGCGATCCAGCGGCGTGGTCCGACCCGGTCCAGGGCCATGTTGCTCGGCACGCCAAACAGCGCGTAGGCGATGAAGAACAGGCCGGCGCCGAAGCCGTAGACCGTGTCGCTGAACTGCAGGTCGGCGCTCATCTGCATCTTGGCGAAGCCGATGTTGATGCGGTCCAGGTGGGCAAACAGGTAGCAGACCAACAGCAACGGCATCAGCCGCCAGGTGATCGTGGCGTGGGTGCGGTCGTGCGCGACGGAGCCGGCAGTGCCAGCGGGATTGGCTATGCTCATGATCTTGTACTTTTTGTCAGAGGGCCGATGGGTAACTGCAGGCGCGCTTAGCTCGTCCGGGCCTTGAGAAAGGCGTGGACGTTGTTGGCCTTGAAGTTGAGTTGCTCGTGCAGTTCGATCATCTCGAACGACAATGCCAGCAGGCGCTGGGCCTGGAGTTCGGCGAAGTGCGCGGTGATCACCTCGAAGAGTTGCTCCGCGACTTTCTGGCGGGTGGCGAGGTCGCGGCCGTGGCCGACTTTCAGCGTCATGTGCACGAAGGCGTAGTCATGCTTGCCATCGGCCATGCGCCAGGTGTCCAGGCGCACCCCCCGGCTGCGGATGCCGCCGAGGGGAAACACGCCGCTGTCGCCCAGCAAGGCGTGGACCTTTTCAAACAGGCCGGGCAAGTCAGCCTGTTGTTCGATGTTGTCGGTGTACTCAGCGATGAAGTGCGGCATCGTCGGATCTCCTGCGTAGGCTGGTCAAACCGGAAAAATGGCGTTGATCTGGCCGGTGCCGGAGCTGCCGAAGGGTTCGGTGATGATTTCGGCGGGCTTGTCGTAGTCCGGTCCGCCCAGCAACCCCAGGAGCATCGCCGTGTCATGCATCTTGCCTTCGCCGAAGCAGTGCTCGGCGTAGTCCGGGAGCATGGCGCAGAATTCCTTCCAGCGACCCTCGCGCCACATCTGGACGACGTGCAGGTCGACTTGCTTGTCGAATTCCCGGGTCCAGTTATGGATGTTGGCTTCGGCGTTGCGATCATCGGAGAACCGGTGGGACAGCGAGCCGGACGCCAGCACCAGCACCTTGCGGTCGCTTTTTTCGATGGCCCGGCGCACGGCGGCGCCGAAGGTGAAGCTGTCTTGCAGACGATGCCAGGCACACCAGGCGGCAATCGAGACGACGTTGAGCTTCTGCTCCGGCGGGACGTCCATGTGCATGTAGCGCATGGGCACCAGCGTGCCGTATTCCAGTTCCAGGCTGGGGATGTTGTGGGCCAGGGTACGGACATCGGCGGCGTTGGCTTCAGCGGCAATCAGCTCGCCCAGTTCCGGGGCCCCCGAGTACTCGTACTCCATGTTCTTGATGAAGTGCGGCAGCTCGTTGCTGGTGTAGATGCCCTTGAAATGTTCGCCGCTGTTGACGTGATAGGCGCTGTTGACCAGCCAGTGCACATCGAACACCACGGCGGTATCGGCACCCAGCTCACGGGCGCGGCGGCCGATTTCCTTGTGCCCGGCGATCGCTGCCGCGCGGCAGCCATGGTGCTTGCCGGGCAGCTCGGACAGGTACATCGAGGGAACGTGGCAGATCTTCGCAGCCAGGACGACTTCGCCCATGATGATTCTCCTGAAAAATTGTTCTTGTTGGGTCTTGGGTAATCGGTGAGTCACAACCTGTTCTGAATGGACCACAGCCCTTGTGGCGAGGGGATTTATCCCCGCTGGGGCGCGAAGCGGCCCTGAATCAGTCAACCCCGATCAACCTGACACACCGAGGTGTCTGGTTTGAGGTCTGCTTCGCAGCCCAGCGGGGATAAATCCCCTCGCCACAGGGGTTGTGGTCATCACAGGGTTCATCGCTGGTTTTAGATACCCCATCGCGGAATGTGATGCCCACCCATGGAAATGCAAACGTTCTTGATCTCGGCAAACACCTCGAAGCTGTACTGTCCACCTTCGCGCCCCGTTCCGGAACCCTTTACGCCGCCGAAAGGCTGGCGCAGGTCGCGTACGTTCTGGCTGTTGATGAACACCATGCCGGCCTCGATGCCATAGGCCAGGCGATGGGCCTTGCCGATGTCCTGGGTCCAGATGTACGACGCCAGGCCATATTCGGTGTCGTTGGCCAGTTGCAAGGCTTCGGCTTCATCCTTGAACGGGATCAGGCAGACCACCGGGCCGAAGATTTCCTCCTGGGCGATGCGCATCTTGTTGTTCACGTCGGCGAACACCGTCGGCTGGATGAATTGGCCGCGACTCAGGTGTGCCGGCAGGTTGACCGGGCGTTCCAGGCCACCGGCCAGCAGGGTGGCGCCTTCTTCGAGGCCGATCCTGATGTAGCCGGTGACTTTGTCGTAGTGGGCCTGGGTGATCATCGAGCCGACCTGGGTCTTCGGATCCTGCGGATCGCCCACGATCAGGCGCTTGGCGCGGGCAGCGAATTCGGCGACGAACTGCGGGTAGACGCTTTCCTGGATGAAGATCCGGCTACCGGCGGTGCAGCGCTCGCCGTTGAGCGAGAAGATCGTGAACAGCGCCGCGTCGAGTGCCCGTTCCAGGTCCGCGTCTTCGAAAATCAGTACCGGCGACTTGCCGCCGAGCTCCATGGAATACTTCTTCAACCCGGCGGTCTGCATGATTTTCTTGCCGGTGGCGGTGCCGCCGGTAAAGGAAATCGCCCGCACATCCGGGTGCCGGACCAACGCATCGCCCGCCGTCGCGCCGTAGCCCTGGATCACGTTCAACACGCCGTTGGGGATTCCCGCTTCCACGGCCAGACGCCCCAGTTCGTTGGCGGTGAGGGGCGACAGCTCCGACATCTTCAGCACGGCGGTGTTGCCCAGGGCCAGACACGGCGCGGTCTTCCAGGTCGCGGTCATGAACGGCACGTTCCACGGCGACACCAACCCGCAGACGCCCACCGGCTGGTACAGGGTGTAGTTGAGCATCTGGTCGTCGACCGGGTAGGTGTGACCGTCCATGCGGGTGCAGACTTCGGCAAAGAAGTCGAAGTTGTGAGAGGCCCGGGGAATCAGCACATTGCGGGTCTGGTGGATCGGCAGGCCGGTGTCGAGGGTTTCCAGCTCGGCCAGTTTCGGCACGTCGCGATCGATCAGCTCACCCAGCTTGCGCATCAGCCGGGCACGTTCCTTGGCAGGGGTGTTGGCCCACTTCGGAAAGGCCTCCTTGGCCGCGGCCACGGCCTGGGCCACTTCCTCGGCACCGCCGCTGGCGACTTCGCCAATGGCTTCGCCGGTGGCCGGGTTGTAGTTGATGAAGACGTCTTTGCTTTCGACCTCACGGCCGTTGATCCAGTGTTTGATCATGTTGCTCAAGCCTCTTTACGGGATGCGAAGAACGCGGCTTCGCTGACAATTCGATTGACCAGGCGGCCGACGCCTTCCACTTCCACCACCACTTCATCACCGGGCACCACGTCCGCCAGGCCTTCCGGCGTGCCGGTGGCGATCATGTCGCCGGGTTGCAGGGTCATGAAGCTGGACAGGTACTCGATCAGGTAGGGGATGTCGAAAATCATGTCCTTCGTGCTGCCTTCCTGGCGCAGTTCACCGTTGATCCAGGTACGCAGCTTCAGGTTGGCCGGGTCCGGCACGTCGGCGACATCGACGATCCACGGCCCGACGGGGGTCGTGGCATCGCGGTTCTTCACCCGCAGGTTGGGGCGGTAGTAGTTTTCCAGGTAGTCGCGGATCGCGTAGTCGTTGCACACCGTGTAGCCGGCCAGATAGTCCAGTGCGTCTTGGCGCTTGACGTTGCGGGCGGCCTTGCCGATGACGGCCACGAGCTCGCACTCGTAGTGCATGTACGCGACGTTGTCCGGGCGCCAGGTCTGCTGGTTGTGACCGGTGTAGGTGCCGGGGGACTTGATGAACGCCAGGGGCTCGGTGGGCGGTTTGAAGGCCAGCTCGGCGGCGTGGTCGGCATAGTTCAGGCCCAGGGCGAACATGCTGCCAGTGGCCGGTGGCAGCCACTCGACCTGGTCTTCGGCCAGCAGGCGACCGTCGGCCAGGCGCACGGTGTTGCCGGCCTCCACGGTGACGGCATGGACCTGACCCTCGAAACGAATGCGCGCGTGTTTCATGAACGTACTCCTGGTTGCTCGGCCACGACGGTATTGACGAGACGGCCCAGGCCGCGGATGTCCACTTCGACGCGATCGCCGGGCACCACGTCGACCCGGCCTTCAGGCGTGCCGGTGATCAACACGTCACCGGCGTGCAAGGTCATGAACTCGCTGATCTCGGCGATCAGTTGGGGGATGTTGCGAACGAAATTGGCCGTGCTGTTCTGCTGCCGCACCTCGCCGTTGACGTAGAGCGTGATCGCCAGACTGTGGGGATCGGCCACGTTGGCGCTCGGCACCAGTTCCGGGCCGATGGCGCAGAAGCCGTCCCGACACTTGGCTTTGACGGCAGGGCGGTAGTAGCTGTCTTCCGGCAGGCTGAATTCATTGACGACGGTGTAACCGGCCACGTAGTCCAGGGCCTCGGCGGCGCTGACGCGGCTGGCCGACCTGCCCATCACCACGCCCAGGGCGGGTCCCGGTTGCAATCGTTCGCCATGGCCGGGATGGACCACGGCGGCGTCGTGCCGGTTGCGGGTGTTGGGGGTCTTGATGAACAGCACCGGCTTGACCGGCGGCTTCTGGTAGGGCGGTTGCTCGAACTCGGCGAGGCGCTGCTTCAGCAGCCCCTGATAGTTCAGCGCGACCCCGAACAGGGTGCCGGTTGCGACGTCATGCAGGGCACGGCTCATGCTTGTCTCCTGGCGGTGCAGAGGGAGGAGGGCTCTGCGATATTGTTAATGTGTTAACAGTTATAATTAAGATGTTAACTATCGTCAAGCGTGACAGAATGACCGGCACTGGTTGCCTTCCCGGATTCGGTGCAGGATGAGCCTCGGGCGTTGCCTGAATCAGAATAGAAACGAGTACTGCGTGATGACCGATCGTCAGCCGATCCCGAACATCAACATTGGCCAGGTGTACGACCAGCGCTACAGCGATGCCGAGGTGCACTACGACCGGCTCGCCAACCTGGCGGGCTTTTTTGGTCGGAACATGCCGGTGCACCGCCATGACCGGTTCTTTCAGGTGCACTACGTCAAGAGCGGTACCGTGCGGGTGTATCTGGACGACCAGCAGTACGTTGAATCCGGGCCGATGTTCTTTCTCACGCCACCGACCATTCCCCATTCCTTCGTGACCGAAGCCGACAGCGACGGACACGTGCTGACGGTGCGCCAGCAGTTGGTCTGGCAGTTGATCGACGCCGACCCCGGGCTCGCACCGGCTGGCGTGCAGTTACCGGCAGCCTGTGTGGCGCTGACGCAATTGGGGCCGGAGCAGGCCGGGGAAGTACGCCGGTTGGAATACTTGTTCGAGGAACTGAGCGCGGAGGTGGCGGCGGCTCGGCCGGGGCGCAGCGTGGCGCTGGACGGTTTGACGCGGCTGATCATGATCAGCCTGTTGCGGCTGTGCTCCAACTCCCTGGAAGCGCGGCCGGCGCGGCATGAGGACTTGAAGATTTTTCACCGCTTCAACGAGTTGATCGAAGCGCACTATCTGCAACACTGGCCGTTGTCGCGCTATGCCGAGGGCATCGGGGTGACCGAGGCGCGTCTCAACGACGTGTGCCGGCGCATTGCCGACCTGCCTTCCAAGCGACTGATCATGGAGCGGTTGATGCAGGAGGCCAAGCGCCTGCTGCTGTTCACCGGCAGCTCGGCCAACGAAATCTGCTACCAGCTCGGGTTCAAGGACCCGGCCTATTTCAGCCGTTTTTTCCAGCGCTATGCCCAACTCACCCCTGGGGAGTATCGCCAGCGGCAGTCGGGATTGCGCTGAACCTCCTTTCGATTGAACACTTGCTTTTGTGGCGAGGGGATTCAGCGAACCGTCGCACCGCCCCGCTGGGCTGCGGAGCAGACCTAAAACCAAACACTCCGGTGTATCTGTTTGACCGAGTGAGTTGATTTGGGGCCGCTTCGCAGCCCAGCGGGGATGAATCCCCTCGCCACAAACCCGTGGCAAATTTGAGCAAGCGGCTTGCTCTTGCAGCTAATTATTTGCGCCACTAAGCTGCCCACTCGTCCATCCAAGCAGTCCGAACATGGCCAACCCCAGACCTTCATTGACGCTGACCCTGCTGCAGGCCCGCGAAGCGGCCATGGCGTTTTTCCGCCCGGCGTTGAACCAGCACGACCTCACCGAGCAGCAATGGCGGGTGATCCGCATCCTGCATCAGCAAGGTGAATTGGAAAGCCACCAACTCGCCCATCAGGCCTGCATCCTCAAACCCAGCATGACCGGCGTGCTCAGCCGCCTGGAGCGCGATGGACTGGTGCGCCGGCAGAAATCCAGCCAGGACCAGCGTCGGGTGTTCGTTGGCCTGACCGAACGCGGCCAGCAGTGCTTCGTGTCCATGAGCGAGGGGATGGAAGGCAACTATCGACGGATCGAAGAGCAGTTCGGCGAGGAAAAGATGCAGCAACTGCTGGCGTTGCTCAACGAGTTGAAGAACATCAAGCCTTGATGCCACGCGACATCACCCTCTGAACGGCATCCCGGACCCCTGGCTCGCGGAGCACGTGCGCGAGGACTTGTCTTAAACCTGTGAACCTTCCGCCAGTACGACGCTCACTTGTTAGGTCGCTCGTTGAGTGATCGCGCCGTCTTACTGCCGATAAGGATTTCGCATGCTTCAAACCTCGTCATCGCTGCCCCTTCATGGCCCCGTCGAACGGGAGCTCAGCGTGCGCGCGGTCAGTACCGGCATCGTGATCGGTATCCTGCTGACGCCTTCCAATGTATACGCCGGGTTGAAGATCGGCTGGTCGTTCAACATGTCGATCATTGCCTTGTTGATCGGCTATGCCATCTGGCAAGGCCTCGCCAGGCGTTCAGCCGGACGACAACCTTGGACGCTGCACGAAAGCAACATCAACCAGACGGTGGCCTCCGCGGCGGCCTCGATCATTTCCGGTGGACTGGTGGCACCGATCCCGGCCTACACCTTGTTGACTGGCCAACAATTAGATGCCATTCCCATGGTCGCCTGGGTATTTTCGGTGAGCTTCCTGGGCATCTGGATCGCCTGGTATATGCGACCGTCGCTGCTCAACGACAAGGCGTTGAAGTTTCCCGAAGGCATGGCAACGCTGGAAACCCTGTTGCACATTTACAACCAAGGCCATGAAGCGGCGACGCGCTTGAGGGTGCTGCTCTGCGCCGCGTTGTTGTCCGGGCTGGCCAAGTGGGTGGACACCTTCATGTGGGCTTTCCCGCGTTGGTCGCCAACCGCTCAACTGGAGCGGCTGACATTCACCGCCGATCCTTCGCTGCTGTTGGTGGGTTTTGGCGGGATCATTGGTATTCGCGTTGGCTTGACCCTGCTATTCGGCGCCTTGCTGGCGTGGGGCGGGCTGGCGCCGTGGCTGCTGGAGCGCGGCCTGGTGCAGCTACCGCATGGCAGCAGTGGCCCGCAGTTCGCTGCGCTGGTGGAGTGGTTGCTATGGCCGGGCGTGAGCCTGATGGTCTGTTCGACGTTGGCTTCCCTGGCGATTCGCCTATGGACTTTGCGCAACACCATCCGGGCTGGCGGTGGGCCAATCTGGGTGGTGCCCAAGGCTGGGCCTGCCGTCGGTTTCGTGGTGGCCATCGTACTGGTGGTGAGCTTGCAGGCGCTGTTGTTCGGCATCAATCCATGGATGGCGCTGTTGACCATTCCCCTGGCGATCTGCCTGGCGGCGGTGGCCGCCCGAGTGGTCGGCGCCACGGGTATTCCGCCCATCGGCGCTATCGGACAGTTGTCCCAGTTGAGCTTCGGCATCGTTGCGCCGGGGCAGGTGCCGATCAACCTGATGAGTGCCAACACCGCCGGTGGTTCGGCGGGGCAGTGCACGGATTTGATGAACGATTTCAAGGTCGGCCGGGCCATTGGTGCGACACCGCGCAAGCAGTTGGTCGCCCAGACCCTGGGTATTTTCGTCGGCAGCATCGTCGGCGTACTGGCCTATCTGGCTCTGATCCCGGACCCTCAAGCCATGCTGCTCTCCGAAGAGTGGCCGGCTCCGGCGGTGGCCACCTGGAAAGCCGTGGCGCAAACCCTGACCCAGGGGCTGGCGTCGTTATCGGTGAGCATCCGCTGGGCGATCGCCATCGGTGGGCTGGTCGGCTTACTGCTGGGAGTACTCGACAGCCTGTTGCCCGAGCACCGCGCCCGGTTCCTGCCGAGTACCGCGGCCTTGGGCCTGGCTTTCGTACTGCCGGCCTCGGTGTCGCTGATGATGGCCCTCGGCGCGGTGCTGACCTGGGCGATGAGCTGTCGCTGGCCGAGCCTCACGGAGCGCTTCGCAATCACCGCGGCGGCGGGGTTGATTGCCGGGGAGAGCATGACCGGGGTGGGCGCGTCGTTGTGGCAGATGCTCGGGAATGGGTGATTCACCGAGCATTGCATACGCGGAGAATCAGCGTACCCGCTCGCGACTTTCCACCGCCAGATCCAGTGCCTTCTGCATGTCCAATCGCGCCGAGCGTCCCACGTCCTTGTCATTGAGCCGGTAGCGGCGCTCCGACGGCAGGATGGGCGCGGTGAGGTCTTCCGCGTCCATCCGTTCGAAATCGTGGTTGTCGCCGATGGTCAGGGCGCTGCGACGCAGCAGCGTGCGCAATTGCTCGGGCTGAAGTTGCGGGTTGATGGACAGCATTGCCGCCAGCAGGCCTGCGACCATGGGCGTGGCGTAGGACGTGCCGCAATGCACCGCCCCATCCTGGCCTGTGCCGGGTGTCGAGGCATGGGCGCAAGCGGCGGCGGTGATGTCGACGCGCATGTCGATGTTCGAGGAACTGCGCTTGACCGCGTAGGCCGGATCGTCGACCGAGACTCCGGCACGCTCGCTGCGCTGGTGACCGCCGACCACCAGCAATTGCTCGGTGATGAAGGAGGAGGGCAGGCGGTATTCATCGCTGCCCGAGAACGAGGAACCGTTGCCGGCGGAGTTCACCACGATCACGTCGGGGTGCTCCTTGCGCAGCCAGAGGAAGAATTCTTCCAACAGTTCCTCGTAGCCGCTCATGGCAATGCCCGAGCGCAGCAGGGAGTCCACATTGTCCCCCTTGATGTCCTTGGCACCCACCCGGTGGATGCCCCAGCTCCAGTTGAGCACGCGTACGCCATCTTCAACGAGGTTGACCGAGGCGGCGATATTGGCGGTAATCCCGGCGTCGGAATTACGTTCGACGATGACCTCGAAGCCACCACTGGCCTTATTCAGGCCGCTTAGAAAACCGGTGTTGCCGCCGTCGTTCCAGCGCGCGGCGAGAAGGCCTGCGACGGTGGTGCCGTGGCCGTCCGGGGCAGCGGCATCGCGGGCGTAGACACAGGTACGCGGTACCGAGCAGGCACCGAGATAGTCGGCAAAATCCGCAGTGTCGAAATCCACGTCGCGCTCGATCAGGCCGATGCGCACGGGCTGCGGCTGGATGGGTGCCTGCTGTCCGGGGATGCGCCGCTGGTAGTAGTGCACCGCGTCGAGAAAGCGGTTCGCGGCCCATTCGTCGGAGTCCTGCGCCGGTTTCTTCGGTTCTTCAGGCCGAGCCGTGGACTGTTCGGTTTCTTCCGCCGCGGACTCCTCGATCACCACTGCGTCCACACTGGTTTCACTGCCCAGGCGCAGCACCAGTGCGTCACGCTGTACCAGATCCCTGGCCGGCAGACGAAGCTGATAAAGGTTCAAGGGCGCAATGCTGCCGACCACCGTCGCCCCATACTTGCGGGCAAGGCGCTCGGCTTCCTGGCGGCCGGCACGATCCTCCTCGATCAGCAGGCTGACCAGATTGACGTAAGTGGTCAGCCCGTCCATGTTCTTCGCCACCTCGTCCGGGCCGGCGGCCATTACGTGGCTGTTGCGCAGGGTCAGCCAGGCGGCGTTGCTGGTGCGTGGACCATCCTCCAGCCAGAGAGGGCCACTTTGGTAGTCGGCGCTGTCCAGCTGCAAGCGCAGGTGCTGTCCCTTGCGCTGGACCGCGTCCGGGGGGATCGCTCGGTTACCCAGCTTCAATTGCGGTACGCCATCGTCCAACCCGCGCACCGTCAGGCACCAGTCCTGGCGCTGGTTTTCCAAAAGGTCACCGCAACGTTTCAGGTTTTCCAGGCGTAGCGATTCCTGGGCATCGGCTGCTGTGCCAGTCGCCAGGGTGAATAGCGCAGCGAGGACGGCTGATCGTAAGGGCATGGGACGATTTCTTTGCCAAGGGCCTGATTGCTCCGACTGTCTTTGCCATCGTTACGTTCCAAGGAAGACCTGCCGTGGCCGGACCGAAACTCCTCGGCGTGTTCAGGTGTCCATTGATCACCCCACAGCCCGCGGGCAAGATCTCAAGACCTGGCATCCTGGTCGCGTGTCCCTGGGGTGCATTCATCGAGAGGTTGGGTTGGAGATGATGGACGCCGCTAGCAAAACCAAAGTCGCACAGATATTCGACCAGCTCCTGGCCCTGCGAGAAAGCGTGAATGAGCTTCAGGAAAACGAGCTGCGCAGGGTGGTAGCGCTTCGCGGACATCAGACCGTAGACGCCAACGAAGCGGTCCATCAGTCTTTTGTAGACCTTCAGAATCACATTGCCGGAATGGAAGAAGTGCTGGCGACGATTGCCGAGGCCACGGGAATTATCCCAAAGCTCTGATGCTCCCCGGAACAACCTGCGGGAGCGAGCCTGCTCGCGATAGCGGTGGCGCTGCTTGCATCCCTGTCGAATATGCCGTCATATCGCGAACGCACAAGCACGTTTCTGTCACTTGAAAGGAGATACTCAAAATGGAATTACGCTGTACATCAATCGAAGAAGTCCGCCAGCAGATAGACCGGATCGACCGCGAGGTCGTTGCGCTCCTGGCCCGGCGCGGCAACTTTGTCACGCAGGCGGCCGCCTTCAAGAAAACCACCGACGATGTGCGCGCACCGGCGCGGGTCGAGCAGGTCATCACCAAGGTGCGTGGGATTGCTCATGAAGCCGGTGCCTCACCTGATGTCGTGGAGCGGGTTTACCGGGCCATGATCGCCGCGTTCATTGACGAAGAGTTGAAAACCCACTCCGCCCTGACAGCCCAGTCCTGACGCCTTCCGCCTTCATCATGACCTGATTCTGCGAGGCTGGAATCCCGGCTTCGCGACACCAAGGCACGCGTGCCTCACCCCTGGGGCACGCAACTATCGTTAGAAGTAATAGTGACCATCACTAAACGCATGTTCTGCTTTGCCGCCAGTCATTGGACAATTGCACCCATCGAACAGGTGGCTTCAGACATGACGCAACAGCGTTCCGTCGTCACACGAGCCTGACCCTTTTTATTTTCGGGATGAAACTGATGCGCTTTTTATTCGTGCCTGTCATGGCGTTTGCCTCTTTGCTGCTCGCCGGTTGTGCCTCTGTGCCAAACGATCCGACGCTGACCCTGCAGACCCAAAAGACCCCGGCCGAGTATGCCGAGTGCGTCATACCGAAATTGCAGGACAGTCAGTTGAACCCGATGGTCTCACAGACCCAGCGCAGCTACCGGATCGTCGTGCCGAGCAAAGTCTCCGCGGACAACGTGCTGGAGGCCTACAAGGCCGGGAACGGCGGCAAGGTGTTCATCTACGAGCGGCACCTGCTGGCCTCGAACCTGCTGCCGTCGAGTTTCGAGCGCGCCGCAGAAGACTGCATCTGATTCAACGGATAGACGCTTTTCACAGAGCTCCTTTGGTTGGCCGCAACCAACCAATTCCTTGCCCCGCGACCCATTTGGTTTGCGGGGCTTTTTTATGTCTGCGATAAGTGCGGGACTGTCAGATCTGCTCCAACAACCAGCCGCGAAACGCCCGCAAAGACGGCAGCATTTCGTTGCGCGGCGGGTAGGTGAGGTAGTAACTGCGCCGGCTGGCGAACGGCAGGTCGAGGCCGATCAGTTCGCCATTGGCCAGCTCGTCGGCCACCAGAATGCGGGGCACCAGGCCGATGCCGATATCCGCACGCACCGCCTGGATCAAGTGCGAAGTGAGTTCGAAGCTAGGGCCCAGGCGCATCTTGGCATGGGGCAGGGTGTAGTGACTGAACCAGTCGCCCCAGACGTTGGGATTGTTCGCCACATTGAGCAGCATCTGTTCGCTGATCCGTTCCGGCGTCCACGTCTCATGGGCCTTGGCCGCTTGAGCCGAGATGATCACGATCAGTTCTTCGGCGTGCAGGCGATGGCTGATCAGGCCCGGCAGGTCGGCTGTGCCGACGACAATGGCGGCATCGATGCCGCTGGTGTCGAAGTCGATGGCGTCGATCCGGGAGCTGATGTGCACCAGGATGCCGGGGTGGGTCTTGTAGAACTCGTGCAGGCGCGGCAGCAGCCACTTCGAACCGAAGGTCGGCAACGTCGCCAGGCGCAGGGTGCCACTGCCGGATTGATACGCCATGGCCTGCAGCGTCGCGCTGCGGATGCGTCCGAGCGCTTCGCTCATCTCCCGTTGGTAGAGGCGACCGACATCGGTCAGCCGGACCTGCCGGCCTTCGCGACGAAACAGCGTCAGCCCCAGTTGCTCTTCCAACGCCTGGACTTGTCGGCTGACGGCACTTTGCGTCAGTGAGAGTTCGACCGCGGCCCGGGTGTAGCTTTCATGCCGAGCGGCGGCTTCAAATGCCAGCAGCAGTGACATGGATGGCGTGAGGTGACGGTAATTCATTCGCAAAAGTCATCGATAGCGGCAGGATTATCTGGTTGTCTGCGCGGGGAACCTGAAGGAACATTGGCGCAGGTCGTTCCGAGCCTGACCTATTCATGCGCCGGCGACAAGTATTTACGTGATTAGCCCCCTAAGAGGCCGTTAATGATTGCCCAACTGCCTGTGGTTGCCCCCGCGGCCCACTACCCGGAATTTATCGAGGCCCTGCGCGCCAGCGGTTTTCGTGGTCACCTGAGCGCTGACTACGGCACCCGAACCGTGTTGGCGACCGACAACTCGATTTACCAGCGCCTGCCGCAGGCAGCGGTCTTTCCCCGGGACGCCGAGGATGTCGCTCGCATCGCCACGCTGATGGCCGAACCACGGTTTCGCCAGATCAAGCTGACGCCACGGGGCGGGGGCACCGGGACCAACGGTCAATCGCTGACCGACGGCATCGTGGTCGATCTGTCGCGGCACATGAACGCCATCCTCGAAATCAACGTGGCCGAGCGTTGGGTCCGGGTGCAGGCCGGTGTGGTCAAGGACCAGCTCAATGCCGCGCTCAAGCTCCACGGGTTGTTCTTCGCGCCAGAGCTGTCGACCTCCAACCGCGCCACCGTGGGCGGCATGATCAACACCGATGCCAGCGGCCAGGGCAGTTGCACCTACGGCAAGACCCGCGACCATGTGCTGGAGCTGCACAGCGTGCTGCTCGGCGGTGAGCACTTGCACACCCAGCCACTGTCCGACGCCGAGCTGGAAACAGCGTGCGCCGATACCGGCCGTATCGGCGAGGTATACCGCACCGCCCGGCAGATCCAGGAAACCCAGGCCGGGCTGATCGAGTCGGTGTTCCCCAAGCTCAACCGTTGCCTGACCGGTTACGACCTGGCGCACCTGCGCGATGACCACGGTCGCTTCAACCTCAACAGCGTGCTGTGTGGCGCCGAGGGTTCGCTGGGGTTCGTGGTCGAGGCCAAGCTCAACGTGCTGCCGATTCCCAAGTATTCGGTGTTGGTGAACGTGCGCTATGGCAGCTTCATGGATGCCTTGCGCGATGCGAACGCATTGCTGGCCCATAAACCGCTGTCCATCGAAACGGTGGACTCCAGGGTGTTGATGCTGGCGATGAAAGACATCGTCTGGCACAGCGTCGCCGAGTATTTCCCGGCTGACGCCGAGCGCCCGACCCTGGGCATCAATCTGGTGGAGTTCAGCGGCGACGACGTTGCGCAAGTGAACGCCAATGTAGCGGCCTTCGTGGTGCATCTGCAGCGCGATACCACCATCGAGCGCCTGGGCCATACGCTGGCGGAAGGGGCCGAGGCGGTGAACCGCGTCTATGCCATGCGCAAGCGTTCGGTCGGGCTGTTGGGTAACGTCGAAGGCGAAGTCCGTCCCCAGCCATTCGTGGAAGACACCGCGGTGCCACCGGAGCGGCTGGCCGACTACATCGCCGAGTTTCGCGCTCTGCTGGACGGCCACGGCTTGAGCTACGGCATGTTCGGTCATGTCGACGCCGGTGTGTTGCACGTGCGTCCGGCACTGGACATGAAAGACCCGGCCCAGGCCGCGCTGGTCAAGCCGATTTCCGATGCCGTGGCCGAACTCACCCAGCGTTACGGCGGCTTGCTCTGGGGGGAACACGGCAAGGGTCTGCGTTCGGAGTACGTGCCGGCGTTCTTTGGCGATTTGTACCCGGCGCTGCAATCGCTCAAGGGCGCGTTCGACCCCTTCAACCAACTCAACCCCGGCAAGATCTGCACGCCGCCGGACGCCGCCGAAGGCCTGCTCAAGGTCAACGAGGTGACACTGCGCGGTGACCTGGATCGGCAGATCGACGAGCGTGTCTGGCAAAGTTACGGCACTGCCGTGCACTGCAACGGCAATGGCGCCTGTTACAACTTCGACCCCGACGACGCCATGTGCCCGTCCTGGAAAGCCACCCGCGAACGCCAGCATTCCCCCAAGGGGCGGGCATCGCTGATGCGTGAATGGTTGCGTCTGCAGGGCGCGGCCAATGTCGATGTACTGGAAGCGGCGCAGGGCGGTGCGTCGTGGTTGAAGGCGTTGCCGGCGCGGCTGCGCAACAATCTGGCGCGCTCACGGGGCGAGGCGGATTTCTCCCACGAAGTCTATGACGCCATGGCCGGCTGCCTGGCCTGCAAATCCTGCGCTGGACAATGCCCGATCAAGGTCAACGTGCCGGAGTTCCGCTCGCGTTTCCTGCAGCTCTACCATGGCCGCTATCAACGGCCGCTGCGGGATTACCTGATCGGTTCGCTGGAATTCACCATTCCCTATATGGCTTACGCGCCGGGCCTCTACAACGCGGTGATGGGCTCGACATGGTTGAGCCGACTGTTGGCGAACCAGGTAGGCATGGTCGACAGCCCGCTGATCAGTCGCTACAACTTCCAGGCCACCTTGAGCCGCTGCAAGGTCGCGGTCGCCAGCGTACCGGCCCTGCGTGAGCTCACGCAGGCACAACGGGAGCGCAGTGTGGTACTGGTGCAGGACGCCTTCACCCGCTACTTCGAAACGCCGTTGCTGGCCTCTTTTATCGAACTGGCGCATCAGTTGGGCTACCGGGTCTTCCTGGCGCCGTACAGCGCCAATGGCAAGCCATTGCATGTGCAGGGCTTCCTCGGTGCCTTCAACAAGGCGGCGATCCGCAATGCTACCCAGCTCCAGGCACTCGCCGACTGCTCGGTGCCCCTGGTGGGCCTGGATCCAGCCATGACTCTGGTCTACCGCCAGGAATATCAGAAAGTGCCAGGGCTCAAGGCTTGCCCGAAAGTCCTGTTGCCTCAGGAATGGCTGATCGATGCGGTTCCGCAGCAGCCAACTCCTGTTGCCCGGACGTTCCGCCTGCTGGCGCACTGCACCGAAAAGACCAACGTGCCCGCCAGCACTTCCCAGTGGCAAACCGTGTTCGCCAAGTTGGGGCTCAAGCTGGCGATCGAGGCGACGGGCTGCTGCGGCATGTCCGGCACCTATGGCCATGAACTGCGCAACCAGGACACCTCGCGAACCATTTTCGAACAGTCCTGGGCTGGCAAGCTGGACAAGGAAGGGGAGGCATTGGCGACGGGGTATTCGTGCCGCAGCCAGGTGAAACGGTTGGCGGACAAGCAACTGCGGCATCCGCTGGAGGTGGTGTTGGAGCAGGTGTTGGTTGGGCGGCGCGGTTAAGGAACTGGAGGGCGATGGCTGATGCCGGTCAACTGAGTCATGGTGTCATCCAGGTCCTGGCGCCTGGGTGACAATCGCTCTGACTCACCCACCGCTATCTCGAGCAGGCTCGCTCCCACAGTTTTCCGAGTCGCCCAAAGAAATCACGTTCACCACAAATCCCTTGTGGGAGCGAGCCAGCTCGCGATAGCGGTGGCTCAGCTTGCCTCATCCTTTGGCAGCACAAACTATCACTTCAACCCGCAACCCCGGATCAGCCAGTCTCGCTTCGCCGCAAGCGCGGGCCGGTGCGTGGCCTGCCGGGACCCAGGCATCCCATACCGCGTTCATCGCCGCAAAATCCGCCATGTCGGCGAGCCAGATGGTTGTTTGCAACAGTTGCTCCCTGGATGAACCGGCTTGTTCAAGCAAGGCATCCACCCGTGCCAACGCAGTGCGGGTCTGGTCGGCGACGCTGTGCTGTGGTTCGCCCACTTGTCCGGCCAGGTACACGGTATTGCCGTGGATAACAATCTGGCTCATGCGAGCGTTTGTGTGTTTGCGCTCAAGGGTGTGCATCAAAGGCTCTCCTGTGGAAAGGCGTTGCTCAGAAGCGTTGCGCTGAAAAACTGTCCAGCCACCGTGGCGCCTTGCCGACGATGCAGTCGGCGACCAACTGGCCGGTGGCGCCGGCCAGGGTCAGGCCCAGGTGTTGATGACCGAAGGCGTAGATCATTCGTGGTTCGTTGGGCGAGGGGCCGATCACGGGCAAGGAGTCGGGCAGGGAGGGGCGCAACCCCAACCATCGACGTGCGACCGGTTGAGTGATGCCCATCACACGGCGCACGTGGCGTTCCAGATAATCAAAGCGCTGTGGATTGGCCGGGTCGTTGATCGAGCCGAGCTCCACCGTGCCCGCTACCCGCAATCGTCCGGCCATGGGCGTCATGTAGAAGGCGCTCTCGACCGGGCAGCACGGGCGATTGAGCAGGGTGTCCTGCAGATCGAATTCGATGTGATAGCCACGTTCGGTATCCAGTGGAATATGATCCCCCACCTGTCGCGCCAGGAGCGCCGACCAGGCGCCGCCGCACAGTACGACCCGATCAGCATGGTAGATTCGCCCCTCTGCGCTCGACAGTTGCAGACCCTCGGTCCGACGCTGTATGCCTGTGATCATCGCCCGGTGCAGCGCTCCCTCGGCAACCAACGGCGCGACCAGCGCTTCGATGAAGGCTTGGGGATCATCCATGTGGGATGACTCGGGAAACAGAATGCCGGCCACCGATTTTCCGGCGAGCGCAGGTTCCAGTCGTTCAACATCCGCCGGAGTTAGCACCTGCTGGGCGAGGCCGAGGGAGCGGCGCAACTCGATGGCAGCCTGCGCGCCGGCAAATCCCTGCTCGGTGCTGTAGGCATAGAGGCACCCGTTGTGATGCAAGTGCTGGTCGGCCTGGGGACAGTCCGCCAGCAGAGGGGCATAGCCGCTGTAGGTATGCTGGAGAATCGTGCTCAGGGCCAACGTGTTGGCCTCGCACCGCGAAGTACGACATTCATTGAGAAACCGCAGTAGCCACGGCATCAGCTGTGGCAGGCGTTTCCAGTTGATGACGAAGGGCGACTCCTTTGAAAACAACAGCGTCGGAATCGCCTTCAGCAGCGCCGGCTGGGCAATCGGCATGACGCCATAGGGCGCGAGTGTGCCAGCATTGCCGTAGGACGCCCCCGAGGCAACGGCCTCACGCTCCAGCAACAGCACCTGATACCCCTGACGGCGCAGCCAGAGTGCCGTGGCAACTCCGACGACACCTGCGCCGATCACGGCGATTTCGCAATGAACGGGCTGTGTCATGGCCTCAGATCCGGTTGTGCATGTAGAGATGACCCTGGCGGGCCAACTGGCTGATGACGTTCAAGGCTTTGACCAGTTGCTCCCGGGATAGGGCTGCCGAGATGTTGATCCGCACCGCTTGTGGCGACAGTTCGGGGCGCAGGGTGAATGCGCCTCCGGCAAGCAACACGACGCCACGGTCGTGGCACAGTCGGGCGAAGCGTGAGCCGGTCCAGGGTTCCGGCAACACCAGCCAGGCGTGGGTCCCGGTGGCGCTGTGCTGGAATTCCAGACCTTCGAGGTGAGTGGCGAGCAGTGCCTGGCGCACGCGCAATTCTTCCCGTTGTTCGGCGACCAGTTGCTCGGCGTGACCGTCTTCGATCAGTCGGGTGGCGATCAGCGCGCTCAGCGGCGAAGTACTCCAACAATCGATGCGCTGCATGGCTGCGATGTCCTGCACCAGTGTGGGGGGGGCCATGACGAAGCCCATGCGCAACCCCGGTGCGATGCATTTGGAGAGCGCGCAGATGTAGATCGTCCGTTCTGGCAGCAACGCGGCGAAAGGCGGCGGCGACTGATCCAACAGGGGGCGATAGACATCGTCTTCGATCACCAGCAGGTTGGTTTCCCGAATCACGTGTGCCAACTCTTCGCGACGCTTGGCGTCAAGGGTGATGGCGGTCGGGTTCTGTATAGACGGTACCAGGAACAGCAGTCGCGGCTGATGTTCGGCGCAGGCCTGCCGCAAGGCTTCGGGGGACATGCCGCGGGCATCCGCGTCGACGCCCACCAGGATCAAACCCAGTGAACGGCACAAGGCGTTGATGCCCTGGTAGGTGACGCTGTCGGCCAGCACGACATCGCCGCTGCTGGTCAGGCTGCGCAACGTACTGGCGATGCCGTGCTGGGCGCCCTCGACAATCAGCATCTGCGAGGCCTGGGCCTGAACGCCGGTATGACACAACCACTGCGCGGCCGCTTCCCGGGCCCAGAGCGGGCCTTCGGACGGATGATAGTCCTTCATGTCACCAAAGCGCGGATCAGTGGAAAGGCGCGGCAACAACTGCGCCAGCGCCCGATTGAAGCCGTCGGTGGCGGGGCGATTGACACTCAGGTCGACAGTGCTGGGGTCGTTGCTGGGTGCCGACTGGAATTGCGCCGCCGGATGTCGGGGTTGCGCGACTTGGGTACCGCGGCCGGGCCGACTTTCCACCAGGCCTTTTTGTTGCAACACCGCCATGGCTTTGGTCACGGTGGTGATGTTCACGCTCAAGGCACTGGCGAACTCACGATGGGGTGGCAGGCGCTCACCTGGCTTGAGCCGGCCGTTACTGATCGCTTCGGCCAGGGAATCGGCCAATTGGGCGTAAAGGGTTTCTGCCTTGTCACGTTGCAAGGCCGCACTGGCCTTGAGCTCATCCAGCAGTTCTTCGAATTGATTCATGGTGCTATATCCTGATTATCATGCTCTTTGCACGGCAATGAACGAATTTGTATTGCTTTTTATCCGATACAAAGGTCATTGACAAGCTTAAAAACCGTATTTAGTGTGTGAATTGTATTGTTTGTAATGCATGACAATTAATCCGGCCACGGACGGTGCTTGAGTTGTTTGGCTTGAATGGTCCAACACAATAATTTGCCAAGAGGTGATCCATGTCCGACTTCAAATTCGACTCCCAGGGTATTTCCCGGCGCGGGCTGCTCAAGGCCACCGGCTATGGCTCACTGGCCGCACTGGTGGGTAGCGCAATGGGCCCGATGTCCTTTGCGTTCGCCGCCGGACAGCCGATCAAGACCGTGCGCCCCGGTTACCTGACGGCCGCGTGCCTAGGTGACATGCCACTGGGCGCACTGCGCGAAGGTACCCCCGTAGGCACCGATCTTGAGCTGCTGAAAATCATCGCTGATCGCCTCGAACTCAAGCTCGACGTGCTGACCATGGGCTTCCCGGCGGTGGTCGAAGCCGTAAGGTCGGGACGCGCCGACTGGTTCGGTGGCAACTTCGCCTGGAATCCGATGCGCTCGAAAATCCTGTTGCTGACCGACCCGGTTTTCTACACCGGTGCCTACGTGATCATGCGCGACAACGAACCCTATACCACCTCGATGAGTGTCAACGACGTGAAGGGCCGCACCATTGGTGCTATCACTGGCTATTTCACCATTCCGGACATGAAGAAGATCGAAGGGGTGAAGGAGGTCAAGCTCTACGACAATACGGACTCCTGCCTGCGCGATGTACGCGCAGGACGCCTGGATTTCGCGGTGCTCGACGCGCCCACTATCGACTACATGATCCTCCAGGACCCGAGCCTCAAGCTCAAACAGATCCCCATGGCCTACGATGAAAAATTCCCCAGCCTGACCGCCAAGTTCGAAGCGATCTGGGGCGTTCATCCGCAGCACCAAGACTTGTTCGACGGCATCAACCAGGGGTTGCGCTGGTTGAAAGCGACCGATCAGATCAAACCGGTCCTTGCCAAGTACGGGATCAAGAATCCCGATTACCTGGCGCCGCCGGCCAAGGATCCGCGTATTGGCGTGGACCGGGACGAGAAGGGCAACCTGATTGGGCCTTTCGAGCACCCACCGCGGGATTTCAGTCAGGCGTTCGCCTGAATCGAGGAGATGGCTTATGGCTGATTCAACTCCACTGGTGCGGATCGAAGGGCTCCACAAGTCCTTCGGTACCCTGGACGTGCTCAAAGGCATCGACCTCAGCGTCCAGCAAGGCCAAAAGATCTCGCTCATCGGCCCCAGCGGGTCGGGCAAGACCACCTTGTTGCGCTGCGTCAACTACCTGGAAGAGCCGACTCGAGGCGACATCTACATTGATAACGAGCTGATCGGCCAGCGCCTGGCGGGTGACCGGAAAGTACCCATGAGCGATAAGGAGCTGGCGCGCATGCGTGCCGACATCGGTATGGTGTTCCAGCGTTTCAACCTGTTTCCGCACCTTTCCGTGCTGGAAAACATCATTCTTGGTCCGCTCAAGGTGCAACAGCGCAACCGTGCCGAAGCGGTGCAGATGGCCGAGGAGTTACTGAACAAAGTGGGCATGTTCGCCAAGCGTGATGCGTTCCCGGAACAGCTCTCGGGCGGGCAGCAGCAACGCATTGCCATCGCCCGGGCGCTGGCGATGCGACCTAAGTTGATGCTGTTCGATGAGGCTACTTCGGCGTTGGACCCGGAACTGGTAGGCGAGGTGCTGAACGTCATGCGCAAGCTGGCGGAGGAGGGTATGACGATGATTATCGTGACTCACGAAATGAGCTTCGCCGAGAGCATCTCTGATCAGGTGATCTTCATGGCCGATGGCAATATTGTCGAACAGGGTCCGCCCCGGCAGATTTTCCGCGAGAGCCAGGTCGAACGCACCCGCTCCTTCATCCGTGCCGTGCAGGAGCATTGATCGATGTTCGATTCGACTGCACTGAGCAAAGCCATCGAGATGCTGCCGTACTTTTTGAATGTGCTGGGTATCGGGGCGCTGACCACGGTTGGCCTGACGGCCGCGTCGTTTGTCGTGGCGGCCCTGTTGGGGTTCTGCCTGGCGTTGATGCGGCTTTCGCGCAGCCGCATCCTGAGCCTGATCGCCAGTGTGTACTTGGAGGTGTTTCGCAACATACCGATCCTGACCCAGCTGTTCATCCTGTACTTCGGACTGACCTACATCGGCATCACGTTGCCGGCAATCGGTGCGGCGATCATCGGCTTTGGCCTCAATGGTGCAGCCATTCTGTCGGAAGTGTTCCGTTCGAGCATCCGTACCATCGACCGAGGCCAAAGCGAAGCGGCATTTTCCATTGGCATGACCCGTTCCCTGGCAATGCGCATCATTGTGTTGCCGCAGGCGTTCAAGGTCGCAATTCCCGGGATGGCCAACTTTGCCATCGGCCTGCTCAAGGACACTTCGCTGGCATCGGCTGCCGCGGTGCCTGAACTGACCTTCAAGGCACGCATGCTGGTTAGCGAAACCTACCAGACCAACCTGATCTACTTCTTGCTGGCCGTCATCTACCTGGGCTTGAGCCTGGTGCTTTCACATTGGGCTGCTCGCACCGAGCGCCGTCTCAAAGTTGTCAAGGAGAATTGATATGGGCTATGGCGAGTTGTGGGAAGCAACCCATGTCGAGTTCCTGACAGCGGCTTGGGCCACGCTTCAGTTGGCGTTTGGTGCGCTGGTGATCGGTTTGGTCGTCGGCTTGCTGGTGGCGCTGGCGCGGTTGTCCGGCAGTCGCTCATTGCGGCGTGCGGCGTTGTTCTACATCGAAGTGTTTCGCGGCACGCCAGCATTGGTGCAACTGTTCATCGTCTACTTCAGCCTGACCGAGATCGGCGTGCAGTTCAGTTCATTCCAGGCCGCTATGATCGGCCTGGGGCTCAACGCCGCCGCCTACCTGTCGGAGATCTACCGCGCGGGCCTGGAGGCGGTGCCGAAAGGGCAGGTGGAAGCGGCGAAAGCGATTGGCATGCCGCATCTCAAAGTGTTGCGCTGGGTCGTTTTGCCCCAGGCCATTCGCATCGTGCTGGCACCCATTGGCAACGTTGCGATCTCGCTGCTGAAAGACACCTCGGTGGCGTCGCTGATTGCTGCCCCTGATTTGATGTTGCGTGCCCAGGATCTGAGTTCGGTGTATTTCATGCCGCTGGAAATCTACATTCTGGTGGGGGCAATCTACTTCGTACTGTGTTATCCGCTTTCGCTTGGCGTGCGATTGCTGGAGCGCAGGACGCGGCATTGAAATGTTCGTGATTGATCGGGTCGGTACAGAGTTTCTACCCTGCCACAAATCGTTCCCACCCCAATCCCCTGTGGGAGCGAGCCCTGCTCGCGATAGCGGTGGGTCAGCTTGAATTGATGTCGGATTTACGGCCGTCATCGCGAGCAGGCTCGCTCCCACATTGGTTTTTCGAATCACCCAAACCATCCTGCCCACCCCAGATCCCCTGTGGGAGCGAGCCCTGCTCGCGATAGCGGCGTGTCAGTTCGCATTGATGTCGGACGTGCCACCGCCTTCGCGAGCAAGCCCGCTCCCACAGTTCCGTGGCTGAGCTCCAATGTATCTCTATGTATCCAGCCCCTTTGTCGATACGGACTGTTTCTTTACAGGCTGTTGCTGACACATCCGCGATACCTGTCCGTCCTTAAATGACCCACGTCGAGACAGCACACGAAACCGCGCACGTCATACCTAGGTATCGACCGACACCATGGTGCAATCCTCCATGGGGCATCGCGATGGTTTGATCGAGCTGCTTGAGCCGATTAGTCAAAAAGGAGAACCACTATGCAAGCAGCTTCTTCCGCTTTTACCTGGCAACGCTGTCTGGCGTCATCCGCCCTCGTCAGCGTGTTCGGTCTTGCCCTGTCTGCCGGCAGTGGCGTCACACTGGCTGCTGACAACCCCACCGCCAGTGCCGCACCGGCCGGGTCGGAGGCTATTCGCCCGTACCGTATTCACGTCGATGAAGCGCAGTTGACCGAACTGCGCAAACGCATCGCGGCCACCCGCTGGCCCGACAAGGAAACCGTCAACGACGTGTCCCAGGGCGTGCAACTGGCCCAGGTCCAGGCGCTGGTGAAATACTGGGGCGATGGTTATGACTGGCGCAAGGCCGAGGCCAAGCTCAATGCCCTGCCGGAGTTCATCACCACCATCGATGGCGTCGACATTCAGTTCATCCACGTGCGTTCGCGCCACCCCAACGCCATGCCGCTGATCCTTACCCATGGTTGGCCGGGATCACAGTTCGAGTTCCTCAAAACCATCGGCCCGCTCACCGATCCAACCGCTTACGGTGGCCGTGCGGAAGATGCCTTCGATGTGATCATCCCGTCCATTCCCGGCCATGGTTTTTCCGGCAAGCCGACCGAATTGGGCTGGGGCCCCGACCGGGTGGCGAAGGCCTGGGACGTGCTGATGAAGCGCCTGGGCTACAGCCATTACGTGTCCCAGGGCGGCGATCATGGTTCGGTGATTTCCGATGCGCTGGGCCGCCTGGCGCCGCCCGGGTTGCTGGGTATCCACCTGAACATGCCGGCCACCGTGCCGCCGGAGCTGGTAAAGCCGATCAACAGCGGCGATCCGGCCCCCTCGGGCCTGACCGATCCGGAACGCCGGGCCTACACCTCCCTGAGCACGTTCTTCGGTCGTAACGCGGCCTACGGCGCGATGATGGTGACCCGGCCGCAGACCATCGGCTACCTGCTGGCCGACTCGCCCACCGGTACGGCGGCGTGGATGTACGAGAAATTCGCGGCCTGGACCGACAGTGACGGCAAGCCTGAACGCGTGCTCAGCCGCGATGAAATGCTCGATGACATCAGCCTCTATTGGCTGACCGACACCGGCGCGTCGTCCTCCCGTTTCTATTGGGAGAACAACAACAATAACTTCAGCGCGGCCGCGCAGAAGACCTCGGATATCAAGGTGCCGGTGGCGATCACCGTGTTCCCGCACGAAATCTATCAAGCGCCGAAAACCTGGGCACAGCGCGCCTATCCGTCGCTGTCCTACTTCAACCAAGTCAGCAAGGGCGGTCACTTCGCGGCCTGGGAACAGCCGCAACTGTTCAGCGAAGAACTGCGCGAAGCATTCCGGCCACTGCGTGCGGCGGCGAAATAATCCGGCACCGCAGTACGTCCGGCAGACACTTTCGATTTCACAACTCGCAACCGCCGAGCGGCGGTTCGCAAGGGAGACTCACCATGACTACGACCCTGTTGAAAGACACCTCAAAACCGCGGCACCGGCGTCTGCTGGCGCCTGCTGTCCTGGCGGTTGCCATGATGCAGTTGGGCGCCCTGGCTGTGACCTCGTCACAGGCCAGCGCTGCCGAGGTGCCGGCCGGTACCATCGGCGCCATCACTCCGGGCACGAATACCTCGTTCGGTCCGTTGAAGCACGTCAAGGCAGGTTTGCTGGACGTTTCCTACGCTGAAGTCGGCCCCGCCGATGGGCCGGTGGTCATCCTGCTGCACGGTTGGCCCTACGACATCCATAGCTACACCGATGTGGCACCGGCGTTGGCCCAGAAGGGCTATCGCGTGCTGATTCCCTATGCACGGGGTTATGGCGATACCCGTTTCCTGTCGGCCAAGACCGTGCGTAACGGCCAGCCTGCGGCGCTGGCCAGCGACTTGATCGACTTCATGGACGCGCTGCACATCAAGCAGGCCGTTCTCGGCGGCTATGACTGGGGCGCTCGCACTGCCGACATCGTCGCGGCGTTGTGGCCGGAGCGAGTGAAGGCATTGGTGGCGGTGAGTGGCTACCTGATCGGCAGCCAGGAAGCCGGCAAGACACCGTTGCCGCCGGCAGCCGAGTTGCAGTGGTGGTACCAGTTCTACTTTGCGACCGAGCGTGGTCGCCTGGGCTATGAAAAGAACACCCATGACTTCGCCAAGCTGATCTGGAAACTCGCCTCGCCGAAGTGGGACTTCGACGACGCGACCTATGACCGCAGCGCCGCCGCCTTGCAGAACCCCGATCACGTCCCGGTATCGATCTTCAACTACCGCTGGCGCCTGGGCCTGATCAAGGGCGAGGCCAAGTACTACGCGCTGGAGAAGAAACTGGCGGCGTTCCCGTCCATTGGCGTGCCGACGATCACCCTTGAAGGCGATGCCAACGGTGCGCCGCACCCACCGGCCGAGGCCTATGCCAAGCGCTTTACCGGCAAGTACGAGTACCGGCTGATCAGCGGGGGTGTCGGTCACAACCTGCCACAGGAGGCCCCGCAAGCCTTCGCCCAAGCCGTGATCGATGCCGATCATCTCTGACTCGGCACGAGGGAGCGCAACGATGAAATTCAAGCATCTGGCGGCGTCCGCCGCGGTTGCATCGGTGGCGTTGATCGCCGCCGGCGTTGCCCTGGGCGATGCCGGCAGCGGCGAGGCTTCACCGATCTATGGGGTGAAGCTTCCCGATGGCTACCGCACATGGCCGCTGATCGCGCCGGCGCAAGAAGCCGAGCCGCTGAACGAGCTTCGAGCGGTGCTGGGCAATGATCGGGCAATCAAGGCTTACCAGGATTCGACGCTGCCGTTTCCCGATGGCACGGTCCTGGTGAAGCTGGCCTGGAAGCATGTGCAGTCACCGGAGTTCGAGCCGGCCTCAATTCCTGGGGCGGCCACCACCGTCCAGGTGATGGTCAAGGACTCGAAGAAATATGCGTCAACCGGCGGCTGGGGGTTCGGTCGCTTTATCAACGGCAAGCCCGCCGACGAGGCCCAGCACCAGACCTGCTTCGCCTGCCACCAGGCGCGGGTGCAGAACCACGATTTTGTCTTTACGCGTCTCGCTCCATAAACCAGGTATCCAAGGAGTTCTCCATGAAAAAAGTCATTGCTGCACTGGCCTGCACGGCGGGCCTTCTCATCGGTGCCAGCGCCTCGGCGCAGACTGTAAAACCCACCGTCGTTCTCGTGCACGGCGCGTTTGCCGACGCGTCGAGCTGGAATGGCGTGGTAAAGATCCTCGAGAAGGACGGCTACACGGTGGTGTCCGCTGCCAACCCTTTGCGCAGTGTGAAGGGTGATGGCGCTGCGGTTTCGGCGCTGTTGGGCAGTATTCAGACGCCGGTGGTGCTGGTCGGCCACTCCTATGGCGGCAACGTCATCAGTGAAGCGGCCAACGACCACGCCAACGTAAAGGCACTGGTCTACGTCAGCGCCTTCGCGCCCGAGGCGGGCGAAACCGTCGCCGGGCTGGCCGGGAAGTTCCCCGGCAGCACCCTCGGCCCGACCCTGGCGGCGCCTGTCCCATTGGCCGATGGCGGCAAGGACCTGTACATCCAGCAGGGCAAGTTCCATGACCAGTTCGCCGCCGACGTTCCTGCCGCACAGGCCGCGTTGATGGCGGCAAACCAGCGTCCGGTGACCGAGGCGGCATTGAATGAGCAGGCGGGCACACCGGCCTGGAAACACATTCCGTCCTGGTACATCTATGGCGACAAGGACAAGAACATTCCACCGCAAGCCATGGCATTCATGGCCAAGCGCGCCGATGCGAGGGATGTGAAGGTGGTCAAGGGGGCTTCCCATGTGGTGATGGTGTCCCACCCGGAACCGGTGGCCCGGTTGATCGAGGAAGCGGCTGCGGCGAAGTGATTCCTGCGTCTTGAGGAGCGCCGCTCACGCATCGAATCCCGATGCGTGGGGGGCTTTCGATCAAGCCATCCATTGCCCATAGGGCCGATGGCGTATGCAAATGCCGCGTACACCCTAATCCAATGTGGGAGCGAGCCTGCTCGCGATGGCGGTGGATCAGCTTGCGGTGATGTTGACTGTGCCGCCGTCATCGCGAGCAGGCTCGCTCCCACAGGGATTGGGGGCATTTCCCGATGTTGTGAGCAGACCGAGATCAGGGTGGGAGCGAGCCTGCTCGCGATGGCGGTGGGTCAGCTTGCATTGATGTTGACTGTACTGCCGTCTTCGCGGGCAAGCCCGGCTCCCACCGGGTTGGGCGGCGTATGCAGATGCTGCGTACCCCGAATCCAATGTGGGAGCGAGCCTGCTCGCGATAGCGGTGGGTCAGCTTGCGGGATGTCGGCTGTGCCGCCGTCATCGCGAGCAGGCTCGCTCCCACAACTCTTCCGCGTCACCTCGTAGATCCTGCTACCACAATGTTCCCGAGTCGTTAAAGCTGCACCCGCCGAAGCCTGCCGCCCAGCGGGACGACATGGCCGTCGGGTGTGGGCAGTCGACGTCCGGTCAGGCCCATGCCTTCGCTCACTAGTACAGCATTCCCCACCACACAGAGATTAGACGGGGTATCCAGGCCTTGGGCGAGCACGGTGACCTGGGCGGTCTGCAGGTTGCAGCTCAACAGTCGACCGGTGAACCGGGTGAAGCCGCCATGCAGCGGTTCGCCGTTCCAGTCCGGCAGCAGGGGTTGTTGCAGGCGGTCGCAGAGCTCCAGCACCAGCACGTTTCCAGCCGGGCACAGGGCCAGGCCGGTGGGCAGTTGCAGACCATCGATCAGCCGTTCGATCAGCCCGCTGCCGGGATGGACCCGGATCACCTGACCCGCCTTGTCGACGAAGTCGATGCCCTTGCGCGCGGGGTCGCTTTGCCGTTCGCCGGAGAACAGGCTGATCAGCACAGCGTCTGTCGCCGGTTCGTACACCAACGTCACGGGCACGGCTTCCTGGCCCTGGTCCAGCTCGGGCAACTGGACCAGTACCCGCTCGTCCTGGCCGTCGACGAACTCCACCAACTGATTGGTATCAGGCTTGACCGCCAGCCAACTGCGGCGAGAGGGGTGGTAACACAGGGCATTGAGATTGCCACGGCTGCGAAACACCGGTTCGGGCGGTGTGAATTGCAGGTCCAGCAGCTTGGAGCCTTCGACGTAATCGGTCTGACTCACCAGATAACGGCCATCTCCGCAGGCCACGTCCGACAGCCCCATGATTTCATCACGCAGCATGCGTACCTGCATGTTCATGGCGCGAAACCCATCCGCCAGCGTTTCTCGGGGCAGGTAGGCGCCAGGTCGATGAGGATCGGGTCGCAGGCGACTGATGCGACCGCTGAAGGTCTGTTCCGGCAGGCCGGAGCCGGCCTCCACCAGCAACAGGCTGCCATCGGCCCGTACACAGACGCCGCGAGGGTTCAGCAGGCCCTCGGCAATGATCATGCTCGGGCGCAGGTTCTGGCTGGGTTGCGCAGGCATATGGATAGACATGAAGCGGCTCTCCGTCATGAAGGGTGGAAGCGATCACTGCGGCGGTTGCCACGGCTCACCGGTGAGATAGGCCCGCAGCAGCGCTCGCTGGCAGGGCGACATCGAGCGCACCACGGGCATGAACAGGGTGGTGCCTTTGTAGGCGTCCGATGTCCGCGCCAGGATGGGATTCTTGGCGCCCATGATCGCGTCGGGCTGGTTCAGCGGGATGTAGCGCGACATGGCGGGGAAGGCCAGGTAGTGAAAACGCAGGACGTTGGGGTACATCAGCGGCCAGGTGATGGTGGTGCCCTTGGGGATGCCGAAATCGGTCTGGGCGTATTTGCGGAAGTTGGTGAAGTAGGCGCTGCTGTCCAGGCCGTTGGCAGTACAGGTCAGGGCCACGAAACCTGCCTGGGTGGCACTGTCTGATTTGACGGTGACGGGGAAACTGACGGAAAGCTGGCCGGGGTTTACGGTCAGCGAGTCGGGGAAGTCGAGGAAGTCCCAATACTGCGGTTCCGTATACGCGGCAGGTGGAGCCGCTTTCAGGTCGATTTCGGTGGTACTGGTCACCGGGCCGCCCAGGTATCGGACCTGCAGGGTGATCGACAGGCCTTTGGGGTAGTCCTCGAGATAGACATTGCGTTGGTCGGCGTAGAGCCGATAGATCGATTCAGTCGCTTGCAGCGTGGTGCCGGCAACCTTGCCGGGGGCGTTAATCGCCAGGGCGTTGGTCTGTACCGCCTGCTGTTGGCTGGCGGTCATGGGCAAGTCGACGATACCGCCATACACGTAATAGTTCAGCAGCGGGCTGCTGGTCGGGTCCAGGGTCGCCAGGGCGGTGGTGCCGGCCGAGATGGTGACGGGGCCGTAGTTGGCGTTGGGGCCGATGGGGCTGGTGATGTCGTCCCTGACGGCGCGGAAGGTTTCCTTCGGAATGACATTCACCATGTCGATGCTCAGGTAACCGTTGCTGGTACCCAGATCTGCATAGCCGGCATTCCCCGTGGCCTGATTGACCAGTTGTCGGCCTGGCTGGCAGCTCAGCGGCTCGTCGGCGAAAGCCGGGGCCAATGTACCGATGACCCGGCCAATGCTCGGGTTGGGCGTGTACTTGCCGGCCGCGTAGTCGGCGTCCAGTTGCTCGGTAGTCATCGTCGGACACATCTCGAACATGACGAAACGCAGGACGATCCCCGTTGCGCCTGGCGCCTGGATGATCGAACGCAGACCGGCGCTGTTCTGGTTCCAGCTGACGATACTGCTCAGGGGAAAGGTCAACTGGAACGTGCCGCTGGCATGGAAGGAGCCCGGCGCGTCCATCTTCGCCGGCAGCAGAACTCGCCCGGCCACGTCGAAACTGCTGCACACGGTGTTGCTGTGAATCAACAGCTGAATGTCGCTGTTGCCGCCGATCTGCAGTCCGCCGACGAAGATCTGGGTGGTGGTCGAGGAGGTGGGGTCCAGGTCCACCATCATCGGACCGGAAACCGGGCCCTGTTGAGTCACCGGATCCACCGAGCCAAGCAGGTAGACCGGCTGGCCCACCAGGTCGCCGGTAGTGCTGATGCCGCCCGGTATCCCTTGGGAGCTGATCAAGGCGTTCTGCATGTCGACGACGTGCTGCCCGTAGTGATTCCAGCCGCCGGCGGTGTAGTAGTCACCGTTGGGGGCGTTGATCATGTCGTTCAACTGGTCGTCGGTGTAGGACTGCGCGCCCGGTGCCAGGGTCGAGGTGGTCAGGTCGAAGAGCGGCCAGTTGTCGTTGCCGTCGTAAGGGATGGTGGGGGAGTTGTTCGGCAGGCTGACGTCGGTGCGGATGCCGCCCCAGAAATTCAGTCGAGGTCCGTTCAGGATGCTCATGATTTATTCCTCGTCCTTGATGGATTTGATGACCGGCGAATTGGCGAATTTGAACAGGTAGGAGAAATCGGACTTGTAGGGGCTCTTGACCGGCGTCGCCATGGAGTGGCAGTTCATGCAACTGCTGTTGGGCTGGATGTAGCTTTCCATGGTCACGTTGGCCGAAAGCGACGGGGTCGGCTGGCCCAGGGGGTTACTGGGGTTGTCCGGCATCAACGGGCGTTGGGTGGTGATGAGTTGGTAGTACTTCAACACGCTTTTCTGCAGGTCGGGATTGCTGCGGTAGTCAGCGTTCACCTTGTCGGTGACCTCGGCAATCGGCGTGACCCGGTTCAATGGGTTGGGGGTCTGGAACGTGGTCCCGGACTTGGGCACGCAGACCAGGTGTGCGCCTTGGGTCTGCCAGTCACAGGGCGACTGGTTGAGGCTGGCGGCGGGTGCGTTGGCGTTGAAGTAGGAATAGGCCATGCCCGATGCCGGTTGGTCGACCCACTGACCGTGCACCAGCGTCTTGGGCGGTACGTTGTCGATCTGCTCGAAGGTCGACCAGATCCACTGCGGATAGCCGTTTACCTTGGTGATGATGTGCAGGCCCACCAGGCCCAGGTAGGCCTCGGTGACGCCGGTGCGTTGGCCCTGGTCATCGAACGTGGCGACGCGGGCGAGCTGGGTCAGGTAGCGGCTGGCATTGTCGCTGGTGGTCAGGATGCGCCAGCTCGACTTGATCTCGATGACGCCGTTGGGAAAGCTGATGTTATTGGCCTTGGAGACGACATCGGCGTTGTAGTACTGGTTGTTGACGATGTAGTCGTAGGAGTTCTCGTTGGCCGAAATATCGTAGTAGGTCGGGTTGCCGGCCTGGTCGATCAGCCAACCGCCGACGGCCTGGTCGACGGCGTTCACCTGGGTGCTGTTTTTCAATGCCGCAATGTTGATGATGCCCAGGCTCTTGGCTTTCTGCGGGGTATTCCAGGGGCCCGGATTCGCCCCCTGCGGCAGGAAGATTTCTTCCACGGTCTTGTAGGTTTGCCAGACGGTGTAGCCGGCGTCGCCTGGCTGTTTGCTGCAGTCGGGATCACCGCGCTGCCCGTTCTGGGCGGGCCAGTTCATGGCGATGAACATCTGCCAGCTGTACTGATCGAACAGGTCCTGGCTGGCGTTGGCGGCGGGCGCCGTGGTGGGGGGCTGACAGTTCAGGGTGCTGGCCTGTGTCGGTGTGCTCTGGTCGCGGGTCTGGTTCAAAGCCAGGGCCGGCAGACTGGCGATCCCCAGCAATATCAGGATGAACGTTTTCATGGCAATCCTTCGTCTTGAGTCGATTCACTGGCGGCGAGGAAGCTTGTTGTGGCAAGGGAGCAAGCGCCCTCGCCACAGTCTCCTTGCCGCATACCCCTTGCATATCCTTGTGAGTTTTCAGGGCCTGCGCTGCATCAGCTTGTTCCACTGCGCCTTCTGGCCGTTGCCCTGCGAAGCCGGAGGCTCGAACAACTGGCAGGGCGGTGGGTTCGACGGACACATCGCGGCCACCTGTGCCCAGGTCTGGGCCGGGTCGGGCTTGGCGATGCGGAAGTTGGTGTAGTTCTGGCTGACGATGGGCGCATTGGCGACGCTGGCGTCACCGGAGAAATAGAACGACTGCGGCGGCCGGTAGGGCGGATGCCCCGACATCTGCTTGTAAAAGGCGTAGCCGAACAGGATCGGCCCCTGCGGTGAGTCGAGGTCCAGGGCATAGGCCTGCACGCTGCCATTGAGGTTCTGGCTGCGCGCGGCGCTGTAGGGCAGGTGCTGGATGAAATCCTGCCGCGGCGGATGGTTCATCGGCGAGAACATGCAGCACGCCGGCATGTCCTTGGGGCGATCCTGCGGATAGGTCAGGAAGTACGCCTTGTTGCCCAGGGACACGAAGGAGCAGGTGTAGTTGTTGTTCTTGATCGGGAAGATCGGCAGGCAGTATTTCTCGTAGTGTTCCATCATCGCGCCGAAACCGTCGCCATCCGGCGGGATGTAGGTGGTGTCGTAGTAGCTGGTGCCCCGGGAGACGGTGTAGTCCGCCGGAACGAGGGTGGTGGGTGGGTTGCTGTAGGGCGGCGGGTTCTTCTCGTAGTTGTGCATCACCCGATACATGGTCCAGTCGCTGATCCAGAACGCCGGGAAAAACGGATCGGAAGGGTCGCCCGGTGCGCGTTTGGCGATGCAGTTGCCGTTCTGTTCGTTGCAGCCTTCGGTGTTATGCACCCCCATGGTGAAGTACACCGCGCCGCTGTCCTGGGCAAAAAGCCCCGGACTGAACAACAGGATCAGTAGCAACAGTCGGCTCAAAATGCTGGCTTTCATATCGACACTCCTGTGAAGTGCCGGGCGGCGGGCACGCCACCCGGTGTTCCTGGATGAAATTGTCAAAGGCCGTTGTAGTCACTCATGCTGAGAGTCTTGGGCGGAAAGTTGAGCTTCACCAGGCGCTTGGCCCACAGCTCCAGTACGGCGCGGCGGCTTTGTGACAGGTCGCGGGTGATGGGCATCGCCAGGGTGCTCTCATCCTGGTTCTCCTTGCTGATCAATATGATCAACTGATCGACGGCGCCCTCTACGCGCGTGCGGGAATCGAGCGGCATGTACTTGTTCATGATGGGGTACAGGTAATAGAAGGTTTGCAGGACCTTTGGAAAGATGAACGTGTTCCATATCTTTTCCGGGGCGTCCGTGGAGGTACACATGCCATTCCAGGCGCTGATGAAGTCCTCTTGCAACTTCATGTCCACGGGCAGGACCCGTATCGGCGCAAGGAAGTCGACGAAGGTCTGGGTGATCGGGAAGCTGAAGGGAATGACCGGATTTTTGCCGTTCTCCTGCACGAAGAAGCGCAGGGTGGGGAAGCCCGGCGCCACTGCCCGGTAGCCTATCTGGGCGATGCCTTGGGCGTTGGTGGTGATGACGGCGTAGGAGTAACTGATGCTGCTGGCCTTTTTGTCCTGCAGTGTACCGGTGCCAGTGCGACCCTTATCGAGAACCAGGCAGGGGCGCAGGTCGACGGCGACCGGTGTGCCGGAATGTTTGAGGAAGTCTTGATACAAGACCGGGCAGCCCACGGGGTCGGACACGTCTTGCAGATCGGTCAGCCGACGACCGCTGCCGGTGCTGCGATAGAGGTCGACCGTAGCCGCATCGGTGAACTGCGGCAGATTGGCCGTGTTCTTGCTGCGGTCCGTCGGGTTGTCGTAGAACAGGGTGAAGTCGGCTGCGTTGCTGAATGCCAGGTAATAGTTGCTGCTGGTGACCATGAAGGGATTGCCATACTCCGCTACATACAACGTGGTATTGGCGGCTGGCTGACCATTTTTCTGCACCATGATGCTCATTATCTTGCGCTCACCGACGTCGATGAAGCTGCCGCTCTCGATCACTTCGGCAGTCCACTGTTGCTGATGGGCGGCCATTATCGAAGGGGTTGGGGCCGCGTTGCGCTGTTGCAGGAGTAGGGGGCCGGATTGCAGTACTCCCTTGGCATTGGAGCTGAGGACGAGGTCGAGGATGCCCGAACGTTTTTCGAAGGCCGATTGCTGGTATTGCTCGAAACCGAAGCCGGCCGCTGCGGTGAATCGCCCTTGCTGGCGGACGCCCAGCAGGTAGCTGCCGGAGTTGAATTTCTCTGGAACGAGGATGTCGGCGTCGGGGTTCACCGGATAGCATGGAAACGTGTTGCTCAGGTCCAGTGACAGGACGTTGCCGGTGAGCTGCGCCGAGATCACCCCCAGGCTCGCACTTTGATCATCCTGTCCCGGTTGAGTCATCGTCACTGGCTGGTTGGGCACCAGGCGCAGCCCGGCGGGGGCGGTGGGGTATTCGTTGGCGAACCACAGGCCCAGCACCGCCGAGGTGCGGCTGTAGGCGGGGTTGAAGAAAATCTGGTTGACGTTGTCCAAGCCCTTCTTGTACAGCTCGCGCACATGCGCCATGACTTCCGGGTTGTTGGAACGGGTGTTGAGGCGCTGCGGGTAATCGTTGAATATCCCGTTCTTGTCGTAGCAGGTCAGGTAGGCGGAAAACCGGAACATCAGGCCCTGCGCCCCTTGCTGCTTCATCTGCTGTTGGAGGTTGTTCAGCAGGAATGAGTTGCCGATCAGCCATTCCAGATTCTCCTTGGGGAAGCAGGTCTGCCAGGTGGTGCTGACATTCACCAGCCCACCCAGGGCGCCCCAACTGAAGTTCAGGAAGCGGTCCATCATCCGGTACTTGCGGTTCAGCGTCAGGCCGCAGGACCCGTCCCCCAGCACCAGTTTGTCGAAATACAACGCCGTGAACGTGTTCTGCCATGGACTGATGTCCACGAAGCGCGCCGGAGTCGGGGCAGAGCTGCCCAGGGGGCTGCCGAGCAGTTGGTATGGCTTGCCGACCAGCGAATCATGGTCGATGTAGGTATTGGCCTGCAATTCGCCGCCGATGACGGTCGAGGTGGTTTTCCCGTAGTTCACTAGGCCGCAACCGTTGTCGCCGAACAGATCCCATTCGGCGGGCATGTAGGGGTCATGCTTTGGATTGATATTGCCGGGCACCTGCTGCACATAGGTCGGCATGTTAGCCATGTGCTGCGTCGAGAGGGTCCATGGCATCAGTGTGTCGGGGGCGTTGTTGTTGTCGATGCCGAAGTGCTGCATGAACGGCCAGTTGATGTCCATGTTTACTGCGTCATACAGCGGGAACATATCGTTGTTGTTGGCCGTCGGCGGATTCCAGAACATCTCGCCGTTGAGGTAGATGCGGGGGAAATTCAATACGCTCATGTCGTGCTCTCCTTAGCGTTTCCACTGGGCGCGTTTCAGCGACCAGACAAAATCCAGCTTGTTGTAGCCGTTGAAGGCTTTGTCCGGCAGCGGTGCAGTGGGGTAGGTGAGGCCCCCTGAGCTCGGGATGGCGAAATTGAAGTAGCCGTCGTTCTTCGAGTAGGCGGCGGTGCTGTGGCAGGCCAGGCAGGACGATGAGTCCTGGAATGCCGATTCCAGCTGCGAGTTCGCCAGGACCTGGGTAATCGGTTGGAATTCCACGCCGATCAGCTCGTACTTCGACAGCGGCGGGTTACTGGCCTGGAACCGGGCATTGACCGGTATGGCATCCGGTGTCGGCCCGGTGTGGTTTGTCATCGGCTTGGGTGGCTTGCCCTTGGTCACGGTGTACTTGTGGTTATTGATGTTTTCGAAGGTGGTCCAGACCCAGTTGGCGTCCAGCTTGTTGACGACATGCAAACCACTCAACGCCGCATAACCGACCTGATAACTGGAGCCCACGGCGTAGTAGGCCTGGGCCACGTAGTAGCCATCTTTTTCCAGCTGCGTCTTGTAGTTCGTGTCCGTGCCGATCCACAGCCAGGAGGCTTTCAACTCCCAGGCCGTGGCCGGAAAGTTCAGGTTGCTCGTCAGGGCCGCTTGACCATCCACGTTGTAGACGTTGTTTTTGACGATGTAGTCGTAGGTGTCCTGGCCCATCAGCAGTTGAAAGCGCACGACGTGACCTTTTTGTGCCTCGGGCACGGCTTTACCGCCCATTTCCAGGCTCAGGCCGTCGACCTGTTGGACGGCGTTGAGGTTATGAAACAGACGACTCGAATTCAGCCCCAGAGCTCGGGCTTGCCTGATCACCTCATCCGGTAGTTTCATACGGCTGTCATATGAACCGGGGTTCGCGCCATTGGCCAGATAGACCTGATCGGAAGGTTTGAACAACTCCCACTGACGGTTGTAGCCGTTGGCGTCGGCCCGGTTCAAACAGACGAACCAGTTCCAGGCCATGGTTTCGGGACTGGTGTTGAACGCGGATCGGGTCTGGTCGACGTTCGTTCCGAACTGCAGGAATTTGTCGCAGTTGAAGGGGCCGGTGTTCTCGGCCTGGGCCAATCCGGCCAGGGCACTCAGAACTGTGATGGTAATGGCTCGCCGCATGGAAGCTCCTTGGCATTGGCCGTGTCGGTGTGAGGGCGCCCCAGGAAGTGTTCCAGGAGCAGTTGTTTCACCGCCGTGGCCGCAAGTTGCTGGGGCAATGGCAGATCACAATTGGTGATGAGCAGCGGGCCGGTCAGCTCGCTGTCGGGCAGGCGTCCATGGCTGCCGCGAACCAGTCCGGTGTCCAGTGGAATCAGGTCCATGTAGTAGCGAAAACCGAGCTTCTTCTGCAGCAGGCGCCGCGCCACTTTCAGTTTTGGGAAACGAATGGCCGGGTCGATGAACAGCTCCAGCGGGTCATAGCCCGGCTTGCGGTGGATGTCCACGGTGCGAGCAAAGTCAGGGGCCTTGCGGTCGTCGAACCAGTAGTAATAATCGAACCAATGCCCCGGCTCGGCCACGACCACCAGCTCACCGCTGCGCGGATGGTCCAGGTGCCAGATCCGTTGTTCGGCTTTATCCAGCACCTGCTCGATGCCGGGTTGGCGCAGCAGCAGCGCCTTGATCCGAGGAATGTCCTGCGCCTGTTTCACATAGACATGGGCGATCTGATGATCGGCGACGGCGAACGCGGCACTGGCGCCTGGGTCGAGCAGTTCCCAGCTCAGGGACTGACGCACTTGCAGCAAACCTTCCGAGCGCAACAGTCGGTTGATGGACACCGATTGGCGGACGGCCTCGATGCCGTATTCGGAGAGCAACATCACCGCTGCGCCTTGCGCCTGGGCAAAGTCCAGCAGGCGACCTACCTCACTGTCGATGGCACGCACTTCCCCGGCAATCGACGGATGATCAGGGCCCAGGCGTTGCAGGCTGTAGTCCAGGTGAGGCAGGTAGATCAACTGCAGGTCGGGACGGTTGATGGCGAATTCGGCGATGGCACAGTCGACGATCCAGCGGCTCGACGCGATGCCGGCGGCCGGTCCCCAGAAGGCTGGGAAGGGGAACTCGCCGATCTGCTGTTCGATACGTTCATGCAGCGTGGGCGGTGCCGAATACAGGCCGAACTGCTTGCGACCATCGGCGGGATAGTGCGGGCGTGGCGTGATGGCCGCGTCCACGTCTGCGTACATGTTGTACCACCAGAACAACTGGCTGCAGCGAAACCCCGAAAGCCGGCGCTTGAGCGTATGCCAGACCTTTTCACCCTGGATCAGGACGTTGGGCTGCAGCCAGAAACGTACTTCGGCCTGGTCGCGAAAATACCAGCCGTTGCCGACGATGCCGTGTTCAGAGGGTGTCAGCCCGGTGAGGATCGAGGCTTGCACCGACGAGGTGACGGCCGGGAACACCGGTTGCAGGGTCGCCATCTTGGCCGTCTTCAGCAGCGCATTGATGTGCGGCGTCGACGCGCCCAGCAGCGCCGGGGTCAGCCCCACCACGTTGATCAGCAGCAGCGGTTGGCGCGGGCGCTCAGCGGGCATTGGCATACGCCTCCCGCGCTTGGGGTTGCAGCAGGTGCCGGTGGCGCAGTTGCTCTTCGACCCAGCGCAGTTCCCTGGCGATGCCCTGGAGTTGGGCATGGGCGGTGGTGGGACGCAGTTGCTCCGGCAGGACGCCCCAGCTGTAGGTTTCCACTTCCAGTACCGGACGAAAATCCTCGTGGCCGGCGAGGAAATCGAAAGTCTGCGCCAGGGCGATCTGGCTGCCGCTGAGTTCGGGCAACAGCAAGTGGTCGCTGAACAGCGGAATGTGGAAATGAATCCGCAACTCGGGGTGGTGCCCGGGGGTGTTCGCGCATTCGTCGAGGGCGGCGGGGAGGTCCGCCCAGGCCGCCAGGCGATCCTGCCCGTCACGGGCTTTCACCTGATGCAGGTAGGTGGCCTCGGCAAAATCGCCCAGGGTCTTGAGGACCTGCTCGCGGCGCTCGACATCCTGGGGCAGTTGGCAGATCAAGGCGTTGGACAGCTGGATCTTACCTACGGGCACCCGGGCCTGGCGCAGCTTATCCAGGGACTGATAACAGTCCTCGAAGACCACGGCCTGGTGGCACACGTCAAAACACAGCGCCAGATGATCATGGTGCGGATCGCTGGCTTGCAGGCGGTGGAAGAAGGCGATGGCCTGGTCGGTGTGTTCCAGCACACAGTCCGGTTCCATCTCCAGGCAGAACACGATCTTCTTGCCGGTCTCCTGATGCAGCCTGTGCAGTGAGGCGGTGAGTTGGCGCAACTGATGCTCGGCGCGCCGGTGCAAGATTGCATTCCAATGGGCGGCATAACCCAGTGGCACGGTGGAAATCACCCCTTGGTGGCAGTCCACCGGTAAGGCTTCGGCAAGGATCCTCGCCAGGTTCAGGCTGTACACCAGCCGCTTCGGATCGGCCCAACTGGGCAGATAGACCTCGGCCTTCACCGCGCCCTGATGAAACTGGCCGTAGGGGAAACCATTGAGCGAGGTCAGGCGCAGCCCGCTGCATCGCAGCAGGTCGAGGAAGGCCGCGCGCGCCGAGGTTTGTTGCAGTTCGGCGGCGGCGAGGGCGCTGATCCACAGGCCGCTGTCCTGTTCGTCGAGCCTGCGCAACGTGCGCACACCCTTGAAATGCTGTTCGATGGAAGACCGCAGCCCGGCCAGGTCACGGGTCGGGTGCACGTTGCTGCAATAGCCGACCTGCCCGGCTTGCCAACCCGTGCCGGCGTTCATTTGATCACCGGTTCCTGGCCGCGCAAGGCGGAATTTTCCTGCCACTGCCGCCGCTGGTCGATGGGCAACGGGGTGCTGACCAGGGTCTTGTCCAATTGGCCGCTCTGGGCAAAGAAGTCCACCGGGTTGTGGAACAGCACCTGCTCGACCTGCGCTTCACTGAAGCCGGCCGCCAACATGGCCTGGCCGGTTTTTGGCACCTTGAGTGGGTCGCTGATGCCCCAGTCGGCGGCGCTGTTGACCACCATTTTCTCGGTGCCGTATTCCTGCAACAGGGCGACCATGCGCTGTTCCGACATCTTGGTATTGGGGTAGATGGAATGGCCGCGCCAGCAGTCGGTATCCAGCACCAGGGGCAGGGTCAATTCGTTGAGGTGGTCGATGATCACCAAGTGCTCGGCAATCCCGACTTCACGAATGACCGCCAGGGTTCGCTTGGTGCCGCCGATCTTGTCGCGGTGCGGGGTGTGCACCAGTACCGGCAGATTGAACTGCTTGGCCAGTTCCAGTTGCGCGGCGAGGAAACGATCTTCTTCCGGGGTGATGTCGTCGTAGCCGATTTCACCGACCGCGACCACGCCGTCTTTCATCAGGTAGCGCGGCAGGATCTCCAGTACTTCGTTGGCGATCGACAGGTCGTTGGCTTCCTTGGGGTTGAGGCCGATGGTGCAGAAGTGGTGAATGCCGAACATGCTGGCGCGAAACCGCTCCCAGCCCAGCAGGGTGTCGAAGTAGTCGATGAAACTGCCGACACTGGTCCTGGCCTGGCCCTGCCAGAAGGCCGGCTCGATGACCCCGGTGATGCCGGCGGCCGCCATGTTCTGGTAATCATCGGTGGTGCGGCTGACCATATGAATATGCGGATCGAAGTACTTGGGCATGGTGAGTCCTCATCAAGAAGGCAGGGAACCGTTGAGCATCAGTTCAGTGAGATTTGGGCCAGGTCGTCGTGCCATTCCGGTGGCAGGCGTTGCTGCTGGCCGAGGCCGACCAGGCGCTGGCGTTGCGCCGGACTGAGCAGGTCGAAATCGATGACCCGCGGCAACCCGGCGGACACCGTCCGTTCGGCGGCGAGCTGTTCGGCCAGCAGGTCGAGGGCCAATTGGTTGAGACTGACGCTGCGCCGTTGTGTCAGGCCGAGCAGGCGCCGCACATCGAGTCCCATGCCCAGGGCCTTCAACACCAGTTGATGGAAGGCCCGGTCGTCGTAGTGACGTGACGGATAGAAGGTGTCCAGCGCGAGAGCGGCAAACACCTGGCTGTTACTGGTGCGCCCGGCTTGCAAGGCAAGCTCCACGCATGCCCCCTGGCTGTCGAGCCAATCAAGGGCTTTCAAGAGCGCGATCTTTTCCTGGTCGTCGCCCCACAGGAACAACTGGCGGAGCAAGGGCAATTGCTCGGCGGCGGGCTGTTGCTCCAGCACCTGGACCAGCAACAATGCCCGTGTGAGCTGCACGGTGCTCCAGTCGGCCTTGCCGGGCAGTGCATGCTCTTTGATATGACGCTTGCACTGGCTGCTCAACAGCGCCGTGGTCGTCGCATCCGGGCGTTGGGCAAGCTGCTCCCGTGCCTGACTCCACCATTGCCGCTCGGCATCGTCGAGCTGTTGCGTGAGCAACTGGTGATGTTCGGCGAGGCAATCGTGACGCATTTCAAAGACCGTCGATGACGGCGCGGTAACGTCCGTGTTCATGTCGGTTTGACCCAGCGTTGGAAGTGTGGGAGCAGGAAAAACACCAAGACACAGGCCAGGCTGCCCAGTGGCTGGTCAGCCACCGCCAGCACCAGGGCATCGAACAGTGGCAGGGCCGCCAGCCCGGCACCGATAAACGCCCGTACCTGCCGTTGCTGTGGTTGCGCCAGGTGACGCCAGTAACTGCGGCCCAGCCATCCCAGCCAGAGCAGCATGACCGGCCAGAACCAGAGGCTATTGGAGTAGAACGCCAGCACCAACGGGCTCAGCATCAGCAGCAGGGGCAAACGGCTGAGCAACTGATTACGGTGTTCCTGGCGGGCCAGATAGGTCAGGCCGCTGATGTAGACGCCGAGCAGCATCGCGCACAGCCAGATCGGCCCCGGCGGAATCGCCAGGCTGGCCGCCGCGGTGAGGTAGAGCGCCGAACGGCAGGCGCCCATCAGCCAGACGCTGTGGGCGTACTTCTTGTGCAGCACGTTGTAGCCGAGGATGCAGGCCACTAGCAGGGTCGCGCTGCCCAGCATCCAGTGTGGTTGATCGATCAGCCGGCTCAGGCCCAGCAGTGCCGCAGCAGCGAGCATCAGCAACAACGCCGTGGCCAACCGTACCTGCTGGCGGCTGACCAGGCCCAGGGTGATGGGGCGGGGGTTGTGGTGTTGTTGGTCCCAGTCGGCGTCCAGCAAATCATTCAATAACATGCCGGCCAGGTACAGCAGCGACAGGGCGGCCAGCAGCAGGAGCCACACCAGGGACGACGGCGGCGCCAGGGCTCCGGCGCTGCTGGCGAGCAGGGCGGCGGCCAGGGTGTTGGTCCACACCGTGGGCAGGTTGGAGACCCGGCCCAGGGTCATCCAGGTCTTGATATTCAGCGGTGCCTGGCTCATTGCGCGCAGCCTTCGCTCAGGGCGAGCGCTGGATCACCGAGGGCGGACAACCGCTGCAATGCCTGCTCCATTCGAGCGGCATCGATCTCGTGCAGGTCCAGGGATTCGCCGATCCGATTGAGCATGGGGATAGAGAGTTGCCCGCCCAGGTGCCGGCGGAACTCTTCCAGCCCGAGCAACACTGACGAACGACCCTGTGCATCCTTGAGGTTCAACTCCGGTGGGTTGAGGCTGAAGCCGAGCTTGAGCAGCAGGCGCAGGATGCGCTCGCTGTCGGCATCGCTCAACAGTCCCAGGGTGTTGGCATACAGGCTGTCCAAGGCGATGCCTACCGCCACCGCTTCACCATGGCGCAGCCGGTGATGACTGAGATTTTCCAACTTGTGCGCCGCCCAGTGACCGTAGTCCAACGGGCGACCGTTGCCGCGCTCGAACGGGTCGCCGGCTCCGGTGATGTGCGCCAGGTGCAGCTCGGCGCAACGGCGGATGGCATAGCGGCTGGCGGCATGATCGAAGCGGGCGAGGGCGTCGGCCTGTTGCTCCATCCATTGGAAGAAAGCCTGGTCCTTGATCAGTGCAACTTTCACCGCTTCGGCCAACCCGGCGATCTGATCGCGATGGCTGAGGCTGATCAGCAGCTGGAAATCGTTGATCACCGCCGTGGCGGGGTAGAACGCACCGAGCAGATTCTTCTGGCCGAAGGCATTGATGCCGTTCTTCACGCCGATGCCCGCGTCGTTCTGGGCCAGCACGGTGCTAGGGATTCGGATCAGGCGCATGCCGCGATGGAAAGTGGCGCAGGCATAGCCCACCGCATCCAGCACCGCACCACCGCCCAGGGCCAGCACATAGCAATGCCGGTCCAGGCCATGCTGCAGCATGTCGCTGTAGAGCTGCTGCAGCACTTGTGAATCCTTGCTCAGTTCGCCGGCCGGTACGGCAATTGGTGGCGCCTGCAAACGCAGGTCCGCGGAGTGGGCGGTGAAGTAGGCGTCGATCTGTTCCGGCAACGAGGGGACGCTGTGTAGCAGTTGTTCATCGGCGAACACCAGGACCGTCACCGGGCCTCGTTGTCGGGTGGTGAGTTGGCGGTGAAGGCAGGGATTGAGCGGGTCGAACAGATGATCGGTGAATATCACCGGGTAGTCGTAACTGACCTCGAAACGCCCGCGCAGGGGCTGCTCGATGTCGCGTTTGCGCAGGTTTTTGAACAGGCTGTACCCGGCGATGAACAACCCGGGCAAGACCATGCTGGCAAGCAGGGTCACCAGCAACGCATTCTGCTCGACGAGGAAGGTGCCGATGGCGCTGTAGGCCAGCGCCAGGCCTGCGTTGGCCAGGACTGTCACCGGCACGAACGCACGCAGCGGGTAACGTTGCATCCCTGCCGCCACCACCGAGGTTTCCGCCAACACAGGCACGCCTCGCAGGCAGATCAACGACAGCGTGCCCAACCGATACCCCAGCTGGCCCGGCTGACGCTGATGAAGACCCAAGCGGCCGGACAGCAGTCGGAAATAACCGGCGCCCAAGGCATAACCCAGCCCGGCCCCCAGGCACAGCCCGAGGAAAATCACCAGGTAACCACCGACGCTGCCAAGCATCGCCACGGCCAGCAGCGCAACCATGCTCGACGGCACCGGCAACACCACGTCCAGCGTCAGCAGGGCAATCAGCAACAACGCCAGGTTGAGTTTCTGGGACGGTGTCGTAGGCAGGTACAGGTTGAGATGGGTCAGGAAGTCTTGGATCTGCTGTTCGAACAGCACGAAGCTGGCGATCACCAGGCCTGAGAAGCAGATCAGCGACAGCCAGAAAGGCGTGGCTGGACCTTTTTGCGAGAGTGCACGAAACCACCGGCTACGCTTCATCAAAGCATCCCTCTTTTATATTTTTGACTTATTCCGTGTCAGTAATCTAAAAGCAGCGTCTGGTGGTTTTCAGGTCGATAGAGGCTCTCGCTTGAGGGGCTGACCCAGGTGCGTTGGGTTGCGCTTGTGAAGACAGTTTTGAATCTAGTCGGGCATCGTCTTTTTGCAAGGCGATTTGATGGCAAATTGATTTTTCGCCGACAGGTGCCGCCGCCATCGCGGGCAAGCCCGGCTCCCACAGGGTTTGATGGCGTATGCAAATGCCGCGCACACCCCAAATCCTCTGTGGGAGCGAGCCTGCTCGCGATGGCGGTAGATCAGCTTGCGGTGATGTTGACTGTACCGCCGTCATCGCGGGCAAGCCCGGCTCCCACAGGGTCTGGTGGTGTACGCAAATAGCGCGCACACCCCAAATCCTCTGTGGGAGCGAGCCTGCTCGCGATGGCGGTGGATCAGCCGACGTTGATGTCAGCCGTGCTTCTCCATTCAACCATCCAGCAACGTCATCGTCCGAGCATCGTACCGCTCGCCCGCCACCGCCTCGTTGGCGCCGAAAATTTCATCCAGCTGGGCGAGTTCATTGGCACTCAAGACCACCTCGGCGGCCGCCACATTACTCTCCAGGTATTTGCGCTGTTTGGTCCCAGGAATCGGGATGACATGGTCGCCCTGGGCCAACACCCACGCCAGTGCCAGTTGTGAGGCACTGATGTGTTTGTCCGCGGCCAACGCCTTGACCCGTTCCACCAGCATCAGGTTGCGACGGAAGTTGTCTGCCTGGAAGCGCGGGTTGAAGCGGCGATAGTCATCGGCAGCGAAGTCTTCCGGTGTCTTCAGCTCGCCGGTCAGAAAGCCCCGGCCCAACGGGCTGTAGGCGACAAACGCGATGCCCAGGCGACGGCAGGTATCGAGCACGTCATTGTGTTCGGGCTCGCGGGACCACAACGAGTATTCGCTTTGCACCGCTGCCAGTGGATGCACCGCGTGCGCTCGTCGAATGGTCTCGGCGCTGGCCTCGGAGATGCCGATCTGGCGGACCTTGCCGGCCTTGACCAGCTCGGCCATGGTTCCGATGGTTTCTTCAATGGGCACCTGAGGGTCGATGCGGTGTTGGTAGTAGAGATCGATGTAATCGGTACCCAGACGCTTGAGGCTGCCATCGACGGATTGCCTGACGTATTCGGGACGACCATTGACGCCTCGGGCATGAGGATCGCTGCTGCGCACCAGTCCGAACTTCGTCGCCAGATAGAGGCTGTCGCGCTTGCCTTTCAAGGCCCGGCCGAGGAGCTCTTCATTGGTGTGGGGGCCGTACATATCGGCAGTGTCGAACATCGTCACCCCCAACTCCAGCGCGCGATGCAGCGTGGCAATCGACTCCCGTTCGTCGACGCCGGTGGTATAGAAATCCGACATGCCCATGCAGCCCAGGCCGATGGCGGAAACGTGGGGACCTTGATGACCCAATTGGCGGGTTTTCATGATGTTGCTCCTGCAGATGAATGACACGCTCAGCTTGCGGTAAACGATTGCATGGATAAATCCACGAATATTGGTTTAACTATTCGTGATTTCTAAATAGTGAGGTAAGCCATTGGACCGTTTACAGGCCATGCAGGTGTTTCGGCGAATTGTCGAGCTGGGTGGTTTTGGCAAGGCCGCCGATGACCTTGAATTGCCCCGAGCCACCGTCAGCCTGCTGATTCAACAGCTCGAAGCGCATCTGGGCGTGCAATTGCTCCAGCGCACCACGCGACAGGTGCGCGCCACGCTTGACGGTGAAGCCTACTACCAGCGCTGCGGCCAACTCCTCGACGATCTCGATGACCTCGAAGGTTCACTGTCGGCACAACGGAGCCAGCCTCGCGGCACCTTGCGGGTGGACATGCCCATCGCCTTCGGTTGCAGCTGGATCCTGCCGCGCCTGCCGGACTTCTATCGACGCTATCCGGCGCTGCAACTGGACATCGGCTTTCACGACCGGCAAGTGCATCTGCAGCGCGAAGGCGTGGATTGTGCGATCCGCGCCGGCAATATCACCGACCAGGCGTTGGTGGCACGGCCCATCGTGCGATTGCACCAACTGACCTGCGCCAGCCCCGACTATCTGGCCCGGTCGGGCACGCCTCGGCAACTGGAGGACCTGGCGACGCATCGCGCCATCAGCTTCGCGTCCGGCAATGGGCGTTACTTCCCCTTCGAATTCGAGGTGGCGGGGCAGGTGCGTGAGTTGCAGATGCCGGGCGAACTGACTGTCAACAATGCCGATGCCTACGTCAGCGCCTGCGAGGCGGGATTCGGCTTGATCCAGGTGCCGCGCTACCACGTTCAGCAGCAGTTGGCCGAAGGGCGCCTGGTGCAGGTTCTGAGCGACTATGCGGTGCCGTTGTGGCCGATTTCAGTCGTGTACCCACCCCATCGACAGCTGTCGCCACGGGTGCGGGTGTTCATCGACTGGGTGATTGAGGTGTTGCACGGGGAAGCGGATGTGCACGGGGAATGGATGGTGAGGATCTAGTGGTCGTGAGGGCCAAGGCGGGCGGCTCCTGGCGCCCACTACCGGAGTAGTTGCGCCAGGGCTCACGATCATGGCGAACGGGTTATTTCGCCGTCGGCATCACGAACTCGGCACCCTTGCCGATGCTTTCGGGCCAGCGCTGCATGATCGACTTCTGCTTGGTGTAGAAACGCACGCCTTCTTCGCCATAGGCATGCATGTCGCCGAACAGGCTGCGTTTCCAGCCGCCGAAGCCGTGCCATGCCATGGGCACCGGGATCGGGACGTTGATACCCACCATTCCGACCTGGATGCGCCGGCTGAACTCCCGGGCTACGTTGCCGTCCCGGGTGAAGCAGGCAACGCCGTTGCCGAATTCGTGGGCGTTGATCAGGTCGACGGCTTCCTTCAAGTCGTTGACCCGCAGGCAGCCCAATACGGGGCCGAAGATCTCATCCTTGTAGATGCTCATGTGCGGTGTGACGTGATCGAAGAGCGTGCCCCCCAGCCAGAACCCATCCCCGCAACCTTCTCCGGCCTCGTTTCCTCGGAAGTCGCGACCGTCCACCAACATTTGCGCACCTTCGGCGATGCCCTGTTCGATGTAGCCGGTGATGCGTTGGTGAGCTGCTTTCGACACGATCGGGCCCATTTCGGCGGTCAGGTCCATGCCATTGAGGATCTTCAGCGCCCGGGTGCGTTCCACCAGTTTCGGCATGACTTTGTCGGCGACATCCCCGACGAACACCGCCACCGAGATCGCCATGCAACGCTCGCCCGCAGAGCCGAAGGCCGCGCCGATCAGCGCGTCGACGACCTGGTCGATATCGGCGTCAGGCATCACCACCATGTGGTTTTTCGCGCCGCCCAGTGCCTGCACGCGCTTGCCCTGGCGGGCGCCGGTTTCGTAGATGTAGTTGGCGATCGGTGTCGAGCCGACAAAGCTCACGGCTTTGACTTCAGGGTGATCGAGCAGCGCATCGACCGCTGCCTTGTCGCCCTGCACGACGTTGAACACGCCGTCCGGCAAACCGGCTTCCTTGAACAGGTCGGCAATGAACAGCGACGGTGACGGATCGGTCGGGCTGGGCTTGAGCACGAAGGTGTTGCCCGCCGCGATAGCCACCGGGAACATCCACATGGGCACCATCACCGGGAAGTTGAACGGCGTGATACCGGCCACGACGCCCAGCGGTTGGCGAACGGTCCAGTTGTCCATTCCGGTCGACACTTGTTCGGTGAAATCACCTTTCAACAGCTGCGGCATGCCACAGGCGAATTCCACGATGTCGATACCCCGGGAGACTTCGCCCTGGGCATCGGTGAACACTTTGCCGTGCTCCGCCGTGATCAACCGGGCGAGCTCGTCGCGGTGGCTGTTCAGCAACTCAAGAAACTTGAACATGACGCGGGCGCGGCGTATCGGCGGTGTGTCGGCCCACTTGGGAAATGCCTCGGCTGCCGACTGCACGGCGGCATTGACCTGATCGACACCGGCCAGGCCCGCACGGCCGGTGACCCTGCCGGTGGCTGGGTTGAATACGTCTTGAGAACGCCCGGAGGTATTCGGGACGTGACGCCCGTGGATGTAGTGATCGATTGGGGCAATAGAATCCGTCATGCAGTTTCTCCGATGAGGGGTGGGAACCCTCGGGAGTGTAGGAAGGGTGCGTTAGCGCGCCTAGCCGTCTAAGATTGAACTCATTGTTCACATTGGCAAACAATCACCTTATGAAAAAGTCACCCCTCGACATCCCCTGGAATCAACTCCATTGGCTCACCGTGTTGTCGGAGCAGGGCAGTTTTACCGCGGCGGCACGTCGCCTGGGTGTCAGTAAGGCGGCGATGAGTCAGCATATCGCCGAGCTGGAACGGCAAGCCGGGATCGCCCTGGTACAGCGAACCACGCGCAGCGTGCGGCTTACGGATGCCGGCCGTGGCCTGGTCGAGGAAACACGCGCGGCCTTTGGTGCAATCGCCCATAGTTTTGCCAGTGTCCAGGACCTTGCACAAACGCCGCGGGGATTGCTTCGGATCACGGCCCCTGTCGCATTGGCCCGGCAGCAATTGGTCCCCAGGTTGGCGACGTTCTTTCAGGCCTATCCGGAAATCCGCGTGGAGCTGTCCATGTCGGACAACATCAGCGCCCTGGCGATGGAAGGGTTCGACCTCGCCATTCGCCATACACAGGCCCCACCGGATACCCACGTCGCCTGGCCGCTTTGCCGTACTCGCACGCTTCTAGTGGCGAGTCGCGAGTACTTGGCGCGTCGGGGAATTCCAACGGAACCCCACATGCTGGTGGGTCAGGATTGTCTCTACTATCCCCGCCAGGATCAGCCGGCCTGGCACTTCGTGCCAAGGAATGCGGCGCCTGATCATCCTCGTACCACGGTGCCGGTCACCGGCGTGTTTTCCGCCAACAACAGCGAAGCGTTACGTGAGGCGGCACTCTGCGGATTAGGCATCGCCTTGCTGCCGGATTTCAGCGCGCAAGCCGCGCTGCGTGACGGCAAGCTCGTCGAGGTGATGCCCGACTGGGAGTCGACCGGGGCGTTCGCTTCCCACTTGTATGCCATTCGCCCTTACTCCGCCCATGTGCCACGGGCGGTGAGTGTGTTTACGGCCTGGCTGCGAGAGACCTTCGTAGAGGGCTTTGTGGCGGATTGAGAGCTGGCCCAGCTTTTTGTGGCGAGGGGATTTATCCCCGCTGGGGTGCGAAGCGCCCCCAGACATACTGCCTGACACACCGTCCTGTCAGGTTTTAGGGCTGCTTCGCACCCCAGCGGGGATAAATCCCCTCGCCACAGGTCCCTGCGTCAGAACAATTTGGTCAGCAACCAATAAAGGCTGCCCGACAACAGAATCGCCGCCGGCAACGTCAATACCCAAGCCATAAGCAGGTTGCGGATCGTGCGCATCTGCAAGCCCGAGCCATTGGCGACCATGGTCCCGGCCACCCCTGAAGACAACACATGGGTGGTGGACACCGGCAAGCCGAACATGTCGGCGGCGCCGATGGTCAGCATCGCGACGGTTTCCGCCGAGGCGCCCTGGGCATAGGTGAGGTGGCTCTTGCCGATCTTTTCGCCCACCGTCACCACGATTCGCTTCCAGCCCACCATGGTGCCGAGGCCAAGTGCGATGGCCACGGCGATTTTCACCCACAGCGGAATGAACCGTGTGGAGTTGTCGATCTGCTGCTTGAACAATTGCAGCTTGCCGCTGGTATCGGCGTCGAAGTTACCGATTTTGTTCTTGTCCATCAGGCGGATGGTTTCGCTGGTCAGGTACATGTCGTTACGCACGTTCCCCACGGCTTCGGCGGGCACTTTGGCCAATGAGCCGTAGCCCTTGACCTCAGCCCCGATGGCGCCGGTGAGGGCGGCGAGGGCAGGCACCAGTTGCGGCGTGGCTTCCTTGCTGCGAACGAAATCGGAGAGGACCGCCCGGGGATCTGCCGGTGCCGGTTGCGGTGTGCTTTTTACCAGGGCCTGCTGGGTGACTTCGGCCACGGCGGCGAACTGCAAGGCTTGATCGGCAGGCATGGTGCGGTTCAATGCATAGGCCATCGGCAGGGTCCCCACCAGGATCAACATGATCAGTCCCATGCCTTTTTGGCCGTCGTTGGAGCCATGGGCAAACGACACGCCGGTGCAGGTGGCGATCAGCATGCCGCGAATCCACCACGGTGGCGGGGTGTTGCCTTCCGGTGCCTTGTACAGAGCGCGGTTCTTGACGAAGGCTCGCAGCGCCAGCAACAGCAGCGCGGCACAGCCGAAACCCACCAGGGGCGAGAGCAGCAGCGCGTAACCGACTTTGGCAGCCTGGGTCCAGTCCACCCCGCTGGTGCCGTCACGGCCGTGCATCAGGGCATTGGCCACGCCGACGCCGATGATCGAGCCGATCAAGGTGTGCGAGGACGACGCCGGCAGGCCCAGCCACCAGGTGCCGAGGTTCCACAGGATCGCGGCGATCAGCAGGGCGAAAATCATCGCGAAACCGGCCGATGAACCGACTTGCAGAATCAGCTCCACCGGCAGCAAGGCGATGATGCCGAAGGCCACCGCTCCACTGGACAGCAGCACCCCGAGAAAATTGAAGAACCCCGACCAGGCTACCGCGAAGTTCGGCGCCATGGAGTTGGTGTAAATCACCGTCGCCACGGCGTTGGCGGTGTCGTGAAAGCCGTTGACGAACTCGAAACCAAGGGCAATCAGCAGCGCCACGCCCAACAGCAGGAACGGCGTCCAGGTGGTGACCACGGTGCCGAATTCGCCCATGTCACGCACCAGGCTGTAGGCGGTGAACAGCAGGCCGGTGGCCAGCACTGCGAAAAATACGATCAGGGTCAGCATGCTCGGCTTGCGGTTGAGCTGCGGTCTTGAGATGGGGCTTATCGAATCTGAGACAAAGGTCGGGGTGGTCATGATGACATCCGGTTCATGGAGGGAACGCAGTTCCGGCGCTCTTTGCCACTGCAGTCACGCTGCTCGTGGTGGATGAACTGCTGCCGGCATGGCGGAAGGGTTGGGTTGTGAGTACCAACGGAAATGCTATTCACGATTTGTTACGAGATGGTGACTGGCGTCAGTGAGTCAACTGATTCAAGCGAGGGTATGCAAAAAGCCCGAGTGCCCCCAATCCCTTGTGGGAGCGAGCCCGCTCGCGATGGCGGTGGTTCAGCTTGCAGGGAGGTTGACTGTGCAGCCGTCATCGCGAGCAGGCTCGCTCCCACAAGGAGACTGGCTGGCTTGCGAAAGCAGGCTCTTCGACGAAGTCCCTCTCTTCTGACTAAACAAAGTTGACGCCAAAATGATGGCTCTTTACCATTGCGCCACTATTTTGATGGCCACCCCCTTCGCCCCCCCCCCAATCTGGAAGGCTCGGACGCCCCGACCGAGCGCGAAGCGCCGTGCGTACTCCTTTTAAAATTGCTGCAACGAGACCTGATCATGGACGACCGCCAATACGCCTTGCTGGCCCGCCAACCTTCTGCTGCCCTGCAAAACCGCGAACGGTTCTGCGGCATGCCCAAGCGCGGCCTGG
>NZ_VCNG01000003.1 GCF_006227205.1 Pseudomonas sp. ICMP22404
CCAGGCCGCGCTTGGGCATGCCGCAGAACCGTTCGCGGTTTTGCAGGGCAGCAGAAGGTTGGCGGGCCAGCAAGGCGTATTGGCGGTCGTCCATGATCAGGTCTCGTTGCAACAGAATTAAATGGATAGATCAACGCGGAAATAGATCGGCGCTTCACGCTCGGTCAGCGCATCCGGGCGTTCCAGGGAGTGGGCGAAGGTGACGCTGGTGGTGAGGTGCTGCCCACGGGCGAACAGTTCCAGCGAGTTGCTCGACATGCGCCCGTGCTGATCGCCGTTGTAGCGGGTCCCGCTGATCACGCCCTGGTCATACCCCAGGCTGGTGCCGTATTCGGCAAATACCGGACGCAGCCATTCCAGGGTCACCGGGCGGCTCCAGCGCAAGTCGTTGCGCCAGTAGCCACCGTTGTCACCAGCCAACGACTGGTCCTTGTAGCCACGAATCGAAGACTCTCCGCCCAGGCTCATGCGCTGCGGGCTGAACAGCACGTCTTCGCTGCGCTGGCCGGTCATCAAGCTGCTGAAGCTGAAAGACTCGTCCCACAATTTGAACGGTTGCAAATAGCTGACCGTGGCGGTGTATTTGCGATAGCGGGCGTCAGCCTGGCCGGGTGCCGGGTCGTGGTTGGCCTGGGCATCGAAGGCGCCGATCCCTTGTTGCATGCCCAGGTCCAGATTGACGAAGGCACTGCCCACCCGGCGGCCGTGGTTGATACCGAACTGCGCTTCGCTCAGGCGATTACTGCTCAGGGCCAGTTTGCTGTCTTCGATGAAGTTGTTGCTGCGCAGGTAGGCCAGCCCAGTGTTGAGGGAAGTCTTGCTCAGGGCGTCGCGATAGATCACCCGCTCGATCCGCAACTGATGGTTCTGGCTGTCGCCGGTCTGCTTGAAGTTGAAACCGTTGGCCGCGATCTGTGAGCGGTACTCGCTCTGGCTGTAGGTGTAGCTGACGTTCCACCAACCAAACGGCAGGTTGTAATAGAGCATGGCGTTGAGGGAGGTGTGCTGGTGATCGCTCATCGCGTCATGACCGCCGCGCAGCATCAATTGATCGGCCAGGCCCAGTGGACTGTCCCACTCGAAGCGGGTGCCCCACTGCTGCTCGCCGGTGCTGCGCTGGCCGTCGTTGCTCCGGGACAGCCCGGCGCGCCAGGGCTTTTGCGGGGTATTCTTGACCAGCACTTCACTGCCGCCGACGTTCTGGCCGGGGGTCAGTTCCATCTGCGCCTGGTTCGACGGCAGGCGATTGAGCTGGTCCACCATCTGCTCGATTTCCCGCAGGTTGACCAGCTCGCCGGTCTTGCCGGGAAACGCCATGGCCAATTCGCGCTCCGACAGTTGGCTGTTCTCGGCGCCTTTCAAGCCTTCGAGGCGGCCCTCGACCACCAGCACTTGCAAGTGGCCGCTGGAGAGGTCCTGCTGCGGCAAGTAGGCACGGCTGGTGACCAGGCCTTTCTCGATGTAGTGGTCGGTGATGACCTTGAGCAGTTCATTGAGCTGGGGCACGCCCAGGCATTGGCCGATGTAGGGTTTGAGCAGGCGCTCGCGCTCGCTGGCCGAAAGTCTGTCGGCGCCCTTGAGTTCAACGGTCTTGATGGGGAAGCAACGGGTATCGACCGGGGCGGTCGGCTGGACAGGCCTGGCCTCTTTTCCGGGCAAGTCCTTGAGTTCCTCAAGACGCCGGCGCTGCTCTTCGAGCAAACGATCCTGGCGTTCGCGGATCAGGTCGGTTTCACCAGGGGTGGGGGCGGCGTGAGCAGTGAAAAAAACTCCCTGACCAACAGCAAAAAGCGCCAGAGAAAGACTCTTCCTGAGAATTAAAGCTCGCATATTTGACCCCGAGATGGCAGGAGGCCATCAATCGAGGGGCGATGCTATGGATTCATTTAATTGACGTCAATTTTACAAACATGAAATATTTTTCATTATCTTAATTTACGCAATTTTTCACTGAAAGTAATAGGTAAGCTTGACGTTATTAACCTATTGAAAATTATATATTTATTCAGTTTCCTCTCGAAATTAGGCGTTCAAGAATATCCTATTCCAAGGCCTAATCGACCCCATCGATACCCCGTTTGATGCTGGGAATTTACGTCGAGCCAAACTCAATAAGGTGTCCACCTAAATCCCATTGATCTCAGCGCTGGGCCCCTTTCTCCTCGCAATATTGAGCCGTCTTACTGGACAGAACGAGCTCGACAATGATCAGTTCCCTAAACCCAAAACACTTACAGAAACTCTTTTTCCTACTCGCGTTCGTGGGAAAAACCACCGCTACAGCCAACGAAATCATCGACGAACATACACGTTTAGCAATCTTGCTACGCGAGTTGAACGCCATTGAGCGGCTCGCCGCAGCAGGCGATTTCGATAAAGAGTCTGCGTCCTCACGCTACCACTTCAACTATGCCCGCCTCCGTGCAGACATCTCCCACGTCAGCACGGGCATCCAAGATTATCTGTCACCTCGACGCGCCATACCTCGTGAGGTTGCTGTCCTGCACGGTCATTACACCGACGAAGCGGTGCCTGATCAATGAATGCCGCGCAGATCACCGCCTATCAGGCAAACGGCGGCATCACACCTTCCAGTACAGCCACTGTGCTGACCTGCGCCGTATTCGCAACGTTGTTGCTCTGGGGCGTATGGGCCATCCGCACAGCTTATTCCGGCTGGGCTGAGCAACGCCTCAATCAACGTCAATTTCTGGGTGTGGTGATTCGCTTCACGGCGATGTACCTGGCCCTGACGTATCTCCTCCTTGCATGAGTCAAAGGCCCCCCATGAATCGGCATTCCCAAGACTACAAACACCTCATCCCCGTACTGACACTTAGCCAATCTTTGCTCCCAACTCCGCTCTTAGCCAAAGGTAAATTGCCCACAATGGAAGACCCGTCTCGCGGTGCTGGCAAAGGCATCATGGAGACGATGCAAAACTACGGCTACGACATCGTCATGCTCGTTGCATTGCTCGTGGTCGCCTCCATGTTCATCGGCGTCTGCTACCACGCCTACACCCGCTACTCCGAAATCCATACTGGACGATCCACTTGGGGTCAGTTCGGTCTGAGCATCGCGGTGGGTGCAGTCATGCTGGTGGTCGGTATTTGGTTGCTGACCAAAGCCACCGGCATTCTGTAAGGAGACGCACCATGGAGTCTCTTCAACAAAACGCATTCGAAGGCACCATCACCTTTCTTCCACACCGCCTCAATCGACAACCCGTTGTCGTTCGAGGACTGACCGCAGACGAGCTTTGGATCGCCACAGGGTTGTCTGGAGCAACGGGCCTGATACTGGGCATTCCTTCAGCGTGGTTGTTGGGCAGCATCGCAGTGATACCTACCTCAATCGTGCTGTTGATTGCTGCAGGATTATTTATCGGCGGAGGACTGATACGCCGGCAAAAGCGAGGCCGCCCGGACACATGGCTTTATCGGCATCTCCAGTGGCGGCTAGCCAACCAATGCCCTCGCCTCTCACTTCAATTGGGTATGAGTGAGCTGATCACACGCACCGGCTTTTGGACGACACGTCGGGAGGCTATATGAGCAGGTTCAAAAACGAAGTACTGCATCTGCAATCCCATGTGAAAACACTCAGGTTCTGCACGGGCGGGTTATGCCTGATCGTGTTGGGGCTGGGAGCCGGTTGGTGGAGTGCACCCCGGGAACTCACGATTCATGTCCCCCCGGACCTGCGCTCTGGCAGTACTCGCAAGTGGTGGGAAATTCCACCCGAGTCGGTGTATGCCTTCACCTTCTACATTTTTCAACAACTCAATCGATGGCCAACGGACGGCGAAGAGGACTACAACCGAAACCTACAATCGCTGTCGGCCTACATGACCCCGAAGTGCCGTTCTTTTTTTCAGTATGACTATGATCAGAGACGCCGATCAGGAGAACTGAGAAAGCGTGTGCGAGGGATATACGAGATCCCGGGGCGCGGTTACGGGGACGATCCAGAGACCCGTGTGAAAGTAGTTTCCGATAGCGATTGGCTCGTGACTCTGGATATCAATGCGGATGAGTACCACGGCGCTGAACAGGTTAAGCGGGCGCTCGTTCGCTACCCCATCAAGGTAGTACGTCTGGACGTTGATCCTGAACTGAATCCCTTCGGACTTGCGCTGGACTGCTACGACGGAGCACCTCAGCGTATTGCCATTCCGGCGACTTCGGCGCCTGCCTCCCAACCAACAGAACGCCCGTTGGGAGAGACCTCATGAATACGCAATTAATCGCTGCGTCCTTGGCAGTGATATTGCTCCTCCCTTCCGCTGCATGCCAGGCAGTCGAGGTCATGGAGTGGAAGCGCCTGCCGCTTGCTATTCCTCTGCTTGTGGGGCAAGAACGTGTACTGTTTGTAGAGCGCAATGTACGTGTCGGCATACCCTCCCATTTGGGTGATCGTCTGAGGATACAAAGTGCGGCGGGAACGGTTTATCTGAGGGCCAATGAACCGATCGAGCCGACGCGCCTACAGCTACAGGATGCTGTCACGGGAGAATTGATCCTCCTTGACATCGCCGCAGAGACAGCCCGGGATGGGCAGTCTCAGTTGGAACCGATCAGGATCACTGAATCGCCCGTAGACAGACCGCGCACGAAAGACAGCTCCAACGAGTCAGCAGCTCAGCCCCGTGAACCGTCATCTCAAACTCCTATCCCCGTGGCGCTGACTCGCTACGCTGCCCAGAACCTGTATGCACCGCTTCGCACTGTAGAACCTTTGCACGGTGTCAGGCGGGTTAATCTTCCTTCCAATCTCTCGATGGAGCTTCTAGCACCTAGCTTACCGATCAGCGCCAAAGCGCTGGCTGCCTGGCGCCTCGACGATTACTGGGTCACGGCCATCCGACTGACCAACCAAACCCAGGCCGTTGTCGATCTCGATCCCAGATTGCTGTTGGGTGACTTCGCGACGGCCACCTTCCAGCACTCCTTTCTTGGCCCCAAAGGCACCTCGGTGGATACCACGGTTGCTTACCTGACCACTCGAGGACATGGCATCGCACTTTCGCTGCTCCCAACGATCAGTTCCGTGGATGCGTCTTTAAACCTGCCTTACGCAGAGGCCGAATCATCCCTTGAGGTGCACCATGAAAAGTAATGGGCTGCTCAAATGGTTGATGATCCCTATGGCGTTTTTGGTGATTCTGGTCCTGGTGAAATTACTGCCCAACAGGTCTTCGCCTTCCGAACCAATCGAAGTACAGAGCCAACTCACCGCTGAAGAGATCAAAGCCCTTGGATTGGAGGGCGATACGTCGAGCGATACCGTCGCCACCCTGGTAGCGCAGGTACGACAGCTTCGAGCTGACTTGAAGAAAGCAGTGAGCGAAAGGGAGCCACGCAGAGAAGAGACTGAATCACTGAATCAACTTGTGGATGTCATTGAACAGCGCATCCAGCTCGCTCTAGAGAATGAGCGACAGCGTCTTCACGAAGAGCGAAAAATCACAGGTGACGACTCGGAAACACAATGGCTCCTACAGGATCTTCAGCGGCAACTGGATGGCTTATACCAGAAGGAAAACCCCATGGATCTGCCGGTGGGGATAGGTTCGTACGATGGCGATGACTCAGATTTCAGGCGCGATATTCGTTGGATTGAACCTGATGATGCCCTGCCCCAGGACACAGCCACTCCCTCCTCCGAATCGGGTTTTAGCTTCCCCACGCGTTTCGGTCCCACGCAAAATCCGTTGAGTAATTTAGCTGATACCCTCAGCACCAGAATCTCCAGGGACGTTGAGGTCCCTACAGTAAGGCCAACCTATACCGTACCGCCCAATGCCACACTGATGGGCTCCGTGGCAATGACAGCGCTCATCGGTCGTGTCCCTATCGACGGCACCGTCAACGATCCTTACCCATTCAAGGTTCTGATCGGAGCAGACAACCTGACAGCCAATGGCGTTGATCTGCCGGAGATTGCCGGTGCCGTCGTCAGCGGTACTGCATCAGGCGATTGGACGCTGTCTTGCGTCAGAGGGCAAATCCGCTCCATCACCTTTGTGTTCCAGGACGGAACCATTCGCACCCTGCCCGGCGACGGCCGTGATGGCAGTGACGGCTCGCAGAACGCATCTAATAGCAGATCTACCCAGGAAGGCCTGGGGTGGATCAGCGATCAGCATGGGATTCCCTGTGTCGCCGGCAAACGCCGCGGCAACGCTCAGCAGTATCTGGGATCACAAGCCCTCATTACGGCAGCCGGTGTCGGTGCGGCATCCCTGATCAAGTCTGATAACGCGACCGTTTACGCCGGCAGCGGCGGCGCGATGAGCACGGTTGGCATCTCTGGGGGCGAAGCCATGAATCGACTACTCGCCAGTGGTGTGCAGGACATCTCCCAGTGGGTCAACAAACTCTACGGCCAAGCCTTTGCCGCTGTGTACGTCGAGCCAGGTGCTCAGGTTGCCGTGCACATCGAACAGCCCCTCGCGCTCGACTACTCCCCTTACGGGCGCAAAGTTGATCACACCCTTGGAGGTCGAAATGATGTCACGGAACTGGATTAAGCCAACGAGGATAACCCTGATGGCTGTTGCCCTTACGGGGTGCGCAACCAATACCGAAGACCTGCTTAGCCATGACGGCAGCACGATGATGGAGGTCTGGAATCAGCAAACCAGTGGTTCAACAAACGGACGGGCCGCTCAGCAGTTGCTGGATGCGAGGCAAGCCTTGAGGCGCCCCTTAACGGAACCTCTTGTACCGTCGTTTGCTACCCCCTATACACGGACTGCTCAAAACGAAGTCCAGCGTCAATTTCACCGACTGCACAATCCAGATCTCGTGATGTACGTCTTTCCTCACCGGGCTGGAACAGAAGCCGTACCGGTGCCTGGGTACAGCACGGTTTTTCCTCTACATCAGCGCGTTCAGTACGCTATGCCAGGCGAACGACTGGAGGACTACTGATGACCTGGTTTACTGGATGGAAGCGTCAGGAACCGCCGTCAGAACCGATGGAACGGGATGCCTGGACTCGCCACGTCGCCAAGTTGGCGGCGCAAGGCATCGCTGAGCCAGGTATCGGTCGCATAAAGCCGGTGACTGAGGCAGACGACAACACGTTCTATGACACTGCACCCTCGTTCGTGGATCGGTTGCCCTGGGTCGAATTTCTCCCCCAATCCAACTGCATGCTGCTTGAAGATGGGCTCTCGGTAGCCGCCTTCTTCGAGATTACCCCGTTAGGCACGGAAGGCCGAGAAAGCGCCTGGCTGCAGCAAGCCAGGGACATGCTTGAAAACATCCTGCAGGACAGTTTTGACGAGTTGGACCAAAACCCATGGGTAGTACAGCTCTATGCCCAGGATGAAACCAACTGGGAGGCTTATCTGCATACGCTGCGTCAGTACGTCCAACCTCGCGCGCGGGGCAGCGCTTTCAGCACATTTTACCAGCGGTTCTTCGCTCACCACCTCAACGCGATCGCCAAGCCTGGAGGACTCTTTGAGGACACCACACTGACTCGCTTGCCCTGGAAGGGGCAGATTCGACGTGTACGGATGGTTGTGTACCGTCGTGCCCCTCACGCGACTTCCTTGAAACGTGGCCAGTCCGCGGAACAGGCCCTGAGCAACGTGTGCGACCGGCTGACGGCTGGATTGACCGGTATTGGCATCAAGACTTGCCGACTTGAGGCAAAGGATATCCACGATTGGCTGCTGCGCTGGTTCAACCCTGCCCCCTCGTTGCTGGGCAGCACCACGCAAGACCGGGAACGTTTTTACGACCTAACAGCTTACCCAACCGAAACGAACGCCGGCGAAATCGAACTGGCCAGCGGTACGGACTTCTCTCAGCGCCTGTTCTTCAACCAACCTCACTCTGATGCAGCTCAAGGCATCTGGTACTTCGACGGCATGCCGCACCGCGTCATGACGATGGATCGCTTGCGTACAGTGCCCCACACGGGCCACCTGACGGGAGAAACGCGCAAGGGCGACGCGATCAATGCATACTTCGACCAGATGCCTGAGGACACTCTGATGTGTCTGACACTGGTGGCCACGCCTCAGGACGTGCTCGAAGCCCACCTTAACCATCTGAGCAAGAAATCCGTAGGCGAGACCCTGGCTTCCGAGCAGGCACGACAGGATGTTCATCAAGCCCGATCGATTATCGGGTCCTCCCACAAGCTCTATCGAGGATCACTTGCCTTCTACCTTCGGGGCCAAGACATCGCGCAATTGAATGCTCGTGGCATGCAGCTCGCCAATGTGATGCTACAGGCCGGATTGCAACCTGTACGTGAGGACGATGAGGTTGCCCCACTCAACAGTTACCTGCGCTGGTTGCCGTGTGTCTTTGATCCGGCCAAGGACAAACGCCAGTGGTACAGCCAGATGATGTTCGCACAGCACGCTGCGAACCTGGCTCCGGTCTGGGGGCGCAGCCAAGGTACAGGACATCCGGGTATTACCTTCTTCAACCGTGGCGGCGGCCCCCTCTCCTTCGACCCACTGAACCGTCTCGATCGGCAAATGAATGCCCACCTGTTTCTGTTCGGCCCCACGGGCTCAGGCAAGTCTGCAACGCTCAACAACATCCTCAACCAGGTCACGGCCATCTACCAACCGCGGCTTTTTATCGTTGAAGCAGGTAACTCCTTTGGGCTGTTTGCCGAGTTTGCCAAGCGCCTGGGTTTGTCAGTGCATCACGTGAAACTGTCACCAGGTGCCAACGTAAGCCTGGCGCCCTTCGTAGATGCACGTCGGTTGGTGGAAACACCGGACGAAATTGAAACGCTTGATGCCGACCGACTGGATGACTCAATCACGCCCCTCGAGGGTGATGAGCAGCGAGATGTGCTTGGGGAACTTGAAATCACTGCTCGCCTGATGATCACCGGCGGAGAGGACAAAGAAGAGGCACGTCTGACCCGTGCGGACCGAAGCCTGATTCGGCAAAGCATCCTCGACGCTGCGCAGTGCTGTGTCACTGACAATCGCACAGTTCTGACCCAGGACGTACGTGACGCGCTGCGCGCTCGCGCAAGCGAACTGTCCTTGCCTGAATCTCGCCGGACACGTCTTCTGGAAATGGCTGAGGCCATGGATCTGTTCTGCCAGGGGCTGGACGGCGAACTGTTCAACCGGCCAGGTACACCATGGCCAGAAGCGGACATAACCATCGTCGACTTGGCCACCTTCGCTCGTGAGGGCTACAACGCGCAGCTCTCAATTGCCTATCTGTCGCTGCTCAATACCGTCAACAACATCGCTGAGCGTGACCAGTTCCTGGGCCGACCGATCATCAACGTCACGGATGAAGGTCACATCATCACCAAGAACCCACTGCTTTCACCCTACGTGGTTAAGATCACCAAGATGTGGCGAAAGCTGGGGGCTTGGTTCTGGCTGGCCACGCAGAATCTCGACGATTTGCCCAAGGCAGCCGAGCCTATGCTGAACATGATCGAGTGGTGGATCTGCTTGAGCATGCCACCTGATGAAGTGGAAAAAATTGCACGCTTCCGCGAGCTCAGCCCCGCCCAAAAGTCGATGATGATGTCCGCTCGCAAGGAGTCCGGGAAATATTGCGAAGGGGTCGTGCTCTCCAAGTCCATGGAAGCGCTCTTCAGAGCTGTTCCGCCCAGCTTGTACCTGGCTATGGCCATGACCGAACCAGAGGAGAAAGCGGCACGGTTCAAGCTTATGCAAGAGCAAGGCATCAGCGAGCTGGATGCTGCAATTCAAATGGCCGAGAAAATTGACCGTGCGAGAGGAATCGAACCATTGCGCTTCGATAGCCAGCTCATTGAGACAGACACGCGTGCACGTCCAATGAATGACTGAGCACATCGCTCGGCGATCAGGTTCGCTTCCAGCGTGCCCTGCATGTCAGCAACGCTTCGGCCTTTGTCATCGACATAACCCAATGACAGGCTTCGGTAAAGGGCGGGCGAATAAACCTGCCGCACCTGGCTGATAAGCAATGGATCCGCCCTGGCGGACACCATCGCTACAAGCGGCAATGTCCAGATTGACTGGTGCATGGGCGCTTACGTTCATTCATAGATCTTCCCGCAGTACAGAAAAACAGCAAACTGTTGCCAGGAATTAGATGGCTGAAGTCCTTGGCTGATACCGAAGTCACTGGACTCCGCCCAAGCAATGGCGCTTTCTAAGAATCCCTCTATCGTATTGTTCTCCCAGTCCATGCTTTCGGGAGAGGCTGCAGCGCAGTCTGCCATCAGTGCACGAGCAAAACGTAAGAAAGTTTGGCTGTCATTGACTTGGTCGAGGAGATCGTGAGGTTCCACTGTTATTTATCCTTTTTCAGAGCGCTATGCATGAGCGTGTTGAAGCTAGGCGGGACGTTCGTATCCAACGGCACATTGTACTTTTGCCTGATCAAATCTGTTGCCAAAGATGAGTCGAGTATCTGCTCCGATCTTAGAGGGCAAACACGCCAAGTGAATAGTCCAGCCTTTCACTGACGCCATCCTCGATACTCTTCAACCTCCGGTCCTAGAAAGAGGAAAGCTTGCGTTGCGGATTGAATCGTGACGATGTCCCCTCCTTCGTTCGACACTCACCCGGCAAATCATGCTTTACCTGCTGACCTGGTCAGCGACACGCCCAGGTAGCTTTGGTCTTAAAGGCTACGGCCCAGCGCTGCTGAGCAGATCAATTCATTCGTTGAGCATCCGACCGCGAATAACCATCGCCCACGCGATGGTGGATGCAGTCTCCTCTCTTCCGACTCCGCTCGGTCAATCCATACATCAATCCCATGGGGTTTCTGCCCCTGGGGTGGGAGCCTCTTCGTCAACGGAGCTTCCTATGACAATAGTTTCCCCAACGGCTTCCGCCTCTACCGAGGAGAGCAGCCCAGAGCATCAGGATGACGTGATCAAGCAAGCCATCTCGATTCTGGAGAAACGCATGTTCAAACGTGGTCCTTACCTCAAAGCACCGCAAGACGCCCGCGACTATCTGCGATTGCGACTCGCGGGTGAGGCCCAGGAGGTTTTCTCCGCGCTATTCCTAGATTCTTCCTACAAGGTAATGGCCTACGAAACGCTGTTCTACGGAACGATTGATTCAGTGGCCGTTTACCCTAGACGAATTCTGCAACGTGCCCTGGAGCATAACTGTGCAGCAATTATCGTCGCTCATAATCATCCCTCCGGTGAAACCAGTCCGAGCGGCAAAGACAAAGAAGTCACCAAGGCGCTAAACGACCTGCTACCAAGGCTGGATGTCCGTCTTCTGGATCACTTCATTATTGGCGAGGGTGAACCCTACTCATTCGCTGAAGCCGGGTTGATTCCGCTGGTTTTCGTTGGCTGATGCCTCAACCCACTTTTTTCAAAGCGCCCATCGGGCGCTTTTTTTCTAAACGATGCCTTTATGCGGGATAAGGCCAGATCCGTTTGTCACGGGTAGAGGCCGAGTTCTGCTGGTTCACTGCGCAACCATTCTGCGCAGGATCAAACCATGCCCCTAAGTCGCCCGAACATATGCCGTTTCACTGCCATCGCCGCGGCGATGGGATTTCCCCTCACTGCGTTTGCGCTCAATACCGCAACGATCACCGCCTCAAGTCTTTCACCAGACTGCCTCGCCTATCGCGTGGTCGGCATCTGTTACTGGCTTTTCTGCACCAATTTTGGCTGCGAAGTCGAGACATCTCCCAAGGTCCGTCACTACGTACCCGATGCAGTCGTCTCGAGCTACAGCAACACTGGTGAGAACCCATGGACTGAGGTTCGGACCATGAGCCCAGCGAACCCTACCGCCCTGGGTGGCGGTGACGGTAGCGTCGGCATCAGCCATGAAGCTGACCTCGCTAAATTCAAAAACGCCGACGTCATCGGCCACCCTGGAGGTGCCACATTCAGCCAGTTCGTCAGCCAGTCCGGGTACGGCTGCTCGGGGGCAGGCAAGATCCTGATGCCCTACTTTCTGAGCACCCTGGACAGCATCGCCTGGCGCTATAACGTCCCCGAACTGGTCTTTCCCGAATCGCTTACGCCCGGCGTGCGAGAGATCGGCGGTCGCGCTAGCGGGGATCTATGGGGTTCAGTCTATCCGCGTGGTGGATTCCTGCACGGCGTCGACGACTATAAAAGCGCTGCCGTTGTGGCCCAACGGGCCGGCGACATCGTCACCCGCCGCGGGCAAATGCACGTCTATCAGCCACTGCTGGGGACGGCCCAAGATGGGTATTGGCCAGCCGGTCCGCTGAAAGAAAGCGACCCGCGATCCGGCAAATGGCAGGAGCTTACGCCCAACCAATCCAAAACCTGCGCCGTCTTCCCCAACAAGCTCCAACACACTCAATCGCCACACGGAGACTATGCGTGGGCGCTATGGCGCCCCTATAGCTGCTGCGAGCGCGAAGGACAGATATTTCTGGGCAGCACAGACTACTCAGGAGCAGGCGAATGAAAACCGAAACATCGCACGCTTCGATCAGGTCAAGCCTCCGCGGCCCCCGGCTTCTCATTGTCACCTTACTCCTCGCGACAGCTGCCCACGCCGCTCAGACCCAGATTAACAAAGACGGCATCCATCACAGCGGTACGGTGATGGGAGATGAAGTGCTGTACAGCATTGGGGGCGGACGTGCGGTGTCCATGGGTGGTGCGGCTTCCATGGACACCATCATGGTCGGTGCAGGCTGGGACACCAACCTGATCTGCGGCGACATGAGTCTGAATCATACCCTGCAGAATCAATTGAACGGTGCCACCAGCGGCTTCAAGTCGATCATGAGCAATGTGATTCAGAATGCCACCGCGGCCGTGGCCTCTCTCCCCGCCCTGATCATTCAGCGGGCGGATCCTGGCCTGTATAACCTACTCACCAACGGCATCTTGCAAGCACGGCTCGACTTCGATCGCTCCAAATCCACTTGTTTGGCCGTCGCTGAACGAATGGCTGACATCGCAGGTGGGCAGCTCGGTTGGGGACAATTGGCAGAAGGCATGGCGCTGAGTAAATCAGTGAAAAGCGGCGATGCCGTCGCTGCGGTTGAACAGGCTGAGAAACACCGAGGGAATAATGGTGTTCCCTGGGTCGGCGGCGACTCAGCCGGAGGTAAAAGACAACCTCCCATCAAAGTGGTGTCAGACATTACTCGCGCCGGCTTCAACCTGCTTAACGGCCGTGATGTCGGTAACCGCTCCTCTATCCCTAAAGACGCGTGCGGCAATCGCTTGAGTTGCCAGACTTGGTCGTCCCCCCAGGAGGCTGAGGCTTGGGCAACACGGGTTTTGGGTGAGCAGGAACACCAGACCTGCGATAACTGCACCAAGACCCAAACCAAACCTGGCGTGGGCCTTACACCGCTCATCCAGGAAGAATACGAAGCCAAGCTACAAGCACTTGAGGGGCTTCTCAAAGGCAGCAAGCCAACCTCTCTAGAGAACCTGATGGCAGCCAGTAGCCAATCACTGCCCATCACCCGGGGCGTGATCGAGGCTCTGCGTGATGAGCCTGATCAAGATCTGCTGGCAAGACGTCTGGCCTCCGAAGTAGCCCTCTCCAGCGTCCTTGAAAAAGCCCTCCTGCTGCAACGAACCCTACTGACGGGACGCAAGGAACCAAACGTCGCCGCCAATCAACTGGCCCAACAAGCTATCGGTACAGAAAGCGAAGCTCTGACTCAGGAAATCAACAGCCTCAAGACCGAGCTTGAACTGCGCAGCACATTGGCAGGCAACTCACCAATGATGCTGATCCAACGCCAAAGCAGCCGTGCGGCAGCTTCTCAGGGTGTCTACCAAGGCGACCCCGTACGCAACCGACTGGATCTGATCCAGCAGGTTATTACAGAGGGGCAACAACGATGATGCGCCCGTCAAAAACCAGAACGCTAATCGCGCACTTGCTCCTCTGGAGCGTCATCCTTGGCTTGGCGTCTACCGTAATCGGGTTACTGATTCTGGAAACCTCCAGCGACTTCAGCGCCTGGAGTGCATGGATAGATACAAACAAGGTCGCCCTTTTGGCCTGGCGACTTGTTCTCTACTGCGTCACTGCTGGGGGCTGGTACCGGATGCGGATCAGCCTGGCGAGTCGAGCTTTAACAGCTAAGCAAAATCATGGCCTTCTCTGCGCTGAAGTATCGGCTATCGGTGTCCTGGTGCTCCTCGAGTGGTCGATCTTTGCAACCGACAGCCAATCGCGGCCACGCCCATGACGCTCTACACTAACGACTATCTGGAGTATTACCTGACCCTCGTCGGGTGGATCGTCAACAACGGGATATGGGAGATGCTGGTTGCCACCGGCGTCTTTGCCCTGCCCTTTCTGGCGATCATCATTCAGGAATGGCTCAGAGCCCGTAGCGAAGGTGCAGATGAAGGCAACAAGGGCGTGCTCTCTTCGCTGCGTATCGAGAACAGGGTTTGGGTCGCCATCGTGGTGATCATGTTCGCCGGCATCCCCTTCATTGACGTCGACCTCAATACTATCGAGTTCGACGTCACACGATCTGCACAATGTCAGGTGAGTGTTGCGACACCCCAGGACACACGTTGGTCCAACACCTTCACGGTGCTCAATAACCAAAGCGCAAAAGTACCCGTATGGTGGTTCTTCATACACTCGCTCTCCAAGGCTCTGACCGGTGGAGCCACTGCTGCAATTCCCTGCGGTACGGATCTGCGACAGATACGCATCGACATTGACACGGCTCGTATCGACGATCCAATTCTGGCTCAGGAAGTAGCCGACTTCAGCCAAGACTGCTACGGCCCCGCTCGGGCCAAGCTGTTCATGAACCGCCCAGACTTGAACGACGATACGATGGATGACATCAACTGGATCGGTTCAAAGTACCTGCTCAACACCCCCGGCTACTACGACACGTATCGATCGAAAACACCCCGCAGTCGCTGGCCCTACAACACCACTCGAGATGCAGGATTGCCACAAATCCCAGGGGGCGGCGGATACCCCAGTTGTAAACAGTGGTGGACAGACGTTGGCCACGGCCTACGGCTCAGGCTGCTGCGTCAGGTAGACCCCAACCTACTATTTCGACTCAGCCAGTGGGCTCGCTTTCTGAACACCCACCAGGCTGAAGACGCCGTCGTTCGCTCCGTGGCCTCTCCACGTCAACAGACCCTAAACCAACGCGACGTCTATGCCAGTTATGCGGGCCAGATTGACATGACCGCCGCCAACCTCAGCGCTCGCGCCGCCTCAGACCTTGGACTGACTGTTGGCTCACTGGCCTACTTCCCTGCCATGGACGTCGTACGCCAGGCCCTGCCGATGGTGTTGTCATTCCTCAAGATGGCGCTGACCATCAGCATCCCGCTAATCCTGGTCATCGGCACCTACGAACTCAAAGCCCTGACCACCATCAGCTGCGTGCAATTCGCCCTGTTCTTCGTCGACTTCTGGTTCCAACTCGCCCGCTGGCTCGACAGCACCATCCTCGACGCCCTCTACGGCTGGAACTCCCCACACAGCAATTTCAACGTGCTCCTGGGCGCCAACAACTCCTTCGGAGACATGCTACTGAACTACGTTATGGCGACTCTGTTCATCGTAATGCCTGCTTTTTGGGTTACGAGTCTGGCATGGGTAGGCGTACGTACAGGAAACTTGATCCACGGACTTACAGACAGCTCCAAAGCAGCGGGCCAGGCGGGATCTGAGGGAGCTGGATTTATGATGAAGATGACTAAATGATCTCATCCAAAGATGCAGCTCACTCATCATCAAATCTGGGATCAGATGTGCGGGAGTAATTTATGGGGTCGTAAGATGGATCGTCTCGCTCATCGTATTGTTCGCCGATTGCCCAGTCCTCACGCTGCTGGCCCGAGCGACCGATTGATCTTGAGACAACAAAAATGAACGCAACAATGATCGCGCCCCAGAACGCAACGAACAGCAAAACGAAGAGGACTGAAACCTGCAAACCCAACGCAATTATCCGAGATAGGGAATTGGGGATACCCAGTCGTTGGAGACCACCCGAGAGTCGATCCAGAACCCTCAAATAAGATCTCCAGCATCGCCCAGCGTACTCACCGAGTCTTTCGGCTCTCGTAGCTTGTTCCTGTCTGCGCATTAATCACCTCCGTTGCCCATGGTTACCCTTCGTCCATAAAAGGGGGGTCGCGGCAGCTCATTAACCTGCCGCGGCCGCTAAAAGGTAAATGGGAAAATGGAGCAAACCAAGGGAATGGAGCAGAAGGGGAAAGGCCCTACCCGAAAAGCAGAAAAGGCTTCCTACAAGCCCACATTATAGGGATCAATCATGCTCTCGCTGTTTCGCCGAAAGCCGCGATCAACTCCAAAACAAACTGCTCCAACCGAGCCAACACCGTCTGCAGAATTCACCGAGCCTCAATCGGCAAAATCGCTGCTGGCATCACCTCGCCGGCAAAAGCTACTGGAGCAGATCTGGCAGCGCACCGCCCTCTCCCGCTCTCAGTTCAACACACTCTACCTTGACCCAATCAGCCGATACGCTGAGCTCGTTCAGCTTCTACCCGCTTCAGAAAATCACCACCACGCATACCTTGGCGGCATGCTCGATCACGGCCTAGAAGTCATCGTTTACGCATTGAAGCTGAAGCAATCCCATCTGCTTCCATCAGGTGCACAACCCGAGGTTCAGATCGCCCAAGCTGAAGCCTGGAGCGCCGCCCTGGCTTACGCCGCCCTGGGCCATGACCTGGGTAAAATCGCTGTCGACATACACGTTGAGTACGCCGACGGCAGCGTCTGGCATCCTTGGCACGGGCCACTCTCGGCCCCGTACCGTCTACGCTATCGAAAAGACCGGCAATACCGTCTCCATACCGCAGCAACCGGTCCACTCATCCATCAGATTGTTACCCGAGAGATCCAAGACTGGCTCTGCTCTTTCCCGGAGCCGTGGAATTGCCTGATGTTCAACTGGGCAGGACAAAGCGAGCATACCGGCGACCTCGGCATACTGATCACTCAGGCCGATCAAGCCTCCGTTGCACTAGCGCTCGGTGGCGATCCCGCCAAGGCCATGGCCGCCCCAAAACACGCCTTGCAACGCAAGCTGCTCGAAGGCCTGCGTTATTTATTGAGCGAAGAGTTCAAGCTCAACCAGCCCCAAGCCTCTGATGGTTGGCTCACCCAGGACGCCCTTTGGCTAGTTAGCAAAACCGTCTCGGACAAACTCCGCGCTCACCTGCTTTCGCTAGGTGTCGATGGCATTCCAGAAAGAAACATCGCCGTATTCAATGTGCTGCAAGAACACGGCATTGCCCTACCCAACGCCGACGGCAAAGCCATCTGGAAAGCCACAGTGACAAGCAAGACAGGCTGGTCTCATAGCTTCACGTTTCTGAAGCTTTCACCTGCCTTGATCTGGGACGCCGGAGCGCGCCCAGCCGCTTTCATAGGCACGGTCATAGTCGACGACATCGAGACCCTCCCGATACCTTCGGACGACGCCTCAAGTCCCGATAGTTCCCCAAGACAGCCCAGGAAGGGAGTAGCCCCAGCAAACAGCCCACCACTCACACTCCCCTACTCAATGACCGAAGAGCCTGCGTTACCTGACTCTGTCGACGCGCTCATGGATTTATTCGGAGGTCCCCCTTGCCTACCCGATGACTTCGACGAAATCCCCCGAGATGATCTAGAGCCAGTGATCATGGAGACGAAGGCTGAGATGCCAATCAAGCCATCCGGAGCTCACTTCATGGAATGGTTAACTCAAGGCGTGCGATCTCACCGCCTCATCATGAATGACACCAAAGCTCTGGTGCACACCGTCAACGACACCATTTTTCTGGTCACCCCAGGAGTCTTTATGCGCTACGGCCAGGAACACCCTCACCTCGCCCGTATCGCAAAGAAAGAGCAACTGCACGACTGGCAATGGATTCAGAAACGATTTGAGGAAATGAAGCTGCATCGCAAACATCCCAACGACCTTAACATCTGGACCTGCGAGGTCAGCGGTGCGCGCAGAACCAGACTTCTACACGGTTACCTTCTCAAATCACACGGTGGCCTCATGAACGACCTGGCCCTGAACAACCCCTATCTCAAGGTGGTGGAACCAGAGCCAAAGAAACCTAAACGCCCCACTTTAGGAAACACCCGGTAACCGCTTTGTGGATTGACAGCAGTCCCCCAGCGACGCAACTTACACACGTGTCTTGCTGACGTGTTCAGCTACATGCCAGCCGTAAGGATCCTCTCATACGGCGCTGCGATGTTTCGCAGGATCCATCCCAATGACTGCATCGTTTCGGTAGCGCAGTCAGTCGACTTAAGGTCGATGGAAACACAGATTTTCTCACCCACGACGGGCCTTTCCCGTCGTGGGACAAGGCCCTTAATTTTTTGGAGGCCTTAATGAAAATGGAACTGGCTCTGTACCAGGCACTGATCGCGATCAACGTCCCCGAGCCCAAAGCCCATGCAGTGATCAACGCAATGGAGAATGACATGCATACTTTGCTTGCGACCAAGAGTGATCTTACTAATCTCGAACATCGGCTAACGGCTGAAATCGCCAAAGCTGACTCGAAATTGACTATTCGCATGGGCGTCATGCTCTCAGCCACCATCGGAATCTTGATCGCTGCAATGAATTTTATTCACTGATCTGTTTTCTTCACCGATGCTCTCCGAAACCACCTGTTCACCACAGGTGGTTTTTTATTGCGACGCTACCTGCTGGATACCTCCCTCATTGCAGAGCATCCGATTTTCTGAGACAACCGCCCTTTCTCGCTTTTCAGCTTCGTCTGAAGCTCCTGTGGCAATCCATTCCACAGGGTGAGCCCCGAGCGCCTCTCGATCTCGTTCACTGTTACCTGGAAATCACAGAAATTGGCAGAGCGTGGTGTGTCCTGCTCCATGATGAACGCTGCGTACAGACCATTGGCTGGACTGCTGCCGGTGAAAATGACTTTCCAGTATCCGCTCGGGATCGTATGGATCTTGTTGGTGCCTGGTAACGAGCCCATGTTTTTTTCGTAGAGAGGCCCCGTGGTCACGTAGACAGCGTCGATTTCAGTCGGCTTGCTGAGGCTGCGTTCTTGATCCTCCAAGCGCGCCCAGGCGCCTTGGTTCAAATCAGATTTCTGCGGTGTGATGTTGGTGAGGTAGTTCAGTGTCTGCCAATCGGAGACTCCGCCCATGGATGCCAGGTTCGCCTGGTGGCCTCGGTCCATTTTTAGAGCGACGTTGGCGCCGCTGTAATCAGCAGGACTCAATGTCTCCTCAGCAGGGACATCCGGATCGGTTTTCCAGTTTCGAGGACGGCCGCTTGCAGGGGTTCCCTTTGTAATTTTATAGGCAACCCAGTTGGCGAATTTCGTTGAGCCGTTGTTGTTTAGCGTATAGGCCTGACGATACAGCGTTTGGGTTCCGCCGCCTAATGGACAGCCTACTGAACAGTTGTCGATCGTCGTAGGTTGAGTCAGCGGATGTTGTTTGGATGTGTTTGAGATGCCCGTTGGCTGAGGAGAGGTACAAGCCGCAATCAGAGGAATGATAAAAAGCGAGATTAGCTTTGTTTTGCGCATCCCTTGCATTGAAAACGTCCTAAAAATCAAAGGTATAGCATAACGTTCATTTTTCGTGAGTTCTACCCAATCAGAGTGTTACAAGCAATAGGTGACACGTGTGCGTCTCAAGATGATTGTCGCATCGACCTTAAAGGTCGGCTTCCGGCCAGAAGCTGTCGTTCACGGCTGACCGCTTTCGGCCGAGGCTGTGTAAAAACGCATTTCAGCGCGACAGGTACTCGAAACCGGACTGAAAATCATGCGTCTAGGCAAAATCCACATCTGCAGACGTGCCCATAAATTCAGATTTAACGTAGACCCGCACGCTTCAATTTTGGCGAAACGTCTTTACACACTCTGGGCAAAACGGTCATTTCGTTTCTCTTCGAAACAGTGGTGATTCAGTTATTGGGCATGCCCCCCTGAGGCGCTCCTGGGATCGGAACTGCGCATGCCAGCCATCGTTACGATCGAAAACCCAGCCGAATAGTCTAGTAGCTTGAAACAGATAGTATGTGATGTCGATGATGAAATTACCGACCTCAAACCATGCGTGGATCGCTCCCTCTTTCTGCTTTGGGTGACGTGTACCGCAGACGTACTCCCCTTCATACTGAAGCGTTTCCCAAACTACTTTCCCCAAAATGTCGGAAGCGCCCCCTCACGCGCCGGAGGGAAATCCGTTAACGATTGAGCCCTTTGCATTAACGAGGCTAATGAGTCCAACCCTGCACGAAAGGGCCACCTTCTCAAGCTCTGTCCTGATTGCATTCATGGTCTAATCCGTGTTCGAGCCCATTGGCTTCGAGCTAAGTTCTTTAGACCTGATCAAGGCATCCAAATTTGGCATGACATTAGCGTCGAGGTGATCCAGCATTCGCTGGCTCAGATGCTGCTCGCTTGGAATGCTAATGCCCTCTTGCCTCGCCCATTCCCGCAAAACGCCCAGCAATACCATGCTGACGGTCTGACCATCATCCATGTGCTGGAGAAGGAAAGCCTTTAGCCTCCCCCGTCCTTCATCGGAATGCAGGTCAAGACCTCCGGGTACATCATGTAGCCGATGCGCGATGACGTTGCGATACTGGAGGAAGCGATCCAACTTGTCGCCAAAGGTAGGATGCAGGTCTACCCTCTTTCGCAGCGCATTGAGCAGTTGTCCCAAAGTGGCTTTTGAATGTCGCTCAAGCAGGATCTGAAGCTGTTCCACAGTTTGCAGTGGCTCGCCGTGCAATGGAAACGTTAGGCAACTGCTCAAAAGACGCTCAACACCCTGCGCCGCGATCACTGCAAGGCCCAATGTCTTCAGCACATCGTCCTGCACAGGCTTATAGCCTGATTGCGCCTCATCTTTCATGATCAAGACAGTCCTTGATGTGCTGGATGCCAACCGGAAGAGTCTGAGGCCGTTGACCCATAGATGCGGGACTTGGGCGAGAATTTCCGGTAACCAGGGTTACCCTGCGTAGCGCTCCCATTTTTGGATTGCTGCTCTTGCTTCTACCTGGCCGACGCCGCTTACCAGTGAATCAGCAAATGCCAAGTGGGCATCCATGTAACGGTCAAAATCTTTCTCCGGAACGCCATTCGAAAGCGCGCGGCTCCACCACGAGAACGCAACAACAAGCTTGCCAAGCTCAGGGTCGTAATGATCCTTCATTCGGTCAAGACCGCCATCGTTGAAAGCGACAGCCCATCCGAATGCTTTTGAAAAATCCCGAACTTTTTGAGGCTGAGAGCCCCGTGCATATTTTTTATGAATATCTGCGTGCGTTTGGCGATCTTCTTCCAAGGATGGGACATAGAGGAGTCCACAAATGCGGCAGGTAGAAACGGTCAAGTTGCTTCTCCTTTCTTGATGGACGCGAAATTTCGCATCGCGCTATGTACTCGGCGCCACAGATGCGCGGCTTGCGGTGTACCTAGGCGGCAAATCCGCTGCTGTTTCCGTTATGACCTTGATCAGGCTTTATAGGGAATCGGCTCCCAGACGTTTTTGCCTGCCTCGTGCCTCACCTCCAGCAATACTAAAGGCGCATCCGTTCGCTTGCTCAGGTTGATTTGAAGCGGGTGTCTAGGTGTTATCGCCCCGCCCATTGTTTTGAAAAGAATGGCGTGAATGAGCTCGCCGTTGGAGCTTGTGAAGGCATTTTTGTTGTAACCACCAAAAAAAGCTTCGTTACTCCCATGGGTCCAGGAGATCTCTTCTTCCAAATTTTTAGTCAGTAGGAGAAAACTAGGATTCGGCTCCATCAAATGGGATGCTTGGATTGTTACGGCGATGGATCCATCAGCTCCGGTTACCGCTGAGAAAGTTAGATTTGAAAAGCCCTGATGTTGAGGCGTAAACGATGCGCTTCCTTGCGCCACACTTACGATCTGAGCGATTGCCGCTTCAAGGCCGACGGTGAACATGTCAATGTAGAGCGTCTGAGTAAGCAAAGCAGGCATCGAGCTGCCGTCAACTCTAATAGGGATCATTCGAGTTTTTCCGCGTGTTGCAGCATGCAAAGCGTTTTGCCACTCCAACTTGACCATTTGGCTTGCGAGACTTTTGGCCGAGACAAAAAAGAAGACGTACTCTGGTGCTTCTAGCCCTTTATTCATCTGATCAATGATGCCGTCACCTGGGCGGATAGACCAGGAATCATAGAAAACCTGATCAATGCCAAAAATCTCTGCCAACCTAACGGCCACAGGTTCGACGATTGGCTTGTCCGCATGATTGTGACTCAAGAAAATCTTGTGGCTCACTTTGTTCTCCTGCCTGAAACTTTAGTTGAAGAGCAATGGCGGTGCTGAAGGTGTCTCTAGATGTGTAGTCGCAACTTTTTCCGTTAATTTTTCCCGATCACTGCACTCGCGTACGCCCCCTACAGCCCTTCGGAGGAGCAATAGATTTCTCCATATGACCACAAGAGCCTTCCTGCCCATTCCGATAATCCGTGCATCCCCAGAAAGGCTTATCAGTCCCTCGCTGCATCATCCGCCCCCCAGAGACCGGACACAACGCTACCCACCCCCCACAGTCCTTACTGCAGATCAGGTAGCGCCCCTCCCTTCGCATGAGTGACTGGCAATCTGGACAAGCCGTTTCGGTATGTTTGCAGCGCGGAGAAAGGGAACAGAAGTAAAATGATTCTTTACCGTTTTTCCTGATGCGCAACATCAGCTCACCCGCCTCACAAGCAGGGCAAGCGGGACCCGGCTCAGGCACTACGACCAATGCACCAAATTCATTGAGCTCGACGTCGTATTTTTCATCAAGGAGCTCTTTGATAAAGCTGGACGCCTTCCCTTTGCTTACGACGAGGTACACCCGCCGCTTAGCCCTGGTGAGCGCCACATAAAACAGTCGCCGCTCTTCAGCATGGGCAAACGTCTCACGCGGTGGCAAAAGCGTTTCCAGCAACGGATGGCTCGCCTTTTGCGGAGGCAAACCAAACTTACCCGCCTTGTTGCCGAGCACCACGATGTAGTCAGCCTCCTGCCCTTTGGAGGTATGGATGCTGTACGTTTTTATCGTCAGCCCCGGGTAGCTATCACTCAACTGTTTGAGCCTAGCTTTATCTGGCAGCAAGAAATTAAAGCGAGCCAATATGTAGACCACTGATCCCGGCTTGGCTCTGGCCGATATCCGCGTCAAAACGTGAGGCAACACTTCATCATCGTCCAGCTCGGTTCTGAACAATGAAACCGCAGGCGAATCCTCCAGCGTATGGGTATGAATATCCTTCTTCAACTGCGCAGGGTTGCGCATCACAAACCGACTGGCGACAGCATTGATTCGATCGTTGAAGCGAAAGGTCTTGTCCAGCGCACTGATGGCGGTCGCACCGAAGAAAGTCTCAAACTGCGAGGTGAGACGAATGTCACTGCCCGCAAACCGATAAATGGATTGCCAATCGTCCCCAACACAGAACAACGACCCATCAGGCTGCGATCGCCGAAGAGCCTTAACCAAACGAGCCCTTGGCTCGGAGATATCCTGGTACTCATCAACCAGCACAAAACGCCATGGAGCGTTGAAACCACCCTGCTCCGCCAAGCGCACCGCCTTTACGATCATGTCATCGAAATCGATCTGATCCTTACCCTCCAGGTCATCCTGGTAACGCTTGTAGATAGGCATCAGTAGCTCAAGCGCTGCCCGCATTTGATCCGGGAAAGGTGCCGCGTTGATACGTGCTTCAAGATCGACCTTAGCCAGATCAGCGGCCTTATACCCCGTCAGCAGCTTTTCGAGCAGTTCAGCAAATTCGGTGACCACACCAAACTCACGAAGCGTTTCCAGCATGGCTTCATCGGGCAGCGGATTGAAAGTCACGCCAGCCTCTGCCAAACGTTTCTCTAGCAAAGGCAGTAGCTGGCCTTCCTGTTGCTCGAAGTGGAAGGTTTCAATCAAACGGGTCTGGTGTTGCTTGTGCAGAGCGCGCTTCCAAGCTATCGCCTGATGGTAAGCCTTGCGATCGATGTAAGGCGCAGTATTGCCCTGGCGGTCTGTACCGAAGTGCTCGATGTAGAGCTCAAATGCAGGTAGGTAAAAATCCGGGTGATAATCCCGTCTCTTTGCCGTACGGGTGGACACCTTGTACCGAGGCTCATATTGGTACTCCACTCCCATCTTGAAAAGGAAGTTGGCGATCCGGCATTCAGCCATACTTTTGACACGCTCCCCTTTGAGGGTTCTGACCTCATGCTCTGCCAGGTAAACGAAGTACTCACCTAGGGAGGCAAAATCGAAGGGGTTTTTGATCGGAAATAGGTAGCTCTCGAAGTATTGCAACAGTCGCTTGCGATAATCTGGGTCCGTCTGTAAATCCTCAAAAGCTACTTGGGCAAACCGCTTTCGGGCAGCGTCATCATCAGCCATTGGGGTAAGAGACGGTTGACCCAGCATGTCCTTCCCCAGGGAGTGGAAGGTCGATGCTTTGATGCCCTTGATCCCTACACGCGCTTCCAGTCGCTCGCGCATTTCTTCAGCAGCATCTTTTCCATAAGCCAATAGCAAAATATCTTCCGGCTGCGCCTGTCCGCTGCGCACCAGAAAGGCGACTCGGCCCATGGTCGTGCTGGTTTTTCCGGTACCCGCCCCAGCAAGTACCAGGTTGTTATCCTCATCCACGATGCAGGCAAGCCGCTGGTTGAGCGTGAGAGGCATGGACTCGATTGTATCGAACAACTCAGCATGTTCGACCAAACTGAGCTTCACGTAATGACTACGCCAACGGCGCAGACACCTTTCCCCGTTCTGGACCCAGGACCAAGCTCGGATCAAAATCTTGCGCTCAGCCGCTGACAGAACACCTAGCCCTCTTGGAGGCAGTGCTGGCCAATGCTTGGATTGTTCAATTAGATCAGCGTGAAGCGACGTCCACTGGGACCGCCGGCAATAATGGCAGGCTCGAACTCTCTTGAGGAAAGCATCCAACGTATCTGCAATGGCAAGCACCCGGCTGCCATACCACTCACGTAACACCTCACGCCAAAGGTCGTCAGCCCGTTTGATACCCCATCCAATCGCCCTCAATTGACCGGAGGGCAAGGTTAGGGTCAAACAAGAAATCCCCAACCAACGATTTAGTTGAGGTGGCTTGGGCATTCCAGTCGCCAGGACTTTGGACGATCGTCCAGTCCAATCGACAGCCATCAATCCGTTGGAGGCTATGTCCAACGAGGCACACGTGGAACCTAACCATTTCGCCAAGCGAAAACTACGAAAAGCTCCATGAATCATTGAGGCGTCCTGCCCTGCCAGCACTGAAGAGAAATCGGTGCTGTGCTCATCCATGCCATACAAATCTTCCTTTCTACGTCCTAATCCATGCGCAAATACGCCACTATTGAGCCATTATCGCATAACACGTCGAGGTCAGACAGGCATATGCGCTTTGGCAGTCGGCATGCTTAGCTTAGCTTGGCTGGTCCTTGATAATTTCCAGCGACAGGTCGCAATCGGGCCAGAAGCTGCCACTTCACAATGGCAGATACACCACTTAACAATGATCCGAAGCCACTCCAAGCCGCATGGTCAGCTGAGATCGATCCAAGTTTCCACCAATACACCCACTTATGAGGAGCTCGAACACACCCAGTATGATCCCGAAGGACCATAGTATTTGCTTCAAGCTCACAGGGCGTCCCTTCCAAAATTCTAGTGGCCGCATCCTGCCTGTAAGACCGGGACCACCGCATCACTTCCAAAGCACCATAGGCGGTTGAAAACTCCTGAGTCTGAGCGACCAAGCAGATCGCCAGCATAAAAAATGCCGGGCCATAGCTTCTTGCCGTCCTACCGGCTCACATGAGCGTTTCAATTCGGGACGAGCTGAATGACATTGATATTGTTCGGGTAGGAAGTAGATTTGTTGATCCCCGCGACCTTGATAGTCGTGTTATAGAATCGCCCCGTCTTGGTATCCTGTCTCTCATTCAGCCCGTAGGAGTGGTTGGTGTACGAGCAAGCAACAAGGTAGACCCCGGCATCATCATCACGTCCCACAATCGCAACCCAGTGTTCCCCCATCCCGCCTTCCTCGAACTCAGCCTTTTCCCTCACACAGAGAATCGCCACAGCCTTACTGAAATCCATTGTGGTCAGAGCCTCAATGTCAGTGGAAGTCACCAGAGGTGACACAGCCGATCCATCAGTCATCACCTCGAAGCAGGTCGCAATGAAGGCTTGCTTCACCTTGGCGTCAGTCGCGTTCCTGAGCTTGCCGAAATCGCTTCCCTCCCCCAACACGAAATTGTGAAGGGATGGCGTATTGCCAATGACGCGCCTCCACAAATTGGAGTTCCTGTACGCGAAATCTGAGGCTTTGTCGCTTGGACTTCTAAGTGCTTTGTACGCATTGAACAGGGAATAGATCAGGCACAGACCATCAAAATGGCCTTGCGCCAGAATTCGTTGGATAGGTTGAGTCGACCTCAATGAGATTACCCTATTATTTTGAACAGATTTTAATCGTGTTTATTTATTGAGAGTGCCCACAATCAGTGGCTATGCAGCTCGAGCGAGCGCTATGCGCGCCCGGCGCGACAGAAGATTTTCTCCTGCCGATACAGCGGTAGATAGTCAGCAGACTTGCCACCATGACGAGGACTCGCTCACAGCAAAGACGCAAATGTGCGTGGAGAGCCAGGACGCAATTTGCCTTACCATGAGACATGGATCATCAAGGCAATGAATGCCCCAAAGAGCGTAACCAAAACCACGCCGCCCAACGCGACTGCCCAGCCCCAAGCAAAGCCACTCTCACCCTTGAATTTACCCCCTGTCAGCTTACGTAGAATGGCTACACCGATGCGGTGAGCAAGCGCGTTGACAAGGTAGTCCGTAATAAAACCTACGACAGTATCCATCTCAACCATCGTCCTTTTCATTCAGTTCCGCAAATCAGGGAAGATATCGAGCGAGCATTGCAATTAGGATTTCCAGTCGCGCGGTCAGGAGTTCGACTGAGTTCTGGATTCGAATTTGAACACCGGGCTTTGCGATCTCAGCTCTTGAAGCGATCATCGACGCGTAATTTTTCCTGACGTAGCAGCTTCAGCGCACTGGCAATGCCTTCTGCATTTTGATCAAGGGTTTGCAGAGCCGTAACGACATTGCGATGAGCTTTGCTTGAGTTACTAGCCTTGCTCCACAAGGCCAACTCCTCGATAGCAGCGGCCAGAGCGTTCTGATTCACCTGGATCAGCTCCAACACGTCAGCCACTATTTCGATTTGCCCATCATTCATCGTTTCTTCTCCCCAAGGTCTCTTGAGCGTAGTCCAACGCGGACGCCGTGGCATGGATCAGGACATGCAGCTCACTGAAATAGAGCGGCCTTCCGCGCAGGTTACCTCCGACCCTGCCCGAGGCTCACCTTCTATGGGTGACCATGGAAGAGCGTTGCCCCATCTCGTCAACCGGCTCAACAGATCCGAGTGAAGGCCGCGAGATTAGGACTCACACCCCGACCCGACATCAGAACCCACCAGAACAGCACTGCCCGCTACTTACAAATAACAACCCACAACTGATCCAACCTCGTCGTAAAACTCCGACTCATCATGTCCCGCCGCATCCCCCACTCCGGATTGACCGGAACGCTGGCAGCGCGAAGCGTCCCCCTACCCCATCGCCCATTGATTTGATCCAGTACCGCCATCAATTTTGTAGCTTCCGCTGGCTGCGAGGTCGCGAACAGATCATCCGTATACTCCCCTTTCTGGCACAGGTTCATCAGCAAAACCTCCGCCTTGCTGTACTTGAAACCCGGCCTGTACACCCGATCCAGTGCATCCATTGCGGCCTTTGTCAGCAGACGAACATCATCCGTCGGATACGGCAGCTCAACGAGCACCCCATTGGCGTATTTCGCCTCCTCCGGATTGAACATCCCGGTGCGGATGCTCACACGAACCTTCTTGCACAGAGACTGCTGAGCCCTGAGCTTTTCCGAGGCCCGCATCATGTAGGTGGCCACCGCTTCCTTGATCGGCGCCAACTCGGTAAGACGCTGACCGAACATACGGCTACAGCATATCTCCTGCTTGGGCGGATCTGGCTCGTCCAGTTCCAGGCACGGCGTACCGGCCAACTCCCGAGCCGTCTTCTCGATCACTACGCTGAACTTCTTACGAAGCGTCCAGGGGTCGGCCTTGGCCAGGTCCATAGCCGTCTTGATTCCCATGCCATCCAGGTGCACTTTCATCCTGCGGCCAACACCCCAGACCTCGGACACATCCGTGTTGCGCAACACCCAATCACGCTTGAACGAATCGCAGATATCAACCACCCCACCCGTCTGCACCTGAAGGCGCTTGGCCGTGTGGTTCGCCAGCTTGGCCAGCGTCTTGGTGTGAGCGATCCCCACCCCGACTGGAATGCCGGTACAACGCAGCACCTGGCTACGAATCTTGCGACCCAGCGCATCCAAGCCATCAATGCCAGTCAGATCAACAAAGGCTTCATCAATGCTGTACACCTCAACCGCCGGCACCATGGACTCAATGAGCGTCATGACCCGCTCACTCATATCGCCATAAAGCGCGTAGTTGGATGAGAACGGAACAATGCCGTGCTTCTGCAGCTTGTGCTTGATCTGGAAGTACGGCTCCCCCATCTTCACGTAGGGCTTGGCATCGTAACTGCGGGCAATCACACAGCCATCGTTGTTGCTCAGCACCACGATGGGCACCCGGGCCAGGTCTGGACGAAACACACGTTCGCAACTGGCGTAGAAGCTGTTGCAATCGATCAGAGCAAACACCGGCTGGACTTTAGACATGGCTGCGCACGCTGCAGGTGATCACACCCCAAATGACCAGTTCGTCCCCCTCAAGCACGTACCTGGGTGGGTACTTTGGGTTCTCCGACAGGAGAATCACCTCCTTTCCCCGCAGGCACAGCCGCTTGCACACAGGTTCGTTATTCAACAGCGCCACAACGATGTGCCCGTGCACCGGCTCCAATGCTCGATCCACTACCGCCAAATCCCCTTCGAAGATTCCAGCGCCCTGCATGCTCTCCCCGGCAATCGAAACCAGATAGACATGCGGAGCACGGATGTTCAGAACCTCATCCAGTGAGATGTGCGCTTCGATGTGGTCCGCTGCCGGGGATGGGAACCCAGCAGGCACACGAAACGAACACAAAGGCAGCTTCAAGCCACCCTCGGCAATAGGACCCAAGATTGAAAAGCTCATGACGCACGACACCAAAATACCTGTACGAACATACAGTTAACTTTGTACAAGTATGGCGGTCAATTTGTATAGGAATTATCAGACAAGCGGATCGGAAGGTCGGCGGATACGGTACGTCCTCCGATTGAATAAGACGCTCTTGCTCACATCAGGCCACTTAGGCGCTTCGACTGGATAGGGGCCTCTAGGGTCGACTGCAATTTTCAACAGACAAAAAAATGCCCCCGCCAAATGCACTTGCGCGGGGGCAGATTTTCAGTTCATCCGAGGGCGAAGCTAGGCTTATACAGCTCTATTTCCAATTTGCAGCCAATGCCGTGTCGAGCTGAGCCCGCTGATCATTGGTAATAGTCGTTTCGGCCCCCGGCGCCACGCCAAAAGAGGCCATTGTGTTGACCAGACTCTGCACTTGACTATCAAGCAACGTCTTCCCATCTGCCGTTTTCAAGACCTCGACGTGATAAACACTCGACTCATACCAGTTACTGATGGTCAATTTGTCGTCTCCTCCAATGAGGCTTATCTCCAAATTGGACCCGCTTTGCCGGAACCATAAGTCTTGAGGGCTAACATCCGCCCCAAACGCCAAGGTGTCGGTAGCGCCGTAGCCTGGGGAATATTCGTTGATTCTGTCCTGACCATCTCCACGGTTGAACAGATAGGTGTCCGAAAAGTAGCTTCCGGTCAACGTATCGTTACCCGCCCCACCGGCCAAAACGCTATCCCTTGCGTTATAAGCGACCTGGATGACGTCATTACCCGCATCACCGAACAGTTGGTTGGTGCCTCCTGCGCCATCCAACGTATCGTCGCCGCTTCCGCCATGGATAATATCGTTGCCGTTCCAACCTATCAGGGCGTCCGCGCCTGCCGTCCCCACCTGATTCAGCCCTGTCGCAATCATATCTGTCCAGGTCCAGGACGTGCCGTCGGCAAACTCGACACGCTCAATGACGCTCTGACTGATGACGCTGGCATTGGCGGTAGCATCATCGAACAGCCCCTTGACCGTTACCTGATCGGTGCCGTTACGGTGTAGGAGAAGCAAGTCGGAGCCAACCCGGCGCATCGTGATGTCACTGGTAAGGATTCCGGCTCCAAATCTCAAGACATCGGTGCCCCCGTAACCAGGGTCGTACTCCGAAATGGTGTCTTGACCGTCACCCAGATTGAACAGGTAGGTATCTGAAAAGTAGCCGCCTTTCAAGGTATCGTTGCCAGCCCCGCCAGCCAGTGTGTTGTTTCTGGAGTTGTAGGCTACCTGAATGACGTCATTACCCGCATCTCCAAAGAGCTGGTTACTACCAGCTCCACCGTCCACGGTATCGTCGCCATCGCCACCATGAATAATGTCATTGCCATTGAAGCCGACCAAAGCGTCAGCCCCCGCAGATCCCGTCTGGCTCAGCCCCTGCGCAACCATGTCCGACCAAGTCCAGAACGTGCCATCGGCAAACTCAACTCGCTCGATGATGGTCTGACTAATGGCCGTAGTATCAGAGGTCGCACCATCGAATAAGCCTTTGAGCGTGACCTGATCGGTGCCGTTACGATGCAGGAATATCAAATCAGGACCAGTCCGACGCATCAGGATGTCACTGGCAAGGATCCCAGCTCCGAATCTCAAGACATCGGTGCTCCCGTAACCAGGGTCGTATTCCGAAATGGTGTCTTGACCGTCACCCAGATTGAACAGATAGGTGTCTGAAAAGTAGCCGCCTTTCAAGGTATCGTTGCCAGCCCCGCCAGCCAGTGTGTTGTTTCTGGAGTTGTAAGCTACCTGAATGACGTCATTACCCGCATCTCCAAAGAGCTGGTTGCTACCAGCTCCACCGTCCACGGTATCGTCGCCATCGCCACCATGAATAATGTCATTGCCATTGAAGCCGACCAAGGCGTCAGCCCCCGCAGATCCCGTCTGGCTCAACCCCTGCGCAACCATGTCCGACCAAGTCCAGAACGTGCCATCGGCAAACTCAACTCGCTCAATGATGGTCTGACTAATGGCCGTAGTATCAGAGGTCGCACCATCGAATAAGCCTTTGAGCGTGACCTGATCGGTGCCGTTACGATGCAGGAATATCAAATCAGGACCAGTCCGACGCATCAGGATGTCACTGGCAAGGATCCCAGCTCCGAATCTCAAGACATCGGTGCTCCCGTAACCAGGGTCGTATTCCGAAATGGTGTCTTGACCGTCACCCAGGTTGAATAGGTAGGTGTCCGAAAAGTAACCACCGGTCAACGTATCGTTACCCGCCCCACCCGCTAAGATGTTATCTCTTGAGTTGGAAGTGACCCGGACATCGTCGTTACCCGCATCACCATACAACTGGTTGCTGCCGGAACCGCCGTCCAAGGTATCGTCGCCACTTCCCCCATGGATAATGTCGTTGCCATTCCAACCGACAAGAGCATCCGACCTTGATGTTCCCGTTTGATTCAAGCCTGCAGCAATCATGTCAGCCCAGGTCCAGGACGTACCGTCGGCAAACTCGACGCGCTCAATGACGCTCTGATTGACAATGCTGGTGCTGGAGGTGGTGCCATCGAACAGTCCCTTGACTGTTACTTGATCGGTACCGTTGCGGTGCTTAAACACCAGGTCGGAACCAACCCGTTGCAGGTTGATATCGCTAGCATGGATTCCAGCGCCGAAACGCAAGGTATCGGTCGCCACGTGGCCGGCATCATTCTCAGTAATGACATCCTTACCATCTCCCTCGTTGAACAGATAGGTGTCGGCGTAAGAACTGCCGAACAACTGATCATCTCCAACACCACCACTCAGCAGATTGTTATTCGAGTCGGAGTCGACTTTCAGTAGATCATTTCCTTCGTCACCAAATAGCTGGTTGTTGCCCTTACCACCATCAAGTGTGTCATCACCTAAGCCACCCGAAAGATAATCGTTCCCACTGAATCCCTTAAGTGTGTCATTTCCCGAAAGACCATACATCACACCGTCATACGTATCTTTACCACTGAGCGTGTCGTCCACCCCACTACCTAATTGTCCCGGCCGGTTAAGGGTCGTTAACGCTGCATCCAAGTCAGAACCGTTAATATTTCCCTGTTGACTCAATGCCTTCAGGATCGCCGTAGCACCTTGAAAGCCCGATGATTTCAGAGCTATCGTGAATTCTTGCAAACTCTGTAGTGCGGATGCTGGGGCGGTAGCATACTGGGTACGGATCGAGGCGAGGAATGCTGAGACATCCCAAGCGACAACCCCACTCTCTACTTTGATGGATAGCATATCCATCGCTGGCTTCAAATGCGTTTGCAACATCAATTGACTACGCACCGATTCGCTCACAAAATTATAGGCTCTTAAAAGCGTCTCGGCTGCGTCTGGACCAGGGTCAGCACTTCCATTTTGTTGAGTAAAGGTCTTTCCCAAAAATGCTTCAATGACATAAAGCTTTCGGCCCTCATTGACGTACCCTCGAGTGCCAACACTGTGCTGGTCTGCACCAGTCCAACTAATCAGGATTTGGTCCACGAGCGAGTTACGGATATTCACGTCACTTGCCAGCTCAAATTGCTTGACCAGTGAGACAAGGACACCGCTTGTGTCACGCGCCATGGCTTGTCGTAGACTATGTACATTCCCCATACCTGAGATATCTGGCATGGTTGCTATCGACTCGCTTATAGTTATTTCATTCTGATCAACGGTTCGGGCTAAGTCAGTGGCAAACCAAATATCTTCAACTGTCGCCGCACTTCCATCAAGGCGGGTATACGTACCTACTTGCAAGTGCTGGTTACCACTCAAATCGGTCACGCTATTTGCGACGTAGTTTACACCAATGCTCTGCACGCCAGCCTGCGACAATGTAATTAACTCGCCATCATCGGTCTCGCCGTCACTGTCAATGTCTTTCCAAACACGCAAGCTGGCATAATCGGTATCGGAAGCATCAATCCGACCATCACCGTTTGTATCCAGCGCCGCCAATGCAGCAAATCCGTTCGCCGCCTTATCGCCACTTGGTAGTTTTGTATTGTCGCCGAAGAGTTCGGTACCGTTATCAATACGACCATTACCATTGCGATCAAAAACCAGTAAGCCGTCATCTCGACCAACCCAGCCGGTGCTTTCAGCAAAGCCGTTAGTATCATGATCAAAATGAACATGAGCAGAAAGACCCGTGGTCTCTACGCCATCACCATCAAGATCAAGGATCAGAGGTGATCCCAATGCCTCAGCATCATTGACCATCTTCCTAAGTACATCAATAAAAGCGCCCGAATCAACTTTTATCTGGGCCTTGACCGATTCGATAAAGCGCCCTGACGTCTGTCCCAACGCGTCAAAAAAATTCTGAGTGTTATTTAGGGATGCGGCGTTGATAGCCAACCAATGCTGAATAGTCGCAATTTGCTCTGGTGACTGAGGCCTGACCTCGGTTAATCCTTCCGCAAGTTCACGCACGAAATTTTCGTCGGGAGACGCTGCGGAAAGCAGCCCAGCCTGGTCCGACATGGCTGCCGCCAATGTAAATGCCAGCGCAGCTTCTTTGCCAGGATCACCGGCTGCCTCCAGAGACCGTTGCCAAAGATCGGCACGCTCAGCGTCCGTCATTACTGAAAAAGGCGTATTAAGAGTCCATGCATCAGGAGGCAAATGGTTTTGAATGAAGGTTTGAGAATGAAACGTCCAAGCTTCACGCCATGTAATGTCAGAGAAATCCCCGTTATCTTGCTTATCGAGCAAGGCATCTAGATAAGCAATAGCCATGTCTGAGCGAATTTTATTTATATCCGCCACCGTTAAAGGATGACCACTTTCTGCGGCCACTTCTTGCATATGACTCAGCGCTGCATCACCGGCCAAACTCCCACCATTAGCAACGCCATTAGCCAGGTTGGCATATAAATATCCATTTGACGCCAAATAGTTGTACATCGCGGCCGGGCCGCCGCTCGCAAGCAGATCGGAAGCGTAAGCAAGATCAACATGAGCAGAAATATCTTCAACAGCCATTACAACACCTTTACATTCAATTATTTAGTTGAAATCCGCGCACGAACGCCACAGCAGCGCTTTCAAGATCGCGCCACTGATGAACAATATCGACCATATAATCCAGCTCTATCCATATATCGTCCTGAGGATCATAGGATGACTGTTCGCATGAAGAACCTCGCCCTTCGGAAAACACAATACAATTAACTATCAAACCAATATCACCTTGACTGGTTTCTTGCCAGAATACTTTTCTAACAGTACCCCCATCGATGTTTTTTGGCGTGGCTTCAAAGAGCCCTAAATCAGAATTGAACCCCCTCATTTCCTCCACCTGTTGATCCGTCTTTGCAGGCCCCTCACTATTAAATCCGTCCCTAAGATAACGATATAGAATATTCTTTCGAGATCGCGCAACATCATTCGACTTATTAATCTTAGCAACAACGGCAATTCTATTTGGCTTTGGTCGAGTGTAATAATTTTCACCGCCCGAAGGTTCAAGACTCGGCCAATTCACAGCAAAAGCCACTTCGTTAATTTTATCGCTACAACCCTTGCCCTCATTTATTTTTCCTTTCCCTGACCAATAATTGACCCCCTCATAAGTTATCGGAAAGAATAAATACTTTGAGTCAAACCTAATCACGGCATTACCCAGCGTTCCACAGCGAGGTTCCGCCCACGCAAGGACGGGCAGTAAGAAAAAAAACAATATAAATTTATAAAAACCAGCCTTCATAGCCCGTCTCCAAATTCCTTTAGTAGCATCTGAGTCATTCATCAAAACCTCCGCCTCCTCATATTCCCCCATCTCACCGCTCTCGCAAGCTCTCACTCGCTGCAACTTGCAAGGGACTCAAGAAATACTCAATTATCCTTCGCTGATCTGTTTTTACTTCTGCAGTCACCGCCATACCAGGCAGTAATTTGATATCTTGCCCTTTCACATTCAAATGATCCGAATCCAAGCGAATCTTGCCGCTGTATATCAAGCCACGCTTTTCATCCTCCAGAGCGTCATCAGAAATACTGATGACTTCACCCGAGACCGCTCCATATTTGGTGAAAGTAAAAGTTTCTACTTTTATCGTTACGGCTTGTCCCTGGTGAACAAACCCAACATCTTTGTTCTCAAAAACAGCCTCAACCTCAACCGGTTGCCCCATCGGCACAATCGTCAACAGCGGCTGCGCAGGTGTCACCACCCCACCCACCGTATGCACATTCAACTGCTGTACCGTGCCGTCCACCGGGGCCTCCAGTGTCGTCAGTCCATCCTGATATTCGGCTTTGGCAAAATCCTGCTTCAAAGACGCCACCTTCTGATCCGCCTGCTGCAACAAATCCAGCATAGACCGTCGGGTCTGCGCGACCACACCAGCCCTCCTGCGCTCAGCCTCCTGTCGCGCCGCTGAGGACTGCAATAAGCTGGCTTGCTGCACGCTCAACTGTCGTTCAACGTCCAGCCGCGCCTGCTCCTTTTCCAGATAGGCATGGCGAGCGATGTACTGTTTCTCCAGCAGATGCTGATAGTCATCCGCCAACTTGGCGACGATAGGTAGGGTTTTCTGAAGGCTGGCCACCTGTCCACGTGCGGACTGTATGTCGGCCTGGCGCTGGGCTATTTCGGCGTCAACAGTCTCCAGACTGCTGCGGTACTCCTGATACTGACCTTGCAGCCAGCGCTCAGCAGCCAATACGTGCTCGGGGTCCGCTCCCGGAATCGAGCCATTTAAGGTCCGCGGCGCTCGCTGTCGATCGATGGCATCGAGCATGGCGCTCGCCCGGGCACTGTCGATGCGGGCGGCCAACAGCTCGCTTTGCACTCGCCCCACATCAGCCTCAGCGGCCGTAGAGTCCAGCTCCAACAGCAACTGACCGGCTTTCACCGTCTGACCGTCGTGTACATGGATGGCTTTGACCACCGCCGTTTCGCTGGACTGGATCACCTTGCTTTTACCGCTGGGAATGATCTTGCCAGTCGCGGTTGCCACAACATCAATCTTGCCAACACACGCCCAAACCAGCGCAATCGCAGCAAATGCCATGATCGCCCACATGAACACGCGAGGCGCTGGATGAGTTGGACGCTCTTGTAGCTCAAGAGAGGCCGGCAAAAACTGTATTTCATGGGCCAGGCGCTTTGGTGCGTCCATACTCCGACGAGCCTTCCATGACTCACGCAAGACGTGTCGATAACGCCGCAACAGGCCTGCCGATTCAGCGTTAGACATTGCTGGCTCCTTGCTGCAAGCGGTACAAGCGTGAGTAATGCCCAGCCTGATGGGTCAAGAGTTCGGCATGACTGCCCTGCTCAACGATCTGACCGCGATCAACCACAACAATGCGATTGGCATCCCGCACGGCTGAGAGCCGGTGGGCAATGATGATGACCGTGCGGCCTTTGCAGATATCCTTCATGTGTTGCTGAACCACGCGCTCGGACTCGTAGTCGAGAGCGCTGGTGGCTTCGTCGAAAATCAGGATCCGCGGATTCCCCATCAGCGCTCGAGCAATGGCAACCCGTTGCCGCTGACCTCCAGACAATGATGCGCCGTGCTCTCCTACCACGGTGTCATAGCCTTCGGGGAGCTCCAGAATGAACTCGTGGGCACCGGCGAGCTTGGCCACATGAATGACCTTCTCCAGTGATACGCCGGGATCGGCCAGGGCTATGTTTTCGCGGATGCTACGAGCAAATAGCATGTTGTCTTGCAACACCACGCCAATCTGTCGGCGCAACGAAGAGACGTCCGCCAGCGCCAAGTCCATGCCATCCACCATTACACGCCCACGCTCGGGGACGTGAAGCCTCTGGAGCAGGCGAGTCAGCGTGCTCTTACCTGAGCCTGAACGCCCCACGACGCCAATTACCTGCCCCGCCTCGATGCGAAGGCTCACACCGCGCAGGATCTCGGCTCCATCAGGGCGATAGCGAAAATGGACTTGGTCGAATTCGATGTGACCGCGAATCGGCGGCAACGAACTGCGTGTCGCTTGAGCGATTTCGGTTCGAGTGTTGAGGATGTCGCCCAGACGCTGCACGGAAACGCCGGTCTGCTGGAAGTTAGTCCATAGCTGCGCCAAACGCATGATCGGCTGTGCTACGCGACCGGCCAGCATGTTGAAGGCAATCAGTTGGCCTACCGACAACTGCCCTTCAATTACCAGTCGAGCGCCCACCCACAAGGTCGCTACAGTGACCAATTTGCCAATCAGCGACACACTTTCGTTAGCGATGGTCGACAACGTCTGGGTTCTGAAACCGGCCGCTACATAACCGGCCAGTTGATTGTCCCATTTACGGATGGCCTGAGGTTCAACAGCCATGGATTTGAGAGTGTCGATACCGTTGACGGTCTCGACCAGAAAGGCCTGGTTCTCAGCCCCTTTGGCGAAGCTGTCGTTCAGTCGGGAGCGCAGTATCGGTGTGATCAGTACCGACACCAGAATATAGAGCGGCAATGACACCAGGACGATGAGTGTCAGCCAACCGCTGTAATAGAACATCACTGCCAGGAACACGACGGAAAACAGTACGTCGAGAATCAGCGTGATCGCATTGCCAGTGAGGAAGCTGCGAATGTTTTCCAGCTCCCGGACTCTAGCCACAGAATCGCCCACGCGCCGCGCTTGGAAATAGGCCAACGGCAGCGTGATTAAGTGCCGGAACAACTTGGAACCCAACTCCACATCGATGCGGCTGGCCGTATGGGCAAACACGTAGGTGCGCAGCCCAGTCAAGCCCGACTCGAACAGCATGACAACAGCCAAACCCACCGCGATCACGTCCAGCGTGGTCAAACCGTGGTGCACCAGGACCTTGTCCATCACCACTTGAAAGAACAGTGGTGTCACCAGCGAGAATATCTGCAACACAAACGAAACCAGCATGATCTCGCCGAGCAGCTTTCTGTATTTGACGATGGCGGGAATGAACCAGGTGAAATCGAACCGAGAAGATTCACCAGGCGTATTTGCCTCTGAGCGAATCAGCATCAGCTGACCCGTCCAACGGGATTGAAGAGCCTCAAGGGTGATGACCTCGGGGCGTTGCACGGCCGGGTTGTGAATCAACACCTTGCCTTGATCCAGGCGCGCAATAATGAAGAACTCCCCATTTACATCGGTGGCGATGGCGGGCAGCGGTGTGCGATGAAGGCGGTCGGCGGAGGTATTCGCCATCTTGGCTTTGAGACCGAGCTTTCGCGCAGCCAACAACATATCCGCGTGACCAAATGGACGATCAACGTTTCCGAACTCATGAGCAAGCTGCTCGGCGGAAGCCGCGACTTGATGAAACCTGGCAAGCATCACAAGCGAAGCTAAGCCAGTGTCAAATGGGGGCGCCTGTTCAGGCGTCGCATCGCCCGCTTCAGTTTCAATCATTACGTTTACAGAATTCCTTGTGCAGGCGGCAACCTGCACTCCAGGCACGGAGTGAAACCGTGGTTAATAAAAAGCACACTCTAGATAATGAGCATGTATGCCCAAGGGCTCGCTATTGATCTGAATCCACTCAAATCCCCGGCGGGAGAAAATCTCGCTCAGGCACATAATCCTGCTTTAAGTAGACGGATAGAGACTTAAGGTCATCCACACTCAAAGTCCCTGCAGCCTGTTTCAGCTTGAGGTTGTCGATAATGTAGTCATAACGTGCGTTGTTATAGTCGCGCACCACCGAATACAACTGCCTTTGCGCGGTGAGCACGTCAGCAATATTGCGCGAACCAATATCGACACCTACCTGATTGGCCTCGACGGATTTGCGGGCAGAGACGATCCCCTGTCGGCGCGAAGCAATCTGTGCGATATCGGTATTAACCCCTCTAAACGCATTGCGCGCATTCAATACGATCTCACGACGCCGATCTTCTTTTTCATCCTGGCTTTGTAAAAGTCGCTCGACAGACTCTTTGACTTTGGAGTGAGTCATTCCGCCAGAGTAAATCGGAATATTCAGTTCAATACCGATACTGCCTTGCGCAACATTGTCACGGTAGCCATTGCGGCCAAAATCCGTGGGATTGCTGTAACCGAAACTGTCGTTGTCACCCTTGCGGTAAGAGGCTACCGCATCGATCGTAGGTAAGTGACCAGCCTTGTGCTGCTTGAGCGTTTGGTCAGCAGCTTGCTCCGCTTGCTCGCTAGCTTGAAGCTGCAGATTCTGCCGAACCGCTGTGTCGACCCACGATTGTGCTTCGTTAGGAATGGGCGACTCGACAGGGAGTTGGTGCCCCATTCCAGAAATGGTTCTGTAGGGTTGATTGGTCAAACGGCTCAATGCCTCAAACGCATCATCGACCTTGCGCTGCACGACTTGCCGATTCGCCTGCACGTTGTCATAGGCCGCTTGTGCGTCGTACACGTCGGTAATGCTTGAGGCACCGTCTTCCAGCCTACCTTGCGCCTGGTCACGCTGATGGAGCAGAGCGGCTTCTTCCGCTTGGACGGCAGCCAAAGCATCAAGCTGACGCAGTGTCTCGAAATACGCTTGAGCAACAGTCAACGCCAAGGACTGTACCTTGGCCGAAAGCTCTAGCTCCGCTTGGGCAACACTGGACTCTGCCGCCTTTAACTGGAACCAGCGGTCTACACGAAAAAGCGGTTGACTGAGGTTAGCGCGAAACGTGGTTCCGCTGCGTTCACGACTGAGAGAGGGCTCGTCGCGCTCCAACCGTACCGTCTCTGAAGTTGCACCTGCCGTCAGATTTGGCAGCAGGCCCGAACGAGCCTGAGGAACCGCTTCGCGCTGAGCCAAGTAGGCGTGGCGCGCGGCAGCCAGTTGAGCGTCATTGTTAAAGGCGGACTGGTACACACCAAGAAGGTCGGCATGCTCCAAGGAAGAATTATCAAACGCAAAAGCTAAAGGGCTCGATACGCAGCCCATGAATAATACACTTTGGCACACTGTGTTAATGAGATTCATTGCTTATCCAAGAAATGCTCGACTTTAAACATCAATCCATTAGCTCGGCTTAACAGTCAGAAACTTGATTCCTTGTTTCCTAAGCAAAGATCACACACACTCGGTCCAGTTAAAAACCGGGCGGGCAGCCAATTTTTTCGATAAGCATCAATAGGTTATGAATAGCTCGCAAAATCGGACAATAATAACATTTAGCTATAACCTAAATAGCGATTAGCTTTATAACCCGTAGCGCTTCAGCCATGCGGGTAAATCAGGAAAAGCAATACCCACCTGTCGAATCATGCCAAATTGTAAAAGGCAGCTCGAACCATCAACACGCATTGTTATACTTCACTCATAACCAATTTTTTTATCGCAATCGGTAAGAAGTATTTTTAATACTATTTGCTTTAATCCCCATAGGAGATGTAGAAATCCGTTGCGCGTTTAATAGCAATCGGACTTTGTCATTTGGGAGTGGGCGTCTGTGTCGTATCGACATGGCTTATGGAGATAATATCAAAGAGCCACCACTGGTTCCATGCACCTTTGTTATCACTCGCACCTACCTACGAAGTCTGCTTAGCTATTCCAGTTCCGTCGTCGTGTTTTAAACTTCACGCAAACCATTGTTTTTAAATGATTTTTACAGAATATTGTCGAAAAATAGCAATGCACCTCTTTCAAAACCAAGTCGCATCCTGCGGGCTGATGGCGACCAACGGTCGCATAAGCGGTATGAACGGTGAGTCGAGTTCGATTTCTACATCATAGTTTTTGGTCAGTGCTCAGTGGCACCTCCGGATCGAGTAGTGAAGCCTCGCTCCCCTTTCGCTTGGGCTCCTCTTTTCTGTTCCGTTCCCCGAACTTGCTAGAGCACAAACAAAAAACCCGGCGCGAAGGCCGGGTTACCCATTCTCTCCTACCGCCAGCCCCCAGTTGAGAGGGATGGAGAGCCGACGAAAGAACGAGGGCATCAGATATTGCCAAACGGCTTTCAATCGCGCAATGCTCGCTCTGGCTCAGCAGCTCAAGGGCGACAAACCCGAGCTTTCCTTGCGCGATTGCACAGCTACACCGAAATCGCATGCGACGCGAGACATACGTCTGCTGCGCTTCGACCGCTACTTCGTGAAACTGCCATTGCTGAGTATGCCGCATCGTTGCTCCTGGTACTGCACAGAGCTGAAATGGAAATCGATGCAAAACAGTGCAATCATTGATAGCCCATTTCCGTCTGTAGATCTAATAGAATCAAGGGCTTTCAGCATGCCCAGAATACAGCGTTAAGATCGTATAAGAACCGAACAACAAAAATCTGCCATGGAGAAAAGCTCTACGTTACGTGCAGGCCCCCAATCCCTTACTGCCAGTTAGTAGCAATCACTACATTAACTTGATCACGCTGTTCTTGAGTCAGATTGATCTCGCCGCCAGCCGGATCTCCAAAAGAAGCCATGGCGTTGACCAGATTGTCTACCGCATTGGCGTACAACGCTGTACTCCCTGCCTGAATCACATCAATTTTTTGTGCCGCACTCACGTACCAATCTTTGACTGTAATTCGATCATCAGTCCCTCTCGCATCAATTACCAAATTATTGCCATCTCGGGACAGCCACAGGTTTTGGGGTGTAATCCCAGAGATACTAAGGGTATCCATGTCATTGGGCGTAGCAGAGTCATTATTTATAATATCCTGGCCATCTCCTGCGACAAAAATATAAGTATCACTTCCCTCTCCGCCTTGTAGCAGGTCGTTACCTTGGCCTCCTTGCAACAGGTCGTTAGTGCTGGAGCCTATTATAGTGTCATTACCCGATGTACTTACCCTCGATGCAACTTGAGAAGTATTCCAAAAAGCGCCATCAGCAAACTCGACACGCTCCAATTGGTAACGTCCGCTGTTTTCAGTGAACCAGTTGTTGAGTGTCACCTGATCCTGACCATTGATATGGCTAAGCACCAGGCTGCTTCCTGATCGGCTGGCACTGATGTCAGAGGCTTGGATGCCCACACCAAACCGCAGGATATCGACACCGCCATAGTAGTAGGAGATGTTGTCATCGTTGATGACATCCCGCCCATCGCCGAGGTTGAAGACATAGGTGTCGGAACCCGCTCCACCGTTCAACGTATCATTGCCCGTACCGCCTTCAAGCTGGTCATCACCGCTACCGGCCGTCAGCGTATCGTTGCCAGCGCCACCGGATATCACCTGCTTGAAGGCAGCACTGACACCAGTCAGTACATCATCACCTGCACTGCCTATGAGCTGGAGCAACTGGGCAGATAACGCCGCGCTGGTCCACACCGTGCCGTCGGCAAACTCGATGCGCTCCAGCTGATAACGTCCAGTGTTTTCGGTAAACCAATTGGTAACCGTCACCTGATCCTGACCGTTGGCATGGCTAAGCACCAAGCTGGTTCCGGATCGGCTGGCACTGATGTCAGAGGCCTGGATGCCTGCACCAAATCGCAGGATATCGACACCGCCATAGTAGTAGGAGATGTTGTCATCGTTGATGACATCCCGACCGTCGCCGAGCTTGAAGAGATAAGTGTCGGATCCCGCTCCACCGTTCAACGTGTCATTGCCCGTACCGCCTTCAAGCTGGTCATCACCGGTACCGGCCGTCAGCGTATCGTTGCCACCACCACCGGATAGCACCTGCTTGAAGGCAGCGCCGATTCCGGTGAGCACATCATCGCCCGCACCGCCTGTGAGCTGAAGCAACTGGGCAGATAACGCCGCGCTGGTCCACACCGTGCCGTCGGCAAACTCGATGCGCTCCAACTGATAACGTCCAGTGTTTTCGGTAAACCAATTGGTAACCGTCACCTGGTCCTGACCGTTGACATGGCTAAGCACCAAGCTGGTTCCGGATCGGCTGACACTGATGTCAGAGGCCTGGATGCTTGCACCAAATCGCAGGATATCGACACCGCCATAGTAGTAGGAGATGTTGTCATCGTTGATGACATCCCGCCCATCGCCGAGGTTGAAGACATAGGTGTCGGAACCCGCTCCACCGTTCAACGTATCATTGCCCGTACCGCCTTCAAGCTGGTCATCACCGCTACCGGCCGTCAGCGTATCGTTGCCAGCGCCACCGGATATCACCTGCTTGAAGGCAGCACTGACACCAGTCAGTACATCATCACCTGCACTGCCTATGAGCTGGAGCAACTGGGCAGATAACGCCGCGCTGGTCCACACCGTGCCGTCGGCAAACTCGATGCGCTCCAGCTGATAACGTCCAGTGTTTTCGGTAAACCAATTGGTAACCGTCACCTGATCCTGACCGTTAATATGCCTAAGCACCAGGCTGGTCCCGGATCGACTGGCACTGATGTCAGAGACCTGGATGCCCGTGCCAAACCGCAAGACGTCGACACCGCCGTAGTAGTAAGAAATGTTGTCATCGTTGATGACATCACGACCATCTCCAAGGCTGAAGAGGTACAGATCGGAGCCTTGGCCGCCGTTCAACGTGTCGTTGCCCGTGCCGCCTTCAAGCAAGTCATTACCGGAGCCGGCCGTCAGCGTATCGTTACCGCCGCCACCTCTTATAACTTGAGACTGACTGCTACTGACACCGGTCAGTACATCGTCACCCGCGCCGCCTGTGAGCTGGAGCATCTGGGCTGACAACGTCGCGCTGGTCCAGACGGTGCCGTCGGTGAACTCTATGCGCTCCAACTGATAACGATCGGTGTTTTCGGTAAACCAATTGGTAACCGTCACCTGGTCCTGACCATTGGCATGGCTAAGCACCAAGCTGGTTCCGGATCGGCTGGCAACGATGTCAGAGGCTTGGATCCCCATACCAAACCGCAGGATATCGACACCGCCATACATGTAGGAGAGGTTGTCATCGTTGATAACGTCGCGCCCATCGCCGAGGTTGAAGAGATAAATATCGGAGCCTTGCCCCCCGTTCAATGTGTCATTACCCGTACCGCCCGCCAACTGGTCATCACCGCTTCCAGCCGTCAGCGTATCGTTGCCACCACCACCGGATAGCACCTGCTTGAAGGCCGCGCCGATTCCGACGAGCACATCATCACCCGCGCCGCCTGTGAGCTGGAGCAACTGAGCGGACAGTGTCGTGCTGGTCCAGACGGTGCCGTCGGCGAACTCGATGCGCTCCAGCTGATAACGTCCAGTGTTTTCGGTGAACCAATTGGTGACCGTTATCTGATCCTGACCGTTGACATGGCTAAGCACCAGGCTGGTGCCGGATCGGCTGGCAATGATGTCGGCGGCCTGGATGCCCGTGCCAAACCGCAAAACGTCGACACCGCCATACATGTAGGAGAGATTGTCATCGTTGATGACGTCACGCCCATCGCCGAGGTTGAAGAGGTACAGGTCGGAGCCTTGGCCACCATTCAACGTGTCATTGCCCGTACCGCCCTCAAGCTGGTCAGCACCAGCGCCGGCGGTCAAAGTATCGTTACCACCGCCACCTCTTATAACTTGAGCCTGACTGCTACTGACACCGGTCAGCACATCGTCACCCGCGCCGCCTGTGAGCTGGAGCACCTGGACAGACAACGCCGCGCTGGTCCACACCGTGCCGTCGGCGAACTCGATGCGCTCCAACTGATAACGATCGGTGTTTTCGGTGAACCAATTGGTGACCGTCACTTGGTCCTGACCGTTGACATGGCTAAGCACCAGGCTGGTACCGGATCGGCTGGCAAGGATGTCGGCGGCCTGGATACCCGTGCCAAACCGCAAAACGTCGACACCGCCATACATGTAGGAGAGATTGTCATCGTTGATGACGTCACGCCCATCTCCGAGGCTGAAGAGGTACAGATCGGAGCCTTGCCCACCGTTCAACGTGTCGTTGCCCACACCGCCCTCAAGCTGGTCATCCCCGACCCCGGCCGTCAACGTGTCGTTGCCACCACCACCGGACAGCACCTGCTTGAAGGCAGCACCGATTCCGGTGAGCACATCATCGCCCGCGCCACCCATGAGCTGGAGCAGTTGGGCAGACAACACCGAGCTGGTCCACACCGTGCCGTCGGCGAACTCGATGCGCTCCAGTTGATAACGATCGGTGTTTTCGGTAAACCAATTGGTAACCGTCACCTGATCCTGACCGTTAATATGCCTAAGCACCAGGCTGGTTCCGGATCGGCTGGCCATGATGTCAGAGACCTGGATGCCCGTGCCAAACCGCAAGACGTCGACACCACCGTAGTAGTAAGAGATGTTGTCATCGTTGATAACGTCCTGCCCATCTCCTACGTTGAAGAGATAGATGTCGGAGCCCGCCGCACCGTTGAGAATATCATTACCAGTACCGCCTTCGAGTTGGTCGTCACCCGCGCCAGTCGTCAGGTTGTCATTACCGCCCCCGCCAAGGAATGTTTGGCTGACCCTAGAACTAGCTCCTGTAATAACATCATCGAACTCCGTTCCAGTCCTATTTAGTAGACTACTTGTAAGCTCTGAACTCATCCAGACAGTTCCATCGGCAAACTCAATTCGTTCCACCTGATAACGAGAACCTAGCTGAATGAACCAGTTAAGAAAAACCACTTGATCATGGCCATTACCATGCTGTAAAAGCAAGCTACTCCCCTGAATGCTAACGTTTATATCCGCGGGGCTTATTCCTTCACCAAAGTACAAGACATCCGAGTCTCCAAGATTTTCAACATCTTCGTTGATTACATCTCGCCCGTCACCAAGATTGAAATGATAAACATCTGAACCAGTACCACCTTCAATATAATCATTGCCGCCTCCTCCAATGAGCACATCGTCACCCTGGGCTCCAAACAATTTGTCATTACCCAGTCCTCCACTCAAATTATCGGATGAGGCGTAACCATGAATTTCATCATCGCCTGGAGTAGTGATACCCACCATGGCCTTAATTTGTTCAAGTCTCCATATCGCACCATCAGCAAAGCGGATCTCTTCTAAATAATAGTCACTCGCACCATCACTATAAAAATAATTGACTACTTTTATCCTGTCAGCACCACCACGTAAAACAAGAACCAAATCATCTCCCGAGCGAGTGACGCCTATTTCGGAGGGTGCTATATCTGAAGCAAATTCGATGAAGTCGACCTTATTATCGCCGCTATCAAAATTATTAAGTGTGTCGTGCCCCCACCCCCGACTGAATCGATAAATATCAGATCCCTCATCACCACTAAGATAATCGTCGTCAGCCCCACCGTCCAAAATATCATTACCAGCGTCACCATATAAAGTGTCGCGGCCAGCCAAGCCGAAAAGTGCATTATTATGGGAGTCGCCATACAACTCATCGTTAATTAATCCACCTAGCGAGTAACCCATATTGGCCAGCAGACAATCAAAGCCTGGAACATTAACATCTCCGGCTTGCCGCAGATTAGTCAGTATAGCCCCGCCCTGCACACCAGAGTCCAATAGAGCCTTAGAAAATTCGGACATCTCTTGCGCGCCGAGCGCAGAATCTTCGTCATATGCAAATCGTAACATTTCGACCAAACGAGCAACGTCAAATTTTAATTCGTAATTTTCAAAGCCAAGATCGATTGCTTCAACTAAAGGCCTAAAGTGAGTCTGCAACATTAACCCCGAATACAGAAAACCAGCCAGTTGGCCATATGCCTGCATGAGTTTTGCGGCAGCATTAGGTCCCGGATTGCCAGTGCCTACATTGATCCCGGCTGACTGGATAAAGCCTTGTCCCGAAAACGCTTCCAAGGCATAAAGTTTGCGCCCATCATCGATATATCCCCCACGACTGACTGAAGTATATGCAGCCGCTCCGCTCCAAGAGAATATGATTTGATCGAGCAGCGAGTATCTCTTCGTAGTGTCTGTCTCAACCGCAAACTGCTCAACTAACTGTTTAAGGTGCCCAGTCGTATCGCGCAATATTGCCTGACTCAGGTCCGCCACATTACCAAACCCATCCAGGTCGATTGAAGATGCCGTCTGTTCCCCCAATACTATTTTGTTTAGATCTACAGTCCGCGCGGTGTCCACCACAAACCAAACATCGTCCAAATCATGTGACGCACCGCTACTATCTGTATAGGTTCCCGATTGCAGCACTTTATTGCCTTGGGAATCAGTCGTATTTTCGTCTACGTAACCTACGCTAAGGCTTTGAACATTAGCCTCGCCAAGGCTCAACAACTCTCCCTCATCAAGTTTCGCATCACTATTACTATCTTTCCATACTCCCAACTGGCCAAAAGCCGCATCATTAGCATCTATTTTGCCGTCATGATTACTGTCCAGGTCAGCTAACACCGAGAACCCATTGGTAGCTATTTGCCCGTTTGTCAAATGAGTGTAATTGCCGAAAAGCTCACTCCCATCGTCTATTTGTCCATTGCCATTTCGATCCCATATTAATAAACCATCATCTTTTCCGACCCAGCCGGTGCTTTCAGCGAAGCCATTGCCATCGTGATCAAAATATACACCGCTACTCAAAGACAGTGTTTCAACTCCGTCTCCATCCAAATCCAAGATCAGTGGACTTACCGTATTCAGGGCGGCATCATAGGCATCACGCAAATTCTCAACTATCAAATCTGTGAAGTTGAAAATGCTAGAGGAAACGGCATCCGTAATATCATCCAGAGCCCCGACCACATAATCATTGAACGCTTGAGCGAAGTCCCCGGTCGCCTCCATCGCATCCTGAAAACTTTCTATGGCCGATGTATAAGCCTCACCTAGCACCTCACCCAAGCCGTGAAGAGCGTTACTCAAAGAGTCAATATATGGATTTAAATCAATACTTTCATCGCCACTATTCATTGCCATAACCGTGAGCACTGCGCCAGCCGCTGTAATTACTACAGCCGTAGCGATCAAAGCCGGGGCCGAAGCTGCGCCGACTGCAGCAGCTAATGTCGCCGACGCCACAATTGCCGACAGATCGGCAAAGACAGAGTAAATATCACTTACGTGAACTTCACCAGAATCGTCGATGGTCGTTTTCATATTCAAAAAGTCACGACCAAGGGCCGAATAAGCAAGAGCTGAACCTGCGATAGGCAGGCGTTTCCCCATCATCTCCCCGAAGCTAACTAACGTCTGCGTTGCTCCAAGGGCCGCACTAAAAACTTGCCCTTTTGATGCATCAACAATTACCGACCCCGACCCCACTGGTGTACTTAGATAAGACAGGGCGCTGGAAATTGCATCTAATGTACTTTTATCCACTTTAATTCCTCCTTGCCTTCCTTAAAAAGAAGACGGAAATGCAAAGCGCAAAAAAACCAACGCCACCGAGAACCCAAACACTACCTCTCTTACCTTTAGCCAACCTCTGTTCGGACATCGCTCTACTGATGATCTCTTTACCATCCACCTCCAGAACTACTAATTTTCGCTGCTCCAACGCAGGCAAAAATTTTTGTTCATACCAGAAAACACGGGCATGCTTACCTAATAAATCCGAGCTTTTCTGCTTCGTTATGCACGTTGGATACCCCCCTAAATTTGAAGCACAGGTAAACCGATAAACATTCTCACCGTCGATGATTTTCGTGATGGCTTTACCCTTGAATCTTTCCTCCGAAAGAACACCTGAGGACTCGCTTAATCTATCCGGAATGTATGATATGGACTGATGCCACAGAACAATAATCACAAATCCCAGATAACCAACGAAACTAAAAATCGCAAAATTTCTGTAGGCAACCCTAGATCGATCGGAAATGTTAGCGCCCATTATTTTTCACCAAAATAGTAATTTGTTTACCAACTCAATCAAGGTTAATCATCGCTCCCTGAGCCCCTCCGACAGATGTTGCTCTAGAGGGCTCAACAAATACTCGATAACTTTCCTATGATCCGTCCTTACCTCGGCGGACACAGACATTCCCGGCATCAACTGTATTTCTTGCCCTTTCACCAAAACTTTGGCTTTCGGCAGCCGAATCCTGACGCTATATAAAAGCCCACGTCTTTCATCTTCTATCGCGTCATCGGAAACACTGATAACTTCGCCCTCTAACACGCCATACTTGGTGAACGTAAATGTTTCGACTTTTACCGTAACCAACTGTCCGGCATGTACAAAACCGATATCTTTGTTCTCCAGCATGGCTTCAACCTCAACAACCTGATCTTTGGGCACGATCACCATCAACGCTTGAGCGGCCGTCACTACTCCACCGACCGTGTGAATAGCCAATTGCTGAACAGTGCCATCCACCGGTGCCGTTAAGTGCATCAGGTGATCACGTTGTTCAGCCTTTCTAACTTCCTGAGTCAGTGATGCAATCTTTTGCTCGGATTGCTGCTGAAGATCGAGCATCTCGCGGCGGGTCTGGGCAAGAATTCCCTCTCGACGACGCTGCGCTTCTTTTTTTGTTGCTTGCAACTCGATGACCCGCACTTGCTGCACGGCCATTTCTCGTTCAAGGTCTAATAGTGCCTGTTGTTTTTCTAAGTAGGCATGACGAGGTACATATTGTTTTTCCAACAGCAGCTTATAGTCATCGGCCAAGCGTCGACTGATGGGTAAGGTTTTGAGCAGTGATGCGACAGTGGCCGTTGCCGACAGAATTTCTGCAGATCGCTGATCAATCTCCGCATCTACTTGATCCAAAGCACTGCGCATTTCAAGGTATTGGCCTTGTAACCACCGTTCTGCGGCCAATTGCTGTAACGGGTCTGCATTCTTAATTTTGCCCGTCAAAGGACCGGGCTCTTTGCGGGATTCAATTACCTCCAGCATTGCACCGGCCCTGGCGCTATCTACCTCAGCAGCCAACAAGTCGTTGCTCAAGCGTTTCACATCTGCCCCTGTTGCACTGGCATCCAGGTCGACAAGGACGTCCCCAGCTTTGACTTGTTCACCGTCGTGAACATGGATCGCCTTGACCACAGCTACTTCGCTGGGCTGAATAGTTTTGCTTCTCCCGCTGGCGACTACCTTGCCAGTCGCCGTGGCAACCACATCAATTTCTCCTAGGCAAGCCCATAGCAACGCTAAGCCAGCAAAGAGCATGATTGCGAACAGTGTGTAGCGCGGCGCCGGATGCACCGGTTGCTCTTGCAAAGCCAGGGCAGCCGGCAGAAATTGCACTTCATGGGGGAGCCGGTGGGGAGTGTCCAACAACCTGCGCTGCCCCCACGAATGCCGCCAGGCATGATGGTAGCGGCGCAATAACTCGCGTGTTGCCGAAGATTGGCCCATGGCAGTTCAACCTTGCTGCAAGCGATGCAAACGTGAGTAATGACCGGCTTGAAGCGCCAGCAGTTCGGAGTGGGTACCTTGCTCCACGATCTGACCACGGTCCATGACCGCAATGCGATGAGCATCGCGCACAGCGGAAAGCCGATGGGCGATGATGATCACCGTGCGACCTTTACAAATGTCCTTCATGTTCTGCTGGATAACTCGCTCGGATTCGTAATCAAGGGCACTAGTGGCCTCATCGAAAATTAAAATCCTTGGGTTACCGATAAGTGCTCGAGCAATCGCAACCCGTTGTCGCTGACCGCCAGACAACGAAGCTCCGTGCTCACCCACCACCGTGTCATAGCCCTCCGGCAACTCCAGGATGAAATCATGGGCTCCGGCCATCTTGGCTGCATGTATGACTGCCTCCAGCGGTGCGCCAGGATCTGTGAGGGCGATGTTTTCACGGATGCTGCGGTTGAACAGCATATTGTCTTGTAGCACTACTCCGATTTGACGACGCAGGGATGAAACATCTGCCAAAGCCAAGTCCATGCCATCGACTAGAACACGTCCTCGCTGCGGTACATAAAGTCGCTGCAACAAACGCGTCAGTGTGCTTTTCCCGGAGCCGGAGCGTCCTACTACCCCCAATACCTCGCCAGCCTGAATAACGAGACTGACTCCACGCAGGACTTCTGACCCTTCTGGCCGATAACGAAACTGAACTTGATCAAATTCCACGTGACCTTTAAGCGCTGGCAAAGCACTGCGGGTGGCCTGGGACAGCTCAGTGCGACTATTTAGAATGTCGCCTAAACGCTGTACTGAAACACCTGTCTGCTGAAAGTTGGTCCACAGTTGAGCTAAGCGAATAATCGGTTGCGAAACGCGTCCCGCTAACATGTTGAAAGCAATCAGTTGCCCGACCGAAAGCTGGCCGTCGATAACTAATCGCGCGCCTAACCAAAGCGTAGCCACCGTCACCAGCTTGCCGATCAACGAAACACCTTCATTCGCGATGTTCGACAGGGTTTGCGTTCTGAACCCTGCAGATACGTAGGCGGCGAGCTGGTTATCCCACTTGCGGGTGATCTGTGGCTCGACCGACATCGACTTGAGCGTATCTATGCCATTGATCGTCTCTACCAGAAATGCTTGGTTTTCCGCTCCCCGGGCAAAACTCTCTCTCAACCGAGAGCGAAGTAAAGGTGTAATAAATATGGAAACCAGTACATACATAGGCAACGAGACTACAACAACCAGCGTCAGCCAACCGCTGTAGAAAAACATCACGGTGATAAAAACCACCGAGAACAAGATATCTAACACCAAGGTGATAGCATTACCTGTCAGAAAACTTCGGATGTGCTCCAACTCTCTGACTCTAGCCACCGAGTCGCCCACTCTTCTGGCCTGGAAATACGCCAAAGGCAGTGTCACCAAATGGCGGAACAAACGGGACCCTAATTCCACATCGATACGGCTGGCTGTATGTGCAAAAACGTAGGTCCTCAAGCCACTCAGAAGAGTTTCAAATAACATGATCCCTAGTAGTCCAACGGCAATGACATCCAAGGTGGTCAGCCCGTGGTGTACCAGCACCTTGTCCATTACCACTTGAAAGAAGAGTGGTGTCAGTAGCGAGAAAATTTGTAGAACAAAGGAGACAAGTAGCACTTCACTGAGTAATTTTCGGTATTTTATAATGGACGGGATAAACCAGGTGAAATCGAATCTGGCTAATTCGGCGGCTTGAGTGGCCTGTGAGCTCAATAAGATGAGTTCTCCCTGCCACATACCCAATAACTGGTCTGTACTTAAAACCTCGGGACGCAACGACTCTGGATTGTGTATCAGGATTTTGTCTTGATCAAACCGAGCAATGATGAAGAAGCGTCCGTCGGTTGCGCAAGCGATGGCAGGTAAAGGAGTATGTGCCAAGCGCTCAATTGTTGTCTTGACGACTTTGGTTTTTAACGCCAGCTCGCGTGAAGCCAGCAATATTTCCGTTTTACCAAACGCCTGTCCTTGGGAAAGGTACTGGTGACTAAGCTCCTCCGCAGAGGCAGCTATATTATGAAAACGAGCGAGCATCACTAGACAAGTCAGTCCGGTGTCGACTGCCTCGGGCGGCAGTCCGGCGGCTGTATCGACGCCTTCATCAAAAATCGCATCCATAGGTATACGACTCGCTTCTGCCTCTGACGAAGAGGCACTAAAGCGAGCGTAGACTAGGAATTTACGACGAACTAAAAATACTTAGATCAAAATGCTATCACACCATTTACTGTTAAGTACTAGTTGAGGGCCACCCTCCTTGCGCTTCCTAAAAGAGAAAATATTTATTGACGTCAATTTTGCGATCTGCACACACGAAGGAGTTCTTGACGCCAAAGAAACTCCGTAAGCTTTTCGCAAGGAAAATGGAGTCCAGCGATTGCAACGACTCGCTAGGTTTCTTAGGAAAGATATCTGGCAAAACTCTTAAGCGTCCCTTGATCGAACCGCTCGCAATTATAATTTGCGATAAGCTGTTTCATGGCCGCTCGAGCCATCTCACACTTTCAATGCTTCTATAAATCTCATATAGAATCGACTGATAAATGATGCCCCTCGATTACCATATCGAATACAAAAGAAACACCACTATCAATCGGATCAAGCGAGCCAACATATAGACCATCGATCCCGGCTTGGCTCTGCTCGATAAGTGCAGTGAGGCTGTCGCTTGCCGGATGGACATCAACCTGCATCAGAATGCGTTAAGGAGTCGAGAGCCAATTAGGCTACCGTCGTGGCAAAATCCAACGGCGGTCATTGGAGTCCTGCGACAGCTGAGCTAGAGTCTCGAAATCCATCAGCCCGGCGGTCCACCCTTAGCCGTCACAAGGAATAAGCCATGCAGATCCGGTACTTGAAGATTGCGAACTTCCGCAAGCTCCTGTCCGTTCGAATCGATCCGGCAAGCACCACCACCTTCTTGTCGGCGCTAACAACAGCCTCACAACACGGCTAGCCTAGGTCAAAGGATTGGGCCCAATCAATGCGTCAGGATATCCCTCTGATACAACCACTCGATGAATCGGCGACCTCCGAGGCAAACCGCCGACAAGCCCTTGCCGCCGGAAGCCTGGCGCATGCCGCACACGATGGTTTGACCGACGTAATCTATGTACTGCTGCCCATATGGCAGACCTACTTTGGCCTCAGCTATGCCCAAGTAGGTCTGCTGCGTGGCGTTTATGCGGGAATGATGGCCGGCTTCCAACTGCTGGCCAGTCGCGGCGCGCGCAGGTGGGGCCGTGAAACGCTGCTGATCCGAGGCACAGCCTTGGCCGGCATTGCCTATTTGCTTGCCGCACAGGCCACCGATATAGGCCTGTTGCTGTTGGCGTTGATGATCGGCGGGCTGGGCGCCAGTACGCAGCATCCGCTCGCATCGGCCCTGGTATCGGATGCCTATGATGGAAGCGGCCGGGTCAAGCAGGCACTGGCTCAGTACAATTTTGCTGGAGATGTCGGCAAGGCCGTCATTCCGGGCGCGACCGGGTTGGCATTGGCGTACATCTCCTGGCAGACCAGCGCCACGCTGCTTGGAATGATCGGCATCGCCGCCGCGATCGGCCTCTGGTTGCTGGTTCCCAAAACTCGGGAAAGCGTAACGGACAAAAAGAAAATCACAATCTCCGACAAGACCGGCACCACGTCGGGCCTCGTGGCACTGATCGCTACCGGAACTCTCGACAGCGGCGTGCGCATGGGTTTCCTGACTTTCCTGCCGTTCCTACTGCAAAGCAAGGGAGCCAGCACTGGGCATATCGGCCTGGCGCTTTCACTGCTGTTCTTCGGCGGCGCCTTTGGCAAGCTGTTCTGTGGCTACCTCGGCGCCCGGCTTGGCCCCGTGCGCACGGTGATCTGCACCGAGGTGCTGACGGCATTACTCATCCTGCTGGCGCTGGTGCTGCCCTTCGGTGCCTTCATGCTGGTGATGCCGCTGATCGGAGTTGCACTGAACGGAACCTCATCGGTGTTGGGCGGGCTGGTGCCGGATTTCGCCGCCCGTGACCGACGTGATCGGATATTCGCCTGGTTCTATACCGGTACCGTAGGTGGCGGCGCTTTGGCCCCGGTGCTGATTGGTGCCATCTCGGACAAAACAGGGGTGACCGACGGACTGATGGTGCTGGCCGGACTGCTATTGCTGACTCTCCCCCTCTGTCTAGTCATTTACAAGAGCAAGAGCGGAATGACACGCTATTGAGCATCGCGCCCAACCGAACTGCGTGATCATTTTTCCGCTGCATGTTTCGAGGAGATCTTCGTAATCGGGCAACAGTAAATAGCTATTTGACGAGTTCAATGTTGCATCGGGTGAAGTTATCTACATTCTGGGACATTGCGCAATTAGATCAGAACTTGGCTGCTCAAATAACGCGCCTGCCCGGGCCGACAGTCAAAGGTAATACCGCGCTCAGCCCAGCACCGGGATCACTCGTGAGGGCTTGACCGATTTGAACGAAAAACTTGAATAAATCTCTTTGACCGCCGGCAAGGTTTGCAGCACCTCTCGCGCAAACTCGCCGAAAGACTCCAGGTCTTTGGCCACCACTTCCAGTAGAAAATCGTAGCGTCCGGAAACGTTGTGACAGGCGACGATCTCCGGGATTTCCAATAGGCGCTGTTCGAAGGATCGAGCCATTTCCTGACTGTGGGACTCCATCATCACGCTAACAAATGCGGTGACGCCGTAGCCGAGTGCCTTGGGCGAAAGAATCGCCTGGTAGCCGGTAATCACTGCGTTCTCTTCAAGAATTTTCACCCGTCGCCAACACGGCGAAGTGGTCAGCGCCACATGTTCGGCCAGTTCGGCGATGGTCAGCCGGGCGTTGCTTTGCAGGGCCGCGAGTAAGGCCTTGTCGGTACGATCCAGTTCGCCGGGCATGTCTTGCCTCCAAATTGTGTTTTCCGGGGCCTTTATTCCAATTTATGGGTTATTTCTGGGTCAATTTGGAATTTTTCTTGTTGGAATTGAGCATAGCATTGTAGGAAATACAGGAGCGTCCAACATGAACAATAAAAACAATGAACTGGGCTTTTCCACCCGCGCCATCCATCACGGCTATAAGCCGCTGGACAACAACGGCGCACTGATCCCGCCGATCTACCTGACCTCCACGTTCGCCTTCCCTACCGCCGAGTACGGCGCCGGTTGTTTCGCCGGCGAAGAATCCGGGCATTTTTACACGCGGATCTCCAACCCCACATTGGCTCTGTTGGAGTCACGCATGGCGGCTTTGGAAAACGGCGAGGCGGCGGTGGCCTTCAGCTCCGGCATGGGAGCCATTGCCGCGACCTTTTGGACCCTGCTGCGCCCCGGTGACGAGATCATTCTCAACCGTACGTTGTACGGTTGCACCTTCGCCCTGCTGCACCACGGTATCGGCGAGTTTGGCGTCAAGGTGCGCCATGTTGACATGTCCAACCTGGCCGAACTGCGCGATGCCATCAGTCCTTCGACGCGCATGATCTATTTCGAATCCCCGGCCAATCCGAACATGCAGTTGGTCGACATCTGCGCGGTGGCTAAGATTGCCCACCATCATCGGAATGTCACCTTGGTGGTCGATAACACCTACTGCACTCCATACCTGCAACGCCCCTTGGAAATGGGTGCGGATGTAGTGGTGCATTCGGCCACCAAGTACCTCAGTGGCCATGGCGATATCACGGCCGGCATCGTGGTTACCAGTCATCCACTGGCGGACCGCATTCGCCTGCAAGGCCTCAAGGACCTGACCGGTGCGGTAATGTCGCCTCAGGACGCTTTTCTGCTGATGCGCGGGCTCAAAACCCTGTCACTGCGCATGGAACGCCATTGTAGCAACGCCCAGGTGATCGCCGAGTATTTACATGCGCACCCGGCCGTCGAATGGGTCACTTACCCCGGCCTGCCCTCCTTTGCTCAGTACAACCTGGCGTCGAGGCAAATGAAGTTGCCCGGGGGCATGATCGCCTTCGAACTCAAGGGCGGCCTGACCACCGGCCGGCGTTTCATGAACGCACTGGAGTTGTTCGCCCGCGCGGTCAGCCTGGGAGACGCCGAGTCCCTGGCCCAGCATCCAGCCAGCATGACCCATTCCACCTACACGCCTGAAGAGCGTGCGCACCACGGGATTTCCGAGGGGTTGGTGCGTTTGTCGGTGGGCCTTGAAGACATCGCGGACCTGCTGGCCGACATCAGCCAAGCGCTGGATGCCTGTGCTCAAGGAGGTTGAACATGTCCACCGCTTATCCCCTTGTGGATTGTCGCGCCGTTGAGCATGTCGCCCAACCGAACTGCGTGATCATTTTTCCGCCGCATAGTTGACCAAGGCACCGCACCCTGTGCACTATCGAGCAGTTCCTCTTCGCAACGGATCAACCATGATTCTCACCACTGACCACATGCTGTCTGCCAAGGGCCTCTGCGCCCAGGCATGCGCATGCGTGTCCGTTGCCAAGAAATCCAAGAAACAGCCGCTCATTTGACCGGGGCGCTGTCCCGTCAGATGAGCTGACAGGACAGATAGCGCCAGGCCTCCTCCCCGCTTGATTCCCATCCCCTCCTCTGACGTCGACTAATCGGTCTGCCTGAGGAGTAATGCATGTCTAATTTTCGCGGTATCTGGATTGCACTGGTGACGCCCTTTCATTCGGGACACGTCGACTTCGACGCGCTCGAAGGTTTGGTGAAAACACTGCTTTCTGAAGGCGTGAGGGGGCTGGTCGTATGCGGCACCACTGGCGAAGCCGCAGCGATGAACAAGGATGAACAGCTCGAGGTACTGGATGCCGTTCTGCAGATCGCTCGACCGGACCAGGTGATCATGGGGCTGTCGGCCAACAACCTGCAGGAAGCCCTGGCATTCCAGCAAAAGATCCAGAGCCGTGACATCGCCGGCATTCTGATTCCAGCGCCCTACTACATCCGGCCTTCGCAGCAAGGCATCGAGTCATTTTTCCAAACAGTCGCCGATGCCTCATCTGTCCCGGTAGTCCTTTACGACATTCCCTACCGAACAGGCGTGAGGATCGAACGAGAGACGCTGAGAAGGATCGTGCGTCACCCAAAAATCGCAGCGATCAAGGACTGCGGTGGTGACGTCGAAACCACTATGGCCCTGATCAAGGACGGCAATGCAGAGATTCTGACTGGCGAGGATATCCAGATTTTCACAAACCTCGCCCTGGGTGGAGCCGGCGCCATTTCAGCCTCGGCACACATCTGTCCAAGTCTGTATGTCCAGATGATGCAGGAGATGGATAGAGGCGATGTCATGTGCGCCCGGGCTACATTTTACCGCCTGCTGCCTTGGATAAAGATGGCGTTCGCTGAGCCTAACCCGGCTGTCATCAAAGCAGCTCTGAGCATCCATGGCCTGATCAGCAACGAGCTTCGTGAGCCCATGCAGACTTGCTCATCGACGACGATGGAGCGACTCAGGTCTGTGCTTTCAGGTTTGACCTGTCAAAGCGCATAGCTCGGGCGGCGATCTCATGGGTGTGGTGCTACGCCCAAGAACCACCACACCCTCGAAGTTTCTGCCGCATAAGTGACAGCCGGCGTAATCAGGCAAGGCGGGGTCGCCGTTCCTTTACCTTGGACCACACAGAACACGATATCGTTATGCCTTCACTGGGCGTGCAACACCTGGCTCTGCCCTTCGATCAGAAACCCGATCCAGGTGATTAGGAATAATGGAATATGCAAAGCTGGAAGATCAGGACCCATCTCCTATTGCTCACTAGCGCGTTACTGATTGGTTTGTTATGCGTCGGCGGACTCGGACTCTTTGGAATGCAATCCGCTGTACTCAGTCTGGAGACCGTCTATCTCGACCGAGTCGTACCCCTGAGGGACTTGAAGAGAATTGCCGACCTGTACGCTGTGGACATCGTCGACGCCACCCACAAGACGCGCAACGGCACCTTTACCAAAGCCGAATCGCTGACCCGTATAGAGCAAGCCCTGCGGGAAATCGATCGAACATGGCAAGCCTATAAATCGACGCAACTGATCCCGGCAGAAACCCATCTGATCGCGCAAATCGAGCCGCTGATGGAAACCTCCCGCGGGCCACTGCAAAACTTGCAGGGTATGTTGCGTCAGAACGACAATGCCGGTATCGCACGCTTTGCGACGGATCAGTTGTATCCACTGATTGACCCCTTATCAGCCAAATTCTCCGAGCTGATCGAAGTGCAACTGGTCGAAGCCAAAAGCCAGTTCGATCAGCAGCAGATCGCCTACACCTTTTACCTCAAACTCAGCCTGTTGATTCTGGTCCTGGCGCTGGCCACCGGTGCGGCCTACGGGTTGTACTTTTCCAGGCTGTTGAGCCGCCAACTCGGTGCCGAGCCCACAGAACTCGCCGCTATCAGCTCGAACATCGCCCAAGGAAAACTGGCCGGTACACAGCTGGATCTGCGACAGCCGTCGACCGGGGTTCTGCACTCCGTTCAGGCCATGCGCCATAGCCTGCGCGAAATGATCGGCAAGATCGGCCACGCCTCCGAGCAGATCGAGGGCACTACCCTGCAATTATCGGCATCTTCCGAACAGGGAATGAGCAGCGCCGCCCTGCAAAGCGAGACAGCCTCGTCCATGGCCGCCACGGTAGAGCAACTTTCGGTGAGCATCACCCATATTGCCGACAACGCAAAACAGGCCCAGAACACCACGCAGAAAGCAGGACAAATCACCGATGACGGCATGGCGGTGATGCACGAGTCCATCCAGGAAATGGGACACATTGCCAATCTGGTGGCGCAAAGTTCATCCGATATCGATCAGTTGGCTATTCAGTCGAACGACATCAGTCTGATTGTCGGTGTGATCCGGGGCATCGCTGAACAAACCAATCTTCTTGCGTTGAATGCCGCCATCGAAGCGGCCCGAGCCGGCGAACAAGGCCGCGGTTTTGCGGTGGTAGCAGATGAAGTTCGCGGCCTGGCCGCCCGCACCGCTCAATCCACCACGGAAATCGTCACGTTGGTCAACACGATTCAGAATGGCATGAGCAAAGCCAAAGAGAGCATGGCCGCAGGCTCCGAGCGTGTGACCCATGGCCAGAAACTGGTCGAAAGTGCAGGCGAATCCATGAGCAGGATCAAGAGCGCGCTGGACGAATCTCTTGCCGCCGTCAGTTTCATTTCGTTGTCGTTGCAGGAACAGCGCGCCGCCAGTGAGCAGGTCGCGTGCAACGTAGAAAAAATGGCACAAAGTGTCGAAGAGAACGCCGCCGCCCAGGGAGGGATCGTGCGAACGACCCAGGAACTCAAGGCGATGTCCAATGGACTGGAAGTGATTCTGCGGCGGTTCAGCGTCTAATCGCAGCGACCGTGGGTGGGTAAGAGGCGAGTTCTCCATGCCAAAGCTGTTTGTACCTATTTGTCTCTCAGCACCACCTCGCGCTTGAAGATCTCCAACGTCTTCGGCCCGATGCCGTTAAAGCTGAGCACCCATCGTTCAAACTCCGCAGCCTCCATTGAACCGCCCTGCAAAGCGTTCATCCGAGACTTCAGTCCGGTATCCAGGCCCACACCAAGCTCGTGCAGTCGCCGCGCGGTGGATTCATCGTATCGTGCGTAGCCCGCTTGCCCGAGGAGCCTGACAAGATCCCGATGTGGGCACCGGGCGAGCTTTGCTGGCGTATCCAGTCCATATCGATCAACCAGGTTCCGGTACGCCTCAACGGCGACAGAGGAACGGATCCTTTTACCGATCAAAAAACTGGCGAGCAGCCACCGATACACTCCGTGGCCGCCCGGGGCGTCGATCTCGATTCCCAGGTCGGCAGCGGAAATGGGGGTCACCCCTTGGTTCGCCTGGGGTCAGCGGAACGCGGATAGGTGCGTTCTTCCTCGATGGAGCCGTCGGCTTTGTGAATCTTCACCGAGGCGGTCTTGCCATCAAAGAAATCTGCCAGAGAGTTCATCAACTCCTGCTTTGTGGCAGCTTTTTTGGAAGCCCGTTCTGCGCCGGCTTTTTTAAGCTCCCAACCATCCGCAGAAGGGCTCAGGTGATAATTGTCCATTGTCTTGCTCCTCACATTTAAATGGATTCTGCTTCGTCCTGAATATCTTCCTCCGCCTCGGCTGCATCAGTGGCGTCGGCGTCGTTCAAGGGCGGTGAAGTGGGCTTTTCCGGGTCGTTTATGTAGGGCACGCCGCTAGGGCCGCGCTCTTCGAGTCCTTCAGTCTCAGGCTGCATGCTGGTTCTCCTTCTTCTTTCCGATAGTGATTGGAGGACAGGCGTTGCGAGGCGTTCAATGCCATACGAGTTTGCGCTGGCTTTAGCCCGATTCGCTCCCACTGTGAGTAGGCGGCGCCTTTGGAACCGCCAAGCGGTCTGTTTGGCCGCGCCATAGAATTCGGGCGTTAGATCATCTTTTCGGTGCCAAACAGCACGCATATCCGGGTGAAATAATGACTAGCGAGGAATTTTCCCAACGCGTCATTTGGCAACTCTCGCCCTTGAGTTTACCCCTGTCAGCTTACGTAGAATTGCTACACCGATGCGGTGGGCAAGCGCGTCGACAAGGTGGTCCGTAATAAAACCTACAACAGTATCCAGCTCAACTATCCGGTCCTTTTCACTCAGTTCCGCGCTCAGAGGAAAACATCAAGTGCGCTGCCAGGTTTTTGTACATATAACAGGCATGACGACATGATGAATACCCTATCATCACCGGCATGGTAATTATTGGCTGCCTATTAATTTATCTCCACTGATATATCAGACTTTTCCCACCAAAACCGTAAGCCCATCAGCTCCGCCTTGCGACGAGAGTTAAATGTTAATTTCACAGGAACCTTGTGTTCAAGCTGGGAGCCAAACAATATCGCCTCTGAAATCAAGGCATTTATCAATCGAGTATCTTGCATGTCATAAAAATTTATTCTAACGGCAGTGTCATCGTCTCCGAATATAAGCTCCTTCTTAAAGCATTCCTGAGAATTAGCACATGCCCCCTCCTTGATCAAAACGGAAATCAAAATCCCGCCCAGAATGCGCCCTTGCTCCTGATACTTCTCTCCCGCCGCATTACTCTGACCAACGCATAATGAAATCGCCACAACGCACCCTGTAGCGAGAGTCCTGATGACACCTTCCATTTCCTGCTCCTTGACACTTGAAATTAATGGAAAGCAACGATTACTACTCTCACAAGCTTTCCATCACGTACTGCTGCAGTGGACTCGGAAAATAACCAGTCACGTGACGCCTATCGACTTTCACCGGCAGCCTAATAGACACAATCGTCAACAACGGCTGCGCACGTGTCCACTCCATCCAGGTATGTACATTCAACTGCTGTACCGTGCCATCTACCGGAGCCTCCAGTGTCGTCGGCCGATCCTGATGTTCGGCTTTTGTAAGGTTCTGCTTCAAAGACTCCACCTTCTGGTCCGTCCGCTGTAACGAATCCAGCATAGACCGTGGGGTCTGCGCCACACCGCCAGCCCTCAAGCGTTCTTATGTCCATGACAGGATCTGATTTTCAGATTGTCAGATCCGGCTACCCAATTTACTGAGCCATCTCCACTCAGAATTAACAACGTTTAACTCACCAGCCAGAGCCCCGCGGCCAATAATCAGGCCCTCGTCACCGAACTGGCTACAGCATGCATACCGCAAACCAAGCACTGAACACCCAGAGCCTTTGCAGCAATAAAGCTCGCGCGCAACCATGGCCACGATCCAAGCTCTGGTTATCCATGTTGCTAATCGGCACCTGCGGCACAGCCCTGGCTGCCGAGCCATCGGCGCAAGGCTTTATGGACGGCTCGACCCTAGATGTGCTGAGCCGAAATTTCTTCCTGCAGAATGACTACCGATCCCCCTCCCCGGCGAACAAAAACTATAAGCAGGAGTGGGCCCAAGGTTTCATCGCCTCATTTGCCTCCGGCTTTACCCCTGGCACCGTCGGGTTTGGTGTCGACGCCCATGGTTTTCTCGGTGTGAAGCTGGATGGCGGCAAGGGGCATTCCGGAACGGGTTTGCTGCCGCTGGATTCGGATGGCCGCAGTGAGAGCGACTTCTCCAGTGCCGGTGGCGCGTTGAAACTGCGCGCGTCTCGGACCACCTTGGCCTACGGTGAGATGACCGTGGAAACCCCGGTGTTCGACACCGCCGACAAACGCTTACAACCGGAATACGCCACGGGGTTTCTGCTCGACAGCCGGGAGTTCGACGACGTGCATTTGCAGGCCGGGCGCTTCACCGCGTTCAAGAATCAGGATGCCTCGACCCACAGAGGGGACTTCACCGGTTATGGAGTGAGCACCGAAACCGGTGACATCAGTTTCCTCGGTGCCCAATTGTTCGAGGACCAGCCGTTGGGCGGTGCTCTGTACGCGTCCGAGCTGAGCGACACCTGGCGTCAGTACTACGCCAACCTGCATCTGAAGCAATCCGGGTTCTTTCTGGACGGCAACCTTTACCACACCCAGGATTACGCTGACGCCGAGGCCGGCGCGATTGATAACACCGCCTATAGCCTGTCTGGCAAATACACCGTCGGCGCCCAGGGCTTCACCCTGGCTTATCAGAAGATCCATGGCGACACGCCCTTCGACTTTGTGGGCGGCGACTCGATCTACCTCGCCAACTCCATCAAATACGCCGACTTCAACGGTGCAGGCGAACGTTCGTGGCAGGCGCGCTACGACCTGGATCTGGGAGCCTTCGGCGTCCCGGGATTGAAATTCATGACCCGCTACGTCACCGGCCGCGGCATCGATGGCACCCATGCTCCCCAAGGTGGGGCGTACAACCCATTTGACCCGGATGCCGGCCAGTTCGTCCCGCAACAAGGGGATGGAGGACGCCATTGGGAACGGGATATCGATCTGCACTACACCGTGCAATCGGGACCGGCCAAGGATTTGTCCGTGCAGGTGTCCCAGGTGGCCCATCGGGCCAATAGCGCCCAGGGTGGGGATGACATCGACCGGGTTTATATCGTGATCGAGTACCCCCTCAAGCTGGGACGCTTTTAACCGGTTCGCCTCTCGGTGACGTTGAATGTCGGCCGGTGTTCTCTGGTGTCGGCGGCATGCAGCTTCATGATCGGAACCAGGGAGCCAAACGGCTCAACCCTGTCCATCAGCATCCGGGAGAGACGCTGATGAGCGAATTTCCAAGCTGACGAGCCTTCATCACGGTTCTGCGGATTTCCTGCGATCTGATCCATGCTTCATCTCCTAGGTCGTTTCGAAGGCTTGGCGTGCCCGGCGAGTTGTTTCTTCTCTACCCCTGAGGAGGCATCGCTCCCCTCCTCCGGGCCTGACTCACCGCTCTCAACCCGCCGAAGTTGCTCATTCTCTTTCTGAAGCGACGCGATCAGCGCCGTGGTTTCCTGCTCACGCAGATCGGCTACAGCGGCGGCCTTGTGGAGCGCCTTTACCTCTTCACGCAGAGCCGAGATCTGTTCCATGAGGTGTTCAGTCAGCCCAGCGGTCTTGGCCTCGCCCTGGCGTAGTGCCTCAATTTGAGCATTGAGCGACTGAACCAAAGCTTCCTGCGTGTGCAAGGCTTTGGTTTGTTGCCGGGCTTCACCAAGCAGGCGTTCATTGTCGCGATTCAGACGGGTCAGATCGTCCTGTTTTACGGCGATAGTCTCTCGCAGTTTGCGTTGCTCAACCTGCATCTCATGCAGTTGAGACTCGTGCCTGCGTTGATCCTGATTACGCTGTTCCTTCGCCGCCCCTCGATAATGTTCGAGCGCCCCACGGGCTTGGACGTGCTTTTCCTCCAGCGATTGGAGGTGCTTGTCCTTTTCAGCAACCAAGGATTCCAGGTCGGTACAGCGCTGGCTGAGTCGTGCGTTACGCGTCAACTCAGCCTGGAGCGAGGACTGGGTGGTTGCGAGCTCAGCGCTCTGCGTCTCTATCGCCGCCTGTTGGGTAGCCAGTTGACGTTGAGCGGTGGCCAGTTCCGATCTGAGTTCGCTGATCTGGTTTTCCAGCGCAGTCCGCTGCTGTTCAAAAGCTGCAGTGGCCTGGGAGATGACTTCCTGGCCCTCCTCCATCAGCTGATCCAGCAGCGTCTGCACCATGCCATTGAGCGTTTCACCCATGCGCTCACGTGAGGTCACGGGCTCTGAATTGGAGGGTTCAAGCTCTTTCAGGTAACGAGAAATCGTCGTCTTGGACCCCGTATTTCCAAGCTCTACGCGCACTGCGTCGATGCTGGGGTTGGCCCCTCTGGCCAGCAGCGCCTGACGTGCCTTCTGCACTACAGCTTTGTTGATCCCGCCTCGAGCCATAGGGCCTCCTACGATTTCGTACTGTGTTACATGTCATGTAAATACATATTGAATTAAGCGAACCTTACACCCTTTGATCTTGATTTTCTACAAGCCCATAATAGAGCTTTATGGCTTCTTGAACCGTCGCTGCGTCCGGAACACCTCCCCGCGGCGTATGCAGGCAAAAACGCTCCGATTTTGAAGGCGGCAGACGATGGAAAAGGCAGATCGGTACCTGAGCGCCGGCACCCGGGAGAACACGCGAAAAAGCTACCGGGCGGCGATCGAGCACTTTGAGGTCACGTGGGGCGGATACCTGCCCACGACCGGCACAGGTGTGGTTCGGTACCTCGCGGAGTACGCCGACAAGCTCTCCATCAACACGCTGAAGCAGCGTCTGGCGGCCCTGGCCCAGTGGCACATCACCCAGGGCTTCCCTGACCCGACCAAGACGCCTGATGTCCGCCAAATGATCAAAGGCATCAGGGTCGTGCACCCTGCACAGGTCAGACAGGCCGCCCCGCTGCTGCTGAAGCACCTGGAGCAAGCAGTCGCCTGGCTTGAAGGGCAAGCAACTGCCGCGCTTGAACGCGGAGACTACAAGTCGCTGGTGCGTCACCGTCGTTCGGTGGCGATTATCTTGATTGGGTTCTGGCGTGGTTTTCGGGGCGATGAGTTGACCAGGCTGACGGTAGAGAACACGAAAGCCATAAGCGGTGAAGGGATTACCTTTTTCCTGCCCTACACCAAGGGCGACCGTCAGCATGAAGGAGCGACCTTCCAGACGCCGGCGCTCGTCATGCTCTGTCCCGTTGAGGCCTATATCAACTGGATAACAGTGGCCGGAATCGCAAGTGGCCCGGTGTTCCAGCGAATTGATCGTTGGGGCAACCTGTCAGGCAAAGCCATGCAACCGCATAGCTTGATTCCCGTGTTGCGCCGCATTTTCAAAGAGGCAGGATTGCCAGCGGAGTTGTACAGCAGTCACTCGATGCGGCGCGGATTTGCGACCTGGGCGTCTGCGAACGGTTGGGACATCAAGGGATTGATGGGATATGTCGGCTGGAAGGACATGAAGTCCGCGTTGCGCTATGTGGATGCCAGCGTGTCCTTCGGCGGAATTGCTTTGCGCGCCGCCCAACAAGCGCCCGTCCTGGAGAACAAAAGGATTTCCGGTCTTCACCCGGATCACTGACCTACCCGGCAGGCTTCAAGCACTCGTTTAGACCGTGAAAAAAACGCGTCAAAGCGTTCTCCGCCCAAGACGCTATTGCTTCTTGAATAAAAGCAGGACTAGAGCGATTGCGGCAAGCAATGCTCCCATGAGGAACGTGCTGCCTGATCCAATGCTTTGCCATAGCCAGCCCGCAAGAACGCTGGCGATCAGCATGCATACACCGCTGACCAGATTGAAAATGCCGAAGGCCGTACCCTTGAGTTCTCCTGGGGCTTTATCGGCCACCAGAGAGGCGAGAATGCCTTGGCTGAATCCCATATGAACCCCCCATAACACGACGCCCAGCAGCATCGTGATGACAGAACTGGACTGAGCAAGAACCAGATCCGCCAAGACAAGTAGTCCCATACCCACACAGAGCAGTTTCGTGCGACTGATACGATCGGATAGCCAACCGGCAGGGTAAGCGGACAACGCATAGAAAAGCGCCATGACTACCATCACCAGCGGAACCCAGGTCACTGACAAGCCCAACTGTTGCGCCCGCAATACCAGAAACGCTTCGCTGAACCGGGCAAGCGTAAACACCCCGCCCACGACAACCACCCACCAATACCCAGCGGAGAAGTCGTGAAGGACGCGCCAATGTATTGGAGATCGAAATCTGTGTTCCCGGGAGGCGTGAACGGGTTCTTTTACTCCGGTGACAATGAGCGCCACCGCTATAGCTGCCGGAATGACTGCAACCCACAGTACAAGCTGTATATCCGCGAGCCACAGCATCAACAAGATGGCCAGAGCGGGGCCAAGAACGGCCCCTACGGTATCCATCGATTGGCGTAACCCAAAGCAGGCTCCACGGATCTCTGGTGGCGAGACATCTGCCACGAGGGCATCTCGCGGCGCACCACGAATACCTTTTCCGATTCGATCCAGAAAGCGTGCAGTGAAGACCACTTCAACTGAGTGCGCCAAAGGAAAAAGCGGCTTGGTCAGGGCCGCCAAACCATACCCAAGCAACAGAAGTCCTTTGCGCCTGCCAATGAAATCGCTGATGGCGCCAGAGAATATCTTGACGAGCATGGCGGTCGACTCGGCGATCCCCTCGATTATCCCGACAGTCAATGCGCTCGCACCCAGTGTGGTGACCAAAAACACGGGCACCAAGCTGTGTACAAGCTCGGACGATAGATCCATGAACAGGCTGACAAAACCCAAAGCCCAGATCGTGCGCGGAATACGAAGACGCTCAACGTTGATGTGTGGACTTTCGCTACTCATCTTGTCTTTCCGCACTCATCAGTGAAAGCAACTTAACAGTGCTTACATTATTCGTCTTGAGACAAAATCAATGAAGCTGCCGTTGTCTCTGTAGTTCTCGCTTGAGCCAGGCACCTGCCGGTTGCGCGCCTTCCGGGCACCGCACCTCATAGTCGCGGCCACTCATACTGCTTTGCGTGGCAGCAAGATCGATGAAGTCTTCTGCACTGTTCACCTTGTTCTTGTCCTCCAGGTAATTCAGCTTTTTCTCCAGATGCGCGCGCGCCTGGGGACCTGGGAACTCTCCTCCGTTACGCACAAATCGGCATTCACTGTGCTCGACAAAGTCCAGCAAGCCTTTTATCTCCTGAGTGGCTTGAGGCGGGGTTTGAGCCTGGGCATTGCTTACGATTGCGACAAGGCAAATACCCGTTGCCATCATCCACATCCGCATGATTCTTCCTCGTATGGGCACTGTTGCGATTCGCTCTTCGACGGCTGAGGGCAAGAAGCCCTTTTTGGGTAGAAATAGAGCCGGCGCCAGGGTGTAGGCGCGATGGCTCCCCTGAGCATACACTGCGCAAACCGTGCTGGGCTTGTCATTTCTGATTCGGCTGCCAGTCGTCCGGCACCACGGCAATCACATCGATCTCCATCAGCCATTGAGGCTGGCCCAGGCCGGAGATCACCAGCCCCGTCGAAATCGGGAAGACCCCTTTGAGCCACTTGCCGATCTCCTGGTAGACCGGCTCGCGATAACGCGGGTCGATGATGTAGGTGGTGGTCTTGACGATATGTGACAGGTCCGAGCCGGCCTCTTCGAGCAGTTGCTTGACGTTCTTCATCGCCTGCTCGGCCTGGGCACGTGGGTCACCGAGGCCAACCAGATTGCCTTCAAAATCGGTGCCGATCTGGCCGCGAACGTAAATCGTGTTGCCCGCGCGAACGGCCTGGCATAGATCGTTATCCAGCGACTGGTTCGGGTAGGTCTCTTTGGTGTTGAACATGCGGATGCGGGTGTGGGTCGGTTGTGTCATGCGAGGTCTCTCCAAACAACAAAATGGGCGCGGGGTATCAGACACCGACGGGGCGATCCAGAATCGGCGCAATCATCGAAGCGGACTGCTCGGCCTCGCGCTGTGCCGCATCGCGATACTCCAGGTAGGTCCGTTGGGTCGCGATGTGGTCGGCCACGTATTTGGCGTCATGCCAGACACCCCAGATGAATGACGACCCCCGGCGCGATTGCCACGGCAATCCCAGGAAATAGATGCCCGATTCGCTGCACACGCCGCGCTGGTGAACAGGCTTGCCCTTGGCGTCGAATGCGTCGACTTTCATCCAGCTGTAATCGGTGGCATAGCCGGTGGCCCAGATGATCGTGGTAATGCCCGCCTTGAACAAATCCAGCTCAAGAATCGGGTTGCGCACGCATTCAGGGTCAGGGAACACACGACGGGCTTCGGGTTCGGGCGGCAGTTGAAGGCCGTTGCGCTCGATGTACGCATCGGCCGCATCGAGCACCGCCAAATAGTTTTCGTCGCCACGCGCGAGGTTGTCGGCCAGGTCGGGCTGAAACGTCACGACGCCGTTGTCGAACGAACGGGTGACACCGACGAGTTTCATGCCACGCTCGGCCAGCTCGCGAAAGTCCACGGTGCGCCCTCCATGGGCGCCGCTGACGGCGATCGTGACATGCTCACGGCCCGGCTTCATCGTCGCCTGGTCCCATTCGCCCAACACGCCCAACCACCAACAGAAATCCCGATTGCGGTAAGCACGTGGAGGACGGTCGTGCTGGCCCACCGAGAGGTAGACCTCGCGACCGGCGCGCTGCAGTTCATCCGCGATCTGGGTACCGGAGGACCCGGCGCCCACCACCAGAATGGCGCCGTCAGGAAGCTGCTGGGGATTGCGGTATTGGGCAGAGTGAATCTGCGTCAGCCGAGCGTCTTTCGGGGCAATGGCCGGGATCACGGGACGCTGGAAAGGCCCTGTCGCAACGACCACGCGATTGGCCTGGATCACCCCCTCGGAGGTCTGGACCGTGAAGCCCGGGCGACCGACATTGCGCTCGACCTTGCGTACCTCGACGCCGGTGCGAATCGGCGCCTTGAATTTGCGCGCATAGGCTTCGAAGTAATCGGCGACCCGCTCTTTCGGGGCGAAACTGTCCGGGCTCAGGTCGTCGAACTCAAGCCCTGGAAAACGATCGTGCCAGGCCGGCCCGTTGGCCACCAATGAGTCCCAGCGGCCTGTGCGCCACGCCTCGGCAATCCGGCTGCGCTCGAGGACCAGGTGAGCAATGCCCAGTTTGCTCAGATGCTCGCTCATGGCGATGCCAGCCTGACCTGCGCCAACCACGAGCGTATCGATTTCGTTGTTTCCAGCTGTCATACCTGTGTCCTTCACGAAGGCGGGTGTGGACGCATTCTGTGCAGGAACAGGCGATAGCGAAATTATGATTTTTGTCGTCGCAGAGCAGGAAAAAACTAGGGGCTGCCCGAGGCGTCGTCAGGCAGGCTTTGCCTCAGTCAGCATCCCATGGCACATCAACCCCAGCACACTGCGCATGTGCGCTGCATGGGCTTCGCGATCGGGCACCGCTGCGGTTGCCAGCTGGATGAACGCCAGGTTGGCGTACTGGTTGAACAAAGTGGCCGCCACGTCGACGTCGACCGACTCACGCACCTTGCCCAGCTTCTGGAAATGCACGAGCAACGCCTTGGCCTCCTCGACCACGGCAGCATTCCATGGCTCGAAGGCCTGGGCCAACTCCCCCGTGAACAGAAACGGTGCCAGTTCACGCCACAGCGACGTCGGCATGGCGCGCAACTGATAGCGCGTCATCAAGCCTTCGAGTTCGCAGAGAGCATCGAGTGGGTCGGCGTTTTCGTTCAGATTCGCCCTCGCCTCCCCCATGGCCTGTTCATCGGGCGCCTTCAACAGGGCCAGCAGGATCTCTTGCTTGCCGCCGAAATAATTGACCACCGTAGGCGAGGACACTCCTGCCTGATTGGCAATCTGCTCCAACGTGGTGGCGCCGAAGCCGTTGGCTTTGAATAACGCCAGCGCGGCCTCGACGATGTTCTGCCGGCGCTGCTCTTTTTGTCGCTCTCTGAGTCCTGTCATGGTGCCCCAGGCGTGGTTTTTTCGATGACTTGCAGGTTACGGATAATAATTTCGATCAACAAATATTTTCTTTACAAAAATATTTTTAAGTGCCAAAACTTGATGCGCGCCCTGCCCTCATCCACGCCCATTCCCTTGAATGCAAATTGCGGCGCCATCATCCTGGAGAAGTGCAATGTCCATCGAACTCGATCCCGTCCGTACTACCCGTGATTACCAGGCGTCCGACGCAGCCCATCACATTCATGCCTTCGTCGATCAGAAAGCGTTGAATGAAGAAGGACCGCGAGTGATGGTCAGGGGGGATCGGCTGTCGTTGTGGGACAACGACGGCAAGCGCTACCTGGACGGCATGTCAGGGCTGTGGTGCACCAACCTGGGCTATGGGCGCAAGGATCTGGTCGCCGCTGCCAGCGCTCAGCTCGCTCAACTGCCCTACTACAACATGTTCTTCCACACGACCCACCCAGCGGTGATCGAACTGTCCGAGCTGCTGTTCAGCCTGCTGCCCTCGCACTACAGCCATGCGATCTATACCAACTCCGGCTCCGAGGCCAACGAGGTATTGATCCGCACCGTGCGCAAGTTCTGGCAAGTGATGGGCAAGCCCGAGAAGAAAGTCATGATCGGTCGCTGGAACGGTTACCACGGCTCGACGCTGGCGGCGACGGCGCTGGGTGGCATGAAGTTCATGCACGAAATGGGCGGTACGATTCCCGATGTCGCACACATCGACGAACCCTACTGGTTCGCCCATGAAGGCAATCTGAGCCCCGAAGAGTTTGGCCTGCGCGCGGCGCGTCAATTGGAAGACAAGATTCTCGAACTGGGCGCGGACAAGGTGGCCGCTTTTGTCGCCGAACCTTTCCAGGGCGCGGGTGGGATGATCATTCCGCCGCAGACCTACTGGGCGGAAATCCAGCGCATCTGCCGCCAATACGATGTACTGCTGTGCGCCGACGAAGTGATCGGCGGGTTCGGCCGCACCGGCGAATGGTTCGCTCACCAGGCGTTGGGCTTCGAGCCGGACACACTGTCCATCGCCAAGGGCCTGACCTCGGGTTACATCCCCATGGGCGGGCTGATCCTGTCGCGACGCATGGCCGAAGCGCTGGTGGAAAAAGGTGGCGTCTTCGCCCATGGACTGACGTACTCCGGGCACCCGGTAGCCGCCGCAGTGGCGATCGCCAACCTCAAGGCCTTGCGCGACGAGGGCGTGGTCACCCAAGTGAAAACCGACACCGGACCTTACTTGCAGAAATGCCTGCGCGAGGTGTTCGGCGATCACCCGTTGGTGGGGGAAGTCCAGGGCGTGGGACTGGTGGCGGCATTGCAGTTCGCCGAAGACAAGGCCACCCGCAAACGCTTCGCCAACGAGAACGACATCGCCTGGCGCTGCCGCACCCTCGGGTTCGAGGAAGGCCTCATCATTCGTTCGACATTAGGCCGCATGATCATGGCCCCGGCATTGGTCGCCACCCGCGCGGAACTGGACGAACTGGTCGACAAGACCCGCATCGCGGTGGATCGCACGGCGCGAGAATACGGACGACTGTAAGGAAACGCCGTAACTTCAAACGCCGATTGAGAAGTTTTTACGTAGGCAGGCTCTACAAAAAACCTCGTTTCGCCAACTGCAGCGCGTCGACACAATGCGCTCATGCACCGTCCTCGCCCGGGTAGCGTCACACACGCGGTCCGGGCGACGGATGGAAGGTCTGGACGAAACAGGATGAACACACCATGACGTTTTCCATCGTCGGTCGTTGCGCCGAAACAGGGCAGTTGGGTATCGCGATCAGCTCTTCCAGCATTGCCGTGGGCGCCCGTTGTCCGTGGCTGCGCCCCGGTGTGGGCGCGGTTGCCACGCAAAACATCACCCTCCCCGCCCTCGGCCCTCAGGTGCTCGACCAGTTGGAACGCGGACTGTCTGTGGCCCAGGCGCTGGACAAGGCGCTGACCAGCAACGGCTACAGCCAGTTTCGCCAGCTGACCGCCATCGATCACCTCGGCCAGACCGCCCACTTCAGCGGCAGCGAAACCCTCGGCACGCACCATGCACTCACCGGTGAGCAATGCGTCGGTGCGGGCAACATGCTAGCGGATCGCGCGGTTATCGAGACGTTGGTACACACTTTTGAAAACAGCGGCGGTCAGTTGGCAGATCGACTGATTGCCGCGATGCAGGCAGCCGTGGCGGCCGGAGGTGAAGCCGGCCCGGTGCACTCGGCGGCGCTGGTGGTGGTGGGCGAACTGACCTGGCCGATCGTCGATCTGCGTGTGGATTGGGCTGACGAAGACCCGATCGGCAAGCTGGCGCAGCTATGGGCCGACTACAGCCCGCAGATGCAGGATTACATCACTCGTGCGCTCGACCCGACCAAGGCCCCCCGCTACGGCGTGCCTGGTGATGAATAAAGCACCATTGAGCGAACACATGAGCAGCAGCCGGGATCTATTGGCCGCCCTGGTGGGCTTCGATACCACCAGCCGCGAATCCAATCTGCAGTTGATCGAGTTCGTTCGTGATTATCTGGCGCAGTTCGACGTGCCCTGTGAGCTGATCTACAACGAGCAGCGCAACAAGGCCAATCTGTTCGCGACGATAGGCCCGGCTGATCGGCCGGGCATCGTGCTGTCCGGTCATACCGACGTGGTGCCGGTGGACGGCCAACCCTGGACCGTGGCGCCGTTCGAGCTGAGCGAAAAGGACGGCAAGTTGTTCGGGCGCGGCACGGCGGACATGAAAGCCTACATCGCCTGTGTCCTGGCGGCGGTGCCCGGATTGCGGGCCGAGCCGTTGCGGATGCCGGTGCACATCGCCCTGTCCTACGACGAAGAAATCGGCTGCCTCGGTGTCCGCTCGTTATTGGCCGAGCTTGAGCAGCGCCCGGTCAAACCGCTGCTGTGCATCATCGGCGAGCCCACCGAACTCAAGCCGGTGCTCGGGCACAAGGGCAAGCTGGCGATGCGCTGCGACGTGGAGGGCGCGGCCTGCCATTCGGCCTACGCGCCACAAGGCGTCAACGCCATCGAGTACGCCGCCGAATTGATTACGGAGCTGGGACGCATCGGCTCAACCCTGCGCGCCCCGCAGTTGCATGACACTCGCTTCGATCCGCCGTTCAGCACCGTGCAAACCGGCATGATCAGCGGCGGCAAGGCACTGAACATCGTACCGGCGGATTGTCGGTTCGATTTCGAAGTGCGTGCGCTGCCGGCCCAGGACCCGCTCGAAGTCGCACAGCAGTTGCAACAGTACGCCAGGGAGCAAGTGCTGCCGCGCATGCGTGAAGTCAATCCGGGCAGCGACATTCGTTTCCGCGAGCTGTCGGCGTATCCAGGCCTCGCCACCGATGCCAAAAGCCAGGCAGCACAGCTGATTGCACAGTTCTGTGGTTCACAGGCGTTTACCACCGTCGCGTTCGGCACCGAGGGAGGCCTGTTCGACGCCATCGGCATTCCTACCGTGGTGTGCGGCCCAGGCTGCATGGATCAGGGGCATAAGCCGGATGAGTTCGTGAGCCTCGAACAACTCGAGGGATGCGATGAGATGCTACGTCGGATGACTCAGGTCCTGGGCGCCAACTCTTCCCGGCAATGATCCACGAACAGTTGCGCCGGTTTGGTCAATGCCGAACGGCGAAGCCAGGCGGCTGACAGTCCCGAGCCGGTGACCTGCTCGGCCAGCGGCACGCACACCACTTTCTGTCCATCGTAGGTGTATTCGGATTTGGGTCGGGTCACCAGGATCGAGAAGCCAAAACCGCGCCCCACCATGCCCCGGACCATCTCGATTGACGGCGAGCTGAACTGGATGTGCGGCGACAGACCGCGCTCTTCGAAGATGCTGACGAAATAGGTCCGGCTCGGCTGTACATCCAGCAGCACCATGGGTTCGAGCACCAGATCGTTGAGCGACACCTTCGCCTGATTGGCGAAGCGATGTCCCTCAGGTAACAATGCATAGGGCTGCTGCGGCGCCATCAGCGGTGCAGTTTCGATCGTGCTGTCCAGGTCATGCTCATACAGAATCGCCAGGTCGATGCTGCCCGACGTCAGCGCCTGCACCAGTTCCTGTTGCTCACCATCGCGCATGCGAATTTCCACCCCCGGCCAGCGATCGCGAAAACCGGAAAGCAGCCGCGGCAGGTACAGCGGTGCGACGGTTTCGAAACAGCCAATGTCAATCTGACCGGCAACGATATCGTTGTCGGCCAGGGCGTTCTGCTCGAACTCATGGGCCACCCGCAGCAGTTCCTGCGCCTTGCGATAGAACCGCGCGCCGCCAGGGGTCAGCGTCACGCCCTGGGCATGGTGCCTGATGAACAACTGCACCGCGAAGCTCTCTTCCAGATGCTTGATCGCGGTCGAAACCGAAGGCTGCGCGATGTAGAGCTTGCGCGATGCCTCGGCGACGCTGCCGCACTCCACCGTGGTGACGAAGTACTTGAGTTGTCGCAGGTTGTAAGCGGCCATAGCTACCTCGAATGGGGTGAACCGGAGTGCTGGATCCTGCGCGTTATTCTGCGAGGTTCACAGCCGCGAAGAAACAAGCAAATTGCTCTCCAATGAAGCTAAAAAAGCGATGTTCATACAGTCTTAGTCGCCTCTCAAGGAAACATTTCGGGCGAGCTTTTTTATCGGTAGCAACGACATTTTTAATAATTTCCCGTCGCCTGGCATTCCCCCACTATCGGCCCCACTGATTGTGACCATGGCCCTGGAGGCCATTGAGGAGTGTGCAGTGACGGACTTGAAAAGCTGGCAGCGCCTGGCTGACAGCCAACGCTTCATCAACACGGCAATGATCGCGGGCAAGCCTCACCAGGCGCGCAACGGCGCGACCTTCGCCGTGGTCAACCCGGCCACGAATGACTTGCTGGCCAATGTGGCCGCTTGTTCGGATGCCGAAGTCAACGAGGCAGTCCAGAGCGCTCGCCATTGCTTTGAAACCGGGCCATGGGCGCGCATGCACCCCAGGGAGCGCAAGGCTGTGCTGCTGCGCCTGTCCGAATCGATCCTGGCCCATCGCGAAGAGCTGGCACTGCTCGACTCCCTGAGCATGGGCAAGCCGGTGATGGACGCCTACAGCATCGATGTACCGGGCGCTGCCCACGTATTTGCCTGGTACGCCGAAAGCCTCGACAAGCTGTACGACCAGGTCGCACCGACCGGCCCTGGCACGCTGGCAACGATCACTCGGGTACCGCTGGGGGTCATCGCGGCCGTGGTGCCGTGGAACTTCCCGCTGGACATGGCGGCCTGGAAACTCGCCCCGGCGCTTGCCGCCGGCAACAGCGTGATCCTCAAACCCGCTGAACAATCCCCCTTCTCGGCCTTGCGCCTTGCCGAACTGGCGCTGGAAGCTGGCGTACCGGAAGGTGTCTTCAACGTCATCACCGGCCTCGGCGAACAGGCAGGACGCGCACTGGGCCTGCATCCGGATGTCGACGCACTGGTCTTCACCGGTTCCACCCAGGTGGGCAAATACTTCATGCAATACGCGGCGCAGTCGAACCTCAAGCAGGTGTGGCTGGAGTGCGGTGGCAAGAGCCCGAACCTGGTGTTCGCCGACTGCCAGGATCAGGACCTGGCCGCCGAAAAAGCCGCGTTCGGGATTTTCTTCAACCAGGGAGAAGTCTGCTCGGCCAACTCGCGGCTGCTGGTGCAGCGCTCGATTCATGATGAGTTCGTCGAGCGCCTGATCGAGAAAGCGCAGCACTGGCAGCCCGGCGATCCACTGGACCCGGCCAGCAAAATGGGCGCCATCGTCGACGCCACCCAGGCCGCACGCATCATGGATTACATAGGCGAAGCGAGTGCCAGCGGTGCACGACGGGTGGCGGGCGGTGAACGGGTCGTCATCAACGGCTCGGACAACTTCATCCAGCCGACGCTGTTCACCGACGTCACACCGGGCATGCGCCTATCTCGTGAAGAAGTATTCGGCCCAGTGCTGGCAATCACGTCATTCGATGATGAAGACCAGGCCGTGCAGATGGCCAACAAGCACATCTATGGGCTGGCTGCATCGGTGTGGAGCGACGACCTCAATCGCGCACACCGGGTCGCCAGCCGACTGAATGCCGGGACGGTTTCGGTCAACACCGTCGACGCGCTGGACGTCAGCGTACCGTTCGGCGGTGGCAAGCAGTCCGGCTTCGGTCGCGACCTGTCGCTGCATTCCTTCGATAAATACACACAACTGAAGACCACCTGGTTTCAGCTGCGCTGAGCCATGCCTGCCACTTGGGGCGCTTTCAAGAGGGAACGCATGAAAACCGAATACGACTACATCATTGTCGGCGCCGGTTCGTCCGGATGCGTGCTGGCGAACCGCCTGAGTGCCGATCCCGACGTCAGCGTCTGCCTGATCGAGGCGGGAAGCCACGACAACAGCCTGCGTATCCAGACGCCAGCCGGGACCATCACGTTGTACAAGAGCAAAAAGTACAGCTGGAATTTCCTCTCGGCGCCGCAAAAGCACCTCAACGGCCGAACCCTGCACACACCACGCGGCAAGGCGCTGGGCGGCTCCAGTTCGATGAACAGCATGATCTATATTCGCGGTCACGCCAGTGATTACGACCGCTGGGCGCAGGCCGGTTGTGCCGGATGGGACTGGGACAGCGTGCTGCCCTACTTCAGGAAATCGGAAAACAACCGACTCGGCCAGGACCCGCGCCTGCATGGTACGGCTGGCGAGCTGCACGTCGAAGCGGCACGCGATCCCAATCCGGTGTCGCGACTGTTCGTCAACGCCGCGCAGCGCATGGGCATCCCTCTCAACGACGACTTCAATGGCGAAACGCTTGAAGGCTGTGGCCTCTACAATCTGACGCAGAAAAACGCACGGCGCCTGTCGAGCTATCGCGCGTTTGTCGCCCCCGTGCTTGATCGCCCCAACCTCACCGTGATCACTGATTGCTCGGTGCAGGCCTTGATGCTCCAGCAGCGAGTGGCCAAGGGGGTGAAGGTGGTCTCGGACGGCAGGACCCTGGTCCTGAGTTCGAACCGGGAGGTCATTCTGTCGGCAGGCTCGCTGGGCAGCCCGAGCCTGTTGCTCGCGTCCGGCATCGGACCTGCGAGCGAGCTGGAAAAGGCCGGGATCAAGGTTGAACACGACCTGCCCGGTGTCGGCAAGAACCTGCAGGATCACCTCGACGGGCTCATCACGGTGCGTTCGAAAAGCCCGCTGACACTGGGTTTCTCACTGGGCGCCCTGCCAAGCATCGTCCTGTCGCCGCTGCGTTATGTATGGCGCAAAAAAGGTTGGTTGACGACCAATTATGTCGAGGCTGGGGGATTTGCCCGTACACCGCTGGCCAACGCCCTGCCGGACGTGCAATTTCACTTCGTGCCAGGCTATCGCAGTCATCGCGGACGGCTGTTCGAGTGGGGACACGGATATGCCGTGCACACCTGCGTGCTGCGCCCCAGGAGCATCGGCGAGATACGCCTGGACAGCGCGGCCAAACCGGTCATCGACTTCAATTTCCTCTCCGATCCCGAGGACGCCAGGGTCTTGATCGAAGGCCTTAAACTGGCGCGCAAGATCCTCGCCGATCAACCGTTCGATGGCATTCGTGGCAAGGAGATGCTGCCCGGCGCCCACGTACAGACGGACGAACAGCTGATGACCTATGTGCGCGAATATGCCGCGACGGTGTTCCACCCGGTGGGCACCTGCAAGATGGGAGTCGACGCCATGAGTGTGGTCGGGCCGGACCTCAAAGTGCATGGCATTCAAGGCCTGCGCGTGGTCGATGCCTCGATCATGCCGACGCTGATCAGCGGCAATACCAACGCGCCTTGCATCATGATCGGCGAGAAAGCGGCGGATCTGATCCGGTGCCGTACCACCGTCTCTTGAAGTCACGCAGCAGCCTCGAAGAACGCCGTTTTCCGCACCAGGAAGCGGCGTTTTCTTATTGCGCGCCCCAGGTTGGAACGCTATTCACGCCCCCTTCCCCACCCCAGTTTTTTCCTCATCACCGACCACATATTTACTAATTTTCCTATCCCCCGACATCGGCCACCATCAATCCTGCCCACAGAGGCAAAAAGGTCCGCAAGAGGCCATAAGCGATGTGTTTTTGGCGTCTAGCCCACTGCCCCGAGAAATAACGAATTACAACCACGATTCCGGGAGTGTTACATGATCAAGTCTTTCGTATCGCGTTGCGTGCGTCCGCTGGCCCTGTCTGCAATCGCTGCCGGCCTTGCCGGTGGTGCTCAAGCCGGAACCCTGTCCATCGGACATACCACCTGGGTCGGCTACGGCACCCTCTACCTGGCCAAGGACCTGGGCTACTTCAAGGAACAGGGCCTCACCGTCGAGTTGCCGACCATCGAAGAAGCCTCCATGTACATGGCTGCCCAGGCCTCGGGCAAGTTGTCCGGTTCGGCCTCGACCCTCGATGAAATCCTCAAATACCGTCCGCAGTTCTGCTTCAAGGCCGTGGCCGCGCTGGATGACAGCCACGGCGGCGACGGCGTGCTGGTGGGCAAGGACGTCAACAGCCTGCAGGACCTCAAAGGCAAGGCCGTTGCCGTCAACGAAGGTTCGGTGTCGCAGTTCTGGCTCAACTATCTGCTGAAAAACGCCGGCATGAAGATGAGCGACCTGACGATCCAGAACATGACCGCAGACGACGCGGCCACCGCCTTCATCGCCGGCCGCGTGCCGGCCGCGGTGACCTGGGAACCGCACCTGACCACCGTGCGCAAGAAACAACAAGGCAAGGTACTGGTAGACAGCAGCACGACGCCTGGCGTGATCGTCGATGTCGTGGCACTGAGCTGTGATGTGATCGACAAACAGCAGGCTGACGTCAAGGCGCTGGTCAGCGGCCTCTACAAGGCCGTGCAATACACCAAGGACCACCCGAAAGAGGCCTACGCGATCATGGCCAAAGGTGTCGGTGGCTACCTCGCCGACCCGGCTGAACTGGAAGCTGCCGCCCAGGGCGTGCGCTTCTACGATCAGGCCATGAGCGAAAAACTGCTGGGCAGCAACGGCACCCAGGGCGATGCCGCCACGGTGATCAAACTGGCCAACGAAACCGCCAGCGAGTTGCAGGGCAAGCCGTACAACGTGAGTTACAGCGACCTGATCGACAACCGCTTCATCAGCCCGAAATAAACCAGGAGCACGTCATGTCCAAGCGCAATTCGTGGCTCAACCGCTGCCTGACGCCCAAGACCAGCCTGCCTGTACAGGTGATCTGGAGTGCCAGCAGCCTGGCCTGGGTCCTGATGATCGGTCTGTGGGCCTTTCTTTCCTACGGCGCCGTGGTACCAGCGATGTTCCTGCCAACACCGGGCGCAGTCTTCGAGGCAGCCATGCGCCTGGCCCGTGACGGCACCCTCGGTCCGCATGTGTGGGCCAGCGTGGAAGTGGTGATGGTCGGTTTCATCGTCTCGTCGGTGGTCGCGGTGCCGATCGGCCTGATGATGGGCAGCTTCCGGGTCGTGCAAGCGTTCCTCGAACCGCTGGTCAACTTCATCCGCTACCTGCCGGTCACCTCATTCGTGCCGCTGTTCATCCTGTGGATCGGCATCGGCCTGGAACAGCGGGTGTCGATCATCATTTTCGGCGTGTTTTTCCAGCAACTGGTGATGATCGCCGACGTGTCCAAGGGCATCTCCAAGGATTTGATCAACGCCTCCTACACCCTGGGCTCCAGTCGCACGGATGCGGTGCTGCACGTGATCGCCCCGGCTTCGCTTCCCGGTGTGCTGGACACCTTGCGCGTCACCATGGGGTGGGCCTGGACCTACCTGGTGGTGGCCGAACTGGTCGCGGCTTCCAGCGGCCTGGGGTACCTGAGCCTCAAGGCCATGCGTGGTTTTCAGGTCGATGTGATTTTCCTGGCGATCGCCGTCATCGGCCTGCTGGGCCTGATCACCGATCAACTGTTCAGACTTCTTCGCTTGAAGGTGGCCGCATGGGCTCAGTAACCGCAACCTCACCGATTCAGCTACGACCAACCCCCGTGAGCGCCCCTGCCACACCGCGCCTGCGGGTCGACAACGTCACCCTGCAATACAAGACGCCGTCGGGCGATACCTTCACGGCGCTGGACAAGGTCACGTTCGACGTTCCCGATCAACAATTCGCGGTGCTGGTGGGCCCATCAGGTTGTGGCAAATCCAGCCTGCTGTACCTGACCGCCGGCCTGGCTGAGCCAACCGCTGGCGACATCTATGTCGGCGGTCAACAAGTCGACGGCCCCGGTGCCGATCGCGGCATGGTGTTTCAGGGCTACACCTTGTTCCCGTGGCTGACCGTGCGCAAGAACATCGAGTTCGGCCTCAAGCGGCGCGGCATGCCCGCCGCAGAGCGCAAGGACATCGTCGAGTTCTACCTGAACGAAGTCGGTCTGCGGCGCTTTGCCGACAACTATTCAAAACAGCTTTCAGGCGGAATGATGCAGCGCGTGGCGATCGCTCGTGCGCTGGCCAATGACCCGCAAATCCTACTGATGGACGAACCCTTCGGCGCGCTCGACAGCCAGACCCGCCTGCAAATGCAGCAACTGCTGCTCAAGGTCTGGGAGCACAGCAAGAAAACCGTGCTGTTCGTCACCCACGACATCGACGAGGCAATCCTGCTCGGCGACCGCATATTCGTGATGGGCGCGCGCCCTGGCCGGATCAAGGAAGTGCTCGACGTACCCATCGGCCGCCCGCGCAATCTCGACATGGTCATGGACCCGGAATTCATTTGCATGAAGCGCAACATTTTTCATCAACTTCATGATGGGCCGGAGGATCATGGCGATTGATCCGACATCAGCCTCATCGGCGCTGCCAGGCCCGCTGCAATAGCTCAATGACCTCCTCATCGCTGGTCTGGGAGAAGTTCGCATACCAGTACCCGATGGACATCATCCGCTCAGGCATCAGCGGGCAAATCACTTCATTGACGATGCAGCGCAGGGTTTCCACCGTATCTGGCGGCGCCACCGGCACCGCCACGACGATACGCGCCGGGGCCTGCAGCTGCACCGCGTGGATGGCGGCGATCATCGAGGCCCCCGTGGCCAGGCCGTCATCGATCAGGATGACCACCTGGTCTTTGAGTGGCACCGGCGGCCGCGTCCCCCGGTACACCTGCTCGCGGCGTAATAGCTCGCGGGTTTCCCGTGCGACCACGGCGTCATAACTGTCTTGATCTATCGAATGCGCCCGCAGCATCTCTTCATTGCGAATGCGTATCCCGCCACTGGCGATGGCGCCCATGGCGAATTCCGGCTGGGAGGGAACACCGAGCTTGCGCACCACCAGGAGGTCCAGCCGCACCTGCAGAGCGGTCGCCACCTCATAGGCCACCGGAACGCCGCCTCGGGGCAAGGCCAGGACGATGACGTCGGGGCGCCGTGCATATTTAAGCAACGGCTCCACCAGGCTTTGACCGGCCGCAGACCGATCCTGCCAGAGGGTTTGCAGAGAAGGACTATGGGTCATAGCTCACCTCATCAGGCGCTGACGCCTGCGGTTTGATTACATCGGACTGGCCGTCAGGGCGCGGTTGTGTTCTGGTCCAGCCGGTCGCGATGGTCCTGGAGATTGGGACGGCAGAATGCAAACTGGTTTATCCCAACGCCTGGCGCCAATCCGAGCATAGGAGCCGCTGTTGGGCGGGTCCTGATCCAGATCAGAAAAATCAGAAACAAGAAATAGCGGAGCATCCATCTCGCGAATCGCCTGAGGCAAGCCCTGGAAGGCGCGTTCCTATGGCATACCGCGAGCGCGGTTCAAACGTTGGTGGCGGTAGAAGAGCCGCTTCGCTCCTTCAGCCGCCGCCATGTACACCCCGCTGATTGCCAACACCGTCAGCAGGATCGGCAAGGGCAAGGGTACCAGGCCAAACCACGGCGCCATCGGGCTGTAAGGCAGCCCGACGGCCAACGCACCGATGGCCGCGGCACTCGACAGCAACAGCTTCGCCGGCCGGCTGTGGTAGAACGGGCGGTAGGTGCGCACGATGAAAATCGTCAATAGTTGGGTCAACAGCGACTCGACGAACCAGCCACTGCGGAAGACTTCGGGACCCTTTTCCGCCAACAGGTACAGCGCCGCGAAGGTGAATACATCGAACAGTGAGCTGACCAGTCCGAACACCACCATGAAGTTGCGGATTTCACTGATGTTCCAGCGATGAGGGGTGTTTTCCCATTCGCGATCGACGTTGTCGCTGGCGATACCCATGGAGGGGATGTCAGAGAGGAAGTTGTTGAGCAAAATCTGCTTGGCCAGCATCGGCAGGAAGGGCAAGACCAGGGACGCGAGAGCCATGCTGATCATGTTGCCGAAATTGGCACTGGAGACGATGGAAATGTACTTCAGGGTATTGGCAAAGGTATGCCGGCCCTCCTCGATACCTTCGCGCAACACGTCGAGGTTGTGCTCCAGCAGCACGAAGTCGGCGGCCTGTTTGGCCACATCGGCGGCGTTATCCACGGAAATACCGATATCGGCCACCTGCAGCGCCGGAGCATCATTGATGCCGTCCCCCATATAACCGACGACGTGCCCGGTCTTTTGCAGGGCGCGGATGATGCGCTCTTTCTGGTTGGGGTCGACTTCGGTGAAGAGCGTCGTCAGCGGCGCCAAGTGCATCAATGCCTCGTCTTTCATGGCACCTAGTTCGGCACCGGTGATGATCCGCTCCACCGGCAGGCCCACGGCCTGGCCGACATGCCGGGCGACCAGATGGCTGTCGCCGCTGATGATCTTCACCTGCACGCCGAGGCGGCCAAGGCTGGCAATGGTGTCTTTGACACCCGGCTCCGGCGGATCGAAGAACAGGAGAAAACCGCGAAAGGTCATGTCCTTTTCTTCGTCCCGACCATAGTGCGAAAGATCCGGCAAGACACGCGTGGCCAAGCCCAGAACCCTGAACCCCTGCTCACTCCAGTCGGCGAAACGCTGCGTGATCGCGGCCCGCTCGTTCGCGGTCAGCGCCAGCAATTGTTCGCCGCGGCGCACATGGGTGCAGACCTCAAGCACGTTATCCAGCGCCCCTTTGGTCACCATCAGCCTGGCGGCCTCCGGTGCATTCGCGACCACCACGCTCAAGCGCTTGCGGACGAAGTCATACGGTACTTCATCGCGTTTGCTCGCCCCGGGACAGGGCGCCAGGGTTTTACCAGCCAGGGTGATCGCATCGTCCATTGCGTTGCGCATGCCGGTCTGCAGGCTGGCATTGAATACCGCCAACTGCAGGACAGTGGCGTCGACATTGCCCTCTGCGTCCATGGCGCCGTCCAGCACGACGACACCTCGGGTCAGCGTACCGGTCTTGTCGGTACACAGGATGTCCATCGCCCCCAGGTTTTCGATGGCATTGAGGTGACGCACGATGACGCCCTTGCCCGCCATGCGTTGTGCGCCTTTGGCCAGGGTGATACTCAGGATCGCCGGCAGCAGCTCCGGCGACAGCCCGATGGACAGCGCGATGGCAAACAACAAGGTATCGAGGGCGGGACGATGCAACAGGATATTGATGCCGAACACCACAATCGTGATCACCAGCATCACCCGCAGCAGCAACCCGCCAAAGCGTCGCAGGCCGCGCTCGAACTCGGTCTCGGGCGGGCGCAGCGTCAGGGTCTTGGCAATGCGCCCGATTTCACTGTCCGAGGCGTAGCGGGTGACCAGCACCTCGGCGGTCCCGCTGCGCACCGAGGTGCCCATGAATACACAGTTGTGCCGTTGGCCGAGGGTGGCCTCAGGTGTGCAATCGCCCGGTAATTTCTCTACCGGGAAGGTTTCGCCAGTAAGCAGACCCTCGCCGATGAAGCAATCGAGGGCCTGCAGAATCCGGCCATCGGCTGCGATCAGGCTGCCGGCGCTGAGCAACAGGATATCCCCCGGCACCACCTCGCTTGCGGCAATATCCAGGGGCTTGCCGTCGCGACGTACCGTGGCGCGCAATGCGATCTTGCTGCGCAATTGCTCCACCGCCGTGCTCGCGCGATTTTCATACCAGGCGCTGAGTACCTCGCTGATGAGCACAATGCAGCCGACAATCGCCGCATCCAGCCAGTCCCCCACCGACACGGCCACCAGCGTGCCCACAATCAGGATCAGCACCAGAGGTGTGCGCATTTGCTCCAGCACCAGCCTGCCCAGACCGCGCGGGCGGTCCTTGGGCCGGGCCGGCGCGCTACGCATGCGCGCACGGGCCTCGGCCTGGCTCAACCCTTGCGGGCTGCTGTGGACGTTGCTGAATACCTGGTTCAGCGCCGGGCTCCAGTAATCGGTGGTAGTCAAGCGCTCCGGTTGCCTGGCGGTGGAGCGCCATTCGCGATGGGCCAGCCAAAGGCCGGGCAGCATCGGTAACCAGAAGGTCAACCCGCGAAACAACAAGGTGGCGGAAAGCGCCACTGCAACGTTCACTCCGACCCAATGCAACGTCACCACCGCCGCCGCTTCGAAGGCGCCGAGCCCACCGGGCACTATGCCTATACTGCGCAGCACACTGGCCAGCATAAAGCCGGCAAACAACCCCAACGGCGGTGCCGAGACACCCAGCGCCCGGACCAGAACCCACAATGTCGCGCTATCCAGCACAATGATCATCAGCTCCAAGAGGGTAATGCGCCAGAGCAGACCCGGGCTGCGAGCCAGGTCTTTGTCCGCGCCCGTGAGCAATGAAACGACTCTGGCGACAATCGAAAAGCGCTGTCCCGGCAGATGCGCTACCCATCGCGGGTTGCCCGTCAGTCGAGGCATGACGACTGCCAGCAGCAGGCTTACGCTGACGAACAGCAGGCACGCCGTCATGACCGTCGGTGTGGCATGGCCCTGGAGGATCACCACCGGCAATGCCACGCCGACTGACACTGCATACGCCAGAAAATACCCGGACAAGTCCAGCACCAGGCTTGCCAGTACCAGCGGTTTTGCGAACCCGAGGCGGACAAAGGAGGCCACGACCGCGAAGGCTCCGCTGATGCCCGAGGACGGTAGCGCTTGATCGACAAACAGCTTCATCACACTGAGTCTGCCCGCGTCCCAGAGTGAAAGCGGTTGTGCCCCGGCCTTGAGCACGACTCGAAAGACCTGGCCTTGAGCGATATACGTCAGCCCCTGCAGAACCAGTGCGGCGACCAGCCATAACGGCTCTGCTCGGGCCAGCAAGCGTGTGAACGATTCGACGTCGGTGAATCGCAGAGCCACACCGACCACGGCCGCAAACATCGCGGCGCCCAGCAGCCAGCTTAGCCACAGCGCGGAGCGGCTATAGGGTGGGTCTTCTTCACACACAGGCGAATCAATGACACCTGGAGTGGGCGATTTGACAGGCATGCCGTGCCCCTGAACGAATCAGCAGAGTGCCTGATTCTGGCGCGGTACGGATGGCTGCGTTTGACCCAGGTCAACCCGCGAACGGCAGCGGTACGGATGTGCGGGTGGAGCATATGTCGCTGAATGCCACGGCCTTTGCGGGTCCGCATCGCGCTTTCTGACTTTGATCAATACGCCGGCGCCACCGAACCCTCAATGTGATCCCGGTCGTTGTTCGACCTCACTGTGCGCTGGAGTCCACCATGCTAGCTAATCAACACACTGCTGCTCTCATTGCCGAGATGGATAAAGCACCGCCCGCAGAACACTGGCTGGAGAAGCTGAGCGACGGAACCCATGTGCTCATTCGTCCGCTGTCGACCGACGATCATGCGCGCCTGCTGCTTTTTTTCCAGCGTTTGTCTCCACTGTCGTTGCGTTTGCGCTTTCTGGGGGCGGTGAACCATGTCGATGGGCACGCCATCGATACACTGCTGAGCGAGTCCGAGACGTTCAGCCAAGGTTACCTGGCACTGATCCACCATGAGGGCGAGTTGCAGGTCATCGGCGTCAGCCACTACAGGCGTGCCGCGGATAATCCCGAGCACTGCGGTTGCGCTGTCGCCGTTGCCGAACCCTGGCTACGCAAGGGCCTGGGCCGTTTATTGCTGGGGCATCTGATAGATGCAGCCAGGCGCAAGGGGTATCGCAAAATGTGCTCGACGAACCTGTCGACCGATTACCCGGTTCATGGGTTGTACAAGCAATTTGGCTTTACCTCGGCCTACCTGGATCGGGACTTCGATCGCATTGTTCACCAACTGGAGCTCTAATCGGGTAAGTTGCCCGACCTTTCATCGGTGTTCCAGATGGTAGCGCGCTTGCACCAGGCGCGCGATCCGAGCCAAGGCATCCTGGGACGCCACCGAGGCGTCGGTTTCCAGCAGATGGGTTTCGTTGGCCAGCACGTCATCGCGGATCACCTCGCGAAACCAGTTGGAAAAGTCTCCGGCCTGGCGGTGTTGGCAGAAGGCGCCATCGTCCAGGCGCGCCAGCGAAGATAAAAACTCGGCCAGGTTCGAAGCGCGTTGGTCGAGGCTTGGAAAGTAGAACGCATGCCAGTCCCCCACATCCCCCGCCGCATATTTGCCACTGTGGCGATGATGTTTCTGCTGGGGCTGCTGCGGGGTCATCTGCACCACTTCGTTACCTTTGCGCAGCTCCCAGAGACAGCAATATTCAGGCGCTGAGGTGCGCGGTGCAAAATCCGGGCTGCTGCGCTGCGTGTGCTGGGCAAAACGTTGGACCAGCTCCCGGGCGGTGCTGCCCAGCGTCACCAGTACGTCAACCACCTCCAGCACGGACGGACAGACCTGCTCGAAATCCAGCGCCACGATGACTGCCCCCATATTGGCCAGGAACCCCGCAGGCCAGGCAGCACAGTGGGGCAACATGTAGTGAGCCTCGTCCACCACCAGCCAGTAGGGTCGACCCGAGGTGCTGCGTAGCTGCTGGATAAAAGGCAGCAATTCGCCGAACAGTTGCACCCGGGCCGGCGGGTCCAGGGCCAAGGTGCTTACCACGACGTTGAGCCGTGCCAGCAACAGGTGATGCAATGACTCTTCGGTGGTCGGCGGAACGGTCAGTCCTCCCACCGTTACCGCACCGTCCAGGGACAGGTAATCGCCTTCGGGATCAATGATGCAGAATCCCTGACGCGCCTCGACCATGCGCTCGGTCAGCCAGGTCACATAGCTCGACTTGCCGGAGCCGGAATTGCCGATGACCAGCATCACCGACTCCGGCGCCAGCCAGACCTTGCGCGCATCGGCGGTCTGCCCCAGTTCCATGCCGATACGCTCGACCGGAACCAGCGCCGCGTCCTTTTCCAGGAGCATGTCGATCAATTCGCAGACTCCTTGCCCGTGATCATTGCGCAGGCAAATATCTGCCTGGGCCTTGATCGATTCAATGGCGTTGTTCACCGCCGCCGCACAGCCGCAGATCGCCAGAAACGCGTGGTCATTTTCGGCATCGCCCACACCGACCACGTTCAATTCACAGATCCCCAGTCTCAGCAACGCCGCGCTCAGGCCCGAGGCCTTGTTCACTCCCGACGGCAAGACCATGACCGCATCTTTGTTGAAGGTCATCTGCAACTCGAGGCCCAGTTCGCGTATCGAGGTGATCACCGCGCCCTCGAACGGATGCCAGGTGGCGATGACCGACCTGCCAACGGATAAAGGCGAAACGCCTTTTTCCCGCAGGCGCTGCACCAGTTCAGTCGAGGCAGAATCGGCGATGAGCTCCTCTGTGTCGGTGCGCGGGTCGTACAAGAGCGCTCCGTTTTCCGCGACCACCAGGTCGAACAGATCCAAACGGTCAAAATGATGCTTGAGCGCTTGCAGCTCCCTGCCGGTAATCAACAACAGCTTGCGACCGCTGTCCTTGAGGGTGGCCAGCGCTGTACAGACTTGCGCCGGAACATTGCCGCTCTCGGCAATCGTGCCGTCATAGTCCACCGCCAAGGCTAGGAAATGCATGATTGCTCCATGACGGGTTCGGTGGTGCAGGCCCCGTCAACCGATACTCGATGAGGTTGAGATCTTGCCGTTCATTCCGTGCAGCGGCTCGGTGGGCAAAGGCATCTTGTGCGAGTGCGCTTTGAACCAGCCCCCGCACGTTGCTCTTTTTCCGCGGACAGCGATTGATAAAAATCAACTACCCGTGCCATCGAAAACCCCGCGCGTCCATCGCTATCGGCGGTTTCAGTCAAGCCAGGGCAAGGGCTTGACGATCATCAAACTGCATGAAGTACGGTTCAGCACGCTCTCGGCAGTGCTGCCCATCATCCGGTCGGGCCCGTCGCGATAGGCCGTGCCCAGCACGACCACGTCGAACGCATTCTGCCGTGCGAACAGGCTGATCACTTTGTGAGGAATACCTGTCAATACATGCTGGTGCGCCCAGTCGATGCCGTAGCGTTCGGCGAGGGCGTCGAACGCTTCTGCCTGGACGTCATTGACCGCGTCGCTCAAAGTGTTCTCCAGGCTCAGGGTCGGCACACTCATTGGGGGATCGCCCATCACCGACCAGTTGCTGACATTCAACAGATGCAATTGTGCGTCGCAGGCTCGTGCCAATGTCGACGCGAATTCGAGCACGCGTTCGTTGAGCCCGTAGGTCAGTTCCTCCAGATGTGACAGGTCCACGGCGGCGAGTACTTTCAGCGGTTTTGGATGCCGGGCGTTGGTGACCAGGTGCAGGCAGGCCGTACAGTCGCGTAACAACAGCCAATCCAGGGGTTGATGGAAGGTCCGGTCAAGGGCCGAGACATGCTGAGCGTCCTTGACCACCAGGTCAGCGCGAAAATCGTTCACATACGCCAGCACATGCGCCGGGCTGGGTTTTGCCCACACCACTTCATAGTGGATCTCCAGCCCCGCGCGCCGATGAAAGCGAACTTGCTGCTCCAGCCAATGGCGATGGATCTGCAGATAGCCTTCCCTGGCCTGGGCCATCGCGTCATGGTCGAACAGCCCGGCCAATGCCAGCGGCTTCACATAGTCAAACGCCACGATATGCAACAACGCGCCAGTGGCACAGGCCAGCGCGTGGGCCCGGTCAAAGGCCGGAGTGCGAGTCATCTCCGAAGGTGCAATCAATAGAATACGTTTGAATGTCGACATTAGAGACCTCGGCCTACGGGCATGATTGCAGCACGATTTCCTGCCGAGCAGCGCGTGACTGAAAACCATCGTTCAAGTATCCGGTGTTGCCCGGCGTGCACTCTGATCTTTGTCAACTAATGTCAGGCCCTTGCCCAATGGCCAAGTCACTCGTGCCTTGTTGATATACCTCAATGACTTTCCGTGGTTTGGGTGTAGAAACCAGTCACTGGCCAATCTTCGCCCGTCATAACACCCAGCGGCTGCATTCGCCGTACGCACCTACTTGTGAGTCGAGGTCATGAAAAAGAACCACCAATGGAATCTGTCCTACTTTCTGGCCGCGTTTGTCGTGTTCGCAGCTGCACAGTTTCTGTGGGCAGAACATCGGGTGGTGCAAAACATCCCCTACAGTCAGTTCCTGCAACTGCTGAACGAGCAGAAAGTCAGCGACTTGCAGGTCGAGAAAGACCGGATCCGCGGCAAGCTGCAAGTGCCGATCGACGGTCACACGTTGTTCTCGACCGTGCGGGTCGACCCCGCGCTGGCCGAGAACCTGACGCAATCGGGGGCCAGCTTCACCGGGGTCAATGACAATGGCTTCTTGAGCGGCCTGCTGGGCTGGCTGTTGCCCTTTATCCTAATCATGGTGGTCTGGCATTTCCTGTTCCGCGGCGTCGCGGAAAAACAGGGCCTGGGCGGGCTGATGAACATCGGCAAATCCCGGGCCAAAGTGTTTGTTCAACGAGACACCGGCGTCACCTTCGCTGATGTCGCCGGCATCGATGAAGCCAAGGCCGAGTTGGTGGAGATCGTTTCGTTCCTCAAGGACAAGGCCAAGTACGCACGGCTGGGAGCGCATATTCCCAAAGGCACGCTGCTGGTCGGCCCGCCGGGCACCGGCAAGACCCTGGTGGCCAAAGCCATCGCAGGCGAAGCCGGGGTGCCGTTCTTCTCGATCTCGGGCTCGGAGTTCGTCGAAATGTTCGTCGGCGTCGGAGCTGCGCGGGTCCATGATCTGTTCGAACAAGCGCGCGAGGCCGCGCCTTGCATCATCTTTATCGATGAACTGGACGCCCTGGGCAAGATGCGCGGCGTCGGCGTATTGGGCGGCAATGACGAAAAAGAACAGACCCTCAACCAGCTTCTGGCGGAGCTGGACGGCTTCGACCCCCGCGAGGGCGTGGTGCTGCTGGCCGCCACCAACCGCCCGGAAATTCTCGACCCGGCACTGCTGCGCGCCGGTCGGATCGACCGTCAGGTCTTGATCGATCGTCCGGATCGCAAGGGGCGGCAGGCGATTCTCAGCGTGCACCTGCAAAAAATCGCCGTGGACCCGGCCCTCGACAGTGCGCGCATTGCCGAGATCACCACCGGTTTCACCGGCGCCGACCTGGCAAACCTGGTCAATGAAGCGGCGATAGTCGCGACCCGTCGCGGTGCCGACACGGTCAGCCTGGACGATTTCACGGCAGCCGTAGAGCGTCTGGTCGCCGGCCTCGAACGCAAGAGCAGCGTGCTGCGCCCCGAAGAACGCCAGGTGGTGGCGTACCACGAAATGGGCCACGCCCTGGCGGCGACTCACCTGCCAGCCATGGACCCGGTGCACAAAGTCTCCATCGTGCCGCGTACCATTGGTTCCCTGGGCTACACCCTGCAGCGTCCGACGGAAGACCACTTCCTGATCAGTTGCCAGATGCTCAAGGATCGTATCGTCGTGCTGATGGCAGGCCGCGCCGCCGAATGCCTGATCTATGGCCAGACCTCCACCGGGGCCGCCGACGACCTGGCCCGCGCGACTGATATCGCCCGGCAGTTGGTGACCCGCTTCGGCATGAGCGCCGAGCTGGGACAGTCGGTGCTGGAGCGACAAAGCCTGAGCTACCTGGGCGAGCAGATGCAGGCCACGGGGCAGAAAGATTATTCGGAACAGACCGCCAGGGAGGTCGACCTGTGTATACGCGCCCTGCTCGACGAATCCTACGCACGGGCCAAGACCTTGCTCCAGGCGCATCGCTCCGACCTGGAAACCGGCGCACGCCTGTTGATGGAAAAAGAAAGCCTGACCCCGGCGGACTTCCCCGCGCTGTTGCCACTCAAGCTGGTCGCGGTTGCCGCGAGTTGGGCGTCGTCCTGAGAACAACCCGCCGAGGCTCGCCATGCTGACCATTACGCTGATCAATATGCTGGTAGTGATCACCGCCGTGGTCATTCATTACGAATGCCTGTTGCGCATGAACGACTGGCTGCCACGGCTGAAGGTCTGGAGCCGCTTCAGGATGGTCATAGGCGTATTGGGCGCTCTGCTGGCGCACGCGATCGAAGTCTGGTGCTTCGCCCTGGCGTACTACCTGATGACCCGCGATGGCGAGTGGGGCAGCCTGTCCGGCCAGTTCAATGGCTCTTTCATGGACTGCGTGTACTTTTCCTTCACGACCTATACCACCATCGGTTTCGGTGACATCAGTCCCGTGGGCAACATCAAGTTCCTGACCGGCCTGCAAGCACTGACCGGTCTGGTGCTGATCACCTGGACGGCGTCCTTTCTGTTTCTCGAAATGCAGAAGTACTGGAAGAGAAAGTAGCGCCTTGCGCCAGCCACCTCAGGACTCGGAGGGCCGTGCTCCAGCGCCCCGCCCATCTGGAGATAATGACTTACGCGTTGATTTTTCAAGCAGTTGCCAGCAACAGTGCCAGCAGTGCGTGATTCAACCATATCTGAAGCCAGGTGGGCCGCACGCTCACGACCCGAGAAAGGCTTCAGTATGCTTGGCGATGGCATCCGGCTGTTCAGGAAACGCGGCATGGCCCATGTGATCGATTTCAATCAGCGTGACCCGATCCGGAAACTCAGCCTTGAATTCCCATGCATTCTCGGGAAGCGCCGCAACATCCTGTTTGCCCCGCAGCAAAAGGATCGGGACTCTGCCTCCGGCGGCCCACCAATCCTTTTGCTGTGGTCATGGCCGGCAATCTTCTGGACATTGGCCCTCGTCGGGGCCATGCACTACGGGAGCGACATTTTCAGTGCAGCATTGGTCAGTTGGTTAGCGGATGGAACACCGAAGGGCATGGCGTTGGTGATGGGCGGGGCTGGCATCGGCTGTCTGGCGGCAGCACTGTGGTCCAAGAGCGTTCGCACGGAAAGGTCCTAACCCCATCGTCGTGTTCGTCGCAGTGAACCTTATCCGCCCCGACGCGGCGGCCGCTCTAGGCTGCGGAACCGCGTTCATCTGATCGCGTTATGACATCGTACAACCTTTAAAAATTAGCTTCCCATCTTCGAAAGCGCTGCTATGTTACGCGCTCGGATTGAACGTCCGGGCGCCGCCAGTGGCTTGCCTCGCTCCCCTCTGCAGACAGGAGGGAGAGGCCCGTCGACCAGGCCCGTGCGCCGTTCGTTCTCAAGGACAATCGGTTCGCGAAAGTCGCCGCCTCCGCTGCGTGTCGACCGGGATCGCAACCATTCACAGGGAAGTGTCATGGTCGAAGCGCAATGCTATTCATTGAGTTCCACCCAACAGTCCGTCTGGCTCGATCAACAGCTGTCGCCCAATACCCCCTCCTACAACATCGGTGTCACCGTGGAAATCCACGGCGCGGTGGACCTCGCCCTGTTCACCGCCGCGCTGCGGGCCGTGGTGGCCCAGCATGACGCGTTGCGGTTGGTTTTCAGCGAGCATGCCGGGCACTTGACGCAACGGGTTGACGACACCGTGCAGGGTGCCCTGGCCTACTACGACTGGCGCGCCGAACCCCTGGCCCGCGACGGCGCCCTGGCCCACATCACGCAGCTCAATCGTACCCCGTTCACCCTTTACGACCAGCCGTTGTGGAGCATGGAGTGGTTCCAGCTGTCGGACACCCATGCATTGTGGAACAGCCGTTATCACCACCTGATCTGCGACGGCACCTCGGTGGGCCTGATCGGCCAGGCTGTGGGCGCGGCCTATAACCAGTTGCTGCAAGGCCAGCCGCCTATCCTTGACGACGAGTTGGCACAGGGCTATCGCGATTTCGTGGCCCGGGACCAAGCGTTCCTTGACTCGACGCGCTACGCCAAGGCCCGTGATTACTGGCTCGAACAATTTCCGGCGCTGCCGGCGCCGTTGTTCCAGCAGGCCCGAGCCAACGTCGGCGAGCCGGTGCCCAGTGCCCAGGCGATCTGGACCCTGGGTGGCGAGCGCCTTGAGCGGTTGAGCCAATGGGCGAAAACCCAGGGGGCCACGCTGAGCCACAGCCTCAGTGCCCTGTTGGCCTATTATTTCAGCCGAATGACCGACCAACGCGAACAGCTGGTCATCGGCCTGCCCGTGCACAACCGCAGCAACCCGCTGCAAAAACGGACGGCCGGGATGTTTTCCTCGGTCCTGCCACTAGCGGTGCAGGTCGACCCGACGCTGAGCTTTGCCCACGCCGTTCAGCAGGTGGCCAGCCAGACGCTGCGCAGCTATCGGCACCAACGCTACCCGTTACAAACCCTGCATCGCGAATTGCGCGCCCGCGCCGGTCATCCCGGCCATTTGTTCGAGGTGATGCTGTCAGTCGAACGATACCCGGGGGACGTGCACCTGGGTCCGGCACGCTGCGCGCTGCGCACCTGGCACAACGGTCACGAGCGCTACCCGTTGGCCATTTACCTGCGTCATTACGAGGAGAAAACCGAGCCGCTCCTGGAGTTCAACTACGACCCAAGGTTGTTCAGCGCCGACGACATGGCCGCGCACCTGCGGCGCCTTCAACATCTGACCGAACAGCTGCTGGCCGCCCCCGACCGGCCGCTGGCCGAGGCCTCGCTGCTGGACGCCGCCGAACAGCAGCAAGTACTCCATGGGTTCAATGCCAGCGTTCGTGACTATCCGGCCGACGAAGCTCTGCACAGCCTGTTCGAAGCGCAGGTACGACGGCGTCCCGATGCTACGGCACTGCTCGATGCCGAACAGTCGTTGAGCTACCGCCAGCTAGACCGCCGCGCCGAGCGCCTGTCCGGGCATCTGGCGGCGTGCGGTATCAACGCTGGTGATCATGTGGCGCTGGCTTTGCCCCGCGGCACGGCGTTGATCGTGGCGGTGCTGGCCATCCTCAAGCGTGGCGCCGCCTATGTACCCATCGACCGGGATGCTCCCCTGGCCCATCAAGCTCGGGTACTGGCCGATTGTGGCAGTGACTGGCTGCTGGTCGAAGGTGACGACAGGCCGGCGGTGCAAGGCGTGCAACTGATCGATGTCGGCGGATCATTCGAAGATGCGCCGAACCCGCCGCTGCCCCGTGCCGGTGCTGTCGCCTACGTCATGTACACCTCCGGTTCGACGGGCGTGCCCAAGGGCGTGCAGATACCCCACCGCGCCGTCACCCGGCTGGTGCGCAACAACGGTTTTGCCGACTTCACCGCCCAGGATCGGATCGCCTTGGCCGCCAATCCAGCCTTCGACGCCAGCACCTTGGAAATCTGGGGCGCTCTGCTCAACGGCGGCTGCCTGGTGGTCTGCCCGCGCCAGACCGTGCTCGACGCCGAGCGCTTGAATGAACACCTGCTGCGCCACGAAGTCAGCGTGCTGTGGCTCACCGCCGGGTTGTTCCATCAGTTCGCCGACGTTTTGGCCCCGGCCTTCGCCGCCTTGCGCTTGCTGATGGTGGGCGGTGATGTGCTCGACCCGCGCTGCATCGAACGGGTGCTGCGCCAATCGCCCCCCGGACAGTTGCTCAACGGCTACGGCCCCACCGAAAGCACCACCTTCGCCACCACCCACCGCATCACCCTCGAAGATGCGCTGGCGGGCGACATTCCCATCGGCCGTCCCATCGGCAACACCCAGGTCTACGTCCTCGACGAGCAGCGCCAGCCGCTGCCCATCGGCGTCGCTGGCGAGCTGTACATCGGTGGCGACGGACTGGCCCTCGGTTACCTGAACCAGGCGCAATTGAGCGAAGAGCGCTTCGTCACCAACCCTTTCGCCCCCGGTACGCGGCTGTACCGCACCGGTGACCTGGTGCGCTGGCGGGCCGATGGCGTACTGATGTTCCTTGGACGAAACGACTTGCAGGTCAAGGTCCGCGGCTTCCGCATCGAGCTGGGGGAGATCGAAGCGCAGCTCAAGGCCCTGCCCGGCATCACCGAAGCGGTGGTGCGGGTCGATGCCCAGCAGCGCCTGCTGGCCTATTTCAGCGCGCCCGAGGCTCAACAGCCCAACGAACTGCGGGCCCGCTTGGCCACGGTATTACCCGACTACATGCTGCCGGCGGCCTTTGTGCAGGTGGAGGCTTTTAGCCTGACCGCCAACGGCAAGCTGGACCGCCGCGCGCTGCCCGAGCCGAGTGAAAATCACTTCGCCCTGCAGCGCTACGAAGCACCGCAAGGCCCCGTAGAACATCGTCTCGCCGAGCTGTGGGCGCAAACCCTCGGCGTGCCGCGGGTGGGCCGCCAGGATAATTTCTTTGCCCTCGGCGGCCACTCGCTGATGGCCGTGCAACTGGTCGAGCAATTGCGGGCCGAAGGTTGGCACCTCGACATCGGGACCTTGTTCGCTGCGGCGAACCTTCACCACCTGGCCCTGCTGCTCGAACACCCGCTGAGCCCAGCCGAGCCCCACGCGCCCATCGTCGCCTCGGGCATCGACCCGGACTGCCCGCACATCACCCCGGACATGCTGTTGCCCCTGCTCAGTCTTCCGCAAGCGCAGATCGACTCGGTCGTCGCGGCTGTCGAGGGTGGCACGGCCAACGTCCAGGACATCTATCCGCTGGCGCCTCTGCAGGAAGGCTTGCTGTTCCAGCACCTGTTGCAACCGGATGACGACGCCTACCTGTTGCGCGCCATCCTGGCCTTCGACAGCCACGAGCGACTGCAAGGCTTCGTCGCGGCGTTCGACCAAGTGATCGCCCGCCACGATGTCCTGCGCAGCGCGGTACTCTGGGAAGGCCTGGACGAGCCGGTGCAAGTGGTCTGGCGCAGCGCGAGCCTGCCGGTGCAACAGCTCGCCGACGGTGAACGGTTCAGCGACCAGCCGCTGGATATCCGACACGCGCCCCTGGCGCGGGCCTTCGTGCGCTTCGATAGCGCGACACGGCACTGGCAACTGCAACTGGTCCATCATCACCTGGCCATCGACCACGCCACCCTGGGATCGCTGTTCGCCGAGGTTCGTGCGCTGATGCTCGACCCCCATCGCCATCTGCCCCCGAGCGTGCCGTTTCGCCAGTTCGTCGCCCAGGCGCGCCAGCCCCATCGCCAGGCCAGCGCCGAGGCTTATTTCCAGCGGCTGCTCGGCGACCTCACCGAGCCGACCCTGCCCTACGGACTGCACGACGTACAAGGTTCGGGCCGCGATAACCGCGAGGCCCAGTGTACGCTGGAACCTGCCCTGGCCCTGCGCTTGCGACGATCGGCCAAGACCTGGGAGGTCGGTGTCGCCAGCCTGTTCCACCTGGCCTGGGCCCTGTTGATCGGCAAGTCCAGTGGCCGCGACGAGGTGGTGTTCGGCACCGTGCTGTTCGGCCGTTTCAGCGCCGGCGAACAAGCCGAGCGGGCGCTGGGCATGTTCATCAATACCTTGCCGCTGCGCATCGACCTCGACGCGCCGCTGCACACGGCCCTGCGGCAGACCCACGGCCGGCTGGTCGAACTGCTGGCCCACGAACACGCGCCCCTGGCGCTGGCGCAACGGTGCAGCGCCCTGCCCGTCCAGACGCCGCTGTTTTCGGCGTTGCTGAACTTTCGTCACAGTCAGGCTCAACGCAGCGCACAACCGGCGTTCGCGCTGCCGGGTGCGCAGTGGCTGGGCAGCGAGGAGCGCAGCAACTACCCGTTCAGCCTGTCCGTGGACGACCTTGGCGACGGCTTCGTCCTGACCGGGCAGATTCATCATTCGGTGAACGCCGAGGTCGTGCTGGCCCACATGGTTCAGGCCCTCGAAACGCTGGCACAGAGCCTCGAATCAACGCCGGCGATACGCGCTTGCACCTTGGACACATTGCCCAGCGCCGAGCGCGAGCAGGTACTGAACGAGTTCAACGCCACCCACCGGGCGCACCCACGCGACACCCTCCTGCATGAACCCTTCGAGCAGCAGGCGGCGCTGCATCCCGACCGAGTGGCGGCGCAGATCGACAGTACCGAGGAGACATCACTCACCTACGCGCAACTCAATGGCCGCGCCAACCAACTGGCCCATGCCCTGCTGGCCGCTGGCGTGTGCCCCGATGACCGGGTGGCGATCTGCCTCGAACGCGGGCCCCTTCTGCTAGTGGCCATGCTCGCCACCCTGAAGGCCGGCGCAGCCTACGTGCCGCTGGATCCTGCCTACCCGACGGCGCGCCTGCTGCACATGCTCGAAGACAGTGCGCCGCGCCTGGTGCTCACCAGCCAGGCCGCGCACGGGCGCCTGCCGACGTCCCCAGACGCAGCCCATTGGCAGCTGGATTCGCCGCCGCTGGCGGACCGACTCGACACCCTGTCCCTGGACAACCCAAAGATCCCGAACCTGACCCCGGCGCATCTGGCCTACGTGATCTACACCTCCGGCTCCACGGGCCTGCCCAAAGGCGTGATGATCGAGCACCGCAATGCCTGCAATCTGCTGCACTGGGCGCTGGACAATTTCCAGGTCGAGGAGATGCAACTGAGCCTGTTCGCCACCTCGATCAACTTCGACCTGGCGGTGTTCGAATGCTTCGTGCCACTGGCCGCCGGCGCGACCCTGCAACTGGTGGCCAACGCCCTCTCGCTGGTGGCGCAACCGCGGGCCGTGACGCTGGTCAACAGCGTGCCCTCGGCGGTGGAGCAACTGCTGCGGATCGATGCCATCCCCGACACCGTCCGCGTCATCAACCTGGCCGGTGAACCGCTCAAGGCTGCGCTGGTGGAACAGTTGTTCAGCCGCAGCGCGGCGCGCCGGGTGTGCAACCTCTACGGCCCGACCGAAACCACCACCTACTCCACCTGGCTGTCGATGCGCCGCGAAGACGGCTACCTGGCCGGCATTGGCCGTCCCCTGGATAACACCCGAATCTACTTGTTGGACCCACACCGCCAACCGGTGCCGCTGGGCGTGGCCGGGGAGATCTACATCGGCGGTGCCGGTGTCGCGCGGGGCTATCTGAACCGCAGCGAACTGACCACCGAACGCTTCCTGCCCGATCCATTCGTCGATGATGCCGCGGCGCGCATGTACCGCACCGGCGACCTGGGGCGCTGGCGGGCCGACGGGCACCTGGAGTACCTGGGGCGCAACGACTTCCAGGTCAAGGTGCGCGGTTTTCGCATTGAACTGGGGGAAATCGAGGCCCAGTTGCTCGGCCTGCCGGGCGTGCGCGAAGCGGTGGTGGTGGCGCAACCCGCGCCGGCCGGCGACCCGCGACTGGTCGCCTACCTGGTGGCCGAGGATGCCCACGGGCTAATTCCCGACACGGCGGCTGTACGCGCCCATCTGGAACAACACTTGCCGGACTACATGTTGCCCGGTGCCTGCATTGTCCTGGAGCGCCTGCCACTGACGCCCAACGGCAAACTCGACCGCCAGGCTCTGCCGATGCCCGGCACCACCCTCGTCGAGGGCATCAGGCAGCCACCTCGCGGTGACACTGAACAACGTCTGGCGGCGATCTGGGCACAGGTGCTAGGCCAGTCGGAGATCGGTCGCGAGGATGATTTTTTCAGCCTTGGCGGACACTCGCTGCTCGCGGTGCAACTGCTCGAACAACTGCGTCGCAATGGTTGGAACCTGGACATCCGCAGCGTCTTCGAGCGCTCGACCCTCGCCGCTCAGGCCCGGCGCCTGGAAGCACTCGAGCGTAGCGCCGCGCCTGAGGCCAGCGTCAGTGCCATCGCGCCCTCCTGTTCGCGCATCACCCCTGAGATGCTCGACCTGGTGGCGTTGTCCCAAGCGCGTATCGACCAGATCGCCGCACAGATGCCCGGCGGTGCTGCCAACATCCAGGACATCTACCCGCTGGGCCCGTTGCAGGCAGGCATGCTCTATCACCACCGGGCCCAGCAAGACGGCGATCGCTACGTGCTACGCAGCTTGCTGGCGTTTACCGACGAGGCCTGCCTGCAACGGTTCTGCGCCGCGCTGGAACAGGTCATTGCCCGGCATGACGCGCTGCGTACCCTGGTGCTCTGGGAGGATCTGGACGAGCCATTGCAAGTGGTTCTGCGGCACGTCGCCTTTACGCCCCGACGCCTGGTGCTCGACGGCGAGGATATCGCCGCCCGCTTGCACGCCAGCGCCGACCCGCGTCATTTTCGTCTCGACCTGCGCCAGGCGCCGCTGATCGAAGCCCGCGTGGCCTATGACGCGGCCCATGACCGTTGGCTGCTGTTGTTGCTGCATCATCATGTGGTGGTGGATCACACCTCCCTGGAGTTGATGGTCGAGGAAATTGCCCTGATCGAAGGCGGTCGTCGGGCAGAACTGCCCGCGCCCACCAGCCCCCGTGGCCTGGTGGCCCAGGCACGGCGTCCGGAGGTGGTGGACGCTGCGTGCAAGTTCTTCAGCGAGCAGTTGGGCGACCTGGACGAGCCGACCTTGCCTTTCGACGTCGACTTGCGCGCCGATCCGCGCTGGCAAGCCCTGGAGCACCGGCAGGCGTTGACCCCGGACCTGGCGCGCCGGCTGCGCCAGCAGGCCCATGCCCACGGCGTGAGCGTTGCAGGTATCTGCCACCTGGCGTGGGCATTGGTGCTGGGGCGCCTCAGCGGCCGCGACGATGTGGTGTTCGGCACAGTGCTGTTCGGACGCTTGCAAGCTGGCGCCCATGCGGACCGGACCCTGGGTCTGTTCATCAACACGCTGCCGTTGCGCGTGCACCTGCAAGACAGTACCAACGCTGCGCTGCACAGGGTTCAGGATGCCTTGAACGGTCTGCTCTGCCACGAACAGACCCCGCTGGCGCTGGCCCAGCGATGCAGCGCGGTGCCGGCGGGCACAGCCCTGTTCAGTGCGCTGTTCAACTACCGCTACAGCCATGCCGGGCAAGCGAACATCCCCCAGGCGATGCCGGGAATGACCCTGCTGCACAGTGAAGAACGCACCCATTACCCCTTCAACCTGGCGATGGACGACCTGGGCGAAGGTTTTCAGCTCACGGCCCAGACCCACCCCGAACACGCACCAGAGCGGCTCGTGGAGTTCATGTTACAAGCCCTCGATTCGCTGGTAGAGGCCTTGGCACAGGCAGGCGACATGCCGGTCCAGCAATTGTGCGTGCTCCCCCCGCAGGAAGAGGCGCATCTGGACCGCTTCAACCCGCCGCCCACGGCTGCGCCCGAAGGTACGCTGACGCAGCGGTTTGCCGAACAGGTCGCGGCAACGCCGGACGCCTTGGCAGTGATCGACGAGCATCAGTCCCTGACGTTTCGTGAGCTCGACCGACAAGCCAGTCGCCTGGCCCATCACCTGCTGGACCAAGGGCTGCGGCGCGGTCAGTTCGTCGCTGTCTGCCTGGAGCGCCAGGCGCATGCGGCGGTCGCCCTGCTGGCGGTGTGGAAAGCCGGCTGTGCCTATGTGCCGATGGACCCCGACTACCCGGCCAGCCGCCTGGCCTATCTGCTGGACGACAGTGCCCCCGCGGCGCTGATCACCCAGGAGCAGGTGCGCGACCGGCTGCCCGCCTTTACGGGCGGACCGTTGATCAGCCTCGACGCCCCTGGAGTAGCTGACTGGCAGCACGCTCCAGCAGCGGCAGAAACCGCGCCAGGCCCGCAGCCGGCTGACCTGGCGTACATGATCTACACCTCCGGTTCCACCGGGCAACCCAAAGGGGTCATGGTCGAGCACCGCTCGGTGCTCAATCTGTGGGCCGGCCTGCGCCAGCGTCTGGACGACATGCCCGCCAACAGCCGCTGCTCTCTCAATGCGTCGATGGCTTTCGATGCCTCGGTGCAGCAGCTTTGCCAATGGCTCAGTGGTCACTGCCTGGTGCTGATCCCCAAACGCATACGGCTGGATGCCGGGGCGCTGTTGGATTACCTGCACCAACAGCAAGTCACCCTGTTCGATTGCACACCGAGCCAGTTGCAAGCGCTGCTCAAGCACCGGCAGGCCCAAGTCCGGCCACAGCCGTTGCCGCCACGCATCCTGCTGGGTGGCGAGGCGGTGCCCGCTGAACTTTGGGCACAACTGGCCAACGAAGCCGGCGTGCGGGTACTGAACGTCTACGGGCCCACCGAGTGCACCGTCGACACCACCAGCGCCTGGCTCGATCAACACGCGCTGCCGAGCCTCGGAAAACCGCTGCCCAATACCCAGGTGCAAGTGCTCGACGCCCATGGTCGGCGCGTCCCGCAGGGGGTGGTTGGAGAGATTCATATCGGCGGCCAGGGGGTGGCGCGTGGTTACTGGCGGCGTGAGGCGCTCACCGGCGAACGTTTCCTCATCGACCCGTTTAACCACGCACCCGATGCTCGTCTGTATCGCACCGGCGACCTGGGCCGCTGGGAGTCGGATGGCAGCCTCAGTTACCTGGGACGCACCGACTTCCAGGTGAAGATCCACGGGCATCGCATCGAACTGGGTGAAATCGAAAGCCACCTGCTGACGCTGCCCGGGGTGCGCCAGGCCGTGGTGGTGGGCCGTCCCGATCGCCACGGCGTGGACCGGCTGATCGCTTACTTGCAGGGCGACACACCGCCGACTCCAGGCTTGGCCCGCACCGAGCTGAGCGAACATTTGCCCGACTACATGCTGCCCAGCGCCTATGTGCGCCTGGACCGGCTGCCGCTGACCGCCAACGGCAAGCTCGACCGCAACGCGCTGCCCGAGCCGGACGCCCAGGCGTTCGTGCAGACGCCCTATGAAGCGCCCCAGGGCGAAATCGAGATCTTCCTGGCCGCCCTCTGGTGCGAGCTGCTGAGTGTCGAGCGGGTCAGCCGCCACGACAATTTCTTCGCCCTGGGCGGCCATTCGCTGATCGCCATGGGGTTGGTCGAGCGCCTGCGCCAGCACAACCTGCGGGCCGACATCAGCCAACTGTTCACCGCGCCGACCCTCGCCGGTCTGGCGGCGGTCACCACTCCATTGAAGGAACTGCTCCTGTGACTGCGGATCAATTGCTGGCCTTGCTCAAACACCGTGGCGTCACCCTGTCCCTGCGCGGCGATCAACTGTCGGTAGTGGCCGACGACGAAGTCCTGGCCGATCAGGCACTGATCGCACTGCTGCGCAGCCACAAACCGGCGCTGATCGAAGCACTGCGCCAGCCCGCGACCCCGGTGGCCCGGACTAGCGGACTGCCCGTGGGGACCACCGACATCACCCCGGCGATGCTCGACCTGTGTCAGCTCGATCAGGCGCAGATCGAAAGCATCGTTGCCGGCGTCCCGGGTGGCGCGGCCAATATCCAGGATATCTATCCCCTGGTGCCGTTGCAGGCCGGCATTCTGTTTCACCATCTTCTGCAGACACATGGCGATACCTATTTGCTCCACGTGTTGCTGGCCTTCGACGATGAGACCTGCCTGCTGCGCTTCATGGAAGCCCTGAACCAGGCCATCGCCCGTCACGACATCCTGCGCACCGCGCTGGCCTGGGAAGGCCTCGACGAACCGGTGCAGGTGGTCTGGCGCCAGGCTCCACTGACCCTGGAGCCATTCACCACCGACCAGGCCGATGTCGAAGCCGCGCTGCGAACCCATACCGATCCGCGTCGGCAACGCCTGGACCTGCGCCAGGCGCCACTGATGCGCGCAGTCGCCGCCGAGGACCCGGCCGGCGGGCGCTGGCTGTTGCAACTGCTGCACCATCATGCGGTCATGGACCACACCTCCCTGGAGCGGCTGGTGGGGGAAGTCGCGGCGATCCAGCAAGGGTGCGTGGACCAATTACAGGCGCCACAGCCGTTTCGCGATTTCGTCATGCGCGCCCGCCAGGGCTTGAGCGAGGCACAACACACGGCTTTTTTCAGCGAACTGCTGGGCGATATCGACGAGCCTACAGCACCGTGCGGCCTGCTCGATGTACGGGGGGATGGTAGCCAGGTGCAGACGTTGGAGGCGCCGCTGCCGGTGGCGTTGAGTCGGCGCATCCGCGAGCTGTCGCGGCGCCTGCACGTCAGCAGCGCGAGCCTGTTCCACCTGGCCTGGGCGATGGTGCTGGGCAAGACCAGCGGTCGCGACGACGTGGTGTTCGGCACGGTGATGTTCGGGCGGTTATCGGGCGCCGCCGAGGCCGCCACGGCCATGGGCCTGTTCATCAATACCCTGCCGCTGCGGGTGCGCCTGGCCGTCCCCGTGGAACAGGCGCTGCAGCAAACCCACACCCTGCTCAGCCGACTGATCGCCCACGAACACGCGCCCCTGGCCCTGGCCCAACGCTGCAGCGCCCTGCCCAATGGCACCGCGCTGTTCTCGGCGCTGCTCAATTACCGCCACAGCGCAGGCAACGACCAGGCGCCGGCGCTCGCTGGCATGCGCGTGCTCGGCGGCGAGGAGCGCACCAATTACCCGTTCAACCTCTCGGTGGACGACCTCGGCGAGGGTTTCTCGTTGAGCCTGCAGATCGATCCCCAGGTCGGCGCCACGCCGGTGCTCGGCTGGCTTGGCAGTGCTCTGGAAAACCTGCTGGACGCCCTCGAACGGCAGCCCGACACACTGGCTTGCCACCTTTCGGTATTGCCCGAGGCGGAACGCGAGCGACTGCTGCAGACCTTCAATGCCACGGCCCGCGAACGGCCCGCCGAGGACTTGCTGCATCGGGCCCTGGAACAGCAGGCCGAGCGTCAGCCCGAGGCCATCGCCGCACGTTTCGACGCTGCTGGCGGGGTCGCGCCGTTGACCTATGGGCAACTCAACAGCCAGGCCAATCGCTTGGCCCACCTGTTGGTGCAAACCGGGGTTCGCCCCGACAGTCGCGTAGCGATTTGTCTTGAGCGTGGTCCGCACCTACTGGTAGCCCTGCTGGGCATTCTCAAGGCTGGGGCGGCCTATGTTCCGCTGGACCCGGCCTACCCCCGCGAACGCCTGGCGCACATGCTCGACGACAGCACCCCGCGGGCGTTGCTGACCGTCGCTGCACTGCAATCGAACATGGCTGCCAGCGATGGCTGCACGCTGCTGTGCCTGGACGATCCGCAGACCCAGGCGCGCCTCGCCGAACAACCTGCCGACAACCCGGACCCCGTCCAGCTGGGCCTGGGCGGGCATCACCTGGCCTACGTGATCTACACCTCCGGCTCCACCGGCACCCCCAAGGGCGTGATGATCGAGCACCGCAACGCCTGCAACCTGTTGCAATGGGCATTGCAGGCCTTCGACGCCGCCAGCCTGCGCGACAGCCTGTTCGCCACGTCGATCAACTTCGACCTGGCGGTCTTCGAATACTTCGTGCCGCTGGCCGCCGGCGCGACCCTGCACGTGGCCAGCAATGCCCTGGCGCTGCTCGACTGCCCAGTGCCGGTGACGCTGATCAACAGTGTGCCTTCGGCGCTCGATGCGCTGGTCGGTGCCCAGGCAATTCCACTGTCGACTCAGGTGGTCAACCTGGCGGGCGAACCCCTCAAGCAGGGACTGGTGGAGCAAATTTTCGCCAACAGTGCCGTACAGCGGCTGTGCAACCTGTACGGCCCATCGGAAACCACCACCTATTCGACGTGGGTGTCCATGGACCGTGACCAGGGTTTCGTGCCGGGCATCGGCCGGCCGTTGGACAATACCCGGGTGTACCTGCTCGACGCCCATCGTCAGTTGGTGCCCTTGGGGGTCACCGGCGAAATCTACATCGGTGGCGCCGGGGTGGCGCGTGGTTACCTGAATCGACCGGCGTTGACTGAGGAGCGTTTCGTCCAGGACCCGTTCGCCAGCGAAGCCGGTGCGCGAATGTACCGCACCGGCGACCTCGGTCGATGGACGCCCGACGGACAGTTGTTGTACCTGGGCCGCAACGATTTCCAGGTCAAGGTGCGTGGCTATCGCATCGAGTTGGGCGAAATCGAAAGCACCCTGAGCCGGGTGCCGGGCGTGCAGCACGCGGTGGTCATTGCCCGCCAGGACGTGCCAGGCGACCCGCGCCTGGTAGCGTACTGGGTGATGCAGCCCGAGTCCCCGGTGAGCGAGGCGCAATTGCGCGATGCCCTGGCCACGGCGCTGCCCGAATACATGCAACCCAGTGCTTATGTGACCTTGCCGGCGCTGCCCCTGACCCCCAATGGCAAACTCGATCGCAGTGCCTTGCCGGCCCCGGATCAGGTTGTCGACGGCCACTTCGAAGCGCCCCAGGGCCCATTGGAAACCCAACTGGCGGCGATCTGGGGCCGGCTGCTGGGCTTGGCGCAGGTCAGCCGCCAGGCGCATTTCTTCCAATCCGGGGGGCATTCGCTGCTGGCCGTGCAACTGGTTTCCCAACTGCGCCAACAGCTGCGGATCGAGCTGCCCCTGGCCAGCGTCTTCGAGCACCCGATCTTGCAACAACAGGCGCGAGCCATCGAAGCCTTGGCCGCGTCGGGCCACCTTGGCACTGCGCGGATCCCGGTCGGTGCCCGGCTGGCGCCACTGCCGCTGTCGTTCGCCCAGCAACGCCTGTGGTTCATCGCCCACCTGGATGCCCAGGCCAGTGCTGCCTACCACATGGCCGGCGGTCTGCGCCTGCGCGGCGAACTGCACGAGCCGGCGTTGCGCGCCGCGCTGTCGCGCATCGTCGAGCGGCATGAAGCCCTGCGCACCCGGTTCGTGACCGAAGGCGGCGAGCCCTACCAAGTCATCGACCCGCCAGCGGATTTCGCCCTGCGCAGCGTCGACCTGCGGGACCAGCCACCCGCGGTGTTTCAGGCTCACTGCGTCGAAGCCGCCGAAGCACCTTTCGACTTGGCACGTGGTCCGCTGATCCGTGGCTGTCTGTTGCGCCTGGCCGACCAGGAGCATGTGCTGCTGGTGACCTTGCATCATATCGTCGGCGACGCCTGGTCGCTGGCCGTGCTCATCCGTGAGCTGAGCGAACTCTACCGAGCGTTCATCCAGGACCGCACCGATCCCCTGCCGCCACTGGCCATCCAGTACCCCGACTACGCGCTGTGGCAGCGCTCTCCCCGTCAGGTCCAACGGGTCACCGAACAATTGGCCTACTGGCGCGTGCAACTCGCCGATGCCCCGCCGTTGCTGCAATTGGCGCTGGACCGGCCGCGCCCGGCGCAGCAGGATTTCACCGGTGCCAGTCTCGAAGTGAGCATGGAGGCCGCATTGGTGCAGGCCCTCAGGCAACTTAGCGAGCGCCATGGCAACACCCTGTTCATGACCGTGCTGGCTGCCTGGTCGGTGGTCCTGGCGCGCCTGTCCGGGCAGGATGACCTGGTGATCGGCTCGGTACTGGCCAACCGCACCCGCGCCGAAATCGAGCCGCTGATCGGCTTCTTCGTCAACACCCAGGCTCTGCGCGTGCGGTTTGTCGATGTCGAACGAGTGGACCAGCTACTGGGCCAAGTGCGGCGCACCGCCCTGGACGCCCAGGCGCACCAGGACGTCGCCTTCGAGCAGTTGGTGGAGGCTCTGAATCCGCCGCGTTCGCTGGCCCACAGCCCGATCTTCCAAGTCATGTTCGCCTGGCAGAACGCGCCGCAGCCGAGCCTTGAACTGGGCGCCCTGGAGCTGACGCCGCTGGCCACCGCCGAAGACAGCGCCAAGTTCGACTTGACCCTGAACCTGCACGAACGCGACGGCATGATCGCCGGCCGCCTGACCTATGCCACCGCCCTGTTCGACGCTGCCACCGTGCAACGTCATTGGCAGGCGCTGTGCACCACCTTGCAAGCCATGGTCAACGATGACCGGCAGACGCTCGATGGGCTGTCGATCCTCGGTGAAGACGAACGCCACCAGGTGTTGCACGGCTTCAATGACACGGCCCACGACTACCCCGCCGACGAGCCGTTGCACAGCCTCTTCGAGGCCCAGGCTCGTCGCCGGCCCGAAGCCACGGCAATCCAGGACGACGCCGGCGCCATGAGTTACCGCCAGCTCGACCAGCGCGCCGAGCAACTGGCTCACTGGCTGGCCGCCCAAGGCATTGGCGAAGGTGCCCGGGTGGCGCTGTGCCTGGAGCGTGGCCCGCGCCTGATCACGGCAATTCTGGCAATCCTGAAAAATGGCGCGACCTACGTGCCCATCGACACCGCCATCCCGGCGCAGCGCCAACGCGCCTTGCTCGAGGATTGCGCCAGCGCCTGGTTGCTCGTTGACGAATGGCCGGAAGCGCCGCTGGACGCTGCCATGGCGTGCCGAGTGCTGGTGCCGTGGGACTCGGACCTGTCCCTGGACGATGACGCGCCCCAGCGTCAGGTCAACGCGGCGCCGGCGAATGCCCCTGCCTACATCATGTACACCTCCGGCTCCACTGGCGTGCCCAAAGGCGTGCAAGTGCCTCACCGAGCAGTCACTCGGCTGGTGCGCAACAACGGCTTTGCCGACTTCAGCGCTCAGGACCGCATCGCCCTGGCCGCCAATCCGGCCTTCGATGCCAGCACCCTGGAAATCTGGGGCGCCCTGCTCAATGGTGGCTGCCTGGTGGTCTGCCCGCGCCAGATCGTGCTCGACGCCGAGCGCTTGAATGAATACCTGCTGCGCCACGAAGTCAGCGTGCTGTGGCTCACCGCCGGGTTGTTCCATCAGTTCGCCGACGCTTTGGCCCCGGCCTTCGCCGCCTTGCGCTTGCTGATGGTGGGCGGTGATGTGCTCGACCCGCGCTGCATCGAACGGGTGCTGCGCCGATCGCCCCCCGGACAATTGCTCAATGGCTATGGCCCCACCGAAAGCACCACCTTCGCCACCACCCATCGCATCACCCTTGAGGATGCACTGGCGGGCGACATTCCCATCGGTCGGCCCATCGGCAATACCCAGGTCTACGTCCTCGACGAGCAGCGCCAGGCAGTGCCCATCGGCGTCGCTGGCGAGCTGTACATCGGTGGCGACGGGCTGGCCCTCGGTTACCTGAATCAGGCGCAATTGAGCGAAGAGCGCTTCGTCGCCAACCCCTTCACCTCTGGAAAACGGCTGTACCGCACCGGTGACCTGGTGCGTTGGCGTGCCGACGGCGTGCTGATGTTCCTCGGACGTAACGACTTGCAGGTCAAGGTTCGCGGCTTTCGCATCGAGCTGGGGGAAATCGAAGCGCAGCTCAAGGCTCTGCCCGGCATCACCGAAGCGGTGGTGCGAGTCGACGCCCAGCAGCGCTTATTGGCCTATTTCAGTGCGACCCAGGCTCAACAGCCCGATGAGCTACGGGCCCGGTTGGCCGCGGTATTGCCCGACTACATGCTGCCGGCGGCCTTTGTGCACGTGGAGGCTTTTAGCCTGACCGCCAACGGCAAGCTGGACCGCCGCGCACTGCCCGAGCCGAGTGAAAATCACTTCGCCCTGCAGCGCTACGAAGCACCGCAAGGCCCCGTAGAACATCGTCTCGCCGAGCTGTGGGCGCAAACCCTCGGCGTGCCGCGGGTGGGACGCCAGGACAACTTCTTTGCCCTGGGCGGGCATTCGCTGCTGGCGGTGCAGTTGGTCGAGCAGCTGCGGGTGGACGGTTGGGCCATCGATGTACGGACGCTGTTCGGCGCCCCTACGGTCGGCGCACTCGCGGCGATCCTGGCTGAACACGGCGAAACGCCGGCAGCCCCCCTTGACGTATCAGCCAGTTCCTTGCCAGCGGGCTGTACCCGGATCACCCCGGACCTGCTGCCCTTGGTGGACCTGACCCAGGCACAGATCGATCGGATCGTTGCCAATGTTGAAGGGGGCGCGGCCAACGTACAGGACATCTACCCCTTGGCCCCGTTGCAGGAAGGCCTGTTTTTTCATTATCTCTTGCAGGATCAGGGCGACACCTACCTGCTGCACACCACCCTGGCGTTTGACCAGGAGACCGGCCTGGACGCGTTCTGCGAAGCCTTGCAACGGGTCATCGCGCGTCACGACATCCTGCGCACCGCCCTGGCCTGGGAAGACCTGGACCAACCGGTGCAGGTGGTCTGGCGCACCGCGCCGCTGCCGGTCGAGGTCCTGCGTATCACCCAGGACGATGCGCTGGCGCAGTTGCAAGCCCATACCGACTCCCGCCAGCGACGCCTGGACATTCGCCAGGCGCCGTTGCTGCGGGTGGTCAAGGCATTCGACGCCGCGCAGCAGCGCTGGCTGTTGCAGGTCTTGCACCATCACCTGGTACTGGACCACACCACCCTGGAGCGCATGGTCGAAGAAATTGTCCTGATTCAACAGGGCCGGGCCAGTGCACTGGGGGAACCGGTGCCGTTCCGCCGCTTCGTCGCGCACGCCCGGCGGAGCCAGGACCGCGTCCGGCAGCAGGCGTTTTTCCAATCGATGCTGGCCGACGTCAGCGAGCCCACGGCCCCGTTCGGCCTGCTCGACGTGCAGAATACCGGCGCCCTTGATGAGGAACGCGCCCTTCTTGAACCGGCGCTGGCAACTGCCCTGCGCCAGGCCGCGCGTCGGCACCGGGTGGGGGTGGCCAGCCTCTTTCACCTGGCCATGGCGCTGGTGTTGGGCAAGGCCACCGGCCGCGCCGATGTGGTGTTCGGCACGGTGTTGCTGGGGCGACTGCAAGGGGTGCAAGGTGCCGACCAGGCATTGGGTGTGTTCATCAATACCCTGCCGCTGCGCATCGGTTTTGCACAGCGTTCGGTGGTCGACAGCCTGCAACACACCCATCAGGCGTTGTCGGCGCTGCTCGAACATGAGCACACGCCATTGGCCTTGGCCCAGCGTTACAGCGGCGTGCCGTCCAGTTCGCCGCTGTTTTGCGCCTTGCTTAATTTCCGCTACAGCCTGGAAGACACCCCGCACCAGCAGGTGGAGGGTATGCGCGTGCTCAGCACCGCCGAGCGCACCAACTATCCCTTCACCTTTTCCGTGGACGACCTGGGCCAGGGCTTCAGCCTGACCGCGCAAGTCGCCGGCACGGTGGGCGCGCAACGGGCCTGGAGCTTCATGCACTGCGCCCTGGTGAGCCTTGTCGAAGCCTTGGATAGCGACCCGCAGCGGCTTGCCCGCTGCCTCGACGTACTGCCGGCGCAAGAACGCCAGCAACTGGCGCGGTTCAACGCCACCCAGCGGGCCCAACCCGAGCGCGCCCTGCTGCACGCGCGCGTCGAAGCCCAGGCGCGTCTTACGCCTGCGGCCGTGGCGGTACGTTGCAAGGGTCGTGAGCTGACCTATGCCCAATTGGAGCGCCAAGCCAATCTACTGGCTCGGCATCTGCAGGCACTCGGCGTCGGCCCCGACCAGCGGGTCGGCATCCATTTGCGCCGCAGCCCCGAACTGATCGTCGCGCTGTTCGCCGTGCTCAAGGCCGGCGGTGCCTATGTTCCGCTAGACCCGGTGTACCCGGCCCAGCGCCTGGCCTACATGCTCGAAGACAGCGCCCCGGTGGCAATCCTGACGATGGGCGATGCGCCGCTGACGCTGCCCCTCGCCAGCGATTGCCAGCGCCTGAACGTCGACGAGGTGCTGCGCGGCAACGACGCACCACAGGGCGTCGCGCCGTTGGGCGCGGGGCTTGAGCCCCATCACCTGGCCTACATGATTTACACGTCCGGTTCCACCGGGCAGCCCAAGGGTGTGATGATCGAGCACCGCAACGCGCGCAACTTCCTTGACTGGGCGCTGCGCAGCTTCAGTGCGCAAACCCTCGAACGCAGCCTGTTCAGCACCTCGATCAACTTCGACCTGTCGGTGTTCGAGTGCTTCGCACCGCTGTCCTGTGGCGGCACCCTGGAACTGGTGGACGATGCCCTCGCCTTGCTCGATCAGCGCCCGGAACTGAGCCTGCTCAACACCGTGCCGTCGGCGCTCGACGCGCTGCTGCGCGCCGATGCCCTGGCGGCTTCGCTGGCGTGCGTCAACCTGGCCGGCGAGGCGTTGCCTCGGGCACTGGTGGAGCGGTTGTTCGCCGATAGCGTCGTGCGCCAGGTCAACAATCTCTACGGCCCGACCGAAACCACGGTCTATTCGACCTGGGTGTCGATGGACCGTGACCGTGGGTTCCTGCCGCACATCGGCCGGCCCATCGACAACACCCAGGTGCATGTCCTCGACGAGGCCCTGCAGCCATTGCCGGTGGGCGTGCCGGGCGAGCTGTACATCGGCGGTGCCGGCGTCGGGCGGGGTTACCATCGTCGCCCGGAACTGACCCAGGAGCGCTTCCTGGCCGACCCGTTCAGCAGCGACCCGACGGCGCGGCTGTACCGCACGGGCGACCTGGGTTTCTGGGATGCCGAGGGTCAACTCCACTACCTGGGACGCAACGACTTCCAGGTCAAGATCCGTGGCTTCCGCATCGAACTGGGGGAAATCGAAGCGGCTTTGCTGGCATTGCCCCAGGTCAGCGCGGCGGCGGTGCTGGCGCTGGCGCGCGAGGGTCGCGAGCCGGCGTTGGTGGCCTACGCCGTGGCGGCCGCCGATCATGGACCGCTGGTCGCGCCGGCCCTGCGCGATGCCCTGGCCGCGGTTTTGCCGAGGCACATGGTACCGGCCCTGATCGTACCGCTGGACAGCCTGCCGCTGACGCCAAACGGCAAACTCGACCGCGCGGCCTTGCCGCCCCCCGGCGAAGACGCTTGGAGTACCCAAGCCTACGAGGCACCGCGTGGCGAACAGGAATGCCTCATGGCCGACATCTGGTGCGACCTCTTGGGCGTGGCCCGGGTGGGTCGACACGATGATTTCTTCGAGCTGGGTGGGCATTCGCTGCTGGCCGTGCAATGGGTTTCGCGGGTGCGCCAGCGCCTGGGCCTGGAACTGCCCCTGGCCGCCCTGTACGCGCACCCGAGCGTGGCCGGACTGGCACCGCTGCTGGCCAACGCGACATGCAGTGTCCTGACCGGCATTCCCGTGTTGCCGCAGGCAGCAGCGCGGCCCTTGTCATTCGCCCAACAGCGGCTCTGGTTCATCGCACGGTTGGATGCCCAGGCCAGCGCCGCCTATCACATCAGCGGTGCCCTGCAATTGGATGGAGAGTTGGACGAAAACGCCCTGCGCAGTGCCCTGACGCGTATCGTCGAGCGCCACGCGGTGCTACGCACGCGGTTCATCGAGCAGGACGGCGAAGTCCATCAGGTCATAGACCCCACGCCACGCTGGGATTATGAACGGGTGGAGCTGGCCGAAGCCGCCGACTTGCAGCCCGCCATGGCCCTCGAAGCCGCTCGGCCCTTCGATCTGAGCGAGGGTCCGCTGCTGCGGGTGTGGTTGGCGCGCCAAGGTGTCCATCGCCACGTACTGCACGTGACCTTGCACCACATCATTGCTGACGGGTGGTCCATCGGCGTGCTGATCGACGAGCTCTCGGTTCTGTACAAAGCTTTCCACGGCAACGCACCCGACTCGCTCGCGCCCCTGGCCATTCAATACGCCGACTACGCCGCCTGGCAACGTGAATGGTTGGCCGGGGAGCGTGGCGCCAGGCAGTTGGCCTATTGGCTCGAACACCTGTGCGAGGCCCCGGAACGGGTCGACCTGCCCACCGACCGCCCGCGGCCGCCGCGCCAGGATTTCGCCGGTGCGCGCCTGGAGGTGGCCCTGGATGAGTCCACCGCTTCGGCGCTTAAGGCGCTGGGGCGGCGCCATGGCACGTCGTTGTACATGACGCTGTTGGCGGCCTGGTCCGTGGTGGTGGCGCGCCTGTCCGGCCAGACGCGGGTGGTGATCGGCACCCCGGTGGCCAACCGCACGCGCAGCGAAGTGGAGCCGCTGATCGGCTTTTTCGTCAACACCCAGGCATTGTGTGTGGACTTGAGCGGCGCACCGGAAGTCGGCCAGTTGCTGGCCCAGGTCCGCGAGCATGCCTTGCAGGCCCAAGCCCACCAGGACGTCCCGTTCGAGCATGTGGTCGAGGCGCTCAACCCGCCGCGCTCTCTGGCTCATACGCCGGTGTTTCAGCTGATGTTCGCCTGGCAGAACGCGCCTCGCAGCAGCCTGGACCTCGACGGTTTGAGCCTCACGCCCCTGGCCGGCGAGCAGGCCACCGCGCCGTTCGATCTTTCCCTGGAACTCTACGAAGCCGAGGGACGGATCGTCGGCGGGCTCAATTACGCCACCGCCCTGTACGACTGCGCCAGCATCAGCCGGCATTGGTCCTATCTGGTCCAGGTGCTGCGTCAGTTCATCGCCGACGATCGCCAGGCGGTCACGCACCTGGCACTGGTCGACGCCGACGAACGCCAGCGCCTGCTGCACCAGCTCAACCCGGCGCCGACGCCATTTCCTGAAGCGGGCTGGGTGCACCGCCCCTTCGAACGTCAAGCGCTGCTGCAGCCTGACGCCATTGCCGTCGAACTGCATGGGCGCGGCTTGAGCTATGGGGAACTGGACCGCCAGGCCAACCACTTGGCCTGGGCAATGATCGACCAGGGTGCAGGGCCCGGCCAACGCGTGGCCATCCACCTGCCCCGTAGCCTGGAAATGGTGCTGGCCCTGGTTGCCACGCTCAAGACCGGGGCGGCCTACGTGCCGCTCGACCCCAGCCAGCCGATTGCCCGTCGGCAAGGCATCCTCGACGATTGCCAGCCCTGCCTGCTGCTGTGGGATGTCGAGCGCGTCGAGGCCTTGCAGACTGGCGAGGGCTGCCGCACGTTGTCCGTCCGCCTCTCGGCCACCGCGACACCAGCCCCCGCCGCACCACCGCTGGGGCAACCGAACCCGGACGATCTGGCGTACGTCATGTACACCTCCGGCTCTACCGGCCTGCCCAAGGGTGTCGCCATGGGGCATCTGGCTCTGAGCAACCTGTTGACCTGGCAGGCTGGCCAGGCGCTGCCCGGTGCCGCGCGCACCCTGCAATTCGCCGCGCTGGGCTTCGACGTGGCCTTCCAGGAAGTGTTCTCCACCCTGGGCAGCGGCGGTACGCTGGTGCTGCTGGAAGAGACCCGGCGCCTGGACCTCGCCGCCCTGCCGCAGTGGCTCTGCGAGACCCGCATCGAGCGCCTGTTCCTGCCGTACATTGCCCTGGCGGCACTGGCCGAGCGCTGGAGCGAAGCGCCGCTGGCATTGCCGGCGCTGCGCGATGTGATCGTTGCCGGCGAAGCCTTGCGCATCACCGCGGCGCTGCGCGCGTTTTTCCTCCGGCATCCCCAGGCGCACCTGCATAACCACTACGGTCCGACCGAAACCCATGTGGTCTGTGCCCATACCTTGGGCGATGATCCCGAGCAATGGGCCGACGTACCGGTGATCGGTCGGCCGATTGCCAACACCCAGGTGTGCCTGCTGGACGCACATGGCCAGTGGGTGCCCCAAGGGGCCGTGGGTGAGCTGCATGTGAAGGGCCTGGCCCTGGCCCAAGGCTACCTGAATCGACCGGACCTGACCGCCGAGCGCTTCATTGAATACCCCTTAGACCCACGCTCCGAAGCACGCCTGTACAAAACCGGCGACCTGGCGCGCTGGACCGCCGAGGGGACCTTGCAATACCTGGGACGCAACGACTCGCAGGTCAAGATCCGCGGTTATCGGGTCGAGCTGGCCGAGGTGGAGAGTCGCCTCGATCAAGTGCCCGGCATTCGCGAGTCGGTGGTCGTCGTGCAACCGGGCGAACATGGGGAGCCCCGCCTGGTGGCCTATTTCAGCGCCGCCCAAGCGCTGTCACCATTGGCGTTGCGCAGCCAGTTGAGCGAACGCCTGCCGGAGTACATGCTGCCAAGCGCCTTCGTGCAACTGGCGAGCCTGCCGCTGACCGGCAATGGCAAGGTCGATCGCCTGCGCCTGCCGGCCCCAACGCCCGAGTCATTCGCCCAGACGCCTTACAGCGCGCCGCGAGGCGAATTGGAAGCCAGTCTGGCGGCGATCTGGAGTGAACTGCTTGGCGTCGAGTCGATTGGCCGGGAGGATGACTTTTTCGCCCTCGGCGGGCATTCGCTGCTGGCGTTGCGTTTGCTCGCCCAGGTCCGCCATCGGTTGGGTCTGGAAGTGCCGCTTTCGGCGGTCTTCGCCCAGCCGCGCCTGCACGCCTTGGCCACGCTGCTTGGCGGCTCCGTCCACAACCGCCAGGAACCGTTGCCGGAGGCTGATCGCAGTCAACCGCTACCGCTGTCGTTCGCCCAGCAAAACCTGTGGTTGATCCAGCAGCTCAATCCGGATTCGACAGCGGCCTTCAACATGCCGGCCGGTTTGCGCTTGCGTGGCCAATTGAATGAAAACGCCCTGCGTCGGGCCCTTGACCGCATCGTGGCGCGCCATGAAAGCCTGCGCACGCGCTTCGTCAGCCTGGCCGGACATGCGCGACAGGTCATCGACCCGCCCGCTGCCTTGCCGCTGGTCAGCCTGGACCTGAGTACCGCCGGCGCGACGGATTGGCAGGCCGATTGCGCCGAAGAAGCCGACCGGCCCTTCGACCTCACCTGTCAATGGCCGGTCCGTGCCCGCCTGCTGCGCCTGAGCACTGATGACCACATCCTGCTGGTAACCGTGCACCATCTGGTCTCGGACGGCTGGTCCATGGGGGTGCTCACCGACGAATTCTCCCGCCTCTACCAGGCCTTCAGCCAGGGCCGGGACGATCCATTGCCGGCGCTGGCGCGCCAGTACGGCGACTACACCCTGTGGCAACGCCACTGGCTGCAAGGCGATGAACTGCAGCGCCAGCGTGCCTACTGGACTGCACACCTGGGCGCCGCACCGAGCTGCGTCACCCTACCCACCGACCGGCCACGTCCGCCGCGGCTGGATTACGCGGGGGCCAGCTTGCCAGTGCATATCGACGCAGAACTGACCCGGGGTCTCAAAACCTTGAGCCAGCGCCATGGCGTCACCTTGTACATGACCTTGCTGGCCGCCTGGTCCGTGGTGGTCAGTCGCCTCTCGGGCCAAGCCCAGGTGGTCATCGGCTCACCCGTCGCCAACCGTGCCCGGGTCGAGCTGGAACCACTGATTGGCTTCTTCGTCAACTTCCAGGCCCTGTGCATCGACCTGGACGAAGGGCCGCGGGTCGACGCACTGCTGGCCCAGGTCAGGGCGCTCGCCCTCGCCGCCCAGGACCATCAGGACTTGCCCTTCGAGCAGGTCATCGAAGCCCTCAACCCACCGCGGTCGCAGGCCCATAACGCAGTGTTCCAATTGATGCTGGCCTGGCAGAACGCGCCCCGTGGGGAGCTTGACCTGGGCAACGGCTTGCAGCTGGAAAGCGTGGGCGCACCCGTGACCACGGCCAAGTTCGACCTGGCGCTGGACGTCCATGAGGCCGAGGGCGTGATCCAGGGCGGTTTCAATTACGCCACTGCGCTATTCGATGCCGCTACCGTGGCGCGCCATTGGCATGCGCTGTTGGCGGTGCTGCGGGCCATGGTCGCCGACGATCGACAGACCGTGACCAGCATCGACTTGCTCAGCCGGACCGAACGCCAAAAGTTGCTCGACGGTTTCAACCCGGTCGTCCGCGTAGAGCCGGCGACGGGCGAACGCCTGCACCAGCGTTTCGAGGCCCAGGCGGCGCGCCGAGGCGATGCCATTGCACTCCAATACGGCACGCAGACCCTCAGTTATCGGGCGCTCAACCAGCGCGCCAACCGCCTGGCTCATCGCCTGCGGGAGCTGGGTGTCGGCCCGGACATCCGTGTGGCGATCCACGCCGAGCGCGGCTTGGACATGCTCGTTGGCATCCTGGCCAGTCTCAAGGCCGGCGGCGCCTATGTGCCGCTGGACCCGGTCTATCCCGCACAACGCTTGAACTTCATCCTTGGCGACAGCAGCCCCCGGGTGGTGCTGACCCTCGGGGCACTACCGCCAGCGCTGCAGGTGCCTGCCGCCTGCACGGTGCTGTCCCTGGACCCGCACCGCGGCAACTGGAGCGAGCAGCCCGGGACAGACCTGCCCGCCGATCCCCAGGCCAGCGATGCCGACCTGGCATACATCATCTACACCTCCGGTTCCACCGGCGTGCCCAAGGGCGTGATGATTGAACACCGCGCGGTACTGCGACTGTTCAGTGCTACCGAAGGCTGGTTCGGCTTCAACGAACGGGACGTCTGGACGCTGTTCCATTCGTTCGCGTTCGACTTCTCGGTCTGGGAAATCTGGGGCGCGCTGCTGCATGGCGGCCGGCTGGTGGTGGTGCCGTACTTGACCTCACGCAGTCCGCAGGACTTCTACGACCTGTTGGTAGACGCTGGCGTCACGGTCCTCAACCAGACCCCTAGCGCCTTCTATGCCTGGATGAAGCAGACCCGCGCCGAGCCCCATCGCCTGCGCTGCATCGTGTTCGGTGGGGAAGCACTCGACGGCGCCGCGCTGCGGCCCTGGTTCGCGCGGCCGGACAGTCACCGTACACAACTGGTGAATATGTACGGCATCACCGAGACCACGGTGCACGTCACCTATCAACCGATTGAAGCCGCCGACTGCGACGCCGACACCGGACTGGTGCCCATCGGCCGGCCGATCCCGGACCTGCGGATCTATTTGCTCGATGAGCATGGCGAGCTGGTGCCCCAAGGCGTGGTCGGCGAGATCCACGTTGCCGGGCCCGGCCTTGCCCGGGGTTACCTGAACCGACCGGCCCTGGATGCCGAACGCTTCCAGCCTGCGCGGTTCGCCGGAAGTCGCGGAGAGCGGCTCTACAAGACCGGCGACCTGGCCCGCTGGACCGCCGACGGCCGGTTGCAGTACCTGGGCCGTAACGACCAGCAGGTCAAAGTGCGCGGCTTTCGCATCGAGCTGGGGGAAATCGAAGCGCGCCTGGCGGCGCTGGACGGCGTGCGCTCAGCCGTGGTGCTGGCGCGCCAGGACGAGCCGGGTGATCCGCGCCTGGTCGCTTACCTGCTGGCCGAGCCGGGTGGCGACCTGGCACCGGGTGCGCTGCGCGCGGCCCTGGCCGAACAGCTGCCAGCGCACATGCTGCCCGGCGCCTATGTCCAGTTGCAAGAATGGCCGCTGACTGCCAACGGCAAACTTGATCGACGTGCCTTACCAGCGCCAGACCACCAGGCTCTGCAACAACGCCCCTACACACCACCCCGCGGCGCCACGGAAACCCGTCTGGCGCAACTGTGGTCGCAATTGCTGGGAGTCGAGCAGGTCGGCCGCGAAGACAACTTCTTTGCCCTCGGCGGGCATTCATTGCTGTTGGTGCAACTGCTCGACGGTCTACGCGCGCAAGGCCTGGACGTCACCGTTGGGGCGCTTTTCAACGCCGAGGACCTGGAGGCACTGGCCAGTCAGGTGGTGACGCGGGACGCCGCTGGCCCCCAGGGCCTGCTATGTATTCGTCCGGGCAGCGGCCGCCAGCCGCCGCTGTTCTTCATCCACGAAGGCACCGGCGAAGCGCTGCCCTATGAACGGTTGGCCCGCCACCTGGACCCGGAGCTTGGTCTCTACGCCGTGCAGGCCGCAGCCGAGCTGGAAGACGGTGTCGACAACCCGACCCTCGCCAAGCGCTACATCACGCTGTTGCGCGCTGTTCAGCCCGACGGTCCTTATCGGCTGGCGGGCTGGTCGGCCGGCGGTGTGCTGGCCTATGAAATGGCGCGGCAACTGCTGGGCGAGGACGAGCAGGTGGCGTTCCTCGGGCTGATCGACAGCAGCCAGCCAGGGGCGCTGCGGGCGCCGGTGTTGCCCTTCAGCCTCGGCGAAAGCGATCTGCGCGAGCAGTTGCTTGGCTATCTGGCCACCCAGCAGGTCGATGAGGACCAGCAGGTGCCATGGCACAGCGGCCTGGACCTCGACGCCGTGCTCGCCACGGCGCGCACCCGCGGTTGGTTGCCGCCCGCCTTCGATCGCCCGGCACTGATCCGCCGGGCGCGCTTGAACCTGACCTTGCGCAACGCCATGGTTCGCTACCGACCGGCGCCACTGGGCTTGCCGGTGCATCTGTTCAGTGCGGTTTTGGCGCGTCCCGAGTTGATCGGCACCCGCGACCTGGGCGCCGACTGGCGAGCGCTGCTGGGCCCGGACTTGGTGGAACAGCGGGTCGCCGGCGATCACTGGTCGATCATGCGCGATCCGACGCATCTGCAAGGCCTGGCGGCTGCCCTGGAGCGGGCACTGGCACAGAGCGAGGCGCATCCGCTTCAATCTGCCGCCAGCCGTGCCAGCCTGACGTTGCAAACCGGCTCGCCCACTGCGCCCTGCTTGTTCATGGTGCCGGGCGCAGGCGCCAACGTGAGCAGTTTCGTGCCTTTGGTGCGCCAGCTGGATGCACGGTTGACGGTGATCGGGCTGCAAGCCCGTGGCCTCGATGGCCGTAGCGAACCCCATGGGTCGGTGCAAGCGGCGGCCCGCGCCTACGTGCGGGAAATCCGAGCCCAGGTGCCACAGGGGCCCTACTACCTGCTGGGACATTCGTTCGGCGGCTGGCTGGCCTTTGAAATCGCCCGCCAGTTGCAGGCGAGCGGTGCGCAGGTGGCACCGCTGTTGCTGATCGACAGCCGTGTACCGGGCAAGCGCATGGCCCGCGATGCCCGCGAGGCCTTGGGGCGTTACGTGGCGTTGCTGGAACTCGACGCCGGATGCAGCCTGGAGCTTGATCTGGACACCCTGGCGAATCAGGAGCCGGAAGAACAATGCGCCACGTTGCTGGAGCGCATGCAGGCTGTCGGCTTGATGCCGGCACAGGCCAGAGCCACGTCACTGCGCGGCCCGCTGCGGGTGTTCCAGGCCAACCTGGCGACCGACTACCAGCCGACACCAGCCTACCCGGGCCCCGTCGTACTGCTGCAAGCCGAGCATGGCCGCCGACCACCACCGCCAGTCGAACAGCACTGGAGTGCCGTTGCCCTGGACTGCCAACAGTGCGTGATCGCCGACTGCGACCACCTGTCGATCCTCAAGGCACGATCGGCCCCCACCCTGGCCGCTCACCTACGCCACCATTGGCCCGCGCTAGAGGCGCCGTTATCCCATGAAGATTGATGCAGGCTCAGATACATCGTTTCCCCGCAACACGCGCGCGACTGCTCGCGAAGCGGGCACTGAGTCGCCATTTATGTCGACTGCCCCATCGCCATCGCGAGCAGGCTCGCTCCCACAAGCGGCGCGGGAGATCCGGCCCTGGCTGTGGGCCTGGCTCGGCCAGGTCGCGTCGACTATGGGATCGGCCCTGGCGGCTTTCAGCCTGGGCATCTGGTTGTTGCAGCAACACGCCAGTGTCACCGATTACGCCTGGGTCATCGCCTTGTCGGCGTTGCCCGGCCTGCTCCTGGCGCCATTGGCCGGCTGGCTGGTGGACCGTTGCGAGGCACGGGCGATTTTGCTCGGTGTCGAATGCTGCAGCGGCCTCGCCGCGCTGGTGCTGTGGTGGCTGTTCGACCAAGGCGCGTTGGATCACAGCCAGGTGTATGCCTTCGCGGCGGTCAACTCCAGTGCCCAGGTGCTGCGCATGCTGGTCTGCCAGGCGGCGATCCCGCGCTTGCTGCACAGCCCTCGCGCCATCGGACGGGCCAACGGCTTGATGCAACTGATGGTCGGCTTGCCGCAACTGCTCGCGCCGACCCTGGCGGCACTACTGCTGGGTGCTGTCGGTGTTTCCGGGGTGCTGTGGCTGGACGTGGGCGCGGTGCTGTTTTCTGCGGGCATCCTGATATGGCTGGCGGTAGTCGCTTCGGCGCTACGCATCAGTGGCACGGGCCGCGTCGCGTCCACCGACGGCGTGCCGACTGCACTGGCGGTGCTGCGCGCCCGCCCGGCGCTGTGGGCATTGTTGGCCTACCTGGCGTTGGAACACCTGATGCTCGGCCTGGCCTCGGCGCTGATGTCACCTCTGGTGATGGAGCGCCATTCGGTGCTGGTGCTGGGCACTGTGATGACCTGTGGCGGCCTGGGCATGCTCGCCGGCTCGTTGTGGGTGGTGGCCAGGCCACCGGCGCGGCTGATCCGTACCGTATTGCTCGCGGACCTGTTGCTGGGGGCCAGCGTGCTAGGTATTGGCATCAGTGACTCGCCGGTGCTGCTGTACGCAGCGGCTTTCGTCGCGTTTGGCTGCTTCTCGCTGAGCACCAGCAGCGACCAGAGCTTCTGGCAACGCAGCCTGCCTGCCGAAGTGCTGGGGCGCGTCCTGTCGACGCGGCAGATGGTTTGCCTGCTGGCAATGCCGATTGGTGCACTGGGCGCCGGGACCCTGGCGGACGGTTGGGCGATCCCGCTGTTGAGCGCTCCCGGTGATTGGCAGGACGCGCTCGCCCCGCTGCTGGGCAGCGGCAAGATCGGCGGCTTGAGTTTGCTGTTTGCCATCGCCGGGCTTTTGTATGTGCTACTGGCCTGTCTCGGTCTGCTCATCACGCCGCTACGGCGGCTGGCACCAGGATGGACGCCTGCGCTTGCGCCGTTTGCGCCCGACGCGGGACCTTGTTGAATCTGCCAACCCTGGCCTCGCAAGGAAACGGCATGATCGAACCGGTGTGCTTTACGACATATTCGAAAATACGTATATTCGATTTTCCATATGTAAAAAGGTTGTGACCGCCCCGATCAAAGTCCTGTTCGAACCTGGTCAGCATCGTGCCCCATTGGGGCATCGGTGCGCGTAACGATCAACCGGAGCAGTGCCTGGGTGGTGTCGCCTCAGGAGTTTATATGCAGGATTCACTGCCGAACGTACAGGCCGATCTCATCGACATTCCCACCCTGGAGCAACTGACGCCACGCACGCCCTCAGTTCACAAGCCTCGAATCCTCCTTCTCTATGGATCGACACGAGAGCGTTCCTTCAGCCGGTTGGTGACTCAGGAAGCCGCAAGCCTTCTGGATGAGTTTGGCGCCGAAACTCGAATCTTCGATCCATCCGGCCTACCCCTACCGGATGATGCGCCCGACAGCCACCCCAAAGTCCTGGAACTGCGCGAACTGATGCAATGGTCGGAAGGCCAGGTTTGGTGCTCTCCTGAGCGGCACGGCTCCATGAGTGCGGTATTCAAGGCACAGATTGACTGGGTGCCTTTGGCGATGGGGGCTGTGCGCCCTACGCAGGGGAAGACGTTGGCAGTGATGCAAGTGTGTGGTGGTTCGCAATCTTTCAACGTGGTCAATCAGTTACGGGTACTCGGTCGTTGGATGCGCATGTTCACCATCCCGAATCAGTCCTCGGTGCCGAAGGCCTTTACCGAGTTCGATGATGCAGGCCGCATGAAACCGTCCTCGTACTACGACCGGCTGGTTGACGTAATGGAAGAGCTGATGAAGTTCACATTGCTGTTGCGAGACCGCCAGGACTACCTGGTCGATCGTTATTCGGAGCGCAAGGAATCCGCGGTGGAACTCTCCAAGCGAGTCAACCAGCGATCTATTTGAAGTCTCGGCTGATAATACTTATATAGGTCACCTGCACAATGCGCCCGTTAATGACTCTCTCTGGCAAAATGCTTAGTCAGTTCAAGCAATGTCGCCCGTAGCTCCGGCGGACGTACGGGCTTTGCCAGAACCGAGATATTCATGTTGTGCAACGCGTGACGGATTCTTTCAATTTCATGGCCCGTCATGATCATTGCCGGAACTTCCCAACCGCGCTGCTCGCGAATCGCCGCTATACACTCGGAGCCCGAGATCTTCGTCCCCAAATCGAAGTCCGCGATGATGATGTCGCAGTCGCTGGTCACGTTCACTCCATCACCGTGGGTCTCGACCTCACAGCCCCATTTTTCCAACAGCGCGGATGTTGCCATCAACACGTTGGGATCATCCTCTACCAGGCACACCCGCAAACCCTGTAAGCGGCTATGCGTAGGTGCAGCGCGGTTCGGCTCCACCCTTGGTGCGACCCTTTCCAATCCTGTGATCGTGGCACGAGTCCCTTTACCGAGCCTTGAATCCAGCTGAATATCCAGCTTGAGCAAGTGGCTGATACGCTTGACGATCGACAATCCCAACCCCAGGCCTTCAACGTCCTTGTCACGTACGTGACGCACCCGATAGAACTCTTTGAATACCTCAGGCAGATGCTCGCTGGCTATGCCCCGTCCTTTGTCGTAGATGACGATGGACAGCCCCCGGTCTTTGGGCCTTACGCCAATCAATACCGGTTGGCCTGGCGCATATTTGAGCGTGTTGGAAACCAGATTCTGCACCATGGTCGCTAACAGGCCGGCATTGGCATTGACCCAATGCTGACAGGGTCGCAAGCGCAATTCGACACCTGCCCAACGGGCGGCTTCAGTGTTTTGCTTGACCACGTCTTGAAGCAACGCACCCAAGTGTACGGATTCGGACTTCGGCTCGAGCTGCCCGTTGTCGAGCGTGTAGATATCCAGGATCGAACGGAACAGTTGTGACACGGTATGCAGTGAGCGATCGATGTTATCGACCAGGCGCAGCTCCTCCAGGCCCAGCTTGGCGTCACGCAGGCAAGCGGTGAACAGGCCGATGGAATGGATTGGTTGGCGCAAGTCATGGCTGGCTTGGGCGAGGAACCGGGACTTCTCATGATTAGCGGCAATGGCCTCTTCCGAAGCAATCCGGGTGCGGGTCAACAGGATGTGCGCGTAGGCGGGAACCACGATGGTGGTGACGATCAGCATAAGAAACATATAGGGCTGTCCGCGCCAGAACGGCGTGAACAGAAAAATCAAGACCAGCATGCCAAGGGCTATCAGCGTCGCCGCTGCCAGGTAGCGCGAACCGAAGCGCATGCCATTGCCCAACGTAACCCAAAGCAAAGCAGCGTACACCGGCAATGCCCCTTCCCCACCCACGCTCAGGGCAAACGCAATCCCCGAGTAGTCGTGGGCCATTGCAAACAGCCGACGCCAGAAAAAGTGTCCCGGCCAGCGCTTGATCGCCATGCGCAGCGGGATCGCAACACTGATGAAAAAAGCCATGTACCACATGATAGGGGTATACGTGGCGAAATCACTGGAGGGCAGGCAGGCCACCACGATGATATAGAGCGAGGCACAGGTGCTGACCGTCAACCGTAATGTCGCCTGGTCAAGCTCACTGTTCTTTTCCGTCATTGTCACGGGAATATTCCATTATGAAGAGTTGTTTCAAGGTTGAAACCCAAAGTTCCTGTTTAGGTTACGATGCATGGACTTTAAGGTCAGGAGGATCTTGGGCCATGACATGCAGAGTCATTGTGGCGGATGACCATCCGTTGTTTCGCGAGGGTATGCTCAGGACCATAGAAAGACTTCTACCTGCGGCGCACATCGAACAGGCTGGCAATCTGGATGAAGTGCTGACACTGGCGCGAACTGGCGTGGAGGTGGATTCACTGATTCTTGACCTGCGCTTTCCAGGTATCAAATCGTTACAGGTCATCGGCCAGTTACGCGCCGAGTTCAAGCGCACCTCAATCATTATCGTCTCGATGGTAGAAGACATGGATGTCATTTCCCAGGTAATGGCCTTGGGTGCGGACGGTTTCATCGGCAAGAATGTCGATCCGACCAGCATTGCCGAAGCCATCATGGCGATTCGCGAGGGTGAAGTGGTCGTCAAGTACCAATCGGAAAACTCGGTCGTGGACGATGTGGTCGCCCAGCTCACGGCGAGACAGCGGCAAGTGCTCGGCCTGATCGCTGCGGGCAAGACCAACAAGGAAATAGCCAAGGAGCTGGGCATTTCGCCGTTCACCGTACGCATCCATGTCTCCAGCTTGCTCAAAGCCTTGAATGTTCCCACCCGCGCGGCCGCGGCCGCGCAGTTCGCCAACTTTCCAACCAGTGGGGGCTGGTCAGCAAAAACTTAAGATTAGGTTCTGTACGAAAAGCCTTGATACTCGTTCATGCTGCGTTGAAAACAGCCTCAGAATGCTCATGTACTCCAGTACAGTCGGACGCGACCCCGGGCGTTCCTCGGCTGTTTTCGCCTTGCCTGACCTTCGTCTCAAGACTTTTCGTACAGAACCTAGGAAGCAGGTTCGCCGTAACTACAGCGAACGAGTTATCGACCCTGTATGCGATCCTCGCCATAGCACACGTGTACTATAGCGTCGATCCGCCCTCCCGCCCTAAGCTGTAAAGGCTCGATAAAGAGTCTTTACAACAGCCTCATGCAATATAACAAACACGCCGTGCGTCGTTTGGCATAACTGCGCACGATGCAAAAAACATGATGAGCGAATCCCGTTGACAAACATCAACGCGGAGTAAGCGCGAGCTCGACTAACCACCTGGCCAGTTGAAATGGAAGGGCCGGCAATTACTAAGGTAAGTATTATGTCTCTCAACTACGGAAGAGCCCTTAAAAACGGAATAGCACTGTGCTTGCTGGCCGGCGCCCTCAGCGGTTGCACGAATACGGGCGACCTGATGAACTCCTTGAATCCGGGCGCTAAAAAATATGACACCGTTTACTTGAAACAAACGATCATTCCAGGCAAAACAACCAAAAGCCAAATCAGCCAAATGTTCGGCGCACCCGCCAGTGAAGAGCTGAACTCGACGAGTACAAACAACGAGTCGAACTGGACCTATGACAAGCGCGAAGAGGGCTTGGACAAATACATGAAACTGGCTCACAAATATGTCTCGACCGAGACCAGCCTGAAAATGTATGACGCCTCCGCGCAAGCCTCGAAGGCACAAGGCGTTGCTAACGATGTGAGCAGCGTAACCGGCACGAGAACAGGCCAAAGCCAGACTCAAGGCACCGTCCTGACGATTTATTTCGAGGACGACGTTGTGAAGTATTACCGGATCTATTAATGGATAACACTCGTTGAGTTTCTTCCCGAAAAAGGGACGCTTCGATGCTTGTATCCAATAAGATGCGGACCACGGGTGCTGGCATTTGTCAGCACCCTGATGACAGGGTGTGATACCCCATACGTTGGCTACGGTTGCCAGCGCGATATCAATACTCGGTCGCCTGACTAACGCACGGGGCCAATGGTCTGGCGACCCGCAAAACGCGCAGCGGCCACCGCTCTGTTGGGCACGTTTAGCACACGTATCAGCGAAGAAACATGGATCCGCACTGTGAAGGGAGAAATTTCAAGCGCCGCGGCGATCTGTTTGTTGGTCTTGCCTTGAGCAATCAGTTGCCAGACCTCCCTCTGCCTGAGGGTTAACCTGCTCATGTCGTCATCCAAATCCGGCGGCATAGGATCCGAAGACTCGTATTTGACCAGTACCTCGCCACTTCGAATGCTCGAAATGGCCTTGCCAACTTCCTCTGAAGAAAGGCTCTTGCCGACAAACCCGTTTACACCTGCACTCATGACTTGCTCGACAGTTTCACCGTCATCAACTGTCGACACGACGACTACTTTGACGTGCTTTATTTCCTGACGCAATTGTGCCAAGTCTCCAACTGAACTTAACCCAGGAAGGCGCATGTCAAGAATTAATGCATCAAGGGAGCGTCCATCGACTATCAGGGCTCGTACTTCTTCAAGGCTCCCGGCTTGTTCGATCAACGCGCCAGGTATTAAGCGTTCCAACAATACCGTCATCCCTTCGCGAAACAGCGGATGCTCGTCTGCGACGATAATTCGGCAGCTCATATCACAAAACACACGACGTCCATTCGAGTAAAAACACCATCCGATGATGTCCGACTCACACGACTTAGGATATAGAACACCTGACCTAGCACATTTGTACTATGAGCTTCTGCACTGCCGTCCGGAACGGACTTGGACGGCCCTTGGAGCTTCATATTATTGATGATGGCCTTGCATTCTACGAATTAAAACTCGACTGTACCCCTCTCTTATCAAAAAACCTCTCACCGATTTAATCATTATCCTAGCCCTGCCAGACGCTGTCCCTGCATGAAAAAAATGACACATTCAAGGGTCAATTTTGAAAAAAATAATAGTGTCCGCCCGCATGGTTTTCTTTGCTTCCGCTGAGGCGGCTCAAGAGCCCGAAGGCGCATTCAACCGTAGCTGCGCGATGTGTCACAACGGCCAACTCCCGGCCTCTCCCAAGAAAGGCAATCCATCCGGATGTCGAAGTAACTTAGCCGAGCTGTACGGCGCAAAGCGCGCCTCACATGAAAGCTCGTCAAGTATGTGCCTACGTGATACCTCCTAGCAGAAACACCGATTGGTTGGGAGGCGAATGTTCGCCTTATCTTCTATTTACACATCTAAAAACAAGGCTGCAGCGCTAAGTTCAGCCTGAAAAACCGCCTTCGATGTGTAGCAAGTTAAAAACAATTTCCCCTTATCAGACGCGAGCGCCCTCATGATTAAGATCCTAGCCGCTGTACGCCGAAAACCCGGAATGACCCATGCTGAGTTTTTGGCATACATCGAGCACGAGCATGGAAAAATCGCCAGAACCAAACCATTGGGGGTCAAACGATATGTGCAGAATCATGTCATCGACTCTGCTTTCGGCACCGACGCCGACATCGCCTACACGCAAAACTTCCACAGAGATTCGGTCACCGAATTATTTTTTGACGACATGTCAGGTCTGATTCGCACCTTCAGCGATCCCTATACCCAACAAACCACCGGACCTGATGCAGAAAATTTCGCTGATCTTTCCCAACAAGTCGCCCAATTGATGGACGAAGCGGATACCTCCGCGGACGGTACCGGCCCCCTTCAATGGAAGGCGATGATCTTCATCAAGAAGAACCCGGCAATGACGCTGGATTCTTTTTTCACCGCCTGGGATCTGGCCCACGACGCCATTGCCGGCCAGCTTCCTGACTTCCAACATGCTCTAGGCCGGCATGTCCGTTCCAAGTATCTTCCCGAGGGTGACAGGGTAACGGCTTACTTCGGCCCCAACGTAGCGGTCTATGAAGGCGTTTCCAGCATGTGGTTTGCAAACGAAGCAGATCTTGCAATCTTTCGTCAGTATCAGAGGGCGCTGTTCCAACGGCTTTCTGATGAAGGGGTCGCAACGTCGTCCGAATCGTTTTTCGTGTACGTCAAAGAGGTTGTCATCCTGGATCGCTAGGCCCTGTGTGAAAAGTCTCGAGACGAAGGTCAGGCAAGGCGAAAACAGCCGAGGAACGGCCGCGGTCGCGCTCGACTTTACGGGTTGTAAATCAGCATTCCGAGGCTGTTTTCAGCGCAGCATCACTGAGTATCAAGGCTTTTCATACAGAGCTCAGGACAAGACCTCAGCAGGACACGCGCCGTTGGTGGGTATCCGGGCCGTCGGCCTGGTTACCACCACCGCCGCGGCAATAGCCCGACCGTCCTGCTCCAGCCGAAGGCTTGCGATCCCTCAGATCGGCTCAGCCAACGTCGCCATGGAGTCGCCCATGATCTGGGCATGTTCCTGTTTGTCGCCGCCGCCTTTTTCTATTTCGCACAACCGTGCGGAATTCTCGACCACCAATTGGCAACGCTCCCAACGTCGTGCTTCGAACCGACACAAGGCCGCCTGTAGATCGCTCGCGGCAAGCAGTTCTTCGGCGAGCACGATGGCACTCTCGATGCCAATGCCGGCCCCGGAAGCCAGATGAGGTGTGGTGGCATGCACCGTGTCCCCTATCATCACGATGCGGCCTTTATGCCATGGCAGGGGTACCAACAGATTGGCCAGCGGACGGTAATCGATATTGGCGCCCGGCTCGTACAGTTGCGGCACAAGCGTCCGCAGGATCGGCGCAGGGAACTCACCCAGCAGGCGGGCCATTTCGCTTGCCCAGTTCGCCGGATCGATCCACTCGGAAAACTCCCGGTTTTCCATGAGGAACATATACATGTGCGTGGCGGAAATCGGATTGACGCCGACCTTGGTACGTCCCAGCCAGTGACTGGGGCGGACAATCTCCGACGGCCGCTTGAGCACTGCACGCCAGACACTCTGGTGAAGGGGTTTAGGCGATGGCGCCTCTGAAAAAAACTCCTTTCGCATCCGCGAATGCACGCCGTCGGCGGCGATGACCAGGTCATAGCGTCCATGGGTCCCGTCGGTGAACGTCACCTCGACACCATCCCCATGCTCGACGATGCTGTCGAACGTCATGCCAAGGCGCACGTGAGTGCCTACTTCCCGTGTTTTATCGGCAAAAATCCGCGCCAGCACTGGACGCAGGATGCCGCCGCCACAGGGGATCTGCTTATGGCTGACGGGGGCTCGAAGCGCCAACTGCACGATCAGGTCGCCAGCCGGTGAAAACACATCGAAGTCGGTGGACAGATACCCTTCCTCGGCCACCCGTTCAAGGATGCCGACAGTATCAAGCGCTCTTAACGTAGGGCCGCTCAGCGTAATGCCAGCTCCGAGGGGGCACCATAACGGATCTATCTCGACCAGATCCACATCGACGCCCTGACGGGCAAGCTGGATAGCCGCTGTCATACCGGAAAAACCGCCTCCGACAACCAGGACTTTATTGACTGCTGCAATCATCACGCTCTCCTAATTATTCTTATTTCTATCGGGCTGACATTGCATTGCGCACCGAAGCGTTCAGCGACACTATCGACCGAGGGCTGAAACTCATGAAATTCCGGCTCCCAGGCCGGATCAAGGAAGAGCCTATCGAATTGGATATCCGCGCTGAAATCGCATTCCACAATCCGAGGTATCGCTGGCGGCGATGGCTGCCGCAGATGAGGCTGCGGAATTTCTCGGGGCCTGCCCTTGCGGCAGAACCGAGCATTGTCAGCCCGCACGGGACAGTTCGCCCACGCAGAAAAATACAGGAGGCCGATGAGGTACGGCTCCTGTAACCGCCCTCCACCGCCCCCCCGGCTACTTCAGTTTCAGATGCTTTCCAGGCCATCCCAGCAGAGATATTTCACCTCAAGGAACTCGTCGATCCCAAGGTGGGATCCTTCTCGCCCCAAACCGCTCTGCTTGACCCCACCGAAGGGGGCGACTTCATTGGATATCAGACCGCAGTTGATCCCGACCATGCCGGATTCAATGCGCGCTGCGGTGCGCCAGATACGTGTCGCATCACGGCTGTACAAGTAGGCGGCGAGACCATACTCGCTGTCGTTGGCCATCGTGATCGCTTCGTCCTCCGTCTCGAAACGCAACAGCGGCATGACCGGGCCGAAAATCTCCTCCCGGGCCATCCGCATCCCATGGGTCACGTCGGCAAGTACCGTGGGCTGGAAGAATCCCCCGCCGATTGCATGACGACTACCGCCAGACAACAACCGGGCTCCCTGCGCCAGGGCGTCATCGACAAGCGCTTGGGATTTCTGCACCGCGGCCTCATCGATCATCGGGCCTACCTGCACGCCGGCCTCGAGACCGTTGCCCACCTTGAGCCGTGCCACACGTTCGACAATACGCTCGGCCAGCGCGTCATATACCCCAGCCTGTACCAACACCCGGTTCGCACCGATACAGGACTGACCGCTGTTGCGAAACTTGGCGTGTATGACCCCGTCGGCAGCAGCATCAAGATCAGCGTCATCGAAGACAATGAAGGGAGCGTTGCCGCCCAGTTCCATCGAGCATTTCTTGACGGTTTGCGCCGCTTGCGCCAACAGCAGCCGGCCCACTTCAGTAGAGCCCGTAAACGTGAGCTTGCGCACCAACGGGTTAGCCGTAAGTTCGCCCGCGATTGCTCGGGTGTCGTTACCGGTGATCACGCTCAAGACACCTGTCGGCACCCCGGCGCGCTGGGCCAGTTCGGCGAGCGCGAGGGCTGTCATTGGTGTCTGGCTTGCCGGTTTGACGACCATCGTGCAACCCGCCGCGAGCGCTGGAGCCGCCTTGCGGGTAATCATGGCCGCGGGGAAGTTCCATGGCGTAATGGCGGCGCAGACCCCGATTGGCTCGCGCAATGCGATGATACGCTGGGTGTCTTTCACACCGGGGATCAGGTCGCCACGTACCCGCGTGGCCTCCTCCGAAAACCATCGCACGAAGGAGGCGGCGTAATCGACTTCACCACGGGCCTCGTCCAGTGGCTTGCCCTCCTCCAAAGTGATCAGCGTGGCGATGTCCTCGCGATGTTCAACCATTAACTCATACCAGCGACGCAACACCTCGCCACGACGTTTGGCCGTCAAGCGACGCCACGGACCAAAGGCCTCATGGGCGGCATCGATAGCACGTCGCACTTCGGTTTCGCGGCAGCACGGCAACTCGATGAGTACGGTTTGATCGACCGGATTACGCAGCGTATACCGACCGTGCGGCGTTTCGTTCAGCCATTCGCCACCGATATAGGCACCGGTACGCCATAGCGTGGGATCTTTCAGTAAATGATGCACGTTGGAATCCTCATGCTCAGCAAGGGTGACGCCCGATCATGAAGGCGCTATCGGGATCCGAAGTCACTGGCAGGCCTGCGGCCACCAGTCCTTGGCGCAGAGACTTCATGAGGCGATCCGGCACGCGCATCGCCGGCGCCCGAAGCGGGCCACCATTGAACCCGGCAAGCCAGTCCTGGTATTTCCACATCGTACGATTGAGCACCCCGGTGCCGCCCGCATAGGTCTGAGCGGCGGCGCCGTTGGCACTCCGCGCAGGATTGACCTTCCAGTACAGTTCCATCGCCTCCTCGAACCGCCCCGTACGTGCCAGCTCGAACGCCTTGGGGTAGTAGTCGCTCATCCAGGCGGTATTGCTGGTGCCGGAAAACTGCAGCTTCATCAGGCTCATCAAGGGAATGGCATCGCCTTCGATCGGGCAACTGATCACCACCTGATCGCGGAAGTGGTAATACATTTCGCAGATGCCTGCCGGCAGCGGGAACCCTTGCTCCGACTTGATGGCCGCGATGTTCGGACAATCGGTCAACAGGCGATGCACCAGCGCCAGCGACATGCCCGCCGGATGCACGCGCTCAAACCCCCAGAGCGGAATCGGGAACAGCATGACCGCCAGGTTCGTCGCATCACAGAACGACTTGGTGTAGTCGTAGATTTCCTGCTCGCTGGTCGGCCAGAACTGTGGAGGATAGGAGAGCAGGACGATGTCTGCGCCGGCTTTCTCGGCGAGCTTCACCGCCTCGATGTTTTCGGCAAGGGTGCCAAATGCCGCGTGGAAGAACAGAATCAGGTCTTTCCCCGACTCCCGGGCCCAGGCGGTAAACTGGGCGTTTTCCTGAGCAGAGATCGTCAACTCGCTGCACAGCAATGTGCTGCTGTAGCCGAGTCCGACCGTATGTTCGATGTCGTGGCGTATGCCGCGTTCATTGAGGCGCTTCAGGTCGGCGCTGAAGCTGGGGATGGTGACTGCCGAGCAGCCAATCAGGTTTTCACGGGCCCAGGTACGGGCATCGGCTTTTTTATAGGTGGCCATGATGATTTCCTTCGAACAGTGGAGGGTTTATTTCGAGACAGGAACAATGCTGGCGGGCAGCGCGATACCGAGGCCTTGTTGCTTGGCGCGCTCGTACAGCGCTTGTGCAATGACGACATCCTGCAGCGCCGAGCCCACCGACTTGTAGAGGACGATGTCGCTTGCATTTCGACGCGGCGTGACACCACCTGCGACCAGATCCGCCAACGCGACCAGTTTGTCGGCGATATAAATGCCAGCGCTGATAGCAGCAATGGCGTCACCGGTATCGTGAAGCACCTCCTGCGGCATATCAGCGATGATGCAGGCGGCTCGATCCATCGTGACCGGGTCAACCTCCCGTTGCTCAGGCAAGGTGGAGCCCAATGAAACCACCGTTGCACCCGCAGGCAGCCATTCCCCCAGCAATACGGGAGATTCGTCACGACTGCGCGCGGCACAGATCACCACATCGCAGTCCTGCACCGCTTCCGGTGCTGTGCTGACCGCCTGGATATCCAGCACAGACTTGAAGCTTTCAGCAAACCGCTCACGGCTCGCGGGTGTCGGACTGAACACTCGTACTCGCGCCACTTCCCGCACGGATTTAAGGCAGTCAAGCGCACCGCGCGCCTCGAACCCCGCCCCAATCACGCCGACCCGCAGGGCCCGCCGGGGCGCTAGCAGATCCACCGCCAGTGCGGCGGTAGCAGCGGTGCGCAACCCAGTCACCCGGTTGCCATCGATCAACGCACTGAGGGCCATGGTTTGCTGGTTGAACAGTGCGATCAGATAACTGGCGCAACGGGCACGCATGGACGCCGCGATCAATTTGCAGCCCATATGGCCGCCCGCGGGAGGCACGGCCGTCAAACTGCGTAGCCAGATCCCGTCGCCCCGAGCCATGGAGCGAGGCGGCACCATGGCGTCGGAGGCGGGACAGGCATACGCTTCGGCGAGCGCAGCAACGGCTGCACTCCAGTCACAGAGCGAGGCAACATCGGCATCGCTGAGAAAGAGTGTCGGGGCAATTACTGGGGGCACTGGGGAGTCATGCATCTTGCTAACCTCGCAATCGGGTATCAGCCATTGATTGACTGACACCCTACGAGGCGTCCACCACGCCGAATACTGCTAGGAATCGAAAGCAGCTATCGCTCAAATCGATGGCATGGCCAGATTGCAGATTAACCGACGTACCTCGCGGGAGGCACGGGTCACAGGACGGCGAGGAGATTCGGCAAGCACGACAAAACGCTCAAGAACGGGAGCGACAATGCGTGAGGACATCAATCGTTGATCCAGCGAACCCGGTAGCACCGAGGCAATCGCATAGCCTCCGCCCGCCGCGACGACTTCATATTGGAGCTGGACGGAGTCGGCCTCCACCGCGATGTGCAGTTCCATGGCCTGCTCGACCGCCAGGTGATCGAGCCTGGCCCTGAGTAAATGCGGGCGCCCTGGCACCACCAATGGCAATCCGGATAGCTGTTTGAGTGCGATATCCCGATGGGCGAAGATTGGATCGGTCGCGGGGCCTACCAAATGCAGGGGAAGCCTGGCCAGCAGATACGCCTCGCCGATGCTTGCTTCATTCTCGCGCAGCACCAACGCCATATCGAGACGACCGTCATGCAACTGCTCTTCGAGTTGAGCGCTCGCGCCCTCGATCAGGTGCAACCGCACTCCCGGCATCTGTGCCTGTACGGCCGCAAAAAGTGTACCGGCAAACCGACGTACCGCAGAGGGCAGGATGCCGACAACCACCTCGCCCACCGGCTTTCCACGCCGGTTGCGGATATCGTCGGCAAGGCTCTCGGCGTCCGCGAGAAGACCCGATACGCAAGGCAGCAATTGCTCGCCGAATTCAGTCAGGACCACCCCACGTCCAGTACGGTGAAACAGCCGCTCACCGCATTGTGTTTCGAGCTGGGCAATACCTCGACTTACCATGGACTGAGGTGTATCCAGCAGGACAGCCGCCTTACTGAGACTTCCAGCCGCCGCGACGCGTATGAACAAAGTCCATCGAGGATCGACAATCGTCAACCCGGTGGCCGCAGGTTGTGCGGCGGGGCCGAGTATCGAGGCAGCCCGAAGATTCTTATCGTTGAGCATGTCGTCCCCCTGTTCTTCGTGCAGGCTCACTCCTCGAAGATCGCTACGGCGCGGACGAAACCGGCCGAGGCGTGCCTGATCTTGTAGGGAAAACAGGACACCTGGAAACCGTGGGCAGGCAGACACTCAAGGTTGGCCAGTTTCTCCATCTGGCCGTAGCCGATGTCGCGCCCGGCCTTGTGTCCTTCCCAGATAATCGAGGCGTCTCCCGTGGCAGCGAAGCGCTCACGTGTGTATTTGAATGGTGCATCCCAGCTCCAGGCATCAGTGCCAACCACTCGCACACCACGTTCCAGCAAATACAACGTGGCCTCGCGACCAATGCCCACCCCGGCATCCAGATAGCCCGGTTGCCCAAACAACGCACCGGCGCGAGTGTTGACCAGGACGATGTCCAGTGGCTGCAGGTCATGACCGATGCGTACTAACTCAGCCTGCACTTGCGCGGCACTCACCACATGGCCATCCGGCAGATGACGAAAATCGAGTTTCACGCCGGGCTGCAGGCACCACTCCAACGGCAGCTCGTCGATACCGAAAGCCGGCTTACCGCCGTCAGTGGTCGAAGCGTAATGCCACGGAGCGTCCATATGCGTGCCGCTGTGAGTGGTGATCTGCAAACGTTCCGCGGCCCAGGACTCATCGCCAGGCAGTTGCGCCTTGGACAGGCCGGGGAACATCGCGGCCATCTCCGGCCAGCCCAGCTGATGATCCATGTAGTCGATCTTAGGCAGCAACGGCGGCGGGTCGGTGTATGGGTTGTTGTCCAGGGTAACGGACAGGTCTACCAGACGGCGTTTAGTCGATTGCATTTTCGGTCACTCCAGTCATCACTCGCCCACGCGCACGACGCGCCGAGGCAGCGGTATTCAAACTGTTGCGTATCAGGGCACTGGCTGAGCCGTCATGACGAAAGCCAAGGGCGCGGGCCTGAGGGGTTTTCATCGCCGGAAACTGCCCAAACAATGCTTGCAGTCCGGCATCCGGCGCGAAGCGGATCAGTGCGCGGCGCTCCTGGCCGTAGGCAGCGGCCAGGGCATCGATGACCTGGGCAATGGACAGGTGCAGCAGCGGCAACTGCCAGACCCGCGAATCACCAAGCTCTCCTGCCTGCAACTCAGCGGCACGTAACAGGTTATCCACGCAACACTTCACGGACATCCACCAGGCTTGTGCCTGCGGCGATACCGGACAGCAGTACGACTGACCTTCGGCGAAAGCGTGCAACAGATCGCTCATGAACGCCGAACGCAGTCCGTTGGGTTCACGTGGACGGGCGACAATGCCAGGCAAGCGAACGGCACGACCGTCCACCTCGCCTCGTCGGGCCAGATCGCTGAGCGCCATCTCCACCATCAACTTGTGTGTGCCGTAACTCAACTGCGGGCGCGGTACGGCACGCTCATCGAGGCGCCCTGGCAGATCGCCGCCGTATACCGCCACGCTGCTGGCATACACCAGCACTGGCGGGCCAGGCTGATCGCGCAATTGGTCAAGCAACTCCAGGCTCGCCAACAGGTTGACCTGATAGCCCAGGGAGTAATGCTCTTCGGCCGCCCCGCCCGGGATGCTGACCAGATGAAAAACCACGTCGATACCATCGGCCAGCGCCCGACGTAACAGCGCGGCGTCGGTGACACTACCGTAATGTCGGCGCAAGCGCTGGTCCTCGGCAAACCCTACCAGCGCCTTGTCCAGCAGTATCACGGTGCTGATGGGGCGACCGCGTAGCTCACCGCTTTCGAGCAATCGCGTCACCAGCGCCCGCCCGATAAAACCATTGGCCCCGGTAATCATCACGCGCATGGCAGGTCTCCGCGCACGACACGTTGCTCTATCGCGCCGAAGACCGACTGCCCTTGCTGATCGAAGACCTCCATGCGCACGCGATCACCAAAGCGCATGAACGGCGTCTGTGGCGCGCCTTGCTCAATCATTTCAACGGCACGACGCTCGGCGATACAAGCAGCGCCAACACTGGGGTCGGAATTGGAAACGGTACCGGAACCTATCAGGCAGCCGGCCCGGAGGCGTCGGGTCAGCGCCGCATGAGCAATCAGCTGATGAAAGCCAAAATGCATGGCTCCGCCATGGGCATGACCAAACCATTGGCCGTTCCATTCCACTCGCAGTGGCAGGTGTACACGTCCGTCACGCCAGGCCTCGCCCAGCTCGTCGGGGGTAATCGCCACCGGGGCGAAACTGGAGGAGGACTTGGCTTGGATAAAACCAAAGCCGGTCTTCATTTCACGGGGAGCGAGCGCTCGCAGGCTGACATCGTTGACTTGCAGGATGAGTCGGATATGGCTTGCGGCTTCTTCTGCCGAACAGCCCATGGGCACGTCATCGACCAACACCGCATACTCACCTTCGAAGTCGATGCCGTGGGCTTCACTGGGTAGCACGATGTCGTCGTGGGGCCCCAGGAAATCGTCGCCGCAGCCCTGATACATCAGCGGCGTGTGTTCGACGCCTTCAATCGGATCGAGCGAAAAGGCCTTTTGCATTCGCTCCCCATGACTGAGGAATGACGACGCATCCAACCACTGCCAGGCTCGCGGTAACGGCGCCGCAGCGAGCTGTGGATCGAAGGCAAAGGCAGCCGCCAGCGCGCCTTCGTTCAAGGCGTCATAACGGGTGCGCAACGCGGTCTCGACGCTTGGCCAATGATCAATGGCCTCTTGCAGCGTCGCGGCAATATCACTGGCATCCACTGCCCAGGCCAAGTCGCGCGAGACCACCAGCAAGCGGCCGTCGCGGCTGTGATTCTTCAAGGTGCTGAGCTTCATACGTGTTCTCCTTGCAGCTCAGGGGCGAAGCGGCCATCGAGCAGGACGAACAGCATCCGCGCCATTTGCTCGGTACGATTGCTCCAAGCGTGATTAGTGCCTCGTTGCACGACGATGTCACCGCGCTTGAGATGCACCTCCTCGCCATCCAATACCAGCCAGACCTCACCCTCCGTGACCACGCCGTAATCAAGCGTTTCAGTACGGTGCATCAGCTTGTGTCTCGAATCAGCCTGCCCTGTACCCGCATGGGCCTGGCCGATTTCAGCGAAGGCAGCTGCGGCAGCCTCGGCACTGACCTGGTTCTGCACGCTGTCAGGCGGGATGTCCACCACGCGAATGACGCTGCCCTGTGGTACAGGACTCAATTGCAGCGGCTTGTCGGTGGGGTCGTCGCCGTTATCCAGCACGGCCGGGCTGGCGCCGCTGTTCCAGATCTCATGAAAGACCGTGCCGGGTACCGCCTTGAGCGGGAAACTATTGGGCGTTGGTCCGCTGAGTGCGACCACCGCCAGGCCCTGGGCATCGTGCCCGGTGACCACACGTTTGAAACCTGGAAGTTGCTGCATGTTCGACTCCTCAATCAGTCTGCCGACCGGCTTGGCGAAAAATGGCGCCGCAACGGACATAGATGGATTCATGAAAAACCTAAAGATCCAAAACCAGTCGCGCGCTCCTGGCCCGTGAGCAGCAAGGCGTGAACTGGTCATTACGGGCCCTCTCGGCATCGGTCAGGAACATGTCGCGATGCTCCGGCTCACCCTCCAGTACACGCGTCAGGCAGGTCCCACAGATGCCCTGTTCGCAGGACAGGGGAATGTCGATACCGGCCTCCAGCAGCACCTGGGCCACGCTGCGATCGGCAGGCACCTGCAGGCATTGCCCGGTGCTGGCCAGCTGCACCTCAAAGCCACCCACCTCATGGGCAGGTACAACGGCGGTGGCAAAGTATTCACGATGCAATTGCGCCTCGGTCCAGCCCTGCGCGCGCGCCGTGCCAAGTACGTGCTCCATGAAGCCATTGGGGCCACAGACATACAGGTGACAGTCGTCGGCCGGTGCGGACAAAACCCGTGCGGCGTCGAGACGCTGCGCCTCCTCGCCATCGTCCACGTGGATATGTACGCGATCGGCGAAGGTCGAGTGTCGGATGTATTCGACAAAGGCCATTCGCTCAGTCGAGCGAGCACAGTAATGGAGCTCGAAAGCAGCGCCGATCTGGGCCAGGCGCTCAGCCATGCAAAGTATTGGCGTAATGCCGATACCGCCGGCGAACAGCAGGCTATACCCTGCCCCATGCGCCAGCGGGAACAGGTTGCGTGGCTCGCTGATGTGCAGCCGGCTGCCTTCCTGCACTTGCTCGTGCATGGCCTTCGAACCGCCACGAGACACGGGATCGAGCAGCACACCCAGCCGATAGCGGTGACGCTCTTCGGGGTGATTGCACAGCGAGTACTGGCGCACCAAGCCGTTGGGCAGGTGCACGTCGATGTGCGAGCCGGCACTGAACGCTGGCAGCGGACGGTGATCAACCGTGGCCAGCTCGAAGCTGTAGATGTCCTCGGCTTCGCGATGCTTGTGGGTCACAATGACGTCGATCATCACTGGGTAACCACCGATTGTTCAGCGGTCGCCCGCTCAGACTCGATCAAACGACGCAGGACACGTCGGCAACGCACGGCGCCTGCATCGACCGGTAGCAGAACAGGATTAAGGCCGAGCAATTCAACCTCGCCGACCTGGCGTTGCTGCGCCTCGACCATGGGTTTGTCTTCTCCGGCGAAAATGCCGATCAGCATGTCCTGAACAAACGCATTCAACTGCACATTGTCTTGCTCGAAACTGCGAGTATTCGCGAAGAAATAATGGGTATTGCTTGCGTCCTGGGGTGTCATCAGATGCAGGTTCCATGTCACGGGCCCTTCTTCCCTGGGACGCCCCGGCGCAGTGGCGCCACTGCCCAGCAGCATCAGGCCAGGGGCGTGCCAGATGACTTCAGCCCAGACATCCGCCCGGGTCGGGTCCTCAAGATGCGCGCCGAAAGCCGGCGGAGGTACATCGTCAGGTGCCCACCAACTGATGCGCACGCGATCATCGGCCAGTTCCTCAACGCTGGCACGCACCCGTGACAACGCCCCGCCACCGAGCGTATCGGGGTGCAGGAAATCAACGTGACTCAGGTCCATGATGTTGTCGGACAGCAGTTCGTAGTGCGCACGGGTTGGTAAATACCCATGCCCCTTGGCGTGGGTTGGGGCTCGCTCGAGGAAAGAAAAATCAGGGATCAGCGCATCGTCGGCCCGGGTCGGATCGCCAGGCCACACCCAGATCGCCCCATGGAGCTCAACGACCGCGAACGTGCGCACGCAGGCGGCCTTGGGGATGTTCCCGTCGCCATGGGGATTGTGCGTACATTGACCACTGCCATCGAAATGCAAGCCATGGTATGGACACTGAACGCTGTCGCCGACAATCTTGCCCATATGCAGCGGGGCAAAACGGTGCGGGCAGCGGTCGGCGAGGGCCTGAATCGCACCCTGGCTATCGCGGAAGAACACGATGGGTTGCTCGACGATGGTTCTTCCAAGCAGGCCACCTTGCGCCAGCTCGTCTGCCCATCCAGCGATGTACCAGGTGTTAAGCAAATAAGTCACGGTGTTCTCCTCGTTGTTCTTATCTTCATGAAACGTCGAATGCGCAGGTCAGCGATTTGTATCTGCGGCAACCGCAACGGAAAGAGCAGAGCCACGGCCCCGCAACCGTATGCAGGCCAGGGCTACCAAGAGCTGGACGCCTGCGACGATGCCCAGGGCGGTCGGCAACGCACCGCTCACCGCGCCGGTGATAGCCAACACGGCCAGTGGGCTGATGAACTCGCCGGCGAAGAATGCCGCCGTGAAGCCGCCGGCGGCGCGGCCGCGTTGATGGAAGTCGACCTGAGCCATGATCCAAGTGATCAAGGTCGGCATCATCAGACCGATGCCCAAGCCATTGATCAGGACGGCGACCACCACCAACCCATGGCTACCGGCCGCCGCTATCAGTGCGCCGCCGATACCGGCCGTGGCGAAAGCCAGGAGCATTTTTCGATGCGCCGGAACACCGTTGAGCAAACGAAAACCCAAGGCTCCGGCGAGTACCCCAAGTTGATTCGCCCCCATGGTCAAGCCGATCTGCTGCGAGCCGTCGATATGCAGCAAATTGAGCAGGAAGCCGACTTGTACCGGCACGATGAACAGGCTCAGGCCCGCCAGAAACGCCAGACCATACAACGGCGCCAGGACACGCCAGGGAAACGCCTTTCTCGCCGCTGTTGCCGCTGCTACTTCACGCGCGCGCGGCTCCCATAGCAGCCAGGCCATCAACGGTAGAAGCACCAGCCCTAATCCATACAAGGCAAAAGGTGTACGCCAGCCGTGCTCGCCGAGCACGCCACCGACGGCAATGAAAATCGTCGCCGCCAGCGAGGTGGCGACCATTTGCAGGGCGAACATGCGCTCCCGCCGCGCACCGCTGTAGTAGTCACCCATCATCGTGGTACAGCAGGTCATGATCGCCGCCTCGGCCAACCCGATACCGGCACGGCTGATTACGATGGCCGGTAGTGACTCCAACCAGAAAGGCAACACTCCGCAGAGGGTGTAGAGAAGCATGGCGCCGATCAACAACGGCTTGCGCCCGAGCCGGTCGGCGATGACTCCAGCGACAGGCGCCAACAGGGCAATCATCAGCGCCGGTAACGTCAAGGCCACGGGCACCAGCACCGCCACGCCCGGTGTCTCGGCGAAATGCGCCTGCATGCGTGGCAACACAGGCGCCAGCAGCACCGCCCCCAGTACCGGCAAGCAACTGCCGAGCAGCAGTAACAACGACTGCGACAAACCCGCCTGACGTTCAACGTTCATCATGCACCTGCGCAGGTTGGGCCGCGGAAAACGCCATGCCGAAGGCGCTCAGACCGGCGATGAAGTCAAGCCAGAGAGGCTGTTGGAATAAATACAGGCGAGGCATGGCAATGTCCTTTTTTGTTATGGCGCGACTGGATTAGCCGCTGTCTGATCGTGATCGGAAGCCGTCTTGCTCGGCGAACGCGGCACCCTGCCCGCCTCCGCCACGGGGGGAAACAGCGGCACATTCATCGAGCGGCTGGTCTCATCCAAGAGGTCAGGTGCGGCCTGTCCCTTGCTCGCCCGCTTACTCGGCAACAGGAAGTGAGCCAGGGCCGGCAGCAGTACCAACGCCCCGACCATGTTCCAGACGAACATGAAGGCCAGCAGTACGCCCATGTCGGCCTGGAACTTGATCGGCGAAAGCATCCAGGTGGCCACGCCGATCGCCAGGGTCACACCAGTCAGCATCACCACCTTGCCGGTGGACAGCAGTGCCCGGTAATACGACTCCGACAGGCTCGCGCCCTGGCGCATGTGCCCGAGCAGGATGCTCATCACGTACAACGCATAGTCGACGCCGATGCCCACGCCAAGGGCGATCACCGGCAGGGTCGCGACCTTGACGCCGATGTTCAGCCAGACCATCAGTGCTTCACAGAGGATCGAGGTAAGCATCAGCGGAATCACCGCGCAGATCGTGGCGCGCCAGGATCGGAAGGTGATCAGGCACAGCAGGATCACCGCGCCGTAGACCCAGAACAGCATTTCGCGGTTGGCTTGCCTGACGACAATGTTGGTCGCCGCCTCGATCCCGGCATTGCCAGCAGCCAGGAGGAACTGGACGTCGTTGGTATTGTTCGCCACGGCGAATTGTTCGACGTGATCCACCAGGCTGCTCAGGGTTTGCGCCTTGTGGTCGGAGAGGTAGACGTAGAGCGTCAGCAGGCTGCAGTCTTCGTTGTACAGGCCGCGCGGCGCCCCGGCGGTTACCATGTTGAGCATCGCCTGGTTATTCTGCAGTTCGTACCACTTCGGGCTGCCTTCGCTCAGTCCGACCAGCATCCGGCGATTGAGCAGCGCCAGGGAATTGGTCGAATCCACGCCTGGCAAGGTGCGTAGTTGCCAATCGAGGGCGTCGACCTTGCTCAGGATGTCGTAGCGCGAGCAGGCGCTAGCCGGGGTCCTGACCATGACCGCGAACAGATCGCTGCTGGCGCCGTAGTGTTGGGTCAGAAACCCATCATCCTGGTTGTAGCGCGAGTCAGCCCGCAACTCGGGGGCGCCGGCGTCGAGATCACCGACTTTCAATTGCAGGCTGACCACGAAGCCAACGGTCGCCAGTGTCAGGCTCAAGACGATGCACAAGGCGGCCCAGCGACGTTGCGTGAACAAATCGAGGAAGCGCCAGAACCCATGGCGGCTCTGCCCGGCTTGTTCGGCATGCTCGCTCTTCAGACTCAACCGAGCCGCGCGGCGGCTGACACCCACATAGGAAAGCAGCACCGGTAGCAGGATCAGATTGGTGAAGATCAGCACGGCCACACCGATGCTGGCAATCATCGCCAAGTCCTGAATCACCTGGATCTTGATGATCATCAGCACCGCGAAGCCAACCGCATCACAGAGCAGTGCGGTGAGGCCGGCCAGAAACAAACGGCGGAAGGTAAAGCGTGCCGCAACCACACGGTGCATGCCACGCCCGATGTCCTGCATGATGCCGTTCATCTTCTGTGCGCCATGGCTCATGCCAATGGCAAACACCAGGAACGGCACCAGCACCGAATAGGGGTCCAGTTGATAGCCCAGCAACGGCAGCAGGCCGAGTTGCCAGACCACCGCCACCAGCGAGCAGAACACCACCAGCAAGGTGCTGCGTATGCAGCGGGTGTACCAGTAGAGCACCACCGCGGTGATCAGGATGGCCACGGCAAAGAACATCAGGATCTGCCGCAGGCCGGCGATCAGGTCACCGACTTTCTTGGCGAAACCGGTGATGCGAATGTCGATGCTGTCGCTCTGGTATTGACTGCGCAGCGACTCCAGCTGTTGCGACAGCCTGGTGTAGTCCAACGGCTGACCATCAGGGGTGCGCTGTAGCAGTGGCACGTGGATGATGCTCGAGGCCTGGTCGAAAGCCACCAACTGACCGATCTCGTTGGACAGCAGCACATTGCGCCGCAATGCCGCGAGGCTGGCGGCACCACCATCGTAGTTGTCCGGAATCACCGGACCGCCATCCAGGCCCGCTTCGGTCACCGCCACCCAGCGCGTGGCCGGCGTCCACAATGACTTCATGTACGCACGGTCGACACCGGGCAGCAGATAGATCGTGTCGCTCAACGCCTGCAAAGTCTTGAGGTAAGCGCTGTCGTAAATGTCGCCCCGCTTGTTGACCACGGCGATGCGCACCGCGTTACCCAGACCGCTCAGTTCCTGTTGGTGCTCCAGGTAGTTCGCGATGTAGGGATGTTGAGTGGGGATCATTTTTTCGAAGCTGGCGTTCAGCTCGACACGGCTGGACTGCCAACCGAGCACCAGCGTGGTCGCCAGGCACAACAGCAACACCCACAGACGATGGTTGAATAGGGCTCGCTCGAGTACCGAGCCGGAACGCGGATCAAAGTCATCGAAGGCATTCGCAGGAGACGGGGTGAAATGGCTAGGGGACGTCATGACCTCACTCCGAAGCGGCAGTGGATGGCTGCGCAATACGCTGCAGCCCAGTGAAACCGGCGACAATCAGGCTGCCATCGGCCGCCTCGACCAGGCTTGAAACAGGCCGCCCCAATGGCTTGCCCAGTGGCAGCAGCGCCGCCCCGATCTGCTCGGAATTGCGAAACAGAACACCGCTCTGGTTCACCAACAGCACCTGGCCGTCGGCACGGCGGGTGGCGTCGTTGAAGGAAATCGGCATGGGGACTGACAGGCGTTGGAAGCTGTCGCCCCCATCATTGGAGATAAAGGCGTTGCCCCTCAGGCCGCCCACCAACAGGGCACCATCAGCGCGGCTCTGCAAGGTGAAGAAACTGCCTTCGTAAGGGCTTTGCAGCTGATTGAACGAAACCGCACTGTCATCCGAGCGCGCCAGGTAACCCTGCTCGCCAGCCAGGAACCAGCGTGCCCCCTGGTGACTGATGGCGTACAGATGCATCCCGTTCGGGTTGGCGATGTGTCCCATCCGTGACTTCCAGGTGGCGCCACCGTCGGCAGTCCATAGCGCCAGTCCGTAGGCCCCCACGATCAGGCCGTGCTGTGCATCGATGAATTCGAGCGCCAGAAAGGGTTTGTCCGCGCCCTCGGCAACAAGACGTTCGGCACTTTGCACACGTAGCAATGCGTCATCCGGATTGGCAGCGGTGGCCTGGTCGGCCTTGGCTGCCTCCAGTTCGAGCTGCGCCGCGCGTGCACCGTCCAGTTGCAACGTCCAGTGCTCGCCCCCATCACGCGTAGCCAATACCACCCCGGCATGGCCGACGGCCCAGCCATTTTGTGCATCGACGAACTGCACCGCCGTCAGGCTGACCGATACCGGCACGGAGGCCTGGCGCCAGCGCAGCCCATTGTCGTCGGAAAGCAGCACCAGGCCCCGCTCGCCTACGGCCACCAGGCGTGTACCGGCCCGCGCCAGATCGATCAATACGCTTTTCTGTGCAGCCGGCACCACCATGGCCGGGGTGTTCAGCGGTGCGCCCACGGTATTTGACCCGGCCAGGCACTCGCTCATGGCAAAGGGTAAATACAAGGCCAAGAGCAAGAAGCCCGCCTGACTGATTCTGTTCATAGCCACCTCGGAATAACACTCACACCCCAAGGGCAGACCGACAGGCCTACCCTTCACGCTCAGCCCGGATTTAACGCACGCCACGTCCAGCCATCGCCGCAGGCGAGAACTCCGAGACCTTGTAGCGATCAACCGCGTGATACTGCTCTGGCAATCCGGCGTAGAGGTTCTGAACGAACCACGCACCGGAGGTCAGGTCATAGAATCCGGCAGACAGCTGCACCAGGCCTGGCAGGTCGGGCAATACGGAAGGCAGCGACCAGAGGGTCTTGGCCAGTTGGCCGCTGGCATCCCAACGGTCGCCGAGCAGGGCTTGCCAGGTGTCTTCGTCGAGGTAGTAACGGCCCTTGGGCAACTGGTGGCGCTTGCCAGCAGCCAAGGTTGACTCGACCACCCAGACACGATGCAACTCCCAACGAACGTAATCCGGGTTCAGATGGTGCTTGCCTAACAGGTCCTGTGGCTGGGCAGCGTTCTGCGCCTTGTTGGTGTTGTAGGGAACGTACATCTCCTGCTTGCCCACCAGTTTCCAGTCGAACCGGTCCGTTCGACCTCCCCACACGCTCAGCTCATCGAAGGACATAACCCCGGCGGTGGACGGCGTAGGTGTATCGCAGCAGGCGTTGGGCAGCGTGCGCACCCGACGCTGGCCACTCAGATAGACATGGGCCTGGGATTTATCGCCGTTGATGTTCTCACGCCCCAGGATCTGCTCGCCGGCACGAATCGCCGGGCCGAGATTGACAAAGTGCACAAGCCAGTAATCGCCCGAGTAGTTCTCAGGACCGCCCTCCTCGAAGTAGTAGGGCATTTCCTGGGTCAACAGACCGTCACTCGTCATCACCTGATTGCCATCGGCAGTCATCAGGTAGTGACGAAAATGCGCCGCCACCGAGGTACCGCGCCAGTTCAGCAGGTGGTTCCAGATGGCTTCGGTACCGTTCTGCGGAATCGGAAACGGGATCCCGCCATAGGCACCGTCGGGGATCAGGCCGGCGCTGCTGTTCACCAGTTTCGCGCGGGTCGCATTCTTGAACGTGTTGTCATAGACCCACTGCGGCGCGGCCGCCGTACGCCGGGTCGGATAGACATCGATGCGATAAGTGTCCGGGAAACGTTTGAACAGTTCCTTGGTACCGTCGCTGAGCTTGTCGGCGTACTTGGTCAGGTTCTGCGCGGTAATGCTGTACAAGGGTTTGTCCGCCGCAAACGGATCGCCGCGCTTGCCGCCCGGAACATAGGCCGGATCAACCTTGGTGTAGCCACCGTCCCAGGCCGGGATGCTGCCATCGGCATTGCCGGCTTTCTCGGCACCGAAGGGGGTCAGGGTCTTGCCCAGCGCGGCCGCCTGTTCGGCGCTGGCGGCCAAGGCCATCGGCGCGGCAGCGGCCAGCAGGGTTAAGCACAAGGCCTTTAGAGTGAACTGAATGGTCATGCGCAAATCCTCTTAGAACGTGGTCTTGACGGAGAAAGCCAGGTAGTCCCGGTCCTTCAACGACTGCTTGTAGTTGAACTGATTGGCGGCGTTGAGACTGGTGTCCTCGGGACCGTAGAAGTGGGTATAAGTCAGTCCCACGGTCACTTGGTCCAGATAGGTGGCAGAGACGCCAATGTTCATGTCCCCTCCTCTGTCAGGACCAAACCCACTGATCACGGCCGACTTGCCCATGGGGAAATAGCTGATGCCCAGCGGCACGCTGATATCCACGCCAGGGAAGAACTGGCGATAGGTCGGCGTGTAGACCAGTTTCAGGCCCAGGGCGTCGTCGGTGGCGTTAGGGTCAAGAGCTGCGCGGTTCCTGGTCACGGCCAGCAGGCGGTTCCAGGCCACCTCCCCTACCAGGCTGGCTTCATTGGCGACAAAGGAAGGACCCAGGGACGCCAAGACGTTGAGGTTGACGTGGGCCGTCCGGCCAACGGCATAGAGGGCGTCATCGTTGTTGTCCGCCTCGACGCCCGGCAGGACGGTCTGAGCGTTGGACACCAACGGCATGTTCCAACGCATCGATGCCTCGCCGGCAAAGCTGTACTCGTCGACGGAGGTCGCGAAACTGGCTCCCAGGACACGGATATCTTCCGGGTAAACCCAGGAGTATTCGCCGACTTGTCCGGTGCTGAAGTTCGGCCCGGTGGCATTCGGCTTCAAGTACAGCGTTGGGGTTTTCTCGTGATACTGGAGCGCATACAAACCGTAATCCGTCGTCCCAGTGTTGTATTTGAGCTGCAGGCCGCCCTGGCCGGAGTTCCTGGCCTTCTTGTCCTTGCCATGGAAAAACGCGGCCGGGCTATTGGCATTACCGCCAAGGAAATCGGGGAACGGCCCGCCAGTGATCAGCCGCTCATTACCGTCACCAATGGTATCGCTGGTGGAGAAATAGCTGCCGGCGCCCGGCAAGCGAGTGGCCTCCCACTCCAGCTGGTAGAAGGCGCCCAATGACACATCGTCAGTGAGTTGGTAGGTGGTCGAGAGTTGGTTGACCGGCCGGGTGATTTCCTTGAACTGGGTGTTGGGTACCGATTGCGCCTTGACCACGTCCACCGGTGCCATGGCACCGGCGATGCCGTTGCCGCCGAAGAACAGACTCTCCCCCCAGATCAGCCCGTGACGCCCCGCGCGAACCGATAAGGTACGGTCGGCCAATTCACCGTTCCAGTAGACGAAGGCATCCAGCAGTTCGCCGTCACCACCGTGCAACTGACGGGTATCGCTGGTGAACTCGTCGAAGCCCACCGAACGTTGGTTGGCACTGGCCGCGTCGTTGTTGTCGTTGCGGTCTTGGTAAACGGTGTCGTACCAAGCGGCACCGCTCAGGCGAGCACCGAAGTTGTGATAACCAATATCCATTTCGGAAAGGATATCCAGGCGATTGGAGATCAGCCCCTTGCCAAAGTTATGATCACCGTCATTCTGATTAAGCGCCGTCTGGCCCTCGCTGAGTTTGCTGCTGGGGTTCTTGAGGCGCCACGCCGCGCTGTACTTCAGCGTGTTGTCCCAACGCAAGCTGAGATCGGGATTACCGGTATCGATCTGAAACGCCTGGGCAGCCGAAGCACCAAGCCCCAGGCTGGCCGCGAGGGTCAGGGTGAAGGGGACACGCCGCGAGGCAGCGATCTTGCGAGTAGCCATCGAAGTAACCCTCTTTATTGTTGTTGTATGTCAGCTCTTCTGATGAACAGCGCCCGCCGTCGAGCAGGCCAAGCCTGCACGGGCATGAACATCCTTGGGAAAACGAAATCGGTCCTGCCGGCGCCTCAGATGGGCTCTGCCGTGATCTCGAGCATCCGCCTGACCAGGCCGATCCGATCGAAGCTGCGGTCGTGGGCAATTTCCTTATCGCCTGCCAACACCGAGCTTTCGCTGATGAATTTGCAACGCTCATAACGGCGCGCCATAAAGCGTTCGAGCTGCTGTTCGACGCTGCCACCGGCAACCAGCTCTTCGCCTAGCACAACAGCATCTTCAATGGCCATGCCAGCGCCTTGGCCCAGGTGTGGCGTAGTGGCGTGCACCGCATCGCCAATCAGCACGACACGACCGCGGTACCAGGGCTCGTTGACGAACACCACCTCCAGCGGCTTGTAGATCACCCGTTCGCTGTCGATTATTTGCTCGCGCAGCTCGCCGATCAGGCCAGTGAAACCACTCAGGCGCTGGCGCATCCGAGTCGCCAGCGTGGCGGCCTCCATCCTCGGGTTGGAGGGCTCATGGGAAGTCACGAACAGGTACATCTGGTCGCGACCCAGCGGCACCAGCCCGGCATTGCCGGCGGCTCCCTGGAAGGTGGCCAGATGATCGATTCCAGCGGCGCGCGGAAAGTTGTAGCGCCACACCGATTGGCCGGTGAAGCGCGGCAGGTACTGCTCGCCGAACAGCAAACCACGCATGTGGGAGTACAGGCCATCGGCACCCACGACCAGGTCATAACGGCCACGACTGGCATCGGTAAACAACACATCAACGCCCTCGCCCACCTGCTCCAGCGACTTGACGCTCAGGCCCAGACGGACCGGGACGCCAAGGGCAGCAACGGTTTCGCTAAGGACCCGATGCAGAGCCAGCCGCGAGATGCCGACGTTGGCTGGATACTCGGGGCCAGCCAGGCGCTGACCGGGGATTCGCGCCAGCTGTTCACCGTCCGTGGTATTGATGGTCACATCCTCAAACGCGTAGGCGGCGCCGAGGTAGCCGTCCAACACACCCAACTTGGCCATCTCGCGCACGACGTTACTCTGCTGGATGATGCCAACGCCGTAGACTGTCCACTGGGTCTTGAGCTCGACAAGATCGACTTCGATGTTCTTGCGACGCAAAGCGATCGCGGCACATAGACCACCGATACCACCACCGACGATAAGCACCTTTTTCACTGCGTTCATGCTCGTCTCACTCTTATTCTTGTTATTCACGCTAGCGTTCTGCCGGAGCGGTCCCAGGCTTCACTACCGGCTGTTTCTGCACACATTCGCTACCGCGTTGTGTTCACTTTCTCGGCAAAGCAGGCGTTTGACTAATCGCATGTAGGGATACGATGTATCAGCTAGCGCGATACGTTAACTAAGGTTCACACACTTCCAATTGACCCGCTTCGAGCACCAGCCAATCGGCCTCTGCATGCCATTGCAGCGCACTCAGGCGCTCCCCCAGGCAAGGCCCGTAGACACACAGGCCACTGTCCGGAAGGAACCGGGCACCATGGGCGTAACAGACGATCTGACGACCATCGACACTGAGAAAACGATCCTTGCGGTACTCCAGGCGCACCTCCAGGTGCGGGCAACTGTTGCGATAGACCCGAACCTCACCACCATGGCGCAGGGCGAACACACTGTCCTTTCCCGTGCCCAGAGGATCGAACCCGCGTGCCTGGCCTTCCACCAGTTCATCCAGGCGACAGAGCACAAAGGCGTCGTGACTCATGGGCGACATCCGCACTCAGACCTGCTTGGGCGGCGGACCGCTCGGGAACCATTTTTCCCTTGACGTGAACAGGAACAACTGCGAGTTATCCGCCGACAACGGCGCCTGGCGTGCTTGCCAGGCATCATCGTGTTTGTCCATGTCTGCGTCGTATTCGATGTGACAGCCCAACGGACTGTTGAAGTACCAGAACCAGTTGGAGCCAAAGAGGTGGCGGCCCGGCCCCCAGAAGCTGGTCCAGCCTTTCTGCTCGAAGCGTCGCCCGGCCAGCAGTACTTCCGTGCCGCTGCCCATGTGAAAGGTGAAGTGCTCGCAGCCCTTCATATGGGGTGGCGTCTGGATCATGAACAGGCAATGGTGATCATCGGAACCGGCCGGACGCATGAATGGGCCCGCACCCACGAAGGTATCGGTGGTCATGAAGCCCAGGCGTTTGTAGAAGGCCTCGGCCTTGGCGGCATCCGGCACGAAATACACCACGTGGGAGAGCGTCCGCGGCAAGGCCTTCATGTCGGGATTGATGCCCGGTTGGTTGACCGGACGCTGAGGGGCATGGCCCGGCGCATTGGTCAGGTCAGCCGGCGCAGTGTATGGACGCCGCACACTGATCTGGAAAGCAATGGCAAAGCCCATGTCGTCGACACTGTGCACGGAGCCGTTGGCACCGCGAGTCACCGGGCGATCACGCCCCAGCTCATCGGCGATGGCATCCAGGTCAGCCGCGCCGGCCACGCCATAAACGGTTTCACGAATCGAGGGCGCGGGCCCGATGGCTGTCGGCAGACGAGTATCGTCAGCTCGACGGATAATCACGGCAGTGCCATCAAGGGCTTCAAAACGGCCGCCCTCGCTGTCGACATCGACAGCTTGCAGGCCATAGTCACACAGGCAATGGGTACAGGCTTGGATGTCGTCGACGCCAAAAATCAAGGCATCAAGGCCGATAATGTTCATTGTTACCACTCCATTTAAATTTTCAGCGCAAGGCCAACACTCACTTACGGCAGCAGTGCCGATGCGATGCGCTGCGCTGCCAATGCTGGTTCCTGGAGTCGATAAAGCGTCACGGCCAACCGACTGCGTGCCGATACTGACGCGGGGATAATCCACTGACTAATCGCTTGTCGGGATGCGACCTATCGGCAAATGCGATACCTGCCTGCACCAAGCCAACGACGGGGAAGCTCGAACATTCATCGGTCACTTAGCCCCTTCGAGGGACTTGACGCCGTGATAGGAACGCCGGAAGGTATTTACAAAATAAATACAAAAATCGAGACCGCCATGCGCTTCAACCACCTGGATCTCAACCTCCTGGTGGCGCTGGATGTGTTACTGGAAGAGCAGAACATCACCCGCGCCGCCGAACGCCTGCACATGACCCAATCCGCCACCAGCGGTGTACTGAGCAGGCTGCGTGTCTATTTCGAAGATGAACTGCTGGCGCAGGTCGGCCGCAAGATGCAGCCCACGCCCTATGCCCGTGAACTCGCGGCACCCGTGCGCCAGATCCTGCTGACGATCCAATCGTCGATCACCGCCAAACCGGTGTTCGATCCAGCCACCAGCAAGCGTCATTTCCGACTGATCACTTCGGACTACCTGATCAGCGTCCTGTTTGCCCGGGTGATCCAGAAGATTTCCCTGGAAGCTCCGCACATTACCTTCGAATTGCTTGGACCCGGCGACACGTCCACCGAGCTGCTGATGCGCGGCGAAGCCGACATGATGATCGTGCCAGAGCGTTACCTCATCGAAGGCCACCCATCGCAGCTGTTGTTCGAAGAAGAGCACGTTTGTGTTGTATGGGACGGCAACACCCAAGTGGGCGATAGCATCACGCTTGAGCAGTACATCGAGATGGGCCATGTGTCCGTGATCTTCGGCCGCAACCGGCAACTGAGCGTCGAGGAGTGGCTGATGAGCCAATACGGCATCACTCGTCGCATGGAAGTGGTCACCCATGACTTCAACACTTTGCCGCAGTTGATCGTCGGCACCCAACGTGTTGCCACCATGCTCCAGCGCATGGCCAGGCTCTACGCCAACTACCTGCCGCTGCGCATCCTGCAACCACCGGTGAAAATTCCGGTGATGCGTGAGTTCATGCTCTGGCACCGAACCATGGACGGGGATCCGATGCATCGTTGGCTGCGTGCGAAGATCAGCCAGATCATCAACGAACTGGAGCAATAGTTGCTCCTGTCGTTCAGCAACGAATCAGGTGCGGAAGTGCCGGACGGCCGCATTCAACTCTCCGCTCACCTGTTGCAGAGCGGCCGTTGATACTTGCAGTTGCAAGCTTCCCCTTGCACTGCCCTCGGCCACTTCGCGCACCCGTGTCATGCTATGGCTGACTTGCTCGGCCACCACGCTCTGCTGCTCGGCGGCGGCGGAAATTTGCTGGTTCATCTGCTCGATACGTGACACCGCCCGGGTGATTCGCGCCAATGCGTGAGAGGCTTGGGCGGCAAGCGCCACCGTTTCATCACTGAGCACATGGCTGCCTTGCAGACGCTCGGCGGCTTGCTGGGCAACACCACGCAGACGAGCGATCAGCCCTTCGATTTCCGTGGTTGAATGCTGGGTGTGCCGTGCCAGGCCCCGCACCTCATCGGCGACCACGGCGAAACCGCGCCCCTGTTCACCCGCACGTGCAGCCTCGATAGCAGCGTTGAGCGCCAACAGGTTGGTCTGTTCGGCCACCGCCTTGATCACATCGAGCACCCCGCCAATCGCTGCACTCTCCAGCAGCAGCGCCTGCATGGCTTGCGCACACCCCCTCATCTCCACCGCCAGCTGGTCGATCTTGCCAGCCGCCTGACGCACCAGCTCATCGCCCTCACGGGCCTGTTCGTCGGCATGTGCCACCGCTTCACGGGCCTCACCGGCGTTACGGGCGACTGCCTGCGCCGTCGCGGCCATCTGCTGCATGGCGGTGGCTGCCAGTTCGGTTTCCTGGTGTTGTTGTTCAACACCACGACGGTTGCTCTGACTCACATCGGCCAGGCTGGCGGCCATACCGTCAAGCGAGCCAACACCACGGTCGATGCGCCCGACCAACCCACGCAGGTTGCCCAGCATACTGCCCACTGTGCTCAACAGCTGGCCCAATTCATCGCGACGAACGCGGCCTGACGGCGGCTGACTCAGATCTCCCGCCGCCACACGCTCGGCCAACTGCACGGCCTGACGCAGAGGCTGCAGAATCGACTGGCGGATCAACAGGCTGGCGCCCATGCCCAAGGCCAGCGCCAGCACGGTGATCAGGCCCAACTGACGAGACGCGGAGCGATTATCGTCTACTACTGCTTGCCTCTGCTGCTCGTCAGCCTGAGCCAGCAACTTGCTCACCTGCTCGGTTTGTGCGTTCATCGCCGCAGTGCTTTGTGCGCTTTTTCCACGGCTGTCGACGAACTCGATAAAGGCCTTGCGGTAGTCGCCCAGGGCCGTGCTTGCCTCTTGCAATGACTCGCCTTGCTGCTCGCCAAGATCAAGCGTTTGCATGGACGCCAGAAGGTCACTCATGCTCATTTCCCAGTCACTGCGGTAACGCTCCTCGCCGTCGAGCGAGTAGTACAGTTCACTGTCGCGCAGCTTGGCCAGCTTGTCCCGCAACGCGGCGGTCTGCTCAAGCAGTACCATCTGATCACTGTTCGGCGGCGCCCCCTGCCCCAAGCGAGTGTTGAGCCCGTCCAATTGATCGAGGAACAGCAGGGTAAAACTATCGCCGGCCGCGCGCGCCAGCGACTGCATGCGCAGGCGCGCTTCGCGGGCCCGACGCAACGAGCCCGCATAACCGAGAAACTGCTCCAGATAAGCACTGGTAGCCGTGCGTACAGGGACGCGCGCGGGGTCATTGGCTGGCTCAACATCGAGGTGCTGGCTCAGTTTTTCCAGCGTCTCGCGCACCTGGTCCAGGTGCTGCGAAGCAAGATCCAGAGCGAATTCTTTCTCGGCGATGCGGGCGCGCAGGATCAGTGCCTGAATCGATGACTCCTGACGTAGTTGCTCGCCGCGTTGCTGCAGCACGCCCAGAGAACGAAAAGCGGTGACAGCCACTCCCAGCGTCACCAGCAGTACTAGTCCGAAGCCCAGCGACAGCTTGGCCCCCACCGATAGATTGCCGAGCACACGGCTCAGTGCAGACATGCCCATTTCCTTGCACAGGAGGGAATAGAACGCCGTGACGAACGGTGTCAAAGCTCATCAACGGCGGGATCGAGTAGTGCCGACCGCCAACGGCGGCACGGTATGCGGCGGACTTTAATGAATCGAATCTCGACAGCACCAATCGCATCCTTCGCTAGGAACAATCGCCAAGTACGATGACAGGTGTCTGGATTTACGGCTTGAAGTGTGAGCGTCGCGTTCATTGACCCGATGCAATCCACACAAGCCATCGTCGTTTGCGATACCTGTCATCCTGACTCGCGATTGGCCAGATAGCCCACCTGCCCTTAGCCTGCTTCAAACCGCCCTGCCCGGACCCAATTGGCCTGGACCTGGCTGCCTGCCTTTGCTTGCACAAGGACAATAACAATCATGTTCCGCTACTTCCCAACCAACTACGTGTGGAATCTATCCGTCGACCTCGCCATTGAAATGGGTGCCCGCATCGGCGAAATCGAAGAGATGTGCGCGCCGCTGCAGGAAGCGGCCAAACAACCGGATGCCGCCGGTAGCAAGGCCTTCCGTGAAACCTGGGCAAAAATGGCGGACAAGCTGTGCGGGTTGGCCGAGGAAGACGAAGCCAAAGGCCGACGGTTATCAGCCGGGGAAAAATACAACCGCGCTGCCACCTATTACCTGAGCTGCGAACGCCTGCAAGCCCATGGCGCTCCCGGCCGCACGGCGCTGTACCAGCGTTTTTTACAAATCTTCCAACGCGGTATCGAACTGTCGCGGGAAAACTGCGAGCGCGTTGAGATCCCCTACGAGGGCAAGCACATCTCCGGGCTGCTGGTACGTGCCGAAGGCGTAACTGGTCCAGCGCCGATTCTGGTACAGGTCAATGGCTTGGACTCCACCAAGGAAATGAAATACCGGGTCGGTCTGCCCGCCTGGTTGGCCAAGCGTGGCGTGTCGTCGTTGATCATCGACCAACCCGGCACCGGTGAAGCACTGCGCCTTCATCACCTGACCGCACGTTTTGACAGCGAACATTGGGCCAGTCGCGTAGTGGACTGGCTGGAAACCCGCAGCGACATCGACGCCAAGCGCATCGGCCTGGAAGGCGTGTCGCTCGGCGGCTATTACTGTCCCCGCGCGGTAGCCTTCGAGCCGCGCTTCGCTTGCGGTGTGGTATGGGGTGCCAACCATGACTGGCGTGATGTGCAGAAGCGTCGCTTGGAGAAGGAAGGCAGCTTCCCGGTTCCCCATTACTGGTCGCATGTGGCCTGGGTATGGGGTGCCAAAGACACCGATGAGTTCATGGCCATTGCCGAGAATGTCCACCTGGACGGCATACTGGATCGCATCAAGGTCCCCTTCCTCGTCACCCACGGTGAAAAGGACTCACAGATTCCTTTGAAGTGGGCGCACCGCACTTACGAGCAGTTGGTCAACAGCCCAAAACGCGAACTGAAGATATTCACCGAGCGCGAAGGTGGGGTGCAACATTCGAGCTTCGATAACAGCATCAATGCCGGCCAGTACATTGCCGACTGGGTGGCCGAAACCCTGAACGGGCACACTGTCTGATCAACCGCGGCAGTATCCCGACCCTGTTTGTAATTCATTCGTCCGCACGCGTGGAAAAGTAAGGCTGAACCGCAAGCGATCTCAAGCGCAGCTGATCGCTCATGATTGCGGTCGCCTGTTTTCCGCTGCGCAGCGATCCGGCAAACAACCTGATCGAGTGTCAGAGCGCACATGGTCGTATCTGGCTCTCGATCTGGTTGTCCAAAGTCAACCAGGAATCGCTCGCCGCCATCCCGTCAGTTTGCTCTCCAATACTTTGGCCAACGCCAGGATACGGTCCTCCTTCCAATTCGGCCCGACGATCTGAATGCCGATCGGCAATCCCAGATCCGGATCCAGACCTACCGGTAACACCACTACAGGCGAACCGGAAAGACTGAAGGGAAATACATAGGAGTAACGTGAGCGCTCGTCCAACGACTCGCCCGGTTTAAATGCAATATCAGGGAAAACCGGGCAGACCAAAACATCATGCTCCCTGAAGAACCGACTCAGACCGCGGCGAAAGGTATTGATATACGCCAGCTCGCCTTTGAATTGGTCGACACTCAACTCGGTCGCCCTACTCGCTTTGACCAACCCGTCCAGGCAAGGCGACAATTGATCGCGCCCCAAACCGGGAAGGAACTTGTCCCAAGCCCTGCCCGCATCACCTCCGGACAGGAAGATATTCCACAGGCTGTCACAGGCCAGATCCATGCCTTCCGGGCAGGCCTGGCTCACACTCTGGACCACTGGTTCCAGCAGCCCCGCGATCCTTTGCATCGCGTCGACTATGGAGGGCCTGACCGTCACACCCGGCAATTCATGGAACATCGCCACCCTGATCTGCTCGATAGCCAGTTCATCGTCGAACGGCACATCGACGGTATCCGGGTCATGCCCATCGGGCCCGGCGATCAAATAGCCCAGGGTCTTGACGTCATCGACGTAGCGGCCCAGAACACCATAGGCCGAAGTCATGTGGATCAACCCGGTGCGCTCCATCGGATACTGCCCGGTCAGCGGCACGCGACCGTGGGTCAACTTGAGTCCGCAGATGCCATTGAAATGGGCCGGTATACGCAAGCTTCCACCCGCATCCGAGCCCAGGCCTCCCGGGCTGCAACCGGCGGCAATAGCGGCCGCCTCTCCTCCGCTGCTGCCCCCGGGGGTCCGGGAAAGATCGAAAGGATTGTGGGTACGCCCATACAGGAAGTTTTCCGTTTCAAAGGACATGCACAGCTCGGGCACATTGGTTATGCCCAGGATCAGCGCACCGGCCTGACGCAACCGTTGAACCACCGTGGCATCGCTGACGCTGGCCGGCCCATGCCACTCGGGCATACCGCAGGACATCTTGAACCCCTGGACATGACAGACATCCTTGATGGTGATGGGCACCCCTTGTAGACGCCCCAGCGGCAACCTGGCCGCTACCCGACGATCCGTCTCGTCCGCTTGCTCAAGCAGTTGCGCCGCATCCGGCTGCTGGACGATGGCGTTGATCAGCCCATTGTTTTCGGCGATTCGGTCCAGATAAAACGTAACGAGTTGTCGACTGGTTGTTTCCCCCGCTGCGATGGCTTGCGCCATGCCGGAAATACTCAGCGAGTCAAAATCCATTATGAACCCCTTTCATTGAATGAACTTCAGACTAAGGGAAACGGCTCTGGATTCGTAGCGCAGAAATTGAAGTGCCCGGCGGCGCTATCGCCGCCACACAGGACAAGACTGTCGGGCTTCAGGATTTTTTCTCTCAATAGGATCGAGAAAAAGAAAAAATATTTCTATAACGCTGCTGCCGACCTCGAAAAAAGCAAAAATCCTCTCACGGAGAAACAGATAATAGTTCCACACGATTTGCATCGACACACCCCTTATTGAAGTGCTCATAAAAACAAGGGTTCGAAAAACCGAACTGTAACGGCACTTGGCTGGAACAAACCTTCGCAACATACCGCCGCCCCTCAATCTGGTTCCCTCGGGAAAGCTTCATCGTGCAGAAGAACGTCACAAGGAGTGGACATGCTTCAAAGTAAAGTATTCAGGTATTCCCGCTGGGATATTGCGTGTTGCCTGGTGATCCCTTTCCAAATCAGCGTTTACACCCTGTTGGCCTACCATTATCAAAGCCTGTCGCTGATCGCGCTGTTGGGCATGGTCCCCGTCCTGTTTGCCCTTTCCCTGCAGAACGCCGGTGCCAACCACAATCACTACCACACTCCATTCTTTCGCATTCGCTGGATGAACACGCTGGTGCGAATGGGCTTTTCCATGACGGAAGCGCCTAAAACGCCCTATAACATCGGCCATGGCATCCACCACGCCACCCATCAGTCATGGAACGACAAATCCATTCTGGCGATCCTCGGCCTGAAGCGCCCGCTCACAAAACAACTTATCAGCTTCGCTCTGTTCATCTTCGAATCGCTGGGACTGAAGTACTTCACCTTGTTGATCCTGCTTAAATACTGGCCTATCGAACGCGTCGCGGCCCTCGCCTCCCCGGAGGATCCGGAGTTAGCGACTCGTGCATTAAAGAAGCTGCTGGAACCGTCGAAACTGAAGGCCGCGAAATACGACCTGGCGGCGTGGTTCCTGTTCCGCCTGGTACTTTGCCTGATCGACTGGCAGTTTTTTTTCTTTTACTTCATTCCGGCCACTTACGTCATCGACAGCCTCAGACAAGGAGAAAATTATTTTCAACACTGGGGCGCAACAGACGCCTACGACCCGAAACGCGACTCCGTCAGCTGTTATGGAAAACTCTACAACCTGCTGACCTTCAACCTGGGTTATCACCAAGAACATCATTACAAACCCGGCCTGCATTGGCTAAGACTTCCAGAACTGACCAAAGAACTCCCCAGCGACCGGCATACCGTGCCTTATTCGCACTATTTCAATTCCCCCTTGATGTTCCCGGAACGCGCCGTCCAGCTCAGTAAAGAAAACACGGCCAATGCGTCGTCCTAATCCCTTGTCGACCAGCAGGACCCCGCTACCACCATCGACACCGCGAAACTTCAGGGCCGTCAAATGAACAAGCCAACTACGCAAACCTTTAATACTTTCCTGGAAGTTGTTCGCTATAGAGCGGCTCAACATTCAGGCAGCGCTGAGCACCTGGCCTTTACTTACCTGGCTGACGGCGAGTCGGTAAGCGACAGCATGACCTTCGCTCAACTGGATCAGAAAGCCCGTAGCCTGGCGGCCCACCTGCAACGCCGTACCCAACCCGGGGACAGGGTGCTGCTGGTGTATCCCCCTTGCATGGAATACACCGTTGCCTTTTATGCCTGTGTCTATGCCGGGGTCATCGCGGTTCCGGCCCTGTCGCCGGCCAACGCCAAGACGCTGCCTCGACTGCATCTGCTGGCGCAGGACTCACAACCGACCCTCGCCCTGACGCTCGACACTGTACTCACCGGACTCGAGCGCATGGCCACCACCGGTGGAACGGACAACCCACTGGGCGACCTCATCTGGCTGGCCAGCAATACCCTGGAGGATGCGAGCGCGCAGTGGCGCAGTCCGCCGACCGTTGCGAGCGATATTGTGTTCTTGCAATACACCTCGGGATCGACGGGCGCGCCGAAAGGCGTCATGGTCAGCAACGCCAACCTGCTGGCGAATGTCGAACTGTCGAAACAGACGTATCGGATACGCGAACAGGACGTCTTTGTCTCCTGGCTGCCGCCCCATCACGACTTCGGCCTGATCGGCGCGATCATACTCCCGGTCTATATGGCCAGCCACTGCGTGCAGTTCCCCCCGGCGGCGTTTGTCATGCGCCCCTACCGCTGGCTGAAATTGATCTCCGATTACCGCGCCCGGATCACCGGCGGCCCCAACTTCGCCTTCCAGCTCTGCGTTCAGCGCATCACCGAAGAACAGAAGAGCTCTCTCGATCTCAGCTCGCTGGAAATTGCCGTCAACGGCGCGGAACGTATCCGTCCGGCAACCCTGAAGGCGTTTGTCGAGGCATTTTCCGACTGTGGCTTGAAACCTCACGCCATGGTCCCGGCGTATGGCATGGCCGAGTCCGTGCTGTTGGTGACCGCCAACATGCGAACCCCTGTCGGACAGCTGCCACTTATCCGCAGTATCAGCAAAAGCGCGCTTGAAGATGGCCAGGTCAAGCCTGAATTACATGCCGCGGATGCGGTGGAGATGGTGGCCACGGGCAACGAGTTCACCGGCGATCATCAGGTCGGGATTTTTCATCCGCAGCGCTCGGTGCGACTCGCTCCGGAACAGGTGGGTGAAGTCTGGATAAGAGGTCCGTCCACCGCCTTGGGTTATTGGCAACGGGAAGAAGAGAGCCGCATTTTCCATACCCAGGCTGAAGGTGAGGAAGGTCGCTGGTTGCGTACCGGCGATCTGGGGTTCATCAGCGACGGCGATCTCTATATCACCGGCCGGTTAAAAGAGGTCATGATCTTCGGCGGCCGCAATATCTACCCTCAGGACGTCGAGATGACGGTCGAGGCCCTGGACCCTGCGTTTCGCGCCAATGGCTGTGCCGCGTTCTCCATCGAGGACGGCGAGACCAGTCATCTGGTGATCGTGCAGGAGTTGGAATCCAGGCAACAGGCCGATACCGACAGGCTGATTTCCCGCCTCCGGGCTGAATTGGCCGATCGTCACGAAATCTTCGACCTGTCGGCACTGCTGCTGGTCAAGACCGGCGTCATACCCAGGACCTCCAGCGGCAAGATCCAGCGGGGCCGCTGCCGACAGCTGTTCGATGCGGCACAACTGCCGACGCTCTGGTTCTGGAGCAGGGATGACGAAACGCATGAGGCGCAGGCTCAGGACAATCCGCGCCATGCGGAAATAGAGGCGCAGTTGTTATCGATCTGGCGGACCGCGCTGGATCGAGAGGACATTTCCAGTACCGACAGTTTTTTCGTCCTGGGCGGGCACTCACTTCTGGCCACGCAGATGGTGATGGAGGTGCGCAAGCAGTTCAACATTGAACTCCCCCTGAGCACCCTCTTCCACTCGCCGACACCGCGCCTGCTGGCAAGGGAAGTCGCCGCTGCGAAAGGCCCATCCAGTCAATCCCTGCCAGCCATCGCTCGCTCGCCACGCCAAGGTCCACTGCCACTGTCCTATGCGCAGCAACGTTTCTGGTTTCTCGACCAGTACCAACCGGACAATCCGTTCTATTCGTTGCCCCTGGCACTGACCATCGACGGCCCCCTGGACGTGCAGATTGTCCAGCAGGTCCTGAACCTGATGATCGCGCGCCACGCGCCGTTGCGAACCCTGTTCAAAAGCGAAAGCGGCATGCTCCAACAGCAGATCCTGCCGACGCTGGAAATCCCGCTGACGGTGGTCGATTTCAGCCAACAGGGCGACAACGCAGCGCCTGAAATCGCCAAGGCCATACGCGAGGAAGCCTATAAACCGTTCAATCTGGAACAAGGGCCGCTGATTCGCGCACGCTTGCTGCAAAGCGCTCCACAGCGCCATGTCCTGCTGCTGACCCTGCACCATATCATTTGTGACGGCTGGTCAAGCAAGGTGCTGCAAAGTGACTTCTCGGCCCTCTACGAGGCCCTTGCGCTAGGTCATCCGCTTCCACTTCCCGCGCTGCCCATCGAGTATGCCGACTACACCGTGTGGGAGCAGCAGAATCTCGCCGGGCCTTGGCTTGAGGAGCAACTGAATTTCTGGCGGACACACCTGGCCCACGCCCCGACCTCCCTGGATTTGCAGACAGATTTTCCACGCCACGAGAATACCGGCCAGGAAGGCGCTGTGCGCGAATTGCAAGTTCCATCGCCACTCGTTCGACAGCTCGAAACATTCGCCCGAGCACAAAACGCCACGCTGTTCATGGTCATGGTGACCGCCATGAATGTCTTGCTGCGACGCATGACGGGCCAGAATGACCTGTGCATCGGCGTCATGTCGGCGAACCGCCCGGAGGGCACCGAAGGCCTGGTCGGCAACTTCATTAACGTGGTGCCTTTGCACAGCCATATCGAGGGCGACGAGGATTTCAGCAGCCTGGTGAAATCCACGGCCCAACAGTTACTGACGACTTACGACCGACAAATCCCGTTCGAACTGATCCTCAAGCACCTGGCCCCACCGAGGCAAACCAGTGGCACCCCTTATGCCCAGCTCGTGATGAATTTTCACAACGAAATAGCCGAGCACGCACAGCCCTCGGGGTTGCAAAAGAACGGCGGTATCACCCTCGTCGGTCATCACCCGAACACAGTCAACCACGCAGCGTTCGAGCTGAAAGTGGAAGTGCACGCGTCAGCAGCGAACCTGACCGTGGCGGTCGAATACAACAAGGCGCTGTACGCTGCTTCGACCATCGACCGCCTGATGAATCACTTCTTCGTCGTGCTGGCCGGTGCGACTGCACAGCCACAGTTGCCGGTCAAAACCTTGCCCCTGCTGCAAGACGCCGAGCGGCAACAGTTGATCACCCAGTGCAACGACACCAAACGGGACTATCCCGTCGGACAAACGCTGCACGAGCTGTTCCAGCAACAGGTTGAACGCACCCCCGAAGCCATCGCGCTAGTCTTCGAGGAGGAGCAACTGAGTTACTCGCAGCTCAATGTCCAAGCCAACCAGCTGGCTCGTCATCTGCTCGACTACGGCGTCAAGCTCGACTCGCGGGTTGCGCTGTGCATCGAGCGCAGTCCGCAAATGGTCGTTGCGCTACTGGCCATCCTCAAGGCCGGGGGCGCTTATGTGCCCCTGGACCCCGGCTATCCGGCCGAGCGCCTGGCGTACATGCTGGAAGACTCGAAACCTGACGTGCTGGTTTCACAGGAGAACATGCGGCACTGCTTGCCTGAACATTCGGTACCGACCCTCTGGCTGGAGACCGAACAGCCAGAGATCGCGAAGCACCCATCGCACAATTTGAATATCGGTGATGCCGATTGCCTCGCCTATTGCATCTACACCTCCGGTTCCACAGGCCGTCCGAAAGGGGTGATGAATGCCCATGGTGCGGTGGTCAACCGGTTGCAGTGGATGCAAGAGCAGTACGCATTATCGAGCAACGACCGGGTCCTGCAAAAGACGCCCTTTTCGTTCGATGTATCGGTCTGGGAGTTCTTCTGGACCTTGCTCCAAGGGGCCCGGTTGGTCATCTGCAAACCCGAGGGTCACAAGGATCCGTCCTATTTGCAGGCCATCATCCGTGAACAGGAAGTGACCACCGCGCACTTCGTCCCCTCGATGCTGCAAGCCTTCCTCAAGTCCGGGGCATCGCCATCCGCGTTACGCCAGGTATTCAGCAGTGGTGAAGCCCTGCCGGTGGCCGTGGCCAATCAATTCCTCGAATATTATCCACACACTCGGTTGCACAACCTGTACGGTCCGACCGAAGCGGCCGTGGACGTCACGTACTGGGAATGCCAGCCCGGTTACCGTCACCCACTCGTACCAATTGGCCGTCCCGTGGCCAACACTCGGTTGTACCTTCTCGACGACACGCTGCAGCCCGTTCCCGTGGGCGTCATCGGCGATCTCTACATCGCCGGCGTGCAGCTTGCTCGAGGCTACCTCGAACGCCCTGACCTGACGGCAGAGCGTTTCATCCCGGACCCTTTCGATAGCCATGGTCGGCGGATGTACCTCACCGGGGACCGCGGGCGATATCTGCCATCGGGCGATATCCAGTACCTCGGACGTGTCGACGATCAAATCAAGATCCGAGGTTTTCGCATAGAGCTGGGCGAGATCGAAAATGCCTTGCTGCAGTGCACCGGTGTGCGCGAAGCCGTCGTCGTACCCAGGGATGATGCCTTTGGCGGCCAGTGCCTGGTGGCCTTCATCGCCTCCAGTGCGGGCGAGATCAATAGCTCGGAGCTGCGCAAACAGCTTGGCAAAGCGCTGCCCGACTACATGCTGCCGAGCTTTTTCGTGGGTCTCGACGCATTGCCGCTCAGTGCCAACGGCAAGATCGATCGAAAGGCGCTTGCGCCTCACGTGCATCACGCGGACACACCGGCAGAGGAATACCAGGCCCCTACCACCGCCACAGAAAAAACCCTGGTCGCCCTATGGCAAGAGACGTTGAAAGTCCCGCGAATCGGGATCAACAACAGCTTCTTTGAACTCGGAGGGCATTCCCTGCTGGCCGCGCAGATCCTCGCCAGAACCCAGGAAATCTTCTCGGTCAGCCCTCCCCTGAAGCTGTTGTTCGAGTCGCCAACAATCGCTGCCATGGCGGTTTATGTGGACCAGGCAACACGAATGCCACGGTCGTCGCCTCCGCCGATAAGGCGCCTGGCGCGAAACCAGACGGTTGAGTGAGCGCCCGACTCCACAGCCGACCCACGGGTGCCGATCACCGATCGCCCCTAAAAGAATGCCCTAGTGCCCCTGTTCGGATTCGATTGTTCTCGATGCATGCGCCACGCGAAGCGCTCTATCAAGACCCGGCGAACCCTGACAGGGAATCAGAGAGAGTTTGAGTCATGTCAGCCGATCAATTCAGTACTTCCTTTGCTCAGCAACGCCTGTGGTTCCTTGAACAATATGAACCCGGCACCGGCCTGTACAATATTCCGGCAGCCTGCCGGATCAGGGGGGTACTGCGGCTCGATGTCCTGGAACGTAGCCTCAACGCCGTCATCCAGCGGCATGAAGCGCTACGCACCCGTTTTGCGGTGGACGACGATCTGCCTGTGCAAATCGTCTCCCGCGAGGCGCCTGTGAAGATCACGCCTGTCGAGCTGACAGCACTCGTCGAACAGAACGTCACGCTACAACAGTTCATGGACGATGAAGCCGCCAAGCCTTTCGATCTGACGACCGCTCCGCTGATCCGGGCCACGGCCGTCAAGGTTCAGCCCGACGAACACATTCTGCTGCTGACTGTGCACCATATCGTTGCGGACGGTTGGTCCATGAGCATCTTGCTGAACGAACTCAGCAGCTTCTACGACGCCCAATTGCACGCCACTGCGCCCGCGCTGCCAGCGCTTGAAGTGCATTACGCCGACTACGCAGTCTGGCAAAGGGAATGGCTGCAGGAAGAAGTGATGCAGCCGCAACTGGACTACTGGGAAACCCAGCTCAAGGATGCGCCGAGCGTCCTCGAACTACCGACCGACCGTCCCCGCCCTCCTCGGCTCGATTACGCCGGCAACCGCGTCTATTTCAGCCTTCCCGTCGAGCTGGGGACACAACTCCAGCAACTCAGCCAACGTCATCACACGACCGTGTTCACGGTGCTGATCTGCGCCTTCAACACACTTCTTTTTCGCCTGGGCAATCAGTCCGACATCAGCGTCGGTTACCCGGTCGCCAATCGCAATAACGCAGAAATCCAGCCGCTGATCGGCTTCTTCGTCAATACCCTGGTGCTGCGCAGCCAGATGCGCGCGGAACAGCCCTTTGCCGACTACCTGCAACAGGCACAATCGACACTGCTCGAATCAGACCTGCACCAGGACATCCCCTTCGAACGCCTGGTGGAGGCACTGCGTCCAGCGAGGGAACTCAACCACTCGCCGATCTTCCAGGTGCTGTTTTCCTTCTTCAACCAAGATGTGGCGCAGGCACTGACACTCAGCGCAACGACCTCAAGTGCACTGACGCAGAACAGCCGTTTTTCCAAGTTCGACCTGTCGCTTGAAATGAACACCTGCCAGGGAACCCTGGGAGGCTTCTTCGAGTACCGGACCGCGCTGTACGACCAGGCCACAATCGAGTGCATGAGCGGCTATTACCGCGTATTGCTGGAGTCCATCGTTGCCGACGCCAACACCCGTATCGGCGACCTTGAGCTTCTACCCCAGCAAGAGCGGCTGTCTCGGCTGGCACCCGCCGCGACGTTGGCTGACCCGCGCGCCGTAGACCAATGCGTTCATGATCTGTTCCTGACCCAGGCGCAGCTCACCCCCGATGCGATCGCCATCCTCTGCGCCGGGCAACAAGTCAGTTACCGTCAGCTTGAGCAGCAAGCACGTACCATCGCGGCGCGGCTGGTGGCGCTGGGCGCGGGCCCCGAAACCTGCGTGGCGGTATGCCTCGATCGCTCGATCACCATGGTGGCAGCATTGCTCGGCACCTGGATCGCTGGCGCGACCTATATCCCGCTGGACCCCGGCTATCCCCATGCCCGTCTGCTGCACATGCTCCAGGACTCCGGCGCGAAGGTGTTGCTCAGCGAGAAACAGTACGCCGAGACATTCATCGACGAAGGACTGCACATTGTCCTGCTCGATCGCGCTGAACCCGAACCGCTCTACTCCGATAGCCGCTATCCCGTCACCGCCCGGAACACGGCGTACGTGATCTATACCTCGGGCTCCACCGGTTTGCCGAAGGGCGTCCAGGTGCCTCACCGGGCGGTTGTCAATTTCCTGCTCTCCATGACTGAGCAGCCTGGCATCAACGCCCAGGACCGGCTGTTGGCGGTGACCTCGATCTCGTTCGATATCAGTGTCCTCGAACTTTTCCTGCCACTGATCAATGGGGCCAGCCTGGTCCTGGCCGAACGTGATGCGGCAGCCGATGGCCAGGCCTTGATCAAGTTGGCCATCCATCAGAATGTGACCTTCATCCAAGCCACTCCCTCGACCTACTGGCTGATGCTTGAAGCCGGTTGGCCCAGCACGCTGGCACTCAAGGTGCTCTGTGGTGGAGAGGCCCTCGCACCGGCGCTGGCGCGCAAACTGCTGCAACGCACCGACTCGCTGTGGAATATGTATGGGCCAACCGAAACCACGATCTGGTCGGCCATCAGCCGCGTGACGGACGAAACCAGCTCCATTGGCCGTCCGATCGCCAATACCGTGCTGCGTGTCCTCGATGAAGGTTCCCGCCTGTGTGCCACTGGCAGTCCGGGCGAGTTGCACATTGGCGGAGAAGGTGTCGCCCGGGGATACCTCAATCGTGCGGATCTGACCGCGCAGAAGTTCGTACCTGACCCCTATGGATCCGCGGCGGGAGATCGTCTTTATAAAACCGGTGACCTGGTCAAGTGGCTACCCAACGGCGAAATCGAATTCCTCGGGCGCATTGATCATCAGGTCAAGGTCCGCGGCTTCCGCATCGAACTGGGTGAAATCGAAGCACAACTGGTCAGTTACCCCGATGTGCGCCAAGGGGTGGTGATTGTCCGTGAGGATCAGCCGGGAGAGCAGCAGATCGTGGCCTACCTGCTGGTCGGCGAGCAATACTCGGCAGATCCGGCGCAACTGCGTCAGCACCTCGCGCAGACCCTGCCGGGGTACATGATCCCGTCACATTTCGTGGTCCTCGAACAACTGCCCCTGACTCCCAACGGCAAAATCGATCGCAAGCGCTTGCCAGCGCCTTGCGTAACGCCACCCGGCGATAGGCATGTCCTGCCCGGCACAGCCATGGAAAAGGTCGTGGCCGATATCTGGCAGCAAGTGCTCAAGCTGGAGAACATCGGTATCACCGATAATTTCTTCGACCTGGGCGGACACTCGATACTCGCCACCCAGGTGGTTTCCCGGCTGCGCAAAGCCCTGAATATCGATCTCACGGTGCGCACCCTGTTCGAAGCGCCGACCATTGCGCAACTGGTCGAATGCCTGGGCTCGGAGTCGGTTCGACAGGCCCCGCCGATTCTGCCGTATTCGCTGCCTGGAAGGCCTCAACTGCTGTCTTTTGCCCAGGAGCGCCTGTTCTTCCTGAATCATTTCGAGCCTGCCAGCGCGGCCTACAACATTGCGCTGGCCCTAGAGCTGAGCGGCGAGCTGGAAGTGGCGGCGCTGCACCGATCCCTGGACGAGCTGATCCATCGGCACGAGTCATTGCGCACCACCTTTGCCCTCAACGAGGACGGAAAGCCCCAGGCACAGGTTCATTCCGAGGCGCTGGGTCAGCTGGTCTACAGCGATCTGCGTCATCACCCAACGCCGCGTTTGATCGCTCAAACCCAGGCCAATGCCGAAGCGCAACAGCTGTTTTCCCTGGAAGAGGGCCCGTTGTTACGGGCATCGTTGCTGCAAATCGCCGACCAGCGACACCTCTTGCTGTTGACCCTGCATCACATCATCGGTGACGGCTGGTCGGTCGCGGTCCTCGCCCGTGAGGTCATGGCTCTTTACCAGGCCTTTACCCAGGGGCAACCCTCGCCCTTGCCGCCACTGGAAATCCAGTACAGCGACTATGCATTCTGGCAACGAGAATGGCAGGCGCCCATCGAGTTCGACGCGCAGATCGCCTACTGGGCCCAGCACCTGGACCAGGCCCCCACCACCCTGGAACTGCCGACCGATCGGCCGCGCCCGGCGATTCAGACCTACCGCGGCCAAGTCATCAGTCGGTCGCTGGACAAGTCACTGTCCGAACAGATCGACGCGTTGAGCCAGGCCCAGGGGGCCACCCCGTTCATGACCCTGTTGGCCCTGTTCAATGTGCTTCTGAACCGCTACAGCGGCCAGCAAGACATTGTGATCGGCACGCCGATCGCCAATCGGACCCGCTCCGAGGTCGAACCACTGATAGGCCTGTTCATCAACACCCTGGCCTTACGCACGCGGCTTGAAAGCAACCCGACCTTCAGCGAGCTGTTGGAGCAGGTTCGCAATACCACCCTCAGCGCCTACGCCCATCAGGAGTTGCCCTTCGAAAAAGTCGTCGAAGCCCTGGCGATTCCTCGTGACATGAGTCGCTCGCCGCTGTTCCAGGTGCTGTTCATCCTGCAAAACACCCCACTGGAAACACTTGCCCTTCCGGGCCTGGACATTGGCAGCTTCCCAGTCGAATCAACGACAGCCAAGTTCGATCTGACCCTTGAGCTGACGCCCTCGGCCCAGGGCTACCAGATGCGTTGGGAATACAACTGCGACCTCTTCGACACCGACACCGTCGAGCGCATGGCCAGCCACTTCGAAACACTGGCCCGCTCGGCGATCGACAATGCGCAACAACCGATCCAATTGTTGCCAATGATCACCGCGCAAGAGAAGCAGCGAATCCTCCTCGACTGGAATGCAATGCACCGCCCCTATCGTCCCCTGGCGGTCCATCAGTTGTTCACCGAAATGAGCGAGCAGTGCGCCAGCTTGCCGGCGGTGGTATTCGGCACCGAGTCGATGACCTACCTGCAACTGGAAGCCCGCTCCAATCAATTCGCCCATCACTTGCAACACTCGGGCGTCCAGCCGGGCATGCTGGTGGGAATCTGCCTTGAACGCTCGATGCATGTACCCGTGGCGATTCTCGCCATTCTCAAGGCCGGTGCCGTGTGCGTGCCTATGGACCCGAGCTATCCGACCGAGCGTTTGCGCTTCATGGCCCAGGATGCCCGCGCCCACCTGATTGTCACCCAGACCAGCCTGCTGCCCCGTGTCGAAGGTTGCAGCGATACCGTTATCTGCATGGACCAGTGTGCGAGCGCCTGGGAGCAAGCTTCGTCAAATCCAGCCAGGCAGCAGAACCTGCTTGATCTGTGTTATGTCATCTACACCTCGGGGTCGACCGGCCAACCCAAGGGCGCAGCCCTGACCCACGAAATGCTGACCAATCTGGTCCAGTGGCAGCTCACCGAATCGCGCCTGGGCCGGGGCGATAACACGCTGCAGTTCTCGCCGCTGAGTTTCGATGTCAGTTTCGACGAGTTTTTCTCTACGTGGGCCAGCGGCGGCACACTGGTCATGGTCAGCGAAGAAACCCGCCGGGATCCCGTCCTGCTGCTGGAGCTTATCCAGCAACAGGAGATCGCCCGTCTGTTCATCCCATTCGTCGCCCTGCAAGGCATTGCCGACGCCGCCAGGGACCTCGATCAACTGGCCTGCCTGAAGGAGATCGTCTGCGGCGGGGAGCAACTGCAAGTCACTCAGGAAGTCGTCGAGCTGTTTCAGAAATTGCCCGATGCCTTGCTGCACAACCAGTACGGCCCCACGGAATCGCACTTTGTGACCGGCTACCGGCTCAGCGGCGACGCCTCCCAATGGCCAGCCCTTCCGCCTATCGGCAAGCCGCTGTTCAACTCGCAGATGTATGTACTTGATGCCAGTCTGGAGCCGGTTCCCGTCGGGGTGCGGGGTGACCTCTACATTGCCGGTGTACACCTGGCGCGCTGCTATTGGGAACGCCCTGACATCACCGCAGAACGCTTCATTCCCAACCCCCACAGCCTCACACCGGGCGCTCGAATGTACAAAACCGGTGACGTCGCGCGTTACCTGCCGGATGGCAACATCGAGTATCTGGGACGCTCGGACCATCAGGTCAAAATCCGCGGTTTCCGTATCGAGCTGGCCGAGGTCGAACAGGCTCTGATGGCCCTCGATACGGTGGCCAGCGCGGCGGCGGTCGTCAGGGAAGATCGTCCGGGACTCAAGAAACTGGTGGGCTACCTGGTCGCTAAAAGCGACTGCACCCCGGTGATCGCGGACATCAAAGAACAACTGAAACGAACGCTGCCGGACTACATGGTCCCGACCGCCTTCGTCATCCTCGAATCCTTGCCCCTGACCCCCAGCGGCAAAGTCGAAAAACGCTCCTTGCCGCAACCCGAGGCCGACGCTCTCGGCGATAACTACGTCGCCGCCCGAAGCGAGAGCGAGCAACAGCTCGCCGCTATCTGGGCCAGTGTCCTCAACCTGCCACGGGTCGGTATCACCGATGACTTTTTCGAACTCGGCGGACACTCTCTGCTCGCCACCCAGGTCGTCTCGCGCATTCGTAAAAAAATGAACGTTGACCTGGCGCTGCGCACCCTGTTCGAAGCCCCCACGATCGAACAACTGCTGCTGCGTATCAACAGAAGCCCGGCATCGGCCCTGCCGGCAATCGCTGCCGCCGGCACGGGGTCGGGGATCAAAGCTGCGTCTTTTGGCCAGGAACGATTGTTTTTCTTGAATCGCCTTGACCATTCGAGCACGGCCTACAACATCCCACTGGCCCTGGAACTGAACGGCGCGCTGCACGTACCAACGCTGCGTCAGTGCCTGGACGAACTGATCCGGCGCCACGAGCCCCTGCGCACGACCTTTTCCCTTGGAGAAGACGGCCAGGTGGTGAGCATCGTTCACCCGCAGGTCGCCGACGTACTGGTCTATACCGACCTGTGTCATGCCCCACAACCGCTTTCGCTGGCCCGGGACCAGGCACGCAGGGGCGCGCAGCAATTGTTCTCGCTGGAGAACGGCCCACTGCTACGGGTATCCCTGCTGCGGGTAGCGGAACAGCAACATGTCCTTCTGTTTACCTTGCATCACATCATTGCCGACGGCTGGTCGATCGCGGTGCTCAGCCGTGAAGTCAGCGCGCTCTACCAGGCGTTCAAGGCGGGTCAGGCCTCCCCCCTGCCGCCCCTGGAGATCCAGTACAGCGACTACACCCTCTGGCAACGGGAGTGCCTGGCCCCGAGTGTATTCGAGGCGCAGGCCGATTACTGGCGCCAGCAACTGTCTCGGGCCCCCGCCAGCCTCGAGCTGCCAACCGACCGACCGCGCCCGGCGATACAGACCTACCGCGGCCAAGTCATCAGCCGGACGTTGGCCCCGGCCCTGTCCGGGCAGATCGACTCCTTGAGCCAACGCTTGGGCGCGACGCCGTTCATGACCCTGCTGGCCCTGTTCAACCTGCTATTGAGCCGCCACAGTGGCCAACACGACATCGTCGTCGGTACGCCCATTGCCAATCGGACCCGTACCGAGGTCGAACCCTTGATCGGCCTGTTCGTCAACACCCTCGCCCTGCGCACGCGGCTCGAGGGAAACCCAACCTTCCGCCAATTGCTGGAACAGGTCAGAAACACCACCCTCGGCGCCTACGCCCATCAGGACCTGCCGTTCGAGAAAGTCGTCGAGGCCCTGGATGTTCCCCGGGACATGAGCCGCTCACCGCTGTTCCAAGTGATGTTCGTCCTGCAGAACACCGCGCCCGAGGAGTTGCGGCTTCCTGGCCTGGACGTCCGCAGCTTCGACATCGGCGCCACCGCCGCCAAGTTCGATCTGAGCCTGGAACTGACGCCTTCGGCCGACGGCTACCAGGCGCGCTGGGAATACAACAGCGACCTCTTCGAGGCCGCCACCCTCGAACGCATGGCCACGCAGTTTCAAACCCTGGCGGAATCTGTCGTCCAGAACGCCGAGAAACCAATCGCCAACCTCGATCTGCTCTGCGCATCGGAAAAAAACCGGATGCTCGAGCACTGGAATGCAACCGATGTGAGCTTCCATCCGGTGGCGGCGCTTCATCACCTGTTCGAACAACAGGTCGAGCAGACCCCAGGCGCCATCGCGGTCAGCTTTGAAGGGCAACATCTCTGCTATCGGGAACTCAACGAAAAAGCCAACCAGTTGGCCCATCACCTGATTCAACGCGGCGTCGGGCCAGACGATCTGGTCGCAATCTGTCTGGAGCGAAGCGTCGAGATGGTCGTCGGTCTGCTGGGGATCCTGAAGGCCGGCGGTGCCTACGTGCCGATCGATCCGCACTACCCCGACGAGCGTATCGCCTACATGCTCGAAGATGCCTCGCCGGTCATGACCCTGACTCAACGCAGCCTGATCGATCGGGTCGTATTGCAAAATACCGACAGCCTGTGCCTGGACTCGGACGCGGCGTTTGCCCTCCAGCCGAAAACCAACCCCGGGCGCTCGCTGGAGCCGGCCTGCCTGGCCTACTGCATCTACACCTCGGGCTCGACGGGCAAACCGAAAGGCTCATTGAACAGCCACCAGGCCATCATCAACCGAATCCTCTGGATGCAGGACGCCTTCCCGCTGGACGCCACTGACCGGGTGCTGCAGAAGACACCGTTTTCGTTCGACGTATCCGTCTGGGAGTTCTTCTGGCCACTGTCCGTGGGCGCTCGCCTGCTGCTGGCCAAGCCCGAAGGACACAAGGACCCTGGCTACCTGGAAGCGCTTATCGAACGTGAAGGTGTCACCACCGCGCATTTCGTCCCTTCGATGCTCAGCGCTTACATGGCCTTTACCCAGGCCGATCATAGCCGTGCACTGCGCCGGGTCTTCAGCAGTGGCGAGGCGCTTTCCAGTTCGGTGCAAAATGAATTCTTCAAGCGCTACCCGGCGACGCAACTGCACAATCTGTATGGCCCAACCGAGGCCGCGATAGACGTCACCCATTGGCACTGCCAGCCCAATGACACGCGTGATGCCGTACCCATCGGCCGACCGATCGCGAACACTCGCACTTACATTCTCGACGATGCGCTGCAACCCGTTCCCATCGGTGTGACCGGCCAGCTTTACCTGACCGGCGTGCAACTGTCCCGGGGCTACCTGAAGCGTGCGGACCTGACCGCCGAGCGGTTCCTGCCCGATCCCCACGGAACACCGGGCAGCCGGATGTACATGACTGGCGATATTGCCCGTTACCGTGCCAGCGGCGATATCGAATACCTGGGACGCAACGACCAGCAGATCAAGCTGCGCGGCTTCCGCATCGAGTTGGGTGAAATTGAAATGCGGCTGTGCGCTCACCCGCAAATCAGCCAGGCCGTCGTCAGCATGCACGCCAGCGAGCCCGACAACCCGACCCTCACGGCCTATTTGGTTGGCGTTGCCGGGGACCAGCCGAATGTCGCTGAGCTGAGAGCGTTTCTGGCCCAGACGCTGCCAAGCCATATGGTGGATATCTCATTCCTGTTTCTTGAGCAGTTGCCATTGACCTCGAACGGCAAGATCGACCGGCGAGCACTCCCCGCGCCTGTCATCACGTCTCAGCCGCTCCCTGGCCAACTGTGCGCGCCGACCACGCCGCTCGGAAAAAGCGTGGCGACTATTTGGAAAAACACGCTGAAACTCGACGCCATCGCCTTGAACGACAACTTCTTCCACAGAGGCGGGCACTCGCTGCTGGCGATGAAGATGATCGATCAGGTCAACCGGGAACTGGGACTCGCCGCCTCCGTGCGCGACGTTTTCGAGTCAGCGGATCTGGGTGCCTTCATCGACAGAATCAGCCAGGGGCTCGGCGAACGGAACTCGACCTGTATCAGGCTCAAGGGAGGGACGCACAAACACCTGTTCCTGGTGCATGCCGTTGGCGGTGTGGTGTCGCCCTACATCAAACTTTCACAGCTGTTGCCCGATGACATGAATGTGCATGCCTTCCAGGCCAAAGGCATTGAAGGCGGCGCTCCCGTCTTCCAGACCCTGGAAGAGTTGGCCATGACCTATATCGCAGAGATGCTTGAGGTCCAGCCCGAAGGGCCGTACTTGCTGGGTGGCTGGTCAATGGGCGGGGTGATTGCCTTTGAGATGGCCCGTCAACTTGAAAGGCAAGACCGGCAAGCGCACCTGTTGCTGATCGACGCACCAGCGCCAGGCCGTCCAGCACAGGCGCAGACATGGCCCTTGGGGGCCTACCTGATGGACATGGCCCGCTCACTCTCGGTCAGCCTGCCATTCTCGGCCAGCGAGATGAGCCAACTGATTGAACATCCAGACCGGGACCCTCTGGCTATTACCGCGGCACGGCGGATCGGCTTGATCCCGGACAGCATGGACGACCACCAGCTGACGCGACGACTGCAGGTCTTCCAGGCCAACCAACAGGCCCTGGCGGATTATCTTCCCGAAGCCGGGATAAACAGCGACCTGACGTTACTGCACACAGAAGAAAGTGCCGAACTCCGGAACCAGTGGCGACCTTGGTGTGAGCGGTCGTTCAAGACGCATGCCTTCAAGGCCGACCACTACAGCATTCTGGAAGCTGCCACGCCGTATATCTGCAAGCACTTCAATTAAACACGAACAAACAAGATGGTTTGATAAGGAATGCCATGACCAACTTCAACGCTGATGTTTACACCCCGGCCAGTGTGCAAAGAGCCTCCGCGAACATGGCCTATGGCTTGAGTGACGTCGCTCATCCAAGCCCACTATTCCTGGAGACCCCGTACAGCGAACTCTGGAGCCGAAACGTCGGTTCCGCAGTTGTCAGCCTCTCGATCACGGCAGACGCCGCCTTGCTCGTCATTGCGTGTAAAAACCGCAACCTGAAGGTGCTGTCCCGTGACTGCGAGTTGCTCTGGTCCCATCGGTTTGCTGATGAGATCACCGCCACGGCCATCTCTTGCGCTCATCACATCGCGGTAGGCACGCAACGGACGTCGGATGGAACGGGCACGGTCTCTCTCTTCAATGCCGATGGACAGGAGCTGTTCAACGCCGTACTGGAATCGCCGGTCCACAGTGTCAGCTTCTCGGCTGATGGTGCTCGCCTGAGCCTTCGCTGCAAAAACCAGACGCATCACATCGCCACGCGAGTGGAGAACACTTATCAGCTCAGCCAAACCCGGCAACCGCATCTGGAAGACGCCAGCCATACCGACACCTTGTGGGCGCTCAAGGACCGGGCGCTCGGCGGGCAGCATCAGGATGCCCGCACTTCCAGTGTCGCGGTGTCCCAGGGCGGAACGGTTGCGATAGGATCGCTGGATGGCAAGATCCATCTCCTCAACCGCCAAGGCAAGCAACTCTGGTCCCGGCAAGTGGATGGCGAGGTCTGGGCCCTGGGCATTTCGGAAAATGGTTCGATCATCGTTTCAGGCTGCACCGACGGCACCGTCAAATTGCTCGCCAACCACGCCCATGATGCCTTTAACGAACAGATCAACATTCAACAGTCCATCGCCGAACGTCTGGACAATGCCGCCGAGCAACGCCACGCGGTCAATGAAACCCTCGCCAGCCTGGGTCAGATGGGCCTGACCGAGTACGCCGCAAACTGGCTGAACGAAGGAGCGCTGCAGCTGGGCCAGGACAACCTGGATGAACTCGCCATCAAACTGCTCAGCGAGGACGTACAACGCTTCCCCAAACACTACACCAGCCATTTCCTCCTGGCCCAGGCCCACCAGAAACGCCAGGAATGGCATCAAGCCGCACGGCACTTCACCTGGGCCGGCCAGGATGAACGGATGAAACTGCAGAGTTTCACCCTGGCCGGAGAATCCTTTCTCAATGCGGGTCTGCCCTCCGCAGCCAAATCCGCGTTCCGGCGAGCACGGGAGCTGACCGTCACCGAAGAGGCGAAAAAGACGCTCTACACCTTGGGCCGCATCCATGAGGAACAAGGCTCTGTCACTGAAGCCCAGAAATACTACGAGGTGGTGTTCACCCTCAACCCCAATTATCTCGATGTCTGCGCCAGGCTGCAGAGTCTCAATGCCCCATCCTCACAGCACACTTCCCGCCCCAACCCGGAAGACACGGACTGGTATGGCAGCCTGATTCACGAACTGCTCAGCCCGGTCTCGCAGCGCGGTTTCGACCTGGCCCCTGAAGACGGTGTCCCACATCCTCGGACCACAGAACTGACGTCAGTGGCCGAGCATCGCAAGCGCTTGCTGTCGATCATTTCCGAGTACGCTCTGGACAGCCAGGACAAGGTCGCCGACGCGAAGCTCGACTACGACGTCGCCGCCTATATGCGCTATGACTGTTCCGTCCCTGAGGACGAGGCGAAGAAGTCGCTGGAACTGGTCAACATGCTCGATTGCATCAAGCATTACGGACCGTTCAGCAAAAGCCTGGACATCGGCGCAGCCACCGGCCGCTACCCGACCCTGCTGGCCCAGCAAGGCATCCAGGCCTTTGGCGTCGATCTGGAACCGATGGCGGTGGAATATGCCCGGCAGAAGAGCAACGGTGCACTCAATCCGAACTTCCACCAGGGCGATGCCCGGGCACTGCCGTTCGAGAGCACCCAGTTCGATCTCATCACGTGCATGATGGGCACCGCGGCGCACTTTCCCAGACAAGACGTTCCCACCGTCCTTTCAGAAATTCATCGCTGCCTGGTGCCCGGTGGGTTCTGTGTCATCTCGACCTGGGACATCGAATGCCCGCACCTGACCTACCTTTCCATCTACTCCCATGAACAGAAAGAGTTGATGCGCCAGAACGCGATCAGCCGCGCCGATGCCAGCAAGATGGCCACCGCGCAAGGCTTCGTCGTCGAAGAGATCAGGAGCCTGGGATTGTTCCCGGAATCCCTGGGCTATGAGCTCGACCTGCAGCAGGACGGCCCTTACAGAATCAAGAACCTGCTGGACATGGATCTGGCCTTCAAAGCCAAATTTCCAAACCTGCATGGGCAGATGTACATGCTGATTATCAGGAAAATCTAACAATCCCTTCCATTCCAAGGTAGTGCAACCATGACCACTGAAGAAAAAGACCACGGCGTTTACCTGGTCGTCGCCAACGCTGAAGAGCAGTACTCCATCTGGGCGGCCGACCTACCGCTGCCAGGAGGCTGGCACCTGGCGGGAAAACGCGGAAGCAAATCCGAATGCCTGGACTACATCAAGGAGGTGTGGACCGATATGCGGCCACTGAGTCTACGGCAACGCTTACAGGCTTGAGTCGATTGCCGCGCACAGGGGTTCACAACTATCGTGGCCCCTCTGCAGGCGTCGAGATGTTCAACCGGTGACCTGCTCTCCAGCCCCGAATCCCCCAGGTGCGGATTCCAGGGGCCATGTCTTTATCTAAAGGAATAGCCTGATGTCCGTGCGCAAAAGTTTCGCTGAAAAGGCAGCCATTTCAGACAACCGCGCCTCTCTTCTGCTACTGCTCATTGCGTTCGTCGATGCCGCCGGCCGTGGGCTTTTTCTCGCCGGAGCCACATTCTTCTATACCCAGGTCGTTGGCCTGAGCAACGTTGAAGTCGGTATCGGCCTGGCCTTGGCCGGTCTATGCGGCCTGGTCTGCGCGGTGCCCATCGGGCGCCTGGCGGATCGCCTTGGCGCCGCTCGGGTCCTGGCGTTTCTGCAGGTCTGGCGAATGGTCGGTTTTTTAATCTATCCCTTCGTCGACGAGTTCTACACGTTTCTACTGATTGCCTGCTTTATCGGCTGCGTCGAGCAAGCCGTCTGGCCCATCATCCAGACCCTGGTAGGGTCCGCGGTCAAAGCGGATGCCTACGTGAAGACAATGTCCAAGGTGGCGATCGTCAGGAATGTCGCCTACATGCTGGCCGCCGGTGTCTTTTCCATTGTGGTCAGCTTCACCAGCGGTCCGGGGGCAGTGATTGGCCTGCTCGTCGCCAACGCGCTGGCGTTCCTGTTTTCCGCCCTCTTGCTGGTGACCGCCAAGCTGCCTCACTCCACAAAGGATCCGGTGGATACCCAACGTGTAGCGGCGCCTGCACACCCGTTGAAGAACCTGAATTTCTTATCGCTCTCGCTGTGCAACGGCATTCTGTCGTTACATCAGGCGGTCATGACCATCGCCATTCCTTTATGGTTGCTGACCAAGACACAGGCACCGAAGTCACTGATCGGTATCATTCTGGTGATCAACGGCATCATGGCCATCACCCTGCAACTGGCGTTCAGCAAGCGCGGCAACGAGGTGGTCCATGCGGCACGCAAGCACTTGTATGCTGGGATCACATTGGCACTTTCATGCGCGATGGTAGCGTTCACCACGGCGGAGCAACCCTCCTACCTGGTCGCTGGCATCCTGCTATTTGCCTGTGTGGTAATGACGTTTGGCGAGTTATGGCAATGTGCGGGCGCCTGGGGCATTTCGTATTATTTGGCCCCAGCCGAACATCGTGCCTACTACCTGAGCGTCTATGCGCTCGGAGCCAATCTGATGACCGTGATTTTTCCTGGGATATTACCCATTGCCGTCGTAGAGGGCGGCTCCGCCGGGTGGATCGGCCTGGGGATCATCTTTGCCTTGGCAGGCATCGCCACCCCGCTTCTCGCCCGATCCGCGAGCCGTCGAGCCGTGACTGCAATGACCCCAGAGGTGAGCGTGGGCGGCGCGCAGGCTTGACAGTGGGAATGTTCTGATAGGTGCGCCTATCCGTTGAAAACCGAGCACAGGGGGCACAATGTGTCCCCGGCATTGCCACCACGGATAGCAACTCGCGTCGCACGGTCTCTCATAAATCCCCTCTACGCGCCATGTCTGCAATGTTGTTGGCACGACATTTTGTAACCTCCTAGTGACATTCAAGCGCACTTTGGCCACTGCCTGGCCGCCCTTTCAAAAAATTTGCATCATCTAAAAATCAATGGCATCGTAATCAGCCAGGACGCTCTTTGCCGGCCCATTTTAGAAAGGATTCTATTTTGAAAAAGAACTCTACGGCGCTCGATGCAATAGATTTAAAAATCCTGAGCATAATGCAAACTAATTGCCTGACCACCACATCGAAACTTGCGGAAGTTCTTTCCATGAGCGAGACGCCCTGCTGGCGCCGCCTTCAGCGTCTGGAAAAAGAGGGCTTCATCCAGGGCTATCAAGCCATACTGAACAAGGAAGCCCTGGGGTTCGAAGTCACCGCATTCGTTCATCTTTCTGTCGACTCCCATACCGAAGAAGTGACCAGGAAGCTTGAGGAAAAAATCACCTTGTGCCCTGAAGTCGTCGCTCTTTACAACGTAACGGGGGATTATGATTTTTTGGTGAAGATCGTCTGCAAGAGCATTGCCTTATATACAACATTCATTGAAAAAACGTTGCGCAAAATTCCTTGCATCACGCAAATCAAAACATCGATCACACTTCGCGAAGTGTATGACTCAAAAATAATCCCGTTGTCCGCCTACACTTAAAAAGCATTCCCCCTCCAAAATGGCCTTGCGGCCAGTAACTCACTACCCGATTAAGCTCTATCAACACGCCGTCCTTGCATTAAAAACATAACTTTCAAGGAGTTGAATTGTCATGCCTACATTGGATAACGCTTTTCACAGTCTGCACCAGAATGGTCTGTTGGTCTTGGCCAATGTGGCCGATGCAGGTGGTGCGCGCATTGTCGAACGTTTAGGGGGCAAGGCAGTCGCGACCAGCAGCGCCGCCATGGCCTGGTCGCATGGTTATCAGGATGGCAACAAGCTGCCTCTCGACCTGCTGGATGCCACCGTCAAGTCGATGGTGCGGGTGCTCAGCGTACCGCTCACGGTGGATATCGAAGGCGGCTACTCGGATGACCCGGAGCGGGTCGGCCAGGTGATTGAGGCCGTCGTCGCCGCAGGGGCGGTCGGGATCAACATCGAAGACGGCCTGGGCTCTCCAGAGCTGCTTGTCCGCAAGATCGACGTCGCGAGAAGAGTGGCGGACCAGGCGGGCGTCAAGCTGTTCATCAACGTACGGACCGACGTCTACCTGAAAAACCTGTTCCCCGCCGAACAGCGCCTGGAGGAACTCCTGAAGCGCAGCGCACGCTATACCAGCGCCGGGGCGGATGGCCTGTTTGCCGCTGGCGTGGTCGATTCGAACGAAATTGCCACCGTCTGCCGCGAGACCAAACTGCCCGTCAACCTGCTGTCCCGGGACGGACTGCCCTCCCCGGACGAATTGAAGCGCCTGGGTGTCAGGCGGCTCAGCGCGGGTTCCAGCATCGCCGAGTTTCTGCACGGTGCCATGGGAGCACTGGTCCGTAGCTTCCTGGATAACGGCCAACTCGACACTCAAGCCTTGAAAGCCCATACATACGGCGAATTGAATGCGCTGATGGCGGCGAAGAGCGAGTAACGCTGTCCTGCGGACGAGGCCACACGCCAACGTTCGATTTGTACGTCCACCACTCCCCCTGACACTGGGAAATCCCAGGGCAAAAAAGAGCCACTCATTTAAGTGGCTCTTTTTTGCAGTTCCAGGAAAACCAGCAAACCCCTCCTCCTTCTTTGACAGGACGTCCCTCCATGCAACGGATCGTGGTGTCGGCAAATAACAGCCCATCGACCCTAACCCGTAAAATAGGCAATCACCTGGGCTTGTCGCTTTTGCTAGGGTGCTTATCACTTACTCAAACACCCCTATCCCTGGCGGACAACACCAACGGAAAAAGTCTCTACCTGCAGAGATGCGCCATGTGCCACGGATCAGATATCAAAGGCACAGGACCATTGGCTGACAAAAGCACCCCTCCGACGCCTGACCTGACCACCACCGCTTTCAAAAAACGACTCCATGATTATCCCGGCGTTATCGTTTCATCGGTCATCCTTCGTCCCAATGGAAACCTGATTCCAAAAACCCTGCGGGAGAATGGTGTGAAGCTACCGCCCCACGCTTGGAGCGTTCAGGACCTGCGGGATTTGAATCAATACATGAGCGGTGTGATTTCGAAAAATCGATAAGCCACAGGAATCCCACAACACTGCTTGCTTGATCCAGGCGATGTCGAGGCGTGCTTGAGTCGGAAGCTTCAGGGCTTGTCGAAAATCCTCAGATGCTGCGGATCGGACCGCGCAGGCTACGCGACGAATGCGATAGTCCGACGTCCCCACGCAGAGTGTGAGGACGATCGGAGCCGTGGTAGCTATGGCGCTTGCGTTTCAGGCTGAAGGCTCGTTGGGTATTTTCGGGCCCGTTCAAGCATGGTCTTGGTATCCGGTAGTCCAATAGTCTCCGGGCCGACAAAACCGGTTTTGTTACTGTTCTTGCCAATTAATTTAGGGTTGATTGCATCGAACAGAAAACTGAAACCCTGTTTCAACTGGCTCTGGGCGATGCCGTGACACCCCATGCAGCCGCCCATGGTTTGGCTATGAGTGGCGTTGTCGAAATCCGGCACCCTGATGTTACTGAAGTTGCGCATATGGGTAAGGACGTGATCTGGCGGAATCGGGAAGACGTTGCTACCGCGAAACAGTTGAATCCCCGGTTGGCTGCTTTCGACCATGATGTTGGCCAAATAATAATCCGGGTCGGTTTCCTCACTCGACGGAATGGCTTGCACGCCTTTGAGTTGGTAATACTTCCAGACTGAATTGTTGAATTCGCCACTGCCGTTCATCAACTGTTTGACCTGATCGTTTACTGCCTTGACTTCGGAGAAAACCGTTTGCGGCTGCACCACACTGATGGGGCCGGCCTGCCCGTCTGGAATCCCCTTGCTGCCGGAATAGATGGGCGGCGATACGAAGTTGCTGGCGGGCAGGGTCACCTGATGAATCCCGTTGCCGTCGGAGAATGTTGCCACCGGCGGCTGATTGTTTGAGTCGGGATAGGCGATACTTTTGTAATTGGCGACGTAGTAAAGCCCGGTCGGTGAGTTGCTATCCGGCAAGGTCAGAGCATCCTGATGCTCGAACGTGGCGAAGATGAACGTCGGATAGTTGGGCGTCTTGTGGATGATGTGCAAGGCGATCAACGCATAGGTTTCGTTATAAGCCACTGGATGCTGATCGTCGCCGTGATACGTCACCACAGTTGCTGTGTGGTAGCGCCCTTGTTGAGCGCGCGGAATGTCCGCCAGTTTGCGCCATGTCGCCTTCACCTCCAGCGCGCCATCGGGCAGCACGACATTGGGTGGAAAGGCGGGCAAGGTTCGCGCATATTCGTAGATCACCGGGTTGGCCTTGGCTTCGAACAGAAGCTGACTGTCGTTCGAAGGAGCAAAGTTGTCCCCGTTCTTGGCCGGGTTGGGAGGGTTGACCGGGAAAAATATCGCGTTCTGGCCGATCTGGGTCGCCTCGTCGAGGTTGTTGTAATGGGCAAAACTGGCACCCGCCGCTAAAGGGATACCCTTGGGGAAATTGATGTAGCTGTATTGTGGAAGGGAAGCGAACGGACGCGTAGGTCCGCCTGCCTTGTTCGGCTCCATTGCCGGAAACAACTCGGATCGATGGGCGAACGTCTGCCATAACAAGGGGCTGGGCGGTTGCGGCAGCTTGCCCGAATCAGCGAAGCTGGCGGCGGGATTACCGACGCCGCGGTTGGCCGGCAGCGGCGTGTTGGCTGTATTGTTCAGGGCAATGAAGCTGCGCCAGGCAAAGGTTGCATAGTCGGTGTGGCTCAGGCCTGTCGCCAGGTCCGTTGGCAGTTGCGGGTTGTTGGTGGTCAGGTCGTTTGCGGTGATGGCGTAGGAAACGCCCACTCCTGAGGGGTATGCCTCGAACGAAGGAAACGGGGCGGAGAAATACGGCGACCAGTTCACTCCATCGGTTGAGTAAAAGGTATTGGCATTGCTGGTGATGAATAAGCGTTCATCGATCATCGCTGCACTGTTCAGGAAACCCTTGGCCCCCTTGCCGATGATCCCATTCACCGTTTGCCGGGCTTCCCAATTACCGGCGCGATTATAAGGGCGTACATACATGGCGCCGTTCTCAAACCCGTAATAGGTCCATAACTTGCCGTTGTAAACGACCGGAACCATCGTCAAAATATCGGTGTTTTCCGCGAACGCCTGACTCTCCCTGCTCCAATTAACACCGTCATCCGAGGTGACGTAGTAGATAGCTTTGCCTGAGTTCTCACTGAAAAAAACGAACAGTTTTCCGTTGTACACGACAGGCTTGTTGTTAATGGCCGTATGAACAGTACTGATCGGACGAGGGGAAGACCAGTGTATGCCATCTCCGGAACTGATGGTCTTCAAGCGGCTCTGGGGATCGGCAAAGGTCAATACCAGTTTCTGCTTGAATACACTTACCGAGACATTGCCGTAGACGCTGTCCACCGGAATGGTCTGGGCCTTGGACCAGTTTTTTCCCTCTGCCGAAGTAGCGAAGTTGATATTTCTTATGTCGTTGTTTTCTGCCCAGAACATATAGATATTACCTTTGAACGACTGCACGGCCGGTACGAAATATGCCGAATGCCCGAATTTCACCGTGCTCGTCGAAGAAGGCTTGCCGCTTGTCGCGTCCGGACTGTCGAAAACATCGACTTCGATCCCAACTGCTTGTCCTTGTCTAGGCGTGGCGACAATCACACTCTCCCCATACGCCGTCGAGACCATCACCCAACTGCACAAGCACAGCATTACGTGGCGAAGCAGTGTTGTAACTTTCATCTCTGTCATTCCTTTGAGTGTTTTGCTACAGGCACGTAAAACCCAGACCCGATTTGCTTTTCCCATACCCAAAAGGCGATAGGCAGACAGCGAATTGCCAGGTCAACAGGCTTTGTATTGCTACCGTGGAAAACTTACGGCGTTGCGACAGAAGCGCACGCTCTGAGCTTCGACGTCGTCGGCACCCGGGAGCGATATGCGAGGGAATGTAAGTACATAATGCGATGCCTCCTGGCTGGGAAAACGTTCGTCCTCCGGTGATTGTAGGAAAGTTATTCGCAAGGTGAGAGAAATTTGTTATCGCTACACTCCCCTCTCTTTTTGCTAATGCGCCTCCCGGGGGAGTCTTCGAGAAAGGCTTCCAGAACGGCTGAGGCCTGCAACCGAATTTATCTGCGAGTTCGGCGCATCTGTTCAGCACCGCGTTGCGATAGCTGACCAGTGAATCATCGCCCTGGTGGTCGGCAGAGTTCGTATCCCGTCTCTTCCACCATAAAGCGAGTAACAACCCCTTCATTCCCGTCTACGCTTGCTGGACGAGGCTAGGTTCTGTACGGAAAGTCTTGAGACGAAGGTAAGTCAAGGCGAAAACAGCCGTGGAACGGCCGGGATCGCGTCCGACTGTACTGGAGTACATGAGCATTCCGAGGCTGCTTTCAACGCAGCATGAACGAGTATCAAGGCTTTTCGTACAGAACCTAAAGCGCTCGACAACCCCGATCCGTAGAAGACAGATGGGGCTGAGCGCCGAATAGACCGATAGGGAGATCATCCTGTGATAGATAGATATGCAGTCAAGACTGCCCGCTGACGTCCGAACCCGAGCCAGAGGACGCCGTTGATGCCAATCACGCAAAACACCCGCCTGGTGCAGGTCGACAGCCCCCTTGGTGGTAACGTCCTGCTGCTGCAAAGCATGGAAGGCAGTGAAGAATTAGGCCGGTGTTTTCACTATGAACTGGATCTGACCTCCGAAGACCGGGCGATCACCTTCGATCAGTTGTTGGGCAAGCCCATGGGCTTGACCCTGGAGCTGTACGAAGGCGCTAAACGCTACTTCCACGGGATGGTCTGCAGTTGCCGTCAGTTGACCGGACACGGCCAGTTCGCCGGTTACCGTGTCACGCTGCGGCCCTGGTTCTGGTTGCTCACGCGCACGTCGGATTGCCGGATTTTCCAGAACAAGACAGTGCCGGACATCATCAAGCAGGTGTTCCGCGACCTCGGTTTCTCCGACTTCGAAGACAGCCTCAGCGGCAGTTATCGCGAGTGGGAATACTGCGTGCAGTACCGCGAAACCAGCTTCGACTTCGTCAGCCGATTGATGGAACAGGAAGGCATCTATTATTACTTCCGGCATGAAAAGGCCCGCCATGTACTGGTGCTGGCCGATGCCTATGGTGCCCATACCACGGTGCCGGACTACGCCTCGGTTCCCTTCTATCCGCCTGATCGACAGATGCGCGAACGGGATCATTTCTACGATTGGCAACTGGCACGGGAAGTCCAACCCGGTTCCCTGGCGCTGAACGACTATGACTTCCAGCGCCCGCGTGCCAGCCTTGAAGTGCGCTCCAGTGTCATGCGCGGCCACAGCAACGGCGACTACCCGCTCTATGACTATCCCGGGGAATACCTGCAGAGCAACGACGGCGAGCATTACGCGCGTACCCGTATCGAAGCCATCCACAGTCAGTTCGAGCGGGTGCAGTTGCGCGGTCTCGTTCGTGGGCTGGGCTCCGGTCATTTGTTCACACTGACGGGTTACGACCGGGCAGACCAGAATCGCGAGTACCTAGTGGTGGTCGCACGCTACCAGATTCGCCAGGATCCCTATGAAAGCGGGCAGTCGGACCTCACCGAACAGTTCGTCAGCGAACTGGACTGCATGGACGCCCACCAGGCCTTCCGCCCTCTCCCGCTGACGCCCATGCCCATTGTTCGCGGGCCGCAGACGGCGGTGGTGGTGGGTCCCAGTGGCGAGGAAATCTGGACCGACCAATATGGCCGGGTCAAAGTGCATTTCCACTGGGACCGTCATGACCAATCCAACGAGAACAGCTCCTGCTGGATCCGGGTGTCCCAAGCCTGGGCCGGCAAGAATTGGGGTTCGGTGCAGATTCCAAGGATCGGCCAGGAGGTGATCGTCGGTTTCCTGGAAGGCGACCCGGACCGACCGATCATCACTGGCCGCGTCTACAACGCCGAACAGACCGTGCCCTATGGACTGCCCGCCAATGCCACCCAGAGCGGGGTGAAAAGCCGCTCCAGCAAGGGCGGTTCACCGGCGAACTTCAACGAGATCCGCATGGAGGACAAGAAAGGCGCGGAGCAGCTGTTCATCCACGCCGAAAAGAACCAGGACATCGAGGTCGAGAACGACGAAACCCACTGGGTCGGTCATGACCGCAGCAAGACCATCGACAACGACGAAACCGTGCACGTCAAACACGACCGCAAGGAGACGGTGGACAACAACGAGACCATCACCATCGGCGTGGACCGTACCGAGGATGTGGGCAACAACGAAAAAATCACCATCGGCGTCAATCGTACCGAGAAAGTCGGCAGTAACGAGACCATCACCATCGGAGCGGACCGCACGGAGAAGGTCGGCGCCAACGAAACCATCACTGTCGTCGGCAACCGCAGCGAGGACGTGGGCGGCAACGAGACGATCGGCATTTCCGGCAACCGCAACGAATCGGTCAAGGGCAACGAAGGCATCGAGATCAGCGGCAACCAGAACACCGATATCAACGGTAACCACAACACCCAGATCGGCCAGAACGAATCCCGTGACGTCGCCCAGAACCGCAGCACCGACATCAAGCAGAACGACAGCCTGGATGTGGGCAAGCATTTCTCCCTCACCGCCGGCGATTCGATCACGCTGACCACGGGAGCCGCCAGCATCACCATGAAGAAGGACGGCACCATCATGATCAGCGGCAAGAACATCACCCTCGACGGCTCCGGCGCCATCAACATCAAGGCCAACAGGAACGTCGTCGTCAAAGGCCAGAAGATCCTGCAGAACTAGCCATGGAGTGGCCGCTATGACCGTTGAATACCACCTACCCTCAGCCACCACCTGCGCGCCGATGCGCGTGGACGGCGTGGTGATTGGCGTATTGCTGGACGTGCCCAAGGTGGACGCCCCGGTGGTGGCGTTTCCCGGCTGTCCCGGTGAAACAGGCCTAGTCGCACGCACCACCACCCCGCTGACCCGTGAAGACATCGGCGTTCAGGTCGCGTTGATGTTCGAGGCGGGCGACCCGGCACGGCCGTTGGTGATCGGCCGCATCCAGCGCCTGGAGGAGCCTGCAGCGCCAGCGCTTGCCCACCTGGACGGTGAACGGCTGGAGTTCACCGCCGAGCGGGAAATCGTCCTGCGCTGCGGCAAGGCCAGCATCACCCTGACCCGCGCGGGCAAAGTGATCATCCGTGGCGCCTACCTCTCCAGCCGCTCCAGCGGGGTCAACCGCATCAAGGGCGGTTCGGTGCAGATCAACTAGAAGGTAGTCGGACCATGGAGCTGCTCAACGCCAGCAAACTGCTTGCTGCCTATACCCTGGGCATGGCCAGTGATGGCCGTGAATCCCTGGTCGTGGTGGTCAAGGGCACATTCAATCTGCCGCTGGACGGCCGCGTCGCGACCCTCGCCGACGTCCAGCAACCGCTACTGATGGCCGACACCTTTTTCGGCGAGCCGGGCCTCAGCGCGCCGCTGCGGGAGATGGACTTTGCGCCGCTCAAGCCATGTTGCGATGTGCTGGTGTGCGGCAAGGCCCATGCGCCCGGCGGCCGCCCCGTGACACAGTTGACCGCAGGCATTCGCGTCGGCCGCGTCAGCAAGGCCTTTTCCGTCTTCGGCCCACGGCAATGGCAACAGGGAATGCTCGGCGTCTCTCCCGGCTCACCGCAGCCATTCACCGAACAGGACATCACGTATGCCCAGGCTTTCGGCGGCACTCACTCCAGGGTGAACGCCCCCGAAATGCAGCAGTGCTACCCGGACAACCCGAGCGGTCGCGGCTGGTTTCCTGGCGGCATGGACAGCACGGTCATCATCGGCAGACCCATGCCGAACACCGAGGAACCGGGCAAGCCAGTCGACAGCCCTTGCGGTCACTTCCGCCCCATGGCCCTCGGCCCCATCGGCCGTAGCTGGCCGCAACGCGCCCGTTTCGCCGGTACTTACGACGATGCCTGGTTGGCGGACTGCTTTCCGTTTTTGCCGGGTGATTTCGACAATCGCTACTTCCAGGCCGCCCCTGCCGATCAACATACCGATTACCTGCGCGGCGGCGAGGATGTGCTGCTGTTGAACCTCACCCCCCTGGAGCGCGCCGGCTTTCGCATCCCTGAAATGGAAGTACCGGTGACCTTCTGCCTGAAAAAAGGCGGTCATGACACGGTGCAAGCGGTGATCGATACCTTGCTGATCGACACGGACGCGGGTCAGGTACAGCTGACCTGGCGTGTTTCCCGGCCCCTGCGGCGCAACCTGTTCGAGATCGCTCAGGTGCTGGTCGGGAGCATGTCCGCGGGTTGGTGGCGAGCCCGTGAATTGGGCAAGAACTACTACCCGTCGCTCTCTTCCCTGGTAAAAGCCAGGCAGGCGCCCGAGGAGACGGACTGATGAGCGCGCTTTGCATCGTCGGCTCCGGCATGGTCAGCGCGGTCGGCCTCAGCGCGCCGGCGAGCTGCGCGGCGATCCGCTGCGCCATCGATAATTTCCAGGAGACCCGCTTTATCGACCGCGGCGGTGAATGGCTGATCGCTGCCAGCGTGACCTTGGAGCAGCCCTGGCGCGGTCGCATCAAGCTGATCAAGATGGCGGCCCGCGCCATCGCCGAGGCCTTGCAGGACACCCCGGGCGTCGACCCACAAAGCACCCCGCTGCTGCTGGGGCTGGCGGAAGCCGAGCGCCCCGGCCGCCTCGAAGGTCTCGACAAGGGGCTGTTGCACGCCATCGAAGCCGAGCTGGGCCTGCGTTTTCATCCCAGCTCCAACGTCATCGTCCGTGGTCGGGTCAGTGCCGCGGTGGCGCTCCTCAATGCGCGCACGCTGATCTACCAGGGCGGCCACCGCCATGTGCTGGTCGCCGGCGTCGACTCCTTCCTCAGCGCCCCGACGTTGGACGCCTTCGAAGCGCGCCAACGCTTGCTCACCAGCCAGAATTCCAACGGTTTCATCCCTGGCGAAGGCGCCAGCGCCGTGGTGCTGGCCTCTCCCGTCGCCAGTGCAGATGCGCAACTGATGTGCGTAGGCTTGGGCTTCGGCATGGAAAAGGCCACGGTGGAAGCCGAAGACATTCCGTTGCGCGCCGAAGGCCTGACTCAAGCCGTACGCGCGGCCCTGAGCGAGGCCGGTTGTGGGCTGGAGCAGATGGATTATCGGCTCACCGACCTGTCCGGCGAGCAGTACTACTTCAAGGAAGCGGCCCTGGCCTTGGGCCGCAGCCTGCGGGTACGCAAGGAGTTCTTCCACCTCTGGCATCCGGCCGACTGCATCGGTGAAGTCGGCGCCGCCATCGGCCCGGTGATGCTTGCCGTGGCCCTGGCCGCCAGTCGCAAGGGCTACGGCGAAGGCCCGAATATCTTCTGCCATCTCGGCAACGACGCCGGCGAACGCGCCGTGGCGCTGCTCAGTTACCAGAACATGAGGGCTGCGTGATGGCGAACGAGGTCTACGCCAACAACATGGAAGTGTCTTGCAAGGCGGCGGATGGCAAGTCCGTGGCCTGCTTTCCGGATGTGTGTTTCACCCCGCCGCAAACCGCGGCCACTCCGCTTGGCGTGCCCATCCCCTACCCCAATACCGGCATGGCCAAGGACACCACCCGGGGCACGCGAACCGTGAAGATCAGTGGCAAGGAGGCCATGCTCAAGGATAAGAGCTACTTCAAGACCAGTTATGGGGATGAGGCTGGCAATGCGCCGAAAAAGGGGATCATCACCAATAAGATCAAAGGGAAGGTCTACTTCACGGCCTGGTCGATGAATGTGAAGTTCGAAGGCGAGAACGTCGTGCGAAACATGGACCTGACCACCCATAACCATGGTTCGACGGCCAACACACTGACATGGCCCTATCTGGATGCGGTGGCCATGGCGGATCCCGAAAATCCCTGCGTCAAGTCAGGAAACGTGAAGAAGGTAAAGGCCGCCTGTCCTCCACCGGCCAAGTCGTTGTCACGCGGAGCCATACCTGGCCCGGCCGACAATACCAGCCCCGAGTGTTGTGAAGCACGCAAGTGCATGCTGGTACCAAACTCGCCAAAGAGCCGCTGTTCCAAGTGCGGAGGAAAGACGCCGCACCACCCGGTGCCGGTGGCCGATCTGTCGACCCCTCGCCCCATAAACCCGAAGACCGGGAAGCTGAAAGTTCGCGGCGATCCTTTCGTGCCCACCTATGACCACAACAAGGCACCCTGCATATGCGTAGAGGGCGCCGACCACAATTCCCGTGAAGGGCCGACAGATAAACTCATGCAGCATGGACGTATCGGCCGCGGCTACGTGGTCAAGCGAGACGCGATGTTGAATGGTCGCGATGACTTCACCTACGCCGAAATCAGTGATCTCTCGGCACAAGCGGTCGCCGATGAGACGGGCTGCGACAAGGACTGCCTCAAGGCCCAGATCGACAAGGGACACCAAGACCTGGGGGTGGGTCCAAAATCAGGGATGCGCAGGGGAGAAGTTCGCGCACCTGCCCTTGAAAAAAAGCCGAAGAACCCGGCCCCATTGATATAGAGAAACCATCATGGACAATGAAGACTCCCTGTTTTTTACCTGCGGCCTGGTTGTGAAGGCCGGCACAATCGTTGTGCCTGCACAATACAACTCCCTGCCGGGCGAGCAAATGTCCAGGGTCGCCTTTTGCTTCGATGACAACTGGGTCTACAACGACGTCGACAACGATGTCATCGGGTCCGTCTGCTTCAGGCGCAGCGACAACAGCCTCTGGATGCTCGGACGCCATGGCAACCTTCGCCACGTGACGTCTGGCTCGGCGGACTTCACCCTCGCCAATATCCGAGGCAAGTTCGAAAACGATCGCATTGAAACAGGCCGCCTTGGCGAGCTGCTGTGCATCCGGGAAATCGCCAACGAATTGTACATCTGCGGCCAGTCATCCCAGGTCTATCGACATTCGAACGGAGCCTGGGCAAGCATGAGCCCAGCCGGGGCAAAGATCGGCTCGCCTACCCTGGAAAGCCTGGATGGGCTGGCCCACGACAACATTTATGCCGTGGGAGAAAAAGGCCTCATCCTGCACTACGACGGTTCACGCTGGAACTCGCTGGACTCCCCCACCAACCGTCCTCTGTCTCGCGTGCTGTGCAAAAGCGAAGACGAGGTTTACGTCTGCGGTAATGACGGTCTGTTGCTGGTTGGCAATCGCCATCAGTGGCATGTTCTCGACACAGAGAGAACCCTGAATTTCTGGGACATGGCGTTGTACGACGGGCAACTCTACATTTCCCACGTGCATGGCCTCGTTCGCTATGACGGGCAAGCCTTCTTCGATGTCGACACGGGCCTCACCCCTCCTCCCGGCGCCCATAAACTGGATACGGCAGATGGGCTGCTTTACTCCTTTGGTATCGACGACCTCCTCAAGTTCGACGGCCATCAGTGGGAGCGGGTGATATGCCCACACAACACGTGAGTTTGCGCATCGCCGTTATCATTGCGATGCCTATCCCATGAGCGACTCGCTGTCCCTGGTAATCGAACAACACGCCGAAGAAGCCAGCTTCCTCGCCAATCTGCGGGACGATGCCCTGCACGCCCCCCACTACGACATCGAACACCTCGGCACACTCGACAACCGCCTCGATGCTCACCTCGACGGGTTGCGTATCGCAGCCCATGACGGCCTGGAAATGCTCCTGGCGCAGCTCGGCCCCCATGCCATCGGCGAGATGTTCGCCTGTGTGGTACTGGCCTTCGAGACAGCCAATGGGAAAGTGTTGTCGCAGTTGAGCGAACACCTGCGACGTGCCCCAGAAACGGAACGTGGTTATCTGATGGCCTTGGGCTGGATTGACTGGGAACGGCTAGCGCCCTGGATCGAGCGCATGCTCGCCGCCCCTGAGCCGATGTTTCGCCGACTCGGCCTGGCCGCCTGCGGCATGCATCGGCACGACCCGGGCCCCGCCCTGCTTAAAGGGCTGTGCGACACGGACCCAAGCGTGCTGGCCCGTGCCGCCCGCACCGCCGGCGAACTGCGCCGGCGCGACTTGCTACCCAACCTCCGTGCCCACTGCCGACACCCGGATCCAGCCACGTGTTTTTGGGCCAATTGGGCTACCGTCCAGATGGGTGATCAGCAGGCCTTGGAGCCCCTGCGCCAAGTCGCCGAGCAGCCGGGCGAATTTCAATACCGCGCCCTCTGCGTGTTGCTGGCCTGGCAGGAACGGGAGCCCAGCATCGCCTGGATACGCCAACTGGTACAGGATCCCCGGCACCGACGCGTCGGCATCCAGGCCCTTGGATTGCTGGGTGATCCGGTCTGCGTGCCCTGGCTGATCCAACAGATGAGCGACTTGCCTTACGCCCGTGTGGCCGGCGAAGCCTTCAGCCTGATCATCGGCGCCGACCTGGCGCTACTCGACTTGGAATTGCAAGAACTGCCGGACTTCGACACAGGCCCGAACGACAACCCCGCGGACCCGAACGTCGCCATGGACCCCGATGAAAACCTGCCCTGGCCCGACCCTCGGTCCATCGAAACCTGGTGGCAAGCCAACAACGGGCAGTGGCAGGTCGGCACCCGCTACCTGCTGGGATTGGCCCACAGTGAACGCACGTTTGCACAGGCACTGGTTCGCGGCCAGCAACGCCAGCGCATCGCCGCCGCCTGCGGTCTGGCCCGTTATCGGCCGAACGAGGTGCTTTTCCCCACAAGCGCGCCGACCTGGCGGCAAAAGCGGTTGCTGGGCATGACGGCGACGTTCGGGCGTTGATCCGTCAGTCACCCAGCAGCAAAAGCGTTTTGGAATCGGGCTCACCCGAATAGAACTGATCGAGCGCCTGCGGATACAGGGCGGACTCGGGTTGCGCCGCCATGAACAGCGTCAGGCAGGAGCGAAACTTCAGATCGTCGGGCGAGCCGAATAGCTGCCCGGCGCTCAGGTCGTGGTGTTGCAGGACAGTGCTCACACACGCCTCCAGCCGGGGGCCGAGCACTTCGTGCTGCAGATACGCGCGGGCTTCGGCCACGCCAGAGATGGCGAACCGAGCGGCCATATCGGAACGACCAAGCCCCCGCAGTTGCGGAAATATGAACCACATCCAGTGACTGGTTTTCCGACCTGAGCGCAGCTCATCCATGACGCGGTTGAACACCGGGCCCTGGGCTTCGACAAAACGGGACAGATTGTAAACGTCATACATGATGCGTATCCCTCCACCCGCCGGCCGCATCGTTCGCAGCCGGCAGTGTCCGTTCCAGCGAATGACCCATGACTCAGGCAGACAGCTCCTGCTTCAGACGCTTGAGCAGCGCATGGGCGGCGGCTTCGGAAGACGCCGGATTCTGACCGGTGATCAAATGCCCGTCCTCCACCACATAACTGGCCCAGTCCGCAGCCTTGGAATACTCGCCGCCTTTGGCTTTGAGCATGTCTTCCACCAGGAATGGCACCACCTGCGTCAAGCCTACCGCCTCCTCTTCGGAGTTGGTGAATCCCGTCACCTTTTTACCTTGCACAATCGGCTGCCCGTCCGGTGCGTTAACGTTCTTGAACACCCCGGGGGCGTGGCAGACGGCGGCAACAGGTTTATTCGCCTCGTAGAAGGCTTCGATCAGGACCTTGGAGTCAGTGCTCTCGGCCAGATCCCAGAGCGGGCCGTGGCCTCCTGGATAAAACACCGCATCGAAATCATAGGGATCGATTTCACCCAGCGGCACCGTGTCGGCCAATGCCATCTGGGCCTGGGTATCCGTGCCAAAGCGACGGGTCGCATCGGTTTGCGCGTCTGCTTCGTTGCTCTTGGGGTCCAGCGGTGGTTGCCCGCCCTTTGGAGACGCGAGCGTGACCGAAGCCTTGGCGTCGACGAACACGTAGTAAGGCGCGGCGAATTCTTCCAGCCAGAAACCGGTCTTCTTGCCGGTGTCGCCCAACTGATCGTGAGAGGTAAGAACCATCAGAATGTTCATGTGCATCCAGCCTCCGAGGGTAAACGGGCGAAGTGGGCTCGCCCTGCATTACTCTCAGAGGCCACATTGAGGCAGACGTTCAAGCCGGTTGGATCAACGTCCTACCAAAGCGCGACATCGTAGGTGAAGTAGATTCGATTGCTGTCACGGCCCCGTGAGAAATCCGAACGATAGACGTAGTTGCGCAGCTTCACCCCCAGCCCCTTGAAAGTGCCTTGCTGCACGACATAGGCGACTTCGGCATCACGCTCCCATTCCTTCACGGTGCTGTTGGACTTGCCATCGTTGCCGCTCAGGTAGCGACTGGAAAACGTCAGGCCAGGCACGCCGAGGCGGGCAAAATCGTAGCCATAGCCGAGCATCCAGGTCTTCTCGTCTTCCTCGATGAACTTGCCAATCCCGACATTGCTGAAGGAATAGACCGTGGCACCGCTGATGTACGGCAAGCCGGCCTCGCCGCTGAGCGCCTGGTAGCCAGCACTGAACGTATGGCCGACAACAGCGTAGGACAGCAGGCCGCTGAGCATGTCGTTGTCGATCTTGCCGCCGTAGGCCGAACCTGTATCGACACTGTTGAAGTAGCGCAGGTCGCTGGTCAGTACCCCGCTGCCCAGCGGCAGGTCGTGTTGGATGCCGGCAAAGTTCTGTCGGTAGAAGTTCTCAAGCTCGCCGTAGAAGTAGCTCAAGCGGGTATTTTTCCCCAGCTTGTAATCGGCACCGGCGTAGTTGAAGTCACCTGACTGATCGCCACCATAGCCGTCAGGCACGATTGGCATGCTGTCGCTGGAGTCCCGCAGCTTGAAACGCTCAAGATGCCCCCCGGTCAGGGCGAGATTGTCGATGTCGGTGCTGCTGATCTGCATGCCCTGGTAGGTCTGCGGCAACAGCCGTGCATCGTTGTAGATCAGCACCGGAGTCTTGGGCAACAAGGTGCCGTACTTGAGGGTGGTTTTGGCCACCCTGGCCTTGGCGGTCATGCCCGCGCTGGCAAACTCATCGGCGGCACGACCATCGTCATGCACAGGTAACAGGCCGGTGCCACTGCGGCCACGTCCGGAGTCGAGCTTGACGCCGAGCAAACCCAGGGCATCGACGCCAAAGCCAACGGTGCCGGGGGTAAAACCGGATTGGTAATCCAAGAGGAAGCCTTGGGCCCATTCGGTGCGCTCGCTCTTCGCGGTTCGCGCCGCTCGTGCGCTCATCCCGTGCTCGTCGCGGAAGTTTTCATTGAAGTAGACGTTGCGCAGTTGCAACTTGAGCTTGCTGTCGTCGATGAAACCCTCGGCGTTGGCGGCAGCCAGCGGCAATAGGCCAAGCATAGGAAATACAGTCCCACGGATCAGAGAAGTGTGCATATCGGTTTCTCGTTGTTGTTATTTGGCGTGCAAGCCAGCGCACACCTCGGCGACGAGGCGTGACAGGCGCAAAAGAAGGTGTCGGGTGGTTCAGGAAAACAGGGTCAGCGCACCGGTCAGCAAGGCCAGCGCGGTAATCACCAGGGACGTGAGCACGGCCCACTTGACGGTCGCTTTCTGGAAGTCGCCAAGGTCACGATCGACCATGCCCACCAGCAACAAAGTCGAAGCCACCAGCGGGCTCATCAGGTGCACCGGTTGACCGAGAATCGACGCCCGGGCGATTTCCACCGGATCGATCCCATACGCAGCAGCGGCATTGGCCAGGATGGGCACGACGCCGAAGTAGTAGGCATCGTTGGACAGGACGAAGGTCAGCGGCATGCTGGTGATCGCCACCACCAGCGGGAACAGATGTCCCCACGAGGGCGGAATCCAATCGACCAGAGTCTGTGCCAGTGCGTCGACCATTTTCGTCCCGGAGAAAATCCCGGCGAAGATGCCCGCAGCGAAGACCAGCAGGACCACGGTCATGGCGTTGCCCGAATGGGCAAGAATGCGCTCCTTCTGAATGTCCAGTTGCGGATAGTTGATCATCAGCGCCAGGACGAACCCGATCAGGAACAGGATCGCCGAATGCATGAGCCCCATCACCAGAGCCGCCATGACCGCGATCACCAGGAGCAGATTGACGTAGGCCAGTTTCGGGCGCTTGTGCGGGGTGTCCTCGATGATTGCCTTGATATAGCAATCCCCGCCGCCGCTTTGCAGCTGGACGTTGCCAATGCGCTTGCGCTCGGCACGGCCCAGCAGGAATGCGGTGAACACCACCCACAGCGCACCGCCGATCATGGTCGGCAGCAAGGGCACGAAGTAATCGCCGGCATCCAGGCCCAGTGCGGCAATCGCACGGGTCGCCGGGCCGCCCCAGGGGGTCATGCCGCTCATGATGCTCAGGGAGAGCATCGCCACGGTCGCCAGGATCATCGGGTTCATGCCGATGCGCTTGTACAACGGCAGCATGGCGGCGCAGGTAATCATGTAGGTCGTCGTGCCATCGCCGTCCAGTGCCACCACCAGCGACAGCAAGGCCGTGCCGACGGCGATTTTCATCGGGTCGCCATTGACCCGTTTGAGAATCTTGCGGATCAGTGGATCGAACAGGCCGGCGTCAATCATCAGGCCAAAAAACAGGATCGCGAACAGCAGCAAGGCGGCCGAAGGTGCGACCATCTTCAAGCCGTCCAGCATCATTTTGCCGGTGGTGCCGCCGAACCCGCCGATCACCGCAAAGACAATGGGCACGATCGTCAGGGCCACGATCGGCGACAGGCGTTTGGTCATTATCAGGAAGGTGAAGACCACCACCATGGCCAAGCCAAGTAAAGCGAGCATAGGTCAGTTCTCTTGTTGTTATTCGTAGCTTTACCAACACCCAGGCGCGCGCCTTCCAACCTGCCAGGCGACACGTTCAGTGTGCCTGGCAGAATTCAGGAATGATGCTGCGCCGAGATATCGAGTTTGCCGTGACCGGCTAGAGGTGTTTCGCGGCCTTGACGTCGTCCCAGGCGTCATCTGTCGCCTGGACCACTGACGGGGAAGGCTTGCCATCCAGGGTCTGCAACAGCACCTGGCGGTCGCAGGCATTCTCCGAGAGGGCAATCACCACGGTCGCCACCGCGTTGCTTGCCAGACTCGTCAGTGCCCGAGCCTCTGACATGAAGCGGTCGATGCCGATCAACAGGGCCAGGCCGGCCAGGGGAATGTCATGGATAACCGTCAGGGTCGAAGCCAGCGCCACGAACCCGCTGCCGGTCACCCCTGCCGCGCCCTTGGACGACAGCAGCATGATCGCCAGCATGGTGACGGTCTGGGTCAGCGTCAGCTCGATGTTGCAGGCCTGTGCGATGAAGATCGCTGCCAGCGACAGGTAGATTGCGGTGCCATCCAGGTTGAACGAGTAACCGGTTGGCAGCACCAGCCCCACTACCCCTTTCTTGCAACCCAGGGCCTGGAGTTTTTCCAGCATCCGCGGCATCACCGGTTCGGTCGAAGAGGTACCCAGCACCACCAGGAACTCTTCGCGCAGGTAACGCAACAGTTTCCACAAGCTGAAGCCATGGGCCCGGCAGATACCGCCCAGGACCACGAAAACGAAGAACCCACAGGCGATGTACAAGGTCATGATCAGCTTGGCCAGGCTCCCCAGCGACGTGATGCCGTACTGCCCGACCGTGAACGCCAAGGCGCCGAATGCGCCAATCGGGGCGAAACGCATCAGGTAGGAGAAGATCTTGAACACCATGTGTGAAGCCGACTCCAGTACGTCCAGTACCGGTTTGCCCCGCTCACCCAGCGAAGACAGGGCAAAGCCGCAGAGCACCGCGATAAACAAGACCGGCAGCACCTCGCCTTTATTGAAGGCGCCGATGAAGGTGTCGGGAATGATGTGCATGAAGAAGTCGACCACCCCCAGCTTCGCCGCCGAGTCGGTGTACTGCGCCAGGCCCTGGGTGCTCAAATGGGTCGGGTCGATGTTCATCCCGGCTCCGGGCTTGAACACATAGACCGCCACGAGGCCGATGATCAGGCTGACCACGGTCAAGCCCAGGAACAGCAGCATCGTCTTGCTCAACAAGCGCCCCAGCGAGCGCTTGTCGCTCATGCCGGCAATGCCGGTGACGATGGTGCAGAACACCACAGGCGCGATCATCATCTTGATCAGCTTGATGAAGGCATCGCCCAGTGGCTTCAAGGCAATCGCCTGTTGCGACCAGAAATGCCCGACCACCACGCCCAGCAGCACGGCGCAGATGATCTGGAAGTAGAGCGATTTAACAACTTTCATGGCATCACCCATTTTTAGAATTGTTCTGATGCTAACGACAGCGACAGCCTGGCTACCCGGCCAGTCGCTGGGAACCCTTGGCGTAGACGAAACCTGAAAACAGTCGGCGCGCGGTACGCACCACCGAGGCGCGGATGGTCTCACCCTTTTCCCCGGCATAGGACAAAACAACGTCGATACCGCCGCTTGGGTGCTCGATACGGACCCGCTGCAAGCGTGGCTCGCTGACACCGCCGATCAATCCGGCGGCCACGCTGCCTTCGGTCACGCACGCGGTGGCAAGGCCGATGGACCCGGTAATCGCCAGCGCGCGATGGCAGTTGTGCGGCATGAAATAGCGCACCTGGAGCGTCCCGCCAGATTTGGCCGGCGACACCAGCACCGGCTTGGGAATCACCTTGTCACTGACGTCGCCCAGGCCCATGGCCAGGCCGGCTTTCAACCGCAGGGACTCCAAGCGTTGCAGGAACACTTTATCGGCATCCAGTTCGGCGGGGCTTTCATCGCCGCGCTTGCCGAGCTGACTCGCTTCGACGATCACCATGGGCATGGCCATATCGATGCAAGTCACCGCAATGCCGTCGATGACGTCCTGCGCTTGCCCGGTAGGAAAGAGTTTGCCCGTCTTGCTGCCCGCCGCATCCAGGAAGGTCAATTGCACCGGCGCGGCAGTGCCCGGTACGCCGTCGATGGCGGTGTCACCCTCATAGCTGACCTTGCCGCCCGGGGTTTGCACCTCGGAAACGACGAAGGTACCGGTATTGAGGTTGCGGATACGCACCCGGGTATGGTCGCCGCCCGCCTTGACCAATCCCTGCTCGATGGCGAACGGACCGACGGCGCAGAGCATATTGCCGCAGTTGGGTGCGGTGTCGACCCGACGCTGAGACACCATGACCTGGACGAACAGGTAATCGACATCTGCCTCAGGGTGCAACGATGGGCTGACGATCGCCACCTTGCTGGTTTGTGGGCTGCCGCCGCCGATGCCGTCGATCTCCAGCTCATGGCCGGATCCCATCAGGTCGAGCAACAGCTCGTCACGTTCAACGATGGCGGCCGGCAGGTCCCAAGCGAGAAACACTGGGCCTTTGGAGGTACCGCCGCGCATGAGCACACAAGGGATTCGCTGCATGAACACTAACTCTTGTTGATCAATCTGGATAATTGATGTTCTGGAGGCAAGAGTGGCAGGCTTTGAAAAGTGTTTCCAATGCAAAGATCGGAGGCTTTATTGCGTTTTACGAATGAATGGTCGTAGGATGATCGGCACGACGCCTCGCTTTGCTTATGGGATCTGGCATGGAATATGAGCTTCAGGACATACGATCTTTCGTTAAAATCGCCGAACTAGGCAGTTTCCACGAGGCTGCTGATGCACTGCACCTGTCTCAGCCCGCCCTGAGCCGTCGCATGAAAAAACTGGAGGAAGGTCTGGGCACCGCCTTGCTTGATCGCACGACGCGCAAGGTCAGCTTGACCAGCGTTGGACGCGACTTCCTGCCCAAAGCCCGGCGTCTGCTGGACGACTTCGACGATTCGATCCTCAACATTCGCGAGCTGGCCGAGCGGCAAATCGGCCGGGTGACCCTGGCGTGCATTCCCACCGCAGCCTTCTACTTCCTGCCGTCGGTGATCCGCTTGTACAACGAGCGCTATCCGAAAATCCGCATCCGCCTGCTCGACCTCAGTGCCAACGAAGGACTCGAGGCGGTCCTGCGCGGCGAAGCCGACTTTGGCATCAACATGATGAGCGGCCAGCACCCGGACATCGAATTCGTGCCCCTGGTCAACGAACCCTTTGTCCTGGCCTGCCGCCGCGATCATGAATTGGCTGGGCGCAGCGCCGTCACCTGGTCGGAACTCAGCGACTATCGCCTGATCGGGGTGGGTCGCCTGAGTGGCAATCGGATGCTGCTCGATCACGCCCTGGCGGGCCTGAGCTGGCGTCCGCAGTGGTTCTACGAGGTGCAACACCTGTCCACGTCACTGGGGCTGGTGGAAGCAGGCCTCGGGGTGTCGGCAATGCCCAGCCTGGCGATGCCCGCCGGGGACCATCCGACCCTGGTCAGCGTGCCGCTGATCGAGCCGGTGGTCAACCGATCACTGGGTCTGGTCTACCGACGAGGCGCCTCCTTGTCCCCCGCCGCCGAGAAGTTTGTCTCGATCCTGCTTGAGCAGTGGCCGCAGTAAGAGCGGTCCGCGGCAGGGACAGTCCTCAAACTCAGCACGCTTTGGGTCAGTCACCTGCGCCCGGCTGCGCCGCAACGGTTCGCTCGCCAACGAAGTCAGTACCTCCTGAGTGCCAAGACGAGCGTGACTTGCGCCTCAGGAATGATCTCGCTCAATCAACATCCGAGTCAGCGTGTTGTCTCTTACCCAATAGTGATGAAACAGTCCCGCCGCCGCATGCAGACCGATCAGCCAGTAGCCGGTACTGCCCAACAGTTCATGCCAATACTTCAGGCGCTTTGCGAAGTCAGGATCGATCGCCACCGGGGCCGGCAAATGGAAACCGAAATACGGGAACGGTTTGCCTCCAGCGGCCAACATCATCCAGGCCAGTAGCGGCGTGGCGATCATCAGCACGTACAAAGCCAGATGCATCAGGTGAGCCATGCCGGTTTGCCATGCAGGCGGTTTCGGGGTGACCGGTGGGCGTGGCGTCAGGCGGCCGAGCAGTCGCACCCACACCAGAGCAAAAATGCTCAGACCGAAGAGACCGTGAAAGCCCATCAGCAGGCCACGTGCTTCGCTGCCCCTGGGCAGGAAGCCTTTGATTTCAACACACGCGTACACGCCGACAAACAACACGAGCATCAGCCAATGCAGGGTGATTGAAAGTTTTCCATAACGGGGTATGCCTTTGTCGCGGGTCATAGGAAGCGCCTCGTGATTGTCCTTCTCGACGGTCGACTCATTCGACAGTCTCCGGTTGCCCAGCGAACCGATGCCGCCACCCTGCCAGTCCATCCTTAAGGCAATCTGAAGGCAGAGCGCTCGTTAACTTGTTTCTGCGCGCATGAGCATCATTGCCATCATTTGTCCGCCAGCCGTGGGCGGACTGGGCCAAAAGCGGCCCTCCAACCCGTCCATACAAAGAGCATAAAGAGTTTCACTGATTCGCCTGGGCATGGAAAAAATAAGCTACCTTGTTGAGCCAGTTTGCTTATCGCTCAGGGAGAGCACCGTGCCTTTGAACATCCAACTTTCGGAAAATGTGACTGAAGCAGAGCGGTTAGGAATCTTGAATCCGCTGCTGGCCCATAACCTGGCCAATGGTGGGGACGATGCACACGAGACGTTCGCCCTGTTGCTACGAGCCCCAGACAGCAATGAAGTGATGGGTGGACTGTATGGAAAAATTTCTTATCGATGGCTACTCATCGATCTCGTCAGTGTTCCAGAGTCGATGCGTGGTCAGGGTATCGGAGAACGCCTGATGCACATGGCAGAAGAAGTCGGAAAGGAGAAGCACTGCATCGGTATTTGGCTGGAGACTTTCAGCTTCCAGGCGCCGGGGTTTTATCAAAAACTGGGTTATTCCGAATTCGGACGCCTGGTGGATTATCCGCCGGGACATACCCGGTTTTATTTCCAGAAGCGGCTGTGCTGACAGCGCCTTATCACGCACTTCCAAGGTCGCCATCTCCATACATCTTGATGAGCTACTGAAAACCGTAGACGACGGACATCATTCATCGGCTTCGTTGAAGCTCTGGGTATGGAGTTCCCATCTCAAATCTTTTTAAGGGTGCCTATCGCGTATCTGCTGACGTTCGCGGAACGTTATTCGCAGATGGGTGCCGCACCGAATTCGAGTGCAAGGTAACTGATCACTCACGACTTCGGGGGCGCATCAATGCGTCTGTGTCGGCGCATTAATGCGCCATTGAAAGAGCATTTGCGGTGCTAGTCTTCGCCTTCCCACAACTCGGACTGCCGCTGTGCGAGCAGCCTGTTCTACGCCAGGAGAATGCAATGGCAGCTTCGCAACCGTTTGGAAAGAAAACCGCTTACTGGGGTGTGGCATGGGAAGAAAGCTACGGCTATCCCCAGGCCAGACAGATAGGCAACGAAGTCTATATATCCGGCCAATTCAACCACGATGAAGATGGCAACCTGGTCGCTCCCGCACCGCTGAATAGCGAAGGCAAGCCCAGTGATTTCTCTTCGATGGGGGAGCAAATGCGCGTCTCCTACGACAACATCGCCAAGTTGCTCGCTCTGTATGGCGCGACACTTGAAGACGTCGTCGAAGAAACGCTTTATGTGCTGGACATGGACGCGGCATTTGCCGTGGTAGGCAATGTTCGCAAGGCCGCCTTTGGCACTGAGCGGCCCCAGTGCGCAAGCAATATCATCGGCGTATCGAGGCTCGCACAGCGATCGCAGTTGATCGAAATTGTCTGCAAGGCGGTCATTGGCTCGGGCGCCAACTAAGACGTGCTCCCGGTTCCGTCTACGAAACCGGGAGAGCTCGCTGCCCTTCGACCAAGGGCTTTAATTCAGCGACAGCCCCTGCGCAAAACGTCATGAATGCTTTGACTCGCCATGACCTTCGAATGTCCTGATGAGTAAGCAGCCAAAGCCCGTCCTGAAGTTCAGGCACAACGGGGCCGACGCGCACCAACCCGGGCGTGATGTCACCCAGCATGCAGGGAAGGAATCCAAAACCAAGACCAGCCACAATGGCAGCGCTCGCTGCGGCAACCGAATCGGTGCGGTAGGAAATGCAGTCAGGGGCAACTCGGCTATCGACGTAGCTCGCTGCCTTGAGGCCGCATAGGGCAGCTGAATAGGACACCCACGCCTGGCCTTCTGCGAAAGGTGTTGAGGTCGGCGCGTTTTTATCACTGCCGTATGGCGCCCAGGCAATTGTCGCGAGCTTTCGTCCCACCAGACTTTCTGCTGGTTTGTTGGTCGCTCTTACCGCAATATCCGACTCATCTCGGGCAAGACTCAATGTCTGATTGCCTACCAGTACCTCAATCGCTATCCCTTCATTCAGGGCCTTGAACTGCGCGATGATGGGCGTGAGGAAGTACAGCAGTAACGAATCACTGGTGGTGATCCGAAGCTTTCCGAGTGGCCCCTGACCCGCCCGTGAAACACGCCGTGCAACACTGACGATATCCAGCTCGACCCGCTCGGCGAGCGCTCGCAACTCCGCACCTTCAGCAGTGAGCATATATCCAGAGCGACGGTGATCGAACAGTGCCACCCCAAGTGTTTTCTCAACCTGGGTCACTCGGCGCGAAACGGTAGAAACGTTGATCCCCAGTTTCTTGGCAGCGTCAGCGCGATTGGCGCATTCGCTTAGCGTTTTAATGATGCGTAAGTCGTCCCACGAAAGCTGGGCTACAGCATCACTGAAATCTGGTTTGACGCCACCTGGCGCAGCGGGACTAGATGATCCAATTTTAGGTGGCGACTTCACTGAAAGCATTCCAAATATCGTGTTCGCTCATCATACGAAAAGGCTCAGGCGGAACAAAGTTATTGATGCTCGAGTGGGGTAGATAGGTAGCTAGCCGTAGCACGCGAAACGGCACGCTACGAAATCAAGTGATGATGAACGACTGTTGCCTCCTCGAGTTGAGTTAGGTTGATGCTTAGTGCGCCAGACGCTGGTAAGCGCCTCACCGGGTCGGCGCTAAACAGCTGGGCGGGCGTGTAAACGCCGCCAGTCGGACGCATTTGTAACAAGCAGGCGCTGTGAAGCTCATCAGGTTCGATTAGCAGTGGTGAATTTTTTAAACTGCGTAATGACCTCCCTATCCGTTTTTTATCGAGAGAAGTCTTAGCTGAGATTCAATGCCTGGACCAGTTGACTACCTTCGGGCGTACTCCAACTGCCAGCAAGCTCAGCAATGAGTTGGTTGGTGCTCGTCAAGGTAACGCCTGCGCGCTCCATACGGCGCAGTGCGATATCGTCGGCACTCTTGGTAGGGGAACCGCCCGCATCGGCGACGACTTGAACTTCATGTCCCAGGCCGACCAACGTGAGCGCTGGGTAAACCGTGCACACGTCATTAGTGACCCCTGCCAATATAAACTTTTGGCGGCCGGTCGCCTTGACGGCAGCAGCAAACGCTTCATCGTCCATTGCGTTGACGATGCCTGCACGCTTGATGCGGGCAGCAAACTCGGCAGGCAGAATGGCCTGAAACTCACTGAGCAATGGCCCTTGCGCCGCCTCTTCCATGCTGGAGGTCAGGACCGTTGGGATGTTTAGAATTTTCGCGGCCTTGGCGAGGATGACGGCATTCTTTTTCATCTCATCAAAGCTTGTCGATGTGACCCAGCCCATTGTGCCGATCTGATGATCGATCAGTAGCAAGGCCGCGCTTTCACCGGTTAATCGTTGGAATGTCATCATGTTCTCCTAAAGGACGTGTCCAGTATCGTCTGGGCTGTCTTCGCTACCTGTGTCGCACCAAGTAGCGAGGCCTGATATTGCACTGCCGCGTATACGGGATAAATAGGCATAGGTAGAATTGATTGATCCATTAATGGAGCAATCTGTATGACCCATTTAGACGACATGGCGTTATTCGTCGAAGTCGTAAAAGCAAAAGGATTTCGAGGGGCTGCGGATGCCCTGGGGATGCCGAACTCGACATTGTCCCGACGCATCAGCGCGTTGGAAAAGGCGATTGGCTTGCGTTTGCTCCACCGCACAACACGTAAGGTGGAGCTAACAGAAGCGGGGCTTTTGTATTACGAGCGCAGCAAGCGGATCGTCTCAGAGGCGCGACTTGTGCACGAACAACTGGGCGAAATGCTCTCGCAGCCGACCGGTTTGCTCCGCGCTTCTTTTCCTGAAGGCTTTGCCACCCTATACCTGGCCCCTCTGGTAGCGAAGTTCGCCCAGCTTTATCCCGGCATACGCTTCGAGTTTGATCTGTCAGCACGTCTGGCCGACTTGGTGAGTGAGCCCGTTGATGTGGCGATTCGTATGGGAGAACCTGCAAACTCCCTTTTGATCGCACGCAAGCTGGCGCAGTTGCCGCGTTTTCTTTACGCCTCTGCGCGTTATTTGGATCTGGCCGGAGAGCCCAAGCATCCTGTCGAGTTGTTGCAGCACGAGTGTTTGCGTCTGCGCACTCATAAGCCCGACATATGGACGATGAATAACGCAGAAGAAACCATAGATGTCGAAGTGGGAGGCAGGTTTCTTCTGAACAGCGTAGTAATGATCCAGCGCCTGGCCACCTTGGGGATGGGCATTGCGGTTCTGGCCGAAGGTATTGTGACTGACGATGTAGCTCAGGGACGGCTCCGTCGCGTGCTACCGCAGTGGCAGGCGACACCTGTTCCCGTCTATGCCATGACCGAAACGCGCCTGCTGCCCGCCAAGACCCAGCGTTTTATCGATTTTTTGCGCGACCATTTGCCGTTATCCACCGCAGTGGAACAGTCGATATAGCAGCCTGCGCGCCGGTGAATATTTCCAGCACCCATTCGGGGTCGGGGGCATAATAAGGAAACACTGTCGGGCTTTTTTTTGGCCAGGAATGCCTCCTTTGTCACCAGCGCTTGGCCGAACGCACCACTGTCCTTGAAGCGGGCTAGACCGAATACGGCGTCACCGACCTTGAGTCGCGTGACACCGCTACCAACGGCCGTGACGATGCCGGAGAAGTCCATGCCCATCGCGCGGGGAAACGCTCTGCCGGTGACAATCTCCATCTGTCCGTCGCGCAACTTCCAGTCGATTGGATTGATGGCTGCGAACCTTACCCCCACCGCTACTTCCCCGTTGTCGGGCGCGGGTAATTCGAAATCTTCGACCCGCATCACTTCCGGGCAACCATAGTTGTTGTACTGGATACGTTGAAATCCGGGCATGGTGCAGTTCCTTCACAAAGCAAGCAGCGACGAGAATGGATGGGTATCTCTGCTTGAGGAGCGCAGCATAAAACCCGGTGGTGCCAATTTATGGCACCATTCATAAAGATCGCGGGGCGTGGACGGTCGAGTTTCGAGCGGCCTGATCAGTGCCTCCCTTCCATCAACTCCAAAGGAACTTGCAATGCCTCCAGGGCAACGTGAACTGGCGCGGATCGAACGCCGGTTGATCACCACGCTGACCGAAGCGTGCGAAACAGCAAAAGGTGAAATCAAAGGCTTCACCTGGCTCACCCACACCGCTGACCTGAACGCGCTGACGAAAACCCTGAAGGTGACCTGGGTGTTCGAAACCCTCGCTGACAGACAGCAGGCCCAGGTTGACGCGAAGGCTCGCATTCTTGAGCTGACGGCCATCGCGTTGAAAGAGGCTGGCATCGATCTGAACGTGTCGGATCGCAATGTTCGCCTTGACTCTGAGGAAGAATGCCAGCGCGGTCATAGCGGCGATTGGCAAAAACGTCTGGCTAAAAGTGGTTAAGGATGGCCAAGGCAATCGCCCTCCTGCATCTCGATATGCCAACTGAGGGGGACCTGCATGGAACGACCTCGCTGTTTGCTGCTCTGGATGTGGCAACCGGTTCCAGCCGCAAGTTTCTGATCTTAAAAGTATCGCGGTTCAATAGCCTTGCGCCGGCTCAACCGGCGCGAACGCTTTGGCAGCGGCTACGGTGTCCATGGATTCGCGCAATAGTTGAATTTTGCCGTCTTTGGCCACCAAGCGGCCGGCGTACATCTGCCGGTAGATGCGGCCGGTGGCAGGCACCAGGGCCTCTACGCTGTATTCGGCAAACACCTGGTCGGGGGTGTCGATCAGAAAGCGCACGTTGCGGAATTTGAAATCTGGCACTTTACCAAGCAATGAGCTGATAAAGCCCTCGATGGCTGCTGGGCCCTGGACGCTGTGGGGGATGCCGAGCGACTCCAGATAGGGCAACTCCAGCACGCCATCCTCTGCGAACAGAGCCGCCGCCAAGAACGGCGTCTGGATGGAATCCAGGTACTGTTGAAGCAATTCCACGGCATTTCTCATGATAGCTTTCTCCCGAAACGAGTTTGGATGGGCACTCCGCGCGGTGCCGACCAAACCACGTTAAAGGATCCATTCCGCTTCAAAAATAGAAGCCAATGAAATTCATCGTTTCATAATTGAAAGGCTAGTACCCATCGTCTCATAACGGCCATCGCCAGACGGGCTCACTTAAATGCTCGGCAAAAAAGTCCGACAATGCTTTGATTTTTACCGGCCGGGTACGGGCCGTGGGGGTGACGAAATACAGGCCGCCACGGGCCATGCTCCATTCCGGTAGCACCAAGACCAAGCGCCCATCCGCCAGGTATTCGCTGGCAATGAATTCCGGCAGTTCAGCGATGGCCAGTCCCTCAAGTAACACGGGTAATAACGCATCCGAGTTGGTCACTCTCAACGGGCCGCTGGGCACCACGTCTTCTTCGGTGCCGTCTTTATGGGTGAACCGCCACACTTGGCTACGGGCTCGGTAGGCATAACTCAGGCACGTGCGGGCCGCCAGTTCGCGGGGATGACCGGGGTGGCCATGGGTGTCCAGATAAGCCGGTGAGGCGACCAGATATTGGGTGACAGCGCAGAGATGCCGTGCAACCAGCGATGAGTCCGGCAATACGGCAATGCGTAATGCCGCATCAAAGCCCTCAGCGATCAGGTCTACCGAGGCGTCTGAAAGGTGCAGGTCAATCGACAGCTCGGGATACTGCCGGATCAACTGCGGCATCAGCGGTGCCACCCAACGCAGTCCGAACGACATGGGGATCGCCAGGCGTACCTGGCCGCGGGGCTGGATCGATAACTCCTGAGCCTCGCTTTCCACCTCCTCGGCCTGCCGATAAATCTCCCCAGCCTTGGCTGCCATGCTCGCGCCGAACTCTGTGAGTGCCAGTTGCCGCGAGGTACGGTTGAACAAGCGCCCACCCAGACGTTCCTCCAGCCGCGCGACTGCTCGGGATACCGTTGGCACCGACACGCTCATGACACGCGCCGCGCCAGCGAACGAGCCTTCTTCGGCCACCTTGGCGAACATCGCCAACCCTTCGAAATCTGGAAGCTTGCTCATTTCATTTCTGCAACGATAGGTTTCAGACAATTCTATTTTGAAAGTTCCGCCCCGTCGATAAGCTTCTCCCACACCGCAACTCACTCAATCGAAATACGGGAGAAACACCATGACTAACAAACTCGAAGGCAAAATTGCATTGGTTACCGGCGGCACTACTGGCATCGGCCTGGCCACCGCCAAACGCTTCGCTCAGGAAGGCGCCCACGTTTACATCACGGGCCGTCGCCAAGCCGAACTGGACGCCGCGGTCGCCGCGGTCGGCAACGCCACCGGCGTGCAGGTGGACTCCACCAAGCTCGACCAGCTGGACGCGTTGTACCGCCAGATTGGCGCGGCCCACGGCCGAATCGATGTGCTGTTCGCCAATGCCGGCGGCGGTTCCATGCTGCCACTGGGCGACATCACAGAACAGCAGTACGACGACACCTTCAATCGCAACGTAAAAGGCGTGCTGTTCACTGTGCAAAAGGCCCTACCGCTGCTGGCCCAAAAAGCCTCGGTGATTCTCACCGGCTCCACGGCGGGCAGCTCGGGCACTGCCGCCTTTAGTGTGTACGCCGCGTCCAAGGCCGCCGTGCGCTCATTTGCACGCAACTGGATTCTGGATTTGAAAGACCGCCAGGTGCGCATCAACACCATCAGCCCCGGCGCCACCCGCACTCCTGGTCTGGTTGAATTGGCCGGCCCGGATGCCGCTCAGCAGCAGGGCTTGCTGGACTACATGGCGTCGCTGATCCCCATGGGGCGTGTCGGTGAAGCTGACGAAATTGCCAGCGCTGCGTTGTTCCTGGCCTCGGATGACGCCAGCTTCGTCAACGGTATCGAGCTGTTTGTTGACGGCGGTCAGGCACAAATCTGACCACCCAGCGGGCGACTGCCACGGTCGCCCGCCAACCCATCTCAAGAGGAACAGGTTATGAACCCAGTGCAATGGGCACTGCTGGCCGCCAGCGTGACTCTGACTACCGCTACTCATGCGGCGACCACGCCCCCGCAGAGCCACCCCGCCACGAGCGCAGCCGCACCGCTTCAAGTTTCAGCCATCGACCATGTTGGCATCAATGTGCCGGATATCGACGCAGCCATCCGCTTTTTCTCCGCGCTGATGGGCGCACGGGTGGTTTCGGATATCAGCCCCGGCAAGATCCCGGATCAGTGGAAAAGCCAATTCCGCTGGCATGGCTCCAGCGAGCTGCAACGCTTTGTGATGTTGCAAATAGACGGCGGCGCGAAGCTGGAGTTGTTTCAATACCAAGGTTCTGAGGTCAATCAGGCCCAACCCCATGGCGACGACGCCGGGGCCAGCCATGTGGCCTTGCGTACCGCCGATATTGACAGCAGCCTGGCTACCCTCAAGCGCCTGAATGTGACCATTCTCAACGAACCCATCACCAACTCGGACGGTATTCGTTGGTTCTATTTTCAAGCGCCGTGGGGCACGCAGATTGAGCTGGTGTCGCTGCCCCATAGCGTCGGTGGCTAACCCCGCTGTAACTCCAACACAATACTCTTCGCCTCCAGAAACCCTTCCAACCCAAACACACCAAACTCCCGCCCGACCCCGGACTGCTTGACCCCACCGAACGGGGCCAGCAGCTCCGGTGTGATTCGGTTGATCAGCACCGAGCCCGCCTGCAGCCGGCTCGCCAGGCTTCGGGCGCGGTCCACTTGGCGAGAAAACACGTAGGCCTGCAGACCGTAGGGTGTGGCATTGGCGATGTCGATCGCCTGCTCTTGCGAGTCATACGCGATGATTGACAGCACCGGGCCGAAAATCTCCTCTTGTGCAATATCCATGTCATTGCTGACGTCGGCAAAGACGGTGGGCCTGACGAAATAGCCTTGGTCAAAACCAGCCGGCCTGCCCTCACCGCCAATGACCAGCGTTGCACCTTGCGCCTGTCCGCGGCGGATGTAGCCCTGCACGCGGTCGAACTGGGCCTGGTTGACCAGCGGTCCAATGACGGTGGACGGGTCCTGCGGATGGCCGACGACCATCGCCTCGACCAGGCTTTTCACCCGTTCAATGACTTCTTTGGCCTGCGTGCGCGGTACGAGCAAGCGCGTGCCAGCGACGCAGGCCTGGCCGTTGTTCATGAACGCCGCGTTCAAGGCAAGGGGAATGGCCGTGTCGAGGTCGGCGTCATCCAGGACGATAGAGGCCGACTTCCCGGTGAGCGACAGGTTTACGCGTTTCATGGTCTCGATACCGGCACGAGCGATCAGCTTTCCGGTGGCGGTGGACCCGGTGAATGAAATCTTGGCGACCTGTGGGTTGGTGCTGATTTCATCACCAACGTCACTGCCGCGTCCCAGCAAAATGTTGAAAACGCCTTTCGGCAAACCGGCGCCATGCAATGCGCGGGCAAGCACGTCGGTCTGCAAGGGACTCAACTCGCTCGGCTTGATGACCGACGCACAACCGGCGGCGATGGCCGATGCCAGTTTGCTGCAGATCGTTCCGGCGGTGCTGTTCCAGGGGGCGATCAGTGCCGATACGCCGACCGGCTCCATCACCACGCTGGCGTCGCCGATCGAACGAACCAGCTCGTAGTCCTTCAACACCTGCGCCGCGTTGGCAAATGATTGCGAAGCATAACGACTGACCCATTGGGCACGGGCGAGCGGCGCGCCGTATTCCTCGATGGCGGTATCGCGGATCTCGTTCGTGCTCGCCAGCACGGCGGCCTGCAAGCGTTCGAGCATCTCGATACGCTCAGCCTTGGAGGTGCGATTCATCGCGGCTTGCGCACGGGCCGCCGCAGCGATGGCGCGGCGGGCATCATCGCGATCAGCCAGGGTGACCGTTCCGATGACCGCCTCGGTCGCCGGGTTGATGCATTCCACCGTTTCATTTCCATGGACGGGAACGAAGGCTCCATCAATGTAACTGTGATCGATTTTCCACATCGCGGCGTACCTGATTGATTGCGGTTTTTACGAGATGAAGCGTCAACGCCCGGAATGCCCAGGCGTGCGCAATGGCAGCGCTGCGGTTCAACCCGGCATGGACTCGCGGCTGAAGGCTTGCACCTCTTGCACCAGGCCTTGTGCGGCCAGCATCACCAGTTGCCGGCCTTTCTCCGCAGAAGCTTGCGCCGGGTCTGACCCCATGCGGCCATCTGGATGACGGGCGCGGAAATCCGCCGCCTCCCGGATCGGGCCCCAGTTGGCGATCTGTGGCGAGTAATCCGCCGATTTAATGGCGTGGGGATAGGCCCATTGGGTCACGGCGATTTCCGACGGCGTCGCATGAATGCCGTGACCGGTGGGGAACTGCTCCCGCGCCAGCTCATTGACCCCTTCCAGGTCCCACCAATTGCACAGCTTCAAGGCGAAACCCGCCGGGCGCCGGGCAAAACTCGCCTCGGCGTAGAGCTCCGAGAACGCCGCTTCAATGGAGGCGATATTGCCGCCGTGGCCGTTGAGGAACAGTATCTTCTCAAACCCGTGGGCAGCCAACGAACGTACCCAGCCACCGATGGCGGCGATGAACGTCGAAGGCCTGAGCGAGATCGTTCCCGGGAACCCGAGGTGATGCTGCGCCATGCCGATGTTGAAGGTCGGGGCAATCAGAATGTCTGCGGCCTGCTGCGCCTGATGGGCGATGATTTCCGGGCACATCCAGTCCGTCCCCAACAAGCCGGTAGGCCCGTGCTGCTCGTTGGAGCCGATCGGGATGACCACGGTACGGCTGCGTTGGAGAAATGTTTCGATTTCGGCCCAGGTCGATAGATGTAAAAGCATCTGCGTTCTCTCTTTGGAAAGGTTCCTTGCGGAACACGATGGGTGTTAAGTTCAAAGCGCCTGTTCAATCTGCACGGGATTCAAGACCCGGTCGCGACGCGCCAGCGGTTTGCTCGCGATGATCACCAACGCGGCGCAGAGAAACACGCAACCGACCGCGACGATGCCAGGGTTCATGCTCGCCGTTGATGTCTTCGCCCAACCGATCACCGCTGGCCCCCAGAAACCGCCGCACAGGCCGATGGTGTTGATCAGGGCGATGCCTCCCGCTGCCGCTTCGCCCTTGATCAACTCGGAGGGCATCGCCCACAAGACCGTGTAGGCCATGAACATCATGGCGATCGCCAGCGTCAGCAGAACCATTGATAGCATCAGGTTCCCATCGGCAGAAGGATACAAAAGTATCAGTACCGCCCCGACGGCTGCCGGGACCGCACAGTGGTAGCGACGCTCGCCGAAACGGTCTGAGCGGCGCCCGATCCAGTACATGCCGGCGCCCGCTGCCACGTAGGGAATGGCCGCGCACCACCCTAACTGCATCATGTCGTGGACACCTTGGGCCTTGAGGATTGCCGGCAACCAGAAGCTCATGGCGTAGATCGAAAAGATGATGCAGAAGTAGGCGCTCGCCAGGATGTAGATCCTGCGATCGCGCAACACCGCCCGGAACGAATGCGCGCCGCCAGGGGCGGTCCCCAGCTCACGCTGCAGCATCTGCTTTTCCTCGCCGCTCAGCCAGCGAGCCTCGGCCGGGTGGTTGCACAGGTAGAAATAGGCAAACACACCGAGCAGGACGCAGGGCAAGCCCTCGATCAGGAACATCCATTGCCACCCGGCAAGCCCACCCACACCTTCGAATGTGGTGATCAGCCAGGCCGAAAGCGGCCCACCGATAATGCCGCCAGCGGGACCGGCGATGAATACGATCGCGATGGCCCGGGCCATGCGCTTGGGGCCGTACCAGCAGGACAGGTAATAGATCATCCCCGGGGCGAATCCAGCTTCGAAGACCCCCAGCAGAAAACGCATGGCATAGAACATCGGCACGTTGCGCACGAACAGCATGCAGGCCGAGGTGATGCCCCATAACACCAGGATGCGACTGAAGGTCTTTCGCGCTCCTACCCGGGGTAGCATCAGGTTGCTGGGCAGTTCGAACAGCACATAGCCCAGGAAGAACACCCCTGCCCCGACACCATAAGCGGCGTCGGACAGCCCGAGGTCGTTTTGCATCTGCAACTTGGCGAAGCCGACATTGATGCGGTCCAGGTAGGCGAAAACGTAGCAAACGAACAGGAGTGGCAACAGGCGCCAATTGAGCTTGCGGTACAACGTTGAAAGGGCTGCGCTGGGTACCGGATTCACGATGGTCGACATGGGCGTCTCCAATTTTCTTGTTGCTCTGACGTGTCGAGGATGTTGCGCCGACGGCCTCAATAGCAGCAAGAGCAACTATGTTCGTGTAACGTTGCTCTATGGGCAACGCAGATTCGAAAGGACAACAGCCATGCGCGAGATCAACCAGCAACGCTTGCGGTATTTTCATGAGGTGCTGACCCACGGATCGATCCGTGGCGCAGCGGACAGCATCAACACCTCTCCCTCGGTGATCACCCGTCAGATCAAGTTGCTGGAAGAGGAATTGGGCGCCAGGCTGTTCGAGCGCCAGGCCCGTGGGGTCCAGCCCACCGAGGCAGCCGCGCACCTGCTGGAGTTCTGGCGCGGCTATCGATCACATCAGGAGAAGCTCGAAGATCAGCTCCAGGCCATCAAGGGGCTGCAACAGGGACACGTGCGGGTGGTCATCAGCGAAGGCTACGTCGATACCCTGGTGGACCACGTGCTCGCACCGTTCTGCAAACAGTACCCCAGGCTCGACGTCAGGCTGGACATACTGCCCGTGGACGATGTCCTGAACGAAATCGCGGAAAATCGCGCGCACATAGGCCTGGCCTACAACCCGCCTCCCCACGCTCACATCGATTACCACGCAACGTCCCGGCAGCCCATCATGCTGCTGGTTCGCCCGGACCATCCGCTGGCCTTGAAAGGGACAATGGCCACCGTCGCCGACTTGCTCCACTGCCCACTGGTGCTGACGCCGCCAAGCTTCGGTATCGGCCACGCGCTGAAGATGCTCGAGTACGCCGAGAAAATCGAGATTCGTCCGGCGCTGGTCAGCAACTCCTTGGCCGCCCTCAAGCGCCTTGTCGCCAGCGGCGAGTTTGCCTCGCTATTGGGCGAAGTGGCGGCCTATCGGGAGATTGCACAAGGCAGCCTCACGGTGGTGGCCGTCGATCATCCTCTGTTCCAGGGGGTCGAGGCGAAACTGCTGGTGAAGTCCGGACGCCCGCTGGCGGCACCTGCCCAAGAGTTGCTGAACTGGATGTTGCAGCGGTTGCCAATGTTCGCGTCCGGCAACCCTGCACAAGAACCCGGTTCAGTCGTTTGAAACCTGCGACTCGGCCCCGGCGAGCCTGAACTCCGACCGCACCGCCTGGACGATACCGCTGATGACATCCGCCACCAGCAACTGCCCCTTCTCTGCGCTCGACCCCAGCGCGGATGACAGCACGCCGCTGGCCGGCACCCATTCGGTTCGGCTCGGGTACATGTCGTAGACCGGGAACTCGGCCGGGCCGTGATCGGGGATTTGGTCCAGGCACACCAGCTCCGGGTGGTAATGCAGCATCATCGACGTCTCGATGACTGCTGCGTGCTCCAGTGCGATGCCCGGAAAACCGTTCGGAAAGACCTTGTCGAGGGTCTGTGACTTCACGAACTCCCAGTGCTCCAGGCGCATGACCTCCAGCCCGGCCTCCGGGCCGATATCCCGCATCGCCAGCTCGATGCCTTCGGTCACGAACCATTGGTTTTCATAGTGACCGATCACCAGGACCAGGCGCTTCACGCCATGGCGATGAAACTCGCGCACGGCATCGCGGACCATGGCGATCAGCGTCGCGCCATCCACGCTGGTGGTGCCGCAGAAGTGCTGCCCGCCTCCACACTTGGGCTGGGATTTATAGCCGTAGGACAAGGCCGGGGCGACCACACCGTCGATCTCCCGTGCCACGTCTTCACTGATTGCACTGGCGAGCAAGGCGTCGGTACCCAAGGGCAGATGGGGCCCGTGCTGCTCCGTGGCGCCGATAGGCAGCAAGACCACTGCGCCTGATCGCACTCGGCGCTCATAGTCCACCCAACTGATGTTATCCATCCGGACAGGGTTCATGGTTCTACTCCTGTGTCGTTGCAAAGCGGCCAAGCCTGGACGCTAGGCTCTGTACCTAGTGGCGCCCAGGCGAAACCCGGTGATGCCGTGCGGGCTTATGCCCGAGGCGGATACCAGGACTCCGGCTCCGGATAATCCCAATCGGCAGGAAAGGCGTAGGTTTCGAAGACCGTGGTGGTGTCGGCCTCGGTGCCGAAGAACGCGAAATGATTCACACCCATCCAGGAGCCGGACTGCACGCATTTGAAACCGCGCCGCTGCAATTCAGCGATACGTTCCTCGAACGGAATGTTGTTGCAGTCATAGGCAACGTGCTGGATCCCTTCGCCGTGTTTTTCCAGGAAGTCGGCGAAAATCGTCGGCCCGGACACCGGCTCCATCAGCTCCCAGACCATGTTTCCGGATTGGGCGAAGCAGACTTTCAGCACAAAATCGGCCGGTTCACCGTGGTACGTCTGGTTCTGGGTGTTTTCCGGGCTGAAGGTGTACACCCGCCATGGACCGATCCCCAGCTTGAGCAAGCCGTCCATGGTGCGTTTGTGATCCCGGGTCACGATCGCGATCTCCACGACGTTGCCCAGGAACGCATCGATCTCGGCGCCGCCGCTCAGCGCAGCCAGCACATTGGTTTGTTCAAGATGAGACATTTGCAATAACCTCTTTAATGATGAATCGTTGCACAGCGCTTACTTGGCCATCACTGACGAGCGAATAACTTCAGTGGGGCGCGAACGGTGCAATACGTAATAAATACCGCCGCCCACGCCAAACCCGGCCAACCAGGACAAATCAATTCCACCCAATGCCATCGCAAGAGGGCCTTGCAGCGATTGAATGGTGCCTACCTGGAATAACCAGGCCGCCAACACCCCGACCGCCAGTGCAAATACCCCTCTCCAGTTCACATCGGTGCAGTTGCTTTCCGAGTGATGGCAGTAGAGCGACTTCAAATCGACCTGGCCCCGGCGAATCAGGAAAAAATCGACCAGGGTGATACCCGCCCACGGACTGATCCACACCACGAAAAACACCATCAGGTTTTCAAAGGCGTGGACAAACTCGCCGGATTGCAGGAACAGATAGAGGATGAACAGCGCCACCAGGCCCGAGACCGTTGAAACCACCCAACGTGGGACGCGCAGGTCCAAGGACAAGGTGGCCAGCGCTGCCGAGTAGATGACCACGATGTTGGTCGCCACCGGGCCATGGAGCAGCACCAGCAGGACCGGCAACGCCATGGTGCCGAAGACCGCAATGATCAGTTGCGCAGGGTCCGAGCCGGCCCCCGCGGAGGCAATCGCCGCGCCCAGGAACGCCAGCCATACGGTGGGCAGGAACATGCCGAGGAACGTCGAGCGGAACACCTGCCCATCGGACAGTTTGCTCTGGGTGAAGCGGGTGTAGTCCGAAGCGTATACCAGCCACGAAATGCCCCAACCGATCCCGATCGCCGTCATGAGACTGCTCATGGCCGATAGCTTGCCGATGCCCTCGACGGTCGAACGCTGCCACTGGATATCCACGTGTGTGAAGGCCAGGCCGGTCATCACCACCATGATCAGCAGGATCACCGGCATGGTGTAGCGCTCGAAGCACTTGATGGCGTTGAACCCCCAGGCAGCGATCCCGACCTGCACGATCATGACGACCAGGGCAATGCCGTACTTGAGCTCCATGCCACCACTGATGCCGATTCTTTCCAGGGCGGCCACCGCAAGGTCCAGCACGATCCATGTGTTGGTCGCCACCCAGCCCATCGGCATCAGCACTTGCATGAGGGTCGGGAGGTAGGCACCACGGCGGCCAAACGCCAGCCGGGACAGCACCATCTGCGGCACTCCCGTGCGGTGTCCCATGATGCAGATGCCGCCGAACAAGGCGGCGCCCAACAGGTTGCCGACCACAATGACCAGCAGGGTTTCGATCAGGCTCAGGCCCAGCTGGATACCGATGGCACCCAATACCCAGTTGATCGGCGCCACGTTCGCCCCTGCCCAGATCCAGAACTGGTCCAGGGGTGTAGAAGTACGATGGCTATCGGGCACGGGCTCGACACCGAGTGCATCATAGTTAGCCTCGTTGATTAAGCTGTTTTCAGATTCGCGACGCGTTGACATTATTATTTTCCTCGCTGACCGGCGACCACCTGTATCGCCCGGATTCATTAAAGCGAGGTCTGCAAGTTTAAGTAATTGACGATAACTAAAGCGTCCTTTAGAAAATTTGCCGCCTTGAGTTTTCCTCAAGCGCGCAAGACTTCCAGACATGAAACTAGCATTTCAGGGCTGAAAATAACGTCTTTTCAAAACAGTCCGAGCAAGAACAATCACTTGTTGAGTTTTATTTGATGTCGTTCAAATAAATATCAATAGTCGAACAACTGAACCCCATGGCCAACTTGTCTCCGTCACTGAGGTAGTTCCACCTTGGTATTAACAGGAAACATGACATGACCACCCTTCTTCACATTGACGCCAGCGCACGATCCGACCGCTCACTGAGCCGTAAACTGTCCCAGGCCTTTGTCGAGGCGTGGCGTGAGCGCGATGCCAACACTCAGGTCATCACCCGTGACGTCGGCCGCAACCCACCGCCCTTCGTGACCGAAGCCTGGATTGCCGCAGTCTTTACCCCCGCAGAGCAGATGACGCCGCAAAAACGTGAGGAAATCCGCCTCTCGGACGAACTGATCGATGAGCTCGACCGCGCCGACGTCATCGTCATCGGCTCCCCGATGTACAACTACGGCATGCCCGCCGCGCTCAAGTCCTGGTTTGACAAGGTGATCCGAATCGGCAAAACCTTCACCTTCGACCTGGAGCGTGGCGACTACCCACTGGAACCGATCATGAGCGGCAAGAAACTGGTCATCCTGTCGTCCCGAGGCGAATTCGGGTTTGGCCCGGGTGGCGTTCGCGAGAACATGAACCACCTGGACACGCACATCCAGACGTGCGCGCACTACCTGGGCGTGAATGAAACCCATGTGATTTCCATCGACTACCAGGAGTTTGCCGACGCTCGCCATGAAGCCTCCATCGCCAATGCCTTCGACGCCGTTCCGGTGCTGGTCCGGCAGATGATCGAGCAGAGACAACACCAGGTGTCGCTGGCTTGAGCGTCCAGCACCGTCGCCTATTCGACAAGGGAGAACACATGATCACCATGTTGCAAACCGCCGAGCGATTGAGGCAAGGCCTGACGACACCCGAAGAGTTGGTCGCCTGCGCATTGGCCGCGGCGAAAGAAGCGCAGCCGGTGTTCATCTCCCTGCTGGAGCAACGCGCCCTCGACGCCGCCCGCGCGTCGACCCGGCGCTGGCAACAAGGCACCCCGTTGAGCGCCTTCGACGGCATTCCCTACGCGGTCAAAGACCTGCTGGACGTTGCCGGCAGCCGGACGACGGCCGGCTCCATCACGCGGGTCGACGCTGAAATCGCCGTCGAGGATGCGGCAGTCATCGCCGCCCTCACCGCGCAGGGCATGATCCCGCTGGGGAAAACCAACCTCGCGGAGTTCGCTTATTCCGGCCTGGGCCTGAACCCGCATTTCGGGACACCGACCTCAGCTGTCGTGGTCGATGAAACCCGCGTGCCCGGCGGCTCCTCCTCCGGTTCGGCCATCGCGGTTCAACGGGGCATCGTCACCAGCGCCATTGGCACGGACACCGCCGGCTCGATCCGCGTCCCGGCGGCGTTCAATGGCGTGGTCGGCTACAAGGCCTCGACAGGCCGATACAGCCAGCAAGGCGTTCACCCCCTCGCTGTCACGCTCGACAGCCTGGGCGCCTTCGCCCACAGCGTGGCTGACTGCGCCGCGCTGGACAGGGCGATGCGCGGGATCAACGACGGGGGTTACCAGGCTGCGAGGCTTTCGGACCTGCGCATTGTGGTCGACGAAGGTGTGTTGTCCGACCCGGCACTGCAACCAGCGGTACGGCAGAACCTTGTCGCCACGATGGAACGGCTGCGCGCCGCCGGGACCCAGGTTGAGTATCGAGCGGTAGCCGCCGTTGCCCGAACCCGTGAACTGATTGCCCGCTCGGGCTGGTTGGGCGCGATAGAAGCCTGGCGCCTGCTGGGCCCGATCGTGGAAAGCCCGCAGGGTGTCCGGATGGACAGACGCGTGCGCGCGCGCCTGCGTGCGGCCAAGGACATCGACTCGGCCACCGAGGCCAGGATCCGACAGTCACGTGAAGCACTGATGGCGGCCATCGAGCATGAGCTCGACGGTGCCTTCCTGGTCATGCCGACGGTCAAGCATGTCGCCCCGCCCATGGCGCCCCTGGAGCAAGACGACGCGCTGTTCGCGGCGGTCAATCTGGAGACCTTGTCACTCACCATGATCGGCAGCCTGCTGGACATGCCGGGGGTCGCCCTCCCATCCGGCCAGGACAGCCTCGGGCTTGCCACCTCAGTGTTGTTCTCGACGACCCGGGATCGCGATGACCCACTGCTCAGCGCATGCCTGGCCATAGAGTCGGCCATGCTCGCGGATGGCCTCAGGTGGTGAGCAACCGTTGATGTCCCGCCAGGTCATTGAGGGCATTGCCCCTGAATGACCTGGCCTCGTCCAGGAGCCATTCCCTGAACAGCACCAGGCTGCGCCGCGGGTTGCCATGGCTGTTCTCGACCAAGTGATAGGTGAACCCCGCCAACACCGGTCCTTCAAGCCGCCGGATCCGCCCGGAACGCAGCTCATCATCAATCAGCACATCGCTGCACAACAAGGGCCCCAGGCCCTGCTCCAACGCATGCAGCGCCAGGGTTTCCTCGCTGTACCAGGAAATACGCAGATCTGCGGCAGCATCGCGCTTGACCCCGGCCAGCCAGGCTGACCACGAGGGGGCTTCGAGTGCCTGGTTCTTCCATTTGAACGCCAGCAGCGGTCGATTAGGGAAATCGTTGATCGTTGCGTTGTGTTCCAGTGGGCAAATGCGCTTGTCCGCGACCGCGATGAACCTGTCTTCGAATAACACCGGCCCGCGCACATCGGCATCGACCGGTCCATATCGGATCGCCAGGTCGACGGTTTCAGCACGCAGATCCACGACTTTTTCCGAGGCGTGGATGGACACCACGATGTTCGGATAAATCTCGTTGAACTTCGCCAGACGCGGCATGAGCCAACGTTCGGCGAAGGCCCGTGTGGTGGACACGTGGATGGCATCGCCCTCCTTTGCCCCGCCCAACAAGGCAAACGCCTGGGCAATCTGGTCGAAACCCTCGCGCAGCAACGGATAGATCGCCTTCCCGGCAGGCGTGAGGGTCACCATCCGGCCTCTTTCCAGGAGCTTCTGCCCCAAGCCTTCTTCCAGCTGGCGCACTTGATGGCTGACCGCGGCGACCGTCACCGAGAGCTCGTTCGCCGCGGCAGAAAAACTCTGGTGCCGTGCGACCGCCTCAAACGCGCGCACGGAATTCAGAGGGGGGATTTTGCGCATGGTTTTCTCCGGACACCCGACGGGTGCTTGCGACGTATTCAGTGTCCTGCCGGCGAGCAACAGGGGCCAGCAGGTTGGCGATCCGTCAGAGGATGCGGTAATGGACGTCCTGGGGCCGCATGCCGTTTACCGCCGTCACGTCCTGGGGGCAGGCGGACAGCACCACAATAGCGTCCATTTCCGCTTTGAGGCAGACATATTGTCCTGGCTTGCTGACAGGCTCGGCAAACTCGATGCGTCCATCTTCGTGCACCGGGACGTTCATGAAGAGGTTCAAGGGGCTCGGCGTATCAGGCGCCAACAGACCGATGGCCTCCAGGGCCAGGAAGAGGTTTTCGTTGCAGCTGGCGTGGTGGCCGACGACGCCCAGTTGAACATAGCGGGTCGGGTCACAGGCGGCGACCAGGGTGTCGTGGATGCCCGGCGTCGTGTCCTCGACCAGCGTCAGGATCCTGCGGCGCTTGTTGGTCAGCAAGCTGTCGCCTTCCCGTGGGTTGAGTTTCAACCAGAAGGGACGACTGTGCTCCATCGACATGGCTTCCTGCAGGTCGCTCGGGTTGAAGGCCCAGGTGTCCACCACCTGTTTGCCATGGGTGTTGATCACCTGGAGGGTCTGCCCCTGCCTCAACCGGAGCGCTACACCCTGCCGCGCTGGCAAGAGAAGCCGCTCACCGGGGGTCATCGAAGTCATCGTGTTCATGTCGCGGTTTTCCTCTGCACTGATGGGCCTGCAATCAAGGAAAACACAGAAGAAAACCTCAAACCAATAATATAAAGTGGCTTCAGTATAAGTTGAATCTATAGGTCAACCCATGCGAATCCGCCAGCTCGAGTGCTTCAGAACCTTGATGATTCACGGCACGATGACCCGCGCTGCGGAGCTCTTGAATATTTCCCAGCCGGCGATCAGCAGCACCATCGCCAACCTGGAACATGAAACCGGCCTCAAACTGTTCGTGCGCAAGGGCGGTCGCCTGCAACCCACCCCTGAAGCCCGGCTGTTCTTCATCGAGGCGGAACGGGCGCTGGAGGCCGTGGAGAAAACCCAGCGTATCGCCAGGGAAATCCGCACGGGCAAGCGCGGTCATCTGGCGATCGCCGCCTACGCCAGCATCTCGATCAGTTTGCTGCCACGCCTGATGGCCGAATTCGCCAGGGAGCGCCCGGGCCTGGAGCTCAAGGTCATCACCCGCAACTCCCAGTCCGTTCGTGAGTTGATCACGACGCAGCAATTCGACCTGGCCATTGCCGAGCTGCCGCTCGACTATCCGACGTCCCGCATGGAGGTGATTGCCTATGAATGCCAGTGCATGATGCCTGCCGATCACCCGCTGGCAGCATTGGACATGATTACCCCGGCGGACCTGGATGGCGTGCCGTTCGTTTCGCTGTTCAAGGGCGACCCCCTCTACCAGCAACTGGCAATGGCGTTTTCGGCGTACGGGTCATCCTGGAACGTGGTGGCCGAGACAGAGTTCTTTGCGACAGCATGCGAACTGGTCCGCTCCGGAATGGGCGTCGGTATGGTCGATCCGGTGGTCAGCCGTCCCTTCGCCCGCGACCTGGTCCTGAAACCCTTCAAGCCCGCCATCAAGTACGAGATTGCCTTGCTGCTGCCTACCCAGGAAGAACCTTCGCAACTGGCCCTTGAGTTTATACGCTTCCTGAAGCAGCACCTGTGACGTCCTAGAGCTTGTGGCTCCCCAATGCCAGATATCGCTCCGGAGCGCTTTTGCGCAGTCGAGCCGCCAGGAACACTCCGGCCAGCAAAGCTGCGGGAATAATCGCGCAGAGGCCATAGGACAAGGTCTGGCTGGCGCCTGTCAGCACATCGAAATGCAGCACCGCGATGATCAGGACCGCCAACAGGACCAGGCAGGATAGCGCGGGAAAGATCCCCCCACGCCAGAGTCCGAGCCTCAGCTCGGGGTGGCTGCGGGAAAAGGCAAATACCGCGGCGGACGTGAGCGCCATCAGCAAGATCACGCACAGCGTGGCCAGGTTGGACAGCCAGGCAAACAACTGCAGGATCGGATCGGCATCCATGGCGGCGAAAATCAGCACCACCACCGCAGAAATCAAGCTCTGCAAGACAGAGCCCATATGGGGACTCTGGTGGACGCGATGAGTCGTCCCCAGTTGGCGCGGCAACAGGCCGTCGCGTCCGATGGCGTAGAAGTAACGGGCGGCTGCGTTGTGAAAGGCCAGCAGCCCGGCATAGATACTGACCATGAACAGCACCCGGATAATCTGGGTCAGGTGTGGGCCGACAAAGTGATCGGACATGCCGTAGATGAAGGTCGTGGGGTCCTGCAAGGCCTGCAGCATCGGCACGATCTTGTCCGCGCCCACACCCACCACCATCGACCAGACCGACAGTGCATAAAACCCGCCGATCAGCAGTACCGAGCAGTAGGTGGCAATCGGGATGGTCCGTTGCGGGTTCCTGGCCTCTTCGCCGTAGATGGTCGTGGCCTCGAAGCCGATGAACGCGGCGAAGCAGAACAGCAAGCCGATCGAGGGTGTGCCGCTGAACACATGGCTGCGATCGAATGCGTCGAGATTGACGCCACTGTCACCGCCCGTGCTGAGGATGGCGAAATCCAGGGTCAGGATCGCCAGGTACTCGGCAATCACGATGACCGACAGCACCCGGGCCGAGAGATCGATCTTGCGATACCCCAGGATCGCGACGCTGGCCATGGCCATGAGCGAATAAGCCCACCAGGGCAGTTCCAGGCCGAACACGCTGGCCATGGTGCCGCTGACCACGCCACCGAACATGCCGTACAGCCCCACCTGGAGGATGTTATAGGCAAACATCGCCAACACCCCTGCCGCGCCACCCGCCAGTCCACCCAGGCCGCGGGAGGTGAATGCATAGAAACCACCGGCATTGGTGACGTGCCGGGACATGGTGGTGTAACCCACCGAGAACATCAGCAACACCAGCAGAGCCAGGATCAGCAACGCCGGTGTACCGGCACCGTTGCCCAGCATGATGCCAATGGGAAAACCACCGGCGATGACACTCAACGGACTCGCCGCCGACACTACGAAGAAAATGATGAAACCGACACCCAGGGCACCACGCTTGAGCTCCGTGGAGCTGTTGACCGGGAGAGATACACTCATGTGCTTGACCTTTCTGTATGAGGCAGTCGCTGTGGGATCGATGCAGTCATCCGTCCACCGGCACCGAATGGCTTATTGTTTTTGTTGCACGCCGGGTTCGATCCTATGCCTGCCCATCCATGTCGCACTAACCCAAATCGGTCATCAGACTGTTCTTCCCATGAAAATCCCGGGCGCCCCTTCAGCCCCACAGAAACTGTGGCGAGGGGATTTATCCCCGCTGGGCTGCGTAGCAGCCCCCATAAAGCCAGTTGCAGTTAGCTGACACTCCACAATGGCGGGATCTGGGGCTGCTACGCAGCCCAGCGGGGATAAATCCCCTCGCCACAGGGGTTGTGTTGCTCAGGCGAGGGCGCAATCGGGAATGGCTGCGCGCTGGGTATGGGACGGCAACTCTGCGAACAGTTCCTGGTACTCCGCCGCGAAGTGGCTCAGGTGATAAAAGCCCCACTGGGCAGCGGCATCGCCAATCGACAGATGCGACGCCTGGGTGGACATCAAGGTGCGGCGCACACCGTTCAGCCTGACGGAGCGCAGATAGTTCAGCGGCGTCGTCTCGGCCACCGCACGGAAGCTGTTCTGCACGGTACGCCGACTCACCTGCAAGCGCTGGCACAACTCGTCCACGCTGGGCACGTTGTTCATTTCGGCAGTGGTCAGACGGTGGCATTTCTCGACAATGAAGCTACGGGTGGAGCTCGTGGTGCGTTGGTACTTGTCGCAGGCCGGATCGGTCATGAGCTGCAGCATCTCGCCGAGCATCGCCTGTTCCAGCTCCTGTTCCCACACATTGTCGAGCTCTTCGTTCACCAGGGCCTGGGAGAATATCGCCAGCAACCGCCGACGCGCCTGCGCGAAGTGCGGCGTGGAAACCCTGATCACCGGTTGACGCAGCAGTTGGCTGATTTCCTTTGCCGAAGCCGTTTGCGCCAGCGCCTGCTCGAACAATTCCCGTTCGAAGGTGATGGACAGCAGCTCCATGCCCATCGGCATATGGAACATGAACTCTTCTCCACCGTGGAGAAAGAACAGGCTGCTGTCATCCACCTCGCGCCCTTGCATCCGAATCGCGCCAGGGACATTGATCGGCACTGCAAAACACATTTTGCCGCGGGGGGCCACGCCGTGCTGCACGACGCGCTGGTTGATCTGCTCACGAAAGATATGGCAATGGGCGGTGGTCAGCTGCATGAGCGTACTTTCGGCCGAACCGGCGGTGAGCTGGTTGTAGTCCTGACTCCACTCCTGAACGGTAGCGGCATGGAGGTGGACGTCGCGAAAGTGGTTTATGTGAACATTTCTCATAATATGCGAAAGCCTCTCAAATATTATTGTTCTTATCCTGCCTTCTTGACCGATATTCGCACATTAAAGGAATTTAGCAAAATTCCATAGCGGAATATCACTCGCCACCTTCAGCGCAATTTACCCATGTGCCGATTCGGGCTACCGCCTGGAGACGCGGGCTAGAGATGATCGGCACACTCCAACCGACATCCAGAGAGACCGTCATGAGTGAAGCCAAACTTGAATCCCTCCACTTCGCGGATGCCCCGCGGATTATTTCCAGCACCCTCCCCGGTCCCATGACCCGCGAGGCCCTGGCGTTGTCGGCGCGTACCGAGTCCATGGCCCGCGGCGGCGGACGCATGCCGGTGGCCATGGACCGGGCGTTCGGCGCGACCTTCAAGGACCCGGACGGCAACACCTACATCGACCTGTCCGCCGGCGTGGGCGTCAGCAGCGTGGGCCGTTGCCACCCGAAAGTGGTGCAGGCCATCCGCGAACAGTCCGAAGTGCTGATGCATGCCCTGGAAATCAACAGCACCCGACGCACCGAGCTGGCAGCCAAGATATCCGAGATCGCGCCCGATGGCTTGCGCGGCGATTGCACCACATTCTTTACCCAAAGCGGCAGCGATGCATTGGAGGCCGCGGTCAAGTTCGCCAAGCGCATCACCGGGCGGCACCAGATCATCGCCTTCCATGGAGGCTACCACGGCGTCTGGAACGCATCAGGCGCGCTGACCACAGGTACGGCCTACCGCAAGGGCTATGGCGCCATGATGGGGGGCGTCATTCACGCCCCCTACCCTTACGCCTACCGCTTCCCGTTCGACACCACCCACAAAAGCGCCGAGCAGATCGCCGGCGATTACGTCGACTACTTGCTGAACACCCCCTACACCGCCGCCGATGACGTCGCCGCCGTGATCGTCGAGCCGGTGCAGGGCGAAGGCGGCTATGTGCCCCCTTCACCCGAGTTCCTGCAGCTCCTGCGCAAGGCCTGCGACCGCAGCGGCGCGCTGCTGATCGTCGACGAAGTACAGTCCGGCGCCGGCCGTACCGGCAAAATGTGGGCGGTCGAGCACTCGGGCGTCAAGCCCGACATGCTGACGTTCGGCAAAGGCATCGGCAGCGACCTGCCCATGGCGGGCCTGATCATGCGCTCGGACCTGGCTGCCGCGATTCCTGACGGCTCGGTGCCCAACACCTTCGCTGCCAACTCGTTGTCCGCCGCCGTGGCGCTGACCAACATCAGCATCCTGCAGGATCCGGAGCTCGATCTGCTCAACCGTGCGCACACCCTGGGGCTGGAAGCGCAGAAGCGTATCCGTGGCTTTAACAGCCCGTTCGTGGGTGAGGTGCGCGGCCGCGGCCTGATGATCGGCATCGAACTGGTTGAAGACCCGGCCACCAAGGCACCGCTGGAAGGCGCCAAGATCGGCCAACTCATGGGCTACCTGCTGAACCACGGCGTGCTGATGATCCCCTGCGGTCGCTACAGCAACGTGATGCGTGTCATGCCTTCGCTGACGATCTCGCGCTCGCTGTTCTTCAAGGCGCTGGACATCTTCGGCGACGCCCTGGCCTCGCTCAAGGCATGAAACGGGTCTACCTGACCACTGCACAACATTCATGGATCCAAACATGACACAGCATCTGAATCACTTCATCGAAGGCGGCTCCTTCGAGGCCTCCGACGGCCGTCGAACGAACCTCATCAACCCTGTGACAGAACAGATCTACGGCAGCGCCGCGCGCGGTACGGCCGAGGACGTGAACCGCGCCGTGGCGGCCGCCCGCAAGCAGCTTGAAGGCGGCGCCTGGAGCCAGCTCGACGGTGCCCAGCGCGGCCGGCTGCTGCTGAAACTGGCGGACCTGGTGGAGCGCGATACCGACCTGCTTGCCGACATGGACGCCGACGCCATCGGGCGCTCGCCGATCGAACCGCGTCGCCTGGACATCCCCAACGTGCTCGCCAACCTGCGTGCCGCCGCCGGTTGGGCCAATCAGCTCGAAGGCCGCACCATCCCCTCCGGCGGCTACTTTGGCACCAAGACCCTTTCATACACGGTACGCGAGCCGGTGGGCGTGGTCGGGGCCATCGTGCCTTGGAATTCGCCGCTGATGATCACGGTCTGGAAACTCGCCGCGTTGCTGGCGGCAGGTTGCACCGTGGTGATCAAACCGTCGGAAGAAACGCCGCAGTCAGCCCTGCACCTGGCGGCCCTGGCCCAGGAAGCGGGCTTTCCCGACGGTGTGATCAACGTGGTCACCGGTTACGGCAATGAAGTCGGCCGTGCCCTGTGCGAGCACCCGGATGTCGCCAAGATCAGCTTCACCGGCAGCCCCGAGGCCGGACGCGAGATCCAGCGCACTGCCGGTGTGCTGTTCAAGCGCGTGGCACTGGAGCTGGGCGGCAAGAGCCCGCAGATTGTCTTCGATGACGCCTCCTTCGACGATGCACTGTTTGGTTGTAGCCTCGGCCTGTTCGCCAACCAGGGCCAGGTCTGTGCTGCCGGTTCGCGCATCCTGGTCCAGCGCAGCCTCGCGGAGCGTTTCGCCGCAGCGCTTGCCAATGCCGCGTGTGCCGTCAAGGTGGGAGACCCTCGGCAGCCCGATGTGCAGATGGGACCGGTGGCCAAGAAGGCGCAGTTCGATCGGGTCAACCGCTACATTCAACTGGGCATCGATCAAGGCGCTACGCTGCTGGCCGGCGGTGTATCGAACCCTGAGCAAGGTTGGTTCGTGCGGCCGACGATTTTCACCAATGCCCGCAATGACATGGCAATCGCCCGGGACGAGATTTTCGGCCCGGTCGGCACGGTGATTGCCTTCGATACTGACGAAGAAGCTGTCGCATTGGCCAACGATTCCAGCTACGGCCTCGCGGCCACGGTGTGGACGAGTAATCTGGTGCGAGCCCATCGCGTGGCCGCTGCGGTGAAGGCCGGTGCCGTAGGCATCAACTGCTGGAGCCCGCTGGACGCCAACCTGCCCTGGGGCGGCGTCAAGGACAGCGGTATTGGCCGTGAAGGAGGGTTCAGCGGCGCACTGGCCTACACCGAGGAGAAGGTCATTACCGTACTGCTACCGGCCTGAGAACAATATTGCACTGAGCTAACTACCCTCCAAACCCCGCGAGGTGTCGAGGGTGGTGGTTCAAGTGCGTTCCCGATGTCTTTGACGATTGATGAGGCGACTGCGATGAACACCACAAATCAAGAGATAATTGATCGGTATCCGACGTCCCTGTTGCTGTTGCACTGGGTACGCGCCGTGCTCGTAGCCGGCCTCCTCTGGGCAGGCTGGCACATGACCGGGATGAATGACGAAGTGGCAAGCAAGTACGAGCTCTATTACCCCTGGCACAAATCCTTCGGGGTGTTGACGCTCCTGGTGGTGCTGGTCCAGATCGCCCTGCGCTACATGACGCCCAAGTTGCCGAGGCCGCTGCACACGCTGACCGGCCCTGAGCAGGTGATGTCAAACCTGGTGCAACGGGTCATGTATGGGCTTCTGGTGATCGTGCCGTTGATGGGTTACTCCATGTCGAGCACCTACACGATGAGCGACGGGGTGTTCTTTTTCGGGGTCAACCTCCCGGAGCTGCTCCCGAAAAATGACGATTGGTTCGTCGTGTTCCAATGGCTGCACAAAGTACTGGCCTATACCCTGCTCGTCCTGATCCTGCTGCACATCGCCGGCGCCCTCAAGCATCGGTTCCTCGACCGGGATCCACAAAAAGACGTGCTGCGTCGCATGCTGTGATTGCTGGCGGGTTTGCTTGCCCGCTGATGGCCATGCCCCGCCTTACCGCGTCTCGGTCACTTTCTTCAAGAACCGCGGCTGGTCAGGATCGCGCCCCCGAGCCTCGGCCAGTCGGGCGGCCATCAGGTAGAACCCCTGGATCATGGTGAACGGCTCCAGCAGCGGGTGTCCGGTGGGCTCGCTTGCAAGGTCGAGCCCTGCCGTGCCCAAGGGCGCTACAACCAACACGTTCGCGCCACGTTTGCGCATGTCATCGACGAACGCCAGCGTGCCGGCCTGCTCGGGTCCACTGGGAGCAAACACCAACACGGGATAGCCCGGCTCGATGATCTCCATTGGCCCATGACGCACCTCCGCGCTGGAAAACGCTTCGGCCTGGATGCCGCTGGTTTCCTTGAGCTTGAGAGCGGCTTCCTGGGCAATCGGCAATGCGCTGCCGCGGCCGATGACCAGCATTTTGTCGGCCGCGGTCAATAATGCCACCGCCTTGGACCAGTCATGTTCGGCGGCGGCCCGCATCTGGGTCGGCAAAGGCGGCAATGCATCTGACAATGCACGGCTGCCTGTCAGTGAGGCCGCCAGGCTCGCCGTCAGTTGAACGCCGGCCATCAGCATGGCGACAAAGCTTTTCGTCGCCGCCACGCTCTGTTCAAGGCCGGCGGGCAACAGCAGCGGTGTGTCGCAGACTTGCGCCAAGGGAGACGCCGGGGTGTTGACGAAGGCCGCTGCTTTCGCCCCCAGTTGCTGGAGCCGTTCGACACTGTCGATCAGGTCAGGGCTTTTGCCGGATTGAGAGAAGGCCGCCACCCAGGCATTTTTCAGGCGCAATGGCGCTCGTTGCAGGCTGACCAGGGACAACGGAATGGACAGGCACGGCACACCCACCTGGCTCATCAGCGCATGCCCGAAGTAGGCAGCGGCATGATCCGAGCTGCCCCGCGCCACGGTGATCATCAAGTCGGGAACGTCCGCAGCCAGTGCCTGCGCAAGCGCCTGGAGGGCGTGATCATCCTCCAGCATGCGCTGGAGAATGTCTGGAATGGACAGGGTTTCGATATGCATCAACGACATCAATTTCTCCAGAGGCCTGTTCAAGGGATGGCTACAGGTTCAAGCGTGGCAGCGATCGCTCGCTGATCGATCTGCTCAAGATGAGCGGCTTCCATAGCCATGCTCAGGGCTCCCCACAGCGGTGCATCCTGGGCAAACCGGGCCGCCACCACCTGCGGCGCGAACGGTACGATCCGGTCGATCAAGTCCTTGATGAGCGGTTTCAGAAGGCTGGCCTGGCGGTACAGTCCACCGCCAATGGCGATGCGCTCCACATCCAGGGCAACGGCGACATTGGCGACCTGCACCGCGCAGGCCGTGATGCGCTCGCGCAGTGCCCTGTGCACCGCCGCATCGCCACTGGAAAAAAGATCCAGCGCCTGGTGGCCTTCACCGAGCAACTGCCGGGCAAGCTCGCCCAGCGCGGTGCCGGAAAACAGCTCTTCCAACGGCGCGGCGCCCTCGGCATGAGTGCGCCATTTGCCCGGGTCTTCGCTGTCGAGAAACGGCGACAACAGGTAGCCGATCTCCATCGCCGCGCCATTGTGCCCACGCAGCAACCGTCCATTGACGATGGCCGCCGCCGCCAACCCGGTGCCCAGGTTCAGGTAGATGGCGTTGTCGATGCCCTGCAACGCCCCCCAACGGGCTTCCGCCAGGGCGCCGGCCTTGACGTCATTGTCCAGCAACACCGAGGGGCATCCGAGCCCTCGAACGATCAGCCCGTGCAGGTCCAGCCCATCCAGCCCGGGCGTGTTCGGAGCCATGAGCAAAGTGTGGCCCCGGATGACCCCGGGGAACACCGCGGCGACGCTCAGCAGCGGAGCGTCTTGGAAAGCCTCGGCGCAGGCCCGCGCCGTATCGAGGATACGCTCCAGCGCAGCGACGCCATGGAGGCCGTCGGCATGGGTCGCGACGATGTCACTGCGCAACTGCCCACTGGCGATGTCGTAACAGGCGACGTGGGTCTTGGTGCCCCCCACGTCGATAGCCAGCAGCAACCCCTGCCGGGGTACGTCGCGGCCGGATGATTCAAACGGCTGGTACATGGGCAAGTCTCACTTCTCGAACGGCCAGAGCTTTTGCATCCGCGCCCACAACAGGAACACCACGGCCCCCGCCACCACCCACACCAGCGACCATTGGATCGGGTAGGCACCGGGGGCGTTGTGATTGGAGGCGAAGTAGATATAGACCCAGCCCAGCAAAGCGATCACCGCAGGCACCGGGTACAGCCACATTTTGTAAGGCCGGGCCAGGTGCGGCTTGGTCTTGCGCAGCACGAACAAGGCTACGATCTGCGACAGCGACTGCACCAGGATCATCACGGTGGTGAGCAACTGGATCAACGTGGTGAGGTCGGTCAAACGGCCGATCATGAAGCCCGCGGAGGTCAGCACACCCATGCTCAGGATGCCGTAGGTGGGAAACTGGTGCTTGGGGTGAGTCTTGCTGAATACGCCGAAGAACACCTTGTCGTTCGCCGCCTCGAACGGCACTCGGGAACCGCCCAGCAAACCGGCGAACACCGACGCCACCGCGGTGATCAGGATCAGCACGGTGACGACTGCGGCAGCCGTTTCGCCCCAGGTCTCACTGAGTACCACCGAGGCCACCGACTTGTACGCCGCCGAGTCCGGATCGAGCATGCGGTGCCAATCCACGACCCCCAGTACGCCCACTTGCATCAGCAGGTAGATGCACAGAATGCCCAGGATCGACAGAACGATGGATTTCGGGATCACACGGCCGGGCTGCTCGACTTCCCCAGCCAGGTACGCCGAGGTGTTGTAGCCCAGGTAGTCATAAATGCCGATGGTCAGGCCGCCGGCCATGCCGAACCAGAAGCCGCTGTCGACCAGGTTGAACGCGCCTTCGGGAAAGCTGAACGCCAGGTCGGCATGAAAGTGCGAGAGCGAGGCCACGATCAAGGCGCCGATGCTGACCAGCATGATGCCCCACAGGACGATACTGAGCCGGGCAATCGACTCGATCTTGCGCCACAACAACAGGACGATGGCCCAGATCAGCACCAGGCCGATGACGTTGCCCGCCGTCTGGCTCATCTGCGGCCAGAACCAGCTCAGGTACTGGACGAAACCGATGATGCCGGTGGACATGATCAGCGGAATGAACAGCATCGCCGTCCATACGAATAGAAACGGAAACAGCTTGCCGGTGCGCTTGCCAAAGGCTTCGCGCAGATACACATAGGTACCGCCCGCCCCCGGCAACGACGCACCGAGTTCGGCCCATACCAGACCATCGCAGAGCGCCAGCAGCGCACCGAAAATCCAGCCGAGATAGGCCTGGGGCCCGCCCATGGCGACGATCATCGCCGGAATCGTGATGAACGGACCCACGCCGCACATCTGGCTCATGTTGAGCGTAACAGCGGGAAACAAACCTATTTTGCGACGGATAGCCGACGTACTTTGCCCGGCGGGAATTGGCGCATTCATCGATGACGACCTCGTGTGGATGGACAGTGCGGTTGGGGCAGGTTTTGAAGTCATACATGCCAGCAACTGGCGTCTGTCGCATGGACCTTATTGTTATTGGGCATCGCCCCGGCCATGAGCCGGGGCAGCACTAGAAAATCACAGCGGAGATATTAATTCAACTTGATTTAATTAATACCCAGCCGCGATGATTCCCCGATGAAAACCACCAGCAGCCCCATGACCACCACCGGCACCAATGCCGAACACTCTCGCCAGCACAACCGTCGAGTGATCCTCGAAGCGGTTCGCCTGGCCGGACGCCTGACCCGTGCCGACCTGACACGCCTGACCTCGCTGACGGCACAGACGGTGTCCAACATCGTCAGCGAGCTGCAAAGCGAAGGCATGCTGCTCGCCCATACCCCGGAAAAAGGCGCGCGGGGCCAGCCGGCGGTGCCGCTCTCGATCAACCCCGAAGGCGGCTTTTCCATCGGTTTTCATGTCGAGCAACACTGCATCATTGGCGTGCTGCTCAACCTGCTGGGCGAGACCCTTGCCCAAGTGACCCTGCCGGTCCGTTACCCGACCTACGACGAAGCCCTTCCGCTGATCCTGCAGGTCATCGAAGACTTCCGCCGACAGCGTCCCAGCGGTCGGTTCATCGGCACCGGTATCGCCCTGCCCGGCCCATTCAACGTCGAAGGCATTTCCTCGGTGGGCCCCACAGCGCTGTCGGGTTGGGATGGGCCGGACATCGCCCAGCGTTTGCAGCCACTGGCCGGCATGCCGGTATTGATCGAGAACGATGCGACCTGCGCCGCCATGGGTGAACGCCTGCACGGCCTGGCCAGCGAAGTGCAGAACTTCGTCCACCTGTTCATCGGCAGCGGCCTGGGTGCCGGCATGTACCTGGGAAATCGCCTGTATGCCGGCCATTGGCACAACGCCGGCGAAATCGGCCACATGACCGTGATTGCCAATGGCAAGGCCTGCTCCTGCGGCAACCAGGGCTGCCTGGAGCGCTACATCTCCATCGCGGCGTTGATGGAACACCTGGGCCGCGACACCGATCAGAACCTGTCGGCAGAGGACATGGACGATCCCCATGTCAGCGCCGCCATCGACGCCTGGCTTGACGAAGCGGCCCCCGCCTTGCGCCAGGCCATCAACATTCTGGAGTCCTTGCTCGACCCGCAGACCATCCTGATCAGCGGTTTCCTGCCCGAAGCGCTGCTGAAGGAACTGATCCGCAGGCTCGAACCCCTCAGTCGCTCCATCAGCAGCCGCGCGGACCGCCAGTATCCACGCGTGCAACTGGGCTCCGCCGGTCCCGACGCGGTTGCGGTCGGGGCCGCGGCCCTGATGATCCTGGCGGAAATCAGCCCCGATTATGAGGCGCTGTTGAAGATGCCCCTGTAATCCCGGGCAAAGGGCAGGCAGGAATTCATCGCGGATGGGCCGGGAACTGACACAATGCGCCCACGTCTTCCTGCCCTATCGAGACTGCGCACTTGGACACCGTCAAGAACCGTCGCAACGAGCTATCGCTGGATAGCCTCAACTTCTTCCTCGCCGACGTGCGTGACGGCCTGGGTCCCTATCTGGCGATCTACCTGCTGGCGGTGCACAAGTGGGACCCGGCCAGTATCGGCCTGGTGATGACCCTGGCCGGTGTCGCTGCGCTGCTGGCCCAGGCCCCGGCGGGCGCGCTGCTCGACCGCACACACGCGAAACGGACAGTGGTCATTGTCGCCGCACTGCTGGTGACCGGCAGCTGCCTGCTGCTGCCATGGATGAGTGCCTTCACACTGGTCGCCCTGACCCAGACCGTCAGCGCCATCGCCGGCTCTGTATTCGCCCCGGCCATCGCCGCCATTTCCCTGGGCATCACCGGTCCACAGGCCTTCACCCGCCGCACCGGGCGCAACGAAACCTTCAATCACGCCGGCAATGCTTGCTCGGCATTGCTGGCCGGCGGTTTCGCTTATCTGTTCGGGCCGGTGGCGGTGTTCTATCTGATGGCGGTCATGACGGTGGGCAGCATCATTGCCGCCAGCCTGGTCTCGGCCAACGCCATCGATCATGACGTGGCCCGCGGCTTTAACCCGGCGTCCACCGGCGGCCATGGGCATCCATCCGGGCTAAGCGTGTTGTTGAGCAACCGGCCCCTGTGCTTGTTCGCGGTGTGCTGCGCACTGTTTCACCTGGCGAACGCCGCCATGCTGCCGCTGGTCAGTCAAAAGCTGGCTCTGGTCAACCTGCAGATGGCCACGCCATTGACCTCTGCCTGTATCGTCGCCGCACAGCTGGTGATGGTACCGATGGCGATCCTGGTCGGCGCCAAGGCCGACCGATGGGGTCGCAAGCCGCTGCTGCTGGTCGGCTTCCTGATCCTGCCCCTGCGCGGGCTCCTGTACGTGGTCTCCAACGACCCCTACTGGCTGGTGGCGGTGCAGTTACTCGACGGCGTCGGCGCCGGTATCTTCGGCGCGCTGTTTCCCGTGGTGGTCAAGGACCTGACCCAAGGCACCGGGCGTTTCAATGTCAGCCTGGGGGCGTTGTCCGCGGTGTTCGGCCTGGGTGCGGCACTCAGCCCTGGCCTGGCGGGATGGGTGGTGCACAGTGCCGGCTACGATGCGGCTTTTGTCACCCTGGCGGCGGTCGCCGGGGTCGCATTCTTGCTGCTGTTGCTGGCGATGCCGGAGACCCGGCATCACTCGACCGGTGCGAAAGAGCTTGCGCCGGCAGGAACCGCCCCGAGGGCCGCCACCTGATCCTCCCGGATCACTGCCCGCCCCTGGGTTACCAGACTGCGATGTGCGAATCCGCCCGGGGCTCGGTCCCGCCGCACAGCACACCACTGACCAGATCGCGAAGAATGATCTGTCCGCGACCGTAGTCGGTCAGGTCGCTGCTGACCTGCACCTCATGGCCGCGGCGCGCCAGGGCGTTGACCAGGTCCGGTGACGCGCCGTGCTCGATGCCGACCTTCATCCCGCCCAGCCACTGCCAGCGCGGCGCGTCCAGGGCCGCCTGGGGATTCAGGCCGAAGTCCACCAGATTCATGACCATCTGCACATGCCCTTGGGGCTGCATGTAGCCGCCCATGACGCCGAAAGGACCAAGGGCCTGACCGTTCTGGGTGAGGAAGCCGGGGATGATGGTGTGGAAGGTCTTCTTGCCCGGCGCAAGGCAGTTGGCGTGCGTCGGGTCGAGGCTGAATTCCTGCCCGCGGTTCTGCAGGGCGATACCGCTGTGGGGTAACACCACCCCGGAGCCGAAGCCGTGGTAGTTGCTCTGGATGAACGAAACCATGTTGCCTTCTTCGTCGGCGGTCGCCAGATACACGGTGCCGCTGGCGTGGGGATCGCCGGGCGCGGGCGGCTGGGCCTGTTCGCCGATCTGTTCACGGCGCCGGGCGCTGTATGTCTCACTCAGCAGATCGGCCACCGCCACGCGCATGTGCCGCGGGTCGGTGATGTAGTGCAGGCCATCGCTGTAGGCCAGCTTCATCGCTTCCAGTTGGCGATGCCAGGTCTGCTGGCTGTCGCGGTGATCGAAACTGAAGCCTTCGAGGATGTTCAGCGCCATCAAGGCCACCAGGCCCTGCCCGCTCGGCGGGATTTCCCAGACATCGATGCCTCGGTAGTTGACGTGGATCGGCTCCACCCACTGAGCACGATAGTCCTTGAGGTCGGTGCTGCGCAGGTAGCCACCGGTGGCGCGGGAATGGGCATCCAGGCGCTCGGCCAGGACACCGCGATAAAGACTTTCGCAACGGGTGGCGGCGAGTTCTTCGAGGGTACGGGCCTGGGCCGGATTGCGGAAGATCTCCCCGGCCCGCGGCGCGCGCCCTTCGATCAGGAAGGTATCGAACCACGCGTCCAGCACTGGGTCGCGATGGAGCGTGAATTCCTTCACGGCGATCTGCCATTGATGGGCGACCACCGGCGACACCGCAAAGCCACCCCGCGCCAGGCTGATCGCCGGTTGCAACAGATCGGCAAAGGGCAACTTGCCGAAGCGTTGTGACAACTCGGCCCAGGCCGACGGACAACCGGGCACCGTCACCGGCGTCCAGCCGTAGAGCGGCATCCGTTCATGGCCGGCCGCCTGCACTGCTTCGACGTTCAGGGATGCCGGTGCATGCCCGTTGCCATTGAGGCCATGCAGCTGGCCCTTGCACCAGACCAAGGCAAAGGCGTCACCGCCAATACCACAGCCGGTGGGCTCCACCACGGTCAGCGCCGCCGCCGTGGCGATGGCGGCATCGATGGCGTTGCCGCCCTTTTGCATGATTTCGATACCCGCCTGCGCGGCCAGTGGCTGAGAAGCGGCGACCATGCCACGACGGGCAAAGACGCTCTGGCGTTGCGACGGATACGGGTACTCGTGAGCAGAAAATTTCAACATGACAAACTCTCTTCACAGACAAAACGAGTCAAAGCACGCGACTGAGAAAGGCCCGGGTACGCGGGTGGCTGGGGTGGCTGAAAATCTGCTCCGGCGGCCCTTGCTCAATCAGCTCGCCCTGGTCCAGGACCACCACACGGTCGGCCACTTCCCGGGCAAAACCCATTTCGTGGGTCACCACCACCATGGTCATGCCCTCTTCCGCCAGCTCCTTCATTACTTGCAGCACCTCGCCCACGGTTTCCGGATCGAGGGCGCTGGTGGGCTCGTCGAACAGCATCGCCTGGGGTTTCATCGCCAACGCCCGGGCTATCGCCACGCGCTGCTGCTGCCCGCCGGAGAGCATGGAGGGGTAATGGCTGGCCTTGTCCGCCAGGCCGACCCGTGCAAGCAAGCTACGGGCTTGTTCCAACGCAGCGGCGCGCGGCACCCCGAGGACCTGGATCGGTGCCTCGATGATGTTCTCCAGGGCGGTCATATGTGGGAACAGGTTGAAGCGTTGAAATACCATGCCGATGTCCCGGCGCTGACGGGCGATGTTGCGCTCCGAATCGCGCACCAGGCTGCCGTCGGCCCGTTCCCGATATCCCATGGCCTGGCCGTTGACGCGGATGCGCCCGCCCTGGATGTCCTCCAGCAGATTGATGCAGCGGATGAAGGTGGTCTTGCCGGAACCAGAGGCCCCGATCAGCACCACCACCTCACCGCGGCGTACCTGCAGGGAAATGCCCTTGAGGATCTGCAGGTCGCCGAAGGACTTGTGGACATCCAGCGCCTCGATGATCAGCTCTTCACTTTTGTGCGCCATGGTCAACGTTCCCTCAGCAATTTCAGGGTGCTGCGGCCGAACATCCGCGTGGCCGCGGGCGGTGGCGAAGACGGACGGTCCGATTGACCGAAGCGGGCCTCCAGCCAGCGCTGGAAGAAGCCCCAGAGGGTGGTCAGCAGCAGGAAGTAGATCGCCACCACCAGGTACAGCTCGAACACCCGGAACGTCGCCGACGTCACCATCTGGGTGCTGAGCAGCAACTCCTGAACGCCGATCACGCTGACCAGGGTGGTGTTCTTGAGCATTACGTTGAACTCGTTGCCCAGCGGCGGCACGATGACCCGGAACGCCTGGGGCAGAATGATGCGGCGCATCAACCTGGCGAAGGTCATGCCCAGGGAGCGCCCGGCCTCATACTGTCCCTTGTCGACCGCACCGATGCCGGCGCGGATGATCTCCGCCATGTAGGCGCCTTCGTTCAGGCCAAGGGCGATGATCGCCGCCTGGATATTGCCGGGGATCACCAGGCCGAACAGGTCGATGTCCTCGAAGCGGAAGATCCCGCCGGCGGCCAGCGCGGTGTAGAGAAAGACAATCTGCACCAGCAATGGCGTGCCGCGCATCAGCCACACGTAAAAGCGCACCGGCAGGTGCAGCAGCGGGTTCTTCGACAGCCGCAAGAGCGCCGCCGCCAGGCCCAGGGCGCAGCCCAGCAACATCGCCAGCACGCTGATCAGGCAAGTCAGCCAGAGCCCGGTGAGGTAGACCCCACTGGGCTGCAGCAGGTACTGCCAGAACACATCCCAATTGAAATTCATCGACGCTTACCTCAATCGAGAGTGTCGCCGGCGACATGCCATTTGTTGAGCAACTGGCTGTAGCTGCCGTCGCCGCGCATGTCGCTGATCACCTGCTGCACTGCCGCGCTCAATTGCGGATCGTCCTTGCGGATGCCGATGCCGGTGAGAATTCGACTGAAGGCCGGCACCCCTTCCTCGAACAGGTCGGGGGCCATGGCGGCGTAATAACCGGCAGTTTCCACGGTGGTGCCATAGGCATCGACCTGACTGATGCGCAGCGCCTGGAACGCATCGGTATCGGTGTTGTAGACCACCAGCTTCATCGCCGGTTTGCCGGCCTTGGTCAGCTTTTCATTCTCGGCGTCGAGCAGGGTCTTGATGGTGGAGCCGTTGAGCACCGCCACCTTGCGCGCGGAAAGATCCGGGAGCGTCTTGATGGCCTTTGGATTGCCCTTGGGCACCACCACCGCCTGGCTGGAGTACATGTAGTTGACGATGTCGATCACTTCGCGGCGTTCGGGCTTGTCGAACAGCTGGTCGACGATCATGTCGCACTGTTTGGCCAGCAACGCGGGGAGCAACCCGGAAAACGGCACGACTCGCCATTCCACTTTCTTGTCGTCCAGGCGTTTGGCGATTTCCAGGCCCAGGTCGACGGTCAATCCTTTGGGTTTCTGTGCCTCATCGAAGGACACCAGCGGCGGCGAGTCCATGCCCGAGCAATAGACCAGTTTGTCGGCCTTGATCAAGCGCTCCGGCACCACGGGGGCGGCGAACGCCCACTGTGCACAGAATCCCAAGGATATTGCGGCTATCAACACGCGAGGCTTATGCATGACCAGACACTCCAGTTCAGTGGGTAACGGGCAGTACTCGAAGTCAGAACACGGGCAGGCTCAGGCCTGCTCTGCTTATTTTTTCGCTTGCAGGAACTCGATCAATTCAGGGATGGTGCCTTCGATGTGCGCGCGTACCACCGCCTCGGCCTTGTCGGCGTTACCGGCGCGGATCGCTTCGAGGATCACCACGTGCTCCTGGCGCGCACTCATGGGTTTCTCCACGTGCTGCAACCACAGGCGCATGGGCGCCTCCACCAGGGAATAAAGGGCGCTGATCTGCTTCAGCAGCCTGGGGCGACCGCTGAGGCTGCACAGGTATTCGTGAAAAGCCCGATGACGGCTGACCCACTCGGCGCTTTCGTCGCGGTAGTCGTCCATCTCGTCCAGCAAACGCTCCAGGGCAGCCAACTGGCGGTCGCCAATGCGCCCTACCGCGATCCGGATCGCCAGGCCTTCGAGGGCGCTGCGCATCTCGAACACTTCTTGCAGTTCGTCGATGTCCAGGCCGCTGACGACGGCTCCGCGATTGGGTCGCAGCGTGACCAGGCCCTGGGCATCCAGGCGCCGGAACGCCTCGCGCACCGGCATGCGACTCATGCCTATCTCACTGGCGATGTCCTCGGCGATCAGCCGATCCCCCTTATGGAACCGGCCACCGCAGATGGCCTCCAGCAAAAAGTTGTAAGCCTCTTCCTCGGCGGTCACCGGGGGACGTTCAGTGTAAGACGGAGCAAATTGCATGGCCGCACCCCTTGTATTTTTGTATCCAATTATCCATGGATTCAAAAATAGCAGAATGCGTGCCAAAACCAATGGCGAACGCGCAAGGGGTTGATTTCAAGGCGAAGAGGAATAGCCAGGCAGGCCGGTAGGTACTCCGGCATCACGGCTAAGCCGTGGGGATGTGCTACTTATTGGCCCAGGGGGCGCCCATTAATGTGCAAAGCAGTAGCCCGGTAACATTGCCAGGCTATCAACCTGTGGCTCCTGTAATGCTGTTCACTTAAGACTTGCCCGGTTCATTGTGGCGAGGGGATTTATCCCCTCGCCACAGGTTCATCGCTTTTCTTAAGTGAACAGCATTATCTGGCCCTGGGGGTTTCCGAAGGGGACTCACCGAACAGTTCCCGGTAATGCGTCGCGAAGTGGCTCAGGTGAAAAAAGCCCATGGCCACGGCGATCTCGCCGACGTTCTGCTCGGTTGCCTGGGTGGTGATCAAGCGCCGCCGTACGGCATTGAGCCTCAGGTTGCGCAGGTATTCGACCGGACGCATCCCGGTCACAGCCTGGAAGCTGTTCTGCAGGGTCCTGCGACTGACCCGCAGTTGCTCGCACAGATCGAGGATGCTCAGCGATGTATCGCCGCTGTCTCCTACCAACTCCTGGCAACGCTTGACCAGATAAGCACTGACGGCAACGTTGCCACGGCGACTGCGCACTTCGTCCGAGGCATGGCTGAACAGATCGAGGAAGGCGTTGAGCAGCACGTCCTCCAACATTTTTTCCGAGGCCGGGGTGATCGCGTCCGGCTGCTCCAGGAGGCGGCGAAACAACGGATGGATCCTCTGCTGTACGCGCAGCAGGACCGTTTCATCCACGCTGACTTGGGACACACTTTTCAGGCGCTTGAGCTGGTCGTGCGGCAGCTCATAGGCCGCCAGCTTGGCGAAACGCACCATGTCGACGTTGATCGCGAAGAAGCGCGTCCCTTCCGGTGCGTGCAGGACAAAGTCTTCTCCGTCGCGCAACAGTACGACGTTGTGAGCGTCGACCTGATGCCCCTGGACCACCGGTGCGCTGCCCAGCGACATGGCAATGCACAGGCGTCCTTTTGGCGCAGAGCCTCGCTGCACCACACGCTTATCCAGCACTTCCTGGAAGATCTGAAAGCGCTCGGCGCAAATCTGCTGCAGCTCGCTGGACAGGCATCCGCGCCCGAGCTGGTCATAGACCTGCTGCCAGCCCAGGATCGAACCGGCATGCTGTTGAGGATCATTGAAGGTACGGACTTCGGCGAGCATGATCAGTGTTCCTCGAGGGTCGGTCTTTGATTGACCGACCGTGCGTAAGGTGCTCGATCGTCCATGACAGCGGCAGGGTTTACGGAGCGCCAGCGTCCGCCCGGAAAACCAGAGCCAGTTCCGTGCCAAGCATGTGCAGACGATACTCCGCAGGCTGGATGTCCATGGGCGGCAGCAACGCCCCTGACAGCACGACCTGCCCTGCCTCGAGGCGCTGCCCGTCCGCCAGCAATCGCCGGATCAGCCAACAGAGATTGACCTGTGGCGTATCCTCCCGCGCTTGGGTATCACCGTTACCGCAGGCCACCCCATCCCGTTCCAGGCAATAGCTCACATGGGGCAGTTGGCCCGGCTCGAGTTCAACACGCGGGCCCACGCAGTACAGCGCCGCCGCCGCGTTGTCGGCCAGGAACGCCCCGACGCCGAAGCTCCAGCCTTGCCATCGACAGTCGGCGATCTCGAAGGCCGGCGCGACCGCGGACACGCAGGCCAGAATCGCCTCGTCACTGTGCTCGCCCGGTGCCAGGGTCCGCCCCAGGAAGCATGCCAGTTCAATTTCCAGCTTGGGCTGGATCAGGCTCGCCAGGTCTACCGAACCGCCGGGCTCGACGGCCATGGCGTCGGTCAGCGCACCCAGCACCGGTTCTTCGATACCCATCCGCTTCTGCGCCGCGCCCCCGGCGAAGGCCACCTTCCAGCCGCTCAACTGCTCGCCTCGGGCCTGACGCTGGCGCAACGCCTCGCGCTGCAGGGCGTAGCCGGTCGACAAGTCAAAGGCCTGGGGGGCCAATGGCGGTAGCGCCCGCGCCGTCAACGTCGCCTGATGAAGCTGGCCCGGCAGTTCATCCCATGGCTTCATGACAGTTGCTCCGCGAGTTTGCGCAGTACGCCTTCCAGCCTCTCGGGCGTGGTAATCGCGGCAACGAAACGGTCTGGCCGCACCACCACGACGCAATCCCGCACCTTGGCAAACCACTCTCCCAAGCGATTGTCGACGTCTTCGACGCAGATCGCCTGGCTCGCGGACAACGGCTGGTTACGCCCCTTGCCGCTGCGGGAGCGATTGACCTGAATGAAGCGGGTGTTCCAGCGCGCCCAGTAGGCACGGGTCTCTTCGCTGAGCGGCTCGTTCGGATTGACCCGATAGCCCAGCACGGCATAGGAATGGCCCAGCACCTCGTCCAAGCGCCGGCGCTGACCTTGTTCATCTTCGACGGTCGGCTGGATGAACAACTGCCCCACCAGGTCATCCTCGTGCAGCTCCGCCCGTTCGTGATGCACCAGGCCTTTGGTAATGGTCGCCTTGGGTTTGAACTTGAACTCCAGCAGGTGCGAACGCAGATTGTCGACGCTGTTGACGGCCTGGAACAGCCAGTCCCGCACACCCGCCATCAGCGGATTGGTCAGCCCCAATACGGCGCCCATGTTGTCGGCCAAGGCAATGAGGTCGGTGGCGTGCCCGCGTCGCTCCTGGTCGTAACTGGCAAGTATCGAGGCCGACGCACGCCCCTGGATGATGGCGGCGATTTTCCAGGCAATGTTCACCACGTCCCGCAGGCCCGAATTGAGCCCCTGCCCGGCCCACGGCGGGGAAATGTGCGCCGCATCGCCCACCAGGGCCACGCGCCCTTCGACAAACCGCGCCGCGACCCTGGAGTTATGGGTGTAGGCGCGTATGCGGATGATTTCCAATTGATCGGCGGCGTTGCCGATATGCCCCCGGATCAACCCTCGGATGGTCGCCTCCTCGCACATCGTGTTTTCATCTTCGCCTTCCAGCAGCATGAACTCCCAGCGGCGCTGCTGGTACGGCAGGTAGATGCAGACAAAGGGCCGTTGAGGATCGGCGTGCAAGGCCGTATAGGGTGCATCCAGGGTATCGTTGGCCGTGTCGACCACCACCCATTTGCGCGGATGGGTCAGGCCCAGCAGCTCGATGCCGAGCTTCTTGCGCACGCTGGAACGGCCGCCATCGGCGCCGATCACGTATTGAGCCTGTAACTGGTACAACTCGCCCTGGGCGTCGCGCACCTGCAACGTCACCCCTTGCCCGTCCTGCTCCAGGTCGAGCATTTCATGCCCCTGGCGCAGCTCGACACCGGGGTGTCGGCCCAATTGCTCACGCAGCGTTCCTTCCAGCAGCTGCTGCATGAAAATGTTGCGCATCGGCCAACCATAGTGGGCGGTGCTCGGTTTGACTTCGGCAAAGCACACGCCCCGGGCGTTGTAGTAACGCAGGGGCACGTTGCAGATCATGTCCCGGCTGGCCAGCTCGGCAATGTCGATGCCCTGCAACACCCGCAGCGCTTCGTCATCCATGCCCACCGCGCGGGGGTACGGCAGGATCCCGTCCGCCAGTTCGAGGACAACGCAATCGATACCGTACAGGCCCATGTAATGCGCGGCGGTGATGCCGTTCGGGCCACCGCCCACGATGACCACCTGGGTTTTGTCCTGCTTCATCACGCTTCACCGCTTCGTTGTTGTGGTTGTAGGTGCTGGCCGTGCAAGTAGTCCCTGACGACTCGGTTGAAGGTTTTCCCCTGGTCATCATGGACGTAGTGACTGGCGTCGGCGACTTCCGTGGTGTGCACCAGCGGATTGGCGATCTTCATGGCTTCCAGGGTTGCCGCCGGTAGAAAGTCGGAACGCCCGCCACGGATGAACAGCGTCGGGCAATCCAGCGCCCGCACCGCCGGCCACAGGTCGGTCGGCGTGATAGTCAGGCGTGCCTGGGCAATGCCTTGCTGGTCGTGGCGCCATTCGATGCCTTCGAGGGTTTCCTTCATGGAATACGTCAACCTGGACGCCAGCGCCTCCTGGGACAACCCCGGACGCGCCCGCAGCCAGAATTGAGCGGCACTTTCCCAGTCGGGGAAACGCAGGGGCGTTTCGCTCATTTCCCGCCGAATGCGCTCGGCACCGTCGCCGCTGATGGAGGAACCGGGGCCGATGTCCTCGATCACCAGCGCCTGAAGCCGCCCGGGGTTAAGCCGTGCATACTCCAGCGCATTGGTGCCACCGAGGGAGTGGCCCACCAGAACGAACCGCCGCAACCCCAGGTGCGCCACCAGGTCTTCCAGATCGCTGACATAGGCCTCGGTCCGGTAGGTGTCGGCGGGCGCCCAGTCGCTGTGCCCTCGGCCACGCTGGTCCAGGGCATAGCAACAATAGGGCGGACCCAAGGCATCGGCCAGGGATTGCCAGGTCTGGGCGTAGGATCGCAGCCCATGGAGCAGCACCACCGGGATGCCTGACGGGCTGCCCCAGGACAGATAGTGCAGGCGCATCCCCGTTCGATTGCTGAAGAAATGGCTGTTTGCGGACATTCGTTCGGTTCCCACGGTCAATGCCCCTTAATACAAGCCGTCGAGGCCCTTGACGTCCGCGGCTTGCAGGCCGCCCAGACGCGCATGCAAACGCCCACGGGTGGCGAAGGCCCAGATGATGATCAGTTCGTCAGCCGAAGGGCCGTCGCCGAACGCAAGCGAAATGCTGTCGTAGTGCGAGCGCACGTACAGCGCATCCTTGTGGGCCAGCGGCACATCGATGGTCACGCCAGGGCCGCCGCGCTTGCCGGTGGACGGCACCCAGGACTTGCCGCCGCCCAGGGCGACGCGGATCGGGTCCGCCGCCGGATTGGTCAGCAGCGCATTGCCATGCTCATACTCGCCCTGGCTGCCGACCAGGCACGCCTTGCCGTAGCTGACGATTTCGTGCTCGCCCGCCAGTGCCTGGATGCGCCGACCGAACTCCTGGCCCAGCAAGGGCGACGGCTCGATCAACTCGGCCAGGCTTTCGCTGTAGCGGCCGGCGTAGGGGTTAGCGATCACCGCGCCAATGGCATATTTGAACAGGGGTTCGCCATCGGCCAGTTGGCCGCTTTCGTTGGCCAGGGTTTCTTCGACGAAGCTGTACCATTTACGGATGTGATAAGTAGCAAAATTTGCGGTTTTCATGACTCGATGCTCTTTCAAAGTGGGTCGAGATCAAACTTGCGACTGGGTGCTCCGGCGGCCTTGAAACGGGCCTTGCCGCGTTCGTCGTCATGTTCAGTCTCGAGGAAGAATTCCATGCGGTTGCCGTCGGGGTCGTTGAAGTACACGCCATGGCCGATTTCGTGGTCGGTGATTTTCACCACTTCGATCCCCTTGCCGAGCAACATGCCGTACAGCTGGCGCAGCGTGGTCATGTCACCGGCGATTTCCAGCCCGTAGTGCTGCAATCCCAGGCCGCCCTGATGGGCTCCCGGCTCGGCCCGGAGCAACGCGATGTCGTGGTGCTTGGCACCGAACGCCATCATGATCCAGCTGTCCCCCCGGGCGCTTTCGTGCATGCCCAGGACATCGGCGTACCAGCGTGCCGACGTTTCCGGGTCGCGAACGAACAGCGACAGGTGGGTACGAACGACCTCGACTTTCATCGCGCGATACCTCAGTTCTTGATGATGGATTGGTGTCCGGACTTGATCTGCGCCACCGCCGGTGTCCAGAGCACATCGGCGATCTCGCTGAACTCACGCCACTGCTTCTGCCAGCCGTCACCGCCGTTCTCGGAGGTGAACAGGTGCCCGTACTTGGTGCCGGCGACGATCTGGCGCGGGTCAGCCGGGTTGCAGGCAATCGCCCAGACGCACGAATTGGGTTGCTGCGGCAGGGGCAACACCTCCCAACTGACCGCCGCATCGCGGGAGACGAGGACCTTGCTGGTGGTGCCGGGCGTGCCGTCGGAAATGCTCAGGTAGAGCGTGTCCTCGCTGCCCAGCGGTGCGTTCATGGCCCGCACGTAGTACAAGCCGAAGGTTTCGCGGGCAATGATCCCGGTCCAGGTCTGTCCTTCATCGAGGCTGCGGTAGACCGCGTTGACACACACCACCACGATGACCTTCTGGCCGTGGTTGGGCAGTACCAGGATGTTGTGGACATCCGAGTTGAAGTCCCACAGCAGCCGGTCGTCGACCCGAGTCCAGCTATCGCCGCCATCGCGGCTATGGAACAGACCGCCCTCTTCCAGGCCGAACCAGAGCTGGTTGCGATCCGTAGGGTCATAGGCGAAGGCCAGCAAGCGTGGTCGACTGACACCCTCGCAGAACTCCGGAATGTCCACCGGTGCGCGGTCCCAGCTCTGGCCGCCGTCGAGGGTGCGCCAGAGCACGGCGCGGGAAGGTGCGCCCGTACCGACGAAAATACGCTGGGCATCCGCAGGGTCCACGGCGACCTTCCACACGGTCTGGCCGTTGAATGGCGAGTCCACCCGCTGCCAGTGACCGCCGGTGTCGTGACTGACACACAGGCCGACGTCGGTGCCGGCATAGATCACTTCAGGCGTGCCAGGGTGGACGCTCAGGGACCGGGTGATTGCATCGAACTCAAGGTCCTGCCCCAGGCCCAGGCGGTGCCAGGTGCGGCCGTCGTCGGCGCTGCGGATCACTGCCTGCCCGACGGTGGCGACCAAAAGGGTTCCGTTACTCATTGCTGCTGCTCCTCAAATGAAGATGCCACGTGTCAGGCCGCCATCGATGCCGATGGATTCGCCCGTCACCGCGCCGGCCTTGGGCGATGCCAGGAAGCCGATCAGCCAACCCATTTCGATGGGCGCGAGGGTGCGTCGGATCGGCGTCGCGTCGATGTAGCCCTGCTCGACCTGCCCCGGCGTCTTGCCCTGCTTGATCCCTTCGCGTTCGTACAGCTCCTGGATGTGCGGGGTATCCACCACACCGGGATGGATCAGGTTGACGGTGATGCCGGCAGGGCCGAGCTGGTCGGAGAGCGTCTTGGTCATGTGGGCGATGGCCAGGTTGCGCATCCCCGAGAGGACCTTGCTGCCACGACCGGTCAGGCCGCCGATGTTGATGATGCGACCGAAGCCGCCCGCCTTCATGTGCGGGGTCACGGCCTTGGCACACCGGAAATAGCCGATGACCTTGGTGTTGAGGTCCGAGAGCAGTTCGTCGTCGCCCGCGTGCTCGATGTCATTGCGCACCACGCCGGACGGCGCCGCGGCACCGTTGACCAGGATGTCGATGCGACCGAAGTGCTTGTGGGCGGCGTGCACCATGTCGGACACGGCCGACATCTGGTTGGTGTCACAGAACAGCGGCAGCACTTCGTTGCCGGTCTCTGCGGTGATTTCTTCAGCGGCCTGTTCGAGATACTCCATGCGCCGCGCGCAGATCACCACCTTGCAACCTTCCTGGGACAGAAAGCGTGCGACTTCCTTGCCGATGCCCATGCCACCGCCGGTGACGATGGCCACGCGGCCTTGTAATTCCAGATCCATAGCAGTTCCTCTTGTGATTGTTCGGCTCAGGCGAGATCGACGAAAACACTTTTGGTTTCGGTGTAGGCATCGATCACGTTCTTGCTCATTTCCCGTCCCCACCCGGACTGTTTGTAGCCACCGAATGGCGAGGCCGGGTCGACGACGTTCCAGCAGTTGATCCACACCGAGCCGGCCTTCAATTGCGCGGCCACGCGGTGCGCGGAGCGCAAGTCCCGGGTCCAGAGACCGGCCGCCAGGCCGTAGGGCGAGTCGTTGGCCCGCAGGACCAGCTCATCGACCTCGGTCCAGCTCATGACGGTCAGCACCGGGCCGAAGATTTCCTCGCGGGCGACGCAGGCCCGCTCGGCGCGGTCAAGGAACACGCTGGGCTGAATGAAATGGCCGCGCTCCAGGTGGGCCGGCCGGTCGCCGCCGCAGATCAGTTCGGCGCCCTCCTCCTGGCCCCGTTGCAGATAGCCATGGACCGAGCCCAATTGCCGGGCCGACACCAGCGGCCCCATGCTGCTGGCCGGATCCAGTCCAGGGCCCAGCACATGGGCGGCGGCATGGCGCTGGAGTTCTTCCAGGACCTGGTCGAGGACGCTGGCGTGCACATACAGACGCGAGCCGGCGGTGCAGACCTGGCCCTGGTTGTAGAAAATCCCATCCGCGGCGCCCTTGGCGGCGCGCACGATATCGGCGTCCGGCAAAATGATGTTGGGCGACTTGCCGCCCAGCTCCAGGGACACCTTTTTCATGTTGCCGGTGGCCGCTTGAGCGATCAGCCGACCGACCTGGGTCGAACCGGTAAAGGCGATCTTGTCCACGTCCGGGTGCCCGGCCAGCGGCGCGCCGGTATGGGCGCCCAGGCCGGTGACCAGGTTGACCACCCCGGCCGGGAAGCCGGCGGCCTCGATCAACTGCACCAGGCGAATCGCAACCAGGGGCGTCTGTTCGGCCGGCTTGAGCACCGCGACGCAACCGGTCGCCAGCACCGGGCCGAGCTTCCACACGCACATGGTCAGCGGGAAATTCCACGGCACGATCAGCGCGCAGACGCCCACGGGCTCACGCACGGTGTAATTGAGCATCGGCGCGCCGCTGGCGGGAGACACCGGGTGCGTGCTGCCCTCGATCTTGGTCGGCCAGCCGGCAAAATAACGAATGATGTTGGCGGCGCTGGCCGCTTCACCGCGGGCATTGGCAATCGGCTTGCCGTTCTCCAGCGTGATCAACTGGGCCAGTTCCTCGCGGTGCTGATCCAGCAATTCCGCCAGGCGGAACAACAACAGGCCACGCTGGGCCGGCGAATGCTGCGCCCACGGCCCGGTGAAAGCTGCGCGGGCCGCTGCGACGGCCGCGTCGACATCGCGTTCACCGCCTTCCGCCACTTCAGCCACGCTGCTTTCGCTGGCCGGGTTTTCCACGGCAAACCGGCGACCGCTGGCGGCGTCCTGCCAGGTGCCGCCAATGAACAGTCGGCCGGGTTGCGCAAGGAATTTCTCGACGGCAGGTAACAGTTGGATCTGGCTCATATCCCCTCCTTCACAGCGCCATTTCAATCAGGCAAGGACCGCCATCGGCGGCCGCATTGGCCAAGGCGCATTGCAATTCGGCATTGGTGTGCACCGTGCTCGCCGCCAGGCCGTAGCCCTTGGCCAGGGCTTTCCAGTCGACGCGTGGACGGTCCAGCACGGTCAGGCTCAGGGCTTCGGGACCGAAATCAGTCATGCCAAACCGGCGCAACTCGTTCTGCAGAATTGCGTAGCGATGGTTGGCCGCAATCAGAATCACCACCGGCAGCTGTTCCCGGGCGATGCTCCACAGGGTCTGGATGGTGTACTGGGCACTGCCGTCCGATTGCAGGCAGAACACCCGATTGCCTCGCTCGGCCAGCGCTGCGCCGAACCCCACCGGAATGCCCTGGCCGATGGCCCCCCCGGTATTGGTCAGCACCCGATGCCGTGCGGCACGGGCCGACGCGGTGAAGAACGGGTAGCCGCAAGTGCCACCCTCCACCGAGACAATGCAGTCATCCGGCAACGAAGCGGCCAACACCTGCCCTATCGACTGCGGGGTCAACTCGGCGGTAGCAGGCGGCAACTCGACCCCCATCGGCGTCGGCACGAAAGCCGGTGCTTCCAGTGCGTCGGCCAGTGCGGTGAGTGCACCGGCCACGTCATCACCGACGTCAGCCAGGTAAAGCAGGCGATCCCGTTCCGCCAAGCGAGACGGAATGCCTTCGTAGCCGAAGTAACTGATCGGCTCCGGAATGCCGGCACACACCACCGCGTCGTATTGGTCCAGGACGCCGATGGCCACTTCGGGGAAATAGGGCAAGCGATCCAGGTCCGGCAGGCCACCGCCGCGATAGCTCAAGCGCGGAAAGGTTTCGGCGAACAAGTGCACACCGGGCAGCTGTGCCAGGCGCCCTGCCGCTTCAAGGCCGGCAACCGACAGGCCCTGGTCACCCACGATAAACACCAGGCGCTGACCATTGCGCAGTGCCTGGGCGATGGCTTCGATCCGGTCACCGGCAAACCGCCGAACCGGCGCGTGCAAGGTGCTGAAGGCCGTTTCCTGCGCCACTTCGTTGGCTTGCAGGTCCATCGGCAGGATCAGGCTGGCGATCTGGCCCTTGGCTTGCCAGGCGGACCGCACGGCCTCCTGGAGATCCTCGCCGATACCCGATGCCGTGCGCGATGTACGCACCCAGCCGGAGACGCTCCCGGCCAATGCCTGGATATCGCTGGCCAGCGGCGGATCGTAGTTGACGTGCCAGGAGGCGTGATCGCCGATGACGTTGACGATCGGGGTGTTGGCGCGACGGGCATTGTGCAGGTTGGCAATGCCGTTGGCGAAACCAGGCCCCAGATGCGTCAGGGTCATCGCCGGCTTGCCGGCAATCCGGCCGTAACCGTCCGCGGCGCCAGTGCATACACCTTCGAACAAGGACAGAACCGGCTTGAGGGCCGGGGCGCTGGCCATGGCGGCCACCAGGGGGATTTCGGTCGTTCCGGGGTTGGCGAAACAGTACTCGATACCGCTTGCCACCGCCGCCTTCACTATCAATTGCGCGCCATTCATTTCCAGCCCTCTTGTTCGAGCGTTTGCAATGGCTGAGATTTATCACACATCAAAACCAACATAACAAGCATTTTATTTTCATAAAGCTCGTATTTTGAGATTAATGTGAATTTATGGCGCATCATATCTTGCAAATCCGCTTGCATTTCTCAAGCCCTGGAGTAACGTTGCAGCGCTTGCATCAGCCGGTGAGCAGGCTTTCCATCCCAGGCGCGTCTACCTATAGTGCTCACCAAACGGCCAGCCACGCGCCCTTCCCCTTTAGGAGCCAAATGAGCAGTCTGAGTAAAATGTTGAGTGTCCTGGACCTGTTCGGCCCGCAACGGCTGAAGATCGACCCCGACACCATCGCCGAGCACATGGGCCTCTCACGGGCGACCGTGTACCGCTACGTCAAGGACCTGTGCGACGCCGGCCTGCTAAGCCGGGTGGATGCCGGCAGCTATGGCCTGGGTCCACGGATCATCGAACTGGACTGGATGATGCGGCAGTACGACCCGATCCTCGTGGCCGGCCGCGAGCTGATGCACGAGCTGTCCGAAGAAACCGGCCTGGCGGTGTTCGCCAGCGTTTTCTACGACGGTCACATCATCAACACCTACATCGCCGAACCCACTGACACGTACCGCTTTGCCTTCGGTCGCGGCCAGCCGCTGCCGTTTTTTCGCGGTGCGCAGTCCAAGGTCCTGATCGCCTTCCAGAAGAGCCGGCGCCTGCAACGCCTGTACGACGAGCACTTGGCCAACGACCCGGACAATCCCTACGACTGGGCCAGCTTTTCCAAGGCAGCCAAAAAGATCCGCAAGGATGGCTACTGCCTGACCCACGACGAACTCAACCAGGGACTGACCGGTATCGCCGCGCCGATCATCAATTCCGAGATCGACGAGGTGGTGGGCAGCCTTTCCGCGGTCGGCAGCACCCAGAGCTTCAAGCTGCTGCGCCAGGAAACCGTGGTTGAAATGGTGATGGAGACCACCCGGCGCATTGCCGAAAAAATGCACAACCCACCCGCCCCCCTTCAGCACTAGGCCGCCGCAGCCCGTGCCTCAGAACGGAACGGCCACACTCACCTGGCTGTACACGTTGGTGCCGTTGCCGGTGGCTTGATTGCCGCCGGTGGTCGAGTCCCGGTCCGGTTTGTAGAGCCCTATGAGCGGCGTGACGATCAGGTGCGGATTGACGGCCCACTCGGCATAGAGGTCCAGCTCCCGCGCATCCAGGTTCAGCGCATTGCTTTTGCGCACCGTGTTGAAATCGAAGAACAGCGCGCCGAGGGTCAGGTTCTCCAATGGCGTGGCCTTCAGGCCGACGTGATGGATGGCGGTATTGCTGTTGAATGGCCCGGCGTAGTTGCCGGCCACTTCGCCCTGGAACCAGGTCCCGTAGCCGGTACTCTGGCCGGTAAACAGCGAGTCCCATTTCTGCGAGTAGCGGGAATAGCGGTATGTCAGTTTCGGTGACCAGGTCACGTCGGCAAAAGTGTATCCGGCCTCGGCGTACCAGGCTTTCTCGGGACCGGCGTCCTTGTCTTGCCAGGCGTACTCAAACGCCAGGCTGGCGTTCTCGATCCCTGCGTCACCTTCACCGCGAATGCTGTAGACATCCATCCCTTTGCGTTGCTTCTGAAAATCACTGGCCCAGTGGTCACTCACATCAATGCCATGGACCCAGGTCAGCCCCAGCGTTCCGGCCTTGGCCGTGTAGTCCAGGGTACCGGCGGCCAGTTCAGTTTCGGCCTGAGCACGGTTGTCGGACTTGAGCCACGCCACGCTGCCATGCACACCGTCCTGCCCGCCCAGGCGCACCACCGCGGTTTGGTCGAAAGCGTGTCGAGCCGCCAGGTAATAGGCACCACCACGGTTCAGGCGGCCATCGGCGGGGCCCTTGCCCATGTTCGGCCCGTCGTCGTTGATCAGAAATCCCCTGCCCAACTTGACCACCTGGCGTCCACCGGAGATGTCGACGCCGTCCTGGCCCAACAGCGGGAACAGATCGGCGGAACGCCAGCCCAGATAAGCGTCTTCAATTTTCGTGGTCCGCTCGCTCCCCAGACTGTTCCCTGCCGCGTCACCGTCGCCCCAGGTCGCGGAACTGACCAGGCTGAATGCGCCGTAGGCGGTTCCCCGACCGGCCAAGGCCTGGTCGCCACTCACGCCATATTTGATGAAGCCTTCCCGCCAGGTGGACCCGCCCGGTGTGCCGTCGTAGTTCTTGCGGCTGTTGAAATGACCGAACACCGCCAGCAGGTCAGCGTTGAGGTGGCTGTCTTCGTCGGCGTACAGCTCATAGGCCTGGGCCTGGCCCATGGCGCAGAACGCCAACGTGCAGGCGAGACCGCTGCTGAAAAATTCAATACGCGATGGATACCGCATGGCTGAAGCTCCTTGTGGTGCGCCTTTCAAAGGCTGTCTTGGCGATTCGTGAAGCCGGTGCAGATGACTGCACCGGCTTTGCAGGTCAGCGGCAGGTGGCCAGGGCGTGATCGAGGGCCTGAACGATCAAACCGGCTTCTTCTGATGTCAGGGTCAGCGGCGGCGACAAGACGATCTTGTTGCCGATCGGACGCACCAGCACACCGCCACGGCGCGCTTCATCGGCAATCCGCGCAGCAAGGCCGGTCGCCGGATCGAGGGGCTCGCGGGTGGCCTTGTCCGTCACCAGGTCCAGGGCGATCATCAAGCCCTTGCCGCGCGCCTCACCGACCACCGCGTAGCGTTCCGCCAGCGGCTGCAGTTGCTCCAGCAACTGAGCGCCGATTTTCCCGGCGTTGCCCGGCAGATCCTCGGCCTCGACAATGTCCAGCACCGCCAGGGCCGCGGCACACGCGGTCGGGTGGCCGCTGTAGGTGTAGCCGTGCATGATCACACTGCTGAACCCCGGGCCGTTCTCGATGGCATTGGCGATCCGCTGGTTGAACACCGTGGCGCCCATCGGGATGTAACCGGCGGTGATGCCCTTGGCCAGGCACAACACGTCCGGCGCGACACCCCAACCCCGACTGCCGAGCATGAAGCCCGTGCGACCGAACCCCGTCACCACTTCGTCGGCGATCAACAGAATGCCGTGGCGATCGCAGACTTCCCGCAGCCTCTTCCAGTAGTTCGCCGGCGGCACGATGACGCCGCCGGCCCCCTGCACCGGTTCGGCGATCAGCGCAGCGATGGTTTGCCCGCCCAACAGCGCGATCTGGTCTTCCAACTGACGAATGCAGTGGGCAGTCAGTTCTTCCGGATCGCGGCAATCCCAGGGGTTGCGATACAGCCACGGCGTGTCGAGCAAATGGCAGCCCGCGAGCAATGGCCCGTGGTTGTAGTGATAGACACCGTTACCGCCCACCGAAGTGCCGCCCATGTGCACGCCGTGGTAACCGTTGCGCAACGACAGGAAACGGGTACGCCCCGGCTCGCCACTGGCGATCCAGTACTGGCGGGCCATTTTCAATGCCGTCTCCACCGCATCCGAACCGCCGGCGCTGAACAGCACCCGGGCCATGTTCTCCTGGGCAAACATCGAGACCAGCCGCTCAGCCAGGTCGAACACCCGTGGATGAGCGATACCATCGAACGTCTGGTAATACGCCAGTTCATCCAGTTGCGCGGCGATGGCGGCCTTTACCGAGGCTCGATTGTGGCCCACGTTAACGTTCCACAAACCGCCGACGCCGTCGAGCATGCGCTGGCCGTCGATATCGGTGATGTAGTTGCCGTCACCCTTGGCGATGATCAGGGTTTTCGAGCGCTGGGCCGGTGCCGCGGAACTCATCGGGTGCCAGAACTTCTTCTGCGCTGTCTTGTATTGCTCGTACATGATTCAAGTCCTCACTCAGTTTCACGGGTGCGTACAAACAGCAGTTGCTGGCCGGTGAACTCCAGCAACCCTTCAAGGCCGAACTCGACGCCGAACCCGGACATCTTGCTGCCGCCAAAAGGCGTATTCGGTTGGATCTGCGCGTGGCAGTTGACCCAGGCCACGCCGCTTTCCAGGCGACCGGCCAAGGCCTGTGCCTGCGCGACATCACTGCCCCACACCGAGCCCCCCAGGCCCATGTCGCTGGCATTGGCGCGACGCAAGACGTCCTCGATATCCTGATAGGCAATCAACGGCAGCACCGGACCGAACTGTTCTTCATCGACCAGCCGGTGCCCGTCCGTCACGTCGGCCACAAGGGTCGGCGGATAGAAAAACCCCGGCCGGTCCAACCGAGCACCGCCGCACAACACCCGACCGCCATGGGCACGGGCGTCGGCGACCAGCGCCTCGACCAGTTCCAGCTGTTCAAGGTTCTGCACCGGCCCGAAAGTGACGCCGGGCTCCAGGCCGTCACCCACCACCTGGCGCGCCGCGATCCGCACCAGCGCGTCGGCGAAGGCCTCGTATTGGGATTGGTGGATGTACAGGCGCTTGAGGGCGGCACAGGTCTGGCCCATGTTCAGGAAGGCCGCCTGGAAAATGTCTTCGGCCACGGCCTCCACCGGGGTGCCGGGCAACACGATGGCGGCGTCATTGCCGCCCAGCTCCAGCGTCAGGCGCTTGAGATTGCTCGCGGCGCCGCGCATCACGCTCTGGCCGGTGGCGGTCGAGCCGGTGAATACGATCTTGTGGATGCCGGCATGGGAGGTGATCGCGCTGCCGAAACCCTGTTCTCCGGTCACGACGTTGATCACACCCTTGGGCACATGGCGGGCGATGATGTGCACCAGGCTCAGGGTACTCAACGGCGTGAGGCTGGACGGTTTGCTGATCACGCAATTGCCGGCCCGCAGCGCCGGCATGATGTGCCAGATGGCGATCATGAACGGCCAGTTCCAAGGCGTGATCGAGGCCACCACCCCCAACGGCTTGCGGTGCAGCTCGATACGCTGGGTCGGGGTTTCTTCCACCCGCTCCACCGGAATCTGCTGTTCGGCGGTGTAGCGCGTCCAGGCCACTGCCCCCATGACTTCGAACAGCGCGAGCGCCAGCGGCTTGCCCTGCTCCTGGACAATCAATCGTGCCAACGCCTCGGCTTGCGCTTCGATGTCCGCGGCGATGCCCAGCAAGCGCTCCCGCCGGTCTTCGTGAGTGCTGTGGCGCCACTCGCTGAAGGCCGCCTGGGCCGCGTCGACCGCCAGGTCCAACTGGGCCAGGGAGCCGGCGGGACAGCGGGCAAAGGCGCTGCCGGTGGCCGGGTTGATGACATCGAAGCCACCCTGTTCGCCGCTGACCGCAACCCCGTTGATGAGCATTTGATAATCGTGCATCAGTACCTCCCTTTCGCGCGCGGACGGGCCGTCCCGTACCACGCGGACCGGTATTTTTCGTGAGAGTTGAACAGTGCTGCGACAGACCCTAAAGCTTGTGGCTACCCAGGGTCTTGAACCGCTCGGGGGAAATCCTGCGTAGCCGGATCGCCAGGCCTACACCGACGACCAGCGCAACGGGGATGATGGCGCAGAGGGCATAAGACAGCCGCGCACTGGCCCCGGTCAGCACGTCGAAATGAATCACCGCGAGCGCCAGGACCACCAGCAATGCCAGGCAGGAAAACACTGGCAGGATCCGCCCGCGCCAGAGGCCGAGCTTCAGTTCCGGGTGGCGCCGGAAGTAGACCACCACCGCCGCCGAGGTCAGTGCCATCAGCAGGATCACGCACAGAGTCGCCAAGTTGGAGAACCAGGCGAACAGCTGCAGGATCGGGTCGGCATCCAGCGCGGCGAAAATCAGCACCACCACGGCGGCAATCAGGCTTTGCAGCGCCGAGCCCATGTGCGGGCTCTGGTGGACGCGGTGAGTCGTGCCCAATTGGCGATGCAGCAGACCGTCACGGCCGATGGCGTAGAAATAACGGGCCGCGGCATTGTGGAACGCCAGCAGTCCGGCATAGATGCTGACCATGAACAGGATACGGATGACCTGGGTCAGGTGCGGGCCGACAAAGTGATCGGACATGCCATAGATGAACGTGGTCGGGTCCTGCAATGCCTGCAACGTCGGGACAATCTTGTCCGCCCCCACCCCCACCACCATGGCCCACACCGACAAGGCATAGAAACCGCCGATCAACAGCACCGAGCTGTAGGTGGCGATGGGAATGGTACGGTGCGGATCGCGGGCCTCTTCGCCATAGATGGTGGTGGCTTCAAAGCCGATGAAGGCGGCAAAACAGAACAACAGGCCAATGGACGGCGTGCCGCTGAGCACGTGGCTGCGGTCAAACGAATCGAGATTGATGCCACTGTCGCCACCGCTCTTGAGGATGGCGAAATCCAGGATCAGGATGGCCAGGTACTCGGCGATGACCACCACCGAGAGCACCCGCGCAGAGAGGTCGATCTTGCGATAACCCAGAATCGCCACACTCGCCATGGCCAGGAGCGAATAACACCACCACGGCAAGTCCAGGTTGAAGACACTGGCCATTGTGCCGCTGACGACCCCGCCGAACATGCCGTACAGGCCCACTTGCAGGATGTTGTAGGCGAACATTGCCAACACCCCCGCCGCGCCGCCGGCCAGGCCACCCAGCCCACGGGCGGTGAAGGCATAGAAACCGCCCGCGTTGGTCATGTGCCGGGACATGGCGGTGTATCCCGCCGAGAACGCCAGCAATACCAATAGGGCCAGGATCAACAAGGCCGGCGTACCGGCACCGTTCCCCAGCATGATGCCGATGGGAAAGCCTCCGGCGATGACGCTCAGTGGGCTTGCAGCCGATACCACGAAGAAAATGATGAAGCCGACACCCAAGGCGCCTCGCTTCAACTCCGTCGAGTTGCTGATCGGAAAAGATACGCTCATTTTTTTAACCTTATTGTATGAGGCCGCTGTTGCAGGATCCGGGCACGCCAGACTCACCGCTGTGCACTCGCTTGCTGCCTGGGTGCTGGGGTCGATCCTATGCCCTCGCCAAAACCGTTCGCTATCCCAAATCGGCAGCATCGGGAGCCCCGCCCCAAAGCGGGGCAATCGCGATGTCCGGCACTCGGCAGTGGCTGCCGATTCGGGCTAACGACATGGACATTGCGTCCGGCAAGATGACCTCGCCCGCTCTTGAACCAAGTCCGGGTCCCCCACAATAACAATCAGGCGGGACGCGCCTTCCAATGCCACCCCAGGCTTTGTCTGCGTGCGATCTGAAGCCTCCAGCAGGAAGTCCCGGCATGTTCTTCGCGCGTCTCAGTATTCAGTGGCGGATCACGCTTTTGAGTGGGCTGTCCCTCCTCGCCGTGGTCGGCGCATTGACCGGTGCTTCCCTGTACCAGAACCAGCAGGGCGCAAAGTTGTTGAAGCAACAGAGCAGTCTTTTGTTGGGCCAGTCAGCCCTGGAACGCCTGCAGGCCCAAGCCCTCGCCCACGGCCAGCGGGTTGAGCGCTTCTTCAACGAAACAGCGTTGTACGGGGAAGGATTCAGCCAGGAAGTGCTGCAGCTACGCGCCCAGACCCTGGACGGCCGATTGACCGCCACGCAACTGCGCCAGGCGCTGATCGGCGCCGCCCGCCAGGCCTTGCTCAAGCGCGAGAAGATCCTCGGGCTGTACGTCGTGTTGTTGCCCGACGCGCTGGCCGGGGAAGATGCCGGTTTTTCCGACCAGCGAAACCTGGCCGGGAACGAAAAAGGTCGCTTTGCCTTGTATTGGTCGCAAAGCCAGCCGGGGCAACTGGTCCAGGAAATACTCAGCGAAGCCCAGATCGTTGCAAACAGTGCTCCGCCGGGCAGCGAACCGGGGAACGCCTGGTACTTCTGCCCGCAGACCGAGCGGCGAACCTGCGTGACGGAGCCCTACGAAGTCGAAGTCGAGGGCAGGAAAACCCTCATGAGCAGTATCTCGGTGCCGCTGATGGACAAGGGACAGGCCATCGGCGTCGTGGGTATGGACATCAGCCTCGACACCTTGCAGAAACTCGCCGCCAGCTTGGCCGATGACTTGTATCCTGGCCACAGCGAGATCAGCATTCTGTCCTCATCGGGCCAGCTTGCCGGCCACAGCGGCAGCGTATCGGAGACCTCGGTCGACGTGCGCCAGAGCGTGCAGACCGTCGCGAACGGCGCCCCGTGGCAGTTGCAGATACGGGTTCCCGAAGCGCTGGTGCAGGCACCGGCCTTGCAGATGCAGGCCCAGCTGGATGAACGGCAGCAACACGCCAACTGGGTCAACCTCGGCCTGGGCCTGCTGGCCGGCGGTCTGGGCTTGTCGCTCATCTGGCTGACCGCCTACGGCGTAACCCGGCCGCTGCTCAGCGTCGCCGACATGCTCAATGCCATTGTCGAAGGCGACGGCGACCTCACCCGGCGCCTGCCCGACGACCGCAGCGACGAGCTGGGCCAACTGGCCAACGGCTTCAATCGCTTCCTCGCCAAGCTGCAACCCATCATCCGCGATATCCAGCAAGCGTCCCAGGACACCCGCAACACCGCCGATACCTCCTCCCAGGTGGCCCAGGAAGTGAGCACGGGCATGTCCAGGCAGTACCGGGATGTCGAGCTGGCCGCTACCGCGCTGCATGAGATGAGCGCCAGTGCCCAGGAAGTCGCCCGACATTCCCATCAGGCGGCGGATGCGGCCACTCGCGCCGAAAGTGCCAGCCGATCCGGACGAGCCCTGTTCGCCAACGCCGTCAGCAGTATCGGTACCCTTGATCAAAGCCTCGAAACCACCCTCGGCCAGGTGCAGACCCTGGCCGACAACAGCCAGCAGATCAACCAGGTGCTGGACGTGATCTGCGCCATCGCCCAGCAAACCAACCTGCTGGCCCTGAACGCTGCGATTGAAGCGGCCAGGGCCGGCGAACAGGGGCGCGGCTTCGCGGTGGTGGCAGACGAAGTCCGACACTTGGCCAGCAATACCCAGAACTCGGTGGAACACATCCGCAGGGTGATCGAGGCGCTGCAACAGCTCAGCCAGGAGGTCGTACACAACACCCAGCTCAGCCGCGAACTGGCCAGGGGCAGCGTGGTTCAAGTCGAGCAGACCCAAGTGGCGTTGCAGCACATCAGCGACGCCGTGGAAGTGATCGAACAAATGAACCAGCAGATCGCCAGCGCGGCCCTGGAACAAAGCTCAGTGGTCGAAGACATCAGCCATCGTGTCAGCGACATCCGCACGATCAGCGAAACATTGACCAGCCGGATGCAGGACGCGTCGCAAGCCAGCCTTCAGCTCTATGACATGGCGAATCATCAGCAGCAACGGGTGGGGCACTTCCGCACCTGAGTGGTATCGGCAGTGGCCTGTACGGTTACAGGCCACTAAAGCCTGAACAGCTGTCCCATGGCCTGGCCCAGCAAATCCACCGCCTCATCGGCCTCGCCACCGGGCGAGCGCATGAACACCACGTCATGCTCCGGAATGACCGGCAGGCCCGTGAGTATCTGCATCTTCTCCGTCACACGGGCACGATCGATCAGGCTGATCGCCAGCCCGGCCTCGACGCACGCCTTGACGGCCTGGTTGGAGGGACTTTCCAGCACGATGCGCACCTTGCGGCCGCTGTGCCGGAGCGATTCGAGCATGGCTTGTCGATAAGGGCACTGCGCCGCGTGTACGGCCAATGGGAGCGGTTGCGAAAGGGTCAGCATCATGTTGATCGGCCCGACCCAGACAGGCGTGGCCGGTACCAACACCTGCCCCTGCGCGTCCTGCTGGCCCTTCGGCAGGGTGACGACGGCGGCCTGGAGTTTTCCACGCTGCACCAGGTCCCGTAGCGCATAACTGGGGGCGGTCTTGAGCTCCAGCACCACGTTGGGCCAGGCCGCCACGAACGTCGGCAGAATGTCGCGGATGACATGATTGGCATATTCGTCGGGCACTCCCAGACTGATGCGCCCCGCCAGACGGCTACCCTGCAGATCGGCTAGCACTCGGTCATGGGCGCTCAGCAATTCCGTAGTCGACATGAGCAGGCGCTTGCCCAGCGCCGTCAGCGAGACCGATTGATTGTCGCGGTTGAGCAGGCGCCCGCCGGCGACCGCCTCCAGCCGCTGCACATGCACGCTCACCGCCGCCGGGCTTTTATGCAGATGCTCTGCCGCGGCGCTGAACTTGCCGATACGCGCAACGGCGTGAAATGTACGAATCAGCTCGATGTCGAGTACGGCCGCCATGATTCACCTTTTGTGAAGAACTGCTGCAACACATTTTGATTTATCAGATTACTGCGTTTTTGTAGCGTGGGGTCATGAAAACGATCCCATGCCCTGCCTCGACCCGTTCCGCCTGGTACTGGATGATTCCGTTGCCCTTGCTGGAAGCCACATTGATCCTGACCTGGAGCTCCGGTTTTGTCGGAGCGCGCTTTTCCATCGATTACGCGCCTCCGTTGCTGGTGGTGTTCTGGCGCTGCGTCGTGATCACACTGGTGTTGTTTCCCTTCGTTGCCAAGCCGTTACGCCGGGCGCCGGCGGCGGCGCTACTGAAAAACGCCGGCATCGGCCTGCTGGCCATGGGCGGCTATCTCGCCGGTATCACCCAGGGCATTGCCCTGGGCGTGCCCGCGGGCCTCGCCGCGTTGTTCGCCGACCTGCTGCCGATGGGCCTGGCGCTGCTGGGTGCCTGCGCCCTCGGACAGCGACAGCCCTGGCAAGTCTGGGCAGGCCTGGTCATCGGCCTGGCCGGCGCCGCGCTGGCCACCCACGGTGCGCTCGCCTGGGGACACGCGCCAGGATGGGCCTATGCCCTGCCCTTGCTGGGCATGCTTTCCCTGGCCGTCGCGACCCTTTGGCAAAAGTGTCTGCCAGCGTCCGAAGCCCTGGGCCTGATGCCCAACCTCTGGCTGCAATGCTGTGTGTCGGGCGTGGTATTTGCCGTTCTTGAAGGCATACCGGGTAGCCTGGCTCCGATACCCAGCGCCGGGTTCGCCCTGAGCGTGCTATGGACGGTGGGCTTGTCGACGATGGGCGGCTATGGGCTGTACTGGCTCTGCCTGCGCCGCGCAACCGCCACCCGCGTCGCCAGCCTCCTCTACCTCAGCCCACCGGTCACAATGCTTTGGGCCTGGGCCATGTTCAACGAACCGCTGTCATGGCCGATGGCGTTGGGAATGCTGGTGTCCGGGGCGGGCATCTGGCTGGTCGTTCGCGTCGAGGCCCGGCAAGCCTGATGCCAGTCAGTTAAGCCACAACCCGTGGGAGTAAAGCTTGCTCCCACAGGATTAGCGCCGTTTGCTCCTCAACTGACTGGCATTGGGGCAAGCCCGGCAGCGAGCGACCTAACGAGACGCCGTCACGACATTGGAAATCCGGCTGAAGAAAGGCTCCAGGCGCTCCCGCGGCGCGTCGTGCTCCACCACCAGTGCGGAAACTTCGCCACACGCGGCCACCTGGTAGTGCGCCACGCTGGAGAGTTTTTCGTTGGTCACCGCCACGACCACCTGGCCGCTCGCTGCGACCACCGCGCGCTTGAATTCAGCGTCGTCCAGGCCGAAAGCGGTAATGCCGTTGTCCGGATCGATGGCGCAGGCGCCGAGAAAGCACAGGTCGAAACTGAACTGCCGCAGCTGCTGCGCCGCGGCCAGCCCGATTGCGCCGCCTGCCACCGGGTTCAAGCGCCCGCCCAGCACGATGACCTCGGCGCGAGGCAACTTCATCAGTTGCACCGCAATCAGTGGCGAGTTGGTGGTGACGGTGAACTGGAGCTGGGGGTCAATGGCGCAGGCAATGGCCAGGTTGGTGGAACCGGCATCGATGAAGACGTGCTGCCCGGCGCTCAACAACCCGGCGGCGGTCTGGCCGAGACTGTTCTTGCGCCCGGCGTCCTGCCTGACGCGAACGTCTATCGGTCGCTCGGCCGCGGGCAGGAGAATGGCGCCCCCGTAAACGCGTTTACATAGCCCGGCCGCCGCCAACGCCCCCAGGTCGCGTCGGATCGAGTGCTCGGACACATTCAGTTCACTGGCCAGATCGGCCGCGATCACGCGGCCATATCGCGCAAGGCGTTCGCTGATGAACTGCTGGCGTTCGCCGGGGAATACATCGTTGGGTGAGCTCATGGGTCTACAACCTGCATAAACGAGCATAAATGCTCATGATCGAGCAAGCATGCCGCGTATACCGCGGATCGTCAAATCGCCGATTCGAATGGCTGTGAGCCTTCGCAAAATAATCTAAACGAGCGACTGCGCCAGGGGTCTAGACCATTAAGCCCATCCGATGAGAGCTCTACCATGTTGAAATTTCTTGGCAGTACCGTTGGCATTATTTTCCTGATCGGCCTGATCGTGGTCATCGCGCTACTCAAGTTCATCTTCTGACTGAAACAACTGCCGGGTTTGGGGCGCGTGTCTCCCGCACGTCTTGAGCCCGGCAGATATCCTCCTGCTTCGCCCGCCCGTCATCCATCGTGTCGCCGTGGAGATTGTGCGTGGCCGGCGCCATTTGCCGAAGGCAGTACCCTGGGCGAGGGAATTCTGAGACGATAACGAAAAAACAGGATGCCAGGGACCCAGGTATTCGACTCCATCTCTTTGGCGACTTACATGTATTCCCTTCCCTTTCAGAGTTTACGAGCGCGAATAGCACTGGCTGTCGCCTTGGTCGTACTGGTCCTTAGTTGCCTGTTCGGTGCCGTCATTGGTGAATCGTCCATCTCCAGGCTCAAAGAGAAAACCGGCCTTCAACTGAGCGAGTACGCCTACTCGATGGTTGATCGCCTCGATCGCGATATGAGTAACCGGTCCAAGGCGCTCACCGTCCTGAGCCAACTGGAGACGTTGCGCAACGCCGCCAGCATTGGCGAAGCGCGAGCACTGCTCAACCATCTCAGCGATCAATTTCCAAGCTATTCCTGGATCGGCCTGACCGATGCCCATGGCACGGTAGTCGCCTCGACCGACAAGTTGCTCGAAGGCGTCGACATTTCACAGCGGCCGGTCTTCGCCAATGGCCTGAACGAGACCTTCATCGGCGATGTCCATGAGGCGGTCATGCTGGCGAAGCTGCTGCCCAACCCTTCCGGCGAAGCAATGAAATTCGTCGACATCAGCATGCCGGTCCGGGACGACTCCGGGCGTCTGGTGGGCGTGCTCGCGGCGCACCTTTCCTGGAAGTGGGCTGCCGAGGTTGGCCGGTCCTTGTTCGAGCCCTTGCAGACCCACCTCCCCGGGCTGGAATTCCTGGTACTCAGCAAGGATGGCACCGTCCTCCTGGGTCCCAACGAAATGATCGGCAAACCCATCGGCATCACCGTCAGCGAAGGGAGCGGGCAAAGCTGGTCGGTCAAGCGCTGGCCGGACGGTAACCTGTATATGGCTGGTTCGGCCCAGAGCGTTGGCGTCGGCGACTATCCCGGTTTGGGGTGGACGGTCATCACGCGACAGCCGGCCGAAGCCGCTTTCGCCGAGGCTCATCGGTTGCGTAACGAGATCCTCCTATGGGGTGGCCTGCTGTCCGTTCTGTTCGCTGTGGTCGGGTGGTTTGTGGCGGGCATTATTACCGGGCCCATCAATACCATTGCCGAGGCGGCCGCCCGGTTGTCCGAGGGGGCCGATGTCAGCATCCCCCTTCTCAAGGGCAGTCGCGAGGTCGAAACACTGAGTGTTGCAATCCGCCACCTCGTCGACAGCCTGACCCGTAAGAGAGGACAGCTGGCGGTGGTCGAAGGCATTGCCTATCGCGATGTCGTCACCGGCCTGCCCAATCGGGCGGCGCTGGAAAAGTATGTCGAGGCCGTGGGCCGCGAAGTCGATACGCAACGCGACTTCGGCGTGCTGTGCGTGGATCTCGACGGATTCAAACCCGTCAATGACGACTTCGGCCATGCTGTTGGTGATGCGTTGCTTCATGAAGTCGGCATTCGACTGCTGACGGCCGTACGCGAAGGCGACATTGCCGTCCGCCACGGAGGGGACGAATTCGTGTTGCTGCTGCGCCTGAACAGCGAAGAATCACTGGCCAGTATGCAGGGTGCTGCGCAACGCATCCTCGCGAAACTGGCCGAACCGGTGGTATTGGCCGGACACTCGATCAAGATCGGTTGCAGTATCGGTGGCACGCTCTGGAGCGGCGGCGCGTTTGCCGACGCGCTGGCCCAGGCCGACGAAGCGCTGTACCGGGCCAAGCGTGCCGGCAAATCCCAGGCGAAGTTCCACGAGGCCGCGTAGCGAACCTGCCAGTCAAATGACTGCAAGCCGATAGGCCGCCATCGCGAGCAGGCTCGCTCCCACAGGGTTCTATGGCGTACACACATGCTGCGCACACCGCAGGATCACAGTGTGGGAGCGAGCCTGCTCGCGAAAGCGGCGTGTCTGCCACGGAGGCGCTGACTGTGCCGCCGTCTTCGCGGGCAAGCCCGGCTCCCACAGGGTCTTGTGGCGTACACAAAGGCTGCGTACACCGCAGACCCAGTGTGGGAGCGAGCCTGCTCGCGATGGCGTCTGTCAGGGCGCCGCTTACTTGTCCTGGAACTCCGCCGGCCGCTTGGCCACGAAGGCCGCCATGCCTTCTTTCTGATCCTGGGTCGCGAACGCCGCATGGAATACCCGTCGCTCGAAACGCACGCCTTCGGACAGGCTCACTTCAAACGCACGGTTGACGCTTTCCTTGACCATCATGCTGATCGGCACCGACTTGGACGCGATCAGCGCGGCAGTTTTCAGGGCGTCGTCCAGCAGTTCGTCGGCCGGTACGATCCGCGCCACGATGCCGCAACGTTCCGCTTCCACCGCATCGATGAAACGCCCGGTCAGGCACATTTCCATGGCCTTGGCCTTGCCCACCGCGCGGGTCAGGCGCTGGGTGCCGCCCATGCCCGGCAGCACACCGAGGTTGATTTCCGGCTGGCCGAACTTGGCGTTGTCGCCGGCCAGGATGAAGTCGCACATCAGCGCCAGCTCACAGCCGCCCCCCAAGGCGAAGCCGTTCACCGCCGCGATAATCGGCTTGCGGCGGTTGGCCACGCGGTCGCTGTCGCTGAACAGGTCGTCGAGGTAGATCTGCGGATAGGTCAGCTCGGCCATTTCCTTGATGTCGGCCCCGGCGGCGAAGGCCTTCTTCGAGCCGGTCAGCACGATGCAGCCGATCTTCGGGTCCGCTTCCAGGCTGTCCAGCGCGTGGTTCAACTCACTGACGATCTGCGCGTTCAAGGCGTTCAGCGCCTGGGGACGGTTGAGGGTGATCAGGCCGACGCGGTCCTTGATTTCCAACAAAATCGTTTCGTAGCTCATGCAGGACTCCTGTTCAAAGATTGCGCGAAATGACCATGCGCTGAATGTCGCTGGTGCCTTCGTAGATCTGGCAGACCCGTACATCGCGGTAGATGCGTTCCAGCGGGAAGTCGTTGAGATAACCGTATCCGCCCAGGGTTTGCAACGCCATAGAGCAGACTTTTTCGGCCATTTCCGAGGCGAACAACTTGGCCATGGAAGCCTCTACCAGTGCAGGCTGACCGTTATCCCGCAGCGCGGCGGCGTAATGCACCATCTGCCGTGCCACGGCGATCTGGGTCGCCATGTCCGCCAGGCGGAACGCCACGGCCTGGTGCTCGATGATCGGTTTGCCGAAACTCTGGCGCTCGCGGGCATAGTCACGGGCCGCTTCGAATGCCGCTCGTGCCATGCCGACCGATTGCGCCGCGATGCCGACCCGCCCGCCCTCCAGGTTCGCCAGGGCGATCCTGTAGCCTTCACCCTCCTCCCCCAGGCGATTGGCGACCGGGACTTTCACATCCTCGAACAGGATCTGGCAGGTGTCGGAGGCGTGCTGGCCGAGTTTGTCCTCGACCCGCGCCACGCTGTACCCCGGTGAATCGGTGGGCACGATGAACGCGCTGATGCCCCGCTTGCCTGCACTCGGATCGGTCACCGCGAACACGATCACCACCCCGGCGTTCTGCCCGGAGGTGATGAACTGTTTGCTACCGTTGAGCACGTAATGATCGCCGTCCAGTCGTGCCCGGGTCTTGAGGCTGCTGGCGTCCGAGCCGGCCTGGGGCTCGGTCAGGGCAAAGGCGCCGAGCATCGCGCCGCTGGCCAGGGGCGTGAGAAACCGGGCCTTCTGCTCATCGCTGCCGAACTTGAGGATCGGCACGCAACCCACCGAATTGTGCACGCTCATGATGGTCGAGCACGCCCCGTCGCCGGCGGCGATTTCTTCCAGGGCCATGGCGTAAGTCAGGTAGCCGGTGTCGCAACCGCCCCACTGTTCCGGCACGAGCATGCCGAAGAAGCCCAGTTCGGCCATCTCGGCGATAGCTTCCCTGGGAAAGCGGTGCTCGCGGTCCCACTCGGCGGCGAACGGTTTCAAGCGTTCCTGGGCGAACTGCCGGGCCACGTCGCTGATTTGTGTCTGTTCTTCAGTCGGGAGCATGGTGATTCCTTAATACAGGCATTCAACGGCCATGGCCGTGGCTTCGCCGCCGCCGATGCAAATCGCCGCAACGCCGCGCTTGAGGCCCTTCTGGCGCAGGGCCGAGAGCAGCGTCACCAGGATCCGTGCCCCGGAAGCACCAATCGGGTGGCCCAACGCACAGGCACCGCCGTGGATGTTGACCTTGTCGTGGGGAATTTCCAGCTTGGCCATGGTCACCAGCCCTACCACGGCAAACGCTTCGTTGACTTCGAACAGATCGACTTCATCCAGCGACCAGCCGGTCTTTTGCATCAGCTTCTTCACCGCGCCAATCGGTGCGGTGGGGAACAGGCTCGGCGTATCGGCAAACGCCGCGTGGCCGTGAATCACCGCCAGGGGTTTCAAGCCGCGCTGTGCCGCCTGGCTCTGGCGCATCAGCACCAGGGCAGCGGCACCGTCGGAAATCGAGCTGGCGTTGGCCGCCGTCACCGTGCCGCCCTCGCGGAATGCCGGCTTGAGGGACGCAATCTTGTCGATTCGCGCCTTGGGCGGCTGTTCGTCGTGGCTCACCGTGACCTGTTCCTTGCCGACCATGACCTGCAGCGGCACGATCTCGGCGTCGAAACTGCCGTCCTTGATCGCCTGCTGGGCGCGGGTGGTGGACGCAATGGCGAAGGCGTCCTGGGCCTCACGGCTGAAACCGTTGGCTTCGGCGCAATCCTCGGCGAAGGTGCCCATCAGGCGGCCCTTGTCATAGGCGTCTTCCAGGCCGTCGAGGAACATGTGGTCCAGGACCTTGCCGTGGCCCATGCGCAAGCCGCTGCGGGCACGGTCGAGCAGATACGGGGCGTTGGACATGCTTTCCATGCCGCCGGCCACCACCACCTCGGCACTGCCGGCCACGAGCATGTCATGGGCGAGCATGGTCGCTTCCATGCCCGAGCCGCACATCTTGTTCAGGGTGGTGCAACGGGTCGATTTGTCGAGCCCGGCACCCAACGCCGCCTGCCGCGCCGGAGCCTGGCCCTGGCCGGCGGCGAGCACGCAGCCGAACAGCACTTCTTCGACGGAGCCCGGGGTGATACCGGCGCGCTCCACGGCGGCCTTGATCGCGGCCGCGCCCAGTTGCGGGGCGCTGAGGCTCTTGAGTTCGCCTTGGAAACCGCCCATTGGCGTGCGGACGGCGCTGACGATGACAATCGGATCGTGGGTCATGACAAATTCTCCTTACTTCGCTGCCATGCGCAAGGCACCGTCGAGACGGATCACCTCGCCGTTGAGCATGCTGTTTTCAATGATGTGCCTGACAAGCGCCGCATACTCGGCGGGTTTGCCCAGGCGCGGCGGAAACGGCACGCCGGCGGCCAGGGATTCACGGACTTCCGGGGTCATGCCGGCCATCATCGGCGTTTCGAAAATTCCCGGGGCGATGGTCATCACGCGGATGCCGAAACGCGCCAGTTCCCGGGCGGCCGGCAGGGTCAGGCTGGCAATGGCGCCCTTGGATGCCGCATAGGCCGCCTGGCCGATCTGACCGTCGAAGGCAGCCACCGACGCGGTGTTGATGATCACGCCGCGCTCGCCGTCGGCATCGGCCTCGGTTTCGGCAATGGCCGCAGCGGCCAGGCGCAGCAGGTTGAAGCTGCCGATCAGGTTGACGTTGATCACCTGGCTGAAGCTGGCGAGCCCGTGGGGGCCGTTCTTGCCGAGGATCTTTTCGCCACGCACGATGCCGGCGCAGTTCACCAGGCCGTTCAGGCCGCCAAATGCCTCGACAGTGGCCTTGACCGCCGCTTCGGCCGCCGCCTCGTTGCTGATATCCGCTACTACGCTCCGGCAGCCGAGCTTCTGCGCCTGGGCGGCCACGGCCTCGGCATTGAGGTCTACCAGCATCACCTTGGCGCCGGCCTTGACCAACAGCTCGCCGGTGGCCGCACCGAGGCCGGACGCACCGCCGCTGACGAGGAAAATTTTATTGTCGATCTGCATCATGGTTTCCTTGGGTTCAAGCTGAAACGTTCTGCGCCGCCGCTTCTTGGGCTTTGGCAATTTCCTGGTTGCGCAAGATAAAGCGCTGCAGCTTGCCGCTCGGAGTTTTCGGCAAGTCGCTGACAAATTCGATTTCACGGGGATACGCATGGGCGGCCAGGCGCTTGCGCACGTGTTGGCGCAACTCTTCGGCCAGTTCTGGCGCGGCACGGTACTGGGCACTGAGCACGACGAAGGCCTTCACCAGCTCGGTACGCTCCGGGTCGGGTTTGCCAATCACCGCGGCTTCGACCACCGCCGGGTGTTCGATCAAGGCGCTTTCCACGTCGAAGGGACCGACGCGGTAGCCCGAGGTGGTGATCACGTCATCACTGCGACCGACGAAACTGATGCTGCCGTCCGGGTTCAACTCGACGGTATCGCCGCTCAGGTAATAATTGCCGACGAACGCCTTGGTGGGCCCGCCCTCATAACCGGCGAACCAGCACATCGGCGACTGGCTACGGTCGACGGCGAGAATGCCCGGCTGGCCGACGCCCAGCTCCTGGTGACGGTCATCCAGCACCACGATCCGGTGGCCCGGCGAGGCAAAGCCGGCCGCTCCCAGGTGCACTGGATGTTCAAGCCCGTGGTGATTGCACAGCACCATGCCCAGTTCGGTCTGGCCGTAATGGTCGTGGATCACCACATCCAGGTTATCGGCGAACCAGCGGATCACCTCCGGGTTCAGCGGCTCGCCGGCGCTGCTGACGATGCGCAGCCGACCCTTGATCGACCGGGCGAACTGCTCGCCTCCGGCAATCAGCAGGCGATAGGCGGTGGGCGAGCCCGTGAGGTTGGTAATGCCGTATTTGTTGATGACCCGGCACGTGCTTTCCAGGGTGAAGGGACCATCGTAGAAGGTGATGGGATGGCCCATCGCCAACGGGCCGGTCACGCCGAAGTAGATACCGTAGGCCCAGCCCGGATCGGCAACGTTCCAGAAAGCATCTTCGGGACGCAGGTCCACGGCGTCACGGGTGTAGCTCTGGAAGGCAACGATGGCCTTGAGCGGCACGGACAATGCCTTGGCCGGCCCGGTGGTGCCGGACGTGAACATAAGTAGGAATGGGTCTTCACCGGTGAGCATAACCGGCTCGCACTGGTTGGAGTGGTTCGCCACCTCAGCCCAGAAACTGTAGTCGCCCCGCACGATCCCCCGGCCTTGTTCGCCGCCGACGGTGACGACGGTGGGACAACCGGTCACTTCGTTGAGCTTGGGCCGGTTGACGCTGTCGGTAACGACGATGCGAGCCCCGGAGCTGCCGAGACGGTGCTCGATGGCCTTGGGTCCGAATGCGGTGAACAATGGCTGATACACGGCCCCGATGCGCCAGGTGGCGAGCACCACGATCAGCAGCTCCGCGGTACGCGGCAGCAGGCCGGCTACCTTGTCGCCCTTGCCCACGCCCTGGGCCAGCAGGAAATTGGCGAAGCGTGCAGCGTTGTCCTGCAGGTCACGGTAGGTCCAGGTCGCATCGCTGCCGTCACGGCCCTCCCAGAACAACGCGATGCGACCCGGCAACGCGTGCCGGTCGCAGCACTCGACGCAGGCGTTCAACGCCTCGAGCGAACCGTGGAGTGCGGCGTCGACAGTGTGCAGGTAATCGAACTGCGACGTGGCGGACGAGTAATCGCGCATGACTAGAATCCCTCTGTACTTTTTATTGGTTGGGGGAACCGTGGACAGAGGAATACTCGCGCCGAAGGGCTTGGGCGGCAATGGTCAAAGCTATCAAGTTGGCTGACTGGTTTGGCCATGGTTTGGGGGTGGGTTGCCGGTCATGGCCCTATCGCGAGCAGGCTCGCTCCCACAGGAGATCTGTGCTCACCGCGAAACCCTTGTGGGAGCGAGCCTGCTCGCGATAGCAGTCTCCCAGTCGCTACAAAGGCTGCTTCCACGCAAATGAATACACCTTCCCCGGTGCCTGAGGCTGGCACCGCTGGTTATCCGCATCGGCCCCCACCAGGAACCACTCGGCCCTGGAGGTCTCGCCGACGCTGTGGGCCTTTTGCGGGTCGTAGCAGCGCGCCAGGTCCCGCGCAGGCACCAGCGCATAGGCCTGCGGGTGGCTACGAAGCCACAGCGCGGATTGCTCCAGGGATTGATCGCTATAGAAACCGAAGTGCACGATGGGTTGTCGGGCGAACAACCAGTGCCCTTCACGCCACCCCACCAGCACCAGTTCGGCGTTGTTGCTCAATCGCGCGACGTCAGCCATGAGGGTTTCGTGGGGGTTGACGCCCTCCTTGTGGGGCTCGACGAAGCCGCGGACAAACCAGGCGCACAGCCACACAACAGTCAGGACAACGAACACCGTCCTGCCCCGCGGGCGCCGGCTGAACCAGCGGCGCAACATCCACGGAACCAGCGGCGCCACCAGCAGGATCAACCCTGGCAATGCCGGAAAAATATACAGCTTGCGCTTGCCGCTGCTCAGGCTGAAGAACAGCAGCACCAGCAGCACCCACCCGAGCAGCACCAGCACCCGCCCATCGTGCTTGAGCAATTGCCTGCGCCAGGCCGGCACCAGCCAGGGCAGCATGAAGAAAATCGGCAACCAGTACTTCGGTATCACCTCGACGAAGAAGTACCAGAAGGGTTCACGATGCTCCCACGCGTTGGCATAGCGACCCGCCGTTTGCTTGAACAGGATTTCCTGGGCATAGGCCAGGCTGTCGGCACTGCCCTGCGCCACGATCAACAACAGCGGGCCCAGCCATACCGCAATGGCCGCCAACGCCACCAGCAGCCCCAGCCACCAGGCAGCGGCTTTTCCGGGCATCGGCGTCACACCTTTCCAGCCTTTACGCACCGCGTAGGCATAAGGGATCAGCATCAACACCGGCAGAAAGCCGACCCCTTTGCTGATGATGCCAAACCCCATCGCCGCACAGGCGATGTAGTACCAGCGCCAGTCCGGCCCGAGCAACAGGTGCCGGCACAGGCCATAGAGACCGAGAATGGTCCAGAGCGCGAGAAAACCATCGATCTGTCCAGTGCGCAGAATACTGTAGGTCTGGTAGGTCGCCAGGAACAGCAGCGCCGCAATCACTCCGATGCGCCGCCCCCATAGGCGCCGGCCCAGGTCATACAGGCAGGCCGTGGTCACGCTGCCGGCCAACAGCGCGGGCAAGTACAGGGCAACATTTGGCAGGTGGGTCAGTTGCACGAACAGCGCCACCGCCCACATGAACAGGGGCGGCTTGTCGGCGTAGATTTCCCCGGCCCGATGGGGAATGAACCACGAGCCGTTCTGCAGCATTTCCAGGGCCACGCCGAGGAAACGTTCTTCATCGACATTCAGCGGTTGCCGCCAGCCGAGCCCGGCACCCACCATGACCAACGCCAATAGCGCAAAACCCAGCCATTCCCATCGTGGGGAAGATAATCGTATCCGCACCGTTTCAGCCCCTTTTGTCCAGCTCAAGGCCTTTGTGCTCGTGCTGCCTGGCGATCAACTGCAAGTTGCGCAGGTACACGATGAAGCCGAAGGACTGGCCGAGGATGAAGACCGGGTCTTCGCGATAAATGGCGTATGCCAGCAGTAACGCACTGCCGACAATGCTCAGGTACCAGAATCCCACCGGAATCATGCTGCGCTTCTTGTATTCACTGTAAAGCCACTGCAGGGCAAAGCGCCCGGTAAAGACCAACTGGCCCATGAATCCCACAGCCAACCACATCGATTCCCTGCCCATGTCAGGCCTCGCTTTCTTGCGCGTTAACGTCCAGACGGGTGCGTTTGATCAACCACCACACTCCCAACAAATCGACGATGCCCACCAGGGCCCGGTCCAGGTTCCCGTAGTTGGACACCCCTGCCCCGCGTTCACGGTGATTGACCGGCTGAACCAGCATCCGGCCGTTATGACGACGGATCAGGGCAGGAATGAATCGGTGCATGTGATCGAAGTACGGCAGGCGCAAAAAGGCCTCGCGCTCGATCAATTTGATGCCGCATCCGGTATCCGGGGTCTGGTCTTTCAGCAGACTGGCACGCAGCTTGTTGGCAAACCGCGAGGCCCAGCGCTTGCTCGCCGTGTCGCGACGGTTCACCCGATGCCCCGCCACCAGCTTGACGCCTGCGGGCTTGCCTTCCGAACCGCGCACCAGGTCGAGCATTTTCGGCAGATCGGCCGGGTCGTTCTGGCCATCGCCATCCAGGGTCGCCAACCAGTGCCCGCGAGCCACCACGGCGGCATGGTGGATGGAGGTGCTCTGTCCCAGGGAGCGGGCATGGCTGAGCACTCGCAGCTGAGGGTAGCCCTGGCCTTGCAGCGTGCGCAGTTCGGCCGCAGTGGCGTCGGTGCTGCCATCGTCCACTACGATGACTTCAAAGGCCTCGTTGACCAGCGCTGCGCGCACCTCCTCCAGCAACGGAATGAGATTGCCTGCTTCGTTCTTCGCCGGGATCAAGACGGATACATAAGGGGTTTCGAGCATGGTTTTCCTATGGACATTCGAAATGCGCGGTTAAACGCGGTAATAGTCGCGGTACCAATCGACAAACGACCGCACACCGCTGGACAGCGAAGTCAGCGGGCGAAACCCCACCCGATCTTCCAGGTCACGGGTGTCCGCCCACGTGTTGAGCACATCGCCTGACTGCAACGGCAAGAAGTTCTTGATGGCGCGGATGCCCGTCGCCTCTTCGATGCATTCGACAAAATGCAGAAGCTTCACCGGCGAACCGCGTCCGATGTTGTAGACCTTGTTCGGTGCGCCGCTTTCGTCGGTAGGCGGGCGTGGCAGCAATCGCACGAGGCCTTCGACGATGTCGTCGATGTAGGTGAAATCCCGAGACATCGCACCATCGTTGTACACATCGATGGCGCGGCCATTCAGGATGGCGTCAGTGAACTTGAACAGCGCCATGTCGGGTCGGCCCCAAGGCCCATACACGGTAAAAAAGCGTAGGCCGGTCGTGGGAATGCCGTAGAGATGGGAATAGGAATGCGCCATCAACTCATTGGCACGCTTGGTCGCGGCGTAGAACGACATGGGTCGATCGACCGGGTCGGTCGTGGCATACGGCAGGTGATCGTTCAATCCATACACCGAGCTACTCGAGGCATAGATCAAGTGCGTCGGCTCATGGGCACGGCAGGCTTCGAGGATGTTGAGAAAGCCCACCAGATTGCTTTGCGCGTAGGTATCCGGACTGTCGATGGAATAACGCACGCCGGCCTGGGCAGCCAGGTGGATGACCTGCTCGAAACGCTGTTCGGCAAACAGATCCAGCAGTGCTTGCTTGTCGGCCACATCGAGCCAGCGGAACTGAAAGTTGGAACAGGCCTCCAGTTGCGCAAGCCGGGCCCGTTTCAACTCGATGCTGTAATAGCCATTGAGGTTATCGATACCAATGACCTGATGGCCGTCGGCGCATAAGCGTTTGACGGTATGAAAGCCGATGAAGCCAGCGGCACCGGTGACCAGGATTCTCATGCGCCGGACTCCTGCCCAACCAGGAGGCAGGAGAACGCCTTGAAACTGACATACCTGCTACTCAAAACAGTCACTTGCATACTTCACTCTGTTTGATGGCCCGATTTTTCGGAACTTGCAGAGCTTTTATCAAACTTAAATGACGGTTTTGTGATCGAAACATGACTTGCTGGAAGCGCGAATGCGCGAACGTGAAAACCATCAGGGTCGCCAGCCTGTTGATAGGACTAAAAAGGCATGTGCCTAGCAGAATAAAATGTAATACAGATGAAAAATCACCTGTAAGCATTCTGCCACTAGCCATGTAAGAGTCAGGCTCGAATGTGAAAACTTCCTAATTAAGTGAAGTTTTTTTTAATCAGCTTTTTTTCACACTTCTTTCAAAAAAAACCGCCTAACCTCAATAAATACGGGCTAACTCGTCTCGAGTGCCTCCTGCCCAAGCAACGCTGAAACACTTCCTACGGTGCTTTCCTTACGAGGTAACTCCTTGATACGGCCTTATTTTTAGCGTCTACGCTATCGTTGGATCCAATCTCTCGTTTTCAACGCTTACTTACTCTTCAGATCCTTGGGGTACCCATGAGTCAATCGTTCCTTCCCTTCTCCCGCCCCAGCATTGGCGATGAAGAGATTGCCGCTGTAAATGAGGTACTGCGCTCCGGCTGGATCACCACGGGCCCGAAAAACCAGCAACTTGAAGAGCAGTTCGCCGCCTATGTCGGCTGCCGGCACGCCGTTGCACTTTCTTCGGCCACCGGCGGTATGCATATCGCGTTACTTGCATTAGGCATTGGCCCTGGCGATGAAGTCATTACGCCGTCCCAGACCTGGGTGTCGACGGCCAACATGATCTGCCTGCTAGGCGCCACACCGGTGTTCGTCGACGTGGACCGCGACACGCTCATGAGTGATCTGTCGAGCATCGAAGCGGCCATTACCTCGCGTACCCGGGCGATCATCCCGGTGCACTATGCCGGCGCCGCGTTCGACCTCGACCCTCTCCATGGGTTGGCGGAAAAACACGGCATCGCCGTTATCGAAGACGCCGCGCACGCGGCTGGCACCCTTTACCAAGGGCGTCACGTCGGCGCCAAGGGCACGGCCATTTTCTCATTCCATGCGATCAAGAACATGACCTGTGCCGAAGGCGCCATGTTCGTCACGGACGATGAAGCACTCGCCGCCCGGGTGCGCATGCTCAAGTTCCACGGCCTCGGCGTCGACGCCTACGACCGCCTCACCCATGGTCGCAAGCCTCAAGCGCAAGTGATGGAACCAGGCTTCAAATACAACCTGGCCGACATCAACGCCGCCATCGCTCTCGTGCAATTGGAGCGCCTGGACGACATCAACGCCAAGCGCACCGACTTGGCCAAGGCGTACCTGCAACGACTGGAAGGTTCAAAGGTGCAGCCATTGGCGATTCCGGCGTATGCGCAGCAGCATGCCTGGCACCTGTTCGTCCTGCGCATCGATGCCGAGCGCTGCGGCCTGGACCGCGAAGCGTTCATGAAAGCCCTGCAGGCGCAGAACATCGGCACGGGCATCCATTTCATCGGAACGCACCTGCACACCTACTACCGCCAGCGCTTCCCCGACGTCCATCTACCCAATACCGAATGGAACTCGGCACGCCTGTGCTCGATTCCGCTGTTTCCCGACATGACCGGCGATGACGTGAATCGCGTCGTCGACACCATTGAAAACGTCTTGGACGCACACCTGTGAAACCTTACCCGATCAATTGCGTGTCGATTGTCATACCGGTCTACAACGAAGAAGAGAGCCTGCCCGAGTTGCTTCGACGTACCGAAGCGGCGTGCCGGCAACTGCACCACAAATACGAAATCGTGCTGGTCGACGATGGCAGTCGGGACGAGTCGGCGCAGATACTGGAAGAAGCCGCGACGCTGCGGGGCAGCCCGATCGTCGCGGTGATCCTGAACCGCAATTATGGTCAGCACGCCGCGATTATGGCCGGTTTCGAACACTGCCAGGGCGACGTCATCATCACCCTCGACGCTGACCTGCAAAACCCGCCCGAAGAGATTCCGCGCCTGGTGGCCCAGGCCGAACTGGGCTATGACGTGGTCGCCACGGTACGCAATAACCGCCAGGACTCGGCCTTGCGGCGCTGGCCGTCGAAGCTGATCAACCTGGCGGTGCAACGCTCCACCGGCGTTGCCATGAGCGACTACGGCTGCATGCTGCGCGCCTATCGGCGGTCCATCGTCGACGCCATGCTCGCGTGCCGCGAACGCAGCACCTTCATCCCGATCCTCGCCAACAGCTTTGCCCGGCACACCACGGAGATCCTGGTGAGCCACGCCGAGCGCGAGCACGGGGAATCGAAGTACAGCGCCATGCGCCTGGTCAACCTGATGTTCGACCTGATCACCTGCATGACCACCACACCTCTGCGGCTGCTGAGCATCGTTGGTTTCGCCATGGCCGGCCTGGGGGTGCTGTTCGCCATGGCCTTGATCGTGCTGCGGCTGGTCTTCGGCGCTGGCTGGGCCGGTGGCGGGACGTTCGTGCTGTTCGCCGTGCTGTTCGTGTTCACCGGTGGGCAATTCATTGGCATGGGTTTGCTGGGCGAATACCTGGGGCGGATGTACAGCGACGTGCGTGCGCGCCCGCGGTTCTTCGTCGAAAAGGTCCTGCGTGGACAACCCGCCACGCCGGCCCCCGTTATCACCGTTGACGGCCTCACCTCCACTTCTTCAGATCAGGTTCTCTCATGAGCAAAAAAGCCGTAGTTTTCGCCTATCACGATATTGGCTGTGTCGGCATCGAAACCCTGCTCAATTCCGGCTTCGACATTGTCGCGGTGTTTACCCACGCCGATGACCCCAAGGAGAACACCTTCTACGGCTCCGTCGCCCAATTGTGTGCACGCAAGAGCATCCCGGTTCATGCTCCCGAAGACGTCAATCATCCGCTGTGGATCGAGCGCATCGGCAAGCTGGATCCCGATTACCTGTTCTCGTTCTACTACCGTCATTTGTTGAGCGAACCGCTGCTCGCCATTGCCCCTAAAGGCGCGTTCAACCTGCACGGTTCCCTGTTGCCACGTTATCGCGGGCGGGCGCCGGCCAACTGGGTACTGGTCAACGGTGAAACCGAAACCGGCGTGACCTTGCACCGCATGGTCAAACGCGCGGATGCCGGTGCGATCCTGGCCCAGCAAAAAGTTGCCATCGAGCGCAGCGACACCGCGTTGAGCTTGCACGGCAAATTACGCCAGGCGGCCAGCGACCTGCTGCGCGACACGCTGCCCAGCCTGCTTGCCGGTGAAGCCAGCGAAAGGGAGCAGGACGAATCCAGGGCCACGGTGTTCGGTCGGCGCACGGCAGCTGACGGCAAGCTGGTCTGGCAACGCCCGGCCGAGGAACTGTTCAATCTGGTCCGGGCCGTGACCCAACCCTATCCCGGAGCGTTTTGTGCCGTCGGTGAACACAAGCTGATCGTCTGGAGCGCGGAAGTCGTCGAGGGCAACGAAGGCCTGGATCCGGGGCGCGTCATCAGCGTCGATCCACTGCGCATTGCGTGTGGCGTTGATTCCCTGGTGATCACCTCGGGCCAACGCAACGAAAACGGCCTGTACCTGGGCGGGCCACAACTGGCCAACGAATTGGGACTGGTTGACGGCTCGGTGCTACGCGGCACGGAGTCTCGCCGGGGCCCACGACGCACACGGGTGTTGATTCTGGGCGTCAACGGCTTCATCGGCAATCACCTGTCGGAACGACTGCTGCGCGACGACAAATACGACGTCTATGGCCTCGACATCGGCTCCGATGCCATCGAACGCCTGCGCAGTCATCCGCGTTTCCATTTTGTCGAAGGCGACATCAGCATCCATTCCGAATGGATCGAATACCACATCAAGAAATGCGACGTCATCCTGCCGCTTGTAGCCATCGCCACACCCATCGAGTACACCCGCAATCCGCTGCGGGTGTTCGAGCTGGATTTTGAAGAGAACCTGAAACTGGTTCGCTACTGCGTCAAGTACAACAAGCGGGTGATCTTCCCCTCGACGTCCGAAGTCTATGGCATGTGCCAGGACAACAACTTCGACGAAGATACCTCCAACCTCGTTGTCGGCCCGATCAATAAGCAGCGCTGGATCTACTCGATTTCCAAGCAACTGCTCGACCGGGTGATCTGGGCCTACGGCCAGAAAGGCCTGAAGTTCACCTTGTTCCGCCCCTTCAATTGGATGGGCCCGCGCCTGGATCGATTGGATTCGGCACGCATCGGCAGTTCCCGGGCGATTACCCAACTGATCCTCAATCTGGTGGAAGGTACGCCGATCCGCCTGTTCGATGGCGGTGAACAGAAGCGTTGCTTCACCGACATCGCCGACGGTGTCGAAGCACTGGCGCGGATCATCGACAACGAGAATGACGCCTGCAACGGGCAGATCATCAACATCGGCAACCCGGACAACGAAGCCAGCATTCGCCAATTGGGCGAGGAGCTGCTGCGACAGTTCGAGGCGCACCCGTTGCGCGACAACTTTCCGCCTTTCGCAGGGTTCCGCGATGTCGAAAGCAAGGCCTTCTACGGCACCGGTTACCAGGACGTCTCACACCGCAAACCAAGCATCGCCAATGCCAAGCGCCTGCTGGACTGGACGCCAACCGTGCAGATGAGTGAAACCATCGGCAACACGCTGGACTTCTTCCTGCGCGAAGCCATGCTCGAAATCGCGGACAAGCGTTGATGCAGGCGGGTCTTCGAATCGATGTCGACACCTACCGAGGCACGCGCGATGGCGTGCCGCAGTTACTGGAGATTCTCCAGGAAGCACAGGTCAAGGCGACGTTTTTCTTCAGCGTCGGGCCGGACAACATGGGCCGTCATCTGTGGCGCCTGCTGCGGCCGCAGTTCCTTTGGAAAATGCTGCGCTCCAACGCCGCGGGACTCTACGGCTGGGACATCCTCCTGGCCGGCACCGCCTGGCCCGGCAAGCCTATCGGCCGCGACCTCGGGCACCTGATGCGTCAGGCCCGGGCGGCTGGCCATGAAGTCGGCTTGCACGCCTGGGACCACCATGGCTGGCAGGCCAACGCCGGACGATGGGAACAAGCGCGGCTGATCGAGCAGATTCGCCGAGGGGTAGACAGCCTCAGCGATATCCTCGGTGAGCCCGTTACGTGCTCGGCGGCGGCCGGTTGGCGCGCGGATGAGCGTGTGATCGAGGCCAAGCAGGCGTTTGGCTTTCGCTACAACAGCGACTGTCGGGGGCAGAGCCTGTTCCGGCCCGCGCTGGCCGGTGGAAGCCTGGGCACGCCGCAGATCCCCGTTGATCTGCCGACCTTCGACGAGGTGGTCGGCCCAAGCGTCATGGCCAAGGACTACAACGCTTTCATCCTTGAGCGCTTTGCCGCCGGAAAACTCAACGTCTACACGATCCATGCCGAAGTCGAAGGGATACTGATGGCCAACCATTTCCGTCAATTGCTGGCGCAGGCGCGCCAACGAAGCATCCGCTTTCAGCCCCTGGGCGATCTGCTGCCCACCGCCGTTGACGGCTTGCCTGCTGGTCGTGTGAAGCGCGGCACGCTCGAAGGTCGTGAAGGCTGGCTGGGAGTGCAAGGCGCATGAGCAAGCCTTGGGCACTACCCCTGCTGCTGGCGACCTGCCTGTTGGCATACCTGCTGCCGCTGGGCAGTCATGGGCTGTGGATTCCCGACGAAACCCGCTACGCCCAGATCAGCCAGGGCATGCTGCTGAGCGGCGACTGGGTCTCACCCCAGTTCATGAGCCTGCGCTACTTCGAAAAACCAGCGGCCGGCTATTGGATGATCGCCGTCGGCCAGGCACTGTTCGGTGAGAATCTGTTCGGTGTGCGCATTGCCTCGGCCATCAGCATCGGGCTCAGCGTGATGCTGTGCTACCTGCTTGCCCGCCGGCTCTGGAACGACCCTCGCAAGAGTTTCGTCTGCGCGCTGTTGTACATGAGCCTGACCGTGGTCGCTGGCGCCGCGGGCTATGCCAACCTCGATCCGCAGTTCACCTTCTGGGTCAATCTGAGCCTGGCGGCGTTGTGGTTTGCCCTGGACAGCGGTGCCCGCAGCCAACGCCTGATCGGCTGGACGATGCTGGGGCTGGCATGCGGCTTGGGTTTCTTGACCAAGGGTTTTCTCGCCTGGTTGTTGCCGGTGCTGATCGCCCTGCCCTGGATGGCCTGGCAAAGACGCTGGCGTGAATTGCTGCTCTTCGGGCCGCTGGCGATTGCCGTGGCCATTGTCGTCAGCCTGCCCTGGGCCTTGGCGGTGCACATCGAGGAACCGGATTACTGGCGGTTCTTCTTCTGGCACGAGCATATCCGGCGCTTTGCCGGGGACGATGCCCAGCATGACGCCCCCTGGTGGTTCTATCTGCCGCTGCTGGTGGCGTTCAGCCTGCCATGGGTGGCTCTGTTGCCCGCTGCGTTGCGGCAAGCGTGGCAGGCACGGCGCCAGGCGAATATCGCGTTCCTGTTGTTGTGGCTGTTGATGCCGTTGCTGTTTTTCAGCCTTAGCAAAGGCAAGTTGCCGAGCTACATCCTGCCGTGCCTGTTGCCGCTGGCGCTACTCCTGGGCCATGCCCTGGCGGACCGGCTGGAACACAAGCAGGGCCGCTCCCTGGTCATCAACGGCTGGCTCAACCTGGCGCTGGGCCTGCTGATGCTAGTCGCCCTGGTCTACCTGCAACTGAAAAAACCGCTGTACGACCACGAACCGCAACACCTGGCATTGCTCTCCCTCGGCCTGAGCGGCTGGATCGGGACCAACCTGTTACAAGCCCTTCAACCGTTGCGCTGCTGGGCTGCCCCGGCCTTCGGCAGCCTGCTGCTGATCGGGTTGCTACCGGCCGCGATGCCCGCGTCCGTGGTCACCAACAAGATGCCCGATCAGTTCATCCTCGAACATCTCGATGCCCTCAGCCATGCCGACAAGTTGCTGAGCAACGATCTTGGCGCCGCATCCGCCCTCGCCTGGCGCCTGAAGCGTAAGGAAGTGGCGTTGTACAACACCATTGGCGAGCTGAAATATGGCCTTGCCTACCCTGACGGCCTACACCAACGGGTCGACCCGCCACAGGTCGAGCAATGGATGCGTGACGCCCGTCGAAGCGGTTCGGTCGGCGTAGTCATGCGGGTCAAGGGAGAGGAAGAACTTCAGGAAATCGAACGGTTGCCCAAGGATGGGAAACGTTATGAACGGGGCAACCTGGTCATCCTGATTTTCCCCCAGGACGCATCATGAGCTTGTTGCTGCTATTGGCTGCCTGCGTACTGACGTGCCTGGGACAGATTGCCCAGAAGTACGCCGTCGAGAGCTGGCGTGGCCGGTCATCGGGCTGGGGCGAGAAACTGTGCTCGCCGTGGCTGTGGCTGGCGCTTGCGGCGCTGGGGGCCGGGCTGCTGGTGTGGTTGCTGGTATTACAGCGCCTCGAAGTGGGCATCGCCTACCCGATGTTGAGCCTGAATTTCGTATTGATCACCCTTGTCGCCCGATTTGTATTCCACGAGCCCGTCGACCGTCGTCATTGGCTGGGCGTCGCCCTGGTGATCGTCGGCGTGATGTTGCTGGGGCAGCACGCATGAATCTTCGTCGCGGTGTCATCTTTGCACTGGGCAGCGTGTTGCTGGTCAGCATCGCGCAATTGGCTTTGCGCTGGAGCATGAGTCGTCTTCCGCTGCCCGGACAGTGGCTCACCGGCAGCCTCGATCCAACGGCGCTGGCCGTGGTCGTGGGCGCCATTTTTGCCTACGCCTTGTCGATGCTCTGTTGGCTGGTTGCGCTGCGAGACCTGCCGTTGGGCCGCGCCTATTCGCTGCTGAGCATCAGCTATGCGCTGGTGTACCTGCTTGCCGCCGCGCTGCCGCTCTTCAATGAAGGCTTCAGCCTCTCGAAAAGCCTCGGAGTGACCCTGGTCATCCTCGGCGTCCTCACCATCAACTCTCGCCCCGTTCAAGCATCCGCACCCAGGAAGGTCGTATGAAAATCAGTGTATTCGGTAGCGGCTATGTCGGTCTGGTCCAGGCAGCCGTCCTGGCAGAGGTCGGTCATGATGTCGTCTGCATGGACATCGACTGCGAAAAGGTGTCCGCCCTCAATCAGGGACACGTCAGCATCTTTGAACCTGGCCTGGCCGCGTTGGTGAAGGACAACCTGGATAACGGAAGGCTGCGTTTTACCTGCGAGGAACAGCCGGCCGTGGAGCATGGCAAGGTCCTGTTCATTGCCGTAGGCACGCCTTCGCACCCGGACGGTTCGGCAGACCTGAGCAGTGTCTTCGCAGTGGGTGAAGCCATCGCCCGGCACCGTAGCGAGCCCGTCATCGTCGTTGAAAAATCCACGGTCCCCGTGGGCACGGGGGATGCCCTGCGTGATCGGATGAACGAGGCCCTGCGACGCCACAGCCGGATACTGGATTTCGATGTCGTCTCCAACCCGGAGTTTCTCAAGGAAGGCTCGGCCGTCGCCGATTGCAGGCGTCCTGACCGGATCGTCATCGGGTGCGAGCGGGATGATGTCCGTGACGTGATGCGTGAACTCTATGGACCGTTCAATCGCAACCATGAACGCATCATGTTCATGGACCTGCGCAGCGCCGAGCTGACCAAGTACGCGGCCAACTGCATGCTTGCCACCAAGATCAGCTTCATCAACCAGATCGCCGAGCTGGCCGAGCACCTGGGCGCCGACGTCGAATCGGTACGCCTGGGCATCGGTGCCGACTCGCGCATCGGCTATGACTTCATCTACCCCGGCTGCGGCTATGGCGGCTCCTGCTTTCCCAAGGACATGCGCGCATTGATCCACAGCGCCCAGCAGGCCCAGTGCTCCAATGACCTGTTGCAGGCGGTGGAAGCGATCAACCAGCGACAGAAGCAAAAACTGTTCGAGCGAATCAATGCGTTCTACGAAGGTGACCTGCAAGGCCGGACGTTCGCGGTGTGGGGCCTGGCTTTCAAGCCCAACACCGATGACATGCGGGACGCGCCCAGCCGGGTACTCATGGAGGCACTGTGGGAAGCCGGCGCTCATGTACGGGCATTTGACCCGGAGGCCATGCGCCAGACCCAGTCGTTGTACCAGGATCATCTCAATCTCAGCCTGATGGGCACACCGGAAGCGACCCTCAGCGGTGCCGATGCGTTGATCATCTGCACCGAGTGGCAACAGTTCAAGGCACCGGATTTCGACCTGATCCAGAAACGGCTCAAGGCCCCGGTGATCTTCGATGGCCGCAATCTGTACGACGCAGAGCGCCTGGCGCAGCGGGGGTTCCAGTACTTTCCGATAGGCCGTGGCGATTCGTGCAAGTTGCCGATCTCGCATCAAACAAAGTGGGAGCCCCGTATCGCGCGCTGAAAGCTGAAAGCCGGGGCCCGATGAGTCAGCGGGGGTCGTTGAGAATCAAGCTGCGATAATGCCCCGGATTGGACCCGGACCACTTGCGGAATGCCTTGTAGAACGAGCTGGCATCGGCGAAACCCAGGCGCGAAGCGATGTCGACGAAACTGATGGAGGGTTCGGCGAGCCAGGTGATCGCCAGCTCCTTGCGCACGCTGTCCTTGAGTCCCTGATAGGTCTGCCCTTCTTCCGCCAGGCGCCGGCGCAGGGTCGACGCCGACACGCACAACTGCTGGGCCAGGGCTTCGGTTTCCGGCCATTGCTCGGCCGGCAACTGGCGCAGGTCGTGCCGGATCCGGCTGGCAAGGCTCTGCGGGTCGCGGTATTTGACCAGGATATTGGCCGGTGCCCGGGCCAGGAAACGCTTGAGTTCTTCGACACTGCGGCGGATAGGCAGGTCCAGGTACTCGGCGGCGAAGATCATCCGGGTACGGGGGCGGTCGAAGCGCAGGTTCTGGGAAAACATCACCCGGTAGTCGTCGCAGAAGTCCGGCGCCGGGCAGCGCAGCTCGACGGACAGAATGGGAATGCGCCGTCCAGCCAGCCAGCAGGCCACGCCATGGACGATCATCCAATAGGTGAAGTAGGTAAAGGCCCGACGTGGCTCCTGATCGTCTTCCAGCAAGACGATTTCCGCCAGGCTCTGCTGGCGGACCCACTGGGCCGGCAACTGCTCAAGCATCAACGACAGGAACCCCAGCCCCGCCGTCAGGCCGGCCGCCAGGGTTGGCTGCGCCATGGCGCACTGGCACAAGAACGCCAGGCTGCCGGACTTGAGCTTGCGCGGGTCCATGCCGAAGAACTCATCGTCCAGGCGCCTTGCGAGCAAACGCCAGAGCCGCGCATAGGCAGCGGCCGGCACCCGCGCCTGAGGATTTTCGAGCCACGCGGGAGCAATGCCGACCTTGCTCAGCACTTCATCGGTGGCAGGGCCTGGGGCGCAGCTTTGCAGCAGCGCCTCACGCACCAGCTGGATGGAGATGGTGTCTTTTTCGGCCATGGCGCCGGTGTTCACAGGATCCGGTAAAGCAGCCGCTCGATCCGCACCCGGCTGACCCGTTTCAGGAACTTGGCCACCGCCGCCGGGTAGTCCGGCAACGCTTCCAGGTCCAGGTAGCGTTCGATTCTGCGGGTATGCCGGTAGATCTGCTCGAGCTCGGCCTGACGCGGTTCCAGCAACTCCCCCTTGGGGTCATCCAGCAACAAGGCGTTTTCCAGGTCCAGGCGAAAGGCCCGCGGATTCAGGTTGTTACCGGTCAGCAGCGTGTAGCGCTCGTCGACCCACATGCCCTTGAGGTGATAGCTGTTGTCGCCGTCACGCCACAGGTGCAGGTTCAACTGACCGCTGTCGATGTAGCGCTGATGCCGCTTGGCGAAGCGACGCAGGCTGATTTCATACAGGTAAGGCAGCGCGGCGATGATCTTGAACGGCTCGCTCGGCGGGATGAAGAAGTCGTTGGCGGTCTTGTCGCCGACGATGATATCGATCTTGACCCCACGGGCCAGGGCGCGGTTGAGCTCCCGGGTCACCGCCAGGGGCAGGTTGAAGTAAGGCGTACAAATGGTCAGTTGCTGGCGGCTGCTGGCGATCAGTTCGCCGATGACCCGACTCAACGGATTGTTCTTGCCGACGCCCAGCAACGGGCTGACCGACAGACCACTCTTGTCGAGGCTACCGGCCGTGGTGTCATAGGCCGCGTACTTGAGTCGACTGCGCAGGTCGCCAATGTCCTTGCGCAAACTGCGGGTGCTGGGCAGGTTCGGCAGGTCCAGGCGATGCACCGCCTTGGAGGTGATCAGGCCGTGCTGCACCAGGTGATGCATCGAATCGGCCAGCGCCGTGTTCTGCAGCAGGTGATAGCGGTCGTAGCGGTACTTGTCGAACTTGTGCAGGTAGACGTTGTTCAGGCTCGCGCCGCTGTAGAGCACGCAATCGTCGATCACGAAACCTTTCAAATGCAGCACCCCGAACAGTTCACGGGTCTGCACCGGCACACCGTAGATCGGCACTTCGCTGGCATGGATGCGCGTCTGCTCCTGGTACCACGCCGAGTTGCCCGGCTGCTTCTTGGCGCCGATCAGCCCGCGTTGGGCTCGCAACCAGTCCACCACCACGACCACGTCCAGTTCCGGACGCGCCGCTTTGGCGGCATGCAAGGCATCGAGGATTTCCTGGCCGGCTTCGTCCTGTTGCAGATACAGGGCGACGATGTAGATGCGCTGGGTGGCCTGGGCGATTTTCTCCAGCAGGCAACGGCGGAACTCGGCTGCGCCATCGAGGATGGTCACGGCATCGGCGGTCAGTGCAAAGCTGCGCAGCTTGGGCAGCAGGGAGCGTTTGAAAAGCGACGGCATAGGGCTCGCAAAAGGTCGATTCCGAAGAGCCGCTGAGCTTACACCATGGCGGATGGGTTTGGGACTCTGAGGGAGCACAGCTTGCTCGCGATCACGATGGCGGAGCCCCATCGCCAGCAAGCCATGCTTCAAAAAGGGCAACCACAGGAAAAAACATTTGACCAAGAAGAACGATCGTTCCACTGTATTCGCCATGAACGAAATCATCAGTAACGACACACGAGACATCATCCTCGATGTCGCCGAAAAGTTGATCTATAAAAGTGGCATTGCCGCCACCGGCATGGATCTTCTGGTGAAAACCGCCGGCGTCTCCAGGAAAAGCATCTACCGCTATTTCGCCAACAAGGACGAGCTGATCCTGGCCGCCCTCGCGCGAAGGGACGAGCGCTGGATGCATTGGTTCAGCACCGAGGTCGACAAGGCCCCTACCCCGGCTGCACGGCTGTACAACCTGTTCACCGTGCTCAAGGGCTGGTTTGACAGCGACGGCTTCAGAGGCTGCGCGTTCATCAATACCAGCGGTGAAACCGGAGACCCACAGGACCCGGTTCGCCAATTGGCGAAGTTGCACAAGCAGAAGTTGCTCGATTACGTCACCCGGTTGTGCGTTGAACAAGGCGCCGAAAATCCCGAAGCCCTGGCCCGACAACTGCTGATTCTGATCGATGGGGCCATTACTGTCGCACTGGTCATGGGCGATCACAGTGCCGCCGATCACGCCCAGGACATGTTGAGAGTGTTGTTGGTTGAAAAAAAGTAGACAGCCTGCCTCATCGAAAGTCATGAAACTTGATTCATCACTCGCTGGAGAATTGCCATGTCTTCCCCTGCTGAAGTTCGTCCGCCGTTGCCGCCCTTCACCCGTGAATCGGCCATCGAGAAAGTTCGCCTGGCCGAGGACGGCTGGAACTCTCGTGACCCACAGCGAGTGTCCCTGGCCTACACCCTGGACACCCAATGGCGCAACCGCGCCGAATTCGTCCATAACCGTGAAGAAGCGAAAGCCTTCCTGACCCGAAAATGGGCCAAGGAACTGGATTATCGGCTGATCAAGGAACTCTGGGCATTCACCGACAACCGCATCGCCGTGCGTTATGCCTACGAATGGCACGACGATTCGGGCAACTGGTTCCGCTCCTATGGGAATGAGAACTGGGAGTTCGATGAACAAGGCCTGATGTGCAACCGCTACGCCTGCATCAACGACCTGCCGATCCAGGAAAGCGAACGCAAATACCACTGGCCCCTGGGCCGCCGACCGGATGATCACCCCGGGTTGTCCGAACTGGGGTTGTAGACACAACACCTGCCAATACCTGAGCTCAATGTGGGAGCGAGCCTGCTCGCGATAGCGGTGGGTCTGCTTGCTCCGGTGTTGAAGGTGCCGCCGTCATCGCGAGCAGGCTCGCTCCCACAGAGAATCTGCGGTGAGACTCGAAACTTGCTGGCACCTTGGCCCATTGTGGGAGCGAGCCTGCTCGCGATAGCGGTGGGTCTGCCCGCTCCAGTGTTGAAGGTGCCACCGTCATCGCGAGCAGGCTCGCTCCCACAGAGAACCTGCGGTGGGACTCAAATCCTGCTGCACCGTGGGCCAATTGTGGGAGCGAGCCTGCTCGCGATAGCGGTGGGTCTGTTTGCTCCAGTGTTGAAGGTGCCGCCGTCATCGCGAGCAGGCTCGCTCCCACAGGGAAGCTCGGTGAGACTCGAAACTTGCAGGCACCTTGGTCCCATGTGGGAGCGGGCTTGCTCGCGAAGGCGGTGTGTCAGTCGACAGGATCATCACTGATCTACCGCTTTCGCGAGCAAGCCTGCTCCAACAATAGGGGTCACTGGCCGCAGGGCCTCATCGATTGAGCAGGAACTCCAGCAACGTCCCCGCGCAGGCTTCAATGCTGCCTTCCAGGATCAGCTCATACCCATGGGTGTTTTCCGTGGGTATCGCGATACAACCTCCCATGGCCGACACGCCGCTGCCCATGACGGCGCTGGCATCACTGGCAAAGTCCACAAGCAATGCAAATTGCGGCGCCAGGCCGCAGCGTTCGCCGGCACGGTACAGCTGGTCGACAATCCAACGGCTGTAGCAGCCTTTTTCGTCCCCCGTGTTGATGATCGGGTTGACGCTCAGTCGGGTTCCGTACTCCTGAACCACCGGCCCGACCTCAACTGCTACGGTCACCTCGCCCGGTAAGTGGGCGGCGGCGTATAGCGCTCCGGCGTTGGACTCTTCTTCCTGGGTGGTGAACACGAAATACACCCCACCGACCAGCTCTGACCGGCGTTCGGCCAACAGCGCGGCGGCCTGCAGGGTCGCGACCATCGGCGCACGGTCGTCGAGAAAATGCGCGGCAATGGCATCGCCCACCCGAAACGGCCGGCGCCAGTGCTGGCTCAGCACTACCCGCGTGCCGGGGCGCACACCGTGGCGGTGCAATTGTTCCCGGGAGCAACGGGTGATCACGTGGACATCTTCCCAGTGCACATTCCCGGACAGGACATCCGCCCCCTGATGGGTTTCGGCCGTGCTGTGCATGGAGCCGAACGACAACACACCCGGGATGAAATCCCGATCGCCCAGGATGTCCACCGGGCACACGCCGAAGTTGATCGGGTTGGCACCTCCCAAGGCCACCACCCGCAGTGTTCCATCGGGTTCGACGCGTTTGACCAGCATGGCGATTTCGTCCAGATGCGCCATGACCCTGACCGGCGTTTGGCGGCCGCTACCGCTGGCGGTACCCTCGATCAATCCGATGACGTTTCCGGCCGGGTCGACCCAGGTCTTGTCGCAATGGGGCTCCAGTTCCCGCAGGCAGATTTGCCGGACTTCGTCTTCTTGCCCGCCCGGTCCGCGGGCCATCAGCAGCGCTTCCAGCATTGGTAATGTCGACAGGTTCACTTGCATCGATCAGGTTCTCCTTATGCCTGCCACAGTCGTCGCTGTGGGAGCGGACCGAAACGTACTTGTCTCTCTTGAGGGGGCTGGCTCTGGAAAAATTTGATCGAATCGGCGGATAAACAGACGAGCGGGCCAGGCCAGGTGACAGACCGGCGGGCATATGGCAGGGTTGACCCCAGTATCGCCAGGCATCACATTGCCTGGGCCGCCGATGACCAAAGGGCGGCTTTGTCGTAGCGCAAACTTGTGGAGCCCATGACCGCGTCGATTCCGATCCGCCCCCCCTGCCCGCCTGGCGTCTGCGATTGCGGGCGCGATGCCTTGCTGGAAACGGCGGGCAGCGATCTGCGCATCCTTTGCCTGAATCGCCAGGAAGAAAAGCGCTTGCTCGAGCGGCTGGAAAACATCCAGGACCTGGCCGAGCTCGAACGGTTGCAACAGCGGCTTTACGAAAACCTGGGCATCCGCCTGACCATCGAGCCGGGCTACAACGAAGTCCGGACCATGCGCGGTATCGCCATCGAGTTCCAGGAACAACCCGGTCTCTGCCGCAAGATTCGCCAATCGATCCCGGCCGCCATTCGCCGCGGGCTGGAAAAGCGCCCGGAAATCGCCTGGCGCCTGCTGGACGCCCACGATTTGTTCCGCGACGCCTGAGGCTCAGCCTCAGCGCCGGATCCGGTGCAGGAACTCGGTTCTTTTCTGCCGATCCGCCTGCTCTTTCGCCAGCAGCTTGGGCAGCAGATCGGTGGCCTGTCGCACCCCGAGGATGAACACGCCGTCATCATCGCCGATGGCAATGTCCCCCGGATGCACAGTGACACCCGACACCCGGATCGGCTGATTGACTTCGCCGCCGAGCCCAAGGCTACGGGTCGTGAAAGCGCTGACACTGCGACTGAACACCGGCAGGCGATGGGCCCGCAGGGCGGCCACATCGGTCACCGCGCCGCACACCACGACGCCGGCCAGGCCTTTGATCAGTCCGGCCAGGGTGCGCAATTCTCCCCAGCAAGCGCAATCGGGGTCACCCACGCATTCCACCACCAGCACATCCCCCGGCTCGCTCAACAGCAAGGCTTCGCGCAAGACACTGCCGTCGGGTGTGAAGAGCCTGACCGTGACCACCCTGCCGAGCATGCGCAAGTTATCGAACAGCGGGCGAATACCCCGCAGGTAACCGCTGTCGGTGAAGTGCCCCAGGGTGGACGAAGCGATTCCCCGGTACTGTGCCAACAGCGAGTCAGTGAGCTCCGCTGGTGCGATTGAATCATTCATGTCTTGTTCTCTTGCGCAGCAACGGGCAGGCCGAACAGTATTCGACCGGGTTGCTCGCTTGGTAATAGAAACAGCACGTGCGCCGCAATCGCCGACAGCCTCCATCGGCAAGGGGCATGGGGGCGCGACGAAAATGCTGCAACGGGTTGTAATCCAGGCCGAACAACCCAGGATCGGCCTGGTTCAGCAGCCAGTCGAAGTCGGCGTCGATGCGCCGGCGCGCGGACGGATCCTGCAGGCTGTCCATGCGTTTTTCATACAGCGAATAGACCCGCACCGCCGTGTTTTCCCAGAGGATGCGTCGGGAGATGCCGCTGACCTGGGCGAACCGATCCCACAATGGCTTGAGCAACCCGGCGAACAGGCTGCCGACCACCGCTTCACGCCAGGCCTGCCGCTCGCCGGCGGCATAGGTCCAGGGCTCCAGGTCCAGCAATGGCATCGACGAGGTCCAGCGTCCCTCGTCGTGACCGTATTCGATGACGCTGTTGTCCAAGGACATCAGCAGCCCCTTGTCGCATGCCGACAGCGCATACAGGCAGGTGTTGGTGATGAGGAACGACATTCGCTTGCTCAACAGCGAGGCGGTGATTGCCCGGGACGGTGAGCCAAGGACCGGCGTCAGCTCGTCCAACAGCCGCAGGCACACACCGCCATTCAACAGTTCATGGGCCGCCAGGGAACGCGACGAATCGCGTTCCCCTGCCGGTTTCAACCGCAAGGGGCCGCTGAGCACCGCCCACTCGCCAGCCGTAAACCGGCGGGCCGCATCGGTGAATGCCGGTTCGATCCCGAGCCCTCGAGTGACCGCCATGCCCTCAGGCCTCCAGCGACAGCCGGCGGAACGGGTTGACCACCTCGCCCTTGCCGAACGGCATGCTGCCCGGCCCACCGGCCCGCTCGATCATGGGCGTGAGCAACAGCTTCTGCGGCCAGTTTGGCGAGTCGAACAACTGCGCCTTGAGCATCGCCCGGGCCTCGGCGTCGAAGTCGATGGTCTCGATCAACTCGTCCAACACGTCCCGCAAGGCCTGCCACAAACCATTCACCGGCATTGAGTAGACCTGCGCCAGGGTGTCCATGATCGCCCGCATGTTGACCTGGATGCCCAGGGTCTGCAGCCAGAACAACAGGTCTTCAGGACGCTCGTGGTACAGCGTATTGGCGTGGCCTTTCTTGATGCGGTACACCGGGTCCGCCATGCCGTTGCGCTCCAGCCACGGCACGAAGATCCGCAGCGAATCGTGGTCGCGCAGCAGCAGGCCTTCGGCATGGCCGTCCTTCCACACCAGCACCGCGTTCTGGCCGTGGACTTCCCCCAGCATGCCGAGGCGAAACATGCGCAAGTTGATGTCGAAGAAGCTGCGGGCCAGTTCGCGGAACAGGGTCATGACCGACTCGGCGTCCGCCGGCAGGTTGCGATACCGCATCCAGTCGTCGAAGAAGTGGCGGTTGCTGCCCGGCAGCGGCGTGCCCAGGGCGGCCATGGGCAGCAGGCGGGTGTCGGCATCGCTGAGCAACGCGCTCGGGTAACCCCGAACCATGGCCGACAGGTGCCTCGGCGCCTCGTCGAACAACGTGGCCTCGGGTGGCATGAACGCCCACCACTTGCCCTCGTCGCACAGGTGCAAGGACTGACGCAGGGTCGCGTCTTTGTCCAGGACCTCGTGGAGCAAGGCTTCGCTCAGGCCGCCATTGATCATCTTCACCGCCGGCAGATAGCGCGACGCGCCCAAGGAGTGAATGGCCATCGGCAGCTTGAGGTAGTCGGCGCCGTCGAAGCATGGCGTCATGGAGCGCAGCGACGAGGTGGCGAAGAAATCGCCCTCGTTGAAGCTCAAGCGCTGGCAGTCACCCTTGGCGAATACCTCACCCAACTGTTTGTCGAGCACATGTTCCCACTGCCATGGGTGGACCGGCAGCGCAATGTGGCTGTCGGCCAGGCCCCTTGCCTGCATTTCTCCGGCGAGTCGGGCCTGCATAGGCTCAGGCAACAGATAACGTGCCGGATAACACTGCGCCAGGTCCCCCACGCCTCCACCGCATTGCAGAAGCGTGCGGTCCACCGCCACCCAGTTCAAGGCCACCGGGCGGGCGAATTCGGCCTGGTAGCGCAGGTATTCCTCGTCGTCGAGCCCTTGCTTGGCTTTGGCCAATGGGTGATAGGGACGATCGCGCAGCGAGGCCCATTGTTCCATGGTGCGGAAAAACGTCGCCGGATCCTGGGCCATCAACTCACGGTCATCCACCGTATGGGACAGAGACAACGCCGTCTGCTTGACGCTGGTGCGCAGCACATCGAGAAACAGCGCCAGCCCTTTATCGTTGTCCTTGAAGCGCTCGGCCATCGCGCTGAACACCCGCTTCATGAAGTCTTCCGGGGAGAGCACGGTCCATTGTTCCTCCTGCCGCGCCAGCACCGCTGTGCCCGGCACTTTTTCCCACTGCTGGGTGATGCCCGCACGCAGGGCAACGCTGATGAAGCGCTGTTCGGTCGGGTCGTAGCACCAATCCCAGATACGCTGCTGCGGGGTCAGCCCGGCGAGCGTCGGCGCTGTCGGGTGGGCCTGCTGCCAGTCGCCGATGCGTACCAGGGGCAAGGGCTCGCTGCCGAAGAAATGTTCGGCCAGCAAGCAATCCACCAGATCCTGCATGACGATATCGGCGGCTTGGGCCAGGGCTTGTGAGGTCAGGCGAGTCATCTTGATTCATGTCCTTCTGAAGAAAGTGTGGCCAGGCGGCCCTGAAGGGCGCGAAACGCGATGCCGCGCTCGTCGCCCAGTACAAAGGTGTTCACCCCTCGGGCACGCCAGCGGGCGTGGTCGTCGGGTTGGCGGGGAATGGCGCAATAGGGAATGCCGGCATCGCGGGCCGCCTGCCAGGTGTCCAGCAGCGCCTGTTGTACCGCCGACGTGTTGATCTGCCAGGGCGTGCCAAGAGACTGGGACAGGTCCGCCGCGCCTTCGAGGATCATGTCCAGGCCGGGCACCGCCGCGATGTCCGCCGCACGCCGTACGCCTTCGGCGCTTTCAATCATCGCCACCACCATGATTTGCGCGTTGGCCAGTCCCACGTACTCGGCCAGGCTGTGTTTGCCAAACGAACCGGGGCGCCCGGCATTCAGGCTGCGCCGCCCCAACGGCTGGTACTTGCATGCGGCAATCGCATCGGCCAGTTGTGCCGGGCTTTCAATCATCGGCAACACGACGCCCTGGGCGCCGCCATCGAGCAGACGTAGCAGGGTTTTCGGATTCAGGTCCGCCACCCGCACCAAGGGTGTGATGGCGTAGGCTTCGGCCATGCGGATCATGTGCTCCACAGTTTCCGGGTTGATCAGCACATGCTCCATGTCGATGATCACGAAGTCGTAGCCCGCCTCGGCGATCAACTCGATTGCCATGGCCGACGGAATCGAACTGATCAGGCCATAGGCGGCCTGTCCCGCACCGAGCTTGAGTTTCAGTTGATTGGTTCTCAGCATGTCTGCGGCCTGAAGGCGTGCAGTGGATTGGGCACCGACTTGAAGCGCCGCTCCCCGTCCCCCAGCAGGCGACGCTTGGTCAGCTCTTCCACTTCATAGGACGGTGCGAACACGTCGAACAGTCCGAAGCGCTCGCGGTGTTGCGGGTGCGCAGCCTGGTAAGCCGTGATGACGTCGGCGGTCATCTGCCAGAAGCGGGTCTCATCCAGCTGATAGTGCTGGCGCAGGAAAATCGCCATTTCCGCCAGGCAAATGAAGAAGAAACAGTCGCAGGAGAAATCCCGCACCGCATTGACGTCATCGGTGAGGATGAACGAGTTGCGGTTCAGCTTTGCATGGCTGGCGGGCAACGGTACCAGCGTCGGGCACATTTCCGGCCGCGCCAGGTGCGCCGGGGAGTAACGCACCCCGTCATGGAAGTCCTTGAGAGCGATGCGTTGCGGCCAACCGTCCCGGGTGATCAGCACGATGTTCTGGCCATGGGACTCCATGCCGATGCCCTCGGCGTAGAGCATGTGAATGATCGGCGGCACCGTGACTTCCAGCAGCCGCTGGGTCCAGGCCTGCAAACCGTACTGGGCAATCCAGGCATCGATGAACGGCAGTTGCTCGCCCTGGCCGTAGCGGTTTTCCACGTGGCTCAAACCATTGAACGGCACCGCTTGCTCATCGGGTTTGAGATAGGCATGGATGCTTTCACGCCAGATCGCGCCGAGGGTGCCATAGGCTTGAGGCGCTCGGGTGGCCGGCAGGTGGTCGTAATTGAAGCTGACGCCGGCCACCTCACCGAGGATGACGAAATCCAGGGCACGGGCGGTGCTGTCGGTGGCGATCAGTTGCTGCAGCCAGTCGGTGATGATCGGGCCGTTCATCACCGTATGCCGCGCCAGAATCCGCGTGCTGGAGGTGTTGGTCATGCTCATCGCCAGCTTCACATAGGGGCGCTCGGGCGCGCTGGCGTTGGCCAGGGTACGGATCGATTGCTGGGCCTTGTACTGCTCCTGCGAGGTGCCCAGGTAGATCAATTCGCCGCTGAGCAGCTCGGGGTAAAACGTCGGGACAATGGTGTTTTCCCACTGCCATGGATGGACGGGAAGCACCCAGTAAGCGTCCGGCGACTGACCGCGGCCTTCGAGGATCGTGGCCAGCTGTTGCAGGCGCGTCTCCCCTGCTTCCTGGCGGATGAACGCGTCGAAATCCATCTTGCCGGAATGGTTCATCGCCCCGCAGGACTTGGCCACGGCCAGCCAGACAATCGCGATGGGGCTGGCGAACTCCGGTCCGTAGCGGGTGTTGTCGTGCAGGGAGAAACCGATCCGCGATTTGTAGCACGGGTGGTAGCTGTGGGCGTCCATGAAGTGCTGTTCCAGCGCATCCACATCCAGCCGATGGGGCGCGCGCGGTACACGGTAGCCTTGGCTGCGGGATTGCAGATCCTTGAGCTGGGTCTGTTCCAGTTCCTGGATAAAACGTGGCAGGTGGGCGCTGCCTTCGAATTCGCCGAGCAGTTCCGCCAGGGCCTGGTGCAGGTCCGGCGCCTGGGATTGGCCTGCGGCATCGACGCGCTCAAGGCTGGCGTGATCCAGGCGGATCAGCTCGAAACTGCTGCTACGCAGGCCGTTGCAGTGGTATTGCACCGGTTGTTGCGCGGCATCGGTGCCCTGCACGATGAAACGATACCGGCCGTTCGCAAGCGCCTGGCACTGATACGCCAGCACGTCTTCGTACAGCAGGGTTTGCAGCAGTTGACCGACCACCCGCTGTTGGACTTTTATCCGGACATCGGCATCGGTGCCCGCCAGCCAGGCGCCTGGGGCGGTGGACTGCGGGGCTTGTTCAAAAATCGTCATGGGAATTCCTTATCGATTAACGTTGTTCGAGGGCCGCGGATGGCGCCGGGGCCGTCCGTTCCGGCATGGGGAAGCGCCAGGCGCAGGGCAAGGCCAACAGGATCAGCACGCCGGTGGCGATAAACACTTCGCTGACAGCACCCGAGGTTCGCAGCGCAGAACCCGCTTCGGCGCCCAGGCGCATTTCCAGCCAGAGCGAGGCGATCACGATGGCCAGCGACGACACGAGGCGCCGGGAGATGTTGTTCATCGCCGCGCCCTGGGTGACCATCGGCTCCGGCAAGGCGTTGAGCCCGGCGGTGGTCACCGGCATGTAGGAAAGCCCCAGCCCGGCACCACGCGCCATCATCAAGACGAACACCGTGGCGAGGGTGGCCTGCGGGCCGAGCATGCCCAGGGCCAGGGTCGAGGCGCCGGTCAGCAACATGCCCACCGACACCACGGCCCGTGGCCCATGCCGGTCGAGCAGCTTGCCGCCCATCTGGCCGAACAGGCTGGCGAATCCGGCGGTGCACAGCAGGGCAAACCCGGTCCAGATCGCGCTGTAGCCCAGCACCATCTGCACCAGGAGCGGCACCAGCACCAGGCACTCGAACATGCCCACCGATTGCACCACGGCGATGATCACGCTCAGGCGGTAGCCGCGCAGGTTGAAGATCCGCAGGTTGAGCAGCGGCTCCGAACGGCTCAGCTCGACGCGCACGAAGGCGATCAGGCACAACGCGCCGGCCGTCAGCATTGCCAGGTTGAGCGGATCCAGCAGGCCGTCGGCGTGGTGCAGGCGACTGGTGGCGACCATCAGCAAGCCAATGCCCGAGGCGATCAGCAGATACCCGGCGAAATCGAACGGCTTGCGCTCCGGCGGTTCGGAAGCCGGCAACACGCCCAATCCCAGGATCAGCGCCACCAGCCCGATGGGCACGTTCATCAGGAACAGCGAGCGCCAGCTGAACCACTCCAGCAGCAGGCTGCCGCACAATGGCCCCACCGCCGGGGCGAGCATCACCACGGCACTCCACAGCCCCGTGACCCGCCCCCGCTCGTCCTTGGCATACACCGAGAAAATGATTGCCAGGGACAACGGGATCATCAGCCCGCTGGCGATCCCCTGGACCACCCGCGCCGCAATCACCAGCACTATCGAGTCAGCCACCGCGCCCATCAGCGAACCGCCGATGAACAGCGCCACGCCCCACAAGTACAAGCGCTTGCGGCCGAGGCGCTGGCTCAGGAAGCTGGTCAGCGGCATGGTCATGCCCATGGCGGTCATGAAACCCGCGACGATCCAGGTCGCCATCAGTGGTCCGATGGCGAACGCCGCCATGAACGCCGGTAACGCCGGGTTGAGCGAGCTGTTGTTGAGGCTGACCGTGAGGGTGCCCAGCATGACGTTGATCACCACCCAGTGACGCGGCACCGTCACAACCGCGCTCCAGTCGCAGTGGCGCCGACAAACTGTTGCAGCGGACGCGGATGACACAGGAAGTCCGCGTGGGAGATGTTGTAGCCATAGGCACCGGCCATGGGCAGTACCAACAGGTCCCCCACCTCGGCCCCTTGCAACTGGCGGCCGCGACTCAGTACATCCTTGGGCGTGCACAGCTGGCCGACCACGGTCCAGGCCTGCGCGGTGTCCGGCTGCGGCTTGCGCCGACGTGGCAGGTGAATGACCGGATGATCGTGACTCTGGGCCGCCGGCAGACGGAACTGGTGGGTCCCCCCCCGACAGACCAGGAAGTGCTCGCCATGGCTGGTCTTGGTGTCCAGCACTTCGATCACGTAGTAACCACAGAATGCGCTGATGAAGCGGCCGGGCTCGAAGCGCACCACCGGTGGCTGCTCATGCTGCGCCAGGGACTTGCCCAGGTGCCGGCACAGACGCTGCCAATCGAAGCGCTGCCCGCTCAGGTAGTCGACACCAATGCCGCCGCCGACGTTCAGGTGGGTCGGCTGCTCATCCCCGGTCGCCAACGCCTTCCATTCGGTCCAGCGGTGCAGGTAGAAATCCAACAACTGCTCGTGACGTTCCACCGAGTTCTGATGGGACATCGCATGCACATGGAAGCCTTTGAGGCTCAGGTGACTGAACGCTTGCACCCTTCGCACGGCTTCCGGCAGTTCCGCTTCGTCGATGCCAAAGGGCGTCGCGGTGCCGGCCATCGCCAGTTTGCTCGACAGGGTCGACGGCAACTGCGGGTTGATGCGGATGAACACCGGTTGGACGCGACCGGCCTGTTGCGCAAGACGTTGCAGGCGGTCGATTTCATTGAGGCTTTCCAAATGGATCGCCTCGACCCGGTTCTCCAGGGCGGCACGCAGATCCGAATCGAGTTTGCCCGGCCCGGAGAACACGTAGGGCTTACGCGTCGGGCATGCCACGACCCGCTCGATCTCACCGCCCGAGGAAATTTCGAATCCACTGACCAGGGGGGCCAGGGCCGCGAGCATCGGCGCTTCGCTGTTGGCCTTGATCGCGTAATACAGCTCCACACCGGCGGGCAACGCGGCCATGACGTCGCTGACATGACGGGTCAGCGCCTCAAGGTCATAGACAAACAGCGCCAGTGGGTCTTCGCTGGTGCGTCGGGCCGCATCAATGGCGGCCATCACTGCTTCAGGCAGATCACGCATAACGCACCTCCTCGCCCCAGGGCGAACGCAGGCTGACGTAACCGGCCTGACGATCGGCCTTGGCGGCCAGGCGCACCTTCAGATTGGTTTTGCAGGAAATCGATTCGCCGGCGATCAACGCGTCCAGTTCCGGCGCCGGCCGTACCAGTTCCTGACGAATGCTGCGCAGTTGACGCGCCACCCGTTCCCACATCAACGGGGCCAGGTGCGGACGCTCCCAGCTCAGGGCCAGCACCGCTTCCGACAGATTGTTGATCAGCAGGCAATAACTGATGCGACTCCAGCCCTGCTCACGGCTGTAGACCAGCGACTGGCGCACCCGGGGATGCAGGCCGACGTCAATGCCGGACATGCCCAGTTCCTCGGTCAGCTTGACCCCTTCGAAGTCCCGCAGCAGCAGTTGCTGTGGCTGGCCGTCGTCGTGAATCAGCACGCTGTTCTGCAGATGGGGTTCCATCACGACGCCGTGGTTGAAAAACAACGCCAGCACGGGACGCAGCAGCAGCGCCTGGTAGCGGTCGAACCAGTCGAGCAATTGCCCGTCATCCAATGTCCGGCCGTTGAAACCTTGCAGGAATTCATGGACCAGCGGCTGGGAATGAATATCCCGAGCAAACAGCGTACCGGCCATGATGCTCACGTCCGCGCCGCCGCGACGGCAGAAGTTCTCGCGCAGGATCGCGCCGGTCTGCTCGCGGAACCAGTGGCTGTCGGCTTCGCTCGCATGCTTGGGCGCCCAGCTCAACGAACCCGGCTCGGCCACGGTGGACAGGCCACCCAGGGTTTGCGGCTGGGTCTGCTGCAAGCGCTGGAACAACTGGTCGATAATCAGGGTGCTTTCCAGCTCATACCAGGCGTTCTTGCGCACACAGTTGGTGATGCGCACGTTCAACGAGCCCTTGATGAAATAGTCATGCCCTTCGATGTACCAGGTGCGCATGGAGGCCGTCGGGCTGGCCAGCGCGCCAGTGGTGCCCAGGTCCCGCAGCTCGCCCAGTTCCAGTTGCTGTTGCACCCGCCGGTCCTGTACGAACAGCTGTGCCTGGACCGGGTGCAGGCAGATGATCGCCCGGTCCGGCCGGGCACGGCTCTGATCGGCAAATCCGGCCAGCACTTGCTCTTCGGTCAGCCCGTTGGCGGAGATCCGCAGTCCTTCGCGCGGGACCTCGTACAGGTGCAACGCTGTCCGGGCCTGGAACTCGGGAGCGTAGGTTTCCTGGGCCAGGTGGGCTGGCCAGAGCCGCGCCTTGGGCGCCGGATGATTCGGATGACCAAACCACAGCCCCTGCTCGCTGGCCAGGTAGTTGCTCAGTGGCGCCGGACCATTACCGTCGATGTTGTGGGCGACGATGGCGGCGGTCAGGGACTGGCTTTGCAGCACCTGTTCGAGCAACTCCTCGTTGCTGGCGCGGGTCATGTGCTCACAGGCGCCGAGCAGTTGCGCGACGAACTCGGGGAACGCCAGGTTGCTCCACGACGTATCGCCCTGACGCGCATACACGTCAGACAGGTAGCGATGGCTGCCAAGACGATCGCGACGATCCACCAGCACGAAGAACTGTTGACCGTTGGGCAGGCTGATGGTCAGGGGAATCCCCTTCGATTGCAGCCCTTCCAGATAACTTCCAGGTGCAATGCCGCGCATATCCTGGGGCCAGTGATAATCCAGGCAGTTTTCCGGCAGCGCGAACTCCTTGATCAAACAATTGAGCAAGGCGCGAGTGCTCGCCAATTCGCTGACGCGGTGGGATAAAGCAGTACGATCGGGATATTGCATAGTTGCTCCTCGTAACCTGCGGGTTACGGATGACTTCATGTCTGGGCAAGTTCGCTTTGTGTTCAGCGACAAGACAATAGGTGCCCGCCTTCCCAACTCTGGGAAATTTGTTTAATGCTGTTTAACCAGTGACTGATATGACTGATATAGCCACGTATATATCGAGTGGTTGTTTAATGGCGCTCTTGCGAAAGTGCAGCCTGCAACGCTTGTTCAAATCGTTCCATTGCCAGGGCACATTGCTCATCGTCGATGATTAACGGCGGCAACAACCGGATCACGTTGCCCTGGCGCCCCCCTCGCTCCAGCAACAGTCCGTGGTCGAAGCAGTGTTTCTGAATGGCGACGGCGAGGATGGGGTCGCCCGGGTAGCTGTTCAGGCGGTCGGGGGCCTGGCGCTCATCGACGATCTCGATGCCCAGCATCAGCCCACGCCCTCGCACCTGGCCGAGGGCCGGATAACGTTGCTGCAGCTCCACCAGTCGAGTCTTGAGCCAGGCGCCACGACGTGCGGCCTGGGCTGGCAGGTCCTGTTGCTGCAAGGCGTTGAGCGTCGCCAACCCCGTGGCCATGGCCATCTGGTTGCCCCGGAATGTCCCCGTGTGAGCGCCCGGCTGCCCGCATCGAACTCACGCTTGAGGCCCAGCACCGCCAGCGGCAATCCCCCTCCTACCGCCTTGGACATGACAATGATGTCCGGCTCGATCCCGGCGTGCTCGAAGGCGAACATCTTGCCGGTGCGACCAAAGCCCGCCTGAACTTCATCGATGATCAGCAGGATACCGTGCCGCTGGGTGACCTCGCGGATACGGCGCAACCATTGGGGCGGGGCGCAGTTGACGCCGCCCTCACCCTGCACCGCCTCGAGGATCACCGCCGCTGGCAGCGACACACCACTTTCCACATCCTCGATGAACTGGGTGAAGTAATAGCCCAGCGCTTCGATCCCGGCTTCACCGCCGATGCCCAGCGGGCAGCGATACTCATGGGGGTACGGCATGAATTGCACGCCCGGCATCAAGGACGCCACAGCGTCTTTCGGCCCGGTGTTACCCGTCACCGACAACGCACCGTGGGTCATGCCGTGATAGCCGCCGCTGAAGCTGATGATGCTGCTGCGCCCGGTGAACGTCTTGGCCAGCTTGAGCGCCGCCTCTACCGCGTCCGCCCCGGACGGCCCGCAGAATTGCAGGCAATAGTCGCGTCCCTGCCCCGGCAGCAGGCTCAACAGCTTTTCACTGAAGGCGTCCTTCTGCGGTGTGGTGAGGTCCAGGGTGTGCATGGGCATGCCCGAGGAGATGAAGTAATCGATGCTGGCCATGACGTCAGGATGGTTATGCCCCAATGCCAACGTCCCGGCCCCTGCCAGACAGTCGAGGTAGGTCTTGCCTTCCACGTCCGTCACCCAGACGCCATGGGCCTTGGCGATGGCCAGGGGCAACTTGCGCGGGTAACTGCGAACATTGGATTCGAACTGGCCTTGGCGGCGCAGATAATGTGCATTGTCCTTCTGCAAAGAATCGATGCGTACAGCGCTTTCATTCAACATGAGAATCAATCCTGATTAAGTCCCGATATGCAAATTATTCTCATTCGCTGATGAGTGCAATATTTAATTTCAAATAAATTGGGAATTTTTCGCGATCCATTTTTATTAAATGACGCGCAGGGGAAATTCACCGAAATGAATTGGAGTATTCAGGAATAAACATAGGGACAAGGCACTTTAATATCAGCACCGAAAGCAGTGTTAATCAGCTTTTATATCGAATTACAGGCCTCAAATAATTGCAGATTAATATCAACCAATATCAGAACGATATATAACAATAGGTAAATAGCTCCGTCCCTGGAGCTGTACACCGTTTAGAAATCCACGGTAGCCGACAGAAGGTAGGTGCGCGGGGTCGACAATGTCAGACCGGGCTCGCTGTCATCCGAAGCCCCGGCTGAACTCCAGTAGCGTTTGTCCGCCACGTTCTCGACGTTGGCACGCAGGGTGATGTTCTTTTCATCGACCTTGAAACCGTAACGTGCACCGACGTCGAAGCGTACCCAGGAATCGATTTCCTTGGTGTTGGACTGGTCCAGATACTGCGAGCTGGAATAGATGCCGCGGCTAGTCAGGGTCAGGCCCTGCACAGTCGGCACGTCCCACTCAGCGCCCAGATTGATGTTGTACTTCGGCGTGGCCGGCGCGCGGTTGCCGTCGTAAGTGCCGCCGGTGGTGTTGGTCAGCTCGCTGTCGATGTACATCACGCCACCTAGCAAGCGGGTGCCTTTGAGGGGTTCACCGAAGACGCTCAGTTCCACGCCGGTGTTTTCACGCTTGCCATTCGGACCGAAGACACGTGTCGTGGCGTCGGTCGCGTAGGCCGGCTGCTTGATCCGGAACAGAGCGGCAGTCAAGGCGAACGGACCGGCGTCGTACTTGGCCCCTACCTCGACCTGGCGACTGATGAATGGCGGGAAAATCTCATCCTCGTTGATCGAGGTTGACGGCGCGATCTTGCCCTGGCTCAGGCCTTCCATGTAGTTGGCATACAGCGACAGTTTATCGGTGGCCTTGAACAGGATGCCGCCCGATGGCGAGACTTTTTCCTCATCATAGGCAGTTGCACCTTTGATCCCTGCGGTCCAGTCATCCACTTCCACCCGCTGCCAGCGGGCACCAAGGGTCAGCAGCAAGCGGTCATCGAAGAAACCCAGGGTATCGGATAGCGCCACGCCGCTGAAGTGATTCTCGGTGTAGACCTTGTCATCCTTGCGCGTAGGAGTACTTGGCGTCGTGGTTTCCACCGGGTCATACAGGTTGCTGCTGCCGTTGGCATAGCGGGCACCGCCGTTGGTGAAGTCCATGTAGAAATAGCTGGCGGCCAGGTTGACTTCATGACTTACCGGCCCGGTGTGGAACCAGTTGCGCACCCCGACATTGGCCGTACGGACACTTTCATCCCGAGAGAAATCACGGGGGGAAACAGTGAAATCGCCAGCATCATTGGTGATCGAAACATTATGCCGAAGAAAATCATGATGACTCTCACGCGCACCGACACCGCCGTATAGCATCGTTGAGTCACTGACATCGTACTCGGCGTTCACCATGCCGAAGGTGTCGTTGGTGCGTGCCTTGCTCCAGGGCTGGGCATAGTTGCTGCGCACATCGCTGGCATGGGGGACCTGTGCGTTGGCGCCGACCTGCACACGTTCCTGCGGCGCATCGGTATCGCGCTCGGTATGGCCGATGTCCGTGGAGAGACGCAGCCGTTCGCCGCGAAAGTCCAGGCCAACCACCGCCATCTCGCGGTCCACGCTCTGGTGATCCCATTCGGTGTCGCCGGACTGCTTCACACCGTTGAAGCGAATGCCGAACTTGTTGTCTTCGCCAAAACGTCGGCCGACATCCACGGCACCGCCGAGCTGGTTGTTGGACGCGTAGCTGCCGGTGAACGAGGTGATGGGCTTGTCGGTGGCGTGCTTGGGCACCACGTTGATCCCGCCGCCTACGCTGCCTCGCGGCGAGATGCCGTTGATGAGCTGGCTCGGTCCCTTGAGGATGTCGACGCGTTCAGCCATTTCCATGTCGATCGTATAGGTCGGCAGGATGCCGTAGAGGCCGTTGTAGGCCACATCGCTGTTGAACAGACTGAAACCGCGGATAGTGAACTGCTCATACCGCCCACCCGCCGGGTTGGTCGCACGCACCGAGGGGTCGCTGTTGACCAGGTCGCCCAGGGTTCGGGCCTGTTGGTTCTTGACGGTCTCGCTGGTGTAGGTGGTCATGCTGAACGGCGTTTCCATGAAGTCGCGAGAGCCCAGCAAGCCTTGGGAACCACGACGCGCGACCTGGCCACCGGCGTACGCCTCGCCCTCCTCCGAACTGGCGGCGCCGAGGATCGAGGTGGGCGCCAGTTGCAGACTCCCCCCTTCCTGCGCCGGGGCCAGGATGTAGGCCTGTTCACCCACCGATTGCAGTTGCAGGCCGGAGCCTTGCAACAACCGGGCAAACCCCTCCTCCACCCCATATTCGCCCGAGAGTCCGGCGCTGTTGCGACCACTCACCAGCGCCGGATCCACCGACAGGTTGACACCCGCCAACCCGGCGAAGCGGGTCAGTGCCGCGCTGAGGCTGCCGGCCGGCACCTGGTAGCTGCGCCGGGCCGCTTCTTCGGCATGGCTGGATGAGATGAAGAACGGGCTGGCGCTCAGGCTCAGCATGAGACTCAGGTTCAACAGCGGACGCCAGCCGGCAAGGGCCGGGCGAACATGCAAAGGGACTACTGCGGACATTGGAAGGAGCTCTCGTTTTTGTGCACTTGCCTTGAATGACAAGCGAGACAAAAAAAGGGGACAGGCTTCAGGCGATATTTTTTCGAAGCGTCAGAGTGACCCAATAACGGGTGCGCATCTGGATATCCAGGGGCAAGCTGGCCGAAAGTAAAGCGAGGACTTTGTCGGTGTTTTCCAGACGGAAACTGCCGGTTACCCGAAGCGACTCCAGGGCGTCGTCCCAGCGCAGCACACCCGGACGATAGCGGCCCAGCTCACGGAGAAAGTCCCCCAGCGGCTGGTTCTGCGCCACGAGCACCCCGTCGCGCCAACCCGGTTGCGTGACGTCGAGCCCGACCACTGGCCCTGCGCCTGCTGCGTGGAGGCTGGCCTGCTGGCCCGCCTCCAGCCGCAGCACAGGTCCGTGCAACGGTTGCAGCTGTGCCGAACCGCTGACCACCGACACCCGGCAACCTTGCTCACCCAGGCGCACGCAGATTTCACCCTGGTTGACGGTAATCAGCCCATAGGGCGCCTGGACAGCCAAGGGCGTGACACCGCTGACCTTCAGGGCCATTTCGCCCTGCACCAGCACCAGGCGCCGGGCCTTGAGGTCCAGGTTCACGGCGCTGTCGGTGTTCAGTTGCAAGAGGCTGCCATCGACCAGCGACCAGCTCCGCTGTTCGCCGGTGGCGGTGTGCAGATCGGCGCGCCAGGCGTCCAGTGGCAACGCCCGGCCCAGCATCCAGGCCGTTGGAACCAGCGCGGCGACACCCAGTGCGCGCTTGAGTACGGCACGCCGGGGCAAGGATGGACGATCCAGGGTCGCCATGCCCAGCGAAGGCGGTACCCCGGCGAAGCGCTGACGCAGTCGCTGGGCCTTCTGCCAGGCCGCTTCGTGGTGAGCGCTGCTGTCGCGCCAGCGTTGCAGGCCGGCGGAGTCGAACTCGTTGCCGCCGAACTCCATCAGGGTCAGCCAGCGGGCAGCCGCCCGGGCGACCTCCCGAGCCTCGGACGACGGGGCCGGACGCATCAAAAGTCCACCAGCAGGCAATGCTCATAGGCTTGGGCCATGTAGCGCTTGACGGTGCGTTCGGACACCTGCATGCGCTCGGCGATTTCCCGGTAACCCAGGCCTTCGAGCTGACTCCACAAAAAAGCCCGCCGCACCTGGGGCGGCAGGCCATCGAGCAATTCGTCCAGGGCATGCAGGGTTTCCAGCAGCAGCCAGCGTTGCTCCGGGGACGGAACGCACTCTTCGGGCAGGCTTGCCAGGGCATCGAGGTAAGCCTGTTCCAGGTTGCGACGGGTATAGAAATTGCTCAGCAGCCGCTTGCCCACTGTGAGCAGATAGGCCCGTGGTTCATGCAGGTCCGCCAGGGGTTGGGCACTGGACAATACCCGCAGGAAAGTATCCTGGCGCAGATCCGCCGCATCCCAGGCATTGCCCATGCGCCGCCTCAACCAGCCTTCCAGCCAACCGCCATGGTCACGGTACAACGCGTGAAGGGAGTGCTCCGCCGGCGTAGCTGCATCAAACATGTCAAGAAGCCCTGCGCATGGAATGTCTTAAATGAGACTGATTCTAATTAATGTTCGCGAGCTAATCCAAGTCCTTTGTGCGGCGAGATGTGTAAATAAAGGCGAAACCGAGGGCTCTAGGCCAACCATCTCTTGTGGGAGCGAGCCTGCTCGCGATGGCGGTGGGTCAGTCAACACCGATGCAAGCTGACCCACCGCTATCGCGAGCAGGCTCGCTCCCACAGGGGAATTGCGGCCTTCAGGACCTTCGCAGGCGCTGCGGAATACTGTGGGGCGGCGGTCAGACGCTGGGATTGGATTCAACCGGGACATGGTGGGAGCGAGCCTGCTCGCGATAGCGATGGGTCAGTCAACATCGATGCAAGCAGGTCTACCGCTTTCGCGAGCAAGCCCGCTCCCACAGGGATCTTTCTGACACACAAAAAAAAGCGCCCTTGGGATCAAGGGCGCTCGGGTGGCGTGGGATATCAGTGGCTGGCGTGCAGGACTTGCGGCACTTCCGGCATGGCCGAAGAGTGGTGGTTGATGATCTTCCACTGCCCGTTCAGGCGCTCGTAGAGGTAGGTGTAGCGCGCCTGCACATCCTTCTTGCTGCCATCGGCATTGGTCAGGGTGAAGGTGTAGACCCCACTGTCCATCGCCGCATCGGGACCCAGGTGGCGGATTTCCCGGTAGTTGATCTGCCCGACCGGCTTGCCCGCCAGGAAGTGCTCGAAATAATCCTGGATCTGCGCCGGCGTGGTGCGCACTTTGTTGGAAAGGGTCGGTTGCAGAATCGCATCCGGCGCGTAGAGCCTGGTCATCGCGCTGGCACTGCCGCTCTGCAGGGTCTTGTTCCATTGGTCGAACAGCGCAGCGATCTCCCGATCGTTCACGTTCTTGGGTTGTTCGGCCACGGTGCGATACACAAAAGGCGTGGCATCGGCGGCATGGACAAAAGGCGTGGTCAGGACAAAAAAAGTGGCGAGGGCCAGGGTTTTCATTTTCATCGTAGCGTTCCTTTCGGTATTAATAGCGTCGGTTTCAGTGGCCCCACTTTGCCGTTCGCAACGGCCCCCGCCATCGGCCAACCGGTGCCAATCGACTATGCCGATCGGCAGATAGGCCCGGCGCCGATGACGCGCTCTAATACCCACGTCGCGACCGGACCGGTCCCTTTCACGCTGGAGCCTCCATGCAAAGCCCACCCCATGATCCCGGCAGCGCCCTGGCCATTCGCAGCCAGTATCGTCAGTCGCAAAGCCGCGCCGCGCGCCTGGGCCTGTTGTTGGGCACTGGCCACGAACTGACCCGATTGCCCTTGGCGCAAATGCGCCAGCGTGTTGTGCAAAGGGCCTGCGCGTTCATCGCCATGGACCATGGCCTGCTGCTGGAGTGGACACCCGATCACCCGGCAAGCGCCCTCGCCAGCCATGGCAATGGCGAGCGACTCGATTGGCTCGCCAGCCTCGCTCATTCGCCACTATCCGGCCCGCAGTGGCTCGAATACCCCGACAGCCCCCTGCCCCAGGTCCTGCGGGTCCCGCTGCGAGCCGCCGACGGGACAGTGTTCGGTGTGTTGTTGCTGGGCAACAGCGTGATCATCAGCGCGCCCGACAACGAAGACATCGAATCCCTGCAATTGCTGGCGACCCTGCTGGCCGCGCACCTGGAGAACCATCGGCTACTCGAAGCCCTCCAGGCCCGCGAGCGCACCATGTCCGAACTGGTCCACCGGCTGTTCACGGCCCAGGAAGACGAACGCAAGCGCGTGGCGTATGACCTGCATGACGGTCTCGCGCAGAACCTGGCCGGCCTGCATCAGCGCTTGCAGGGGTTCGCCGGACGCTGTCCGGTGTTGCCGCCCGACCTGGCGAGCGAACTGCAAACCATCCTGGCGTTGGCCCAGGGTTGTGTCGGTGAGGGCCGGCAACTGATCGGCGGCCTGCGCCCCCATGTGCTGGATGATTTCGGCCTCTACAAAGCCGTCGACAAGGAAGCCGATCGCCTGCGCGAGGCCGGCCTGACAGTGGATTGGGTCGAACACAGCGCCGCGCGTCTGCCGGGCAATACCGAAATCGCCCTGTTCCGCATCGCCCAGGAAGGCATCAACAACATCCTCAAGCACGCCCGGGCCGGCCACGTGAGCCTGGGACTCTCGATCAGCGACGGCCAGGTGGCCCTGCGGGTGGAAGACAATGGCCGTGGCTTTGCCCTGGAGCAACCCATCGAAACCAACGGCACTCGCCATCTGGGCCTGGCTGCCATGCAGGAGCGGGCCATCCTGCTGGGCGGCCAACTGACATGTTTGAGCCGGCCCGGCGACGGCACCCGATTGCAGGCCAGCGTGCCGCTACCCCTCCACGGAGCACATCCATGACCTCTCCTTTACGGCTGCTGCTGGCCGACGATCACGAAGTCACCCGCGCCGGGTTCATCGCCCTGCTGGCCGGCAATGCCGGGTTCGAGGTCATCGCCCAGGCCCGCGACGGCCAGGAAGCCCTCGACCTGTGCGAACAGCTGCAACCGGACATCGCCATTCTCGACATCCGCATGCCGGTGCTCAACGGCCTCGGCGCGGCGCGCATCCTGCAGCAGCGCCAGCCAGGCATCAAAGTAGTGATCTTCACCATGGACGACAGCCCCGACCATCTGGAGGCGGCCATCGGTGCCGGCGCCGTCGGCTATCTGCTCAAGGATGCCAGCCGTGATGAAGTGCTGGACGCACTCAAACGGGTCGCCCGGGGCGAAGAAGCACTGAACAGTTCGGTCAGCGCGCGCCTGTTGCGGCGCATGACCGAACGTGGCAGCAGCGGCACTGCACAGCTCCAGGCCCTGACTGCGCGGGAACGCCAAGTGCTGGGACTGGTGGCGGGCGGCTTCAGCAACCGTGAAATCGGGGAAAAGCTCGGCATCGCCCCCGGTACGGCCAAGGCCCATGTGGAGCGGGTCATCGGCAAGCTCGGGGCTGCCGACCGGACCCAGGCCGCCGTGCGAGGCATCGCCCTGGGATTGGTGGCACAACCCGCCGGGCAGTGGCCATGAAATACCTCGCGGCCCGCCGCTGGGCCGACCTGCCGCTGCGGGGCAAGGCGTTGGTGGTGATTTCCCTGCCGCTGGTGGTGCTGCTGCTGTCGCTGGTGCTGATCTACATCACCGAGCGCCAGACTGCCCGGGCCGAAGAAGATGTCCGTCGGGTACTGCGTGTCCAGGGCGATATTCAGACGGTGCATACCCTGCTGGCGGAAGCGGCGGCCAGTGTACGTGGCTACCTGCTGACCCGACGCGAGGACTTCCTGCCCGGCTATGAACAGGCCACGCTGCTGATCGAGGCTGCCCTGCAACGCCTGGACCACAATGTCCGCGACGCCAGGATGCGCGAACACCTCCAGACCATCACCCCGCTGATCGATGAGAAACTCAACGGGCTGGTGGAACTGCGCAGCGGCAAGAGTGGCGACACCGAGGCCATCACCGCGCTCCTGATCAAGAACAAGCAAGTGCTGGACGTGCTGCGCGAACAGATCAACGCCATGCGCATCCGCGAGGATGCCCTGCTCGCCGAGCGCAGCGCCGCCGCGTCGGCCACTCGCATGCGATTGTTGCTCGCCACCTTACTGGCGGCGGTGTGCGGCCTGTTCGGCGCGATTGTCGCGGTGCTGTTCCTGTCCAAGGGCATCGTGGCTCGGGTGCAGCAGGTACAACGTAACGCCCAGCGCCTGGCATTGGGCCAACCCTTGCTGCCGCAACCGCCGGAGCAGGATGAAATCGGCCAGTTGGGCACACGTCTGGTGGAAGCCGGACAATTGCTGGCCGAACGCGAGCGGGCGCTGCGCGACAACGAGGAGCGCCTGCGGCTGATCATCGACGGCGTGAGGGACTACGGGATCTTCGCGCTGGACGCCAAGGGTTACGTGACCACCTGGAACGCCGGCGCCGAACGGATCAAGGGCTACACCGAGCAGGAAATCATCGGCCAGCATTTTTCGCTTTTCTACCTGGCCGAAGAATGCCCGGCGCATCCGGAGATGGCCTTGCGCGAAGCCATGCGCGACGGCCATTACATGGAAGAAGGCTGGCGTTGTCGCAAGGACGGCAGCCGCTTCTGGGCCAGCGTGGTCATCACCGCTCAGTACGACAGCACCGGCGCCCTGCGCGGCTTCTCCAAGATCACCCGTGACATCACCGACCGGCGTGCCGCCGAGATGGCCCTGAGCTCCGCCCGCGAGGAAGCAGAGAGCGCCAGCCGGGCCAAGAGCGAGTTCCTCTCGCGCATGAGCCACGAACTGCGCACGCCCTTGAATGCCATCCTCGGCTTCGCGCAACTGCTGGACATGGACTCCACGGCCGGTCAGCGTCCCCAGGTCAGCCACATCCTGCGCGCCGGCCAGCACCTGCTGGCGTTGATCAACGAGGTGCTGGACATTGCCCGGATCGAGGCGGGTCGCTTGCCGCTGAACATCGAGCCAATTCCCCTGGCGACGGTTCTGCACGAAGCCCTGACGCTGGTTTCACCCATGGCTGCCGACGCCGGCATTCACCTGGCCGAGCTGCCGCCGCTGCCCGATGGCAGCGGTGTGCTGGCCGACCGTCAGCGGTTGGTCCAGGTGCTGCTCAACCTGTTGTCCAACGCCATCAAATACAACCGGCCCGAGGGTGAAGTGCGCATTGAGGTGGCCGTCCTGGACAAACGGGTGGACATTGCCGTCAGCGATACCGGGCGCGGCATCGCCCCGGAGCAGTTGGACCAGTTGTTCAAGCCGTTCGAGCGCCTGGGCGCCGATCCCCAGGTCGAGGGCACCGGGCTCGGCCTATCCCTGAGCAAAAGCCTGCTGGAGATGATGCAGGGCAATCTTCAGGTGCGCAGTGTGCCGAACGAAGGGTGTTGTTTCACCTTGCAGTTGCCAGGCGCCCAGGTCGTCACCACGCATTTGCCGCCTATCGCGGCCCTGGCGGTTACCCGCCCGCCCGTTGAATACCATGGCAGGGTCTTGTGCATCGAGGACAACCTGTCGAGCCTGGCGTTGATCGAAACCCTGATGCAGCGCCGCCCCGGCATCCAACTGCTGTCGAGCATGCAGGGCCAGATGGGCCTGGACCTGGCACGCCAGCATGCGCCGCAACTGATCCTGCTGGATGTGACGCTGCCGGACCTGGAAGGCCTGGAAGTCTTGCGTCGCTTGCGCCAGTCCCCGGCCACCGCGTCCACCCCGGTACTGATGATCACGGCCGATGCCAGCGACCTGACCCATCGCGCCCTCCAGGATGCCGGTGCCACGGCGATCCTGACCAAACCCATCCATATCCAGGCCTTCCTGGCCCACCTTGAACGTTATTTACCGGAGCCTGCATGAATCGAGACCTGCGCATCCTGATCATCGACGACCAGCGCCCCAACCTGGACCTGATGGAGCAACTGCTGGCCCGCGAAGGGTTGCACAACGTGCTGAGCAGCACCGAGCCCCTGCGCACCCTGGATCTGTTCAACAGCTTCGAGCCGGACCTGGTCATCCTCGACTTGCACATGCCGGCGTTCGACGGTTTCGCCGTGCTGGAACAACTCAACCGGCGCATTCCGGCCAACGATTACCTGCCGATCCTGGTACTGACCGCCGACGCCACCCGGGACACCCGCCTGCGTGCCCTGGCCCTCGGTGCCCGGGACTTCATCAGCAAACCCCTCGATGCGCTGGAAACCATGCTGCGCATCTGGAACCTGTTGGAAACCCGGGCGCTCTACAAGGCCTTGCGCGAGTTGATTCCGGCCCAGCAGATCGAGTTGTTGCGCCAGCATCGGCCAGGGCCAAGCCAGTAGGCGCTGTGGGCTGTGGGCTGTGGGCTGTGGGCTGTGGGAGCAAGGCTTGCCCGCGACTGCGGTAGATCAACCAGCAAAAATGTCGACTGGTCTGCCCCTATCGCGAGCAAGCTTTGCTCCCACAGGGTTTGCGCCGGCTGCCTGGTATCAAGGCAAGTCCTTGCTCCCATAGTAACCTGTGGGTACGGCCTCAATGACCGCGAATGTAATGCTCCAACTGCCGAATCAGATCCGCTTGTTCGACGATGGCCTGCTTCACCAGGTCGCCAATCGACAACAGACCGATCAACTGCCCGTTATCCAGCACCGGCAAGTGCCGCAGGTGGCTGTCGGTCATCACTTCCATGCAGCGCTCGATGCTCTGCTGGCTGTCGGCGGTGACCACCGGCGCGCTCATAATGGTGCGCACCGACGTCCCCACCGAGGAGCGTCCGTGCAGCACCATCTTGCGCGCATAGTCCCGCTCGCTGAACACCCCCACCACCTGGCCGTCCTCGATCACCGGCAACGCGCCGACGTTCTTCTCGGCCATGATCCGCAGGGCTTCGAGCACCGTTTGGTCAGGCGCAATGCTGTGGACGTGCTGGTTTTGCACACTCTTGAGTTTCACCAGTTGAGCGGCGGTTTTCATTATCGATCCCCAACTTCACATAAAGGGCAAACAGCAAAATTCGATTCAGACACAATCCCTGTGGCGAGGGGATTTATCCCCGCTGGGCTGCGAAGCGGCCCCCTGCATTCCGATTGATACACCGCAGCGGCAAAAATATTTGGGGCTGCTGCGCAGCCCAACGGGGATAAATCCCCTCGCCACAAAAGCAGTGTTCCCGAAGGCGCGATCAATCCTCACCAATCTCCACCACATCACCATTCAACCGCACCGGCCACACCCGCAGGCGCTGTTCCGGGTATTCCAGGCAATGGCCGTCTTCCAGGCGGAAATGCTGCTTGTACATCGGCGAGGCAATCACCAGATCCCCCTTGATGCTACCCAACAGGCCGCGGCCGATGACATTCGCGCCCGATTTGGGGTCGCGGTTGTCGATGGCGTACAGCGGCTTGTCCTGCTGTTCGGGCAGATACAGCAGCGCCACCTGGCTGCCGTCGTGCCAGGCGACCACGCCGGAGTTGGGGACCAGGTCTTCGCGACTGCATAGGGCACGCCATTGCACCTGGGCTTCGGCGGTGGGGATACGAACGACGTTTGACTGGCTCATCAGAGCACCTCCTCGGTGACGGGAATCAGGTGAAGTTCACCGGCGTGAACCGGCCGGCGCTGGCCGCGTTCGCGGACGAAATGAACATCCGGATCGCCGCGTTTGTCGTTGACGAACGTGCGGAAACGCTTGAGTTTTTCCGGGTCCTTGAGGGCGTTGGCCCATTCGCATTCGTAGCGGTCGACCACCAGTTGCATCTGGGCTTCGAGCTCTGCCCCCAGGCCCAGGCTGTCGTCGATGATCACGTCCTTGAGATAGTCCAGACCGCCCTCGAGGCTTTCGCGCCAGACCGACGTGCGTTGCAACTTGTCGGCGGTGCGGATGTAGAACATCAGGAAGCGGTCGACGTAGCGGATCAGGGTTGCATCATCCAGGTCGGTGGCGAACAGCTCCGCGTGCCGAGGACGCATGCCGCCGTTGCCGGCGACATAAAGGTTCCAGCCCTTCTCCGTGGCAATCACGCCGACGTCCTTGCTCTGAGCCTCGGCGCACTCGCGCGTGCAACCGGACACCGCGAACTTGAGTTTGTGGGGCGAGCGCAGGCCCTTGTAGCGATCTTCGAGGGTCAGGGCCATTTGCACACTGTCCTGCACGCCGTAACGGCACCAGGTGCTGCCCACGCAGGATTTCACCGTGCGGGTGGATTTGCCGTAGGCATGGCCCGTTTCGAAACCGGCTTCGATCAGCTCGGCCCAGATGTCCGGCAACTGGTGCAGTTGGGCGCCGAACAGATCAATGCGCTGGCCGCCGGTGATCTTGGTGTAGAGGTCGTATTTCTTCGCCACCACGCCGATGGCGATCAGTTTGTCGGCGGTGATCTCGCCGCCGGCGATACGCGGCACCACCGAATAGGTACCGTTTTTCTGCATGTTCGCCATGAAGGTGTCGTTGGTGTCCTGCAACGGCACCAGCGACGGATCCATGATCGGTTGGTTCCAGCACGAAGCCAGGATCGAGCCCACCGCTGGTTTGCACAGGTCGCAACCGGTGTGCCCACGGCCGTGTTTGGCCAGCAATTCGTCGAAGCTGATGATCCCTTCCACCCGCACCAGGGCGTACAGCTCCTGGCGGGTGTAGGCGAAGTGTTCGCACAGGCTCTTGTCGACAGTGACGCCACGGGCGACCAACTCATGTTCGAACACCTGCTTGACCAGCGCGGCGCAGCCGCCGCAACCGGTACCGGCCTTGGTGTCGCACTTCAGTTGTCCCAGATCCGTGCAGCCGCCGTCGATGGCCGCGCAGATCGAGCCTTTGGTGACGTTGTGGCACGAGCAGATGGTCGCCGCTGCGGGCAGCGCGGCCGGGCCCAGGGTCGGTGCGCCTTCGGAGGTGGGCAGGATCAGGCTGGCGGCATCCTTGGGCAACGCAATGCCGTTCTGCATGTACTGCAGCAAGGTGTCGTAGTAGCTGTTGTCACCCACCAGCACCGCGCCGATGACACGCTTGCCATCGGCGTCCACCACCAGTCGCCGGTAACTGGCGCTGGTTTCGTCGATGAACTGGAAGCTGCGCGAGCCCGGCGTGTGGCCGTGGGCGTCGCCGATGGAGCCAACGTCCACGCCGAGCAATTTGAGCTTGGTGGACATGTCGGCGCCGGTGAACGGCTCGCCGCTGTCGCCGCTCAGCTGGGCCGCAACGCTGCGAGCCATCTGGTAACCCGGAGCGACCAGGCCGAAGATGTTGCCGTTCCAGGCCGCGCATTCGCCGATGGCATAGATGTCCGGGTCGCTGCTCAAGCATTGGTCATCGATCACGACGCCACCGCGCGGACCGATCTGCAAATCGCTCTGGCGGGCCAAGGCATCCTGGGCGCGGATACCGGCGGAGAACACGATCAGGTCGGTTTCCAGGAAGTCGTCGTTGCCGAAATTCATCCGATAGCGGTAGTGCTCACCAGCGCTGATGGATTGGGTGCCCTTGGACAGGTGCACGCCGACACCGAGTTTTTCGATGCGAGCCTTGAGGGCCAGGCCGCCCTGCTCATCCAATTGCACCGGCATCAGCCGTGGGGCGAATTCCACCACGTGGGCTTCCAGGCCGAGAGTCTTGAGGGCATTGGCCGCTTCCAGGCCCAGCAGGCCGCCGCCAACCACCACGCCACGACGGGCATTGGTCGCAGCGGCGCGGATCGCGTCCAGGTCTTCAAGGGTGCGATAGACCAGGCGGGAGTCACCGTCGGCGCCTTCGATGGGCGGCACGAACGGGTAGGAGCCAGTGGCGAGTACCAGCTTGTCGTAGCCGATGCGTTCCTGGCCGGTGACAACCTGACGGGCCTGGCGATCGATCTCCAGCACCGGTACACCCAAGTGCAGCGTGACGCCGGGGGTCTGGTACAACGAGGCTTCGCCGAGGGCCAGGGATTCGGCGTCGCGGCCAGAGAAATACTCGGACAGGTGCACGCGGTCATAGGCACGCATCGGCTCTTCGCTGAACACATGCAGACGGTAATGGTTGAGGGCACCGCGCTCGATCAATTGTTCGACGCAGTGATGGCCGACCATGCCATTGCCGATCACGATCAGCGTTTGCAGCTTGTTCAGGGAAGCAACGTTGGAATTCATAGAAAGCACCCGACAAAAGCCCATCACGGTTTTGAAAGCAAAAAAAAAGACGCCTGAAACCTTGCGGTTCCAGGCGTCTTTGCCTGTTCTGTGCGGTATCGACCCGACGACTGCGCCCGATCTACCGTTATTCCCCGGCCTGCTGGCGCTCGATCTTCGTTGACCGACGGGGTTGCCCGCTCGATTGTATTCGCGGCGGGCCTGGGGGATCTCTTGCAGCGAGCGTGCCAACCCTCATATTCCACAGGCTCCAACCGGCTCTACCCTTGTGGGGCGGGCTTGCCCGCGAAGACGGCGCTCCAGTCGCCTGGGAAATTCAGCGTCTGCGACACCGGGACAACTGCCTTCCCATGGTGCGATCCGATGCTGCCGGCTTCATAAAAGTGCAGTGCTTCTCGCGGAGAGATCAGTCAACACAGCGGTGAATGGGCGGGCCTCATCGCGAGCAGGCTCGCTCCCACAGGGTCTGGTGACGAACACAGAAGCTGCGTCTGCCATAAGTCCGATGTGGGAGCGAGCCTGCTCGCGATTACGGTGCTCAGTTTTAAGGAGTGCGGGCGGCTCTCTGCACCATCGCGACGATACTCACAAACAGCTCTTCCTTCGCTTCGTCAGCGCTGACCTCACCGATGGCGGCCGCGTTGGACAGCGCCTCTGCTGCTCCCAGCATCGCTCGCAGGCTCGCCTGGGTGATCGTTCTCGTACCCGCGAACGGTTCGAGGACGGTCCGGCATTTGTCGAGAAATATCGCTTCGTACTCCCGCTTGATGTTTTCCAGCTCCGGTGAACTGGTCAGCGCAGCAATCACGCCCGGAATTTCCCGCCCCTGCTGCAACACGCATTCGACATAGGAAGAGGCGATCACCCGGGCCCGGTCTTTCAGCGTCGGTTCGCTCGCTTCAAGGGCTGCGTCCATGAGCCCTGTCTGGCGGACATCGAAATCCTGGTAGAGCGCCGCCAGCAGCCCGGACCGACTGACGAAATGATCATAGACGATGGGTTTGGTCACTCCGCCCCGATCCGCGAGTCGGGCCAGGGTCAACGCGTCACTGCCCTCTTCCCGTACCAGCTGCCAGGCGACGTCCAGTAGCTGTCGTTGCCGGTCCTGCCGGGATAAGCGACGACGAGGTACAGACTGCGATTTTTCACCCGTGCTTGACATGCTTACTTTACCAACCGTAACTTACTAAGAGTAACTTAACCAAGCATAACCGCTTCCCCGTCGTTGTTACCAGCAGGAGTTTTGCCATGCACGTACTCATCGTTGTGGCTCATCATGACCCACGTTCCCTTACCCATAGTCTTGCTGGAAAAATAGGCCAAGGCCTGACCCACGCCGATCCCAACCATACCTTCGAGATAGCCGATCTGGCCGCTGAAGGCTTCGACCCGCGCTTCAGTTTCGCCGACCACGCAGTCCATCGCCGCGAAGCTTCGCCACCGCCAGACGTACTGGCCGAGCAGGCGCGAATCGAGCGTGCCGATACGCTGGTACTGGTCTACCCCATTTATTGGTGGTCGATGCCCGCGTTGCTCAAGGGCTGGATCGACCGAGTATTTTCCAACGGCTGGGCATTCGATTTCAGCCTCGACAAGCCGTTTATCCAGAAGTTGCAGCATCTGCGCGTCCATCTGGTGGCGGTCGGCGGAGCCGATGCCGACTCCTTCCTGCGTCATGGCTATGGCAAGGCGATGACCACGCAAATCGATTATGGCATTTTTGATTATTGCGGCGCCCAGGTACTGAGCTCGCACCGTTTGCTCGACTCGGAAATCATCGATCCGCAACTGCACTTGCAAGCCGCCGTCGGCATTGGCCAGCGGCTGTTCGCGACGGTGGACAAGACGGTACAGCTCCACCCGAGTGCCACCCCCGCGTGACTCAGAGTGCTCGACCGCGGGCCGCGGACAGCTTCACATCCCGCCCATAGACATCCGGGATATACACCGCCTGGCCCTGGCTGTCCGCCTGCACCGTCCAATAACCCAACAGGATCGGCATGGGCTTGGCCAGCCTGAACTCATAGGTCCGCCCATCGGCCAGCAGGGTGTCGGTGCGCAGGCGTTCGGCCGGAGTCACCAGCAGGTCCCGCAGGTGCATCACTTGCTCGATCCGCACACATCCCGAGCTGAACGCCCGCGGTCCCTTGCTGAACAAGGCCTGACTGGGCGTGTCGTGCAGGTACACGGAAAACGGGTTGGGAAAGCGAATTACCAGTTTGCCCAACGGATTCTTCGGGCCAGCATCCTGACGCAGCATCAGGTCGCCCGGATGATCCCAGTCGATGTCTTCCGCCATCAGTGGCAGGCCGTCGCGATCGATGATCTTCAGGTTCTGGCGGCTGAGGAACTCAGGATCGCGGCGGATCTCCGGCAGCTTGTCTTCTTTCAGAATGGTCGGGGGAATGGTCCAGGTGGGATTGAGGGTCAGCCTCGTCACCCGGGATTTGAGCAGCGGCGTTTCCCGCTCCGCCCGGCCCACCTGGGTGCGGGTTTGCCAGACCGGCGCGCCGCCCTGGTACACCGTCAACTGGGCCGCCGCGACGTTGACCAGCACACTGTCAGGTTCCAGGTCCTGGGCCAGCCAGCGCATGCGCTCCAGATTGATTCGCAGTTGCTCGCGGCGCATGGCCGGGCTGACATTCAGCTCGGTGACGGTCCAGGGCCCCACCACGCCATCGGCTTGCAGTGAATGCCGGAGTTGGAAGCTTTTCATCGCGTCCACCAGGCTCGGGCTGTAATGCTCGTCGCCCACGGCCGGCGGCGCACTCAGGTAACCTTCGCTGAACAACCGTCGCGCCAGGGCCGGCACCCGGGTGTCCTGCTTGTCCGGTTGCAACAGGGCCCCTGTGGGCACCGGCTGCCATTCGGACAAAGGTTGTTGCCGCTGCTGGGCATAAAGCCTGCGCAGGTTGCGATAAAGTTCCAGGCTTGGGCGGGCTTGTTCAAAGGCGGCGGCCAGGTTGTTCAAGCCCGGCCCGGCAATGGCCAGGATCATGGCCTGGCGGTCCTGGGGCTGCGGGCTGGCCTTCCACACCGGCTCCAGGCGGTCCTGGGGCAAATAGCCAAAACGCAGTTCATGCAAGGCTTGCAGGTAGCGCTGACTGATGGCGATGTCGACACAGGCCGGGCTCAGGGAGGTATCGGCGGCCGGCAAGCTGTAGCGGGCCGGGTCCAGTCCATCATCGGCCAGTTGCTGCAACTGAACCCGCAAGGCCATCAGCCGTTCGTCGTCCGACCAGATGGCCTGGCCGGCGTTTTGCTCGTAGAACGCCTGCAAGCTCAGCATCGTCGGAAAGTCGACACCGCCGGCCAGCACCGGACAAGCCTCCGATAACCGCACCAGCGTGGCCTGTACCGGTGGCAGATCGCCAAACGAAACGTCACCGGCTGTCGCGACCAATGGCGAAGCGAGCAATAAAAGGCTCAAGTAACATACGGGCTTTTTGAACAACTGCTTTACTCCAATCCATGGCCGTCTCGTTGACGGTTGACTTTGCGACAGGTACGACCCGCCATCATGATGCACACGAACAATTACGGACGGGATGCCGCACACAAACATCAGCCTGTAAACCCGCGTGGATTCTTTTCAGCCACGCTCACGCTCATTCGCCGGCTCTGCCTGGCCATGGCAGCGCTAGGCGCGGTATGCGCTCCGGCGCTGGCCGAGCAGGCGAATGCTCAACAGCTTTACAACAGCCTCGCCCACGCCGCGCCGGAACTCAATCCCCTGGCACTCAAAAGTGCCTTGAGCGCCATGCAATGCGCGGTCGCCAACGGTGCGCGCCAGGCCCGTCACCTGGCGGTGATCGACTATTCCCAACCGTCCACGGCCCGGCGCCTGTGGATCTTCGACCTGCGCCAGAAGAAGCTGGTACTGCGCGACCTGGTGGCCCACGGGCAGAAATCCGGGGAGAATTTCGCCACGCAGTTCTCCAATCGCCTGGGCAGCTACCAGTCCAGCCTGGGGTTGTTCCGCACGCAGGAAAGTTATCAGGGCACCCATGGTTATTCGCTGCGCATGGATGGCCTGGAGCCTGGCTTCAATGACCAGGCCCGTGACCGAGCCCTCGTGATCCATGCCGCCGACTACGTGAACCCCTTGTGGAGCTTGCGCCAGGGTCGTATCGGCCGCAGCCAGGGTTGCCCTGCCGTGCGCCCCCAGGTGGCGCGCCAGGTGATCGACAAGCTCAAGGGTGGGCAATTCATGTTTTCCTGGTACCCGGACCCAAGCTGGCTCAAACGTTCGGCCTACCTCAACTGCCAGCCGCAACAGGTGGCGAGCATTCTGGCGACCAGTGGTGGCTGACGGCCCACCGGACAGAAGCCTGCTGTGAGGATTCTGTGGGAGCACAGCTTGCTCGCGATTGCGGTAAGTCAGTCAGCAACAATGTTGACTGGTCTGTCGCTATCGCGAGCAAGCTGTGCTCCCACAGATACCATCGCTCCCAGGGATTGCGCCTATTCAGCGGGTGGTTAAAATGCCGGCCTTTCGAATCGCCGGCATTGCCTGATGAACCCTGAAGCCCTTCAAACCCTGCAGACTCACTTACTGACCGCCCTGGCGTCCGTGCCGGAAGAAACCCGTCGCCTGTTCCACGGCCGCGGGCGCTGCTGGCCGGGGCTGGAGCAGATCACCGTCGACTGGCTCCAAGGCGTGGTGCTGGTTTCCTTGTTCAAGGGGCCTGCGCCTGAACAGTTGGACGACCTGCTGTCGACGCTGCTCGCCATCGCTGCCACGCCGGCATGGCAACACAGCAAGGCTCATACCCTGGCGGTGCAACACCGTTATCTGCCGCAGAGCCTCACCCAATGGCTGGTGGGCGAGCCCATCGATGAATGGACCCTGACCGAAGGCGGCTTGCAGTACCGGATCGACCTGGGCAAGAAGCAGAACAACGGCCTGTTCCTCGACATGCGCTACGGCCGTGACTGGGTCCGGGCCAATGCCGCCGGCAAGCGCGTGCTGAACCTGTTCGCCTACACCTGCGGTTTCTCGGTGGCGGCGATCGCCGGTGGTGCGCAGCACGTGGTCAATCTGGACATGTCCCGCGCGGCCCTGAGCCGGGGTCGCGACAACCATCGCTTGAACGGGCATGACCTGGGCCAGGTGAGCTTCCTCGGCCACGACCTGTTCAAGTCCTGGGGCAAGGTGATCAACAGCGGCCCCTATGACCTGGTGATCATCGATCCGCCGACCTTCCAGAAAGGCAGTTTCCTGCTGACCAAGGATTACCAGCGGGTGCTGCGCCGGCTGCCGGAACTGCTGGCCGCCGACGGCACCGTCCTGGCCTGCAGCAATGACCCGGCCACCGGCCCGGACTTTCTCATCGACGGAGTTACTCGCGAAGCCCCTGGGTTGGCCTTCAGCGAACGCCTGGCCAACCCACCGGAGTTTCCCGACGTCGACAGTCAATGTGGCCTGAAGGCCCTGGTCTTCAAAGCGGCAGCACCGGCCACCAGGCGTTGACCAGGCCCATGGTCACCCGACGCACCAAGGCCTCGACTTCCCGGCTCTTGACCGAACGGTAGATGGCCATGGTGCGGCGCAGTTGATCCTCGGTGAGGGTCACCGGCCGGCCGGCGGCCCAATCCACATCCGCGACGGCTTCTAGCCCGATACGGCGCCAGACCGTTCGCCCGCCTTCAGTGACCGGCTCCAGGGCACTGGGCAACTCGGGGTCCGGGTGTGCCAGGTTGTCCAGCATCACCTGGGGCCAGCGGGATGGATTCACCGGCCCGCTGAAGGCATTCACCAGGTCGTCATCGAGGGTTTCCCAGATCGCCAGCCCTTCAGCCCATTGGGGCGACATCAATTCCAGGTAGGGCCGCCACAGCATCTCGCCCGGGCTCGGGGTCTGATCGTTGCTGTTGAACGTGTCCTGGGCATCGCTGAGCCAGTCAATGAACGCGTCCCGGGTCATCTGCGCTTCGAGTTGCGCGGGGTCGGGAAATCGCTCCATCAACACGTATTCCCAATTGGACAGGTGATCCGTCAGGAAACCGGCAAAAGGCGCACCGTGTCGGGAAAGGCGCGCGCGCATGACCGACTGGAACATTCTGAAGTGCAGTTCCAGTTCGGGGAGGTCCGGCTGCTCCCTGTCCAGAATACGGGCTTGCAGACGCGTGCGCAGTTGCCGCAGTTGCTGGTCGAAGTCGCCGATCAACGTCGGCAGACGGTCATAGGCGCCCGGAGAGCCCATGTAATGCTGCAAGACCGCAGCCGCCCGCTGGCGAACGCTGAATGACAACCCGGCGGTTGTTCCACTATCGGCATCGCGCACGAGCGTAGAGAACCAGTCGATGAAGCTGCGCATCCCCGGATCATCGCGAGCGACCTCCAGGGCCCTCTGGAGCGAGGGCGAAATGTACAGCCAATCATCGATGGTGTATCGGAAAGACTCGGGGAAAATCACCCGAAGGGCGTTGGCCTGGACACTGGGCAGCGGGTTGTCGTCGAGCCAGACCCCAAGGGAGTCCAGGTCGCTCAAGCGGGCGAGCACAGGCAACAGGTCATCCTGGATGCTGGTGATGCGATTGCCGCTGAGGTCGACGACGAACGTATCGGAAATGAACACCTCGGTGTGCCTGGCCAGCACTGACAATGCCAGTTGAGGCACCCGGTCAAGTCCGGTCCGGCTCAATTCCAGCGTCATCAGGTTCACCAGCTCTGGCAGATCAGGCAGGTCCCGGCAGTTATTTTCGTTCAAGCGCAGTTCTTGCAAAGCCGTGGCGGTGCGCAGGAACACGCTGCCCTCTTCATCCAGGCGCAAGCCGCAGCGCGCCAGGTTCAGCGAGCGCAAATCCGGCAGCGAAGAGGTCAGGGCCTGCAACTGTTCAGGCGTGAAACTCAGGTTGTCGGCCCATATGACTTCACGCAGGGAGGGTATTCCGGCCAGGCTGCCGATGGCGGCAATCACCTCGGCATGGGTGCCCGCCTGTGCGCTGCCGATCCCCGACAGGTTCAGGGTCCACAAAGGGATATAGGGATCGGTACCCAGCAAAGGTGCGAATACATTCGCGTCCAGGTGCAGCGGGTTGCGGCTCAACGACAGATCCACCAATGCCCGTAGCTGCGCCACCGCAACGGGGACAGCGGTGAGATGATTGTCCTGCAGGTTCAGCGAATCGACGCCGGGGAACATCCGCAGGAAATCCGAAGGATCCTCCACCAGCCCCAGGTTGGTCAGGATCATCGTCTCGATATGTTCCAAGCGCACAGTCACCGGAGGCAGCCGGCCGAGGTTGACGTTTTCGATCCGCACCACCAGTTCACTGCCCTCGCTGCCCGGATCAGGTGCGCGCTGCCAGGCACGGCGGATAATCCGGGCAACGCTCCGACGTTGCGCCAACAGTGCCTCACGGTCCAGCGTCTGCTCGACGGGATGGTGAAATCCTTCCTGCTCTTCCCACTGGCGCAACCCTTGGTCCAGGGTGGTCCAGTCGTTCTCCAGGCGGTTGATCAAGTCATCGAAGCGAACGCCTTCGAGTTGAGCCTGCTCGACCAGGCCAAACCGCAACCGTGTCAGGGCATCCCCCGCGTGAGCCGGATACAGCCGTTCAAGTCGCTGGTTCAAGCTACCGCTCCAGTCTTGCAGCGGCAGCCGGCCACGGCCGCTGAGCGGATAAACCAGGTGCCCGTTCAACCACAGAGGCCGCGACCCAAGGCTGCCCAGGCGGCGCATCGCCAGGTAGGGACGCAACGCTTGCCGGTCCTCCAGGGCCTGCACCAGCAACTGGTTACGTAACTCGTCCGCCTCCCAGATGTTCAAGCCCAGCGCCCTGCGGGCATCATCCGGCAGCGCCCTGAGCAGCGCACCTTCCAGGTCCATGGCGCTCGCGAGTTCCTCGCCGGTTTCGTCAAAGGGGCGATACCGGTCACCTTCCTGGCGGATGACTTTGAACGAACCACCCTGCCCCACCTCAATCGGGTCCGGCAGTTCGCGCAGCCACAGGCGCAGGTGCAGCCGCCCCCGCAACGAAGGGGTATTGGCCAGCAGGTTGATGACGATGCGGTCTCGATCGACCGTGCTTTCACCTCGCGCCAAGGCGCGCAAGGCCCGGCTCAGGCGCAGTTCGCGCAAGGCTTCGGCCCCCTGCTTGCCGAGTGTTCCAGTCACCCGTCCTTCCAGCAACCGTTGTCGATCCTGACCTGATACGTTGCGGACAAGCTCGTTGGCAATGGACTCAGGCAAACCCGGGAACGCCCGGATCAAGGGAACGGCCAGCGGGTCAAGCGCGATTGACTTTGCCATGGCCAGGGTCACCCGCTTGGCATCGCGTTCCAGGCGCGCGGCCCAGCGCGCGGCCAACAAGCGACTGCGCTCCAGCGGGCGCAAGCCGAGGCTGTTCTGGCCCAGCAGCGCGGTCTGCTCATCCACGTTCAGCCCATCCAGGATTCGAGCGGCCCAGTTATCCCGCGCGAGATCTGCTCGCATTAACAGGATAGAGCGCGTGTCGGCCGCATCGCCCACAGGGTAAATTCGCATCCCATCGTGGTAGCGCAACGTCATGTCTTCCGGCCAGCCCGGCAGCTCCGCGAGGGTCTGGACGATGCGAAAATGCATGCCCTCCGGGGCTTCGCCACGGCGTAGACGGTCAATGGTGTGCCGCACCCATTGCCAGTTCCGGGCCTCATCCAGGGCATCGGCCAAGATGGCTGGCATCGGCTGTGCCTCGACTTGCAGGTAGCGCAAATGCGCCTCGCTGATGCCAACCTGGCGTTGCACGCTGAGGACCGTAGGGTTGTCCAGCTCGGCAGGTGTCTCGGCAAACGTGCGCAGCAACTCCAGATTACCGCGCTGCAACGGGTTGCGATGCGCCCACTGCCAGCCACGGGCGCGGCTCCATTCCAACGGCGGCGTGACGCCCCTGTGCCCCGACGGCAGGCGCAGGCTCAGATTGTCCTGTGTGCCTTGTACTTCGAAATAACGATCCTCGATCCGCACCCAGGCCGCGTCGGTCGTGCGCCAGACGCCCCAGGCGTCCTGCTCGGCCTCCACCGGCGGCAGGCGCCGCGCTTCGAAGGGACGGACGTCGCCATTCCACAACCGGGTGCTACCGTCCGCCACGGGCATGGGTTCAATGGCTGCACCTATGAACCCCAGGTAGGCGCCTTGAGCGACCCCGAACAGCACATTGAAAATATGCTCGATCCCCTCTTGTGCGTGGCCTTCGTTGAACGCCTGGATACCTTCGAAAATCTCATACACCAGGCGCACCCCACCGACCACCGCGGCCCCCATGCCGATGGGCACGCAGAACGGGAAAAAGGTGGCCGCGAGCATCAGCGAACGCTCGAGCAGACTCTCCCAGTATTCCAGCCGCGCCAGCAGCGCCCGCCAATCCTGGTCCCGGGTCGACACCATCAGGGACGAGGCGTTGCCCAGCGCGTGGCCCCGCCACTCATGGTAAGCGGCGTGCCAATGATCCTCGCGCACGTCATTCAGGCCCCAGGCGACCCTGGGCACGGGGATCCGAATGCGACGGGGATTGCCGCTCTCACCCTGCTCGCCCTCACGCCAACCGGTGATGCGAGCATGGATTTCCTGGAACAGATTGGGGTTGTCGGTGATCGTCCACTCCACCTGATCGTGCAGGGCCTCCCCCAGGCTCGCCTGCAGGCGCAGCGGGAAGTATTGCGTCAGGCTCTGGCGATAGCTGCGTTTACGGACCCGCTCGGTCAGCTCCGACGATAGCGCCTGCAAACTTGCGAACTGTTTGAGCGGAGCCACGGTATCGTGGGGCATGTGCAGGACGATCGGACGAACACCGCTGGCGTCGCTCGCCAGTCCCCAGTACACCCGGGCACCGAACAACGGCGCGGACAGCAGCTCCAGCGCCTTGACCTCGCAGGCCAAGGGCGTCACGGGCCGCGCTTCCAACTGGACACCGGCATGGGCCAATAGCCGTTCACCGGTGCTATCCAGGCGTCCGGCCAACTTCGCCTCGTAGGCATCATGAGCCAACAGGCTGCGTGCATACGCCATGTAGGCCTTTGCTACGACCGGAGTCTCACCGGCGATGCGGGGCAGCCGCTGTTCGAGCTTGCGCCGATATGCCCCACCGACGTCCACCTGCCGACAGAGGCTGGCGAAACTGGCCGGCGTCATATCCAGTGGCGCACGGTTCGTTGGGCTGTCCCCCTGGTTGAATTCTCCCGGCCTGCCCTGGATGAACAACTCACCCTTCTTATCGAAATCCCCCCCGATAACCGCGTCAGCGGGAGGGTAGTTGCCCATGGCCGCTTCGATCACCGACAACGAGGGATCGGTCACGAAAGGCCCACGCCTGACCCGTGCCCGGCGTATGGCATCGGCGACGCTGCCGCCGCCATTCACCCGGATCCAGCCTTGGAGCTGCGGCTGCACCTTGAGCAGATCGAGGGTAAAGGCATAGGGCGATGGCAAGTCGGTAAGCAACGCATTCAGCGCATCGCTGTCGCGCTGCAGTTGCCGGGTGAGTACCTTGAAGCGTTCCTGCTGGGGTCGTGTGGCTCGTTTCAGCCAGGCGGGCAGCCGGGCCTGGATGAACTCGACATGGGTATCGAGGGTAGACATGGTGGACCTCCATCCTTGGGGGCGATTGGCAATCGAGATGCGCTCAACCGGCGCGAACCCGATGCTCCAAGAAATGGCCGTTTTTTAAAACCGCGCAACCGTTGCAAGGGGTTGCGGGCTTTGGTAGCCGCGGAGGTCACCTCCCCTCACACCAGCAAGGTCAGCCACGCCGAGGCCAGCAGCAACAGCGCCATGGTCCGATTGAACCGTCCCATCGCCACGGCGGAACGGCAGAACCTGGCAGCACCGAGGCCCAGGTAAGCCCAGACGGTCATGCAGGGAATCGAGATCGCAAAAAATGCCAGGGACAGCCACAGGACCCGCACGGTACGGTCGGCTTCGGCGCCGGCAAACACGCTGACCACCGCCAGCGCCATCATCCAGGTCTTCGGGTTCACCAACTGCAAGCCGGCCGCCCCGACCAGACCGAGCCTCGGTCCCTCGACGGGCTGGTCGGGATCGATGGCCTGGGCCGGCGCGCTGAAAATCTGCCAGGCCATCCAGCTCAGCCAGGCGATGCCGGCCCAGGACAGTGCCGTTTGAATCGTCGCGTGGCGGGCCAGCACGTCCCCCAGCCCCGTGCCCACCAGCAACACCAGCAAAGCCGCCGCGGCACAGGCCCCGAGGATGATCGGGACGGTGGTCGGCAGGCCAAAGCGCGAGCTGTGGCTCAACACCAGGATATTGGTCGGGCCGGGGGTGATGGAGGCGACAAACGCGAACAAGGCAAACGGCAGTAACTGGTCCATGGAGCAATTTCTCGGTGAAGGATTAACCTTATCCTCCCCCGTGGACCGGGCTCAGTCTGGAACAATTGAGCAGCGCTTGCGGTAGTCCGCCGGGCTCAAGCGATAGGCGCGCTGGAACCAGCGGCCCAGGTGACTCTGGTCGGCAAACCCGAGCTGGGCCGCCACGGCCACAGCGCTCTCGCCGCGGGCCAGCAGACGTCGTGCCCTGGCCAATCGCAACTGGATCAGATAAGCGTGGGGGGCCAGGCCGAACGCTGCCTTGAACGCACGGGTCAGACGGAACCGATCGACGCCGGTGACCCGCGCCAGATCATCCAGGCCGATGTCTTCGTTCAGGTGGCTGTGCAGATAATCGCGAGCCTGCTGCGCAACCAACGGCAGGCGTGGGTCGGGGTTGATCCGCGCCCGCCAGTGCAAGTGCTGGGTCAGGTTGGCCAACAGAGTGTCGAGTGCCGTCTGGCGGACGATGCGGATTTCCTGGTCGTGCAGGCTCTGGAACGCCAGGGCCGTCGCGTTCGCCAAGCGTGCATCGTCGGCCAGGGTGGCGGCGAACCCCAGCTGTGCGTTGTCTGGCGCGACGTCGAACAACGAGCGCAACTCTCGCTCCAGCCAATGGGGCTCCAGGTATAAGGTGCGATAGGTAAAACCGCCGACCTGGGGCGCATGCCCGTCATGGAGTTCTCCAGGTTCCAGCAGGAAAACCTTGCCCGGCGTGCTGTTGTGCTGCTGGCGGCGGCAATGGAACTGCTGTACACCCTCCTCGGTCACGCCGACCAGGTACGCATCATGCCAATGGGGATCGTAGGCATGCCCTTCAAAATGCGCGCGCACGGTCTCGATACCGGACGTGGCGTCCTGCTTGAGATCGATCCAGTTGCGCGAGGTCATGGGTAATCCTGTTCGATTTATCCGTTTGAGCAGATTAACTGCTCAGCGCGAGGCCTGTCTGGAAGATTTGTGCAGCGAATTCTGAAGACCCTGCGCAGATCCCTGTGGGAGCGAGCCTGCTCGCGATGACGGAGTTCAGCCACTGCAGGGTCGACTGATAGACCGCTATCGCGAGCAGGCTCGCTCCCACATTGGACACACTGGCGCTCCCCACTCCGATCAAGGATCAGGAACCAGGGCCGGCAACACCGCTTCCAGCGCCAGTCGCGCCAGTTCGGCGTCCTGCTCGGACTTGACCCCGGATACGCCGATGGCCCCGATGCACTGTCCATCATGGCGAATGCTCACACCGCCTTCGAGCATGCCATGCAGATGTGGCGCACTGAGGAAGGCGTAGCGACCTTCATTGATCATGTCTTCGAAAAACTTGCTGTCACGCCGGCCCATGGCGGCGGTGCGGGCCTTTTCCGTGGCGATGTAGGCCGACAACGGCGAGGCACCGTCCAACCGCAACAGGCCAAGGGGATGGCCGCCATCGTCCACCACACAGACCGACACGGCCCACTGGCGCTGATGCGCCAGCTCCTTGGCTGCTACCAACAACTGTGCAACATCTTGTTCAGTGAGGACTGCCTTGGTTTTCATGAATCACTCCGATGTGCCACGCAAGAACCCGTGTCGCAGTATGTCCTTGGCGCCAGTTCGAGCCAACCCGTGCGAAATCCTGCTCGTCGAGCGACAACACCAATGGATCCATTAAAAATGAAATCCCCCTCAATTCGTCGATAATACGTTGACAACAAAACTAGTTAAGAGACTTAATGGATCCATAGAAAAACAAAAACCACCTGGAGACCCGTCATGTATCCCAAGAACGCCTGGTACGTTGCCTGCACCCCCGAGGAAATCGCCGAGAAGCCCCTGGGTCGTCAGATCTGCGGCGAGAAAATGGTTTTCTACCGTGGCCATGAAGGCAAGGTCGCCGCTGTCGAGGACTTCTGCCCCCACCGCGGCGCCCCGCTTTCCTTGGGCTACGTCGAGAACGGCAACCTGGTGTGTGGTTACCACGGTCTGGTGATGGGCTGCGATGGCAAGACGGTCGAGATGCCAGGGCAACGGGTGCGCGGATTTCCTTGCAACAAGACCTTTGCCGTACAGGAACGCCACGGATTCATCTGGGTCTGGCCCGGCGACCAGGCCTTGGCCGACCCGGCACTGATCCATCCTCTGGAATGGGCGGAAAATGAAGAATGGGCCTATGGCGGCGGCCTGTTCCACATTCAGTGCGACTACCGCCTGATGATCGACAACCTGATGGACCTGACCCACGAGACCTATGTGCATGCCTCGAGCATCGGCCAGAAGGAGATCGACGAGGCGCCACCGGTGACCACAGTCGAAGGCGACGAGGTCATCACCGCCCGACACATGGAAAACATCATGGCCCCACCGTTCTGGCGCATGGCCCTGCGTGGTAACAACCTGGCCGACGACGTACCGGTGGACCGCTGGCAGATCTGCCGCTTCACCCCGCCCAGCCATGTCATGATCGAAGTCGGCGTGGCCCATGCCGGCAACGGCGGCTATCACGCCGCGCCGCAGTTCAAGGCGTCGAGCATCGTGGTGGATTTCATTACGCCGGAAACCGAAACGTCCATCTGGTATTTCTGGGGCATGGCCCGGCATTTCCAGCCCAAGGACGAAGCCCTGACCGCGAGCATTCGCGAAGGCCAGGGCAAGATTTTCAGCGAAGACCTGGAGATGCTCGAGCGCCAGCAACGCAACCTGCTGGACCATCCGCAACGCAACCTGCTCAAGCTCAACATCGATGCCGGTGGCGTGCAGTCGCGTCGGGTGCTGGAACGCTGGATCGCCCGTGAGCGCGAGTCCCAGGCGGGGTTGATTGCCAGTACCCATCAGCCACAACCCGCGGAGCAACGGCCATGATCGAAGTTCAGGTCGCGGCGCGGCACAACGAAGCCCTGGACATCTGCAGCTACGAGCTGACCCGTGTCGACGGCCAGCCTTTGCCCGCCTTCACGGCCGGTGCCCATATCGATGTGCATTTGCCGGGTGGCGTGATTCGGCAGTATTCGCTGTGCAACCACCCCGAGGAACGGCACCGTTATCTCATCGGCGTGCTCAAGGATCCAGCGTCGCGGGGCGGCTCAAGCAGCCTGCACGAGCAGATCCTGCCCGGCGCGAGGTTGTTCATCAGCGAACCGCGCAATCTGTTCCCCCTCGCCCTCCAGGCCCGGCGCCATCTGCTGTTCGCCGGAGGTATCGGCATCACGCCGATCCTGGCCATGGCCGAGCACCTTGCGCAGAGTGGCGCGATGTTCGAATTGCATTATTGCGCCAGGTCCCTGGAGCGGGCCGCCTTCGTCGAGCGCCTGGGTCAGGCTCCGTATGCCGATCGGGTGTTCCTGCATTTCGACGAAGCGCCCGAGACCGCACTGGATACTGCTCGGGTGCTGGCGTCGCCCAGCGAAGACGTGCACCTCTATGTCTGCGGCCCCGGCGGGTTCATGCAACATGTGCTGGACACCGCCAGGGCCCAGGGCTGGCAGGACGCCTGCCTGCACCGCGAATACTTCGCCGCCGCCCCCACCGATACCCGCGCCGACGGCAGCTTTGCCGTGAAGCTGGCCAGCAGCGGCCAAGTGTTCGAAGTGCCCAAGGACCGCAGCGTCGTGCAGGTGCTGGAAAGCCATGGCATCGAGATTCCGATCTCCTGCGAGCAAGGTGTCTGCGGCACCTGCCTGACCCGCGTACTGGAAGGCGTGCCGGAACATCGCGACATGTTCCTGACCGAGGCCGAGCAGGCTTGCAACGACCAGTTCACGCCGTGCTGCTCCAGATCGAGGACGCCGTTGCTGGTGCTGGACCTCTAGTCTCTGAACAACACAAGTCCCTGTGGGAGCGAGCCTGCTCGCGATGGCGCTGGATCAGTGAAAGACCTGTAACTGATACACCGCCATCGCGAGCAGGCTCGCTCCCACAATGGTATTCACTCGGAACGCAAGATCACCTTCATCCGCTCATCCGCCAGGGTCGAGCCGAACACCTCGGCGTAGCGCAAGGTGGCGTTGGCATGTTCGCGCATGATCGCCTCGGCCCGCGCGCCCTGGCGATGGATCAGCGCGTCGAACACCGAGTGGTGTTGCATGTGGGCATAGTTGAAGCGCCGATATTCGCCGGCCATGTTCTGCCGATCCACCGCCAGGGCGGTGACTGAGGCGAATGGCAGATGATCGTTGCGAGCCAGCGCATCGGCAATGGCTGGGTTGTGGCTGCCCTCGACGATCACCTGGTGAAAGCGCATGTTGAGGTCGTGATAGACCTCCAGGTCTTCCTCGGTCACGTAGCCCTTGGCGAACAGTTCGTCGCCCTGCACCAGGCATTGTTCGAGGATGGCGCGGGCCTCTGCGTCGAGGCCTCGTTCGGCGGTCTGGCGCGCGGCCAGGCCTTCCAGCACACCGCGCACTTCCACCGCGCCGGCAATGTCCTCGGCGCTGACCGAACGCACCTGGAACCCACGCCCGCCGAAGCGCACCAGCAACCCCTCCTGCTCCAGCGTCCTGAACGCCATGCGAACCGGCATTCGCGACACGCCGAACCGTTGCGCCGTGGGAATCTCCATCAACCGCTCACCGGCCGCCAGCTCGCCAGAGGCAATCATTCTGCGCAACGCAACCAGCACCGTTTGGCCGGGCTTACTCATCCGGGGTACTTCCAGGGAAAAGAGACCGCCATAGTAAAAGCAAAACCCCGTGGGAGCGAGCCTGCTCGCGATGACAGTAGATCAGCCATTGCAGCGTCGACTGATAGACCGCTATCGCGAGCAGGGCTCGCTCCCACAGGGGATTTGGGGCCGGACGTAGAATGTGTGTCCATTGAAGAACCAGTGTGGGAGCGAGCCTGCTCGCGATAGCGGTGGGTCAGTCGCTGCAGAATCGACTGGTAGACCGCTATCGCGAGCAGGCTCGCTCCCACTGGGTTGGGTGTTTAACGGGTAGGTGTCGCCCGCAGGATCGACTCATCTTCGCCGCGGTATAGCGCTTCGACTTTCGCCGCCCGCCATTGCAACACCGCCCGCTGGTTGATGGAGCCCTTGTCGGTGATTTCGCCGCGGTCGATGGACGCCGGTTCATCGAGCAAGGCGATCCACTCGACTCGGCTGGCATTGCCGCTGGCCCCGTGGTTGAGGCGTTGCAGCCAGTCGGCGAACCAACGACGGACCGGGGCGCTGGCGAGTACCTGGGCATCGCTGGCGTCCGCGGGCAGGCCCGACAGGCGTCGGCATTCGGGAAGCCGCGGGAATACCAGGGCGCCCAGGCATTCGCGATCCGGCGCGGTCACCACCAGGTCCTGGACGTAGGGCGTGCCTTCCAGCACCGCACGGTTGCGCAACGGCCCGACGCTGACGAACACGCCGGAGGACAGCTTGAAGTCCTCGGCAATCCGCCCGTCGAACATCAACCCCAGTTGCGGATTGGCCGGATCGGCCAACTTGATCGCATCGCCCGAGCAATAGAACCCGTCCTCGTCGAACACCTCGGCCGTCTGCTGCGGCGAGCGCCAGTAGCCGGGCATGATGTGCGGCCCGCGAAAGCGGCCTTCGAACTTGCCGTCCACCGGCACCAATCGCACTTCGCAACCCGGCGCCGGCAGGCCGATGTAGCCGGCCATGGACAACGGTCCGGTGGTAAAGGTGCAGGACGGAGACGCTTCGGTCATCCCCAGCCCGGCCATCATGCGGATCCGTTCGCCGCAATGCTGCTCGGCCACTTTGTCGAGCCGGTCCCAGGTGCTCTGCGACAGGCCGGCGGCGGCAAAGAAAAACAGGCTGACGCGCTTGAAGAAGCGCTCGCGCAACTCGCCATCGCGCTCCAGGGCGCTGACCAGTTCCTCCCAGCCCTTGGGCACGGTCAGGTAGGCAGTCGGCGAAATCTCCTTGAGGTTGCGCAAGGTTTCGGCGAATCCCTGGGCGGTGGGTTTGCCGTCATCCAGGTAAAACGTCCCGCCGTTGTACAACACGATGCCAACGTTATGACTGCCGCCAAAGGTGTGGTTCCACGGCAACCAGTCCACCAGCACCGGCGGTGCTTCGCCGAACACCGGAAAGGTCTGCAACAGCATCTGCTGGTTGGCACAGAGCATGCGCTGGGTGGTGACCACGGCCTTGGGCAGTTTGGTGGAACCTGAGGTGAAGAGAAACTTGGCGATACTGTCGGGGCCCGTAGCGGCAAAGGCATGCTCGGCCTCGGCACCGCCGGGCTGCGCCAACAGGCTGGCGAAGCTTGCCCGGGAGCGCCCCGCCATCTCGCCATCCACCGTGATCAACGGCACATTCGCCGGCAATACCGCATTGACTGCACGTTCAAACGGCGCCGCCTGGCTGACGAACACCAGCCCCGGCTGCAGCAGGTCGCAGACATGCCGCAGCTTGGCAAAATCCTGGGACAACAACGAATAGGCCGGCGACACCGGACAATAGGGAATGCCGGCATACATCGCCCCGAGGGCCATCTGCAGGTGTTCGATGTCGTTGCCCGAAAGCAGGGCCAGGGGTTTGTCGGCAGACAATCCATAAGCCAGCAGGCCCTGGGCAATGGCGCGGACGCTGTCGAGCATTTCGGCGTAGCTGACCCGACGCCAGTCACCCCCGCTCTGCCGGGCAGCGATAAAGGTCTGTTGTGGGCGCACCTGGGCCCAATGCACCAGCCGGTCGAGCAAGCGCGCCGGCAATGGGGCCAGGGCTTCCAGGGAGCGCATGTGCAAGATGCCCTGCTCCTCACTGACCTCAACCGCGGGGTGACCAATCGACACCTGGCGGTAGAGCCCGGAGCCGGGTTGGGAGGACGATCTGAACTCGGAACTCACGTACATTTCCTCCACCAAGGCACACTCGGATCCCGCGATGCGAGTGGAGTGTGGCAGCGTCTGGCTGCGACCTTGTTATTGTTATGTCTGGCCTGCATCGGGCGGCGGTTTTCGAGGCACCGCCACCCGCAATGCGATGGATATCAGATCGGGTAGTGCCGGGGACCGTTCTGCAAGGTCACCCAACGCAACTGGGTGAAATGCTCGATGGACGCCTTGCCGCCGAAGCTGCCGTAACCACTGGACTTGACTCCGCCGAAGGGCATCTGCGCCTCGTCGTGCACGGTCGGACCGTTGATATGGCAGATGCCCGATTCGATCCGTTGGGCCAAGGCCAGTGCCCGGCTGGTGTCGCGGCTGAAAATGGCCGCCGACAGGCCGAATTCGGAATCGTTGGCCAGGCGGAGCAAGGCTTCGTCACCGCTGCCGCGCAACAACACCGCCACCGGACCAAAGGACTCTTCACGGTACAGGCGCATGTCCGGCGTCACCCCATCGAGCAGGGTCGGTTGCAGAATGCTGTCCTCCAACTGGCCGCCCGCCACCAGCGTGGCGCCTTTGGCCAGGGCATCGTCGATCATGCCCTTGATGCGCTGGCCGGCACTGACGTCGACCAGCGAGCCCAGTACCGAATCACCGCTGGCGGGGTCACCGGCACGCAAGGTGGCGATCTTCGCCTTCAACCGGGAAACGAAGGCATCGGCCACGCTCGTGTCCACGATCAGTCGCTCGGTGGACATGCAGATCTGGCCCTGGTTGAAGTACGCCCCGAAGGCAGCCGCTTCCACCGCGGCGTCCAGGTCGGCGTCGTCCAGTACGAGAAACGGCGCCTTGCCGCCCAGTTCCAACAGCGCCGGCTTGAGGTGACGGGCCGATAACTCGCCTACGATACGTCCGACGTGGGTCGAACCGGTGAAGTTGACGCGGCGCACCGCCGGGTTAGCGATCAGTCGCTCAACGATCACCGCAGCGTCCGCAGGCGCATTGCAGATCACGTTGACCACACCATCACCCAACCCGGCGTCCTGCAGCACCTGGCCGATCAAGCGGTGCACCGCCGGGCTGATCTCCGACGCCTTGAGCACCACGGTGTTGCCGCAGGCCAGGGGCATGGCGATCGCGCGGGTGGCGAGAATCACCGGGGCATTCCATGGTGCAATGCCCAGCACCACGCCGCAGGGCTGGCGCAGGGCCATGGCAAAACTGCCGGGCACGTCCGAAGGAATGATTTCGCCGTTGATCTGAGTGGTCATGGCGGCGGCTTCGCGCAGCATGTTCGCCGCCAGGTGCACATTGAAGCCATACCAGTTGGCCATGGCGCCGGTTTCGCCGGCGGCGGCGATGAACTCAGCGCTGCGGGCCTGCAACTGCTCGGCCGCCCGCAGCAGACGGCTGCGACGTTCGTTGGGGGCCAGCGCGGCCCAGGCGGGAAACGCGGCATGCGCGGCGGCCACGGCCGCGTCGGCGTCTTCCACCGTGGCGGCGGCCACACGGGACACCACTTCTCCAGTCACCGGATTGCAACGCTCGAAAGTCCGACCGTCACGGGCGGGGCACGACTGGCCGCCGATCAACAGGGGCACGTCCAGCATGGTGATTCCTCTTTATTGTCTTTATCGGGAATACGTTCACGGTAGCGCCAAGGGCCTTTGACGAACAGCCTGCGGGCGCTTCTGGAGCCACCCGCTGCGCCTGCGTCTCAGCGCTTGTAGGCCTGCAGGCCCGGCTTGATGCTCTTGTCGTCGAGGAACTGCTTCATCCCTTGTTCGCGACCGCCCTCTTTGTCCAGCAGGCGCGACTGGTCGAGCTTGGCGTACAGGTAGTCTTCGTTCTGCTCCCAGGTCAGTTCGCGGCAACGCTTGAAGCCGTGCTTGGCCGCCCGCAGTACCACCGGGTTTTTCTCCAGCAGGTTGCGCGCCAGCTCTATCGTGACCTCACGCAGTTGCGCCAGGGGTACGCTTTCGTTGACCAGGCCCATTTCGGCGGCCTTCTGCCCACCGAAGGTCTTGCCGGTCATGATGTAGTACAGCGACTGGCGATGCCCCACGGTATCGGCCATGGCCTTGCTGACGAGGTTGCCAGGCGGGATGCCCCAGTTGATTTCCGACAGGCCGAACGTGGCTTCGTCGGCGCAGATCGCCAGGTCGCATGCCACCAGCGGGCTGAAACCACCACCGAAGCACCAACCGTTGACCATGGCAATGGTCGGCTTGGCGTACATGCGCAGCAGTTTCCACTGCCACTGCGAGGCTTCGCGACGGATCTTCTCCTGGAGGATTTCCGGTCCGGCGTCCACCTCACGGAAATACTCCTTGAGGTCCATGCCGGCGGTCCAGGCATCACCGGCTCCGGTCAACACGAGTACGCCGGCCGCCGGATCCTGCTCCAGGGTTTCCAGCACGTCGATCATCTCGCGGTTGAGGGTCGGGCTCATGGCATTGCGTTTTTCCGGGCGATTGAGGGTGACCCAGGCAATGCCTTCCTCGACGTCGACTTTGACCGTTGTCCAACGACCTTCGTAATTGCTCATGACACGTGCTCTCTTGTTCTTTGGCTGAAGATGAACAAAAGCTAAACCGCAAAACTAGTTATGTCAATTAACTATTAATCGGTTTACCCAGGTTTTTTCGTTCACAAAAATGAAGCCTTAGATCAATGAATTCGCAATCGACCATAGCCATCGCGGCATAACCTCGGCAAACTGGATAGCCTTGTTAATAATTAACCTTGAGGATGCTTTTTCCGATGGCCAAGTCTTCCAAGCTTGCCGAACCCGCCGGGAGCGCAACTGACGGCGGCGACGTGCCGGCGCCGCTGGACTCCGCGCTGGATGACCTGATCGGTTACGCCCTGCGTCGCGCCCAGCTGAAACTGTTCCAGAACCTCATCAGTCAACTGGCCGTTCATGACCTGCGGCCGGCCCAGTTCTCGGCGCTGGCGATCATCGACCAGAATCCGGGCCTGATGCAGGCCGACCTGGCCAAGGCCCTGGCGATCGAACCGCCACAAGTGGTGCCGCTGTTGAACAAGCTGGAAAGCCGGGCGCTGGCCGTGCGGGTGCGCTGCAAGCCGGACAAACGCTCCTATGGGATATTCCTGAGCAAGACCGGCGAAACCCTGCTCAAGGAACTCAAGCAGATCGCCGCCCAGAGCGACCTTGACTCCACGGCCGCCCTCTCCGGTGCGGAGCGGGAAGAATTGTTGCGGTTGTTGAAGAAGGTCTATCAGTAGCAGGATGCTTTTGTGGTGATGGAGGTGTGGGAGCAAGGCTTGCCCGCGACAAGGGCGACGCGGTCTGTCAGAAATCGAGGCGCCTGTTTCGCGAGCAAGCTTTGCTCCCACAGATATTCTCACCACAAGAAAGTTTGACTGTTACCAAATGGGCACGCTGTACGTCACCAGGAACCGTGTCTGGTTTTCATCGCGAAACGCCGCGCTGCCCGGAAAATCATTGCGATAGATCGACTTGCGCGCAAGCAACCCGACATCCTTCAGCGGGCCGCTCTGGATCACGTACCCCAGCTCCATCTGGAACTCGCGCTCCTTGCGGTCATCGGCACCGAGGGCGGCCAGGTCAATGTGGTCACCGCGTACATAGCGCAAGCGCGTCCTCAACCCGGGCACGCCGACCGCGGCGAAGTCGTAGTCATGGATCGCCTGCCAGGTGCGCTCCCGGGCATTGAGGAAATCCGAACTCATGGTCATCTCGCTCAACCCCATCAACTCGGTGCCGGACACGTAGGGCGTGGCGGTATCGCCGCTGGCGTGCATGTAGCCCAGGCTGACCCGATGACCGCCCCAGCGATAGCCGACCAGCGCCGAGACATTGCGGTTGTCCACCTTGCCGGCCTTGGCGGCACCGTCTTCACGGCTGAAGAAACTGCGCAGGTCCGTGGTCAACATGCCGTCGCCCAGGGTCAGGTTATGCAGCAACGCCAGGGTGTCCTGCTGATACAGGTCCGCCACTTCGGCGTGATAGGCGCGCAGGCCGAGGTCTTTGGTGATCTGGTAATCACCGCCGACATACGCCATGTGGGAGGCAGTGGCCGCACCGTTGAAACGGCGATTGGGCGACGCGATGCTCATCGGCTGGTAATCGGTGGAGTCGCGTCGGTTGATACGATCGATGTAGCCGGTGTTCAGCGTCAGCCCCTCGATGTCCTTGGAACTGAGGGTCGTGCCGCGGAAGGTCTGCGGCAGCAACCGTGACGGGCTGGCGAACGCAAACGGCAGGAAAATCGATACATCGCCGGTCTTCACGAGGGTCTGGCCGAAGCGCAGCTTGCCAGTCAGCGCCAGGCGTGAATACTCGTCCGCCGCGCGCTTGTCGCTGCTGGACACCGGCAGCAGTTCGGTGCCGCTGCGATCGGGCGAAGAGTCGAGCTTGATCCCCAGCAATCCCCGGGCATCCACGCCGACACCGAAGGCACCGGGGGTGAAGCCCGACTCCATGTTCATGATCACCCCCTGGGCCCATTCCCTGGCCGCCGTCTTGGCACCGTCATCCTTGTAATCGCGGTCCATGTAGTAGTTGCGCAGGGTCAAGGTGCCATGGCTGTCGTCGATGAAGCCCGCGGCCCACGCAGTGGTCGAGGATAGGCCCAGCCCCAGGACAAGCAGGTGAGCGAGACGTGTAAAGGGGGCTGCTGCACAAGCACCCCGGACAAGGTTCGGCATGTTCGAAAGTCCTTTTTATTGTTGTTGTTTTTCTGCGGTCCCCACAGCTGGATGAGGACACGGAACAGAAGAATGGAAACCGAGCGCCCTCCCCGTCAATCCGAAATGACCGATAATCGAACATTAATATCATTAACCATTTTTACTGTTTTTCTAAAATCAATATTCAACTTACTGATTTTGTTAGTAATACCTGAAAAATACCGCACCAGTTCGACACGATTCATTTTTTAGTTAGCTTTGTTAATCTGATCCGGCTTACCGGCTGGCTGAGAGTCGGGCCCTGACAAAAACAATAAGAGGACTTGTCATGAATCATCCGGCGCGTCGTGCGACGCTGACCATCGCCTTGTGTTTCATCGTTGCGCTGATCGAAGGTTTCGACCTGCAATCGGCCGGTACCGCGGCTGCCGGCCTGCGGCAGACCTTCGTGCTGGACCCGAAAATGATGGGCTGGGTGTTCAGTGCGGGCATCATCGGGCTGCTGCCCGGGGCCTTCTTCGGGGGCTGGATCGCAGATCGCATCGGCCGCAAGAAGATCCTTGTCGGCGCCGTGCTGGTGTTCGGTGTGTTTTCCCTCAGCACCGCTTATGTCGAGCAGTACGCCAGCTTGCTGCTGGTGCGTTTCATGACCGGCCTTGGGCTTGGCGCCGCCCTGCCCAACCTCATCGCCCTGTGCGCCGAGGCCGTGGGTGAACAGCGACGGGGCACGGCCATCAGCGTGATGTATGCGGGTGTGCCGCTGGGGGGCGCGTTGGCGGCAGTGGTCGCGATGCTGTTCGGTGAACACTGGCAGATGACGTTCTTCATCGGTGGCCTGGCACCATTGCTGGTGGTGCCGCTGATGCTGCTGTGGCTGCCGGAATCCAGCGCCTTTCGCCAGACGCAGGATGTCGGCGCCGAGGCGCGTACCTCGACTGGACAGGCGTTGTTCGGTGACGGTCGGGCCCGTACCACCCTCGCGCTCTGGCTGAGTTATTTCTTCACCCTGACAGTCATGTACATGCTGCTCAACTGGCTGCCGTCGCTGCTGCTGGAACAGGGCTTCAGCAAGCCCCAGGCCGGGCTGGTACAGATGCTGTTCAACATCGGCGGAACCCTCGGCTCGTTGCTCGGCGGCCTGTTGCTGGACCGCTGCAACGGGATCAAGGTGGTGCTGTTCGTCTATGCCGGGTTGTTGAGTGCCCTGGCCGGGGTCGGCTTGTCGGTCGGTATCGTACCGATGGCCGTCGCCGGATTCTGCGCCGGCCTGTTTGTCATGGCCGCACAGTTGGTGCTGTACGCCTTGGCGCCGCCCTCTTATCCGACGGCCGTACGTGCCACCGGCGTCGGTGCGGCAGTTGCCATCGGCCGACTGGGCTCGGTCGCTGGCCCCCTGGCTGCCGGGCAGATCCTGGCGGCCGGGGCCGGGACCACGGGGGTGTTACTGGCGACGTCGCCGGGGTTGTTGATCGCGGCGTTGGCGGCAATCAGCGTGATGGTTCGCGCGGTGCCGCTGGGTGGGGTGCAGGCGGCGCGTTGACTGTCTCAATCCGTGGTGCTGGCCGCCAGCACGCTGAGTGTCCGGCGTCGGGGGTTCCAGATGCTGAGGCACCACACGCCCCACCACTCCAGGCCGTCGTCGAAATAATCACTCCAGGGGTCCCGGGCGGGATCGGGCTCGTCGCTGGCCAGCCAGTCGAGGTTGAAATTGTCGACCCAGTTCAGTACTTCCACCTCGACGCCCGCCTCAAGCCCGAGCAGGCCGAGCCACTCCCTGAACAGCGCTTGTAACTGACCATCGCCGAAGCGGGTGCCGTAAGGCGGCTCGCAAAAGGCCTCATACAAGGCAAAAGGCGGTGGATTGTGCGCCTCCCTGTCGGTTCGCATAAGTTGCGCGACCTCCTGCCGGTCCAGCGGCTTGGCTCGGGCCTTGTCCAAGTCCCAGCTCATGCCGGGAGGCGCGGTATCGGCATAGCGAGGATCGAGGATCATCTGGCGATGTCGCTCCAGCCACAGATGCCTGATGGCGAGGAATAATTGATCCACGGCCTGGCGGTGATGCACCGGGGTGATCACCTCACCAACCTCCGGGGCGAGCACGATGAATTCAAAGGCGCACCCGGCCTCTTCCATCCGCTGGCGCAGCGATGCGCTGGCCTGCTGCTCGATCACTTTCAACATGACGGGCTCCGTTGATCTTCGAGGCACCCCCACCTGGCGCTAGGCGATACTTCAGATTTTATGGCTTTGAAATGACAATCATGGACTTATTCGGCAGAAAACTGATCCCACTACATGAGGATTGTCCCAAACGGTACCAGACGGTACTGTCCCGGGATTTTAAAAGAGCGTGAATACCGTTGCCCCAGCGGGGCAAAAATTGCGCATCATAGGCGCCGTCCGCTCAAGGGAGATTTACATGCGTGCCATTTCATCCATCCTGCGCCTGGCCGTGCTGTCGCTGGGGCTGGCGTTCACCGTCGGAGCCGTGGCGACCGAAGAGACGAAACTGGTCGAGTCCATCAATCTGTATCGCAGCCAATCCCAAAGCTGCTCGGGCCAGGCCTCCCTGGAGTTGCCGCCGCTGGCGATGGACTCGCGGTTGATCCTGTCGGCCAACGGCATTGGCGATCTGCAGCAAGCGCTGGCACGCGCGGCCTATCCGATGGTCAACGTGCAGGCCATCAGCCTGTCCGGCCCCCGCGACGCACAAGCGGCGATGAAAGCCGTACAGGAAAGCTTTTGCCAAGTGGTGCTGGACCCACAGTTTGTCGACATCGGCGTCAGCCGGCTGGATCGCGAATGGCGCATTGTGCTGGCGCGCCCCTTGTTGTCGGGTCGCCTTGCGGACTGGCAGGGCGAAGGCCAGAAGCTGCTGAAGCTGATCAATAGCGCCCGGGCCCAGCCGCGCCGGTGCGGGAGCGAGGCCTTCGCCGCGACCACACCACTTGCCTGGAACGCCACCCTGGCCCTCGCCGCCGTGAACCACACCCGGGCCATGGCGAACAACAATTTCTTCGACCACAAGGACCGCGATGGCCGCATGCCGGGCGACCGCGCCGAACTCGCCGGCTATCTCGGCCAATTGATCGGCGAGAACATTGCCGCCGGGCAGGACACGGCCCTGAAGGTGGTGGACGGTTGGCTAGCGAGCCCAGGACACTGCGCCAACCTGATGAACCCACAGTTCCGCGAGCTGGGCGCCGGTTATGCCGTGGACCCGAAGAGCGATGCGGGCATCTACTGGACCGCCATGTTCGGCACTCAATAGCGTGCTAGAGGGGCCGCGCAGCGGCCCCCGGACTTACTCCTTCGCAAATATCAACGACCGATGCACCCCCGACCCGGCCCTCACTCCATCGCCCACGGACAGCGCGACCGACCCGAATGGCATCGCCGCATCGCCGCAGGCAAACACCCCCGGTACGCTGGTTTCGCGGGTCAGGTCAGTCTGGATAAAGGCCCCGAGTGGACCGTCTTCCAGCTCGCAGCCAAGGGACGCGGCCAGCGAGCCAGCCACGCGGGTATGCGGCAAGACAAACAGTCCGTCGATCGCCACCACTCGGCCATTTGCCAGAACGACATTGGCCCGCTCTCCCTCTATCCGTTCAACACGTTCCGACACCAGGGTCACCCCCCGCTGCTCAAGACTGGCCCGCTGTTCCGGGTCGGGCTCGAACGCGCCATTGAGAAAGAACGTGGTAGGCCCCCAATCCGGGAGCATCAGCGCATGGTGCAGCGACATTTCTGACGTTGCCAACACACCAATAGGGCCTTGCTGCAGTTCATAACCGTGGCAGTAGGGGCAATGGAAGACGCTTTTACCCCAGCGCTCCGCCAACCCGTCCACCGCCGGCAGATCATCGATGACCCCCGTGGCCAATAGCAGGCGCCGGGCGCTGTAGGATTGGCCCTGAGCAGTCTCCAGGGTGAAACCACTCGCCTCGGGAACGGCGCTGATGGCAGTGTCCGAGCGCCATTCCACGGTGGAATAGGCCATGAGCTGGGCTCGGGCGTCATCGGCGATGTCACCGGGCGCCCGGCCGTCCTGGCCAAGAAAGCCATGGGAGGTTGCGGCGAACCGGTTGCGACGCTGGCCGGCGTCGATCACCAGCACGTTGCGCCGGGCACGGGCCAGTTGAAGCCCTGCGGACATACCGGCGTAACTGCCGCCTGCGATGATGACGTCGTAGCGCATGATCGATCTCCAAGGGAAGGGTCGACGGGATGAAAGTCTCGACACATCGTAAGTTCCTTGAAAAGCACCTGTCAACGATCTCGTAACTTTTGCCATTACAGGCGATACTCGCAGCCGAAGCCACAGAAAACGCCATCATGAGAACCGACACCCGCCTATCGCGCATGCTCCACGTCCTGATCCACATGGACCGCCACCAGCAATCCGCCACCTCGGACACCATCGCCCAGATGTTGGGCACCAACCCGGTGGTGGTGCGCAGGACCATGGCATTGCTCAAGGAACAGGGCTATGTCACCTCGGAAAAAGGCCATCGGGGCGGCTGGACCCTGAGCAAGCCCCTGTCGGAGATGACCTTGCTCGACATCCACCAAGCCTTGGGCAGTACCTCGATTTTCTCCATCGGCTTGTCCACCGACCACCCGCAATGCCTGGTGGAACAGGCGGTGAACGGCGCGTTGACGGAAGCCTTCGATGAGGCCCAGGCGTTGCTGCTCAAGCGTTTGGGCAGCATTACCCTGGCGCAATTGGCGGAGGATTTTGACCGGCGCTTCCGAGACACGCCCACGCCCGCGCCTCACCGCTGACCCCAGCATAAAAAACGCCGCTCAATGAGCGGCGTTCTTGTACAGCACCAGACAATGTCCGGTTTACAGCGCCATGTCGGCCGCTGGGTTGCCGTCGTTTTTGGCTGCCGGCTTGGCCGGTGCCGCCGGGGTACCTGGCTTGCCGATCGCCGGTGGCGGATCCAGTTGCAGGACCTCGCTGGTGTAAGCCCATTCCTGAGCCACGCGCTCAGGGCTGTCGTTGAGCTTGGTGCCGTAGCTTGGCACGATCTGGTGCAGCTTCTCCTGCCAGGCCGGGCTGGCGACCTTGTCCTTGAAGACCTTCTCCAGCACGCTCAGCATGATCGGTGCGGCGGTCGAAGCACCTGGCGAGGCACCCAGCAGGCCGGCGATGCTGCCGTCCTGGGAGGCAACCACTTCAGTACCGAGTTTCAGCACGCCGCCCTTCTCTTCGTCACGCTTGATGATCTGCACGCGCTGGCCGGCCTGCCACAGGCGCCAGTCTTCCTGCTTGGCTTCCGGGAAGTATTCCTTCAGTGCATTGAAACGGTCTTCGTCCGACAGCATAAGCTGGCCGGCCAGGTATTCGACCAGTGGGTACTGTTCGATACCGACCTTGGTCATCGGCCAGACGTTGTGGGTCGTGGTGCTGGTCAGCAGGTCGAAGTACGAACCGTTCTTCAGGAACTTGGTGGAAAACGTCGCGAACGGGCCAAACAGGATCACACGCTTGCCATCGAGCACGCGGGTGTCCAGGTGCGGAACCGACATCGGTGGCGCGCCAACCGAAGCCTTGCCGTAGGCCTTCGCCAGGTGCAGTTGGGCGACGGTCGGGTTCTCGGTCACCAGGAACGAACCACCCACCGGGAAGCCAGCGTATTCGCGGGCTTCCGGAATATCGGACTTCTGCAGCAGATGCAGAGCACCGCCGCCGGCGCCGATGAACACGAACTTGGCGTCGGTCTCGGTTTCGGTACCGTCCTTCAAGTTCTTGTAGGAAACGCGCCAGGTGCCGTCTTCATTGCGGGTGATGTCTTCCACTTCGCTGGACAGTTTCAGCGAGAAGTTCGGCTTGGTTTGCAGATAGGCGGCAAACTGGCGGGTGATTTCGCCGAAGTTCACGTCGGTACCCAGTGGACTCCAGGTGGCTGCGACTTTCTGGCTCGGATCACGCCCTTGCATCATCAGCGGAACCCACTTGCTGATCTGCGCGGGGTCTTCGGAGTACTGCATACCGGCGAACAACGGGCTGGCCTGAAGGGCTTCGTAGCGCTTCTTCAGGAAAGCAATGTTGTCGTCGCCCCACAGGAAGCTCATGTGCGGCGTGGAGTTGATGAACGAGCGCGGGTTCTTCAGCACGCCGTTCTTGACCTGCCAGGACCAGAACTGACGGGAGATCTGGAAGGCTTCGTTGATCTCGATGGCCTTGGCGATCTCGACCTTGCCGTCCTTGTCTTCCGGCGTGTAGTTCAGCTCGGCCAGCGCGGAGTGACCGGTACCGGCATTGTTCCAGCCATTCGAACTTTCTTCGGCAACACCGTCCAGGCGCTCGACCATTTCCATGGTCCAGCCCGGCTCCAGCTCATTGAGCCAGACGCCGAGTGTCGAGCTCATGATGCCCCCACCGATGAGCAGGACGTCCACTTTTTTTGCCTCGGCGGCGTGCGTGGTCGCAAGACCCATCGCCATCGCCAGGCCCAGTAGCGCCGTGTGTGTTTTCTTCAACATGTGTGTATCCCTAGGATGGAACGCCATTCCGCCCTCCGGTCTGTTCAAGGATAGACCACGCCTATGGCCGGCAACGCCAGCGTGACGGGTTCGAATGGACTGGAGGATGGACCTACAGGGCCGCGCAATACAGCGGCCTCGGTTTATGTCTCTCCGGCACTGACTTCTTGTAGGTCTTGGCTTCAGCTGGGTGAGGGACACTGCAAAACGGTCTTGATCGGGGCTGGCGTGGCCGTGCCCGATTGTCGCAGCGGGGGGAGTTTACATAATGAAATAACCAGACCGAAGCCTCTTTTTACATTCGGGGCGAAAACGCCGACCAAATGGCGGCGTTTTGATGGCGGTCTTCAGCTCGAAAATATTTGAGGGTTACTTGCAAAACCCTGTGGGAGCGAGCCTGCTCCGGGCGGCGATCCGACGATGACGGCGGCACATTCAACATCAATGCAAGCTGACCCACCGCTATCGCGAGCAGGCTCGCTCCCACAGAGGGGGTTGCGGTGGAGGCTAGCCCAGCAACTGGCTCAACACCGCCCGCAACTTGCCCGGCTTGACCGGTTTGTTGAGCAGCGGCGCATTCAGTTTGCGCAGGGCGCGACGGCACTGGTCGCTGCGGTCGGCGGTGATGATCACCGCCGGGATGGTCTGCTGGAAATGCTCACGCAGGTGCTTGACCACTTCGCAGCCGACCACCCCGTGATCCAGGTGGAAATCCGCCAGGATCAGTTCCGGTGCTTGGCCTTGCAGCACGTCGATAGCAGCCGCTTCGTCGGTGGCGGTCAGCACGTCGCAGCCCCACTGCCCCAGCAACGCGGCCATGCTTTGCAGGATGCTGAGTTCATTGTCGATCACCAGCAGCCGGCGTCCGGGCAACGGGTTGCCGGTCATCGCCTGGACGGGCGTCTCGGACAACGGCAACGGTTTTTCATCCGACAGCGGCACTTCGATGCTGAACACCGAGCCGCGTCCTGGCCGGGAACGCACCTGGACCCGATAGCCGAGAATATGGGCGATGCGCTCGACGATCGCCAATCCCAACCCCACGCCTTTGCGATCCGCCGCCCGGCCCACGTCCAGCTGGTTGAACTCGAGAAAAATCGATTCCAGGCAGTCGGCGGCAATGCCGCGTCCCGTGTCCCAGACCTCCAGGCTCAGGCGCCCTCCCCGGCGCCTGGCGGCCAGGAGAATGCCGCCGTGGTCCGTGTAGCGGCAGGCGTTGCTGAGCAGATTGCGCAAGATCCGCGTCAGCAGACGCAGGTCGGTCATGACCACTTCATCACCGAAGCGCGCGCGCAGCGCCAGTCCCGCGGCGCCCGCCACCGATTGAAACTCGGAAACCAACGGCGCCAGCAACTCGTCCAGCCGATAGGACGCAACGTCCGGGCGAACCGCAGCCTGGTCCAGCCGGGAAATGTCCAGCAGGTCGGTGAGCAGGTCTTCCGCGCCCTCCAAGGCCTGGTGAGTGCGTTCCACCAGGACCTGCTCGGGGTTCGGCAACTGGCGCTCGCGCAGCGTGGCAATCAGCAGGCGCGCGGCGTTGAGCGGCTGGAGCAGGTCATGGCTGGCGGCGGCCAGGTACTTGTCCTTGCTGCGGTTGGCGGCCTGGGCGGCGTCGCGGGCGTCGCGCAACTGCTGCTCGACGAGCTTGCGCTGGGCGATCTGCTGCTGGAGGTTGTGATTGGCTTCCAATAGCTCATCGGTGCGTTCGGCCACCCGCTGCTCCAACTGATCGTTGAGTTGTTGCAGGCGCTGGCGGGCCAGCTCCAGGTCTTCGAGGCGCGCCGCCAGTTCGGGATAATGGCTCTTGCGCGTCGAATGGTTGCCCAACCCCAGCAGCCCGGCCAGGGCTTTTTGCTGTTCGTCAGAGGGCTTCGCCATAGACGACCTCGACATCCCGCTGGCTCGACTCCCGAGGGTTGGTGAGAATGCACGGATCATGCATCGCGTGCTGGGACAGGAAAGGAATATCCGAAGTGCTCACGCCATGCAGTCCCAGTGTTTCGTGGAAACCGATGGTGCGCTTGAGCGCGATCAGGTGTTCCACCAATCGCGTGCGGATCTGCCGATGATTCAATCCACGGCAGTCGATCCCCAACGTTTCGGCGATCACCTTGAAACGGTCCGGCGCCGAGTTGTAGTTGAACGCCACCACATGCTCCACCAACACCGCGTTGCACAACCCATGAGGCAGGTCCAGGAAGCCCCCCAGGCTGTGGGACATGGCGTGCACGGCACCGAGAATGGCATTGGAGAACGCCAGCCCGGCCTGCATGCTGCCGAGCATGATCTTTTCCCGCAGGGCGACATCCGCCGGGTTGGCAATCATCTGCACCAGGTTGCTGTTGATCAGCCGCATCGCCTCCAGCGCGTGGGGGTCGGTGAGCGGGCCGTGGCCGGTGGAGACGAAGGCCTCGATAGCATGCACCAGCGCGTCGATGCCGGTACAGGCCGACAGAAACGGGTCCATGCTCAGGGTGGTTTCCGGGTCGATCAGCGAGACATCCGGCACGGCGGCCTTGCTGACGATGGAAAACTTCATGCGCTCCTGCTGGTTGGAGATGATCACGAACTGCGAAACATCGGCCGAGGTCCCGGCTGTGGTGGGGATCAGGATCAGCGGTGGGCTGGGCACGTGCAGGGTGTCGACGCCTTCGAATTCGAGAATGTTGCGGCCATGGGCGACCACGATCCCGATGGCTTTGCCGCAGTCCATGGGACTGCCGCCACCGACAGCGACGATGACGTCACAGTGGTTTTCCCGGTACAGCTCGGCACCGAGCATCACTTCCTCGACACGGGGATTGGGCGAAACGCCACTGTAGATGCAGTAATCGATCCCCAGGGCCTGGAGGCTGGCCTCGACATCACCCACCCAACCGGCGGCGATGACGCCTGGATCGGTGACCACCAACACCTTTCGCGCGCCGAAGGTCTGGGCGTAATTACCGACATTGTGCCGGCAACCGGCACCGAACATGATTTCAGGAGAAACGAACTTGCGCAGCGGACTGAGGCTCATCTTTTCGGGTACATGGCTCATTGGTAAGCCTGTTCTTATTGTGTTGGATACCCAGAGCCTAAAGCATCCCGCCGTTAATGCAATCAGACCAAAGGGTAGCCCGGCCTGAACGCCTCAGGCCGGGCCGACGCTTATCGATTGGCGAAGTACATCGTCACTTCGAAGCCGATACGCAGGTCGGTGTACGCGGGTTTAGTCCACATGGGTCTTTCCTCTTCTTGTACCGGGCGATTCCGGCAAGGTCATTAATGCACGGGGTGCCGTGGGTTCGAATGCTACTTTCGAAGCGGTGGAGGGGGTGCGTTGGTAGCAGGTCCTACACATCAAATGTGGGAGCGAGCCTGCTCGCGATGGCGGCGGGTCAGCCAACACAATCGTCGACTGATCCGGCCTCATCGCGAGCAGGCTCGCTCCCACAGGGTTCAGCGCTGTTTCCGAAAGTTAGAAAAAGCCCAACGGATTGATGTCATAGCTCACCAGCAGGTTCTTGGTCTGCTGGTAGTGGTCGAGCATCATCTTGTGGGTTTCACGCCCCACGCCAGACTTCTTGTAGCCACCGAACGCCGCGTGGGCCGGGTACAGGTGGTAGCAGTTGGTCCACACGCGCCCGGCCTTGATCGCCCGGCCCATGCGGTAGGCGCGGTTGATGTCGCGGGTCCACAGGCCGGCGCCGAGGCCGAACTCGCTGTCGTTGGCGATCGCCAGGGCTTCGGCTTCGTCCTTGAAGGTGGTTACACCCACCACCGGGCCGAAGATTTCTTCCTGGAACACGCGCATCTTGTTGTGGCCCTTGAGCAGGGTCGGCTGGATGTAATAACCGCTCGACAAGTCACCGTCCAGACGCTCGGCCGCGCCACCGGTCAGCAGTTCGGCACCCTCCTCGCGGGCGATGTCCAGGTACGAAAGGATCTTGTCGTATTGCTGCTCGGACGCCTGGGCGCCGACCATGGTGTCGGTATCCAGCGGATTGCCACGCTTGATCTTGGCGATTTTCTTCATCACTTCGGCCATGAACGGCGCGTAGATCGATTCCTGCACCAGGGCGCGGGACGGGCAGGTGCAGACTTCGCCCTGGTTGAAAAACGCCAGCACCAGGCCTTCGGCCGCCTTCTCGATGAACGCCGGCTCGGCCTGCATGATGTCTTCGAAGAAGATGTTCGGCGACTTGCCGCCCAGCTCCACGGTGGACGGGATAATGTTCTCGGCGGCGCACTTCATGATGTGCGAACCCACCGGGGTGGAGCCGGTAAAGGCGATCTTGGCGATACGCTTGCTGGTCGCCAGGGCTTCGCCGGCTTCGCGACCAAAACCATGGACGATGTTCAATACACCGGCCGGCAGCAGGTCGGCGATCAGTTCGGCAAAGACCATGATCGACAGCGGCGTCTGTTCCGCCGGCTTGAGCACGATGCAGTTGCCGGCGGCCAGGGCCGGAGCGAGTTTCCAGGCTGCCATCAGCAACGGGAAGTTCCACGGGATGATCTGCCCGACCACGCCCAGCGGTTCATGGAAATGGTAGGCCGTGGTCAATTCGTTGATCTCGGCCGCGCCGCCTTCCTGGGCACGGATGCAACCGGCGAAATAACGGAAATGGTCGGCCGCCAGCGGTACGTCGGCATTGAGGGTTTCGCGCACTGCCTTGCCGTTGTCCCAGGTTTCGCTGACGGCGAGGATTTCCAGGTTTTGCTCGATACGGTCGGCGATCTTCAGCAGCACCAGGGAGCGGTCCTGCACCGACGTCTTGCCCCAGGCATCGGCAGCAGCATGGGCCGCATCCAGGGCCTTGTCGATGTCGGCGGCGCTGGAGCGCGGGAATTCGGCGATCACCTGGCCGTTGACCGGTGAAGTGTTGGTGAAGTATTCGCCATGCACCGGCGCGACGAATTCGCCACCGATGAAGTTGCCATAGCGCGGCTTGAAGGAAACGACGGCGCCTGGGGTTCCGGGTTGTGCGTAGATCATGATGGGCCTCTGCCTGGTCGATGCCTGTCACGGGACAGGCGATAGGCCGATGGTAGAGAGCCCCGCCGGCCAGACGAATGCGTCGTTGGCAGGAGGGGCTCTCGTTATTTGGTCGTAGGTTTTCCGCAATTTCTGAATGGGTCTGGCTTTTGTGGGAGCGAGCCTGCTCGCGATGGCGGCGGATCAATCAACCTGGATGTTGAATGTCATGGCCCCATCGCGAGCAGGCTCGCTCCCACAGGTTGCGCATCTACAGTGGATGTAAGATCAGCTCAACGCTTGGCCACCAGATCCTTCGGCAACTTGAAGGTCCAGAGCATCCCACCCTGGTTGAAGTCCTTCACCCGCTTGGCCACTTCGCCGCCCCACAGCGGCACCGCGCCGCCCCAGCCGGACACCACGGAGACGTACTGCTCGCCATCCATTTCCCAGGTAATCGGCGAGCCGAGCACGCCGGAACCGGTCTGGAATTCCCAGACCTTTTCCCCGGTCTTGGCGTTGAAGGCCTGGAGGAAGCCTTCAGGCGTACCGGTGAATACCAGGTTGCCCTTGGTGGTCAGCACCCCGCCCCACAGCGGCGCGTAGTTCTTGTGGCGCCAGACTTCCTTGCCAGTCTTCGGATCGATGGCCCGCAGCACGCCGATGTAGTCCTCGTTCAGCGGCTTGATGGTGAACCCGGCCCCGAGGAACGCCGCGCCTTTCTTGTAGGCGATGCCTTCGTTCCAGATGTCCATGCCCCACTCGTTGGACGGTACGTAGAACAGCCCGGTGTCCTGGTTGTAGGCCATGGGCATCCAGTTTTTCGCACCGAGGAACGCCGGGGCGACGAACACCGAACTGCCCTTGGCTTCAGTGCCCGGCGCGCCCGGACGGCTGGCCTCGTTGTAGATCGGCCGACCGTCCTTGTCCAGGCCACTGGCCCAGGTGATCTTGTCGACGAACGGGAAGCCACGGATGAACTTGCCGTTGGTGCGATCAAGCACATAGAAGAAGCCGTTACGGTCGGCGGTGGCGGCAGCCTTGATGTCCTTGCCGCCTTCCTTGTAGTTGAAGGAGATCAGCTCGTTGACGCCGTCATAGTCCCAACCGTCGTGGGGCGTGCTCTGGAAGTGCCACTTGATGCTGCCGTCGTCCGGATTCAGGGCCAGGCGCGACGAGGAATAGAGGTTGTCGCCAGGACGCAGGTGGGAGTTCCATGGGGCCGGGTTGCCGGTGCCGAACAGCAGCAGGTTGGTTTCCGGATCGTAGTAGCCGCCGAGCCAGGGCGCAGCGCCGCCGGTTTTCCAGAGGTCTCCCGGCCAGGTCTTACCGGCCTCGCCGCCGGAAATGCCATTCTCGACCGCCTTCCCGTCCTTGTAGACGTAGCCCATGTGCCCTTCTACGGTCGGCCGAGTCCACAGCAGCTCACCGTTTTTCGGGTCGAAGGCACTGATCTGGCCCACCACGCCAAACTCGCCGCCCGCCACGCCAGTGATCAGCTTGCCGTTGACGACGATAGGGGCAGCGCTGATGGAGTAGCCTTCCTTGTGGTCGGCGACTTTCTTGCTCCACACCACCTTGCCGGTGTCCTTGTTCAAGGCGACCAGCTTGGCATCGAGGGTGCCGAAGAACACCAGGTCGCCGTACAACGCCACGCCACGGTTGATCACGTCGCAGCAGGGACGGATGTCATCGGGCAGGCGCGCATCGTACTGCCAGAGCTTCTTGCCGGTACGGGCGTCCACCGCGAACACCCGCGAATAGGATCCGGTGAGGTACATCACCCCATCCTTGATCATCGGCTGGGCCTGCTGGCCGCGCTGTTTTTCACCGCCGAAGGAGAACGCCCAGACTGGCCGCAGGTCCTTGACGTTGTTGACGTTGAGGGTATCGAGTGGGCTGTAGCGCTGGCCCTGGACGCCCAGGCCATTGGTGACGATCTGTTGCGGGTTCTTCGGGTCCTGGAGAATTTCCTGATCGGTCACGGCGGCCAGGGCCGAACCCGACAGCAGCATGGCACTGAGCAGCAGGCTCACGGCGAAGGGTTGGCGACGTGCGGGATGAGTCATGACGGCTACCTCTGCGGTTATTGTTATACCCGGGAAATTTTCCCGGTCTGCCACAGATTCTTGGGCTCGGGGCCGCTGCCAACAATTGCACGCTGTGTTGAGTTTTCTAGTTCCTTGGTACATGTAAGAGACACACACAATCCCTTGTGGCGAGGGAGTTTGCTGTGGGAGCAAAGCTTGCTCGCGATGAAAACGCCTCGGTTTCAAATAGACCGCGGTGTCTTCATCGCGGGCAAGCCTTGCTCCCACAGAGAGGGACTTCCACCCGCTTCATCCCCACCCGCTCATACCGCGGATAAAGATGACTGACACTGCGAATCAGCTCATAGCGGCTCAGACTGATCCCGGCAAAGCGCTCGGGAATGGGGCTGCGGATCATCTCGGCCATGTCGTCGCCCCGGGTGGCGCCGTCGCGCATCAATTGATCGAGCCAGCCCAGGTAGTCGCGCATCTGCGCAAAGGGCCCGGCATCGCTCGCCACCGGCCCATGGCCGGGAACGATCAGCATCCAGGGCAAGGCCTGCAAGGTGTCCAGGTCCTTGAGCCACACCTCCAGTCCCGGGCTGTTTGGCGTGGTCAGGGCCCGCTCGTAGAACACCAGATCGCCGGCGAACAGCACGCCGGTGGTTTCGTCCAGGATCGCCAGGTCAGCCCCGGTGTGCCCAGCCAGTTGCAGTAGCCGCAGCGAATGATTGCCCACCTTCAGCGTACCGGGAGCCAACACCTGGGTCGGCAGCACCACCTCGGTGCCACGCATCCAGTCGCCCACCAACCGGTACATGTTTTCCGCCATGGCGTCGCCTTGCTGGCGGAGCAGGTCCGTGGTGCCTGCCAGCGCGCCGATAGGTACGTCGCTGAAGGCCTGGTTGCCCAACACATGATCCGGATGATGATGGGTCAGCAGCACCTGGACCACCGGTTTGTCCGTGGTCGCCGCGATGGCCTGGCGCAAGGCTTCCCCGTAGCGCTTCGACGGCCCGGTGTCGATCACCACCACACCGGCGTCGGTGACGATGAAACCGGTGTTGACGATGTTGCCACCGTTGTCCTTGGCGAAATTCTCGGTGCTGCCTTCCAGCAGCCACGTGTCCTCGGCGATCTGCCGGGGCTTGAGCGAATAGTCCGCCGCGCTGGCCCACACCGGCAGGCACAAACAGAGCAATAACATCCAGCGCATGGCGCGCTCCTTGGGGTCAGGGGATCGCCGCCTCGAATTGATTGCCGCTGTTGTCGCGCAACATCAAGCGGGTCTGCCCGGGGCCTTGTACGTCGAAGCCCAGGTTGGGGTTTTCGCTGACTGCCGGGAACAGCTCCAGGCGCGCCAGCACCCGGTTGTCGGCGTCGAGCAATTGAGCCTGATTAAGGAAGAACTCAGGAATGCCGCTGACCAGGCCGTTGTCCATCGGATGAGCCACTTGCACGCGCAGGCGACTGGTGTCGCCCCGGGGATAACGGGCACCGAGCACTTCGCCCAGGTGTTCCTCCCACCCCGGCTGGGTGCGCACCACACTGGGCGCGGTACAGCCACCGCCGGCCGCGTCGATCAGGGTCGAACCAACGTGCCACAGGCCGTCGCGGGTCTGTACGGCGGCGCGCAATGGGGTGGCTTGCTCGATGCGGATGCGGATCGACAACCAGGGCAGGACTCGCTCCCCCGGCTGGAAATCGACGATCCTGGGCAACGGATTGAGTTCTGCCCAGGCCAGCATCCGGACCACATCACCGGTAAAAGCGCGGGCATCGATTTCCAGCGGCACCTGGCGGGCATCTTCGGCAAAGGGAGGCGCCAACAGCCGGACCCGCTCGTCGAACACGAACGGTGCGTCGCCCAGCAGTTGCTTGTGATAGAACGCCCACATCACCGACGGAACCGGGTCCTTTCCAGGCTCGACCGCTGCCAGCGTCATCATTGGCAAGCCGAATCCCAGCAGGCAACACGCGAGCCATTTCATCCCTGCGCTCCTATTGATACATCTCCGGCACGTCGTAACGCAGGCCGTAATGGGCATAGACGGCCTTGAGGCTGCCGTCGCGGATGAGGCCTTCCAGCGCTTCCTCCACTGCATAGGCCAGTTGCCGGTTGCTTTCATGCACCGCCATGCCGATTTCCCAGCGCTGCTTGCCCATGTTCGGGTAGGCGTTTTCCGCCAAGGCCAGTTGCGCATCGGCGGCCTCGTGGACCTGCCAGTCGACCTCGCCGCGCATGGCCATGACAGCGTCGACCTCACCCGCCTGCATGGCCTTGAACGCCTGGCCGACGCTGGGGTAGTGATGGGTCCTGGCACTGAGCATGCCGTTGAACACCGACGTCAGGTAGAACGACGGCACGCTGTCGACTTCGACCCCGATGGGATGCTGCTGGAACACCGCGACGCTGCCCACCGAATCCAATCGACGGCGGTCATAAGCCACTTGCCAACACTCCTGCTGGTAAGGCCCGAACATCACCACCTGGGCATTTTCCAGCTCACCGATGTCGTTGCGTCTTTGCACGTAGTCGTGATCGTAGGGCACGCGCATCATCATGTCGGCCAGTTGACGGCCGTGCAGCGGACTGCTGCGCCAGATGTAATCGCGCAGGTCGTCGTCAAGCTTCTCGCCGGGGGGCGCCCAGATCAGCTTCAGCCGCACACCCAGCGCCTTTGCCAGGGCCTGGGCCAGTTCCACATCGACGCCCCTGGGTTGGCCGTCGGCTTCGAAGCTGTACGGTGCGAAGTCCTTGTAGACCGCCACCTTCAACTCACCGGCGGCAATCATCTGGTCGTAGCTGCGCACTTGCGCCTGCACGGCCTGGCTACACAGCAGCACGCTGCAGATTATCCACGCGAACAGGCGCATGGCGATCACTCCTCGACGTGCACGCTGTCAAGGTAGGTGCGCACCGCCCAGAGCGCTTCCTGGCTCAGGTAATCGGCCATTTTCGGCATGTAGACCCGACCGTCGCGCACCGCGCCATGGCGCACCCGTTCGACGAACCATTCGTCACCGGCTTCGGCGGCGTCCAGCATGCGCAGGTCGGGCGCGATCCCGCCGGACTTGGCTTCCAGGCCGTGGCAGGCCGCACAGTTCTGGTTGTACGCCGACGAGCCGATCTCCAACGCCCGGTCATGCTCGGGCGAGGTGCGGTAGGGGTTCACGGAAGCCCAGCCGTCGCCGTCCAACGCGACGCCGGTATCCTTGATCGGGGTCAGGCCCTTGGTCTCCACTGCCTGGGGCACTACGTTGCCATGGGCCCATACGGAGCCTGCGCCGGCCAGCCCCATCAGCAAAGCGGTAGCGATGATGGCGTTGCGTTTTGTTGTCATTGTTATGCCCTCTGGATTGCACGCTGACCTCTCTACAGAGGCCGTGCCGTCATCTTAGGAATCGAGCCGCTCCAGCCGAATGCTGCTTTGGTGGCCGGGTCCTAGTTCCTTGGTAGCAGGCCGTCCGACGCAAGTCGCAAAGACAGGCGGCTCGGGAAGTCTTCCCGGCAAAGGCGGGACTTTTTCCGTATCGGCAGGCCCCCGGCGCGACCCAACCTAGTCATGCCTAAACCTTTCACTGGGAACTGCCACCATGAGAATAAAAACGCTACCCGCCCTCTCCTCCCTGACGGTCGCCTTGCTGCTGGCCGGCAGTCTGTCGCTGAGCCCCTTGGCCAGCGCCGCAACGCCGGGAGTCAGTTGGGAAGACATTGCCAACGATCACCTGACCACCAAGGACGTGCTGCAATACGGCATGGGCACCAACGCCCAGCGCTGGAGCCCGCTGGCCCAGGTCAACGACAAGAACGTGTTCAAGCTGACCCCGGCCTGGTCCTACTCATTCGGCGACGAGAAACAGCGCGGCCAGGAATCCCAGGCCATCGTCAGCGACGGCGTGGTCTACGTCACCGGTTCGTATTCACGGGTATTCGCCCTCGATGCCAAGACCGGCAAGCGCCTGTGGACCTATAACCACCGGCTGCCGGACAACATTCGCCCGTGCTGCGACGTGGTCAATCGCGGCGCGGCCATCTATGGCGACAAGATCTACTTCGGCACCCTGGATGCACGCGTGGTCGCCCTCGACAAAAACACCGGCAAGGTCGTATGGAACAAGAAGTTCGGCGATCACGCCGGCGGCTACACCATGACCGGCGCCCCGGTGCTGATCAAGGACAAGACCAGCGGCAAAGTGCTGCTGATCCATGGCAGTTCCGGCGATGAATTCGGCGTCGTCGGGCAGTTGTTCGCCCGCGATCCCGACACGGGCGAGGAAGTCTGGATGCGCCCCTTCGTCGAGGGCCACATGGGCCGCCTCAACGGCAAGGACAGCACCCCCACCGGCGATGTGAAGGCGCCCTCCTGGCCCGACGACAAGACCACCGAAACGGGCAAGGTCCAAGCCTGGAGCCACGGCGGCGGCGCGCCCTGGCAGAGCGCCAGTTTCGACCCCGAGACCAACACCATCATCGTCGGCGCGGGCAACCCCGGCCCGTGGAACACCTGGGCCCGGACTGCCAAGGATGGCAACCCCCACGACTATGACAGCCTCTACACCTCCGGCCAGGTGGGCGTCGACCCGAGCACGGGCGAAGTGAAGTGGTTCTACCAGCACACGCCCAACGATGCCTGGGATTTCTCCGGCAACAACGAGCTGGTGCTGTTCGACTACAAGGACAAGGACGGCAAGGTCATCAAGGCCACCGCCCATGCCGACCGCAACGGTTTTTTCTACGTCGTGGACCGCAACAACGGCAAGCTGCAGAACGCGTTCCCCTTCGTCGACAACATCACCTGGGCCAGCCACATCGATCTCAAGACCGGTCGCCCCGTGGAGAACCCCGGCCAGCGTCCGGCCAAGCCATTGCCCGGCGAAACCCGGGGCAAGCCCGTGGAAGTCTCGCCGCCGTTCCTGGGCGGCAAGAACTGGAACCCCATGGCGTACAGCCAGGACACCGGGCTGTTCTACGTCCCGGGCAACCAATGGAAAGAGGAATACTGGACCGAGGAGGTGAATTACAAGAAAGGTTCGGCCTACCTCGGCATGGGGTTTCGCATCAAGCGCATGTACGACGATCACGTCGGCAGCCTGCGGGCGATGAACCCCACCACGGGCAAGGTGGTCTGGGAGCACAAGGAGCCGTTGCCGTTGTGGGCCGGCGTACTGGCGACCCAGGGCAACCTGGTGTTCACCGGCACCGGTGACGGCTTCTTCAAGGCGTTCGATGCCAGGACCGGCAAAGAACTGTGGAAATTCCAGACCGGCAGCGGCATCGTCTCCCCACCCATCACCTGGGAACAGGACGGCGAGCAATACATCGGCGTGACCGTCGGTTATGGCGGTGCAGTGCCGTTGTGGGGTGGTGACATGGCGGAGCTGACCAAGCCCGTGGCACAGGGTGGCTCATTCTGGGTGTTCAAGATTCCAGGCTGGGACAAGGCCACGGCGCAGAAGTAGCGCGCCCCCCTCAAAACTCAATCCCATCCCCCTGTGGGAGCGAGCCTGCTCGCGAAGCGGTGTGTCAGTCGACATCCATGCAGGCTGATCCACCGCTTCGCGAGCAGGCTCGCTCCCACAGAGCTTACCGAGTCTACTGCCATGAATTACTTACCCCTTGCATTGCTGCTCGCCCTCAACGCCCACGCCGACGACACCGAAGCTCTCCTGACCCTCAACGGCTGCGTCATCGCCGAATCCAGCCAATGCCCCGGTGCCGATTTACGCGGTGCTCAACTGGCTAATCAGGACTTGCGCAAGATGAACCTCAGTGGCGCGGACCTGCGGGGTGCCGATTTGCGCCATGCCCGGCTGGACCTGGCCAACCTCGAACGGGCTCGCTTGCAGGGGGCCAACCTGACCCGCGCCAGCCTGCAACAAAGCAACCTGCGCCTGGCGGACTTCACCGATGCCACGCTCAAGGCGATCCAGGGCTGGGGGCTGTTCGCCCAAGGCGCACAATTCCAAGGCGCCGACCTGAGTGCCGCGTACCTGCAATTTTCCCGGCTGTCCGGCGCGCGCCTGCACGGCGCCAACCTGCAAGCCGCCGACCTGGAAATGGCCTGGCTGAGCAAGGCTGACCTCAAGGGCGCCGACCTGCGCGACGCCAACCTGCAGGAAGCCAAGCTGGGGGAAAGCAACCTGGAACAGGCCAACCTGAGCGGATCACGTCAGCACTACGGGAATTTCCAGGGGGCGAATATGGAGGGTTGTACCGGGTGTCCAACGTCTTGGGCCGAGTAACTCACAGTGCCCACGATCACCCCGCCACCCGCACCACGCCCATGTCGATCCCCAAATGCACCAGCTCGGCATGGGAACTGACCTGCAGCTTGCTCTTGAGCAGCGTCAGGTGATTGGACACGGTCTTGGCGCTGATGCACAGCTGCTCGGCGATCGTGCGTGCGGGCGTGCCCTTGGCGAGCATGACGAAAATTTCCAGCTCGCGTTGGGTCATGCATTGCAGGCGCGGGTCGGCGTCGTGCCGGGAGCTGGCACAGGCCAGTTGGGTCGCCAGGGATTGTTCGATATAGGCATGGCCGGCCAATACCCGTCGCACCGCCTCCACCAGCACCTGGGGCGCCGAATTCTTGGTCAGGTAACCCGCGGCGCCGGCGTCCAGCGCCTGGCGTACCAGCGGTAACTCATCGTGCATGCTGAAGAACAGCACGCGCAGTTGTGGCAGGCGTTGGCGCAGGCGCCGCGTGGTTTCCAGGCCACTGATGCCGGGCAGGCCGAAATCCATAATCACCAAGTGCGGCACCTGCTCCTGCACCTGGCACAGCGCCTCTTCACCCGTGGCCGCCTCGCGGACCTGCAAGTCTGGCATCAGGGCCCGCAGAAGGCTGGCGAACCCCTGCCGAACCACCGCATGGTCATCCACCAATAAAATATTCATCGCGCCTCCAGGGGGATATTCAAAGCCAGCGCCCAGCCGGCACCGGGGCGGCAGATGACACGCAGCTCGCCGCCCAGGCTGCGAGCCCGTTCGGACATCGAATGCAGGCCGACACCCGGTCGGGGCGGCTGCGTCGCCCCCTGGCCGTTATCGCGCACCAGCAGCCGCAGACGTCCGCCGCGCTGACGCAGACGAATCCGTACCCGGGTGGCGCTGGCATGACGGGCAACGTTGGTCAGCGCCTCCTGGACCAGGCGATACAGCTGGGTCTTGTCTGGCCCGGACAACAACGGCAACGCGGCGTCGATCCGCAGCTCACAGGCAATGCCATGGGTGTCCTGACACTGCCGCGCCAACAATCCGATGGCTTCGTCCAGCGGCAAGTGCTGCAACACCACCGGGTACAGGTCGTGCACCAGTGCCCGAAAACCCTGTTGCAAGTGCTCGCAGTGATCTTCGAGCTGGCTGACCGTCTGCTCCAACACCAACGGCTGGTCGGTGACCAGGCGCAGCAGGCAGGCACGGGCGCGGATGCCAGCCACGTATTGGCCCAGATCATCATGCAGGGCCTGGGCCAAGTGCGTACGTTCCTGCTCCTGGACCGCCAGCAGTGTCTGGGTGAGCCGGGTATTATCGGCCTGGGATTGGGCCAGGGCGGCAGTCATCCGGTTGAAGTGTCCCGCCAGTTGCCGCGCCTCCGGGATGCCTTCGGCGGGCAGGCGCACCCGCAGATCGCCGGCCGATACCTGGCGCAGCGCGTCGAGCAAGTCATCCAGCAACCGCATGCCCCGACGCACCGCCCAGCGGATCACCAGCAGGCTGAGCGACAAGGCCATGGCGCAGACGCCCAGCAGTTGCACCAGCGAATCAAGGATTTCTTCGATTTCATCCCGAGGATCGACGGCGATCCAGGCCCGACGACCGTCGCGCAGATCCACCACCTGAGGCGCCGGGCCATCGACCAGCACTTGCCGGCCGAGCCAGGCCTTCAGCCCGCTGTCGACGCCCGCCTGCAGGCTTTCCCCCGCCGCCAGCCAGCGCACCCGCACATGGCGCAGGCTCCCGGTCAGACGCATCTGGAGGCTGGCCGGGTCGCGCTCGGCGGTTTCGCGCAGGTATTGCACCACGGAACCGGCCGATTGCAGCTCGCGCTTTACGTCGGTCATGGCTTGATGCAGCAACAGGCCCCCACAGGCCAGCGTGACCAGGCCGAAGAAGGCCACCACCCACAGATTGATCCGCCACAGGGCCGACATGCTCAACACCCCATCACTGAATCGACACATGTCACTTGTGGGAGCGAGCCTGCTCGCGATGAGGGCGGCACATCCACCCTCTCTGTCGGCGGGACCACCGCTATCGCGAGCAGGCTCGCCCCCACAGGGGGGCGGCGGTGACTGCCGGGCAAGCGGTCGACCCCAATCAAGCTCAGGATGAGCAACAGCGGCAGAAGCAACACCTTGAAAGTCCGCACGGTCTGTCCGCTCCCTGATGAATGACGGTTGTCCGCATCCTAAAACGCCAACATTGACGACGAGTTACTACCTTGGTACTGCCCCGGCGGTACTTTCTGCATATTTCCCCCCGATCAAGGGCTTCCTATGCTGGCGCTACCTGCAATGGAGGTGTCATGCGCCGGCTCGTCAGTTTCACCTTGATCGCCCTGATGGCAGCCACCACCGCCCAGGCCGAGGACGCGATGCCGTTGCAGGTGCGCATTGGCTACTTGGGCTATCGCCCCGACCCAGGCCCGCTGCTGTCCAACGTCATTGCCGAACCTGCCGATGCCGGGCTGCGCGGCGCCGAGCTGGCGATCATCGACAGCAACAGCACCGGCCGTTTTCTCAAGCAGGAATACCGCCTGGAAAGCGCCAGCGTCGACAGTCCCGAAGCCTTGCTCCAGGCCGCTCGTACCCAGCACGACCAGGGCCTGCGGCTGTTCGTGGTCAACGCCCCGGCCGCCAGCCTGCGTCAGCTCAGCGCCGCCCTGCCCGACAGCCTGCTGTTCAATGCCGGCAGCGCTGATGACAGCCTGCGCACCACCGACTGCCTGGGCAACGTGCTGCACAGCCTGCCCGACCGGGCCATGCTCGCCGATGCCCTGGTGCAATTCAGCGTCGTGCGCAAATGGCAGAAGGCGTTGTTGATCGTCGGGCAGACGCCCGAAGACCAGGCCTATGCCAGTGCCCTGCGCCGGGCCATGAAACGCTTCGGCATGAAGACCGTCGCCGAGAAAGCCTGGCAGTTCGATAACGACCAGCGCCGCGGCGCACAGGCCGACATGCCGCTGTTCACCCAGACCGCCGAATACGACGTGGTGTTGGTGGCCGATGAGCGTGGCGACTTCGGCGAGTACCTGCCCTACCAGACCTGGTACCCGCGTCCGGTGGCCGGCACCCAGGGTCTGACGCCCACCGGCTGGCACAAGACCGTGGAAACCTACGGCGCCGCGCAACTGCAAAAGCGCTTCGAAGCCCTGGCCGGGCGCTGGATGAACGACCGCGACTTCGCCGCCTGGATCGCCGTGCGCAGCGTCGCCAGCGCAGTGAGCAAGCTGCGCCAGGCCGACCCGTTCGCCATTCGCCAGTTGGCCTTGAGTGATCAGTTGCCCCTGGACGGTTTCAAGGGACGCAAGCTCAGCTATCGCCCCTGGAACGGACAACTGCGCCAACCGATTCCCCTGGTCCAGCCGCGGGCCCTGGTCAGCACCTCGCCACAAGACGGCTTCCTGCACCCCACCAATGAAATGGACAGCCTGGGCTACGACCGGCCCGAAGTGAGCTGTCGCTACCCCTGATCGACAACAACAATAAGGAAAACCGCCATGCGCCGCCCGCTGTTCCAACCCACCCTGCTCCGTCAGGTGCTCGCCCTCGGCGCGGTGCTGCTCGCCACCGGCCCTGCCGCCGCCAGCACCGCCTGGGTCTCGAACGAGAAAGACAACAGCCTGAGCCTGATCGACATGCAGAGCCTGGAAGTGGTGGAAACGCTGCCGGTGGGCCAGCGTCCGCGGGGTTTGCTGCTGTCCCACGACAATCGCCTGCTGTACATCTGCGCCAGCGATTCGGACCGGGTCCAGGTGATGGACGTCGCCACCCGCAAGATCATCAAGGAACTGCCGTCCGGCAAGGACCCGGAGCAGTTTGCCCTGCACCCCAACGACCGCTGGCTCTACGTCTCCAACGAAGACGACGCCCTGGTGACCGTCATCGATACCCAGACCTCCGAGGTGCTGGGCCAGATCGGCGTCGGTGTCGAGCCCGAGGGCATGGCCGTCAGCCCCGACGGCAAGTGGACGGTCAATACCAGTGAAACCACCAACATGCTGCACTGGATCGACACCAGCACCCAGACCCTGGCCGACAGCACCCTGGTGGATCAGCGACCACGCTTCGTCGAGTTCAATCGCGACGGCAGCCAGCTCTGGGCCTCGGCGGAGATCGGCGGCACCGTGACGATTCTCGATGTCGCCACGCGCAAGGTACTCAAGACCCTGACCTTCCAGATCAAGGGCGTTCACCCGGACAAGGTCCAGCCGGTGGGCATCAAGCTCAGCGCCGACGGCCAGTTGGCCTTCGTCGCCCTGGGCCCGGCCAACCATGTGGCGGTGATCGACGCGAAGACCTTCGAAGTCCTGGATTACCTGCTGGTGGGCCGCCGGGTCTGGCAACTGGCATTTACCCCGGACCAGCAACAGTTGCTGGCCACCAATGGCGTCAGCGGCGATGTCTCGGTGATCGATGTGCAGAGCCGCAAGGTGCTCAAGTCAGTAAAAGTCGGGCGCTACCCCTGGGGTGTGGTGGTGACGCCATGAACGCCCTGGAGGTCAGCGATCTGAGCTTTGCCTACGGGCCTCGCGAAGCCCTCAAGCAGATGAGTTTCAGCCTCGCCGCCGGGCGCTTCGCCGCACTGCTGGGCCCCAACGGCGCCGGCAAATCGACGCTGATCGCCCTGCTCACGCGCCTCTACGATGTGCAGCATGGCGAGATCCGTGTCGGCGGCCATTCCTTGCAGCATTCGCCACGGCCGGCCCTGCAACAGTTGGGCGTGGTGTTCCAGCAAAGCACCCTGGACCTGGACTTGAGTGTCGAACAGAACCTGCGCTATCACCTCGCCTTGCACGGTTTGTCGCGGCGCGAAGGGATGGCCCGAATCGACGCCGAGCTGGCTCGGCAGCAGTTGACCGAGCGACGCCATGAACGGGTCCGAGCGCTCAACGGAGGGCATCGTCGCCGGGTGGAAATCGCCCGGGCGCTGTTGCACGAACCTCGCCTGTTGCTGCTGGACGAACCCAGCGTCGGCCTCGACCCGGCCAGCCGCCAGGCTCTGGGCCGGCACATCCGCCAACTGTGTGACGAGCAGGGCATCAGCGTGCTCTGGACCACCCACCTGCTGGATGAAGTACAACCCTGCGACGATCTGCTGATCGTGCACCAGGGCCGCCTGGTCGCCAGCGGCCGTGCCGAGGCCGTGAGCCAGGAACATGGCGGTACCTTGGGTTCGGCCTTCACCCGCTTGACCACCTCGGGAGCCCAGGCATGAACGCGTATTGGCAATGTTTCAGCGGCATCGTCATGCGCGAATGGCTGCGCTTCGTATTGCAGCGCACACGGCTACTGAGCGCGCTGGTACGCCCATTGTTGTGGCTGCTGGTGTTCGCCGCCGGTTTTCGCGCGGCACTGGGCATCGCGATCATTGCGCCCTACGACACCTACATTCCCTACGAGGTGTACATCGTGCCTGGCCTGGCCTGCATGATCCTGCTGTTCAACGGCATGCAGGGTTCGCTCTCGATGGTCTACGACCGGGAAATGGGCAGCATGCGGGTGCTGCTGACCAGTCCCCTGCCCCGGGCTTTCCTGCTCGCGAGCAAATTGCTGGCGACGTCGTTGATCTCGTTGCTGCAGGTATACGCCTTCCTCGCCATCGCCTGGCTGTATGGCGTCCAGCCGCCGGCCATGGGTTTGTTACTGGCGCTGCCGGCGCTGTTACTGGTGGCGCTGATGCTCAGTGCCCTGGGCTTGCTGTTGTCCAACGCGATCCGCCAACTGGAGAACTTCGCCGGGGTGATGAACTTCGTGATCTTCCCGATGTTCTTCCTGTCCTCGGCGCTGTATCCGCTGTGGAAGATGCTCGAAGCCAGCCCCTGGCTGTACTGGTTGTGTGCGGTGAACCCATTCACCCATGGCGTGGAACTGGTGCGTTATGCCTTGTATGGCCAGTTCAACCTGCTGGCGATGACGGTGTGCATGGGGTTGACCCTGGTGTTCGCCCTGCTGGCGGTGTGGACCTTCAACCCGCAGCATGCGGCGCTGCGCAAGGCCGGTTGATCCAAACCGATACAGATCCCGTTGAAGGAAAACATTCCCCTGTGGGAGCCGAGCTTGCTCGCGATGACGGCGGCACAGTCACCATCGCGGCAAGCTGATCCACCGCCATCGCGAGCAAGCTCGGCTCCCACAGGGTTCGCGGGTGTACAGACCATTGTGCAAAGGCCAGAAATTACGACTTTAGTACTGCTTTCCCTGTCCATGGTCGCATTCCCAAGACCGCGACCCTGTCATGTAATGGACGCATAACAATAAGGACCAATCCTATGCTCCGTTTACTGACGGTCGTCCTGCTGGCCCTGTCGTTGAATGTCGCGCTGGCCGACACGGCGCTGTTTTCCCCCCAGGGCTATCGCATCGACCGGTATCGCAGCCCCACCCCCGACGCAGTGGAAGGCGCCCGGACGGTCGATACCCCGGCGTTGCAGCAATTGCTCGAACAGACCCCCACCCCGGTGTTGATCGACGTCTACCGTCGGCCCTGGGTCCAGGGACGCTTCATCGACAACGAGCCCCACACCAATCTCCCCGGCAGTCTCTGGCTGGCCAATACCGGCGACGGCGAGCTCGACCCGACCTGGCAGGATTACTTCGCTCACCACCTGCGCCAGGCCACCGCCGGGCGTGCGGATCAACCGTTGGTCTTTTATTGCCGCTCCGATTGCTGGCTGAGCTGGAACGCGGTAAAACGCGCCGCAGCCATGGGCTATAAGCATTTGTATTGGTATCGCGACGGCGTCGATGCATGGGAGGCTGCCCACCTGCCCCTGCAAGCGGCGCAGCCTGAACCCTTTCCCTGATCTTGAACGTGCGTGCAACTGCTCCAACCCAACACAATAATGAGGTGAATGGCCATGTATAAAATCCTGATAGCCGACGATCACCCACTGTTTCGCGAAGCCATCCATAACGTCATCAGCGACGGTTTTCCGGGCAGCGAGGTCATGGAAACCGCCGACCTGGACAGCGCCCTGGCCCTGACCGCCGAGCACGACGACCTGGACCTGATCCTGCTGGACCTGAACATGCCCGGCATGCACGGCCTCAATGGCCTGATCAACCTGCGCAACGAGGCCCCGACCATTCCCGTGGTGATCGTCTCCGCCGAACAGGACAAACAGATTGTCCTGCAGGCCATTACCTACGGCGCGGTGGGGTTCATCACCAAATCCTCGCCGCGCTCGCAGATGACCGACGCCATCGAGCAGATCCTCAACGGTAACGTGTACCTGCCACCGGACATCATCCGTACCCAGAAGAACCCGGTCGGCCGGCGCCTGAACGAAACCCCGGCCTTCCCGCCCGAACTGCTCCAGGCCCTGACCCGCAAGCAACTGCTGGTGCTCGAGCGTATGACCAAGGGCGAATCGAACAAACAGATCGCCTACACCCTCGACATCGCCGAAACCACGGTCAAGGCCCACGTCTCGGCGATTCTGCGCAAACTCAATGTGCACAACCGGGTGCAGGCGATTCTCAGTGCGGGGGATATTGATTTCGGGGCGTATCTGCGGCGTTGATGTTCTGCGCCCTTGCGGGGAAAAACTTTGTGGGAGCAAGGCTTGCCCGTGATGAAGGCCGGTGTTCTTTCTGACACTCCAGCGCCTGCATCGCGAGCAAGCTTTGCTCCCACAGTTGCTTTGCCACAAAAAGTGTTCGGCTCAGGGACGGTTGGATTGGGCCAGCAAATGACTCATCGCAATCTTCAGCTTCATCGGCCGCACCGGCTTGTGCATCAGGGTGTGCCCACGCTCGCGGATCTGTTGCTTGAGTTCGTTGCTGTAGTTGGCGGTGATCAGCATCGCCGGGATCGCTGAACTGCGGCTGGCGTTGATCCGGGCCACGGCGTCGACGCCGTTCTGGTCGTTGTCCAGATGATAGTCGGCGATCAACAGGTCCACCTCGGCGTGGTCGCTGCCCACCTGACGCGCCAGGTCCTGCTCCGACAGCGCGGTGATGACCCGACAGCCCCAGCCTTCCAGCAACGTGCGCATGCCTGCACAGATCGCCGCGTCGTTATCCAGCACCCAGATCCGCGCCCCGCGCAAGCGCTCGAGCATCGGCTCGCTCATGTCCACGCACGGCACCGGCTTGGGCGCGGAGGCGCTCAACGGCACGTCGATGGCGAACATCGACCCCTTGCCCGGCCACGACCGTACATGAATCCGGTGACCGAGGATCCCGGCGATCTTCTCGACAATCGCCAGGCCCAGGCCCAACCCACGGTCCTGGTCCGGACGCTGTACATCGCCGCGCTTGAACTCCTGGAAAATTTCTTCAAGGCGCTCCTCGGCAATACCGATGCCGGAGTCCCAGACCTGGATCGACACCCGCTCACCGTGGCGTCGGCACCCCAGCACCACGCGGCCGCTGGGGGTGTAGCGAATGGCATTGCTCAGCAGGTTGCGCAGGATCCGGGCGAGTAATTGCATGTCACTGCGCACCAGCACCGAACACGGCACGAAGCGCAGCGCCAACCCCTCGCTGCGGGCGACCTGGGCGTACTCGGCGGCGAGGTTGTCGAGCAGTTCGCTGAGGGCGAACGGCGCAATGTCCGCCTTGATCACCCCGGCATCGAGCTTGGAGATGTCCACCAGGGTACCCAGCAGGTTCTCCACGTCCTGCAAGGAATTGCTGACGTTGCGCACCAGATGCGCATTCGCCACCGGCTCACGCCGTTCGAGCAAGGCGCTGGTGAACAGTCGCGCGGCGTTGAGCGGTTGCAGCAGATCGTGGCTGACTGCTGCCAGGAACTTGGTCTTCGACAGGTTGGCCTGCTCGGCCTCGCGCTTGGCTTCGCGCAGGCGCAGTTCCACGCGGCTGCGCTCATCGATCTCGCGCAGCAACTGTTCGTTGAGCGTCGTCAATTCAGCCGTGCGCTCCTGGACCCGCTGTTCCAGGTTCTGGTAGGCCTGGTGCAGCGCCTCGGCGGTGCGGCGCCGTTCGGTGATGTCCCGGATCAGCACGAAAATCCCCACCACCTCGCCATTGGCCAGGCGGTTCGGCACGTAGGAACGCAACATGTAGCGTTCCTGGTTGTTGATGTTGGTTTCGGCGAATTCGAACGTCACGCTCTCCCCGGCGAGCGCCCGGGCCACGTAGGCTTCCAGGCGCTGGTAATGCTGCTCGCTGTGGGCTTCGCGCAGGCTCTGGCCGAGCATCACGCCACGGGGCCAGCAATACCACTGTTCGTAGACCTTGTTGGTGAATTCATAGACCAGGTCGGCATTGACGTAGGCGATCAGCGCCGGCACATGGTCGGTGATCAGGCGGATCCAGCGCTCGCTTTCGCTCAACGCCTCGGCATGCTGGTAGCGCTCGGTAATGTCGGTGAAAGTGTTGACGTAGCCACCGGTGGGCAGCGGATGGGTGCGGATTTCCAGGACCCGGCCATCGGAGAGGCGCTGCTCGCGCTCATGAATCAATCGACCATTGCTGTCGCGGCTGGCCGGGGTCAACAGTTGCAGTTCGCTGTCGGCAATCACTTCGTTGAACGGCCGGTGTGCCGCCACCGGGGCCAGGCCGCTGAGTTCCAGGAAGCGCCGGTTCCACAACTCCAGCACGCCCTGGGCATTGACCATCGCCACGCCCTGGGAGAGGTTGTCCACCGCACGCTGCAACAGGTGGGATTTCTGCGCGATGGCCTGCTCGCGGCGCACGGTTTCACTGAGTTTCACGTCGGTGATGTCGGTGAACAGGATCACCCGGCCACCCTCCTGGGTCGGCCGCTCGCTGACCTGCAACCAGCGGCCGTTCTGCAGCCGGTACAGCACATGTTCATCGTCCTGGCCGCGGTTTTCTTCGCTGAACAAGCCGTTGGCGGTCATCAGGCGCTTGACCTCGCCCAGGCGCATCCCGGCCATGATACGCACCCGACTGTGGGCCCAGAACGCCTTGAAGCGGCTGTTGAACAGGACGATGCGCTGTTGTGCGTCGAACAGCACGAACGCATCGGAAATACTCTCGATGGCATCGATCAGGTGCCGATGGGCCGTTTCCGCCCGCAACCGCGCCTCACCGAGCAGATGATTGCCGGCCTTGAGCTCGGCCATGGCCTGGTTCAGCGCATCGGTGCGCTCGCGCACCTGCTCGGCCAGCACCACTGAATGCTGGAACGCCGCATACGGGTCACTGCCCCGGGTCACGCCGGATTCCACCCGCTCGATCAGCGCGGCGTTGATACGCTGCAACTTGTGGTTTTCGTGTTGCAGTCCGGCAATCTGCGCCTGCAGATCAGCGATGACCGGGGACGCGATGTCGGGCAATGGCAACTCCGGTAAAGGTCTGGTTGATGTGCATGCCATTGAACTGTTCTCCGTAGGTGTTGAAACCCATCACCCGTTGTTTGCGCAGGAACTGGCCGATCTGCTCCAGGCCGCCGCGATCTTCCAGCTCCAGGCGCCTGAGGAAGCAGTCGCAGCCGATGGTCAGCAACAGATCGCCGAGCCGCGCCTGCAAGCCGTCAAAGAGGTTTTCCAGATTGTTCAGCAAGGGGCCCGGAGTCATGGCCGTGAGGACGATGCCGTTCTCCACCGCGCAGTAAAAACTCAGGCTCATGTCCGAGTGCACCTGTTGGACGGCCCGCACGTAATACTGGTCGTTGATGCGTACCGCCAGCGGATGGGCGGCAAACACCCGGTAGTCGAGGGCGCTCACTGGCACGCCGATATGCCGGGCGTATTCCTCCGCGGCGGGTTCGGCGTTGAGTTCGTAGACCCGGCGCGAAGCGCTGTCGGCACCGGTCACCACCAGTTTTTCTTCCCGGGGCAGAATGTGGTGGGTGGTGAAGACCTCGAATTCCAGCCAGGTATTGATCAACACCACCACGGCCGCGCCGCTGTGGAACTGGCCCTCGAAGTACACATGGGTGTGGGTCAGGTAATTGTCGTCACCGGCCGAGCCACCAAAATGCGGGATGTCTCCCAGGGCAGCGCTCAGCGCCGCCAACACCATCTCTTCGCGGCTGGAGAGGCCGTCGAGCAGGGTCAGTGCGAAACTGTGACCCTTGATCGGGGCCAGAGCATTGCTGCGGCAGCCGCTCGCCAGTCGCTCGACCATCTGCTGGGCGTCGATCAGGCTGAAGTCGCCCATTTCACCGATCAGCTCGGCAGCAATGGAAAAATGCCGGTGATCGAACCCCACCGCCGTCACGCAGTTGCGGCCATAACCCTGGGCGGTGATTTCCCCTGCACTGGTGCAACCCACCAGGCGAATCCCGCCGAAGCTCTGCGACAATGCCTGGCCGAGGGCCGGCAGATCGTATTCGGCGGAACAGAAAAACAGCACGAAGCCCAGGTACGGATGCAGCAACTGCCGCGCCAGTTCCTGGGCCACTTGCTCGACATCCGTTGCCTGGGACATCGCGCTTACCACGCCTTCGCTCTGGGCCTGCTGCATCTTCGCCTCCGTGACAGGAGCCTTGAGTGTACGAAGCGGCGCCGGGCCCACGAATGCTACTTGGGTAGCGGGTGTGCGCTTCCATGGGATGAGAACGGTGGCGGCCCGGGCCGCGATGCGCACGGCTGGGGCCACCACAAAAAACGCTGACCTAAGCTGGAACACCTTTGTGGCGAGGGGATTCAGCGAAACGTCGCACCGCCCCGCTGGGTCGCGGAGCGGCCTCAGAAAACAGTTCAGTCGACACAAAGCTGGGTGACTGAAAAAGGGGCCGCTTCGCAGCCCAGCGGGGATGAATCCCCTCGCCACAAGGGATTCACTTCTTACCAGGTCAACACAGCCCCCACCGCAAACGTATCGGTGTCTTCATTTTGGGCGCTGGTGTCGTGGCCGTTGATTTCGAACTGGTTGTACTCGGCCACGAGCTTGAGGTTGTCGTTGATGTCATGGAACAGCGCAATGCCGCGGGTTTCGTAGTCGGCGCCGCTGCCCACCACGCCGTTGCCATCGTCATCGGTCTTGCCGTAGGACAGCGCCAGGCGGTTCTTGCCCAGCTTGTAGGAGCCTTGCAGCAGATAGCCCTTGCTGTCGACGTTGCGCAACGTCGCTTCGCCAGCGTTGTTGGTGAAGAACGGGTTGATGCCCTTGGCGGTGAACCCGGAGCCGGTGAGCGACAGGCCGCCCATCTTCGCCTGCACGCCATAACCCAGACCTTTGGAGGTCACCGATTCGACGGTGGAGTCGGTGTTGTCAGAGGTCTGGTAGCTGCCGTTGAGCCAGCTGTAGATTTTTGCGCCGCCGAGGTCGAACTGGTAAGTGATCTCGCTCTCGGTGCGCGGGTTTTCCTGGTAGGCCTTGCCGGTGGCGCTGTTGTCGTTGGTGTCCACCGGGTCCATGATCCCCACCGCCACCCGCAGCCCGTCCATGACCGGGGTGCGATAGGTGATCTGCGAGGTCGGGAACGGATAGGGGTAGCCGCTGCCAATGTTGCCGAACGACACGCCACCGCCGTCCACCAGTCCCAGGGTGTCGCTGACCTGACCGTAGCCGGCGAGCAATTCGTCGAGCAGGATGTTGGAGCGGGCGAACAGGCCGAAGTCCTTGCCGATCAACACCTCGCCCCACTCCGGGTTGGCGACGGTGCCGTAGAACTGGCGCACGTCGATGGCAGTGTCGGTGCCGTTGGTTTCGCTGTCGTTGATGGTCACCCAGAACGAGGTGCGAGCGCCGAGCTTGAGGTCATCGACCTGCTTGCTCATGTTGAAGCCCAGGTAGTTTGGCAGGAAACCCATCTTGACCCGCGCCTGGCGCCGGTCGTATTGGTCCCCTGCCCGGTCCACGTCGCTGTTGACGTAGAAGGCGTTGATGTAGCCGTCGGTGGAAAAGGTGGTCTGGTCCTTGTCGTACAGCATGATTTCAGCCTGGGCCCAAGGCGTCAGGCCGAGGGTCGAGAGGCTGGCGATGACCACAGGCATAAAACGGCGACGGGTATTCTTATTGTTGTGCATGGCGCGCTCCGCAACAGGGGACGGGATGTCGGAGGCGATTATCGAAAGGCTGCGGGCCCCGCCATACGCTGCCTTGGAGGCAATTGGCGGGTGCTTTGGAAGCGCCGGCCCGGCGCGGCAGTTTGGGTGTACGACTGCACTGCCGGCGGACGCGGTACTTTGGGTGTGGGCTGGCACATCTACTTGTGGCGAGGGGATTTATCCCCTCGCCACAAAGGCCTCCTTGCTTCAGTTCAGAACCTCGGCTTGACGGTCTTCCAGTCCGGTCGGTAGCGCTGCATCTGCCGCACATCGTCGCGCTGGCGAATGCCGCAGCGCAGGAACTGTTCATGCAACATGCCCAGTTGGTCCCGGTCCAGCTCCAGCCCGAGTCCCGGTGCCCGGGTGATTTTCACGCAGCCATCGACAATCGGCAGCTTGCCCCCCTTGATCACCTCCTCATCCGGCTCTTGCCATGGGTAATGGGTGTCGCAGGCATAGTCCAGGTTCGGCACCGCGGCGGCCACGTGGGCCATGGCCATGAGGCTGATGCCCAGGTGCGAGTTCGAATGCATCGACACGCCGAGGCCAAAGGTGTCGCACATTTTCGCCAGCGCCTGGGTGTCCCGCAGGCCACCCCAGTAATGATGGTCGGCCAACACGATCTGCACGCTGTTCAGCGCTACGCTGCGGCGAAACTCGTCGAAATCGGTGACCACCATGTTGGTCGCCAACGGCAGGCCGGTGCGCTTGTGCAGCTCGGACATGCCGGCCAGCCCCGGCGTCGGGTCTTCGTAATACTGCAGGTCATCGCCCAGCAGCTCGGCCATGCGAATGGAGGTTTCCAGCGACCAGTTGGCATTCGGGTCGATGCGCAACGGGTAGCCGGGAAACGCCTGTTTCAGCGCCTTGATGCACGCCACTTCATGCTCCGGCTCCAGTGCGCCAGCCTTGAGCTTGATGCTCTTGAAACCGTAGTCGGTGATCATGCGCCGGGCCTGGGCGACGATCTGCTGTTCAGTCAGCGCCTCGCCCCAGCTGTCCGGCGGATATGGAGAATCGATGTGCTCGGCGTACTTGAAAAACAGGTACGCACTGAACGGTATTTCCTCGCGAATCGCGCCGCCCAGCAGATCCACCAACGGCACGTTCAGGTAATGGGCCTGAAGGTCCAGGCAAGCCACTTCAAATGCCGAGTAGGCGTTGCTCACGGCCTTGCTCGCATGGGAGCCCGGCGCCAGTTCGGCGCCGGCGACACTGGCGGGCCGTTGCGCGGCGACGGTGGCCTGGACGATGGCCCGCAACTGGTTGAGGTTGAACGGGTCCAGGCCGATCAACTGGTCCTGCAGTTGCTGCTGGATCGCCAGGGCCGGGGCATCGCCGTAGCTCTCGCCCAAACCGATGTAGCCGTTGTCACTCTCGATCTCGATGATCGAGCGCAGCGCAAATGGCTCATGGATGCCGCTGGCGTTGAGCAATGGTGGATCGCGAAAGGCAATGGGGGTGACGGTGACGCGTTTGATCTTCATACAGCGGCTCCCGATGGGCCAGGGTTCAAGGCTCGGTGGTTTTCCTGCGGACGGGCCTGCGCGGGGGTTTCGCGCTTGCCGGACAATGAGCTGGGCGTGTCACGCCCCGGCGAAGTGCGGGCGAAAAAGATCACCACGGCGGCGATCAGTGAGGTAATCGCTAGGCCGTACAGGCCGCCCTCGATGGAGCCGGTGGTCTGCTCCAGGAAGCCGAATGCCGTCGGTGCAACGAAGCCGCCGAGGTTGCCGATGGAGTTGATCAAGGCAATCACCGCCGCCGCAATGCGGGCGTCCAGGTAACCCTGGGGAATCGGCCAGAACAACGCCGACGCCGCCTTGAAACCAATGGCCGCGAAACAGATGGCGACGAAGGCGAAGATTGGCCCGCCGGTGGTGGACATGAACATGCCGAACGCCGCGATCACCAGGGTCGCCGCGACCCACGCCTGCTGGAATTTCCATTTGCCGGCCAGGGCTGCAAAGCCGTACATCGCCACGATGGAAATGATCCACGGGATGGAGTTGAGCAAACCGACCTGGAAATCCCCCAGGCTACCCATTTTCCTGATCATGCTCGGCAGCCAGAACGTGGCGCCATAGATCGTCAGGGCGATAGAGAAATAGATGAAACAGAACAGCGCGATCTGCCGGTCGGCGAGCAGCTTGAACATCGATGGCTTGACCACCTGCGCGGCTTCCCGGGCCCGCTGTTCTTCGGCAATCGTCGCGGTCAACACGGCTTTCTCTTCGGCGGTCAACCATTTGGCCTGGTTGGGGTGCGATTGCAGCCAGAACCAGACAAACCCGCACAGCACGATAGAGGCAAAACCTTCGATCAGGAACATCCACTGCCAGCCATGCAGGCCCATGCCGCTGACATTCAACAGCGCACCTGACACCGGCCCGGAAATCACCGAAGCGATGGCCGAACCGCTGAGGAAGATCGCCATCGCCTTGCCGCGCTCGTTGGCCGGCAACCATTGAGTGAAGTAGTAGATGATGCCGGGAAAGAACCCCGCCTCCGCTGCGCCGAGAATGAAGCGCAGCACGTAGAAACTGGTTTCGCCGCGCACGAAGGCCATGGCCATCGCCGCCGCGCCCCAGGTGAACATGATCCGCGTCAGCCAGGCCCGGGCGCCGTAGCGTTGCAGGAGCATGTTGGACGGTACTTCGAACAGCGCGTAGCCAACGAAGAACAGCCCGGCGCCAAGGCCATAGGCGGCGGCACCAATACCCAGGTCGGTTTCCAGGTGGCTGCGTACGAAACCGATGTTGACCCGGTCGATGTAGTTGACGATGAACATCACCACCACCAGGGGCAGTACATGACGTTTGACCTTGGCCGCGGCGCGCGCCAGGGTACTGTCATCGGTGGAGTCCGGTACGTTGTTCAAGGGGAGCCTCCCAATCGTTGTTTTTGTGGGGAACGGCTCGATGATGGACGGCGTGTATTGTTCCCGTCTAATCTAACTTGGCACTTGATTGATACCTGGATTGAATCAATGTTTGAACTGGCCCAGCTGCGCTGCTTTACCACCGTCGCAACGGAACTCAATTTCCGCCGCGCCGCCGAACGGTTGAACATGACCCAGCCGCCCTTGAGCCGGCAGATCCAACTGCTGGAGCATCACCTGGGCGTCGAGCTGTTCACCCGCAGCACCCGCAGCGTTGCCCTCACCGCCGCCGGCCGGGCTTTTTTCATCGAGGCGCAGAACCTGCTGGAGCAGGCGCAACAAGCCGCCACGGCCGCCCGGCGCTTCGCCCAGGGCGACATCGGCTCGGTCACCATCAGCTTCGTCGGCAGTGCGGTGTACGAGTTCCTGCCCAAGGTCATTGCCGAAGCACGGCTGAAACAGCCCCAAGTGAAAATCGTCCTGTCGGAAATGAACACCTACCAACAGCATGAAGCCTTGCGCGCGCGGCGTATCGACCTGGGCATCGTCCGCTCGCCGCTGCTGGAAACCGGCTACGCCACCGAATGCCTGGTGCGCGAGCCCTTTGTCCTGGCGGTGCCTGCAAGTCATCCGCTGGCCCGTGCCGAATCCGTCAGCGTCCAGGACCTCGATGGCGAGCCGTTTCTGATGTATTCCCACTCCGCCTACCCACCCTTCAACGAATTGCTCACCGGCATGCTCCGCTCGGCCCGGGTCGCGCCGCAATTCGTGCAATGGCTGGGCTCATCACTGACGATCCTGGCGCTGGTCAACGCCGGCATGGGCCTGGCGCTGGTGCCGCGCTGTGCCACCAGCGTGGTGTTCAAGCAGGTGGTGTTCCGGGAAATCGATCTGGGCGAAGGGGTACAGAGCGAGTTGCATCTGGTGTGGCACGAAGACAATGACAACCCGGCGTTCACCATGTTACTGGAAGGGATTCGGGGGGCGGTTCGGGGGTGATTTCTGAAGCATAAGTGAATCGCCTGCCAGACAGGCTCAGATAACCTGCCCCAACTGAATAAAGAGACCAAATACCGCCTGAAAGTCTTATATAAAACTGTCAAACCTGACAGTTCTCTATTCAATAAAAATAAAAAACAATCACGTCTCCGCCCCCTTCGGAGAACGCGAAATGCGAAACCACACTTGTACTGAACAGAGCTTTAAAAATTATCGTCCTGACGACTTAATCTTCATTGAAGGTAAGGACGGTTCAAGTAAAAAAGTTTACTTCAAATTTGTTTTTGCTGGACGACTTAGCTATAAAGATATGAATTCCAATGAGTACTCAGTTGAAGTTTCAGAATTATCTGACACCTATCAAATCAGTTAACTTCCTGTCAGAAGCCAGGGGGTTCATCTATTCATTTCAGAGCCTGATTGAAACTATCAGGCTCTTTTTTTACGTTCCACGCACACGGTCAATAAAGGAACATCCGCCCTTACGGTCCAACGGGTCGTTCCTGAGTGCCTCTGCACAACCCAGCAGGAGCATGCTCCCTCTCCACAAGGCCTGCGAACGATGCGCACGCTTTGCCACGACCCACACCTTCGCTATCCTCACGCTCAAAACAGTTGTACGATGACAGACGAGCACATTCCAAAGCGCTCACACTATTCCTCATGCCTACAACAACAAGGAAACACCCATGAAGAAAGCGACATTGGTCATCAGCTTCCTGTGCCTGTTCAGCGGCTACGCAGCCACGGCCGTTGCTTCGGCCGAGCAAGACGTGGCCCAGGCCGTCGACCACCTGACCCAGGCCATGCTGCACAAGGACATTCCCCAGCTTCAGGCCTTGGCTGCCGAGAACCTCACCTACGGTCACTCCAGCGGCAACATCCAGGACAAGAAAGCTTTCATCGCCGACATCGAAACCGGCAAGAGCGCGTTCAAGACCCTGGAAATGAAGAATCAGAAAATCACCCTGTCAGGTGACACCGCCCTGGTGCGCAACCATTTCTCGGCCCAGGCGATCAAGGGCACCGACATCGTGCCGACTGAAATCGAGAACTTTCAGATCTGGCAGAAGCAGAAGAATGGCAAGTGGCTGCTGATCGGGCGGCAGGCGTTCAAGTTCTAATCACCTCCACAGGGTCTGTCAGTAGACAGTGATCTTGCGGTCAACCCAGGACCCAATGTGGGAGCGAGCCTGCTCGCGATGGCGTCAGTCCAGTGACTACCGCTATCGCGAGCAGGCTCGCTCCCACAGGGATTGCCCTTAGCCGCCAGCCCACTGCTCCCGATGCTGCAACAGGAAATCGACGAAGGCGCGAACCCGTTGGGGCATGTAGCGGCCATGGGGATAGAGCAAGGTGAAGGGACGTGAGCGACCACTGAATGGCTGCAGCACTTCCACCAGGTCTCCGTCCGCCAGTTCCTGCTCGACGATGAAGCGGTAGGTCTGGAACAGTCCCGCGCCATGCTTGGCCAGCGTCACCCCCCCCAGCACATCGTCCGAACAGCAATAGTTACCCTGACCGAATACCTCCCGCTCCTTGCCGTCGACATTGAACAGCCAGGAAATTCGCCGGCCGCTGCTGGGCAACTCGAACTGAATGCATTCGTGATCGTCCAGGTCTTCGAGGGTGCGCGGCGTGCCGACCCTGCGCAGATAGTCCGGCGCCGCGACCACCACCAGCTTCGCATCCTCCAGCAAGCGTGCAATCAGAGAAGAGTCTGGCTGGGCGCGGACCCGAATCGCCAGGTCATAGCCCTCGGCGACGAAGTCGATATTCCGGTTGCTCAGGTGCACGTCCACGCTGACTTGCGGGTACAGCGCACGGAATGCCGGCAGCAAGGGCAGGATCCGGTGATGACCATAGGTCGTGGGCAGGCTGATGCGCAGTTGCCCGGACGGCATCGATTGCGCCCCCATCATCTCCTGTTGCGCCTCCACCAGTTGGGTCAACGCCTGCCGGCACTGCTCGAAATAGGTCTTGCCGGCGTCGGTCAGGCGGATGCTGCGGGTGGTGCGTACGAACAGGCGCGAACCCAGGCGTTCCTCCAGGCGAAAAATCGAACGGCTCACCGCCGCCGGGGTCACGCCTGCCACCTGGGCCGCTGCCGTGAAGCTGCCCGCTTCGGCTGCCAGGCAAAACAGTTCTATGCTGCCCAACTGCAGGTCTTCGAAATGTCGCTTCATAATTCGTTACACCGTGTATCAACTGAAGATCGTAGAGGTCTGTTTATCAGCCCGTGGCGTATAAATACAGTGGCTTCGGTCGCGCTGGGAAACCTGCGCGCCTTCTCTCAACCAGCAGGAGTGCAACATGCCTTTCGTCAATGTGCGTATCACCCGCGATGGCGTCACCCGCGAACAGAAAGCCCAGGTGATCTCGGAGATCACTGAAACCCTCCAGCGTGTACTGGGCAAGGATCCGCACCTGACCCATATCGTGATCGAGGAAGTCGATACGGATAACTGGGGTTATGCGGGCATGACAACCACGCAATACCGAAGTCTTCCCAAGGAGTGAGGATCTGCTTTCATCGAGCCCGGCTGATTGACCGGGCTTTTTTGTGCCTGTCAGCCCTATTTCCCCCTGTGGGAGCGAGCCTGCTCGCGATAGCGGTGTGTCAGCTGAAAATTGTTCTACTGACAGACCGCTATCGCGAGCAGGCTCGCTCCCACAAGGGGCTTGGGTTGAATGAGAGATTAATTACATCAAGTATCAACTCAAGTACCACCCGCCCCGTTTATCAATCTCCAGCGCATCAATACCCTGATCTCAACCAGCGCCACTACCGGCGCAGCGGTTCAACTCAACGATCAGGAGTCACATCATGAGTCTCGACAAAACCGTCATCATCACCGGCGCCTCCAGCGGCATAGGCCTGGGTCTGGTCAAGGCGTTTCTGGACCGGGGTTATAACGTGGTCGGCAATGCCCGTTCCCGCGCGGGGCTGGACGACGCCGCCGGGCGGTTCGATCATTCGGCCCGTTTCATCGGTGTGGCCGGCGATATCGCCGCCCCTGCCACGTCGACCCAGCTCATCGCCAAAGCCATCGAAGCGTTCGGCGCCGTTGATGGGCTGGTGAACAATGCCGGGTTCTTCCTGCCCAAACCCTTCATCGAATACAGCCCCCAAGACCTGGAGTCGTTGCTGGACACCAACCTCAAGGGACTGGTCTACGCCAGCCAGGCGGCCGCCGCGCACATGATCGGTCGCCGGCAGGGCTTCATCATCAACATTTCCGCCGCTGTGGCCCTGCAGCCGAATATCCAGGTGCCAGCCGCACTGCCGGTGTTGATCAAGGGCGGCGTCAACCAGATGACCCGGGCCCTGGCCCTCGAGCTGTCGCCGCACAACATCAAGGTCAACGCCGTCGCGCCCGGGATCATCGATACGCCGATGCATGACCCGGCCCATCGCGAATTCCTCAACCACCTGGCCCCGGCCGGCCGCGTGGGCACCATAGGGGAAATCGCCGAGGCCGTGCTGTATCTGGCGAGCGCCGACTTTACGACCGGCGCGGTACTGCCGGTGGATGGCGGGATGAGCACGGGTAAGTGGTAGGCATCGCCACAGCCCCATTGTGGGAGCGAGCCTGCTCACGATGGCGGTGTGTCAGATGGAAATTATTGACTGACAGACCGCTATCGCGAGCAAGCTCGCTCCCACAGGGAGTGCACTTGCTTTAGAGGGTATAGGAAATGCCCGCCTGCACCGTTCGCGGTGCGCCCGGGTAGGCGTAGACGTTGCCGAAGGCGCCTTCCTCGTAATCGGCGTCGAACAGGTTCTTCAGGTCCAGGTTCAGGCGGATCCGTTCGTTGACCTTGTAGTAGCCGAGCAGGTCGACGACGGTATAGCTGTCCATCGAGAACGCATTCGCCGCGGTCTGGCCGGCCCGCTCATCCACGTATCTGACACCTGCTCCCAGGCCCAGCCCCTTGAGGCCACCGTCCTGGAACTCGTAGACGTTCAACAGACTGAAGGTGTTCTTCGGCACGTTGAGCAGGCGGGTGCCGCTGGGGATACTGGTGTCCTTGGTCACCTCGGCATCGACATAAGCATAGCCGCCGATCATGCGCCACTCCGGTGTCAGGTTGCCCGCCACGTTCAGGTCGAAGCCACGGCTGCGCACTTCGCCTGCCGCCACACTGAAAGTCGAATCCACTGGATCGGTGGTAAGTACGTTGCGTTTTTCGATCTGGTAGATGGCGGCATCGACACTCAGCTGACGATCCAGCGCTTCCCACTTCACGCCCATCTCATGGGACTTGCCCTCTTCCGGCTTGAATCCGCCACCCTGACGGCTGGCACCGGTGTTGGGCTTGAAAGAACGGGCAGTGTTCGCGTAAACGGCCACTGTGTCAGTCAGGTCGTAAATCACCCCGACCCGCGGCGTGACCGCGCTGTCATTCTTGTCCCAGTTCCTGCCATTGGGCACGAAGGTCTCGTACTCATGTTCAAAGCGCTCGAAACGCGTCCCCGCCAACAGCTTCAGGCGCTCGGTGAGCGCCACCTGATCCTGGACGAACACACCGAATGTCTTGAGGTTTTCCTGGTCGTCGGTGGGGGTACGTGTCAGGGCCGGACGAGGCTGACCATACACCGGATCGAAGATATCGATCGGGTAGGCACCCGCCCCGGCGGCGGAACGCTGAATGATCGACTGATAGTCGTAGTCTTCGTACTCGACCCCGGTCAACAACGTGTGCTCGAACCCGCCGGTTGAAAAGTGCCCGGTGAGGTTGAGCTGCGTGTCCCGGTCGGTCCATTCCAGTTTGCGGTAATTGAAGTTACGGCCCAGGGTGCGGCCGTCGGCGGCGATGCCGTTGCCTTCCACTGCGTTGCCCTGCAAGGTGCCGTCGAGCCACTGGGTGCCACCGGCCAGGGTCCAGTCGTCGTTGAGCATGTGCTCGAAACGCAGCTGCGCCATGTTGTTGTCGTTGTGCAATTTGCCGGCGTCTTTTTCGCCGAAGAAGGTATCCCGGGAGGCCGTGCCACGCTGGCCAGCGTAATGCGTCAGGCCACGGTCCAGCGGATGGTTGTTGCGCATGAAGTCGCCTTCGAACGTCAGGCGGGTGGTGTCGTTGACCTGCCAGCTCAGCACCGGCGCGACGCCATAACGCTCGGTCTCGACATGGTCGCGGAAGGTGTCGCCACCCTCACCGATCACGTTCAGGCGATAGGCCAGGCGCCCCTCCTCATCCAACGGCCCGGATGCATCCAGCGTGCCGCGACGCATGCCCTGGTCGTTGAGCTGGCTGCCCAGGGTCACCGTGCGCTCGGCCAGCGGTTGCTTGGACACCACGTTGAAGGTGCCGCCCGGATCGCCACGGCCGTACAGCATGGTCGCCGGGCCGCGCAGCACTTCAAGCCGCTCGATGGTATTGGCGTCGGGCATGTTCGGGTAGCCACGGTTGATCGGGAAACCGTTGCGATAGAACTCTCCGGTGGTGAAGCCGCGCACCGTGAACGTGGTCAGGCCCTGGCCGCCGAAGTTGTTGGCCCGCCCCACGCCACCCGCGTAATCGAGGGCATCCTGCAGGCGTGTAGCGCCGAGGTCTTCCACCACGTCGCGGGACACTACGCTGATGGATTGCGGGGTTTCATGAATGGCGGTGTCGGTGCGCGTGGCGCTGGCCGAACGGGTGGCGTGATAGCCGTTGACGGGCCCCTGCGCGGTTTCAGTGTCCGAAAGCCCCACGATGTCCGTGGCCTGCAACTCCAGCGGCGCCCGGTCCGGGGCGATGGGCTCATCTGCCCAGGTGGAAACGGAATAAGCCTGGAGCACACACAGTGAAACGAGAATCCGACGCATCGAAACACAACCTTAATGGAAAAACCGACCGTCTCCGGACAGTCGACAAGAATGTGTCGCGAAAGATACAGCAACTCATTCCTGTTTGACACAAATTCCCATTAGCATTCCGCAGCCTGCGGTCACCATCGCCACTCGAGCGCCATCAAATCAAGGATCAACAACGAAGCACTCTGTGGGAGCAAAGCTTGCTCGCGATGGCGACAGACTCGCCAACATTGTTACCGACTGAGATCTCCAATCGCGAGCAAGCTTTGCTCCCACAGAATCATGCATTCCTACCAACTCTCACAGAGCTTCATTTCTCTGTTCAGCCAGCGACGCCTCTTCGATTCGCCGGAAAAACGTCTGCGCACGAACATCCTGAACGAACGCCACGTTCAGCCGCAGCCAGTCGCACGTCTCCCCAGCCGGCATGAAACTGGCGCCCTGTGAGAGCTGGACCTGCGCTTCACGAGCGATCTGCAGCACTTGCTCGCTCTCCACATATCGGGGCCTGGCCCACACGAACAGGCCTCCGGTCGGCTCGGCGAAGACCTCCCAATGCGCCTGGTCAAGCTGGCGCAGCGTACTCGCCATCTGCTTGTTCAAACGCTGGCGCAAGCGTTGCAGCAACTTGCGATAAGCGCCATTGGCGAGCAGTGTCGCCACGACATTTTCCGCCAACAGCGAGCAGCCGATGCCGGTCACCATCTTGACCTCGGCCAGCCGGTGGATGACGTCGGGCTGGGCGACGACGTAACCGATGCGCAGCGAACTGGACAACGTCTTGGAAAAGCTCGCCAGGTAGATCACCCGGTCCAGGCCATCCAGAGTCGCCAGGCGGGACGTCGGCCCATTCTGGAAGTCGGCGTAGATGTCGTCTTCGATGAGGCGGAAATCGTGCTGGTTGGCCAGTTGCAGCAGTCGATACGCGACGCTCGGCGCGAGGCTGGTGCCGGTGGGGTTCTGGTACATGCTGTTGATGAAAAAGTAGGTGGGTTTGTGCTGTTCGAGCAAGTGCTCCAGGCTCTCGATATCCGGGCCTTGGGGACCTCTCGGCACCGCCACGGTCCTGACCCCGTGCAACCTCAGCAAATTGAACAGGTTGTAGTAACCAGGGCTTTCCACCAGGACCAGGTCGCCGGGCTTGAGCAGCGTGCGCACCAGCAGGTCGAGGCCATGACTGGCGCCTTGGGTGGTGAGGATCTGCGCAAGATCGGTGTGTATGTCGATCAGGCCCAGGCGTTTCTGGATGTGCTGGCGCAGATGAACAGAGCCCAGGGGCGTGCTGTAGTTGAACAGTGCCTGATTGTCGCTGCGCACCACCTGGCGGATCGCCTGACCCAGATCGGCGTCGTCGCGCCAGGTGTCGGGCAGCCAGCCGCAGCCGAGCTTGAGCTGCGTCGATTCGTTGTCGAATAAAGTCCATGCCCCCTCACCCGTTTCAACATCCGTTTCCAGGGGCCGAGACACTTGGTGCGCGACGAAGAAACCCGATCCATGCCGGGACTCCAACACCCCGCTGGCAACCAGTTGGTCATAGGCCTTGATCACGCACGACAGGCTGACGTCGTTTTCCTGGGCCAGTTGCCGGATGGAAGGCATTCGGGCACCGGGGCGGATGCGATGGCTGCTGATCCAGCCCACGAGCTGAGTCATCAATTGCCGGGTCACGGGTTCGACGGCATTTCGGTCGATGTTCAGGTCCATGCTGGGTGCTCTTGAAGTGTTCGCCGATTTCAAGCGAACAGTTAATCACAAAACCCCTAGGCCTGTTCCTTGTTCCCGCGAAGCCCGGCAGTGATAGTCCAGCGGACGCCTACTCAACGACTCCCGGGGAACACGCTTGGACGCACAACATCGACATTCATGGGGACTGGCTTTCGGCCTTTGCCTGATCACCCTTGCGGTCAACCTGCAGGCGCCGCTATATACCATTTATGCCCAGGCATCCGGCTACGGCGCCGGTGCCACGGCGGTCGCCTTTTCGTGCTACGTGCTGGGGGTGTTGCCGGTGCTGCTGGCCTTCGGCGGGCTGGCCGACCGGGTCGGACGCCGGCCCCTGATACTGCTGGCGCTGGGTTTGTCGATGCTGGCGACGGTCGTCACCTCCATCTGGCCAAACCTTGTCGCGCTGGGCCTGGCGCGGCTGATGATGGGCGTGGGCACGGGCCTGGCCTCGGCAACTTCGACGGCCTATATGACCGAACTGATGGCCGGCGGCGATAGCCGCTCCGCTGCCAATCGGATCACCGCCAGCACCTCCCTGGGGTTCGGCCTGGGGGCCGCATTGACCAGTCTGTTCCTTTTTGTCCATCAGAGTGTCGTGCCCGGCAGTTTCTGGCTGCAACTGATTCTGGCCGGTATCGCGATCGTCGTGGTGTCCAGGCTGCCGGACCCTGCCGCCAGAACGACTCGGGCGCCGATGCTGCGCCTGCCGCTGTTCCCCGCCGGCAGCCTGCCCTATGGCTTCTCCATGCTGCTGGCCTGGGCGACCTCGGGCCTGGTCATCGCGATACTGCCCTCGGTGCTGGCACGCCACGATCTGCAGCAATGGTCAGGCCTGTCGACCTTCACGGTGATCAGTTGCGGGTTGCTGTTCCAACCGTGGGCCCGCCGCATGCAGCCGGCCAGGGCCACCGGGTTTGGTTTGCTGGTACTGCCCTTGAGCTATGCCCTGCTGGCCTGGGGCGCGAGCACCGGTTCGCTGATCGCGGTGTTGCTCGGGGCGCTGGGGGCCAGCAGTGCATGCTACGGTTTTCTGTACCTGGGCGGGCTATCGGCGATCACCGCACTGGCCGGCCAGGAAAAGGCCCGGGTCAGTGCCGGGTTCTTCCTGTTCGCGTACGTCGGGTTCAGCATTCCGGTGGTGGTCACAGGCCTTTTGGCTGACCGATTCGGCGCCGATGTGGCGTTGGTCCTGTTCGGGGTGGCGTTGTCGCTGGGTGCGTTGGTGACGGGATGGGTCATCGTGCGGACAGAGGCGTATGTCACCCGTATGTCCCACGGCTGACACATCCCCCTGTGGCGAGGGGATTTATCCCCGCTGGGCTGCGAAGCGGCCCCCTGGATTAAAGCGGCACCCAAATTGCGTGATTTTGGGGCCGCTTCGCGCCCCAGCGGGGATAAATCCCCTCGCCACAAGGGTTCACTCGTCTGGAGGGTAGCGTCAAGATCCGAGACACCACCTCCGCCAAGTCGTATACCATATCCCCAACTCAGCAACCGACCCGCCGCCGTGACTTTATCCAAGTTCAAACTGCCCGACCTGGGCAACACCCCTTCTACTTCGGAAATCATTACCCGTCACCTGCGCGAAGCCATCGTGGCCGGGCATTTTGCCGAGGACGAGCCGATTCGCCAGGACGATATCGCCCGTCAGTTCAACGTCAGCAAGATCCCCGTGCGCGAAGCCCTCAAGCGGCTGGAGGCCGAGGGGCTGGTGATGTTCCAGCGTAATCGCGGCGCGATGGTCACGCGGATTTCCGAGGTGGAGCTGGCACAGATGTTCGAAGTGCGGATGTTGCTGGAGGACAAGGTGCTGCGCCTGGCGATTCCCAACATGACCGAAGACACCTTCGCTCGCGCCGAGGCGATCTGCCGCGAGTTCATCGGCGAGGACGACGTCGGGCGTTGGGCCGAACTCAACTGGCAGTTGCACGCCTGCCTCTACGAGCCGGCACAACGGCCCTTCCTGGTCGGCCTGATCCGCTCGGTCCACGACAAGCTGGAGCGATACCTGCGCATGCAGATGAGCCTGTCGGCCGGCAAGGAACGCGCCGATCACGAGCACCGGGAAATCCTCGATGCCTGCCGTGCCGGTGATGTTGAACGGGCGGTGAAACTGCTGGACGAACACATCGCCGGCGTCTGCAAGACGCTGTTCGAGTTCCTGCCTTCCAGCCATTGAAGCTGATCGCTAAACGACAATGCCGGGGCGCTGAGCGACCCGGCATTTTTTTTGCGCATATACATATGTACCACCAGGGTCCTGCCATGCGGCGCCAGAATCGGTGACTTCTTAATCAGAGATAGAACGCACCTCCAATCATGACCGACACCATCGTAGACACCCTGACGGTGACAGCCTCGATCACCAATGAACATTGGGCTGGCACCGACGACACCCTGTATGTGTCCATGGGCCCCCTCAGCCAGATGCAATTATTCTGTGAAGCCCCGCGAGTCGGGCAGACCATCACGGTGGAAATCGACCTGCCCAGACTGTTCGGCCGCCCCCGGATCTCATTGTCCGAAATCGACGGCGTGACCTTCTACCAGAGGCCCGAAGCCCATCCGATCGCCACCGATGACTGGGAACTGGAATCCGTGCTGATCAAGGCCAATGACATCTACACCAACCTGTCCTTCAAGCAGGTACGCCGTTGGCTGAAGAATTCATCCTCGCACTTGCTGGCCGTATGGTCAGGCCATGTGCATTTTTCCGACTGGATGAATTCCGACAAGCGATCGATTGATCTCAACGCCCAGACCTACCCGATCAGATGGATGCCCTTCATTGGCGATCTCATGCACTGGCGTTGCTATGACCCGTCGAAAATCGACGGCGTCGGTCAACTGGTGGGAATGTGGGATGGCCAACTGATCGGCAATCAATTGAAATCGCAAACCAGCGAAATACTCGCGCCCAACGACCGGTCCAATAGCTACACCTGGGTGTATACCCCGGAGAACTCCGTCATCTATAAACGCTGGGAACATGCTGACCGGGCCAACTACATCCGGCACAGCCAACTCGGCAGTGGCAGGCCGGTCACGTGCGCTGGGGAATTCAGGATCAGGGAACATCGCATGGAACATGTGATTGCCATGGTCAACGATGCCTCCGGGCACTACCGCCCCGACGGAGGTGCCTGCCTGCGCTACGTGGCGGAAAAGTTCGAGGCCCTGGGCATCAATACGGAACACATCGAGTGGCAGTGGAGATACGCGTCCGACTGATGAGCGCCCCCTGTACTGTGCCGATTTCGTCATGGGCGACAGATAAAACCATCAAGCCGCTCCCCCCTGTTGCGGGCCACGCTTGCGCTCACTTATCTGAACGGAAGTGGTCCCATGAAGCGCATCACTGTGATCGATTCCCACACCGGCGGTGAGCCGACCCGACTGGTCACCGACGGTTTTCCCGATCTCGGCCAGGGCAGCATGGCCGAGCGCAGGCAGCGCCTGGCCTCGCAGCATGATGCCTGGCGTGCCGCCTGCGTGCTGGAACCTCGGGGCGGCGACGTGCTGGTGGGCGCGCTGCTCTGTGAACCGGTAGACCCGAGTGCCTGCGCCGGGGTGATCTTCTTCAACAACAGTGGTTACCTAGGCATGTGCGGCCACGGCACCATCGGCCTGGTAGCGTCGCTGGCCCACCTGGGGCGGATCGGCCCGGGCGTGCACCGCATCGAAACCCCGGTGGGCACCGTCCAGGCCACCTTGCATGAGGATCGCTCGGTCAGCGTGCGCAACGTGCCCGCCTATCGTTACCGTAAGGCGCTGCGCCTGGAAGTACCCGGTATCGGCCCTGTGGAAGGCGATGTGGCCTGGGGCGGCAACTGGTTCTTCCTTATCGCCGACCACGGCCAGCGAGTGGCGAGCGACAACCTCGACGCATTGACCGCCTACACCTACGCTGTGCAGCAAGCGCTGGAACAGCAAGGCTTTCGTGGCGAGGACGGCGGGCTGATCGATCATATCGAGCTGTTCGCCGACGACCCGCAAGCCAACAGCCGCAACTTCGTACTCTGTCCCGGCAAGGCCTACGACCGCTCCCCTTGTGGCACCGGCACCAGTGCCAAGCTGGCGTGCCTGGCCGCGGACGGCAAGCTGCAACCCGGTCAGAGCTGGCGCCAGGCCAGTGTGATTGGCAGCGAGTTCGAAGGTTCTTATGAACAGGCGGGCGAGCGCATCGTGCCGACGATTCGCGGCCGTGCCTATATCAGCGCCGAAACCACGCTGATCATCGAAGCGGATGACCCGTTCGCCTGGGGCATTCGCCTGTGACCGAGGGCCTGATCGCCGACGTGATCGTCATCGGTGCCGGCATCATCGGTGCAGCCTGTGCCCGGGCCTTGTCCCTGCGTGGATTGAAGGTGGTGGTGCTCGACGCCGGCTGGCACGGCGCGACTGCGGCCGGCATGGGGCATCTGCTGGTGCTGGACGACAATCCGGCGGAACTGGCCCTCAGTCAATACTCCCTGGGACGCTGGCGCGAATTGGCCCATCTCCTGCCCGAAGGCTGTGCCTGGCGCAACAACGGCACCCTGTGGCTGGCGGCCAATCCGCAGGAGATGGCGGTCGCCAACAGCAAGTACCTGAATCTGCTGGCTCACGGAGAAGCCTGCGAGCTGATCGGACGCGGGGCCCTGCGTCAGCGCGAACCCGAGTTGCGCGAGGGTCTGGAGGGCGGCCTGCTGATCAAGGGCGACGGCATCCTCTACGCTCCCGCCGCCGCGCGCTGGATGCTGGACAGCCCGCACATCCGCCAGCAGCGTGCGCAGGTCGCCGAAGTGGACGGCTCGCGGGTACACCTGGACGACGGGCGCTGGTTGAGGGCCGAGGCGGTGATCCTCGCCAACGGTATCCAGGCCACCGAACTGTGCCCGGAGCTGCCGATCGAGCCGAAGAAGGGCCATCTGCTGATCACTGATCGCTACCCCGCCACTGTCACTCACACCCTGGTCGAACTGGGTTATGTCACCAGTGCCCACAACGCCAGCGGCCCATCGGTGGCGTGCAATATCCAGCCCCGTCCCACCGGGCAACTGTTCATCGGCGCCTCGCGGCAGTTCGGCACCGTCGACCCGCAAGTGGAAGGCTGGATGCTGGCGAAGATGCTCAAGCGCGCCGTCGACTACATGCCCGGGCTGGCACAGCTCAACGGCATCCGCGCCTGGACCGGCTTCCGCGCCGCCAGCCCCGACGGCCTGCCGCTGGTGGGACAGCACCCGCAACGCAAGGGCCTGTGGCTGGCGGTGGGACATGAAGGACTGGGAGTCACAACGGCCCCCGCGACGGCTGACCTATTGGTGGCACAGCTGTTCAACGAAGCCTCGCCACTGGCCCCTCAGGCCTACCTGCCGGAGCGTTTCCTGGGAGAACCTGTGTATGTCAGCTAAATCCCTGTGGCGAGGGGATTTATCCCCGTTGGGGCGCGTAGCGGCCCTGAAGTCTGGCTACTCGATGTGTCAGGGTAATCCAGAGGGGCTGCTGCGCAGCCCAACGGGGATAAATCCCCTCGCCACGGCTTCATATTGGAATCCTCCCGATGCCTGAATTATTACTGGACGGCCGCCCACTGACGGTCACCCAAGGCACCAGCGTCGCCGCCGCCCTGGCCCTGGGCGCCGATGGTTGCAGTCGCACCTCGGTCAGCGGCCAGCGACGTGCGCCCTTGTGCGGCATGGGTATTTGCCAGGAATGTCGGGTAACAATCGACGGCCAGCGCCGCCTGGCCTGCCAGACCCTGTGCCGCGACGGCATGCACGTGCAGACCCGACCATGAACGAAACCACCGACCTGCTGATCATTGGCGCCGGCCCCGCCGGCATGTCCGCCGCCCTGGCTGCGGCCAGCCGCGGCGCGTCTATCGTGCTGCTGGACGACAACCCGTTACCTGGGGGGCAGATCTGGCGCGACGGCCCCCAGGCCAGCCTGCCCACTGCGGCACGCCGCCTGCGCGAGCGGTTGCAGACCTGCGCCAATGTGCGCTGCCATGCCGGCACCCGGGTGATCGCTTGCGCCGCCGATAAAACCCTATTGGTAGAGAATGCCGAGCGCGGTTGGCAGATCACCTACCAGCGCCTGATCCTGTGCACCGGCGCCCGTGAGTTGCTGCTGCCCTTCCCCGGCTGGACCCTGTCCGGCGTCACCGGTGCCGGCGGCTTGCAGGCGCTGATCAAGGCGGGCCTGCCGGTGCGGGATGAACGTCTGGTGATCGCCGGGAGTGGGCCGCTGCTGTTGGCCAGCGCCGCCACGGCCAGGCATCAGGGTGCCCACGTGTTAAGGATTGCCGAGCAGGCCAGCCGTGCCGCCGTGACCGGTTTCGCCGCGCAATTGCCGCGCTGGCCGGGCAAGCTTCTGCAAGCGTTCGCGTTGTTCGACCGGCACTACCGCACAGCAAGCCATGTGCTGGAGGCCTTGGGGCAAGAGCGGCTCGAAGGCGTGCGGTTGCTGCAACAGGGCAAGATCGTCGAGCTGGCCTGTGACCGGTTGGCGTGTGGCTTCGGGCTCATCCCCAATACCCAGCTCGGCCAGGCCCTGGGCTGTGAGCTTGCCGAACATGCCCTCGCGGTGGATGGCTGGCAGGCGACTACCCGCCAGGACCATTACGCCGCCGGTGAATGCACCGGTTTCGGCGGCAGCGAACTGGCACTGGTGGAAGGCGCCATCGCCGGTCACGCGGCGGTCGGCGATACCACGGCCGCCCAGCGCCTGTGGCCGCGTCGAGAGCGCTGGCAAGGTTTCGCCCGGACGCTGAACAAGGCCTTCGCCCTCGATGGGCAGTTCAAGTCCCTGGCCCGGGCCGACACCTTGGTCTGCCGGTGCGAGGACGTGCCCTACGGCGATCTGGTCGGCCACGTGAGCTGGCGCGAAGCCAAGCTCGCCAGCCGTTGTGGCATGGGCGCGTGCCAGGGCCGGGTCTGCGGCGCCGCCCTGGAGTATCTGTTCGACTGGACGCCCCCCACCCCACGCCCGCCGTTCAGCCCGGCGCGGATCGAAACCTTGCTGGGGCTGGAAGAAACCCCACCCAACTAGGCCGCACAAGCGCAGCTCCTTGTGGGAGCGAGCCTGCTCGCGATGGCGTTTTTCAGATACAGATAGGTTGCTGACACACCGCCATCGCGAGCAGGCTCGCTCCCACATGAGTTGGCCGATCATTCTGCTGCTACTCTTGCGCAACCCTTGCCCCCACCCGAGATGATGCCGCCCCATGTATCCCTCGCTCATGTCCTTTACCCCCTGCGACCTGGGCACCCTGCTGCACAGCCTGCAATCCATCGCACCGCTGCTCGACACCCTGACGGACGTGGTGTTCTTCATCAAGGACACCCAGGCCCGCTACGCCTTCGTCAACCAGACCCTGGCCCGGCGCTGCGGCTTCAAGCACAGCGCCGATCTGCTCGGTCTCACTGCCGAGCAGGTGTTCCCCGAGCGCTTCGGCCCGCTGTATACCGAACAGGATCGACGGGTGCTGGCCAGCGGTCGGGAGTTGGCCGACCAACTCGAACTCCACCTGTACTACGGCAATCAGCCGGTGTGGTGCCTGACCCATAAAATCGCCCTGCGCGAACCCAGCGGCCAGATCGTCGGCCTGGCCGGCATCTCCCGGGACCTGCAACTGCCGCAGTCCAGCCACCCAGCGTTTCAGAAACTGGCGGCGGTGGATGCCCATATCAAACATCACTTCGCCCGCCCCATCAGCCTCGCCGAACTGACCACCATCGCCGGGTTGTCAGTGGCGCAACTGGAGCGGCACTGCAAACGCATTTTCCAGCTCACGCCCCGGCAAATGATTCACAAGGCGCGTCTGGAAGAAGCCTCGCGCCTGCTGCTGGACAAGGACCTGCCCATCACCGACATCGCCCTGCGCTGCGGCTACACCGACCACAGCGCGTTCAGTCGCCAGTTTCGCGCCTTGACCAGCCTGTCGCCGAGCCAGTATCGGGAAAGCCGGCACTGAATCTGTTCCCTAACAGGGCGCCGGAGCGCCCATTGCTCCCATCTGTAACACCTGACTGAAACGGCCTCCGGCACCTTTCGAGCCCACCCCCTCTTATTACTGTTTTGTAATCAACGAGTTACCCATAAGCGCGAGAAACTCGCCAGACAGGCACGCCGATTGCTTATCTAATATCGTATACGAAATCCTCAATACGATATCTCACCGCATTTATTCGACAGCGAGGCATTTATGAAAAACCCTGCATTGGCCGTAGCGTTAAGTGTTGTCCTGGCACCTCTGTTCATCACCCCCGCCTATGCCGACAAGCTCGATGACATCATCGGCTCCGGCAAGCTGCGCTGCGCGGTGACCCTGGATTTCCCACCCATGGGCTTTCGTGACGAAAGCAACAAGCCGGCGGGTTTCGACGTGGACTATTGCCACGACCTGGCGAAGGTCCTGGGGGTAGATGCCGAAGTCGTGGAAACGCCGTTCCCGGACCGGATCCCGGCGCTTATTTCCGGCCGTGCCGATGTCATCGTCGCCTCCACCTCCGACACCCTGGAACGGGCCAAGACCGTTGGCCTGACCGTGCCCTACTTCGCCTTCCAGATGGTGGTGCTGACCCGCGACAACACCGGCATCAACAGCTTCGCCGACCTCAAGGGCAAGGCCGTGGGCAATACCAGCGGCACCTACGAAGCCATCGCATTGGAGAAGGACCAGAAGAACTGGGGCAGCGGCAGTTTCCGCGCCTACCAGTCGCAGAACGACACGCTGTTGGCCGTCGCCCAAGGGCACATCGACGCGACGGTGGTGACCAATACCGTGGCCGCCGCGACCATCAAGTCCGGCAAGTACAAGAACCTGAAGATCGCCGGTGACGCGCCTTATGTCATCGACTACGTGTCCCTCGGCGCCAAGCGCAGCGAGTTCGGCCTGATCAACTACCTCAATCTGTTCGTCAACCAACAGGTGCGCACCGGTCGTTACAAAGAGCTGTTCGTCAAATGGGTCGGCACCGATATTCCGCCGGCCAACCTGACCGTCCCGCAGGTCTATTACTGAGGATCGGGGCATGCCAAGCACGCCTATCCGTGTCGTGGGCCGCAGTCTGGTGGAGGGTGCCGCCCAGGGCGCCCTGCTCTTTGCCGATGTGGGCTTGAGTTTCTGGGGCGGTGTGGATCCGGCCAGCGGTGAAGTCATCGACCGGCATCACCCGCTCAGCAGCCAGCGCCTGGCCGGGCGCGTGCTGGCGATTCCCAGCGGGCGCGGCTCGTGCACCGGCAGCAGCGTCTTGATGGAGCTGATCAGCAACGGCCATGCACCCGCCGCCCTGGTGCTGGCCGAAACGGATGAGATCCTGACCTTGGGCGTGCTGGTGGCGCAGTTGATTTTCCAGCGTTCCCTGCCAGTGGTGCAGATCGGTAGTGAAGCCTTCGAACGTTTGCGCGGCCAGGGTTTCGTGCGCATCGAAGGCAATTGCCTGACCCTGACCGGCCGCCGCCCCGACGATCGCTGGGATCAGGCCGACGTTCCCTTGCCGCCGCCCATGCCGTCTACGGTCAACCTCACCGAACAGGACCGGGCACTGCTCGACGGCAACCATGGCAAGGCCGCCCAGGTGGCGATGCAAATCGTCTTGCGCATGGCGGAAATCCAGGGCACCACGCAGTTGCTGGACGTGACCCAAGCCCACATCGACGGTTGCATCTACACAGGCCCGGCCAGCCTGCGCTTTGCCGAGCAACTGGTGCAGTGGGGCGCCAAGGTGCGCGTGCCCACCACTCTCAATTCCATTTCCGTGGACCAGCGCCGCTGGCGGGAACTGGGCATAGATCCGGCCTTGGGCGAACCGGCGAGTGCCTTGGGCGATGCCTACATGGCGATGGGCGCGCAGCTGAGTTTTACCTGCGCGCCGTATCTGCTCGAGACCGCGCCCAAGGCCGGCGAGCAGATCGTCTGGGCCGAGTCCAACGCGGTGGTCTACGCCAACAGTGTGCTCGGGGCTCGCACGCAGAAGTACCCGGACTTCCTGGATATCTGCATTGCCTTGTGCGGCCGCGCGCCCTTGACCGGTTGTCACCTGGACGATCAGCGCAAGGCCAGACTGATCGTCGACGTGCCGGGATTAGGCACTGTCGACGACAGCTTCTATCCACTGCTGGGTTATCACATCGGCGGCCTGACCGGCCGGCGTATTCCATTGATACGCGGCCTGGAACATGCCGCGCCGACCCTGGATGACCTGAAAGCCTTCGGCGCCGCATTCGCCACCACCAGTGCCGCGCCGTTGTTCCACATCGCCGGGGTCACACCGGAAGCCCTCGACCCGGTCGATGTCGTGGAAGCGGACTGTCCGATACCGATGGAAACCGTCGATGCCGCAGGCCTGCTTGCCAGTTGGCGCGAGCTCAACAGTGCCCGGGACAACCGGGTGGACGTGATCTCCTTGGGCAACCCGCATTTTTCCCTCAGCGAATTTGCCAACCTGGCGGCGCTCTGCGTCGGCCGGAGCAAGCACCCGGACGTGGTGCTGGCCATCACCTGCGGCCGTGCGGTACTGGAACAGGCCCGCCAGGCAGGTCACCTGGGCGCCATCGAGGCCTTCGGCGCCACGCTGGTGACCGACACCTGCTGGTGCATGCTGGGCGAACCGGTCATCCCACCCGCTGCCACCACCCTGATGACCAACTCCGGCAAATACGCCCATTACGCGCCCGGCCTGGTGGGACGCGGGGTGCACTTCGCCAGCCTAGCGGCCTGCGTCGACGCCGCGTGCAACGCCACCGCCACTGGTCAGCCGCCGCTCTGGCTGCAACCCGCCACCCGCCAGGGGAACCCCTTCCATGTTTGACTACAGCTTCCAATGGCGCCCGGCCCTGCGCGCGTTGCCCGACATGCTCGCCGGGGCCTGGGTCACGTTCGAGACCGCGGCGCTGTCGATGATCTTCGGCGTGCTGATCGCGCTGGTACTGACGGTGATGCGCCAGGCGCGCCATCCATTGCTACGGGGAATCGGCAATGGCTGGGTGTCCATCGCCCGCAACACGCCGTCGCTGTTCCAGATCTACATCCTCTACTTCGGCCTCGGCTCCCTCGGGCTGCATGTCAGTTCGTGGCTGGCGTTGCTGGCCGGGATCACCTTCAACAATGCCGGTTACCTGGCGGAGAACTTTCGCGGTGGTCTCAAGGCCGTGCCCGGCACGCAGATGCGCGCCGCCCGGTCCCTGGGCATGAGCGCGTTCCAGGCCTATCGGATGATCATCGTCCCGCAACTGCTGCGCATCGTGTTCTACCCGCTGACCAACCAGATGGTCTGGGCGGTGCTGATGACCTCGCTGGGCGTGGTGGTCGGCCTGAACAACGACCTCACCGGGGTGACCCAGGAATACAACGTCAAGACGTTCCGCACCTTCGAATACTTCGCGCTCGCGGCCGCGCTGTATTACCTGATCGCCAAGCTGATCGTCGGGCTCGCCCGGCTGTTGTCCTGGCGCCTGTTCCGCTACTGAGGGTTGGTCATGTTTGCAACAAGCCTCACCGTTAACGACCTGTTGTTCTTGCTCGACGGGGCCTGGGTCACGCTGCAGCTGACCGCCTGGTCGATCCTGCTCGGCACCCTGGCCGGGCTACTGTTCGGCCTGCTCCGGGCGCTGTTGCCCCGGGCCAGCCTGCCGCTGGCCTGGGTACTGGACGTGTTTCGCAGCGTGCCGTTGCTGATCCAGTTCGTGCTGTTCAACTCGCTCAAGAGCATCGTCGGCCTGAACCTCAGCGCCTTCGCCGTCGGCTGCATCGTGCTCGGGGTCTACGCCGCCGCGTACTTCACCGAAATCGTCCGTGGCGGGGTGCTGGCGGTGCCGCTGAGCACCCGACGGGCCAGCCGTTCCCTGGGCTTGAGCTACCTGCAGGACCTGCGCTTCATCGTCCTGCCGATTGCCACGCGCGTGGCGTTTCCCGGCTGGCTGAACCTGGTACTCGGGGTGATGAAGGACACCGCGCTGGTGATGTGGATCGGCATCGTCGAGCTGCTGCGTGCTTCGCAAACCATCGTCACGCGCATTCAGGAACCCCTGCTGGTGCTGTGCATCGCAGGCCTCATTTACTACGTCATGAGCCTGGTGGTCGCCCGCCTCGGCGCACGCCTGGAAAGAAGGTGGCAGGAAAATGATTGAGATCGAGAACGTGCATAAATCCTTTGGCGACCTGGAAGTGGTCAAGGGTGTGAGCCTGACCGTAGACAAGGGTGAAGTGGTGTCGATCATCGGTGGCTCGGGGTCCGGCAAGTCGACCCTGTTGATGTGCATCAACGGCCTGGAGCCGATCCAGCAAGGCAGCATTCGCGTGGACGGTGTCGAGGTGCATGACCGCGCCACCGATCTCAATCACCTGCGGCAGAAGATCGGCATCGTCTTCCAGCAATGGAACGCCTTCCCGCACCTGACGGTGCTGGAGAACGTAATGCTGGCGCCGCGCAAGGTGCTGGGCAAGAGCAAACAGGAGGCCGAGGCCCTGGCGGTGAAACAGCTGGAGCACGTGGGCCTGGGGGACAAGCTCAAGGCCTTTCCGAACAAGCTCTCCGGTGGCCAGCAACAGCGCATGGCCATCGCCCGGGCCTTGGCGATGTCGCCGGACTACATGCTGTTCGACGAAGCCACCTCGGCCCTGGACCCGCAACTGGTGGGTGAAGTGCTGGACACCATGCGCATGCTCGCCGAGGACGGCATGACCATGGTGCTGGTGACCCACGAGATCCGCTTCGCCCGGGACGTGTCCGATCGCGTGGCGTTCTTTTGCAATGGCCGGGTGCATGAGATCGGGCCGCCGGACCAGGTGATCGGCAACCCGATGCAGCGGGAGACGGCGGCGTTTCTCAAGTCGGTGAAATAGCCCATGCCCCTATCGCGAGCAGGCTCGCTCCCACATGGGATTTGTACCCTGTGGGAGCGAGCCTGCTCGCGATGAGGCCGGAACGGACAACACAAGGAACAACCCAATGCGCTCATCAAAAATCATCCACGTCGTCAGTTGCCACGCCGAAGGCGAAGTCGGCGATGTGATCGTCGGCGGTGTCGCCCCTCCACCCGGTGCCACGGTGTGGGAACAGTCGCGCTGGATCGCCCAGGACCAGACCCTGCGCAACTTCGTTCTCAACGAGCCCCGTGGCGGCGTGTTTCGCCACGTCAACCTGCTGGTGCCGGCCAAGGACCCTCGGGCGCAGATGGCCTGGATCATCATGGAGCCGGCCGACACCCCGCCGATGTCCGGCTCCAACTCCCTGTGCGTGGCGACCGTGCTGCTGGACAGCGGCATCCTGCCCATGACCGAACCCCAGACCCGCCTGGTACTCGAAGCCCCTGGCGGGTTGATCGAAGCCGTCGCCGATTGCCGCGACGGCAAGGTGCAACGGGTGGAGATCAAGAACGTGCCCTCCTTCGCCGACCGTCTCGACGCCTGGATCGAAGTCGAGGGCCTGGGCTCGCTGCAGGTGGACACCGCCTATGGCGGTGACAGTTTCGTCATCGTCGACGCCCAGCGCCTGGGCTTCGCCATCCGCCCTGACGAGGCCGCCGATCTGGTGGCCGTCGGGCTGAACATCACTCGGGCCGCCAATGAGCAACTGGGCTTCGTCCACCCGCTGAACCCTGACTGGTCACACATTTCGTTCTGCCAGATCGCCGCGCCCGTCGTCATGGAGGCAGGCGTCGCTACGGGTGCCAACGCCGTGGTGATCCAGCCCGGCAAGATCGACCGCTCCCCTACCGGCACAGGCTGCTCGGCACGCATGGCGGTGTTGCAGGCCAAGGGGTTGATGCAGGTGGGCGAGCGGTTCATCGGGCGCTCGATCATCGGCTCCGAATTCCATTGTCGCATCGACTCGCTGACCGACGTGGCCGGGCGCCCGGCGATCTATCCGTGCATTGCCGGACGGGCGTGGATCACCGGGACGCATCAACTGCTGCTGGATCCGGCTGATCCATGGCCGCAGGGCTATCGGCTTTCAGATACGTGGCCTGGCGCATGATTTTCGAACTCACATCGATCCCTTGTGGCGAGGGGATTCATCCCCGTTGGGGCGCGAAGCGGCCCCAATCTGGCGACTCGCTGCGCCAGACAGATACAGGGGGCTGCTTCGCAGCCCAGCGGGGATAAATCCCCTCGCCACAGTACTACCATCAACTGGAGACACCCCATGAGCAAACGCATCAACTGGAGCGGCGTATTCCCCGCCGTTACCACCCAATTCAACGACGACTTCTCCATCAACCTGGACAAGACCCATGAGGTCATTTCCAACGTCATCCGTGACGGCGTCTCGGGCCTGGTGGTCTGTGGTTCGGTGGGGGAAAACACTTCGCTGAGCGCCGAAGAAAAAATCGCCGTGACCGAAGTCGCGGTGGACGCCTCCCGGGGTCGGGTGCCGGTGATCTGCGGCGTGGCCGAGTTCACCAGCGTGCAGGCGGCCAAGGTCGCCAACGCAGTGCGCAAGGTCGGCGTCGACGGCGTGATGCTGATGCCGGCATTGGTCTATGGCTCCAAGCCGTTCGAAACCGCCGAGCACTTTCGCTATGTCGCCCGGCATGCAGACGTGCCGCTGATGGTTTACAACAACCCACCGATCTACAAGAACGACGTGACTCCGGACATCCTGATTTCCCTGGCCGATTGCGACAACGTGGTGTGCTTCAAGGACTCCTCCGGCGACACCCGGCGGTTCATCGACGTGCGCAATGAAGTGGGTGATCGCTTTGTCCTGTTCGCGGGCCTCGACGACGTGGTGCTGGAAAGCCTCGCCGTGGGCGCCGAAGGCTGGGTCTCGGGCATGTCCAACGTGTTCCCGAAGGAAGGCGAAACCATCTTCCGCCTGGCCCGCGCCGGGCGTTTCGCCGAAGCGATGCCGATCTACGAATGGCTGATGCCGATCCTGCACCTCGACGCCCGCGCCGACCTGGTGCAATGCATCAAGCTGTGCGAAGCCATCGCCGGCCGCGGCAGCGCCCTCACCCGCCCACCACGCCTGGCCCTGCCGGAAGAAGACCGGGTGTATGTGGAACAGATCATGGCCAAGGCCCTGGCGAATCGACCGGTGCTGCCGGATGTGGGGCTCTGACCCGAGGCAAATGAAGTCCCCTGTGGGAGCGAGCCTGCTCGCGATAGCGGTCTGTCTGGAATAGCTATGCTGGATGTACCGCCACTATCGCGAGCAGGCTCGCTCCCACACTGACCGAGGTGTATGGAGGATTATCAGCCAGCACATCAACCCACTGTGGGAGCGAGCCTGCTCGCGATAGCGGTCTGTCTGGAACGGCTATGCTGGATGTACCGCCGTCATCGCGAGCAGGCTCGCTCCCACAAGGAAGGCTTACCATGAATTATTTCCTCGCCCAGGCCCTGAACAACCAGTGGGCCAACCACCGGCTGCTCGGCACCTGTGCGCAGTTGAGCGAGGACGAATACCTGACGCGACGCACGGGGTTCTTTCCGTCCATACAAGCCACGCTCTGCCATATCCTGGAGGTGGACCGCTATTACCTCACCGCCCTGGAAGGCGATCGTGACGGGCAGATCAAGGATTTCTCCGAGACCTTGGCCTTTGCCGAGCTGGTGCAATGCCAGGCCCGCACCGACCGGCGACTGGTGGCGTTCTGCGAATCCCTGCGGGAGAAAGACCTCGCCCGATCCGTCGAATTGGTACGCGCCGACGGTGCCGTGGTGCCCGAGCGTATCGACCGGTTGCTGCTGCACCTGTTCGCACACCAGATTCACCACCGTGGACAGGTCCACACGATGCTCAGCGATACCGACGTCGAACCGCCGCAACTCGACGAGTTCTTCCTCGACTGCGACCGCAGGTTTCGGCAAACGGAAGAGCGCCAGCTGCAACTCGACGAAAGCCGCGTCTGGCGAGACTATTTACCGGATTGAACCCACGGCAAAAAATGCGATGGCCGCCGCCGGCCATCGCCAATCGCCCACATCAGGAAAAATCAGCTCCGCGCCGGCGACACGATGATTTTCACGTTGTGCTCCTTGTTGTTGACCAGTTCCTCGAAGCCCTGCCCGACGATCTGCTCCAACTGGATACGCCCGGTCACCAGGGGTGAGATGTCCAGGCGGCCATCGGCGATGAACGCAATGACATCGGCAAATTCGCCGTTGTAGGCCAGCGCGCCGAGCACCTGCTTCTCGGTGGACACCAGTTCGAAGAAGTTGAATTCGCTCGGTTCCTCGAAAATCCCCACCAACACGCATTTGCCGGCCTTGCGGATCAGGTCGATGGCGAACTTGGCGGTGTGCTTGTTGCCGATGCACTCGAAGCTGACATCGGCGCCCAGCCCCCCGGTCAGGCGGCGCACTTCAGCCAACGCATCGCACTGGTTGGGATCGATGACATGACTGGCGCCGACCTCCAGGGCCTTGGCCTTGCGCGCGCTGGACATTTCCAGGGCAATCACCTGGGCCGCCCCGGCGGCCTTGGCACACATGATGGTGCACAGGCCAATGGTTCCGGCGCCCACCACCACGACGTTCTGGCCCAACAGGCTGCCAGCCTTCTTCACCGCGTGCATGCCCACCGCCAACGGCTCGATCAACGCGCCGGCCTCGGCAGGAAAACCGGCAGGCAACTTGTAGAGCAAATTGGCCGGCACATTGACCAGCTCCGCGAACGCGCCATTGTTCATCAGGCCGGTGAACGCCAGGTTTTCGCAGATGTTGTAAAGCCCGTGGGTACAGTAGTAGCAGGTGCCGCAGTGCTGGCAGGCATCCGCCGCCACCGGTTCGCCAACGCTGAAGCCCTCTACCCCGGCCCCCAGTTCGACGATTTCGCCGCAAAACTCGTGGCCGAGGATGCACTGGCCCTTGATACCGGTCAGCGGGTGTGGCGCGTCCACCGGGATGAACACCGGCCCGGCGACGTACTCATGCAGGTCGGAACCGCAGATGCCGCACCACTGCACGCGGATCTGCACCCAGCCGGCGGGCGGCGAAACGGGCAACGGTACGTCTTCGACGCGGATATCGTTACGGCCATGCCAGACGGCGGCGCGCATGCTGCGGGTAGGCGTGATTGAAGCGTTCATAGCGTTTCTCCAGAATGCTTGGGGGCGACGACTCGCGCGTCGCCCGGTTGATCAGTGCTGTTCAATGAACTCAAGGATCAATCGATTGACCTGCTCGGCCGCTTCCATCTGCACCATGTGGCCTTGACCGGCCAGCACCTCCACCCGGGCGTCCAGCCCCTCGCCATGGGCCGCCGGGATGATCGCGTCGTCACTGCCCCAGATCACCAGGGTCGGCACGTGACCGGCCTGCACCACTTCGCGCAAGTCCATCCGCTGGCGGCCGTCCGCGAACAACGTCGTCGACAGCTGCTTCAATGCCGCGTCCACGCCCTCCAGGCGCTTGTACTTGAGCATGTCGTCGAGCATCTGCCGGTTGACCAGCTCGGCGTTGGAGAACAACTGCACCAGCTGCGGCTTGAGGGCGTTGCGGTTGGAGGCCTCGACAAAGCCTTGCAGGTAGCCACCGTTGATCTCAGGGCCGAGGCCGGCACTGCCGATCAGCGTCAGGGATCGCACCCGCTGGGGCATCAAGCGTGCGGTGTTCAGCGACACGGCGCCGCCCATGGAATGCCCCACCAGATGCGCGACGCTGATGTCCAGGTGATCGAGCAAGGCCAGCACCGCGCCGCTCAGCTCATCCAGGTCACCCCGTTCCAGGGTCTTGCCGGACTCGCCATGGCCCGGCAGGTCCAGGGCGATCACCCGGCGGCCGGCCGCCAAGGCCTCATGGTTGAACAGCCAATTGTTCAGGTCCCCGCCAAAACCGTGGACCAACACCAAGGGCATGCCGCCTTCGCCACGTTCAAAGTAGCGAATCACCCGGCCATCCAGCTCGACCTTCTGCGGTTTCGCGCCGGTGTCTTCATCGCCGGTGTCGCCCGGCACGAAACTGGACTGGAACTGCTCGATGACCGCTTCGATCTCGGCGTCGCTGGCCTCGCCGTCGACGACAATGCCCAGCAAGGCGCCGACCGCCAGGGTTTCATCCTGCCGCGCAACCTGCCGGCGCAACACACCGGAGAACGGTGCTTCGACACTGCTGGAAATCTTGTCGGTCTCCACATCCAGCACTTCGTCGCCCTTGGTGATGGCCTGGCCCTCCTCCTTGAGCCAGGCATCGACCCGGCCTTCAGTCATCGACAGCCCCCACTTGGGCATGGTCAGGGTATGAATCTGGCTCATCAGCGCTTGCTCCACTCGATCACGTTGAGCACGGCTTGTTCGATCTTCGCCGCGTCAGGGATGTACAGGTCTTCCAGGGAATCGGAGAACGGCACCGGCGTGTGCGGCGCGGTGACCATCTCGATCGGCGCCTTCAGCGCACCGAAGGCTCTCTGCGCCACCAGCGCCGAGACATCGGTGGCCATGGAGCAGCGTGGGTTGGCCTCATCGATGACCACCAGGCGCCCGGTCTTCTCCACGCTTTCGAGAATGCTGTCCTCGTCCATCGGGCTGGTGGTGCGCAGGTCGATGACCTCGCAATCGATACCGCGCCCGGCCAGGCTACGCGCCGCGTCCATGGCGGTGTTGACCATGCGGCCGTAGGACACGAGGGTCACGTCCTTGCCGTCGCGCAGGAAGTTGGCCTCGCCGAACGGGATGGTGTAGAGCTCTTCGGGCACCTCGCCCTGCATGCTGTACAGTAATTTGTGCTCGCAGAAGATCACCGGATCGTTGTCGCGGATCGCCTGGATCAGCAAGCCCTTGGCATCGTAGGGCGAAGATGGGCACACCACTTTCAGCCCGGGAATGTGCGTCCACAAGGACGTGAGCATCTGCGAGTGCTGGGCCGCGGCGCGCAGGCCGGCCCCGACCATGGTGCGGATCACCAAAGGCGTGGAGGCCTTGCCACCGAACATGTAGCGAAACTTCGCCGCCTGGTTGAGGATCTGGTCCAGGCAGCAGCCGGCGAAGTCGACGAACATCAATTCGCACACCGGGCGCACACCGCAGGTCGCGGCCCCAACCGCCGCGCCGACGTAACCGATTTCCGACAGGGGTGTGTCGAGCACACGGCCGGGGAACTGGTCATAGAGGCCCTTGGTGACGCCGAGCACACCGCCCCAGGCGTCGTTTTCACCGGGCGCCCCGGCGCCACCGGCCACGTCCTCGCCCATGATGAACACGCTGGTGTCGCGGCGCATTTCCTGGGCCAGGGCTTCGTTGATTGCCTGCTGATAGCTGATTTTTCTCGCCATGATGGAATTCTCTGTTCTTGTTTTATGAAAGGCGTTCAGGGGTAGGAGACGTAGACGTCGGTGAGCAGGTCCGCCGCCGCAGGCTTGGGATCGGACTTGGCCTTGCGCACCGCGTTTTCGATCAGCAGTTCCACTTCCCGGTCGACCTGGTCCAGTTGCTCGGCCGAGAGCAACCCGGCCCGGGTGGTGCGCTCGCGGAACTGCATCAGGCAGTCCTGGTTTTCACGGAAGTGCTTGACCTCATCCGGTGCCCGATACGTTTGCGCATCGCCCTCGAAATGGCCGTAATAGCGGGTCAGCTTGACCTCGATCAGCGATGGCCCTTCCCCGGCCCGGGCACGCTCGATGGCCGCCCCGGCGGCTTCGTGAACGGCGAAGAAGTCAAAACCGTCCACCGTCACCCCCGGCATGCCGAACCCGGCGGCGCGGTCGGCGATGTGATCGCAAGCCACCGACCAATTAGAGGCCGTGGCCTCGGCGTAGCCATTGTTCTCGGCGATGAACAGGCACGGCAGGTTCCACACCGAAGCCATGTTCATGGCCTCGAACACCGCGCCTTCGTTGGAGCCGCCGTCGCCGAAGAACACCACCGCGACACTGTCGGTGCCCTTGAGCCTCGCTGCCAGCGCCGCACCGACCACCAGCGGCGCACCGGCACCGACAATGCCGTTGGCGCCGAGCATGCCCTTCTCGAAATCGGCGATGTGCATGGAACCACCCTTGCCTTGGCAGACCCCGGTTTTCTTGCCGTAGATCTCGGCCATCATTCCGTAGACATCCACGCCTTTGGCAATGCAATGGCCGTGGCCACGGTGGTTGGAGGCAATGCAGTCGTCATCGCCCAAATGAGCCATGACCCCGGCGGCCGACGCCTCTTCGCCGGCATACAAGTGGACAAAACCGGGAATCTCGCCGGTGGCGAATTCCACGTGCAGGCGCTCTTCGAACGCGCGAATGGTGCGCATCACCTGGTAGGCGTGCAGCAGTTGATCGTGGGTGAGCGGTGTCGACATTTTTTATTCTCCAGGGGTGTCTTGAAGGCTGACTTGCAGGTTCAGGGGGTGTTGCGGATGTTCACGGCCGATGCCCAGCAGGCGCTGTTGCGCGGCGTAGGCCAGCACCGCGTCGACATCGATGCTCAGCGGGCCGCCGGCATCGAGGGTGACCGTGGGACGGTCCTGCGGGTTGAACTCGATTTCCCGTTCGCCATCCAGGGCCAACGTGCCGCTGGACAGCGCCAACGGCTGGGCCACACCTGGCTCCAGGCGGCCGGCCGCGAGCACGCCGCAGCCCTGCAGCAGGCCTGGGGCCAGCGGCACCAGCAGCGCTTCGGGCGATTGCGGGTCCAGGCGCATCCAGGCCCCGCCCGGCTCCTGCCGCGTCACCGGCAGCCACAAGCCACACAAGGCCGACAGGCCAATGGATTGCGGCTCGGCAAAGGTCACGAAGACTTCGGCCAGGTCCGCCGCCCGGCTGATGGCTCGGGCGCCGACGAAGCGCAGCGGCGACACGGCGACGTCCACCAGAGCGATTTCCCGCAGACCGCGACGGGCCTCGCACACCAGCAAGCGCTTGTTGCGCCGCAGGCCGATCTGTTCGGGGATCCGGCCACTGGCGTACAACCCGCCAGCGAGCCCTGCCGTGGTGGCCTCGCGCAACTCGGGGAAGGCGTTGTTGGTACCGGTGGACAAGGTCAGCAACGGGATGTCACCCACCTCGGCGGCCACGGCCTTGTGGGTACCGTCCCCCCCGAGCACGGCAATCAGCGCCACCTCGCGCTCGGCCATCAGCCGTGCAGCCCTGCGGGTGTCTTCGACGGTCTGGCGCAAGGTCAGGTCGAGAAACTCCAGGGTCGGCCAATGACTGTCGCGCGCCTGGCGGCTGTGACTGTTCTTCAGCACGGCAGCGGCAATGCCGGTCATGTCGGTGGGCATCAGCACCTGTTCGATACCGGTGGCGCCGAAGGCCGCCAGCAAGCGCTGAATCACCGAGACCTTGTCGGTGCTGGAAAACAGCCCGGCGTTGGCGGTCAGGCGCCGCACGTCGCGTCCCGAAGCCGGGTTGGCGATGATGCCCACGGTCAGGGGGCGGCGACTCATGGCGCCACCCTGAACGTGAGGGACAAACGACCTGGGCAGGAAGACATAACGTACCTCGGTTCTTATTATTGGAAGGCCCGTCGTGCGGGCCCAGGGCATAGAGCAAGGGCGGTGCCAGGTGCGGAAAAAACCCAGCGAACGCCCGGGCCAGAGCCCTCGCAGCGAGATAAACCACGAACCGGGACAAGCCCCCGTGAGACGCCACATGTCAGCCTGCACGAGCCGCTGGCGAGACCGTGAGACGTGGCGTCTCACGCCAGCAGCCAATCTCGCCAGGCTTGTCTGGGCCCGGCGAACGGCGCTTAATGGGTGCACAACGATAAGAAGCTGAACCGGAGACCAGTCATGCTTTCCGCTCACTCCAGGGCCCATGTGGATTGCGTCAGCCGCGTCGTGAAGAACGCGGACCAGTTGCCACAGCTGCCCGTCCCTGACCTGATCCTCGACTCCTGGCGTCGCTCCATGGAGCAGCATCACCTCGACCCCGGCTCGTTGCAGGGCCCGCGCATCCTGTCCGAGGATGTGCTCAAGCAATGCCGGGAACGCTCCGAGCTGTTCCTCAATATCGCCAGCGAAGAAGTGGCGCGCCTCCATGGCCGGGTACGGGATGCCGACTACTGTGTGCTGCTGACCGATGCCCAGGGCCAGACCATCGACTACCGTGTCGAAACCGCCATTCGCAATGACTGCCGCAAGGCCGGGCTTTACCTGGGCACCTGCTGGTCGGAGGGCGAGGAAGGCACGTGCGGCGTGGCGGCGGTGCTCACGGCCAAGGCGCCGGTGACGGTGCACAAGCGCGATCACTTCCGCGCCGCGTTCATTGGCCTGACCTGCTCCGCCGCACCGGTCTTCGACCCCCAGGGGGAACTGCTCGGGGTGCTGGATGTGTCGGCGGTGCGCTCACCGGATGAGCGCCGCTCGCAGCACTTGATCCGTCAGATGGTGGTGCAGAGCGCCCGGGAAATCGAACAGGCATTCTTCATGAGCAGCGCCCAAGGCTATTGGGTGCTGCGAGCCCATCGCAACGCCGGCTACGTCGACAGCCAGCCCGATTATCTGTTCGCCTGGGACGACGACGGCTGCCTGCAAGCCCTGAACCCCGCCGCACGCCAGTACCTGCTGCAGCAGTACGGCCAGTTGCCGCAGCACATCAGCCAGGTCTTCGATCAACAATGGTTGCACCGTGCCCGGGATGAGAGTCTTTATCCCTTCGGCCGTCAGGGCGCCGAGTCGCCCCTGCATGGCCGCGTGAGTGCACCGCGGCATCGGGCGCTACCGCGTGCGCGGGTGGCGATGGCGTCGGTCGACATCGATCCTCGCCTGGCCGACAGCCTGCGCCTGGCGGTGCGGGTCAAGGATCGCAACCTGCCGGTGTTGATCCAGGGCGAAACCGGCGCCGGCAAAGAGGTGTTCGCCCGCCAATTGCACCAGGCCAGCCAGCGTCGTGAGCGCCCTTTCGTCGCGCTGAACTGTGCCGCGATTCCTGAAAGCCTGATCGAAAGCGAGTTGTTCGGCTACGTGGCCGGGGCGTTCACCGGCGCCTCGAGCAAGGGCATGCAGGGCCTGTTGCAACAGGCCGACGGCGGCACGCTGTTCCTGGATGAAATCGGTGATATGCCGCTGGCCTTGCAGACCCGCCTGTTGCGGGTGCTGGCGGAGGGAGAAGTGGCGCCCCTCGGTGCGTCGCGCCGCAAAGCCGTGGACATTCAGGTGATCTGCGCCACCCACCGCGACCTGGAAGCCCTGGTCAGCGCCGGTGAGTTTCGCGAGGACCTGTATTTCCGCCTGGGCGGTGCCCGCTTCCAACTGCCGCCACTGCGCGAGCGCAGTGACCGGCTGACGCTGATCAACCGCATTCTCGAGGAAGAATCGAGCCGTTGCGGCGGCGCCGTGCAATTGAGCAGCGGCGCCCTGGAATGCCTGCTCGGCTATCACTGGCCGGGCAATGTCCGTCAGTTGCGCCATGTGCTGCGCTACGCCTGCGCGGTGTGCGAGAGCTCCGTGATCCAGCGCGCTCACCTGCCTGAGTCGTTGCACGGCACTCAAGACGCCGCTCCTGCGCCGGAACCCAGTGCCAGCCCGGAACGCCAGGCCCTGCTCGACGCCCTGGTGCGCCATCGCTGGAAACCCACCGCGACCGCCCGGGCGCTGGGCATTTCCCGGGCAACCCTGTACCGAAGGGTGCACCAGCATGGCATCGACATGCCTGGCCGAAGCCCGGCATGAACGGAATTGATTAGCGGCGCGCCAACTCGTGACGCACGCACTGCTCGTAGTAGGTCTGCTTGACCGCGGCGGGCTTGAGGCGAGACGTGCTGTCATAGGTCTGTTCGGTGATGCCCAGGGCGGTCATGCGCATCCATGGCCGGGGAAACTTGCGCACTTGCAGCTTTTTCCGGGCGCCGTACAGGGAGACACCGGAGAGTTTGGAGGCTTGTGCGCCCGCCGCGATGTCCGCGCCCCAGCGACATACGGACTGCTGGTTTTGCGTCAGCGCCCGGGCCTGGGTGTCGAGCGATACGCTGGCCAGGAGAGAGGTTGCCACGACCCATATGGCCGCGCCCCACATAGAAAATCGCATAGGTTTGTCGTCCAACGTTCTGAAATAAAAGAAGTTTGACAACCTTCAAACGAACGATGGGCCAGTACTCGACTGGCCCTTCGCCACAGCTTTACTGGCTCGCCTTGGCCTCCTGCAGCAACTGTTGGATCACCTGCTCCTGCTCGCCGTAGCGGCCTTCGCCGAAGTGGCTGTAGCGCACCTGGCCCTTGGCATCGATGAAATAGTGCGCCGGCCAGTACTGGTTGTTGAAGGCACGCCAGATCGCGTACTGGTTGTCGATGGCCACCGGGTAGTTGATGTCCAGTTTGCGTACCTGCTGGCGTACGTTGTCGATGATCTTCTCGTAGCCGTATTCCGGGGTATGCACGCCGATCACCACCAGGCCGTCCTTCTCATACTTCTTGGCCCATTCGTTCACGTGGGGCAGCGTGTGCTGGCAATTGATGCAGTCGTAGGTCCAGAAATCCACCAGCACCACCTTGCCCTTCAGCGATTCGCTGTTCAGCGGCGGCGAGTTCAGCCATTGCACCGCACCATCCAGCGAAGGCATGGCGCCCTGGGAATCGAGGTTCGGCATCGGGTTGGCGCTGGCCTTGCTGACCACGTAGTCGATTGCCTGTGGCACCTTTTCCAGCACGCGTTGCTCCAGGCTCGCGGCGCTTTGGGAGGAAGTGTTGGCCAACAGCCGATCATCGACGCCGGTAGCGATCGCCACGGCCGCCAGCAGCACAACCACTCCGCTGCCACGACGCAACCACGCGGTCACCGGCAGCGAGAGCTTCAGCCGTGCGGCCAAGCCACGTCCGGCGAAGATCAGGGTTCCCAGCGACAAGGCACTGCCGAGGCCGTAGGCCAGCAGCAACAGACTGGTCCCGGCGCTGGCGCCCTGCAGCATGGCGCCGGTCAGGATCACCCCGAGTATCGGTCCGGCACAGGGCGCCCAGAGCAGCCCGGTGGCGACACCGATCAATACCGATGCCAACGGCCCATCCAGTCGCCCGGCACCCGCATCGACGCGATTGCCCAGGCTGACCAGCGGCCGCGCCAACCAGATGCCAACCCGGCTGAAGATCAGCGACAAGGCGAACAGCACCATCACCCCCAGGGCGACCTGCCGTCCCACGCTGCTGGCACGCAGCACCCAGTCACTGCTGACCACCGCCAGGCTCGATACCAGGGCGAATGTCAGCACCATGCCACCGAGGGTCAGCAACATCGAGCCCGGCGTACGGTTGGCCCGGGCGAACAGAAACGGCACCACGGGGAGAATACAAGGGCTGAGGATCGTCAGGATCCCGCCGAGGAAAGCGATAAGAAGCATGGCATCACCTCATGGGCAGTCAGGCCGTCTCGGGCCACTCTTGAAATTTTATCGATTAAAAACAGTTAGTTATTAATCATTATTAATGTTTAACCTCAATTATCGTTATTGCAGTGGTCAGCCAACTTGCGGTATTCCAGTGCTTGGTGATGCCCCGCCGAATCCAGGTAGGTCATGTGGGCATTGACCACGCCGCAGGCAGGCCCGGCGTCTTCGGAGATGGTGAGCACCTTTTGGATGTCCAGGTGGCTGCCGTAGGCGTAGGTCTGCGCCTGGACATTGCTTTCGGCCCGGGCCGACAGGGTGCAGATGTTCAGTGCGGCGAAAAGGCAGGCGGCGTAGATGGCTTTGGTGTTCATGGCGGTATCCTCGATTCATTCAATGGGTGTGTTTGCTGTCGAGGCCGTGTGTGTCGCCTCGTTGGGAGCCATTGAATGCCCCTGAGGTATCCCGCCTGTATCGAGCCAGGGGGCTTTTTGCATCGCTGTGTATCCGCCGGGCGCCAGATACACTGCAATACAAACCGCCGCGAGCCGGGCCCGCCGGCCCCTGTATTCTGATCACAACGAAACGCCGAGAGGACTGGACACCATGGATCATGTCGATCACGTATTGATAGTGGATGACGATCGCGAGATCAGAGAACTGGTGGGCAACTACCTGAAGAAGAATGGCCTGCGCACCACCGTCGTCGCCGATGGCCGGCAGATGCGTGCCTTTCTGGAAACCACGCCGGTGGACCTGATCGTGCTGGACCTGATGATGCCGGGCGATGACGGCCTGGTCCTGTGCCGGGAACTGCGCGCCGGCAAGCACAAGGCCACGCCGGTGCTGATGCTCACCGCCCGCAACGACGAAACCGACCGCATCATCGGCCTGGAAATGGGCGCCGACGATTATCTGGTCAAACCCTTCGCCGCCCGGGAGCTGCTGGCCCGGATCAACGCGGTATTGCGCCGCACCCGCATGTTGCCGCCCAACCTGGTAGTGACCGAAAGCGGCCGCCTGCTGGCGTTCGGTCGCTGGCGCCTGGACACCACGGCGCGTCACCTGCTGGACACCGACGGCACCATGGTCGCCCTGAGCGGCGCGGAATACCGGCTGTTGCGGGTGTTCCTCGACCACCCACAGCGAGTGCTCAACCGTGACCAATTGCTGAACCTGACCCAGGGCCGGGACGCCGATCTGTTCGACCGCTCCATCGACCTGCTGGTCAGCCGCCTGCGCCAGCGTCTGCTGGATGACGCTCGCGAGCCGGCCTACATCAAGACCGTGCGCAGCGAAGGCTATGTCTTCTCCTTGCCGGTGGAAATCCTCGAGGCTGCGACATGAGTCTGCCGCTACGTTGGCCGCGCACCCTCGCCTCGCGGCTGTCGCTGATTTTCCTGGTCGGCCTGATCCTGGCCCAGGGCTTGTCGTTTGGCGCCCAATATTACGAGCGCTACCAGACCGCCAAGTCCACCATGCTCGGCAATCTGGAAACCGACGTCTCGACCTCCGTCGCCATCCTGGACCGCCTGCCCGCCGCCGAACGCCCGGCATGGCTGCCCAAGCTCACCCGGCGCAACTACGGTTACCTGCTGAATGAGGGTCAACCCGGCCAACCGATAGCCCGTGAAGACGCGCCGATCTCGGTGAATTCGATCGAGGACGCCATCGGCCAGGCCTATCCCCTGACCTTTATCGACATTCCGGGACCGCAGAAGCATTACCAGGCGCACCTGCGCCTGAGCGACGGCAGTCCGCTGACCATCGACGTCCGGCCGGCCATGATGCCCCTGTCCCCCTGGTTGCCGGTGGTGTTGCTGGGGCAGTTGGCGTTGCTGATCGGCTGTACCTGGCTGGCCGTGCGCATCGCCGTCGGCCCACTGACCCGGCTGGCCCAGGCCGTGGAAACCCTCGATCCGAACGCCCACAGCGTACGCCTGGATGAGCAAGGCCCGACCGAAGTGGTCCATGCGGCCAAGGCGTTCAATGCCATGCAGGACCGTATCGCCGCCTATCTGAAGGAGCGCATGCAGTTGCTGGCGGCGATATCCCACGACCTGCAGACCCCCATCACCCGCATGAAGCTGCGGGCGGAATTCATGGATGAGGGCATTGAGAAGGACAAACTCTGGAGCGACTTGGGTGAGATGGAGCATTTGGTGCGCGAAGGCGTGGCCTATGCCCGCAGCATCCATGGCGCCACCGAGGCCAGCTGTCGAATCAGCCTGGATGCGTTTCTCGACAGTCTGGTGTTCGACTACCAGGACACCGGGCAGGATGTGCAGTTGTCCGGAAAGAACGCCGCCGTCATCGACACCCGCCCCCATGCCTTACGCCGGGTGCTGGTGAACCTGGTGGACAACGCGCTGAAGTTCGGTGGCGCGGCGCGGATCGAGGTGCAGGCCGAGAACAATGGCCAACTGGCGATCCAGGTCCTGGACCGCGGCCCCGGCATCAACGAGCAGGAACTGGCCGAAGTGCTCAAGCCGTTCTACCGGGTGGAAAGCTCGCGCAACCGTGAAACCGGCGGGACCGGGCTGGGACTGGCCATCGCCCAGCAACTGGCCACGGCCATGGGCGGCTCACTGACCTTGAGCAACCGAGAAGGCGGCGGCCTGTGCGCCGAACTGCGCCTGAACCGCAGCACCTCGTTCGGCAGTTGACCTTGGGCTGACCGGCCTACCGCTATCGCGAGCAGGCTCGCTCCCACAGGTTTCCGAGGTGTTCACCCAATGGCGTAAACCCTCAATCCCCCGTGGGAGCGGGCTTGCTCGCGAATGCGGTGGCTCAGCTTGCATCAATGCTGGCTGTACTGCCGTCTTCGCGGGCAAGCCCGGCTCCCACAGGTTCCGCGGGCGTCCACCGAATCGCGTACACCATAAATCCCTTGTGGGAGCGAGCCTGCTCGCGATAGCGGTGGCTCAGTTTGCATCAATGCTGGCTGTACTGCCGTCTTCGCGGGCAAGCCCGGCTCCCACAGGTTCCGCGGACGTTCACCGAATCGCCTACACCATAAATCCCCTGTGGGAGCGAGCCTGCTCGCGATAGCGGTGGCTCGGTTTGCGCATTCTTCACCGGCAAGCCCCACTCCCGCGTGTATCCGCGACGCCCTCTATGCCATGAGCGCCAGCCGGCCATCGCCCCTCGCCTTCGAAAATCGAAACCTTGGAAGACTTGCGTCGGTCCAGTCCTGTGTAGCCACCCAACGCTGCACGCCGCCCCCAGCGGCTGCGGCCCAGCAATGAGGGACAGACATGAGCATGACCGTCGGTGATTTTCTGGTGGAACGTCTTTATGAATGGGGCGTTCGCTGTATCTATGGGTATCCGGGCGATGGCATCAATGGCGTTTTCGGCGCCTTGAACCGTGCCAATGGCAAGATTCGCTTCATCCAGGCCCGTCATGAGGAAATGGCCGCGTTCATGGCCTGTGCCCACGCCAAGTTCACCGGCGAGCTGGGGGTGTGCATCGCCACCTCGGGACCGGGTGCATCGCACCTGGTGACGGGCCTCTACGACGCCCGGATGGATCACATGCCAGTGCTCGCCATCAGCGGCCAACAGGCCCGCGCCGCTCTGGGCGGGCATTACCAGCAGGAACTGGACCTGGTCAGCCTGTTCAAGGATGTGGCCGGGGCGTTCGTCCAGCAGGCCAGCACACCGTCCCAGGTGCGTCATCTGCTTGACCGCGCCGTCCGCACCGCCGTCGGCGAGCGCCGTGTCACCGCGCTGATCCTGCCCAATGACCTGCAGGAAATGGAATACACCCCACCGCCTCGCAAACACGGCACGGTTCACTCCGGCGTCGGTTACCGCAAACCCAAGGTCGTGCCCTACGAAGAAGATCTGCGCCAGGCCGCCGAGGTCCTCAATGCCGGCAAGAAAATCGCCATTCTCGTGGGCGCCGGTGCGCTACAGGCGACAGACGAAGTGATCGCCATCGCCGAAAAGCTCGGTGCCGGAGTGGCCAAGGCGCTGCTCGGCAAAGCCGCGGTGCCGGATGACCTGCCCTGGGTCACCGGGTCCATCGGGCTGCTGGGCACCGAACCCAGCGACAACCTGATGGCCGGCTGCGACACCCTGCTGATGATCGGCTCCGGTTTCCCCTATGCCGAGTTCCTCCCCCCCGAAGGCCAGGCCCGAGGGGTGCAGATCGATATTCAGCCGGACATGCTCAGCCTGCGTTACCCCATGGAGGTCAACCTGCAAGGCGACTGCGCCGACACCCTGCGCGCCCTCCTGCCGCTGATCGAGGAAAAGGCCGACCGTGCCTGGCGCAAGAAAATCGAGCACTGGCGAGCGGATTGGGACAAGACCCTGGAAAAACGCGCGCTGGTGTCGGCTAAACCGATCAACCCGCAACGGGTCACGTTCGAGCTGTCCCCCCGGTTACCCGATCGGGCCATCATCACCTGTGACTCGGGCTCCTGCGCCAACTGGTATGCCCGGGACATCCAGATCCGTCGCGGCATGATGTGTTCGTTGTCCGGTGGCCTGGCGTCCATGGGGGCTGCGGTGCCCTATGCCATCGCGGCGAAGTTCTGTCATCCGCAACGGCCGGTCATCGCCCTGGTGGGGGACGGCGCGATGCAGATGAACAACATGGCCGAACTCATCACCGTCGCCAAGTACTGGCGCACCTGGGCCAATGGCACCTGGATCTGCGCGGTGTTCAACAACCAGGATTTGAATCAGGTGACCTGGGAGCAACGCGTCATGGAAGGCGACCCGAAATTCGAGGCGTCCCAGGACATCCCGGACGTGCCTTATCACCTTTTTGCCGAATCCATTGGCCTGAAGGGCATCCTTGTCGAGCAGGAGGACCAGGTCGCCGCGGCCTGGGAGCAAGCGCTGGCGGCCGAACGCCCGGTGTTGATCGAATTCCGGACCGACCCCAACGTGCCGCCCCTGCCACCTCATATCAAACTGGAACAGGCGAAAAAATTCGCCTCGACCCTGCTCCAGGGTGACCCTAACGAGCGAGGCATCGTGGTGGAAACCGCGAAACAGGTCCTGGGCGCCCTGCTGCCGGGCCATCGCAAGGATAAGGAGTAAACGCGTCCGCGACAGTCATCGCGCACCCGCGCCGATACTTGACCGTTTAATCAAGTTACCGAGTGTCAGGTCAGTTAAGTTAATTGGCCTGGCAGCCGATACAGAGGCGTGCGGGATATTTCGCGTTTAGCTGATGACTTGTTTATGACTGAAGATGCAGGCAACGACTCCACCGACTTTTCCCCGGGCAAGCCAACCCGAAGCTTCACCCGACGCACCTTCCCGGCCATCATGTTCCTGCTGTTCGTCATGTCCGCGCTGGCAATCGCCGTGTTGCTCAACATCACCGCTGCCCAGGACAAGCGTGCCCGGGAACAGAGCCTGTTTTTTGCCCAGCGGGCCCTCGACGGCATCCGCACCGGCATCGGTCGCGACCTGAACGACTACTCCAAATGGAGCGATGCTTACCGGCATCTGCACCTGACGGTGGACAAGGCCTGGGCCTACGACCAGGAAAATGTCGGTAGCAGCGTCTATTCGCTCTACGGTTATCAGGCCGTGTTCGTTATTTCCCCCAAGGGCAAGACGGTTTACTCGGTGATCAATGGCGAAATGAGCGAGGCCGATGCCAACACCTGGCTGACAGGCGACCTGCAAGGCCTGAGGAAGACCGCCAGCACTTCGGAAAACCGCGATGAAGTCATCGTCAAGTTGCTGCATCACGACGGCGCCCCCGCATTCGTCGCCGCGTCGGCCATTACCACCGGCACGGACAACAGCGTGCGAGAGATGCCAGGACCGCCCAGCCTGATGCTGTTCGTGAAAGTCCTCGATCCGGCCTCGTTGCAGAACCTGGCAAGGGACTTTGCCCTGCCCGACGCCTACATCGCCCATAAGCCGGGGCCGGACGGAACCGCCGAATTATCCCTTGGCGAAAGCATCCACGAGGCCCTGGCCTGGCGACCGCCAACCCCCGGCAACGATCTGCGCAAGGTCCTGTTGCCCTTGCTGGTGCTGGCGCTGCTGATCCTGGGGATCCTGGCCCTCGCCGTGTTGCGCCATGCCCTGATGATGCTGCGCGCCCAGGAACACCAGTACGACAGCCTCCTGGCCCACCGCAAGGCGCTGGAACGTAGTGAAGAACGCTTCCGCGACATTGCCGAAGTGTCCTCCGACTGGCTGTGGGAGGTCGATTCGGCCGGGACCTTGACCTATCTGTCGGAACGCTTCGAGCAAGTGACCGGATTCAGTCCCGCCGAGTGGCTGGGCAAGCCCCTGCACCGCCTGCTGCACCCTCACGGCGGGTCGATTTCCATTGCACAGTGGCTGCTCGGCGGCGCCAACAACGCGTCATCGAACCCGCTGTTGTGCGAGTACACCGCACGCAATCAACGCATACGCACCTGCAAACTCTCGGTCCGCGCCATTGAAGCCGGCGCCCTGGGGTTTCGTGGCACCGCCACCGATATCACCGATGAACTGCGGGCATTGGCCCAGATCAAGCATCTCTCTTTGCACGACCCGCTGACCGGGTTGGCCAACCGCAACCGGCTGTTCGATTGCCTCAGCGAGTACCTGGACCCGGTCAGCGGTGTGTCGCTGGCGGTGTTGAACCTGGACATGGACCGCTTCAAGCCGGTCAATGACTCCCTGGGCCATGCCGTGGGCGACAAAGTGTTGAAGGAGGTGGCCCATATCCTTCTGCAGAACGTACGCGACTCCGACCTGGTGGCCCGTCTGGGCGGTGACGAGTTTGTCATTGTCATGCCCGAACCAGGCAATGCCCACGACCTCGATCAACTTTGTGGACGCCTGATCGACTGCATGCAACGCCCCATGCACCTGGACGGCAATACCCTGTACCTGGGCGTGAGTATCGGTGTGGCCTGGGCGCAACCCGGGGACAGCCGTGCCGATGAGCTGTTGCGCCAGGCCGATATCGCCTTGTATGCGGCCAAGGCAGCCGGCCGCAACACCTGGCGCGTCTACGTGGAAGCCATGGGTAACGTGGCCCGTGATCGCCGGCGCTATGAACAGCAACTGCGTGACGCCATGCACCGGGACCAGTTGGAACTGCGTTATCTGCCACGTTTCGATATCAACGCCGAGCAGTTGTACGGTTTTGAAGCCCAGACGTTCTGGCACCATCCCGAAAAAGGTGAACTGGGTGGTTCCGACTTCATTCCGGTTGCCGAAGCATCCGGCCAGTTGGAAGAGTTGGGGGCATGGATGTTGGTCAACGTCTGTGAGGAAGCGGCGAGCTGGCCGACACCCGTCAACGTATCCATTGCGGTTTCGCCGAAATGGTTCAGCAGCAACTTCTTGCTCAATCAAGTGCAGACAGCCCTTGAGACGAGCGATCTGGCCCCCCATCGACTGACCCTGGAAGTGGCCGAGGGCATTCTGCTGGTGGACCACAAGACCGTCGCCACCACCCTGCATGCCCTCAAGGACCTGGGGGTGCGGATCAACATCGATAAGTTCGGCACCAACATCGCCTCCCTTCGCGAAGTCTTGAATCAACCGTTCGACGGCATCCGCTTCGATCGCAATATCCTTTCGCAATTGGGCCTGGAGCATGATCAAGAAGGCGTCCTGGCGATGATCCGACTGAGCCGCAGCGTGGGACTGATGGTCACCGCCGAAGGGATCGAAAACGCCCGCCAATTCAGACAATTGCGCAGCGTTGCCTGCGACCATGTCCAGGGCCCCTACTTCGGCTCGGCACTGGCCCGCTCGGAAATGGCCTCGTTCTTCACCACACCCCGGTGGCTATAAAGCAGCACCGATAGCCTTGCGTGGGAGCGAGCCTGCTCGCGAAGGCGTCAACACAGCCACCTTTGCCATCAACGGATGGACCGCTATCGCGAGCAGGCTCGCTCCCACAGGAGTCCAAGTGAGTACGTGTCCCCGCACGACTACTTGCGAGCCTCCAGGATCAGGTTGAAAGGCGTCTCCGCTGCCCGCCGGAAGTGCCTGAAACCCGCCTCGGCAAATATCTCCCGCAACCTCGCCTCCCCGGCCTGCGCCCCCAGGCCCAGCCCCACTTCCTGGGACAGCGAGTTCGGTGTACAGATGAACGTGGAAGCGGCATAGAACAGTCGTCCGACCGGGGTCAGGTTCTCGTCCAGCGTGTCTTTGGCATAGGGCTCGACCAGCAGCACCGTGCCGTCTGCCTTCAGCGACTGATAGGCGTGCTGTGCAGCGCCAACCGGGTCCCCCATGTCGTGCAGGCAATCGAAATAGCAGATCAGATCGTAATCATTTCCCGGGAAGCTCTTCGCGGTGCTTTGGACAAAGCTGACGCGGTCGTCGACGCCGCCCTCTTTGGCACGCTGCGTCGCCGTGGCGATGGAGGGTGCGTGATAATCGAACCCCACAAAGCGCGAGGCCGGAAAAGCCTTCGCCATGACGATAGTCGAAGCACCATGCCCGCAGCCGATGTCCGCCACCTTCGCACCGGCAGTGAGCTTATCGACGACACCTTCCAGCGCCGGCAACCATTGCGACACCAGATAGGATTTGTACCCGGGCCGGAAAAAACGCTCGGTACCGTGGAACATGCAGGGATGGTGGTCACCCCAGGCCAGCCCTCCATCTCCGCGCATGGCCGCCACCAGTTTGTCCTTGTCGTGGAACATGGACGCGACCACCATGACGCCGCCCGCCACATACACCGGCGAATCCTCGATGGCCAGCGCCAATGCCTGTTCTTCAGGCAAGACGAACTGGCCCTCGTGGTGCTCCATGTACCCGGAAGCCGCATGGGCGCTGAGCCATTCCTGGATCAGACGTGGATTGCAGCCCGTTCTGGACGCAAGTTCCTGGGAGGTGACCGGCCGGCTATCCGCCATGGCTTTATACAACCCGAGTTCATCGCCAACCATCACGTTGGCGAGCATTGCCGAGGCGCCCATGTCGGACACCAGCTTGCCCATGAACTCGTTAAGTTTTGCCTCGTCCATTACGTACCCTCCTGTGAGAAGGCCACCGTCGACACGGGCATGCAGGACCTGAAAACTGTAGCGGTGGTCGGATGGATTGACACGCGGCTGCGCGCTGCCGCATCACCGAGTGGGAAACACCTGGCAAACGTGGGAACACGCGCCTGCCTACCCGCCCAATGATCTGGGCGGGCTTTCAGTCTAATCCTGGAGGAGCGCTCATGGTGCCTGACGCGACACTCGGTGTGCTCGCTCTTCGCGAGCAGGCTCGCGCCCACAGGCGTCCGGGTTATCTATAGGCTGAGCCGCACTTCCGTCAACCGTTGGGCACGTGCCTCCGGACTGCCTGATGGTTGCGCGAGAAACTCGGTAATCAGCGATGTAATCTGGTGCTGGATCACCCCACGCGGACGACCGTTGTCACCGTCGCGGCAAATGATGCCATCGCCAGGTACGTCCTCTTCCAGCAACGCCTGCGCGCCAGGCTTGCACATCGACAGGAAGCTGAAATGGCTGGCATCGCTGATTTCGATGTAACGGTTGGACGCCGGCGCCAGGCGTTTTGCCAGGTTGGCGGACTCCAACTGGGCGGGAAGATCGTGAGACGCTACGCCGGCGGCGATCACCAGCGTGGGCACTTGTAGCATTGCCAGGCTTGCATCGGTCAGGCCTCGTGAAAGGCCCAGGTCCAATGTGACCACTGCGGTGACACGTTCATCGCGCCAATCGGCGGCCAGCGCCGCCTTCGATTCCGAGCTGCTTGCAGGGTTTATCTGTTCGTAGACAGTGCAACTGCTCAATTGCGGATGAACCTTGCAATCCTCGGCAAAGCGGTCCGGATCAAAGCGCGCCCCCGCGACCTCCAGTGCAGTCCAGCCGCCCAGGGAATGGCCCACGACAGCAATTCGGCGCTTCGCGACCACGCCGAACTTGTCAGGTTGGGTGGTCACCGCATCGATGACCCGGCGCAGATCCTCGGGACGTTTCCACAACTGCGCCGCGGCTTGGGGACTACGGTCATGGGTCGTGGTGCCGGGATGGTTGACCGCCGCCACGATGTAGCCCCGATGGGCCAAAGCACTGGCCAGCCAGGTCTGGTTGCCCCAGTTGCCCCTGAATCCGTGGGAAAGCACCACCAACGGGTGCTCGCCTGCGGTTGGCGGCGCATTCCGAACAGCAGAACTACCGACAAAGACCACGTCATCGGCGATCAACTGCGCGGGCGCGGTGGTTGGACTGGGGTACCAGACGACCATCTCCAGTTCACGGCCGTTGTGCGTGTCCGGCAGTGTCGAAGCGTAGAAACCGATAGGGCTTTCATCCGCGAGCGCGATGGTCGTCATGCAGGTCAGAAGCAAGGCGCCGAAAGTTGTTTTCAATGTTTTTATCTTCCTTGATCAGAAAAAGCGCGGAAACTTGAACGCGCTATCAGGCGCGGTCTTCACCCCATTGGCGGTGAAGATAAGTCGCACGGGCATTAAAGCCCATCTGGCATTCCCGCACATAGTTTTGATAACCAGCTCAACGGGCAATTTGAAGGAGCGACACGCTCGTATTTCGCGAGCAGGCTCGCTCCCACAGGGTCCGGTATCGTTACACAAATACCAGAGATTTCACCGATCCCATGTGGGAGCGAGCCTGCTCGCGAAAGCGGCGCATCCGTCGCTGAAAGACCGAATCATTCCACCGCCAGCTCGCGCAACACGCCCCCCTCCTGTTCCAGGCGTTGTTGATACGTCGCCGCGTTCAGCAGTTGATAGGGAAAGCAGAGGCCCGGCGCGGTAGGCGGCTGTCCGTCCAGGCCGAGCAGCCGTTCAAGGAGCAACGCGATACTGAGGCCGGTCAGCGGTGCCGTGCCCGCCGGGTGGACGAGTGCGTGGCGTGTGCGCAACGCTTCGCCCTTCTGGTCCTCGCCAGCCAGTTCGATGATGATCTCTGTCGACATGGGTTCACCCTGACGTCGGGTCGAGCTCTGTCCGATGGCCATGTTGAACTGGACATTGGGCGCACCCGTGGCCGCTGCCAACCCGACGACGTCGATCGAAGAAAACCCGCTGGCTTCGATGTCCCTGCCATCCACCGCGCGGAAGCTGGCCTTGGCTTCTTCGCCTTCGCGCCAGACATACACGCCCTCACGCCGTGTCAGGGCAGCGGGAAGCATCCTGTTCAGGTGTTCGAAGTCGGTCGCGACCGTCGGGCCTCCAGTGTCCTGTTCATCGACCAATGCACTGATCCTGATGTCGTGCACACGGCTGAAGGCCTCGGCCACCCTCAGCGTCGATACCGTCGTGGCGCCGACCATCCATTCGTACCCGAGGACGATCGGCGCGGCATCGGGCCGGTGCATGTACGTCGCGATTTCCGGTGCGATCTCGAAAATGCCGGAGGATATGCTGAGGTGCGGCACGCCACGCTTTTGGGCGTAACGCAGTCCCGCAAGGGCACGGTCCATGTAGAAAACCACCACGCCGCTGACAGCGCGATCACCGAGCCCCAGGTCGTCTGCCGAAGCATCGATCAGCACGCCCTGGGCGTTGCCGAACTGTTCCGCGGCCCGTTGGGCCTTAGTGAGATCGCGGCCACCGATCAACAGCGGCACGCCGGGATGGGCGGCGCGCAGTGCCTGGGCAGTATGATGGCCGATGGCGCCAGAACCGCCCATGAACAGGATAGGATCAAGAGTCATGGTATGTTCTCCTTGCGTTGGGAACGAAACCTACCATTAGTAGGAAGAGTCATCCCGAACATACACCTCGATACCTACCATTGGTAGGTTTATTTATCTGGAGCGACGAAGTGCAAACCGACATCGAATCCCCGGGCGCCTCTTCTACCCGCAGGCTTTCAAAAGCCGAGCGGCGGCGACAGTTGCTGGATACCGCCTTGCTGGTCGTGCGCGAAGAAGGCGCCGACCGCTTGACCCTGGGGCATCTTGCGGTGCGCGCAGGTGTGTCCAAGCCGGTGGTCTACGATCATTTCGGCACTCGATCGGGCCTGCTGATCGAGCTCTATAAATGGATCGATGCCGAGCGGGTCAACGCGTTCCGTGACGCGATGGCAGGCACCGAGCGGCCTCTGGAGGAAACCGCGCAGATGCTCGCCAGTGCCTATATCCAATGCGCGGCAGACAACACCGACGAGTTCTTTGCCGTCGGTGCGGCGCTGGCGGGGAGCAACGAAAAAGCCGCGGTTTTCCAGGAATTGCTGGATAACTGCGTGCAAATGTTCAGCAGTGTGCTCAAGCCCCATACCGCGCTGCCCGCGACCGAACTGGAACGGCGTTGTACCGGTCTGGTCGGTGCAGGAGAAGCGCTTGCAGGAGCCTTGATGCGCGGTCGGCATGACAAGGACGAAGTGACCCAAGCGTTCGCGGCGCTTATCCGCGGCGTTTTACGGGAGACGTGAGGCCTGGACACTGGTGCGGACATAACGGCATACCGCTCAGAACGAATAACGCACAGCGTTCACCCAGCGGCTTTGCTCGTCGAAATATCCGAAGCTCTGCCGACTACCATCGAATAGGTCCAATCCGGTGCGCAACTGCCAATGGGCATCGAGGTCGTAACGCATTTCCAGGGCAGCGTATTGTGCGGAATTGCGCAGGTCCTGGGCCAAATAGCCCGTCAGGTAAAGCCGGCCCTGCCACATCTCCCGCCGGATCGCCACGCTGACTATTTCAGAGCGGTCCTGATCGACGGCGTCCTTCACCTCGTCCTTCCAGAGGTTGTAGTACTGCATGCCGAAGAACCAATCGCCGCTCAGGTAATCGACCCCCAACAGCAGTTGTTGCTGGCGGTTTTTTTCAAGTTCCAGCACACCCGTCGGCGCCCTTGAGTAGCGATACGCGTCGGGAACCAACGCCGCCTCTCCCTTGAACACCACGGGGCCGATCGGCATGGCGAACGAACCACCGAACAGGGTACGGCGTTTCAGGGACTCACGATAACTCAGGCCGGCCTGGGACAAGCGGGCGGTGTAGCTCTCCTCCGTTTGCCATCCATGCCAGGCATTCAATGAATAGTCGATGCCCTGAAGGTTACCGCTCCATTTCAGGGCCGGTGTCCAGTCAGCGGGCTTACGCCAGTCCGGGTCGTCCGCCTCTGTCCGGGGAATGCCCGCCAAGGCATTCTCGACAGTCGGTTCGGCGAAACGGGAACCGGCATCGGGCAGCAGGTCCTTGCGCGTCTGCGGAATCACCAGCAGTTGTAGCGATTGATCCTCGAACACCGAACACTCGCTGTTGAGCATCGCGAGTGGCCGACGCTGTTGGACATAGTCGCCAAAATAACCTTCGCGTCGGTCGAACGCATGAATCACATCCAGGACCCTCAGGCGATCGGCACTGCCCCAGACCACTTGTTGTACACCCAACGTATTGGTGCAACGGTCGCCCTGATACTCGGCGAACAACTCACGAGGTTCCACTTCGTGATAGTCGCCGTCGAGTTGGTTTTCCTGCAACGCCCGGACTTGCACCTTGTACCGCCAGCCCGAATCATCCTGCCAACTGCCACCCAGCAGAGCTGAATACTCGTTGAGGCCCCATTCGCCCTCGCGCGTCAGTGCTTGCCGGGTTTCCAGGCGGCCACTGATATCCAAGGCCTCCAGCGAGGCGCCCTGGCAGGCGCCGCTGAGCAAACTCATCGCCAACCCGGCCTTCAATGCGGTGCGCTTCATAGGCCCTCCCGTGACATGAGCAGAGGATCGATGGTGCTGTCTTCACCGGGCTGGTGCTCATCGCACAGGCCTGCGTTGGCATTGATCCACTCGGCCAGTCCAGGCATTGCCCGCACCGGTGAGCGGGCCCGCTCCCAGGTGTGCAGCGCCTGTTCCAGGCGGAACTCGACCCATCGCCTGGATGACTCATCCAACGGCTGGGCGTAGAGTATCAGCCAAGCCACGCATTCCCCCAGGCGGAGCGTGCCAGCCGATAAGCGTTCCATCGGGCCCGCGTCGGCCAGCCATTGCCGAAGTCGCTGAGCGGCGATCTTTCCGGGCGTTGTCTGCTCCAGGTAGTCAAGCGTCGTGACGGGCTGCTCCTGTACCCGTTGGCCGATAAAGGTCGCCAGTGTTTCCGACGGTCCTTCGAACAGGCGGGTAATGCGCGCATCGCGCCATAGCTGGCCAATGGGATTATTGTCGCAGTACCCCCGAGCACCGAGCATCTGCAAGGCGGCGTCACTGACTTCACCGAGCATCTCGCTGGCCACCCATTTGACCGCGGCCAGTACCTGCGGCGGCGCCTCGGGCAGGCCCTGATCCAGGCGAAGCGCGAGATCGTCGACCCAACCGCCAATGGCGGTCGCGGCACACAGCGCATCGTCCACGACCCGTTGCGTGTGCTGGTGGTCCCAAAGCCGGTGACTGCCCAAACTGCGCCGGGTGCTGTAACGCATCATCAGTTGCAGACACCGCCATAGCCCGCCGACACAAGTGGCCGCGATGCCCAGGCGCCCATAGGCCATGGTGTCGCTGGCCACGGCCATGCCGGCGAACGGACTGCCCAGCACCCGGTCCGCGTCCACCAGCGCGGCGTCGAAATGCACTTGATTCTGCACCATACCTTTAAGCCCCAGGGTCAGCGCCTCGCTGCCCTGACGCATGCCTGGTTGCTCGGCATCCAGACACAAGCCGACGAAACCGCAGTCGCGCCCCTGTTCATCGAGATGCCGGGTGAATACCGAGATCACCCCAGCCCAGGCGGCTGACCCCGACCAGGACTTGGTCCCGTCCACCCTGAAACCCTCCCTCTCCCGCCGGGCCGTCGCCGACAGGCCGAGAGGATTGGAGCCCGCGCCGTGTTCGGTCAACGCAAACGCGGCGAGTATTCGTCCGCTGGCCAATTGCGGCAAATAGCGCTCTTTCATGGCCGGCGAGCCAAAACGCTGGATCGGTCGAATGCCCAGCCCGTTGTTGAGCCCCACGAAAAAGGCCAGCGTCAGATCAATCGCTCCCAACTGACGCTGAACCCGCAGCAGTTCGAAATTCGATAACCCCAACAGGCCACCGTCGCGTTCGGCCACCTGCATGCCCAGCAAGCCTTTGTTGCCCAACGCCAATACCCAATGCGGCGGCAGGCAACGACGCTCGTCCACCAAGCGGAAATCCAGGCGCTTGGCCCAGTTCCGCAGCCAGGCATTCAACTGCACCACCGCCGGTGTATCGGCCAGGACACCCACCTCGGGCATCATCCTTTCGTTCAACGCTCACGCTCCTGTAGACGGGTCAACCAATGGGCCGTCTCGTGCACCAGATCTTCCAGCGACTGGCTGGGAACAAAACCCAATTGCTGTCGGGCCTTGTCGGTTCGGTAATGGACCTGTCGGCCCAACAAGGCCACCACGTCAGCCGATAGCCGCAGCGGGACCCGGCCAATCAGCAGATCCAACGGGCGCAGCAAGGCGACGATCCAAGCCAGTGACCGGGGGCGCCAGCGTGGCGCCCTGACGCTCAGCGCATCCGCCATGCAGCTGAAGAGCTCGCGGTAACTGGTGTTGTGGGCGCTGAGGATGTAGCGCTCGCCACGCTGCCCGCGGTCCATGACGGCCTGCAGCCCCTCGACCAGGTCCCGCGCACCGATAACGGCGATGCCGCCGGGCGGAATGAACGGCAGACGCCGGTACTGGAGATCGAGCATGACCTTGCCCCAGCCGTGCAGCACATCGCAGTGGGAGGCAATGACCGCCGACGGGCAGGCAATCACGATGTCCATGCCTTCGGCGCAGAAACGGCGTACCTGTTCCTCGGCCTCACGCTTGCTGTGCATATAGGCCAGGCGAAACGCGTCGCCGTTATAGGCCATGGTTTCATCCGCTTGCCGGGCCGGGTAGCCCACGGCGGCAATGGACGACACATGCAGGATGCGGCCGACACCGGCAGTGCGGGCGGCCTGCAATAAATTGACCGTTCCCTGCACATTCACCGCGAACATCCGTTGGCGCTCGCTCTCATAGGGCAAGGCCAGGCCGGCGGCGTGATAGATCCTGGTCACGCCACGGAGTGCCGGGGCAAGGCTGGCCGGAACTAGCAGATCGCCCTCACGCCAGTCCAGGCGTTCACGCAGGCCCGCCAGCGCCGGAGCCGGGTCCTCTGGCAGCACCAGCACTGCCACGGCTTCCCCCTGCGCCAGCAACCTGCGCACGATATGACTGCCCAGGCACCCACTGGCTCCCGTGACCAGAATCATCGACGCGACCCCGTGGCCAGCGCCAAGGAAACGTTGAGCCCCCCAAACGCAAAGGAGTTTTTCAGCCAGGCCTGGACGTTCGCCTGACGCGTGCCCTCGGTCACATAGTCCAGGTCGCATTCCGCATCCCGCCCCAGGTAGTTGAGGGTGCCGGGAATCTGCCCATGCATCGAGCCCATCAGGCCGCCAATCAACTCCACCACACCCGCAGCTCCCATCAGGTGACCGATGGCCGACTTCACCGAGGAGACGCACAGCTGCGATGCGTGGCTGCCAAAAACCTGCTTGATCGCCGCGGTCTCGCAACGGTCGTTGAGCAACGTGCCGGTTCCATGGGCGTTGATATAGCCGAACGTCTCGGCGGGCAGCCGGCTGTCCGCAATGGCCTGGCGCATCGCCTGGGCCGGGCCGTCCACAGAAGGCTTGAGCAAGTCGCCGGCGTCGCTGTTGACGCCATAGCCCAATACCTGGGCCAGGATCGGTGCCCCCCGGGCCTGGGCGTGAGCCAGGGTTTCCATGACCAGGACACCGCCGCCCTCCCCCAGCACCATGCCCCGGCGACCGGAAGAGAACGGTCGGCAGGTATCCGGGGCCATCGCGCGCAAGGCCTCCCAGGCTTTCCATACCAGCGCGTTGAGACAGGCATCCGTGCCCCCCGCCATGACCAGGTCGGCATCACCGTGACGTAGGAGGCGATAAGCCTCGCCAATCGCCTGGGTCGAAGACGCGCATGCCGTGCTGATCGTCAGGGCGGGCCCTTTGAAGCCGTACTTGAGGCTCAAGTGGCTGGCGGCGGCGTTCGCCATGACCCGTGGCACGGTCCAGGGCGCCAGGGTGGAACTGCGGGCCTGATACAGATCCAGGTAAGCGCTGTGCAGCGACTCGCTGCCACCCACCGCCGTGCCCATGTAAACCGCACAGCGCGTCGGATCAACCTGTGCCAGGTCGATCGCGGCCATGTCCGCGGCCTCGGCGGCGGCCAGCAAGGCGAACTGGCTGGCACGGTCCAACAGCAGCAACTCGTTGGCACTGAACCGCCCGACCAGGGCGTCTTCGGGCGCCGCGCCGGCGTTGCAGGCCGCACCGACCGCCTCGCTCAGACTGGGCACCGGGCCAATGGCACCACGTCCCTGGGCCAGACCGTCCCATAAAGCCTGGCGGCCGACGCCGAAAGGCGAAACACAGCCGACACCGGTGATGACAACGGCGTTCACGAAACGGCTCGCTGGGTGGACAACTGTTCGGCCAATATTTCCACCAGGCGATGCACTGAACTGATGTCGGTATGGCTGTAGGCAGAGAGATTGACGCCAAAGCGCTTTTCAATCGCGTAAGTCAGCTTCAACACGTCCAGCGAGTCGAGCCCCAGCTCTTCCACGCTCAGTTGGACGTCCATCTCCGTGATATCCAGTTCCAGGGTGCTGGCCAGTAGATCCAATACCAGTGCTTGCAGCGATTGCGTCGACATAAATGACTACCCGGGATCAGTGTTCAGTGCGCAATGCACGTTGGGTGAACTCAGCGTCAGCGACGCCGAGATTGATGCTGACCTTCTCGACGATCAGGCGTGTGCTCTTGTTCGCAGCCAGGTTGTGCATGGTCTGCACCGTCGGCCTGCTGAAGCCATCGACGAATTGCAGGCCCTCGGTCTTGAGCTGTTTGACCAGCACGCCCTGGCGATCGAAATAGTCCACCTGCACCGGGTAGCGACTGGCCTCTTCGAGGTAGTAGACCTTGCGCGAATAACCGGACACGTCCGCCTCTTCGCTTTTTGCCTTCGCCTCGATACGCCGACAGGCCGGCCAACTCAGGCAAGGCTCGGAAGACGCCAGGCTGGTGAACTGATAGCTGTCCAGCTTGTAGTCTTCGAAATCCTCGTAGGTGAAGTCCGTGCCCATGAACCAATTCTGCTTTTGCGAGCCCGCCAGGCGCCGCAGGCTTTTGGTCGACGGGGTGTAGGACCAGATATCGTTGATGGCCTTGCCACTGTCTTCGATCAGCAGCGCAACGTTCTTCACGGCTGCCGGAGCGGTAAAGCGCACCAAGGTCCCCGTGCGATCGCTCATTCGCTTGTCCAGGCGGCTGAGCTGGCGGGTGAACGTCAAGCGCTCGCCTTCCAGCAACTCCATGCGGTAATCGACCCTTTCGTCCGCCGCTTTCATGCGGCGATCGGAATCGCGCATGACTGAAAGCGCGTCGTCGGCATGGGCTGACCCGATGCACATCATCAACAGGGAAAAAGTAACAGGCAGCTTGTGGTTCATCCGAAGTTCCTGAGCTTGAGAGTGTCAACCGCCGGGATGCGGAATACGTGGCGAATGGCAGGCATCGCCGCAAAGGGAATGATCACCAACGCCGGCAGGATGACTCGCCAGAAATCGCTGAAGGCAGGGTCGGTGTTGATCTTGAACCAGACATCGGTCAAGCGATGGTTGAGGACGGCGCCAAGGCCATACCCCAGGGGGATGGCGACAATGCCAGCGACCACGGCGATGCTCAGGGTTTCACAGAGCATGATCAGCGACACACTGCGGTCGCTGAAACCGAGGATCCGCAGTACACCGTACTCACCGCGCCGCCCCACGATGCTGAAGTTCATGCTGGTGATGGCAAACAACAGGGCGATGGCGATGCTCATCAACGCCGAGATATGGATGATCACCCAGATGTGCGAGCTGATTTCGAGAATGGAAGCGACAATGTTCTGCTTGGACGTTACCCGCACCACGCCCGGCAAGGCATAGATCGCGGCGTCGTCCAGGCCGCTGCTTCCCGCATCGATCAGGTAGGCGCCGGTGAATTGCTCATCGAGGGCCAACATGCGCTGGGCGAAGCGTCGAGTGGTAATGATTTCGCCCGGCAGCGCCCCGGAAAACACTCCGACAACCTTGGCCGGATAGAGATTGCCGCGCACCTTGAGGGTCAGCCGGTCTCCCGGACCCACACCCTGTGCGATAGCGATACGGCGCTCGATCACCAAAGCTTCAAGGTCGCCGTCCAACAGCATCCGGCCTTCCATGAGGTTCACATGACGCACGCCGTCCGCCGGTTCGATACCCAGCAGACTGGCGTTGTCCAACTGCCCCTGGCCGCTGACCTGGGCACCGCCCTTGACGAAGGTCGACCAGCGACTGCCTGGCGCCAGGCCATTGAGACGGGCGATGTCCTCGTCCCACCAGGCCACGTCCAGGTCCACCACGCGGCTCCAGTTGTCACGCTCGACGTTGCTGATGGCGGTGCGTTCCATCGACGTCAGGGAAATGTAGAACGCGATGGTGATCGCGATACTCGCTGACATGGCCAGGACCGTCACCAGACTGATGCGCCAACTGCGCAGCAAGTTGCGTAACGAATAGCGGAACCAGAAAGGTCCGCCAATGTGCCGCAGGCAAGCCACCATGCGCAGCGCCAGGGTTTGCTCTTGACCGGCACCGACATCACGCAAGGCGTCCATAGGTGTGATGCTGAGAATGGAACGCATGGGCAGGTACATGCCCAGTGCAACGGTGCCGCACAGCAACAGGCCGGCTCGCCACAGATAAGGTGGCTTGAACATCAGTTGTGGCTCGGGCATGCCGATGGCTCGCGCGTAGTTCAAGCCGAACGCATACATGTCGAACAGCGCAAAGCCACAACCCAGGACCAACGCCAGTGCGATCAACATCAGTGCCGGCAAGCCATAGGCACAGGCCACCTGTCGACGGCTATAGCCCAGGGTCAGAAACATGGCGATCAGCGGCCGCTCTTCCTTGGCCCACTGATACATGAGGAAGAACACCACCAGGGTCGACGACAGCGCAAAAATCAGCACCACCGTGGGCAGGAAGACCTTGAAGGTGTTGAGGTCCAGCTCGAGGAACTTCTGGCTGAACTGCTCCTGGCGCGGCAACACATAATCCACCGCCAGGCGTGACTGCGCGCGCTCGGTGATGCGCTGCTTGACCTGCGCGAGCGAGGCGTCCGGCGACAGGCTGAACAACAGGCTGTTGATGGCCGAGAAGCCCAACTGCTGGTGCATCAGCGCCTGGTCGGCAAACAGCACGCACAGCGAACCGTTGCTGGGCACATAGACGCTGGGGTTGAGGGGTGCAACCAGGTATTCGGGGCTTTCGACAATCCCGATCACCTCCACCGGGTACTCGGCCCGCCCCGCGGTGAAGTTGAAACGATCCCCCACGCCCTTGCCATGGAACTGCGCGCAGTTTCGCTCCAGAGCGATCCCCGTGGTCTCCATGGCCTCGGGCAGGCGTCCCTGCAAAACCTTCAAGCGGTTGACCGCCAGGAAGTCCTGCGCGGGTGCACTGACCATCAATCCAGCGACCGGCTGCTCACCGCCAAGGGGCGCCAGCCCGGGCATCAATAACCGATGATGAATGGCGGTCACGCCGTCGATGTCATCGAACGCCGGCAGGTTGATCAGGTCTTCGGGGGCAAAGATCACCTCCAACTCCGCCATGGCGGCATTGGACTGGATGTCCTCGACGGTGCTGAACAAACTGTCGATGGCCGAGTAGGCGCCCACCAGCACGCCAAAGGTCGAGGCACAGATCAGCGCAATGGTCAGCAACCGATAGCGAATCACCAGAACCGAGCGAAGCACATGCCGTACCAGCATGTTCATGAGTCGGCCCTGTGCAGATTGCCCGAGCGCATCTCGTAGACATGATCGGCATGTTGCCCCAGCCCGGGGTTGTGCGTGACGATCACCACGGTGATCTGTTTCTCTGCCTGCATCTGGCGCAACAGTTCGAACACCCGCATCCCGGTCTCTTCATCCAGGCTGCCAGTGGGCTCGTCCGCAAGAATCAATTGCGGTTCCTTGATCAGCGCCCTCGCGATTGCCACCCGCTGCTGCTGGCCGCCCGACAGCTTGGAGGGGAATTTTTCGGCGTGCTCATGCAGCCCGACTTTTCGCAGGTACTCCTCGGCACGCGCATGGTCCCGTGGCGTGACCGAACGGATCGGCTCAAGCCCGGTCAACACGTTTTCCTTGACCGTCAACGTCGGGATCAGGTTGTGAAACTGGAAGATGAAGCCCACGCGCTCGGCCCGGAACCGGGTCAAGGCTTTGAAGTCCATGCTGTCCAGGCTCGCGTCTCCCACGCGCACCTGGCCCTCATCGGCCCGATCCAAGCCGCCGAGTATATTGAGAAGCGTGGTTTTGCCCGATCCGGATATACCCCGGATCACTGTCATGCTGGCGCGGGAAATGTCCAGGTTGATGCTGTTGAGCACCAGGCTGCGCTCATCGCCGCTGGGGTAGATTTTTTTCAGCCCACTCAAGGAAATCAAAGGGATATCCATTTCGTCTACAACTCCAGTTCAGAGCGCTGCTTCAGCCAGATCGAGTCCGAAAACACCATAGCGCTTGGTCCGGCGCATCCCGACATTGCGCGCCAGCACGTAGCTGGATGGGTTGCGGTCGTCGATCCACATGGTGTCCACCCGATCGAAACGCGGTTCGGCATAACGGACGATTTCATCACCGATCAACCGCCCGAGACCGCGCCCCTGTACCGACGGATCGGCGCCGATCAAGGCAATGACCGCCCCGTTGACGCTGCGCTTGTAGCGCCCCAACTTGAATAGATCGAACAAACCAAAGTGGCCCTTGAGCTGGCTCAGTATCTGGTTCAGATCCGGCAAAATCACAAAGAACGCCACCGCTCGGCCGTCGAGCTCGATCAGCTTGATCCCCTCCAGGTCGATGAAGGCTTTCACGCTGTCGATATGAAACTTGAAGCTGGGCTGGGAGATCGGCGCGACTTCGTAGTTTTCGGCAAAGGCGCTGTTGAACAGGCAGCGAATCTCTTCCAGATTGGACTTGAGGTCGGCACGCGTCGCCGTGCGCACACTGAACTGGCTGCCGGGCAGCACTTTTTCACTGCGGCTGGCCTTGCGTCGCGCACGATACTGCTCGGCATCGACACCGTAGGTGCTGAAAGTGAACGCCAGGTCGAACCCTACCTGCTTGAGGGTCTCGGCATACCAGAGCGGGTTATAGGTTTGCAGCAGCGTCGGGGGACGCCCGTCCAGGTCTTCCAGCAGCAGCGCGGCGTCCTGGGTCGAGGTGTAGCTGTAAGGCCCCAGTAGCCTGGACTTGCCGCGAGCCCGGGCCCAATTGGCAACCGCTTCGAACAAGGCTCGCGCAACGGCAGGGTCAGGGGTCACCTCAAAAAAGCCGAAGAACACATGCTCGTCGCCGAAACGCTGGTTGTACTCGGCGTGGATGCTCACGCTTATCCGGCCTTGCGCCTGGCCCTGTCCGTCCACCGCCAGGAAATGCTCGATCTGCGCTTCGCGAAAGAACGGGTTGTGGCGTGGCGACAGGATGCGCTTCATGTCGCTGCGCAGGGGCGCCACCCACTTCGGATCGTCGGCGTACAAGCGGAAAGGCAGTTCGATGAACTGCTTCAGGCGCTTGGCTGTGTTCACTACTTCAATCGAGATCATGAGGCGTCCAGTAGTTGTTGCATATTGCGATGACGGGCTTCGAAGATGCGGTCCATGTAGGCATCCACAAACAACCGCTCCAGTAATGCTCCCCCTATCGCCCTGTAAGTGACCCGATCGGTATAGAGCGTGCCGCCGGCCGCCGCTGCGACCCGATGCTCGTGCCGGAAGGCACTCAACGGCCCCTTGATCATCTCGTCGATGAAGTATTCATTTTCCTTGACCTCGCGAATGCCCACGGTCCAGTTGGCCGGGATGAACCCGAACATCCAGTGCCGGAAACGGAACTGGCGCCCCTGGGTGATCCGTAGATCGGCGATGTCGATGTTGCCCAGCGGGGTGACGCGCTCAGGGAAAATCTTCGGGAAATTGACCCCCTCCATGCAGAAATCGAAGACCTCCGCACAACTACGCCCCTTGATCAGCGTGGTTTTTTCCAATACCGGCATTCGGGCTTCCTCGGTCAGATAGGTTCGGCGGTGGCAAGATTGAAACGCTCGGCGTATCGCTGCCAGGCGACAGGGTCGAGGGCTTTGTCGAAACTGCGGAAGCCGGCAAGCTTGAACCCATGGCGGCTGGACAACGCCTGGACCAGTTCCAGGTCATCGTTGCTCAGGTCCAGGCCGAGGCTGGTATGCCGGGAGAGGCCTTCCAGGGCGAGCATCATGGTTTCGGCCATGCAGGCGTAAGCCAGGTCGTCGGGGATGCCGTAGCGCGAGCCGAGTCGGGCGTCGCCGGGCATTTCGACAATGCCCCCATCGAGCACCAGCACGTCCGGGCGGCGAATGGCGATGTCCTGGCTGACATTGGCCGGCCTGGAGATGTCGCACAGGATGGCATCGGCGGCGATATCGTCCGCGCTGATGAACCGTTCGGCACTGTTGGTCGCGATCAACACCAGATCGGCGTCGGCCAGCGACTGCTGGACATCGTTGCTCCAGCGCAACGCCGTGTGGCGACCGTTTTCCTCCAGGAGCAGCGAGCCGAGGCTGGCACTGTCCTGCTCGTCCAGGCGCTGCGCGATATGCGCCAGCACGCTACCCGGTGCCGCCGTCGCCTGCGCGCTGTAGGCCACGAGCTGGTTGATCACTGAAGCGAAACGCGGGGTGTTGAAGCGTGCGCTCTTGGGGTTGCCCACCAGGGTGACCTGGCCGGCCTGCGCCACGATCAACCGTGCGATGGCCGAACCGATGCTGCCCGTCGCACCGACGACGGCGACGCGCATGTCCTGCATCCGTCGCCCGGTCATGCGCACCGCGCGACAGGCGGCTTCTACCGCCGTCAGCAGGGTGTAGCTGTTGCCGGTGGTCAGGGCCACGCCTTTATCCAGCAGGCGCATCCCTCCTCCCGTCACAATCGAAGTGTGCCCGCCCAATCCCACCAGGGTGGCGCCGCGCTGCCGCGCCATGTCGATGGCCTGGCCAATCACCGCACACGACTCCTCCACGGGCATCTCGGCAAGCTGGGCCGCCGAACGCGGCACCATGATGAAGTCGCCCGTGACCGTGCGGCCCGTGGCGGGCGATGTCAGCGTTACCGTGGAGACGAAGAATGGATCGAGCAGCGGGTTCAAGCGCTGTTCCAGCAGCTGCAACGACGACTGCGAGTAGTGGCTGAGGCTTTCATCGAACTCGGCATAGTTCGACAGCTCCAGCGGATGGAGGACGAACGCGAAGTGGTTCTCCGCCACCGGCTCGCTGAAGTCCACCCCGTGCCTGGCTTGCCCGGCTGGCCCCGCAGGGCTGGGTTCTGCGTCCAGCAGGTGCGCCAGCAGCGTGCCTGTGCGCCCGTCCTCGACCCATTGCAGGGTCCGGGCCAGGGCCTGGATGAACCGCTCACATTCGGCACGGCCGGCAATCAACGGCGGTTCAACACGCATCACGTTGGCGCCATTGAGTGTCGGCGCCACGCGTATGCCTTCGACGTTGAGCAGGTAACTGGCCAGGATCGGCACCAGGCTCTCCTGCTCGCCCATGATGCCAGTGAAGCCACCGTGGAATTGCGGATAGTGGCTGCGATCAAGCTGGAACTCGATGCCAATCAGATAACCTGTGCCACGCACTTCCTTGATGAACGAGGGGTGTCGTGCTGCCAGGGCCTTGAGCTGTTCAAGCAGGTACTGTCCGTTCTCACGCACGTTGTCCAACAGGCCCTGGCGCTCGTGCAGCAGATCCAGCACTTTCAGGCCGATGCGACAGGCCAGCGTGTTGCCGCCGAAAGTGGACGAATGCTTGTTCTGGAAGTCCGCGCTGTAGGCGTTCTCGCTCAATAGACACGCACCGATGGGCATGACGCCGCCACCCAGGGCCTTGGCGAGCAGCAAGCAATCGGCTTGCACACCGGTACTGGCGAACAGGCTTCCGGTACGCCCCAGTCCGGTCTGCACCTCATCGATAATCAGCAATGTGCCGCTGCGGTCACAGGCTGCCCGGACTTGCCGCAGGTAATCGGCCGGCGGCAGGTTGATGCCGCCCTCCCCCTGAACCGGTTCGACAATGACCGCCGCATAGGCGCCCGGATATTGCTGCAGCTGGGTCTCAAGGGCGTGGATATCGCCGTAGTCGACAAAGTCGAAACCCGGCAACGGGGCCTGGAATCCCGCCTGGTATTTGTCCGAGCCGGTGGCAGAGAGCGCCCCCAGGGTCTTGCCGTGGAAACTGTGATACGTCGACAGAATACGTTTGCGTCCGGTCTTGATCAGACACGCCTTGAGAGCAGCCTCGACTGTCTCCGCGCCACTGTTCTGGAAGGTCACGCTGCGGTACTGACCCGGTGCGATGGCAAGCAGCCGTTGCGCCAGCAGCCCACTTGCGGCGAGGCTCGAGGGCTGGACGAAGATCGGTTCCCGGGTCTGCTGGAAACTGGCCAGCTCCGCCAGCAACTCGTCCGGGCTGTGACCGAACGGCAACGCACCGTAAGCACCGAGAAAGTCCAGGTAGTCACGGCCTTCTTCGTCGTACAGATAGCAGCCTTCGCCTCGGACGAAGGTCTTATCGAGCCCGACCCGGCGAATCAGTTCACCAATCTCGGGGTTCACGTATTGCTCAAACGGACTGATTTGCTGCCAGCGACTCATGACGGATTCTCGGTGGAATAAGGCGTGGAAACGGAGGATGAATGGCCGCAGGTCTGCCGATAGAGATCTGCCGCCATGCCTTGGGCCGCCACGATGCGTTCATGGGCAGGCCGCATGGCGTGATAGGGCAACGCCGGGAACAAATGATGAAGCGCGTGATAACGCTGGCTCAGGGGCTCGAACAATTCCAGCCATCGCCCCTGGACAGCGTGGGTCGAGGAATCGCTCAGTTGCCACTGCAGGGACACCGGCTGACCGCTGGAGGCATAGCGATGGGCCAGGCAGGTGCGGAACATGTTGATCCCCAGCACCCCATAGATGACAGCCAGGAACAGACCGATACGGGACCAGGGCAACCATTCGGTCCCCGCCATCAGGATCAGCCCCCAGGCATACAGGCTGGTCAGCCCCTCGAGCAGGCGGTTGTATCCCGGTGAAGCACCGAACCGTGCGGCGCTGTTCCGATAGGCCGCATGCAGGGTGACGGCGCTGTAGCGCTCGATCACCACCCGGCGTAGCGACGGAATGCACCATGACAGCGGCCCGACCAGGGCAAATCGCACCAACAGCAACAGCGGCGTCAGGAGCGTGCCCATCAGCAAAGTGAACAGGCTACGGCCAAACTGTCGTTGAAACGGCAGGTACTCCGGATCCTGTCGGGTGCCGTATCGCGTCAGCGTGTGGTGGTCCATGTGGCTCAGGTACAGAAACGACGGCAACAGCAGTGGAATCCCACAGGCCAGGTTCCACATCAGGTTGAATCCCGGTACTGCTCGCCGAGGCATATGGACCAGTTCGTGGATGAACATGGCCGACCGATACAAGGTGAACACCGCCACCGAATAGAGCACCAGCCACGTCGGAAAGCGGCTGACGTCCAGCAATGACAAGGCGGTCCAGAACAGCGCGATGCTCACCCCGAAATCCAGGCGGTAACGCCACCCGTGATGGCGCCGCAAGTCCTCGATCAATGGGCGCAACGCCGCGATAAACGCTCGCCCCTCCCGCTCGGGGACAGTCTTCATCGACGTTTCCAAATGACACCGTCCAGGTAGAAGTGATGAAGAACAACGATCAGGGGCACCAATCCAACCGAGGGCAGTTCCAAGCTCAGGACCAGCAGACTGGCCAGACCCAAGGTACTCAGCCAGACCCAGGGCCTGGCGCCCATGCGCCTTACCCAGCCATGGGCCACCCCCACCGCACCGGAGGGTGTTGGCTGCGCCTGGGTTCTGCGCAGGCCCGCCAGGACCGTCGAGGTGCAGACCAGGTGGTATTGCAAGGCATGGATGCTGGTGCCGATCAGAATCAGCGCATACAGGTCATCCACCAGCAGATACGCGGTGTTGTACAACCCCAACGACACCGCCAGCATCACCAGCACAAAACGGGGCATGCCTTCCCCATGTCGCCAATGGGCCCACTCGGTCACGATGAACTTCACGGTCATGAGCGCGAATATCCCGTAGGCGAGCCAGGCCCAATACGGATCGAGCGCCGGTGTCGGGATGGAAATATTGGCGAACGGCAGCGCCTGCCCGAACAGCTGGTAGTCGCCGAAGTGGAATCCGCCATGGGTGATGCGGTACATCAAAGGAGCTGCGAAGCCCGCCAGCACCATGTCGCGAACCGGCTGGGTCGAATGCCGGTACCCGGCCTTCTTCGCATAGAGCGCGGCCACACCGAAGTGTTGCTTGCACACATGGTAGGGCTGCCAGTACACCCAGATTGCGACCAGCCAGGGCAAGGCATTCATCGCATACAACCCGACGCAAACCACCGAGATCAGGAGCAGGCTCGCCCAGAAGCGCACCTTGTGGCGCTGGTATTCAAGCGGTTCGGCGAACAACCGGACGTGGGTGTGCAACACATGGGGAATGTCCAGGAACAGTGCGAACAGCAACGCACCGATCAGGAACGCCGGGCCCTGCATGATAGCCAGCAGCAGCGCCACCGAAATAAGCGGACCGCCAATCAGGATCGCCAGCGTGTCGGCTCGCGCACTGACGAACCACGCTGCCTTGTCAGAGATGGTATTGGACATGCTTTTGCCCCTTCAGACCGCGGCAGACAACTCGAATGTGCTGGCGTTTTCGAGCAACTGCGCCAACTCCTGGAGGGTGGTCATTGCGTCGATCAGAGACGCGGAAAAATCCGCCGACAGTTGTCCCCGAAGCTCCGACAGCAGCGTCAACTGGCCCATCGAGTCGAGCCCCAGGTCCAACAGCGTGTCGCTGGCCTTCAATGGGTAGCCATTGAGGTGGGCCGGCAGAATGCCTTGCGTCGAGAGGCGGTGGATGGTCTGGCAAATAACATCAAACACAGGTGCTCCTTGCACGTATGCAATCCGTGCTGCTAGGGAAGGATCAGGCGGATACAGCGTCTGTAGCGACCGCTGCGGGGTTCAATTTGCCACTCAGGTACAACCGACTCAGCGCCTGGCGCTGGATCTTGCCGCTGGTGGTCTTGGGGAAATCGGCGCGACGGATCAACACCAGGTCGTCGACTTGAACGCCGGCATGACGCGCCACTGTCCGGGCGACTTCGCGACGCAGTTCCTCCAGGTCACGATTGCCCAACGCATTGACGGCGATCACCACCACGACGCTCTCTTTGACATGCCGACCGTCAATGCAGGAAAACGCCGCGACAGAACCTGCCGCAAGACCCAGTCCATGCTCCAGCGACCATTCGACGATATGCGGGCTGACGTTCACCCCCGCACGGGTAATCAGGTCCTTGGTCCTGCCGGTAATGTAGACCTCGGCACCCAGCATGAAGCCCAGGTCACCCGTGTCGTACCAATCGCTGGCCTGCGGGCGTACGGGCTCCATCTTCAAGTACCGGCGAATCACGCTGCTGCCACGAATCTGCAGACTGCCCAGCAGGCCTTCGCTCACCTCCAGGCCGTGTTCGTCCACCACCCGCAATTCGACGTCACCGACCGCGACGCCGTTGCCCAGATAGGCCGCGGCGCCGGGCGCACCTTCAGGTTGCTCGCGGACCACACCGTCGGCATGCAGGCTCTGGGTATCCAGCCAGCGCACGCGCAACGCCTGGCCTGGCGCATTGAGGGATACGGCCACCACGGCTTCTGCCATGCCGTAGGCTGGTTGCAGTACCCCAGCTTGCAGGCCATAGGCCCTGAAGGCCGCTTCGAACTGGCGAAGATGCGCGTGGAAAACCGGTTCGGCACCGACCCATGCGTAGCGCCAATGAGACAGATCCAAATCGCCGTCGCGCAAGCGTCCCGCCAGGCGGCCAAGCAACGCGAAGGCCGAGGTCGGCGCCGGTGACAGCGTGCCTTTGTAGCGCGACAGCGCATGAAGCCAGGCCAGGGGTTGACGGCTGAATTCGCTGGTGGGCATCAACACCAGGTCGATGGAGCACCACCAGGCCAGGGTCAGGGCGGAAAGCCCCATGTCATGATGCAGGGGCAACCAGCTCACCATGCGATCCGCCGCTGCGACGGCCACGCGTTCGGCAATCGCCTGGCAATTGGCACTGAGCATGGCCTGGGTGATGCACACCGCTTTCGGCGCACCGGTACTTCCGGACGTAAACTGCAGGATCGCAAGGCTTTCGGGACGGCTGAGCACCGGTTCATCGACTGGTGTTTCCACGACCTGCATACGCTCGACCAGGGCGACGTCCGTCAAGACCCGCTCCGACCACGCTGGCGCAAGCTGCTGCGCGATGCTACCCGAGGTCAGGATCAAGGCCGGATCGAGCAATGCCAGCATCGCTTCTATTCCTGCCCCTTCGCGTTTGCTTTCGTGGGGCAATTCGTGCGGCAGCAAGGCAATCGCCAACCCCTCGGCCCAGCACGCGAGCACCATGACCAGCACTTCAACGCTGGACGGCAGGGCGATGGCAACGACTTGTTCAGACGCCAAGGCACTCTGGCGCAATACCTGGCGCGCACAAGCCACCCGGGCGAGCATTTCGGACTGTTTCAAGGAGACAGCGGCATCCTGCGCCAAGACCGTGGTCAGGCGAGAAGATGGGCAGGAAAGGAATTTTTCTATCAGGCACAGGCGAGCAGGCGCAACTAATCCGTCAGTCATATTTTCAGTCCTTGAAACATTCAGCAAAGGTTACTGATCGTAGGACAATGGGTCAATATGGCTTTTTGATATTGATTTGAAATTATTGCCTTGGCCTTGTGCCTTCATGGTATTTCGCGACAGAACAACCGCTCTAAATCGCGGGTTGTAGCCACTACGAAAGGACACGAAGTGCCGCGCAAAAAATTGTCGATGCCCGCCCCGTCGGTGGCAGGCATCGCCAACAAGCTCCGCTTCTAGCCAGTCAAGCTCACCAACAAGCATTCACCGCCGGCATCCGCCCCCGCCACGGCTGGGCCCGCTCCAGTTGCCCGGCCAGGGCCAGCAACGTGGCTTCCTCACCAAAGCGCCCGGCGAAATGCGCGCCCATCGGCAACCCCCTGGCACTCCAGGCTAACGGCACCGACATCGCCGGTTGTCCGCTGGCATTGAACAAGGCCGTAAAGGGCGAGTAGCTGTGGTAGCGCTCGATCAATTGATCAAGGCTCAGGCACACGTCCTGGATATCCAACTCGCCAATCGGTGCCGGCTCACGGGTCAAGACCGGCGTGAGGATCAGATCGTAATCCTGCATGAACAACGCCAGTTGCCGGCCCAGGCCGTGTATCCATTCCACGGCCGCCGCGTACTGGGCGCCACTCACATTACCCTTGTCCCGCAGGATGATCCGGGTCCGCACTTCCAGTTCTTCGGCCTGGACTGCAAGGCCGCGCATCTGGCCCAGCAGATCGACGTAGTGACGGGTGCTTGCACCGATGATAGTGAACACCTGGTCGAGAAACTCCGGCAACACCACCGGCAGGCTCACCGGCTCGACACGATGCCCCAGGGATTCGCACAACCGTGCCGCCTCGCCCACCGCCCGCAAGCTTTCAGGCGACGTCGGCCAGGGGCCGAGCTGCTCGACCAGGGCGATACGCAGCGGTTTCGGATCGCGCTGCACTGCGGTCACATAAGGCAGCGCCTGCACCGGGGCAGCATAGGGCGCGCCGAGATCCATCCCGGCGGTCGCGTCCAGCAACGCCGCGCTGTCACGCACCGACAAGGTGATCGCATGAGGCGTGCCCATCCCCGCCCAGCCCTCCCCCACAATCGGTCCCGACGGCAATAAGCCACGGCTGGGCTTGAGGCCGAATACGCCGCAGCATGAGGCCGGCACCCGCAATGAACCGCCGCCATCGTTGCCATGGGCGAACGGCACCACCCGGGCTGCCACCAACGCCGCCGCACCACCGCTGGAGCCTCCGGCACTGTAATCGGTGTTCCAGGGGTTGCGAGTCGCGCCGAAACGCGTGGACTCGGTGGAGTACGACGTACCGAACTCCGGCGACGTGCTGGTGCCGACCAACTGGCACCCTGCCCGCCGCAAACGCGTCACGACTTCCGCCTCGAAATCCGCCCGAGCGCTTCCCAGGGAGCGGGAGCCGTTGGTCATCGCCGCCCCGTTGACCGGCGAAAACAGATCCTTGATCAAGGTCGGCACGCCGGCCAACGGGCCCTGTCCCGTTTGAGCCGTATCCGCTTGCGCCCGCGCCGAGTCGTACAGCCGCTCGGCCACGGCATTGAGTTGCGGCTCGACCCGCTCCAGGCGCTCGATGGCCACCTCGAGCAATTCGCCAGGCCGGACCTCGCCGCGCCGGACCCACTCGGCCAGCCCCATGGCATCTTCGCGATCCATCAACTGGTGGATGTCTTGCATACTCATGCTTCGGATTCCTTATTCATGACGATGGGCGTGAGCCGGGCGTGTTGAATCGACAGTAGTTGCCTGGTCGTGGCCGCGAGCGCGCAGGCCGGCGATCACCCAGAGGAGTGCCGCGACCAGGCCGGCGAAGACCATCCATTGAATGGCGTGGCGCAGGTCTCCGGCGAAGACCATCACGAAGGCCACCACCAGCGGGCTGACGAACTGGCCGATATAGAGGAACGAGGTGAACCCGCCCAACCCCCGGCCGCGGGTGCTGGCGGTCAAGGCGTTCATCACCGGCGCCATCACATTCGGCACCAGCAACCCGGAACCCAGCCCCTGGATGAAAACCGCCACCAGTACCGCGTTGTAGCTCTGCCCACGCATCAGCAGCCATAGCCCCAGACTGATGAGGCCCAGCAGCAAGGCGTTGCAGCCGGCGATACCCAAGCGGCGGCGCAACAGCGGCCACATCAATGAGCCCACCAGGGTTGCCAGCAGGCTCAGGCCCGCGGCCAGGCCGATCATCGTGCTCGACGTGATGCCCAGACTGACCAGCAGCATCGGCGCCTGCACCGGCACGACGAACGTCAGGACCATGCCGCCCAGAATCATCAGGTAGCCGACTACCAACTGCCGCACCGCGACCTTGGTCGGGCCCGTCTCATCGACCGGCTGCCGCACCACCTGATGCCTCGCCAGCGGAGGTTCCCACAACACCTTCAGCATCGCCGGCACCAGCAGCAACGGCAGCAGATAGAGCAGGAACGGTGAACGCCACGAGTGCTCCCCCAGCGCGCCGCCCACGACGAAGAACAGCGCGCCTACCAGGCCGATCGTCACCACCTGCCGATTGACGTAGCGCAAGCGCTCCTCGCCGTGCCAATAGTCGGCGATCAGAGTCGCGCAGCAGGTCATGACAGCCGCCTCGGTGCAGCCGAACAACAGCCTTGTACCGACAATCGCAGGCAGGCTGTCGAGCAGCGCCGGCAACGCGCCGAGCAAGGCGTACAGCAAGGTGGCAAGCACCAGCAACGCCTTGCGCCCGATGCGGTCGGCCAGCCAACCGGCCAGTGGCGCACACACGGCAATCGCCAGGGCCGGCCCAGTGACGGCCAGCGGCACGAGCAGATCGGCACGGGGCTCGACGGGACCGAATTCGGCGCCCAACCGAGGCAGGATCGGTGCGACCATGACTGACCCCATGATGGTCAGGCTGCTGCCCAGCATCAGCACCAGGCCTTCACGCCGGCCAGCCTGGCGCGACGGGGTCGCGGCCGTTGAAGCGGAACTTGATTGGTTCATGGCGAGCCCCTTCAGAAACTTTGAGAAATGCGCAACGCCGCGGTATAGCCTTCGGCGCGGTTGCGCGCGTCGAACTCCTTGTAGACGTGCAGCCAGACCGGCGGAATGCCGGGTTTGAAGTAGCTCACCGCCGGCCCGACAGCCATCACCCGGGCGCGATTGCCGCTCTCCAATCCCGGTGCATCGTCATCAGTGAACTGGCGGTAGTAGTACCCGCCCACACCCATGGTCCAGGGCCCGACGTGCTGGCCCACGGCGAACTCGTGGCGGTACTCGACGCCGTTCTTGTAGTCGGTGGCGTTGTTGCGGGTGTTCACGTCGACTTCGAAGCTTGAGGACACTTCAAAGCCGCTGTCGGACAGGTAGGTGGCGTTGACGATGGGTGAGAACGTCCAGTGATTGAGCCCCGGTGAAATCAGCCGATTCTTGTCGTAGTCGCCGGTGGGCGCCTGGATCTGGAACTGGGTGTTGACGAACAGGTTCGGCGACAAGGTCCATTGCAGGATCACCGGCAGGAACTGGACGTCCGCCAAGCGAAATGGATCGGCCTCGAGATCCAGCGGGCCGACGGGTGTCTGCACCTGTACCGAGGCGTCCATCTTGAAGAATGGCACTACGGTGCCGAAGCCGTACTTGGCGCCCAGCACCGTGTAATCGGTCATGCGCATGTAAGCGACGCCGATGGACAGCACGTCCAGGGAGAAGTTGTTGTCCGCCGAATGGCCGTGGCGGTCTTTCTGCACGTTGGCCGAGTAGAACGCCGTACGCAGGCCGACGGTCCCGAAGGGCGTAGCCGGCGGCATCATGCCCGCGCCGAAATCATAGACCCCGACCGCGGTGGTCGGCGCGCCGTTTTCGGTGCCATGGGCGCCGGCGCAGAGGCCCAGCACCCCCAGGGTCAACCAGGTAAAGCGCAAGACGTTTGTTTTGTTGTTCTGATTCATCGAATGCCCCTTCCGACCGTATGGTGGTGGGGTCATCCTAGGGAGCAGGCCCTATCGGCCGTTATCCGTTTTCAGCACAGATGCGTGCGACGCAGGGTTTGCGAAGGTGTCTCGCCGAACAGGACCCGATAGTCGCTGGAAAACCGGCTCAGGTGCCAGAAGCCCCAGCGTGCCGCCACCTCTTGCACACCCTGGACTTGATCGCCGTTGCGCAGCTCACGGCGCACGGCATTGAGGCGCAGTGCCCGCAAATAAGCCACGGGATTGATGCCCAGGGTCTCCTGGAAGCAATACTGCAATTTGCGCCGGCTGGCACCGATGTGGTTGCACAGATCAAGGATCGACAGCGGCTCGTCGACATGGGCCAACGCGTACTCCCGGGCCCGGTCGACCATGCGCTTGCGCGCCGTGGGGCTGAGGGGCGGTGCCTCGTCCGGCGCCACCAGTTCCAGCATGTGCAGCATCACCGTATCCCGCAGGCCGCGACGGATCGACTCGTAACCCAGCAATGATTCCCGTCCCTGGTCGCTTTCCAGCTCGCCGAACAGGGCCGCCAGTTCAGCCGGCAGCGTCGAGTCGCCGAGGCGGTAACACTTGGGAAGATCGGTAATTCGAAAACGACTGCCCTGCCGCTCCAGCACATGCGCCAACGCTTGCTCGTCGATGGCGACACCCAGCACGTCCAGATGCTGGGGCGTGCGCAACTCAGGCAAGTTCTGCCCCCGGGCCACCAACAGGCTGGGCTCGAGGATCGGATGCCCGGAGCAAAAGACCGGACCGTCCGCCACCAACGGCATGCTGAAGGTGATGGCCCCTTCCCAGGCCGTCCCACGCTTGGTCATGGCCTGGTTAGAGCGGTCGCGCACCAATTGCATCCAGTCGGAACGGAATTCGATCAACTCGCCTTCGAAACGCCCTGGGGTCAGTTGGTCGTAACAGACCTGCCAACCGCCCATGTTCCGGGCATGCTCATCGATGTCGACGGTACGGAACCGATTGACCGGCGATGCGATGTTGTTGTTATTCATTGACCCGACCTTCATCGATTCCTGGGCTGGTTGGGCAAAGATCAGGCAAGTTCCATTCCGTCTCCCAGGCGCACCGAGCAATTGTGCCGAAAATGGATAATCGACCCGGCATGGATTGCCTTCCGGTGTATAAAGCACAATGAAATCGACCTCTTGAACCTCCACGCCACCATGAACGAAATGCCCCGTGACATCGACCTCGCCACCCGGTCGATCACCCAACCACGCACGCTGGTCTTCCTGGCCTATCCGCATATGGGCCTGTTGGACCTGACCGGCGCCCAGACGGTGTTCTGGGCGGCAACCAAAGCCATGGCCGAACGCGGCCTGCCCGGCTACGCCGTGCATACCGCCAGCCTCGCCGGCGGATTGATGCGAACCGCCGAGGGCCTGGTCGTGGAAACCTGCTGCCTGCGCCAGTTCGACGACGTCCTGATCGACACGTTGATCGTCCCCGGCGCGCCCGACATCCGCCAGGCGATGATCGATTGCGTCGACCTGGTCGACTGGCTGCGCCATGCCTCGGCCAAAGCCCGACGCACCGCATCGGTGTGCAGCGGCACGTTCCTGATGGCCCAGGCCGGCTTGCTGGACGGACGCCGCGCCGCGACCCACTGGGCCATGTGCGACATGCTCAGGGACTGCTTCCCGGCGGTTGAAGTGGACCTGGACGCGATCTTCATCCAGCAAGGCCACGTGTGGACCTCGGCGGGGGTCAGCGCCGGCATCGACATGGCCCTGGCGCTGGTGGAAGCCGATTGCGGTCGCGACGTCGCCCTGCAGGTGGCCCGGGAGCTGGTGGTGTTTCTCAAGCGCCCTGGTGGCCAGGCGCAGTTCAGCCAGCTGTTGCAACTGCAAACCCAAGACAGCGCCAGCTTCGACGAGCTGCACCTCTGGATTGCCGAACACCTGGGCGACGACCTGACCATCGAACGGCTGGCCCGCCAGGCGCGGATGAGCCCGCGCAATTTTGCCCGGGTCTACAAGCGCCAGACCGGGCGAACCCCGGCCAAGGCCATCGAGCTGTTCCGCCTGGAAGCCGCGCGAAGGCTGCTGGAAGACTCCCAACGCAACATCGACCAGATCGCCCGGTCGTGCGGCTTCGGTGACGAAGAGCGGATGCGTCATACCTTCCAGCGCCACCTCTCGATTTCACCTCGGGACTACCGCAAGCGCTTTTCCCGCTGACCGGGCCGGGGCTCACAACGATTACCTCAACGAGCATGACTTCGTCCATGAGTGACTTCTCCTACACACAGTACATACGTTTCTGGACCCCAGACTCAGGCATCGGCCCGCGTGAGCAAGCGCCGATGCTCCCCCAGGAGCAGGCTTGGGCCCATGACTACGCGGCCCATCACCGCTTCAACTGGATCGTGGTGCTGATGCCGCCGCTGTGCTTCGGCCCCCTGTTGCCTCCCATCGCATTCATCCTGGGGCTGTTGCTCTATCGAACGCTGTTTGCCCCTGGCCTGGACGTAGACCCCATCATCGGTGAGTCCCTGGGATGGCAGGTGGTCGCGATGGTGCTTTTCACCACGACCTGGGCGCTGCGTAATTTCCTGCGGGACAAACACGACCCGACCAAACGCTATTGGCAGTCCATGCCGGACCGAGGACTGGTCGAGCTTGAGCGCCATACCCTGGTCTCGGGCTTCTGCCTGTGGTCCAGCGACTATGACCCGGACTGCAACACCCTCATGCTCTGGGTCAACGATAAAATCGAGCACGTGCAAGACAGCGGTGTATCGCAGTGGATCCTGGCCAAGACCGAGGCAGGGCACTGGCTGGTGCTCAAGGAGCAATTCCCGGGCAACTTCACCTACGCCCGGATTGGACGGACGCCTGCGCCGGCCAAGCAGCTGCAACCACGGGCGCATCTGGCGATTGCCTTTGCCCCCGGCACCCAGCTGCCGCTGGGCCGGCGCTTCGACGGCCCAGCGATCCCCTTGATCGACACGTCGTACTGGCTGGCTGGCGATGAACTCAAGCGCCTTGCCGAGGTGGCCCATCACTGGCGCTTTTTTCCTCCAGAGCGCTACGCCGTGGTCAACGAGCGGGATGCCGAATGGGTGCAGCGACTGGTGGCGAAGGCGCAAGCCAACATCGACCCCGAGGGATACGCCTCGAAAGACGATTAGCCGGCCCGCAGCGCTCAAGCGACTTTCCTGGCGTCCAGATGCTCGGCGCGCGCGGCCACGAACGCGCTGCAACGGGAGCGCAACCAGCACTCCCCCGGATCATTGTGAGAGGCTCCTCCCCAGACCATCGACAACGCGTGCTCGGGCAAGCGGATCGGCGCCGGCTCGGCCCTCAGGCCCGCGCTCACCGCCATTGCCTGGGCCACGTAGTCCGGCACGATGGCGATCATGTCGCTGTGGGCCAACAGCACGGGCAAGGCGCTGAACTGAGGCACGGTCAGCACCACCCGACGTTGGCGCCCGATCAGGCTCAAGGCGCGATCAGAATCATCGATGACATTGCCCATGGACGACACCACTGCGTGGGGTCGTTGGCAGAACTCGTCCAGCGATAATTCGCCGGGCTGCGAATCGGCCCGCAGCAGCATCGGCCGGATCTGGCGCAAGTCCTTGCGCCGGGCATTGGCCGGCAGCTCCAGGGTGTGGCTGATACCCAGGGTGATTTCCCCACTGGTCAGCAGTTGGGACATCTGCCATTGATCGGCCCGGCGCACCACCAATGTGGTGCCCGGCGCCTCGCCCCGCAGGCGGCGCAACAGCTCCGGCAGCAACGCGTATTCAACGTCATCGGACAGTCCGACATGAAAGGTCGCCTCACTGGTGGCCGGATCGAACGCCTGGCAGCGACTCAGGGCCGCGGCAATGCCATCCAGCGCCGGGCTCAGGTTGGCAAATATCTCCTGGGCCCGTGACGTCGGCTCCATCAAACGGCCCGAACGGATGAACAAGGGGTCATCGAACATCAGCCGCAAACGAGCCAGTGCGCTGCTGATCGTCGGTTGACCGAGAAACAGCTTTTCACCGACACGACTGACATTGCGCTCATGCATCAAGGTCTCGAAGACAACCAGCAGATTGATGTCAGCACGACGCAGGTCATTTCTGTTCATCATAGTCGTCGCCCCAGGCGCCAGGCCATTGAGTCAGGAGTGGACAGAATCATCGTCGGCCTTTTCATCGAGACGCACCGGCGACGGTATGGCTGGCAGGTTATGTCCGCCGTGGTGCGCTTGTCTGTTGTACCTAGGGACAACCCATTCAACCTTTAGGCAAGCCCACCGATACTTCGGTATGCAGCGCTTCAGGACCGTGGCGCAATTTCAGGGTTTTATGTCCTACCGGGTGGCCTGCGGCACTTTTAAGATGCAACGATTTCCATGACGCGGAAAGCCGGACTCAGTGAGGCCACCCAAGGCACTTCGTTGCGGTTCGCGTGGCCCCTACTCACTTGTACTAGATCGTTTCGGACACCCAATGACGCCCACCTACTCCACCTGCCAGGCCATCAACGATGAGCCGCTCGTTTATATCGTCGACGACGATCAACCGCTGCGCGAAGCCCTCGGCGGCCTGTTGCGCTCCATTGGCCTGCAGGTCGCGTTGTTCGGCTCGGTGACGGAGTTCATGCAACACCCTCGCCCCGACCAGCCCAGTTGCCTGGTGCTGGACGTGCGGCTGCGAGGCATCAGCGGCCTGGACTTTCAGCAACAGCTGGCAACGACCAATATCAACCTGCCGATCGTGTTCATGACCGGCTACGGCGATATCGCCATGACGGTGAAGGCCATGAAAGCCGGCGCAGTGGATTTCCTGAGCAAACCTTTCCGGGAGCAGGACTTGATCGATGCAGTGTCCGCCGCCCTCCAGCGGGATCGGTTACGCCGCGAGTCCGACCTTAGCCGTCGGGCGCTCCAGGACTGTTACGCCACCCTGACCGCCCGAGAACAACAGGTGATGGGCCTGGCCGTGTCGGGCCTGATGAACAAACAGATCGCCGGGGAAATCGGCCTGAGTGAGATCACGGTCAAGATCCACCGGGGCCAGGCCATGCGCAAAATGTGCGCGCGCTCGTTCGCCGATCTGGTGCGCATGGCCCAGGCACTGGACATGCATCGCGCCGGGTGAACGTTCATACCCAGGTATAACTTGGCGGGGTGGCAGGACAAGGTATCTTGCAGGGAAGACGGGGCCTTTATGGCGACCTGACATCACCTTCGGTACCTAAATGTCCAATACCGCAATTATTTCAGTGGTCGATGATGATGAGTCCGTTCGAATCGCATTGGACGGTCTCTTGCGCTCCAGCGGCTATACCGTTCGCACCTATGCCAACGCCTTGGACTTCCTGTCCTCCGGCGGTCCCGAACAGACCGCCTGCCTGATCTCGGATATCACGATGCCCGGCATGAGCGGCATCCAGATGTATAACCAACTGGCCGACCAAGGCGTTCACATCCCGGTCATTTTCATCACTGGGCATCCCGCCCCGATGCCCCGGGTCAAGGCCGGTGCAGCGGAGCCGGTGGCATTCTTTCCCAAGCCGTTTCGCTGCGCTGAACTGATCGCCAGCATCGAATCGGTGCTCAATCGGCCGGTCGACTGAATAACCACACATCCTTGTGGGAGCGAGCCTGCTCGCGAAGCGGTGGGTCAGCTTGCATTCATGCTGAATGTACCGCCGTCATCGCGAGCAAGCCCTAATGCCAGTCAGTCAAGGATCAAACGGCACAAACCTTGTGGGAGCAAAGCTTGCTCGCGATAGCGACAGATCAGTCAACATTGTTGCTGACTGACTTACCGCAATCGCGAGCAAGCTTTGCTCCCACAGGTCGGTGGCTTAACTGATCGGCATTAGGGCAAACCCGGCTCCCACAGGTCCTGCGGCGTTCACAAAAGCATCGTCCAACCGCCGATCCTTTGTGGGAGCGAGCCTGCTCGCGATAGCGGTGGGTCAGCTTGCATCCATGTTGAATGTACCGCCGTCATCGCGAGCAAGCCCTAATGCCAGTCAGTCAAGGATCAAACGGCACAATCCTTGTGGGAGCAAAGCTTGCTCGCGATAGCGACAGGTCAGTCAACATTGTTGCTGACTGACTTACCGCAATCGCGAGCAAGCTTTGCTCCCACAGGTCGGTGGCTTAACTGATCGGCATCAGGGCAAGCCCGGCCCCCACAGGTTCTGCGGCGTTCACAAAAGCCGCGTTCAACCCCATCGCTCTAACACCTTCGTATAAATCCTTCATACCCAGACGTGCCCCCGCTGACCTTATGTAGAAGTGTCGGACGCCGAACCGACGAATACCATTTCCTACAGCGAACCGAAGCTGAATGCATGAAGCCACGCACGTTCGGGTACCTCGCGACACGGTCACGCTGAAACAGTTGAACAATTCAACGTATCGATTTTGTCTTCGGGAGCACATCATGAAACAGCATATTCTGGTAGTTGGCGCAGGTTTCGGCGGGGTATGGAGCGCGTTGAGCGCGGCCCGCCTGTTGGACCAGCATGATCGCAACGATGTGCAGATTACTGTCCTGGCGCCCCAGGCGGAGCTGCGGATCCGGCCACGTTTCTACGAGCCTGACGTCCATACGATGAAGGCCCCGCTGGACGAGTTGTTCAACGCGGTCGGGGTGAATTTCGTGCAGGGCTCGGCGGACAGCGTCGATGCCGAGCGCAAGCAAGTGGGCTATCGCGACGCCTCCGGCATCCAAGGCACGCTGAGCTATGATCGGCTGGTGCTCGCCGCCGGCAGTCAGTTGATGCGCGCTGACTTCAAGGGTGTGATCGAGCACGCCTTCGATGTCGATGAAATCGAGCAGGCAACCCGCCTCGAAGCTCATATCAAGTCCCTCGCAAACCGCCCGGACAGTCCCGCCCGCAACACCGTGGTGGTGGCCGGCGGCGGCTTTACCGGGATCGAAACCGCAACCGAAATGCCCGCCCGCCTGCGCGCCGCCTTGGGCGAACAGGCCAACATCCGGGTGATCGTCGTCGACCGCGCACCGCAGATCGGCGCCTCCCTGGGCGAAGGCATCCGCCCTTCCCTTATCGAAGCCTCGGCTCACCTGGGCATCGAATGGATTCTCAACGCCTCGGTCGAATCGGTGGATCCCAGCGGCGTCACCCTGTCGAACGGCCAGCGAATCGAGTCCAACACCGTGGTCTGGACCGTGGGCTTCCGCGCCAGTCCGTTGACCGAACACGTACCCGGCACCCGTGATCGCCAGGGCCGGTTGCACGTCGACGGCAACCTGAAGGTGTTGGGCCAGGACCATATCTTCGCCGCCGGTGACGTGGCCTACGCCGCCACCGACACCGTGGGCAACTACGCGGCGATGTCCTGCCAGCACGCCATTGCCCTGGGCCGCTATGCCGGCAACAATGTCGCTGCCGACCTGCTGGGCGTGGCTCCGATGACCTACAGCCAGCCCAAGTACGTGACCTGCCTGGACCTCGGAGCCTGGGGGGCGGTGTACACCGAAGGTTGGGATCGCCAGCTCAAATTGGTGGGCCAGGAAGCCAAGGACCTCAAGACCCAGATCAACTCGATATGGATCTACCCGCCCGCCGCCGACCGCGCGGCGGCCCTGGCAGCGGCCGACCCGTCGATTCCGGTGGCGTGATTTCACTTTCCGACTCCGGCCAGATCCCTCCTTTCTGAGCCGGTTTTTCCCAGACACCCGCCATGGAAGGTTCGGCGGGTGTTTTTTGCCGGCCAACACTGAGGTGACTGACAGACCGCCATCGCGAGCAAGCTCGCTCCCACAGGGATGGTGAAACAGTGACCTCGCGACCAGCCCACAACCAGTGTGGGAGCGAGCCTGCTCGCGATGGCGGCGGATCAGCTGACGACAATCGGCGCATCCTCAGGCTCATCCACCGACGCCGCGACCTCCGGGACAAACGCAAAACCTGCTGCCTCCCAATCCCGCCAGTCAGGTGTCTCGTCCGGCAGCCAAGGCCATGGAATCGGCGCGATCGGCACGGCAGTCCATTTGCCTTGCACCTCCGCCTGCCAATACCACCACGCCTCCACCTGGCCGGCCTGCTCCACAGCCAAAGGCAGGAAGTCATCGTCCCCGCGCTCAAGTGGAACCAGCTTCCAATCCGGGCGGAGCTTCTTCTGGATACGACGCAGACGTTGCGTCTGCAGGTCCAATAGAACGGCAGGCAACTCGTCATAGCTGCAACTGCGGCGCTTGTTTTCAACGCCCACGAATTTGGAGAATCCCAGTGACTGTTGCCCCACTGCCAGCGCGTCCAGTTCCTCACCGGTACGCACATGGAAAACGATGGCACCCAGGTCCAGTGCACTGTCATTGAGGCTCGCTGCCGGCCCCATCTGCGCAAGGATGTAGAACTGGGAAGGAAATACTGCCTCCTTGAGATTCCTGTCCTGAATGATGTTCCACCGGCACGTCTTGTTCAGCCGCCAGTTGTCCGGGGATGCCGTGCTCTTTATTTCCAAGGTCACGCCCCAGGTCAGTTGCAGGTCGAACACATCGCCGTGAGGCTGCACCTGGTAGTGTTTTTCAATGCTGCGGGTCAGATCGCCTTTGCGCGGGGTATAGGTGGTCAGCGCTCGTACCGTATCACCGACGATGTCGTCGCAATGGGCAATCAACTTCTTTGCCACCAGGTACTCGATCAGCACGCCTCGTAATACGGGCACATTCATATTGGAGAAGGCCCACTGCCAGAAATCATTGGCCGTGTGGGGCGTGATGGCATCGCCCATGGAGAAGGTCGTTCCTGCTTCCAGAAAGCGCTTCAGATTATCGATTTGCATGTCATCCCTGTCATTGAGCCCAAATGAAGGCTAAATGATGGCGCTTTTCCGCAGGTAATTCCACTTCGCCCCTGTTCGGTAGTAAAGCCAATGGCTTCCTCGACAGCGGTCCTCCTCGCACCAGCCCCGCACCCTTTCATCACTCCAGTAACGAGACGATCCGCGGCTCGATCGAGCCTGCACTCACCTCCAGCAACCCCAGCGTCACCGGCAGTTTGAAACGCCGCCGGCCGGCGCTGCCGGGGTTCAGATACAAGCGCTCGCCACGCCATTCGATACCCGGCTTGTGGGAGTGCCCCGTGATGACCACCTTCACCCCCGGGTCGAGTGAAGCCGGTACATCGGCAATGTCATGCACCAGCAGAACCTGCCACCCACACAGATCGAATTGCAGGCTATCGGCAAGCTGCCTGGCCCAATCGGCATCCAGGTCGTTGTTGCCGCGCACCACATACAGCGGAGCAATCGATGCCAGTTGTTCGAGGATCCCGGGGCTGCCGATGTCTCCGCCATGAATGATCCGATCGCATCCCGCCAGCGCGGCAAGCGCTTCGGGGCGGAGTAATCCGTGGGTATCGGAAATGACACCAACTTTCATAAGAGCTTCCCACTGCGTCTGTGCCAACGTCGATCTCGCAACTGGCTAATGTGCTGGAATTGAATAAGATAGGCTGCGCATCCATAGTGCGCAGACTTGTCGTAAAAGGAAATGTTGATGCTCGGACGCAAACGGCCGGAGCCAAAAGGCGAAAGCCCTGTCGAGGATTTCGACCCCCAGGCTGCGCGGCCAGGCGCGGCATTGAGGCTGACCATCAGTTTCATGCTGGTGGTGGTGATAGCCTTCCTGTCCGTTGAAGGCTGGAGGACATGGCGTGACTACCGTGCTGCATTTTCGGCCGCCCGCGATTCGGTGACGAACCTGGCGCGGGCGACGGCCCAGCATGCAGAAGACACCATCCGCCAGGTGGACGTCGTCACCGCCGCACTCAGCGAGCGAGTGGAAGGCGACGGATTCGAAAACATCGATATCCCGCGCCTCCATAAACTACTGGTGCAGCAATCCGCCATCATGCCGCAACTGCACGGGCTGTTTATCTATGGGCCCGATGGGCAATGGGTGGTCACGGACAAGGAGACGATCCCGGAACCGGCCAACAACGCGGACCGTGACTATTTCCAGTACCACCGCACCCACACGGATCGAAACGTACGCATCGGCGAAGTCATCAGGAGCCGGTCCACCGACGACCTGATCATTCCCATTTCCCGACGCCTGAACAATCCCGACGGTTCGTTCGCCGGCGTGCTGCTTGGAACGATCAAGGTCAGCTACTTCGTGGACTACTACGGCGACTTCAAGATCGACGACAAGGGCGCCCTGGTCCTGGCCCTGCGCAACGGCACCATTCTGGTACGGCGCCCCTTCGTCGAGACGGTGATCGGCAAGAGCCTGGTCAATAGCGTGATCTTCAAGAACTTCCTGCCGACATCGAACCAGGGTACTGCCGAAGCCCGTGCAGTGATCGACGACACCGAACGCCTGTACGGCTACCGCGCCCTGACTACGTACCCGTTGGTGGTGGAAGCCGGCCTGTCCCGGGACTCCATCATCGCGCCCTGGCGCCGCGACCTGCTTAAGACCGGCTTCGTGCTGGTTTTCCTGATCGTCACCCTGGTCGGCTTCGGCCTCATCGTCCTGAGCCAACTGCGCTACCGGATCATCATGGAAAAGCAGATCCGTCATGCGCACCAGAGCATGCGGGACATGGCGCTGACCGACAGCCTCACCGGGTTGGGCAACCGTAGGAAGCTGGACCTTGCCTTGACCGATGAGCTGCGCCTGGCCAAGCGCCAGGGCTCTTCCCTGGCCCTGATCATGCTCGATGTCGATTACTTCAAGCGCTTCAACGACAAATACGGGCACGCCGCCGGGGATGACTGCCTGCATGCCATTGCCGGGGCGATCCAGGACGCGGTCAAACGACCGGGGGACCTGGCGGTCAGGTACGGTGGCGAAGAATTCACCGTGCTGCTGCCCAATACCGACGGCACTGGTGCCGCCAAGGTCGCCCAGGACATTCTTGACGCCATCAGGGCGCTGGACATCGAACATGTCGACCATCCATTGGGCATCGTCACGGCCAGCGCCGGCATCACCACTACCCAGCCGGGCACGGTGGACGTAACGCCCGCCATGTTGATCAAGGCCGCCGACGCCTTTTTGTACCTGGCCAAGAACACCGGGCGAAACCGTTGGTGCAGCGCCAGCGCAACGTCGGCTTGACCCTGTTGGGAACCGCCGTGCATCGGTCCGGATCGCACAAATCCAAGTCCACAGGTGTCGGCAAGGCGCCTGGCGGCTACAATGGTCGCTTCGACCGTGACCAGCCTGACTAAAAATACATGTCCTTGCCCAAACATCATCTGGAATTGCTCAGCCCTGCCCGCGACGTGACCATCGCCCGCGAGGCCATCCTGCATGGCGCCGACGCCGTGTACATCGGTGGCCCGAGTTTCGGCGCGCGTCACAACGCCTGCAACGAAGTGGGCGATATCGCCCGGCTGGTGGAGTTCGCCCACCGCTACCACGCCCGGGTATTCACCACGATCAACACCATCCTCCACGACAACGAGCTGGAGCCGGCCCGCCAGTTGATCCACCAGCTGTACGATGCGGGTGTCGATGCGTTGATCGTCCAGGACCTGGGGGTGATGGAGCTGGACATTCCGCCGATCGAACTGCACGCCAGCACCCAGACCGACATCCGTACCCTGGCCCGGGCGAAGTTCCTCGACCAGGCCGGCTTTTCGCAACTGGTGCTGGCCCGCGAGCTGAACCTGCAGGAAATCCGCGCCATCGCCGACGAAACCGATGCTGCCATCGAATTCTTCATCCACGGCGCGCTGTGCGTGGCATTCTCCGGCCAGTGCAATATCTCCCACGCCCAGAACGGACGCAGCGCCAACCGTGGCGACTGCTCCCAGGCCTGCCGCCTGCCCTACACCCTCAAGGACGACCAGGGTCGGGTCGTCGCCTACGAAAAACACCTGCTGTCGATGAAGGACAACAACCAGAGCGCCAACATCCGCGCCTTGGTGGAAGCCGGCGTGCGCTCGTTCAAGATCGAGGGGCGCTACAAGGACATGGGCTATGTGAAGAACATCACCGCCTACTACCGCCAGCGCCTGGACGACGTCCTCGAAGACCGCCCCGACCTGGCCCGCGCGTCCAGCGGTCGTACCGCGCACTTCTTCGTGCCCGACCCGGACAAGACCTTCCACCGTGGCAGCACCGACTACTTCGTCAGCGAGCGCAAGATCGACATCGGTGCCTTCGACTCACCGACCTTCACCGGCGTGCCGGTGGGCGTGGTGGAAAAAGTCGGCAAGCGCGACCTGCAGGTCGTGACCTTCGATCCGTTGTCCAACGGCGACGGCCTGAATGTGCTGGTCAAGCGTGAAGTGGTGGGCTTCCGGGCCAACATCGCCGAGCCCAAGGGCGAATTCGAAGAAGACGGCCAGAAGCGCTACCGCTACCGCGTCGAGCCGAACGAAATGCCAGCCGGGATGTACCAGTTGCGCCCCAACCACCCGTTGAGCCGCAACCTGGACCATAACTGGCAGCAAGCCCTGCTCAAGACCTCATCCGAGCGCCGTGTTGGCCTGGCGTGGAACGCGCGCCTGCGCGAAGAGCGCCTGGAACTGACGGCCACCAGCGAGGAAGGCATCCGTGCCAGCGTCGCCCTGGACGGACCGTTCGGCGTGGCCAACAAGCCGGAGCAGGCCCTGGAGCAATTGCACGACCTGCTCGGCCAACTGGGTACCACCGAATACCACGCCACCGCCATCGAGCTGGATGCGCCCCAGGCGTTCTTCATTCCCAACTCGCAGCTCAAGGCGTTGCGGCGCGAAGCCATCGAAGCCCTGACCGCCGCCCGCGTCAAAGCTCACCCACGCGGTGGCCGCAAGGCCGAGACCAGTCCGCCACCGGTGTACCCGGAGTCGCACCTGTCGTTCCTGGCCAACGTCTACAACCAGAAGGCCCGGGACTTCTATCATCGCCATGGCGTCAAGCTGATCGACGCGGCGTTCGAGGCTCACGAAGAAACCGGTGAAGTGCCGGTGATGATCACCAAGCACTGCCTGCGCTTCTCGTTCAACCTCTGCCCCAAGCAGGCCAAGGGCGTCACCGGCGTGCGCACCAAGGTCGCGCCGATGCAGCTCATCCATGGGGATGAAGTCCTGACACTGAAGTTCGACTGCAAGCCTTGCGAGATGCATGTGGTCGGCAAGATCAAGGGCCACATCCTCGACCTGCCGTTGCCGGGCAGCACGGCGCAGCCGGTGGTCGGGTACATCAGCCCTGAAGACCTGCTCAAGACGATTCCTCGCGCACCGCATTAAGCAATGCCGCAATGGCCTGTGGGAGCGGGCTTGCTCGCGAAAGCGGTGGATCTGTCGCTGAAACGCTGACAGGACCGCCGTCATCGCGGGCAAGCCCGGCTCCCACAAGATCAGGTGGCATATGCAAAGACCGCATACACCCTGAGTCCTCTGTGGGAGCGAGCCTGCTCGCGATAGCGGTGGGTCTGTCACGCAGATGTTGAATGTGCCGCCGTCATCGCGAGCAGGCTCGCTCCCACAGTGGCGCTGCCCGCCTGGTTGTTTTTCATTTCTGCGCCGTTTTTGCTTGAGTGTGCGACAAATCCACCTCATAGGCTCCCTGCCCGCTGGGCAGCAGTGTTAGGTTGCGTAGTTGTTTCGCCAATGAAACATCTTCCTTCAACTCGCCTGCAAAGGAATGCCCCCAGCAATGGACTTCTCGCTCAAGCACCTGGCTGTGACCACCCTGCTGCTGTCCAGCTTCGCAACACTCTCCGCGCCAGCACTCGCCAACATCACCGCGCAGCAGAGCGCGACGCTCGTCAAGACCCTCGCTGACACATCGGTCACCGACTTCAGGCAATTCCTGGGCAGCGTGGCCAAGAGTGACCTGGCCAAAACCGCCGACCTGGGTCCGGCCATCAACGCCTTTCTCGACAACAAGCCCCTTTCAACCGAACAGCAGAATGAAATCCATCGTCTGCTGGGCATCTACGCGCGAGTGAAATACGGCAGCGCCGCCACCGAAACCCTGAAAGAACTGGTAGCGATCCCGACCTACCGCAAGGACGGCGTGGCCCAGCACGAGAATCCCGAATTCCTCAAAATCGCCGACAAGATCAAGAGCCTCGCCCAGACCTTCAATCTGAACTTCCGCAACATCGACAACCGTGTCTATGAAATTTCCCTGCCAGGCAGCGGCGACGAAGTCGTGGGTATCCACGCACACGCCGATGTGGTCCCGGTGACGCCGGAAAACTGGGTGCTGAAGGACGGCACACGGCTCGACCCGTTCAAAGTCACCCTGGTGGGCGACCGCATGTACGGCCGAGGCACGGAGGATGACAAGAACGGTATCGTCGTGGCGCTCTATGCCATGAAGATCATCAAGGAAGAGAAGCTGCCCCTGGCGAGGAACTTCAAGCTGTTGGTGGACACCACCGAAGAAACCACCGGCGACGCGATCCCCTACTACTTCGAACACAACCCGACGCCGAATTACAACCTGGCGCTGGATGGCGGCTACCCGGTCGTGATTGCCGAAAAAGGCTATGGCACGGTCATGGCAAACTTTGCCCGCCGCCCCGCACAAGGCAAGGGCGCCGAAATTACAGCCCTGACCGGTGGCCTGGCAACCAACCAGATTCCATCGACATCGGTGGCCACCTTCGTCGCTGACAAGCCTGCCAAACTGGCCGCCAGCCTGCTCAAGGCCGGTACCGATTATGCCAAGCGCAACGGCGGCAACTTCGAGGTCGCCAGCCAGGTCGTCGGCAAAGACGTCCAACTGACCTTTACCGGTGTTTCCGCTCACTCGTCAGAACCCGAGTCGGGCGTGAACCCGGTAGCGCGGATGCTGGACTTCATCAACGGCCTCGACGGCAAGGTCGCACTCAAGCACAACCACATCACCGACGCCGCCCGCTACGCCGCTGACAACTGGGGCCTGGACTACCTGGGCAAGCAGTTGGGGATTGGCTTCTCCGACGCGTTCATGGGCCCGCTGACCGCCTCCCTGACCTACGTCGGCATGGATGAGAAGACCTTCAAGCTCGCCGTCAACCTGCGTGTTCCAGTCGGCAAGCCCACTGAAGCGCTCAAGTCCGAAATTGCCGACAAACTGGCTGCCTGGAGCAAGAAGTCCCACGTGGCGGTGGCCTTCGATTACTCCATCGACGAACCGATGTACCGCAACCCCGAGGGTGAATGGGTCAAGGCGCTGCTAGCCGTGGCCACCGAGAACCTGGGCATGGAACACAAGTACGGCACCTCGGCGGGCGCCACTTCGGTCCACGACCTGCCCAACGGCGTGCAGTTCGGCCTGGCAATGCCCGACGTCAAATACACCGGGCATAACGACAACGAGTTCAAGACGGTCGAGCAGTTCATGTTGGACTTGCAGATCGTGACCGAGATGATGGGGCGGATCGGGCAGATGCCGACGCTCTGAGTACACCTGCCAGCCAGTTATTTCCAGGCTGGCAGGTTTTAATGTGGCGAGGGGATTCAGCGAAACGTCGCACCGCCCCGCTGGGCTGCGAAGCGGCCCTAAGATTGTGGGGCCGCTTCGCGCCCCAGCGGGGATAAATCCCCTCGCCACAGGTTTGGTCTATTCCTTCAGACAGGTGCTTTAGTCTATTTCTTCGGATTGGCGCTTTGGTCTGTAATGTCAGTCAATTCCAATCCCCACTCCCCATGCAGGTACCAATCCTCCCCGATCATCTCAGCCGGATGCATGGTCCGGTCGGCGCCGTTGCCACAGGCCAGGGCGTTCGACGCGCAGTAACGGTCGCAGCCCCAGCAGATGCGTTCAGGGTGTTTGGGACTTACGGGAAAGGGCTTGGCCATGGGAACCCCGCTGAAAGATGGGTGTAGCTGCACCCTACCGCGCCAGTCCCGTACAGCCCTTGATTTCGATCAAGAGCCTTCCTCTCATCGCTTTCATGGAATCACGCTGAAAATTGACAATAATCATTATTATTCGCAGCGAAGCTCCCTAGACTCCGGCCAACTCTTACGTCGTCCAGGAAGTCATCATGCGCACGCCCGTTCCCCTGTCTCTCGCCCTCCTCGTTCTCGCGCCACTGGCCCAGGCTAAGGAATACCCCATCGGCGAACCGCAAATGTGCCCGGGACTGGAAGTCGGCGCGGTGTACCTGCAACCGATTGAAATGGCCCCGGCCGGCATGATGCGCGCCACTGCTGATTCCGATGTTCACCTGGAAGCGGATATCCGCGCCACGGCGGACAACCCGCAAGGCTTCCAGGAAGGCAGCTTCGTGCCTTACCTCAACGTGTCGTTCCTGCTGAAAAAACAGGGCAACGACACCGAGCTCAAGGGTGACTTCCACGCCATGGTCGCCAATGACGGACCGCACTACGGCGACAACGTGAAGCTGCTCGGCCCCGGCAAATATCAACTGACCTTCACCCTCCTGCCCCCCGGCGGTCATGGCTCGCTCGGTCGTCATACCGATAAGGAAACCGGCGTCGCGCCGTGGTTCGAACGTTGTGAATTGCACTACGAATTTGTCTACGCCGGGATCGGCAAGAAAGGCGGATATTGAAGATGGCCCGCCGAACCTGCGGGCAGCCCGCAAGGTATGGACGCCTGGCCTGGCTGATGCTGGCGGGCCTGCTGCCCTCACTGGCCCAGGCCGAGCTGCCGACTTATGAGCTAAGCATCCGCGACGGACATTTCACCCCGGCGCTGTTGGAAGTAGCGGCCGGACAGCGCTTCAAGATCGTGCTGAAAAACGTCGGCCAGGGCCCGGCGGAGTTCGAGAGCACGCCATTGCGAGTGGAAAAAGTGCTGTCGCCCGGGGTCACCACCTTTGTCGTGATTCACCCGTTGCGTCCGGGGCACTATCCGTTTTTCGATGAATTCAATCCGCAACTGCCCGAGGGCGGCATCCTGGCCCAGTAATCGGTCAGCAGGAGGCGTTTGCATGACTCAATCGATGTTTATTGTCTGGCGCGAAAGCGTCGAGGCCTTGTTGGTACTCGGGATTCTCCAGGCCTGGGTCAGCCGGCAGCGACAGACCCGGCAATTATTGCGCTACGTCTGGAGCGGCGCTGCCCTGGGCCTGCTGCTTTCGACCGCGCTGGCCGGTCTGATCCTGCTGGCCGGCGAGGCCATGAGCGGCGCGGCCAACGAATGGTTCCAGGCCTCATTGGCGCTGTTCGCCAGTGTGCTGATCGTGCAGATGGTGAGCTGGATGCACCGCAACGCCGGCACGCTCAAGCAGGAACTGACCCGTCACGCCGATCAGCGCCTGGACCGCCAGGGTGGCCTGGGCCTGCTGGTCCTGGCGCTGTTGGCCGTGAGCCGAGAAGGCAGTGAAACCGTGGTCTTCCTGTATGGTGCCGGGGCCCGCCTGCAGGGGCCGCAGTTGGGCCTGTTCGCCATTGGCGCGGTGACTGGGCTGGTACTGGCGCTGCTGACCGTTTCCTTGCTGCACAGCAGTCGACGGTTCATCTCATGGCCACGTTTCTTTGCCATCAGCGAGGCAATTCTTTTGTTGCTGGGAGCGGCGTTGCTGGTCAGCGGTATCGAACGGGTCGGCGGACAGTTGCTTGCGATGGACTGGCCTGAGGCAGTGTATCGCGGCATCGGCGATGCCCTGTGGGACACCAGCGCGATCCTGGATGATGGTCATGGGTTCGGTGGTTTCCTGGCCGATTTTGCCGGGTATCGGGCGAGTCCCAGTGCACTGACGTTGCTGGTGTGGATCGGTTATTGGCTGACCGTCGTCGGCTGGCTGCGGCCACGCAAGGTGGAAACCCTGCCATGCCCGACCTGAATGCCTGGCTCCAGCGCCTGGGTGACGGCATGCGCCGCCACGGCGCGATCATTCGTGCGGTGCAATGGGCGGTGGTGCTGTTCTATGGGGTGCTGCTGGTGATACCTGCATTCCTGCCCTTGCCGGACAGCCAGGCGCGCCTTTTCGACAACCTCACATTGTTGGCTCAATTTCTGTTCTGGGGCCTCTGGTGGCCCTTCGTGTTGCTGTCGATTGTGCTGTTCGGCCGGCTCTGGTGTGGTGTGCTGTGTCCAGAAGGGGCCTTGAGCGAATGGGCCAGCCACTACGGCAAGGGCCTGGGCATGCCCCGAGGCCTGCGCTGGGCCGGCTGGCCGACCCTGGCGTTCTGCCTGACCACGATCTATGGCCAACTCATCAGCGTCTATGACTATGCCCAGGCTGCGTTGTTGATCCTCGGCGGTTCGACCGTCGCGGCGGTGATCGTCGGCCTGCTGTTCGCCCGGGGCAAACGGGTGTGGTGCCGCTACCTGTGCCCGGTCAGCGGCGTCTTCGCCCTGCTCGCCCGTTTGGCGCCAGTGCATTTTCAGGTGGACGAACAACGCTGGCTGGAAAACCCGGCGCCCCGTCGGCCACCGCCCAACTGCGCGCCCTTGCTGGACATTCGTCGCATGCAAGGCGCCGCCGACTGCCACGCCTGCGGTCGTTGCAGCGGCCAGCGCGATGCCGTGCGCCTGATCGCCCGTTCCAGCAACCAGGAAATCCTTCACTCGACACCGAGTAGCGTCTCGCCGTGGGACGTGCGCTTGCTGTTGTTCGGCGTCATTGGCCTGGCCATGGGCGCTTTCCAGTGGACCGTCAGCCCGTGGTTCATCGCCTTGAAGCAGAACCTGGCCCAATGGCTGATCACCCACGATCTGCTCTGGCCCCTTCAGGACAACGCGCCGTGGTGGCTGCTGACGCACTATCCGCAGCTCAATGACAGTTTCAGTTGGCTCGATGGGTTGTGCATCCTTGCCTACCTGGGCATGAGTGCCTTGTTGCTGGGCGGTTCGTTGACGCTGCTGATACGCCTGGCGGCGAAAATATCGGGGGATGCTGCACAGTATTGGCCCTTGGCCATCATCTTGACGCCTCTTGGTGGTGCAGGGCTGTTTCTCGGCTTGTCAGCCACCACGGTGAAGCTGTTGCGCTATGAAGGATTGTCGCTCGAATGGGTACAACCGGCTCGGGCCGCGCTGTTGCTGGCGGCGATGAGCTGGAGCCTGTGGCTGGGTTGGAAACGCCTGGAACAGGTGCCCCCGGTTCGACGATTACCTGCCATGACATGCCTGGCATTGGCCTGCGGCCTGGTGGGATATGGCTGGTGGTTGCAGTTCTGGGGGTGGTGATCCCACGAGACAGTGCATACGCCGCCAGAACCTGTGGGAGCGAGCCCGCTCGCGATGACGCCCGCACATCCAACATCTTCCTGGACTGACACGCCGCTATCGCGAGCAGGCTCGCTCCCACACGGGGTCTGCGGCGTATACAGCATCCCGTACAACGCAAAACCTGTGGGAGCGAGCTTGCTCGCGATGACGCCGGCACATCCAACATCATCCTGGACTGACACACCGCTATCGCGAGCAGGCTCGCTCCCACATGGGGTTTGCGGCGTATACAGCATCCCGTACAACGCAAAACCTGTGGGAGCGAGCCTGCTCGCGATGACGCCGGCACATCCAACATCTTCCTGGACTGACCCACCGCTATCGCGAGCAGGCTCGCTCCCACATACCTTTCACCCCGACTCGGCTACACCTTGAACCGCGCCACCGTCTCATGCAGCGAGCCGGCCATCTGTGCCAGGTCCTGGCCGGCCGTATCCGTGTGCCTTGCCCCCAGCAGCACCTGTTCCGACAGGTTGCGAATGCCCACCAGGTTGCGGTCCACCTCCCGGGCCACCAGGGCCTGTTGTTCCGTGGCGCTGGCGATCATCAGGTTGCGCTCGTTGATCTGCGAAATCGAGCGGGCGATTTCATCCAGGGCGTCGCCGGAACGCTGGGCGACTTGCAAGGTATCCTGTACCCGCTCGCTGCTGCTTTGCATGGCCGTCACGGCATGCCCACTGTCCTGGCGGATGTTGCCGATCATGTCCTCGATTTCCCGGGTCGAATCCTGGGTGCGATGGGCCAACGCGCGGACTTCGTCAGCCACCACCGCGAAGCCACGCCCGGCATCGCCGGCCCGGGCGGCTTCGATGGCGGCGTTCAGGGCCAACAGGTTGGTCTGCTCGGCGATACCACGGATCACATCCAGTACCGAGCTGATGTCCTCGACCCGTCCCGCCAACTGCTGGATGCGCGCCGACGTGTCCGTCACGCCGTCCGCCAGCGCCGAGATGGAAGCGACCGTCTGCTGAACCTGCTCACGGCCACGCTGGGCGGTCTGCTCCGAGACTCGCGAGGCTTCGCTGGTGCTCACGGCGTTGCGCGCCACCTCGTCCACCGCCGCCGTCATCTGGTTCACCGCCGCCGCAGCCTGCTCGATTTCCATGCCTTGCAACTGCAACGTGCTGTTGGTCTGGCTGCTCACCGCACTCAGCTCTTCGGATGAACTGGCCACCCGATCCACCGAGGCCGCAATGTGCCGGACCATGGTGTTGAGGTTCTGCTGCATGTCGTGCATGTTGCTCATTACACTGTCATTGGCGCCGACGCCTACCGGCACGCGGATCGTCAGGTCGCCCTGGGCGATGTGGCTCAGCACCCGCGCGGCGTCATCGGGCTCGCCGCCCAACGGACGGGTCACGCTGCGGGTCACCAGTATCGCCACGGTACTCACCACGGCCAGGCAGGCCAGGACCAACATCAGCATGTTGCGCCGCGCATCGCTGTAACGCGCCTGGGCCAGGTGCTCGCGTTCGGCGAATAACGTGCCTTGCATCGCCATCAGCCCTTCCAGGCTTTTGTACACCTCAAGCTCCGCCGGGATCACCCCTTGCCTGAGCTGCATCATCGCCTCATCCATCGCGCCCTGGCGGATCAGCGCCTGCACCTGGACGAATGCGGCCACGTAGGCCTCTCGACGCTTCTTCAGTTCGGCAAAAGCCGCTTTGCCTTCGGGCTGAAACAACAGCGGCTCCAGCGTCGCGAAAGCCTGGGTGATGCGTTGCCGCGTGGCATCGATGGATTGCTGCACCTGCACGTTGTTCTTGTCGATCAGCAAGTCCCGGGTGTTCCTGGCGTTATCGCGCACGCCCGTGGCGATCACCATGATCGGGTCGATCTTCGGCCAATCCTGCCTGACGATCTGCTCGGCCTGGTCGCGCAGCACAGCCAGATCGTGCAAGGCATACAACGCCAGAGCGATCAAGGCCAGCGGCGCGATGGCAAAGCCGATCACGATACGTTGGGCGGTGGTGAGTCTGGTCATATCAAATGCTCCCTGTTCAACTACCTGCCGATCCGGCAGCGCATTTGAAAACCTTGGAAAAAAGTGAGCGGGTCATTCCGAGCCGCGGTGTCGTTCGTCCTGGCGCAGGCTTAGCTGCGCAACACGAACGAGGGAAACAGCTCCCGCAGGGCGGCCCACAGTTCGGGCTGCAAGGCGTGTGCCGAAACGCTGGAGAGGTGCGGGTCGAGCATCCGGGCGGTGCGCACCAGTTGCACGGCGAAGCGGGTCACACCCCGCTCGCTCAGGCGCCGGGCCAGGGTCAACAGCCGCTCGGGGTCGAACAGATGCCAATGCACCGTGGTGCGACATTCGTAATCCACACCGCTGTCCAGCAGATGGTCGAGGCTGCGCCAGTTGGCCGCGCCACTGCCTTCAACCCGGGTCACGTCCAGGGCATCTTCGGGCAATGCCTTGACGTCAAAGCCCACCCAATCGGCTTGCCCTACCACCTTGGCGAACGCCGCCGGCTTGATGCCGGCGCTGTGCAGGCCGATGCGAAAGCCCATCTGCCGCACCTCCGCCATGGCCGAGGCCAGGCCGTCCTGCAAGGTCGGCTCGCCGCCGCTGAACACCACGGCGTCGAGCAGGTCCTGGCGGCGTTGCAGGAACGCCAGCACCCGGCACCAATCCACTTCCTCGCTGCCACGGGGCGGAATCAGTTGCGGGTTATGGCAATAACGACAACGCCAGGCGCAGCCCTGGCAAAACAGTACGCAAGCCAATTGGCCCGGATAATCGAGGGTGGTCAGGGGCACCATGCCCCCGACCCGCAGCACTCGACTCATGGACGCCCGGCCGCGCGTTCAGTGAAATGCACCCGCTCGCGGTGCTCGGACTGCTTGCCCGGGTTGAACGCCGCCACCGGGCGGTGATACCCCATCACCCGGGTCCAGACTTCACAACGTTGGCGCTGGGCCTGCGGAAGGTTGCTCGATTCATTCATGGTGAAACTCCTTGCGGTGGATGATCGGATCAGTGGACGCTGCGTGCCTGCTGCTGTTGCAGCAGCAACGCCTCGTCGCATTTGGGACAGAACTCGTGTTCACCGGCCAGGTAGCCATGCACCGGGCAGATGGAAAACGTCGGCGTGACCGTCAGGTACGGCAGCCGGAAACGCCCCAGGGCCTTGCGCACCAATTGCTTGCAGGCCTGGGTGGATGAAATCTGCTCGGCCATGTACAGGTGCAACACGGTGCCGCCGGTGTACTTGCATTGCAGTTCGTCCTGCAGTTCCAGGGCTTCGAACGGGTCCTCGGTAAACCCCACCGGCAATTGCGAAGAGTTGGTGTAGTACGGCGCGACCGGGCTGCCGGCCTGCAGGATATCGGGGTAACGCTTGAGGTCTTCCTTGGCGAAGCGGTAGGTGGTGCCTTCGGCGGGCGTGGCTTCCAGGTTGTAGAGGTGGCCGGTCTCCTCCTGGAAACGCAGCAGCGTCGCCCGTACATGATCGAGCAACCGCAGCGCGAACTCGCGTCCCTGCCCGGTGTGCAGCCCCTGCTGGTCATCGGTGAAATTGCGCAGCATTTCGTGCAGGCCATTCACGCCGATGGTGGAGAAGTGATTGCGCAAGGTGCCCAGGTAACGCTTGGTGTAGGGGTACAGGCCGGCATCCATGTGGTGCTGAATCACCTTGCGCTTGACCTCCAGGCTTTCCTTCGCCAGTTCCATCAGGGCATCGAGACGCTGCAACAGTGCGCTGGTGTTGCCCTTGTACAGGTAGCCCAGCCGTGCGCAGTTGATCGTCACCACCCCCAGCGAGCCGGTCTGCTCCGCCGAACCGAACAAGCCGCCACCGCGCTTGAGCAGCTCGCGCACATCCAGTTGCAAGCGGCAGCACATTGACCGCACCTGGTTGGGTTGCATGTCCGAGTTGAGGAAATTCTGGAAGTACGGCAAGCCGTAGCGGGCCGTCATTTCAAACAGGCGGTCGGCGTTTTCGCTGTCCCACGGGAAATCATGGGTGATGTTGTAGGTCGGGATCGGGAAGGTGAACACCCGCCCTTTCGCATCGCCGGCTTGCATTACCTCGATGTAGGCGCGATTGATCAGTTCCATTTCCGCTTGCAGGTCGCCATAGGCGAACGGCATCTCTTCACCACCGATGATCGGAATCTGTTCGCGCAGATCCTGCGGACAGACCCAGTCGAAGGTCAGGTTGGTAAACGGCGTTTGCGTGCCCCAGCGCGAGGGGACGTTGAGGTTGTAGATGAACTCCTGCAACGACTGGCGGACCTCGTCGTAGCTGAGCCGGTCCTTGCGCACGTAGGGCGCCAGGTAGGTGTCGAACGAGCTGAAGGCCTGGGCCCCGGCCCATTCGTTCTGCAGGGTGCCGAGGAAATTCACCATCTGCCCCAGGGCACTGCTCAGGTGCTTGGGCGGCCCGGCCTCGACCCGCCCCGGTACACCATTGAGGCCTTCGTGCAATAGCGTACGCAGGGACCAACCGGCACAGTAGCCGGCGAGCATGTCCAGGTCATGGATATGCAGGTCGGCCTCGCGGTGCGCCTCGCCGATGGCCTGGCTGTAGACTTCATCGAGCCAATAGTTGGCGGTGACCTTGCCGGAGACGTTGAGGATCAACCCGCCGAGGGAATACCCCTGGTTGGCGTTGGCCTGCACGCGCCAGTCTTCACGATCGAGGTATTCGTTCATCGACGTGGCGACTTCCACCAGGGTGCGGCGGTCCCGGCGCAGGCGCCCGTGTTGCTCGCGGTAGACGATGTAGGCGCGCATGGCGAGGAAGAAACCGGCGTCCATCAGCACCCGCTCGACCCGATCCTGGATCTGCTCGACGTTCAATCGTGACTGCCCTTCCAATCGGGCAAGCACGGCGTCGAGCAGCGCTTCGGCTTCAGCCTCGGCGTATTCGCCGGTGGCCTTGCCGGCGGCGATCAGCGCCTGGCGGATCTTGTCCGCATCGAAGGCGACCACACTGCCGTCGCGCTTGTGCAGGCGGTTGCACCCTACTGAGATCAACGTACTTTGCATTTGGGCTCCAGACACTACATATAGGCCTTTCAAGTTCATAAAACACAATATGCAGTGGAGAGTACGGGTTGAAGGCTGGTTTGCAATTGACTGATGTCAAGAATCGGGGGAGTCAATTGATAGGGATGTGACTGGGCTGCCGTCATCGCGAGCAGGCTCGCTCCCACAGGGGACCTGGGTGAACACAAATCTCCCAGTCAACCCAAACCCCATGTGGGAGCGAGCCTGCTCGCGATAGCGCCGCCACAGGCAACGATGCTCCTCACCCCCCACTCATGTTCATGAACCGTACGATCTGCACCTCCCCACCCGGGTTGAAGTCGTGACGCAGAGGCTTGCCGCGCAAGGCGTGTTGCACCGCCTGGATCACCGGCTGGTCCTCCAGCGGATAGCGCCGCAGCAGGCCACGCAGGTCGAGGGAGTTCTCTTGTCCAAGGCACAGCAGCAAGCGACCTTCAACGGTCATGCGCACCCGGTTGCAACTGGCGCAGAAGTTGTGGGTGTTCGGCGAAATGAAGCCGATCCGCGTGTCAGGATGGCGCTCCAGGCGCACATAACGCGCCGGCCCGCCGCTATTCTCGGCGCTGTCGAGCAACCGGTGATGACGGACGATCGCCGCCCGGACCTCTTCGCTGGAACAAAACGACTCGCCCCGGGAACGTCCTACCTCTCCCAACGGCATTTCCTCGATGAAGCTGATGTCGATGCGTTGCTCGATGGCGTACTGCACCAACGCCGGCACCTCATCGAAGTTGCGCCCCTTCATCACCACGCAGTTGAGCTTGATCCGCTCGAACCCGGCCGCCTTCGCCGCTTCGATGCCAGCCAGCACCTGGTCGAGGTTGCCGTTACGGGTGATGGCCCGAAAACGCTCCCCGTCCAGGCTGTCGAGGCTGATGTTCATGCGCTTGACGCCGGCATCGACCAGCGGCCTGGACAACCGCCCCAACTGCGAGCCGTTGCTGGTCATCACCAGCTCGCGCAGGCCGGGCAATGCCGCGATATCGCGGCACAACCCGACGATGCCCGGGCGAATCAGCGGCTCGCCGCCGGTCAGGCGGATCTTCTTCACTCCCAGGCCGACGAACAACCGCGCCAACCGCTGGAGCTCTTCCAGGGTCAATACCTGCTGACGCGGCAGGAAGGTCATGTGCTTCGCCATGCAATACACACAGCGAAAATCACAACGATCGGTCACCGACATCCGCAAATAATCGATCTGGCGCCCAAATCCATCCTGCAGCACAGCGTTCATGAATGCCCCCTGTTCGAGTCGGTGCTCACTGCACCAGCGGCGAGTCGGCGCCCTGAAGATGAATGCCGCGAATGTCCGCTGCACCGATCAGGGTTTGCAGGTACTGCACCAGCGCTTTCTGCCAGACGCCCTGCTGCAACTGGGTGCGGATCGCCGTCGCCACTGCCTCGTAAGGCAACGGCTGGCCGTCGATGCGCTGGTCGATGCTGATCACGTGCCAGCCATAGCGACTCTCCAGGGGTTTGCCGCACAGTCCCGCCGGCAAGGCGAACAACTGACGCTCAAGCTCAGGCACGGTCTGGCCCTTGCTGATCTGCCCCAGCGACCCGCCCTGCTCCTTGGACGGGCAAGCCGAATACTTATGGGCCAGATCGGCGAAGCTGCCCGGAGCCTGGTCCAGTCGTTCCAGCAGCAGTTCGGCCTGGACATGGGCGAGGCTGCGTCCCTCGGCATCGTCCGGTGCGCATTCGAGCAGGATGTGCCGCACCGCCAGCAACGGTGCGCTGTGAAAGCGCGCCCGGTTGCTTTCGTAGTAGCGCAGGCAGGTCGCTTCGTCGCATTGCGGCACCTGCACCTCGCGCTCGAGCAGCAGCCGCGTCGCCGCCTCCTCTTCGTTTTCGCCAGCACCGACCTGCAGGGACAGGCCCAGCTCGGCGATGCGTTGCTGGAGCAGTTCCCGAATCACCAGGGCCCGCGCCGCCTGGTAGACCGCGTCCTCCCGACTCTGCGCCGGGTGGTACTGCAGCTCCTGGGCCATCGCCTGCGGGGTGATCGACACCCCGTTGACGCTGATGATCGGCCACTCCTGTTCACTGCTGGCGATCAACTGCGGCGACTCTTCGTCAACCGTCACCGGATCGAACTGCACCGCCCCAAGGGGCGCGACATCCGCCACGGGCGCCGCGCTTGCCGAAGATCCACAGCCGCCGCTGCCGCCATTACCGCCACCACATCCGCATCCACTGGCCATGATCGCCTCCTCAGAATTTCTGCCGAACGATTTGATAACGCCGTCCCAGGTACCAGACCGGCGCACTGACGATGTGCACCAGACGGGTGAACGGAAACAGCACGAACAGGGTCAGGCCGAGCAGCACATGGAGCTTGTAGACCAGGCCCACCGGCGCTATCGATGTGGCGGCGTCGACCGGACGCAACATCACGGTGTTCTGCGCCCATTCGGCTAGCATCACCATCACCGAACCGTCCATGTGGGCGGTGGAGGCAACGATGGTCATCAGCCCCAGCACCAGTTGCACCAGCAAGACCACCAACACCAGGATGTCCGAGGTGTTGGACGTGGCGCGAACCCGTGGGTCGCTCAGCCGGCGGTTGAGCAGCATCAGCAAGCCGATCAGGCCCAACGCGCCGAAAAAGCCACCGGAAACCATCGCCAACAACTGTTTGTTCTCGGTACTCAGCACATGGTGGTAGACCGCCGACGGCGTCAGCAGCCCCACAAAGTGGCCGGCCAGCACGAACAGCACGCCGACGTGGAACAGGTTGCTCGCCACGCGCATGCCGCGTTTGTTCAGCATCTGGCTGGAGCCGGCCTTCCAGGTGTACTGGGCGAGGTCGAACCGCGCCCAGCTGCCGAGCAGACAAATCGCCAGGGCGACATAGGGGTAGACCCCGAACAACAACAGATCCCACTTAGACATTGCCCACCTCCCCGGCTGGCGCAGCGGCCCGCCCTTCATGCTGAAAATCCACCCAGTGCAATGGCACCGCACTTTCTTCCCTGACCCTGCCCGGCGCGCTCGGCAGCGAACTGCAACGGTCCTGCTGTTCGGCCTTCATGAAATCCACCGCCTCTTCCTCCCAGACCCGGTCAAGGGCTTCCAGGGAGTCGTCCCGTGGCTCGGCCTTCACTTGCTCACGCAACTCGGCGACCGCGCCCTGGGGTTCGGCCCCGGCAACTTGCAGCAAGGCCCGGAAGCAACTGGCATAGGCGCTTTCACGCTCATCCAGGCGCGCGGCGAGCAAGGCCAGCAGGTGCGCGACATCCGCCAGGCCCTCGCGGGCCTCAAGGTCTTCGCGGGTGGAGAGATACTCCAGGTACAACGGGATGTAGTCGGGCAGTTCCTTGACGCCGATGGCGAAACCGGCCGCCTCGTATTGGGCCATCATGTCCACCATGGCCTGGCCCCGGTCGCGGGACTCGCCATGGACATGTTCGAACAGCAACAACGACAGCGAACGGCCGCGGCCGAACAACGCGCCGTAGTGCTCCTGGCCGTCCATCAGGTCCTTGGCGCAGATCACCTCCAGCAACTCGAACAGCCCGGCGCGCTGGTTGGGACTGATTTCCCGCGCCTGGAGAATCGCTTGCTCCAGCTCGTCACGACCGGCCACCAGGGTCTCGGTCGGGTAGTCGAGCAACAACGAAATCACCTTGAGAATGCGCATGCTCAGTCCTCCCACAACTGTACGGTCTTGATCACGTCGCGACGGTTGGCCTTCTTGCCGCCGAACATGTTGGTGTCGGAACTGCCGCTGCAACCGCTGCCGAAGCTGAAGCCGCACCCGGAGCGCTCGGCGAACGCGTCGCTCATGGCGTCTTCGCGGTGAGCACTCGGCACGACGAAACGATCCTCGTAGTTGGCGATGGCCAGGTAGCGATACATCTCGTCGACCTGGTTCTCGCTCAAGCCGACATCGGCCAGCACTTGCGGGTCCTTCACGCCGTCAACCTGTTCGGAACGCTTGTAGGCACGCATCGCCAGCAGGCGCTTGAGGGCCAGCTTGACGGGCTTTTCATCGCCGGCGGTCAGCAGGTTGGCCAGGTAGCGCAGCGGAATGCGCAGGCTGTCGACGTCCGGGATCACCCCGTTCATGCCCACGGTGCCGGCGGCGGCAGCGTTCTGGATCGGCGACAGTGGCGGCACGTACCAGACCATCGGCAGCGTGCGGTATTCCGGGTGCAACGGCAGCGCGAGCTTCCAATCCACGGCCATCTTGTAGACCGGCGAGCGTTGTGCCGAATCGATCACTGACTGCGGCACGCCATCGGCCAGGGCTTGGCGGATCACCGCCGGGTCGTTCGGGTCGAGGAAGATCTCCAGTTGCTTCTCATACAGGTCCTGTTCGTTGGCGGTGCTCGCCACTTCGCTGATGCGGTCGGCGTCATACAGCAGCACGCCGAGGTAGCGAATCCGGCCGACGCAGGTTTCCGCACAGACCGTTGGCATCCCGGCTTCGATGCGCGGGTAGCAAAAGATGCATTTTTCCGACTTGCCGCTCTTCCAGTTGAAATAGATCTTCTTGTACGGGCAGCCGCTGATGCACATGCGCCAACCGCGGCATTTCTCCTGGTCGATCAGGACGATGCCATCCTCTTCACGCTTGTAGATCGCACCGCTCGGGCACGACGCCGCACACGCCGGGTTCAGGCAGTGCTCGCACAGGCGCGGCAGGTACATCATGAACGTGTTTTCGTACTCGCCGTAGATGTCCGCCTGGATCTTGTCGAAGTTCTTGTCCTTGCGCCGCTTGGCGAATTCAGTGCCGAGGATCTCCTCCCAATTCGGGCCCCACTCGATCTTCTCCATGCGCTTGCCGGACACCAGTGAGCGCGGCCGCGCGGTGGGCTGGTGCTCGCCCAGGGGCGCGGTGTGCAGGTGCTGGTAGTCGAAGTCGAACGGTTCGTAGTAGTCGTCCAGGCCCGGCAGGTCCGGGTTGGCGAAGATATTCGCCAACACGCGGAACTTGCCGCCGATGCGGGGGTTGATCGAGCCGTCGGCATTGCGGACCCAGCCACCCTTCCATTTGTCCTGGTTTTCCCATTCCTTGGGGTAGCCGATGCCGGGCTTGGTCTCGACGTTGTTGAACCAGGCGTATTCCATGCCTTCACGGCTGGTCCAGACGTTCTTGCAGGTGATCGAACAGGTGTGGCAACCGATGCATTTGTCCAGGTTCAGGACCATGCCGATCTGTGAACGAATTTTCATCTCAATCTCCTCAATCCAGCTCAGTCGGCAGGGGACGCGGCAGGTCATCGCCGCTGGAGCCGTCGAGCCAGTCGACCTTGGCCATCTTGCGCACCACGACGAATTCGTCGCGGTTGCAGCCGACCGTGCCGTAATAGTTGAAGCCGTAGGCCTGCTGGGCGTAGCCACCGATCATGTGGGTGGGCTTGAGCACCACGCGAGTCACCGAGTTATGGTGGCCGCCACGGGTCTTGGTGGTTTCCGAACCGGGCACGTTCACGATCCGTTCCTGGGCGTGGTACATCATCACCATGCCCTCCTTGACCCGCTGGCTGACCACCGCCCGGGCGGTCAGCGCGCCGTTGGCGTTGAAGCACTCGACCCAATCGTTGTCCTCGATGCCGGCGCGCCGGGCGTCGATCTCGGAGAGCCAGATGATCGGCCCGCCACGGCTCAAGGTGAGCATCAACAGGTTGTCGGTGTAGGTGCTGTGGATGCCCCACTTCTGGTGCGGCGTGATCCAGTTGAGGACGATCTCGGGCTCACCATTGCTGCGCTTGCCCTTCACCCCTTCGATGGTCCGGGTGTTGACCGGTGGCCGGTAGCTCATCAGCTGTTCACCGAACGCCTGCATCCACGGGTGATCCTGGTAGAACTGCTGGCGGCCGGTGATGGTGCGCCATGGGATCGACTCATGAACGTTGGTGTAGCCGGCGTTGTAGCTCACGTGATCGTCTTCCAGGCCGGACCAGGTCGGGCTGGAAATGATCTTGCGCGGCTGGGCCTGGATGTCGCGGAAGCGGATCGCCTCGTGCTCCTTGGATACAGCCAGGTGGCTGTGGTCGATGCCAGTGAACTCCGACAGCGCCGCCCAGGCCTTGACCGCCACGTGGCCGTTGGTTTCCGGGGCCAGGGACAGGATCACTTCGGCGGCGTCGATGGCACTGTCGATTTTTGGCCGGCCCTGGCTGATACCGGCGTCCACTTCGTGGTGGTTCAGCTCGCCAAGGAATTTCACTTCGGTGTCAGTGTTCCAGTTGATGCCCTTGCCGCCGTTGCCGAGCTTCTCGAGCAGCGGGCCCAGGGAAGTGAATTGCTTGTAGATGTTCGGGTAGTCGCGCTCCACCACTTGCAGGTTCGGGGCGTTCTTGCCCGGTTGCGGGGCCACCCCGGCGGTTTTCCAGTCGGTGCCGCCAAACGGCTGGGCCAGCTCGCCGACGCTGTCGTGCATCAGGGGTACGGTGACCAGGTCTTTCTCGACACCCAGGTGTCCGACCGACATGGCCGAGAAAGCCTTGGCGATACCCTTGTAGATTTCCCAGTCCGAACGCGACTCCCAGGCCGGATCGATGGCCGCTGACAACGGATGGATGAACGGGTGCATGTCCGAGGTGTTCATGTCGTCTTTTTCGTACCAAGTGGCGGTCGGCAAGACGATGTCGGAATACACGCAGGTCGAGGACATACGGAAATCCAGGGTGGTCACCAGGTCGAGTTTGCCGATGGCGCCCTCGTCGACCCATTCGGCCTCGGTCGGCTTGCAGTCGCCGACTTGGCCGATGTCCTCGTTCATCACGCCGTTCTTGGTGCCGAGCAGGTACTTGAGCATGTACTCGTGGCCCTTGCCCGAAGAACCCAACAGGTTGGAGCGCCAGATGAACATGTTGCGCGGGAAGTTCACCGGGTTGTCGGGCTGTTCACAGGCAAAGCGCAGCGACCCGTCCTGCCAGGACTTGACCACGTAGTCCTTGGGTTCCATGCCCGCGGCGGCGGCATCGCGGCAGATGTGCAACGGGTTGGTGTTGAGCTGCGGCGCGCTGGGCAACCAGCCGGCGCGTTCGGCGCGGATGTTGTAGTCCAAAGCGTGCTCGGGGAATTGCGACTTGTCCGCCAGGGGCGAGAGCACGTCGTGCATGCTCATTTTCTCGTGGCGCCATTGGGAGCTGTGGCCATAGAAGAAACTGGTGCCGTTCATCTGCCGTGCAGGACGATTCCAGTCCAGGCCGAAGGCCAGGGGCAGCCAGCCGCACTGCGGGCGGAGTTTTTCCTGGCCGACATAGTGAGCCCAGCCGCCGCCGGTCTGGCCGATGCAACCGCAGAGCATGAGCATGTTGATCAGCCCGCGGTAGTTCATGTCCATGTGGTACCAGTGGTTCATTGCCGCACCGACGATGATCATCGAACGTCCACGGGTCTTGTCGGCGTTGTCGGCGAATTCACGGGCGATCTGGATCGCTTTCTCGCGGCTGACGCCGGTGATCTGCTCCTGCCAGGCCGGGGTGCCGGGCACCGAGGCGTCGTCGTAGTCCTTGGCCACGTTGGCGCCGCCCAGGCCACGGTCGATCGCCAGGTTGGCCGCCGACAAGTCGAACACCGTGGCGACTTTCGCCACGCTGCCGTCGGCCAGCACCACGCTGTGTACCGGTACGCGGCGGAACTGCACCGCGTCACCGGCCACGTGCTGGAAGTGCTCCTGGGTTTCGCCGGCGAAGTACGGGAAGGCCACTTCAGCCACGTCACCGCCGATCAGGCTCAGCTTGAGGTCGATCTCGCGCCCCTCGCCGCCTTCACGGGGCAGGATGTTCCACTTGCCCTTCTCACCCCAGCGATAACCGATGGAGCCTTGGGGCGACACCAGTTCGCCAGCCGCATCAAGGGCGATGGTCTTCCACTCGGGGTTGTTGTCCTGGCCGAGGTTATCGGTGAGGTCGCTGGCCCGCAGGAAGCGGTCCGGCTGGTAACCCGCGCCCGGCGCCGTGCCGAGCATCGGCTTGAGCATCACCAGCACTGGCAGGTCGGTGTAGCGCTTGGCGTAGTCGGTGAAATAGGCGCTCGGCTTGTCCAGGTGAAATTCTTTGAAGATCACATGGTTGAAGGCCTGGGCCAGCGCGGCGTCGGTGCCCTGCTTGGGGTTGAGCCACAGGTCGGTGAGCTTGGCGACTTCCGAATAGTCCGGGGTGATTGCCACGGTCTTGGTGCCCTTGTAGCGCACCTCGGTAAAGAAGTGCGCGTCGGGGGTACGGGTCTGCGGGACGTTGGAGCCCCAGGCAATGATGTAGTTGGAGTTGTACCAGTCGGCCGATTCCGGCACGTCGGTCTGCTCGCCCCAGACCATCGGCGAGGCTGGCGGCAAGTCGCAGTACCAGTCGTAGAAGCTCAGGCACACGCCACCGATCAGCGACAGGTAGCGAGCGCCGGCGGCGTAGCTGACCATCGACATGGCCGGGATCGGTGAGAAGCCCACCACCCGGTCCGGGCCGTGTTGCTTGACGGTATAGACGTTGGCCGCGGCGATGATTTCGTTGACTTCTTCCCAGTTGGAACGAATGAAGCCACCCATGCCGCGCTTGCTTTTATACGAGTCGGCCTTGGCCTTGTTCTCGACGATGCTGGCCCAGGCTTCCACCGGCGGCAGGGTCTGCCGGGCTTCACGCCACAGTTTGAGCAACGGCTTGCGTACCTTCGGGTACTTGAGCCGGTTGGCGCTGTAGATGTACCAGCTGTAGCTGGCGCCACGAGGGCAGCCGCGTGGCTCGTGGTTGGGCAGGTCGTTGCGGGTGCGCGGGTAGTCGGTCTGCTGGGTCTCCCAGGTGATCAGGCCGTTCTTGACGTAGATTTTCCACGAGCACGAGCCGGTGCAGTTCACCCCATGGGTGGAGCGCACGATCTTGTCGTACTGCCAGCGGGAACGGTAGACGTTCTCCCAGTCCCGGGACTCCTTGCGGGTCTCGCCATGCCCCTCGGAAAACTCGCCTTGCTTGCGGTTGAAGAACCGCAGTTGATCCAGTAAATGACTCACAGTGTCTTTCCTCTCAGGCTTGCTCCGCGGGGTCTGCGCCCCGCCCACGCACTGGTGGCCTGTGTGGCTAATTAGCGCACTCAATTTCGGCGCCAGGACTCGTCAAGCTGCGTTGCCATTCCTCGCCGTAGCGGGCTACGACTCGTCATGGCGCCTTGCCCGACGAGTCCTGACACTCGAACTTGAGCACGCTAATTAACCGTACAGGCCACTGTTTGAATTCGTCTTAGCAGGGAGTCGCGGCGCCCTTGCGCGCGTACCACCACCAGGTCACCACGATGCAGCTCAGGTAGAAGCCGACGAACATGTAGAAGGCCATCTCCGGGCCGCCGGTCAGGGCCATCGAAGTGCCGAAGGACTTGGGAATGAAGAACGCACCGAAGGCACCCATGGCCGAGCTGAAACCCAACACCGCGGCCGATTCCTTGCCGGCGTTCTTGAGTGCTTGCTCACGCAGCTCGGGCTTCTTGCCCAGGGCGGCTTTCTCGTGAAGGGTGCGGAAGATCACCGGGATCATGCGGAAGGTGGAACCGTTGCCCACGCCGGTGGTGATGAACAGCAACATGAACATGCCCAGGAAGCCGTAGAAGCTGCCACCCTGGCCACCTTGCGGCAGGAAGTGCAGAACGCCGAACACCATCGCGATCATCAGCACGAAGTTCCACAAGGTGACTTTCGCGCCACCGAGCTTGTCCGCCAGCCAGCCACCCAACGGCCGTACCAGTGCACCCACCAGGGGGCCGAGGAAGGCAAACTTGAGGGCGATGACGTCAGGGAACGAGGTCTTGATCAGCAGTGGGAACGCGGCGGAGAAACCGATGAACGAGCCGAACGTGGCCAGGTACAGCCAGCACATCAACCAGTTGTGCTTGCGCTTGAAAATCACCGCCTGCTCGCTGAACGAAGCACGGGCACTGGACAGGTCGTTCATGCCGAACCAGGCAATCAGCGTCACAGCGAGGATGAACGGCACCCAGATGAAGCCGGCGTTCTGCAGCCACAACGAACTGCCGTCGGCCAGCACCTGGGGTTGACCGCCCATGAAGCCGAACACCCCGAAGGAAATCACCAGCGGCACGCTGAACTGCATCACCGACACGCCCAGGTTGCCCAGGCCGGCGTTCAACCCCAGGGCGGTGCCCTGCTGGGACTTGGGATAGAAGAAGCTGATGTTGGACATGCTCGAGGCGAAGTTGCCACCACCAAAACCGCAGAGCAGCGCGATCAGCACGAACACGCTGTAGGGCGTGGTCGGATTCTGTACGGCGAAGCCCATCCACAGCGCAGGTATCAGCAGCGACGCGGTGCTCAGGGCGGTCCAGCGCCGTCCGCCGAAGATCGGCACCATGAACGAGTAAAACACCCGCAAGGTCGCGCCGGACAGACCCGGCAGTGCCGCCAGCCAGAACAACTGGTCGGTACTGAAGCTGAAACCGATGGCATTCAGGCGCACGATCACCGTGCTCCAGACCATCCACACCGCGAAGGCCAGCAGCAGCGCCGGGATCGAGATCCACAGGTTGCGGCGTGCGGTCTGTTTGCCACTGCGGCCCCAGAAGGCCGGGTCTTCCGGGCGCCAGTCATGAATGACCGGGCCTTTGTCAGGCGTTTGCAGAACGGACATGTTCTTCTCCTTGGGCAATGCTGGAAAACGGGGGTTGGCTGGCAAGCGGTTGCTTACCGAGCAGCGGGCGCTTGCGGATTTCGCTGAGGTACATCCAGATCAGGGAGACCCAGACCACGCCGTACAGCAACATGAAGCAGGACGAGCGCACGCCGGTGAGATCCACCAGGGCACCGAACAGGATCGGCAACACGAAGCCGCCCAGGCCGCCGGCCAGGCCGACGATGCCGGACACCGCGCCCATGTTTTTCGGGTAGTCGTTGGCGATGTATTTGAAGACCGAGGCCTTGCCAAACGCGAAGGCGACGCCCATCACGAACAGCAGCACGGTGAACAGCGTGGCACTGAGGCCGATGTGAAAGTCGACGATGCCGTTGACGGTGTGCACTTGCAGTTGGGTCTGCGGGTACGACAGCAGGAACAGGCAGATCCAGCTGACCCACAGCACCCACCAGGTCACGCTCTGGGCGCCCCAGCGATCCGACATCCAGCCGCCGACGGCCCGCAGCACGCCGCCCGGCAGGGAGAAACACGCGGCCAGCAGCGCTGCGCTTTGCAGACTGAAACCGTATTCCTGCACGTAGTATTTGGTCATCCACAGGGCCAGGGCCACGTAACCGCCGAACACGATCGAGTAGTACTGGCAGTAGCGCCACACGGCCGGTTCTTTCAAGGCCTTGAGTTGTTCACGCAGGCTCGCGCCGCTGACGCTGCGATGTTCTTTTTTCTCAGCTGTGAGGAACCAGAACAGCAGCGCGGTGATGAACAGGATGGCGCTGAACACCTTCGGCACCAGGTGCCAGGTGCCCAGGGCGATCAGCGCCGGAGCCAGGAACTTGGTGAGCGCTGATCCGGCGTTGCCGGCGCCGAACACGCCCATGGCGAAGCCCTGGTTCTGTTTGTCGAACCACTTGGCGACGTAGGCGATGCCGACTGAAAACGAACCGCCGGCCAGGCCGACGAACAGCCCCAGCACCAGGAACTGCCAGAACTCGGTCGCCAGGGTGATCAGGTACAGCGGCAACACGCAGGACAGCATCAACAGGAAGAACACGATCCGCCCGCCGAAGCGATCAGTCAGGATCCCCAGAGGCAGGCGTACCAGCGAACCAGTCAGTACCGGGGTGGCGGCCAGCAGGCCGAACTGGGTCTCGTTAAGCGCGAGCATTTCCTTGATCGGAACGCCCAGCACGGCAAACATCATCCAGACCATGAAGCACACGGTGAAGGCCAGGGTACTCATCCCCAGTACCAGCCCTTGTTGCACTTGCGCTCGCATCACGCTGCACTCCCCTCGATTCGATGAGCGCAGCCTAGTGATGCGAACCCGGTAAAAACTTGACCTGGGTCAACGTGCCCAGGAGCCGTTCTGGCCTATGCTGGACCCGTCTACCTCCAAAGGGGTAGACCTTGAAATTGATAAAACCCTTTGTTTATCAATATCTTGACCAAGTAGGCCGAAGCTTTTATCGAAACGGAACGGCCAACAACTCTTTAGAGGTAGTGCACCCAGGACGGCTGCAACACCCCTCGTCCGGGACGCTCCCATGCCAGGCTTGAACAGACTCTTCCAGGGCCAGCCACAATGATGAGCTGGCTGCGCAGCTCCCTGCCCGCGCGCGCCGGGGTCGCGGTGATTCTCATCGCCATCCTTGCCCTGGCCAGCTCCCTGAGCGCCGGCTTGATCGCCTGGTTCAGCCAGGGCGACGCAGCGGCGATCAACACCGCCGGCTCGGTGCGCATGGAGACCTACCACCTCAGCTGGAAACTGGCGGCCGGTGCCACCGGGGACATCGCCCCGATCATCGACAGCCTGCAACAACGCCTCGACAGCCCTTCCCTTCATGCCGTGCTGGAAGACGGCCCGACCACCGCCCTGCATCAGAGCTATCGCGACCTCCTGCAACGCTGGAACCAGACCCTTCGCCCTGCCGTCGAGCGCGGCGATTCGGCGTTTTTCCAGGCCAGCGCCGACTCGTTCGTCGAGCAACTGGACCAGTTCGTCACCCTGTTGCAACGCCAGAGCGAACACAAACAGGGCTGGCAACAGACGATCCAGGGCATGGCGCTGTTCAGCACCATGATCATCCTGCTCATTGGCCTGTACGAACTGCAATACAGCGTGGTCACGCCATTGCAGGAGCTGGTGGTCGCGACCCAGCGTTTTCGTCGTGGCGAATTCCAGGTGCGGGTCAATCACCAATCCGAAGATGAACTGGGCCAATTGGCGACCAGCTTCAATACCATGGCCGAAACCATCGAGCAGTCCCATCGCACCCTGGAAGATCAGGTTCGCCAGAAGACCCTGAACCTGCAGCACGCCAACGCCGCGTTGGAGTTGCTGTACCAAAGCAGTCGCAGCCTGGCCACCCGCCAGGCCAATGCCCAGGGCCTGGACGAATTGATCCAGCGCTTCCAGCAACGGCTCCCGGGCCTGCGCCTGTCGCTGTGCCTGCAGGGGCAGTTGCAGGCACCCGCGCGGCAACTGCTGGCCATTCATGGCGCCAACAACCGCGAGGTCTGCGCCAGCAGCGACTGCGCCACCTGCGAGAAACATCATGGCGCCCGCCCGCAAACTTTCAGCATCAGCAACCAGGGCAATGAGTTGGGAGAACTGAAGGCGCACTTTGTCGACGGACACGCAGCGCAGCCCTGGGAAACCGCATTGATCCAGGCCCTGGCCAACCTGATCGGCACGTCGCTGTCACTCAAGCGCCAACGCGAGCAGGACCATCGCCTGTTGCTGCTCGACGAGCGCACCATCATTGCCCGGGAACTGCACGACTCCCTGGCCCAGGCCCTGTCCTACATGAAGCTGCAAGTCAGTCGCATGCAGACCCTGATGCGTCGCGGCGAACCGGTGCAGACCCTGGAGACAGTCACTGGTGAGTTGCGCGAAGGTCTCAACAACGCCTACCGGCAGTTGCGCGAATTGCTCACCACCTTCCGCCTGCAGATCCATGACGACGGACTGATCCATGAGCTCAAGGAGACCGCCGAAGAGTTCTCTCACCGTGGCGATTTCCAGGTGCACCTGTTCGTCGACACCCTGGCCTTCGAGCTGTCGGCCAGCGAGCAGATCCACATCCTGCAGATCACCCGCGAAGCCTTGTCCAACTGCCTGCGCCATGCCCATGCCGAAAACGCCTGGCTGCAGTTGCGCCAGGAAGGCGAAACAGTACGGCTGTCGATCGAAGACGATGGCCGTGGTTTCAGCGGTGAGGTGGACCAGCGCGAGCACCACGGCCTGAACATCATGAACGAACGGGCCCGTAGCCTGCGCGGCCAGCTGCAGATCCTCTCCCGAACACCCCAGGGCACCCATATCCAGGTGCGCTTCCAACCGGAATTCCTGGGCCAACCCACCGAAGGCCTTGCTACATGAACGCTCCCCTGCGCCACACCCTGCTGCTGGTCGACGACCATCCGATGATGCGTCGCGGGATCCGCCAGATGCTTGAACTTGAAGATGATCTGCAGATAGCCGGCGAAGCCAGCCATGGCGAGGAAGCCCTGACGCTGATCGAGCCGCTCAAGCCCGATCTGGTGCTGCTGGACAACAACATGCCGCAGATGAACGGCATCGAGACCCTGCGCCGACTGCGGGCCATGCACTACAGCGGCAAGGTGCTGTTGTTCACGGTGTCCGACGCCGAGGACGACATCCGCGATGCCCTGCGTCTGGACGCCAATGGCTACCTGCTCAAGGACATGGAGCCCGAATTGCTGATCCAGTACATCCGCGACGCCCTGGGCGGAGCCCTGGTGATCAGTCCCGGCCTGACCCGCGTCATGGCCCAGGCCCTGCGCTCCCCGCCGCGCCAACCCGAAGTGGAACTGACCGAGCGCGAACGCCAGGTGCTCAAGACCATCGCCAGCGGCCACAGCAACAAGGTCATCGGGCACAAACTGGGCATCACCGAAGGCACGGTCAAGGTCCACGTCAAGAACCTGCTGCACAAGCTCGGCTTGCGCTCGCGGGTCGAGGCGGCGGTCTGGGCGATGGAGCATCTGCGCGGAGCCGGTTGAATCAGCTCCCCCACCTAGTGCTTGCAGGCAGTGTGTCTGACACAGATCCCCTGTGGGAGCGAGCCCTGCTCGCGATGGCGTCAGCACAGTCAACATCCCCGCAAGCAGACACACCGCTTTCGCGAGCAAGCCCGCTCCCACAGTAGTTTCTGGTGCCGGTTAGCTCTGCGTCCGACATAAGTCCCCTGTGGGAGCCAGGCTTGCCCGCGATGGCGTCAGCACAGCCAACATCCGGCCAGCTGACCCACCGCTATCGCGAGCAGGCTCGCTCCCACAGTAGTTCCGGGTTTCTGTTGGGTTTGTGTCTGACACAGATCCCCTGTGGGAGCGAGCCCTGCTCGCGATGGCGTCAGCACAGTCAACATCCCGGCAAGCAGACACACCGCTTTCGCGAGCAAACCCACAGAGGTTGAGTTCGCCATATGACCAATCCATCCCTCTTCAGAGGTAGGCCTGCCGAGGCATAGGCCGGCGACGCGAGGGGTTCTACCATGACGGTACGCGGAGGTACGCCATGCTGACTCACCCTTCCATCGTTCTAATGTTGCGCCGTCACCACTTATTCAGTCACTTGCCGGAGCGCGTCTTCGAAGACGTGTGCAACCTGGCCGTGCTCAAGCGCCTGGAGTGCAATGGCACGCTCATGCATCAGGGCGACCCGGCCAAACGGTTTTTCCTGCTGATCAGCGGCCAGGTCAAGTTGTTCCGGGTCACCGGCGAGGGCCAGGAGAACCTGGTGGAGATCATCCAGCCCGGCCAGACCTTCGCCGAGGCGCTGCTGTTCAGCCAGGCCCGTTGTTATCCGGTGAGCGCGGCCGCGATCAAGGACAGCGTGCTGGTGAGTATCGAAGGCACCCATTATCGCAAGGCCCTGGAAGACCAACCCAAGGTCTGCCTGGCGATTCTGGCGAGCATCAGCATGCATTTGCACCAGCGCCTCAAGGACATCGACAACCTGACCCTGGCCAGCGCCAGCCGGCGTGTCATCAATTTCCTGTTGCAGGAACGCGATCCCCGCGACGGCCAGGTGGTGCTGCAGGTTTCCAAGCGCTTGGTGGCCTCCAAGCTGGGCATCCAGCCGGAAACCTTCTCGCGCATTCTCCATCGCCTGGTGGACGGCGGCCTGATCGCCATGGAGCGGCGCAACATTCGCATCCTGGCCGAGGATGCGCTGGCGGACTATCAGCAATAGCGCAACGACGACAGTTCCTTGGCGAGTGAGCCTGCTCCCTCGCCAAGGATCATGTTGTGCTCTCTAGTCTGTCTCTGGCACACCCGCCATCATCGTCACCAGATATTCAAACAGCACCTCCCCCTGCTCATCCGTGCAATCAACCCCATACCGCTTGCGCAAGCCCAACTGACTCAGGATCACAGGCACATCCGCCTTCAACCCGTGTTGCTGCAAACAGCCCTGCACGCATTGCAAGGGGCAGCCGTCCAGCGCGATGATCCGCCGTCCCGAGCGTGCCTTGTTGACCAGCGCCGCGACATGCCCACCTACCCCGACGATGCAGGACATCTCGGCCAGGCCTGCGCGGTCCAGGCGCAGGGCGACGGTATTGGCCAGTTGGGCCACGTTGGAGCAGCCGGAGCAGGAGTACACCAGGGGCAAATCATCAAGTGCCTTCATCTCATCCCACCGTTGCCAGGCCTTTTCCCGCCCGCTCCAGGTTGCGCCACAACCAGGGCGGCAACACATCCGGGTCGAGACTGTCGATCAGGTTCTTCAGTGCCAACCCCAGTTCGGTATCGCCTTCGATGACCAACCGCCGTCGGAAGAACAGCGTATCGGGGTCTTCCTGGCGGCTGGCCAGCAACAGGAACTCGCGCCAGTTGCCGCTGATGGTGACCTGGGCTTCGGCCCGTTCGGCAATGCGTAGCCCTTCGCGCCCCAGCGTCAGATACCAGCGCAAGCCCAGGTCAGGCACTCGCAGGCACAGCCAGCGATCACGCAGCACATCGAACCCGCCATCGCGCAGCGGTTCGGCCAGGCACCGATTGAGCGCCTGCTGTAACGCCAGTCGCTGGACCACGAACGGCACCTTGCCGATCAGCGGCAGCAAACGGTCGGCGCCTTTGAGCATCCACTTCTTCGGACTCAGCACAGCCCCGCCTCCTCTACTTTCAGCATGCCGGCGTGACCATGCCAGTAGCCGTTACATCCTTCCACAAACAAAGGTGGCGCCTCGCCCCGGCGGACCCGGTCGAAGGCACTGACCACCTCGGCCATGCCCTGGGCCCGCGGGCTCAGGCGCAGCACGTCGGCACCGCATGCCTGCAGGGCGCTGTAATCGGCCAGCAGGTTGCTCACCTCGCCAGACATGGTCTGGATGCCGTTGAGGGTGAACAGTTGCTGGCCTTCCTGGCTGCTCAACGCCAGGCCGTCGGGGTAGTTGATGCAACAGAACTGGCAGTCGTCCTTGGGCCGGTTTTCCGCCCGGGCGGTGAAGCAGCGCGCCGAGTAAGCCAGGGGCAGATGACCGTAGGCGAAGATTTCCAGCTCGGGTACGTCGCGATCCATTTCCCGCACTTGCTCCAGCACATCGCTGACCAGCGCCGCCGAACACTCCACCGGCGGCACCCAGCGGATCATGCCGCTGTCGAGCAACTGCGCCAGGGCGTGACCGTTGTACAGGTTCAGCGCCGGGCCAGCGACAAACGGCAGTTTGCGCTCGGACAGCACTTGCACGGCGCCCATGTCGTTGGCCTCCACCAGCAATTGGCCGTTGTCGCACAGGCGACGCAACGTGGAAAACTCCGAGGCTGCCTCAATCAGCGTCAGACTCGACAGCACGATCTGGGCCTGGCTGCACGCCTGTAGTTCACGCGCCAACCCCAGCCATTGGTCCAGGGAAAAGGCCCGGCGCTTGGAGCACACCGTTTCCCCCAGGTAGATCACATCCAGCGGCAAGGCCGACATCTCGGCGTAGAAATTTCCCAGTTGTGTTTTGTCCCAGTAGAACAGGACCGGTCCCAGGCTGAGCTTCATCTGGCCTTCCTCATTGCCATGATCGATGGTAGGCGCCCAGGGTGGTCTGGCTGCCTTCCGACAGACCGGCCAGCACCTGGCGCCATTCTTCGCGAACGCGGAAACGCTGCGGCGCGGCCCGGTGAGCATCCAGCGCGGCGCGCCAGACCCGGGTCACTTGTTCCACGTAGGCCGGGCTGCGCTGGCGGCCTTCGATTTTCACCGCCTCGACGCCGATGGCCGTCAGCTCCGGCAGCAGGTCCAGGGTGTCCAGGCTGGTGGGCTCTTCCAACGCATGGAAGCGCTTGCCGCCCACCAGGAAGCGGCCCTTGCACAGGGTCGGGTAACCGGCCGACTCCTGTGGGGTGTAGCGGTCGATCAGCACTTCGCTCAAGCGTGCGCTCAGCCCCTCGGCGTCTTCACTCCAGCGCACGGCCTTCGCCGGCGAGCAGACGCCACAGAGATTCGGTGATTCGCCGGTGATGTAAGAGGAAAGGTGGCAACGTCCCTCGGCCATGATGCACAGGCTGCCGAAGCCGAAGACCTCGATGGGCACCGGGCTGCCCGCCGCCACCTGCCGGACCTGGGCCAGGGACAGCACCCGAGGCAACACCGCACGGCGGATGCCATAGCGTTGGGCGTAGAACGCCAGCGCGGCGGCGTGGGTCGCCGAGCCTTGGACGGACAGGTGCAGCGCCAGGTTCGGATGGCGCTGGCTGGCGTAGCCGAGCACGCCGGGGTCGGCGGCGATCAGGGCGTCCACGCCGAAATCGGCGGCACGATCCACCGCTCGTTGCCAGCGTTCCCACCCCTTGGGTTGCGGGTAGGTGTTGACGGCGACATAGAGCTTGCGTTGATGCTGGCGGATGTGTGCGACAGCTGCGTCGAACTGTTTGTCGTCCATGTTCAGCCCGGCGAAATGCCGGGCATTGGTGTCATCGCGAAAGCCGACATAGACGGCATCGGCGCCTTGGCGCACCGCCGCTTTGAGGGCAGGCAGATTCCCTGCCGGGCAAACCAATTGCATGGGGCATCCTCGTGAGAAAACCTGGGGCGCCGCCAGTCTAGCCAGCCGTCAGCCGGCGACCTTGACGGCAATCAATTGCCGTCAATGCATCAGCTCGGCGAACGGCAGGTACATCACCCGGTCGTGCTTGTGCACCTGCGCCTCGCACTCCACCACCGCCAGTCCATCGGCCCAGCAGGCGGCGGTCAACATGGCTGAGCTTTGCTGAGGGTGCGGCACCACGCACAGATGACCTTCGGCGTCCGGCACCAGCCGGGCCCGCAGGTACTGGCGGCGACGATTGCGTTGCAACCAGTCGAAACCGGCCGGCAAGTGCAAGGGCACGGGCAATACCTGATTCATGCCTTGGGCGCGGAACAGAAACGGACGCACCACCACCAGCGCCGTGATCAGCGCCGCCGACGGATTACCCGGCAAGCCGATCCAGGGGGTACCGGCCACCTCGCCGAAGGCCAGGGGTTTGCCCGGCTGTATCGCCAGGCGCCAGAGGTCGATGCTGCCGAGACGCTCGATGGCTTGCTTGAGATGGTCTTCCTCGCCCACGGAGACGCCGCCGGAGGTCAGCAGCACGTCGCAGTCAGCGGCTGCCAGGCCCAGCGCCTGCTGGCTGGCCTGGAGTCGATCGGGCATGACGCCGAAGTCATGCACCTCGAAACCCCAGCCACGCAACAAGGCGGCAATACTGCGGCGGTTGCTGTTATAGATCTGCCCTGGCGCCAAGGGCTCCCCCGGCTCACGCAGTTCGTCGCCGCTGCTGAGCAGGACGACCCGCAATGGACGATAGACCTCCACCTGAGCGATCCCGGCGCCGGCCAGCAGCCCCAGCTCCTGGGCCCGCAAGCGAGTACCGGCCTCGAACAATCGTTCGCCTCGGCGCAGCTCTTCACCCTCCTTGCGCACATGGTCGCCTTGGCTGACCGACGGCACCCAGACCCGCTCGCCCTCCTCCCGGCAGCTCTCCTGGGGTACTACGGTGTCGGCACCCGGCGGCACTGGTGCGCCGGTGAAAATCCGTACCGCCTGGCCTTCCCGCAACGGCTCACCCGGCCCGTCGCCGGCGGCGATTCGCCCCCTCAACGCCAGGTATCCCCCGGCGGGAGACAGATCGGCGGCCCGCAGCGCGTAACCGTCCATGGCGCTGTTGTCCCAGGCAGGCAGGTTCATCGGGCAAAGCACATCGGCAGCCAGCACACGACCCAGGGCCTGGTCCAGGCCGATCCGCTGGATCGGTGGTGGCGGCGGTGCCTGGTCGAGCAGGTGACGGATGGCTTCATCCACCGGCATCAGCGTACCGCTGTCGCACGCCGATCCACATACGCGGCCGCTCATGAGCGCGTCTCGCAGGCCACCGGCTCGACGCCCGCCTGGGGCTTGAGATGAGGGGTGAAGTTGCACGGCCCGGTGCGACTGTCCAACTGCTCGGCCAGGATCTGCTCCCAACCAGTCCGGCAAGCGCCCGGCGAACCCGGCAGACAGCACACCAGCACGCCGTTGCTCATGCCGGCCAATGCGCGGGATTGCAGGCTGGACATACCAATCTCCTCCAGCGAGACCTGACGGAACAATTCGCCAAAGCCGTCCACCTGCTTGTCCAGCAACGGTGCCACCGCTTGTGGCGTGTTATCGCGGGCGGTGAAACCGGTGCCGCCAGTCATCAATACCACTTGCACCTTGGGGTCGGCGATCCACTGCGAAACCTGGGCGCGGATCTGGTAGATGTCGTCTTTCACCAGCCCCCGGTCGATCAATACGTGACCGGCAGTCTGCAGCTGATCGACGAGGGTCTGGCCGGAGGTGTCGGTGTCGAAGCTGCGGGTATCGCTGATGGTGAGCACCGCAATGTTCAGCGGTTGGAAGAGGCGTTGCGTCAGATGGGCCATGATCAGCCGTCCTGTCAGAAAAGATGGCCCAGCCTGAACCGCAATCCGTGCCGGGCCTATTCCTCCATGGAGGTACCTCCCCTGGCGCTCAGGGCGCCAGGCGGCTGCACTGCCAGTCGCCAACCTGCCGGCGATAGTCGAGACGGTCATGCAAGCGATCGGGGCGACCCTGCCAGAATTCCAGCCGCTCCGGTCGCAGGCAATAGCCGCCCCAATATCCGGGGCGCGGCACCGCTTGGCCGGCGAAGCGTTGCTCGGCGTGTGCCAGCAAGCGCTCCAACGCGGCACGATTGTCCAGCGGTTGGCTTTGCGGCGACGCCCATGCTCCAAGCTGGCTAGCCAGTGGGCGTGAATGGAAATAGGCATCCGACAGTGCCGGGTCGAGTCGGCGGACTTGCCCTTCGATGCGCACCTGACGTTCCAGGCCCGGCCAGAAGAAGGTCATCGCCGCCCAGGGGTTGACTGCCAGATCCTGGCCCTTGCCACTGTCGTAGTTGCCAAAGAACGTGAAACCGTCTTCGCCGAAGCCCTTGAGCAGCAGCACCCGGGCATGGGGACGGCCCTGCTCGTCCACAGTGGACAGGACCATGCTGTTGGCCTCGACCGGCGGGCTTTCGGTTTCCCGGGCCTGTTGCATCCATAGCCCGAACAGCGCCAGCGGATCATCGGGGACATGGGCTTCGTCCAGGCCTTCGCGGGTGTACTGGCGGCGCATGTTTGCCAGGGACAGGGGCATGAGAGTGATCTCCACAGGGGTTTGGCCCAGTGTGGGTGCTATGACGTGGGCCGACCTTGATCGTCGTCAATGCGGGTTCCTGTGGTGATCTTGCCGACGCTATCGCGAGCAGGCTCGCTCCCACAGGATTTGCGCAGAACCTGTGGGAGCGAGCCCGCTCGCGATGGCAGCAACGCGGTCCCCCAGACTCTACTTGAGCCCCAACCGCCGCGCCAGTTTATGCAGGTTGCTCGGGTCCACCTCCAACAGCCGAGCCGCCCCGGCCCAATTCTGCCCGCAACGGTCCAGGGCCTGGAGAATCGCCTGGCGCTGGCACGCATCGACGGTTTCGCTCAAGGGCTGGAGCGGCGCATCGATCAACGCCTCGGGCTGTTCGAGCAGAACCCGTGCACCGGAGACACTGGCATTGACGTCGAGGTCCAGCACCTGTGGTTCGAGCGTCATGATCAAGCTGCGACTGGCGCCCCGGCTGAGCTGCTTCAGTGCCGCGCGGCTGATCACATGCTCCAGCTCCCGCACGTTGCCCGGCCAGCTATACGCCAGCAGCGCCTGCTCGGCGGCAGGAGACAGGCGCAAGCCGCGCAAACCCAGTCGCGTGCGGTTCAGTTCGAGAAAATGCCCCGCCAGCATCAGCACGTCGTGACCGCGCTCGCGCAGCGGCGGAATCGGCACCGGATAGACTGAGAGGCGGTGATACAGGTCGGCGCGAAACAACCCGTCGCGAATGCTGTCGGGCAGATGTCGGTTGGTGGCGGCGATGATCCGTACATCGACGTGCAGCGGCTTATCCGCGCCCAGGCGCTGGATCTCGCCGTTTTGTAGCGTGCGCAGCAACTTGGCCTGCACGCTCAGCGGCAACTCACCGACCTCATCGAGAAACAGCGTGCCGCCATTGGCCGCATCGAAACGCCCGGCGCGGTCGGTGGTCGCACCGGAAAACGCGCCTTTGACGTGACCGAACAACTCGCTTTCCGCCAGGGATTCCGGCAATGCCGCGCAATTGACCTGAATCAGTGGCTTGTGACTGCGCCGGGACAGCCTGTGCAGGCGCCGCGCGAACAGCTCCTTGCCGACGCCGGTTTCCCCCAGCAGCAACACCGGCAGTTCGGAATCGGCCAGGACGTCCAGTTCGTTGAGCAACTGTTGCAGGCCCTCGCTGCGACCGAGGACCTCGCCCTCTTCGACGGGCAAGTGCAGGTCCGGCGAATCGCTACGCGAAGCCCGCAGACTGCGGTTCTCCTGCTCCAGCCGGGTCACCCGCACCGCCGCCTCGATCTGCAGGGTGCAACGCTTGAGTTCCTCGCGGGCACGGCTGTCGAAGGTGCCGGCGTGCAACGCATCCAGGGTGATCGCCCCCCAGAGGCGCCCTTCCACGTACAGACTTACCCCCATGCAGTCGTGCACCGGCAGCGGTTCACCGACGTGGTGATCGAGCAAGCCGTCATAAGGGTCCGGCAATCGACTGTCGGGCTCGAACCAGGTGGGCTCGCGTGAGGCCATGATTGCCGCGAGGCGCGGATGCTGGGCAATCACGAAACGACGGCCCAGTGCCTCATGGACCAAGCCAACGGTGGCTACGGGCCGGAGGCTGCCATCGTCCAGGCGCAGCAACCCCACGGCACCACTGTTGAAATATTCGCGCAGGGTCTGCACCAGACGCTGCAACCGCACGGCATTGGGCAACTCGACGATCAGGTCGGCGGACAGGCTTTCACGCAGCATGGTAATGATGACCCTCCAGGGTTGGTTTGACCCTTTCCCACTCGGGTCATAATCACCCGATAACGAAATAAATACTTTTAATATCAATCAGTTAAAAATGGCACGTCGGCTGCAATGCCGAATCATCTGTCCCTAGCGGGATTCAACCCAAGGAAACATGATGAGCCTCGAACTGCTGGAACAAAGCCTGGGCCAATTGGCCTGCGACATTCCCGGTGCCACCCGTACCTTCCATCATTACAGCCTCGATTTCTGTTGCGGCGGGCAAAAGACCTTGCGTGAAGCCGCGCTGGGCAAAGGCCTGAACCCGCTGCTGATCGCCGACGCCCTCAAGACGCTACGAGCCGCCGGGGAGCTAGGCCATGACTGGCGCGACGAACCCCAGGCTAAGCTGATCGCTCACATCCTGGAGCGCTACCACGCCCGCCACCGTGAACAACTGCCGGAACTGATCCGCCTGGCTCGCCGCGTCGAGCAGGTGCATGGTGCCCGCCCCAGCTGCCCGAATGGCCTGGCCGATCACCTCCAGGACCTGTATCAGGAACTCGAAGGCCACATGCTCAAGGAAGAACAGGTGCTCTTTCCAATGCTGCAACAAGGCCTCGGCGAACGGGCCTCGGCGCCGATCCAGGTACTGCGCTACGAACATGACCAGCATGGCGAGGCCCTGGAAACCATGCTCGCCCTGACCGACCAGATCACCCCGCCCGCCGACGCCTGCAACACCTGGCGCGCCTTGTATCGCGGCCTGGTGGAACTGCGTGACGACCTGATGCAGCACATTCACCTGGAAAACAACGTGTTGTTCGTCAAGGCGATGAGCCCTTCCAACCACTAGCCCACCAACCCCTGACCCTGTGGGAGCGAGCCTGCTCGCGATAGCGGTCGGTCAGTTGACTCAGCGCTGACTGACCCTCCGCTATCGCGAGCAGGCTCGCTCCCACAGAAGAATCCTCCACTACCTGCGTTTAGTCAGAACTGCCAGTAGAACATCCCCTTCGCCAGCACAACGATCACCAGCATATGCCCCAGGATGCTGCGTCGCAGCCAGCAGGCACGGGCCGGGTTCAGGCGGCCGCGCTTGAGCCAGTAGGCCAGCAGCAGGTAGTGCCCGACGATGCTCAGGGCCAGCAGGATCTTCAGGCTCAGCAGCAGGCCGAAGCTGCTGCTCAGCGGCTGGCTCAACGCCCCGCGATGCTGCCAGGCCAGGCCGATGCCGGCGCCGTACAACAACAGCACCACACCATGCAACACCCGGCGCGAACGCTGGGCGATGGCCTGGTCGGCGGCATCCCGGGTGCCTTGGGCCAGTGGCCGGCGGGCGGTGTGCCAGATGCAGACCTCGAAGAACAACGTGCCAATGAAAGCAATGGCCGCCAACAGATGCGTGACCAGCAGGACCCCATACATCATCGATCGTCTCCGTTCATTCGGCTCATCCCGGATGCCCATCCACCCGAGCCCGGCAGAGCATTGGCCCATAACGCCAGGCATAGAGCCCGAACGCCAGCGTCCAGCACAACCCCGCCAGCCACAACGCGCCCAACGGGAATACCAGCACCAGCAACACCCGGCTCAGGCAGGCCAGATTGAGCAGGATGAACGCCAGGGTCATGCCCAGCGGCGGTTCCAGAGGACGCCCGGTATGGCCAAGGCTGACGCGGGCAATCATCGCCAGGATCAGTCCGGCCATGGCGCCGATGGTCAGGCTGTGCACCGCCAGGCTCGGGTTCAGCGGCGCACCGAAATGCCACAGCGCCATGCCCAGGCAAGCCAACGCCAGCCAGGCGTAGGCCAGGTGCAACGACCACAGCAGCGGCACCCGCCACAAATCCCGATCATGCCAACGGATCAAGCGAATCCCATGTCCCGTCGCCAGTGCGGCAAACACCAGGCCGGTCCAGGCATTGGCCGACAACGCCGCACCGCTGGCATAGAGCAGCGCCACCAGGGCCGAACCGGCCAACAGCAATCGATCGAGCCACGGCCAGGGCGCAACGCCCTTGACGCGCCCCAATCCGCGCTGGGTAAAGAACGGAATCACCCGTCCGCCGATCAGCCCCATCATCGCCGCCACCAGCCACAGGCCGGTGAGCACGCTTTGTCGTTGCACGCCGTCATCCTGTTGAACCAGGCCGTACACAGACAACCCATCGGCGGCGGCCAACAACAGCAACACCAGCACGATCGGGTAATTGCGCTTCTGCCGCACGCGCCATAGCGTGACGCCCATCAGCGCCGCCACCGCCAGGGCGAAACCCACTTCCAGTACCGCCAGCAACGGCCAGGGTGCATCGACCAGCCAGGCCAGCCGCGCCCCCAGCCACACCAGCGCCAATGCCACCAGGCGCTTGCCGCTGAGCCCTGGCGTCCCCGTCCAGGTCTGCACCGCCGTCAGCAGGAACCCGGCGATGATCGCCAGGCCGAAGCCGAACAACAGCTCATGACGGTGCCAGGCCAACCAGCCTCCCGCCGGTTGCCAGACCGACAGCCGCCCGCTGAACACCGCCAGCCACAACGGCACGACACACAACGCAAGCACACAGCCGGCGAGGAAAAACGGCCGGAACGCCAGACGCCATAAAGGCAGGATGGCCATGGCCTTGCGACGGTCAAGCACTTGCATACTTCACTCCTTAACCCCTCCCGGGAATGGCCCAGGGACGAGGGTCCACAATCAGATCCGAATGATCGGCTATCGGTCCCGACGGGGCTTGTCTCAGATCAAGCAAGCCCTCGGCGGTCCGCTTCGAGCGGGGACTTGCAAGGGGCTTGCCGAAACCGCACGAAGCGCGTTCCCCCTTCTAAAGAACAACCTCTTTCCCCTGTGGAAGCGAGCCTGCTCGCGATAGCGGCCTGGCAGTTGGCATCGAGTCGGCTGACACACCGCTATCGCGAGCAGGCTCGCTCCCACAGGCGGACAGGGTATTTATGACCGTTTCGTGGTTATTTTTACCCGGCAAGGCCGAGGTAGTTTTGACCCTGATCAACGGAAACCGCCGACACACAAGGCCGGCAAGCATGGCCCGGCTCTTGCTCAGGCACGGCATACCCCTTTTGCCGAGAACCCCATGAAACATGTCGCCCTCCCACTCGTCTGGTTCCTCCTGCTCTCCTGCGTCGTGGCGCTCGCCAGCAACCTGTCGCTCAACCTCGTCTGACCCCTACCGATTTTTCGCTTACCACAAGGATTCACGCCATGGTGCTCCACCGCGTCCATCACCAGATTCTGCGCAGTCATCATCTGTTCGAACCGCTCAATGACGAACAGCTCGACGAACTGATGGGTTCCAGCCAATTGCTGAACATCGACAAAGGCGACCCGCTGTTTCGCCAAGGGGAACCGGCGCAGGCGTTTTACTTCGTGATTGCCGGAGCCGTGAAAATCTATCGCCTGACCCCGGACGGCCAGGAGAAAGTGTTCGAAGTGATTGGCGAGCGCCAGACGTTCGCCGAAGCCATGATGCTGATGGACACATCCAACTACGTCGCGTCCGCCGATGCCGTCTGCCCGACCCAGTTGTATCGCCTCTCCAACGCCACCTACATACGGCTCTTGCAAAGCAACAGCCGGCTGACCTTTGCCCTGCTCGGCAAGCTCTGCGTGCGCCTGCACCAGCGGGTCAACGAGATCGAAACCCTGTCGCTGAAAAACGCCACGCACCGCGTGGTGCGCTACCTGCTGACGCAACTGGTTCGCCTGCAGACCGTGGACAGCCAGTTCGAACTGCCAATGGCCAAGCAGTTGATCGCCGGCCACCTGTCCATCCAGCCGGAAACCTTCTCGCGGATCATCCGGCGGCTGATCGACGAAAAGATCATCACCCAGGACGGCCGCCAGATCGCCATTCTCGACCGCCTGCGCCTGGAGCAGTTCGAATGAGCGCCCAGGCCACTTGCTTGTACTGCCAACAGGCCAACCCGGCGGATGAACCCGAGTGTCGCCAATGCGGCATGCCCTTGCCGGACAGCACCGCGGTAGCCACGGAGCGCCGGTTGCGACGCTTCACCTGGTTTTGCGTCGGGTTGACGATTTTCTGCATCGTCATGTTCTTCTGGTTACCCCGCGACATCGTCTGAGGCCTTAGTCCTGGGTCAATTGCCGGTACAACTGCGGCAGACGCAGCGGCAGCTGTTCGGGCTGGCGGATCAAGGTGTAGCCGTTGCCGCCGAACATGTACGGCAAGTAGTCCCCCGCTTCGCGATCGATGGTGATGCAGAACGGCGTCAGTCCCTGGCGCCGCGCTTCCAGCACGGCCTGGCGGGTGTCCTCCACGCCGTAGCGTCCTTCGTAGAGGTCCAGGTCGTTGGGTTTGCCATCACTGAGCAGCAACAGCAGTTTGCGCCGCCGCTTGCAGCCCGCCAGCCGTTGTGTGGCCTGGCGGATCGCCGCGCCCATGCGCGTGTAGTAGCCGGGCTTGAGCGCCTGGATACGGCCACGGGTGTGGTCGTCGTAGCGTTGATTAAAGGCCTTGAGCTCATGCATCCGCACATGATGGCGGCGCAACGACGAGAAGCCGTACAACGCGAAATCGTCCCCGAGTACCGACAGGGTTTCACCGAACAGCAGCAAGCTGTCGCGGATCACATCGATCACTCGGTGCTCGTCGTTGAGGTGGGCGTCGGTGGACATCGACAGGTCGGCCAGCAACAGGCAGGCCAGGTCGCGACGGGTCTGGCGCTGCTCGATGAACAAGCCGCGCTCGCTGCATTGGCCGTGCTGGCGCTCGACGTGGAAATCCAGCCAGGCCTGCAAGTCCAGCTCCGAGCCCTGGGTTTGCTGGCGCAACCATTGTCGGTCGTTACGCAGGTGTTCGAACTGGCGACGCAAGCGCTGGGCCGGCGTTCGCAGGCATGACGGCAGGGGCTGGAGTTCGCAATCCCTGGGAATGAAGGTTTGCAGGCTGACGAAGTCGTCCTGCAGGCGATGCTTGCGATAGTCCCATTCCGGCAGCCGGATGCCTTCGCCCAATGGCACGTCATCCACATCCGCCGGCGGCAGGTCCAGGTGCAGCTTCAAGCCGCCGCCCTTGCGCAACCGTGTGCGCGACAGGGTCAACTGGTCCAGGTCTTCGGCGACCCGTGCCGCGTTTGGGTCCTCGCTGTCGTCGGACCAGCGATCCAGGTCCACGTGCTCGGTCCAACTGAACAGGTTTTCCAGGCGAACGATCAGCAGCCCTCCGTCCCGGGTGGTTTCGTCGATCCGCTCGGCGCGTTTGCGTCCGCCCTGCTGCTCACCCGGCGGGGTCGCCAAGTATTGCTCGGATTCCTCAAGATTGCCGGTCTGGGGATTGCCCAAATGCCGGGGTGGATACAGCCACAGCGGTAACGGCCAGGCCGCCCGTTCGCTGCGGGGAAAATGCTCGACACTGCCGGGGTCGCGCAAGGCCTGGCACAGGGCACGCTCCAGCAAGGCTTCGTCCGGGTTCAACTCCGCCGGATCGGGGCGCAGGGACAGGTGTGCCTCCATCAGCCGCCGATAGCGAGGACGTAACGCCGGGTAGCGCCGCAACACGACTTGGGTCCAACGCTGATTGTCCCGCCCCCAGTGTTTCATCGGCCCCGACTGCGCGGCCAGCAAGGCCAGCCAGCGATACAGCTCTTCGTTCAAGCCGGCATCGGGAAACACCGCCAGGCTCGCGGGCAGACGCAAGTTATCAGCATCGCACCAGGCCAGCGGCGTTTGTTTGCAGGTGCCGGCGATCTGCTGGAGCAGGTTGCGGCGCAACAGCAGGTCGCGATCACTGACCGCCTCAACCCCCTGGTGACGAGCGCCGCCGGTGGCGTGAAACAGCACTTGCAGGGATCGCTGCCGATCACTCAGCTCAACCCGTGCCTCGGGAAAATCGGCACTGGCACGCCGCGTGATGAAACGGTGCCAGACACTGCCGACCCACTCTTCCAGTTCGAGGGTGAATGCCACGGTTATTCTCCTCTTGTGGCGAGGGGATTTATCCCCGTTGGGCTGCGCAGCAGCCCTTAGATCCACCGCTGAGGTGTGTCAGGCAGACTGCAATTCAGATTTTTTGGGTCTGCTGCGCAGCCCAGCGGGGATAAATCCCCTCGCCACAAATCATGGGCCGGTTTCAGTGGTTGTGATCACTCACGAAGACACCACCGCTGCCGGAATGCGTTGAGCCGCACGCCCGCGCTGCCTGAAGCTCAACAGATAGCAGAGCAACCCCAGCAGGAAGCCAACCCCGCTGACCAGCCGTGCCCAGAACAGCGGACGCAAGTGGTCGGTCGTGGCCATGAATGGCAGGGCACTGCCGTCCGCCGCCCAGCGTTGCAACCACACCTGGACAATACCGGCCGCAGTGAGGAACAAGGTGATCATCACCATCGACAAGGTCATCAGCCAGAAGCCCCAGATTTCCAGGCGCTGGGAGCGCTCGTCCGCCGCCTCGCCCAGACCGCGCAAACGAGGCATGGCGTAGCTGATCAACGTCATTACGATCATCGCGTAGGCTCCGTAGAAGGCCAGGTGGCCGTGGGCCGCCGTCAGCTGCGAACCGTGGGTGTAGTAGTTGACCGGTGCCAGGGTGTGCAGAAAACCCCATACCCCCGCGCCGAAGAACGCGGTGACCGTGGTGCCTTTGGCCCACAAGGTCGCGGCGCGGTTCGGGTGCTGCCGGCGACGGTTTCTTACCATGCTGAACGCGAAGATCACCATCGCCAGGAACGGCAGCGGCTCCATTGCCGAGAAGATCGAACCCACCCACAGCCAAACCTCCGGCGCGCCGATCCAGAAGAAGTGGTGACCGGTGCCGATGATCCCGGTGATCAAGGCCATGGCGATGATCACGTAGAGCCATTTCTCCACCACTTCCCGGTCCACGCCGGTGACCTTGATCAGCACGAAGGCAAGCATCGCGCCCATGATCAGCTCCCAGACGCCTTCGACCCACAGGTGCACCACCCACCACCAGTAGAATTTGTCGCGGGCCAGGTTCTCCGGGTTGTAGAAGGAGAACAGGAAGAACACCGCCAGGCCGATCAGGCCAGTCATCATCACCATGCTGACGGTGGTCTTGCGCCCTTTGAGCAGGGTCATGCCGATGTTGTAGAGAAAGCCCAGGCACACCACCACGATGCCCATCTTGGTGATGGTCGGCTGCTCCAGGAACTCGCGGCCCATGGTCGGCAGCAGGTCGTTGCCGGTGATCCTGGCCAAGGTGGCGTAAGGCACCGACAGGTAACCCAGGATGGTCAGCACCCCGGCCGCGGCGAACACCCAGAACAGCACCCGCGCCAGCATCGGGCTGTGCAGCTCGCGGTCGGCCTCCTCCGGTATCAGGTAGTAGGCCGCGCCCATAAAGCCGAACAGCAGCCAGACGATCAGCAGGTTGGTGTGGACCATGCGGGCCACGTTGAAAGGAATCAGCGGGAACAGGAAGTCGCCGACCACGTATTGCAGCCCCATGATCAAACCGAACAGCACCTGCCCCAGGAACAGCATCAGGGCAAACACGAAGTAGGGTTTGGCGACGGCCTGCGAGGCGAATTTCAGATGCGGATTAGCCATGCTCATCTCTCAGCCCTCCTTGTTTGGCGGCCAGCCATTGGTATTGATCTTCGAACTCCACTTGAGGAACTCGGCGATGTCGTCGACCTCCTGCTCGCTCAGGTGGAACTGCGGCATGGCCCGGCGCCCGGGTACCCCCAGGGGTTGCATTTTCATCCAGGCCTGCAGGAACGGCTTGAAGGCTTCCTCGCCGCCGCGGCGGTTGACCACGTTGCCCAGCTCCGGCGCGAAGTACGCGCCCTCGCCCAGCAGCGTGTGGCAGCCGATGCAGTTGTTGCGCTCCCAGACGCCCTTGCCGCGTATCACCGATTCAGTCAATTGCGCCTGGTTGCTGCGCTCCGGAAAGGTCTGTTCCGTGTGGTAGGTCAGGGCCAGGAATATCAGGAAAAAGAACACGCTTCCCCCGAAATAAATATTCCTGGCCATGCCTTTGGTGAAGGTATCTGACATGGTCACTTCCTCATTGCTTGGCGTGTTCATTCTAGGAAGCGAGGGGCCTGGAACCGCTTGATGGCGATCAAGAATCTCCGATGGTTTTAGTGGGTTGTTCCGGGTAGATGAGCTTAATCGTTTTGATCGTTCCCACACTCCTGCGTGGGAACGCCGTCAGGGACGCTCCGCGTTCCGCTTTTGGAAGGTGACGCAGAGCGTCACGGGATGCATTCCCACGCAGAGCGTGGGAACGATCAGCTCGTGAATGAGATGACGATCCCTATAACGGTCGCCAACACCACCGCCCAACTCAACACCAACCACCGCCACAATCGCGGCGCATGGCGCAGCTCCATGAAGCCGTCGGCGATCAGCCAGGCCTTGGTGACCGCCACGCTGAGCAGGGCAACGGAGACGACAGCGGAACCGGCGAACTGGCCCAGGGCGACGGTACCGCCGCTCAGCACGGCCAATGCCGTCCAGCAAAGAATCAGAACAAGGGAATTCGACACGAGCGCCTCGGCTCAATCCAGGATGTAGACCAGTGGAAACAGCAGCACCCACACCAGGTCCACCATGTGCCAGTACAACACGCCGGACTCCAGGCCGCTGTACTGCCGGGCACCATAGCGCCGTCGCCGACAGACCTCGGCCAACCAGCCGAGGATCATCATGCCCAGCAGTACGTGGAGGAAATGGAACGCGGTAAGGATCCAGTACAAGGTGAAGAAGGTATTGTGCTCAAGGCCCAGGCCACTGGCCGAGAGATGGGCATATTCGCTGAGCTTGATACCCACATAGCCTGATGCAAACAGCAACGCCACGCACAGGAGCAGAGCACTCCGGCGCGGCCGATCCAGCTTGATCTGCTCCAAGGCCAGCGCGGCGAACAGCCCGGCGGTCAGCAGGCTCAGCGTCATCGCCAGCCCCGTGGAGCGATCCAACAATTGCCGGCCTTCGCTGAAGATTTGCGGATACAACGCCTGGGCGACGGCAAACGCCAACATCAGCAGCGCGAACACCGAGAGCTCGGCGAGAATGAAGAACCACATCGCCAGATCCCCCGGCAGACGCCGGGGCATAACAGTGGTTTCAGCCGAAGTGGACATCGACCACATCCATCAAGGCGGCGACGGTCTGCGGATCATCACTCAACGGCTCGGCCAGACAGGCCAGGCAGGCCTGGCGCGGATTCATGCCGGCGCCGATCATCCGCGCGGCGAAAATCAACAGGCGGGTCGAGGCCACTTCTTCCAGGTCATGCTGATCGAGCCTGCGTAAAGCCTGGCCCAAGCGTACCACCTGGGCGGCCAGCTCCAGGTTCACGCCCGCCTCACGGGCGACGATACGTTCTTCATCCGCCACGGACGGATAGCCGAAACGCATCGCCACGAAACGCTGGCGCGTGCTGGGCTTCATGCCCTTGAGCAGGTTCTGATAGCCCGGGTTGTAAGACACCACCAGCATGAAGGATCGAGGTGCCTGGAGCACTTCGCCGGTGCGCTCCAGGTACAACTGCCGACGGTCGTCGGCCAGCGGGTGCAACACCACTGCGGTGTCTTGCCGTGCCTCGACCACCTCGTCCAGATAACAGATGCCGCCCTCGCGCACCGCCCGGGTCAGCGGCCCGTCCTGCCACCAGGTGCCCTGGGCGCCGATCAGGTGGCGGCCCACCAGGTCGGCGGCGCTCAGGTCATCGTGGCAAGCCACGGTGTACAGCGGCAGTTTCAGGCGGTGGGCCATGTGCTGGACAAAACGGGTCTTACCGCAGCCCGTCGGCCCCTTGATCAGCACCGGCATGCCGTGCTGCCAGGCCTGTTCGAACAGTGCCTGTTCGTTGTCCTGGGGTTGATAGAAGGGTTCGTCCGGATGGGGTGAGAGCAGACTCAGGTTCATGGCGTGTCCTGCGCGAACAATACGATTGCCGCTCACGCTACGGGGCCCTGCGACAACCTGGCAAGGCGCTCGGCGGGCAAACTTGATCGACGTCAAGCGAGTAATCAGCGACCAGGGAATAGCCTTGCATCGCACCCGGAACCTGCGCGCCGAACATCCATTACAGCGCAGCGCGGGTCATGCCTGAGGAGAAATGGAATGCTGATCAGCCACAAAAAATCGTGGGTCTTGAGGGTCACGGCGCTGTGTACGGCGCTGGTGGCGCCCCACGCCTTCGCCGACCAATCCGCCGCCCCGGACCAACCGCGCATGGTCAAGACCGAAGGCGCGCCGGATCTGAGCCAGGCCGACTTCGACGCGGCCAAGGAAATCTACTTCCAGCGCTGCGCCGGCTGCCATGGCGTCCTGCGCAAGGGCGCCACCGGCAAACCGCTGACCCCGGACATCACCCAGGCACGTGGCCAGGCCTACCTGGAAGCGCTGATCACCTACGGCTCGGCCGCCGGCATGCCGAACTGGGGCACCTCCAATGCGCTGACCAAAGACCAGATCACGGTGATGGCCAAGTTCATCCAGCACACCCCGCCGACGCCACCGGAATGGGGCATGGCGGAAACCCTCAAGACCTGGAAAGTGCTGGTCAAGCCTGAGGATCGGCCGACCCGGCAGCTCAACAGCCTCAACCTGCAGAACCTGTTTTCCGTCACCCTGCGCGATGACGGCAAGATCGCCTTGATCGATGGCGACACCAAGAAAATCGTCAAGCTGATCGACACCGGCTACGCGGTGCATATTTCCCGCATCTCCGCCTCGGGACGCTACCTGCTGGTGATCGGCCGGGACGCCAAGATCGACATGATCGACCTGTGGCCGAAAGAGCCGACCAAGGTCGCGGAAATCAAGGTGGGCATTGAGGCCCGCTCGGTGGAAACCTCCAAGTTCAAGGGTTACGAAGACAAGTACACCATCGCCGGCTCCTACTGGCCGCCGCAGTTCACCATCATGGACGGCGAGACCCTGGAGCCGAAGCAGATCGTCTCGACCCGAGGCATGACCGTCGACACCCAGCAATACCATCCCGAGCCGCGTGTGGCGGCCATCATCGCCTCTCACGAATGGCCGGAGTTCATCGTCAACGTCAAGGAAACCGGCAAGGTGATGCTGGTCAATTACCAGGACATCAAGAACCTCACCATCACCAGCATCGACGCCGCGCCATTCCTCCATGACGGCGGTTGGGACAGCAGCCATCGCTACTTCATGACGGCGGCCAACAACTCCAACAAGGTGGCGGTGATCGACTCCAAGGAGCGCAAGCTCACCGCCTTGGTGGACGTCGGCAAGACCCCGCATCCGGGGCGCGGCGCCAACTTCAATCATCCGCTGTACGGGCCGGTCTGGGCCACCAGTCACCTGGGCGATGCCGGGGTTTCGATGATCGGGACCGACCCGCTCAAGCACCCTCAATATGCCTGGAAACAGGTCGGCTCGCTGCAGGGCCAGGGCGGCGGTTCGCTATTCATCAAGACCCATCCCCAGTCCCGTCACCTGTATGTCGACACCACCTTGAGCCCCGACGCCAAGCTCAGCCAGTCGGTGGCGGTGTTCGACATCGACAAGCTCGACGCCGGCTACACCGTGCTGCCGATTGCCGAGTACGCGGGCATCAAGAAAGGCGCCCTGCGCGTGGTGCAACCGGAATACAACAAGGCCGGCGACGAGGTCTGGTTTTCGGTCTGGAGCGGCCAGGAGGACGAGTCGGCACTGGTGGTGATCGACGACAAGACCCTCAAGGTCAAGGACGTGATCAAGGACAAGCGCCTGATCACCCCGACCGGGAAATTCAACGTCTACAACACCCAACATGACATCTATTGAGCTCCATCAATAAGAGGAAAAACCATGAAACCTATTCTGGTCGCGCTGGCACTGACCGCCCTCTCCAGCCTGCAACCGGCGCTGGCTGAGGATGGCCCGACACTGTTCAAGAGCAAACCCTGCTCGGCCTGTCACTCCATCGACACCAAGGTGGTCGGCCCGGCCCTCAAGGACGTCGCGGCAAAAAACGCCAGCGTCCCCGGGGCACAGGACGTGCTCGCCAAGCACATCAAGGAAGGCACGCAAGGTAACTGGGGACCCATGCCGATGCCGGCCAACCCGGTGACTGAAGAGGAAGCCAAGATCCTCGCGGCGTGGGTGTTGAGCCTTAAGTAACCCTGCGAGAGACACTTTGTAGCGAGGGATTTGTAGCAAGTGGACCTGTGGCGAGGGGATTTATCCCCTCGCCACAAATCAATCCCTTAGCCACAGATCCCCCCCCTAGCCACAGATAATCGTTGTTGCTCGCACCCTTTCAATTCAGGAGGACGTCATGGAACGACACAGCGCTGCAACCTGGATGATGACACTGCTCCTGACCTTTTCTGCCTGCGCGCTTGCCGCCCCCGGGCCTCAGCGCCAGGCCCAATTGCAACACCTGCTGGACCAGGACTGTGGCGCCTGCCACGGCCTGTACCTGACCGGCGGCCTCGGCCCGCCCCTGACCCAGGCCGCCCTGGCCGGAAAATCCCGCGACAGCCTCGTCGCCACCGTCACCCAAGGTCGCCCCGGCAGTGCCATGCCCGGCTGGGCACCGCTGCTCGGGCCTGACGACATCCGCTGGCTGGTGGACCGGCTCCTGCAAGGAAAAACCGACCCATGATCCGTTCCCTCCTGTCCTATACAGCCGCTGTGCTGTTGCTGTCGGCCTGCGCCCAGGCACCGCTGCGCGGCACCGGTGACCTCGGTGTGGTGGTGGAACGCGCCAGCGGCAGCATGCAGGTCATCGAAAGCGACGGCCGCACCGTGCTCGGTCGTGTCGAAGGGCTGGGCGACCTCTCCCATGCTTCAGTGGTGTTTTCCCGTGACCAGCGCTATGCCTACGTGTTCGGTCGTGACGGCGGCTTGAGCAAGGTCGACCTGCTGACCATGCGGATCGAACGGCGCATCCTCCAGGGCGGCAACAGCATAGGCGGCGCGATCAGCCAGGACGGCAAGCTGATTGCTGTCTCCAACTACGAACCCGGCGGCGTCAAGGTGTTCGACGCCCGGACTCTGGAACAGGTCGCCGACATCCCGGCCACACCCTTGCCGGACGGCAGCAAACGTTCCCGGGTGGTCGGCCTGGTGGACGCACCGGGACAGCGCTTCGTGTTCAGCCTGTTCGACACGGGCGAAATCTGGACGGCCGACTTCAGCCAGGGCCAGGTACCACGCATCGAGCGTTTTACCGCAATTGGCCAGCAGCCTTATGACGCGTTGATCACCCCTGAGGGCCGCTATTACATGGCGGGTTTGTTCGGCGAGGACGGCATGGCGCAGCTCGACCTGTGGCATCCGGAACGCGGCGTGAAGCGCGTGCTGGGGCATTACGGGCGCGGTCAGGCGCGGCTCCCGGTTTACAAGATGCCCCATCTGGAAGGCTGGGCCATGGCCGACGGACAGGCTTTCGTGCCCGCCGTCGGGCATCACCAGGTGCTGGTGATGAATGCCCGCGACTGGCAGCAGACCGACGCCATCGCCGTGGCCGGTCAGCCGGTGTTTGTCACGGTGCGCCCGGACGGACGGCAGTTGTGGGTCAACTTCGCCTATCCGGACAACGACCGGGTCCAGGTCATCGACACTCAGACCCACGCCATCGTGGCTGATCTGCGGCCGGGGCCTGCAGTGTTGCACATGGAATTCACCGCTCGCGGCGACCAGCTATGGCTGTCGGCTCGGGATGGCAACGACGTACAGGTCTGGGACCCCTACCGGCTCGAACGCCTGGCGACCCTGCCCGCCCTCAGTCCCAGCGGCATTTTCTTTAGCAGCCGCGCGCATAAACCGGGGTATTGACCATGACGGAGAACTCACTGGCCCGTCGCCTGATCGACCGTTTCCAGCATGGCATGCCGTTATGCGCCGAACCCTATCGGGTGATGGCCGACGCCCTCGGCTGCAGCGAAGCCCAGGTCCTTGACTGCCTGCAACACCTGCAAGTAGCCGGCACCCTGTACCGGGTCGGCCCGGTGTTCGAACACACCCGGGCCGGTACCAGCACCCTGGCGGCCCTGGCCGTGCCCGAGGACCGCTTGCAACAGGTGGCCGCCCGCGTCAGCCAGTATCCCGAGGTCAACCACAACTATGCGCGGGAGCATCGCTACAACCTGTGGTTCGTCCTCACCGGTCCCGACCGCGCTCATCTGGACAACATTCTCCGGGAACTGGAGCACGACACCGGCCTGATACCGCTGGACCTGCCCATGCTCACCGCCTACCGCATCAACCTGGGCTTTGCCCTGGAGGCCTCCTCATGAACCAGCCTTTGAGCGAACACCAGTCGTTGGCCCTGCGCCGTCTTCTGGAGAGCGGCCTGCCGCTGACGCCGCGCCCCTTCCAGGCCCTGGCCGAACAGGTCGACGCCGACGAACAACAGGTGCTCGACCGGATAGGGCAATGGCAGGGACAAGGCCTGTTCCGCCGGGTCGGCCTGGTGGTCAACCACCGCGCCCTGGGTTTTGCCGCCAACGCCATGCTGGTGCTGGACGTGCCGGACGCCTTGGTCGATGAAGTCGGTCGCCGCCTCGGCAAGGCCCCGGGCATCAACCTGTGCTACCAGCGGCCACGGCGGCTGCCCCAGTGGCAGTACAACCTGTTTTGCATGATCCATGGCCGCCAGCGAGACCGGGTCGAGGCCCAGGTCCAGGCATTGCTGGCCGAGCATCTGCTGGACGATCTGCCTCACCAACTACTGTTCAGCACCCACCTGTTCAAGCAGTGCGGCGGTCGCTTCACCCCACCGGCAGGAACCCGTATCGATGGATGACCTCGACCGCCGCCTGATCAACCGCCTGCAGTTGGGCCTGCCGCTGGTGCGCCAACCCTGGCAGGCACTGGCCCTAGAGCTGGGCAGCAGCAGCGACGAACTGCTCGACCGGCTGCACGAACTGCTCAACGACGGCGTGCTCACCCGTTTCGGCCCGATGTTCGATGTAGATCGCCTGGGCGGCGCGTTCACCCTGGCAGCGCTGGCAGTGCCCGAAGCCCGCTTCGAAGCCGTTACCGAGCGGCTCGCGGCGATGCCCGAGGTGGCCCACAACTATCGCCGCGAGCATCACCTGAACATGTGGTTCGTGCTGGCCTGCGCCAGCGAACAGGCCATCAGCGAAAGCCTGCTGCGCATCGAGCGCCTGACCGGCCTGGTGCCACTGAACCTGCCCAAGGAGGAGACTTACCATGTCGGCCTGTATTTCCCCGTCTGAACCATCGCTGCAAGCGCCACCGCGGTTGAATGAAACATCTCTGGCGCGGCGCCTGGTCGAACTGACCCAGGAAGGCTTGCCACTGCTGGAAGACCCGTGGGCCTGGCTCGCGGAGCAACTGGAGCTGAGTGTGGAATCCACCCTCGACCTACTCAAACGTCTGCAAGCCGAAGGTGCCATCCGCCGCATCGCCGCCGTTCCCAACCACTACCGCCTGGGCTATCGCCACAACGGCATGACCGTCTGGGACGTCGCCGACGCCGACATGCCGCGCCTCGGTTCGTTGCTGGGCGCGCAGCCCTTCGTCAGCCACTGCTACCGGCGCCCGCGCAGGCCTGGCTGGCGCTACAACCTGTTCGCGATGGTCCACGGCCGCAGCCGCGCGGAAATCGACAGTTACCGCGACCATCTGCGCTACCTGCTGGGAGATGCCTGTGCCGCCGACGACATGCTGGTGAGCAGCCGCATCCTGAAGAAAACCGGCCTGCGCCTGATGCCTGTCAGTTAAACCAGGACCTGTAGGAGCAAAGCTTGCTCGCGATTGGGGCAAGTCAGTCGACCGCTATTGGCTGTTCCACCTCTATCGCGAGCAAGCTTTGCTCCTACAGGTTTGTGCACTGAGCACATAGATCGAGAATCGTGTATCGGAAGGAGCGACCATGTTGAGGATCAGCCATTATCTGCGCGCCCTGGCCGGCCAGTGCCCCGCTCCACGCACCGCCCCCGCGGGCAGCAGCCGGGCGCCGGTAGTGATCTGGAACCTGCTCAGGCGCTGCAACCTGACCTGCAAGCACTGCTACGCCACCTCGGCCGACAGCGTGTTTCGTGACGAGCTGGACACTGCTGCCGCGCTCAAGGTCATCGACGACCTGCATGACGCCGGTGTGCGCGTACTGATCCTCTCCGGCGGCGAACCGCTGTTGCGCGAAGACCTGTTCCAGCTCAGCGCCCATGCCCGCGACAAAGGCTTCTTCCTCGCCCTGTCCACCAACGGCACGCTGATCGACCCGAGCAACATCGAGCAGATCCGCGCCGCGAACTTCGACTACGTCGGCATCAGCATCGATGGCCTGGAAGCGACCCACGATGCCTTCCGCCAGCTCAAGGGCAGTTTCGCCCGCTCCATGGCCGCCATCCGGCTCTGCCGTGAGCGAGGGATCCGGGTCGGGTTGCGCACTACCCTGACCCAGCAGAACCATGCCCAACTGCCCCGGCTCCTGGACCTGATGAATGAATACGACGTGCAGAAGTTCTATCTGTCGCACCTCAACTACAGCGGCCGGGGCAAGCGCAGCCGCAAGCTCGATGCCCATCAACAGATGAGTCGCGAGGCCATGACGATGATCTTCGAGCGGGCCTGGCGCGACATCGAACAGGGGCGCGAGAGTGATTTCGTCAGCGGCAACAACGACGCCGATGCAATCCTGCTCCTGCAATGGGTCGCCCGCCGTCAGCCCCATCGTTATGGCGAACTGGAGCGGATGCTGCGGGCCTGGGGCGGTAACGCTTCGGGCAGCGGTATCGCCAATATCGACAACACCGGCGAGGTCCACCCCGACACCTACTGGTGGCAGCACTCCGTGGGCAATGTCCGCCAGACGCCGTTCAAGGCCCTCTGGCTGGACCGCCCCGACGCGCTGCTGCTGAAACTGCGCGAGCATCCGCGAGCTGTCGGCGGTCGCTGCGGACAATGCCGCTGGCTGGCCATCTGCAACGGCAACACCCGTACCCGGGCCTGGGCCGATGGCGACCTGTGGGGCCAGGATCCCGGTTGCCATCTCAGCGACAAGGAAATTGGCCTGGATGCGATTCCCAGCGTGGCGATGCCTTGCACCCGATAATTTGAGTCCGAACCAAGGAAACCTCATGCCCGTCCCCCTCGTTCTACCCGCGGCGCTACAATCCCCTTTCAGACCGGGCGAAGTCGCTCTGGTTGGCGCCGGCCCCGGTGACCCTGGCCTGTTGACGCTGCGTGCCTGGAGCCTGTTGATGCAGGCCGATGCGGTGGTCTATGACCGCCTGATCAGCCCGCAATTGCTCGGCCTGATCCCCCTGCCGTGCGCCCGGCATTATGTCGGCAAGGCGGCTGGCTGCCACAGCCTGCCCCAACCGCAGATCAACGAACTGCTCGCCGATCTCGCCGACCAGGGTCAACGGGTGGTCCGGCTCAAGGGTGGCGATCCGTTCATTTTCGGCCGTGGCGCCGAGGAGCTGGAGTACCTGCTGGCCCGTGGCATCGATTGCCAAGTGGTACCCGGCATCACCGCCGCGTCCGGTTGCAGTGCCTACGCCGGCATCCCGTTGACCCATCGCGACCTGGTCAACTCCTGTCGCTTCATCACCGGCCACCTGCAACGCGAAGGCGACCTGGGCCTGCCGTGGCAAAGCCTGGCGGAGGCCAGCCAGACCCTGGTGTTCTACATGGGGCTGTCGAACCTGGGCACCATTGCCGCGCGGTTGATGGAGGCCGGCCTGGCAGCAGACACCCCGGCGGCACTGGTCAGCAACGGCACCCACCCCGACCAGCAAGTGCTGCGCGGCACCCTCGCGCAACTGCCGGAGTTGGCAAGAAGTTGCGCCGAAGGCCTGCCGACCCTGACGGTGATCGGCCAGGTGGTCGGGCTGTTCGCCCACCAACCGCTGCATCATCCGGCGCGCCTGCTGCCCCTACCCACCCGGCCTCAACTGTCGAAGGTAGCGCCATGAGGTGCTGGTGGGTGATGCCGTTGATGTGGGTCGGCGCAGCCCATGCCAACGTGACCGGCGGGCCGGACCTGGAACAGGCCGAGCGCGATTACCAGCAGCACTGCCAACAGTGCCATGGCGCCAATCGCATCGGCGGCGCCGGGCCCGCGCTGTTGCCCCAGAGCCTGAGCCGGATCAAACCCGACGAAATCCGCCAGGTAATCGAAAAGGGTCGCCCGGCCAGCCAGATGGCAGCGTTCGGCGCGGTGCTCGAGCCTGCGCGGATCGACGGCCTGACGCTATATCTCCAGCGCTCGCTCGCCGTCGAGCCGACCTGGAGCGAAGACGACATCCGCCAAAGCCACCGAGTGCTGGCGGATGTCGCCAGCCTGCCCGATAAACCCCAGCACAACGCCGACCCGTTGAACCTGTTCGTGGTGGTGGAAGCCGGTGACCATCATGTCGACATCGTCGATGGCGATCGCTTCGAGGTGCTGGCCCGCTTCGCCTCGCACTTTGCCGTGCACGGCGGGCCGAAGTTCTCCCCTGACGGGCGCTTCGTCTATCTAGCCTCCCGGGACGGCTGGATCAGCCTGTATGACCTGCACAACCTAAAGTTGATCGCCGAGGTGCGCGCCGGGCTCAATACCCGCAACCTGGCGGTGAGCAAGGACGGGCGCTGGGTGCTGGTGGGCAATTACCTGCCCGGTAATCTCGCGGTGCTGGATGCCCGGGACCTGTCGTTGGTGAAGATGATCGAGACGGTGGGCCGCGATGGCAAGGCCTCGCGGGTCAGCGCGGTCTACACCGCTCCGCCGCGCAACAGTTTCATTGTCGCCTTGAAGGATGTGAAGGAAGTCTGGGAGCTGTCCACCGGTCCGAAGCCGGACTTCGTGCCGAGGCGTATCGAGGTACAGGACCAACTGGATGATTTCTCCTTCTCGCCCGACTATCGCCAGTTACTCGCCACCTCCCGCCAGGCCCAGGGCGGACAGGTGATCGACCTGGACAGCGGCCGCGTGGTGACCGACATCGCCTTGCCGGGGATGCCTCATCTGGGCTCGGGCACCTATTGGAAACGCGACGGGCGCTGGCTGTTCGCGACGCCCAACATCAGCAAGGGACTGGTGTCGGTGATCGACCTCGATACCTGGAAAGTCATCAAGCAGATACCGACTTTGGGGCCGGGCTTCTTCCTGCGCAGCCATGCCAATTCCCGCTACGCCTGGACCGACGTGTTCTTCGCCCAGGGCAACGATGCCATCCACCTGATCGACAAACAGACCCTGGAAATCGCCCACACCCTGCGTCCCATGCCCGGCAAGACCGCCGCCCATGTCGAGTTCACCCGTGACGGCCGTTATCTGCTGCTGAGCATCTGGGACACCGACGGTGCGCTGATCGTGTATGACAGCAATACGCTCGAGGAAATCAAGCGCCTGCCCATGAACAAGCCTTCGGGTAAGTACAACGTCGGCAACAAGATCGAGTTTGTCGAGGGTACATCCCACTGAACAGCGGTCATTCGTTAAGGATGGCCCCCGACCTCAGCCTGACCCCATATTGACCCTGCCACCGCTATCGCGGGCAAGCCCAGCTCCCACAAGTCCAGCGCCCGGCGTCAATGCTGCATTCACCGCAAATCCACTGTGGGATCGGGCTTGCCCGCGAAGGCGTCGGTCCAGTCTGCATCCCTGCGGAATGTGCCACCGCCATCGCGAGCAGGCTCGCTCCCACAGGTCCGGCGCCCGGCATCAATAGTGCATTCACCGCAAATCCACTGTGGGAGCGAGCCTGCTCGCGAAGCACCAGGCCAGACAACGCAAATCAGACAATCATTCAGTGCAACCCATAGGAACAAAGCCCACCATCATGATTGTCGAACCAATTGCCTTTGCCCCAGATCACCCGGTCCTGTGCCGGCTGAAACCCGACGATGCCCAGGTAGCCATCAATGGCCAGGCGTTTCCAGGACTGGCCCCAGTCGTTGGAGTAGAACACCCCGTCGGCCGAAATGGTCGCGTCCGACCACCAGTAGAGCCAGCGCGGCGGGTGGTGTGCGCTGGTGGTGTTGATCAGCAGGCTGTTTTGCCCAACCCAGAAATGCTCCTCGCGCACCCGGCTCTCCGAGGCCAGGGGGGCAAACGGGCTGGGCAACTCGCTCAAGGTGCGCCAAGTCAGCGCGCCGGTGTCCAGTTCGGCGATAACGTCGCGGCCACCGTTGCCTTGGTCGATCAGTCCGATGACCCGTCCGCTGTCGTTCTGGATCAGCATGCTGACAAACAGATTGTTCTCACGCTGTACCTCCACTACCCGCCACTCCCCCGCTTCACGCTGCAAACGGGCACGGGTAGTCAGGTTGAACGCAAGGTTGTTGCTGACGCCGTCGGGGTTGCTGGCCCAGAAGCGCTGGGAGACCCAGATGAACGCATGCCGGTCATCCAACTGCAGGACGTTGGTTCGTACTTCCCCTTGCTCGCCCAGGTCGGTGCGCCATTCAGTGATGCCGGGGTGTTTTTCGTGCACTGACTCAGCGGACACCAGCAACGACTCGGACGCCACGATCGGTGTGCTGCTCATGCCACGATCGGCAGAATAGAAGACCCCGGTGGGAACGACACCCGGGGTCGTCTCGCCGCCGAAGTCATCCGCAGTAGCCGGCCGGCCCCAGGCCCAGACTTCATCCGCGCCGTGAAAATACGGCTTCAGGTTCCAGGCCAACGAGTCGGCGCCGGCAAACCAGCCTTTGCTCAACCAGGTCCAGTGCTTGCCCTGATCGTCGCTGCGCAAGACCACGGTCTGGCTGACGTCGTCGGCGTTGGCACCTTCAGGCCGGTCCAGGCCGGTCAGCAGGAATACACTGGCGCCGTCCGGACTGGCGACCAGGCAAGCCGCGCCGCTGACGTGAGCCACCAGTTGGAACTGCCCCTGGGCATCCAGGCGTGAAATGAAGGAGGTTTCTTCTTCACGGACGATGAGATTGGCGTAATACCCTCCCGGCTCTGGCGCTTTCGGTCTGCCATAGACCACAGCGTCCAGGTTCACCACCTCGGCGCCGGGTTTCAACTGGTTGGCGTCACCGTCCAGGCGCCCGACCAGCCAGGTGCTTTGCCCGGTCACGGCGACGCCCGTGCAGTACTGGGTCATCGCCCGCAGTCGGGTATCCTTCACCGCGCCGAGCTGTTGCCGGTCCGGGCTGGCACCAGCCCATTCCAGCTTGGCGCTGGCGAGTATCCACATGTACCACAGCCCGGCAACGCCCAGCAGCGCGACAAACAGCGTAATGAGGCGTTTCGATCGAGGCATGAGAAGTCCATATCCATGGGAAAACTGAGAAGCTTTTCGCATTTCTCTCAGTGCTAGTAAATTTTTATCGCACGAAAACCGCTGAAGCCTGTCGCATGATTTTCATCGCTGTGACTCAGATTGCATTTTGCACTCGTCGAGCGATGCAGTTTCGCCGCGCCACCTTGACGGGTTAAGGTCGCACTGAACCACAAGGAACACCCGATGCCCCCACGCGCCAGCCTGGATAGCTCTGCCCCACCACTCGAGTACAGCGGTTTCGTCCGGGTGCGTGGCGCGCGCGAACACAATCTCAAGAACATTGATGTCGATATCCCGCGCGATGCCCTGGTGGTGTTTACCGGCGTGTCGGGCTCGGGCAAGTCGTCGCTGGCCTTCTCGACGCTTTACGCGGAGGCCCAGCGTCGCTACTTCGAATCCGTCGCGCCGTATGCGCGGCGTCTGATCGACCAGGTGGGTGTGCCGGACGTGGGCAGCATCGAGGGGCTGCCGCCGGCGGTGGCTTTGCAGCAGCAACGCGGTACGCCCAGTGCGCGATCCTCGGTGGGCAGCGTCACCACCTTGTCGAGCCTGATTCGCATGCTGTACTCCCGGGCGGGCAGCTATCCGGCCGACCAGCCGATGCTCTATGCCGAGGACTTCTCGCCCAATACGCCACAGGGCGCATGCCCGCAATGCCATGGCCTGGGGCGAGTCTACGAAGTGACCGAGGAGTCCATGGTACCGGACCCTTCGTTGACCATCCGCGAGCGCGCAGTCGCAGCCTGGCCGATGGCCTGGCAGGGGCAGAACCTGCGGGATATCCTGGTGACCCTGGGCTACGACGTCGATATCCCATGGCGCGACCTGCCGAAAAAGCAGCGCGACTGGATCCTCTTCACCGAAGAGACTCCCACTGTCCCGGTATACGCCGGGCTTACGCCGGCCCAGACCCGCGCCGCCCTCAAACGCAAACTCGAACCCAGTTACCAGGGCACTTTCAGTGGCGCCCGGCGCTACCTGCTGCATACCTTCATGCACTCGCAAAGTGCCCAGATGCGCAAACGCGTGGCGCAATACATGCGCGCCAGTGCCTGCCCCGAATGCGCCGGCAAACGCCTCAAGCGCCAGGCACTGACCGTCACGTTCGCCGGCCTGGACATTGCCGAGCTGTCGCACCTCTCCCTGTTGGAACTGGCCGATGTGCTCAAGGGTGTAACGGCTGCGGATTATCTGGAGCAACCCGAAGAATCGACCGACGTCCTCACGCACCGGCAAACCCGAGAGGCTCGCGAGCAACGGGCTGCCAGGGGCGAAAGCCCCCACGCAGGCGGGCCGGACGCGCGCCATACGCCCAATCTGTCCCTGGAAAAACGCTTGGCCGCGCAACGCATTGCCGCCGAATTGCTGGAGCGGATCGTCACCCTGATCGACCTCGGCCTGGGCTACCTGGCCCTGGAGCGCAGCACCCCGACGCTGTCTTCCGGCGAGCTGCAACGCCTGCGCCTGGCAACCCAGCTCAACTCCCAGCTGTTCGGGGTAATCTATGTGCTGGACGAGCCTTCCGCCGGCCTGCACCCTGCCGACAGCGAGGCGCTGTTCGACGCCCTGCAACGTCTCAAGGCCGCTGGCAATTCCGTGTTCGTGGTCGAACACGACCTGGACACCATGCGCCGCGCCGACTGGCTGGTCGACGTGGGCCCGGATGCGGGTGAACAGGGTGGCAAGATTCTCTACAGCGGCCCGCCTGGTGGGCTTGCCCAAGTACCCGAGTCGCGAACCCGCGCTTATCTCTTTGCCGAAAAGACTCATGTCTCGCGCAGTCCTCGAGCGCCGGACGACTGGTTGCGCCTGGAGGGCATCACCCGCAACAATCTCGATAACCTGAGCGCAGCGTTTCCCCTCGGTTGCTTCACCGCCGTGACCGGCATTTCCGGCTCTGGTAAATCCAGTCTGGTCAGCCAAGCCCTGCTGGACCTGGTAGGCACCCACCTGGGCCTGGCCAGCCACGACGCCGAACCGGATGAGGCAAGCCTGGAAGACGAACCCGAACAAGCCAGCGGCGGACGTGTCACCGCCGGACTCGACGCCATCAAGCGTCTGGTCCGGGTGGACCAGAAACCCATTGGCCGCACGCCGCGCTCCAACCTCGCCACCTACACCGGCTTGTTCGACCACGTGCGCAAGTTGTTTGCCGCGACGGAGCAGGCCCGTGAACTGGGATTCGATGCCGGAAGGTTTTCTTTCAACGTCGCCAAGGGCCGCTGCGAAACCTGCGAAGGTGAAGGCTTTGTCAGTGTCGAGTTGCTGTTCATGCCCAGCGTGTATGCACCCTGCCCGACCTGCCAAGGTGCGCGCTACAACCCACAGACGCTGACCGTGAACTGGCAGGGATTGAACATCGCACAGGTATTGCAATTGACCGTCAACCAGGCGCTCGAGGTATTTGCCGGGCAAGCGGCGCCAAAACGCGCGTTGCAGGTCCTGCAGGATATCGGATTAGGCTACCTGCGCCTGGGCCAACCGGCCACGGAGCTGTCCGGCGGCGAGGCGCAGCGCATCAAGTTGGCAACGGAACTGCAGCGCAAAGCCCGAGGGGCTACGTTGTACGTACTGGATGAACCGACCAACGGACTGCACCCCCAGGATGTGGATCGCCTGCTCGTGCAGTTGAATCGCCTGGTGGATGACGGTCATACGGTGGTCGTGGTGGAGCATGACATGCGGGTGGTGGCGCAAAGCGACTGGGTCATCGATATTGGCCCGGGAGCGGGTTCCCAGGGTGGGAAAATGGTGGTTTGCGGAACGCCAGGCCAGGTGGTCGACTGTGCCCAGAGTCGAACGGCAGGGTTCCTGAAAAGGGCATTGCAGCCTGAAAATTAAAGCTTTTTCAATGTCACTGGCTGTATCGGAAAAGCTGTCTATACTACCTCCCAGTTAATCGTTTCAGTACATATAGTTTAACTAGCGGTCTCGCTGCCCATAGTGTGAGGCCGTACTTGCCAGGAGGCACAATGACATCGATTCATCGATCAAAGCAGCAACATCATGGGGTGCTGGAACAGCATGACCACCCCTTGATAATCCCCCTGATGAACAGGGAGATGCCTCTCGCCCCGAGCGCCTTCGTAGCACTGAGCAAAGCCCCGACCTGTTCGTGTCGTTGTTGAGCCGGCTCTGAAAACTTTCACTCCCATTTGGCGACTCTAAAGGTATAGAGCCTGGCTACGTCAAAGTCCTACATTCAAACTTTCGAGCTCGCTCATCATGCTCAAGCCCATTTCAAGTCATCTGTTCAATTTAATCCAAGAGGTGGAGAACAACATCTCGGGCGTGAGCGAAGAGGAGTACACCGAGATACTGGGATGGATATTTTCCAAGCTGGGGATCGATAAGTTCGCCTACGTCCATCTGGAGCCCACACCGTCCAACAACTCCAAGGTTTCCATCTATAGCAACTACCCATCCGAATGGGTGGACACCTACCGCAAGAACTCACTCTACAAATCAGATCCGGTCATGGCTAACACGGCCATCACCGCTATACCTTTTTTCTGGAATGAAATACCGGCGGAAATAGACAACAACCCCGAGATATTCGACCAGTCAGCCTCCTACGGCATCAAACAGGGTTACACCGTTCCCATCCATGAACCCGGTCGAGCATTCGGCTCCCTTCACCTGTCTTCAGAAGAGAATGATCCCGACTTCCCCACCATCGTCCGCTCGAACCTGTTCATCATCAAAACTCTCAGCGTCATCGCCAATCAATATCGGCCCATGGAAATCGCCAGTGAAAGCAACTTGAAACTATCCCCCAGGGAAATTGAATTCCTGCGCTGGCTCGCACTGGGGAAAAACTACAAGGAGATAGGCTTGATCATGAACATCACCGAGCGAACGGTGAAGTTTCATGCAAAACAGATGACCGAGAAAATGGATTGCACCAATGTCAAACAAGCAATGATCAAAGCGGTGCAGCTTAACTTCGTTTAACTCCCCTTCCTCATAGCCCCTACGATACCGGCGACGGTCTTGTCGAGACCCGACGCCATGCCCGACATTACCGAACACACACTCAGGCGAACAAAACCTGTGATGCGATGTTGAAAAGCATCCCGCATGCGAACAAACCAATCACCAACGAAATAGCCCGACTCAAAAGCCGGCCGGAAACAATGGTGTGGAGCTTACGTCCACAGAAGGCGCCGATCGCGATCCAGACCAGTCCGACCGGAAAGATAATAGCCGTGAACAGCATCATGAATGGCAGGTAGTTGTTCAGCGACAGAAACGTTCCAGTCGGTGCAACAAAGGAAACGAAGAACAGCCCTTTCGGATTGGTCAACGTCGCCACAAACAGGTCAGGCACATTGATACCCACCGAGTTGCCAGGTAGATGATCCTTTACCGAAAACCACAGTTTCAGGGAAATATAAAACAAAAAGCACACTGCAAAGCATTTGGTCGCAATGACCACCCAGGAATGATCAGTCATCAAAAGATCGATGGACACCCCCCATATCGTCATCTGAATGACATAAGCCAGCCATTCGGCCACGACAAACCTCATGGAGCGGGCGTTCAACCCTCTCTTTATCCCGGTTTGCAGCAGCAATGAATTTGTCGGTCCTGGAACCAGCAAGACAGTCATCAGTGAAAACGCGATATAAGACATAAGGTCATCCATGCCAGGAGCCGCGATGGCTCGTCTTTTTCAGGTTTGGAAAGGTCTTCTACGCACAACATCAACTTTTTAGTTGTATGACATCAGACCAATTTCCCCGTACTTAGAGCAGTTACACTAAAGTCACGCCAGCACTCGATTGTACTTTCCACCTACTACTCATACAGTCGTTTAAACATCCAGCAGGGGCTGCGACCTGCTATTTAAGAACGCTCCCACACCTCTATTACAAGCTGGTTACTTACCTTGATCCTGGCGTCAATTTTTCGACCCAAGAGCTATCAGTGTGTTATCGACCTTTTAGGCTACCGTCAAAAAAACAGACACTCACTCCCTGCCTGGATCCGCCGCCTTGCTGCCTCTCAACGACATCTAGCGCTTATTTCAATCCGGTACTTTTTTGGACTCTAGACGATACTAAACCACCCTCTCCCATCCTCTTTCCGAACACTATTCATCGCATTTATCCAGCAACTAATTAGACTATACACTCTACAAAATCACACACTGTACTTTAGGACAGTTGAAATGATTTAGTGCAAAGTTAACAGTAGCTTCACCCACAACCAAGAAACGTCATCCATGAACTACTCCTCCTGTATTCATCATCTTTCCGGCGTATCTACCCGCATCGCTTCCTACTCAAAAATCCCACCCCAGACGCTACAGCAGATACTTGCCATTCGTAAAACCGCCTTCATCGACAGAAAGAAGTGGGACATTGAAAGTTATCAGGGCACCGATTACGAATGGGATGAATATGACGATCCTGACGCATTCTATATTTATACTCACACCCATGAACGTGTCACCGGCTGTGTACGTTTACGCCCATCCAACAAACCGACTCTCATGAGTGGCGCTCTAAGTTTCATTCTCCCCGAAGGCAACATCAGGCCGCACTCAAATCACTGTTGGGAAGCCACCCGATTTGCACTTTCGGCAGATAAAGCCTCAGCAGGAGAAGTCACCCAGGCCAACATAGACGTTCGCACGGTGGCACTTTTCCTGTCAATGATAAAGTTTGCACAACTGCAAAATATAGACACCTATGAAATTGTCGTTGACACCATGATGGAAAAAATCCTGAAACGCTCCGGATGGACCGTTGCCAGGCACAACACTGCGTTGGGCTCAAAGGGAGAAACCATCATCTACGGCACCCTGCCATGCACGCCTGGCACTTATACAGAAGTGCTCAGAAAGAATGCCATCCAGACAATCACCGTCCACGAACAATTCCTTATGGCCAGCCGTTCGTCAGACACCTCCCATAAACCCTTTGATATCGACCAAACATTCACCGACCGAAACATTCCAGCAAAAAAACACATGCATACTGAGCTGCATCTATAACACCAAGACTCTGGCATGAAATTGGAGAAAGGATGAACCTACAACGACTATTCCCGCATGTTGGCAAAGTGATTGCCAGTACTGGAAGCCGCAACTTTCCTCGTTTGTTGCACGATCTGATACTTACCGAAATACCTGTCGATGCAACGCATATTACCGAGCAAAGGATAGGATCGAGCCATATTTCTGAACCCAGCACTTCCAGCATAGGCGGCGTTGGTATGGACAGCGCCTGCATCGACGCTGTCATAGATGCTCATACCGCAAAGCCTTTTTTCCTGGCCGATGATATTTTCTTCGAGGATTCGACTCCTCACAAAGTCCCCAATTTTTCTCGCTGTCTGCTCAATCGTGAACAATCGGACAGCCTTCCCCGTCACAACACCACCACCCAACTGCACCTGACCACCCGAAAAAACGGCATCCGCTACGTTCTTTCCGTCTACCGCTCACCTTTCTCCAGCGGCTTTACTGCACAGGAACATGCGCTGCTGAAAGATTTTTCCTCCCTTCTGTTGCCCATGGTCGAAGAGCATGTTGCCGCCCTGGTGCCAGCTGAGGTCAACCGACAGGATGCTTGCCTCCCATTGGAAGGTCCGGAAAACGGCGGGATGGAAGCACTACGCCAGAGATTCGCCGACCGACTGGCTTTGTCCGGATTGAGCTTGTCCTCCCGTGAAACCGAAGTGTGTGTAGGTTTACTGGCCGGTCGCACTGCCCCGGAACTGGCGGAACAACTCAACCTGAAAGTCAACACCGTCGAAAGTTATCTGAAACGTGCTGCCATAAAAATGGGCATTGGTGGACGCCGCTCGCTCATCCGCTGGATGCACTCGATGGATGCCACGCCATCGGGCATCGAGTGGAATGGTGCCCCCGCTATTCGCCAAGCTGTATAAAACGTCCCCCCAACCTTTGCTCGGTCACTGCAATCGAGCGGGTGTTGGGGGATGATTTACACCCTCGCATTCCCGCCTTCCACTGTCTTGCCCGCTGACCTGCGCGTGCGGTGTTTCAACCACTCCAACACATCGTCGACATAAGTGAAAATCACCGGCACCACCAACAGACTCAACAGCGTCGAAGTCAGCAAGCCGCCCATGACCACCACAGCCATCGGCTGCCTGAAGCTGGGGTCTTCACCCATGCCCAGCGCGGTGGGCAGCATGCCTGCGCCCATTGCGATGGTGGTCATCAGGATGGGGCGGGCACGCTTGTGGCAGGCATCCACCAACGCGTCATATCGACCCAGGCCATAATCGCGGCGAGCCATGATCGCGTACTCCACCAACAGAATGGAGTTCTTGGTCACGATCCCCATCAGCATCAGCAAACCGATGACCGATGGCAGGGAAAAGCTGAAATTGCATACCAACAACGCCACCAGAGCGCCGCCCAAGGAGAGCGGCAGCGCCGATAGAATCGTGGCCGGCTGCAGGAAATCGTGGAACAGCAACACCAGGACCGAGTAGATACAGAACACACCGATGGCCATGGCCAGGCTGAAGCTCCCGAACAACTCAGTCATCAGTTGCAACTCGCCCTGCTCCACCCTTTTTACCTCGGGTGGAAGATTGCGCATCGCCGGTAGTTGGCTGGCCTCGGCCATGACTTCACCCAGGTTGCGCCCGTTGAGTTCGATGGACAGGGTGATATTGCGCAAGCGATCGAGCCGACTGATCTGCGCCGGCCCACTGCCCATGCTGATCTCTCCCAGCGAGGACAGGGCGACTTGGCCGTCACGGCCGGTCACCCGTAGCTGGTTGATACTCTGCAAATCGTCGCGCAGCAGCGAATCCATCCGTACCCGCACATCGACCTGGCGCTGCGACAAATTGATTTTCCCCAGTTGCGAGGAATATTCGCCGTAGGTCGCCATGCGCAAGGTATCGGCGATCTCCTGGCTGGTGATCCCCAACTCCGCCGCGCGGGCGAAGTCCGGGCGCATCTGGATTTCCGGGCGTTGCAGGGCGCTGCTGGAGGTGACGTTGCCGATCCCGTGCAGCTCGCGCAGTTGCGGTTCCAGCGCACTTGCCGTTCGCTCCAACAGGTCTCCGTCGTCGCTGGCCAGGACGATATTGAGTTTCTCGCCGCTCCCGTCACCCCCGACATTGATCCGTACTCCGGGCAATGTACGCAGCACCTCGCGCATCTGCGCTTCGACTTGCACCTGCTTGAGATCGCGCTGGTTCCGGTCCACCAGATCCACCGTCAGGATGGCATCGCCGGCGCCGGTTATATCTGCCGGCCCGGCCCCCGAATTGCTGGCCGTCCCCACCGAGATGAACACATGCTTGACCTGGGGCATCTCGCTCAGCCTTTCGCTGGCCTGCAACGCCATCCCGGTGGTTTGCTCCAGCGTCGTACCGGGAGGCAACTCCAGGGTTATCCGGCTGCGACCGACGTCCTGGGCTGGCAGGAAACTGGTGGGCAACAACGGCACCAGTGCGAGGGCTCCGATAAAAAACAGGCTGGCCAGGACCATCGTGGTTTTGCGGCGGGACAGACTGGCATGGATCCAGCCCAGGTAGCGGGTCATCAACGGGCCGTCGTGCTCGGTATCGGTCTTGGCCTTGAGGAAATAGGCCGCCATCATCGGGGTCAGGACCCGGGCCACCAGCAGCGAAAACAACAGCGCCACCGAGGCGGTCACGCCGAACTGGCGAAACAGTTTGCCAGCCACCCCGCCCATGAAGGCTGTGGGCAGAAACACCGCGACCAGGGTGGCGGTCGTGGCGAGCACCGCCAGGCCGATCTCGTCCGCAGCTTCGGTGGCCGCCTGAAGCGGGGTCTTGCCCATGCGCAGGTGCCGGGCAATGTTCTCGATTTCGACGATGGCATCGTCCACCAACACGCCGATGACCAGCGCCAGGGCCAGCAGGGAGACGGCATTGAGCGTGAACCCGGCCAAGTACATCACGCCAAAGGTGGGGATGATCGACAACGGCAACGCGGTGGCGACGATCAGCGTGGCGCGCCAGTCCCGCAGGAACCACCAGACCACCAGCACCGCCAGCAGCATGCCTTCGTACAACAGGTTCATCGAGTCGTGGTAGTTGGCGAGCACGGCCTTGACCGTATCGCTGGCCTCGTCGATGCGCACATTGGGATGCTGCTGCACAAACTCGGTCATGCGCTTGCGCACGTCGTTGGCCACACCGATATCGGAGAACCCCAGTGACCGGGTGATCTGAAAACCGATCACCGGCTTGCCATCGCGAAAAGCCCGGCTGCTGCGCTCGGCGTGGGTGTCGCGAATGTCCGCCAGTTGGTTCAATGCCAGCAGACGCCCATCGCCGCTGGGAATATCGATGGTGCCGAGGACAGCCGGATCATCGATGGCCCCCAGGGTGCGCACGGCCTGCTGGCCGCTGCCCAGATTACCCTGGCCACCGGAATTGTCCTTCTGCATCGCCCTCAGCTGCGCAGCGACGTCCGCGACACGAATGCCCAACCCGGCCATCAAGGCTGGATCGAGATTGACCTGGACCTCCCGATCAACCCCGCCGATACGTGAAATCAAGGCCACGCCCGGCACCGACAGCAGCTGTTTGCTCAGCTCATTATCGACAAACCACGACAGCGCTTCCTCATCCAGGGCGTCGGAGGCGATGACATAGGTCAGCAGCGGCGACGCACTGGTGGTCAGCCGCGACACCGAAGGCGTATCCAGGCTGGCCGGCAACTGCGGCATGGCGCTGTCGACCGCGTTGCGCACTTCGTTGAGCGCCTCGTTGCCGTCCTTGTCGATGTCGAAACTGACGCTGATGCTGACGGCCCCGTCGGTGATCACGGTCGTCACATGCTTGAGCAGGCGCAAGGACGTGAGCTTGTCCTCGATCTTGCGCGCCACCTCGGTTTCCAGCTGTTCGGGGGCCGCCCCCTCCAACGAGGCACTGACCACCACCACCGGCAGGTCCATGTCCGGAAAGTCCTGGATGGCTAGCTTGCCAAAGCCCAACAGACCGAAGAGCGTAAGCAGAATGAACAGCATCACCGCCGGGACCGGATAACGGATCGACAAGGCTGAGATATTCATGGCTGAGCGACCTGGGATTGCACGAGGGTCACACTCGCGCCGTCATTGAGGAAGGCGCCACCGGCGCGCACGATACGGGCTGCCTGATCATCCAGGCCACTGAGTATCTCCACCGCCTCGTGCATTCGCCTGCCCACCACCACCGGTCGCTGGACCACATGCATGTCGTCGTTGAGGGTGAACACATAAGAGCGGCCATCACGCAGGATCACCGCCGTGTCCGGCACCGTGAGGGCTTCGCGGGGCGCCAGTTCGATCTGGCCGCTGGCGTACATGCCGGCCTGGGCGGGGCTGCCGGTGGGCAGGGAAATATACACCAGGGCGCGACTGGTCTTGGTACTCAAGGTGGGCGACACCAACCGTACCTGCCCTTCCAGGCTCTGCCCGCCAGGCAACGTCAGTCGGGCAACCTGACCGGCCTGGACCTGGGCCAACTGGCGGGCGTCCAGCTCGGCCTGCCATTCGATGCGACCGTCGCGTACCAGGCGAAACAGCTCGTCGCCGGCGGACAACACTTTGCCGAGCAGCGCGGTGCGCGCGGAGATGATTCCGTCGTCCACTGCCACGATGCGGGTCTGCCGGAGCCTGATCCGGGTGCTCTGCAATTCCGCCCGGGCTCCGGCCAGATCAGCCTCGGCCAACGCTACCTTGATGCGATAGTCTTCGCGCTGCTGCTCCGACAAGGCGCCGCCCTGGCCGACGACCCGGGCACGTCGGTCATTGGACCGGGCCTGTTCCAGGTTCGCCGCCGCCTGAGCGACCAATGCCTTCTGCTTGCTTTCCTCGGCAAGCACCGTGTCAGAGGCCAGCGTCGCCAGCAATTGACCCTTCTTTACCCGGCTGCCTACATCGGCATCGAGGCTGGCGATACGCAGACCACTGGTCTCGGCATTAATGACGGCCTCCTGCCAGGGTGCCAGTGCACCGTTGGCGAACAACAGTTGCGGCCAGAGCTGGGGGCGGACCTGGACCACCTCCACGCTCAGGCTGCTGATGCTGGGGGCGGCCGCGACCGGCTCGGCGCCACGGCGAAACGTCAGCAGGATCGCCACGACCGCGAGCACGACGATGGTCAGCAGGATTTTTCGCAACGTCGGCCTCACACGCCTTCTCCATTCGATGTCGGGTGCCGAGCCAGGGGCTGACTGGCTTGCCATCCGCCGCCCAGAGCTTTGTACAGGGCGATCCAGTAGCGAACCTGATCCTGTTGCAAGGTGATCAATTCGATTTCCGCAGTCAGCGCCTGGCGGCGCGCAGTTTCGCGGTCGAGCAGACTGACGCTGCCAGCCTGCCAATTGCGGTCGATGGCCTCGAACGACTCACGAAAGCCGGCGGTGGAACGCTCGACATCGGACTCCCGTCGCCGCGCCGCATCGAGGCGTACCAGCGCCTGTTCGACTTCCATGACACTGGTGCGCAGCGTCTGGCGATAAACCGCGAGGGCCGCGTCGTAAGAAGCCCTGGCACCGTCCACCGCCGCGCGACGTTTTCCACCGTCTAGCAGTGGGACCGACAACACCGGGCCCAGCGACCAGGAACGGTTGTGCTGCCCCACCGTGTTGCCGACCGAAAAGGTGCCGGACAGGCTCAGGCTCGGCAGCCGGTCGGCCTGGGCCACGCCGATCTCGGCATTTGCCGCCGCCAGCTCTCGTTCGCTGGAGGCTACATCCGGGCGTTGGCGCAGCATGTCGGCAGGAATCTGCAGCACGTTGAGTCCGGCGGGTTCCGGCAGTTGCGCCGGGGTCTTGCCGAGCACGCCGATCAGCCGCTCTTCATCGCCCCCGGTCAGCGCCACCAGGCTCTTGAGCAACACCTCGCATTCGCTTTGCTGCTGGACCAAAGCCGCCGCGCTGCTGGCGGCACTGGCATCGGCCAGGGCGGCGTCGGCGGACGACGTGAAGCCGGCACTGAACGACTGACGGGTGATGCGCGCCGTGTCCTGTTGCGACTGAGCCTGATCCCTGTAGGCCAGCACCAGTTTCTGGCAGCCACGGTATTGCACGTAGTAGTCGCCCACCTGTGCCGCCAGTGAGACCCGAGCGTCATGCCAGTCATCCACCCGCGCCTCGACCCGCGAACGGGCCGCTTCGTTATTGCGCCGCAGCTTGCCGAACAGGTCGATCTCCCATGCCGCGTCCAGCTCGGCGGAAGCACCTGAACCACCCAGGCGCTGGGTCCCCGTCTGTTGGCCGCCACGACCTTTGGATAACCGGCCATCGACCCTGGGCATGGCATCGGCCGCATCGCTGTCTGCGGTCGCCCGTGCCAGCGCGATATTGGCCCATGCCTGATCCATCGACGGGCTGTCGGCTTCGGCCAGGCGCAGCAGCTCGGCCAATGCCGGGTCGTCGAACTGCTGCCACCAGTCAGCCAAGGCAGCCACCGACGCGCCATGGGGCAAGGGGGCCTGCCACTGGGTCGCAACCGGGACGGCCGGCACCCGATAATCCGGGCCCAATACGCAGCCACTCAGCAGCGTCGCACACAGAGTCGCCAGCAGTAGGTTTTCCCGGGGCTTGAAGGCATGCATAGGTTTTTTGGAGGCCTGGCAAAAGTGAACGAACCGTTCGGGGATGCGGCAGATTTGATTCGGTTATTTAACCCTGGAGCCGGTTTTGTGTCTGGCGTGGGAAACGGGGACAGGTGCCGGCCAGAAAGCTCGCGATAAATTCAGAGGCCTGCTGAAATGGCCCGGACTTGCGAATACCACCCCCTGTGGGAGCGAGCGTGCTCGCGATAGCGGCGGTACATGCACCCTCGATGCGACGGCCCTACCGCTATCGCGAGCAGGCTCGCTCCCACAGGGTCTTGCGCAGAACCTGCGGATGTCCTGCGCCCGCCTCCCTTTCCATAGCCAACGGATGATCGAACATGGAAGCACTCAGTTACCTCGAAAATATCGAGTCGAATGCGCGAACCTATGCGCAGACTTTCCAGCGGCTATTTGTCAGCGGCAAGGGGATGCGGATCAAGGACGCCAGCGGCCAGGAATTTCTCGATTGCCTGTCGAACGCCGGAACCCTGGCCTTGGGGCACAATCCGCCGGAAGTCCGCGACGCCGTGATGGCGTTTCTCGCCAGCGATCATCTGCAGCAGGCCCTCGACCTGGCGACACCGGCCAAGCATGCCTTCGTGCAAGAGCTGTTTTCGATGCTGCCGGCGAACATGCGCGAGACCAGCAAGATCCTGTTCTGCGGGCCCAGCGGCTCGGATGCGGTCGAGGCCGCCATCAAGCTGGCACGCCATTACACCCGGCGCTCTCCGTTGATGGCTTTTCACGGCGGGTATCACGGAATGACCGCCGGGGCCCTGTCGGCGATGGGCAAGCTGTCGCCGAAAACCGGTGACGGCCTTATCGCCCAGGGCACGCACTTCCTGCCGTTCCCCTATCGATTCCGCTGCCCCTTCGGTACCGATGGCGCACACACCGATCAGTTGTCCATCGACTATATCCGCACCGTGCTGTCGGACCCTGAGGGAGGCGTTGCCAAGCCGGCGGCGGTGATCGTCGAGGTGGTGCAAGGCGAAGGCGGCTGTATCCCGGCCTCGGCCAACTGGCTGCGGGCGCTGCGGGAAATCACCCTGGAGCAGGACATCCTGTTGATCGTCGACGAAGTCCAGACCGGCCTGGGCCGTACCGGCAGCACCTTTGCCATCGAGCACGCGGGTATCGTGCCGGACATCCTGGTGCTGTCAAAAGCCATCGGTGGCGGCTATCCCCTGGCGGTCGTGGTCTATGCCGAACACCTGGATACCTGGGGCCCGGGAATGCATGCAGGGACGTTTCGTGGCAATCAGGTGGCGATGGTCGCCGGGGCTGCGACCATGCGCCAGATCAGGAAAGACAACCTCGTCGCGAATGCCGCCCGGATGGGCAAGCGGCTGGAGAACGGTCTCCAGGAGATCGCGCGGCGGTTTCCCTTCATCGGTGACATCCGTGGTCGCGGCTTGATGATCGGCGTGGAAATCACCCAACCGACCACCACCCAACGCGCCGGCCAGGCGGACGGCGCCCTGGCACACGCCATCAAGCTCAAGTGCTTCGACAATGGCTTGATGATGGAAACCGGAGGACGCCACGGCGCGGTCCTCAGATTCCTGCCGCCCCTGACCATCACCGAGGGTGAAGTCGACATGGTCCTGGACCGGTTTGAACAGTCAATCGGAAAGGTCGTCGAAACACGCCCCCAGGTGGCGCGCGACACGGTCTGAAAGACTACCCCTTGGAGCACGCTGACACCCGCTCCCTCTGTGGGAGCGGGCTTGCTCGCGAAGGCAGCGGCATATCCAACATCAGTGCAAGCTGACCCACCGCTATCGCGAGCAGGCTCGCTCCCACACTTGATCTGTGCCGACCGTGATATCCGCAACAACACCCATCACACTGTGGGAGCGAGCCTGCTCGCGATGGCGGCGGCATATCCAACATCAGTGCAAGCTGACCCACCGCTATCGCGAGCAGGCTCGCTCCCACACTTGATCTGTGCCGACCGTGATATCCGCAACAACCCCAATCATAACTGTGGGAGCGAGCCTGCTCGCGATGGCGTCGGCTCAGCCAACATAGAGGCTGATGCACTACTGCTATCGCGAGCAGGCTCGCTCCCACAAAGGACAGCGGTGCTGGCCCCGAATACCTCAATCACGCGCCAGGGCATTGATCGGGTCAAGCCGCGCCGCATTGCGTGCAGGTACGAAACCGAACACGATGCCGATGAGTGTCGAGCAAACGACCGCGGTGATGATCGATCCCATCGAAAACACCATCTGCCATTCCTTGACGAAGATCGAAAAGACGTAGCCGATGCTGAACGACAAGCCAATGCCAATCGTCCCTCCGAGCAGGCAGACCATCACCGCTTCCACCAGGAACTGCTGGCGTATATCGGACTGACGCGCCCCCACCGCCATGCGGATACCAATTTCACGGGTTCGCTCAGTCACCGACACCAGCATGATGTTCATCACGCCGATCCCCCCCACCACCAATGAGATGACCGCGATGAGCGAAAGCAGCAGGGCCAGCGACTGGCTGGTCTTCTGCACCGTCTGCATCACGCTGTCGAGGTTGTAGGTGAAGAAGTCCTTGGTGCCATGGCGCTGCGTCAGCAGCTTGACCACGTTGTCTTCCACCAGCTTGCTCGGCTGCCCGTCCTTGATCCGGACCGTGACGCTGTCCAGGAAACGCTGGCCCAGCAAGCGCCCCGCCGCCGTTTCATAGGGCATCCAGATGTTCAGGTTCTTGCTGGTATTGAAGACGCTCTTGCGATCCTCGGTCACGCCGATGACGGTGCAAGGCAGGTTGTCGACGAGGATCACCTTGCCCAGCGGGTCCGTGTGCGAGCCGAACAGTCGCTGGCTGGTGTTATGGTCGATCACCACCACTTGCGACTGCCGCCGGGAGTCGTCCTTGTTGAACGCTACGCCTGAGCCGATCTTGATCCCGCGGACCTGGAAGTAACTCTCGCTCACACCGTTGACGGTCGCATTGACATCGATGTTCTGGTACCGCAACAACAGGTTGCGCCCAAGGTTGGGGGTGGCGCTGTCGATGTAGTACAGGTCGGCCAGCGCCGTGACGTCGGAGAGCACCAGGGTTTCGATGGCCGTCGAGCGGCTGTCGCCCCAGTCGGCCCCGGGCATGATCTCGATGGTATTGCTGCCGATCGCCTCGATATCCTTGAGGACATATTGCTTGACCCCTTCGCCGATGGCCACGATCGACACCACCGACGTGATACCGATGATGATGCCCAGCATCGTCAACAACGTCCGCATCCGGTGCGAGATCAGCGCCACCCATGCCATGTTGAACGCTTCGCTGAACAGCCCGAAGCTGGCGAGCAGCCGGTTCGACGGCTTGACCTTGGCCGGTGGGGTGCCTTGTGGCGGCTGGTCTTCCATGGACCGCTGCGGATTGGCCCGATCGCTGACGATCTCGCCGTCGCGGATCTCGATGATGCGTTGGGCGTAGGCCGCCACTTTCTCATCGTGGGTCACGATGATCACCGTGTGCCCCGCCGCGTTGAGTTCCAGCAGGATCTTCATCACTTCCTTGCCGCTGGCGGTATCCAGTGCCCCGGTGGGTTCGTCGGCGAGAATGATTTCGCCGCCGTTCATCAAGGCCCGGGCGATACTCACCCGCTGTTGCTGCCCGCCGGAAAGCTGGCTGGGTCGATTGGCCAGGTGCCCGGTCAACCCCAGGCGCCCCAGCAACTCCCCGGCACGGTTGTGCCGTTGCGACTCGGCGGCACCGGCATAGATGGCCGGCATCTCGACGTTGTGCAAGGCACTCAGGTGGGGCAGCAAATGATAACGCTGGAAGATGAAACCGAAGTGATCGCGACGCAGCTCCGCCAGCTCATGATCGTCCATCGAGCCGGTTTCGCGCCCATTCACTTTATAGCTGCCGGAACTCGGATGATCGAGGCAGCCGAGCACATTCATCAGGGTGGATTTGCCGGAGCCGGACGCCCCCGTGATCGCCACGATTTCCCCGGCATTGATCGTCAGGTTGATGTCCTTGAGCGCGATGAACGCCTTTTCGCCCGCTTGAAAGCTACGGGTGATCCCTTCGAGTTCCAACAGTGGTCGCGTCATGGTCAGGCTCCCGCCACGGCTGGGGTAGGCTCGCCGATGACGACCTTGTCGCCTTCAGCCAGGCCGTCCTTGATTTCAGCCCTGACGTTGTTATTGATCCCCGTCTGGACGTTACGCGGCTGGGCCTTGCCTTCGGCGTCCAGGACACGGACCACGTAGCTGCCATCCTGGTTTCTCGGGCCCAGGGCCGCGACCGGAACCGTCAGCACCGCCTTGGCCTTGTCCAGGACAATGCGGACCTGGGCGGTCATCGAGATACGCAGGCGATGATCGGGGTTCGGCACGTCGAACAGGCTGTTGTAGAACACCGCGGTGTTCTGCTTGGGCGTCCCGGCGTTCTGGGTCTCGAGGAAGTTCTGCGGTGCCGGTTCAGTGCCGCGCAGCGTGGCGTAATAGCGTTTTTCCGCTTCACCGAGAATGGTGAAATACACCTCTTGCCCGGGCACGATATGAATCACATCGGCCTCGGACACCTGGGCCTTGACGGTCATGGTGTCCAGGTCGGCCAGCTTCAGCAGCACGGGCGCCAGTTGCTCGGCGATCACGGTCTGGCCTTCCTGGGTCACGATCCCCACGACGTAACCGTCGATGGGCGCGACGATGTGGGTATAGGCCAGGTTGACCCGGGCCGTTTCCACCTGGATCTGCGCGTCCTTGATCTGTGCGTCGAGTGACAGCAGGTTGGCAGCCTCCACCTTGTAGTTCGATTCGGCGGTCTCGTATTCCTGCTTGGAAATCGCGTCGTCCGGTTGCAGCACCTTATAGCGATCGTAAGTGGCTTTCGCGTCCTTGAGTTGTGCCGCGGTGGCTTGCCGCTTCGCCTTCAGGTTTTCTTCGTTGACCTGGGCCTGGCGCAAGGCGTTCTGCGCCAGCAGCGGGTCGATTTCCGCCAGCCACTGGCCCTTCTTCACCTTGTCGCCCAGCTTGACCTTGAGCGACTTCAGTTGCCCGGACACCTGGGCACCGACGTCGACCTGCTTGACGCCCTGGAGCGTCCCGGTGGCCAGCACGGCGTTCTCGATGTCTGTGCGCTCGACCGTGGCGGTCAGGTACTCCGGCGGTTTGCCCGGCGATTGAGCGCTATAGAAAACCAGGCCGGTCACCGCGACCAGGACAAGCACGACAGCGATTTTTCGAAACTTCGACTTTTCCATAAATAACCATGAGTGCGTTGAGTTCAGGCCCGGCCAACGTAGCGCCGGGTTCCATGGGTGCGCCCGAAGGAAGGACGGCTAGACGTAGTCACTGGCCTCCTCCTCATCGAGCATGGGAAGGCCGTCCTGCCACCAGGCAGCCAGGTTATGTACGTGTGGTGCCTTGAGAATCGTGAAGTGGTTGCCCGGCCCGTACCAGATGCTCAGGTCCGGTACATGCTTGCGCCACCCTTCGATCATTTGCTGTTGCTCGCGCTTGTTGCCGGCGGTATCCAGGGTCGGATCATTCGCCAGCACCAGTCGCACCGGCCCGGTGTATTGATGTTGCGGTTGATAAACCGTACGCAGGGCCGTACCGAAGGCCCGCGCCGGACCACGCATCGAATCCACCGCCGAACGCTGTGGCAACATGCCGGCGCGGACCATGCCGGCATGCAACAAGCGCATCTGCGCCGTATCGTCCTGGGCACCGAACACCGTGGCATCGATACCGAGGGATTTGCCCGAGGCCAGTTGCATCGCCTCGATCAACCGGTTCAGCACGCCAGTCCCGGTATAAGGCCTGCCCACCACGCCGTTGCCGCCTGGCGATTCGCTGTCGATCAACGTCAACGAGGCCACCTTGCGGCCACGAGCGTGCAGGCGAGCCGCCATCTCGAAGACAATCCAGCCACCGAAGGAATGCCCCAGCAGATGCACCGGCCCCTCCGGTTGCACCTTGTCGATGGCTTCGAGGTACGCCTGGGCGGCGGTTTCCACCAGGCTGAAAGGCTCTGTGCTGCCGTCCAGCCCCCGATGTTGCAACCCATGGATAGGCCAGTCCGGGCCGAAGGCGTCGGTCAGGCCGATGAAACCGGTGACGCTGTCGCCGGCACCCGGTACGCAGAAGATCGGTGCCCGGTCGGCGCGCCCGCCCTGGATCGTCAGCAGCGGCTGGTAACCGCTCTTCGCTGAGGGCACCGGACGCGATGCGACGGTGTGGAGTGCAGCGCTGATGGCCTGGCCCAACGCCTGGACATGGGGCATCTGCATCATGCTCTGGTGGTTACCCGGAACCTTGACGCAATGTAGCTGCGACGTCGGCAGGACAGCGTCCCAACCCAGGTAGCCTGCGTGCTCGGGAGCGTCGTCCTTGCGCTCTTCGGCCACCAGCAGATGCACCGGTACGGAAATCGGGTACACCATGTAATGGGCCAACGCATGACCGTGGGCCACTTCGCGATCGAGGTACTGCCAGAGCTGCTCGGCACTGTAGACGGCCAGCTCGGCAGGCAGCACCGCCTCATCGCGGCAATGCTGCACCAGGCCGTCGAAATCGAATCGATCCAACTGTCCTTGCAGATCGACCAGTTTCTCCAGGATCGCTGCAAGTACTTCTTCGCCAGGCAACGCAGCCCTCCAGAACACATCGCAGCGGTCCAGCAGATGCAGCTTGTGGGCTTCGTCCAACGCCCAGCGCGACCGGCCCTGATCCACCAGCCGAGGCAAGTAGCTGTCGATCAGGCCGACGAACTCGACCTTCTCGTCCAGGCCGATCAGTTGGATCGCGGTCTCGTAGGCCAGCACACCACCAAACGACCAGCCGGCCAGACGATAAGGCCCTTCTGGCTGTACCGAGCGAATGATCCCCACCAGCCGCGAGGCCATGCATTCCATCGTCTGCAACTGCGGCTCGCCCCACTCGACGGCAGGCAGGCCATACACCGGGATATCCGGGTCGATGTGCTTGCCCAGCATCGGGAAGTACAGGTCCAGGCCACTGAACTCGTGCACCAGGAACAGCGGATTCTGCTGGCCGGTGGTGCGCACCGGTACGATGGCCTCCTTGACCTGGACCTCCTCGGTGCGGGCCTGCAACATCGCTGCCATCGACGCCACGCTTTCGTGCTGGAACAGCTCGGCCAGCGAGACGGTCAGGTTGGCCTGAGCCAACAACCCGACCAGCCGGATCGCCAGCAATGAATGACCGCCCAGTTCAAAGAAGTTGTCGTGACGACCGACCTGCTCCAGCTTCAGGACGTCGGCCCACAAGCCTGCCAGCGTGACTTCCAGGTCGCCTTGCGGCGCCTCGTAGCCCTGGCTCCCATAAGCGTGCAGTTCCGGTACCGGCAACGCCCCGGTGTTGACCTTGCCGTTCAGTGTCAGCGGCAACGCCGTCAATCTCACATAGGCCGCCGGGATCATGTATTCCGGCAGCACGGAGCGCAGTTGGGCACGCAGGACGTCTGCATCGAGGCCCCCACCGTTCTCGTGCTCGGTGTAATACGCGATCAGGCGCTTGTCGCCCGGACTGTCTTCACGCGCAACCACCAGGGCCTCGCGCACCCCATGGCACTCGTGCAAACGGGCCTCGATCTCACCGAGCTCAATACGGAAGCCACGTATTTTGACCTGACCGTCATTGCGATCCAGGTATTCGATGGTGCCGTCGGGCAGCCAGCGGCCAAGATCGCCACTGCGGTACAGACGCGCGCTGCCCGAATCGCTGAACGGATCGGCAATGAAGCGTTCCTCGGTCAGGTCCGGCCGGTTCAGGTAACCGAGGGCTACCCCGACACCACCGATATGGATCTCCCCCGCGACACCCACAGGTACCGGTTGGCGCGCGGCATCGAGGATATACACCCGGGTGTTGGCAATAGGACGGCCGATCGGGACACTCGTTGCGCCATGGGGCACGGCAGTGACCGCATGGGTCGTCGCAAAGGTGGTGGTCTCGGTGGGACCATAGCAATGCACCAGCCGCAGCGAAGGAGCATGGGCCAACAGCCGCCGGAAGGAAGCCGGATCACCGCGCTCGCCACCGCACAGCAGAATCCGCAGGCCTGCCAGGGCATCCGGAATCAACATCAGGTATTGATTGAACATGGCGGTGGTGAGGAACAGCACCGACACCTCGGCCTCTGTCAGCGCCTGGGCGAATTGCGTCGGGCTGAGCAAGGTTTCGTGATCGATGATCACGAGGCGCCCGCCGTTGAGCAACGCCCCCCACACTTCCATCGTACTGGCGTCGAACGCCGGGTTCGAGGCGAACGCCACGCGATCCTGTACACCGAAGTCCGTGTAGCCGTTATTGATCGCCAATCGGCCTATGGCCAGGTGCGGCACGATCACCCCTTTCGGGTGGCCCGTGGAGCCCGAGGTGTACATGATGTACGCCGGTGTATCGCTGGTTTGAGTGGGGAATACCGCCGGCCGTGCAGCCTGGATCAATTGCAGTGTGTCCAGGTCCAATCGCGGCATGTCTTCCGGCAAGACCCTGTCACTGGTCGTCAACACCAGCACCGCGGCACTGTCTTGCAACATGAAGCGCTGCCGCTCCTCCGGCGCATGGTGGTCCAGCGGTACATAGACAGCGGCGCACTTGAGGATCGCCAGTTCGCTGATGATGAGCTCGAACGAACGGTTCAGCATGATCGCGACCCGCGACCCTGGCTGGACGCCCCGTTCAAGCAAGCAATGCGCCAGGTGACTGGCTTGCTCGTGCAGTTCCCGGTAGGTGAGTCGCTGCGCCCCATGCTGGAGTGCAATCCCGTCGGGCCGGGCCCTGACCTGGGCTTCGAACAGGCTGTGGACCGTCTCTTCGCGGGGATAGACCGAGTCCGTCGCATTGAAGTCGACCAGCAGTTGCCGGCGCTCCGCCGCCGGCAATATCGCCAGCTCACGCAAAGGTACCTCGGGCGTGTGCTCAAGCGCATCGACCAGGCTTTCCAGCGCCGTGTGCATATAGCCGCAGATGCGTTCTGCCCCGATGCGCGATTCCGCCAGGGCGGTCAGCACGAAGCCCTCGCCGAGATCGTCGATGTTCAGCGACAGTGGATAGTTGCTCCACTCCTCACCGCCGAGCCCCTCGATCCCGTTCCAGGCCGACTGGGCCTCCTGGGTGACCTGCGTTGCAGTGTGCCGGTAATTTAGCAGTGCACTGAACAATGGCGTCGACGTAGCAACACCGCTGCAACGCTGTGCCAGCGCCAGCGACGCATATTCGTGTCCCAGCAGCGCGGTGAGACGCGCATGCGTCGTCTTGACGCCTGCCCGTGCCCCGTCGACGCCGACGTCAACCCGCAGCGGCAAGGTGTTGATGAACAACCCCAGCGCCCGATCGGCCCCCTCACCGCCCTGCATCCGGCCCATCAGTACGGTACCGAACACCACGTCTTCGCGCCCGGACACAGCGCCCACCACCCGCGCCCAGGCCAGGTGATGCAGGCTCGCCGCGCTGACGCCAAGCAGACGCGATTGTGTCCGCAGACGACGATTCAAACTGTCGTCCACGCCCAACCGGGCCTGTTCGATGACATGGCTGTCGCCCTGCACATCCTGCAGGCCGAATGGCAGGGTCGGCTCCTGGATATCCGCGAGCATGTCCCTGAAGAATGCCTCGTGGGCGCTTTGCGTCACGCCAAGCCGGGCCTGGGCCACGTAGTTGCGATACGGCACGGCATCGCCCAACTGTGCCTGTTGCCCGAGCAAGTACGCTTGCATATCGTGCTGGATCACCTCCAGCGCGGTGTGATCGAGTGCAATGTGATGAAACAGCAGCAGCGCGACCCAGCGCTGGTGCTCGTCGTCATAGGCACAGGCAAGCCGCATCATGGGTGCCTGGCGCACATCGAGCCGATAGTGCCGAGGGTCGAAACGCTCACGAAGCTGAGCCATCACGTCCTGACCCGGCTCGACCGTACAGGTCTGCACCGCCAGTGACGCTTCCCGCAGCACCACCTGCACCGGCTCGCGCAAGCCGTCCCAGAGCACGGCCGTGCGCAGGATATCGTGGCGGTCGATCACGCCCTGCAGCGCGTTCACGAACGCATCCAGCCGGGCACGGTCATCGAGGTTGAACATGGCTTGCTGCACATAGAGATCGCCCTGCGGCGAAACCAGGTGGTGATACAGAATCCCTTCCTGCAACGGCGCCAGGGCGTAGATGTCCTGGACATTGCTCACGCCACCGGGCACGCCGGCGACGATGGCGTCGATTTCCTGCTGGGTCAGGTCGGCGAGCGGCAACATCTGCGGGGTGATCCGCTCACAACCCGGCACGATGCCGTTGTCCGGCACCACGATTTCCGTCGCGCCGCCCACGGCTGCCGCCAACGCGGCCAGGGTCGGCTGGCCGAACAGCACGCGCACATCGGCGCTCAAGCCGGCCTGGCGCATGCGCTCGATCAACGTGACCGCCAACAACGAGTGCCCACCCAATTCGAAGAAATGGTCATGACGTCCCACCTTTTCGACCTTGAGCAACTCGGCCCACAGCTGTGCCAGTGTCGTTTCCACAGCACCCTGCGGCGCTTCGTAGTCACGGGTAATGACCGACGACAGGTCCGGCGCCGGCAACGCCTTGCGATCCAGCTTGCCATTCGGCGTCAGCGGCAATGCCTCAAGTTGCACATAGGCTGCCGGCACCATGTATTCCGGCAGTTGCCCTTGCAACTGAGTTCGCAGACTTTCGATCTCGACGCGGTGCTCGTCACCGTGCACGGTGAAATACGCCACCAGGCGCTTGGCCCCCGGCACGTCTTCGCGAGCCAGCACCACGGCTTCCTTGATCGCCCCG
>NZ_VCNG01000004.1 GCF_006227205.1 Pseudomonas sp. ICMP22404
TGGTGGCGTCCCGCAAAGGCCGCGTGCAACCCAACTCCAATGTGGGAGCGAGCCTGCTCGCGATAGCGGAGTGTCTGTCACGCCGCTGTTGAATCTGCCATCGCCTTCGCGGGCAAGCCCGGCTCCCACCGGTCTGGTGGCGCCCCGCAAAGTCTGCGTGCAACCCAAATCCAATGTGGGAGCGAGCCTGCTCGCGATAGCGGAGTGTCTGTCACGCCGCTGTTGAATCTGCCATCGCCTTCGCGGGCTAGCCCGGCTCCCACCGGTCTGGTGGCGTCCCGCAAAGGCCGCGTGCAACCCAACTCCAATGTGGGAGCGAGCCTGCTCGCGATAGCGGAGTGTCTGTCACGCCGCTGTTGAATCTGCCATCGCCTTCGCGACCAAGCCCGGCTCCCACCGGTCTGGTGGCGCCCCACAAAGGTTGCGCGCAACCCAAATCCAATGTGGGAGCGAGCCTGCTCGCGATAGCGGAGTGTCTGTCACGCCGCTGTTGAATCTGCCATCGCCTTCGCGGGCTAGCCTGGCTCCCACCGGTCTGGTGGCGCCCCGCCATTTCTACATCGGTGCCAGCGGCTCATAGCTGGGTGTGAGCAATCAGGCATGCAGACATGTCCCAAATGCGCGTTTTGCCGGCAAACAGTCATTTACGCACCTGGCCCGGGCCACCCCACCTGTCTAAAGTGGCCTTTTTTCCCTTTGCGGTATTTCCATGAATCTCTGGTTCCGACTGTTGCTGATGCTGTTTCGTCGTCCCTGGCGCAAGCCGACGGCCCCCCTGGACACCACCGTGGTGCGCATGCGTGTATGGCCGCTGGACCTGGACTTCAACCGCCATGTCACCAATGGCCGCTATTTCACTCTGGCGGATGTTGGACGCATGGATTACGTCCTGCGCAGCGGCGCCTACAAAGTGGCCCTGCGCAACCGAGCGATACCCATCGTGGGAGATGTCTGGGGCAAGTTCCGGCGTGAATTGAAGCTATTCGAAGCGTTCGAGTTGCATACCCGGATGCTCGGCTGGGATGACAAATGGACCTTCATGGAGCACCGTTTCATGAGCCGCGGGCGTGTGGTCGGGGTGGTGATCATGCGTGGCCTGTTCCGCTCGGCCAAAGGCACGGTGGCACCGGGTGAATTCATCCGTGAACTGGGGCTGGCAGAACAGTCGCCGGCCATGCCGCAATGGCTGACGGCCTGGTCGCGAAGCTGCGATGATTTGAGCCTTGAGCTTCGACTGGAGGAAGGCCCGCGCACCGACGCGCGTTAGTCGCCACAGGCATGCCCCCATGCCCTGCCCGATCCCCGCCTATACTCTTCTGCCAATCCCCCCTGGGGCCTGCACTTCCAACAATAAAAAGCAGAGGTGGAACATGGTCTGGCAACAAGTCTACGATCCCTTCGGTAATGCGGTGCTGTCGACCTTTCTGGCGGCGGTCCCGGTGGTGGTGATGCTGGCGTCCCTGGCGTTCTTTCATATCAAGGCGCACCTGGCGGCATTGCTGGCCCTGGCCTCGGCCCTGCTGATCGCGATTTTCGCCTTCGGCATGCCCGCCGGCATGGCCGGTTCGGCGGCGCTCTTTGGCGCGGCCAACGGGTTGCTACCCATTGGCTGGATTGTGCTCAACATTATCTTCCTGCATCGGCTGACCACCGAAAATGGTTCGTTCAAGGTTCTGCAGGATTCCCTGGCGCGCATCACCGATGACCGGCGCCTGCAATTGCTGTTGATCGCCTTCTGCTTCGGCGCGTTTTTCGAGGGGGCGGCAGGCTTCGGTACACCGGTGGCGGTGACTGGAGCGATCCTGATCGGGCTGGGCTTCTCCCCGTTGGCCGCCTCGGGCCTGGCCCTGATCGCCAACACCGCGCCGGTGGCGTTCGGCGCCTTGGGCACCCCTGTCATCACCTTGGCCAAGGTCACCGGGCTGGATGAAATGGAGCTGTCGATGATGGTGGGCCGGCAGCTGCCGTTCTTTTCGGTGATCGTGCCGTTCTGGCTGATCTGGGCCTTTGCCGGATGGCGCAAGATGCTGGAGATCTGGCCGGCGATTCTGGTGGCCGGCGTCAGCTTTGCCATCCCGCAGTTCGTGGTTTCCAACTACCACGGGCCGATGCTGGTGGATGTGATTGCCGCGCTGATTTCCATGGCCTGCCTTACCGGGTTTCTCAAAGTCTGGAAACCGGCGACGGTCCACACCTCCGCAGCGTTGTCGGGACGCCACGATGATTCGAAGATCGACGCCAGCGAAGAACAACAGCCGGTGACCGGCGGGGCGTTCTCCAATGACACCCGGCCGGCGGTGCTGCGGGCCTGGATGCCGTGGATCATCCTCACGGTGTTCGTGTTCGCCTGGGGTACCCAGGGCTTCAAGAACCTGTTCGATACCCGTCCAGCGATCGACCCACAGTCCCAGTCGGCCAAACTCGATCCCCAAGGCAAGCCGATGCGCGAGGCGAATCCGCTGTTCTCGCCCATGGTGACCTTCAGCACCCTGCACCAGCAGATCGAAAAAGTCCCGCCCGTGGTGCCGCAGCCTAAAACCGAGGAAGCGATCTACAAGTTCAACTGGTTCACCGCCACTGGCAGCGGCATCTTCCTGGCGGCGATTCTCGGTGGGTTGCTGATGGGCTACTCGATCCCACAATTGGTGCGCCAGTACCTGCGAACGTTGTGGGTGGTGCGTTACTCGCTAATCACCATCGTCGCGATGCTCGCCCTGGGGTTCCTGACGCGCTATTCGGGCCTGGACGCCACCATGGGCCTGGCCTTCGCCGCAACGGGCATTTTCTACCCCATGTTCGGCACCCTGCTGGGCTGGCTCGGCGTTGCGCTGACCGGCTCGGATACCGCCTCCAACGTGCTGTTCGGCGGCTTGCAACGGGTAACGTCAGAGCAGTTGGGCCTGAGCCCGGTGTTGATGGCCGCCGCCAACAGTTCTGGCGGGGTGATGGGCAAGATGGTCGATGCCCAGTCGATCGTGGTCGCCTCCACCGCCACCCGTTGGTATGGCCATGAAGGGGAAATCCTGCGCTACGTGTTTTTCCACTCGGTGGTGCTGGCGATTCTGGTGGGCGGGCTGGTGACGCTGCAGGCGTATGTCGAGCCGTTCAGTCGCATGGTGGTTGGCGGGCATTGACCGGCACGTCTACCGATCATTCCCACGCTCTGCGTGGGAATGCATCCAGTGACGCTCCGCGTCACGCTTTGGCAGCGGAACGCAGAGCGTGGGAATGATCGAACTGACCTTTACTGAACGTTCTTCAGCTTGACCACGTCCCCGGACACCGAGGTGGTGTAACCGGTCAGGACCCAGGCCCAGAACCAGTTTTCCTGCACCTGGGTGTTGATCATGGCGTCGCCGCCCTTGGCCAGGATCGCGGCGTTCTGGGCGCGTACGAAGCGGTTGTTCTGACGAATCGGGATCACGCCGAACAGCAACAGGCCGGTGGCCTTCGCTTCACTGTGGCCGACAACGGTGTATTGGCTGCTGTCGTACTGCTGGGTCTTCATCGGGGTGCCGGTGCAACCCGCCAGGACCAGGCCGAACAGTGCGCTGGCAACAACCTTGCTGAAACTTTTCATTGACTACTCCATGGGGAAACGCCCGGGATCCATCTCTCGGGCGGCGCGTACTCTACCCGATCAACATCAAATTGACATTATCCATAATCAATTTGCAGCCTCGCCCCTGAAGCTCATGCTAGAGCCATTCGTCAGCTGCTCCTCCAACGTCCTCCAGTGCCCAAGCGCCATGTCGATAACCAAGTAACAGTGCCACGGAAGGCAAAACCTGCCTTTGCCGGCTGACATCGATCTGCACCGGCTGTACCGTTGGAGCGCTTGACCATGATTGACCTGACTGTCTGGAACCTCACCCTTCCAATCGAAACCCCTGCCCTGACTATTGCAACCAAAGCGGTTCCGACCCTGCAGAACCCGTACTTCACCAACACCGGCGACAAGATCGTCTTCTGGGCCCCGGTGACCGGTTCCCACACAGGTAAAAGCGAGTTCCCGCGCTCCGAGCTGCGGGAAACCTCGAAAGACGGCAAGCTGCGCAACTGGCTCTACAACAGCGGGATCAACACCCTCAAAGGCACCCTGGCCGTGAACCAGGTGCCCTCGGCCGGTCGCGTGGTCGTCGCGCAGATCCACGCCAAGGATGCGCCTGCCCCCTTGCTCAAGCTCGTTTACCGTTTCACCAAGGGTGTCGGCAACCTGGATGTCGAATACCGGGTCAAGCCCAAGGATGCAAAAAGCCCGGTGATGTTCACCGTGCCGAACGTTGCCTTGAATAAAGTCTTCACCTATTCCCTGCAGATGAACAAACAGGGCATGGTCACCGTGATGATCAACAACCTCGGCAAGCAGGTGAAGCTGGATCCGTCCTGGTATGGCTACAACTTCTACTTCAAGGCAGGCGTCTACACCCTGGACAACGTCGGCTATGCCACCGAAGGCGGAAAAGTGACCTACACCAAACTGGACGTCAGTCATCTATGACCGATGTCCAGCCTGGTGCTTGTACTTCAGGCCTTTGAAGGAACGGCGACAGCCTGCCGGCCGCTGAAAGCCACCAGGAAACAGACGAACACCAGCAGCGCAAACCCGGCAGGGAACAGCCAGATGCTGGTCCAGTCATGAGCGCCCGCCTCGGCAAAACTATCGGTGACCTGCCCCGCTACCCGGAAGCCGATCAACATGCCCAGGCCATAGGTCGCCAGGGTGATCAGCCCTTGGGCCGAACTGCGCAGATGCTCCGGCGCCTTGGCGTCGGTGTAGATCTGCCCCGAGACAAAAAAGAAGTCATAGCAGATGCCGTGCAGGGCAATGCCGGTGAACAGCATGAACGCCAGGTCACCGTTGTTGCCATAGGCGAACAGCAGGTAGCGCAACGCCCAAGCCAGCATCCCCACCAACAGCGCCAGCTTGATCCCGAAGCGCTGGATGAATAGCGGCAACAGCAGCATGAACAGCACCTCGGACACCTGCCCGATGGCCATCTTCGCCGTGGGGTTGGTCATGCCGGTTTCGGCCAGGAACGGGTTGGCATTCTGGTAATAGAACGCCAACGGGATGCAGATCAGGATCGAGGCGATGAAGAACACCAGGTAACTGCGGTCCTTCAGCAGCCCCAGGGCATCCAGGCCCAGCAGTTGCTTGATTCCGCCGCCAGCTTCAGCCTTGAGCGGCGCCGTGGCCGGCAGCGTGAGGCTGTAGATGCCCAAGGCCAGCGAAGCAATCGCCGCCATCAGGAAGGTATTGCGCAAACCGCCCGCCGCAATGGCCTCCCGTGAATCCCAAGCGAACACGAAACTGATGACCACCCCGGCGACGATCCAACCGAGGGTGCCCCAAACCCGCACCCGGGAAAACTCCAGCGCCGGATCGCGCATCTGACGGAACGCCACGGAATTGACCAGGGCCAGCGTCGGCATGTAGACCACCATGTACGCCAGCACGAACGGGTAGAAGCCACTGAAGTCCTGCGCCGAATACAGCTGGTACAGCAGCACCGCGCCCAGCAGGTGCAGCACCGCCAGAATACGTTCGGCATTGAAGTAGCGGTCGGCGATCAGGCCGATCACGAACGGCGCGATGATCGCCCCCCAGGACTGGGTGGAAAACGCCATGCCGACCTGCCCGCCGCTGGCACCCAGGGTGCTGGAAAGAAAGGTCCCGAGGGTGACGAACCAGCCACCCCAGATAAAGAACTGCAGGAACATCATCACGCTCAAGCGTGCGTTCATCGTGGTCATGACAGTCACCGTCTATTTGTTGTTCTTGTAAGCCAGCCAGTTGGTAAAAGCACTTTGTGGACAGGGGACCATTGTGGGAGCAAGGCTTGCCCGCGATGCAGGCGCCTCATTCTTCCTAAGGACCTCGTCGGCTTTATCGCGGGCAAGCCTTGCTCCCACAATGAACTCCCTTGCCACAGTTTTTTTGGTATCGGTTACCTCGGCAGCCCCAGCAGCCGCCGATTGGACGCTTCATCCGCCGTCACCCCGGCAAAATCATCGAACGCCTTGCGGCTCTTGTTGATCATGTGCCGCTGAATGAACGCAGCCCCTTCAGCGGCACCCTGTTGCGAGTCCTTCAGGCAGCACTCCCATTCCAGTACCGCCCAGCCGCTGAAGTCGTACTGGGTCAACTTGCTGAAGATCGATTTGAAATCGATCTGCCCATCCCCCAGGGAACGGAAACGGCCGGGGCGATCCACCCAGCCCTGATAACCGCCGTACACCCCGGACCGGGCATCGGGGCGAAACTCCGCATCCTTGACGTGGAACATGCGGATGCGCGCGTGGTAGCGGTCGATGAAACCCAGGTAGTCCATCTGTTGCAGCAACAGGTGGCTGGGGTCGTAGAGGATGGCTGCCCGTGGATGGTGATCGACCGCTTCCAGGAAGCGCTCGAACGAGGCGCCGTCATGGAGGTCTTCGCCGGGATGGATTTCGTAGCACAGGTCCACGCCGGCCGCCTCGAAGCAATCGAGAATCGGCAACCAGCGCCGGGCCAGTTCAGCGAATCCTTGCTCGACAAGCCCGCTCGGGCGTTGTGGCCACGGGTACATGTAGGGCCACAACAGCGCGCCGGAAAACGTCGCATGGGCATTGAGGCCCAGGCGCTGACTGGCCCGGGCCGCCAGCTTGAGCTGCTCGATGGCCCACTCGGTCCGGGCCTGGGGTTGGCCGCGCAAGTGGGCCGGGGCAAAGTCGTCGAACAGCGCATCGAACGCCGGATGCACCGCCACCAGTTGGCCTTGCAGGTGCGTCGACAGTTCGCTGATCTCGACCCCGGCCTCTGCGCAGGTGGCCTTGATCTCATCGCAATAGGCCTGGCTGTCGGCGGCCTGGGCCAGGTCGATGTAACGTGTGCCCAGGGTCGGCAACTGAATGGCTTTGTACCCTTGTGAGGCGGCCCACCGGGCGATGTTCGCCAAGGTGTCGAACGGCGACTCGTCGGACATGAACTGGGCCAGGAAAATAGCCGGCCCGCGCAGGCCGTCCGGTGTTTGATCGGCGGTATTCACAACAGCGACTCTCCGGTCTGCAGCGCGGTCCACTTCGCCTCGCCACGATGATTGATGAGGGCGGCCTCGATGAACGCCATGCCGCGCAAGCCGGTTTCGATACCGGGTACGCCAGGCACATCGGGGCCTTCGATCCGCTCGCGAATGGCACGGGCGAAATCGCCGTAAAGGTTGGCCATGGCTTCCAGGTAACCCTCGGGGTGCCCCGCTGGCAGGCGCATGCGGCGTGTGGCGGCCTCGCACAACCACGGCTGGCCGACGCCGCAACGCAGGATGCTCAGGGGTTGGTCGAGGGCACGATGGATCAGGCTCGACGGTTCCTCCTGGCGCCATTCCAGGGCGCCTTTATCGCCATAGACGCGGATCTTCAGCGGGTTCTCTTCACCGGCGCAGACCTGGCTGGCGATCAACACGCCGCTGGCGCCATCACTCATGCGCAACAGCATCGCGGCGTCGTCGTCCAATTGCCGGCCCGGAATGTGGGTACCCAACGCCGCACAGAGCTGTTCGACGTGCTGGCCGGTCACGAACTCTGCGAGGGAAAACGCGTGGGTACCGATGTCACCAATGCAGCCGCCCAGGCCGGACTGCTCGGGGTCATCGCGCCAACCGGCCTGCTTGTTGCCCTGCCCGGCGACGTCCTGGCTGAGCCAGCCCTGGGGATACTCCACCAGCACTTTGCGCACCGTGCCGATCACGCCCGAGCGCACCATCTCTCGCGCCTGCCAGACCATGGGATACCCCAGGTACGTGTGAGCCAGGCCGTACAAGCGGCCTCTGCCTCGCAGCACATCCTTGAGCGCGAGCAACTCACGCAGGTTCAACGCTGCGGGCTTTTCGCTGAACACATGAAAGCCCGCCTTTAGCGCCCGACCGGCAATCGGTGCATGCAAATGGTTGGGCGTCACGATGACCAGCAACTCCATGCGCCGGTCGGCGGGCAATGCCGCTTCGGCGTCCAACAGTTGCTGCCAGTCGCTGTAGCAGCGGGAAGCGTCCAGCCCCAGGGCTGCGCCGGTTTGCTGGTTATTGCGGGCGTCGCGACTGAATGCCCCACACACCAACTCGAACCCGCCATCCAGGCCAGCGGCCTGACGATGGGCCTGGCCGATGAAAGCACCCTCCCCACCGCCCACGAAACCCAGTCTTATTTTCGGTGCTACAGGACTCATCACGACTCTCTCAGGTCAGGGCTGACGACAATGTAACCGGTTACATCACGGCGGAATCTAGGCGCAGTTTCGCGGCGTGTCAAACCCTACGGTCTTCATGCAGGGACGTTTGTGAGGCGCCCAACCTGCGGTAAGCTCCCCTTCGCGCCGCTATGTTCCGGCGCTCGATCGAGGTGCTTTTGTCCAATATCCGTGAAGTAGCCCGGCTGGCCGGCGTGTCGGTGGCTACGGTTTCCAGAACGCTCAAATCCCCCGAACGGGTACTGCCCGAGACACGGGACAAGGTCAACGCGGCGGTGGAACAGGCCGGCTACCGGCCGAACCTGATGGCTGTGCAATTCCGCTCCCGTCGCACCGGCAACCTGGTGATCCTGGTGCCGACCATCGCCAATACGTTCTTTGCCCGGGTCATCAGCGGTGCCCAGCAGTCCGCCCAGGCGGCGGGTTATCGGCTGTTGTTGTGCGACACGCAAGGCCAGGCAGAAGTCGAGCGGGAGTTCGCCGCGCTGGTCTATGCGCACCAGGCCGACGGCGTGATCCAGTTACGCGCGAGCAATCCTTTCGCGTCACTTCCCCCTGGCGCCGAAGCCCTGCCGCTGGTCAACGCCTGCGAAGTGGTCAAGGGTGCCGACTACCCCACCATCAGCCTCGACAACCGCGCCGCCGCCCAGGCCATGACCGACTACCTGATCGGTCTTGGTCACCGCCGCATCGGCATTATCAAGGGCCCCCGCAGCAGCCCCCTGACCCTGGACCGCGTGGCCGGTTACGAGGACGCCTTGCGTCAGTCCGGTCTGGTCGTCGACCCAGGCTTGATCTGCCACGGCGACTTCACCTTGAACGCCGGGTACGAAGGAGCCGAGGCGATGCTGGCGCTGGCCGAGCGACCCAGCGCGCTGTTCTGTGAAAACGACGAGATGGCCATCGGCGCCCTCAAGCGCATCAAGGAATCGGGGTTGCGGGTGCCCGAGGACATTTCCCTGGTGGGGTTCGACGACATCCCGTTCGCGGCGTACTGCGATCCGCCGCTGACCACCATTTCCCAGCCTGCCGAGACCTTTGGCCGCAAAGCCGTGGAAATGCTGATCGCGCTGATCGAGAAAAAGCCTATTCCGCAACGGCATGTGCTGCTGCCGTTCGAGTTGACCGTGCGTGGCAGCAGCGCAGCTCCGGGTCCCGGCAAGGCCTGACCAGGCACATCGGTTTTAACAACTCGCCATCGGGCCCGTTTCAACTACAGTGGAAAGACTCTGCATAAAGCCATAACAAGACGGAGAGTTTTCCATGCGAGTCAACAAACGCTTCACCCTTCTGGCCGCCGCGGCAGCCTTGGTGGTCACGACCACGGCCCAGGCCGCCCCGGTGTACATCAACATCCTGACGGGGGGCACCAGTGGGGTGTATTACCCGATCGGGGTCGGGCTGTCGCAGATCTACAGCACCGGCATCAAGGACGCCAAGACCTCGGTGCAAGCCACCAAGGCTTCGGTGGAAAACCTGAACCTGCTGCAGGCCGGGCGCGGAGAATTGGCCCTCGCGCTGGGCGACTCGGTAGCTGACGCCAAGAATGGCGTGGAAGATGCCGGCTTCAAGACTCCTCTGACCAAACTACGCGCCATCGCCGGCGCCTATCCCAATTACATCCAGATCGTTGCCAGCCAGGAGTCGGGCATCAAGACGCTGGCCGATCTCAAGGGCAAATCCATCTCCGTGGGAGCGGCGAAATCCGGCACCGAGCTGAATGCGCGAGCCATTCTCAAGGCCGCGGGACTGAACTACAGCGACATGAAGGTTCAGTACCTGCCCTTCGCCGAATCGGTGGACCTGATCAAGAACCGTCAACTGGACGCCACGCTCCAGTCTTCGGGGCTGGGGATGGCGGCCATCCGCGACCTGGCCTCGACCATGCCACTGAACTACGTGTCGATTCCGACGGAGGTAGTGACAAAAATCGGCAACCCGGCCTACCAAAGTGCAACGATCCCGGCCAATACCTATGACGGCCAGGCCGAAGCCGTGCCCACCGTGGCAATCACCAACATCCTGGTCACCCGTGAAGACGTTTCGGACGAAGTGGCCTACCAGATGACCAAGCTGCTGTTCGAAAACCTCCCTCGTCTCGGCAGCGCACACTCCGCAGCCAAAGACATCACCTTGGATAAAGCCGCGAAAAACTTGCCTATCCCCCTCCATCCCGGTGCCGAGCGCTACTACAAGGAAGCCGGCGCCCTGTAAGCCGATCTGGCGCGGCGGTGGTGATCGTCGCCGCGCCCTTGCGGTTCGCACCTTCGATGCAGGCAAGAGGACATCCTTGATGAGTGAGATTCAGCCCGGCATTCCCAGCGATCCACGGGACTGGCCCAGAACACTGTTCTACGTGGCCCTGCTGTTTTCGGTATTCCAGATCGTCACCGCGGCGTTCGCCCCTGTCTCCAGCCAGGTCCTGCGTGCCGTGCACGTGGGTTTCCTATTGTGGGTGGTGTTCCTGAGTTATCCCGCCCATGGCACCGGGCGTCCCTGGCAGCCACTGGCATGGGTGTTGTCCCTGGCCGGCGTGGCCACGGCCCTGTACCAATGGGTATTTGAAGCCGACCTGATCCAGCGCTCCGGTGACCTGACCGATACGGACCTCATCGTCGGTATCGTGCTGATCGTATTGGTGTTCGAGGCAGCCCGACGGGTGATGGGCATTGCGCTGCCGTTGATCTGCGGTCTGTTCCTGGCCTATGGGCTGTTCGGCGAATACCTGCCGGGCGATCTGGCTCATCGCGGTTATGGCTTCGATCAGATCGTCAATCAACTGTCCTTCGGCACCGAGGGGCTGTACGGCACACCGACCTACGTGTCGGCCACCTACATCTTCCTGTTCATCCTGTTTGGCGCCTTCCTCGAAAAAGCCGGGATGATCAAGCTGTTCACCGACTTTGCCATGGGCCTGTTCGGCCACAAGCTCGGCGGCCCGGCCAAAGTCGCCGTCGCTTCCTCCGCCTTGATGGGGACCATTACCGGCTCTGGCATTGCCAACGTGGTGACCACCGGGCAATTCACCATCCCGCTGATGAAGCGCTTCGGCTACAAAGCCGCGTTCGCCGGTGGCGTGGAAGCCACTTCCAGCATGGGCAGCCAATTGATGCCGCCGATCATGGGGGCCGTGGCGTTTATCATGGCCGAGACCATCAACGTGCCGTTCGTTGAAGTCGCCAAGGCCGCCTTGATTCCCGCGTGCCTGTACTTCGGCTCGGTGTTCTGGATGGTTCATCTCGAAGCCAAGCGCTCCAACCTCAGAGGCTTGCCCAAGGACCAATGCCCCAGCGCACTGGGCGCCGTAAAAGACAACTGGTACTTGCTGATCCCGCTCGCGGTCTTGATCTATCTGCTGTTTTCCGGGCGCACGCCGCTTTTTTCCGGCATGGTGGGACTGGCGCTCACCGCCATCGTGATCCTCGGCTCGGCGATCATCCTGCGCGTGTCGAGCTTTGCCTTGCGCTGCGCTTTCTGGATCGCACTGGGTGTCCTGTGCGTGGGCTTTTTCCAGCTGGGCATCGCCGTCATCTTCGCGGTGATCGCGGTGTTGGTCATCATCTGCTGGTTCATCAAAGGCGCGCGGGAAACCCTGACCATCTGCCTCCATGCATTGGTGGAAGGCGCGCGGCATGCGGTTCCTGTAGGGATTGCCTGTGCCCTGGTGGGCATCATCATTGGCGTGGTGTCGCTAACCGGGGTGGCGTCGACCTTCGCCGGTTACATCCTGGCCATCGGCAAGGACAACCTGCTGCTGTCGCTGATCCTGACGATGCTCACCTGCCTGGTGCTAGGCATGGGCATCCCCACCATCCCCAACTACATCATCACCAGCTCGATCGCCGCCCCCGCCCTGCTGGAACTGGGCGTACCGCTGATCGTGTCCCACATGTTCGTGTTCTACTTCGGCATCCTCGCCGACCTCACGCCGCCCGTGGCGCTGGCTTGCTTCGCGGCCGCGCCGATTGCCCGGGAAACCGGCCTGAAAATCAGCTTCTGGGCGGTGCGCATCGCGCTGGCTGGCTTCGTCATTCCGTTCATGGCGGTCTATAACCCGGCACTGATGCTTCAGGGTGACAACCTGTGGATGAGCGCTTACATGCTGATCAAGACGATGCTGGCCGTCGGGCTCTGGGGCATGGCGTCCACCGGCCATCTGCAACAGAAGATGCCGATCTGGGAGCGCCTGCTGTGTTTTGCCGCCGGAGCCTTGCTGGTCGTCGCGTTACCGCTGACCGATGAGATTGGCTTCGTGCTGGCGGGACTGCTGATCTTCCAGCACCTATGGCGCTCGCGGCGCATCGGACGGGCCCTGGCGTGATCGGCTTATGCCTGGGCCTGGCCGGCGTGACCTGGGCCCAGCTTCCCCTCCGGGATTTCACGCTGGCGTGGAATCACACCATCGAGAAAATCCGCTGGGAGGAAGACTACCGGGTTACCGCGCAGGGGTTGGTGCTGGGGGAAGCCAGGGTCAAAGGCAACGGCGCCGGCATGGAGATTCCCGACGGCGCCTGGCTGAAAAACGGCAGCTGGCACTACCTGCGCCAACTGCCGCCTCTGCAACCGCTGAGACTGGGCCGCACACCCCAGGCTGGGGATTACCAGCTGTGTTTGAATGGACATTGCGAGCCAATGAGCCATTGGCTGGGGCCACCAACGGCAGATCAACCGTTGGTGGAATTGTGGAGTTGCGATCCGTCCTGAGCCGACCCACGGCGGCGAGGCCCGCGGCCCAAGCCATTCAGTCAGCTGAATGTGGCCCCTCGGGTATTCACGAACAGCGAATACAGCGAGTGACTGCCGGCCATGAACAAGCGATTACCTTCCCGCCCGCCAAAGCAGATATTGGGGCAGCGTTCCGGCAGGGAAATATGGCCGATGGCTTTGCCTTCCGGGTTGAACACCCGTACACCGTCGAGCTTTTCCAGGTCGGCCTTGGGGTCGCCGTTGCCGCCCCAGCCGCACCAGAGGTTGCCGCTCTCGTCGCATTTGATGCCATCGATGGCCGCGTAATCCAGGCCTTCGATGTGCTTGCGCCGCTCGCCCAGCGTCCCGTCGTCCTTGACCGTGATTGCCCAGATCAGCCGGTTGGGTTTGGCCCTGCCCTCCACCACATAGAGAATTTTCTCGTCCGGGGAGAAACACAGGCCGTTCGGCCCCGCCAAGTCATCGATCACCCGGCTGACCTTGCCGGTTTCGCCATCGACGCGGTACACCGCGTGGGGCTGGGACGGGGTGACCTTGTGTCCTTCGTAGTTGTTGCCGGTCTGGAATGGCGGGTCGGTGAACCAGACCGAACCGTCGCGCTTGCACACGATATCGTTGGGCGAATTGAAAGGCTTGCCCTCGAAACTGTCCGCCAGCACGGTGATGGTGCCGTTGTGCTCGGTACGGGTGACGCGCCGCCCCTCGCTCGAGGTGGTGGAGCCTTCGCACACCAGCAACCGCCCTTGGCGATCACGGCACATGCCGTTGGAGAAATTGGCATTCTCGCGGTACACCGACAGACCGCCAGTAATCTCATCCCAACGCACTATGCGGTTGTTGGGGATGTCGCTGACCAGCAGGTAGCGGCCGTCGCCGATCCACACCGGCCCTTCGGCCCAGCGCAGGCCAGTGGCGAGTTTTTCCACGCTGGCATTGAAGAGGCGCAAGTCCATGAAGCTGGGATCGAGGATGTTGATCAGCGGGTCCGGGTAACGCTGGCTCAACGGCTCGGCCTGGACGAGCCCGGGCAGGTTCCCCAAAGTAGCGGCAGCCGCCGAGACCACCAGGGATTTTTTCAGGAATACCCGACGACCTTGGTCGGCGGGGCTGATCAGTTGTGAAGTTTCCATAGCGCGTCTCTCCGTTAATTATTATTGGACGGGACGACAGTTTTACTACGTGATAAGACATCGTACAAGAATACTGTCTTTGTCCCCCAGTGAAAGCATACGGACGCGCGCCCGCTAAAGCCGTCTTCTTTAGAGTTCCCTAGAGCGCTACAGTCTCATCGCCACTTGTTCCATCGGACAAGATGCGGTAAAAATTCGGGCACGTTGTACGACAACAATAACTAAAATCACCGCCCGAGGCCTCTCGCTTCGGCGGTCGTTCTTTTGAGAATTCCTGCCATGGCCCACTCCACCTACGCATCGGACACCCCCGCCCCGTTTCCACGCCAACTCGCCGTGCTCGTCCTGCTGTGCATGGGGTGTGCCTTCGCTGGCAACCATGTCGCGGCGCGAGTGGCGTTCGATGATGGCGCCGGCGTGCTGCTGGCGATCCTGATGCGCTCGGGTGGGACGCTGCTGGTGTTGGCTGTGATGGTGCTGTGGCAGCGCCAGGGCCTGCGCCTTCCAACGGGCGCCTGGCGCTGGCAGTTGCTCCTTGGACTGTTGATCGGCACGCAAAGCCTGTGTCTGTATTCGGCCGTGGCGAGGGTCCCGGTGGCGCTGGCATTGCTGGTGGGCAATGTGTTTCCGATTTTGCTCGCATTACTGACTTGGGCACTGGGCGGCCCCCGCCCCACCACCCGCACAGCCGCGCTGATGGGGATGATTCTGCTGGGCCTGGTCTTCGTGCTGGAGGTGCCGGCGCGGTTATCGTCCGAACAGAGCGTCGGCCCGCAATGGCTGCTGGGCGTCGGCCTGGCCTTCTGCGCGGCTTGTGCGTTCGCCTGCGCACTGTGGATCACCGACCACAAGCTGGCCCAGGTCCGTGGCTCGGTACGCAGCCTGCTGACGATCTTCATCGTGTTCAGCAGCGTCAACCTCGCCGGCCTGAGCGGTGCCCTACCCGGCGGCTTCAATCTGCCGGCCACCAGCACCGGCTGGTTGGCCCTGGCCACCCTGGTGACGCTCTACGGCACCGGGTTTATCGTGCTGTTCATTTCCGTGCCGCGCCTGGACATGCCGCGCAACGCTCCGGTGATGAACATCGAACCGTTGGCCACCCTGCTGATCGGCTGGCTGGTGCTGGACCAGATGCTCAGCCCCGGCCAGATACTCGGCGGCGCTATCGTGGTGGCCGGCATCGTGCTGTTGACCTATCGCAAGGTCGAACGGGTCAAGGCGCCCGTGGCCGGGGCGGCTGGAAACAACTGAACTCGCCACAGGGGTTGGGTGCCCCTGCTGAAACTTGTCTTCAAACCCACAGTCCTACCCCAGCTGTGAAAGCCTCGCCTTCCTGTGCGAAGCGCTTGCGGCTGATGGGCGCCAGGCCTGGCGTTCGCGTAACTCTCCCTCTTGAGCCGTCCGCACCATGCGCCACCCTGTTCGCTCTTGCCGTCTCGCTTCGCTTTGCCTGCTCCCCCTGCTGCCCTTGCTCGCCAGCCCTGCCCACGCTCGAGGCGAGGGGCAACTGGTGGACGCCATCAACGACTACCGCAGCCAGTCCCGTCGCTGTGAATGGCGCACGGTCCGGGCCTCCCCGCCTTTGGTGCTGCGCTCGCGCCTGGCCTTGCCGATCGGCTTTCGTGACGGCTTGCGGGAAACCTTGAATGACGCCGGCTATCGAGCCCGGGCCGTGCGCAGCATCCGCCTGACTGACGCGCGGGATGCCCAAGAGGCTTTCGACATGTTGGCGGACGAGCACTGCGACGCCTTGCTGGACAACCAGTACGCCGACATCGGCGTCAACCGGGTTGGTGATGAGTGGCGAGTGGTGCTGGCGCAGCCCATGGGCGGTGCACCGGCCAGCGACGCCTCATCGATCGGCAAGGCGCTGCTGGCCCAGGTCAACGCGGCTAGGGCCAAGTCCCGTGTGTGTGGTCGCCAGCGCTTTGCCGCCGCCCGGCCACTGAGCTGGAACGCCGCACTCGGAGCTGCCGCCCAGGGACACAGCCAGGCCATGGCCCACGGCAACTATTTCGCCCACCGCGATCCCGACGGCCGCTCCGTCGCCGACCGCGCCAAGGGCGCGGGCTATCGTGGCCGCAAGTTCGGCGAGAACATCGCCGCCGGCCAAAGCTCGCCGAACCAGGCCATGCAAGACTGGATCGCCAGCCCCGGGCATTGCGCCAACCTGATGAACCCGATGTTCACGCAAGTGGGCGCCGCCTCCGCCAGTGACTCACGCAGCGATGCGGGGGTGTACTGGACGATGGTGTTTGGCGCGCCTTGAGCGAGTGCGCCCCCCCCTCTCTCGTAGCGTTGTGGCAAGAAGCTTGCTACTCCGTCACAGGTTGATATCGCTTACAGACGGACCTCAGCCGCCGGCACTACATCGATCCGCGACACCGCGCTGCTCAGGCGCCCAAGCCGATCATTGTGGTTGGCGATGATCTGCTCCGCCGCCAGGCTGCCGTTGTCCACCGTGGTATGGGCATCGGCAGCCAGGACCACTTCATACCCCAAGGTGTGGGCCTGGCGCACCGTGGCGTTGACGCAGTAATCGGTCTGCATGCCGCAGATCACCAGGCGGTCGATGCTTCGGGCCTGCAGCAATGACAGCAGGTCCGTCTGGTAGAACGCATCTGGCGTGGTCTTGCGCACCCGCAGGTCATCCGTGGAGGTCAACAGCCCGTCCGCCAGTTGCCAGGCAGCAGAGCCGTACACCAGCGAGCCTTGCAGCTCCTCGTGCTGGATCAGGATCACTGGCAAGTCTAAAGCCCTGGCCCGGGCACTGAGGTCGTTGATGGTCCGGATAACCCGCTGGCTCTCGAAACATTCTTCTTCACCGGTACACAGGGCGCTCTGGACATCGATGATCAGCAAAGCGGTGCTCATGGTTTCCCTCTTCAAGACAATGATGAACGGCCACGGGGGTTGCCTACGGCAGCCCCCCTCTGCTCAATAGCCCAACGATAATCCCGTGTTGCGACGTGGATCGTTGGCCCCATAGAACCGGTTTTTGCCCACCGGTTTTCCACCCAGCGACGGGGCGCCCACCAGAATCGCGGCAATGTGGTTGGGGTCCTGGGGACCCGCGAACTTATGCCCCCAGCTTTCCAGGATCTTTTGCGTGTCGGGGCTGGCGGCGAAGGCTTCCAGGTTGGTCTGCTCGGGCATCCATTGCTGGTGGAAGCGCGGCGCATCGACGGCTTCCTGCAGGTTCATGCCGTAGTCGATCACATTGAGGATCGTCAGCAATGTCGCCGTGATGATCCGGCTGCCGCCCGGCGTTCCCACCACCATGACGGTCTTGCCGTCCTTGGTGACGATGGTCGGGCTCATGGATGACAACGGTGCCTTGCCCGGCGCGATGGCGTTGGCTTCCCCCTGCACCAGGCCATACATGTTGGGGACGCCGATCTTGGCGGTGAAGTCGTCCATTTCGTCGTTGAGGATCACCCCGGTCTTGCTCGCCATGACGCCCGCGCCGAACCAGTCGTTGAGGGTGTAGGTGACGGAAACGGCGTTGCCCCACTTGTCGACGATGGAATAGTGGGTGGTGTTGCTGCCCTCATGAGGCGCTACGCCGGGCTTGATCGAGTGCGAGTCACCGGCCTTTTGCGGCTCGATGGCGGCCCGCAATTTGGCGGCGTAGCTTTTGTCCAGCAGATGGTCGATGGGGTTCTGTACGAAGTCCGGGTCACCCAGGTAGCTGTTGCGATCCACATAGGCATGCCGCATGGCTTCGATCTGGTAGTGCATGCCCTGAGCCGAATGGAAGCCCAGTTCTTTCATCGGATAGCCGTCAAGGATGTTCATGATCTGGCACAGCACCACGCCGCCGGAACTGGGCGGCGGCGCCGAGATGATGTGGTAGCCGCGATAGTCGCACTCCACCGGCGCCAGCTCACGGGTCTTGTACTTGTCCAGGTCGGCCTGGGTGATGATGCCTTTGTTGGCCTGGCTGGAGGTGACGAGGGCATCGGCGACCCAGCCCTTGTAGAACCCGTCGGCGCCCTTGGTGGAGATTTCCCGCAGGGTCCTGGCGAGGTCTTTCTGCACCAGCTTCTGGCCGACCTGCATCGGTTCGCCGTTGTGCAGGAAGATCGAGCCCGAGTCACGCATGTCCTTCTTGAACACGTCGGTGGCGGTCTCCAGCAGGTCTACATCGCCCTGCTCCAGGGTGAAACCCTCTTCGGCGAAGCGGATGGCCGGGGCAATCAGCTCAGCCCGAGGTTTGCTTCCGTACTTCTTCAACGCCAGCTCCATGCCGGACACCGTGCCGGGCACACCTACCGCCAGGTGCCCGCGAGTGCTGAGGTCGGGGACGACATTACCGTCCTTGTCCAGGTACATGTCCGCCGTGGCGGCCAACGGCGCTTTTTCGCGGAAATCCAGGAAGGTCTTGCGCCCATCGGCCAGTTGCAGGGTCATGAAACCGCCGCCCCCCAGGTTACCCGCCGCCGGATACACCACTGCCAGGGCATACCCCACCGCCACCGCCGCATCCACGGCATTGCCGCCGTTCTTGAGTACATCGACCCCCACATGGGTCGCCAGGTGCTGGGCGGTGACCACCATGCCGTTTTCGGCGGCGACCGGGGCCTGGGAGGCGGCCTGCACATAAAAGCAACTGAGGGTCAGGGATGTCGCAACCAGGGTTCGGGTCAAGGATTCGAACTTCATGAGCCGCTCTCTTCTTGTTTTTGAAATCCAGGGAAGTATGGCCCGGTTTGCGAAATGCGCCCGTTCGCTGCCGGACGGTCTTTTGGGGTAGGCTCATGCCGTTCATTCTCCCCGCAACAAGGACATCGCTGATGACGCTGCGAATCGAACGCACCGACACTCCCACCGACGAGGAGCGCCAGGCTATCCTGGCGCCGCTACGCGCCTACAACACCGCCAAGACCGGCGGCACCGTGCCGGAACTGGTCGCCTGGCTGGTACGGGACGAACACAGCAATGAAATAGTGGGCGGGCTCTACGGCCGGGTGTTCTTCCGCTGGTTCTATATCGAGTTGCTGGTGGTGCCGGAACAGGCCCGCGGCCAAGGCACCGGATCGGCATTGATGCAGAAGGCCGAAGCGCTGGCCAGGGAGAAGAACTGCGTCGGCATCTGGCTGGATACGTTCGACTTCCAGGCCCCAGCGTTCTACCGCAAACACGGCTTCACAGACATCGGCCAGATCGACGATTACCCGCCGGGGCACCAGCACTTCTTCCTCCAGAAGCGCCTGACTTGAAACACACATCCAGCGGACTTGCTCGCGAAAGCGGTCTACCCTTCGACACTGCCGTCGACTGACCCACCGCCATCGCGAGCAGGCTCGCTCCCACATGGGTTCCGAGCTGGCCGGGAGACTTGCATCCGCCACAAATCCCCTGTGGGAGCGGGCTTGCTCGCGAAGCGGTCTACCCTTCGACAATGTTCTCGACTGACCCGCCGCCATCGCGAGCAGGCTCGCTCCCACATGGGTTCCGAGCTGGCCGGGAGACTTGCATCCACCACAAACTCCTGTGGGAGCGAGCCTGCTCGCGATGCTCTACCGGCTTACAGGCAAGTCGCCAACGCCGCCAACCGGCGCTTGGCCATGAAGTCGTCGTGCTTGGCGTAGTAGTTCAACGTCGTACCGGTAGCACCGGTTTCCAGGTCGACAAAGGATTCAGCGGAGCGGGTGTACACCGTCGAGCCGCCTTTCTTGCCCGGTTGCAGGTAAGCCCCGGCGTCGACGCCGAATACCGCCTCGTCCTGCCAGGAAAACTGCACGCACTGGGCCACGACCTGTTCCGGCTTGTCCGAGGCCAGCGTCTTGTAAGGCGCCTGGGTCCGGGCCTGGTTCATCGCCGAACCCGCGCAGCCGGCCAGCAAGGTGGCGGCCAGGGCCACCGTCAGCATTCGCATTGCGTTCACTCATCGAGAAAAAAGCGGACTGTAGCACCACGCCCCCGGTCTTCGTGCGGCTTTACTGAAATTTATACGCGACACCGGACGACGATTCGCGCAACCTGTCACGCCTTTTGTCATCAGCAGAGAGTCTCCATGGCGGCAACCGAACAGCAGCATGAGCGGGCGTTGGAAAAGTTTCTCGACGAGCGCCCCGAACTCCGCACCGAACTGGACCACCTCAACCCACTGCTGGCCCAGGCCAAGGGCGAGACGGCGGAACAATACCGCGCCGAGCGGTTGCATGAAGCCTTCGAGGCCGAGGCCGAACGCCAGGGCCTGTTCGCCTGGGAACTGACCCTGCAATTGACCGCCGCCTCGCCAGAGGACTATCAGTCCCAGCGGATGGACGTGCACAGGGAAGTGGCAGAGATGGCGGGGATGGATTGGGCGGAGTATTGCGAGTTGCATGGCCTCACGGACGACTGCTGAACCAGTGTGGCGAGGGGATTTATCCCCGCCGGGCTGCGCAGCAGCCCCTCCTTCAAGGCACAGTAATTTGCCTGATGTACCTCGCGGCCTGGTTTTGGGGCTGCTGCGCAGCCCAGCGGGGATAAATCCCCTCGCCACAAGGATGTCCCCACAATCCTGCAGTGCCAATCGCCCCCCTGCCCATAAAGCTTTATCATGGCCGCAGTTTTGCTGATCGGATCTGCCATGAAGTTCGCCATTGCGCTGTTTTCCGCCGCCCATGCGCCGTCCTCGCGCCGAGCCTTGCTGTTTGCCCAGGCCGCGCTGGCCGGCGGGCATGAAATCGTGCGGCTGTTTTTCTATCAGGACGGTGTCTATAACGCCGACAGCGGTGTGGTCCCCCCCCAGGACGAACAGGACCTGCCCAAACAGTGGCGCAGCTTTGTCAGCGACCACCAGCTCGACGGCGTGGTCTGCATCGCGGCGGCGTTGCGCCGTGGGGTGTTGAACGCCGAAGAAGCCCAGCGCTACCAACGCTCGGCCGTGAGCGTCGAGACACCCTGGGCCCTGTCCGGGCTCGGCCAACTGCACGACGCGATCCAGGATGCCGACCGCTTGATCTGTTTTGGAGGCCCATGATGGCCAAGTCCCTGTTGCTCATCAGCCGCCAGTCCCCATGGTCGGGCCCAGGCGCCCGGGAAGCGTTGGACATCGTCCTGGCCGGCGGGGCGTTCGACCTGCCCATCGGCCTGCTGTTTCTCGATGACGGCGTACACCAGTTGCTCCCCGGCCAGAACGCCAAGGCCGTCCAGCAAAAAGACCTGAGCGCGAACCTGCAGGCATTGCCCATGTTCGGCGTCGAAGACCTCTTCGTCTGCGCAGACAGCGCCGCCGAGCGCGGCATCGACGCCGATGCCTTGGGCCTGGGCGACCTGAAGGTGCTGACCGCGCCGGACATCACCGCTCTCATTGACCGTTACGACCAGGTGATTACCCTCTGATGTCGACTTTGCATGTGTTGTCCCATTCACCTTTTGGCGATAACCGCCTCGCCAGTTGTCTGCGAGTCCTGGGAGACAAGGATGCACTGCTGCTGTGCGGCGACGCGACTTACGCATTGCAGCCCGGCACCGCACCGTTTACCCGGTTGCAGGCCGCTGGCCTGAAGCTGTTCGCACTGGCCGAAGACCTCCAGGCCCGAGACTTGCCGGCCCCTGACTGGGTCGAGATCATCGACTACCCGGCCTTCGTCGAACTGTCGATCCAGCATGACAAGGTCAACACCTGGCTATGAATGCGCTGAACGTGGGCGAACGCGCCATCCCGCTGGACAAGGACGGCTACCTTGCCGACCGGGACGACTGGTCAGTCGAAGTGGCCACGGCCCTGGCCGCCGCCGAAGACATCGAGTTGAGCCCCGAACACTGGGAAGTTCTCGAACTGCTGCGGGCTTTCTACGACGAGTTCCAGCTCTCCCCCGCCACCCGGCCGCTGATCAAGTACACCGCGCTGAAACTGGGTGCGGACAAGGGCAACAGCCTGTACCTGAACCGATTGTTCAAAGGCACTCCCGCCAAACTCGCCGCCAAGCTGGCGGGCCTGCCCAAACCGACGAATTGCTTATGACCGACGTTCCATCGCTGACCCTCGAGACCCCGGCCGAACATCCATTCGCCCAGTTCGTGCGCATCCTTGGCAAAGGCAAGCGCGGCGCCCGTGACCTCACCCGTGAAGAAGCCCGCGAGGCCATGGGCATGGTGCTCGATGAGCAGGTCGAGGACAGCCAGCTTGGCGCCTTCCTGATGCTGTTGCGGCACAAGGAAGAAAGCGCCGAGGAAATGGCCGGTTTCACCGAAGCCCTGCGCGCACGCCTGGCTGCCCCGGCGCTGGCGGTGGACCTTGACTGGCCGACCTATGCCGGCAAGAAACGTCATCTGCCCTGGTACCTGCTGGCGGCCAAGTGCCTCGGCCAGAACGGGGTGCGCATCTTCATGCACGGCGGCGGTGCCCATACGGCGGGTCGGCTTTATACCGAACAGTTGCTGGGATTTCTGCACATCCCGCTGTGCCGTGACTGGCAGCAGGTCGGCACGGCCCTGGATAACGGCGGCCTGGCCTTCATGCCGCTGGTGGACTGGGCACCCCAGATGCAGCGCATGATCGACCTGCGCAACACCCTGGGCCTGCGCTCACCGATCCATTCCCTGGCGCGGATCCTCAATCCGCTGAAGGCCCGGTGCGGACTGCAAAGCATCTTCCACCCCGGCTACCAGGCGGTGCATCGCGATGCCAGCGGCTTGTTGGGGGATACGACTATCGTGATCAAGGGCGACGGTGGCGAAATCGAGATCAACCCGGATGCCGACAGTCACCTGTATGGCACCACCGGCGGCGCGAGCTGGGATGAAGAATGGCCACGGCTGTCACAACAACGTCACGTCAAGCCGGAGAGCCTCGACCCCGAGCATCTGAAAGCTATCTGGCGCGGCGACGTGGAGGACAGCTACCCGCAACTGGCCCTGGTCGCCACCATGGCCCTGGCCCTGCGCGGCCTCGGCCTGACGCGTGAAGACGCGTTCGAACGGGCCCGGCAGTATTGGGATGCTCGGGATCGATCGATTTAATCGATCATCAAAGCCCAACCTTTGCGCTTTTAGTTCGAACCTATCGGAATAGACTCGCCTCCAATGTTTATGGTTCGAGGAGATCGAGATGGGTTTGTTAGTCGAAGGCCGCTGGCAAGATCAGTGGTATGAAAGCAAGGACGGCACCTTCCAGCGCGAACAGGCACAACGCCGTCACTGGATCACCGCAGACGGCAGCGCCGGCCCCACGGGCGAGAGTGGCTTTGCCGCCGAGGCCGGGCGCTACCATTTGTATGTATCCCTGGCCTGCCCCTGGGCCCATCGCACCCTGATCTACCGCAAGCTCAAGGGCCTGGAAGACCTGATCGATGTCTCGGTGGTCAGCTACCTGATGCTGGAAAACGGCTGGACCTTCGACAAGGCCCACGGCTCCACCGGCGACAAACTGGACAACCTGCGCTTCCTGCACCAGCGCTACACCGCCGATACAGCGGATTACACCGGTCGCGTCACCGTACCGGCGCTGTGGGACAAGCGGCAACAGCGCATCGTGAACAACGAATCGGCGGAAATCATCCGCATGTTCAACAGCGCCTTCAATGACCTGACCGGCAACCACCTGGACCTGTATCCCGAACACCTGCGCAGCAAGATCGATGCGCTGAACGAGCGGATCTATCCGGCGGTGAACAACGGCGTCTACCGCGCCGGGTTCGCCACCACCCAACAGGCTTACGAAGAAGCGTTCGACCAGTTGTTCGCCGAACTCGATCGGTTGGAGACGCTCCTGGGATCACAGCGCTACCTGGCCGGCGAATACCTGACCGAAGCGGATATCCGCCTGTTCACCACCATGATCCGTTTCGATGCCGTTTATTTCGGCCACTTCAAATGCAACCTGCGGCGCATCGCCGACTACCCGAACCTGTCGAACTGGCTGCGGGAGCTGTACCAATGGCCGGGCATTGCCGAGACGGTGGATTTCACCCACATCCAGCGGCATTACTACGGCAGCCACAAGACCATCAATCCCAACGGGATCGTGCCCAAGGGACCGGAGCAGGATTTCAGCGGGGCCCATGACCGGGCGCGGTTGGTGGGGAAAGGGATCTGGGGCGGGGACTGATCCGGGATTTGTCGTGGATGTAAAGGCCTCATCGCGAGCAGGCTCGCTCCCACATGGGATCAGGGTACAACCATAAATTCCTGGTTACACCCAGCCCTGTGTGGGAGCGAGCCTGCTCGCGATTTGGGACAACGCGGTCTAGACCTGCCCCTGAGCCCCTTCGAACCACGCCAGTTTCTCGCGCAGTTGCACCACTTCCCCCACGATCACCAGCGTCGGCGCATGGACCTCATGCTCGGCCACCAGCTTCGGCAAGTCTGCCAGAGTGCCGGTGAACACCCGCTGGTTGGACGTCGTGCCTTGCTGGATCAGCGCCGCCGGCGTATCGGCCGCGCGACCGTGCTTGATCAGCTCGCTGCAGATGCTCGGCAGTCCCACCAACCCCATGTAGAACACCAGGGTCTGGGCCGGGGCGACCAGGTCCGCCCACGGCAGATCGCTGGTGCCGTCCTTGAGATGGCCGGTGATGAAACGCACCGACTGGGCATAGTCGCGATGGGTCAGCGGAATGCCGGCGTACGCCGCACAACCACTGGCTGCGGTGATGCCCGGCACGACCTGGAACGGGATGCCCTGGGCCGCCAGCTCTTCGATCTCTTCCCCGCCGCGCCCGAAGATGAATGGATCACCGCCTTTGAGGCGCACCACCCGCTTGCCTTGCCGGGCCAAGTCGACCAACTGCTGGTTGATCTGGTCCTGGGGCACGGCATGCTCGGCGCGGCGCTTGCCGACGTAGACCCGCTCGGCGTCACGCCGGCATAGCTCAAGGATCGCTGGCGCGACGAGACGGTCGTACAGCACCACATCGGCCTGCTGCATCAAACGCAGGGCGCGGAAGGTCAGCAGGTCGGGATCACCTGGCCCGGCACCCACCAGATAGACTTCTCCCGGTGCGTGCGGCGCCTGGCCGGCGATTTTCTCGCGCAACAGACGCTCGGCTTCAGTGCCCTGCCCGGCCAATTGGCGGTCGGCGATAGGGCCCTGGAACACATCCTCCCAAAACGCCCGGCGTTGTTGCACATCCGGGAACAGCCGTTTGACCTGGCTGCGAAACTGCGCCGCCAAACCCGCCAACTGCCCGTATGTCGAGGGAATCCAGGTTTCCAGCTTGGCCCGGATCAGCCTTGCCAGCACCGGCGCATCGCCGCCGCTGGACACCGCGATCACCAGTGGCGAGCGGTCGACAATAGCCGGGAAAATCACGCTGCACAGTGCCGGCGCGTCCACCACGTTGACCGGCACACAACGCTTATGGGCGTCGGCCGACACCCGGGCATTGAGGATTTCGTCGTCGGTGGCGGCGATGATCAACCCGCAACCGTCCAGGTCCGTTTCGAGGTAACCGCGCAGGACGCATTCGCCCCCGCTGCCACTGACCAGATCCCGCAGTTGCGGCTCTATTTCGGGTGCGACCACCCGCAGCAACGCACCGGCGTCGGCCAGCAGGCGGGATTTGCGCAAGGCAATCTCGCCGCCGCCGACCACTAGCACGCGGCTGCCGCGCAGGTTATGGAACAGTGGCAGATAGTTCATTTAGCCGATGACCTCGATGCCACCCATGTACGGTTTCAACACCTCGGGCACACGGATCGAACCGTCGGCCTGCTGGTAGTTTTCCAGCACCGCCACCAGGGTACGGCCCACCGCCAGGCCGGAGCCATTGAGGGTGTGGACCAGTTCCGGCTTGCCGGTTTCAGGGTTGCGGAAACGCGCCTGCATGCGACGGGCCTGGAAGTCACCGCAATTGGAGCACGACGAAATCTCGCGGTATTTGTCCTGGCTCGGAATCCACACTTCCAGGTCATAAGTCTTGACCGCGCTGAAACCCATGTCGCCGGTGCACAGGGCCAGGGTCCGATACGGCAGTTCCAGCAGTTGCAGGACCTTCTCGGCGTTGGCGGTCAGACTTTCCAGGGCTTCCATGGATTTTGTCGGTTCGACGATCTGCACCATCTCGACCTTGTCGAACTGGTGCTGACGGATCATGCCGCGGGTATCGCGTCCCGACGCCCCGGCTTCACTGCGGAAGCATGGGGTGTGGGCGACGAACTTGATCGGCAGTTGCTTGGCGTCGACGATCTCGCCGGCCACGATGTTGGTCAGCGATACTTCGGCCGTCGGGATCAGGTACAGGTCGGCTTCACCTTCGCGGCCGATCTTGAACAGGTCTTCCTCGAACTTCGGCAACTGGCCGGTGCCTTGCAGGGCCGGAGCCTGGACCAGGTACGGGGTGTAGGCTTCCTCGTAACCGTGCTCGGTGACGTGCAGGTTGATCATGAACTGGGCCAGGGCGCGGTGCAGGCGGGCAATGGGTCCGCGCAGCAAGGCAAAACGGGCGCCGGACAGCTTGGCGGCGGTTTCGAAGTCCAGCCAGCCGAACTTCTCGCCCAGGGCCACGTGGTCCAGCACCGGGAAATCGAACGCTTTGGGCGTGCCCCAGCGACGGACTTCGACGTTACCTTCTTCGTCTTCACCGACCGGCACCGACTCGTGGGGCAGGTTCGGGATGCCCAGCAGGATCGAATCCAGTTCGGACTGGATCTTGTCCAGGGCCACCTTGCCGTTGTTGAGTTCGGTGCCCATGCTCTCGACGTTCGCCATCAACGGCGCGATGTCTTCACCGCGCTGCTTGGCCTGGCCAATGCTCTTGGAGATCGCATTACGCTCGGCTTGCAGCTTTTCAGTCTGGGTCTGGACGGTCTTGCGCTGCTCTTCCAGCGCTTCGATGCGCGCGACGTCCAGGGCGAAGCCACGGGACGCCAGGCGGTCCGCTACGTCCTGAAGGTTGCTACGTAACAGTTTGGAATCGAGCATGTCGGTCTCTCGTTTAGATAAGTTTGGTCAGGGACAGGCCGGCCCAGGTGGCGAGCAGCCCGCCGAATACGCTGGCAGCCGCATAGCCCAGGGCCAGCGGCACCTGCCCGCTTTCCAGCAGGCGCACCGTATCCAGTGAAAAGGACGAAAAGGTCGTCAGGCCGCCAAGGAAGCCGACGATCAGCCCCGCGCGCACTTCGACAGGCACCTCGGGACGAATCAGGAACAGACCGTATAAAACGCCGATCAGCAGACAGCCCAAGATATTAACGGTCAGCGTCGCGGTATAGAAGTGCCGGGGCCAATTTGCGTTGACCCAATTGCTAGCGGCGAAACGTGCCAGGGTGCCGGCGATACCGCCAGCGGAAACTGCAAGTATCAGGGGAATCAAGGTTTTCTCCGCTGCCGTGGGCTCAGGCGATCCAACTGCGCCAGATGGTTCAGCTTCTCGCCGATCTTCAGCTCCAGGCCACGGGGCACCGGCTGATAGAACGACTGGGGTTCGAGTGCTTCGGGAAAATAGTCTTCGCCAGCGGCATAGGCGTCCGGCTCATCGTGGGCGTAACGGTATTCTTCGCCATAACCCAACTGCTTCATGAGCTTGGTCGGCGCGTTGCGCAAGTGCAGCGGAACCTCGAGGGAACCATGTTCGGTGGCGCTGCGCATGGCCGCCTTGAAGCCCATGTACACCGCGTTGCTTTTCGGCGCACAGGCCAGGTACGTGATGGCCTGGGCCACGGCGAGTTCGCCTTCGGGGCTGCCCAGACGCTCTTGCACATCCCAGGCCGCCAGGCACAGGCTCAGGGCCCGGGGATCGGCATTGCCGATGTCCTCGCTGGCCATGCGCACCACCCGCCGCGCGAGGTACAACGGATCGCAGCCACCGTCGATCATCCGCGCAAACCAGTACAGGGCGGCATCGGGGTTGGAACCCCGTATGGATTTGTGCAATGCCGAGATCTGGTCGTAGAACGCCTCGCCGCCCTTGTCGAAGCGCCGCCGGGTGTCCCCAAGCAGGCTTTGCAGCAGCTCGACACCGATCTCGCTGTCATCCTCGGCCAGGTCCGAAGCATTCTCCAGCAAGTTGAGCAAGCGGCGGCCATCGCCATCGGCGGCTGAACACAGGATCTGGAAACCTTCGTCGCTGAGGCTCAGCTTGCGCTTGCCCAGGCCACGCTCCTCGGTCAGCGCGCGGTCCACCAGCTTGCGCATCGCGGCCTCGTCGAGGCTCTTGAGCACATAGACCCGCGCCCGGGACAGCAAGGCGTTGTTGAGTTCGAAGGAAGGGTTTTCGGTGGTGGCGCCGATGAAGATCAACGTGCCGTCTTCGACATACGGCAGGAACGCGTCCTGCTGGGACTTGTTGAAGCGATGCACTTCGTCGACGAACAGAATGGTGCGCTTGCCGTATTGCCCGGCCTGCTGCTTGGCGACTTCCACCGCCTGGCGGATCTCCTTGACCCCGGCCAGGACCGCCGAAACCGTTTCGAAATGGGCATCGGACACTTCCGCCAGCAGCCGGGCCAGGGTGGTCTTGCCCACACCCGGCGGCCCCCAGAAGATCATCGAATGCAGCGCACCCTGCTCCAAGGCCTCGCGCAGGGGCTTGCCCCGGGCCAGCACATGCTCCTGGCCGACGTACTCATCCAGGTTGGTCGCGCGCAGGCGGGCGGCCAATGGCTGGGCAATCGGGGCGCTTCGAAACAGGTCCATCACTGCTTATGCAACCTCACTTGATCCTGGTGCCGATACTCTCTGCCGGAAGGCCGCTCTGCTGGAGCAGCTTTGTAGGAGCAGCTCTGTAGGAACAGCTTTGTGGGAGCAAGGCTTGCCCGCGATTGCATCGCCTCGGTCTACCTGATGCACCGAGATGTCTGTATCGCGGGCAAGCCTTGCTCCCACAGGCCATATCCCACAGGGGGGCGGCGCTTATTCCTGGATGACGTCGGCACCCTTGGGAATGTCGAACTTGAACTTGGACGCCGCGATCGGCTCGTTGGCCTTGACCCCGGTGAACAGGATGTTGGTACGCTGGCCGACGCTGTCGATCAGTTGCATGTCATTGACCAGGCCGTTGCGGAACGACAGGCGCAGGCTGTCGAACAGACTGTCCTTGGTCTTGGGCTTGAGGGTGAAGTCGATCACGCCGCCCGCTTCCTTGGCCGTGATGTCGAAGCTCTGGCTGATCTTGGAAATGTCCCCCGACAGCAACAAGGCCGGCGTCTGGGTCAGGCGCTGGTCGAGATTCTTGATGGTGACCTGCTCCAGGTCCGGGTCCCACAGGGAGACTTTCTTGCCGTCGGACACCATCAACTGCTCGGCCGGTGCATCGGTGTGCCAATAGAACAGCCCCGGACGCTGGAGCGCCATGTCACCGGCGGTTTCCTGCAATTGGGTGCCGCTGCCGTCCAGGGTCAGCTGGGAAAAGCGTGCGGTCAGGGTCTTGGATGTTTCCAACAGCTGGGTCAGGCGAGCCACATCCTTTTCATCGGCATGGGCCGACAAGGTGGTCAGGGCCAGTACGGGCAACAGCAACATGCGAATCAGGCGCATGGGAGTCCTCATGAATTCGTGGGGGACGAGCGGCGCGTACAGGGCCGCCCGGAGTCATTAGTCGCGCATCGGGCCCGGCGCCAGCACTTCGCGCGAACCATTGGTGTTCATGGCCGTCACGACCCCTGCCATTTCCATGGCTTCGATCATGCGTGCGGCACGGTTGTAGCCGATCTTGAGCTTGCGCTGGACAGCGGAGATCGATGCCCGGCGGCTTTCCAGAACGAACTGCACCGCTTCGTCGTAGAGCGCATCGGTTTCCGCATCCTCGTCGCCACCGCCACCACCGCCCTCGAAACCGCTGCCGGCTTCTTCGACGCCGTTGAGGATGTCGTCGTTGTATTCGGGAGCGCCGCGCAGTTTCCAGGCTTCCACCACGCGGTGTACTTCATCGTCGGAGACGAACGCACCGTGCACCCGGATCGGCAGGCTGGTGCCCGGCGGCATGTAGAGCATGTCACCGTGACCGAGCAATTGCTCGGCGCCGCCCTGATCGATGATGGTCCGCGAGTCGATCTTGCTGGACACCTGGAACGCCATGCGGGTCGGAATGTTGGCCTTGATCAGGCCGGTGATCACGTCCACCGACGGCCGCTGCGTGGCGAGGATCAGGTGGATACCGGCCGCACGGGCCTTCTGGGCGATACGGGCGATCAGCTCTTCGACCTTCTTGCCGACGATCATCATCATGTCGGCGAATTCGTCCACCACGACCACGATGGTCGGCAGCTTGTGCAGCAGCGGCGCCTCGTCGTGGATGTTTTCGCGGTGGTACAGCGGGTCGGTCAATGGCGTGCCCGCCTCTTCGGCTTCCTTGACCTTGGCATTGAAGCCCGACAGGTTGCGCACCCCCAGCTTCGCCATCAGCTTGTAGCGGCGCTCCATCTCGGCGACGCTCCAGCGCAAGGCGTTGGCGGCGTCCTTCATGTCGGTGACCACCGGACACAAGAGGTGCGGGATGCCTTCGTAGATCGACAATTCAAGCATTTTCGGATCGATCATGATCAGTTTGGCGTCTTCCGGGCCGGACTTGAACAGGATCGACAGGATCATCGCGTTCACACCCACCGACTTACCGGAACCGGTGGTACCGGCCACCAGCAGGTGGGGCATCTTCGCCAGGTCGGTGATGACCGGCTTGCCGCCGATGTCGTGGCCCAGGGCCAGGGTGACCGGCGACTTGTGGTTATCGTACTCAGGGGTCGACAGCACTTCGGAGAAGCGCACGATCTGACGGTCTTCGTTGGGGATCTCGATACCCACGGTGGTCTTGCCGGGAATCACCTCCACCACCCGCACGCTGGTCACGGCCAGAGAACGCGCCAGGTCCTTGGCGAGGTTGGCGATGCGGCTGACTTTCACACCGGCAGCCGGCTGGATTTCGTAACGGGTGATGACCGGGCCCGGGTGGATCGAATCCACCGACACCTCGACACCGAACTCCTTGAGCTTGATTTCCAGCAGGTGACCAACAGCCGCCAGGGATTCGGGAGAGTAATTGAGTTGTTTCTTTTCCGCCGGATCCAGGATCGAAATCGGTGGCAAGGTGCCTTCCACCGCACTGTCGACGAACAGCGGTACCTGTTTTTCCTTCTGCACGCGCTTGCTCGGCTCCGGCGCCTTGGCCGGGGCCATGGTGATCACCGGTGGCACCTGCTTCTCGCGCTCGGACATGTGCTTGCTCAGGGCCTGCTCGCGCTCGATCAGGCGTTCCTTGACCTTGGCCTGCTCGCGCTTGTCGGGCACCGTCGGGGCCACCACGTCATGGACCCGGTCGTCCACTTCACGCAGTTGCGCCACCAGTTGCTTGCGCTCGACGCGGGCCGCCCACCAACGATTCACGGCGCCCTGGATCAGTTCGATCAGGTCGAGGGTGATCTTGCCGGTGACGTCCATGACCTTGAACCACGACAGGTCGGTGAACACCGTCAGGCCGAACAGGAACAGGGCGATGAACAACAGCGTGCTGCCCTGGATATTCAAGGCGTTCCTGGCCAGGTCGCCGAGGCTTTCTCCCAGGGCGCCGCCCGCCCCGGCCGGCAGGCCGGTGGGGGCATGGAAATGGATATGGGCCAGCGCGGCCCCCGACAGCACCAGGAACACCAGGCCGATCAGCCGCCAGGAAAACAGCCAGCCGCTCCACTGCCACGGCTCGTGGCGCTGGCGAAAGATCTGGTAGGCCTTGATTGCCAGCAACAGCGGGAAGATATAGGCGAAATAACCCAGCACCATGAACAGGATGTCGGCGCTGTAGGAACCGGCCGGACCGCCGAAGTTCTGCACGTCGTCGATCTTGCTGTTATGGCTCCAACCCGGATCGTCCTTGCCGTAGGTCAGCAAGGCCATCATCAGGAACAGGCACAAGGCACCGATGGCGATCAATGCACCTTCCTTGAGCCGGTAGTGCAATTGCTGGCGCCAGAGCGGAACGACTGTTTTAGGTGCTGCGGTGGATTTCTTCAAAACGCTTCTTTTCCTGCGCCAACGGCGCGTCCATCTGTTGAATGACTATAAAAAACTGCTCATTACAAGCAGGTAAAAAAGTGAATGTGCACAACCAGTACTACTTTTACCACTGAGAGGTGCGTCCAGAAAACCGCAGGTGTTGCCGAAGATGTTGATCTTTAGCCCATCCTGCGTTCAAAACTCAAGCATTGTACGGGTTTGTTGACACCAAGGCATTGCCCGCACGCCGGGTGACAGGGTAGCCGTAAACGGACCGTACAAGCGCCAATTGGACCATGCATTGTCTTTTGTGACAAAGGCTTATGAGGTGTTTTTTATGAACGAAGTGAAGCATTCACGCCTGATCATTCTCGGTTCCGGCCCCGCCGGGTACAGTGCAGCGGTCTACGCGGCCCGAGCCAACCTCAAACCCGTCGTCATTACTGGCATGCAGGCCGGAGGCCAGCTCACCACCACGGTCGAAGTCGACAACTGGCCCGGCGATGTCGAAGGGCTGACCGGCCCGGTCCTGATGGAACGCATGCAGCGGCACGCCGAGCGCTTCGACACGCAGATCGTCTACGACCATATCCACACCGCCAAGTTGCAGCAGCGACCATTCGAGCTCATCGGCGACAGCGGCACCTACACCTGCGATGCCCTGATCATCGCCACCGGCGCGTCAGCCCAGTACCTGGGCCTGCCATCGGAGGAAACCTTCGCCGGCAAAGGCGTTTCCGCCTGCGCGACCTGCGACGGATTCTTTTACCGCAATCAGGTGGTGGCCGTGGTCGGCGGCGGCAACACCGCCGTAGAAGAAGCCTTGTACCTGTCCAACATCGCCAGGGAGGTGCATTTGATCCACCGCCGGGACAAGCTGCGCTCGGAAAAAATACTGCAGGACAAGCTCTTCGAAAAAGCCGCCAACGGCAATATCAGTCTGCACTGGAACCAGAACCTCGACGAAGTGCTCGGCGACGCCAGCGGCGTGACCGGCGCGCGCCTGCGCAACAGCCAGAGCGGCGAAACCAGCACCTTGCAATTGGCCGGGGTATTCATCGCCATCGGCCACAAGCCCAATACCGATCTGTTCCAGGGCCAGTTGAGCATGCGCGACGGCTACCTGCTGGTGCGCGGCGGCAGCGAAGGCAATGCCACTGCCACCGATATCGAAGGCGTATTCGCAGCCGGCGACGTGGCCGATCATGTGTATCGACAGGCCATTACCTCGGCCGGTGCCGGCTGTATGGCCGCGCTGGATGCGGAGAAGTATCTCGATGACATCCCGGCCGCTTGACGGTTAATCTTCGAACCAGTGCTCATGGCGAGGGGCTTCCCCCCTCGCTACATCACCCTCCCCTTCTGCAAGTTCGGACAACAATGCTGACGTGGTTACAACGCAACACCTTCGATTTTCCACCCCTGGAAAAAGCCATGCGCGATCCCAACGGCTTGCTGGCCGCGGGTGGCGATCTGTCTGCGGACCGGCTGATCCAGGCCTATCGCCATGGCTGCTTTCCCTGGTTTTCCGAGGGACAACCGATCCTGTGGTGGTCTCCCGACCCTCGCACGGTGCTGTTTCCCGACGAACTGCACGTCTCGCGCAGCCTGGGCAAGCTCTTGCGCAAGCAGCGCTATAAGGTGACGTTCGACAAGGACTTCGCGGCGGTCATCCAGGCCTGCGCCGCGCCGCGGGCGTATGCTGAAGGCACCTGGATCACCGAAGCCATGCAAACCGCCTACCTGGAGCTGCATCGACGCGGCTTTGCCCATTCGGTGGAGGTCTGGGACCAGGGCCTGCTGGTGGGCGGCCTGTACGGCCTGGCCATGGGGCAGCTGTTTTTCGGCGAATCCATGTTCAGCCGGGCCGACAACGCGTCAAAATTCGGCTTCGCCACCCTGGTCCAACACCTCAAGGCGGCCGGCTTTGTGCTGATAGACTGTCAGATGCCCACCGAGCACCTGCACAGCCTGGGCGCCCGGTCGATCGCTCGCACGGCATTTGCCGGTTACCTCAAGGCGCACCTGGACCAGCCCAACCACGCGACCTGGGTTTGCTGAGCGACATTCTCACCAGTGGCTTACACTTAATCCAAAGCTTATCCCGGGGGTTGATCATGACCGAGTTGGCGCGCTTGAAGTTTTATGCCACTCAACCTCACTCTTGCAGTTATCTGCCCGAAGAGCAGGCCACGACGCTGTTCCTCGACCCTAGCCAGCCCATGGATGTGCATGTCTACGCAGACCTGTCGGAAATGGGCTTTAGGCGCAGTGGCGATCATCTCTACCGCCCCCATTGCCAGCATTGCAATGCGTGTGTGCCGGCGCGTATCCCCGTGGCGCAATTTACCCCTGATCGCCAGCAGAAACGTATTTTCAAGCGCAATGCCGATCTCCAGGTCCGGCCGGCCAAGCCACAGTTCAGCGAAGAGTATTTCGACCTGTACCAGCGCTACATCGAGCAGCGCCATGCCGACGGCGACATGTACCCACCCAGCCGCGATCAGTTTTCGACCTTTCTGGTACGCGACCTGCCCTTTTCCCGTTTCTATGAATTCCGCCTCGAAGGACGACTGGTGGCGATTGCCGTGACGGACTTGCTGCCCAACGGACTTTCGGCGGTGTACACCTTTTATGAGCCGGAAGAAGAACGGCGTAGCCTGGGACGTTTTGCCATCCTCTGGCAAATCAACGAAGCCCGACGCCTGGGCCTGGAAGCGGTGTACCTGGGCTACTGGATCAAGAACTGCAAGAAAATGAACTACAAGACCCAATATCGGCCGATTGAACTGCTGGTTAACCAGCGCTGGGTTGTCCTCAACTAGCGTCCTGTCTCGGAATTAGGCTGTTCATTTTTGGCGGCGTCTGAGACAGGCCACTAGAACCCCTTGGCTTGCCCCCCCTTTTTCGGGCACAATGCACGCCGCTTTTGCCTGGCGCAGTTGCACCGGGCCATTCACTGGACACCGAGGGCTTTACTGCATGTCGAAAGAAGACAGCTTCGAAATGGAAGGCACTGTCGTCGACACCCTGCCCAACACCATGTTTCGCGTGGAGTTGGAAAATGGGCACGTCGTTACCGCGCACATCTCCGGCAAGATGCGCAAGAACTACATTCGTATTCTTACCGGCGACAAAGTGCGCGTCGAGCTGACGCCCTATGACTTGAGCAAAGGGCGCATCACTTACCGCGCTCGCTAACAGGTCAATACAAAACGCCCGGCTTATACCGGGCGTTTTTGTTTGCCTGGGATTTGATAACCACGCAGATCCCATGTGGGAGCGAGCCTGCTCGCGATAGCGTTGGCTCAGCTTGCATTGATGTTGAATGTGTCGGCGCTATCGCGAGCAGGCTCGCTCCCACAAGGACAGACAGCAAAAAGGCGCCTTCCGGCGCCTTTCTGCTTATTACAGGTTTCGATCAGGCCATTTCAGCCGTGGTTTCGAAGTCGAAGGTCAGCTCGCCGTCCTTGATGTCGATGTGGACCACACCGCCATGCTCGGCCAGTTCGCCAAAGAGGATTTCCTCGGCCAGCGGACGCTTGATCTTGTCCTGGATCAAGCGAGCCATCGGCCGCGCGCCCATCGTCACATCGTAACCACCTTCTGCCAGCCAGCTGCGGGCCGCGTCGGTGACTTCCAGCAGCACACGCTTGTCTTCGAGCTGCGCCTGAAGTTCGGTGAGGAACTTGTCCACCACGCTTTTGATTACCTCATGACTGAGGCGACCAAACTGGATGATGGTGTCCAGGCGGTTGCGGAATTCAGGCGTGAAGCTCTTCTTGATCACTTCCATCGCATCGGACGAATGGTCCTGATGGGTGAAACCGATCGAAGCACGCGCCGCGGTTTCGGCACCGGCGTTGGTGGTCATGATCACGATCACGTTGCGGAAGTCCGCCTTGCGCCCGTTGTTATCGGTGAGCGTACCATGGTCCATGACCTGCAGGAGCAGGTTGAAGACTTCCGGATGCGCCTTCTCGATTTCATCGAGCAACAGCACGCAGTGGGGCTGCTTGGTGATGGCTTCGGTCAACAGGCCGCCCTGGTCGAACCCGACATACCCCGGAGGTGCACCGATCAGACGCGATACGGTGTGACGCTCCATGTACTCGGACATGTCGAAGCGCACCAGCTCGATCCCCATCGCCTTGGCCAGTTGCCGCGCAGCCTCGGTCTTGCCCACACCGGTAGGACCGGCGAACAGGAAGGAACCGACCGGCTTGTCCGGCGACTTGAGACCGGCGCGGGACAATTTGATGGCGGTCGACAGCGAGTCGATGGCCGCGTCCTGGCCGAACACCGTCAGCTTCAGGTCACGCTCCAGGTTACGCAGCAGCTCCTTGTCGGAACTGGTGACGTGCTTGGGCGGAATACGTGCGATTTTCGCCACGATGTCCTCGACCTGAGGCACTTCGATGCGCTTGACGCGCTTCTCTACCGGCTGCAGGCGCTGATAGGCACCCGCCTCGTCGATCACGTCGATGGCCTTGTCCGGCATGTGCCGGTCGTTGATGTAGCGCGAGGCCAACTCGGCAGCGGCCCGCAGGGCTTCATCGCTGTATTCGATACTGTGGTGCAGCTCGAAACGCCCCTTCAGGCCGCGCAGGATACCGATGGTGTCTTCCACCGAAGGCTCCGAGACGTCGACTTTCTGGAAACGCCGGGCCAGGGCACGGTCCTTCTCGAAGATCCCGCGGAACTCCTGGAAGGTAGTCGACCCGATGCAACGGATATCGCCCGACGACAGCAATGGCTTGAGCAGGTTCGAGGCGTCCATGACCCCGCCGGACGCGGCGCCCGCACCGATGATGGTGTGGATCTCATCGATGAACAGGATGGCCTGCGGACGTTTCTTCAACTCGCCCAGCAACGCCTTGAAGCGCTTCTCGAAATCGCCGCGGTACTTGGTGCCGGCCAGCAAGGCACCCAGGTCAAGGGAGTACACCACGCTGTTGGCCAGCAGGTCAGGCACCTGGTTGTCGACAATGCGCTTGGCCAGGCCTTCGGCAATCGCGGTTTTACCCACGCCCGCCTCACCCACCAGCAACGGGTTGTTCTTGCGACGCCGGGCCAGGATCTGCGCGACACGCTCGACCTCGGCTTCGCGCCCGACCAACGGATCGATACGCCCCTGGCGCGCCAGTTCGTTCAGGTTGCTGGCATAGGCATCCAGCGGATTGCCCGAAGAAGAAGACTCACCACCCTCCTCGTCCTGCATATCCTGTTCACCTTCGGAATGATCGCCATGCCCAGGCACCTTGGAAATGCCATGGGCGATGTAGTTGACGACATCAATACGGGCAACGCTCTGCTGCTTGAGCAGGAAGACCGCCTGGCTTTCCTGTTCGCTGAAGATGGCAACCAGCACATTGGCACCGGTGACTTCACGCTTGCCCGAGCTCTGCACATGAAAGACAGCACGTTGCAGGACACGCTGGAAGCCCAGGGTTGGCTGGGTTTCACGATCCTCGTCATGGACGGGGATCAACGGCGTGGTGGAGTCAATGAACTCCTGCAGGTCATGCTTGAGTTTATCGAGGTTCGCGCCACAGGCACGCAAAACGGTGGCGGCAGCCTCGTTATCCAGTAGGGCCAGCAGCAGGTGCTCGACGGTCATGAATTCATGACGCTTCGAACGGGCCTCCTTGAAGGCTAGATTGAGGGTGACTTCGAGCTCGCGGTTTAACATGGCTTCACCTCATACCCAAGTGGTCGGCGTTAACCGTCCTTCTCGATTTCACAGAGTAGCGGATGCTGGCTTTCCCGGGCGTACTGGTTGACCTGCATAGCCTTTGTCTCGGCGATGTCGCGGGTAAACACTCCGCATACTGCCCGTCCCTCTGTATGAACGGCCAGCATGACCTTGGTCGCCAGCTCGCGATTCAGGTTAAAAAACACCTCGAGCACTTCGACGACGAAATCCATCGGTGTGTAGTCATCGTTGAACAAAACCACCTTATACATCGGTGGCGCCTGCAACGTAGGCTTTGCTTCCTGAACAGCAATGCCTGCGGAATCGTCGTCATGTAGATCCGGGCGATCCTGATTGAATGTTAGTCGAATCTGGCTGATTGCATGCATGGAAAGAAAGGTTCGTTTAGTTGGCAAATACAGTGATGGGGGCACTGGCTGGCGATTTCAACCACCGCCGCCAGGTCACCTTGACTATCGGCAAAACGGTGTTACAACCAATAGAGCCCATCGCGGGTTAAAAAGGTCCGTGGAATCGATCCTTAAAACAAGATTAGATTGCGGATGAACTGGATGATACTCCAGTGATGGAGTGCGTTGCAGAGGGAAATGGTCTATGTCGGTCGTCAAGATGAGTGGCAAGGTGAAATGGTTCAACAACGCCAAGGGCTACGGCTTTATTCTGGCGTCTGGCAGGGATGAAGACCTTTTCGCGCATTTCTCGGCAATCAGGATGGACGGTTATAAAACCCTGAAGGCCGGGCAGCCCGTGACATTCGAAGTGATCCAAGGCCCCAAGGGCCTGCATGCGGTCAATATTTCGCCGGTCGAGGTCGAAAGCACCTCCACCCCCGAAAAAGTCAAAGTCAAAACCAGAGTCACCGAAACCCACTGACCTGCTGTCATCATCGGTCAACAAGACGCCCGGCTCGATCACTCGAGCCGGGCGTCTTTTATTACACGTCGATCCGCTTACATGTGCGAGATCAAGGCATCGCCGAAGCCAGAGGACGACACCAGCTTGGCACCTTCCATCAGGCGTTCGAAGTCATAGGTCACGGTCTTGGCCGAAATCGCGCCATTGGTGCCCTTGATGATCAGGTCGGCTGCTTCGGTCCACCCCATGTGACGCAGCATCATCTCCGCCGACAGGATCAACGACCCCGGGTTGACCTGGTCCTTGCCCGCATACTTGGGCGCGGTACCGTGGGTGGCTTCGAACATCGCCACGGTGTCGGAGAGGTTGGCACCCGGCGCAATACCGATACCGCCCACCTCCGCCGCCAAGGCGTCGGAGAGGTAGTCGCCGTTCAGGTTGAGGGTGGCGATCACGTCATACTCAGCCGGACGCAGCAGGATCTGCTGGAGCATCGCATCGGCGATGGCGTCCTTGACCACCACGTTCTTGCCAGTTTTCGGATTCTTGAACTGCATCCACGGTCCGCCGTCGAGCAGCGTGGCGCCAAATTCCTCGGCTGCCACCTCATAGGCCCACTCCTTGAAGGCACCTTCGGTGAACTTCATGATGTTGCCTTTGTGCACGATGGTCAGCGAATCGCGGTCATTGTCGACCACATATTGCAAGGCCTTGCGCGCCAGACGCTTGGTGCCCTGTTTGGAGACCGGCTTGACGCCGATGCCGCAATCCTCGTCGAAGCGGATCTTGGTGACACCCATTTCTTCTTTCAGGAACTTGATGACCTTGGTGGCTTCGGCCGAACCGGCTTTCCATTCGATGCCAGCGTAGATGTCTTCGGAGTTCTCGCGGAAAATCGTCATGTCCACGTCGCCTGGCTTCTTCACCGGGCTCGGCACGCCTTCGAACCAGCGCACCGGGCGCAGGCAGACATACAGGTCCAACTGCTGACGCAGGGCCACGTTCAACGAACGAATACCACCACCGACCGGCGTGGTCAGGGGGCCCTTGATGGAAACCACGTAATCCTTGACCGCATCCAGGGTTTCCTGGGGCAGCCAGGTGTCCTGGTCGTAGACCTGGGTGGCTTTTTCACCGGCATAGACTTCCATCCAGGAAATCTTGCGCTTGCCGCCGTAGGCCTTCTGAACCGCAGCGTCCACAACCTTGATCATGACCGGGCTGATGTCGACACCAATGCCGTCACCTTCGATGAAGGGGATGATCGGGTTGTCGGGAACATTAAGAGAATGGTCTGCATTGACGGTGATTTTGTCACCGACGGCTGGAACCTGAATCTTTTGATACCCCATGCTGAACTCCATTGCTTGGATTGAACATCTGGCTGCGTTCGAGCGTACCCCAGTTGAATCGACGCGCAAACCCTACGTTAGGCCCATCGGCGGGAAAGTCGCCCAGTTCGCGGCGTACAAGCCTGAAAAACAAGGGAAAAACGCCAAATATGAGCATAGCCCAGCACGCCGGACCTGCGACGTTTAGACCAATGGACGTGTACGGAGGTCTATGAACCATCGGCAGATTGCCAGCTACCTATGTATAATGCCGCCGCTGACCGCAGGGTCACTACGGCTGACTGCTCTACCAAGGGCCTTCCCGCCAGTTGTAAAGCCGGACCGTTACCGCGGCCCGACCGCTTGACGCTCGACTGATGCACCCAACATCACCGCGAAGAAACCTCGACATTCGGCTCACGGCTGACTTTGAACGAACGCGCTTACCCGGCGCCCCTCGAGTTTCTGCGCATGCTTTAGCAAAGAAGAGAGTTAATCCGAATATGCCCACCCGCTCGAAGATCATCTATACCTTCACCGACGAAGCGCCCGCCCTCGCCACCTATTCACTGCTGCCGATCATCGAAGCCTTTACCGCTTCGGCCGAGATCGCCGTGGAAACCCGCGACATCTCCCTCGCAGGGCGCATCCTGGCCAGCTTCCCCGAGCAACTGGGTGACAAAGCCGTAGCCGACCACCTCGCCGAACTGGGCGACCTGGCCGTTACGCCTGAAGCCAACATCATCAAGCTGCCGAACATCAGCGCCTCGGTGCCGCAACTGCAGGCCGCGATCAAGGAATTGCAGGCCCAGGGCTACGCACTGCCGGACTACCCGGAAACCGTGACCAGCGAAGCCGACAAAGAAGCCAAGGCCCGTTACGACAAGATCAAGGGCAGCGCCGTGAACCCGGTCCTGCGCGAAGGCAACTCCGACCGCCGCGCACCGCTGTCGGTCAAGAACTATGCCCGCAAGCACCCGCACAAGATGGGCGCCTGGGCAGCCGACTCCAAATCCCACGTGGCCCACATGAGCACCGGTGATTTCTACGGCAGCGAAAAAGCCGCACTGATCGACGCCGCCGGCAGCGTGAAAATCGAGCTGATCGCCCAGGATGGCACTGCCACCGTCCTGAAGGAAAAGACCACCGTGCAAGCCGGTGAGATCCTCGATTGCGCCGTGATGAGCAAGAAGGCCCTGCGCGACTTCATCGCCGCCGAAATCGAAGACGCCAAGCAAAAAGGCGTGCTGCTGTCGGTTCACCTCAAGGCCACCATGATGAAGGTCTCCGACCCGATCATGTTCGGTCAGATCGTCGCCGAGTTCTATAAAGACGCCCTGGCCAAGCACGCCCAGGTGCTGGAGCAGATCGGCTTCAACCTGAACAACGGCATCGGCGACCTGTACGCCCGCATCAAGGCCCTGCCGGCCGAGCAGCAGGCGCAGATCGAAGCCGACATCCAGGCGGTCTACGCGGCACGCCCATCCCTGGCGATGGTCAACTCCGACAAGGGCATCACCAACCTGCACGTGCCGAGCGACGTCATCGTCGACGCCTCGATGCCAGCCATGATCCGTGACTCCGGCAAGATGTGGGGCACCGACGGCCAGTTGCACGACACCAAGGCCGTGATCCCGGATCGCTGCTACGCCACCATCTACCAGGCGGTGATCGAAGACTGCAAGGCCAACGGCGCCTTCGACCCCACCACCATGGGCAGCGTGCCGAACGTTGGCCTGATGGCCAAGAAAGCCGAAGAGTACGGCTCCCACGACAAGACCTTCCAGATCAAGGCCGACGGCGTGGTTCGTGTCTCGGACAGCACCGGTCGCACCCTGCTGGAGCAGAGCGTCGAGGCTGGCGACATCTTCCGCATGTGCCAGACCAAGGACGCGCCGATCCAGGATTGGGTCAAGCTGGCCGTCAACCGTGCCCGCGCCAGCAACACCCCGGCGATCTTCTGGCTGGACCCGATGCGCGCCCATGACGGCGTGGTGATCGAGAAGGTCCAGGCTTACCTGAAGGACCACGACACCAGCGGCCTGGACCTGCGCATCATGTCGCCGGTCGAGGCGATGAAGTTCACCCTGGCTCGTACCCGCGAAGGCAAGGACACCATTTCGGTGACCGGTAACGTCCTGCGCGACTACCTGACCGACCTGTTCCCGATCATGGAACTGGGCACCAGCGCCAAGATGCTCTCCATCGTGCCGCTGATGAACGGTGGCGGCCTGTTCGAAACCGGCGCTGGCGGTTCGGCACCCAAGCACGTTCAACAACTGCTGGAAGAAAACTTCCTGCGTTGGGACTCCCTGGGCGAATTCCTGGCCCTGGCCGCTTCCCTGGAACACCTGGGCGTGACCTACAACAACCCGAAAGCGCTGGTGCTGGCCAAAACGCTCGACCAGGCGACTGGCGAGTTCCTGGACCACAACAAGTCGCCTTCGCGCAAGGTCGGCGGTATCGACAACCGTGGCAGCCACTTCTACCTGACCCTGTTCTGGGCCCAGGCACTGGCTGCCCAGGATGACGACGCAGCCCTCAAGGCACAGTTCACCACCCTGGCCAAGACGCTGACCGACAACGAAGAAAAGATCGTTGCCGAGCTCAACGCCGTTCAAGGCAAGCCGGTGGACATCGGCGGTTACTACTTCGCCAACCCGGAGCTGACCAGCAAGGCCATGCGCCCGAGCGCAACCTTCAACGCGGCCATCGCTGCGCTGGTGTAAGGTTGTAAGGAAGCACCACAAACCCCGGCCTTGTGCCGGGGTTTGTGTTTCCAGCCCATTCCCTTCTGGCTGGGGATCAGCTGCAGTTTTTGAATTCACCGCCCCTGTGGGAGCGAGCCTGCTCGCGATAGCGGTTTATCATCCAACACTTGTATTGGCTGACCCACCGCTATCGCGAGCAGGCTCGCTCCCACAGGGCTTGTGTTTCACTATTCAAATTTCGAGGAAACCACATGGATTGGAAACCCCACATCACCGTCGCCACCATCGTCGAGGACAACGGCCGTTTCCTGATGGTGGAGGAATCCAAGGGCGGGCGCGCCGTGCTCAACCAGCCCGCCGGGCACCTGGACCCGGACGAGACCCTGGTCGAAGCCGCCGTGCGCGAAACCCTGGAAGAAACCGGCTGGGACGTCGAGCCCACCAGCGTGATCGGCATCTACCTGTACACCGCCCCCAGCAATGGCGTGACCTACCAGCGGGTCTGCTTCGCCGCCAAGGCACTCAAACACCACCCCGACTATCAACTGGACGACGGCATCCTGGGCGCCCGATGGCTGACCCGCGACGAACTGCTCGAACGACGCGACCATTGGCGCAGCGAGCTGATCATCCGTTGCATCGACGATTATCTGGCCGGCCATCGCCACAGCCTGGCACTGATCCGTCCTTCCCTTTAGCCTTGCGCGCCCGGGCCTGATAGAATCGCGTCCTTTTTCAAGACACTCATTGAATCCCTATGCGTGATCCAGCTCCTTCCGGTACCACCAAGAAGCGCGTCATTGTCGGCATGTCCGGCGGCGTGGACTCTTCCGTTTCCGCCCTTCTGCTGATCGAGCAGGGTTATGAGGTGGAAGGCCTGTTCATGAAGAACTGGGAAGAAGACGACGGAACCGAATACTGCACCGCCATGGACGACCTCGCGGACGCCCAGGCCGTGTGCGACAAGATCGGCATCAAGCTGCATACCGCCAACTTCGCCGCCGAGTACTGGGACAACGTGTTCGAGCACTTCCTGGCCGAGTACAAGGCCGGTCGCACACCGAACCCGGACATCCTCTGCAACCGCGAAATCAAGTTCAAGGCGTTCCTCGACTACGCCATGATGCTGGGCGCCGACCTGATCGCCACCGGTCACTACGTGCGTCGCCGCGACATCGACGGGCGCACCGAACTGCTCAAGGGCCTGGACCCGAACAAGGACCAGAGCTACTTCCTGCATGCCGTCGGCGGCGAGCAGATTGCCAAGACCCTGTTCCCGGTAGGTGAACTGGAAAAGCCCGAAGTCCGGGCCATCGCCGAGAAACACGCCCTCGCCACCGCGAAGAAGAAGGATTCCACCGGGATCTGCTTCATCGGCGAACGGCGCTTCAGCGATTTCCTCAAGCAATACCTGCCGGCCCAGCCGGGCGAGATCAAGACCACCGAAGGCGAAGTCATCGGCCGCCACCATGGCCTGATGTATCACACCATCGGCCAGCGCCAGGGCCTGGGCATCGGCGGGCTGAAAGACGCCGGCGAAGAGCCGTGGTACGTGCTGATCAAGGACCTGGAACACAACGAGCTGATCGTCGGCCAGGGCAACGACCACCCCTGGCTGTTTTCCCGCGCCCTGCTCGCCTCCGACATCTATTGGGTCAACCCGATCGACCTGAGCGAACCGCGCCGCCTGACGGCCAAGGTGCGCTATCGCCAGAGCGACCAGCCCTGCACGCTGGAAAAGACTGCCACGGGCTACCGTGCCACCTTCGACGATCCACAACGGGCAGTCACCCCCGGCCAGTCCGTGGTGTTCTACGACGGCGAAATCTGCCTGGGCGGCGGCGTGATCGAAGTCGCAGAGCCATGGAGCAGCAAGGCATGAGCCCGACCCAGGAGCAACTGACGGCGCTGGGCGGTGTGTTTCTGGCCGCAGTGCTGGTGGACCGGATCGCCAAGACCGGCCAGACCTCCGAGGCCGGCCTGAGCTGCATGCTCGGCAGCCTGCTGGTACGCGACCCCAAGGACACCCTGGAAGTCTACGGCGGCGACGACTTGAACCTGCGTGAAGGCTATCGCGCGCTGATCGGCGCCCTGGAGCGCGATCCCAGCGCCCTGCAACGCGAGCCGTTGCGCTATGCCCTGTCGATGCTGGGCCTCGAACGCCAGCTCGCCAAGCGCGATGACCTGCTGGACACCATCGGCAAGCGCCTGCCGCAGATCCAGTCCCAGGTCGAGCACTTCGGCCCCTCTCACGAAAACGTCGTGGCCGCCTGCGGCGCCCTGTACCAGGACACCTTGAGCACCCTGCGCCAGCGTATCCAGGTGCACGGCGATATGCGCAACCTGCAGCAACCCAGCAACGCCTCGAAGATTCGCGCCCTGTTGCTGGCGGGCATCCGTTCGGCACGGCTGTGGCGGCAACTGGGCGGGCATCGCTGGCAGTTGGTGATCAGCCGGCGCAAATTGCTGAAAGAGCTTTACCCGTTGATGCGCAACGAATAAGTCGCCTCAACTCGTTTTTTACTTCATCACGCGTAATACGCCGGTCAGTTGGCGACGGACCGGCGCTTGTTTTCATGTATGATACGCGCCCCATTTCGTTGCCCGACTGTCCGAGAACACCCCATGCAGCTCTCTTCGCTCACTGCGGTTTCCCCTGTAGACGGCCGCTACGCCGGCAAAACCCAGGCCCTGCGCCCGATTTTCAGCGAGTACGGCCTGATCCGTGCCCGCGTCCTGGTTGAAGTGCGCTGGCTCCAGCGCCTGGCCGCCCACCCCGCCATCAGCGAAGTTCCGGCGTTTTCCGCCGAAGCCAACGCGGTGCTCAACACCCTGGCGGACAACTTCGCGCTGGAGCACGCCGAGCGCGTCAAAGAGATCGAGCGCACCACCAACCACGACGTCAAGGCGATCGAATACCTGCTCAAGGAGCAGGCGGCCAAGCTGCCGGAATTGGCCAACGTCAGTGAGTTCATCCACTTCGCCTGCACCAGCGAGGACATCAACAACCTGTCCCACGCCCTGATGCTGCGCGAAGGCCGTGACGACGTGATGCTGCCGCTGATGCGCCAGGTCGCCCAAGCCATCCGCGAACTGGCGATCCGCTTCGCCGACGTGCCTATGCTGTCGCGTACCCATGGTCAACCGGCGTCGCCGACCACCCTGGGCAAAGAGCTGGCCAACGTGGTGTATCGCCTGGAGCGCCAGATCGCCCAAGTCGCCGCCGTGCCGCTGCTGGGCAAGATCAACGGCGCCGTGGGCAACTACAACGCCCACCTGTCGGCCTACCCGCAGATCGACTGGGAAGCCAACGCCCGCGCCTTCATCGAAGACGAACTGGGCCTGAGCTTCAACCCGTACACCACCCAGATCGAACCGCACGACTACATCGCCGAGCTGTTCGACGCGATCGCGCGCTTCAACACCATCCTGATCGACTTCGACCGCGACATCTGGGGCTACATCTCCCTGGGCTATTTCAAGCAGCGCACCATTGCCGGCGAAATCGGTTCGTCGACCATGCCGCACAAGGTCAACCCGATCGACTTCGAAAACTCCGAAGGCAACCTGGGCATCGCCAACGCGCTGTTCCAGCACCTGGCGAGCAAACTGCCGATCTCCCGCTGGCAGCGCGACCTGACCGACTCCACTGTGCTGCGCAATCTGGGCGTGGGCTTTGCCCACAGCGTCATCGCCTACGAAGCCAGCCTCAAGGGCATCGGCAAGCTGGAACTGAACGAGCAGAAGATCGCCGCCGACCTGGACGCCTGCTGGGAAGTCCTGGCCGAACCGATCCAGACCGTGATGCGTCGCTACAACATCGAGAACCCGTACGAAAAACTGAAAGAACTGACCCGTGGCAAGGGCATCAGCCCCGAAGCGCTGCAAACTTTCATCGACGGCCTGGACATGCCTGCCGATGCCAAGTCGGAGCTGAAGAAGCTGACCCCGGCCAGCTACATCGGCAACGCGGCGGCACAAGCCAAGCGCATCTGACACACGGCTGCACCCTTGAGACGCCCGGCCGCGCCGGGCGTTTTTATTCGCGTCTGAAAAGTATATTTTTTCAATAGGTTACACATGAATCCTGACATTCCTCTGCAACTCCTGGGCGGTATCACGGCACGGGAGTTCCTGCGTGACTACTGGCAGAAAAAGCCGCTGCTGATCCGCCAGGCGATTCCCGACTTCGAAAGCCCGATCGATGCCGACGAACTGGCCGGCTTGGCCCTGGAAGAAGAAGTCGAATCGCGCCTGGTGCTAGAGCACGGCGAGCGCCCTTGGGAACTGCGTCGCGGCCCGTTCGCCGAAGACGAATTCAGCAAACTGCCGGAGCGCGACTGGACCCTGCTGGTGCAGGCGGTCGACCAGTTCGTCCCGGAAGTCAGCGAACTGCTGGAGCACTTCCGCTTCCTGCCGAGCTGGCGCATCGATGACGTGATGATCAGCTTCGCCGCCCCGGGTGGCAGCGTGGGTCCGCACTTCGACAACTACGACGTGTTCCTGCTGCAAGGCCACGGCAAGCGCAACTGGAAAATCGGCCAGATGTGCGACTCCGACAGCCCGTTGCTGCCTCACGCCGACCTGCGCATCCTCGCCGACTTCGAGGCCACCGATGAGTGGGTCCTGGAACCGGGCGACATGCTCTACCTGCCGCCACGCCTGGCCCATTGCGGCGTGGCCGTGGACGACTGCATGACCTACTCCGTGGGTTTCCGCGCACCGAGCGCCGCCGAAGTGCTGACCCACTTCACCGACTTCCTCAGCCAGTTCCTGCCGGACGAGGAACGCTACACCGACGCCGACGCGCGCCCGGTGAGCGATCCGCACCAGATCCAGCACGACGCCCTCGACCGCCTCAAGGGTTTGCTGGCCGAGCACATGAGCGACGAACGCCTGTTGCTGACCTGGTTCGGCCAGTTCATGACCGAGCCACGCTACCCGGAACTGGTGGTTGGCCCGGAACTGGAAGAGGACGACTTGCTGGCCGGCCTGGAACAAGGCGCCGTGATCATCCGCAACCCGAGCGCGCGCCTGGCCTGGTCGGAAGTCGACGACGACCTGCTGCTGTTCGCCAGCGGCCAGAGCCGCTACCTGCCGGGCAAGCTGCGCGAGCTGCTGAAAATGATCTGCGCGGCCGATGCCCTGCACATTGAAAACCTCGGCCCATGGTTGGCCGACGAAGACGGCCGCGGCCTGATCTGCGAGCTGGTCAAACAAGGCAGCCTGGGGTTCGCCGATGAATAAAATCCACGTTCGTGTCGCAGACTGGCAAAAGGATAACGCCGAGATCCGGCGCATTCGTGAGAGCGTGTTCATTGTCGAGCAGTCCGTCCCGCCCGAGCTGGAATGGGATGCCGACGATCAGGGCGCGGTGCACTTCCTTGCCTTCGAAGGCGACTTCCCCATCGGCACCGCACGCCTGCTGACCGACGGTCATATTGGCCGCGTCTCGGTGCTCAAGGACTGGCGCGGCCTGAAAGTGGGCGATGCCCTGATGCACGCACTGATCGCCGAAGCCGAGAAACGCGGGCTCAAGCAACAGAAGCTCAGCGCCCAGGTGCATGCCACGCCGTTCTATGAGCGATTGGGTTTTGCGGTGGTCAGCGAGGAGTTCCTGGAAGCCGGGATTCCCCATGTGGATATGGTGCGGCATTCGGCTTGATACCACGGCGCAGCCTTCGCGAGCAGGCTCGCTCCCACAGAATCAGTGGTGTTCATGTAATTTGTGCACACTCGACCTCGATGTGGGAGCGAGCCTGCTCGCGAAGAGGCCCTGAAGCGTAAGAAACGCCCCGCCATCCACCGATGCCGGGGCGTTTTGCCGTCTATCATTCAACTTGCCCCACCCTGGGCCGACAAACTGGCAATATCAAGCCTTTGTCCCGCGGAGAAATGGAATGTCGCTACGCACCCTCCTGGCCACCCTGCTGCTCGGCTGCAGCCTGTCGGTCATGGCCGATACGCAAATCGTACCGCTGAATTACCGCACCAGCGCCGACCTGCTTCCGGTGGCGCAGAACTTCATCGGCAAAGATGGCCAGGTCAGCGCCTATGGCAATCAACTGATCGTCAATGCCGAGCCCGGCAAAATCGAAGAGCTCCGGCAGTTCCTCGCGCAACTGGACACCGCCCCCAAGCGTCTGCTGATCACGGTCGACACCAACGAAAACAACCTGCAAGGCGATCAGGGGTACTCCATCAACGGCGCGGCACCCAGCCAGACCCGCATCATCAACCGCAGCACGGCCAGCCGTGACGGTGGCGTGCAACAGGTACAAGCCAGCGAAGGTCAACCGGCGCTGATCCAAATCGGCCAGAGCGTACCGTTCACCAGCAACCAGACCGACACCTACGGTCGCATGCAAAGCCAGACCGAATACCGCAACGTCACCCAGGGTTTCTATGTCACGGCGAGCGTCACCGGCGAGACCGTTCATCTGAGCATCAGTACCAACCGTGACCGCATGAGCCAGGAACGTCCCGATGTAGTGAACGTTCAGAGTACCGATACAACTGTCAGCGGACGGCTGGGTGAATGGATCACCCTGGCGGGCGTGAATCGTCAGACCCAAGCCGATAAACAGGGCCTTACCCGCAGCTACTCGACACAAGGCCGCGACGACATGATTCTGCGGGTCAAAGTCGACACCCTGAACTGAAGCACCAAAAACTGACTGATGAGTCGTATTAGACCAAAGATGTAGTGCCACAAAAAAAGCACTACAAAACGTTTGACGAGCCAAAAAACCGAAGGCATGATGGCCTCGCTCCCGCTAATCAGGGGCCCTGGCAAGGGCCTTCGGGTCGCCGCTTGCAACTACCCCGCAAGCCGATTCGTGTCTGTACCGCCCACAAGGTGTGTTTGACGAGGTTGCGACTGGAACGAAGTTGTCCCGAGGGACGGAAGCGTAACTAGGTAACCCGGCATCACTCTGAGTTCGTACAAGGGCCCACGACGCCCGAATGCGCCCGCAGTCCGCCTCTACCTGCTCACTTTCCCCTCGAGCCCATCGTTCATCCCGTCGCCTCCCCGCCTGAACCGACTTGTATGCCCGGCCCCCTGGCCAGCGAGCAGCCTTCTTCGCCAACGACTGGCGGATCGGCAGGAGCAGGAATCTTCCACACCCGACGATGCGACGAGGTTTATTTCCATGGCACTGACACGCGAACAGCAAATTGCAGCCCTTGAAAAAGACTGGGCTGAGAACCCACGCTGGAAAGGCGTGAAGCGCAATTATTCCGCTGCTGACGTCGTCCGCCTGCGTGGCTCGGTTCAACCTGAGCACACCTTTGCGAAAATGGGCGCCGAAAAGCTGTGGAACCTGGTGACCCAGGGCGCCAAGCCATCCTTCCGTCCCGAGAAAGATTTCGTCAACTGCATGGGCGCCCTGACCGGCGGCCAGGCCGTACAGCAAGTCAAGGCCGGCATCCAGGCGATCTACCTGTCGGGCTGGCAAGTGGCTGCGGACAACAACTCCGCCGAGTCGATGTACCCTGACCAGTCGCTGTACCCAGTAGATTCGGTTCCGACCGTGGTCAAGCGCATCAACAACTCGTTCCGTCGCGCCGACCAGATCCAGTGGAAAGCCGGCAAGAACCCGGGCGACGAAGGCTACATCGACTACTTCGCGCCGATCGTGGCTGACGCCGAAGCCGGTTTCGGCGGCGTCCTGAACGCCTACGAGCTGATGAAGAGCATGATCGAAGCAGGCGCCGCCGGCGTTCACTTCGAAGACCAGCTGGCGTCGGTGAAGAAATGCGGCCACATGGGCGGCAAGGTACTGGTACCGACCCAGGAAGCCGTGCAGAAGCTGACCGCTGCCCGCCTGGCCGCCGACGTTGCCGGTGTACCGACCATCATCCTGGCCCGTACCGACGCCAACGCCGCCGACCTGCTGACTTCCGACTGCGACCCGTACGACCAGCCGTTCGTGACCGGCACCCGCACCCAGGAAGGTTTCTACAAGGTTCGCGCCGGCCTTGACCAGGCCATCGCCCGCGGCCTGGCCTACGCCCCATACGCCGACCTGATCTGGTGCGAAACCGCCAAGCCAGACCTGGACGAGGCTCGTCGCTTCGCCGAAGCGATCAAGAAGGAATACCCGGACCAGATCCTGTCGTACAACTGCTCGCCTTCCTTCAACTGGAAGAAAAACCTGGACGACGCGACCATCGCCAAGTTCCAGCGCGAACTGTCCGCCATGGGCTACAAGCACCAGTTCATCACCCTGGCCGGCATTCACAACATGTGGCACAGCATGTTCAACCTGGCGCACGACTACGCCCGCAACGACATGACCGCCTACGTGAAGCTGCAGGAGCAGGAATTCGCCGACGCCGCGAAAGGCTACACCTTCGTGGCTCACCAACAGGAAGTGGGCACCGGCTACTTCGACGACATGACCACCGTGATCCAGGGCGGCACTTCGTCGGTGACCGCACTGACCGGCTCCACCGAAGAAGAGCAGTTCCACTGATCGATGGGTAACGGCCCTTGCGGACCGAATAAAAGCTAACCGCAAAGCCGACGATCTGAAGCCCCGACTGGTTCGGGGCTTTTTTTTCGCCGTTTTTACACCTTGAAGTGACTGACCAGTTGCTGCAACTGGTTACCCAGGCGCGCCAGCTCGATGCTGGAAGCGGCGGTTTCTTCGCTGGCCGAGGCGGTCTGTTCGGATACATCGCGCACGCTCAGGATACTGCGACTGATGTCCTCGGCCACCGAGCTTTGTTGCACCGCAGCAGCGGCAATCTGCTGGTTCATGGCCTGGATGCCAGAAACCGCCTGGGTGATGTTGCCCAGGGAGATGCCAGCCTTGCCGGCCAATTCCACACTACTGTCGGTCAGTTCGCGGCTATTTCGCATGATGCTCGACACCTGGCGCGTGCCGTTCTGCAAGCCCGCCACCAGGCTTTCAATCTCTTCGGTGGAATGCTGGGTACGCTGGGCCAGCCCACGTACTTCGTCGGCGACCACCGCAAAACCGCGCCCGGCGTCACCCGCGCGAGCAGCCTCAATGGCGGCGTTAAGGGCCAACAAGTTGGTCTGCTCAGCCACCGCCTTGATCACGTCCATGATCTTGCCGATGCGCGCGCTTTCTTGCTCCAAGTCATCCATGGCATCGACGGAGCGCCCGACTTCGCTGGCCAAGCGCTCGATCTGAACGATGGCCTGCGCGACGACCTGGTCGCCAATACGGGCCTGTGCATCGGCCTCTGAGGCGACCGTACAAGCCTGCTCGGCATTACGCGCGACTTCATGCACGGTGGCGGACATTTCGTGCATGGCGGTAGCCACCTGGTCGGTCTCGGTCTTCTGACTATTGACCCCGGCACTGGTCTGCTCGGTGACGGCCGATAACTCTTCGGCGGCGCTGGCGATCTGAGTGACGCCATCGCGGATACCACCGATCAGGTCGCGCAACGTGGTGCCCATGCGCTGGATGCCTTGCTGCAAGACACCCAGTTCATCACTACGGGTCACGACCATGTCTTGCGTGAGATCACCTGCTGCAATGCGATCGACCACAGCCAAGGTGTCCTGCAACGGCCGCGTAATCTGGCGAGTGATGATCATGGCCGCAAGGATCCCCAACAGCATCGCCAAGGCCGTACAGCTCAGTTGCAGGATGCGGGCCTGGGCGCTGTCTTCGTCACGGGAGACCAGTTGGCTGGCATACATTTCTTCAGACAGACGGGTAATGGTCTCGCCCAAATCGATGGTGTCCTGCACAGCCTTCTCAATGGCCTGGTTGCTGGCGGTGAAATTCTGCACCGAACGGCGGTAGGCAATCAGTGCGGTTTCCAGCTGCCTGATGGTGTCGGCATAGGCCGGGCCGAAAGCGCCATTGAGGGTTTCAATGCCCTTGAGCGCATTTTCGATCTGGCGGTTGGCGGCTTGTTCGGTGGTGCTGTTGGGGTTGCCGGTGTAGCCACGCACCTCATAGCGCACCAAGGCCACGTCCTCCTTGGCCTTGAGGATGATCCTGTACAACTCGAACCGTCGCTCATCCGAAGCAGGCATTGCTTCTACATCATTGATGACCTTGGCAATCAGCGCGGCCCCCTTGACCGCATTGACACCCATCTCCTTGCGCATGGCTGCGTCATTGCGATAAGCCTCGCGCATCGCATTCAGTGCCACTTGATACTGCGTGCTGGCCTGCTCGATCAGCGCAAGTTTTTTCAGGTTTTCAGCTTTCTTCAACTCGCTTGCAAGGCTTTTCTGCTTGGCGACAAACTGCTCCAGCGCCGCCTGGATCAATGCCCCCTTTTGTTCATCGCCCTTGTCCAGTTGGTATTGCAAGCGAGCCCTGCGCAGGAGATCAAGACGGTTGCCGAGTTCGGTAATGCTGGTCATTCGATCAGTGCGCTCAATCATTTTTCCCAGGCTGAACCAGCCGGTCGCGGCAAGGACAGCGGTCAGAAGCAGCACAACGGCAAAGCCCAAAGCCAACTTGAGCATGACGCTAATATTCGCGAGCCAAGAATTCATGACATTCCTTTGGTAATCAGCCGCGAACGATGAAGCTGACGCAGCTATGAAGGGAGCGATTGTCTAACCGGCATTGATATAGATGATTAGATGAGTGAATCGCAAAGATAGCTATTTGCCATCAATCCTTCAAGGCTCTAGACCAGGCCTCGTGCCGATTTTTGCTGGCAAAGAGCTTTTGCTTGATGCCCCAATGCCCCGAGACCGCGTTGCTGACAGCGCGAACAAGCCTGGCTTCCACGGGAGCGGCCATCATGCAGATCCAACCCTTACCGAGCCCTTCCCTTCGACGCGCCCATAGAAAAATTGATCGAACGCAGTAACAGGCAGTCTGAAAAAGAGTAAAACGGCCGGCGCTGACAATTGCAGTAGCCACCCTGTAAGAAAAGTTCTCAGCTACTGCACCGGGTTATTGATGAAAAGCCCGGACAAACAATAATAATTATCATTTGAAAGGCATTATCATTGTTACAGCGCACACGAAATAAAGTCGATGATTTATCGGCCAATGCCCGCTGGGCCTGGGCTGCGCAGCCTTGGAGGTGCGCTATGTCCTTATTCCATTAAATAATTTCGCTATAGGAATTTTACTTGCCCGGTGTTTAGCCATAAAATCACCGCGATTGATTGCTGCGACATATCGTCACTGCGTTATTTCTTTCAAGCTCAGAGGCCTTTGCCCTCTGTTAAGGATTTCCAGCATGCCCGAAGCGACAGGACTCATGGCCCACAACTGGGGCTTTGCCATTTTCCTTCTGGGTGTCGTCGGCCTGTGTGCCTTCATGCTCGGGCTGTCGAGTCTGCTCGGGTCAAAAGCCTGGGGCCGCAGCAAAAACGAACCGTTCGAGTCCGGCATGCTGCCTACCGGTGGCGCCCGCTTGCGGCTCTCAGCCAAATTCTATCTGGTCGCGATGCTCTTCGTGATCTTCGATATCGAAGCCCTCTTTCTCTTTGCCTGGTCTGTGTCCGTCCGCGAAAGCGGCTGGACCGGATTTGTCGAAGCTCTCGTTTTCATAGCAATTCTGTTGGCAGGTCTTGTCTACCTATTCCGGGTGGGGGCACTTGATTGGGCTCCGGAAGCTCGGCGCAAGCGGCAAGCGAAGCTGAAACAATGAGGCTTTGGCAATGCAATACAATCTCACCAGGATCGACCCCGATGCTCCTAACGAGCAGTATCCGATTGGCGAGCGGGAAACCGTTTCCGATCCGTTAGAAGATCAAGTCCACAAAAACATCTTCATGGGCAAGCTCGAAGACGTGCTGAACAGCACGGTCAACTGGGGTCGCAAGAACTCCCTGTGGCCGTACAACTTCGGCCTTTCGTGCTGCTACGTGGAAATGACCACCGCCTTCACGGCGCCCCACGACATCGCGCGCTTTGGCGCCGAGGTGATCCGGGCATCGCCGCGTCAGGCGGATTTCATGGTTATCGCCGGTACCTGCTTCATCAAGATGGCGCCGATCATCCAGCGTCTCTATGAGCAAATGCTCGAACCGAAGTGGGTCATCTCCATGGGTTCGTGCGCCAACTCCGGTGGCATGTACGACATCTATTCCGTCGTTCAAGGGGTGGACAAGTTCCTGCCCGTGGACGTCTACGTGCCTGGCTGCCCGCCCCGCCCCGAAGCTTTCCTGCAAGGCCTGATGCTGTTGCAGGAATCGATTGGCCAGGAGCGTCGCCCACTGTCCTGGGTCGTTGGCGATCAAGGCGTCTATCGCGCCGAGATGCCGTCGCAAAAGGAACAGCGCCGCGAACAGCGTATCGCAGTCACCAACCTGCGCAGCCCCGACGAAGTCTGATCCAGCTCTGTTCCTGAACAAGAAACACGAACCTGGCTTCATTCTTTACGTTGACCGAAAGCGATAAATAACCATGACTACAGGCAGTGCTCTGTACATCCCGCCCTACAAGGCAGACGACCAGGATGTGGTCGTCGAACTGAACAACCGTTTTGGCCCCGAGGCGTTCACCGCCCAGCCGACCCGCACCGGCATGCCGGTGCTTTGGGTTGCCCGCGCCAAACTCGTCGAAGTCCTGACCTTCCTGCGCAACCTGCCCAAGCCGTACGTCATGCTCTATGACCTGCACGGCGTGGACGAGCGCCTGCGCACCAAGCGCCAGGGCCTGCCCGACGGCGTCGACTTCACCGTGTTCTATCACCTGATGTCGATCGAGCGTAATAGTGACGTAATGATCAAGGTCGCCTTGTCCGAGAGCGACCTCAGCGTACCGACCGTGACCGGCATCTGGCCGAACGCCAACTGGTACGAACGTGAAGTGTGGGACATGTACGGGATCGATTTCCCCGGCCACCCGCACTTGTCGCGCATCATGATGCCGCCGACCTGGGAAGGTCACCCGCTGCGCAAGGACTTCCCGGCCCGTGCCACCGAGTTCGACCCGTTCAGCCTGTCCCTGGCCAAGCAGCAGCTCGAGGAAGAAGCCGCGCGCTTCAAGCCTGAAGACTGGGGCATGAAGCGTTCGGGCGCCAACGAGGACTACATGTTCCTCAACCTGGGCCCGAACCACCCTTCGGCCCACGGTGCGTTCCGCATCATCCTGCAACTGGACGGCGAAGAGATCGTCGACTGCGTCCCGGACATCGGCTATCACCACCGTGGCGCCGAGAAAATGGCCGAGCGCCAATCCTGGCACAGCTACATTCCGTACACCGACCGCATCGACTACCTCGGCGGCGTGATGAACAACCTGCCGTACGTGCTTTCGGTCGAAAAACTGGCCGGGATCAAAGTGCCGGACCGGGTCGACGTCATCCGCATCATGATGGCCGAGTTCTTCCGTATCACCAGCCACCTGCTGTTCCTGGGCACCTACATCCAGGACGTGGGCGCCATGACGCCGGTGTTCTTCACCTTCACCGACCGCCAGAAGGCGTACACGGTGATCGAAGCCATTACCGGTTTCCGCCTGCACCCGGCCTGGTACCGCATCGGTGGCGTTGCCCACGATCTGCCACGTGGCTGGGAAAAGCTGGTCAAGGACTTCGTCGAGTGGATGCCCAAGCGCCTGGACGAATACACCAAGGCCGCCTTGCAGAACAGCATCCTCAAGGGCCGTACCATCGGTGTCGCCGCCTACAACACCAAGGAAGCCCTGGAATGGGGCGTCACCGGTGCAGGCCTGCGTTCCACCGGTTGCGACTTCGACCTGCGCAAGGCACGCCCCTACTCCGGCTACGAGAACTTCGAATTCGAAGTACCGCTGGCGGCCAACGGCGATGCCTATGACCGCTGCATGGTTCGCGTCGAGGAAATGCGCCAGAGTGTCAAGATCATCGAGCAATGCATGCGCAACATGCCGGAAGGCCCGTACAAGGCGGATCACCCGCTGACCACGCCGCCGCCCAAGGAGCGCACGCTGCAGCACATCGAGACCCTGATCACGCACTTCCTGCAGGTTTCGTGGGGCCCGGTCATGCCGGCCAACGAGTCCTTCCAGATGATCGAAGCGACCAAGGGCATCAACAGTTATTACCTGACGAGCGACGGCGGCACCATGAGCTACCGTACCCGGATCCGCACCCCAAGCTACCCGCACCTGCAGCAGATCCCTTCGGTGATCAAAGGCAGCATGGTCGCGGACTTGATCGCGTACCTGGGTAGTATCGATTTCGTTATGGCCGACGTGGACCGCTAAGCATGAACAGCACGCTTATCCAGACAGACCGTTTCGCCCTGAGCGAAACCGAGCGCTCGGCCATCGAGCACGAGCTGCATCACTACGAAGACCCGCGCGCGGCGTCGATCGAAGCCCTGAAGATCGTCCAGAAGGAACGTGGCTGGGTGCCTGACGGCGCGCTCTACGCCATCGGCGAGATCCTCGGCATCCCGGCGAGCGACGTCGAAGGCGTCGCCACCTTCTACAGCCAGATCTTCCGCCAGCCCGTAGGCCGCCACATCATTCGCGTCTGCGACAGCATGGTCTGCTACATCGGTGGCCACGAATCCGTGGTCAGCGAAATCCAGAGCAAGCTGGGCATCGGCCTCGGCCAGACCACCGCCGACGGCCGCTTCACGCTGCTGCCGGTGTGCTGCCTGGGCAATTGCGACAAGGCCCCGGCGCTGATGATCGACGACGACACCTTCGGTGACGTTGCACCCGCTGGCGTCGCCAAATTGCTGGAGGGCTACGTATGACCCTGACTTCCTTCGGGCCCGCCAACCGCATCAAGCGCTCGGCCGAAACCCATCCCCTGACCTGGCGCCTGCGTGACGACGGCGAAGCCGTGTGGCTGGACGAGTACCAGGCCAAGAACGGCTACGCCGCCGCGCGCAAGGCGTTCGCCGACATGGCCCAGGACGACATCGTCCAGACCGTGAAGGACTCCGGCCTCAAGGGTCGCGGCGGTGCGGGCTTCCCCACCGGCGTGAAGTGGGGCCTGATGCCCAAGGACGAATCCATCGACATCCGCTACCTGCTCTGCAACGCGGATGAAATGGAACCCAATACCTGGAAGGACCGCATGCTGATGGAGCAACTGCCCCATCTGCTGATCGAAGGCATGCTGATCAGCGCCCGTGCGCTGAAAACCTACCGTGGCTACATCTTCCTGCGCGGCGAATACACCACCGCCGCCAAGCACCTGAACCGTGCCGTGGAAGAAGCCAAGGCTGCGGGCCTCCTGGGCAAGAACATCCTGGGCAGCGGCTTCGATTTCGAGCTGTTCGTCCACACCGGTGCCGGGCGTTACATCTGCGGTGAAGAAACCGCACTGATCAACTCCCTGGAAGGCCGCCGCGCCAACCCGCGTTCCAAACCGCCCTTCCCTGCCGCCGTGGGCGTGTGGGGCAAGCCGACCTGCGTGAACAACGTCGAGACCCTGTGCAACGTGCCGGCGATCATCGCCGACGGCGTGGACTGGTACAAATCCCTGGCCCGCGACGGCAGCGAAGACATGGGCACCAAGCTCATGGGCTTCTCCGGCAAGGTCAAGAACCCCGGCCTGTGGGAACTGCCCTTCGGCGTCACCGGCCGCGAGCTGTTCGAGGATTACGCCGGCGGCATGCGCGACGGCTACAAGCTCAAGTGCTGGCAGCCCGGCGGTGCCGGTACCGGTTTCCTGTTGCCGGAACACCTGGACGCACAAATGTATGCCGGCGGCATCGCCAAGGTGGGCACCCGGATGGGTACCGGCCTGGCCATGGCGGTGGACGACAGCGTCAACATGGTTTCGCTGCTGCGCAACATGGAGCAGTTTTTCTCCCGTGAGTCCTGCGGCTTCTGCACCCCTTGCCGCGATGGCCTGCCCTGGAGCGTCAAGCTGCTGATGGCCATCGAGAACGGCGAAGGCCAGCCCGGCGACATCGAGACCCTGCTGGGTCTGGTGGGTTTCCTCGGCCCAGGCAAGACCTTCTGTGCTCACGCACCGGGTGCCGTGGAGCCGTTGGGCAGCGCGATCAAATACTTCCGCTCTGAATTCGAGGCCGGCATCGCGCCTACCCGCGCAGGCGATCTCAATCAGGTGGTCACGCCGACCATGGTCGGCGCGTAACACGCTTAAGAAGGCGAAGGGTCCGTGCCCTTCGCCTTTCGTCCGATGACGCCTTTGCAGGCTGTTTGGATTCGGACGAACGACAAGATTCCATTAGCCACGCCCGCTGACACCGGGCCAACGAAGAACTTTGAACCATGGCCACTATCCACGTAGACGGCAAAGCGCTCGAAGTCGACGGGGCAGACAACCTGTTACAGGCATGTCTGTCGCTAGGCCTCGACATCCCATATTTCTGCTGGCATCCCGCGCTTGGTAGCGTCGGGGCCTGCCGCCAGTGCGCGGTCAAGCAGTACACCGACGAGAACGACACCCGTGGTCGGATCGTCATGTCCTGCATGACCCCCGCCACCGACAACACCTGGATCTCCATCGACGATGAAGAATCCAAGGCGTTCCGCGCCAGTGTCGTCGAATGGCTGATGACCAATCACCCGCACGACTGCCCGGTCTGCGAGGAAGGCGGTCACTGCCACCTGCAAGACATGACCGTGATGACCGGCCACAACGAGCGCCGTTATCGCTTCAAGAAACGCACCCACCAGAACCAGCAACTGGGCCCGTTCATCTCCCACGAGATGAACCGCTGCATCGCCTGCTACCGCTGCGTGCGCTATTACAAGGACTACGCCGGCGGCACCGACCTGGGCGTGTTCGGCGCCCACGACAACGTGTACTTCGGTCGCGTTGAAGACGGCACCCTGGAAAGCGAATTCTCCGGCAACCTCACCGAGGTCTGCCCGACCGGTGTGTTCACCGACAAGACCCACTCCGAGCGCTACAACCGCAAGTGGGACATGCAGTTCTCGCCAAGCATCTGCCACGGCTGCTCCAGCGGTTGCAACATCAGCCCGGGCGAGCGCTACGGCGAACTGCGTCGCATCGAGAACCGCTACAACGGTTCGGTGAACCAGTATTTCCTGTGCGACCGCGGCCGCTTCGGCTACGGCTACGTCAACCGCACGGACCGCCCACGCCAGCCGCTGCTGGCCGACGGTACCAAGCTGAGCCTGGACGCCGCCCTGGACAAGGCCGCCGAACTGCTGCGCGGCCGCAACATTGTCGGTATCGGTTCGCCACGGGCCAGCCTGGAAAGCAACTACGCACTGCGTGAACTGGTCGGCGCCGAGCACTTCTACAGCGGTATCGAAGCCGCTGAGCTGGAGCGCATCCGCCTGGTGTTGCAAGTGCTCAAGGACAGCCCGCTGCCCGTGCCGACGATGCGTGACATCGAAGACCACGACGCCGTGTTCGTTCTCGGCGAAGACCTCACCCAGACCGCCGCACGCATGGCCCTGGCCCTGCGCCAGTCGGTCAAGGGCAAGGCCGAAGACATGGCCGACGCCATGCGCGTCCAGCCGTGGCTCGACGCTGCCGTGAAGAACATCGGCCAGCATGAGCTGAACCCGCTGTTCATCGCCAGCCTGGCTGAAACCAAGCTCGACGACGTCGCCGAGGAATGCGTTCACGCCGCCCCTGACGACCTGGCGCGCATCGGCTTTGCCGTGGCCCACGCCCTGGACGCCAGCGCCCCGGCCGTCGAAGGCCTGGACAGCGAAGCGACCGCCCTGGTCCAGCGCATCGCCGACGCCCTGCTGGCGGCCAAGCGTCCGCTGGTGATCGCCGGTACCTCCCTGGGCTCCAAGGCCCTGATCGAGGCCGCCGCCAACATCGCCAAGGCCCTGAAACTGCGCGAGAAGAACGGTTCCATCAGCCTGGTCGTGCCGGAAGCCAACAGCCTCGGCCTGGCCATGCTCGGTGGCGAATCGGTGGATGCAGCCCTGCAAGCCGTGATCGACGGCAGCGCCGACGCCATCGTGGTGCTGGAGAACGACCTGTACACCCGCACCGACAAAGCCCGTGTGGACGCCGCGCTGAACGCCGCGAAAGTGGTGATCGTCGCCGACCACCAGAAGACCGCCACCACCGACCGCGCCCACCTGGTGCTGCCGGCGGCGAGCTTCGCCGAAGGCGACGGTACGCTGGTCAGCCAGGAAGGCCGCGCCCAGCGCTTCTTCCAGGTCTTCGATCCGCAATACCTGGACGCCAGCATCCTGGTCCACGAAGGCTGGCGCTGGCTGCACGCCCTGCGCGCCACCCTGCTGAACCAGCCGATCGACTGGACGCAACTCGACCACGTCACTGCTGCCTGTGCCTCGAGCACCGCGCAACTGGCCGGCATCGTCGACGCCGCGCCGTCCGCCTCGTTCCGCATCAAGGGCCTGAAACTGGCACGTGAACCGCTGCGTTACTCCGGCCGCACCGCCATGCGCGCGAACATCAACGTTCACGAACCACGCACCCCGCAGGACCAGGACACCGCGTTCGCCTTCTCCATGGAAGGTTACTCGGGCTCCGCCGAACCGCGCTCGCAAGTGCCGTTCGCCTGGTCGCCGGGCTGGAACTCGCCGCAGGCCTGGAACAAGTTCCAGGACGAAGTCGGTGGTCACCTGCGTGCCGGTGATCCAGGCACCCGCCTGATCGAAAGCCAGGGCGATGGCCTGAGCTGGTTCGCCAGCGTACCGCGTGCCTTCAACCCGGCACCGGGCACCTGGCAGGTCGTGCCGTTCCATCACCTGTTCGGCAGCGAAGAGAACTCTTCCAAGGCCGCGCCGGTTCAGGAACGCATCCCGGCCGCCTACGTGGCGCTGGCCAAGTCCGAAGCCGACCGCCTGGGTGTCAACGATGGCGCCCTGCTGAGCCTGAACGTGGCCGGCCAGACCCTGCGTCTGCCGCTGCGCATCAATGAAGAACTGGGCGCCGGCCTGGTGGCCCTGCCGGCTGGCCTGGCGGGAATCCCGCCGGCGGTGTTCGGTAAAACCGTCGACGGTCTGCAGGAGGCAGCGCAATGAGCTGGTTCACCCCTGAAGTGATCGCTGTGATCCTGACGGTCCTCAAGGCCATCGTGATCCTGCTGGCCGTGGTGGTCACAGGCGCGCTGCTGAGCTTTGTCGAACGTCGCCTGCTGGGCTGGTGGCAGGACCGCTACGGTCCGAACCGCGTCGGCCCGTACGGCATGTTCCAGATCGCCGCCGACATGATCAAGATGTTCTTCAAGGAAGACTGGACACCACCGTTTGCCGACAAGGTGATCTTCACCCTGGCACCGGTGGTGGCCATGAGCGCCTTGCTGATCGCCTTCGCGATCATCCCGATCACCCCGACCTGGGGCGTGGCGGACCTGAACATCGGCCTGCTGTTCTTCTTCGCCATGGCCGGCCTGTCGGTGTACGCGGTGCTGTTCGCCGGCTGGTCGAGCAACAACAAGTTCGCCCTGCTGGGCAGCCTGCGGGCTTCGGCCCAGACCGTGTCCTATGAAGTGTTCATGGGTCTGGCGCTGATGGGCGTGGTGGTCCAGGCCGGTTCGTTCAACATGCGCGACATCGTCGAGTACCAGGCCCAGCACCTGTGGTTCATCATTCCGCAGTTCTTCGGCTTCTGTACGTTCTTCGTCGCTGGCGTGGCGGTGACTCACCGTCACCCGTTCGACCAGCCGGAAGCGGAACAGGAACTGGCCGACGGTTACCACATTGAATATGCCGGCATGAAATGGGGCATGTTCTTCGTGGGCGAGTACATCGGTATCGTCCTGATCTCGGCACTGCTGGTGACGTTGTTCTTCGGCGGCTGGCACGGTCCGTTCGACATCCTGCCGCAACTGTCCTTCGTGTGGTTCGCCCTGAAGACCGCGTTCTTCATCATGCTGTTCGTTTTGCTGCGCGCCTCGATCCCGCGCCCACGCTACGACCAGGTGATGGACTTCAGCTGGAAATTCTGCCTGCCGCTGACCCTGATCAATTTGCTGGTGACCGCTGCGATCGTGTTGATGAACACGCCTGCGGCCGCGGTTCAGTGAGGATTTGACCCATGTTCAAATATATTGGCGACATCGTTAAGGGTACCGGTACCCAACTGCGAAGCCTGGTCATGATCTTCGGCCATGGCTTTCGCAAGCGCGACACCCTGCAATACCCGGAAGAGCCGGTCTACCTGGCACCGCGTTACCGCGGCCGCATCGTCCTGACCCGCGACCCCGACGGCGAAGAGCGCTGCGTAGCGTGCAACCTGTGCGCCGTGGCCTGCCCGGTAGGCTGCATCTCGCTGCAGAAAGCTGAAACCGAAGACGGTCGCTGGTACCCGGACTTCTTCCGCATCAACTTCTCGCGCTGCATTTTCTGCGGCCTCTGCGAGGAAGCATGCCCGACCACCGCGATCCAGCTCACGCCGGATTTCGAAATGGCGGATTTCAAACGTCAGGACCTGGTGTACGAGAAAGAAGATCTGCTGATTTCCGGTCCCGGTAAAAACCCTGATTACAACTTCTATCGTGTTGCAGGTATGGCCATTGCCGGTAAGCCGAAAGGCGCCGCGCAGAACGAAGCCGAACCGATCAACGTGAAGAGCTTGCTGCCTTAAGGAAGAAAGATGGAATTCGCTTTCTATTTCGCATCGGGTATCGCGGTGGTGTCCACGCTTCGTGTGGTCACCAACACCAACCCCATACATGCCCTGCTCTACCTGATCATTTCGCTCATCGCCGTGGCCATGACCTTCTTCGCTCTCGGCGCGCCGTTCGCCGGGGCCTTGGAAGTGATCGCCTACGCCGGCGCCATCATGGTGCTGTTCGTGTTCGTGGTGATGATGCTGAACCTCGGCCCGGCCTCGGTCCAGCAGGAGCGCAACTGGCTCAAGCCCGGTATCTGGGCGGGGCCGGTGATTCTCGCCGCCCTGCTGCTGGGTGAACTGCTGTATGTGCTGTTCGCTCACCAGAGCGGCCAGGCCATCGGCCACACCACCGTAGGCGCCAAGACCGTGGGCATCAGCCTGTTCGGTCCGTACCTGCTGGTGGTCGAACTCGCCTCGATGCTGCTGCTTGCCGCAGCCGTCACGGCGTTCCATTTGGGCCGTAACGAGGCGAAGGAGTAATCACATGCCTGCTATCCCTCTCGAACACGGTCTGGCGGTTGCCGGCATCCTGTTCTGTCTCGGTCTGGTCGGCCTGATGGTCCGCCGCAACATTCTGTTCGTGCTGATGAGCCTGGAGGTCATGATGAATGCCGCCGCCCTGGCCTTCATCGTCGCGGGCGCTCGCTGGGCGCAGCCCGATGGACAGATCATGTTCATCCTGGTGATCAGCCTGGCAGCCGCCGAGGCCAGTATCGGCCTGGCGATCCTGTTGCAGCTGTATCGCCGCTTCCACACGCTCGATATCGACGCTGCCAGTGAGATGCGCGGATGAACATGATCTTTCTGACTTTCGTATTTCCCCTGATTGGTTTCCTGCTGCTGGCGTTCTCCCGTGGACGTCTCTCGGAAAATCTTTCGGCCCTGATCGGCGTCGGCTCCATCGGCCTGTCGGCGATTGTCGCCGCCTACGTGATCTGGCAATTCAACGTCGCACCGCCCGAAGGTGGTCACTACACCCTGGTGCTGTGGCAATGGATGGCGGTGGAAGGTTTCACGCCGAACTTCGCCCTGTACATCGACGGCCTGTCGGTCACCATGCTGGGCGTCGTGGTCGGCGTGGGTTTCCTGATCCACCTGTTCGCGTCCTGGTACATGCGCGGTGAAGCCGGTTACTCGCGCTTCTTCGCCTACACCAACCTGTTCATCGCCAGCATGCTGTTCCTGGTGCTTGGCGATAACCTGTTGTTCCTGTACTTCGGCTGGGAAGGCGTGGGCCTGTGCTCGTACCTGTTGATCGGTTTCTACTACAGCAACCGCAACAACGGCAACGCGGCACTCAAGGCGTTCATCGTCACCCGCATCGGCGACGTGTTCATGGCCATCGGCCTGTTCATCCTGTTCCAGCAACTGGGCACGCTGAACATCCAGGAACTGCTGGTCAAGGCACCCGAGCACTTCAAGGTCGGCGACTTCTGGATCGTCCTGGCGACCCTGATGCTGCTGGGCGGCGCTGTCGGTAAATCCGCGCAACTGCCGCTGCAGACCTGGTTGGCGGACGCGATGGCCGGCCCTACGCCGGTATCGGCTCTGATCCACGCTGCCACCATGGTGACCGCTGGCGTCTACCTGATCGCCCGTACCCATGGCCTGTTCGCCCTGGCGCCGGACATCCTCCACCTGGTGGGCATCGTCGGCGGCGTGACCCTGGTACTGGCCGGCTTTGCCGCCCTGGTACAGACCGACATCAAGCGGATCCTCGCCTACTCCACCATGAGCCAGATCGGCTACATGTTCCTGGCCCTGGGCGTCGGTGCCTGGGAAGGCGCGATCTTCCACCTGATGACCCACGCCTTCTTCAAGGCCCTGCTGTTCCTTGCTTCCGGTGCGGTGATCGTTGCCTGCCACCACGAGCAGAACATTTTCAAGATGGGCGGCCTGTGGAAGAAACTGCCGTTGGCCTACGCCAGCTTCATCGTCGGCGGCGCGGCCCTGGCGGCCCTGCCACTGGTGACCGCCGGCTTCTACTCCAAGGACGAGATCCTCTGGGAAGCGTTCGCCAGCGGTAACCAGGGCCTGCTCTATGCCGGCCTGGTGGGTGCGTTCATGACCTCGCTGTACACCTTCCGCCTGATCTTCATCGCGTTCCATGGTGAAGCCAAGACCGAAGCCCACGCCGGCCACGGGATTGCCCATTGGCTGCCGCTGTCGGTGCTGATCGTGCTGTCGACCTTCGTCGGCGCCATGATCACCCCGCCGTTGCACGGTGTACTGCCGGAGAGCGTCGGCCATGCCGGCGGCGAAGCCAAGCACAGCCTGGAAATCGCCTCCGGCGCCATCGCCCTGGCGGGTATCCTGCTGTCCGCCCTGCTGTTCCTGGGCAAGCGTCGCTTCGTCACGGCCATCGCCAACAGCGGCCTCGGCCGTGTCCTTTCGGCCTGGTGGTTCGCTGCCTGGGGCTTCGACTGGATCTACGACAAACTGTTCGTCAAGCCATACCTTGCGATCAGCCACATTCTGCGCAAAGACCCGCTCGACCAGACCATTGGCCTGATCCCGCGCATGGCCAAGGGCGGCCACACTGCCCTGAGCCGTACCGAGACCGGTCAACTGCGTTGGTATGCGGCTTCCATGGCGGCTGGCGCCGTGCTGGTTATCGGCGCCATCGTGCTGGTAGCGGTCTGATATGAACCTTGCGAACTTGCGAAAGGAAACGAGCCCGTCATGATTCTGCCCTGGCTAATCCTGATCCCCTTCATCGGCGGCCTGCTGTGCTGGATCGCGGAGCGCTCCAGCTCCACGCTCCCGCGCTGGATTGCGCTGCTGACCATGTCCCTGGAACTCGCGCTCGGCCTCTGGCTGTGGGCGACCGGTGACTATTCATTCGCCCCGGCCCCTGGTGCCAACCCGACCTGGGCGCTTGAATTCAAGCACCTCTGGATCGAACGCTTCGGCATCAGCGTGCACCTGGCCCTTGATGGCCTGTCGCTGCTGATGATCCTGCTGACCGGCCTGCTGGGTATCCTCTCGGTACTCTGCTCCTGGAAAGAGATCCAGCGTCACGTCGGCTTCTTCCACTTGAACCTGATGTGGATCCTGGGCGGTGTCGTCGGCGTGTTCCTGGCGCTGGACCTGTTCATGTTCTTCTTCTTCTGGGAAATGATGCTGGTGCCGATGTACTTCCTCATCGCGCTCTGGGGTCACAGTTCTTCGGACGGCAAGAAGACCCGGATCTACGCGGCGACCAAGTTCTTCATCTTCACCCAGGCGTCCGGCCTGATCATGTTGGTGGCGATCCTTGGCCTGGTGCTGGTCAACTTCAATAACACCGGCGTGATTACCTTCAACTACGCCGACCTGTTGAAAGTGCAGATGTCGCGCAGCACCGAGTACGTGCTGATGCTGGGCTTCTTCATCGCTTTCGCGGTGAAGCTGCCGGTGGTGCCGTTCCACTCCTGGCTGCCGGATGCCCACGCCCAGGCGCCGACCGCAGGTTCCGTGGACCTGGCCGGTATCTTGCTGAAGACAGCGGCCTACGGCCTGCTGCGTTTCGCCCTGCCGCTGTTCCCCAACGCCTCGGCCGAGTTCGCGCCGATTGCGATGACCCTGGGCCTGATCGGGATCTTCTACGGTGCGTTCCTGGCGTTCGCCCAGACCGACATCAAGCGCCTGATCGCCTTCTCCAGCGTCTCGCACATGGGCTTCGTGCTGATCGGGATCTACTCCGGCAGCCAGCTCGCCCTGCAAGGCGCGGTGATCCAGATGCTCGCCCACGGTCTGTCGGCGGCGGCACTGTTTATCCTCAGCGGCCAGTTGTACGAGCGCCTGCACACCCGGGACATGCGTGAGATGGGTGGCCTATGGTCGCGCATCGCCTACCTGCCGGCCATCAGCCTGTTCTTCGCGGCCGCCTCCCTGGGCCTGCCGGGAACCGGCAACTTCGTCGGCGAGTTCCTGATCCTGATCGGTACCTTCGTCAGCGCGCCGTGGATCATCGCCATCGCCACCTCCGGCCTGGTGTTCGGTTCGGTCTATTCGCTGATCATGATCCACCGCGCCTACTTCGGCCCGTCGAAGTCGGACGAAGTGCTGCGCGGCATGGACGGTCGCGAACTGATCATGGTGCTGGGCCTGGCGATGCTGCTGGTCTACCTCGGCGTCTACCCGCAGCCGTTCCTCGACACGTCTGCCGCCACCATGCATGGCGTGCAGCAGTGGCTCGGCACCGCCTTCTCTCAACTCGCTTCGGCCCGGTAAGAGCGCTATGGAATTCACGATTCAACACTTTATCGCGCTTGCACCGCTGCTGATCACCAGCGCCACGATCATCGTGGTGATGCTGGCGATCGCCTGGCGGCGCAATCACTCACAGACCTTCCTGCTGTCGGTGGCGGGGCTGAACCTGGCCTTGCTGTCGATCCTGCCGGCCCTAAAAGTCGCGCCACTGGCGGTCACGCCGTTGCTGCAGATCGACAGCTTCGCCTGCCTGTACATGGCGTTGATCCTGGTCGCCACCCTGGCCTGTGTCACCCTCGCCCACGCCTACCTCGGCGATGGCGGTTCGGGTTACCCGGGCAACCGTGAAGAACTGTACCTGCTGATCCTGATGGCCGCCGCCGGTGGCCTGGTCCTGGTCAGCGCGCAGCACCTGGCCAGCCTGTTCATCGGCCTGGAACTGCTGTCGGTGCCAGTCTACGGCCTGGTGGCCTACGCCTTCTTCAACAAGCGCTCCCTGGAAGCCGGCATCAAGTACATGGTGCTGTCGGCGGCCGGTTCGGCGTTCCTGTTGTTCGGCATGGCGCTGCTCTACGCGGAAGCCGGTACCCTGAGCTTCGTCGGTATCGGCCAGGCCCTGGCGGCCACCGGCCTGCCTAGCCCGATCGCACAACTGGGCCTGGGCATGATGCTGATCGGCCTGGCGTTCAAGCTGTCGCTGGTACCGTTCCACCTCTGGACCCCGGACGTCTACGAAGGCGCCCCGGCGCCGGTGGCGGCGTTCCTGGCCACGGCCTCGAAAGTGGCGGTGTTCGCGGTGATGGTGCGTCTGTTCCAGATCTCGCCAGTGGCCAGCAGTGGCGTACTGAGCAACGTGCTGACCATCATCGCCATCGTGTCGATCCTGTTCGGTAACCTGCTGGCACTGACCCAGAGCAACCTCAAGCGTCTGCTGGGTTACTCGTCCATCGCCCACTTCGGTTACCTGCTGATCGCCCTGATCGCCAGCAAAGGCCTGGCGGTGGAAGCCATCGGCGTGTACCTGGTCACCTACGTGATCACCAGCCTCGGCGCCTTCGGTGTGATCACCCTGATGTCCTCGCCTTACAACGGCCGTGACGCCGACGCCCTGTACGAATACCGCGGCCTGTTCTGGCGTCGTCCGTACCTGACCGCCGTGCTGACCGTGATGATGCTGTCCCTGGCCGGCATCCCACTGACCGCCGGCTTCATCGGCAAGTTCTACATCGTCGCCACCGGCGTCGAGGCTCACCAATGGTGGCTGGTCGGCTCCCTGGTGCTGGGCAGTGCCATCGGCGTGTTCTACTACCTGCGTGTCATGGTCACCCTGTACCTGATGGAACCCAACCTGCGTCGCCACGACGCCGAGTTGCACTGGGAACAGAAAGCGGGCGGCGTGATGCTGCTGGCCATCGCCATCCTGGCGTTCTTCCTCGGTGTGTACCCACAGCCGTTGCTGACCCTGGTCCAGCAGGCGGGCCTGACAGGCTGATTGCCTGAACCCCGTCGCAGTGAAAAAACCCGTATCGCGAGATGCGGGTTTTTTTATGGCTGTGGAAAGACAATCGTGGCGAGGTAGCTTGCTCGGCTTTGTTCCTCGTCCGCCTCCCGCAGATTCGTTACTATGTCCGCTCCCCTGCCCTATCAGTCACCGAGTCCACACCGATGCCCACCCCCAAGGACATGGCCAACGACAGCCCCGCACCGATGATTCCCGAGCAGCGCCGGGAACAGATCCTGCGTCAGTTGCGCAAGCATCAGGTGCTGAGCGTCCATCAGTTGATGGAGATGTTCGATTGCTCGCACATGACCGTGCGTCGCGACATTGCCCTGCTGGAACAGGAAGGCCGGGCTTATTCGGTGACGGGTGGGGTGCGTATCGCCAGCCAGCTGCACAGCGAGCCGAGCCACCAGTCCAAGGCCGTGGTGGAGCTGCCGCAGAAGCAGGCCATGGCCAAACTGGCAGCCAGGCTGTTGAAGGATGACATGACGGTGTACCTGGATGCCGGCACCAGCACGCTGGAGATCGTGCCCTACATCAAGGCGTTGTCGGGAATGACGGTGGTGACCAACGATTTCGGCGTGGTCCAGGCGCTGATGGAAGCGCCGCAGGTGACGGTGATTCATACCGGCGGGCAGTTGGATCATTCCAACCACTCTTGCGTCGGCGGGCTGGCGGTGGCGACCTTGCGTCAGGTGGTGACGGACATTGCCTTCATGTCCACCAGTTCGTGGGACCTGCAACGGGGCATCACCACGCCGTCGGCCTTGAAAGTGGAGGTCAAGCAGGTGGCGATGCAGTCGGCCTCGCAAGTGGTACTGGTGGCCAGCAGTTCCAAGTATGGCACCTTCAGCATGTACCGCATCGCCGGGCTGGAGCAGTTCGACTTCATCATCAGCGACAACGCCCTGGCACCGGCGGCAGCCGATGGCATTCGCAAGCAGGGCGTCGAGTTGCTGCTGCCGGATGGGCAGCCTGCCTGACCTCGTCGCAAGCCGCTCCATCGCTATCGCGAGCGGGCTCGCTCCCACAGGGGATTGATGGCGAACGGGAATCTGGCGAACAGCCGAAATCAGTGTGGGAGCTGGGCTTGCCCGCGATGACGGCGGCACAAATAACATCGATGCAAGCTGACCCACCGCCATCGCGAGCAGGCTCGCTCCCACAGGGGATTGATGGCGAACGGGAATCTGGCGAACAGCCGAAATCTCTGTGGGAGCTGGGCTTGCCCGCGATGACGGCGGCACAAATAACATCGATGCAAGCTGACCCACCGCCATCGCGAGCAGGCTCGCTCCCACAGGGGGATTGATGGCGAACGGGAATCTGGCGAACAGCCGAAATCAGTGTGGGAACCGGGCTTGCCCGCGATGATGGCGGCACAAATAACATCGATGCAAGCTGACCCACCGCCATCGCGAGCAGGCTCGCTCCCACAGGGGATTGATGGCGAACGGGAATCTTGCGAACAGCCGAAATCTCTGTGGGAGCGAGCCTGCTCGCGATGGCAATGGATCAGTCAACATCAAAGCCGGCTGACCCACCACCATTTCTCACAGTTCCTAGAACGCTTTCCAGTCCCGCAGCCACTGCAGGCCGGCCGAGGTATCGCCACGGGGACGGTATTCGCAGCCGACCCAGCCGTCATAGCCCAGCTCGTCCAGCAATCCGAACAGGAACGGATAATGAACCTCCCCCAGGTCCGGCTCATGCCGATCCGGCACGCCGGCGATCTGGACATGCCCGATACCGCTGAAGTCGCGCCTGAGTTTGCTCGCCAGGTCGCCCTCGACGATCTGGCAGTGGTAGCAATCGAACTGGACCTTGAGGTTATCCGCCCCCACCTCCCGGCAAATGGCATGGGCCTGATCCTGACGATTGAGGAAAAAGCCTGGCATGTCCCGGGTGTTGATCGGCTCCAGCAACACCGTGATCCCGGCTTTCGCCGCCTGGGTCGTGGCGTAGGCGAGGTTTTCCAGGTACACGGCGTGGTGCCGGGCACGCTCGGCTTCGGACGGGAGCAAGCCCGCCATCACATGAATGTTCGAGTTGCCGAGCACCGCGGCGTATTCCAGGGCACGCTCGAAGCCTTGACGAAATTCCTGCTCGCGCCCCGGCAACGTCGCCAGCCCCCGCTCCCCCGCCGTCCAATCCCCGGGCGGTGCGTTGAAGAGCGCCTGGACGAGGCCGTGGTCATCCAGCCGCTGCTTGAGCACCTCGGGGCCGTACTCGTAGGGGAACAGGTATTCCACGGCATCGAAACCATCGGCCGCCGCGGCCGCGAAACGGTCGAGGAAATCATGTTGCGGGTAGAGCATGCTGAGATTGGCTGCGAAACGAGGCATACCGATATTCCTTAAACAAAAGGCCAGATCAACAAGGTGATACCGAAACCGAGTGTACCGAGCAGCGTAGTGATCACGGTCCAGGTGCGCAGGCCGTCCGCCACGTTGAGCCCTGCCAGTTTAGTGAAAATCCAGTAGCCGGCGTCGTTGATGTGAGACATCGCCAGCCCGCCACCGCCCATGGCCAGGCACAGCAGCCCCAGGTGATTGGGGGTCAGGCCGAGCGTCGCGATCAACGGACTGATGATACCGGCGGTGGTCACCAGCGCTACCGTGGTCGAACCTTGCACGGCGCGCAGCAGCATGGTCAGCAAAAAGCCCAGCGCCAGCACCGGCAACCCGGTGGTGCGCAACATCTCGGACACCACCGCACCGATCCCGGTGTCCACCAGCACCTTGCCAAAGACGCCACCGGCACCGGCGATCAGGATCACCATCGCCACCCCGGGCAACGCCGAGCCGATCACATCGGACACTTGGGTGCGACTCCAGCCCCGCCGTGAGCCCAACAGCCAGGCGCAAAGCAAGGTGTCGATCAGCAAGGCCACCAGCGGCGCACCCAGCACCGTCATGACCCCACGAACCGTGGATTCCACCGGCAGCAGCGTGGTCGACAGCGTCCCCAGCAGGATCAGCACGATCGGCAACAGGATCAATCCCACAATCAGGCCGAACCCCGGTGGCGGCGCCGGTGGCAGCTTGGCGACCAGCGAGCCGGTGGACTCTTCCAGTCCCATATGGGACACCGCAACGGCGGCTTGCACCGGATCCCTGCCGTTGCCATTGCTCCAGGCGGCCAGGTCGTCGTTGGTGACGTGGGGGCCGTAGACTTCAGCGCGGATGTCGTCGGTCATCGGATAGAAGCGACGCGTCATGCGCCCTGCCACCTTATAGCCGACAAAACACAGAAAGGCGGTCAGCGGCAGGCCGAACATCAACACACGGCCCAGGTCGGCACCCAACTGGCTGGCCGCCGCCACGGCCCCTGGATGCGGCGGCAGGAACGCATGCACCGTGAGCAACGCCGCGCACATCGGCAAGGCGAACACCAGCAACGGCTTGCGGGCACTACGAGCCACGCCATAGGCCAGCGGCATGAGGATGATGACACCCACCTCGAAGAACACCGGCACGCCGATGATGAAGCCAGCGATGGTCAGGGCCAGCGGTGTACGCCGGTTGCCAAAGCGTTCGATCAGAGTTTTCGCCAGGGCCTCGGCGCCGCCCGACAACTCGATGATGCGCCCGATCATCGCGCCCAGGGCGATGATGATTGCGATATGGCCGAGGGTCTTGCCCATGCCGCCTTCAATGGTCGCCACCAGGTCGGCCGGTTTCACCCCGGCCACCAGCGCCACCAGGATGCTCACCAGCATCAGCGCCACGAACGGTTGGAACTTGTACTTGAGCACCAGGAACAGCAACAGCGCGATCCCGGCACCGGCCGTGATCATCAGGATGACCGGGCTCATGGGCGCGACCCTCCGGAGGGGATCGGGAGAACGCTTGCGCGACAAACACTGCGATTGAAGTGGGTCATGGAGTGAATCCTGTTGTTATTGTTTTTTCAGCCAGCCCGCACGACACCGGTAGCGAGGGAATCAATCCCCTCGCCACTGGCTGTGCAAGGCTTTGGTTCTTGTGGCGGATCCCTTACCAATCGGCGCCGAAGATAGCGCGCAGCTCATCCAGTGCCGCCTGATCGAGCGGCTCGGGCCTGGGATTGCTCATCAGCCAGAGCCGCGCGGTCTCTTCCAACTCTTCCAGGGCGTAGCTGGCCCGGGACACCGTACTTTCCCAGAGCACCGGGCCCAGGCGTTCGAGCATCACGCCGCGAACCCGATTGGCCAGTTGCGCCACCTGCTCGGCCACGTTGGGCGAGCCGGGACGCTGGTAGCCGATCAACGGAATGTGCCCGACCTTCATCACCTGATAAGGCGTGAGCGGCGGCAAGATGTCGTCGGGCCGCCAGACCCCGGCCAGGGTCAGCGCCACCAGATGGGTGGAGTGGGTGTGCACCACGCCGCCGACCGTCGGGTTGCGGTCGTAGACCTGGCGATGCAACGCCAGGGTCTTGGACGGCTTGTGTCCGGACACCCAATCGCCGGCGGCATTGACCTTGGCAATGGCCGCTGGATCGAGACGTCCCAGGCAGGCATCGGTCGGCGTGATCAGCCAGCCATCGTCGAGCCGGGCGCTGATGTTGCCGGCGCTGCCGACGGTGTAGCCACGCTGATAGAGGCTCAGGCCGACTTCGCAGATCTCTTCACGCAAGGCGCTTTCGGGGCTCATCGGGCGCCTCCGGCCAATTGCGCGAGGGCCTTGGCGAAGAAATCGCGACCGCCGAAATTGCCCGACTTGAGTGCCAGGGCCAGCGGTTCCGCGCCACTGCTGAGGGTGGCAGGCACACCCGGATCGATCTGCGCACCGATCTGCAACAGCGTCACCTCCAGCGCCTTGACCACGGCGCCGGAGGTTTCGCCACCGGCAATCACGAAACGCCGTACACCTTGCTCGCGCAAACCCCGGGCGATCTCGCCCAAGGCGTTCTCCACCAGCGCACCGGCCCGACCAGCGCCCAACTGTTGCTGCACAGCCTTGACTTCATCGGCGCTGTTGGTGGCATAGATCAGCACGGTGTCCGCCGCGTCGCGGGCAAACGCCAGGGCTCGGGCGACCACCGGCTCACCAGCCGCCAACGCCACGGGATCGATGCGCAAGGCCGGCCGCCCAGCCTCGAGCCAGGCGGCCACTTGTCCATTGGTGGCGATTGACGCGCTGCCAGCCAAAACCACTTCACCGCCAGGAACCTGGGGCAGCGTCGACACATCGAAGTCCCTCAGCTGGCCGGCTCGCCGGAAGTTGTCCGGCAGCCCTAGGGCCAGCCCGGAGCCGCCCGTCAGCAAGGGCAAGTCCGCGCAGGCCGCGCCGAGGGTGTACAGGTCCGCATCGGACAATGCGTCGGCGATGGCCATGCCGACGCCCTGGGCGCGCAACTCGGTCATCTTCGCCCGCACTGCATCCACGCCCTGGGCGACACTGTCGTAGCGCAACAGGCCAACCTCGAGGGAAGTCTGGGCTTGCAGCACACGCACCAGGTTGGCGTCGGTCATCGGCGTCAACGGGTGGTGCTGCATGCCCGACTCGTTCAGCAACTGGTCCTGCACGAACAGATGGCCGCGGAAAATCGTCCGGCCGTTTTCCGGAAACGCCGGGCAAACCAGGGTGAAATCACTGTCCAGGGCCTTGAGCAGAGCTTCGCTCACCTGGCCGATATTGCCCGCGGCGGTCGAATCGAAGGTCGAGCAGTATTTGAAGAAAATCTGCTGACACCCCCGTTCACGCAGCCAAGCCAGCGCCGCGAGGGATTCGTCGATGGCCTCGGCCACAGGCAGGGTTCGCGACTTGAGGGCAATCACGATCGCATCGGCCGCCAGGCCTTCAGCGTCTTCGGCACCAGGGATGCCGATGCTCTGCACCGTACGCATGCCGCCGCGCACCAGCATGTTGGCCAAGTCCGTGGCACCCGTGAAGTCGTCGGCAATGCAGCCCAGCAGCGGGCGCGCGTTGGAAGGGGTCATGGCGGCTCCTCAGATCGAATCGGGCTTGGCGGTCGGCAAGTCGATGCCCGGGAAAATCTTGATCACCGCCGAATCATCCTCCCGGCCGAAACCGGCGCTGGAGGCCTGCATGAACATCTGGTGCGCGGTGGCCGACAACGGCAACGGAAATTTGCTGACGCGGGCGGTATCGAGCACCAGGCCCAGATCCTTGACGAAGATGTCCACCGCCGACAGGGGCGTGTAGTCAGCCTTGAGGATGTGCGGCACGCGGTTTTCGAACATCCAGGAGTTGCCGGCGCTGTGGGTGATCACTTCGTACAACGCATCGGCATCCACGCCTTCACGCAGCCCCAGGGCCATGGCTTCGGCCGAGGCCGCGATGTGTACGCCGGCCAGCAATTGATTGATGATTTTGACTTTTGAACCCAGGCCGTGGACATCGCCCAGGCGATAGACCTTGCCCGCCATGCCCGCCAGGACAGCTTCGGCCTTGGCGTAGGCCGGCGCCGGGCCTGAGGTCATCATGGTCATCTCGCCAGCCGCAGCCTTGGCCGCGCCGCCGGAGATCGGCGCGTCGAGGTACAGCAGGCCAGTCTGCGCCAGGCGCTGGCCCAGCTCCACGGCAAAGGTCGGCGCCACGGTGGCACAACCGATAACCAGGCTGCCCTCGCGCAAGGCTTGCACGGCACCGTTCTCGCCAAACAACACCGTGTCGGTCTGCTCGGCGTTCACCACCACGGTGATGATCACATCGCATTGAGCCGCCATGTCGGCGGGTGATGCACAGGCCACCCCGCCCTCGCCGGCAAATTGTTCGGTGACGGCGGCACGCACATCGCAGGCATGCACATTGAAGCCTGCGCGCAGCAACGAGCGGGCAATGCCCAGGCCCATCGCGCCGAGACCAATCACACCGACATTCTTGTTATTCATGAGGCACTCCGGAAAAGACAACGAACCGTTCTGGTGGGTCTTGTAGCGAGCTTTGTCCTACAGGTTGGTTTCGATCATCCACCAATGAACAGATCCTGTGAAGTATTTTTTCAATCTAACATTTTTTAACATCGCTCTTTTCCATGGACATCGTCTTCACCTGCCTTCCAGGCAGGGCTACCCTGAACGTCACGCAGCCCTGAAGGAGCAAAGAGCTTGAGCGTCGATATCGAGTGCGTGGTGGTGGGTGCGGGGGTCGTCGGTCTGGCCGTGGCCCGGGAGATGGCCCAGGCCGGCCATGAGGTGCTGTTGATCGAAGCCGGCGGCGCCATCGGCATGGGCACCAGTTCGCGCAATTCCGAAGTCATCCATGCCGGCATCTACTACCCTCCGGGCAGCCTCAAGGCCCGGTTGTGCGTCGAAGGTCGGCACCGGCTGTACGCCTATTGCGAAAGCCACGGCGTGACGACTCGCCGGCTCGGCAAGCTGATCGTCGCCAAGGACCCGGCGCAGGTGGCCGGCCTCCAGGTCTTGCTGGAACGCGGCTTGACGAACGGCGTGGACGACTTGCGCCTGCTCGATCAGGAGCAGGCGTTGGCCCTGGAGCCGGCGCTGGCGTGTGTCGCCGCGTTGTATTCGCCTTCCACGGGCATTGTCGATTCCCATGCCTTGATGCTGGCCTTGCAAGGCGATGCCGAAGCGGCCGGCGCGAACCTGGCCTTCCACACGCCGTTGCTGGGGGTTCGCATCGGCGCGGGGCAGTTTCTGCTGGAGTTGGGTGGCACGGCCCAGATGAAGCTGTCCTGCCGCCGACTGATCAACGCCGCCGGCCTCCAGGCGCCCGCCCTCGCCCGTCGCATGGAGGGCCTGCCGGCGCAAACAGTGCCCCCCGACTATTTGTGCAAGGGCAATTACTTCAGCCTTGCCGGACGTGCGCCCTTCCGGCATCTGGTCTACCCGGCTCCGGAAGCCGCCGGGCTGGGCATCCACATGACCCTGGACCTGGCGGGCCAGGCCCGTTTCGGGCCTGACATCGAATGGGTCGAACACGAGGATTATCGGGTCGATCCGGCGCGCGCCGAAACCTTCTACCCGGCGATTCGCACTTACTGGCCCGACCTGCCCGACCACAGCCTGCAACCGGCCTACAGCGGCATCCGCCCGAAGATCTCCGCCCCCGGCGAACCCTCCCGCGACTTCCATATCAGTAGCGCCGCCGAGCACCAGGTACCTGGGCTGATCAACCTGTTCGGCATCGAATCGCCAGGGCTGACATCTTGCTTGGCGATTGCCGAGCGGGTGCGGCAATTGCTCGACGACTGAGCTGCAAAATCCTCTGTGGGAGCGAGCCTGCTCGCGATGAGGCCAGGCCAGTCGACTTCATCATTGGCTGAACGACCGCTATCGCGAGCAGGCTCGCTCCCACAAAGGGGTTCTCGGTCAGGCAACGCAAAGTGCAAGGCGCTTTGACCCCTCTTCATGCAGCCTGCACGATGATAAAAATGGCATCCATCTCAACCCATTGTTTTAAAAGAACTTTATAAAGCCACCTGGCTGGCACGGCCGATGCAATCCTTGGTTAACGCGACGTCGGCGCTTGAAGCCGGCGCGTAACCGTGAATTGCCGAGGAGCTGTATATGAACGCCATCGATCTGTTGAAAGCTGACCATGAACGCGTCAAAGGTATTCTGGCTCAACTGAGCGAATCCACCGAACGCGGCGTCAAGAAACGTACTGACCTGTTGGCGAAGCTGGAAATGGAAGTCACCATTCATACCCGGCTGGAAGAAGAGATCCTGTACCCGGCCTTCAAGCAAGCGGGGGGCAAGGACGAGGCCGAAATGTACTACGAGGCCAAGGAAGAACATCGCACGGTCGATTCACTGGTCCTGCCGGACCTGAAGGCCACCGATCCTTCCCAACCGGAATTTGCCGGCCGGGTGAAAGTGGTCAAGGAACTGCTTGAGCACCACATCGAAGAAGAAGAAAAAGAGATGTTCCCCCAAGCCAAGAAAGTACTGGGCAAAGCCAAGCTGGATGCCTTGGGTGAACAGATGGAAACCATGAAGGCGCAGTACAAGAAGGAACTGTCCGGCGCCAATATGGCCGCCTGATTGGTATCACGCAAGCTTTCAGCCGTCCGGTGGCGGCTGAAAGCTCAGCCACTCATTGCATGTGCTCACGTAGAAATTCCACCAGCGCTTGCACCGGGGGAGCGCTCTGGCGATGTTGCGGGTAGACCGCCGACAGGGCCAGGGGCTCGGTTTCGAAACCCTCCAGGACCTTGATCAGCCGTCCGTCCTTCAGCGCATCGCCGAGGATGAAGGTGGGGAGATAGGTAATACCCATGCCGGCAATCGCCGCATCCCGGAGCAGATCACCGTTGTTGGCGCGCATGCGCCCGGCGACTTCCAACACCAGCGGTTTACCCCCTCCTCCAAAACGCCATTGAACCTGACGGCTGTGACCATAGGGCAGGCAGTCATGGTTGCGCAGGTCTTCGGGGCGCAAGGGTGTGCCGCGTTGCGCCAGATATGACGGGCTGGCGCAGTAGACCCGGTCGATGGTTGCGATGCGGCGGGCGATCAAGGTCGAATCCTCCAGCACCCCGATCCGTAGCGCGAGGTCGTAGCCCTCCCCCAGCAAATCCACCGAACGGTCACTCAGGTCCACTTCGACGCTGACCTGCGGATAACGCTCCAGGAACAACGGCAGCAGACTGCCCAGGTGCGCCACGGCAAAGGACAGCGGTGCGCTGAGCCGAAGGGTGCCGCGAGGCTCGCTGGTCTGTCCGCTGATACCCAGCTCCACCTGTTCGATTTCGCTGAGCAGACGCAAGGCGGCCTCGTAATAGCGCTGGCCCAACGGGGTGACATCCAGCCGCCGCGTCGAACGGTTGAGCAGACGAACCCCCAGCCGCTGTTCCAGCTCCATGAGCTTTCGGCTGACGAATTGCTTGGACAACCCCAACTGGTCCGCCGCCGCCGTGAAGCTGCCCGACTCCATGACCTGGGCAAAAATGCGCATTTCTTCGAAGGGGTTCATTGTCACTCCAGAGGTGGACAGTGAGGGAGTTCAGTTGAGCATTGTGGTCGGGGTGAGACAGGTTGGGAAGGGTTGAATGGGCTGACGCCATCGCGAGCAGGCTCGCTCCCACAGGGGATTCGGGCGTTTCAAGAGACATGTCCACCACAAAACCCATGTGGGAGCGAGCCTGCTCGCGATGGCGGCCTGTCAGTCGACCAAAAACCAAAACGCCCGCACAAGGCGGGCGTCGTCCAGCAACAACCACTGAAGCTTACTTGGCAGTCAGCGCCGCGTAGCTGTTCATCAGGTTGCGGTAGTTCGGAATGCGCTGGGACAGCAGGTTGCCCAGGCCTTCAATGTCGTTGCGCCAGTCGCGGTGCAGTTCGCAAGCCACCGAGAACCAGTTCATCAGTTGCGCGCCGGCAGCGCTCATGCGAGCCCAGGAGGCCTGCTGCACGGTTTCGTTGAAGGTGCCCGAGGCGTCGGTGACGACGAACACGTCGAAACCTTCGGCCAGCGCCGACAAGGTCGGGAATGCCACGCAGACATCGGTCACCACGCCAGCGATGATCAGTTGCTTGCGGCCGGTGGCCTTGATCGCCTTGACGAAGTCTTCGTTGTCCCAGGCATTGATCTGGCCTGGACGCGGGATGTACGGCGCGTCCGGGAACATTTCCTTGAGCTCCGGCACGAGCGGGCCGTTAGGGCCTTTTTCGAAGCTGGTGGTCAGGATGGTCGGCAGACCGAAGAACTTCGCCAGGTCGGCCAGGGCCAGTACGTTGTTCTTGAACTCGTTGGGCGAGAAGTCCTGGACCAGGGAGATCAGGCCGGTCTGGTGATCGACCAGCAGGACGACTGCATCATCTTTGTTCAGGCGGTTGTAGACAGGGGCATTGCTCATGGGATGACTCCTTATACATGGTTGTTACAAATCCTGTGGGAGCGAGCCTGCTCGCGAAGCGGTGTGCCTGTTGCGAAGGTGTCGGATGCGCCGACGTCTTCGCGAGCAGGCTCGCTCCCACAGGGGGGATGTTGATGTCTGTCAGAACGCGAAGCAGGAACAGCCAAACGCGCCCCAGAAGCCTTGAAAATCGCTGACCGGGACGTTCGACAGCCGCGCCCGCTCATGGCTATGGGAATGCACCGTGCAAGGACCGCTGCACTGGTGAACCTGGGCCTGCAACGGCGAAGTCGGGCGCCAGTGACCTGGCACCTTGACCACCGGTGACCAGTCCGGCAGCACCGGGACACTGGCAGGGCCGAGTTTTTCGAAGTCGCCGGCGGCGTACACCACCTTGCCGTCGACCACCGTCAGCACGGACTCGATCCACTTGATGGCTTCTTCCTCGACGCTGAAGAAGTCGGCGCTCAGTGCCGCCAGGTCCGCCAACTGGCCGACCTTGATCTGGCCTTTCTTGCCCTGCTCCGAGGAGAACCAGGCGCTGCCATGGGTGAACAGCTCCAGCGCGGTCAGGCGCGGCAGGCCTTCTTCGTGCAGCGCCAGACCACCGACCGTGCGACCGCTGACCATCCAGTACAGCGAGGTCCAGGGGTTGTAGCTCGATACCCGGGTGGCATCGGTGCCGGCACCCACTGGTACGCCTTCGGCCAGCATGCGCTTGATCGGCGGCGTCGCTTCGGCGGCCTTGGCGCCATAGCGGTCGACAAAGTATTCGCCCTGGAAGGCCATGCGGTCCTGGATGGCGATACCGCCACCCAGTGCGCGGACCCGTTCGATGTTCTGCGGGGTGATGGTTTCGGCGTGGTCGAAGAACCATGGCAGGCCGTTGAACGGGATGTCACGGTTGACCTTCTCGAACACGTCGAGCATGCGGCTGATGGACTCGTTGTAGGTGGCATGCAGGCGGAACGGCCAACGCTGCTCCACCAGGTGCCGCACCACGGGCTCCAGGTCCTGCTCCATGCCAGGCGGCAGGTCCGGACGCGGCTCGAGGAAGTCTTCGAAATCCGCCGCCGAGAACACCAGCATTTCACCGGCGCCGTTGTGCCGCAGGAAATCATCGCCCTGGTGCAGCTTGACGCTGCCGGTCCAGTTCTTGAAGTCGCTGAGTTCTTCCTTGGGCTTCTGGGTGAACAGGTTGTAGGCGATGCGCACCGTCAACTGTTCTTCCCGGGCCAACTGCTCGATCACCGCGTAGTCGTCGGGGTAATTCTGGAAACCACCGCCGGCGTCGATGGCACTGGTCAGCCCCAGGCGATTGAGTTCACGCATGAACTGGCGAGTGGAATTGACCTGGTACTCCAGCGGCAACTTCGGCCCCTTGGCCAACGTCGAGTAGAGGATCATCGCGTTGGGACGCGCCACCAGCATGCCGGTGGGTTCACCCTTGCTGTCGCGCACGATCTCGCCGCCCGGCGGGTTCGGCGTGTCACGGGTATAGCCGGCCACCCGCAACGCGGCGCGGTTGAGCAAGGCGCGGTCATACAGGTGCAACACGAACACCGGGGTGTCGGGGGCGGCCTGGTTGAGTTCTTCCAGGGTCGGCATGCGTTTTTCGGCGAACTGGAATTCGTTCCAGCCGCCCACCACACGTACCCATTGCGGCGTCGGCGTACGGTCGGCCTGGTCCTTGAGCATGCGCAGGGCATCGGCCAGGGACGGCACGCCTTCCCAACGCAGTTCGAGGTTGTAGTTCAGGCCACCGCGGATCAGGTGCAGGTGCGAGTCGTTAAGCCCGGGGATGACGGTGCGGCCCTTGAGGTCGATGACCTGGGTACTGCCGCCACGCAAGGCCATGGCCTCGGCGTCGGTGCCCACGACAACGAACTTGCCCTGGCTGATGGCCACGGCGCTGGCCCGGGGCTTTTCCCGGTCGACGGTGTGGAACTGGCCATTGAACAGAATCAGATCGGCGTTCATAGGGTTCTCCTTCAACTATCAAAAAATGTGTGGCTAGGGAGCTGGTTGTGACTAGGCACAACGGCTCGACAAGCTCAGGATTCCAAATGCTCGTGTGCTGTCGAGGCTTGCAGCCAGGGTGCGAACAGACGGGTCGCCAGCGGCATGCACACGTAACAGACCGAGAGCACGATGGTCAGGGTGATCAGGAACGTGGCAACGACGTAGTTGGAAAGAAATGCGTTGAGTTGCAGCACGGGCCCCCAGATCAGCGGCACCAACAAGGTGTGCGGCAGGATGACCAACAGCGTCACCACGGCCTGCTTCCAGCGCGGTGGCGGCGTGGAGGCGTCGGCCAGCGGGGCGAACCAGAACTCCTTGTGGGACGCGACCTCGGTCTGGTCACCATCGGCCAGCAACGGCGTGGCCTCTTCCACCAGCTCGCGGCGCTCGGGCGAATCGAGCCAGCGCTGCATGGCCTCGGTGGAACAGAAGCGCAGCACGCAAGTGAACAGCGACAACCCGCCCTGCTTGCCTCGCACCACATCCACGCCCAGGTGTCCCGGCCAACTGCCGGCCACGGTCACGATGCGTCGCAACCAGGCCTCATAGGCCGCGTCCTGGCCGGCCTTGACCCGGTGCTTGACGATCAGGGTCACGATTTCGTCGAAGCCAGGTGTGGCAGCACCCGTTGTGGGCTCGACAGCTTGAGATTCAGACATGGCGTAACACTCCGGTAAAACGCGCATTCAGCGCCAGGCGGCCCGGCCCGGCGATGAACACAGTGGTAAAGATGATCAGCAGCAGCCAGCCGAACTGCCCTTCTTCGAGGCTCCATTGCGGGTGAACCACCCACAGCGCAACCGCCAACAGGAACAGGATGGGCAGGCACGCGAGGCGCACCAGGACACCGACTGCGATCAGCAACGGGCACAGCACTTCGGCGAAGATCGCCAACATCAGGGTAAGGCTCGCCCCCAAGTGAAACGGGTCTTCGATGCGGGTCAGCTCGTCGCTGTAGTGCAGCCACTTCGGCAACCCGTGGACCCATAGCAGAAACAGCGCGCCACTGAGGCGCAGGAACAGCAGTCCCCAGTCCTGCAGGGTACGTTCGTCGGTGACGTTCATCGGTGTGCTCCGTCCGGGTCCGCATAGGCAGCGGCCGGCAATGATTGGGACATGTGGGTGGCAATGCGCGAGCGCAGCCAGCGCTCGGCCGGGTCGTTGTCATGCACGCCACTCCAGACCATCGACAGCTCGGCCGCGTTGATCTCGAACGGTGGATCCTCGGCCCGCAACGCGCAGCCTTCTACCAGCGCGCAGGCCGCGTAGTCGGGCACGGTGGCAATCAGTTCGGTGCCGGCCAACAACGCCCGCAAGCCACTGAACTGCGGGACGCCCAACACCACTTTGCGGGTCCGGCCAATACGCGCCAGGTCCAGGTCGATGTTGCCGCTCAGGTCCCCCGAGAACGACACCATGGCGTGGGGACGCGCGCAGTACTCGTCCAGGGTCAGCGGGCCCGGACGCTTGTCGCCGCGCAAGACCTTGCAGGGGATGTCCCGCAGTTTCTTGCGCTTGGCGTTGGCCGGCAGATCGGTGGTGTAGCTGACCCCGACGCTGATTTCCCCGCTGCCCAGCAACGACGACATCAGCAGGTAATTGGCCCGGCGCACCACCACGATGATGCCCGGCGCTTCTTCGCGCAGTTGGCTCAGCAACGGCGGGAACAGGCCGAACTCGGCGTCGTCCGACAGGCCGATGCGAAACACGTCGCAACTGGTGGACGGATCGAACGCCTTGGCCCGGCTGACCGCGCCGGAAATCGTGTCCATGGCCGGTTGCAGCTCACGCAGGATCGCCATGGCCCGAGGCGTCGGCTCCATGCCGCGACCGTGGCGGATCAGCAGCGGATCATCGAACAGATCCCGCAACCGCCCCAGCGCCGCGCTCACGGCAGGCTGGCCCATGAACAGCTTTTCAGCGACGCGGGTCAGGTTCTTCTCGAACATCAACGCCTCGAAGATCACCAGCAGGTTCATGTCAAGACGGCGTAAATCGTTGCGATTCATCGATTAGGATCCTGTGGAATACCATCCTGTGGGAGCGAGCCTGCTCGCGAAGCGTCGACACATCCGACGTCGTCACAAGCTGACCCACCGCTATCGCGAGCAGGCTCGCTCCCACAGGTTCTATGCTCGATCAGCCTCGGATGAACGCCAGCAGGTCGGCGTTCAGTCGATCCTTGTGGGTGTCGGTCAAGCCGTGGGGCGCGCCGGGGTAGACCAGCAGTTGCGAGTGCTTGAGCAGTTTGGCGGCTGCAATGCCGGCGGCTTCGATGGGGACCACCTGGTCGTCATCGCCATGGACCACGAGGGTCGGCACGTCGATGTTGCGCAGGTCTTCGGAAAGATCAGTCTCCGAGAACGCCTTGATGCAGTCGTACGTGTTCTTGTGGCCGGCGAGCATGCCTTGCATCCAGAACCAATCGATCATGCCTTGGGACACCTTGGCACCCGGACGGTTGGCGCCGAAAAACGCGCTGGCCACATCCTTGTATAGCTGAGAACGGTCGGCCAGGGAGGCCTGGCGGAAACCGTCGAACACTTCGATGGGCAGGCCACCCGGGTTGGCCGGGGTCCTGAGCATCAACGGCGTCACTGCCGAGATCAGCCCGAGCTTGGCGACGCGAGCGGCGCCATGACGGCCGATATAGCGTGCCACTTCACCACCGCCGGTCGAGAAACCGAGCAGTACGGCGTCCTTCAGGTCCAGCCGCTCGATCAGCTCGGCCAGGTCATCGGCGTAGGTGTTCATGTCATTGCCGTCCCAAGGCTGGCTGGAGCGCCCATGCCCACGACGGTCGTGGGCGATCACCCGGTAACCGTTGGACGCCAGGAACATCATCTGCGCCTCCCAACTGTCCGAGTTCAACGGCCAGCCATGACTGAAGACAACCGGCTGACCACTGCCCCAATCCTTGTAGTAGATCTCGGTGCCGTCGCGGGTGATGAAGGTGCTCATGACATGACTTCCTTGAGAGGGGTGGAGGTCTCCATGGTCGGGTCAGAGGGGGTGTATGCGTGAGTTAAACGTTGTTAATTTTTTTGATTGAGGGCAGGACTGTGGTGCTTTTTGTGGCGAGGGGATTTATCCCCGCTGGGCTGCGAAGCAGTCCCAAGACTGACGCCTCGGTGTGTCAGTTTTAATGGACATCAAGCGTTTGGGGCCGCTTTGCAGCCCAGCGGGGATAAATCCCCTCGCCACAGGGTGTCTCACTGCGGGCTATGAGAGAAGGCTCTAACCGTTGCACCTGAAGCCAAACCTGAGGAATATGCTCGGATATGCCTTTTGCACCAGACCAGACGTTGAGAACACGATGAACCACCCCAGCGCCCTGCCCGTCGAACAGACCGTGCATTTCGGCCCTTACCACGTCCATCCTCGCCAGCGCCTGGTGCTGGAGGGCGGGCAGCCGTTGCGCCTTGGGCGACGGGCGGTAGAGATCCTGCTGGTGCTGCTCGAGCACGCCGGAGAGGTGGTGAGCAAGCAACAGCTGATCGCCCGTGTCTGGCCCAGGAGTGTCGTGGAAGACACCAACCTGCGGGTGCATGTCGCGGCATTGCGCAAGGCGCTGGGGGATGGCCAGGCCGGGCAGCGTTACATCGTCACCGTGGCCCAGCGCGGCTACAGTTTTGTCGCGCCGGTGTCGACCGCGCCCCTCGCCCCCATGGCGGATATTGCGCCTGCGTCACCGACCCACAACCTGCCACCCCGTCGCAACCGGATGATCGGCCGCCAGGCGGTGTTGGAAAGCCTGGTGACCCACCTGCCGCGCAAACGCTTCATCACCCTGGTCGGGACCGGTGGCATCGGCAAGACCACTGTGGCCCTGCGGGTCGCCGAGCGGCTGATCGATCACTACCGCGACGGCACTTATCTGCTAGACCTGTCATTGCTCAACGAGCCGGCCTCGATCATGCCGGAGCTGTGCGCGCTGCTGGATCTGCCACAGCCGGACAGCGATCCGCTGGCGACCATCGCGCGACAGCTCAAGGACCGACATCTATTGCTGGTGATCGATAATTGCGAACACCTGATCGACGCCATCGCCCAGCTCTGCGAAACCCTGCTGCGCGGTGCCCCGCACCTGCATATCCTGGCGACCAGCCGTGAAGGCCTGCGCGCCGAGGGCGAACACGTACAGCGCCTGGACGCCCTGGCCTGCCCGCCCCGGGAGATCCCCATCGAAGGCTACCCGGCCCTCGAATACCCGGCCCTGCAACTGTTCGCCGAGCGAGCGATGGCCAGCCAGGACGACTTCGAGCTGACCGACCGCGAGGTGCCCTTGGTGGCAGACATCTGCCAGCGACTGGACGGGATTCCCCTGGCCATCGAACTGGCCGCCGCGCAAGTGGGCCGCTTCGGGCTGGAAGCGCTTCACCGACAACTGCAAGGCAGCGTCGCCCAGCTCCACAACGACAGCGACGTTGCGCCGCGCCAGCAAACCCTGCGCGCTACGCTGGATTGGAGCTTCGCACTGCTCACCGTGTGCGAGCAGATCTGCCTGCGACGGTTGTCAACGTTCATGGGCAGCTTCAACCTGACGTCGGCAGCCGCGGTGATCATCGGACCACATGTCGCGCCCGACCAGGTGCTGGTGTCGATCAGCCAACTGGTGGCCAAATCCCTGCTCAACGTCGAAGTCGGCGATGAAGAGGTGCGCTATCGCCTGCTGGACACCACCCGCAGTTATGCCCAGGAAAAACTGGTCGAAGCCGGCGAACTGGCAGCCAGCCAGGAACGCCATGCCGAGCGCTGCCTGGCCCTGATGGAGCAAGCCGAGCAGGATTGGGAAAACACCGCCACGCCAGTGTGGATCGCGCGCTACGCCGCCTATCGCGATGACATCCGCGCGGCCCTCGATCGCGGGTTGGGCCCGCACGGTTCCCATCAGGTGGCCATCCGCTTGACCGCCAGCACCCTGCCCCTCTGGCAGGAGCTGTCATTGCTCAAGGAGCATGGGCTTTACGTCAATAAGGCGCTGCAATTACTGCGGGCCGCCCCGTCGCCATGCCCCAGGCTGAGCCTCGCTTTGGAATTGGCCCACGCCAGTTTCAACTACCACACCGAGGGCGGTACGCCGGCCACGATCCGCGCCTTCGTCACCGCCCGGCAGCTGGCGCAACAATGCCAGAACCGCGCCGGCGAGCTCCGGGCGGTGTCGGGGCACATGGCGGTCAACCTCAGTTGCGGCTATTACCAGCAGGCGCTGGAACAAAGCCAGGACTTCGACCGGCTGGGCACCCTGGGCGATCCGCTCCTGTCTTTGAGCGCCCAACGCCTGCGGGTGCTGGCGCTGCACTTTGCCGGCGACCAGGGCGCGGCCCGACAAGATGCCGAACAGGTCATCCAGCGCCTGGCCCAGAGCGGCCACCTCAGCCGCTTCACCCACGGCTTCGGCGTGCAATACGACCAGAGCGTAGCGTCGCTGACCACCCTGGCACGCGTACTCTGGCTACAAGGCTTTGCCGAAAAAGCCCGGCGGGCCGCCAATCTCGCCCTGCAAATTGCCTTGCAGATCAATCACGGCACCTCGATCTGCTACACCCTCGCGCTGGCCGGTTGCGTGATTGCACGCTACAACGGCGATCATTCAGTCGCGCGGGAAAGGCTCGATCTGTTGCGACACCAGGCCAACAAACATTCGGTGATGCTGTTTCATAGCTGGGCCCGCCACTACGACGCTGCGTTCAATGACGCGCCCCTCGAGGCGAATCCGGTCAACGGTCTGATCCAGGACATTGTCGTGACCCTGCGTGCCGATCAGGTCAGCGCCGAGCAACTCGATCGCGCCCATAGCGGCGCCGCGGGCTGGTGCATAGCCGAGATCCTGCGGGCCGGGGCGCAGGCCTTGTTGGCACGCAACGACCCGACCCTCGACGAGCGCGCCGAAGAACAGCTGGTGACCGCCCTGGGCGTGGCCCGCGGTCAGGGTGCCCTGGCCTGGGAGCTGCGCAGCACCACGACCCTGGCGCGACTATGGCAACGCCAGGGCCGGGAACGGGCCGCACAAGAATTGCTCGAGCCGATCTATCGACGCTTCACCGAAGGCTTCGATACCCCAGACCTAGTGGAGGCCGACGCGCTGCTCCAGACGTTGTCTCAACGGTGCGAGACTTGAATGGACAGGCTTCCATGCGTTCTGCAGCGCATGACGCCGATGATACAAATGCCATTGGCCACTGCGCCGCAGCTTTTCCACGGCATAGGCACGCGTGGTGTGGAGCCAGTGGAAACGCACCCCATTGGCGCAGGGTTCGACTCTCAACAGAGACTGCTGGGCCAGCCGTGACAGCAGCCAGGGCAACTGCCCGACACCCAGTTCCGGACAACTGATCACCGCAATGGCCGCCTTGGCGGTAAAAGGCCGGTCGAACACCGCGAGGCGCTGGAATACCAGCCGCTCGGGGGGGCTCAAACGCTCGAAACTCCAGTCCAGCAAGGCCTCCAGGCTCCGGTGACGGGGCACGGCCGTGCGCCGGCCAAAGCTCAGGAGCGACAGTCCGAAGTCCAGTTGTTCCAGTACACCCGCCACGCCCAAGACACAGACCTGGGCTGCCGCCAGCTCCAGGGCCAGCGGTAAACCGTCCAGGCGCTGGCAGATTTGCGCAATCGCCACCAGGTCGCGGTCGCTGGGTTTGAAACCTTGCTGCCGGGCGCCAACCCGTTCCACCAGCAACTGTACCGCTGGGCATGCCTGTAATTGATGCTCGGGCTCAAGGGGCGATGCCACCGTCAGGCCTGGCAGTTGCAGGACGCGCTCATCGGTGAGGTTCAGCGGCTCGCGACTGCTCAACAACAGCGACACGCCCGGTGCCGACGCTCGCAACGCCAAGGCCAGTTCACGACAGGCCTCAAGCAGATGTTCGCAGCCGTCGAGCACCAGCAGCAGCCGACGATGTTCGAGTTGCCGGCCCAGGGCCTCGGGCGCCAGGCCCAGCGTACAAGCAATCCGCGCCCGTACCTGGCAAGGCTCGGTGATGGCCGCCAGGTCGACGAACCACGCCCCGTCGTCAAAGTGTTCCAGCAACAGCTCCGCGACCCGCAGCACCACGGTGGACTTACCAACGCCGCCCGGGCCGACCACGGTGGTCAGGCCCTGGCGCGGCACCTCGACCAGCAACCGGCCCAGCACTTTATCGCGGCCGATCACCGGGCTCAGCCGTGCAGGCAGGTTGTGCTTTTCGCCTCTGGACGAAGCCAGCGGCGCGGCAAAGCAATAGCCACGTCGCGGATCGTTGAGGATGTACCGGCAGCCGTCCCGCCCGTCACCGAACGCCCGCCGCAATGCCGCAATGTGCACCCGCAGGTTGATGTCTTCCACCACATTGTCCGGCCAGACCTCGGCGATGAGCGCTTGCTTGCTGATATAGCTGCCGGCGTGATCCACCAGGACCTGGAGAACGTCCAGCGCCCGTCCGCCCAAGCTGAGGGGTTCGCCATCTCGGGTGACGAGCCGCTGCTGCCGGTAGAAGGCAAACGGGCCGAAGCCCACCGCCGGTTCGGTATCGGGTTTGACGAAACTGTTCATGGTGATCCAGCGCCAAAGAACCGGTGTGGGCATGGCGTCGCGGTCATCAAACGCGTCTGCCCCGGCTCTCTTGCATCCTTTCCAGAGGGTTCGCCGTTATCTTGGCAGCCCACGACCGGAGAACAATGCTGGCACAGGGTGCATGACGGACATCACGGTGCCCTGGACGGACACCGGAGGGCTCAACTGAACTGCTGGCGGTATTGCACGGGGGTCAGGCCGAGTTTTTCGCTGAACAGAGAACGCATGTGCCGGACGCTGCCAAACCCACTGCGAAACGCTACGGTCTTGAGGGGTAAGTCCGTGCTTTCCAGCAACTGACGGGCCCGGTCGATACGGGCCCCCTGCAGGAACTCCATCGGCGTCATCATCACTTCGCGGGCGAACATCCGGGCGAAATGCCGCGGACTCATGGAGGCCAGCGTCGCCATGCGCTCGACGGTGAACGGCTCTTCGAGATGCTCCATCACATAATGCTGCACCCGGGTGACGGCCGACTCCTGGGACGCCACCGCCGCCACCAGAGGGCTGAACTGGGCTTGCCCGCCTTGGCGCTTCATGACCACCAGCAACACCTTGGCCACATCCAGTGCCACTTTGCGGCCATGGTCCTGGGCTACGATGGCCAATGCCAGGTCGATGCCGGCGGTGACGCCGCCGGACGTGAACAGGCGCCGGTCCTGCAGGAAGATCTTGTCGGTTTCCACCAGTGCCTTGGGGAAACGCCGGATCAGGCGTTCGGTGTAATGCCAGTGTGTGGTGACGCGGTAGCCGTCAAGCAATCCCGCCTCACCCAGCACGAAGGCCCCGGTGCAGATGGAGCCGTAGCGCGTGGCCCGTTGCGTCGCGGCCCGCAGCCAGGTGTGCAACCCCGGATGTCGATCGTTGTAGGCCCCCGGCCCGCCCGGCACTAGCAGTACATCATAGGCCGCCCAGGCCTGGTCGATGTGGATGTCGGCCTCGACCGCCACGCCGTTGGAGGCCCGCAATGGGCCGCGATCAGTGCCCAGGGTCAGTAATTGATAGCGTTGATCCGGCTCAAGATAGCGGTTGGCGATGGAAAACACCTCCATCGGCCCGGCCATGTCGAGTAGTAAAAAATCCGGGAACAGCACCATTGCAACGGTTTTCATCAGTTAACACACCAAAAAATCCAGAGGAACGCAGCAAGCCCGCCTGATAAAACCTGTGGGAGCGAGCCTGCTCGCGATAGCGGTGGGTCAACTTGCAGGGATGTTGACTGTACCAACGCCATCGCGAGCAGGCTCGCTCCCACAGGTCCGATGTCGCACCAGACGCGGCTTCGACATCATGTTAACGCACCGCACCGGCTGGCAGGCCTGCTTATTGTCCACTTATAAGTGACAGTCTTTCGTTTTTCACCTACTTATTAAGCAGCAGCATAACCATTAACCTTCTTCTGTCCCCGGCGAACGGCCAAAGCCGTCGCCCACTGAACCAGGAGAACTACCATGCTGACCCTTCGCAAAGCTGCGGACCGCGGAATCGCCCGTCACGGCTGGCTGACCTCGTTCCACACCTTTTCCTTCGCCAACTACCGTGACCTCAATCAACAAGGCTTCTCCGACCTGCTGGTCATCAACGATGACCGGGTGGCCGCCGCCAAGGGTTTCGGCCAGCACCCCCACCGGGACATGGAGATTTTCTCCTATGTGCTCGAAGGCGCGCTGGAACACAAGGACACCCTGGGTACAGGCTCGGTCATTCGCCCAGGCGATGTGCAACTGATGAGCGCCGGCAGTGGCGTGGCCCACAGCGAGTTCAACCACAGCGCGGACGAGCCGGTGCACTTCCTGCAGATCTGGATCGTGCCGAATGTCAGCGGTGCCAAGCCACGCTACCAGCAGGAGCATTTCAGCTGCGGGCAGAAACGCGGTCGCCTGCAATTGATCATCTCGCCGGACGGCGCCGACGGCTCCCTTGAGGTGCGCCAGGACGCACGGGTCTTTGCCGGACTGTTCGATGGCAGCGAAAGCGCCACCCTGACATTGGCACCTGATCGCTATGCCTATGTGCATGTCGCCCGGGGCAACGTCGAGCTCAATGGCGTGTCGTTACAGGAAGGTGATGGCGTGCGAGTGCGGGAAGAACAGGTACTGACGTTGAGCAATGGCCAGGATGCCGAGGTGCTGGTGTTCGATCTGCGACCGCAGGAACTGCCGCAGATGCCGTGAGCCCTCACCGGGGGGAACGAGCTTGCTTATGACAGCGGGGTATCGGCCGGCATGGATGCAAGCCGGCCGATACCCCGCGAACACGTCGCTGCTCCAGCCCTACTTCCGCCCGAACGTCGAACGATAGCTGCCTGGCGGAACGCCGAAAAAATCCCGGAAACGCCGCTGAAAATGCGGGGAGCTGACAAAGCCCGTCGCCACGGCGACCTCTGTCATCGATCGATTGGTCTGCTGGATGAGCTGGCGTGCCCGGGTCAGGCGCAACTCCAGGTAGTAACGCGTTGGGGTCGCGCCGAGAAAACTGCAGAAGCGCCGCTCCAGCTGGCGCTTGGAAATCTTCACGCAGGCCGCCAGTTCATCGATGGTCAATGGCTCTTCGATGTTCTGCCACATCAACTCCAACGCCAGCTTGAGGCTTTCCGGCAGCCTCGGGTCCGTCTCGACGAAGACGGGCGGCAAATCCGACGCATCGCCCGATTCGTCACACCGCAGAATTTCCTCGATGGCCCCCACCAGGGCCTCCCCTCCCGTCTGGCGGATCAGCTGGAGCATCATGCGCAGCGAACTGTTGGCACCGGCACAACTGACCCGTCCGCGATCAACGACATAGGCCCGGCTCGATACCTTCACATGAGGGAAGACCTCCACCATCATCGCTCGGCTTTCCGGGTGAACGGCGCATTCGAAACCGTCCAGCAGGCTGGCGTCGGCAACGAAGAAAACCCCATTCCACAGCCCACCCAGTATCGCCCCCGACGCCGCATTGGCGCGCAGCTTGCGCCGCAGCAGGGGGACACCTTGCAGCTTTACACGAAAACCCCCGGCGACGATGAGAACGTCCTGGTTTTCCGGCAATTGCGCCAACTCGATGTCAGTGGAAATGACAATCCCCAGGTCACTCGTCACCTGGCTCCCCGACACTCCGACCGTCAGAATCTCGTAGAGGGGCATGTCACACATCAGGTTGGCCGTTACCAGGGCATCCACCGCACCGGTGAAGGACATCATCGAGAAATTGTCCATCAATACGAACGCGACGCGGGTCGGCGCCTGATCCACCCCCGGCGAGCCGAGTGGCCGATAAGCCATGTTCTTGTTTTTAAGTACGCTCTCGAATGCGCTTGGCATAGGGCCTCTTCCTGAAGACGATCAGACTTGCGCCACTCTCGCATCTCAGGCAAGCGGCCATGGTATGGGGAACGTCGCTATCGTGTGGATTAGCGACGCGGGACGCCTTTAAGTACCTGCGGCTCTAAAGTCTGTTCGCCTTTAGTCGATAGGCTGAGAGTAGACATGGGCGCTTCCTTTCCAGCACTCGCAACTTACACCGCCATTGTTTCCGCCGACCCAACACTTATAAATACCCGCGGGAGAAGTCATGAATATCAAACAGAAGCTGACATGGGCGTTCGCGACCATCGCCTGCCTTCCGGTCGTCCTGGTGGCGGTGCTCGTCGTGCTGAACCTGCGCGAAGCGGCAAAAACCAACTTCCTCGACAGCAGCGGCCGGGAAATCCGGCAGATCGACAATGGCATGAAGACGTTCTTCGATGGCATCAGTCAGAACGTCGAATTCTTCGCCAAGGACCCGCGGATCGTGGCGGCAAAGGACCTGAAAAACTATTCCGCCGCCGACGCGGCACAAACGCCACTCCCTGAAACCAATAAACAGATCCTGGATATCTTCGACCGCTTCGCCAAGAGCCATCCGGCCACCGCCTATCTTTCCGTGGGCCTTGCCGATGGCGGCTATGCCAGCTGGCCGGATGACCCCAAGATCTCCAACTACGACCCACGCGTGCGCCCATGGTACAAGGCCGCCATCGCCTCGCCTGGCGTGACTGTGCGCACAGACGCCTATTACTGGGCGCCGGATGATATATCGCTGATCGGCATCGTTCACACGGTATCCGACGCTGCCGGCAAACTGGTGGGCGTCGTCGGCCTCGACGTGTCGCTCAAGCAACTGACCGAACTGGTCAAGAACATCAAGCTGGGCGAAAGCGGCTACCTCATCCTGGTCGAGGGGAACGGCAACGTACTGGTGGATGCCAGCGACGCCAAGCACAACTTCAAGCCTCTCGCCGACCTGGGCCCCAACTATGCCGCGCTGGCCAAGAGCGGCGACGGCATGACCCAGGTCGAGATCGATGGCGTGTCCTACATGGTCAACATCGTCACCTCCAAGAGCCTGGGCTGGCGCTTCATCGGCCTGATCAAAAGCGACGAAGTCATGGCCGGGGCCTCCAGCCTGACCTGGTTGATCGCCATTATCGCAGCGGTATTGGCAGTGATCTTCGCGGTCGTTGGGGCAAGCTTCGCCAGCGTCATCGTGCGACCGATTCGCGGCGTTGCAAACGGCTTGCAGGAAATCGCCGAAGGTGAAGGCGACCTCACCCGTCAACTCTCCGTACAAGGCAAGGACGAAACGGCCACCCTGGCCAGCTGGTTCAACCAGTTCCTGGGCATGATTGCACAGTTGGTACAGCGAATCGGCAGTGCCTCCTCCGACTTGCAAAGCGCGGCGGCCGACACCAGCGAAGTCGCCACCAACATGAACGAAGCCGCCGGTCGCCAACGCCAGGCAGTGGAGCTGGTCAGCACCGCCTTCAATGAAATGGTCGCGACCGCCAACGAAGTGGCCCGCTCCTGCAGCCAGGCCGCCACCAGCGCGGACACCGGCTACCGTGATGTGCACGATGGCCAGCATCACATCGGCGAAGCCACCGGCAGCGTGCTGAAACTGAGCGAAGACCTGCAGCAGTCGACCCAGACCATGCAGGCACTCGAGCAGGACAGCAAGAACATCAACACCATCCTCGACACCATCCGCTCGATTGCCGAGCAGACCAACCTGTTGGCCCTCAACGCCGCCATCGAAGCCGCGCGCGCCGGCGACCAGGGTCGCGGATTCGCCGTCGTGGCCGATGAAGTACGGGCCCTGGCACGGCGCACCGCCGACTCCACCGGCGAGATCGACAGCCTGCTCGGTAATCTGGCCCGCCGCACCCAGGAAGTGACCCAGCAGATGCAGAACAGCCTGCTGGTGTCGCAAACCAGCGTGGAACGCATCCAACAGGCCCGCGACAGTTTCGACAAGATCCGCAACTCGGTGGACTCGATCCGCGACCAGAACACCCAGATCGCCACCGCCGCCGAGGAACAGCATCAGGTGGCCGAAGACATCAACCGGCACATCGCGCAGATCCATGCCGATGCGCAACTGGTCGAGGAGTTTGCCCACTCGGCGCAGACCGGTTCGGGCCGTTTGACGGACATTTCCGGTCAATTGAGGGGGCTGGTGGGGCGATTCAAGTTCTAAGCACGGTTGCCTGAATGAGCCAGGGACGGCTCAAAAGTCAAACTTGTTGCAACTTCCCAACCTCATTCAGGACAACGTGGCCAAAAGGGCACTGACGCTCTAAAAGTTGACGGTATAGCGAACAATGAGTCGGTTCTCGTTCGCGCTGTCAGCGTAAGTGGACCGATTTGTCGAGTTACGCCATTGCACCGACATGCCTTTCGCCGGACCACTCTGGACGGCGTAGGTAATGTCGGTCATCCGCTCCCACTCCCGACCTTCACGCCCTTGCGCCCGTAACGCCGCTGCGCGTGCGCCAGCGAGCAAGGTGGGGGCGACATCTTCACCGTTCACATACTTGATGCCCAACGTCAGCCCGGGCACACCAATGGCGGCAAAGTCGAAATCATACCGGGCGAACCAGATGCGTTCGTTTGGCGCGGTGAACGTACTTGCCAGGGATTCGGCGAACAGATAGGTATCGGAGCCATTGACGAAGGCAAACGGTGTATCACCCCAGGCCTTCTGATATCCGCCCCCCAGGGTATGCCCTTTGAGGCTGTAGGCGAAATAACTGCTCAGCGTGCGATTGTCGACCTCGCCGAGCGCCTTATCACCCGTTTCCTTCGCATCAAACAGACGGATATCGGAGATCAAGGTGCCGGTAGTAAGCGGCTGGTTAAGCTTGAACCCGTAGTAGTTCGAGCGGTACAGGTTTTCAAGCTCGGCGGTGTGCAGGCTCAGCGTCAGCGTGGGCAACGCTTTGTAGTCGAAGGCGAGGTAGTTGTAATGATCGGCCTCAACCGCGCGATACCCCGTGGTCGTCAGGGACTCGAAGTCGGTCGAGTTTCGTTGCTTAACCGCGTTCACCCGAACGGCCGTGATCGTGACGGGATCCAAGTCATTGGAAACCAGCATCCCCCCTCTGAAAACTTGAGGCAACAGCCGACTATTATTGCTCCACAGCATGGGCATGAGAGGACTCAGCCCACCGATCCTGAGCTCGCTCCGACCGAGTCGGGCCTTGGCTGTAAGCGTCATTTTCCCGTACTCGTCTTCCACGTTGCGCTGCGAATCATATGGGAGCAGCCCTGAACCGGTGCGATCCGAGCTGGAATCCAACTTCACGCCCAGCAACCCGAGTGCGTCGACACCGAAGCCGACCCTGCCCTCGGTAAATCCCGATTGCAGATTGAGAATGAAGCCTTGCGCCCACTCATCGCGTTTGGACTGGCTGGCGCCTTCATTTCTGTAATCGCGATTGTAATAAAAGTTCCGAAACTCCAGACTCCCCTTCGAGTCCCCCAGCAGATCAGCTGAAGCACTGGAAATCGTAGAGCATCCCCCAACAGCCACGACCAGTTGTTTGAACGTTATCGGCATGACAGGCACCTTTTATTTTTGTTGTATGCATGAAGACCTACCGCCTGAATGTCGGGCAGTGTTTGTTATATCCAACCGTTACGGATTTCTTGCCAGCCGAGGACTCAACCAGCCGACGCCAGTCGAACAATCGCTTCCCGGCTTCCCGCTTGTTCGCGAAGAATGAATTTCTGGATTTTCCCGGTCGCCGTTTTCGGCAGTTCCATGAACACGATCCTGCGCGGGCACTTGAACCGCGCCAGACGCTCCTGGCAGAAGGCAATCAATTGCGCTTCGTCAGGCGGCGTTGCGCCGGCCTTGAGTTCGATGAAGGCACAGGGCACCTCGCCCCATTTGTCGTCGGGCTGAGCCACGACGGCCGCGTGCAATACGGCCGGGTGGCCATGCATCACGTCCTCGATTTCGATGGAAGAGATATTCTCCCCGCCCGAGATGATCACGTCCTTGCAGCGATCAGTGATCTGCACATAACCATTCTCGTGCACGATTGCGACGTCGCCCGTGTGGAACCAACCGCCACCAAACGCCTTTTCATTGGCACGGGAATTTTTCAGATAGCCCATCATCACCGTATTGCCGCGCAGCAACAGTTCACCGGTGGTTTGGCCATCGTGCGGTACAGGTTCAAGGGTTTCGGTGTCAGCCACCATCAAGCCTTCGAATGCGGCTGCCCGCGCACCCTGGCGTACCCGAAGCGAACACTGCTCGGATGAAGGACGAGCAGACCAATCGTCCTGCCATACGCAACTGACCGGTGTGCCACAGACTTCGGTGATCCCGTATACGTGGTCGACATCGAAACCCAGGGAAGCGACCGCGCTCAGTACCGCCGCGGGTGGCGCGGAACCGGCAGTCAATACGCGGACAGGTGACGCCAAGGGTGGCCGCTCCGTTGAGTTGGCAATCATTGCCATGACAATGGGCGCGGCACAGAAATGATCGATCCCGTGTTGGTCGATGGCATCGAACACTGCCTCTGCAGAGACCTTGCGTAGGCACACGTGCGTACCCGCCGCCGCCGTGATCGCCCAGGTAAAACACCATCCGTTGGCATGAAACATCGGAAGCGTCCACAAATAGCGCGGCGCTCTGGATACCGGCCAGTTGGTGAGTTGCAGCAGGCTCATCAGGTACGTTCCCCGATGGCTGGCGACAACCCCCTTAGGGTCGCCGGTGGTGCCCGAGGTGTAATTGAGTGCGATGGGTTGCCATTCATCAACCGGCCAAACGCCAGCAAACTCGGGATCGCCTTCATACAGCAGCGACTCATAATCGATCTCACCGATCGCTGAGCCCACAGGCGCCAAATGATCGTTGATATCGACGACTGTCGGGCGCTCCCCCAGCAGTTCGATAGCCGCCGCGGCCAGCGCGGAAAATTCGCGATCGACAAAAAGCAGCTTGCACTCCGCATGGCGGAGAATGAACGCCACGCCCTCTGCATCGAGCCGATAATTGACGCAGTACAGAACCGCGCCGGATAAAGGCACGCCGTAATGCGCTTCGAACATCGCGGGCGTGTTAGGCGACAGGATCGAAACGGTGTCGCCCGTCCCGATTCCCCTGGCAACCAGCGCAGAGGCGAGGCGAAAGGCGCGGTCGCGGGTTTCAGACCAGGTTCTTCGCAGATCGCCATGAATGACCGCCACTCGGCCCGGGTGCACCAGCGCCGCACGGTCCAGGAACCCGAGCGGTGTGAGAGGCAGATGATTCGCAGGATTTCGGTCGAGACCGTACTCATAGGCTTCACGACTCATACCATTGACTCCTTATTATTGTGATGGAACGTTGCAAACGCGCTCACCGGCTCTCGATCGGTCACCAGGCTGTTTTCCAGGCTGGACTCGTCCGCATAGCCAAGGCTCATGCCGCACACCAGCATCTGATCGGAGGGGATACCGAGTAACTCGGCGATCACTTGGTGATACTTCAAGAAGGCGGCTTGGGGACAGGTGTGCAGCCCTCTGCCACGGGCCGCTACCATCACGCTTTGCAGGAACATGCCATAGTCGAGCAGGCTGCCTTTCTGAAGCACCCGATCGATGGTGAACAACAGGCCCACCGGCGCATCGAAAAACCGATAATTGCGGCCGTGCTGCTGATGCATGCGTTGCTTGTCACCCTTTTCGATACCCAACAGGCCATACAACTCCCAACCCACCTGCCTCTTCCTGTCGATATAAGGGGTGATCCATTGGCGAGGGTAATACTCGTAGGCATCTTCAAGGCCAAGGCTCAGCGTCGGATCGTTATCCAGCTGGGTGATGACCTGGGACAACTGATCCTTGACCTCCCCCGTTACCACATGGACCCGCCATGGCTGCATGTTCACACCGGTGGGGCAGAAACGAGCGATGTCGAGGATTGCTTCGACCTCCTCGAGCGGCACCGGGGTTGGCAAATAGGCCCTCATGCTACGACGCGTGGTGATCGCCCAATCCACCGTTCGACTCAGCAATTCAGGCGAGAGTGGAGGTTGTGATAAGCGGTTCATGCTCTTGTCCCATGGATAACGAATTCACAAAAAAACGCTGGCGTTCAGCTGTCAGCCAGCCAGCGCGGTGGCCTTTCGCACGCGGACCGAATCGGCGCGGGTCTGATTGATCAGGGAAACGGCGGCGGCGCCAATGAGGCCGGCCAGGCTGATTGCCATGAAGTTCTGTTCGAGGGGTAGTTTGATCGACACCAACCAACCGATGAGAATCGGCGCGACGATAGCCCCGACCCGGCCAACCCCGGAGGCGAACCCAACGCCGGTGGAACGAATGGTCGAGGGGTAGAAATCCCCCGCATAGGCATACGCCAGAAGCTGCGTGCCCAGGGTCGATGCACCGACGATGAACACGACTGCAACTAACAGGCTCGTGGACCGGGTGTATCCCAGCACCGTCAACGCGATTGCGCCGATCAGATAAAACGCGACCAGCACATGCTTGATGTTCAGCTTGTCGCTGAGCCAACCGCCCCCGAGCGCGCCCGCTATCGCCCCCAGGTTGAAGACGATGACGAAGTTCAGCGCAGACCCGAGGCTGAATCCGGCCATGGCCATCAACTTGGTAAGCCAGGAATTGAGGGCGTAGACCATGAACAGGCCAGTCATGAAAGCCGCCCAGATCATCACGGTGCTGAACCCACGGCCGTCTCGAAAGAGATTTCGAACCGGCGCGTCCTGCTTGTCCAATACCTGCGCATTGCCGGTCATGACCGCGTTATCGCTCATCACCAGACTCGGATCGATTCTCCGGGCGATTGCACGCAGCTCGTCCTGGCGCCCCTTCTTGAGCAGATTGCCGATGGACTCGGGCATGGTCTTCAAGATGAAGGGGATCAAGAACACCGGCAGGCCCGCTACATAGAAAACCGACTGCCAGCCATGGCTTTCGATGAGTTGCTTGGCGGTCAGAGCCACCAGAATGCCCCCGACCGAATAACCTGCGAACACCAACGTCACCATGCGGGTACGTAGCTTGATTGGAGAGAACTCGCCCATTTGCGCCGTACAGATCGGCAGGACACCGCCAATACCAAGCCCGGCGATGAACCGCGCGATGCTGAAACTGATCGGATCGCTCGTGAGGCCCGCCGCGGAGGTAAAAAAGCTGAACAGCGCCACGCAAATGGCGACCATCTTCGGTCGACCGATGCGGTCTGCCAGCGTCCCGAGAAAGATTGCGCCGAGCATTGTCCCGAACAGTGCGGAACCGGCCATGACACCGGCGCTGGTCGGATCAATGTTCATGTCCGTCATGATGGCGGGCAGCGCGGCGCCCACGACAGCGAGGTCATACCCATCGATAATCAGAATGAGCACGCACCAGAACAGGATAAGGCCATGGAAGCGATTGAACTTTGAGTCGCCCGTGAGGGCATAGACATTTACCGACTGCATAGGATGTCTCCTTCGATCTTGTTCTTATTGGAGAAGTGCACAGGGGTCACCAATCTGATGGGCTACCTGTGGCTCATCCTAGAATTCAAAATGAAGTTGGCCCATGCCCGGGGACATCGTTGTGACTGACCGTTCCGGGCACTGCCTGGCGTTGGCCTGTCCAACTTGACTGTTGGTGATCTGACGCCACGCCGCGTTGGCCCCTGGGTGTCCAAACAAGTCACGGCAGTTGAACTTTTTCACCCTTGCCAGCGACTGCGAAGGTTGCCGAACATGACGCCGTGTCTTGCCTGGCGACCCATCGCCCTACCGCTCATGTCCTGACCTCATCTTCAGCCGTCTTGCATGAACAGCTCATGCAATGGAGTGCTTATGCCCGACGAAACAGTGAAGCGCCAAGGTCCCCTGGTGGGACTGCGAGTGATCGAGTTCGCAGGCATTGGTCCTGGTCCACACTGCGCGATGCTCTTCGCGGACATGGGCGCGCAGGTCATACGCATTGAGCGTGAAGGTGGAAATGGATGGCCGAACCCGGTCGTCGACAGGGGCCGCAAGCACATCACGCTGGATATCCGAAGTGAAAGCGGGGTCGAGGAATCCCTGGCCCTGATCGAAGACGCGGACGTGCTCATCGAAGGCTTTCGTCCTGGGGTGATGGAGCGCCTGGGACTGGGCCCCCTGGAAGCCACTGCACGTAATCCGCGATTGATCTATGGGCGAATGACGGGATGGGGGCAAACCGGGCCACTCGCCCAACGCGCTGGCCATGACATCAACTACCTTGCCCTCACCGGCGCGTTGGCGGCGATCGGCACTGCGCAAGGTAACGCTCTGCCTCCTCTGAATCTGGTCGGAGACTTCGGTGGCGGTTCCATGTTCCTGGCCTTCGGCATTTTAGCGGCGCTGTGGGAACGTGAACGTTCGGGTAAAGGCCAGGTGGTGGACGCCGCGATCATCGACGGCGTGTCTTCCATGATGACCTTCTTTGCCGGGCTGTTGCCCAGCGGCGCGATCAGCCTGGAACGGGATCGGAACCTGCTGTCAGGCGCCGCGCCTCATTATCGCTGCTACACCTGTTCGGACGGTCGGGAGATTTCCGTGGGTCCTCTTGAGCCGCGGTTCTTTGCCGAGTTGATGGCGCTGATCGACGCGCCGCCCGGGGTCCGGTCCGGTTGCGAAGATCCAGACAAATGGGCCGAGCAAAGCGAACAGCTGGCCCGCCTGTTTGCGACACGCACTCGAGCACAATGGTGTTCGCTGCTTGAAGGCCGCGACGCCTGCTTTGCGCCCGTGCTGACGCTTGCAGAGGCCGCCGAGCACCCGCAGATGCGGGCCAGAGGCGTTTATCAAGAGGCCGACGGTGTGTTGCAAGCAGCGCCCGCGCCGCGATTTTCGCGTACCCCGGGCGCGGTACAGGAAAACATCTCGAATGCTGGGGGATGGGACTGGCCCAACGCTCACTAGGAGACGGCGGGGTTACTGCGATACACCCCAGGGCTGACGCCGGTCCACTTCTTGAAAGCGCGGTGGAACGCACTGGTCTCCTGGAATCCGGTGAGCGCCGCTACATCGCTGACACTCAGCTCAGCCTGGCTCAACAGATTGATCGCCATGTCCCGTCGCAGATCGTCCTTCAGGCGTTGATAGCTGGCACCCTCGGCCTGGAGACGGCGCTGGAACGTCGAGCTTGAGATCCGCAGGTCCTTGGCGATCGCATCCAACTCCGGCCAATCGTCAGGGCTTTGTTCCCGCAGTCGATGTCGAATCAAGGCACTCAGGCTTTCGTCGTTGCGATACTTCACTAACAGATTGGCCGGCGCCTCTCGAAGAAAGGCCGACAGGTGGCTGCTGTTCTGGGCAATTCTCAGGTCTAGGAAACTCCGGTCAAAGCGAACCCAGGTCGTCGCCGAACCGTATTCAATGTCCGCACAAAACCGCATCCGATAATCACTGTCGTCCTCTGGACGGGCGGGTCGAAAGCGCACTTCCTGCAGCGCAATTCTCCTATTGGCCAACCAACACAGCAGGCCATGTACCAGGATCAGCCACGTGCCATAGGCGTACAGGCGGCGTTCGATTCCATGGTCATGAATGACGATCCGCGCGTCGTCTCCCTCGATCTCCAGCGTCCCGTAAATATCATCGAGGATACTTCGAAGAAAAGTAAGGATGCGCTGTAACGCCTGTTCCAGGGAGCGGCATCCGATGACCGCATGACACATCAGTTGGAAGCTTCCCCGGCGCATCGGATGACTATCGATGCCGAAGAACTCGTCATCCAACTGGTCTGACAAGGCGATCCACAGACGTGAAAAAGCAGACGCCTCGACACGTGCCTGTGGCGCATTCAGAAGCTCGGGATCAATACGGGCGAACTGCAGAATCGGCTGCACATCCAGGCCACGTCGAATCGCCCCGGACAACGCTTCATGCACCAAACCGATTGACGTGGTTCCCTTGTATTGAGCCTGTATCATCTCTTCTCCATAACGCCATGCGAGAGCGGGACCGCCTTCACCGCTTCGCGCTACGTGGCGTTGCCGGCGCGATCCTGGCTCGATATCACTACGTTCGATTGCCTGCCCCCTTCTGTCAACGTCCGAAACGTTCACCAAGGCTGAGGTATTTGAACATTGCCGCGGTCAAGTTCGCGCTCCAAGATCAGGACGGCTTGTAGAGGACTGCTGGTTTGAAAAAGCAAGTGAGGGGATTGGCCCCATGACGCATGCAACGCTCTTCTGGGAAGACTTCAAGCCAGGCACCACGTGGACGGCATCACGGCCTGAGGCGATGAGTGAGGAGGAGATCATCGCCTTTGCCCTGGAATATGATCCTCTGGACATGCACATTGATCCGGAACAGGCGCGCAACAGTCCTCTCGGTGTTCACTGCGCCAGCGGGATACAAACCTTCGCGATCGTCCAGCGCCTCATGTGCGAGGTCTTGTACCTGCGTACCCGCGTTGTCGCGGGTGGACAATTCGATAAATTCCGCCTGTTGTCCCCCGTGCTACCGGGGGATGTGATCAGCATTGTCGCCAAGGTGCGTACCTCGACGTCCCACCCCCGAAGAAATGACCGAGGCTGGGTCGTCCTGAGGGTTGAAGTTTTTACCGAGCACGCTAGAAAGGTCCTCACCTACGAGGTCTCGGTGCTGATCATGCGCCGGGGTTCTGACTTGATTGAACCAGATACAAGTCCTGCGCGTTGGACGGCCAGGCCTGATCTTCAAGCAAGCCTGTCGCAAAAGTGAGTGGCCAGCCGGTCTGCGGACTGGCGCACCGTGCTGGCTTGATCGTAGAAGTCGTAGTGCCCCCCTTCCAGCCAAGCCAACGCCTTTGGCCCGGCCAGGCGTTCATAGACCTTGCGGGCCTGATCGGGAAAGGCCGAGCCGTCCGAATGGATGATCAACGCGGGGGCGGTGACGTGCGCAGCTTGCGCAAGGGGATCGAAGTCCAGCCAAGGCTCCCAGGCCATCACCGCGAACTCATTACGCCAGGCCCGCACCCCGCCGCCACGGGAGGGGTCCATGTAGTACTCGCTGGGGCTGGTGCTCATGGCGGTCGTGTCGGTGGGGCTGTAGGCGAGAATGGTCTCGATCACCCCCGTTTCCTCATAACGCTTGCGAGCTTCACGGCCGGCAGCCCTCCGCTGCTCGATAGCCGCTTCGCCGCCAAACATCATGAGCAATAACCCTGGATCAGGAAAATAACCCGCGACAGCGGCCACCGCTCCCACACTGGGATCCTTCGCTGCCGCATAGAGGACCGTTCCGCCCGATGTGCAGATGCCCAACAGACCCGTTCCCGCGACGTCTGCGCGCCCCTTCAGGAAGATGAGCGCGGCGGACAAATCTTCAGTCTTGGATGCCTGGTCCTCGTACTGGCGCTTGGCTCCGCTGCTCTCGCCGTAGTTGCGATAATCCAACGCCAGAGTAATGAGGCCACGCCGGGCAAGCTCGCCGGCATAGTTACCCGCCATCTGCTCCTTCACTGAACTCAACGAGCCGCCGACCACGACAGCCGGATAACGACATGATGAATCGTAACTCTCAGGAAGGTAAAGGCTCGCAACGACAAACCCGTCTCCGCTTGGGAAGCTTACCTTTTGCGACTTGGGCTGACTGCGTTCGGTGAGAGTCTGTGACATGGCATTTCCTACGGTAAAGAGCACGACGGTTGCCCCGACAGCAGGCAAAACGTCAGTCGCGTGATCAGTGAAGGGGATGGGTTCGCTTTCATGTCAGTAGCATAAAGGATGTCTTTACTTGCGGATTATTTAATAGTAAGTGTATTTTTTAATGAATTTTTAAGTTGTATTTAATAATGCGCGCAGACTTCCTTGATGGAATCGTTGTGTTTACCCGTGTTGCGCAAAAGCGCAGCTTTACCGCCGCAGCGCTGGAACTGGGTGTCACACCTGCCGCGGTAAGCTGGAGCATCAAGCGCCTCGAGGCGCGTGTCGGCATGCCGCTCTTGGCGCGCACGACACGGTCCGTGGGATTGACCGAAGCGGGCAAGGTATTCCTCGAACAGGTTGAAACCGGCATGGCCCACATCGGAGTGGCGTTTGACGCTGCGCAGCGCTTTGGCCTGCATCCGCGGGGCTTGTTGCGCCTGAGCGTGCCCTACGTGGCACAGCCCCTGATCGAGCCGATGCTCCCGGGATTTACCGCCGCATACCCCGAAGTGGAGCTGGAACTGGTCTTTGAAGACCGTTACGTCGATATCGTTGCCGAAGGCTATGACGCAGGGATCCGCATCGGCGACATGATCGCCCAGGACATGGTGGGCGTGCGCCTCGGCAGGTCGTCACCCCTGACCGTGGTCGGGTCGCCCGGATACTTTGCCAAGCGGGGCAAACCACAACATCCCGACCAGCTTGGCGAACATGCCTGCATCAACATCCGCCTGGTCAGCGGCGCCCTCTATCGATGGGGTTTTGTGGAGCAGGATGCCGAGAGGACACCAAGAGTCTTTGCGATAGACGTGAAGGGGCCGATGATCGTCAACGGCCCCGCGACCAGCCTGGCTGCGGCAGTGTCCGGAGTTGGATTGGCCTATAACATTTCCAGCAACGTCCAACCTTTGATTGATCAGGGGCTGCTGGAACCTTGTCTGGACACCTTCATGCCTGAAAGCCCGGGTTTTTTTGCCTATTTTCCCCATCGAAACCAAGTCCTGCCAAAGCTGCGGGCATTCCTCGATTTCTGCAGTGAAAAGAATCGCGCGGATGCGAGGACCGGGAGCTGAGCGCTCATCTACGAGCTACGACTGTCCGTACTCGACTGCAGTAAAGCGTCAATGCCCCCAAAGCGCTGGCGATTTGAAAGGATCGCATTGCCGGACGACACCTGGAACTTCCGTCATGACCGCTTTCGCAATTGTCCCGCCTTAAAATAATGGTGACTGGTCAGCGTACTCTATTCTTGCATTCACCCTTGCACCGGACACCGCTATGCCCACCCACGAATCAGAGCTCCTTCAAAGCTGGCACCACAACGCCCAGGCCTGGATCGATGCCGTCCGCACCGGCGCCATCGCCAGCCGGCGCGAAGTGACCGACCAGGCTATCCTGCTGGCAATACTCAGCCGCCAACCCGGGCGCGTGCTCGACCTGGGTTGCGGTGAAGGCTGGCTATTGCGGGCCCTGGCCGGGCGGGGTATCCAGGCCGTTGGGGTGGATGGCGATGCCACGCTGGTAGAGTCCGCGCGGGCGACCGGCTCTTCACCCGTGCACCTGGCCAGCTATGAAGCGCTGGTGCAGGCGAAGGTGGATATTGGCAGCGACTACGACCTGATCTGCGCCAACTTTGCTCTGTTGCACCAGGACATCATCCCCCTGCTCACCGCCATGAAGGCTCTGCTCGTCCCTGGCGGCGCCCTGGTGATCCAGACCTTGCATCCCTGGGTCGCCGCCGCGGGCGACTATCAGGATGGTTGGCGGCAGGAACACTTCGAAGGTTTCAAGGGACAGTGGCAGCCCATGCCGTGGTACCTGCGCACCCTGCCCAGCTGGTTCAATGCCCTGGACATGGCTGGCTTTCGGCTGACGGGCCTGCAGGAACCGCAACACCCGCAGAGCACGGTGCCGCAGTCATTGTTGCTGGTGGCTGAATGAGAGCCGCCGATGCGCCGGATGACTTCGGCGCATAATCCTTGCACACTCCCTGCGCGGTGCCAGCCAGTGCAAGCTCTGTCGTACCACAATTCAAGCGCCCGAGGATGAACATACGTTCATCCCAATCACCGTCAAACGCGTCTACCCTGCGGGTTACAACATAGTGACTACAGGAGTACCCACCATGTTTTCGCACGAAAGCACGCCGCTGATTTTAATGTTCGTCATCTTGCTGCTGTGCACGCTTGCGGCTGTTCTACACCCGGTTCACGCTCTCTTTGACCGGGTTCGCAAGTGCAGGGAATCATCTGCCGAGGTGGAGAAAGAGGTGGACTCGCGCTGAATGTATTCTCTGAACAGCCCGGCGGTGTCCGGGCTTTTTTGTGCCTGCGCCTCGAATCGCGGTCATGGACGACCTGGCTGGAGTCAGGCAAGCGGTAACCAGACACACACTTCGAAACCCTCCTGTCGACCTGTCGCAGGGGACACCAATTTCATTCTCCCGTTGACCCCTTGCACGATGGTTTTCGTAATCGCCAACCCCAACCCTGAACCACTGATTTCACTGTGGCCACGTACAAAGCGCTCTGTAAGACGCTGCAATACCGACTGCGGCACCGCAGGGCCGCCATTGACCACCCGCAGTAGCGCCTCTTCGGTGAGGCTGATTTCTATCGGTTGATCTGCTGCCCCATACTTGAGCGCATTCTCGATCAGGTTGCGCAGGAGGATGCCAAAGGCGTCCGGATCGATGCTTGAGTACACGCTGGCTTGGCCGGGCAAATGCAACTCGATGCGCTGACCATTGCGCTGGTTCCATTCATCGACCCCATGGGCGAGCAATGGAATCAGGTCCTGAGGTGTTTCGGACAGCAGCCCACCGCCCTCGGCCTTGGCCAGTTGCATGAGTTTTTCCGAAAGCCGCACCAACTCGCGCAATGCGTTTTCGATCTTCGCCGCTCGTACTCGCAACGGGCCTTCGGGCGCCTCGTGGTGTAGCCGCTGGATCTGCGCCAGGGTCGCGGCCAATGGCGTGCGCAGCTCATGGGCGCTGTTGGCGGTAAAGCTGCGTTCGGCTTCCAGGGCCTTGCGCAAACGCTCCAGCAGATGGTTGACGGCCTCGGCCAGCGGATCAATTTCTGCCGGCAGGCGGGCCACCTTGATCGGCGATAAATCACCAACGCCTCGCGCCTCGACCGCACGACGATACGCCAGCACACTGCGCAGACTAATTCGCACGAACAACCAAGTGCCCAACAGGCTGATGGGAATCAGCGCCAACAGTGGCAACAACAAGGCAAACAGAGCTTCTCGCGCGGCTTCGCGGCGATGCCCCAGCGGCTCGGCGACTTCAATGAACAGCGTTCCGCGCAATGCGCTGGCGCCATACAAGCGGTACTTTCCAGAGGTGGAAAAACCCTCAATCGGTTGTTGATTGAAGATCTTCGGGTTGGCATCGTGGGACTGCATCAGGATCTGGCCGCTGGCATCTCGCACCAGGTACGTCAGGTATTCCTTATGCATTTTCAACGTCGCAACGTGCTGAGCCTCACGGGGCCCCTCACGGTTGCTGATTTCCAACACGGCCAGCGGCAAGATGCGTTGCGCGGTCTCTTCCAGTGCGCTGTCGAACGCCTCGTTCAACTCATGTTGCACCACCAGCCAGGCACCAACTGTCGCACCCAGCCACAGCAAGGTCATGCCCAGGGTCAGTCCCAGGCCGAGGCGTTTTTGCAGGCTCGAAGAAGGCTTCATCCGGCCATCAACCGGTAGCCCATGCCACGCACGGTTTCAATCAGCTCGCGTCCGAGTTTCTTACGCAGACGACTGATGTAGACCTCGATGGTGTTGCTTTCGATTTCGGCACCGAAGGCATACAGCCGTTCTTCCAACTGCGACTTGGACAACAACGCGCTGGGACGCTGCACGAACGCTTCGAACAGCGCCCATTCGCGGGCCGTCAGGTCCACAATGGTACCGTCACGCTGCACAGTGCGGGCGCTCATGTCCACCTGCAGGTTACCGAGCCTGATCTGCGGGTTGGGGTTGCCGCTGTAACGTCGGGCCACCGCGGCGACACGGGCAGAGAGCTCGGACAGGTCGAACGGTTTGACCAGATAATCATCAGCCCCGGCATTGAGGCCGGCAATGCGGTCGGAAATCTGATCCTGGGCCGTCAGGATAATCACCGGGGTCACATTCCCCGCCGTGCGCTGCTGACGCAGAAAATCCAGCCCGCGACCGTCCGGCAGCATCAAGTCCAGCAGAATCAGGTCGTATGGTGTGGTGCGTACGCTGTCGCGCGCATGGTCCAGACGCTGCACCCAATCCACAGCGTGACCGTCATCCGCGATCTGCTCGCGCACCGCGTCCCCCAACCCAAGGGCGTCCTCGACCAATAGAACCCGCATCTGGCAACTCCTGTGGTGGTTGTCGTGCCGCACCTTAATCGCCTTACCTGACGTGAATCTGAAGATTCAGCTGATTGTCAGGAATGCACTCTAGGGTATGCGACAGACGCCGACCGCGGCAGGAGACAGATCATGAAGTCAGGTTTTATTCCCCATGCAACCCTTTTGAGCCTGCTGCTCAGCGGTCACGTCCTGGCCGACGAAGACTGCACCGACCCGGTGAGCGACTGGCAACCCCGTGAAACCTTGCGTCTGCAAGTCGAGCGGCAATACGGCTGGAACGTGCAACGCATCAAGGTTGACGACGGCTGTTACGAGCTCAAGGGGTTGGATCGAAAAGGCAACGCCATCGAAGCCAGCTACTCACCGGCCTCGCTGCGCCTGCGCACCCTAGAGATCCATTTCCGCGACGATGGCGATGCCAACGACTACCTCCGCAGCCCGATCACCGAATGACGCCTCACCTCTCGATGAGTTTTTCCTGCGCTTCAGGTTGCTGTCAGCAAGCAGGTCCAGGCTCTCGACCTAACGATCAGAAGGAGACACTCATGAAGAAGATCATCGCAGCCACCTGCCTCGCCGGCACCATTGCCCTGCCGGGATTGGCCCATGCCCGTGAAGTGACGCTGACCACCCAGCTCAAGGACTACAGCGGCAATGATGCCTACCTGGCGATCTACGTGACCGACGCCAATGGCCAATACCAGAAAACCCTCTGGGTGGCCGGCAAGAAGGCCAAGTACTACAAGCACCTGGGAGACTGGGCCCGTGGTAGCGGAATGAACCGCACCGAGTTTGATGGGATCAGCGGTGCCAGCGTCGGCAGTGGGCGCACGCTCAAAGTCAGCGTCGAGCTGGCAGATACCCTGATCGATGCCGGGTATCAGATCCGCATCGACAGTGCCGTAGAGGACAAACGTGACGCCCGCGCCGATGTCAGCGTGCCGCTCACGTCCAAGGGCGCGGGCCAGCCAGTGGCCGGCAGCACCTATGTCGAGTCGTTTACTTACGATCTGTAGCACCTGCCCTTTCCGGAGGCTGAACATGCTTCGCCAGTCCCATTCCCTGCCCGGTCTGATCGCGGCCCTGTTGGTCATGCTGTTGGCCATCAGCGGCGCGATCCTGTCGGTCGACCCGGCGCTGGAACGCTTGCACAGTACCACCACCGCGACCGGACAACTCAACGTCGGCCAACTGGCCGGACGTGTTGCCAATCACTTCCCGGGCGTAGAGCAGATCCAGCGTACAGCGTCCGGGACAGTCATCGTCTACTACAACCGGAACGGTCAGGCCGGGGCTGAAACGGTCGATCCGCTGACCGGCGAAGGCCTGGCACCCTATGCACCCTCCGCGTTCACGCGCTGGGTGAAAGAGCTGCACCGCTCGATGTTCCTCGGCTCGCCAGGCCACGGGGTGTCGGGGGTCGGCGCGCTGTTCATGCTGATGCTGTCGGTGTCTGGCGCGCTATTGCTCGCCCGACGCCTGGGGGGTTGGCACAACGTGCTGCGGCCACTGCGGGGCACCTTCAGCCAGCGCTGGCATGCTGAGGTCGGCCGACTGGCCTTGCTCGGGCTGCTGCTGTCGGCGTTGAGCGGGCTCTATATGTCTGCCACCACCTTCGGCTTTATCGCTGACGGCAGTCAGAGTGAGCCCGCCTTCCCCGCCCACGTCAGTAACGGCCCGGCCTTGCCGGTGGCGAGCCTTCAAGCCTTGCAGGCCACCGACCTCAATGAGCTGCGCGAACTGGTCTACCCCAGCCCCGGCAACCCGAAGGATGTGTTTTCCTTGCGCACGATCCAGGGCGACGGCTACGTGGATCAGGTCAGCGGTGCCTTGCTGTCCTATCAGCCCCACGACTCGATGCATCATCTTTATGAATTGATTTACCAGATGCACACCGGCGAGGGCCTGTGGTGGCTGGGCCTACCCCTGGGACTCTGCGCCCTCTGCGTACCGTTGATGAGCGTGACCGGCATCCTGTTGTGGTGGCGCCGCCGCAAGGCTGGCCCGAAGATCCGCCACAACACCCCTGCCCACTCTGCCGACAGCGTGATTCTGGTGGGCAGTGAAAACAACAGCACCTGGGGCTTTGCCAACACCTTGCACGACGCCTTGCACCTGGCCGGACACCGGGTGCATAGCGCGACCATGAATCAGTACGCCAACGGCTACAGCAACGCCCAGCGGGTGCTCATCCTGACGGCGACCCACGGTGACGGCGACGCGCCAGCCTCGGCCTCGCAGTTCCTGGCGCGGCTGGCCAAAGCCGGTCTCAAGCCCGGACTGCCCTTTGCTGTGCTGGGCTTCGGTGATCGGCAGTTCCCGCAGTTCTGCCAGTTCGCCCATCAGGTGCACGACGCCATGTTGCAAGACGGTGGCGCGCCGTTACTGGGGTTGGAAACCGTCAACCGCCAGTCCTCTCAGGAATTTACGCGCTGGGGCCACGCGCTGGGCGAAGTGCTCCAGCATGACCTGGCACTGATCCATGCCCCGCAGCGGCCACAGACTCACCCATTGCAGCTGACCGAGCGCATTGTCTACGGCGAACAGGTGAACGCCCCCACCCACGTCTTGCGCTTCAAAGCGTCCAGCGAATTGCCGGACTTCCTGGCCGGTGACTTGGTCGCGATAGTGCCCCCGGGCAGCCAGACCCCGCGTTTCTATTCACTGGCCAGCGGCTCGCAGGACGGCGTGCTGGAAATCTGCGTGCGCAAACACAACGGTGGCGTGTGCTCGGAGTTTCTTCACGGCCTGGACATTGGTGCGTCGATCGAAGCGTTTATCCAGCCAAACCCGCAATTTCGTCCGGCGTCGGGCACGCACCCGGTGATCCTGATCGGCGCCGGTACCGGCATCGGCCCCTTGGCCGGTTTCATCCGCAACAACACGGCCCGCCACCCGATGCATTTGTATTGGGGTGGACGCAACCCGGCCTCGGACTTTCTCTATGAGCCGCAGCTCAACCAGTACCTGGCCGACCGCCGCCTGACGGCACTGCGCGCCGCCTTTTCTCAGGTTCAGGACCGCAGCTACGTGCAAGACCGACTGATCAGCGATGCCCTGGCCCTGCGTCGACTGATTGAGAAAGGCGCCCAGGTGCTGGTGTGTGGCAGCCGCGAGATGGCCAAAGGCGTGATGCAAGCCCTCGATGAAGTATTGGCGCCTCTCAATCTGGATGTTCTGACCCTCAAGGCACAAGGACGCTACCGTGAAGACGTCTACTGAGTTGCTGCGCTTCAGCCTGAGCGGCGAAACCATGGGCACCCGCTACACCGCCCTGTTCTACGTCGGGGCCGGGATCGACACCGACGAAGTGGCACGTCACCTAGCCTGTGCCGTAGCCCGGGTGGACCAGCAAATGTCCACCTGGAAACCCGACTCGGACCTCAACCGCCTCAACGCAGCGCCCGAGCAGCAATGGATTGCCGTGCCACAGGAACTGGCAACAGTGTTGTCTGCGGCACTGCGTGTGAGTCAGCAATCCGGTGGTGCCTTCGACGTCGCGGTGGGTGACTTGGTTAATGCCTGGGGATTCGGCCCCGGAGAACAGACAGTCACAGAGCAGACGCTCGCTACAATGCCTCCCCCCCGGCTATCAGCCAGCGCCGCGTTGGTGGTTGATCCTTTACGCAAACAGGTGCGCAAACTCGCACCGCTGCAGCTTGATCTGAATGGCATCGCCAAAGGATTTGGCGTCGATGAACTGGCCCGTTGCCTGGACGGTTTTGGTATCACTCGCTACCTCGTCGGCATCGACGGCGAGATGCGCGCCCGGGGCGTCAAACCCGACGGTCAGTGCTGGGTCGTGGCGGTGGAAAAACCTGAACGGGGCGTGCGTGAAGTCATGGGTGTGATGGAACTGGGCGATGCCGCAATCGCGACCTCCGGGGACTACCGACACTGGGTCGACGTGGCCGGTCAAGCCTATGCCCATACCATGAATCCGGCCACTGGCGCGCCGCTGTGCAACAGGCTCGCCGCTGTCACCGTGGTGGCCGCTTCGTGCATGCTCGCTGACGCCTGGGCCACAGCGCTGATGGTGTTGGGTGAAACCGAAGGGCCACGTCTGGCTCAGGAACGCGGGATGGATGCGTTGTTCGTGCTGCGCGACGAACAGCGATTCAAGGAAATATCCATTGTCGGCGGTCGGTTGCAGGCGCAGATTGAAACCCGTCCGATGTGAAACGCTTTGTCGGATCGCTGTTCGCAATGGTGGCTCATGAGGCGTACGTTCTCTTGTCGCCAACGCTCAATGAAACTTTACCCAGCCAGCAACCGCCAGCATTGCCAAACAGATCCAGCGTGAGAAAAGCCAACGCCACACGAGCATCCGCGGAACAAATCCCACACCTCTCACAAAAGCCACACTCATGGCTGCGAACAATGCAGTCGCCAGAGCATGGTCCGGTCTGCCGTCGGGAGCAGCCATCATGGGAGGATAGAGCGTACATGCAAGCATGATTGCTATAGCGATAACCAGACTCGGCAAACGAATCTGTGAGATCGGTTGTGGGTCAGCGACACGCGGCATCATGGCCGTGCCTCCTCGTTGTCACTCGAGGCTCGGCCGACTTCGTTCTCACCCCACATCGCATTGAGAATAGCCAGTAGCAACGCAAAACCGACACCCAGCATCCAGGCGAAGTACCACATGTTCATGACTCCTTTGCCGGCATTAATAGGCCGAATGTTCGTTGGCTTTGATCTGCGCGATGGTTACCTTGCCCCGCATGACGCGGTAAGCCCAAGAGGTATAAAGCACAATCAGTGGCATGAAGATCAGCGTGGCCCAGAACATGATGGTCAGGCTCAAGTGACTGGAGACGCTGTCCCACACCGTAAGACTCGCTGCAGGCATCGTGGATGACGGCATAACAAACGGAAACATCGATATACCCGCCGTGCTGATAACACCGATGACCGCGAGCGATGATGCGATAAACGCTGAAAGTGTATGCCGCCCCCTCAACAACAAAGCGGCACCTGCTGCGCCACTCAACCCCAGCGCGGGCAGTAACCACAGCAAAGGATAATGGCCATAGTTGGCCATCCAGGCTCCAGCTTCGCGTACCACGGATTTGCCGAGAATGTCAGGTAATCCCGCCGTATCGACCACCGACGTGATGCGATAGCCATCAATCCATTGCAGCCAGATGCCGGCAGCTATAAAGGTACACACCAGCACGACCGCTGCACCCACCGCGCCTTTGATTGCCCTTGCCTGGATAGCGCCCTCAGTGCGATGTGCCAGATAAGCACCACCTTGCAGGGTAATCATTGCGCTGCTCACAACGCCGGTAAGCAATGCGAAGGGATTGAGCAGTTGCCAGAAATTGCCGGTATACGTCGACACCAGAAAATTGTCGAAGTGGAAAGGTACACCTTGCAGCAGGTTTCCAAACGCAATCCCGAACACCAAGGGTGGCACGGCCCCTCCCACGAAGAGTCCCCAATCCCAGGTGCTACGCCAGGTGGAGTTGTGGATCTTGCTGCGATAGTCAAAACCCACGGGGCGGAAGAACAACGCCCAGAGGACCAGAATCATCGCCCAATAGAAACCGCTGAACGCTGTGGCATACACCACAGGCCATGCCGCGAACAATGCGCCGCCCGCAGTGATGAACCATACCTGGTTGCCGTCCCAATGCGGACCGACGGTGTTGATGATGACGCGACGCTCCATGTCATTGCGGCCAACAAAAGGCAACAAGGTGCCAACCCCCATATCGTGGCCATCCATGATGGCGAAGCCGATCAGCAGCACACCGACCAGCGCCCACCAGATAATTTTCAGCGTGAAGTAATCAAGCATGGATGAGTTCCTTCAAATGGGCATCGTGAACGTAACGACCGGTACCCAGGCTGCCTGGACCTTGACGGGCAAACTTGACCATCAGGAACACTTCAACCACTAGCAACACGGTGTAGAAAACGATGAATCCCGCCAGCGAGCCATAGAGGTTGTTGACGCTGAGCGTGGATACGCTCATGTGGGTTGGCAGCACGCCGTAGATGGTCCAAGGCTGGCGGCCGTATTCAGCGACGAACCAGCCAAGCTCACAGGCAATCCATGGCGCAGGCAGCATGCAGAGCGCCCAACGCAGTAACCAGCGGCGGCGCGTACAGGTCGATTTCAGGGTGCTCCAGAAGGCCAGTCCGAAGAGCATAAGCATGGCAAAACCGAGACATACCATGATCCTGAACGCCCAGAACATCGGCGTCACGCGCGGCACCGTATCGTTTACAGCCTTTTCGATAATGGCCGGCGTGGCCTGGTTGACGTCCTCGACATACTTATTGAGCAACAGGCCGAAGCCCAGATCGGCCTGGTATTTCTCGAATGTATTGAGCGCTGCTGAATCGGTGCGATTGGCCCTGACGGCTTCAAGAGCATTGACGGCGGTAATGCCTCGCAGAATTCGAGCGCGGTTCTTTTCTTTAATCTCGTGAATGCCTGGAATCTGCTTGCTGACTGATCGTGTGCCAATGAGTCCCATCAACCAAGGCACTTCGACTTCCCAGTTATTTTTGGACTCGGCTTCATTGATACTGGCCACCAACGTCAGGCCTGCCGGTGCAGGCTTGGTTTCCCACATGGCCTCCATGGCAGCCATTTTTGTTTGCTGTGCCTCACCCACCGTGTAACCAGACTCATCACCCAGTACGATCACACTCAGCACCGATGCCAGGCCAAAGGCTGCCGCCACCCGGAAGCTGCGTTTGGCAAACTCGACATCACGATTCTTGAGCAAATACCAACTGGAAATCGACAGCACGAACATCGAGCCGGTGACGTAACCGGCTGAAACGGTGTGTACGAACTTGGCCTGCGCCACTGGATTGAAAACCACCGCCCAGAAATCAACCACCTCCATGCGCATGGTGATGTAACTGAATTCTGAACCCACCGGGTTCTGCATCCATCCATTGGCGATCAAAATCCACAACGCTGAAAGGTTTGTGCCAATCGCCATCAGCAACGTGACCAGTAAATGGTGCTCTTTCTTCAGACGATCCCAACCAAAGAAGAACAGGCCGATCATGGTCGACTCAAGAAAGAACGCCATCAAGCCTTCGATTGCCAGCGGGGCTCCGAAAATATCGCCGACGTAATGCGAGTAGTACGCCCAGTTAGTACCGAACTGAAATTCCAGAGTGATGCCCGTGGTCACCCCCAAGGCAAAGTTGATACCGAACAGCTTGCCCCAGAAACGCGTCATGTCTTTCCAGATGACATTACCGGTCATCACATAGACACTTTCCATGATGACCAGCAGCCAAACCATGCCAACGGTGAGCGGTACAAAAAGAAAATGGTAAAGCGCGGTGGCTGCAAACTGCAGCCGAGACAAATCCACCAGGTGTTCTGAAATCACTTGCTTGCCCCTTGAGTCGTGGTGGGTACGCCGAACCTGTCGCCGATAGTGTTCGAGTCGACGCTAACGCGCGAATCCCGGATGAACAGCCACCACAACACTGTCAGCACCAGTAGTTTGATCACTACTGCCGTGAGCAGATGGCGTCGCAGTCGTTTATCGGAAATGGTCATGACTATGCAGATAGCACAGGGCATGCCAAGGGCAAGGGGTTGGATTTTATCTTTTTAAAACAGTCAGTTAATCACTAGACCGGTGATACGCGAGATGCCTCGGCAGGGCTAGTGCACTGCCAATCTGCCAGGGCTGGCAGTCATTGGCAGTCTTGAGCTTGAACACTCGTTACTAGGCCAGACCTTGCTCTTTCAATCGTCGGTACAACGTCCGTTCGCTAATACCCAGGTGCCTGGCCAGCTCACTGCGAGTACCTTTGAAAGTTGCCAGTTCCTGTGTCAACGAGTTGCCGTCGAGAGCAGTTGAAGGAGCGGACTGAGCAGACGCCGCCACGGATACCGAGGGCAAATGTACGGAGCGGATCACCCCATCGTCAGCAAACAGACTGGCTCTTTCCAGAACGTTGCGTAATTCACGAATATTGCCGGGCCAGGCGTACCGCTGCAATTGCATCAAAGCATCTTCATCTATCGTCAGTCGGCGCTTGCCTGTACCGGCACGTTGCAGAAATGAATTTACAAGCAGACCAATGTCTTCCACTCGGTTACGCAAGGGCGGTAGTTGAATTGGAAAGGCGCTGATGCGGTAGTACAGGTCCTGTCTGAACTCCCCCTTCTCCATCATCATTTCCAGTGGTTTGTGGGTCGCAGCAATTAACCTGAAGTTGGCATGAAGGGTTTCGACACTCCCGACACGGCGATAAGTGCCCGACTCGATCAGGCGCAACAACTTCACTTGCATCGCCAGTGGAACATCGCCAATTTCATCGAGGAACAATGTGCCGCCTTGGGCAGTTTCAACCAGGCCAGGCTTACGCGTGGTGGCACCGGTGAATGCTCCTTTTTCATGGCCGAACAGTTCGCTCTCGAATAACGTTTCGGTCAATCCAGAGCAATCAACGACGACAAAGGGTCCAGTGGCCCGCTCGCTGGTTTCATGTACGGCGCGGGCAAACAGCTCTTTGCCCGTACCGGATTCGCCCAGCAACAGCACTGGCAGCATTGATGGTGCCACCCGCTGCAGCTCCGACAGGGCACGGTTGAAGGCGGGTGAGCAGCCGACAAGCCCCTCATTGCTGGGTCGTGCATAGGCACTGCGGACCAGGGTGAGACGCTCCACGTAGGCAGTAATAACACCGTGCTCATCCAGAATCGGACGCAACTCGACGTCGACATGCTCAGGCCCGCGAGGCGTATGGTGAATGTGCAGGACACGATCCGGTCCGCGCATTTCCTGCGCTTTCTTCATCGGGCAATTCTCACCCGCCTGATCACAAGGTACGTCGTAATGGTGTGAGATTTGATAACACTTATGACCGATAAAGGGTTTGTCAGCGCTGCCAAACTGCCGTTGATAGGCCGTGTTGGCAGCCAGGATGTTGTAGTCCGGATCGAGCACGATCATTGGCTGGGGTTCGTGCTCAAGGAACGAAACCAGTGACTGCACTTGTTCCGAGTGCGGCAGCGATTGGGTTGGTGTGGGCAGGATAGTTTTCATCGTGGCTCCAGAGAGTCACCCCATCCTGTAGTGGCACTGCCACCTCTGTCAACACGGACTGCCAATGGCAGTAAATCCACGTAAAAATGGAAAGAATCAAACCATCCCAATCAAAATAAAAATCAATAAAATCATGTAGATAAATCAAAACCTACAAGAAAACCCTGCCTGGCAGATATATTGCTGTGTCAGTCCTTAGTGTGAGCGGCTTGGTAAAAGCCCCCTAAGGAGACAGATCATGAGCATAAAACTTCACGTCGAAGGATTCTTCGATTCTGCCACCCATACCGTCAGCTATCTGGTATTGGATGAGACCACCCACCACTGCGCGGTGATCGACAGCGTACTTGATTACGATCCCAAGTCCGGCCATACCGCCACAACGTCTGCCGACAAATTGATTGCGAGAGTGAACGAACTCAATGCGAGGGTCGACTGGATCCTTGAGACCCACGTCCATGCGGACCACCTGACGGCCGCGCCATACCTGAAGGAAAAGCTCGGTGGAAAAATAGGAATCGGTAGCCAGATTTCGACGGTGCAGGAAGTGTTCGGCACGCTGTTCAATACCGGTCGCGGCATGGCCCGCGACGGAAGCCAGTTCGATCACCTATTCGTTGATGACGAACCGTTTGCCATTGGCACGCTGCAATGCCATGCGCTCCATACACCGGGCCATACACCAGCCTGCATGACTTATTTGATCAGCGATGGGACCGAAACGGCCGCATTCGTCGGCGATACCCTGTTTATGCCGGACTACGGTACTGCACGCTGTGACTTTCCCGGGGGCAACGCGCGTACGTTATTCCATTCAATCAACAAGGTGCTGAGTCTGCCGGCCAACACCTTGTTGTACATGTGCCACGACTACCAGCCTGGTGGTCGCGAAGTGCAGTTCGTCAGTACCGTTGCCGACCAGCGCGCCCACAACGTCCATGTGCGTAATGGCATCAGTGAGGAGGAGTTCGTGGCGATGCGCACCAAGCGTGATGCGTCGATGGACATGCCAACACTGATCCTGCCATCCGTTCAGGTCAACATGCGCGCCGGGCACTTGCCTGAGCCTGAGGCGAACGGGACGCGCTACCTGAAAATCCCGCTCAACGCCGCCTGACGTTGCCCCTCCCCCTAAAAAATCAGAAGAAAAATACCCTTGACGGAGACCCTTATGGACATTCGTTGCCTTGCACCTGGACTGTCGGTATCAGAACAGATTTTTCCCAATCAATTGGCAGAACTGAAAGACGCCGGTTTTCGCGCCATCGTGTGTAACCGTCCCGATGGCGAAGGAGGCGACCAACCCCTATTTGCCGAAATCAAACGAGCCGCCCAAGCCCTTGGCCTCGAGGCGCACTACCTTCCCGCGGAATCAGGCAAAGTCACCGACGAGCAAGCTATCGCCTTCGGCAAGCTCCTTGAAGCACTGCCAAAACCGGTGTTGGCCTATTGCCGTTCCGGTATGCGCTCGACAACGATGTGGGCGCTGTCACAAGCGGGGCAACAATCCCTGCCCCACATCGTCGAGACCGCCAAAAAAGCCGGGTTCGATATGAAAGGCGTCATCCGCCGTATTGTGAATCAGGGGCGCACGCCGGTCGAAGTCGCTGAGGCGCAGCACACTGTGGTCATCATCGGGGGCGGTGCGGCAGGTATTGCGGCGGCATCCAGCTTGCTGGCACGTGCCCCAGGACTCGACGTTGCCATCATCGACCCGGCAGATGTGCACTACTATCAGCCTGGCTGGACACTTGTCGGCTGTGGCGTCTTCGATGCGCCCCAAACTGCCCGCACGATGGGTACGACCATCCCCCGCGGTGTGCATTGGATCAAGTCGGCGGTCGCCGCTTTTGAACCCGAAAGAAATGCCGTCATTCTTGATGGATGCAGAGTCGTCAAATATGAGCAACTGATCGTCTGCCCTGGCCTGAAGCTCAATTGGCATGCAATCGAGGGGTTGTCGGACACCCTGGGTCGCAACGGCGTGACTTCAAACTACCTGTATCACCTTGCGCCTTATACGTGGGAACTCGTGCAGCAACTGAATGGTGGACGAGCCATCTTCACGCAACCGCCCATGCCAATCAAATGTGCCGGGGCGCCGCAAAAAGCCATGTACCTGTCTGCCGATCATTGGAAGCGTACCGGTGTATTGGATAACATCGAGATCGAGTTTTGCAGCGCCGGCGCGGTGCTGTTCGGCGTTCCCGACTATGTGCCTGCATTGATGGAATACGTCGCGGCCTATGGCATCGACCTGAACTTCGGCAACACCCTCACCAGCGTAAATGGACCCGCACGGACTGCAACGTTCAACTGTGTCAATCCGGATGGCAGCGCCCATCTTGTTACGCGCGACTTTGATCTCCTGCATGTGGTGCCACCACAGATTGCGCCGGATTTCGTTCGGATCAGCCCTCTCGCAGACGCGGCTGGCTGGATTGATGTCGACGCTGCCACTCTGCGTCATAAAACCTGGGCAAATATTCACGCACTGGGAGACGCCACCAACTCCAGCAACGCGAAAACCGCGGCAGCAGCACGTAAACAGGCACCAGTCGTTGCCCATAATGTGTTGGCAGCAATGGGGAAAGCGAAAGGCAGCGCCCATTACGACGGGTACGGCTCCTGCCCGCTGACGGTTGAACGCGGCAAGATCGTACTGGCTGAATTCACCTATGGCGGCAAGGTTGCCCCCAGTTTTCCATCCTGGCTGATTGACGGTACCCGGCCATCGAGGCTGGCATGGCTGCTCAAAGAGCGGATTCTTCCACCGCTGTATTGGAAGGGAATGCTCAAGGGCCATGAGTGGATGGCGAAACCTGAGATGGCTGATTTATGAAATCAGGACTGAAGGCAAGGAGACTGGGATGATCGTGGTCTTGCTGCTGGGGCTTACCGTAGGAATCATTCTGGCGCTGACCGGCGCTGGCGGAGGAATACTGGCCGTTCCACTACTGGTGTTCGGCGTCGGGTTGAGCATGGCCGAGGCGGGCCCCATTGGCTTACTGGCTGTCGGTTTAGCTGCGACCCTGGGTGCCGTGATGGGACTCAAGAACGGCACCGTCCGCTATAAAGCGGCGCTGTTGGTGGCAGGCGCGGGGATCGTCTGTTCTCCCCTTGGTCTTTGGCTGGCGCAGCGCACACCCAATCGCCCATTGACGATCATGTTTGCCTTCGTGCTGATGTACGTTGCGTTTCGGGTCTATCGACGATCCCTCGCGCCCTCCACTGAGTCGAAGCCCTTCGTCACATCCAAACCACCACCTTGTCTGTTGGACGTCAACCGAGGAAAGCTCAACTGGACCGGTCCGTGTGCATGGGCACTCACCGTCTCCGGCATTGTCGCGGGGGGACTGTCTGGATTGCTCGGCGTGGGCGGAGGCTTTGTGATGGTGCCGGCGCTCCAGCGATATACCAATTTGACCCCGCAGTCAGTGCTCGCAACGTCTCTGGCCGTGATCGCGCTGGTTTCGATTTCCGGTGTTGCCGCAAGCTCGGCAGCCGGCCACCTGCAGTGGGCAGTGGCCATTCCGTTTTCCATCGGAGCATTGGCTGGAATGGTGTGCGGACGCCTGATCGCGGCCCGGCTAGCGGGTCCATACTTACAGAAAGGCTTCGCCGTAGTTTCCGTGGTAGTTGCGGTGGCGTTGCTGGTGAAGGCGATTTAGTCATGTGCATAAGCCGCCGTCACGCAAAGCAGGTGTTCTATCGCATCCGGAGCCCCGCAGCATTGGTTGTCATCCAGAACCTCTATCAACAGTTTCGCGCCGGAGAATCCTCATGAATGTCGACTGGCTCAACTTCACACCCTGGTCGTCCCTTGCCGGAGGCGCATTGATTGGCCTGGCCGCCAGTCTATTTGTCGTTGCCAATGGACGTATCGCAGGCATCAGCGGTCTGATCGGCAGCCTTTTGCAGCGCGGGAGCGAGGGGGTGAGTGAGAAAGCTCTTTTTCTCCTGGGCCTGCTCATCGCGCCGCTTATCTGGAGCTTGTTCGCCACGCTGCCACAGATCGAGTTCAAAAGTGGCTGGTTCGGACTGGCCGTCGCCGGTGTATTGGTGGGCATTGGCACACGATACGGGTCAGGTTGCACCAGTGGCCATGGGGTATGCGGCCTATCGCGCCTTTCGCCGCGATCGATGGTCGCCACTGTTTGTTTCATGTTCAGTGGTTTCGCCACAGTGTTTGTCCTGCGTCATCTGCTGGAGGGGTGGACATGATCAAACTGACCGCATTCATTGCTGGCCTGCTGTTCGGCTTGGGTCTGCTTCTGGCAGGCATGGCCAACCCGAGCAAAGTACTCGCTTTCCTGGATCTGGCAGGTGCCTGGGATCCGTCCTTGGCGTTGGTCATGATCGGGGCCATTGGCACAGCCGTTGGCCCGCTAACCTGGGCGCGACAACACACCAGTTCGCTGCTGGGAAGGCCCATGCAGCTACCGATCAAACGTGAATTGGACCGGCGCTTGATTGGCGGGAGCCTGTTGTTCGGCATTGGCTGGGGAATAGCGGGCATCTGCCCTGGCCCCGCAGTCGCAATTCTGCTGACTGGACGCTGGCAGATAATCGTATTCATGTTGGCCATGCTGGCCGGCATGTTGTTGTTTACCGCGCTGGAGACCCGGCGCAGCCATTGATCGGGAGATCGCCATGAAAGCAAACATCGGAACCATTGACCGTAGCCTGCGTATCGTCGTCGGTCTGCTTCTCATTGGCCTCAGTCTGTCCGGTGTGATCGGCGTATGGGGCTGGATAGGTTTAGTGCCGCTGGCAACCGGCATTTTCCGTTTCTGCCCCCTCTACGCGTTGCTAGGCATCAAAACCTGTAACCGTCGCTGAACGAAAACCGTTGCACATCAGGTACGCAGCGCTGATCACGGTTCCTTACAAACCGTAGGCAGATCAGCACTGCACTCGTGTATCGAAAAGAGAATTCCATCATGAAACCCCATGTAGAAGCTTTTTTTGACTCCGCTACATATACCTACAGCTATGTTGTCAGTGACCCAACTACAGGCCGCTGCGCCATTATCGACTCTGTGCTCGATTACGCCCCCGCATCAGGTCGCACCTCCTGCAAAAGCGCGGAACGTTTAATTACCTATGTGCGCAAGCAGACGCTTACGGTGGATTGGTTACTGGAGACCCATGTACATGCCGACCATCTATCCGCGGCTCAGTATCTAAAGCGCGAGTTGGGCGGCCAACTGGCCATCGGCGATCAGGTCAGCGTGATTCAGAATACTTTTGGTAAGTTGTTCAACGTCGGCAGCGAGTTTGCCACCGATGGTCGTCAATTCGACCGGCTGCTGAAAGACGGTGAGCGCTTTTGGGTCGGAGGAATCGAAGCGCACGCCATCCATACGCCGGGACATACACCGGCCTGCATGACCTATCTAATCGGAGATGCTGGCTTTGTCGGCGATACACTGTTCATGCCTGATTACGGCACGGCCCGATGCGACTTTCCCGGCGGCGATGCGCGAAAACTCTTCCAGTCCATTCAAAAGTTGTTCAAGTTGCCCGACGATACCCGTTTGTTCATGTGCCACGACTACAAGGCCCCGGGTCGAGATGACTACCGCAATGAAACCACCATTGCTGAGCAACGTGCCCACAATATTCATGTGCATGAGGGCACGGGAGAAGCGGATTTCGTAGCTATGCGCCAAGCGCGGGACGCTACGTTGGGCATGCCGACACTTATCCTGCCATCCGTGCAAGTGAACATGCGAGCAGGTCATCTGCCTCCACCTGAAAGCAATGGCACTTGTTACCTGAAAATCCCTCTCAATGTGCTCTGAGAGGTTCGCCCGATGATTGATTCGCTCAGTGCTCAACCAGACGTGGTCATTATCGGCGGGGGGCAATCAGCCCTGGCTACAGCGTATTTTCTGCGCCGCACACCTCTTTCGTTCATCATCCTCGACGCAGAGAATGAACCGGGAGGTGCCTGGCGGCATGGCTGGAACTCGTTGCGTCTATTCTCGCCTGCCACCTGGAGTTCGATACCTGGCTGGATGATGCCCCCCACGCAAGATGGCTACCCTTCACGAAATCATGTGATCGAATACCTCACCCAATACGAACAGCGCTACCATTTCCCGGTGAAGCGTCCTGTTCGGGTCACTTCTGTTGAGCGAACGGAAACTGGCCTGCGGGTACATTCTGACGACAAGCATTGGGATACCAAGGTTGTTGTCAGCGCTACAGGCACCTGGAGCAATCCTTACGTTCCCCACTACCCCAATGCCGAGCTATTCGCCGGTCGGCAGTTGCATTCCGCCCACTATGTCGAAGCACAAGCATTCGCGGGCAAGAAGGTGTTGGTGGTAGGAGGCGGTAATTCAGGGGCACAGATTCTGGCCGAAGTCTCAAAAGTCGCCGAGACCACATGGGTCACTCCCGTTGAACCAATATTCCTGCCTGACGATGTGGATGGACGGGTCCTGTTCGAGCGAGCAACCGAGCGTTGGAAAGCCCAACTGGAGGGGCGTCTCATTGAGCAGCCAGTGGGTGGGCTAGGCGATATTGTCATGGTTGCGCCAGTTGTTGAGGCCCGAGAGCGCAACGTCCTCAAGTCGATACGACCTTTCAAAAGCTTCACTCGCAACGGAGTTATCTGGGCCGATGGTTCTGAATCTGCGGTAGACGCGGTGATTTGGTGCACCGGATTCAGGCCGGCCTTACAGCACCTGGATTCACTGGGAGTGGTCAACAACGAAGGCCGCGTTGAAGTCGAAGGCACCCACTCGACCAGAGAGTCAAGGCTATGGCTGGTCGGCTACGGCGAATGGACAGGTTCGGCCTCCGCCACACTGATCGGCGTGACACGAACAGCACGCAGCACAGTCAGTGACATCGTGGCGTTTCTCGTTGATTAGGCCGTCTGAGGGTGGTCGGGACGGAGTGATTCAAACACCTGAGCCCTAGCACCCTATGCTTGAAGGGGTTTATGGCAGCAGTTATAGACATTATGGTAACTCTCCAAAAAGGTCAGCCGTCTATCTGTCTTGGCCCATACAAGTGACGTAAACTTCGCGTCTCAAGATTCAGGACAGCGTGCGTCATGCTTTTCACTTCGTTCGAATTCATATTCGCGTTCCTACCGGTTGCATTTCTGGGTTTTTTTCTGCTCGCACGTTTCTGGGGGCGAGAAGCTGCGGCGATATGGTTGGCAGCGGCATCTTTGTTTTTCTACGGATGGTGGAGCACGACCTATATCGCTCTCTTGCTATCTTCCATCCTGTTTAACTACTGCATTGGGTATCTGATCTGCAAAAATCAGGAAGCAAACATACACGTAGCCAAAACAGCCTTATACGTGGGAATAGTCAGTAACCTGGCCTTGCTTTGCTACTACAAGTACACAAACTTTTTCCTTGGAGAAATCAGCAGACTCACAGGTGCCCACATCCCCTCCCTGAGCTTGATTCTGCCGTTAGGCATTTCGTTTTTCACATTTACACAAATTGCTTTTTTAGTAGATACATGGAAAGGCAAAGCGAAAGAATACAACTTTTCGCACTACATACTGTTTGTAACTTGGTTCCCCCACTTGATAGCCGGTCCGATTCTGCATCACGGACAAATGATGCCCCAGTTCAAAGACCCGGCAATTTACAAACCCAACTCAAGAAACATAGCAATAGGGATCGCCTTATTCGCCGTAGGCCTTGGAAAAAAACTTTTACTTGCAGACCCGATCAGCACCTATGCGGATCCACTATTCCACGCAGCGGCTACTGGACAGGCAATCGGAACAATGGTCGCGTGGGCAGGCGCAATGGCATACACCCTGCAAATTTATTTCGACTTCTCTGGCTACTCCGACATGGCTGTGGGGCTCTCCTTGCTTTTCGGAATACGCTTACCTGTAAACTTTAACTCGCCATACAAAGCCAAGAGCATCATTGAGTTCTGGCGACGCTGGCATATGACGCTATCTCAATTTTTGAGAGACTACCTTTACATCCCATTAGGTGGAAACCGTAAAGGTGAAATTCGTCGCCTCGTGAATTTGTCGCTTACTATGCTACTCGGTGGTCTATGGCACGGTGCGAGTTGGACTTTTATCATTTGGGGAGGGCTCCATGGCGCATACCTATGTGCTAACCATATCTTCCAAAAACTGCCTCGTTCATACTTATCGGGGTTGATTCCTCGATTCGCAACCAATGCGATTTGCGTGGTAATGACATTCGCCGCAGTCATTTTTGCCTGGGTTTTCTTTCGCGCAGAAAACATCCATTCTGCCATCGCGATAGCTCATGCGATGCTAGGTTCTGAACAAGCTGTCTCCTGGGATTCTATTTTCAAAAATCTCAGCTTTATCACCTATGCAAGCTATTTTCTTGTGTCGATGTTTATCATTTGGGCGCTACCTAATATCTATGAGGTCATTGATCTGTTAGAAAATCGAGTTGCCGTTAACGATCAAGAAGGTCAGAGGATAAGCTCCACAGTATGCGTAGCTGCGGCGATGACCTGCGTGGCAATTGTGGTGACCAGCCTGCTTTCCACATTTGGAAACAACACTATCAGCCCTTTTCTGTATTTTCAATTTTGACTATGAACTTGTATAGAAAATTCGTCTTGACAGCAGCCTTGAGCCTAGCCGTTTGCGTACTGGCTTATATTGCACTTTTCTTTTACCAGTTCGGAGCACCAATCGCATCGGGTTATGACGCCGCCAACTGGATAACTTATAAAGAGCTTGTAGGAAACAACACCGAAGGTAAACGCCTGTTGCTGTTTGGAGATTCAAGCACGGTCTTCGGAGTAAATAGCAAAACCCTGTCAGAAAAGCTCGGCGTCCCTGTTGCCAACTTAGCATTGCATGGAAACCTTCCATTAGACGCCATCACGGAATCAGCCATCAAAAATTCTCGCGCAGGTGATACTGTCGTCCTGGCACCTGTGTGGATATATTACTTCAATGATTACAGAGTCCCCAAGGATTGGATTCTGAGAGAAATGGTTGCATGGTACAGCGATTATTTTTATGGCCTTCCTTTAAAAACAAAATTGAAATATATTTCGGCAATAGATGTCAAAACGCTTTCCGTGAATGTGGATGCAAAATTTCGCAGAGTCGCCATACTGCAAGAATTTCCAAACCGCAGGGCGCTCACAGCCCAAGAAGTTAAAGATCAACACGCTAAAATAGACTGGACCGTCCCGCAACCGTTTTCATACACATTCTTGAACATGAACGAGTATGGGGATATGCAAGGAGCATGTGGTAACCAGCCTGGCGCTACAATAGCCAGCGTTCCAGTCGCCCTGGAACCTAAAGTAAACCCTCAAGTCTTGAAGCTTTTGAAACAAACCGCCCAGAGACTCAACGATAAAGGTGTGAATTTCTATATCATGCCGAGTGTTACAGTTGAGGACGAGCGCTCTGTGCAGCAGTGGTACCACCTAGCGCTGGGAAGTATCATGGACCAAATCAGAAAAGCGGGAATACCAGCCGTGGGTACGCCAGAAGACTTCTTCTTTCCAAAAACAAGCTTTTATGATACGTCTTTCCATATAAACTGCGAATCAACTCCAGAGCGCACATCGAGAATATATAACATCCTCAAGGACGTCTTACATAAAGACACATAACTTTCAGTTTTATCACTGTCTGTCAGGATCTTTCAGGCGCTTGGTAAGGCAAGAGCCCTCATGACTTGCCTTACACTTTAGATATATTGCCATTAGACGTTTACCATTCCCAGGGCATGGGACTTTCTTAGATAAATGTGATACCCCAAGATCAGCGCCGTCTTCGCGTCACTCACGCATTTCGGCGCTGCCGGCATCGTGGTTGCGTAATAGCGTGTAGCGCCGCCGGTTGGCGCCGGACAGATACGACTGATTCGAATCGCCCTTGTTCCTTCCGCCGAATACCGGTTGAGCCCCGGCCAGATCACACCCCGATGTGGACGAAACTGCGGCCTATAACCGCCCAACTGCATAAGGCATGAAACAGAGCAAAGTGAGCAAGCGAGACAATTACTTCGCAGTGATGAACCCATCACAGAGACCGTCCAGCAACCCTTGGCCGCCTTTTGAGTTGAAGAATTCAGTCGACTGCTTCACCTCCATTTCGTACATGGGGTTTGTAGCGACATCACGGATGTGTTTCGCCATCTCGTCAGTTATGTCCGCTTTCTGTTCTGTCAGGAATTTTTCTAAAGTGATACCTGCTTCTGGATGTTTTTTTGCGCATGCTTGGGTGGATGCGACAGCCATAACCGCAATGGTGTGGTCTGTGACGACGTCCGTGGCAGCCGGAGCTGGAACGGCATAAGCGAGGGCAATCACCGCGATGGCTGCACCACTGCGAACTTTACTTAGAAACATTCAGATCTCCAGATCTCAAGTATTTGGCATTAATGCCAAGACGTATCGGTCAAGCTCGCTGGTTCTTTAGCGATTTGGCCGCGCACCTCCGACGCCACCCGAATGCACTTTCCGCCACTCCCAACGGCGCCGGAACTACTTGAATCCAGCGGGTGGCAAGCCGGTCACAACCGGACAGTGCATATCGCGCTTCAGCGGGTCATCAGGGTGTTGGACCTTTGCGCGCGCAAGTGGCGCGATGAGGAGCGCCGGCCGTTACTGAACGTGGTGCCGATGATTTCCCTGCTGGACGAGAAGACGAACAGCCGAAAGCCCTACCCGCTTTCATGGGAAGAGCCGTCGATCCTGTTCACGGAGCTTCCGGCGCACCTTCAGACCATGGCGATGTTCAAGGTCAACACCGGATACCGGAGCAAGAGGTCTGCAGGCTTCAGTGGAACTGGGAGATTGCGTGCCAGCCTGGCATGAAAAACCGAGACGAGCGTCTGGCCGTGATGAACGACGTTGCCAAGTCAGTGATCGAGAAGCAGCGCGGCAAGCATCCGCTCTACGTGTTCCCGTTTGGCAAGCCTGATGGCGAAGGGAATGAAACAACAGTTCACCGCATGAACGACTCTGCCTGGAAAAAGGCTCGGGTTCGGGCTGCGAAGAAGTGGCAGAAGAAAATTCTTGCGGCCGGCTCATGACGGCTTTGCCAGGATTCGCATTCACGACTTGAAGCACACCTTTGGGAGAAGATTGCGTGCTGCTGGTGTGACTGAGGAAGATCGGAAAGCACTGCTCGGCCACAAGAACGGAAGCCTCGCCAGTCACTACTCAGCGACGGAACCGGATCAGCTCATTGCGGCGGCAAATAAGGTATCAGCAACGGACTCCGGGAGCCGATGTTGACGATTCTGAAGAGGAAGGCAGGATGAAGTCCCGAAAAACTCCCCACCAATGAAAAAGCCCAACTGGCTAGAGTTGGGCTAAGTCATTGAAAAATATGGTCGGGACGGAGTGATTCGAACACTCGACCCCTAGCACCCCATGCTAGTTATTGGCGAATTTGAGCGGATCGCTAAATACCCAAAAAGAATCCACCGAGCTAGTATCTACAAGGGCTCCAGCACTCCACCACGTCCAGCACCATCCAACGAAATCCATCGGTAGCTGACGTTTCTGTGGGGGTAAATGTGGGGGTATTTTTTTGGAGGGAAAAGTCATGACCAAGCTCACTGCCAAAGAACTGGAGTCATTAGACGCGAACGATGCAGGTCGAGTGCTCAGGGAAGACGGTGGTCTCTCTGGCAAGGTCCAACTCAAGAAAAAAGGTATCACCGTCGCGTTCTATTACCAGTTCCGATGGGAAGAGAGATTCACCGATATTTCGTGCGGGACATGGCCAGGCACATCACTACCGGAAATACGCAAAATACGGAACATCGCCCGCGACCTTGTGGCGACCGGGGTGAATCCCAACGATCATAAACGAGCCGAAAAAGCGCGAGTCCGAGCAGAGGTCAACGCTCAACTTGTCGCCGCCGAAACGCTCAAGGTAAAGGGACTGACCTTAGGAGATATGGCAGAAAAATGGCTGCTGAATGGCGTAGCGAGGAAAGACGGTAACGCAGAACTGCGCCGACGCTTCACCAAGGACCTGTACCCCACACTGAAAAACAAGACATTGTCTTCCGTAAATGAACATGATCTGCGGAGCGTGGTACGAACCGTCATTGGTCGCGGGGCTAATCGACAGGCTATTGGTTTGTTTGCCGATATCACTCAGATGTTTGCATGGGCAGAAAAGCGCCAGCCTTGGCGTGCTCTACTGGTTGATGGCAATCCGACCAATCTGATTGAAATTAATAAGCTGATCCCTGCTGACTACGAGGAGGAAAGAAGCCGCATTCTTTCGCCTGCTGAGCTGTCGGAACTACATAACTGCTTCCAACAAATGACGGCCGACTACGATGCCCTCCCCGCCGGTCAAAAGTACGAGGGCATTCGACCGTTAAAGAAGGAAACTCAACTCGCACTCTGGATCAGCCTGGGCACCTTGTGCCGGATGGGCGAACTGCTGAAGGCCGAATGGAAAAATGTCAATCTGGAACAGCAGACCTGGTTCCTCCCCAGCGAAAACGTCAAAGGCACTCGCGGCAAGAAACAGGACCATTATGTTTTCCTCTCATCCTTCGCCCTGCATTTCTTTCAGGAACTCAAGACCCTCACGGGCGACTCTCAGTGGTGTTTTCCGAACAAGCAGGATGATCAGCATGTTGATGTGAAAGTAGTGAGCAAGCAGGTGGGTGACCGCCAGGCTAGATTCAAAAACCGAAAAGCTCTCTCCCGACGGCGTCACGACGATACGCTGGTCCTTTCCGGCGGGCAGAACGGTGACTGGACACCCCATGACCTACGTCGTACGGGCGCGACCATGATGCAGGCCTTAGGCGTCAGCCTGGACGTCATCGATCGCTGCCAAAACCATGTACTGGCCGGTTCTCGGGTGAGACGCCACTACCTGCATCATGACTATGCCGAAGAGAAGAAACGCGCCTGGAACCTGCTGGGTGATCGGCTTAGTGCCGTACTGTCCTCAACCTACGAGCACCCACCAGCCGAGTCTATGCTGTCTTTTCCAGCGTTTGCGGCTACAGAGACGTGGTCTCCCTCATAGGGCTGTTGCACCCAGCGCTCTCCGGAATTTAACATCCGCGACAACCCGCTTTGTGACCCAAAATTCGCGATGAACAAAGGCGACAGACTGCATGTACACATTCGTGAGTTTCACCGTTGCAGAACTGTTCGAAAAAGTATGGGAAACGCCCATGGTCAAATTGGCCCATGACATTGGTGTTTCCGACGTCGCCGTCGCCAAAGCTTGCCGCAAGCCGGCATCCCCCTCCCAGGTCGCGGCCACTGGGCAAAATCTGAAAAGCAGCGGCCACACAAACCCAAGCCTCCTCCGGTCGAAGGTAAGGTCCGATTCCAGGTTCTCGACCGTGACACTCTGCCCGCCAAGACTGGCGCTGATTCGAACTCACCGATAGTCCAGCGAACGATTGAAGCCCCCTCTCAATTGACCGAGCCCCACACTCTCGTGAGTCAATGGCTAAAGACTGCAAAAGCCTCAAAACTCAAAGAGGGCTACCTCGATTACGCAGACAAGCGAGTCTTGAGTGTGATGATCTCATCGACATTGATCGAACGCTGCGCAATCCTTTTTGATGCACTGATCAAAGAGGGTGAGGCTGAAGGTTATTCATGGAAGATCAACGCTGAAGGAAAAACCATTGTCACTGTTAACGGCGAGCCCATGGCCGTGCGACTCATGGAGCGATTAGACAAACATCCGATACCACCGCCGCCGCCCCCCCAAGCGCCGACCCGGTGCTCCTTGGGAGCCTAATTTAATGTCCCTGCGAAGCCCGCAGTTTGAATGGACCTCAACGGGTGAACTGACTTTTCAAATTGAAGTGCGAATGGATTATGGAGAACGGAAAAACTGGAAGGACACCAAGACCGCACGCCTCGAGAAAAAACTGTCTAGCATCCTGGCTGGCTTGAGTTCCGCATCGGTGTCTATCAAGGCCCTCCGAGAGAAGGAGGAGGCAAGAGAACGGGAATGGGCTGAAGACGAAAGACGTCGTCTTGAACGCGCCCGCAACTCAGAGACTCAACGCCGCCTTAGAAGTAACCTCGTTAAACATACAGAGCGATGGGAACGTGCCGAGCGCTTACGAGCCTTTATAAAGGGCGTGGAGAATCGCCTGAAATCTACCCCACTAGTAGATCAAGAAATGGCACAAGTCTGGATCGATTGGGCGCGCAAGCAGGCCGACCTCCTGGATCCTCTGCAAGAGAATCTGGCACTGATCACCACCTTGGATGTACAGCTAGAAAGCTGGTTCAGTGGTTCACATTACGGTCAGGTGGAAAAAGGTTGGTGGCCTGAGTAACTGGCGATCCGCAGCGCTATTATCGCCCCAAGTAGGTATGTTGACCCGACTTCCACAGCCGACGATAGAAAAATTCAGGCCGTAAGAAAGCATAGGTAGCATCTGCAAGCATTCATGTAGCGGAATAACTGCATGCGCCTGGATATTGCCGCCCCGATGGCCTGCGACACCATGGCCACGCCACGGTTGCGGCCACATTCAGACTGCTTTCGGCCAACTACGACAGGCAGTAAACGGGCAAATTGCAGCCACTCGCGAGGGGCTAATCTCGGAGTGCAAGTCTGGCGTTGCGGGGCGACAAAGGGTAAAGCGTTTCCCTCGGTACTTTCCGTTCCTATCCTAGACTTCGTGAGGTCCCCATCTCTATGGAGTAGGAGCAATGTCCAAGCGCATCTCTTTTGAAGAGTTCAAGCCGAGCTTCATAAGCGTTGGCTTTGGATGGACTCCCGACCTGTTCGAGTTGGCGTTCCTCGACGGGTCAGCCAAGCTCCTACCCCTGCTCGACAATCTGCCGGACTCCACCGGCGATGTCGAGGTCGAAGTCGAAGTCGAAGGAGTGGTCGGCCAAGGGGGCGAACGACCGCTGCGGTTCGGACACTTGCCTGAAGCAACAAACAAATATGCGGCGGACCTAAGCGGGGCTGCGCCCTATCGTCTTACGATCAGCTTCGGCAAGGATGACCGACTTACTTCGGTAAAGCTCACGCTATTTTTCCTAAACCCACGCGTATTGCTCACCGATACGCTGTTCATTCCATGTAAACGTCTGGGCGACGGAAGATTTGATAAACAAACTCCAGGTGCTGCTCCTTGCGGTCTAGTAATCGTTGCCGTACCCGAACCTGAGATTGCCCTGGACGTCCGATTCGCCAATCTTACAAAGGGCGTGCCAAAGGAGGCTTTTGCGCCGCCCCCGACAGGAACTCAGTATGACGAGCAAACGCTCATCGGGCGAATAGACGTATGGATTGAATGGCGCGACGATGATCTAGCTAAGTACTCCACTGATCTGTTCGGTCGCAATATCGGTACACCTGGTGGTTCACTACCCGCAGATGTCGATAATTGCACTGTGCAGCTTTTCTCACCCGGCATATCAGAAGCGGTACAGGTATGGATGGATGTTACTCAAACGATAGGCCTCGAACTCGCGCATAAATTGACCGATGGGATCAAAATACTCCTCGACACTCCCAAGGAACCAAGCGCGGCCAAGTTGTTCAGTAAAGCACTAGTGGAGTTCAACCTAGCCCCGACCTTCAAAGGTGTGTTGTTCGAAGGGATCCGACTGCATTTACTGAATGATGCGCAGGCTGGACAAGACGGTTGGCCGTCGTTGGGGTTAAGTCTCGCCGCCTTTTCCTTCGATAGTGCAGGAGACTCCAAGACCCACTCGGCATGGTATGCAGGTTTTGAGGCTGGCATGCAAGCGGAGCCAACGAAGCCTTATTTCGGTCTTTTCAACGATGCAAGATTACACGGCTGCTTTGCCGAGGATCAACTCGCCGCCTTTTCAGTGAGTGGCACGATCAAACAGCTTGATCCTCCTTATTCATGGCTGGCGGGGCGTTCGGCCGTCTTGGCTCTGCGCTCACAGCCGTGGAAGGATCTACAAGGAACTGAACACCCGGGCATGGCGATCAGCCTGGGACTTGAGTCGATGGGCGACAAGGTGTTGGCCACGCTTAACAAGGACCAACCAGTCCCCATGACGGCCGATGCGTTCAGCCAGGTTGCCGTTGTCATGACGCTTGCACCGATTGTTCTAGCGTCCAACCCCGTAAACCCGCCAGACGGAGCGCATCCACCGGACGACAGGACGCGCGGCTATTTCGTGCCGATTCGGTCAGCACAGGGGATGGGCGAACTCTACGCAATGGTTGGACTGGGTTGGTTCTTTAAAGAAGCCGTAAAGGTCAACGAACTGCGTGTCATCGGCGTTCGTATGCAGCGACAGCCGGCCAAGGTAAACAAGCCAGACGCCGGGGATGAGTACCAAACAGCCCTCCTGTTCGATTATGAAGCGGATTACTCCATCGATTTCGGCCCTGACAACCTTAAGACGGCAAGGTCACTCACGGCCCGCATCGATGGCACAGGCATCATGTTGCATGACGAGGACTTTTTTAGCTGGGTGCAGGTGCCAAGCGGACTGCACGAGCTTTCCGTCGCCGATCCAGCGTTATGGGATGTGACCGGCATAGGGAAATGGTTCAAGGTCGTCGACGTGTTGGTGCGTCGAAAACCGGCGCGGGAAATGGTGATCCGGCTCAGATTAACCGGAAACACCGATATCGTCACAGCTGGTGACTTTGTTTTCGTGGTTCCGCTCGAAGGCGAAGGCAACGTCAAGATCGACGCGTTCCCATCTAAAATCTCAGCCGAGATCGGCGGCGTCAAAGGCATCGGAACACTGGCTATCAAGAACGATGGTACCGGTCGTACTGTTATTGGCAGCCTTGATCTGGAATTCCCATCGGGCTTCCGTATTTTCGGTGCCGCACGAGTTTCGGACATCGAAGATAGTGACGCCAAAGCTACGATTTTCACCGGCAGGGTGCACTTCGCGGCCCCCAAGCCAGTGTTTAGCACAGGGGCTGGCTGGACTGGCATCGACGCAGTCGTAGCGACGCATATGATGCGCCGTGAACCACCGGGGACGCCGGGTGTACCGCCCGCGCTCTCTTGGCTCGAATCCGTCAAAGGCGACGTCGTCAAATCAATCACGGATTACCCGGCCAGTTGGGAGGTCGCAGAGAACCACACTGCTGTCGGTATTGGCGTGACGGTAGAGTTACTAGCGCTTGGCGGTCTGCTTAACATGAACGCAATGCTTGTGATCGAGCAGCCTGGTCCGCGCATCCTCATTTTCACCAAGGTGAACCTTCTTAAAGAGCCAGTCGGCAACCAAAAAGCATCCGAAGATTTGAAGCGCGGAATCATCGGCGTGCTGGATATTGATCCCGAGCACGGCAAACTCACGCTATCGGCGCTGGTTAACGTTCAGTTCAAGGACCTGGTAACAGTACGGGCGCCTATACAGTTATTCCTAGATTCAAAGGAGACGGCGAACTGGCACTTCTTCATTGGGCATCACGCTGAGATGGCCACTGCCAAGCTCAATCTATTCGGTCTGTCGAGCCTGTCAGCCAGCGGTTATTTAATGGCTGCAGGGAAAGTCATAAAGGGTGTGCCGATATACGGGGGGGGGCCGCGGGATCTACCAGGACTCGCAGTCGCTTTTGGCCTGGGAGCACAGCTTGTAATCGGCGGAGGATCGCTTTGCGTCCGGGGAGGAATCCAGACCTACCTGTTGTTGTCCTTCGGGGATGGCATTTACGTGGGCGGTATGGTGGTTTTGTCGGGGGAACTCCGACTGTTTGGTCTCACGATTGGAGCCTCGGGTAGCCTGAGACTCGACTACTCACGTAACAGCCATGGGAAAGAAAACCTTTATCTTGAGGGAAGCATATCCGGACACTACAAGGATATGTTCTTCGAAATCGAGGGCAGTCTAACAGTCAAAATTGGCACGTCGCTCACCGAACCAATAAGTCTCCCACCCCTTGCGTTAAGTGTAACGCTCATTAGCGGGGCCAATGTCTCGTTGCGAGGGCAAGGCAGTCTGGGTCCAATCGATGGCACGCTCGGGGATGCTTCACGCATAGGAAGTTCTGAAGTTGTACCGGGCCCAGTACCGCTCGACACTGTGATCGCGCTATCGATGGCACAACCACCAAGCACAGAGGGAGCTGCAAACGACTTTGCCGGCCTAGCACCAAAATTCAACCAGAACGAATCTGAATTCACATTTGGAAACCAAGCTGCCCAATATAATCTGAAGTCCGTAAAACTCTACCGCCATCGGTTGACCGGATTAGAAGAGGTGGACTACCAATCATGTCCGGCGCGCTGGTGGGAGTCGGCACAACCATCGAAGAGCGGAATTCCGTCACCCAAGATCCTGGCGTTAATGACACGCGACCCACTCAGCGCGAAGAATTCCATAGTATCTCCCGAGCAACTGAGTGCTTGGATTGATAGTATCCTGGGAAGCATATGCGATGTTGTCACGCTCCCGCAGCCGTGCTGGTATTCACTTGGAACCACCGATGCCGGCACACCTTTGGGAGGCGAGTGGATTGTGCCAGCTGTGCTCCGTGACACAAAGACTGAGGGCATGATTGGCCGGCGTGGCGCGACGCAGGGACGATTCGCACTAAATCCGCGGCCTGGTTCGGGAGCGGATAATGATCCAATTCCGGGCTTTCCACCCTACCCGGGTACCTGCATTATCGAGCCAGGACTTGATCCGGAGTCGACAGTTCCGGTGCTTTCCTTTTATTCACGACTGCTTTCGGTGGAGCCCCGTCTCCGTGTTTCCAGCACAGTCCTGATAACAGGCGACATGGCGTTCAATGGATCGCTCGATCTGCTAGTGGCCCATGCCGGCCTTGGTGATGGTTGGTATTTTGATCTCGCCCTCTCCGACAACTCTGTCGTGAGCATGTCCTACGACGACCTTCGGAATAGGAATGCCGTTGGCAACCTGCAAGACAAAACCGTGCAGGGCGAATTCTATAAGAATGCAGAGAGGTGGAAGCTGCTCACACTTGCCTTCGAGGGTCTTAAAACACTTCCACGATATGCAAATTTTGGGTTCTGGCTTATACGGATCGATTTCTCCGCGTTGCCCCAGATCAGCGTGAATTCATATCCTGAGTCTCTCACTATCCATTTCAACGATGACGTTCCTGCAGACCATTTGGTCGACGCCATTCTTGGCGGCGTTCGCTTCACTCCCAAGGCCGAATTGGAGCGCTACCAGAACGACCTAAACCACCAGCAAGATGTGATCGAGAGCCTTAAGGACTTTCTTGTCGGCAAACCGATCCCGTTGCTTGAACCTGCTTCAGACTACGAAGTGCGCGTTGAGTGGCTTTCGGAGATAAACGGAGTGCCCCTCCCCATCGAAAATGCGACATACACGTTCAAAACAACTAATGAGCCGCCCCTGTCTGCGATCCCTTACTTGTTGGCCACGTTTCCGCAATCTCGCGAGCGCTTTCATTACACCGAGGACGTTCCAGGCTTCTGCCTGGGATCGACCGACGCGTTGCGAATGTTGATGAAGTTTCCGGACGCCAGACTCAAAGTCGTAATCACAGAGGATGGTGGAACTGAGGTGTTCGACAAAACCGGAACCCTCCGCTGGGACCGTGGCGTTCTCGTTGATCCCGCCAATTTAGTCGATCCGGCAACTCCCAGCCCCTTGGGATTCGAAAACCAAAGTGTTACCGAGTTGCCGTCCGCACTCAAGGAGGCGCTTATCGCCAAGTTGGGTACGGGCAAGCCACTGTCCTGTCTAGATAATATCAACCTACCCGCAGGCGGCATCTGGATTGGGTTTGATGTGCGACTAAGGCCGCTTTGCGGCTATAAGATCGCTGTTGATGTCGTTCACACCAACGGATCACTTTGGCAAACGGGCTCCGCAGCGGATCATTTCGTCGATTGGCAGTTCTCGACGGCGCTGCACTCCAACCTAGCTGCACATGTCGCTCAACTCACGAATGTGCCGCTTCGTCACAAGGTTGTTGCCAGGACGCTCAACGATGCATTTGCATCCGAAAGCGACGTCGTTATTGCGGAGAAGCTTTTTGAGGACCTGCTGGTAGCCTCGCTTGGGGAAGCACCTTCTCGAAGTGGTGAAGCGCGCAAGACGTTGCTTTGGCGAAAAGATGTGGAGTCAAAAAAACTGCTCCCTGCTGCATTACTCATTGAAAGTAATGAACCGCTGTTGCGCACAACCCGGAGCGTTCGCATTGCATCACGTTCTGGTCCGACGTCTGAGACGCTCATCGCCGAGCCGGAGGATCTCTTGTTGCAATCGATCGACAACAAAAAATCGCGCCGCGCCGCGGGAGCCACTTTTTCATCCAGCGGCTTCTCTGCACTCGTTCGGATTGATGCAGCGGTGAGCGGGGATCTCGTCTTGGAATTTGCTCGGTACGCTGTCGATCGAATTCCGTCGGCATTGCCTAACTTAGCATGGCTGACAGTGGCGGCAACTACTCTTGCCGCTCGCTCGACAAGAGAGGAGTAGAGCTATGTCGTTTAGAATTTACGCCCGGATGGCGCAGTTTCCTCTCAATAAGCGCGAGCGGGTCGACCAATCAGACGATCCATCCGGTCCAGTCGATCCCACGAGTTCGATTCCCGATTTCCCACATGATGCAACGTTCATGACCACGGTGCATTGGAAGGTTCAGCCAACGCTTGGTATCGCGTCCGAACCCTTCGACGTCGAATTGTGCACACAGCCTTTATCCGGGGAGCGCTTTAGCCGCAGCCACGATGAAGACATCCAGTTCGACGACATGCATTTCGAGGTATCGCTTGGCTCACTGCTGACGTCACTCGGCACGGTGGAGGCGCTGTGCGTGACGGCAATCGTCCTCGGCGACCAGGACGCCGTAATCTTTGCTGTTGATGCCGCGGGCGAGGAGATTATCGAAACCCGCCAGCCGGCACATTCTCCTAATGGCACGGCATTCATCGGGCCTGGCATATTTGGCTTGCGAGCGACTGGATCGGTCACCTTAAAGAACCTACGCGCGTTCGCGGTGCCTCCAAACCACAACCTTGAGTTCACCCAGTTGGCCACCGTGGCTCCTGCAATCGCCGGCATAGGTGCCTGGAGGCAACAGCAGTATCTCAATACCAATTATGACGTTGCCGGGATTCTAGATGTGCGGCTGGCGATGGATGCGTTAGCGCGCATGAATACGGAGCCGCCCACTGTCAAGGTGCTAGAACTGGGTGTCCATCGAAGGAAGTCCGCTGAGGTCGCAGCTATGGCGCTCACTAGTGGTCCGGCGCAGCTAATTGCCGGACATTATGGAGAGATAATAGCGAACCCTGCTCGGTCCTTTGAAACAGAAGTCCAGTCGGGAGTCTTCCTCACGCACTGCCCTGCCAAGATGCTGCAGTTGCTGGCTGGCAGTGATCCTGTGACCGCAACAACACTTGGCCATGCCGTGACGGTCCCAATAAAGCCGCCATTTAGCGCGCTCCAATCGCTCGAGGAAATCTATGCCGAAGTAGAGTCGCTGGGGCATCTCCCCTATCCGCTCATTCGGGTGCGGGGTCATCACCTCTCCTCGACCGGATTAAAGGTCGTGAGCGAGCAGTTCGCGGCCCTTTCCTTCGCAGCCGACCCGATAGCCACGATCGAACCTGGAATGATTCACGGCCCGTCGGTGCTCGACGAGCCCGGATCGACTGAGTTGGTCGTCCGGTTGGACCGCCGTTCGGCCAGTCTCGCCAGTTTTGTCGACCTTGGGGCGGGGACTTTAGGTTTTTTGATCGACGAGAACGGTAATCCACAGCGTTATATTGGAACGGGTAAGGCTGAGGATCACTCAGATGCGGGAGCTCCAACATTCCCCCTGGGTGCAACCCCCTTGCCGTTAGCCGTACCGACAGAGAAATCGATCAACATCCACTGCAGCGACACTTTCGGGCGCTGGCGGAACCCGGTTACGGCCCGCTGCAAGCTTTTGCCCTGGCCCGTACAAAAGCCAAGCTGGGGTGCTGTGGAGGTCGATTATCCAGCCGATGGAACGCTTCTTCTACGCGCCGAGATTGGCTGGGACTGGACCACACGCACACCACTGGAGATCCATGTCGGTATTGTAATAGACCCAGACGATCCTTTGAGGATTGACGCGCAAGGCGGTGTGCGGCTTCCTGGTCAGGAAGCCATACCTTTGGTTATTAAGTTTAAAGAGAAGCGCCCGTTCATAGTGCCTGGCGTTCCTCCTGATTGGTCGATCACTCTGCTTCCAGAGTACGTTCCCGATGATAGCCCGCAGGGCACGCCGGTGCCCCCTACGCCGTCGGACTTTCAGCGGTATCGCCTGCAGTTGTCGCTCGGCTCGGCAGGCGACATGTTCGATACTGAGTCAACGCGATTGGTGGGGCTAGGAGCTGTCGCTTGGGAAGCGGTGAGCGGACTGAGACCCGAACGACGCTCCGAGGATTCTCTGACCAATGTTGCTGTGCACGACCCGCGGCCGCCTCAATTGTCAGGGTCTAGGTGGCATCTCGACTGGGCAAGCCGCGTGAGTGGAAGTAAGAGTGCACGCGCGTTTATCGATTTTTCATCGCTGTGTCAAAAGCCGGTCGCAGGATTCCGGATTTGGCGTGCGCATGAGTCGGCACTCTGCGATCTTGGTCTGGCGACGCGATTCCAGGGCGATCCGGTTGCCGCGAACCGCTGCTTCAGTGAACTGCGCGCCGAGCGCGACACGACCTTACGCCTTGCGATGATCCAAGGCCTGATCGCACCCTATCTTCACAGACAGACGTTCCTTCGCGCATTCATTAACCTGTTTGAAGTCGACAACAGCAAAATTCTGACTGAATCAGGCGAGATTGAAATCTCCGGTGCCCAGGGGGGGCTTGAGTTTGTCATGCTAACGGCCGTCTCCCTCACAGCGGTACCCAGCGACAAAATGAAACTGGCAGACCTACGTGCGATTGCTGTACCGGTCGAACCCGCAACGAAAGCCCCATTGCTGAGGTTGTTCCGGCCTTCAGTTGGTACCCTCATGGAGCATGCCGGGGTCATTTCTCTGGCTATCGGTTCTTTGGAGCCCTTTGCCGCGCAGGATGTACGTGTCTTCTGGGATGGCGACGGCGGCGCTTCGAGTGAGGAGGAACTCCTTTATCGCGTAGAACCTGTTTCCGAACTTGTAGTTCAGCACCTGGAGCAGATCTGCCCTGGCTCCGTGTCTGCAATCGAGCGGATGGCAATACCACATTGGCGATACTTCGCGGTCAGGCCCATCCCCAGCTGGATGCCACATAGCTTTAGTGCGGATATCCTAAAGTCCGCACCAAAAAAACCGTCCGATACAATTCCGTCACCTCGTTCCGAGTTGCAGCGGGTCCGGCTTGTTCCACCAGATGGTGCAGCGCTTGAGGTGATTGAAGATCAATTGGAGAACTCAGTACGAAGTGTCTCTATCGAGCTTCGCAACATCTTCGAGGCGAACATACCGGGTTTTGCCCCGTGCATGATTCAGTTGGGTTTGGTTGATGCTCCAGATGGGAGCGCCGGCAGTGCCCCCTTAGTGTTCGGTCAGCTTGTCGCCAATGGTTGGAAATTCACCAATGGAACTGGCGCAGTGGAGGTATTGAGCGCAAGCGGCTCGGGGCGCCTTTCAGTGAAAACCCATGGACTGTCTGGAAAGTACTTGGTGATAGCGGCATCCGACCCCGCTGGTAGGATCGACAAGTTGACACTGCGGCTTTGATGCGTCCGATTGCTGGGAGCGTCCATGCAAACTGGAGAGCCGGCGCACCCAGCAACGGTGGTGGGAGCCCCCCAATACAGCGCCAAAGGAGCTATCTAGCAGCGCGCCATTCCTTTTAATCCGTTACTACAAGTGATTTTTCAACCGGTAATCCTACTAGCCGCTACTGCCTGGCTCGGCAGCACCCATTCCCACTCTGCCACAGATCGTTCCCTCCACTGGTGATGCTGGTGGTCGTTAGAGGGGCTGAGGTGTCACAACGGCAAAAGCCTGCTGCAGCTCAGACAGACGGGTACGAGCCGCTTCACCGTTCGCTGCCAGACGTTGTTGTCGTGTCCATCGCCCTTCGTGAATCACTGCGCTGTAGTCCCCGACCTCTGGAATTTGAAGGTGTCTCGGCATGACCGATTGCTTCATTACCAACAAGACAAAGCTGGTAAGAATCACGTCCTGAACCGTACGTTCGCCGAGCACAGCATTTAGTAGATGCTCACGCTGGATCATTGGCTGCGTGTCATCGTGAACGATTACAAATACAGGGAGATTGAGGTCATGGGAAAGCTCGGTTGCGGCTGCCCAGGAGTAAGTCAGACGATCCCGTAATACATGGAGCTTTGCAAACTCGGCAGGAAGGTCTTCAGGTTTATGCTCAAGGATTCGGAGCATATCGGCTTCGACTGCTTCATCGATGAATGTCTCTAGCGACCACTCCTCAAGTGACGCATCCATTTCTATCCGGTAAACCTCTCCAGAAGAGGTATACCAAACAAGCTCCCCTCCAGCTGCCTCCACCCAAAGATAGGTACAAAGCTGGTAATCGCCATTAAGGTCCCACCGGATCCTTACATAGCCGAGCTCAGCCCCAGGTTTGATATCCACCTGTTGCGCGGTCACGGAACCACCGCTCTTGTTCCTGACCTCTCCGTACCCCCGTATAGCCCATTCCAGCGCTTGTCCAACGCGCGTGGATCGTTTGGCATTACTCTGGAAATCCATATTTTCTAGAAGCCGCTGAAGGCGCTCTTTTCGGTCAGTCGGCGCTGGCTGCAAGTGCCGAGATAGAATCTTGAGCAAGTCAGCCCGCATCAACTCAGGACTCTGGTACCGGTCGCTGACAGAATACGCGAATGCCTTATCGAAGAAATTCCGAATGCCACTTCGCTCAAACCCTTCAAAAAATAGCCTCGACTTTTCTCTCTGGTGAGGAAGCTTGTTTTGCCCATCTTTAAGCTGGGTCGGATTTCTACCAGTGAAGAGATAGAAGAAAATCCCGGCGACCAAAGTGAGATCGGAAACCGGACTGCACTTGTCCAAACTGCCTCCATTCAACTCGGGCAGCGACAGAAATCTGTTGCCGAGTTCGTCGCCTTCTCGGGTAAGCGGCGACTGTGCATCACGGCTGTGGTCGAAGGAGATACCAAAGTCGACTAACACGGGAGACGGTACATCACCATCCTGCATGATAATGTTTTCCGGTTTGATGTCCCTGTGCAGAATTTCGGCTGCATGCGCCTGAGCGACCGTATCCAGAAGCTGCAGAGTGGTCGTAATCGCCTGATCAAGGCTGACCTTTTGGACCCGATTGCGCCATTGGCGCATGTTGTCGCCTTCGATGAATTCGGTCGCGATGTACAGCGTGATGTTCTTGTCCTTATGGCGATCCGTATTAGTCTCAATCAGGCTTGGTACTTCAAGCCCCGCCAGAGATCTGTAAGCCAGAGCCTCCCTATAAAATCTTTCGCGTCGCTCACTGTTCTTCCGGCTCTTCTCCTGGATGACTTTTATGAAAGCAATTTTCTGATCACTCTTGCGAATAACCTTGTAACCAACACCCTGCCCACCTTCTCCAGCTCCTTTAAGAGTATCCCAGCGTTCCTCGAACGAAGCAGCCTTGACCCATATTTCATTCGGTGACTCTACCTTCACGTTCCTTGCTCCTGGCTTCCCCATTTGGGGTTATCTTACTCGGTGAGTCGGCTTTGTATGGAGTTGTAGGGCCAGTTCAGTATCTGGTGGCCGGCTCTTGATTTCAGGCGTAGAAAGCGTCTTCGCACTAACTCTGAATCTCCATGCTCCGTGTTGCCTTCTGCTTCGCTTAACAGCATCGGCATCCCGGATTTCTGATTTGCGGCTCAATGGCTGGCCCATCGGTTTCCCGTGTCAACGCTTCACCCTGCACCTCACAGTGCAACATGCATCACTCGAGGGTTGGTTGATTCGCAATTTCTTACCAGTATCGAACTTTCATCGATTATCTTCCGCCAGCTTTAACTGGCACACATCGCCTCCGCCATATTTGTACCGACAAAGCCCTGATTATTCAGGGCTTTGTCGTTTCTGTGATTTGGTAAAAAGCCCCAGCCCACACTTCAGCCCACACCTTGGACGAAGTCTTGCTTTTCGACCAGCGGCTAGTTTTTTGAAGGCCTATTGCCCGCACCTACATTCCTGAGACACGGGCTCCGGGGTGGTTCTCGTAGAAAGCGCCGGAATGGATGTAGAGATCGCGACTTCCCATCGACGCAGCCCAACAAATTACACACAAACAAAAACGCCGCTCAGTAAGCGGCGTTTTTGTGTATTTGGAGAGGGAAACGAGACTCGCATCTGGTGTCCGACCCGTTGAAATCTAAGGGTTTTCTTTTCTTTCCGAAGCCGGAAAATACTTAATCCTGGACTTGTTTCTGGGATGTTTCAAGAGCAAAAAAAGGGGTAACTCCAAGCAAGGCTATTGGATTCTCCCCATAGCCAATGGACGAACGATCATCAAGCTGGCAGTGTCATTTTCACAGGTGCCGCAGGGAATGAGTCCCTCCCCCTAAAAAGACGTCCCAACCTCCCCCGCTCACCAGTCAACTCACAACCGACGAATATCGACCACCGCAGGCAACTCTTGGGGTTGGAGACCATGAGCAGATGTTCTGGATCCCACCCTCTCAGGATCGATGGCCGCTCGGAAGGGTCACGTGCAGCGTAGCTGCGGGAACCGGGGTGACGGACGCCGCCAAATCGGTAGCCGGTGTCGCCATGCTGTCGCTGGACTCGGTACGCTGCTTAGCCATGGACAATGTCCTGACCTCATCCAGTGCGGCAGTAATCACCCTATCAGGCGCCGATGCCAGCAGGTCCTGAGGCCTTTTACCGCTCAGAAAACTGTGATCTGACCGGAACCAGTAAGCCATACCCCAGCCGCCCTTGTGGCCACCGAAAGCCTTAATGACTTTGGCTAGTGCCGCCGTCCGAAAACTGCCAGCCATCACCCCTTGAGTTAGTTCCGCTTGTCATGCCTACCAGCGCCGCATCTGAGGACCGAGTCGCTCGAGCAGAAACCGGCGGCTGAACCGTCGCGAGTAAGCGACGTCAGTGGGCGCCCGCCCTTCCCATTGAGAACATCCCAACGCTACCACCGGCCAACGCGCCCACCTCACTCGAACAACAAAAGTTCACGGCCCCCATAAGAGCAGCACCTGGATCAAACGTGCTCGCTTAGCTCGGCATGCTCACCAGCCGCGGCTGGCAACGGGGCCGCCTTCAAATCATTCGAAAAAACCTCACTTCCGATGTGGCGCGCTGGACGTACCCGCAACACAGTCGCCAGGGCAGGAATCAGTACGATCGCACCGATCATGTTCCACAAGAACATGAATGCCAGTAGCAATCCCATGTCAGCCTGGAACTTGATATCAGAGAACACCCAGGCCGCGACTCCGACAGCCAGGGTCGCGCCAGTAAAGGCAATTGCCAGCCCGGTGGAACACATCGTCTGGAAGTACGCCTGCTTCAGTGATACACCTTTTTCCAGATAGCTTTCCAAGCGGTTGTAGAGATAGATGCCGTAATCCACCCCAATCCCGACACCCAGCGTGATGACAGGCAACGTCGCTACTTTTACACCTAGACCGAGCTTGGTCATGATTGCTTCGCATAGCAACGAAGAGGTGAGCAACGGGACAATCACGCACAAGGTCACTTTGAAAGAGCGGAACTCGAGCAACACCAGCAACGAGACGATCCCGTAAACCAGCAGCAGCATTGGCACCCAGGCAGAGTGCACCACCTCGTTGGTTGCCGCCTCGATGCCGGCGTTGCCCGCTGCTAACAGGATCTCGGTATGGGCGTTGGCATTCTCCGACACAAACCTCTTGACCGTGGCCACCACGGCATCCAGCGTGCCTGCCTTGTGATCGCTCAGGTAGGCGATGACCGGCAACATGGAGCAGTCGTCGTTGTAGAGTGACTGGGGGATCGACGAATGCGCACCGTTGGCGACATATCGGTTGCGCGTGGTCGTGGCCCATTTTTCATTGCCGCCATTGCGCCCGGCAATGACCTGACGCTGGACATTGAACAGCGAGGTCGTGCTCTGTACGCCGGGGGTTTCTTCCAGGGCCCACTGCAGCCGCGTCACCGTGGATGCAACCGGGTAGGAGGCACATTCGCCCGGTTTCGTCTTGACCATTGCAACGAAAACATCGGAGCTGGTCGAGTAGTTCTGCGTAACGTATCGGGTGTCCAGGTTATAGACCGAGTTGGGACGCAACTCAGGCGCACCGGGATCCAGGTCGCCGATCTGCAGGTCGCGGCTGACGGCAAACGCCCAAACTGAAATCCCCGCGGCGATCGCCACTGCACAAGCGGCCACGCGCGGCTCGGTCAGGCGCGACAGGCCATGCTGCAGGCGATGCCTGCCCTGGCTGCGCGCGAGGGCGTGCTTCAGCCCGTTCGCCGACAGCCCCGTGTACGACATCAGTACGGGCAGCAGGAACATCTTGGTGAAGATGATCACGGCCACGCCGACACTGGCGCTGATGGCCATTTCGCGGATCACGCCGATGTCGATCACCAACATCGTCGAGAACCCCACCACATTGCACAACAGCGCGACAGTGCCTGGCACGAACAGCAAGCGGAACGTCGCCTTGGCCGCATCAATCCTGCTTTCACCGCTGAGGCTGTGGCTCGCCAGGGTATTCACGTTCTGCATGGCGTGCGACACGCCGATGGCAAAGGTCAGGAAAGGCACCAGGACCGAGTAAGGATCAAGGCCAAAACCGAGCATGCGCATGGTACCCAGGTGCCAGACCACCGCCAGCAAGCAGCAGCCGATGGTGCTCAGCGTGGTCCTCCAGCAGCGCGAGTACAGGTAGACCAACGCAGTGGTCAACATAATGGTGATGAGGAAAAACAAGCCGATGCTTTCCGCGCCCTTGATCAGGTCGCCAATCAACTTGGCGAAGCCGACTACGTGGATCTCGATATCCGCCGAGCCGTATTTGTCGCGTACCAGTTTTTCGAGGCGCTCGGAAAACAAGCCGTAGTCCAGTCGTTCGCCAGTGTCGGGGTCGTTCTCCAGCAGCGGAACCATGATCACTGAAGAGGCGTGATCGTTACCAACGAGCTGCCCGACCAGGCCAGCCTTGAGCACATTGTCCCGCACGGCCGCCAAATCGTCGGCGGTTCCGGCAAAGGCTACAGGCACCACCCGCCCTGATAGCAGGCCCTTCTCGGTGGACTCCATCCAGAGGCTGTTCGGCGTCGTCAGCGAACGCAGGTTGCCGCGATCGACGCCTGGGATATAGAACACCTCATCGGTGACCCTCTTGATCAGCTCGATGTAGTCGTGACGATAGATATCGCCCTCCCGGACCTGGACCACAATGCGTACCGTGTTCGCCAACGGGCGCAGCTCGTTCTCGAAATTCAGGTAGTTGAGGATGAACGAATGGTTGGCCGGCACCATCTTGGCAAAACTGGCGTTGGGCCTGATCTGCGCGGCCTGCCAAACCATGAGCACGGAGATACCGGCAAAGAAGAGCAGCCAGAGCGTGCGATGGGCAAATAGAAAATGCTCGGCTACCCGTTCAATTCGACTGATGGCACCCCGGTTGGGTGCGCCTGTAGTGTTTTTCATTAACGATCCGCCATGCCAAATTTGAGCGCCTGGCGCTTGATGCCATTGGCACCCACCAGGAAGATTCCTGCCCGCTCAGTCGACGCGCACATTCCTGAAACCCGTGTCAGTGAGGACGCCTGGCCCAGCGCCAGGAACGAGCGGCCATTTTTGTCGCTGACAATCAGTTGCCCGTCCTGATTGACCAGTAGCGCAGTGCCGTCGGCTTGGCGAACCGCGTCGACGATCGCCTTGCCGGTCGGGCTGTGCACACTGCGCCAATGCTCACCCCGGTCGCCAGAGACAAACAGGTGGCCGCCGAAGCCGTAGGCGACCAGGGTGTCTGCCGTCAGCGCCAGCACACCGTAGATGTGCCCCTCGTAGTCGAGATTGACACGCGTCCACGAACCGCCTGCGTCACGGGAGATGAACAGCGTCCCCGCTTCGGCCGCGACGAACAGCTCGCCGTCCCCGCCCCTGGAGATAGCATTCAGGTGCAGCCCTTCCGGATTGTCCAGCCGGTCGCCGATGAATGCCCAGCGCGTGCCCCCGTCGCGAGTCTCGAATACTTGACCAAACGCACCGACGGCGAAACCATGCTGTGTATCGGTGAAGGCGATGCCGAACAACGGCTGTGAAGGTCCGGCCTGATCCGCCGCTTCAACATCGGCCAGGCGCTCGTTCGCGGCCTCCTGCAACAGTTCGACCTGCTCTGGTTCGCCGTTGGCCTTCGCCGCCTGCTCGACCTGGGCCTTGGCGCTGCTCAGCATCAGGCTGTTGGCTGCGTAACCGTCGAACTTGAGCATCCATGTAGCCCCGGCATCCTGCGTCGAAAGGATCACCCCATCGTGCCCAACCGCCCAGCCGTGCGTTGCGTCGACCGCAGTGACGGCAGTGAGCATCACCGAGGTAGGGCTCACCGCCTGCTGCCAAGTCTGGCCGGCGTCGTCGGAATAGATCACCAGCCCCATTTCGCCGACCGCGACGATGCGCTGGGCAAAGTTCGCCACGGCAATCAGTCGCTTATTCTCGCCATGAGCGGTCGCGGGTGCAGGGCGGGCTAGAAGATCCACGGCGGGATCGAGATTGCCTTTAAACGAAGCAAATACCGGTGCGCCCCCTACCATGAGCAGCGCGAAGGTCAGCGTGCCCACTAGATTACGCAACGCGTGCGCCGGGCGGCCAAATGGCTTCAACATGATCTAGACCCCTGGAAAAAAACCTGGCGCGACGCAGGCTGCGCTTCGCGCCCTCACTCAACAAGCTCAGTTACGCTTCAGGACACCCGTGCTGAAATCCTCCAGGCCCAGCGCGGCGTTCCATTCGATTGGAGGTTCTTCGTTAGTCAACGCACTCGAGTAATAGCGACGCGACTGCAGGTCATACTGGCTGGTGCCTGCCATCCAGAACGTCGGCGCGTCGTAGTACTGCACGCCATACAATTCCTTGACCCGCCACAGCTCGCCGCGGCCGTCATATTGGTCGCCGTGGGCGATCTGCCAGGAATCTTCATCCACGAAGAACACGCGCTTTGCATAGATGTGGCTAGCCCCGGGCTTGAGGGTGCCCTCCACTACCCACACCCGGTGCAACTCGTAGCGCACAAGGTCCTGGTTTATCACGTTGGGCTTGATGATCTCGCTGTACTTCAAGCTCTTGTCGGTCAGCTTGTAGTTGTTGTAGGCGATATACATCTCTCGCGTGCCAAGCAACTTGAAGTCGTAGCGATCGGGCGCACCGTTATAGCCGTCGTAGTCGTCAGTGGTGGCCAGCGCATCCGACCCGGTCGAGGGATTGTCGTAGGCGATCTCTGGCGCGCGCAGCACGCGCCGTGAACCGGGGTTGTACACCCACGCCTTGCGCGGCTGCTTGACCTGGTCGATCGACTCGTGAATGAGGACGTTCTCGCCGGCGATGCTTGACGGCGCGGTGAAGGTCGCCCTGTACATGAACAACAGGTTCTCCGGCGGATGCTCCATCGAAATGGGATAGAACAGCCGCTCCACCGAGCGCAATGGCGTGAAAGCGCCATTGGCCTGGACCGGGAAGTTGGTCTGGTAGCGCACCACGCCGCGGGTGCGGTAGCGGAAGGCGTTGTTCCAGATCACCTCAACGCCGTTCTTGGGCAGCGGAAACGGCACCGAGCTCTTGGACACGTTGATCACGTTGTTGCCGCCATTCGCCGTATCGGCATTTGCCGCCTCGGCCTTCACCGCATCGTAGACAGTCTGCGGATAGCCCGCCGAACGTCGGGTCGGGTAGATGTTCATCTTGTACTCGGGATACTTCTGCAGCAGCGCCAGTTGCCCAGGTGCCAGCTTGTCCCGGTACTGCGCGGCATTGGCTGCAGTGATGGTGAACAATGGCTTGTCTGCCGAAAAGGGGTCGAGCCAGCCCTTTTTCACGTCGAAGCCAGCGGGAGGCTGGGTAATGCCGCCGTTCCATGGGGGGATGCTACCGTCGGCATTGCCGGCCATTTTTGCGCCTATAGGCGTCAAATCCTGACCGAGGTGCGCCAGTTCTTCAGGCGTTGCCTTGGCGAAGCTCGGCAGCGAAATGACCAGCAGGAATGCAGCCAGCGAGAAAGGTAAAATCATCTTGTTATGCATTGTCTTCTCCGCAATGTCAGAAGCTGGCACCAATGACCAGACCAAAGAAGTCACGATCATTCAGGTTGTCGAAATAGGCGTTGGTGTTGTAGTCGGTGTAACTCAGGTCGACGTAGTAGCGGCGCATGTAGTCGAAGCGAGCCCCGACACTCGCAACCGTGCGGTCTTCGATGAAGGTGCCATCGGCCGACCAACCCTTGAGGTCGCGCGAGAGAAACAGGCGCGGACGGACGGTGACGTTAGCAATCAGGGAGGGGTACTCGGCCTCTACCTGAGCGCGAACGCCATAGGCCTCGGTGGTGGCGTAACCATCCGTGCTGCAGTTTTTTGCCACTGCGTTGACGCTGCCGGCAAAACCACAATTGGCATCCCCCCCCAGGCTGGAATGAGCACCGACGCCGTACTCGAACGCGCGGCCATAGCGGACATCGGTTTTTGGATTGCCAATTCCAGCCCAATGCTGGTAGGCGAATTCCCCGGTAAGGCTGACCGACGAGGCGCCCAGCACGTTGCCGAAGCTCTTGATGGTCGAGAGGTTCAGCTGGGTCATGTCCTTACGGTCGTAGCCACGAATGATGCCGTCACTGGCAAGAGGCTGGTTGCGATCCGCCATTGGGCCTACGCCCGTTGCCGCGAGCAAGAACAAGTCCGTCCCCGAAACCGAGACGGGCACGTCCTTGTGAAACGAGAGCTCACCGGCCACTGCCCAGCCACCCAGCACCGTTGAGGCGCTGATGCCGGTGATCTTGATGTCCTCGGCTGAGTAGTCCCAGAACGCACTACCGAGGCCGTTGTAGATGGAGCCCGGGACAGTGCCATTGTCTCGCCTCACCGAAAGCGAGGGGGTATGGGTGTGATAGTTCACATGGTAGAGACCGAATTCGGTATCCAGTGAGTCGACATATTTCTTCAGGGCGACGCCATACTGACCAAGGTTGTCGGGTTTCTCGTCCGAGCGTTTCGAGAGCACGCTGTTGGGCACATTGCCAAGCCATTGATCGGCCAGAGAGACGGGAAGCGCCGGTACATGAAGTCCATCCGCCGAACAGTTGAGCGCTCCGGATGGCGACCAGTAGGTGCCGCAGCCATCGATGCTCGTGCGCTTCCACTCGAACTGGTAGAAGGCTTCCAGTTGATATTCATTGGGCAACTGAAAGGAGAACGAAACTTGTGGGATCGGAAGAATGGCTTCCTTGAGCAGCGTTCCCGGCTGGCGCAGGGCATTCACATCCAAGACCGAGTACGAATTGATGCCGGGTACGTATAGGCTCTCACCCCAGTTGACCGCGTGCTGACCGAGCTTCACTTCCCCGGAAACGCTATCGCCAATGTTGAAGCCGCTGTAGGTGTAGAGATCGAGTAATTCGACGCCCTTGAACTTGGACAAGTTGGTATCGAAGTCAGAGTCATCCAGGGGCTTGTTACTGTCATAACCGTTGTTGGGCGCCCCCAGGTTGGTGTCTCCGCGGTCGAGCCTGATGTTGTCCCACGCCTTGGCCCGGATGAAGACGCCCTGATCCTCCTTCTTCAGGTTCACCTCACCGATGACCCGCAGCAACGTGGTGAAGTTGTCCCCCTTGTCGAAGTTGAGAACGTTTGTGCTGCCCGTGTCAGTACTGTTGTTGCCCCCCGCGATCGGTCCCACCAGATCCTGATTCGGGCTCCTTGCCCGCCATCCCATGGTCAGCGAGGTATCCAGCGCCCAGATGGCTTGCAAACCGTTATCGAATTGGGTCACACCCGCCTGCGCAGCAGGCGCCAGCATGGCGACACATACCGCGATGGCGAGGGGCTGTTTTAACGGTTGCGCCTGACACTCTGTTCCAGAGGCCGCCTGCACTGACTGGGGGGCGTCACATTGCTTTCTATTCTTGTGCACGGTTCATCTCCCTTCTTCTTGTTGTGGAGAATCAGCAAACAACACAAATGCGGGCTCGGAGTTTCTGGCCTGCATCTCCGCCGGACTCACTAGGCCAAAAAGCTCAGTGGACGCCGCAGGATATAGCCCCCCTCCCACAGTGCTCCCCCCCCCTCTCGGGAGGGAGCGCCGCTACGTATCGGAATATCGGCCATCGCTCGCAGCCGCACGGCCACGCAGAAAAATCGGCGGTCGGCACTTGGCCGGCCGCCGGTTCGGGAGGCAGCAGAAGACGCACTAGACAAGGGAGAAAGGGAGGACGGATGGTCACCCGCCGTGCTGACATCACGGCGAGACTCGATGTTCGCTCAAGCCGACTTTACGGTCGACAATACGAGCTTGTCGAACACGCGGTCACCGAACCATTTTCTGATGCACATCATCGGTTTTGCATACTTGCCTGCGACATAGCGGGTCTTCGGCTTCCGGGCCTTGATCGCCTGCAGAACCAGATCGGTGATCACATCAGGGGAGGAACCACTGCCGGGGCTGTAGCTGGCGCGCGTCGCCTTCGCCAGAGCCTGCGCCATCCCCTGGTAGGGACCGGAGCCGGAACGCTTGAGCATCGGTTCCACCATGACATCACCAAACTCGGTTTCGATAACGCCAGGCTGGATGATGACCACATCGATGTTGAACGCGCTCAGTTCGATCCGCAGGCAATCCGACCATCCCTCCAACGCGTGCTTGGTGGCATGGTACCAACTGCCCAGCGGGGTATAGACCTTGCCGCCCATCGAGGAAATATTGATGATCTCGCCGCTCTTCTTCCTGCGCATCGAAGGCAGCACCCGTTGAGTAAGACGAGCCAGGCCAAACAGGTTAACCTCGAATTGATACCGGGCTTCCTCGATGCTGATGTCTTCCATCGCCCCGTACATGCCAAACCCGGCATTGTTGATCAGCACATCAACGCTGCCATGAGTGGTTTCTATCCGCTGGACGACCGCCTCCACATCGGCCTCGCGGGTGATGTCCATGCCCATCGTGAAGGCCCCTAGCTGCTCCAGGTCCTGCATCAGCTCGACCCGGCGAGCGACAGCGTAGACCGTCATCCCCTCGGCCAGCAGTGCTTTCACAAACGCCTTGCCCATGCCCGATGAGGCACCCGTGACCAGAACCACTTGTTTGTTTGATGCGTCAGTCATTTTTGAGCTCCTGTATATGCCACCGGTTCGGTTAAGCGAATAAATCGGATGCTTGGTGTCCTCATGCTGAAATGACGACAGATCCAAAGGCCTCAGGCAGCCCCCTTGATCTGATAGACCAGGCGTGCGCCTTCCTCGGCGTTCATGTATTTGGGCACCGCGAAGAAGGTGAAGGCCTCCGTCATGGCACGCTGCACGATCAGCCGCACGTCCTTGCTCTCGATTACAGGCAACGCGCCGGGGATATCGAGATCGCGCGACAGCAACCTGACCTCATCGATAAAACGCTGTGCCAACACAATGGACGACTCAGTCTCCTCGCCCGCGCCGATAAGCAGCGCCAGTTCAGCGAGTTGCGTGATCACCTTGTCTTTCGAAAACTGCAAGATGTGCGGCAAGATCACGGCATTGGCCAAGCCGTGGGGCACGTGATACAGGCCACCCAACTGGTGGGCGATTGCGTGAACGTAGCCCACTGCCACGTCGGAAATCGCCATGCCGGCATGATAAGAGGCGATAGCCATCGCTTCTCGGGCGTCTACATTGCTCCCCGACCGATAGGCCGTGCGCAAGTGCTTGAATACCAGGCCGATGGCCACGCGTGCGTTGATCCGCACCGACTCATTGGCGCGGGTACAGATGAAGGCCTCCACCGCATGGGTCAGCACATCCATGCCCGTCGCGGCGGTGACGTGGGGTGGCAAACCCAGCATCAAGTCAGGGTCCAGAGCCGTGGCATAGGGCACCATCTTGGTGTCGGCAACGGTGTACTTACGGCGCTGCTCGGTGTTGGCCACCACAGCGGCAATCGTGACTTCCGAGCCCGTACCGGCAGTAGTGGGCACGGCGAACAAGGGCAGCGGCCGCTTCTTGAGTTTGAACGCGCCCTCCATCCTGGCAATGGGCATATCGTTGGTGACACCGGCCGCGATAATCTTCGCCGCATCCATGGGCGAACCACCGCCGACGGCAAGCACCGCATTGGCCTCGAATGCCTTGGCTATGGCAATGCCGGCATTCATCTGCTGTTCGGTGGGGTTGGGTTCGACCTGGTCGAATACACGCACCTCCACACCCAGTCTCTGTAAGTGCTCGACGATCTGCCGGTGCAAGTCGAACTTGACCAGGGCCGCGTCCGTCACCAGCAGTACGCGGTCGACGCCATACCCCCTGATCAGTTGACACAGGCGAACCGAAGAGCCGCTTCCAGCAAATACCATCGGACGCGGATTGGGCATGAACCTGGCCGCTACGCCATAGAATTTCATCAGCATGCGGTGCCGCAGAACGTTCAGTAGAAACATTGGGGTCCATCTCCTTATCGCATTTTCATTGATCACACGGGTGGCTACGAGTAGCCGGGCTCAGCTATCGGCGAGCAACATTTCCGCGCCCTTCTCCGCAATCATGATGGTGGGTGCATTAGTGTTGCCTGAGGTGATGGTCGGCATGACCGAGGCGTCGATGACCCGCAACCTCTTGACGCCGCGCACCCGCAACCTGGGATCCAGCACGGCGCGCTCGTCCGAACCCATGCGGCACGTTCCTGACGGGTGATAGACAGTGCCCGCCGTGGTGCGCAGGTGGTGCAGCAGTGCCTCATGGGTATTGGCCGCGGGCCCGGGCTCGATCTCTTCGGCTATGCGCGACGCGATAGCGGGCTGACGCATAATCTGACGAATACGCTCCATCCCGCGGATCAAGACATTGATGTCGCGCTCATCGGACAGATAATGGGTGTCTATCAGGCTACGCTCACGAGGATCGGCAGAGGCGATACGAACCTGGCCACGGCTGAAGGGGCGCGTCTGGATTGCGGAAACGGTGATGGCGGGTATCTCATCGATTTCGACGACACCATCACTGTGAACGTGGAAAGACAGCGGTCGCATGGCCAACTGCAAATCCGCACGCTCGACCTTATTGCACGACTTGAAAAAGCCAACGATCTGAGAGGTTGTGGTATTCATCACCCCTCGCCCGCTGACCAGCCATTTCGCCGCCTGCAACGCCATCATGCCCTTGCTTCGCAACAAGCCGTTACGGCTGTCGCTCGGTTTGCGAACACGGAATTTCAGATGGCCGAACAGGTGATCCTGAAGGTTGCGCCCCACCTCCGGTGCGTTAGCTACCGGTGTGATGCCAAGTGAGCTCAGGTACGCGGCATCGCCAACCCCGGAGTGCTGGAGGATATGCGGGCTACCGATCGCGCCGGCAGAGAGAATGACCTCGCGCCGGCAGTTGACGACATTGATCTGCCCACTACTGTCCTCATACTCGACGCCCACGGCGCACCGCCCCTCGAAGATCACCCGTCGCACCAACCCGGCGGTGATGACGGTAAGGTTTTGCCGATGAGTCACTGGATGCAGGAATGCCCGCGCGGTGGATTGGCGACGACCACGATGGATGGTACCCAACAGATACCCGATACCCTCCTGGTGACCACTGTTGACGTCCTCGTTAAACGGCATGCCGGCCTGCCTGGCTGCCTGCATAAAGGCGCTCGAGGTGCCGTGAAGGTCCTTGATCCAGCTCAGTCGTAGTTCGCCGGTACGTCCATGGTGGGCTTCGCTGCCGCCCTCATCCAGGCATTCTGAACGTTTGAAGTAGGGCAACACCTCGTCCCACGACCAACCGGGACAGCCCTTTGCAGACCAGTCGTCATAGTCCTCACGCTGACCGCGCACATACATCATGCCGTTCACCGAACTGCTACCGCCCAGTGTCTTGCCTTGCAGCAGCGCAACGGAGCGGTCGGCAAGATGCCTGGTAGCACGCGTCAGGTTCGGCCAGACGTAACTCGGGTTGGCCAATACAAACCCGACACCCGCCGGCACGTTGATCCAGAAGTTTTTATCCGGCCCACCCGCCTCGATCAGCAAAACCTTGTGCTTTCCGGAGGCAGTAAGCCGGTTGGCCAGCACGCAGCCGGCCGAGCCTGCCCCTACCACGATGTAATCGAAGTGCTCAGCAGCCACGACAATCTCCTCTGCAAACCGGCCAGCTCAATCGAACAAGGCGAGCTGGCTCGAACTGAAATGGGCCAATCAACAGACGACCTTCTTCTCACGCAACTGCTGGATGGCTTCGGCACTGAAGCCCAGCTGCGCCAGGATCTCGTCGGTGTGCTCGCCCAGCAGTGGCGCACGGCGATGAACCCCGCCAGGCGTCACTGTCATCTTGACTGGGACCCCGGCAATCTTCGCAGGGGTCGCAGAGCCGGGCTGCTCGACCTCGGCGATCATGTCGCGACTGCGGAAATGCGAATCCTCGACGATGTCTTTTGCGCTATACACCGGTCCGTAAGCGATCTTGCCGCCCAGCAGCTCGGTCAACTTGCCTTTGCTGTGCAGCTGAGTGAAGGCCTCGATCGCACTGACCACCTCTTCCCGATTGCTGGCGCGGGCGTTGTTGTTCTTGAAGCGCGGATCGCTTGCCATCTCTGGCCGTCCCATGACCTGAGTGAGGATTTCCCAGAAGCTTTCATTGGGGCAGGCAATGGCAACCCAGCCGTCCTTGGCCTGGAACAGGCCGAAGGGGCACAGCAGCGGGTGATGGTTGCCCTCCGGCCCCGGGGCAACGCCACGGTAGGAGTATTGATGCACGATGCGCTCGCAGACCGACAGGATGCTGTCAACCATGGACACGTCGACGAACTGTCCCACGCCAGTGCGTCGTGCATGGTGGACGGCGGCAAGGATGCCGAACGCCATGTTCATGCCGGGGATGGTGTCGCCAATGCCGGGGCCGATTTTCAGCGGGGTCTGGCCATCAGGCCCGGTAATCCCCATGACGCCACCCATGGCCTGGGCCACGACGTCGAATGCAGGCCATTCGGCATAAGGACTCTCACCTGTGCGCGGGTCGCCAAAGCCACGAATAGTGGCATACACCAGGCGCGGATTTTCCTCGCGCAAGCGCTCGTACGAGAGGCCGAAACGCTCCATCACCCCGACACGGAAATTCTCCACCAGCACGTCGGCTGAACGCACCAGGTGCAAAAGGATCTCTCGCGCCTGCGGTTGCTTGAGATCCAGCGCGATTGAGCTTTTGTTGCGGTTGATACTCTGGAAGTAGCCGCCGAAGGCCTTGACCTCATCGTCCGCACGATGCGGCGGCATGGGACGGCTCATGTCTCCGGTCAGCGCCTCGACCTTGATCACCTCGGCACCATGGTCGGCCAACATCTGAGTGCCATAGGGACCGGCCAGCATCTGCGACAGATCGATGACCCGAAGGTCGGCGAGGGCTCCGCTGCGTTCCACTAGCGCTCCCCCCAGTGGCTGCGGCGCTTGATCAGTACGCTACGTTCGCCCTCCGCAACCACGACGTTGTGCTCGTTGACGCCGACGTGATGGAAGCGAACGATGCCAGCATCTTCACGATCCGCGTCGCGTAGCTCGAGTACTTTGGTCACGGCGTAGAGCGTGTCGCCATGGCCCACTGGCTTGGTGAACTTGATATTGTCCATCCCCAATTCTGCCAACGCATTCTCACAGGTGTCCTGCGTGGCAAGGCCGAAGACGATCGACAAGTTCACACCGCCATAGGAGATGATTCGGGGAAACAACTTGGCCCCGACCGTCTGCATGAAGTGCTCGTTGAAGTGCCCTTGGGCAGTGTTCATGACCAGGTTGGTGATCAAGACGTTCTCGACCTCTGAAACCGTCTTGCCGCGCATATGGCGCATGGTCTGCCCTACTTCGAAGTCTTCAAAGTAGGTATCACGACCGGTGAGTTTGGAAATCTGCATGGTTTACCCCTTGAGCAAATGATCGGAAATGATCCGCATCTGGATCTCCGATGTGCCTTCAAAGATTTTGGTCAGTCGCGCATCGCGCCAATAGCGCTCAACCGCGCAATGCGTGGTGTACCCCGCGCCGCCGTGAATCTGCAGGGCGTCACTGGTGACCCGTTCGGACATTTCCGAGGCGAACAACTTGACCATCGACGCCTCCTTGTCACAGCGCTTGCCAGAGTCGATCTGGGTGCATACGTGGTACATCAGTTGCCGAGCGGCCTCGATCTGCGTCGCCATGTCGGCCAGACGGAAACGGGTGAACTGGAAATCGCTGATCGGCTTACCGAACTGGACACGCTGCTTGGCGTACTCGATTGCATCCTCCAGAGAACCGCGCGCCAGACCGATCGAGCGCGCCGCCGTATGGGCGCGTGCGGTCTCCAGGCCGTGGGTGGCGAAGTAGAAGCCCTTGCCCTCCTCGCCCAGCAGGTTCGCGTGCGGCACGCGGCAGCCGTCGAAGGCGAGCTCCCAGGTCTTCCAGCCGTGGTAGCCGATCTTCGGAATCGGCGCCCCCTGGCAGTTGTCGGGCAACCGGCCGCGTGCTTTTTCGACCACGAATGCGCTGATACCCCTGTGCCTGGCCTCGGGCGAAGACGGCGGGCTGGTGCGGGCAAAGACGATGATGAAATCCGCACCATCGGCGAAGGTCACCCAGTATTTGTTACCCGTCAGTTCCCATTCGTCGTCGCTGACGCGTGTGGCGCGGCAGGACAGATTGGCCAGGTCAGACCCGGCACCAGGCTCGGACAGCGCCGCCGCGCCGAGAAACTCGCCACTCAACACGCGCGGCAACCAGCGCTGCCTCTGCTCGTCGGTGAGTATCTCGGGATGCAGAACATTGCCCCTGGCGAGCAGGCTAGCGACACTCATCCAGGCCCGTGACAGTTCCTCGGCGATCAGGCAGTACTCGATGCAGCCAAGTCCCATCCCGCCGTACTGTTCCGGCAGGAACATGCCAAACCAGCCCATCGCCGCCATCTCGTCGATCAACTCACGTGGCATCACCCCCTTCTCGGGATCCAGCGCGTTGGCCAACGGCAGCACGCGCTCCATGGCGAACTGACGCGCGGCCCCCTGGATCATCAGGCGCTCTTGCGTGAGATAACCGTCGCTGCTCATGCGGCCTTTCCTGCAATGCGAACCAGGTTGGTTCGCTCGAACTCGACGACCACCTCGCCACGCTGGTTGTAGCCGATGGTGCGCCATGTCACCGGGCCGCCCATGCCGTTGCTGGCCAGGCGCTTGCTCAGTACGACGCTCTTGGCATACAGGGTGTCGCCGGGATAGACCGGCTTGCCATAGGCCAGCTTACCGATGCCCAGGAACGGCCCACCGGCCTCACTGAGGTCCTCCACCGACAGCCCGACGATGGTGTTGAACACCAGCAACGGGTTGACCGGGGCACGCTCGAAGCCCAGCGCCTGCGCGTACTCGGTGTTGTAGTAGGTGGGGTTGAAGTGCAGCGTCAGGGTCGAGAACAAGGTGCTGTCTGCCTCGGTAAGCGTGCGACCCCAGTGATGCACGAACTCCTGTCCCACTTCGTAGTGCTCGAATACGTGGCCGCGCTCGCGCACGGGAGCGTTGCGCAGTTCTTCTTCAGTCATGTCACGTCATCTCCGTGAGTGAAAAACGAGTTATGGATGGGTCATCTGCCGCCTGATTGCGCCTCACAGGACGCGCCTTGGCGCGAGCCGAACAGGCCGTCCTGTGCCCATTGGGAAATACGTTCGGGCGATACGCCCAGGTTCGCCAACAGGCCAGCCGTGTCGTCATGGGGAGCCACGCACCCAGCCACGCCAGGTGTGCGACTGAATCGCGGAGCTGGCGCCGGTTGGAGCACGCCATCAATCTCGACGAAGGTGCCACGGGCGATGTTGTGGGGGTGCAACGGTGCCTCGTGGAAGTCCAACACCGGGGCAAAACAAACGTCTGTTCCCTCCAGTAACTGCACCCACTCGTCACGGCTACGCGTCGCGAATACCTCAGCCATTGCCTGCCGCAGTTCCGCCCAGCGTTGCTTCGCCCACTGCGCCTTGAACAGCACCGGGTCAAGCTGGCAGAGCTCGATCAATTGCTGATAGAACTGCGGTTCGATGGGTGCGATGGATATGTATTTGCCGTCTGCACAGGCATAACAGCCGTAAAAGTGGGCGCCGCCATCCAACAGGTTTTCTTCGCGTGATGTCGTCCACTGCCCCTGGGCGAGCATGCCGTAGTACATGGTTGACAGGCTTGCAGCACCGTCGCAGATGGCAGCGTCGACCACCTGGCCCTTGCCGGAGGTTCGCGTCTCGAGCAGCGCACACACCAGACCGAATGCCAGCATCATGGCACCACCGCCCATGTCACCGACCAGGTGCAGGGGCGGCATGGGTGGACGATCGGCTGACCCCATCGCGTGCAAGGCACCGCTCAGGGCAATGTAGTTGAGGTCATGGCCAGCACAGGTTGAAAGAGGCCCTTCTTGCCCCCAACCCGTCATACGTCCATAGACCAGCCGAGGATTGCGCTGCCAGCACTGCTCAGGACTCAGCCCCAGGCGTTCCATGACCCCGGGGCGGAAACCCTCGATCAGGGCATCGGCATTCTCGATCAAGGCCAGCACCACCTCGGCGGCTCCCTGCTGCTTCATGTCCAGCGCGATCGACTTGCGCCCGCGGTCAACCACGTTGCGCTTCATGTCGTCAAAGGCGGTGCTTTCCTGGGCCAACCTACGCTCGATGCGGATCACCTCCGCGCCCATGTCAGCAAGCATCATGGCGCAGAATGGGCCGGGCCCGATTCCGCCCATCTCGATGACTCGCAGCCCCACCAGTGGCCCTGCCATAGCGTCTCCTCGCACAAGTTGCAGCAGACCGGAAGTCGCTAATCCAGGCCGCACGATCAGTTCACAACCAAGGCTAGGCTCGACGACTGCAGGACACCCCTCCCTTGTCGGGAGGGGCTGCACCATGACCACTTGGGATCATATGGGAACCAGCGAGTCACGCAGATTTGCCAGGTGTGACCCGGGGAGGCAGGACGGCAACTTTCAACGGCAACGGTGATGCCCCTGGACCCGCCCAGGCCGAGCACCACGCATAAACACACACCATTATCTTGAAATGACGACGAGGAACATTGTCTTGGAATACGACTCCATTTTGCTCGACATACAGGGTCGGGTTGGCCTGATCACGCTTAACCGCCCCCAGTCGCTCAATGCCCTCAATAGCGATCTGATCGCAAAGCTGAACCGGGCACTCGATCACCTGGAAGCCGACCCCGGCATCGGTTGCATCGTGATTACCGGCTCACCTAAAGCCTTCGCCGCAGGCGCGGACATCAAGGAGATGGCCGGGCTGAGCTACCCGCAGATCTACCTGGACGACTTCTTCGCCGCAGCAGATCGCATCGGCAACCGGCGCAAGCCGCTGATTGCCGCGGTGGCCGGCTATGCCCTGGGCGGCGGCTGCGAACTGGCGTTGATGTGCGACCTCATCTATGCCGCCGACAACGCCCGCTTCGGCCTGCCGGAGCTGTCCCTGGGAGTGATCCCCGGCATCGGCGGCACCCAGCGGCTGACCCGGGCGCTGGGCAAGGCCAAAGCCATGGACCTGTGCCTGACCGGTCGGCAGCTAAACGCCGAGGAAGCCGAGCGCGCCGGCCTGGTGGCCCGCGTGTTTCCGGCGGCCGAACTGCTGGAGAAAACCCTGGCCGCGGCACACACCATCGCTGAGAAGTCATTACCGGCAACGATGCTCGTCAAGGAATGCGTCAACCGCGCTGAAGAGCTGGGCTTGAGCGAAGGCGTGCGTTTCGAGCGACGGGTTTTTCACTCGCTGTTCGCCAGTCATGACCAGAAGGAAGGCATGCAAGCGTTCATAGAGAAACGCCGACCTGACTTCCGCCATCGCTGAAAAGACAGTCCACGCCATAAGTCCCCTCCCTCCTGCAGGGAGGCCTGGTTTCTAACTGCGGACGGTCCGTCGCCATGCCTGCCTTTGAGAAGAACAACTACCCATCACGCCATGAGGCCGTTCGCCAGCAAGCCCTTCGGCTGTTCGCCAAGCACGGCTTCAGTCGAGTCAGCATTCGTGATCTTGCCGCCCATCTGGGCATTAGCTCCGGCTCGATCTACCAGTACATCGACAGCAAGGAAGTGCTTCTTTTCGAACTGATCGAGGCGCTCTACGAGAGCCTGCTACAGGCCGCCAGGCATAACCACCGACGTGTTGCCACGCCCGCCGCCCGCCTGCACGCCCTGTTTGATGCGCATCTGCAACTGCATGCCAGCATGGCCGAGTATTTCCATGTGGCGCAATACGAGTTGCACTGCCTGAGCGAGGCGCAGCAGGTGCGAATCCGCGAGCTGCGCGATACGTACCAAGACTGCTTCATAAAGGAAGTCGCCCTTCTCAGTGGTCAGCCTGAGAATCAGGCCCACCGCTCAGCTGTGAGGGTACTGATCGCCATGCTCAACCAGCTACCGACCTGGCTGGACGATATGGCCGCCACCGCCGAGTTCCGGCCCACTTGCCACGCGATGCTTCAAGCGGTACTGAATAGCGCATTGCGTCAAGGCAGTGTCCGGTTAGCTGAAAAAGCTTGAGTACGGCCCTGAAACGCAAGATGCCTGGGGGGAGATCGATACCTGCCCCCCTCCGCCGGCGTTGCCCCGGGGATCAACCTACTGGCCTGAGAACGCCCCGCTAAACTGGCAGGGCGTTCGGCTGGCAATGACTCTGCCTGGGCGAACCGCATTGCGCGGCCACAACGGAGGGTGACTTCAAGCATCGATCAGCATTGCAGAAAGAAACTCTCGGCCTCCAGGCTCATCAAGCTCGTCGCCCCCGCACGCATGGTCACAGCCAGCGTTTCTGTACGAGGCAGGATGCGCGCGAAGTAGAACTCGGCAGTGTGCACCTTGCCCCTGTGGAAATCCTGATCGACAGTGCCTCCAGCAAGCTTTGCCTTGGCGACGACGGTCGCCCTGGCCCAGAAGTAGGCCAGCAACAGGTAGCCGCAATACATCAGGTAATCCACAGACGCGGCCCCCATCTCGTCAGGATTGGCCTGGGCGACCTCACCAATCTGCTGGGTTAGCCTCTGCCATTGGGCCAGGCGCCCTTTCAGGCTATCAGCCATCGGATCGCCCGCATGGTCTTCACAGAACGCCAGCATGTCCTGGAGTACCGGGGCCATCAATTTGCCTTGCGTCGCCAGCACCTTTCGCCCCAGCAGATCCAGAGCCTGGATACCCGTCGTGCCTTCATACAGCGTGGCGATACGGCTATCGCGCAGATTCTGCTCCACACCCCACTCCTTGATATAGCCGTGCCCGCCAAAACACTGCACCGCCAGGTTGGCTGACTCGACGCCGGCCTCGGTCAGAAAAGCCTTGGCGATAGGGGTCAGGAAGGACAAGCGATCCTGGGCAGCGTGGACCTGCCGGGGGTCTTGACCATGATCGACATGGTCGACCAACAGTGCGCAATAGGCGACCAGCATTCGCCCGCCTTCGGCGAAAGCCTTCTGGGTGAGCAGCATGCGGCGAACATCAGGATGGACGATGATCGGGTCGGCAGGCGCATCGGGCCGCTTGGCCCCGGTCAACGAGCGCATTTGCAGGCGGTCGCGCGCATAGCCGGTTGACTTCTGCAAACCGAGCTCGGCATGGCAAACCCCCTGCATGGCTGTCCCCAGGCGTGCCGTGTTCATGAAGACAAACATGGCATTGAGCCCTTTGTTCGGCTCGCCGATCAGGTAGCCCTTGGCCGCGTCGAAATTCATCACGCAGGTGGCCGAACCCTTGATACCCATCTTGTGCTCGATCGAGCCGCAACTGAGACTGTTGCGCTCGCCCAACTGGCCTTGCTGCACATTGAACTTTGGCACCAGGAACAGAGAAATGCCTTTGGTCCCCTCAGGGGCGTCGGGCAAACGCGCAAGCACGACATGGATAATGTTGGATACCAGGTCATGTTCGCCGCAGGAGATGAAGATCTTTGTACCCGTGATGGCGTAGGAGCCGTCGACATTGGGCTGCGCCTTGGTTCGTAACAAACCCAGGTCTGTCCCGCAGTGCGGCTCGGTCAGGCACATGGTGGCGGTCCATTCGCCGCATACCAGGGGAGTGAGGAACTGCTCTTTCTGTTCGTCGCTGCCGTGGGCCAGCAGTGTGTTCTTCGCCCCATGCGTCAACGCTGGATAGGTATGCCAGGCCCAGTTGGCGGCACCGGTCATTTCGCCCGTCATGTAACCCAATGACTCCGGCAGACCCTGACCCCCGTATGCAGGATCAAATGCCATGCCCGGCCAACCGGATGCCATGTACTGCTGGTACGCCCCCTTGAACCCTTGGGGGGTCCTTACCTCGCCATCGTGCCAGGAGCAGCCCTCCCCATCCGCGCTTTGATAGAGAGGGACAAGCACCCCCTCGGCGAACTTGGCCATTTCGGTCGCAATGCTGAGCACCACATCTTTCGACAGTTCGGTAAAAGCCGGGAACTGACTCAGGTGCGCCTCGTAGTCCAGTAAATCAAAGTACACAAAATCAAAATCTTTGAGCGGGGCTTTATAGTCGTACATATCGGCCAGTTCGTAGTGAGCGCAGCCCCACATCGGTATCAACCGATGCGGGCCGCTGTCGGAGAGTCTCCAGCGATGAATCAGGCAACGCCTGGAATTTCAATGCCGTAGAACCTTGCCTGGTCTATTACCTGCTTGAGCAACGGCACCGCAGCGATATCCAGCAAGCCGCCTTCGGCGGTCTTGATTGCACCGATCCCCTGGGCCTTGGCAGCCTCGAACTCAGTCAGGTACCTGACCGCTGTTTCGACCTCTTGCCGCGAAGGAGAGAACTCCTCCATGGCCACCGGAATCTGTGTCGGATGAATGGCCCACTTGCCCACTCCTCCCAGGGTTTTGACCATGCGGCATTCGTTGCGATAGCCCTCCATGTCGGGAATCAGCGCCCAAGGCCCATCAACGAAGTCAGCTCCCGCCATGCGAGCTGCCACAGCGATGGCACTGCGTTGGTAGTGCCAGATGTCGCCTGGGTAGTAGCGCGGCTTACCGAAAGCATCCCGGAAGTCCACGCCCTGCGCGCGCGTATAGTCACCAATGCCGAACATCAGCGACTCCACCCGCGAGCTGGCCATTGCCAGTTCATTGATATTGGCCACGCCTTCGACTTCTTCGATGAGCAGCTCAAGACCGATCTTTTTCTCAAACCCCATCTTGAGTTCGATTTGCTCAAGAAAAGTCTCGACAAAGTGAACGTCGCGGGCATGCTTCACTTTGGGAATGATCAGGGTGTCAATGTTCTGCCCGGCCGCTTCGACTACCGTCACCAAGTCTTCATAGGCCCAGTGGCTGTCCAGACCGTTCATGCGAAAACAACGAACCGTGCTACCCCAGTCCATTTCATTGAAAGCGACGATCGCATTCTGCCTGGCCTCAGCTTTTTTGCTCGGCGCAACGGCATCTTCCAAATCCAGAAACACATGATCCACACCAGAACCAAGGGCTTTCTCGATCTTTCTGAGTGAGCTGGCAGGTACAGAGAGCTGGCAGCGACGGCGACGACGAACTCGATTGTTCACAGTGTTCTCCTATTGCATTCGAACGACAGCCAGCCAAGCAAAGCCGACGTGTTCAATCTGGTAGCGAAGGGGTGGCTGCCAAACACCCGCTACGCACCAAGGAGGTGTTCAGCGAACCATTACGGCAGCCCAGGTAAAGGCTGCGGTGATACTAGCGCCCCAAGATCGGGGTCCCCCCTCCCTTGCTGGGAGGGGGGGCGCCAAGGCAATACGGGGATAAACAACTTTCGAGGTTCACGCCCCCGTGTAAGATACCGAGGAGCGCTCGCGATACGACTCGGACAGGTGCCAAGTCTCCATAGAGGGCATGCCGCCTCATAACAACAACGAACAACAATGGCCTCAAGGCAAATGAAACAGTCAAACGCACCCATCATCCAGACCAAACTCTCCCCTCCGAGAATCACCGGATATCCCCAGCGCCGGGAAAGCCTCATGGCCAGCCTGGATGCCCGTCGAGACAAGCGCCTGACGCTGATCCTTGGCCCCGCAGGGTGCGGCAAGACCACATTTTCTGCGCTCTGGAGGCGAAATCTGGTCACCGCGGGCTACACCACCTGCTGGTACAACTTGAGCTATGAAGACGCCGACCTTTCTCAGTTCGTGGTCTATTTGATCTCAAGCCTGGCCGCCATTGGCGAAGGCTTCGGCAACAATGCCCTGACGCTCTACAGCGAATCCGACGGGCATTCCCTCGATGGCTTTGTCGCGGCATTGGTCAATGATCTTGCGAAGGTGGAGAACCCGATCTACCTGTTCCTGGAAGACTTCCATTCAGTCCTGAACTCCGAAGTATGCGTACTGGTCGATCGTCTGCTTGAGTTGGCACCGCCGGCCTTCCACATGATCATTACCTCCCGGACCAAACCGCAACTGAACCTGGTCAAACAGCGCGCCCAGGATGAGCTCAACGAACTGAGTTTCGCGGACTTGAAATTTACCCTGCAGGAAACCTACGCCTTCATACAACCTCACAATCTGGACTTGAGCGCCGCCCAGATAAGCCACCTGCACTTCATCTCCGATGGCTGGGCCGCCGGCCTGCAACTCATGGTCTATTCGCTGAAAAAGTCCAAGGACCCGGCCAGCTACATCAACAGGTTGCAAGGCACCTTGAGTGCGGAAAAGGAAGAAAGTCTTACCCTGTATATCGAGGAAGCCATCAACGCTACGCTTTCTCAGGAGGAGCTGGACTTTCTCGTGCGCACCTCGGCTTGCAAGCGCTTCAACAGCGAACTCTGCCGACAGATCACCGGCAATGAACGCGCGGCCTCGCTGCTGGAGCAATTCGAGGCAGACAACCTGTTCCTGATTCCTATCGATTTCGACGACGAACGCCAGTGGTACCGCCTTCACCGCACGTTCGCCAAGTTTCTCAATGAGAAGCTGCTGCGCAAACCGCACGACGAGCTAAAACGCATCAACCGTATCGCCAGCCAGTGGTTTGCCGACAAGGGGCTGCAGGTTGAAGCGATCCGTCATGCCATCTATGCCGGAGAGGTCGACACCTGCGTATCCCTGGTTGAGCAGTCGGCGCGCGACATGGTGGCACGAGCCCAGTTCCTGCAACTCTTGAAGTGGTTCGACCAATTGCCGAAAGAGCGCACCCGGGGGCGTTTGGATCTTCTGCTGAGCGTCGCCTGGGCACAAGTCGCTTGCAGCCGGCACCAAGACCTGGAGTGGACGCTGCGTGCCATCCAGGAACTCTCCGAAGTGTCTTCAGACGAGGTCAGGTTCGAACTGCAGATGCTGCACGCGCTGCAACTGGTACGCCAGGACGACACCAGCGCAGCCCTGCTGCTGCTCGAGCCCTATCTGCTCTCCCCTCCCGTCAAGGCCCGGCGCTTTGCCCTCTACTCGCTGTACCTGCTCTCGGGCCTTACCTTGCTCTACGCCGACGAGTTCGAGCGCGTCCGCGATCTCGCCCATTACAGCCGTATACACGTCGTGCGCAGCCTTACCGACGTAGCCACCCCCTTACTGGATGGTTGCGTGGGTCTCAGCTACCTGCTGCAGGGTGACGTGCGCCAGACGCGGGAAATGCTGAGCGCTTCACCGAAGCAAACACGCGGCGACTCCTACCTCACGGCCACTCCGGAAGCGTATTTCGCAGGATACCTGGCAGAGGCACATTACCATCTCGATGAACTGGCACAAGCCCATGAGGTGCTCTCCCATAGCGCCCCCCTGGTTGATCTGGTGGGGACTCCGGACAGCATGCTCTTCGCGCACCGAGCCGAGATGCACCTGCAATGTGCGCGCGGCAACTGGGACAAAGCCTTTGACATACTCAGGGATGTCGAAGAACTCGGTAGCAGGAGGCGGCTCGATCGGCTCTTGTCCTGGAGCCTGATGGAGCAGGTCAACCTGCAGATCGTGCGCAAGCACATCCCGGCAGCCAGGGAAGCGCTCCGACGGCTCGAACAACTGGCCAACCAGTACGTCGAGACCCGCAAATGTGCCCGTGCCGAAATTCCGCTCTTCGCCAAGGCCGCCCGTGCCGCTTTCGCAATGGCAGAGCGCGAGTACCAGCAGGCGAAGGATATCCTCGTTGCCCTGATTGCCGACTATCAAACACGGGGATACCTGTACCAAGTAGCCCTGATGAGTATTCGCTGCGCTCTTGCCCAGGAGCAACTCGGTGAGCGCGACGAGGCACTTCACTCGCTGCACAACGCACTGCGCATCGCCAATCAGAACTCCTTGCTGCGCTTGTTCATCGACAATGCACAGAGTGCAACGGGACTGCTGGAGGAGCTGACGCATGCAACAGGACTGACGACAGAGGAGCGTCAATTCGCCCACGACATGCTAGGCCGAATGCGCGAGCCTCTTGCCCGGCCGGACACATCGAACCAAAGCAGTCACTCAGTTCGCTCCCAGGATGAAAAAGCCGGATTGTCGGCCAAAGAGCTTGAAATCGTCGAGTTGCTATCCAAAGCCTTTTCCAACAAGAGCATTGGTCGCGCGCTTAATATTTCCGCTGGTACGGTCAAGTGGCACCTGAAGAACGTCTACGCCAAGCTGAACGCTGTATCGCGTGAAGATGCCGTCGTCAAAGCGCGTAACCTGAAGCTCATCCAATAACGCCGGGCATCGGCGCTACCCAGTGCGGTTTCTACCAACCGCCTTGCCTTTGACAAATCTGCCATTGACCTGCCCTCCCGCTTCGGGAGGGTACCAATCCTGTAGTCCCCTCAAAATTGGTGTACTGAACATCGACCACGACTGAGCAACTACCAAGTTCTCAGGCGCTGATACGCTCACCGAGAGGACTGTCCATGACTTTTAGCCACATCGATGCCGACACTTTCGCGAAACGCTGCAACGCGGATGGCGAATTCCAGCTAGCCGCGCGCTACTGGCAAGGCGGCTTTCACCTCGTATCTGAACATGATCGCCTGAGCATAGTCGTCGAAAATGGCATTCTCTCGGCGGGCGACCCTGGCAGCGGCCCCCAGGTCATGACCCTGAGCGGGTTATGGGATGCCCTCCTCGCTGCGGTGCCACCGCGTTTCATGAACGATCTGCATACCCTGATCGATATAGGCCTGATCGCCTATACCGGAGATTCCGTGTTACTCGCCCAGTACTACCCTGCCCTGATGCGCGCGGTAGAACTGTTGCGCCCCTCAGACCCGCGCACCTTGCATCAGCCAAGCGAGCCCACTCGCAGCCATACGCAATTCGACTCGCCCATCGGTCACTACATCCACCTCAATATCGAGGATCAGGACTACCGCATCTATTACGAAGAGGCTGGCCAGGGCATCCCCCTCTTATTGCAGCACACCGCAGGCAGCCATGGATCACAGTGGCGACACCTCTTCGAGTGCAAGGAGATCACCGATCATTTCCATTTGATTGCCTATGACCTGCCGTTCCATGGCAAGTCCATTCCTCCTGTCGGACCGAGGTGGTGGGCAGAGAAGTACAAACTGACCGCCTCGTTTGTCCGCGCCCTCCCCGTAGCCCTCAGTCGCGCGCTAAAACTCGACCGCCCGGCATTCATGGGCTGCTCCGTGGGAGGCGTACTGGCCCTGGATCTTGCTCGCTATCATTCGGAAGACTTCCGCGCAGTCATTTCTCTGGAGGGCGCGCTGAAGATCGACTATGACGTCGACAAGCTATTCGCGCTCTGGCACCCGCAGGTGAGCAATGAATACAAGGCACGGGCCATGAACGCACTGATGAGCCCCACCTCGCCAGAGGCTTACCGCAAGGAAACAGGCCAGGTCTATGCGGCAGGCTGGCCGCCCCTGTTCATTGGCGACCTCAACTACTACATGGTTGAATACGACCTGCGTAGACAGGCCGGGCTGATCGACACCCGTAAAGTTGGAGTCCATATCCTGTCTGGCGAATACGATGCCAGCGGCACGGTTGAGGCCGGGAGGGAGGCCCATGAAGCCATTGCAGGTTCCACCTTCGTTGTCATGAGCGACGTTGGGCACTTCCCCATGAGTGAGAACCCAGAGAAGTTTCTAACGTACCTCCTGCCTGTGCTGGAGACGGTTCGCAACGAACGTTGAACGAAGCGACCTGGCTGTATTCAGCCAGATGCTTGCGGTGCCGCAGCCAACGCGAGCACTCGGTTACGCCACTGATCGCCCACGTGAGTCAGTGGCGTAACCAACAAGAACAGAATGCCTGACCAACCCCTCTATCAGTGCTGATTTCCCCCTAGGACATCCTGAAGCACGTTGTTGACGTCGAACTTCTCGCACCCCGGATAATAGGGCGCCTGCCGATCACATGCGGATGCGATTTCGGTCCAACGCTTTTCCGCGATACGCTTCAAGTGCGCGTGAGTCACAATGAGAAAGTCTCCTCGCTCGACACCTTCCAGCGCGTGTTGCGCTACTTCGCTGGCCTCCATGCCACGCTCGATCACGGCCTTGCCAACGGCTTTCATTTCCTCCGGCACGACCGTCGCGCCGAATTCCTTTGGCCGGTTGCGCTGGGCGTCCCAGAGATTCGACTTCAGCAACCCGGGGCACAAGACACTCACGCCTATGTTTGGCGGCAATTCGCTGCGCAGTACATCGGACATCCCGAGCACCGCATGTTTGGACGCGGTATAGAACCCTTGTCCAGCGTGCGGTACTCCGATCGCATGTTCGGAAGCCGTATTGATGATGTGACCGCTCACGCCTGTCGCCAATAACCGCTTCATGAAAACGGAACAGCCATTCCATACCCCGGTCACGTTCACGGAAAGTACCCACTGCAACTCTTCGGTGGTCGCCTCGAGCAGGCTTGACGAACTGGCCGCAACCCCGGCGTTATTGAAGACCAGTTCCACCTTCCCGAAACGCTGCCACGCGGCATCCGCCAATGCTTCAACCGACTCTCTGCGGCTGACGTCGCATGTCACCGCCAGCGCGTCCGGAGCGCCAGCCTGGAGCGCCTCCTGCGCAACACGTTCGGCCTGCTCGGTTTCAATATCGGCGACAGCAACTCGGCAACCGCGTTCAGCCAATGCCAAGACCAAGGCGCGGCCCAACCCACTGCCGCCACCAGTGATTACAGCGGTTTTTCCGGAGACGTCCATCATGCTTCTCCTTGTTCGGGTGTGTATTGGATCGACATGCCTACCCGCGCGTTGAACCCGCTGCTGCGCACGTACTGGGGCAATTCGTGAAGGTCGCTATCTCCTGGCTTCATTATTGTTTTTCTCCAATGGGACTAAGAGCATTGATAGGACGAGCGCCGGCCCTCGACGATGCGTTGACAGGCATGACGCCTTCGGAGCTTGTGATATAGCCGGGCCGGTGATCGTGGCGAACGGGCTCGTGGTGCAAGCGCATCAGATCGCTAGCGCCGTGCTCGGCGTTGCACCTCAATGAGATTCGTACAGTTTGACTGGCACGCCCCCTCCCCATATGGGAGGGAGCTTGAGGAAGGGAGTGGTTGCTATGGCTTTGCCGGCGCGACGCGATCCACCCGTTCGGCCCAGCTGACAATATCAGGGTACTGTTTAATCGCGTCGACCACTTCTCGAGCATAGAGAAGGCAATTGAGCTGGGACAAAACGGCGATGTCCGCCAGCGAGATCGAATCGCCCACCAGCCACTTCGACTGCTTCAACAAAGCGGCAATGGCCTTGAGATGACGCTGAACGTCCGCGACGACTTGTTGCTGTGTCTTTCGGCCGAGACCCTGTGCCGCAACGAGCTGCTGGGAGCCGGCCAGAACGAGCGCCAGCGCTTGTTCTTCTGTCAGATGCTTGGGCAGCGTCGACATGATGGCTTTGATTGTATGGCGAGCATTGTGCTCCCAGGAAAGCCGCATCGTGATCTCATAGAAGTAGAGGCTCTCGTCCGCCCAGTCCTCGATGATGTGCATTTGCGCCGCCAGTATCGGGTCAGCCGGAATGAGCGGCCGCTGCGCAAACTTGTTGTCGAGATAATAAGCGATGTCCGTGGAGTCGCACACCGACACCCCGTCGTCATCGATTGCCGGGAACTTGCCGAATGGACTGACATGCTTCAACTCTTGCGCCTTGCTACGGTCCACTTCGTGGATTTGGTACTCGATACCTTTGTATCCGAGAATCCGGCGGACCTTTTCGCACAGGGGTGAAGATTCGAACTGGTAGATCGTTATCATGCGTGCATCTCCTGTTGTGCAGTCGGTTCAAGTCGCTTTCGCGACCAAGACTGCTCGCCTGGCAGCTACCCGACGGGTGCTCGACACCCAAGTCGCGGCAGCTCGTTCGGGATCGCTTTAAATCAACTTCATCGTCACGTTCTTCAACTGCATGTAGTCATGCAGTGCCGCCATGCCCTTTTCACGGCCAATTCCGCTTTTCTTGTAGCCGCCCATCGGGGCCTCTACAGATCGCTCATGGAAGGTATTGATGAAGACGGTGCCGGCTTCCAGCTGCGCGGCAACACGATGGGCGCGACTGGCATCCTGGGTCCAGATGCCGGAGGCAAGGCCATACTCGCTATCGTTGGCGATGCCAATAGCCTCCTCTTCCGTATCGAACGGGATCAGCACCGCCACCGGCCCGAAAATCTCCTCGCGGACAATGCGCATTTCGGGCGTGACGTTGGTGTAGAGGGTGGGTTTGATGTACAGCCCCTGATCGAGACCTTCGCCCGTCGCCCTTTCGCCGCCGGCCAGGCAAGTGGCCCCTTCCTCCAGGGCGCTCTCGAAGAAGCCGAGGATCTTGTCGAATTGCATTTTGTTGGCGATAGGCCCCAGCGTCGGGAAGTTCTTGTCCCGGCCGATCGGGAAGTTGGCTGCCGCGCCCGCGAGCATCTGCCCGAACTTCTCGTAGATGCTGCGCTGTACGAGGATGCGCGTGCCGGAAGTGCAGATCTGCCCGCTGTTGGCGACAAAGCCGAACAGCGCCATCGGAACTGCCGCTTCCAGCTTGGCGTCCTCGAACACGATGTTCGGTGATTTGCCGCCCAACTCCAGGGTCACCGGCATGATTTTTTCAGCGGCAATCGCACCGATGGCCTGACCAGCCCTTACTGAGCCGGTGAATGAAACCTTGCGTACCAGGGGATGGGCAACCAAGGGCGAGCCCACGCTGACGCCATCGCCCGTGACGACGTTCAGCACGCCTGGCGGAAGGCCCGCCTCGACGGCGAGACGCGCCATCTCTAAAGCGGTCAGCGATGTGAACTCGCTGGGCTTGAGCACCACCGTGTTACCCGCTGCCAGCGCGGGGGCAACACTGCGAGCCGCCTGGTTCAGAGGCCCGTTCCAAGGCGTGATCACACCGACAACACCATAGGGCTCGTATAGGTTGTAACAGAAGACCTCGGCACTGACGGGAATGGTGTCACCGTGGATGGAGGCCGCCAATCCACCGTAGTAATCGAAGAAGGTCGCCGACTCAGCGACAATCAGCGGAGCGATCTGAGACGGCATCCCCATCTCTGCGGACTCGAGTTGGCCGAGATGGGCGGCGTTGTCCGCGAGAGCCTGCGCAACGCGGCGCATGATCTTGCCCCTTTCCAGGGGGTTCATGGCGGCCCATTTCTTCCTGGCTGCTTCGGCAGCGCGGACGGCCTTGTCGACATCCTCCTGACAGCCCTGGGCAACCTGGGCGACAACGGAACCATCTGCAGGGTTGGTGGAGTCAAAGTACAGCCCTGAAACAGGTGGTACGCTTTGACCATTGATGAACATGTCAAATCTTGTCATGGGGGGGTTACCTTTCCGCTTGCCGTAAGTATGGCTCCAAAGCCGAGCGCTCGACCTTGTGTTGCCAGTTGCTCTAGCCGAGGGTAGGCCACGCTGGAGCGGCGTCCCCCCCTCCTCTCGGGAGGTCGCTTCACTGGGTTTGGCAGCAGGTAGGGTGCCAGGGCACTCAGTTCACCTGCCGACCGCTTTGCGTCCAGAACGGTCTGCGAATCTCACGCTTGAGAATCTTGCCGGCCCCAGAAACCGGCAGGTTTTTTTCAAAGCTGTAGCTGCGCGGCACCTTGTAATTGGCGATCAGTTGCCTGCAGTGTAACCCGAGCTCCTCCCCCGAGCATGAATGGCCAGGCTTGAGCACGACTGCCGCATGCACCGACTCCCCCCACTCCTGGCTGGGTATGCCCACCACGGCACTCATGGCGACAGCAGGGTGTTTGTCCAGCGCTGCCTCGACCTCCAGCGAGTAAATGTTCTCGCCACCGCTGACGATCATGTCCTTGATTCGATCCACGATGAAAATGAAACCGTCCTCATCCATGTAACCGCCATCCCCGGTGTGCATCCAGCCGCCTCGTAACGCCGCTTTGGTTTCTTCCGGGCGGTTCCAGTAACCCAGCATGACCCCAGGACCCCGTGCGACGACCTCGCCGACCGTACCGGTTGGGACAGGCTGATCGTTTTCGTCGACGATACGGACTTCGCTGACCAGGTTTGGACGGCCCGCGGATGACAGTTTGTCAGTGCGTGAACGCCCTTGCGGGCTATGCCAGAAGGCAGGAAGCGTCATGATGACCGGCGACAGTTCGGTCATGCCATAGGCCTGAGCAAAGCCCGCCCTGGGCAGGGCCTCCATGGCGCGCTCCAGGGTTGCCACACTGATGGGGGATGCACCGTAAAGAACGCTCCTGAGGGACACCAGGTTGTACTCCCTCAGGTTCGGGAAATTGATCAGCATCTGGATCATGGTGGGGACCAGCAGCACGTGCGTCACACTATGCTCCTGGATCGCCTGCAAAGCTCGCGCAGGATCAAAGGCCGGCACGATGACATTGGTTGCCGCCCCCATCAGGCTTGCGTTTAAAAACACACAATCAGCCACATGGAACATCGGTGCGACGTGCAGGGTAATCGCCGCCCGACAGACGATTTCCTCGGCAACGGCTGCCAACGCATTGCTGTACAGGTTGCCGTGCGAAAGCATCACCCCCTTGGGGAAGCCCGTGGTGCCTCCGGTATAGAACACTCCGGCAAGGTCATCACCGCAACTGCGCACATCGACAACCGGGGGGTGCTGCTCTATCAAGCGCTCGAAGGAAAACATATTGTCCGGCAGATCACCCTCGCCGCAGAAGATCACGGCCCGCAGGCATTTGGAACGCGTCAGCAGAGACGTCACCATCGGTGCGAAACAGTCGTCGACAATCAGCACCTGCGTCTCGCAGTCATCCAGCGAAAATGCGATCTCATCGGCAGCCCATCGGATGTTCACCGGGTTGACCACTGCGCCGGCCCAATAGATCCCATATAACGCCTCGACGTAGTGGTCGGAATTGAGCGCCAGGATCCCCACCCGATCGCCACGACCGACCCCGATCGAATGCAGTCCCGCGGCCAGTCTGGCTACACGTTCGGATAACTCGGCATAGGTCCGCTGGCGCTCACCGAAAATGGTCGCGATGACGTCGGGATATGCACTGGCGTTGCGGTGCAAGGCTTGGGTCAGATTCATCTGCGTACTCCTTGAGCAGTCCATGGGCTCTACAACCCTGGTTCGATAGGTATGAACGAAGCTGGCAGCCTCTGTACGGTGGACGTCGGACACATCAAGGGCGGGAGGGATCGCCTGGAGGCATGCGAAGCGAACACCACACGCAGCCTGAATGGGTTCTGCACCAGCACGCTGCCGACGGCCATATCCTGCTTAAGGGCAAGCTAACGGAGGCTGCATGTCCCTTCCCCTCCTGAGAGGAGGGGGCGGTCGGACGCCCGCCCCGACCCGCACACAGAGCGGATCGGTTCACTTGCGCCAGCGCTGGGCGATCTGTGCGCTCACCATTGCCAGAGTGGAAAACAACAGGTAACCCGCCGCGATGGGTAGCAGCGAGCCATCGAACAGTTGCCCCAGAAAGAAGCCGAGACAGGTACCCATGATGGTCATCAGAAAACCAATCACCGCCGACGCGGTACCGGCGACCGAGGCGACCGGCTCCATGGCCAGCGCATAGAGATTGGGCAGGGTCAACCCGAACAGAAAAGTACTGACGGCCTGCAAGAGCACATATACCGGCAGGGAAACCCAGCCCAGACAGGCGCACAACAGGTACAAGACATTGACCGCCACGGCTGCGATCAGGGTGTGTTGCACGACAAAACGGAGCGTCAGACGCCTGAGCAACCAGGCATTGGCCAACGCCGCCAACACCAGCATCGAGGCGATGAAGCCGAACAGCGGCGTGAACAAGTGCTCTGCGTGGAACAATTGACTGAACACCTGGTGCGACAGGCCGATGAAGGCGTAGTTGCTGGCAAGCGTCAGCCCCAGGACCAGGATGCAGGTGGCGGTCTTGCGCGTGGAGAAGATGATCGCCAGCGCGCCCCTGAAGGCACCCCATGAGAATGGCCGCCTTCGCTCAGGATCAAGCGTCTCGCCCAAGCGCAGGGTGGCCCAGACAGCGACGGTCAGCCCCGCAGCCGCCAACAGCGCGAACATCCAGCGCCAACTGGCCAGGTCCAGAATCACCTGTCCAAGCAAGGGGGCGACGGCTGGAAACAGGCCGAAGACCAGGGTCACATAGGAGAGCGCACGCCCCAGATCCTGGCCAACATAACTGTCGCGAAGCATCGAGGTGCTGATGACCCGACCTGCGCCGCCACCAACCCCTTGGAGAAACCGGCCAGCCAGCATCACGGAAAAGTCAGTGGAAACCCCGGATAGCGCGCTGCCGAGGAGGAAGATCATCAAGCCGACGAGTAATGAGCCTTTGCGACCGAAGCTGTCCGACAACGGACCGAAAACCAACTGTGAGGTACCGAAGCCGATCAGGTAGGCACTGATGACGGCCTGGCTGTGGGAGATATCCGTGAGGCGCAGGTCGTTACCGATCTGTGTCAACCCAGGCAAAACGATGTAGGTCGAGAGCGCACCTATGGCCGTGGCCACCGAAACGAACAGGACAAACTCGTTGAACCTCATGCGGCGGGGAGCAGGTTCGTTCTCCAGCATCAACGGTATCTCTTCATGCGACGGGGCTCTGACGTCCAGGGGCTGCCAGCCCCCGTCCGTGGTAACGGCTGCGCAGCCTTACTTGGGCTGCATCCGGATACCGGCGTCGAGCCGGATACATTCGCCGTTCAGATATCCATTCTCGACGATGAACTGCGCCAGATGGGCGACCTCGTCAGGCCGACCGAGTCGCTGCGGGTACAGCGGGCTAGCGGCCAGGGCCTGTACCGCCGGCTCCGGCAGTGAGTCGAACATCGGTGTGTGAATCAACCCAGGCACGATGGTATTGACCCGAATGGCATAACGGGCAAGGTCACGGGCAACCGGCAAGGTCATGGCGACCACCCCACCCTTGGAAGCGCTGTAGGCGGCCTGACCAATCTGCCCCTCATAGGCGGCAATGGAGGCGGTGTTGATGATGACACCACGATCGCCGCCCGTATCCGGTTCATTCCTGGCCATTTCCACGGCCGCCAGGCGCAATACATTGAAGGTGCCGACCAGGTTGACGTCGATGACCTTCTGGAAGGATGACAATGGAAAAGCCCCTTCCTGAGAGACCGTCTTGAGTGCTACGGCAATGCCGGCGAAGTTGCAGCACACATGAATGGCACCGAAACGCTTGAGCACTCCCCCGATGGCAGACTGCACCGATGCCTCATCGGCGACATTGACTTGGGCATAGATGACCTTCTCACCAAGTTCCAACGCCAGGGCCTGACCCGCGTCGTCGTTCATGTCGAAGATCGCCACATTGGCACCCAGCGCGACAAAGCGGCGCACAGTCGCAGCACCAAGACCGGAGGCGCCACCGGTGACGATTGCCGTCTTGTTGTTGATGTCCATTTTTCTACCTCATCAATTCAGGAATGGTTCGTAGCTGTCCGAAAACAGCGAACGGCCAATGATCAGTTTCATGACCTCGGAAGTACCCGCCAGAATGCGCATGACGCGACCGTCGTTGAACAGGCGACAGATGGGGTACTCCAGCATGTAGCCGGCCCCCCCATGCAGTTGCACGCCAAGATCGAGCATCTTCCAGAGGATTTCGCTCGACAGCAGCTTGGCTCTGGCCGCGCGTACCGCATCCAGCTCGCCGGCGTTCAGCCAGGAAACGCATTGGTCGACATAGACTTGAGCCATGTCGATATCCGCGCTGACATCGGCTAGCACGAACTGGGTGTTCTGCTGGGCGGACAGCGGCTTGCCAAAGACCTTGCGCTCCATGACGAAAGTTCGCGTGATGTCGAAGGCCTTGTGCGCCATGGCAAGGTTCTGCACCGACGCTATCAGCCGCTCTTCGGCCAGCCCCTGCATCAGGTAGTGGAAGCCCTTAGCTGGGTCGCCCAGAACGTGGGTCTTGGGCACCTTGACGTTGCTGAAGAACAGCTCGGCGGTGTCCTGCGCCTGCAAACCCATTTTTTCCAGCTTGCGGCCACGCTCAAAGCCCGGCATGCCGCGCTCGACCAGCAACAGCGCCATTGCGTGCGGGTTGTTCTGTGGATCAGTCTTGGCCACCACGACCACGACATCCGCCAACAGGCCGTTGGAGATATAGGTCTTGGCACCATTGAGCACATAGTGATCGCCCATATCGAGCGCCGTGCTGCGCATGCCGGACAGGTCACTGCCGGCATCCGGCTCGGTCATGGCAACAGCGAGAATCGTCTCGCCCGAGGCGCACCGAGGCAGGAATCGGGCCTTCTGTTCGTCATTGCCGAACTTGCCGATATAGGGGCCGACAAGCCGACTGTGCAAGGGTGCGAAGAACTCAAAGACATCGGCGCGGGCGATTTCCTCGATAATGATCTGCTCGAAGCGAAAATCGGTGTCACCCATGCCACCGTACTGTTCGTCCGGCCAAATCATCAGGAAACCCTGTTCGCCGGCCTTGCGGTAGGCCTCGCGATCAATCACGCCGGCCTTGCGCCAGCGCTCCATGTTCGGCACGATTTCCTGTTCCAGGAAGCGCCTGTAGGCCTCCCGAAAAATTGACTGATCTTCTGTAAAACGTCTCATAGCTGCCTCATGGGTTGCAGGGAAAAAGCTGGACGCCTTCAGGCGAACAGCTCGCCCGTCTCGGCTTTTTCCACCACAATCGTCGGCGGCTCGAAGCGCTCGCCGTACTTGGCGGCCAGCTCGCGGCAGCGAGCGACGAAACGTTCGGCACCGTAGGTGTTGACGAACTGAATGAAGCCGCCAGTCCAGACCGGCGCGCCAATGCCCATGATCGAGCCGATATTGCCGTCGGCCACGGTGCGCAGAACGTTCTCCTGCAGGCACTTGAGCGTCTCGATGACTTGGCGGAACAGCAGCCGATCCTTGATATCGACATCGGCGATCTGCTGGTCCGGCCGGTAATAAAGCTCGAAGAGTTTTGCCCAGATAGACTTGCTTCCGTCCTCGGCGTACTCGTAGAAGCCGCCACCGTGATGGCGGCCGGCCCGGCCAAAGTCACTGATCAGGGTATTGATCACCTCGCGGAACACTTTCTGCTCGCCAAAGCGGTCCAGCATGCCCATTTGCTTCCAGGTCTCGGCGGCCTTGCGGCTGAGTTCCAGGCTCACTTCATCATGCACGGCCAGTGGCCCTAACGGCATGCCTACAGCCTTGCCGAGGTTGTCGATGAGTTGCGGATGATTACCTTCGTGCAGCAGGCGAACGCCTTCGTCCAAGTAGGTACCGAAGGTGCGCGAAGTGAAGAAGGCCAGCGAATCGTTGACCACGATCGGCGTCTTGCGAATCTGCAGCGCATAGTCGAAGGCCTTGGCCAAGGTTTCTTCGCTGGTCTTCTCGCCGCAGATGATTTCCACCAGAGGCATTTTGTCGACCGGGGAGAAGAAGTGGATACCGATGAAGTTCTCCGGTTTGCTGGCAGCCTCGGCCAACTGGGAGATGGGCAGCGACGAGGTGTTCGAACCGAACACGCCGCCCTCGACGAGATAGTGCTCGCTCTGCGCGGTGACCTTCTTCTTGACTTCGATGTTCTCGAACACGGTTTCGATAATCAGGTCGCAGCCCGCCAGATCGCTGTCTGCTGCCGAAGCGGTGATCAGGCTCAGCACAGCCGCCTTCTTCGCCTCATCCATCCGACCTTGCTGGACCTGCTTGGCCAGCAGCTTCTCGGAATAGGCTTTGCCCTTCTCGGCCGCATCGATGGACATGTCTTTGAGCACTACCTCGATGCCGGCGACGGCACTGACATAGGCAATACCCTGCCCCATCATGCCGGCACCCAGAACGCCGACCTTCTTTACCATACTCTTGGCAACGCCCTTGGGCCGGCTCTCACCGCCATTGAGCTTGTTCATCTGGAAGAAGAAGGTGGTGATCTGGTTCTTCGCCTCCGGAGTACCGACCAGGTAGGTCAGGCCACGACTCTCGATGCGCAGCGCGGTATCGAAGTCCAGTCGTGCGGCTTCGATGGCACAGTCGAGTATCTGCTCGGGAGCAGGCAACAGACCGCGGGTCTTCCTGCGCAGCATGGGCGGCGCGGCGGCAATCAGTTGGGCCAGAGCGGGCGTGCCGGCACGCCCGCCAGGGATCTTGTAACCCTTCTGATCCCAGGGCTGAGCGGCGACGACCGGGTTGTCGCGATTGTGGAGGAGCCAGGCCTTGGCACGCGGCAGCAGTTGTTCGATATCGCTGACCACTTCATGGATCAGGCCGGCAACCAGCGCTTCCTGAGCCCCGACCTTTTTGCCTTCGAACAAGAACGGCAACGCCTTTTCCAGACCGACCAGATTGACCGTACGCACAATGCCACCACCGCCAGGCAGCAGACCGAGACTGACCTCCGGCAGGCCGATCTGCACGGCCTTGCTGTCCAAGGCGATGCGATAGTTGCATGCAAGGCAGAGTTCGAAGCCGCCCCCCAGGGCCGCACCATTGATTGCCGCGACCACCGGCACCGGCAGTTTTTCCAGGCGGCGGAACTGCTCTTTCATGCCGTCCAGCATCCGCATGAACGTGGCCTCGTCGCCCTTGCGGAACGCCAGCAATTCATTCAGATCACCGCCAGCGAAAAACACCTTCTTGGCCGAGGTAATCACCACGCCGCTCAGGCCGGCCTCCTGCTCCAGGCGCGCCACGGTCTGCCCCATGGCATCGCGGTACTCCTGATTCATGCAGTTGACCGGGCCGGTCATGTTCATGGTGATCGTCACGATGCCGTCGGCATCCTTATCATAGGAAAATACGCTCATCTTTCAGTCCCCAGTCCTGTTACACGCGCTCGATGATGGTCGAGATACCCATGCCGCCACCCACGCACAGAGAAATCATGGCGCGCTTGAGATTGCGGCGTTCCAGTTCATCGAGCATCACGCCGATCAGCATCGCGCCAGTCGCACCCAACGGATGACCGAGGGCAATGGCACCACCATTGACGTTGGTAATTTCATGGCTGATGCCCAGATCCTTCATGTAGCGCAACGCGACCGAAGCGAAGGCCTCGTTGATTTCCCACAGGTCGATATCCGCGACGGTCAAGCCTGCTTTGCCCAGGCACTTTTTCGCGGCTGGACCAGGGCCGGTCAACATGATGATCGGGTCGGTGGAAAGCACGGCGGTGGCGACGATACGCCCGCGCGGCTGTAGGCCCAGGTCCTTGCCCGCCTTCTCGCTGCCGATCAGCACGGCGGCCGAGCCATCAACGATGCCGGAGGAGTTGCCGGGGGTGTGCACATGGTTCACACGGTCGTACTGGGGGTACTTGCCCAGCATGATGTCATCGAAGCCAATGTGTCCCATCTGCTCGAAAGAGGGCTTGAGCCCGCCCAGCGTTTCCAGCGTCGTACCCGACTTGATGAAATCGTCGCGGTCGAGGATGACCAGGCCATTGCGATCGCTGACCGGCACCACCGACTTGTCGAAATAGCCGTTATCGCGCGCGAACGCGGCGCGGCGCTGGGACTCGACGGCATAACGATCGACATCCTGGCGACTGTAGCCATCGATAGTGGCAATCATGTCCGCGCCAATACCCTGCGGAACGAAACCGGTTTTCAGGCAGAACGCGGCATCGCCGCCCATCACGCCGCCGTTGGAGCCCATCGGTACTCGCGACATGCACTCGACGCCGCCCGCCACCACCAGGTCTTCCCAGCCAGAAGCAATCTTCTGCGCAGCGAAATTCACGGCTTCCAGCCCGGACGCGCAGAAGCGATCAAGTTGCACACCCGCAACGGATTCGTCCCAACCAGCGTTCTGCACCACCATCTTGGCGACGTTGCTGCCCTGCTCGCCCGCCGGGGTCACACAACCAAAGACCACGTCATCCACATAAGCGGTATCCAGATCCAGCCGGCTTTGCAGCGCATTCAGCACCCCGGCTCCCAAGTCGATCGGCTTCACCTCATGCAGGGTACCGTCAGATTTCCCTTTACTGCGGGGGGTTCGAACAGCGTCGTAAATAAAGGCTTGATGTGCCATAGCACTCCTCTGGCGTATCTGTGCAGATAAGTGATCGCGACCTCAGGCCCATGTATGGGCCTGTGTGGCCGAATTAGTTGCAACGGTTGAGCGATTGCACGGGTGAGCCAATCGTCCTGCCGCAATAGTCAGCGCTTGTTCGCCACACGCCCCCTCCCAATAAGAGAGGGCGAAGCCATGAACCGATACGGAGGCAGGCCCCAGCCACGCCCTTTCCAGAGGCCTCAAACACGACCGGGTAGCAGCCCCCCCGTCCGGAGAGGTGGACCGATTTCGCTGCCGACATAGCCTGTCGCTCAAAGCAGGCCGCAGAGTGGCGTCCCGTGTCTGCACAACGCCTGGGGCTACAGGGAACTCTTTATGGCATTCACGATACGAGCAAAGCTGTCGAGCCTCGTGATCACCTCACTCGGCGCTATTGCCCTGGTGGGTGCAGCCGGCTGGCTGGCAGTCAGCACATCGGGGCAATCGGCACGGGATCTGAGCGAACTGACCTTGCCGGCGATCGTTGCACTCAATCAATTGCGCGTGGCCCGCCTCAACCTGTCCGAGGCGGCGCAAGACGCGCGCACCTGGAGCATCGGCGACGAAGTCGGCCTGACCGACTCCGACCGTGAAGATATCCTTGAGAACGCCAGGCAGACCTTCGTCAACCTGGTCAAGGTACAGGAGGAAACAGCCGCCACGAGCGCTACCGCGTTCGCCATCTATGACGCCATGCACAAACGCGAGGAGGAACAGGCGCTGTGGGATGAGTTCAAAGAACTCTGGGTCGAGATCCAGCGTGAGGACGCCTTCCAGGCGACCATTGCCAAGCGCCTGAGCCAGGTGACGGAGTGGGTTGAACTGCGCTCTGCCGTTCTCGAATACTCAGGCACCTCGCGCATGTGGGCCAATATGGCGTTCAAGGTAGGCCCGCCGCTCGACGCCCTGCATAAGCTCAACCTGCAGGCAGCCGCAGTCGAGCGCGCCGAGAATGAAGAAAAGATCGAGCGGTCGCTGATCCTCGCCCTGGTTGTGGGGCTGTCTGCCTCGGCCGTGCAATTGCTATTGGCAATTCTGGTGATCCGCAGCGTGACCCACGCATTCGATACTGTCAGGGGGATCGTCGTCACGGTCGCCACGACGAGAGACTTGCGCGCGCGCGCCAAGCTCACCGGTGGCCAGGAGACCGCCGAAACCGGCGCGGCCATCAACAGCTTGCTGGCACGCTTGCAGGAGTCTCTCCAGGACGTTCACGGGGCGGCCTCCTCTGTTGCAGCAACCTCTGCCGATATTTCAAGGTCCGGCCTGGAAGTGAGAGAGAGTGCCGAAGCGCAAAGCGCCTCGGCACTGGCCATTTCCACGGACATCGCCGAGCTCAACGATGGCATATCGGTTATCTCGGGCAGCACCCAGGGCCTGCTCAAACAGGCTGAAGACGCGGAGATCGTTGTCGCCGAAGGGGCCAAGCAACTCGATCAATCGGCTCTCCAAATCGGCAAGATCGTCTCTTCGGTAGAACTCGCCAGCGAGACGGTCTCCAGGTTGGAGTCGGAGTCGAACAACATCTCCCAGATTATCTCAGTGATCCAGGAAGTGGCTGTGCAGACCAACTTGTTGGCACTGAACGCCGCCATCGAAGCGGCTCGCGCCGGTCAACACGGCCGGGGTTTCGCAGTGGTGGCTGACGAGGTGCGCAGTCTCGCGCAGCGGACAACCCGCTCCACTACCGAGATCAGCGCGCTGATCGAGGGCATTCAAGGTTCGGTGCGGCGCACCATCGACAACATGAGCGACATGGTCGTGCTCGCTCAGCAGAGCAAGACCAAGTCCGCCGATGCACGCTCACAGATGTCAGCCATCCTCACGATCACCATGGACTTGCGCCAGGCCATCGACAGCGTAACCGTCGCTCTGGATGGTCAGCAAAGCGCAACGCAACAGATTGCCCAGCGAATCGGTGAAGTCTCCAGGGTCAGCACCCGCAACTGTGAAACCGCCAGCCAGGTCGCCACGCTGTCGAGCGCGCTCGATGACGCCTCCGATTCCTTGCGCGAGGTTGTAGGGCGTTTCAAATTCTAGGTGTACCCCAGGGCCTGGGGCTCCCTGAACGACACGATCGGATGCACACTACGGCGTAGTCGGGAGGCCTATGAACACCACAACGTTTGACCGATCCTTGATCGCCATTGTCGACGATGCATGCGAAACCCATGCGGACGAGACCTGCCTGGAGTTTCAAGGAGAACGCTATACCTATCGCCAGGTCCAGCAAGCAACCGTGCGTACTGCCAATGCATTGATTGCGTCGGGATTTCGCAAAGGCATGAAAGGCGCGGTATACAGCCAGAACTCCGCCAAGGCTTTTATCGTGATGCTGGGCATCATCCGGGCCGGCGGTGCCTGGATACCGATCAACCCCCGCAATGCGCAAACTGAAAACATCAGCGCATTGTGCAGCCTGCAGTGCAATGCCGTGTTCTATCAAGAATGCTTCGCGGCCTCGGTCGCGGCCGTCGAGATGGCCTGCAGCGAACTGAAGATCAAGGTTTCGCTCGATGCAGCTTGCGGCGGCCTGGATGACTGGTTAGCGGACGCCAATGACACCCCGCCTGACGTGCCGCTGCAGCCCAATGACCTGGTATCGATCCCGATGACCGGCGGCACTACTGGGGCTGCGAAAGGCGTCATGCAGAGTCACGGCAACTTCGCCGCGCTTACCCATGCCATGTGCCTGGACTACGAAGGCCGGCCTGAGCGTCCCGTGCTGCTGTGCGCAGCGCCAATGACACATGTGGGCGGTCGGACAATGTTGACATCGATGGCGGCTGGGGCCACGTTCGTCATCCTCGACCACGTCGATCCACAGTGGATCCTGCGACTGATCCAGGAAAAGCGTATCAGCGATATTTTCCTACCCCCGACGGCAATCTCCACCCTGCTGGACCAGCCCAATGTCAGGGACTTCGACTACTCCAGCCTGAGAGCCGTCACCAGTGGCGCCGCCCCCATCTCCATCCAACGCCTGAAACAAGCCATGGATGTTTTCGGACCGGTCATGTACGTCCGTTTTGGGCAGACTGAATGCCCCATGTTCATTTCGGTGCTCAAGCCGCAGGACATCTCTGTAGAGGATGTTGCCAGCGCAGACGGTGTATCCGACCAGCGCTTGAAAAGCGTCGGACGAGCAACGCCGATTTCGCAACTGGCCATCTTGAGTGAGGATGGCGCGCCGCTTCCAGTCGGAGACCGAGGTGAGATTGGGGTCAAAGGTCCAATGGTATCGCTGGGCTATTACGACAACCCGAAAGAAACCGCCAGGGTTCGCAAGAGCGGCTGGCACCTGACAGGTGATATCGGCTACATGGACGAGGACGGTTTTCTATTCATTGTCGACCGCAAGAAAGACATGATCATCAGCGGGGGTTTCAATGTCTACTCCGCTGAAGTCGAACAGGCATTGATGTCCATTCCTGGCGTGGAAACGGCTGCCGTAATAGGGGTGCCCAGCGCCAGATGGGGCGAGGAAGTCAAAGCGGTGATCAAGTTGGCGGCGGGTACCCAGTTATCTGCCGAACAGATCATCGAACAATGCAAGCTGCGAATCGGTAGCGTCAAAGCCCCCAAGTCCATTGATCTTGTCTATTCATTTCCGCAAACCGCCCTGGGCAAACTGGACAAGAAAAAGCTGCGCAGCCGCTACTGGCCGGACGAACAACACGCTGATCGCTAGTCGATTGACGCAGTGCTCGTTGCCCCACCAACAGCGCACGCAACGAATTACTTCCCGACGAAGTGGGGTGCGCGCTTTTCAAGAAATGCATTCGCCCCCTCCGCAAAGTCCTGCGTAAAACCCAAAACCCGCTGCAGATCACGCTCAAGAGTGACTTGTTCGACAAAAGAATGCTGGGTCGACTCACGCAGGGCGCGCTTGGTCATTTGCAGGGCCAACGGAGGCATGCTCGCCAATTTGCGCGCAATAGCGTCAGCCTCAGCCGGCAACTGCTCATCCTCGACACACTTCCAGATCAACCCCCACTTCTCGGCCTCCTCCGCACTGAGCCGTTCGGCCAAGAGCGCCAGCCCCATAGCCCGCGCAGTACCGACAAGCCGTGGTAGGAAGAAAGTACCGCCCATGTCCGGCATCAGGCCGATCTTGGTGAAGGCCTGGAGAAAGCTCGCCGATTTCGCTGCGACTGCGATATCGCAACACAAGACGAAGTTGACGCCGGCACCTGCGGTCACGCCGTTCACCGCACAAACGACGGGCTTTGCCATCGACAGCAGCTTCTCGGCGATCGGGTTGTATTGCTGCTGGATCACATCGCCCAAGTCAGGCGCAGATCCTTTCATCGACGCCTGGTTCAGGTCGGCACCCGCACAGAAGCCACGCCCTTTCGCCTGGATCAGCAGCACCCGCACCTCGGAACTGGCTTCGCAATGCAACAACGCATGCAGGATTTGCGCATTCATCTCTGCCGACAAACTGTTGAGTCGCTCCGGTTGGTTCAACGTGAGGCGGGCAACGCCGTCTGTGATTTCCAGCGTGATGCTTCGATAGTCCAACTCGGTCACCTCATGATTATATTGATGAATAGCCAGGCCTACCTCGCAAGCAATCCACTCTGCCGGCACTTCTGGTGTTGAGCTTGATTAAAAAAACGGACTGCCTCCCCTCCCAAGTAGAGAGGGTAGAGAAGCGAATTTCCGGGAAGTGATGATATGCGCGCTATGACAGCCCAAAAACATGCGCTGCTGGGCAAGTCGCGCAACGCTTTCAGTCACAGGAACAGCTTGTTGAGAACAGGGGTGGTTTCAGTGGGTTTCGCTCGAACAAAAAAAGAGCCTTGCGGCCCTTTTCTATCTGACGCTTACGTGCTCGCGCCTCTTCGCGATGGTTGTGAATTCAGCTATCGATACAGGAACGACTCGATTTCAGGTGCAGAAACCGCCCATAAGCTGCTGCTGATGATTCGCCAGCGAATTCAAGGATTGACTGATGCTCGCAGAGTCTCTCGATTGGCGTGCCAGGACATCCGTGACGTCCCGAATGCTGGTTAAATTACGGTTCACCTCCTCTGACGCGACACTCTGCTCTTCTGCTGCACTGGCAATCTGAATATTCATCTCACTGATTATTTCGATGCCCTGATTGATTTTTTGAAGCGCTCCCACGGCAAGTGTCACCTGTTCAACACTGCTATCGGCCTGTCTGCGGCTGTTTTGCATCGACTGAACCACGCTTCGAGTGCCTGATTGAAGTTGTTCGATGACGTGCTGGATCTGACCTACCGACTCTTGGGTGCGCTTGGCCAAATGACGCACCTCGTCCGCGACTACCGCAAACCCTCTACCAGACTCCCCTGCCCTGGCGGCTTCAATTGCAGCGTTCAAGGCGAGAAGATTCGTTTGCTCGGCAACAGAACGAATGACTTCGAGGACTGATCCGATGTGCTCGCTATTATTGGCCAAGGCTTCTACTTGTTGCATGGCCTGGTGCATTTCCGAAGCAAGTTGTGTGATGCAATCCGTGGTGACGTTGATAGTCTGCACACCCTCCTGGGTGGCGAGATCAACATTACGAACTGCTTGAGCCGCCAACGCAGCATTCCTCGCCACCTCCTGCGAAGTCATGCTCATTTCCTTGGATGCAGTGGCGACCTGGTCAACTTCAAGCAGTTGTTGCTGCATGCTGCTATTGGTTCGAGTCGCAATCTCCGCAGCCTGGTCGGCAGTATGACGGGTGTCATCAACTGACGATTTCACCTGAGCGATAATTGGCTGCAGCTTGTCAAGAAACCGGTTGAACCAACTCGTCAAGTTCCCGATTTCATCATGCCTTTCATAGGCCACCCGCCGTGTCAGATCCCCCTCACCACTCGCGATGTCCTGAAACACCGCGGCAACACGCAGGATCGGTCGAGTGATGCTACGCGCCAGCAACCATATCAACACCAGCCCTGATAATGCAGCCAGGATACCCATCGTGAGTTGAACGCCAACCGCATCCCTGTTGGCTTTATCCATGACGCCCTTGAGTTGTAGTGCCGAGGCAAGCAATACAGCTTCTGGTACCTGAATGACAACACTCCAGCGTTGTGCACCTGGAATGGGGGAAAACGGCATGATCACGACGACATTTCCGTTACGCTCGATGACCTCAGGAACGTCACCTTTCGCACTCACCCGGATTTTTTGTTCAAGTTCAGGATCGCTGTCTGCCAAAGGCTTCCCCGCCATCAGGGGTTCACCACTGCGGGCGGCAACGACACCGTCAGCACTGATGAAGCTCACTTGCGCATGGCCGTCGTAAAGCGCTCTGCTCGACCTTTCCACCAGCTCCTGCAGACTCGCCAGACTCAAGTCCACACAAAGAACGCCGAGCACGGCATCACCGTTGAGCAAGGGAACCGAAACCGTCGACATCAGCGTCGTCAGCCCCTGGGCATTGGTGAACGAATAGGGGTTACTTACGCAGTCTCGTTTGGTCTTGAACGCACAGGTGTACCAAAAAGTACCTGGACTTCCGTCATCGGCCATCTCCTTTTCGCTCATGGTGTAGCTCGGCACAACAGTGGACGCATAGGAAGCGAAACGACCTTTCTCATTTCCCCCATCGGTTTGTTGGTTAGCAAAACGAGCGTCATCGCCATCCAATGCATTGGGCTCGAATCCTACCCCTAGACCTAATACCTCGCCGTTAGCAGCCACTTGCAGTTGCATGAGCTTGAAAAGATCACCGCGCAGTGTTTTGGTGTCCATGCCGAGCCGCGTAGCCTGTTCACGCTGGAACATCACTTGGCGCATGACCGTATCGCCAAACACCCTACTGGTGCCGAATCGCTGACTCACCACTTGGGCCTGCTGCTCGCCCAGCTTGGTCATGTACTGCAATGCACCTTCCTTGAGGGTGACCGAGCTGGATTCATTGCTCAATATCGAAATAGCGTCGATCCGGTAGATTGAAAAACCTATCAAGATGGCCGCTACACACAGCATGCAAATGCCTGCGAGCAACGTTATGCGAAGCTTTATGGAAAAGCTGGGGATGGACATTTCTACGCTCCTTGAGTTACTGCAACTCTTCAGTCATTCGAGTGCATGGTCCTGCGGGTTTACTTCCACACGCTGCGAGATCACGCCTAAACAAAACGCCGGTGACGGCCCAACGAAGAAAGCACCGCCACTGGCTAAACTGGTGAAGTCAAAGCGCGTCGGCGATCGCTTGGCCTACTTCCTGGGTAGATCCCTGTCCGCCCAAATCAGGCGTTTTCGGGCCTTGGGCAATCACAGTCTCGATAGCCTGCAGGATTGCATCATGAGCCGCACGGAACTCTGGACCGTCCCCCAGGAAATCGAGCATCAACGCACCCGACCAGATCATGGCAATAGGATTGGCAATGTTCTTGCCGAAGATGTCCGGCGCCGAGCCGTGGACGGGTTCGAACAGCGACGGAAACTTGCGCTCCGGATTGAGGTTGGCCGACGGAGCAATACCAATGGTGCCCGTGCAAGCTGGACCGAGATCAGAGAGGATGTCGCCAAACAGATTGGACGCCACCACCACATCAAAGCGATCCGGATGCAAGACAAAGCGGGCACACAGGATGTCGATATGTTGCTTGTCCCATTTGATATCGGGGTAGTTATCCGCCATTGCCGCGACACGTTCGTCCCAGTACGGCATGCTGATCGCCATGCCATTTGACTTGGTAGCGGCGGTCACATATTTGCGTGATCGTGTCTGGGCGAGGTCGAAGGCGTATTTGAGGATGCGGTCGACACCTCGGCGGGTGAATACAGATTCCTGCAGCACGAATTCATGTTCAGTACCTTCAAAGACCCGGCCCCCCACTGAAGAATATTCACCTTCGGTATTTTCCCGGACAACGATGAAGTCGATGTCCCCAGGCTTGCGATTGGCCAAGGGGCAGGCCACACCTGGGAACAGCTTCACCGGGCGTATGTTTGCGTATTGATCGAACTCCCTGCGAAATTTCAACAAGGACCCCCAAAGGGAAATATGGTCCGGTACTTTATCCGGCCAACCGACGGCACCAAAATAAATAGCATCGAAACCTTTAAGTTGCTCAAACCAATCATCGGGCATCATCTTGCCGCAGGCGAGATAATAATCGCAACTGGCCCACTCAAAGTTTTGAAACTCAAGCTCAATACCATATTTGGCGGCAGCCTTCTGCACGACTTTAATACCCTCAGGCATCACTTCCACGCCGATTCCGTCGCCGGCAATCGCGGCAATTCGAAACGTCTTGCTCATCACACTTCCTCTTTAGTTTATCAAGCAGCAATAGCCATGAATTAAATCGACTCAAGCAATGACAAAGCGCAGTGAAGAACGTTACGTTCACCATCATTGATTCAGCCGCTACTGCACCCATCGCAGCAGCGGCAAAGGCAGGTCACCGAAGTGTCAGACTTGATCGCCTAACGAAGACTCCAACCGTGCATATTTCTCGGGGGACCGGGCACTCAAGTAGAATGCACCCAGGAAACCCAGCGCAAACGATCCAAACAACAGCACCATGAAGAACACTTCAAGTGCGCCCTGTACGCCCAGCAGGACATCGAAGCTAGTCAGGGCGAAATAAAGAAACGGCAGGAGACCCGCGACGCTTAACAGCGGCGCGAAAAAGGTATGCCACAACCGTTTGTCTACCGTGGAACGACGGAAGAACACGAAGATCGCAATGCTGGCGATGCACTGAATGGTGATGATCCCTGCCGCGCCGACTCCGGTGAACCAAGTGAAGAGTGTGTCGTAGGGATTCAATCCCAGCACCGCGAATATCGCGACCACCACGGCAACCATTGCGGTTTGCACGTAGCACGCCACATGGGGTGACTTCTGTACGGGGTGAGTCGAGCCCAGTTTCTGGCTGAGCAACCCCTGGCGCCCCAATGAGTAGAGGTAACGGGCAACGTTGCTGTGGAACGTTACGATGGCAGCGAACAGGCTGGTAATCACCAGCACTTGAAACAACTCCGTTGCCCAGCCACCGAGGATCTTGTCGCTGACCCAGAAAATCAGGTTGCCCGATTGGTCCTTGGCCACCGCCACTGCTTCGGTTGTACCGATTGCGTTGATGATCAACCAGGCTGTCAGCGCATAAAACACGCCCATGAAAATCACTGCGATATAGGTGGCTATCGGCACCGTGCGCTTGGGGTCGCGCGCTTCCTCACCATAAATGGCAGTGCCCTCGAAGCCGATGAACGATGCATGGGCGAACATCAGGGCGACACCAATTGCGCCAGAGAATGTCGCCGACGGACTGAACGGTTCGAACGACAACTGGCTCACTGGCACCGAGTGGTCGCCAAACAAAATGCCCAGGTCCAGTATCAGAATGATGACCGTCTCCAGCGTGAGCAGGACCGCCAACACCACGGCCCCTGCATGTAAACGCCGCAACCCCAGCCATAGGCACATCGCCATGGCGGTGAACGAGTACACCCACCACGGCAAATGGAGATTGAGTTGTTTGCCGAGCAACTCATTGAGGTAATAGCCGATCCCGCCGTACAGCCCCAGTTGAATCGCGTTATAGGAAAAAATTGCCAAAGAAGCAGAGCCCAGTCCCATGGGGCGGCCGACGCCTTTAGTGATGTAGGCGTAGAACGCCCCGGCGTTGGTGATGTGCTTACTCATCGCCACGTAGCCCACAGCGAACAGCAACAGCACCAGGGCGACCGCCACAAATGCGCCGGCGATGCCGATGCCATTTCCGGAACCGATGATGACAGGGAACAACGCGACAACCACGGTCAATGGCGCCGCAGCGGCAATCACGAAGAACACGATGCCCATGATGCCGATACTGTTGCGTTCGAGGTCTCGGCTATCAGAACTTGGGTTCATGGTCTTGCCCGGTGTGGATCCCGTTAAGTCCAGCGTAGCTGATTTATTACTATATTCGTATGACATCGCTAAAACCCTGTAGGTAGTGAGTTTTTTATTTCGGTAAAGCGAGGCAGTCGTTAAACAAGCAATACTCGGCAGGCGTGCCTATATACACCTCGGCACGTTCTGGTTTTTCGGAGTGACAAGTGTCCTTATTATTGATGAATCGGTGCAGACTTTGTTTGTAGGTCCGTCATATTCCTGTACCGCGACAACCAGAAATTCTCTCCAGACTGTTCGCGCCAAAATCAACTGCTTTAGAGCAGGCGTTCATCATGTAAGACGCATGTTTATGACTCCAAAGTGCAACGTTCAAGTTTGGTCGAGATGAACTTCACGTCGAGATACTCCTGAAGTCCCCAGTGACCACCTTCCCTGCCCAGTCCGCTGTCTTTATTGCCACCGAATGGCGCTTGCGCGGTCGATGGTGCTCCATCGTTGACGCCGATCATTCCGTATTCCAATGCCTCAGCCACCAGTTGCGCGCGGGTCAAGTTCCTTGTCCACAGATAGGCCGCCAAGCCGTACGGCGATGCATTGGCTGCCGCCACCACCTCAGCTTCAGTGTCGAAGGTGATCAGCGGTGCCACCGGGCCAAAGGTTTCTTCCTGCATGATCAGCATCGTTGCCGTCACGTCCTGGAGCACGGTCGGTTGAACATAGAAGCCTTCCATCCGGGCACCTCCAGCGATGACTCGAGCACCTTGGGCCACCGCATCGGCGATATGGCTGAGTACCTTATCGCGTGCATGTCCATCCACCAACGGGCCTATCCGTGTCGACTCCAGCAATGGGTCGCCCACCTGAAGCCGATTGACCGCAACGGCGAGTTTTTCGGCGAACTGATTGGCAATCGAGCGATGGACATAGATGCGATTGGTGCACACACAGGTCTGCCCAGCATTGCGGAATTTGCACGCCACGACCTCATCCACGGCCGCGTCCAGGTCGGCATCGTCAAAAATGATGAAAGGCGCATGGCCCCCTAATTCCAGGGAGATCCTTTTCAGTGTCTTGGCCGATTGTTCGTACAGGCGCTTGCCCACCTCAGTACTACCGGTAAAGGTGAGTTTGCGAATACGCGGGTCATCGAACATCACCTGCGACACCGTCCTCGGATCCGTGGTGGTAATCACCTGCAAGGTTCCGGAAGGTCCCCCGACTTCTTCCCACAACTTGGCGAAATACAATGCTGTGAGCGGTGCTTGCACGGGAGGTTTGACAATGGCCGTACACCCCACCGCCAGCGCCGGCGCCAGCTTGCGGGTGATCATCGCCGCAGGAAAATTCCACGGCGTAACGGCATACACAGGCCCAACCGGCTGTTGCAGGGTTGTCAGCCGTTTGTTGCCATGTTGGCTCGGCATGCTTTCGCCACCGACACGCCGCCCTTCTTCGGCAAACCACTCGATAAACGAAGCGGCGTAAGCGACTTCTCCACGAGCCTCCTGGATCGGCTTGCCCATTTCCAGGGAGATGGTACGGGCAATGCCCTCGGTGTGTTCAATGACGGCGTTGTACCAGGCACGCAGCAGTGCGCACCGATGATAAGCAGTTGTCTGACGCCAGCTCTGGAATGCGGCACTGGCGGCATCGGCTGCCAACATCGCCTCTTCAATACCGGCGCTCGGAAGCTCGGCGATGATTTCCCCGGTTGCGGGAGAGCGCACCGGGAACCACCCAAAGGCGCTGATCCATTGGCCATTGACGAACATTTTGCGTCTGCCGCCATCGCTGGAGCCTGGCGTAAAGATTGGAAGTTTCATGTAGTGATCACCTATTCGGTTAGGCCTGCCTTTCCATCAAGAAAAGGCATCTGGTACACCATCGCTGTCATTTGCTCAGGCGCTCGGTCAGGCTTCGAAAAATGCGCGACCTGGCGACCTGATAGCCGAGACGTTGCCCGACATCCGTTTTCAATAAATTGCCGATCAACCCGCTATCCGCCTTGAGCACCTTGCGCCCAGCGGCGGTATCGGTTTGCCCGGCCAGGTCGGCCAGGATGCGTTGCGCCGCGTTGTGCCCGGGCATGCCGCTGACACCACCGCCAGGATGGCTGCCGGAACCACAGAGGTAATACCCTGGAACCGGCGTCCGGTAATGCGCCGCCGCTTTGATGGGGCGATTGTCGAAGAGGTTGTCCAGGCCGATCATGGACTGGTGGAAGATGTTTCCACGGGTAATGTGGTAGTCGCGATGCAGGTCCAGTGGAGTGATCACGTGGCGAGCGAGAATGTGATTGCGCATGTTTGGTGCATAGCGGAAATAGATCTCCAGCACCTTGTCGGCCCACTCTTCCTTGCGTGTGTCCCAATCGCCATGGGCCAGGTCAAAGGGCAGCTGCTGCACCCCCAACGAGAGCGTATGAGTTCCTGGCTGGCTCACCAGCTCCGGGTGGGTCACGGAGGGAATCAGCGCCTCGACCACCATGTCATCCGGGAACTCGCCACGCTGCTGTGCTTGCCAAGCCATTTCATACAGGGCCGGGGATGGGCCGAGAATGTTCAAGCCCTGATGCTGGGGTCCCAGCTTGCCGGCTGGAAAGCCGACATAATCCGGCAGCGCGTCGACCAGCAGGTGAATACGCGCCATGGAGCCGCGCTGATCAATCTCCTTGGCATCGGCTGCCGCGGCCTCCGGTAGCGTCCCTTCGGGCAACAACCCCACCAGCGAGCGAGTCGGGTCTGCACCGGAAATGACCAGCGGCGCGCGAAGCTGCTCGCCCGAGGCCAGCACAACCCCCACGGCCTTACCCTCTTCAATCAACACCTGCTGGATGGGCGTACTCGTTTCAACCCTCCCGCCAAATGCTTGCAAGGCGTTGACCAGCGATTCGCTGATCATGCCCATGCCGCCTTTCGGCAGGCCATAGCGACCGAACTGCCCCTCGAACTCTCCCAACGCGTGATAGCCATACACATAGGCCGTGCCTGGCGTGGTCGGACTTCCCCACGTGGAAACCAGGCCCATGAACATCATGAAGCCGCGCAGACGATCGGATTCTATGTAGTCCTTCAGCAAGTCCTCGGCCGAAGCCGTCATGAACGCGTCGTACAGCGCACTTTCACCGGCGTCGTCAAAGATCGCCTTCAAGCGTTGTTGGGTCGGCGGATCGCTGAGCTGGATCTCATGCGTCAACTCGCCGAAACGCTTGAGCCGCGTGGCGAAACGCATGAAGTTGGCGCCATCGACCTTGTTGTGTTCTTCGATCGAACGCAGGGTCTTGTCGATCTCCTGCCAGAACATCACGCGATCGCCGTCGTCCCACAGCGCCATTTCCTGCAAGCTCGGAGCCACCGACTCCAGGCCGTACTTTTTCAGTTCCAGATCGTCGACCACCTCCTGTCGAAACATCATCTGAATGTACGAACACGAAGAGAAAATGGCGCCCGGTATCAGTTCTTCACTGGTACAGGCGCCACCCACAATCGGCCGGGCCTCCAACACCAATACCTTGAGGCCTGCCCTGGCCAGGTAGTTTGCGCACACCAGCCCGTTATGGCCGGCACCGATGATCAGGGCATCAAGATCGTTATGCTTACTCACGGCGTCATTCCATCTGAATGTGAAATCGAATGCCTGCCCACCCGCAAGGTGAACAGGCCGCCTGCACCGCCAGCGACTCAGGCCGGCAGCACCAACTTGAACAACTGGTGATCGGTAAAGGTGTCATCCGGGTGACCGACGAAATTACCCGTCACAATGCCGGTCGCGCCTTCGAATCGGCCACCACCACGAATCACGCGCCAAGCGATTGAACCGGTGCTGTAGCCGCTTTCCTGCACTTTGAACTGGCCCGGCATGACCGTTTCAACGTCGAGATAGCTGTCGATCCCGGGGAAGTCGACTCGACCGGTTTCCCAACTTTGCTCGCCGCGCACGGTCACCACCGTATCGAAGTGCGCAACATCCGTCGGAACCTGCAACGCACCCTCGCCCTGCACATCCATCGCTGGATCGAGTGCAAGTATCAGGCCCTGTGCACGGGACCGTACGACACCGGTGGCGTAACCGATGGCTTCGGCTTTGCCGGTGAAGTAGATCAGCATGGAATAGGTTCTCATCATCACCCCCTCACACCGGTGGTCTTGCTCAGGTCGGCCATGACATCGGACAGGATGTCCAGGAAGTAGGCGGCGTTGTCGGCGGTAAATGGCAACGGCGGGCGTATCTTCAGCACGTTGCCCAACGGACTGGAAGCGCTGATCAACACGTTGTGGTCACGCAACTTGTTGACCACCTGCATCGCCAGCTCCTCGTACGGCTCTTTGGTGAGCGGGTCCTTGACGAACTCCGCACCAATGAACAGCCCCGCCCCCCGGACATTACCGATCACCGGATATTCCTTGGCCAGATCACGCAGGCCGGCCCGCAATACATCACCGACCACCAGGGAATTCTTCTGCAGGCCTTCCGCTTCGATCACTTCCATCACCGCCATCGCCGCGGCGGTGGAAACCGGGTTGCCACCAAAGGTATTGAAATAGCGGGCGGTCGTTGCAAAACGGGTCAGCAATTCCGGTTTCGCCACCACACCACCGATGGGAAGACCGTTGCCCATCGGTTTGCCCATGATCACCAGGTCCGGCACGACACCGTGACGCTGGAAGCCCCAATACGCATCGCCGGTGCGCGCGAAACCAGGCTGGACCTCGTCAGCGATGAACAGCCCGCCGGCCCGGCGGACCGCTTCGACGGCCTTGACCAGAAAACCACGTGGATCAGAGAAGACGCCGTCGCTGGAGAAGATGGTGTCCGTCACCAGCGCCGCCGGACGGATGCCATGGCGCAGCATGTCCGCAATCGCCGCCTCGACCGACTCGGCAAATGCGTCGCCGACGTCCTTGTCCCCCGCCCGATACGCATCCGGCGCAGGGACCAGGCGCACCATGCTGCCCAGCGCCACGCCTTCTCCCAAGGAGGGTGACATCTCGGCAATCGCGGCAGTAATACCGTGATAGGCGTTTTCAGTCACGATGATGCCGGTATTGCCGGTATGGCAACGGGCGATTCGTACCGCAAGGTCCGATGACTCACTACCAGTACAAGTAAACATGACGTTCGCCAACTCTTGGGGGAAGGTAGCGATCAGTTTTTCGGCGTAGGTCAGTACAGTGTCGTACAGATAGCGTGTGTGAGTATTGAGCAGCGCCATCTGCTTGGAAACCGCTTCCACGACATGAGGATGGCAATGCCCTACCGAAGGCACGTTGTTGTACACATCCAGGTACGGCGTGTTGTGTGAGTCGTACATCCACACGCCTTCGGCGCGGACGAAGTGCACAGGCTTTTCATAGAACAACTTGTAGGACGGGCCGAGCACTTTTGTGCGGCGCTTGAGCAGTTGCTCGATCTCTGGGTCCAGGCCATGAGCCTGAGCAGGATCGAACGAGTTGATCATCAATGGACGATTCATTGTTTCACTCCAGGTTGCATGCTTTGCGAAGAATGGATTGGGCATCCGCCCGACTGACTTGCGCCAATCGCTGGAGCCCATCCCAGGCAACGCCTGTGTTCTTGAGGATGTAAGGACGGTTTGCGGGATATAGGCGTGCCCGGAATTCGGTGATCGCAATCGCGGTACACAAACGCGTGACAATCAGGTCAAAGAGCAAGTCCACTTCCTCGACCAGGAGCGGCAGCACGCGGTGATAGGCGCCAAGCATCTCGGCCACCTTGCTCAACGGATGGTCGCCGTCGGTGTGGTAACTGGCGGCAATGGCGATGTCGTTGATCAGCTGGGTCGCCACCATGTCGCCAAAATCGAGAATGCCCGAGACTTCATCGTGGCACCCCTCATCCATCAGTATGTTGTGTGGATTGAAGTCGGCATGGACCACCTGGCTGCGCATTTTGATCAGTCGGTGGTAGACGACTTCATCGAAATAATCGAAGCCTGCCCGGACCAGGTTCCAGGGTTTATTGCCATCGGCATGCTGCGTTGACGGCAGCATTTCCCGGCAAGCTGCGGCTTGCTGAATGTCCCACGCCAGGACTCGATCAGCACCGGGGTGATTGAAACCACGTAGCGCTAACCCAAGTTCGGCCAGACTGATGCCGATGTTGCGCAACTGGGCTGGCGAGCTGGCGCTTTTCGGCAACGCCAAGCCTTCCAGAAACGAAGTCATCCAGATAATTCGTCTCGGGTTGTCACCCACGTTCGCTGCAAAGGACGTTTCGCCGTCGAGCGAAGCAATCATCAGGGGAACTGGAATATGCGGTGCGCGTTCGGCCAGCCAGGCCAGCGCTTGAATCTGCATATCAATAGTCGCGTGATCATCTGCCGGGTTCGACATCCGCAGGATGTACTGCAAGCCATCGATTGAAAAAACATGGAACAGCTCGTCACGCTCGCAACTGATTCGCGTGCATCGGACACTCATGCCATACCGGTCCAGAACAAGCGCTTCGACTAACGCCAAAGGCGTCTCTTCGACAGCGGTCGTCATATTGCTCAGTGATAGCGAAAGACCGTTAATCGTCATTGGATATGCTGCCTAATGCTATTCAGGACCCGTTTTCGAAGCACGGTTCAGCCGCAACCTGATAAACAGGTCGCTCTGCGGTGCGTTCAAAGAAGTCCCGAATCTCGAATTTCGGGAGTACCCCCGCCGGAGCGGGGGCGTCATATCATTCGAAGTTCATCATGACGTGACGAACGACCGTGTAGTCTTCCAGGCAGTAGATCGACTGATCCTTGCCATAACCGGACATCTTCATGCCGCCATGGGGCATTTCGCTCAGGAGGGTGAAGTGTTGATTGACCCAGGTCGTGCCGTATTGCAGACGCGCACTGACCTTGGCAGCGGTCTTGGCATCACGGGTCCAGACCGAGGAAGCCAGCCCATAGCGGCTGTCGTTTGCCCAACCGATGACTTGGTCGACGTCCTGGAAGGCCGTCACGGAAACCACGGGGCCAAAGACTTCGCGCTGGACAATTTCATCGGTCTGCAAGGCCCCGACGACGAGCGTCGGCTCGTAGTAGAAACCATTACCCGCCCCATACTTGCCGCCGGTGACGACCTGGATATGCGGTTGTTCCTTCGCCCGGTCGACAAAGCCCCCAACGCGTTCACGCTGCCGGGCGCTGACCAGCGGACCGAGTTCTGTACCCGCCTGGTCGGTCGGCCCCAGTTTGATCGAAGACACCGCCACCTTGAGAGCCGCGACGAGTTCATCGTGAACACTTTCATGCACATAGATTCGGCAAGCGGCGCAGCAATCCTGGCCGGCGTTGTAGAAGCCAGCCGAGCGTACGGTGGACACTACTGCCTCAAGGTCCGCGTCGGCCATCACGATCACCGGCGCCTTGCCGCCCAGCTCGAGATGGGTGCGCTTGAGATTGCCTGTCGCCGCTTGCAGGACTTTCTGGCCAGTGGTGACATCTCCGGTGATGGACATCATGTTGATACCCGGATGTTCGCCCAGCGCTTGGCCGACCGTTTGCCCGCGCCCGGTGACGATATTGACCACGCCAGGCGGCAGCATCTCGGCAAGAATACTGCCCAGTTTCAATGCGGTGAGCGGGGTGTTTTCCGAAGGTTTCATCACCACGGTATTGCCCACGGCAATCGGCGCAAAGATTTTCCAGGTGGCCATTGCCAGCGGGAAGTTCCAGGGGGCGATGGCGCCCACCACCCCTACCGGGTCACGCCGAATGATGCTCGTGTGGTTGGCTGCGTATTCACCGGCCGCCAGCCCGGTCAGGCAACGCGCCGCACCGGCAAAAAAGCGAATGTTATCGACTACGCCCGGTATCTCATCTTCAAGCATGCGCTCGTAGGGCTTGCCCACGTTCAACGATTCGATTTGGGCGAAAGCGGCACCTTCCTGTTCGATTCGATCGGCAATTTTCAGCAACAGCGCCGAACGTTTCCCTGGGGGCAACTGCGACCAGCCCGGGAACGCCTTGCGAGCGGCCGCTATCGCTTTATCGATCTGTTCGGGGCTGGCTTCAGGCACTTCTCCCAGCACTCGACCGGTGGCCGGGTTCAGCAGCGTTTCTGCGTGGCCTTCGCCGCGAACCAGCTTGCCGTCAATCAACAGATCAATCACGAACTCTTGTGTAGTGCTCATAGTTACTCTCACGCTCGTCTGTAGAAACTGTGGCAGGGCAACCAGTACGTCACGACCCGGCGGTGCTCCTCTGTACAGACAAACTATGACAGTATGGACTTAGCACCTATGTCCAATCGGAACGAGTTGTTATGTCCACTTTTGACCCCAATCTACTGTCTGACCTGATTCTCGCCACGCTGAAGGAAGACAGCGGAATATCGCTGCAACGGCAAATCTACAAAGTGGTGCAGCAGGCGATTCTTGACGCGAAGCTGGCCCCGGGGCATCGCCTACCTGCCACTCGCGCGCTGGCCAAAGAGTTGAAGGTTTCACGCATGACCGTCACCCTGGCCTACGACAAACTGGGCGCCGAGGGATATATCATCAGCGCCCATGGCAGCGGCAGTTTCGTGGCCGATATTCACCCCCCGGTCAGTCGGGTACAGGTGGCTGTGGGCCCTTCGGCGGCTGAGGACAGACCAGGGCTGTCACGCCGGGCAGTCGAATTGGTCGGTGGGACTCACGGGGCGATAGAGCATGAAGGGGCATTCGTCCCGGGTGTTGCCGACACCACCAACTTCCCCTTCCATATCTGGCAACGAATGCAGAATCGATACGCCAGGAAACCGTTCTCGGCGCTGACCGGCTACAGCAGCGATGGGGGTTACCTGCCTCTGCGTCAAGCCCTCGCGGAGTACTTGCAGATATCGCGCTCGGTAAAATGCAGCCCGCACCAGATCCTGATCACGATGGGCACGAATCAGTCCCTGGACTTGTGCGCCCATATGCTGGCCGACGCAGACGACGTCGCACTGATCGAGGAACCCTGCAACTGGAGCACAGCACTTATCTGGAAAGCGGCAAGCCTGAGAGTCGTGCCTGTTCCGATCGACGAGGAGGGTATCGCTGCCCAGCTCTTTCCATTCCAGAAAACCAAGCCTGAAGACCTGCCAAAATTACTCTTCACGACACCGTCGCACCAATATCCGATGGGAGGGTCGATGGGTGTGCATCGGCGCCGACTGCTGATTGAGTTAGCCAGGGAACATAACTTCTGGATTATTGAAGACGACTACGACAGCGAGTTCCGTTATGACTCCAGTCCCCTACCCTCCCTGCAGGGACTCGATGAACATGAGCGGGTCATCTATCTGGGCACTTTTAGCAAGGTAATGTACCCAGGATTGCGAATGAGTTACCTGGTGGTGCCCGAAGCACTCGCCGATGCCTTCGCCAGTGGCCTGACTCAGTTGTACCGCCCAGGCCAGCTTGGGCTTCAGGCCGCCATGGCCGACTTCATCGGCGAAGGCTATTTCGCGACCCATATCAGAAGAATGCGGAGCATTTACGCTGAACGTCAGCGCGAACTGAAACGTGCGTTGAACGAACACTTCGGTGACTCCATAACGGTTTCAACCGGTAACACCGGACTGCACCTGACCATCCAATTCACCTCCTACATCGACCTTACCAGAATGACAGCAGAAGCCAGAATGAGAGGCGTATATCTGCGCGACCTAAGCCTCTATCACCAACTGCCGCACTCCATGAAAGGCTATGTCCTGGGTTATGGGGGAATCAGGACGAATGATATCGAGCCCGCCGTCAAAAAGATGGCCGAGGCTTATCTAGTGGCAAAGAAAGGAAAAAGCCAGCCCTGTAGTTGAGACAGGCACCTAATAAGAGCGCTTCGCTTTCTTATGGTGCACTCATCCAGACATTCCTATCGCGTAGCCCGTTAAAGCAGGGCCGCCTCTCAGTTGGCATGCACATTGCTAAAACCAGTAACCGAACGACTGTTCGTACGGATACCCGAAGCCTATTGCTGAGCCTAGAGACGACTGCCCCTGCAGCCCGAGCGAGAATGCTGATGCCTACCCAATTTCCAACCATAGCAATCGTGGGAAGTGGCCCCTCTGGTTGCTACGTCACCCAGTTCCTCAACAAGAAATGGCCCAAGTCGCAGATCACGATTTTCGAAGCCCTTCCGGTTCCTTACGGGCTTGTCCGCTATGGGGTGGCCGCCGATCACCAGGGAAGCAAGGCTGTCACACAACAATTCGAACGTCTCTTGGAAAAAGAAACCGTCGAGTTTCGGGGCAACGTCGCTATTGGTAGAGATATCTCCTTCGCAAAGCTAACTGAATCTTACGATGTAGTGGTGTTGGCAACAGGGCTCAATTATGACGCCATGTTGAACATACCCATGGCTTCGGCGGCTCCAGTATTGGGTGCCGGCACGCTTTTAAAAGCGCTTAACGGACATCCTGAGGCGAACCTGCCAGTGGACGCAACTGGCGAAACAAGACGTCTAGGAAAACGTATCGCAGTGATTGGCGGTGGCAATGTAGCCATCGACACATTACGGATGATCGCTAAAACCGATGATGCATTGGCCGGTTCAGACATTTGCGATGGAACTCGAACAAAGCTAGGTACCGCGAGCGTCAGGGACATCACGCTCATCAGCCGTTCAAGTGCGGACGAAGCGAAGTGCGACGACTCAATGATGGCTGAGTTGGTTGCTTTACCTAACGTGAAAATAAGCGTGGAGGGGTTACGAGAGACCGACGTCGGTACCATCGCCCAAATGCTGAGAGAGGCTCAAGCTGCAGACAAAGGTGAGACCGAAGCACAGGTCAGCCTGACATTCATCTTCAACGAAGTGCCTCAGTCAATTTCTTATGTAGAAGGCTTCGGAGCGGAACTGATCAGTAGCAGTAAAAACACCGACTCAGAATCATCACGGATTTTCGATTCAATCATTACCGCAATCGGATTTACCAACGGTGCTGAACCTAATCAAATAATTCCCCAAGACAGCTTTGAAGGTGACTCGATTTATAGAGTTGGGTGGCTCCGCAGGGGTGCCACCGGCACCGTAGCGGAAAACCGTAAAGACGCAAAAGCAGTAACAGAACGGATCATCGAAGACTTTGAAAACGAAAAAATCAAAGCAGTGAAACCCGGTCTTGCATCTGTAGCCCGAGATCTACCCATTAACCACGTCACTTATGAAGGCTGGAAGCGCATTGATCATTATGAGCAAGCTTCAGCCAATGCCTCGCGCTGCCGAAAAAAGGTGTCGGACCTTTTGATGATGCTCAAAATCGCACTCCGTCAGCACGACATAACTTAATACAAAAGCAGATCTCCTGACTCGACCCATTAACCAATAGGAAAGGTGAGACCATGTTTGATGTACTCGTTGCCTACGGCACTGAGAGTGGGAACGCAGAGATGGCGGCGGATGATATAGCCGCAAATCTTGAAGCCCGTGGAATCAAGGCAGATGTTAAATCGCTAGACAACTTGAGCATCACGGAGCTTTCAAAAATTCCGCATTTTGTAATTGTAACCTCCACCTATGGCGAAGGTGAGTTACCCGAGACGACGGCACCGTTCTATGCCGAACTTGACTCAAACACTCCCGACTTAAGTGGCATAACGTTTTCGGCATTTGGCCTCGGTGACAGTACTTATAACAATTTCAACAACGCGATCAACATCGTGTCACGGAAATTGATAGAGCTTGGCGCCACCCAATTGGGTGAAACCGGTATGCACGATGCCGCCACAGGTAAGTCGCTGACCTTAGCCGCAACCACCTGGATTGACATGATCACAATCAATAGTGCAAATGAGCATAACTCATGAATATCACCCATGACGTTCTACCGTGGTCGCATCCCGACTTTCGCCGCAACCCCTACCCTTGGTACGCCCGGCTGCAGCGAGACTACCCCCTGTACCAAGAAAACGAGCGCACCTACATCGTTTCGCGGTACGAAGACTACATAAAATACGTAAAGCACCCCGCCATGAGCATGGTTGAACCTGACTGGGTGCAACCTCATAACTGGCATGTGTTCTTGGATACGATCTTGTTTTATGATCCCCCCAAACACACGACTGTTCGGCGACACACCAACAAATGGTTCACACCTAAACTTGTCGCAGAGTGGGTCAAACACACGACCAGTGCGACCGAAGAAGCACTAAATCAGATAGAGCACGATGGTTATATTGAAGCGCACCATCATATTTGTGTCGTCCCCACGCATATAACTATGTGCCGTGTACTTGGCATCACAGAAGATGAAATCGAGCTAGCGACGCTTAATTCTTTGAAAATCGTTGGCATGCAAACTCCAGCAGCCAGTCAGGCCGACAAAGACCGCGCTCGCGACGGCTTTGAATGGTTATTTGCCAAATGCAAGGCAATGATCGACGAAAAGCGCGCCAACCCAGGTAATGGTCTGCTTGATGCCATGTTGGCCCTCGAGGCCAGTAGCGATATGACACACAATGAGGTCCTACAGACACTGGTACTTTTTTACTTCTCGGGGGCACCGAACCCGGCGTACCTGCTTGCGTCCATCCTGGAACATTTTGCCCGCGAGCCGCACTTATTTGAACTTTACCGGGAGAATCCGGAGGTTCGCCAGGCCATGATCAACGAATTCATACGTCTGAACCCACCCGAACAATCGTTCACTCGTTATCCGACAGAGGACATCGAGATTCGGGGCGTTACGATTCCGGCGGGCTCCTGCATACGCTTCATGACTGCGGCTGCCAACAGAGACGAGACTGTCTTCAAGCGTCCTAACCAATTCGATCACACCCGACCGCAAGAAGCGAGCCAGCATGTCTCGTTCGGTGTAGGCGTACACGCTTGCGCTGGGCAGGTGATCAGCCGTGCCGAGGTCCAAGCTTCTCTGAATGTAATCGCCCAGCGATTCAAACGGATAGAATTGGCCGAAGAACCCGTCACGATGAACGATGACCGAATTCGTAACTACATTACGTTGCCACTCATCTTCAAATAAGAGCCCCTCCCCCTAACCCCTGCGGGACCGATACAACCTGTATAAGGAGAGAACTGTAGTTCCTCGGAAAGCAGTTTCTTCCTTAACGGGGTTAGGACCACCTTCGCCAAGCTGAAAAAGCTTACGAAATACCTGTAAAGCGAAATTCACTAAAACTTATTATAAAAATACTTTTAATTGTATATCTCTGCCCTCCAGAAAGAATCGACCAATAGATATCCTCGGAGATAGCAATGACGACAACAATGCAGGCAAAAGCTTTGCAAAGCTATACACCTTCCACACACAAAAAACTCGCCGGTGAGATGGGAGCATTCAGCTTGGCTCTCACAGTGCTGGCTTTCTCAGCACCATTGACCACGGTATCAGGATACATTCCTGTCGCACTCATGTTCGGAGGCGTAGGCAGTCCACTCGCGTTCATTTTCGTCACAGCCATGATTCTAATCTTCGGCATTGGATATGTGACGCTCAACGCAGAAGTCAAACGCCCGGGAGACTTCTATTCCTTCATTAGCTATGGGCTTGGAAAGCCCGCAGGTCTTGGCGCAGGACTGATGGCCGCGGTATCGTACTTTCTGATTCTGACCGGCGTGGCCGCATACTTCGGTGTCTCTGGGGCAGACCTGCATAAAGAGATTTCCGGAACCTCATATCCTTGGTTCGTCTACGCTCTACTCTGCTGGTTTGCCGTCGCCATCATGGGCTATCTTCATATAGAGCTGTCTGCGAAGATTTTAACTTGGGTCATGGTTGCGGAAATCATAATATGCATGATTTTTGCTGTGGGAGTATTGTCCAACGGTGGCGACGCTTCGGTGACGGCAATCGCCCCCTTGTCCCCCTCAGAGCTAACAAAGAATTCGGTAAACCTGCCGTTTGCCATGCTGTTCGTAGTTTCGTTTTTCATGGGATTTGAGGCAACTGCGCTGTTCAGAGACGAAGTGCGAATGCCAGACAAGACGATTCCAATGGCCACCTACGGCGCAATTATTTTTATCGGTGTAATTTATACATTCTGCGCCTATGCGATGATCATGGCCTATGGGACCAGCATTCAGGATGTAGCAACCAATTCCCCAGCCAATATGTTCAATGACGCATTCGGCAAATACGTGAGCGGCAAATTTCACATTCTCATTTCAGCATTGATATTGACCTCCTCGTTTGCGTGCGTTCTGTCCATACATAACGTACTCTCCCGATATCTCTATAATTTGGGCACAGACGGTGCGCTTCCTTCCGCGCTTCGCAAAGTACATGCCAATCACTCTTCCCCCTACATCGCTTCGATTGCCGTGTCTCTACTGGTATTATCGGTGATGTTACCTTTTATTATATTGCAGGTTAAGCCCGACCTGCTGTATGGCCAATTGTCGGGCGTCGGCACCGCTGGTGTGATATTCCTGCTCACGCTTGTCAACTTATCTGCCCTCGCTTGGTACTTCAAGAGAGGGCTGAGCCAAAACGCCAGTGTATTAAAGTCCCTGGTTGCTCCAACCATTTCAACCATCTTTTTTGTAGGTCTCGTTTACCTCATTGAGAGGAATTTCGAACTATTGGTCGGCGGTGAGCCCGGACAACGTACCTGGATGCTCTACAGCATGGGGGCCATTATGATCTTAGGCATCGCGTTGGCTCTCTATTATAAAGTTGCACGCCCAGACACGTATGAGCGTCTAGGTCGCACTCATCACTGACATCAGGTTTACCAGGGAGCCAACTCCGGCTCTCCTGGTTAACTCAGGGCTGGTCAATCAGGTTTTGGTGGAATCACGCACTTCCCTTGTGTACCATTCGGCCCATAGCCGAAACAGGTAACAGCCGCCATGACCAAGCCTGACAACATTAACAGCATGATTTCAATGCTCGACAAATACATCGGCACATTCGATTGGGGCAGCCTGACTAAAAGTAAGCAGACCATTCTGGACTCGTTCTTACGAGTTGCGACGAGTGAAGGCATTGCCAATGTATCGATGCGCACACTCGCATCAGCAGCTGGCGTCAAACCCCCTACGATATATTCTCATTTCCCAGGAGGTCGGGATGAAATAGTATCCGCGGCACTTCATCGACATTACAATAACTTCTCAAAAAGTCTACGCCAGGCACTGCATGGCTGTACCTGCGCAGAGGAGTACTGGGCCTCCCTAGTTGCATTTCATGTTACACAACAGCTGTCTAAACCTGAGAATGATCTTTGGGACATATTGATTGCTACTGACAGAGTAAATAACTCACTGGATCCGGAGCTACGACGCGAAGTTAATGACTGGGAAGAGTTTTGCGATCAGATGTACTGTGCTGTCGCACGCGACTTAGGACACTCTAACTGCACTCAGGACGCGCTAGTCATTCGAAAGACGCTGGACGGCATTGGGAGCTGGTGGCACTGGGATGGCTCAGAAGCTCATCTCAATCAGGCCATCGACTATGCGATCGTTCTGACAAAGCACATCCTAGCAATACCTAAAACTGTTTTTAGCAAAGTCTAGCTTCTGCACGAAAAACACTGTTTAAAATATCGCATGGCACAATCCAATGAAACCATCCGCGCATAATTTTCGCGAGTTTGTAGAAGTCCGTAACGATGCGGCGGTCTTCCTTCAGCCAGCCAAACATGTGCCCTATCTTTTGACTGCGCCAGTATTTCAGCTACAGGCGCACACAGCGTGAGGCCGTGCCCCTGAAAATTCGGCTGTCCAGGCCCTATGTGTCCGGGCCTAGATAGCTATACTGGCAATAAGTTACTTTTTTACATAATCGTAAACACTACGTCCAATGTTGGAGAAATGGGAGCTTTTCTCCAGTAACTCCATGAAAAACTTCTGATCGAACGGCTGCTCGGGGTAAAGCGCCACACGGGGATCCTCGTACTCCCGGACATAACCGACGCTTGCTCCACCCATTTCATAGCCGATAAGACGCTGGAGTTCCGGCGTGAAGTTTTTCGCCACTTCCAAGGGAATTGACAAGTACTGATTCTCCTCCTGCCTGACCCAACCCACACAGTAATCAATATTCAGTGCACGGCGGCTAGACTGTGACTTGTTCTCACCGCCGCCGTGAATGGTCTTGCCAGTATAAACGAGCACTGAGCCCTTTTTCATCTCAGCTGCGAAAGTGTCAGCTTGAGCAAAAGTCAGAGGAAGCAAGTTATGCTTATGACTCCCGGGGATAACGCGTGTCGCGCCATTTTCCTCGGTGAAATCGTCCATGGCCCAGATAGTACTTACTTCAATATGGAAGTTTACAGGAAAATGATCATACCAATCCCAGGCACCTTCATCACGATGAAGAAACTGAGCTTTCTGTCCCGGATCAATGCATATGACTTGGGTTAGGTTAAGCTGCACCGCAGATGCATTTCTACCCAAGAATTTTCTAGTCGCTCCTAGCACGGTTGGGTGCATAACCATAGCGTGAGATGCAGAAGAGCGGGCAGGTACCGCACCGCAACGGCGAGTAAGCTTACCTACGGCATTGTTCTCACCTTCAGGGGTGCGATCCAAGTAGGGTTGAATTTGATCGTTGACTGCATCTATAACCGCCTCGCTCACAGCGTTATCGATAATGCAGTACCCTTCGGCATCCAAGCAGGCAATAACTTCATCAATCGAGCAATTGGAAGGCAGGTGAATAAGAGACATATATCCTCCAGATTAAAATTTAGGGATTCATAAAGCCAGATAGAAGACTTCCAATCAAGCTATCGCAACATGACAAAATGCACATCCATCTTAAGGATGAGTACCCGCCACATCATCAGCTACAAAGACGGCACGTATCATGCTGAGTAGTGTTATAGCGCTGTGATAATCGCTTCATTGGGGTATGCACCGCACCATCAGATGGCAAATACGCCCCTAGCGCTTTAATTTCGTGCAATGCAATACGAGGTACCCCCATGCATAACGCCGAGCTTAGTACACGATGCCGAGAGTACGCGCAAAACACGGTCGAATTCTTGAAAAAAACCACTGGCTGCTCGGCGGTTGTGTTCACGTGGTATCACGACAACCGAAGCAAACCCCCTCATTTTCAATTGGGCGCGGATGAGGAAATGATCACGGAATATTATGATCGCTACTATCACGCCGATCCGCTTCGTGCTGACCTATTGGTCGAAACAGCAACACACTTTGAGACCCTATCGAATGCCCGAGAGAAACACGACGAAAATTTACTAGAACAGTATTATCCCTTTCTCCGCAAATATAAAATTCGAGAGGAAATGGATCTGCTTTTCTGTGCAGGCGGAATTCCTGTGGCTTCTGCCGCCCTGCTGCACCAAGAAAGCAGTAGAGAGAAGACGATGGGGGCTTGCGATTTAAAGGAAGTGCACAAATACCTGCAATATACATTCTCCATTCTGCCCTCGGTCAGGCTTATTAACATGAACGCGGAGCTTGAGGCCCGCTACAAACTAACGCCTAAAGAGCGGGCCGTGGTGGAGCTCATATTGTCGGGAGAATCTAACAAATCTATCGCGACGCGGCTCGGCATGGAGCTGCCGACCACTAAAACCCATGTCCTGCACATTTTCGAAAAGCTCCAGGTCGATAGCCGGGGCAAGGTAATTTCATTATTAATGGGTGTACGCTAGCTAAGGGTTGAGGACGTCGTATGTGCGCTACCGCGCCCTCCCATTTAAGGATAAGACGCTACAGATCTAATTTCGCACTGCCTCATACCTTAGGTTGATGTGCATCACTGATGGATCATGGATAGTCGTAGGACGGCATGATGGAGCGCTTATAAAAATATTACTATTCGGCGAATTAACTCGCATGCCGACGCTGCCGCTCAACGTCTATAACCAGGGTGACATCAATGAAAGACTTAGACGGGGCATTTAAGCCCTCGCGTGCGACCTATATAATCACCCCTGAGCTCACTTATGCTCCGGGTACACAAGCTCTCAAAGGTAAGGTATCAGGCTGGGAATTACTCTGCTCGGTTCTGGCATTCGCAGCTCCCGTAACTTCGGTTAGCAGTTTGATCCCATTCGTTATTCAAGGAGGAGGGATTGGCGCGCCGCTATTGATTTTGGCAGCAACCGTATTGATGCTGAGCTTCAGTATTGGTTTCGTGGCCATGTCAGAGCATGTGACTAAGCCCGGCGCGTTCTACGCCTATGTGGCAGAAGCTTGTGGCATAAAAATAGGTCATGGTACGGCATTTGTTGCAGTCTTTGCTTACTTCACGCTGGGGTTCTGCACCGTTGCGTTGATCGGGCCAGTGTTTTCCAGTTTTCTATCCGAAGTCTTCGGCATCAGAGGTGTTCCCTGGTACGTAGGCAGCATGCTTTCATTTATGATAACCGGCTTTTTGTCCTACCTGCGCATTGACCTTTCGGCAAAGGTATTGACTCTTACTATGTTCGCGGAGATTGCCGTCGTACTGATTTTCAATTTAATCGTACCATTCTCTAACAACGGCCAAAATTTTTCTGTAGAACCACTCTCGGCCAGCCACTTCTTTGACGGAAACTTCACAGTTGCCTTTCTGTATTCGATCATTATTTTCATCGGCTTTGAATCGACCGCGGTTTATCGGGACGAAGTAAAAAATCCGAAAAAAACCATTCCATTCGTAACCTATGCAGCCGTCCTTTTCATAGGTTGTTTCTACGCGTTCAGTGCCTGGATGATCATAACGGCTTATGGCGTAGACAATGTTATGGAGGCAGCCAACAGGGACACGGCTAACCTGTTTATGAACGCTATGGCGACCTACATGGGTAAAACCAGCGTCGACGTAACCCGGGGGATTCTAATCATTTCCGCCATCGCATGCCTGCTCTCGGCGCATAATGCACTGGCTAGATACATTTACTCGCTGAGCCGCAACGGAGCGATCTCGCCTAAATTCGGTAAAATCCACCCTAAACACATGTCACCTTATGTCGCTAGCCTCGGTTGTACCTTGGGCTGGGCGCTGGCAACTCTGGTTCTCATCAAGGCAGATCCCAACCTCCTCTACGCCCAGGTCGGCGGAGTTGGCACGTATGCCATGTTAATCCTGATGTCGCTGACGAGTATCGCGGTTCTATATTTTTTCCTTCGTCGCAAAGAATTTAGCTTCAGGACCACTGTTTGCCCTTTGCTAGCCGTCGCCGGAATTCTAAGCTTTACACTTCTGACCACGGTTAATTTTCATTACCTAACTGGAGGCGAGCCGGGTTCAGGTATATGGCTACAACTAATTATTGTCGGCATGTTCGCCTTTGGCTACTTTTCAGCATTGCTCAAGCCACAGCCTGCGTCCATAGCGGCGACCGAGCGCTAGGCTCTGTAGGAAATCCGATAAACCCAATCGCCGCCCCCTCGGAAGCTGAAACTTTGTAGAGTTTCCTGACATCCATGGGATGGAACTCTGTGATGGCAAAGCGTTACGAACTCTCGAATGAAGCCTATGTTTGCCGATCTCTTCACCGAAACCCATGGCCGGGGGCGGCCCCGCCTGATCGACCGCCTGATGCTCGGGCGCTGCGAGGCGAGACATGCCGGAACGCTTTGGCAGTGATCAACGGTGTATCAACGGTTTCGGGACTGGCGAAACCAGGGGACATTCGGTCAGATGCTCAAGCGCCCGCTGCGCTCAATGAAGCGCAAACCCAAGCCAGTCTTACCAAGACTGTTTGACCGGCCCGAGTAGCGACAGCGCAACATCATCAATCTATAGAAGAACGACCAACGAGCTGGTAATACGTTATAGATCCAAGATATTTGCATTATTCTCAAGTTAAAGAATGCTACAGATCTCTATAAATTCTTGAGCGTTCATTGACGCGCCACCCACCAATGCTCCATCGATATCAGCCATTGAAAACAGACGCAAAGCATTGGACGGCTTGACGCTTCCGCCATAAATAATCTGGATTCGCTCTGCGATCGACTCATTACGACCTTGTAAGAGGTGACGGATTTCCGCGTGTACTTCTTGAGCTTGCTCAGCCGTTGCGGTCAGGCCAGTTCCAATCGCCCACACCGGCTCATAAGCGATAACTGCAGCCCCGAAGGAAGCGATACCGACCTCCTCCAAGACGTCCATCACTTGAGCCTTGATCACCGAGAGTGTGAGCCCCTCGTTACGCTGTTCGAGACTCTCCCCTACACATAGAATCGGCGTGAGGCCTCGACTGAGGGCGCACTTGAATTTTTGCGCAATGGTTTTCTCAGTTTCGCCGAGTATCGTTCTGCGCTCCGAATGCCCGATTAATACATATCGACAGCCCATTTCCAGTAGCTGTTCTGCCGACACTTCGCCAGTCAGCGCGCCCAACCCTGGCTCAGGTGCACAATCCTGGGCGCCAAGAACAATACTGGAATTCGCTAGAATTCGTTGGGCCAACGAAAAATGCAGAAAACCGGGGCAAACAGCCACTTCCCCGTCGCTGGGTAACTCGGCCACTGCCAAGTCGGTGGCCAATTTCTCAATAACAGGGACGGTTCCCTGCATTTTCCAATTGCCTACAACAAGTCTAGATCGCATATGGGCACCCCTTATGTTTGACTTACTCAACGCAGACTCCAAAGGGCATTAGCCGCGATGGTGGGCCTTGAAAAAATTGATTTGCCCCTGGGTGGAGGAGTCCCCGGCCTCACCGACAGCCTCCCCTATCAAGTATCGATATACATTCTGACCTAAGGCCTTGCCGAGCTCGACGCCCCACTGATCAAAGCAGTTGACTCCCCAGATTACGCTTTGAACGAACACCTTGTGTTCATAGAGCGCAATCAAAGCACCCAAGGTAAATGGCGAGACTCTTTCCATCATGATCATGTTGCTCGGGCGGTTGCCAGGTATCACCTTGTGAGGCGTGATCCGCTCTATTTCTTCCTTGGCCAAGCCCATGCGTTGCAAGTCTTCCTCAACTTCAGCCCCCTGCATGCCTTGCATAAGCGCCTGACTTTGCGCCACACAGTTAGCGAACATCCATTGCTGATGATCGGACAAGGGATTGTGGCTCACCACCGGCGCGATAAAGTCAGCGGGAATCAAGTGGGTCCCTTGGTGCAGCAGTTGATGGTAGGCATGCTGGCCATTGCAGCCCACGCCGCCCCATATGACCGGTCCCGTCTGGATTGAGACAGCTTGTCCATCGTGCCGCACCTGCTTGCCATTGGACTCCATATCCAACTGCTGTAGGTGTTTGTCAAAATTGCGCAGGTAATAGTCATAAGGGAGAATCGCGTGACTGGCCGTACCCCAGAAATTGGTGTACCAAACGCCCAGCAATCCCATGATGACCGGCATGTTTTTTTCAAGGGGCGCCGTCAGAAAATGCCTGTCCATTGCATAGGCACCGGCCAAGAGATCCTTGAAATTAGATATGCCGATCGTCAATGCGATCGGTAGGCCAATGGCTGACCAAAGCGAATAACGACCCCCTACCCAGTCCCACATCGGGAAGATGTTCTCTTTAGCGATACCGAACGCCATTGCCGCATCAGCGTTACTTGATACCGCCGCAAAATGCCTGAAGAGTTGATTTTCTGGGCACCCATGGGCTAGGCACCAGTCACGTGCAGCCTGGGCATTCTTCAACGCTTCCAGCGTGCTGAACGATTTGGATGACACGATGAACAAGGTCGTTTCAACCGAAAGTTTACTGACCAGCTCATGAAACTCGCTGCCATCAATGTTTGAAAGAAAATGGCATTTGACCCCACGCTGGGCGAACGGTGTTAGGGCTTCGCACACCAGCTGCGGACCCAGGAAAGACCCCCCGATACCAATGTTCACGACATCGGTGATTGAACGCTCTGTGTACCCTCTCCAGATGCCACCATGAACACGAGAAACTAGCTCGGTCATCCTGTTCAGTACCTTGTGCACCTGCTCCATGATATCCACGCCATTGACGATCACCTTCTCTGACAGGGGGCGACGAAGTGCCGTATGTAAAGCACTACGTTGCTCGGACGTATTGACCGTCTCTCCCGAAAAAAGAGCTTCCTTGGCATCTTCCAAACCGACCTCTTGCGCAAGTTCCATCAAAAGGTCTTGAGTGGTAGATGTGATCAGATTCTTTGAGTAATCGAGAAATAGGCCACAGCTGTGCAGTGAAAAAGTATCAAAGCGTTGGGAGTCCTCGGCGAACGCGCCCCGCATGCTGAAGTTACGCATCTCACCATAATGCGTTTGCAATGCATGCCAGGATTGAAGCCGCGTTGGATCAACAGGCTCGGAGTAGTACGCCATGGTTTATCCTTGTGAAATGTAAAAGTGACAAGGGGGCCTATTGATCAGCCCCTCATCGCTGCGGGGTATTGCACCAACGACAATTAACGTTTTTTGGCTAGAAGCGCCTCAAGCTTTTCTTGGTCGCGAGCAAACAGACGAATGCCTTCAGCGAGCTTTTCCGTTGCCATTGCATCTTCGTTATGCTGCCACCGGAACTCCGCTGCCGTTAAGGACTGGCGCGGCTCCCCTGCCGATGGCTTGAATAAGCGTTGATCGAGCCTTCCATGGTCCAATGCCAGTTGTCGCAGTAAATCGGGGCTTATGGTCAACCGATCGCACCCTGCAAGTTGCTCGATTTGATTGAGATTCCTGAAACTCGCCCCCATCACGACCGTTTGGTAACCATTCGCTTTGTAGTAATCGAAGATCCGCTTGACGGACTTTACGCCGGGATCATCCGCGCCCTGATAGTCGAGCCCTTCAGCTTTTTTGTACCAATCATAAATGCGTCCAACGAAAGGCGAGATCAGAAAGACACCCGCGTCGGCACAGGCAGCTGCTTGGGCAAAGGAGAAGAGAAGCGTCAGGTTTGTCTGGATCCCTTCGGTTTCCAATCGGCGTGCCGCCTGGATGCCTTCCCACGTGGAAGCAACCTTGATCAGGACCCGCTCTTTGCGGACATTGGCTTTGTCGTAGAGCTCGATAAGGCGATAGGCGCGGGCCAATGTGGCATCAAGATCAAAGGACAGCCGTGCATCAACCTCGGTCGATATACGCCCTGGAATGGACTGGGAAATTTGAGAGCCCACAGAAACGGCGAAGCGATCGCAGGCCAATCCGATATCGTCTCCCGCACCTTCCAACGCCGCATTCAAAGAATCTTGATAGCCCTGCAAGGAGGCAGCCTTGAGCAAAAGCGAGGGGTTTGTAGTTGCATCTTGAGGCTTGAGTTCAGTAATGGCCTCCAAGTCGCCCGTGTCAGCTACGATTGTTGTGTAACGCTTGAGTTGCTCTAGCTTGCTGATACTCATTTATGCGCTTCCTCGTGTATTTACAAGGCGAGCACGGACGTCTTGTCGATGCCGACTCGCCTGATGTAACGAATTGAAGAGATGAAGAACGACCAGAGGGGCTAAGTACGCCGCAATGCGTCTTTCCATTGGTCGTACAGATCCGGGACCTGATTATTCCGAGGCTCATAGCGCTGGCGCGGCCGCTCCAGATCGGCAAGCGCATTGGAATCTTCCCACCAACCGAGTGCCTGGCCTGCCAGGTGCGCAGCGCCAAGGGCAGAGACTTCAGGCGAAAGGCTGCGGATGACCGGGCGTTGCAATAAATCTGCTTGGAATTGCATTAGCCACTCATTGCGCGTTGCGCCACCGTCCACCCAAAGCTCGCCGAGAGGTTCAGGGCTGTCTTGCTCCATCGCCTCGAATACGTCGCGGATCTGGAAGGCAATGGCCTCCAAAGTGGCGCGCATGACATGCGCTCGGGTCGATGCATCCGTCAGTCCGGTGATCAGCCCGCGAGCATCCGCACGCCAATGAGGGGCACCAAGCCCGCTCAGAGCAGGGACGAAATACACACCGCCGTTACTTGATAGAGTGGCGGCTTCATTCGTCAGAGCGTCCAGGTCTTCACTCGCGCCCAGTAGGCGAGCAGCCCAGTGAACCGCGCCACCTGTGTGAACGATATTGCCTTCCAATGCATAGGTAGGCGTGTCAGTTTGCCAAGCGACAGTGGTCGCCAGACCCGCTCCGGAACTGATCAACTGGGACATGGGGGTCATCAGTGAGGAGCCAGTGCCCAGGGTCGCCTTGACCAGGCCAGGGGTAAAGCCACCCTGCCCAAACAATGCGGCATGAGAGTCGCCGATCATTGACATGATCGGTAAACCGGCGGGCAAATGCCCAAACTCGAGCGTTTCACCAAAAATTCCGGCGCTAGGCAGAATCTCAGGCAAGGCAGCCAACGGAATCCCGAACAGCCCCAAAAGCTCGGAACTCCATTGGAGAGTGCGCAGATCCATCAATTGCGTTCTTGCGGCATTGGACGCATCAGTGGCGAAAACCTTGCCGCCAGTCAACTGCCACAGAAGCCAGCAATCGACAGTGCCCAGGCAGATTTCACCCTCTGCTGCGCGTGATTGGCCGTTGGGGATATTGTCGAGAATCCAGCGCATTTTACCCGCAGAAAACATGGGGTCGACAGCCAACCCGCTACGCTCGCGGATGACGTCTGCCTGCCCTTGGGCGGTCAACTGTTCGCAAAATCTGGTTGAGCGGCGACATTGCCAGCTTACCAGTGGGGATATCGGGTTGCCTGTAGACCGCTCCCACGCAAGGGCCGACTCTCGCTGGTTGCTGATAGCGACAGCGGCCAAGGGTGCAGCAGTCTGAGCCATGCAACCGTCAATAGAGGCCAGCATGGCACGCCAGATCGCCATCGGATCCTGTTCGGCATACCCCGGTTGAGGGTGTGAGACCGTCAATGGTTGGGAGGATCGAGCCACGACCCTTCCCGCCCGATCCACCAGGATCGCCTTGGCGTTGGTAGTGCCTTCATCTAAAGCAAGAATCAAGGGGTCATGAGACGCCATCGCGATGAGTCCTGTTATTGTTTTATTCTGTGGCGCAGCTAGCGCGATTGCTCAGCGCTGGAGTGCCACCGCTGCGGCGGTAATGCCTGCTGCGTCAATGTGATGTTTCGCACGCGTAGGGGCCCGGCCACCCGCAGCTGCATATTCACCGTCCGGCACACCAAGGCGCACGAGTGGTACGCCTAATCCGGCCTCCGCGATGACCTCTGCGACCACGCTGCCAACCCCTCCGTTCACATTGTGCTCCTCTACGGAAATCACTCCGCTGGTTGTCCGGAGCGCCTCAAGCAACGCATCACGATTGAGCGGACGAATCGAAGACAAGTTGATCACTTGGGCGCTGATCCCCTGCTGGGCCAATTGAGTCGCCGCATCGACAGCCTCATGCACAACGGACCCCAGCGCGACCAGCGTGACGTCGTGGCCTTTGACCAGAATATCCACCTGGCCAGGCACGAACGTGTAGTCGGCGCCATGCAAGGCAGGGAGTGCCTTTCCGTCCAGGCGAATGTATACCGGCCCATCGTAAGCCAGCGCGTGCTCTACGATTTGCCGACACTCCTCGCCGTCTGCTGGCGCAAAAATCTGGACGTGGCCGAACCCGCGCATAACCGATATGTCGTCGATGCTATGGTGAGTGCTTGCCAACGGTCCGTAGCTTGCGCCGGCGTTCAAACCGAACATCTTGACGTTCGAACGGTTGTAGCAAACGTCTACTTTGACCTGTTCATTGGCGCGGGAAATCAAGAACGGCGCGGCGTTGCAAGTCACTGCAACCTTGCCGGAAAGACCAAGTCCTGCCGCAACACCTACCAGGCTCTGCTCGGCAATACCCACATTCACCAGTCGCTCAGGAAATCGCTTCATGAACGGGCCAATTTTTGCGGTTGAGGTCGAATCACTGACCACGGGAATCAGATCTACACCAGCGTCTACCGCAGCAATAAAGGCGTCAACCATTACGCTGGCCAGATGGGCCTCAGGGACCAGGATTTTCTCATTTCCCATGATCAATCTCCTTTAATGCTGCTTCAATTTCGTCGCCCTTAGGTACGCGGTGGTGCCATTCGGGTTTGTCTTCTATAAAAGAAACGCCCTTGCCCTTGACCGTGTTAGCGATGATTACCTTCGGCCCGCCGGGCAGTTTGAGCACGCGTTCAAGCGTATCTACCAGTTGGGCGACATCGTTTCCGTCACATTCGCTGACGTGAAAACCGAATGCACGCCACTTATCGGCAAGCGGCTCGAGCGGCAGGATTTCAGAGGTACGCCCAGCGAGCTGAAGGGTGTTGTGGTCAACAATGACAATGAGATTGTCCAGTTGGTATTTCGCCGCTGTCAGCGCGGACTCCCAGTTGGACCCCTCCCCCAGTTCACCGTCACCGGTCAACACAAACACGCGCTTGGCGCTGCCTGAGCGTTTGGCCGCGATGGCAATGCCGCAGGCGACGGGAAGGCCGTGACCCAGGGCGCCGGTGTTCAACTCAATACCGGGCGTCTTCTGTCGAACAGGGTGTCCTGGAAGATGCGAATCGAAATGCTGGTAAGTGTCCAGCCAATCGAATGGGAAAAAACCCGCTTCGGCCAGGCAGCAATAAAGCCCGCCTACGCCATGTCCTTTGCTCTGGATGTAAATGTCGCGCTCAGGATCGTCGAGACGGTCCGGCGAGACGTTGAGCAAGCGAAAGTACAGCGTCGCTAAGATATCCGTTTCAGAAAGGTCTGCCCCGGTGTGCCCCCCTGCTGGCGAGCCAGCATTGAGTTTGATGATCCGTTTGCGAATTGAGCGCGCTTTTTCACGGATCGACGGTACGTCGTACTGGAATGGATTCATCTCTATCCCCTGGTTGTGGCACAGACGCGTACCGAGATGATCGGAGGGCGTCGCCTTTGAATATTTATTCTTGACTGACAATATATTTACATTTAGACGCCATTTCTTGGGGACGTCAATAGCTAGTCGCGTCCTCCGATGACCGTACGTCTCTGCTTGGGGCAGGAGATGGAACCGCTTCTAATAGGGCATGAGGTCAAACTGCTGGCCCATAGAAAGCTCTTGACTTCTGGGGAAGACAGCGAGAACCTGACTTAAAAATCACCTCAGCATATTTATGCGGGTGAACTCACAAGAACAACATCGCAGGAGAAACCGGTGGAGATTAAAGCCCCGATAGACTCATCCCCTTCAAAACCACTCGCCGGTTTAGCATTGCGCCTGCCAAGAAATGTCGGTGGCCCCCTCATAGGCCTGGCGTTATTGGTCGTGGTGTTTTCCTTCACCTCCGAATACTTCTTTTCCCTGCGTAACGCGCTGAACATCCTCGACCAGGTCACTGTCCTGGGCATTTTGGCAATCGGCATGACGGCTGTGATCGTGATCGGCGGGATTGACCTCTCGGTCGGCTCGGTGCTGGCCTTCTCGATGATGCTCCTTGGCTGGCTTTATCAGGATGTCGGCCTCTCGATGGGGCTGGCCATTCCGCTGGCCATCCTGGGCGGCATGGCATGCGGCCTGATTTCCGGCGTGCTGATTGCTCAAGCGCGGCTGCCAGCGTTCATTGCCACCTTGACCATGATGTCGGTCGCCCGCGGGCTGGCAAACATCCTGACCGACGGGCGCCAGATCGTTGGCTTCCCGGATTGGTTTACCAGCCTGGCCACCCAGCGACATTTCGGATTTCTATCGGCCACGGTCGGCCTTTTTCTGGTGATGCTGCTCCTGGCCTGGGTATACCTGCGCTTCCGAGCAGGTGGCCGCAACCTCTACGCCCTGGGCGGCAGCGCTGAAGTGGCGCGCCTGTCCGGGATCAAGGTCCGGAAGATCACCCTGTGGATCTACGCGATCAGCGGTGCTCTGGCAGGCCTGGCCGCTGTGGCCATGGCTGCACGTCTTGACTCGTCCCAGCCAAGCGCTGGGCTGACCATGGAGCTTGATGCGATCGCCGCGGTGGTGATCGGAGGAGCAAGCCTGAGCGGTGGCGTCGGCAGTATTGGCGGCACCCTGGTGGGCGTGTTGATCATTGGTGTGTTGCGTAATGGCCTGAACCTGCTGGGCGTATCGCCCTTTGTCCAACAGGTGGTAATCGGCATCGTCATCGCCCTGGCGGTAACCCTGGATACCCTGCGCCGCAGATCCGGCCAACGCTGAAACGCTTTCCCCAAAACGCTGCGTCAAAAAATAACAATGGAGAAACGCTATGTTCACCTCAAAAAAACTCTTGCTGAGTAGTCTCTTCGCCGCCCTGACCATGGGTATGACAGCCCAGGCCTCTGCCGAAGGTCTCACTGTCGGATTAGCTGTCGCCAACCTTCAAGCCGATTTTTTCAACCAGATCAAACAATCGGTCGAAGCAGCAGGCAAAGAAAAAGGCGTCAAGGTCATTACTGTCGATGCCCAAGGCAACTCGGCAACGCAAGTCAGCCAGGTACAAGACCTGATCACCCGACAGATCGATGCCCTCATCTATATTCCTGCGGGCGCCACCGCTGCGGGCATTCCAGTGAAGGCAGCACGAGCTGCTGGTATTCCAGTCATCGCCGTGGATCGCAACGCCCCGGATGCACCAGGAGATACATTCATTGCCAGTGACAGTGTTGCCGCAGCCCGCCAACTGGCTGAATACGTCGGCAAGGTCACCAATGGCAAGGGTCGGGTCGCGATCTTGCAAGGTCAAATTGGCACCTCCCCCGAAAACGATCGGGCGAAGGGCTTCTCCGAAGGCCTGGCCAAGTTTCCTGAGCTGAAGGTAGTTGCCGAACAACCCGCCGAGTGGGCACAGGACAGGGGGTTTGCAGTGGCTCAAGACATGCTGCAGCGTGACCCAAACATTACGGTATTTTTCGGCCGGGCGGATGCCATGGCGTTGGGAGCCGCTCAAGCCGTCAAGGTCGCCAATCTGGATCAGCCAGTCACTATCGTGGGTTTTGATGGCGATGTCGCAGGTCTGAAGGCCGTAGCCGCAGGGACACTTTCCGCAACGATGACCCAGCAAAGTCAGAAGATGGGGCGCATCGCATTGGATTCCGCCATCGCATTGAAGGAAGGAAAAAAAGTGCCCAGCGTGCAGTTGCAGGAGGCCATCCTGACAACCAAGGACAACGTCGCGCCCTTTATCGAGAACCATCCTTAATCGGCTGGAATCTTCCAAGAGCTTCTGATTCAGAAGCTCTCATTCCTGCACGCAATGGAGAAGTGTCATGTCAGTCGTCGCTGCCAGCGTACCTGAACGTGCTCCACAGCTGAGTCTTCGCAATATTGGCAAGAAGTACGCCGGCATCGAGGTACTCGCCAATATAGACGTCGATATTTATCCCGGCACCGTACTGGCGCTGCTAGGCGAAAATGGCGCCGGCAAGTCCACACTTTCATCGATTATCGCCGGTGTCGTTCAACCCGAGGCCGGTGGTTCGATGAGCTGGCAGGGAGAACCGTATGCCCCCGCCAATCCCGGGGCAGCCCTTGGGTCGGGTATAGGGCTTATCCATCAGGAAATCCGTCTCCTCCCCGAGCTGTCGATCGCAGAGAACATGTTTGTAGGCCGGTTGCCGACTCGATTCGGCAAAGTCGATCGCGCTTACATGGAGTCCGAAGCGCAGAAACAACTGGATCGGCTAGGCCTTAAAGTATCCGCCACTCGAAAGGTCGCCGGGCTCAGCGTAGCCGCGCAGCAACTGGTGGAAATTGCCAAGGCATTAACGCTCAAGGCCAACCTGCTGATCCTTGATGAACCAACCGCTGCCTTGGGCGGCGAAGAAACCGAAAAACTCTTTGCACAAGTCGAACGGCTAAAAGCCGAGGGCGTGTCCTTCATCTACATCAGCCACCGGATGGAAGAGATCGCCAAGATTGCCGACCGCATTCTGGTGCTGCGCGATGGCCGACAAGTAGCGGTACACGAAACCGCTGACGTCCCCGTCAAGCAGTTGGTATCCGAGATGGTAGGAAGAAGTGTTGATCGAATCTTCCCTGCTATGCCACCCGCTCAGGAGCGCATCGTTCTCAGGGTCAAGGATCTTCAATGCCGGGAAATGGCATTCCATGACATCGATTTTTCCGTACATGCTGGCGAAGTGTTCGGCATCGCTGGAGTGGTAGGGGCCGGTCGTACCGAACTCGTCCGCGCGATTGCCGGGGCCGCAGAGCATATCACCGGGACGTTGCTGATCGAAGATCTGCAACATCATTTCAGCTCTCCTTTCGATGCCATTCAAGCCGGCATTGTGCTTGTACCGGAAGACCGTAAACAGCAAGGCGTAGTGGTAGAACATGCCATTGAAGAAAACCTCATTTACGGCAATACCGACTTGCTTCCCAGCCCTGGGTGGGTATCTCCGGCCGGCCTTCGAGCCTTTGCCCGTGAAGCGGTCGCGCGCATGGGCGTCAAGGGCCAACCTGACCAGGCAATTTCCTGTCTTTCTGGAGGCAATCAGCAAAAAGTCATCATTGCAAAATGGTTGGCTCGAAATCCCAAGGTTTTCATTCTGGATGAGCCGACCCGGGGTATCGACGTAGGTGCTCGTGCGGCGATCTACGAAGTGATCGCTGGGTTAGCGGCGACAGGCATGGCAGTCATCGTGGTCAGTTCGGATCTGGACGAGGTTCTGGGCCTCTCGAACCGAGTGATGGTCATGAGCCGTGGACGCCAGATTGGCATTCTTAATCGTGAGCAAGCCACACCCGTGGCTGTAATGGAACTCGCAACTGTTTGAGGATTTGAGTTATGCGTCTTTTCGATCTTAGTGGCCAAACCGCCTTTGTTACTGGTGCGGGGAGCGGTATCGGTCAAGCCATTGCAATCGGCTTGGCCGAAGCCGGCGCCAATATTGCCTGCTTCGACCTTCCCGATATTCGCTCCATGCAGGACACCGTGCGCGGCATCGAGGGTCATGGGCGAAAGGCCCTGGTTCTGGAAGGATCGGTCACCCGTGCAGATGATTTGGCCAAGGCAGTCGCTCGAACCGAGCAGGAGCTAGGGGAACTGAGTCTCGCGGTAAATAGCGCGGGCATTGCCAACGCGCAACCGGCGGAAGACCTTGAACTTAGCCGCTGGCAACAGATGCTCGACGTGAACCTGACCGGTGTAATGCTCAGTTGCCAGGCTCAAGCTCGGGTAATGCTGCCAAGAGGGCGAGGATCAATCATCAACATCGCTTCCATGTCGGGGCTGATCGTCAACCGTGGGCTGCTGCAAGCTCACTACAACACCTCAAAGGCAGGTGTGATCCACCTCTCCAAAAGCCTGGCCATGGAATGGGCTCATCGAGGTTTGCGAGTCAACAGCATCAGTCCTGGATACACCGCTACACCGATGAACACACGCCCGGAAGTGGCTGATCAGGTGAAAATCTTCGAAGACACCACACCACTTGGTCGCATGGCCGGTGTAGAGGAAATGGTAGGCCCGGCGATCTTCCTGTCCAGCAAAGCGGCTTCATTCTGCACAGGTGTGGATCTGGTGGTCGATGGCGGCTTTGTCTGCTGGTAACACCAGGGACGTGTAGAGCGACCTTCGCGCCGTCTTGCTCGCAGACCGGCAGAACCCGCTGCCGGTCAGCAGAACACGTGCAATCGAAGACACGCGCCAATCTAGTGGACAGCGGCGCCCCCGAGAGAGGAGCAATATCATGAACAACAAGCGCTTCGAAGGCTATACGGTGGTGATCACCGGCGCATGCAGGGGTATTGGAGAAGGCATTGCAGAACGCTTTGCCCATGAGGGTGCCAACCTGGTCATGGTCTCGAATGCCGAACGTGTCAACGAGACCGCCGCACGAATCGCTGACCTGACCAAGGTAAACATCCTGCCACTTGTTGTAGACGTTACCGATGAAACGGCCGTGCAGGATCTGTTCAGTCAGGCACATGCCCGATTTGGGCGCATTGATGTATCGGTACAGAACGCAGGTGTAATCACCATCGATCACTTCGACCGAATGCCGCGCGCTGACTTCGATCGAGTCATCCAAGTGAACACCACCGGCGTCTGGCTGTGCTGTCGTGAAGCAGCCAAATACATGGTGAACGCAAAACAAGGCGGCCGTCTGATCAACACCAGTTCAGGGCAAGGTAGGCAAGGATTCATCTATACCCCGCATTACGCCGCCAGCAAAATGGGCGTAATTGGCATCACCCAGAGCTTGGCGCATGAACTCGCCTCTCACGGGATCACCGTCAATGCCATCTGCCCGGGTATCATCGAAAGCGAAATGTGGGCGTATAACGACCGTGTCTGGGGGGAAATACTGTCCACTCCGCAGAAAACCTACCGTGAAGGTGAGTTAATGGCCGAATGGGTTGAAGGCATTCCCATGAAGCGCGCCGGGACACCCTCAGAGGTGGCCGGTTTGGTTACGTTTCTCGCCTCGGACGACGCTCGCTACATCACGGGACAATCAATCAATGTCGACGGCGGCTTGATCATGTCGTGATAACGCTCTGCAGCGGAGCAATTGAATTCTTGCATTTGCTCAGCCGCAGATTGCACCATAGTGGTTGTGATTAGGCTAGCGCGAGGATCTTGATGAGAATGGTAGAGGAGCAGAGACTCCTGACTAAGATAGCGTCACTTTATTATGAAGAGGGTCTGAAGCAGTCAGAAATCTCCCAACAACTCGATCTGTCCCAATCATTTGTGAGCCGCGCACTGAGTCGGGCTCTCAAGGAAGGGATCATCAAGATCTCGGTCCTTCGCCCTCTCCACTTCCACCTCGACCTCGAGCGGGAACTGCAGAAGAAGTACAACATTCGCCAAGTCATTGTTGTAGAACCGACGAGTGTTGGTGATGATGCGCTCAAGCAGGCCATTGGCTCAGCTGCCGCGCACTACATCGAAACCACCGTGACCGAGAAGGATCGTATCGGGATCTCCTCCTGGAGTTCGACGATCCGCGCCATGGTGGGCTACATGCATAACTCCAAACAAAAAGGCGCAACCGAAGTCGTTCAGCTTCTAGGCGGTGTCGGCAACAAAGGCGCATTCGAAGCGACGCTGCTGACGCAGCAACTTGCAACATTGTTTGGTTGCCCCTCCTATCTCCTTCCGTCGCAGAGCATTGAGCAGTCTGTCGAAAGCCGCCATCGCATACTGCAACTCGACGAGGTTCGCGAAGTCGTAGACCGTTTTTCGAATCTGACGGTCGCGCTGGTAGGCATTGGCGAATTGGAACCTTCGCAGCTGTTGCGCAACAGTGGCAACTACCACACCGAGTCCATGCTCAAGCTGCTGGCCGAGCGTGGCGCCGTGGGAGACATTTGCCTGCGTTACTATGATGCCCAAGGTAGGCCCGTGCTGGACGAATCTGAAGAAGTGGTTGTTTCCATCGACCTGAAACAGCTACATAGCATTGATAGGGTCATTGGCCTTGCCGGCGGTGAACGCAAGGCGAATGCGATTCGTGGGGCGCTCCGCGGTGGCTTCCTGGATGTTCTGATTACAGATCTCGCCACAGCTCAATCCCTCATGGATTGATAGAGTAAGCCTCTTCTGCCCCCCTGCTGTTGAGTACAGGCTTGAAGCGAGCGCAACAGCGAGGTTGGGGCTGAGACGACGACAGCGAATTGCGCGATGACGCCAGCCCCTGCACTCTCTGCAGGATTGGACAAACATGAGCGCGTCATTTTGGGTTCCTTCAGCAAATAATGTCCGCATGATACGAATGAGGTGATCGGGTAGTTCCAGAATCACTCGCTGATGCGTTTGTCACTGGGCTGACTCAGCTACGGTGTAACTTTTTTGCAAGCATCGAGTCAGTAGGTAACATCCTATTGACTGGACATTAAACTATTGAGTGCTCAGCATTAGCGCGAAGACCTGAAAATACGGGACATCATACGCACCAATGTAGCGCAAGCCATTGTCACAACCACCCAAGACTGTGCCGCAGGTTTCAACGTCCCGTTGTCCAATTCCCCACCAGAGGGCGTTTCCGCACCAGCAGCCTCGCCACTTATCGTGAGTGGAACGTCATCTTGGATACGGTACCTTTTAATACCAGCCATGGAATTAAGCGAGTGCATAACAACCTCCACTTCATTATCAACGGAACATTCAAGACTTTCGAAAAACGATGCAAAAAAGACACCAACCGCTGCTTACTCTTCAAGATAGTTTTTTTTAAACAAAACACCAAATGACCGATAGATTTACAGCACTGAGAGGGATGGTAGAATCACGGCAATAATTTTTTCCCTTTTATAACCTGCTTGGCATTTTTTGAAAATAGACCATGAAATTTGAACTGGATCACTTCAACGGCGTCATCATTGACCCGAGCTCATTATCGACGGCCATTGAGGAGCTGAAAGCCGACATTGAGGACTTGCTGGCGTATCTTGGGTCTAATGGAAAATCCCTTGCCTGGATTTCCCTTCCTATTATTCGTTCCGAAAGCATCCCCTTGTTCGTCAGCGCTGGTTTCACATTCCATAGTTGCGTCCGTGAGGAGCTGACGTTGGTTCGTCAGCCGTCAGAAAGCGCCTTTGTACCTTTCATTCCAACACACACCATTGGCGCAAGCGCTATTGTGTTGAACGAATCGAGCGAAATTCTTTTAGTCAAAGAGCGAGGCACCACCGGATTCAAGCTTCCGGGAGGCTATGTTGAATCAGGGGAAAAAATTCAGCATTCTGTCCAGCGTGAGGTACTGGAAGAAACAGGAATACAAACAACGTTCGAATCCATCGTTGGGTTCATTACAAGGCATACCCACCAGCTCGGCAAATCCAACCTGCATTTCATCTGCCGAATGAAATCACTGAGCCAGGCGATTAGCATTCTGGACACGGCAGAAATCGAGGACGCCAAGTGGGTTTCGTTGTCTTCGTATATTTCTGAATCCGGCAACAGTCTCACCGACCGGCAACTGGTCAGTGCCGTCACCTGCGGCGCAGGCCTGATAGCAACAGACTTTACCGGAAATATAGGCCCCCATAGAAGAGATGAAATATACATATCTCGAAACCCATAGACGGTGGGCATAATAGAAATCCATTTCTAATCTTTATTTCTTTCCAAGCGCTGCGCCAGCCAGTAGATCAAGCATCCGACAAAAGCCATGCCAGCACCGACATAGCCAGTCGACGACCAACCCCAGCCGGCGTTAATTGCAAGCCCACCCAACCAAGGGCCGAGCGCGTTAGCAAGGTTCAATGCAGCATGGTTGGAGGCTGCAACCAGTGACTGGCCACGTTTACTGATGTCCATCAGTCGCATCTGTAATGCGGGCGCCAGCGCAACCATGCAGCCAAGTAATACGGTAGCAAACGAAATCCCTAACAGTGTCTGAGCCAAAACGGGAAATGCAAACAAGGCAACAAAACTGAAAAGCATAATAAACTGCACAGCTGAAAACTTAATGCGATCGTACAACCATCCGCCCGCAAAATTTCCAATCATCGTACCGACCCCAAACAGCATAAGCATGGGCGCGATCCAGTGGGCTTCCTGCTTGGTAACATTCAAGATAATTGGAGCAAGATAACTGTAGACACCGAACATCCCGCAGAAACCGAATGCACCGATTGCCAGGGCCAACCATATCTGGGCTTGAGAGAAAGGCGCCAGTTCGTCCTTGACATTAAGCCGATGGTCATCCTCAACTTCTGGCGCATTGCGATAGAGAAGAATCAAGCTCATCAGGCTGAAAATGGTGATCGCAGCAAAAACTGATCGCCAGCCGCAGAGCTGACCAAGATAGGTCGCACCCGGCGCACCAATCAATATCGCTGCTGTTACTCCCAGTAGGACCCTGCTGACCGCCTTACCGCGCTTATTGAAGGGAGCCATAGATGCTGCGAGCATTGCGGCGACGCCAAAATAGGCCGCGTGAGGGAAGCCGGCCAGGAGCCTGGATAACAACAGCGTTTCATAGTTTGGGGCCAACAAACTCAAAGCATTGGCACAGGTATACACACCCAGCAGAAATAGGATAAGTTTTCTCTTTTTCAGGTAGACGCCTACAAAAACCATAATCGGGGCACCTATTACAACCCCAACCGCGTATGCACTGATCAGATGGGCGGCACTCGTTTCTGGCATCTGAAACGCAGCAGACAGGGTCGAGATAAGGCCCATCATTGCAAATTCGCCAGTACAGAAGGAAAACACACCCACGATCAAGGCAAACTCGACGAGGAACTGCTTGTTTCGAAAAAATGCCAAACTCGTTACTCCGTGTTAAGCAAAAAAAGCACTCAGCATGTTTTTCATGCTGAGTGCAAAGCACGTCTGTTCTGTCGAGGTTCTCTTAATAGTTTCTATTCCTTCCCATGCCGCCTTACTAACTGGCTTGCACAGGAGAAACAGGCATACCGTTGCTCTCTCGGTGCACCGATTGGAGAAAGACATCGTTACCTTCGGCGCAACCTGCACAGATTGCTTGCTGCCCTGCTGAAGGATCGCGGTCCATTTCAATAGCGCTGTACGATCGATTGCACGCATGACATTCGATGTGTGTCCGCCAAACATCGGCTACATCGTCACGCGGGTCCGAGACTCGCGATATGAGTCCGCCGTTGACAAATTTCAGGATCGACCAATAACTGAACGCAGCCAGGCACGAAATCAAAATCGGCGCGGTCTCCACGTACCAGCTTCCCTTAGTTCCGCCCTCGACAATTGCGATCCCCACAATCGTTGCGATAACCAGTGCCCATGCGCCCGGCATGATGGCTTTTACTCTGCCAGGACGAAACTCCAGACCATGGTCCACGTCGCAGTTGAGCGCATAGTGAGTCATGAGGATAGCGACCCAAGAAGTAACCGCTATGCCCTGCCATGCCAATGCCCTGAGCAGATAGCTGAACACATTTGTCAGCATCAACAGATAGACGCAACAGCCCACAAACAGCACCCAAACCCAGCGTGGCCAGCGCAGATGCAGACCGCGAGCGGCAAACCCTGCGAAGTTCAGCGATGCCACATAGTAGTTAGCTGTATTGATACGCGTCTGACTGATTAAAATGAAAATCAAGCCTAAAAATCCAGAGGCATTCAAAATAGCTTCAGCCACGCCACGTTCACTGGCTTTCAGATCAGGGAATACAGTATTCATGATGAACACGCCCGCTAATCCATTCACCACAAATAGCGCAAAATAAAATACCGGGCCGAAAGTAATCAGGCCATGAAACTTTGCGTCAGCGGGTTTTCCAAACCGCGAGAACTCGGCTGTCACCATCATGTTGACGCAGATGCCCATGTACACGATGAACGCCCACATCCATCCGGGAACCACCGGATCGGTAGAGCTTGGGATGGCCAGGAACGAGGAAGAGAAACCATATTTATTGCCAGCCATGACAATAACCGATACCAACCCAACAATATAAAGGGGCAATAATGCGCCGTTAAGCTTGTCGAGCCAGACCTGGACACTGCCCATGACCAGAGGCAAGGCATAGAGAACCACCAAAAGATACCACCAGCGCAGGTCGCTCTCGGGGGCGAAATACTGCTGAAACGCGACCGCAATGATCGATCCTTCGAACACGGCGTAGTAGGTCGCCGTTACGGCAAACAGCAACGACGAAATAATTGCCCCCGCGCCTCCGAAAATCCCCCTCGACAACAGTGCAACGGTCAGGCCGTTCTTGATCGAGCGCTGCGAGATCACGTAGTTTATGCCGCCATAGAACAACGCAGAGAGTCCGATACCAATCATCGCGTTCTTGCTACCGACGGCCTGGGCGACCGCCACGCTGATATACAAGTAGAACATCGCGCTGAGCACGGACCAAGAGGCCATCGCCAGGCTCCATCGATTCGTTCTCGCCGACAAGGGCACCACGTGCCTCGAATAATCCTCTGCCGACTGCTCGGTCAGCACACGAGGGTCATCAGCAAACGTAATTTTAAGCGGTTTCAATTCCGACATGACGGTTCTCGTTGTTTTGTATGCGAGGACTGGGGCCCCAGACAACAACGCCCGAGAAGAGAGAGGCTCGGGCGTTGCAGATCATCCCTCCACCGTCACTTCACATTGGAAAAAAACTTCAGCAATTCATCGACCAGGCCGTTGGGTTGTTCCTCTGGAATGTAATGACCGCTTTTCACCATAGTGCCCGATACATTGGCCGCAACTTTCTTCAGCTCGCTGACCAGATCAGGCATCGACCCTTGGTCTGCGCGAACAGCCAGCACAGGCATCTTCAGTAAGGTTTTGGCAAACTCACGGTTTTGTTCAGCCGACTGCGTGGTCGCGCGATAATAGGCCAGACCGCCCTTCCAACCATTGAGTCGGAATGCACGTAGATACTCGGCAAAATCTTCCTCGGTGAATATCTGCGGATTTGCCGCTTTACGTTGCAAATACCACTTCAAGTAGATGTGTTCACGACCTTCCAGCAACTCTTCCGGGAGGTCCGGAATATTGTGGAACGCAACGTGCCAAGTCCTCCAAGCGGCGTCGGCCGCCCACGGGAGATTGTCTGGCAAGCTGATTCCGGGAATGCCCGTGTCCAGAATGGCCAATCCAGTGACACTGTCGCCGAATTGAGCACAATACGGATAACCCACCCAGGCACCAATGTCGTGAACCACCAGCGAGTGCTTTTCGACACCTACCTGAGTCAGAAACTTTCTCAGCAGGCGTGACACGTTGCCGGTGTCACAACTGGACGGTCTATCCGAATCGCCCTGCCCAGGAAGATCCGGTGCAATGACCCGGTAGTGCTTGCCCAGCAGAGGCAGTACCTTGCGCCAGGCATACCAGCTCTGCGGAAAGCCGCACACCAGGACCATGACTTCACCGTTCTCGACACCCCCGCTCACATAGTGAATACGGGTACCGTCTACTGTTTCAAAACCGCGCTTGAATCCTTCAACACCACTGTCCGGCCACTCACGCGCACTAAACATTTCCGTTACCTTTTGCACAGGAAGATTGAAGTTAATGACTGTACAGCCGTGTATCAGAAGGGATCGCGCGCCGCGGCCAGCCAGCCACCGTCCATCACGTATTCGCTGCCATGGACGAAGTCAGCTTCATCACCGCCGAGGAAGGCAGCCAGCTTGGCTATTTCGCTTGGCTGGCACCAACGTTGGGCGGGGAACTTCTTGATGGCCGCTTCCATATCTGGCGAGCTAGCGGTGACTGGGTCCGCCAAGGCCAGGGGAGTCGCAGTAGCACCCGGGCAGATCGTGTTCACGCGAATGCCACGCGCACCGTACTCGAACGTCAGTTGACGCGTCAGGCCGATCACGCCGTGCTTGGAGGCGGTATACGCAGTACCGCCACCAGCCGCACTAAAGCCAGACGTCGACGAGGTGTTGATAATGGCGCCCTTGCCTTGCTTGAGCATTTGCGGAATAACGGCCCGCGCCATCAGGAATGGACCGGTCAAATTGACGGCAATGACTTTATTCCATTCTTCCAAGCTGACTTCATGCGCAGTCGCATGGCCGTCCAGGATGCCTGCATTGTTGCACAGCAGATCAATATGGCCCCAGCGCTGGATAACGGCATCAACCGCTGACTGGACGCTTTTGGGATCACTCACGTCAACTTCGTGGGCAAAGGCGAGTTCAGGCTGAGCCAGTTCGGAAATGGTTTCCATTGCACGCTTGGGGTTGATGTCCAGCACCGCCACATTGGCACCGCGGGCGGTAAATTCGTGGACCATGGCACGGCCCATTCCCGAGCCACCACCCGTCACTATCACTACACGACCATTATAATTATTCATGTCATCAACCTCGCCATTAATAATATCGCCAGCACAGCGAACTAAAGTTCAAGTCCAGCAACCATCGAAAGCATTCTGCAAAAAGATGAGTACTCATTAAATCGTGTTTAGCCCGTACATGATTTAGATATTCCCCTACCCCTCTGATAGGGTCAAATCCCGATTTATGATTGGCGGCGATAGCCTTTTCTTATCAATCGGCATCATTGGCTGTCCGGATATCATGGGTGGCGCTTCGACTTTTCAGGCTCCCAAAGCAGCGGGTCCAATCATCCGAACCGTAGCGGTGCTAGGGCCCTGTCGATAATTCAGAGGCTCCAGGGACACAGGCAAACCAGTTGAAACCGAACGCTCAATGGCAAACAGAACCCTGAGGTCCGCCAGCCCCTCCTCTCCGTCGTCTACTGGCCTGGCCCCATCGACAATGCATCCAGAGAAATAAGCGATCTGGCCTGCAAAATGGTCGAAGTGCGGAAAGTCGATTCGCTCAGAGCCTGTCGAAGTCTCTGTTTTCAGGGTCATCGGCGTTTCGAAGCGAAACCCTGGCTCCATGCTTAACACGCCCTCTGTGCCTACGACTCGATAGGTGTCGACTGGGTGTGCAGCAAAACTGCAATAGAATTGCGCCAAGCGATTACCTGGAAAGCGCATCGTCACTGCGATCGAATCGGATATCTCCAAGAAACGAGGATCGCTTTCATCCCGACAACTGATGGCCTGAACTTCAACCGGCTCTGACGCGAATACGTGACGCGCCGCGTTGATGCAATAGATGCCGATGTCCTGAAGCGGTCCTCCCCAATGCTCCAGATTCAAGCGATGGTTATTCGCATCGGATTGAAAACTGAAAGTCGCGGAGAAAAATCGCGGCTCGCCAATAGCACCCGAACGTATCGACTTGAGCGCTTCGACAGTGCCGATGTCATGGTGCAAACGGTAGCTGGTCATCAGTAGTTTGCCGGACTGTTGTGAAGCCCTGATCATGGCTTCGGCATCTGGCAGTGATGTAGCCATCGGCTTTTCAACCATCACGTGCTTGCCATGTTTCAAGGCACTGATCGCGAACGCGGCGTGCAATGGGTTAGGCACGGCGACGTAGACAGCATCAATCAGATCGCTGCTAACCAACTCGTCAAAATCTTCATACGAGACCACCCTTTTGATGCCATATTGCGTGGCGATCTGTCTGGCGCTCTCTATTTTCCCAGTGACGAGTGCCGTTACAACAGAATTACCGGTCAACACCACCGCCGGCAGAAATGCTGTTTTCGATATCCAACCCAGCCCTACCACGGCATACCTAATCATCTTCGCCTCTCGTTATTTCGGATAATCGATTGCCACGCGATAGCCCAGCTAACGGCACGCAGCATGAATGACAGGCCACATGGCTGTACGTTTACGAATAAAATGAAGGACGCGTGGGCAGACGCAGGTGAATGATGGAATCCTTGCCAGCTTCAATAACCTGTTCGGCCACTGCGGTGGTGAGATAGCCGTCCCAGGCACTGGCGCCTTCATTGGACTCGCCAGTCTGAATCGTCTTTATCCACGCCGCTGTTTGAGCTTTATAGGCCTCGACAAACCGTGGAACCCAATAGGAGGGATAGGACAACATCTGCTGCCCTGCTTTATGTACAACCCTTGAGGGCATGGTTGGCAGGGAGGCAACGCCGTCCTCACCTACAATCTCTGCATGAATGTGATAGCCGTACCGGCAATTCATATTGATTTCGTTTGTGATGATGACGTCATCGCTGGTACACACTTCGATTACCAGTGGGTCGCCCTTCTGGGTCGAGGTGACCCTTACCGTCGTCAGCTCGGTATTCAACAGCCAGCGGCTGATGTCTATCTCATGGACAAACGCATTAGTAATGGACATGGAACCTGTCATCCACTCCGGGGCGACCGGGTTGCGGTGAACATTGTGGACAATCAGCGGTTTGCCGATTTCACCACTATCAAAACTTTCCTTGAGCAACTGATAGGCCGGGTCGAACCTGCGCATATAGCCTACTTGCACTAGACGCCGGGCCTTGGACATTTCCAGTTCCACGATAGCCAACGCCTGCTTCGCGGTTGCTGCCAAAGGCTTTTCGCACAACACCGGCTTGCCCGCCTCCAGACAGGCCATGACTAACTCCGCATGAGTCGCATCAGGCGAGGCGATCAACACCGCATCGATGTTATTGGCGCGAATCATCTCCAGCGGATCGGAATAGACCGGCGAGCCGCAAGCCGCCATAGCGGCCTTTCGAGGATCCGCGTCACAGACACCCGCGAGTGTCGCACCCGGGTCGTTCTCTCGCAGGATCCGCGCGTGCTCGCTGCCCATCACGCCTGCTCCCACCAATCCAACTGCAACGCTCATTTTCGGTCTCCTGGGAAACTTTCATATGCACCGTTATTAGTTTGAAAATGGGTGTGAACACTCACACCCATTTTCGGAGCAGCTTTACACAGCCGGTTGTTCGATCTCTTCCCAGTTGCCACTCACGCCCGAGTTCAAGATCGCTTCAGCAATGCGTTCGATCTGCAAACCATCGTCGAAGTTAGGCGATGCAGGCGCGTTTTCCGCAATGGCCTTGAGGAAGTTGTACCACTCGATGGATTTCACATCGATGTAGCCCTGGCCCATGCCGGCCACCGGCCACAGCTTGTCGCCAAACGGCTGATGCGGACCCGAGTAGATCGTCCGGAAGCCGAAGGTGTCAGCCGGATCATCAGCGAAAGCCACGCGCAGTTCATTCAAGCGCTGGTAATCGAATGCGATCGAGCCCTTGGTGCCATGAATCTCGAAGCCCAGTTGGTTGTGATGGCCCCAGGCATTGCGGGTCACTTCGATGGTGCCATAGACCCCATTGGTGAAATGGATCATGGTCAGCGCGGCGTCATCGACATCCACCTGGCCCTTCTCGGAGGACGCTTGACCGGCCGGACCAAAGAAACGACCTGCCGGCAATGGACGCTCGGCAATGAAGGTCTTCACGATGGAGTTTACAGAGGCGAATTCCCCCACCAGCAAGCGTGCTGCGTCGATCACATGGGTACCGATATCGCCAAGAGTGCCCGAACCCGCTTTCGCCTTGTTGAAGCGCCACGACAGCGGCGTTGATGGATCTGCACCCCAATCCTGGAGGTAGTAGCCGCGGAAGCTGAGGATCTTGCCGATGCGGCCTTCATCAATCAGTTTCTTGGCCATCTGGATGGCCGGAGTATGACGATAGTTATAGGAAACCATGGTCACCACGCCGGTCTTCTGCGCAGCCGCTTGCATTTTCTCGGCGTCAGCGACGGTCATGGCCATCGGTTTTTCGCACATGACATGCTTGCCGGCCAATGCGGCGGCAATGGCGATTTCAGCGTGAGTGTCGTTAGGCGTACAGATATCGACGATATCGACATCGGGGCGATTGATCACATCGCGCCAATCGGTGGTGTATTCCGCAAACCCATATTGCTTTGCAGCATCACGGGCCAGCTCTTCATCGATGTCGACGATAATTTTGCGCTCGATCTCTACAGGTGCACCAAACAGAATCGGAACCACAGCGGTCGCGATAGAGTGCGCTTTCCCCATAAATCCGGTGCCGATAAGTGCTACATTGTATTTTTTCACGATCAACACTCCCTCCGGCCTACATTGGCCGTTAACAAGATTTTTATCTAAGTACTTCTCGGAACCTCAACAGCAACTGCAGAGCAAAACCACACATGGCTGCTTATCTCTCAAGGGAGAACGATTTCCGCCAGAAGCTGGCCGATTGAAACCATCGTTCCCGCCGACACTTTCTGCGTAATCACGCCATCACACGCTGCGACAACCAACGTTTCCATTTTCATCGCTTCAATCAGTGCAACCCCATCACCCTTTTTAATGGGCTCACCGTCTTTAACCAGCCACTGTTGCAAGGTGCCTGGAATCGGCGCAGTGACACCGCCTTCGCTGCTGGAGGCAGGCGCAGTATTCGACGACGCGGAAACAGAGGCGCCGTTGAACAATGACAGTGGAATCCCCAGTTCATGGCGCTTGCCATCGATCTCGATGAAACAGCGGTGCAAGCCGGAGTCCACGGGCTCAATGCGCGTATTTGTGGGTACACCCTTGAACTCGGTTTCAATCCAGTTGGTGTAAACACCGAACTCGGCATCGCCGTTGAAACAGGCTTCTTCCAATACCGCCCGGTGGAATGGCAGCACTGACGCCACGCCCTCGATAGTGAATTCCTTCAGCGCACGGCGTGCGCGAGTGATCGCTTGCTCACGGGTGGCGCCTGTGACAATCAGTTTCGCCATCATCGAGTCGTAAAGGCCTGGAATGACAGAGCCCGCCTCCACCCCGGATTCGATGCGCACACCGGGCCCTGATGGAGCACGGAACACATCGATTCGCCCCGGCGTCGGCAGGAACCCCCGACCCGGATCTTCAGCGTTGATACGAAACTCAAGCGCGTGGCCACGCAGTTGCGGTGCCTCGGTAATCGACAACGGCAAGCCATCCGCGATGCGTAGCTGCTCAACAACGATGTCCACGCCGGTGGTTTCTTCGGTGACAGGGTGTTCCACCTGCAACCGGGTGTTCACTTCCAAAAACGAAATCGTGCCGTTCTGCGACAGCAGGAACTCGACCGTGCCGGCCCCGGTGTAGCCTGCATGGGTACAGATCGCCTGGGCCGCCTCATGAATCCGGCGACTCTGGTCAGCGGTGATAAAAGGAGCGGGCGCCTCTTCCACCAGTTTCTGGTTGCGGCGCTGCAGCGAACAATCGCGTGTCCCCAGGACCACGGTGTTGCCGTGCTGGTCGGCGATAACCTGCGCTTCGATATGCCGTGGTCGTTCAAGGAACTGCTCGGCGTAGCATTCGCCGCGACCGAATGCCTCAATGGCTTCACGCACTGCCGAGGTGAACAGGTCACCCACCTCCTCCAGCTTGTACGCGACTTTCATTCCGCGACCGCCACCGCCAAACGCGGCTTTGATCGCCAAAGGCAAACCCGCCTCCCTGGCGAACGCTACAGCCTCGGCGGCATTCGCCAATGGACCTGGCGTCCCTTTGACCAAGGGTGCACCGACTGCCTGAGCAATGCGTCGGGCTTCGACCTTGTCGCCCAACGCCTTGATCACCGCAGGCGTAGGCCCGACCCATATCAGCCCCGCATCGATCACAGCCTGGGCAAACTCGGCGCGCTCGGAAAGAAAGCCATACCCTGGGTGAACGGCATCAGCACCGGCGCGCTTGGCGACGTCGATGATTTTCGAAATATTGAGGTAGGTGTCCGCAGGCTTGCCCGGACCGAGGCCATAGGCCTCTTGTGCGAGCTGGACGTGCAGCGACTCGGCATCGACATCGGAATAGATGGCCACCGACTCGATGCCATAATCACGCGCGGCACGCATGATACGAATGGCGATTTCACCACGGTTAGCGATCAACAACTTTTTCATTATTCTTTTTCCTTACCGTTAACCGAGAAGTCCACTATTGGGTTAAAGCGGATCTTGCAGCCAATAGGGACCTGCGCAGCCAGATCCAGATGATGCGAAGCCACCACGGCGATCACCGGATAGCCGCCTGTAAGCGGGTGATCGGCGAGGAACAACACGGGTTGGCCACTGGCTGGCACCTGGATGGACCCGACACAGGTTCCTTCGGAAGGCAGTTCATCCTGCCGGGCACGTACCAGCGCCTGGGCGCCCTGCAGGCGCACACCCACGCGGCTTGATTCGGAGGTTGCCGTCCAGGACTGGCTGAAGAAGGCCAAAACGGACTGCGCAGTAAACCAGTCGGTGCGCGGTCCCATCACCACGTCGAGGGTAATGAGGTCGCTGCCGCGAGGCAGCGGCGGGCCGGCCAGCGAAAATGGGTGAACCGAGGCACAGGCCTTGTGGGCCGGCAATAGGACATCGCCCGCCTTGAGTGGAGCTGGTCCCAATTTCGCCAACGTGTCGGTGGACGCCGACCCCAACACTTTCTCCACTTCAAGCCCGCCACGTATGGCCAGGTAACTGCGCACGCCTGACATCGGAACGCCCATCTTCAAGATGTCACCGGCATCAAGCGCAAACGCGACCCCGGTAGGCACCTCAATGATGTGCCCTTGTGCCGACTCTATACGAACGGGCACGCCCGCCCCTGTCACCGCGCAGGTCACAGGCTCGCCAGCCTCCAGTGCGAATCCGCCATAGGTGATTTCGACCGCCGCCCAGTCAAGCGGATTGCCCAGTAACTCATTCGCGGCGCGCAAGGCAGCCTGGTCGGCGGCGCCCGATCCGGAGACGCCCTGATTGCTGCAGCCGTGGCGCCCGGCGTCTTGAAACAATGCCGGCCGGTCGGTGGAAATGACCCGCAAACCGGCAGATCCTGAAACCTGTTGCACGGGAGAAGACTGCACCGACGCCTTTGCAGGAACGCTGCCGCTCTGACTGATTTCACGAAAGCGAACCCGGTCACCCGGCGCCAGCAGCGCGGCACGCTCGCGAGTCAAATCCCACATCGTTGAGGGCGTACTGCCAAGCAGTTGCCATCCACCGGGGCTGTCCGTGGGGTAAACGCCACAGAACGACCCCGCTATCGCGACCGAGCCGGCAGGAATGCGTACTCGGGGACTTTCCCTGCGCGGTACATTCAGCTGCGGATCATCGCAGGTCATATAAGCAAAACCCGGCGCGAACCCGGTAAATGCAACAGTAAACGTGGCTGCGCGATGGCGACTGATCAGTTGTTCAACCGACCAGCCGAGATGGGCCGCCACGAACGCCAGGTCCTCGCCATCGTAGACAACCGGGATCTCGATCAACTGCCCTGCAGACTGCGCGCGCCGGCCCGATTCCAGGCCGCCAATCAGTCTGACCAGTTCGTCATGGCTCACCACCAGGGCGTTGAATTGAATCAACAACGTCCGGGCGCCCGGGATGACCTCCTCCACACCGGCGAACGCTGCGCCTGCGATGGCCTCGAATAACGCAACGGTGGCATCCAGGTCTGGCAGTTCAATCAGCAGCCCATTGCTTCCTGCGCGCCGGAACAGCAAGGAATCATTCACGGCCACCTCCATTCACTCCGAGGATAAAGCTGGCGATCTGGACGTCATTGGCGACCAGTGCTTCTTTCAATGCGCGGGCGGTCGCTACAGACGTCGCGTTATCACCGTGGACGCAGATCGAGTCAGCCTCAATGGGGATTTCCAAACCTTCAATCGATTCGATGACACGTTCATTGACGAGCCGCAACATGCGTTTGGCAATGAGCTCGGGATCATGAATCAAAGCACCTGCAAGGCGCCGGTTCACCAACGAACCGTCAGCGTTATAAGCCCGGTCGGCAAATGCCTCGCACACTACGCGAAGCCCTGCCTGGCGTGCCTGTTGAACAATCGGGGCACCTGCCAGGGCCAGCAATGTCAGGTCGGGATCGACCGCCTTGATCGCTGCGATCACATCCGACGCCTGCCGGGCGTCGTTGGCGATCGTGTTGTACAGCGCGCCATGGGGTTTTACGTAATGAATGGAAGTGCCCGCGGCCTTGGCCAGGCCTTGAAGCGCGCCAATCTGGTAGATCACATCCCCAATCAGCTCGGCGCTGGATGGCTCCATTGCCCGACGACCGAAGCCGACGAGATCGCGGTAGCCCACATGAGCGCCAATGACCACGCCGCGACGCACTGCCTGCTCGATAACAGACAAGATGCCTGCGGGGTCTCCAGCGTGAAATCCGCAGGCGATGTTGGCACTGGAGACCAGATCCAGCATTGCTGAGTCGTCACCCATCGGCCACGGGCCAAAGCTTTCACCGAGGTCGCTGTTGAGGTCGATACTAGCCATATTGATTCTGTCTCAACGTTAGTCGTAGAACGCGGGCATCCAGTCGCTACAACTTACGAAACACGCGTGAATTTGGTCAGGGTCGACGCTTTGATCAACTGGCCATACTTTTCACCGAAGGCCTTCGAGAAATCACTGCTCGAGTGCAGTTGCAACGCCGCCTCATCATCCCAGATTTCGTAGAACAGAAATTCGCTAGGATTGTCGTTGGAAACATGCAGGTCATATTGCACAAATCCCTGCTCGGTCTTGGCGACCGGTACCAACGTCTGCAATGCCGCCTTGAGCTCGGTTTCTTTACCCGGCTGGGCGGTCACTGTTGCAACTACAACCAGTTTATTACTCATGTGTCACCTCTTTGGATTGTGAGTGGTTGTCGACTTCAACCAACTCGAACCGAAACCTTGGTCTTGATCGAGTTGGCAATGAAACATCCCTTGTGTGCACGGTGATGCAGGCGCTCAAGCGCTTGGGCATCCGGTCGTTTTTCAGAACTGAACTCGACCTGTGGATTAAGAGTGATTTCTGATACCCAGAAGCCGCCTTCATCGCGTTTGCTGACCACACCCACTGCGTTATCGGTGTACGTACTGACCGCATAACCCTGCCCTTCGGCAAGCGCCAGGAAATACAACATATGGCAACTGGCTAGCGCACTGACCAACAGTTGCTCGGGATCGGCCTTCTCGGCAGCCCCCAGATATTCCACAGCCGCCGAGGCCGGGATCTTCACGTCAGGACTGACATGCACCACCAGGTCGCGACTGTATGTTTCTGGTTTGGTGGCATGCGGCGCGGCGCACCATTCCACCCTTACGACATGCTCGGACATTCAACCTCCTTGACTCTCGACTTCGATTGATCCGGGCGCCTGTGTATCAGGCCACCGATAATTCATTGGCGTCGGCTGGCAGATCGGTTACCAACATGTAACCCGGCTCGTGGGTAATAGCGATGTCCACGTTGGCCTGCTCGATAGCCATTTGCGGGGTAACGCCGCACGCCCAGAAACCGAGAATGTCGCCTTCGCGAATCACCGGCGCGTCGCCGAAGTCAGGGGTGTAGACGTCCTTGATGCCGATTTCTTCAGGGTTGCCGATGTGTACTGGAGCGCCGTGCGCCAGCGGAAAACGCTCTGACAGCACGATCGCCTGAACCAGGTCGCTGGGGCTGAAGGCCCGCATGGAAACAACCATGTTTCCTTTGAACGGACCGTTCTGCACCGTGGGCAAGTTCGTTTTGTACATGGGCACGTTGCGCCCGGCCGAAATGTGCCTGATCTCGATGCCGGCATTCAGGATCGCGTTTTCGAACGAGAAGGAACAACCGAGCGCGAAGATGACGAAGTCGTCTCTCCAGATACCCAACAGGTTGTCCACCGTATCGACATGGACACCCTGCCGGTACACGCGGTAGCGCGCCACATCGGTTCTGATGTCGATGCTGCCCGCCAAAGGTAATGAAGGATCGCCCGGGCTACCCATGGCCACCAGCGGGCAGCTTTTTGGATTCTTGTCGCAAAAGCCCTTGAAGTCCGCTGCATATTCAGCCGGCAGGATCATCAGGTTCGCCTGCATGTACCCGTCAGCGTAACCACTGGTTGGAGCGCGTAGCAGTCCGTCACGGATCATCTGTCGCACTTCTTGCGCAGACTTCGCTTGCATCGTTTTAATCGGTTCCATCGACTCACCTGCTCGGCAGTATCAAGGTACGCAAATTTATTGTTTTTGTAGTGTCGAGACGATGGCGTTCGCAATCGCTTCATCAGCCTCGACAGGGCCGCCGGAAACGCCCACCCCGCCTATGACTAAGTCACCGTCAAAGACTGGAAAACCACCGCCGAACACTACGAACGGACGGGCACACGAGCGTTCAAGCCCGTACAGGGCAGCGCCTGGTTGCACCGCGTCCATCCAGGCTGCGGTGGACTGCCGGAATGCGGCGGCGGTGTAGGCTTTGTTGTGGGCAATTTCGATGGTGCCAAATGCAGCATCGTCCACACGGATCGATGCGACCAGGTGACCACCGTCGTCGACGATGGAAAGCGTCGAGCGTTGATTGAGTTCTTTCGCTTTGCGTACACCGGCAGCCAAACCGAGGAGTGCGGCCTCATGCGTAAGTCTTTTAGCCATGATCACTTACCTCACATCAGTTGTAAGCGCCGCCGCACACGTTGATTGCCTGTGCGGTGACATAAGAGGATTCGTCGGATGCCAGATATACAAACAGTGGCGCCACCTCCTCCGGCGTCGCCTGACGACCCAGCGGAATGTTGGCTTGAACGACCGAGTCCTGTTTGCCCTTACCACCCATGAAATCAATGATCGGCTGGTTAAACGGGGTATCGATCCATCCTGGGCATACCGCATTGACCCGCACACCGTCCTTGGCCAGTTCAATGGCCAAGGAATTGGTGAGGCCGATGATTGCCGCCTTCGATGCCGAATAGCAGCTCAGGCCCGGGCCGCCGCGTTTACCTGCTAACGACGACATAAGCACTACTGACGACTTCTTGGCTTCACGCAAATAAGCCAACGATTCTTTTATGAATAAAAAGTTTGCCCGTACATTAATAGAAAAGACTTTATCCCAGGCTTCCACCGCAAAATCTTCAACGTTACCGGAGAGCTGAATTCCCGCGTTCAGGCACAAGGTGTTGATGCCACCAAGCCAACCTGCGGCCGCTTCCACTACTTCACGGATTTCGCTCTCCCGGGACAAGTCCGCACGGAAAAATTTCACCGACTTCGGATAGCGTTTTTGCACGTCCAGGCCGCGCTTATCGTCAATATCAACGATTGCAACTGTGGCGCCTTCAGCAACAAAAGAGTCCAGAATTGCCAACCCGATGTTGGCGACTCCACCTGTCAAAAGGACGCACTTTCCCTTCAAACGATTGGCCATTTTATTTGCCTATTCGAAAGTTGTATTTAAAGTTCCTGAAGGCGCCCGTTAATGTCCAGGCGCCCGCTCAGAGGTGAGCCTTACTTTGCTTTTGCAATGTTTTCCAGAACCAGACGGTTAACCTCTGTGGTCGACTCCATCTGAGGCATATGGCCAACACCCGGCAGCGTATCAAGCGCGACGTTTTGCGGAACTTCCGATTGCGTCGGTACGGGCACGACCTGATCGCTCTCGCCCCAGATGAGTTGCACCGGGCCTTTGAACGTACGCAAGGCTTGCGTAATCGACTGTACTTGCCCTTGCTCGTTGGCAATCAAGTCCTTGATGGCACCGAGGGCCTGGGGAACACCTTCCAGCCGCTTGAACTGCAAGGTCGCCTCGACCATGTCATTGCTGATCTTCGACGGGTCAGCGAACAGCCTCTCCAATACATCCTTCAAAGGTCGGCGGCGTTCGGCGGCAACGAAATCATCGAGGAACGCCTTGTTCATGTCCCCACTCAGGCCGATAGGCGCCACGAGGCTGATCGACGCGACAGCTTCGCCCTTGCGCTCTGCCAGGGCAGCGGCAACAGCTCCCCCGAAGGAATGTGCCACCAGGTGAAGCTTCCCGACAGCCAGGCTATCGACGGCTTTCTCAACCGCGTCAACCAAGGCAACCAGCACATTCCCCTCACTGATGGGCGTAGAGGCGCCATGACCTGGAAGATCCAGCGCTACCACACGGAAATCCTTGGCAAACGCATCCTGGTTGAACATCCAAGTAGACAGATCGCCACCAAAGCCATGCAACAAAATAATCGTACTGTCGCTTTCCGGCCCGATGGCCAATGCATTGATGACTGCCTGGTCACCGACATCGATTTTCTTGGGTGCAACTGCACCGGATGCTTCGCCATCATCCTGCTTGGCCGAACTGGCAAATTGAGCAATGAAAGCATCAATGTCTTCTTCAGAGGCGCTGGCATCCGCGACCACGGCCACCAGTGCACCGACCGGAGCGGTATCCCCCTCGGGCACGACAATCCTGCGCAGGATGCCGCTGACGGGAGATTCCACTGCGTTGGTCGTCTTGGTGGACTCGACCTCCATGATTTCCTGGCCGCGCTCGATCCGATCACCGACCGCTACCATCCACTCGGCCAGCAACCCTTCGGTCATGGTCATTCCCCACTTGGGAATGGTGATTGCTTCGATAGACATAGATCCAACCTCTAAATGATGGATTTGACCGCTTTGATCACAGCGTCGGCGTTCGGCACGTAGGCGTCTTCCAGGTTCGGCGCATACGGAACCGGGGCGTGAGGAGCCGTTACCATCTTGATAGGCGCCTTGAGCGCGTGGAAACACTTGTCGGCTAGCAGCGCCGAGATATCCGCCGCCATGCCGCAGCGCGGGTTAGCCTCGTCAACGATGACAACCCGACCGATCTGCTCGGTGAATTCCAGCAAGGTGTCTTCATCAAGCGGCGAGGTGGTACGCGGGTCGATAACGCAAGCGGACACACCCTCGGAAGCGAGCTTGCGAGCAGCTTCTTCAGCCACACTGACCATCCTGCCGAAGGCAATCAGCAGCACGTCACTGCCGTCGCGTACGACCCGGGCCTCGCCAAACGGTACGGTATAAGCGCCATCCGGCACTTCACCGACCATGTCATAGAGCATCTTGTTTTCCAGGAAAATGACCGGGTCATCATCACGGATCGCTTGCAGCAATAGGCCTTTGGCGTCGTAAGGATTCGATGGAATGACCACTTTCAAGCCCGGGAAGTGGGTGAACACCGGATAAAAGGCTTGTGTGTGTTGAGCCGCCGAACGGGTGCCGGCACCAAAGGTTGCCCGAATCACCAGCGGCGTACGTGCATGGCCTCCGAACATATATCGAAACTTGGCGATCTGGTTGACGATTTGATCGAGGCAAACCCCTGCAAAGTCCACAAACATCAGCTCGGCGATGGGACGCATGCCTGTCAACGCAGCACCCGCGGCCGCACCGACAAAGGCGGTTTCACTTATCGGCGTGTCGCGCACGCGCTCCGGGCCGAACGCGCCAAGCAGTCCGCGTGTCACACCAAAAGGTCCGCCCCAGGCATCCTTGACACCGTTGGCGCCGGCACCGCCAGTCAGGTCCTCGCCCATCATGATCACTTTCGGATCACGCGCCATTTCCAAGTGGAGGGCATCGTTGAGCGCCTGACGATAAGAAATTTTAGCCATTACGATGTTCCTTACATGTACTTGACGTAGACGTCGGAGGTGAGTGCCGAAAGCGGAGGCAGCGGCGCGGCCCGGGCAGCAGAAACCGCCTCATTCACCGCTTGCTCGATCTCCTCATCGATGGCCTTCAACGCGTCGTGGAGCGACTGCGACTCAACCGCTGCACGGAAGTTGACCAGACAGTCCTGTTCAAGGCGCATGGCTTTCTTTTCTTCAGGTGTGCGGTAGCTGTCCGGATCGCCACTGTAATGGCCGTAGTAGCGAGGAACGTGAACATGCAGCAGGCTCGGGCCGCCGCCATTACGAGCGCGCTCAATCGCCTCACCGGCAGCGTCGAAAACCTTGAACAGATCAGTGCCATCCACTTCTACGGCGGGGATACCGTAGCCAGCAGCACGACCGGTAAAAGTGCCTGCCGACACGAACTCATTGGCGGTCGCTTCGCCAAAACCATTGTCTTCAATGACGAACACCATTGGCAGCATCCAGATCTTCGCCAGGTTCAGGCTTTCGGCCATGGCACCTTCGTTCATTGCACCGTCACCGGCGAATGCGATTGCTACATGATCGGTGCCCGTCAGCTTGGCAGTCAGCGCCGCGCCACAAGTAATGGGCGCACCACCCGCAACAATGCCGTTGGCGCCAAGCATACCCTTGCGCAAATCGGCAATATGCTGCGAACCGCCTTTGCCGCCACAAGTGCCTGTGGCCTTTCCAAAGATTTCCGCCATCATGCCGACGATGTCACAGCCTTTTGCAATGCAGTGCCCGTGACCACGGTGGGTGGAGGAAATATAGTCCTCGTCGGACAAGTGCATGCACACACCCACTGCACTTGCTTCCTGGCCGGCGTACAGGTGAGTGTTCCCGGGGATATCACCGGTGCCCATCTCGACCATGATGCGCTCTTCGAAAACGCGGATGGTCTGCATGGCCCGGTAGGCCTCGAGCAACCGTTCACGGGGTAAATGCTGCGAGAACATTCCACTTCTCCTCATTCGAAACTTTGCTTTCGGATTTTGTTGTAAGTAGCAAATAGAGCTTTGGCCTACACCTGGCTCTCGACGAGTGCCTCTGCACTCGGCGGGAAGCATATCTTGTGAATGCATCGTCGCGCGCAGCACTGATAACGTCCAATTGTGATTCTGGATTGCTTCAGATAACGTCCGCTTATCGAATCGTGCCGTATTCTGCGCGGAAGGCTTTGGAAAGGGCTCGCCATCAGTTAGCTGCGACAATCTGTGTAGAACGAAACCTGGCGGGATAAACGCTGATAACCATCGATAGAGAGACACTGAATGATCGATTTGAGAAGCCTTCAGACGTTTTATGCGGTCGCTCAACAAGGAGGATTTCACAAGGCGGCGGAGAAGCTCCACACCTCCCAGCCAGCTGTGTCAGCGCGTATCGCGCAGCTTGAGCGTCATTTGAAATGTCGCCTCCTGGAGCGAGATAAACGCGGCTGCTTTCTCACGCCCCAAGGTCGGGAATTGCTGACTTACGCAGAAAGGATGTTTGCGCTTGAAAGCGAAATGATCGAGGCAGTGGCCGGCCATGGAGGGCTTCGAGGTACCGTGAGCTTGGGTGCCTCTGACACCATCGTGCACGCTTGGCTTTCCGACCTGCTCAAGCATTTGAACCGCGAGTATCCGGAAATAACCCTGGAAGTGGTGGTCGACAGCACGACCAACATGGCTGCCGGCCTGGCAGACTTCAGCCTGGATGTTGCGCTGTTGATGGGCCCGGTGAACATCGGCAACGCAGAAAACCTGCCGCTGTGCCAATACCCCCTCACCTGGATCAAGTCGACAGAACTTGATATTGGTACCCAGCACCCCAGCCTGGCGGAACTGGCAGAGTTCCCGATCATCACGTATGCGCGCGCCACCCGGCCTTATTGGCAACTCAAGGACATGTTTGAACGGGAGAATCTGCATCGAGTAAAGATTTTCGCCAATTCCTCGCTCTCATCCATCGTGCGCATGACCCTCGACGGCATTGGCATCGCAGCCATTCCCCAGCACGTCGTCATCGATGAGCTTGCCAGTGGCAAACTCGAAATCATCAACACGCCGCACGAAATGCCGGTCATGTCATTTACCGCAAGCTTCATCGAGCGCCCTGATATGCCGCTGAACCGTATCGTCGCCCAGCTCGCGCAGAAAGTCGCTGCCGATTACTGGCGCATCTGATGGCGGACAATAAAAACGGGGCCTTGGCCCCGTTTCTTATTTCAGCTTTCAGCGTTTTCTGCCCCCTAGCTATGATGAGCGCGACCCAATCGTGCGAACACTTCTGGACGGTTGAACTTGTAGAACTGAGCCAGTGCCATACCGGCAAGCAGAACCGCGACCAGGCAATACAACATCCAGCGCCGCTCGCCCGGCTCGCCGCCAACCAGCAAGTCGAAGTGGTACGTCACTAGACCGACCAGGGCGACAAAAAACACAGTGGAGATTGCCGGCGCCAAGAATGCCTTGAAGAAACTTGCACCCTCTTGCTTGCCGCGCCGCACGTACCAGGTCAGTGCCGACAAGTTGACGATGGTCATCAGAATGATGATACCCGAGGTCCCTAATCCCGAAAGCTGCCCATACAGAAACTCTGGCCGTACATTCATGACAATGAATGGAATCAGAATGACCAGTACCATCAGCGAGACCGCCATGGACGCCGCAAACGGGGACGAGTGCCGAGTGTGAATGTGACTGAAAAAGCGTGGGATAGCACCGTCTGTTCCCAGGTTGAACAGGTAACGCGACAGGACGTTGTGCGTGGAGAGGCTTGCAGCAAACGCCGAACTCAGCACCAAAATAGTGATGATTGTCTGGAGCCGGTTATCGACGAAAAGACCAAAGGCATTGGGAAACATGGTGGCAGGACTGTCGGTTGCCACAGCCTGCACTGTGTGTCCGTAGGCCATGATCATCGCGTATGCACATAGCGTATAGAGGATCCCGATGAAGATGATCGAGCCGTAGGTGGCTCTAGGAATCGTGACATCCGGATTCTTGCATTCATCGCGAAACAGCGCCGTGGCTTCAAATCCCATGAAAAAGGACACCGCAAACAACATTGCGAAGGGAATGTTGATGCCCTCCTTCGTCGCCTCACCTGGCGTGAACGGAGCGCTGGCCGCGAGCTCTCCATTGCCACCCGCGTGCAGTACACCAAAAGCGAAAGCAAGGCAGATGACGATTTCGGTCAACATGACCCAGAACAGCACTTTCGCCGACAACTCGACGTGCAAGTATCCCAGGATGCCCACCGCAGCCCAGCAGCCCAAGGTAAACACGTACCAAGGCAAAGCAGTGCCCATAAGGCTTTTTTGCAGCTCGGAACAGGAAACGCCGAAGTAGGAGGTCACGCCTGCCAGAAGCATGAAATAGGACAAGGCGGCGGCAATACCGGAGCCCAGGCCTGCCGATTTTCCCAAGCCATAGCTGATGAAAGCGTAGAAATCACCAGGGCGCTTGACTGCGTTGTTCAACGTCACGTAGCCGGTACCGAACAACAACATCATGATACCGACGATAATAAATAACAGCGGTGATGCGATTCCACCGAACATCAAGGAAACAGGAATATACCCTGCCACTGTCGTCAAAGGCGCCGAAAATGCCAGAACCGTCATGGCCAAACTGAGCGCACCCATGTTTCCTGACAGCTTGATCGGTGCGCTTTTGACACTCGCCACGCTTTCAGCCTCTAAACTAACTGCCATTTCCTTTCTCCTTCGAAATTGTATGCGTGTAACTCACGTAATAGACAGATTCAAATATTACGGTCGGCTATACGCCACTTTTTTTGTTGTAGGGATACTCGGCTTAGTGCACACAACTCTGAATGCCCGTCCTTCCTTTTTATCTTTTTGAACGGTTGATCCAGGTTCCCTCTGACATCGTGTGGAGCGTGCTCATCGCTTAGAGCAATCGTTGCTCTCGGCACCGATAACGTCAAATTCTTATTGCAGATTGAATCTGATCATAAAAAGCTATCAGTACAGATTTCCCTGACTAGATAGGCACGTTTGGCAACCAAACCCGCTACCAATAGCCAGGCTGCTGATAAACAGCCTTTAAAAAATCAATAAAATGTCGAACCTTGGCAGGTAGGTAGCGCTGCTGCGGATATACGGCCTGGATGTCGTAATCAGGAAGGGCGAATTCATCGAGTACCGTCACAAGCTCCCCGCTAAGGAGTTCCTTGCGAATTTCCCACGTCGATCGCCAGCCAATTCCGACGCCTTGGCGCATCCATGCAAACAACAGTTCGCCGTCGTTGCAGGCTAGATTCCCGCCGACGCGCACGGCCACGGGCCTGCCCTCCTGCTGAAAGGTCCATCCCCGCTGCTGCCCCCCTTGGGAGGTAAACGCCAGACAGTTGTGTTCAGCCAACTGCTCTAGTGTTGTCGGCGTTCCATGTGCTTCGAAGTACGTAGGCGTCCCGCACACGACCCGCCGATTGGAAAACAACTTGATGGCGACATAGTTTGGATCAGTCACCGGACCGATCCGAATGCTCATGTCATAACCCTCTCCTACCAAATCCACCAGGCTGTCAGTGAGATTGAAAGACAACTTCAGGTGGGGGAATAGCCTACGAAAAGCCAACGCGTGCGGCGCGACGTGCATTCGTCCGAACCCAGCAGGTGCAGACACAAGCAGGTTACCGGTAACCCGCTTCGCGCTGCTGCTGATGTCTGCCTCTAGGTCATCGAATTCCCGTATCAACGACCTCGCCCGCTCAAGCAACTGTTCACCCAGTTCGGTCAGGCGAAGCCCGCGAGTAGATCGATGCACCAGCTTCACACCCAAGCGCTTCTCGAGTGAATCCAGCCTGCGTCCCAGCATGGCAGGCGTCACCCCCTCACTGAGCGCTGCGGCTGCAAAGCTGCCCTTTTGAGCAATCTGAATGAAAGTATGGAGTTCTGTGTAACGCGCCATTCGATACCTTTTATATCGACAGAAAGCATTATTTGGGGGTTCAGTGCCTTAAAAAGCTAATCCAAACTGCGGACCTCTACAAAAGATATGGGTTCGGCCCTAGGACTACATCATGGCAAAAATAAGAGCAATAGATGCAGCCGTTTTGGTGATGCGCCGTGAAGGCGTGGACACCGCCTTCGGCATCCCGGGTGCCGCGATCAACCCGCTGTACTCCGCCTTGCAGAAAAACGGTGGCATCGATCACGTCCTCGCTCGCCACGTTGAAGGCGCCTCGCACATGGCTGAGGGCTACACCCGCGCCAAGGCTGGCAACATTGGCGTGTGCATCGGCACCTCCGGCCCGGCCGGCACCGACATGGTCACCGGCCTCTACAGTGCGTCGGCCGATTCGATCCCGATCCTGTGCATCACCGGGCAAGCCCCCCGCGCCCGACTGCACAAGGAAGACTTCCAGGCCGTCGACATCACCGCCATTGTCAAACCAGTAACTAAATGGGCGACGACCGTCATGGAACCAGGTCAGGTGCCGTACGCATTTCAAAAAGCCTTCTTTGAGATGCGCTCCGGGCGCCCTGGCCCCGTGCTGATCGACCTGCCGTTTGACGTGCAAGTGGCCGAAATCGAATTCGACATCGACGCCTACCAGCCATTGCCATTGGCCAAACCCGCGGCCAACCGCGTGCAGATCGAGAAAGCCCTGGCGATGCTCAATCAGGCCGAGCGCCCGCTGCTGGTCGCCGGCGGCGGCATCATCAATGCCGACGCCAGCGAGTTGCTGGTGGAGTTCGCCGAGCTGACCGGCATTCCCGTCATCCCGACCTTGATGGGCTGGGGCACGATCCCGGATGATCACCCGTTGATGGTCGGCATGGTCGGTCTGCAAACCTCGCACCGCTACGGCAACGCCACGATGCTGAAGTCGGACGTGGTGCTGGGTATCGGCAACCGCTGGGCCAACCGTCACACCGGTTCGGTGGACGTCTACACCGAAGGCCGCACGTTCATTCACGTGGACATCGAGCCGACCCAGATCGGCCGGGTGTTCACCCCGGACCTGGGCATCGTTTCCGACGCTGCCTCGGCTCTGACGGTGTTCATCGAAGTGGCCCGTGAATGGCAAGCCGCCGGCAAGCTGAAAAACCGCGATGCCTGGTTGCAAGACTGCCAACAGCGCAAAGCCAGCCTGCAACGCAAGACCCACTTCGATAACGTGCCGGTCAAGCCGCAACGGGTGTACGAAGAGATGAACCAGGTGTTCAGTAAGGACACCTGCTACGTCAGCACCATCGGCCTGTCGCAGATTGCCGGGGCGCAGTTCCTCCACGTCTACAAGCCACGTCACTGGATCAACTGCGGCCAGGCCGGCCCGTTGGGCTGGACCATTCCGGCCGCGCTAGGGGTGGTCAAGGCCGATCCGAGCCGCAAGGTCGTGGCGCTCTCGGGTGACTACGACTTCCAGTTCATGATCGAGGAGCTGGCGGTGGGGGCGCAGTTCAAGCTGCCCTATATCCATGTCGTGGTGAACAATTCCTACCTCGGGTTGATCCGCCAGGCCCAGCGCGGGTTCGACATGGACTACTGCGTGCAGCTGTCCTTCGACAATCTCAACGCCCCCGAACTCAACGGCTATGGCGTGGACCACATTGCCGTGGCCGAAGGCCTGGGGTGCAAGGCGCTGCGGGTGTTCGAACCGGGCCAGATCGCGCCGGCGCTGCGTCGAGCCGAAGAAATGATCAAGGCGTTCAAGGTGCCGGTGATCGTTGAGATCATACTGGAGCGGGTGACCAATATTTCCATGGGCACCGAGATCAACGCGGTCAACGAATTCGAAGACCTGGCGCTGGTGGGCAACGATGCACCGACAGCGACTTTGTTGCTCGACTGACCAATTGGAGTCTCTGTGGGAGCGAACTTGCTCCCACAGAGGGGCCTGCCAACTATTTACAGGAGACCACCATGCCGCGTTTCGCCGCCAACCTGTCCATGCTGTTCACCGAGCAGGATTTCCTCGCCCGTTTCGAAGCCGCCGCCAAGGCCGGTTTCAGTGGCGTCGAATACCTGTTCCCCTATGACTACAGCTCTACCGAACTCAAGGCCTTGCTCGACGCCAACGGCCTGACCCAGGTGCTGTTCAACCTGCCGGCCGGCGACTGGGCCAAGGGCGAGCGCGGTATCGCCTGCCTTCCAGACCGGGTCGAGGAATTCCGCGCCGGCGTCGACCTGGCGATTGCCTACGCCCAGGTGTTGGGCAACACCCAGGTCAACTGCTTGTCGGGAATTCGCCCGCAGAACTGCGCTGAAACCCTGGTGGAAAAGACCTTCGTTGCCAACCTGAAATACGCCGCCGAGAAGCTGCAGGCCAAGGGCATCAAGCTGGTGATGGAAGCCATCAACACTCGCGACATCCCCGGCTTCTACCTGAACAACACCGCCCAGGCCCTGTCGATCCGCGAGCAGGTGGGCAGCGCCAACCTGTTGCTGCAATACGACATCTACCACATGCAAATCATGGAAGGTGACCTGGCCCGGACCCTGTCGGCGCACCTGGGCGAGATCAACCACGTGCAACTGGCGGACAACCCGGGCCGCAACGAGCCGGGCACGGGCGAGATCAACTATCGCTTCCTGTTCGAACACCTGGACCGCATCGGCTACACGGGTTGGGTCGGCTGCGAATACAAGCCGCTGACCACCACCGAAGAGGGATTGGGCTGGCTGAAAACCTTGTGGGAGCGAGCTTGCTCGCGATAGCGGTAGTCCAGCCAACATCTTTGTTGAATGTAAAACCGTCATCGCGAGCAAGCTCGCTCCCACAGAAAAGCAGTCTCTCATTGGCTGAAACAGCGATAAAAACAAGAGGATTTTCCCATGGCTAAAATCGGATTCATCGGCACCGGCATCATGGGCCACCCCATGGCACTGAACCTGCAAAAGGCCGGTCACAGCCTGTTCCTGTCCCAACACCATGACCCGGCCCCGGCCGATTTGCTGGCTGGTGGCGCGGTGGCGTTGGCCAACCCGAAGGAAGTGGCCCAGGAAGCCGAGTTCATCATCGTCATGGTCCCGGATACCCCGCAGGTCGACGACGTGCTGTTCCGCGCCGATGGCGTGGCGGCGGGCGTGGGCGCGGGCAAGGTGGTGATCGACATGAGCTCGATCTCCCCCACCGCCACCAAGGCCTTCGCAGCGAAGATCAATGAAAAAGCTGCGCAGTACCTCGATGCGCCGGTGTCCGGCGGCGAAGTCGGTGCCAAGGCCGCGACCCTGAGCATCATGGTCGGTGGCGACGGCACGGCCTTCGAGCGGGCCTTGCCGCTGTTCCAGGCCATGGGCAAGAACATCACCCTGGTGGGCGGCAACGGCGATGGCCAGACCGCCAAAGTGGCGAACCAGATCATAGTCGCCCTGAACATCCAGGCCGTGGCCGAAGCCTTGCTGTTCGCCTCGAAAAACGGCGCCGACCCGGCCAAGGTCCGTGAAGCGCTGATGGGCGGTTTCGCTTCGTCGAAGATCCTCGAAGTGCATGGCGAACGCATGATCAAGGGCACCTTCGACCCAGGTTTCCGCATCAGCCTGCACCAGAAAGACCTGAACCTGGCCCTGCAAGGCGCCAGGGAACTGAACATCAACCTGCCCAACACCGCCAACGCCCAGCAAGTGTTCAGCACCTGCGCGGCCTTGGGTGGCAGCAACTGGGATCACTCGGCGTTGATCAAGGGGTTGGAGCACATGGCGAATTTCTCGATTCGCGACAACTGACACCCCGAAAAAACCTGTGGGGGTGGGCTTGCTCGCGAAGACGGCGCCGGGAAGGCTGTCCCATGGCCCAGATGGTGACCCGCGACGGCCTCATGCCCACCCCTCAAGTCGCAACGTCGCCCGAACCAAGCGTTGCTCTTCGCTTTCGATTTCCTTGAGGTTCTCGCAGATGCTCTGGATGTGAGCGATGGCGGCCTTTCGCGCTTGCTCGGGCAAGCGGCCGGTGACAGCGTTGTAGAGCCGCGCGTGTTGACGGTCGATCTGACGCTTTTGCGGTTCGCGGTGATAGAGGTTGTTGACCGAGGTAAACACCGAGTTGAGCAGCAAATCTGTCAGCGAACGCAAGGTTTGCACCAGCACCGGATTATGCGAAGCCTCGCAGATTGCCAGGTGAAATGCATGATCGAGCCGGGCATGTTCACTCGCCTCCAGCGAGCGCCTGTGGGCATCGAGCAACGCCTCGTAGCTACGGGTGATGAGGACGAAATCAGCCTCGGTCCCACGCAAGGCCGCCAAACGCGCGGACTCGCCCTCGAGCAGGCTGCGGACCTCGAATAGATCATAGAGCGTTCGTGGCTGCGAGCTGAACAGGTACATGAGCGGTGACGCCAAGCCGTGCCCCGACAAGTCTGCCACGAACGACCCCTTGCCTTGCTCGGTCTTGATAATCCCGCGAGCGCGCAACAATTTCAGCCCCTCTCGAAGGGCGGTGCGGGAAACGCCGAGTTTTTCCGTCAGCCGCCGTTCCGAAGGTAACAGTTGCCCGGTCTTGAGCACGCCGTCGACGATCAAGCGCTCGATGCGCTCACACACTACGTCGGCGACTTGCAAACCACGACTCGCTTGTGCGCTATCCATGGATTCTCCAACTGGTATGACCAGCTTCAGCGCCAATCTCAAATCCGTTGAGATATAACGCCAACATCATGTTTTTAAAGTTATTTTTCAAAAAATAAAAAAACACAGGATTAAAAAACTGGTTCGACCAGCCTAACAACAGATAGACAGTAAAGCGCGCCAGACCAATGATGCAAGTCGGCTGTATCAGAACAGACCTCTAATAAAAACAACTGAGTCTCGCGCTACGACTATGAACATTCTCTACGATGAACACGTCGACGGCGTCCTGCCTGACGTCGACAAAAACGCGCTGCTGCAAGCCCTGCGAAACCAGTTACCCGACCTGGAAATCCTGCATCAGCGCGAAGAACTCAAACCGTACGAATGCGATGGACTCTCCGCTTATCGCACTACACCCATGTTGGTGGTGTTACCGCGCAAGATCGATCAGGTTCAAAGAGTGCTTCGGCTCTGCCATGAACTCAAAGTGCCAGTCGTCGCCCGTGGTGCGGGCACGGGTTTGTCCGGCGGAGCCCTGCCGCTGGAAAAAGGCGTCTTGCTGGTGATGGCACGCTTCAACAACATTTTGCACATCGACCCGGCCGCCCGGACCGCACGCGTCCAGCCCGGGGTACGCAACCTGGCGATCTCCCAGGCTGCCGCGCCGTTTGGCTTGTACTACGCGCCAGACCCTTCCTCCCAGATCGCCTGTTCCATCGGCGGTAACGTGGCGGAAAACGCCGGTGGCGTGCATTGCCTGAAGTATGGCCTGACCGTCCACAACCTGCTCAAGGTCGATATCCTCACCGTTGACGGTGAACACTTGAGCCTGGGATCGGACGCGCTCGACTCACCGGGCTTTGACTTGCTCGCGCTGTTCACCGGTTCCGAAGGCATGCTCGGAGTGATCACTGAGGTCACGGTCAAACTGCTGCCCAAACCGCAAACCGCCAGAGTGCTGCTGGCGGCGTTCGACTCGGTGGAAAAAGCCGGCCGCGCAGTGGGCGACATCATTGCCGCAGGCATCATCCCGGGCGGCCTGGAAATGATGGACAACCTGGCCATCCGCGCCGCCGAAGACTTCATCCACGCCGGCTACCCGGTGGACGCCGAAGCCATTCTGCTGTGCGAGCTCGATGGTGTCGAAGCCGACGTTCATGATGACTGCAACCGCGTGCGCCAGGTCCTGGAGCAAGCCGGCGCCACCGAAGTGCGCCAGGCCCGGGATGAGGCCGAACGGGTGCGTTTCTGGGCCGGGCGCAAGAATGCGTTTCCGGCGGTGGGCCGCCTCTCACCGGATTATTACTGCATGGATGGGACGATCCCGCGCCGGGAATTGCCTGGCGTTCTGCACGCAATTGCCGAGTTGTCGGGCGAATACGGCCTGCGAGTGGCCAACGTTTTCCACGCAGGTGACGGCAACATGCATCCGCTGATCCTGTTCGATGCCAATCAACCGGGAGAGCTCGATCGCGCCGAAGCCTTGGGCGGCAAGATCCTCGAGCTCTGCGTGAAAGTCGGCGGCAGCATCACCGGCGAACACGGGGTGGGGCGCGAGAAAATCAATCAGATGTGCGCGCAGTTCAACAGCGATGAGTTGACCCTGTTCCATGCCGTCAAAGCCGCGTTTGATCCGAGCGGCTTGCTCAATCCCGGCAAGAACATTCCCACCCTGCACCGCTGCGCCGAGTTTGGCGCCATGCACGTTCACATGGGCCAGATGCCCTTTCCCGAACTGGAGCGCTTTTGATGCACAGCGAACACGATATCGATGACAGTGACGCGCTACTGGAGCAGGTCAATCAAGCGTTGCACACTGCCACTGCGCTGCGCATCCAGGGTTCCAACAGCAAGGCGTTTCTTGGAAGAATCGCAGCGGGGGAAGTGCTCGACACGCGCTCCCACCGTGGCATCGTCAGCTATGACCCGACCGAGTTGGTGATCACCGCCCGCTGCGGTACGCCGCTGTCAGAACTGGTGAGCGTATTGGACGATGCGCAACAGATGCTGCCCTGCGAACCGCCCTCCTTCAGCAACGACGCCACGGTCGGCGGAATGATCGCTTGCGGCTTATCGGGCCCACGGCGGCCTTGGTCGGGATCCGTGCGCGACTTTGTCCTTGGCACACGGGTCATCACCGGGCACGGCAAACATTTGCGCTTCGGTGGCGAGGTGATGAAGAACGTAGCGGGCTATGACCTTTCGCGTTTGATGGCCGGCAGTTTTGGCGCACTGGGTGTGATCACCGAGGTGTCACTCAAGGTTCTTCCGAAACCGCGTCAGTGCTTAAGCATCAGCCTTGAAATCGACACCGAGCGCGCCTTGCTTCGCCTCACGGAATGGGGCCAGCAGCCACTGCCGATCAGCGCGGCCTGCCACGACGGAGCATTTCTGCACCTGCGCCTGGAAGGCGGCGAAGGCTCGGTGGCGGCGGCCCATGACCGTCTGGGTGGCGAGCGGCTGGACTCTTCGTACTGGCAAGACCTGAACGAACATCGGTTGGGTTTCTTCGACGGGGATCTGCCCCTTTGGCGCCTGTCCTTGCCCCATGACACCTCCCGACTGTCCTTGCCAGGTACTCAATTGATCGATTGGGGCGGCGCCCAGCGCTGGCTCAAATCCGACGCCGAAGCGACCTTGATTCGCTCTGTCGTGAAGGAGGTCGGCGGGCACGTGACCTGCTACAGCCACGGCTTGATCGACAGCCCATTCCAACCGCTGCCCGACGCACTGATGCGCTACCACCGCAACTTGAAACAACAACTCGATCCACGGGGCATCTTCAACCCCGGTCGCTTGTACGCGGAGCTTTGAATCATGCAGACAACCTTGAGCGAGGACGCCCGCCGACTGCCCCGCGCCGAAGAAGCCGAAAGTATCCTGCGCAGTTGCGTGCACTGCGGTTTCTGCAATGCCACCTGCCCGACCTATCAACTGCTGGGTGATGAACTCGATGGCCCGAGGGGACGCATCTACCTGATCAAGCAGGTGCTTGAAGGCAACGAGGTGACCCGCAAGACCCAGGAACACCTGGATCGCTGCCTATCTTGCCGCAACTGCGAAACCACCTGCCCTTCGGGGGTCGACTATCACAACCTGCTGGACATCGGCCGGGCGGTGGTCGACGCGGCAGTGCCGCGACCTCTCGGCCAACGCCTGCTGCGCCAGGGATTGCGCGGCGTGTTGCCCAATCCGGGGCTGTTCAAAGGGCTGCTGAGCAGTGGCCAGGTTTTCCGCGCATTGTTGCCAAACACGCTGCAAGTCAAATTGCCTGGCAACGTGCATCCGGCAAAGCCGCGACCGACCACTCGTCATGCCCGGCAAGTGCTCATGCTAGAGGGCTGCGTGCAACCGAGCCTGTCGCCCAATACCAACGCGGCCGCCGCACGCGTACTGGATCGACTGGGGATCAGCGTCACCACCAACCGCGAGACCGGATGTTGCGGTGCGGTGGACTATCACCTGGACGCTCAGGCCGCCGGCCTCGAGCGGGCCCGCCGCAACATCGACGCGTGGTGGCCGAGCATTGAAAGCGGTGCCGAGGCCATCGTGCAAACTGCCAGCGGCTGCGGTGCCTTCGTCAAGGAGTATGGCCACCTGCTTCGCACCGACCCGGCGTATGCCGACAAAGCAAAAAGGGTCAGTGCCCTCGCCAAGGACCTGGTGGAAGTCTTGCGCGACGAGCCGCTGGATAAGCTCGGCGTAAACAGCGACCAACGCCTGGCGTTCCACTGCCCCTGCACTCTGCAGCACGCGCAGAAACTCGGGGGTGCGGTCGAAGCAATCCTGACAAACCTTGGCTTCAACCTGACCGCCGTTCCCGATAGCCACCTGTGCTGCGGCTCGGCGGGCACTTATTCGCTGACCCAACCCGAACTGTCCAGGCAACTGCGCGACAACAAGCTCAATGCGCTGGAAAGCGAGCACCCCGACGTCATTGTCACCGCCAATATCGGCTGTCAGTCTCACCTCAACGGTGCGGGTCGTACCCCTGTCCGGCACTGGATCGAACTGATCGAAGCCGCGCTGCCTTAAACGAACACTGGAGAATGCCCATGAAAAGCAAAGCCGTACTGAGCCAGACCGAAGTCAGCCAAATTCTCGCTGCCGCACGGACCGAAGCCCAACACAATCAATGGGCCGTGACCATCGTGATTGTCGATGACGGCGGCCATCCCTTGGCCCTTGAGCGTCTTGACGGTTGCGCCCCGATTGGCGCCTACATCGCCACCGAAAAGGCCCGCACCTCGGCTCTCGGCCGGCGTGAGTCCAAAGGCTACGAGGACATGGTCAATGGCGGGCGCCACGCCTTTCTGTCAGCACCCTTGCTGACCTCCCTCGAAGGCGGGGTGCCGGTCATCGTCGACGGCCAAGTGATCGGTGCGGTCGGTGTCTCGGGGGTCAAGGCTGAGCAGGATGCGCAAGTGGCCCGGGCCGGTGCGCAGTGTCTGCAATGAATTGAGCGTCAGTGATTAACGCTCCAAAAGCATGGGGTGATTCAGGTCAAGGGGCTTTTCGGAGGGTGACTGGTACGATCCAACTGCCCTCCACGATCACCCTGCGTTCCTTCGCCAAACGTCGAAATGATTGTTCTAATCGAGCGATGTATCGGACTTAAGGACCTCGATAGCCATTAAGCCATCCCAGACCGTCAGCTGTCCCCGCAACAGGGTTATATTCACATCCGATCCAGCCCTGATAGGCATGAGTCTTGAGAAAATCCAAGATGGCCCGCGCGTTGAGGCGCCCGACATCGGGTTCATGCCGTCCAGGAAATCCAGCCATCTGAAAATGATCGGCTTGGGCAAGATAACGTGCGGTGCAATCCATTGGATCGAGTTGCTCCATAGACGCGTGATAAATGTCCAGGATCAATCCCAACCCATCCAATCGTTCCGTCCATTGAATTGCGTCAGACAACGAGCGGATAAAATAACCCGCCAACGACACCTGATTGATGGCTTCGATCACCAGTTTGATCTTATAGCGACTCGCTTCTTCAATCGCCCAATTCATGTTCTCTTCAAATACACGGCATGACGACTCATGGCGCGCATGATCGACCACACCGCTCAGTACGTGCAGAAGCGGGCTATTACCCGCCACGGCATACTCCAGCCCCCGGAGAAAATCATCCTTGAACTCGACTTCTCGACCGACTACAGCAGCCAACCCCTTGCTGCCGGGTCGCAAGGGCACGGTTGCCAAGACCTGCCGGAGCGCCGTGCGTTCCAGATGTCTTGCAACGGTGACGGCTGGAAGACCTGCCGGAAAACTGAATTCCACAGCGTCAAAGCCGGCGTCACGCGCTGCAGCAAAGCGATCTTCAAAAGGCAACTCCGTGAACAGGAGTGATAGATTTGCAGCGAACCTGATCATTCAGCGCCCCGCGCCATTCACGTCGACTTTTTCTTTCGCTGCCTGTTTGATCTGCTCGATCAACGCGCCAATGCCATTCAGCAAAAAATCCCGAGCAGCACCATCCGCCAGCCGTCCATGTTCTATTTTGCTGTACACATCGCCTATGACGATCTGTGGGTGAACCACCACGGCAGCCTGGATCGCCCATAGGGTTTCATTGAGTTGTTGATGGGCCCGAACGCCTCCGGTAAACGCAGGCGAAGCCGTGAAACCCAGCACTGGACGCCCCGTCAGGACCGACTTGCCATGGGGGCGGGACAACCAGTCCAGCGCATTTTTCAGTACACCAGACATTCCATGGTTGTATTCCGGCGAGGCGATCAATACCCCATCGGCAGCCGCCACGGCTGCACGCAGGTCACTCACGGCCTGCGGGGCATGGACGCCGTCGTGATCTTCGTTGTACGGCGGGATGCTTTCCAATCCATGGAGCGTCAATCGAACCTGCCCGGACAATCGCTCAGCCATTGTATTGAGGATCGCCGTATGGGCCGAGTGCTGACGCAGGCTGCCTGACAGGCCGAGGATATTTATCGATGCCGTCATTTAAATGCTCACGATCTGCGGTTTTGGCTTGAGGAAGAAATGGGCGAGCGCCGGCACCAGTATCAATGCACCCACCATGTTCCAGATGAACATGAAGCCGAGCAGGATGCCCATATCGGCCTGGAACTTGATGGGCGACAACACCCAGGTCAGTACCGCGATACCCAGGGTAATCCCCGTCATCACCACCACTTTTCCCGTCGAAAGCAGGGCCAGGTAATAAGCATCGGACAGGCTTGAGCCATTACGCAGGTTGGTCAGCGTCACGCTAAGGATGTACAACGCGTAATCCACTCCGATGCCTACCCCCAGCGCAATCACGGGCAGCGTCGCGACCTTGACGCCGATGTTCAGTCCTACCATCAAGGCTTCGCACAAAATGGACGTCAGCATCAGCGGCAAGACCGTGCACACCACCGCCCGCCAAGACCTGAAGGTGATGAAGCACAAAGCGATAACGGCTGCATAGACCATGAAGAGCATCTGCACATTCGAGCGCTTGACGACGATGTTGGTGGCCGCTTCGATCCCGGCATTACCCGCCGCATTCAGGAACTGTATCTGATCGGTGTTATGGGCCGCCGCGAATTGCTCGACGGTTTGCACCACACTGGTGAGCGTGTCCGCCTTGTGATCCGTGAGATAGACATAAACCGTGAGCAAATCGCAATTCTGGTTAAACAGCTCACGGGGTGCACGTGTGATGATCGCGTTCAACAGCCCTTGATTACGCGGTATCTCGTACCAGGTCATGCTGCCTTCATTCATACCCGCGGCGGCCTGCTTGCTGAGGGCGGCCAAAGACGTGGTCGACACCACCCCGGGCAACTGTTGAAGCTGAGCTTCCAACGCGTCGACCGACACCAATGTCTGGTAGTTGGCGCAATAGTATTGAGGGGTTTTGACCATCACGACGTACTTGTCGCTGCTGGCGGAAAAGTTACTGACCATAAAGCGATTGTCGGTGTTGTAGCGCGATTCGGGACGCAGTTCCGGGGCACCAGGATTCAGGTCGCCGATCTTCACGTGCAGGCTGACGGCAAACCCGGCCGCCCCCAGCATCACGGCGATGATGACTGCGCCGCTCGCCCATTTGCGCTCGGTGAACAGATCCAGGAACGCCCAGAATGGATGTCGGGAGTGGTGTGCGTCCAGCTGCGAGAACTTGTCGTTAGCCGCTTCACGCAATGCCGCGGCCTTGCTGACACCGGTGTACGACAACAGGATCGGCAACAGGATAAGGTTAGTGAAAATCAGGGTCAGCACGCCGATCGTGGCGGCAACGGCCAGATCCTGGATGACCGGAATCTTGATAATCATCAGAACAGCGAATCCCACGGCGTCCGCCACCAACGCCATCAGCCCGGTCAAGAACAGGCGGCGAAAGGTGAAGCGCGCCGCCACCCGTTTGTCGGCTCCACGCCCGATGTCCTGCATGATCCCGTTCATCTTCTGCGCGCCATGGCTCAAGCCGATGGCAAACACCAGAAACGGAACGAGGATCGAGTACGGGTCAAGATCAAAGCCCAAGGTCGGCAGCAACCCGAGCAACCAGACCACGGCGATGATCGAGCACAGCAGCACCAACAAGGTACTGCGCACGCAACGGGTGTACCAATACAGCACGATGCCGCAGATGATCAAGGTGGCGGCAAAGAACAGCTGCATCTGGCGCATGCCGTCGATCAGGTCACCCACCACCTTGGCGAAGCCGGTGATGTGGATCTTGATGTTGTCGGTTTCGTACTTGGCCCGAATCGTTTCAAGCTGACTTGAGAGCGCGTTGTAATCGAGCGGTTGACCGTCGTCGGATGCCGTTTCCTGAAGGGGCAATAGCACGATGCTGGAGTTGAAGTTGGCAGCGACCAGGCGGCCCACTTCTCCCGAGCGTTCGACGTTCTGCCGAACCTGCTCCAGGCTGGCGGCTGAGCCATCGTAATTGTCAGGTATCACCGGACCGCCGTCGAAGCCCTCCTCCGTCACGCCGATCCAGCGGGTCGCAGGCGTCCACAGGGACTTCATGTATGAGCGATCGACGCCAGGTAATAAAAACACCTCGTCATTTATTTTCTTGACCGTCTCCAGGTAAGCGGCATCGAAGATGCTGCCCTGCCTGGCTTCGATCGCAATACGTAAAGTGTTGCCGCCCTCGCTGAGCTGGTCGCGATTTTTCAGATAGTTCTGCACATAAGGATGATCCGTTGGGATCATTTTTTCGAAGGCCGCATTGAGCTTCAGACTCAGTGCCTGGTAGCCCAGTACCAGACTGAGTATCACGCAAATGCCAAGAATCACACTGCGATGATTGAACAAGAGCCGCTCGACCAGAGTGCCGGAGGACGGGTCGAATGCATCCGGTTTAGGGATGGTTTGATGCTCGGCAGAGCGAGTATAGCTATTCATTGATCTGCTCCGACGACTGCACTGCAGCTTCGGATGACAGCATGCCCCGTGCGCTGCTAATGATCAGGCTACCGTTTGCGGCCTGCGCCATACCTGTGAAATAACTGGGTTGGGTGATCTTCAAGACTGATGCTTTGGTACTGCCCTGCTCAAAACGCAGCACTCTTCCCGATTCATCGGCGAGGAGCACGGCGCCATCCTCCAGCCGCAGACCACTGGTCAACGTGACCGGCTGCAAGGTGTCGAGGCGCTGCCAGGTATCGCCGCGATCCTTGGACTCGAAGGCTTTGCCGCGAAGCCCAAACGCCAGAATGGATCCGGCATTGGTCGATTGGAGTCCGAAGGTCGTGCCTTCATACGGTGAAGCGAGGGACTCGAAGGTCTTGCCCTCGTCACTGGAGCGCAACAGCGTGCCCTGTTCGCCAGCGATGAACAGATCCGTTCCCACCCACTCGATACTGTAGAGGTGCAATCCGTTTGGGTTCTCAATGCGGGAACGAATCGATTGCCAACTGAGCCCGCCGTCATGAGTCACGAAAGCCAGGCCGTATGCGCCAACCACGATCCCGTTCTTGGCATCCAAAAACAGTAGATCGAGAAAAGGTTTGTCGGGACCATCGTCCACGAGTTGCTGAGCTTGAGCCAAACGCTCTTGCGCTTTTTCTGCGTCGCCAGCAGCTTCGGTGCCTTGCTTGGCTTCCTGCAATTCGATGTCGGCGGCCAGAACGCCATCCAACTGTTTCTCCCAGCTCAGTCCGCCGTCCCGGCTGTGCAGGACCACCCCGGCGTGTCCGACGACCCAGCCTTCGAGGTCATCGAAAAAGCGAACTTTGACAAGGGTCATGCTGACCGGGGAACTGACTTGCCTCCAGCTACCACCGTTATCATCAGAGACAACGATGAACCCTCTTTCGCCAACCGCCACAAGGCGCTGACCTGCCCTGGCGACACTCAGCATGACCGATTTGGCTGCCATGGCGCTTGTGACCGATGGCTGCACCGGCAGCCCGACGGGCTGCGCCGCCGCTACGCCGGTGAACGCCGTGATGATTGACACACTTAGCATCAACGCTTTGAACGGATGTGGGTATAAAACCCCGGGACTTTGAATTCGCATTGGCCAGCCTCGATGATGCGGTTCAGTGGACGCCGCGCCAGTGGCACCGCGTCCATGGAACAAAAGTTTGAAAATTGTTGCGAGGCTCAGCGCACCGACCCGGACGCTACCGAATTCCCGGTGAAGAAGTTCTCGGGCTTGCGTGGTATGACGCTATAGGTTTCTCCATTCAAGCTTTGCACGACGCTGTAGGTCTTGGCTTGCAGGTTGTAGATCACCACGGGTTTGACAACCACCGCAGGAATGGAGGGAACAACGAAGGGCAGCACCTGGGAGACTCGCCACAGTTTGCCCTCGGCGTCGTAGCCATCCACCAGCGAGATGGTCCAGCTGTCTTCGTCGATGAAGAATCGACGCTTGGGCACCGCGTGGCGTTTGCCCGGCGCCACCGTGGCTTCCAGCTCCCAGACACGGTGCAGTTCCCAGCGTAGTTTGTCCGCATTGAGGTGGTTGGCGGTAAAGGCGTCGTCGCGTTTCTCGGTATGGAACTTGTTGTCGTTGTAAGGGATGTACAGTTCTTTCTTACCCACCAGTTTCCAGTCGTAACGATCCGGATGGCCGATAAAACCGTGCACTTCATCGAAATAGTTGGCGCCTGAGGCGACGAAGTCCGGAGTGTCATAACCCACGGTAGGCGCACGCCGCACACGACGTTGGCCGACCAGGTACTGCCAGGCCTCCCGGGGCTCCTGGGCATTGATGCTGTCATGGGTCACCAGCGATTCCCCGGCCTTGAACGGCGGCTCGCTGGTCAGGAACCGCAGCAGCGCATACTGCCCCGTCCATTTATCCGCGGCACCGTCCTTGTAGTAGTACGGGTATTGCCAGTTCTCCACGCCTCGGCTGGCCAACGTCCGAGTCCCGTCGGCGTTGCCGATGATGTTGGCATAGCCCATCTGTATGGATTCGGCCTCGACTCGCAGCAGGAAATTCCAGATGACCTCATTGCCATTTTTCGGAATCGGGAACGGGATACCGCCGTAGCAGCCCTCTACCGACAAACCGTTGCTGGTGGTCTTGCAGTTGGTGGCGTTGGCGAAGGTGTTTTGATAGACGCTATCCGGCGCCGCGGCACTACGGTGAGTGGGGTAAACATCCAGGTGGAAAGTGTCGGGGAACCTGGCCAACAGGGCTTTGGTGCCCTCACTCAACTTGTCGGCGTACTGCGCAGCGTTCTTGGCAGTGATCTGCAACACCGGTTTCTCGCTGGGAAACGGATCGGCAGGCACATCGCCGAACTTGGCTCCGGCGACATCCTTGATCAAGCCGCCGGTCCAGGCCGGGATGGAGCCATCGGCGTTACCGGCTTTTTCGGCGCCCATGGGCGTCAGCGTGGTCTTGAGCTTCGCCGCCTCGTCAGGACTGACCGCCGCTAGCGCGGTGCCAACAGACAGGGAGATCGACAAAGTGGACAGCAACAGCAGTTTAATTTTTATCATTATCAGGGCCCGCCTGTTCTTTGCTTAAAAGGTTCGCTGGATCGAAAACGCCACGAAATCCCGGTCTTTCATGTTTTGCTGGTAGGTGAACGAATTGGCTGAATTGATGACTGGCCCGGCCTCACCGAAGAAGTTGGTGTAGCTCAGCGAGGCATACCACTGCTTCTTGTAATCGGCCTTGAGACCCAGCGTCAGGTCGCCGCCATGTTCCGGGCCGAATGCTTGAGGCGTGACGGAAGAGCGTCCGGACGGGTTGTAGCCAAGGGTGATCGGCGCTTGGACATCGATGCCGGGAAAGACCTGGAAATACTGCGGTTCAAAGGTGAAGCGCAGGGCGAAGGCATCGCGCGTGGTATTGGGGTCCAGTTGATCGGCATTCTTGGTCACGCTCAGCCGCCGGTTGAACGCCAGCTCACCCAGCAGGGAAGCGCCGTCCCACAGCGCGGATCCCCCGTAGACATTGATCATCGATACCTGGGCATGCCACGACCGACCGATGGGGTACGCGGGATCGGAGTCGTTGTCGGCCCCCATGCCAGTGATGATGGTGCCGCCGACACCCGCGAGGGGCGTATCGAGCCTGATGGATGTTTCACCCGCGATATTGGCCTCGCCCACCTGCGTGCTGAAGCTCGCGCCAAATACCTTGACGTCCTCGGGATAGACATTGATGAACGAGTCATCAGCCCCTGGCACCAGCGCGGCAGGGCGGAAATAGAACACGGGGGTTTTTTCGTGGTACTTCGCCGCGTAGAGGCCGAATTCCCAGTCCTCCACAGCGAACTTCAACTGTGCGCCGAACTGCCCGGAATCCCTGGCTTCCTTGTCCTTGCCATGACGCAGCTCACCGGTTGGGAAGAACACCCGTTCGCCTCCCTCACCCACAAAATCCGCGCCACTGAAGTAGCTACCCGCGGCGGGCAAACGGGTCTTGTTCCATTCGAACTGGTAGTAGGCCCCCACACTCACGGTGTCGTTCAGTTGCCAGTTGCCGGACACCTGCTTGGTGGGCATCAGGATTTCCTTGAACTGCGAACCGGGGACTGACTGAAGCTTCACCAAGTCCACCGTAGACTGGGCATTGGCAATGCCGTTAGCGCCGAAGAACAGGCTTTCACCGTAAATCTGCGTGAACTGCCCGAGCCGCCCGGACAGCGAGGTCGTGCCGATTTCCTTCGAGCCATAGACAAAAGCGTCGAGGATTTCAGTGCGTTGACCGTGGATCCGGCGAGTGTCGCTGGTGAATTCGTCGTGGTCGACACTCACCGAGTTGGCGGTGCCCGGCGAATCGTTGTCATTGTCGTGGCTGTAGACGTTGTCGTACCAGGAGGCCGCACTGAGGCGCGCACCGACGTCTTTGTACTTGATGTCGAATTCGGAAAGGATGTCCAGACGATTGGAAATGAGTCCGCGATCAAAGTTTCGATCGCCGTCGTCCAGGTTGGGATTGCTGTTGGACGTCCCAGGGCCGGCCGCCACCTTGTGATCGAGTTTATTCACCCGCCAGGCGTTGCTGTACTTGATGGTGTTATCCCACGACGCCGAAAGGTCGGGGTTGCCAGTGTCGATCTGGAAGGCCTGCGCCTGGGTTGAAAGGCCCAGCAAGATCGTTGCGCCGACTGCGCAAGCAAGGCTGGAGACCGGCAACGGGCAGAACCGCTGGTTGGCTGTTTTCATGGAGATGTTCCTGTTTTTTTGTTTTTGTAAAAGGTCATCCACTCGCAGAATTTGCTGCGAATACATCAGGTGCTGCGTGATATGCCTAGCTTCTTGGTTACCTGCCTTATCGCCCTTGATGGAAAGCCAACGCTAGTAGGCCAGCCTCCACCAGAGCTATGTCCAGTTGCGATTTCAAACCGCTGACGGCAAACCCGCCTACGACTTCATCCTCGACAATGATTGGCAGTCCACCCTCGATGGCAAAGACGCCGTGAATCATCGATGCGGCGACTCGGCCGGCCGCCACCATCTCCTCGAAAAACTTGGTCGGTCGGCGAGTCAGTGCGGCGCTGCGGGCTTTATCGATGGCCGTCTGGGCAGACGAGACGGATGCGCCATCAAGCCTCCTGAACGCCATCAAGCAGCCCGCCTCATCAACCACCGTCATGGAGACCTTCCAGTTCTCCTGGTCGGCTTTTCCCATGGCCGCCACGAGCACCAGTTCGGCGTCAGCCAAGTCGAGTACCCGTTTTGTCCTCATCGCCCACCTCGCAGTTCTTCGGAATCGACCAGCGCCAAAAGCCTTAATATTGTGCGTAAAAAATATTTTGCTGCATTTCAAATCACTTTGTGCACAAAAAATATTCCTGCTCAAATTCAAAGTCAAGAACATTCGGCCAAGCACCCTCTTCCCTTTCCAGGTAACCCAGAGAAGGTTTGAGCGAAAGCAAGTGAACGCACCGCAAACCGCGGGAAACGGCAGCCTGGATTTTCCCGCCGGAGGGTCGCTCCTTAGGCATTTGGGTCAGGGGGAAAAGGAAAGACGGGGGGGAAATTTTCTGTATGGTGATAGCAGTCTGCTCAATGCCGGATACATTTTTTGCATTAAGCGGTGTTTTGCGCATAAAATCGGTTTAGTGCAAATTCCAGGAAAACTCAGACCATGATTCCCTCCCCTAACAGTCCGCTGATCGATGTCGCGTTGACACAGATGAAGAAGGCGATTGTTTGTTGCGAGTTGGCCCCAGGCGAAAAGCTCAAGGTCGCCGAATTGTCCAAAATCTACGGACTGAGCAGCTCGCCTATTCGCGAGGCACTCAATCGCCTGACTCAGGACGGCGTCGTTGAAGCCAGCGATAACAAGGGGTTCAGGGTTGCCCCTATTTCCACCGCGGACTTTCGAGACATCACACGGCTGCGCTGTCTGCTGGAGTGCGAAGCACTGAGCGACGCCATGGAATTTGGTGATGACGCCTGGGAGGCGAATGTACTGGGTGCATTCCACCGCTTGAATCTGATCGAGAAAAAGCTGGGAAGTGGCGTACTCGTACTCGACGATGAGTGGTCTGCCCGGCACAAGGCCTTTCACTTCGCGCTGTTTGCGGCATGCCCTTCACCGCTGATGCTCAAGATGGTCGACTCCCTTTTCGACAGAGCTGAGCGCTACAGGCGCTATTCGGCCAAGCAGCGAATCACGCCGAGGCACAAGGGCAATGAGCATCAGAAACTGATGGATGCTGCGCTGGCACGAGCCCCCCAAGCCGTGACCCTTTTGCGCGATCACATACAAAACACCTTGAGTCGAACGATAGAAGCCATCGAGCGCCAACAGGCGACGCTTCAGTAAAGACGTCGTGAGCTACTCTTCATTACTGCGGGTTCGCTGCACTCGATACCTGGTGCAACAGCGTCGTACCGCCTCCTCTTGTGCGGGTTGACCGCCGTGTAAAACCCTTCGCCCCGCACTGCTTTCGTGGACAGAACCAGGCGAAGGGGTTGTTGCCTTTCAGGCTCTAGGCCTGCGCGAACCTGAGCGTCTTGTCGCAAACGCCACCTTGGGCAGGCGCGGGCTTCTGCGGCTTACACCACAGCGCAAGCTCCATGCTCTCGAGCAACTCCATCGCCCAGGCCACCGTAACCGCTCCTCCATATACGTAATGATCTGGCCGCACGATCACCACGTTGCAGCCTCGACGCTCGAGCCACTGTGACAACACGCCATCGACTTCCTGATATTCGTCGACCGAGCGAGCACCGCGCTGCTCGGCATTGACCAAACGCACCACACTAATGGGCAACCCCTTGAACGACTGACTGCTGCGTAGGCAATTCAACAAGGCACTGGCATCGAACCCAGCCGCGATGACGACACGAAACGACTGGCCGGTGAACTCATCAAGCAGCGCCGTTTTTCCGGCATGATTGATCACCCTGGGTTGGGGAAACAACTCACCGGCCGGTGGTACCTGCGCGATAAACCCTTGCGACAATCCTGGGATCAGCGATTGGCGGACGGTTCCTCCCGGGTTCGCCTGCATCTGCTCGATCAAACGTGCATCCCGGACTGCGGCGCGCTGGCTGTCGCGCTCACAGATCACGCCACCGAACTCCTTGGCCGCCAGGGTGGTCTGGCGCACATGCGGCGCACGCTCGAGCTGATACGTCTCCAGCAAGTCCGGAGCTGCCAACCCTTCTTTTACCAGAGCGATTTTCCAGACCAGGTTCAAGGCATCGCGCATCCCCTGGCACATGCCTTGTGCCAGGAATGGCGGCGTCATGTGGGCCGCGTCCCCAAGGAAAAACACCCGGTCGGCTTTCCATTGCTCGAGGATCAAGGCATGGAATCGATAGGCCGAGGCCCGCCACAACTGGTAGTCCTGCTCCGGCAACCAGCGCGCAATCAGCTTCCTGATCGTTTCAGGCTGCGAGATCTCCGAAGGCTGCTCGTCCGGATTGATCATGAACTCCCAGCGACGATGCCGCCCCGGGCCGACGACAAAGGTGCACGGCCTGGCCGATTCGCAGAACTGGACGTTGGTCTTCGGCAGATCCTCCCCCGCCCCTTCGTTGAGGATCACATCGACCACTAGCCATGGCTCGTCGAACGCCAGGTCGTCCATCTTCAGCCCCAGGCGGGTACGGATTGGACTGGTACCGCCATCGCAGGCCAATACATGGGCCGCCGTGACCGTGCGCTCGATGCCATCCTTCGCCTGGATGCGCACATGCGCCTGGGACTCGGTGGAGTCGACCGACAACACCTCGGAACCCAGCTCAACGGTGACCGACTTGAAACTGGCGATTTTCTCGCGAAGCGCGCGCTCCACCGGTGGCTGGGAAAACACGTAGTTCGGCGCCCAACCCAGGGGAAAAGGCGGTTGGGCAGCGTCAATGCGCTTGATCAACTGTGAACCGGTCGTGCGGTATTCCGAGGGGCGGTAAGGCATGACATGTTCAGCGATGCTGTCGGCCAGGCCGATATTGCCGAAGACGCGCATCACTTCATGGTCAAAGCCCATGGCTCGAGGGTTGGCATAAACCGTTTCGGACTTCTCCACCACCAGGGCATCGAGCCCCCACAGACCGGCCAGATTGGCGCACAAGGCGCCCACCGGTCCCATTCCAACAATGATGACATCGTAGTCCATCGTCTACTCCGCTTCTTGTAGTTGTCGATTGCGAGTGCTGGTTGATGCCAATGGATTCCAGCCATCAACCAGGCTTCACCTGTACTGGACGGAACGGGTTTCTGACCCGTTCCTGGAACGATCAGGCGATTCGGACCCGCTGCTCTTCAATTTTCGCTCGGATGGAATCCATCCATTGCTCGCGCGTCTGAAACCCTGGACGACGCCTGCACATCGCCTCGGTCTGGGCCAGGATGACCTCGGTCGGCAGCTCGAGATCCAGTGGCTCCTTGCAAGGCTGAGCGGTATAGAACGGTGCGTCGACATACATTTCGACGGGGTTGCCTTCAGGGTCCTTGAAGTAAATCGACCAGGCATTCCCATGGTCCACTTGGGCGATGCCCTCAATGCCGCTCTTTTTGGCGAACTGGTAGTAGGTCTTCAGGTCATCCAACGAATTGAGCAGGAACGATAGCTGATTGATCGGGTTGAATGGCAGATCGACCGGCTTGCCGTCAAAGAGCACGACCTGATGATGCAGCTCCGGATTCTGTGTCATGAAGAACAGGCGATGCCCGGTCGAGGCCACGCCTTTATCGCTGACGATGAAACCCAGGACGCGACAGTAGAAATCGACCATCCGGTCCAGGTCCGAGCAGAACACGCCGGAATGGGTGAAATTAATGGTGGGTAACGCGGGCATGTGGAACCTCCAGTTTTTATGATTGTGTAGAGGACAACGCTCAGGCTTCGTCAATAACGCCGTTCGATAAGGTCCCGATTTCAGTGATGACCACTTCGAACACATCGCCGGGTTTCAGGAAAATCGGCGGTTTGCGCTTGAAGCCGATGCCGCTCGGTGTGCCGGTTGCCAGAATGTCGCCCGGGTTCCATGGCAGCGCCTTGGACACGTAGGAGATCAAATGCGGAATGTCGAAAGCCAGCTCCGAGAGGCTGCCTTCCTGCAGTTGCTCACCGTTGAGAACGCCCCGCACCACCAGCGTACGGTAGTCGGAAATTTCCTCCGCTGGAATGATCCAAGGGCCCAGTGCACCTGTTTTCCTGAACGTCTTGCCCATGCCGTACTGGTGCGTATGGAACTGCCAATCCCGAACGCTGGCATCGTTGAAGCAGGTGTAGCCCGCCACATGGTCCATGGCATCGGCCGGATCGATGTGCGCACCACCTTTACCAATGACTACGGCCAGTTCAGCTTCGAAATCGAACTGTTCCGAGACTTTTGGCCTGACCAGCGGTTCGCCGTGGGGCAGTAGCGTTTCGGCAAATCGCTGGAATATCACCGGAAACTCTCCGACCTTCCTGCCGGCCTCTTCGGCATGAGCCACATAGTTGATGCCCACGCAGATCACCTTGCCGGGATTGGGTATGACGGCCTCCAACTGGACACTGGAAAACGAATAGTCGGGCTGGGCAGTCTCTACGATCTTGCGCGCCTCCTGCACCAGCAGTCGATTGGCCAGAAAGGAGGCGAGATCCGGAACTTGCGCGAAACGACGGGTCAGCTCGACCACCCCATCACCTGACACTGCGCCAAAATGCGCCTTCCCATCTTTGCGATACGAAATCAGCTTCATGTTTTTCTCCTGTTTTTTGTGCACAAAAACTAATTTCTTGCACCATACATCATTAAATGCATAATGCAAAAGGTCGCAAAAAAAATAATGAGCCCCATGAGGCTCCTGTCCTGGAGGCAAGCATGTCGCTGGTGAAGGTTCGCAAGATCAAACTGGACGTCGAAGAAATATTCCACGAGGGAGGCCCACGTGCGTCAGCCCCATTGCGCATTGCGGTCGCCACTGCCGTGGTCACCAACCCCTATGCAGGTCGGTATGAAGAAGACCTGCTGCCATTCATGCAGGAACTCAGGGGGTTAGGCGCACAACTGTCCGAGCAACTGATCCAGGCACTGGGCGGTGCCGCGCAGGTACAGGCTTATGGCAAGGGTGCAATTGTCGGTGAAGACGGCGAACTGGAACACGGAGCGGTCTGGCACGAAGCGGGTGGCTGGGCCATGCGCGAGGCACTGGGCAATCCCAAGGCAATCGTTCCAGCGGCCAAGACTATCGGTGGCCCGGGTTGCCGGGTGATGATTCCGCTGGGGCATATTCAGGCAGCTTATGTCCGCAGTCATTTTGGTGTCGCGGAAATGACGGTGTGGGACGGCCCCCGCCGCGGCGAAATCGCTTTCGGCCTGGCCATGGCGACAGGCGGCAGGATCCATTCGCGATTGGGCGGTCTGGCGGTCGCCGACGTGAAAGGCGAAGACGGGTTACGGTGATGCCAAGGTTTTGAAGTGTCGCTCCACAGATTACGCACCACGACAAAAATAATATGAGTATCGGAGAACATCATGACTGCAAAAACGATGCGCGCCGCCCGCCTGTATGAAGGCGGCAAACCCATGGTTATCGAGCAGTTGCCCGTCCCGGGAATTCGCCCAACTGAAGTGCTCGTCAAGATCAAGGCCTGCGGGATCGTCCCCAACCTCCACAACATCCTGACGAATTGGGTCAAGTGGTTCCCGCAGAATCCGCTGCCAAAACTGCCGGCGACTTTCGGCCTCGACCCCACGGGCGTCATCGAGGCCGTAGGCGAGCAGGTCTACGATTTCAAGGTCGGTGACCGGGTCTACGTCAATCCGGGCCGCTACTGTGGTTCCTGCCGAGCCTGTCGTGCGGGCAATACCATTGCTTGCACGGCCTACACCTTCAATGGCTATTTCGGCTTCACGCCAAAAAGCCCGCGCATGTTCGAAGACTACCCCTACGGTGGCCTTTGCGAGTACATCCCTGCTCCGCAATACAGCCTGGTGAAACTGCCCGAGAACCTCAGTTTCGAGACTGCCGCACGACTGGGCTACCTGGGTACCGCCTACAAGGCTATGCTCAAGGCCAATGTCGGGCCTGGCACCACCCTGCTGATCAATGGCATCAGTGGCACGCTCGGCTTGGGCGCCGTCGCGCTGGCGCTGGCGATGGGCGTTCGCAAGATCCTCGGCACAGCTCGTAACCAGGAGCTCTTCCAGCGGGTGAAAGACCTCGCTGCGCCAGGCCGGATTGAAATTCACACGTTGGGCACGATGCCCATCCATGAATGGGTCAATGAAGTCACCCACGGTGAAGGCGTCGATGTGGTGATCGATGCCCTGGGTCCAGGGGCACCACACGAGACCCTGACCCAAGCCCTCAAGTCCATTCACCGTGGCGGGCACCTGGTCAATATCGGTGCCATCGCAGGTGAGGTCCCCATCGACCTGCATTGGATCATGGACAACGACATCCAGATCAGTGGTTCGGCCTGGTTCACCACAGGACAAGGGCAAGCCATGGCGGACATGGTGGAATCCGGGGCACTGGATCTTTCATTCTTCGAAAATACCGCCTTTAGCCTGGAAGACGTGAACGGCGCAATCACCGGCATTGAAAATCGTCATGGTGGCTTCAGTAACTACGTCATCTGCCCCTGAAACCAACCAGACGGGTGCAACACAACGGCGGGCACGTTGAGGCCCGCCACTGATTCAGGGGATGCCATGAAAATCAGAAGAGTCGTCACCGGCCTGGATGCCTCAGGCCAATCCATATTCATCAGCGATGACGCGGCCCCACGGTCTTGCGACTTTGAGTCCATTCCCGGCCATGCCATGGCGCACCTGTGGTCCACCGGCCCGACGGCCGACGCACAGCAGGACCCCACCCAGGGGCACCCTTCCCTGATCCCCCTGCCAGGCGAAACCAGCCTGGCGATCTATGACTTTCCGCCGGACACCGTGATGCAGAACCCGACGGATGTCGGGCAGATGATCGAGGAGCTGGGCGGCGCCCTTCCCGGCTTGTTCGAATGCTTCGAGCCGGATCATCCAGGCATGCATACGACGCCTACCATCGACTACGGCATCCTGCTTCAGGGCGAACTCTGGCTGGAGCTGGACAATGGCGAGCAGAAACTTATCCGGCCCGGTGAGGTTGTCATCCAACGTGGAACCCGTCACGCCTGGCGCAACAAAAGCGATCAAATCGCCCGGGCGCTGTTTGTGATGGTCGGTGCCAAACGCGATTAGCCAATATTTTCCCAGACACTGAATCCAGGAAACCTACATGACCCTGCGTCACATTGCAGTGATCGGCGCTGGCACGATGGGCAGTGGAATCGCCCAGACGTGCGCGGCAGCCGGCCACGACCTGTTACTCATCGATATCAGCGAGCAGGCAATCGAGCGAGGCCTGCACGCCGTGCAGACGAATTTGAACCGGCAAGTGAGCAAGGGTACCCTCACCCGCGAGCAAGCCACCGACACGCTACAACGTATCCGCACCTCGACTCATTACATCGATTTGAATGACATGGACATGGTGATTGAGGCCGCTACGGAAAACCTCGCCCTCAAGCACTCGATTCTGCAACAGATCGCTGCCCATGTTCGCCCGGACTGTCTGATCGCCAGCAACACCTCATCGTTGTCGATCACAGAACTGGCAACCAGCATCACCCACCCGGAACGCTTCATGGGTATTCATTTCTTCAACCCGGTGCCCGTCATGGGGTTGGTGGAACTGATCCGTGGTTTGCAGACCAGCGACACGACCTGTTTCACCGCCCAGGCATTGGTCGAACAGCTGGGAAAAACCGCGATCCATACTCAAAATCGCCCTGGGTTCATCGTCAACAGAATCCTCATTCCGATGATCAACGAAGCCATCTTCATCCTTCAGGAAAATGGCGACGCTCAAGCCATCGATGCCAGCATGCGCCTGGGGTGCAACCAGCCGATCGGGCCTTTGGCGCTGGCCGATCTGATTGGGTTGGATACCGTGCTTGCCATCCTGGAAAGCTTGCAAAGCGGTTTTGGTGACCCGAAATACCGTGCCGCACCTTTACTCAGGGAGTTAGTCGCTGCGGGCTTCCTGGGCAAGAAATCGGGACGAGGCTTTCATGTCTACAGCTGAAGCTTACAAGGGGTACGACACCATACGTGCTCAAGCTTTAGAGCTTTTCGTCAATAAGGGGGTCGGTCAAGTCAGCATGCGGGAACTGGCTCGCCATGTAGGCCTTGCTCCCGGCTCCCTGTACAACTACTTCCCTAGCAAGCAAGCTTTGTTATTCGACCTCATAGAGGAGATATATGACGAGCTCTATCTGCTGGTCCAACCTGCTAGGCAAGGAGCTGCCAAGGCTCGCTCCCTCTCGGACCTGATCGTTGCACACCTGCGCATGCACCGTCGGCGTCCGCAATCCTTTCGACTGGCGCTACAGGGCTTCGTCTATCTGGATGATGCTCAGCAGCAGCGGATCGTCCACAAGCGCAAACTGTATGAAAGCGCATTCATTGCCGCAGTATCCAACGCTACTTTCCCGGCCAACGATACAGGCTCGGTGGCTCTGCATGCCATTATCCAGTTCCTCAACTGCCTCCCGGACTGGCTTGATGATCGCCAGTTAGATGACGAGGCGTGCATGCTGCTTGTCGAGCAACTTATCACGGGAGCACTCCGCGTATGCTCGGAGGCTAACTCACTCAGACCGGACAAGAGCGCCAACACGTACGTATTTTCATAATTTGAGGCCATACTCGTGCGCGCATAAGAAAAACAGTTGCTAAGCTCCGCGCAGAAGCGTCTACATACGCTGCCCAACAGTTATTTAAATCTTCTTGTTTAACGCATAAAGTTATATGGCTAATGAAAACGCACTGACTCAATCACGTCAGCCCCCTACGTTAAAATCAGCGTCACACTGGACTTAATCAGACCAACGTCTAGCCAATTATCGTTCGGCTCCTTCACTGCAAATCATCAAAAATCAGCTGATAAATTTTAGTTTTCAGTGGCCATCTAAAAGTACGATCGGCAAGGGGTTGTTTGGACGAGCTCTGGCTGCCAGTCTTGGATAGTTTTCCATCTCGAAAACCATCAACAATAAGAGATTTCCTCATGCTCAGAATAGGGGTTTTAGGATGCGGTCGGATTGGAAATGTGCACGCTGCAAGTGTTGCGCAGACTCCATCTGCCAGATTGACTGCAGTAGCCGATGCAGTTCCTGCAGCTGCTCAAGCATGTGCCAATCGGTTCAATGTCGAAGCACGTTCGATTCAGGCCCTCATCAGCGCAAATGATATCGACGCGGTAGTCATTGCGACGTCCTCGCCCACTCACTTCGAGTTCATTCACGCTGTGGCGGACGCAGGGAAGCCGATTTTCTGTGAAAAGCCTATCGATATGTCCTCTGATAGGGTTCGGCAGTGCATTGCCAAGGTAGCTGCAGCCGGGGTCCCTTTCATGACCGCGTTCAATCAGCGCTTCGATCCACACTTCGGGACGCTTCAAAAACGTCTCGCTGCCGGCGAAATTGGTGAACTGGAATCCGTGTCCATCATTTCCCGAGATCCATCACCTCCGCCGAGAGAGTATCTTAAAGGCTCCGGCGGCATTTTCAGAGACATGATGATTCATGACTTTGACTTAGCTAGATTCCTACTAAACGAAAATCCGACCCGGGTTTTCGCAACTGGTGCTGCTTTAATCGATCCAAGTATCAAAGAGCTGCATGATGTAGACACTGCGGTTGCACTGCTAATGACCAAATCAGGCAAAATCTGCCAGATCTCTAACTCGCGGCGCGCTAGTTACGGTTATGACCAAAGACTTGAAGTGCACGGTGCCAAGGGCATGCTGCGAGTGAAGAATGTGCATGAAAATCAGGTGGAGAGCGCGACAAGCCTTGGCTTTACCTTACCTGTTGCAAAGCCTTTCTTCCTCGAGCGATTCGGCCCCGCTTATCTCGCCGAAATGGAACATTTTGTTTCATGCATTTCCATAGGCACTTCCCCCACGCCGAATGCAGAGGACGGGCTGATTGCTCAGCTGATCGCAGATGCTGCCACAGAATCCTTGGCGCTCGGCCAACCGGTCGATATTAGCTACTAGTCCAATACAGTAGGAATAGCTATGAAAATTGGGATTATAGGACTCGGAAATGTAGCCGAACTCCATCTTATAGCGTTGAAAGAGCTTGATCCTGATGCATATGTGGGCGGTTGGGGTAGAACCGCCAAAAGAGCGGAGCTTTTCATAGAGCGATTTGGGGGACGCTTTTATACATCTCCGGAGACATTGCTCGCAGACGAGGCCATTGATGCCGTAATAATTTGCACCAATGCTGCATCTCATTTTACTTTCGCGAAGCAAGCGTTGTTAGCAAAGAAGCATGTTCTGCTAGAAAAACCTATTTGCGAAAGACCAGCGCAAATTCAGGAACTGGCGCAATTAGCGCGGGAAGCAGGCAAGGTTTGCATGCCCTCACATAACTATGTATACGCCGAAACGATGCAGCGGGTGCGGGCTCATATCGACGCCGGTCACTTGGGTGAAATCCTGAATTTTTGGGCGCTATACAATAAGCGCCACCCAGCAGAAATGGGATCGCCCGATCTGACCATGAGTGAACTGATGGTACACCACGTCTACTGCATGCTGTACTTCTTAGGACGTCCAGCAAGAATTTTTGCTACCGGCTCCAATGTTCATTTTGATGACCCGCAAGCCCATGATCAATTGATGATCGTTGCTGAATACCCTAACGGAACAATTGCGAATCTGTGGGGAAGCTTTTCCGCCGATGACCGCAGTCGCGACCCTTGGTCTGTGTACTTCAAAATCATCGGAAAAAACGGTTCCGCCATCGTCCCTTGGGACACCAACAAGTTCGGCGACGCAAGACTACCGTTCTGGGATGACGGAACATATTGGGATAGTTTCTATCAGATTCAGAAATTCTTCTTGGACGAGTGCCTCACCAACAAGAGAGGTCCACTATCTACAATGGCTGATGCGCTCGATGCTGCGGTGATTATGGATGTAGCGCGTGATTCGATAGCATTACGCCAATCGATGGAAATTGCTTATATTAATATTGATGATTATTTCGCGTGATCACCTTCATTTTTTGCTCCGTTTCCGTTCGCCTCGTAGGCAAGGCAACGCTTGCTACTTCCCGACATACGGCAACGGCCCTGCCGACCGCCTGCTCTAAAACCTAATAGCGCAACTACATATATATGGAAAATCGATAATTAATTTATTTAATTTGGAGATAATCAGACAAAAAATCGGATTAAAACTTAAAATATAAGGGATGATACGGTCCTCCCCATGCGGGCATGGCGCATTGTCATGACTCGTTACGCTTTGATTTGAAAAGCATTCCGGAGGGCTTTGTCTATTTGACTATGGAGGTCCTCGGCGGATGCTTGCTTTCAATCGCCACAGTAAAATTTTTTATCGGCCTATAGAGGTAGCGCTGCGCTGGTGTCTTCTAATGGCTTATGAAGCGCAAATTCTCCAGTCAGACTGGACCAATTTGGCTATTCTAAGGAGGACATTTCCACAATGGCCGTGCCTGTATGTAAATACCGAGAGAATTATCGATGCGGTTAAGCATGGTGAACTGCCTTACGGCTGCCTAGGACTAACGGTTTCTCGTGGCACTCCTGTCGATATCTCGCAGTTAACTGTACGTCACACCGATCTTCGGATCTGGATGTCACAGTACTATCCTGAGCAAAAACCGCCCTTCCTTTTCGCCCCAAAATCGAATCAATTAGACAGCATAAATGTTGGGACTTACCTCGCGCTGCAAGCTGACAGAGAAGCTCTCCAGTTACAAGTCAAGAATATCAGCACTGCTTATCAAGAACTGACTACAGAGCTTGAGGCTATCGGATTAGAGAAAGAACATATTCGACTTATGCTCAATAGCAACAGAAAAGTCAGCGACCGTAGTGAAACCGCTTATCTTCATATAATCGGTGCGATGCTGAATCTACTGTTAGGTCATTCCCCTTCCGGCAAACCTCACTCGGTTTTCAAGTCCCAATCCGCGATAGTCGACGCCCTAATTGCTCACAACAAGGAACTCTCTGGCGTTTCTAAACGTACCCTGGACGAGAAATTCGCCGCTGCCAAGCGCAGCCTCTCCAAGCGCTGAGTTGTATTGCGCTGCAATCCTCCTAATTGCGGCGCAATGACTCCCTTCCATTTCTGCTATTCAATTTACGTCACGTCCTATCACGCGCCAATCAACGCCAGGAGTGACCATCATGTCCAATCAGCTTTTACCTACTGCAGACTTACTCCAACCGCCCCTCGAACGTCATATCATGCGGCGCGACGAGGTGGAGCGTAAAACCGGTTTCAAGCGCGCTCACATCTACAACTTGATGAAGGAAGGTAAATTCCCTCAAGCCAAACGCATTGGACTGCGCGCAGTAGGTTGGGACTCGCTGGAAATCGAACAGTGGGTCGTTGAGCGCTTAGGCCAACAGGTTTGATGCTATGCGTGTGCTATCGGTGGTCTCCACGAAAGGTGGCGTGGGCAAAACCACAATAGCTGCCAATCTCGGCGGTCTGCTGGCGGATGCTGGTTTACGCGTCCTATTGCTCGATCTGGATAGCCAACCCACCCTCTCCAGCTATTACGCCTTGAACCAGAAAGCTGTTGCCGGCGCGTATGAGCTCATTGCACTCAATTTAACAACGCCTGCACAGATTGTTTCCAGGACCGTGATTGCAGGGCTCGACCTGATCATCTCCAACGACGCTCAGGGCCAGTTGAGTACATTACTGCTGCACGCCCCTGACGGGCGATTACGGCTGCGCAATTTGCTCGACGATTTCCGCCCCCGTTACGACCTGCTTTTGGTCGACACCCAAGGCGCACGTAGCGTGCTGCTGGAGATGGCCATCCTCGCCTGCGATATCGCCATCTCCCCCATCACACCGGAAATGCTAGCCGCTCGCGAACTACGCCGCGGCACTTTGAGGCTATTCAGTGAACTCGAACCATTTCGTCACCTGGGTATTACGCTACCACCGTTGCGACTGCTGCTAAACCAGGTAAATAGCATCCGAGTAGATACGCGAATGATCATCCGTGGCCTGCGCGAGGCCTTCGCCGGGGTTCCCAACATCTCTGTTCTAGACACCATAGTTCCAGACCGAGTGGCTTATCTCAATGCCGCCTCCCTTGGTCTACCAGCCCACCGAATTGAAACTCACCAGTCACGTAAACGACGCTCGCAATCAGCAATGAAAACTATGCAAACGCTGGCCATCGAGCTGTTTCCGGAATGGCGCGAAGCGATTTCTAGGGTAAGCAGATACGCGGAGATTCGATAAGGCGAATTCCGAAGACGGTATTTCGCGCCAAATCATTTTGTTTGTTTAACCTTGAGGCCAACAGCGTTTGGCGAGGAGTCTTTTGATGTTGGATCGGTTTCCCATCGTCGTTCAGCCATCCATCCGACAAGATCAACCACCTAGCGAGGAGTACTGCACCGTGGTCTTTCGCCTGCAGCGTGGGCGCTCGGCCATGGGTCGTTTTCTCGCGGAACTGTCTCGGTATTTCGAAGATTCAGGAATAGCCGAGATCGTTAAGTTCGAGGTCGGTGACCATTTGCGTAACCGGCGTTAACTGAGGCTGTTCAAATGAAGAAGCTCAGTCAGGAGGAGATCACCGAAAAACTGCACCAGGACCATTTCTCTCGGGGTCCAGAAGTGGAGCGACTGTCCGATCCAGTCATCGACACCCCCATGCTGGTCACGCTGGAGCAGTTGCGCCCCTACGAGCACAACCCACGCTTCATCCGTAATCCGCTGTACGACGATATCAAAGCCTCCATCCGCGAGCGCGGGCTGGATCAACCACCACCTATCACCCGCCGCCCGGGAGAACCGACGTTCATCATCCGCAACGGCGGAAACACCCGCCTGGCGATTCTCGGTGAGCTATGGCAAGAAACACGCGACGAACGCTTCTTTCGCATCCACTGTCTGTTCCGACCTTGGACGAATGAAGTCACCGCCCTGCTCGGCCATCTGGCCGAAAGCGATCTGCACGGCCAACTCACTTTCATCGAGCGTGCGCTGGCCGTAGCTAAACTCAAAACCATGCTTGAGCCGGATGGAACAGCACTCTCGCAACGTGAACTCGCAAGACGCCTCGGGGCTGGAGGTTATCCGGTTTCTCAATCGCACATCAGCCGGATGCTCGACACCCTCGATCATCTGCTGCCCGCTATTCCGCAAACACTGTATGCCGGATTGGGCAAGCCGCAAATTGAACGCCTGATCGGTCTACGTAGCCAGGCAGAAAAAACCTGGAACCGCTATCCCACCAATACCCTTGCGTTCACCGAGTTTTGGCTCGACACCCTGGCCTACTTCGATGCCGACCCCGAGTCCTTTGACCTTGAGCAGATCCAAGATGAACTGCTCGAGCGAATGAGCCGGCTGCTCGGGCAGTCCTACCGCATGCTGGCCTTGGAACTGAGCAATACCCAACGCACCCTCCCCATGGCTGGCATTGCCGTCGCTCTGCCCTCAGTGAACACCCATCTATCGAACGACAGTGAGGCTTCGACTTTGCCTCTGCCCTCTGATTTTGGCTCGACTGAGCACAAACTCCAGCCGACTTCTTCCGAACCACACTCCAAATCAAATGAGGCCAGAGCCCTGGTCGAAGCCACGCCAGAACGCCCCACACCGCCTGAAACAAATGTCGTATCAGCGGTCAGTCCTCCCTCTCGCGTTCAACAGATTCGCGAACAGATCGATCGCGAGACATTCACCGAAGCGCCGCCAACCGCCGTGGCCCTTGTGGCCGACGATATCTGGAGCATCCCGCCAGCACTGGATACCCCCGAGCAACTGCGTTTCGCCATCGCCGGTCTGGCGCGGGAAATGGCGGCCTATGCCGGGCGTCCCGAGAGCATCATCGATCAGAAGAACGGATTGGGATTCACCCTAGACATGGAGTGGCTTGATCTTGCAACACCTCGTGCCACCGGCATTCACCTGCTGCTCTTGGCCCTGCTGCGCGCTCAAGACGAGGTGGACTGGGAGGATCGCAAACAACTGCCCTCAGCCCTGTTCGGGCAGCTGTTGCTGGGTGTGTATCAACTCCCTTTGACAGACCGTCCGGTCATGGACGTGGGGTTGGAGCGTCTACCCGACGGACTGTTGATCAAGCTGTATCGCCTGATCCGTTTGGCCCGTCGCCTGATCGACTTATCGCTTGCCCCTGAACACGACTCACCGGAGGCGCTGCCATGAGCTTGTCCTTCAATGTGCTCAACCAGGCCATGCTAACCCAAGTGCTGCACGAGTTGCGCCTGGGTAATCTGCAGCGCTGCAAAGCCCTCGGACTGGGCGAGGACGACATCTACCTGTTGCAGTCCTTGCCACCCACCACGCTGTCGCGCCTGACACATGCCACCGTACCTTGGGTCGAGGTCAAGATCGACTCGCCGGTGCTGCATCGGCTGATTGAGCAAGCTGATCGCGACGAACAGAACGAGCGCTTGATCAACCGAGCCCTCAAGCTGGGGGCCAGCAGCACCATCATGTACCAATGCTTTGGCTTAGCACATTCCGAAACCGCACTGCGTCGACGTCTACTCAAAATAGAAACCCGCAAGGGTCGACCGCAGAACTTGAGCGAAGCGCAGGAACATGCGCTCTGGCAGCGCTGGTGTCAGCTGCGGACGCAAGACGGTACCGAGGATCAGCTCGACGCCATGATGATGCTGGCGGAGGAACAACAGATCAGCTTGACCGTCGTTTGGCAGCAGATCGATCACTACAGCAATGCAACATGAACACCGTCTCGCCCAACCGCTGGCAGCGCGTCCTTCAGCAATGCACCCAGCAATTGAATGAACGCTGGCCCGCTCGCCCTACTACCGAAAAACCCTCCAACCAGGCTCTGCAGGCTGGCTTTCTGTTCAGTGGCCAATCACACGAAATCGTCCCGCGTCGCTTGCTGCTGGACAATCGGCTGACGCCGTTGGAGCGTAATGCCTGGCAGGTGTTTCGACTAATGCTGCAAGGCCAAGGCATGGTCACACCGCGCTACGAGGATCTGCAGCCCTACCTGTCGAGCATACCTTACGGCGCGTCAGCCTCCCGTGAAACTATCGCTCGTGTCCTGACGATGCTCAGGCTTACTCGCTGGCTCAGCTTGGTGAGTCGCGGGCGCGATCAGGTTAACGGGCGTCTGCAAGGCTCACTGTATGTCCTGCACGATGAGCCATTAACCCCCGCCGAAGCCATGGAACTGGATCAGGACTATCTGGAGCTGATCGGACATTGCCTCAGTCATGCCACCAAAGCTGTGCGTATTGTCGCCCAACACATTCTGGAAGAACTCCGTCAGGACACCAATATCGATCGGGACCGACTCCCAACACGCTTCGACTGCTGGGGAGATCGTTGGATACGCCAAGGATTAGACCTGGGAGCCGACGACGCGGTGCACGATTCTGAACTGGGTGGCGATCACCTCGTTCGGAATCGTACAGCCCCTCGTTCGGACTCCGAACCAGGCCTGAACGCCAGTATTTTCGGCACAGTTCGGAATCCGAATGCCGCCTGTACCGTATTAAAAGAAAGTATTTGTACAGTACCGCGCGCGACCCCAGCAGTGGATAACATGCTCTGGCCCAATGCGCTGCACCTGAGTCCGAACGAACGTCAGGCCGCTATCGTGGCGCTGAACAAGCTCAAGCCGGCGGATAGGCAGGCGGTGCTCAACGAGGCCGGTGCGCGCTGTGCGGCCGGCGGTATCCGCAAGCCCGCGGCGTATCTGATGGGCCTGATCCAGCGCGCGCTGAAAGGAGAGTTTCATCCCTGGACGGGTCAGACAGAACCGTCATTCATTGCAGAGGCAGCCCTGACAGCACCAGTGCGCTCGACCAGAAAACCGGGCGAACCCGCCTCCGCTCTCGCCCAAGCGTGTCTGAATGAATTGCGTCAACTGCGCGGTAAACGTCCTGGGCGTCAGTAGACGTCAGTGGATTTGATGCCACTGGCATCAAATCCAGGGAGTTCTACTGTGAGATCGCGAGCAGCCAAATCTGTGCAAGCCGGACAACATGCCCATAACTATCCACGGAAATAACGCCACTGGCATCTCGCTAAAAACTCCCTCTAGCGGTTGCTCCGACCGAACCAAACCGAACAGTCCGCATTCAACTTTTTGGCTGCCCTCGAAACTCATCCGTCGCAAGGTTCTCGCCAAGCTTATGCGAGGACTACATCGTGGCCGATCATTACCAACTCAACCTGGGGTCATTGCGCAGCAGCATCACCCTGACCCTGCATACCCACCACGCTGCTCGTATCTGGCAAGGCCGGACAGCACGCGAAGGTGTCCACTCGATCATGGGCATGGCCGGCTACATCAGCGTCACCAACCTGATCAAACAGACTTCTGCCCAAGACGATCCCTATGCCGACTGGGCCATGGTGCAACTCGAAGAAAAACTGATGCAGGCCAAAGCTGGGATGCTGGAACTGACCCAGCAACTGGATCGAGTCAAACAGGACCTCCCGCCCCAGATCGACATGGGTGACAACCTCAACATCCACCCCGTCGCCTTGCCGTTGTACATCGGCAGTCAGTTAGGCTTCCTGGCGGTCTACCTGCTGACCGACTACGACACCCTGGTGCGCCGCACCCTGTTGGCCCATCACACCGCCCTGATCGGCCGCGTCGACATGGAGGCCTGGATTGATGACGGCGCCCATCTGCTGCGCAGTCTGTTCGGCCTGGCACAGCGCTATCGGCATGCCGGCGTTACACGCGATGACATGGCGGCGAACAACGCCCGGGCCCTGGCAGCCATCGACAAATTTGGTTTACCCCCCATGGATATCCTTGAGGGCCATCGTCGCTCCCAGTTCGCGCCACCAATCATTCGTCGTGGTGCTGGGCCAACGGATGACGCTGAGACTCTGCCAGAGGAGCCGAGTGAACCATCTGCGGCTGTGGATGTGCCGGAGGACGAAGCATGAATTCCGTAAAACCGGCTCAACCGTTATCCCTCGCAGCGTTGACACCGGATGCCTATCGGCAGCTCGAACACGCCGCCTCACTAAAAGGCCTTTTAAAGCCCTTTAAGGGTAAGGGGGAGTTGGAGCACTTGGCGCAGGTCGCGAGGGAAATCGAGGCGCAGTTATGTCGCTTGATGGAGACAGTAGTGCAGAAGGCAGGACAATCGCCTTACTCACTGCTGGATATTCGCCTGGTGCTGCAGAACACCAGCGCCGGCAGTACCTTCCTGCGCTGGCGCACGCGCGATTTCTCTCGCATGGGGGTTGCGGTCTGGGAACGGCAACTCTGCAACAAGGCCCTGCCGCAGGTCGTGCGTGAGGGGCTGCACCGATTCGAATGCGACCGCATTGCACTGAACCTGCAGATGAGCGTGGTGCATTCGCTATTTCGCCAGGCCACCACCTGTGCGATCAAAATGGCCAGTGCCGAACTGCTACTGCGCCAGTTCACAACAGCAGTGGAGATATCACGATGAGTACTTTTTTCGTCGGTGAAGGCAACATCGGCAGTGCGCCAGAGTTCCAGGAGTTTGCCTCAGGAAATGACGAGCCACGGCGTTTGCTACGGCTGAACGTGTACTTCGACAATCCCGTGCCGCGTGAGGGCAGCTATGAAGATCGAGGCGGCTATTGGGCACCGGTTGAGCTCTGGCACCGCGAAGCCGAACACTGGGGCACGCTGTACCAGAAAGGCATGCGCGTGCTGGTCGAGGGCCGCACGGTGCGTGATGAGTGGGAGGACAGCGAAGACAATACGCGGGTGACCTTCAAGATCGAAGCCCGTCGAGTCGGCATCCTGCCTCACCGTGTGCAAAGCGTGGTCATGCGGGAACGCTCCAGCGAACAGACCGCACCTGGGAAACACCTCGGGCCAAGTACCGAGCAGGTCAGTTCACCAGCGTCGAAATCCAAGAAGCGCCGAGGGCAGCAACCTACTGGCTGATGGGTATTAGGCATAAAAATTGCGCCTTTGCGTGAAGTTGTTGAGTCGCTCTTACTCTCTGCTCGTGAGTATGCACTCTGTCGTCCAGGCTACGACGGGTAGCAACCTCGTCCCATCCCAAGCGCTCCTCACTGACTAATATGAGGATCCTGTGATTCAGGTTTCTCATATCCTGCCACGGCTGTTTCCAACAACTCTGCTCCGGACCCAATCCGGAGCAGTCTTATGCGCTTATTCCTCTGCGAGAAACCTTCCCAGGGCCGTGACATTGCCAAAATACTCGGAGCCACTCGGCGCAGCGATGGTTGCCTGCTCGGCGCCGAGACAACCGTCACCTGGTGTATCGGCCACCTACTCGAGGCAGCCCCGCCCGAAGCCTATGGCGAGCAATACAAGCGCTGGTCGCTGGACCATCTGCCGATCATTCCCTCGCAGTGGCAAGTCGAGGTCAAACCCAAAACGGCAGCACAATTCAAGATCATAAAACGCCTGCTGAATGAAGCCGCCAGCGTGGTCATCGCGACCGACGCAGACCGTGAAGGCGAGATGATTGCCCGCGAGTTACTGGAGCTCTGCAAGTATCGCGGCCCGATTCAGCGCCTCTGGTTATCCGCACTTAATGAGGCGTCCATTCGCAAAGCGCTGTCCTCGCTGAAGTCCGGTCAGGAGACCTTCCCGCTCTACCACTCCGCCCTCGCCCGCAGCCGCGCCGATTGGCTCATCGGCATGAACCTCAGCCGTTTGTTTACCCTCCTCGGTCGGCGGGCGGGCTACGACGGTGTGCTATCGGTTGGACGCGTCCAGACACCCACGTTACGTCTGGTGGTCGATCGGGATCGCGCGATTGCCAGCTTCGTCCCGGTGCCCTATTGGGACGTGGAGGTACAGCTTTCGTCTATGGGTCAGCTATTCATCGCGTCATGGTTGCCGCCGAGCTCGGGACGAGATGAGGCTGGGCGTTGCTTGCAACAGGCACTTGCCAGTCAGGCGCTCCAAGCGATCACGGGCGGCAGAGCTGCCACGGTAACCTCGCTGCAGACAGAGCGTTTTCGCGAAGCAGCGCCCCTGCCCTTCGACCTGAGTACGCTGCAAGAAGTCTGCTCGCGCAAGCTGGGGCTCGGCGTTCAGGAAGTCCTGAATATTGCCCAAGCCCTGTACGAAACGCACAAAGCCACCACCTATCCCCGAAGTGATTGCCGCTATTTGCCGGAGAATATGTCCGACGAGGTACCTGCAGTTCTCGATGCCCTGCTCAAAACGGATCCCGCGCTGCAACCTGAATTCGGAAAACTCGATCGTTCATTACGCTCACGGGCGTGGAACGATGCCAAGGTCACCGCGCATCACGGCATCATCCCCACCACGGAACCGGCGAACCTTGCGCGGATGTCCGAACCAGAGCGCAATGTCTACGAACTGATCCGTAGCCATTACCTCGCACAATTTCTCCCCCATCATGAGTTTGATCGAACCCAGGTCGAACTGGAGTGCGGTGGACAGCGGTTGACGGCCGTTGGCAAACAGATCCTGGTCCAAGGCTGGAAAGGCCTGCTCTACGATGCCTCGGAGGACGATGAGCCCAGTCAAAAGACCCAGGTATTGCCCGCCTTACAACAGGGCGCGCAGTGCACCGTGAGCGATGTCGAGCTCAAGGCCGTGCGCACCACAGCTCCCAAACCACTCACCGAGGGTGATCTGATCAAGGCAATGAAAAACGTGGCCAAGCTGGTCAATGATCCACGCCTGAGACAGAAACTTCGCGACACCACCGGCATCGGTACCGAAGCCACCCGGGCCAGCATCATCAAAGGTTTGATCGACCGTGGTTATTTGCTGAAGAAAAAACGTGCCTTAATGGCCTCAGCCGCTGCCCATACCCTGATCGAGGCTGTACCTGCTGCAGTCGCGGATCCGGGTATGACCGCGATTTGGGAACAAGCCCTGGACGAAATCGAAGCGGGACGCCTGACCCTCGACGCGTTCGTCGCCAAGCAGGCGGGTTGGATCGCGCAGTTGGTCGAGCACTGCGGGGCGCTCACATTGGCGGTACCTGTCGAAGCCGGCCCGGATTGCCCGATTTGCAACAACACAATGCATAGGCGTAAGGGGAAGTCAGGGCCGTTCTGGTCATGCTCCCGATACCCAGATTGCAAGGGCATTGTGCCGATCAGAAACAAAGCTCAGCGCTCCTGATACGCTATAGATCAGTCACTCGAGCCTTGGACCGATGCACTGTCAGTGCATCATCAATGGCGGCTGCTCCATCTCTAACTCGCTCAAGGGCTGTCCAATTTCGCGGGCCAAGGCGATACCTGCCGAAATCCATATCTGCCCCAGTTCGTTGAATGCTTGCATGTGGGCAGGACTCTCATTGAGCCAGTGGACAAGACTGTCGAAGTGTTCGGGGTTACCAGGGGACTCATGGATCTCGATAAACAGCTCCAGCGCTCGATCCCAGATTAGGTCCATGACGTCATCGCTCTCACCTTCCATGCTCAACCATTCCTCAACTTGGCCCTATCAGACCCTTCATTCACGCTGGCACCTCGGTCTCTAAGCCCCGGAGGAATAGAAACCACGTCGCGGTATACGGTTATTTAAGTCAAAATAACAACCTAATAAGTCGATACTCAACCGTTAAGGATGTTCATGTCAATGGGTCTTTGCTCAACCATTCGGGTTGAACTGGAGAACTCATCACTTGGCACATAAACATCCCACCCAGACCCAAATCGGGCGCATGATCGCTAAGCACCGAACCGAGCGTAATCTGACCCAGGAAGAGGTCGCTGAACGCATGGGGATCGGTAGCGAGGCCATATCGCGACTGGAACGAGGTTTGGTGGAGCTTTCCGTCGCCAAGCTGATGCAGCTGGCGGACATTTTCGACTGCCGGATGGATGAACTGCTGACGAAGTCGAGCAGTCGTCCCAACGACCAGAGTCAGATGATCACGAGTCTGCTGAGCGGACTGAAAGAAAGTGACCGCGCCTTTATTCTGGCAACCGTCGAACAATTGGCCGCTCATCTCGGCAGCAAATAGGCGTTCGCCTCTGGCTTGACGCTGTTACGCCCCTCTGCTGTAGTACCTCCGATGCATCGCCCATGGCGACCCAAGACCGATTAGCTCCGGGTAGCTCGGTCGGACTCGTAGAGTTCGGAGCCTTCTCCTCATTGGAATAACGTTCCCACATTGTGCTCGATCTGATCGTCGTGGCGGATGACCGCTGTTGCCTCCACCAGGCAATAGCGGTCATCCGCTTCGGCGATCGTATTCAACTCCGGAGCCCGCCGGAGAAACACTGGGTACCCTTTGTGCGCGGATGCGTGCCAGCAGGTTCCGACCCAGGCCACGACAAGGGTCGGTTGGCGAGTAGTTACGCAGTGAAACAAGCTTTGCGAGGAGCTTTTCGACTGCATAAAACCGTCAAAGGTGGCTTTTCTTTTCCTCGCCTGGCTTCCTGCCAGGCCGACTCTTCATTTATTTCATTCCAGTGATTGCCACTGTGTTCCGAGTGTAAAAAATCGGGTTGCAGCGTCTTGACGCTCCCCTTTGACAGGCTTATAGAAAGGGTGTGGTTCGCTGTCGTTGACAGCACAGCCCAGGTAGCCGGAACCTTCAAGGCTACGCCACGCTCGTGGTGGTTTACCCAAGTGCGATCAGCGTTCGGAAGCTCGCACGGTTACCGCTTCAGCGGTGATGAATGCCCACTCCCCCGGGCCTGCGGACCTCTACCGCAGGTGCTCTTCTGCTGTACCGCTACTCACCTAGACGCATCGTCCTGTTCGTCATCGGTTTGCCGATGACGGGTAGTTCATTGCTGATCTTTACCTTACCCACCCTGACGGGGGCTCACTTCCCCGTCGGGGCTTGTGCGTCGCCGTTTTCCCTTGAAACAGGAGAACCACCATGGCCCACGCCAACCAATCCCAAGAAGTGACCACTTACTTCAATCTACACACTGTCGGTATCGGCTATCTCAACCGTGTGCGTGAAGTACCAGTCCGCCGCGGCCAGCCGTTCATGGCCTGCGATATCGCAGCCCTGCACGGAGCCAGCGATGCGGTGGAATACACCCGTTTCGATTGCAAGGTCGCTGGAGGCGAAGCTGAACGTTTGATTCGTCTCTACATGGACGCCGTCAAAGCCGAGAAAAAGGTGTTGTTGTCGTTTCGTATCGGCGACCTGTGGATCGATCCGTTTCTCTATGAGAAAGGTGATAAACAAGGCCAACCGGGCGCCAGCCTGAAAGGTCGTTTGTTGTTCATTGACTGGATCAAGGTCAACGGCACGTTCGAGTACAAAGCGCCCGCCAGGCAGGAAGCAACAGCACCTGCTGAGCAAGCGCCTACTAATGAGGCATCCACAACGTCGGCTGATACCGAAGTTGAGGAGCCCGAACCAGAAGATCAACCCTCTCCCCGCACGGCTCACCGTGACTCTACACGCACTGCTCAGTCTGCCTGAACGGTCCATAAGATCTCAGCAAGGCGCTCCTCCGAGCGCCTTTTCTTCAATCAGCACAGGAGAACCCTCGTGGAATCCTTTTGGCTTTGCGACGACTGCCTGTTCGCCGCCGCGTACGAAGACTACAGCACACTCTCGCTCTACCACACAGCGGATGAAGTCGAGAAACGCATCGCCGCGATCCAACGCGGACTGATTCGGTTAATGCCCATCAGTGCCGACTTCGACCCCGAAGCCGGCTGGGGGATAAAAGCCTTTTCCTCACTGCCCTGTGATGGTTGTGGTTCACCCCAATCAGGTCAACGCCACCAATTCACTCGGTTGTAAACGACGCGATATCCGCTAACGACCACGACTTCATACCCACCAAGGGGATACCACTCCCCTTGGGTGTGCGCCCCTGATGATCCTATTCGGAGGTACCACCATGAGCACCCAACTCACCCTGATTGAAACCTCGGATGTCGAGGCTGATCGTATCGCCCAAGAAAACCGAGTGATCGACGAAGCGCTGCGTATTCTGGATCGTCGGCTGTTCACCCGCGGCCCCGAGCTGACCTCACCTGATGCCGTGGCCTCCTTCCTAAAACTGCAACTTGCTCAACAAGAGCATGAAGTCTTCGGCGTGATCTTTCTCGACGCAAAACACCGAGTGCTGGCGTTCGAAGTCCTCTTTCACGGCAGCATTGACGGCGTCAGCGTATACCCCCGCCAGGTGGTTATGCGCTCCATAGTCCATAACGCTGCAGGCGCCATATTGGTTCACAACCATCCCTCCGGTTGTACCGAACCGAGCCAGGCAGATCGCATCTTGACCGCCCGCCTGAAAGAGGCTTTGGCACTGATCGAAGTATGTGTACTGGACCACTTCATCGTGGGCAAAGGTCGTCCGCTGTCCATGGCCGAATACGGTTGGCTTTAACCCTCACAGGAGCCTTCGGGCGCCTCGTTTCTATTTTCATTCTGGAGAACGCTCATGAAACCCATGCACCAAACCCCATCCCTGCTGACGGGCTCAAATCCATTTGCTCGCGGCTACCATAACCTGCATGTCGAACGACTGTTGCTGATCACCTACGAGGACGACTGCCCACCCTGCTATCGCCCTTTGCACCACTCGCAAACCCATCTTCCCGACGATAGGCTGCAATTGTTCCCCTGCGTGTTCAATGACGATTTCGCTCTGATCAGCGAAGGCCAATCCATTTCGGATGAGTTGGATGAACGCTGCCAGTCCACCGGGTTGGTTCGCCAAGTGATCTACGCGGTGATCGGCGAAATGCTCAACAAGCAGCATCACGTCGGCGACCTGTACTCCTTGGAAGAAGCCCACGCCGTGATCCATCGCTTGAACTTCGAAACGGGGCACTACAGCCGGGTCTGGGAAATCAGCACTGCACATCTTCCCGAAGAAGCGATGTTTTACCTGGAGCGGTCTGTGGGCAACTCTGCCCCCAAACTGACCGGCTTGTTGTTCGAGCTTTTCACCTTGCCGGATTGCGACGGTATCGGTTGCAAGCTGATCGGTACACCATGGACGGACGAGAACTTGCTGAACATTGATGACAAGCCTTATTCAAACCTGAGGCAAGAACAACTCGATGCCGGCACGCCGGAAGCGTTGGTCAACGTGTTGTACCTGGCGGCGTTGGCGGATGTGCGATTATTGATCTTCGATCCCGATGCTGCAGCCTTGTCTGGGCTCGTCGTTTTTGATGAATAGCAACGTGAAGTGTTCTGCTTAAAAACGACCCGCTCTAAGTCGCCTTTCTCACTGAATCACCCCCTTCCCTCATGTCAGGTTCTGCACTGAATCTGACATGAGGACCTTTCCATGGGCCGTTTTTTCACGCCGGTCTGCCTACTGGGCATGCTGAGCGCCTGCACCGCGCAAGCCCCCAACACATCGTCGCCCAACCCAACAATCGATAATGACCCCAGTCGAGTCCAGGACTCGATGGATACGGCCGAGAGCAGTTATCAGGCAGAGCTTCGTTATGGTCGCTATACGCTGGTCAGCACTGCGCCCACCACAGAGCAACGAGACCTTCTTGCTCAAGTCATCGACGTGAGTATTCCGTCCAGTCTGAGTCCTTCTGTGCAGGATGCGCTGCACTACGTGCTATTGCGCTCGGGCTATTCGCTCTGCCCAGACGCCGCGCCAGTGACAGTGCTCTTCAGCCGCCCCCTGCCGGCGGCCCATTACCGGCTGGGTCCAATCCCTTTGCGCAATGCATTACAAGTGCTGGCCGGCCCGGCCTGGCAACTCACGACCAACGACGTCAACCGCTCGGTCTGCTTCGAGCAGCAAAAAGCTGATAGCAGCGCCGTGTCGATCACGCCTGCCCCGTTCCGTCAGCCGGAGGCACGCCCATGAAAGCCTCGACGTTTCAAACCCTCATCATTGGGATCCTTTGCCTGGCGATCGCCGGTCTGAGCGGCGGGTTGTATAACCAGTATCAGCGCATGGCAGAACTGCAGAACACCAACAACCAACACCTACAGACCCTGGACACCCTGCAACATGACTCAAGTGCCCTCAAGGACGCGCAGGAGAAACTGCAGTACGCGTTGAGAGACCTGAAACAGCTGGTCGATACCGGCGAGCAACAGGCCAACACCCTCGATCCCATGCTGGATCAGTGGGCACAAGAGATACAGGTACTGCGCGACGGTCTGGCAGCCCGTGCCACCGAGACAGACATGGCTGCGCTACGCGCACGCCTTGAACAGGTGGAGCAGCAGCTCCTGGACCTCAAGTCCAAGCCATCACCAACACCAACACCAACACCAACACCCTCCGCTGCCAAACCGAAAAAGACCGCTCCCCACAAGCCCACTCCACTCTCTCCACCGTTTTCAGTATTAGGTGTCGAGTCCCGCGGTGGTGAAAGTTTCTTGGCAATCGCCCCTCATGACAGTCGCTCTCTCGTGGAGGTTCGACTGCTGCATCGCGGCGAGCAGATCGGAGCCTGGTACCTGAAAAAGCTGGAGCCAACCGCAGCCATCTTCGCAGTGGACGCTCAGCCAGACCAGACCGTGCAGTTTCCTTGAGAAACCATCATGAACAGAACACTGCTGCCCGCCGTCCTCTTCCTCTCGTCAGTGATTGCCATTGGCTCTGCGGTGGGAGATACCGCCGCGACTCAGTCTCTGACCAAGAACACGCGACCCACGCCTCTAGAACACTCCCACGCTGGGCAGGCCACGAGCTGGGGACTGACAGAGCAGGAGTGGTCACGCTTCGAGCAAATCCAAGCCGGTCCGCGCGGTTTCTGGAGCCCGAATCTCGATCCGTTGACGGCGCTCGGGGTCGAAGCCGAGACCGATCAGGAGCGTCACCGCTATGCCGAATTGCAGGTCCGGCTGGAGGCCAAACGCGCCGAACGCGAGCTGGCCTATCAACATGCTTACACCGCCGCATGGGCCAAGCTGTTTCCCGGACTACTCCCGATCCAAGGAATGGCATCTCCATCCCCTGCCAGTTCATCTGTCGCACCCCGCCCAGCCTTGTTCGTAGAGGACCAATGCCAGCCCTGTATTGCCGAAGCACAGCGCCTGCAAAGCAGTGACACAGCGTTCGATATCTACCTGGTGGGCAGCAAAGGCGAGGATGAACGCGTCCGCACCTGGGCTCGGCAAGCGGGCATCGACCCAGCTCGGGTGCAACGTCGGCAGATCACCCTGAACCATGACCGCGGCCACTGGTTCAGCCTGGGCGCGCCAAGGTCGCTGCCCGCCACTTTCCAACAGGTGAATGGACAATGGCAGCGCCTCGACTGATTGGCCTTGCGCTCATACTGGTGACGTTCGCTGCCCTGGCCGACGAGTTTCCGCCACCGGCCTACCAACTGGCAGCGCATGGCGCTGACATCCCTTCGACGGTGCTGTTCGCCATCGCTCTACAAGAGAGTGGTATCCGCGTCCGTGGTCGGCTGCTGCCCTGGCCCTGGACGCTGAATATCGCCGGAACACCCTACCGCTTTGCCAACCGCCAAGCGGCGTGCCAGGCCTTGCTTCAGGCACTCGCCCGACATAACGCCACGCGGATCGACGCCGGACTCGGGCAAACCAATCTGGGTTACCACGGACAACGTTTTTCCAGCCCCTGCGAAGCCCTCGACCCCTATCGAAATCTCGCCGTTACCGCCGAGCTGCTACGTGAGCAGCACGCCGCCACTGGCGATTGGGTGTTGGCTGCCGGGCGCTATCACCGTCCGGCGGGAGGAGCGCCCGCCGCGCGCTACCGCACCGGTTTTTCCCGGCAACTCAAACGGCTGCAAGTTTCCTTCGAACAGGTCACTCCACCATGAAACAAATCCCTCTTGTCTGTTACTCCATCTTGCTCTTGGCACCTTTCGCCCACGCGGAACTGGCCGCTGTCGAGGATCGGAGTGGCGACCTCGCCCAACCGTATCTTCGAGCCACGGGTCTGCCGATACATGACAGAGTCCCGTCCGATCGGGCCATTCATGCCGACCTGTCCACATTTGCCGATGAGGCTTGGATACTCCCCGTCAGCAGTTCTCGGCTGACCCCGGGCCAGATCACGCCTCGACCGCTGAACATGCCTGGCTTGCAGCCGTTCTTTCTGGTGGGTGACGATTCCCAGTCGCTGGCTTGGCTGCACCAACACGCGGCTAAATTGCGCGAAATGGGCGCGGCCGGCCTGGCCGTCGAAGTCGCCGATACCGAAGCCCTGTCCCAGATCCGAGCAGCGGCTCCGGGCATCACCATCCTACCAGTCAACGGTAACGACATCGCCGCTCGGTTGCAGATCGAGCACTACCCCATCTTGGTCACCGCGACCTCGCTGGAACAGTGAGCCTAGGCCATGGCCGAGCACGTGATGGAATCCAAGCTCCGGCCTGCGGTGGAGCTGTACACCGTCGCGATCTGCATCGCGGCCGCAGTATTGTGCGTGTATTCGCCGTGGGCCGTGGCCCTGTCACCCGAGATCGGCAGGGCCGCGGCACTGGCCTATGCCGTGTTCGGCTTCATCCGGTTGCGCCAAGCCTGGGACGTGCTGCGTTATCGCCGCAATATCCGTCGGCTGCCCCGCTACGAATTGACCAGTCGCCAGATTTCGATTAGCCGTAAACGTCTGTTCATGGGCTGCGGTTTTCGCTGGACCCGCCTGCACACCCAGCGCTTGGTCGAGGCCCAAGATCCAGCAGTCGCCCGCTATGTCGATCCACCGACCCGCTACCGCCTGGCGCGAGGACTCGAACAGCACCTGGAGCATGCACCGTTTCCACTCTCGACCTTGGCCCGTGTCACGGCCTGGGACAGTGCCTTCAACCCCGTACGTCCGTTGCCACCGGTAGGCGGCTCACCTTTGCTGCATGGGGTCGAGCCGGACGAGATGGAAGTCAGTCTTCCGTTGGGTGAACGAGTTGGACATACCCTGGTGCTGGGCACCACCCGTGTCGGCAAGACCCGGCTCGCCGAGGTGTACATTACCCAAGACATCCATCGCGTTGAGCATGAAGTGGTGATCGTCTTCGACCCCAAGGGCGATGCCGACCTGCTCAAGCGAATGTACGTCGAAGCGCGCCGGGCCGGCCGGGAAAAAGAGTTCTACGTCTTCCATCTGGGTTGGCCGGAAATCTCGGCCCGCTACAACGCCGTGGGACGTTTCGGGCGAATCTCGGAGGTGGCATCGCGCATCGCCGGACAGCTCAGCGGTGAAGGTAACTCTGCTGCCTTCCGTGAGTTTGCCTGGCGCTTCGTCAACATCATCGCCCGGGCCCTGATCGAGCTGGGCCGACGGCCGGACTACCTGCAGATCCAACGACACGTGGTCAACATCGACGCGTTGTTCATCGAATATGCCCAGCAGTTCTTCGCCAAGACCGATCCGAAGGCATGGGAGGTCATCGTCCAGATCGAAGGCAAACTCAACGAGAAGAATATTCCTCGGCATATGGTGGGGCGCGAAAAACGCGTAGTGGCCATCGAGCAATACCTGGCGGCGAAACGGGTATTTGATCCGGTGCTGGACGGACTGCGTTCGGCGGTACGGTATGACCGTACCTATTTCGACAAAATCGTCGCTTCGCTGCTGCCGCTGCTGGAGAAACTCACCACCGGCAAGACGGCTCAATTACTGGCCCCCAACTACACCGATCTGGATGACCCACGGCCGATCTTCGACTGGATGCAGATCATCCGCAAACGCGGCATCGTCTATGTCGGTCTGGACGCGCTGACCGATGCCGAGGTAGCCGCGGCAGTCGGCAACTCCATGTTTGCCGATCTGGTCTCGGTCGCCGGGCATATCTACAAGCACGGTATTGATCAGGGGCTACCCACAGAGACGAGCAGCACAGAAAAACTTCCGATCAACCTGCACGCTGATGAGTTCAATGAGTTGATGGGCGATGAGTTCATTCCGCTGATCAACAAGGGCGGCGGCGCCGGCATCCAGGTGACGGCCTACACCCAGACCCTCAGCGATATCGAAGCGCGCATTGGCAACCGTGCCAAGGCCGGCCAGGTTATCGGCAACTTCAACACCCTACAGATGCTGCGCGTCCGTGAAACCGCCACCGCGGAGCTGCTCACCCAGCAGTTGCCCAAGGTCAATGTGCTGACCAAAACCTTAGTCTCCGGCGCCACCGACACCTCCGATCCTGAGGCCAATACCGACTTCACCTCGTCCTCGCAGGACCGCGTCAGCAGCACCAGCGTGCCGTTGATCGAGCCTGCGCACATCGTCAGTCTACCCAAGGGGCAGATGTTCTCCTTCCAGGCTGGAGGGCAGCTCTGGAAGGTACGAATGCCGTTACCTAAACCCTCCAACGACGATGACATGCCCAAGGACCTGCAGGAGCTCACTCAGCGGATGCGAGCGGCCTACAACGAGCAAGCAGGGCAATGGTGGAGTGCGAGCGGAGGCGGTCCAACACTGGACTTCGATCTGGATCAGGTGGGGTAGCCCTACTCTGACCAGATTACGGTTCAGAGACAGCACATTCAGAAGGCTTCGTGACGACATTCGCTTGTGGCGCGCGACGGAGTGAAAGATGGCAACGTCCACACAGAACACGCCGCAACAACCGATCCAGCGGCCAGGACTGATCGTCTCGGCAATCAGCCTCGTTCTGCGCATCATCGGCTTGCTGATCGCCTCGTTGCTGTTCTCGATCCTGATCGAGTTTGCCGGTCTGCTGCTGTTCTGGGCCGATCAAGGCTGGCGACACAGTCAGGCCATGCTGAGCAGCGAACTGGGCTGGCTCAGTGAGCACTTCAAATTATCTCTGATCATCCAGCAACCCGGTCAAACAATCGCCCAGTGGCTGGATTTTCTCAATCAGTGGCTGCTGGTCAAGACGGGCTTTGCGGATTTTGCCAAGCAGGCGCAGGTGTCGAGTCAAGACCAGGGTTTCTGGGGCTGGATCAATCAACTGTATGTGAGTATTGAGGACTTTGTGCTGGCAGCGGTGTATGTCAGCTTCACCTTTGTGGTGCGCTTGACCATTTTGGCCTTGGCGACTCCTCTGTTTCTGCTGGCCTTGTTCACCGGCTTTATCGACGGCCTGATGCGCCGCGACCTGCGCAAATTTGGAGCCGGGCGCGAAAGCAGCTTCGTCTATCACCGGTCCAAGCGAGCGGTCATCCCACTGCTGAGCGTGCCCTGGATCCTTTACCTGTCTCTGCCTTTTTCGCTCAATCCCATGGTTGTTTTTGTGCCTTGCGCCGTGATTCTCGGGGTGGCTATGGCCATCACAGCGGCGACGTTCAAAAAATATCTCTGAGTGCGACACGAATGCTTATCTGCGGAAGTATTCAGGAGGCCAGCTTATGAGATGCCCAAGCTCCCGGTCGTAAGGACCCGTCAGTCCCGCGTTAGTGGACACCCCCCCATAGATGTTTGGCTTCGAGAGGAGTTTGATCATGGCATTGGTTGGTAGAAGAGACGGACGCAATTTTGGCTATGGCCGACAACTGAGTTATGCCGGACCGAAAGCATTGCGCGATTTTTTTGGCGAAGGACATTACGCCACGGTCAAGGCGCACAGTGATCGCTGGCAGGCGTTTGTCCGCTGGTGTCGTTCGGTGGATGGGCCGGGATTTAACAATGCGCGACAGATAGACCGGCAGACCTTGCTGGACTACGCAGAGTATCTGCGCCAACAAGTTGAACACGGCGCTATCGGCATCGCTACCGCGCAAAACCGGTTGTCCAGCGTGAACCGGACTTTGGCGGCGCTTCGAGGCGATCAGTCTGTGAAGGTGCTGAGTCCGAGTATGGCATTGGGAATGCAGCGCACCAGTGTTCGTCGCTCGGTGCCGCAAGACCAAAACCACGAACAGGTTAAGCGGATCATCGACGTGCTCTGTGAACACCAATTGCCGCGAGCGGCGACTATCGTTCAGTTGGCGCGAGCCACCGGAGTGCGCTTGCGCGAGGCCATTTTTGCCGATCTACCGCGCCTAAAATATGAGACAGAACACTACGGCCAAATCAACATCCGAGATGGCATCCAAGGTTACCACTCACGTGTGTCGGCGCTTCGTTGGATCACGGTAAATGATCCTATTCTTGACGCGCTAAAATTTGCCGAACAGGTTTCGCCCAACGGCAGCCGTAACCTGCTTGCACCGAACGAAAGCTATGTCGATCTACAACGGAAAATCGTCCGCGCCGCACGAGAGATCCTCCATTCGCACAACCTCAAAGGCTTCCACGAACTTCGGGTCGCCTATGCGTGCAAACGCTTTGAGCAGATCACTCATCATCTCGCGCCCATCAACGGTGGCCGTTGCTACCAGCTCGACCGACGCCTAGATCAGGATGCCCGAGTGCAAATCAGCTACGAGTTGGGGCTCGGCCGTATCGACCTGTTATCGACTTACATTGGTGGTCGAACATGAGCAAGCCATTCGATATGGAGCTCATCCTACTGTTCGAGAACGTAGTCCGGCATGATCGGATCAGTAGGTACGTGTGATGGTTGATTTTTGGGACTGGCATGGTCTCTTCCTCTGGACCACTACGATACCTTGGCCATTATTCAGCATGTGCCCGGGGCACTGCACGTCCGTTTTTACTGACAAAAAAACGAGTCGGTAGCGAGGATTTCGGCCATCCGTTCTACTCCGAGGCAGCCTGGCTGGGTTTCCTTACGAAACGAGTACCGCCACCAACGAAACTTATCGAGAGTGGAATTTCCCTAGAGCCTCACCACTCTCTCCACCAAAGATCGAAGGACCACATTAGCTATAATGTAAACATCCCCAGTCCTTTCCCAGAAAAAGCGATTCATCAGACCTCAGGTTTCTTACTGAATAATTCGACCTCTGACCTGATGCTGCTCCCAGATCCATATGGGCTAGCATCATGCCAACTACCGCCTTTCGCTGCTTACTACTCGCGCTGTCTATCGTCGATGGCAGCAGCTATGCCGCATCTGCTCATGAGCAGGATCAGCTCAGCCTAGTCCAGCAGCAGCTCGACATTATCGAACGCCTTGCGACACAAGCTGAGGCAGCCAGCACGGCTGAACCCGACGAGCGCTATCGCTTCGACTATCCCCGACTGGCTCTGGATATCCAACGCATTCACCAAGGTGTGCAGAACTACCTATCCCCCTCCCGCGCTCAACCCCGAGATCCCGGTGAGCTGGCCGGCGATTACCGTCTCGACACTCAGTCCGCGGAGCCTTCGCCATGAGCATGACTGACGCTCAGACCTCGGCCTTCCAAAACGCCTCCGGCTTCTTGCCGCAGAGCAGTTCGACGCTGTGGATTTCCCTAGTTCTGGTCTTGGCGTTGCTCTGGTGTGCGTGGGTGATGTGGACCGCTTACCGGGGATGGGCGACAGGCAGTGTGCGCTTCGGCGCGTTTGGCGGCAGTGCTGTCCGTGTGCTGCTCACTTTGCTGGTTCTGATGTTTTTCACTCTTTCCTAATCCGGGAGATAGCCGTCATGCTTAAGTACCTTGCCCCTCTGAAAAAAAACCTGCGTGATCGTGCGAACCAGCGCTTGATCGGTCTGCTACTGGTGCTCGGTCCAAGCCTGGCCTTTGCCGAGCTCCCTACCATGGAAGCGCCTTCGCGTGGCGAAGGTTCCGGGCTGATCGAGACAATCAAAAACTACGCCTACGACGGCGGCATCCTGCTCGGCCTGCTAATCGCCCTGCTCGCTTTTTTAGGGGTGGCCTGGCATTCGCTGACGGTGTATGCCGACGTGCAAAACCAGCGCAAAACCTGGAAAGACCTCGGCGCCGTAGTCGGCATCGGAGCCCTGCTGGTGGTGATCATCATCTGGTTCCTGACCAAGGCTGCCGCAATTTTGTGAGGTCGACATGAACGACACTATCGAACATCTTGCCGACGGCACCTTGGTCTTTCTCCCGGAGCGACTCAATCGCGATCCTGCCGTATTGCGCGGTTTGACCAACGATGAAATGTGGGTAGCGCTCGGCACCGGCGCCGTCGTTGGCCTGCTACTGGGCGCTCCTCTGGCGATCGCCACCGCCTCCATTGCCGTGGCGCCGACCAGCATGATCGCAAGCATGGCACTGATGTTATTTGCCGGTGGCACACTACTGCGTCGGGCCAAACGGGCTCGCCCCGAGACCTGGTTGTACCGCAAGCTCGAATGGATACTCGCCAACCGTTGGCGCCTGGGTCACGGAAGTTTAATTCTCCACTCCGGCGCCTGGACGGTTCGCCGTTCGCGTCGACTGCGCCCTGCCCTGTCCCGGTGACAACCATGAGTCGTTTCCGGAACAAGGTGGACGCCCAACAGGCCCATATCTTCAGCCTGCGTCTAGCGGTAATGATCCTTGCCTTGGTCTGTGCCGGACTCTGGTACGGCTGGCGCTCGGCACCGACCGATCTGACGGTGCATGTCCCCCCGGACCTGCGCTCGGGCAGCACGCGCAAGTGGTGGGATATCCCCTCAGAGAATGTGTATGCCTTTGCGCTGTACATCTTTGGTCAACTCAACCGCTGGCCCTCGGATGGCGAGCAGGACTATCGCCGTGCCATCTATGGCTTGCAGTCCTACCTGACCCCCGCCTGCAAGGCCTTCCTCGATGGCGACTACGAGTACCGCAAGGCCGCTGGCGAACTGCGCCAGCGGGTGCGTGGCGTCTACGAAATTCTCGGCCGAGGTTACAGCGAAGATCCGGAACTCAGGGTAAAACAACTCGACCGCGACAGCTGGCTGGTCAAGCTCGACCTCAATGCCGATGAGTATTACGCCGCCGAACCGGTGAAACGGGTGGTGGTGCGTTATCCATTACGCGTGGTGCGTTTTGATCTGGACCCCGAACGCAACAAGTGGGGGCTGGCACTGGATTGTTATCAGGGCACCCCGCAAAAAATCTCCCTGCCTGGAGGTGAGCCATGAAGCGGATGTCGACCCTGGGAATAACCGTCGCACTGATGCTATGGGGAGTTGCGGCCCAGGCCGTCGAGCTGATGCACTGGGAACGCCTCCCCCTCGCGGTCCCGCTGGTGATCAACCAGGAACGGGTGGTCTTTGTCGATGAGGCTGTTCGAGTCGGCATGCCCTCAACCCTGACCGGCAAGCTGCGCGTGCAATCAACCGGCGGCACGCTGTACCTGCAAGCGTCGGAAGCCATTGCCCCGACCCGACTGCAACTGCAATCAGTCACGACAGGTGAGATCATCCTGCTGGATATCGCGGCCACGCCTGGTGATCAACCGCTGGAGCCAGTGCGTATTCTCAAGAATGTTCAGGGGCAAGCTACCGAGGCTGAGTCCAGCACCGTCCCTGTTTCAGAACGCTCACCGATCCCGGTCGCTTTGACGCGCTATGCCGCACAGAACCTGTACGCGCCGCTGCGCATCGTGGAGTCCCTGCCCGGGGTACGCCGCGTCCCGCTTAAGCTCCGCACCGAACTGCCAACTCTGCTGCCGACCGAAAACGTGTCCAGCACACTTGTCGCCGCCTGGCGACTCGGGGATTACTGGGTGACGGCGGTGAAGTTGCGCAATCGTGGTTCAGCGACGGTGCAACTCGACCCGCGTCGGCTTCAGGCCAAGCTGTTCGCCGCGGCCTTCCAGCATGCTTTCCTCGGGCCTGTCGGCAGCGCTGAAGACACCACGATTGCCTACCTCGTCACCCGCGGTGCTGGCCTCGAAAACGCTGTGCTGCTCCCGCCCGTTACGCGAGGTGCTGACGATGAAAGCTAACGCCTTGCTCAAATGGCTGGTACCGGCTGCGCTGCTGGCCGTGGTGTTGATCATCCTGAAAACCTGGGTCGCGGGTGGCAGCACGCCTTCTCCAGAAAACCCAGTTGATCAGGGCAACATTCAGTTATCCGCCGAGCAAGCCAAGTCGCTCGGCATTGCTGGCGACACTCCACGTGACACGGTCGCCACCCTGGTCGGCCAGGTGAAGGCCATGCGCAGCGACATGCTCGGTTTGAAGAAACACAACGATACGCTGCAGACAGAGAACAACCGTCTGCGCGAGCGGGAAAACAGTGTCGACTCACGTATCCAAACCGCCCTTGGTAGCGTGACCCAGCAGGTCGACGAAGGTCGCCGACAAGCCAACGAGGCCCGGCTCAAAGCAGAACAAGACAGTCGCCAGGCCCGTGGTCTGCTGACGCAATTGCAGGAACAGCTGTCGGGGCTGACTGGCAAAGGCAAGGATATGCCAATTGGATTGGGGCTTGAGCCGGGCGATGGGGCTCAGTTCGACGGGCAGCATTCTGCCAATGATGCGCTGCAGTGGATTGAACCCTCGGATGCTCTGTCCACCGACTCCCGAGGCAAAACCAATACTTCCTCCGCAATGAGTCTGCCTACCGCTTTCAACTCTCTGGAAGGCTTGAAAGACAACGCGATTGATCGCAGCCAGAAACAGCTACGTGCAGTAACCAAGGGTGAGCGCGACCTGATGCGATCCGTTGATCGTACCGAAGGCGCGAAGCCGGTCTACACGATCCCCGAAAACGCCACGCTGATGGGCTCGGTCGCCATGACCGCGCTGATCGGCCGAGTCCCGGTGGACGGCACCGTGAATGACCCCTATCCCTTCAAGGTGCTGGTCGGTCCGGAGAACCTGACCGCCAACGGCATCGACCTGCCGGACGTCGCGGGGGCCGTGATGAGCGGCACGACGTCCGGTGACTGGACCCTATCCTGCGTACGCGGACAGGTCGAGTCAATTACCTTTGTGTTTACCGATGGCACCATCCGCACGGTGCCTCAGCCGAAGGCGATAGCCAGCCGCGCTGCTTCCACGACCCAGAGTTCAAACACTGACAAGATCCGCGGCGGACTCGGTTACCTCTCCGATCCATATGGCATTCCTTGCATTGCCGGCGAGCGGCGCTCGAACGCCCAACAGTACCTCGGCAGCCAGAGCCTAATCACTGCGGCTGGCGCCGGTGTCGCCGCCTTGCTCGGGGATGAGCGGAACAACAGCAGCGTGATCAGTTCGGGCGGCAGTACGCTAGGGGTCACCAGCAGCAGTGGCAATAGCGCACTGAACTCCATTCTCAGTGGTGGGGTCAGCGACATCCGCGAGTGGGTCAACAAGCTCTATGGCGAAGCCTTTGCTGCCGTGTACGTACCACCTGCAGCACAGGTCGCACTGCACCTCGACCATGAGATCACCATCGACTACGAGCCCAAGGGCCGGAGCGTTCGCCATGAAAAAGACCATGCTTCTCTGCCTGACCTGGATTAGCTTGCTATGCTGGGTCCTGACGGGGTGTTCCACCGACAAAGACACGCTGCTGCCCCATGGGGAGCAAACCATGATGGATATCTGGAACGGCGCCGGTTCGCAAGGCACTCAGCAGCAACTGCTGGAGGCTCGACAGCAGTTACGCCGCCCGCTGGCTCAGGCAGATGTCTCCGCGGCTCTCCAGGAACCGTACACGCGCACAGCGGCGAACGAGATCCGCAACCTGTTCCCGCGCCTGCCCAATCCCGATCTGGTGCTGTACGTGTATCCGCATTTGAGTGGTACCGAGCAGGCACCGGTTCCGGGTTACTCGACCGTCTTTCCGTTCTACCAACGAGTGCAGTACGCATTACCTGGTGAACGTCAGGAAGACTTGTAGTGCGTACCGGCGATTCGGGCAACCGCACTCCCGCGTGGAAAGCTTGGCGCAACCCGTCGCGCCCCCGCGTGACCTTAGCCGATGAAACCGCACTGTATGCGCACAACCCCAGCTTCACCGATCACCTGCCTTGGGTCGAGTACCTCGACACTGAGCAGTGTTTTCTGCTCGATGACAATCGTTCGGTGGGCGCGGTGTTCGAGTTGCTGCCCATCGGCACCGAAGGGCGCGAACCCGATTGGCTGATGGCGGCCCGCGATGCCCTCGAGGATGCCCTGCAGGATAGCTTTGACGAGCTGGATCAAGCGCCTTGGGTGGCGCAGTTTTTCTGTCAAGACGACAACGACTTCACCCCCTACCTGACCCAGCTCACCGATTATATTCAGAACAGCGCGCGAGGTACGGTCTTCACCGAGGCGTATTTGCAGCTCAGCCGCCGTCATCTGAAGGCCATCGCCAAGCCCGGTGGTCTGTTTGAGGATCAGGTGGTGACGCGCCTGCCCTGGCGCGGCAATAACCGACGGGTGCGTCTGGTGGTCTATCGCTGGCTTGAATCTGACGCTGAGGAGACGGGACTCACCCCGGTGCAATCCCTGCAACAGGCTTGCGAACGTATCCGTGCTTCGTTGCAGGCGTGCGGGGTGCACTCAACGCGAGTCGATGGCCGAGGTCTGTATGACTGGTTATTGCCCTGGTTCAATCCGGCCCCCAGGCTCACTGATGAAGCGCCCGAAAATTTCTACCGCCGCGTGGCCTATCCGGAGTCGGGTGACGGTGAGTCGCTGGATCTGCCCTTCGATCATGACTTTGCCGAGCGGCTGTTCTTCAACGAACCGCGTTCGGATGTGCAGCACGGACTCTGGTTTTTCGACGATCAACCCCACCGGGTGATGGTGGTGGACAAACTGCGGCGGGCACCATCGATTGGTCAACTCACCGGCGAAACCCGCAAGGGTGACGCGGTGAATGCGCTGTTCGACCAGTTACCCGAAGGTACGGTGATGAGTCTGACCTTAATGGTCAAACCACAGGATGTAGTCGAGGATCAGTTGAACCGCCTAGCTCGCAAAGCCATCGGTGAAAACCTGGCCTCGACCCAGACTCGTCAGGATGTCGAAGAGGCTCGCGCGATCATCGGCCGCCAGCACAAGCTGTACCGAGGAACCCTGGCGTTCTACGTACGCGGTCACGATGAACAGCAATTGCACCAGCGCTCGGTCAGCCTGGCCAACGCGCTGTTGGGCGCGGGGCTGCAACCGGTAAGTGAAGGCGCTGAGGTCGCCGCCTGCAACAGCTACCTGCGTTGGTTACCGATGGCTTACAACCCGGCCCGCGACACGCGTAACTGGTACACCCGCCTGATGTTCGCCCAGCACCTGGCGAACCTGGTTCCGGTCTGGGGCCGCAGCACCGGCACCGACCACCCGGGCATCACCCTGTTCAACCGCGGCGGCTCGCCATTGAGCTTCGACCCATTGTCACGCCTGGATCGGGCCATGAACGGTCATCTGCTGTTGTTCGGCCCCACCGGTGCCGGCAAGTCGGCGACCTTGGTCACCCTACTGATGCAGGTCATGGCCGTGTACCGCCCTCGCCTGTTTATCGTCGAGGCCGGCAACTCATTCGGCTTGCAGGGAGACTACTTCGCGACACAGGGCCTGTCGGTCAACAAGGTCCAATTGAAACCTGGCGCCTCGGTCAGTCTCGCCCCGTTCGCCGATGCTTGGCGCCTGGTCGAGCAGCCGGATCAGGTGGCGAGTCTGTCGATCGATGAGCTGGACGATGAGGCGGTAGCCAGTCGCGAAGACCAGCGCGATGTTCTCGGCGAACTGGAAATCACCGCCCGCCTGATGATCACCGGCGGCGAGGTCAAGGAAGAGGCGCGCCTGAGTCGAGCCGATCGCAGCTTAATCCGCGAGTGTATCCTGGATGCAGCACAGACCTGTATCGCAGCGGAGCGCCAGGTACTGACCCGCGACGTGCGCGACGCGTTGCTGCGCGTCGCCGCCGACACGCACTTGCCGGAGAAACGTCGTGAGCGTGCCCAGGAAATGGGCGAGTCCATGGACCTGTTTTGCCAGGGTTTCGAGGGTGAACTGTTCGATCGTGAAGGCGCGCCTTGGCCCGAGAGCGATGTGACCATCGTCGATCTGGCCACCTACGCTCGCGAAGGCTACGAGGCACAGATGTCCATCAGCTACATCAGCCTGATGAACACCGTGAATAACCTTGCCGAACGAGACCAGTACCTGGGCCGACCCATCATCATGGTCACCGATGAGGGACATATCATTACCAAAAACCCGCTGCTGGCGCCCTTCGTGGTCAAGGGCACGAAGATGTGGCGTAAGCTCGGCGCGTGGTTCTGGCTGGCGACGCAAAACCTTGCCGACTTCCCCACTGCGGCGCAAACCATGCTCAACATGATCGAATGGTGGATTTGTTTGAACATGCCACCAGCAGAAATCGAAGAGATCGCTCGCTTCAAGAATCTCACGTCGGCACAGAAAGCCCTGTTGCTGTCCGCCAGCAAGGAGCCGGGCAAATACACCGAAGGAGTGGTGCTGTCGAAGAAGCTCGAGACGCTGTTTCGGGCCGTGCCGCCCAGTCTTTACCTCGCCTTGGCCATGACAGAGCCCGAGGAAAAAGCCGAACGCTGGACACTGATGCAGGAGAATGGCTGTTCGGAGTTGGAAGCGGCTTACCGGGTAGCTGAACGGATCGATAGCGCACGAGGAATAGAGCCCATATAAGGGAGGTGTGGCGCTCCCAGCTTTGGCCAATCCGGCAGCTAGCCGTTGGACACCCTTTCAACGTAGGCATCCATGAACCAGTCAGGGACCTCATCAACCTTGAACTCAAGGTCCGTCCCATCCGTAACTTCGGCCAGCAGCACCAGATCGGCACCGGAGTTATCGAAGATGTAGGCCCGGTCCGAAGCAGCAATAGCCACAGGCAGCAGGCTCAGGCAACGGCCGTAGCGCTGTACAATTTTTTCTATGGGAACTGGGTGCCCACCTGCCGCGACACGGTTCCTGACCCTGTTGATATTGATGTCAGGGTCTTCAGTTGCCACAAAGTACAGGTAGGTTCGGTATCCAGACTCTCTTGCCTTGAGCATAAAAGCGATTTTGTCGTCGCTAGACATCACCGTTTCGAAGGTGAAAGACAGCTGGTCTTCGAGGAGCTTGTTCCGGATGAAGTCAGAGAGCACGGAGGCAAAATAGGAGTTCATCGCGACCGTCTGGAAATTCAGGCCGTTGCTGCTAAAGCCTATGTTGGTCGCCTCCTCATCGAGCCGGGCAGACCTGACCAGCCGATGCTCCCTAATGAAACCGAGGACCTCATCACCCTCAACTTCCAGTTGAAAATCACTGAACTCCAGACGACCGCTGTCTTTGGCAGCCTTCTCGATTTCATCCGGGTTAATGTAGATACCGATCAGGTGGGAAGGGATGGCACTTTTCATCGTGCTCTTGCCGGAGCCGTTGGGTCCAGCAAAGACCCTCAACCGAGGGACAGTCATGAGCAACGGCGCACCTTAATGACGCCACCCAGAGTCACTTTGTGCTTGGGCTTGGCCACCCGAATGACTTTGTGCTTACCGTCAGCAGTCGTTTCAACAAGCATGCCGTTCATGACTTCCATCACACTGCGGCCGGCAGCCAGGGCGTTGATATAGGCGGTATTGATGGCGCCTTCAGCCATGACCGGGATCTTATCCTCCAGTCGGCTCACCAGATCGTCACTCAACACTCGTTTGGCTTTCATATCGCGCTCCACGTTCTCAGAGCGTGCAGAATCTGCACTTAATCAGAATCTTAGCTACGTAAACCTGTTTGTAACAGGGCGAAAGCTACTTCTGTCAGCCTCCATTCTAGAGGAATGGCGTCTGGAACCATACCTTTCAAGAGATTTTCACGTTCGATGCATGACCGGTGGCATTTGAAGCAAGTGCCGCCCTTGGTGCAGCGCCCAAATAAGGGAAGCACAATCCCCCACCGAGTTGTTCAGCCGGTGGAAAAACGCGCCAGCGAAGCGGCAATCGTTCTTAAACTGCATGGTCTGTGGCGATGCAGCCAGGTTGAGTGCAAACGGGCGATCAAGACGATGCAATCGCCCATAAGCAACAGGGTTACTGTGACACGCTCCGAAGCCGTTGCTGAATTCTCAACAGAAAACCGGCTTCGAAGGCATCTTGGCAGTCACCGACAGGAAAGGTCTTGCGCGTTTGCGCCAGTTCCCACCACAAAGGAATATCGGTCGTTGCCTCAAGCCAAGCCTGGGCACATTGCACACCACGCTCGATCATCGGTGAAAATTCGTTGCCCCAAGGCGTCAGCAGACTTGGGCTACTATCCGCCGCCGGAATTGAAATGTAGTTTTCGTCCATACACACCCTAGATTTCTGAATTATTGTTAGACGTTGGACCCAGCTTCGAAAATCTTAACGAAGCCAAATGAACGCTCGAGAATAGGCATGAGCATCAAATGGCCTAGATCAATGCCAATGTAGACTATATCCCGTGGATTGAGAGTCCCTCAAGGCGCAATTTGCGCGCATGACTCAAGACTACGAACAGCTTCGTCTACAACTGGCGGAAAACATCCGCTTGATGCGACGCGTGAAAAACCTAACCCAAGAGCAGCTCGCGCTCATGGCCGAGGTGGATCGCACCTACGTCAGTCAAATCGAACGATGCACGGGCAATCCGTCGCTGTTGGTCCTATGCAAGCTCGCCAATATTTTCGAAATTACAGCAGATCAACTACTTACAGAGCCGGACATCCTGCGCAGCTCCCTTCACGTCAAATAATAGTCTCACGTCTCGCAAATCCGATACATCCACCTTCATTTTTTCCACTGACAGTCTTCAGTCCGTAACCGAACCTGCCCAGGCCATACACCGAGAGCCTGGATCATGCCTGTTGCCTGCTCGTACATCCCCCCCACAAAGCTACAGTCCTTGGCGCTAAGCATCCTGCTGGCATGCGGCCCGAGCATGGCGCTGGACACCGCCAGCATCACCTCCTCCGTACTTTCGCCAAACTGCCTCGCTTACAGAGTCGTCGGCATCTGCTTCTGGCTCCTCTGTACCCCCTTCGGCTGCACTGTCAAAACCTCGACCAAGGTTCGTCATTTCATTCCTGAACTGGTGGTCTCGAGCTACGCCACCACCGGCAATAACCCCTGGACCGAAATGGCCACCCTCTCCTCTCCCATCGACGGTGCGGAAGGTGGCGGCAACCTGATCACCCCGAACACCCACCGCGACAACCTGCTCCGCTTCAAAAACGTTGATAGCATCGGCCACCCTGGTGGCTGGGCCGCCACGCAACTGGCTTCGCAGTCCGGCTACGCCTGCGCCAGCGGTGCAACGGCGTTCATGCCCTACTACCTGAGTACCTTGGACTCACTGGCTTGGCGCCATGGCATCCCAGAAAGTTTCTACCCCGAATCGCTCATGCCGGGGATCCGTGAAATTGGTCGTCAGGTCTCGGGAAACATGTGGGGCAACGTTTATCCCCGGCAGGGCTTTCTGGTACAGCCCGACGATTTCAAGGCGGCCGCAGTCATGGCGCAACGCGCCGGCGATGTGATTACCCACAACTGGCAGCCGCATGTGTACTTACCACTCACGCCCGCCAAACGCGACGGCTACTGGCCGCCTGGCCCGATCGTTGAAAACGACACTTCGACCCACAAATGGCAATTGCTCTACCCGCAGGTGCAGCCCACGTGCGCCATCTTCCCCAGCGATCCGGTACAGAGCGCGGATGGCGGCTACGCCTGGTCGCTGTGGCGTCCCTATAGCTGCTGCAAACGTGAGGGACAGACCTTTCTGTTCAGCATCGACTTCGAAGGAGGTGCTTCATGAGTCGGCTTCTCGCGCGGCCCTGGTTGGGCACGATGAGTCTGTTGCTCTGTGGACTGCTCGCCATTGCCACACATGCCTACGCCGCCGAGGGCGATTACCGTCTGGGTACTCAAGGTGAAGTACTCGACGACCGAGTGATGTACACCATCGGTGGCGGCTCGGCGGCGGGCTCGCCCAGTTCATTCTACCGCCCCAGCGGTCTCGGTGCTGGCGTGTCCTGGCGAGCGAACATGATGTGCGGAAACATGAGCCTCACCAACACCCTGCAAAACCAGCTGAACGGCGTCACCGAAGGTTTCCAGCAGATCATGGGCAGCATCGTGCAGAACGCGACCCAAGCGGTGATGTCGCTGCCGGCGTTGATCATCCAGCGCGCCAACCCCGGTCTCTATGAGTTGCTCAGTAACGGGGTGATGCAAGGTCGGATCGACTTCGACCGCTCTAAGCTAACCTGCCAGGCCATGGCCGAAAAGATGGCGGATAAGGTCGGTCAAGCCGGTTGGGGTGCGCTGGCCAAAAACCAGGAGATGCAAGGAAATCTGGAGCAAACCGGCGGTGATGCGGTGGCAGCGGTGAAAAACACCGAGGCCCATAACGGCAACAATGGGGTGTCCTGGGTCGGTGGTTCGAAGGCCGGAGGTAACGGGCAGACGCCCATTCGGGTGACCGCCGACGTGGTCCGCGCAGGCTATAACCTGCTGCATAACCGTACGGTGGATGACAGTGCCTCGATCAGTAGCAGTGATTGCCTGGGAGGGGCTATTTGTCAGACATGGGCTTCGCCCCAAGAGGAGTCCGACTGGGCTGTTCGGGTGTTGGGCGAGAGCGAAGTCGCGACCTGCGACAGCTGCGAAACTCTGCGTGCGACCGCTGGCAGCGGACTGACGCCGCTGATCCATGAGGCCTATAACGAGCGCCTCAAGGCCCTGCAAGGGCTGTTGTCTGGCTCTCTGCCGCCTACCCCTGACAACCTGGCGAAAGCCTCCAGCCCGATGCTGCCGGTGACCCGTGGTGTGGTCGAAGCCCTGCGTGACGACCCCGATCAGGATCTGTTGGCGCGGCGCCTGGCCAGTGAGACGGCCTTGTCCAGTGTGCTCGACAAAGCGTTGCTGCTACTGCGCACCCTGCTGGCGGGCAGTCACGAACCGAACATCGCCTCAGTCGAGCCGGCCCAGAGCGCCTTGACGAAAAACATCGACACCCTGGAGCGCGAAATACGCCTGCTGCAGACCGAACTGCAGGTCCGGCAGATGCTGGCTACCAACACCGCCAGCCTGGTGCTCGACCGGCATGCCGGTGGTGCCGACGCATCGCGTACCGTCGAGCAAGGCGACCCCGAGCCCGGCCGACTCAATGATGCTGACGCCAGGCGTAAGTGAGCCATGAAACGCTCACCGCTATTCACTCTGCTTTCACGTCTAGGGATTGCCGCGGTGATGATCCTCACGGCCGCACTGGTCGCCTGGATGGGCCGCACTGCGCTGGGTAGTTTCGAGGTCTGGCAACATGCATTCGAATCCGTACGACCTTATCTGCGGTGGTGGCGCACCCTGCTCTACGCCGCAGTTTTCGCGTTCTGGTGGGATCTGCTTCGACGCTACCGACATCGGCCACAGGATCGATTGCGCGTGAAGCGCATCGGAGCATTAGGGCTCGTGCTCGTTACTTGCGTCGAACTCACCCGACTGTGAGGCCACTACTATGCTCATGAGCACCAACAGCTACCTGGAGTTTTACCTCTCCCTGCTGGCCTGGATCATCAACAACGGCATCTGGAGCGTCCTGTCCGACACCGGACTGTTCGCCGTGCCCTTTGGTGCAATCATCTTGCAGGAATGGTTGTCGGCCCGTCAGCAAGGCGCGGACGAAGGTAACAAGGGGCTGCTCTCGGTGCCACGGATCGAGAACCGTTTGTGGCTGGCCTACATCGTCGTCTTGTTCGGTTGCGCGCCTGTGTTTCCGTTGAGCCTCTCATCAATGGCGTTCGATGATGCAGCGAGCCAGCGCTGCGGCGTGAGTATGGCCCAACCGACGGAAACCGCCTGGGGGGCGACCTTCAATACTATCGGCGAACGCTCCGCCAACGTACCTATCTGGTGGTTTCTGGTGCATGCCTTGAGCAAAGGTATAAGCGCAGCGGCCACCGCCTCCATCCCCTGCGCACCGGATATCCGGCAGATGCGCGTGGAGATCGACAGCTCGCGCATCAACAGCCAGGTGCTGCTACAGGAAGTCGCCGACTTCACTCGCGACTGCTATGGCTATTCCCGTTCTCGGCTGTTCACCAACCGTCCGCAGTTGGATAAGGCACAAAGTCACGATGCTTCCTGGATCGGGTCTACCTATCTGCTCGAAACGCCTGGCTACTACGATACGGATCGCTCACATACGCCGCGCGTCAGTTGGCCCTATGACGACAACCGCGATGTCTCATTACCGCGGCTAGAGAATGGCGCGGGCTACCCCACTTGCAAGCAGTGGTGGAGCGACAGCGGTATCGGGCTACGCGAGCGGTTGATCGAGCAAGTCGATCCTTCGCTGCTGACTCAGTTGAAAGGTTGGTTGACCGGCCGCTCAAGCAACGAGATTGAGGATGCCACCCTGCGCGAATTGGTCAGTCCGCGCCAGCAATCGAGGTCCATGTCGCCCGGACAGGTGTACCAGGACTACGGCTCCAGCGCTCGTGGCGGCTCGATCAATCAGGGGCTCAACAATCTGGCCACCAACACCGGATTGGCCCTGGGTTCCTTCAGTAACTTTCCCGCCATGAATGCACTACGCGCCGCCCTGCCCATGGTGCAGGCTTTTCTGATCATGGGCGTCATCATCAGCTTGCCGTTGATCCTGCTGGTCAGTACCTACCAGTTGAAAACCGTCATGACGGTGACGTTTGCGCTGTTCACCTTGCACATGCTGAGCTTCTGGTGGGAACTGGCCCGCTGGGTCGACTCTAGCATGCTCGATACCTTGTACAACCAGGTGTCGGCTTCCAATCAGGTGCTGTTGTCGCTGCCTACATCCGGGTTTATGGATGGAACCGTCACGGCGCAGGTGATCGAGTATGTGATGGGGGCGATGTTCATCGTGCTGCCCATGCTGTTTCTAGGAGCAATGAGCTGGGCCGGATATAACGTAGGTTCAGGCGTAGAAGGAATGCTCAGCAAGGGAACCCACGCAGCACAAACAGCGAGTTCTAGCGGAACCTCTCAGTTGATGAGCGGTGCAAGAATTGTCTCGGGCAAATCGAACTTAAAATAACCGAGAGGCTACTTCAGAGAACCCCATTTATCGTACCGCTCAGGCCAAGTCTCTCTATGCATTGGATCATCGAGATCGTCAATACCTGAAGTGTCTGAGTCTTGAATTGGGATAGCTGCTAGTACGACGATTGTGCACATCAGCACAAACAACCAGAAGCTAACAAAAAGAAATGCTCCGAGCAAAGCCAACTTGGCAGCCAGAAAACTCCCGCGCACAAGCAGTTTTCCTGCTGGAATACCTCCCGCTGCCGCACGCTCGGCAATACGCATCTCGAAGGCTCTCACCTTGCGATAACCACGCTTTAACGACATGCCACAGGCATATGCCCAGCGGTGGGCGCCAGAGTCCTGATCGTGGTGTTGAGTCGGCATGGCCCCGCCCTCTTCTGAGCGTTTTCATGGTTGATATGGCAGTACTAGCCTACTACTAGCAGCTGACCGTGCTTGACCGTTTATCAGTTCGTATTGCCGAAAAAGCCACTCTGGAACTCAGCAGACCCACCTCGTTTGTCTCCCTCGTTGAGGCTATTGATTTGCATAAATTGCCCAGCTAAATACAAGGTACAGATAGCTGTTATAGACAGCACCCTGCCCAGGTAGTCAGAACCTTTGAGACTACGTCACTCCAGTGATGGTTTCCCCCAAGTGCGATTAGCGTTCGGTAGCTCGCACGATGACCGCATCGCGGTGATGAACGCCCACCTCTCTCCTGAGCACCTGTCGAGCGCTGCTCGCGAGACAAACCTTGTTTTCTTCAACCCACTGCGGGGAAATTCTTTCCCGCACGGGACAGGTTTCTTCGCGCTTCCAACGGAGGTACACCATGTCCGACTCACTCACACTTGAAGCACTGAAGCCCCTTCAGTTGCCGATTGTATTCACCCCTGGCGCTTGGCAAACCGCCGTACTGCTCGAGCGCTCAAATCATCCTGAGAGGCTACAGGTCGACCGGCTGAGCAGCGTATTACGCGCGGCCTTCGAAGCTCACCTGGCCCATCCATACGAACCCTACGTGCTGTTCGAGGTAGTCCACGTCGCACCAACGGGTCATCCACACCATGACCCAATACTTCAACTGAGCCTCAGCCTACTCCAAGAACCGGACCAGCCTAGTGCCTTGCTGATAGCGCTTGCAGGCGAGCGCCGGCGCTAAGCACATACGGTCGGACTCAACCTGCACACTCACATTCGGACGGCATGCAAGACCTGCATCAATCCAGCCCATCACCCACCGGGGAACCCTCCCCCGACGGGCAAGGCGTTCCTCCGTTTTCTCTCGAGGAAATTGCCATGCGCGATATCTACCAAGACGTAACTGACAAGATCGTTACCGCGTTAGACCAAGGCGTCGCCCCCTGGATCAAACCTTGGACGTCAACCAATTCATCCCACAACGGTCATCACCAACCCTACCCCATCAACGCCATCACGCGTCGTCCCTATTCGGGAATCAACTTACCGTTGCTTTGGGCCGAGGCCCGGCTGCAGGGATTCAGCCAAGATCGTTGGCTGACCTTCAACCAAGCCAAAAAGGCCGGGGGGCACATCCGTAAAGGTGAGCACAGTACCCTGGCGGTGCTCTACAAGCCGGTGGAGCGCGAAGAACAGACCGAGTCAGGCCAACCCGTACTCGATGAAAACGGTCAGCCCAAGGTCGCTCACTTCGGCATTCTCAAGACACATTTTTTGTTCAACATCGGGCAAACGGAGGGACTCGAAGCTTTCAATGAAACACTGCTCGAAACTGAACCGGGCGATCCCTTCCACGCCAACAATTTTGCGGAAAATCTGCTGTTGAATTCTGGTGCAAAAATCGTTCATCTGCCTGCCGACAAAGCCTATTACCACCCGATCAGCGACCTGATCCTACTGCCGACAAAAGCGCAATTTCACGACGAGGGTGGGTACTACGCCACGGCCCTGCATGAACTATCGCACTGGAGTGGACATGCCTCGCGCCTGCAACGCGAAGGTGTGGTCTCCCCTAGCCCATTCGGTACGCCTGGCTATGCCTTCGAAGAACTGGTGGCCGAAATGGGCGCCGCATTCTTGTGCGCTCATTGTGGTATTCAGGGTGAGCTGCGCCATGAGGGTTACATTGAGTCCTGGCTCAGCTTGCTCAAGGCAGACAAGCGTGCGATTTTTCGCGCCAGTGGTCACGCCCGATGCGCATCGGAGTATTTGCGTAATTTGGAGCATCCGCTGGAGCAAGCGGGCTTGGATGACTCGCCATGCATGAACGACGACGTTTGATCTTTAGCTATGCTGAGACTCACTGCTACATGCTTCATCGGGCCCGACGCAAGTTGGGCCTTTTTTTGCCTCCAGATAGCCCAAGATTTCCCGGAGTGGCACATTGACAGAGATGATCACGCCCAAGGAAGCGTTCTTCGATGCGCAGTTCATACGCCATACAGGTGCGATGAACAGTATTGCTCAGTTAATAATCAATCCGTTGCAAGCAGCGTACTTCGCGGCAAGTAGAGCTTTATCCACAGATATACACACGCTTTTCGTGGACAACTCTTAATCTGTCGTGAGTCCTCGGTTGACACTCCCGACTGATGGTCCATTTGAGAGCGTAACAATCCGACAAGATACCGCTGGATCAGTCATCCAGGTGATCCGCTAGAAACCCGACCAGCTCAAGCGGGCTTTGGCTGTCGATCACCTTGTAGATCAGATCTCGCTTGCTGCGCGGTAACTTCTTGACCACGCTCTTCGCCGAAGCTCTGACAGCTTCGTCGGTCCCATGGATACGTGCCGCAAGGAGCAGCACCAGCGTGGCGTCAGTGAGGTTCATGGCAAGACCCTAGAAAATTCGCCCCACAGTCTACCGACTCTTCCCTTTTCTGTCCCAGCACGCGCCTCCAACAAAATGGCACCAGGAGAAATCGATATTCCGGTTGCCGCACAAAAGGACAAGTGCCAAAAGGAGGGGTAAGGGTTGGAAGGGAATGGGGACTCAAGGGTAAGAGCCCTATCCGAAAAGGCTAAAAGGCCACTGGTCCAACCACCGTCCGGAGATCGCGATGCGCTTCAGCCTGTTTCGCCGCAAAAGGCAAGCCCCTCCTCCGCCACTGACCGTGAACGTCGCCGACGGTTACCTGCCCATCGAGTCAGCGCACACCCTGCTAGAGGCCGAACATCGCCGCCAGTTGCTCGATCGCATCTGGCAGTACACCGCCCTGTCCCACGCCCAATTCACCCAGCTCTACTTGCATCCGATCCATCGCTACGCCGAACTGGTCCAGCAGCTGCCCGCTAGCGAAGCGCACCATCATGCCTACCTCGGCGGCATGCTCGATCATGGCCTCGAACTGATAGCGTGTAGCTTGAAGCTGCGCCAGTCCTATCTGCTCCCCACCGGCGCAGCACCCGAAGACCAAGCCGCGCAGACCGACGCCTGGTCCGCCGGTATCGCCTGTGGTGCCCTGCTGCATGACATCGGTAAGATCGCGGTAGACCTGCAGGTCGAACGCCAGGATGGCAGCCCTTGGCACCCCTGGCAGGGGCCACTGGATCAGCCCTACCGTTTTCGCTACATCAAAGGTCGTGACTACCACTTGCACGGCGCCGCCTCGGGCTTGCTCTACAGCCAGATTCTCGACCGACCTATCTTGGACTGGCTCAGTGGGTTTCCGTCGCTGTGGGCCAGCCTGCTGTATGTCTTGGCTGGTCAGTACGAACGTGCCGGTGTTCTGGGCGATCTGGTGATTCAGGCTGACCGCGTCTCCACCGCGCAGAACATAGGTGGTAACCCGAGCAAGGCGCTACAGGCGCCGATTCATTCCCTGCAACATCACTTGATCAGCGGACTGCGTCATCTGGTTCAGCACGAACTGAAACTTAACCAGCCAGGTGCCGCGGGATGGCTGACCCAGGACGCACTGTGGCTGGTTAGCAAGGCCGTCACTGACAAGCTGCGAGCCTATCTGCTGTCGCAATCAATTGAGGGCATTCCCTCGTCCAATATTGCCGTCTTCGACGAACTGCAATCGCATGGATTGGTGGAGTCCACGCCGGAAGGTAAAGCCATCTGGACTGCGGAAGTGACACAGGGAGACTGGCAGCAGAGCTTTACCTTTCTGCGCCTTCAACCGGCGTTGATTTGGGGGAACGAAGAGCGGCCTGAAAGTTTCAACGGAACGGTGAGCGTGGCTGTCGATGACCACCCGTCTGACGCTCCGGTATCACCGCCAGCGCCCAAGACAGTCAGTACAAGATCGCGTCAAGGCCAATCGCAACCAGATCCCATGACGATTGAGGATGCTGACTACTTAGGAGCGCTACTGGATATGTTCGAAATGGCAGAACCCAAGACATATGATTCACCGTCAGAAAACACACTCGAAACGTCATATCCACATTCGGACAACACAGGCCAGACTTTCCTAAATTGGGTCAGGGAAGGCATCCAAAGTCACAAACTGATCATCAACGACAGCAAGGCCAAGGTGCACACGGTGAGTGGCTGCATATTTCTGGTCACGCCTGGCATTTTTCAGCGCTATGCTCAGGAGTTTCCGGGCGTCTTAATGGGTGCCGATCACCAAAGTGAAGAATGGCGATGGGTGCAGAAACAGTTCGAGAAGCTGAAGACCCATAAAAAGCGCGACGATGGCTTGAATATCTGGCTCTGTCAGGTCGAAGGCCCCCGGAAGAAGGCAAAACTCAAAGGCTATCTTCTAGAAAACCCAACACTATTTTTCGAAGCCGGGTCCATGCCTGCCGATAACCCCTTTCTTAAACTCGAAAAATAGTAAATTTCCATAGCTTCCTACTGGAGTGAGTGAGTCGACGTTCCGGCGGCGGAGCCAGTTCCGTTTGCGGCACAATCGCGTTCACCTCTACAGGAGAGTTGACAAGTGAGTGCGGGGACGACTGCAGGTATTCACATCTACGTAATGAAAGCCCATCTCAGGATGAGTTACCTCAACCATTAGGGCGGGGTCACCGCTACTCACCCCTCAATAAACACCAACCCGGTAGTGATCTCCGTGCGGATCAGCGGAGACTTCATCATCAGTCACCGCATCCTGAATCTGGCTCGCCAGAGGCGGTAGCTAGTGCATCACCTTTGGTGGAAACAAACGTTACGACGTTTGATTCGGTGATACTTTAGGTTATCCAAGATTCAAAGGACTGCTCGACTGGTAGAATTTGGCCAGCTAAACACCACCCATGAGAAATCAGATGAATCCAGAATTGATTGAAGAAGAGATGCGTCGAGCGCTCTTCGGTAGCCCCGCGCCAGTAGAACAATCTGTTGCCACTCCGTTACAAGCTCCTACGCCGGAGGTCGCGCCAGTTCAACCGGTAATACCGCCGCAGAAAAAGAGGGTCGCGAAGACATTCACGCCACGCTTGAAAGTGACCCTGCGCGTCGGCAAAGAGTTTGAAGGCAAAACATACGAGATGTTCCACGAGGCAGATACCCTGAGTACACTCCTGGCGGAGCAAGAAGCGGTCAAAGTGGCCAGGAAGAAATATCGATACGTGGAAGTGGTTTCGGTCAAGTCAATGTAAAACAGCTTTCCGGCTTATTCGCACTGGAACGACTGGTTCACTTCAGGAAGATCCTATGTCACTCAAAATTGCATTCGCTGCTGTGCTGAAGGCGATGCGCGCCAGTCGAGGACTTACTCAGAGAAACCTCGCAGAAGTCAGCAGCCGGACATATGTCTCGAAACTGGAGAGAGGCTATTCTAGCCCCACGCTGGAGATGCTCACTACGCTGAGTGGGCCATTGAATGTGAACCCGCTGACGCTGATAGCCATCACGCTTAGTGCTGAATCAGGAGAGTCCGTGAGCACTTTGCTGCGGCGCGCGCAGGAAGAGGTAACAAATTTAGCTCAGGCGGGTGTGCTCAATGCTTTGAAAATCGCGCCCAGCGATGAACTGATAATGGAAAGCCCCGCTTCTCAACACACGAGCAAGCGTTCGACGGCCACGTCTCCGCAAACTGAGTTCTGCTTCGCTGAATAGGTGCTCCGGCAACCTCTATCTCCCTGACAGTGGGGCCCAGAAAGCCTTGGCTACAGCGACTGTTAAAGGGATCAGAAGGCAGGCGTGTTGGTGCTGAGTAAGCGTCCGGCGATCCCGCCTCTACAGTCGAGAACGCCGGATGGTTGAGCGCGTGAGTGCTCCGAAGCACCGTTGCGCTCAGGCGTGATCGCGCCTCATTTCCGCCCATTCTATCAAATTCTATTTTCTCTACGCGAAAGTGACTACACCTCCGGCCCTCTATAAATACATCCACTTGTACATGTCTCGTGAATACGTACTGCGGATAGCTCTGGAAGCAATGGCTTTAGCTCTTGCCAAACCCAGACTGCTATGACCTCGCTCGTCGGATTTTCCAGACCAGGAATATCATTTAGATAGTTATGATCTAATCGCTCATACAGAGGCGCGAAAACCTCCTTTATCTCGGAAAAATCCCTGACCCAACCCGACGTTCTATCGACAGGGCCATCAATATAAATTGCAATACGAAAGGAGTGACCATGCAGACGCCCACATTTGTGCCCTTCTGGAACATTGGGCAGTCGATGAGCGGCCTCAAAAACGAACTCTTTAAAAATCTCCACTGATTCCTCCCGTATCTCACGCGACAAAAAAACCAAACAGCTAGACTAAACCTTCCAAGACTCAAGATCGACGCATAACGTTTCATACAAAAACTCTACAACTTTGGCTCGCCCCTCACCCAGCGCTGATGCAATGGTGATCACGGAAACCAAAATGGAGTTAACAGTGTGCAAATCGGCGACATCACTCAGGCAATTCAATATTTCTTCGAATTTCCCCAACATAGCAGTTTGGGAAAAATTTAATGCCTGCACCACATGGGTAGATGGCGTCAGGTAGAGAATATTCGCACGCGTCCGCAAACCGTAGGCTTCAGTCAGCATGCCATACCCTTCCGAAGGGAAAGCTTCGTCCTGCCCTGCGAGCCTCCTCAATGCCTCCTGAAAAGCCATGGATAGATGAAGAATGACTTCAGATAACTCCTTTACACTGGCGTCACTGGCCAGGGCTGGAGCCAGATCCGAGGAAACCAAAGTAGTCATAATGTCTCCTAAATATTAGTAATTAGCACCAGTTAGCTAGGTACTAGTTCCGAACTTCGAACCACCCTGGTCAAATGATCAGTCAAAAGATGAATATCACCATGTAAATTCTGAACTCCATTCCATGGCCGGTTGCCTGTTTTAAAGGACCACTCTCCCGAATCGAGCGTCCAAGCTGTATATCCTTGTAGCTTTCTAAGGCCTAACTTGAATACTGGGGCCAGTGGCGCTCCTGTAGCACACAACTGCTCCATGACGAACCCCATGGAAATAATCCCCGCGCTATGGACGAGACGAGAGCTTTTAGGGGTGTGACCATGCCAAGCATTTCCAAACACCTCCTGGACCGCCTGGAAAAACTCACTGATGGCCAAGAAACACCGATCCTCACCTCCCGACAACTCAATCACCTCCCGACAGTAACCGTCAGATAGGGAATTCATTACCAGTTTCTGGAGCGACGTATCACCGATGACCCCTGAGGGGTTGGTATGCTGCTTAATCTGTCCTTGCAAAGAAGATCGATCGTCATAATTCAGCATTTCCACGATGCGGGCTGCGCGGGCGCGGGAAGTCATTCTGAATGGAAGGCCGCTGACAGACGGAAGCAGTTCATATACCAGCGACTTCGGTAATGGACTGGTGTTGTTGACGAGAATGAATTGCCGGCGAAGCTCTTCCTGATTTTCACACACGAGAGCAGACACCAGTAGCTGGAACGAACTCCCCTCGAGCCCAGCTAAAGCAGATAGGCGCTGCTGACCATCCACAACGAACCCAGGAGGGCCGGATGAAATATCCACCTCAATTTCTGCATAGGCTCCATTTCCTTCCACCACCCGGACTCCACTGGTAAAGGCTAACACCACAGCATTGGGCATTACCGCATCGGGACGGGAGAGGTAGTCGCGGATCTCTCGTATGTGCTTGGACACCTGTGGCCGCTGAAAGCCATGAAGGGCGCCACGATCATCACGCTTGACTCGGTCGATGCTAGCGATCGCCAAAATCTGCTCAACGGTAGCCGCAAACGATACCACTTGGTGGGTTGGGCTCTGTAACGCCTTGATTGCGCTGAACTTAAGCAATGAGTCTCTTCCTTCATCGAACGGCCCCCCAGAAAGAGGGGTAGCAGCAGTATTGAGGCTCTTATACCAACCCTTCCGCATAAAAACTAGCCTAAGCGCATTGGCCCATACAGTTATTAAATGGTAAATTGTCAGCCTCAGATAAATGCAACACCCGTCAAAACAGGCCTACAGTTTTCCCATGAGAACCGTCATCATCACCAACTGCACCAATCGAAAACGTCTCGACGGCCTGCCGCCGGTGGTGCTGAACGACGAGTGTTATTCATCGATTGCAGCCATGGCAAAGGCGTGGAAGGGGCAAATAGACGAACGTCCCACCACTCTGATGGCATCTTCACTTTACGTGGGCAGAAGCGTTTCTGACGCGAGGCGCGTAGCAACGAAGTTGGACGCGAAGCTAATGTTTGCGTCGACCGGCTTAGGGTTGATTGAAGGCGATCAGAGATGTCCACCGTACAACCTGACGGTGGCTCAGGATCCGAATTCTATCATCCCACGTCTCGAAAAATTGGGTGTGCGCGCATCAGATTGGTGGGAAGCCGTGAATGTCACCCAATCAAAGGGAAGCGCCCTAGCGGACCTCGTCAGCCAACCCGACATCGACTTGGTGCTCATTGCCCTCTCTTCAAACTATGTCCAGCTGATAGGCGAAGACCTTGGAAAAATCAGGGACACGCAGATCGACAAGCTCAGAATATTCACTTCGCGCCCAGGCATCGAGATGCTTCCCAGCCATTTACGACGCATCGCGATGCCCTACGACGAACGCCTTGAAACCTCAACACTACCCGGCACCCGCAACGATTTCCCCCAGAGAGCCCTGCGTCATTTCATTGAAATTCTTGAACTGTCGAGTGCTCCTGCTGAGATCGCTCGAAAGAGCGTCAGCGCGGCGATGGATCTTTTATCCCTAGCAAAAACGACCATCCGGCGGCGCGCATCGGACAGTGAAATTGCCTACATGCTTGAGTGTGTGTGGGCTGACTACCAAGGCAGTTCCACCCGATTGTTACGCTACTTAAGGGACGACGCCCTGGTGTCGTGCGAGCAATCGCGCTTTCGGAGGATCTGGCAGGACATCAAAGGTCAAGACAGCATAGAGAGCAAAGCATGACGAGCGAAGATGCGATTGTGGTGCGTGCACTACGCACCACGCAAGGCGACAACCTTGATGTGTATGCATTATTCATCAGGGGATCTGACCTGGTCCGAATTGCCGACATCAGCCGCCTGTCGCGCGAAGACAGCAGCCCCCTCAAGGGTTTTCAGCGCCCCGAGATTAAGAGTCATGTCAAAGGGATCACTGAGTACCTCAATCAGGGAAATGTACTTTTTCCCAATGCAATTATCTTAGCGCTGTCTCCTGACCTGCGTTTTGTTGCAGCACGCGGAAGCAAGCCGACAGGCGACGCGGGGCTTTCGCAAGCGGGTACGCTGACGATTCCTATTAGGGAGGAAGGAATGAGGTCTGCCTGGATCGTGGACGGGCAACAACGCTCATTGGCGTTGGCGAAAGCGGCCAATTCGGATCTTCCTGTGCCAGTGATCGGTTTTGTATCCGACAGCCTGACTACCCAGCGCGAGCAATTTATTTTGGTCAACAAGGCCAAACCCTTGCCCACTCGACTGATCAACGAACTACTGCCGGAGACAGGCAGCATCCTTTTGCCACGCGAACTGAGTGCTCGCAAGGCACCAGCTGAGTTGTGCGGGCTTCTTAGCCGCGATCCCAACTCCCCTTTCCACAAACTCATAAAGCGGTCGTCCGAGCAAAATAGCAAAGCAGTGATCACTGACACCGCTGTAATAACGATGATCCGCAATAGCATCAGTAATCCGTTGGGGGCGTTGGCTCCCTACACCTCCAGCACCGACGGTGCGGCGAACGTTGAGTCCATGTACAACCTACTGACGACCTTCTGGCGGGCAGTGCGTGATACGTTTTCAGAGGCGTGGGCACTTGAATCCAAGAGCAGTCGACTCATGCACTCAGCGGGGATAATCGCCATGGGCGTGCTTATGGATCGAATCTACGCCAAAATCGGTGGTCAGCGCGAAACCTACGAAGCCGTGCTACAAGAACTGGCCAGAGTAGCCCCTTACTGCGCATGGACAACAGGTCAGTGGCCGATGATTAATGTCCAGTGGAATGAAATCCAAAGCACCCCTCAAGATATCAAGGCGCTGCAAGAAACCTTGATCCGCCTCTATATGACCAGCGCTCACCAATGAAATTTTTATACGCCGACACCCAAGACTACGTAGACCCGGACTACGATTTCATCAACGATCGAAATGCGCCGGGCCGGAAGAGATACTGGGATGACCAGTATGCGCACGAAATGATGACCCCCGTCCCTTATGATGGGCTCTTGGTCTCGATGAGCGCAGTGCGACCTGCAAATGGCGTCGCTAATTCAAAGGTTCGGTACTCGACTTCCGAGCAGCAGCGCTTCCTCAGAGAAGGCGCGCGCAAATTTCTACGACTCGATGGCATCCAGTTCAAAGATACGATGGTTCTAGGTGACTGCGGGGCTTTCGCCTATGTAGAGCACCCTACCCCTGCGTATAGCCCAAGCGAAGTAGTAGAGTTCTACTCAGACGCGGGATTCACCCACGGTTGCTCGCCGGACCACATCATATTCAACTGCGACTCCAGCAATCCTCCAGCATTGAGCCAGTCGGAAGATGTGCTGTTTCGATACGAAATCACGCTCAAAAATGCGCAAGAGTTTCTGCGTTTAGTGAAGGAGGCGGAATGGCCTTTCGAACCTCTTGGAGCGGTACAGGGTTGGTCTCCTCAAAGCATGGCGAACGCTGCAAAACAACTCGAAGACATGGGTTATCGCTACTTGGCGATCGGAGGTCTAGTACCTTTGAAAGTCGATCAAATCCATGAGGTTCTGAAAGAGCTTCGAGCGGTCCTTAAGCCCGAGACAAATATTCATCTGCTGGGGTTTGCCAAAGCCGAGAACATCCATGAATTCACCGGATATGGCATTACCAGTTTTGACTCAACCTCCCCCCTTATACGCGCATTTAAAGATGCGAAGTGTAATTACTACATGGGCAACAATACAAGCAAACTGGACTACTACACAGCTATCCGCATTCCTCAGGCGATTGAAAATCCACGCCTGATGCAAGGAATAAAAAAAGGCACTCTGAGCGCAGAAGAGTTACAAATCAAAGAAAAAGCGGCGTTGCTAGCGATCCGCGACTACGATAAAAACCTGCTCGACTTTGATTCAACTTTAGCCGTGCTAGTAGACTATCTCCGACTGACTCTTTCCGGATCGATATCATCATCAATAGAAATGGAAAAAGAAATCGCCAAGCATGTCCGACTAATCTCACCCACGCTGAGAGATAAACCGTGGCAAAAATGCCAATGTTCGATTTGTCAGTCAGCGGGTATTGAAACTATTATCTTTCGAGCCAGCAATCGAAACAAAAGACGCGGATTTCACAACTTAGGCGTGTACCACCGCCACCTTCAGAAAACCCTGGAACTTTCGAAACAATGATCTATCGATTTAAGGGTGTGCGCGCCCAACAGGCCTCCGGGCATGATGTATTTTCGTTTGCGGCCACTCCAAATGAAATTTTAGATTTTTCTGAAATTGAGAGAGTCGGCCGCGATGAAGAAGGCCACCTCAAAGGCTTTCAGCGCCATCAAGTCGCGTCGCACATCAGAGATATTCGTGACTATCTTCAGCGCGACGATGCATTGCTTCCTAACGCAATTATCTTGGCCTTTCTGGATGGGGTAACGATTAAAGACCTCGGCGAAGGGATTGTAGAAATCATTATTGATGCTACCGAATTTAAGCCAGGCTTTGTGGTCGATGGACAACAACGACTCAGCGCCCTTGCGACGATGGAAAAACCTGGATTCCAGGTATTTGTATCTGCATTGATTTGTAAAGACTACAACGAACTGCGACAGCAGTTTGTGCTCGTCAACAATACGCGACCGCTGCCAAAATCGCTGATCTATGAACTTTTACCGACTGTTGATGGCCTGCCAGAACGGTTCACAAGTCGTAAATTTGCTGCTCGCATTATTGATTTGTTGAATTTTCTGCCTAACTCCTCTCTATTTGGCGAGATCAAACAACATACGAATCCTAGAGGAGTACTAAGCGACATGGCGATGCAGAAGTTCGTAATGAACTCTGCGAATGATGGCGCGATTCGTAGCTTCATGAAGTTTGATGACTTTGAGGGGCGCAGCATCGAACTTATCAATAACTTCTTCCATGCCGTGCGTGTAGTTTTCAAATCGGAATGGGAAGGACTAGCCCCCAGAAATTCACGTTTGAAACACGGGGCGGGCCTCGTGTCTTTGAGCTTCGTTATGGAGTTGCTCTACTCCGATCAAGGCACAACCAGCAAGGAAGGCTTTATCAAAGGTCTAAAACTTTTGAAACCTCATACAGCATGGACAAGTGGTGATTGGCACATTTCTGAAACCGACCGCCGCCCCTGGAATGGTATACAGAACACGCCCACTGATATCGGATTGCTCACTAAATATCTGACCGAAAAACTCAAGCAAGAACTGAAACGGCGCTAAATCAGACCCAGTTCCGAGGAGAGCAGTATGCACACCAAAGCCTTAGTTCTTTTTTCAGGCGGACAAGATTCAACCACCTGCCTTGCCTGGGCGCTGGAACGTTACGAGCACGTCGAGACCATTGGCTTTGATTATGGCCAGAGGCATCGAATCGAACTCGAATGTCGGCTGAATATCTTGCAGGAGGTACGTAACAGATTTCCAAACTGGGCCAAGCGACTCGGTGAGGACCACGTGCTTGACCTCAAATTACTCGGCCAGATCAGCGATACGGCGATGACCGCTGAGAAAACTATAGAGTTTGAAAAGAATGGACTTCCCAATACGTTTGTACCCGGGAGAAATCTGCTGTTCTTGACGTTCGCAGCCACTATTGCCTACCGACGGGGCCTCACAGTGCTGGTCGGGGGAATGTGCGAAACAGACTACTCAGGATACCCAGACTGCCGGGACAACACCCTCAAAGCCACCCAGGTGGCCTTGAGCCTCGGGATGGACGCTCCGGTAATCATTGAAACGCCCTTGATGTGGCTCAACAAAGCGCAGACCTGGCGTTTGGCGGAAGATCTAGGTAATCGAGACTTTGTCAGCCTGATCCAAGAAGAGTCCCACACCTGCTACCTCGGGACCCGACAGCAGAAACATGAATGGGGCTACGGGTGTGGAACGTGCCCAGCTTGCGAACTGCGCAAAACTGGATATGAGCAGTACATTCAAGAACGAGATTGATGATGGTTCAGCGGTGGCGGGTCACTGTACTCGCCACCAATTTGAATCAGATGAGTAACCAAAATGACTTACAGCATCAAAGAAATGTTTTACACCCTTCAAGGGGAAGGCAACCAAGCGGGTCGACCCGCGGTATTCTGCCGATTTTCAGGATGTAACCTCTGGTCGGGACGGGAACAGGACAGAGCTAACGCGATTTGTACATTCTGTGACACCGACTTCGTAGGAACAGATGGTCAAGGTGGGGATAAATTCAAAAATGCTGAAGCTCTCGCCCATGCCATAGATTCATTTTGGCCTATCTCACATCAAGATCATAAGTATGTGGTATTGACCGGCGGAGAACCTTTACTTCAGGTCGATGACGCATTGGTACTCGCCCTGCATAACCTGAACTTTACAATTGCTGTAGAGACCAACGGCACAATTTCACCACCTTCTGGAATCGACTGGATTTGTGTGAGCCCGAAATCAAGCGCCGATCTTAAGGTTACTCAAGGAGATGAACTAAAACTTGTTTTCCCACAAGCGGACGCAATGCCGCACAAGTACGAGCATATGAAATTCAAACATTTCTATCTTCAACCTATGGATGGACCCCATATCAAGAAAAACACTAAAAACACCATCGAATATTGCAAAAGTAATCCCGGATGGAAATTGAGCTTACAGTGCCATAAAATCCTATCAATCCCTTGATTGAAACAATCCTTTATCTTCCAAGTAGACTCAGAGAGTTTCTCTCATAATAGACTCTAGCACTGTCTAATAACTCATATCATGCATACAAAGTCTTCCTGATAGCGTCGTCTATCGCATAGAAAATCGCAAACTTGAGCAAACCTACAAGACAATTCAGACACGTTAAGGATTCTCCCGTTGCCATACAAAATCCTCGATCACCCGGACGATACTCGTAAATCCTCGGCCGGCGGCGAATAGGATAGGCTTCTCTCGAGGTCTCCATTGTTGGATAAATCCAGTTGCAGCGTGCTTAGCTGAGGCGGTTACAACGACAAAAAAATCAGCACTTTGAGCCATGCCCTTCAACGCAGTAGTACCCACCAGATCGTGCGAAATAGAAACCCTCACACTCGGTTCCATCTCCTTGAGCGCCTGTTCGGCCTGGCGGGTGGCCGTATCGGTCAGCGAATAGATGGCGATATGCTTTCCAGCCAGTGCTGCACGCACCTGCTCAAACCTGCCCGTCTCCAGTTGTTCGGGCAATACCTCGCCAGTCCAAGCCTCGTCCCAACCAAGCGCACTGGCGAGGTTCCGGATAGCTATAACCTGACCTGGTGTCATATGGTTACGCAATGGAATGAGGCGGGTATGTACAGAAGACCAGAAAGATTCCCGTATGCCCGGATCCGGTGCAGGATTGGCGATGGTTTCATCTAGGATGTCCAGCAACCAATAAATTCCTCTGGTACCGACACCAACTCCCGCTAATTCCAGGCAATCGTCCAGCAAGGCACAGTATTGCGAGGCTGAAAGCCCGATAGAGAACAGCGCACGAATCAAAATGGAGGCCGACTCGTAGGTTTTGGTGGCACGACGCGATCCAATAACTAAATGGATTAGAAGTGACTCGTAAACCGGTTGCATGCTTGGCCGCGGAAACTCAGGATCGCTCACAACCCAGGCTGTCAGGGTGGGTAATGCATCGGCAAGACGCTGGCTACCTGGAGGGGAATCTGGAACTCCCGCGATGACATCAGCCAGGACCGCGATTTCCATCGCATCCCTGATAGATTCTGCAGGCCACTCTACAATAGCGTGCTGCAGTATCTCGTAAGCGGATTTGAACTCCGGATCACCAAGACGCTGGTACCACTCCACCCATCCCGCTGGCGGCGATTGGCCGAATGTCTGAGTTTGCAAATCCTGCAAGATACGGCGAAACGCTTCAGACTTCAGCAGTTTCTCCCGATCCTCATCGTTTAATTGCCCAACTTTATCTAGCGCTATGGCAATTGCACTTAAAGTATTCACCTCGTCAGCGGAGATCAACGCATCCTGAACGGTCGCTGGGGCCGGTACCGCCGACTGGATAGCCGATGTCATAAAACCATCAGTGCGGCCGGCTTTGACCAGAGCCTCCCAAAGGTTTCCCAATTTTTCCGAAAACTCGCGCAAGGCCGCTTCAAGCATCGGTTGGCGAGGTTTGGCAGAAAGTGCTGCCAAGCCGTAAAGTCGCAAAACACCGGGCGACACCGTGGACGGAATAGGTAGGCGCAGTAAGGGCAGTGCCAAAGGCAAGATACGTTCCCGCCACACTGATACTTCAGAGGCAATATCGGGGGCTGGAAATAATGCTCCAAGATGGCATTGGTACAAGGCCTCCAGCATGGCGACTGTAATCGACCGTGGCTTACGAGTATGGCAAAGGGAGGGGAACTCCGGCATTTCGCAGATCGCGCTCCATCCGCCGAAATGCGCTAATAATTGGATTTTTAGGAATAGAAGATTCAGCGCATCGAGTCGTAGTTCTTCACGACAGGTATCGAGAATGGCGCTAGCCTGCTGACGGTCGTTGCCATTTAAGGCATCGACGAATTGCGCTAGCAAATAACTCGTCGGACGCGGAGCCTCGCGAGTCGTCAAGGGCGCACCACTCACCATGTGAATCATGCGCTTCAGACTTCGCGAAGCAATCTCCCGCGCCTTTTGGTCGCTGCCAGCCACAAACCGCGCGGTGATCGACAAGCCCAATGAATGGATGAACGACTCAACCGGAATATTGAGCAATGGTGGCTCGATCCGACCAGAGAAGGAAGTAAGCGTTGGTCCCGCAAAAGCGAGTAATAAAGGCCGGAGGCGGCGCCACTCGGCAGCGTCGTTGGCCATGGCATAGTACACCGTGGACTTCCCACTTCTCGGCCACGCAACAATGGCACCGGGAAATTCGCGCAGATAGACGGAGGCTGCAAACTCATCAAACTCCTGCTTCTGCTCGGACGTTAATTCCTCGATCCTCGCGACAACGCGCAACTGGCAAATAAAAGTATCTAACACCTTCTCTGGAGCGACGATCATTTCAAGAGGTCCTTCCACTTTTGTTCGAGGGTCATCCGCCACTCCTCGATAGATGCACGATCAGTCCGCAAGGTGAGGTGCTCATCGTTGACCGTAATACCATTGAAAGTCAGGTTCATTGAACCACTCAACAAGAAATCATCGCCCAAAATTCCCTTATCATGAAGATCTGGAGCTAGGTGTATCCGCAAGTGATTGGGATGTTGCTGCTGAAAGGCAGTGAGACGATCAGCAAACTCGCAGTTATGCTTGACGTCGCGCAGAACCAGTGCGATATCCCCTCCCCTATCCAGTAGCGTTTTAAGGACAGAGGACAGGCGAATTTCGCTGGACGGCCAATCTGGCTGAAGTGCAGAAAACTGTCGGGCGCGGTTATCCAAGATGGCGATATCTGAAATCCATCCGAACAGCAACCACAAACGACGACTCGGAAATAGCAGTTCGGCCGCGAACAAGCTCTGCAAGAGGTCTCTGATTGCCGTCCCCTGACCCGGTCCGAATAAATCACGCGTAGTGGAATTTTCGTGGGTCATATGTGTTCCCTCAGGCTCAGGGTTGCCCGCGTCTCGGAATCGTTACGTTCGACGCGCTCGACGACGGGGAAGAATTGCAAATAACCCACGTCGATAGGCGTCGCTATCAGCTCGACAACGGCCTGGCGCAGGCTGTGCTCGTCCCGCGACGCGCATTGAAGTTGGACAGTCGCATATTCGGCCATGAGGGCTGCAAACTTGGATCGCCAATCGACAGTGCCGACGACTACTGTCGGAATATTGCTTGCGAGCAACAGGCCGCGTACCAGGGCGGGATCAGTTAGCCTTCGCGTGCGGAAGGGATTATAAGACTGCAATGCGCGTTGCCGAATTTCGATGCCACGAGGCCAGAGCAGCCCTCCTAGTACCTGAATAAACTCTGCATCCCCCATTGCTGGATACGCTCCCTGCAGCAATTGCTGCAAGCTAGTCCTTATGCCTGGGAGATAGAGCGCCGCATAGCAGAACTCCCGCAAACCGATGGCAAACTGGTGCTGCGTTTCCAGTTTTTCCCAGGACAGCAGAAGATCGCGCAGCAGATGATCCCACCCCTCACTCATACCAGGGCGTAGGATCCGGGCATTCAGCGAGACGCTTAACGCATGACCAACATCAATCCCCAAGTGGCCTAGCGCTTGATACAACTCAATCTGGATCGATTCGCGCGCTTGATGGCTCTGTGTCGAACGCAGGCGACAAGTAAGGTCAGCTATTGCCGCATTGTCGCAAGTAAGGATCAGAAATTGCTTAAGGCCCAAACTGGCCAATTCTAGATCAGTCGGCGCCAGGGCAGCCTCGATTGCCCGGAAAAGCCCACGCGGCTCTTCAGCGAATGCCCCGGCGAATGCCTGGATAACTCCAGCGCCACCGAGAGTAGTCTCGGTAATCCAGACCCGAGCGATTCCTGATTCGAGAACTTCAAGGTCGGCAACTAGACCATCCGTCGCTGCGTGACGTGGTGCGGTATTTATACATGCTTGGAGTACCGTTTCCGCCAGAGTCTCACTCAATGTCCTAAACAGCCAGGAGCCATAGGTTGATGGCGTCGGTGCTTCTAACTCAGGTACGAGAGCTAATAAGCACTCAATCACTTCTGGTCGACCAATGCTGTCAAGGAGTCTCTGCTCCAGGCGACTGACCCTTCGAGACGCGTCGCTCTCTGAGGCGTCCTCATCGCCAGCGCCGTCATCCACATCCTCAGCAAGCGATTCGGCGTCAACGTCCTGCAAAGCGAAAAGAGATCGCAAGACTTCAGCGAAGACTCGCGCCGGAGCATCCTCCAGAATAGACCTAGCTGCTTGGCTAAGCGCCATACCATCACGCAGGGCCTTCGCTAATGCGGAGGAGATCAGGATCTGGTGCAGCCACTCGCGTTGCAGGGTATCAATCTCCGCCGGCAAGTTTTTATCCGACAGAATGCAATATCGGTGATAGGCGAGACGCGAACTAGCAGAAAGCTGTTCGGACAGAGCTTCATTGAACAAAGCGTCGGGAGTCGGGAGTTTGAAATCGATATAGAAACCGTCCACCTCCACTTCGAAGCCCACAGCAACCTGTTGTCCATCCGCATCCGCATACTGCACAGTCACTAGTTTATCGCCGGATTTAGTCCGTAGATTGGCTCGGGCCCCAGGTGAAAATCGCTGCACGGTGACGCTGCCCCGGAAACGATGCAAGTGGAAGCGAACATCGGAGACGAGATCAAACCAAACGCTCCGTGGAGGCACAGGTATGACTACCGGATCTCCCTGAGGAATGAAATGGCTGTACCAGCGAGGAAATGCGTTCGAAGTTGGCAATACCTCATTGCTCGGAGTGCGAGACAGATGGATTTCCCAAGGTCGATATACTTGCATTGACAGTGAAGATCCGTCGTCCCCCGTTCCTATGAATACTCCCAACGACTCATGGAGTCTGGCGTAATCATTAATCGGAATGACCTGGACATCTTCTTCCAGATTGAGCGGAAACCAGTGGCACAACCCACCACGCTCATGGGCGAACCGTCGGGTTACACGACCCGGAGCCAACTGTTGAAGAGCCTGAATGATCGGCAAAGAATCATGCTTTTCCTGGTCATTCACGGTCGCAGGCGGTAACACAATCTGCACTTCAGGAAGACTGAGATCAGTGAACAAATTTTGCGGAACAAAATCCGGAAGCGGATGGAAGCGCTTACAAAGATCGAGCGCCGCCCCCTTAGTCGGGTCTACCAACCGCCAACCCCGAATCAGGCGTCGTGTCAGAGTCGGTACGACTTCTAGAAGAAGCGATCGGGGGGGATCCCAGAGGATGGAGGTTACCGTATCCAAAGGTACGCCGAGAGAGCGACGCAAATGTTGCGTCAGCGATGCAACCACATTCTCATCGGCCCGTAGCAGCGAAGTTAACTTGTTAAGAACCGTCGGTTCGAGTTGCCGACTGTAACTTTCCGGTTGACTAAGCACATCCCACATCCACCCTGTCGTGCACGACTGACTTGCCTCGCGCGCCAACCAGTCGAAGAACGAGAAGACCGCCTGGATGCGCAATACGTACTGATTGAGTACAGGCAGATGCTGCACTGCAACCACAGGATCGAACAGATGTTCATAAGCCTGAAAGGCGACTTTGTCTCGCCCATGCGCAGATAAGACGGTCACGGTGAGTGGGCGCATGCCGCGGATCCGGCCAGCACGCCCCTTACGTTGAAGGAACGAAGCCATATTGCGAGGGGCTTTGTGTTGAATGACTGCACCGACTTGTTCGTCGTTGTAACCGACCTCAAGGGACGCTGTCGCGACGATCAAATCAGAATTAGCAAGTACCCCAGCATCTTGAGATGTCGTTCGTCCAACCACGAGACGGTCAGCTAACTTGCGACCGATCCGCTCAACCGCCCACCAGCGTTGACCATCGGCTTCGCGACGTAACGCGTCGTCTGCTTGACGGGCACGAATAGCAGCCAAAGGCAAACGCTTACCGTCTGGCTTCCCGAAAATGGTATAGGCTTCTGCATCCCTGAGATTATCGAACAAGCGATTGGTAACATCGAGATCATCTGTAAAGACAAATACTCGTTGGCCGAAACGATTGGACGACAGGCCGCTGGCTTGAGGATCCATCATGCGTGCGACCAGCATCGCGGCCTGGATTGAAGTGGATAGCACTGATGCTTGCAGCGTCGGGTCTCCACACAGGACAACCTGATAATCGGCGCCCTCTTCAATAACTTCGTCGTAGGCAGGGGTGACTTCAGCAACATTGTCCTTCACCACACCGGTAAGGTCGGCAAAGAAACCGGCCGCCTCCTGCAAGGTTGCCGACAAACCGCACCAGGTCACTGGTGCCCCCATCAAGTGGCGCCAGCGCCGCAGCACTAAAGCGGCCTGGGCGCCACTCGTCCCTACATAGGTATGCACCTCGTCGAGCAGCGCAAACATGGGCTTCTGCTGACTGGAGACCCCGACTCCGAAAACCCTCCGCATCGTCAGATCGGACATCCGCTGGTTCAACATTTCGGTAGTTGTGAACAGAATATCGGGCGAATGACTCAACAAGCGGTTGCGGGTCAGCACAAGTCGATCACTGCCTATGCTTTCACGACATTGCACATTGGCGCAGATCAGACGCTCAACCTGGGCTGCGATATCGTTTTCGTACCAAATAAGGTCACTACCGCAGCTTGTGCATTTGAACCAGGGGCAGATAAAGGACTTGTCGCGCCGAAGCCACTTGGCGTTCTCCAATGACTGCCGATCGGCCCGTCGCGGAGTAGACCCAAATAGCGCACCGACAGTGATTGGACGCCGCCCTTCGGCAACTAGCGTGGTGTCAAGCAGCCGGGCTCGGCTAAAAGCCTCAGAAAGTTGATCCTTAAGAAGTTCAATACGAGGATAAATGGCGATAGCCTTGACCCAAAACTGATTCACCCGCACTACTTCGCCAATGCGCAACATGGCTGGGAGGTAGAAGGACAAGGTTTTACCACTGCCGGTGCCAGCCGTGACGATGGTGGCAATATCGGAATCCCGAGAGAGTAAGCGTAGAGTGGCTCGCTCTTGGAAAGCAGCAAGTTTGAGCTGCGAATCTACTACCAACGCTTTCCACAAGCGACGCCGCAACGGCGACTCACCCAAAACAACCTCGTTCTCGGCAAAAATAGTCGCGCCCTCTCGGTCGCGACGCGGATAACGGCGGCGTCGAACATCGATCCGAAAATCCGAAACCAGCCGGGGCGCACCTAACCAAGGCTTCCCGGGGAACAACTGCCGCAACCGGGACAAGAGTCGCACTATTTCGGCAAATCGCGATCGATAACGTGTTTCACCGGCGGCATTGTCCCATTCGAATATTAGGCACGAGGTGACGAGTTCTTCGATCACGTCATCCGGCGAAATGGCCGTGATGCTCCGCGCTATATCCAACGCTTCGTCTCGGGACAGACTACCGTCCGCAAACCCCCACGAGAGGGACCGGAATTCGACGGCCTCAATTTGATCGAGACAATCCTCAGCTTGCTTAGATATGGGCATAGTCATCAAACCGAACGAATCTGGAAACTGCCCAACAGTGCTCGATCGGACAACCACTGTGTAATCGATACGGTAAGGTCGGCCAGAGAAAAGCCGTGCGTTCCCGCCTTTTTCAGAAAGTCGATAACCTCATCATGCAGTTCGCTACCTTTCAACGACTGCCAGGCCAACTCCTTCGTGGTGACGGTCTTCGTCAGTGCCGCTAGCCTAGAAGCAACGTCTCCAAGTGCGGGTAACGATGAACGCAATTGCCCTGCCTCCTCGTCGCAACGTCGAATCGTCTGGATTTGTGCCCGGTAATTACTGATCGTTTCCAGCGCGGTTAGAACATCTTGTGGCAAAGCTTCTAGCTCCTTATCTACCCGTTGTTGCCATCCAAATCCCAATGCGACTTTCAACTGCTGGCTGACACTGCGAATCCCAGGCAGAAACTGCTGTCGGAACGACTCGTCGCCCTCAGTTAAGGATTTTGGATTATCAATGAATGCATTGAGCAACTCCTTAGCCCGCCTAACAACCCCCAACGCAACTGAGTTATCGAAAGGAACCTCGACGCCGTTGTCAGCAAATTCCATCGCTAGTTGCCTGAGCAGAATCAATTCGTTAATAGGCACTTCCAGTTGGCCCACGCGTGTAGTAAACGCCTGCGCCTCGTTGGCAAGTTCGCTGGCGAGTTTGTATTCTCGCGCACGGCTGGTAAGTTGAATAGCGCGATCAAGCAACATGGTTTTCCTCTGTCTCACCAAGCAAGTTGGTCAACGCCGTGAGCGCCTGACGAATTTTTGCTAAATCACTATCGAGATTACCGTTTTTCGACTTCGCTGTCTGAATGCGTACGTCTAGACCGCTTTCAGCGTTTTGTAATACCAGTTGCGTATACTTGATTAAGTTGTCCGTTACAGTGATCGCGTTTACTCGACCTCTACCGTAAGTAGGGAGACTTGAGGTTGGGTTTTCTACGCTCTCCAGCGCGGAAAATGCGTTAAGCGCGTCGTCGAACTGCACTGCTCCAAACTCCGTGAGTGCAGCTTTAAATTCATTGGCGTATCGGCCCCCTATACCCAAACCGATAACCAGATCATGTACACCATTAAGATTTGTAAGAATAATTGACCGTTGTGGGGTCGGGCCGAACGCGTCGCGAACAACGGTCAACCAGGCTAGCCTCCGTGCCCGCTCAGCTGCGGCCGCTGGTGGAATTCCGTTGGCCACGACAGTATAAAGATCAGCGATCTCCTGTAATTCACCGTAACTCGACGTGGCCGGAGGCGTTTGTACTAGCGACCAATTTTGTCCGCGAATCGATTTGAGTGCAGCGATGATCGGCTGCGGATCAATTAACGCGCCAGTCCGGCCGCCCTTGCTTGCAGAAATAGTGGAACGGACGAGTGCTACTAGTTTTTCCCGCCGCTTCGAAATTCGCTCATAAATATTGCGCAATTCGGCGCTGACAGCGGCAATCTCTGCAGGCCACTGCTGTAGGCATGCGACCAACTGCTCTTCATAGGAACTCCCCTCTTTCAGCTTACCGGACAACGCTGCACCTACTGCCAGCAATTCGATCGCTGCAGCAACCGGCGACCAACTGTCTGTCGCTTGTACAATATGACGAAGCTGAGCCGTGACCTCGCTCACCCACTTTTCCAGATATTCCAGGAAAAGAGCTAGTTTCTCCATACTTCCAGGAAAATCCCAGCTCCCGTCATTACGCTCGGCTTCGAACAATCCCTGCAGTGCCGTTGCAGTTAGGGCGACTTCTGCTTCCGAAGCATTGGAGGGTGGGATATTCAGTGTTACGGCAGAAATTGCAGATTGGGTCGGTTGTCGTAATAGCTGGATACTTAGTTGACGAAAAGGTTTGGCAGATCCCGTAGCAGCTACATAGTAGCTTCGCTCAAGGCCGATCCCATCCCAGTCAATGGCATCTGCAATAGTGGAAAACAATTTGACCCTAAGCGTGTTAGCAAATCCCTGATCCAGCATCCCCCCCCTTGCCCACTGCTCCAGAAATTGGATTTCCTTTGAAGCACTCGCCGCCTTGGCAGCCTCACTTGGCGCAGATTGGTCGTAATCCGACGGTTTTTCTGGCACAAAGCTTGCTAAATTGGCGGGCAACAATGGCAGAGAAAAGGCCTTGCGAATTCCTTCAGGTAGGTTGATCAATTGGCCGCTGGTATCCCACAACTCGAGCGCGGCGACCAACCTCCCGCCATCTTCTGGAAATACTGTTTCCAGTCGTCCGCGATCTTGGGCGCGTAAATAGCGGAGGCCGTTTAGATTTTCCAACAGTGTCCTGGGTGGAAATACACCCGCTTCAAGGCTAGGCGCGTAGTTGTCGAGCACTTTCGTCAGGACGGCGCTTTGAAGGACCCGAGGATTGAACCCGGCTTCGATCTGTTCGTCCACCCGCGAGGCCATCTCCCACAACGCAGTTTCTGTAAATGGATAGAGCCCTATTTCCTCTCCGGCCGTGCCGAAAGCTGCATGACACTCGCCTTTCGATTGGCATGCTTCGCAAGCATTCGGCGAAAGTTCGCGCGAATCCGTCGACTGCCGGTGCCAAGCATCGAGCACTGGGCGACCTAAGCGCACCGCATTAAGGTAACGTGCAGTGAAATTAGCCAAGGAGCGTCGCCGGCTAGCGCCATCGGTCGACATGCCGACCGAACGATCCATATCTACAAAATAGGTCATACGGGTATAGACCGTGGCCGCAATGGACTCGAAGAAGCCTGTAGTAACAGCTATAGCCCAGCGAATCTGGCACATTTCCTCGTCACCCTGGGTGAGCAAGGCCTGCATTAAGGCCCGATCGATACCTTGCAGGCGCGCGAAGTCCTCAATTAGCAGAATGAGGTCCCGCCCTTCCTTCTTAAGGTGTTGCCGTAAGGAAACCATCAGTTGAATCAGGCGGTCACCTGAAAAGCTCAAAGTGCGGGTAATAGCTGTATTGAGATTGCGGTTGATGATGTCGACCGCCATCGGCTTATACAATGCTTCGTCGAGATAGATCGTATTGATCGCATTACGCGCCAACGAAGACGCATTGCTGAAATCTGAACCACCTGTTGGCAGATCGTCAGTACTAAAATGGTAGCGTTCGTCCATCCGTCGATAGGTTGTTGGCGCGGCAAATACGTGATCGACTATGGAAGCGACAATTGAACCGTCCTTCAGGTAGTACTGGCTTCGTAGGAAGGGGTCTTCAAATACGGCTGGCAATGCCCGAATGAGCTCATCTTCAACCTCCGCCTCATCCCCGGACTGGAATCTCGGCGTATCCTCGCGAATGGCCAAGGCGATCTCGTTGAGGAGACGTAGCTTCTGGCCCTCCGGCGTAGTGGTCGCGTCCCCAACGCGATTGAGTTCCTCGATGAAGCGAACCTGGGCAGCGACCGGCAGCTTGCCAATAATCATCTCGAGGATGGCACGCAGACTCGTGCCCGCTTTCGGAATCAACAGAACGAGGCGGCTCTCATTGGAGTGCAGATGAAGGTTCATCCAATGGATGAGATGAGACTTACCCGATCCGCTTCGACCAATAATCGCCACCTGCACGTGGGGACGTTCCGGACGCAGAAATTCCTTCAGCAAATCATGTGGCGCCAGGTCGCGATAGGAACCAGATTGTAGTTGCTGAAAGGAAGTGCCGACGGGCTCGGCCACCTTCAGTTGATAATCGGTATGGATCGCCCGAAATACTGAATCAGGAACCGATTCAGCCTCGGGATTGATTACTTCGCGGACACGCGAGGGACTCCAACAAACAGGCATCGCCCTCATTCTTATTCTCCCAACAGCACGATATGGCTGACCCGTTGTGTCTTGTCACCAAAGTCGAGAATTAAATTTTTCGCGTCGGATAGGTCTTTAAAGGCTATGCGGCCACGGTCAGCGAGCCGCTTGAGCGCCAAACTAGTCGATTGCGATAAGCGCTGCGGATCGCGCCGAAGTGAGTCAACGACTAAATCGTCCTCAAGACGGCGGCGAACACTACCGTCCTCCAGTACTGGAATTTTTGTGGCCAGTTCGCGCATGAAATTATGGATGCTCATTTCCTTTTCCGTTCCCAAAACCCTTGGTAACCAACGCGCTAGTGCGCCGGTTGGGTCAGGTACGACGGCCCGGTTGCCAATCTGGGTGCAGTAGCCCAAATAGCGCGCCCAGTACGCCAGGTTTTGGAAACGTTCCTTGTTAGTGAGATCGAAGACCTCTGCGCCCTCGCCCAGTTGCTGGCGAATAAGTCCAGAGTAGTTCTCACCAAAAGCCAACGGACGTAGCGGCGACTGCATCAATAACCAAGCAAAGGCTCGCGCTACGTTTTCCTGCTGATAGTCAGCATTGATGCTGGGATCGAGCAAGCGCAACTCGACCCAATCGATGAAGCGCGTATCGATGTCCTGCCGTTTCTTGTCCACTAGTTCGCCGGCAAAGCGCAATTTTCCGTTGGCCTCTTCAACCATCTTCAAAGCATAAGCCTCTCGCAGCGTATTCCGGAACATAGCGGCAGGGTTGTCACCATCCCCGTCGCCCCCACCATGACGCAACGCAGGCGGTGACATTAGGTTCTCAATTCGCTCGAGTGGCTCAGACTGGGTTTTCCCACCAAAATAATCAAAGATCAGGCGCAGTCGATTCGGAACCGCTTCCACTGTGGTTACAACACTCATCTCATTAACCTTTGATGGAATTCGTCGAAAAAGAACATCCGTCCGTCGAAACACTGGGACAATCTGATACCCGGGCGATCGGGCGATTCAGTATCCAAGGGAAGGATAAATATTCGTGCCTTATTGATGTCCCGCTTACTGAGATTGGCTCTGGTCAGCGGTGGCCGCTCGGTCGACAGAATGACCTCAGGCCCTGGGGGAAGACGTCCTGGTAGTAAACGATCGACTTTGGCAACGAACCATGGATCGCCCGACAATCGTTCGGTCACCTCCTTATCGAACTCATCCTGATTCGCCAGCAGTGTCAGGTTAATCACACCATTCTGTCCAAGTACTTCGAACACTTCACCCAAGCGACGGAACCAGCGCGAATCGAGACGGAACGAGTCATAAAAGACGATAAGACGAGAACTTCCGTCCATCAACGCCAGCACAAGATCCGATGGTGGTAAGGGGTGTTGCCATGGGAAAGTGCGCGCAATGCCGCCAAGCGAGATACGCGACGCAGGCATTGCTCGGCATTGCGAGCACGACGTACAAACTGCGCCGACCCGGTCGTCACCATAAAGTTGGATCAACAAGCGGGTAATACATTCTTGGCGCAGGATGTACTGCCGCATTAAATAAAGACTGCTGCTATTCGCTTCGGCAATGGCCTGACGTAAAGGGCCAACCCTTCTCTGCCATACCTCATAGTGCAGGTGATCGTGGTCAAGAATTTCAATTTTCTGCCACGGTTCATTATTGCCCATGCGGTGTTCAATGCCGCATTGCCGGATCAATCCCGCACGCTCCATTAGGGTCAAGGTTCGTGCGTTCCAATCTGCACTTCGCTCTCCGACCATGTCGATATCATCATCGGTAAAGCCTGGACTAGTGCTCAGTCGTACACGAAAAACCCTACTGTTCGGGATATGCTCCGCTTGCTCGAACATCGCAAGCCAGCGTTGCAAACCACGATCAATGCCAATAACTGTGACATCACTAATACGTTTTGCGACAGACCAATCGTCATGGGCTGGTATCAATAGCGACATACAAGCGCGGCCATCACGGCCGCCTCGGCCGACTTCCTGATAGAAGCGGTCTAGCGATTCTGGAATGCATGCATGGATTATGCTTCGAACATGAGGGTAATCGATACCCAGCCCAAATGCCGACGTTGCAATCACCAAATCGATGTCGCCAGCACGCCATTTTAAGAGCGTAGCGTCGCGCTCGACGAGACTTGTCTTCCCAGTGACAAGGCTGATGCGCCGAAAGCCTAGTCCATAAATGCGTTGAAACCAGTTTTCCGCATCGCTCACTCGCGTCACGTAAAGGATTGCTGGCCGAGGAGCGTGGTACAAAGCCTCAATAACACGCTCGACTCGCTCAGTTTCGTTTGTAGCTGAACTTGACCAGTATTCGGGCTCCGGGCGAAGGGATGCGCCAGCGATTTCAGTGAATTCGCCGGGAGTACCAAATAAAGTTCGTAGGGTTGTAAGTGAAACTTCGGTGAGCGTTGCAGAAAGCAGAAGCGTACGAGGCTGCCTGTATTCGGGGGACAGTTGAATCAACTCCCGGCGCAAGCCGCCCAACAGTTGGAATTCGGTTCTGAAACCTGTCCCCCAGGCATCGACCAGGTGTGCTTCGTCGATGACGATCGCTTTAAGATATCCGGCGCGAGCGGCGGCTTTCAACGGTTCACGCAAAGCCCCGCATACCGCCTCTGGTGACGCATAGCAGAGAGACTGGCTTCCTGCCTCAATTCTTTCGATGATTTGTCGGTTGGTCGCCTGCTCCCCACTCCGATAGGCCAGCGGCCTCTTGAATCCCGCATCTAATGCGCCAGCCTCCTGATCAAGAGCCAAGGTAACGGTAGGAACAACAACAAGGGTCACTCCATCATCGCTGGATTGCCCTGGATAGCTACCATATCCGGCTACGGCCACTGCGTGTGAAATCAGGCTTTTTCCCTCGCCCGTCGCCAGCATGATGACCAGCGTGCTCCCAATTGGCGCCCGCAGTGCTGCTCGAACAGCGTTACGCTGAGCAGTGCTCCGATAAGCCTTGCGGTTCAGCTTGGATAGGAAAGGATCGGCCGGTACCGACGCCGATTCGAAATGTCGGCATACGGTCTCACCGGAGGCCCTCGCTTCGATGGAGTTCGTTCCATCCACCTCCACCCAGTCAGGTTGCCAAGGCTGCGGAGAAACACGCCACCCACCCGAGATAGAGATAGCTTTCAGGCCAAAGGTGGACCAATCCTGAAATCCCACCCATCGATCGCCAAGCACATCGCATTCGGCCAGGGGGGCCCAGTTCCGCCGCATCGATTCGAATATCAACGCCTGTCGCAAGAGTACCGCCAAGTCGGTGTTGGAGACTTGGTGAGGTGGTGCAATAAGTGCTTGGCGAAGTCGGTCGATGGCTGGAATCTCGACGACAGACCAACTGTCACCGTCGCATTGACCCGCCAGCAGTCGAAATAGTCTATGGAATGCGGCAGCATCGTTCATGGGTTTTCACTGGTCAAAGTCATTCCACTGCAAATTACAAATAGCCCGATAGCATCGAGGCGAACTTGTGGATGTGCCACTGCTAATGCAATTTTTTGATTAATGTGCAATTCATCCCGGATATCAATACCCTCGAAATGTGCGCGTCTCAGCAGGTGGCGCTTGCGGCGATCGCAATCCACCTGCGCTCTTCGAGCAGCATTCTCCAGCATGACAAAAACTTCGCGTCTTTGAAGAATTTCGCGCTGCCCATGCTCGCGTATCTGCGCACAGAGCAAAGGAAGCAAAGCAGGGTCGATGAATTCAGCCAGCAACTCCGGACGACTGCCTAAATTCAGGTCGCCTTGATGCTCATCTCGCGCTTTCAAGTACGGCCTTTCTAATATCTTCAGATGGTCAGCCACAGTAACCGGTGTCCCTGTCACATCAAGATAAATCGTGTGCAGGGCAGGCGGCAAAAACTGCTGAGCTCGACGCAAGCAGCCCATATTGTCGGTATCAGAAAATACTCCAGAGGCTTCCGGAAGGTCGGGTTCTACTACAAAGCATAATTTGAACACTAACCAGGGTGGGCTCTCCTTCGGCCAAGCAGGGTCGATGCGTAAGGTTAGAAAAGTGGCACCCCGATCGTCCCAGCGCATAAAGCGCTGACAAGAATCCAGCAATGGGCTGCCCGGCCGTTCGAGCACCACACCTGGATTGGTGATAGCAATGCGGCGCCTCCAAGTCATTGGACTCGGGTTATCCAGGCCGAACTGGTTTTCCCAGGGGCGACGCGGTACCAGGCTACGCTCCCCCCAAGCCATGCCAAATACCTCAGGTGATTGCGATGAAATTCGATAACGCTTCAACTGGAGCACACTTACTAACCAGGATTCCATCGCCTCACCGAATTCCCCCTCAGCTTCTTCAAACTCGTCCATCGTTTCGATAAATGCAGATCCGCCCTCATCAGCCAGTGCAATCCGATCCAAGGCATACTGCTCATCCTGGTTTTTTCGTTCTGCGACGACCTTTTCGTGCAAGTCTTTAATAAACGCCCCCATCCCCGTTACACCACCCTCGAAAATGGTCAGAGCAAACTCGCGGTCGATTTTGTCGAGTAGGAACTGGGCATCACTGATAGGCTCATGAAAGACGCGAAAACCGTAGGCGAGCACATTTTTCCATGCCAACCAAACGCTGCCCTCATCGATATACGGAAGTAGGATACGGTGGCGAATGACGGCCTTGCGACGACCAAAGCGATCGACGCGGCCGATTCGCTGTTCGATGCGCGTCGCTGATAAAGGTAGGTCGATGTGCACAATCGCGTCGGCAAAACTTAGATTTAGCCCCTCTTCACCACTTCGGTCGACGATTAGCAACCAGGTGTCTGACGACTCAACGAATCGCCCCAGAATACCTTCTACCTGGTCTGGCGACTGGGTTCGGACGATTACGCAGGATGCATGCCGGTCCAACCGCGTGATCCTCTCATGCAGCGCCTGCGCCATCGGGGTAGCCGAAGAGAACGCCACTATCTTGGGCTTTGCATGTACCGGAAACTGCCCTTTGAGAATCCGAATGCTGTCTTCGGCCACATCCAACTTGCAGCGTGGTCCGGGATCAGCCTCAAGGATCGAGCGAATTCCTGCCAGTATTTCCGTTTCGTTAGGGAACAGCATCTCACCGACCTGCAAGACTTCGGCGAAAGCCTCCACACCGACACCGAGGGCCTCGATTAGATCTCGATAACGCATCGCAGCCTTCAAACGTATCTCATACTCATCTCCTTCGAACGCGCTTAGTGCCGCCGCGCGCCAGTCTTCCAGAGCGTTGATGATGTCTTGGATGCGTCTGTCCTCGTCATCGTCAATTCGAACGTGCGAAAGTGTGGCTGCTTCCGTTTCTGGGAACGCCGGCCCGCGCGACTGAAACTCCCATCCCTCAGCATCGGAACGACGGGATCGGATGACCCGCTGATTTATTCGGTAGGTGCTGGCGATATGTTGGCTGAGGTCCCTCGTGAGCCCTGCAATATCCTCGGTGCCGTCCTTGGTCGCGATCTCCAATTGATCAGCAAGGCTCACGATATCGGGATCATCAGGAAAAAGCCGTTTCGCGTCATTCGCCCGACGCCGCAAGATAAGTCCCGGCGAATCTGGAATAAGGCCAAGCAGAAGCCGACCAAACTCCTGCCGTAGATCCAGTTTGGTCTTGAAAGACTCTAGCTCATCCATTTTATGAGCACTGGGATCCAGTAAGTTGAGCAGAGACAGGAACTTCTCTGGATTGGCGAGTGCAGGAGTTGCCGATAGCAATAACAAACGCGGTGCCTGATGGGCGAGTTTGGTAAGATGCGCCCTAATCGCAGGGGCCAGTTCATCGCCAACAATGTGGTGCGCCTCGTCGATTACTAAAAGATCCGGAACTCGTTCAAGCTCGTCATATTTGTCGTGAGCAATAATTTCAACGGTACCGAGGAGGTCATCAACGTAGAATTTGTCCCTGAGTTCATTTTGCCATTGTGACACGAGGGAGGATGGCACCAGCACGCCAACATATCTATCTGGATCATCAATGAGAATCTGCCGGATAATGACGCCCGCCTCAATAGTTTTCCCAAGACCAACTTCATCAGCAAGCAAGTAACGCAAGAGCGGATCGCTTAGTACACGACGCACTGCTGCAACCTGATGAGGGACGAACTCAATCCCACTTGAAATGAGTCCGGTCAGGCCCTGCGCACTAGCGCGTGCCTCAATCAGTTTCCTTGTTGCCGCAATTCGCCGATCATGAAGAAATTGCGACTCACCAATTCCTGCAGCTAAAATCTCAGTTGCTTCCCCTCTAGCACGCCAGCAGCGCACGCGTAAATCAATCTCTGAGAAATATATAGTACGACGATTAGGAAACTGCACCTCATAACTAACATAGCCATCATCTGAAAGATTGTAGCTAGTAACCCGGCCAATTTTTGGAACATCATTCTCGGAGAGTGGATAAACGCGTGTTCCAGGATAGAGGAAGCTTCGGGCCAAACGGGCAGTGGGAACCCGCACTTTCTCCAACTCGGAAAAAGAATGAAATATCGTAACAATTGATTCTTGACCTACTTCGCTCTCAAGTCGACCAATACCGGAGCCATCGGGCAACATGACAAATCCGCCGATCATTAAGCGATTTAGGCTCATTGATTACTTCCAAAAATTGGGATGCAGACTCGAGGAAAAAATCTCGTAAGGCGTGAAAAGCGCGTCCATTGCTTTGAATAAAGAGCGCCGAAGCTAATAGAAATATCTAGTGACTCATTCATTATTTATGGTGCCCTGGGGCCTACCCGCAAACGAAAGCTTGCTCTCCACTATTGGTACAGCTATTAGTGAAGCTCTACGGCCAAGTTTCACACTCAAACGTTTATCCGAAGTTAGCCCATTACGAGTATTCCGAGGCACGCCCTTACTCAAATTAGAAAACTTACCATTGCTTTTGCGTTTAATGTGAAACGTCTCAAACACAGCTTGATTTGGCAGGGTTAAATACTTCATTTTCCGCTCTAAACTCGGCATCTGCAGCGGACGCTAAAAAAATTATGAGCAAATGAGGCAATCGAAGTCAGTATTGATATACAGGGAGGGAGCGTTGCAACCACGGTAAAGGAATACATGCTAAGAGGACCATCCCTAGAATAAAAAGCGTCTGCCATGATGCTTATCACCTTATCCAGTGCGCATGTATGAGTAAAGACCTTCACGATTTTTTTCTCGAAATCCGATCAGGTTGCTCGATTCAGTAGGCACGTTAGGCCGACCCACTGGTGTCGATTACTCGTCCTTCCTGAGAAGAATACACACGCCACATGCTGAAGAAGCACCTCATTGCATAGATAGGCGCCGCCCCCTTCAAAGGATCACAGCCTCACCGAACCGTCCGTTAAGCTCAACGATTATCCGGGTTTCGATTTTCCCACAAAGAGCGGAGCACGATGGAAGCGGCTACCTTAAGGATGATACAGGGGATGAAAGGCATATCGAATTGACAGAGGAACTAGGAAACCGCCCCCCTGATCGCAAGCAATCAAAAAAATTTACTAGATCCGCAGAACTTCGAAAAAGAAGGCGAAATATCAGCCTAAATGGTGCTGATGACAGATCAGAGGCAGCAAAGACAAGCGACCTCACATGGGTTGCCATGCGTAAAAACAGTCATGGCCATTTTCATCTTTCTAATGCCCATGATCAGCAATGAAGTAGAGGAAAAGAAAAAAATCCGTGGGGGTAAATGTGGGGGTATTTTTCAGACATGAAAAAGCCCAACCTTTTCAGATTGGGCTAAGTCATTGAATAATATGGTCGGGACGGAGTGATTCGAACACTCGACCCCTAGCACCCCATGCTAGTGCGCTACCGGACTGCGCTACGCCCCGACTAGGCGTGAATCTTGTTCCGCTTCTCAGCGGAACGCTCAGGAATATAACGCAAGCTTTTGAAAACTGGAAGTATTTAAAAGCAGAATTTTATTTCTTGAGCACCACCAGCACATCTTCAAGCTCGGCGATCATCTGGCGGATCATCTGTTTGTACTGGGTGGTATCGTCTTTGGCCTCGTCACCGGAGAGGCGCAGGCGCGCGCCGCCGATGGTGAAGCCCTGGTCGTACAGCAGCGCGCGGATCTGCCGGATCATCAACACGTCTTGTCGTTGATAGTATCGGCGGTTTCCGCGGCGCTTGACCGGGTTGAGTTGAGGAAACTCCTGCTCCCAATAGCGCAGCACGTGTGGTTTTACCGCACACAGCTCGCTGACTTCACCAATGGTGAAGTAGCGTTTGCCCGGGATGACGGGTAGCTCGTCGTTATGACTTGGTTCCAGCATAAGCCTCAACTCGGGCCTTCAACTTCTGCCCTGGACGAAAGGTGACCACACGGCGAGCCGTGATCGGGATTTCTTCTCCCGTTTTCGGATTGCGGCCAGGCCGCTGGCGTTTGTCCCGAAGGTCGAAATTGCCGAAACCGGACAATTTGACCTGCTCGTTGTCTTCGAGAGCGTGCCTGATTTCTTCGAAAAACAGTTCGACCAATTCTTTGGCCTCCCGTTTATTCAGGCCCAGCTCCTCGTACAGACGTTCCGCCATCTCAGCTTTCGTCAGAGCCCCCATACGTCACTTCCTTAACGTGGCGTTCAACCTGTTTTCGAGCGAGGTGAGGATATTCTGCGTTGCGGTATTCACCTCATCGTCATTAAGAGTGCGCGATGGATGCTGCCAGGTCAAGCCGACTGCAAGGCTTTTTCTATGCGGATCAATGCCTTTACCCTGATACACGTCAAATAGCCTGAGGTCCGTCAGCCATTCGCCTGCATTTTCACGGATTACGTCCAGCACAGCACTGGATGCAACGTCGCGGTCAGCCAGCAACGCCAGGTCACGGCGCACTTCAGGAAAGCGCGATAACTCCTGGAATTTCGGCATTTTCCCCAGTGCCACTTCGGCCAGAACCAGCTCGAAGACGAACACTGGACGATCGAGGCCCAGGGTTTTCGACAGTTCAGGGTGGATGGCGCCGACATAGCCGACTTCACGCCCGTCTCGCTCGATGCGCGCGGTCTGACCCGGATGCAGGGCTGGATGCTTGCCCGGCACGAAGGTGAATGCGTCAAGGGCACCGGCGAAGCCGAGTACCGCTTCCACGTCAGCCTTGACGTCAAAGAAGTCGACGACATCGCGACCTTGCGCCCAGCCTTCCGGCAGGCGGCTGCCGCAGACGACGCCGGCGAGCATCGGCTCCTGCTTCAAGCCGTCCAGTTGGCCAACGAAGCGCAGGCCGCTTTCGAACAGGCGCACGCGGTCCTGCTGACGGTTCAGGTTGTGTTGCAGCGACTTGACCAGGCCTGGCCACAGGGACGAGCGCATGGCCGCCATGTCGTTGGAGATCGGATTGGCCAGCAACAGCGGCTCGACACCCGGGTTGAACAGTTCGGACTGGCGCGGATCGATGAAGCTGTAGGTAATCGCTTCCTGATACCCACGAGCCACCAGCAGGCGGCGCAGCTCCGGCAGGTCGCTGCGGGCTTCAGCCTTGGCCTGTGGGGCCAGGCGAGCCTGCGGGTAGCGAACCGGTAGACGGTTGTAGCCGTACAGGCGGGCCAGCTCTTCGATCAGGTCGACTTCCAGGCTGATGTCAAAACGATGACTTGGCACTTCGACGCGCCACTGCCCTGCTCCATCGGCACTGACATTCAGGCCCAGGGCGCTGAGTAGACGCTCGACTTCGGCGGCGTCCATGTCCATGCCCAGCATCTGGGAAATGCGTTGGGCACGCAGGGTGACCGGTGCGATCTTGGGCAGGTGCTGTTCGCTGACGGTTTCGATGATCGGGCCGGCTTCGCCACCGGTGATTTCCAGCAGCAGGCCGGTGGCGCGCTCCATGGCTTCACGGGCCAGTTGCCAGTCCACGCCGCGCTCGTAGCGGTGCGAGGCATCGGTGTGCAGACCGTAGGAGCGGGCCTTGCCAGCGACGGCGATCTGATCGAAGAACGCGCTTTCGAGGAATACGTCCCGAGTCGACGTGGATACGCCGCTGTGCTCGCCGCCCATCACGCCGGCAATGGCCAGGGCGCGGGAGTGGTCGGCGATCACCAGGGTATCGCTGCGCAGAGTGACTTCCTGGCCGTCGAGCAGGACCAGCTTCTCGCCTTCCTCGGCCATGCGCACGCGGACGCCGCCGTTGATTTCGGCGAGATCGAACGCGTGCAGGGGTTGACCCAGCTCCAGCATCACGTAGTTGGTGATGTCGACGGCAGCGTCGATGCTGCGCACGTCGGCGCGGCGCAGGCGCTCGACCATCCACAACGGCGTCGGCTTCGACAGGTCGACGTTACGGATCACACGGCCCAGGTAACGCGGGCACGCTGTGGGTGCCAGGACCTCGACCGAACGCACTTCGTCATGCGCTGCCGGAACCGGCGCGACTGTCGGGCGAGTCACCGGGGTGTCGTACAAGGCGCCCACTTCCCGGGCCAGACCGGCCAGGGACAGGCAGTCGCCACGGTTCGGCGTCAGGTCGACCTCAATGCTGGCATCGTCCAGGCCCAGGTATTCACGGATGTCCTGGCCCACCGGCGCATCGGCCGGGAGTTCCATCAGGCCATCGTTGCCTTCGCCGATCTGCAGTTCGGCCTGGGAGCACAACATGCCGTTGGACTCGACGCCACGCAGCTTGGCCTTCTTGATCTTGAAGTCGCCCGGCAGCTCGGCACCGATCATCGCAAACGGGATCTTCAGGCCCGGGCGCACGTTTGGCGCGCCGCAGACCACCTGAAAGGTTTCCCCGCCATTGCTGACCTGGCAAACCCGCAATTTGTCAGCGTCCGGGTGTTGTTCGGTGCTCAGCACCTCGCCCACTACCACGCCGCTGAATTCACCGGCGGCCGGCGTCACGCTATCGACCTCAAGACCTGCCATCGACAGGCGAGCAACCAGCTCGTCCCGGCTTACCTGCGGGCTAACCCAGCCGCGCAGCCATTGTTCACTGAATTTCATCCTGCTCTCCTAATAGATTCGTTACGGACCGCGACCTAGCGAAATTGCGCAAGGAACCGCAAGTCGTTGTCGAAGAACAGGCGCAAGTCATTCACACCGTAACGCAGCATGGCCAGACGCTCGACGCCCATGCCGAAAGCAAACCCCGAGAACTCTTCCGGATCGATCCCGGACATACGCAGCACGTTCGGGTGAACCATGCCGCAGCCCATGACTTCCAGCCAGCCAGTCTGCTTGCAGACCCGGCAGCCCTTGCCGCTGCACATCACGCATTCCATGTCGACTTCAGCCGATGGCTCGGTGAATGGGAAGTACGAAGGGCGGAAACGCACGGCCAGCTCTTTCTCGAAGAACACCCGCAGGAACTCTTCGATGGTGCCTTTGAGGTCGGCGAAATTGATGTCGCGATCGACCAGCAGGCCTTCGACCTGGTGGAACATCGGCGAGTGGGTGATATCCGAGTCGCTACGGTACACACGGCCTGGGCAGACGATGCGGATCGGCGGCTTTTTCGATTCCATGGTGCGGACCTGTACCGGCGAGGTATGGGTGCGCAACAGCATGTTCGCGTTGAAATAGAAGGTATCGTGCATCGACCGGGCCGGGTGATGGCCTGGGATGTTGAGCGCTTCGAAGTTGTGGTAGTCGTCTTCGACCTCAGGGCCCTCGGCAATGCCATAGCCGATCCGGGTGAAGAACTGCTCGACGCGTTCCAGGGTCCGGGTCACCGGGTGCAGGCCACCGGAGGTCTGGCCACGGCCAGGCAGGGTCACGTCGATAGACTCGGCGGCGAGCTTGGCAGCCAGATCCGCCTCCTCGAACAACGCCTTGCGCGCATTGAGGACTTCTGTGACACGTTCCTTGGCGACGTTGATCAGCGCACCGACCTGCGGACGCTCTTCGGCCGGCAGGTTCCCCAGGGTCTTCATCACCTGAGTCAACTCGCCCTTCTTGCCAAGGTAGTGAACCCGGATTTGCTCCAGGGCATTGATATCTTCAGCGCTTTGCACAGCCTCTAGTGCTTGAGAGACCAGCGCATCCAGGTTTTCCATGTACAGACTCCAGATACAAAATAGGGGAAGAGCTTTAAGGCTCTTCCCCTATTTATGACGTTTAACACCTGGGCCCACAGAGGTGGACCCCGGTGACTGCCGGGGGTACTTAAGCCAAGGTGGCTTTAGCTTTCTCGACAATCGCAGCAAACGCCGCTTTTTCGTTCACTGCCAGATCAGCCAGAACCTTACGGTCGATCTCGATGGACGCCTTTTTCAGGCCAGCGATCAAACGGCTGTAGGACAGACCGTTGGTACGAGCACCAGCATTGATACGAGCGATCCACAGAGCGCGGAACTGACGTTTTTTCTGACGACGGTCACGGTAGGCGTATTGGCCTGCCTTGATTACGGCTTGCTTGGCAACACGGAATACGCGGGAACGCGCACCGTAGTAGCCTTTAGCAAGTTTCATAATTTTCTTGTGACGCTTACGGGCAATGACGCCACGCTTTACACGAGCCATGAGTTACTTCCTCTATTCTTGATCCAAAAATTAACGAAGGCGCAGCATGCGCTCGACTTTTGCCACGTCAGACGGATGCAGCAAGCTGCTACCGCGCAGTTGACGCTTACGCTTGGTCGACATTTTGGTCAGGATGTGGCTCTTGAAAGCGTGCTTGTGCTTGATGCCGTTAGCAGTTTTCAGAAACCGCTTAGCAGCACCACTTTTGGTTTTCATCTTTGGCATGTTCGGATACTCCGCATTCAGTTGATAAACATAATCGCAAGGCCTGCCGTGCCCTGGTGATTACTTCTTCTTTTTCGGGGCGATGACCATGATTAGCTGGCGTCCTTCCATCTTAGGATGCTGTTCGACCGAACCGTACTCGAGCAGGTCTTGTTCAACCCGCTTGAGGAGTTCCATCCCCAGCTCCTGGTGGGCCATCTCACGGCCGCGGAATCGCAAGGATACCTTGGCCCTGTCCCCGTCACTCAGGAAACGTACCAGGTTGCGCAGTTTTACCTGGTAATCCCCTTCCTCCGTCCCTGGACGAAACTTGATTTCTTTTACCTGAATCTGCTTCTGGTTTTTCTTCGCCGCAGCAATCTGTTTCTTCTTCTCGAAGATCGACTTGCCGTAGTCCATCACCCGGCAAACGGGTGGAACTGCGTCTGCGGAAATTTCCACCAGATCAAGCTTGGCTTCTTCAGCAATACGAAGCGCTTCATCAATCGAGACGATGCCAATCTGCTCGCCGTCAGCGCCAATTAACCGAACCTCGCGTGCCGAGATATTCTCGTTGATCGGGGCCTTCGGTGCAGCTCGTTTATCTTGTCTCATTTCACGCTTAATAATAATTACTCCGAATCTGGGCGACCACGCCGGGAAACCGCTTGCGCGAGGAACTCGGCGAATTCGGCGACGGGCATCGAGCCCAGGTCAGCACCTTCACGAGTACGCACAGCGACAGTCTGCATCTCGACCTCCCGATCTCCAATAACCAAGAGAAAGGGAACCTTGAGCAAAGTATGCTCGCGGATTTTAAAGCCGATCTTTTCATTTCTCAAGTCAGACTTGGCACGAAATCCGCTTTGGTTGAGAGTTTTTTCGACCTCAGCGGCAAAATCTGCCTGTTTATCAGTGATATTCATGATCACTGCCTGGGTCGGCGCCAGCCACGCAGGGAACGCGCCCTCGTAATGCTCGATCAGGATCCCGACGAAACGCTCGAAGGAACCGAGGATCGCACGGTGAAGCATGACCGGGTGCTTGCGACTGTTGTCTTCGGACACGTATTCGGCGCCCAGACGGATCGGCAGGTTGAAATCGAGCTGCAAGGTACCACATTGCCAGACGCGACCCAGACAATCTTTCAGGGAGAATTCGATCTTCGGACCGTAGAAAGCCCCTTCCCCCGGTTGCAGGTCGTATGCAAGGCCCGCGCTATCGAGGGCGGCCGCCAATGCGGCTTCGGCGCGATCCCATAGCTCGTCGGAGCCCACGCGTTTTTCCGGACGAGTGGACAGCTTCATCTCGACTTCGGTGAAGCCGAAGTCGCGGTAGACGTCCATGGTCAGCTTGATGAACGCAGCGGATTCAGCCTGCATCTGCTCTTCGGTGCAGAAGATGTGCGCATCGTCCTGGGTAAATGCACGCACGCGCATGATGCCGTGCAACGCACCCGACGGCTCGTTACGATGGCACGCACCGAACTCGGCCAGACGCATTGGCAGCTCGCGGTAGCTTTTCAGGCCCTGGTTGAACACCTGCACGTGGCATGGGCAGTTCATCGGCTTGATGGCGTAGTCGCGGTTTTCCGACTGGGTGGTGAACATGTTGTCCGCGTAGTTGGCCCAGTGCCCGGATTTCTCCCACAGGCTGCGGTCCACCACTTGCGGCGTCTTGATCTCCAGGTAGCCGTTTTCACGCTGGACCTGACGCATGTACTGCTCGAGCACCTGGTACATCGTCCAACCGTTAGGGTGCCAGAACACCATGCCCGGGGACTCTTCCTGGGTATGGAACAGGCCCAGGCGCTTGCCGATCTTGCGGTGATCGCGCTTCTCGGCTTCCTCGATGCGCTGGATGTAGGCCGCCAATTGCTTCTTGTCAGCCCAGGCAGTGCCGTAGACGCGCTGCAACTGCTCGTTCTTCGCGTCGCCACGCCAGTAGGCACCGGACAGCTTGGTCAGCTTGAAGGACTTCAGGAAACGGGTGTTCGGCACGTGCGGACCGCGGCACATGTCGACGTATTCTTCGTGGTAGTACAGGCCCATGGCCTGCTCGTCCGGCATGTCTTCCACCAGACGCAGCTTGTAGTCCTCGCCACGGGCCTTGAAGACTTCAATGACTTCGGCGCGCGGGGTGACTTTCTTGATGACGTCGTAATCTTTCTCGATCAGCTGCTGCATGCGCTGTTCGATGGCGGCCATGTCGTCCGGGGTAAAAGGACGCTCGAAGGCGATGTCGTAATAGAAGCCTTCGTCGATGACCGGCCCGATGACCATCTTCGCGCTCGGGTACAACTGCTTGACCGCATGGCCGACCAGGTGCGCGCAAGAGTGACGAATGATCTCCAGTCCCTCTTCATCCTTGGGGGTGATGATTTGCAGCGTGGCGTCGCTGTCGATGACATCACTGGCATCGACCAGTTTGCCGTTGACCTTGCCGGCCAGGGTGGCCTTGGCCAGGCCAGCACCGATGGATGCGGCGACCTCGGCTACGGATACCGGATGATCGAATGAACGTTGACTGCCGTCGGGAAGAGTAATAGTTGGCATGGCGCCTCCTCTCCTAGTGGTGACCCCTACCAAAGGTCACGTGGGTTGGGATGAGCCAGTACAAGATCCAGTCCAGGCCATTCAATCATGAACGCCTGCCTTACAGCGGCAGGAGCCTTGCGGCCAACCGGGAAACCGAACCAGAGTGACTGGGATTCAAATCAGGGTTATTCGAACATTTGCCGCTGCCGGGACCTGTCGTCATCCGGTGCCTGAAAATACCCGAGCCCGGCATGCTAGCACAGATGAACGGTCATCGCCGTGCTCGAATTGCAGCCTGTGGGAGCAAAGCTTGCTCGCGATCAGGTATAACAGCCGACCACAATGTTTCAGGCCCGCCCTACTATCGCGAGCAAGCTTTGCTCCCACAGGCCCTGCTCGCACCAAGCGTAAACCCCTGTTTTTTATGCCAGAGTGCTGAACTGAAACGCCCCGCAATACCTCTGATAACAAGACATCGACCCAAAAGGAGCATCCCAGCATGCGTCTGAACACGTTATTGGCAGCAGTCGCCCCCTTCGCCCTGCTACTCCCGCTGACCGCCCACGCCGATTGGCCAAAGGGCGAGCGTGAGAAATACATGGCCCAGTGCACTCAGGCGGCCACACCTCAGATCGGCGCGGCAGCAGCCAAGTCCCACTGCGCCTGTGGCGCCGATGCGATCAAATCCTACCCGGCCGCCGACATCCAGGCCCTGATGGACAACAAGGCACCCGTGGAATTGCAGCAGAAGGCGCTCGGACAGATCGCCAAATGCAAGGCTGATCCCTCGAAGAAAAAATGAGCAAACAGGCCTTTGAAGACCGCCTTGAGCCCATGAAAAACTCCGAATTTGCCTTTTTTCAGACGAATTTTGCAGGTTTTACAGCTTTTTTTATCGCCTTTACACTTGGCTGAAAGCCTTTAAAACCGGGGCTTTCAGCGGGTCAAGGCAGTAAAGAAAAGACGACTGTTCGGCAAACAGCACGTCCGGGGGGCTCCCAAATCGAACATTTCGACTATGATACCCAGGTGTGCCCAGTTGGCCTGAGCAGCACAGCACTACTGAAAATATATGTTTCTTGGAGATACACCATGTCTAATCGCCAAACCGGCACCGTTAAATGGTTCAACGATGAAAAAGGCTTCGGCTTCATCACTCCTCAAGGTGGCGGTGACGACCTGTTCGTACACTTCAAAGCTATCGAAAGCGACGGTTTCAAAAGCCTGAAAGAAGGCCAAACCGTTTCCTTCGTGGCTGAGAAAGGCCAAAAGGGTATGCAAGCTGCACAAGTTCGCCCAGAGTAATTTCTCGGCGCGCTAAAAAAACCCCGTCCATGTGACGGGGTTTTTTATGAGCGGTTGAAAACGGCGGCTCAGCCGCAGTTCACCCGATTGACCACCAGGTTGGCATCGGTATTGAGATTCAGGCGATCGGAGCGGTACTCAAGCGTCACCATGTCGTTGGGCTTGAGGATCCGGGCAATCTGCGCGCCGGACCGGGTGCGGGCCTGTTCCAGCAATTGCGGCGAGGCCTGTTTGCCGATGGCAAATTCGGCGGCCTTTGCTTCGCAGCGGTCGTAATGGGTCTCGGCGGCAACCGGATCAGGGGACGATTCAGCGCTGCTGCAACCGTGCAAGAACCCGGCGGCCAGCAAAATACCCAATGACGCGAGCTTCCAAGGCATGAAGCCTCCTTTCTTTGATCAATAAACAGAGAGCGTGCGACAACCCAAACGAAGTTTGGTTTCAACGGAAGGGCCGCTCTAGCGCTCCCACCTGGAAAACCGGCAGTTTGCCTGAGCCGACACCTCCGGTCAGACATGAATCGTGACTGAATATGTTCGACACTCAATAAACGTCAATGTAGTCGAAAGGTGGATTCGGCCAATTGTCTTTCAGGGCATTGTAGATCTGCATGACCCAGACCTCGTCACTGGCAGCGACCCGTCCGACATATCCCGACCCCTTTGCCCACGTTTCGAGCCGAAACAGCAAGCCATCGATGTCGGTCCCCCCCACCACACCCGAAGACAGATAGGCGATACCGCCCTTGGTCACGCGCAATTGCGTGTGTTCGTCGTCGCTGGCCGATGCCAGCAACTGGCGAACGGCGTCGAGGGTCAGCCCGTCAGGCGCGTTCAAATCGATCTGCACGGCGAACTCCTTGAACAATTAAAGAAACAAGTGTCGCACAGCCCTTACCCGATGCCTAAGTCGCAGTGCCAAACCCTGGGCAAAAGTGGTTAACTCAACCTACAGACCTCTCAACCCGCGAGTCCTGCCATGAGCATCATCAGCATCGAAGCCACCATCAATGCCAAATGGTCGGAGGGCCACAGCTCCTATAGCCCTGGCAGCCCCGAGGAACTGGCAATCATTGGTATAGAGCTGTTGGTGAAGGAATTGGGCACGGAGGTGGCCCGGAACTTCATCCAGCAAGCATTCGAACGCTACCCGAGCGCCATCGATGCCGTGAAGTGAGGCGACACCAGGAACCGGTGGGAGCCGAGCTTGCTCGCGATGGCGGCGGACCAGCCAACATTATTGTCGACTGAAAATCCTATCGCGAGCGGCTCGCGCCCACGGGTCTTGTGCTTGAGGCGGATTACTTGAGACGCGCCAGACGCTCGGTCAACAGGTCAAAGAAGCCCTGGGCATCGCCGTTTTCCACCCAGAATGCATTCTTGGGCGCCTTCAGGCCGTCGTACCAGTCCACGATGGTCTGCCCGAAGGTCGGTCCCTCGCGGCTGTCCACCACGACATTGACCGAGCGACCGGTGAACAGCTGCGGCTTGAGCAGGTAGGCAATCACCGTCGCGTCATGCACCGGCCCGCCCGACATGCCGTAGTGCTCCATATCGCCCTTGACGTATTCGTTGAGGATATCGCCCACCAGCTTGCTGGCATTGTTGTTCACGGCCGCGATCTGCTTGAGGCGAGCTTCACTGGTGAGGATCTTGTGGGTCACGTCCAGCGGCAGGTAGGTCAGCTTCACACCGCTTTTGGCGACCACCTCGGCGGCCTGCGGGTCGGCGAACAGATTGAATTCGGCCACCGGCGTGATGTTGCCGCCATTGAAGTGCGCGCCACCCATGACCACCACTTCCTTGATGCCCTGGACGATGTCCGGCTCCTGGATCAGCGCCAGGGCCAGGTTGGTCTGCGGACCGAGCATGGCAATGGTGATGCTGTGGGGTTTGGCCGTCTTGAGGGTGTCGATCAGGTAGTTGACGGCGTTGCCCTTGGCCAGCCCTTTTTTCGGCTCATGGACGGTGACACCCGACAGGCCTTCCTTGCCATGGATGTTTTCCGCGTAGATAGGGGTGCGCATCATCGGCTTCGGCGCTCCGGCGTACACCGGCACGTCTTCGCGCCCTGCCCATTCCCGGGCCAGACGAGCGTTGCGGGAGGTCTTGTCCAGGCGCACGTTGCCCGCAACGGTGGTCAGCGCACGGATCTGCAATTCTTCGGGGGATGCCAGGGCAAACAACAAGGCGACCACGTCGTCGGCCCCGGGATCGGTGTCGATGATCAGATCGATTTTTTCCGCCGCCTGGGCGCTCGTAGCGGTGATCAGTGACAACAGCAGCAGACTCCGGAACAGTTGATGCATTTTCTGAGCATAGCGGTGCATGGTGCACTCCTTGTGCGGGGTTTTAGAAGGTGACTCCAGCAATCAGTACAACGTTGCAGTACGGAGAGCATTCTCCTGTACGAACAATCGCCCGAGCTTGTCGGCTGAGGACCTTGAATTGCTCATGACTGACCAACTCCCGTGCCCCCATTGCACCTTCGGCCTGCAACGATTCCAGCGTCGACAGGGCCGAGGGTTGCTTATCGAAGATTTCAGTCGCCAACACATGGCTTTCCACCTGCATTTCGCTGAGCACCACTTTCAGGGTACTGACGAAATCGGGAATGCCGTGGGTCAGGGCCAGGTCGATTAACTCGACCCCGGGAGGGACCGGCAGCCCGGCATCACCAATGACCACCTTATCGCCATGACCGAGGGAGGCGATCAGTCGTGAGAGGGCCACATTCAACAAGGGTGTCTTTTTCATGATTGGAAAGCCTGTACTTCCAGCAATGTGGGGATGGAGGGCTGGGCCCCGACACGGGTGACCGACAGCGCCGCGGCGACCTGACCGAAACGAATCGCCTCGACTTCGGTTTTTCCATTGGCCAGGGCCGCCGCAAAGCCACCGACAAAGGTATCCCCCGCCGCCGTGGTGTCCACAGCCTTGACCCGCGGCGCCGGGAAGTGTTCGAAGCTAGAGCCATTGGCGAACATCAGCCCTTGGGCGCCCAGCGTCACGACCACCTTGCCGGCGCCGGCGGCGATCAACTGCGCCGCGGCCGCTTCGGCGGTTTCCAGGGAGTCCACCGCCAGCCCGCTCAGCATGGCCGCTTCGCTTTCATTGGGAATCAGGTAGTCGACACACGCGTACCAGTCGGCTGGAAGCGCACGGGAAGCCGGTGCCGGGTTGAGAATGACGATCTTGCCCAGCTCGCGGCCGCGCTTGAGTGCATGGCCGACCGTGGCGTCGGGCACTTCGAGCTGGCAGATGATGACATCGGCGTCCTGTAGCGCCTGGTCGAAACCGTCCAGGACCTCAGGCGTGAGGGCACCATTGGCACCCGCGACGATGACAATCGCATTCTGGCTGTTGTCATCGACCACGATCAGCGCCACGCCGCTGGCCCCCTCCACGACGCTGACCGCCTGGCAATCGATGCCCTCGGCCAGCAGCGCGCCTCGCAACTCCTGGCCATAGGCATCACTGCCCACGCACCCGACCATGGACACTTGCGCGCCGAGGCGCGCGGCAGCCACCGCCTGGTTGGCGCCCTTGCCCCCCGCAATGGTGGAGAACGACTCGCCGATCAGCGTTTCACCGCCCCGGGGCAGACGCGGCGCGCGCGTCACCAGGTCCATGTTCAGGCTGCCAATTACCACTACTTTTGCAGACATACGTCACTACTCATCCATTCGGTTCAGCGGTACTGGGCGAATGCGCCGGACAGCGGCGCAGTCGACTCTCGCAAGACAATGCTGGGCGTCACGATCCGTTGATCAGTGGCAAGCCCGGGCGTGGCGATCCGCCGCAACAACACTTCCGCCGCCATTTCGCCAAGTTGCAGGATCGATTGCCCCACCGTGGTCAGCGCCGGATAGACATAGCGGCTCATCTGGATATCGTCGAAACCGATGACCGACAGTTCGCTGGGCACCCGCACATTGCGCTCGGCGGCGGCTCGCAGCACACCGATGCCAATCATGTCGTTGGCCGCAAAAATCGCGCTGGGTGGCTGGCGTTCAAGCAACTCGGCTGCGGCGCGGTAACCGCCCGTGCTGGTGAAATCGCTTTCGAGCATACGCTCGACGGGCAGTTCGATCCCCGCCTCTTTCAGCGCACGGCAGTAACCGGCCAGGCGCATCTGCGCCACGCTGGTGTCCGCCGGCCCGCCGATAAAGGCGATATCGTGGTGCCCCAACTCCAGCAGGTGCCGGGTCGCCAGGTACGCGCCATATTCGTGATCGATGCGCACCAGGTCCGCATCGACGCCGTCCAGCCCACGGTCGACGATGACCATGGGCGTGCGCACGCCGGCCAGTCCCTGAGCCAGGCCGGCGTCGCCACCGGCGGAAGCGACGATCAGGCCATCAATGCGTTTTTCCAGCAGCACCCGCAGGTAACTGCGCTGCTTGTCCGGGTTGTCGTCGGAGTTGCACAGGATCACGCAATAACCGTTGCGCTCGCAGTAATCCTCGATCCCCCGGGCCAGTTCGGCAAAGTAAGGGTTGAGGCTGTTGGGCACCAGCAGGCCAATGGTCGCCGTGGTCTTGGCCTTGAGGGAACGGGCTACCGCGCTGGGAACATAGTCGAGGCGCTTGATCGCCGCCTCGACCTTGAGCCGCACCTCTTCGCTGACCGGCCGGGTCTTGTTTACGACATGGGACACCGTCGTATAGGAAATCCCCGCGAGCGCCGCTACATCCTTGATCGTCGCCATGGCTCAGGACCGCCGGCTGGCGCGTTGGCTGCGGTAGGTGTCCAGCACCACCGCGACCACGATCACCGCACCGGTAATGATGCGCTTGGTCGGCTCGGTCGCGCCGATCTGCGCCAGGCCCGCCGCCAGCACGGAGATGATCAACACGCCAAAGAAGGTACTGATGACCGAACCGCGCCCGCCCATCAGACTGGTACCACCGATCACCACGGCGGCAATGACCTGCAGCTCGAGCCCGGAACCCGCATTCGGGTCCGCTGCCTCCAGACGGGAAATCTGGAACAGCGCCGCCACACCGGCCAGCAAGCCCATCAGGCTGAATACCAGGATCTTGTAAGGCTTCGGATTGATACCGGCCAGGCGCACCGCTTCTTCGTTGGTGCCGATGCCGATCAGGTAGCGACCGAACACCGTACGGGTCAGAACGGCCTGGGCAATGAAGATCACCAGCAAGGCAATGATGAAGGACGGTGAAATACCGAACGCAATCGGGTTGGACAACCAGGCGAAGGAGTCGCCGATATAAGCCGTCCGGGACCCGGTCATCTGGTACGCGAGGCCGCGGGCCATCTCCAGCACGCCCAGGGAGACGATGAACGATGGAATCCGCCAGGCCACGGTAATCGAACCGGTGACGGTCCCCGCCAGCGCCGCCACGGCCATGCCCAGCAAGGCCGAGGGCCAGACGCTCCAGCCCCAACCGAGCACGGCGACGCTGACCGTCGAGGCCGCCAGCGCCAGCACCGAGCCCACCGACAGGTCGATGCCGCCGATGATCAGGATGAACGTCATGCCGACCGCCAGCACCATGAGGTCGGGAATCTGGTTCGCCAGGGTGCTGAACGTGTCATAGGAAAGGAAGTGGCTGCTCAGGACCGAGAACAGCGCGACCATGGCCAGCAGCGCGCCGGCCAGGCCCAGGTAGGTGCCGAGGCCATAGAAGTTGCCACTCGGCTTGCTGACGGCAGATGCGGTTTTCATGAAAATTCCCTAGGCGCCGCTTCGTTGAGCAACGCGTCACGTTTCTGGTAGCCGGCGAATGCGGCGGCAAGCAAGTCATCCTGGGTCCAGCTGTCGCGCTCGAAGGTGTCGATCAGGCGTCCGGCGGACAGCACGCCGATCCGGTCACAGATCAGCATCAGCTCCCGCAGATCGCTGGACACCACGACCAGCGCCTTGCCCTGGCGGGTCAATTCGCCAAGCAACGCATAGATGTCGAATTTCGCGCCGACGTCGATACCACGGGTGGGTTCGTCGAACAACAGCACCGAACAATCGCGTTCGAGCCAGCGACCGATCACCACCTTTTGCTGATTGCCACCCGACAATTCAGACACCAGCTGTGTCGGGCTGGAACTGCGGATGCGCATGGCATCGATCTGCCGCCGGGCCAGGGACAGTTCGTCGCTGCCGTTGACGATACCGGCACTGGAAATCTCCGGCATGTTACCCAAGGCGATGTTGGCGGCAATGGATTGGGTCAACAACAAGCCCTCGCCCTTGCGGTCCTCGGTGATCAAGGCAATGCCATGGGCCACCGCATCGGCCGGCGAGCGGATATTGGCGACGGTGGCCGGTGAACCCAACGCCACGGTCCCGCTGTCGGCCGCATCGGCGCCGAAGATCAGCCGCAGCAGTTCGGTACGCCCTGCCCCGATCAGGCCGGAGATGCCGAATATCTCGCCACTGCGGACTTCGAAGGACACATCGCGAACCTTGTCGGAGCGACTCAGGCCCTTGACGGTCAGTGCCGGCGCGCCGATCTGCCGCGGACCCAGGTCGATGTGCTCGCCCAGCTCCCGACCGACCATCAGCGTCACCAACTGCTCGCTGTTGTAATTGGCCATCGGCTCGACGCAGACCAGATTACCGTCGCGCAGCACCGCAATGCGCTGGGCGACCCGTGCCAGCTCTTCGAGGCGATGGGAAATATAAATGATCGAAACGCCCCGAGCCTGCAGGCGGGTGATCTGTTCGAACAGCATCTCGACCTCCCGCGCCGTCAGCATGGCGGTCGGCTCGTCGAGAATCAGCACATGGCAATCGCCAATCAGGTTGCGGGCGATCTCGACCATCTGCTGGTGACCGATGCCCAGCTCGCCGACCAGGGTGTCGGGATCGATTGCATCGAGCCCTACCTGCGCCATGGCTGTCATCGCGGCCTTGCGCAACTGCTTGCGGCTGATCCAGCCGGCACGACTGGGCAGGTTGTCGAGGAACAGGTTCTCAGCCACGGACAGGGTCGGCAGCAGGTTGAGTTCCTGCATGACCATCCGCACGCCCAGCTCTTCGGCCTGGGTACGGCTGCCGGGGCGATAATCCTGTCCCTGGAATTGCATCTGCCCGGTCGTCGGTGTCACCAACCCACCGATGATCTTGGACAGGGTACTTTTACCGGCGCCATTTTCACCGGTCAGTGCCAATACCTCACCACGCATCAACGTCAGGTCGATGTCGGTCAGTACTGGCTGGGCATAGGTTTTACCGATGCCACTGACAGTCAGGACAGCGTTCGGGTCGGAAACGGACATAAAGACTCTCCATGTGCTCGCCCGAATGGGCGAGCACCACTACATCGCCAGGACGATTACTTCGTAACCAGCTCGACCGGCGTTTCGATCACACCGTTGGCACCGCTGTCGACTTTCTCGCCCTTGAGGATCTTAAGGGCCGTCTCGATACCGAAGACCGCCTGCTTGGCGGCAAACTGGTCGGCGGTCGCCAGGACACGACCGTCCTTGAGCATGGGTTTGATGGCGTTGATGTTATCGTAACCGACCACCTGCACCTTGCCTGCCTTGCCGGCGGCACGCACCGCGGACACTGCGCCCACCGCCATGCTGTCGTTACCGGCCAGCAACGCCTTGATGTTCGGGTATTCGCTGAGCATCGACGCGGCCACCTGGTTGCCCTTGTTGATTTCCCAGTCGCCCGATTGCAGGGAAACGACCTTGACCTGCGCCGCCTCCATTGCATCCTTGAAGCCTGCGGTCCGCGCCTGGGCGTTGGTGGTGGTGGACACACCTTCGATGATGCCGACCTCGTCACCGGCCTTGAGCTGCTTGGCGAGGTATTCACCGACCAGGCGCGCCCCCTTGCGGTTGTCGGGGCCTACGAACGGCACGTTGATGTTCTTGCTCTTGACCACGGCGGGGTCGAGTTGGTTGTCGATGTTGATCACCGTGATACCGGCGTCGACGGCTTTCTTGATCACCGGCACCATGGCCTTGGAATCGGCGGGCGCGATGATGAGGGCGTCGACCTTGGACACGATCATCTGCTCGACGATGCGGATCTGGTTGGCTGTGTCGGTTTCATCCTTGATCCCGTTGGAGATCAGGTCGAAATCGGCGGAGTGTTCCTTCTGATAGGCCTTGGCGCCGTCTTCCATGGTCAGGAAGAATTCGTTGGCCAGGGATTTCATGACCAGGGCGACCTTGGGTTTTTCGGCGGTCTGGGCGAATGCCGAGGAGAACGGCAACGCAGTGGATGCGGCCGCGAGCATGGCGACAGCGAGAAGGCGTCCAGCGAATGGCAACTTCATGGGTTCACTCCGATCTTATGATTATTGTGAGCAAATCAGTGCACGGAACGCCGCGCAAACGTTTGCGTGAAGTGAACTATGGTAAGGCTTTGGGGATTTGTCAACGTTGCGGTTGCGTTCACAGGGTCTAGTGATCACGCCACCGCTTCGAACCCATCGAGCTGGACAGCGTACCTGAAGTTACCGCTGTCAGCTTTTCAGTCTTAGCGATAAATAATCATTTTTTCCCACACCAAAACGTCAAAAGCGCTGTCAGACGATTTTCTTGAATTTTAAGCAGTTGCGTAAATGCCTACGGTTAAATACTGTATGCACGTACAGCTTAATAAGGATAATCCTGTGGCCACGCCCTCCGCTGCAACTACCCCCTTAGATTCCTATACAAAACTCGGCCTGCGGGTCTCGAAAATCATCAACGCCCCCACCGCACAAAAAGCCAAGGCAGCCCTGATCTTTCGCCTTCCCGACGAACCCATGGAGGAATGGGAGCGCCTGCTGGAAGAAATCGACGAGAACGACAACGTGACCCTCGCCTATCGCGACGATGGTGGTGTGCAGGTTTTCTGGGTTGTGCCGAAGGAAGATTGAGTCCGATGAAAGTCCGCTGTGTTGCTTTACTGCTTGTGCTCATCGCCACAGGCGCCCAGGCCGGGGCCCCTCGTACCTTCAACGAAGCCAAGAAAGTCGCCTGGAAACTCTACGCCCCGCAATCCACCGAGTTCTATTGCGGCTGCAAGTACACCGGCAATCGCGTCAACCTGGCGGCTTGCGGTTATGTACCGCGCAAGAACGCCAGTCGCGCCGCCCGTATCGAATGGGAACATATCGTTCCGGCGTGGCAGATCGGTCATCAGCGCCAGTGCTGGCAACAAGGCGGGCGCAAGAACTGCACCCGCTACGACCCGGTCTATCAACGGGCCGAAGCCGATCTTCACAACCTGGTGCCCAGCATCGGGGAAGTGAACGGTGATCGGAACAACTTCAGCTTCGGCTGGCTGCCGGTGCAAAAGGGCCAATACGGCTCATGCCTGACCCAGGTGGATTTCAAGGCGAAGAAAGTCATGCCACGGCCGTCCATACGAGGAATGATCGCCCGAACGTATTTCTACATGAGCAAGCAATATGGCCTGCAACTGTCGAAACAGGATCGGCGCCTGTACGAAGCCTGGGACAAGACCTACCCGGTGGAAAGCTGGGAACGCCAACGCAACCAGAGCGTGGCCTGCGTCATGGGGCGTGGTAACGAGTTCGTGGGCCCGGTGGACCTGAAAGCCTGCGGCTGACCTGTATTTGTGAACAGCACAAAGCAACTGTGGGAGCGAGCCTGCTCGCGATAGCGGTATGTCAGTCACTTCAGCATCGACTGATTCACCGCTATCGCGAGCAGGCTCGCTCCCACAGGTTTGTTCTATCCGATCATTGAGCCGTCGGGAAATCCACCACCTGCGTCTCGATGTTACGCTTCTTGGCCCGAACCAGAGCTGCAGTGACCTGCTCATGCTTGGCCTCGGCCTCGGCCTTGGAGCTGAACGGTCCGACCAGGACCCGCTCCTTGCCATTTTCCCTGACCACGCTCGACATGAAGCTATGCTCGATCAGCCATCCGGTCAGGTCGCTGATAGCCTGCGGCGTCTCGCCCCGAACCTCGACCCCCCATTGCGGCGCAGCAGCGACTGCCGGTGCGGAAGACGCGAATGGCTTCGGCTTCGGTGCTTCGACCTCACGCCCCTCACCGCATCCCGCCAGCATCAACACCGCGATAACCCAAGCCAATTTGCGCACAACGTTTCCTCTGGAAGACATGAGGGAAAGATTTTAGCACTCACATCCACCAAGAACCCCGCAAACAGTACGCAAAACACGAGAATCCTGCCCGGTCTCTCTGTATAGTCGCACCCTGGGAATTAATGCTGCATCTGCACGTCAGAAAGAGGCACCCACATTGTGCCACTTAGCACTAATCTATAAGCAGTACCGACATCTGCACTGTCTGAATCAGGTGCCCTAATAAAGTAATCAAGGAGAACACCATGCTGATACTCACCCGCAAAGTCGGTGAAAGCATAAACATTGGTGACGACATCACGATCACCATTCTGGGCGTTAGCGGCCAACAGGTCCGTATCGGCATCAATGCCCCGAAAAACGTCGCCGTGCATCGCGAAGAGATCTATCAGCGCATTCAGGCGGGCCTCACTGCCCCCGACAAGCCGCAAACTCCCTGAGCCTTGCAGCAGTCCGTAGCCAGCCCGTTTGCATCATCGCATTGGCTGGCTAAAGATTCGGGCCGTCCGTGCCTCCCCCCGCGTCACCCCGCCCCTGCTTCTGCGTCCACCCCGTGACACCGATATTAATGCCATGACTCGTAGCATGGCTGTCGGACGTTTCGTTTTAATGGTGATGAAGCGGGTGTTCGTGCCAGTCAGCTCATGCTCACGCCCCGGGCCATGCCAGTGGCGGCGACCACCATCAATACCATCAGCAAGGCTTCGATGTGACTGATCCGGACCAACCGGCCGGCTTTTGAAGCGTCGACCGTTGTCCCTTTGCCCAGCGCCACCCGCCATTTGATCAAGGTGATCATCGGCACGAGTTCAAGCAGCAGGATCAACAGGAGCAAGGTCATCTTCAGATGAAACAAGGGTTGATGCAGGTAATAGTCCGTGCCTTTCTCATAGCCGCCGAAAGCGCGCATCCCGCCGGTCACCAGCAGGACCAGGGCCGACAGGCCCCACACGGTATCCGCCATCAATACGTTTCGAACCGCATCCGCACCACCGGCCAAGCGTCGCAGCGCCGTACCGCGCGTGAGCACTGCCCACAAGCCGAGGGCGAACGCCAGGAGATGAATTGCCGCGAGAGACCAATGAGCCAACATGGAAGGTACCCGTCAGAGAGAACGTCGAATCGACCTGACAGTACTAGCTCATAAAAAAAAGATCGGAAGGCTGGACACAAAAAATTGTGGGAGCGAGCTTGCTCGCGATAGCGGTTCAGCACTCAACGAAGGTGGTGATTGATCTGACGCTATCGCGAGCAGGCTCGCTCCCACAGAGATCGGGGATGTACATGGGGGCCGGGTTCACCCGGAACAATGTGGGAGCGAGCCTGCTCGCTCCCACATGAAGGCCTTAGTCAGCCAAGCGCCAGGTTGTCCCGCCCTTCCCGTCTTCCAGCACTACGCCCATGGCGGTGAGCTGGTCGCGGATGCGGTCGGATTCGGCCCAGTCCTTGTTGGCCCGCGCGTTCAGGCGCGCCTGGATCAATGCCTCGACCTCGGCAGCGTCCACACGGCCTTCGGCACCGGCCTGGAGGAAGTCGTCTGCCTCGAGCTGCAACACACCCAGCACGCTGGCCAGTTCCTTCAAGCGTGCCGCCAGGCCCGCCGCTGCATTGAGATCGCTCTCACGCAAGCGGTTGATCTCGCGCACCATCTCGAACAGCACCGCGCACGCTTCCGGCGTACCGAAGTCGTCGTTCATCACCTCGGTAAACCGCGCCACGAATGCCTCGCCACCGGCGGCCGGCACGTTCGGCAGGCCTTTCAACGCATGGTAGAAACGCTCCAGGGCGCCCTTGGCGTCCTTGAGGTTGTCTTCCGAGTAGTTGATGGCGCTGCGGTAGTGACTCGACACCAGCAGGTAACGCACGACCTCGGGGTGGTACTTGTCGAGCACGTCGCGGATGGTGAAGAAGTTGTTCAAGGACTTGGACATCTTCTCGCCGTTGATCCGGATCATGCCGCAATGCATCCACGCGTTGGCGTAGGTCTTGCCGGTGGCTGCTTCGCTCTGGGCGATCTCGTTTTCGTGGTGCGGGAACTCCAGGTCGCTGCCGCCGCCATGAATATCGAAGGTCTCGCCCAGGCAGCAGGTAGACATCACCGAGCATTCGATGTGCCAGCCCGGACGGCCCTTGCCCCACGGCGAATCCCAGCTCGGCTCACCCGGCTTGGCGGCTTTCCACAGTACGAAATCCAGCGGGTCCTGTTTCGACTCGCCGACTTCGATCCGCGCGCCGATGCGCAGGTCTTCGATCTTCTTGCGCGACAGCTTGCCGTAGCCCATGAACTTGCCGACGCGGTAGTACACGTCGCCATTGCCCGGCGCGTAGGCATAACCCTTGTCGATCAGGGTCTGGATCATCGCATGCATGCCAGGGATATGATCGGTGGCCCGCGGCTCCATGTCCGGCTTGAGGATATTGAGGCGCGTCTCATCCTCGTGCATCGCCGCGATCATGCGCTCGGTCAACGCCTCGAACGACTCGCCGTTCTCGTTGGCACGGTTGATGATCTTGTCGTCGATGTCGGTGATGTTGCGTACATACGTCAGGTCATACCCACTGAAACGCAGCCAGCGGGTCACCAGGTCGAAGGCGACCATGCTGCGGCCGTGGCCCAGGTGGCAGAAGTCGTACACGGTCATGCCGCACACGTACATGCGCACCTTGTTGCCATCCAGCGGCTTGAAGACTTCTTTGCTCTTGGTGAGCGTGTTGTAGATCGTAAGCACAGGGTTTCCCTTAAGACTTGATCACTGACCCCAGGAATCGCGCAAGGTCACGGTACGGTTGAATACCGGGCTACCTGGTTTCGAGTCCTTGATATCCGCGCAGAAGTAGCCTTCGCGCTCGAACTGGAAACGGTCCTCCGGCAGTGCGTTGCCCAGCGAGGGTTCGGCACGACAACCAGTAAGCACTTGCAGGGAGTCAGGGTTGATGTTGTCCAGGAAGCTGGCGCTGTCTTCGGCCTTTTCCGGGTTCGGCGAGCGGAACAGGCGATCGTACAGGCGCACTTCGCACTCGACGCTGGCGGCGGCCGGCACCCAGTGGATCACGCCCTTGACCTTGCGACCCTCCGGGTTCTTGCCCAGGGTGTCGGGATCGTACGAGCAACGCAGCTCGACGATATTGCCGTCGGCGTCCTTGATGGCTTCGTCGGCACGGATCACGTAGCTGCCGCGCAAACGCACTTCACCGGCCGGCTCCAGGCGCTTGTAGCCTTTTGGCGGCTCTTCCATGAAGTCTTCACGGTCGATGTAGATTTCCCGGGCGAACGGCAGGACGCGCACGCCCATGTCTTCTTTCGGGTGGCGAGGCAGCTCGAGGTTCTCGACCTGGCCTTCCGGGTAATTGGTGATGACGACCTTCAGCGGACGCAGCACGCACATGGCACGCGGAGCGCTCTGGTCCAGGTCCTCGCGGATGCTGAATTCCAGCATGCCGAAGTCCACCACGCCGTCGGAACGGTTGGTGCCGACCATCTCGCAGAAGTTGCGGATCGATTTCGGCGTATAGCCACGACGACGGAAGCCCGACAGCGTCGACATGCGCGGGTCGTCCCAGCCGTTGACGTGCTTTTCATCCACCAGTTGCTTGAGCTTGCGCTTGCTGGTGATGGTGTAGTTCAGGTTCAGACGGCTGAATTCGTACTGGCGCGGGTTGGCCGGCACCGGCAGGTGCTCGAGGAACCACTCGTACAGCGGACGATGGCTTTCGAACTCCAGGGTGCAGATCGAGTGGGTGATGCCCTCGATGGCGTCCGACTGACCGTGGGTGAAGTCATAGTTCGGGTAGATGCACCACTTGTCACCGGTCTGGTGGTGATGGGCGTGACGGATGCGGTACATGATCGGGTCGCGCAGGTTCATGTTCGGCGAGGCCATGTCGATCTTGGCCCGCAGCACCCGCGCGCCATCCGGGAACTCGCCGGCGCGCATGCGGGCGAACAGGTCCAGGTTCTCCTCCACGCTGCGATCACGGAACGGGCTGTTCCGGCCCGGCTCGGTCAGGCTGCCACGGTATTCCCTGGCCTGCTCCGGCGTCAGGTCGCAGACATAGGCCTTACCGGCCTTGATCAGCTCGACCGCCCAGTCGTGCAACTGGTCGAAATACTGCGAGGCATAGCGCACTTCACCGGACCATTGGAAACCCAGCCACTTGACGTCGCTTTCGATCGCGTCGATGTATTCCTGGTCTTCCTTGGCCGGGTTGGTGTCGTCGAAACGCAGGTGCGTGACGCCACCGAACTCCTCGGCCAGGCCGAAGTTCACGCAGATCGACTTGGCGTGGCCGATGTGCAGGTAGCCGTTGGGCTCCGGCGGGAAACGGGTGACGATCTGTGTGTGCTTACCCGAATCCAGGTCCGCCTGGATGATCGGGCGCAGGAAATTGACCGGTACGGCCGGGCCGGTCTTCGAATTCGAGGTAGGGTCGACAGTGGGCTTGCTCATAGGATCCTTGAACTTACAAGTGCGCGGCCGGGTGCGGCCTGATAAATCAAAGCCCGTATCATAGCCGATGCTGTCAAGCCGCTGACAGGCCAGGCCGGCAAACGATTGAATTTAATCGGCCGCTGGGTGAAAAACCGCCTCGAATTTCGTGCCTGGCACGCTAAACTGCCCAACCTGGCCGATTGCAGCCAGACCGGTTGCGGGCTTCCGGGCCCCGAAACCCACGAATTCCTAGAAAGAGTAGTCATCATGAGCAAAGTCAAACTGACCACCAACCACGGCGACATCGTCCTGGAACTGAACGCCGAGAAGGCGCCAAAGACCGTTGCCAACTTCATTGAATACGTCAAGAAGGGTCACTACGAGAACGTGGTGTTCCACCGCGTGATCAAGGGTTTCATGATCCAGGGCGGTGGTTTCGAGCCTGGCATGCAGGAAAAGAAGGACAAGAGCCCGAGCATCCAGAACGAAGCCGACAACGGCCTGCCGAACAAGAAATACTCCATCGCCATGGCGCGCACCATGGATCCGCATTCGGCATCGGCCCAGTTCTTCATCAATGCCAGCGACAACAGCTTCCTCAACCACACTGCCAAGACCGCTCAGGGCTGGGGCTATGCGGTATTCGGTGAAGTGATCGAAGGCCAGGACGTGGTCGACAAGATCGAAGGCGTTGCCACCACCTCCAAGGCCGGCCACCAGGACGTTCCAAAGGATGACGTGATCATCGAGAAAGCCGAGATCATTGAGTGATCCTACTGATTTCAGATTTGCATCTGGAAGAGGAGCGCCCGGATATCACCCGGGCGTTTCTGGATTTACTCGCCACCCGCGCCCGCTCGGCGCAGGCGTTGTACATTCTCGGCGACTTCTTCGAAGCGTGGATCGGTGACGATGCCATGACGCCGTTCCAGCGTTCCATCTGCCAGGCCCTGCGCGAACTCAGCGACAGCGGCACGGCCATTTTCCTGATGCATGGCAATCGCGACTTCATGCTGGGGCAAGCCTTCTGCAAGGCGGCTGGCTGCACCCTGATCAAGGACCCGAGCGTCGTGCAATTCAATGGCGAACCGGTGCTGCTGATGCATGGCGACAGCCTCTGCACCCGCGACGAAGGCTACATGAAGCTGCGGCGCTGGCTGCGCAACCCGGTCACGCTGTTCATCCTGCGCCACCTGCCACTGGGCAGTCGCCAGAAGCTGGCGCGCAAGCTGCGCAGCGAAAGCACGACCCAGGTGCGGATGAAAGCCAACGACATCGTCGACGTCACCCCCGAGGAAATTCCGCGGATCATGCAGCACTATGGCGTGAAGACCCTGATCCACGGCCACACCCACCGCCCCGCTATCCATAAGTTGCAACTCGGCGAACACGCCGCCCGGCGCATCGTGTTGGGGGATTGGGACAAGCAGGGTTGGGCGTTACAGGTGGATGAACAGGGGTTTGCGTTGGCACCGTTTGGGTTTGCCCCGCCACCACAGCTGGCCGCCCCCACCGACTGACAGACACAGCCCCCTTGTGGGAGCGACCTGTGGGAGCAAAGCTTGCTCGCGATGACTATCGCCGCCAGCATGGATGTTGACTGACACACCGCTGTCGCGAGCAAGCTTTGCTCCCACAGCGGATTGTGTTTCAGGTCCCGGTCAGTGCCCGCTGGCCGCCGGCCCCGCCTTCGCCGCAAATGGCGGCTTCGCCAGCCACACCAGCACGATCAAGCCCATGAACGCCCAGCCCAGCAGCGTGAAGTAATCCACGGTGGAGAGCATGTACGCCTGGCTGGTCAGAATGTGATCGAGCTGCGCATAGGCCGGCGGGCTCGCGCCGCCGAGCTGGTTGAGCGCCTCGCGGGTGGCCGGGTCGAAGGTGCTGATGCTCTCGCTCAGGTACGCATGGTGCTGGTCCGCCCGGCGGATCCAGATCCAGGTGGTCAGGGACGCAGCAAAGCTGCCCCCCAGGGTCCGCAGGAACGTGGCCAACCCCGCGCCGTCGGCAATCTGGTGCGGCGGCAGGTCGGACATCAGGATGCTCAAGGTCGGCATGAAGAACAGTGCCACCCCGATCCCCATGAATAGTTGCACCAGGGCGATGTGCTGGAAGTCCACTTCGTTGGTAAACCCGGCGCGCATGAAACAGCTCAGGCCGATGGCCAGGAATGCCAAGCCGGCCAGCAGGCGCAGGTCGAATTTATGGGCGTACTTGCCGACGAAGGGTGACATCAACACCGGCAGGATGCCGATGGGCGCCACGGCCAGCCCGGCCCAGGTGGCGGTATAGCCCATCTGCGTCTGTAACCATTGTGGCAGGATCAGGTTGATGCCGAAGAACCCGGCATAGCCGCCCACCAGCACGATGGTGCCGATGCGAAAATTGCGATAGGCAAACAAGCGGAGATTGACCACCGGGTGACGGTCAGTCATTTCCCAGATCACGAACACCGCCAGGGCAACCAGCGAAATCAACGCCCCAATAATGATGAAGTTCGACTCGAACCAATCCAGGTCGTTGCCCTTGTCGAGAATCACCTGGAGCGCGCCGACGCCGATGATCAGTGTGATCAGCCCGACGTAATCCATCGGCTGATAACTGGTCACCACCGGCCGCGCCTTGAGCTGCTGGCGCACCACCATCACCGCGAATACCCCGATGGGCACGTTGATAAAGAAGATCCACGGCCAGCTATAACTGTCGGTAATCCAGCCGCCCAGGATCGGCCCGGCAATCGGCGCCACCACCGTGACCATCGCCAGCAACGCCAGGGCCATCCCCCGCCTGGCGGGCGGATACACCGCAATCAGCAAGGTCTGGGTCATCGGGTACAGCGGCCCGGCCACCAGGCCCTGGAGCACGCGGAAGCCGATCAACTCCGGCATCGACGTGGAAATGCCGCACAGGAACGACGCAAGCACGAACAGCATCGTTGCCCATAAAAACAGCTTCACCTCGCCAAACCGACGGCTCAACCAGCCGGTCAGCGGGAGCGCGATGGCGTTGCTCACCGCGAACGAAGTGATCACCCAGGTGCCCTGCTCCGAGCTGACACCCAGGTTGCCGGAAATGGTCGGCAAGGCGACGTTGGCAATGGTGGTGTCGAGCACTTGCATGAACGTCGCCAGCGACAGCCCGATGGTGCTGAGCAACAGGCTGGGCGGCGAGAAAGACGCGTTATTGCTCATTGCGAAATCCTATGAAGCGAAACGGATGTGAAACTCGCAGACGAATCCGGCGAAGAGAGGCCACCCCTGTGGGAGCGAGCCTGCTCGCGATAACGGTGTATCAGATGACATAAAAGTCGACTGTCATGCCGCCATCGCGAGCAGGCTCGCTCCCACAGGTCGATAGACGTCTCACCTGATCCTCAACGCTGCGCAGTCTTGCTCGCGGCAGCGCTGTTTTCGTGGATCAGGCGCGTGATCATCGCGTCGGCATCGGCCAGTTGGCGGTCATAGACCTGGGTGCTGAACGAGGCTTTCTGCGGAGGTTGCTGGGCCAGGACCGGACCGCTCTGATCCCGCAGGTTGACGCTGACCACGGTGGACAGCCCGACCCGCAACGGATGCTTGGCCAATTCCTGGGCGTTGACATGAATGCGCACCGGCACCCGCTGGACGATCTTGATCCAGTTACCGGTGGCGTTCTGCGCCGGCAGCAAGGCAAACGCGCTGCCCGTTCCCGCGCCGAGGCTGTCGACGGTGCCGCTGTACTTCACATCGCTGCCGTAGAGGTCGGTTTCGATCTCTACCGGCTGGCCGATGCGCATCTCACGCAGCTGGGTTTCCTTGAAGTTGGCGTCGATCCACAGCTGATCCAGTGGAATCACGGCCATCAGCGCCGTGCCCGGCTGCACCCGTTGCCCCAGTTGTACGGTGCGCTTGGCGACATAACCGGTGACCGGCGCAATCAACGTGCTGCGGGCGTCGGCCAGGTAGGCCTGGCGCAACTGTGCGGCAGCGGCCTGCACGTCGGGATGGGACGACACCACGGTGTCATCCACCAACGCGCTGGTGGTCTTGAGTTGTTGCCGAGCATTGGCGAGGGCGTTCTGCGCCGAGGTCAGGTCATCCCGGGCGTGGGACAGTTCTTCCTGGGAAATCGCCCCGCCGGCCGCCAGGTTACGGCGTCGGTTGTAGTTCTCCTGGGCCTTCTGCACTTCGGCCTCCTGCGCATTGACCTGCGCACGCATGCCGTCGACATTGCTGTACAACCCACGTACCTGGCGGACCGTACGGGCCAGGTTGGCCTGGGCACTTTGCAGGCCGACTTCGGCGTCGTTCGGGTCGAACTGCACCAGCACCTGGCCTTCGCGCACCAGGTCGCCATCGTCGGCACCGATGCTCACCACCGTGCCATTGACCTGTGGCGTGATTTCCACCACGTTGCCGTTCACATAGGCATCGTCAGTGCTTTCGCTCCAGCGGCCGTACAGTTCATGCCAGGCCCAGACACCCAGGCCGGCGAGAATGACGATCACTGCCAGCGCCAGCAGCATCACCTTGCGCTTGCGTGGGTTGTTGTCCTGTTGGTTTTCGGATGCTTGAGTATTTTCTGCGGTGGCCATGACAAATACCTCGAATCAGTTATGCGGCGTGGCGGAAACCGCCGTGGCCGAAGCCAGGGTGTCGGTCTCGAAACCGCCACCCAGGGCCTGCATCAATTGGATCGACAAATCGATCTGCTCGGCGTTCAGGGTCGCCAATTGGCGCTGGGCCTGGAGCAGTTGCTGCTCGATGCTCAGCACGTCCAGATAATTGCCGATGCCCGAGCCGTAGCGCTGGACCACGGTGTCGTAGGAACTCTGGGCAATATCGGTGGCGTGTTGCTGGGCCCCGATCTGCCGGGCGATGTCACGCAACTGGTTGATGGTGTCGCTGACATCCCCAAGGGCCGTGACCAGGCTCTTGTTGTATTGCGCCACCGCCAGGTCATAGTCGGCATCCCGGGCGTCCAGGTCCGCCCGCAGGCGCCCGCCGTCGAAAATCGGCAGCGACACCGTCGGCGCCACGTTGAAGAAGCGGCTGGCCGAACCGAACATCGCGTCACCCAACAAGGACTGCACCCCCGCCGCCGCGCTCAGGTTGAGGTTGGGGTAGAAGTTGGTCTTGCCGGCTTCGATGCTCTTGCTCGCCGCCTCGACCCGCCAGCGTGCCGCCACCAGGTCCGGGCGGCGCCCCAGCAACTCGGCCGGCAGGTTCGACGGCAACGCGACGGCACTGGCTTGCAACACATTGGGCCGAGCGATTTCGTTGCCACGGTCCGGGCCCTTGCCCAGCAGCACTGCCAAGGCGATCTTGGCGCTTTGCAGGCGTTTCTCCGTGTCGATCAGCGTCGCACTCGCGCTGGCTTCCAGGCTCTCGGTCTGTTGGAACTGGTATTCGCTGTCGATCCCCGCAGTGAGACGACGCTTGCTCAGATCAAGCATTTGCCGGGTGCGCTTGAGGTCTTCAGCGGCCAGGTCATGAATGATGTGGGCTTGCCCCAGGTCGCTGTAGGCCCGGGCCACGTCGGCGGCCAGGGTCAACTGCGCGGCCTGGCGGTCGATTTCCGCCGCGCGAGCCTGGCCCAATGCTGCCTCCCAGGCCGCCCGCTGGCCGCCCCAGAGGTCGAAGTTGTAATTGAAATCCACGCTCAGCGAACGCAGGGTGCTGTACGCACCGCCCTGCCCCGCCGGGTCCTGGTCACGGGCCAGCCGCGAACGGCTGACACTGCCGCTGGCATCCAGGGTCGGCAAGCGCGCCGCGTTGGCGGCGTAGGCAGCGGCACTGGCCTGATGCACCCGAGCGCCGGCGATCTGCATGTCCGGGCTGTCGCGCAGGGCTTCACGGATCAGGCCGTCGAGTTGCGGGTCGCCCAGGCTGGACCACCAGTCGCTTTTCGGCCATGAAGCCGGCGACAGCTTGACGCCATTGAGGGATTGCCCGGCCTTGAGGTTCTGGGCCTCGAGGCTGACGCCTTCGGTCTTCAGGCCGCTATAGCTGGCACAGCCCGCGAGGCTCATGGCCAGCAGCACCAGGCTCAACCGGGTACGCAAGGTTTTACGCTTCATTTGTCCCCCAGTCGCAACACAGTGATGGGATCACCGGCAGCGAGCAGTATTTTCTTGAGGATCTGTTCGAGGGTCTGCAACTCCTCGCGGCTGATGGCGCCAGCGAGTTGATTCATGGCATCGGCGCCGATGTAGGGCAGGCGATCGGCGAGCCCCTGGCCGGCTTCGGTCAGGACCAATCGCACCTGCCTGCGGTCCTCGGCCGAACGCTGGCGAACCAGGAAACCCTTCTGCTCCAGGCGATCGAGCATGCGCGTCATCGAGCCGCTGTCCAGGGACAGGTAACGGCACAGTTCGGCCGGCGTATCGATGCCGTGCTGGGCCATGATGATCAGCACCTTGAACTGCGCAGCCGTAATGCCGACCGGCTCCATGTGCGTGTCGATGATCCGGTCTTTGAGCAGCGCGGCCCGTCCGAGCAGCATGCCGAGGTGACAGTTGTGGAATTCGTCTGGAGTGAAATGCTTCATCAGGACACCGTTTGCTGCCTAGGCAGTGAATGTATGTCGAGATATTACTGCTTAGGCAGCAAATGTCAAACAAATCGTTAGCAAGCTACATAAAAGTCCGGCGAACGCAGAAAAACCTGTGTGAGCGAGCCTGCTCGCGATGGCGGTGTGCCAGTCAGTGATGAGTTGACTGATAGACCGCTATCGCGAGCAGGCTCGCTCCCACAGGGGATATGGGGGGGTTAGAAATCGCGCTTGTAGAAGATGTCCAGCGAGCTGGCGACGCCGCTGGCGGCTTCGAGGTAGACCTTTTTGCTGAGCTTGTAGCGCAGGGCGATGGTGTTGGCCGGTTCGAACACCCCTACGCCATAGCGCAGGCTGAGTTTTTCCGACAGATTGCCGCTGGCGACCACACTGGTGGCGTCGCCACTGCCCTGGGTGTCGAGCTGGAAATCCTTGATGCCCAGATCACTGGCCAGGCTGGTGGTCACCCCCGAACTGCCCATCAACCCCAAGCCCAGTGCCGCCTGGGCGAGCATGTTGTTGTCCTCGCCGGTGGTGCTGAGCGGTCGCCCCAGCACCAGGTAGGACAGCGCCTGCTCCTGGCTCATGGCCGGTTCCGAGAAAATTTGCGTGACCGGCTGCTCGGCGCTCCCGCTCAAGCGGATGCCGGCGATCACATCATCGGTCTGGCGAATCGCCTCGATGTCCAGGTAGGGCTGGTCGATGGGTCCGGCGAACAGCAGCCGCGCCCGACGCACCGTCAGCCGCTGCCCGTAGGCCCGGTAACGGCCGTCGTTGAGCCAGAGTTCGCCGCGGGTGTCCATGTTGTCGCCGATGTGTACCTGACCCTGGACGTTGGCCGTCAGGCCGAAGCCGGAAAACGCGAGTTTCTCCTGGCCCACGATCACATCGATGTCCATCGCCATGGCCATCGGTGCCTTGCCCTGTTCGGTCTGGTGGCCGACGATCACCGTGTCGTCCGAGACCTTGACGGTGGAGGGCGGCAATTCGCGGACGGTGATCTCGCCCTTGGGCACCAGCACCTTGCCGGCAATCGACAACCGCTCGCCGTGCAGCGTGATGTTGAGATCCGGCGCCATCTCCAGCACCGCATAGGGTTCCACGGTGACCGGCAGTTGCGACCCCTTGAGCGCCAGGTTCATGCTCAAGGCCTCGCCCCAGCCCAAGTTGCCGCTCAGGCTGCCCTGCCCGCTCTTGCCACTTTTCCAACTGCCGTCGAGGCGTACCGTTTCACCGGCGATCATCGCCCGCATCTGCAAGGCTTCGAGGCTGACCGGCAGTTCCGGCCCGGACACCTCGCCATCGCTGAGCACGAGATTGCCGTTGACCTGGGGCGCCAGCAAACCGCCGGACAATGTGCCGCTGCCGTTGAGGTGACCGGTGAGGGTTTCCACCATCGGCACGAACGGCCGGACCACGGACAGGTCCAGGCCGGTCAGGCGGAACGAGCCGTTGAGGGGTTTGCTGGCGGGCAGTGGGTTGATCTGTGCCTGCACCATCAGTTCGCCAAGCCGGGCGCCGACAAAATTCAGCTCAGTGTCGATGCGCTTGGGGGTCAGGCGGCTGTCCAGCTTCAGGGTCTGGTAGGGAAAATCCAGCCACTGTTCCTTGTCTCGAATCCGCAGCGTGCCGCCGCTGGCGTCCACCAGAACCCGCCCGTTCGGACCGCTGGCCGGCAGGTCCAACTGCAGATCGGCGTTGAGCCGGCCCTGCCAGGCAAAGTCCTTGGGCATCCACTGGGCGAGGCTTTCAATGGGGAACTGCTGGAGGTGATAGCGCAGCTTCGGTTCCGGCATCAGGCGCTGGTCTTCGCCGCACAGGCTGGCCTGGCCGGAACGCCAACAGTGGGCGCCGAAATTGAGCGTGCCGTTGGCCAGGCGCTCCAGCTTCGCCGGGGCTTGCAGCCGCCAGTCCTGACCGCCGACCTGTAGATCGCCACTGTTCAGGCGCCCGCGCCAGTTGCCTTGATCCAGTGTGCCGTCGAACCCCAAGGCGGTGTTCAGTTGTGGTCCTTGCAGATTCAGGCTGAGTTTCTGCTGCTTGATATCCCCCTGACCGCTGACCGTCAGCACGCCCAATGCAGTGTCGCCGGCGCGGATGTCGCTGGCCTTGAGATCGACCTTGCCCCGCTGCGCGCTGTCGAGGGTGGCGTCCAGGTTCAGGCTCTGCAGGCGATTGTTCTGGAAGGCAAGCTGAGTGCCTTGCAGACCGAGCTTGCCTTGGGGAGCCTTGAGGGTCCCGGCCACATCGATACGGCCGTTGAGCTGACCGCGCAGTTGCGGCCAGAGCTGGGCCAGTCGCGCGAGCTTGATGTCGACCTGGCCGGTGAGTTTCTGTTGCAGGCTGGCGCTGCCGTTGATGCGGTTATCCCCCAGGCGGATGTCCAGCGCGCCGAGGTTCCATTGCTCACCGCTGCCGCTGGCCTTGGCCTGGAACAGCGCCGGCTGCCCGCGCAGCTTGCCCTTGAGGTCCAGGTCCGCGTCGAGGTTAAGGGTGTCGTTTTTCAACGACCCTTTGCTGCGCAGTGGTCCGGCCAGGGTGCCGGGCAGTTCACCGAGCCAGTAGGCCGGGTTGATGGCCGACAGGTCCAGCGCCGTATCCCAGGCAATGCCCTCGGCAAATTGCAGGTCCAGGTGCCCTTCGGCCTTGCCTTGCCCCGCCGCGAGCTGGAGCTGCGGCAAATGGATCTGCGTCAGGTCGCCACTGAACGGGCTGCCCAGGCTGAAGGCCCCCGCGGGGCCGTCCAGCGCGGCCTGGAAATTCCCCAGGTACTGACCGTCGGTGTAAGAGACTTCACCGTTGAAGTTGCGCAATGTCACCTGCGGCTCGTCGATCAGCGGATAGAGGCGATGCCAGGGGAAATCCAGCCAGGCGATTTTCGCGTCGGCACTCAGACCTTCTCGCCAGTCCACCTGCCCGGTCACATTCAAACTCTGCCGGTCACCGGCGTTCAGGTCCACGCCAGCGATCTGTGCACCACCGGCGTCCACCTTGCCTTGCAGCGACAGCGCCACCGGTCCCTGCTCGGCGGGCAGCGTGGCCTTGCCAAGCAGTTGATAGCCGTTTTTCAGGTCACCTTCACCGGTCAGTTCCAGTTGATTGAGCAGCAGCGTGTCCGGTAGATCGGCGCTGGCCTTGAAGCCGTCGGCGGTGATGCGCACCTTGGCGGGCAGGTTGTCCGCCAACGGTTGCAGCTCGCCGGCCAGCCGACCTTGCAGGTAGCCGCTGCTGTCGGCGTTGACGTTGAGGGTCTTGAGCAGGTCGCCGTCGACGGTCAGGTCCAGCGCCCACGGCGTATCGCCCGGCGCCGGCAAGGTCAACCGCCCCTGGGCTTTCAGCGGCCAGTTGCCTGCGGGTTTCAACAGCCCGGAAAGCTTCAGGCTCAGCTCATCACGCTGCAATTGCACCGAATCGATCTGCAAGCCCGACGCGGTCCAATGGGCAACCAGTTGCAAGCCCTTGAGCTGTTCGCTGCCGTTGAACGTCAGACTGCCGACCTGTACCTCTCCCAACTCGATGGCGACCGGCAAGTCCAGGTCCGGCAAGCTCAGCGGACCACTGCTCGGCGCGTCGACCGAGGGTGGCAGTTGCAGGCTGGCTTTATCTACCTTGAGCTGTTCGATGCACAAGGTCATGCGCGCCAGGCACAGCGGCGACCACGCGAATATCACTCCATCGAGTTCCACGCGGCGGCTGTCCTGCTGCCACAAGAGGTGGTCGGCGCTCCACTGTCCGCCCAACCGCCCCTGGAAGTTTTCCACGCTCAGCCCCGGCACCAGGCCCAGCATCCAACGGCTACCCGGCTGCGTGCCCAGCAGGGTGCCCAGTGTCAGCACGACCAATGCCAGCAACGCAGCAAGCACCAGCAGTGTTCTTTTCAAACCACGACTCACAATTCAGGCCCCATGGAAAAGTGCAATCGGATACCGCCCTCGTCGTCCAGTGCATGGGCCAGGTCGAGGCGGATCGGACCGACCGGCGACACCCAGCGCACGCCAACACCCACGCCGGTCTTGAGACTTGGCAGTTCAAGGCTGTTGAAGGCGTTCCCCTGATCGATGAAGGTCGCGACCCGCCATTTTTCCGCAATCGAGTACTGGTATTCGAGGCTGCCGGCGACCATGTAGCGACCACCGATGCGATCGCCTTCGTTGTTTTCCGGCGACAGGCTCTGATAATCGTAGCCGCGCACGCTCTGGTCGCCGCCGGCGAAAAAACGCAGGGACGGTGGGATGGATTTGTAGCCATTGGTGGCGCTGCCGCCCACCTGGGCCCGAGCCAGCAGACGATGCTTGTCGAACACCGTGGTCAGGCCCTTGACCATGGCCGTGCCGTAGACCACGTTGTTGTCCGACCCCAGCCCCTCCTTGGCAACCTTGGTGTCGAACTGCAAGCGATAACCGTTGTGCGGATCGATACGGTTGTCGCTGCGCAGGTACGAATAGCTAACGCCCGGCATCAGCAGCGTGCTCAGGCCCGAATCATCCCCCAGGCGATACTCCTCGCGCTGCCACTTGAGCGATATCACCCGCTGCCAGCCACTGGGCAACTTGCTGTGCCACTCGGGCCCCACGGTCAGCAATTTGCTGAGGCTGTCGGTATCGGCCAGCTCTTCATACTGATAACCACCGGCGTAGCGCAGCTTGTCGGTCAGTGGCGGGTCCAGCGGCACGTCGTACCACAGGCCGACGTTCTGCCGGGGTGCCGACACTTCCGTCTCCCAGCCGTAGCTGTGGCCCTGGGGATTGACCCAGTGACGCGTCCAGTTGGCCTTGGCCCGCGGGCCGACGTCGGTGGAGAACCCCAGGCCCAGGCCCATGGTGCGCGGCTTGCGGGTGTCGAGCTTGACGGCGACCGGGATCACGTTGTCCGTCGCGGCGGTGGGCGCCGCATCCACGCGCACACCTTCGAAGTACCCGCTCGATTGCAGGGCCTGGTTCAGTTCGGCGATCAACTCGGAGTCGTAGGCCGTACCGGCCTTGAAGGGCACCATGCGTCGCAGCAGGTCTTCGTCGAAGGGTGTATCACCCTCGAAACTCACCGCCCCCAGGGTGTAGCGTGGCCCACTGTCGTAGATCAGCTCGATATCGGCGACGCCGGCCTGGGGGTCCACCTGCAGTTTCTGGCTGACGAATCGCCCGCTGAAGAAGCCATAGCGCGAAGCCTGGTTCTGGATCGTCCGCTTGGCGTCTTCGTAGCGGCCATGATTGAGCACCGCGCCCGGCTTGAGGGCGGCGTTGTCGGGTACGCGAAAGGCCTTGAGTGAGGCCGCCGGGCCGTCGATGCGCACGGTGACGTTGCGCAAATGCACCGGCTCGCCGGGGTCGATGCTCAGGATCAGGCGAGGCTGCTTGCCGCCCTTGACCTCGCTGTCGATCCGCGGCTGATAGTAGCCCAGTGCCTGGGCGGCTTTGCGTGCCTGCTCCTCGGCGCCACGACTGAAGCGCAGCAAGGCCTCCTCGTCACGATCACCCAGGCCGCCGATGTAACCTTCGACGTTGGCCTTGAGCGCATCATTGGACGGTTTGACCCGTACATCCAATTCACTTTGTGCCAGCACCGCGCAGCTGAGAGACAGCAGGAGCGCGCCACTGGTTATTCGTCCTGGGAGTTTCATGGCGCGGATGCTAACACGGGCTTGGAAGCCTGATAGAACCGGACATGTCTCAAAAGTTCGCAGACGGGAGCAGGTTCAGGCCGTCGCGCTTTGCAAAACCTGAGGATTGGGGTGAAAAAACACGTGCTCGCGGATCGGTCCTACCGCAATCTCGCCGATTTCCTCATACCCCTGGCGCTTATAGAACTCCAGGTATCGCGGGTTACCGGTGTCCAGGACCACGCCCTGGGAGTGCTCGTCCACCGCGCACCAGTTGTGCACCGCCTCGAGCAACTGCTCGCCGAAGTGCTTGCCTTGAAACTGTGGATGCACCCCCAGCAGCGGTAGCACATGGACCGCATCCGACGGCAGGCAACCCGTCACAGCCGCGTGGTATTCCAGGTAGCGCCGGGTGCAGCGAAAACCGGTACTCAACACCATGCGCAGGCGCCAGGCCCAGCTTTCGGTGATGCCCAGGCGGCGTTGGGGGGGAGCGATCAGGGCGATACCGATCAGCCGGTCATTGACCAACAAGCCAATGGCGGGCAACTCCTGGAGAAAATGCTGCTTGACCAACTCCCGTACCGTCGCCCTCACCCTCTGCTCGTAACCCGGGCGCTCGGACTCGAACAGGTAGCTGAACGTCGGCTCATGGCGATAGGCCTGGTACAGCAACGAACGGGCTTCGCGGGAATAGCCGCTGTCGAGCATGTGGATATCGGCGATGGCGGTTTCAGGCATGGTGGGGAATCTCCTGGGCGGGCTTGGTGAGGCCTGGGCGGGGGCTTTGTGGGAGCAAGGCTTGCTCCCACAGTTTGCTCCCACAGAGCCCTCGCTACAGGACATTAGCAGTGCATTTGTCCTACTGCCACGCTGGCTCCTCTCCGACATGTCAGCTAGCATCGCAGTTTTGCCAGGACAGCCGACCATGAAGATCGTCTCCTTCAACATCAACGGGCTGCGCGCCCGCCCCCATCAGCTGGCGGCGCTGATCGAGAAGCATCAGCCGGACGTGATCGGCCTGCAGGAAACCAAAGTCCACGACGAACAGTTTCCCCTGGCCGAAGTGCAAGCCCTGGGTTACCACGTGCATTACCACGGGCAAAAAGGCCATTACGGCGTCGCCCTGCTCTCCCGCCAGGCGCCGCTGAGTTTGTACAAAGGTTTCGAGGGCGACGATGAAGACGCCCAGCGGCGCTTTATCTGGGGCACGTTCGCCGATGCCAATGGCGTGCCGGTGACCATCATGAACGGCTATTTCCCACAAGGTGAAAGCCGCGATCATCCGACCAAGTTCCCGGCCAAGGAACGTTTCTACAGCGATTTGCAGCACCTGCTGGAAAGCCGCTTCAGCAACGACCAGCCTGTGGTGGTGATGGGCGATGTGAATATCTCCCCGGAAGACTGCGACATCGGCATCGGCCCGGACAACATGAAGCGCTGGCTGAAAACCGGAAAATGCAGCTTCCTACCGGAAGAGCGCGAATGGATGGCCCGCCTGAAGAACTGGGGCCTGGTGGACAGCTTCCGCCACCTGAACCCGGACGTCGCCGACCGCTTCAGCTGGTTCGACTACCGCAGCCGCGGCTTCGAGGACGAACCCAAGCGCGGCCTGCGCATCGACCTGATCCTGACCTCCCACGGCCTGCTGCCACGGGTCAAGGATGCCGGCGTGGACTATGAACTGCGGGGCATGGAGAAACCTTCGGACCATGCGCCGATCTGGCTGCAATTGAGCTGATCGGCCAAGCAGAAAGGCTCGCCGTTGCGGCGAGCCTGTGGGTCAGAGGGCACCCAGTTGCTTGAACAGGGTCAGGTTGTCCTCGATGTGCCAGTTGGCGACGATTTTGCCTTGCTCCACCTGGTAGATGTCCGTGGCAATGAATTCGACCGCTTGGCCCTGCCCCTTGAGCTGGTCGAAGCTGCCGCTGAAATGGCCACGAAACCGCAGGTGCACCACCACCCTATCCCCCACCACCAGCATTTGCTCCACCGTGCACGTGAGGTCCGGCACCGCCTGGCGGAAGGCACGGGAGGCCAGCAACGGGCCCTCCGGCCCCTGTTTGCGCCCGGCAGGCGGGGTCTTGTCGATGAAGGTCGGCGCCAGCGCTTCCCGGGCAAACGTTTCGTTCCCGGTGTGCCAGAAGGTGTCATATCGCCGGGCCGCCAGGATCGAGGCCGATGCCTGTTCCGCAGACAGGCTCCGGTCGACAATCAGGTTCTGGGGCTCGACCAGCGCATCAGTGGCGGCCGAAGCGCTCAGTGACAGGCCCATGGACAGGAGAAAACCAGCCAGGCGTGGACCGCCGGGTATGGCAAGGGACGAGAAGAGCATGATGGGTTCCTTTCGATAGAAGGACCGGGCGATGAGCCACAGTCAGGGGTCAAGACATCAGAGGGTTTCGGCTTCACGGACCGTCAGGGGGCTGGCCAGGGCGTAGCGGGCAATGTCGTCCTTGCGCATGAACGCCACGCCCGGGTGACGCTTGGCGTAACGCAGGAATTCGTCCCAGACCCTGACCATCTGCGGCGTGCCACTGATGCGGTCATGGGCACTGATGGACATCATTCGCCGCCGGGTGCCGGCTTCTTCATAAAGCTGGTCGAAATCGAGCTTCACCTGCTCCAGAAACGCCTGGGGGGAGTAATGACGACCTTCGATCAGCACAATGTCGTTATTGCGCAAGGTATAGGGCACCACCACGAAATCCTTGCCATTGACCGACTCGATGAAAGGCTCGTCGCGGCTGACATCGTCGATGTGATAGAGGTAACCCAACTCCTGCAACAACCCCAGGGTATTGGGCCCACGGCGCAACCAATTGCAGTTGTAGCCGGTGACCGCTTGCCCGGTGGCCTCTTGCACCATACGCGCGGCCTCGCGCAGGAAGGTGCGCTCCTCATCGCGACTCATCGCAAACTGCGAACTCCAGCGTGGCCCATGCCCGGCGGCTTCGTGACCGCGGGCCACGATGTCCCGGGCCAGGGACGGATGGCGGCGCGCGGCCTCGCCGATCATGTGAGACGTGACCTTGACGCCATGACGATCCCACAGATCCAACAGCCGTGGGATCCCTTCCCTGTACCCATAGGCAAACCAGGTATTGGTGGCCGGATCGCTAGGAACGCTGTTCGGAAAATCGACCGGAGGAAACGGACTGTCGGTGCCTTTCGGGGGTTGCCCGCCGGCCTCGAACTGCATGGAAATCGAAATGACCAACCGGGTACTGCCCGGCCAGAAAGCGCCCTTCGCGGCGCCGGAAGTTGCGGCGGGGACACCAGCGTATGCCGGCCCTGGTGCCAGCAAGTCACCGGCGGCCAGCAGCGCGGCCCCGACTCCCGCCTGGGCCAGAAAGGTCCTGCGCTCGGGGTTGTGGATATCAGTGGGTGCCTCGGGAACGGCCATGGCGGACTCCTGGGAAAACGCTGCGGTGTGATCAAGTGGGTGCTAAGGTAGGTCTTGCGGGTTTTCCTGATAATTGAGCCGCTTACGAAAATACATTTCGGAAACTCCGAACAATGTTTCTCAAGAACCTCGAACTGTTTCTACTCATCGTTGAAAAAGGCGGGCTGTCTGCCGCGGGCCGGGAAATGGGGCTGTCCCCGGCTTCGGTCTCGGAACGACTGGCCACGCTGGAAAGCTACTACGGTGCCAGCCTGCTCAATCGCACCACGCGGGCAATCAGCCTGACCGACGAAGGCAGGCTGCTGGTGGAAGGCGCGCGCCGATTGCTGAACGAAGCCGGCGAGCTGCACGCCAGTATCCGCAGCGGCACCCAGCACCTCAGCGGGCCGATTCGCTTGAGTGCCCCACAGGATCTGGGACGCCAATACATCGAACCGATCCTGTCGCGTTTTCTCGACGAGCACCCCAACGTCAGCCTCGATTTGAACCTGGGGGACGGCTACGTGGACCTGGTCAGCCAGGGGCTCGATTTCGCCATCCGCTACGGCGCCCTGGCCGACAGTTCGCTACGAGCCAGGCCGCTGGGGGAAAACCGTCGGGTGGTCTGTGCCGCGCCCCGCTACCTGGAACGTCACGGCACGCCCACCCATCCCTCGGAACTGGCCGGGCACGAATGCCTGGTGATGCGCCTGGGTATCAACACCGCGCGGGAATGGACGTTCAGCCGGCACGGCGAGGTTCACCGGGTGATGGTCCAGGGTCGGCGGATCGCCAATGACGGCGGCCTGGTGCGCCAATGGTGCCTGGAGGGGCACGGCATCAGCCTCAAATCGATCTGGGATGTGCGCGACGATCTCAAGAGCGGACGGCTGGTCGAGTTGCTGCCAGATTTCACCGCCGGCAGCACCCTGCTGCAGATTGTCTACCCGACAGCCCGCGTCCAGCCCAGCCGCGTGCGCGCGCTGATCGAGCGCCTGGTCAGCGAGCTGGCGGCCACCGAGACGGCCGTTTAAGACGCAATCGCCCTGTCATCTTTCAGACATCTGCCTGACTTATTCTCCCCCGCATCGTCTTGGGTTTTTAGGGTGTCGACATGCGGCAGTGCGTTGCCTGGCTATTGGCGTTATGGCTGCCATTGACGATGGCAACCGAACGCTTGCCCGTTCCGGAAGCCGGCCCGGCCCTGCGCATCCAAGGGTCCAATACCATTGGCGCGATGCTGGGGCCAGCCCTGGCCAGAGGGTTGATGGAGGATCAGGGGCTGCTCAAGGTCAGCAGCGAAATTACCGGCCATGACAACGAGCAGCGTATCGTCGGCCAGACCGCCGATGGCCGGCGGGTGGAGATCGACATCGCCGCCCATGGCTCCAGCACCGGATTCGCCGCCCTCAAGCAGGGCAGCGCCGATCTCGCCGCCGCTTCCCGGCCGATCAAGGACAACGAGCTGAAGGAGCTGCTGCCCCTGGGGGATCTGAAAAGTCCTACGGCCGAGCAGGTCATCGCCATTGATGGCCTGGCGATTATCCTTCACCCACGCAACCCGCTGCGTCAGCTGAACACGGTGCAACTGGCAAAGATCTTCAGCGGCGACGCGAAGACCTGGGAGTCGGTGGGCAGCGTCGGCGGACCGATACGGCTTTACGCCCGGGACGACCAGTCCGGCACTTACGACACCTTCAAGGAACTGGTGCTCAACCGCCAGGGCAAACGACTGGACCCCGCCGCCCTGCGCTTCGAATCCAGCGAACAGTTGTCCGATGCCGTCAGCCAGGATCCCCAAGGCATCGGTTTCATCGGTTTGCCCTACGTGCGCCAGGCCAAGGCGCTGGCGATAGCCGACGGCGATTCCCAACCCATGTTGCCGTTGAACAACCTGATTGCCACGGAAGACTACCCGTTGTCCCGGCGCTTGTTCTTCTACCTGCCGCCCCAGGCGAGCACCCCATGGGCCGAGGCGCTGGTGGCGTTCACCCAAAGCGACAAGGGCCAGGCCATCGTCGCGGCGAACGGGTTCATCGCCCAGACCGTGCGGGCCATGGCCGTCACGCCCAATGCGTTGATGCCGGAGGGCTACCAGTCCTTGAGCCGCCACGCCCAACGCCTGACCGTCAACTTCCGCTTCGCCGAAGGCAGCGCCAGCCTCGACAACAAGGCCCGCCAGGACCTGAGCCGCGTGCTCGACTACCTCCGGCAACACGGCAAAACCGAACGGCACGTCACGCTGGTGGGTTTCGGCGACGCCAAGGATGATCCGGCGCGAGCGGACCTGCTGTCCAAGTTGCGGGCCATGGCGGTGCGACGTGAGCTGGTCAGGAACGGCGTGACCCTGCGGGAAGTGCGTGGGTTCGGCGCACTGATGCCGGTGGCGGCCAATAGCGAGGATGAGGGCCGGATCAGGAATCGGCGGGTGGAGGTTTGGGTGTACTGAAATCCTCCAACCGCCCCCTGTGCCGAGGAGATTTTGTGGGAGCAAGGCTTGCCCGCGATACAGACCACCAGGTTCCAAGGTAAATCGAGTGAACTTCATCGCGGGCAAGCCTTGCTCCCACAAAAAATCCCTCGCTCCAGGAACCCGGTGTTTACTGGATTCGTTGCGATGTAGGCCATAACCACATCGCCTTGCGCCATTGCCTACAACTACGCCAGAATCCGCCGGCTTGTGCGCCTTGGGGCCCCGGCTTTATCGTTTTCCGGTCGCTGACGAATCAGCGATCGGGTTTGGTAGCCCAGGTAAACTAAGGCGCACAGCTTCGACAAATGTCCGTTGACGATTTTCGTCGGCAGATTGTTATGGCGGCTGTGCGCAGGGCACCCTTGTGGTGCGCTGGGTTGCCTTGGTACCCGGTCTACCAACCTGCGTATAGCCGCCACCTAATGTTTGGTAGCAATAGGTTGCGGCTCCATTTACCAAGGAGCTTCAACCATGTTCAAAGTAACCCCCAACCCACCGAACACCGATCCCAACGCATCGGAACTCGACAAAGCCGCCAAGCGCGCCCTCGATTTCTACCTCAAGCCCCACCCGACCGAAGCGAAGACCGATCCAGGCCAACTCTTCACCGTGGTCAACGGCGTCGACACCGAGTGCCTGCTCGCCAACCTCAGCGAAACCCTGTCCTCGGCCAACGCCATGGTCAGCGACCTGGCGTTCGAGCTGGATGGCTCGCGGCGGCATGTGGCCCTGGGCATCCAGCAATTGATCGAACTGAGTGGATTGCTGGCGAACCGGGCGCTGGATAACGTCGAACCGCGCTAGCCAATTCCCCCCCCCTTTGTGGCGAGGGGATTTTGTGGGAGCAAGGCTTGCCCGCGATACAGACCACCAGGTTCCAAGGTAAATCGCGTGAACTTCATCGCGGGCAAGCCTTGCTCCCACAAAAAGTCCCTCGCTCCAGGAACCCGGTGTTTACTGGATTCGTTGCGATGTAGGCCGCAACTACATCGCCTTGCGCCATTGCCTACAACTACGCCAGAATCCGCCGGCTTGTGCGCTTTGGGGCCCTGGCTTTATCGTTTTCCGGTCGCTGACGAATCAGCGATCGGGTTTGGTAGCCCGGTTTTCCTGGCGCATTGTGCAACCGGATGCAGGGGACGTTTTTGTCTTCTATTTGATGGTGGTCATGCGTAGGGCGTCCTCGGACGCGCCGGGTGCCAGGTAACCGGTCTACCAACCTTCGTATGGCCGCCACCCTTCGTTTGGTAGCGAGAGAGTGATGGCTCCAATTTAATTACCTGGAGCTTCAACCATGTTCAAAGTAACCCCCAACCCACCGAACACCGATCCCAACGCATCGGAACTCGACAAAGCCGCCAAGCGCGCCCTCGACTTCTACCTCAAGCCCCACCCGACCGAAGCGAAGACCGATCCAGGCCAACTCTTCACCGTGGTCAACGGCGTCGACACCGAGTGCCTGCTCGCCAACCTCAGCGAAACCCTGTCCTCGGCCAACGCCATGGTCAGCGACCTGGCGTTCGAGCTGGACGGCTCGCGGCGGCATGTGGCCCTGGGCATCCAGCAATTGATCGAACTGAGTGGATTGCTGGCGAACCGGGCGCTGGATAACGTCGACCCGCGCTAGCCAATTCCACACACCCCTTTGTGGCGAGGGGACTTTGTGGGAGCAAGGCTTGCCCGCGATACAGGCGCTCGGTTACCCGGTCAATCGCGTGAGCTTCATCGCGGGCAAGCCATGCTCCCACAGGATTTCTCGCCACGGGGTATGCCTTACCCCGCAGGGATCGCCCCTTCACAGGATTTTGCACTGGGTCCTGATGGCTACCGCCCCGCCAACTCCATGATCATCCGCGACAGCAGGTAAACCCGTGGCACGACGCTTTCCACTTCCGCGTATTCCTCGGGCGTATGGATGTTGCCGCCGACGATCCCGAAACCGTCCAGCGTCGGCGTGCCGACCCCGGCCGACAGGCTGGCGTCCGCCGCGCCGCCGCTGCCCTCTTCGGTGAGTTTGCGTCCCAGCTCGCCATAGATGCCCTGGGCCATGGCCATCAGGCGATCCGACTCCGCCGTCTGCGGCATTGGCGGCAGGCCACGTTTCAGGCTGGTGGTGACCTCGGTGTCGGCGATCAGTTTGTCCTGGGACACACGGGCCAGGTCTTTTTCGATACGGTCGAACTCTTCCGGCACAGCGGCCCGCACGTCAGCCTTGGCGGTGGCCTTGTCGGGGATCACGTTGGTGCGGTCGCCCGCGTTGAGCACCGTGAAGTTGATGGTGGTTTTCTTGTCCGCGTCGCCGAGCTTGCCGAGCTGAAGGATCTGGTGCGCCGCTTCCATCGCCGCATTGCGCCCCAGCTCTGGTGCCACACCGGCGTGGGACGCCTTGCCTTTGACCTCCACCAGCGCCGTGGCACTGCCCTTGCGCCACACCACCAGGCCGTCGGCCGGGCGACCCGGTTCCAGGTTGAGGGTCACGTCGTGGGCCTTGGCGGTTTTCTTGATCAGATCGGTGGCGGCGTCCGAGCCGGTTTCTTCGCTGGCGTCGAGCAGGAAGGTGATCTGCGCGTAGTTCTTGAAGTCCAGATTCTTGAGCACCTTCAACGCATAGATGCCAGCGACGATGCCACCCTTGTCGTCCATTACGCCAGGCCCGTAGGCGCGGCCGTCCTTGATATGAAACGGACGCTCGGCAGCCGAGCCTTCCTTGAACACCGTGTCCATGTGGGCCATCAGCAGGATCTTCGCCTTGCCGGTGCCCTTGAGGGTCGCCAGGATGTGCTGGCTGCCATCGGAATTCGGCACTTTTTCAATGCTGGCGCCCAGCTTCTTCAACTCATCGATGGCAATGTCACCAACCTGGGTCAGCCCCGGCACGTAGCCGGACCCGGAATCGATATTCACCAGTTTTTCGAGCAGTGCCAGGGCCTCGCCTTTGTACTGTTCGGCATCGGCGAGGACCTTTTGATTCGGCTGTGCGAAAGCGGCGGGCGCCAAGGCACCGAGGACCAGGCTCAGGCCGATACTCACGGCCAGACGGGAGCGCAAAGCGGTAATCATCATGATTCATCCTTGTTCCGTAAAGAAAGACTGCAGGGGCACCCTAACCCGAGCCCATGGGCAACCGCCACCCGAAGGCGGGGGATTTAATTCCTGTAGTCCCCGGCAGATTTTGGCTATACATGACAGGGGGTAGCAGCAAACAAGTACCGTCTACCCCATCGGCCCTGGCTGGCCAAACACATTCCGTTGTCGTTCATGGAGAGAAGGCATGCTGTTGTTGTGGGTGATCCTTGCTGTATTCGTTGTCTGGAGCTGGCTGACCTATCCGAGCATCGGCCAGGTGCTGTTCGACCTGAGCATGGCCGTGGAGACGCGTCTTTCCCGGTTGCACAAGATCACCGTGCCCATCAGCGAAATGACAGTGTCCACCTTGCAAGGCGGACCTTACGAAGCGTCCGGCTGCATCCTGATGCTGCATGGCTACAGTGCCGACAAGAACCTCTGGCTGCGGTTCGCCCGGCCCTTCATTCGTGACTACCGGGTGCTGATCCCCGACCTGCCCGGCCATGGTGATACGGGCTTCAAGGCCGGCGGCGGCTATGACATTCCGACCCAGGCCCGGCGGGTGATCGAGTTGCTCGACGCCTGTGGCCTGGACAAGGTCCATGTGATCGGCAACTCCATGGGCGGTTACCTGGCCGCCTGGCTGGCGGCCACTTCGCCGGAGCGGGTGCTGACCCTGGCGCTGCTCAATCCGGCCGGCGTGACGTCGCCCCAGCCCAGCGACATGGACCGCCAGGTGGCTGCCGGGCGCAACCCATCCCTGATGCGCTCGCGCAGTGATTTCCCACCGTTCTACGCGATGACCATGGACTCACCACCCTGGGTGCCGAAAGTGGTATTGGCAGCGGTGGCCGATAAATACGTCAGGTGCCGGGAGGAACTGGCGGAGATCTATACGGACTTCAACGCCAGCCCGCCAATGGAGCCGCGCCTGGCCGACATACGCGCGCCGTCGCTGCTGCTCTGGGGCCGCCAGGACCGGATGATCGACGTCAGCTGCGTGCCGGTATGGAGCAAGGGGATCGCCGATCTGCGGGTGGAAATCTGGGACGGGCTCGGTCACCTGCCGCCCATAGAAAAACCGGAACGGGCAGCGGCGTTGTATCGGGGGTTTCTCAAGGGGTTGGGACAGTGAACGTCCTGTGGGATCAGTCCCTGACAGAATGAAGTCCTGAAGATTCTTCGTTTGCGGGGGCTGGAGAAGGCTGCGATCTTTCGTTCCACTTTCATTCCCAATTCCCACAGCCCGAACCAGGAATTCCCACCATGAGCTTCGTCAGTCCCGACCTGATCCGCCAACGCTTCTCCAGGGCGATGTCCGACATGTACCGCGACGAGGTGCCCCTGTACGGCACGCTGATGAACCTGGTGGAACAGACCAATGCCCAGGTGCTGGTCAACGATCCGCAACTGGCGGAACACCTGGACAGCACCGGCGAACGCGAGCGCCTGGACCTCGAACGCCACGGCGCGATCCGCGTCGGCACGGCTGCGGAGCTGGCAACCCTGAGCCGGCTGTTCGCGGTCATGGGCATGCAGCCGGTGGGCTATTACGACCTCACGCCCGCCGGGGTACCGGTGCATTCCACGGCCTTTCGCGCCGTGCATGAAAGCGCCTTGCAGGTCAGCCCGTTCCGGGTGTTCACCTCGTTGCTGCGCCTGGAACTGATCGACAACAGCGAGCTTCGGGCGTTTGCCGAATCGGTGCTGGTCAAACGGCAGATCTTTACGCCCCAAGCCCTTGCGCTCATCGACCTCGCTGAACGCCAGGGTGGCCTGACGCAAGCCCAGGCCGACGACTTCGTCCTGCAAGCCCTGGAAACGTTTCGCTGGCACCACAGCGCCACCGTCACCGCCGAACAGTACCGTCAACTCAGTGCCCAGCACCGCCTGATCGCTGACGTGGTCGCCTTCAAGGGCCCGCACATCAACCACCTGACACCGCGCACCCTGGACATCGACATTGTCCAGGCGCAGATGCCCGTGCATGGCATCACCCCCAAGGCGGTGATCGAAGGCCCGCCCCGCCGCCAGTGCCCGATCCTGTTGCGCCAGACCAGTTTCAAGGCGCTCGACGAACCCGTCGCGTTCACCGACCAGCCCCACGCCCAAGGCAGCCACAGCGCCCGCTTCGGTGAAATCGAACAACGGGGCGCCGCCCTCACGCCCAAGGGTCGTGCGCTCTACGATCAGTTGCTGAATGCGGCGCGGGATGCCTTGGGGGAATTTCCCAACGAGGCCAATGCCGCGCGCTACAACACCTTGATGACCGAACACTTTGCGCCGTTCCCGGACAGCCACGATGAGTTGCGCCGGCAGGCACTGGCGTACTTCCGCTATTTCGTGACGCAAAAGGGCCTGGCCGCCAAAGGCACACTCGAGCCATCGACGTCGCTGGAACACTTGGTTGAACAGCGATACCTGCGCGCCGAACCGCTGGTGTATGAAGATTTCCTGCCGGTCAGCGCGGCCGGTATCTTCCAGTCGAACCTCGGCGATGACGCCCAGAGCCGTTACGCCGGACAATCCAATCGTCAGGCCTTCGAAGCCGCGTTGGGACGAACGACGATCGATGAGCTGGGGCTGTACGCCGAGACGCAACAGCGCTCCATTGATGAGTGCAGGATGGCGTTGGGTTTGTAGAGTGCCCGCTCCTCTGCATGCCTGGAAAGATTCCGTGCCGAGAACTGATCTGTGGCGAGGGGATTTATCCCCGCTGAGCGGCGAAGCCGCCCCAGGCATTCAACACGATTCGTCTGATGCACCGAGATAGAGGATTTAGGGCCGCTTCGCCGCCCAGCGGGGATAAATCCCCTCGCCACAAGAGTTTATGGCGCTTTTATTTCTCTGAGCTGACCCGCATCAGGCTGCTTCGCAGGCCGGTGGGAGTGTCTCTGCCACAAGACCGTGACTGGCAAAAAATGCACACCTGCTTTCGCCATGAAACCCATCAATCGAGTCGTTGTGTCTGTGCTCACGGGCTCACAACAGTTGCGCAAGAAATTGCACGGCACTGCGCAGGCCATTGCGCACATCGCGTCCAAATGACCGGAGAAACACTCGACAACTGTTGAAAAAACTCAATAACTATTTGAAATAACGAAGTTTTTTAGGCAATGGCATAGCTCTTGATAACCCTTCCGGCACCTCGGACGATCCCGTCCGGGGTCCTTTAGTTATCCAGCAAGGAGAGCATCCATTGGCTACCCCCGCGTACATGTCCATCGAAGGCACCAAACAAGGTCTGATCACCGCCGGCGCGTTTACTGCCGACTCGGTGGGCAACACCTATCAGGAAGGTCATGAAGACCAGGTCATGGTGCAGGGCTTCCAGCATCAGGTCATCATCCCGCGCGATCCACAGTCCGGCCAGCCAACCGGCCAACGCGTGCATAAACCTCTGGTCATCACCAAGGTCTTCGACAAGGCCTCGCCGCTGTTGCTGGCGGCCCTGACCTGCGGCGAACGCCTGACCAAAGTTGAAATCCAGTGGTATCGCACTTCTGCTGCCGGCACCCAGGAGCATTACTACACCACTACATTGGAAGACGCGATCATCGTCGATATCAAGGACTACATGCTCAACTGCCAAGACCCGGCGAACGCACACTTTACCCATCTGGAAGATGTGCATTTCACCTATCGCAAGATTACTTGGACTCACGAAGTCAGCGGAACGTCGGGCTCCGATGATTGGCGCTCGCCGGTTGCCGGGTAATACCGGGACAGCCGTTCATGCATCGGCCGGCTCGGCTGGTCGATGTGGATAAGTATGAGGAAGTTTTCAGACGGTGTTCGCCCAGTGTGACGGCCTCGGCATTCCATGCACTGGTAAAGAGCCAGACACTGGGCGAACGGGCTCAATCATAGTGGAACTTTCGAGCCGTGTCCGCCAGCTGTTATAAATAATTATTCACTATTGAGTTATTTTTTTATTGGCAGCCAATACGCACTCATCCATTCAATTAATCGTTTGACTGACTTTCAGAACTTGGATCCCATCAATAGCTCTACAACCTGTTAGATGAATGCAACAGCTCAGTACAACTATCCCCCCAACAAAAGCCATGTAACGCGTTACATCAGCCTGACAATAGTTATACATCGCCGTTCTTATTGGACCGAGATGACGGACTCGCGGGATGGCGTCCGGCTTTTTGCGCATCGGTCTCGCCCGCTCCGGGGTTACCCTCCTGCTGCTTGCGCTTAGCCGGATCGTTCGGACGCAGGGCATCGTTATCGCGCTCCACTTCGCCAGGCAGCGCCGGTTCGTCGGGGTTCTGAGTGGTGTGATCGGGGTTGTCCTTCATGACTACTCCTGGCGTGTTCGGGCTCACAGATCAGGCATCGGGGTCGGCGACTTCTTCGGCGACGTTGGCGTCCGGGGAGCGCTGGTGCAGTTGTTCGGCCCGGGCCTTGAGCTCCTGCCACTGCGCCAGGTCGATAGCCCCTTGGCCGAACAGGTCGTTGGCCACCTGCATCAACTCGGTGAAATGAGCATCGGGCGACTGCTGCCAATAGGCCTTGTCGTCGAACAATCGCTGCCAATCGGCCAGCGCCGGGGGTTTGAGGTCGTCGCTCATGACGGGCTCCTATCAGGCCTTGTCCGGGCATTCATAAGGTATGAGGGAGCCGCTCCCCGGGAGTTCCGACGATCTCAATAACCGGTCATTTCCAGGTAACCGCTCCCTCCCTGGCTGCCGCTCACTTGCACCGGCCCTTCCCAATAGGGAATGCGCAGGGCCATCCAGGCATTGGGGTTCAGGGCGCGAGTGGTGATCTCGACCTGCTTGCCGGGGATCTTGATGGACCAGCGAACCGGCATCGAGCGTCCGGCGACCTGGGCCGTGTCCAGCGGCACCAGCTCGATGTCGGCGGCGTGCAGGGGTTGCGCTTGGCCCTGGGCATCAATCCAGGTGCCGGTGAGATACGGCGCCCCTTCCTTGTGACGCATGCGGTAGAGCATCACATGCTCGCCACTGTCCAGATGCAGGGAGAACCAGTCCCATCCAGTCTGGTTCGCGGTCAGCGGTTGGCTGCTCCATTCGCGATCAAGCCAGGCCGGGCCACTGACCGTATAACGCTGACCGTCGATTTCCAGCTGACCACTGGCCTGGAAGAACGGCTGGCTGTAGTAGTACGACGCCTGCCCCTGTTCGGATTTCTGGCTAAAGCCTTTGTCGCCCTGCAAGACAAGCGGACGGGCCGACGTGAGGCGCAGCTCATAGCCAAAGTGTGGGTCGCGGGCCTTCAGTTGCATGTCGGCCAACGGGTCGGTGCCGCTCGCTTGGGTCGTGAATTGCCAATCGTCGATCCAGGCCTCGAAGGGCACCGCCCGCACCCCGGCCTGCCCCACCCCGCCCCGGGCGTAGCGCTCGGCGGCATGATGGACTGTCGCAGAGGTGACCGCGGCGTGACCGAGCCAGATCGTTTGGTTGCGCCAGCCATCCGCTTGGGGCCCGGCGCTCAAGGCGCTGCGAAACAGTGTCCATTGCACACCAAATTCATGCCCCTCGGCATCCTTGAGATTGGCGGTGACATACCACCATTCGATGCGATAGCCCTGGTGAACGCCGTGATCCGCAGGAAAGCCGAACACCCGTCCCGGCACTACCGGTGTGAAGGCAACGGCCTCGCCCCCCAGGCCGGCAAAGCCTTTTGGAGGTTCCGCCGGTTTGTCACAACCGCTGAGCAGCGCCAACAGCAGCAGGCCGATCCTGATTTTCATGAGCGGTCCTCCTGGGAAAAGCGCCTGAGCAGATCCGCAGGCTGGGTGCGGTACAAGGCGTACAGCGGCCAGGCGGACGCCAGCAACGTGGCGAACATCGCCAACGCCAGCAGTTGCGCCAGTTGCACCGGGAACACCCGCAACGGCAAGCGCCAACCGAACGCCTGCACATTGATCACCGCATCCAGGCACCAGGCCAGGGCGACACCCAGCGGCACGGCCAGCACCAGGGTCAGCAGCGACAGCAGCCAGGTCTGGCCAAGGTTGAGCAGCATCAGTTGCCGACGTGTCACGCCCAACGCCCACAGCGGCGCCAACTGGCCAAGGCGGCTCTGGCTCTGGGTCAGCAGGCTGATGAACAGCGCTACCCCGGCCACGGCCAGCGTCAGGCCGTTCAGCGCGGCGGTGGCGGCAAAGGTGCGTTCGAACACCTGGGTCGACCAGCCCTTGAGCCGGGCCTGATCGACGATCCGGCTGTCGTCCAGGTCGAATCGGCTTTGCAGCGCCGCCAGCAGCGTCGGCATGGCGGACGGCTCGATCCGCAGGTTGAAGCGATACGGCGTCAGTTGCGGCCAATGGACGAGCAGGTGGTCGGCATTGACCAGCACGTGGCCCTTGGGATTGCCGTAGTCGGCGTAGATCCCGACGATACGCGGCGTCCATGGCCCTTGCGGGGTCGGCAGGGTGAGTTGATCGCCAACCCGAACCTTGAGGCGGCGAGCCAACTGTTCGCTGAGCATCAGCGTGTCGGCGGCGGCCAGTTGTTCCCAGGGTCTGTCGGCGGATTCCAACAGCGGCCAATGCTGGCGATAGAGGGGGTGATCGATGACGCCGAAGACATCCGTCGGCCAGCCTTGCAGCGGCACCGAGACTTGCCAGTTGGGCAGTATGGCGGTCACGGTCGGTTGCTGCTTGAGCCAGGCGTGCAGCTCACCGGCCTGGGCCGGGGTCTGCGGGCTGACGTACAGTTCCGCGGTCAGGCGTTGTTCGAGCCAGTGGGTGAAGGTCTGGCGGAAACCTGCGGTCATGCTGCCGGCACCGATGTTCGCCGCCAACGCCAGCAGCAAGGCCATCAACGCCAGGCTCAACATCGGCAGTTGTTGCCGGCAGTCGGCGAGAAACCATTGTCCAAGCACGGAACGGCTGCGACGCAACAACAGGTTCAGCGCATGATTGAGCAACACCGGCAAGGCCAGGGCCGCGCCCAGCAGCAAGGCCGTCATCAGGACAAAACCGCTGGCCAGGCTGTCGCCCCGAATCAACGCAAACACGGCAATCAGCGCCGCCAATGTCGCCACCCAGCCCTGACGGCGCAGCCAGCGTGCATGGGCCTGATGCCAGGCCTGGGGGTTGGCCAGCGCCAGCAACGGCAAGCGCGCCGCCCGCAGCAAACTGTCGGCGCCGGCCAGCAGCGCGCCGAGCAGGCTCAGGCCAACCCCGCTCAGCCACCACCACGGGCTGAGATTCAATTGCCCGGGCACCTCGGCGCCGTACAACCCTCGCAGGCTCGCCGCGACATCCGGCAACAGCAGACTCGCCAGCCAATAGCCGCTCAGTACCCCGGCAACGCCGCCCAACAACGCCAGTGCCCCCAGCTCGACCGTCAGACTGGTGACCAGCATCCGCGCACTGACGCCGCACGCTCGCAGGGTTCTCAGCAAACTGCGGCGTTGTTCCAGGGCCAGGCCGATCGCCGCATGAACAATGAACAACCCCACCACAAACGACAGGAAGCCCAGGGCATCGAGGTTCAGGTGAAAGCTTTCGGTCAGGCGCGACAGATTGTTTTCTTCATCGGCGCGCTTGAACTGCAAACGACCGTTGAACGGCTCGGGCAACGCCGCGGTGAATGTGGCGGGCAGTAGCAATCGCGACAACCGCTCCGGCAGCCCGAGCACTTGCTGGGCGAAGCCGATGTCCATCAGCAGCATGCCCGGCGCCATGTCCGCCTGGGTGTGCAGGGGCGGCAAGGTGTGTCCATCGGTGGTCAGAGGCCGGTCGCCCTCACCCATCCCCAAGGCTTGCAGGGTTTGCGGGGCGATCCAGGTGCGACCGGGGTCGGTGAAAAACGCCACCACCTCGCTCATCTCCCGCGCCTGCCCCGCCAGCGCCGCACCGGCGGGCAAAGACACCGGTTCGATGCCCATCAGTTGCAGGCGCTGGTCTTCGTGCCCCTTGAGCGTCACCCTGGCCTGCAACACCGGCGACACCGGCCAACCCTGGCGGCGCAGATCGACAAACCATTGCTGGGGGAAAGTACCGCCGCCGGGGGCACTGAGGCTGGCCTGGGGTTCGCCGCCAATGAGCCGGCTGGCCCGGGCGTAACTGTCCCGGGCCTGACTGTTCAAGGCTTGCACACCGGTCAGCAGGCTGGTGGCGAGCCAGAGCCCGGTCAATACACTGAAAAACTGCACCGGGTGCAGGCGCCAATGGCTGAGCAAGGCCTTGAGGGTCTGGCGAAAGATCATCAATCCTCACCCACCTGCGCCAACCGCCCACCGTGCAACACCACGCGTTCAGCCAGACGGGCCGCCACCCGTGGACTGTGGGTGACCATCAGCAGGCTGGTGGAACTGCCGTCCAACAGCTCCAGCAACAGGTGCAGCACTTCATCGCTGGTGGCTTCGTCGAGGCTGCCGGTGGGTTCGTCGGCCAGCAGCAAAGGCGGACGCGAGGCCAGCGCCCTGCCCAGGGCAACCCGTTGCTGCTGGCCGCCGGAAAGCTGTTCGGGATAACGTCGCAGCAGGTTCCCAAGCCCGAGTCGCTGTATCAGATGGGTCTGCCAGGCAGGGTCATGACGACCACACAATCGCGCCTGGAACGCCAGGTTGTCTTCGACCGACAAGCTGCTGATGAGGTTGAACTGCTGGAACACCAGGCCGATTTCCGTTCGCCGCCAACTCGCCAACTGGCTTTCACTCATGCCGTCGAGCCGGTACTCGCCACTGCGGATGCTGCCGCGATCAACCTTGTCCAGCCCGGCGACCAAGTGCAGCAGCGTACTTTTGCCGCTGCCGGATTCTCCCATCAGCGCCAGGCTGCTGCCCGGCGCCAGGGTCAGGTCGACGCCTTGCAGCACCGACAACGGGCCCTGAGGAGTGACGTAGCTTTTGAACACATCGCGGACTTCAAGCATGGAAAGGCTCGGATGAGACACAGTGAGGCTCAGGATAACGGAGTTGAGTACAGACCCTATCGCTGGATCTGCGCAAGGGCAGTAACCGCTTGTCAGCATGAAGCGATATTGGATCCGATAATCTTGTGCGGAACCTATTTTCAGCTATTAATCAATCAGTAATTCACGCCGCTTCCAGGCTGTCGGCGAAACCGTCATGAATATGACGACCCTTGACGATCTCGCATTCAAGGACGATCACCGACATGTCTCACAGCGACTATCGCCACGATATCGACGGGCTTCGCGCCGTTGCAGTCTTCGCCGTGCTCATCCATCACCTCAACACCAACCTGCTCCCGGGCGGGTTCGTGGGCGTCGACATTTTCTTCGTCATCTCGGGTTTTCTGATCACCTCCCAGGTATTTTCCGAGATCAAGCACAACCGCTTTTCGGTGAAGCGTTTTTATCAGCGGCGCATCAACCGCATTGTTCCCGCATTGGTAGCGGTATTGCTGGCGAGCGTGATCGCCGGAGCTGTCATCCTTTCTCCGGCCGACCTGACCCGGTTCAACGTCAGTGCACTGTTCTCCCTGCTGGGGGTTTCGAATATCTACATCTGGGTGAAGTACGGAAATTACTTCGCGGCGGACGCCAGCGAGGCCCCGTTGTTGCACACCTGGTCGCTGGGTATTGAAGAACAGTTCTATGTGATCTGGCCACTGCTCATCCTGGCGATTCATCGGCTGGCGCCGCGTTATGTGCTGGCCGTGCTGGGGGTGGGCATTATCGCGGCGACTGCTTTTTCTGAGTACGCCACGAACGTCTTCGTCACCGCCTCCTACTATCTGCTGCCCACGCGCTTTTTCGAGTTGATGGTGGGTGGGGTGCTGGGCATTTATCTGTATCGGCCAAGGCCGCTCGACAAGCGGGCAGCCTTGGGTTTCGCGTTGGTAGGGGCCGGGTTGATCGGTTTTTCCTTGTTTGCTCTGAGCCCCGACGCCCCGTTCCCCGGCCTCAATGCCTTGATGCCTTGCCTGGGCGCTGCGCTGCTGATTCTGGCCGGCAGTGCTGGCGTTCAGTCTCGCTTGTTGAACAACCGGCCCATGGTCTTCATCGGCCTGATCTCCTACTCGCTTTATCTATGGCACTGGCCATTGATTGCCTATCTGAATTACCTGGGCATTGCCATTACCCTTCCCGTGGGGATTTCACTGTTGGGGGTGTCGATCGCCCTGTCCTGGTGCTCCTGGCGCTATATCGAACGCCCCTTTCGACGGACCGGAGCACAATTACCGTTTGCACACGTATTCACTCGACGATTCATCGCTCCGGCCCTTGGGCTCGCCGTGCTGGCTGCGCTGAGCCTGCAGTTGCACGGTTTTCCCCAGCGCTTTGCGCCTGAAGTGGCGGCGCTCGAGGCAATGACTCTGGTCGAACCGAACAAACTTCGCAGCGACTGCCACATGCCCAATGCGCAATACGACACCGAGCCCAACCCCCATTGTCGACTTGGAGCACACAAGGAGCAGATAGACGGGATCATGGTCGGTGACTCGTTCGCCAACCATTTCACCGGCATGGTGGATATCCTGGCCGAACCCAACGGCATCGAGCTGATGGATTACACCCTGGATGGCTGCCCGCCAATCTTCAGCTACACCGCTCAGGTATCGACGGTGTATGCCGCCCATTGCATGGAACGTAACAGACGCGTGCTCAGCCTGATCGAGCAGAATCATTACCCTTACGTCGTGCTGGCCGGGGCCTGGCCGAAAGACGCAGCCGCCGCCGATAGGGTCGAAGCCAGCATCAAGCGAGTGGCGGCCAACACAGACCAGGTGATCGTGATCCTCAGTAACCAGAACATCGACAAAGCCGCGACCTGTCCCGTGCGCCGCTTGATGTTCGGCATCGATCGCCGATGCTCGGCCCAACTGGATATAACTGCACCTTACTGGGCAGGGATACGCGTCAGGTTGCCCCAGGTACGTTTTATCGACCCCAATCAAGTGATCTGCCCTGCGGGACTGTGCAGCCCGATCATCGACGGGCAAATGCTCTATCGCGATGACGCGCACTTGAACGATGGGGGGTCGCGCTTCATTGGCCGCACGTTGCTCGACCAGGGCTTCTCACTTCTCCACGACCCCACCCACCCCGGAACGATCGCCGCAACAAGATAGGCTGTCACAAGGGATTGGCGGTGGGCATGGATGGTGTGTCCACCCAAGATCAGGGGGTGGGAGCGAGCCTGCTCGCGATGGCGGCGGCACCGGCAAATCGATGCAAGCTGACCCACCGCTATCGCGAGCAGGCTCGCTCCCACAGGGGATTGGCGGTGGGCATGGATGGTGTGTTCACCCCGGACCAGGGTGGGAGCGAGCCTGCTCGCGATGGCGGCGACACCGGCAAATCGATGCAAGCTGATCCACCGCTATCGCGAGCAGGCTCGCTCCCACAGGGGATTGGCGGTGAGCAGGGATAGTGTGTACACCCAGATCAGAGTGGGAGCGAGCCTGCTCGCGATGGCGGCGACACCGGCAAATCGATGCAAGCTGATCCACCGCTATCGCGAGCAGGCTCGCTCCCACAGGGGATTGGCGGTGGGCATGGATGGTGTGTTCACCCCGGACCAGGGTGGGAGCGAGCCTGCTCGCGATGGCGGCGGCACAGTCAACATCTATGCAAGCTGACCCACCCTTCAGTGCCCTGCTGCCATCTCAGCCTGGGCCGGTTTGGGGGTCACGATGCTGTTCAGGTCAATGTGTTTCCAGGCCGGTTTGGCACCCAGGCGAGCATTGAATCGGTAGTTGAAGGTGAAGTCGTCTTCGGTCGGTTGGTCCAGGGATTTTCCATACAGGGCTTCAACTCCCGCACGGTCATAGCCCATCAGCTGCAACAGCGTCGGGAAGATGTTGTAGTGGCTGGAGCGGTCCTTGTTCCTGGCCCAGGCCTCGCGCCAGTCGAGCGTCTGCAGGTGGCTACCCTGGATCACCACCAATGGCACCAGTCCCTCTTCCTCCGCCGGGTCGCCGCCGCAATGGGTGTTGAGTCCCGGGTTACCGCGTTCATGCAGGTCCTGGCCATGGTCTGACGTGTAGATCAGCACGGCATTGGCCAAGGAGGCCTGGCTGAAGATCCGCCAGAAAAACTCGCCGACGTTCCACAGCAGCGTGTTCTGGTAGGCGTTGCGGTAGAGCACCCAGTCATCCTTCTGGCCATTGAAACCGTCACGCCGGCCGGTGTCGGCCACGTCCTGATACTGCCCACGCGGCAAAGCAGGACGGTAGCTCATGAAATCGTCGGGGTATTTGTCGTGCACCGGGAAATGCGCGCCGACCTTGTTGATGAGCACCAACTCCGGCTGGTCATCGCCGAGCAACTCGATCAGCTTGTCTGCCGCCGCCATGTCGCGGTCGCGCACGCTGGTCTGATCGAATTGGACAAACACATCGATGTCCTTTTTCTCCAGATCGGTCATCAGGTTCTGCAGGTTGCCACCCGTGCGCTGGGCGTCGATGTAGACGGTGCGCAAGCCCGCGCCCTTGGCGTACTGCCAGATCGAAGGCTGGGTGCTGTTGATACGCATGTAGTCGGCGCGGGTGCCGCCATAGCGCAGGGTGACGTTGGTGTCGGCACTGCAATTGGCAATGGACGCCGCATAGCCGAAGTTGAAAATATCCACCCCGGATGGCGGTGTCTTGAGCCCGGTGTGTACGCCCGACGGCGTGTTGATATCCAGGTAGTTGCCGGAGATGCTTTCATCGATGATCAGCACGATGTCGTGCCCGATCGGCGGCGTTTGCCGCACCAGGTGCACCGGCTCCCGGGGGCCGACCGTGTTGTGCAAGGACTCATAGGCGAACAAGTTCAAATAGGCCAGCGGCGTGTACATAGCCGGTAGCCCGCGGGCGCCCTCACCTGCCCGCACAAAGAGCACGCCGCTGAGCAACAGCACGCCCAATAGCGGCGCGGCAACGGGCAGATAACCGGGCAACGGTATCCGTCGGCGAGGCTTGAGGCCGATCCCCAACAACAGCAACAGCCCAGCGACCACCGCATGAATGATCACCTCGCGATACTGCCAAGCCGCCTCCTGAATAAAACCACCGGAATACACCATTGACACGAACTGGCTGTAGGTCAGGTAACTGTCGGTCACCCGGGTGTACACCTCGAAGAACACCGCCGACGCAAACATCGCCAGTGCGAACAGGTGCCGTACCAGGGTTTGGCGGATATAGGCGGTCATCCACAACGCCGCTACCAACGCCACGAACATCGCGACGAACAACACCGTCGCAAAGCCAATACCCAGCGCCGCCATACGGTCAAGGTAATAGTCATATCCCCTGATCAGGTACAGCGCCAGCAGCAGTTCCTTGAGGTATCGGGCCATCTCTTTCTCGACGCAATCGTGACGTTCGCAAAGGGCTCTGTTCCTGGACACTAGCAGCGGCTTTCAAAAGCGCAAGAAAGGCAATGAATCAAACACGCGTCAAAAAAAAGTTAGCCCAAAAATGACACGAAAAGCCCTAAAAAAAATGAAAAACCTATGGATAAATACCGTTCATCGATTTTTTTGACGCGCCTTCAAGCCTTTAAAACCGGCACTTTTCCAAGACTGTCAATAACTTGATATCAAAAGGCCAAACGCTTTCTAGTTTTGCCAACAGTGACAACTGTCATTTTGCTGACACGCTTTTCTGAGGCTGCGCTATACCCCCCTAAACAGTTTCATCCGAGTTACATAAAAACGATTTACGAGGCACGCCAGAATGGACGTGAGCGTATTTGGGACGGGGTATGTTGGTTTGATCCAGGCGGCGGCGTTAGCCGACGTCGGGCATCGTGTGTTGTGCATCGACATCGACCCGAACAAGATCCGGCAACTGCAGCAAGCGGTTCCCCCGATCAGCGAACCGGGGCTCTCCGGATTACTCGAAGACAACATCAAGGCCGGGCGCCTGTCGTTCAGTTCCCAGGCCAGCGACGCGGTCAACCATGGCGAACTTATCTTCATCGCCGTCGGCACCCCCGCCGATGAAGATGGCTCGGCAGACTTGAGCCATGTACTGGCGGTGACTCGGCAGATCGCCGACTTCATGGACAGCGATCGCACCTTGATCATCAAGTCCACCGTGCCAGTGGGCACCGCCGACAAGGTGGCCGAATGCGCTCGCCAGGCGCTGGCCCGACGGGGCCTGAAACGGCTGAACGTGCGGGTGGTGTCCAACCCCGAATTTCTCAAGGAAGGCAGCGCCCTGGCCGATTGCATGCGCCCGGACCGGATCATCGTCGGCACCGCCGACTCCCTGGCCCGCGACCAGATGAGCGAACTCTACGCCCCCTTCTGCCGCAACCACGAAAAGCTGATGTTCATGGATAACCGCAGTGCCGAACTGACCAAGTACGCCGCCAACGCCATGCTCGCCACCCGCATCAGTTTCATGAACGAACTGGCCAACCTCACCGAACGGCTGGGTGCCGACATCGAAGCGGTGCGCAAGGGCATCGGCTCGGACCCACGCATCGGTTATCACTTCATCTATCCCGGCTGTGGCTTCGGCGGCTCGTGCTTCCCCAAGGACCTGCGGGCCCTGCTGCACACCGCCGAACAAAGTGGCATGCCGCTGCACCTGCTGCGCAGCGTCACCGACGTCAACGACCGCCAGCGGCACATTCTGTTCGAGAAGCTCGCCAAACAGTTTCCCGATGGCCTGGCCGGTAAATCGATTGCCGTCTGGGGCCTGGCCTTCAAGCCCAACACCGACGACATGCGCGAGGCACCCAGTCGCTACCTGATGGAAGCACTATGGCGCGAAGGCGCTCGCGTCCAGGCCTACGACCCGGAAGCCATGTCTGAATGCCGGCGGCTCTACGGCTACCGCAAGGATCTGAACCTGTGCGCCACTCGTGACGACACCCTGGAAGACGCCGACGCGCTGGTGATCTGCACCGAGTGGAAGAACTTCCGCGTGGTGGATTTCGACCTGCTGGCCAGCAAACTGCGCGCCCGGGTCATCATTGACGGCCGTAACCTGTACAACCCGGACCAACTCGCTGCCGCCGGGCTGCTGTATCGCGGCATCGGGCTACGGCACACCGTGCCGGACGGCTCGGCACCAGGGCCGCAAGCGTGAATATCCTGGTGACCGGCGCGGCCGGTTTCATCGGCGCCCACTGCGTGCGGCGACTGCTGCGCGACGGTCATCGGGTGTGCGGGCTGGACAATTTCAACGACTACTACGACCCCCAGCTCAAGCATGACCGCATCGCCTGGGTGAAGGCCCAGGCCGGTGATTTCCCCCTGGTACGGCTGGACCTGACCGACGCCGGCGCCCTCGATGATCTGTTCCAATCGTACCGCCCGGATGTGGTGATCCACCTCGCTGCACAGGCGGGGGTGCGCTACTCCCTGGAGAACCCACGGGCCTACGTCGACAGCAACCTCACCGGGTTCCTGAACATCCTCGAAAGCTGCCGCAGTCACCCGCTCAGGCACCTGATCTACGCCTCTTCCAGCTCGGTGTATGGCGCCAACCCGCGCACGCCTTATTCAGAACGGGACAACGTCGACCATCCGCTGTCGCTGTACGCCGCCAGCAAAAAAGCCAACGAGCTGATGGCCCACAGCTACAGCCACCTGTTCGGCATCCCTTGCACCGGTCTGCGCTTTTTTACCGTGTATGGCCCCTGGGGCCGGCCGGACATGTCGCCAATCCAGTTCGCCCGCGCCATCGCCGAAGGCCGGGTGCTGCAGTTGTTCAATCATGGCGAGCACCAGCGTGATTTCACTTACATCGACGACATCGTCGAAAGCATCGCCCGGCTGATCGAACGTCCGCCCCGCGTCACTGCCGCACGGGATCTGGACCCCTCGGACCCGTCCACCAGCCGCGCGCCCTGGCGCATCTACAACATCGGCGGGCAACACCCCGTGGCTCTGCGGACCTACGTTGCGCTACTGGAAAAACACCTGGGGCTGACCGCCCGTGTCGAACTGCTGCCCCTGCAACCGGGGGATGTGCTCAACACCTGCGCCGACGCCAGCGACCTGGCACGGGCCACCGGCTTCCAGCCACGCATCGAACTGGACGAAGGCCTGGGCCGCTTCATCGACTGGTTCCTCGATTACTACGCGCTGCCTGCTGCCCGCCCGCCGCTCGCGGCTGAACTTGCAGACGAAACCCAGCGGAGGAGTCTATGACCCGTCATGAGCAATCCCTTCCGATCAACACCCCCTGCGACAAGCGTGTCGACCCCGAACACCGCAGGCGCCTGGACGCGGCCATCCACCGGCAAGGTCGTGGCTGGCTGACCGGCCGCGACGGTGGTCGACCGTGGACGGTCTCGCGGACCAACCGGGTGGTGGCCTGCATCGGTGCCCTGGTCCTTCTGGTCCTGCTCTGCCCGCTGCTGCTGGGCCTGGCCGTGCTGGTCAAGTTCTCCAGCCCCGGACCGGTGCTGTTCGTGCAGAAGCGCACCGGCTACCGCGGCCGCGTCTTCGGCATGTACAAGTTCCGCACCATGGTCGCCAATGCCGAGGCCCTCAAGGAGTCGCTGCGCCACCTCAACAAACACGGTGCCGACGCCATCGACTTCAAGATCGACAACGACCCGCGTATCACCCCCATCGGCCGGTTCCTGCGACGCAGCAGCCTCGACGAACTGCCGAACCTGATCAATGTGGTGACCGGCGACATGCGCCTGGTGGGCCCGCGCCCAACCTCGTTCAACGCCTATCGCTACAAGGACAACCATCTTGTGCGCCTGAGCATTTACCCCGGCCTGACCGGCCTGTGGCAGATCTCCGGGCGCAGCAATATCGACTTCGACCAGCGCGTGGAACTGGACCTCAGCTACATCGCCGAGCAGAGCCTGTTGTTGGATTTGAAGATCCTGATGATTACCCCCTTCAAAGTTTTCAGCGGCCACGGAGCGAGTTAAATGGACGGTTCAACGAATATCCTGAGCATCGCAAGCCCGAGCGAGACCAACCTGACCTCGACCGTGCTCGACCCTTCCCTGCGGATCCTGCTTCTGACGTCCGCAAACACCGGCACCGGGACCAGCACCAGCGCCATGGCACTGGCCGCTCAACTGGCGCAGATGAGCAGCGGCCGCGTATTGCTGGTGGACGCCAGCCAGTCACCGCGCAACCTCAGCCAGCAACTGGGGCTGCAAAAGGAGCGCGGCTTCAGCGACCTGCTGTTCAACCACCTCACCCCGCCCCTGTTGCAGGACTGCGTGGTGCAAACCTCCAGCCTGCCCTTCGACGTGCTGCCCATCGGCCGCCTGGGGCGCAATGCCGAACGGCTCAATCCCGAACAACTGCGACATCTGTTCAGGCACCTGGCCGCGCAGTACCGCTTCGTGGTGATCGACGCCGACGCCGTGTATGCGGCCTCCGACACCCTGGTCATGAGCGCCCAGGTGGATGGCGTGGTGCTGGTGGTACGTGGTGAAGACACCCGCTGGGAAGTGGCCCAGGCCACCCGCCAGCGCCTGGCCCAGGCCGGCGCGAAAGTGGTGGGCAGCGTGTTCAACCGGCGCAAGTACTACATGCCCAAATGGCTCTACAACAACCTGTAAGCGTGCAGAAGGATGACGAGATGAACGCCAAGATGCTTGTCCTGCTGTTGCTGCCGCTTGCCGGCTGCTCCAGCACCAGCGATACCCGATCGATGCCGGTGCAGATCCTCACGGCCGCACCGGCCAACGCCCAGGCCACCGACATGCCCAAGGTCGAACAGACCCTGCGGCCCCAGGATGTGCTCGATGTGATCTTTCACATTGGCACCACCAGTCCCCAGGCTTATCGCGTGCAACCGGGCGACCAGGTGGCCCTGAACTTCACCGCCGCCAGCCAGCTCAACGGCTCGCAACTGGTCATGCCCGACGGCAGTATTGAACTGCCGGGAGCCAATACGTCGGTGAAAGTCGCCGGCATGACCACCGACGAAGCGCGCCTGGCGGTGCAACGGGCCTACGACCAGAAAATGCTGTTCCAGCCCAATCGCAACCAGTTGACGGTGCTGGTGACCAGCCCGCTGTCCAACGAGACGAACCTGCGCAACACCTTGACCCACCCGGCCACCGGCATGAGCCGGGAAATCATCGTGGGCCGGGATGGCTACGCCAGCTTCCCGGAAATCGGCTCGGTGCCGTTGCAAGGAATGACCGTCACCCAGTTGGAGACCTTCCTCAACGAGCGCTATGCCCAACTGCCCGGCCACATGACCGTGGACGTGCTGCTCAAGTCCACCGCTGGTAATGAAATCTATGTCCTCGGTGAAGTGGCCCAACCCGGTTCCTACCCGATCCGCCGGCCGATCTCCGTGCTCGAGGCACTGACCCTTGCCCGGGGCACGAACGTCAAGGCAAGGCTCGACTCGGTGGTGATCATGCGTCGCAACGGCAACCAGGTCGAAGCCCGTCACTACGACGTGGAAAAAGCCCTGAGCGGCGATGCCTCGCAAATTGCCTACCTACAACCGGAAGACATGCTCTTCGTGCCCAAGACCAAGCTTGCCAGCGCCGGCGAACTCGCCAGGCAACTGGCTGACGTGGTGCTGTTCCAGGGCGTGGGGCTCAGCTTCGGCTACCGCCTCGACAACAAAGGCAGCAACAGCAACTGAGCCAGGTGATCGATCATGAATCCCAAGGAAAACTATCTGCATGAGTTCTTCAGGATCTTCTTCGCCAACAAGCAGTGGGTGAAGCGCATCTTCCTGATCTTCGCCGTGATTGCCCTGGCGCTGCCATTGGTGCTCAAACAGAGCTTCGATATCACCGCCCAGGTGATCGTACAGTCGAAAAAACTCTCACAAGGCGACGCCACCACGTCGCTGAACCAGGAAAACGCCACCTTCATTCCGCCGTCCCTGGCGGACATGGAAACCGAGAGCAATATCCTGCGTTCGCCGGCGCTGATCCGGCAGACCATCAGTACCCTGCGCGACCAGGGCGAGTACAACCCCAGCCCCGGCATCTTCAACAAATGGGTCAGTGAACCGTTCAAGCGCTACGTCACCACGCCGCTGCGCGAGTACGTGATCAACCCGCTGCGCGATGGCCTCGGACTGGAGGTCGATCCGGTGCGCGACACCGTGCTCGATACGCTGACTGACGAAGCCGTCGACAACCTCAAGATCGAGACCCTACCCGGCTCCAACGTCATCTCCATCGTCTACAGCTTCGGTGATCCGCAGCAAGGCACTCGGTTCGTGGCGCAACTGCTGCAGAACTACCTCTCCAGTCGCCAGGAGCTGCAATCGATCGAGTTGCCGCAGGCCTTCTATGAGCAGAAGAAAAGCCAATACCAGAGTCGCCTCGACGGCCTGGAAGGTACCCGGCTGGCCTTGCTTGAAGGCGTCGGGTCGGCTGATCCGAAGGAGGAAATCACCTTCCGCCTGAACGCCATCAACACTGAAGAGCAGGCCTTGAACCTGTACCAGGATCGCCTGCTGCAAAGCCAACGCTGGCTCGACTATCTCAAGACCAGTCTGGCGGCGGCGAACAGCTCGCGGTTCAACGACTACACCTTTCCCTTCACCTTCACCACCACCGTGGACAACATCGCCTTCGAAGACCGGGAGATCAAACAGTTGGGTGAGCAACTGACCGGCCAGGTCAGCCGCTACATGAACGACCTGGCGATCTTCCAACCCGGCAGCGAACCGATGCTGCTGGCCCGGGAACAGATCGTGCGCACCCGTCAACAATTCCTGAAGGTGGTGAACAACCGGATCCAGGAACGCACCACCGACCTGGCGGTGGTCAGCTCGGTGATCGATCAGAAGGTCCAGCGTATCGCCGCGTTCAAGGGGCGTATCCACCAGTTGCAGGAAACCCAGAGCAAGCTGCAGCAGATGGACACCGAGATCAACGCCCTGCATGCGGCGTTCTCCACCTACGCCCAACGGTTCGCCGAAGCCAGCACCGCCCGTTCGCTGGACAACGACCTGTCCAACGCCCGCGTGCTCAGCCCGCCCTTCGAACCGACCGCCGCGGCCTTCCCCAAGCCGATGCTGATTATCCCGTTCGGCCTGTTCAGCGGCCTGCTGCTGGCGATTGCCCTGGTCTACGTGCGTGAGTTCTTCGACCATCGCTTCAAGCACCCAGCGCAGATCAGCCAGCAACTGGACGTACCGGTGCTGCTGGTGATCAACGAGCAGTCCCCCGACCAGATCAATCCGCACCGCAACTGGAGCCTGCCCAGCCTTGTCCATTGGGTGCGCAATTGAACGCGCCGTTCGGCCCGTCCCACCGCAGCAGCCCCCTGCCGATCATTCATTTGCTCGACAGCGGTGGCTTCTACGGGGCCGAGCGGATGCTGCTCGATCATTGCCTGGCGACTCCGGGGCAGCACCAGGTGCTGTTCCTCGCGGCGCCGCCGACCTTGATCGCGCGCTTTCGCCAGGCCGGGGTCGATTGCCATCACTGCAGGAGCTGGGCCGAGCTGTTGCAACACCTGCGCCAACGGCGCAGCGAGCAACCTTTGCTCAACACCCACAACTTCAAGGGGCTGCTGTTCGGCTGGGCCGCGGCCACGTTGCTGCGCCTGCCACTGGTCATCACCCAGCACGGGTTCACGCCGCGCAGCCCGAAACAGCGTTTCTACACCTGGCTGAGCCTGCAATTGTGCCGCACGGCGTCGGTCAAGCGCGTGGTCTGCGTGGCAGAGAGCATCGCGGTGCTGCATCGCCAGGCCAGCGTGCGGGCGGAAAAAGTCGCCGTGATCCCCAACGGTTTGCCGACGCCCACGGCACCAGTGGCCCACCGCGATGACGGCCAGCGCTGGCGGGTCGGCTACGTCGGCCGCCTGAGTAGCGAGAAAGGCCCGGACCTGTTCCTCGACGCCCTGATCCCCCTGTGCCAGCGGCATCCGTCGCTGCACGCGGTGATGCTCGGTGACGGCCCGGAACGTCAGGCCCTGCTCAAGCGCATCAACGATGCCGGACTACCCACGCGTATCGAACTGCCCGGGTACCAGACCGACATGAACGCCTGGTGGAGCCGCCTCGACGCGTTGGTGATCAGTTCGCGCACCGAAGGCACGCCGATGATTCTGCTCGAGGCCATGCAAGCCGGGGTACCGGTGGTGGCATTCGGCGTCGGCGGCATTCCCGATGTGGTACAGGACCGTCACAACGGATTGCTCGCCACACCTGCCGACAGCGCCGAACTGGCCCGGCAGATCGAAACGCTGTTCAGCGAACCGCCCCTGGCGCAGATCCTGGCCGATAACGCACGCCGCACCCAACAGGACCGCTACGACCTGCGCACGCTGGCCGAACGCTGGTCGCAGCTCTACATCCGTACGGCACGGGAGGCTCGTCCATGATTGTCCCTCTCTCGATTGTCAGCCTGCTGGGGCTGGTTTGCCTGGCCTTGCTGGCCAGCCCTTATCCGTTCCTGGCGCCGGGGGCGGTGCTGGGCCTGGTGGGTGTCGCCTTGCTCTATCGCAAACCCGGCTGGGGCCTGTTGGGCATCGCTGCGCTGGTCCCGTTCGAAGGGCTGTTCAAGGACAACCCGCTCTCTGGCAGCAAATTCTTCGGTCTGGCACTGATACTGATACTGATGCTGCAACTGGCCCTGCACCAGATTCCGGGCACGCGCCTGCGCAGCAATATCTGGCGGCCGCTGATCGGCTTCATGATGCTGTATAGCCTGAGCCTTTACCTGTCGGACAGCCTGGAACTGTCGATGACCCATTTTCGCGAACTGAGCGTGGGGTTGATCCTGTTCGTCATCACCCTGCTGATCGGCCGCGAACTGAACCTCGACCTGTTCTGCCGCCTGATGACGCTGAGTGTCAGCACCACCTGCGTGATGGCGATGTTTTCCGCCAAATATCAGGACCAGGGCCGCGCCTCGGGCCTGCTGGAGGACCCGAACGCCTTCGCCCTGCTGATCGCCTTTACCATGCCACTGGCGTTGCTGCTGGTGGTGCGCGGGCCGAACCTGCTGCACCGGTTGTTCTGGATGGGTTGTTTGGCGCTGCTGCTGGGTGGCATGACCAAGACTGAATCGCGTTCGGGGCTGGTGGTGCTCCTGCTCAGCCTGGCGATCGGGCTGTATCACTATCGCGCGCAATTGCCGCGCATCCGTCCACGGCACCTGGGGTTCGCCATGCTCGGGTTGGCGCTCCTGGTTCCCCTGGCAGTCGCCGTGATGCCAGCCGGCTACGTCGCACGTATCCAGTCGTTGAGCATTCTCAGTGCCGGCGTCAATGCCCACAAGGATGAATCCCTCGGCCGGCGTGCTTCGTACATCGTGGTCGGCAGTCAGATGATCCGCGAAAACCCGGTGCTCGGCACCGGCCCCGGCACCTTCCCGCTGCACTATGCGCCCACCGGCTACGCCAAGGCGTTCTCGGCCAATCGCAAGCTGGGGGACCTGTATCGCCGGGCCCATAACACCTACCTGGAAATCTTCAGTGAAATCGGCATCCCGGGCGGGCTGATGTTCGTCGGCATGCTGGGCCTGGGCCTGTACAACCTGCTGCAGGCCCGCCGGATCTGGCTCGAACGCCGGGACTGGGCACAGGCGGATCTGTTGACGCACCTGGGCATGAGCTTCCTGTCGCTGATGCTGTTCCTGATGTTCCTCAGTGCGCCGAACCACAAGCTGCTGTGGATCATGCTCGCCTTGACCTCCGTGTTGCGCCAGGAGGCCGAACAGGCAACGCCGCAGGAGGCGCGCCCATGAACCGGGTCAGCATCGTGATCCCGATGTACAACGAAGCCCGGCACATCGGCCGTACCTTGCTGGCGGCCCAGGAAGCTGCCCGCCAGGCGCAGTTGGAATGCGAGCTGATCGTGGTGGACAACGGCTCCGACGATCATGGCCCGCGCATCGCCAATGAACTGGGCGCGCGGGTGTTGATCGTGCCCGGTGTGCACATCGGTGCCCTGCGCAACCGCGGCGCGGCGGTGGCCCATGGCGATTGGCTGGCGTTCATCGACGCCGACATCGAGATGCCGGCCAACTGGCTCAAGCTGCTGTTGGAGCTGGAGGGTCATCAAGGCGATGTACTGGGCCTGGACCTCGACACGCCCCGCCAGGCGCCTTGGTTCGCCGAAGCCTGGCAGCGCCGCAGCCAGCGTCCCGGCTCCCATCGCCTGCACCGGGTGCAGTGGCTGCCCAGCGCCAACCTGTTGATGCGTCGCTCATGGTTCGAGCGGGTCGGCGGTTTCGACGAAGCCCTGCGCACCGGCGAGGACAAGGACTTCTCCCTGCGCCTGCGCCAGATCGACGCGCAACTGTTGCTGGTCAACGAATGCGTGGCCTTGCATTGGGGTTACGAAGGCAGTTGGCGCGAGTGGATAAGCAAGGAACTGTGGCGCCAGGGCAGTCATCTGCAACTGCTGCGCAGCCACGGTCCGAGCTTGCGCCTGCTGCGTTTCCCGGTGCTGTCCATCGCGACCTGGGGGCTGGATCTGCTGGCACTGGTCGCCTTGCTCCAGGGTCAGTTGCGCCTGGCGTCGCTGCTGTTGCTGATCACCACGCTTGCGCCCTTGTTCCTCAGCCTACGCCAGAGTCGTCGCGATCCGCGCTTGACCTTGCAACTGTGGGCCTTGCACGGGGTGCGCCTGCACCTGACCGGTGCAGCGTTGCTGCTCAACCTCTGTCATTGGAACGTCAGGAGACCTGCCCGTGGCTGAATTCATTTATTGGACCTGCCTGTTGCTGCCGGTGTATGCCTACCTCGGTTACCCACTCATGCTCGGCCTGCTGACACCGCTGTTTCCGGTCCGGCGCTACGGCAAGGCACTGCCGATGGACATCAGCATCGTCATCGCCGCCCACAACGAAGCACGACACATCGAAGACAAACTGCGTACCTTGCTCGCCCAGGATTATCAGGCGCGCTCGCTGCAGATCATCCTCGCCAGCGACGGCTCCAGCGACGACACAGTGGTCTGCGCGCGCAAGGTGATCGACCCGCGCATCACGGTGCTCGACCTGCCCCGCCAGGGCAAGGCCGCGGCCCTCAATACCGGCGTGGCCCACAGCAGCGGTGAGATCCTGGTCTTTACCGACGCCGATAACCAATGGAGCCACGACACCCTCGGCCATTTGCTCGCCCCGCTGGGTGATCCAGAGGTCGGCGCCTGTGCCGGACACATGGAAATCCCCGTGCCGGGCAAGGGCCTGAGCCTGGGCGACAGCCTGTATCGGCACTACGAGGGCTGGCTGCGGCGGGTGGAAAGCCGCACCGACTGCATGGTTTCGGCCGATGGCGCGCTGCTGGCCCTGCGCCGGGAGCTGTTCGAGCCGATCCCGGCCCAGGTCAACGATGATTTCTTCCTCAGCACCTGCGCACCAGCCGCCGGCAAATCCATCGTCTATGCACCGAAGGCTCGGGTGATCGACCAGGGGGTGGACGAGGCCGACAAGCAGTTTCGTCGGCGCCAGCGGGTCACCGTCGGTGGCTTGCAAAGCCTGGCCCAACGCCGGGCACTGCTCAATCCGCTGCGGCATGGCCTGTACGCCATCGGCCTGATCAGCCACAAGCTGATCCGCCGCCTGGCGCCGGTGTTGCTGCTGCCACTGCTGCTCAGCAACCTCTGGTTGTGGAGCGACCAAGGGTTCTATCGCCTGAGCCTGGCAGCCCAAGTGCTCGGCTACGCCATGGCACTGCTTGGCCTGCTGGATATGCACCACCGCTTGCCCCGGCCCTTTCGCCTGGCGGCGTTCGTGCTGGTGACGCTCGCGGGCATGAGCATCGGCCTGTGGCAGTTCCTGCGGGGCCGGCGCTACAGCCAATGGAATCCCGAGCAGAACCGCTGAGGAGGTGGCGAATGTCGATCAAACAAGTCTTCAAGCTCACCGGCGGCTGGTTGTATCTGAACACGGCCCTGGGCCGCGGCCCGCTGCGGGGGGCCGGCGTGATCCTGATGCTGCACCGGGTGCTGAGCAACGACCGCGCCGCCGAACTGCCCCATCGCAACGAATTGTGCGTGGGGCCGGAAGCCTTCGAACACTTGCTGATCTGGCTGCAACGGCATTTCGAATGCGTGCCCCTGATGACCTTGCTGCTGGCCGACCCCGCCACCGTTCCGGACCGTCCGCGGGTGGCCCTGACCTTCGACGACGGCTGGCGCGATAACGCCATGAATGCCTTTCCCCTGCTGCGCCAATACCAGGTGCCGGCGAGTATTTTCCTGTCCACCGACTTCATCGGCAGCCGCCAGCACTTCTGGTGGGAAAGCATCGGCGAAACCCTGTGGGGCAGCCACGGCCAGGTGGCGCGGCTGGCGCTGATCGAACACTTGCAACAGGCCGGACGGCCGTTGCCGGTGATGCTCGACGACCTGGATGACGAACGCCGCAGCCTGTCGTTGTTGCACTATCTGCAAAGCCTCAAAACCCTTGATCCGCAAATCCTGAGCGACCTCACTGACACCTGCCCCCCTGGTGCCCAGCCCCAGGCGCTGGACTGGACCCAAGTGCGCATGCTCGAAGATTCAGGCCTGGTGCGCTTCGGCCCCCACGGGGCCAGCCACGCGATCCTCACCCAGCTCAACGACCAGCGCCTGCATGAAGAACTGAGTCGCAGCCGGATAGCCATGGAAAACGCCTGTGCTCAACCCTTGCCGGTGTATTGCTACCCCAATGGCGATAACGACGAACGCGTGCGCCACCAAGTGGCGGCCCACGGTTTCTCGTTCGCCCTGGGGACCGAGGCCGGGCTGTATCGCAATGACGGCGACCCTTTGAACCTGCCGCGCTTCGGTGTCAGTCAACGCAACGCCCAGCACCCCGAACTGCTGGCTTGGCGCATTCGTCGAGGAGCACGTCCATGAGCCGCGCGCATTACCTCAAACACCTGGTGCTGAGCATGGGGACACGCCTGGCGATGATCGGCCTGCGCCTGCTGCGCAACGTATTGCTGGCGCGCATCCTGGGCCCCAGCGAACGCGGGCTGTTCGCCCTGCTCAGCACCCTGCCGGACCTGATCAGCGCCGCCACCAGCGGTGGCTTGAACTCAGCCGTGGGCTATCAGGCGGCGCAGCAGCGTTCGATGGGGCTGCTGCTCAGCCAGGTGCTGGTGTTCGGCTGCCTGCTGGCCGGGCTGTTGACCTTCTTGGTGGTGGCGCTGGCGCGGGTGTTCGGTGCGGAGCTGGACATCACCATGCAATTGGGTCTGCTGGCCTGGCTGCTGTTGCTCGCCGTGCCGTTGAGTGTGCTCAAGAGCGGCCTGCTGACGCTGCACAATGCCTCAGGCGGCGTAGGCGGCTTCAATGCCTTGCGCCTGATGGAATCCCTGGTGCCGCTGTTGCTGTTCCTGGCGCTGTTCTGGATGTGGAAAGACGCGGCCCTGGAAGCGGCATTGATCAGTTGGTTGACGGGCCTGAGCCTGGTAGTACTGGCCGGTTGGGTCTGGTTGCGGCGGGGTCACGATGTGTCGTTGCAATGGAACAGCGCCACTCAGGGCGAGCTGCTGCGCTACGGCGCCCGCAGCCATCCGGACCTGTTGTTCCAGCAAGTGATCCTGCGCTCGGACTACCTGTTCATCGGCGCCCTGCTGGGCAGCGCCGCCCTGGGTCACTATGCCATGGCCAGCGCCGCCGCCGAGCTGCTGCTGATCGTGCCGGAGGCCGTGACCACGCCTCTGATGAAACGCCTGTTGCAACAGGACCACGACATGCAGCGCCTGACGCCCCTGGCCCTGCGCCTGACCGCCACGGTGATGCTCGGTGCCTGCCTGGGCATGGCGCTGATCGGCGAATGGTTGATCGTGACCCTGTTCGGCGTGGCCTACCAACCGGCTTATCCGGCCTTGCTGGCGCTGCTGCCGGGGCTGTTCGGGCTGTGCTATGCGAGCATCCTGCGCCTGGACCTGCTGGGCAAGAACCGGCCCGGCACGGTATCGCTGCTGATGGGTGTGGGGGCGTTGTTGAACCTGGCGTTGAACGTGCTGTTGATACCTCGCTACGGCATCGTCGGTGCCGCCGCCGCGTCTTCCATCGCTTACCTGGGGGTGACCCTGGCGTTGCTGGCGATGTATTGCCGTCTCAGCGGCGTGGCGCTGTGGCAGACGTTGATCATCCTGCCCAGCGACCTGTTGCCGATGCGGCAGATGCTGATGGGGAAATCGGCATGAGCTTCGTCGCCCCTCAGTCCGCCATCGCGAGCAGGCTCGCTCCCACAGGGATCTCACCGAACCCTGTGGGAGCGAGCTTGCTCGCGAAAGCGGCGGCTCGGCCTGTACAGATGCTGGATTTGACGACCCCTTCGCGAGCAAGCCCGCTCCCACAGGGGCCTGGTGTCGATCACAGTATCCGCGGCCGATGCAGGGTGGGAGCGAGCCTGCTCGCGATGGGGTCGGCGCGGTGCTGGATAATGGCTGCTGCATGCCTATGGGCCCTGGCACTTCCGGCCCATGGCGCCTCCATGTCCTGGACCGGCATCCGCGACGGCAGCCTGTACCTGCAGACCGACCGGCCGGACCGGGTGACCGTGCGCTGGGTACCGGCCTGGCAGGCCAACGCCAATTCGGAACACCTGTACCTGCTCGACGGTCAGGGGCGCCTGGTAGGGAAACGCTTGATCAAGAAGGTCCAGGAGCGTGGCGAACAGCAGTGGCCTTTGTTGCCGGGAGCCGCCAGCTATCGCCTGGAAATTCCCGGCTACAGTTTCCGCCGCTACTCCGTCGAACACGACGCCCATACCCGGGCGCTGTTCGCCCCGGCCAAGGTGCATTTCAGTGCCGAAACCCACGACGGCGATGAGTTGTATTTCAAGGTCGCCCCCGGCGAACAGGCCGTGCTGGCGGGCAAGTTCCATGGCGGCGTGCGCAACCTGCGAGCCCAGCGCGTCGCCGATGGCAAACAGGTGCAGTTGAACCTCAAGCCGTATCCGGTCTATGGGCAGTTCGATCGAGTCGCCCTGCCCGTCGCCAATGTCGAGCAAACCTGGCGCCTGCAATTGCAGGGCAACGGCAAGGCGGCATTCTGGCTGGATGGCACGGCGAACCTGTTCGCCCAAAACCCAGAGCATCTGCAACCGCTGCGCCAGGACCCGGGGCAGGCGCGCCTGAAACTCTATGACGATGTCCTGGGAACAACCCCGAAACTGGGGGTCTACCTGCCCTACGTCATGCCCCCGCCATCGGCCTACCCGGTGATCGAAGCCCTCAAGCCCCAGGCCGCCAGCTATTACAGTCTGGTCGACATCACTGCAGACAAGCCCGACTATGAAAATCAGTTTCGGCGCCTGTACCAGGACCGTTTCGGCATCACCCGGGACATCACCTTGCTGGCCGGTAGCGCACGCAAGGCCGATCTGCGGGCAGATCGGGTCAGCAACAGCGGCTTGCAGGCCTGGCTCACGGCGACTCGCGCCCTTGGTGGCAAAGGCATTCATTACCTGGGTTTCGCCGATGAGCCGAACCTCAACTACGCCGATTTCGCCAGCTACCAGCAAGTGTTCGAGAGCATGGCCAATCAGGTCCGCGCCCTGCCCGCCAACGCACGAGCAGGTGTGCGCATTGCCATTCCCGCCAGCTCACGATTCACCAACGGTCCCCTGGCCGATGACGCTGCCGACAAACGCGGGATCGATTGGGCGCGACGCCTGCTGGCCAAATACGATGACCAGATCGACGCCTTGGCCTGGCATGAATGGATGATCCGCGACCTGCTCGCCACCCGTGTGTACCGCCACAGCGTGCGTCAGGCCGCCCGCCTGGTGGGCCTGGATAACAACGGACGACCACGCAAGGCCCTGCTGCTGGACCAGACCAACATGTCCAGCGGCTCGAGCCTGAGCCCCTACGATCAGGAAACCCACTACGCCGCCCTGTGGTGGACGTCCGTGGTCATCAATGCCTCCGCTGACGGCTGGCTGGACATGCTCAACTGGTTCATGCTCGCCGATGAACCCGAGTACCCCAAGGGCATGGTGCGGGTGCTGGACAACCAGCGCTTCGAACTCAAGCCGGTGGGTCTGGCCCAGCAGTTCATCCAACAGCATTGGCTCAATCAGGTGCTACGCCTGGATAACGACGCCTTCGAAGTCGACGTGCTGGCAATGGCCACCGACGCGAGGCGCAGCCTGCTGGGCGTGAACAAAAGCACGCGCCCGCAACAGGTCAGCCTGGACGGCGCGTCCTGCCCCCACGCGCAGGCAGAGCTGGTGTATTTCGGCCCCGACAACCAAAGCCGCAGCGCCCCGTTCAACTGCGAGGCCGGGCAGATCCGGTTTCTCCTGCCAGGAGAAACCGTGTTTGCCCTCGGCTGGACTGCCCTCTCTTTCCCCCAACCCGCCACCCGTCAGGAGGCACCATGAGCGTTCTGCAAGCATTACGTGATGGCATTCAGAAAAAGGGCCTGCGCTCCGTTCTCAAACTGCTGTTCAGGCGCTACGTGTTTTTCCACACCCGACTGGTGTGGTTGGAGCACGATGTGCGGACCCCACTCCCCCCGCATAACCTCAAGCCCTACCCACCGATGCGCCTGGAGTTCATCACGGTCAGCAATGCCGATGCCTTTGCCCGGCACTTCGGCGACCGCGTCGAAACCATGCGCGAGCTGGCGGCCGAAGGCTACATAGGCTTGATGTACCTGGATGCTCAGGGCGATACAGTGGGTTTCGCCTGGGCCAGTACACGGGACTATTTCGACCGCCATTTCTATCGCTGCAATTTTCCGATCAAGCCTGGCGAGTATTTTCAGTTCGGTGGCGAGGCGATCCGTGAGTACTGGGGTACCACTATCTCGGCAGACATGCAGTTGGAAGTGTGGAAAGTCATGGCGGACCACGGTTGCAACACCATGGTCGATGTCTGCGATCTGCAAAACATCCAGGCGATCAAGATGCACCTGCGCATGGGATTCCAGGAGCGCGGCAAGATCACCCACGTGTATCGCCTGTTCGGTCGCTGGCGGTTTTTCCGCGACACGTTCTACCGCGGCTCGGTACTGGACGCTTTTCGTAAACCGACCCCGCCGCGTGCATCGGCTGCCCCAGCTTGATGTCCATGGCGATTCAACCCCATCGCGAGCAAGCTCGTGATGGGGTCTTCCCCCAACCCGCCCCTCGCCAGGAGGCACCATGAACGTTCTGCAAAAATTGCGTGATCAAATTCGGAAGAAAGGTCTGCGCGCCGTTCTGAATCAGCTGTGCAGACACTACCTGTATTTCCACGAACAGCTGGTGTGGATGGAACGCGATCTGGTCAGTCCGATACGGCCCAACAACCTCAGGCCTTATACCCCGTTGCGCCGGGAACGCATTACCACCCGTAACGCCGATGCCTTCGCCACGTACTTTGGCGATCGCGTCGAGACCATGCGTGAACTGGCTGCCGAAGGCCACACCGGGCTCATGTACCTGGACGACAAGGGCGACACCGTCGCTTTCATCTGGGGCAGCAAACGGGACTATTTCGACCGCCATTTCTTTCGCTGCTGGTTCCCGGTCAAACCGGGTGAATTCTTCGAGTTCGGCGGTGAGCTGTACCGCGCTTACTGGGGGACCCAGCTATCGGTGGATTTCCAGCTGGATCTGTGGAAAGCCATGGCCGAGCAGGGTTGCAACAAAGTGGTCGACGTCTTCGAGCTGCGCAACATTCCAGCCGTCAAGCTGCACCTGCGCATGGACTATCAGGAGCGCGGCCAGATCACCCATATGTATTGCTTGTTCGGCCGCTGGCGGTTCTTCCGTGACACGTTTTACACCGGCTCGGTCCTGGACTCTTTCCGTAAACCGGCCAAACCGGTTCCATCCACTGCGGCGGCCTGACGTTCATGACCATCCGGTTCCAATGGTGTCGCTCCCTGGGCGCGGCAAGCTTTCCTGTATCAGCTTATGAACAGCTGCGAACCCTGGTGGCCGATACGACGCCGTTCAACACCCTGGCCTGGCTGCAAGCGGCAGAGCTGGCGCTGCAGCCCGACCAGGAGCTGCATGTGCTGCTGGGCTGGCAGGATCAGGCGCTCAACCTGTGCCTGCCCCTGGTGTCTACGCGCGAACGCATCTGCGGGCTGCGGTTTCGGGTGCTGCGTCACCTGGGCTATCCACTGGCCGACCGCATCGCCTTGCTGGTGCACCTGGACGCCGACGCCATGGGCCAGGCATTGATGCAGATCCGTCAGCAACTGCCCCATGCATTGCTACAGTTGAATGAAGTGACCGAACCGGTGGGTGAAGAAAGCGTCCTCAGTACTTGGATGGCCTTGAGTTCCACCGGAGAACGGCGGTTGAGTTGTCGGGTGCCGGTGCATCTGATCAGCGACAGCGACCATCAGGAAATTTCCGGCGATCCGCGCTACAAGCTGCGCCGGGCGCGCAAGCGGATCGCCGCGTGCGGTGCCCGCATCCAACGGCTAACACCGGATGCCATCGGCATGGGACCGCTGCTGCGAACCCTCGCCGAAGTCGAGGCGGCCAGTTGGAAAGGTGAAGAAGGTGTCGGCATCTTCTCCGACCCCATGCGCCGACAGTGGATGAATCACGCCTTCACAGCCCTCGCCGCCGAAGGCCTGGTGCGGGTGGTGATGCTGGAATTGGATGGGCACTGCATCAGCTATCGCCTCGGCCTGTTGGAGCAGGGACGCTTGTACGACTACAACCTGGCGTTCCTGCCGGAGCACGCCGACCTGGGCAGCGGCCGGGTGCTGCTCGAAGAGTGGATTCGCTGGGGGTTGGATGACAACTGGCACTGGATCGATGCATCCCGGGTCAGCCTGGAAAACTCCAGCCATCAATTGCATGAGCGCATGACCGGACAACTGGAACACTGGCGTTGGAGCTTTTATTCATGGCAACCCGGTGGCCTGGTTCTGGGACTGGCGCTACGGCTATGGAAGAGTCTCAAGCCGTGGCTCGGCAAGCGCCCGCGCCAACAAAACACAACGGCTGTTTCTTCACCCAATCCAAAAAGCAAGGAGAGCGATCATGCCTAGCGAAGTCATAATCAACGCTGACGACTTCGGACTCAGCCTCAGCGACAACGCAGTCATTCAATCGGCCTTCGAGGCAGGGGTCATCAGTTCCGCCACCCTGATGGTCAATACCGCGGGTTTCGAGCAGGCCTGCAAGATGGCCCGGCACCCCATGCTCCGCGGGCGTATTGGCTTGCACTTCAACATTACTCATGGCTTGCCGCTGAGTCCGTCGATTGCAGCGAGCCGCACATTTTGTGACGCAAACGGTGAATTCAGGTTGAGCCTGTCGCGTCATGCCCTGCGTCTGGGCGCGAAGGACCTGGCCGCGGTGCAGGAGGAGCTCCAAGCCCAGTGGCAACGTTGCCTGGACTACGGCGTGCGACCCAGCCACCTCGATTCCCACAACCATGTGCACAACATCTGGCCCATCGGCGAAGTCTTGGCCCGCTTCGCCGCCAGGCAAGGCGTGCCCGTACGCCTGGCACGCAACCTGGGGGCCAACCTGAACCTGCCCAAACGCATTTTCAAAACCTTGTTCAACCGGCGCTTGCGCAACCTCAGCGGCGCCACGGCCGACTACGTCTGCACGCCGGCCGACCTGCAACACGCAGCACCACCGGACCACGGCGCTCTCGAAGTGGTTGTGCATCCGCTGCACCTCGAAGGGGACTTTGGCGACGACAGCCTGGAAGCCGGGTGTTCCTTGACCGAGGTGTTGCGCAAGCGCCTGGAGGGGGTGCCCAAGGTGCCTTATGGCGGGGCGAGACAGCGGTTTGTGTTGACTGAGCTTGAGGATGTGCGTGGCTAAGTGGTTCGTGTGGCTGATTCGGGTACTCAAATCAACCACACCGGTCACTCGTCAGAAACTGGCAGCCATGCAAAATCCCGCCATCCTGCGAGAGGATCTGTTAAAACGCATCTTTGTGTCTTGAGTAGCGAGTCGCTTCGATGCCTTCATCTTTACTCCCTCGCCGTCGGCGCCGCTGGTTCGCCTATTTGTGCATGGCTGCGATGGTGGTCGGTTTGCCGGCGGGCTGTGCGGTGTTGCAGCACAAGGAGCGGGAGCTGGTGTTTCGCATCGAGCCGGGGACGGCGAGCTGGTTCAGCGGCCTTCCGAGCAGCGTGCAGGAGTTCGACCTCAAGCCCAAAAGCTTCAAGACCGGGGAAAATATCCACGGGTGGTGGTGGCCGGCCGAACGTAAGAACGCGCCGGCGATCCTGTATTTGCACGGGGTGCGCTGGAACCTGACGGGCCAGTTGTTCCGCATCCAGCAACTGCGTGCCCTGGGCTTTTCGGTGCTGGCGATCGATTACCGTGGTTTCGGCAAGAGCCATGGCGACCTGCCGTCCGAGGCCAGCGTCTACGAGGATGCGCGGATTGCCTGGGAGCGGCTTGAAGCGTTGCAGCCGGACCCGGCCCTGCGACTGATCTACGGTCACTCCCTGGGCGGCGCCGTCGCGGTGGACCTCGCCGCCGAACTCGGCCAGAAGGCTGCGAAAGACGGCGCCACCGTGCCGGCCCGAGGCTTGATCATCGAATCCACGTTCACCTCGCTGGGCGACGTGGCGACCGCCATCGCGGACACCTCCCTGCCTGTGCGGTGGCTGCTGTCGCAGAAGTTCGACTCCATCGACAAGATCCCCGAAATCAACATGCCGCTACTGGTGGTGCATGGCGCGGCGGACAACTACGTTCCGCCGCGCTTCAGCGAGCAACTGTTCAAGGCGGCCCACGAGCCGAAGCACCTGTTGCTGGTGCCTGGAGGAACGCACAACAACAGCATGAGCCTGGCCGGCAAGAACTATCGGCAGGCGCTGGATACACTGATGAAAGCCACCCCCACCCCCATGGCCGGAGGTCCCCAGGCCAGCAAGGTCAAGGCAGGCTGATGACATCGCTGTAACCCTGACTGTGGCAGGGTGGTGGGTCTGTTGGCCTTGATGTTGGATGGGCCGGCGTCATCGCGGGCAAGCCAGGCTCCCACAGGGTTTGGTGGTGTGTCTGGGGTTGTGGGCCGCGCAATCCGGTGTGGGAGCGAGCCTGCTCGCGATGGCGGTGGGTCTGTTGGTCTTGGTGCTGGATGGGCTGATGTCATCGCGGGCAAGCCAGGCTCCCACAGGGCTTGGCGGTGTGCCTGAGGTTGTGGGCCGCGCAATCCGGTGTGGGAGCGAGCCTGCTCGCGATGGCGGTGGGTCTGTTGGCCTTGATGTTGGATGGGCCGGCGTCATCGCGAGCAGGCTCGCTCCCACAGGGTTTGGTGGTGTGTCTGGGGTTGTGGGCCGCGCAATCCGATGTGGGAGCGAGCCTGCTCGCGATGGCGGTGGGTCTGTTGGCCTTGGTGTCGGATGGGCTGATGTCATCGCGGGCAAGCCCGGCTCCCACGGGGTTCGGTGGTGTGCCTGGAGGTTGTGGACTTCTTTTCATGGCTCAAAAAAAACGGCACCTTTCGGTGCCGTTCATTTATTGCAGGGCGCTTACTTGCGGGCTGCTTCCCACGATTTCAGCAGTTCGGCGTAGCTCACGGTTTCGCCTTTAGGCTTCTCGTTCGCCAGTTTCGGCTTCGGTGCACCTGGTTGGTCGAACCAGTACTGCGCGTCGCGTTCCGGGTTCATTTTCGGCGCGCAGGTGGCCTGGGCCTTGGAGCGTTCCAGACGGGTCATGATCGCGTCCTGATCCTTCGCCAGGCCGTCGAGTGCCTGCTGCGGAGTCTTCTCGCCGCTGGCCGCTTCGGCGATGTGGCTCCACCACAGCTGCGCCAGACGCGGATAGTCCGGCACGTTGGTCCCGGTCGGGGTCCACTGCACGCGGGCCGGGCTGCGGTAGAACTCCACCAGGCCACCCAGTTTCGGCGCCAGGTCGGTCATCGCCTGCGAGTTGATGTCCGACTCACGAATCGGCGTCAGGCCGACGATGGTTTTCTTCAGCGACACAGTTTTCGACGTCACGAACTGCGCGTACAGCCAGGCCGCGAGTTTCTGCTTCTCAGGCGTGGACTTCATGAAGGTCCAGGAACCCACGTCCTGATACCCCAGCTTCATGCCCTGTTCCCAGTACGGACCGCGCGGCGACGGAGCCATGCGCCACTTCGGCGTGCCGTCCGCGTTGACCACGGGCAGGCCTGGCTTGGTCATGTCCGCGGTGAACGCGGTGTACCAGAAAATCTGCTGGGCGATGTTGCCTTGGGCCGGCACCGGGCCGGACTCGGAGAAGGTCATGCCCGCCGCTTCCGGTGGCGCGTACTTCTTCAGCCAATCCACGTATTTGGTGGTGGCGAACACGGCCGCAGGACCATTGGTATCACCGCCACGGGTCACGCTGGAACCGACCGGATGGCAGTCCTCGACGCGGATGCCCCACTCGTCCACCGGCAAGCCGTTGGGCAGGCCTTTGTCGCCGCCACCAGCCATGGAGAACCAGGCATCGGTGAAGCGCCAGCCCAGGGACGGGTCTTTCTTGCCGTAGTCCATGTGGCCATAGACGCGCTTGCCGTCGATCTCCTTGACGTCTTCGGAGAAGAACTTGGCGATGTCTTCATAGGCCGACCAGTTCACCGGTACGCCCAGCTCGTAGCCGTACTTCTCCTTGAACTTGGCCTTCAGGTCCGGACGTTCGAACCAGTCGGCGCGGAACCAGTAGAGGTTGGCGAATTGCTGGTCGGGCAGTTGATAGAGCTTGCCGTCCGGCGCGGTGGTGAACGACGTACCGATGAAGTCCTTGATGTCCAGGGTCGGCGAAGTGAAGTTCTTGCCCTCATTGGCCATCAGGTCAGTGATCGATTCGGTCTTGCCGTAGCGGAAGTGCGTACCGATGAGGTCCGAGTCGTTGACCCAGCCGTCATAGATATTCTTGTCCGACTGCATCACCGTCTGCATCTTTTCCACCACGTCGCCTTCTTGCAGCAGGTCGTGGGTCAACTGGATCCCGGTGATTTCGGTGAAGGCCTTGGCCAGTACCTTGGACTCGTATTCGTGGGTGGTGAGGGTTTCCGACACCACGTTGATCTTCATGCCACGAAACGGCTCGGCGGCCTTGATGAACCACTTGAGTTCTTCGAGCTGCTGCTCGGCTGTCAAGGTTGACGGCTTGAATTCACTGCCGATCCATTTTTTAGCGGCGTCTTCATAGGCGTCAGCCCAGGCCACAGCGCTCAACCCGCTGAGTGCCAGTGCGGCTGCCAATGAAACGCTATGTCGCAGCTTATTGTTTTTATTGAACATAGAGACCTCCTGTTTGGGTTTAAGAGCCTGATCGTCGAATATGCGCGACTAGCCCCACCGCATCACTGCCAACAGCCACACCCAAGACAACGCGAACGCTATCCAGATGCTCCAGTCGGTGGCGCCGATTACCAGCAGATGCAGGTAGGCGCTACCGAGAAGACCGATAAACAACCGATCGCCACGGGTCGTGGTAATCGGCAGGAAACCACGCCGAGGGATGCTCGGCGAACGCAACTCCCAAGTGGTCATGCCTACCAGGAACAAGGCGATAACCCCAAAAAATACCGCCGTGGGGACGGTCCAGTTCATCCATTCCATCATCGACTCCTCAGACCCGACCCAGGGCAAAGCCCTTGGCCACGTGGTTGCGAACGAACCAGATCACCAGCATGCCCGGCAGGATGGTCAACACCCCCGCCGCCGCCAGCACCCCCCAGTCGATACCCGAGGCCGACACCGTGCGGGTCATCACCGCCGCGATCGGCTTGGCATTGACCGAGGTGAGCGTGCGAGCCAGCAACAGTTCGACCCAGGAAAACATGAAGCAGAAGAACGCCGTCACGCCGATGCCGGAGCCGATCAACGGGATGAAGATCTTGACGAAGAACTTGGGGAAACTGTAGCCGTCAATGTAGGCGGTCTCGTCAATTTCTTTCGGCACCCCGGACATGAAGCCTTCGAGGATCCACACCGCCAACGGCACGTTGAACAGACAGTGGGCCAGGGCCACGGCGATATGGGTGTCGAACAGCCCGATGGACGAATACAGCTGGAAGAACGGCAACAGAAACACCGCCGGTGGCGCCATGCGGTTGGTCAGCAGCCAGAAGAACAGGTGCTTGTCCCCCAGGAACCGATACCGCGAGAAGGCGTAAGCAGCGGGCAACGCCACGCTCAGGGAAATCACCGTGTTCAGGCTCACGTAGTAGAGCGAGTTCAGGTAACCGGTGTACCAGCTCGGGTCGGTGAAGATCACCTTGTAGTTATGGAAGGTGAAATCCTGCGGCCACAAGGTCAGGCTGCCGAGGATTTCAGTGTTGCTCTTGAACGACATGTTCAGCAGCCAGTAGATGGGCACCAGCAGGAACAGGATGTAGAGCAGCAACGGGATCAGCTTCTTATTGCTCATCGTGCAGGCCTCAACGGTTGGCGTCGGAGTGAGTCATGGCGGTGTAGAACAGCCACGACACCAACAGAATGATCAGGAAGTACACCAGGGAAAACGCGGCCGCCGGCCCCAGGTCGAATTGACCGATGGCCATCTGCGTCAGGGTCTGGCTCAGGAACGTGGTGGCGTTACCCGGCCCGCCACCGGTGAGCACGAACGGTTCGGTGTAGATCATGAAACTGTCCATGAAGCGCAGCATCACCGCGATCAGCAGCACGCTCTTCATCTTCGGCAACTGAATGTGCCGGAACACCGCCCAGTTGGACGCCCGATCGATCCGTGCCGCCTGGTAGTACACATCCGGGATCGCCCGCAGCCCGGAGTAGCACAGCAGCGCCACCAGCGAGGTCCAGTGCCAGACGTCCATCACCAGCACCGTCACCCAGGCGTCCATGGTGTTGGCCGCATAGTTGTAATTGATGCCCAGGGCGTTGAGGGTCGATCCGAGCAGACCAATGTCGGCGCGGCCGAAAATCTGCCAGATGGTGCCGACCACGTTCCATGGGATCAGCAGCGGAATCGCCAGGATGATCAACACCAAGGACGACCATTTGCCCTTGGTCGGCATGGTCAGGGCGATGGCGATGCCCAGGGGGATTTCGATCAACAGCACGCAGGCCGAATAGATGAACTGGCGCAGCAGCGAGTCGTGCAACCGTGGGTCCATCAGCACTTGCTTGTACCAGTCGGCACCGACGAAGTAGCGGCTGGACTGGTCGAAGATGTCCTGCACCGAATAGTTGACCACGGTCATCATCGGGATCACCGCACTGAAGGCCACCAGCAGGAACACCGGCAACACCAGCCACCAGGCCTTGTTGTTCTGCACCTTGTTCATGGCTGCACCTCACTCGACGATTCCAGCAAATATTCATCGGCGTACACCATCAGCCATTGGGCCGGGAAGCTGATATACGCTGTACCTTCCGGCACCGGTTTGTCTTCGGCCAGGCGCACCTTGAGCGGCGCACCGTCGAGGTTGAGCGTCAGGATCTTGTAGGTGCCCAGGTCTTCGACGTGCGTCACCTCGGCCCGCATCGCGTCGTCGTAGGGACCTTCCCAGACGTGGACGAATTCGGGGCGAATGCCGACTTTCAGGGTTTTGCCTTCAGCCTCGGCCACACGCTTCTGCAAGGTTTCGGACAGCGGCAAATGGGTCGAGCCGAAACCGACACCGCCAGGTTGCGCGGTGACCTCGATCAGGTTCATCCCCGGGCTGCCGATGAAGTAGCCGACAAAGGTGTGGCTCGGGCGCTCGAACAAGTCCCGGGGCGTGCCGAACTGCACGATCTGGCCGCCGTACATCACCGCGATCTTGTCGGCGAAGGTGGAGGCTTCCAACTGGTCGTGGGTGACGTAGACCATGGTGATGTTGAACTGCTCGTGGATCTGCTTGAGCTTGCGCCGCAGCTTCCATTTCAGGTGCGGGTCGATCACCGTCAGCGGTTCGTCGAACAGGATCGCCGACACGTCATCGCGCACCAGCCCACGGCCCATGGAGACTTTCTGCTTTTCATCGGCGGTGAGGTTGCGGGCCTTCTTGTCCAGCAGGTTCTGCAGGTCGAGGACCTCAGCGATTTCCTGAACCTTGGTGTGGACTTTCGCTTCGGCCATGCCCTGGTTGCGCAGCGGGAACGCCAGGTTGTCGAACACCGTCATGGTGTCGTAGACCACCGGGAACTGGAACACCTGGGCGATGTTGCGCCGTTCCGGGCTCAGGTCGTTGACGACTTTGTTGTCGAACTTCACCTGCCCCTCGGAGGGGCTGAGCAGTCCGGAAATGATGTTGAGCAAGGTGGATTTACCGCATCCCGAAGGCCCGAGCAACGCATAGGCGCCGCCCTGCTCCCAGACGTGGTTCATCTCGCGGATCGCGTAATCCTCGGGGCCCGCCGGAGTGCTGGTGTAGCTGTGGGCGAGGTTCTGCAAATGAATTTCAGCCATCAGGCAACCCTCGCAATACGCTGGCCCGGGGCCTGAACCAACTTGCCCTGGGCGTCGAAGACAAACAGTTTGTGGGTCGGGATGTAGATGCGGATCGGCGCATCCACGTCGTACTCATGCACACCGGGCAGGTGCAGCACCAACAGGAAGTGTTCGTTGCGCACGTGCAGGAAGGTCTCCGAGCCACTGATCTCGGCCACCTCGACGGTCACCGCCAGTTCCAGGTCGTCGTCGTTGCTCGGCACCAGCGAGATGTGGCTGGGGCGCACACCGAAACGGAATTCCCCCTCGCCCACCGGGCGCAGGTCGACGTTTAGCGGGAAGTGCACGAAATTGGCGAAGCTCACTTCATTACCGGCAATACGTCCCGGCATGAGGTTGATGGGGGGCTCGGAAAACAGCTCGGCGGCCAGCACGGTTTGCGGCTGGTGATAAACCGAGGCCGCCTTGCCGCTCTGGATCACCCGGCCTTCATGCAGAATCGTGGTCGTGCCACCCAGGGCCAACGCTTCGTTGGGCTCGGTGGTGGCATAGACAGCAATGGTGTGGCGGGCCTGGAACAGTTCGCGCATTTCCTGGCGAAGCTCTTCACGCAGCTTGTAGTCCAGGTTCACCAGCGGCTCGTCGAACAGGATCAGCTCGGCATCCTTGACCAGCGCGCGGGCCATGGCGGTCCGCTGCTGCTGACCACCGGAGAGCTCCAATGGATGGCGCTTCAAGAACTTTTCGATCCGCAGCATCTTCGCGGTTTCCAGCACCTTGCTCTGGATCACCTCGTTGGAGACACCGGCCTGGCGCAAGGGCGAGGCGATGTTTTCGAAAACGGTCATGGTCGGGTAGTTGATGAACTGCTGATAGACCATCGACACGTTACGCAACCGCACCGGACGATTCGTCACGTCGACGCCGTTCATCAGGATGCGACCGCTGTCGGGCTTGTCCAGGCCGGCCATCAGGCGCATGAGGCTGGTCTTGCCGGACAATGTGCGGCCCAACAGAACGTTGAAGGATCCGGGTTCGAAATTCAGGTTGGCATCGTCGATCCAGGTCTGGCCCTCGACGGTGCGACAAATGTGCTCAAGCGTTAATGACATGGCTCGGCCTTTTTATTTTTGGGAGTCAAGCGACCGAAGGTTAAAAGCGAAAGCCGTGCCAGAAATCTCATCCTGCTGAATTTATTGGGTTTTACTGATTTCCGTCGGAAAAATACGTTCACGGATGAACACAAGTGAACAAGCAAAACTGAACAACTGAACAATTCGCCGGTTGACAATGAACAATTCTGAACAACAATGAATGAACGTTTTCTTGGGTTGGACGGTCTCCTGTGTGGGAGCGAGCCTGCTCGCGATAGCGGTCTATCGGCAACATGGGTGCAGTTGATCCGACGCTATCGCGAGCGGGCTCGCTCCCACACAGGATTTGCGTTCTACCTGGCAATCGGGGCTTGCCCCAGCACAAGGAGTCTGTGCGAAACTCACCACAACAATAAAAACAGCTTCTGCGAGAGTGTCCCATGGCCGCACCAGCTCCTGCCTTGTCCCACGACGCCATCATCCAGGCCTCCTGGTCCCGCTGCCGTGCCTTCGGCCTGAATCACCAGAGCGCACCGACCTTCGACCCGTTGCCCGCCGAAGGCATCGCCCAGTTACTGGAAAGCCAGCATTCTCTGGTGCAGACCACCCACCAGGAAGTCCTGCCGTACTACGAGAACATCCTCAGCAACTCCAATTGCCTGATCATGCTGGCCGACAACCAGGGGCAGGTGCTGACCTCCTGGGGTACCCAGCGTTTCATCGAGCCGAAGCTGGCCCACGGCTTCAGCGCCGGAGCGAGCTGGATGGAGCGGTGCACCGGCACCAACGCCATTGGCACCGCATTGGCCTGCGAGCAGGCGGTGCACATTGAACACGATGAACACTTCCTCAAGGCCAACCGCTTCATGACCGGCTCCGCCGCACCGATTTTCGATGCCGAGCGCAAGGTCATCGCGGTGCTGGACGTGTCCAGCGACAGCTACTTGCCGCCCTCCCACACCCTGGGCATGGTCAAGATGATGAGCCAGACCGTGGAGAACCGGCTGATCCTCAACCTGTTCCGCGGTGAACACTTTCAGCTGACCTTCAACACCGGATTGAACAACCTCGACAGCCAATGGGCCGGACTGCTGATTTTCGACGAGAGCGGCCAGATACTGTCCGCCAACCGCCGGGCCGACAACCTGCTGGGCCTGAGCCTGTCACGGGTCAGTATCGAAAGCCTGTTCAAGGTCTCGCTGCTGGAACTGCTGAACCAACCCGACGGCCTGCCGTTCTCCCTGCAAGCAGCCGGGCGCAATCGTTTCCAGTGCATGCTCAAGCGCCCGAACCAAGTGTCGATCAAGCCACGCGTCTTCACCGAACCGGCGCCCTCGCCCGCCCCTGCTTCCGCCGCCCACGTCATCAGTCTCAATACACTGCACTTTGGTGACAGCCGCGTGGAAAAGGCCGTGCGCCAGGCCGAACGTTTGCTGGAAAAAGACATTCCGCTGTTGATCCACGGCGAGACCGGTGTCGGCAAGGAAGTGTTCGTCAAGGCCTTGCACCAAGCCAGCTCCCGCTGCAAGCAGCCGTTCATTGCGGTCAACTGCGCGGCCATTCCGGCCGAGCTGGTGGAATCGGAATTGTTCGGTTACGAAAAAGGCGCTTTCACCGGCGCCAACCAGAAGGGCAGCATCGGCCTGATCCGCAAGGCCGACCGCGGCACGCTGTTCCTTGACGAGATCGGCGACATGCCCCTGCCGACCCAGGCCCGCTTGCTGCGGGTATTGCAGGAGCGTTGCGTGCAACCGGTGGGCAGCGCCGAGCTGTTCCCGGTGGACATCCGCATCATCTCCGCCACCAACCGCTCGCTGCGCGAACAGGTGCAACTGGGCCGTTTCCGCGAAGACCTGTACTACCGCATCGGCGGCCTGACCCTGGAACTGCCGCCCCTGCGCGAGCGCAGCGACAAACAGGCACTGTTCAAACGCCTTTGGGAACATCATCGCGAGCCGACCCAATGGGCCGGCCTGAGCCGCGAGGTGCAGGAACTGTTCGAACGTCATCCGTGGCCGGGCAACCTGCGACAAGTCAGCAGCGTGCTGCAAGTGGCCTTGGCGATGGCCGAGGAACAGCCGATCCGCCCGGAACACCTGCCGGATGATTTCTTCGTGGACCTGGAGATGGACCCGGTGGACACACCGGAGCCGCTGTCGGTGGACTTGAACGATGCCGAAGACCTGAACCGCCAATTGCAGGCGGTGGGCGGCAACATCTCGCACCTGGCCCGTCGGCTCGGGGTCAGCCGCAATACCTTGTACAAACGTCTGCGGCAGCTTGAAAACTGAGGGCGTAGCAGCCTGCCAACAGGCCGCTACGCCGGGTTCAACCGAGCCTCAATCGAACGCACCGTTCAGCACTTCGTAAATGATGCCACTGGCAATCGCCACCAGGATCAGGTCCGTGCCCACCTGCCGCCACTCGTAGCCATCGTAGTGCGGCAACCGTCCCAACAGGCGCCCGTCCAGCTTCTTGGCGATACCCGGCGGCATCGGTTTGCCCCGAGCGAGGTTTTTCTGGATGCCCGGCGGCAGCGCCGGACCCGGGCTCCAATAATCACGGTAACCGCCGATCACACCGATGACACCGCCCCGGTCGATGCTCGGGCCGTTGTGCCAGTCGCCGCCACCGCCACCGCCGTGAGCGTTGCCCTTGCCACCCTGGTTACCAGAGTTGCCTTGACCGCCCTTGTTGCCTTGCCCTCCTTTGCCCTGTCCGTGACCCGGCCCCTGGTCGAACTGAGCATTTCCCTTGCCGTTACCCGGATCCGCAACGACCATTTCAGGCCCCGCCACCAAGGCGAAGCAAGTCACCACTGCAATCAACGAGCGCGATTTGAACATGATGGCTCTCACTAAAAAAGGGAAGATCCCTGCACATAGGGACGCATAGGATGATATTAGTTCCACATCGCGTCCCCCGCCGCTAACGGACCTGACAAACGCTATCAAGGAGTTCCATGCGCAAGGATTACCTGGCCTTCTTCAGCTCATTGTTCCTCTCCCGACTGGCCGACCAGATCCTGCTGTTCATCGTCCCGTTGATCGTGTTCCAGACCACCAACAGCGTCTCCTGGGCGGGCCTGGCCTTCTTCGTCGAATCCCTGCCGCGCTATTTGTCATTTCCGATCTGCGGCGCGTTGTGCGACAAGTTCCCGCCCATCCGTATCCTGCACATCAGCCAGGTCTACCGCGCCGTGGCGTGCATCGCCGCCACGGCGCTCTACGGGATCTTTGGCGGCCTCTACTGGATCATCGCCCTCTCGGCCTTGTGCGGCGTGCTGACCACCCAAGGCATCATGGCCCGCGAAGTCGTGCTGCCTTACATCTTCAAGCACTACACCTATACCAAGACCCTGTCCTACTCGCAGATCGCCGACCAGAGCGGACTGGTGCTGGGTCCATTGATCGCTGCGCTGATGCTGGAAGTATGGGCGTGGCATTGGGTAGTACTGGCGATTGCCGCGCTGTTCCTGCTGGCGGACCTGGCCATGCGGTACTGGCAGCGCACCAGCTCGGTCACCCTGGAAACGTTCGAGCAACATCACGATCTCTGGCTGAACCCGCTACGCATCGCTTTCAGCCATATCCGCAACCTGACGGAACTGAAGAAGATCATCAGCCTGGCGATCGGCGTCAATCTGATCATAGGCGTCACCCTGGCCACTTCGGCGGCCATGGTCATCGGCCAGTACAGCGCCGGCAAGGACTATTACGCCGGGTTGCAGGCCGCTGGCGCCGTGACCACCATCGTCATCCTGTTCCTCCTGGCACGGGTCTCGCTGCCCTTGAAATGGCTGGGTGCCCTGTCGTACACATTGATCGCCACAGGCGCTTTCATCACCGCCCTCAGTCCAAACGCCTGGGGTTACGTGGTGGGTTTCCTTCTGGTCGTCGGCTTCGACAAAATGTTCAACGTCTACATGCGCAGCATTCGCCAGCAAGTCATCCCGCCCCAGGACTTCGGCAAGACCGTCGGCGTTATCACGTTGCTCAACAACCTGTCACAACCGCTGGCGGGCCTATTGGTCGCGCTGCTGGCCGCGCCGATCGGATTGCAAAAGGTGATTCTGCTGCTGGCGTTGGCGACCGGCCTGATCGGCCTCGGGGTGATGGTGGCCTATCGAAGCCCGAGGCCTCGATCAACACGCATCGGCGCGGATACCGACTGAGAAATGTCACGCAATAAGGGCGGCGTTCACCTCGACTGGCACCGCCGGGGTATCAGCCCGTTGCGATGACGTGTAATGCATTATTAATGACTTATTGTTGAGGCATGGTTGGAACGTCACTGGCGTCCGACTCTCCATTCGTCGCCTGTAGGACGTGGCCGGCCCTGCCGGGCCACGTCTGGCTTAGGGTTTGCAGCAATTGCCGTAGCCGCCAGGAAGACGACATTCTGACGCTGCGGCAACTCAATCACGCTTGGTCAGCCACCGGAGATGTACCGTGTCAACTCTCAATGAAATCGCAGCGAACCACGCGAGAATGGCAAAGGCAAAGGAAGAGGAATTGATACGGCTGAGTGCACTTCACGTTCAAGTAGTCGGCAGTTTTGAAATTACGCCGATTGAGGCGAAGCAACAGATGCCGCTGCACTTCATGGCTGGCGTACAGGAACATTCATTCGGGGAGACCGCAGCCCTGAGCTTCTGACCTGAGTGACATTAATTTATCGCCCGCCTGTAAGCGGGCGATTTGCATCTCAGAACTGCCTCACCAGCGCTGCCGCCAGTATGCCCGCCGCAATCGCCGGCAACGGTTTCTTCAGGACCAGCATGACAACTGCCGTGGTGAGCAAGGCCAGGCGTGCGCCGTCATCCCCCTTGACCGCCATCGGTGCCAGGACCGCCACCAATACCGAGCCCGACATGGCGGTGATGAACTGCTGCACCCGATAGTTGATCGGTACGAACGACATCACGAAAACCCCGCCCCAGCGAGTCGCCAATGTCACGAGTGCCATGATCAGGATGATGACCAGCGTGCCATACCCCGCCGTTGCGATATTCATTGTTTTTTCTCCATCCACAACGCGCCCAACAGCCCTCCCGCCAAAGCCCCCACAACGACATGACTGTTAGCCGGTAAGTACCAGTAAGCCATCAGCGAAGAGCAGGCCGCGACGGTCCAGATGATGAACATGCGCGGGTTCTTCTTCCCGCCCACCACCATCGCCAACAGGAAACACCCCATCACCATGTCGAGCCCGAAACTGACGGGATTCTGGATGGCGCTGCCAAAATGCAGGCCCAGCCAACTGCCCAGGATCCAGGCGGCCCACAGCGCAATACCACCCCCGAACAGCAACCCAAACCCCGGCTTGCCAGCGTTGAACGCTTGCATCGCCATGGCCCAGTTGGCATCGGAGACCACCAGCATCACGCCGTAGCGCTTGGCCACCGGCAACTCCCACAGCCATGGGTAGAGCGTCGCGCCCATCAACAGATGCCGGGCGTTGATGGCGAACACGGTGATGATCAGTGGCACCACGGGCACCTGTTCGCCCCACAGATCCAGCGCGGCAAATTGTGAAGCGCCGGCAAAAACCAGCGTGCTCATGAGAACGGCCGACGCATCACTCAATCCCGTTTGCGCAGCCGCCAGGCCGAAAGCGACCCCGAATACGACGACGAACAGAGAGATCGGCATCAACCGCCTGAACCCGTCGTAGATGTGCTCGCGCTTCAACTCATGCAGAGGGGGTTCAACGTTTGACAAGACAGCGCCTCGTTTAGGGATCGACTTAAAAGGAACCAGTATGCGAGCCGAAGACAACTTCCGAAAAGCACATAATTCGAAGAGGCCCTATTCGATAACCTCATACCTCAGTGAACGCGTTCATATCGAAGACGCTTGTCTGACGCTAAGATTGCCGCGCGGTCCATCAGTCCCCGCGTCGAGTATCCCTGGAGAACGAGTGAGGTGGCATGAGTACGCTTGAGAAAGCCATAGCGATTTCCGCACGGGCCCATGAAGGGCAAACCGATAAGGGTGGCGCGCCTTACATCCTGCACCCGCTGAAAGTCATGTTGCGCCTGTCGCATCACGACGAACGTATCGTGGCGGTGCTGCATGACGTGGTCGAAGACACCCGCGTGACGCTCGCAGACCTGCGCAACGAAGGTTTCAGCGAGGCGATTCTGGCCGCCATCGATTCCCTTACCAAGCGCGAAGGCGAGACCTATCAGGCCTTCATCGAACGGGCTGCCCGAGATCCACTGGCGCGTCGGGTGAAGCTGGCCGACCTTGCGGAAAACAGTGATTTGTCACGGATAGACAGCCCGAGCCAGAAGGATCTGGAGCGGGTTGAAAAGTATCGGAAGGCCGCTGAGTACCTGACGGCTTTGGCCGAAGATACGCAGGGATAGCGGGAAACAGGTGCCAGGAAGGCCCTGGCTTATTTGCCAGGGCCTTGTGCCCGAACTACATCACACCTGCGTAAACGTACCGACGCCGCTACCGGAGAACTCTCCGTCGAAATCAGGTGGAGACTGCTGGGGATTGACCAGCACGGCCTGCAAGCGGGTCCCATCGGAGATGAACACTTTGATCTTGCCAGCGCTTATCAACAGCTGCAGTGTCAATTGCACCCCGATGAGACTCACGGCATCAGGCGCTGTACCCAGCAGGTACAGATTGGAGGTATTCAAATGGGTGCCCGTGCCGGTCGCATGACCTGAAAATCGCACCCGGATGCCTTGTTGAGGAGCATCTGGGCCAATCATGGCGGACAAAGCCGTGATCTGAATCGTTTCGGTGTGGGACCCGTCAATGCTGTCGCCACTTTCGAAGCGGAAGTAGCCACAAATGCCCTGTTGGGATCCGACCCCAGCCAGGGAATGAGGATGAACGTTCTGTTCTTGCAGCCGTTTGACTTCCAGGTCATAAGCCGCTTGAGACTGTTTTTTAAGCGCGTCGACTTGGTCAGGTGCGATGTCCTGAAGAGACAGATTCATAGCTAAAATCCCTTTTGAGATACCTGGAGACAATCCGCCTCTCTCGGTCGGCGCCTTCCAGGCGCGGTTTCTATGATGCTACGCAATGCTCGACTTGAGCCGCTCCTTTAAATCATAAACAGGAAGCGCATACAACTTTTACGCGCCCCCCCTCACAACAACGGACAAGTACCAATGACGCCATAATCCGGGCTGGAAGAGATGATTTCTACAGCCCAGCCCTGGGCAAAGACCAACTCGTTCTGCTCGACGAGGGCGAGGATTTCCGGACAGAGTTTGTCGGCGTCTTCTGACGACCCGTCTATGACGATATTGACCGTACGATGCTCGGCCGAGAACTCGGAAGCCTGGGTCAAGGCATCCAGGCCGTCCAGCATCTTGCAGAGCAACGACGCGTTTTCTTCGGACTCGTCTCCCCCACTGCTGTAGGCAGATTGAGCAGTCATGGCCATCAGCAGAAAAAACGCACCCGCTATAAACCTGTTTCTCACAGCCATGCTTCCTGGATTTTGGTGAAGGAATGCTAATGCACGAACAGAACATCGATAAATTGCAAAGGATCAAGACACCGGGCTCATTATGCGAGAGAACTCGCTCCCGCTGAGCACCCCCAAGGCAATCTGGCTACTTATGGGCAGGTTCGGTATTGAACGCGGTATACGGTAGGAACAATGTGTCGGCAACCAAGCTGAACGGCAGGTCAATGAGCGCCACCGGCAACAACACACGGAGCACGCCAGCATTTTCCTCAGTGGCCCCCTTGATCACCTCGATATCCGTGGAAGATCCGCAATAGGGATGAGCACCACAACGCGGGTGATCATCAAAGGTTTCGGCAAGCGTCGAACATCCGGTCAGGAGCATGACGGTGATCGCGCCCAGAAAAAACTTCATATGGAGCACTCCAAAAATACGGCGGGTGTTGGGCAACAAGCCCAAGTGACCGGAGGAACCGGAAGAGGTACGGATTGAATTATGCGGCCCGTCCACCTCTCCGGTAATACCCGCCACGCTACTGGAAGTCCCACTCCTCTGCCGGAACCAGTTGGCAGAACGGTCCATCCAGCGTCGCATTGTGATGAGCCACAATGTCTTCAGCGCTCATGACAGGTGAGTCCGAGGTGGTATGACCGTCGGCCAGGGGGCCATTCAGGCTCAGGGAGCATTGGCGCTGGACGCCGCATCCTGATCGGGCTGCGCCGACAGCGGTACATCGAACACTCGATCAAACCCCCATTGAAAAACCAGCGAATAGAAAAAGAAAAACACAAACAGCCCCAGGTTGGTGATCAATGCCAGCCAAAGGCTGATACTCAGCCACGCGCCAATCACGGGAGTCAGAATCAGCGTCAATCCGCCCTCGAATCCCAGGGAGTGCAGCAAGCGTCGTCGCCAACTGCGATAGCGATAGTACTGGCGGCGCTCCCACCATTCGAACAGGCCGTTGAACAGCATGTTCCAGGCCAGCGCCACGGCGGAAATCACCAATGACAGCTGGGTCGAATAGACCAAACCCTGACCGTAGGTGAGCGCCAGGGCCGGTGCCACGAACAGCACGCCGCCAGCCTCGTAGAGAATCGCCTGGAGAATCTTGCGGGGGGTGCCTTGCATCGTGGCTCTCTCGGATTGGTGTGAGAAGACCACAGCCTGGCGAGTTGAGCGCCCACGCACAATTGAGCTAAATTGAGCCACGCTCAACCTGAGTCATCCATCCCCATGTTCGCCAAACTGCCCCTCACCGCCTTGCGCGGCTTCGAGTCTGCCGCAAGGCTGGGGAGCTTCAAGGCAGCGGCCCAGGAACTGAGCATCAGCCCGGCGGCGATCTCCCATCAGGTCAAAAGTCTTGAGGGCTTCCTTGGCGTGCAACTGTTCGAGCGCTCCAGCCAGAACGTGCGCCTGAGCGCCGACGGCGAGCGCCTTCACCCGCACATCCACCGGGCCCTGCTCGATATCCAACATGGCCTGCAAATGCTGTCGCCAACGTGTGCTGCACAGTCCCTGGTGGTGAGCACCACGCCGGCGTTCGCCAGCCTGTGGCTGATACCCCGGCTTGGGGATTTTCATCGGTTGCACCCGGATATCGACGTCGGCCTGCACAGCAGCAACGACGTAGTGGACCTCCAGCGTGACGCAAGCATCGACTTGGCGATCCGCGCCTTGTTCATGCCTGAGCCACAGCTGATCGAACAACCTTTGTTGGATGAGTACTTCGGCGTCTATTGCCGCCCCGGCTGGCAACCGCCCGAAGAGAACTCACCTGTCGAGCTGATCGACGTACCGTGGTTGAGCCACTCAAGCGTCGCAGTCGACTGGCCAACCTGGTGCGCCGCGGCAGGCACCCAGAGCTGGCTGGATAACGCGCGCTTGCGACGTTATGACGAGGAACAACATGCGCTGCAGGCCGCCATCGCCGGGCATGGGCTGGTGCTCGCCAGTAACGTGTTGGTTGCTGAAGCGGTTGCGCGGGGGCAACTGGTTGGCTATCGCCCTGAGGTGAATCTGCCGGGGGCACGGTATAGCGTGGTGTGCGTGCCGGGGCGGGAGCGGCAGGCGGCGGTGCGGGTATTTAGGGAGTGGTTGGTGGAGCAGACTATGGGCTGAGCATTGGGTGCTCATGCTTGTTCATCTAAAACGACAGTGTTTTTTATCGAAGGAGCATCAATCAGCGTTAGGGAGTGCTTTTCCTCCTGGCGCAGAGGCAGCAGTGGGATGAGGGATATAAATCGCCGAAACCAGAGGTGCGTTCTTCAAGCATACCCAACCGCTTTCTCCCGCATCTCCAGCGATGAGATAACTCGTATTGATTTCCACCAGGAGCCACCCACCGCGCCGCGCCCATTTTGCGGAGTTAGCCGCAACAGAAGTGAACTCCGGCAACTTCACCTGGGGTATCCCTGGTTGAGAGCCACCCACCTGACTGATCATTTGTTGCACCGTCGGTGCTCCACATGCCGCATTGGCCGGCTCCCCTCCCGCGCTCTTGGTAGTGACCGCAGCCTCGCAACCTGCGGCACTCCCTCCTCGGACCAGCTTCACATTGATGTGTTTGCCAGTCCTTATCGCAGTCGCAATCACATCGGTCTTCGTGACGACGCCATTGAGAGCGCTGACAATTCCGCTTTCATCATTTGGAGCGAGTGTGCTGCTGGAAGCCATGTCTATTCTCCTCGTCCGTGAATGCGCCGGATGAATATCCGAGCAGAAACGCTGAGTATAGATAGATGTGAAGTATTCCCAAGGTGAGCGACGACGGGGACGTGCTACAGCGAATGAGCCCCACCTGATCACGACCTGTGCACTGTTGGACGCGAAGGGATTGGTTGAGACAAAAGCTGCTTGTCCCCAGCGAGCCAATGAGCCACCATCCGTCCCGCCACTCCTGCGCGTATAGGAGTGCACGAAAATCCCGGCCATCGTGTCGGTTTTTTTTTGGTTATCGAGCACATAAGGACATGGTCATGCGGGTCGTCACTTTCGCTATTTTTTTTGCTGCAGCACTTGCCGGTTGCTCTGGAATACCTTCAGTTCCCTACGAAGAGCCTGCTCAATCCGAGAGCTTGGCCCGTGTTCGGGTCATCACCAACTCCAGCGTGTATGGAGACAGCATCATTGGCAGTTGTGCTCCTGCTACCCGTCACAAAATGGCTGAAGCCGGACGTTTCGGGCGGGACGGGACGGCGAGCATCAACTATCCGCAGTACCCTCTGAAGACGGCGAGCATTGGCATGCCGCAACGGGTTATGCCCACTCTTATCGAGTACATCCCTGCCATTCGGATGGCCGAAGGGGCGTACAAAGAGGTCGTGACCGAGTATCGCGTCAGGGCTGATCTACCCTTCCAGATTGCAACCCTGGGCGCGACCATTGGCGGCTATGGCAGCACTTACTCGTCCTGCGGTGGCCAGGCGCTGGTTTACAAGCTGGAACCAGGGAAAGACTATGAAGCTTTGGCAGGCGTGGCTAACAGCCCCAACAAAGATGGCGGGCAAACGCTTATGTGCATCCTCGGGGTTTTCGAACTCGCCTCTTTCCCTGGCACTTCAATTGTCATTCCCAAAAAGCTGACGCCTGCTGCGCCTCCGCAGGTAGCCTGCAAGAACTGACAGGCACAGCCCGCCATCCGGCGGGTTTTGTCTCTATCGGAAATGAGAAAGCCCCGATTTGGATCGGGGCTTTTGCGTTGCGGCGAAAGAGAAAAAGGGACAAATTCATTTCCCATAGGCAGGCAGCCCCACTCAAAACAACGCGTTACGGCCTAATACCAGTCAGTTGAGGATCAAACGGCGCAAAACCTGTGGGAGCAAAGCTTGCTCGCGATTGCGCTAAGTCAGTCAGCAGCAATGTTGACTGGTCTGTCGTTATCGCGAGCAAGCTTTGCTCCCACAGATTTGTGGCTTAACTGACTGGCATTAAGTGTTACGGCCTGCTCTTCTCGTCAATGAAGCACCCTGCGGCTCTCTCCAATTCTGATCCGGTCGAGGGCTCTATTTAAAGCATCCAAGGCGTCGATCAGCGCTTTCGCCTCAGCTTCCCGGCCATCGCCCCAGAGGCGCTCAGCCATTTTGTTCAGTGCCTGAATAGAGCGCTCGATGTCAGCAGCAGTCACTGCTTTGCTTTCCTGATGTTTCTTTGACATTGATCACCCCTTCCTCAGGGTGTGCTTTCTTTCCGTTTTTCCAAAAGCTTCACAGCAAAAGACATGAGATCAACGCCCCAATCCAAACGTCGATACGTTAAGCAAGAATCGTCTTACTTGGCTTTCGCGCTCTTGATGTCACTGATGATTTGCTGAGAAATAGCCTGAACCTGCTTTTGGGTCATGGCCGACATGACGCCCTCCCAAGCAGACGATGTCGTGTCATAGGTCCGTGTGCCAATCAGGTGGCCTGATTTCAAGTCCGAGTAATCTGCGCGGGAGTTGACCCACGCATTGCCTACCATGACACCGGCTCCGTAGCGTGCGCCTGGGGTCAGGTAACGGAAATTGCTCACGTTGATTTTAATGCCCACACCGTCTTTGCCGTCGAGGCTTGTCGGCTGGGCTTCGGCAAGGTGGTAGCCCGCGCGAGTCGCTTCCGCTTGCAGGGCGTCACTCCATTCTTGCTTCAGGCGAGACCAGTCCTCGTTCTGTTCAACCTTGCTGTTTCCCTGGAAGTTGACGACCAAGTTCTGCTTGGCTGATTCCTGGATGACCAGTGTCTCAGTTCCGCCGCTTTTCACAGAAGCAGCGCATCCACTCAACATCACGATGGCAACAGCGCAGGACAGCGCAATCGAGAGCTTGGTTTTGTTCATTGACGTCCATATCCACAGAATTGGTTGAGAGAGGTTAGGTATTCCCGTGGGGCAAATGAGCGCACACGTTGAACGCGCAGAATTTAGCATCATTACTTTGCCACTACGAGCCGGGGGCATTATGAAATAGGGACAGCACCACGATGCTCATCTCCCCCGTGATTCACCGCTGTATTCCCCCGCTCTAATCCAATGATGAGGTTTCCGGCGGAACCCAATAAGCCTCTCTCACCTCATCCAACGCCTGCCAGGGTTGGGTGGCGAATCTCGCATTCAGACAGGTCGGCTCATGCATGAACGTCAGCTCTCTATCGCTCTCGGACTGCTCGGCGCCACAGCTCTTGCATTTCACGATCTGATTGCGCAGCGCCCAACTTTCATGCCATGAAATCAGCTTTTCGAGGGGGGTCACTTTTCCTACATCCCATTACAAAACCTGTACAAAAATATAAATCATGTACAGCTTATTGGCTAGCCAGTCGGGTCGACGCGACTGACCATCGGGCGCCTTATGGGATTTGCCAACAGACGCCAGAAGAAATTGGGCATGGCCAGTCTTGACCTGATAGCGTTGCGGGCAAGGGTCATGGATGGGTGCGGTGAGTGGACAAACCAGGGGTTCCAATGTCAGGGCGAAATAAGGAACGTTAATGCCGTACAACTACACGAACGGCCGCTACCTGGTCTTCAAAGGCAATGGCAGCGATGGCGCCCCCCTGGGCCGGATTCACCAGGACGGAAAAGTTCGAAACCACTTGGGTGAGCTGCTGTACTACATAGACGTAGACGAACGTGCGTTCCTTTCGACCGACTTTATCTTTCACGGGAATATACAAAAATGTCGCGGCACATTTTATGTACTCAGCGACAAAGTTCTTTTCACATTCTCCGAGATGAAGGTTGCGCCACTGGGGAACGAGACCGAGGAGCAGGCCCTTCACAGGGAGTTCAAGAAAAGGGCGCTCAGTTTGGCAGGGCAGATCGTCCAGGCAAAAAATGAGATGGTGCAGGCACGCTTGGATATGGCCTGGTCAGATTTAAACCCTTTTCGCCGCCTCCGTGCCTTCTTCGCGGGCCGGGCCCACAGAGAGCGAGCATCACCAGAGTGGCAGTGCGGTGGAGCAGAAAGAGATCATGAACTCAAATCGAGCGCTGCCCCTTTTTCAGTCGCGACAATGGTCTTGTGGGCTACGGATGCAAGGAAAACGCGGGCAGACCACAATTATGAGACGGTCCGATTACACGTGAACTCAAGCGGTGCCCTGCCCCCAGCTGTCTGGTTTCCGCCGATTGAGGTGGGTCGTATAGCGTCAATTGCAGCAACGCCTCGCCGTAGCTCGCATTGGAAAAGGGCCCTGTCTATCTACACGCCCGGTTTCTGCCCGCACACTTATCGACCGCCTTCACGGACGAGGAAATAGACGGTGATCAGCCATGTTGCAGATTGATCAGGACTTTATGACAAAGCTGGTTTTGGCACTCTCTCTGCTCACATTGGCCGCCTGCACCCCTTACAGATCCCTGGCCTCGACAGATCCAAACTGGATGCGCCTGGGTGGTGATGAGCCTGAGGGTTATCCAAGGACATTTCTTGAGAACCTGAGCGGCCATTGCTCTCTGGTGACCGAGTCATGGTCTGAAGGAAGAATCAATGGTCGTCTCCTATGGACCAAGCACCAGTCTCGGCAGTCTATGGCCTGCCCATAGCGTCTATGCCGGGAGGTATCAGGTCACAACTTAGCCCGCCACGGTGCAAGAGCCCCTTCGAAAAGTGAAAAGGCTCGATGCATGAAACCATTGAAGCGAGCGGCATCACGCCGCAGCCCTGCCTGTTGGCCGCCGATCAGGCATAAATGGGCCATCTGACCCATCACCTCTGCTTCGCCTGGCCTATGGACCAAGCGGCGGCAGGTCCGTATCGCGAAGTCCAGTCGTCTTGTGTCGACACGCTGCTGAAACTCGCCTACCAACGGATCGTGCAGCGACCAGGCTCGGATGGAAACTTCCCGCCCTGGTTGTTTCTCAGCGGCAATACTCAAGTAGCGTTTCAAGGTCTCGCCCGCGCTACGCCCCTGCGCCGCATAAGCGAGCATGCGCTCCGTGTAATCTTCTTCCCAAGCGGCCAGCAAAGTGCGGACAAAGTCTTCGCGATTGCGGAAATGGTGATAGAACGATCCACGGGTCACATTCAATCGGCGCGAAAGACTCTCGGCCGAAACGCCCATGTGCCCTATTTGGTCGAGGGCCTCAAAACCAGCGGCGATCCAATGGTTACGCGTCAGTTTTTTCACCCGTTATTTCGCTCCCTGTTTAGCACCATACAGACTGTGTAGGGTGGGCAACCGATTGATACGTTGCGAGCACCAGCACTTGTCATGGAGCTCGCCTTGAAAAAAATCGTTCTGGTTGCTTTCGACCACTTCACGGATATCGACCTGTTCCTGATGTGGGACATCTTAGGCCGCAACACCGAGGATTGGCACGTCCGAATAGTGGGTTCCAGCCCTGTTGTGCGATCGGCGCACGGCCTGCCTGTTTCGGTGCACGGTCCGCTTTCGGAGGCCAATAGTGCCGACGCGGTATTGTTTGTCAGCGGCAAGGAAGGTATCCCCGCCGCACTTGCCGCTCCAGACTTCCTACCGTCGTTTGAACTTGACGCCAGACGCCAGCGAATCGGCTCCATCTGCGCCGGCGCTTTCATTCTCGAACGACTTGGGTTGCTTAACGGCCAAGCGACTACGCACCCGGATGCACGCTCGGACCTGCAAGCCCTGGGAGTTGAGTGCGTGGACCAGCCTTTTGTATGCCGGGGGAACATTGCAACCGCTGGCGGATGCCTGTCGGCACTCTATCTGGTGGGATGGTTGGTGGAGTCCTGGTTCGATGTCGACAAGCGCCGTGCGACGTTACTCCCTGTTCTGCCAGCCGGGCAGCAAGCGCTCTATGATGCCGTGATTGAGCTCAGTATTCGCCAGGGAGCAGTGGGCGCTTCAACAACATCCAATTAATCCGTGTCAGAACTCAGGAAGGATCCCCGATGCACCGAGAATTTGAGCTCATTACCTCCGTGCCAGTCCCCACCAGGTCCGGCATCGCCCACCTTTACAAGTCGATGAACCTGGCGGACGCCTTCGCGATTCGGCTCCCTGCGGGTGCCTCTGGCAATCCGGATTTACTGGCTCGATTCATCCTTACCCACCAGCCCTCCTGGATCGGCTGGCTCATGAAAGTCCGAGACACTATCGTTGCCTGTTTTGGTCTCAAGACAGCCAAACAGTTGGCAACCCTTGCCAATCGGGTTGGAATCTTCAAGGTCTATAGCACGAACCAGACTGAAATCGTACTGGGAGAGGACGACAAGCACCTCGACTTCCGGATATCGATCCTATGTGTTGAAGAAGCAGAACTGGAAGGCAGTCGCCAGCTGGTTTTTTCAACCGTGGTGCACTGTCACAATCGTCTGGGCCGGGCGTACATCTTGGTGATTGCCCCGTTTCACCGATTGGTTGTAAAGGCCAGCCTTCTTCGTGCGGCGCGGGTCGGTTGGCCTCTGGCGGGCTGCTAAAAAACTCTACTGTAAAGACCGGTGGGCTACGACCGTTATTCAACCGACCCAAGCCTCATGAAATGGGCGACTCACAAGTCGCCCATTCTTCTAACCAGCCGCCTGCGCCCGCAACCGCCTGCCAATCACATCCATCACGTCACACCCATCGCGTAGCGACGTCGTGAGGAGTTTGCAAAAGTCGGCGAGCACTACGGTGTCCGAACTGATATCCGGGCGAAACGCAATATTCTCCAGAACCTGGGTAACGGTGCGAATGCGGTAATCGGCGGTTTCAAAGAGGACATCGAGGGGCGCCTCGGTGTCGATGAGCAGCGTTGCAGGGATAAGGTCGATGCCGGTGATGGGCATGTATCGATTCATGGGTAGTACCTCAATTCAATGGAAAAGGTCTACTTCATTCCATCGAGTCGCCAAACCCGAGTCGCCATTGGGCGACGGAAGGACTATAGGATTCGCTCTGCTGGAGCGGCAAGGTGATGGTTTCCGAGGTTTTTGTAGGATTTTGCCGCTGGGATCTACGCTTCCAGTGCGCTTACCGACTAGAGGCTGGGAATCGCGATCCAGCGCACTTGCCACCCCACCACAAAATGACCAGAATAAAGACCTATATAGGAGTCTGATCTATGCAAAATATTCTGGCCGATGTGGCCGTCAGCGTATCCGAGCTCAAGAAGAATCCCTCCTCCGTCTTAAACGGTGCCAACGGCTTGCCCGTGGCCGTACTGAACCACAACCGAGTTATGGGTTACATGGTCCCGGCCGATGTCTACGAGGCGATGGTGGAGCGCTTGGACGAATTGGAACTCGTACATTTGATCAAGGCACGGATCGACGCCAACGAAACACCTGTTCGCGTATCTCTCGACGATCTCATTGGCGAGGCCGAGGCAGATATCGCCAATGGCCGTTGAGTACGGAGTCGAGTGGGATCCGAAAGCCCTGAAAGAACTGCGAAAGCTCGACGGCACCATCCGCCTTCAGTTCTTGCGAAAGCTCCAAGAACGGCAGGCCGTCCCACGAGTGCCAGGTGATGCACTTCACGGCATGAAGGATTGCTACAAGATCAAATTACGCAGCGCGGGTTACCGGCTTGTATACCGCGTTGAGGATAAAAGAATTGTCATCCTGGTGCTGGCAGTCGGCAAACGGGAACGAAGCAGCGTTTACGATTCGGCCAAGAATCGGTAGGCAGATACAAGAAGCCCGACTCCAGCCACGCCCTAACCGCAACGAGATCAGCGTTCACATTGCCCAGTGTGAACGAACCCGATATTTTTTGAATGTTCTGTAGGAATCCCAGGCAACAAAAAAGGGCCCACCTTTCGGTGAGCCCTTCTAGACCGCCCAGCAGAGCGGATTTTGTTTGGTAGGCGCGATTGGACTCGAACCAACGACCCCCACCATGTCAAGGTGGTGCTCTAACCAACTGAGCTACGTGCCTGCTGTGAGGCGGCATTCTACGGAATTCCGAAGGGGTGTCAACACCTTTTTTTCACCTAACCCTATGAATATGCAAAATATTTAATTTCCCCCACGGGATGGAGATTTTGGGGGTGGCTGGCGGCCGATTTTTATCTCGGGTAGGATCTGTGCACTCGTAAAAAATATAAAACAGAGGTTGCAGAATGGCGAACACACCTTATCCAGCGTCCTATTACGCCGCGTCGGCCAATCCGGTGCCGCCCCGCCCGGCCCTGCAGGATGACATCGAGACTGATGTGTGCGTGATCGGTGCAGGCTATACCGGTCTGTCCTCTGCCCTGTTTTTGCTGGAGAACGGCTTCAAGGTCACGATTCTCGAGGCCGCCAAGGTGGGGTTTGGCGCTTCGGGGCGCAATGGCGGGCAGATCGTCAACAGCTATAGCCGCGACATCGATGTGATCGAGCGCAGTGTCGGCCCGCAGCACGCGCAGTTGCTGGGCAAGATGGCGTTCGAGGGTGGGCGGATCATTCGGGAGCGGGTGGCGAAGTATCAGATTCAGTGCGACTTGAAGGACGGCGGTGTATTCGCCGCCCTCACCGCTAAGCAGATGGGCCATCTGGAGTCGCAGAAGCGTTTGTGGGAGCGCTTCGGCCATACCCAGCTGGAGCTGCTGGATCAGCGGCGTATCCGCGAGATAGTGGCGTGCGATCAATATGTCGGCGGCATGCTGGACATGAGCGGCGGACATATCCATCCGCTCAATCTGGCACTGGGTGAGGCGGCGGCCGTGGAATCCCTGGGTGGGGTGATTTATGAGCAGTCACCCGCGGTGCGCATCGAGCGCGGTGCCAGCCCGGTGGTGCACACGCCACAGGGCAAGGTCAGGGCCAAGTTCATTATCGTGGCCGGCAATGCCTACCTGGGCAATCTGGTGCCGGAGCTGGCGGCCAAGTCCATGCCTTGCGGCACGCAGGTGATCACGACCGCGCCGCTGGGTGACGAGTTGGCCCATAGTCTCTTGCCCCAGGATTATTGCGTCGAGGACTGCAACTACCTGCTCGACTACTACCGGTTGACGGGCGACAAGCGCCTGATCTTCGGCGGTGGTGTGGTGTATGGCGCGAGGGATCCGGCGAACATCGAAGCGATCATCCGGCCGAAGATGCTCAAGGCGTTCCCGCAGCTCAAGGATGTGAAGATCGATTACGCCTGGACCGGAAATTTCCTGCTGACATTGTCGCGTCTTCCGCAGGTCGGACGCCTGGGGGACAACATCTACTATTCCCAGGGCTGCAGCGGCCATGGCGTGACCTATACGCATCTGGCAGGCAAGGTATTGGCCGAGGCGCTGCGTGGCCAGGCCGAGCGTTTCGATGCGTTTGCCGACCTGCCCCACTACCCGTTCCCCGGCGGTCAGCTACTGCGCACGCCCTTCGCGGCGCTGGGCGCGTGGTATTACGGGTTGCGGGACAAGCTGGGGGTGTGAAATCCGCACTCGACGGCCCCATGTGATGGATGGGGCCGCTCAATCAAGGGGCTGACGTTCAAAAAGCCCCTGTAACCGCCCCTCCACCTGAGTGCGCGTTTCGCCGCCAATCCAGACCTGGCCGGTGTCATCGCGCCGCACATGGAGGCGCCCCTTGCGACCGAGACAGGTGCCTTGGGCTGCAACATAGGCCTGCTCAGCCAGGCCAGCCTCGAACAACCACTGCGCCAGCGAGGCATTCAGGCTGCCCGTGACCGGGTCTTCGACGGTGGCGCCCAAATGATTGCTGAAAAAGGCGCGCACTTCGAAAGCCGTGTCACCGCTGGCATGCGGCCCAATCACGCCGATGTCGACGCTACGCGGCCAGTTGGGTGCCGGTTGCAGGGCCAGGACTTGCTCGGCCGACGCCAATCGGATGCCCAGCCATCCAGGGCCATTGTCGACCCAGGCCGCCTCGACGACGTCGCACGGATCTATCCGCAGAAATTGCACCGCCTCGTTCAACTCCTCCCTGGATGGAGTGCCAGAGCGAATCAACGCGGGAGCGGCAAAGCAAAGCCGGCCTCGATCACGACGAATGGCCACGAGCCCCACGCCACACTCCTGGACTATGTGCGCCTCATTCATGGGTTTGTGGCCAGTCGAAAGCCAGGCATGGCAGCTTCCCAATGTCGGGTGCCCGGCGAACGGCAACTCCCGGTCCAGCGAAAAGATCCTGACCCGATAGTCGGCGTCCGGGTGCGTCGGCGATAGCACAAAGGTCGTTTCCGACAGGTTGAACCAGCGGGCCAGACGTTGCATCTCATCCGTTTCCAGCGCATCGGCGCCCATGATCACGGCCAGCGGGTTGCCGGAGAACGACTCGGCGCCGAACACGTCAACGATTTGAATCACAGGGTCCAAAACATTCTCCTTCGTTTTTCCTGGCGACTTCAAAACACCGGAACATCAGTGGGACGACACGAGAAGCTTCAATCCTGCGAGCGCAAACAACGCAGAGAACAGCCCCTGAATCCAGCGCCGCAGCCGGGTGTAGCTGGCGATCATCCCAGCCGTCGAAAACACGATGGCGTAGCCGCCGAAGATGATGATGCCGAGCAAGGCGCATCCGCCGATGATCGCAGGCAAGGTACCGACTGGCGCGTCTTCGCGGAGCCCGAGCGACATGATGGCCATCCAGGACATGATGGCCTTGGGATTGCCGATGTGCATGACCACACCCTGGCGGTACACAGGCAGATAACGCCGAGCCTCCCGCCCGACAACCGCACCGGCGCTCTCGTGTGTCGATGCCATGGCCGCCTTGCCCGCGCGCATCGCCAGGTAGAGCAAATAGACCCCGCCCACCACCTTGATGACGAAAAGCGCCTGTGCACACGCCGCCAACAAGGCGGAGATCCCCGTCGCCGCCAGGAACGCCCAAAAGAGCGAGCCGGTCATGACGCCGGATGCCAGGACCAAGGCGTGGGAGCGCCCGTCACGCATCGCCACGCCCATGATCGCCATATTGCTCGGGCCCGGGCTGGCGGCGGCAAGGATGTAGCTGCCAAAAGCAAGCATGATCGGATGATCGATCATTGGGATGTCCTCAAGAGGCGTTCAAGACGCGCGGCGTTTCCGTCGCTCCGAATAATTGAACCGTTGTCCGCAAGTACCATAATGCGCGTGACACTTCATGACTATTGAAATAGTGTCACGCGACACTATTCATTCACCGGTTACCCACAATGCGCCTTCAATCGCCCTGGACACCCCGCCTTGCGGACATCGAAGCGAACGCATCAGAACGCCTGGTGTGCGCCTTGGCCGACGACATCGTTGAAGGTCGATTGAAAAGTGGCGACCGCCTCCCCGCCCATCGGCAACTCGCCTGGCAACTGGGGATCGGCCTGGGTACGGTGACGAAAGCCTATGCCGCCCTGGAACGGCGGGGCCTGGTACGCAGCGTCAAGGGCCGGGCAACGTTCGTGGCCATCCTGCAGGCACACGGACAGCGACTGATCGATTTCTCGTCCAACGTGCCGCCCGCCATGTTGACGAGCCGCCTCCTGGCGCGGACCCTGACCGGCATCGCTCGCAAGATCGACGCCGACCATCTCAATCTCTATTCACCACCCGCCGGGCACCTGGAACATCGGCGCCTATTGGCCCGTTGGCTTGAAACCCTCGGCATCGTGGTCGAGCCGTCCCACCTGGTGCTGACGGGCAATGCCCGCCAGGCCATTTCCCTGGCTTTCGACCTCGCCTGCGGCCCCCACGGGGGGATCCTGACGGAGCGCCTCACGTATCCCGGCGCGATTGCGCTGGCCCGGCGCAAAGGCTATCGAATGCAAGGGGTCGAGATCGACGCACAAGGCATGTTGCCGGAGGCGCTCGCCCAGGCCCTCGGTCATCTCGCAGCAACCCGCAACAAAGTGGTCTATCTCACCCCCACGCTTCACAACCCCACCACGGCGACGATGGGTGCGGCGCGCCGGCAGGCGATCGTCGAGGTCTGTCGACAGGCGGGCGCCTGGATCATCGAGGATGGTGTCTATGCGCAGGGATCTGCGCCAGAGCCTGCCCTCGCGACGCTGGCGCCCGAGAGGGTGTTGCACGTCAACGGCCTGTCCAAATCCCTCGGCCCCGGATTGAGGATCGGCATGCTCACGCTGCCCGCTGAGTTGCATGGCGCTGCGCAGGAACACCTGCAGGATATTCCCCTGGGCCCGTCGCCGTTGTCCTGCGCCGTGGTGGAAGACTGGTTGTCCAGCGGCGTGGTCGCCTCCATCCAGCAGGACTTGCGGCATGAAGCGCGGCGCAGGAGCGGCCTCGCCGCCGAATTGCTCGGCGAGGCCGAATGCGTCTCGCACCCGGACGCTTATCACATCTGGCTCCCGATGCCCCGTGACGCCGCGGAACGCTTCACCAAGGCGGCAGCCCAGGCGGGCATCAGGGTGACGGCACCAGAATCGCTGATGGTGGATCGCGATGAACCGGTAACCGGCATTCGCCTGTGCCTTGGGGGCCCGTCCTTCGAGGAATTGACCCAGGGGCTGACCCGCCTGTCGAACCTGCTGAAGCACGGGCCGGACACGCCCGCTTGAACCAGGGACAGCCTCTAAACGCCTTCAGACATCCAGCACCAACGTCTCACTCCCCTGCGCCGGCACAGCACAGCAGATCAACACCTCATCCGCCTCCAATCGTTGCGCCGGCGTATTGAGGTAATGCACCTGGCCACTGCTCAGCCGGGTCTTGCAGGTACCGCACGAGCCTCCGCGGCAACTGAACTCCGGATTCAGGCCCCGCGCTTCCGCCAGTTCGAGCAACGTCCCGGTGCCAGGCTCCCAGCGCGCTTCCTTGCCCGAGGTGGCGAACAGGACTTTCACCGGTTCATCGGCCATGGGCACTTGTTCCGCCGCAGGCACGCTGACTTCAATGTCACGGACCAGCGTTGACGGGCCGAAGGTTTCGGCATGAATGCGATCATCGGGAATGCGCAATGTGCGCAGCCCATCGTACAGCGCCTGGGTAAAACTCCCCGGCCCGCAGAGGTAGTAGTCGTAGTCATTCAGCGGGAGCAAGGTCTTGAGCAGTTCGACATCGATGCGGCCGGCCATGTCGTAACTGTCGGCTGAACCGTCGATGGGCGGCTGACTGACCACACGCAGGACCTTGATTTTGTCCCCCGCACGGGCCACCAACTCGTCGACTTCATCACGAAAGGCCAGGTCGGCCACTGAACGGCTGCTTTGTATCAGCCATGTTGGCCGCATGCGATTGATGCGTTTCCCTTGATAGACCACTTCGCGCAACATCGACAGCAGCGGCGTAATACCAACGCCCGCGGCCAGCAATACCAGTGGACGCCGCTCGGAGGCCTGGACCGTGAAATCCCCTTGGGGCGCCCGGACCTCGATCTGGTCCCCGACTTGAACCCGATCATGCAAATGCGAAGACACCGAGCCGTCGCGTTTGACGCTGATGCGCAAGAATTCATCCGACGGAGAACTGGAAACACTGTAGGTGCGGATGGCCGGTGCCTGCTGCCCTTCCAAGAGAACCCGCACGGGCAGGTGCTGCCCCGGTTCAAATCCGGGCAAGCCAGCGCCATCACTGGCCTGTAGATAGAACGAGCGGATGCTGCGGCTTTCATCCGCGATGCGAACAACCTGCATCGAACGCCAGTGACTGCGCAGTGCTTCGGCCTGCAAGCGCTCGGTCGCCTGCTCCCAACTGCCCGTCATCATCGAGTTGGGTGAGGTGCCCTCGGCCGTGTCCGTCCAACGCAACGGGATCGCGGCCTGACGGTAAACAATACGCTGCGGCTTGAAGCGCCACAGCCGCTCGGCGCCCTGGAACGCGGCAATTTCTGGACTGTCCAGCAGCACCTCGGCTGAACCGCTCATTTGCAGCAGGTCACCGCTCTGGAAGTCGATGAACACCAGCCCGGCTCGGGGGTTCAGCAGGATGTTGCCCAGGGTGTTGAAGAACAGATTCCCGGAGAAATCCGGAATGGTCAGCGTCCCGTCTTCTTCCATTCGCACAAAACCGGGTTTGCCGCCGCGATGCGAGGCATCGACCTGGTTCTGGCCGTCGCGTACGACGTAGGTCGCGACATAGAACGAGTCGGCCGCAGTGACCATGCGCCGTACCTGTGGGTCCGCGCTGGTCAACTCAAGCACGGCGCCCGCTGTCTCGTCGACGAAGGCGTACTGGCGCAGATTGATGTAGCGCGGGCAATTGCCGTAGGCCTGGGTCACGGCGATTTCAATACCCTCATCCGACTGATGCAGTACGTTGCCATTCATGCGGTTGCGTCGACGGGTATGCAACTCGATGCCGAGCATGCCGATGGCATCGCCCGGCTTCATGCCGTCCTGGGCAGGGTCATCGGGCTGCGGCGGGAGGCTGATGTGCAGGCGTTCCGGCGTGGGAGAATGCATGAAGCCAGGTTGGCCCGTGCGTATCGTGGCCCATACATCGCCTTGCCGATCCACAGCCCCCAGCACCACGAAGGGTAACTGGGCATAGAACTCGCGATGCTGGTCCGGCATCCACGACCGTGCCAATTGCCGCTGGCCGACACCCACCATCATGTCGACCGCACCGACGGCGCGCTGCAAGGTCAACTCGCCTTCATGCCAGGGCGATTGAGGTATTGATACTTTATCCATTCGGTGTCACCTCGCGCATGCAGCGTCAACTGGCGCCAGCGGCTACAGTCAGGGTTCTCTCACCCCTGCGGAGGTGAGCGTGAGCGCTCATATTCCCCCCGATGCACCTGTGATGGAATGCGCACAAACCACAATCCACTCTTTCAGAAACTGGAATGGTCAGGCTTAAATGGCAGAAACAAAAAACCCCGGTCTTTCGACCAGGGTCTTTGCTATCGATCAGAAGAGGCGTTTCGGCTTTCTTCCTGGCTTCAAGGCGTTCAGTGGGCCTCGAAGCAGATATGGCGCAGCGGACGGGACTCGAACCCGCGACCCCCGGCGTGACAGGCCGGTATTCTAACCGACTGAACTACCGCTGCGTATCGCTGTGGACTTGCGTCCATTTAACTCGCCTGATCAAACCCTTGGGCTTGATCTCGAACCAGGCGGACCTGACTCGGAAAATATGGCGCAGCGGACGGGACTCGAACCCGCGACCCCCGGCGTGACAGGCCGGTATTCTAACCGACTGAACTACCGCTGCGCGTCGGTGGAGGCTTTTGACAGCTTCCGTCCTGCTTTCGCAAGACTCTCATGGAACATGGTGGGTGATGACGGGATCGAACCGCCGACATTCTGCTTGTAAGGCAGACGCTCTCCCGGCTGAGCTAATCACCCTTTGCTTCGCTGAGGCCGCGAAATTTACGCAGGTACCGAAGCTAAGTCAATAGCAGGGTTGGATTTTTTTCAAAAACAACGTCGAGCGACAAGCTTCAAGCTGCAAGCAGAAACGCCAACACCGCAAAACCGCTTGCAGCTTGCAGCTCGCCACTTGCAGCTGCTTCATTCATAGATCATTTTCTTGGTCATGCCGCCGTCCACCACGAACTCCTGGCCCGTGACGAAACCGGCATTGCGCGACAACAGCCACGCCACCATCGCCGCCACATCCTCTACCGTGCCTACCCTACCCGCAGGATGCTGGGCGTGATCGGCGTCGGTCAGTGGTTCTGAACGGCGCAGGGACGGGTCCCGTGCGTCGATCCAGCCAGGGCTGACGGCGTTGACCCGGATCTCCGGCCCGAGGCTGATCGCCAAGGCATGGGTCAGGGCCAACAGGCCACCTTTGCTTGCGGCATAGGCTTCGGTGTCGGGTTCCGACTGTGCGGCACGGGTCGAGGCCAGGTTGACGATGGCGCCGTTGTGGGCCCGCAAATAAGGCGCACAGTGCTTGGCCAGCAGCATCGGTCCACCGAGGTTCACCGCCAGGACCCGATTCCAATGGGCCAGGTCCAGGCTTTCCAGGGTGATGTTGTGCGGGTCGGCAATGGCCGCGTTGCACACCAGCGCGTCGAGCCGGCCGAACTGGCCCAGCACCTCGGCGATCCCCGTGGCGACCTGGGCTTCGTCCGCCACGTCCATGGGGATGAACCAGGCGTTATCGCCCAACGTTTTGGCAACCTTGGAACCGCGCTCGCGATCCAGATCGGTCAGCACCACTTGCCAGCCTTCACAGATCAGCCAGGCGGCGATGCCCAGGCCTATACCCCGGGCGGCGCCCGTCACCAGTGCAACCCGGCCATGGGTGCCGCTCGGCGGCGTTGCCAGCTCGATCACAAGGCCGCCAACCCACGCGCCAGGTCAGCTTGCAGGTCGGCCACGTCTTCCAGGCCGACCGCGACGCGGATCAGGCTGTCGCGGATCCCCGCTGCTTCACGCTCCTGGGGCGACAGGCGGCCGTGAGAGGTGGTGCTCGGGTGGGTGATGGTGGTCTTGCTGTCCCCCAGGTTGGCGGTGATGGACACCAGCCGGGTAGCATCGATGAAGCGCCAGGCGCCCTCCTTGCCCCCCTTGACCTCGAAGCTCACCACGGCACCGAAACCGCGCTGCTGACGCAGGGCCAGGTCGTGTTGCGGATGGCTCTTGAGGCCGGCGTAATGGACTTTCTCGATGCCGTCCTGCTGCTCCAGCCACTCGGCCAGGGCCTGGGCATTGGCACAATGGGCTTTCATGCGCAGACCCAGGGTTTCCAGGCCCTTGAGGAAGACCCAGGCGTTGAACGGGCTGAGGGTCGGACCGGCGGTGCGCAAAAAGCCCACCACTTCTTTCATCTGCTCACTGCGACCGGCCACCACGCCGCCCATGCAACGACCCTGGCCGTCGATGAATTTGGTAGCCGAATGCACCACCACGTCCGCGCCCAGCTTCAACGGTTGTTGCAGCGCCGGGGTGCAGAAACAGTTGTCGACCACCAGCATGGCGCCCTTGGCGTGGGCGATTTCCGCCAACGCGGCTATGTCCACCAGTTCGGCCAAGGGGTTGGACGGTGACTCGACAAACAGCAATTTGGTATTGGCCTTGATCGCCGCATCCCAAGCGGACAAATCCGCCAGGGGCACGTAATCGACCTCCACGCCGAAGCGCTTGAAGTACTTTTCGAACAGGCTGATGGTCGAGCCGAAAACGCTGCGCGATACCAGTACGTGGTCGCCGGCGCTGCACAGGCTCATCACCACGGCCATGATCGCCGCCATGCCGGTGGCGGTGGCAACCGCCTGCTCGGCACCTTCCAGTGCGGCAATACGCTCTTCGAAAGCGCGCACGGTGGGGTTGGTGTAGCGCGAGTAGACATTGCCCGGTACTTCACCGGCGAACCGTGCTGCCGCGTCGGCGGCGGTACGGAACACGTAGCTGGAGGTGAAGAACATCGGATCGCCGTGTTCGGCTTCCGGCGTGCGGTGCTGGCCAGCGCGAACCGCCAGGGTGTCGAACGCTACGCCTTCAAGGTCGCTGTCCAGCCGACCGGCATCCCAATCCTGACTCATGCTGTCACTCCTGCAATCGGTCAAACGCAAACCGGCCCCTCAGGGCCGGTTTGTCACTTTTAGTTGTTGTACAGATCGATGATCGCGCTGACCGCCTGGGTCTTGGCCTTGGACGCATCGTTGCGGGCGCTTTCGATCTTGTTCAGGTAGGCCTCGTCGATGTCGCCGGTAACGTACTTGCCGTCGAACACCGCGCAGTCGAACTGTTCGATCTTGATCTTGCCGCCGCCCACGGCTTCGATCAAGTCCGGCAGGTCCTGGTAGATCAGCCAGTCGGCACCGATCAGGTCGGCGACCTCCTGGGTCGTGCGGTTATGAGCGATCAGCTCATGGGCACTCGGCATGTCGATGCCGTAGACGTTCGGGTAGCGCACGGCCGGGGCCGCCGAGCAGAAGTACACATTCTTGGCGCCGGCTTCGCGGGCCATCTGGATGATCTGCTTGCAGGTGGTGCCACGTACGATGGAGTCGTCCACCAGCATCACGTTCTTGCCGCGGAACTCCAGCTCGATGGCATTGAGCTTCTGGCGCACGGACTTTTTCCGTGCAGCCTGGCCCGGCATGATGAAGGTCCGGCCGATGTAGCGGTTCTTCACGAAGCCTTCGCGGAACTTGACGCCCAGGTGGTTCGCCAGCTCCAGGGCCGCGGTGCGGCTGGTGTCCGGGATCGGGATGACCACGTCGATGTCATGGTCCGGACGCTCGCGCAGGATCTTGTCGGCCAGCTTCTCGCCCATGCGCAGGCGGGCCTTGTAGACCGAGATGCCGTCGATGATCGAGTCCGGACGCGCCAGGTAGACGTGTTCGAAAATGCACGGTGTAAGGCTCGGGTTGGTCGCGCACTGGCGGGTGAACAACTGGCCGTCTTCAGTGATGTAGACCGCTTCGCCCGGGGCCAGGTCGCGAATCAGGGTGAAACCCAGCACGTCCAGGGAAACGCTCTCGGAGGCGATCATGTACTCGACGCCTTCGTCGGTGTGACGCTGGCCGAAGACGATAGGACGAATGCCGTGGGGGTCGCGGAAACCGACGATACCGTAGCCGGTGACCATCGCCACCACCGAGTAACCACCGACGCAACGGTTATGCACGTCGGTCACGGCGGCGAACACGTCTTCTTCGGTCGGTTGCAGCTTGCCCCGCTGGGCCAGCTCGTGGGCGAACACGTTGAGCATCACTTCCGAGTCGGAATTGGTGTTGACGTGGCGCAGGTCAGACTCGTAGATCTCCTTGGCCAACTGCTCGACGTTGGTCAGGTTACCGTTGTGCGCCAGGGTGATGCCGTACGGCGAGTTGACATAGAACGGCTGGGCTTCGGCGGAAGTCGAGCTGCCCGCCGTCGGGTAGCGCACATGGCCGATGCCCATGTGGCCGACCAGGCGCTGCATGTGACGCTGGTGGAACACGTCACGCACCAGACCGTTGTCCTTGCGCAGGAATAACCGGCCGTCATGGCTGGTCACGATACCGGCAGCGTCCTGGCCGCGGTGCTGGAGCACGGTTAGCGCGTCATACAGCGCCTGATTGACGTTCGACTTACCGACGATACCGACGATGCCACACATGCGACGCAACCCCTACTTAATGGATCTGAACTGAACAACACTCACTGCGGCGTTTTGGCCGTCGGCAAGAGGTGTTCCTTGAACGGTATTTCAGCGGGTACGCTGATACCGCTGGCAAGCCACTGACTGCTCCAACCCAGGATCAGGTTCTTGGACCAGTCTGCGACCAATAGAAATTGTGGCACGAGCCGGGACTCCTGCCACCACGAATCCTGTTGTACCGGCCCCAGGCTCAGCAGCCCGACAGCCACGACCACCAGCAACGCGCCACGCGCGGCGCCAAAGGCCATGCCCAGGAACCGGTCCGTCCCGGAAAGCCCGGTGACGCGAATCAGTTCGCCGATCAGATAGTTGATCATTGCGCCAACCAGCAAGGTGGCGATAAACAAGATGGCACAACCCGCGATCACGCGAGCCGACGGCGTTTCGATGTATCCGGCGAGGTACTGGGACAGCGAACCACCAAACATCCAGGCGACGATTCCCGCGATGATCCAGGTCAGCAGCGAGAGGGCTTCCTTGACGAAGCCTCGGCTCAGACTGATCAATGCGGAGATGGCGATGATCGCAACGATCGCCCAGTCAACCCAGGTAAATGGCACGGTGCAGCCTACGGACGGATAAGGCGGCGCATTTTAGCAGAGCCCAGGGCTGTCGGTAAGCTGCGATTATCAGTGAGAGGAAAATCAGCTACTTAGCCGCGTTCCGGCTGGAATCGCACCACAAAACCCTTGAGATTTTGTTGCCGTCCGAGCAGATCGCGCAGGCGATCGGCTTCGGCACGCTCGATCAGCGGACCGACAAACACCCGATTCTTGCCATCGGCGGAACGGATGTAGGCATTGTAGCCCTGGCTGCGCAGGGATTTCTGCAGGTTCTCCGCGCTTTCGCGACTGGTCAGGCTGGCCAGTTGCACGGACCAACTGACCGACAACCCGTTGGCGTCCACGCGACTCTGGCTGGTGTCGGGCTTGGTCGGCGCCGCAGTGATCGGCTGGGTCGGCGCCGGCTTGACCGCTGGAGTCGCCGGAACGGGCGCTGGAGCTGGAGCGACAACGGGCTTGCTCGATACCGTCGGCGCCGCAGGGACAGGTGCAGAAGGCGTGGCCGGTTGCTCAGCCAGCTCCTCATCACTCGGGACGGGCTCCTGAGGCAGCGCCTGCGGCTCGGGCACCGTCACCGGTTCGACCTGCACAGGCGGGACCGATGGCGCTTGGGGCGCGGCGGGCGCATCGACCGTGACCTGGCGCTGCTCGTCCTGACGGGAAAACAGCATCGGCAGGAAAATCACCGCCAGGGCCACCAATACCAGGGCCCCCACCATGCGCTGCTTGTATGCCTTATCCAGCAATGCCATCTGCAGCTTCCTCCGTGGAGCGCCGGGCCAGCCATTGCAGGGCCTCGGCGACGCAAAAAAATGATCCGAACAACAGGATTTCGTCATCGGCCGTTGCCACGGCGCACTGCCCTTCCAACGCAGCGGCCACACTGTCGTAAGCATCCACCGAAGCGCCACGACGCTGCAAGGCCGCCTGCAATTCAGCGGCGGGACGTGAGCGCGGTGAATCCAGGGGCGTTACCGCCCAGTGCTGGACACTAGCATCCAACGCCTCGACCACGCCATCCAGATCCTTGTCGGACAGCAGTCCGAACACCGCCAGGCGCCGTCCCGCCACCGACCGCCGCGCCAGGCGTTCGGCCAGGTATTGCGCCGCATGGGGGTTGTGGCCGACATCCAGCAACAGGTTCAGACGCTTGCCTTGCCACTGGAACTGGCGTCGATCAAGACGACCGACGATACGAGTCGACTGCAACGCCTTGACGATTTGCCCGGCGTCCCACGGCAACCCCAGCAGCAGGTAGGCCTGGAGCGCCAGTGCGGCGTTTTCCATCGGCAGATCCAGCAGAGGCAGGTCGCGCAACTCCACCGGATGGCCCTGGAGATCGCTGCCACGCCATTGCCAATGCTGCTCGGTCATGGCCAGATCGAAATCCCGTCCTCGCAGGAAAAACGGACAGGCCAGTTCCCGAACCTTGTCCAACAACGGTTGCGGAGGATTGAGATCGCCGCAGAGCGCAGGCGCGCCCTGACGGAAGATACCGGCCTTCTCGAAGGCCACGGATTCGCGGGTATCGCCCAGGTAATCGGCATGGTCCACGCCGATACTGGTGACCAATGCGATGTCCGCGTCCACCAGGTTGACCGTGTCCAGTCGCCCGCCCAGGCCGACTTCCAGCACAACGGCGTCGAGGCCGGCACGGGCGAACAGCCAGAAGGCCGCCAGGGTGCCCATCTCGAAGTACGTGAGGGAGATTTCACCCCGTCCGGCGTCCACCGCAGCGAAAGCCTCGCACAGCTCGGCATCGGCGGCTTCGACGCCGTTGACCTGCACCCGCTCGTTATAACGCAGCAGGTGTGGCGAACTGTAGACACCGACGCTCAACCCCTGGGCCCGCAGCAGCGAGGCCACGAAGGCACAGGTCGAGCCTTTGCCGTTGGTGCCGGTGACGGTGATGACCCGGGGCGCCGGCTTGCCCAGTCCCATGCGGGACATGACCGCTTGCGAGCGCTCCAGTCCCATATCGATGGCAGATGGATGCAATTGCTCGAGGTAGGCCAGCCAGTCGCCCAGGGTGCGTTCAGTCATAGCCCGGCAGGCACCGGCGGAACCACCATCGGTTCGATGGGTGCGGCGACGTACTGAGGCGTCGGCAGGCCCATCAGTTGAGCCAACAGGTTACCCAGGCGCGGACGCAGCTCCTGACGATGGATGATCATGTCGATGGCACCGTGCTCCAGCAGGAACTCACTGCGCTGGAAGCCTTCCGGCAGTTTTTCGCGCACGGTTTGCTCGATGACCCGCGGGCCGGCGAAGCCGATTAGGGCTTTCGGCTCGCCGACGATCACGTCGCCCAGCATTGCCAGGCTGGCGGAAACGCCGCCGTAGACCGGATCGGTCAGCACCGAGATGAACGGAAGGCCTTCTTCGCGCAGACGCGCCAGGACGGCGGAGGTCTTCGCCATCTGCATCAGCGAGATCAGCGCTTCCTGCATCCGCGCGCCGCCGGAAGCAGCGAAGCAGATCATTGGGCAACGGTTTTCCAGGGCATAGTTGGCGGCGCGAACGAAACGCTCACCGACGATGGCGCCCATGGAACCACCCATGAAGGAGAACTCGAAGGCCGAGACCACCACCGGCATGCCCAGCAGGGTGCCGCTCATGGACACCAGGGCGTCTTTCTCGCCGGTCTGCTTCTGGGCCGCGGTCAGGCGATCCTTGTACTTCTTGCCGTCGCGGAATTTCAGGCGATCCACGGGTTCCAGGTCGGCACCCAGCTCAACACGGCCTTCGGCGTCCAGGAAAATATCGATACGGGCACGCGCGCCAATGCGCATGTGGTGGTTGCACTTGGGGCAAACGTCCAGGGTCTTTTCCAGCTCCGGGCGGTACAGCACCGCTTCGCAGGATGGACACTTGTGCCACAAACCTTCAGGCACCGAGCTTTTCTTCACCTCGGAACGCATGATCGAAGGGATCAGTTTGTCTACCAACCAGTTGCTCATGCTTTCTTTCTCCAGTACCGGCGGCCCGAACGCTCTGGTTCGCGGCCCCGCGTATGCCCTTGAGCTAAATTCATTGTGCGGCGAGGGCCGAAAAGCCACCACGGTCAGCGCGAAACATGACCTGCGTGCAGCCCAACCTTCCTCAACCATTCCTGCAACCGCTGCACCGCGGTTGCCGCTACGCTATCGGCCCGCCCGGAGGCGGTGCCTGCCTGCTTGTACAGTGCAGGTATGGACGGCGGCAGTCTGCCAGCCGTCACATTGGCAACTGGCTGCTGCGCACAGCGGCCATGAACGCCCGGATCTTCGCCGGATCCTTGATGCCCTTGCCCTGCTCCACCCCGCCGCTCACATCCACCGCGTAAGGACGAACCTGGCGAATTGCTTCGGCCACGTTGTCAGCCGTCAGGCCACCGGCGAGGACGATCGGCTTGCTCAGGCCACGGGGCACCAGCGACCAATCGAATGCTTCACCGGTACCGCCGGGAACGCCCTCCACATAGGTGTCCAGCAAAATGCCACTGGCGCTGGCAAACGTCTCGCACGCAGCCGCGATGTCATCCCCCGCCTTGACCCGCAGCGCCTTGATGTAGGGACGGTGCCAGCCTTCGCAATCGGCCGGCCCCTCGTCGCCATGGAACTGCAACAGCCCCAGCGGCACCGCATCGAGTATCTCGCCCAACTCGCAACGACTGGCATTGACGAACAGGCCGACCGGGGTCACGAACGGCGGCAAGGCCTGGATGATCGCCCTCGCCTGCTGCACAGTCACCGCCCGCGGGCTCTTGGCATAGAACACCAGCCCGATGGCATCGGCTCCGGCCTCGACAGCTGCCAGCGCGTCCTCGACGCGGGTGATCCCGCAAATCTTGCTGCGAACGACCGACATGTTGTCAAAACCCCAGCTAAATCCGTGAAAGTCCCGGATGGTAGCAAATGCAGCGGAGGGCGTCAGCCGTCGAGTTCCGAGAAGCCCGTGAGGAAATGTGGCCCGATGTAACGCTCCGGCAGCTCGAACTCGTCGCGGTATTCAACCTGCACCAGGTACAAGCCAAACGGATGCGCCGTCACGCCGCCGGACCGGCGGATGCGGCTGTCGAGCACTTCCTTGACCCACTCCACCGGCCGCTCACCGGCACCGATGGTCATCAGCACGCCGGCGATGTTGCGCACCATGTGGTGCAGGAATGCACTGGCGCGGATATCGAGCACGATCATCTTGCCGTGACGGGTCACGCGCAGGTGATGCAACTCCTTGATCGGCGACTTGGCCTGGCACTGACCGGCACGAAAGGCGCTGAAATCGTGAACCCCGACCAGGTACTGCGCGGCTTCGGCCATGCGCTCGACGTCCAGCGGACGGTGGTTCCAGGTGATTTCCTCGTTCAGGTGCGCCGGACGGATCTGATCGTTGTAGATCACATAGCGATAACGCCGGGCGATGGCCTTGAAGCGCGCATGGAAATGCGCCGGCATCACCTTGGCCCAGCTGACGCTGACGTCATGGGGCAGGTTGATGTTGGCCCCCATGACCCAGGCCTTCATCGAACGCTCGACCTGGGTGTCGAAATGCACCACCTGGCCGCAGGCGTGCACGCCGGCATCGGTGCGCCCGGCGCAGTGCAGCGCCACCGGTGAATCGGCGACTTTGGACAGCGCGTTTTCAAGGGTTTCCTGCACGGTCGCAACGCCAGAGGCCTGGCGCTGCCAGCCGCGATAACGCGAGCCTTTGTATTCAACGCCCAGGGCGATCCGGAAAAAGCCGTCAGCCGCCATTTCGGCAGCCGGGTTGTCTATGTTTGCCAAGGAATTACAGCCTGCTGAGGTACGCAAAGGCGGGCATTATAAGGCCGGCGGGGTGGGATGCCAGTGCAACCGTTGATCCGGTGCCGGATGTGCTGGCCTTATCGCGAGCAGGCTCGCTCCCACAGGGATTTGCAGCGCTCACAAAACTTTGTGGGAGCGAGCCTGCTCGCGATGAGGCCCACCTGAACGCCCCAAACAAAAACGGCAGCCTCAATGGCTGCCGCTCCTGTCACTGCGAACATCTCACGCCAGGCGCGCCAGCATCTCCTGCGCTTCGCTCTTCTGGGTGGCATCGCCTTCGCTGAGGACTTCGCCGAGGATATCCCGGGCACCATCATGGTCGCCCATGTCGATGTAGGCCTGGGCCAGGTCGAGCTTGGTGGCTACTTCATCGGTGCCGCTGAGGAAGTCGAAGTCCGGCTCATCTTCGACACCGGCCAGGGCGTCTTCCGCCGTGAAAGTTGGCTGGCCCAGGCTGTCGGACAAGCGATCCAGTTCAGCGTTGACATCGTCCAGCTCGGACTCGAAGGCATCCTTCGGCGCGTCCATTTCGTCGGCCAGGGACAGATCGAAATCCGCTGGCAGTTCGAGATCGTCGGCCGGGGTGTCGAGCAAGGCTGGCGCCTCGGCCGCAGGCTCGTCCAGGCCCTTGAGATCGTCGCCCAGGTCCAGCAGGAAATCCTCGTCGTCCAGGGCTGGGGCCGGCGCATCGGCGCCCAGGTCCAGGTCGAACTCCGACAGATCGTCCAGGCTTTCGTTGGCTTCAGTCTGTTGCTTGAGCACCGATTCGAAGCTCAGATCGTCGTCCATCGGGAAAGCATCCAGCTCCGGTACCGGCTCAGGTGTCGGCGCCGCTGGTGTGTTTTCCAGGTCATCCAGGCTCAGATCGAAGGCATTGTCCAGCTCTTCATTGGTTGCCGGCGTTTCTTCCAGCAGCTCCTTGACATACTGGGCGTCCAGCTCGGCAGCCACCGCCGCCGCGGCCAGACCGGCGCTGGTGGCAACCACCATGGCCGGGAAGCGGCTCTTGAGTTGCTCGACCTGGGCGAAGTTTTCACCATTGGCCACCAACTGGCGTTCCTGGGCGACAAACGCGTCGCGGTCGCCCTGCAGACCATAGACTTCCATCAACTTCAGACGCAGGTCGCTGCGCTGTGGCTCAGCCTTGATGCCTTGCTCGAGCTGATCGGCAGCCTGGTTCAAGCGACCGCGATCGATGTGGGCCTGAGCCTGGTCCAGCACGTCGTCGAAACGATCGGCAGCGGGGGCGACCAAGGGCGCGGCGATAGGTGGCGAGACCACCACCGGCGCGACCACAGGGGCCGGCTGGGGAATGGGCTTGGGCGCCGGCGCAGGAGCTGGCTTAGGGTCGAGCTTGACGCTTGGCGCGGGTACTTCAATGCCCTCGAAGCTGCTCGGGGGCAGATCGAGCTCCGGGGAGAAGTCGGCCTCCTCCTCGAGGGCTCGGGCCATGCGCAGATGTTTCTCGGCTTCTTGCTGGGCCTTGCGGCGGCGGGCCAGCAACAGCAGCAGTAACAGCAGGACCAACGCACCACCACCGATCAAGCCGAGCAGGATCGGGTTGGTCAGCAGGTCGTTGTATTTTTGTTCGCTGGGTACCGCCGGGGCCTCGGCCGGAGCAGCCGGTGGCGTCGCCTCGGGCGTCGCTTCGGGAGCGGCTTGCGGTGCTGGTGCCGGTGCCGGAACCTGCGCCGAGGGTGCGGGCGTCAACTGCGCCGACATCGCCGGCGGCACTTCGTTGGCTGGCGGAACCGCGGCCCCTTCGGCCTGCATCTTCGCCAGTTGATTATTCTTCAGCTCGATCAGGCGCTGCAGCTTATCCAACTGGCTCTGCAGATCCGCCATGCGGCTTTTCAGCTCTTCATTGTCACGACGAGCCGAGTCGAGGCTTTCCTGGGTGACCGCGAGCTTGTTGCTCAGGGCCTGGGCATCGCCGGCAGCCCCCTTGCCTTTGCCCTTGCCTGCCTTCGCAGACTCCGCCGTCACCAGGCTCAGGTTATCGCGGCCAGCGGTCTGTGCCGGTGCGGCTTCACTCTGACCACGCTTGGTCGCGTCCAGTTGCTGCCGGCCACCAGGTGCCGCGGTCGCACGGCCTTGGCGTCCCTGGCGCCAGGCGGCGTTCTGCGCAGCCACTTCGGCAATGGCCTGGGGTTGCGGCAACGCAGTGCTTTGCACCGGATCCGGCATGCGCAGGACCTGGCCGGTCTTGAGCAGGTTGATATTGCCGTTGATGAAAGCGTGCGGGTTCAACGCCTGGATCGCCAGCATGGTTTGCTGGACCGACCCACCGTTGCGGGCCTTGGCGGCGATTTCCCAGAGGGTATCGCGCGGCGTGGTGGTGTACTGGGACGACTTGGTGGCGCCAGTGACCGGCGTCGACACTACCTGGGGCGGTTTCGGTCGGGCAGCCTCGGCAGCCTGGGGCGAGAACTTGGACGGGTCGAGCAACACGCTGTAGTCACGCAGCAGGCGGCCGTTGGGCCACATCACCTGCACGAGGAACTTGACCAGCGGCTCGGACAGCGGCCGACTGGAGGTCACCCGCAGGACGCTCTTGCCATTGGCGTTGATCACCGGGGTGAACGTCAGGTCATTGAGAAACGCCTGGCGGTCGACGCCGGCTTTGGCGAAATCTTCAGGCGAGGCCAGGCTCGGCACGACTTCGGCGGCGGTCAGTTGCTGGACATCGAGCAGCTCGATCTCCGCGACCAGAGGCTGGTTCGGCGTCGACTTCAGGGTCAATTCCCCGAGCCCGAGCGCTTGCGCCATACCGGAGGACAGCGCCGAGGCGGCCGCTATTGCTAACACCAGTTTGCGAACTTGAACCATAGCCTCTTCCTTTGTTTGAACATTCCTCGGCCAGCGAGAAGGTATTGATGTCGCTGCCGCAAGGCATTTCGCGCCCCCCCAAAACGACGGGTGCACGATCGTTTCTACTCATGCCCGGGAACGTCCCCAGCGGGAGATTTTCGCCTTCAGCGTCCAGGCCAAGCATAGCGCCCGCCTAGAATCATTCGACAAATTGTTGCCAAGTATCTTTTACAGCAGGTCTTTTATCAACAACTCCGCCACCTGCACTGCGTTGAGCGCCGCGCCCTTGCGCACGTTATCCGTCGTCAGCCACATATTCAGTTCCGTCGGATCGTCGATACCGCCGCGCACACGCCCTACATAAACCACATCCTGCCCCACCGCATCGCCAACCGGCGTCGGGTAGTCGCCCTCCTCCACCAGTTCGATGCCGGGGGCCGCTTCCAGGGCCGCGTTGACTTTCTTCAGGTCGACGGCGTTCGCAGACTGCACGGTCACGCTAAAGCTATCGCCAAAAAACACCGGGGCTTGAATGCAAGTGACGGAAATCTTTAACAAAGGTTGATCCAGCACCTGGCGCAACTCACGCACCAGGCGTTTTTCCAGCGGTGTATGGCCCTGTTCGTCCGGGGTACCGACCTGGGCCAACAGGTTGAACGCCATCTGCCGGTCGAAGAAGGTCGGCTCCAGTGGACGGGCGTTGAGCAACTCGGCGGTCTGGCGCGCCAACTCGCTCACGGCGACTCGACCCTGGGCCGACACGGCGAGGCTGGCGGTCAGGCTGATGCGCTGTAGATCCAGGCATCCGCGCAACGGGGCCAGCGCCACGGCCAGTGCGGTGGCCGATGCACTCGGGCTGCTGACCTGGAACGGCTTGCCGAGGCCCGCCAGCACCTGGGCGTTGGCTTCCGGCACGATCTGCGGTGCCTGTTCCGGCGGCAGGGCACCGGACAGGTCGATGAGCGCGCAACCGGCGGCCGTGGCACGCGGGGCGAAGCTCAGGGTCACCGCCGGACCGGCCGCGAAAAATACCAATTGCACTTTGCTGAAATCGAACTCGTCGACTTCTCGTACCCGCACGTTTTTGTTGCGGAACATCACCGAACTGCCTGCCGACTCACTGCTGGCCAGCAGGTGCAGGTTGCCAACGGGAAAATCCCGCTCTTCGAGGATCTGGATGAGGGTTTCGCCGACCGTACCGGTGGCGCCGATCACGGCGATGTCAAAGGACTGGCTCATGGGGTCTACCTCGGGTAATGCGTGGGGAGCGGCACTTTACCGGGTGGCTGGTATGCAGGCAATTGGCGGGGAGTTCTTGCGCTGACTGCATCAACCAAATCGCGGGCAAGCCTTGCTCCCACAAGCCCGGTGCTCATTGAAGACCCACTGTGAGAGTTTCATTGTGGGAGCATAGCTTGCTCGCGATGGCGATCTCATTGCCGATGCAACACCCATAAAAAAACCCGCACCTCTCGCAAGGCACGGGTTCTTTCACAGCAGCAAGGATCAACGCTCGAGCAAGATCCGCAGCATGCGACGCAGCGGTTCGGCCGCGCCCCACAGCAGTTGGTCGCCGACGGTGAAGGCACCGACGAATTGCGAGCCCATGTTCAGCTTGCGCAGGCGTCCCACCGGCACGTTCAGGGTGCCGGTGACCTTGGTCGGGCTCAGCTCCTGCATGCTGGTTTCGCGGTTGTTCGGCACCAGCTTGACCCAAGGATTGTGCTGGCTGATCAACCCTTCGATGTCGGCGATCGGCACGTCCTTGTTCAGCTTGATGGTCAGCGCCTGGCTGTGGCAGCGCATGGCGCCGATGCGCACGCAAATGCCGTCCACCGGGATCGGGCTCTTGAAGCGACCGAGGATCTTGTTGGTTTCGGCCTGGGCCTTCCACTCTTCGCGGCTCTGACCGTTCGGCAGCTCCTTGTCGATCCAAGGAATCAGGCTGCCGGCCAGCGGCACACCGAAGTTCTCGGTCGGGTAGGCATCGCTGCGCATCGCCTCGGCGACCTTGCGGTCGATGTCCAGGATGGCGCTGGCCGGGTTGGCCAGGTCATCGGCGACGGCGGCGTGGGTCGCGCCCATCTGCTTGATCAGCTCACGCATGTTCTGCGCGCCGGCACCGGAAGCCGCCTGATAGGTCATGGCGCTCATCCACTCCACCAGACCGGCTTCGAACAGACCGCCCAGGCCCATCAGCATCAGGCTGACGGTGCAGTTGCCGCCGATGTAGTTCTTGGTGCCGGCGTCCAATTGCTGGTCGATGACCTTGCGGTTGACCGGGTCGAGGATGATCACCGCGTCGTCCTGCATGCGCAGGCTGGAAGCAGCGTCGATCCAGTAGCCCTGCCAACCGGCCTCGCGCAGTTTCGGGAAGACTTCGCTGGTGTAGTCGCCGCCCTGGCACGTCAGGATCACATCGAGGGTCTTGAGCTCTTCAATGCTGTAGGCATCCTTGAGCGCACCGGTGTCCTTGCCCACGGACGGGCCCTGGCCACCGACATTGGAAGTGGTGAAGAACACCGGCTCGATGAGATCGAAATCCTGCTCTTCCAGCATTCGCTGCATGAGCACGGAACCGACCATGCCCCGCCAACCGATCAGACCTACACGTTTCATCGCAACTGCACCTATACAAAAGTGGGCCACCGTCGAAGCGGTGGACCGGAGAGATTACAGATTCCGCAGCGCGGCGACTACCGCGTCGCCCATTTGCTGCGTACCGACTTTGGTACAACCGGCCGACCAGATGTCGCCGGTGCGCAAACCCTGGTCCAACACCACGCTGACGGCCTTTTCAATGGCATCGGCGGCGTCATTGAGGTTGAAGCTGTAGCGCAGCATCATCGACACCGACAGGATAGTCGCCAACGGGTTGGCAATGCCCTGCCCGGCAATGTCCGGCGCCGAACCGTGGCACGGCTCGTACATGCCTTTGTTGTTGGCATCCAGGGAGGCCGACGGCAGCATGCCGATGGAACCGGTGAGCATCGACGCTTCGTCGGACAGGATGTCGCCGAACATATTGTCAGTGACGATCACGTCGAACTGCTTCGGTGCGCGCACCAGTTGCATCGCGGCGTTGTCGACGTACATGTGGCTCAGTTCGATGTCCGGGTAATCCTTGGCCACCTGCTCGACCACTTCGCGCCACAGTTGGCTGGACGCCAGCACGTTGGCCTTGTCCACCGAGCACAGCTTCTTGCCACGCACGCGGGCCATGTCGAAGCCGACCCGGGCGATACGGCGGATTTCGCTCTCGCTGTACGGCAGGGTGTCGTAGGCCTGACGCTCGCCATTATCCAACTCGCGAGTACCACGCGGGGCACCGAAGTAGATACCGCCGGTCAGTTCACGGACGATAAGGATATCCAGGCCCGAAACGATTTCCGGCTTCAGGCTCGAAGCGTCGGCCAGTTGCGGATAGAGGATCGCCGGGCGCAGGTTGCCGAACAGGCCCAGTTGCGCACGGATCTTCAGCAGGCCGCGCTCGGGGCGGATGTCGCGCTCGATCTTGTCCCATTTCGGGCCACCCACGGCACCCAGCAGCACGGCATCGGCCGCGCGGGCACGGTCCAGGGTTTCATCGGCCAGGGGCACGCCGTGCTTGTCGATGGCAGCGCCGCCGATCACGTCGTGGCTGAGCTCGAAGCCCAGGCCGTACTTGTCGTTCGCCAGTTCCAGGACCTTGACCGCTTCGGCCATGATTTCCGGGCCAATACCGTCGCCTGGGAGAATCAGAATCTGCTTGCTCATGCTTTCCTCGTTTGTTGTACCGGCGCGCCAGGTTTTCTACTTCCGGGCACCAGGAAAAATGCTATCGCTCGGCCCACAGCACCAGTACATCCGTACTGAAAGAACCATCGGCCTCAATTTCGAAATATTCACGCACTTCATCGCCCATCGCGCGTTGCAGCTCGAGAATCGCACCACGCATCACCTCGGGTGTGCGCATGCGCTCGACCCAGGAGTGGTATTCCAGGCGCAAGCGTTGGCGAGAGGTGCTGCTCACCTGCAGCCCCGCTTCGCTGACCTGGCGCAGCCACTCGGCGGCCGAATAGTCACGCACATGGCTGGTGTCGCGCAGTACTTCGACGCTTTGCAGGTAGGTATCCAGCAACGGCGTGCCGGGCGACAGGATATCAATGAACGCCATCACCCCACCCGGCTTGAGCACGCGGCGCACTTCGCGCAACGCCAAACCCAGGTCGCTCCAATGATGCGCCGAATAGCGGCTGAACACGAAGTCGAACTCGCCATCGGCGAACGGCAAGCGCTCGGCGGCACCGCACACCGTGGCGATGTTACCCAAGCCACGCCCCACTGCCGCCGTGGCCACCACGTCCAGCATCTGCTGGGACAGGTCATAGGCCACCACTTCACCGGCCAATGGCGCCACGTGAAAACTCACGTGGCCGGCGCCGCATCCCAGGTCCAGCACACGGGCATTGTCCTTCCCCGCCAGTGCCGCCTGCAGCAGCGCGAACTCGGCGCCCTGGGCGTGCACGGCACTGCTCAGATAGGCCGAGGCCTGTTCACCGAATTGCTTTTGTACAACCTGACTGTGGGCGGTGCTGGTCATGGGATGTCCTTAGGGTGTTGTAGTGCCTGGGCTGGCCTCTTCGCGAGCGGGCTCGCTCCCACAGGGTTTTGGGTACACCGCAAATCCAATGTGGGAGCGAGCCTGCTCGCGATAACGTTGTCACGCCTTACGCGAAATCAAGCATCGCGAAACAACCAAGGCTGGCTCGCCCGATGCTTCGCTTCGAACGCGGCAATCGCCTCGCTGTCCTGCAGGGTCAAACCGATGTCGTCCAGCCCGTTGAGCAGGCAATGTTTGCGAAACGCATCGATCTCGAAGCTCAACACCTTGCCGTCGGGACGGGTCACGGTCTGGGCTGCGAGGTCGATCTGCAACTGGTAGCCCGGGTTGGCCTCGACCTGCTGGAACAGCTCGTCCACTTCAGCATCGCTGAGGATGATCGGCAGCAAACCGTTCTTGAAGCTGTTGTTGAAGAAGATGTCGGCGTAGCTCGGCGCGATGATGCTGCGGAAGCCGTACTCTTCAAGAGCCCATGGCGCGTGTTCGCGGCTCGAACCGCAACCGAAGTTCTCCCGGGCCAGCAACACGCTGGCGCCCTGGTAGCGCTCGGCGTTGAGCACGAAGTCCTTGTTCAGCGGCCGCTTGGAGTTGTCCTGGTAGGGCTGGCCCACATCCAGGTAACGCCATTCGTCGAACAGGTTCGGACCGAAGCCGGTGCGCTTGATGGACTTCAGGAATTGCTTGGGAATGATCTGGTCGGTGTCGACGTTGGCACGATCCAGAGGCGCGACAAGACCAGTGTGCTGGGTAAAAGCTTTCATGCTGCGCTCTCCTTCAGATCAATTCACGAACGTCGACGAAACGGCCGTTGACGGCAGCCGCCGCGGCCATGGCCGGGCTGACCAGGTGGGTACGCCCACCAGCGCCCTGACGGCCTTCGAAGTTACGGTTGGAGGTGGAGGCGCAATGCTCGCCCGACTCCAGGCGGTCCGGGTTCATCGCCAGGCACATCGAGCACCCTGGCTCACGCCATTCGAAACCGGCTTCGATGAACACCTTGTCCAGCCCTTCCGCTTCGGCCTGGGCCTTCACCAGGCCCGAACCCGGTACCACGATGGCCTGTTTGATGGTCGAGGCGACCTTGCGGCCCTTGGCAATCACTGCTGCGGCGCGCAGGTCTTCGATCCGCGAGTTGGTGCAGGAACCGATGAACACGCGGTCGAGCTGAATGTCGGTGATCGCCTGGTTCGCGCTCAAGCCCATGTACTTCAAGGCGCGCACGATGGAGTCGCGCTTGACCAGGTCCATTTCCTTGGCCGGATCCGGCACCTTCTGATCCACCGCCAGGACCATCTCGGGCGAAGTGCCCCAGCTGACCTGCGGCTTGATCTGAGTGGCATCGAGCTCGACCACCGTGTCGAACCTGGCGTCGGCGTCCGACACCAGGTCTTTCCAGGCCTCTACCGCCAGGTCCCACTCGGCGCCTTTCGGGGCGAACGGACGACCCTTGACGTACTCGACGGTCTTTTCATCGGCAGCCACCAGGCCCACGCGGGCACCGGCTTCGATGGACATGTTGCAGATGGTCATGCGGCCTTCGACGGACAGGTCGCGGATCGCGCTGCCGGCGAACTCGATGGCATGGCCGTTACCGCCAGCGGTGCCGATCTTGCCGATCACAGCCAGGACGATGTCCTTGGCGGTCACGCCGAACGGCAGCTTGCCCTCGACGCGCACCAGCATGTTCTTCATTTTCTTGGCCACCAGGCACTGGGTGGCGAGCACATGCTCGACCTCGGAGGTGCCGATGCCGTGGGCCAAGGCACCAAAAGCGCCGTGGGTGGAGGTGTGGGAGTCGCCGCAGACCACGGTCATGCCGGGCAAGGTCGCGCCCTGCTCCGGGCCGATGACGTGGACGATGCCCTGGCGTACGTCGTTCATCTTGAATTCAACGATGCCGTATTCGTCACAGTTGTCATCGAGGGTCTGAACCTGCAAACGCGAAACCTGGTCGACAATGGCTTCGATACCGCCCTTGCGCTCCGGGGTGGTCGGCACGTTGTGGTCCGGGGTCGCGATGTTGGCATCGATCCGCCATGGCTTGCGCCCGGCCAGGCGCAGCCCTTCGAAGGCTTGTGGCGAGGTCACTTCGTGGATGATGTGACGGTCGATATAGATCAGCGCCGAGCCATCGTCGCGCTGCTTGACCAAATGCGAATCCCAGAGCTTGTCGTAGAGCGTTTTGCCGGCCATCAGACGGTTCCTCATCAGCTTGTTTCTATGCCCCGGGTCTTGAACGACTCAATAACCCTTTGGCTTGTGAGGCTGATGGTATGGGGCTACATTAAATAACTCAAATTCATAATTTTTATACTTTGCATAACCAACAGGAATTCGACAAAGACTGCCATGGACCTCGCCAACCTCAACGCCTTTATCGCCATTGCCGAGACGGGCAGTTTCTCCGGCGCCGGTGAACGCCTGCACCTGACCCAGCCGGCCATCAGCAAGCGTATCGCCGGGCTGGAACAGCAGCTCAAAGTCCGCCTGTTCGATCGACTGGGGCGTGAAATCGGCCTGACCGAGGCGGGTCGGGCCCTGCTGCCACGGGCCTATCAGATCCTCAATGTGCTGGATGACACCCGTCGTGCCTTGACCAACCTGACCGGCGAAGTCACCGGCCGGCTGACGCTGGCCACCAGCCATCACATCGGCCTGCACCGCCTACCGCCTCTATTGAGGGAATTCACCCGACGTTATCCACAAGTGGCCCTGGACATTCAGTTCCTGGATTCGGAAGTGGCCTACGAAGAAATTCTTCACGGACGGGCGGAACTGGCGGTCATCACCCTCGCCCCCGAGCCGCATGCGCTGATGCGTGCCACGCCGGTGTGGGACGACCCCCTGGATTTCGTGGTGGCGCCGGAACATGCGCTGCTGGACAACCGCGCGGTCAGCCTGGCGGACATCGCCCTGCACCCCGCGGTTTTTCCAGGGGGCAACACGTTTACCCACCACATCGTCCGGCGCCTGTTCGAGGCCCAGGGCCTGACACCGAACATCGCCATGAGCACGAATTATCTGGAAACCATAAAGATGATGGTCTCCATCGGGCTGGCCTGGAGCGTCCTGCCGCGCACCATGCTCGACGATCAGGTGGCGCGCATCCCTTTGCCGGGCATACAGCTCAGTCGCCAGCTAGGCTATATCGTGCACACTGAACGGACGCTGTCGAATGCTGCGCGCGCTTTCATGTCCTTATTGGACGCACAAATCGATCTGCCAGGGACAAGGGCATAGGTTGTGCTACTCCTATAGAGCCGAAAATGCCTGCGCTTAACGCTCACTGCCCAAGGCTCGCTAGATAATGCCCAAACCCGCTGACCATCTCCCGCCCCTGCCGCGTATCCAGGCGCTTGACCCGAAACGGTCGGAGCAAAGCTGGGACAGCGCGCCGCAGTTGCTGGCCGCGCTGAACGGAGCGCGCCTGGGGGCCTGGTCGTGGGACATCGATACCGGGCGGATCAGTTGGTCCAGGGGCACCCAGGCGCTGTTCGGCTTCGACCCGCGCCAACCGCTGCCAGGGGATGTGGATTACCTGGACCTGCTATTGCCCGAGGACCGCACCAAGGCCATCCGCGCCTTTCACGCGGCCGTGGCCGGCGCGCCGCTGGAACAGGCGATGCACCATCGCATTGTCTGGCCCGACGGCAGCCTGCACTGGCTGGAAATCAGCGGCAGCGTATCGCCCGACAAGCACGGACGCCCACGCATGATCGGGGTCATCCGTGAGATCACCCACCAGCGCGAGCGCGAACAGGCCTTGCGCAGCTCGGAGAAACGCTTTGCCACGCTCTTTCACCTCTGCCCGAACATGGTGCTGCTGACCCGCCAGGAAGACGGGCTGATCAGCGAAGCCAACCAGTATTTCGAAAGCCTGTTCGGCTGGCCGGTGCACGATGTCATCGGCCGTACCACCCTGGAACTGGGCCTGTGGGTCGATCCCAGCCAGCGGGCAAGACTGGTGGAAGCCACCAAGGCCAAGGGCGAACTGGTGAGCATGGAGGTGGAATTCCGCGCCAGTAACGGCCAGATCCACAACGGCATCCTCAGCGCGCAAAAGGTCGAACTTGAAGGGCAGCCCTATCTGCTGAGCACGTTTCTCGACACCACTGAACGCAAACTGGCCGAACTGGCCCTCAAGGACAGCCAGGAACGCCTCGACCTGGCCCTCGACTCGGCGCAGTTGGGCACTTGGGACTGGCACATACCCAGCGGCATGCTCTACGGCTCGGCCCGTGCCGCGCAGCTCCATGGCCTGGAGCCCAAGCCGTTCCACGAATCATTCGACGCTTTTTTCGAAGGGGTGCCCGACGAAGAGCGCAACAACATGCGCAATGCGTATCGCAGCCTGCGCGAAGGCCCGGCGGGCAATTATCAACTGACCTACCGCGTGCAATTGCCGGATGGCAGCTCCCGTTACCTGGAGAGCCGCGCCCGCCTCTACCGCAACGAAGACGGCAGCCCCCAGCGCATGGCCGGCACCTTGCTGGACATCACCGATCAGGTCCAGCGCGAGCAGAGCCTGGCGGCGTCCGAGGAAAAATTCGCCACGCTGTTCCAGGTCAGCCCCGATCCGATCTGCGTCACCCACCAGGAAAGCAGCCGCTTCCTTGAGATCAACTCCAGCTTCACCCAGACCTTCGGCTGGTCCGCCAGTGATGTGATCGGCCGCAGTGCCGACGAAATCGGCCTCTGGGACGCCTCGGGCAACAGCCTGCAACGCATCGAACGGGTGATTCGCGAGCAATCGCTGAACAACGTTGCCATTGTCGTCCATCACAAGAACGGCCAGCCGCTGACCTGCGTGATCTCCAGCCGGCAGATCAACGTCAGCAACCAGCCCTGCATCGTCACCACCCTGCGGGACATCACCCAGCAACAACGCTCCGAAGCGGCCCTGAAGGCCAGCGAGGAAAAATTCGCCAAGGCGTTCCACTCCAGCCCTGACGCCATCACCATCACCGAACGCGAAAGCGGCCGCTACCTGGAGGTCAACGACGGTTTCTGCCGCCTGACCGGCTACCGCTCCGACGAGGTGATAGGACACACGGTGTACGAGGTGGGCATCTGGGCCGAGGAAAAACAACGCGCGTCCCTGCTGGCCGAATTGCAACTCAAGGGCCGTGTGCACCACCAGGAAATGCTCGGACGCAACAAACGTGGGGAATTGCTCACGGTTGAGGTGTCGGTCGAGCCCATCATGCTCAACGAAACGGACTGCCTGTTGCTGACCGCCCGGGACGTGAGCCTGCTGCGCAACGCCGAAGCCCAGATCCGTCACCTGGCCTATCACGATCCGCTGACCAACCTGCCCAACCGGGCCTTGCTGATGGACCGGCTCAGCCAGCAGATCGCCCTGCTCAAACGCCATAATTTGCGCGGTGCGCTGCTGTTCCTCGATCTTGACCACTTCAAGCACATCAACGACTCCCTGGGGCACCCAGTGGGTGACACCGTGCTGAAAATCATCACCGCGCGCCTGGAAGCCAGCGTTCGCCTGGAGGACACCGTCGCACGACTGGGCGGTGACGAGTTCGTGGTGTTGCTCAGCGGCCTGGAAGGCACCCGCAACGAAGTCAGCGAGCAGGTGCAGAAGCTGGCCGACACCCTGCGCGAACTGCTTTCAGAGCCGATGTTCCTCGACGGCCAGCGATTGCAGGTCACGCCCAGCATCGGCATGGCGCTGATTCCCGACCACGGTTCCACCCCGACCGATCTGCTCAAGCGCGCAGACATTGCGCTCTATCGCGCCAAGGATTCGGGGCGCAACACCTCGCAGATGTTCCACGCCACCATGCAGAAGGCGGCCAGTGAACGGCTGCGCATGGAAACCGACCTGCGCCAGGCCCTGGCCCGCGACGAGTTCAGCCTGCACTTCCAACCTCAGGTCGACGCCCGGGACAACCGTATCGTCGGTGCCGAAGCGCTGGTGCGCTGGCATCATCCCGAACTGGGCGCACAGTCGCCCAACGAGTTCATCAAGGTCCTGGAAGACAGCGGGTTGATCCTGGAAGTGGGCACCTGGATCCTCGATGAAGCCTGCAATGGCTTCAAGCAATTGATTGCGAAGGGCAAGATCGATCCGCAGCGGTTCAGCCTGTGCGTGAACATCAGCCCGCGCCAGTTTCGTCAGAGCGACTTCGTCGAACGCATCGAAAACAGCCTCACGATCCACGGCCTGCCCTGCACCATGTTGAAACTGGAAATCACCGAAGGCATCGTGATCCAGAACCTGGACGACACCATCGGCAAGATGCGCCGCCTCAAGAAGTTGGGGGTGAGCTTCGCCATGGATGACTTCGGCACCGGTTATTCGTCGCTGACCTACCTCAAGCGCCTGCCGGTGGACACACTGAAGATCGACCAGTCATTCGTGCGCGACGCCACCAGCGACCCCAACGACGCCGAGATCATCCGCGCCATCGTCGCCATGGCCCGCAGCCTCAACCTGGAAATGATTGCCGAAGGCGTGGAAACCCTGGAACAACTGCACTTCCTGCAGGGGCTCGATTGCCATCTGTACCAGGGTTACCTGCACAGCCGGCCGTTGCCGTTGGATGCGTTCGAGCGGTTGCTGCCGTAACGAGTGCAGCTGTCTTCTGTGGCGAGGGGATTCATCCCCTCGCCACAATAAAATCACCGGCATGAAAAAGGGCGCCCTTTCGGCGCCCTTTTTCAATTGCGATGCATCAGTTCTGCAGCGCGGGTTGTTGCTGCGCACCGTTGATCGGGATGCGCTTGGCTTTCGCCTCTTCCGGAATCACCCGCAACAGGTCGATGCTCAACAGACCGTTGCTCAGGCCCGCGGACTTGATCTCGATATGATCCGCCAACCGGAAGGACAGCTTGAATGCACGCTGGGCGATGCCCTGATGCAGGTAGGTCACGCTGTCGTTGCTGGCCTCGCGCTTACCGCCGCTGATGGTCAGCACACCTTTTTCCACCTGCAGGTCCAGGTCTTCTTCCCGGAAGCCAGCGGCGGCGACTACGATACGGTATTCATCATCACCGTATTTTTCCACGTTGTAGGGTGGATAGCTGCTGCCCGGTTCGTTGCGCAGGGCGGTTTCGAACAGGTCGTTGAAACGGTCGAAGCCCACCGAGGAACGGAACAGAGGGGCCAGCGAAAATGCAGTACTCATGATTCAAATCTCCTGAAAATTTCAGCAAGGTTTTTTGTCTCCGCGACCCGAATTCGGCATCGCGTACCCCTTATCTAGGGGTCGCCAAATACTTTTCAAGAGCTTTTTTCGAAATTTTTTTCAGGCCGCTTCGGTGCGCTGCACACCCAGCAAATGGCCCACGGCATCGAGCTCGGTTTCCCGACGCAGCGCGGTAAACAGCTCGACCGCTTCAGGATAATTGCGGGTCAGCATCGCCAGCCACTGCTTCAACCGTCCGGGCGCCTGACGCGGCGTCAGCTGTTCGACCACTTGTACCCAGAAATCCTGGAGCATCGGTTGCAGCTCTGCCCAGGACATCTGCACCACCTCTTCACCAGCGCGGGCGGCGGCGATCTGTCGGGCCAGGTCCGGACGGGAAACGAGGCCACGACCGAGCATGATGTCCTCTACGCCGCTGATTTCACGGCAACGCCGCCAATCCTCGACGCTCCAGATATCCCCATTGGCGAACACCGGCACCTTGACCACTTCCTGCACCCGGGGGATCCACTCCCAATGGGCCGGCGGCTTGTAGCCGTCAGTCTTGGTCCGCGCGTGCACCACGATGTGCGCCGCCCCGCCTTCGGCCAGCGCCGTGGCGCAGACCAGCGCACCGTCCGGACTGTCGAAGCCCAGGCGCATCTTGGCGGTGACCGGAATGTGCTTTGGCACCGCGCGACGGACATGTTCGACGATTTCGTTGAGCAGCTCCGGCTCCTTGAGCAATACCGCGCCGCCCCTGGACTTGTTCACCGTCTTGGCCGGGCAGCCGAAATTCAGGTCAACGACTTCCGAACCCAACTCACAGGCCAACGCAGCGTTTTCCGCCAGGCACACCGGGTCGGAGCCCAGCAACTGCACCCTCAGCGGCACGCCGGCGGCGGTCCGGGCGCCGGTCAGCAGCTCCGGGGCGAGCTTGTGGAAGTAGGCCGGCGTGAGCAGGCGGTCATTGACGCGGATGAACTCGGTCACACACCAGTCGATACCACCGACGCGTGTCAGGACGTCCCGCAGGATGTTGTCGACCAACCCCTCCATGGGCGCCAGGGCAATTTGCATGGGAAAACGCACTCAACGAAAAAACGTGCGGCAGTTTACCGGATTCTGTGGGACCAAGCGTGCTTGCGATAGTGGTGGGTCAGTTTGCAGTGTGCTGGATGTACCTCCGCCATCGCGAGCAGGCTCGCTCCCACAGGGGGCTATGGATGGCCGCCATGGGTCTGCTGGCCTAGGCCGATGTGGGAGCGAGCCTGCTCGCGATAGCGGTGGATCAGTTGGCGAGAATGCTGGATGTACCATGAGCCGCGAGCGCCGGGCCGTAGCCTTCGATGAACTCCGGCGGCATGCGCTTGGGCTTGCCGGTGGAGAGCTCAATGCAGACGAATGTGGTCTGCGCCCGCAGCACGGTGGTGTTGTCGCTGGGGCGGATCAGCTGGAAATGCCGGGTCATCTTCAGTCGCTGGTCCCAGTCGACGATCCAGGTGGCCAGCTGCAGTTCGTCGCCTTCGTAGGCAGCCGCCAGGTAATCGATTTCATGACGCACCACGGCCATCGCCCGGTCCAGTCGGCGGTACTCCGCCAGGTCCAGCCCCAGGCGCTGGGAATGGCGCCAGGCACAGCGTTCGAGCCAGGAGACGTAGACGGCGTTGTTGGCGTGGCCCAGCCCGTCGATGTCTTCGGCGGCTACTTGAAGATCCATGATGAACGGTGTTGCCCGATCCCAGCCCATGCCCCTCTCCCGATCGATGTGAATCGGGGCAGTGTACCCGATCCCTGTGGGAGCCGGGCTGGCCCGCGATGGCGGCGGGTCAAACTGCATCAATGTCGAATATACCGACGCGATCGCGGGCCAGCCCAGCCCCCACAACTCAGGCCGATTGCCGTGCCTGCAGATTGCGCCCGGCCAGCAGCGATAACACGCCATCGATGACACGGGGATCGGCCAGCACCCGCTGGTGCCCGCCCTGGGGCAAGCGCAGCAGGCGGCTGTCAAACCAGGCCTCATGAATCAACTGCGACTCGTTGACCGAGACGGAGGTGTCGTCCTCGGCGTGGACGATCAACCCCGGCACATCCAGCTGATAATGCGCGACGTCCAGCTTCGAGGCGCGCATGCCCACGTCCTTTTCCACCTGACGAATGAACGCCGAACGCGCCTGGGGTGGCAGGCCCACCAGCCGGGCGAAGCCACGCAGCACCCCAAGAATGCGTGCGGGTGCGGCGATGCTGACCAGGGTCTCGGTGCGCAACCCCAACTGGACCGCGAGCATGGCACTGGCCCCGCCCATGGAATGCCCGATCACCGCTTGCAGCGGCGGCAGTTCCGCAGCGGCCTCGAGCATCGCCCTGGCGAACGACAGGAGATTCGCCTCACGGCCAGGTGAGCGGCCATGGGCCGGGCCGTCCAGTGACACCACCGTGTAACCGGCGCCCACCAGCGCCGTAATCAAAGCGGCGAACTGCGTAGGCCGCCCTTCCCAACCATGCATCATCAAGACGGTCGGGCCTTTGCCCCAGCGCAGGGCCGAAAGACCGAAGCGCAAGGTGATGCGCTCGGAGCTTGCCAGCAATGGCAATTCCCAGTCCCGTGGTGGCAGGTTCCGGGGATGCATGAACAGCGCGCGCATTTTCCTTGCCACCAAACGCGGAGCCACCCGACCCAGCGTGCCATTGACGCCACGAATCCAGCTCAATCTGTCCATCGCTCTTCTCCCACGGCTTGCGCCTTAGCTCACCGCACCGCAGATTTGGCGGCGCGCAGCACACGATCCGATAACTCCCCCGGCCCCAACGCCCTTGCCAGGGCCAGGCCACCGACCATCAAGGCAATGTCGGCGAGAGCCTTGTCGGCGTCTTCCGGGCTGGCCGCCAATTGCGCGGTCATTAATTCGATGTGTTCGTTGAGCACTTCACGAAACGGATCCGGCAGCCGTCCCAACTCACCGATCGATGCCGGGATCGGACAGGCGTTCTCAGTGGAGTCCCGATGCTTGCGCGACAGGTAGAACGCCGCCACCAGGGCGCGTCGCTCTTCGCCGGTCAGTTCGGCATCCATGTCGGCGATCAGGCCGCGACGCCGGCTGAGCAGTTGCTTGAAAGCCTCCAGCATCAACGCATCCTTGCTCTCGAAATGGGCGTAGAAGCCGCCCACCGTCAGCCCGGCCGCGCCCATGACCTCGCCCACGCTCGGCTCGGCCGGACCACGCTGAATCAGCGCATCGCTGGCGGCCTTGATAATGCGTTCACGGGTCTGTGCTTTTTTATCGCTCATCGTCGCCTCCGAATATTACGATCACAATATTATCAACATAATAATTTTCCGCAAGCAGAAACTCAGTCCACTGGTCAGCAGTGTCTTTTCGAGGATAGGAGAATTGGCTGAACGCCAGACAAACAAAAGGGCCATTCAAGAATTGAATGACCCTTATAAAATCCCGCAGAGCGGGTAATCGTGGCGTCCCCTAGGGGACTCGAACCCCTGTTACCGCCGTGAAAGGGCGGTGTCCTAGGCCACTAGACGAAGGGGACACAAACCTTCTTGCTTGATCAGTGCTGAGTACTGATCGATTCAAGGCCGGTGTGGCCAGACCTTGAACCTGACGATTGGTGGAGCTAGACGGGATCGAACCGTCGACCTCTTGCATGCCATGCAAGCGCTCTCCCAGCTGAGCTATAGCCCCAGATTTTTCGCCTCGCGGCGGAGCGACATTTTGCAACATCGCTTCTGTAAAACTGGCGTCCCCTAGGGGACTCGAACCCCTGTTACCGCCGTGAAAGGGCGGTGTCCTAGGCCACTAGACGAAGGGGACGCAAACCCTTCTAACTGCTGATCAACGCTGAGTGTTGATCGCTTCAAGGCCGGTGTGGCCAGGCCTTGAAGTGTAAATTGGTGGAGCTAGACGGGATCGAACCGTCGACCTCTTGCATGCCATGCAAGCGCTCTCCCAGCTGAGCTATAGCCCCTCATCGCTGAGGACGGGGCGAATCTTAAGGGCGTATCGGAGGGCTGTCAAATTTATTTTCAACAAATTTGAAAATTTTTTGCCGGGATAACAACCACTTACCGACAAACCCCGGAAAACCGGGGTATGCCCTGCCCTAACGACCGCTTAGGCAATCGCGCCCAGCAGTTTTTCCCACTCCTTGTTTTCCTTCTTCGACACGCCACCGAGCAGATCGATGGCCTGGCGCAGGCGGAAGCGGGTCAGGTCCGGCCCCAGGATTTCCATTGCATCAAGCACCGACACCGAGCTGGCCTGGCCGGTAATGGCGGCGAACATCAGCGGCATGGCGTCACGCAATTTCAGCTCCAGGGATTCGACCACCGCCTGGATAGTCGCGGTGATGCTGTCCTTTTCCCATTGGCGCAGGCTTTCGAGCTTCCACAGGATCAGTTGCATCAGCTGGCGCACCTGATCGCCCGAGAGCTTCTTGGACTCGAACAGCTTCGCATCCGGCGTCACGCCGCCGGCAAAGAAGAAGCCGGCCAGCGGCGCGATCTGGCTGAACGTCTCCACCCTGCCCTGCACGTGGGGAGCGATCTTCATCATGTACTCGGGGTTCAATGCCCACTTCTGCACGCGTGCGGCGAACTCTTCCACCGGCAGGTCGCGCAGCCACTGGCCGTTGAGCCAGGACAGCTTCTCGATATCGAAGATCGGACCGCCCAGGGACACCCGCGACAGGTCGAAATGCTCGACCATTTCCTGCAGCGAGAACTTCTCGCGCTCGTCCGGCATCGACCAGCCCATGCGGCCCAGGTAGTTGAGCATCGCCTCGGGCATGAAGCCCATGCGCTCGTAGAACGTCACCGAGGTCGGGTTCTTGCGCTTGGACAGTTTGCTCTTGTCCGGGTTACGCAGCAGCGGCATGTAGCACAACTGCGGTTGCTCCCAACCGAAGTATTCGTAGAGCAGGATCAGTTTTGGCGCCGATGGCAGCCACTCTTCACCACGCAGTACATGGGTGATGCCCATCAGGTGATCGTCGACCACGTTCGCCAGGAAGTACGTCGGCAAGCCGTCGGTCTTCATCAGCACCTGCATGTCCATGCGATCCCACGGGATCTCGACATCGCCACGCAGCATGTCCGGCACCACGCAGACGCCTTCGCTCGGCACCTTCATGCGGATCACATGGGGTTCGCCAGCAGCCAGGCGACGGGCGACTTCTTCCTTGGACAGCAGCAACGCGCGGCCGTCGTAGCGTGGGGTTTCGCCACGAGCCATCTGCTCGGCGCGCATCTGGTCCAGCTCTTCAGCGGTGCAGAAGCATGGGAACGCGTGCCCCATGTCCACCAGTTGCTGGCAATACTGCTTGTAGATATCGCCACGCTCGCTCTGCCGATACGGGCCGTGCGGCCCGCCAACGTCCGGGCCCTCACTCCAGTCGATGCCGAGCCAGCGCAGGGCGTCGAAAATCTGCTGTTCGGACTCGCGCGTCGAACGCAACTGGTCGGTGTCCTCGATCCGCAGGATGAACTCACCGCCGTGCTGCTTGGCAAAGCAATAGTTGAACAAAGCGATGTAAGCGGTGCCGACATGGGGATCGCCAGTGGGCGAAGGCGCGATGCGGGTACGGACGGTGGTCATGGCATGTCTCGGAAAGAAGGTAAAAGCGAAGATCAAACAAGAGGCGAATGGTAGCAGGCGATGGTAGGCGGGCTCCAGTCAAAGGGATTTGTGCATCTGTCAGACCGCGTCGTCCTCAATCGCGAGCAGGCTCGCTCCCACACTGGACTTGTGGCGTTCACAAATCCCTGTGGGAGCGAGCCTGCTCGCGATAAGGCCCTTAAGGCCACTGCAAAACTCAGACAGTGAGCAAACGCTCGCGCAACTTGCCAATCTCGTCCCGCAACTGCGCCGCCGCCTCGAACTCCAGGTCTCTTGCCAGTTGGTACATCTTCTCTTCCAACTGACGGATGCGCTTGGTGATTTCGCTCGGTGAGCGCAGTTCCGCTTCGTAGCGGGCACTTTCTTCGGCGGCCTTGGCCATGCCCTTGCGCTTCTTGCTGCGCGAACCAGGCACGGTGGCACCTTCCATGATGTCGGCCACGTCCTTGAACACCCCCTTGGGCGTGATGCCGTTGGCCAGGTTGAAGGCGATCTGCTTGTCACGACGGCGCTCGGTCTCGCCGATGGCCCGCTCCATGGAGCCGGTGATGCGGTCGGCATACAGGATCGCCCGACCGTTGAGGTTACGCGCCGCCCGACCGATGGTCTGGATCAGCGAACGCTCGGAACGCAGGAACCCTTCCTTGTCGGCGTCGAGGATCGCCACCAACGACACTTCCGGCATGTCCAGGCCTTCGCGCAGCAGGTTGATGCCCACCACCACGTCGAAGGTGCCCAGGCGCAGGTCGCGGATGATCTCGACCCGCTCCACCGTGTCGATGTCCGAGTGCAGGTACCGCACCCGCACGCCATGGTCGGCCAGGTAATCGGTGAGGTCCTCGGCCATGCGCTTGGTCAGGGTGGTCACCAGGACCCGCTCGTCGATGGCCACGCGCTTGTTGATTTCCGACAGCAGGTCGTCGACCTGGGTCAGCGCCGGGCGCACTTCGACCTGCGGGTCCACCAAGCCGGTCGGGCGCACCACCTGCTCGACCACGCGGCCGGCGTGCTCGGCCTCGTAGTTGCCGGGAGTGGCCGAGACGAAGATGGTCTGCGGACTCACGCTTTCCCATTCATCGAAGCGCATCGGCCGGTTATCCAGCGCCGAAGGGAGGCGGAAACCGTATTCCACCAGGGTTTCCTTGCGGGACCGGTCGCCTTTGTACATCGCGCCGACCTGAGGCACGCTGACGTGGGATTCGTCGATGACCAGCAAGGCGTCGGCCGGCAGATAGTCGTACAAGGTCGGTGGTGGCGCCCCCGCCGGGCGGCCCGACAGGTAGCGCGAGTAGTTTTCGATGCCGTTGCAGTAGCCCAGCTCGAGGATCATCTCCAGGTCGAACCGGGTCCGCTGCTCCAGGCGCTGGGCTTCCACCAGCTTGTTGTTCGAGCGCAGGTACTCCAGGCGCTCCTGGAGTTCGGCCTTGATACCGTCAATGGCATCCAGCAGGGTTTCCCGCGGCGTGACGTAATGGCTCTTGGGGTAGAAGGTGAAGCGCGGCAGCTTGCGGATCACCTCGCCGGTCAGCGGGTCGAACGCCGAAATGCTCTCCACCTCGTCATCGAACAGCTCGATGCGGATCGCCTCCAGGTCGGATTCCGCCGGATAGATGTCGATTACATCGCCGCGCACCCGGAACGTCGCCCGGGCGAAGTCCATGTCGTTGCGGGTGTATTGCAGGTCCGCGAGACGGCGCAGCAAGGCACGCTGGTCGAGTTTGTCACCGCGATCCACGTGCAGCACCATCTTCAGGTACGTTTCCGGACTGCCCAGGCCATAGATGCACGACACCGTGGTGACGATGATCGCATCCTTGCGCTCGAGCAATGCCTTGGTCGCCGACAGCCGCATCTGTTCGATGTGATCGTTGATCGAGGCGTCCTTCTCGATGAAGGTGTCCGACGACGGCACGTAGGCTTCCGGCTGGTAATAGTCGTAGTACGAGACGAAATACTCCACCGCGTTGTTCGGGAAGAACGCCTTGAACTCACCATACAGCTGCGCCGCCAGGGTCTTGTTCGGTGCCAGCACTAGGGTCGGGCGCTGCACCTGGGCGATCACGTTGGCGATGCTGAAGGTCTTGCCTGAACCCGTCACACCGAGCAACGTCTGGTGGGCCAGCCCCGCCTCGATGCCTTCGACCATCAGGCGGATGGCTTCCGGCTGGTCGCCAGCGGGCTTGAATCGGGTGACTAGCTGGAATTCAGACATAACATAACCCCTGGGTTCACGCCTGTCGGCCAGGCGACGGGAATGAAGAAGACCGAAACGACTGATGTCGTCCGAGGAAAAAACTGGAATGCAGACAATGTGGAGGTGAATGCCTTCGCTTTCAAGACGGACGTCCTACACGCCTTGGAGTCTTTGACGCGCCAAAGGGACTAACGGTCGAAAAAAATCGAAAATACTTACCGTAAAAACCGAATCGCCTGTCGCCCTGTCCGGTGATGGCCTCTATACTAGCTCCCCGTTTGTGCACCGCTCTAGTGCATCCGGCTGGAGCGCCACACGTCCCCTCACACTCCATTCAGAGCCGCGCACTAATGAGCCTGTTTTCCGCTGTCGAATTGGCACCCCGCGACCCAATCCTGGGCCTCAACGAAGCATTCAACGCTGACACCCGTACCGATAAGGTCAACCTGGGCGTGGGTGTTTACTGCAATGAAGAGGGGCGCATTCCGCTTCTGCGCGCCGTTGTCGAAGCCGAGACGATTCGCGTGGCTCAGCACGTTTCCCGTGGCTACCTGCCCATCGACGGCATCGCGGCCTATGACCAGGCGGTCCAGACCCTGCTGTTCGGCAAGGACTCGCCACTGATCGCCTCCGGCCGCGTGATCACCACCCAGGCCGTGGGCGGCACCGGCGCACTGAAGATCGGTGCCGACTTCCTCAAGCAACTGCTGCCTGACGCCGTCGTGGCCATCAGCGACCCGAGCTGGGAAAACCACCGCGCCCTGTTCGAAACCGCTGGTTTCCCGGTGCAGAACTACCGCTACTACGACGCCGCCACCCACGACGTGAACCGTACCGGCCTGCTGGAAGACCTCAACGCCCTGCCCGACCGCTCGATCGTTGTGCTGCACGCCTGCTGCCATAACCCGACCGGCGTGGACCTGAGCCCCGAGGACTGGAAAAACGTCCTGGCCGTGGTCAAGGCCAAGAACCATGTGCCGTTCCTGGACATGGCTTACCAGGGCTTTGGCGATGGCATCGACGAAGACGCCGCGGCCGTGCGCCTGTTCGCCGAATCGGGCCTGACCTTCTTTGCGTCCAGCTCGTTCTCCAAGTCGTTCTCCCTGTACGGCGAGCGCGTCGGCGCCCTGTCGATCGTCAGCGAATCGAAGGAAGAAAGTGCTCGCGTGCTGTCCCAGGTCAAGCGCGTGATCCGCACCAACTACTCCAACCCGCCGACCCATGGCGCCAGCATCGTTGCCGCCGTGCTCAACAGCCCCGAGCTGCGGGCCCAGTGGGAAGCCGAACTGGCGGAAATGCGCTTGCGGATCCGTGGCATGCGCAACCAGATGGTGGACATGCTGGCCAAGGCCGCTCCACACCGGGATTTCAGCTTCGTCGCACGCCAGCGTGGGATGTTCTCCTATTCAGGCCTGACCGTTGAACAAGTGACGCGCCTGCGCAACGAGTTCGGCATCTATGCCCTGGACACCGGCCGCATCTGCGTGGCCGCGCTGAACCAGAGCAACATCGATGCGGTGACCAAGGCGATTGTTCAGGTGATCTGAAAACCCGCATAAAACCTGTGGGAGCGAGCAGGCTCGCTCCCACAGTCGTTTTTTGCGGCATGATCCTTACTTGTGTGAAGCGGTAACAAGTGTTTGAGGGAAGCCCACGACCGCTTAAACACACCGCCCACCATCCAAAAGCTTGACTTCTCTTTTCCAATCAGTAACATACGCGTCATTCCGCGATAGCTCAGTTGGTAGAGCAAGTGACTGTTAATCACTGGGTCCCTGGTTCGAGTCCAGGTCGTGGAGCCAGACAGCAAGATCAAAAGCCCCTGGATCGAGAGATCCAGGGGCTTTTTTGTGGGCGAAAAACGTGCTGGAGGCCATATAAGGCCCACCAGCGTCGCTACCGGAACAATATTCCGGCGCCAAAAAGGCATTATGGTCTGAATCCTGCTTTGTTTTTCTTCAACCCGAGCTGTCACATGAGCGTCATGGCCGTGCCGCAAGCTGGCCCTGTCCGTCAACAACAGCTTCATAACAACAAGGACGAAGGTATGCCCACGCAAAATCCCCACCGCATCGTCGGCCTGTGCACCTCTGGCAAGGTGTACAACGTGCTGACCGAGCTCAAGCACCTGGAAGGCCACCGCACTGCCAAGTTCCTTTCGTTGTTGACGGAAAACCTGGTGCGCAAGGGCGTGCTCAATGAACGGGAAGTGGTGCATATGCTCGATCTGGTCGTCGATTGAGCGGCATCGATTCCTACTATTGAAGCAGTTGATTTTCCCCCTTGCCGGCTGAGTCGTAAGGTAACCCCATCGATAGATGGAGGTTCCCATGCTCAACATTCAAATCATGTCTGTCATTGGCAGCGCCGTCCCCGCCGCACTCCGTGAACGTGGCCTGTTGGCTTGCTGGTACCTGGTCCAGGACGGCGTGACCATCAGCGGCCCGCTGACTTCCCTGCCCGCCGCCCAGGCCTTGTCGCAGCGCATCGGCACTTACATGCTGAGCGCCTGATAGGCGCAGTTAGGGCAATTTCACCCGGGGCGCACTTTCGACAAACAAGGCCCAACAGGAAATGAACAGAGCGGCAATGAGCGGCCCGATCACGAACCCGTTCAGCCCGAACACCGCCAGGCCGCCCAGCGTCGAGACGAGCACCATGTAGTCAGGCATCTTGGTGTCCTTGCCCACCAGGATCGGGCGCAGGAGATTATCCACCAGGCCGATCACGAACACGCCGAACAGCGTTAGCACAACGCCTTGCCAGATCGCCCCGGAGAGCAGGAAGTACACAGCCACCGGCGCCCAGACGATGCCCGCCCCCACCGCCGGCAACAGCGACAGGAGGGTCATCAACACGGCCCAGGGCAACACCGTCGGAATCCCCAGGATCCAGAAGATCAATCCGCCCAGCGCCCCTTGGGTGATCGCGACCAACAGGTTGCCCTTGACGGTCGCCCGGACGACCCGATTGAACTTCAATTGCAGACGACGCTTCTGGTATTCCGCCAAGGGAACGGCCGTGCGGACCTTGCGCACCAGTTCCGCGCCATCGCGCAGGAAGAAGAACAGCAGGTAGAGCATGACGGAGAAGCTGACCAGGAACTGAAACGTACCCTGGCCGAAGCTGAAGGCCTGGGTGGCGAAGAACTCGCTGCCCTGCATGGCGCTCTTGACGATCTTGTCCCGCAACCCACTCAGGTTGCCCAGGCCGAAGCGGTCAAGCAGATGCTGGAAGTACGGTGGCAAGGCGTCCTTGAACCGCGCCAGGTAATCGGCAATGTCCAGTTCCCCGCTTTCCAGGCTCTTGTACAACGCCGTGCCTTCCTGGACCAGCAAGGTGCTGATGACGATCACCGGCAGGATTGCGATGACCACACAGATGCCCAGCGTGCACAACGCAGTGACGTTGCGCGGCCAGCCGAATTTCAGTTGCAGGCGACGTTGCATCGGCGCGAAGACAATGCCGAGGATGATCGCCCAGAACACCGCGCCATAGAACGGCAGCAAGATCCAGATGAAAGCGATGCTGACCAGGATCAACAGCAACATCTGGGATTTGTATTGCAGGCTCTTTCGGTTCATTTGCTTTCCATGTCCCAGGCTCGATAAGTGTTAGTCCGTCGGGACTCGCAGGAGTGCCGTTGCGTTCACCGGCGCCATTGATCCAGATCAATAACGCCAGGCCGACCGTGACGTACCCTCGCCGCTTTTTGCGATCAGACGCCACCATGCCCCTCGTAGCCCCCGAACTGCTCGCCCCGGCCGGCACCCTGAAAAACATGCGTTACGCCTTCGCCTACGGCGCCGATGCGGTCTACGCCGGCCAGCCGCGCTACAGCCTGCGGGTGCGCAACAATGAATTCGATCATGCCAACCTGGCCTTGGGCATCCGCGAAGCCCAGGCCATGGGCAAGCGCTTCTACGTGGTGGTGAACATTGCGCCGCACAACGCCAAGCTGCGCACCTTCCTCAAGGACCTCGAACCGGTGATCGCCATGGCGCCCGATGCGCTGATCATGTCCGACCCGGGATTGATCATGCTGGTGCGACGGCATTTCCCGCGGATGCCGATTCATCTGTCGGTGCAGGCCAACACGGTGAACTGGGCGAGCGTCGAGTTCTGGCAGCAGCAGGGCCTGAGCCGGATCATTCTTTCCCGGGAACTGTCCCTGGAGGAGATCGCCGAAATCCGTCAGCAAGTGCCGGCCATGGAGCTGGAAGTGTTCGTCCATGGGGCCCTGTGCATGGCCTATTCCGGGCGCTGCCTGCTGTCGGGCTACCTGAATCGGCGCGACGCCAACCAAGGCAGCTGCACCAACGCCTGTCGCTGGAAATACTCGGCCCAGCCAGCGGTGGAAAACGCCGTGGGCGACATCGTGCAGAGCTATCAACCCGAACCCACCCTGGGCCTCGGCGCGCCCACCGACCAAGTGTTCCTGCTCCAGGAGGCCAATCGTCCGGACGAATCCATGCCGGCGTTCGAGGACGAGCATGGCACCTACATCATGAACGCCAAGGATCTGCGGGCCGTGCAGCATGTGGAGCGGTTGACCCGCATGGGCGTGCACTCCCTGAAAATCGAAGGCCGGACCAAATCGCACTTCTACTGCGCGCGCACCACCCAGGTGTACCGCCGGGCGATCGATGACGCCATGGCCGGCCGGAAATTCGACCTTGGCCTGATGACCGACCTGGAATCACTGGCCCAACGCGGCTATACCGAGGGCTTCCTGCGCCGGCATGTGCATGATGAATATCAGAACTACCAGAACGGCAGCTCAGTCTCGGAGCGCCAGCAGTTCGTCGGCGAGCTCACCGGCGAGCGGCGCGAACGCCTGGCCGAAGTGCGGGTCAAGAACCGCTTCGAGCTGGGCGACCACATGGAACTGATGACGCCCAAGGGCAATTTTCACTTCGACCTGCATCAACTGCAGGACGTGAAAGGTCAGAGCATCGCCGTCGCGCCGGGAGACGGGCATGTGGTGTATGTGCCGATACCGGATGCGGTGGACCTGCGGTTCGGCTTGTTGATGCGGGATGTGCGCAAGCCATAGGACGGGCGGGCTTGGCAGTTGGCATCCTTGCCAACTGAACCACTGCTATCGCGAGCGGGCTCGCTCCCACAGGGTCCGGGCTTAATCTGATACCTGCGTGTCACCACCGATCCCTTGTGGGAGCGAGCCTGCTCGCGATAGCGGTGGGTCAGTCATGAATGTTTAACGGGCTCACCATTCCAACAGGGATGGGTGTTGACCAATGGATCGCGACAGAAACTGCCGAAGGCTGCGATCCTCCTTTCCCGATAGGGCCTGGTACTCCAGGCGAAGACATCTGGATCGGAAGCGGAAGATCGCAGCCTTCGGCAGCTCCTGGCCGTCAGATGCGGAACTGCCCGACCAATTTGCCCAGGCGCTGGCCCAGCTCGTTCAAGCTGCGGGAGGTCTGGGCGCCGAGTTGGGTTTCATCGGCCACGCTGTCCACCGCCACAGCGATCTGGTGCACGCTGCGGTTGATTTCCTCGGCCACCGCGGTCTGCTCTTCCGCGGCACTGGCGATCTGGGCGTTCATCGAGTTGATGGTGCCGATCAACTGCGCCATGGTGTCCAGGGACGCTCCCGCCTCGTTGGCCCGAACCGACGTACCATCACCCGCCTCACTGGATCGACGCATCGCCTCCACCGCCGCATGAGTACCCGATTGCAGGCGATCGATCATGCCCTGGATCTCCTGGGTGCTTTGCTGGGTCCGACTGGCCAGGGCCCGCACTTCATCGGCCACCACCGCGAAACCACGCCCCGCTTCCCCGGCACGCGCCGCCTCGATGGCCGCGTTGAGGGCCAGCAGGTTGGTCTGCTCGGCAATCGAACGGATCACCCCGAGTACGCTGACAATCGAGGCCACATCCTGTTGCAGGCTGTCCAGGGACACGCCGCTGCTGCGGATGTCGTTCACCAGCGCATGAATCTGCTGGATGCTGCCGGCCACCACCCGCTTGGCGGACTGACCTTCTTCGTCGGTCTGCTGGGCGGCCACGGCGGCACCCTGGGCGCTACGGGCCACTTCCTGGGCGGCGGACGACATCTCGTTGATCGCCGTGGCGACCTGATCGGTTTCGTGGCGCTGGCGCTCCATGGCCTGCTCGGAGCGCTGGGCCTGCTCGGAGACCTGCGTCACCAGACCGGTCAGTTGCGAAGTCATGTCGGTGATCTGCCGCACCAGGCCATGGATCTTGTCGACGAAGCGGTTGAACGAGCCCGCCAGTTGGCCGAGTTCGTCCTGGCTGGTGATCGCCAGGCGCCGGGTCAGGTCGCCCTCGCCCGCCGCGATGTCGTCGAGGTTGTCTTTCATCAGGTGCAAAGGTCGCAGGATGGTGTTGGCCAGCAGCACTCCCACCACCGCAATCACCAGCAACACCACGGCGGCGATGCCGATGATGCTCAATATCACGCCTTGTACACGCTCATGGACCTTGGCTTCCACCAACGCCACCTGGGCTTCGATGCCGTCCAGGTTGACCGAACTGCCGACCGCCATGTCCCACTTGGACAGGTATTCGGTGTAACCGAGTTTGGGCACCAGGTCCTTGCTGTTGGGCAGTGGCGAGCTGTATTCGAGGTAGTGGGTCCCGTCCTTGGCGACTTTCACCAGGTCACGGTTGACGTAGACCCCGTTCGGGTCGCGGTTTTCCTTGAAACTCTTGCCCACGCCGTCGGGGCTGTTGGCCTTGAACAGGCGCACGGTTTCGGAGTCGTAGCCGAAGAAGTAACCGTCCTTGCCGTAACTGATGCTCGACAGCAGCTTGATGGCCTCGGCCCGCGCCGCGTTATCACCGGGAGCGGCCGCATCGTACAGCGGCTTGATGGCGGTCAGGCCCACCGCCACGTAACTCTGCAGCGTCGCCTTGGCATCGGCGAGCAAACGTTCGCGGGTCTGCTGGACCTCTTTATCGGCCTGCTCCTGCAGGATGAAGGCCGTGGTCAGACTGATGATCGCCGCAGACAACAGTACCGGCAATACTGCCAGGGACAGAACTTTAGCCTTCAGGCTCAGGCGCATGCTGGTCACCCTTGTTGGTGTTATTGGCGTGGTTAGCTGTATTAACGGCAAGCTTGGGGAAAACTGTAGGGCAATCTCAAAAGCATCGCGAGCAGACTCGCTCCCACAGGACATGCATTCCGATGTGGGAGCGAGCCTGCTCGCGATGGAAGCGCCTCGGTTTTCGGACTACAGCACCATCGCCGCCACCCAACCAAACGCCAGTAACGGCAGGTTGTAGTGGATGAAGGTCGGGACCACGGTGTCCCAGATATGGTGGTGCTGGCCATCGATGTTCAGGCCGGAGGTCGGGCCGAGGGTCGAGTCCGAGGCAGGCGAACCGGCATCGCCCAGGGCACCGGCGGTGCCGACGATGCAGACGATCGCCAGCGGGCTGAAGCCCAGTTGCAGGCACAGCGGCACGAAAATCGTCGCCAGGATCGGTACAGTGGAGAACGACGAGCCGATGCCCATGGTCACCAACAGGCCCACCAGCAGCATCATCAGCGCGCCGATACCCTTGTTGTGGCCGATCCAGGCCGCCGAGGCTTCCACCAGACTCTGCACTTCACCGGTGGCCTTCATGACCTCGGCGAACCCCGAGGCGGCGATCATGATGAAGCCGATCATCGCCATCATTTTCATGCCTTCAGTAAACAGGTCGTCGGTCTCGCGCCAACGCACCACTCCCGACAGCGAGAAAATCAGGAACCCGGCCAGGGCACCGATGATCATCGAATCCACCAGCAACTGAATCGCGAACGCCGCTGCCACGGCGAGCCCCGCCACCATCAGGCTCATCGGGTTGTAGCGCACCGCCACCTGCTCGACCCGAGCGATTTTCTTCAGATCGTAGACACGCTTCTTGCGGTAGCTGAACAACGACAGCAGCAAGCCGAACACCATGCCCAGCGCCGGGATGCCCATGGCGTGGGTGACATTGATGCCGCTGACATCCACGCCGCTGCGGGCGATGTTGGCGAGCAGGATCTCATTGAGGAAGATATTGCCAAACCCCACGGGCAAGAACATGTAAGGGGTGATCAGACCGAAGGTCATGACGCAGGCGATCAGCCGGCGATCCAGTTGCAGCTTGGTCAGCACGTAGAGCAGCGGCGGCACCAGCAGCGGAATGAAGGCGATGTGGATCGGCAGGATATTCTGGGACGCGATAGCAACCGCCCCCAGCAAGCCGATCAGCACCCACTTGATGCCGGAACCACCGACGGCGTCCTGGCGATCCACCAGGGCCAGGGCCTTGTCGGCCAGGGCGTGGGCCATGCCGGACTTGGCGATCGCCACCGCGAAAGCGCCGAGCAAGGCGTAGGACAACGCCACCGTCGCACCGCCACCAAGGCCCGCGTTGAACGCCTTGAGCGTCGCCTCGATGCCCAGGCCGCCGGTCAGGCCACCCACCAATGCGCCGATAATCAGCGCGATCACCACATGCACGCGGGACAGGCTGAGCACCAGCATGATGCCAACCGCGGCAATTACTGCATTTATCATCGTTACCTCAAGGCGCAGTGGTGGAAAGCCACCGGAAAAAAGGCGGGGACTTTGCAGCAAGCGGCGCCAAGCTGCAAGGGCCATGCGGCGGGTTTCGAGGTGTTTTCAATATTCAAAATCACCACAGCCCCCCTGTGGGAGCGAGCCTGCTCGCGATGGCGGTGTATCAGATTGCATCAAGGTGACTGACCCGACGCCATCGCGAGCAGGCTCGCTCCCACAAGGGAATTCGGCGCGATCAGCGCCGCGGCAGCTCGATCAGGACTTTCAGCCCGCCCCACTCGCTGTCGTGCAGGGTCAGCGTCCCGCCCCAGGTGTCGACGATGTCCCGCACGATACCGAGTCCCAGGCCGTGGCCGTCGGTCTGCTCGTCCAGGCGCGTGCCCCGGCTGAAGACCTGGTCGCGCCGCTCCTCAGGGATGCCCGGGCCGTCGTCTTCCACCGCCAGGATGAACGCCCCGCTCGTCTCGGTCACGGTCAGGCGCACTTCGGCATCCGCCCATTTACAGGCGTTGTCCAGCAGGTTGCCCAGCAGTTCCAGCAAGTCTTCGCGATCCCAGGGCAGGTGCTGCCCTGGCGCGGCGACATAGCTCAGGTGCAGATGCTCGCCGTGGATCATGTTCAGCGTCGCCAGCAGCCCTGGCAGTTCCGCATCGCAGTCCAGCTGCGCGCCGGGCAAGGCATCACCGGCCAGTCGCGCACGGTTGAGCTCACGGTTCAGGCGCTGTCGCACCTGCTCCAGTTGTTCGAGCAGCAACGTGCGCAGTTCGGGGTATGGGTCGAGTTTTTCGTTCGAGGCCAGGCTCTGCAACACCGCCAGCGGGGTTTTCAAGGCATGGCCCAGATTGCCCAGGGCATTGCGCGAGCGCTTGAGACTGTCTTCGGTGTGGGCCAGCAGATGATTGATCTGCGCCACCAGCGGTTCCAGCTCAAGGGGCACCTGCTCGTCGAGTTGCGAGCGTTGTCCACGCTGCAACTGCGCGATCTGTTCCCGGGCTTTCTCCAGCGGGCGCAAGGCGCGGCGCACCGTGAACCGTTGCAACAACAGGATCAGCAACAGCCCCGCCAGGCCGAGGCCGAGGCCAATCTGCTGCATGCGCAGGAAACTGTCGCGCACGGGGGTGTAGTCCTGGGCCACGCTGATGGAAATCGACTGACCCAGGCGTCGATAGTCGGTGCGCAATACCAGCAGTTGCTGGCCTTCAGGCCCCAATTGCAGGTTGGCGTGCAGACCCGGATGGTCGAGCCGGGGCAGTTCCTGGTCCCAGAGGGAACGGGAGCGCCAGTGCACGTCGGCGAAATCGATGCGGAAATAATGCCCGGAGAACGGCCGCAGATAGGCCGGCGACAAACGCCGCTCATCCAGTTGCAGCCCCTGGGGTCCACGCGCCAGGGCCACCAACAGGCTTTCGCTGTCGTTGCGCAACCCGGCTTCCAGATAGCGCTGCAGTCCCAGCTCGAACAGCCACAGACTGGTCTGCGCCAGGACCAGGCCGACCACCACCATCACACCGATCAGGCCCAGGCTCAGCCGGCGCTGAATGGACCTCACCGGCCCTGTCCGCCGAACAGGTAACCCTGGCCGCGACGGGTTTCGATCACGCTGCGGCCCAGCTTGCGTCGCAGGTGATTGACGTGGACTTCCAGCACATTGGAATCACGCTCGGTTTCACCGTCATACAAATGTTCGGCGAGATGGCTCTTGGAAAGGATCTGCTCGGGGTGAAGCATGAAATAGCGCAGCAGGCGAAACTCAGCGGCGGTCAGTTGGATGTCCGCGCCGTCGCGAACCACACATTGCCGCCCCTCATCCAGATGCAGCCCGGCGGCCTGCAACGTCGGCTGGTTGGCCTGGCCATGGGAGCGGCGCAGCAACGCCTGGATCCGCAGGTGCAGTTCCTCGGGATGAAAGGGTTTGGTCAGATAATCGTCGGCACCGGCCTTGAGGCCCTCGATGCGTTCAGCCCAGGAGCCGCGGGCGGTAAGGATCAGCACCGGAGTACTCAGGCCGCCAGCGCGCCATTGGGCCAGCACCTCGAGCCCCGGCACACCTGGCAGGCCAAGGTCGAGGATGATCAGGTCATAGGGTTCGCTGCTGCCCTGATACACCGCGTCGCGACCGTCGGCGAGCCAGTCGACGGCGTAGCCCTGTCGTGTCAGCCCAGCCATCAACTCATCGGCCAGGGGAACGTGATCTTCCACCAGAAGCAGGCGCATCAGTCTTCCTTATCTTTGAGCAAGCGGCCGGATGTGGCCTCCAGGTCCAATTCGCGCACAACGCCGTCGGTATCCAGCAGCTCGACCTCATAAATATAGACCCCGTGTTTCTCTTCCAGCTCGGCCTCCAGCAACTTGGCGCCGGGGTGCAGATCCAGCGCCTGTTGCAGCAACTGCTCCAGCGGCAGTATCACGCCCCGCTGGCGCAGTTGCAGGGCCTCGTCCTGGTCCAGGTCCCGCGCCATGACCACCGAACAAAACGCCAGCAGCACCAGCGGCCATGGACTGCGGGCGCAGAGATTAAGCTTCATTAAGTATCCTGATGATTCTTGAACACCTTGCCGGTAACGGCGTCCAATTCCATATCCCATTCAACGCCCTGGGGATCGCGCAGCTCCACCTGATAGATGAACTTGCCGTACTTTTCTTCCAGCTCGGTATCGGTCAAGGTGGCGCCAGGGTGTTTGGCCAAGGCGGCGGCGTTGAGTTTTTCAAAGGATTGAATGGTACCAGCGTCTTGCAGTTTTCGGGATTCGTCGGGGCCGAGGTCCCGTGCGTGAGCAAGGCTGGCGCCCAGGGCCATGAGCGTTGCGATGAAAAAGGCAGTCAGGCGGTTCAAGGGTTATCTCCTTTTTATAATCGTCACGGGGCGACTGTAGCCGGGGGAACTTAACTGAAACTGAATTGCCATCATGGAACACAGATCAACGACCGTGCCCTGTGGAAGCGTGCCTGCTCGCGATGGCGGTGGGTCAGTCACTTTATTGCAATCTGATACGCCGCCATCGCGAGCAGGCTCGCTCCCACAGGGGGTTGTGTCGCTATAATCCGTCGTTTGCCCACGCCAAGAGACCGGTATGACCGCCATCCACATCAAGTTTCCCGCCCTCACCCTCAAGGCCGGCCCCCGTGCCCTGGCGCGGATTCGCGAAGCCGGTCTCAAGGCGGCCGACGTTGGCATCCTGCCAGGCGCCGCCGGTGGCCCCAAGGCCCTGGGCATCCAGGGGCTGGATCTGGCGCTGTTTGGCGAATGGCTGCCCGCCGCCCCCCGGGAACGTTCGTTGATCGGGGCCTCGGTGGGCTCCTGGCGCTTCGCCAGCGCCTGCCTGCCGGATGCCGCCGAAGGCATCCGACGCCTGGGTACTTTGTACAACGGCCAAAGTTTCGCCAAAGGCGTGACCATGGCCGGGGTCAGCCAGAGTTCGCAGCGCATGCTCGACGACCTGCTCGAAGGCCGCGACGCGACGATCCTCGCCAACCCGCATTACCGGCTCAACATCATGGTCGTCAAAAGCCACGGCTTGCTCGCGCAGGATCATCGCGGACGGCTGGGCCTGGGCTTGTCGTCGGTGATTGCCGACAACCTGCGGGGCCGCGCGCGGCTGTCGCGGCATTTCGAACGGCTGATCATCCACGACCCGCGCCTGGCACCGCCGCTGCATCCCCTGAACGACTTTCCGTCACGCTTCGTACCGCTTGCGGCCGGCAATCTGCGCCAGGCGTTGCTGGCCTCGGGCTCGATCCCGATGGTAATGGAGGGGGTGCGCGACCTGCCGGGCGCCGGGGCCGGTACCTACCGCGACGGCGGCTTGCTGGACTATCACCTCGACCTGCCCTACAGCGGCGAAGACATTGTGCTGTATCCCCATTTCACCGACCGGGTCATTCCCGGCTGGTTCGACAAAAGCCTGCCATGGCGCCGGGGTAACGTTGAGCGCCTGCAGGATGTCCTGTTGGTGGCGCCATCCCGTGAGTACCTGGCTCGCCTGCCCTACGGCAAGCTGCCAGACCGAAACGACTTCAAGCGTTTCATGGGCGATGACGCGAGCCGCCGCACCTATTGGCGCACGGCGATGGACGAGAGTCGCCGCCTGGGTGACGAGTTCCTTGAGCTGGCGGCCAACGGTGGGCTGGGCGAGCGTTTGCTGACCCTTTAGTCAGCATGAGCGCGCAACGCCGGAGCCAAACTGATAAACTCCGCCGCCTGCCTCGCGACCGCTACCTTAAAGAGCCTGAACCTGTGGAAATCTTCAAAGAATTCACCTTCGAATCCGCCCACCGCCTGCCCCACGTACCGGACGGCCACAAGTGCGGCCGCCTGCACGGCCACTCGTTCAAGGTGGCGATTCACCTGAGCGGCGACATCGACCCGCACACCGGCTGGATTCGCGACTTCTCGGAAATCAAGGCGATCTTCAAGCCACTTTACGAGCGTCTGGACCACAACTACCTCAACGACATTCCTGGCCTGGAAAACCCCACCAGCGAAGTCCTCGCCAAGTGGATCTGGAACGAGCTCAAGCCATTGCTGCCGGAACTCAGCGCCATCCGCATCCATGAGACGTGCACCAGCGGTTGCATCTATCACGGCGAGTAACCCGCAGTCCCAACCTTGAACAGACTTTTGTGGCGAGGGGATTTATCCCCGCTGGGCCGCGAAGCGGCCCCAAAATCCAACATCAGTGCGTCAGGTTGATTCGCTTCGTATCTTTGGGGCGCGCTGCGCACGCCAGCGGGGATAAATCCCCTCGCCACAGATAGCCCCCCTCTCCACAGATAAATCCCCTCGCCACAGATGTGTTTCCCCAGGAAAACTGCACTGGCCTATGCTCTATCCCCTGAACCCCCTTCAGTGGAGCATCGACCATGACCGACTGGCCGCTGGATCAGGCATACACCTTCAACGGACACGCCATTCGCTACGCCATCCACGGTGACGGCCCGCCATTGGTATTCGTCCATGGCACGCCCTTTTCGTCCTACGTGTGGCATCGAATCGCCCCGCTCTTCAGCGCCACCCATCGGGTGCATTATTTTGACCTGTTGGGTTATGGCCAATCTGCGCAACCCGATGCCGACGTCTCCCTCGGCATCCAGAACCACCTGCTCGCGCAACTGCTGGAGCATTGGGGCCTGGACTGCCCTGACGTGGTGGCCCACGACTTTGGCGGCGCCACCGCCCTGCGCACGCACCTGCTCAATGGCAAAAACTACCGCAGCCTGACGCTGATCGATCCGGTGGCGCTGTCGCCCTGGGGTTCACCCTTCGTCCAGCATGTGCGACAGCACGAAGCAGCCTTCAGCGGCCTGCCCGATTACATTCAGCGCGCCATCGTGCCGACGTATATCCGGGGCGCGATCAAGCGGGACATCCCGGACGCAGAACTGGCCCCCTACGTGCAGCCATGGCTCGGCGAGACCGGCCAGGCCGCGTTCTATCGGCAGATTGCGCAAATGGACGAGCGTTACACCCGCGAGGCAGAGAGCCTGTATTCGAGCGTGCGCTGCCCGACACAGATACTGTGGGGCGAGGACGACCAATGGATCCCCATCGAGCGCGGCCGGGCGTTGCACTCACTGATTCCAGGCGCGCAATTCCACCCGGTGCCGAACGCCGGGCATCTGGTCCAGGAAGACGCCCCGGAAGCCATTGTGGCGGCGATCTTGCGATTCCTGTCGTTGCCTCGCCCTCTTTGAGTATTCCAATCCCCTGTGGGAGCGAGCCTGCTCGCGATGACGGCCTATCCGTTGAAACGGATGTGACTGATCCGGCGCCATCGCGAGCAGGCTCGCTCCCACAGGGGTAATGCGAACCGTGTTCCAACTTGAATCACCGCTGCACCACTTTCACTCCCCACCCGCCCCCATTTCTCCGGATTGTCTATAAATAACCTCGCGATCATTCGCTTGGCACGACCGCTGCACGCTTGCGACATTTCCCCTCCTGCGCAAGGACCGCCACATGACTCAGAACGATCCAGGCAACGATTACCCGTTGAGCGAAGTCCCGATGCATGCCCGCAAGGGCCTGGCTTCCACGGCCATGGTGCTGCTGGGTTTCACCTTTTTCACCGCCACGATGTTTGCCGGCGGCAAGTTGGGAGTCGCGTTCGGTTTTGCCGAGATGCTCACCGTGATCGTGATCGGCAACCTGCTGCTGGGGCTCTATGCCGCGGGACTGGGTTACATCGCGTTCAAGAGCGGGCTCAATTCGGTGCTGATGGGCCGGTTCTGTTTTGGTGAGGTCGGCAGCAAGCTCAGCGACCTGATCCTGGGGCTCACCCAGATCGGCTGGTACGCCTGGGGCACGGCGACCGCCGCGGTGGTGCTGGGTAAATACTTCGGGTTGAGCGAAGGCGCCGTGCTGGGGCTGATGGTGCTGTTCGGCCTGGGGTTCTGCGCCACGGCCTACGTCGGTTATCGCGGGTTGGAGATCCTTTCGTACATCGCCGTGCCGGCCATGATGTTGCTGCTAATGCTGTCAATGTGGGTCGCGACGGTGAAAGTCGGTGGTCTGGAGGGCCTGTTGGCGGTGGTGCCCACGGGCAGCCTCGATGGGTCCACCGCCATCACGCTGGTGTTCGGCACCTTCGTCAGCGGTGCCACCCAGGCGACCAACTGGACTCGGTTTTCCCGCTCGGCGAAAGTCGCGGTGCTGGCGAGCCTGATGGGTTTCTTTCTCGGCAATGGCCTGATGGTGTTGATTGGCGCTTACGGGGCCATCGTCTACCAGCAGCCGGACGTGGTTGAAGTGCTGCTGTTGCAGGGCTTCGCCATGGCGGCGATGGCGATGCTGCTGCTCAACATCTGGAGCACCCAGGACAACACCATCTACAACTTCGCCGTGGCCGGTTGCAACCTGCTGCGCACCCGGCGGCGCAAGACCGTCACCCTGGGCGGCGCCATGATCGGCACCCTGCTGGCGCTGCTGGGCATGTACGACATGCTGGTACCGTACCTGATCCTGCTGGGTACGGTGATCCCGCCCATTGGCGGCGTGATCATGGCGGATTTCTTCTTCCGCTGGCGCGGGCGTTATCCACGCCTGGCCGATGCACGGCTGCCCGCCTTCAACTGGCCGGGGTTGCTGGCTTATGGGCTCGGCACCGTCGCGGCGTTCAATTCGCCCTGGGTGGCACCGCTGGTAGGAATCGCCACTGGCGCGCTAACGTATGTGCTATTGATCGGCGTCATGGGTACCCGGACCACCAACGCGCCACTCCAAGACCTATAAAAAGGATTCGCCCGATGCACATCATCAACGCCCGCCTGCGCAACCGCGAAGGTTTGCATGAACTGCACCTGGAAAACGGCCTGATTGCCAGCATCGCCCGCCAGACCGAAGCCCCCAGCCTCGGCCCGCAGGACCTCGATGCCGGCGGCAACCTGGTGGTACCCCCTTTCGTCGAGCCGCACATTCACCTGGACGCTACCCTTACCGCCGGCGAGCCGCGCTGGAACATGAGCGGCACCTTGTTCGAAGGCATCGAGTGCTGGGGTGAGCGCAAGGCCACCATCACCGAAGAAGACACCCGGACCCGCGCGACGAAAACCATCCAGGCCCTCGCCGCCCATGGCATCCAGCACGTGCGCACCCACGTCGACGTCACCGACCCTGCACTCACCGCCCTCAAGGCCATGCTGGAAGTGCGCGAGCAAAACCGTCATCTGATCGACATGCAGATCGTCGCGTTTCCCCAGGAAGGCATCGAGTCCTACCGCAACGGCCGCGAGCTGATGGAAGAAGCCATTCGCATGGGCGCCGACGTGGTGGGCGGTATTCCGCACTTCGAATACACCCGCGACCAGGGTGTCAGCTCGGTGAAATTCCTGATGGACCTGGCCGAACGCACCGGCTGCCTGGTGGACGTGCATTGCGACGAAACCGACGACCCGCATTCACGCTTCCTTGAAGTGTTGGCCGAAGAAGCCCGCAGCCGCGACATGGGTGCCCGGGTCACCGCCAGCCACACCACGGCCATGGGTTCCTACGACAACGCCTACTGCGCCAAACTGTTTCGCCTGCTGGGGCACTCGGGCATCAGCTTCGTCTCCTGCCCCACCGAAAGCATCCACTTGCAGGGACGCTTCGACACCTTCCCCAAACGCCGCGGCGTCACCCGGGTCAATGAACTGCTGGAAGCCGGGATGAACGTGTGTTTCGGCCAGGACTCCATCGTCGACCCGTGGTATCCCCTGGGCAACGGCAACATCCTGCGGGTACTCGAAGCCGGCTTGCACATCTGCCACATGCTTGGCTATCGCAACCTGCAAAGCGCCCTCGACCTGGTCACCGACAACAGTGCCAAGGCCATGGCCCTGGGCGAACGCTACGGGCTGGAACCCGGCCGCCCGGCGAACCTGTTGATCCTGTCGGCGGACAGCGACTACGAAGTGATCCGCAGCCAGGGGCTGCCGCTCTACTCGATTCGCAACGGTGAAGTGCTGATGAAGCGACAGATGCCGGTGGTGGAGTTTGGGCCGCAATTGGGCTGAGCGATCCGACGATAGCGGGCTGTCCGTTGACCGTGAGGCTGCTGGCCCGACGCTGTCGCGAGCAGACTCGCTCCCACATTGGATCTTCAGCGGCCATACCTTTTGTGTCCGCCGCATCCCCCTGTGGGAGCGAGCCTGCTCGCGATAGCGTCATCAGCCGCACCGCAGGACGCTAAAGAAGCCGCGCCGTCCCAAACAAACTGACCCGCACCAGCTCCCCGCCCACCTCTGTCAGCAAGATCGGCGCCGTCCCCCCCGGCATCACCACACTCACCGGCCCTGCTTTCACCCAACCCACCCGCCACGCGGCGCTGGCCACGGCACTGGCGCTGGTGCCGGAAGAAGCGGTCGGTCCTTCGCCCCGCTCAAACACGCGGGCGGCGATCCGTCCTTCGGACTCGAGCCAAGCCCATTGCAGGTTCACCCCCGCCGGGCATGGAACTCCGGCACCACCAGGCATGGCATAAGCGATGCGGGTCAAGCTTTGGGAAAGTGCCGGGGCGCGCATCTGCGCGTTGCTCGGCAGCGCTTCGGCGCTGTCCACCAACGTCACGCAATGGGGATTGCCCATGCTCACGAACTGACTGTTGCCCCATGCCGGGTTCAACGCATGAAGCCCCGCCACTCGGCTGACTTCACGCTGATTGAAGCGCACGCTTTCCGTTGTTTGGGCAGCGACGGCCAGCGGCCCGAACAGCGGCTGTCCCAGGTTCAGCCAGAAGCCCTGCGTGCCTTCGAACTCAGCGGCCCGAACCGACGTTTGCAGCGGCGACGAGCCTTCGTGTTTGTCGTGATGAACCTGCAACACACAGTCGTCCTCTCCCGGCATCAAGCCTTGCGCCTGCAGGGCATGGGAGAAAATCGTCAAGCCGTTGCCACTGCGCTCGGCCAGGGTACCGTCGGTGTTGACGATCAACAGGTCAAAGGGTGGTTCATCCTGGAACGGCCCGATCAGCAGACCGTCGCAGCGATGAGCCTTGGCGCCCGGAGGCTGCTCACCCGGCGCCCAGGCGCAAAACCCACGCACCGCAGCCGCTGCCCAGGACTCACGGGCCTGTGCCGCCTGGGCCGCCGATGGCGGCAGGTCCACACCTTGGGCACGGACCTGTTGCGGTGAAACGACACCATAGATATTGCCGCGTGCATCATAGAACTGCGTCATGAATCGGGTCCGGAATCAGCCAGCAAGGGCGCCACTGTATGCTGCCCTGGCCCGTGGGAGCAAAGCTTGCTCGCGATGCAGCACCCTCGGTCGGCACCTAGAGGTCGCCGTGAGGTCAGTGGATATGCCAGCATAGGGTTCCCACCTGCATCACAGCATCGCAAAACCAAGGACGATTCATGACTGCCATCACGCCCCCACCCACGTTTGTTCCCGGACGCCTGGAACAGATGTCCACCCGCATCGCCTATCTCATCGCCGGCGTCGGCATTGCCGCCTGGGCGCCACTGGTGCCTTACGCCAAGGTGCGGGCGAACCTGGATGAAGGCACCCTCGGCCTGCTGCTGTTGTGCCTGGGGGTAGGGTCGATCCTGGCGATGCCGATTTCCGGCGCACTGGCGGCGCGGCTTGGCTGCCGGCGGGTGTTGAGCGGTGGCACACTCCTGATCTGCCTGGCGTTGCCTTTGCTGGCGACGATGAGCACGTTTCCCTGGCTGGTGGCCGCGTTGTTCCTGTTCGGCGCCGGGCTCGGTACGGTGGACTCGACCGTGAACCTGCAAGCGGTGATCGTCGAGCGGGCCAGTGGCAAGACCATGATGTCGGGCTTCCATGGCATGTTCAGCCTCGGCGGGATCATTGGCGCGGCCGGCGTCAGCGCCTTGCTCGGCCTCGGGCTGTCGCCACTGGGCGCGACGCTGGTGGTCAACGGGCTGCTGCTGGTGGCGCTGTTCAAGGCGGCGCCGCACTTGCTGCCTTACGGCAGTGAAAGCTCGGGCCCGGCGTTCGCCGTTCCCCACGGCGTGGTGTTGTTTATCGGCATCCTGTGCTTCATCGTGTTCCTCGCCGAAGGGGCGGTGCTGGACTGGAGCGCAGTGTTCCTCGCCTCCGAGCGCGGGGTCGAGACCGCCTACGCCGGGCTGGGTTATGCCGCATTCGCGCTGACCATGACCGTCGGCCGCCTGACCGGCGATGCGGTGGTGCATCGCCTGGGCGCCCGACGGGTGATCATCTATGGCGGCACCACGGCCGCACTCGGTTTCCTGCTGGCCACCCTGGCGCCGATGTGGCAGGCGGCGCTGTTGGGTTGCGCGTTGGTGGGAGCTGGCTGTTCGAACATCGTGCCGGTGTTGTACACCGCCGTCGGCAAGCAGACCTTGATGCCCGAAGCGATTGCCGTGCCGGCCATCACCACCATCGGCTACGCCGGCATCCTCGCCGGTCCGGCGCTGATCGGGTTTATTGCCCATGGCAGCAGCCTGAGCGTGGCCTTCGGACTGTTGGCGTTATCGCTGGTGGGAGTAGCGGCCAGTGGAAAGATCCTGAAAGTCTGAATGTCACCGAAGCCTTTGTGGCGCCCCGTCGGTCTTCGCCCCGATGGCCACCCACTGCAATGTCGCGCGCTGTCCGGTGCAGATAGGCTCGTGCTGCTCGCCCCCCGGAAGGCGTGGTATCAACCGCTATCGAAGTCGACTGATGCAACGCCTTCGCAAGCAGGCTCGCTCCCACCTTGGATTCGGGTGTACGCGGCATCTGCATACGCCACCTGCCCCTGTGGAAGCCGGGCTTGCCGGCGAAGACGGCTGCACATTCAACATCTTTGTAACAGACACTTCACTTTCGCGAGCAAGCAGGCTCCCAAAGGTATTTCGAGCGTCTATGGACGCTTCACGCCTCGGGCATCTTACGGAAGCCCACTGCCAGGCGGTTCCAGCCGTTGATGGCGTTGATGGCGACGGTCAGGTCGACCATTTCCTTGGGGTTGAAATGCTCGTTCAGCAGTTCATAGTCGGCGTCCGGCGCATGGGTGTCGCTCAGGCGGGTCAGGGCTTCGGTCCAGGCCAGCGCGGCGCGCTCGCGAGGGGTGAAGAACGGAGCTTCGCGCCAGGCGGTCACGGCGTACAGCCGACGCTCCGTCTCGCCGTCCTTGCGGGCATCGGCGGTGTGCATGTCGATGCAGAAGGCACAGCCGTTGATTTGTGAGGAACGCAGCTTGACCAGTTCGAGCAGGGACTTCTCCAGGCCCAGTTTCATGACAGCGTTCTCCAGGGCCAGCATGGCTTTGAAGGCGTCGGGGGAAGCAGTGTAGAAATCGATACGCGGTTGCATGGTGTGCTCCAGAACAATGGGGTGTGGCGCTACGTTAGCCCCAGGCTGGCGCGGTACAAATAGCCAATTATTGGGAAGTTCGAGTGACCAATGGGCAGGTTGCTCAGGCCCGGCTGCGCAACCAGTGCAGGAAGCGTTTCTTGGCCACCGGCTTGGGAGCTTCGCGGATCAGGTTCTGGGCGAGGTTCATCCGTACATCCAACAGGTTCTTCATGGCGTCGTTGATGTCGTGACGGGCGTCGAGGCAAGGCTTGAGGTAGTCCTTCTCGATGCGATAAAGGGTGCAGAACGTCTTGGCCGAAAAGTTTGCCAGCGCGGCCAGGTCGGAAATGATGCCGGCTTCGCCAATCACTTCCCCCGGCCCCATGCGCCCACCTTCGAACACTTGGCCGTTGCGCACCATGGTCACGCTGACCACGCCGGACTCGATGATGAACAAATGATCGCTGACCTCGCCGGCCGGCAGAATCATCTCCCCCGCGCGAAAGGTCTGCAGGGTCATGTTCTGGCTGAAGGTCTCTTTCTCTTCCTGGCGCAACGTCGAGAAAATACTCGAGCTGTCCAGCAACGCCCGGGGTCGTGACGAACCGCTGGCCGAGGCGCTTTCGCTGTCGGACAGGAGACTGATCCCCGACGCCCGCAGGTGCCGGAACGCCAGGTCGAACAGTTGATTGCGGACCTCGCGCTTCTGGGCTCGCGTGGCAACGAAACCGCTGATTTCATATTCCGCCCCGGCGCTGCTGGAACTTTTCAGCGTTACGCAAGGGGCCGGGACAGCGAGCAAGGCGCGGCAGCCGATCATGGCGCGCTCCAGCGCCTCGATCACTTTCTGTGGCCGGGCGTGGGGGCTGATCTGAACGCTGATGGCCAACCCGTGCACATCGCTGGGCCGGCTGAAGTTGATGACCTTGGCCTTGGCCGCCAACGAGTTGGGAATCACCGCCATGCTGCCCTGGGCGGTCTGCAAACGCGTGGCACGCCAGTCGATGTCGGTGACCCGGCCCTCGGTGCCGTCGATGGAGATCCAGTCATCGAGCTGATAAGGCTTGGTGGTGTTAAGCACGATGCCGGAGAACACGTCGCTGAGGGTGCTTTGCAAGGCCAGGCCGACGATGATCGCCATCGCGCCGGACGTCGCCAGCACCCCCTTGACCGGCAGATCCAGGACATAGGCCAGCGCGGCAATCACGGCGATCAGGAAGATCACCGCACCGAGCAGATCCTGCAACAGCCGCCCGGTATGACCGACCCGTTGCATCATCGCCGCGCCGATCAGCACCGTCAGGGTCCGTGCAGCGAACAGCCACCAGGCGATCTGCAAACCGGTGGCCGCCAGGTGCCGCGGTACATCATCGACCCACTGTGCCGGCTCCATGGGGTTGAGGCCTTCATTGAACAGCAGCATGCTGAACAATGAAAAAATCACCAGCCGCCCGCCTATTTTCCAATAGGACCGCTGCGCATTGACCAGTCGCCACAACAGCATGTCGAGCACAAGCAGCACCAGGGCGCAGAGCAGCGGGTGATTGGTGATCAGAGACAGCATGGGACAGCTCCAGGAAGGCCATTGGCGAGAAGATTGGCACAGATGAACACGCCGTGGAATCAGCACACCCCATGTAGGAGCGAGCCTGCTCGCGATGTCGGTTGATCCGTCAACGCTTCAGCAACTGGCGGACCGCTATCGCGAGCAGGCTCGCTTCCACAGGGAACAGCAATCAAGCGTCCATCTGGCCAAACCGCCCGGAGTGGAAATCGTTGAAGGCCTGGTGGATTTCCTGCTCGCTGTTCATCACGAACGGGCCATGGCCGACGATGGGTTCGTCGATGGGCTCGCCGCTGAGCAACAGCACCACTGCGTCGTTATTGGCGTGCAGGGTCAACTGGTCGCCGGCCCGGTCGAACAGCGCCAGTTGCCCGGCCTCGATCCGCTCGCGGCCGTTGGCCTGGACTGTGCCATGCAACACCACCAGGGCCGTGTTGCGGCCTTCGTGCAGGTCGAGGGTCAGGCTCTTGCCGGCGTTCAAGCGGATATCCCAGACATCGATGGGTGTGAAGGTCTTCGCCGGGCCTTGTTGCCCCTCGAAGGTCCCGGCGATCAGGCGCAGTCTGCCGGCGTCGTCCTTCAGTTCAATGTTCGGAATGTCATTCTTGAGCAGCGTCTGGTAGCCGGCCGGGGCCATCTTGTCCTTGGCGGGCAAGTTGACCCATAGCTGAACCATTTCCATGAACCCACCCTGGCGGGCGAAGGCTTCGGAATGAAACTCTTCATGGATGATCCCGGAAGCGGCGGTCATCCATTGCACGTCGCCCGGACCGATTTTGCCGCCGCTGCCGGTGGAATCCCGGTGTTCCAATTCGCCCTGGTAAACGATGGTCACAGTTTCGAAGCCCCGATGCGGGTGCTGGCCGACACCGCGACGCTCAGTGGTGGGGGTGAATTCGTTTGGGGCCGCGTGGTCCAGCAGCAGGAACGGGCTGATGTGCTTGCCCAGATTGTCGTAGGAAAACAGCGTGCGTACCGGGAAGCCGTCGCCGACCCAATGGGGCCGCGGGCTGGTGTAGAGGCCAATGAGCTTTTTCATGCTGCGTCTCCCAATCAGGTGTTGCGATTCGATGGGTACAGATTAAAACTGAGACCTTTGGTGCACTAGACTGCAAAAATCGGCTTTAGCGTTCTATCTGGAGAACGATCATCGAAGACCTGAACACGCTTTATTACTTCACCCAGGTGGTCGAACACCACGGCTTCGCTGCTGCCGGCCGGGCGCTGGACATGCCCAAGTCCAAGCTCAGCCGACGCATCGCACAACTGGAGGAGCGCCTGGGCGTGCGGCTGATCCATCGCACCAGCCGGCATTGTTCGTTGACGGAAATCGGTCAGGCCTATTACCAACGTTGCCTGGCGATGCGGGTCGAGGCCGAGAGCGCCGCCGAAGTAATCGAACGCAACCGCTCCGAACCCCAGGGGCTGGTGCGCATCAGTTGTCCGACGGCGTTGCTCAACAGCTGGGTCGGACCGATGCTGACCCGCTACATGATCCGTTACCCACGGGTGGAGTTGTTCATCGAGAGCACTAACCGCCGGGTCGACCTGATTCACGAAGGGTTCGATATCGCCTTGCGGGTGCGCTTCCCGCCGCTGGAGGACACCGACATGGTGATGAAAGTGCTGGGCAAGAGCACCCAATGCCTGGTGGGCAGCCCGATTTTTCGGGAGCGCCTGTCCTCCCCAGCGTCCCCGGCCGATCTCAACGGTTTGCCCAGCCTGCACTGGGGGGCGGCGCAACGGGAATATCAATGGGAGTTGTCGGGGCCGGACGGCGCCAGCGCGCTGATCCGCCACGCGCCACGCATGGTCACCGACGATTTGCTGGTCCTGCGCCAGGCGGCCCTGGCGGGAATCGGCATTGCCCACCTGCCCCACGTGCTGGTCCGCGATGACCTGGCGGCTGGGCAACTGGTGGAGTTGGTACCGGGCTGGGCACCGAAATGCGGGATCGTCCACGCGATCTTCGCGTCACGCCGCGGGTTGTTGCCGTCGGTGCGGACGTTGATCGATTTTCTGGCCGAGGAATTCAGCCAGAGTGATATGGCGTAGCGCAGCTTCATGTGGGAGCGAGCCTGCTCGCGATGCGGTCAGCACGGTCTATTCGCGGACCGCATTATCGTTCATCGCGAGCAGGCTCGCTCCCACAGGGAGAAACCAAGGCTCAGAGGTGATTGCGCTTGGCGAAATCCGACAAGCCCACCAGGGTCTTCAGGCCAAGCTTTTCCAGCAGCCGGGTCTTGTAGGTACTCACGGTTTTCGGGCTCAGGTACAGGGATTCGGCGACATCCTTGCCACGCATGCCCATGGACAGCATTCGCAGGATGGATAATTCGCGGGTTGAAAGGCTTTCCAGGGCCTGCTGTTCGGTGCGCTGCTGGAAATCCAGCCTGACGGGCATCTGGGGAAAATAGGAATAACCGGACTTCAAGGCATGAATGGCCTTGGTCAGCTCCTTCAGGTCGCTTTTCTTGGTCACGAAGCCCCTGGCCCCAGCCGAGATGCAGCGGTTGCAGAAGTGTTGCGCATCCTGGGACGTAAACACCAGCACGCCGCACTCGGGGTGCTGGGCCATGATCCAGACCAGCAAGTCCAGGCCATCGAAACCGTTCATCACCAGATCCAGGATCACCAGCTCCGGCGTACGCTCCTTGATCAGGGCCCTGGCATCGAGCACGCCATTGGCGTCCCTGATCTGGGTAAACCCTTCGTTCTGGCAAATCAGCCGCAATGCCCCCCGTATGACAGGGTGGTCATCCACGATCAACACGTCTTTCAAGGCAACTCCCCAGATGAATACAAACAACGCCGATGCCATGCTGCAGCGGACTCTTGCACAAGCGACAGGCCGGGCCACCTGTCAGGTCTGACAGTGCCGACCAATGGTCAGGATCAACCGCCGTGGCTGTGCCTGAGGGGACGACTCCAGGGACGGGGCACCTCACACTCCGCCGGATCGACCCGTGTCATCAGGCGCGCCAGGGCCGCGAGATCAGGCATCGGCGCAGGATGCAATTGCACGCTTGCTCGCCGCGCGACAGGGACCGACAGGAGGCCGGCCTGCTGCGCGTTGTAGATCATTCCATGGCGCACCTGCGGGTTATCGAGGAAGAAACCCAGCAGGTCCAGAGCCCCTTCCGCCAGGCAGGCATCGACGACCAGCAGGTCGAACGGCTCGATGCCGAACGCCATCAAGGTCATCAGCTCCTGCGCACTGCTCACGGGCGCAATCCGGAAATAGCCCTGTTGGTTGAACAGATACTCAAGCTTCATTCGATGAGAATGGTCTGTATCGGCAATCATGATACGTAGTGCTTTATTCGGCATGACGGGCATCCCAATGACAACGCGACGGGTGTGAACCGACTCGTAAACGTTAAGGGGCCTCAGGCTAGAGGAAGCTTTTGAGGGGCGCTGTAGGACGAGTCCTAAAAACAGTCGGAAAAAGCCCTCCTCGACACTCGGTTGTAGGAAGTCATTCCCGTGGGTGGTCAGGGGAAGCAAGCGCCCTCGTCACATGGCTCTCCAATTGTTCGGTGAGCAGATCCATGGCCTGGCGCAGGTCACCCACCGCGTTGGCAAGCGACACGCCGTCGGCGCTTCGGCAGGCGTTTTCCAGCGCCTCACAGGCAGCGACCAGGCCTTGCGCCTGGATGATCCGCGCACCGCCCTTGATCCGGTGCGCCAGGTCCGCGAGTCCGGATACATCGTGTCGGGTGAACATGTCGATGAGTCGCACCTTGTCGCCAGCATTGGCGTTAACCAGTTCGTTCAGCAGCTTTTTGATCGAGACGGTGTCGCCCCCGGTCAGTTGTTCGAGGCTGGTCAGGTCGAAATTGCCGGTCGACGCAACGGCGCTCTCCTCGTCAGGCGGCGCGCTGAGCGACCCCAGGCGTGCCTGCAGCTCCTTGAGGCCGATAGGCTTGAACAAGCAGTCGTCCATTCCGGCGTCGATGCAGCGATCCTTTTCCTCGGGCTGGGCATTGGCCGTGAACCCAAGGATCACCCCCCGCGACAGCCCTTGGGCCCGCTCTTCGTCGCGAATGGTACGAGCCAGTTCATAGCCGCTCATCAATGGCATGTTGCAGTCGGTGATCACCGCATCGAAATGTGCCGCGCGCCAGGCCTGCAATCCCTGCACACCGTCCCCGGCCTCCTGGACCCGGTGCCCCAGGTAGCTCAGCTGTCGGGACAACAGCAGGCGATTGGCCGGATGGTCATCGATCACCAGGACGTCCAGGGCCTGGGCCGGCACCGGCGCCTCGACCTCGGCCGCTGGTGCTTGTGCTTGCACCTGGGCGTCGAGCACGGGCAGGCGCAGCAGGATCTCGATCTGCGTGCCCGCCCCTGGCACACTGCTCAACGCCAGGGTGCCACCCATCATTTCGCACAGGGTGCGGCTGATCACCAGCCCCAGCCCGGAACCGCTTCGCGCGGACTGGCGATTATTGTCGGCTTGGATGAAGGGGCTGAACAGGCGTTGCTGGTCCTGCAGGGAAATCCCGCTGCCGGTGTCTTCGACCCGCAGGCGAATGCCCAGGCGGTTGTCGTCAGGGCCCGGGACAGCTTGCGCGCTCAGGCGTACCTGGCCTTGATCGGTGAATTTGATCGCGTTGCTCAGCAGGTTCGACACGATCTGCTTGAAGCGCAAGGGATCGATCAGGACATCCTTATCAATCGCCGCGTCCAGATCCAGTTGCAGGCTCAGGTGTTTCTGCCGGGCCAGACCTTCGAACATCCGCGCCACAGACTCGACCAACTGCGCCAGGTTGGCCCGCTCCGGTGCCAGGGACAATCGCCCCGACTCGATACGAGCAATGTCCAGGATGTCACCGATCAAACCGAGCAACCCCTGGGCCGCGTCGGAAGCGACTTCGATGGCAACCCGGTCCACGATGCCCTGGTCGGCTTTTTTCAGGGCCAGTTCCAACATGCCGATCAACGCATTCATCGGCGTGCGGATTTCGTGGCTCATGGTCGCCACGAAGGTGGTCTTGGCCCGATTGGCGTCGTCGGCGCTTTCCTTGGCGACACGTAGCTGCTCCAGCAGCCGACGCAAGTAAACGACCCAGCCCAGGGTCAGCAGCAGCGACAGCGCGGCGATGGTAAACCCCTGGATGATGGTGGTGCGGTTACGCAGCCAGTAGCTGTCGTCGATCACCACTTCACTGCGCCAGCGATTGGTCAGCTCGTCCATTTCTTCGGGGGAGATGCTCAGCAGTGCCTTGTCCAGAATCGAATGCAGCTCCAGTGCATCCCGCCGGGTCGCCAGGGCCACACGCGCCGGCAAGGTGCCCACGGTGCTGGTGATCTGCAGCCTGTCACGGTACTGCCGCGAAATCAGGTAACGGGCGCTGATCAGCGAATTGACCGCGCCGTCCACCGTGCCGGCGGCGACCATGGCCATGACATCGGCGGTGTCTTGCGCCGGAACCCACTGCACGCGGGGGTACTGCTCCAGCAGGTACTCACGCAACACATTGCTCCGCGCCAGCGCCAGTCGCTTGTCGTCCATCTGGTCCAGGGTCAGAGGGACCTTGGCCTGGCGCGGCGTCACCAACACGAATGGCGTGCTCAGGTACGGTCGGGTAAAGCGCAAGGCATCCTCGAACTCAGGGGTCACCGGCGCCGCCGCCAGGACATCGGCCTGGCCGCTCCTGACCTGCTCGATCAGGCCATCAAGCGAACTGCCCCGCTGGAGGTTGAACTTCAGGCCGGTACGCAAGCTGATCCTGGCCAGCACATCGGCGCTGATACCGCGAACATGGTCCTGGTCATCGACGAACGTCAGCGGCGGGAAATGTTCGTTGACGGCCACCGTGATCCGCGGATGCGCATCCAGCCAACGCTGTTCATTGACGCTGAAATGCAGCGCCTGCTGCCCCGGCATGCTGGCGCCACCAGCACTCCAGCGCCGCAGGATGCTCATGCGTTCACCGGTAGGGATTGCTTGCAGGGCGGCATCGACGATGCGCAACAAGCGCGGATTGTCACGTTTGATCGCGAAGGCGAACGGCTGCACCTCCATGCGGGAAAAATCCGCCAGTTGGATATTGTTCAGGTAGTTCTTGCTGATCAGGTAGTTGGCACTGATCGAATCCCCCAGGTAGGCATCGGCCTGACCGAACGCCACTGCGCCAATGGCACTCAAGGTCGAGGGATACAACTGCAAGGTGGCATCGGGATAGAACGCCTCGACCTTGGCCGGCGGCAAATAGTGGTACAGCATCGCCAACCGTTTGCCCGCCAGGTCCGGGGGCAAGTCCTGGCTGTCATCAATGCGCGCCACGAGGGTGGGCAAGTCATCGGCGTACGCCTGGGACATGATCAATTCCGGGTCATCGGCTTCGAAGCCGTTGGCGGTACCCAGCAAGTCGATCTCACCGCTGTGCAGCGCCTGGAGCGATTCGGTACGGGACGGGTACCGCCGCACTTGCACCTCGACCTGCAGCAACTGCCCGAGCAACTGGACATAGTCGGCGGTCAGCCCCTCATAATCGTTGCCATTACCGGTGATGCTGAACGGTGAGTAATCTGGTGCCGAGGCGCCGACCCACAACCTGCCCTTCTGCCGTAACCAGACCCGGTCGGCCTCATCCAGGGACACTGAATAGTCATCCACATGGGAGCGCCCGAGCACGTGCAGCGATTCGGGGGCTGCGCCAACCTGTGGCGCCACACTCAATGAGCCCAGCAACAGCGCCACCAGGCCCGTGCGTAGAAGCAGCATCATCTCAATCAGGTTTTTCGCCTGGCGAAGTCGGCCCCGACACCTATTGTTTTCATATCGGGTCAGGGGAAGCGGCTGATAGGTTCAGACCCGCGTTCGGTTCCCGGTCAGGTCGGCGCCGGAATCTTGCTCGCTGCGATGGCGAGGTCAATCAACGCCTGCCTGTCATCGGCGTCCACATCGTGATCACCATCGATATCGCCATGCGCCGAAACCTTGTCGAACGGCCCTCCTGGCGTCGTCCTGAAGACACGCACGCTGTAGGACGAGATGATCGAGTCGCGGAACTCGTTGTCAGGGTCGTCATCGACGAAGCCAACCATACGCGTCACGAAATCGATCTCTACCGCACGGTAGATCTGGCCGGTTTTCTCGGTCAATGTAATCAGGATGCCCTTGCTGGTTTCCATTCAATGACTCCTTTACGGATGCCCTTATGTCATTGAGCAATGTATTCCGGGTCAACCGGCCTGTCTGCTGTAAGAACTAACAGGTGCGCGCCTCATCCCCCTTGGCCTTTATACTGCCGCGACCCGATTCGATCCGCCGCCCTTCGATCCGACAAAGGAGAACGCCATGAGCTGGTCCGCCCGGCAATACGTCACGTTTGAACAGGAACGCACCCGCCCTGCCCGGGACCTGCTGGCCGCCATTCCTCCTTTGGAAGCGCGCTCGGTGATCGACCTGGGTTGCGGCCCCGGCAACTCCACGGAACTGTTGGTGGAGCATTTCAACGGGGCAACGGTGCGCGGTCTGGACAGTTCCGGCGACATGGTCGACGCCGCTCGCCAGCGCCTGCCCGCCGTGGCGTTCGACATCGCCGATATCGGCCAATGGGACGAGCCCGGGCCATTCGATGTGATCTTCGCCAACGCCGTGCTGCAATGGCTGCCCGACCACGCCAGCCTGCTGCCGTCGCTGGTGAACAAACTCGCGCCGGGCGGCACCTTGGCGATCCAGATGCCCGACACGCTCCATCAGCCGTCCCACCGCTTGATGCGCGATATTGCCGCCAGCGGTCCCTGGGCCCACCTATTGGCCGGGGCGGCCGATACCCGCACGGAAGTCGCCGACGCCAGCACGTATTATTCGATCCTGAAGCCCCATTGCAGCCGCGTCGATGTGTGGCGCACCACCTACCATCACCCATTGGCCGGCGGCGCTGCGGGTGTGGTGGAGTGGTTCAAGGGCAGCGGTTTGCGGCCGTTTCTCGACCCATTGGACGAGGGGCAGCGTGCGCAGTACCTGGAGCAGTACCTCCGCGCCATCGAACAGGCCTACCCGGCCCTGGACGATGGTACGGTGCTGCTACCGTTTCCACGGGTGTTCATGGTTGCGACGCGCGAGGAAGCCGCGTAGGGGGCAAGCCCGGAGGAACATGAAGACCGCCTCCCCCAACTGAACTCTGCAGGCCCCGCGCCAGTCAGCAGGTAAGGCCCTCAGTCCAAGGTGCTAAACCGATGCAGATTTCCCTCGCGCAACAAGTTGCCCTCGTCACCGGCGCCAGCTCCGGCATCGGCGCGGGCTCGGCCAGGGCTCTGGCCGCCGCCGGTGCCGCCGTGGTGCTCAATTACCATTCCAACGCGGCCCCGGCCGAAGCGCTGGCCCGCGAGATCAATGAGAACGGCGGACGCGCCATCGCCCTCGGCGCCGATGTGTCCCAGGAACCAGAGGTCGAGCGGCTGTTCACCCAGACTCTGGAGGCTTTCGGTACGCTGGACATCCTGGTCGCCAACTCCGGCCTGCAAAAAGACGCCGCCGCCGTCGACATGAGCCTGGACGACTGGAATACCGTGATCGGCGTCAACCTCACCGGCCAGTTCCTCTGCGCCCGCGCCGCGCTGCGGATCTTCAACCGCCAGGGCATTCGCCAGGGCGTTTCCCGGGCAGCCGGAAAAATCATCCACATGAGTTCGGTCCACCAGCGCATCCCCTGGGCAGGGCACGTCAACTACGCGGCGTCCAAGGGCGGCATCGACCTGTTGATGCAGAGCCTGGCCCAGGAAACCAGTCACCAGCGCATCCGCATCAACAGCATCGCCCCTGGCGCCATCCGCACCGCCATCAACCGTGAGGTCACCGAAGACGAACAGGGGCAAAAGCTGCTGGAGCTGATTCCTTACGGGCGCATTGGCGACGTCGAGGATGTTGCCAACGCAGTGGTCTGGCTGGCGTCGGACCTTTCCGATTATGTGGTAGGCACCACGCTGTTCATCGATGGCGGGATGAGCCTTTATCCGGGGTTTCGCGACAATGGCTGACCATGACGAACCACAGAGCCCCATTGAAAACCATGGCATCATCGGCGACATGCGCAGTGCCGCGCTGGTCAACGACCGGGGAAGCGTCGACTTTTTCTGCTGGCCGGAATTCGACAGCCCCTCGATCTTCTGTTCATTGCTGGACACCCCGCAGGCGGGCATTTTCCAGATCTGCCCCGACCTGCCGGACGCCCGGCGCCAGCAGATCTACCTGCCCGATACCAACGTGCTGCAAACCCGCTGGCTGAGCGACGGCGTGGTGGTGGAAATCACCGACCTGTTGCCCATCGGCGACACCGAGGATGACTTGCCGGTGCTGATGCGCAAGGTGCACATGGCGGTCGGCCACGCGACGTTTCGCATGCGCTGCGCGGTGCGCCATGACTACGCCCGGGCGACCACCACCGCGCATCTGGAAGGCGCCCACGTGTGCTTCAAGGCGCAGGGGCAACCGAGCCTGCGCCTGCGTTCAGACCAGGCCATGACCCTGGACGGCAACGCGGCGGTGGCCGAATTCACCCTGCCGGAAGGCCAGAGTGCCGAGTTCCTGTTGGGCGGCATCGACGACCCCAGGCTTCAGGACAATGTCAGCGCGATATGCCTGGAACGCACCTTGGCGTTCTGGCGCGGCTGGATCGGCCAGTCCAATTACCGGGGCCGCTGGCGGGAAACAGTCAACCGTTCCGCCCTCGCGCTGAAGCTGCTGACCTCGCGCAAACACGGCGCCATCCTGGCCGCCGCCACCTTCGGCCTGCCGGAAACACGCGGCGGCGAGCGCAACTGGGATTACCGCTACACCTGGATCCGCGATGCCTCGTTCACCGTCTACGCGTTCATGCGCCTGGGCTTCGTCGAAGAGGCCAATGCCTACATGCGCTGGATGCGCGGTCGGGTCAGTGACTGCCACGGGCAACCGGTCAAACTCAACATCCTGTATGGCCTCGACGGCAGGCAGGAATTGCCGGAAACCGAGCTGTCGCACCTGAGCGGCTTCGGCAACGCACAGCCGGTGCGCATCGGCAACCAGGCCTACGAGCAAGTGCAATTGGACATCTACGGCGAGTTGATGGACGCGGTGTACCTGGTCAACAAATACGGCGAAGCCATTTCCCACCAAGGCTGGAAACATACCGTGGAGGTGATCGACCAGGTGTGCGAAATCTGGCAGGACAAGGACGTGGGAATCTGGGAAATGCGCGGCGATAAACAGGATTTCCTGCATTCGCGCCTCATGTGCTGGGTGGCGGTCGACCGTGCCATCCGACTCGCTGGCAAACGCTCCCTGCCCGCGCCGTTCAGCCGCTGGGACGAGACTCGCCAGGCCATCTACAAAGACATCTGGACCCGTTTCTGGAACGAGGAATGCCAGCATTTCGTCCAGCGCCTGGGCAGCACCGCCCTGGATGGCTCGATGCTGTTGATGCCGCTGGTGCGCTTTGTCAGCGCCCAGGACCCACGCTGGCTGTCCACCCTCGACGCCATCGAAAAGCATCTGGTGCGCGACGGCATGGTGTACCGCTACCGCAACGACGATGACCCCATCGATGGCCTCAGCGGCACCGAGGGTTCGTTCGTTGCCTGCTCGTTCTGGTACGTCGAATGCCTGGCCCGTGCCGGCCGTGTGGAAAAAGCCCAACTGGAATTCGAACAACTGCTGCGCTACGCCAATCCGCTGGGCCTATACGCCGAAGAGTTCGACGGCCACGGTTATCACCTGGGCAACACACCCCAGGCCCTGAGCCATCTGGCGTTGATCAGCGCGGCGAGTTTCCTGGATCGCAAGTTGAGTGGGGAGAAGAACAACTGGCAGCCGTGAGCCGGGCTGGTGCCACGCTCGAGTGAACACCTCCCTGTGGCGAGGGGATTTATCCCCGCTGGGCTGTATCACAGCCCCAAAACTGCCAACCCGCTGTGTCAGATTGATCGGTTTTGTCTTTTGAGGGGGCTGCTCCGCAGCCCAGCGGGGCGGTGCGACGTTTCGCTAAATCCCCTCGCCACAGAAGCGATATGTCAGGCCGCTGGCTCGATGTCATCCAGCGCACGATTGGCCAGCAACGTACCCAACTCAATCAACTGTTGAATACCTAACGCCACATGCCGCCGGGACCCTTCCAGCTCGAACGCCAGGTCACTGACCATCGCATTGGCCGACGCCAGGGTTTCGCTGAGGCTGGTCAACACCGATTCGGTATTGATGCCCGGAACCACCGAAAAGACCTGGCCGTCGTGGGTGTCGGGTTTAGCTTCGGTGGTTGGAGAGAGATGCACGCTCAGCGCACGATCGGCGACCTCACGAAGTTTTCTTGAATCAAGGTTTGTGTAGGCAGAGAGATTTTCGGCCTTGGGCGGATTGGGGGTAATTTTGACCACTGTGAAACTCCATTCAAATGTGGAGCTCGCCATTTCCGCGACCAAGCAGAGGGTGGCGAACTGTACGCAGGTTGGTCGACCAGGGAATGGAAACCCGGCAGGGCCCGAAGCCCTCCCACGCACAGCCAGCCATAAAGCAGACAGCCGCTTGCGCGGCATCGTGCGCCATTCTAAACCCGGACGACCAAGCCCGGTCGCTGATTTTGCAGCGACCGGCAGAGCCTATCTCCACCGCTTCCTAACCGACAACCGCCGCGACTCGTCAGAAATTTCCTGTTCACAGGATTTTTTGTAGGGCCACAGATCCATCAGGGTATTCACCCCATTCATCGCCACGCCCCCTTTCAAGTTGCCAGCCCTCCAAACCCCTCCTAAGATCGATGCTCTCACGGGTGCAGCGGAGCTGCCCGATAAAAACCCGACTCAAGGATCAGGCATGACCTACGTGAAACGCACCATCGACACCCCGCCCCGTACCGGCCTGACCCGGGAAGACCTCTGGGAAGGCCAGGACAAGGGCTTGATCAAGTGTTGGGAAATCGGCCGCGACCGGGCGACGAAATTCCCGGAGCTGGCGCAACGTTGCCTGGCCGGAGAACTGCCGGTGCTGGGCTGGAAAGGCGGGGTCAACCGCAGCCTGAAGAAAAACGAAAAATTCGGCTGTCTAAAATACCTCGCCCAATGGCAAGGCTTGCGCGGTGAAGACCTGGACATCGACTTGTCCCAGGAACGCACACTGACCTGCACCAGCACGAAGATGATCGTGACGTTCACGCCAGATCGGGCCAAATACGTGAATCAGGAACCCGCCTGAGCGCAACCGGGCGCTGCCGGAGGCCGACATGAACCAGGATCCCAAGATCAGTTTCGCAGTAACGCCACTGCTGCGCATCGCCTATGAAGAGCACGGTCCCGCCAGCGGCGAGCCGGTCATTCTGCTGCACGGCTTTCCTTATGATCCAAGGGCCTTCGACGAAGTCGCGCCGGTCTTGGCCCTGCGTGGCTACCGGGTCATCGTGCCCTACCTGCGCGGCTATGGCCCGACCCGGTTCAACAACCCGGCGATCATGCGTTCCGGTCAGCAAGCCGCGCTGGCCCAGGACCTGTTGGACCTGATGCATGCACTCAACATCCCCCAGGCAGCGCTATGCGGCTACGACTGGGGCGGCCGAGCGGCGTGCATTGTGGCGGCGCTGTGGCCCGAGCGCGTGCGCTGCCTGGTCACCGGCGATGGCTACAACCTGCAGGATATTCCCCGGTCAACCCAACCGCTGGATCCGCAGACGGAACATCGCTTGTGGTACCAGTATTATTTCCATACCGCCCGGGGCGTGGAAGGCCTGAGGCAGAACCGACGTGAGTTGTGTGAGTGGCTCTGGCGCCTGTGGTCACCGACCTGGAAGCGCGGCGCAGAGCTGTATCCACTCAGCGCGCCCTCTTTCGACAACCCGGACTTCGTCGATGTGGTGATTCATTCCTACCGCCATCGGTTCCTGTACGCGCCGGGGGATCCGACCCTTGAATGGATGGAGGAACAGCTCACGGCGCAACCGGACATCAGCGTGCCCAGCATTTCCCTGTGCGGAGCCGACGACGGCGTGGGACCAGCCCCTGAACAGGATGAAGACGCCAGGCACTTCAGCGGTCCGTACGAGCGTCGAGTGCTGAGCGGCGTGGGTCACAACATTCCCCAAGAGGCCCCCGAGGCCACGATCAAGGCACTGCTGGATCTGCTTGAAGGCTGACAGCGAAACGCTCGCGATACGCCTGGGGCGTCACCCCCATGGCCCGCAGGAAACTGCGGCGCAGGGTTTCTTCACTGCCGAAGCCACATTGCACTGCCACCCGCTTGATCGGCACGCCGGTGTCGGACAACAGGCGGCGGGCGGTTTCCACACGAATCAATTCCACCGCCCGCGCCGGGGTCTGGCCGGTCTCGGCGCGATAGTGACGGACAAAACTGCGTTCGCTCATGCCCGCCTGGGCAGCCAGGTTGGGCAGGCCCAGGTCCTGGGTGAGGTTTTCGGCGATCCAGGCGTGCAGTTCGTCAAAACGGCTGCCCTGATTCTGTAGCGACAAGGTCACGCTGAACTGCGATTGCCCGCCCGGCCGCTTGAGGAACACCACCAACTGCCGGGCGACCTCCAGGGCCACGGCGCGACCCAGGTCGTCTTCCACCAGCGCCAGGGCCAGGTCGATGCCCGCCGTCACCCCGGCCGAGGTCCAGACCGGGCCATCGTTGATGAAAATCGGATTGGGCTCGACACGTAGTTGCGGATGCTGCTCGGCCAGTTGTTCGCAACGCGTCCAGTGGGTAACCACCCGACGCCCGTCCAGCCAACCGCTGGCGGCCAGCAGGAACGCCCCGGTGCACACCGAGGCCACTCGCCGCGAACGCTGGCCTTGGTCTTTGACCCAGGCCACCAGCGTCGGGTCCTTCGCCGCCTCGTACACACCCCAGCCGCCAGCGATCAACAAGGTGTCGCTGCCTTCGGTCGGCAACGGCTCGGCCATCAACGCCAAACCCGCCGAAGACACCACCGCGCCACCGCCGGCGGCGATCACCGTCGGCGCGTACGGCAATGGCAGGCCTCGCTGGCGGGCCATATCGTTGGCCGAAGCAAATACCTGCAAAGGCCCGGTGACATCGAGCACTTGCACGTTGGCAAAAGCCAGTACATGAACGGTTTTCGGTGGATTGGGCATGTTGGCGTAATTCGTGGGCTTATTGGCGTATGCGCCAGAGCCTACGGACCTAAAGTAGAACCGTCCACCCCCCGGGCATTATCCAAAGGAGAAGCGCCATGACATTGCAGATCGGTTTGCTGTTATTCCCCCAGGTCCAACAGCTGGACCTTACCGGCCCTTATGACGTGTTGGCCTCGTTGCCGGACGTAAAGGTACACCTGATCTGGAAAGACCTGGCGCCGGTCACCTCCAGCACCGGGCTGGTGTTGTTGCCCACCACCACGTTCGAAGACTGCCCGAAGCTGGACGTGATCTGCGTCCCCGGTGGCAGTGGCGTTGGCCCGTTGATGGAAGACGAGCAGACGCTGGCGTTCATCAAGCGCCAGGCCAGCCAAGCGCAATACATCACGTCAGTGTGCACGGGGGCGCTGGTGCTCGGTGCGGCGGGCCTGTTGCAAGGGAAACGAGCCACCACCCATTGGGCCTACCACAGTTTGCTGTCCACCCTGGGCGCAACCCCGATCAAGGACCGCGTAGTGCGTGACGGGAAATTGATCACCGGTGGCGGTATCACCGCCGGAATCGATTTTGCCTTGACCCTGGCGGCTGAATTGTTCGATCAGGACACCGCCGAACTGGTCCAGCTGCAACTCGAATATGCCCCGGCCCCACCCTTCGACGCCGGCTGCCCGGACACCGCGCCAGCGCAAATACTGGAGGAAGCCAAACGGCGCGCGGCGGAGTCGTTCCGGGTACGCTCGCAGATCACCCTGCGTGCTGCGGCGCGGTTGGAATTGGCGTAACGATCGGTAAAACCTGTGGCGAGGGGATTCATTCCCTCGCCACCCCATATCGCCGTGTGCCTCACTCCTCCTGGCGATACAAGACCATCCCTGCGTGATAAAGCACGCCTTCACGAAAATCCCCGTCGGCGGTAAACCCGGTGTCGTCGTGGTATTCGATATGATCGTCCTGCAACCAATAGTCGCCCTGGTATGCACGCTCACGCGAACCTCGCGCTTCGTCATAACGTCCCCCCGGCAGCAGCCGATGGCGGATCACGCCATCGGCCGTCACCCACAGGCCGACAAATTTGTCCTGGTCACCCGATGTTTTTCTCATGGGAGCATCTCCTGTCGGTCTGGTCGATTCAGAATGGGCTGGCGGTTGGCCGGACGATCAGTTCGCTGACGTCCACATCCGCTGGTTGCTCGATGGCATAGGCAATTGCCCGGGCAATGGCCTCGGCGGGTATGGCGATCCTGCGGAACTCGCGCATTTCGGCGCGTCCCCCTTCATCGGAAATACTCTCGGCCAGTTCCGATTCGGTCACGCCGGGCGCAATCACCGTCACCCGCACATCACCGCCGACCTCCTGGCGCAACCCTTCGGAAATGGCCCGCACGGCATACTTGGTGGCGCAATACACAGCGGCGGTGGGGCTGACGGCGTAGGCCCCAATGGACGCAATGTTGATGAACTGACCGCTGCGCTGACGCTGCATCAATGGCAGGCCGGCCGCGATGCCATGAAGCACCCCACGGATGTTGACGTCGATCATCCGATCCCACTCGTCGACTTTCAGCGCCTCAAGTTTGGAGAGCGGCATGACGCCGGCGTTGTTGATGATCACATCCACCTTGCCGAAACGCTCGACGGCGAAGTCGACCAGGCTCTGGACATCGTCGCGACGGATCACGTCTACGGCCTTGCAGACCGCCTGCTGGCCAGAGGCTTCGAGCTCCTGGACCAGCGCTTGCAGACGATCGACGCGCCGCGCGCCAAGTACAACACGGGCACCGCGAGCGGCCAGCAGACGTGCTGCGGCTTCACCAATCCCGCTGCTGGCACCGGTAATCACGACTACTTTGTTTTGGATATCGGACATGATGGTTTCCTCGTCTGGGTGTGTTCGCCCCCTAAGGGAGCGTTTTGACAGGTCCAGATTAAGGAGGCAGCCGATGGCGGGGTTAGCCGGATCCTCCTGCGCGCTTGCACGATCCTGTAGCGATAGAACCGACTATGGCTGCCGGCCGCGCAATAGGTTCTACTAGCGCGATCCATTTATTTGGCCAGGGAGATTGATTGGCATGTCGGTATCCACGTCCATACAGATTGCGCCAGACGACAGCGTCAACCAGCGCCGCGCCGAGTTGGCGGCGCTGATGAAACGTTTTGCGCCAAAAAATGGGGTATTCCCCACGGCCATCGGCACCTTGAACCTGATTCGCAGCGACCAGCCAACCGATGCCCTGCATGTCGTGCACAAGCCGGGCCTGTGCGTGATCATCGAGGGGAGCAAGGAAGTACGGCTGGCGGATGAGTGCTACGTCTATGATCCACTCAATTACCTGGTGGTCTCGGTCACACTGCCACTGGCCGGACAGGTCATCGAAGCCAGCCCCGAGCGTCCTTACCTGTGCATTCGCCTGGACATCGAGCCGGCACAGATCTGCCGCCTGATCGCAGACGCCAGCCCTATTGGAGTACCCGCTCAACAGGCCGGCCGTGGGCTGTTCCTGGACCGCATTGATGCGCCGCTACTCGACGCGGTGTTGCGCCTGCTGCGATTGCTGGAGAGTCCAGACGACATAGCCGCCTTGGCTCCTCTGGCCCAGCAGGAGATTTTCTACCGTCTGCTGCGCGGCGCCCAAGGCCAGCGCTTGCATGAGATCGCCATCCCCGACACCCAGGCCCATCGCATCAGTCGCGCTATCGAGTGGCTCAATACTCATTACACCGAGCCGCTGAGCATCGACAGCTTGGCGCAAATGATCAATCTCAGCCCTTCGGCGCTGCATCATCGCTTCAAAGCCGTCACCGCCATGAGCCCGTTGCAGTATCAGAAACAACTGCGCTTGCAGGAAGCCCGGCGGTTGCTGCTGGAGAAAAACAGCGACGTTTCGTCAATCGGCTACAAGATGGGCTATGAAAGCCCTTCGCAGTTCAGCCGGGAGTACAGCCGTCTATTTGGCGCATCTCCGAGCAAGGACATCGCTCGCCTGCGAGCCCAGGCGCAGCAAGCCAGCAGCGCCTGATTCCGACACACAAACAGGATCAGGCAAACCCAGGACAGTATCCGTCTAACGATCACCCCTTCCCCGTCCCTAATCTGAACCCATGCAGCAAGACCACCGTCGCGCTGCAACGGGTTCAGCAGATGACGACATCTGAATGACCCGGCACTCAACCTTGATATGACCGGAGTCTTACCATGAAAACTTTCAGCACCTTGTTCGCCGCTACCGTCTTCGCCCTGAGCACCAGTGCCTTCGCCTTGCCGAGCCAGCAACCGGATCATTTCTTTACCCAGGCTTCGGACTACCGGCAGACGATGGCTGCTGATGGCGCGGAACGCACTCCAGGGGGGCAGGCCCTGGCGGCCGATGGCGCGGAACGTACCCCTGGGGGTCAGGCTCTGGCGGCCGATGGCGCGGAACGCACCCCTGGGGGTCAGGCTCTGGCGGCCGATGGCGCGGAACGCACTCCCGGGGGCCAGGCTCTGGCGGCCGATGGCGCGGAACGCACTCCCGGGGGCCAGGCTCTGGCGGCCGATGGCGCGGAACGCACTCCCGGGGGTCAGGCTCTGGCGGCCGATGGCGCGGACCGGACCATGACAGGCCGCCAGGCATGATCAGAGCCACCTTCGTCCAAACGAAAAAAAACCCGCCGAAGCGGGTTTTTTGAGGACCAATTTGACTCCCTGTCTGGCATTCCGTGCCTGGTCCCATCATCCATGATCCCGAGCACTCCCTGTACTCAGTGGATGGACACAGATTAAGCCCATGACCGTCCTGGAAAAAGACGAGAACGCAGTGCCTATGCGTAAGCCTTTCGCCATACAACGCCGCTACAGCTTTTTACAGGCGAAAAAAAACCCGCCTAAGCGGGTTTTTCCAAGACCATTACGACTCCCTGTCGATAGCCATCCATGCAAGGTCGATCGTCCCTGATCCTGAGCACTCCCTGTGCTTCAGTGGATGAATACAGATTACGCGTCGGATCCAAAGTGCAATAGTCGACATCACTACCATCGCGTGTAAGACATTCGCCATACCACCCTTCCGATTCCCCTTAGGCACCCTCAGGGATCACCATCAATCGTCGATAGGACCGACCTCAAGACTTGTTAAGGAACTCCTCGATATTGGCCATCTGCTCATCCCAGCCACGGCTGTCCATGCGGAAAGCCTTGAGTCGGCGTGCTTCGGGAATGCCGTCAAACCCCGACTCCACCACCTTGAGCAAAGTGCCTCCGTCGATGTCTTCCAGTTCGAATTGAACCCGCGTCTCGGGCTCCTGAGAGTAATCCACCTGGGGTTCGATGGCGTAGGGATGCCAGCGAAACGAGAACACCCGCTCAGGCTCGACCCGCTCTACCGCCACGTCCCAGGTAAGATGCTCATAACCGGGATAAGTGATCTGCCCCTGGGTCCGTTCACCAGCCACAAACCGCTTACCCTCCAGGGCCACGCCGAACCATTGGCCAAAGGCTTCGGCATTGGCCAGGGCACGCCAGACCTGGGAGCGCGGCGCCTTGAGCAAGATCTTTCTTTCGATGCGATCGGATAAATGCATGGGTCACCTCCTGTGTTCAACAGTAGGCTTGTAAGACCACAAGGCCAACCGGAAAGTTGTATCAGACCGTTGTTTGAGTATGGGCCGATGACTGAAACCTAAAGCAGCGAGGTAAACTCCTCCGGCTTTTCCCCCCTTCAAGGAGAGATCGACCATGTCCTCACGCTTGCTACTGGCCCTGACACCGTTATTGTTTGTCGCCCTGGCCCAAGCCGACGACTGCGCCAATGCCACCACCCAAGGCGAGATGAACCAATGCGCGGCCCAAGAGAAGAATGCCGCCGACAACGAGCTGAATAGCTTGTACAAGCAGATCACAGCGCGCCTGAAAGACAATCCCGAGGGCAAGCAGTTACTGGTCAAGGCACAGCGGGCCTGGATCGGTTTCCGTGACACTGAGTGCAAGTTCTCTGCGTCCGGGGTCGAGGGTGGCAGCGTCTATCCGCTGATCTACAGCAACTGCATCACGGCGCTCACCAAGGCGCGGGTGGAGACCTTCAAGACCTACCTCAAGTGCAAGGAAGGGGACCTGAGCTGCCCGGTACCCGAGGCGTAGACGCTTCACCTTACGCAGTTAAACGGGTGCCCATCGATGCAATAGACACCTGGTCTGCACACTCGCGGTGAGTGCAAACTTTTTTGAGAGCAAAAACAAAACCCCTACCTGCGTCAGCAGATAGGGGTTTCGGAATTTAATCTTGACGATGACCTACTCTCACATGGGGAAACCCCACACTACCATCGGCGATGCATCGTTTCACTTCTGAGTTCGGGATGGGA
>NZ_VCNG01000005.1 GCF_006227205.1 Pseudomonas sp. ICMP22404
TCCCATCCCGAACTCAGAAGTGAAACGATGCATCGCCGATGGTAGTGTGGGGTTTCCCCATGTGAGAGTAGGTCATCGTCAAGATTAAATTCCGAAACCCCTATCTGCTGATGCAGGTAGGGGTTTTGTTTTGCCCGCAGGAAAAACCTGCGAAAGCTCGAAATAAATTTGCACAGTTATTTTTGAGCTGGAGCACTAGAATAGCCCCACCTCAGTTGAGTCAGAGTTGTTTATGCCCGACCCGCTGGACACCCATCGGCTGTCAGAACTGCCTTTAGGCGAACTGGTAGCGTGCCATGAGTGCGACCTGTTGATGCGCAAGCCTCGACTGTCCCATGGCGAGAAAGCCGAATGCCCCCGTTGTGGATATGAGCTCTACGCCCACCGGCCCAATGTCGTCGAGCGTAGCCTTGCCTTGGTCATCGCTGCCCTGCTGTTGTATGTACCCGCGAACTTTCTACCCATCATGCAGCTCAACCTGCTCGGTCAATCTTCCCAGGACACCGTGTGGAGTGGCGTGGTCGGCTTGTTCGATAGCGGCATGCAAGGCATCGCGGTGGTGGTGTTCCTGTGCAGCATGGGTGTGCCACTGCTCAAGCTGCTGTGTCAGTTGGCTGTATTGTTGACCATTCGCTGGAACGTCGGCCGCAGCTACGGCTTGTTGCTGTACCGCATTTATCACCACCTGCGAGATTGGGGAATGCTCGAGGTCTATCTCATGGGCGTGTTGGTGGCCATCGTCAAGTTGGCAGACATGGCCGCCATCACCGTGGGTCTGGGGTTGGTGTGTTTTATCAGTTTGCTGCTGGTTCAGGTCTGGTTGGAGGTGGTGATGTCGCCGCATCAGATCTGGCAAGCGTTATCAGGAGAGGATGCCCATGCGGGCGATTGATGCGGGCATTCTGATCTGTACCGAATGCCATGAATTGAATCGGCTGGATGCTGACGCCGACGCGCAAGCCTGTACCCGCTGCGGAGCGCGGATTCATCCCCGTCGCCCGAACAGCTTGATGCGTACCTGGGCGTTGTTGGTCACCGCCGCAATTCTTTACATCCCGGCCAACATGCTACCGATCATGACGATCAATTCCCTGGGCCATGGTGCCCCCAGCACCATCATGGCCGGTGTCATCGAGTTGGTGCAGCACGGCATGTTACCGATTGCCGCCGTGGTGTTCATCGCCAGTATCCTGGTGCCGACCTTCAAACTGGTGGGTATTGCCTTGCTGTTGTTTTCCGTGCAGCGGCATCAGCCCATGTCTGCAAGGCAACGCATCCTTATGTACCGTTTCATCGAATTCATTGGTCGCTGGTCGATGCTGGATATTTTCGTGATCGCGATTCTGGTGGCGGTGGTGAATTTTGGACGACTCGCCAGTGTCGAAGCCGGTCTCGGCGCGATTGCCTTTGCCAGCGTAGTGATTTTGACAATGATTGCCGCAGTAACCTTCGATCCCCGACTGATTTGGGATAACACGGAGTCGGATAACGACCATGACTGATTTGCCTACCGCTAAAACCCGACCGGCCTCTAACTGGTCGGCCATCTGGGTCCTGCCGTTGATTGCCTTGATCATCGGGGGATGGCTCGGCTGGCGGGCTTATAACGAGACCGGGATCGAGATCAGCGTGCGCTTCGAGAGCGGCGAGGGTATCCAGATCAACAAGACCGAGGTGGTCTACAAGGGTATGCCGGTCGGTAAAGTGAAAGCCCTTACTCTGGACGACGAAGGCAGCTCGAAGGGGGTGGTCGCGACCGTTGAGATGAACAAGGACGTGGAACAATACCTCAAGACCGGAACGCGTTTCTGGCTGGTCAAGCCAAGCGTGAGCTTGGCCGGGATCACGGGTCTGGAAACCCTGGTATCGGGCAACTACGTGGCAATCAGCCCGGGTGACGGAGAGTCCAGTCGCAAGTTCAAGGCCCTGTCCCAAGAGCCGCCGCTGTCGGACGCCAAGCCGGGTTTGCACCTGACCATCAAGGCTGACCGGTTGGGTTCGCTGGATCGGGGCAGCCCGGTGTTCTACAAGCAGATCCAGGTCGGGCAGGTGAAGAGCTACCAGCTCTCTGAAGATCAGAACACGGTGGAGATCAAGGTTTTCATCGAACCGACCTACGCCAGCCTGGTGCGTAAACACACGCGTTTCTGGAATGCCAGCGGCATCAGCATCGATGCCAATCTCTCAGGTGTCAAAGTCCGCAGCGAGTCCCTGGCGAGCATCGTGGCCGGTGGTATTGCATTCGCCACGCCGGAAAGCCGCAAGGACAGTCCGCCGACGGACCCCAGCTTGCCGTTTCGTCTTTACGAAGACTTTGACGCCGCGGCTGCCGGTATTCGCGTGAAGGTCAAGCTCAGCGACTTTGAAGGTTTGCAGGCCGGCCGTACACCGGTGATGTACAAGGGCATCCAGGTCGGTAGCCTGAAGAACCTCAAGATTGACTCTGACCTGTCCAGCGCTACGGCTGAACTGACCATGGACCCACTGGCCGAAGATTACCTGGTAACCGGCACTCAGTTCTGGGTCGTCAAGCCGTCGATTTCCCTGGCGGGGATCACCGGCCTGGAAGCGCTGGTCAAGGGCAACTACATTGCCGTGCGACCCGGCGACAAGGGCGCGGCCCCCCAGCGTGAGTTCGAAGCCAGGGCGAAGGCGCCGCCGCTGGACTTGCGTTCGCCCGGCCTGCATCTGGTGCTGTTGACTGAAAACCTCGGATCGCTAGAGGTCGGCAGCCCGATCCTCTACAAGCAGGTCAAGGTCGGCTCGGTGCAGAGCTACCAATTCTCCCGCAAGAAAAAGCAGTTGATCGTCGGTGTGCACATCGAGAAGGAATACGAAGGGCTGGTCAACGGTTCGACGCGGTTCTGGAACGCCAGCGGCATTACCCTCACGGGAGGTCTGACGGGGGGAATCCAGGTCAAGAGTGAATCGCTGCAAAGCCTGATGGCTGGCGGTATCGCCTTCGAAACGCCGGTGCCCAATGTACCGTTGAAGAGACGTGTCCCCCGCTTCCGCCTGTTCGAGAACCGCGAAGCCGCGCAACAGAACGGCACCGTGGTGACGATCAAGGTCGATCGTGCCGACGGTTTGCGCAGCGGGACGCCGATTCGCTACAAAGGGTTGGATGTGGGCAAGGTCGAGGACGTTGATCTCAGCGCCGATCTACAGTCGGTGCTGCTCACTGCTCGCATCACTGAAGTACCGGAGCGTATCGCCCGGGTTGGCAGTCAGTTCTGGGTCGTCAAACCCGAACTGGGGCTGATCAAGACCTCGAACCTGGAAACACTGGTGACCGGTCAGTACCTCGAAGTGCAGCCCTCGGTGAAAAACCTCGGACCACAGAAGAACTTCGTGGCCCTTGCCAGTCCACCGGAAAGTGCCGTGCCCGAAGCCGGTTTGAGCCTGGTGTTGAGCGCTGCCCGCCGTGGTTCGTTGAAGACGGGCGTTCCGGTGACGTACCGAGAGATCACCGTGGGCAAGGTCACCGGTTATGAACTGGGCCAGACTGCGGACCGGGTGCTGATCCACATCCTGATCGAACCCAAATACGCGCCGCTGGTACGCAGTGGTACGCGATTCTGGAACACCAGCGGTTTCGACATGGACTTCGGCCTGTTCAAAGGCGCCACAGTGCGGACCGAGTCGTTGGAGACGTTGATCCAAGGGGGCGTCGCTTTCGCGACACCGGATGGCGAGAGCATGGGCAGCCCGGCGCGGCCGGAGCAGACCTTCCCGTTGTTCGATAAATTCGAGGATGAGTGGCTGACCTGGGCGCCGAAGATCAAGCTCGGTAAATAACGGGTCAAGTGATGGCCTGTTCCGACGTCATCGCGAGCAGGCTCGCTCCCACAATGATCCGTTGCAAACACAGCTCCTGTGCCTGACACGAATCCCCTGTGGGAGCGAGCCTGCTCGCGATGACGGCGGGACAGTCGATACAAGTGCTTCAAAAAAAAGGCCGCGATCCAATGGATCGCGGCCTTTTTCATTTTCCGAGACTTACCTCACACCGGATCCAGCTCCGGCTCATCGGCCTCTACATTCACCGTGGCTTTCACCACATCATGGCGGCGGATGTACTTCCAGTCCGCTTCGTCGATGTAGATACCGTTCGGGCCGCTGCCGCCTTCCAGGTCGATGGCGACACTGGCACAGACCTGCGGCTTCACACTCGCCAGGATCGGCACGAAGCCCAGTTGCAGACTGGTTTCCAGCAACGCTGCCTGGTTCTTTTCATCGATGTCCGCCGCCTCATCCAGGTAGTACGGCAGGCGCACGCGACCGGCCTGCTCGCGGTCCATCAAGTGCAGCAACAGGTACATGTTGGTCAGCGCCTTGATGGTCATGGTGGTGCCGTTGGAGGCCGCGCCATCGATGTCGGTATGGATCACGGGCTGGCCGTTGACCTTGGTGATCTCGAAGGCCAGTTCGAACAGGTCCTTGAGGCCGAGCTGGTTGTGGTTCGCCGCCACCAGGCGCGCCAGGTATTCCTTGGCTTCTTCGTTCTTGTTGTCCTGCTCGGCGCTCTGGCTGAGGTCAAACACCGAGAGGGTCTCGCCTTCCTCGTATTGACCGGCGCTGTGGATGATCTGGTCGATGTGCTTGAGCGCTTCCTTGTTCGGCGCCAGGACGATGCGGAAGCTCTGCAGGTTGGACACCTGGCGCTTGTTGATCTCGCGGTTGAACAACGCCAGTTGGTGCTCGAGGCTGTCGTAGTCGCTGCGGATGTTGCGCAGGGTCCGGGCGATGTCAGTCACTGCCGCACGGCGAGCCTTGCCCAACGTCAGGGCTTCGTCGGTACGGTGGGCATAGGCGTTGATCAGCAGTTGCAGGCGGCGCTCCATGTCGTCTTCGCTGTCGAACTTGGCGACGCCCTTGAGGCGCACCTGGGCGTACAGTGCCTCGATCTGGCCGTCCACCCGCAGCAAGCCTTGCCAGCTGTCCTGATAGTCATTGAGCAGCGGCAGCAGGTTGTCCATGGAGTCGTCGACCGGGTCCATGAACGGCGTGCCGAACGGCAGGTCAGCCGGCAGCAGTTGACGGCGGCGCAAGGCGTCGTCGAGGGTGCGCTGCTTGGCTTCCATATCGGCAATCTGCCGGCCCACCAGTTGCAGTTTGGCGGAAAGCTGCTGGACACGCTCGGTGAAGGCGTCGCTGGAGCGCTTGAGTTCGTCCTGGGCGGCTTCCATCTGTGCCAGTTGCTCGAGCTTTTCGCCTTCTTCGGCGCTCAGGGTCTGGCTGCGACGGAAGTCTTCCAGGGCCTTTTGCGCGTCCAGTACCTGCTGGTACAGCGCTTCGGTCTGGGTCTTGCTCGCCGCACGGTCGGCGGCCACGGCCTGTTGGGTCTTGAGTTGCTTGAGTTCTTTCTCCAGGCGCTCTTTCTGGTCCCGCAACGCGGCGCGGTCGGCCAGGGCTTGCAGGGCCGGTGGCTCGATGTGGGACAGGTCGATGGACAGGCCCGGCACTTCGAAACGCTCGCCCTTGAAGCCGTCGAGGATCAACTCCATGGATTTGACCCATTCGCCGTTCTCGTCCAGCGCGATGCCATGCTCGCCCAGCGGTAGGCTGAACAGGGCGCTGTTGAACAGGCGCATCAGGCGCTCGACGTCCTGCTGCGAGAACTCCTCTCGCAGGCGGGCGTAGCTGTTGTTGTCGGCATGATCGAGTTGCTGCTTGACCGACTTCAGGCGTTTTTCCAGATCCCGCAGACGCTCTTCCAGGTCTTCGGCGCTGAACTGCCGGGACTGGGCCAGGGCGCCGGCCAGTTCATCGTGGGCATCCTTGGCGGCGAGCAGTTGCTGCTCCAGGACCTTGACGTCATCCACCAGGGCGAAGCGATGCTTGAGCACCGACAGCTCGCCGAGCCAGCGCTGGATCCCCGTGATTTCCCGCTCCAGGCGCATCAGCTCCTGGGTGCTGCCGCGCTGGTCGTTCTGCAGCGAATCCTGTTCGTTGCGGTAGTGCTCGGCCTGGATGGTCAGCTCTTCCTTGCGTGCACCGGCGTAGTCCGACCAGGTACCCAGCAACGAGTCGAGCAAGGGCGACAGGCGATGCAGTTTGCCGCGCAGGATACCGCGCTGCTTCACGCCATTGGCCAGGGCTTCCACCAACGGACCCGCTGCCACCAGGGAGTTGTAGTCCTGCTCCATGCGTCGCACGTCGCGGAAGGCTTCTTCGCACGCGGCGATGTAGTCCACGCTCCCTGAACGCAGGCTGTGCTCGAAGGCATCGAGAAACAGCTGCTTGAGCTTGGCCGCGGTGATTTCGCGCATGTGCAGCAGGTTGATGAACAGCGCTCGGAAAGTCTTGAGGCTTTGCTCGCTGGTGGAACGCAGCGGGATCAGCGTCAGGTCCAGGGGAATCGAGGTGTGACCACCCACCAGCAGGCGCCGCAGTTCATCGGGCTTGAGTTCGTAAGCCTTGAGGCCTTCGCGCTCCAGGTTGGTGAACAGCTCTTTCTGACGCAGGCAGGTGTCGTTTTTCTGATAGTGGGCCAGGTCCAGTTTGCCTGCGTAGGCAAAGAACTGGTGACCGAAACCGCCGCCGGGGCCGCGACCGACCACGCCGATCACATGAGGACCGTGGGGCAGGGCGACTTCCACCAGGATGTAGCTGGTGTCCGAGGCGAAGTAGAAACGCCGGGATTGCTCCAGGCTGTACTTGCCGAAGCTCATGTCCGACATACGCGCCAGGATCGGGAACTGCAAGGCGTTGATCGAGGCGGATTTACCGAGGTTGTTCGCGCCATACACCGACAGCGGTTCTTCCAGCGGGAACAGGCCGAGGCTGTAGCCGGCGGTGTTCAAAAGGGCAAAGCGGCGGATGCCGTAGCGTTCCTGGCTCATGCGTCGGTCTCCTGTTCTTCGGCAATGGCGCGGGCCAGTGCGTCTTCTTCGCTTTCGTCTTCAAACGGTGCCAGGTCGAGCGGATCGTCGGTTTGCAGCAGCTTCTCATCACTGTCTTCGTCGATCAGTACCGGCGCCGGCAACGGCAGCACGCTGTGCACGCTGGCCGCCAGGTCGCGGTCCTGCTGGACCGACAGGCAGACATCGAGGAAACGGTGCATCGGCGGCAGGAAGCGGTACACGCCGTTGTCTTCACTGGCGAAGCCCAGTTGGGTCATGCGGCGCATGATTTTTTCTTCCAGCTCTTCCTGGGTCTGCACCTCGGCCTGGATGAACAGGTCGCGGTACTTTTCCAGCAGCGAAGGCAGCTCATCGCGGCCCAGGCTGCCACCGTCGAGTACGGCAATCGGGTCGCGGCCCTGGTCGGCCAGGTGCTCGACGAGGATGAAGGTGAACAGCGCCAGGCGCTGGGCGGTCTTGTTCACCGCCGCAGCGGCCAGGTCCGGCACGAAGTAGTAGAAACCACGGGTATCGCACACCAGTTCAAAACCCAGGGCCTTGAACAGCGTGCGGTACTGGTCCTGGAAATTCGACAGTTGCGCGTACAGCTCCGGGTCGCGGCGGCTGACGTGGTAACCCTTGAACAGCTCGCGAAAGATCGGCGCCAGCTGGGACAGTTCGGATAGATCAAGATGCATGGGGGATGCTCGCAGAATCCTCGGCAGCGTCGCGGGCCGAGAGCAGGGCGAAGGAGCGCAGGCTGACCTGATGCTCGTGAGTGTGGTATTCGCGGCGTTCCAGGCGCTCGCGCTTGAAGCGTTTTTCCCGCGACAGGCGCGAGAACCAGTACAGCAATTCGTCGGTGGCGCCGTCCGGCTCCTGCTCCAGCAGCCAGACCATCAGATCCGGCAGCGGCAGGGCATCTTCGCAACGCTCGACCATCTCGCGCACGGTGCGCGGCGCCCGTGGGGCATCGCCGCCCTTGTGGGTTTTGTGGGACTTGGGGAAGCGCGCCGGTTTCGGCTCGAAGCGGGCCAGGGCGTAGACATAGGCTTCAACCTGGCTGGCGCTGCCGAGGAAGGTGCTTTGCGGCCGGGTGAACAACGGCATGGCCGCCTGCGGCACGGCATCGATGCCTTTGCGACGGATGGCAGCCAGGGCCAGGGCTGCGCCACGGGTCACGGCGTTGTGACGACGGGCCTCTTCGCGCAGCGGCAGGAGCAGTTCACGGGCATGGCGCAGGGTCAGCTGGGCGCTGGTCTGCATCTCGAGAATGCGTGCGTGGGTACGCAGCAGCATGTCATCGTCCACCAGGTGGCCGAGGCGCTGTTGTTCGGTGAGCATGCGCAACAACACATTCTCGACCTTGCGCACGCCTTGCTCGAACGCTCCGTCGGCGTTAACCAACTGGATCATCGGTTCGACGTACTCGTCCCAGGTCGCCAGCACTTCAGCGTAACGTTGGCGCAGCGGGATCTGCCGGTCGCTGGTCTTGGCCCGTTCGGCCACGGCCACCAGGGCCTGCTCATCGTTGGCAAGTTTCTTCAGGACGTCCCGCACGCGCATGTCGAGCAGGCGCAACTGGCGGGCCAGGTCGTTGCCGTCGCGCACGTCGAAGGCGTCCTGGATATAGCCGGCCAGACGTTCGAGGTGGCGCAGGTAGGCTTCGATCTCCAGGCACAGGCCCAGGCGGTGTTCGCGGCGCAGGTAGGCGAGGAAGTCATGGATCTGGGCATTCAGCTCGAAACGGTTCGGGCTTTTTGCCACCGGCACGAGGATGTCCAGGCGGATCCACACGTCCAGCAGGTTGGTGATGTCCTGGGGCGTGCTGTCCAGCTGTTGGGCGGCCAGTTGTGAACGCAATTCGTTGAGGCTCAGGGTGCCCTGGTCGAAGTGCTCGCACAAAGGTTCCAGCAATGCCCAGTGTTCAGCGAGGGCGCGCAAGACGCGCTTGGGTTCGATCATCGCAATGGCCGTCGGGTTGGCAATTAAAAGGGGCGATTGTACTGCATCGGGCCGGTTGCGATTCACCCCCGAGACGGACTGTCGTCTGTATTGCCCAACTATTGACTCAACAAGGAAGCGATCCGCGTCGAAGGGCGGTAGAATCCCTTCCACTTTCAGTTATCCACAAGTGGCCGACCCTTGCTTATCGAGTCCCGTCGCCGCGCCTATCTGACCGCCATGCAGGTGGTCAATTGGCTGCCGCGCACCGAATTGCCGTTCGCCGCCCCGTCGCGGCCTGAGCTGTTGGAAATGCCCGAGCCGGCAGAGATCGCGCCGGTGGTTGCGGCTCCCGTGGCCCGGACCGTGGCCGAGCCGGCAGCGCCTGTGGCCGAACGGCCGAAAATCGAAGTGCCACGGCCTAGCCTGGCCTCGACCCGCACCGGCGCCAAACCGGTGGAGGACGCGCCGGAGGTGCCGGCCCCTGCCAGGGTCGCCCCGGTCCCGCCACCGCGCTTCGCCCTGCAATTGCTGCGTGCCGGACGCTGCCTGCTGCTGGTGGAACTGCCCACCGGCGAGCCATTCCAGAGCCGCGATCCCGCGTACCTGCTACTCAAGGACATGTTGCGTGCCGCCGGTCTGCCAGACAGTCCACAGATCGTGGGTGAACCGGTGCGCTGGCCGCTGTTGTCTCGTGGGACGATGGACCAGGGGCCGGAAGCTGCACGGGAGTTCGTCCAGGGTTTTGTAGCGGCGCGGCTCGAAGACGCGCCCTGCGCGTGTTTGTGGTTGGTCGGCCTGCCGGCGGTGAAGTTTGCTGGCGAAGCGGACGCGCAAGCGTTCAATCGCGAGCTGCAGATCGAAGGGCTGGGGGTGGCCTGGGCATTACCGGGCCTGGAACTGTTAATGGAAACGCCACAGCACAAGGCTGAAGTCTGGCAAGCCATGCGCCGGCTGATGGCGCGCTGGAAAGAATCGAATGAGTGATGCTGTTTCGTTTCGCCCGATGACCGAGGCGGACCTCGACGCTGTACTGAAAATCGAATACGCGGCCTACAGCCACCCTTGGACCCGGGGGATATTTCTCGACGGTCTGGGCAAGTACCAGATCTGGCTGATGTTCGAAGGCCAGCAGCAAGTGGGGCACGGTGTGGTGCAGATCATTCTTGACGAGGCGCACCTGCTCAACATTACCGTCAAGCCGGAAAACCAGGGCCGGGGGCTGGGCTTGCGCCTGCTGGAACACCTCATGTCGATTGCCTACAAGGCCGAGGCCCGGGAGTGCTTCCTGGAGGTGCGCGACAGTAACCGCACGGCGTTCCGGTTGTACGAGCGCTATGGCTTCAATGAAATCGGCCGGCGGCGGGATTACTATCCGGCCGTGGGTGGACGTGAAGACGCAGTGGTCATGGCTTGTACGCTGGTGGATTGAAGCCAGCATAGAAGGCTCCTGTGGGAGCAAGGCTTGCCCGCGATAGCGATGGGTCAGTTGTCGAGCTATCGACTGTCCTGGCCTCATAACGGGCAAGCCATGCTCCCACAGGCGTATAGGCAGCCTGGAGGGCTGCGTTTCACTCAGCGCTTGCCATCCAGTGGGTCGATATCCGCCATCTCGGCCTCGTCCAATCCATCGCCCCCGCCAATGTCATTTTCATCCACCACGCTCAGGTCCCAATCGGCCTGCTCGTCGTCGCCGGCTTCGTGGGCATCCCGGGCACCGTCTTCCCGGATCAGTGTCTCGGGGCTCATGTCATCGTCGGTCGGTTGATGATCATCCGTCGAGGCGCCGGTCATGCCGGCCTCGCGGACGCGCTCACGGGGCATCAAATGTTCGCGTTCGTTTTCCGGCAACTCGTCACCAATCTTCGCGCTGGGCTCGTCTTCATCGAATTCCAGTTCATGCATCGAACCCATGCGGTCTTCGTTGTCATCGATGGGCTCCGGTTGCGCCGCATCGAAAGGACGTCGTGAATCATTCATGGCAACTCTCCTACTTTGGGCCTTACTGGATGGACCGGTAGCCGTGTCGAGAATTCCAACGGCATTGACGAAGTGACCTCGACAGCCGCTCCGTTGTCAAAGATGCGCACTGTTCTCGAGGGCAAGACAGCATGAACGAACTACAAGATCTGATTGATAACAACGCGCGCTGGGCCGATGCGATCAAGCAGGAGGATCCTGACTTCTTCGCCAAGCTGGCTCGTCAGCAAACCCCTGAATACCTGTGGATCGGCTGTTCCGATGCGCGGGTGCCGGCCAACGAGATCGTCGGCATGCTGCCGGGCGATCTGTTCGTGCACCGCAACGTGGCCAACGTGGTGCTGCACACCGACCTCAATTGCCTGTCGGTGATCCAGTATGCAGTGGACGTGCTCAAGGTCAAACACATCCTGGTCACCGGCCATTATGGCTGTGGTGGCGTGCGGGCCTCGATGCAGGATCGCCAGCTGGGTCTGATCGATGGCTGGCTGCGCTCCATTCGCGACCTGTATTACGAGCATCGCGAAGCGTTGGCGCAACTGCCGACCGAAGAGGAACGTGTGGATCGCCTGTGCGAACTCAACGTGATTCAACAGGTGGCCAACGTCGGCCACACCAGCATCGTGCAGAACGCCTGGCATCGCGGACAGAAGTTGTCGATCCATGGTTGCATCTATGGCATCAAGGACGGGCGTTGGAAAAGCCTGGACACCACGATCAGCGGTTTCGAGCAATTGCCGCCGCAGTATCGCTTGCGTCCGGTGGGCGCCCCCTGATCTGACTGGCGTCAGTCGCGGTGACAGCGGCGGCGCCAGTGCTTCAGGAACTTCATGCCCTGTTCGTTGGGCGGTTCGTCATAGCCAGTGATCCAACCATGGCAATTGGACGAACCGCACCGACAGGCAAACTGCCGGTAGAGCTTCTGTTCCGTGCTGGCGTGATCCATCGTCAGGCAGTCGCCTGCGTGGATGGGCGTCAGCGCCCATAACCACAGTTCGCTCATGTCGAGAAAGACATTCGGGTTGCAGGAATGCAGCAGCAATCCGGCGAAGTGCGGGTCATACATATGGATGTCCGGCAGGACCTGCACGGTATGCGGGCGGCGCCGCCCCACCAGCAGCCCCGATACCCTGCACATCCGCTCCATGGGGGCGAACCTTTTCCGGGCGATAACGGCATTGCCGCGGCCGTTGGGGGTGCGTAGCACTTCGAAATCGCGGGCAGACGGATAACCCAGGCGGAGGCTGAGTGCTTTTTCCGGGTAAATGCAGCCCCGGTCCTGTGAAAAGGCTTTATCTGCAACGAAGATGGTCATGACAGTCCTTGTCGGTACAGGCCGACTTGCTGCCGTTGGCGTCCTGCCAACGGTCGTGAGTGACCTGGGTAGCTTCCTCCAAGTCCGGTGGGACATCTACTGTCAACTCTGACAGGCGCCAAAGGCGCTTTCCTGTGTGAGCGAAGGCTTACACAGGAAAGTGGACCCGTGGCGAGGGCATATGTCCCCTCACCACGAGGCCTTCAGGGGTTATACCGGCTCGGATGGCAGCGGCATGGGCACCTTCAACTGCGGAAGTTGCGACTTGATCGCCGGCGTTTCGCATTTTTTCGCCGCGTCCTCTGGCGACAGCTTGCGAATCGAGGTGTAGAACAACTCGCAGGTTTTTTCCTTTTGCGTGACCTGCCAGGTCTGCGTGCACTGGTTCAATTGAGTCGTCGGGTCGCTGCTCGGCTTGCTGCCCATGCCGGCTTGCCAGCAGGCAGCGCTCAGGTCCTGGCCCATGACTTTCAGGCCTGCCGCGTCCGCCTTGGCTTCGTCGCCGCCATAGCTTTCCGGGTCGGCGGCGTACCAGATGTAGCTTGGGTGGTTGGAGCCCAGGACTGGAACCTTGACGCCAGCGGCGGGAGAGATGGTCGCCAGGCCGAGCACCGCCACGGTCTGGCCGTATTGGGTCTTGATCCAGTTCCGCACGGGGGCACCAAAGGCCACCATTGGCAGCGCGGTTCCGCTGGTGCTCTGGCTGACTTGCTTGACCATGGTGGTCTGGTAGTCGTTGAAGTAATCGTAGACACCCTCCAGCGTCGCGCCGGCAGTGGACGGAGCCGCGATGGGGGCGATGTCGATGATGGTCTGGTAAGCCGGCGTCTGGTCGGCGGCAATGCCGTTGGCCGTCAGCAGGGTGGCCCAGCGATCGGTGGTGGCTGATTCCAGGTAGTCCTGGGCCTGGGTCAGGGAATAATCAGGCGGGAAGTGCAGCAGTTCGATGCTCTTGCGGTTTTCCAGGGCCATGCCCAGCGGCAGGAACAGGTACCAGTTGTAGGCCCATTTCTTGTCGTCGTTGAGCTTCGTGGCCCCCTTGTACGCCAGGTCACCGGCATCGAGCAGTTTGCTCAAGGGTTGGCCATAGGCTTTCGGCACGCCGCTGATGTGGGCGTAGACCTTGCCGTTGTCGCGTTTGACGCTGACCTTGGCCGCGCCGTAGCCGTCACGTTGAACGCTCTGGGTCAGGTAGTGCTCGACGGTCTGTTCCAGCGTCCAGTTGCGGAAGCAGATGACGTTGCAGTTGTTGGGGTAAGCGAAGAGGCGAGTGACGCGTTCGGTACTGCCAAGCTGTACATCGACGTCGGCCCCGTGAACGGTGGCACTCAGGGCCAGGGCGGCAAGGGGAAATACTGCGAGTTTAGACATGCTCAGATCCTTTTCAGCGTTTGAGCCCTTCGAACAGGGCGCCCCCATACTGAAACAGACCGAGCCGAAGAAGAAGTGGGCCGATGTAAATATCGGCCCTTTTTTATGGCTTTATGGCATCACTGGCGGCAAATAGGCCAATGTCGTCCCGAGCGCCCATAGCAGCACCAGCACCAAGGGGGTGTGCACCAACAGTTGCACGAAGGAAAAGCCGATCAAGTCCCTGGCTTTCAGCCCCAATACACCCAGCAGCGGCAGCATGTAGAAGGGGTTGATGAGGTTCGGCAACGCTTCGGCGGCGTTGTAGATCTGCACCGCCCAACCGAGGTGGTAATTCAGGTCATTGGCCACCTGCATCACGTAAGGGGCTTCAATGATCCACTTGCCTCCACCGGAAGGAATGAAGAACCCCAGGATTGCCGAGTAGACCCCCATCAACAAGGCGTAGGTGTCGTGGGAAGCGATCTGTACGAAAAAGGTCGAGATATGGTGGGCGAGTGTCTGGGCATCGCTGCCCTTGACCGTGGTCAGCAGCGCGGCGATGGAGCCGTATAGCGGGAACTGGATCAGTACGCCGGTAGTGGTCGGTACTGCGCGGGCCACCGCATCGAGAAAACTGCGCGGGCGCCAATGCAGCAAGGCGCCGAGCATCAGGAACAGGAAGTTATAGGTGTTGAGCCCCGAAATCGCGCTGATCGCCGGCTTGGTCGAAAACTCGTGGAACAGCCAGCCGGCGGCCAGCAGCACCAGCGCGATGGTCAGCAGCGGGCTGTGCTCCAGCCATTCCCCAGGACGGGTACGGGGTTGCAGGGCCGGCATGCTGAAGCTGGGATCGATCCCGCAAGCGGCGGCGTCACGGGCGCTGTTTGGCCCTGGGGCGGTCGCATAGGCAACCAGCAGTGAAATGACGATCAGCGCCAGTAACATCACGCCGGACTGCCAGAGGAAGATGGTCTGGGTGAATGGAATGACGCCGGTGATCGACAGGATCGACGGCGGCAGGCTGGCCGGGTTGGCTTGCAATTGCGCGGCCGACGACGATAACCCCAAGGCCCACACCGCGCCGAGGCCCAGGTAAGCGGCGGCGCCGGCAGCGCGATAGTCCATTTTCAGATCGGTGCGGTGGGCAAGGGCGCGCACCAGCAGGCCGCCGAAGACCAGCGACAGGCCCCAATTGAGTAACGAGGCGACCATGGAGATCAACGCCACCCAGGCCACTGCGGAACGCCCGTTCCTTGGGATGCGCGCCAGGCGATCGATCAACCTGACGGCGGGTGGCGAGCTGGCGACCACGTAGCCACCGATCACGACGAAGGCCATTTGCATGGTGAACGGGATCAGGCTCCAGAAGCCATCGCCGAACGCCATGGCGGCGGCCGTAGGCGTGGCGCCGATGAACTGCGTCGCCAGGGCGACCACCAGCACTGCCAGCGCGGCAAAGACCCAGGAGTCGGGAAACCAGCGTTCGGCAAAACTGGAACAGCGCAAGGCGAAGCGGGCGGAGCGGCTGTCTTGGATGTCGGTGGTCACGGCGATTACCTCGATTCTTATGATTGCTTTTATGGGGACGGGTATCTGGAGCGGAGAGGCCCCGACAACGGTAGAACAATCCACTGACCATGAAAGACGGGCCTGGGTTCGCGAGCCTCTTGGAAAACGCCAGGGCGACCAATGGCACTCTTCAGAAAAAAGTCGCCGCGCCGATGGCATGAGAACAGCTTGTCAATTCTCCTGCCACCCGGAGCATGCTTATGTTCAATCAACGCTTGAAGCAGGAGCTGACGGCCCTGCGCCAAGAACTGTCCAGCCTCATGCAAGTGAAGGAAAGCCTGGACCGTGAAATGCTGGCGCTCACCCTTGATGCCGAGGGGAGGGTGCAGACGGTCAATCAGAAGTTTCTCGATGAAATGCACTACAAGAGCCAGGACCTCATTGGCCGGGGTGTGGAAGACCTGGTGCCGTCCTATCTGAAGTCCAATGAGTTCCAGCTTCGCTTCAAGACGGCATTGACCCGTGGTGAGCATTTTTCCGGTGCCGTGCGCCTGCTGCGGGGCAATGGCAAGGAAGCCTGGCTGCGCTCGATCCTTCAGCCTGTAAAAGGAGTTGATGGGCGAGTTCGTTATTTTTCGATGTATTCCAATGACCTGACCCGTACCATCGAAGGTTCTCGCGAGCATGAAAACCTCATTGGTGCGTTGGTGCGTTCAACGGCGGTGATCGAGTTTGATCTGGACGGTCACGTACTGACAGCCAATGACCGTTTTCTCAACGCCATGGGTTATAGCCTGGCGCAGGTCAAGGGCAAGCATCACCGCACCTTCTGCGATCCGGAGGAATACAACAGTCCCGCCTACCAGCAGTTCTGGAAACGCCTGAACAGCGGCGAGTTCGTCGCCGGCCGCTTCAAGCGCCTCGACAGCAATGGTCGTGAAGTGTGGCTGGAGGCTTCCTACAACCCGGTGGTCGACGCCAACGACCGACTGTACAAAGTGGTCAAGTTCGCCACCAACATCACCGACCAGGTCAACCAGGAAAAAGCCGTCGCCGAGGCCGCCAACATCGCCTACAGCACGTCCCTGCAAACCGACAGCAGCGCTCAGCGGGGGACTACTGTGGTGACCCAGGCCGTGGACGTGATGCGCGACCTGGCCCGGCACATGCAAACCGCCGGCGAAGGTATCGAGGCGCTGAACGAGCAATCCATGGTGATCGGCACCATCGTCAAGACGATCAGCGGTATTGCCGAGCAGACCAACCTGCTGGCGCTCAACGCTGCTATCGAAGCCGCCCGTGCCGGCGAACAGGGCCGAGGCTTTGCGGTGGTGGCCGATGAAGTGCGGCAACTGGCGTCGCGTACCAGCCAGGCCACCGATGAAATTGTCGGCGTGGTTCGCCAGAACCAGGACATGGCGCGTAATGCCGTCTCGTTGATGACGGACGGTCAACACCAGGCCGAACAGGGCCTGGCCCTGGCAGCCGAGGCGGGGACAGTGATCGTCGAGATCCAGGATGGGGCAAAGAAAGTGGTCGATGCCGTGAGCCAGTTTGCCAATCAGCTGTCGAGCTGAGGCAGGTGTTATTGTTTTTTACATATTAATTATTGTTTTACGATAATTTCGTAATTATGTTTGGCGCTCCCATACTCTGTTGGAGCCCTGACATGTGTTCGAATCGTCTCGCCCTGTACAGCCAGCGCATGGCTGCCATCACGCTTGTTTTCATTGTCGCGATGATGGTCGTCAACGCTGCTGCCTGGCTGTTTCCTGATGTTGCGTCAAAATACGGGTTGGGCTTTTCCCTGACCGAGCGGCAATTGTTCAGTCTGCCCGAAGGAGGGGCGATAGGGTTGACGGGCTGGCAGCGTCTGGGGGGCATTCTTTTGTCCAGCGTACCTCTGCTCGCGCTCGCGGTCGGACTGGTCAACCTGCGGCAGCTCTTCAGGCGCTATGCCCAGGGGCAATATTTTTCCAGTGAAGCCGCGGTTTATCTTGGAAACGCAGGTCGCGCGGTCGCACTATGGGTGTTGCTGGATTTCCTGTGCGAGCCGTTCCTCAGCCTGCTGGTCACGATCAATGCGCCAGTGGGCGAGCGATTACTGACCATCAGCATCACCGCTCCGTCCTTCGTCGCTTTGTTCCTTGCCGCCTGTATCGCCATCATTGCTCGGATATTGTCCCAGGCCAGTGAAGTCGACTCAGAAAACAGAACTTTCGTTTGAGAAACTCATGCCTATCGTGATTCAACTGGATGTGATGCTGGCAACGCGCAAGGTCAAATCCAAGGACCTGGCCGCCGCCATAGGCATTACGGAAGCCAACCTCTCCCTGTTGAAGCAGGGAAAGGTCAAGGGCATACGCCTGGCGACGCTCGAGGCTATCTGCAGTTACCTGCAGTGTCAGCCCGCCGATCTGCTGATTTATCAACCAGAGCGCGAGCTGTCATGAGTGAGTCGGATATTCGCTCAGTCCCCCAGGGCCTCCCCTTCACGCCGAGGATCGGCGCCCCCGGCCAGTGATGTTTTGCCTTGCGCATCGCGCACCCGGACGATGGCCTGGGTGCCGCTGGTCATGTCGATCTCGCTCACCGTGTGGCCTTTATCTTTCAGCGCCTGGATCAACGCAGGGCTGAATTGTCCTTGTTCCAGCTCAGTGGGGCCATTGCGGCTGCCGAAGTTGGGCAGGTTGATGGCGGTTTGTGGGTCCAGGTTCCAGTCCAACAGACCGATCACCGATTTGGCCACGTATTCGATGATCTGCGAGCCCCCCGGCGAGCCGACAGCAGCCAGCAGCTCACCGTTCTGACGGTCGAAAATCAGCGTCGGTGCCATCGATGAACGTGGGCGCTTGCCGGGTTCGACGCGGTTGGCGACTTTCTGTCCGTTTTCTTCGGGGATGAACGAGAAGTCGGTCATCTGGTTGTTGAGCATGAAGCCCTGGACCATCACATGTGAGCCGAATGCCGATTCCACCGTGGTGGTCATGGACACGGCGCCGCCCTCATCGTCCACCGCCACCACTTGCGAGGTGGAAATACGCAGTGGCGAACGGTCCGGGGCGTAGGCTACCTGGATGCCCGGCGGCGTACCGGGTTTAGCGGTACCCATGCTGCGCGGGCCGATCAGGTTGGCGCGGCTGGCCAGGTAGCCAGGGTCGACCAGGCCCTGGATCGGTACAGGGACGAAGTCCGAATCGGCGACATACTGGGCACGGTCGGCGTAGGCCAGGCGTTCGGCCTCGGCGATCAGATGCACAGCTTCCGGCGCGGGTTCGAGGCCGGCGGGTTTATCGCTCTTGATGGGTTTCAAGGGCGCGAGGGCGGAGTGGCTGTCGCGCTGTTCCAAAGCCTGCAAAGTCCCGAGAATCTGCGCGACGGCGATTGTGCCGGAGGAGGGTGGGGCCATGCCGCAGAGCTGCCAGCGCTTGTAGTCGGTGCACAGCGGCGCACGCTCCCGGGCGGCGTAGCCTTTCAGGTCGTTCAGCGAAAGGCTGCCGGGGTTGGCGTGGCCCTGCACCTTGGCGACGATTTCCCGGGCCACCGGGCCCTCGTACAACGCGTCGGGGCCTTCGTTGGCGATGCGCTTGAGCACACCGGCCAAGGCTGGATTTTTCAGCAGCGTGCCGACGGCTTTCGGGCTGCCATCGCTATTCAGGAAATAAGCAGCCATGTCCGGTGAACCTGGCAGGGACGGATCGCTGGCAATGATTGAGTGCAACCGAGGCGAGATCGGAAAACCTTGTTCCGCCAGCTTGATGGCCGGTTCGAACAGCGTTGCCCATTTCAAGCGTCCGTGTTTTTGGTGGGCCAGCTCCAGCGCACGCAACACACCCGGCGTGCCGACCGAACGGCCACCGATCTGTGCAGCGGTAAACGGCATGGGCTTGCCATCGGCCTGCAGGAAGAGTCGCTCGGTAGCACCGGCCGGTGCCGTTTCGCGGCCATCATATGTACGCACGGCCTTGCCATCCCACAGCACAATGAATGCGCCGCCGCCAATGCCCGATGATTGCGGTTCCACCAGGGTCAACACCGCTTGCATGGCAATCGCCGCGTCGATGGCCGAGCCTCCACGCCGCAACATCTCCCGCCCGGCCTGGGCTGCCAGAGGGTTGGCTGCGGCGGCCATGTGCTTGTCGGCGTGGCGGGACTGCAGATCCGCGCGGTAACCGGAGGTGATTTCCGGTGCGGTGGGTAATGCGGGCGTGGAGGAGGAGGGTGGAGCCTTGCAGGCAATGAGGGTGAGGGCGACAGCCAGCAATGAAGCAGCTGACAGGCGATGAAGGTTCGGTTTGAGGTCTGTAAGCACGTGTTGCTCCATCCGTGGCATGGGATATACAGTCGGACTGTAGCGATGCGAGACGCAGGGTGCAAACCGACAGGGACCCGCTTCTCGGCAGTAGCCGGAACTAGGATTGATCCGCATCACGGAGGAAAGACCTGATGAAACTGATTGGCATGCTGGATTCCCCCTATGTCCGTCGCGTGGCGATCTCGCTTGATCTGATGGGTGTCTCGTTCGAACACGTCGCACTGTCGGTCTTCGGTTCGTTCGAGGCATTTCGCGCGATCAACCCGGTGGTAAAGGCCCCCAGCCTGGTATTGGATGACGGTAGCGTGTTGATGGATTCGACACTGATCATCGACTACTTCGAGGCGCAAAGTCCCGCTGACAAGAAGTTGATGCCGCAGCAGGCCATGCCCCTGGTCACTTCGCTGCAAATCCTGGGATTGGCGCTGGCTGCTTGCGACAAGGCGGTGCAGATTGTCTATGAGCGCCAGTTACGCCCTGAGGAAAAACGTCATCAGCCTTGGCTGGACCGGGTGGTCGGGCAGTTGCTGGCGGCCTGCCGCGAATGGGAAACCCAACTGGCGTGCCTTCCGCCGGCTGTCCAAGAGAGGCCGGATCAGGCCACCCTCACCAGTGCCGTCGCCTGGTCTTTCATTCAACTGATGGTCGCCGATATCGTCAGGGCAGATGATTTTCCCGTGTTGCATGCTCATGCGGCCCGGTTGGAAGAAACCGAATCGTTCAAGCGCTATCCCCAGGCTTGAGGGCGGCGCATTTCATCAGGCACGATTGTCGGTCGGGCAACTTGCTTAAACCCGATTTGCCATAGTGCTTGAATGTGAGTGCTTTCACAGTGCTCTGATTCCGATCTGCACATGCCGCTGCCACTTCGCTCCCCCGTGACATAGCCACAGGGAAGCTTTGCGTTCAATTGCATTGACTGAATGAGCGCCGTGAACACTCAGGCTTTCGGTTGATAGCGCTCAGCGGCGTGGGCTTGGCGAATCTCTGACAGCAAACCCTGCCGCGCTTGATCCAGCGTCGTCCAGCGTGCCTCGGTGTGTAACGGTGGGATGGTGACCAGCTCGCGGCGATCAAAGCCGATCAGTGCGGCATCGACCAACTCTTCGACGTCCATCACTTCACTCAGTGAATTGACGTCTATCCCTGCGCGCTCCCAGATTTCGGTGCGGGTGGCGGCTGGTAATACTGCCTGGACATAGACGCCCTTGGGCGACAACTCCAGATGCATCCCTTGGGACAGGAACAGCACGAACGCTTTCGAAGCGCCATACACCGACATACCGAATTCAGGCGCCAAGCCCACCACCGACCCCAGGTTGACGATAGAACCCGCACCGGACTGTGCAAAGCGGGGAGCTACCGCAGCGGCGAGCCGCGTCACGGCTACGACGTTGAGCGAGACAAGCCGATCGATCGCCTCGGCGTTCTGTTGGACGAAAGCACCGGATTGAGCCAACCCTGCGTTGTTGATCAGTACGCCAATGCGCGAATCGTCACGCAGGCGGGTTTCGACCGCACTGAGATCGGCAGGGTCGGTCAAGTCGGCTTGCATAACATCAACAGCAATGCCGTGTTCCGCATGAAGGCGGGCAGCCAGTGCATCCAGGCGTTCCTTGTCACGGGCGACAAGGACAAGATCATGGCCGCGTTTGGCAAAGCGTTTGGCATAGGTGGCGCCGATGCCGGTAGAGGCACCTGTGATCAGAACAGTGGCAAGCGTTGTCATGTTGGAATTCCTGAGGGCGTGTTGTGCAAGAAGATGAGTGGGGAAACTTCAACCAGCGAGTGTCGGGTAGTCGGTATAACCTTCGGCGCCGCCACCGTAGAGCGTCGCACCGTCGAGGGGGGTCAATGGCGCAGCGGTTTTCAAGCGTTCAACCAGGTCCGGGTTGCTGATGAACGGACGGCCGAAGGCAATCAGATCGGCCTTGTCCTCGTTGAGAGCAGCGGTAGCCAATTGCAGGTCGTAACCGTTGTTGGCCAGGTAGGTCTGCTTGAATCGCTGACGTAATGCGTCGTAGTTGAACGGTGCTACATCGCGTGGGCCGCCAGTGGCGCCTTCCACTACGTGCAGCAAAACAATCCCCAGCGCATTGAGCTGCTCGACGATGTATTCGTACTGGGCTTGCGGGGCGCTGCTGGAGACGCCGTTGGCCGGCGAGACCGGCGAGATCCGCACGCCGGTGCGCTCGGCACCGATTTCGTCGACCACTGCCGCGACGACTTCGATCAGCAGACGCGCGCGATTTTCTATCGAGCCGCCGTAGGCATCCGTGCGCTGGTTGGCGTTGTCTTTGATGAACTGATCAAGCAAATAGCCGTTTGCCCCATGGATCTCGACGCCGTCGAAGCCCGCGGCAATGGCGTTCGCCGCCGCTTGGCGAAAGTCGTTGACGATGCCTGGCAGCTCGCTCAATTGCAGGGCACGAGGCTCCGAGACGTCGGCGAAATGGTTGTTGACGAAAGTCTTCGTCTGCGCCCGGATCGCCGACGGTGCCACGGGGGCTGCGCCATCCGGTTGCAGGTCGACGTGCGAAACACGGCCAACGTGCCAGAGCTGCACAAAAATGTGCCCACCCGCAGCATGCACAGCGTCCGTCACTGTCCGCCAGCCGGCGATCTGCGCGGGCGTATACAGCCCCGGGGTGTCTTGGTATCCCTGCGCCTGCGCTGATACCTGGGTGGCTTCGGTGATGATCAGGCCGGCCGTGGCGCGTTGGGCGTAATAGGTTGCGCTCAATGCGCTCGGGACCAGGCCGGCGCCCGCACGGTTACGGGTCAGGGGTGCCATGACGATGCGATTAGAGAGCGTCAGGTCTCCCAGGAGATAGGGTTCGAAAAGCGATTTCTCAGACATGATTTCCAGCTTCTGGTGTGGGAATGGTTCTAATGATTGCGATCGAACTCTAAAATGTCAATCTTTTGATGTTGATTGACATCAATGTAACTGGAGGCTGGGTGGGGGCGCCTGGATGGACGATGAGAGCCATGAGGAAAGAAGCGCAGATTTCCCACGTGCGATGGGCAATGTGAGAGGTTGTGTTGGAAGAGGGCGGGGTCTTGCAGGCAACGACAGTGAGAGCGGCAGTCAGCGGCGAAACGGCTGACAGGCGATGAAGGATCCACCACGATGGTTCAGGCAATCATGGCGGTTTTTTTCAGGGCATAAAAAAACGGCTTATCTTTCGATAAGCCGTTTTTAGTACTTGGTGGTACACAGACAATTGAACTGGATATTTAACTGTCTGTATTTTCAGGAAAATATACTTTTTGTGATATTGAAGGGATACAACAGGGGATACACGGTGCTTTCTGCTGGGGTTTTTTTGGCCTGTTTCACGCTGGCTGAAAAAGCGGTCTAGGTTCGTTGCACCGTCCCCGACGAACGGTAGCGACATCGCGATAAACCCCGCGAGCCTATATAAAGTTGTGGTCATCACCACCACTCCTTTATGGCCCAGTCCAGAAGTGACCCGATTATCTCGCTCCTCACTTTTGAGGAGCCATAGCCACACTTTTGCGGCGTTGGTGCTGGCGCCGTATAGCAGTCCACCCCACAGAGGCGTTCTGCCAATCCTCCGCGCCAGCACCACCCCGGATCAGGGTAGTGGATGATTAAATGAACGAAAAATTTCCCGAATGCTCAAATTTCATGATAGGAGATGCTGAGCGGTAGTAGTCTCCCGCTGTATCTGGATGTATTCTGCGCTACGTTTTTTGGTGGCAGTATGATGGCGCTTTGATTTGCATCGTTGAGGTTTGTAAGCATTCTCTTACGTCTCATTGAGCCGATTGCTTACCGCCCCCAGTCTCCAAATAGACTACGCTGGCCTTACGCCAGAAAACGCAGGACGGTCGCTCTTTTAAAGAACGGCCGTTTTTTGCCGATGATGTAAACAGACCAAGCACACCAGGGTGGACCAGGAGGGGAAATGCACACTACTAAATCCTCAGTACAGAAACGCAAAGCTTTGTATGAGTCGCTTGTAGGTACCGCTGACACCCAGCGGGAGCCTCAGCCTCACAGCCTTCAAGGCTCCAATCGAGATTTCGAGCTTTACAGCGCACTCGATTACTCGATCCAAACCACAGTAGCTACTGATACCAGAGCGATTGCACGGACTGCATAACCCGTATGCCCAACATGAACGATGTACTCCGTGAGATTCAGCAAGAAGCTGGAGCTCACGGAGATGCGGCTGCCGATATCGTCAGGCGTAAATATCTCGCAGCGCTGACCAAGCATACCGGACGCAACACCATTGCTTATTACTCCGGCTTCTTGACCTCGAATCCCAACAATCCTCACCTCTCTGTGAATGATGTCGACAAGAACGCGTTCATGGCGGCCGTGCATGGTTTTGATTTCGAGAAAGGGCTTGATCTGATTCTGCACACCCCTGGTGGCGACATTGGTGCAACTGAATCACTGGTCGATTATCTCCACCAGCTATTCGATAAAAATATTCGGGTACTTGTGCCGCAAATAGCGATGTCTGCCGGAACAATGATCGCGTGCTCCGCCAAAGAGATCATCATGGGTAAGCAATCGAGCCTTGGCCCCATCGATCCTCAAATCAGAGGTATCCCTGCTATTGGCGTCCTAGCCGAGCTGGATAAGGCTGCGAAAGACATCGAAGAAAACCCCCATAAGATCGAGATATGGCGGGTTATTTTGAATAAATACAATCCGACTCTCATCGTTAGCTGTGAACAAGCGATCGAATGGGCGAAAGAATTTGTTGAGTCTTGGCTCACAAGCACAATGTTTGAAGGTGACGCTCAGGGGCCTGAAAAGGCTGGCCGGGTAATCTCACTGCTCAGTGAGTTTGATCACACACGAAATCACAGCCGTCACTTCAATATGAACAAATGTCGGGACATTGGTTTAAACGTCACGGCCATGGAAGACGACGATGATCTTCAAGATTTACTGTTGTCTGTTCACCACTGCTACATGCATGTAATGGATGGGGGGCGGATCGCAAAAATCGTTGAAAATCACCTTGGTATGGGGCAGATCAGAATCATTACCGCCTGAATTTTCATCGAAATTTGTGAATTAGAGCTTGCAGTTATGCAGGCTTTTTTTTCACCTAAAAAGTTTCGAATATCGAAAATACTCGGCCAATTGGATAGCGGCCGATCCGCCTGACCTCCCATCCCGGGAGGTCGGATATCGACAACCATCTGGATCTCGAAGGCTTCTACAAGCGCATTTCCCTTATTACGCGCCTCGGCTCAGCTCCCCGCGAAAGGGCGCGCCGGGCGTCCTTGGTGAGCTGGTCGAACGCTTGCTCCTCGAATGCCGCAGCCATTGCGCTGGCCTTCCTGATAATCAGCAGCGCCAGCTCCGGTGGAAACACTACTTTGTCGGCGGGTAGATAATCACAGTCAATAACGGACACGGCTCCATCCTCGGTGCGCGGTTGATGCTGGCGCCGGAATGAGGCGGGGCCAGCAGATGACCTGCGGATGTTACCAGCAGAACGTGAGCTACCACCTAGAACCCGGCGGTTGGCCAAACTGGCAAGTCGACTGATTTCCGCTCCAGGGTGAATAACTCGTTCACCACCTGCTCCGACCTGCTGTCAGGTCGCTGGAAGCCCCGGCTAATACTTGACGAGCATCAAGCGCCAGAGCACCACCTATCAGGCTGTCAGCGTCGTATGGCTTGGGCTGCGGGCAACTTGGCCGTGGTCTCTCGGCGGAAATCCGTCTAAGGCCTGTCTAGTATTGCCTGGCGCGCTAAGCATTTGTATGGCCCGGTATTTCACCATCCCATTCGGCCAGCAAGGCCTGGATATGATCGAGTAATTACCTTGACGGCCATCTCCTGAATTTTGACGAAGCTAGTGCTGGTCAAGCTGCGCAAAGCGTTGCCCAGCCTGGCTTTCAGCGTTCCAACTGTTTGGTGGCCCAGATAAATCCGTCAAGGCCCCGTCAAGGATGGTCAAGGATTATGGAGCGCTTGCCTGGTTCGACCGTGGGCCACTTATCCAGCAGGTGACTGCCGCGGTTTGCCCCTGTTTCTGGACGAGGTAGCTACCCGGCCCCATGGCCGATCTGCCACCGGGCCGTGCGGGGATTCGACTGCGGGGCCGCAGCGGATGAACTGCGACCTCTGTATCCGTCCAGAGCCTGTCCAGAATCCGATCCTGCGTCACGACTGCCCCAGGCTGCCGGCGACAGTCAGCTCGGCGATCCCCTCGCGGATGAATACCAGGTTGTCGTCGAGCGTTTCGAGTGCGGCTCGCACATTGGTAGCGACATCCGCCGATCCGCGCTGCTCCACCCAGTTAGAAATCTCCTCAACCGCGGCGCCCAGGGCGAGCTGGTTCTGGTTCAGACGATCAAACAGGCTGGCGATCAAGTTGGTGTCCGTCATGGTGGCTCTCCGTGTTTCGGGGAAGCGTAGCACCGGCGGCTGGATAACAGTCTGGGGTCTGTCAGGGGTATGAGACGGCCAGACAGCCTACTTTGACGCAGCCCCCAAGGAATAAGCCTCAGACGACCATCCAGCTTGGATTCCGTCTCATGCCTGTCTCACATTCCGTCAAAGTGTGGTCAAAGTTAAAGCCGGCCCAGGATGTAGGCATAACCATCACCTTTGCGCGCTCGCAGCCTTGTTGATTCCTACACAGAGTGTCGTTTTCTACACGCTGGAACCTGTCTGTTTTAGACACTAAATTTCTAGCGCCTGCTATTCATGTAGCGCCTTCTCAGCAAGCGCACTCAATTTGTATTGGGGCGCCAACGCGCAAACTCAGAACCCGAACTACAGTTGCCGCGTGGACAATCACTTTCAAGCGGAAGGATGCGGTATGAGCTCAGCCCCTCAGGTGAAATGCAGATGTGGTTCGACAAATTTTGAAAGCTCGAAACCTATTCGCTCTCTAGACGATTTCGTCGGAGCTAAATGCGAAAAGTGTGGAAAGGCTATCTCTCGCAAGGAGATCGATGATCAAGCCAGATCCTTAGCGGAGGCAGTGATAAGGAAATCGCTGAAGAACTTCAAGCTGTAATGGTTAGGAGCGGCGTTCTCAAGGGGGACCGCTTGGCTTACAACGCCGCGCCTTTATGAGTTTTTTCGCATCTGGTCAGGTTTCCAGTGAAAACCACTGCAAAACCCCCGGAAACCACAGTGGAAACCAGCGCCTGGCAACTTAACAACCCTAAAAATGTAATTACTGTCAGATGGCTACAGAAAGCAACATTACGAGCCGGCAGTGCGCTCTGGGCATGATCTGGATGCGCGCCAACGTATCTCGCATGAACTAGAGTCTTAGCACATTGAGCGAGGACGAAGCATGGATCAGACGATAGACATTGAGGCTCGCATGATCAGTTTCCTAGAGACTCAGGATCATGTACGTCCATTGGATGGGCACGTCGACCAGCCGATAAATGTGAAAATGGCTGATTACCTGTTCTTTCACGGTCGAGCTGTGACTGAGCTGAAGACACTCAAGATTGATCCGAAAGAAAAGATCCTCAGCCAAGCAAAACCGGCGATGGATTCGGGTGATTTCCCACTTATCTTTGGGGACTATGACCTGGAAGCCGCGATCAAGGCGATGCCCGACGGCCAGGCGACCATGAATAGGATTTTCGCAAAGGCCACAACTGTGGTTGAAGGTATTTGTCGGCAGGCACGAGATCAGATTGCATCGAGCAAGAAGCACCTTGGCCTCGACCCAGAAACACCAGGCATCTTACTCGTGCTGAATGAAGCCATTGAAAGCATCCCGGTCGCTCAACTGGTGGATCGTTTTAGCTTTTGGCTCGAAGGCGGCATCGAGAAACGATCAGACCGTTTCTCGCAAATTGATTTCGTAGTGCTTATTCAGACGACTTATCGCGTCAAGGCTCAGCAAGGCCAAACGGTTCCCGCATTCATCATTTACAATGAGTGCAATTCCCATCGCCACCACCTGATAGAAAGGGACGTACACGCGTTTCTTAAATCGTGGGCTCATTCTCAGGGGCACCGCTACGCCACCGCGCACAATGTCCAGAGCCTTAAATTCGAGCCTAATCAGCCCACGCCCCCTCTCCCGCAAACTACCCAAGAGTACGTTGAGCACCGCTACCGCCAGAACCGGTACCTTCAAGAGCTGACGGAGGAGGAGTTCATACAGTACGGCTGCAAAGTCACAGGCCAGATGACCTCAATCGTTTTGATAGGTGGCCCAAAGCCCTCAGACGAAACGGCGATGTTATTCATGACGCGGTTCGGGGAGTTTCTCGAGGAGTGTCGATTGCGGAGTTTCGACCTGAAAAAGGTTACAAGCCGTATGCGAATACGCTGATGGACAGCAAGCCAAAATGACGGGCCAGGTTCGCACCAGTTCGCGTTGTAGGGTGCGAACCACGAGTGCAAACCTGATCGACACCCACCACCAGTGCGTACCGATCGTGCGTGAAGCCAGGCGCGAAGGTTCATTCATGGGGTGTTTCCGCAAACAGGCCATTCGACCTCATTTGGTCTCATTCATGGGGTGTTTTCGCAGAACGGCGTTCGGCCAGTGAAAAGCCCTACCATTCCGTGGAAACCATAGTGGAAACTAGTGTCCCGCAACTACGGTTTTTTGATAGCAGGGGAAGCTTGGTTCGCGCATTGGCGGCTGAGACCCGGCCCTACACGCATGGCCGATCGTCGGTATGCTGCTTGTACTGGGGTCGTATCCTGAGAAGTTAAGCTTCCTCCGACGCGCCAGAGACGCACTCCAAGCGCCCCAAATGGCTGCGCCCGCAACGTGCATTCTCTGACTGTCGCATGTCGCATGTCGCCGGTAGACGATGATGACCAGCGCTTGTGGTACTTGCGCCGTATTCCTACCCAAGGCTCACTAAGCTGTCACTGGCTCTGCGAGAAGAGAAACGGTCCAGTGACCTCCCGGCTCTTTATGCAAATTCAACGAGTCATGCGTCTTCATCAATTCTAGTAAGCCAGAAAACCCGTATTTTGCAGGGGAGAAGCTGGGATCGCGTCGCTTGAGATAAGAACCTAGAGCACTAACAGTGATCTTGCCTTCCGGAGCGTCTCCGGCAAGGAGCGAAACAGCATCCACTACGAATACCGTCGATTCCTCGATTTGCTGATCGTCCGCTTGGGCTGCGGTTGCTCCTGCTGCAACCTGGCCTGTGTAGCTCTCATCTATGGCATCTTTACGCCATTCGAAGAACTGATCGCTTGCGTTTCTTAGGGCCGGAGGGGTCTTACTCTCGCCAACAATACAGACAGCGGCACCTCGCTCTCGGAGTTTTCGGCAAAGGTATGCGAAGTCGGAATCACTGGTGACTAGGCAGAATAAATCAGCGCGATTGTCAAAAAGCGCTTCCTGAGCATCCAATGCCAGCGCTATGTCAGACGTGTTTTTACCAGCTGCGTACTGGTACTGAAGGCAGGGTGTGAATGCAAGTCTTACTAGCGCTTCCTGCCATTTGTTCGCGAGAGTTCCATGGTTTCCATATCCCCGCCTCAAAACGATGCGTCCGAACTGAGCCGCCACCGTTAAGGCATGCTCCAGGACGTCTGGAGATACATTGTCGCAATCAACGAGCACAGCTACTCGAGATTCCCCTTGGTTGTGGATAGATGCCATTGAATCCTCCTTGAATGAAATCGGTGTGCGACTGCCTGATTCAGTCCAACGCAACATAGCACTCTGCCATATGTTGAATCTAGCGGCATACTAGGACTTGCGTCACGGCGGCATGGGTTCACGCGCGTTGATGGTTGCGAACTTGCTGGTGGATGTCAGTGCCCGGTGCGTACCGATTGTGCGTACCAGCGTTGCGCGGCTCGCCCCCACAGGAATTTCGCGGGCTCCTGAGCGCGTGAAGATTGTGCGTGAAGGCTCACCCAAGATAGTTTGAAGAACCTACGTCGGCTAATGAAAACCACTCCAAACCCTGGAAAACTCTGTGGAAACAAACGCTTGGCGACCGCTCGCATTGGTGGTCTATCGTGGCAACCATTGGTTTGGGGCGCGGTTCGCAATTCGCGCCTTGCTGGTTGCGAATCAGAAGTGCGAACTCGCTATTGGTTGTAAACTTCTGACATATTGAGCTCCTGTGGAATGGCCGATACTAGGCTAGTAAATGGGTTGTGTAAGTACATGGTTTTTCTTTTGACAGGGAGTTGAGCAATGGGCGCTAAGCCAAAGGTTAACCACGTACGCGATGACTTCATTGCCGAGATCAACACTGCTAGGAATTTAGTGGTGGCGATAAGGGGGTTACCACGATGGTCACCGAAATCTACTGGGGCTGCGATACATACCAAGCATGTAAATCAGGTAGTGGAGCTCGCTTTCATGGGGCTTGTGGCTTCTTGGGAGGAGTTTCTCGAACGTTCGCTTGTTCGATATCTGGCCGGGGCGGTTACTGATAAAAACTACTCTCCTGCGCCTAAGTACGGCTCGGCAGACTCAATATCTCATGCATACGAACTGCTTTCTCAAGACTCCAAGTACGATACGCTGAAGAATTATCTGAAAGTGAGTGATCCTAGATGGGTCTACCGTACCGCCGATTTTTTCTTTAGATCACATCCGTACGGGGTTTTAAACCCAAAAACTGACCTAATAAGGCACGCATCTGCCATCCGCAATAGGGTGGCCCATAGTTCTGATAAGTGCCGTTCGGACTTCAAGAAGACCGCATTGGATTTTCTTGGACCTGCAAAAGCCTCACTTAGCAGTGGTTATTCGCCTGGCACTTTTCTTCTAGCGCCCGCGCAAAGGATTTTTACGGGGCCGGCCATTCAGAAAAATACCAGTCATTTTGAGGCTTTCGCTACCATGTTCGAGGATTTGGCTCATAGCATCGTTCCCTAATGCTAGAGAGCACTAGAACCTGACATCTTGCGGTTTGCGTCACGGGTACTGACGTTGACAATTGTTGACATCGTCGCCAGCTCAAGCCAGCCATTCGGTTAACAATTGTCAACGGGGCCAGGCCTGAGGGGGCTACCGGGGATGGTTACCAAAGGTGGTTACCACGCTTGGTTACCAAATAGATCGAAGAGAGGAGGGGCGGCTCGGTTCTTGGGGCCGCCCGATGTTTCCAATTGGGTCAGAAGGAGCTGGGGCGAATGTCGGTACCATTTTGGGTACCGGACACTCTGAACTTCTGAACATCTCCGGCGCTAACCTGCGTAGCTGTCTCCTTGACCGGCTGGCCGATCTGTAGCGCGCATACGCCGTTACCGTCGTCATCACCAGCTATCCCGACAATGTGACGGCCAGGCTTGACCTGGAACGCCACAATCTCGCCTGTGCCAATCCGCGCGGCTTTCCTGCCATCGACCAACACCGTTGCATAGCATCCACCGGACGCCCAAAAACCACTATCTCGACTCACCACCAGCTTGGCGCCGCCCGGAACGTCTGACTGAAACGCAAACGTTCTGGCTGCTGGCACTTTCTTCGCCGACGCTTGGTCGACCGGTGTACTGGAGCAGCCGGCCAGCACGCCGGCGGCGATGAACGCGAGAAAAATCCTGTGCATTTGGTTCGTCCTCAAAAGTGAATTGTGACTTTACAACACCACGTCTACATTTTGTCTTCGGCGTAGATCGATGCGGAAATGATCATCCCGCCCCACCGGCGGTCACCAATGCAGATCGGGACGGGGTTACCGCTGGCTGTGGTGTTCTTGGCGCTGCCGAAGGCGTAGGACGGCGCGTTCTCCGGTCCAGCGCTCTGCTTCAGGCCAGAGGCCTGGGGGCTGAGCATTTGGATGACGCCGCCGGCGGCGAGGGCTATGCCCGGCGCGAGCGTGGCGCCGTTCGTGAACGGACTGAGCACAATCAGCACCGCCCCCAACACTGTCTGCAATAGTCCCGCCCGCTTACTCCCATGGATGACTGGGACGATGCGGATCTCGTTTGCTCGCCCCATCCCGAGCTCCTTCTCGCCGATATTGCGCCGGTTTCGAAAAATGGCGAACTCCAAGCCGCGGGCCTTTGCGTCGGCAAGGTATCTGGCAAATCCCGGGTGATTCACGTCTACCGCCTTCACCGCCTCGCGGACATCCCCCGTTGAGAGTTCGTAGAGGTGTTTGCGGCCGAAGAGCTTGCCAGCGCTGCCGCCGAGTAGGATCAAGGTTTTGTTGCCATAGTCGGTTGCCATTGCCATTTCTTACTCCTGGGCGCCCTGGGCGCTGTGTCTGGGGATTTCCATGCCGAGCTGGCCGGCAAGGATCATGCGAGCAGCCATAGCGTCGTTTCGAATCGCTATCTCCCGTCTCACGTCGGGATTCCAGGCGGAACAGTGAGTGGACTGATAAGCCCGGGCTCCGCGGTACTCGATGCGCATCAGCTCGGCGGAGATCCTGGCCTCTTCCTCGGTGAAGAAAGGCCCCTCGATTTCAACTCGCTGGCCGTCGCGCACATGCTGTACGGTCCAGACGATGTATCCGCCAATGGTGCCGGGGTCAGTTGTGAAGTCTGTGGCCTTGCACGCTTCGGCGAAGCGTATGTGATGTGACATGTGTTTCCTCCTGCGGCGCCTGGGCGCCATTGATGGGCTGATGCCCGGTGGTATTGCTCTGTGTCGCGACACGATTTATTGATTCGCAAATCGTGTCGCGGAATGGGTTTCTACTTGCCAACGATGCTCAGGGTGGGCGGGAGCTTCGGTCCGAACGGTGCGCCAGGCGCGAACGGGTCGGGGAGCAGGTGCTCGGGGCACTCCCTGATGAAATTGTTGAATGCGACCTGACAGGCGTTGAACAATGGCGCGTCATTCCACTCCTGCCCGCGGCGGGCGGCGCTGTCCTCCAGGGAATGGGCGAACACCAGCTCCGCCAAACCGTTCACGCCGTCCTTCCTCGCCGCCTCACGCTCCACGGTGTTCACCCCCAGCAGATCGCACACCCGGTCGAATCCCAGGCCATCCATCAGGCCTTCGGTATCCAGCATCAGCGAGCGGCCAAAGGCGCCGAGCACCTTGCGTAAGTCGTCCCGCTCGGCCCGTCGATGCTCCGTGGCCTGCTGCTGGAGTTCGTCGATCCTGCTGGTGGTGAAGGGGAGGAAGGCGCGAAGCTTCCCGGCCTCCCGCCGTATAGCCCGGCGCTCGCTTCGGATGGCGTCCGCCCTCTGTCCGAAGATGCGGCAGATCCGGCGAGTGGTGATCAGACTCGTACTCATGCTGGCGTCTGGCTTCTGTGCAATATCCAGCAGGGCGATAACGATATTGGTCTTCATGGCTGTATCTCCATGGGCGTGCGGTCATAGCTGGCAAGCAGGCCGGCGCCAGCGCTGCAATAGCGGGCGGTGGGCGCGTAGCAGGACCGGCAGGCCATGATGTGGTTGAGGTATGCGTCGCGGGCCAGTCGCCACTCGGGCGTTGCCGTGGCGGCGCTTGAGTGAGGCGCAGTCACAAACTGGGGGTGGCGTTCTGCTTGGGCGACCAGCGCCAGCGATGGACGAGGCGCAGGTCGGCGGGATTTCTCCGCGGTGATGTCAGCGATGATCGGCGGCATGTGATCGAGCAGACCGGAAAGGAGGCTCATCGCATCACCTCGCCCGAATTGCTCCACTGCCCAAATGTGTCTGTGAAAAAAAAACGGGGGAACGGGGGAACAGTGGGAACACCCAATGATTCCGGGGCTTTCAGAGGGGGATTCTGTACCCCACGTTTTTTTGTGGGGAACAGTGATAACCAAACTTCAGGAAGGCGGTATTCGCTTATATTCAAAAACATGTTTGTGTTCCCCCTGTTCCCCAACCACTCAATAAGGGGGAACGGCTACAGGCCGCGTGTTTACTGGCTGTTCCCCCGTTCCCCCTGTTCCCCACGTTTGTAGGTTCCTGTGAACTCGGGCATTCGTTTCTGGTGGTGGAGGTCATGCGGCACCGCCTTCGCTGTCCAGGGCTTCAGGGTCGATGACGTACAGCCGCGCCGATCCGCCGGCGGGGATGCGGTACTTTTTGGTTTTGCGGCTTTCTCGGTCGGTGTCGCGCTTGGCCAGGGCTCCGCCAACCTCCAGCGCCTTGATGACGCGGGTGAGACCGAACCCATGGGCGGCTTCGATGAGGGCGGACTTGTTGAACAGGAACAGTCGCTTGTTGGCGACCACCTCCCAGTACCCGGCGCGGTTGAACACTTTGGCGTCCGCCTCGGGTGCGTCCACGTCCGAGAAACGGCTGCTGCCGTGCCTGTCGATAAAGTCGATGATGCCGGCCAGGATCTGGCGGTCTTCGGCATTCCCTCCACCGACGCGGGAGAGCCATTCGCCGTAGAGCAGGCGGCAGTCGGCGAGGGCGGTACCGGGTTCCCACGGGAGCAGTCCGTAGGCGATGGCCATCTCGCCCGCCAGCGCAATCACGGCGAACCGGTCAGCCACACGGCCGGCCTGGGCGTTGTCCTCGACGAACTGAGCGCGGATGCCGTCGAAGTCACTGAGCAAGCCGGGCTTGTCGTCGGCCGCGACCAGGCGTTCCACAAAGGCCGGTCCCAGGTGGCCATGGTGGGCGCCTACCGCGACGGTAAGCTGCCGGTGAAAGTCCGCACCTTCCAGGCCGTGCAATTCGTCAAAGGCCCGATGGGTGCGGGTGCCAGCGTTCACGTCGACCATGCGCAGCTCGGCGCCAGCGTGGGCGGCGTTACCGGATATGGCGGCGTGCTCGGAGAGGGAGCGCTCGCCGCTGGAGAGCGTGAGAAGGCGCCAGCTCAGCTTGCCCCGGGCCTCGCGCTCGCGAGTCATGGTGCCTTTGCCCTGGCCGTTGGCGAGGGAGTAGGCCATTTCCTGTACCCGCTTGGGGTCGGCGCGTTTGATTTCGTCCAGCGGCAGGATGGTGTCGTTACGGCTCGATGCCTCGATCTCAAGGCCGCCCTTGGTCATGTCCCAGCTGGCGGCGAACACCCCAGGATCGCCCCACACCGACGAGCCGATCAGTTGCGCCAGCGACTTGCCGCTCGAGCTATCGCCCACTAGGTGAACGCCGCCACCCAGCACGCCGACCAGACTCAGCAGCGGCCCGGCCAGTGAGCAGCCGATTGCCAGCGTCAAAACTGGATTACCTGCGCACTTGGCTGCCACTTCCGACTGCCATCGCGCCAGCTCGCCGCGCTGACTGAACAGAACCTGGGCCTTGTTGCTGGACTGATATCGCACGTTGGCGGCGCCTATCGTTCGCCCAGGCAGCACGAACGCCCCTGATTCGTGCCAGCCCGGTCGACTGGTGGTGGCGAATACCTCGGCGGGGTGCTGGTCGAGCAGATACTCCATGAACGTGCCGCGCTTCTTGAGAGCGATGATGACGCCCATGCCGAACAGTGCCCGCCGGGCATCCTCACCGCTGCCGCCGAACACCTCCATGGCGATGATCCATTCCTTGATGCCACCCTCGGTGACCAGGTGGAGGAGCCGCCCCTCGCTGCCGTCGTCGCTGTTGGTGGTGCGCGCCACGACTGTGACGGGGCTGGAGATCCATTCATCGCTGATAGGGCTGTCGGCGGCGTCGTTCTCCGCGTCGTCCTGATCGGCGGCGGTGCGCTTGAAGCTATGCCAATACACGCCCGGGCGCAGCTTGCGGCCGTTCTCATTGGTGACCCAGTGCTCGTACACCGCCCAGCAGGGGCGAACTGGTGCGATGGTCGCGGCTTCGGGCCGAAGGTTGATCACGTTGGTGTCAGGCTTGGCCATGGGCGAGCTTCCAGTTTGCGAGGTCGTTGAAGTCGGTGAGGTCGTCGGGCGCACCTTCTGGCCAGTCAGGGAAAGCCACCTGTCCACCCACTGCCGCCGCGGCTGCGTTTGCCGCTGCGCGCCCCGGGTTGCCATCGGTGAGCCGATCGTCGTCACCGGCGATGACGATTGGCTGGCCCGGGTAGCGAGCACGAAGGGCCATCGCTGCGGGGATCAAGTTGCCCGCGTTCATGGCTGCCGCAACGACATAGCCGCCATGCTGGTGGAGGCTGGCGGCCGTTGCCCATCCTTCGCAGATGCACAGCACGGAGCTGGGCTCGATGATGCCCAGCGGCGAATAGGTGCCCTTGATCCGTCCGCCAAACAGGAAGCGCTTGTCGCCGTCCGGGGCAATTCGTTGCAGGTTGACCAAGCGCCCATCCAGGTACAGCGGGATCAGCAGGTCGGTGCCACGCTGGCGCAGACCGTAGGAGCGAACCGCCTTGGCAACCAAATACGGATGGTCGGGTGAGGCGCGGCGCGCATTGCGCCACCAGTGGTTAGCCTTCTCGGCGGCCTGCTGCTGGCGCCGGTGTTGCTCGGCTTCGCGCTGGCGCCGGGCCTGGTCAACTCGCTCCCTGATCTGGGCCGCTTCGCGGACGTCCACTGGTTCGCGGCTACACCAGGTGCTGGCGCCGCCGGCCTTCCAACTGCCGAACGCGCCGGACGCGATGCCATCCAGATACAGCACATACCAACCGTTGAGGGAGCCTGGTTTATCCTCCGGTACCCGGAACCGATGGATCAGGCCATCAGGCTCTGGCATCCAGTCGAGCGGGCCATAGACGGCCTGGAGCGCGTCACGGAAAAGGGCCGTAGCGTCAGTCATGCGGCCCCCTGTGGCGGCTCAAATCGCGCCAATACTGCGTTGAGCTTGGTGGTCGTCTTGCGCATCAGTACGGCGCGCTCACGGTTTGGCTCGCTGTCACGGAATGCCGTCAGGTCGTTGAAGACGCCGACCAGCAAGGCAAAGCTGTACGAGTCGATATGAGGTGTCTCATCGTCACGCACGATGCTGGTGAGGGGGTCGAACGGGATCACATCACCCATGGCTCACCTCCCGGCAATCAGCGCCAGCGAAGGCCCGGCAGACGCGGCCGTTGTTTATGGCGTGCCAATGCGTGATGTCGTCGATGGAATCGACCAGACAGGCCGTGACCTGGGCGTCGGCGCTCCGCATAACCACGCGCCCACACTCAGCGTCGGCTTCGCTCAGGAACGGGCCCAATAGCGCTTTTGGCGCCTTCGGATGGGTCACATAAAACAGTTCGTTGGCTTTCTTCGGGCAAGCCGATCCCGTCGACGCAAATGCGTCGTTTTGAAATTTCATGGTCTTAACCCTTTATCGAATCAGTGTGTGCGCGGCGTTCTTCATTGCCTGCTGTGGCTGGGTTTTGATCGCTACACGACTGAGCCCTAAGCCTGCGTTGGCCTTCTGAAGCTCGGCCTTCTCGTCAAGCTTGGCGAGCCTGCAACGGGAGGCCATCGCTGCCGCGTGCGCCCATCTGCCGATCTCCTCCATGAACCCCAACACCTGCCCATGCAGAGTGTCTAGCTCCTCTGGGTTGGCAGTGCTGGCTCGATCGATCCAGGCAGACGCGATGCTCTTGAGATGGCCGCCATCGGCGTCATGATCGTGTTGGCTCATGTGCTTGATTGCGACGAGACCCAAGGCACGACCGGTTGCCCAGCCTCCGTTGTAGCCACCGGTCAAAGGGACATCCCAGTATCCGATTCGCCCGTAGCGATCGACATAGTTTTCGTAGCCGACATAGGGGAGGCGGTGCGCCGGATACGTTCTGCGTGGCTTGAATTTCAGTGGCTGGATCATCGGGACGCCTCCTGCTCGGCGATGACATCACCGAGGAGATCGGCCCAAGCCAAGGCTGTGTGCTGTGCGAGCACGGCCATTACGCGGGCCACAAGGATGTGAGTCGAGGGCGAGGCGATCAGCGCCAGCGACAGGGCCAGCAGGGCGAGGATGTCTTGAGCGTCACGAAGCTCCTCCACGACATCGGTGTAGCGTTGGGCTGCTTCAGTCATGCCGCACCTCCGGCCGCGGCCAAGTGGCTGTTGAGCAGTTCAAGGATTCGATGCGCGTCCGGTTGATGACTTTCGGCGAGGTAGATGCCCAGGCTCGCCAACCCTGGCGCGTTTTGACCACCTCCATGTTTATGATCGTCGCGAATTGCGGTCATGAGTGCGAACATCCAGTCGGCGAATTCACTGGCGCAATCCAGCTGGAAAACGGCCTCATCGGCGATCTGTTTGTATCCAGGGGCTGTATGTTCGGCGTTCATCTGGCACCTCCTTCGCCCATTTCTGTTCGGCTACCCACCACGCCATGCGAGGCGCCCAGGTGGCGATGGCGCCAGCAAAAGTTGCCGCTGAAAATCCGGATCTGCTCAAGGTGGCGAGCGATATCGCTGGCCGGCCCGGTCTCCTGCTTGCACAGCAGCGGCTCAATCAGCGGCCACAGAATCCGCTCAAGCTTGTTGAATTCCTCACGGGCGAAGTTCATGGAGCACATGTCCCGAGCGTCAATGACAGCGTCGCCCAGGACTTGCCCCTCGATTGGATCGGTGCCGACGATTCGCAGCTTGCGGTTCATTGCGCACCCCCGGAGGCTTCCAAGGTGCGGACGATTGCCATGTGAGCGTTGTAACGGGCGAGGCGAACGGAAAGGGACGATTTAGCGTGAAGGGCGCTCAGGGCCATGCGGCGGTGAGCAAATGCGCGAATTGCGGACGGAATGAGGGCGTGTTGCATGGGTGTAGCTCCCGAATCATGAGAACCACCACGGCCTGCCGCCAAGCAGAGAAGGGTGGCGAGTTGCACAGGATTGGCGGACCGGTGATTCAGGAACCCGGCGCACCCGAGGGTGCTCCTGCGCAACCCGCCATAACACGAGAATGCGGACGCAAAAAAAGCGCCTGCAATCGTAATGGGGGCGCTGTTGCGCCTGAAATCGTTCGACCCGCCAAGGTCGGTCGCTGAATTTGCAGCGACGGGTAAACCATACCGGCGGGAGTGACTGCTGGCAAGAAGACTTATCGACCGTTCATCGTTGAACATGAGGGGCGTATTCATGCTGCAACCTGCCGACGGGACGCGCCCGTCTTCTCAAGCATGGCCAGGACGTTGCGCCCGCGCTTGTGTTCGGAGGTCGGCAGACTGTAGCGAGTCACCAGGCAAGGCAACCCCCAGTGGTTCGGCACACGCTCCATCAGGCGGTTGAAGTTCAGCCCGTAGCCGTTGGCCAGGCTGCTGATGGTCGAGTGAAGGCAGTGGTCGCCTAAACGCTCGGCCTCGAATCGGTTGAGGCTCCGGTCTTGGAGGAAGTGTCCCAGGACGCGGCTGATCTTTGTCGGCGCTTTCCCGGTCCCGGTGGTAGTATCGGTTTGAGATTTTTTCGGGCTGGCCTTTGTGGGTTGGCCTTTTTTTTGTTCGGTCATTTATGCGGCCTCTCCACGCAGGGCGATGCGCTGGCGCACCCATGCCTGGACCTCGGCCAGCACGAAGCCAACTGGCGAACCACGCGACTTGCTGTTGCTCAGCGGTACAGGTCGAGGGAAGGTCGGATCGTCTTTGAGGCGTTTGTACACCGTGGGGCGGGCGAGGCCGGTGATGGCCTCCAGATCCGGCATGCGAATCAGGGTGATCGCTGGGTCGAAGTTCTGCGCTGTGTTGGTGGAAGGTTGGTACGGCGAGTGGATGGTGTGCATTTTGCGTTTCCCGATACTGATGTAGACAGGAAACACAGTGCTTTGGCGGGGCTATTGTCGGAAATGGATGACATGCCGGCGTGCCGGCATGTCATTAGCGCTCTGTCACTTACTGACAGCTATGTCAGAACGATCTGACACATTGTCAGGCTTGATAGCGCTCGCTAATTCCGCAGCCTGGCGGATCGGAATGCCTTGCTCCGAGATGAAGCTTTGGACGCTTTTCTGCAAGGGAGGGCGTTCCGGATCGTAGCCAATCCAGAACTTAACGGTCGCCTGCTGGGCAGCTGAAAGCGCCCTTGTCGTATAGGGGAAGGTCAGTTCTCCGGTATCGATTGGCGCGTCGCGGCTATGGGGGCGGGGAATAAGCAGCGGCTCAGGTTCTGGCGTGAAGGTGCCGGACGGCGCTGGTGCAATATGACTTATTGATTCAGCCGCTTCGAGCTCGTCAATTGCATGAGTCCGGTTGAGGACGTAGGACATCCCCCACGCCGCGCACAGCATGCCGCCAGTGCTGCCCATAATTATCCATCCCAGCGTGTCATACCCAAACTTCTTCAAAGTCAGGAACACGCACAAAAGGATCATTCCGGTGATCATGCCGGCGAGAAATATTCCAAGTTGGCTATCGTAGTACTCGCGCTTCATCCGCCGCTCCCTCCCAGGAGCCCCATGACTAAATCGGTTGATCAGGCGGTTGGGAGTCCCGCTTTTCGCCCCGTCGGGCTAGATCAACCGAAGCTCTGCTCTGTTGGGTGCTGGTTATCCAAACAGTAGTGGCGAACAGTCTATATCTGTCTATATGGCAGATGAAAGCGCCACGTCAGGCGCGCTTGCCAAAATGCCCCTGAATCACAACACCGCCGGCCAAGCCGTCCAGATAGTTCGCATACCATTGCATCATCGCCGTGCGCTGCGGCAGGTACTTCGCTTTGTTGTACACGCCAGCGACGCCAGGCTTCTTGTGCGATAGCTGGGCCTCGATGTGGTTCTCGTCGAACCCGTTTTCATTGAGGACCGTCGACGCGATGTGTCGGAACCCGTGCCCGGTTTGGCGCCCCTCATACCCCATCCGGCGCAGCGCCATCAGGAATACGGTGTCGCTGCGGGGCTTCGTGCGGTCACTGCGCCCAGGGAAGAGCAGGGGATTGCCACCGGTGTACTGGCGCAACTCTTCCAGCGCCTCGATCGCCTGAGTGGAGAGGGGCACCAGGTGTTCCAGCCCTTTTTTCCGGCCCTTGCGATCAACCGGCACCGTCCAGATTTTTTTATCGAGGTCGAACTCTGACCACTGGGCCTCGCGCAGCTCACTGGGGCGCACGGCGAACAGGCTCAGCAGGCGCAGGCCGAGGCGAACGTCGTGTGCGTGAGGGTATGCCGCGATGGCGCGGATCAGGCCGGGGAGTTCTTCCTGGGGGACATGGGCATAGTTCTCTGCCTTTCCTGACTTGAGATACTTTTGCAGGCCTTCCAGCGGATTATGCGTCGCCCGGCCGGTAACCCGGGCCAAGTCGTACACGTCGCGGCAGTAGGAGCGCACCCGGCTCATCTGCTCGAGGATTCCCTGCTGCTCCATGCTGCGGAGGAACTCCATCCATTCAAGTGGAGTGATGTCGACGAATTGGCGCTTGCCGAAAACCGGGAAAACATGACGCTCCAGGGCGCCGATGATCCGCTTCGCCGTGCCTGCGTCCCAGTTGGCCAGGCGTGAGGCGTACCACTCCCGCGCCAACGGCTCGAATGTCTCGCCAGCGGTGTCCCGCTCAGCCTTCTTGCGCGCCTGCTTTGTGACGATAGGGTTTTTGCCATCGGCGGCATCGTTTCGCAATTCGGATGCTTTCTGCCTGGCCATTGACCCACTCACTTCGGGGTAGCCACCAAGCCCAAGCCAAGACCATTTACCGTCCGGCTTCTTGTAGCGGTATTGCCACGACTTTTGGCCATCAGGCTTCACGCGGAAATAAAGGCCGCTCCCATCCAGTTCGCGATACTCCTTGGCATCAGGCTCGAGGCCGGCTAATGCGGTATCGGATAGGGGCCGGCGCTTTATCTCGGATCGCTTCATTTGGGCTTGTATCCCCTCGGTTCAATTATTTGTCGAGGATACACAGCGGGATACACGAAGGGAAGGTATAGGGGGATACAGAGAGAGATAGCCAGAAACAAGAAAGCCCGCACTAGGCGGGCTTCTTGAGGTTGTTTAGAGACTCATGGAGACATCTGTAAACAGGTACTTGGTGGCTACACAGGGACTTGAACCCCGGACCCCAGCATTATGAATGCTATGCTCTAACCAACTGAGCTATGTAGCCAAGTGGCGCGCATTATTCGCCGGTAGCGAGGATGTGTCAAGCGTAAATCTGAAATATTTCTCTGCGCTTTCAACCGCTTATCCTTCCTCGCTACAAATGCCCCTCAACCGAGTTGAAATCTCCCGGTATTCGCACTCAGCGCCTGGCTTCCCTGGCTCAGGGTATCCGCTGCCAGGTTCACTGCCCGTGCACCATCCAGCAAGCGCATGGCGGCTTGATCGACCTGCTGGATATTGCCGCTGACCTCGTCGGCCGTGCTGGCCTGTTCGTCCACTGCGGTGGCGATCTGCGCCAGGGTATCGGTCACGCTTTGCACCGCGCTGGCGATTTCCCCCAGGCGTTCGCCCAGGCTGGTGACGGCTTGGGCATCGGTCTGTGCCTGCTCGCAGGCAGCTTCCATCAGGCTGACTGCTTCATTCACCGTAGCGCGCAGGCTGTCGACCGTGCCTGCAATCTGCTGGGTGGAGGACTGGGTACGCTGCGACAGGCTGCGGACCTCATCAGCCACCACCGCGAAACCGCGCCCCTGTTCCCCGGCACGCGCGGCTTCGATGGCGGCGTTGAGGGCCAGCAGGTTGGTTTGCTCGGCCACGCCACGGATGGTGTCGACCACCAGTTGGATCTGCTGTCCCTGTTCGCTCACGCGGCCCAGGGCGGCGGCGGTGTCGTTGAGGCGCTGGTTGAGCTGCTGGATGCTCGCGGTCGTGCGTTGGCTGTCGCGACTGCTATCGGTAGCGATGCGTCGGGTCTGTTGGGCGCTGTCGGACGCCTGTTCACAGCTTTTTGCCACGCCTTGAGAGGTCGCGGCCAGTTGCGTTGCCGCAGCGGCGATCTGGCTGATCTGCATCTGTTGGGCTTCGACTTCTCCCAGGGCGCCGCTGGAATGGGTATTGAGGGTGCGCACGGCATTGCTCACCTGCGACGTCTCGTGGTCGACCCCCAGCAGGCTGTTGCGCAATTGCACCACGGCGACGTTGAGGGCGGTGCTGATCGCCGCCAATTCGTCGCGGCCTTGCACCGGCACTTGCAGGCTGAGGTTACCGTCACGCAGGGCTTCGGCCAGCAAGGTGATGCCGCTGGCGCTGCGGCGGATGGACGCTTGCAGGCAGACAAACAGGTAGAGAGCCGCCAACAGCAGGCAGCCCAGCACTGTCGCCACCAGCGTGAACTGGCGGATCGCCGTGGCGTGATAATGGTTCAGCCGCGTATCCAGGGCCACCAGGGATTGCTGGCGCAAGGCGGCCAGATCGGACAGCAGGGCGTCCAGGTGTTTCTCGAAGTCTTCCGGCTTGAGGCTGATGGAGCCGCCGAACACGCCGTCATCCAGCACTTTCAGTTCGGCATCCAGATGCTTGAGGCTGCCTTGGTATTGACCGGCCCAGGTTTGCAGGTCGCTGGGCAAGCGTGCTTCCAGGAGCCCACCGGTCTTGAGCAATTGATCCCGGGCGTCGCCGATGCGACTGCGCAGGTCCCGAAGTTGCAGGCGGCTCTGCAGAGTGAACTGGCCCGACACCACCGAGGCTTGTCCGACGCTGGCCAGGCGCCCGACCCGCTCGATCAGCTCGGGGGTCTGCTGGGTCGAGATCTGGGTCAGCAAATAGGTTTCGAGCCAGGAGGCGAGGATCAGGCGATTGTCCATCACGATCTGCTCGCGCAGAGCTTGCAGCGCACTGAGGGCGGCGGTGAAGCGGTCATAGCCGTCTGGCCACCAACCCACGGCGCCCAGGCTTTTCGAATCCAGGCCCTTGAGGCTGGTCTGCAAGGCTTGGTAGCGGGCGAGGATATCGGCTTCGGCGCCTTCGGCCTGCAAGGTGGCGTTCAGGTCATCGGCGGCCTGGTTGAGGGCCGGTTGTACGGCATCGAAAGCCGCCATCGCGGCAAGCGTGGCAGGCGTAGGTTGCCGATTGGTTTCCGTGGCGCGCCAACGGGCAGCGCGGTTGCGCTGGGCGGTGAGCAGGTTGTCCAGGTTGTCCAGGGCCAGTAACTGGCGGACCCCGGCACGTTCCCCGGAAATCAGGCTGAGCTGATCGCGATAGTCCTGGCCGATGATCCACAGACTGCCCATGAGTGGCAGGATGAAGAGCAAGAACAACAATTGGAATTTACCGGCGAAGCCGAAACGTCCCAATAATCCGATGCCCGGTGATAGAAAAGCCTGCATGCCCATACTCCCCTGAACACCCTTGCACTCTTTTTGTGCGTTTCTACACAAATGCTGAAACAGGTGTTCTTTTAAAAGGCCTCGAAAATTCGCTCTGATCGCTCTGTACGCGGGCTCTGTAGCGAAACTTCCCATTCTCGGTTCCCTTTGTAAGGGACCGCGTTATAACGAAAAATAAGGCAAGATTCAGACCATGGCGTTGAGCTATCACCTTGGCGGCGGGGATTTTTTAGGTCGATAGCATGCTAATTAAAAACGTGCCGCACTAAAATGGCGCATTGCGGGGCCTGTCAGCGTGCGCTCCCCGTTCGCTGAGTTGAAACGATACGAACGTTGGGTCGCCGAGTGTGCTCTCGTCACGACTAAAGTACTGATTTGTATAAGTCCTAAGTTGATGTTGTAGAAATATTGCCCGTGTTAATTTGCTGCTGTGGTTGTTGGTTTGAATGGATTCTGCGGCTTTATTCAAGGGTGATCCTGGGTGATAGCAGAAGCAGGCTTTACATTCTTTCCGCCTATCGCCCTTGCCTTCCTGGAAATAAGCCTCCGGTTTCTGATTCGAACGCCTCTTCCGCTACCGAGTGGATAGAGCGATGAATGCTTTCCCCCCACTTGCCACGTTTCAATGCTGGTAAACAGCTGTATCGCCGTGTCCTTGAAGGCGTTCGTTCGAGGCGGCGTAAGCAGCGGTGATCGATTGTTATTCGCCACGTCGTGCACACGTTGAAATGCCGCCGTCGTTGTTGACGGTAGCAATAAATAGAATCAGGCAGGGGTCAATATGAAGTTCAAGTCGTTGCAGGCACGTATTTGTGTCACGGCGGGCGTATGCCTGTTTGTCTCATCGGTCAGCCTGGTTGCCTACGGGCTCTTCACCGCTCGCGCCAATGAGCATTATGTTTCGACGGAAGTGACGGCACTGGTTGAAAAATCGACGATTCGGGAAATTCAGAACCTGGCCGAGTCCCGCGCCAACGCCATTCAGGCCAGGCTGCAAAACGCGCTGGATGCAGCCCGCACCATGGCCAATACCTTTGCCGCCGGCAAGGCCGTGCAGAGCCCGCTGGCATTGGGCAGGGATCAGATCAACAGTGTATTGCTCAGTGTCCTCAAGGATAATCCTGACTTCAATGGCACGTATTCCTGCTGGGAGCCGGATGCATTGGATGGGCAGGATCGCGCTTTTCGAAATGCCCAGGATGGCAACAATCCGCTGACCGGACGTTTCACGCCCTATTGGACCCGCAGCGCGGACGGCCATGTCGCGGTGCAACCGCTGGTGGAGTATGACTCCCCTGACCGTCACCCCAATGGTGTGCCGAAGGGCGGTTGGTACAGCGGCCCGCGCGACACCCTGAAGGAAAGTGTGTTGGACCCCATTCCCTATGTGGTCCAGGGCAAGAATGTCTGGCTGACCACCTTGTCGGTGCCGATTGTGTCCGGCGGCAAGTTCTACGGGGTGGTCGGGGCTGACTTCGATATCGCTTTCATCCAGAAACTCAGCGAGCAGATGTCTGCCGATCTTTACGATGGCAAGGGGTCTGTTTCGATCATGAGCAACCAGGGACTGGTGGTCGCAGACAGCAAGCGTACGGATCTGATCGGGCAACCCATCAAGGCCTTGTTGCCCGATTCCTGGGAAAAGGTGCTGAGTGATATCCAGCGTGGTCGTGGCGATGGCCTGCTCAATCCGCAAACGCAGAATATTGAAGTGCTGATGCCCATTGAACTGGGACGCACGGGTAAACCGTGGGCAGTACTCATTCGCTTGCCCAAGGCGGTGGTCATGAGCCAAGCGATTGCCCTGGAGCAGGAGTTGCAATCGCGCAGTATCAGTAACAGCGTCTGGCAAGTGTCCGTAGGGCTGGGCATTTCACTGTTGGCTCTCGTTGGCCTTTGGTTGGCCGCGGCAAAAATCGTCGGGCCGATTCGCGAGGCTGCTGCCCTGGCGGCTCAGATCAGCCTGGGGGATTTCTCTCGTCGCTTGGTGCAGAAGTCCGAGGACGAAGTCGGGCAGTTGTCCATCGCGCTCAACGACATGTCCGAGAGTCTGCAGCGACAGGTCAGGGTGGCCGAGCGCATTTCCGAAGGCGATCTGGACCTGGAAGTCCGGCTGTCTTCACCTCACGATACCCTGGGCAAGTCGCTGGAAAAAATGGTCACCAACTTGAACCAGTTGATTTCCGAGGTCCAAGTCAGTGCCACCCGAATCAGTGGCAGTTCGGCGCAGGTCACCGATCTGAGTCAGTCCTTGTCCGATGGGGCGGCCAACTCGGCCTCGTCCATCACCGAGATCAGCGCGGTGATGACCCAGATGGCTGCCCAGACCCGGGACAATGCCGCCAATGCCAAGAAGGCCGATGAGCAATCCCAGTCATCACGGGCCGATGCAGGCGAGAGCGACAAGTTGATGAGCGAGCTGATTGCCGCGATGGCCGAAATCGATAATTCGGGCAAGGACATCACCGCGATCATTACCACCATCGATAACATTGCCGCACAAACCAACCTTCTGGCACTGAACGCCGCCATCGAGGCTGCCCGGGCCGGTGAGCTCGGGCGCGGTTTTGCCGTGGTCGCGGATGAGGTTCGCACCTTGGCAGCCCGTAGCGCCGAGGCCGCGCAGCAGACGGCCGCGTTGATTGCCGATTCCTCGAACAAGACCCAGCGCGGCATGATCATCGCCGGACGAACCGCCGAGTCCCTCAAGAATATCGTCAGTGGCACCAGCGCGGTGTCCAGCCTGGTTTCGCTGATCTACCAGGCTTCCAGCGAGCAGGCTTCAGGCTTGCAACAGGCCAGTGTCGGGTTGGAACAGATCGATGAGGTGACGCAGAAAAACCAGTCGAGCTCGCAGGAATGCGCGGTGGCGGCCAAGGATCTGTCGGAGCGGGCGTCGCTGATGCAACGGGTGTTGAGCCGTTTTAAAGTCAAAGGGGGCTAGTACCCGTTCCCAGGCGTATGGCCAAGCATGTCAAATCAGCACAAGAAGCCCTGCATCGGTGATGGATGCAGGGTTTTTGTCAGATCCTGTAATAATTCGCCTCGCATGAAGCGTCCTGAAACTCTGTAGGATTTTTATCCCCAATTACTTCAGGTCGATATGAACACCACCATGGAGCCCCCCAGTCGCTTTTCTCCTCTCGTTCGCTGCACCCCTCTGACAAACTCTTTCCGAGGGAGCGAATAATTCCATGGAATGGATCGTTGACCCCACGGCCTGGCTTGGCCTTTTGACGCTGATCGTGCTGGAGCTGGTGCTCGGCATCGACAACCTTGTCTTCATCGCCATCCTGGCCGACAAACTTCCTCCAGAGCAGCGGGATCGCGCCCGCATCATCGGGCTGTCCCTGGCGCTGTTGATGCGTCTTGGCTTGCTGGCCAGCATCTCGTGGATGGTGACCCTGACCGAACCGTTGTTCGAGGTCTTTGACAAGACGTTCTCGGGTCGAGACTTGATCATGTTGTTCGGGGGTGTGTTCCTGTTGTTCAAGGCAACCATGGAGTTGCATGAGCGACTCGAAGGCCATGTGGCCCAGCGCTCGGGTAACGCGGCCTATGCGATGTTCTGGCCAATCGTTGCGCAGATCGTGGTGCTGGATGCAGTGTTTTCGCTGGATGCCGTAATCACTGCCGTGGGCATGGTGGAGCACCTGTCGGTCATGATGATCGCGGTGATTTTCTCCATTGGCCTGATGATCGTCGCAAGCAAGCCGCTGACGAATTTCGTCAACGGGCACCCCACGGTCATCATGCTCTGCCTGGGCTTCCTGATGATGATCGGTTTCAGTCTCACCGCGGAGGGCCTGGGTTTCCACATTCCGAAAGGGTATCTCTACGCCGCGATAGGCTTCTCGATCCTGATCGAACTGTTCAACCAGTTGGCTCGCTCGCGTCGCAAGAAGAGCCTGCAGGGTCGTCGCCCCATGCGCCAACGTACCGCCCATGCGGTGATGCGTTTGTTGGGTGGCCACCCATTGGACGCCGACGAGGTGGGTGAAGAGATTGCCGACATGCTCTCAAGCGATGAGGCCGAGCCGGCGTTCGACCGACGTGAACGGGTCATGATCAGCGGTGTGCTTCAGTTGGCGGAGCGCCCGATACGCGGTGTCATGACCCCCCGCGCGGAAATCGATCACCTCGATCTGGCCGACGCCCCAGACGTGATCCGCACGCGGCTGATGCATTCGTCGTATTCCAGGCTGCCGTTGATTCGCAATGGTCAGGTCGATGAGCCGTTGGGCTTCGTGCACAAGAAAGAACTGCTCAAGGAACTGTTGGCGGGGCACGAGCCCGATCTGGAAGCCATGGCCCGCAAGGCAATCAACTTGCTGGACAGTTTCACGATTCTCAACGCGCTGGAACAGATGCGTAAGGAGTCGACGCATATCGCTTTTGTGGTGAACGAGTTTGGTGATTTCGTGGGACTGCTCACCATGACCGACATCCTCGAATCCATCGCCGGTGAGCTGCCCGATGCCAGTGAAATCGAAGGTCCGAATATCCTGCCCCAGGAGGGCGGTTTCCTCATCAACGGTGCGCTGAATCTCAGTCAGATTCGCGAGCAAACGGGCTTCCAGGCACAAGCCACCGAGGACTATCAGACACTCGCAGGATTGGTCATGAGTTTGCTGGATCGCTTGCCGGTCATTGGCGATGAACTCCATTGGCAGGCGTGGCGCATGACGGTGGTTGAGGTCCAGGAGCGTCGGGTGACGAGGGTGTTGTTGCGTCCTGACGGATATGAGACAGCATCCAGTCGATAAACACCTGGGTTTCAGCCGCTGCGTCCTGGGAGACGCCGTAGTAATAACGGATCAACGGCAGGCGCAAGGAGGGAAACGGGCAGGTCAGTCGCCCTGTGGATAAGTCCCTGCCCAACAATGACGCCGGACACAGGGCCACTCCCAGGCCATCGACGGCGGCTTGCAACACCAGATGCATATGGTCCAATTGCAGGGTCGGTTGGGTTCGCAACTGAGCGATACCCGCCTGCCTGGCCCAGTCCTGCCAGTCGCTGCTGCGGGTTTTACCGGTCAGCAGCGTGTGCTGGAACAGATCATTCGGGCTGTCCAGCGGCTGGCGTTGCAGCAGCGACGGGGCGGCGACCAGTATCAGGTGGTCTTCCAGTAACGCGTGGGGTTGAACGTTGGCGGACCATCCGGACTGTCCACGGCGAACCACGACGTCAAACACCTCGCGCGATTGATCCGGCGGCAGGGTGCTGGTAACCACTTCAGGGTAGATATCCGGATACAGCGCCATGAAGTTGGGCAATCGCGGAATCAGCCAGCGCACCGCGAAGGATGGACGCACATTGATCGTCACCTTGCGCCGCGAAGCACTCCGGGTCAGGGCGGTCGCGGCATTGGCAATCTGTGCAAGGGCCATGCTGACCTGTTCATAAAACGTCTGGCCGGCCGACGTGAGCACGGATTGGCGGGTGCGACGTTCGAAAAGCAGCACCCCCAGGTGTTCTTCGAGCAGCTTGATATGACGGCTGACAGCGCTGTGGCTGACATGCAGTTCTTCGGCCGCACGGCTGAAACTCTGGTGGCGAGCGGCAGCGGCGAAGGCACGCACGGCGTTCAAGGGCGGGAGGTCGGCAATCATGCGTCTAATTTAGTCACATCAGGGGCGCAATTAAAGCGTTTGTCAGCGATGCCCCTTCATACCACTCTGAGCGTCACTGCTTTGGAGTGATTCATGGTTAATTACGGACTGTTTCTGATTCTGGCTACCCTGACCGTGCTCAGCCCCGGCCCGGGGGTGGTGCTGACGATTTCCAACGCTTTGCGCCATGGTTGGACCGGTTCGTTGCCCGGCATCTTTGGTATCGCGCTGGGGGCATTTGTGGTGGCGGGTATCTCCGCCACCAGTGTCGGGCTGATCCTCGCCACGTCAGCCACCGCGTTCACCGTTCTCAAATATGTCGGTGCGCTGTACCTGTTGTACCTTGGGGTCAAGATGTGGCGGGTGAGGGGGTTCATCCCGGAACTCAATGTCACGTCGTCGCGTCCGTGGCGACGATTCGCCGGAGCGCTGTCGATTCAGCTATTGAATCCCAAGGCAGGCTTCTTCTTTCTCGCGGTATTCCCGCAGTTCATCAAGTCGGGGGACAACTACTACAGTCAATTTTTCCTGCTGGTGTCTTCCTATGGCTTGCTTGTCGTACTGGTTCATACCGGATATGCGTTCATGGCCAACCGTGCTAGGGGTTGGCTCTCCACAACCAGGGGCGCAGGCATTGTTGGCAAGCTGTCGGGCATCACCTTTTTCTGTTTTGGCGTACTGATGGCTTCCGCCAGCAAATGAGCGGACTCGGATAAAGCTTCTTGCTATCCTGACGCCCCTCTTTCATGGACGAATACTGAGACCCTCCATGGCTAACCACGCTTCCTCCTCCACCGGGAAGATATTGCTGGGCTTGCTGTTTGCCCTGATAGGTATCGGACTGTTGGTCATTGCTGTCAATCTCACCCTTGATCGCCGCGAGTTTCTCTCCCGCGCGCAGGCTGCCGATGGCGTCGTCAGCCGCCTGAATGCCGGCGGTTCGCATCCTGAAATCGCCTTTACCAGCGTCGGCGGTGAAGCAATCTCCTATCCCCAGGGCGGGATGATCTTCGGCTATCAGCCAGGGCAGTCGGTACGCGTGTACTACTTGCCCGAACAGCCCGTCGGCAGCGCTGTCATCGACGATCCGGGTGCGCTCTGGGGACCGTCCGGGCTGCTGGGATGCCTCGGTCTGATGTTCGCGTTTGCTGGTTTGTCCAAAACCATTTTCCAGTATGGTCGGCGCGTTTCATTCAAATAAAAGGATTTTGAACCTATGAGCTACAACATCCCAATTCCGCTCAACGAGAGTCGTTGGGTGTACCAGACCGCCAGCGGTGGCGGACTGACCGTGGCCGTGGTTGCCGGCAGTGGTGGTTCGATCATTCTGCGCTCGCCCCAAGGTGAAGACGTCAGCTACCGCTACGGTGGTGTCGGGGTAGGAGCCGGCTTTGGTGCCCGGCTGCCGCGCTTTGGCAAGGTCAATATCCAGATAAAAGGCAAGAGTGTAGGAGCGGCCGGCGCAGCCGAGGCGTTTCCCAGCTTCGGCAAGGTATTTGTCAGCGATGCCTTGGCCGGACGCGACCTGACGAGTGATGACATCACCGGCCCCTGCCTATACACCGAAGTGGCAGGCGGACTGGTCGTCGGTGGTTCTGCCACGGCGCTGTTGTTCGGGCTCGATCCCAAGTTGCTGGCGTTGTCGGTGGCCTTGAGTGCCAGCCCGGCCACATCGATCATTGCTTCCAGCACGGTCAACCGGCAGCTGATGCAATCAGCCAAGGGCGCCCTGGTCATGGCGGGCATGAACGCCGGTGTACAGGCCGGTGGTGGGGCGGCGATCTATATTGGCTATCTGTTCTAACCCGCCATAAAAAACTGTGGGAGCGAGCCTGCTCGCGATGGCGGTGTTTATTCAGCTGGCATTGATGCCGACTGTTGCGCCGCTATCGCGAGCGGGCTCGCTCCCACAGAGTTCGTGCTCATGTCGAGCCACTGCAGCGTCCATGAGCCCATGAAAAAGCCGCGAATCAACGCGGCTTTTTCATGACTTCAAAAAGCCGCCCGTCGAGCGCTGCTGGCACCGACTTGTCGCTCTACTAGAGTGACGGGTCCACCCCCCTTAAAGGATTAAGACATGGCAACTACTGATAGCACGACGGTCAGTACCCATTCCGTGAGAAGTGGCCCAGGCACCGTCCAAGTCGATCTCACCGGCCAGCTCGACGATAACCAGAGCATCATTATCCAGCCGGACGGCAAGATACTGGTCGGGGGGTATACCGAATACCTGGCATGGGGTTACCCCGGGGCGCCCGGCGAAGAGAGTTACGGCTACGAACAGAACCATTCCGTTATCCGCCTCAACGCGGATGGTAGCCTGGACACCAGCTTCCATGATGGCGGCGTCGATATCGTACCTGCCGAGGTAGCCCCGGCGTCGCGCTATGAGCTGACGGCGGTGCAGTCCGATGGCAAGGTGCTCATTGCCATTGCGCAGGACACCAGCGTACAGGTGCAGCGCTTCAACAGCGACGGGACGCGCGATACTTCCTTTGGTCAGAACGGCGCCATTACCGTCGACATCAGTCATGCGTTCAAAGACATCGACCTGACGGCCAATGTGGATGGCACTTTCCAGATCAGCGCCCGTGGGCTTGATCAGGCCACCGTGTCCTGGATCGGCAATGACGGCGCTTTCGTCGAGGGCTTTGGCGACAATGGCGTGCTGACCGTCAGTATTCCGGAAGACGCCTTCTACAACGGCGGGATTTCCACTGCAGTGCAGGCTGACGGAGGTGTTGTGGTCGGGGCTGCATACAATGCCGCCGGTGCAGGGGATCCGACATACGCCCTGCAACGCTTCAATCCCGACGGTCAGCTGGATACCCATTTCGGTGACAACGGTGTCCTCTACCTGAGCCCTGCCATGGGGTTTGGCGAAGACTCGGTGATCACCCTGCAAACGGACGGCAAAATCGTCGTGATGGGCCATGGCGAAGGTGACACCTTGGCCACCGTGGTGCGGCTAAACCCTGACGGCTCCTTCGACACTGGCTTTGGCACCAACGGCACGGTGACCTTCGAGGCCGGCACGCCTGCGGCTTTGACGGCACAAGCCGATGGTAAGATCGTGGCCGCCGGTACGAACAACGGCGATTTCAGCGTCATCCGCTTGAACGCGGATGGCAGTGTCGACACCAGTTTCGGCAGCCAGGACGGCAAGCTCCATGTGGACGGATACGCCGGTGAGGAAATCCTGCAAGGTACCGATGCCGCCGAAATCATCCATGGCCTGGCCGGTGATGACGTGCTCCAGGGCAACGGCGGGCGCGACGTTCTGCAGGGTGGTGCTGGCGCCGACATCTTCCGCTTCGCCGAGCTGAGCGACAGCTACCGCACCGGCACGCAAAACGGTAGCGACCGAATCCAGGACTTCGACGCCTCCCAGGACCGCATCGACCTGATTGCCCTGGGCTTCACCGGAATCGGTGACGGCCATGACGGCACGTTGGCCATCCAGGCCAGCGCAGATGGCACGCGTACCTACCTCAAGAGCTACGACGCCGATGCCTCCGGGCAACGCTTCGAACTGGCCTTGGACGGCGACTGGGTGGGGCAATTGAACAGCACCAACCTGGTGTTCACCGCGCCTACCGTCGAGGGTACATCTGGCAAGGATACGATCAGCGGTTCTGCCTTATCGGAAATCATCTATGGCCTGGACGGCAACGACCGCATCAACGGCGGCGCTGGAGCGGATGTCATCATTGGTGGCAGGGGCGCCGACCATCTGAACGGCGGGGACAGGAGCGACATCTCGCTATGGACCGATAACCATCAGAACGATGACGTGTTTCGCTACACCTCCACCGAGGACAGCTATCGTACTGAAAGCCAGAGCTTTGCCGACCTGATCGAAGGCTTCACGGTTGACGACCGGATCGATGTGTCGGCCCTGGGTTATACCGGCTTTGGAGAGGGTACGGATAACACGCTGAAGGTGGTCTACAACCAGGCCCTGGACCGCACGTACCTGACGGACGCGGAAGCGGACGCACAGGGGCACTTATTCCAGATTGGGCTTGCCGGCGATTGGCGGGAAAGCCTTGACGAGGAACACATGATCTTTGCTCCCGACGCCGGGATAGGGCTGGTCGGGGTAGTGCCCGAGGTCGATCCAGGACATCTGTTGTCCTGATGCCCTGGGGGATGGTCGCGTGGCAGTGGGGAGCTGCCACGCGACAAACCGTCGATGTTGCTTTGGTTCTGGTTTGAAGGTTCCAAGGAGATCTATCGTGCAGCGTGGCTCGGCCCGTATAACCACACAGGATGTGTTGGCGGAGCGCTTACCCATTTTAATGCGGGTTAGTGGTCGCTCCGTTTCAGCCCGGCCAGTTGGTCAGTATCTAGCGTGGGGACAGCGTAGCCCATCGCAATGTGTTTCCTCCCTACGCTCACTAACGTCGCGCGCTACGACGAGACTGGCAAAATGCCACGCTTGTTGCTATTTTTTGACGTATCGAAAGTTAGACTTGCTACCGGACCATCCGCAGACGTAGCTGTATCTGCCCAATTCGCTACGGAGAAGGAAACCCGGAGTATGTACATTCCATCGTTTGCGCGAAGCCCGGCGCCGCGTTTTTCATCTCTTCTAAAGTTTTTAATTGCTGTAGTCATTTCGCTGAATTTGTTTGCTCATCCCGCGCAAGCCGAAGACCGCGAAAAGACATTTCGTTATTTCCCTTCTGGGCCCATCTATGAATACCGTTGGAAGCTCCTGGAGTTGGCGCTTTCGCACACACAGGCTACTGATGGCCGCGCCCGTCTCGTTCCCTATGCGCAGGAGGTTACTCAGAATCGCGGCATGGAGTTGCTCCAGACAGGACAGATCGATGTCATCGCGCTGGGAACCAACGCCGAGCGCGAATCCCTTATGCTGCCGATCAAGATCGATATCTTGCGTGGTCTTGTCGGCTTCCGATTGCTCTTGATTCGTGCTGCCGATCAACCTCGTATTGCGCAGATGGACGAACAAGCGCTTCGCAAGCAACTGACATTCGGCCTCAACAGTCAGTGGGCCGATGTACCCATCATGCAAGCCAGTGGCTTTACGGTGGTTACCTCGACCAGCTATGAAAATCTTTTTGGCATGCTTGCAGCTGGGCGCTTCGACGCGTTCCCGCGTGGGTTGAATGAAGCGGCTCGTGAACTTGAAGAGCACAAGGATCAATACCCTCAACTCGTCATTGAAAACAGCAAGGCGCTGTTCTTCCCTTATCCGGTGTATTTTTGGGTCAACAGGAGTGACACCGCACTGGCCCGGCGAATCGAACTTGGACTCAATCTTTCGTTGAAGGACGGGTCCTTTCGCAAACTGTTTGAAACTTACCATGCAAAGGAGATTGCCGCGCTTGCCAGGGAACATCGGCAGGTCATCCATCTCGACAATCCCGTTCTGCCTGCCAAAACGCCAGAACCGGATACCCTTTGGTGGTGGAAATAAAATGCAAGTGACGGGGCGGGAGTAGACGGATGTTTGCTGCTCAGACGCTTTTCAGGCGACTGCTATACACCATGTTCCCATGGTATCTCTTGATTGCTCTGGGTATGACGGGAACGCAGTTGAGCATCCAATATTTCAGCGTCAGCAGGGATATCAGTGATGATTTAGCCTCTCTGAACAGGACCATCAGCCCCAGCGTCACCAATGCCGTATGGGAACTGGATAAGGCGCAACTCATGAGTATCGTCACAGCTCTGCGCCAGAACGCTATCGTCAGCGGTGTCCAGGTAGTCTCCAGTGGGGGGGAGGTTCTGGCGGTCTCTGGCCATGTGCCAAGCGGCATGAAAGAGGGGCAGACTCTTTTCCCCGCCAGGTTCCGCCAAGCCGAACTTCCGCTCACATCGCCTGGGCAGAAAGGCGAGCAGAATGTGATCGGGGTTCTTAAGATGTATTCGGATCGCAGTGTGCTATGGAGCCGTACAAAATACGCCTGCCTGTTCATTCTGCTCAATTCCATCGTCATTACCTCTGCACTCTGGTTAATCATTCTCTGGGCCATTCGTTATCGATTGTCCAATGCCGTTACCCGTGTTTCCCAGGCTGTGACGAACTGGCGTTTCGGGCCGGACAACGCGCCCGTGGAGAGAGTCCAATATCCCTATAAAGACGAACTCGGCGAGTTGGTAAATGCCTTTAACGAGAGTCGCAGTCGACTCTTCGATTCGTTGCAGGCGCTTAACCAGCTCAATCACAATCTCGAAGGCATCGTTGCCGAGCGAACTGAAGAGTTGCTCCTTGCCAAGGAGGAAGCGGAGCGGCTGACTCAGGTCAAGAGTGATTTCCTGGCTAACATGAGCCACGAGATTCGCACCCCGATGAACGCTATTCTCGGCATGCTCTATCTTGTCTTGAAAAGGGATGTGCCACCGGCCTTGCGTAGCCAACTGGTCAAGGTGCAAACGGCCGCCCATTCACTGCTGGGGGTTATCAACGACATTCTTGATTTTTCCAAGGTCGAGGCGGGCAAGCTTAAACTCGAACAGATCGAGTTCGGGTTGGATTCAGTGTTGGAACAACTGACGGATGCCATTGCCTTCCAGGCCGAAGATAAAGGTATCGAGTTTCTTATTCGTCATGACCCCACCATTCCCACGCGCTTGTTGGGCGATCCATTGCGCCTGGGCCAAGTCCTCCTGAATTTATGCGGGAACGCTGTAAAGTTCACAGAAAAAGGCGAGGTGGAGTTAGCGTTCCACAGCCTGGGCATTCGTGACGACATCCTGCATATGCAGATTAGCGTGCGCGACACGGGCATTGGCATGAGCCCGGAAACGCAGCGTCATCTCTTCGAAAAATTTACACAAGGCGACTCATCCACGACGCGAAGATTTGGTGGCACCGGCCTTGGACTGGCCATCAGCAAGAGTCTGACCGAATTGATGGGAGGGCGGATCTGGATTGAAGACTCGCAACCAGACAAAGGCAGTACGATCAGTTTCACCGTGCAGTTGCCCGTCGCTCGCCAAGCACAGGCGCATCAACGAGAACTGGTCGAGCAGACCGGGCCATTGCTTAAGGGCATCCGCGTCTTGCTCGTGGATGATAATGCCGTCTCTCGTGAAATCCTTGCCGAAATGTTGCGTTTCTTCCAATTGGAGGTTGTCACCGTTGCCAGTGGCCCTGCCGCCCTCACTGAGCTGCAGGCCTCAACCGCCGAGCCCTATGATCTGGTCCTGATGGACTGGCGCATGCCTGGCATGAATGGCGATGAAACCACCCAGCGCATTCGCCGTGATATTGGGTTGCCTCGCCTCCCCAAGGTCATCATGATCACCGCTTATGGCCGCGAAGATGTCTTGCGCCTGGCCGAGCAGGCCGGTGTGGACGGGTTCTTGATCAAACCGGTCTCACCTTCAGTGCTGCTTGACTCGATTCTTTCAGTTCTGGGACGTGGCCGCATTCTCGGAATGGATGCCCAGAGTAGACCCGCATCGCTCAGGCCAGCGAATAGCAATCAATTGGCGGGCGCACACATACTGGTCGTCGAAGACAACGATATCAACCGGGAATTCGCCACCGAGTTGTTGCACAGCGAAGGCATGGCAGTGGACGAGGCGGTGAATGGGCAGGAGGCTCTCGACAAGGTCCAAGGTAATAGTTATGACGCGGTATTGATGGATATCCAGATGCCAGTGATGGATGGGCTGGAATCAACCAGGCGCATTCGGGCGTTGGGTGATGTACCTGGTGGAGAACGCTTTGGTGCGCTACCGATCATTGCCATGACAGCGTTGGCGATGGTACAGGATACCCAGGCCAGCCATGATGCGGGAATGAACGATCACATTACCAAACCGATTGCGCCAGATCGTCTGATGATCGTACTTGCCAAGTGGATACAGTTACCCATCCGGCGTAGCGATCAGCCTCCGGTGCTCGATGTTGTGAAATCGCCGACGAGTAGCTTGCCTGCCGATCTGCAGGCGATGGTCCATGTCAATGCTCAGGATGGTTTACGCCGTATTGGCGGCAGGGCAGATGGCTATCGAAAACAGCTGCGGCGATTTCGCCTGCATTACGCTGATGCGATCCTCAAGATCCGGAGCTCTGTTGCAAGCGGCGACAAGCACGGCGCGGAGACATTCTGTCATTCACTCAGGGGCGTTACTGGAAATATCGGGGCCCAGCGGCTGTATGACATCGTTAAAACCATCGACGACCAGCTCAAGCAGGACATTTTCCCTGATGATCGCATCCTGGAGGAGGCTGAAGGCCTCCTGCAGCACGTGCTACGTGAGATCGATGGGATTGGCGAAGTTGATTGCCCTGCCCAGTCGAGTGTCGACGCCCCCTTATCACAGCCATTGCTGGACGCGTTACTGAGCCAGCTCGCACAGGCCCTGGAATCGGATCTTGGTGCGGCAGAACCCATACTCGCTCAATTGCTCAAGGGGACGCGCGGAACCCGGATCGAGCAGGAAATATCCGCCATCGCCGCCTTGATCGATGATTTCGAAATTGACGCGGCACATACCCGATTACAGCGCCTGAATAGGGTCGACCCGGATACATCTTTATGAACGAACTCGCTCCCAACAACAAACGTGCCCGTATTCTGATCGTCGATGATATTCACGAAAACCTGCATGTCTTGATGGGAATGTTGCGCGACGATTTTTCTCTGTGTGCCGCCACCAACGGTGAAAAAGCGCTTGAACTGGCGAACCGCCAACCGCAGCCAGATCTGATCCTGCTGGATATCAAGATGCCGGGAATGGACGGCTACTCCGTTCTTTCCGCACTCAAGCTTGATCCTTGCACCACGAGTATTCCGGTGATTTTTGTGACCGCCCTGGCCGATGCCATGGATGAGGCGCGAGGCCTTGCGATGGGCGTCGCCGATTACATCACCAAGCCGTTCAGCCCTGATCTGCTCAAGGCGCGCATTCACAATCAGCTTGAGCTCAGACGTTTTCGGCAGAATCCCATCCGTTTCGATATAGCAACGCCCGCAGACCCTGCCAATCGGCCATCGCTATTGGTCGTTGATGACATCCCGGACAACATCCATGAGCTACTCGAGGCGCTCAAGGATGACTACCGCATCATGGTTGCACGCACCGGCGCGCAGGCGCTGGATGCCGTTCAGGGCGCCGCGCCCCCAGACCTTGTGCTTCTTGACGTCGTGATGCCTCGCATGGACGGCTATGAGGTATGCAAACGCATCAAGGCAACGCCGGTAGGCAGCCGAATCCCTATCATCTTTGTCACGGTCATCAATGCTGCATCAGAAAAAGTCAAAGGCTTCGAGATCGGGGCTGCCGACTACATCACCAAACCCTTCGATATCGACGAAGTGCGCGCGCGTATTCGCACTCATCTGGAGTTGGCCCGACTTCATCGTTTTCTGGAGGATCTGGTGGCGCAGCGTAGTGCATTGCTGCAACTGACTGAAGACAAATATCGCATTCTTGCCCATCGTGACCCCCTGACTGGCTTGCCAAATCGCGTGCTGTTCGCCGAATTACTGGATCACGCGATTCTGCAGGCGGAGCGCGATCAGTCTCATTTTTCCTTACTCAACATAGATCTGGATAACTTCGCGACGATCAATGAAAGCCTCGGTCACAAGTTGGGTGACCAGTTGCTGATGCAGGTAGCACAGCGGTTGCAAAGCCTGTTGCCCGAGAGCGATAGCATTGCCCGCATTGCTGGTGATGAATTCAACATTATTCTGGAGCAAGTCGATGTTCCAGTGGACCTGATGTCCCAGCGCATCATCAATGCGTTGGCAGAGCCATTCATACTGGGCAAGCAGAATGTTTACATCGGTGCCAGCATTGGAATTACGCTCTATCCCGATGATGGCACCGATTCCGAGACGCTGCTCAGCAATGCCGACGCCGCACTTCATAGAGCTAAAGAGCAGGGGCGGGGAACATTGTGCTTTTTCTCGCCAGAGATGACTCACCGAGCCAAGCGGCGTTTAAAACTCGAAGTAGAGTTGCGCAATGCCCTTGAGCAAGGAGAGCTGCGGGTTTACTACCAGCCTCAGGTTGATCTGGACACCGGTAATATTGGCGGTCTTGAAGCCTTGGTCCGCTGGCAACATCCCGAGCGCGGGATGATCTCTCCGGGCGACTTCATCCCCCTTGCAGAGGAAAGTGGCCTGGTCATTCAACTCGGTGATTGGGTGTTGCGTGAGGTCTGCCAGCAAATCAAAATCTGGTCAGAGGCAGGTCTCGCGCCGCGTCAAACAGCGGTGAACATTTCTGCCGTTCAGTTAAGCGCGGGTAATCTGGCTAGGTCCGTCAGAACTGTCTTGGCGCAAACCGGCATCAATCCCAATCAGCTTGAGCTGGAAATCACCGAAAGTTATGTAATGGTGGACCGGGATCAGTCATTCAAGTCGCTGAGCGAGCTCAAAGCTCTGGGGGTCCGGCTGTCCATCGATGATTTCGGAACGGGTTACTCTTCGCTGGGCTATCTGCAGCAACTGGAAGTGCACAGGCTCAAGATTGATCTCTCCTTTGTCCGCGACATGACGACGAACACGGGCAACGCTTCTATCGTCAAGGCCATTATCGCGCTGGGGCATAGCCTCGGACTTGAGGTGGTTGCCGAAGGTGTCGAGCACCCAGGCCAAGCGCGGTATCTGCGATCCATGCACTGTGATCTGATCCAGGGTTACCTGATCAGCCATCCCATGCCTGTTGAAGACACTGAGCGCTTTCTTTCTTCCTATCAGCCAGCGGATGTCCTACTTGAACATGAAACAGCCTCTACGTTGTTGCTGGTGGACGACGACTTGGGCATTTTGTCTTCGCTCAAGCGTCTGCTGCGTCACGAGAACTATTTCATCCTCACCGCGACGAGTGCCCAGGAAGCGCTCACGCTTCTGGCGGAACATCAGGTTGGTGTAATCATTGTTGACCAACACATGCCAGGCATGAGTGGCACGGAGTTACTCGCATGTATTCGGACCATGCACCCCCATACCGTCCGAATGGTCCTGTCAGGCTGTACCGCTGTCGATAACGTGACCGAGGCAATCAACCGCGGCGAGATCTACCGTTTTCTGACCAAGCCCTGGCAGGAAGCAGAGTTGATCGAGACTGTTCGCGAGTCTTTTCGCCACTACCGAACGTTGACCGAGGAAAGCCGTAGGGCCTGATGTGCATTTCAGGGAAGATGACGCAGCAGTCAGCAAGCTATAGAAACGAAGAAGCCCCGAAAATCGGGGCTTTTACGTGCTTTTTAGGAGTCCGAGGTAATCTACAGAAATCTCCTGAAATGCTATCTACGATTTAGACGTTAAAGCGGAAGTGCATCACGTCGCCGTCTTTGACGACGTATTCCTTGCCTTCCAGACGCCATTTACCGGCTTCCTTGGCACCGGCTTCGCCCTTGTACTGGATGAAGTCGTTGTAGGCGATCACCTCGGCACGGATGAAGCCTTTTTCGAAGTCGGTGTGGATCACGCCAGCGGCTTGCGGTGCGGTGGCACCGACGCGCACGGTCCAGGCGCGGACTTCTTCGACACCGGCGGTGAAGTAGGTCTGCAGGTGAAGCATTTCATAGCCAGCGCGGATCACACGGTTCAGGCCAGGCTCTTCCAGGCCCAGGGCCTCGAGGAACATGTCTTTCTCTTCGCCGTCGTCCAGCTCGGCGATTTCCGCTTCGATCTTGTTGCAGACCGGAACCACCACGGCGCCTTCTTCTTCGGCGATGGCCTTGACCACGTCCAGGTGCGGGTTGTTCTCGAAACCGTCTTCGGCGACGTTGGCGATGTACATGACCGGCTTGGTGGTCAGCAGGTGGAAGCCCTTGATCACCAGTTTCTCATCGGTGCTCATGTTCTTCATCAGGCTGCGTGCAGGCTTGCCTTCGGTGAAGTGAGCGATCAATTGCTCCAGCAGGCCTTTCTGGACCACTGCGTCCTTGTCGCCACCCTTGGCGTTGCGGGCGACTTTCTGCAGTTGCTTCTCGCAGCTGTCGAGGTCGGCGAAGATCAGTTCCAGGTCGATGATCTCGATGTCGCGCTTCGGGTCGACGCTGTTGGAGACGTGAATCACGTTCTCGTCTTCAAAGCAGCGCACCACATGGGCGATGGCGTCGGTTTCACGGATGTTGGCCAGGAACTTGTTGCCCAGGCCTTCACCTTTAGAGGCACCGGCCACGAGGCCCGCGATGTCGACGAACTCCATGGTGGTCGGCAGGATGCGCTTGGGGTTGACGATGGCCGCCAGTGCGTCCAGGCGCGAGTCCGGCATCGGCACGATACCGCTGTTCGGCTCGATGGTGCAGAAGGGGAAGTTCTCGGCCGCGATGCCGGATTTGGTCAGGGCGTTGAACAGGGTGGACTTGCCGACGTTAGGCAGGCCGACGATGCCGCAATTGAATCCCATGGTGTTTCCCCTCGGTAAGAGTCAGGCCTTCTGGCTGTGCAGGTTTTTCATCGCGCGGTTCCATTCACCGGCGAGGATATCCGGCAGCACGCCGAGGGCAAAGTCGATGCTGGCATCGAGTTTTTCCTGTTCGGCGCGAGGCGCGCGACCCAGGACAAAATTTGAAACCATGCTGGCTACGCCCGGGTGGCCGATGCCAAGCCGCAGGCGGTAAAAGGTATTCTGATTACCCAGCTGCGCGATGATGTCGCGCAACCCGTTGTGACCGCCATGGCCGCCGCCCTGCTTGAGCTTGGCGACGCCCGGAGGCAGATCGAGTTCGTCGTGGGCCACCAGGATTTCTTCAGGCTTGATGCGGAAGAAGCCAGCCAATGCCGCCACGGCCTGGCCGCTACGGTTCATGTAGGTGGTGGGAATCAACAGGCGAACATCCTGACCTTGATGCGAGAAGCGTCCGGTCAGGCCGAAATACTTGCGATCGGCCGCCAGGCTGACGCCTTGTGCGTGCGCGATGCGCTCAACAAAAAGGGCCCCTGCGTTATGCCGGGTCTGTTCGTATTCGGTGCCTGGATTTCCCAGGCCAACGATCAGTTTGATGGCAGTCACGATAGGGGCCCTTCCTGGAGTGTGGATAACGTCGCGATCAGATGTAGCGACAGTGGACGAACAATGCGGATCTACCGTTAAGTAAACTTCGCGTTACCGCCCGCTGTCTCGCTACGTTCCAGTCCGCGATGTTTTCCGGTCACTCCGGCGACAGAGTGAAATTACTCTGCAGCGCCTTCTTCGGTAGCTTCTGGAGCAACACGTGGAGCGTGGACGTTGGCAACAGCCTTGTCATCACCGTGTGCCAGGGCAACGAACTCAACGCCTTTAGGGGCCTTGAGGTCAGACAGGTGAATGATCGTGCCGACTTCGGCGTCAGCCAGGTCGACTTCGATGAATTCAGGCAGGTCTTTCGGCAGGCAGGACACTTCCAGCTCGGAAGTCACGTGCGAGATTTCGCCGCCTTTCTTGACCGGGGCAGCTTCGTTGATGAAGTGCACTGGAACGGTAGCGGTCAGTTTCTGGCCAGCCACGACGCGAATGAAGTCAGCGTGCATGATGAACTGCTTGGCCGGGTGACGCTGCATCGCTTTAACGATGACGTTCTGCTTCTTGCCATCAACGTTCAGCTCGATCACGTGGCTGAAAGCAGCCTCGTCTTCGAACAGCTTGGCCACTTCTTTGGCCAGCATGGTGATGGACTCAGGGGCCTTGTCACCACCGTATACAACGGCAGGAACCTGGCTGGCGAGACGACGCAGGCGGCGGCTCGCACCTTTCCCCAGGTCGGTACGCGCTTGGGCGTTCAGGATGAAATCAGTCATTTTGTATCTCCAAAATAGCCATTCCGGGTGACGTCTGCGACCGACGTCAAAGCGGATGGGCAAAAAAGCCCCGCCCCAACATGAGTGTTGGGGCGGGGCGCTTTTCGTCAACGGGATGTCATGTAAGGGCAGGGCCCTTAGCGGAACATCGCGCTGATCGATTCTTCATTGCTGATGCGGCGAACCGCCTCGGCAACTACCGGTGCGATATCCAGTTGACGGATACGTACACAGGCTTGTGCGGCAGCGGACAGCGGGATGGTGTTGGTCACCACCAGCTCGTCCAGCACGGAATTTTCAATGTTCTCGATTGCCCGACCCGACAGCACAGGGTGTGTGCAGTAGGCAAAGACCTTGGCTGCGCCATGCTCTTTCAAGGCCTTGGCCGCGTGGCACAGGGTGCCGGCGGTATCGACCATGTCGTCGACCAGGATACAGGTACGCCCTTCGACGTCACCAATGATATGCATCACTTCGGAGTGATTGGCTTTCTCACGGCGTTTGTCGATGATACCCAGATCCACGCCCAGGGATTTGGCAACTGCCCGTGCACGCACGACGCCACCAATGTCCGGGGACACGATCATCAGGTTCTCGAAGCGCTGATCTTCAATGTCATCCACCAGGACTGGGGAGCCGTAGATGTTGTCTACGGGAATATCGAAGAAACCCTGGATCTGGTCAGCATGCAGGTCAACCGTGAGCACACGATCGATGCCGACGACGGTGAGCATGTCAGCCACGACTTTCGCGCTGATTGCTACACGCGCGGAACGCGGACGGCGATCCTGGCGGGCATAACCAAAGTAAGGAATAACAGCAGTGATACGAGTAGCCGAGGAACGGCGGAAGGCATCAGCCATCACGACGAGTTCCATCAGGTTATCGTTGGTCGGAGCGCAAGTCGGCTGAATAATGAAGACGTCTTTACCGCGGACGTTTTCATTGATCTCGGCAGTGATTTCGCCGTCGGAGAACTTACCGACAGAAATGTCACCGAGAGGGATATGCAGCTGACGTACGACACGCCGAGCCAGATCGGGGTTAGCGTTCCCCGTAAAGACCATCATCTTGGACACGCGCAGTACCTGAAGGCTGAGGGTATACCTGGATGAGTATAGGAAAATGGCAGGGGCGGCTGGATTCGAACCAACGCATGGCAGGATCAAAACCTGCTGCCTTACCGCTTGGCGACGCCCCTGTATCTGTTGCTGCGAGTGCCCAGCACTCGATTCCTTTTAGAGCAGACTTTGCAGCTTGCGATGCAACATCGAAACGTTGCTTCCTTTCGCTACAAACCCTGTAAGGGTCTCTGTCAGAAGGGCCGAGACTTTATCAGCTTCAGCTTTGCTTGGGAAGCCCCCAAACACACAACTTCCAGTTCCGGTGAGTTTTGCTTCGGTAAATTTACCTAACAAATTCAAAGCGTTACGAACATCTGGATAACGCCTTGCTACCACCGGTAAGCAGTCATTTCGACTGTTTCCCTTGGGAACGGGGCGCACTTTAATGGGAGGAGAGTTACGTGTCAACAGTGGATCTGAAAAAATTTCTGCTGTACTTACAGAGACTTGCGGCACGAGTACCAGGTACCAGGGTTCCTCGGGCTCTACGGGCGTGAGTTTCTCCCCTACGCCTTCGGCAAAAGCCGCGTGGCCACGCACGAAAACCGGCACGTCGGCCCCTAGCGTCAGGCCCAGCGCCGCCAGGCGGTCGACGTCCCAATCGAGCTGCCACAGGTGATTGAGCCCAAGCAGGGTCGTTGCCGCGTTCGAGCTGCCGCCACCGATACCGCCACCCATGGGCAGGATTTTTTCGATCCAGATGTCGATGCCCAGCGAACAACCGGATTGCTCCTGGAGTTTTCTTGCAGCCTTGACGATCAGGTTGCTGTCGTGGGGAACGCCTTCGAACTCGGTGTGCAGGTGGATGACACCATCCTCGCGCACTGCGAAGGTGATTTCATCGCCGTAGTCCAGGAACTGGAAAATCGTCTGCAGCTCGTGGTAACCGTCCGGACGACGACCCAGGATGTGCAACATCAGGTTGAGCTTGGCCGGGGAGGGCAGGGTCAGGCGCGCAGCGGTCATGTCATTGCCCCAGCTTGCGTGGCTGCCATTGCTTGATCACCAGCGTGACATCCAGGTCGCTGCCGTGCAGCTTGATCCGCTCGGGCAGCCAGTAGCCGTTCTGCTGGGCATAGCTGAGGTATTCGATCTGCCAGTCATCCTGTTCCAGGTTGGAAAGGCGGCTGTCGGCGTCGAGGGTCAACCGGCTCTTGCTGTCTGGCGCCGGCAGCCCGCGCACCCACCAGGTCAGGTGGGAAACCGGCAATTTCCAGCCCAGTTGCTCTTCCAGCAGGGCTTCGGGCGTGGGAGCCTCGTAGCGGCCCTGGTTGGCGACTTCCAGCGAAACCTGCCCTGGCCGGCCGGTCAGGCGCGCCGCGCCACGTCCCAGCGGCCCGGACAGGCGGATGTCGTAGTAGTCCTGGCGTTGCAGCCAGAACAGCGTGCCGCTGCCCGAGTCCTTCGGCGCGCGGATGCCGATCTTGCCGTCGATCTGCCAGCCGTCGAGGCCACTCAGTTGTGCCTTGTGTTCGCGCCACTGGGCCGGGTTGCCGTGGCCCTGGACGGATTCGCGGGCGCCGAAGCCCGCACAGCCGGCGAGCAGGGCGATGAAGCTGAAAACGATGATGTGGCGCAAAAACATGATCTTAAAGGGTCTCTGATCCGGTCAGGCGTTTGATGGTACCGCGCAGGATGGGGCTGTCGGGCTGGTCCTTGAGGAACTTGCTCCAGATCTGCCGGGCCTCGCGTTGTTTGCCGGCGGCCCACAGGACTTCGCCCAGGTGAGCGGCGACTTCCTGGTCGGGAAAGCGCTCCAGGGCCTGGCGCAGCAGGCGCTCGGCTTCGTCGAGGTTGCCCAGGCGGAAATTCACCCAGCCGAGGCTGTCGAGCACCGCCGGGTCTTCCGGGTTGAGCTGGTGGGCCTGCTCGATCAATACCTTGGCTTCGGCGTAGCGGGTGGTGCGGTCCGACAGGGTATAGCCGAGGGCGTTCAGGGCCATGGCGTTGTCAGGGTCACGCTGGATGATCAGGCGCAGGTCTTTTTCCATCTGGGCCAGATCGTTGCGTTTTTCCGCCAGCATGGCGCGGGTGTACAACAGGTTCAGATCGTCCGGGTATTGCTTCAAGGCCTGTTGCAGCACGTTCCAGGCCTTGTCGCTCTGATTGTTGGCCGACAGCGTCTCGGCTTCGATCAGGTACAGCTGAATGCCGTAGTCCGGCTGGGCGTCGCGCTGTACGGCCAGGCGACTCTGGGCTTCGGCCGTCTTGCCGTTGCCGATCAGGATATCGGCCTGGCGCAACTGCGCCGGCAGGTAGTCGTTGCCCGGACCGACCTGGGCGTACTCGATCAGCGCGCTTTCCGGGTCGTTGCGTTCTTCGGCGATGCGACCCAGGTTCAGGTGGGCCGAGTCGACATGGCTTTCCCGGGCGATCAGGTCTTCCAGATAGCCCTTGGCCTCATCCCAGGCTTTGGCTTCCAGGCAGACCAGTGCCAGGGAGTAGCGCAATTCGTCGTCTTCGGGGTATTGCTGGACGAGGCTGGAGAACTCCACCTTGGCATCGTCCATGCGGTTGTTTTCCACCAGCATGCGGGCGTAGGTGAGGCGCAGGCGCTTGTCGTCCGGATACTTCTTGATGCTTTTTTCCAGCAGAGGCAGTGCTTCGTCGCCGCGGTTCAAGCCTTGCAGCAGGCGAGCGCGCAGCAGGATCGGCGCCACTTCGCCGGCTTCCGGCGGGTTGTCTTCCAGCAGGGTGAGGGCGCCCTGGGCGTCGCCATCCTGTTGCAGCAGCAGGGCCTTGCCAAAAATCAACTGACCGTTGTTCGGATGGCGTTCCAACAGGCGGTCGAAGCTCTTCATCAGGCCGCTGCGGGTTTCCTGGTCGGTATCGGCAGCCGATAGCGCGAGGAAATCGAAGTGGGTATCCCCCTTGCCCTGCAGGACTTTCTCCATGTAGGTCATGGCGTCGTCGTAGCGCCCGGCGCGTGCCAGTTGCACGGCGGCGGCGCGTTGCGCTTCGAGGTCGTCCGGGGCATTGCGGGCCCAGATCATCGCGGTATCCAGCGCAGCCTGGTCGGCCCCCAGGTACTCGGCGATGCGAAACGCCCGCTCGGAGATGCCCGGGTCCTGGGTATTGATGGCCTGGGTCACGTAGTTGTCCAGCGCAATGTCGAAGCGATTGCGCTGGCCTGCCAGTTCGGCGCTCAACAGGCTGAAGATGGTTTCTTCGCTGAACGAGCCGTAGACCTTGGGTTTTTCAGGTGCCTGCGTGCTGTCTTCGACCGGCGGCGTACCGTCCGTCGAAACGGGGGCCATGGATTGGCAGCCGCTGAGCAAGGCAAGAGCGAGGAGCAACGCGGAAGATCTATTCATATAGGAAGAGGACGACTAACCTGCGGTCGGATCATCATGACACAAGCCTTCGGTCAAACATAACCGCCCCGTCGATTTACGAAGCGAGGGAGGGCGATAGAGATGCAGTGGTTGTTCTGGATCTGGCGAAGTAGGACAATTGCCGGCTTCACGTCACCATCAGCGACCTTGAATGGCCTTCCTTGCACTTGGTATCAACCACAAGACTGCTTCAGTAGACGTCCGCGAGCGCGTGGCCTTTACGCCTGAGCAGCTGGTGGAGGCCCTGCAGCAGCTCTGCCGGCTCACCGAGAGCCGTGAGGCTGCGATCCTCTCCACCTGCAATCGCAGTGAGCTTTATATAGAACAGGATCATGTTTCGGTCGATGCCGTGCTGCGCTGGCTGGCCGAATACCACGACCTGAGCCTCGAGGAGCTGCGTGCCAGTGCCTATGTGCATGAGGACGATGCGGCCGTTCGTCACATGATGCGTGTCGCCTCCGGGCTCGATTCTCTGGTGCTGGGCGAGCCGCAGATTCTCGGCCAGATGAAGTCGGCCTATGCCGTGGCTCGCGAGGCCGGTACGGTCGGCCCGCTGCTGGGGCGGTTGTTCCAGGCCACGTTCAACGCCGCCAAGCAGGTACGCACCGACACGGCCATTGGCGAGAACCCGGTGTCCGTGGCGTTTGCCGCCGTCAGCCTGGCAAAACAGATTTTCAGCGATCTGCAACGCAGCCAGGCGCTGCTGATCGGTGCCGGCGAGACCATCACCCTGGTCGCCCGCCATTTGCACGACCTGGGGGTCAAGCGCATTGTCGTCGCCAATCGGACCCTGGAGCGGGCCAGTATCCTGGCCGAACAGTTCGGTGCCCACGCGGTACTGCTGTCGGATATCCCGGCCGAGCTGGTGCACAGCGACATCGTCATCAGTTCCACCGCCAGCCAGTTGCCGATCCTCGGCAAGGGCGCGGTGGAAAGCGCCCTGAAGCTGCGCAAGCACAAGCCGATCTTCATGGTGGACATTGCCGTACCCCGGGACATCGAGCCGGAAGTCGGCGAATTGGACGACGTGTACCTTTATAGCGTCGACGACTTGCACGAAGTGGTCGCCGAAAACCTCAAGAGCCGGCAGGGCGCAGCCCAGGCGGCGGAGGAGATGATCTCCGTTGGCGCCGAGGACTTCATGGTGCGCCTGCGCGAGCTGGCCGCGGTGGATGTGCTCAAGGCCTATCGTCAGCAGAGCGAACGCCTGCGCGATGAGGAACTGCAAAAGGCCCAGCGCCTGCTGGCCAACGGCGGCAGCGCTGAGGAAGTGCTGGTGCAACTGGCCCGTGGCCTGACCAATAAATTGCTCCACGCCCCCAGCGTCCAGCTCAAGAAACTGACCGCAGAGGGCCGCCTCGATGCACTGGCCATGGCCCAGGAACTCTTTGCCCTCGGTGAGGGTTCACCGGATAGCTTTTCGGATAAGAAATCGCAATGAAAGCGTCACTGCTCAATAAACTGGACACCCTCCAGGACCGTTTCGAAGAACTGACCGCCTTGCTGGGCGATGGCGAAGTCATTTCCGACCAGAACAAATTCCGCACCTATTCCAAGGAGTACGCGGAAGTCGAGCCGATTGTCGCGACCTATAAACAGTTGCTCAAAATTCAGGACGACCTCGCCGGTGCCCAGGCACTGCTCAAGGACAGCGACCCGGACCTGCGGGAAATGGCGGCTCTGGAAGTGCGCGAGGCCAAGGAACAATTGGTCGAGCTGGAAAGCAATCTGCAGCGCATGTTGCTGCCCAAGGATCCGAACGACGGGCGTAACGTGTTCCTGGAAATCCGCGCCGGTACTGGCGGCGATGAAGCGGCGATCTTTTCCGGCGACCTGTTTCGCATGTATTCGCGCTACGCCGAGCGGCGTGGCTGGCGCGTGGAGATCCTGTCGGAGAACGAAGGGGAGCATGGCGGCTATAAGGAAGTCATCGCTCGGGTCGAAGGCGACAACGTCTATGGCAAGCTGAAGTTCGAGTCCGGGGCCCACCGTGTACAGCGTGTGCCGGCCACCGAATCCCAGGGGCGTATTCATACCTCGGCCTGCACGGTGGCGGTATTGCCCGAACCGGACGAACAGGAAGCCATCGAAATCAACCCGGCGGACCTGCGGATCGACACCTACCGTTCCTCCGGCGCGGGCGGCCAGCACGTCAACAAGACTGACTCGGCGATCCGCATCACCCACTTGCCTTCGGGTATCGTGGTCGAATGCCAGGAAGAGCGTTCCCAGCACAAGAACCGCGCCCGGGCCATGGCCTGGCTGTCGGCCAAGCTCAACGACCAGCAGACCAGTGCCGCCGCCAATGCCATCGCCAGCGAGCGCAAGTTGCTGGTGGGTTCGGGGGATCGTTCCGAGCGCATCCGCACCTACAACTTTGCCCAGGGCCGGGTCACCGATCACCGGGTCAACCTGACCTTGTATTCCCTGGATGAAATCCTGGCCGGCGGTGTCGATGCCGTGATCGAACCGCTGCTGGCCGAATACCAGGCCGACCAATTGGCCGCGATTGGCGAGTAAACAAAGGTGAACACATGACCATCATCGCCAGTCTGCTACGCGCCGCCGAGCTGCCGGATTCACCCACGCCAAAACTGGATACCGAGTTACTGCTGGCGGCTGCGCTGGGCAAGTCCCGCAGCTTCCTGCACACCTGGCCCGAGCGGATCGTGCCAAGCGAGGCCGCCCTGCTGTTTTCCGAATACCTGCGTCGTCGTCGTTCCGGCGAGCCGGTGGCCTATATCCTGGGGCAGCAGGGCTTCTGGAAGCTCGACCTGGAAGTCGCGCCCCATACCCTGATCCCGCGTCCCGACACCGAGTTGCTGGTGGAAACCGCGCTGGCTTTGTTGCCGCCCACTGCGGCCAGGGTCCTGGACTTGGGCACCGGCAGCGGCGCGATTGCCCTGGCGCTGGCCAGCGAGCGCCAGGCCTGGAAGGTCACGGCGGTCGATAGGGTGCTGGAGGCCGTGGCCCTCGCTGAACGCAATCGTCAGCGCCTTGGTCTGGTCAACGTCACGGTGTTGAGCAGTCACTGGTTCAGTGCTTTGGATGGCGAGCGTTTCGAGTTGATCATCAGCAACCCGCCTTATATTGCCGCCGCCGATCCGCACCTGGCCGAAGGCGACGTGCGTTTCGAACCTGCCAGTGCATTGGTCGCGGGCCAGGATGGGCTCGATGACCTGCGCGAGATCATTGCCCAGGCGCCGGATCACCTGACACCGGGCGGCTGGCTGATGCTCGAGCACGGTTACGATCAGGCCGAGGCGGTGCGGGATCTGTTGCAGGCTCAGGGTTTCGCCGAGGTCCACAGTCGCAAGGACCTGGGCGGCCATGAACGCATCAGCCTGGGGTGCCTGCCGTGCTGAACGATCAGGAGCTGTTGCGCTACAGCCGGCAGATTCTGTTGCAACATGTCGACATCGACGGCCAACTGCGCCTTAAGCAAAGTCGTGCATTGATCGTCGGTCTCGGCGGCCTTGGTGCGCCGGTGGCGTTGTATCTGGCCGCCGCCGGCGTTGGCGAACTGCACCTGGCGGACTTCGATACGGTCGACCTGACCAACCTGCAACGCCAGATCATCCATGACACCGACAGCATCGGCCTGAGCAAGGTCGATTCGGCCCAGCGTCGTCTCACGGCGATCAATCCCGAGGTGCGACTGGTGCCTCATCCGACGGCCATGGACGAGGACAGCCTGGCCGCGGCTGTCGCGGGGGTGGATCTGGTGCTGGACTGTTCCGATAATTTCTCGACGCGTACCGCGGTCAACGCGGCATGTGTTGCGGCGCGCAAGCCGCTGGTCAGCGGGGCGGCGATCCGTCTCGAGGGCCAGCTGTCGGTGTTTGACCCACGCCGTCCCGAAAGCCCTTGCTACCACTGTCTCTATGGCCATGGCAGCGAGGCCGAGTTGACCTGCAGCGAAGCAGGGGTGCTTGGGCCGCTGGTGGGCCTGGTGGGCAGTTTGCAAGCCCTCGAAGCCTTGAAGTTGCTGGCCGGTTTTGGTGAGCCGTTGGTAGGGCGCCTGCTGTTGATCGATGCCCTGAGTACGCGGTTCCGCGAGTTGCGGGTCAAGCGTGACCCGGCCTGCAGTGTCTGTGGTGACCCACATGAGTGAAGCGCCGGTCGGTGTCCTCGACTCGGGCGTCGGCGGGTTGTCGGTGCTGGGTGAAATCCGTCGGCTGCTGCCGAACGAGTCGCTGTTGTACGTGGCTGACTGCGGGCATATCCCCTACGGCGAAAAAACGCCGGAATACATCCGACAGCGCTGCGCGATCATTGCCGATTTTCTCCTTTGCCAGGGCGCCAAGGCACTGGTGGTGGCGTGCAACACCGCAACGGTCGCAGCGGTGGCTGATTTGCGTCGCGATTTCCCCCACTGGCCCATCGTTGGCATGGAGCCGGCAGTCAAGCCGGCCGCCGCCGCCACCCGCAGCGGTATTGTCGGCGTACTGGCCACCACCGGTACCTTGCAGAGCGCCAAATTCGCCGCCTTGCTCGACCGTTTCGCCACCGATGTGCAGGTCATCACTCAACCGTGCCCGGGACTGGTGGAACTGATCGAGGCAGGTGACTTGCGCAGTCCGGCGTTGTATCAGTTGTTGCAACATTACGTTGACCCGTTGCTTGCAGCGGGCTGCGATACGCTGATCCTGGGCTGCACGCACTATCCGTTCCTCAGGCCATTGCTCAAGCAAATGATCCCGGACCACATCAGCCTGATCGACACGGGTGCAGCCGTGGCCCGGCAACTTCAGCGCCTGTTGGCCGAGCGTGGGTTGTTGGCGAAGGGACCGGCCAGCGAAACGCAGTTTTGGACGAGCGCTGATCCGACACATTTAAGAAATATCCTACCGACGCTATGGCATTCGTCTGGCCTTGTGCGAAGCTTCTCTCTGTAAGCAAAATGTGAAAATTCCGTAAATGCTGCTGAACTTCTGTTCCGGCGCGGATTTCTATACTTTTGTCTGTTTGTAACAAAAAACTAACTATGTCGTTCGGAAAAGGATGTTTCTAATGAAGCGCTTATTCTGCTTTGCCGCATTTGCGGCTGCATTGCTGGGGCACACCTATACCGCACAGGCAGCAGGTGTGGAGTTCGGGGTCGGCCAGACCAGCGACTCGACCATGACTTATCGTCTGGGGATGCAATTCGATTGGGACAAGAGTTGGTGGCAAAGCGACGTAGGCCGTCTGACCGGCTACTGGAGCGGTGCCTACACTTACTGGGAAGGGGATAAGACGTCCAGTAACCACAGCCTGTCGTTTTCGCCGGTCTTCGTGTATGAATTTTCCGGTGAAAGCGTGAAGCCTTACGTCGAGGCCGGCATAGGCGTTGCGCTGTTCGACAAGACCGAGCTGGAAGATAACAAGCTCGGTAGCTCGTTCCAGTTCGAAGACCGCATCGGCTTTGGCCTGCGCTTCACTGGCGGACATGAAGTGGGCATTCGCGCCACTCACTATTCCAACGCGGGCATCAAGTCGGATAACGATGGCGTGGAAAGCTACGCCCTGCACTACACGATGCCGTTGTAATACCTGAACCTGTGGGGAGCAGTTGCTTGCAACGGCGCTGGTGCAGTTGGCTTTGATGTCGACTGCGCTACCGCTATCGCGAGCAGGCTCGCTCCCACACTGTTTCGCGGGTAGCCGCGAGTCTGATATCCCCCGCTGATCCCTGTGGGAGCGAGCCTGCTCGCGATAGTGGCGGTGATGTTCTACCGATACGCCGTCGTAATCCCGCGGCGTTCTTCAATGCATTCCGGTGCCCCCATTTCGAACTCCCGACAGATCAGCGGGCGCTTTTCGTAGATGGTGCACTTCATGCTGTCGCGATCCAGCGCCGCGCACCAGCCGTCATCGAGGCGCAACATCACTTCCCCACCCCAATCGTCCGTGGCGATGAAGCGTTGCGGGACGCCGGTGTCGGTGATCAGCAGTACTTCCAATTGGCAGCAGCACGCCGCGCACGTTGAACACGTAACGGTCGGTGCGGTGAGGTCAGCAAGAGGGATGGTTTCCATGGCGCGCAGTGTAAGGCAAGCGGGCCGCTCAGGGTCGACCCTTGATCGGTGAGGTGGCGCTTATCTGACGAGGATCGATGTCCGCCTGTGCCGTCTGGCCCGATGGCGGTAACGGCCACAGCGCGGCCAGGGCCGTGATCGGGAGCAGCACTTCCTGAGGCCGTTCGACCAACTGGCTCAGGATGTAAGCGGCCGATTCGTCCGCCGCCCCTGGTGTGGCCGGAAAATTCGCCAGGCTCCCAAGCGCGCTATCGAAGTCCGGGCGAACGAGCGTTACGTCGATGTGTTCGGAGGCGCGAGCCGATTCGAATAGATAACGCATTGCTCCACTGCTGCCCTCGGTATGGGACGGTGGCAGGTAAGTTGCCGGGCTGATGATTCCCACCAGCAGGGGCGCGGTGCCGGCACGCAGCAATGGCGAGGCTGTTTCGATGCAAAGGCTGGCGACCAACAGGTTGCTGCGCACAATATGTTCGATGAGAGAAGCGTCGGGGAGCTGACCGTTGACGTACTCGGTGGTGCCGGCGTTCAGGATCAGCGTGTCCAGCGCCCCCCACTGCTGAGCGATCTGATCAGTGATGTCACGTACCGTCTGGCCGTCGGTCAAGTCGCCGTGCATCCTCAATACCTGGCCTGGATAACGTGTCGAGAGGGCTTCGCAGGATTGAGCAGAGCGTGAACTGATGGCCAGGTTCGCCCCGGTTTCGAGTATTGCCTGGGCCAACGAAGCGCCGACTCCGTTACCAGCGCCCGTCAGCCAATATCGCCGTGGTGGTCTCTGACCCATTCCATACTCCTTCTGATCGGGGCGGCACGCCGCGACGGGTAGCGGCCATTCACAGCAAAGTCCTTGCGTTTAGTCTGACTATATCTCGCATAGTTGGACGCGACCCTGGATTTCGCTAATTTCATGTTCGCTGATCGCCCGGCTTTTCGGACATGGCCTGTTGTCGCGCCGGCAGATTTCTGAAAGCCGCCAGCGCACGCTCCCGGGATTGTTTGAGATTGACGATCGGCGCCGGGTAGTTCGCGCGACCAAACAATCCGCCCAAAGGATTATGGACCTCTTGCGTATCCAGATCGTTCAGCTCAGGCAACCAGCGTTTGATAAACCGGCCCTCACGGTCGAATTTCTCCGATTGGCTCAAGGGGTTGAAGATGCGGAACCAGGGCGCCGAATCCGTGCCGGTGGAAGCGCTCCATTGCCAGCCGCCGTTGTTGGCGGCCAGGTCACCGTCGATCAAGTGCTGCATGAAAAAGCGCTCGCCTTCGCGCCAGTCGATCAGCAGGTTCTTGGTGAGGAACATCGCGACGACCATTCGTAAACGGTTATGCATCCATCCTGTTTCCAATAATTGGCGCATGGCTGCATCGATGATTGGCAAACCGGTGCGAGCCTGCTTCCAAGCTGTCAGTTCTTCAGGCGCATTGCGCCAGGCCAGGGCTTCGGTTTCCGGGCGGAACGCGCGATGACGGGACACACGAGGAAAGCCCACTAGAATGTGTTTATAGAACTCACGCCACAGTAATTCATTGATCCAGGTCACGGTTCCGACACTTCCGCTATCGAATTCGCCCTGGTTGGCTTGTAATGCGGCGTGCAGGCACTGGCGCGGCGAGACCACACCCGCCACCAGATAAGCCGAAAGCTGGCTGGTACCGGGCCTGGCCGGGAAGTCTCGTTCGCTTTGGTAGAAGTCCAGGTGTTGATCGACAAAGGTGTCGAGGCGTCGCCGGGCTTCGTTTTCACCGGCGGGCCAGAGGGTGCGCAGGGAGTCGCTGGGAAGGGCAAACCCTTCTACCTGCGTTGGCACCGGATCGCTGTAGATACCGGTCGGTGCCTGCCGGGACGGTGCGCGGATCAGCTTCGGCAGCGAAAGGTGCAAGCGGCTGTAGCAGACTTTGCGAAATTGGCTGAACACCTGGAAATAACTGCCGGTCCGGGTCAGTACGCTGCCGGGCTTGAACAGCAACTGGTCGAGGTAGCTGTGAAAAGCGATGCCCTGGGCTTTCAGGCTTCGGGCTGCTTCGGCATCGCGCCGGGCTTCATTCACTCCGTATTCTTCGTTGACATGCACCGCGTCGATGTTCAGTTCGCGGCACAGCGTGAGCAGTACCGACGGAGCCTGATCCCAGTGCGGCGCATGGCGGATCAGCAAGGGGATGTTCAGTTCGCTCAAGGCTGCGCTCAACGAAGCCAGGTTACGCAGCCAGAAATCGATCTTGCATGGTGCATCATCATGGGCGCGCCATTGCCCGGGACTCGTCAGGTACACCGCCACGCAAGGCCCCTGGGACGCGGCTGCCGCCAACGCGGTATTGTCGTTCAGGCGCAGGTCGCTGCGCAGCCAGATCAGTTGCATGGGGTTTTCCATTTCAAAGAAGTGCTTTGCGACTCAGCTCGCGGTAGGCCGATAAAGGGTCTTCGGCCCAGGTGATGTCCTTCATCGAGCCGCTGGCGGAGAGTCTGGCGTGATGGATCGAGGCGGCGGTGCCGGCAATGAAGATCGGGCAGTCGATTCCGTTCAGCAGTCTGGGCAGTTGCGACAGGTTCAGGGCGTGACTGGAATACAGCAGTACGCCGCGGGCCTTGAGGCGCTCGACCGCCAAGGCCAGTTCGCCCGCCGGTATCGGCCCGTCGAAGACTTCCACTGGGCAATCGGCGCTGCTCGCCAGCCAGGCGGTGAGCCACAGGCCAGGTTCCAGGGGAGCGTCCGAATGGTTGACCAGCAGCAGCGGCGCGCCGCGTAGCTGACGGTTGTTGTGGTAGATCCGACTGCCGAATTTGCTGCGCAGCCAGGAGTACAGGAACACCCTTTCCAATTGCGCGCCGAACAGGCCCTGCCAGCGCAACTGCATCTCCTCCAGCAACGGCAGCAGCAGCTGTTCACACACCGTCCAGGGCGGGTACAACCCCATTGCCTGGTTGACCAGGTCATCGACCTGGCGCTCGGCCAGTTGTGTCACTGCCAGCACGAGGGCGCGACGCTGTTGCTGCCAATCGCTGTCCAGCGGCTCGCTGGGCGGCTGCGGTGTGTCGAGCAAGGGCTTGATCTTGCTGACCGTCACGCCTCGGTCGATCCAGGCGAGAATACTCAGGATTCGCTGCACATGTTCGGCGTTGAACAACCGATGGCCCTTGGGGGTCCGCAACGGCACGATCAGGCCATAACGGCGTTCCCAGGCTCGCAACGTCACGGCGTTGACACCGGTTCGCCGCGCCACCTCGCGTATGGGAAGCCAGCCTTCCGCCAGGGCTTGGGCGAAATCGGCGCCAAGGTCTTCACCTGCGCTGGAGTCGGTATCGCCTTTCATCAGATGGCGTTCCGCAAACTGAGATTTTCCGGGTGCGGTTGCAGGTAGACCTGCTGCGCCAGGTAGGGATCGGGATGTTGGCGAAGGTGATGTTTGAGCAGGGTCAGTGGCACGACCAGCGGTACGATGCCGAGGCGGTACTGGGCGATGAGATGCTGAACTTCCTGTTTGTCCTCGGCGTCGATGGCGCGTTTGAGATAACCGCTCAGGTGCTGCAATACATTGGTATGGGTGCGGCGGGTGGCGCATTTTTTCAGGGCGGCCATCAGGGCGCTGAAGTATTGCGGGCCCAACTCGTTGGGGTCGGTCTTGCCCATGTTGCCCAACAGGTTGCCCAGGACTTTGTACTGCACGGGATTGTGAGCCATCAGCAGGTATTTGTAGCGCGAGTGGAACGCGATCAGGTCCCGCCGGGTCAGGCCCTTGCGGCGCAGCGGTTGCCAGGCGGCGTAGGCGAACACCCGGGTCAGGAAGTTCTCCCGCAGCACCGGATCGTTGAGGCGGCCGTCTTCTTCCACCGGCAAGTCCGGGTGGAGGTCGCAGAATGCCTGGGCGTAGACGCCTCGTCCGCCACCTGGCTGCGACGCGCCGTTATGGTCGTAGACCTTGACCCGCTCCAGTCCGCATGACGGCGATTTCTGCATGAAGATGTAGCCGCAGATGTCATCCAGTTCCGCAGCCATTTGCCGAGCGTAATTGACCAAGGGACGGGTCACGTTGAGGTCCTGTGTCACCGTGCCGACCACTTCGGGGTGTTCGGGATCGCCCACCAAGCGGATCGGCTCTCTCGGAATGCCCAGGCCGATGGCGACTTCCGGGCAGACCGGCACGAAATCAAAGTGTTCCGCGAGACGGCTGCACAGCTGTGACTGCTTATGCCCGCCGTTGAAGCGAACTTCGGCTCCCATCAGGCAAGCGCTGATGGCTATTTTCGGGCGGATCATGGCTGAGTCGGGCATGGGCACCTCTGGTGTATAAACTTGTACAATTTATGTTTGTTTGTACAATTTTATTCATCATAGATCCATGGCTGTACAAGTCAACCCGGTTCGCATGAGGGGAGAGGCCGCTGGCGTTATTCGCGGGCAGGCTGCCGTCTCGTTCGACAGCAGCGGAGGGTGCAGGATGACGCGATCTACTGGAGGCTGGCGTGCAAGCGCCGCGCGGCTTCCTGGCCGCTGAGCCAGGCACCTTCGACCCGGCCGGACAAGCACCAGTCGCCACACACGTACAAGCCCAGGTCGGCATCGGCCAGGGCGCCCCACTCATGGTTGCCGGCAGGGCGGGCGTAGAGCCAGCGATGGGCCACGCTGAAGCTCGGGGCGGGCATGGCGCTGTGCAGCAGTTCGGCGAAGGCACCGTGCAGGTGTTCGATCACCGCTTCCTTGGGCAGGTCGATGTGTTGCCGGCTCCAGTCGCTGGTGGCGTGCAATACCCAGGTGTCGAGCTTGCTGTCGCGTCCCGGTTTGCTGCGGTTACGGGCCAGCCAGTCGAGGGGGCTGTCCTGCACGAAGCAACCTTCCATGGGCGTATCCAACGCCTGTTCGAAGGCCAGGGCAACGGCCCAGGTCGGGTCCATCTTCACGCCGGCCGCCACCCCGGCCAGTTTCGGCACGGCCGCCAGCAACGCGGTGGCCTGGGGCGCGGGAGTGGCGATGACGACCTGGCCGAAGGGGCCATGGGTGAAGCCTTCCGCGTCCTGCAAGTGCCAGTGTTCCTGGCCGCGGTATACCTCGGTGATCCGGCAGGAGAACTGCACTTGCAACTTGCCGAGCAGGGCGCGGGTGATGGCGCTCATGCGCGGGGTGCCGACCCAGCGGGTCTGTTCGTCCGGGGAAGGGGTCAGTTGTCCGTCCTGGAAGTTGTAGAGTTGCGGGTTCCACTCCGCCGCCCAGCCGTTGGCCTGCCAACGCTGGACTTCGGTGACGAAGCGGCGATCACGGGCGGTGAAATATTGCGCGCCCATGTCCAGGGTGCCAGCGTCGCTGCGTTTGCTGGACATGCGCCCGCCGCTGCCGTGGCTTTTATCGAAGAGTTGAACGACATGCCCGGCCTCCGTCAGGGCCTGGGCGGCTGAGAGTCCGGCGATGCCGGTACCGATGATTGCGATGGGTACAGTCATGGGGGCCTCGTTTACCTTTCTGTACAGACTACGCCGTCGCGTAAATCTGTACAATTTGGGTTTTTGGTATAAGTTTTACCGTTCGCATTTGAACAGGTTGACCTATTGTTAAACACAGACCCTGTCCGATACGAAAAATCCCTGCTTATAAAAATAGACTAATGGGCCAGGTAAAACGCGCTGCGAGGATCATCTCATGCACATATTGCTGACCGGCGGTACTGGTTTGATCGGACGTCAGCTCTGCCGCCTCTGGTCGGAGCAGGGACATCGCTTGACGGTATGGAGCCGCCGAGCCGAAGAGGTGGCCAAAATCTGCGGTGCGCAAGTGCGGGGAATCGCCAAGCTCGATGAGATCGACGAACCGGTGGACGCGGTGGTCAATCTCGCGGGCGCGCCGATTGCCGATCGACCCTGGACCCACAAGCGCAAGATGTTGTTGTGGAGCAGCCGCATCACCCTGACCGAGGTCTTGCTGGCGTGGCTGGAGCGCTGCGAGCGCAAACCCGCCGTGTTGATTTCAGGTTCTGCGGTGGGTTGGTACGGCGACGGCGGCGAACGGGAATTGACCGAGGAGTCGGGGCCGGTCAGCGAGGATTTCGCCAGCCAACTGTGTATCGCCTGGGAAGAAACCGCGCAACGGGCCGAGGCCATGGGCATACGTGTGGTACTGGTTCGCACCGGCCTGGTCCTGTCCGCCGAGGGCGGCTTTTTGTCGCGGCTGCTATTGCCCTTCAAACTGGCGCTGGGTGGGCGTATCGGCAATGGGCGGCAATGGATGCCATGGGTCCACATCGATGATCAAATCGCCCTGATTGATTTTCTTCTGCACCGCGATGACGCCAGCGGTCCTTATAATGCCTGCGCGCCGAACCCGGTGCGTAATCGCGATTTCGCCAAGGCCCTGGGGCACATGTTGAATCGGCCTGCCGTGATGCCGATGCCGGAGCTGGTACTGAAAATCGCACTGGGGGAGTTGTCACTGCTGTTGCTGGGCGGCCAGCGCGCCACGCCGGCCCGGTTGCAGGCGGCGGGCTTCACTTTCCGGTTTACGGATTTGCCTGCGGCACTGGACGACTTGTCCAGCCGCTTTTGAAATAGGACGTTGCATGACCGATCACGCGTTGCTTCTGGTGAATCTGGGTTCGCCTGCCTCCACTTCGGTGGCCGATGTACGCCGCTACCTCAATCAATTCCTGATGGACCCTTACGTCATCGACTTGCCATGGGCGGTGCGACGTTTGCTGGTGTCGCTGATCCTGATCAAGCGCCCAGAGCAATCGGCCCACGCCTATGCCTCGATCTGGTGGGAGGAAGGATCGCCACTGGTGGTGCTCAGCCGCCGGCTGCAACAGGCTATGGTCACCCAGTGGACCCAGGGGCCGGTGGAACTGGCGATGCGTTACGGCGAGCCGTCCATCGAGTCGGCGCTGGTGCGCCTGGCGAGCCAGGGGCACAAGAAGGTCACCCTGGCGCCGTTGTATCCGCAGTTCGCTGATAGCACCGTCACCACTGTGATCGAAGAGGCCAAGCGGGTCGTGCGGGAAAAGAAGCTCGACGTGCAGTTCTCGATTCTTCAGCCGTTCTACGATCAGCCGGAATACCTCGACGCGCTGGTTGCCAGCGCCAAGCCCTATCTGATGCAGGATTACGATCACCTGCTGTTGAGTTTCCATGGCTTGCCGGAGCGGCACCTGACCAAGCTCGACCCGACCGGGTTTCATTGCTTCAAGGATGCCGACTGCTGCAAGAACGCGCCGCCGGAGGTCATTGCGACGTGCTACCGCGCCCAGTGCATTCGCACGGCCGAACTGTTCGCTCGGCAGATGGGGCTCAAGGACGGCCAATGGTCGGTGTCGTTCCAGTCCCGGCTCGGCCGCGCCAAGTGGATCGAGCCCTACACCGAAGCGCGCCTGGAAGAATTGGCCAAAAGCGGGGTCAAGAAGGTGTTGGTGATGTGTCCGGCGTTCGTGGCCGACTGCATCGAGACCCTGGAAGAAATCGGTGACCGCGGGCGCGAGCAGTTCCGCGAGGCCGGGGGAGAGGAGTTGGTGCTGGTGCCGTGTCTCAATGATCAGCCGCAGTGGGCCAAGGCGTTGAGCAGGTTGTGCGAACGGGCGCCGATCGCGTTGTAACATTCACGGGCCCTATCGCGAGCAGGCTCGCTCCCACATGGGGTGGGTTGTGTACACAGATTTTGTGACCAACCGAGATCCAGTGTGGGAGCGAGCCTGCTCGCGATGGGGCCATGTCAGGCAACATCTCAGAGCAGCGGTTCATCCGCCTTCTTCTGCTTCCAACCATCGTTACCTGGCAGCAGCAGGTTCAGCCCGATCGCCACCACCGCGCACAGCGCGATGCCTTTGAGGCCGAAGTCATCCGGGCCGGTGCCGGTTCCCACCAGCACGCCGCCGATGCCGAACACCAGTGTCACCGAAACGATCACCAGGTTGCGCGCTTCGCCCAGGTCGATCTTGTGACGGATCAGGGTGTTCATGCCCACCGCTGCAATCGAACCGAACAACAGGCACAGGATCCCGCCCATGACCGGTACCGGGATGCTTTGCAGCAATGCGCCGAACTTGCCGATGAAGGCCAGGGCGATGGCAAAGATCGCCGCCCAGGTCATGATTTTCGGGTTGTAGTTCTTGGTCAGCATCACCGCGCCGGTGACTTCGGCATAGGTGGTGTTGGGCGGACCGCCAAACAGACCGGCTGCGGTGGTGGCGATGCCGTCACCGAGCAGGGTCCGATGCAGGCCCGGCTTTTTCAGGTAGTCGCGACCGGTCACGCTGCCCACGGCAATCACCCCGCCAATGTGCTCGATGGCCGGCGCCAGGGCCACCGGCACGATGAACAGGATCGCCTGCCAGTTGAACACGGGAGCGGTGAAGGCCGGCAGCGCGAACCATGGCGCGGCGGCGATTTTGCCGGTATCCACCACGCCGAAGAAAAACGCCATGGCGAAGCCTACCAGCACGCCGGAGATGATCGGCACCAGACGGAAGATACCTTTGCCGAACACCGCGACAATCAGCGTGGTGAGCAGGGCCGGCATCGAGATCATCATCGCGGTCTGGTAGTGGATCAGCTCAGTGCCGTCGCCGGCCTTGCCCATCGCCATGTTCGCGGCAATCGGCGCCATTGCCAGGCCGATGGAAATGATCACCGGGCCGATGACCACTGGCGGCAGCAGCCGGTCGATGAAACCGGTGCCCTTGATCTTCACGGCCAGGCCCAGGAAGGTATAGACGAAACCGGCCGCCATCACGCCGCCCATGGTCGCCGCGAGGCCGAACTGGCCCTTGGCGAGAATGATCGGGGTGATGAAGGCAAAGCTCGACGCCAGGAACACCGGCACCTGCCGTCCGGTGACGATCTGGAACAGAATCGTTCCCAGACCTGCGGTAAACAGCGCGACGTTCGGGTCCAGCCCGGTGATCAGCGGCATCAACACCAGAGCGCCGAAGGCGACGAACAGCATCTGTGCGCCGGACAGTACCTGGCGCCAGAGCGGATCGTTGAACTCGTCCTGCATGCTCAGGCGTCCTTCTGCTTGGTGCCGAAGATCTTGTCGCCGGCATCGCCCAGGCCCGGGATGATGTAGCCATGCTCGTTGAGTTTCTGGTCGATGGAGGCGGTATAGATGGTCACGTCCGGGTGAGCGTCCTGGACCACCTTGATGCCTTCGGGGGCGGCAACCAGGACCATGGCGCGGATGTCGCGACAACCGGCCTTTTTCAACAGGTCGATGGTGGCGACCATGGAACCGCCGGTGGCGAGCATCGGGTCGATGATCATGGCCAGGCGCTCGTCGATTTCCGGTACCAGCTTTTCCAGGTAGGTGTGGGCCTGCAGCGTTTCTTCGTTGCGAGCCACGCCCACGGCGCTGACCTTGGCACCCGGGATCAGGCTCAGCACGCCCTCGAGCATACCGATGCCGGCGCGCAGGATCGGCACCACGGTGATCTTCTTGCCGGCGATTTTCTCCACCTGGACCGCACCGGCCCAGCCATCGATCTCGTAGGATTCCAGTGGCAGGTCCTTGGTGGCTTCGTAGGTGAGCAGCGCACCGACTTCCTGGGCGAGCTCGCGAAAGTTCTTCGTGCTGATATCGGCGCGGCGCATCAGGCCGAGTTTGTGTCTGATCAGCGGATGGCGGATCTCGAGGATAGGCATGGGGAGGGCTCCGGCGGCGGGCAAAAAAACCGGGCTAGATTAATCTATCCCGATGGCTTGTCCTATAGACAATACAGAACGTTAGTCCACAAACCCTTGATCTGGCCGGGCGGGATGCGTACCTTTGCCCGCTTTTCCGAACCTGCACCCCTGGAGAGCAACATGTCCGCTGATCTCGAGCATATCCGTCAAATCATGGCGGAGGCTGATTGCCTGTACACCGAAGCCGAAGTCGAAGCAGCCATTGCCCGGGTCGGTGCGCAGATCAACGACCAACTGGCCGATTCCAATCCGGTGGTGTTCTGTGTCATGAACGGCGGGCTGATCTTCTCCGGCAAGCTGCTGACCTACCTGAACTTCCCGTTGGAGGCGTCGTACCTGCATGCCACCCGTTATCGCAACGAAACCAGCGGCGGCGACCTGTTCTGGAAAGCCAAGCCGGAAGTCTCGTTCATCGACCGTGACGTGCTGATCATCGACGACATCCTCGACGAAGGGCACACCCTGGGCGCGATCATCGACTTCTGCCGGCATGCCGGCGCCCGCGCCGTGCACACCGCTGTGTTGATCGACAAGGACCACGACCGCAAGGCCCGTCCCGACCTGAAGGCCGATTTTGTCGGCTTGCCATGCATCGACCGCTACATCTTCGGTTATGGCATGGATTACAAGGGTTACTGGCGCAACGCCAACGGTATTTTCGCCGTCAAGGGCATGTGATCGATGACTCGCCCGGGTTTCCTGGACCAAACGCTGTTCGATGAGCTGGCCGAGAAAGCCGCGGCCAGCCCTCGCGGCCGGCAGCACCATAACTTCCATCAGATGGACGAGCCCTGTCATCGGATGGCGGTGGGTTTGCAACCTTCCACCTACATCCCGCCCCATCGCCACCTCGGTGCCGACAAGGCAGAAACCCTGCTGGTGCTCAAGGGCCGCCTGGGTGTGTTGATCTTTGACGAAGCCGGTGCGGTGACGGACAAGCGCATCCTCCAGGCCGGAGGCGATTGCCTCGGCGTCGACCTGCCGGCCGGCGTGTATCACGGCCTGGTGGTGCTGGAAGCCGACAGCTTGATGTTCGAGTGCAAGGCCGGCCCTTACCGGCCAGTGGGTGAGGGCGAGATGGCCCACTGGGCGCCCCGGGAAGGCGAGTCGGGTGTGGCTGAGTACCACGCCTGGATGCGCGCGCAGTTCGACTGACGCACCGCCCCCCTGTGGCAAGGGGGTTTATCCCCGCGGGAGCGCAGGGCTTTTGTGGGAGCAAAGCTTGCTCGCGAAACAGGCGCCTCGGTTTCGAAGGCAGACCGCGTCAGCTTCATCGCGGGCAAGCCTTGCTCCCACAAGCCGCCAGCCAATGCTCACTCTTGATCCGTGCCTGCTCCAGAGTCTGCACATACGCCAGTTGGCGCTGTTCGCGATGGATGCCGGCGCGGCGTAGCTTCAGGCGCACTCGCGGCGTGGTCGCTACCAGGATCAGGCCGATATCGTGCTTGCGGTAGTCCTTCAGGATGTTTTCAAACGCAGCCAGTGCCGTCATGTCCAGCATCGGCACGGCGCTCATTTCCACCACCACGACGCGGACTCCCGGATCGAACCGACGCAGCACATCCAGGGCTTTTTCTGCCGCACCGAAGAACAACGGGCCGCGAATCCCGTAGCAACGCACGTGCTCAGGCATATCCAGTAACGCCTGGTGAAAGTGCCGCGGCAGTTCGGCGCTGTCGGTCAGCTCGCTCATGCGCTTGATGAACAGCCCGGCCGCCAGCAGCAGGCCGACGGAGACCGCCAGGACCATGTCGAACAGCACCGTCAGGCCCAGGCAGGTCAGCAGCACCAGTACATCGCTGCGCGGGGCGATGCGCAAGGTGTGCAGCACATGCCCGGCTTCGCTCATGTTCCAGGCGACCATCACCAGCAGCGCCGCCAGCGCGGCCATGGGCAGGTAGCTGAACAGCGGCGCCAACAGCATGATCGCCGCCAGTACCACGAGGCTGTGGATGATCGATGCCAAGGGCGAAGATGCGCCGCTGCGCACGTTGGTGGCGCTGCGCGCAATCGCGGCGGTGGCGGTGATGCCGCCGAACAGCGGCGCCACCAGGTTGCCCAGGCCCTGGCCCATCAGCTCTGCGTTGGGGTCGTGCTTGCTGCCGGTCATGCCGTCCGCCACCACGGCGCATAACAACGACTCGATGGCACCGAGCATGGCGATGGCGAAGGCGGGTGACAGCAACTGTCGGATCAGGTCGTAGGACAGCACCAACGGCCGCCCCTGGCCGTCAGGAAGATTCCAGGGCCAGTCGAAGCTTGGCAGGAACGGTGGAATTCCCGGATGGCTGATGCCATCGACCACGTAACTGAAGCGTTCCCCCAACGTTGCCACTGGCCACCCGCCGCGTTCCAGTGCCCAGCCCAGCAATGCCCCGACCAGCAGGGCGACCAAGTGGCCTGGCACCCGCGGAACCCAGCGCGGCCAGATGACCAGAACCGCCAGGCACACGACGCCGATGAGGCTGTCACCGAGGTGGGCGCCCGGCAGTGCCACGATCAGCTCGCCCAGTTGTTCGACGTAATGTCGGGCCTGGCCGACAGTCGTCAGGCCCAATAGATCTTTCAGTTGCAGGGTGGCGATGACCACGCCGATGCCAGCGGTGAAACCGAGGATGACGGGATAAGGGATGTACTGGATCAGACGCCCGGCGCGCATCAGTCCCAGGGCAATCAGAATCAACCCGGCCAGCATCGTGCACAACAGCAGGCCGCCTGGCCCGTATTGCTGGGTGATAGGCAGCAGGATCACCACGAATGCCGCTGTCGGCCCGCTCACGTTGAAACGCGAGCCGCCGGTCAGGGCGATCAGCGGTGCGGCCACCAGCACCGTGTACAAGCCGTGTTGCGGCGGCACGCCCACTGCGATTGCCAAGGCCATCGCCAGGGGGATGGCGATGATCCCGACCGTCAGCCCGGCCACCAGGTCGCCCCGCAGGCGTTCAAGGGTATAACCGGCCCGCCAGCTTTGGCGCCAGGCGGCGAATAGAGGTGGCGCGGAGAAGGACATGGGTACTCCTCAAAAGGAATGGGCAAACAATACCGAGTTCCCTGTGGTGAGGGACAGAATGATGGCCCTTTGAGTATGCCTCCTACGGCGTCCCCCGGTATTGACCTGGATCGTTTATTTTTACTGGTCATGCTCATGCTAGAGTGCGGGGCCAAGATCCCGGAGCCTGTCATGATTGTATCGATCCGCCGCCGTGCCGCCTTGCTTCTGATTTCCAGCCTGCCGCTGGTGGCCGTTGCCGCGCCGATGCACAGCCAGTTCCTGCCGCCCGACGACCTGACCGTGCGCCAGGAGCAGCCCGAACAGCAGCAACTGCTGCAAGTCACCGAGTACTCGGTGGTACTGGGCAATCAGCGTCAGTCCAACCAGCAACCGATACCGGTGACTTCGCCGTTGCTGGTGCGCCTCAAGGGCAAGCCCCTGAACAAAGGCGCCACCATCAATCAGGTGATCCTCAACTTCGATGGCGAAAGCAAGAGCCTGAAGAAGCCGGTCTTTGACGAGGCGAGCAAGACCCTGACCCTGTCTTATCCACAGGCGCATTATCGGGCGGTCATCGATCTGCTGCGCAATGACACGGTGTATGTGCAGTTCCTCAGCTATGCCAACGGCCACGTCTGGGCCGATCTGCACACCGGAGCGGTACACCCGCGTTGAGCGCCGGGGCCTGCCGGGGGTAAACTGCCTGCCCCGTGAACTGTGCGAGTTGGAGCCGGCAATGCGTAAAGACAAGAAACAAGTGATTGGTGACGAGATTGGCGATGAACAGATCAAGCTGTTCCTCAATTTCGAACCGGCCGATGCCACCTCGCCGTCGTTGCACAAACTGATCAAGGGTTACCGTGGCCTGCGGGTCGATGATTTCGAGCGTTTCCTGACCTTCTTCGTCGAAGCCGGCTATGACCTCAATGGCAAGGATGAGCACGGTAACGACTTCATTGCGTTGATCCAGGATCAGCGCAATTCCGAGGAATACATCGAGTTGTTCAACAAGGCGCGCGGCTGAGCGTGTCAGGGCGGATTTAACGCCTTTCGGGGCGTTTGATCGTCTTCTTTTAGTTTCTCAATACTCTTTTAAGAGATGTCCGAAAGGTTATGTCACCATTCGGACTGTTCTGTTTCAGTTTGATTTCCATTACTTTTGCGTTGGGACCGGATGGTTTCAATTCAATCGTTTTAATGGAGCTGTATTCATCATGGAAGATAAAAGCAAATGTATCGCTGGGGCGTTGTTGGCCTTGCTCGGTTGCCTGGCAAGTTCGGTTTCCAATGCGTTCGATGAGATCGTCAATGTGGAGATTTTCAACGCAACATCGGCAATGATTGTTCCCGGCAGCGACTTCACCTGGACCCAGGACCCGGCCAATGCAGGCCATGGCTTTTCGGTAAGTCCCGGCGCGAGTCAGGAACTGACCTATTACCTGCCACAGTCGCGCGCCGAGCGGGAGTCTTTTACCTACACCCAAGGCAGTCGCAAGTGCCACTTCAGTTTCGGGCATATAGCCAAAGCTCCAGTGAGTGATGAGCAAACAATGCCTTATCGCCGTTGGGTTGATGCACAACCCCAAGATTCCTGTGTCGCAGAGTTGTTTGAGATTGAGGATGACGACGATTACGTTCGTCATGGCGGAACACGCATCAAGTTCAGTATGAAATAAACGCGGAAATAAAAAGCCTCCATCAGTTGGAGGCTTTTTATTTATAACGACAGAGGGTCAGGCGTAACTTTGAGCCTTGCTGTCTTCAACCAGTTCCAGCGCGATGTTGTTCTGCGCATTGATCTTGCGATACAGCGCCGCGTCGGTTTCCAGCACTTTTTCCCGGGCCGGGAAGATTTCCGCGAGCTTGGTCGCCCACTCTCCCTTGGCCTTGTCCGGGAAGCAGCGCTCGATCAGGTCCAGCATGATCGACACGGTCACCGAAGCGCCTGGCGATGCGCCGAGCAGGGCGGCGAGGGTACCGTCCTTGGCTGCCACCAGCTCGGTACCGAACTGCAGGACGCCACCTTTCTTCGGATCTTTCTTGATGATCTGCACCCGTTGGCCGGCCACTTCCAGGCGCCAGTCCTCGGCTTTCGCCTCGGGGTAGAAGCGGCGCAGGGATTCCAGGCGCTGCTCCATGGACTGCATCACTTCGCTGATCAGGTACTTGGTCAGGTCCATGTTGTCCCGGGCTACCGCCAGCATCGGGCCGATGTTGCCGGCGCGTACCGACAGTGGCAGGTCCATGATGGAGCCGTGCTTGAGAAACTTGGTGGTGAAACCGGCGTAAGGTCCGAACAGCAGGGATTTCTTGCCATCGACCACGCGGGTATCCAGGTGCGGCACCGACATCGGCGGCGAGCCCACCGCGGCCTGGCTGTAGACCTTGGCCTGGTGGTGCTTGACCACTTCCGGGTTGTCGCAACGCAGCCACTGGCCACTGACCGGGAAGCCGCCGAAGCCCTTGCTTTCCTCGATGCCCGAGGCTTGCAGCAGTGGCAACGCCGCGCCGCCGGCACCCAGGAAGACGAACTTGGCATCGACGTCGCGGCTGGCACCGGAGTTGACGTCCTTGATGCTTACGGTCCAGCCGCTGCCGTTGCGCTTGAGGCCGGTGACGCGCTTGCAGTACTTGACCTGGGTGTCGGGCGCGCTGGTCAAGTGTTTGAGCAGTTGGTTGGTCAGGGCGCCGAAGTTGACGTCGGTGCCGTTCATGACCCGGGTGGCGGCGATGACTTCATCGGCCGGACGCCCCGGCATCATCAGCGGCATCCACTCAGCCATCTTGCCTTTGTCTTCGGTGTATTCCATGTCGGCGAAGGCGTGATGCTGGCTCAGCAGTTCGAAGCGCTTCTTCAGGAATGACACGCCTTTTTCGCCCTGCACGAAGCTCAGGTGCGGCACCGGGGCGATAAAGGATTTGGAGGAGCCGAACGTGCTCTTCTGGGTCAGGTACGTCCAGAACTGCTTCGACACCTCGAACTGGGTGTTGATGTGCACGGCTTTCTTGATGTCGACACTGCCATCGGCCGCTTGCGGCGTGTAGTTCAGCTCACACAGACCGGCGTGGCCGGTACCGGCGTTGTTCCAAGGGTTGGAACTCTCCGCGGCACCGGAATCCATCAGCTCGACGACTTCCAGCGAAATCGCAGGGTCGAGCTCCTTGAGCAGCACGGCCAGGGTGGCACTCATGATGCCGGCCCCTACCAGAACTACATCGACTGCTTCGTTATGCGCCATTTAACGCGTCTCCAAAATCTGCAGCACCAAATTGTCGGCATAGCGGCCAGGAGTGGCGGGGCAGGTCGGTTGCGCCCCAGGTACCCATGGCCAGGATCGCCATGTCCGAATCTTCGCAATTTTTTGCAACTGCTACGGATGCATGCAGCCTGGCCTCAAGAGTCACATGAACTCATTTCAGCGCCGGGCAGGCAATTCGACTTATGGCCGAGACATCCGTTCGTGCAACCAAATCCGTAGCGGACAGGCTTCAGGCGCCGGTTCTTGAGCGATATCCGGTCCTGTGTCGTTGGGCTGTTTCAGACGCCAATGGTGCTTGTTCAGACGCAAAACTCTTCATTTGCTCGCCACACTCTTGTGAAGTTGTGAAAACCCGTTTTTTCACGCTCTTTTGAAGACGTGAACCTCAAAAAAGGGCTGTCCCAGCCAGGCACCGTGTCCGGATTGTTTGCCCCATGCAGTACATGACAGGCAAAACGGGCAGACAGCTCAGTGACCGAGCGTAATGACAGCTCTGCAGATTCGCGAAAAGTGGTGATTGGCCCGGAAACAGCAGGCGCGCCAGCTTCACTCGATCTGTGTGGGCGGCTCTCTGTGGGCGATGCGGGGTGCCAATGCAAGCGCATCAGCGGTGTTGCGAGGCCCGATCAGGAGACGTCCTTATAATCGGGGGGAGATTGTAACGAAGAAACGCAGGAAAATGGTCGTGTTTAATGACTTTTATTAGCCATTCGGTCAGATGGCCAACAACTGGCGGCCGCGCGCGCGACTACGAAGCGGCTGTACGCGGGCGCTGGCGGGTAAAGGCTGATTCAGCCAGTTGAGACGGATTTCTTCGATTTCCACCCAGCCTTCGCCCATGGGTTGCAGGCTGCATTGCTTGAACGCCTGGCAGCGGCCGTTGCGATCCAGCAGGGCGAAGCTGCGATGCTGTGGGCGCGGAGTGAACAAGGAGACGAGAAGGCGCATGGTCGGATTTCCGTGTCGGGGGACTTGTGAGCAGCCTGACAGCGAGCCATGACATGCCGGTGTAAGGACCGTGACAATGGAGTGACAGGAACCGGCATTGGCGGTACATGTCAGAAATTTCAGTATTCATTCGGCTGGTTCGCCGCGATGGCGCACCGCTATACTGCGGGTCTGTCAGTGCCCGATTCTGGAGAGAAGAGCATGTTGCAACGCCTGTTGTTCGGTTTGATCGCTGTGACCAGTCTGACCCTTGTCGGCTGCGCCCACAGCCCGCAACAACTTAACCCGGAACCCAAGCTCAACGCCCAGCTGGCGCCTGTGGGTCATGGCCAGCCGGTGGTGGTACGGGTGGTGGACGGCCGTCCATCGCCGACGCTCGGCACCCGCGGCGGGCTGTACCCGGAAACCAGCGTCATCACGGTTCAGGGCGCTCAGATCCTGCCCAAGCTGCAGGCCCAGGCTGAAGCCGCCGTGCGTTTGCTGGGCTTCACCCCTACCGCGAACGCGATGAATGCTCCACAGCTGACCGTTACCCTGGCCGAACTCAAGTATCAATCGCCCAAGGAAGGCATGTACGTGACCGAAGCCACCATCGGCGCGACCTTCCGTTCCGACGTGCAGAACGCCAACCGCCGTTACAGCGGTCGTTATGGGGCTTCGCTGGACCAGCGTTTCGGCATGGCGCCCAATCAGGACACCAATACCAAGCTGGTCAGCGATGTGTTGAGCGACGCCCTGACCCGGCTGTTCAAGGACCCGACCATTGGCCAGGTGCTGGCTGAGTAAGATCCGGGCCTGACCCCCGCCTGTGGGAGCGAGCCTGCTCGCGATAGCGGCGTCACATTTGAAATCACTGTGACTGATAAACCGCTATCGCGAGCAGGGCTCGCTCCCACAGGTTTTTTTTGCGCGATTTTTCTAGGCGGCCTGTGAATACAGTTCCAGCACACTGATGCCCGTCAGCAGATCGGTCTCCGGCAGGTCGGCATGTTGATGACCACCGAGGGCGCAATACACCAGCCAATGTGGGTCCTGTACGTTGAAGGACAGGCTGCCGACGAGGTTTTGCTGTTCGTCGCTTGGGGTGATGAGGTAGAGGCGATCCTGGTTTTCGGCGTGGAGCATGACGGGGTCCGGTCAGGTTTGGAGGGCGACAGGGTGGCTTATCCAGATGACGAAACCGTGACGGTGAACATAAGTCCGTAGCTCAGCCTCGCAGCAACGAAGCTCTGTGGGAGCAAGGCTTGGACGCGATGAAGCTGACGCGGTTACCGAGGATCGAAGCGCCTTTATGGCGGGCAAGCCTTGCTCCCACAGGTCGGAAAAAACAGGGCAGGGCAGTGGGCTTTCGGTAGAATCCGCGCCCTGCTCGCAAGTCCCGGGCGTGTTCCGTTCCGTTTTCCCTTGAGGTTTGTGATGTCGCTGCATCTGCTTTCGTTGTTCGCCGCCCACCCGGCCAAACTGATCAACTTGTTCGCCTTGCTGTTTGCCTGCCCGGGCGGCTGGGTGCTGCACGCAACGCGCCGCCGTGAGCAACGGGCGCGAGCGAGCCTGCAAGCAGGCAATCGCAATGGTGAAGAACGGTTCGAAGCGTTGCTGGACCTGGCGACGCAGCGCATGAACCGGTTTTTCTACCGATTCGGCTTTGGCTGCCTGGCGTTGGCGTTGCTGGTGTCGTGGATCAGCACGCAGATCAGCTGAGATTTACCGGAAGCAAGGATGCTTTTGTGGCGAGGGTGCCTGGGAGCAAAGCTTGCTCGCGAAACAGGCACCTCGATTTCCGAAAGTATCGTGTCGTTTTCATCGCGGGCAAGCCTTGCTCCCACAGGTCTCCCTCAGGTATGCCGCGTTACAACGCCAACCCCGCCTTCACCCGATACTGATTACGCACCGGCGTTGCATATTGCAGGATCAGGAACGGTCGGTGTTCCGCCGGGCACGCATCCAGCCGGCGTTGCCATTCTTCCTGCGCCTTGGCCAGTTCATCGGCGCCGAATACCTCGGCCGCCTGCGGAACCTGCAATTGCGGATCGGCGTCGGCCCACTGGGCGTAAGCCAGGTAATGCACCGGAAACAGGCGGTAGCCGCCGAGAATCTGCCGATCCATCTCCTGGGCCAATTGCTTGGTGTCTTCGAACAGTTCGGTGATCGGTGCGGCAAAGTTCACGTGCACCCGGCCCTTGTATCCAGTGATGCCTTTGGCGATGCTCACATCATCTTCGCCCGGTGCCTTGGTATAGGTGCCGGTGGTGGCTCGGATGTACAGCTCGCGGGCCTTGGCCTGGTCGCACGGGTCGTATTCGTAACTGATCGACACGGGAGTGAGGTTCAGCGACTGGATGACCTCGCCAAATGGCTCGTCCTTGCGGCTCATATGGAACATCTTGAGGATGGCCGATTCGGTACGGTCGTCGCCGTCCTTGGCCCGCCCTTCGGCCTGGGCGATCCAGATCGAGGCGCAGTCGTTGCGGATCGAGTGGTTGATATACGCTGACAGCAACTGGTAGGCCGCCATCTTCTCTCGCCGTCCGGTGATGGAGCGGTGCACGATGAAACTCTTGTTCAGGCGCATCAGGTCACTGACAAAAGGTTTTTGCAGCAGGTTGTCGCCAATGGCGATGCGCGGGGTCGGCAGGCCGGCGTGGTACACCGCATAGTTGACGAAGGCCGGGTCCATCACGATGTCGCGATGGTTGGCAATGAACAGGTACGCGCTGCCGGACTTGAATTGCTCCACCCCTGTATAGGTCACGCCGTCGGTGGCACGCTCGATGGTGTGGTCGACGTAGAACTCGACTTTATCCTGCAAAGTGGCGACCGATGTCACGCTGGCGAACTCACGGCGCAATCTTTGCGCTATAAGAGGTTTGAGCATCCAGCCGAATGCGCCGGCCAGGCGCGGGAAGCGGAAGTGGGTGAGGATATCTAGAAACGCCTTGTCGCCGAGCAGCCGGGCCAGCACCGCTGGGACTTCGCTGTCGTCGTAAGGTCGGATGGCATCGAATTCGCCCATCATGCTCTCTTGTTGGAAACGGCTAGGGTAAGTTAAAGGTTCGATCGAAAAAACGACGGGGCATGGCCTGGAAGATAAGCCAGACGAAAATAGCCCTGCAAATAGACCGGCGATTATACGCACAAGTCACCTGGGAGACCGCGATGCTGGAAACCGCTCTTTATGATTGTCCGTATTGTGGTGAAGAGGTTGAGACGACCGTGGATCTGTCGGGTGGCGACCAGGAGTATGTTGAGGACTGTCAGGTGTGTTGCCGACCGATCAAATTCAGGTTGCAAGTGCATGACGAACACTGGTTTCTCGAGGCCTTCACTGAAAACGATTGATGGGGGCGCCCATGCAACGAATCTACGAGCTGGAAAGCCTGATGGAGGGCGAACTGCTGCAAGGCATGCTCGCCAGCGAAGGCATCACGGCGCATCTGGTGGGGCGCGACCTGGTGGGCGGCGCTGGCGAGTTGCCGATGCAAGGCCTCCTGGGCCTGGCGGTAGAAGACGACCAGGCGCAGTACGCCCGGGAGCTCATCGTTGCGTACAATGCCGCGATGCCAGTGCCCGGTGATGAGCCGGAGAGCTATCCCGGCACGCTGGTCTGTTAGGCTGGCGGCCGTTCGATCAAGAGTCGTGTTGCCCCATGTGTGGACGTTATGCCCTGTTTCGCTGGAACCCCGCTTTCGCGGCCTTGCCCGGCTTTCCTGCCGACCAGAAGGCTCAATGGAATATTTCGCCCAACGATTCGGTGCTGATGCTGCGGGCCGGTGCCGAGGGGCAGCGCGAGTTGGCCCGTGCGCGCTGGGGCCTGACGCCCGCGTGGCTGACCGATCTGTCCCGTACTCCGGCCCACGCCCGCGCCGAAACCGTGGCCGAGCAGCCGATGTTCCGTGAAGCCCTGCGCCTGCGTCGCTGCCTGCTGCCGGCCAACGGCTTCTACGAATGGCGCGGTGGCACACGCAAGCGGCCCTACTGGCTGACGCCGGGAGAGGGTTCGTCGTTGTTTTTTGCCGCGATATGGGAAGCGTATCCCGTGCAGGAACAGGTGTGGCTGAGCACGGCGGTCATCACCCAGCCGGCGGCGGGGCAACGCAGGCCGTTGATCCTGGACGAAGAGGGCCAGCGCCTGTGGCTCGATCCCGAAACGCCGCTGCATGCCTTGCAAGGGCTGCTGGCAAGCGAACCGGCACAATTGCGTGAGCGGGTGTTGGCCAACATGGTCAACGACCCGAAGCTCAACGGACCGGAATGCCTGACCCCGGCTTGAGGCCTGTGGTGCCTTTACTGCCGCTATCGCGAGCAGGCTCGCTCCCACAGGGTCATTGCGGTGGACACATCTTTGTGAACATCCGCAACCTCCTGTGGGAGCGAGCCTGCTCGCGATAGCGGTTCTGGATCAGACCCTGAACTGATTGATCAACCGCCGCTGCTGCTCCGCCAGTTTGGTCAAGCCGGCACTGGCGGCGCTGGATTCATCCGCGCCGCCCGCCACTTCATTCGCCACTTGCCCGATGTTGATGACGTTGCGGTTGATGTCGTCGGCCACGGCGCTTTGTTCCTCGGCAGCGCTGGCGATCTGGGTGTTCATGTCATTGATCACCGACACCGCCTGGGTGATGGTTTCCAGGGCCTGGGCCGCTTTCGCCGCATGCTGCACGCTTTCATCGGTGCGGTGCTGGCTGTCCTCCATCACCCGTACCACGTCCCGAGTACCCTGCTGCAATTGCTGGATCATCGACTGGATTTCTTCCGTGGCCTGCTGCGTCTTCTGCGCCAGGTTGCGCACTTCGTCAGCCACCACGGCGAATCCGCGGCCCTGTTCACCGGCCCGGGCGGCTTCGATGGCGGCGTTCAGCGCCAGCAGGTTGGTCTGTTCGGCAATACCACGGATGGCGGTGAGAATCGCGTTGATGTTCTCGCTGTCCTTGGCCAGGGTCTGCACCACGCCCACCGCCTTGCCGATTTCCACGGCCAGGGCGCCGATGGACGTGGACGTATCCCGTACGATCTGCATGCCCTGGCTGGCGGCCTGGTCGGCGTGACTGGCGGCCTGGGCGGCCTGGGTCGCGTTGCGGGCGACGTCCTGGGCCGTAGCGGTCATCTCGTGCACGGCGGTGGCGACCTGGTCGATCTCCGACATTTGCTTGTGCACGCCCTGGTTGGTGCGGATCGCGATGTCGGCGGTGTGCTCCGATGAATCGCTGACGCTCTGCACCGAAGTCACCACCTGGGTGATCATCCCCTGCAGCTTGCTCAGGAACGTGTTGAAGCCCCTGGCTATCGCGCCCAGTTCGTCTGCGCGATCACTCACCAGGCGACGGGTCAGGTCGCCTTCACCCTGGGCGATGTCATCGAGCATGGCCACCATTTGCTTGAGTGGCCGGGCGATGCCATGGCCCACCAGCCAGATCACCAGCAGACCGATGCCGGCAATCACCAGGCCTACCATCGCCATGCCGAAAATATCGGACTGGCGTCGATCGTTCAGGTCTTTCTGCAACGCTTGCAGGTCGGCCATCACCGCATTCAGCGGCAATTGCAGCATCAGCGTCCAGCGGGCGTTGGTCTCGCCGATGCCGAACGGCATATACACTTCGATGTGCCCATGCTCCTCATCGATGTCGTAACGTACTTCGCCGATACTGAGCTTGCCCAGGTTGTCCAGTTCACTGGCGTTGAGCAGGTCGCTGGCCTTTTCCCCGAGTTTGCTCGGGTCCTTCGTGAATGCCACGAGGCGGTTATTGCTGGAGAGCAGCGCCAACTCCCCGGCGCCGTTGTACAGCTTGGCATCGGCGGCCACGAGCATGTCCTGGATGAAGTTCACCGACAGATCTGCCCCGACGATGCCCTGGAACTTGCCGTCGATGAGGATCGGCTCGATGAACGAGGCGAGCATGGTCATGGTGTCGCCGACGCGGTAGGGCGCCGGGTCGATCACGCAGGCCTTCCTGCTGTCCTGGGAGCACAGGTAGTACTCACTGGCGCGGATACCGGTGGACAGGAGTTTCTGATCGGCCACATCGGCCAGTTTTTCCAGGCCCAGGGTGCCGTCCTGGTTACGGAACCACCACGGCAGGAAACGCCCGTTGGTTTCCATGCCCACCACGGGGCTGTTCACGTAGTTGGCATCATCGTGGTCGATGGCGTTCGGCTCCCAGGCGATGTAGGCGCCAAGGACTTTTGGATTGCGCACCACGGTTTCGCGCAGCAGGCTGATCATCTGCTCGCGCGCAATCTTCAACTGTGGGTTGCCGTCCGTGCCCTTCATGCCCATCAGCGCGTTCGTGGTGGCAAGTCCCTTGGCGAGCTGCAGTGGGGCTTCCAGTTCCCGTTGGATCAGGCTGGCCTGGGTACGGGCCAGGGCGCTGAGGCGTTGTTCGATGAGTTGTTCGAACTGCGCCTTGGTCCGTTGTTGCACCATGTCTTGGGTGCGGGCCCCGGCGAACAACGCGTACAGGACCAGGGCCCCGACCACGCTGAGCACGATGGCACCGGCCAGGGCGGCCACGGAAAACTGGATCGACTTGAATTTCATAAAGGCTCCGGACGCGAGGATGACGTCTGAAGCTTGTATCGGCGTCCATAGGGGGCGGCATGAGGCGTTGTTCGTCGGGTGACTGTTTTTGAATCGTGAGTGTCGCTAATGGAGCGGGGGTGGGATCTGTGCGAAATAGCGGTAATCCGTCGTTGTGTATCTGGCGCCGATACAAATCACCGCATAGGATACGCCCACGTTTCCAGGGAGCTTTAATATGCACAAGACGTTGATGGTGAGTGTCCTCGGCACGAGCCTGTTGCTTGCCGGTTGCCAATCGGTGAATACCACCAGCGGCGGCGCCGTGGGTGTGGAGCGCAAGCAGTACATGTTCAGCATGCTGTCGACCGATGAGGTCAACCAGATGTACGCCCAGTCCTATCAGAAGACCGTCGGCGAGGCGAGCACCCAGGGTGCGCTCGACAAGACCAGCAGCGAAGCCAGGCGCGTCCAGGCCATTGCCGACCGACTGATCGCCCAGGCCCCGGTTTTCCGTCCGGACTCGGCGCAGTGGAAGTGGGAAGTGAACCTGATCAAGAGCGATGAGCTCAACGCCAACTGCGGCCCAGGCGGCAAGATCATTTTCTACACCGGGTTGATCGACTCGCTGAAGCTGACCGACGATGAAATCGCCGCGGTCATGGGCCATGAAATCGCCCACGCCCTGCGTGAGCACGGGCGTGAAGCAATGTCCAAGGCCTACGGCATCGAGATGGCCAAGCAGGGCGCCGGTGCCTTGTTCGGCCTGGGCCAGGACAGCCTGGCGCTGGCCGACACCGTGGCCAACTACGGCATGACCTTGCCCAACAGCCGTGCCAACGAAAACGAAGCCGACCTGATCGGCCTCGAACTGGCCGCTCGCGCCGGCTACAACCCGAACGCCGCCATCGCCTTGTGGAACAAGATGAGCAAGGCCTCGGAAGGCGCGCCACCGGAGTTCATGAGCACTCACCCTGCGTCCAGCAGCCGGATCGCTTCGTTGCAGGCGGCGATTCCAAAGGTGATGCCGCTTTACCAGCAGGCCAAGAAGTAACCTTTCTTATGTGGTGAGGCCGCTGGCCTCATCGCGAGCAGGCTCGCTCCCACATTGGGCGCGGTGCTCACAAAAAATGTGGGCACTGCAAATCCCCTGTGGGAGCGAGCCTGCTCGCGATGAACGATGGCACGGTATTACTTGCCTACCTGATCAAACCCATCCACTGCTCTGCATTGCCTTGTACACCGCCACAATCGCCAGGATGAAGAATGCCGAGGCGGCCAGGCGGCGGATCAGGGTGAGCGGCAGCTTATCGGCGGCGAAATTGCCGGCCAGTACCACCGGCACATTGGCAATCAGCATACCCACGGTGGTACCGATGATCACCAGCCACAATTCCGGGTACTGCGCGGCGAGCATCACGGTGGCGATCTGGGTCTTGTCGCCGATTTCCGCCAGGAAGAACGCGATCAGCGTGGTCAGGAAGGGGCCGAACTTGCGCGCGGTGCTCGCTTCTTCATCGTCCAGTTTGTCGGGAACCAGGGTCCACAGCGCGGTGGCGGCGAAGCTCGCTGCCAGGATCCAGTGCAACACCGCATTCGAGAAAATACTGCCCACCCAGGCCCCCACGGCTCCGGCTGCCGCATGATTGGCCAGGGTCGCGGCGACAATGCCGGCGATGATCGGCCAGGGTTTGCGAAAACGAGCCGCCAGGACGAGCGCAAGCAATTGGGTCTTGTCGCCGATTTCGGCCAGCGCAACGATGGTGGTGGGTACGAGGAAAGAGTCCAGCATCAGGTGATTCCTAGAGGGGCGGGTCGACACGGCTATGACACGTACAGCCTCCCCGCCCCGGGTAAGGTGTGCGTGTCATAGGTCTTGTCAAACCCTGCGACCGGTTCCGGACGCTTGGGCCGCATACGCCATGGTCTGCTGACCAAGTATGTTGACGTATGCCGGGCGAGCAGGGTGCTCGCGGGAGACTACTCCCCTAGGACGCTGCGGATTCTGCCTAGGCAAATCCGATTGGGCAAGTGCTGTGTCTTAAAAAGCTTTCAACCGCGCTTGGCCCGGTAGATGCGAAAGCCCTGGCCCTCGGCCTTGATGGTGCACACGCCCAGATGTTCTTCGATCAGCGGCTGGTATTTGAGGAAACTGTTCGCAACCAAACGCAATTCCCCACCGTTTTTCAGATGTTTGGCCGCTTTTCGCAGCAGGTTTTCCGTCGCGTAGTAATCGGTGTGGACGCCGACATGGAACGGCGGATTGCTCAGAATCGCGTTCAGGCCCATCGGCGCGGCATCGATACCGTCACCGGTCAGCACCTCGGCGTCCAGGCCGTTGGCAGCCAAGGTCAGGCGACTGCTGGCGGCGGCGAAAGCGTCCACATCCAGCAAGGTGACGGTGTTGTGCGGATAGCGACGCTTGACGGCCGCCCCGAGCACACCGGCACCGCATCCGAAGTCCAGCAGGTGGCCGCTGGGCAATTTATCCAAGTGTTCGAGCAGCAGCGCACTGCCGCGATCCAGGCGACCGTGGCTGAACACCCCCGGCAGGCTGATGACCTTCAGCGGACCTTCCTCGAGGGGCAACTCGTAGGTCTGGGCCAGGCTTTCCAGGGGCTTGGCCTCTGGAACGTTGGCGACGGTGACCTGCCACAGTTGGCAATGCCGCGCGCTGTCGAGCTTGCGCGGTTTGCCGAACGGGTTGAGCTGCTTGGAAGCACCTTCGATGCCGCTGCGCTTTTCCCCCACCAGAAACACTTCGCGGCCGCCCAGGCGCGAGGCCACGGCATTGAGGATGTAGTCCGTCAGGTCCTTGGCCTTGGGCAGGAATACCACCGCACTGTCGAACTCACGGGAAGGGGCGTCTACGCCAAAGTGGCTACGCTCGGGGAAGCGGGCGTCCAGTGCGGCCTGATCGCCCGCGTGCCAGCACCAGCCATGGGCGTCGGGCAAGCGGCCGAGCAGGTCGTCGGCGGGCAGGCCGGCCAGCAGGACCGACCCCTGGAATAGTTCGGGCTGACGAAGCAGTACTTCACTGCGCGGATCCATGGTCTGCTCCTTGAAAAAAAGTGCGGCAGTTTATCAACTGACGACCCGTCGCGCTGTACCGCTGAAAAAGCCTTGGGCGTTTTCCGTCAGTTGGCCAACGATCCGTTGCCGCGCCTCGCGACTGCCCCAGGCGTTGTGAGGCGTGATGATCAGGCGGGGAATGTCGCTGGCCAGCAGCGGATTGCCCTGGGTTGGCGGCTCCACGCTGAGCACATCGGTGGCCGCGCCGCCCAGGTGACCGTTGCGCAGGGCGTCAGCCAGGGCCTGTTCATCGATCAGGCCGCCACGGGCGGTGTTGATCACGAAAGCGCCGGGCTTGAGCGTCGCCAGTTCCCGCGCGCCGATGAAGTGGCGGGTATGTTCATTGAGTGGGCAGTGCAGGGTCAGGGCATCGACTTGCGACAACAGCTGATCCAGCGGCAAGCGGTCAGGACGGGCAGGACGTCCGGGGATCTGGCCCAACAGCACGCGCATGCCGAAGGCTTCCGCCAGCCGCCCGACGGCACTGCCCAGTTCGCCGTGGCCGAGCAGGCCCAGGGTCTTGCCTTGCAGTTCGACGATGGGATAGTCCAGCAGGCAGAATTGTGAGGCCTGTTGCCAGCGCCCGTCGCCCACCGCCTTCTGATAATCGGCCAGTCGCGTCGCCAGGTTCAGCAACAGCATGATCGTGTGCTGGGCGACCGATGGCGTACCGTAGCCCTGGCAGTTACACACTGTAATGCCGTGATGGCGAGCTGCCGTGAGGTCGACATTGTTGGTACCGGTGGCGCTGATCAGGATCAGCTTCAATTCGGGGCTGGCGGCCATGGCGGCGGCATCGATCACGACCTTGTTGGTGATCGCCACGGTGGCGCCCTTGAGTCGTTCGATCACCAGGTTCGGCGTGGTGCGGGCAAACAGTTGCAGTTCGTCGAAGCAATTGCGCAACGGGGCCAGATCCAGGTCGCCGAGATCAAGGGAAGGGTGGTCGAGGAAAACCGCGCGGCCGGTATTTGTCATCAGCTGTACCTTTTTAGTCTGGAACCGAAGGCGTAAGGTGACGAGCCTATCAGATGAATTGCGGCCCTGTGGCGAGGGGATAAATCCCTCGCCACAGAAGTCGATGTCCGTTTCGAAATTGAGTCAAGGAGCCCGCCATGTATCTCACCGAATTCCTCACCGTCGCGCTGATCCACCTGCTGGCGGTTGCCAGTCCCGGGCCGGATTTTGCCGTGGTGGTGCGCGAAAGCGTGACCCATGGCCGCCGGGCCGGGACCTGGACGGCTCTGGGCGTCGGCACGGCGATTTTCCTGCACGTAGGCTATTCGCTGTTGGGCATCGGCCTGATCGTGTCGCAGTCCATTGTGCTGTTCAACGCGCTGAAATGGGCCGCCGCCGCGTACCTGCTGTACATCGGCTTCAAGGCGCTGCGGGCACAACCGGCCAAGCCGAGCGAGGAAAATCTGCACAAGGAAGTTGGCGAACGGACCGCCCGCGGCGCATTCACCTCGGGCTTCGTCACCAATGGCCTGAACCCCAAGGCGACGCTGTTCTTCCTGTCGCTGTTCACCGTCGTGATCAACCCTCATACACCACTGGCGATCCAGGCCGGTTACGGTGTGTACCTGGCGGTCGCAACGGCCGCCTGGTTCTGCCTGGTGGCCATGCTGTTCAGCCAGCAGCGGGTGCGCGCCGGATTCGCCCGCATGGGCCACTGGTTCGATCGGACCATGGGTGCGGTACTGGTTGCCATCGGTGTGAAGCTGGCGTTTACCGAAGCGCATTGACGGGTTCGCCCGCTCTTTTTTTTGCCGCCATTGCAGGAGGTTGCGATCTTCTTGGCCTTCTGCCGCCTGGACACTGGCGGTGACAGTCCCGGTGGGATTGCAGATTCAAAGTATCCGGAATGGGTGGGTGGATGGCTCTGGGCCAGTATTTGCCGAGCGATCAAATCATTCCTTTGGCTGATTTGAACGGTGTATAAGCCCTCTAGAGTGCTTACCTCCAGTCACGACCATGCAGTCAGAAAAGGATTCTTATGTTGCAGACTCGCGTTATTCCTCCCGCCGAAGGCGCTTATCAATATCCACTGCTGATCAAGCGGCTGCTGATGTCCGGTGTGCGTTACGAGAAAACCCGCGAGATCGTCTACCGTGACCAGTTGCGCTACAGCTATCCGACGCTGATCGAACGGGTGGCACGGTTGGCCAACGTGCTGACCGAGGCCGGGGTCAAGGCGGGCGATACCGTGGCGGTGATGGACTGGGACAGCCATCGCTATCTGGAATGCATGTTCGCGATCCCGATGATCGGCGCCGTGATCCACACCATCAACGTGCGGCTGTCACCGGAGCAGATTGTCTACACCATGAATCACGCCGAGGACCGCTTCGTGCTGGTCAACAGCGAGTTCGTCGGGTTGTACCAGGCCATTGCCGGGCACCTGACCACGGTGGAGAAGACCCTGCTGCTGACCGACCTGCCGGAGAAAACCGCCGACCTGCCCAACCTGGTGGGCGAATACGAGCAGTTGCTGGCGGCTGCCAGCCCGGTCTACGACTTCCAGGACTTCGACGAAAACTCCGTCGCCACGACCTTCTACACCACCGGTACCACGGGCAATCCCAAGGGCGTCTACTTCACCCACCGGCAATTGGTGCTGCATTCCCTGGGCGAGGCGACCATCATGGGCGCCATCGACAGCGTGCGGTTGCTGGGCACCAACGATGTGTACATGCCGATTACGCCAATGTTCCACGTTCATGCCTGGGGCCTACCGTACGTGGCGACTATGCTCGGCCTCAAGCAGGTCTATCCCGGCCGCTACGACCCCGAGCTCCTGGTTCAGTTGTGGCGCAAGGAGAAGGTCAGCTTTTCCCATTGCGTGCCGACCATCCTGCAGATGGTGCTCAACGCCAAGAGTGCTCAGGGCACCGATTTCGGCGGTTGGAAAATCGTCATCGGCGGAAGTGCCCTGAATCGCAGCCTGTACGAAGCCGCCAAGGCCAGGGGGATCCAGCTCACCGCCGCCTATGGCATGTCGGAAACCGGCCCGCTGGTGTCCTGCGCCCACCTCAACGACGAGTTGATGGCCGGCAGCGAAGACGAACGCATCAGCTACCGGATCAAGGCTGGCGTGCCGGGCCCCTTGGTGGAGGCGGCGATCGTCGATGCCGAAGGCCGGTTCCTGCCGGCCGATGGCGAGACCCAGGGCGAGCTGGTGCTGCGTGCACCCTGGCTTACCGAAGGCTACTTCAACGAACCGCAGAAGGGCGCCGAGCTCTGGGCCGGCGGCTGGCTGCACACCGGTGACGTGGCTACGCTGGACAGCATGGGCTTCATCGACATCCGCGACCGTATCAAGGACGTGATCAAGACGGGGGGCGAATGGATCTCGTCCCTGGACCTGGAAGACCTCATCAGCCGTCACGCGGGGGTACGCGAAGTGGCAGTGGTGGGTATTCCCGATCCACAGTGGGGGGAGCGCCCGTTTGCCTTGCTGGTGATTCACGATGGGCATCAGATCGGGGCTCGCGAGCTCAAGGAACACCTCAAGCCATTTGTCGAACAGGGACACCTGAGCAAGTGGGCGATCCCGAGCCAGATCGCCCTTGTTACGGAAATTCCCAAGACCAGCGTTGGCAAGCTCGACAAGAAACGCATCCGCGTCGACATCGCCGAATGGCAGAGCAACAACAGCGCCTTCCTGTCCACGCTTTGAGGTCTCCTTGCCGTGTCCGAAAGGGCACGGCAGCCCCACCGAGCAAGCGCTTGCCTTGTCAAACCGCCAATTTCAGCCATCCTTGCCGTGCCGACAGGTGTCGGCCTGGCAAAGGACTGTTCCAGAGTGGTCGGGGGCTGCAAATCACACTTTAGAGGGATCAAGCCGTACTACCTGCTAGCTATAGTCCGCTCAAGGATTTTCAAGAATGGGCCTCCTGCACGAACGGGCGATGCGACTTTGAATGAGTGCCGCAACCCTGTCGCTGGTCGTCGAAGACGTTCCTTGAAAATACCCCCTGCCATAACAATAAAGAACATGGAGTAGTGTCGAATGACCTCTGCAAACACGTTCTGGCGCCGGGCAAAATTGCCTCTGGCGGTCAGTCTCGCCTCTTCGCTCGCCGGGCCTGCATTCGGCGTCAGTTTCAACATCGGTGAAATCGAGGGCCAGTTCGATTCTTCCCTGTCGGTGGGGGCGAGCTGGTCCACGGCCCATGCCAACAAGGACCTGATCGGCGTCAACAACGGTGGCAGGGGGTTGTCCCAGACCTCTGATGACGGTCACTTGAACTTCAAGCGCGGGGAAACCTTCTCGAAGATCTTCAAGGGTATTCATGACCTGGAGCTGAAGTACGGCGATACCGGTGTGTTTGTGCGAGGCAAGTACTGGTACGACTTCGAACTCAAGGACGAGAATCGTCTGTACAAGGACATCAGCGACAACAATCGCAAGGAAGGTGCCAAGTCCTCCGGCGGGCAGATTCTCGATGCCTTCGTCTACCACAACTACGCCATTGCCGATCAGCCAGGCTCCGTTCGCTTGGGCAAGCAGGTCGTCAGTTGGGGTGAAAGTACCTTCATCCAGGGCGGCATCAACTCCATCAACCCGGTCGACGTGTCCGCGTTCCGTCGTCCCGGTGCCGAGATCAAGGAAGGCCTGATTCCGGTCAACATGTTCTATGTGTCCCAGAGCCTGACCGACAACCTGTCGGCTGAGGCGTTCTATCAACTGGAGTGGGACCAGACGGTTGTCGATAACTGCGGGACATTCTTCTCCCAGCCGGATGTGATTGCCGATGGTTGTACGGATAACCTCCGGGTGCTGAACAAGCGTTCCACGATTCCTGGTGCTGCCTTGCCCGCCCTGGCCGCGCGAGGGGTCGACGTCAACGAGGAAGGCGTGCTGGTGCGTCGTGGCCCGGATCGCGATGCCCGTGACAGCGGCCAGTGGGGGGCGTCCATGAAGTACATGTTCGAGCCTCTGGACACCGAATTCGGTGCCTACTTCATGAACTACCACAGCCGGGCGCCGATTTTCAGCGCCACGGGCGCGCCGGCACAGTTCTACACGGCTCCGTTGGGTCCGTTGGCGGCACTGCGTCCCCTGATTGTGGCCGGCAACTCCAACTACTTCGTTGAGTACCCGGAAGACATCCGTCTCTATGGCCTGAGTTTCTCCACCACCCTGCCTACCGGCACGGCGTGGAGCGGTGAGTTGAGTTATCGCCCGAACGCACCGGTACAGCTGAGTACTACCGACATTCTTTTTGCTGGCGTCCGTCCGATCGGTGGGCCCTTGGCCAACGCGTCGGTACTTACGGGCGTTCCGGGCCAGGATCTGCATGGCTATAGCCGCAAGGAAATCACCCAGTTTCAAACGACCTTCACCCACTTCCTCGACCAGGTTATGGGGGCCAGTCGCCTGACCTTGGTGGGTGAAGTAGGCGTAACGCATGTGGGAGGCCTGGAAAGCAGGTCCGAGGCCCGCTACGGTCGCGACCCGGTGTTTGGTCCGGGTGAACTGCCCAACGGATCCTGCCAAGCGCTCAATGCCTCCACTGCAGCAGGCGGCGGACAGACTCTTGGCGGTGTGAACAGCAACTGCAACAACGACGGCTTCACCACCGCCACTTCCTGGGGCTACCGCGCCCGCGCCATCTGGGAATACCCGGACGTCTTCGCCGGCGTGAACCTCAAGCCCAACGTGGCCTGGTCCCATGACGTCAAAGGCTACTCGCCAGGCCCTGGCGGCAACTTCGAGGAAGGCCGCAAGGCCGTCAGCCTCGGGCTGGATGCCGAGTACCAGAACACCTACAACGCGAGCCTGGCCTACACCAACTTCTTTGGTGGCGACTTCAGCACCGTGGACGATCGCGACTTCCTGGCGCTCAGCGTCGGCGTGACCTTCTAAGCACCGTATTCAGGACGACACACGATGAAAATAACAAAGAGTCTGTTGCAGGTCGGCGCACTGGGATTGTCCCTGCTGGCGGCCAGCGTCATGGCCGCGGTGCCTGCGGGCGAGGCCGACAAACTGGGCAAGAGCCTGACGCCGATGGGCGCCGAGATGGCCGGTAATGCCGACGGTTCGATTTCCGCCTGGAAGCCCATGGCCAAGAATGCCGGTAGCGTGGACAGCAAAGGGTTCCTCGCCGACCCGTATGCCAGCGAGAAACCGCTGTTCACCATCACCGCGCAGAACGTCGAGCAGTACAAGGACAAGCTCGCGCCGGGTCAGTACGCGATGTTCAAGCGCTACCCGGAAACCTTCAAGATGCCGGTCTATCCGACCCATCGTGGCGCCACCGTGCCGGATGAAGTGTTCGCGTCCATCAAGAAGAACGCGGTCAACACCAAGCTGGTATCCGGCGGCAACGGCCTGGAAAACTTCGAGACCGCCATACCGTTCCCGATTCCCCAGAGCGGCGTCGAAGTGATCTGGAACCACATCACCCGCTACCGTGGCGGCAGCGTGACGCGCCTGGTGACCCAGGCCACGCCGCAAGCCAACGGCTCCTATAGCCTGGTGTATTTCCGTGATCAGTTCGTGTTCCGCGACAAGATGAAGGATTTCGATCCGGCCAACCCTGGCAACATCCTGTTCTACTTCAAACAGCAAGTGACCGCGCCGGCACGCCTGGCCGGTGGCGTGTTGCTGGTGCACGAAACCCTCGACCAGGTGAAGGAACCGCGCTCGGCCTGGGTCTACAACGCCGGCCAGCGTCGGGTACGTCGTGCGCCACAGGTCTCCTATGATGGTCCGGGTACCGCCGCCGATGGCCTGCGTACCTCCGACAACCTGGACATGTACAACGGTGCGCCGGATCGCTACGACTGGAAGTTGGAAGGCAAGAAAGAGCTGTATATCGCCGCCAACAGCTACAAGATCGACTCGCCACAACTCAAGTACGCCGACATCCTCAAGGCCGGCCACATCAACCAGGACCTGGCGCGTTACGAGCTGCGTCGTGTCTGGCATGTCACCGCGACCCTGAAGGAAGGCCAGCGCCACATCTACGCCAAGCGCGATTTCTTCATCGACGAAGATACCTGGCAGGCGGCGGTGATCGATCACTACGACGGTCGTGGCCAACTGTGGCGAGTTGCCGAGGCCCATGCCGAGAACTACTACGACAAGCAAGTGCCGTGGTACGCCCTGGAAACCCTCTACGACCTGCAGTCCGGCCGCTACCTGGCTCTGGGCATGAAGAACGAAGAGAAATCGGCCTACGATTTCGGCTTCACCGCCACCACCGCAGACTTCACACCGAACGCGCTGCGCCAGGACGGTATCCGCTAAACCGCTTTACCCCGAGGCCGCATCCTCGGATAAACGCCCCGACTGGTTCGGGGCGTTTGTTTTTTGGCCTGAATGTGGGAGCAAGGCTTGCCCGCGATGGAGTTAACGCGGTTTGCCCTGGAACCGAGGCGCCTTCATCGCGGGCAAGCCTTGCTCCCACGGGATGTGTCGTCAGGAGATGTCGATTTGTAGTCTTTTTGTAGCCATTTGTAGCACTCCCTTCAATACCTCTTCGTTTACGGCTAGTCTGCGGACATCTGCAACGCCGCCACCTGCATCTAAACAAGAGCCGGCCATGACTGATCTGTCTTCACTTCCGGATTCTGCCCGCGCAGCCTTTGCGGTACAGGACGGGCGCTTCTATCGACCGCCTCTGCCCGACGGGCACGTCGTGCGGCCGCGGTTGTGCGAGCGTTTAAGTGCGGGGCTCGGCGGCCGATTGCTGTTGGTCAGTGCGCCGGCGGGGTTCGGCAAAAGCTCCCTCGCGGTGGAGTTCTGCCAGAGCCTGCCGGTCCATTGGCAAAGCCTCTGGTTGGGGCTCAACACCAGGGACAATGATCCGGGACGTTTTCTGGAGCGGCTGCTCGAAGGGCTCCAGGCACTCTTTCCACAGCTGGGCGGCCGGGCAGCGGGGCTACTGAAGATGCGCCAGCGCCACCAGCCCTTCGCGTTCGAAGAATGGCTCGATGGCCTGCTGGATGAACTGACCAGTCACCTGACGCTTCGCAACCCCTTGCTGTTGGTGCTCGACGATTATCACCTGGCCCAAGGCCCCGTACTGGATCGTTGCCTGCAGTTTTTCCTCAATCACTTGCCTGATGGTTTGCTGGTACTGGTCACCAGCCGCCAGCGACCGAACTGGCATCTGGCGCGCCTGCGCCTGTCGCGGCAATTGCTCGAACTGAACGAGCAGGACCTGCGCCTGACCCATGGCGAAGCCCTGACACTGCTCGAGCATCACAGCATCTCGTTGCGCGGTGAAGCGTTGGAAAACCTTATCCAGCGCAGCGAAGGCTGGGTGGCCGGGCTGCGTTTCTGGTTGCTGGCCGCCTCCGAAGCCGGTTCCGAGGGCGGGCTGCCACAGACGCTGCACGGTGGGGAAGGGCTGATCCGCGATTATCTGCTCGAAGAAGTCATCGACTGCCTGCCCGCCGAGGTGCAGGCGTTTCTCTACGACACCGCGCCACAGGATCGCTTTTGCAGCGAACTGTGCGATGCCGTGCGCGAAGCCCATGACAGCGCCGAGATCCTGCAATATCTGGCGGCCCATCAGGTGTTCCTGGTGCCCCTGGACGAACACGGTCATTGGTATCGCTACCACCATCTGTTTTCCGATCTGTTGCGCAGCCGCCCCAGCGCACCCGCCATGGTGCCGGCCGCGACCCTGCACTTGCGCGCCTGTCGCTGGTTCAACGCCCAGGGGCTGATCGACGAAGCCGTGGAGCAGGCGCTGCGGGCCGGGCACCTGGATGTGGCGGCGAACCTGGTGCAGACCCTCTCGGAGGAACAACTGCTGGCCGAGCAGAACGTCGGCATGTTGCTGCGCTGGAAGATGGACCTGCCCGACAGCCTGCTCATCAGTACCCCGAGGCTGATTGTGCTCTACAGCTGGGCACTGGGGCTGGCCTGTCAACTGGACGCCGCCGAAGAACTGGCCGCCCACCTGAGCCGCTTCCTGCCGGCACCGTCGGCCACCGCGCAAAAATCCATGCTTGCCCAATGGTTGGCCCTGAGCGGGATCGTCGCTCGTGGCCGTGGGGACCGTGAAGCCACGGTGCGTTATTGCACCGAAGCCCTGGAAAGCCTGCCGCAAAAACGCTACGGCCAACGCCTGATGTGCCTGTCCACGTTGTCGAACCTGGCGATTGCCGACGGTGACCTGTGGCGCGCCCGTGGTTTGAACCGCGACTCCCTGGAACTGGCACAGCGGGTCGGCAACCCCTTGTTCGAAGCCTTGGCTCATTACGATCGCGCCCGGGTCCTGCAGGCGCGGGGAGAGATCCTGCGGGCGCTGGATGAAGTGCGCCAGGGCCTGCAACGCTTGCACAAACTTTCGCCCCAACGGCTTTATGCGGTACGGGCGCGGTTGATCCTGTACGAGGGTTTCCTGCTGACTTTGCGTATGCAGCCCCAGGCCGGACTGGCGCGGTTGCAGGCCGGTCTTACCGAAGCACGGGCCTGCCGCGACATCAGCGTGCTGCTCGGTCATTGCGTGATCGCCCGTATCGAAGGCAACAGTGGCGAGTTCGCCAGGGCCTTTGCCGAACTGGCTGAAGCCGAGCGCCTGATGCATATCTGGGATGTTCCGCCGATCTACTACCTGGCGATGATCACACTGGTCAAATGCGAGCTCTGGCTGGCCCAGGGCCGCACCGAGCTGGCCGAAGCCTGGCTGGCGCGGCTGGGGCGGACCTATACCGGGGAGCAGGCCGCGGCGCCGCCAGAGTTCCACCCGCAATTGCCGCTGCATATCGAGCTGCAACAGGCACTGCTGGAGTCCGTTCGCGGTCAACCGATGCTGGCTGAAGGGCGGCTCAACGCCTTGCTTGAACACGGCCAGCAAACCGGCCGGCAGATGCTCAGCGTGATGGCCCTCAACCAGAAAGTCGCCTTGTTGCTGAGTGTCGGCCGCGAACCGGCGGCCCGCAATGCCCTGGCTCAGGCTTTTGAAGCCGCCGGTGGCGGAGTGCTGCAACCGTTCGAATGGCTGCTGGGCGACGAACATCGTGAATGGCTGCGCGAGCAGCTGCTGCACGCACCCCCCAGTCCCTTGTGCCAGAATCTGCTCGAACGCCTGCCGACGTCGACGCAACCGGCCGACTCCCCGGCACCTGTCGAAAGCCTCAGCAGCCGCGAACGGGCGGTGCTGCAACTGATTGCCCAGGGCTGTTCCAACCAGGAAATCAGCGAGCAGCTGTTCATTTCGTTGCATACGGTCAAGACCCATGCCAGTCATATCAACAGCAAGCTTGGCGTGGAACGTCGCACCCAGGCTGTGGCGAGGGCCAAGGAGCTGGGGTTGTTGGGCTGAGTCCAGCTGCGCAAAGCAACCTGCCACAGAAGCCAGCCAGTAAAGGAATGACTCGATGTTACCCCGGTACAAAACCATCCCATCCCCGGTCGGCCAATTGATCCTCGTCGCCCGAGGCGCAAGACTGGCCGCGATCCTGTGGGAAAACGAGCGACTCAACCGTGTGTGCCTGGGCCCCTTGGAAGAAGACATTCATCACCCGATGCTCGAGGAAACCGAGCGTCAACTGATGGAATACTTCGCCGGGCAACGGCGCCGTTTCGAGCTGGAGCTGGACTTTGTCGGCACGGACTTCCAGAAACGGGTCTGGCAGGCACTGCTGACCATTCCCTTCGGTGAGACCCGCAGTTACCGCGACATCGCCATCCAGATCGGTCAGCCGACTGCTGTTCGGGCGGTGGGCGCAGCCAACGGTCGTAACCCAATCTCGATCATCGCTCCCTGCCATCGTGTCATCGGCAGCTCTGGCAGCCTCACCGGTTTCGCCGGTGGGCTGGCTGCCAAGCAATGGCTGCTCAGCCTCGAAGGTCAGCAGAGCCTTCAATTGGCGTTCTGACCTCAACGGACAGTCCCACCGGAAAACCTGCGCCCATGAAAAAGCCCGCCCGATCACAGGATCGGGCGGGCTTCTGGTGTGGCTTGCAGCTTACTTCTTCAAACCGTAATGCTCATCGAGCATGCCGGGCGAATTCGGTGCCTTGGGGGCGTAGTCCCTAGGTGGTTCCTGATCCCTTGGCGGAGTCAGGCGTTCCCGTGGTGCCTGCGCCGAGTCGGCGTGCAGGGCGGCCAGCAGGCGCTGGCGAGTCTGTTCGTCCAGGGCCAGGCGGTTGGCACCCTCGGACAAATGATCCTGAACATCCTGATAGCTCTGGGTGAGTTTCTTCACCAGAGAAGCGGTGGCGTTGAAGTGGGTCACCACCTCATTCTGATAACTGTCGAAACGTTCCTGAATGTCGTCCAGCTGACGTTGCGTGCTGTTGGGCACTGCGTTGGGCAGCAGTCGGGCAAGCAGGAATCCAATGGCGACACCGGCAACCAGGGCAAGAGTCGGCAACAACCAAACTAAGAGCGAGTGTTCCACGAGTCCTTCCTCTATAAACGGCTTTGCTTTACGTTAACGGCTCGGACCTGCGCTGTATACCGCGAAGAACATCGCAATCATGCCAGGCACAGACTTTTAGCTAGACGAGTCGACCCTATCCGGGGTCACGGAGTTCTTTCCCTTGCTTATACGCGAAACCCCTGTAGTCATCGACGGCCCGGTGGGCCAACTGGAAGCGTTGTACCTGGACAGCGAGGCGCCCCGTGGCCTGGCGTTGATCTGCCACCCGAACCCGGTGCAGGGCGGGACCATGCTCAATAAAGTGGTTTCGACCCTGCAGCGCACTGCCCGGGATGCCGGCCTGGTCACATTGCGTTTCAATTATCGCGGTGTCGGCGCCAGTGCCGGTAGCCATGACATGGGGACCGGTGAAGTGGACGACGCCCAGGCCGTCGCCGCATGGCTGCGGGAAAAACACCCGCAACTGCCCTTGAGCCTCTTCGGTTTTTCCTTCGGCGGCTTCGTCGCTGCCAGCCTGGGTGGACGGCTCGAAGCCCAGGGGCAATCGCTCAAGCACCTGTTCATGGTGGCTCCGGCGGTGATGCGCCTGGACGAGCAGTCGCCTTTGGCGAAGAGCGGCGCGTTGACGGTGATCCAGCCAGAAAATGATGAAGTCGTCGATCCCCAACTGGTCTACGATTGGTCCGACGCGCTCCAACGCCCCCATGAGCTACTGAAAGTGGCAGAATGCGGGCACTTTTTTCATGGCAAGCTGACCGATCTCAAGGATCTGCTCCTGCCGCGCCTTTCGAATTGACAGCAGTCTGACAAGCGATAATTCATGACGACTCGTACCCGTATCCTGACCGGCATCACCACCACCGGCACCCCGCACCTGGGCAACTATGCTGGCGCCATCCGCCCGGCGATTCTCGCCAGCCGCGACAGCAATGCCGATTCGTTCTACTTCCTGGCCGACTACCACGCCCTGATCAAATGCGATGACCCGCTGCGCATTCAGCGCTCGCGCCTGGAAATCGCTGCGACCTGGCTGGCCGGCGGCCTGGATGTGGATCGCGTGACCTTTTATCGCCAGTCCGATATCCCCGAGATCCCGGAACTGACCTGGCTGCTGACCTGTGTCGCCGCCAAGGGCCTGCTCAATCGCGCCCATGCCTATAAGGCCTCGGTGGACAAGAATGTCGAGACCGGCGAAGACCCGGACGCCGGCATCACCATGGGTCTGTACAGCTACCCGGTGCTGATGGCCGCTGACATCCTGATGTTCAACGCCCACAAGGTGCCGGTCGGTCGCGATCAGATCCAGCACGTGGAGATGGCTCGGGACATTGGCCAGCGCTTCAACCACCTGTTTGGCCAGGGCAAGGAGTTTTTCACCATGCCCGAGGCGCTGATCGAAGAAAGCGTCGCCACGCTGCCAGGGCTCGATGGCCGCAAGATGTCCAAGAGCTACGACAACACCATCCCGCTGTTCAGCAGCGCCAAGGAGATGAAGGACGCGATCTCGCGAATCGTCACCGACTCCCGCGCCCCGGGTGAAGCGAAGGATCCGGACAACTCGCACCTGTTCACGCTGTTCCAGGCCTTTGCCACCCCGGCCCAGTCAACCGAGTTCCGCAACGAGCTGTTGCAGGGCCTGGGTTGGGGCGAAGCGAAGAATCGTCTGTTCCAATTGCTCGACAGCGAACTGGGTGAGTCCCGCGAGCGTTATCACCAGTTGATCGAACGTCCGGTGGACCTTGAAGACATCCTGCAACTGGGCGCGAAAAAAGCCCGGGCCGTGGCGACGCCGTTCCTTAACGAACTGCGTGAAGCCGTTGGCCTGCGTTCGTTCGTCAGCCAGGTCCAAGTGGCGGCCAACACGAAGAAAAAAGCCACCAAGGCGGCGCGTTTCGTCAGCTTTCGCGAAGACGACGGCAGTTTCCGCTTCCGCCTGCTGGCTGCCGACGGCGAACAACTGTTGCTGTCTCGCCATTTTGCCGATGGCAAGACCGCGGGCCAGGTGACCAAGCAACTGCAAGCCGGCCAGCCACTGGACGTACGCAGCGAGGCGGCGGGCTTCAGCGTCTGGCTCGAAGGCGAATGCGTGGCGGACAGCCCGGCTTTTGCCGACGAAGCTGCGCGGGATGCGGCCATCGATGCGCTGCGCGTCGCGCTGACCCCCGCGCAGGATTGATCCAAAGCATCATCCGACCATCGGTCCTGAATAAGGGCCGATTGCCATTCTTACGGGCCGTCGCTACAGTGACGGCCCGTTTTTGTTGCCTTGCTAACGAATATGACGCCCCTAGAACGATATCAAGCTGATCTGAAACGCCCGGAGTTCTTCCACGACGCAGCCCAGGAAACGGCGGTGCGGCATTTGCAGCGCCTGTACGACGATCTGATCGCCGCGTCGAACAACAAGCCGGGCTTGTTGGGAAAACTGTTCGGCAAGAAGGAACTGGCACCGGTCAAGGGCCTGTACTTCTGGGGTGGCGTGGGCCGTGGCAAGACCTACCTGGTGGACACCTTCTTCGAGGCGCTGCCGTTCAAGGAAAAGACCCGCACGCACTTCCACCGCTTCATGAAGCGTGTGCACGAAGAGATGAAGACCCTGGGTGGCGAGAAGAACCCATTGACCATCATCGCCAAACGTTTCTCCAATGAAACGCGGGTGATCTGCTTCGATGAGTTCTTCGTGTCCGACATCACCGATGCCATGATCCTCGGCACCTTGATGGAAGAGTTGTTCAGGAACGGCGTGACCCTGGTCGCCACGTCGAACATCGTGCCGGACGGCTTGTACAAGGACGGTCTGCAACGGGCGCGCTTTCTCCCGGCCATCGCGTTGATCAAGGAACACACCGAAATCGTCAACGTCGACAGCGGCGTCGACTATCGTTTGCGCCATCTCGAACAGGCGGAGCTGTTCCATTACCCACTGGACGCCGCTGCCGAAGAAAGCCTGCGCAAGAGCTTCCGCGCCCTGACGCCAGAATGCACCCAGGCGGTCGAGAACGATGTGCTGATGATCGAGAATCGCGAGATCCGCGCAGTCCGCACCTGTGACGATGTGGCCTGGTTCGATTTCCGTGAGCTGTGCGACGGCCCTCGCAGCCAAAACGACTACATCGAGCTGGGCAAGATCTTCCACGCCGTACTGCTCAGCGGCGTCGAGCAGATGAGTGTCACCACCGACGACATCGCCCGTCGCTTCATCAATATGGTGGACGAGTTCTACGACCGTAACGTGAAGCTGATCATCTCGGCCGAAGTCGAACTCAAGGACCTCTACACCGGTGGTCGCCTGACGTTCGAATTCCAGCGGACCCTGAGTCGCCTGCTGGAAATGCAGTCCCACGAGTTCCTGTCGCGGGCGCATAAGCCTTAGGCTGATTCGGAAAGCACAAAGGGCCTGCGATTGCAGGCCTTTTTTATGGCTGATCCACCGCATAACCCTGTGGGGGCGAGCCTGCTCGCGATGGCGGTGGGTCAGCTTGCTACGATTCTGAATGTGCTGCCGTCATCGCGAGCAGGCTCGCTCCCACATGGGGTAGTGGGGTCCGAAGCCTTACGCCGCCTGCTGAAATTGCTGCCGGTACTGGTTCGGCGACAGGTCCGTGTGCTGCCGGAACAGCCGCGCGAAGAAGCTCGCGTCGTCGTAGCCCACTTCGTAGCTGATGGTCTTGATGCTCTTGCGGCTCCCGGAGAGCAGGCCCTTTGCGGTTTCGATGCGCAGCCGTTGCAGGTAATGCAACGGTTTGTCGCCAGTGGCGGTCTGGAAGCGGCGCATGAAATTGCGAATGCTCATGCCATGTTCCCGGGCGACGTCTTCGAAACGGAACTTGTCGGCGAAGTGTTCTTCGAGCCAGTGCTGGATCTGCAGGATGATCACGTCCTGATGGAGTTTCTGCCCGCCGAAACCGATCCTGCCCGGCGAATAATTGCGCTGCACTTCATACAGGATGTCCCGCGCCACGGCCTGGGCCACGTTGGCGCCGCAGAAGCGCTCGATGAGGTAGATGTAGAGATCGCACACCGAGGTCGTGCCACCGGCGCAGAACAGGTTGTCGGCGTCGGTCAGGTGTTTGTCCTGGTTCAGATGCACCTGGGGAAAACGCTCCCTGAAGGCGTTGAAGAAGCGCCAGTAGGTGGTGGCTTCCTTGCCATCGAGCAGCCCGGCCTCGGCAAGCCAGAACACGCCAGTGGCCTCGCCGCACAGTACGGCGCCGCGAGCGTGCTGTTCCCGCAGCCAGGGCAGGACCTGGGGATAGCGTTGGCAAAGGGTGGGGAAGTCATCCCAGAACGCCGGCAGGATAATCACATCGGTATTTTCCAGCCCGCCATCCACCGGCATGATCACTTCGCTGAAGCTGTTCACCGGTTTGCCGTCAGGGCTGACCAGTCGGATTTCAAACGCCGGTGTCAGGCCTTGGCCCAGTTGCTTGCCGTAGCGCAGGCTGGCCAGGTGGAAGAAATCCTTGGCCTGCATGAGGGTGAAAGCGAAAACCCGGTCGACTGCCAGGATGCTGACGCGCCGTAAGGGCGTGGAGGGGTGCATAGACATAATTTCATCTTGTTTTTATAGGGGAAAGTGGTCACCAGACGGCTGGATCGTCTTATTTTTTGTCGGATGTGTCCAGTGTCCTATGGTACATCCCGGGCTTAGGCTCATCGGATGACCCCCTCCAACCATAACCAAAGGTGCGCCATGATTCCCAGAACCCTGTTCAGTCCCGAGCACGAATTGTTTCGCGACAGCGTGCGAACGTTCCTGGAAAAGGAGGCCGTGCCCTACCACAGCCAGTGGGAAAAACAGGGTCATGTCGATCGCCAGCTCTGGAACAAGGCCGGGGAGGCGGGGATGCTGTGTTCGCACCTGCCGCAAGCCTATGGCGGGCTCGACGCGGACTTTCTCTACAGTACGGTGGTGATAGAGGAGATCGGCCGCCTGGGGCTGACAGGCATCGGCTTCTCACTGCATTCCGATATCGTTGCGCCGTACATCCTGCATTACGGCAGCGAAGCGTTGAAGCAGAAATACCTGCCGAAGCTGGTTTCCGGCGAAATGGTCACGGCCATCGCCATGACCGAACCCGGCGCCGGTTCCGACCTGCAAGGGGTGAAAACCACGGCGGTACTGGACGTTGATGAATACGTCATCAACGGTTCGAAGACCTTCATCACCAATGGCTTTCTCGCCGACCTGGTGATCGTGGTCGCCAAGACCGATCCGAAAGCCGGTGCCAAGGGCACCAGTCTGTTTCTGGTGGAAGCGGGCACGCCGGGTTTCGAGAAGGGCAAGCGCCTGGAGAAAGTCGGAATGAAGGCCCAGGACACGTCGGAGTTGTTCTTCCAGGATGTCCGCGTGCCGAAGGAAAACCTGCTCGGGCAGGCCGGAATGGGGTTTGCCTATCTGATGCAGGAGTTGCCCCAGGAACGCCTGACCGTCGCGATTGGTGGCCTGGCCTCGGCCGAAGCGGCGCTGCAATGGACGCTGGACTACACCCGCGATCGCAAGGCCTTCGGCAAATCCATCGCGGAGTTCCAGAATACCCGCTTCAAACTGGCGGAAATGGCCACCGAGATCCAGATCGGCCGAGTCTTCGTCGACCGCTGCCTGGAGCTGCACCTGCAAGGCACGCTCGACGTGCCGACGGCGGCGATGGCCAAGTACTGGGGCACGGACCTGCAATGCAAGGTGCTCGACGAATGCGTGCAGTTGCATGGCGGCTACGGTTTCATGTGGGAGTACCCGATTGCCCGGGCGTGGGCGGATGCGCGGGTGCAGCGGATCTATGCGGGGACCAATGAAATCATGAAGGAGATCATTGCGCGGTCGCTTTGATTGCGTTGTGCTCTTGGGGTGATCGTTCCCACGCTCTGCGTGGAAACGCCGCCAGGGACGCTCTGCGTTCCGCTCTGGTGACGCGGAGCGTCACCGGATGCATTCCCACGCAGAGCGTGGGAACGATCAGCAACCCTTGTGGGAGCGAGCCTGCTCGCGATTGGGTCTACGGGTCAATCAAGGAGCAGGATTCGGCTGATCCCTGTGGATCGCCTCGATCCCCGCCAGCACTTCGTCCGACAGCTTCAGATCGAAGCTGGCGATGTTGCTGTCCAGTTGTTCAAGGGTGGTGGCGCCGATGATGTTGCTGGTCACGAACGGTTGTTGCGTGACGAACGCCAGGGCCATCTGTGCCGGGTCCAGGCCATGTTCACGGGCCAGCGCCACATAACGGCTGCATGCCGCTTCCGACTGTGGATTGAAGTAGCGCATGAAGCGGCTGTAGAGCGTCAGGCGGCCCTTGGCCGGCCGTGCGCCGCCTTCATATTTACCCGACAGGAAGCCGAACGCCAGCGGCGAGTAGGCCAGCAGCCCGCACTGTTCGCGAAGGGCGACTTCCGCCAGGCCGATCTCGAAGCTGCGGTTGAGCAGGTTGTACGGATTCTGGATCGACACCGCTCGCGGCCAGCCACGGGCTTCGGCCAGGGCGAGGAATTTCATGGTGCCCCACGGCGTCTCGTTGGACAGGCCGATGTGGCGGATCTTGCCGGCACGGACCTGTTCGTCGAGGGCCTCGAGGGTTTCCTCCAGTGGGGTGAATTCTTCATCGGCTTTGTGCTTGTAGCCCAGTTGCCCGAAGAAGTTGGTGCTGCGTTCCGGCCAGTGCAACTGGTAGAGATCGATCCAGTCGGTCTGCAGGCGCTTGAGGCTGGCGTCCAGCGCTTCGACGATGTGGCGGCGGTTGTGCTTGAGGTTTTTGTCGCGGATGTAATCGATGGTGTTGCCGGGGCCGGCGATCTTGCTCGCCAGGATCCAGTCGGCACGGTCGCCACGGCTCTTGAAATAGTTGCCGATGTAGCGCTCGGTGGTGGCATAGGTCTCGGCCTTGGGCGGGACCGGGTACATCTCGGCGGTGTCGATGAAATTGATGCCGGCACCCTTGGCGCGTTCGATCTGGGCGAAAGCCTCGGCCTCGCTGTTCTGCTCACCCCAGGTCATGGTTCCGAGGCACAGGGCGCTCACGTTCAGATCGGTACGGCCTAGCTGGCGATAGTCCATCGGGGGGCTCCTTGGGCAAAACAATCATAAAAGCAGGTTGAAATATTTTTCGCAATCTGCATAATTGCGCACCTCTTTCTGCAGTGGAAGTGATGCGCCGCCGCCGAAGAATCTTGCCGTTGAACGGACGCGCCGACCCGAGCCCCCGAAAGCGTCTGTATCCGGCTGCCTTTGACTTGTCAAAGTACGCACTATTCAGTAAGATCCGCCGTCTAATTTACAGGGCGGCCCCTGAGGCTATAAAGAATGAAAACTTTTACTGCTAAACCGGAAACAGTACAGCGCGACTGGTTCGTCGTCGACGCTGCTGGTCAGACCCTGGGTCGTCTGGCCACCGAAATCGCGAGCCGTCTGCGTGGCAAGCACAAGCCTGAGTACACCCCTCACGTTGACACCGGTGACTACATCGTCGTGATCAACGCTGAGCAAGTACGTGTTACTGGCGCTAAAACCACTGACAAAATGTACTACTCCCACTCCGGTTTTCCGGGCGGCATCAAGTCGATCAACTTTGAAAAGCTGATCGCCAAAGCCCCTGAGCGCGTGATCGAGACCGCGGTTAAAGGCATGCTGCCTAAGAACCCACTGGGTCGCGACATGTATCGTAAGCTGAAGGTTTATGCGGGCGCTGCTCACCCTCATACTGCTCAGCAGCCCCAAGAACTGAAGTTTTAACGGAATAGTTCATTATGTCGGCGACTCAAAATTACGGCACTGGCCGTCGCAAGACTGCAACCGCACGCGTTTTCCTGCGTCCGGGCACTGGTAACATCTCCATCAACAACCGCTCCCTGGATAACTTCTTCGGCCGCGAAACTGCCCGCATGGTAGTTCGTCAGCCGCTGGAACTGACCGAGACCGTCGAAAAATTCGACATCTACGTCACCGTTATCGGTGGTGGTGTAAGTGGTCAAGCTGGCGCAATCCGCCACGGTATCACTCGCGCTCTGATGGACTACGACGAAACCCTGCGTAGCGCCCTGCGCAAAGCTGGCTTCGTGACTCGCGACGCTCGCGAAGTTGAACGTAAGAAAGTCGGTCTGCGTAAAGCGCGTAAGCGTCCGCAGTACTCGAAGCGTTAATTTCGCTTCCGCTTTCAAAAGGCGCCCAGTTTCCTCACGGAGCTGGGCGTTTTTTTATGGGCGAAATAATTGCTCTGTGACAACTTGCCACATTCGTAGAGCCCCTATACTACAAGGCTTGGCGGTAGGGCCGCTTGGTAATTACCTTGTCAGAATTGGGGGTTTTCATTACCATTCGGCAAAATTTTTATAAGTTCAGATTTTTACTTAGTAGACGCCTGATCTAACAGGCCACAAAGCTGATGGGAGAGGACTGAATGAGCAATGACGGCGTGAATGCAGGCCGGCGTCGCTTCCTGGTAGCAGCCACATCCGTGGTGGGTGCTGCAGGAGCGGTGGGGGCTGCGGTCCCGTTCGTGGGGTCATGGTTTCCCAGTGCCAAGGCGAAAGCTGCAGGTGCACCGGTGAAAGTGAATGTCAGCAAGATCGAGCCAGGCCAGCAGATGATTGCTGAATGGCGCGGCCAGCCGGTGTTCATCGTCCGCCGTACAGAGGAAATCCTGGGGAATCTGAAAAAGATCGAGGGCCAGCTGTCCGATCCCTCTTCCAAGAACTCGGCCCAACCGGAATACGTCAATCCTGAAACGCGTTCGATCAAGCCGGAAATCCTGCTGCTGATCGGGATCTGTACGCACCTGGGTTGCTCGCCAACATTCCGTCCCGAAGTGGCCCCTGCCGATCTGGGCAAGGACTGGGTAGGCGGCTATTTCTGCCCTTGCCACGGCTCCCACTACGATCTGGCGGGGCGCGTCTACAAATCGCAGCCTGCACCTCTGAACCTGCCAGTTCCCCCGCATTCCTATGAGTCGGATGAGATCATTGTCATCGGCGTCGACACGGAGAAAGCGTGATGAGCAAACTTATGGATTGGGTTGATGCGCGCTTTCCCGCGACCAAGATGTGGGAAGACCATCTCAGCAAGTACTACGCTCCGAAAAACTTCAACTTCTTCTATTTCTTTGGCTCCCTGGCATTGCTCGTTCTGGTCAACCAGATCGTCACCGGTGTCTGGCTGACCATGAGCTACACCCCGTCGGCGGAAGAAGCGTTCGCTTCCGTCGAGTACATCATGCGTGACGTCGAGTACGGCTCGATTCTGCGTCTGCTGCACTCCACCGGCGCTTCGGCGTTCTTCATCGTGGTCTATCTGCACATGTTCCGTGGCCTGCTCTACGGTTCGTACCAGAAGCCCCGCGAACTGGTGTGGGTCTTCGGCATGTTGATCTACCTGGCGCTGATGGCTGAAGCCTTCATGGGTTACCTGCTGCCATGGGGCCAGATGTCCTACTGGGGTGCCCAGGTGATCATCTCGCTGTTCGGTGCGATCCCGGTCATCGGCAACGACCTGACCCAGTGGATCCGTGGTGACTACCTGATCTCGGGCATTACCCTGAACCGCTTCTTCGCCCTGCATGTGGTAGCCCTGCCGATCGTGATCCTCGGCCTGGTGGTGTTGCACATCCTGGCGTTGCACGAGGTCGGCTCGAACAACCCGGATGGCGTGGACATCAAGAAGCACAAGGACGAAAACGGTGTACCGCTGGATGGCATCGCCTTCCACCCGTACTACACCGTGAAGGATATCGTCGGCGTAGTGGTGTTCCTGTTCATCTTCTGCTCCATCGTGTTCTTCTTTCCGGAGATGGGCGGCTACTTCCTCGAGAAGCCGAACTTCGAACAGGCGAACGCCTTCAAGACGCCTGAGCACATTGCCCCGGTCTGGTACTTCACGCCGTTCTACGCAATTCTGCGGGCGATCCCGGACAAGTTGATGGGCGTTATCGCCATGGGCGCGGCCATCGCCGTGCTGTTTGTCCTGCCATGGCTGGACCGCAGCCCGGTCAAGTCGATGCGCTACAAAGGCTGGCTAAGCAAGATCTGGCTCGTGGTGTTCTGCATCTCGTTCGTGATCCTGGGTGTGCTGGGTGTACTGGCACCGACACCGGAGCGTACGTTGCTGTCGCAGGTCTGTACGTTCCTGTACTTCGCCTACTTCATTCTGATGCCGTTCTATACCAGGCTCGAGAAGACCAAACCGGTTCCGGAAAGGGTGACTGGCTGATGAAAAAGCTATTTGCTGTACTGATTCTTGCTGCCATGCCTGTCTTGTCCTTCGCGGCCGAACACGGTGGTCCAGAGCTGGAAAAAGTCGATATCGACGTTTCCGATAAAGCCGCCATGCAGGACGGCGCACGTACGTTCGCCAACTACTGCATGGGTTGCCACAGTGCCAAGTTCCAGCGTTACGAGCGCGTGGCCGATGACCTGGGCATTCCCCATGAGCTGATGCTCGAGAAATTGGTGTTCACCGGCGCCAAGCTGGGCGATCACATGACCGTCGGCATGCAGCCGGCAGATGCCAAGACCTGGTTCGGCGCTGCGCCACCCGACCTGACCCTGGTCGCTCGTGTACGCGGTACCGACTGGCTCTATGGTTACCTGCGTTCGTTCTATGAAGATCCTGCGCGTCCATGGGGCGTGAACAACAAGGTCTTCCCGAACGTCGGCATGCCGAACGTTCTGGTCGGCCTGCAGGGTCGTCAGGTGGTAGGCTGCAAACAGGTGCAGATCGTCGAGAACGGCAAGAAGCAATTCGACCCGTTGACCGGCACCGCCTTGACTCATGAAGCCTGCGATCAGTTGACCATCGTGCCGAACAGCGGCGCCTTGACGCCTGAGCAGTTCGACGAGAAGGTCAAGAATCTGGTGACGTTCCTGGCCTACTCGGCCAACCCGGTGAAGCTGCAGCATCAGCGCATCGGTACGTATGTATTGCTGTACCTGGCGTTCTTCTTCGTATTCGCTTATCTGCTCAAGCGTGAATACTGGAAAGACGTACATTGATAAAGCGGTAAGTTGTTGCTGTTAATCGTGCGCGCCCAAGGGCGTCTCTGAAGGTGTAACGAGCCTGGTCAGCCAGGTGTTACGGGAGACGCCCTCTGGGCGCGCTCGTTTTTCTTTCCTAAAATTTCAACAAGCGAGGAGGATCGCCATGGGCGTGACCAATCGGTTGGCCTGTTACTCCGACCCCGCCGACCACTATTCCCACCGGGTACGTATCGTACTGGCAGAAAAGGGTGTCAGCGCCGAGATCATTTACGTCGAGGCTGGCCGTCAGCCGCCGAAGCTGATCGAGGTAAACCCCTACGGCAGCCTGCCCACGCTGGTCGATCGTGACCTGGCATTGTGGGAGTCGACGGTGGTGATGGAATACCTGGATGAGCGTTATCCGCACCCGCCCTTGCTGCCGGTATACCCTGTGGCGCGTGCCAACAGCCGTTTGCTGATCCATCGTATCCAGCGTGACTGGTGCGGGCAGGTGGATCTGATCCTGGATCCGCGGACCAAGGAGCCGGCGCGGGTGGTGGCGCGCAAGGAGTTGCGTGAAAGCCTGACAGGCGTATCGCCGCTGTTCATCGACAAACCGTTTTTCCTCAGTGAGGAACAAAGTCTGGTGGATTGCTGCCTATTGCCCATACTCTGGCGTTTGCCGATTCTGGGTATCGAACTGCCGCGGCCCGCCAAGCCGCTGCTTGATTATATGGAGCGCCAATTTGCGCGTGAGACTTTCCAGGCGAGTCTGTCTGGTGTCGAACGCGACATGCGCTAAGGCTTAGGGAGCCGCTATGAACTCCAGTCGACCTTATCTGGTCCGCGCGCTCTACGAGTGGATTGTGGACAATGATTGCACCCCGCACATGCTGGTCAATGCCGAATATCCATCGGTACAGGTGCCGCAGGGGTTTGCCAATGACGGGCAGATTGTCCTGAACGTATCGCCGGCAGCCGTGCGCCATCTGCACATGGACAACGATGCCGTGAGCTTCGAAGGCCGCTTCGGCGGTGTGCCGCATACGCTGTATGTACCTATCGCTTCGATCCTGGGGATTTATGCCCGGGAGAATGGCCAGGGCATGGTGTTTGAGCTGGAAACGCCGATGGATGGCGAGGAAGAGTACGAGGTGGATGATGACCTGCCGCCACCGGATGATGAGCCGCCGCGGCCTAGTGGTCGGCCTAGTCTTAAGGTGGTGAAGTAACAGGGGCGGCTATTGCGTGGGATTTGTGTGTATATCCTTTTCTGCGGTAACGGCTGCTTAGGGTTCCGCCCTTACGGCGGGTCACTTTTGGAAGAGCCCGGGGTGCCGGCCAACCAAAAGTAACCAAAAGCGCTTTGCCCCACCACTGGGCACCTCGCCAAGGCTCGGTGTTCCCTCACTCCGGCATCGCTCCGTGGGCCCGCCGCGAAGGGCCATCCATGGCCCAGCGCGGCTATCCCGGCATCCATGCCGGGTTGCCCACTACGCAACGCCTGCGTTCGGCCCTCGTGGTTAACGGGGCGCCCAAGATCAAAAGCCAAAGCCAAAGCCAAAGCTAGGCGGCCGAATGGCCTGCCTGACTTTTCCGGCTGTACCTGAATCCACCTGTGGGAGCAAAGCTTGCTCGCGAGGCGACCTGGCAGCCGACCTGTCTTTTCCGGCTGTCCCCGAACAATTGTGGGAGCGAGCCTGCTCGCGATTGCGATGTGTCAACCTACATCAATGCTGCTGACCTGACGCCATCGCGAGCAGGCTCGCTCCCACAGTGGGATTGAGGTGCAGCCGTAAAGACAGGCCGGCCGTCACGCCGCCTCGCTTTTGCTTTTGCTTTTGCTTTTGATCTTGATCTTGATCTTGATCTTGGGCGCCCCATTAACCACAAGGGCCGAACGCAGGCATTGCGTAGTGGGTATCCCGGCATGGATGCCGGGATAGCCGCGCTGGGCCATGGATGGCCCTTCGCGGCGGGCCCACGGAGCGATGCCGGAGTGAGGGAACGCCGAGCCTTGGCGAGGTGCCCAGTGGTGGGGCGAGGCGCTTTTGGTTACTTTTGGCGCCTTTTCAAAAGTAACCCGCCGTAAGGGCGGAGCCGCCAGTAGCCGTTACCGCAGAAAAGGATATACACACTAACCACACCCCCCCAAAAAAAACGGCGCTTCCCCGTCTGAAGAAGCACCGTTTTCTAGCCAAGCGCAGCATCGAGAGCCGCAACAACCCTCAGTCAATATACTCAAACAACTTCACGATCTTCTGCACCCCAGACACCCCTTGCACCAGATTGGTCGCCTGAGCAGCCTCTTTCTTGGTCAGCAGACCCAGCAGATAAACGATGCCATTCTCGGTCACAACCTTGATACGCGAGCCGGGAATGCTGGCATCGGTCAGCATCTGGGTCTTGATCTTGGTGGTCAGCCAGGCATCGTTCTGACGCGCCAGCAGCGAGGACGGTTGCAGGACCTGCAATTCGTTATGCACGGTCTTGACCCGTTGAACGGCACTGGCCTCTTGTTCGGCCTTGGCCTTGAGGTCTTCCCGTGGGGTCTGGCCCGCCAGCAGCACGACACCGTTGAAGCTGGTGACGACGATGTGCGAGTTGTTGTCCAGGTCCGGGTCGGCCTTGGCGATGTTCACGCCGACTTTGGTTTCGATCAGGGAGTCGTCGATCTTGCTGCCGAAGGTGCGGGTGCCGCGGTCGTCTTCGATCGGCTTTTCCCGGCTGGCATTAACCACCGATGTGCAGCCGCTGATGCCGAGGCACAGGGTCAGGGCCAGAAGGCCCAGGCGATTAGGGGTCATTCTTCACTCCCGAATATTTGGCTGTCGATCAAGTCGCAAAGACAATGGATCGCCAGCAGGTGGACTTCCTGGATGCGTGCGGTGACTTTGGCCGGTACGCGGATCTCGACGTCTTCAGGCAACAGCAGTGAAGCCATGCCGCCGCCGTCGCGCCCGGTCAATGCTACGACAATCATTTCGCGATCATGTGCGGCCTGGATCGCCTGAATAATATTGGCCGAGTTGCCGCTGGTGGAAATCGCCAGCAGCACATCGCCGGGTTGGCCCAGGGCGCGGATCTGTTTGGAGAAGATTTCGTTGTAGCTGTAGTCGTTGGCGATCGAGGTGATCGTCGAGCTGTCGGTGGTCAGCGCGATGGCCGGCAGGCTCGGGCGTTCGCGCTCGAAACGGTTGAGCAGCTCGGACGAGAAATGCTGGGCGTCGCCGGCGGAACCACCATTGCCACACGAAAGCATTTTGCCTTCGTTGAGCAGGGCGTTGACCATCACTTGGCTGGCTTGCTCGATGTAGGGTGCAAGTACGTCCATCGCCTGTTGCTTGGTGTCGATACTGGCCTGAAAAAGCTGGCGAATTCGTGATTGCATGTCCATCTGTGTGACCTTAAGTAGCGCGACTTATCGGCACAAACGTGTGCGGCGCGCAAAGCAAAGAGCAAGTTGAGTGAAGGTGTCCGGCTCGGTTCGTCATGGGCGTGGGCGTTCAGCTGTCGAAGGCATTCTGCAGCCAATTCAACTGATCGGCGTTGCTGTCGATGGCAACCACGTCGAAACGGCAGGGATGATCAGCCCAGCGAGATTCGTTTTGCAGGAAATACTGCGCGGCGAAAACCAGTTTCTGGCGCTTGCGCTCGTCGATGCTATCGAGCGCACCACCCCATTGGGTATTTTTTCTGTAGCGGACTTCGACGAATACTACTGTATCGCCGTCAAGCATGACCAGATCAAGCTCGCCGCGTTTACACAGCCAGTTCTGCGCCACCAGACGCAGGCCTTGCTGCTGGAGATGCGCGAGGGCCTGGCCCTCGGCATCCCGTCCGCTTTGCTGGCGTGATCGTTCGGGCATCAGCGCTGGGTGTCCGGCAGGCGCTGTACCTGGCCGTTGACGAACTCGGCCCAAGGCAATTGACGCTGAATCCGTTGGGACTGGGACACCGCCAGGCTGCCCGTCAGGCCTTCGATACGGCTGTCCGGCAGTGTCTTGAGTTGGCCCAGGCGCGGCGCCAGGCGATAGGCATCTGCCCCCATCGCATACAACCGGCCGAGGCTGCCGGCAGCTTGTGGCCACTGGGCAGTGACCTGCTTGCGCAATGGATCGTTGGCATCAAGCAGCCACGGGGTTTCGCAGAAGCGAATACCGTTCATGTCGTTGTACTGGTTCTGGTCGCCGCTGGCGCTGAACACCTGGGACGTCGCATAGACCGGCACGTCTCCAGCGTACTGGAAGTTCAGGGTCGGCTTGATCTGCTGGGCCTGCTGTGGGGTCGACGCCAGGAAGATGAACTCGATGTCCTGGCGACGGGAAGGCTGGGCCGCGACCGTGGTGCCCACGGTGTTCTGCAGGCTCTTGGCGCGACCTTCGCTCTGGCGCAGTTGGAACATGTCGGCGATCTGCTGGGCCAGTTGCACGGGTTGGTCGACGCGTTCGATGGCGAGAATGGAGCCGCCGGTGGCTTGCCAGTCCTGGCTGAAGGCTTTCAATACGCGATCACCCCATTCGCCCTTCGGTACCATGACCGCTGCGCGATGCAGACCGTCGGCGCGGGCACGACGAGCGACTTCGCGGGCTTCATCCTCGGGGGCCAGGCCGAACTGGAACAGCTGGGGTGGGCCTTGCTCGCCTTCGCTGTAGTTCAATGCCAGGGTGGTGATCGGCAACTGCGCACGCGTGCTGATCTGCTTGACCAATGGTTTTTCCAGGGGGCCGACCACCAGTTGCACGCCGTCGGCCTGGGCCTTGCGATAGAACTCGTCCATGGAGGTCAGGGTCGAGCTGTCGTAGAACTGGATGCTCGGTGGGTTCTGTCCGGCCTGCTGGGCCTGGTAATGCGATGCCATGAAGCCTTCACGCAGGGCTTTGGCGACTGCGGCCAACTGGCCATTCTGCGGCAGCAGCAGGGCGATCTTGCTCAGGGGCTGGCTTGCCAGTTCCTTGAGCTTGACCAGGGGTGTCGGCAACTGAAGTGCGGCCGGGTGCTTCGGGTTCTGTTCGCGCCAATGGTCGATGGCCGCTTGCTGCTGTTCCAGGGTGCCGGCGGTTTTCACGGCGCGGGCCAGGCTCAGCCAGCCGCCGAGGTCATCGGTGGTGGTCGGTTGCAATTGATCGGTGGGCAGCGAGGCAATCAGCGACCAGATCGCTTCATGGTTTTTAGCGGCGGCTTCGTTCTCGAGCAGGGGCGCAATGAAGATACGTTCCTTCGCAGCTGCCAGGGTCTGGCCATCGGCTTCGAGGGCGCGGGCATGGACGGTCCCGGTGCGGACCTGCTGTTCCACCGGCATTTCGCTCAGGTGTTGCAGGCTCGGGTGGCTCAGGGCGGTCAGCGCCGCCTTGGGCTGATTGCGCGTCATTGCCAGTTCCGCCGCCAGGGTGCTGGCGAAAATCTGCTGGCCTGGCTTGAGCTGTTCCATCGGCACTTGTTGCAGGATTTGTGCGGACTGGCCGGCATTGCCCTGGCGGTAGGCCAGGTCCGCTGCGCTCAGGCGCAGCAGGGCGGCTTTTTCCGGTGTTTTGCTTTGGGCGGCCTGTTCGAGCAGTTGCTCGATACTGGCATCCGGGGTCCGGGGAAGTTCGCCAAGGCTGGACGAGGGCGAGCTGGCGCAGGCCGCCAGAAGGGCGGCGAGGCAAAGGGCGGAGAGCAGCCGCAGGCAAGCGATCATGTAAATGTCCTGATACGAGATCAAATTAGCGTCGAATTGTACCCAAGCGCTGGCCGGGGCGCGATGTCAGTGGCGTGAATCGATCAATTTAGATGGTTCAAATGTTGTGGTGCAGCACAAAGCGTCGTTCACTCGGGAGGTGACACTAAATCCCCTCACCACAGGGATGATGTGAACGGCTGAGACCGGCACACGCTACAATGGCAGTTTTACCGATTGTGAGGTGCGCGCTTTGACTGCTCCAGGTGCTTTGAATTCCGCTGCAGGCTCGCTTTATGTGGTGGCGACGCCCATAGGCAACCTGGACGATATCAGTGCCCGGGCGCTGAAGATCCTGCGGGAGGTCGCCCTGATCGCGGCTGAAGACACCCGCCATTCCCAGCGGCTGCTGCAGCATTTCGGTATTTCCACGCCGCTTGCCGCTTGCCACGAACATAATGAACGGGACGAGGGGAGTCGTTTCATCACGCGCCTGCTGGCGGGTGATAACGTCGCGCTGATCTCCGACGCGGGCACGCCACTGATTTCCGACCCCGGCTACCATCTGGTGCGCCAGGCCCGCGCGGCGGGCATCAATGTGGTGCCGGTGCCGGGCGCCTGTGCCTTGATCGCGGCGTTGTCGGCGGCCGGCCTGCCATCGGACCGCTTCATCTTCGAAGGCTTTCTGCCGGCCAAGGCCGTGGGGCGTCGAGCGCGCCTGGAGTCCATAAAGGAAGAGCCGCGCACGCTGATTTTCTACGAGGCGCCGCACCGCATCCTCGAGTGCCTGCAAGACATGGAGCTGGTGTTCGGTCCCGAGCGTCCGGCACTCCTGGCGCGTGAGCTGACCAAGACCTTCGAAACCCTCAAGGGATTGCCGCTGGCGCAGTTGCGGGCCTTTGTCGAAAGCGACAGCAACCAGCAACGTGGCGAATGTGTCGTCCTGGTGGCAGGGTGGACCGCGCCGGAGAGTGAAGAGGCTGTCAGTAGCGAGGCGATGCGGATCCTGGACCTGCTGCTGGAGGAAATGCCGCTCAAGCGTGCGGCCGCCCTGGCTGCGCAAATCACCGGCGAGCGCAAGAACGTGCTGTATCAGGTCGCGCTGGACCGGCAGAAGACCCGGTAAAACCGGACAGGCAACATGGCCAAAGGCTTTTAGCGCTTGTTCTTCAAGCGCTCTGCCGTTAACCTTCGCGGCGGAGAGTCGATCGGACAGTCGCTGCCCTCTATGAGAATTAGAGGGGGGAGGAAAGTCCGGGCTCCATAGGGCGAAGTGCCAGGTAATGCCTGGGAGGCGTGAGCCTACGGAAAGTGCCACAGAAAATAACCGCCTAAGCGTTTCGGCGCCGGTAAGGGTGAAAAGGTGCGGTAAGAGCGCACCGCACGGCTGGCAACAGTTCGTGGCTAGGTAAACCCCACTTGGAGCAAGACCAAATAGGGTCCCAAGGCGTGGCCCGCGCTGGGACCGGGTAGGTTGCTAAAGATGTCCAGTGATGGCCATCGTAGACGAATGACTGTTCACGACAGAACCCGGCTTACAGATCGACTCTCCACCTTTTCCCCTCCTGCCGAAATCACTGGCAGACGCATTTCCTAAGACCAAAAAAATCTTACTCTTAACAAATCACTTTAACTTGTGAGCGCAGCTTCCTGTGGTTGCTCGGGTTGAGGTGAAAAATCCTACGTCAGATTCTTGTTGGTCCTCCTGAAACGCTCCTAAATCTCCGATCTATAAGGCTTTTCCTTCAATCCGCGCCTTGACGGTGCGGTAGGCGCATTCCTATAGTGTGCGCGAGTGGAGGAAAGTGGCATGAAGTGGGTTTTTTGGACGTAAAACGCTAGATTTTGGAGAAACGCTGACGTGTTTCGCGGAGCCAACGCTATCAGTCTCGATGCAAAGGGCCGTCTCGCCATGCCGAGCCGGTACCGTGACGAGCTCGTTTCGCGTAGTTCCGGTCAGTTGATCGTCACGATCGATGCCGTTGACCCCTGTCTATGTGTCTACCCGTTGGATGAATGGGAAATCATCGAAACCAAACTGCGCGCACTGCCTTCGCTGCGTGAAGAAAACCGCAGGCTGCAACGCTTGCTGATCGGTAATGCCGTCGACCTGGAGCTCGATGGCAGCGGTCGTTTCCTGGTTCCGCCGCGCCTTCGCGAGTACGCCAAGCTGGACAAGCGCGCGATGCTGGTGGGCCAACTGAACAAGTTCCAACTGTGGGACGAAGATGCCTGGAATGCGGTTTCCGCCGCCGACCTCGCTGCTATTCAACAACCGGGCGCCATGCCCGATGAACTGCGTGATTTGATCCTGTGACTATAAATAGCGGCTTTAACCACATCACCGTACTGCTTGACGAGGCCGTCGAGGCCCTCGCCGTACGTCCTGATGGCTGCTATCTGGACGGCACGTTCGGGCGCGGTGGGCACAGCCGGCTGATTCTCAGCCAGCTCGGTCCGGATGGCCGGCTGCTGGGATTCGACAAGGACCCTCAAGCGATTGCCACCGGGCAAGCGCTGGCGGCCGAAGACGGCCGCTTTGTCATTGTGCAGCGCAGCTTTGCGGAACTGGGGTCGGAGGTCGCCGAACGGGGTCTGGCCGGCAAGGTCAGCGGGATCCTGCTCGACTTGGGCGTCTCTTCGCCGCAGTTGGACGATCCTGAGCGCGGCTTCAGTTTCCTCAATGATGGCCCGCTGGACATGCGCATGGATCCGTCTCGCGGAATCAGCGCCGCCGAATTCGTCAACACCGCTGCGGTGGAAGAAATCGCCCGTGTCTTCAAGGAGTACGGCGAAGAGCGTTTCTCCGGGCGCATGGCGCGCGCCGTCGTGGAGCGCCGTGACATCAAGCCATTCGAGCGCACCGGCGACCTGGCCGAAGTGCTGAAAGTCGCCAACCCGGCGTGGGAGAAAGGCAAGAACCCGGCGACCCGTGCCTTCCAGGGTTTGCGCATCCACGTCAATAACGAACTGGGCGACCTCGAGGCCGGCCTTGACGCCGCCCTGGAAGCGCTGGAGATCGGCGGTCGCCTGGTGGTGATCAGCTTCCATTCCCTGGAAGACCGCATCGTCAAGCTGTTCATGCGCAAACTCACCAAGGGCGAGGCCGACAACCTGCCGCGCAACCTGCCGGTGCGTTTCGAGGCCTTCGTGCCGAAAATCAAGATCCATGGCAAGGCGCAGTTCGCCTCCGAGGCGGAGCTCAAGGCCAATCCCCGCGCTCGTAGCGCCGTCATGCGTGTTGCGGAGAAGTTGCGGTGAGCAAGCTCTTCGCCAAGCCCCTGCCGGGCGGCAGCTTTTTCATGCTGCTGCTGTTTATCGGCGTGCTCGTGTCGGCCATCGGCGTGTCCTATAGCGCGCACTGGAACCGGCAGCTGCTCAATACGCTTTATAACGAACTGAGCGTGCGCGACAAGGCACAGGCCGAGTGGGGCCGGTTGATCCTGGAGCAGAGCACCTGGACGGCCCATAGTCGCATCGAAGTATTGGCCACCGAACAGCTGAAAATGCGCATCCCGAATGCTGCCGAAGTGCAGATGGTGGCGCCATGATGAAGCTCGAGGGGGCGCTGTTCCCGTGGCGGTTCCGTCTGGTCCTGGGGTTGCTCGGGATCATGGTGGCGGCCATCTCCTGGCGCATCATCGACCTGCAAGTGGTCGACCGTGACTTCCTCAAGGGGCAGGGCGATGCTCGCAGCGTGCGTCATATCCCGATCCCGGCCCACCGTGGCCTGATCACCGACCGCAATGGCGAACCCCTGGCCGTGAGTACTCCGGTGACCACTTTGTGGGCGAACGCCAAGGAAATGCAGCTGGCCAAGGAAAAATGGCCGGCCTTGGCCGCCGCGCTCGGGCAGGACCCCAAGGCCCTGGCCGAACGCCTGGAAGCCCAGGCCAACAAGGAATTCATCTATCTGGTGCGCGGCTTGACGCCCGAGCAGGGCCAGAGCGTGCTCGACCTGAAAGTGCCGGGCGTCTATGGCATCGAAGAGTTCCGGCGCTTTTATCCGGCCGGTGAAGTGACGGCCCACATGGTCGGCTTTACCGATATCGATGACCGGGGGCGCGAAGGTGTGGAACTGGCTTATGACGAATGGCTCGCCGGGGTCGCCGGCAAGCGCCAGGTCATCAAGGATCGGCGCGGCAGGCTGATCAAGGATGTCCAGGTCACCAAAAACGCCAAGGCCGGCAAGCCCTTGGCGTTGTCCATTGATCTGCGCCTGCAATACCTGGCCAACCGCGAACTGCGCAATGCCATCGTCGAGAACGGTGCCAAGGCAGGCAGCCTGGTGATCATGGACGTGAAGACCGGCGAGATCCTGGCCATGGTCAACCAGCCCACCTACAACCCGAACAACCGCCGCAACCTGCAACCGGCGATGATGCGCAACCGCGCGATGATCGACGTGTTCGAGCCGGGTTCGACCATGAAGGCCGTTTCCATGGCCGCCGCGCTGGAAACCGGGCGCTGGAAGCCGAGCGACACCGTCGAGGTGTATCCGGGGACCCTGCAGATCGGCAAGTACACCATTCGCGACGTGTCCAAGACCGAAGGCCCGGTGCTCGACCTGACCGGCATCCTGATCAACTCCAGTAACGTCGGCATGAGCAAGATCGCCTTCGACATCGGCGGTGAGACCATCTATCGCCTGGCGCAGAAGATCGGGCTCGGCCAGGACACCGGCCTGGGCTTCCCTGGCGAGCGTGTCGGCAACCTGCCGAACTATCGCGAATGGCGCAAGGCCGAGACGGCAACCCTGTCCTACGGCTACGGGGTTTCCGTGACGGCGATCCAGTTGGTCCACGCGTTCTCGGCGTTGGCCAACAACGGCCGCATCGCGCCGCTGACCCTGATCAAGACCGACAAGCCGCCGCAGACCACCCAGGTGATCCCCGAGAAGGTCGCCAAGACCATGCAGGGCATGTTGCAGCAGGTCATCGAGGCGCCGCGTGGCGTCTTCCGCGCACAGGTGCCGGCCTACCACGTCGCAGGCAAGTCGGGTACGGCTCGCAAGACCTCCGTGGGGACCAAGGGCTATGCCGAGAACTCCTACCGTTCGCTGTTCGCTGGCTTCGGGCCGATGAGTGACCCGCGCTACGCCATCGTGGTGGTCATCGACGAGCCGAGCAAGGCGGGCTACTTCGGTGGCCTGGTGTCGGCGCCGGTATTCAGCAAGGTCATGTCCGGCACCCTGCGCCTGATGAACGTCACCCCGGACAACCTGCCGCCCACCCAGCAGGCGAGCACTGCACCGGTCGTCCCTTTGAAAGCTGATGGAGGGCGTGGCTGATGTCCCTGAGCCTGAACAAGATTTTTGCCCACGCCGGTCACGATCTGCTGATTCGCGAACTGGCCCTGGACAGCCGCAATGTCCGCGCCGGGGACCTGTTCCTGGCGGTGCCGGGCGGACGGTACGACGGCCGCGCCCACATCGCCGATGCCTTGCAACGCGGCGCGGCTGCCGTGGCGTATGAGGTGGAAGGTGCGACTGTGTTGCCAATCACCGACGTGCCGCTGATTCCGGTCAAGGGCCTCGCGGCGCAGTTATCGGACATCGCCGGGCGCTTTTATGGCGAGCCTAGCCGTCACCTGAACCTGATTGGCGTGACCGGCACCAACGGCAAGACCAGCGTCACCCAATTGGTGGCCCAGGCGCTGGACCTGTTGGGGCAGCACTGCGGCATTGTCGGGACGCTGGGCAACGGTTTCCACGGTGCGCTGGTGAGCGGCCTGCACACCACGCCAAACCCGATTGCCGTGCAGGCGACCCTGGCCGACCTGAAAAAGGCCGGTGCCAAGGCTGTCGCGATGGAAGTCTCCTCCCATGGCCTGGACCAGGGGCGCGTCACCGCCCTGGCGTTCGACATCGCCGTATTGACCAATCTGTCCCGGGATCACCTGGACTATCACGGCAGCATGCAGGCCTATGGCGAAGCCAAGGCCAAGCTGTTTGCCTGGAACAACCTGAAGTGCCGGGTCATCAACCTCGACGATGAGTTCGGCCGGCAATTGGCGGCCAATCAGGGCGAGTCCCGGTTGATCACCTACAGCCTCGAAGATGCCGGCGCCCACCTTTATGTACGCCAGGCGCAATTCGACGACGAGGGCGTGCGAGCCACGCTGGTCACGCCACAGGGCGAGCACCATCTGCGCAGCACTTTGCTGGGGCGTTTCAACCTGAGCAACGTATTGGCCGCCATCGGCGCCTTGCTGGGGTTGGACTACGCGCTGGATGAAATCCTCAAGATCCTGCCGAAGCTCGAAGGCCCGGCCGGTCGCATGCAGCGCCTGGGTGGTGGTACTCAACCGCTGGTGGTGGTCGATTACGCCCACACCCCCGACGCCCTGGAAAAAGTCCTGATGGCCTTGCGGCCTCACGCCAAAGGCAAATTGCTCTGCCTGTTCGGCTGCGGTGGCGACCGCGATCGCGGCAAGCGCCCGCTGATGGCCGAAGTGGTGGAGCGGTTGGCCGATGGTGTACTCGTCACCGACGACAACCCCCGCAGCGAAGACCCGATGCAGATTTTCGATGACATCCGTGCCGGGTTCTCGGCGGCGGACAAGGTGACCTTCGTCGCCGGTCGCGGCCAGGCGATTGCCCAGTTGATCGCCAGCGCTTCGGCGGACGATGTGGTCGTCCTGGCTGGCAAGGGGCACGAGGATTACCAGGAAATCAACGGCGTGCGCCATGGCTTCTCCGATCTGGTCGAGGCCGATCACGCCTTGACCGCCTGGGAGGTGGCCCATGCTTAAAGCCTTGAAACTCAGCGAACTGACCGGCGCCCTGAATGCGCGTCTCATCGCGGCGGATGCCTGTTTCGACGGCGTCAGCATCGACAGCCGGGCCATTGCCCCGGGACAACTGTTCGTCGCCTTGGCCGGACCGCGTTTTGACGGCCACGATTATCTGAATGATGTGGCGGCCAAAGGTGCGGTCGCGGCATTGGTCGAGCGCGAAGTCACCAACAGTGCGCTGCCACAGCTGCTGGTGGGCGACACCCGCCAGGCCCTGGGCCAGCTCGGCGCACTGAACCGTGCAGCATTCGGCAATCCGGTCGCGGCCATCACCGGTTCCAGCGGCAAGACCACGGTCAAGGAAATGCTCGCCAGCATCCTGCGTACTCGTGGTCTGGTGCTGGCGACCCGGGGCAACCTGAACAATGACCTCGGCGTACCGTTGACCCTGCTCGAACTGGCGCCGGAGCACAGCGCCGCCGTCATCGAACTGGGTGCCTCGCGGCTCGGCGAGATCGCCTACACCGTGGGCATGACCAAGCCTCACGTCGCCGTGCTCAACAACGCAGGGACCGCCCATGTTGGCGAGTTCGGTGGCCCGGAAAAAATCGTCGAGGCCAAGGGCGAGATCATCGAGGGGCTTGAGGCCGATGGCGTCGCCGTGCTGAATCTCGACGACAAGGCGTTCGAAATCTGGAAGGCGCGGGCGGGTGAGCGCAAGGTGCTGACGTTTGCCTTGAGCAACCTCGCCGCGAACTTCTACGCCAGCGACCTGGACCGCGATGCCCGCGGTTGCCCGGCCTTCAACCTGCACAGTCCCGACGGTGCAGAGCGGGTCCAGTTGAACCTGCTCGGCACCCATAACGTCGCCAACGCCCTGGCTGCCGCCGCCGCCGCCCATGCGCTGGGCGTGTCCCTTCCAGGCATCGTCGCAGGCTTGAACGCCGTGCAACCGGTCAAGGGGCGCACGGTGGCGCAACTGGCCAGCAACGGCATGCGGGTGATCGACGACACCTACAATGCCAACCCGACGTCCATGTGTGCGGCGGTGGATATCCTCGCCGGTTTTTCCGGCCGCACCGTGCTGGTGCTGGGAGATATCGGCGAATTGGGAGAGTGGGCGCGACAGGGGCACCACGATGTCGGAGCCTATGCCCGTGGCAAGGTCGACGCGTTGTATGCCGTCGGTCCGATGATGGCCCACGCCGTCGCCGCGTTTGGCGAGCACGCACAGCATTTCACCACTCAGGCCGACCTGATCCAGGCCCTGGGTGCCGAGCAAGACCCGAACACCACCTTATTGATCAAGGGCTCTCGTAGCGCAGCGATGGAAAACATCGTCGCGGCGCTGTGCGGCACCCGTACGGAGAAACATTAATGCTGCTGCTGCTAGCGGAGTACCTGCAACAGTTCTACAAAGGCTTCGCGGTCTTCCAATACCTGACCCTGCGCGGGATCCTGGGTGTGTTGACCGCGCTGTCGTTGTCGCTGTTCCTGGGCCCGTGGATGATCCGCACCCTGCAGAACCTGCAAATCGGCCAGTCGGTGCGTAACGACGGTCCGCAGTCGCACCTGTCCAAATCCGGCACCCCGACCATGGGTGGCGCGTTGATCCTGTCGTCCATCGGCGTCAGCACCTTGCTCTGGGCCGACCTGGCCAATCGCTATGTCTGGACCGTGCTGCTGGTGACCCTGTTGTTCGGCGCCATCGGCTGGGTGGACGACTACCGCAAGGTCATCGAGAAAAACTCCCGCGGGCTGCCGAGCCGCTGGAAATATTTCTGGCAGTCGGTGTTCGGCCTGGGCGCGGCGATCTTCCTTTATATGACCGCCGCCTCGCCGGTGGAAACCACCCTGATCCTGCCGATGCTCAAGGACTACAGCATTCCGCTGGGCGCGGGCTTCGTCGTGCTGACCTACCTGGTGATCGTCGGTTCGAGCAACGCTGTCAACCTCACGGATGGTCTCGATGGCCTGGCGATCATGCCAACGGTCATGGTCGGCGGCGCGCTGGGGATCTTCTGCTACCTGTCGGGCAACGTGAAGTTCGCCGAATACCTGCTGATCCCCTACGTGCCTGGGGCGGGTGAGTTGATCGTGTTCTGCGGCGCGTTGATCGGCGCCGGCCTGGGTTTCCTCTGGTTCAACACCTATCCGGCCCAGGTATTCATGGGCGACGTCGGCGCGCTGGCGCTGGGCGCGGCCCTGGGCACCATTGCCGTCATCGTTCGCCAGGAAATCGTCCTGTTCATCATGGGCGGCGTGTTCGTGATGGAGACCCTGTCAGTGGTCATTCAGGTTGCGTCCTTTAAATTGACCGGCCGCCGCGTATTCCGCATGGCGCCGATCCACCACCATTTTGAACTCAAGGGCTGGCCCGAGCCGCGCGTGATCGTCCGTTTCTGGATCATCACCGTGATTCTGGTGCTGATCGGCCTTGCCACCCTGAAGCTGAGGTAGAACGAGTGTCCCTGATCGCTTCTGACCACTTCCGCATCGTTGTCGGCCTCGGCAAGAGCGGCATGTCCCTGGTTCGCTTCCTGGCGAGCCGGGGCGTGTCGTTTGCCGTGGCCGATACGCGGGAGAATCCGCCTGAGCTGGCCACGCTGCGGCGTGACTATCCGCAGGTGGACGTGCGTTGTGGCGAGCTGGACGTCGAATTCCTGTGCCGCGCCGACGAGCTCTACGTGAGCCCCGGCCTGGCCCTGGCGACGCCGGCCCTGCAGGCCGCTGCTGCCCGTGGCGTGAAATTGTCCGGTGATATCGAGCTGTTCGCGCGTAACGCCAAGGCGCCGATCATCGCCATCAGCGGCTCCAATGCGAAAAGCACCGTCACCACCCTGGTGGGCGAAATGGCCGCGGCGGCCGGCAAGCGGGTCGCCGTGGGCGGCAACCTCGGAACCCCGGCGCTGGACCTGCTCAGCGACGACGTCGAGTTGTACGTGATGGAGCTGTCGAGCTTCCAGCTCGAGACCACCGATCATCTCGGCGCCGAAGTGGCGACCGTGCTCAACATCAGCGAAGACCACATGGACCGCTACAGCGGCCTGCCGGCCTATCACTTGGCCAAGCACCGGATTTTCCGGGGTGCCCGGCAAGTGGTATTCAACCGCCAGGACGCCCTGACCCGTCCGCTGCTGGGCGAGGGCATGCCATGCTGGTCCTTCGGCCTCGGCGTACCGGACTTCAAGGGCTTCGGGTTGCGGGAAGAGAACGGCGAGAAATACCTGGCCTTCGAATTCCAGAACCTGATGCCGGTGCGCGAGCTGAAGATCCGGGGTGCCCACAACCAGGCCAACGCGTTGGCGGCCCTGGCCCTTGGGCATGCGGTCGGCCTGCCGTTCGACGCCATGCTGTCGGCGCTGCGTACCTTCGCCGGTCTCGAACACCGCTGCCAGTGGGTTCGCGACCTGGATGGCGTGGCCTGGTACAACGATTCCAAGGCCACCAATGTGGGGGCCGCGCTGGCCGCCATCGAGGGCCTGGGAGCAGACATCGAGGGCAAGCTCGTGCTGATCGCCGGTGGCGACGGCAAGGGGGCCGACTTCAAGGACCTGCGCGATCCGGTAGCGGCCAACTGCCGCGCCGTGGTGCTGATGGGACGTGACCGCGAGCTGATCGCCGAGGCCATCGGCGACGGCGTTCCGCTGGTTCGTGTCGCTTCGCTGGACGAGGCTGTGCAGCAATGCCGTGCCCTCGCTCAGCCGGGCGATGCCGTCCTGCTGTCGCCGGCCTGTGCCAGTTTCGACATGTTCAAGAACTACGAAGAGCGTGGGCAGTTGTTCGCCCGGGCCGCGGAGGACTTGGCATGAGCCTGAGAAACGTCATCAAGCCGTATCCGTCGCCGCTGATCACCGGGCGTGGCATCGACCTGGATTTCCCGATGCTCGCCGGCTGCCTGGCATTGCTCGGCCTGGGTCTGGTGATGATCACTTCCGCGTCGTCGGAAGTGGCTGCCGTGCAATCCGGCAACACCCTGTACCACATGATCCGCCACCTGGTTTACCTGGTGATCGGCCTGGGCGCCTGCGTCGTCACCATGATGGTGCCGATCGCCACCTGGCAGCGCCTGGGCTGGATGATGCTGCTCGGCGCCTTTGGCCTGCTGGTGATGGTGCTGGTGCCGGGTATTGGCCGCGAGGTCAACGGCTCGATGCGCTGGATCGGTTTCAGTTTCTTCAACGTACAGCCTTCGGAAATCGCCAAGGTCTTTGTGGTGCTTTTCCTCGCTGGTTATCTGGTGCGTCGCCAGAAAGAAGTGCGCGAGAGCTGGATGGGCTTCTTCAAGCCATTCATCGTATTGCTGCCCATGGCGGGCCTGCTGCTGATGGAGCCCGACTTCGGCGCCACGGTGGTGATGATGGGCGCGGCGGCGGCCATGCTGTTCCTGGGCGGGGTCGGGCTGTTCCGCTTCATTCTGATGGTGGCGCTTGCGGTGGCTGCCGTGACAGTGCTGGTACAGGCGCAACCCTATCGGATGGCGCGCCTGATCACCTTTACCGACCCGTGGGCCGACCAGTTCGGTTCCGGTTATCAATTGACCCAGGCGCTGATCGCTTTCGGGCGCGGCGAATGGCTGGGCGTAGGCCTGGGCAACAGCGTGCAGAAACAGTTCTACCTGCCGGAAGCCCACACCGACTTCGTGTTCTCGGTGCTGGCCGAAGAACTGGGCGTGGTGGGGTCGTTGTGCACCGTGGCCCTGTTCGTGTTTGTCTGCGTGCGTGGCATGTACATCGGTTTGTGGGCCGAGAAGGCCAAGCAGTTCTTCGCCGCTTATGTGGCCTACGGTCTGTCGTTCCTGTGGATTGGTCAGTTCCTGATCAACATCGGTGTGAACGTCGGCCTGCTGCCGACCAAGGGCCTGACGCTGCCGTTCCTCAGTTATGGCGGCAGCTCCCTGGTGATCTGCTGTGCCTGCCTCGGTTTGCTGTTGCGCATCGAATGGGAGAGCCGGACGCACCTGGGCAGCGAAGAGATGGAATTCCAGGAGAGCGACTTCGCCGAGGAGCCGACTCATGGGCGCTAACGTGCTGATCATGGCCGGCGGCACCGGCGGGCATGTCTTCCCGGCGTTGGCCTGTGCCCGGGAGTTCCAGGCGCGCGGCTACACCGTGCATTGGCTGGGCACGCCACGAGGCATCGAGAATGAACTGGTTCCCGGTGCGGGTCTGGAATTGCACCGGATCAATGCCAGCGGCCTGCGGGGTAAGGGCAAGCTGTCCTTGCTCAAGGCCCCGCTGATGTTGCTCAAGTCGGTCTGGCAGGCGCGGGCGATCATTCGTCGGCTGCGGCCGGTCTGCGTGGTCGGGTTCGGTGGTTATGTGACTGGTCCGGGCGGTGTCGCGGCGAAACTGGCCGGCGTGCCGGTGATCGTTCACGAACAGAACGCCGTCGCCGGTACCGCCAATCGGTTACTGGTGCCGTTGGCCGCCCGGGTCTGTGAAGCCTTTCCCGACACCTTTACCCTGTCGGGCAGCCGCCGCACCACCGGTAATCCGGTGCGTACCGAGCTGTTTCTCGATACCCCGCGCCCGACCCTGGTCGGACGCAAAGCGCGTTTGCTGGTCCTGGGTGGGAGCCTGGGGGCAGAGCCGTTGAACAAATTGCTGCCCGAAGCCTTGTCGCAGGTCGCTTCCGAACTGCGGCCGGAAGTCTTTCACCAGGCCGGCAAGCACCACGATGAAGTGACCGCCGAGCGCTACCGCGCCGCAGGCGTCGAGGCGCAAGTGCAGCCGTTCATCAAAGACATGGCCCAAGCCTATGGCTGGGCCGACCTGGTGATCTGTCGCGCAGGCGCGCTGACCATCAGTGAACTGGCTGCCGCCGGTCTGCCCTCGATGCTGGTGCCTTTGCCCCACGCCATCGACGATCACCAGACCCGCAATGCCGATTATTTGGCCCGAGAAGGCGCTGCCTTCCTGCTGCCGCAAAGAACGACCGGCGCCGCGGATCTTGCCGCCCGCCTGACAGAGGTCTTGATGCAACCGCAACGACTTGAAGACATGGCCCGCGCCGCGCGCCGCCTGGCCAAACCCGATGCAACGGCCCAAGTGGTCGATACCTGCCTGGAGGTGGCCCATGGTTGAGAATCGCAAAGCCATGCCACAGCCGGAGATGCGCCGCATCCGCCGCATCCACTTCGTCGGTATCGGCGGCGTGGGCATGTGCGGGATCGCCGAAGTGCTGCTGAACCTGGGCTACCAGGTCTCCGGTTCCGACTTGAAGGCTTCCCCGGTTACCGAGCGCCTGGAATCCTTTGGCGCCCAGATCTTTATCGGCCACCGTGCCGAGAACGCCGCCAATGCCGATGTGCTGGTGGTTTCCAGTGCGGTGAACACGTCCAACCCGGAAGTCGCCACCGCCCTGGAACGGCGCATTCCGGTGGTGCCACGTGCCGAGATGCTGGCCGAGCTGATGCGCTATCGCCACGGTATCGCCGTGGCCGGTACCCACGGCAAGACCACCACCACCAGCCTGATCGCCTCGGTGTTCGCTGCCGGCGGCCTGGACCCGACCTTCGTGATCGGCGGTCGTCTGAATGCCGCGGGCACCAATGCCCAACTGGGCACCAGCCGCTACCTGATCGCCGAAGCCGACGAGAGTGACGCGAGCTTCCTGCACCTGCAACCGCTGGTGGCCGTGGTCACCAACATCGACGCCGACCACATGGCGACCTACGGCGGCGACTTCAACAAGTTGAAGAAGACCTTCGTCGAGTTCCTTCACAACCTGCCGTTCTACGGTTTGGCGGTGGTGTGCATGGATGACCCGGTGGTGCGTGAAATCCTGCCGCTGATCAAGCGTCCGACCGTGACCTACGGTTTCGGCGAAGAAGCCGACGTGCGCGCTATCAACGTGCGCCAACAAGGCATGCAGACGTTCTTCACGGTGCTGCGTCCCGACCGCGAACCGCTGGACGTGTCGGTGAACATGCCGGGCAACCACAACGTGCTCAATGCCTTGGCCACCATTTGCATTGCCACCGACGAAGGTGTCAGCGATGAAGCCATCGTCCAGGGGCTGTCCGGCTTCCAGGGCGTGGGTCGACGCTTCCAGGTCTATGGCGAGCTGCCGGTGGACGGCGGCAACGTGATGCTGGTGGACGACTACGGCCACCACCCGACCGAGGTCGCGGCGGTGATCAAGGCCGTGCGCGGTGGTTGGCCGGAGCGCCGCCTGGTGATGGTTTACCAGCCGCACCGCTACAGCCGCACCCGCGACCTGTACGACGATTTCGTCCAGGTCCTGACCGACGCCAACGTGCTGCTGTTGATGGAAGTCTATCCGGCCGGCGAAGAGCCTATCCCGGGCGCCGACAGCCGTCAGCTGTGCCACAGCATCCGCCAGCGCGGTCAACTGGACCCGATCTATATCGAGCGCGGCGTGGACCTCGCGCCGTTGGTCAAGCCGCTGCTGCGCGCCGGCGACATCCTGTTGTGCCAAGGGGCCGGTGACATCGGCGGCCTGGCGCCGAAACTGTTGAAAAGTCCGTTATTCGCCGGTGCCACCGTGGCCTCCAGCGAGGGGAAACTGAAATGACTGCTGCCTACGCCAACCTGGTCTCCACCCTTGACCCGAAAGCCTTCGGCCGCGTCGCCGTGCTGTTCGGTGGCAAGAGCGCCGAGCGCGAGGTGTCCCTCAAGTCCGGCAAGGCCGTGCTCGAAGCCCTGCAAAGCGCCGGCGTCGATGCATTCGGCATCGACGTGGGCGATGACTTCCTGCAGCGCCTGCTGAGCGAAAAGATCGACCGCGCATTCATCATTCTCCATGGTCGCGGCGGCGAAGACGGCAGCATGCAAGGCCTGCTCGAATGCCTGGGCATTCCCTACACCGGCAGCGGCATCCTGGCATCGGCCCTGGCGATGGACAAGCTGCGCACCAAGCAGGTCTGGCACAGCCTCGGCATCCCGACGCCGCGGCATGCCGTGCTGGCGTCCGAGGCCGACTGTATGTCGGCGGCCACGGAACTGGGCTTCCCTTTGATCGTCAAACCGGCCCATGAAGGTTCAAGTATCGGCATGGCGAAAGTGAATTCGCTGCCTGAGTTGACCGCGGCATGGAAAGACGCCAGTTCCTACGATTCGCAAGTGTTGGTCGAGCAATGGATCACCGGTCCCGAGTTCACCATCGCCACCCTGCGTGACCAGGTGTTGCCGCCGATTGCGCTGGGCACGCCCCACACGTTCTACGACTACGACGCCAAGTACGTGGCCAATGACACCCAGTACCGCATTCCCTGCGGGCTGGACAGCACCAAGGAAAAAGAACTGATGGACCTCACGGCCAAGGCCTGTGAGGCGCTGGGTATTGCCGGTTGGGGACGGGCGGACGTGATGCAGGACGCCGAGGGTCAGTTCTGGTTCCTGGAGGTCAACACCGCGCCCGGCATGACCGATCACAGTCTGGTACCGATGGCGGCCCGTGCCGCCGGTCTGGATTTCCAGCAACTGGTGCTGTCGATCCTGGCCGCCAGTGTCGGCAATCAAGAGCCACGAGGTTAAGCCATGCAAGGCGCATCGCTTCGTCATCAGCCATCCGCACCCGGTCGCAAGCCGGTGCCGCGGGGTGCCAGCCGAATGGTGGCCAAAGAGCCGATGTCGGCGCGCTTGCCGAAAGCCAACTTTGGCTTTCTCAAGAGCCTGTTCTGGCCGGTGCTGTTGGTGGCGTTGGGGTTCGGTACGTATGAAGGCGCCCAGCGGTTGCTGCCTTACGCTGACCGGCCGATCGCCCGGATCAACGTCCAGGGCGACCTCAGCTACATCAGCCAGCAGGCGGTGCAGCAGCGGATCGCCCCGTTCGTGGCTTCGAGCTTCTTCACCATCGACCTGGCTGGCATGCGCACGGAACTGGAGCAAATGCCCTGGATTGCCCATGCCGAAGTCCGGCGCGTGTGGCCTGACCAGGTCTCGATCCGCCTGGAAGAACAACTGCCGGTGGCCCGTTGGGGTGACGAGTCGCTGTTGAACAACCAGGGCCAGGCGTTCACGCCGCGGGAACTGGCCAACTACGAACATTTGCCACAGTTGTTCGGCCCGCAGCGGGCCCAGCAGCAGGTGATGCAGCAATACCAGGTGTTGAGCCAGATGCTGCGGCCGTTGGGCTTCTCCATCGCGCGCCTGGAATTGCGCGAGCGCGGCAGCTGGTTCCTGACCACTGGCGCGGGCAGCTCGGGGCCGGGCATCGAGCTGCTGCTCGGTCGCGGCAACCTGGTGGAAAAGATGCGCCGCTTCATCGCCATCTACGACAAGACGCTCAAAGAACAGATTACGAACATCGCGCGCATCGATCTGCGCTACGCCAATGGCCTGGCTGTTGGCTGGCGGGAACCGGTAGCGCCCACGACGGCCCAACCCGCCGTCGCGAAGAATTAAGAAGAGGCAGGACCCATGGCAAACGTGCAAAGCGGAAAAATGATCGTCGGGCTGGATATCGGCACTTCCAAGGTGGTTGCGCTGGTAGGCGAGGTTGCGGACGACGGCACGCTGGTCATCGTCGGGATCGGTACCCATCCGTCCCGTGGCCTGAAGAAAGGTGTGGTGGTGAACATCGAGTCCACCGTGCAATCGATCCAGCGCGCCATCGAAGAAGCGCAGCTGATGGCCGGTTGCCGGATCCACTCGGCGTTCGTCGGCGTGGCGGGTAATCACATCCGCAGCCTGAACTCCCACGGTATCGTCGCGATCCGTGATCGCGAAGTCAGCTCCGCCGACCTCGAGCGCGTGCTCGACGCGGCACAGGCCGTGGCGATTCCGGCCGACCAGCGGGTGCTGCACACCCTGCCGCAGGATTACGTGATCGACAACCAGGAAGGCGTGCGCGAGCCCCTGGGCATGTCCGGCGTGCGCCTGGAAGCCAAGGTCCACGTGGTGACCTGCGCCGTGAACGCTGCGCAGAACATCGAGAAATGCGTGCGCCGTTGCGGCCTGGAAATCGACGACATCATCCTCGAGCAACTGGCTTCGGCCTACTCGGTACTGACCGACGACGAGAAGGAACTGGGCGTGTGCCTGGTGGACATCGGCGGCGGCACCACCGACATCGCGATCTTCACCGAAGGCGCCATTCGCCACACCGCGGTGATCCCGATTGCCGGTGACCAGGTGACCAACGACATCGCCATGGCGTTGCGCACCCCGACCCAGTACGCCGAGGAAATCAAGATCCGCTACGCCTGCGCTCTGGCGAAACTGGCCGGTGCCGGTGAAACCATCAAGGTCCCGAGCGTTGGCGACCGTCCTCCGCGCGAGCTGTCCCGCCAGGCCCTGGCCGAAGTGGTCGAGCCGCGCTACGACGAACTGTTCACGTTGATCCAGGCCGAGCTGCGTCGCAGCGGCTACGAAGACCTGATCCCGGCCGGCATTGTGCTGACCGGTGGTACGTCGAAGATGGAAGGCGCAGTCGAGCTGGCCGAGGAAATCTTCCACATGCCGGTACGCCTGGGTGTGCCCCATGGCGTCAAGGGTCTGGATGACGTGGTGCGCAACCCGATCTATTCCACCGGCGTGGGCCTGTTGATGTACGGCCTGCAGAAGCAGTCCGACGGGATCTCGTTCTCGGGGATCGGCAGCCGCGACAGCTACAACAGCGACGAGCCGAAGGCTCCGCTGTTCGAGCGGCTCCAGGCGTGGGTCAAAGGCAATTTCTGATACAGGTTTCAGGCTTCGGGCGACAGGTTTCAGGCCTGGCGCTGGAAGGGCAACAAACGCAGTAGGCGAAAAAAACTAGAGAATGTAAGGAGAGGGAAAATGTTCGAACTCGTAGACAACATCCCCGCTAGCCCGGTTATCAAAGTAATCGGTGTCGGCGGTGGCGGCGGCAACGCTGTCAATCACATGGTCAAGAGCAACATCGAAGGCGTCGAATTCATCTGCGCCAACACCGATGCTCAAGCGCTGAAGAACATTGGCGCGCGGACCATCCTGCAACTGGGTACCGGCGTGACCAAGGGCCTGGGTGCCGGCGCGAATCCCGAGGTTGGCCGTCAGGCTGCCCTGGAAGACCGCGAGCGCATCGCTGAAGTCCTGGCCGGCACCAACATGGTGTTCATCACCACGGGCATGGGCGGCGGTACCGGTACCGGTGCGGCGCCGATCATTGCCGAAGTGGCCAAGGAAATGGGCATCCTCACCGTTGCGGTGGTGACCCGTCCGTTCCCGTTCGAAGGCCGCAAGCGCATGCAGATTGCCGATGAAGGCATCCGCGCGCTGAGCGACAGCGTCGACTCGTTGATCACCATTCCCAACGAGAAACTGCTGACCATCCTCGGTAAAGACGCCAGCCTGCTGTCGGCTTTCGCCAAGGCCGATGACGTACTGGCCGGTGCCGTTCGCGGTATCTCCGACATCATCAAGCGTCCGGGCATGATCAACGTCGACTTCGCCGACGTACGCACCGTGATGTCCGAAATGGGCATGGCGATGATGGGCACTGGCTGCGCCAGCGGTCCGAACCGTGCTCGCGAAGCCACCGAAGCGGCCATCCGCAACCCGCTGCTCGAAGATGTGAACCTGCAGGGCGCTCGCGGCATCCTGGTGAACATCACCGCTGGTCCGGACCTGTCCTTGGGCGAGTACTCCGACGTGGGTAGCATCATCGAAGCGTTCGCTTCCGACCACGCCATGGTCAAGGTCGGCACCGTGATCGATCCGGACATGCGTGACGAGCTGCACGTGACCGTGGTTGCCACCGGCCTGGGTGCGAAAATCGAGAAGCCGATGAAGGTGATCGACAACACCGTCCAGACCACAATGGCCTCGCAGCCTCAGCAGCAAGCCCCCGTTCGTCAGGAACAGCCTGCGGTGAACTACCGCGACCTGGACCGTCCGACCGTCATGCGCAACCAGGCCCAGGCCGGTGCTGCGACTGCCGCGAAGATGAATCCACAAGACGATCTGGACTACCTGGATATCCCGGCCTTCCTGCGTCGTCAGGCCGATTGATGAAATGTATCAGGGGTATTCGGGTGATTGGTGTTCAGCAAAGGTCTGGTCTGCTATCATCGCCAGCCTTTGTTGATACCAGTTCGCAATTTGCGCTGAAGCGGCCCATGCCATGATTAAACAACGCACCCTGAAGAATATTATCCGTGCCACAGGTGTCGGCCTGCACTCCGGCGAGAAGGTCTACCTGACCCTCAAGCCCGCGCCTGTCGACACCGGCATTGTGTTTTGTCGTGCCGACCTCGACCCTGTGGTGCAGATTCCTGCTCGCGCGGAAAATGTTGGTGAAACCACCATGTCGACCACACTGGTCAACGGTGACACCAAAGTGGACACGGTGGAGCATTTGCTCTCGGCCATGGCTGGCCTGGGCATCGATAACGCCTACGTCGAGCTCTCCGCGTCCGAAGTCCCGATCATGGATGGCAGCGCCGGACCCTTCGTATTCCTGATTCAATCGGCTGGCCTGGAAGAGCAGGACGCGGCCAAGAAGTTCATCCGCATCCTGCGGGAAGTGACAGTGGAAGACGGCGACAAGCGCGCCACTTTCGTCCCTTTCGATGGTTTCAAGGTGAGCTTCGAGATCGATTTCGATCACCCGGTTTTCCGTGACCGCACCCAGAGTGCAAGCGTGGATTTTTCCAGCACTTCGTTCGTAAAAGAAGTCAGCCGCGCCCGTACCTTTGGTTTCATGAGTGACATCGAGTACCTGCGCAAGCACAACCTCGCACTCGGCGGCAGTGTTGAAAACGCGATCGTGGTCGATTCCGATGGCGTGTTGAACGAAGACGGCCTTCGCTATGAAGACGAATTCGTCAAACACAAGATCCTCGATGCAATCGGCGACCTCTACCTGCTGGGCAATAGCCTGATTGGTGAGTTCAAGGGCTTCAAGTCCGGCCACGCACTGAACAACCAGCTGCTGCGCAAGTTGATTGAGCAGAAAGATGCATGGGAAGTCGTGACGTTCGAAGACGCCAGTACCGCACCGATCTCTTACATGCGCCCTGTTGCGGCCGTGTAAGCAAAAAACCTCTCTAGTTTTTTAAGGGCTGCCTTCGGGTGGCCTTTTTTTATTTCCGCATGACTCCAGCACCGAACTTCGCTGGACTACGCCACAGCAACCGCAGATCGCGTTGCGCCCATTACCGGGTGTGCGCCTCGAAGAAGTCCCAGATTGTACCGGTCGCATCTATAGGCGCGGCGCTTGCGCCGCCGTCGCTTCCGCTGCGCCCCAGGCCCTTTCCGCTGCTTGATCCCGGCCAACTATGGCCGCCGTTCGGCAAATCGTAAAACACGATATCGGCGTTGCCGTGGCAACTGACGCTGCTCTCCATCTTCACGCCGGGTCGCTGCGTTACCGAAGGGTTGCCTTTGCAGCCATTGGCCCTGCGCCAGAAATTCACGGCATAGCGGACCGGCTCGAACGGGATCGTCTGCCCCTTGGCGACGAAGCCAGTCTGGCTCATACCGCCGTTGAAACCGACGACGGGATCCTGCTCACCGTGTATGACGAGCATCGGCACAGGCGTGCGCGCGGTACTTTCATTGCCGAACAGCGCGCCGGAAACTACAGCAGCGGCGGCAATTCGATCGCCGAGAGCGATTGCAACGCGATGGGTCAGCATGCCGCCGTTGGAAAAACCGGCAACATAGATACGGCGTCTGTCGATCTGCATTTGCTTGGACACGTCGTCGATAACGGCGGCAACGAAGCCGACATCGTCCACGCCCTTCGACACTGCCTCACCGCAACAACCGCTGGCGTTCCAGGTGCCCATTCTATCGTTACGGCCAATCCCCTTGGGGGCGGCGACCACCAATCCGGCGGTCTGCGCCTGCTGTTCCCAGCGCGGAATCATCGTTTCGGGACTACCGCCGCCGCCATGCAGCACGATCACCAGCGGCGCGGGACCGTTGCCGCGATGCTCGTCGAGGAGCAGATAGCTGCGGTCGAGGCCTCCGACCCGCAGCGTCTTCGACACAGCGTGGCTGTTGTCGGCCTGCTCGGCTCGTTCGGCGCGCGCCTCCCGCGCCTCGCGCAACCGTTCCAGCAATCTTGGCTGTGCCTCGACCGTGCCAACAAGAGAGGCTGCGATCAAACCGTATGTTAAGAAAAGTCTGGCTCTGTTCATGTCGCACCGTTCCTTTGTCGCCACGCCGATCCCCGATGTTACTGTATAGTAACATCTTGTAACCATGCCGTACGTGAACGAAAATCGGGCTATGACCGGCACCTATGCAGATATGCTCGAAGATCACAGGACCAACCGGCGTGCCTTGTTGATCGCAAGCGCGGCAGACGCGATCGACGCGCATGGGCTGCGCAGCGTCACCATTGACGCGATTGCCGCGCATGCTGGTGTCTCCAAGGTCGTGCTCTATCGCTACTTCGGATCGAAGGATGCGCTGATCGACGCGGTATTGGCCGACATGGTCGAGGCACTGCTCGGCGTCGATGCCATGCCGGCGGACAAGTGGACCGAGCGCCTGCCGCATACCCTGGCGTTGGCGCGACAGAAGCGCGCCGCCCTGCGGATACTGCTGCGTCAGGCGCCCCACGATCCACGCTTCGGGCGGTATGTGGACCATCTGCATACGGTTCTTGCCGAACGCACCATCCATCGCATGCAAGAAGCATTGGGCGAGCCGGGCATCATGCCCGGCGATCCGGCCATGCTGGCGCGGATGGTGTCGAGCTTCCTGCTGGACGCCTATCTCAACTGGCTGGACGGCGGCAACCTGGCAAAGGAAATGGAATTCCTCGACTGGCTCGCCGCCAGTGTGCAGGCGATGACGCGGCAGTGGTGGAACGGGGCACAAGCTTAAATGTGACAGGCGGGCGTCGCCCTCTTCGGCGGACACTTCGCGGATGTTGCCAACAGAAGGAGACCGGAAATGGGACGTGAGGCGCTGGTGCATTAGTAAGTCGGCAACGAAGCGGGTGAGGTCAAGGCCCGGCTTGAAGCAAATGAACTGATCCTGCGCGGCGATATTCGGCGCTGTTTTCCCAAGACAGAAATCACTGAGCGCTGCCCCTTTGGGCCGCCTATCCCAGGGGAAAGGCAGCGGGGGAGAGCGTTCGTGGCGAGGGGTATTACATCGCGCAGACCACGCAATTGCGCCCGCTGGCCTTGGCCTGGTATAGCGCTTTGTCGGCGGCGAACAGGAGCTGTTCGAAGTCGCCATACGGTCCCTGGGACCAGGTCGCGATGCCGATGCTGACGGTCATGGGCGCGTCGCCCGGCTGGACGGGCAGTTGTTCCACCGCTTCGCGAATGCTTTGAGCCATGGCAAAGGCCCCGGCGGTATTGGTTTCCGGTAACACCACCGAGAACTCTTCGCCACCGTAGCGTGCTGCGAGGTCGGCAGGGCGACGGACACGCTCGCTGATCAGCCGTGCCAAGGTGCGCAGTGCCTCGTCACCCTGTTGATGGCCATGGCGATCATTGAAAGCCTTGAAGTGGTCGGCATCGACCATCAGCACCGACAGCGGTTGGCCCGAGCGCAAGGCCCGTAGCCATTCTCTTTGCAGCGTTTCATCCAGGGCCCTGCGGTTGGCCAGACCTGTCAGCGGATCGGTGGCCGCCCGTTGGGCCAGTTCCCGTTCCGCGCGATGGCGGCGTCTCAGTTCCCGGCGCAGCAGCCAGGTGAGCCAGAGCAGGCCGATGCACAGAGCACCGGTGGCGCCGCTGACGATCAGCGTCGTGCGTAGCCATGAAGCAAAGACCTCTTCGGAGGAGAGCGCCACCACGACAATCAACGGCAAGTTGCCTACCTGTGAAAAGGTGTAGAGGCGCTGTTTCTGGTCAAAACCGGAAGTGCTGGTGAAGCTGCCGTTACCTTCATGCAGGATGCGCACGAAATTTGGCCGGTTGCTGAAGTCCCTGCCGATCATGTCCTCGGCCAGGGGCGGTTCCTGTGCCAGCAGGATTCCGTCGCGGCTGATCAGGTTGACCGTACCGCCATGCCCGATGTTCAAGCTTCTGAACAATTGGCTGAAGTAACTCAAGCGCATCGCGGCTTCGGCCACGCCCAGGAAATCGCCTCGTTCGTCGCTCAGTCGGCGACTGAAACTGATACGCCAGTCGTGCTCGCCACTCCGGGCTCGGAAGGGGCGGCTGATCATCATCTCCGGGCTTGGGTTCTGGACGTGGGACTGGAAATATTCCCGCTCAGCATAATTGCCGATGCGTGGTTCGACCGAGGCCGAGTCAGCGATGACATCGCCTTGTTTGTCCAGCAGCAGGATGTCGCCTTTGTAAGGCGCGGCGGTGGAGCGGTCGAACAGGGCCAGGTGCCGGATGGCCGGTGAGACGTCTTTCAGGTCGTCGCGCTGGGCCGCGGCAATCAGGCCTTGCACCGACAAGTCGTAGAGTTCGACGTTGCGCAGCACGTCGGCATCGATCAACTGCACGATATTGCTGGCCGCGCGTGTCGCTGCTTCACGGGCGTTGGCGTGTTCGCGTATCAGCAGGAAGGTCACGATGCCCAGGATGGCAATGACAACCAGTGAGCTGGCCAGTACGAGTACCCGCTCCGAGCGTATCGAAAGCGGGGTGCTGCAGGGTGTCGCACTGCTGGTGCTCATGATTCCGATGTCTATATGGTCGATCCATTCCGAAGGGAGCATAGCTGGCAATTCACCAGATGCTGGCCTTTTGCTGATTGTGCTTGGATCGGCGAGAGGGGGCAATCAGTGTTCGCAGAAGCCGTAGCTGCCGCCGGAGGCCAAGGCTTGCTGATTCTGGGCTAATAGCCTTTCGCCCAGCATTCAATGGCGTGGAAAAAGGTGTCCGGATCGTTCGGAGCAGTCAGGCAGGTAAACGGATCCCAAAGGTATTGGCACCCCGGTCACTGCGCACGAAGACGTCCCCACCGTGCATCAGGGCGATGGCCCTGACGATGGCCAGCCCCAACCCGTGGTTGGCCCCGCTGTTGCTGCGAGAGGCATCGACTCGGTAGAAGCGTTCGAACAGCCGCGGCAGGTGTTCGGTGGCAATCGGTTCGCCAGGGTTGGTGACGGCGAGGGTGATCTGGTCGGCCTGGGCTTCGATGTGTACGTCGATGACGTGTCCTGGCGCGGTGTGCTGTACGGCGTTGCTCAACAGGTTGATCAGCGCCCGGCGCAGATGAGCGATCTCGATGCTGGCCTGGGCGTCGCCGCTGACCCTAACCTGGACCTGGGCGTCTTCGAGGATGAAGTCCAGGTAATCGAGGGTGGTGGCCACTTCGTCGGCCAAGGACGTGGTGATCAGTTTGGTGGCCTTGCTGCCCTGGTCGGCGCTGGCGAGGAAGAGCATGTCGTTGATGATCGAGCGCAGCCGTTCCAGTTCCTCGAGGTTCGATTGCAGCACTTCGAAGTAATGCTCGGCCGAACGACCGCGGGTCAGCGCCACTTGGGTCTGGCCGATCAGGTTGGTCAGGGGCGAGCGCAGTTCATGGGCGACATCGGCATTGAACGATTCCAGCCGTGAGTAGGCCTGTTCGACCCGGTCGAGGGTGGCGTTGAATGAATTGACGAACTGGCTGAGTTCCGGTGGCAACGGCGATAGCCGCAGGCGCCCGGACAGGCGCGGAGGGGCCAGGCGCCGGGCTTCATCGGACAGCTTGATCAGTGGCTTGAGGCCGATATGCGCCACCCAGTAGCCCAGCAAGGAGGCCAGCAACACCCCGACAATCGCCAGGCTGACCAAGGCCACCAGCAGGCGATGTTGGGTCTGGTAGAACGTCTCGGTGTCGATGCCGATCATGAAACGCAGCGGCGGTCGTTGGTCCTTGGCCGGGAACTGGCTCACCAGCACTTTCATCGGGTAGTGGCGGTTGGGCAATTGCAGGTCGCGTTTACCCAGTGGCCCTTCGGTGAAGGCGCGGATCTGCGGGTCGGGATCGCCATATTCGAAGTGTGGGTCACCGCTGACGATCCAGAAATGGATACGCTTGTCTTCCTCGCCCAGCAAACGCAGTTTGTTGTGGATCTTCACCCAGTGCTCGGGCGTGCCGTAACGGCCCACCGTGGATTCGAGCACACTGTAGCGGGCATCGAGTTCGGCTTCGGGCAACAGGCCCAGGCCTTTTTCGACCTGCTGGTACAAGGCTCCGCCGATCAACAGGAACACCAGCGCGGCGACCAGGGTGAACAGGCCGCTGAGGCGTAGCGCGATACTGTTACTCACTGCGACTTTCCAGCACATAACCCATCCCGCGAATGGTGTGCAGCAACTTCTGCTCGAACGGCCCGTCGAGCTTGGCCCGCAGGCGTTTGATCGCCACTTCGACGACGTTGGCGTCGCTGTCGAAATTGATGTCCCAGACCATTTCGGCGATGGCGGTCTTGGAGAGGATTTCACCCTGGCGGCGGGCCAGGACGCTGAGCAGCGAGAACTCCTTGGCCGTCAGGTCCAGGCGTTGGCCAGCGCGGGTGGCCTTGCGGCTGATCAGGTCGATCCACAGGTCGGCGATGCTCACCTGCACCGGTTCATGGCCGCCGCTACGACGGGTCAGGGCTTGCAGGCGGGCCACCAGTTCCAGGAAGGAGAACGGTTTGCCCAGGTAATCGTCGGCGCCATCGCGCAGGCCCTTGATGCGGTCTTCGACCCGTTCCCGGGCGGTGAGCATGATCACCGGGGTCTGCTTGCGGGCGCGCAGGGCTCGCAACACGCCGAAGCCATCCAGACCCGGCAGCATCACGTCGAGCACGATCACCGCATATTCGCTTTCCAGGGCCAGGTGCAGCCCTTCGACGCCGTCGGGGGCTACGTCCACGATGTAGCCCTGCTCAGTCAGGCCGCGATGCAGGTAATCCGCGGTTTTTTCTTCGTCTTCGATGATCAGAACGCGCATGGCCCCGCCTCAGTCTGTAGTCGCCAGCGCCGTAGCTGACGCAGGCCCGGAATGATGGGCGGGCCGATGGAACAACCGCTCGAGCCACAAGTATATGACCGGTGTGGTGAACAACGTCAGCGCCTGGCTCACCAGCAGACCGCCGACCACCGCAATGCCCAGGGGCTGGCGCAACTCCGCGCCGGGGCCATGGCCGAGCATCAGCGGCAGGGCGCCGAGCAGGGCGGCCAGGGTGGTCATGATGATCGGACGGAACCGCGTTACGCCCGCCTGGAAAATCGCCTCCTGCGGTGTTAGCCCGCCATTGCGCTGCGCGTCGAGGGCGAAGTCGATCATCAGGATGCCGTTTTTCTTGACGATGCCGATCAACAGCACCAGCCCGATCAGCGCCATGATCGAAAAATCCCGGCCCAACAGCCAGAGCATGATCAGGGCGCCGAGGCCGGCGGAGGGCAGGGTGGAGATGATGGTCAGCGGATGCACGAAGCTCTCGTAGAGCACGCCGAGAATGATGTACACCGCCACCAGCGCGGCGAGGATCAGCCACGGCTGGCTGGCCAGGGAACTCTGGAACGCCTGTGCCGCGCCCTGGAAGTTGCCGCTGATGGCGGCCGGCATGCCGATCTCGTTCTTCGCCTGGTCGAGCATGCGCACCGCGTCCCCCAGGGCCACGCCTGGCGCCAGGTTGAACGACAGGTTGGCGGCCGGGAACATGCCGTCGTGGGCAATGGACAGCGGGCCGTTGGTGGGGGGATCGAAGCGGGCCAGGGCCGAGAGCGGTACCATTTCGCCGCTCAGGGGTGAGCGCAGGTAGAAGTAGGCCAGGCTTTCGGCCTTTCCACGCTGCTGGGTGTCGAGTTCCAGGATCACGTTGTATTGGTTGGTCTCGGTCTGGAATTCGTTGATCTGCCGCTGGCCGAACGCGTCGTACAGCGCCTGGTCGACATCGCTGGCGGTAAGGCCGAAGCGTGCCGCCGCGCTGCGGTCGATGTTGATATGGGTAATGCTGCCGCCCAGTTGCAGGTCGTTGGAGATGTCACGGAACGCCGGATTGCTGCGCAGCCTGTCAGTGAGTTTCTGTGCCCAGGTGTTGAGGGTTGGCCCGTCGTTGCTCTTGAGGACGTACTGATACTGGGCGCGACTGGGACCGGAACTGAGGTTGATGTCCTGTCCGGCCCTCAGGTACAGCACCACCCCCGGAATCTTCTGCAACTTGGGGCGGATCCGGTCGATGAAGCCGCTGGCCGAGACGTCACGCTCGCTTTGGGGCTTGAGCGCGATCCAGAAGCGGCCGTTGGCGATGGTCTGGTTGCTGCCCGAGACGCCGACGGAGTGGGAGAACGTCTGCACCGCCGGGTCGGCGGCGACGATTTCGGCCAGGGCCTTGTGCTTGGCCACCATGTCCGGGAATGACACGTCGGCGGCCGCTTCGCTGGTGCCCAGCACCAGGCCGGTGTCCTGCACCGGGAAGAAGCCCTTGGGGATGAACACATAGCCTGCCACGGCCATTGCCAGGGTCAGGCCGAACACACCGATCATCAGCTTCTGATGGGCCAGTGCCTTGCGCAGGCCTTTTTCGTAGCCGCCCAACAGCCGCTCGCCAAAGCCCGGAACTCGGTGAGCATGATGCACCGGGGCGCGCATGAACAGCGCCGCCAGCGTTGGCGCCAGGGTCAGGGACACCACCACGGAAATCAGGATGGTCGAGGTGGCGGTCAAGGCAAACTCCTTGAACAGTCGCCCGACCACGCCGCCCATGAACAGCAGCGGAATGAATGCGGCAATCAGGGAGAAACTGATGGACACCACCGTGAAGCCGATTTCGCCGGCGCCCTTGATCGCTGCTTCGCGCATGCTGTCACCGGCCTCGAGATGCCGGTGGATGTTCTCCACCACCACAATCGCGTCGTCCACCACGAAGCCCACCGAGATGACGATGGCGACCAGGGTCAGGTTGTTCAGGCTGAAGCCCATCACGTACATCAGGGCGAGGCTCGCGGTCAGGGACACCCCCAGCACCGCCGAGACGATCAACGTCGCCGAGAGCTGGCGCAGGAACAACGCCATGACCGCCACGACCAGCAGCACGGCGATCAGCAGGGTGAGCTCCACCTCATGCAGCGAGGCGCGGATCGTCTGGGTGCGGTCGATCAGCACCTTGACCTGTACCGCGGCGGGCAGCATGGCTTCCAGGGTGGGCAGGGCGGCCTGGATGCGGTCGACGGTTTCGACGATGTTCGCTCCCGGTTGCCGGAAGATCACCAGGTTGAGGCCCGGCTCGTCATCGGCCCAGGCCTGGACATAGGCGTTTTCCGAGCCATTGATCACCTTGGCAATGTCCTTGAGATGCACCGGTGCCCCATTCTTGTAGGACACGATCAGGTCGCCGTACTCCTCGGGCTGGAACAATTGATCGTTGGTGGACAATGTCGAGATGCTCGAGTCGCCGTACAGCGCGCCCTTGGCCAGGTTGAGGCTGGCCTGCTGGAGTGTCGTGCGGATGTCGGCCAGGGTCAGGCCGATGGCGGCGAGACGGTCGGCGGAGGCCTGGACCCGGATCGCCGGGCGCTGTTGGCCGGTGATGTTTACTTGTCCGACGCCGTCGATCTGGCTGATCTGACGGGCAAGCAGTGTTTCGACGTAGTCGCTCAGTTCGGTGCCGGGCATCAGGCTGGAACTGATACTGAGGATCAGCACCGGGCTGTCGGCGGGGTTGACCTTGCGCCAGGTAGGCAGGTTCGGCATGTCGCTGGGCAGTTTGCCGGCGGCGGTGTTGATGGCGGCCTGCACTTCCTGGGCGGCGGTGTCGATGCTCTTGCCGAGGCTGAATTGCAGGATCAGGTTGGTCGAGCCCAGGGCGCTGCTGGAGGTCATCTGTGTGATGCCGGGAATCGCGCTGAACTGCACTTCCAGCGGCGTCGCCACCGAGGAGGCCATGGTTTCGGGGCTGGCGCCGGGCAGTTGGGCATTGACCTGGATCGTCGGGAATTCCGCCTCCGGCAAGGGGGCGACGGGCAGGCGAGGGAAGGCGATACTCCCCAGCAGTATCAGGGCGAACGTCAGCAGCACCGTGGCGACGGGATGGTCGATGCACCACGCCGAAATCGAGCCGCGCCCCTTCATGGCTGCGGCTCCGTGGCCTTGGCGAGGACCGGTGGGGCCGTGAGCACCTGGACGCTGGCCCCCGGCCTGAGGCGTGACTGGCCGTCACTCACCAGTTGATCACCGGCGTTCACCCCCTTGATGATGTTCATGCCGCTGTCCTGGTAGACCATCTCCACCGGTACGCTCTCGACCTTGTCCCCCTTGACCCGGTAGACGAAGTGCTGGTCCAGTCCACGCTGGACCACGGTCGGCGGAACCACCAGGGCACCCTTGTCGAGGGCGGTCTGGATTTTCAGCGTGACCAGTTGCCCGGGCCACAACCGCTGCCCGGCGTTGCTGAATTCGGCCTTGGCCCGCAGGGTGCCGGTATTGGCGTTGATCTGGTTGTCGATGAGGCTCAGCCGACCCTCGCCAAGTGGTTCACCTGCCGCGCCATCGGCGCCGATGTAGGCCTTGACCAGCGCCTGTTCGGGCGCAGCGATCAAGCGTTGCAAGGTGGGCAGCATCTGTTGGGGCAGGGAAAACTCCACCGCTATCGGGTCGATCTGGGTCACGGTGAACAGGCCTTCGGTGTCGCTGGTGCGCAGGAAGTTGCCTTCGTCCACGTTGCGGATGCCGACGCGACCGGTCACCGGGGAGCGGATCTGTGTGTAGGACAACTGCACCTGGGCGGCATCGATGGCTGCCTGGTTGCCCTGGGCGGTGGCCTTGAGCTGATTGACCAGGGCCTGCTGCTGATCGTAGGTCTGCTTCGAGACGCCATCATCGACGCTCAGCAATTTGTAGCGCTTGAGATTGACCTGGGCCACCGCCAGTTGCGCCTGGCTTTCGCCAAGCTGGGCCCGGGCCTGGTCGAGGCTGGCGCGAATGGAGCGGTCGTCGATGGTCGCCAGCAGGTCGCCCTTGCTCACCTGTTGCCCTTCCTTGACCAGCAGTCGGGTGAGAATGCCATCGATCTGCGGACGGATCACCACGCTGTGCAGTGACAGCACCGTGCCGATGCCGCTGGCGAAGCGCGGCACATCCTTTTGCTCCACGCTGACGACCCGTACCGGAACGGCGGCAGGCGCACCGGGTTTGGCGGCGATGGGTTTCATGACGAACCAGAGGACGAGGGCCGCCAGGGCGATCAATAGCGCGACGAGCAGGACGGTTTTTTTCTGGATGTGCATGGATGTGGGAAGCCGGTCCGGGACGAAGGGATTTACAGGACTCTTATATAGCGTTGCGAGACGGTCAGGAAGGTGACGGCTAACTGACAGGCTTGTCAGTTTCGTCCTGGATTACTGTCGGACGAGTGTCAGGTTGAATCTGCCCGATACGTTGCGGCAGCGGGCGGGTATACTGGTGCCCGTCGCGCCTCTCTCCAGGCCTGACTTGCACACAGTATGGCGAGGAGCAAACCCTTCGCCACGGATTGATGGCCTACCTTGAGTGAACGGCATTTACATGACTTCCCCGAACGGCGAACCGGCCGACCTGCCTGACGGCGATGTTTCCAGTGCCGAGAGCGGCAAAGCGTCGATCCCGGCCTTCAAATTTCCTTTCAAGCCCGGTGAACTGGCCACGGCCAAAGGGGCGGGACAATTGCCGTGGTACAAGAACGGCGTGAAAGATGGTCACGCCAAGTCCCCCGGCGCCGCACCTCCCGGCACCCGTCGTTCGATGGGCAAGCGCTGAGGGTCGTTCCTCGATACAGGAGCGGCGATTTCAATTCGTGGCTCGCGCGCCCGCCAGGCTTCCGCTCAACTCGTACGCTGTCAGTTCGGCCTGGTGCGCTGTCAGGATTTCCGGCAGCGAACCTCGCAGGTACTCGACCCAGGTCTTGATCTTCGCGTCCAGGTACTGGCGCGAAGGATAGATGGCGTAGAGGTTCAATTCCTGGGAGCGGTAATTGGGCATGACCCGCACCAGCGTGCCGTTGCGCAGGCCTTCGATGGCGGCATAAACCGGCAGTACACCCACGCCCATGCCGCTGGTGATCGCGGTTTTCATCGCATCGGCGGAGTTCACCAGGAAGGGTGACTGGTTGATGGTGACCATTTCCTGGCCTTCCGGGCCGTCGAACACCCATTTCTCCAGCGGAATGACCGGGCTGACCAGGCGCAGGCAGGCGTGGTTGAGCAACTCGCTGGGTTTCTGTGGGCAACCGTTGGCCTTCACGTAGGCAGGTGAAGCACAGACGATGCTGTAAGTGATGCCCAGGCGTTGGGAAACGAAACCCGAATCCGGCAATTCGCTGGCCAACACGATGGAGACGTCATAGCCCTCGTCCAGGATGTCCGGCACGCGGTTGGCCAGGGTCAGGTCGAAGGTCACGTCCGGATGGGTCTTGCGATAACGGGCGATGGCGTCGATCACGAAATGCTGGCCGATACCGGTCATGGTGTGGACCTTCAACTGCCCGGCCGGCCGGGCATGGGCATCGCTGGCCTCGGCTTCGGCTTCCTCGACATAGGCCAGGATCTGCTCGCAACGCAACAGATAGCGTTTACCGGCTTCGGTCAGGGCAATGCGGCGGGTGGTGCGGTTGAGCAGGCGGGTTTGCAGATGGGCTTCCAGATTGGAAACCGCACGCGAGACGTTGGCTGTCGTGGTATCGAGTTGCACGGCGGCGGCGGTGAAACTGCCGGCTTCGGCAACACAGCAGAACGCGCGCATGTTTTGCAGGGTGTCCATGAAGGGCTCTCTTGGGCGATAGCAAATTGTGACACGAAGTTACGGTGCTACGGGATCCGACTTATGGATTATCGCGTTTACGGTAACAAAGATTCGCAGAAAGTTCGGCTTATCGCCGTTTGGCTGGGTGCCTAGAATTGCCGGCGTTGAAGGGGTGGGCTTTCTGGCACGGACCTCATGTGGGAGCGAGCCTGCTCGCGAAAGCGTTGGGTCAGTTGTCTGCGATAGCGCGGGTGCCGCCGCCTTCGCGAGCAGGCTCGCTCCCACAGGTTGCGTAACCGGCATGCACGCTCATCACCTTTTTTTGTCCCTTTCCCAGGAATCTTGCGCAAGTGCCGCGTTGCATCAGCAGAGAGCTGAAGACTCTCAGTGTTTGGGCTTTATCGTTGACCCTCAGCGCTTGCGTCGGGACAGGAGGGATCGCACCCCAGGGCGAGGCATTGTCAGCCAATCGACTGGCCACCGATGAAGCGATCCGCGAAGCCGCCCGGGATGCCCATTGGCCCAGTCGCCAGTGGTGGAAGGCCTATGGCGACCCGCAACTGGACCGCTGGATCGACCTGGCTGTACAGGACAGCCCGAGCCTGGCCATGGCCGCCGCCCGGGTGCGGCAGGCCAAGGCCATGGCCGGTGTTGCCGAGGCGGCCGAGTCGCCGCAGGTCGAAGGCCAGGCGACCCTCAAGCGTCACAACTGGCCCACCGATCAGTTCTACGGCCCTGGCGAACTGGCCGACACCACCACCTGGGACAACAACGCAGGCTTGGGCCTGAGCTATGCCCTGGACCTGTGGGGGCGCGAGCGCAACGCCAGCGAGCGGGCCGTCGACCTGGCCCACGCCAGCGTCGCGGAGGCACGGCAGGCGCAGCTGGAGTTGCAGAACAACATCGTGCAGGCCTATATCCGGTTTGCGCTGCACTATGCCCAGCGCGATATCGTCGCCGCGACCCTGCGCCAGCAGGAACAGATTCTCGACCTGGCGCAAAAGCGTCTCGACGGTGGCATCGGCACTCATTTCGAAGTCAGCCAGGCCCAGGCACCGTTGCCCGAGACCCATCGTCAACTCGACGCCCTCGACGAAGCCATCGCCTTGAGTCGCAATCAACTGGCGGCACTGGCGGGCAAGGGGCCGGGGGCGGGCGGGGGTCTGCAGCGACCGGCCCTGGCCCTGGGTGCACCCTTGAAGCTGCCATCGGCGCTGCCCGCCGAGTTGCTGGGCCAACGACCGGATGTGGTTGCCGGACGCTGGCAAGTGGCGGCCCAGGCGCGGGGCATCGATGTGGCCAGGGCCGGTTTCTATCCCAACGTGGACTTGGTGGGAAGCCTGGGCTACATGGCCACAGGCGGTGGTGCGCTGGAGTTCCTGACGGGCAAGAAGCTGACCTACAGCGTCGGGCCGGCCATCACGCTGCCGATCTTCGACGGCGGGCGCCTGCGTTCGCAGTTGGGCGAGGCGGCAGCCGGCTATGACGCCGCGGTGGCGCATTACAACCAGACGCTGGTGAATGCGCTCAAACACATTTCCGATCAACTGATCCGTCGCGAGTCCATGGACAAGCAACAGGCCTTCGCCGCCGAGTCCGTGGCGGCCGCGCAACGCACCTACGACATTGCGCTGGTGGCGTTCCAGCGTGGGCTGACGGACTACCTCAATGTGCTCAACGCCCAGAGCCTGTTGTTCAAGCAGCAACAGGTGCAGCAGCAGGTGGAGGCGGCGCGCCTCAGTGCCCATGCCGATCTGGTGACGGCCCTGGGCGGTGGGCTGGAGGCCGGCAGCGATGTACCTGACGCCGCCACGATGCTGAATTTCGCCCGATGAATGCTTGCACATGCCCCCTTTAATGACTCCCGTACGCTGGCTCTATCGCCTCGAATGGCGCCGTGGTTTCTTCGACTGGGCCCGCAGCGATGGGGTGACCTGGGTCTATATCTTCAAGGTGCTGTTTGCCGCGTTCCTGACATTGTGGCTGGCGATGCGCCTGGAGCTGCCGCAACCGCGCACGGCCATGATCACCGTGTTCATCGTCATGCAGCCGCAGAGCGGCCAAGTGTTCGCCAAGAGCTTCTACCGCTTTCTCGGCACATTGGCCGGTTCGGCGGTGATGGTGGCGCTGATTGCGCTGTTCGCCCAGAACACCGAATGGTTTCTTGGCTGCCTGACCCTCTGGGTCGGTGTCTGTACGGCGGGCGCGGCGCGTTATCGCAACTTCCGGGCCTACGGTTTTGTGCTGGCCGGCTACACCGCGGCGATGATCGGCCTGCCGGCCCTGGCCCATCCGGAAGGTGCGTTCATGGCGGCGCTCTGGCGGGTCCTGGAGATTTCCCTGGGCATTCTCTGCGCCACCCTGGTCAGCGCCGCGATCCTGCCGCAAACCGCCAGCGCGGCCATGCGCAATGCCTTGTACCAGCGCTTTGGGGTGTTCGCACTGTTCGTCACCGATGGTTTGCGCGGGCGTAGCCAGCGGGATGCCTTCGAAGCCGCCAACGTGCGTTTCATTGCTGAAGCGGTGGGCCTGGAGAGCCTGCGCAGCGTGACGGTATTCGAAGACCCGCACATGCGTCGGCGCAACGGCCGGCTCAGTCGCCTGAACAGCGAGTTCATGGGCATCACCACGCGCTTCAATGCCTTGCACCAGCTGCTCCAGCGCTTGCGCGCCGGCGCCGTCGATCATGTGGTGGACGCCATCAAGCCGGGTCTGCAGAACCTCGCCGAATTGCTGGACGGCTTCAGCGCACGGGCCTTGACCGATCGGGATGCGGCGCACTTGGCCCAGGCCCTGGCCCGCTACAAGGCTGACTTGCCGGCACAGGTCCGCCAGTTGCGGGGCGTATTTCAGAAGACAGGACCGAACGATGCGCAGTTACTGGATTTCCACACCGCCTACGAATTGCTCTACCGCTTTGTCGATGACCTGCACGGTTATGCCCTGACCCATGCGTCCCTGGCCGAGCACCGTCACGAGCGTGAGCGCTGGGACGAGCCGTTCGTGTCGCAGACCAATTGGCTGGCCGCCGCGGCTTCGGGGTTGCGCGCCGGCTTCATCCTGTTGGTGCTGGGCAGCTATTGGGTCGCTACGGCCTGGCCGAGCGGCGCGACCATGACGATGATCGCCGCTGCCACGGTGGGCTTGTCGGCCGCCACGCCGAACCCCAAGCGCATGGCCTTCCAGATGGCATGCGGCACGTTGCTAGGGGCGCTGGTCGGTTTCGTCGAGATGTTCTTCATCTTCCCGTTGATCGACGGCTTCCCTTTGCTCTGCGTAATGCTGGCGCCGGTGATCATGTTCGGCTCGTTCCTCAGTTCGCGACCGCAATACGCCGGGGTCGGGCTGGGGTTGCTGATCTTTTTCTGCACGGGGTCGGTGCCCGACAACCTGACGGTGTACAACCCCTACGTCTTCATCAACGATTACCTCGCGATGATCCTCGGCATGCTGGTGTGCGCCGCCGCCGGGGCGATCATCCTGCCGCCCAACAGCCGCTGGCTGTGGCGCCGGCTCGAACAGGATCTGCGCGAGCAAGTGGTGTTCGCCATCAGCGGCCGGCTCAAGGGCCTGGCGTCGGGCTTCGAGAGTCGCACCCGCGACTTGTTGCACCAGGCCTACGGTTTGGCGGCGGGACAACCCGCCGTGCAACGGGATCTTTTGCGCTGGATGTTCGTGGTACTGGAGGTCGGACACGGGATTATCGAGCTGCGCAAGGAGCAGGCGATCCTGCCGGTGCATCCGGCCTATGCCGAGAGCCAGCCGTGGCGCCAGGCGATTCGAGGCATGGGCCGGGCCCTGGTGAGGCTTTTCCGTCACCCCGGACCGAGCAACCTGGAGCGTGCCCTGGTGGCGGTGGACCAAGCCATCTGCCGCGTGCAGGCCACCGACGAACCTTTTGCCCCGCATTTCGACACCTCGGCCCTGCGCCGGGTGAAGAGCTACCTGCATTTCATCCGCACTTCGCTGCTGGATCCGCAATCGCCCATGGCGGCCTTCGCCGCCGAGCTGCCCCAGGATCGTCAACATGCCCCGTGAAATCGCCTTCCACGGCGTGTACATGCCCACCCTGACCTTGATGTTTTTTCTCGCTGCGGCGTTGGCCTGGGCCCTGGATCGCTTCCTGTCGGGACTGGACCTGTACCGCTTCTTCTGGCACCCGGCGCTGTTGCGCCTGAGTCTGTTTACCTGTCTGTTCGGTGCGCTGGCGCTGACGGTCTACCGTTGAGATCGATGCAATGAAAAAGTTTTTCAGTCTGCTTGCGACACTGCTGGTGCTGGCCCTGGCGCTGTGGATCGGTCGTGCGCTGTGGGTGCACTACATGAACACTCCCTGGACCCGCGATGGTCGGGTACGCGCCGACATCATCAACGTCGCCGCCGATGTCAGTGGCGAGGTGGTGGAGGTGCCAGTGCATGACAACCAGCAGGTGAAAAAGGGCGACCTGCTGATGCGCATCGATCCCGAGCATTACCGTATCGCGGCCAAGCAGGCGCAATCCCTGGTGGCATCGCGCAAGGCGACGTGGGAAATGCGCAAGGTCAATGCCCATCGGCGTGCCGACCTGGACAGCCTGGTGATTTCCCGGGAGAACCGCGACGACGCCAGCAACATCGCCGATTCGGCCCTGGCCGATTACCAGCAAGCCCAGGCGCAACTGGAGGCGGCCGAATTGAACCTGTCGCGCACTGAAGTCCGCGCGGCCGTGGATGGCTATGTCACCAACCTCAACGTGCACCGTGGCGACTATGCGCGCATCGGCGAGGCGAAGATGGCGGTGGTCGATATGAATTCGTTCTGGGTGTACGGCTTCTTCGAGGAAACCAAGCTGCCCAAGGTGCGGATCGGCGACTCGGCGCAGTTGCAGTTGATGAGTGGCGAGGTGCTGAAGGGACATGTGGAAAGCATCTCCCGCGGGATCTACGACCGTGACAATCCGGTCAGTCGCGAGTTGATCGCCGACGTGAACCCGACCTTCAACTGGGTTCGCCTGGCCCAGCGGGTACCGGTAAGGATCCATCTCGACGAAGTGCCGGACAGCGTGCTGCTGGCGGCGGGGATGACCTGTACGGTGGTGGTCGAGCCCCGGGCCGGCAACTGAGGGCCTGAGAACGCCACAAATCTCCGTGGGAGCGAGCCTGCTCGCGAAGCGGTGGCTCAGTTGCGGAAGAGGTTGCCAGTGCCGCCGTCATCGCGGGCAAGCCTTGCTCCCACAAGGCTTCCTGCAGGTGCGAGACACTAGTGTTCGCCGCCAATCTCTGTGGGAGCGAGCCTGCTCGCGAAGCGGTGGTTCAGTTGCAGGAGAGGTTGCCAGTGCCGCCGTCATCGCGGGCAAGCCTTGCTCCCACAAGGCTTCCTGCATGTGCTAGAGACTAGTGTTCGCCGCCAATCCCTGTGGGAGCGAGCCTGCTCGCGAAGCGGTGGTTCAGTTGCAGGAGAGGTTGCCAGTGCCGCCGTCATCGCGGGCAAGCCTTGCTCCCACAAGGCTTCCTGCAGGTGCGAGAGACTAGTGTTCGCCGCCAATCTCTGTGGGAGCGAGCCTGCTCGCGAAGCGGTGGGTCAGTTGCAGAAGAGGTTGCCAGTGCCGCCGTCATCGCGGGCAAGCCTTGCTCCCAAAAGGCTTCCTGCAGGTGCGCGAGACTAGTGTTCGCCACCAATCCCCTGTGGGAGCCGAGCTTGCTCGCGATGGCGGTGGGTCAGTTGTCGATGGGTTCCCGGTCATGCCATTTCGATCAGAGCAACCGACCCAGCCCGAACCGCTTCATCAAGCCTTTCTCCAGCATCCCTTTGGGCAGCAATCCCGCCATCAACGGTAGCGCCCGGCTTCCGTTGCCCAGGCGCAGCAGGCGCGGTGGCCTTGGTTGTCGCACGGCGGCGAGCAGCCCGGCGGCGAATTCGCTGGCCGGGGTGGGGTTGTCCTGAGATGCCTTGGCCCGGGCGCGGATGCCGTCGCGCAGGGGCCACCAGGGCGATTGTTCGTGAATCAACTGTTCGGCTTCATGACCGGCATTCTTCGCAAAGCTGGAAGCAATGGCGCCTGGCTGCACCTCCATCACGCGGATACCGAAGGGCGCCAATTCCATGCGCAGCGCATCGCTCAAGGCATGCACCGCCGCCTTCGAGGCGCAGTAAGCGCCGGCGAACGGTGTTACCAGCACGCCGGACACACTGCCGATGTTCACCACCAGCCCCTTGGCCCGGCGCAGTACCGGGAACAGTGCCCGGGTCACGCCGACGATGGCGAACACGTTGGTTTCGAACTGACGTTGCATCGCCGGCACGCCACCGTCCAGCAGTGGTCCCATGGCGCCATAGCCGGCGTTGTTGATCAACACGTCGAGGCCTCCGTGCTGTTGGTTGATCCGTTCGCTCAATTGCTCCAGGGCCGGGCCATCGTTCACATCCAGTTGCACCGCGGTGAACCCGGCGGCGCTGAGTTGGGCAACGTCTTCAGCTTTGCGGGCGCTGGCCCAGACCTGGTACCCGGCCACCTTGAACGCATCGGCGAGGGCGCGGCCGATGCCGCTGGAACATCCGGTAATCAACGCAACGGGCATGGCGCGTTCCTTGTGCAGAAAAAGTCGGAGAGAAAGCAATCAGTCGGAGAAACTACCCTGCAATCGCTCGGCGCGAAACTCCAGGGTCTGCGGGCGGTAGCCGGGTCGCAGGGAGGGCAGGGGCAGGCAATCCTGCCAGTCCTTGCCCGCCTGCAATTGGCCTGGTCCCCGGTAGCGCGGCGCGCTGTAGGGCGTGTCGGCCAGGTTGATGGTATCGCCGGGGGCATAGGCTGCGATTCGCCAGCGCAGCTCAACCAAGGGTACGTCGTTACCGTTGTTCATGTTCAACAACAGAGGGCGATCGGCGGGGCAGCGTTCGGGGGCGTAGGTAATGCGCAGTTCCAGGCGCGCCAGTTGCCGGGTTTCACGGTTTTCCTGCCAGACCACCCAGGCGGCGACCAGCCCCAAACCGACGAATGCGGCCAGTGACACCGGCAGCGCCTTGGCCGGATAGCGCAGCAGCAGGACCAGCCAGGTTATGACCAGCAAGACGCCGATAAGCATGTTCGAAGCCTCCGATACCGTCGTTCCATCCTACCGAAGGGGAGGGACGATGGATATCTCATCCATCCCGCTCCATCGGTCGTCACTGTCATCTCTGACAGTAGTCACCAGGGATTGCCCCTTGTTAGATGTCGGCCAGACCGCACGACTATCAGGAGGCCAAGGCATGAGCATGGATCACGGTACGCCGAGGTTGGTTGCGGTGGATCCACGGTCTTTGCTGGTCCGTTCGGTCGATTACTGCCGCGCGCTTGAGCGTGAACCTGCGCAACCGCGGGTCAACCGCAGCCTTTTCGACCTGGCCGGCCGCGCGATCAAGCAATGGGACCCGCGCCTGTGGGCCCTGCTACAGGACGATGCGGCGACCCCGGCCAATCTTTCGACGGTGTATACGCTGTCCGGTGACGCGCTGCTGGCGCGCAGTGTCGATGCGGGCTGGCAGCTCGACCTGCCCGGGCTCGCCAGTGAAAGCCTGCGGGGCTGGGATGGGCGGGGCACGCGGCGCGACGTGGTCTTCGACGATCTGCTCCGTCCGGTGGCGGTGTTCGAACAGGGTAGTGGGCAATCGCGCACCTGCGTCGAGCGTATGCAATATGGCGCTCCGGGCCAGGGCCAGCAGGCCTTCAATCAGTACGGACAATTGCTCCGCCACGATGACCCGGCGGGCACCTTGCTGCTGGCGTCCTTTGCCCTGACCGGCCAGAGCCTGGCCCTGAGCCGACGTTTCTGCCTGGATGGGGCCATGCCGGACTGGCCAGCGTCGGAGGCCGATCGCGAATCCCTGCTCGAGCCTGGCGACGGTGCTTTGACGACGTGGCGTCTCGGTCCGCAGGGGGATGTGCTGGAGCAGATTGACGCCAAGGGCAACCGGCAGCGCCGGGCCCTGACCCGCGATGGCCGACTGTTCAGCAGCCAATTGCTGTTGCAGGGCCAGAGCGAATGGCAACCGCTGGTGAGCGAGATCGACTACAACGCCCAAGGCCAGATCGAACGGGAAGTGGCCGGCAACGGGGTACAGACCACGCTCAGTTACGCTCCTGAAGACGGATGGCTGATGGAGCGCCATGTCCGGCGGAGCGGTCAGTCGCTGCAACACCTGGTCTATGCCTACGACCCCATGGGCAATGTACTGGGCATCGAGGACAAAGCGTTGCCGGTGCGCTACTTTGCCAACCAGCGCATCGACCCGATCAGTCGTTTCCGTTACGACAGCCTCTATCAATTGATCGAGGCCATCGGATGGGAAGCGGGTGCTCAGAACCAAGGGCCTGTCGGCCGCGTCGACCCAGCCGCGCTCAGCAATTACCGACAAACCTATCACTACGACGACAGCGGCAACCTGCTGGAACTGACCCATGTCGGCGCGCAGAACCATGGTCGCCAGTTGCAGGCGGCGCGCTACAGCAATCGTTGCTTGCCATACCGCAACGGCGTGCCGCCGACAGAAGAGGAGATCGCTGCAGCGTTCGATGCACGGGGTAACTGCCTGGCGTTGGAGAGCAGCCGGACCCTGGCCTGGGACCTGCGCAACCAGCTGTGCTCGGTCACGCCGATCGAGCGCGAATCGGGGCTCAATGACCGCGAGGCTTATGTCTACGATGGCGGCGGTCAGCGGGTGCGCAAGCTGCGCACACTGCACACCGGAGCGCGGACCCTGGCTGCCGAGGTCCGTTACCTGCCGGGGTTGGAACTGCGTGCCGACAGCGGCACCGGGGAATCATTGCAGGTCATCATCGCCCAGGGCGGGCTTGGCGGCGTGCGGGTCTTGCACTGGGACAGCCCACCGCCCTCCGGCGCGAACGACCGCTATCGGTACGGTGTTGCCGAGCACCTGGGTTCGATCAGTCTGGAGCTTGACCAGGACGGGCGAATCATCAGCCAGGAACACTTCTACCCGTTCGGTGAAACGGCGTTCCTGGCCGGGGACGATGTGATCGAGGTCAGCTACAAGACGGCCCGGTACTCGGGCAAGGAGCGGGATGCGACGGGGCTCTACTACTACGGCTATCGGTTCTATGTACCGTGGTTGCAGCGTTGGGCCAGTCCGGATCCGGCCTGGGCGGTGGATGGGCTGAATTTCTATCGGATGGTCCGCAATAACCCGCTCACACTGTTCGACACCGATGGCAGGATACCCACAGGCGCTGCACCCCCTCCGCCCCCCATGCATCCTTCCGGCCCACCACCCCCTCCGCCCCCTGGAATGATAGGTCCCCCCATGCCACCTCCGCCTATGGGCGGTCCGCCGCCTCTTCCTGGGGTTGGCTCCCAGCTACCCATCAAAAAAAAATGGGTCATAAAAAAAGACCCGGCATTATATAAGCAACAGGGGGGTGAGTACCCTTACTACTCTTCGTTTTCAATTACTCTGCAGAAGCTGAATATTGAACATTACAGTTCGATTGCTGATATGGAGAAGTTTGTAAGTGTTTGGCGTGAGACCGGGCGTAATATGATTCCGCCCGCCAGGAACATAGATTATGAAAAGGCCTTGGAGGTTCAAAATGTGCTCAGGGAAATAGATGCAGAATGGTCTACGTATCGTCGCGCAGAGGTAGCGGAGGTTTTTCGCGGAGACTCGCCGGCTATATTGAAAAGCTATCCATGGCTCGCGACCTTTGCAAAGGGGGGCGGGGATAGAGCGATAGAAGAAACAATAAATTTGGAGATCCATTCTCAACTTATAATGTCAACGGCAAAAGACCCCGGGATGGGTTACGTATCCGGTAAGTCAATAATGTGGCACTTTCAGTTGGAATCTGGGCATGCAGGTGTTTCTGAGGGGCTGTATGCATCTGAGGGTGAAGTGACGTTTCCTCTATATAACAAAATTCAAATAGTTTCCTTGCATTACATTCCAAAGGGAAGGTCCTATATGAATAATGCAGAACGATTCGGAACGGCGCATCGATATGTGATAAAAGCGAAAATGTTGCCCCATTCAAAGTCCAGATAATTATCAGAGATACGAATGCAGCAACTAAAAAGCCCCCACCCAACCCGCTGCGGATAGGGGACGCAGTGGGCTGGATGGGGGCTTCTTGTTTCGCTGATCGTTACTGCGCGATGGTCTTCACCGACACGCCGCGCTCGATCGGGGTGGAGCGACCGTAGATGTCTTCGAAGCGCTCGATGTCGTCTTCGCCCAGGTAGCTGCCGGACTGCACTTCGATGATTTCCAGCGGGATCTTGCCCGGGTTGCGCAGGCGGTGAACCGACGCGATCGGGATGTAGGTCGACTGGTTTTCGGTGAGCAGGAACACGTTCTCGTCGCAGGTCACTTCAGCGGTGCCGCTGACCACGATCCAGTGTTCGGCGCGGTGGTGGTGCATCTGCAAGGACAGGCACGCCCCCGGCTTGACCGAGATGTGCTTGACCTGGAAGCGCCCGCCCATGTCCACCGAGTCATACGAGCCCCACGGACGATAGACTTCGCAGTGGTTCTGGGTTTCGGTGCGACCCCGGGCATTGAGGGTGTTGACCATCTTCTTGACGTCTTGGACCTTGTCCTTGTGGGCAATCATCATGGCGTCCTTGGTTTCTACCACCACGATGTTTTCCAGGCCGATCACCGACACCAGCTTGCCGTTGCCATGGATCATGCAGTTGCGGCTGTCCTGGACCACCACGTCGCCCTTGGTGACGTTGCCGTCGGCATCCTTGGGATTGACTTCCCACAACGACGCCCAGCAACCGACATCGCTCCAACCGGCCGACAGCGGCACCACGCAGGCGCGCTGGGTCTTTTCCATCACGGCGTAGTCGATGGAGTTGTCCGGGCAGCAGGCGAAGGTGGCTTCGTCGAAGGTGATGGTGTCCGCTGTCTGCTCACTGCGCTCCAGGGTCAGCAGGCAGGTGTCGTAGATATCCGGATCGTGCTTTTTCAGCTCTTCGAGGAAACGGCTGGCGCGGAACAGGAACATGCCGCTGTTCCAGAAGTAGCCGCCGGCCTCGACGAACTCGGTGGCGCGCTTGACGTCGGGTTTTTCGACGAAGTGCGAAACACGGCTCACGCCTTCGGGCAGCAGCGCGTCGTTGGTCGACTTGATGTAGCCGTAGCCGGTTTCCGGTTTGGTGGCCGGTACGCCGAACAGCACCATTTCACCACGCTCGGCGGCCACGGTGGCCAGGGCCAGGGCGCGTTGCAGGGCTTTCTGGTCTTCGATCACGTGGTCGGCCGGCAGCACCAGCATCAACTCGTCGCGACCTTCGTTGACCAGCATCATCGCGGTCAGCGCGACGGCTGGTGCGGTGTTGCGGCCGAACGGTTCCATCAGGATGCGTTGGGCTTCGAGGTTGCGACCGTTCAACTGCTCGTTGACGATGAAGCGGTGGTCTTTGTTGCAGACCACGATCGGCGTGTCCATGCCTTCGAACACCAGGCGTTCGAGGGTCTGCTGGAACAGGGTGTGTTCGCCGGTCAGGGCCAGGAACTGTTTAGGGAATTGCTTGCGCGAAAGCGGCCAAAGACGTGAGCCGCTACCACCTGACAAGATCACCGGAATCATGTGTGTTACTCCTTTGAAGCGTAATGGTTATAGAGCTACTGCGTTCTGTCGTTTCACTCTTGTTTTTATTCCGTACCCGAATGACGCCCCGGTTCAGTGTGGGAGCGGGTTCGCTCCCACAGGGGAGTGTCAATCAGGCCAATCTGTCAGCGAGTTGACACTGGACGCTTTACCCAGACCGGCGACAAGCTGCTTCCGGAGCCGGTGACATACAGCACGGCCGCTTCGCCGCGCTCCAGGGCCACGGGCTTGAGGTCACCGACTTTCTTGTCGCCTTCGAACAGCGCCAGGCTGACTTTCACCGGGTTGATTTCACGTTCGCCACGGCCCTTGGCCGCCACGTTCGGCACCACCTCGGTCTTGCCGTCGGCGGTCTTGAGGGTCAGCGCCTTGTCGGTGAGGTTCTGCACACGCACCAGGGATTTCTGTTTGTTCTTGAACGGTGGTTCTTCGATCAGTTGCGGCTGGCCGGTCGCGTTGTTGACCAGGGTGTAGTAGTGATCGGGAGCCAGTTTGACCGGAACGGTCTGGCTACCTACCTTGGCGCTGTAGTCGCCGCCGGGCATGAAGCTGAAGTCGCTGCTGGCCAATGGCGCGACGTCGTTGAGGTTGGTGCTGCCGACGGTGGCGCTGACTTCGCTGTTGCTGGCGTTGTAGATACGCACGAAGCTCGAGCCTTTTGGTGCGACCGGGCCGTACAGCGCCGAGTCACCGGCAAAGGCGGAGAGGGAAAGGGCGCTCATGCTGGCAACCAGGGCAACGGCCTTGAAGGAACGAGCAGCGAGACGACGAGGAGTAGTGTTGAAAGTCATGATGGACCTCTCTTTCAGTTTTGCGCCCGGTCGGGCGTCTCGGATTGAGTGTTGGCGGCAACGTTCTGTTGGCGCGCACCGGCTTGTTTGAGTTCTGCGACCCACTGCGGGTCGGCGTCGCCGATTTCGTTGTTCACGGGCAGATAACGTTCAGGAAACTCCCAGATCAGCACTTGTGGCGGGCTGTTCTTGAAGGCGTCGCTCTTGAGGTAGCTGAGCATCGGCAGAATCGGGCCATGGCCGTCTTCGGCGTAGTTCACGACGTCGCTGTGCAGGGCTTGCTTGAGTGCACCGACGAAGTTCCAGTTGGGGTTGGCGCTGTAGCTGGTGCCGATCAGGGCCACGGGAACCTGGGCATCGGCAAACAGCGCGTCGTCGCCGGCCGGCTGGTCGTCGGCCTCGCGGGTGTTGCGCTTGACCAGCGGCTCCTGGGCCGGCATCAGGTTTTCGAACAGCGGGTCCAGGGGCAGGAACTGGCGCAGGTCACCCTTGTGGATGATCTTTTCCGCAGGCTCGGTGACGAAGCGTTGCGGCTCGCCGTTGAGGGGCGCGCGCTCGGCAATGGCCTTGGCGATGTTCTCGGCTGCGACCTGGGCGCCTTCCGGAGTCCAGTGGGTGTCGGTGCGCAGGAATACCTGCTGGCCGCTCTGCTTGGCCTGTTGCAGTGGGCCGAGCAGGTCAGGGGCGAGGATCTTGTCGGCCGCGACGCGGGCATGGAAATCCTGATAGAGATTGGCGTGAATGCTGGCTGGCTTCACTTCACCCAAGTGCTCCGGATACAGCCGCGCCTTGGCCGGCACGATCGCCATCACCAGGGTGATGCCCTGTTCCTTGAGTTTCTGGCGTACGCCTTCGACCAGCGCGTAGTTGCCTTGCAGGTTCAGTTCTTCGTTGACGATCGGGTTGAACTCTTCGTCGCTGTACAGCCACTGGTCGCGGCCCAGGACCACGCCTTTACGGCCCTCGTTGAACAGCTTGTAGTCCAGCGCGGCCCAGATGTTGGTGCCCAGGCGCTTGATCGGGAACTGGTCGTCGTAGTGGGTTTCGACAGCCTTGGTCCAGCGCCCGTTGAGCACGGTGGCATCGGGGTTGGTGCTGAAGCCGAAGAAACTGCGCATCGACCACAGGCCCAGGACCGCGAGGATCAGCAGGAACAGTGCGATGTAAAAGATGCGTAATGAGCGGGTCATGTTCAGATCCCTCAGAACTGGAAGTAAAGGAACGGCGAGAAGCTTTGCGCCGAGAGTTTGAGAATCGAAGCGATGAACAGCAGCAACACCAACGCACGCATGACATAACGTGGCCAGTCAGCGACCCAGTAGGCCGGTTGCACCTGGGCTTCGACGCCCACGGTGTAGCCCGGTTCGTGGATCTGCGACGGGTTGTCGCCCGGTACGGCCTTGATCAGCCCCGGTTGTGCAGTGGCCGGGCCATTGGCTTCGGTGTTGACCTCGGGCTTGGTCTTGACCGGCGGACGGTTGGTGTAGAAATCCCGCAGGCCGAAGAAGGCGAGGGTGATGTAGGCCGCCACCAGCGTGGCGATCTGCAGGCCGGTGAGGTTGGCGCGGGTCAGTTCCGACAGCGACCAGTCGCCGAAGCTGAACATGGCGCCGTACATGCGACCGGCCACATGCAGGTTCTCGGCACGGAAGATCACCCAGCCCATCACCACCAGCAGGAAGGTCAGCGCCCAGCGGATCGGGTTGAGACTGCGTGGGGTGGTGTTGATGCCCACGGCTTTCTCGATGGCCAGCCAGATACCGTGCCAGGCGCCCCAGATCACGTAGGTGATGTTCGCGCCGTGCCACAGACCACCGAGCAGCATGGTCAGGAACAGGTTGCGATAGGTCATCAGCGTGCCTTTGCGGTTACCGCCCAGGGTGATGTAGAGGTAATCGCGCAGCCAGGTCGACAGGCTGATGTGCCAGCGCCGCCAGAACTCGGTAATGGACTGGCTGATGTAGGGCTGCTTGAAGTTTTCCATGAAACGGAAACCCATCATCAGGCCCAGGCCGATGGCCATGTCGCTGTAGCCGGAGAAGTCGAAGTACAGCTGTGCGGTGTAGGCCAGGGCACCGAGCCAGGCATCGCCGGTGGTCGGGTTCTGCAGGGCGAAGCAATGGTCGGCCACCACCGCCAGGGTGTCGGCGATGAACACTTTCTTGATGAAGCCCTGCATGAAGCGCGTGCAGCCTTCGGAGAACTTGTCCAAGGTGTGGGTGCGGTTGTTGAACTGGTCGGCCAGGTCACGGAAACGCAGCACGGGGCCGGCGATCAGGTGCGGGAAGATCGCCACGAACGCTGCGAAGTCGATCAGGTTGCGGGTCGCCGGAGTGTCGCCGCGATAGACGTCGATGATGTAGCTGATGGACTCGAAGATGTAGAACGAGATCCCGATTGGCAACAGCACATGGGTCAGGATGAAGGGTTCGAGACCGAAGCTGGTCATGATCGCGTTGAGGCTGTCCACCCCGAAGTTGGCGTACTTGAAGTAGCCCAGGATGCACAGGTCCACTGCCACGCCGAGCAACAGCCAGCGCTGGGCCGGCTTGGTGCGTACGCCGGCGGCACCGACTTTCAGGCCGATCCAGTAGTTCCACAGGGTCACGGCGGCGAACAGTGCGAGGAAGTCCACCCGCCACCAGGCATAGAACACATAGCTGGCGATCAGCAGTAGCAGGTTGCGATAGCGTTGCCCGCTCAAGTAGTACAAGCCGAGAAAGATCGGCAGGAACAGGAACAGGAACACGTTGGATGAAAATACCATCCCGATCTCTCCATGTTGAATCAACAGTCAAGGGCCAGAGCCCCCCCAAACCCCCCCATGAAAAAGGGCGGTGATGATCGTTCCCACGCTCTGCGTGGGAATGCCTCTACGGACGCTCCGCGTTCGGCTTTTTGGGACGCAGAGCGTCCCCGGCTGCATTCCCACGCAGAGCGTGGGAACGATCAGCGGTGAATCAGCTTCCTTTGCCTTTCTCGTTGGCTGGGTCGTAGACCCGGGTCAAGTCCCCGCCAAGGCGGAACGTCTTGAACGGTTGCATTTCATGTTTGCGTTCCAGCACATCGCCGGAGCAGGTGTAGAGGCTGCAGAACGGTTCGAGCCAGGCGAATTTCGAATCGATTTTCAGATCCTTCATGTCCTGCTCTTCGCCATTCTTCTTCTCGAAGATATCCGGGTCTTTCACCCCGGCCAGCACCCGGTCACCCAGGCGCTTGAGGGCGCCGTTGTTTTCCTGGCGCAGATCCACACCGTTGACCTGAGCGAAGCTGGCGATCATCGCCAATGGCGGCAGGGCATAGTTGTGATAGGACAGTGCCCGTTGCTTGCGCTTGAGTTCGTTGGGCAGGAAGCCGTCGGCATCGATCTGGTTGACGCCGACCTTGTATTCCTTGACGGCCCAGTCGAACAGGTCGCGGCGGTTGGTCGCGACCGAAGTGGCCATCACCGACCAGGCGGCCCAGTAGGAGTGGTTGTTGGTCTTGTCCAGCGGCAGGTTGTCCCAGTCGCTGACCACCTGATCGGCCATCTTGCTGAACCAGCTTTCGATCAGTTGCGCCTGCTCCTGATGGTTCGCCAACGGATGCGAGTCGGAGAATTTCAGGCGCACATAGGCCGAAGCCATGCTGCCCAAGGCCCATTTGCGCATGGACTTGCCGGTGTGGTTGAAGTCCTTGGACATCAGCGCATCGGCCTTGGCCCAGGTGGTCAGCCAGTTCAGGGTGCAGTCCAATTGCTCGGGACGGCCGTCGCGCATGAACTGCATTACTTGCTTGCTGACGCCGCGCTCGATCTTGGTGATGTCGGCGGTGCTGTCACGAAAGGCTTTTTCCGATTGCACGTTCAACGTCGCACGGGCTTTGTCGGAGCCCTCGTACTTGCTGCGAAACTGCAGGGAGCCGGTATAGGGTGCCGGCACGGCGTCGCAGCCTTGGGCGGAATCGCCGGTCTTGGCCTTTTCGATCGGCGCGAAGTAACCCTGCGGCGGGCGCAGCGGGGCCGCGGCCTGGGTGGCCCCGGCGAACATCGCCAGGGTCAGCAGGGACGGTGCCAGCAGCGTTTTCAACGTTCGGTTGCGCATGTTCCTGGTCATAAAGCGAGACCTCATTGTCCGATTTGAGCCGTTTGTTCGGCTTGCGGAGAGACATTGCGTTTGCAGATTTTCGCTTCGACTTGCTGTGGCGCCGCACCGGCTTCGGGGCCTTGGACTTCTACGGCCAGCAGGTTCTGCGAAGCCCAGTCCTCGTCGGTGCGCAGCTGGAAGGCGAAACGTCCGTCGGTTTCGGAGGTATCCGGTTTTTCGATCTTGATATCCTCGTGGCGCCCATTCATGTACCAGAGGGTGGCTTGCAACGTTTTCACCGAGGTATCGGCGAAACGGATATCGACCTGGTGACTGCTGTTACGCAGATCCATGTTCTTGCTATTGACCATCAATTCGTTCTTGCCCGGCTTGAGCGCGGTCTTGCTGCTCATCAATGCCGGCTTGCCTTCGCAACCGTTGTTGTCCAGCAGCGCCATCATCTGGCGATAGATGGTTTCCTGGTCCAGGCGATATAGCGGCGAGAATTCCCAGATGAGGATTTTCGGCGGGTTCTTCTGGAACTCTTCGCTGCCCAGGTACTGGATCATTGCGCCTTCGAAACCGCCGCCGGGGAAGGCCACGTTGAGGATGTCAGCGCCGATGGCTTCTTCCAGGAAACCGGCGAAGTTGTAGTTCTTGCCGCTGTGACTGGTGCCTACAAGGGTGATCTGCGGGTTGCCGGAATCGCCAAACAGATCGCCGTCACCGGCCTCGCCTTTGGGCTCGGTGGTGAACTGGTCCATGTACTGGATCGCGTAGCTGGTGCCGCACAGTTGTCCGGCCATGTTATGCAGGGTGCCGGTCTTGCCCATGCGGCCGGACCTCTTGGTCTCGAACTCACGCTTGGGAATGTCGGCAAAGGCCGGGATCTGCTTGACCTTCTCGGCGACGATTTTCGCCGTGCGCTGGGCACCGTATGGCGTCCAGTGCTGGTCGCCACGGAAGTAGAAATCGTGGGCTGGCAGGGTTTCGGGCAGGTTCTCATTGGTCAGCGGCGACAGGTCCGGCACTACATAACCCATCTGGGCGAAACGGCCGAGCATGGATTTGTAGTTGGTCAGGGCTTTCTCATAGTCGAAAGCGGCCTTTTCCTGTGGGTTGAGCTTGTTGCGGTTCACCAGGCCCCGGGTCGGTTGATAGACGAGCACCAGCTCGACGCCTTTTGCCTTGAACGCATCGTGCAACTGCTGCAGGCGCTTGTAGCCGGCCGGGGTGGTGTTGAATTCGGTGCGCAGGTCTTCCTGGGTCCGGAACAGCCAATCGCCCTGGGCCTGTACCAGCGTGGTGAAGTTTTGCTGGTAGCGCGTGGTGTAGTTCTTTGCATCGTGAGCGGCAGGGCACAGGTTGCAGCAGGGCTCCGCGGTAAACGCAGGCGCCTTGATTTCGTCGGCGCGCGCGCCGCTTGCAGCGGCGAGAATGCCGGCAGTCAGGGCAGACAGGCCCAGGAGTTTGATCATCTGTGGGTTCATAAAGGTCATCCTCAGTCCCGCAATTCGGTCTGGCGTTCGACAGGGTCGATCAGTACGGCTTTCTGCTGGCGCACCAGCAGGTCGAGAATTTCATCCTGGCGCTCGCCCAGGATCCCGGTGAAGCTGATGCCGCTGGATTTAGTCGGCGCGAGCATGGACACGCGATACAGCTCCACGCTCAAGGGCGAGTCGATGGACAGCGGGCCACTGCCGTTGGCGGCCAGTTCGCCACCCACCACGATCAGCGAGACCTCGGCGTCGAACGGGTCGAGCTTGATGTCCCGGTCGGTGTTGGACAGGTCCTTGATGTGGCCGTAGATGCCGGTCAGGCCGTTGGCCATGGATACGTTTTCGTAAAGGCGGATGTTCACGCTGTTACGAATCCGGATGCCGTGGCGCTGGTTGCTGATCACTTTGTTATCCCACAACAGGTTGTCGGCACTCTCGTAGAGGGTGATGCCGTCGGTGTGGTTCTTGTAGATCTCGTTGTAGGCAATGATGTTGTTGACGCTGTTACGGTCGATCACCAGGCCCGAGAGCTTGTTGTCGTAGCTGCGGTTGTTGAAGATGAAGCTGTCGTTGACCTCACGGGAAATAATGATCCCGTGCTTCTTCTTCGTCCCGTAGACGGTGTTGTCGGCGATGATCAGCCGATGGGACCGGTCGTGGGGGTCGATGCCGTAGACAATGTTGTCCTTATAGGTGTTGCCCTTGACCACGAAGTCGCGCGTCTCGTAGCAGTAGAAGCCGTACCACATGTCCGAGAACTCGGAACCGATGATCCAGCCGGTCGGTTCCGGGCGCTTGAGGACCTTGGCCATGTTCGGCGTGTACTGGGAAATACTCACCCCGTACGACTTACTGTTGGAGTAACCGAAGCTGGCCATCTTGGTGTTGACGATGTAGGTCTCGGTGCCGCCCCACGCGAGCAGGAACGGACGGAACTCCTTGGGCGAGCGGAACGTGGCGGGGCCGTTGTCCTTCTCACGCCAGCCGGTGACCTTGGTATCGCGGATGAACATCCGGCCATCGTTGACCAGGAACGAGCCGCCTTCCTGGGACAGGCGCAGTTCCTGGGTCTGTTTGTCGATTTCCAGAATGCCTTTCTGACCGACCACGATCGGAATCTTCGCCAGGTAGACACCCGGCGAAGTTTCGATGATGTACTTGGGCAGTTTCTTGGCCAGGTCCTTGAAGTTCATGTAGCCATCATCGATGAAGATGGCCTGTGGGATGCCGTGCTGGCGCACCACCCACTCGGCCATCTTGTTGTCACCGCCGATGAAGTCCTTCAAGGCGTTTTCCTGCATCATCCGGCGCACGCTGATCTTGCCGGGCTTGGTCCGCACGATCTTGGCCGCGACTGCTTCGGCGGTGAAGCCTTTGAGGTCGGGCAAGGTCGGCTTGGCCAGTTCCAGCGGCTCGGTCGGCGCGCTGTTGACGGTGTAGGTCTTGGCGCGTTGCAGTTCCTTGACCACGTTGCCCGGCTTGACCACCGGTTCAACGTTGGCGAACGCCGGCGAGCCGGCCAGCAGCATCGCTGCGACCAACAGGCTGATCGAACCTTTCATCGCCTGGCTGTTCCTGAGGTAGCGGTTCATTTCGGGCACTCCCATGGCCATTTGCATCAGAAGCGCCAGATCACGTCGACAAAGGCGCGATGCATGTACGAGTCGACGTCCTTGCCGTAGGCATCGCCTGGCTTGAACACGCCGCCACGCAAGCGCACCAGCGCCGATGGTTCGTCGATGGACTGGCTCAGTGCCGCCGGCAGCAGTCCTTGCTTGAAGTATTTGGTGACCACCAGGTCGACCTCCTGGCCCAGATCCTTGTCGCCGTCACGCAGCGGCAGGGTCGAGGTGGAGAGGATGGCGCCGGTCACGTCGTCGGTGTTGTTTTCCACGGCGTTGATGCCGTTGCTGCCCACCGGCTTGTTGCCGTCCACACGCCAGAACTTGTGGTACACCAGGCTGGCGTCGTATTCGTCGCGCAGCTGCCAGGAGCCGAACAGGCTGGCGCTCTGGGTGTTGGCCATTTCGCCACGGAACGCTTCGCCGAAACGGTGGACCCGCGAGCGGGTGCCGGTGAAGTTCGAACGGTTGCTCTGCAGGCCGTTCTGTTGGTACTCATCGCTGGCGCGGGCATAGGCCGCACCGACTTGCCATTGCGGATCGAGGCGCAGGCGGATACCCAGGTCAGTGGCCCAGCCATTCAGGTCTTCGCTGCGCTTGGCTTGCGCAGGACGCGTGCCGTCGGCGTTGAGCGGGTTGACGGTGTCGCTGTCGCCGGACATGCCGGTGAGGCTGGCCCAGTAGTTGACGGTGTTGGTGTTGCGCCAGTTGTAGGCGTCGCTGTTGGCTTCCAGGCCGAGCCAGGTCAAGTCACCGTTCTGGGTCTTGTCCAGGGTGTCGGTGGGTTCGCCCGGGGTCGGGTAATCGAGGCTGCCGTTGTCATGGGTGTGATGGGCACGGATTCCGGCCCACTGGCCTGGCATCCACTGGTAAGCCACATCGCCATAGACGTGCAGTCGATCTTTATCCTTGGGCGACAGCTCCTTGAGGTCGGTGCGGTATTCGCTGAAACGTTCGGCGACGCCGAGGTTGGCGCGCAGCAACGTGGTGTCGAAGGTCCAGTTCAGGGCTTCGATGTTGGTGTCACGCCATTGGCCGTCGTCGTTGCGCAGGCGCTGGCGCCCGAACTTCAACTGTTCGCCCGGGTAAGGCGTCAGGCCGCTGTAGCCAATCCAGAATTCACGCATGGCCAGGTAGTTTTTCTTGGCTTCGCGATCGCCGCTGTCGGTCTGCTGGTTGGCGCCATCGGACTGTTGCAGGGTGTCGGTCTCGATGACATCGGTGGAGGTCACGGCCTGGGCCATGGCGTAGGCGCTCCAGTTACCGCTTTCGCCATAGACCCAAGGACGCAGGTCCAGGCCCACGCCGTTGACGTCGCCACCGCTCTGGGTGCCCAGGTCACGGTCGTCTTCGGATTGGCCGGTGATCTTCACCTCCAGGCCGAAATTCTTGCTTTCGGTCAGGGCCGCCAGCGTCGGGCAGGACCACATCAATGCGCATGTCAGGCCAATTCCAGCCTGCACAAAAGGATTGAATTTCAAAGACTTCATAGTTGTTCCTCGCCGTTATCTTCTTTTAGGGCTTGCAGTTCCAGCGTATCGGGGCTCATGACGCCACGAATGGCCTGCTCTTGTTGTAGCAGGCGTTTGGCTTGGGCAAGCTGCTCCGGCGGTAGTTGTGCTTCGAGGGTCTGGGCAAGCTCGTTGGCTTGCGGGGTGTTCTGGACCTTGGCCAACTGGCTGAATACATAGGCGTTGACCGGGTTGGGCTTGGTGCCCTTGCCTTGGGAAAACAGCTGGGCAATGGCGAAGTCGGCGCTGTTCTGGCCGTTGCGGGCGGCCTTGAGCAGATGGTCCAGGGCTTTTTGCGAGTACACCTGGCCCAGGTAACCACGACGATAGATCTGGCCCAGGTAGTAATCGGCGGCCACTTCTCTGCCGACGGCTTTCTGGAAATGCGCTTCGGCGACCTTGGCGTCGGCTGGCACCCATTTGCCTTCGTAGTACAGCTTGCCCAGCAACAGCTCGGCGCGAGGCTGGTCGGCGGCGCGGCCGTTTTCCAGGTATTGCATCATCTTGTCGACGTCGCCCAGTTCGGGGAAGTCGTAGAGCAACTGCGCCAGGCTGACCCAGGCAGCGGGGTAGCCCGGGGCAATTTCCTCGAGCATGGACTGGGCGGTCTTTTCGTCGGTCTTGCCCAGGCTGGCATCGGCCAGGACACGGGCGACGCTGTCCACCCGTTGGGCAGAGGCCGCGCCACTGCGGTGAGCGGCCTGCAGTTGCTTGAGCAACTCGGCCTGCTGTTCCGGCTGGCCGCGTTTCTGATAGACCGTGGCCAGTTCGACGTAGCAGATGTCGGTCGTTGCCAGGGCGGCCTTGCAGACTTTCTCGACTTCATCCAGATGCTGGTCGTAGGTGCCCTGGGTGCGATAGAGCAGAATCTGCGCCAGGCCCGCTTCCGGATAGCCGACGCTGCGCCACTGGCTGATCTGCTGCTGGGCGTTGACGTTCGGGAAACTGTGGGGATATTGCAGGTACAGCATCGCCAGCGGGATCAGGGTATTGCCTTCACCGTTGGCGAAGGCTTTTTTCAACAGGCCTTCGGCCTCGTGCTTTTCAGCCTCGGTGGAACCCGGTTTGGCCACCAGCAGGCGACCCAGGCGAGCCTGGGCCCGTGGCGAGATATCGGCGGCCGCGCGGTAAGTCGCTTCGGCCTTTTTCATCTGCTCGGGGTCGCGGCTGTCCACCTGGATATCGGCCAGACCCACCTGGGCCTCGCTGTAGCCCAGGTCGGCCAGTTGCTGATAGTTCTGCTGCGCCAGCGCCGTGTCACCACGCTTGAGGGCTTCGTTGGCCAGGCGCTGATCGGGCAGGCCGGCGCAACCGGCCAGGCTGATTGCCAGCGCAATGGCACTGAGGGTTCCCATGTGGGAGCGGGCCTGCTCGCGATGCGGGCCACTCGATACATCAGACACACCGCGCTGATCCCATCGCGAGCAGGCTCGCTCCCACAGGGAATGCAGCGCATTGTTGTTTTGTGGAGTCGTCACTGGCATGTCCTCCGCTTACTTACCGACAGCCATGGCTTTTTCGACCAGCCAGTTCAGGTTCGGACCACGGTCGCTGTTGACTTCCACGGGACGGCCGGCCAGGGCGCTGTCCAGAGGCTCGTCGGGCTTGATCAGCACGCGGATATCCGACGACAGGTCTTCGCTTTTCAGGCTGGTGCTGCTGACGATCTTGCCGGTGCGGGTGATGTCTTCACCGGCGACCTGGAAGTTGACCGAGGTGCCTGGACGCACTTCGCCGAACTGGCGATAGGAGAAGCGTGCTTCCACATTGGCTTCGGTGCCGCGTGGAACCAGTTGGAAGATCACGTCGCCCTTGCTGGCGTATTGACCGTTGGCGACCAATTGCTGGGCCACGATGCAATCGCAAGGGGAGGTCAGGGTGCCGGTCATCTGCTTGCCGAACAGCTCCTCGACCTTGGCCGGTTGCAGCTGGTTGTCGTCCAGGTGGCCCTTGAGCACGTCGAGCATGCTGGTGCTGAAGGTCGCCAGCGGGGCGCCTTTGGCGGCAACGCCGTCAGCCTTGACCAGGCTCTGCACGGTGCCGTCGCGTGGCATGGTGATTGCCATGCCCGGTACGTTTACCAGGCCTGCCTGGGCGTGGCTGACGAAGTACATGCCGTACACCGACTTGAAGATGAACCCGAACGCCGCCAGGCCGACGATGAACACGCCCAGGCTGAAGGTCACAGCCCGCAGGCGACCCATGGCGCTCATGCCACTGTTTTCATCCTTCTGCTTGCGCGCCTTGGTGAAGTTGTCGCGTTGCAGGGTCGCCAGCACATCGCCGACGCCGACGATGTCGCCGGCCAGGTGCGAGGTGATGATGTGACGCAGTGTCGAGATATCCCGAGGCTCCAGGTTCTGGAACTGGCAACCGGTACGGCCGGTCTGGCGCTCGTGGGAGCGGATCTGCAATTCGACGTCCATGGCCAGGCCAAGGTTGTCGATGACGAATTGCAGGCGGCCCTTGTAGGACTCGCCCACTTTGAGCGGCATCTGGCCGGCGTTGAAGCTCAGGCCGCCGGCGGACAGGTCCAGGACCTTGACTTCCATGGGGGTACGGTCGGGGCCGAAGAAGCGCAACTTGGCCGGGATTTTCACTCGGGCGTGTTGGCGCTGGGCTTCGGATTCATGCACTACGTTGACATTCACGGCGGTGTTCATAGGGGCGATTTCCTAGTTAATTCAGGCGAGTTCGGTCAGACCATCGTCAACAGCACGGCGACGAAAATACTGCCGGCAGAGAAGGTCATGGTCCGAGACGACCAGGTGTTGAACCAACGTTGAAAGCTGGCGAGATCACGGGTAAGCGAAGTGGGTTGACGGGTCCAGGACTGTTGATCGAGGCGAAAAAACACATAGATCTTCACCATCGCGCCGACGATCTGGTTGTAATAGAGAATCGCCGGGTAAGCGGGGCCGATCCGGTGTCCGGAGCACGACAGCAACAGAGTCAGGATCAACCGGGTGATACCGATCCACAGCAGGTACACCAGGATGAACGCGGTGCCGTACTTGAAGCTGGCGATCAATGCCACGGTCAGGCCCAGCAGCGAGGTCCACATCGACACGCGCTGGTCGAACAGCACCACCGAGGTAAACAGGCCCAGACGTCTCAAGCCCAGGCCCAGTGCCCGGGAGTTCTGCCGCAGGTTGTTGCCGTACCAGCGGAACATCAGCTTGCGACTGGCCTTGATGAAGCTTTTCTCCGGCGGGTGCTCAACGGTGTTGATCGCCGCATCGGGTACGTAGAAAGTGTCGTAGCCCAGGCGCATCAGGCTGAACCAGCTCGACTTGTCGTCACCGGTCAGGAACTTGAAGCGACCCAGGCGCCAGTGTTGCAGCGAGTCGCTTTCCACGTCGGCGATGAAGTCCGGGTTGGTCACCACGGTGGCGCGGAACACCGACATCCGGCCGGTCATGGTCAGCACGCGCTTGGACAGGGCCATGGAGCACATGTTGATGTGGCGCTGGGCGAAACGCAGCTTGTGCCATTCGGCCATGATGTAGCCGCCGCGCACTTCGCAGAACTCGTTGGTGGTCAGGCCGCCGACGTTGCCGAACAGCTGGAACCACGGCACGGTCTTGCGCACGACGCCTTCAGCGAGCACGGTGTCGCCATCGATCACGGCAACCACAGCGCGGTCGTCCGGCAAGTGGCGGGAGATGGCGCGGAAACCGTAGGCCAGACCATCACGCTTGCCGGTGCCAGGGATGCGCACGAAGTCCAGCTTGACCCGTGCTGGCGGGTTCATGCGGGCCCAGAGGCTCTTGACCAGCAGTTCGTCGGACATTTCCACGATGGAGCAGACCACGGTGGTGGGCAGCCCGCACTCGATGGCCTCGCGGATCACCGAGCCATACACCTGGGCAGTGGTCAGCGCGTCGATCCGGAAACTGGTGACCATCAGGTAGACGTGGGAAGGATCCGCCGCCGCGCCTAGCTTGCGTACCTTGCGACGCAGGTGCGGGTAGACGATGTACAGGAAGATCATGCCACGCACGAAATGCGTTGCTCCCATGGAGTAACGCCAGATGCCCACGGCGCCGATCAGGAAAATGAAATCCTTGGATTCGGAGTCGAACGTGGACGTGGGCAACGCCATGGCGATGCCCATCAATAAACTCAAGTAAAACAGCCAACCGGCGGCCTGAAGCAGGCCGTGCTTTAGCCTGTGCATAATCTGCATCCGTCTCTATCTCGGGCGGGCCTTGTGGGCGGCCCGATGGGTTAAGGCAGGCGAAAGGCCGGTCGGAGCAAGCCCCGACCGGCAAACAGACTTACCAGCAGATGCCTTCGGTCCGGCCATTCGGTGTCGTGGCCTTGGACATGAACCCAACCAGGTCGATGACCTGTTTGCCTTCCGGTACGTTCTCGGTCAGCGCGCGGAACTTCTCGTCGCGGTTGCCGAGAATGATGATGTCGGAGTTGTCGATCACCGAGTCGAAGTCGGAGTTGAGCAAGGACGAGACGTGAGGAATCTTCGACTCGATGTAATCCTTGTTCGCGCCGTGGACACGGGCGTATTCGACGTTGCTGTCGTAGATGCGCAGGTCGTAGCCCTTGCCGATCAGCATTTCCGCCAGTTCTACCAGTGGGCTTTCACGCAGGTCGTCGGTGCCGGCCTTGAAGCTCAGGCCCAGCAGGGCGACTTTGCGTTTCTCATGGCTGGAGACGATGTCGAAGGCGTTCTGCACCTGGGATTCGTTGCTGCGCATCAGCGAGTTGAGCAGCGGTGCTTCCACGTCCAGGGAGCTGGCGCGATAGGTCAGGGCACGTACGTCCTTGGGCAGGCACGAGCCACCGAAGGCGAAGCCTGGACGCATGTAGTACTGGGACAGGTTGAGGGCCTTGTCCTGGCAGACCACATCCATCACGACGCGACCGTCGACGCCCACGGCCTTGGCGATGTTGCCAATCTCGTTGGCGAAGGTCACTTTGGTGGCGTGCCAGACGTTGCAGGTGTACTTGATCATCTCGGCGACAGCGATGTCCTTGCGGATGATCGGCGCATCGAGTTCTTCGTACAGCGATTGCAGGACGTCCCCAGAGGCCTTGTCGAATTCGCCGATGACGGTCATCGGTGGCTGGTCATAGTCCTTGATCGCGGTGCTTTCACGCAGGAACTCAGGGTTGACCGCAACGCCGAAATCGACACCGGCCTTTTTGCCGGAGCAGTCTTCGAGGATCGGGATGACAACGTTTGCGACAGTGCCCGGCAGCACGGTGCTGCGCACCACGATGGTGTGGCGGGTGCTCTTTTCGCGCAGGACAAAACCGATCTCGCGGCAGACGGCCTCGATGTAGTTCAGTTCCAGGTCGCCGTTCTTTTTGCTCGGCGTGCCGACGCAGATCATCGACAGGTCTGTATCGCGAATGGCTTCCGCGAAGTTGGTGGTGCCACGCAGGCGACCTGTTTGAATACCTTGAGCCAGCAACTCCCCAAGACCCGGTTCCACAATAGGCGATTTGCCGGCGTTGATCATATCGATCTTGTCTTTGGCGACATCTACGCCAACCACATCATGGCCCCGTGCAGACAGGCAACCGGCACATACTGCACCGACGTAACCCAAACCAAATATGCTAATGCGCATCGCATTTACCTCTGTTTTTCACGCCATTAAATGGCCGGAGTTAATAGTGTTCAGCGGTCATAGTGCACTCGGAAGTGTGGAATGCAGGCGCCACAGTGCCGTGTGCAGGCATACTAAGTTCCGAGTGTCTAAATAATTGCACTCAAGTTGTGCGCAGTGCGGCCTTCTTGTTATGACCTGCCCTGTTATGCAGCCAGTCCTCGTTATCCAGAACGTTCGTGCAAAGGTCGTTCACTTCTGGTTTCTGGCAAAAAGCCCACAAAATCAGAAGCTTGTGTGCTCGGGTGAGCACGTTATAGGGGCGCAGCCTTGGCCTTGTAGGGGATAGCGATGGTGCCTTATCTCCTGTCCTTTCATCTTGGATCTATAAGAGCGACCGTTTCACTTAGTTGCCATGACAACTTGGTTACTTCGATCGACGTCCCATGTAAGTTATCTCGTACACGTTCGGCGAGAATCGTTACGGGTGGTATGAGCCGTGCATTTGGACATAGTTCCAGCCCGCTCATCGCGATTTCGGAAATTTTTTGAAATATAGGCAGAGATGGCACTGCTCTCATATTGATAGCACTTGCGATTTCGCCCTTTAGTTACGGGGAGTTAAGAGGCCTAGATATTTTTTTGCCACTACTGTTGAAAATTTTCTGTGCCACTACGGAAAAAACTGACATTTGTCGAGTGAAAGAAAAGTTAGCTCAGGGGGTGGATTAAATATTGGCGTCAATAATGTGTCGAATTGAGCGGGGAAGTGAGATGACCTGTCGAGGTCTGATCGAGGCCCCTGATCAGGGGCCCGGAAGAGGTGTTGCGTTATTGTGGGGCGTGGTCGCGCAGGAAAACCAGTTTTTCGGGCGAAGACTGCTCGGCACTGTAACGATAGCCTTGCACATCGAACTGTTTTAGCCGCGCCGGATCGTCGATGCGTTCCTGAATGACAAACCGGCTCATCAATCCGCGGGCCTTTTTAGCGTAGAAACTGATGATTTTGTACTGGCCGTTCTTCAGATCCTTGAATTCAGTATCGATGATGCGTGCGTTCAAGGCACTGCGTTTGACTGCCGAGAAATACTCGTTGGAAGCCAGGTTCAACAGCACGTCATCGCCTTGGTCGGCCAGGGCTTCGTTCAGCCATTCACTGATACGGGTGCCCCAGAATGCGTAGAGATCCTTGCCTCGGGCATTGGCCAGTTTCGTGCCCATTTCCAGACGATAGGGCTGCATCAGGTCCAACGGCCGCAGCAGGCCGTAAAGGCCGGAGAGCATGCGCAGATGCTGTTGGGCGTGCTCGAAGTCGGCTTCGCTGAAGCTCTGTGCGTCCAGGCCTGTGTACACGTCACCCTTGAAGGCCAGCAGGGCCTGCTTGGCATTGGCCGGGGTGAACGCCGGGGTCCAGCTGCCGAATCGCGCAGCATTGAGGCCTCCAATCTTGTCGGAGACGTGCATCAGTTCGCTGATCTGTGCTGGCGAGAATTCACGCAGCTGCTCGATCAGTTCCTGGGAATGGTCCAGGTACTGGGGCAGGGTAAAGCGTTCGGTGGCCGGCGGTGTTTCGTAATCGAGGGTCTTGGCGGGGGAAATCACCATCAGCATGCAATCGTCTCCTTTGAGGGTGCGGCGATTCTAGGGGGTTGTCCGGGTGGACTCCAGCTATCGGGGTAATAGGTGATCGGTGGCGTGAAGGAAATATTCAAATCCCCTCGCCACAAAAGCCCTGTTCGAGCAATGAGATAAGCGGGCGTCGTTCTTGGATCAGCTATGATGCCGCGCGGGTTTCGTTATGGAGACATCCCTTTTGCGTATCGTGCTTGTGTTATCGGCCTGGCTCTTGAGCCTCACTGCCATTGCCGCGCCCAACGACATCGCCACCCTGGACCGCAGCACCTGGCCGGAACAACTCACCAGTCCGACCCTGTTCGACGTCGCTTCGCGGGCCGAGATCCTGATGTTCGCCCGGGTGTTGCTGGACACCGATGCCATGGACGAAATCGCCCTCAAGCAATACCTGGGGCTGCGCTCGGTGAATATGGCGGCGATCTCCACCCTGCGTGCACGGTTGTGGCGGCGGTTACTGGCCAGTTACAACTTCGCCCAACGGAGCTGTGATCAAGACGCCTCTTTCTGTTACCTGGTGGAGGACATGGCGACTTTGCGTGAGGAGGCGCGCAGGTTTCATCTCGATGAAGACTCGTTCTATTTCAAATGGGCCGGGCCAAGCCAGATTTTTCATACCCAATACCGGGATGAGTTGCTGCGAAAAGCCGCGCTTTTTCCGCAAACCAGCAGCGAAATAGAACGTTTCGGCGATTACGAACGCAACGGCGAGGACATGCATGACCGGCTGTTTCTGCTGACGTTCGACAGCGGTGCCAACGTTGCGCCAGACAATACCCCGTGGCTGGCGGATTACTTGCGCAAGTCGAACATGAACGGCACTTTTTTTGTGTTGGGCAAGGACATCCAGGCGCGGCTGGTGGAGGACTCGGTCAACAACCTCCAATCGTTATATTCGGAACAGTGCGTGGGGGTTCAGGGCTGGGAGTTCCGCTCCCATAGCTATTGGCAGGACTGGCAGGACTCGATACGGCGCAGCGTCGATCTGGTCAAAGGCAAGCTGCCGGAGAACTATGTGCCGTTGTTCCGCCCGCCCCAGGGTCAGCGGCGTGGCGATGCCGAGGCATTTTTCAGGCAGCAGGGCCTGCAAGTAGCGTTGTGGGATATCGATCCCCAGGACGGCACCAACCGGCTCAAGCCCGAACAGAGTGCCCAGCGCGCGTTGACCTTGATGCTGCTGTGGCGCCACGGGGTGATCAACTTCAACGCCAAGCAGGATGCGGTGAAGACGGCAATGCCCTGGCTCATTACGCAGACGGCGCAAAGCGGGATCGGTTGGCAAGATTGTCAGGAGGCGTTTCGCTGAAACCGCGCAAGGCCCGGAAACACGGGGGGAGAGGAAAAAATCGGTGCGCATTCATGACGACCGGACTTCCGACTTTAACGGCGTAGCGACGGTACGCCAAGGGCTTTTCGTCACTCTGAAAAATAAACTTCAAAAAAGCGTCAAAGTGCTTTTTCCTGTCATGGTTTTTGGGGTATCAAGAAGTCAGACCGCCGAAACCTGCAACACAGGTGGCGTCTTCCCAGACCCCGTTTGTGTGCAGTTCACCTGAATCCTCGCGGGTGAATTCGGTGGCTACCTCGAGGCGCAGCACTGTCATGGTATTGCGTCGAATGGCCCCCACAAAGGTGACCGAGTATGGATGACCACGGACGTAGCCCTTCCTCCAACCAGCCAATCCTCTATGTACTCGATACCAACGTATTGATCCACGATCCAAACGCACTGCTGAATTTCGAAGAACACCACGTTGCCATCCCGATGACCGTGCTCGAGGAGCTGGACAAGCTCAAGAGCGGTCACCACAGCGTTGCGGCCGAATGCCGGCAGGCGATCCGCCTGATCGACAAGACCCTGGGGGATGCATCTCCCGAAGACGTCGAGCTGGGCGTGCCGATCCAGCGTGGCAAAGGCGGCCCCAAGGGCCTGCTCTCGATCCTGATGAGCAAGCGCACCGAGCCCAACCTCGTACTGCCCGAACACCTGAACGACAACATCATCATCAACCAATTGATCGACCTGCACTCGCGCAACCAGGATCGCGCCGTGGTGCTGGTGACCAAAGACATCAACATGCGCCTCAAGGCCCGAGCCTGCGGGATTGCGGCGGAGGATTACAGCACCGACCAATTGGTCGACGACGTCTCGCTGTTGCCCAATGGCTACCACACCATGACCGGCTCCTTCTGGGACCGCGTGAGCAAGGTCGATACTCGCCAGGACCATGGTCGCACCTGGCATCAGGTGCAACTGATCGACAACCTGCCGGCGGTGCACATCAATGAGTTCATCATCGACGAACAGGGATTCGTCGGCTGGATCAAGGAGATCGAAGACGACAAGCTGCTGATTCTCGACCTGCACCAGGAACCCTTGCTGCATCAGGAGGCCTGGGGCCTCAAACCCCGTGACATCTACCAGAGCCTGGCTCTGTTCGCCTTGCTCGACCCGGATATCCACCTGGTCAACCTGTCCGGCGCGGCCGGTTCCGGCAAGACCATCCTGGCCCTGGCCGCCGCCATCGAGCAGACCATGGTCAGCAAGCGCTACCGGCGCATCATCGCCACCCGCAGCGTGCAGGGCCTGGACCAGGAGATCGGCTTCCTGCCCGGTACCGAAGCGGAAAAAATGGAGCCTTGGCTGGGGGCCATTACCGACAACCTCGAAGCCTTGCACATGGATGACGAAAGCACCCATGGCAGCGTCGACTACATCCTCAGCAAGGTGCCGTTGCAGTTCAAATCCCTCAACTACATCCGGGGTCGCAGCTTCCAGCAGAGCCTGATCCTGATCGACGAATGCCAGAACCTCACCCCGCATCAGATGAAAACCATCATCACCCGTGCCGGCGCCGGTTCCAAAGTGGTGTGCCTGGGTAACCTGGCGCAGATCGATACCCCTTACCTGTCCGCGACCAGTTCCGGGCTGACCTACCTGACCGAACGCTTCAAGGACTTCCCCAACGGGGTCCACATCACCCTGCAGGGCGTACCGCGCTCGATCCTGGCCGAATATGCCGAATCCCATCTGTAACTCCTGAAGAAAAACCGGGCGATCTTGTGGTCGCCCGGTTCCTGAACACGCCAAATAACCCTGTGAGCGAGCCTGCTGTGGGAGCAAAGCTTGCTCGCGATAAAGACACCGTGATTTCTGACAGACCGCATCAACTTCATCGCGGGCAAGCCTTGCTCCCACAGCAAGCTCTACTTCAGCGAGCCGGCTCTCATAGGACAGAGCAGGTGCGACAATCAGGCGTGCCGGAATTTGACTCACGGGTTTACAATCGACGCTCCTGATCAGGAGTAACCCTGTGCTGACCCATCTCGATTCCCAAGGTCGCGCCAACATGGTCGACGTGACCGACAAGGCCGTGACGTTCCGTGAGGCCACCGCCGAAGCTTTTGTGCGCATGTTGCCCGCTACGCTGCAGATGATCGTCAGCGGCGGTCACCCCAAGGGCGATGTGTTCGCCGTCGCACGTATTGCCGGCATCCAGGCGGCGAAAAAAACCAGCGATCTGATTCCGCTCTGTCATCCGCTGATGCTCACCGGCGTCAAGGTCGAGCTCAATGCCGAAGGGGAGGATCGGGTACGCATCGTTGCCCGTTGCAAGCTCTCGGGACAGACAGGGGTGGAGATGGAAGCCCTGACCGCCGCCAGTGTCGCCGCGCTGACCATCTATGACATGTGCAAGGCCGTGGACCGGGCCATGACCATTGAAGGGGTTCGGGTGCTGGAAAAGCTCGGCGGCAAGAGTGGTCATTTCCAGGCGGACGCGTCATGAAAATCCATGTGAAGTTCTTTGCCCGTTACCGCGAGGCCGTGGGCATGGACGCTTTGAGCGTCGATGGTCAATTCACTACGGTCGACGACGTTCGCGCGCTGTTGGCGGATCGCCAGGGCTTCGACGTGTTGAGCGAGCAGACCCTGATGTGCGCCCGCAACGAAGAGTTGTGCCAGCTCGATGAACCGCTGGTGGACGGTGACGAAGTCGCGTTCTTCCCTACGGTGACCGGAGGCTGAGTCATGGCGATTCGTGTACAGGCCGACCCGTTCGATCCGGGCGCCGAAGTCAACGCGATGCACGCGGCCAATGTCGGCGTGGGCGCGGTGGTGAGTTTTGTCGGCTACGTGCGGGACTTCAATGACGGCCTGGATGTGTCCGGGATGTTCCTGGAGCACTACCCGGGCATGACCGAGAAAGCCCTGGGCAAGATTGCCATCGAGGCGCAGCAGCGCTGGCCGCTGCTGAAGCTGGAAGTGTTGCACCGCATCGGCGCCCTGGAGCCGGGCGAGCCCATCGTTTTCGTCGCTGCCGCCAGCGCCCATCGCCAGGCGGCATTCGACGCTTGCGCCTTTGTCATGGACTACCTCAAGACCCGCGCCCCATTCTGGAAGAAGGAAAACACTGCGGATGGCCCGCGCTGGGTCGAGGGACGGGACAGCGATCATGCGGCGGCGGATCGCTGGAAGCAGCAGTAGACCTTCTTTGTTATCTGATAGTCCGTCATCGCGAGCAGGCTCGCTCCCACAATGGATCCGTGCAAGCCGGGATCCTCTGTGGGAGCGAGCCTGCTCGCGATGGGGGCCATCGGCCTTCCATCATTTCTTCAATTGACGGCGTGTACATTAAAGTCCAGTATGGATTTATAAGTACATAATTAGTCGTGCCTGCTTTTTCTCTGCCAAACCAACAACAATCCCGCGAGAGAACGATCATGAAGAAATTCCCCCTCGTCACTGGCCTGGCCCTGAGCCTGCTGGCCTCCAGCAGCCTGTTCGCCGCAGAGAAGACCCTGCGCATCGGCATCGAAGCGGCCTATCCGCCATTTGCTTCCAAGACCTCGGAAGGGAAGATCGAGGGTTTCGACTACGACATCGGCAATGCGTTGTGCATACAGATGAAGGTCAAGTGCGAATGGGTCGAAGGTGAGTTCGACGGACTGATTCCATCGTTGAAGGTGAAGAAGATTGACATGGCGCTGTCGTCCATGACCATCACCGAGGAGCGCAAGAAGTCGGTGGATTTCACCCACAAGTACTATTTCACCTCTTCGCGGCTGGTCATGAAGGAGGGGGCCGTGGTGGATGACCAGTACGCCAGCCTGAAGGGCAAGACCGTGGGTGTGCAGCGGGCGACCACCACCGACCGCTACGCCACCGAAGTCCTCGAACCCAAAGGTGTGATCGTCAAGCGCTACAGCAACAACGAAGAAATCTACATGGACCTGGCATCCGGCCGCCTGGACGCGATTTTTGCCGACACCATCCCGCTGGAGGATTTCCTGTCGATGCCCCGGGGCAAGGGCTACGGCTTTGTCGGTCCTGAACTCAAGGACCCGAAATACGTTGGGGAAGGTGCTGGTATTGCGGTGCGCAAGGGCAATACCCAGTTGGTGGCAGATTTGAACAAAGCCATCGATGGTATTCGGGCCAACGGCGAGTATCAGAAGATCCAGGCCAAGTATTTCAAGTCGGATATCTATGGTGACTGATTGATTGTCATCGCGAGCAGGCTCGCTCCCACATTTTGATCCGTGCGAACCTGTGGGAGCGAGCCTGCTCGCGATGGCGTCAGCCCAGGCAACACAAACCTCAGCCCTTCAATTCCTTCAAGTGCTTGTACACCGTCGCCCGCCCCATATTCAGCACATTGGCCACATAGTTGGAGGCGCTCTTGCCCTTGAAGGCACCTTCGGCGTGCAGCGCCAGCACCAGCTCGCGTTTATGGTCGCGGGTCAGCAGGTTCAGGCTCAACTGACGCTCGCGCATCCAGGCATGCAAAAAGGTGTTGATGCGTTCCTGCCAGTCATCGCGAAACAGGGAGTCGGGCTGCGGAATCAACTTGCCGGGTGACAGGAACAGGTCCAGCGCCGCCTTGGCATTCTCGAACAGTGAGATATTCAGGTTGATGCACAGTACCGCCAATGGTCGGCCTTCGGCGTCGCGCAAGACGCTGCTGAGGCTGCGAATCTTCTGCCCGTCCCAGTTCAGCTTTTCATACGGACCGATGTTTCGTTCGTTGACGTCCTCGCTGAGCATGTCCTCCAGGGACGAGTCGTCACCGATCTCGCGCTTGGAAAGATTATTGGCGATGTAATCGACTTTCTGCGTGCGCAGGTCGTGCAGCACCACCTCGGCGTGAGGGTAGAACAGGGTGGCGATGGCGTCGGCGATGGTGTGGAAATTGTCCATGGCCGGATCGGGTTGCGGGGCGGTCATCACAGGGCTCCAGGCAGCGTCGGCGCCCCGTGAAGCAGGGGCGCAGGGAGTGTGCCGCAATCGTGGCGATGCGTCACCTCCGGGAAGGTCAGCCAAGTCTCGCCGGCGACAGCATTGCGCTGCTCAGGCCGAAGCCAGTCAGGGCTTCGGGCAGCGGTTCGCCGCGTACCAGCGCTGCGCTGGCCTGGCCCATTGCCGGGGAAGTCTGAATGCCATAGCCGCCCTGGGCGGCGACCCAGAAGAATCCGGGTAGCTGCGGGTCGAAACCGGACAGCAGGTCGCCGTCGTGGACAAAACTGCGCAACCCGGCCCAAGTGCGGATCGGGCGGCGAATGCTCAGGGTAGTGGCCTCTTCGATCTGGTAGATACCCAGGGCGATGTCCAGCTCTTCCGGTTGTACATCGTGGGGCTCCACCGGGTCGGCGTTGGCCGGCGAACCCAGGAACATGCCGGCATCGGGCTTCATGTAGAAGGATTCGTCGAGGCTTACCAGCATCGGCCAGTCATGGATATCCAGGCCTTCGGGGCCGGCGAAGATGAAGGCCGCCCGCCGCTTGGGTTGCAGGCCCAACGTCCGGGCGCCGGCCATTTGCGCAACCTGGTCGGCCCAGGCACCGGCCGCGTTGATCAGAATCGGCGCAGTGAAGGTCCGGTTGGCCGTTCTCACCTGCCACAGCCCCTGGTTGTCGCGAATCAGGTCCAGGACTTCGCTGTCGGTGTGCACTTCACCACCGTTACGGCGGATGCCGCGCAAGTAGCCCTGGTGCAGCGCATCCGTGTCGATGTCGGCGGCCGTGGGGTCATAGATGGCCCCATGGACTTTTTCCCGGCGCAGGATCGGCAGCCGCACGCAGGCTTCGTCGGCGCTGAGCAATTGCATTTGCGGCACGGTGGCCTTGGCGCTGAGGTACTGATTGTTCAACTCGGCCGGATCACCGGTGAAGTCCACGGTCATTTCGCCCCGGGGCGTGAGCAGCGGGTGTTCGCAGAAGCCGGCCGGTGGTGTGTCGAAGAAATCGCGACTGGCCTGGGTCAATGCCCGTACCTGTGGGGTGCCGTAGGCGGCGGTGTACAGCGCCGCCGAACGGCCGGTGGAGTGGTAGGCCGGATGGGATTCACGCTCGAGCACAACGACCCGGCCATGGGGGGCCAGCCAGTAGCCGGTGGAGGCACCGGCAATGCCGCCGCCGATGATGATGAAATCTGCTGAGGTCATGAAACTCTCCTGTGGAGCGCGATCCTGAGGACGTCGCTGGCCCCCTGTGGGGGCGAGCCTGTGTGGGAGCCGAGCTTGCTCGCGATGAAGACGCCTCGATCCATTGACCGTGTTTTCGTTCATCGCGAGCAAGCGTTGCTCCCACAGGCTCGCTCCCACCGGGGTATGTGGTGTATCAGTTGCGGAGTTGGTAAAGCGCATTCGCCAACGCCACATCTTCCAGCCCCAGGCCGATGGAGCGGAAGAACACGTGGCGCTCGAGGTCGGGCCGCGCAACCTGTCCGCTGAGTAGCTCAGGCAAGTCACCGATGATGCTCGACGGTTGCCAGCCATGTTGTTCGGCAGCGATCAGCATCTCGCCGGCCGAGCCAGGTGTGGTCTGACGATAATCGCAGTACACGTCCATGTCATCGAGGCTGTGGGGCGGCACTTCATGGGCGCGCGGGGCGTTGGTGCTGATTGAAGTGATCAGCGCCGGCTTGCCCAGCATCTTCGGTTCGAGCACTGCTTTGGCGGACGAGGTGCAGAGCATCACTACGTCGGCATCGTGTACCGCCGCCGCAAGGCTGTCGGCAATCTCCAGGCGCGGATCCAGGCCGGTGATCGATGCACGTTCCTGTGCCGTCTTGCTCTGCAGGCCTGGCGAGTAGAGGCTGATGGTCTTCCATTCCCGCAAGCCCTTGACGTAATGCACATGCGCCCGCGCTACCGCACCGCTGCCGATGACGGCCAGGCGTTGGGCCTGGGGCAGGGCGAGGGCGTCGACGGCGACGGCCGTGGTGGCTGCGGTGCGAGCGGTCGTCAGTTCGGCGGCATCGCACAACAACAGCGGTTGGCCGGTGCGCATCGACATCAGCAAGGTCCAGGCGGTGATCAGCGGACCCTGGTCGCGCACGATGTAGGGCGACGTCTTGACGCCATAGACCTGGTCCTCGGCCAACACGCCCAGGTAGTTGATGAAGTCCCCGGCGCCCTGGGGAAATTCCACCCATTGCTGGGCCGGTTGCACCGCTTGCCCGGCCGCGAGGTCGCGAAACAGTTTGCGCAGGATCTGCGGCACATCGACTTGCCCGAGCAGTGCGCGAGCCTGGGCTTGGGTCATCACATAAGGTGTGCTGGACATGGGGGCTCCGGAGTGTTCCATGTAAACTAATTTGTCCATTATGGACTTTTAGTTTATTCGAGCAATATCCCGGGCAAAAAAAAGCGCAGCCGTCGAGGGCTGCGCTTTTTGGGGGGAGCGATTGTCAGTGACGTTTGCGCTCAACCGGCCGCAACAGATGGGTCGGCGGCATTTCGCAACTGATCTTGCGGCCCAGCAGTGCCTCGATGGACGGCAACTGATAGGAGTCGTCCTCTCCGGCGAAGCTGATGGACACGCCCTCGGCGCCGGCACGACCGGTACGGCCGATGCGGTGCACGTAGTCGTCCGGCACTTCCGGCAGGGTGAAGTTGATCACATGGCTGATGCCGTCGATGTGGATGCCACGTCCGGCCACGTCAGTCGCCACCAGTACGCGGATCTTGCCTTCGCGAAAGCCCTCGAGCGTCTTGATGCGTTTGTGCTGGGGCACATCGCCTGACAGCTGGGCCGCGTTGACGCCGTCGCGCACCAGACGCTCCTCGATGCGCCGCACTTCGTCCTTGCGGTTGGCGAACACCATGACCCGTTCCCAACCGTTGTCGTTGACCAGGTTGTAGAGCAGCTTGTACTTGTCGGCAGCGGCTACGGCGTAGATATGTTGTTCGACGTTTTCACTGGCGACGTTCTCGGCTTCGATTTCGACGATGGCCGGGTCGGTGGTCCATTGCCGGGCCAGGTTCATCACGTCCTCGGTGAACGTGGCGGAGAACAGCAGGGTCTGGCGTTCGCTTTTCGGCGGGGTCTGGCGAATGATCTGTCGCACTTGCGGGATGAAGCCCATGTCGAGCATGCGGTCGGCTTCGTCCAGCACCATGACCTCAACCATATCCAGGTGCACGTCGCCGCGCTGGTTGAAGTCCAGCAAGCGGCCGGGGGTTGCCACCAGGATGTCGCAATGACGGGCTTCGAGGTGCTTGAGCTGCTTGTCGAAGTCCATGCCGCCGACGAACGTCATGACGTTCAGACCGGTGTATTTGGTCAGGTCGGCAGCGTCCTTGGCGATCTGCACCACCAGCTCGCGGGTCGGCGCGATGATCAGTGCCCTCGGTTCGCCCATGTAGCGCTCTTTGGGCGGTGGCGTCTGCAGCAACTGGGTGATGGTGGAGATCAGGAACGCAGCGGTCTTGCCGGTGCCGGTCTGGGCGCGACCGATGGCGTCCTTGCCGGCGAGGGTGTAACCCAGCACCTGGGCCTGGATTGGCGTGCAGTACGGAAAACCCAGGTCCTGGATGGCATGCATCAGTTCCGGGGCCAGCTTGAAATCGTGGAAGCGGGTCTTGCCTTCCTGGGGCTCTACGACGAAGTCCTCGAGCTTCCAGGCGACGACCGGTGGCTTCGGTGCCCGTTCGCGGCGTGGCTTGGGAGCTTCGTTGCGCGGCTTGTCCGGCGCAGGAGCGGCGGCCGGCGAGGTCACCGGCTCTTTTTTCGTCTGCGCGACAGGTGCGGGGCGGCGCGATCGTTGTGGCGCCTCGGTACGGCTCGGGCCGTGGTCAGGGGCGCTGGGGCCAGGCGCGAGCTGCTCGGCCTCGCCCTTACCGAACATCTTCTTGAGTGCTTTGAGCACGGTCATCTCATCGATTGGTTAAGGAATGTACGCCGGCCAGTGTAATGCAAGAAACGGGCGCGGCGTAGTGTGTTAGTCAAAGGCTTGGCGGTGATTCAGCGCAACCGTTCGGCCAGCCAGGTGCCGATGTCGCGAATCTCCTCGGGTAACACTTCGTGGCCCATTGGGTATTCCTGCCATGTCACGGTGACACCATGCTGCTTTAAATACTCTTTCGCGGTCCGGCCCATGGGATTGAGCACCACTTCGTCGTATTGCCCGTGCAACGCCAGGACCGGAATGCGTTGCTGGCTGGCGGATAACTGCAGTTCGTCACCGAATGTCGGTGCATAGGTGGACAGTGCGATCACACCACCCAGTGGTCCCTGCCACTTCACGAAGGCCGTGTGATAGACCACCGCACCGCCTTGGGAAAAGCCAGCCAGGAAAATCCGCGAAGCGTCTATTCCGCTGGCTCGCTGGCTTTCGACCAGGTCCATGACCCGTTTGGCCGACACTTCCAGCTGCTGCTCGTCAATGGCTCGGGCCGGGCTCAAGGCACGGATGTCGTACCAACTGGGCATGGCGTAGCCGCCGTTGATCGTTACTGGCTGGGTGGGTGCCTGGGGTAGAACGAAACGAGTGGTGTGCAGGCTTTGCTGCAAGATTTCGGCAACCGGCATGAAGTCATAACGATCGGCGCCCAGGCCGTGGAGCCAGATAACACACGCGTCCGCAGTGCCGTTGGGCTCGAGAATCAGGGGGTCGGTCATGGTTGTGCTCCAAATCTGTGCGGGCGCGCTCAATCAGTGCGTGGTTACGGTGCGTGCCCGGTGTCTCAGTTAATTAGATGTCGCAAAAGTACAACTTTTTGTCTTGACGTATTTCTCAAGGGCCAAGCGCGGCGGTCTGGTACGGGCTTTGCTATGAGGATACTTGAGTGATGAATCTTACGCTGCGCGGTAACACTATCAGCTCGACGCGACGCATGGGATATCAGAAATCCGGTGATGGATGTTCGCCAATAGCCGCTACGGGCTTCGCGAACGTGAAGGGCTACAGCCCGTTCGGCCGATTGGTGAGAAGTGGGTATGGTCGCCAATGGTGCACCTTCCTCATTAATAGACTCATAGCGAAGGTCCAGACGTCGGTTGACCCTAAAAAAAGCCAACAAGGGTCGGCAATGCCCCAAAAGGGTGCGACAGGACTCAAGCTCCGACACAACAAGAGCAAAACTGGAGGTTTGAATGAAGTTACTGAAATCCACCCTGGCTGTCGTGACCGCAGCAGCTGTCCTCGGCGTCAGCGGGTTCGCTCAGGCGGGTGCAACCCTGGACGCAGTGCAGAAGAAAGGTTTTGTACAGTGCGGCGTAAGTGATGGCCTGCCGGGTTTCTCGGTGCCTGATTCGACCGGCAAGATCGTCGGTATCGACGCAGACTTCTGCCGCGCGGTTGCCGCTGCGGTATTCGGTGATGCAAGCAAGGTCAAGTTCAGCCAGTTGAACGCCAAGGAGCGCTTCACCGCGCTGCAGTCCGGCGAAATCGATGTGCTTTCGCGTAACTCCACCATGACCAGTTCCCGTGACGCGGGCATGGGCCTGAAGTTTCCAGGCTTCATCACCTACTACGACGGCATCGGCTTCCTGGCCAACAACAAACTGGGCGTCAAGAGCGCCAAGGAACTGGACGGTGCAACCATCTGCATCCAGGCCGGTACCACCACCGAACTGAACGTTTCCGACTACTTCCGCGCCAACGGCCTGAAGTACACCCCGATCACGTTCGACACCTCCGATGAAAGCGCCAAGTCGCTGGAGTCCGGTCGTTGCGACGTACTGACCTCCGACAAATCCCAGCTGTTCGCCCAGCGCAGCAAGCTGGCTTCGCCGAAGGACTACGTGGTTCTGCCGGAAACCATTTCCAAGGAACCACTGGGCCCGGTCGTGCGTAACGGCGACGACGAGTGGCTGGCAATCGTTCGTTGGACTGGCTATGCACTGCTCAACGCTGAAGAAGCCGGTGTGACCTCGAAGAACGTCGAGGCTGAAGCCAAGTCCACCAAGAACCCGGACGTCGCTCGTATGCTCGGCGCTGACGGTGAATACGGCAAGGACCTGAAACTGCCGAAAGACTGGGTCGTGCAGATCGTCAAGCAAGTCGGTAACTACGGTGAAATGTTCGAGCGCAACCTCGGCAAGGGCACCCCGCTGGAAATCGACCGCGGCCTGAACGCGCTGTGGAACGCTGGCGGCATCCAATACGCACCACCAGTGCGCTGATGGTTCTATCACCCGGTGGGCCAACCACCGGGTGATGTTCTGTTCCATTCTTTGCGGGGCACTTCATGCAAAATTCAATCGGCGCACCAAAGCAGAGGCTCAGTCTCAGCGATCCAAAAGTGCGTGCGTGGGTATTTCAGATCGTCACTGTCGTGGCGGTTATCACGCTGGGCTGGTTCCTGTTCGACAACACACAGACCAACCTCCAGCACCGGGGTATCACGTCCGGTTTCGGTTTCCTGGAACGCAGTGCCGGGTTCGGCATCGCTCAACACCTGATCGACTACACCGAAGCGGACAGCTATGCCCGCGTCTTTGTCATCGGTTTGCTCAACACGTTGCTGGTGACCTTCATCGGGGTGATCCTGGCGACCATTCTCGGCTTCATCATCGGTGTCGCGCGCTTGTCGCAGAACTGGATCATCTCCAAGCTGGCGACCGTTTACGTGGAGGTCTTCCGTAACATCCCACCGCTGCTGCAGATCCTGTTCTGGTACTTCGCGGTATTCCTGAGCATGCCTGGGCCGCGCAACAGCCATAACTTCGGCGACACCTTCTTCGTCAGCAGCCGGGGCCTGAACATGCCGGCCGCGCTGGTTGCCGATGGGTTCTGGCCGTTCGTGGTCAGCGTCGTGCTGGCGATTGTCGCCATCGTGCTGATGACGCGCTGGGCCAACAAGCGTTTCGAAGCGACCGGCGAGCCGTTCCACAAGTTCTGGGTGGGCCTGGCGCTGTTCCTGGTGATCCCGGCCGTGTGCGCGTTGGTGTTCGGTGCCCCAGTGCGTTGGGAAATGCCGGAACTCAAGGGCTTCAACTTCGTCGGTGGCTGGGTGCTGATCCCGGAACTGCTGGCCTTGACCCTGGCGTTGACTGTGTACACCGCGGCATTCATCGCCGAGATCGTGCGTTCGGGCATCAAGTCGGTCAGCCACGGCCAGACCGAGGCGGCCCGCTCCCTGGGGCTGCGCAACGGTCCGACCCTGCGCAAGGTGATCATCCCGCAGGCTCTGCGCGTGATCATTCCGCCGTTGACCAGCCAATACCTGAACCTGGCGAAAAACTCCTCCCTGGCGGCCGGTATCGGCTACCCGGAAATGGTGTCGCTGTTCGCTGGTACGGTGTTGAACCAGACCGGCCAGGCCATCGAGGTGATCGCGATCACCATGAGTGTGTACCTGGCGATCAGTATCAGCATTTCCCTGCTGATGAACTGGTACAACAAGCGCATTGCGCTGATCGAGCGGTGAGGAAACGCGCATGACATCCCATACTTTCAAACCCGACATGCCTCCACCGAGCAACAGCATCGGTGTGGTGGCGTGGATGCGCGCCAACATGTTCTCCAGCTGGATCAACACGCTGCTGACCCTGTTTGCGTTCTACCTGATCTACCTGATTATCCCACCGCTGCTGCATTGGGCGATCCTGGATGCGAACTGGGTAGGTACTACCCGCGCCGACTGCACCAAGGACGGCGCCTGCTGGGTATTCATCCAACAGCGTTTCGGCCAGTTCATGTACGGCTACTACCCGGCGGACCTGCGCTGGCGCGTGGACCTGACTGTGTGGCTGGCAGTGATCGGCGTGGCGCCGTTGTTCATCTCGCGCTTCCCGCGCAAGGCGATCTATGGCTTGAGCTTCCTGGTGGTGTATCCGATCGTCGCCTGGTGTCTGCTGCACGGTGGTGTGTTCGGTCTGGACGCCGTGGCGACCAGCCAATGGGGCGGCCTGATGCTGACCCTGGTAATCGCTACCGTCGGTATCGCCGGCGCACTGCCGCTGGGTATCGTACTGGCGCTCGGGCGTCGCTCGAACCTGCCGGCGATCCGCGTGGTCTGCGTGACCTTCATCGAGTTCTGGCGTGGCGTGCCGTTGATCACGGTACTGTTCATGTCGTCGGTGATGCTGCCGCTGTTCCTGCCTGAAGGCATGAACTTCGACAAGCTGCTGCGGGCGCTGATCGGGGTCATCCTGTTCCAGTCGGCTTATGTAGCCGAAGTGGTGCGCGGCGGTCTGCAAGCCATTCCAAAGGGACAATACGAAGCGGCTGCGGCGATGGGCCTGGGTTACTGGCGCAGCATGGGCCTGGTGATTCTGCCGCAAGCCCTGAAGCTGGTGATCCCGGGCATCGTCAACACCTTCATCGCGTTGTTCAAGGACACGAGCCTGGTGATCATCATCGGCCTGTTCGACTTGCTCAACAGCGTGAAACAAGCTGCCGCCGACCCGAAATGGCTGGGCATGGCCACCGAAGGCTATGTGTTCGCCGCCCTGGTGTTCTGGATTTTCTGTTTTGGTATGTCGCGCTATTCCATGCATCTGGAACGCAAGCTCGACACTGGCCACAAGCGTTAGGAGTTCTGTAATGAGCGAAGCAATCAAGCAGCCTGTGAGCCCTGAAGGCATTATTCAGATGCAGGGTGTAAACAAGTGGTACGGCCAGTTCCATGTGTTGAAAGACATCAACCTGAACGTCAAGCAGGGCGAGCGCATCGTGCTGTGCGGCCCGTCGGGCTCCGGCAAGTCCACCACCATCCGTTGCCTCAACCGGTTGGAAGAGCACCAGCAAGGCCGCATCGTGGTCGATGGCGTGGAGCTGACCAACGACCTCAAGCAGATCGAAGCGATCCGCCGCGAAGTCGGCATGGTGTTCCAGCACTTCAACCTGTTCCCGCACCTGACCATTCTGCAGAACTGCACCCTGGCGCCGATGTGGGTGCGCAAGATGCCCAAGCGCAAGGCCGAGGAAATCGCTATGCACTATCTGGAGCGCGTGCGCATTCCAGAGCAGGCGCACAAGTACCCGGGCCAGCTCTCCGGTGGTCAGCAGCAGCGTGTGGCCATCGCTCGTGCCCTGTGCATGAAACCGAAAATCATGCTGTTCGACGAACCGACCTCCGCTCTCGACCCGGAAATGGTGAAGGAAGTACTCGACACCATGATCGGCCTGGCCGAAGACGGCATGACCATGTTGTGCGTAACCCACGAAATGGGCTTCGCCCGCACCGTGGCCAACCGCGTGATCTTCATGGACAAGGGTGAAATCGTCGAACAGGCGGCGCCGAACGACTTCTTCGACAACCCGCAGAACGACCGCACCAAACTGTTCCTGAGCCAGATCCTGCATTGATCGACGCCAGGTAATGAAATAAACCCGGACTTGTCCGGGTTTATTTTTTAGTGCGTCGGTGCTCAGGACGCCGTGAGGGTTTCGAGCTCCTTGTGCACCTTGGTCTTGAATTGCCTCAAGTCCGCTCCTTCCGCCAGGGTCCGTGCATCTGCGAGCAAATGAGGGTAGAGGTCAAGCAAGCGCATCAGCAGTATCAGTGGTTTTGGCGGCAATATCTCGCCGCGCTCGTAGCGGGAAATCGCGTTATGCCCTCCGCCTGACAAAAGCGATACGGCTTCTTTCTGCGAGAGGTGCAGCTTGCGGCGGATGCGCTTCATTTCCTCTCCGATCATCTGCCTGGCGGCATTGACCAACTCATCACCCGCCTTCGCATGGCGTTCCGAGCAATGGGCATCAAGCTCGACCTCCCCGCACATCCGGCATTCCCAGCCTGACAAATCATCGATTCGGCGTTCCAGGCCCTTGACGCTCAGGGTTTCGCCACGACCTTCGAAGTGCAACATCCCCTCCGGGGCGCCACAGCTGAAGCATTGCTGGGTTTTCATGCGTTTTTCTCCTTGAAGGAGATTACCGGTGGACCTCCGCTCGGGCGATAGGTGACCTTGATGTAAATCTCCAGACCATGTGTATTGACGTGATAGACGTCGTGCCAGAGCCGATGATCGTTATAGGTGGTCATCGATTTATAAAACTGTTTTCGCCGGAGTCCGGAAATGACCTCCAGCATCTCTGGGAGCGTCAGGCCGAGCGCCCAGGCGTTGTTTTTTGCCGTACTGGTGAACGCATTCCCCCCGAGCCGCCTGACATCCGCCTGTATCACCGCCAGCGCGTAATGAGGTGTGTTCTTTTCCATAAGAAACTTGAACCCCTGCTTCTAGGATTACCCTAAAAGGGTAATTCTGACCAATCGAAAATGTTGCTTCGTTTCCCTCTCCTTGACCGTAGGCGGTTGCTGTCCTACACGAAGCTGACTAACATGTCAGAAATTCATCCTATGATTGGATGAAAGGGCGCTTTCAATGACAGAAATTTCTCCAATAATCCGTCGATCATTGGTCGATCAGGCACTGGACCAGATGCGTCGGCGCATCAGTGACGGCCTGTGGCCGGTGGGGCAGCGACTGCCCACCGAGCCGGAACTGGTGGCCGAGCTGGGTATCAGCCGTAATACCGTGCGTGAGGCCATGCGCGTACTGGCATTTTCTGGGTTGATCGAGGTTCGCCAGGGCGACGGCAGTTATGTACGGGCGCTGGTCGATCCACTGGATACCCTCAAGGTGCTGTCCCGCTGTTCGCTGGAGCAGGCTCGGGAAACCCGACATATCCTGGAGGTCGAGGCCATCGGCCTGGCGGCGATGCGGCGTACCGACGAAGACCTGCAGGCCTTGCACCAGGCGCTACGCGCCAGTGGCGCGCACTATCACGGCGACCTGGAGCAGTACATCGCCTGCGACCTGGTGTTCCATCGCCGCTTGGTAGACGCCGCGCACAACCCGGCGCTCAGTGAGTTGTATCGCTATTTTTCCAGCGTGATCGCTGCGCAACTGCGCCAGAGCCTCAACATCGCCCCGCGCCATCAACACGTGTTCGACCTGCATGCCGAAATCCTCGAAGCCGTCGAGCAGCAAGACCCGCAACGGGCCAAGGCCCTTTGTCGACAGTTGATCAATGAACCCTGAGTCCGAGTTTTCCATGTCCCGCGATCTGCCTGCCCCTGCCCCCTCGAAGACGCCCAAGCGCGGCGCCGAGCTCGAAGAATTGTTGATCGACGCCGAGGCCGACGACGAACTGGCCCAGCAGGCCCATCCGCTGCTGAGCCGGCCCTGGCTGTTGCTGCTCGGGTTGATCCTGGTCGCGTTGAACCTGCGCCCGGCGCTGTCGAGCCTGGCGCCGTTGCTCAGCGAGGTGTCGAAAAACCTCGGCCTGTCGGCTGCCCAGGCCGGTTTGCTGACTACGTTGCCGGTGCTGTGTCTTGGCTTGTTCGCGCCACTGGCGCCTGTGCTGGCGCGGCGTTTCGGTGCCGAGCGCGTGGTGCTGGGAATCTTGCTGACGCTTGCCGGGGGGATTGTGCTGCGCAGTTCGTTCGGCCAGGTTGGCCTGTTCGCCGGCAGTATCCTGGCCGGTGCGAGCATCGGTGTGATCGGGGTGCTGTTGCCGGGCATCGTCAAGCGTGACTTCGCCCGCCAGGCCGGGACCATGACCGGGGTCTACACCATGGCGTTGTGCCTGGGCGCGGCGATGGCCGCCGGGGCAACGGTGCCGTTGAGCGAGCAACTGAACCACAGTTGGGCCCTGGGGCTTGGGTTCTGGGCGATTCCGGCGTTGCTGGCCGCCATATTCTGGCTGCCGCAAACCGCTCAGAAGCAGGGTGCCCACCAAGCGGCGTATCGGGTTCGCGGGTTGTTGCGCGATCCATTGGCCTGGCAAGTGACGCTGTATATGGGGTTGCAATCGTCCCTGGCCTACATCGTGTTCGGTTGGCTGCCGTCGATCCTCATCGGCCGTGGCCTGACCCCAACCCAGGCCGGCCTGGTGTTGTCGGGTTCGGTCATCGTGCAGTTGATCAGTTCCCTGGCGGCGCCCTGGCTGGCGACCCGTGGCAAGGATCAACGCCCGGCCATCGTGATCGTCATGATCATGACCCTTGGAGGGTTGTTCGGTTGCCTCTACGCCCCCCTCGACGGTTTGTGGGGTTGGGCGATCCTGCTGGGGTTGGGGCAGGGGGCGACGTTCAGCCTGGCGCTTACGCTGATCGTGCTGCGTTCGCGAGACGCCCATGTGGCCGCGAACCTCTCCAGCATGGCCCAGGGCTTCGGTTATACCCTGGCGTCCCTGGGGCCGTTTGCAGTGGGCGTGGTGCATGACTGGACCGGTGGGTGGCAAGCCCTGGGCTGGATCTTCGGCTTGATCGGCCTGGGTGCGATCATCGCCGGTATCGGGGCGGGGCGGGCGTTGTACGTCGGGGTCAGCAGCGAGAAAATCACCGGCCTTCGCTGATGTCATTTACATGGCGAATGACGATAGTGTTCCCGGCGGCGGCAGATTATTGTGGTGGGTCCACTGAAACGCTTTTCGGAGTCTGTCCATGAGTGATGCCCACAATGCCCTGATCAACCGGTTCTATCAGGCCTTCCAGCGCCTGGACGCCGAAGCCATGAGCGCCTGCTACACCGATGACGTGGTCTTCAGCGATCCGGCGTTCGGCGAGCTGCGTGGGCGTGACGCCGGTGACATGTGGCGCATGCTCACCACCCGCGCCAAGGACTTTTCCCTGACTTTCGATAATGTGCACAGCGACGAGCGTTCCGGTGGCGCGCATTGGGTGGCGACTTACCTGTTCAGCCAGACCGGCAACGTTGTGGTCAACGACATTCAGGCGCGCTTCGTGTTTCGTGATGGCAAGATCTGCGAGCATCACGACAGCTTCGATCTGTGGCGCTGGTCCCGCCAGGCCTTGGGTGCCAAGGGCCTGCTGCTGGGCTGGACGCCGCTGGTGCGCAACGCGGTCAGGGCCCAGGCCCTCAAAGGGCTTCGGGCGTTCCAGGCCAGTCGCTGATAAGATCGCGGCATGTTTCCTACGCGCCTGTTGAACATTTCGTGACGATTGCCAACAACACTTCAGAGCTTCCTGTGGAGGCTGCGGCCGAGCCGGGCAAGCCCTGGTTCGTCTACCTGGTGCGGGCTGCCAACGGCGCGTTGTACTGTGGCATCAGCGATGACCCGGTGCGCCGTTTCGCCAAGCACCAGAGCGGCAAGGGCGCACGTTTCTTTCTTTCCAGCCCGGCGGTGGCATTGGTTTATACCGAAGCCTGCCGTGATAAGGGCGAAGCCTTGCGCCAGGAGCGGCTGATCAAGAAGCTGCGCAAAAGCGCCAAGGAGTGCCTGGTGGCGTCGCATCATCCATCCCACTGATGAGCGCTCATCAGGTGGGTAGGCTGTCTGTCCATGGCGCGCTAAGCTTGCGGCCTTCCTTCCTGCATTGGCAAATCTCATGTCAGAGCTGATTCTTCATCACTACCCGACGTCCCCCTTCGCCGAGAAAGCCCGCCTGTTGTTGGGGTTCAAAGGCTTGTCCTGGCGCTCGGTCAACATCCCTCCGATGATGCCCAAGCCCGACCTGACGGCATTGACGGGGGGCTACCGCAAGACGCCGGTGTTGCAGATCGGCGCGGATGTTTATTGCGATACGGCCTTGATCGCTCGTCGATTGGAGCAGGAAAAGGCCACGCCGGCGCTGTTTCCCGAAGGCCGGGAGATGATTGCAGCCTCCTTCGCGGCCTGGGCCGATTCGGTGGTGTTCCAGCATGGTGTGAGCCTGGTGTTCCAGCCTGAGTCGATGGCCGTGCGTTTCGCCAAGTTGTCGCCTGAAGCGATCAAGGCGTTCATCGCGGATCGCGCCGGGCTGTTCAGTGGTGGCAGCGCCACGCGTTTGGCTGCCGAGCAGGCCAGGCATCAGTGGACGACAATCATGGCGCGTCTTGAGCAGCAGTTGCAGCGCGAGGAAGGCGACTTCCTGTTGGGGGAACCCTCGATTGCCGACTTCGCCATGGCGCACCCCCTGTGGTTTCTCAAGGGCACACCGGTGACTTCGCCACTGGTGGATGCGTACCCGGCTGTCTCGGCCTGGCTGGCGCGGGTGTTGGCTTTCGGTCATGGTGCGTCGAGCGCGATGAGTTCCGAAGAAGCCTTGGAAGTGGCCCGCAACGCCACGCCGGCCGCGTTGCCGGATGAACCATTCGATGAGTCGAACGGGTTTGCGAAAGGGCAACGGGTGAGCGTCGCCGCGACTGACTATGGTGTCGATCCGGTGGCGGGGGAGTTGCTGTTTGCCGGGCGCGAAGAGCTGATCCTGCGTCGTGAAGATGAGCGCGGCGGGGTGGTGCATGTGCACTTTCCGCGGTTTGGATTTCGAATAGAGGCTCGCTAAGTCACCCATGACCTGTGGGGGCGAGCCTGCTCGCGATAGCGGTGTGACAGTCAGTGCAAATGGTGACTGGAATGCCCTCATCGCGAGCAGGCTCGCTCCCACACTGGATTGGCGATGTTCCCAGGATGGCGGTCAGCAGCTGATTCAATGTGGGAGCGAGCCTGCTCGCGATTGAGGCCAGCGGTTGCAAAAAGCTATGTTGCAGACAACGCCTCAAGAACCCTTTGCGGTTCATACCCACGAATCAACGTGCCATTCACGTCCAGGATCGGAATTCCCCGACCGCCCAGCGCCTCATAGGCCTTGCGCGCTTCGGGGTCTTTCTCGATGTCGAACTCGCGATACGGCACGCCTTTCTCATCCAGGAACCGTCGCGTTGCCTTGCAGTAGCCGCACCAGTCGGTGGCATACAACGTAACGCGGGCATTGCTGCGAATCTGCTGTGACACCATCTGCGAAGGGTTGAGCAACCGCTCGATCTTACCCCAGTTCTGGTAAGCCACGACGACCAGCAGAATCAGCAGAAACTTCCTCAGGACCCCGCCGAACATCAATTTCGCCGTTTCAACTGGTCCGTCAACGACGTCGGCAACCCTTTGATGATCAACGTACCGGCTTCTTCGTCATATTCGATCTTGGACCCCAGCAGGTGTGCTTCGAAGCTGATGGACAAGCCTTCGGCGCGGCCGGTGAAGCGGCGGAATTGATTGAGGGTGCGTTTATCCGCCGGGATTTCCGGCGACAGGCCGTAGTCCTTGTTGCGGATGTGATCGTAGAAAGCTTTCGGGCGATCCTCGTCGATCAGCTCGGACAGTTCTTCCAGGCCCATGGGTTCGCCGAGCTTGGCCTGGCTGCTGGCGTAATCCACCAGGGTCTTGGTCTTTTCCCGGGCATCGTCTTCCGGCAGGTCCTCGCTTTCGACGAAGTCGCTGAAGGCCTTGAGCAGTGTGCGGGTTTCGCCGGGGCCGTCGACACCTTCCTGGCAGCCGATGAAGTCGCGGAAGTATTCCGAGACCTTCTTGCCGTTCTTGCCCTTGATGAAGGAAATGTACTGCTTGGACTGTTTATTGTTCTGCCATTCCGACACGTTGATCCGCGCCGCCAGGTGCAACTGGCCCAGGTCCAGGTGACGGGACGGGGTGACGTCCAGTTCATCGGTGACCGCCACGCCTTCGCTGTGGTGCAGCAGGGCGATGGCCAGGTAGTCGGTCATGCCCTGTTGGTAATGGGCGAACAGCACGTGGCCGCCCACCGACAGGTTGGACTCTTCCATCAGCTTCTGCAGGTGCTCCACCGCCACGCGACTGAACGCGGTGAAATCCTTGCCGCCGTCCAGATATTCCTTCAGCCAGCCGCTGAACGGATGTGCCCCGGACTCGGCATGGAAAAAACCCCAGGCCTTGCCTTGTTTGGCGTTGTAGCTCTCGTTGAGGTCGGCAAGCATGTTTTCGATGGCCGTGGACTCTGCCAGTTCGGAGTCCCGGGCATGGAGCACAGCAGGGGTGCCGTCGGGTTTTTTGTCGATCAGGTGGACGATGCAATGACGGATCGGCATGGGCTTCTCGGCTGATGAAAGAGAGGAGGGCACGCTCCCCTGAAAAGCGCCCAGTGTACCGCAATCACTGGTTTTGGAGCGCTGCGAAGGGGATTTCGGAGCCGTCCGACGGCCTATATGCATTTTTTTACCGATTTAGCGCAATAAAGCTGACCAAATGGGTAGCTAAGGGCGGATATTTCACAGGCGTTGTGCTAGTTTTGCCCGGTCTTACGCGAAGGCACTGCGTTAAGCGTGCATTCAGCATTTGTCAGGTCGAACCAAACCCGGATTTCGGCATCTATTACCCCGACCCGTCGTGGTGATGACCGAGGGTGTCTGATCCGAGGAGATCGGGCTCGATGGCTGACACTGCACTCTGCAATCCATATGAATTTGATAGGGAAGGAACACTACATGGCTCTTACTAAAGACCAACTGATCGCTGACATTGCTGAAGCTATCGACGCGCCGAAAACCACCGCGCGTAACGCTCTGGACCAGTTGGGCCAAATCGTTGCCGATCAGCTGGAAAGCGGCGGCGAAATCACCTTGCCAGGTATCGGCAAGCTGAAAGTCACCGAGCGTCCTGCCCGTACCGGCCGCAACCCTTCGACTGGCGCTGCCATCGAAATCGCTGCAAAGAAAGTCGTCAAACTGGTTCCGGCCAAAGGCCTGGTTGATTCGATCAACGCCAAGTAAGACGCTTAAGAAAACCGTGCAGCGGAGCAGTCCGGGCACGGTTTTTTGTTGTCCTGAATAAAGTGGTCGGTGCAATAAGCCCCGTTCAGTCCTTGCGAACCCATCGCGCCTGACGCCAGGCCTGCTGCTGGGCCTCGGTATGGAACGTCCAGGCCACGAAGCGGCTCTGCTTTTGTCCTTGGGACATCTCCACCACTTCGCTGTGCACCACGCCGGCCTTCTTCAGTGCCGCCTGAATCGCCGGCAGATTCGAAACCTTCGACACCAGGGTACTGAACCACAGGACCTGCCGAGCCAACTGCGCGCTTTCTCCGATCAGTTGGGTCACGAAGCGGACTTCTCCCCCCTCACACCAAAGCTCGGCGGCCTGACCGCCGAAATTCAGGACTGGCAACTTGCGTTTCGGATCGGCCTTGCCCAGGGCGCGCCACTTACGCTGGCTGCCGCGGGTGGCCTCCTCCAGGGACGCGTGGAACGGTGGATTGCACATCGTCAGGTCGAACCGCTCGGCTTCGTCGAGCAGGCCCAGCAGGATCTGCTTGCGATTGGTTTGTTGGCGCAGTTGGATCACCTTGGCCAACCCATTGGACTGGACGATGGCCTTGGCCGAGGCGATGGCCGTCGGGTCGATCTCCGAGCCCAGGAAGTGCCAGCGATAGTCGCTGTAACCGATCAGCGGATACACACAGTTGGCGCCGGTGCCGACGTCCAGCACCTTCACCGCCGCCCCCCGAGGAATTTCCCCTTCGTTATGGCTGGCGAGCAGATCGGCGAGGAAGTGCACATAGTCCGCACGACCCGGCACCGGAGGGCACAGGTAGTCGGCCGGAATGTCCCAGTGGGCAATGCCATAGAAGGACTTGAGCAGCGCCCGGTTGAACACCCGCACGGCCTCAGGGCTGGCGAAGTCGATACTTTCCTTGCCATAGGGGTTGATGATCACGAACCTGGCCAGTTCTGGTGTGCCCTTGATCAATGCCGGGAAGTCGTAGCGGCCCTGGTGGCGATTGCGCGGGTGCAGGCTGGCTTTCTCACGGGGCACGACGGCCTTGGCTTCGGAGGTGGGCTTGGGCTTCTGGCGTGCGGGTCTGGGGGGGTGGGGCGCGGTCATGGGCGGGTCGATTCGGGGCTGGCTCAAAAAGTGGCGGGCATTGTCCCACATCCCGCACGATCTTGAGGCTTGTACGAATTAAATGTGGGAGCGAGCCTGCTCGCGATAGCGGTGGGGCAGGCTGCATCCGTGGCGAATTTACTGCCGTCATCGCGAGCAGGCTCGCTCCCACAGGGTTTGTTCAGCGTTTGGAGGAAATGGCGGGCAGAAAAAAGGAGGCCACCAGGGCCTCCTTCGTTCATTGCAGCTTGCCGTTACAGACTGGCAATCCGCGCATGTTGCTCGGCCAGCTTGCCCAAGGCCTGTTCCGCCTCGGCCAGTTTGGCCCGTTCCTTCTCGATGACCTCGGCCGGGGCCTTGTCGACGAAGCCGGCGTTGGACAGCTTGCCGCCGACCCGCTGCACTTCGCCCTTCAGACGCAGGATTTCCTTGTCCAGGCGCGCCAGCTCGGCGGCCTTGTCGATCAGGCCGGCCATCGGCACCAGCACTTCCATCTCGCCCACCAGAGCGGTGGCAGACAGTGGTGCTTCTTCGCCGGCAGCCAGGACCGTTACCGATTCGAGCTTCGCCAGTTTCTTGAGCAGCGCTTCGTTTTCCTCGAGGCGGCGCAGGTCTTCGGCGCTGGCGTTCTTCAGGAACAGCGTCAGCGGCTTGCCCGGGCCGATGTTCATCTCGGCGCGGATGTTGCGCAGGCCGAGCATGAAGGTCTTGAGCCATTCGATGTCGTCTTCGGCCGCCGGGTCGATGCGGCTCTCGTTGGCCACAGGCCACGGTTGCAGCATGATCGTCTTGCCTTGGGCGCCTGCCAGCGGCGCGATGCGCTGCCAGATTTCCTCGGTGATGAACGGCATGAACGGGTGCGCCAGACGCAGGGCCACTTCCAATACCCGAACCAGGGTCCGACGAGTGCCGCGCTGGCGTTCGACCGGTGCGTTGTCGTCCCACAGCACCGGCTTGGACAGTTCCAGGTACCAGTCGCAATACTGGTTCCAGATGAACTCGTACAAGGCTTGCGCAGCCAGGTCGAAACGGAACTGGTCCAGCTGACGGGTCACTTCGGCTTCGGTACGTTGCAGCTGCGAGATGATCCAGCGGTCCGCCAGGGTCAGCTCAAAGGCTTCGCCGTTCTGGCCGCAGTCTTCACCCTTGTCCAGCACGTAGCGCGCGGCGTTCCAGATCTTGTTGCAGAAGTTGCGATAGCCTTCGACGCGGCCCATGTCGAACTTGATGTCACGACCGGTGGACGCCAGGGAGCAGAAGGTGAAGCGCAGGGCGTCGGTGCCGTAGCTGGCGATGCCATCGGCGAACTCTTCGCGGGTGGCTTTCTCGATCTTCTTCGCCAGTTTTGGCTGCATCAGCCCGGAGGTGCGTTTCTGCACCAGGGTTTCCAGGTCGATGCCGTCGATGATGTCCAGCGGGTCGAGGACGTTGCCCTTGGACTTGGACATCTTCTGGCCCTGGCCATCGCGCACCAGGCCGTGGACATAGACGGTCTTGAACGGGACCTGCGGCGTGCCGTCTTCGTTCTTCATCAGGTGCATGGTCAGCATGATCATCCGGGCGACCCAGAAGAAAATGATGTCGAAACCGGTGACCAGCACGTCGGTGGAGTGGAATTTCTTCAGGAACTCGGTCTGTTGCGGCCAGCCCAGGGTCGAGAACGTCCATAGGCCCGAGCTGAACCAGGTGTCGAGGACGTCGTTGTCCTGTTGCAGCGCAACGTCCGGGCCCAGGTTGTGCTTGGCGCGGACTTCGGCCTCGTCGCGACCGACGTAGACCTTGCCCGACTCGTCGTACCAGGCCGGGATGCGATGGCCCCACCACAGCTGGCGGCTGATGCACCAATCCTGGATGTCGCGCATCCACGAGAAGTACATGTTCTCGTATTGCTTGGGCACGAACTGGATGCGGCCGTCTTCCACGGCGGCAATCGCCGGCTCGGCCAGCGGCTTGGTGGAGACGTACCACTGGTCGGTCAGCCACGGCTCGATGACGGTGCCGGAACGGTCGCCTTTCGGCACCTTCAGGGCATGGTCGTCGACGCTGACCAGCAGGCCGGCGGCATCGAACGCGGCGACGATCTGCTTGCGCGCTTCGAAGCGGTCGAGGCCGGCGTATTCGGCCGGGATCTGGCCGTCGATGCTCTCGTTCAGCGTGCCGTCCAGGTTGAACACCTGGGCTGCCGGCAAAACGTTGGCGTTCTTGTCGAAGATGTTCAGCAGCGGCAGGTTGTGGCGCTTGCCGACTTCGTAGTCGTTGAAATCGTGGGCCGGGGTGATTTTCACGCAGCCGGTGCCGAATTCAGGATCGCAGTAATCGTCACCGATGATCGGGATACGACGGCCGACCAGGGGCAGCTCCACGAACTTGCCGATCAGGGCCTTGTAGCGCTCGTCGTTCGGGTTCACCGCCACGGCCGAGTCGCCCAGCATGGTTTCCGGACGGGTGGTGGCGACGATCAGGTAATCCTTGCCTTCGGCGGTCTTGGCGCCATCGGCCAATGGGTACTTCAGGTTCCACAGGAAACCTTTCTCGTCGTGGTTTTCCACTTCGAGGTCGGAAATGGCGGTGTGCAGCTTGGTGTCCCAGTTGACCAGGCGCTTGCCGCGATAGATCAGCCCGTCTTCATGCAGGCGCACGAAGGCTTCCTTCACCGCTTCCGAGAGGCCGTCGTCCATGGTGAAGCGCTCGCGGCTCCAGTCAACGGACGAGCCGAGGCGGCGGATCTGGCGGCTGATGTTGCCACCGGACTCGTCTTTCCATTCCCAGACTTTCTCGAGGAACTTCTCGCGGCCCAGGTCGTGGCGATTCTGGCCCTGGGCTTCGAGGCGGCGTTCCACCAGCATTTGCGTGGCGATGCCGGCGTGGTCGGTGCCCGGCTGCCACAAGGTGTTGCGACCTTGCATGCGACGGAAACGGATCAGGGCGTCCATGATCGCGTTATTGAAGCCGTGGCCCATGTGCAGGCTGCCGGTGACATTCGGTGGCGGGATCATGATGGTGTAGGAATCGCCCGCGCCTTGCGGAGCGAAATAATTCTCGGACTCCCAGGTGTTGTACCAGGAAGTTTCAATGGCGTGCGGCTGGTAGGTCTTATCCATGCGCGGCGGGACCCTATTGGCATTTATTCAGGAAAAGCCGGGAAGTATAGCGGGCGGGGCAGATGCAAGCCACTGGCGGGAGGCGCCGGGCGCAGAGTTTATGGACACCGTTGAACCCTGTGGGAGCCGAGCTTGCTCGCGATGGCGGCGGATCAGTTGCATCCAATGCTGGATGTGCCGCCGCCATCGCGAGCAAGCTCGGCTCCCACAAGGTGTTCGCTGTGAGGCAGAAAAATTACTCGTACTGGCTCAGCAGCCGTTCCATCCTGGCATCCAGCCGACGTTTGATCTCGGTCTCGATGTGCGGGGCGAAGTCGTCGATGACGTCCTGCATGATCAGTTGCGCGGCGGCGCGCAATTCGGTGTCCAGATGCAGCAGGGCATCGGGCCCCTTGGGTTCGGCCTTGGGCGCCGGCTTGGGTTCGGGCTGGCCGGTGATCGGCTCGAACAACAGGGGGATCTGTTCTTCATGCACAGGCTCATGCACGACCGTGTCGGTCAGCAACGGCGGTTGCAGGGTGTCGTCGCCGAGCAGTTGACGGATCGACTCGAGGTCGTCCAGCAGGTGTGGAGGCTTTTGCGGTGGTTTTGGAGTGTCCATCGTAGGCTCAGAGTCGCTGTAAACGGTGGTCTTGCAGAGGATAGCCCTGTTCGCGGTAGAAACGGAAACTCTCCCGCGCGGCTTGCCGGATGGCCGGATCCTCCACCACCACTTCCGCCACACGGGCGAAGCGCGGAGCAAAGGCCGGTACTTTCAGATCGAGGTTGACCAGCAGGTCCTGGTGTTGGCCGCAGTCAGCCCCCAGCCCCAGCACGATCAGCCCTTCGGGTTCGCTTTCGGCCGGGCCATGAGGCACGAAGCTCTCGCCCTTGAAGGCCCACAGGCGTGCATCAAGCGCGTCGCGCTGGGCGGCATCGCTGCAATGCAGATAGATGCGGTGGCCCATGCGCCAGGCTTTTTCGGTGAGCTTGCAGGCGAAATCCAGCCGGGCCGACGGATCGGCGCTGGGCAGGATATAGAAATCGACTTTGGTCATTGCGGTTCCTGAGCTGCCGATGACGCCGCCCGCGGACGGCGCCATCGGCAATCATGGGTGTCAGGCCTTGGCGCGGTCCAGCAGGTACTGGGTCAGCAGCGGAACCGGACGACCGGTCGCGCCTTTATCCTTGCCACCGCTGGTCCAGGCCGTACCGGCGATGTCCAGGTGCGCCCAGTTCAGGTTCTTGGTGAAGCGCGACAGGAAGCACGCCGCGGTGATGGTCCCGGCTTTCGGGCCGCCGATGTTGGCGATGTCGGCGAACGGGCTGTCCAGCTGTTCCTGATACTCGTCGAACAGTGGCAATTGCCAGGCGCGGTCGTCGGCTTGCTGGCCGGCGCTGAGCAGTTGGCCGATCAATTCGTCGTTATTGCCCAGCAGGCCCGAGGTGTGGGCGCCGAGGGCGACCACGCAAGCGCCGGTCAGGGTCGCGATGTCGATCACCGCTTGCGGCTTGAAGCGCTCGGAGTAGGTGAGGGCGTCGCACAGCACCAGGCGGCCTTCGGCGTCGGTGTTGAGGATTTCCACGGTCTGGCCGCTCATCGTCGTGACGATGTCGCCCGGGCGCGAGGCTGTGCCGCTGGGCATGTTCTCGGCGCAGGCCAGGATGCACACCAGGTTGATCGGCAGTTGCAGCTCGAGCACGGCCCGCAGGGTGCCGAACACGCTGGCGGCGCCGCCCATGTCGTATTTCATTTCATCCATGCCGGCGCCGGGCTTGAGGCTGATGCCACCGGTGTCGAAGGTGATGCCCTTGCCCACCAGCGCGTAAGGCTTCTCGGACTTCTTGCCGCCGTTGTATTGCATGACGATCAGGCGTGGCGGCTGGGCGCTGCCCTGGCCGACGGAATAGAAGGAGCCCATGCCCAGGTCCTTGATTTTCTTCTCGTCGAAGACTTCGACCTTCAGGCCCTTGAATTGCTTGCCCAGGGCCTTGGCCTGTTCGCCGAGAAACGTCGGGTGGCAGATGTTCGGCGGCAGGTTGCCCAGGTCGCGGGTGAAGGCCATGCCATTGGCGATGGCGGTGGCGTGGGTCACGGCGCGCTGGACTTCGGCCTGGGCGGCCTTGATGGTCAGCAGAGTGATTTTTTTCAGGGCGCGGGGTTCGGCCTTCTGGCTCTTGAACTGGTCGAACTGGTATTCGCCGTCCACCAGGGTTTCGGCCAGCAGGCGGGTCTTGCCGTAGCTGTCGCGGCCTTTGACCATCAACTCGTCCAGCGCCAGTGCGGCATCGCTGCCACCCAGGCCCTTGAGGGTGCCCAGCACGCCGGCGATGATCTTGCGAAACGGACGGTCGCCCAGTTCGGTCTCCTTGCCCACGCCGACCAGCAGCACGCGCTCGGCCTTGAGGTTGGGCAGGCTGTGCAGCAACAGGCTCTGGCCGACCTTGCCGGCGAGGTCGCCGCGCTTGAGCACGGCGCTGATGGCGCCGCCGCACAGGGCGTCGAGCTGGGAGGCGACGACGCCGAGCTTGCGGGCTTCGCCGACGGCAACCACCAGGGTGGCGGTTTTCAACGTTTCTGGGCTAACGCTTTTTACAACCAGTTCCATGTCCGGATCCCTGAATGAATGGTCAAGATGTCGGGCGCCGACTGTAGCGGGAGCAAGCTCCCTGCCACACGTGTCGAGTGAGGCAACGTCACGGTATCGCGCCGGCGACAAAGGCCGCAGTTTGAACCCCGGCCCCCGAGGCTGACAACCCTTGGTACAGCTATCTTTATGGCTTTGGGGACCGGTTTAAAGCGTGCGAAGTGACAGGCGCCTCCAATCACAGGATAATGCGGCTCTTTTTTCGGCGACTCGTGATGGCGAGTGGCTCGATTGCTTGTTTGGCCCCTAGCCTGACAATCCTGGAGTGTCTGGTTTGATCGTCTTTCGATATCTATCCCGCGAAGTTCTGCTGACCCTGAGCGCGGTCAGTGCCGTGCTGCTGGTCATCATCATGAGCGGGCGCTTCATCAAGTATCTCGCCCAGGCCGCTTCCGGCGCGCTGGATCCAGGCTCCCTGTTCCTGATCATGGGGTTCCGCCTGCCAGGCTTCCTGCAATTGATCCTGCCGCTGGGGCTGTTCCTCGGCATTCTGCTGGCCTATGGGCGCCTGTACCTGGACAGCGAAATGACTGTCCTGTCGGCCACCGGCATGAGTCAGCAGCGGCTGTTTCGCATTACCCTGTTCCCGGCCACGCTGGTTGCGTTGATGGTGGCCTGGTTGAGCCTGAGCCTGGCGCCCCAGGGGGCCAACCAGTTCCAGTTGCTGATCAACCAGCAGGACGCCCTGACCGAGTTCGACACCCTGGTGCCGGGGCGCTTCCAGGCCCTGCGCGACGGCACGCGCGTCACCTATACCGAACAGCTTTCGGATGACCGGATCAATCTCGCCGGCGTCTTTATCACGCAAAAGAACCTGTCTTCCAACACCCAGAAGGATCGCGGCATTTCCGTGCTGGTGGCCGAGAAAGGGCGCCAGGAAATCAATCCCGACGGCAACCGCTACCTGATCCTCGAAAACGGCTATCGCTACGACGGCAAGCCGGGCCAAGCCGATTACCGCGCCATCAAGTACGACACCTATGGCGTGCTGCTGCCCAAGCCCGAGGCCAGTGAGGAGGTCACCGACCGCGACGCGATGCCGACCGCCAGCCTGCTGGGCAACACTGACATCCGCGCGCGTACCGAGCTGCAATGGCGCCTGTCGCTGCCGCTGCTGGTGTTCATCGTGACCCTCATGGCGGTCCCGCTGGCACGGGTCAATCCGCGCCAGGGTCGTTTCCTCAAGCTGCTTCCGGCGATTCTCCTGTATATGGCTTACCTGACCATCCTCATTACCGCCCGCAGTGCTTTGGAAAAAGGCAAGATCCCGCCGGCATTGGGCCTGTGGTGGGTGCATTCGATTTTCCTGGCCATTGGCCTGGGGCTGCTCTACTGGGAGCCGCTGTGCCTGAAACTGGCGAGCCGCCGCAGCGCGCTGGAGGTGGCCCGTGGTTAAGCTCGACCGCTACATCGGCAGCAGCGTGTTCATGGCGATCCTTGCGGTACTGGGGATCATCCTTGGCCTGGCGACCCTGTTTGCCTTCATCGATGAAATGAGCGACGTCAGCGATACCTACACCCTGGCGGACGTGGCGAGCTACGTGCTGCTGACCGCACCAAGGCGCCTGTACGACATGCTGCCGATGGCGGCGCTGATCGGTTGCCTGATCGGTCTGGGCAGCCTGGCCAGCAACAGCGAACTGACCATCATGCGTGCCGCCGGCGTTTCCGTCGGTCGGATTGTCTGGGCGGTGATGAAGCCGATGCTGGTGCTGATGCTGGTCGGCGTCCTGATCGGCGAGTACGTCGCCCCGGCCACCGAGAACACTGCCCAGGCCAACCGCTCCCTGGCCCAGGGCGGCGGGGATGCACAAAGCGCCAAGCATGGTCTGTGGCACCGTCAGGGCGATGAATTCATCCACATCAACTCGGTCCAGCCCAACGGCATTCTCTATGGCGTGACCCGGTATCGCTTCGACGAACAACGGCACATGTTGTCGTCGAGTTTCGCCAAGCGCGCCCAGTTTGCCGAGGATCATTGGCAATTGAGCGATGTCACCACCACCCTGTTCCATGAAAAGAACACCGAGGTGGTCGCGTCCCCGCAGGAGCGTTGGGATGTGGCGATCAGCCCGCAGTTGCTCAGCACGGTCGTCATGGCGCCGGAATCCCTGTCGATTACCGGTCTGTGGGGGTATATCCACTACCTGGCTGACCAGGGATTGAACAACGGTCGCTACTGGCTGGCTTTTTGGGTCAAGGTATTGCAACCACTGGTCACCGCCGCCCTGGTGCTGATGGCCATCTCCTTCATCTTTGGTCCGCTGCGTTCGGTAACCCTCGGTCAGCGAGTGTTCACCGGGGTTCTGGTGGGCTTCACCTTCCGCATTGCCCAGGACCTGCTGGGGCCATCGAGCCTGGTGTTCGGTTTCTCGCCACTGTTCGCGGTGCTGGTGCCGACGGGCGTCTGTGCGTTGGCCGGGCTCTGGCTGTTGCGCCGGGCTGGGTGATCCCAATTTCTTATGGTGAGCGGGCTTCTGTGGCGAGGGAGCTTGCTCCCGCTGGACTGCGCAGCAGTCCCCAGCAGCCTGCCTGACATATCGCCATGGCGGATAAATCCAGGGCCGCCTCGGCGCCAGCGGGGGCAAGCTCCCTCGCCACAAGAGCTCATCGACAGGCGAACGTGACGCTTGCGCGCTGTATCAGGTACAATTCCCGGCTATTTTTCGGCGGGCCTTGCCTGCAGCCTTTTTGAGTGTTGATCCGTGAGTGATTTGAGTCATATCCGCAATTTCTCCATCATCGCCCACATTGACCATGGCAAGTCGACGCTGGCTGATCGCTTCATCCAGATGTGCGGCGGCCTGACCGAGCGTGAGATGGAAGCCCAGGTCCTGGACTCCATGGACCTCGAGCGTGAACGCGGGATTACCATCAAGGCCCACAGCGTCACCCTCTATTACAAGGCCAAAGACGGCGTCACCTATCAGCTGAACTTCATTGACACCCCGGGCCACGTCGACTTCACCTACGAAGTCAGCCGTTCGCTGGCGGCCTGTGAAGGTGCGTTGCTGGTGGTCGATGCAGGTCAGGGTGTAGAGGCTCAATCGGTTGCCAACTGCTACACGGCCATCGAGCAGGGCCTGGAGGTCATGCCGGTCCTGAACAAGATCGACCTGCCCCAGGCCGAGCCGGAGCGCGTCAAGGATGAGATCGAGAAGATCATCGGTATCGACGCCACCGACGCGGTCACCTGCAGCGCCAAGACCGGCCTGGGTGTGGACGAAGTGCTTGAGCGCCTGGTGACCACCATCCCCGCGCCGACCGGCAACATCGAAGATCCGCTGCAAGCGTTGATCATCGACTCCTGGTTCGACAACTACCTGGGCGTGGTGTCCCTGGTTCGCGTGCGCCACGGCCGCGTGAAGAAGGGCGACAAGATCCTGGTCAAGTCCACCGGCAAGGTCCACCTGGTGGACAGCGTCGGTGTATTCAACCCGAAACACACCGCCACCGCCGACCTCAAGGCCGGTGAAGTGGGCTTCATCATCGCCGGCATCAAGGACATCCACGGAGCACCGGTCGGCGACACCCTGACCCTGAGCTCCACCCCGGACGTCGATGTGCTGCCGGGTTTCAAACGTATCCAGCCCCAGGTCTACGCCGGCCTGTTCCCGGTCAGTTCCGACGACTTCGAGGATTTCCGCGAAGCGCTGCAGAAGCTGACCCTGAACGACTCGTCGTTGCAATATACCCCGGAAAGCTCCGACGCCCTGGGCTTCGGCTTCCGCTGCGGGTTCCTGGGCATGCTGCACATGGAAATCATCCAGGAGCGCCTGGAGCGCGAGTACGACCTGGACCTGATCACCACCGCGCCGACGGTAATCTTCGAGCTGCTGCTCAAGAACGGTGAAACCATCTACGTCGACAACCCGTCCAAGCTACCGGACCTGTCGGCTATCGAAGACATGCGCGAACCGATCGTGCGGGCCAACATTCTTGTGCCTCAGGAGCACCTGGGCAACGTCATTACCCTGTGCATCGAGAAGCGCGGTGTGCAGCACGACATGCTGTTCCTCGGCTCGCAGGTCCAGGTGACCTATGACCTGCCGATGAACGAAGTGGTGCTGGACTTCTTCGATCGCCTGAAATCCACCAGTCGCGGCTATGCTTCGCTGGATTATCATTTCGATCGTTACCAATCGGCTAATCTGGTGAAGCTGGATGTGCTGATCAACGGTGAGAAGGTCGATGCCCTGGCATTGATCGTGCACCGTGACAACGCGCACTACAAAGGTCGTGCATTGACCGAGAAGATGAAGGAACTGATTCCGCGGCAGATGTTCGACGTGGCAATCCAGGCCGCCATTGGCGGGCAGATTGTGGCGCGTACAACCGTCAAGGCGCTCAGAAAGAACGTATTGGCCAAATGCTACGGCGGCGACGTCAGCCGTAAGCGCAAGCTGTTGGAAAAGCAGAAGGCCGGTAAAAAACGCATGAAGCAGGTCGGCAACGTGGAGATTCCACAGGAAGCCTTCCTTGCGGTGCTCAGGTTGGATAGTTAGGTCCTATGTCGCTAAATTTCCCGCTGTTGCTGGTTATCGCCGTGTTTGTCTGCGGTCTGTTGGCGTTGATTGATCTGTTGTTCCTGGCGCCTCGGCGCCGGGCGGCCATCGCCTCTTATCAGGGCAGCGTCAGCCAGCCCGATGGTGTGGTGGTCGAGAAACTCAACAAGGAACCGCTGCTGGTCGAATACGGCAAGTCGTTCTTTCCGGTGCTGTTCATCGTGCTGGTGCTGCGTTCGTTCCTGGTGGAGCCGTTCCAGATCCCGTCCGGCTCGATGAAGCCGACCCTGGACGTGGGCGATTTCATCCTGGTGAACAAGTTCTCCTACGGGATCCGCCTGCCGGTGATCGACAAGAAAATCATCGAGGTGGGTGATCCGCAGCGCGGCGACGTGATGGTGTTCCGCTTTCCCAGCGACCCTAACGTCAACTACATCAAGCGTGTGGTCGGTCTGCCGGGCGACAAGATCCGTTACACCGCCGACAAGCGTCTGTACGTGAATGGCGAACTGGTGGCCGAACAACTGCTCGGCTCCGAGCCGGGCACCCTGGGCAGCGCCGAGCTCTACCAGGAAAAACTCGGCGAGGTCGAGCACCTGATCCGCAAGGAAATGAGCCGCTACCGCGCGACGCCGGACCATTCGTGGACCGTGCCGGCCGAGCACTATTTCATGATGGGCGACAACCGCGACAACTCCAACGACAGCCGGTACTGGGATGATCCGAACATTCCCAAGGACATGCTGGGCATGGTCCCCGACCGCAATATCGTCGGCAAGGCCTTCGCGGTCTGGATGAGCTGGCCGGAACCCAAACTCGGACACCTGCCGAACTTCTCGCGGGTTGGCCTGATCAAGTAAACACACACGGCGCTGTTGAACACAGCGCCGAATGCATTTCTGGAGCCTGTACAAGGCGCCAACGATAGCCAGGACGTCATTTTTGAACACAGCGTTAATTGTCCCAAGCCAACGGCGCCTTGCCGACCTGGCGGTGGAATCCAGCCACGAACTCAGCGTGGGTAAACCGTGAGCGTTTCTTTAAGCCGCCTCGAGCGCCAGCTCGGCTACACCTTCAAGGACCCGGAGCTGATGCTCCTGGCCCTCACTCACCGCAGTTTTGCCGGGCGCAACAACGAACGCCTGGAATTCCTCGGTGATGCCATCCTCAATTTCGTCGCCGGCGAGGCGCTGTTCGAACGCTTCCCGCTGGCTCGCGAAGGCCAGTTGTCGCGTTTGCGCGCACGGCTGGTAAAAGGTGAGACCCTGGCCGTACTGGCCCGTGGTTTCGACCTGGGCGACTATCTGCGCTTGGGCTCCGGCGAGTTGAAAAGCGGCGGTTTTCGTCGCGAGTCGATTCTGGCCGATGCCTTGGAAGCCCTGATCGGTGCGATCTACCTGGACTCAGGCATGGAGAAGGCCCGTGAGCGCGTGCTGGCCTGGCTGACCTCCGAAATCGACAGCCTGACGCTGGTGGACACCAACAAGGATCCGAAAACCCGTTTGCAGGAATTCCTGCAATCGCGCAGTTGCGAGCTGCCGCGCTACGAAGTCGTGGATATCCAGGGCGAGCCGCACTGCCGAACCTTCTTCGTCGAATGCGAAGTGGTCCTACTGAATGAAAAAAGCCGTGGCCAGGGCGTGAGCCGTCGTATCGCCGAACAGGTGGCGGCCGCTGCAGCATTGATCGCCCTGGGCGTGGAGAATGGCAATGACTGATACAACTGTTACCCGTTGCGGCTATGTCGCCATCGTTGGCCGGCCGAACGTGGGCAAGTCCACATTGCTGAACCATATCCTGGGCCAGAAACTGGCGATCACCTCGCGCAAGCCCCAGACCACCCGCCACAATATGCTGGGTATCAAGACCGAAGGCGACGTGCAGGCGATCTACGTCGACACCCCGGGCATGCACAAGGGTGGCGAAAAGGCCCTGAACCGCTACATGAACAAGACCGCTTCGGCGGCGTTGAAAGACGTCGACGTGGTGATCTTCGTGGTCGACCGTACCAAGTGGACCGAAGAAGACCAGATGGTCCTCGAACGCGTCCAGTACGTGACCGGCCCGCTGATCGTGGCGCTGAACAAGACCGATCGCATCGAGGACAAGGCTGAGCTGATGCCGCACCTGACCTGGTTGCAGGAACAGCTGCCCAACGCCCAGATCATCCCGATTTCGGCCCAGCACGGCCATAACCTCGATGCGCTGGAGCGGGTGATTGCCGAGCACCTGCCGGAAAACGATCACTTCTTCCCCGAAGACCAGATCACCGACCGCAGCAGCCGTTTCCTCGCCGCTGAACTGGTGCGCGAGAAAATCATGCGCCAATTGGGCGCCGAGCTGCCTTACCAGATCACCGTGGAAATCGAAGAGTTCAAGCAGCAGGGCAAGACCCTGCACATCCACGCGTTGATCCTCGTCGAACGTGACGGCCAGAAGAAAATCATCATTGGTGACAAAGGCGAGCGCATCAAGCGCATTGGCACCGAGGCACGCAAGGACATGGAGCTGCTGTTCGACTCCAAGATCATGCTCAACCTGTGGGTCAAGGTGAAGGGCGGCTGGTCGGATGATGAACGGGCGTTGCGCTCGTTGGGTTACGGCGACTTGTAATCCGTCCGGCAGTACACCGCGGACCTTGTGGGAGCGGGCCTGGTGGGAGCAAAGCTTGCTCGCGATACAAGCGACTCGGTTTCAAGAAGACCGCGTTGTGTTCATCGCGGGCAAGCCTTGCTCCCACCAGCCTTGCTCCCACAGTGGTTTCTGGGTTGTTGGTAATACTGCGTTTCCTTATCGAGAACTGCGACCTCCATGTCCCCCACCCATCCCATCGCCCAAGCCGCCTACGTCTTGCATTCGCGCGCCTACCGCGAAAGCAGTGCCCTGGTGGATTTCCTCACACCGCAAGGGCGGTTGCGGGCGGTGTTGCGCGGGGCGCGGGGCAAGGCCGGGACGCTGGCGCGGCCGTTCGTGCCCCTGGAGGTCGAATTCCGGGGGCGGGGCGAGCTGAAGAATGTCGGGCGCATGGAAAGCAACGGGGTTGCGGCCTGGCTCAACGGCGAAGCCTTGTTCAGCGGCCTGTACCTCAATGAACTGCTGATCCGCCTGTTGCCCGCCGAAGATCCCCATCCCGCTGTCTTCGACCACTACGCCGCAACGCTGCTGGCCCTGGCCGAAGGCCGGCCGCTGGAGCCTCTGTTGCGATCCTTCGAATGGCGGCTGCTGGATGACCTGGGCTACGGTTTCGCCCTAGACGCCGACCTGCACGGCGAGCCCATTGCCGCCGATGGCCTGTACCGCTTGCAGGTGGATGCTGGCCTGGAGCGCGTCTACCTGCTGCAGCCCGGTTTGTTCAACGGCGTCGAACTGCTGGCCATGGCCGAGGCTGACTGGAGCGCGCCGGGCGCCTTGTCCGCGGCCAAGCGCCTGATGCGCCAGGCTTTGGCGGTTCACCTGGGCGGCAAGCCGCTGGTCAGTCGCGAGTTGTTTCGCAAGCCCTGATCAACCCGTATGCTGTGGGCCGAATCTCTGTCCATTCAAGGAGCGCTTTTCGTGAGCACCAGCAATCGCATTCTTCTCGGCGTGAACATCGACCATGTCGCCACCCTGCGCCAGGCCCGCGGTACCCGCTACCCGGATCCGGTCAAGGCCGCACTGGACGCCGAAGAGGCGGGCGCCGACGGCATCACCGTGCACCTGCGCGAAGACCGTCGTCATATCCAGGAACGCGATGTGCTGCTGCTCAAGGATGTGTTGCAGACCCGCATGAATTTCGAGATGGGCGTAACCGAAGAAATGATGGCATTCGCCGAGCGTATCCGCCCGGCGCACATCTGCCTGGTACCGGAAACGCGCCAGGAACTGACCACCGAAGGCGGCCTCGACGTGGCAGGGCAGGAAGCGCGGATCAGGGCGGCGGTGGAGCGGCTGTCGAAAACCGGCGCCGAGGTGTCGTTGTTCATCGATGCCGACGAGCGGCAGATCGAGGCCTCCAAGCGGGTCGGTGCCCCAGCCGTCGAACTGCACACCGGCCGCTACGCCGATGCCGAAACCCCCACGGATGTGGCCGACGAACTGCAACGAGTGGCTGACGGGGTCGCGTTCGGCCTGGCCCAAGGCCTGATCGTCAACGCCGGCCATGGCCTGCACTACCACAACGTCGAAGCCGTGGCGGCCATCAAGGGCATCAACGAGCTGAACATTGGCCATGCGCTGGTGGCCCATGCCTTGTTTGTCGGGTTCAAGTCGGCGGTGGCAGAGATGAAGGCGCTGATCCTGGCGGCCGCCAGGCCCTGATATCACTGTCAGGCCCCTGTGGGAGCAAGGCTTGCCCGCGATGAAGTGGATGCAGTCCTTCTGATAGACGCGGCGTCTGTATCGCGAGCAAACTTTGCTCCCACAGCAAGCCCCCCCACATTCGGCTGGTGTGGTGCCGTCAGAGCTGCGGGCTTTCCTGATTCGGCTTGCTCTTGTCGACGCCCGGCACATGCAGGTTGCCTTCGGCCACCTGGTTGCCTTCGAGCTGCGGTTGCGTGACCCAGGTCAGGATGTCGTAGTAGCGGCGGATGTTGGCGACGAAATGCACCGGCTCGCCGCCCCGGGCGTAGCCGTAGCGGGTCTTGCTGTACCACTGTTTTTGGGACAGGCGCGGCAGGATCTTCTTCACGTCCAGCCACTTGTTCGGGTTCAGCCCTTCCTTGGCCGCCAGCTTGCGGGCGTCGTCCAGATGACCGCTGCCGACGTTATAGGCGGCGAGGGCGAACCAGGTACGGTCCGGCTCCTGGATGCTCTCGTCCAATTGATCCTTCATGTAGGCCAGGTACTTGGCGCCGCCCATGATGCTTTGCTTCGGATCCAGGCGGTTGGACACGCCCATGGCCTGGGCGGTGTTCTGGGTCAGCATCATCAGGCCGCGCACACCGGTCTTGGACGTGACCGCCGGTTGCCACAGCGATTCCTGGTAGCCAATGGCGGCCAACAGGCGCCAATCGACTTTTTCCTGCTTGGCATAGGCCTTGAAGTGCTGCTCGTACTTGGGCAATCGTTGCTGCAAATGCTGGGCAAAGGTGGTGGCGCCCATGTAGCCGAGGACATCGACGTGTCCGTAATAGCGATCTTTCAGGCGTTGCAGGGTGCCGTTCTTCTGCACTTTGTCGAGATAAGCGTTGATTTCGTTGAGCAGGCTGTTGTCTTCGCCGGGGCCCACCGCCCAGCTCTGGCTGCGGGCATCACCCAGGTCGAAGGCCACGCGGACGTTGGGGAAGTACACCTGGTTCATTGCCACTTCGTTGGAGTCCACCAGGGTCAGGTCGATCTGGCCCTCATCGACCATGCGCAACAGGTCGACCACTTCAACGGCGTCGGATTCTTCGTATTCGATGCCTGGATACTGCTGTTTCAGTTGCGCCAGTTGCTCGGCGTGGGTGCTGCCCTTGAGCACCATGATCTTCTTGCCCGCCAGGGCCGCCGCGTCGGTGGGGCGCGACTGGCCGTTGCGATAGATGACCTGGGGCGTGACTTCCAGGTAGGAATGGGAGAACCGTACCTGTTTCTTGCGCGCCTCGCTGCTGACCAGGCCGGCGGCGGCCAGTACCGGGCCGTTGGGTTTGCCGATCTGGCTGAACAGGTCGTCGAGGTTGTCGGCGGTCTCGATTTTCAGTTCCACACCCAAATCGTCGGCGAAACGCTTCACCAGCTCATATTCGAAGCCGGTTTCACCGTTGCGATCCTCAAAGTAGGTGGCGGGGCTGTTTCGGGTAACCACCCGCAGCACGCCATCCTCCTTTACGCGCTCCAGTGTGTTGGGTTTCTCAACACAACCACTGAGCACCAGGAAGAGTCCGGTTGCGATCAGCCATCTGGCGTACCGCGGACGCAAAGCCGTTGGGGAAAACATCTGCGCAGTATACGCAAACGGCCCTTACCGCCATATCTCGACAGCGAAAGGCCAGTCTGCTAGCGGTTGCAAAACATGTCTGCAACACAAGCCGGCCGGCGTGCGGCGGGTTTTATGTCGATTAAAAATATCTGTGCAGGCACATTGGAACGGACGTTCGACAAGGGGTTTGGCGCAAAGACCGACATTCGGCCAGCATCGCTGATGCCGTTTCGGGTGCCGTTGCCGACGGTTTAGGCTAGAATGCACGGCCTCAAAGCACACCCCCTTCCCGAGGCTGTCCCGAAGATGTTGATCCTGCGCGGCGCTCCTGCCCTTTCTGCCTTTCGCCACAGCAAACTCCTTGAGCAACTGAGCCAGAAGGTTTCGGCTGTCAGTGGCTTGTATGCTGAATTCGCTCACTTCGCCGAAGTCACCGGCGGTTTGACCGGCGACGAACAGCAGGTGCTCGCGCGCCTTCTGAAATACGGTCCCAGCGTTCCCGTCCAGGAGCCGGCTGGTCGCCTGTTCCTGGTACTGCCGCGCTTCGGCACCATTTCGCCGTGGTCGAGCAAGGCCAGCGACATTGCCCGCAACTGCGGCCTGGCGAAAATCCAGCGCCTGGAGCGCGGCATTGCCTTTTATGTCGCCGGTGAGTTCAGCGAGGCCGAGGCCCAACTGATCGCCGACAGCCTGCATGACCGCATGACCCAGGTCGTGCTGGGCAACCTGGAGCAGGCCTCCGGTCTGTTCAGCCACGCCGAGCCCAAGCCACTGACCGCCATCGACGTGCTGGGCGGTGGTCGTGCCGCGCTGGAAAAAGCCAATGCCGAGCTGGGCCTGGCCCTGGCCGAAGACGAGATCGATTACCTGGTCAACGCCTTCCAGGGCTTGAAGCGCAACCCCCACGACATCGAACTGATGATGTTTGCCCAGGCCAACTCCGAGCACTGCCGCCACAAGATCTTCAACGCCAGTTGGGACATTGACGGCCAGAGCCAGGAAAAAAGCCTGTTTGGCATGATCAAAAACACCTACCAGATGCACAGCGAAGGCGTTCTGTCTGCTTACAAGGACAACGCTTCGGTGATTGTCGGCAGCGTTGCCGGCCGCTTCTTCCCGAATCCCGAGACCCGCCAGTACGGTGCGGTCCAGGAGCCGGTGCACATCCTGATGAAGGTCGAGACCCACAACCACCCGACCGCGATTGCGCCGTTCCCGGGCGCGTCCACCGGTTCCGGTGGTGAGATCCGCGACGAAGGTGCAACCGGTCGCGGCGCCAAGCCCAAGGCCGGCCTGACCGGTTTCACCGTGTCGAACCTGCAGATTCCGGGCTTCGAACAACCGTGGGAAAAGCCGTACGGCAAGCCTGAGCGCATCGTCAACGCCCTCGACATCATGATCGAGGGCCCGCTGGGTGGCGCCGCGTTCAACAACGAATTCGGCCGTCCGGCCCTGACCGGCTACTTCCGTACCTTCGAACAATCCATCACCACCCCCCGTGGCGAAGAAGTGCGCGGCTACCACAAGCCGATCATGCTCGCTGGCGGCATGGGCAACATTCGCGCCGAACACGTGCAAAAAGGCGAGATCGTGGTCGGCTCCAAGCTGATCGTCCTCGGCGGCCCGGCCATGCTGATCGGCCTGGGCGGCGGCGCGGCATCCTCCATGGCCACTGGCACCAGCTCGGCGGACCTGGATTTCGCGTCGGTCCAGCGGGAAAACCCGGAAATGGAACGCCGTTGCCAGGAAGTCATCGACCGTTGCTGGCAGTTGGGTGACAAGAACCCGATCAGCTTCATCCACGACGTGGGCGCGGGCGGCCTGTCCAACGCCTTCCCGGAACTGGTCAACGACGGTGGCCGTGGTGGCCGCTTCGAGCTGCGCAACATTCCGAACGACGAGCCGGGCATGGCCCCGCATGAAATCTGGAGCAACGAGTCCCAGGAACGTTACGTCCTGGCAGTCGGCCCGGCCGACTTCGAGCGCTTCCAGGCCATCTGCGAGCGTGAGCGCTGCCCGTTCGCCGTGGTCGGCGAAGCCACTGCCGAGCCGCAACTGACCGTCACCGACAGTCACTTCGGCAACAGCCCGGTGGACATGCCACTGGAAGTGCTGCTGGGCAAAGCCCCGCGCATGCACCGTTCGGCCGTTCGCGAAACCGAGCTGGGCGACGATTTCGATCCGTCCACCCTCGACATCGCCGATTCCATCGAGCGTGTCCTGCACCACCCGGCCGTGGCGAGCAAGAGCTTCCTGATCACCATCGGTGACCGCACCATCACCGGCCTTGTGGCCCGTGACCAGATGGTCGGGCCGTGGCAGGTGCCGGTGGCTGACGTCGCCGTGACCGCCACCAGTTTCGACGTCTATACCGGCGAAGCCATGGCCATGGGCGAGCGCACGCCGCTGGCCCTGCTGGACGCTCCGGCGTCGGGCCGCATGGCGATTGGTGAGGCGCTGACCAACCTCGCGGCTTCGCGCATCGGCAAGATTTCCGACATCAAGCTGTCGGCCAACTGGATGTCCGCCGCCGGTCATCCGGGCGAAGACGCCCGCCTGTACGACACCGTCAAGGCTGTCGGCATGGAGCTGTGCCCGGAGCTGGGCATCACCATTCCGGTGGGCAAGGACTCCATGTCCATGGCCACGCGCTGGAACGAAGACGGCGTGGACAAGAGCGTGACTTCGCCGCTGTCGCTGATCGTGACCGGTTTCGCCCCGGTTACCGACATCCGCCAGACCCTGACCCCGCAACTGCGCATGGACAAGGGCACCACCGACCTGATCCTGATCGACCTGGGCCGTGGCCAGAACCGCATGGGCGCCTCGATCCTGGCCCAGGTGCATGGCAAGCTCGGCAAGCAAGCGCCTGACGTCGACGATGCCGAGGACCTGAAAGCGTTCTTCGCCGTCATCCAGGGCCTCAATGCCGACGGCCACCTGCTGGCCTACCACGACCGTTCCGATGGCGGCCTGCTGACCACCGTGATGGAAATGGCCTTCGCCGGTCACTGCGGCCTGAGCCTGACCCTCGACAGCGTGGCGGAATCCGCCGCCGAAATCCCGGCCATCCTGTTCAACGAAGAACTGGGTGCGGTGATCCAGGTTCGCCAGGACGCCACGCCGGACATCCTCGCCCAGTTCAGCGCGGCGGGCCTGGCCGATTGCGTCTCGGTGATCGGCCAGCCGATCAACAACGCCCACGTCAACATCACCTTCAATGGCGATACCGTCTTCGAAGGCCAGCGTCGCCTGTTGCAGCGCCAGTGGGCTGAAACCAGCTACCAGATCCAGCGTCTGCGGGACAACGCCGATTGCGCCGATCAGGAATTCGACGTACTGCTGGAAGAAGACAACCCGGGCCTGAGCGCCAAGCTCAGCTACGACGTCAACCTGGACGTGGCCGCGCCTTACATCAAGAAAGGCATTCGTCCACAAGTGGCGGTACTGCGTGAGCAGGGCGTCAACGGCCAGGTGGAAATGGCGGCGGCATTCGACCGTGCCGGTTTCAACGCGATCGACGTGCACATGAGCGACATCCTCGCGGGCCGTGTCGACCTGAATGACTTCAAGGGCATGGTGGCCTGTGGCGGCTTCTCCTACGGCGACGTGCTGGGTGCCGGTGAAGGCTGGGCCAAGTCGGCGCTGTTCAACAGCCGCGCCCGCGATGCGTTCCAAGGCTTCTTCGAGCGCACCGACAGCTTCACCCTGGGTGTGTGCAACGGTTGCCAGATGATGTCCAACCTCCACGAGCTGATCCCGGGCAGCGAGTTCTGGCCGCACTTCGTGCGCAACCGTTCCGAGCAGTTCGAAGCACGCGTGGCGATGGTCCAGGTGCAGGAGTCGAACTCGATCTTCCTGCAAGGCATGGCCGGTTCGCGCATGCCGATCGCCATCGCCCACGGTGAAGGTCACGCCGAATTCGAAAGCGAAGAGGCGTTGCTCGAAGCCGACCTGTCCGGTTGCGTGTCGCTGCGGTTCGTCGACAACCACGGCAAGGTCACCGAAGCCTACCCGGCCAACCCGAACGGCTCGCCGCGCGGGATTACCGGCCTGACCAGCCGCGACGGCCGCGTGACCATCATGATGCCGCACCCTGAGCGGGTATTCCGCGCGGTGCAGAACTCGTGGCGTTCGGATGACTGGAACGAAGACGCGCCATGGATGCGCATGTTCCGCAACGCTCGCGTCTGGGTGAACTAAAGGCGTGTACAAGCTCTGCTTCTTTGTCCCGGCCAGCCATGTGGAAGAGGTCAAAACCGCCGTATTCGCTGCCGGTGGCGGACGGATCGGCGACTATGACCACTGCGCCTGGCAAGTGCTGGGCCTGGGCCAGTTTCGCCCCTTGGACGGCAGCCAGCCGTTCATGGGCGAAGTGGGTCAGGTTGAGCAGGTCGAGGAGTGGAAGGTGGAGCTTGTGGTGGCCGATGAGTTGATTCGCGTAGTGGTGGAGGCCTTGAAACAGAGCCATCCCTACGAGACACCGGCGTATGAGGTGTGGCGGTTGGAGGATTTCTGATCCTCTGCCCGTGGAAATGAGAAACCCGCTGATTGATTCAGCGGGTTTTTTATTGGGTGGACGGTTTGTTGCAGTCAGTGACGGCCTCTTCGCGAGCAGGCTCGCTCCCACAGGGTAGGGTGCAGGTCACGACTTCTATGAGCACCGCAAATCCCTTGTGGGAGCGAGCCTGCTCGCGATGACGCCCGACCAGACAATGACGTCCCGACCTGCGGCGACGCCGGGCCCATCTACTGATGCCGACGCTCCAGGCGACAAACTTCTTTCTCGATACCGATGCACTCGACCGGTTCGCTCAAACCTTTCTCGAACCGCCGAGCATTCATCAACAATCCGCCCTTGATGCCACCGATGAATGCGTAGGCGCCCTCACGTGCGCCGGTGCTACGTCCTGATAGATCAACCGCCACGGTGTTGGGCCTGACTTCATAGACCCAGCCGCCGTTCGAGGCTTGCTCGGTGGCCCAGAGCTTGGCTTCGCCATAATCGTGAAACGCTACGACGACCGATTGAGCCAAGGGAGACTCCGGCTGGGTGGCCAGTCTCAAATTCGGCGGGAGAGCGTTCCAGGCCTGCAACCCCTGGCTAAGCGCATCCGCGCCCTGCACGGGGTTGATTGTCGTAGAGCCGACGGCCCAGAGGGGTTCCTTGGTCGTTACCCAGGCCAGTCCTTCTGGAGGCTCCAGCCGATTCCAATCGATGGGAATCGCAGCAACCTGCTGCATCGTCTCGTGGCCGGTGGGTTCCCGGTAGTCCGGATTTGTCACGCAATTGGCCAGGTTCGTTGCCTTGCAGGCCTTATTGATGAAGGACCCCTTGACCCCACCTGGGAAGCTGATTTCCACCTCGCGGGGGAAGGGGCCTCCTGATTGCTCCTGATCGATCCCATGGGGGGCCTTGAATTCGTACACCCACTCGCTGGCGTAGTGCTGGGCGATGAACTGACTGCGCGTCGTGCTGCTGAACACCGTCCCGGCGGAGCCACCCGCATGGTTGTACCAGTTGTATATCCATTCGCTCTCGGGGATGCCCGCGGCTTTGGGCAGCAGACCGTCCTGAAAAGCGCTGAGACCCTGGCCCGTTGTATCTCCCCGGTAGAGCGTGTCCATGTCGGTACGCCAGCGCAACGATGGCTTGGTTTTGCGAATATCCACGTCTGGATTCGCCGTGACCTTGAGCCAGGCTTGGTACCAGGGCTCTGCTTTCGGGTCCTGAGAGCCTTGGGTCGCTGCCCACGCATAAGGGCCCGTTTGCCAGGCGCCTACAAGTACCGCCGCGACAGTCGCCGCCCGCATGAAAGTGCTTTTTCTAGTCATGATTGAATGCCTCAGCTGGAATGAGGGGCCAGTCGAATCACATACGTCATGACTACCTATTCTTCGACGTGACAGGTTTGGTGATTGATCGCGCCGGGAGGGCGCCGCTGGGGCGCGCCTCGGTCCGCCGCGTGAGTCCAAAGAATAGGCGACGGCGGGTTTTTCAGCCGTTTTTTGGGATCCAATCTTGTAACAAGCTGCTCCGGCGGAGATCGTTAGAGGGATTGCGCGCAGGTTTTACGGTTGTTCAGCATTGCCCTTAGCGCTTCACCCATTGCACTGGCCCGATTTCCCACCAGCACATGCCAGATGCCGCCTTCCATCTGGCTGACACCTTGGCAACCCAGGGCTCTCAGATCCGTCTCGGATAACCGTCGGGCGTCTTCGAGCTGCACCCGTAGCCGCGTCTGGGCGACGCATTCCAAGGCCAACACATTGTCTTTGCCGCCCAGTGCGTCCAGCCATTGCCCGACCTGCTCGGTGCTAAACGAGGCCGACTCGGCCTGCACCGGTTCACTCACCGGGTTGTGGATCGAGACGGCCATTGGCAAGGCCAGGCGGATTTCGTCGGCGATGCTGTCGGCCATCGGCCCAACCACCACCTGTAGGCTGCCGCCGTTGCCGGGGCGCACCACGGCCATGGCGCCCAGGGCCTTGAGTTGTGCATCGGAGGCCTTGTTGCGATCGACCATGTCCAGTCGCAGGCGCGTGGTGCAGGCGCCGACGGTGATCAGGTTGTCGGCGCCACCGAGCGCTGCGATGTAGGCCCCGGCTCGTTCATTCTGGGTAAAGACCGGTTTGTCTGCGGTCGGGACGTCTTCACGACCGGGGGTCTTGAGGTCGAAGCGGCGGATGCAGAAGTCGAACACGGTGTAGTAGATCACCGCATAGGCCAGGCCCACCGGCACCACCAACCAGCCGTTGTTCGACTTGCCCCAGCCCAGGACCATGTCGATGAAACCGCCGGAGAAGGTAAAGCCCAGGCGGATGTTCAGCCAGTCGGTAATCGCCATCGACAGCCCGGTGAGCAAGGCATGCAACAGGAACAGCAGCGGCGCGAGGAACATGAAGGCGAACTCCACCGGCTCGGTGACCCCGGTGAGAAACGAGGTCAGGGCCATGGACAACAGAATCCCGCCCATGACTTTGCGCCTTTGGGGCAGGGCGTTGCGGTACATCGCCAGGCACGCGGCGGGCAGGCCGAAAAGCATCACCGGGAACATTCCGGTCATGAACTGGCCGCCGTTGGGGTCGCCGGCAAAATATCGGGTCAGATCGCCGGTCACCACCGCACCGGTGTGCGGGTCGGTGAAGCTGCCGAAGATGAACCAGGCCATGTTGTTGAGGATGTGGTGCAGACCGGTGACGATCAGCAGCCGGTTGAACACCCCGAATACGAATGCCCCCAGGCTGCCGCTTTCCATCAACAGCGCGCCGAAGCTGTTGATGCCTTGCTGGATCGGCGGCCAGACCAGGCCGAACGCCACTCCCAGGCCCACCGCGCTGAAGCCGGTGACGATCGGCACGAAGCGCCGGCCGCCGAAGAACGCCAGGTACTCCGGCAGCTTGATGTCCTTGAACCGGTTATACAGTGCCCCCGCGAGCAGGCCGCTGATGATCCCGGCGAGCATGCCCATGTTGATGCTGGCGTCGAGCACCTTCAGCGTGGCGATCATGACCAGATAACCGATGGCCCCGGCCAGCCCCGCCGTGCCGTTATTGTCCCGGGCGAAGCCCACGGCGATGCCAATGGCGAAGATCATCGCCAGGTTGGTGAAAATGGCCTGCCCGGCATCATGGATGATGGCGATGTTCAGAAGATCGGTGTCGCCCAGGCGCAACAACAGGCCGGCGATGGGCAGGATGGCGATGGGCAGCATCAGCGCCCGGCCGAGACGTTGCAGTCCTTCGATGAAATGCTGGTACATGGCGGTTCTCCCTTATTGTTCTTCGACGTACTCAGCCCAGGGGCCAGTGTTGATGACAGGCCTGGCGCACGGCAGCGGCACTGCCCAGCCCCAGCAATTCGGCGCTGAGGCAAGCGCACTTGACGGCGTCAAGATCGCGCACGCGGGCTTTGATCTCGGCGATCTGCGCCGGGCTGACCGACAGTTCGCGCACACCCAGCCCCACCAGCACCGGCGTCGCCAAAGGATCGGAGGCCAGGGCGCCGCACACGCCGATCCAGCGCCCATGCCGGGCCGCGCCGGCGCAGGCCTGGGCGATCAGCCGCAGCAGTGCCGGGTGCAGGGCATCGACCCGGGCGGCGAGGCCGGCGTGGTCGCGGTCCATGGCAAGGGTGTACTGCGAGAGGTCGTTGGTGCCGATGGACAGGAAGTCCGCGTGCTCGGCCAGTTGTTCGGCCAGCAAGGCGGCCGCTGGCACTTCGATCATCACCCCCAGTTGCGGCCGTTCGCTCAGGCCCAGTTCACGGCCCAGTGCATCGAGGCGCTGGCGGATGTGCAGCAGTTCGTCGACTTCGGTGACCATGGGCAACAGGATCCGGCAGCGGTCCAGTGGACGGGTTTGCAGCAACGCCCGCAGTTGCTGGTCGAGCAATTCCGGGCGCACCTGGGCCAGGCGAATACCCCGCAGGCCCAGCACCGGGTTGGCTTCGGGCGGCAGCGGCAGGTAGTCCAACTGTTTGTCGCCGCCGACATCGATGGTGCGGATGATCACCGGCTTGTCGCCCATGGCGTCGAGCACGGCTTGGTAGCTTTGGCGCTGTTCTTCTTCGTCCGGAGCGGTGCGGCGGTCAACGAACAGGAATTCGGTACGCAGCAGCCCGACACCGTCAGCGCCATTAGCCAGGGCCTCGGCCGCATCGGCGCTGGAGGCAACGTTGGCCGCCACTTCGACCGTCACGCCATCAACGGTGCGGGCCGGTGCGTGGGCCTGGGCTTGTTGTCGAGCGCGACGGGCGGCTCGCTGGGCATGTGCCTGTTGCACCTGGGTCATGCGCTCGGCGCTGGGTCGCAATTCGAGACGGCCTTCGTCGGCATCCAGCACCACCGACTGGCCTTGTTCCTGTTCCAACAGCGCCGCGTCCAGCGCCACCAGGCACGGCATCCCTTTGCCTCGGGCCAGGATGGCCACGTGAGAAGTGGCGCCGCCCTCGACCATGCACACGCCGGCGACGCCTTGGGCACTGAGTTGCAGCAGGTCCGACGGGGTCAGTTCCTGGGCCGCGACAATCGCGCCCGCCGGCACGTCGAATTGCCAGCTTTCCCCCAGCAATGCCCGCAGGACCCGTTGGCGCAGGTCGCGCAGGTCGTTGGCGCGCTCGGCCAGCAGTGTGCTGCCCAGTTGCTCCAGCACCCGGCATTGCGCGTCGATGGACTGGTTCCAGGCGTGAGTCGCGGCGCTGCCCTGGTCGATGCAGAGGTGGGCGGCATCGAGCAGGATCGGGTCGTCCAGCAACGCCAGATGGGCGCTGAAAATCGCTTCCTCGTCGCTGTGGCGCCGGGCCTTGGCGTTGTCCAGGGTCAGGTGAATATCGCGGCTGACGTGGGCCAAGGCACTGCTCAATTGCTGGCGCTGATCTTCGACGTTGTGACCGCCCGCGTCCTCGGGCAATTGAATGCCATTCAACCGGACCAGCGGCCCGGCCACCAAGCCGGGGGCGGCGCATACGCCGTGCAGCACGCCGTCTTCGGCAGGACGAGCATGGGGTTTGAGTGCAGGTGCTGCGGCGTGGGCGTCTTCGGCCAGGGCGGTGGACAGGGTCGTCAACAATGCTTGCAGTGCCGCTTCGGCATCGTTGCCACGGCAACTGACCTGCACTTCTGCCTGCTCGGTGATCGCAAGGCTCATCATCCCCATGAGGCTGTCGCAGGAGGCCGACTTGCCGCCGAAATGCAGTTGCGAGCGACTCTTGAAGCCCTGGGCGGTCTGGCGTATCAAGGCTGCCGGCCGCGCGTGCAAGCCGCCGCGATGGGCGATGCGGATCTGGCCGAAGACCTCGATGCCGACGTCCTGAGGTTCATCCGTTGACGAGCCTGTAGCCACGGCGACGACATGCAGCAGCGGCTCGCCGACCTTTACGCCCTTGAGGGTGACGGGCCGCGCCTGAAAGCGCTCGCCATTGGTGATGACCAACAGACTGACCAGGCTCTTGCAGCGCCGCGCCACTTTGTCCACGTCATAACGCAGCAACGGCTGGCCGTTACTGACCCGTGCACCTTCCTTGACCAGCATGGAAAACCCGTCGCCACGCAGCTCGACGGTGTCCAGCCCCAGGTGCAGCAGCAGTTCGGCCCCATTGTCGGCCCGCAGGGTCACGGCGTGGCCGGTGCGGGCGACATGGATCACTTCGCCGTCGCAGGGTGCGTAGAGGGTGTCGTTCAGCGGATCGATGGCGATCCCGTCGCCCATGGCGCCGCTGGCGAACACGGCGTCCGGCACATTGGCGAGGGTGAGCACCGGCCCGCTGAGCGGGGCGCTGAGGGTCAACTCTTTATTATTGTTGGGCATGGCGCGCTCTCATCAGGCTGTCATTAATCAGTGCGTACGGGTGACTTTGCTCAGGTGCCGCGGTTGGTCGGGGTTCAGGCCCCGGGCCACGGAGAGGTGGGCGGCCATCCCGTAAAAGCTCTGGATCGCCAGGATCGGGTCCAGGGCCGGGTGTTCGGCGCGGGTCAGGGTCAGGTCGCGTTCGGCGATGTCATCGGGCGCTGCCAGCAAGACCCGGGCGCCGCGCTGGCGCATGTCGGCGGCCAGGCTCAATACGCCGGCCTGCTCGGCACCGCGAGGGGCGAGCACCAGCAGCGGGTAGTTTTCATCGATCAGCGCCATCGGCCCGTGACGCACCTCGGCGCTGCTGAAGGCTTCGGCCTGGATCGCCGAGGTTTCCTTGAACTTGAGCGCCGCTTCCTGGGCGATGGCGAATCCGGCGCCACGGCCGATCACCATCAGCCGCTGGCAATTGCGCAGGGCCTCGACGGCGGTACTCCAATCCTGGTGAGCGGCCTCGCGCAAACCTTCGGGCAGGGCGCTGCCGGCCTCCAGTAGTTCGGCGTCGTCCTTCCATTGGGCCACCAACCGTGCGCTGGCGCTGAGGGTGGCGATGAAGCTCTTGGTAGCGGCGACGCTGCTTTCGACACCGGCGCACAGCGGCACGCTGAACTCACACGCTGCTTCCAGGGGCGAATCGAGTGTGTTGACCAGGGCCACGCTCAAGGCGCCGCGCTTGCGCAACAGGCGCAGGCTGTTCACCAGGTCCGGGCTCTGGCCCGACTGGGAAAAGCCGAATGCCACCTGGCCGCTGACCTTGAGCGGCGCCTGCTGCATGGTCACCACCGACATCGGCAGCGACGCCACCGGCAAGCCCAATTGCTGCATGGTCAGGTAGGCGAAGTAGCTGGCGGCGTGGTCGGAACTGCCGCGGGCGATGGTCATTGCCACTTGCGGCGGCTGACGGCGCAGGCGTCCGGCGATTTCCTGCAGGGCCGGGTCCAGTTGCTGCAACTGGCGTTCGACGGCTTCGCAGGCGGCGAGGGCCTCTTCAAGCATTTTGGAAGTCAATGGCTTCTCCTTCGACCATCACGTCGGTCAGGGTCAGGGAACGGTCAAGGCGCACGCAGTCGGCCCAGGCGCCCGGTTGCAGGCGTCCGCGCTCGGGCAGGCCGAGGTAGTCGGCAGGAAATTGGGACAGGCGTTGCGAGGCTTCGGCGATGGGCAGGCCGATTTTCACCAGGTTACGCAGGGCCTGGTCCATGGTCAGGGTGCTGCCGGCCAGGGTGCCATCGGCCAGCCGCACGCCGCCCAGGCATTTGGTTACGGTGTGGCTGCCCAGTTTGTACTCGCCGTCGGGCATGCCCGCTGCCGCAGTGGAGTCGGTGACGCAGTACAGGCACGGGATCGCGCGCAAGGCCACGCGCATGGCGCCGGGGTGCACGTGCAGCAGGTCCGGGATCAGCTCGGCATAGCGGGCGTGGGCCAGCGCCGCGCCGACAATGCCCGGCTCGCGGTGATGCAGCGCGCTCATGGCGTTGTACAAATGGGTGAAGCTGCTGGCGCCGGCGGCCAGTGCGGCGACGCCTTCTTCGTAGCTGCCCAGGGTATGGCCGATCTGCATGCGCACGCCACGGGCACTGAGGGTGCGGATCAAGGCATCGTGGCCGGCGATTTCCGGGGCGATGGTGATCACCCGGATCGGCGCCAGGGCCAGATAACCTTCCACTTCGGCCATCAACGCGGTGTGGGCGAAGTTCGGTTGCGCGCCGAGTTTGCCGGGGTTGATGTAGGGACCTTCCAGATGCACGCCGAGCATCCGGGCGCTGCCGTTCTGCCGTTGCTCACAGAACTCGCCCAGGGCCTTGAGCACGCGGGTGATCTCTTCGCCCGGCGCGGTCATGGTGGTCGCCAACAGCGAGGTCGTACCAAAGCGCACATGGGTGCGGGCGATAGTGTCGAACGCCGGGGCGCCTTCCATGATGTCCTTGCCGCCGCCGCCGTGGACATGCAGGTCGATGAAGCCGGGCAGCAGGTAAGGCAAGTCATTGTCGGCCGGATCGCAGGGTTGGCCTTCGACGGACACGACCTTGCCGTGGGCGTGGATCAGGCGGCCGCGAACCCAGCCGTGGGCGGTGAGGATGTTGTCTTCGGACATGGGCAGTCTCTGATGTCTGGGGAGGCAGCGCTGCTAGCGCCGGAGCTCGGCGACAAAGTCGTAGTAATCGTTGCGGCAGTAGGTGTCGGTGACTTCGATGGGCGTGTTGTCCTCCAGGTAGCCGACCCGGGTCATCAGCAGCATGGCGGTGCCTGGGGCGATACCCACCAGGGTGGCGAACTCGTCCGAGGCGTTGATGGCCTGGATGTGCTGCAGGGCGCGCACCACCGGTTTGCCGATGCTGTCGAGAAATTCGTAGAGCGAAGCGCCAATGGCCTGGGGCTTGGGGATGATGGCGGCGGGCAGGGTGCTCATCTCGATGGCCATGACCGTGTCGTCGGCCTTGCGCAGGCGCTTGAGCCGCGCGACCTTGTCGGTGGGTGAAAGGCCCAGGCGGATCAGTTCTTCGTGGGTGGGCGGGGTGATTTCCCGTTCCAGCCACTGGGAGCCGGGCACGAAACCCTTGAGCCGCAACATCTCGCTGAACCCGCTGAGGCGTGACAGCGGTTGTTCCAGGCGCGGGGTGATGAACGTGCCCGAGCCTTGGTTGCGGCGGATCAGGCCTTGGTCGAATAACACTTCCAGTGCTTTGCGGGCGGTGACTCGGGAAATGCCCAGTTGTTCGCTCAAGCTGCGTTCGGACGGCATGGCTTGTTCGGCTTTCCATTGGCCGGCGTGTATTGCGGCTTCCAGGTTGCGGGCCAGTTGCAGGTAGAGCGGTGTGGCTTGGGTGTCGTCGGGGCGCAGGGCCAGGATGTCGTTCATGGGGTGTCCGATGCGGTTGTTGGGGTGTTGTCGCTCGGTGATGGGGTGGAAATTAATACCACTTGAATACCACGTCAATGAGGGTGGCCTTAAGGTTTCTGAGGTTGTCGGGGGGATTTTTGGGAGTGGATTTCAAGTGGTATTACTTTTGGTCGTTTTGGTGGAAGAGGACCGTAGCTGCTGAGGGGGACTTTGAGGGAAGTGGTATTTGCGCTTTGGTGATGGGGGTGGTTGGATTTATTTTTTTATGCCGACCGGCGGTTGTTTTGAGGGAGAGTTGGATGGTGTGTATATCCATTTCTTCGGTAACGGCGACTTATGGTTCCGCTCTTACAGCGGGTTACTTTTGGCAGACGCCCCAAAAGTAACCAAAAGGTCTTAGCCCCACCACTCGGCACCTCGCCTAGGCTCGGTGTGCCCTCACTCCGGCATTGCTCCGTGGGCCCGCCGCGAAGGGCCATCCATGGCCCAGCGCGGCTACCCCGGCATCCATGCCGGGGTACCCACTACGCAATACCTGCGTTCGGCCAGCGTGGTTAACGGGGCCTGAAGATCAAAAGCAAAAGCAAAAGCAAAAGCAAAAGCAAAAGCAAAAGCAAAAGCAAGGCGGCTTTGCCGCCGACCTGCTTTTTGAGCGTACGTGTTCCCCCTGTGGGAGCGAGCCTGCTCGCGATGGCGTCGGCTCATGCAGCACTTTTCAAACTGACCCACCGCTATCGCGAGCAGGCTCGCTCCCATAAGTGGATTCAGGTACAACCGAAAAAGTCAGGCCGGCCATTAGGCCGCCTCGCTTTTGATCTTGATCTTGATCTTAGACGCCCCGTAAACCACAAGGGCCGAACGCAGGCGTTGCGTAGTGGGCAATCCGGCATGGATGCCGGATTAGCCGCGCTGGGCCATGGATGGCCCTTCGCGGCGGGCCCACGGAGCAACGCCGGAGTGAGGGAACACCTCGCCTTGGCGAGGTGCCCAGTGGTGGGGCAAAGCGCTTTTGGTTACTTTTGGCGCTTTTCCAAAAGTGACCCGCCGTAAGGGCGGAACCTTTAGTGGCCGTTACCGAAGAAATGGATATACACACCTACTGGCATTTGCAGGCGATTGAAATCATCAGCGATCTATCGCGCGGTCTGTCAGACGCACCGAAGTTTCCGACAAGTTTTTAAGGTTGTCCCTCGGAAGCGGCGGCTCTAGCCTGTGGGTGTCGCTGCCAATTCAGCGACCGGATTTGACCGTCCGAGAATCTAGACGCGCCAGCGTTCCAAGACCCAGTTCAGGCGTTTTTCTTTCGTCTGATGTATCGTGTCGCGGCGGCTGTGCGTGGGACGTCCTCGGACGTGCCGGATTCCTGATTCCCGGTCGGTCAACCCGCGTACAGCTGCCACTTTTTGTTTGACCGCAGAAGGTTGGCAACTCCACCGAATCAGGAGCTGCACATGATCAAAGAAACCCCAAACCCTTCAAAACCCGCATCAACCTTCCCCTACGGCGACTACGCCCCCGAAAAGCTCCAGCAGGCCGGTGATCGAGCCCTGGACTTCTATCTCAAGCCTGAAGACAGCGAACCCGAATCCAAATCTTCGACGCAGCTGTTCATCGTCGCAGACAGCGTCGACACCGAAGTCCTGCTAGCCAACCTCAGCGAAACCCTGGCTTCGGCCAATGCCATGCTCAGCGACCTGGCCTTCGACCTCGACGGCTCGCGGCGGCATGTGGCGCTGGGGGTGGCGCAGATGATTGAGTTGGGCGCGTTGTTGGCGGACAAGGCGCTGGATCGGGTGGAGCTACGGGCTTGATGGCGTAAGGGCCGGCGCCATTGCGAGCAGGCTCTCCCACAGGGGGGGGCACAGATGTGTGGACCCCCTGTGGCGAGGGGATTTATCCCCGCTGGGGCGCGCAGCGGCCCCAAAGCAAGCGACTCAATCTGCCTGACGCACCGGGTTGTTTGGCTTTAGGGACGCTGCGCAGCCCAGCGGGGCGGTGCGACGTTTCGCTGAATCCCCTCGCCACAAAAGCTTTCATGTCGCAACAAGGCTTCCATGCCTCAACAAGCGCTTGCCACATAAGAGACAGAGGCTACGGCCGAATCTCGATCATCGTGCCATCCGGCACCAGGTTCCAGACTTCGCGCATGTCGACGTTGCGCATGGCGATGCAGCCATCGGTCCAGTCCAGGGTGTGGAACAGCTGTTCAGGGGTTTCTTCGGAATCAGGCGTGCCGTGGATCATGATCATGTTCCCAGGCTCCACGCCTTCGCGCCGGGCGCGGGCGGCGTCGCTGATGTTGGGGTAGGAGATGTGCATCGACAGGTAGAAGCGATCACTGACCTTGCGCCAGTCGATCCAATAGAAACCTTCAGGGGTGCGCTTGTCGCCCTGGATCAGCTTGGGGCCTTTCTTGGCGCCCTTGCCGAGGGAAATACGGTAGGTCTTGAGTGGTTTGCCGTCGTTGATCAATTGCAATTGATGGGCGGACTTGAGCACCAGCACTTTTTCGATGACCTTGCCGTCGTAGGTTCCCACCGCAGAAGCCTGGGACACAGCAGCGAACGACAAGCAGAACAGCACAAGCAACCAGCGCATTGAAACGGTATCCCTAAAGGTCGTGACGATATGGTTTTTCAGGTCTTGGCAGGCTGAGCCAGGGGTGGGATCGATTCGGATCGCACCGGGTAATGCTCGGTCCGCCGATCAGCATAGAAGTATTCCAGGGTCCGGCCCACTGTGCGAAAAGCCAGTTCGTCCCAGGGAATGTCCGCTTCTTCGAACAGTTTCACTTCCAGGCTCTCGGGTCCGGCGGCGAAATCCTCATCCACCAGCTCGGCGCGAAAGAATACATGCACCTGGCTGATGTGCGGTACGTCGATCAACGTATAGATGCTTAAATTTCGCACCCGGGCGCAGGCTTCCTCGGCGGTTTCGCGTTCGGCGGCCTGTTCGACGGTTTCGCCGTTTTCCATGAAGCCCGCCGGCAGCGTCCAGTAACCGCGTCGCGGCTCGATGGCGCGGCGGCACAGCAGGACTTTGCTGCCCCAGGTCGGTACGCAACCGGCCACGATGTTGGGGTTCTGGTAGTGGATGGTGTGGCAGGTGTCGCAGACAAAGCGCAGGCGCGAGTCGCCTTCGGGTATGCGCTGGGTCACCGGGTTACCGCACTGGCTGCAGAATTTCATGCTTGGGTTCCTGAATGCTGCGCCTATCTTGGCGTGCGGGACGGGTGTCGGCAAGTTGTCGTTTCGCGACACGACGCGGTCCGGGGGTTGGGCGGCTTGAACGATTGGTGCATGATGCAAGGCAGCGAATGAATCGAGAAGTCTCATGCTGGACGAGCTACTGCATCGAGTAAGCAACCATACCCCGCGTGATTTGCAGGCCGACCGACGTTTCCCTGAAGCCGCGGTGCTGGTGCCGATCACCCGCAGTGACGAGCCGGAGCTGGTACTGACCTTGCGCGCCAGCGGGCTCTCGACCCATGGCGGCGAAGTGGCCTTCCCCGGCGGACGGCGCGATCCGGAGGACCCGGACCTGGTGTTCACCGCCCTGCGCGAAGCCGAAGAGGAAATCGGCCTGCCCCCCGGCCTAGTGGAAGTGATCGGCCCCCTCAGCCCGTTGATTTCGTTGCATGGCATCAAGGTCACGCCCTATGTCGGAGTGATTCCGGATTTCGTCGAGTATCAGGCCAACGATGCCGAGATCGCCGCGGTCTTCAATGTACCGCTGGACTTTTTCCGCAAGGATCCCCGCGAACACACCCATCGCATCGATTACCAGGGCTGCAGTTGGTACGTGCCCAGCTACCGTTTTGGCGAGTACAAGATCTGGGGCCTGACGGCGATCATGATCGTCGAGCTGGTGAACCTGCTGTTCGACGCCGGCATTGACCTGCACAAACCACCCAGAAGCTTCATCAATACCTGAGCCCGAGGATCCTCATGAAATACCGCCTGGGCGATGCCCGTGTCGAAACCCACCCACAGAGCTGGGTCGCCCCCAACGCCACGCTGGTGGGCAAGGTCCGCCTCGAAGAAGGCGCCAGTGTCTGGTTCAACGCCGTGCTGCGCGGCGATAACGAGTTGATCCTGATCGGCAAGGACAGCAACGTGCAGGACGGCACGGTGATGCACACCGACATGGGTTTTCCACTGACCATCGGCACCGGTGTGACCATTGGCCATAACGCCATGCTCCACGGTTGCACGGTGGGGGATTACAGCCTCATCGGCATCAATGCGGTGATTCTCAACGGCGCGAAGATCGGCAAGAACTGCATCATCGGCGCCAATGCGTTGATCGGCGAAAACAAGGAAATCCCCGACGGTTCGCTGGTGATGGGCTCACCTGGCAAGGTCGTCCGGGAACTGACCGAGGCCCAGAAGAAGATGCTCGAGGCCAGCGCGGCGCATTACGTCCACAACGCGCAGCGCTATGCCCGCGACCTGGCTGAGCAAGACTCATGAACACCCCCGAACGCCCGGTGCCTTCGCCCTGCGTGAGCATCTGCTCGCTGGACGATGACGATGTCTGCACCGGCTGCCAGCGCACCGTGTCCGAGATCACCCGTTGGCGCAGCATGGACAACGATGAGCGGCGTAGCGTATTGGCGTTGTGTCATGAGCGGGCGAAGGCCAGTGGGCTGGTGTGGATGTTGCCGGGGAGGTCTTGAGTACAAGTCCTCTGTGGCAGTCTTCTAATACCGTTGCCCCATCCACCGATCCAATCCCACCACCCCCAGCGCGATCCCGACAAACCCCAGCAATATCTCCCCGGCATTGATGAACACCTGTGGATAACCCAGCGTTGCCACGTCGATGAAAGGGTAGGGGTACGCCCCGAGGAAACTCCCCCGCAACAGGACATGGGCGAAGTACACCACGGGGTAAATCACCCACAGTCCGATATGCCGCAGGCGCAGGGTGCCTTTGGGCACGTACCGCCACCAATAGGCGATGAACAGCAGTGGCATCACGTCGTGCAACAGTTCGTCGGCCAAGAACTGCCAGCCTTCGGGTTGCCACAGATGGCGCAGCAGCAGGTTATAAGCCAGGCCGACCAGGGCGATGCTCGCGGCGATACCACTGCTGACGGCGGGGCGCAGGAACCAGCGTCGGGCGGCCGATTCGCGGCGGGTCACTTCACACGTCAGCACCACGGCCACCAATATATTGGTCAATACCGTGAAGAAGCTGAAGACATTCACCAGGCCGCCCAGCAGGCTCGCGCCCAGTTCCCAGCGCCCCAGCAGGATCAGATACAGCTGGATGCTCAATCCCGCCCAGCCCAGCAGCGCCGCCACGGATACGAAGCGCTGTCGAAGGTTCATGAGTCAGACCGGCCGCTTGGTACGCATCAGCTTGATATACAGCCGCTCGACTTTCTCCCGCGCCCACGGCGTCTTGCGCAGGAAGGTCAGGCTCGACTTGATGCTCGGGTCGCTCTTGAAGCAACGGATATCGATGCGTTCGGCCAGGCCCGACCATTCGTAGTGCTGCACCAGGGCGTTGAGGATTTGCTCCAGCGTCACGCCGTGCAGGGGGTTGTTGTGCTGTTCGGTCATGGAGGTATTTGCGTGAAGAGGAATAAGCCGCGCACCTTATCCGAGGCGCCCATGTGTTGGAAGTCTAGTGGCAACACTGTTACCGGATTCGAAAAGATTCATGTCGGCAAAAGCGCTTTCTCTATTGGTAGCGGGCCATTATTCTTGCGCCCCCTGCTGAAACGGTTCTTCTGACGTATCAGGATTTAAAAAGATAGCGCTGTCTTGCCCTGCAACCTCATGTGGGAGCGAGCCTGCTCGCGATTGCGGCGTCACACGCAACAGGCGTGTTGGCTGATCCACCGCAATCGCGAGCAGGCTCGCTCCCACAAGAGGCTGCTGATAGCGGGTCAGCTTTTTACTGAACCATGCCTGCGCAAGATCGTCATCTACAGTGATTACTTGCGCGGGACTCCTTAAATATCACGGAGAATCACACTATGAGCACTGAAGGTGCTTTGAACCGAGGCCGTCTGCTACCGAGTCTGCTCGGCATTCTGCTTCTATTGATGGGCTTGGCGCTGTTGGCCGGCGGGGTCAAGCTGAGCACGCTTGGCGGTTCGTGGTATTACCTGCTGGCCGGTATCGGCTTGGCGCTGACGGGTGTGCTGTTGATCATGGCCCGTCACGCGGCCCTGGGCCTGTACGCGCTGGTGCTGTTCGCCAGTACGGTATGGGCCTTGTGGGAAGTGGGCCTGGACTGGTGGCAACTGGTGCCGCGCCTGGCGATGCTGTTCGCCCTGGGCATCGTCCTGTTGTTGCCATGGTTCCGTCGTCCACTGCTGACGGCCGATGCATCACCCATGGGCACTCGTGCGCTGGGCGCCGCCGTGGTCATCGCCGGCGTCGCGGCGCTTGCCAGCCAGTTCACCAACCCGGGTGAAATCAAGGGGCAACTGGACCGCGACAACGTCGCGGGCATGGCCAACACCGCGCCGGCAATGCCGGACGGCGACTGGAATTCCTATGGACGTAGCGCCCATGGCGACCGTTATTCGCCGCTGGCGCAGATCACGCCGCAGAACGTCAGTAAGCTGGTACCGGCCTGGACCTATCGCACCGGCGACCTGCCGGGACCGAACGACCCGGGCGAGACCACCGCTGAAAACACCCCGTTGAAAGTCAACGGCATGCTCTACGTGTGCACTCCCCACAGCCAGGTAATTGCCCTGGAGCCTGAAACCGGCAAGGAAATCTGGCGTTTCGATCCGAAGCTTTCCACCCAGAAGGCGGAAAACTTCAAGGGTTGGGCCCACATGACCTGCCGTGGCGTGAGCTATCACGATGACGCCGCGTACGCCTCTGCCGAGCAGAGCCCCACCGGTGCTGCCAGCACCACGCCGGCCAGCGCCGTGTGCCCGCGTCGCATTTTCCTGCCGACCGCCGACACCCGCCTGATCGCCCTCAATGCCGACACCGGCAAGATGTGCGAAGACTTCGGTGACAAGGGCCAGGTCGACCTGAGCGCCAACATCGGTGGTTTCACCGCGGGCGGTTACTACTCCACCTCGCCTCCGGCCGTCACCCAGAACCTGGTGGTGATCGGCGGTCATGTCACCGACAACGTTTCCACCGACGAACCCAGCGGCGTCATCCGCGCCTACGACGTGCACACCGGCAAGCTGGTGTGGAACTGGGACAGCGGCAAGCCGGACGACACCATGCCGATTGCCGAGGGCCAGACCTACACCCGCAACTCGCCGAACATGTGGTCCATGTTCAGCGTCGATGAAAAACTCGGCATGCTCTACCTGCCGATGGGCAACCAGACTCCCGACCAGTTCGGTGGCTTGCGCACCCCTGAATCGGAAAAATACTCCGCCGGCCTGACCGCGCTGGACATCGCCACCGGCAAGGTGCGCTGGTACTTCCAGTTCACCCACCACGACCTGTGGGACATGGACGTCGGCGGTCAACCGACCCTGATGGACATGAAGACTGCCGACGGCGTGAAGCCGGCCGTACTGGCTTCGACCAAGCAGGGCAGCATCTACGTGCTGGACCGCAGCAACGGTCAACCGATCATCCCGATCAAGGAGATCCCGGTGCCGCAAGGCGCGGTAGAAGGCGACCACACCTCGCCGACCCAACCGATGTCCGACCTGAACTTCGTGCCGCCGGTCCTCAAGGAGCGCGACATGTGGGGCGTGACCCCGTTCGACCAAATGCTCTGCCGGATCGACTTCAAGTCGCTGCGCTACGACGGCATGTATACGCCGCCGTCGCTGCAGGGTTCCATCGTTTACCCGGGTAACTTCGGGGTGTTCGACTGGGGCGGCATTTCGGTAGACCCGGTGCGCCAGATCGCTTTCGTCAACCCGAGCTACATGGCGTTCAAGTCGAAGTTGGTACCGGCGGCCGAAGTGGCCGGTGGTCCGGGACGCAAGAGCGAAACCGAAGGCGTGCAGCCGAACAAGGGCGCACCCTATGGCGTGATCCTCGAAGCGCTGCTCTCGCCTATGGGCCTGCCCTGCCAGGCTCCGGCCTGGGGTTATGTGGCCGCGGTCGACCTGACCAACAACAAAACCCTGTGGAAACACAAGAACGGCACCGTGCGTGACAGCTCGCCAGTGCCGATTCCGCTGAGCATGGGCGTACCGAGCCTGGGCGGCACGTTCACCACCGCCGGTGGCGTGGCGTTCTTGAGCGGCACCCTCGACCAGTACCTGCGTGCCTATGACGTGAAAAACGGCAAGCAACTGTGGGAAGGCCGCCTGCCCGCTGGCGCCCAGACCACGCCGATGACCTACACTGGCAAGGACGGCAAGCAATACGTGCTGGTCGTTGCTGGCGGTCATGGTTCCCTGGGTACCAAGCAGGGTGACTATGTCATCGCGTACAAGCTGCCGGAATAAGCCCAATCGGCGCTCATGAAAAAGGCGACACCCTTGCGGGTGTCGCCTTTTTCATTTGATCGTTCCCACGCTCTGCGTGGGAACGCAGCCCGGGACGCTCCGCGTCCCAAAGAGCCGAACGCGGAGCGTCCGCAGAGGCGTTCCCACGCGGAGCGTGGGAACGATCAATGCAGCAGGGTAGTCGCCAAACTTAAAGCTCGATCTTCACCGCCTGGGAAGCCCGGGTCGCCTTGGCGCGGGCGGCTTCGATGGACTCGTCGCGGGCCAGGGCCACGCCCAGGCGGCGTTGGCCGTTGACTTCCGGTTTGCCAAACAGGCGCAGCGCGGTGTCCGGTTCGCTCAGGGCCACGCCCAGGTTGGCGAAAGCGGTCTGGGTCGACTGGCCTTCCACCAGGATTACCGCCGAGGCCGACGGGCCGAACTGACGGATCAACGGGATCGGCAGGCCGAGGATGGCGCGAGCGTGCAGGGCGAACTGCGACAGGTCCTGGGAAATCAGCGTCACCAGTCCAGTGTCGTGAGGGCGCGGAGAGACTTCGCTGAACCACACCTGATCGCCCTTGATGAACAGCTCGACGCCGAACATCCCACGCCCTCCCAGAGCCTCGGTCACCGCCTTGGCGACGCGCTCGGATTCGGCCAATGCCACCGGGCTCATGGCCTGGGGCTGCCAGGATTCCTGATAATCGCCTTTCTCCTGGCGGTGACCGACCGGCGCGCAGAAGGTGGTGCCGCCGACATGACGCACGGTCAGCAAGGTGATTTCGTAGTCGAAGTCGATAAAGCCTTCAATGATCACCCGACCCTTGCCGGCGCGGCCGCCTTCCTGGGCGTAGTCCCAGGCTTTCTGCACGTCGTCGTTGCCACGCAGCAGGCTCTGGCCCTTGCCCGACGAGCTCATCACTGGCTTGACCACGCACGGGAAACCGAGGGTTTCAACGGCCTTGCGGTAGTCTTCCACGGTATCGGCGAAGAAGTACGGCGAGGTCGGCAGGCCCAGCTCTTCGGCGGCCAGGCGACGGATGCCTTCGCGGTTCATGGTCAACTGCGCGGCGCGGGCGGTAGGGATCACGGTGAAGCCTTCGGCTTCCAGTTCCACCAGGGTAGCGGTGGCAATGGCTTCGATTTCCGGCACGATGAAGTGCGGCTTCTCGGCCTCGATCACGGCACGCAGGGCGGCGCCGTCGAGCATGTTGATCACATGGCTGCGATGGGCCACTTGCATGGCGGGTGCGTTGGCGTAGCGATCCACGGCGATCACTTCCACGCCCAGGCGCTGCAATTCGATTACCACTTCCTTGCCCAGCTCACCGCTGCCACACAACAAAACGCGGGTCGCGGTGGGCGACAAGGGAGTTCCGATACGGGTCATCTGAAGGTCCTCAAACAGGAGCGGATCATCGAGGGTTGCACGCCGGGCGAGCTTCCCATAGGGAGAAAACGCGGCATTTTACATGAACCACGGGGTTTGGCTTCAGCCGGCGACGGCCTGTTTGCGCAAACGCCAGGCCATGATCAGCCAGACGGCAGTGACCCCTGCGAATTTCGAGGCCAGGGCGGTGATCACCACCGGTGGGGTCAGGGCGTCGATCAGGCCGAAGAAGATGAACGTGTCCAGGGGAATGCTCAGCGCCGAGCTGATCCACAATCGATCATGCAACGGACGCTTGGTGATCGTGAACACCAGCCAGTCGATGCACTCGGACACCGCGAACGCCGTGGCGCTGGCCAGGGCGATGGTCGGGTCCGAGGTGACATAGGACAGCACCAGCGCCGCCAGCATCGCCGCGATGGCGCCATGACCGAACCGGGTCTGCACCATGTCCCGCAGGATGAATACCAGGCCACCCCAGGCCGACCAGATGATGTCCAGGTGCGGTGCGGCAGAAAAGGCGTAATTGATCAGCACGACGCTGGCGATGTAGGCGATCAGGAAAAGCATGCAGGTACCTGGCTCAGCAAATATTCGAAGACGAATGATAAACCTGCCTTGCCGTGGCAGGCCGGGTTTGTCGGAGGATCATTCCTCCTCGCTACCATCCGCCTTCCAATAACCCACCGCTTTTACGAAGTCCTGGTCCAACCCTTTCTCCTCCAGCAACACCTTGCGAATCTGCCGCGATACCTTGCTTTCGGTGGCGACCCAGGCGTACAGCTTGCCGACAGGCACTTCCAGTTGACGGACGGTGGTCAGCAGGCTGTCGTGGCGACCCTCGCGCAGCACCCAGATCACGTGGACCTGGGCCGGACTTTGCAAAACCTGCTGCTCAGCACCGTTTTCCACTTCCACGACCACCAGGGCACGCCGGTTGGGCGCCAGGCCTTCGAGGCGACGGGCGATGGCGGGGAGGGCGGTTTCGTCACCGATCAGCAGGTAGCTGTCGAAGATGTCCGGCACGATCATCGAGCCCCGTGGCCCTCCGATGTGGAGGTACTGCCCTGGCTCGGCCTGGGCCGCCCAGGTCGAGGCGGGGCCGTCGCCGTGGAGCACGAAATCGAGGTCCAGCTCCAGGGTATCCAGGTCGTAGCGGCGCGGGGTGTAGTCGCGCATTTCCGGCAGCGCGCTCTGGGCCTTGCCGGCGCTGGGATCGAAGGTTTCCAGGGCGGCCCGTTCCTCGGCGTTCTGCGGGAAAAACAGTTTTACATGATCATCCGTGCCCAGGCTGACGAACCCGGCCAGTTCCGGCCCACCGACGGTGATGCGGCGCATGCGCGGGGTCAGGTCCACCACCCGCAGGACTTGCAGGCGACGACGCTTGATCTCGTGGCTGACGCGGTGAATGGTGTTTGGATCGATTTCAGTCATCGCTTGACTCCGAAACAGGTGGACGGGCAGGGCCGTCCATGATGGCTTTGGCGGTGTCGTTGAGTAGATCGCGTATCCGCTGGATTTCTTCCGGGCTCCAGCGATCCTGGTGTCTCTGCAGGGCACGACGCAGGTTACCCACCGCTTCGTGGATTTCAGCCGGTCGATCCTGCTCGCGCAGGATGCGCTTGCTGGCTTCGATGCGTATCCGCACGCCGTCCAGCGCCTCGGCCTGGTCTTGAAGGAATAGGCGTCCGACGTCGGTGGCGCTGTAGCATTTTTTCCCGCCCTTGGCGTCTCCGCTGACCATCTTACTCATTTCCAGATGAGTCAGGGTGGGGTAGATCACGCCGGGGCTTGGAGTATAGGCACCGTCGAACATGGCCTCGATCTGGCGTATCAGCTCATAACCGTGACAAGGCTTTTCGGCGATCAGTGCCAGCAGCAGCAACTTAAGGTCGCCGGCAGCGAACACCCGTGGACCGCGCCCACCTCTCTCACGGCCCGACGGGCGCCGTTCGAAGCCATCGTGATGACCCTGTTCGCGAATGGAAGGAGGATAAGGAACTGTCATCTATCTGCTCTCTGTTCTGCATAAATAGAACCGAGATATATCTTTGACTTCAGATATATCTTCGACTATAGATATATCTTTGTTAAAAGATATATCTCAGTTGCGTCATACTTGAAATGAAACAAGACCTTACCTGAATCCCTTATGTCTGCGGGACGAAACCGGATGGTTGTCTGGGTGTTTTAACGGCAACTAGTGAAAATGTCGGAAGTCTCTTACATTAAAAGTTACGTTTTATCGAAAAGTGCGTATTTTTCGACGTTTTGTATGCGCGATTTACTACATGAGTCTACGAACTTTCCTGCTTATTTTTAATTAAAGAGCGACGATCATGCACCGGCGTTGAAGGGGCACGCCAAGCTGTATTGGTGTGCAACTTCGGCCCTTCTCTCTTTATTGCTATGAACAGGTGTTAACAATGCTCATGAAAATCGTAACCGCCGCTTCCCTGACCGCTGCGGCCCTGAGTTCTTCGCTGGCTTTCGCTCTCGATGACGCACGTTCGTCCATCCACATCACCGCGAATATCCCGACCCAGCAGTTCCATGTGCAGCCACGCGACGGGAGCTGGGGTAAGGACGAGACCATGTCCTACAACACGGTCAGCGGCACTCTGACTTCGCTGCGTCAGACCTACGACGTGAAGAACACCGACGGTTCGGTCAATGCCTACATCGAAGGCGGCCCGGCTTCGCTGTACAACGGCAGCGATGCCATCGCCCTGACCACGACCTTCAATGGCGTCACCCTGACCGCCCTGTCCCAGGAAGTGGTCGACGATGCAACCTCTACCCCGGGCACCCAGGCTGAGATGACCATCGTTCCGGCCAAACCGCTCGCGACCCAGAACGGCCTGTACACCGCCGACATGACCGTCATCTTCGACGCCGTGCCGCGCCCGTAAGGCTATTCGTTACCCGGTGAGCCTCACCTCGCCAGCAGCAGGTCGGCCGGATCTCCCCAGCCGGTCGGCCTGAACCTGAAACACCCCGAAAGCTCGCTGATTATGAGAGTCCGTTGATGTTACCGATGACACCCATCGCGGGTGCGCTTGCGCTGTTGTTATGCGCGAGTGCATTGGCCGCGCCGACTGCCCCCGGTACTACACCGACAAGCCTGCTGTCCCAGGCCAAGGGTCTGCCGGCGGAGTTTGAAGCCCACTTCTTCGATGTGCCATTGGCTGTTCGTATTGAGCTCAATCAACAGTATCTCGGTGAAGCCATGGTGGTCTTGACGCGGGATGATCGCATTACCCTGCTGGAATTTACCGACACCCACGACAGCACGATCAAAGCCGCTGAGCGGGACCAATGGGAGCACACACTCAAACAGGGACAACTGTTAGGTGCCTGTGAAAAAAACTGCACCGCCGGGCTGCTTGCAGTGCACTACAGTCTTGAAAACTCACTGGTGTCGATCCTCACTCGGGATGTCGAGCGCGGTACCGAAACCCAGCGCTATCACGACCAGCCCCAGGGGGGCAGCCTCGGCCTGATCTTCAACAACCAACTCAACCTCAACGGTGGCCAGGAACAGGACACCGGTGGCCGCTATGGCCTCAATGCCAGTTCCAGCGTGGGCAACTGGAGCCAGTCCATGGACCTCCAGCTCTCGCGCCTGGGTGGGCCGGACGACAAGCTCTACCACGCCGTTTATGAGCTGTTCACCCAACGTGAACTGGAAGGGCATTTTTTCCGGCTGGGGTATTTCACCCCCAGCTCCGATGGCTTGAACCGCCAGATCCGCTCGTTTGGCGCCAACCCGGACACTGCTCTGGGCGTGATGTATGGCAGCTCGGACAGCCTGGCGATCGAAAACCCCAAGCCCAGCGTCTACCCCATTTACGTCACCGCCAGCCGCCAGGCTTCGGTGGAGATTTATCGCAGCGGCCTGCTGATCAATACCCAGGCCGTCAGCGCAGGTTTGCAGAGCCTGGACACCCGCCCATTGCCCGGCGGCATCTATGAAGTGGAAGTGCGGCTGATCGAGGACGGACAAACCACTGCCACCAGTCAGGAACTGGTCTACAAGCCGAACAATTGGAGCAGCACCGAGGAGCGTTGGCGCTACAACCTGTTCGCCGGTCGTGAAACCCGGCTCTGGAGCAATTGGGAAGACCAGCCCTCGGGGTTCACGACGGCGGGGTTTGGCGTCAATTACCTGCTGCACCCACGGGTTATCGTCGGCGGTTCCACGCGCCAGGTGCAGGACAAACTGCAACTCGGCACGTCGGTGGACTGGACGCTGGCCTCCCACACCAGTCTGTACGCCAACGTCTACCACACCGAGCAGTACGGCAACGGCATGGACGTGCAAGCCCTGTACAGCTACGGCCAGGGCAGTCTCGTCGCCAGCCACAATCGCAGTTGGCTGGACACCCGCAACACCTACGAGACCCTGCCGGACGGCACCCGCATCCGGCAGCGCAACGTGTTCGTCGGCCAGACCAGCAACTCATCGCTGTCGGTCAATCATCGCTTGAACAACAAGTCCTCCATCAACGGCCGGCTGGCCTATAGCGAAGGCAATGTCCAGGGCGCGGGCCTGGACCTGGGCTGGACCCAGCGCGGCAAGTTGCGTGGCAGCGATGCCAACTGGCGGCTGTCGGTGTTCGATCGTCCCGGCACCTCGAGCACCAACGACCGTCGCAATCGCGGCGTGGACCTGAGCTTCAGCGTGGCATTGGGCGGGCCGGGGGAATACTGGTCGGGCAGCATCGGCACCCGCACGTCTCGCGAAGGTGACCGGGACAACAATGCGTCGCTGACCTATCGCCGCGACCTCCAGGATCACGTGCTGCAAAGTGTCTCCGGCACAGCGCTGGCCGATACCTATGGCGTGGGCCTGTCCGGCATCGCCAGCTTCAGCACCGAGTCGCTCTATGGCGACGGTTTCCTCCAGCGCTCGTCCTATAACGACAACCTCACCGGCGGCCTGAACCTGAGCAGTACCGTGGCCGTCGGCGGCGAGAAAGCCGTCTTCACCGGTCTGCCCCAGGGCCGTGGCGCGGGGATGATCGTCGACGTGGAAACCGACCTGGACGACATCGTCCTGCGCGCCGACGACCTGACCGGCGGCAGTACCACCTTGCATCCGGGCCGTAACTTCGTGCCGATCACCGCCTACCGCAACAGCATGGTGACCTTCGACTTCGAGGGTGTGCATCCACCGGCGGCGAGCATCGAGCCGGCACGCACCCGTTATCACCTGAACAAGGGGGGCGTCGATTACCGCAAGGTCAGCGTGGTGAAAACCGTGACCGTGCTCGGACGCTTGCTGGACGAACAGGGGCAACCGCTCAAGGGCCATCACGTGATCAACCACGCCAGCCGCGGCGTCAGCGAGGCGGACGGATTCTTCTCCATGGAGATGAATGCCGCGTCCCCGACCCTTGAGGTGCGCTACGGCAACGAGTTGTTCTGCCGCTTCCGTCTCGACCCGGAAAACGCCAGCGACGAAGGCGATGTGTTGATGATCGGCGACCTGCGCTGCACGCCGGACAGCCTGGCCGATAGCTCACTGGCCGCGGCCGACCTGGCGAAGCAGCGTTCATGAGTTGTGGGAGCAAGGCTTGCCCGCGATGAACGATAACGCCGTTCGCGTGAAGACCGGGGCGCCTGCATCGCGGGCAAGCCTTGCTCCCACTGTGAAATTTTCTCCCAAAAACTAGCAGGGATTGGCTTTGATGTATGAGGTTGTATAAATGAAATCCTTATCGGTAGCCGTGAGCAGCGTGGTCTCGATGCTGTTGCTTGCCTGCGTGCCTGCTGCCAATGCCGTGAACCAGAATATCAGCGCGATATTCAGACCCGATGCTTCGAAACCAAACCTGAATCAATTTACCAATACCACCCCGGTCAGTGGCTATTGCACCTTCTATCCGGCGGATTGCGCGGCCACCAAGATATTCAGTATTCAGTTGCCTATCCGCTTCAGTTCGGTCGGCCCAATTCAGGCGAATCACACTGATTACCGGCAAGGGGCGACGTTCAAGGTCCCCGCCAACTGGCGTACCGCCCAGGTGACTCACGCCGGTACGGGTGAAACTGAAACCATCGAAGTACGCTTTTCGGGAATCGGCTCGAGATACCGCCTTCCGATGAGCGTGCTCGAACTGATAGGTAATCCAAGCATAGACCTTACGCTGGCACACAACCGGTTATGGGGCGGTTATGGGAATAGCTGGGTGAACCCCCCTTCACCTTGCGGATATACCGGTCACGGAGGTTTGAACGCGACGACTTACAAGTTTTTCTGGAAGACCCGAGTCGAAGCGCCTTGCTCCAAAAAGAGTAGTTTTCTGATCCCCAGCCTGGTCTACGACTATCTGGACTTCGCCTACGAATTGCGCACCCCGAACCCCCTGAAAATGTCGAGTGGTTTGTACACGGGGTCTTTGACCTACAGCATCGGGCCGGGCCAGGATCTGGACATGGGCGATATCATGATCCCCTCCGATCCGATACTCACGTTCGATTTCAAGCTGACTGTCGAACACACCCTCAAGGTCGAAGTCCCCCCCGGCGGCAATCGCGTGGAACTGGTGCCCCAGGAAGGTTGGCAGTCCTGGCTCAACAGCGGACGCAAGCCAACGCGCCTGTTCCGTGACCAGCGCTTTCATATTTCCGCCTCATCCCGTTTCAAGATGGCAATCGAATGCCAGTACATCAGCGGCAACACCTGTGCGATCGCCGAAACCGATACCGGCCACACCGTGCCGGTGAACGTCGGCGTGACCCTGCCCGATGGCGTGACGGACGGCGCCGGGCAACCGGTCAATCGCCGACGACTGTTGCGCGACGGCAGTGGCACCGAATTGTTCCAGCCCGGCATCTACGTCGATCGCCGGCTCGGGATGCTGCATTTCGAAGTGGACCGCAGCGGTGTCGAGGCGATGCTCGACACCGGGGCCACGCGTTACGCCGGCGATGTCACGGTGATCTGGGATTCGGAAGTTTAAAGGGCATGGATTGGCCAGCCTGAGGCGAAAGGAAGGTGAGGGATTGATGAAAGGTCTACCAGTAGCAGTGCGTAGTGTGGTTTCGGTGATGTTATTGGCCGGCGCATCGACGGCTCATGCCGTGAGCAAGGAGATCACCGCAATCTTCAGGCCCGATCCATCGAAGCCCAACGAGAATACCTTTCGCAATACCACGCCGGTCTCGGGTTATTGCGCCTTTTACCCGGCCGACTGTGAAAGGGAGAACATGTCCAGCCTTCAGTGGAACATCAACTCCTATTCCAACGCGCCCATCCAGGCCAATCATGCGGATCTGCGGCAAGGGGCGATATTCCATGTGCCTGCCAATTGGCGTCTGGCGCAGATCACTCATACCGGTACGGGCGAGACTGAAATCGTCCAGGTACGCATCGCCGGCATCGGCTCGATGTACTACCTGCCGGTCAGCGTGATCGACCTGGTCGGAGGGGGGGTGGACATGGGGACCGCTCATGCGATGTTGTGGGGCTCCACCTGGAAGTACGCCCCTGCACCTTGTCGATCCAGCAGCCAATCGAGCTTGAACGACCGTGCCTATTCCTTCTTCTGGAAAACCCCGGTCGAAGGGAGCTGTGCCAAAAGGGCCCGTTACCTGATCCCGGGCATGGAATACACCTCCATGGACTTCGCCTACGAACTGCGCACCCCCAACCCGTTGAAGATGTCGTCCGGCCAATACACCGGCTCCCTGGTCTATGGCCTCGGTCCGAGGCAGGACTTCGACTTCGGTGACGTGATGATCCCCAATGAATCGGTGATCACCCTCAATTTCAAACTCGACGTCGAGCACACGCTCAAGGTGGAGGTGCCCCCGGGTGGCAACCGGGTGGAACTGGTGCCCCAGGAAGGCTGGCAAGCCTGGCTGAACAGCGGGAGCAAACCGACGCGGCTGTTTCGCGACCAGCGCTTCCATATCTCGACCTCTTCTCGTTTCAAGATGAGGCTCGAATGCCAGCACGCCAGCGGCAATACCTGCGCGATTGCGGAAACCGGCACCGGCCATGCCGTGCCGGTGGACATCAAGGTGACGTTGCCTGAAGGCCTGACCGACGCCGCTGGGCAACCGGTCAACCAGCGCCCGTTGCGGCTTGACGGCAGCGGCACCGAGCTGTTCCAGCCGGGCTTTTATGTCGATCGCAGGCTGGGAATGCTGCACTTCGAAGTGGCCCGGGGCAGCGTCGAGGCGATGCTGGACAGCGGCGCCAAGGCCTACACCGGCAGTGTCACGGTGATCTGGGATTCGGAAGTCTAGCGGCTTGTACGGTTAGTTTGAGTACACGAATTAGCTACACAGGCCACCAGTGACCTGCCGGCCAAATTTCTAGTGAGTTGCGTTTAATGCATGAGGTTAAGCAAGTGATGAAACAGCTATGGGCATGGGTTGGTTTTTCCCTGTTTTGCGGCGTGGCCCAGGCCGGTCCGCAGATCGGTGTCGGGGTGGTCTACGACTACCTGGACGGCAACAAGACCACGTACATGAAACGGGTGTTCAACGGCGGCACGTCGACGGCTTTCGTCAAGGTGAACATCTTGGAAATCATCTACAACGAAGACGGCACCTACAGCGAGGTGCCCCTGCAGAACCAGGCCAGTGCCCAGGCCAAGGATGGTCTGATGGCCAGCCCGGCGCGCCTGATCGTGCCGGCCAACGGTGTGCAGGGCACGCGGTTGCTGTTCATGGGCAACCGTGACAAGGAGCGTTACTTCCGTGTGCGCTTCGTGCCGGTGGTGCCGGAAGCGGAAGACGAATTCGCCGTCAGCGCGGAGGAGCGCGAAGCGTATAAAAAGGAACGCGTGGCGGCCGGGGTCAAGGTACTGGCGGGGTACGGCACGGTGTTCTTCGTACGGCCCAAGGACACCCGCTTCGACACCGTGATCGATAACAACGCCAATCGCTACGTGCTGCGCAACAACGGCAACAGCGTGGTGGTGGTCGATGAGTTCAAGGACTGCGAAGCGAAGAAAGAGAACGAATGCCGGCCGACCACCAAGCATCACGTCATGACCGGCCGCACGTTCTCGTTCGACAAGGAAGCAGGGCGTGAATATCGCTTCACCCTGATCGAAGGCAGCAAGACCCAGAACGTCGAGATCAAGGGCTGACGGCGACCGTCGCCGAACCGTCGTTGACCCAAGAGGTAAATCAAAATGATCAAGACACGGCTACGCCCCCTTGCATTGACGGCCCTGCTGATGCCCTGGACCTCGGCCTGGGGGGCTGTCGAACGGGAAACCTTCGAACTCTACGTGACCATCCCGACGGCCGACTTTTATGTGTTGCCCCTCGACCCGCAGTTGGTCCAGCGCGAGCAGCGCCTGCCGTTCAGCACCATCACCTCGGACCTGAGCCCGTTGCGGGCTACCTACGAGGTGAAAAACAGCAACGGCTCCATTGGGGCTCGCCTCGGGGAGGAGGCCTATCTGTCCAATGGCCGTGATCGCATCGACTTGCGCGTGCGCTTCAACGGCGTCGAACTGACCCTGGATTCCGCCCAGGTGGTCTCGGCCGTCGAGGCACGGCCGGGCCGTCAGGTGCCGCTGGAAATCGCCGCCATCAAGCCCGATGACGACTATAAGCCTGGCGACTACTACGGCACGGTGCACATGGTGTTCGACGCCACGGCGCCGTAGGGCGACCGGAGGCAGTAAAGAACCTGCGCGGTGAGGGAACAAGCTCCCTCGCCACGGGTTAGCAGTAATGGCATGGACGCTTCTTTAACAATAACGATGAAAAAAGGTAGCAAGCATGCTCAAGCAATTTGTTTCCGTCATGGCCCTGGGCGTCGCGACCCTGAGTCCTTCGCTGGCCTTCGGGGCCGATGATGCTCGGTCCGCCATTCATATCAAGGCGAACATTCCCACCCAGCAGTTCCATGTCCAGCCACGGGATCCCGAGTTCGGCAAGCACGAGGTCATGCATTACGACCCGTTGAACGACGACCTGGGCATTTTGCGCCAGATCTTCGACGTGAAGCACACTGAAGGTTCGATCCACGCCTACATCGAGGGTGGCGCGGCGTTCCTGTCCAACGGCAATGCCAGAATCCCGTTGCGGGTCCGGTTCAACAAAGTCCGCCTGGATGGCCTGCCTCGGGAAGTCGTGGACGATGCGTCCTCCACGCCCGGTACCCAGGTCGAGATGACGATTCGTGCCGATGCCATGCCGGTCCAGCGCCGGCCGGGCTTCTATACCGGCGACTTCACCGTGATCTACGACGCAGTGCCGCGGATCTCTGCGTGACCCATCCTGTTCTTCTACGGCTGAAAAGGTATTTGGCATGTTCAATAAAAAGGTAGCTGCAATGGCCCTGGGCGCCGTTGCCCTGAGTGCTTCGCCGGCGCGCGCGGCGGATGATGCTCGCTCGTCGATTCACATCACTGCGAATATTCCGACCCAGCAGTTCCATGTGCAGCCCCGGGACCCGGAGTTCGGCAAGGATGAGGTCATGTATTGGGACGCTGTGAAGAGTCAACTGTCCCCGATACGCCAGACTTTCGATGTGAAGAACACCGACGGTTCGGTGCATGCCTATCTCCCGGCTGGCCAGCCAGCGCTGACCAACGGCAGCAGCGCCATTCCCCTGCTTGTCCGGTTCAACAACGTCACCCTGACCTCCACGCCCCAAGAGGTGGTGGACGACCCCACGTCCACCCCAGGTACGCAGGCAGAGATGGTCATCTATGCCTCGGCCATACCGCTTCCCGACCAGACAGGCCTGTTCAACGCCGACTTCACGGTGATCTTCGATGCGGTACCGCGGGTGAGCCCGTAGTTCTACCCTGGCGACGAAACGCCCTGGCGCGCCACCAACGGCGTGCACTGGGTGTGACTGCCCGGCTGCAAGTAGGGCGTGAGAAACGGCGCCATCCCCTTGAGCACCTGCACCGGCAAGGCCGAGGTGAACTTGAAGTTCTGCGCCGAGGCCCCCGGTACATAGGCGGTGAGGGTGCCGAAATGGCTGTCGCCAATGTAGAACACGAAGGTGGCCGTGCGGTTGATCGACTTGGAACTGAGGATGCGCCCACCGGCGCCGATGGCTTCGATACGGTTGTCGCCGGTGCCGGTCTTGCCGCCCATGGCCAACGGCGTACCGTCGGCCAGTTTGAAACTGCCGGCCACCCGTTTCGCGGTGCCGGCATCCACCACCTGGGACAACGCACCGCGCAGGGCCTGGGCCACTTCCGCCGGCATCACGCGTTTGCCTTTATCCGGGTCGTTGATCAGTTGCGTTTCGTAGGGGGTATCGACGGCGAAGTGCAGGCTGTCGACCCGCAGTGCCGGTTGACGGATACCGTCGTTGAGAATGGTGCCCACCAGCTCTGCCAGTGCGGCGGGGCGGTCACCGGAGCTGCCGATTGCCGTGGCCAGCGAAGGCACGAGATGGTCGAACGGGTAGCCGACTTTCTGCCAGCGCTGGTGGATATCCAGGAACGCTTCGATCTCGAGCATGGTGCGGATGCGACTGTCGCGTGCGCTCTTGTGCCGGCTTTTGAACAGCCAACTGTAGACTTCCTGGCGTTCGAACTCACTGGCCTTGACGATCTGGCTGAACTTGGCGTCCGGGTTGTTCAGCAGGTAACCCATCAACCATAGATCGAGCGGGTGGACCTTGGCGATAAAGCCCTGGTCCGGCAGGTCATAGGCGCCGGGACCGTAGCTCTGGTAGAGCCGCTCCAGGCGTTCGTCGGTGAGTTTCTCGGCGTTCTTGGCCGATTGCAGATGTGAACGCACGAAGCGGTTGAAGCTGTCCTGGCTGTCGTTGGGAAAGAAATAGCGGTGCACGGCGGCCAGGCGGATCGCCGTGGGGTGCATGCTGTCGAGAAAGGTTTCGAGGCGCTGGCTGGTGTCCTTCTTCTGATACTTCTTCCAGAACCTGAGCAGGAACGAGGTGCCTTCGCGGTCGGCGAACTGGGCCAGGTATTCCTGGCGCCGCGGGTCGCTGTCGTCCTTGAGCAGTTCAGCGCTGTTGTTGGGCCCGGCGTAAGTGGCATAGCGCACCAGGTCGCGCATGAGACGGATGAACGGCAGGTTGATCGACTCGCGCAGGGCATCGCGCAAGGTGGGGTTGCGGCCGTTGTCCTCGCTGCGGAAGTTGTGGAAGGTGTGCAGCCCGCCGCCGGTAAAAAATGCCTCGCCGGGGCTGGCGGAGTACGTACGATCGAGTGCCGCCTCGAGCATCTTCGGCAGGCTGCGGTCGCTGTTCTGGATCAGGTAATCGACGGCCCAGCGGGACAGGCGATCCTGCTCGGCGACCTCGACTTTTTTCAGGGCCGCCGGAGTTTCAGCGCCATAGCGGTCGTGCAGTTCGGCAATGATCTGCAAATAGGTGGTGAGTACCCGCAACTTGGCGGTGGAACCGAGTTCGAGTTTGCTGCCTTCGTTGATGTCGAAAGGCTGGTCGGTGCTATCGGTCTGCACCCGCACGCGCGAACCGTCCGGGGTCAGTTCCAGCAGGGTAAAGCTGTAGCGCACCTGGGTGGTGCTGGTGGGGGTGAGCAGGCGTTCTCCCATGAGGCCGATCTCCGTCGCGAAGGCCGGGTCGGCCAGGCGCTTGAGGTACTCGGTGGCCTGGGTCTGCAAGTCGTTTTGCAAAGTGCTGGTGGCGGACAGGTCCAGTCGGTCGAGGTCGTACAACGGCCGGTCGAGCAGCGTGGCGAGCCGACTGCGGGCGGCGCTGATGCCTTTGTTGGTTTCGTTGGGCTGGATCGTCGGTTGCTGCACCCAATCGCGATAACTGACCTGACTCGCCAGGGCGGCATCGGCCAGGGCGGCGTCGATCACACCGTTCTGGGCCAGCAGCCGGATGTGGCTGTCCGTCAGGCTCGCCAGCTCGTCATGCCCCTTGGACAGGTAATGGGAAGGGCGCCGCTGAGCGATCATCAACGACAGCATCTGCCGCAAGGCCAGACCCTTTTCCGCCAGGCTCCGCGGATCGGTGGCGGTGCTGAACAACTGCTCATTGGCGCGGTTGAAGTCGGCGCCGTACCAGACCCGCAAACCTTCGGCCATGCCATGGACCTCTCCATGCCCCGGCACGGCGGAAAGTGGCACACTGTTGAGGTAATCGCGCACGATCCGCTGCCGCGCCTCGAGGGTTTGCGGACCGCTCCGATAGGCGCGCACGCTGGCGGAAATCATCTGGCGGATCTTCTCACTCCCCGAGACGGTCAGGCCATCGGGGGAGTGACGGTACTTTTCCAGCTGCGTCGCCAGGGTGCTGCCCCCGGCGGACTGCCCCGGCAAGCTCAACAGCTTGGCCACCTGCGACCACGCCGCCATGCCGAAGCGCGGCCAGTCTACCGCCGGGTTGGCCTGGGGCTGGTGGGGATCGAGCAGGAAGCGGTTTTCGATGAACAGCAGGCTTTGCACCACCACGGGAGGGATGGCGTCGAAACTGGCATACAGCTGTTGTGGATACTTGAACTGATACAGCGGCGCGGCGCGGCAATCGGTGATGGTCAGGCCGGCCTGGATCTTTTCCGTATAGGGCACGAACAGGCCTTTTCCGACGTAGTCCATCAAGGCTGGCGAAAAGCGGGTCTGGGCCTGGATCACGTAGTTGCGCTTGAGCAGTCGCGGCAGGAACTCCCCCAGCGAGCTGTAGCCCAACCGCCGGTCGAATGGGCCGGCTCCGGGATAGACAATGGCATCGCTGGGCCCCGGTTGCAGCGAATAGCTCAGGGAGGCAGCGTATTTGCTGATCTCCCTGGCCTGGAACCTGGAGGTGCGCATTTCCTTGGCCACCGCGAGCCCGACCACCACGACGATAATCAGCAGCAGCAACCAGAACGCCCGCCAGCCATGCCGCGCGCGGCGTTTTTTTGGGGGTGTAGACGCTTCTTCCATACGTTCAGTCGGGACCATAGGTTTGTTCGAATCGGTTTGCCATAGAGCGCCCATAGTCGACTGATCCATTCACGCAGATTGATCGGACTTGCTTGAAGCTTAGACGGTGGTTTGCGTGGGGGAGGGAAATTGTGGACAGGCCGGCACCCTGAAATCCTGTAGGCACCATGAAACCCCTGTGGCGAGGGGATTTATCCCCGCTGGGCTGCGCAGCGGCCCTAAAACCAGACTACCTCGGTACATCAGGCAGATCCGGTCGACTGTTTTAGGGCCGCTACGCGCCCCAGCGGGGATAAATCCCCTCGCCACAGCTTCAGAGCCAGATGGCATCCCGGAGCGGGTAATCGCCAATTCGGCTTACCAGCCCTGCGCGAACCGGGTGGGCAATGATGTAGCGGGCGAAGGGCTGGATGTCTTTATTGTCGCGGAGTGCATGGTCGTGGAAGCTGCTTTGCCAGAGCGGGTCGGACGCCCCGGTCCGACTGTTGACGCTGTGTGTGCATCGAGCTTTGGTGGCACCAATGACTCGACTCAGAGGGGTATTGTTGATTTGAACCAGCCAATGGAAATGATCCGGCATCACCACCCAGGCCAAGGAGTTGACCTGGCCCGAGTCATGGGCTCGTTTAAATTCAGCTACTAACAATCTTCCAACTTTCCAGTCAGCGAATATTGGACGTCGTCGATGAATGACAGCCGTTACCAGGTAGCCGCGCCCTTGCTCCGAACAGCGACCTCGGCGCAAGCGATGGGAATCGGGGCGTGGATGCATTCCTTGCTTCCTTTGAAGGGGGTGTCAATGCAGCCTAGCCATGTAGGTGTTTCCACGACGCTGAGACGTATGAGCGAAAATTCCGAAATCTGCGTAGTCCCCTGTGGCGAGGGGATTTATCCCCGCTGGGCTGCGCAGCAGCCCCATCCCCAAAGCACTCAATCTGTCTGACACACCGAATCAGCAGGTTTCAGGGCTGCTACGCAGCCCAACGGGGATAAATCCCCTCGCCACAGGGGGGGCGGTGCTCTTAAATCCTCTGTATTCCCAGTCAATGCTTCTCCAAAAACCCGACTTTTGCTGTGGCTTATCCCTGAATTTCCAAAGTTTTACAGTGAAACTCTCTATCCTTGGCTTTTTATACTGCACGACCCACCGGTCTTGACGTTCTGGTTTCCGGGACGGTCTGTCCACGAGGCAGGCCCGGTTTCGGCAAGGTGGCAGGCTTATCGGCCTGTGGCCTTGGAAACCCGGTGGCTAATCCAATAACAAAACGGAGTTGTATCCCTATGCCTGTCGGCAATCATCTGCCCCATGGCGAGACCGCTCAGGGCGGTCCGCTCAAACGTGAACTCGGCGAGCGGCATATCCGCCTGATGGCGCTTGGCGCTTGCATCGGTGTCGGACTGTTCCTCGGTTCGGCCAAGGCCATCGAAATGGCCGGCCCGGCGATCATGCTGTCCTACATCATCGGCGGCCTGGCGATCCTGGTGATCATGCGCGCCCTCGGCGAGATGGCCGTGCACAATCCAGTGGCCGGTTCGTTCAGCCGTTATGCCCAGGATTACCTCGGCCCGCTGGCGGGTTTCCTGACCGGCTGGAACTACTGGTTCCTGTGGCTGGTGACCTGCGTGGCGGAAATCACCGCGGTAGCGGTGTACATGGGCATCTGGTTCCCCGACGTGCCCCGCTGGATCTGGGCCCTGGCCGCACTGGTCAGCATGGGCTCGATCAACCTGATCGCGGTCAAGGCCTTCGGCGAGTTCGAATTCTGGTTTGCGCTGATCAAGATCGTGACCATCATCGCCATGGTCATCGGCGGCGTCGGCATCATCGCCTTCGGGTTCGGCAACGACGGCGTGGCCCTGGGTATTTCCAACCTCTGGACCCACGGTGGGTTCATGCCCAATGGGGTGCAGGGTGTATTGATGTCCCTGCAGATGGTGATGTTTGCCTACCTGGGCGTGGAGATGATCGGCCTGACCGCGGGTGAGGCGAAGAACCCGCAGAAAACCATTCCCAACGCCATCGGTTCGGTGTTCTGGCGGATCCTGTTGTTCTATGTCGGCGCGTTGTTCGTGATCCTGTCGATCTACCCATGGAACGAGATCGGCACCCAGGGCAGCCCGTTCGTGATGACGTTCGAGCGCCTGGGTATCAAGACGGCTGCCGGCATCATCAACTTCGTGGTGATCACCGCTGCGCTGTCGTCCTGCAACGGCGGCATCTTCAGCACCGGGCGGATGCTCTACAGCCTGGCGCAGAACGGCCAGGCCCCGGCCGGTTTTGCCAGGACCTCGGCCAACGGCGTACCGCGCCGCGCGTTGTTGCTGTCCATTGCCGCGTTGCTGCTGGGCGTGCTGCTCAATTACCTGGTGCCGGAAAAAGTCTTCGTCTGGGTGACCTCCATCGCCACCTTCGGGGCGATCTGGACCTGGGTGATGATCCTGCTGGCCCAGCTCAAGTTCCGCAAAGGCCTGAGCGCTTCCGAGCGTGCCGCCCTGAAATACCGCATGTGGCTGTATCCGGTCAGCTCGTACCTGGCGTTGGCGTTCCTGGTGCTGGTGGTTGGGCTGATGGCGTACTTCCCGGATACACGGGTGGCGCTGTATGTGGGGCCGGCGTTTCTGGTGCTGCTGACGGTGCTGTTCTACACCTTCAAGTTGCAGCCAAGGGCTGATCAACAAGGCGCGGTGCGTCCGGCTTTGTAACGACGCCAAGTGGAAGAAATCGGCCGCCTGTCGGAAAGAGCTGCGAACCTGTAAGTTCTGACAGTAGACCGTCCCTGCATGGTGACCTAGCTTTAAAACCCGCTAACGGGTCAGAGCAAGGTCTCACGATGAAGGGATTCTCTGCATTGATGGTTATCGGCCTGGCCAATGGACTGATCCATTGGCAGGTCTTTTTCGTGTTGCGTAGTGCTGTCGGGCTGAGCCAGGCGGTCAGCAACCTGACGGCATTTTGTGTGGCCACAGCGTTTTCATTCTATGTGAATGCGCTCTACATCTTTGAGCCTGGGGCGCCTCGGCGCGGTTATTTGCCGCTCACTGCTGCGATGGCTGGCTTGAGCTACGGTATTGGAGCTGCCGGCGATACCCGAAACCTGCCTGGATGGGTGGCGTTGGTTTCGTTTTCGTTGCTGAACCTGGCGATTGGCTACAGTTTTTTTCGGTTTGTCGTGTTTCGTGACCGTCATCAAGTATGAACGCCTGCGACCAGGTAGTGCAGCCCATGACGGAAGACCGTTCAGCTTCGCTGCCCTTTGTTGTCGACCTGGATGGCACACTGCTCAAATCTGATCTGTTGTTTGAATGCGCCATGGCGTTTGTCCGCAGCCAGACTTGGCGCTGCCTGAAAGTTTTGGTCTGGGTGCTTCACGGCAAGGCCTACCTGAAGAAGCAGCTGGCTCAATCGACGGATGTCGATGTCAGCCTATTGCCCTACGACCAGGACGTGCTGACCCTGATCGACGAACAGCGCGGGCTAGGCCGCAGGATCGTGTTGGCCACCGCCAGTTATCATTCGTTGGCGCAAAGGATCGGAGAGCACTTGCAGGTGTTCGACGACATATTGGCGACTCGCCTGGAATGTAATCTGACGGGTCCGCACAAGCGTGATCGATTGATTGAATTGTTCGGCCAACGAGGCTTCGATTACGTCGGTAACGCACTGGACGACCTTGTGATCTGGCGCTCGGCCAGGCTTGCTTACGTGGTCAATCCTTCCGCACCGGTCGAACTGGCCATCCTTAGCCTGGACAATGTCGTGCGACTGATCCGCTCCGGCACGACGGGGTTTGGCGAATGGCGAAAGGCCCTGCGCCTGCATCAATGGGCAAAGAATGCGCTGATTTTCGTGCCGTTGCTGGCCGCACATCAGATCACCAACCCGCTGTTGCTATGGCATGGCTTGGTGGCATTCATATCGTTCGGGTTATGTGCTTCCGGCGTTTATATACTCAATGACCTGCTGGATCTGGAAGACGATCGAAGGCATCCAACCAAACGGAACAGACCCTTTGCAAACGGATGTCTGTCGATCAAGTCGGGTCTGATGATTTGCCCATTGCTGTTGATCATATCGCTTGGCGGTGCCTGGTGGTGGCTACCTTCACAGTTCGTTTCGGTGTTGGCGTTTTATTACGCCTTGACGCTGGCCTATTCGTTCAAGTTGAAGCACATCATGCCCCTGGACGTGATTACACTGGCGTTGCTCTACACCTTGCGAGTCATCGCTGGTGGCGCGGCCTTCGATTTGGAACTGACGGCATGGATACTTGCGTTTTCCATGTTTATTTTCCTAAGCCTCGCTTTGGTCAAGCGCTATACCGAACTTCTGGTGGTCTCGCGCAACGGGGTTACCGGTAAAGCCAGCGGTCGAGATTATTACCCAGACGATATGGCGATGCTTTCATCGCTAGGCGCGGCTTCCGGTTATCTCGCGGTACTGGTTTTGGCACTGTACATCCGCGACGGCGCAACCGTTGCTCTGTATGAGCGTTCACAAATCATCTGGCTTGCCTGCCCCTTGTTGCTGTTCTGGATCACTCGGATCTGGATGCTGACTCACCGCGGATTAATGAAGGAGGACCCGGTGGTGTTTGCGCTAAAGGACCGGTTGAGCCTTGCCGTAGGCGTGTTGTTTTGCCTGATTTTCTGGAGTGCGACATGAACGATTGTCCTGATGCCGCAGGCCTTCTCATTGATACCGCGCAGTCGTGCCTGCAATGAGCTTACCGTTGAGTTCGTGGGGGCAATATCCCGCTGAACCGCAAATCGCTCATCCCTGTGCCTGGCGAAATGATCTGGATGATCAGTGGCTGCGGGTCAGTAAAATCCATGGCTCGACATTGCCGTTCGGGAATGGCCGCAGTTATGGCGACAGTTGCTTGGCCAGCAATGGCCATGTGTTGCACATGCGGCCCTTGAGTCGGTTCATCGAGGCCAATTGGCAAACGGGAGAGATCTGCGCCGAGGCGGGGGTCACTTTGGGTGAAGTGCTGCAGCTGGCCGTTCCTCGCGGCTGGTTTTTGCAGGTCACGCCTGGAACCCGCCATGTGACGCTGGGCGGAGCGGTAGCCAACGATGTTCATGGGAAAAATCATCACTGCCGTGGGACGTTTGCCCACTCGGTCTTAAGTTTTGGATTACACAGGTCCGAGCAACCTTTGATGGTGTGTTCGCCAACGGAAAATCCCCAGTGGTTTGCGGCTACTCTCGGCGGATTAGGTCTGACGGGCATTATCAGCTGGGTCAGCATTCGTCTGCGCAGAATCCAGTCCAGTCGGATCGATACGACCCGGGTGCGATTTGGTCGACTGAGTGACTTTTTCGCGCTGGCGACAGAGCTTGATGCCTCTCATGAATACAGCGTGGCCTGGATTGATTGCCAGGCCAAGGGCTCTGCGTTGGGGCGCGGTGTCATGATCGTAGGGGACCACTGTGAGCACGGACCGTTGGAAGTGCCAACGCCCCGTGTCATGACGTTACCCGCCTCGCCTCCGGTGTCCTTGGTCAACCCATTCATGGTGGGATTGTTCAACCGCTGTTACTGGCACATGCAGCCGGCCAGCAGGAAAAACCAGGCGATTGCTTACAGTCCGTTTTTTTACCCGCTGGATAGTATTGAGCGCTGGAATCGGATCTACGGCCGCAAAGGATTCCAACAGTTCCAGTGCGTAGTACCACAAGCGGTTGCCGAGGACGCCTTGGCGCAGTTGCTCGACGTCATTGCCCGTAGCGGACTGGGATCTTTCCTGGCGGTACTCAAGCGTTGTGGTGATATCGCTTCCCCGGGATTGTTGTCCTTTCCGATGCCTGGGACTTCGCTGGCGCTGGACTTCCCCCAAAGCGGCGCCCTGAACAGCACCTTGCTGCCGCGGCTGGACGCTATTGTCCATGAGGCCGGCGGCCGGTTGTACCCGGCTAAGGATGCGCACATGAGCGCCCGCGATTTTCGCCAGGCTTATCCCGCTTGGGAGCGTTTGGAGGCAATGCGCGACCCGACATTGATGTCCCGTTTCTGGCAGCGAGTTACACAATGAAAAAAATCCTGATTGTGGGCGCTACTTCTACCATCGCCTGTGCTTGCGCACGACGGTGGGCGATTGAGCAGAGCGAGTTCTTTCTGGTTGCCAGGGATGAGTCAAAACTGCTGCAAACCTGTGCCGATCTTGAGGCGCGAGGTGCAAGCAGGGTTATTCCCTGGGTGATGGACCTCGGCAATATTGATGCACAGACCATCATGCTGGAGCAGTGCCTGGCTGTGATGCAATCGGTGGATATCTGTTTGATTGCTTATGGGTCTTTGCCAAATCAACACGAATGTGAGCGAAGTGTCGAATCGGCCATGGCCGAGTTCGCCAACAATGGCAGTTCGGTGATTGCCTTGCTGACTCGTCTGGCGAGTCTGATGATCGTTCAGCGCTGTGGCACGCTGGCGGTTATTTCTTCAGTTGCCGGGGATCGCGGGCGCCCCTCCAACTATGTGTATGGCGCAGCCAAAGCGGCCGTTTCCACATTCTGCGAAGGTCTGCGCGCGCGGCTGTTCAAGTTGGGTGTGCATGTGATCACCATCAAACCCGGCTTTGTCGATACGCCGATGACCCGCGGATTGGCATTGCCGGCTTTCCTGGTGGCGCAACCGGAAGCTGTCGCCCGTCGAATTGTGGCGGGTATCGAACGCAAGGTCTCGGTGCTTTATGTACCAGCGTTCTGGGCGTTGTTCATGTGTCTGATACGGGCATTGCCACAGTCACTGTTCAAAAGGCTCAACCTGTGAACCAGATCGTGGCTTTGACAGGATGGCGCTATCAGTTTTTGATCGGTTCGGCGATCTGCACGGCCCTGGCTTACCTCGCCATTTCCCTCTGGGGTGGATGGGCGGCGGTGAGCGGGGCGGTCAGTCGGGTAGGGTGGTGGGACGGGGCGCAAATAGTCGTCTTGGTTCTGCTTGGCTATGGGCTGCGTTTTTTGCGCTGGCAGATTTATCTCAGTGCCTTGGGACATACGTTGCCTTGTTGGCCCAGCTTGAAAATCTATCTGGCGGGATTTGCATTGACTACAACACCTGGCAAGGCGGGCGAGGCGTTGCGTGGAGTTCTGCTGAAACGCTGGGATGTGCCATACGCACACAGTTTTGCTGCGCTACTGAGTGAGCGGTTTTCGGATTTACTGGCGATAGTTGTTTTGGCGCTGTTGGGCTTGAGTGCTCACCCCAAATGGCTGCCGATGATGGTGGCCACTCTGGCGTTGCTGGTCTGCGGCGTACTGCTGATGGTGCGTCCAGTACTAATAGGGAGCATTGCCCGCCGTATCGACAAGGGAAGTCGCTGGATTTCCCGGATGCTGCGCCATCTCGTTCGAGTGTTGCGTCAGGCACGCCGGTGTCATACCCCACGTCGACAGATTGTCGCGACGTTATTGAGTCTCATGGCCTGGGGGCTTGAAGTGATGGCGTTCTACTGGATTTTGAGGGCTGTGGGAGCGGACGTACCTCTCACGTCGGTCATGTTCATTTATGCCATTTCCATGCTGGTTGGAGCCCTGAGTTTCATGCCCGCCGGATTGGGCAGTACCGAAGCGGTAATGGTGGCTTTGCTGGCGTCTGGTGCCGTTGCGATGGCAAGTGCAATTGCAGCGACGGTTCTGTTGCGGATGGTGACGTTGTGGCTGGCGGTAGGGCTGGGGGCTGCATGCTTGATCGGGCGGGAACGATCGTTACTTGGACGAGGACGTGGAGAACAATAATGATCATGAAAGCAACTCCACAAAGTGGACCAATGTATCTATCGTTGGCAGGCGCAATGATCGTCGGTTGCTATTTGAGATTGCATAACATCGACACGCATGGACTTTGGCTGGATGAAGCATTCAGTGTGGCAGTCAGTGATCCGGATAACAGTTTCAAGCGGGTCTATGAACGCACATTGCTAGATGTGCACCCACCACTCTACCAGGCACTTTTATGGCTATTTTATAAAGCGTTTGGTTACGCTGAGATAAGCGGAAGGTATCTGTCGGTTTTTTTCGGTGTCTTGCTGATACCGAGCGTTTTCTATTTGGGTTGGAAGTTTTTTGGCCGACGGACAGGACTGATTTGTGCGTGGCTGGTGGCGGTTAATTTTTATTTGATAACGTACTCTCAAGAAACCAGGTCGTATGCATTACTGGTGTTGCTTGTCGTGCTTTCGTTTTTGGTTTTTTTAACGCTGGTGCACAACCCTACAGCCTTGAATGCAGTTTTGTATGCCGTCGTGACGGCAATGCTGGTGAATACCCACTATTTCGGTTTTTTTCCAGTCCTCGCCCAGATCGGATTGTTTTATCTGATTTATGGCCGAAAAGCTTTTCGGATGAGAATGATTTTGATGTTTTTGGCCGTTGGGCTATTTGTCTTTCTGAGCCTCCTTCCAAGCATCGGATATATAGTGGCTAATATAGAGCGAAGTGGGTTTTGGGTGCCGGCTCCGGACGACAATTTTTTTACTGAATTATTTGCGCTGTATTTTGGTAATAAAACCCTCGCCATGATGGTCGCCATTTTAATGATGTTCGGGCTCTTGGATATTCTCAAAGGCAGTGAGAGGAAGGAGTTTTTATGGTTTTTTATTCTGTGGATAGGTGTGTGCGCGATGGTTCCCTATATGCGCTCTTTCTATATTCAGCCTGTCTTGACGATGCGTAATCTTATCGTATTGTTGCCTGCATTGTTGATGCTGGCGGGGTATGGCCTCGGTCTTTTGCGAGATCAGGTGCTTTTTTATAGTGTAATGATTGTTGTTTTTTGTTTTTCGCTAACGCCTTTGTACGCTGGGGTCAAGCCTGTTTATACTTTCAGAAATCAATTGCCTCCTGTAAGTCAGATGCGTGATGTCATACAGTTGATAGCGGGTGAATGCGCTGATCGAGCAGTATACTCGTTCGCACATTTGGAGGCTCAAGGGTATGCGAAGGTGCTTGGCTTGGAGTTAAAGGTTAAGAGCGTCAGTGACATGGAGAAGGATATTGAGTCCGCCGCCCAGCCAATGGAGTTTTGTATTTTAGGCACGCACGGAACCTGGATACCGGACGCGGAGTATAGGAAGGAACATGGTTATCATTTTGTTGATGAGCGTGCAGTCGGAGACTCATCAATAGTTAGATACCAGACTGACATTCGATGAGGGGTTTGCGTAAGACTGGATACCCGGTGTTACGCAAACTAAGCTGTGGCGATTTCCTCCGGCTCAAAACTGTCCGCCCGCGCCATCTGCCACATCCGCGAATAAAACGCGCCATTGACCTCGCCCGTCAGTAACTCCCCGGGCTTGAGAAACACATGCAATTGGGAAAACAGCTTGATCTCGGTCGCGGACATCCGCCGAACCAGGTGCTTGGGTTGCAACTGCGACGGGTGTTCGAGGCCTGCGGCGGCGAGCATTTCTGCCAGGGCCTTGAGGGTGTTGCGGTGAAAGCTGTAGACCCGCTGGGCCTTGTCCGGGACGACCAGGGCGCGCTGGCGCAAGGTGTCCTGGGTGGCGACGCCGGTAGGGCATTTGTTGGTGTGGCAGCTTTGCGACTGGATGCAGCCGATGGCGAACATGAAGCCCCGGGCGGCGTTGGCCCAGTCGGCGCCGATGGCCAGTACGCTGGCGATGTCGAAGGCGCTGACGATCTTGCCGCTGGCGCCGAGCTTGATCTTGTCCCGCAGGTTCAGGCCCACCAGGGTGTTGTGAACGAACAGCAGGCCCTCGCGCAGCGGCGCGCCGATGTGGTCGGTGAACTCGACCGGTGCGGCGCCCGTGCCGCCCTCCTTGCCGTCCACCACGATAAAGTCGGGCAGGATGCCGGTCTCCAGCATGGCCTTGGCGATTCCCATGAACTCCCAGGGATGACCCAGGCAGAACTTGAAGCCCACCGGTTTTCCACCGGACAACTCACGCAACTGCTGTACGAACTGCATCAACTCGATGGGGGTGGAAAAAGCGCTGTGGCAGGACGGTGAAACGCAATCCTCGCCCATGCGGATGCCGCGGGTTTCGGCGATCTCCCGGGTGACCTTGTGCTTGGGCAGAATCCCGCCGTGGCCGGGTTTGGCGCCCTGGCTCATCTTGATTTCAATCATCCGCACCTGTGGGTTCCGGGCCTGGGCGGCAAAACGCTCCGGGTCGAAGTGGCCGTCCGGGGTGCGGCAGCCGAAGTAGCCGCTGCCCAGCTCCCAGGTCAGGTCGCCGCCATGTTCACGGTGATAAGGGCTGATGCTGCCTTCGCCGGTGTCGTGGGCGAAGTTGCCGAGCTTCGCCCCTTGGTTCAAGGCCCGGATGGCGTTGGCGCTCAGGGAACCGAAGCTCATGGCGGAGATGTTGAACACCGAGGCCGAGTACGGCTGGGTGCACTGCGGGCCGCCGACTGTTACGCGAAAACCGCTGGGGTCGCTCAACGGGGCTGGACGCATGGAATGGCCAATGAATTCGAAACCGGCCTGGTAAACGTCGATCAGCGTGCCGAAGGGTTTGTCGGCGCTTTCGTTCTTGGCCCGGGAATACACCAATGAGCGCTGGGCGCGGGAGAAGGGCAGGGCGTCGCTGTCGGATTCGAGCAGGTACTGGCGGATCTCCGGGCGAATGCCTTCGACCAGGTAGCGGATATTGCCCAGGATCGGATAGTTGCGCCGCACGGCGTGGCGGCTTTGAAGCAGGTCGAACAGCCCCAGCAGGCTCAGCAGGCCTGTCACCAGCGCGAACGGCCAGAGCCAGTCATGCGCAAGGAACGGCAGGCTGGCGAGGGTGAACAGTACACAGCCGGCGAAGAAGGCGTAACGGCTCAGTAGCGACAGGCTCATGCGGTTTCCTTGGGGTAGGGGCGAAGGGCCATTCTGCGCTGGTGGCGAAACGCTGGGCAACTGGTGATGAGAGGATTTCATGTGCCGAGGGATTTATCTGTGGCGAGGGGATTTATCCCCGCTGGGCTGCATAGCAGCCCCAATACAATCGACTCAATCTGCCTGATGTACCGAGTCGACTGGTTTTAGGGCTGCTGCGCAGCCCAGCGGGGATAAATCCCCTCGCCACAGGTCATCCTTCCACAGATAAATCATGTTTAATCCATGTCACCCCACCAATTTCATCTGCCGCACCGGCAACTCGACCCGGAACGTCGTCCCCACCCCCACTTCGCTGCGCACGGTGATCTCGCCGTTGTGCTTCTTCACGATGCCATAGGACAACGACAGTCCAAGCCCCGTGCCCTGGCCGATGGGTTTGGTGGTAAAGAACGGGTCGAAGATTTTTTGCAGGGTTTCCGGTTCGATGCCCGAGCCGTTGTCGGCGACTTCGATCCACACGGTGTCGCCGTCGACGCCGTTGCGCAAGGTGATGGTGCCGCGTTCGGGACCGATGGCCTGGGCGGCGTTGACGATCAGGTTCATGATCACCTGATTGATTTGCGACGGCAGGCATTCGACCTCTGGCAGCGGGCTGTACTCCTTGACCACATCGGCTTTGTACTTGATTTCGTTGGCCACGATGTTCAGCGTCGAATCCATGCCCTGCTGCAGGTTCGCCATCTGCCATTCCTGGTTGGAGTCGACGCGGGAGAAGTCCTTCAGGTCCTTGACGATCTGTCCGACCCGGGCGATGCCGTCCTTGGATTCCTTGATCAGCAACGGGATGTCTTCGACGAGGAAGTCCAACTCCACCTGCTCGCGCAGCTTGGTCAGGTACATCACCAGCTCCGGCGAAGCGATGGCTTCTTCGGCATTGCCATAGGCCAGGAGCATTTCCTCCAGCTTGTTGAAGTAGCCGTCCAGCGCGCCCAGGTTGGAAGAAATGAAACCGATGGGGTTGTTGATTTCATGGGCCACCCCGGCTGCCAACTGGCCCAGCGAGGCGAGTTTTTCCGATTGCACCAACTGGGTTTCGAGCATCTTGCGTTCGTCGATTTCCATCTGCAGCAAGGTGCTGGCCTGTTTGAAGGCCTGGGTGCGTTGCTGCACCAGTTCTTCGAGTTTGTTCATTTTCAGTTGCGCGCGGGAGGTCATTTCCCACTTGGTGGTGAGGGTGTTGGCCATCTGCTGGACTTCGATGTTATCGAAGGGCTTTTTCAGGATCAGCAGGCGGTCGTGACCGTTCAGTCGATCCAGCAATTCATCCCAGGAATAATCCGAATAGGCCGTGCACACCACCACCTGCAACTGCGGGTCGCATTTCCACAGTTCCTCGATGGTCTTGGCACCGTCCCACCCCTCTGGCATGCGCATGTCGACGAAAGCCAGGGCATACGGGCGGTCCTTTGCCAGCGCCGCCTGTAATTTGCTCAGGCCTTCCTGGCCGCCATAGGCCGAGTCGAGCTCGAACACCGTACCGACCGGTTTCGGTGCATCGCCAAACAGCGCGCTTTCCATGTCTTGCAGGTCGGCGTTGCTGTCGTCCTCGGGGGTGAGAATCTTGCGAAAATCCTCATGAATGGCGGGCGTATCGTCGATCAACAGGATGCGCCGGTTACTTAAACTGTTCATGAATCGTCTTCCGCGAGTTTCAGGGGTACGTGTAGTACGAACGTCGCCCCCTTGCCTGGCCCCTCACTGTGGGCGGTGAGGCGGCCGTTCATTTCGATGGCGGCCGTTGCACAGCTGTGCAAGCCGAACCCGTGGCCTTCCTTGCGCGTGGTAAAACCGTGGGCAAAGATGCGGGTCATGTTTTCTTCCGGAATACCTTCGCCTTCGTCCTTGACACTGATCTGCAACGTCTCGTCATTTACGACCTCCGCACGCAGGGTCATGTTCCGCGCATGATTCGAGACTCCGGCCATGGCGTATTTGGCGTTGCTGATCAGGTTGATCAGAATCAGCAACAAACGGTGCTTGTCACCCATGATCCGCGGCAAGTTGCCGTACTCCTTGATCACCGTCACATGGTGCCGGGTCAGGGCGCCGGAGTTCATGCGCAGGGCGTCTTCCAGCAGTTCGCTGACCACCAACGGTTCCACCAGGCTGTTGGCACCGGCATAGGATTGCTGCGTGGAGACGATGTCCTTGATGTGGTCCACGCTCTTGCTCAACTGGGCCAATTCATCGATCAGGCTTTGCTGTTCGACCGCAATCGCGTCCGCCAATTGGTTGAGATAACCAGGTAGCAGCTTGCCTTTTTCGTCTTCGCTGAGGAAGTGCCCGAGGTCGTGGCCGTGCTCGTTGATCAGGGTCATTGCCTTGCCCAGCCCCTGGGCCTTGCTGCCGCGCAACTTGCGGCTGACCAGGTCGGCGGAGATGTTCACGCTGTTGAGCACGTTGCCGACGTTGTGCAGCACATTGGTGGCGATCTCCGCCATGCCGGCCTGGCGGGCGGTGTCCATCAATTCGCTCTGGGTATCCTTGAGCTGGCGGGTGCGCTCTTCGACCCGTTGTTCCAGTTCGTCGTTGGCGGTTTTCAGGGCTTTGTTGACGTGCTTGATCTCGGCAAAGCTGCGTACCAGCCGGATGGCCAGCCAGATCAATATCAATACCAGCAGGGTGGCGAACACCAGCAGGTACACGTGGTTGCGCTGGTACTTGTCGGCAGCTATTTCCTGATCCTTCTCGATCAGGCGGGTGATGGTGTCCAGATGATCGGAGACGGGAACGGCTTCGATGCTCTCCAGCAACTCGTTGACCCGCGGCTGCTCGCGCAGGATCAGGGCGATGTGCCGGCTCAGGATGTCGATGGAGTCATGCAGGCCCACCGGCAGGCGCTCCTTGTTGACATCGAGACGGTTCAGACCCAGTAGCACCTCGGCGGCTATTTCGCGGGTGGTGAGCAGAGAGAACTCCATACTGCTGAGTAGCAGGTCGTAGGTGTCGATGGCGACACTTTGCAACTGCAGCTTGTCCTCGTCGGACAGTTGCGCGAACTCGGCCTGAATGTCGTCCTCGGCGGTGGGCAGGAACGCCAGGGAGTTGCGCAGCACCGCGTTGTGGGACTTGAACTGTTCCACCAGGCGGGTTTTTTCCTTGACGGCCTTGAGATACTCGTCGCGCTGGTTCTCCCAGAGCGAGGGCGCATGGCGACCGGGCTCCGATTCAATGGTGTCGAGGCGTTGCCACAGGCGCGTCATTTCGTGCAGTGGGGACACCAGCGGGTCGTAGTTATGGCTCAGGGCGACCCGGGATTTGAGGACCTCGTTGTCCCAGATGGCGTCCTGCTGCTTGAGCAGGCGGATCAGGTCCCGGGACTCAATGTACGAGGCAGCCTGTTGCGCACTGGAATTGACGTACATGAACAGCAGGACCGAGGCGAGCAGGGCGCCGATGAAGAACAGGCCGAAGCGGCGAAGGGCCTTCATAGTGGCTTGCCCTCGTGTTCACCGGTCAGGGTCTTGAGGAATTCGACGATCAGTTCCGTGTCGTTCTTCAACGGTTCACGGCCCAGCTGGTATTTGAACATCACTTCCACCGCACGCTCGAGGGTCGGTGCGGATCCGTCGTGGAAATACGGTGCGGTAACGGCCACGTTACGCAGGCTGGGGACCTTGAAGACCTGACGGTCGGAGTCATCGCCGGTGACGTTGAAACGTCCTTCATCGACCCGGGTGGGGTTGCCCCGGTCCGCGATGTAGTCACCCATGACGCCGAACTTCTGGAACATGTTGCCGCCGATGTTCACGCCCTGGTGGCAAGCGATGCAGCCGTATTCCTTGAAGCGCTGGTAACCGAACTTTTCCCGGGGGGTGAGAATGTCGGTGTTGCCCAGCAGATATTGGTCGAAGCGCGAGTTGGGCGTCAGCAGGGTGCGCTCGAAATCGGCCAGCGCGCCCTGGATATTGGGCTTGGTGACACCGTCGGGATAGGCACTGGCGAAGTCCTTGGCATAACCCGGGTCATCGGCGATGCGCTTGACCACCGCTTCCCAGGTATTGCCCATTTCCGTGGGGCTGGTCACCACGGCGTGGACCTGGTCTTCCAGGGTATCGACGCGGCCGTCCCAGAACTGATGGAAGTTCAGGCTGGCATTGAACACGGTAGGCGTATTGACCTCCACCGGCTTGCCATCGAACCCCAGGGAAAGCCGCTTGTCGTCGGCGCCGCCCTTGTCAAGATGATGGCAACTGGCGCAGGAGAGAGTGTTGTTGACCGAGAGCCGAGGATCGAAGAACAGTCGCTGTCCCAGTTGGACACGCTTGGGGTCCAGGGTCGGAACAGGGGGCAGCGGTTTGAGCGGCTCGTCCAGTGGTGCGGCGTGAGCAGCCACGCCCAAGCCCATGAGCAGGCCGAGAGCGAGTAACAGTCCAGATGACGCCATCGGATGCTTCCTTGAATCTTTTGGTTGATGGGTGTTTCACGAAAACGGATTCGGACGTCGTTCCCACTGGGCCATCCACTGGACAAAGGCTAGCGGCTCCACCGCCTTGCTGAAGTAATACCCCTGGGCCTCTTCGCACTGGTGGACCTTGAGAAACTCCAACTGCTCGCGGGTTTCCACACCTTCGGCGATGATGTGCAGGTTCAGGCCCTTGCCGAGGTTGATGATGGTGCTCACCAGCTTGGCGTCGTTGCTGTCGATGCTCAGGTCACCGACGAACGATTGGTCGATCTTCAGCACGTCCACTGGAAATTTCTGCAGGTAGCTCAAGCTCGAATAGCCGGTACCGAAGTCGTCGATGGCCAGCCGGATTCCCTGTTGCTTGATGGCCTTGAGGATGGCGACGGTGGTATCGATGTTCTGCATCAACACGCTTTCGGTGATCTCCAGTTCCAACTGTGTCGGGTCCAGTCCCGTTTCCTTGAGGGTGCGGGCGATGCCTTCGACGAAACCCCGTTGACGAAAATCGATGGCCGAGACGTTGACCGACAGGTACAGCGGCCGCATGCCTTGGGCTTGCCAGGTGCAGGCCTGCTGGCAGGCTTCCTGGAGTACCCATTGGCTGAGTGGCACGATCAGCCCGCTGTCCTCGGCCACCGGGATGAAATCCGATGGCGGGACCAGCCCATGGCCTGGTCGGTCCCAACGCACCAGTGCCTCGACGCCGACCACCTTGCCACTACGCAGGTCCAGCTTGGGCTGGTAATGCAGCACGAACTCCTTGCGTTGCAGGGCCAGTCGCAAACCGGACTCGATGGTCTGTTGCTGTCGGGCCCGGCGGTTCATGTCTTCGGTGAAAAAACGGTAGTCGTTGGGACCGGTTTCCTTGACGTTGCGCATCGCTGTCTCGGCTTTCTTGATCAGCGCCACGGCGTCGAAACCGTCGGCCGGATACACGCTGACCCCCAGGCTCGCGGTGACGCTCAGGTCATGCCCCTCGATGGGCTGGGGCGAGTTGACGGCCGCCAACAGCTTTTCCGCCACGCCCTTGATCTGTTGCGGATCGGCGATGTCCCCCAGCACCACCACGAACTCATCGGAACCGTAGCGAAACACCGAGTCGGATTCACGTACCACCGTCGCCAGCGCACGTGCCACGCGCTTGAGCATCTCATCGCCCACCGGATGGCCGAGGGCATTGTTGATGCGCTTGAAGCGATCCAGGCCGATGAACATCACCGCCAGCTGCCGGTCATGGCGCCGGCACTGGGCCATGGCCTGGGTCAGGCGATCACCGAGCAACATGCTGTTGGGCAATTCGGTGAGCACGTCGTATTGCAGCAGGTGAGACACCTTGAGCAATTCCTGGACCCGTTCCTCGATCGTGCGTTCCAGGCTGCGCATCTTTCTCGCCGCATCCTGGGCCAGTTGCCATTTCCAGGTCATGGCGCTGGCCATCTGGCGGATTTCCAGGGTGTCGAAAGGTTTTTTCAGGATCAGCAGTTGATCATCGAACTCGATGCGTTCGGCCATGGTTTCCCAGGTGTAATCCGAAAAGGCCGTGCACAGGGCGATTTGCAGCCGCGGGTCGGCTTGCCACAAACGCTCGATGGTCTGCAGGCCGTCCCAGCCCGGCGGCATGCGCATGTCGGCGAACACCAGTGCATAGGGCTGGCCTTCGGCCTGGGCGCGCTTGACCAGCTCCAGGGCTTCTTCGCCCTGATAGGCCGAGTCGATCTGAAATTGCAGTCGGTTGACCTGGGGCGTTCCGAACAACAGGCTCTCGGTGTCGTCCAGCGAATCATCGCTGCCGTTGCCGGGGCTGAGGATCTTGCGGAAGTCCTGATGGATGGCCGGCGTATCGTCCACCACCAGGATCCGCCGGTTGGCAGGTACCGACATGGGGTTCATGGGTTGCTCTCCGATAGCTGGCTCGCCGGCCGGGTCCAGTGATCCACCACGGGAACGATGGTGCCGGCCTTGAGCAGTTCGGCGGCCTGGCCGCTGTCCACCGCCGTGCTGAAATAGTGCCCCTGGGCTTGCATCTCTCCGCCGGTGGACATCAGTGTGGTGCGTTGCTCCTGGGTCTCGACGCCCTCGGCAATGATGCCGATGCCCACGTCCCGGGCAAAGTTGATGATCGCCCGCAGGGTCATGGCGTTGCCCGGGTCGTCGTTGGCGCTGTCGAGCAAGCGTTGGGCGAGTTTCAGGTGATTGACCCGATAGGTCTTGAGGTAATCGAACGAGGAATACTCGGTACCGAAATCATCGATGGCCACCTGTACCCCCAGTTCACACAGGCGCGGCAATACGTCGTTGTGGGTCCATTTGGTCTGGGCGAGGGTGGCTTCGGTGACATCGAAGCGCAGGTCCCAGGGGGCCAGCTCCCAGCGGGCGGTGGTCCGCAGGACATCGTAGATCAGTTCCGGCCCGGTCTTGAGCTGGGTCAGGGACAGGTCGATGGCAATGACCGGAGGGGCCATGCCCTGGTCACGCCATTGGCGCATCTGCTGGCAGGCTTGATCCAGCACCCAATGCCCGAGGGCAATGATGAGCCCGGTTTTTTCCGCCGCCGGCATGAACGCCGATGGTTCCAGCCAGCCCCGTTCGGGGTGTTTCCAGCGTACCTGCACGCCCATGCCCAGGATTTTGCCGGTGCCGAGGTCGACTTCCGGCAGGTAATGCAGGTGCAACTCCTGGTTTTCGATGGCCTGGCGCAGGTCGTTGGTCAGGGCGACCCGGTCCGTCACCTCCTGGTTGATCTCCTCGTTATGGAAGTGGTACTGGTTGCGGCCCTTTTCCTTGGAGCGGTACAGGGCCATGTCGGACTGGGCCATCAGGCTGTCGGCACTCAGGGTCTGCGGCGTGTACAGGGCGATACCGATGCTCACGGAGATCCGTACGTCGTTGCCGTCCAGGGAGTAGGGCACCACCAGGGTATCGCGGATCTTGGCCGCCAGCGCGGCGCAGTGGGTGGGTTCGTGGACATCCAGTTGCAGGATGGCGAACTCGTCACCGCCCAGGCGTGCGACCACGTCGTTTTCCCGGGTGCAGTCCTTGATGCGCCTGGCGACTTCCTGCAACAGCAGGTCGCCGATGGGATGGCCCAGGGTGTCGTTGATCCGCTTGAAGTGGTCCAGGTCCAGGTAGAACATCGCGAACGCCGGTGCCCCCCGGCGCGCGGCGGCGAATGCCTGGTGCAGCCGTTCTATCACCGTGGCGCGGTTCGCCAGCCCGGTCAGGCCATCGGTACGGGCCAGCAGGGCGATTTTTTCCTCGGCCAGCTTGCGTTCGGTGATATCCAGGATGATGCCTTCCACCTCCAGCAACAGGCCTTGCTCGTTGCGCACCGGGATGTAGCGGTTCTCCACCCAGCGGTACGTATCGTCGCCGGTGCGCATGCGGAACTCGATGGACGCACCCGCCGTATCGCGATCCAGCACGCGAACCATGGCGTCGTCGACCTTGGACTGGTCGTCGGGATGGATCAGCACCTGTGCCCAGTCCGGTGAGCTGACCAGTTGCCCGGCGACATGACCGAACTTGGTGATGTTGTGGGAGATGTACATCAACGGGAACGGCGGTTCGCCCCGCAAGCGATAGAGGATGGTCGGGCTGTTCTGCACGATGATGTTGGCGTCGGCCAGTTCCCGGGTGCGTTCCTCCACCGCGTGTTCGAGCATGTCCATCTTCAGCGCCGCGTCTTCGGTCATCTGCCATTTGACGGTCAGGGTACTGGCCATCTGGCGAATTTCGATGGCATCGAAGGGTTTTTTCAAGATAAGCAGGCGGTCGCCCAGTTCCAGACGCTCGGCGATGTCTTCCCAGGAATAGTCCGAATAAGCGGTGCATAGCGCGACTTGCAGCTTGGGATCGGCGCGCCATAGCCTTTCGATGGTTTCCAGGCCATCCCAGCCAGGGGGCATGCGCATGTCGATGAACGCCATGGCATAGGGCTGCCCCTGGGCCAGTGCGGTCTCGACCTTGTTCAGGGCTTCCATGCCCTGGAAGGCCGAATCAAGCACGAAACTCTGGCTGACGACCGCGACCGGCGCGCCGAACAGGGCCTCTTCGGCACTGCTCAGGTTGTCTTCGGCGGGTGCCTGGGGACTGAGGATCTTTCGAAAGTCCTCATGGATCGTCAGGGTATCGTCGACGATCAGGATCCGCCGATTGGCTCTTTCCAGGGGCAGGCTCATGGCCGTGCACCGAGGTGATGCTGACTACCGAACCGTGGGTACATCTGATATCCCTTTCGCTGGCATGAGTATTCTGGCCTGTACTTGGCCCTTCATGGGGTACAGCATAGTCGTCTGATCGGGATGCGCTTGGTCAGTGATGGCAAATCGTGCCTAAATTTACGCAATCTACTAGCCTGTCTTTTGGGGGTAAGGTAGAACGGTTGTCGTCTTATAGGAGGGGGGTAGCAATGGAAGATCAATCGCCGGACGTTCCGGTCACGAAGCCGACGGTGCTGTTGGTTGATGACGAAGAGTCGATTCTCAATAGCCTGCGCCGGTTACTGCGCAGCCAGCCCTATGAGATCCTGCTGGCCGACAGCGGCGCCAAGGCCCTGGAAATCCTCAAGGAACGGCCAGTCGACCTGGTGATGACCGATGCGCGCATGCCCAACATGGACGGTGCGACGCTGCTGGCCCAGATCCGCAAACTCTATCCGTCGACCCTGCGCATCCTGCTCACCGGCTATGCCGATGTGGACATGATGACCAAGGCCATCAACGAGGGGGGGCTGTATCGCTACCTCAGCAAGCCCTGGAACGACGATGAACTGGTGCAGGCCCTGCGCCAGGCCCTGGCCCATCAGCATTCCGAAAACGAACGCCAGCGCCTCGAAGCGCTGAACCGCGAGCAGAACCAGCAACTCAAGACCCTCAACGCCACCCTGGAAAAGCGCGTGGCGTCACGCACCGCCGAGCTGCAGCAGACCGCCGACATGCTCGACCTGGCCTATGAAGAGCTCAAGCGCAGCTATGTGACCGGCACCGAGGTGTTCTCGCTGATCGCCAACTTGCGCCTGCCCAAGGCCAAGCAGACCAACCGGCAGATCATCGAACTGATCCGGGTCTACAGTCGGCTGCACTTTCTCGACGAGTCCACCGATCGCGACCTGACCATGGCCGCCGCGCTCTACAACATCGGCAAGCTGAGCTGGACCGATAACATGATGGTCACGCCGGCTGACCTGCTGCATCACAACGAATTGGATCTGTATCGCTCCTATCCGAAACAGAGCGAATCGCTGCTGATGACCCTGGACCCGATGAAGGACGCGGCGCGCATCATCCTCCATCACCAGGAGCGCTGGGACGGCAGCGGCTTCCCGGATCACCTCAAGGGCGAGGCGATTCCGTTCGGTTCCAGGCTGTTGAAACTGGCGGTGGATTTCATCGAACTGCAGCGCGGGCTGATTCTCGAACGGCAGATGAACAGCGACGAGGCGCTGGTCTACATCCGCAAATACGCCGGCAAGCTGTACGATCCGGACATGGTGGAGGACTTCATCAAGGCCTGTGCCGAATACCTGGAGGACGTGACCCTGTCCGACCCGACGGTGAAGGTCATGACCACCCGCGAACTTGCGGCCGGCATGGTCCTGGCCCGCAACCTCAACGCCGACAACGGCATGCTGTTGCTCAATGCCGGCAAAGTGTTGAGTGCACCGTTGGTGGATAAGCTCATCGCCTTCGAAGCGATGGAAGGGGCCCGGTACAGCGTGTTCGTCAAGATCCCCGAGGAAGAACTGGATCCTTCGGCGCCGAAGCCGATGTTGGGGTGATCCAAGCCTGACTGGCGACTCGAATCCCCCTGTGGGAGCGAGCCTGCTCGCGAAAGCGGCGCATCAGCTGTTGAGCAGTTGACTGACACACCGCCTTCGCGAGCAGGCTCGCTCCCACAGGGATTGGTGTTGCTTGTGCACGTGGGGCAGGCTTTGCTCCAGCCTCTGAGGTCTGTAATCTCCCCCGGCATTTTTCCGCCAAGGCCGATCATCCATGACCACTCCCCTCATCCACATCGCCGCCGCCCTGCTGATCGGGCCGGACGGTCGAACCCTGCTGGTGCGCAAGCGCGGTACCCGGGCCTTCATGCAGCCGGGCGGCAAGATCGAGCCCCATGAGCAACCGATTCAGGCCCTGGCCCGGGAGCTGGAAGAAGAGCTGGGGCTGACAATCGATCCGGCACAGGCCCGCTACCTGGGCCCGTTCAGCGCGCCGGCCGCCAACGAGCCGGGTTTTGTCGTCCAGGCCCAGGTGTTCCTGCTGAACATCGATGCTGCGGTTTCGCCCGCTGCCGAAATTGAAGAAGTTCGCTGGATCGACCCGGCCGGCGATAGCGGATTGTCGCTGGCCCCGTTGACAGGCGAGGTGATCCTGCCGTTCTATCGGACTACAGGCCTTTCGAACCCACGCCTCAAGGATTGACACATGATTCCCCTGCCGGACCTGCTGGTTTTTGCCGCCGCCGCGTTGTTGATGGTACTCACGCCCGGGCCGAACATGATCTACCTGATTTCTCGTTCGATCTGCCAGGGCCGCAAGGCCGGGGTCACCTCTTTGCTGGGGGTGGTGGCGGGGTTCTTCGTGCATGTGTTCGCGGCGGCGGTGGGGCTGACGGCGGTATTCCTGGCCGTGCCCATGGCCTATGAAATCCTGAAATGGGCCGGTGCGTTGTACCTGTTGTGGCTGGCCTGGCAAGCCGTGAAGCCAGGTGCGCGTTCGCCGTTCCAGGCCCAGCAGTTGCCCGCGGACTCGACGCGCAAGCTGATCACCATGGGCTTTCTCACCAGTGCCCTGAATCCGAAAATCGCGGTGTTCTACCTGTCGGTATTTCCCCAGTTCATCAGCCCGGAACATGGGTCGTTGTTCACCCAGAGCCTGATCCTCGGGCTGGTCCAGATCAGCGTCAGTTTCAGCGTCAACCTGCTGATCGCCCTGTTCGCTGCGGGCATTGCCTCGTGGTTTGTCCACAACCCCACCTGGCTGGCGGTGCAGCGTTATTTCATGGGCTTTGTGCTGGGTGCGCTGGCGCTGCGGCTGATGCTTGAGCAACGGCGAGCCGCGTGAGCATCCGACGGCTGCGGGCCGGCGATGCACCGGCCTATCGCGAGCTGATGCTCCAGGCCTACGGGCTGCATCCGCAGGCCTTCACCTCCAGCGTCAGCGAGCGGGCGACGATGCCCATGAATTGGTGGGAGTCTCGCCTGACCAACCGGCTTGACGTGGTGCTGGGGGCGTTCGTCGAGGGGGAACTGGCCGGTATCGTCGGCCTGTCCCTGGAGGCCCGACAGAAAGCCCGGCACAAGGCGACGCTGTTTGGCATGTACGTCGTCGATACCCATCGTCACCAGGGGCTTGGCCAGCAACTGCTGGAGGCCGCGCTTGACGAAGCCCGTCGCCATACCTTCCTGCGCCTGGTGCAACTGACCGTCACCGCGGGCAACGATCCGGCGCTCAAGCTCTATCAACGCTGCGGTTTCGTGCTCTACGGCCTGGAGCCGATGGCGATACGGGTGGACGACGAGTATCTCGACAAAATCCATATGTGGCGCGAGCTCTAAGGCGCCATCGCGAGCAGGCTCGCTCCCACATTTGGATGTGTGTGCATACAGACAGTGAGGCCAACGCAGCCCCTGTGGGAGCGAGCCTGCTCGCGATAGCGGTGCCCCGGTATCACCGAACGGCACTGACCCCATCCAACGTGGAAAACGAAGTGTCCTTGGCCGTCAACAGGAAGTCGCGCATGTACGGTGCATCGAGCATGTCGGTGCGAACCGCCGCGTACAGCGTGGCGAACAGGCCTTTCTCCCCCAGCCGCTTGGCTTTCACATAACCCCGTGAGCTGTATTCATGCAGGGCCCAGTGGGGCATGCCGCAGACGCCACGGCCGCTGGCTACCAACTGCATCATCATCACCGTCAGTTCGGACGTGCGGACCTGGGCCGGTTCGATGTCGGCCGGTTCGAGGAAGCGGGTGAAGATGTCCAGTCGATCCCGTTCCACGGGGTAGGTGATCAGGGTTTCGCTGAGCAGGTCTTCGGGCACGATATAGGGTTTGCTTGCCAATCGATGCTGGTTGGCCACGGCGAGCATCGCTTCGTAGGTGAACAGCGGCACGTAGGTGATGCCCGCCAGTTCCAGTGGGTCGGACGTCACCACCAGATCCAGGTCGCCACGGGCCAGGGCTGGCAGCGGGGCGAAGGCGAAGCCCGAAGCCAGGTCCAGTTCGACTTCCGGCCAGGCGTCGCGGAACTGGTCGATGGTCGGCATCAGCCACTGGAAACAGCTGTGGCATTCGATTGCCATGTGCAAGCGCCCGGCGGTCCCTCCTGCCAGCCGCGCGATGTCCCGCTCGGCGCTGCGCAGCAATGGCAGGGTGGCGTCGGCCAGCTGCAGCAAGCGCAGACCAGCGCTGGTGAACCGCACCGGTTTGGTCTTGCGCACGAACAACTGCATCCCCAGACGTTCTTCCAGCTCCTTGAATTGGTGGGAGAGGGCGGACTGGGTCAGGTGCAGGCGTTCGGCGGCTTCTACCAGGCTATCGGCTTCGCGCAGGGCGTGCAGGGTCTTGAGGTGGCGGAGTTCAAGCACCGGAATTGCTCCATGAGTAAAACTTGTGATCAACACGAAAAGGTTGAGTTTGTCTCATGCAGAGTCAGCTGTCGACAATGGCGTCATCTTTTACAGGAGGACTCTTACCATGGCCCTGGCCCACACCCTCGGTTTTCCCCGCATCGGCGCCGACCGCGAACTGAAGAAAGCCCTCGAAGCCTACTGGAAGGGCGACCTGGCGCCGGCCGCGTTGCAGAGCGTCGGTCGTGAACTGCGGGCCCGGCACTGGCAATTGCAGAAAGACGCCGGGATCGACCTGCTGCCGGTGGGGGACTTCGCCTGGTACGACCAGGTGCTTGGCCACACCCTGACCCTGGGCGCGGTTCCGGCGCGATTCCGCAACACGTTGAACCCGCAGGGCCGGCCGACCCTCGACACCCTGTTCGCCATGGCTCGTGGCGCCACGCCGGCCTGCTGCGATGCCAACCACGGCCAGACACAACATGCCCAGGAACTGACCAAGTGGTTCGACACCAACTACCACTACCTGGTCCCGGAGTTTTCCGTCGACCAGACTTTTGCCCTGAGCTGGGAGCAACTGTTCGATGAAGTGGACGAGGCCCATGCCTTGGGGCATCGGGTCAAACCGGTGATCATCGGCCCGCTGACTTATCTGTGGCTGGGCAAGGCCAAAGGGCAGGATTTCGACAAGCTCGACCTGTTGGAACGCCTGCTGCCGGTCTACGGTGAAATCCTCAATCGCCTGAAGGCCCAGGGCGTGGAGTGGGTGCAGATCGACGAGCCGATCCTCACCCTTGACCTGCCCCTGGCCTGGCGGAGCGCCTTCGAGCGGGCCTACCACATCCTCCAGTATTCGCCGCTGAAGAAACTGGTGGCGACTTATTTCAGTGGCCTGGAAGACAACCTCGGCCTGGCCGTGAGCCTGCCGGTGGACGGTTTGCACATCGACGCGGTACGCGCGCCGGAGCAACTGGGCCAGGTGTTGGACCGCTTGCCGACCTACAAGATTCTCTCGGTGGGCCTGGTCAATGGCCGTAACGTCTGGCGTTGCGAGCTGGAACAGGCTCTGGCGCAGTTGCAACCGGCCCAGGAGCGCTTTGGCGACAACCTCTGGGTCAGCACGTCGTGCTCGTTGCTGCACAGCCCGGTGGACCTGGAGCGTGAAGACCGGCTCGACCCCGAGCTCAAGCACTGGCTGGCCTTCGCGGTGCAGAAGTGCGGTGAAGTGGCGGTGCTGCGTGACGCATTGAACGATCCGCAAGCCCCCGGTGTGCAACAGGCGCTGGCCGCCAGCCGCGAGGTGCAGGCGAGCCGCGCGGCCTCGACGCGTATTCACAAGCCCGATGTCCAGGCCCGTCTGGCGGCCATCAAGCCCCAGGACAGCCAGCGGCGTTCGCCGTTTGCCCTGCGCATCGAACAGCAGCGGGCCCGTCTGAAGTTGCCGGCCTTTCCCACGACCACCATCGGCTCTTTCCCGCAGACCCCGGCGATTCGCCTGGCGCGTCAGGCCTACAAGCAGGGCAAGCTGTCGGCCAACGACTATCAGGACGCCATGCACACCGAAATTCGCCACGCCGTGCAGATTCAGGAGCGCCTGGGGCTGGATGTACTGGTCCATGGCGAAGCCGAGCGCAACGACATGGTGGAATACTTCGCCGAGCAACTGGACGGCTATGCCTTCAGCCGTTTCGGCTGGGTGCAGAGCTACGGTTCGCGATGCGTGAAACCGGCAATCATCTACGGCGACATCAGCCGGCCGAAGCCCATGACCGTCGACTGGATCCGCTACGCGCAAAACCTGACCGACAAGACCATGAAGGGCATGCTCACCGGCCCTGTGACCATGCTGATGTGGTCGTTCCCCCGCGAAGACCTGCCGCGTCGGGTCCAGGCACAGCAACTGGCCCTGGCCCTGCGTGACGAAGTGGTGGATCTGGAAGCGGCCGGGATCAGCATCGTACAGATCGACGAGGCCGCCTTCCGCGAAGGCCTGCCGCTGCGACGCGGGCAATGGCAGGAGTACCTGGACTGGGCGGTGGAAGCCTTCCGCTTGAGTGCGTCGGGTGTGCGTGACGAAACCCAGATCCATACCCACATGTGCTACAGCGAATTCAATGACGTGATCCAGGCCATCGCAGCCATGGATGCCGACGTCATCACCGTTGAAACCTCACGCTCGGACATGGAACTGCTGGAGGCTTTCGAAGCGTTCGACTACCCGAACGACATCGGCCCGGGCGTCTACGACATCCACTCGCCGCGGGTGCCGGACACGGCCGAGATCGTCGGGTTGATGAGCAAGGCCCTGAAGCGGATTCCCGCCGGGCACCTGTGGATCAACCCCGACTGCGGCCTGAAGACCCGGGCATGGCCGGAAACCGAAGCGGCGCTGGTGAACATGGTGGCGGCGGCGCGACAGTTGCGTGGGCAGTGGGCCTGAGTAACTGCGGAGCTTGGCTGTACCTGTGAGTGCTGAGGAAACTTGTGGGAGCAAAGCTTGCTCGCGATGGCGGCGGACCAGCCAATATCATTGTTGGCTGACTTGGCCCCATCGCGAGCAAGCTTTGCTCCCACAGAAAACTCACACCGCAGGAACCACTCGGCAATCTTCATCAAACTGTCACGCAACTGTGGCAGCGCGCTTGAACGAATTTCATCAGACTCGCGCTCTACTGGGGTTCTGCGTTTTGGTGTTTCTTCATGCGTGTGTTCATTTTCCTGGCCGTCCTGTTGTTCGGCCTGCCGTCGATTGCGGCGTCTCGTTGTGATGTCAACGTCCCGACCCAACGGGTCGATCTGGATCAGGTAAGCCTGGCGTACCAGAGCATTGGCCGTGCCTCCGATCCGGCCTTGTTGCTGGTGATGGGGCTGGGCGGGCAATTGATCCATTGGCCGGATGAAGTGGTGGTTGCCCTGTGCGAGCAAGGCTTTCGGGTGATCCGCTACGACAACCGGGACGTGGGCTTATCCACCTGGCGGCAGGCACCGGGTAGCGCCAACCTGACTTTTGAAGCGCTTCGCTACAAACTGGGCTTGACGGTCGACGCGCCCTATACCCTCACTGACATGGCCAATGACGGGCTGGGACTGATGGATGCGTTGCGCGTGCAGCACTTTCACCTGCTGGGGGCGAGCATGGGGGGCATGATTGCCCAGCACATGGCCGCCATGGCGCCGCAGCGGGTCGAAAGCCTGACCCTGATCATGACCAGCTCCAGTGCGGCCGGCTTGCCGGCGCCCAGCGAAACGCTGGTGCGATTGCTGTCACGCCGCAGTGCGCCGAATCGCGAGGTGGCGCTGGAACAGCAGGCTGACCTGCTGGCTGCCCTGGGCAGTCCCCTGGTGATCGATGATCGCCAGGCGCTGCTGCATCAGGCTGCTGTCGCCTATGATCGGGCGTTCAACCCCGAAGGTGTGAAACGCCAGATCATGGCGATCATGGCCGAGCCGAGCCGGGTCGAACTGCTCAATCAATTGCAAGTGCCGACCCTGGTGGTCCATGGCACCGCCGACCCGTTATTGCCAGTGATGCACGGCGTCCATCTGGCGGCGCATATCCGCGGCAGCCAGTTGAAATTGATCCCGGGCCTGGCCCATCGTTTCCAGGAGGCGTTCAAGGAGCCGTTGCTGGGGGCGGTGCTGCCCTATTTGCAACAGCATCGCGAAGACACCTCGCATTGGGCGCAGGTCGAACCGACGCAGGCGCCGAATCTGCTCTGATAGAGGTCGAAGGTTGTAGAGATCCCTGTGGCGAGGGGATTCATCCCCGCTGGGCTGCGAAGCAGCCCTAAAGCCAAGCGACTCGGTGCATCAGATAGATTGAGTCGACTGCCTTGGGGCCGCTTCGCGCCCCAGCGGGGATAAATCCCCTCGCCACAAAGGAGTATCTGCAGGACTTCACCGGGCCCGGGCCTGCTCCACCAACCACCCCATCAACTCCTGCAACGGCCCCGACGCCTGGGTCTTGCGCGGGAACACCAGGTGATAACCCAACCCGGTTCTGACCTTCAGTTCGAACGGCATCACCAGCCGCCCGGCGCTCAGGTCATCGCCGATCAGCGACCAGTCACCTATCGCCACGCCCGTGCCCTGTGAGGCCATGGACATCGCCAGATCCAGGGTTTCGAAATGCTGGCCCTTGCTGACATTGCTCAAGTGCACATCGGCGGCATCCAGCCAGGCCGTCCAATCGCGCTCGTCGCGGGTCGGGTGCAACAGCAGGTGTTGCTGCAGGTCGGCAGGTTCACGCAGCGGCACGGGGCCGTCCAGCACCGGGCGGGAGCAGACGGGCGTCAGTTGCTCATCGAACAGATGCAGGCACGCCAATGAGGTGTCGGGTGGCGGGCCATAGACCACGGCCGCGTCGAAGCCCTCGCGCTGGAAGTCCACACCGTGCCTGACGGTGGTTGTCAGCTCCACCGGCACATCCGGCCGTTCCTTCTGCCATTGCAATAAGCGTGGCAGCAGCCAGCGCATCACACAGGTCGGTGCCTTGAGTTGCAGGGTCTGGCGCTTCTCGCCAATCTGCTCCACCGCATCGCCGATCAAGCGGAACACCTGCTGCACCCGGGGCAACCACGCCGTCCCTTCAGGTGTGAGGGTCAGGCCGCGGGCCTGGCGCTGGAACAGCGCGTAGCCCAGATGATCCTCCAGCCCGGCGATCTGCCGACTCACCGCGCCCTGGGTAATGTGCAACTGTTCGGCGGCCCGGGTGAAGTTGCAGCATTGGGCCGTGATCAGAAACGTGTGCAGCGCTGGAAGCGGAGGGAGTCGTTTCATTTGGATCCAAGCCATGACGTGAGGACATGGCTAGTATGACTTTTTATCCATTGTTGCCGCTATGGCCTGACCGTTCAATGAGCCCATTCCAAGACAAGAAAGAAGGGCAGTGGCAATGGCAACGTGCGGCGAAGTATTGGTCAAGTTACTCGAAGGCTATGGCGTGGAGCAGGTGTTCGGCATTCCCGGCGTGCACACCGTCGAGCTGTATCGCGGGCTGGCCCGGTCAAGCATTCGCCACGTGACGCCGCGCCATGAACAGGGCGCAGGCTTCATGGCCGACGGTTACGCCCGCGTCAGCGGCAAACCCGGCGTGTGTTTCATCATCACCGGCCCTGGCATGACCAATATCACCACTGCCATGGGCCAGGCCTACGCCGATTCGATCCCGATGCTGGTGATCTCCAGCGTCCAGTCGCGCAGCCAGCTGGGTGGCGGGCGCGGCAAGTTGCATGAGTTGCCGAATCAGGCTGCGCTGGTGGGCGGGGTCGCGGCGTTTTCCCACACGCTGATGTCCGCGGCTGAATTGCCCAGCGTATTGGCCCGGGCCTTCGCCGTGTTCCAGGCCGGGCGGCCGCGGCCGGTGCACATCGAAATCCCCTTGGACGTGCTGGTCGAAGACGCCGATGCCTTGCTCGCCAGTATGCCTGTGAGCGTCGATCGCGCCGGCGCCGCGCCGGGCGCGGTGAAACAGATGACGGCGATGCTGGCCTCGGCCAGACGGCCACTGATCCTGGCCGGCGGTGGCGCCATCGACGCCGCCGCCGAATTGACCGAACTGGCCGAACGCCTGGGCGCACCGGTGGCGTTGACCATCAATGCCAAGGGCTTGCTGCCGTCCCGTCATCCCTTGTTGATCGGCTCTACCCAGAGCCTGGTGGCCACCCGCACATTGGTGGCCGAAGCGGATGTGGTGCTGGCCATCGGCACCGAACTGGCCGAAACCGACTACGACATCACTTTTGCCGGGGGCTTCGAGCTCCCTGGTGCGCTGCTGCGCATCGACATCGACCCGGACCAGACCGTGCGCAACTATCCGCCGCGCCTGGCGCTGGTGGCCGATGCCCGCACCGCCGCCCGGGCCTTGCTCGACGAGTTGAACCGGCAACCTTTGGCCGAGCGCAGCAACGATTGGGGCGCTGTTCGTGCTACCCGGTTGCGTGCCGAGCTGGAAGGCAGTTGGGACGCTGCGGTCCGCGCCCAGAGCGCTTTTCTCGACAGCGTTCTGCAAACGCTGCCTGAGGCGGTCTTCGTCGGCGACTCCACCCAACCGGTGTACACCGGCAACCTGACGTTCAACCCGGAGCGTCCGCGGCGCTGGTTCAACTCGTCCACCGGCTACGGCACCCTCGGCTATGCGTTGCCGGCGGCGATTGGCGCCTGGCTTGGCGGCAAGAACCAGGGCCATGGTCGCCCCCCGGTGGTGTGCCTGATCGGTGACGGTGGCCTGCAATTCACCCTGCCGGAGCTGGCCAGCGCCGTGGAAGCGCGGGTGCCGGTGATTGTGCTGCTGTGGAATAACCAAGGCTACGAAGAGATCAAGAAATACATGGTCAACCGCGCCATCGAACCGGTGGGGGTGGACATCTATACCCCGGACTTCATCGGTGTCGCCAAGGCCTTGGGCTGCGCTGCCGAAGCCGTCGATGATGTGGCGCAACTGCATACCGCACTGCTCGCGGCCAGCGACCGACAAGGTCCGACGCTGATCGAAATCGATCAGGCGCGTTGGATGAGCGGGGTGTCGCAATGACTCTTCCCACAGCATTGGAAGGGCTGTACATCAACGGCCAGTGGTTTCGCGGTGAGCAGTATTTACGGGTGATCAACCCGGCGACCGAGGCATTGCTGACCACTGTTCATGGCGGTGATGAACGCGCGGTCGATCAAGCCCTGGACGCCGCGACCCAGGCCTTTGGCCCATGGTCGAAAACCACGGGGGCCGAGCGCGGCGCGATCCTGCGTCGTATCGCCGCTGGCGTGCAGGCCGGTCGCGCGCAGTTGATGCAATTGCAATCGCGCAACAACGGCAAGCCGCTGTTCGAGGCAGCCATCGATGTCGATGATGTGGTGGCGACCTTCGAATATTACGCCGAGCTGGCCGAAGGCTTGGACATCCGGCAGGACAGTTCGCTGGCCTTGCCCAGCGATGATTTCAGCGCGCGCCTGCGTCGCGAACCTTGCGGTGTGGTCGGCTTGATCGTGCCGTGGAATTTCCCGATGGTCACCACCGCCTGGAAACTCGCACCGGCCCTGGCCGCCGGCTGCTGCGTGGTGCTCAAACCCTCTGAGGTCACGCCGTTGCCGGAGCTGGAGCTGGCCTCGATCATCGCTGACTGCGGCTTGCCCGATGGGGTCTTCAACCTGATCTGTGGGACTGGCCTGGCCGTGGGGGCGCCGTTGGCCGCCGATCCGCGGGTGGCGAAGATTTCCTTCACCGGCAGCAACGCGGTGGGTGTGCAGGTGATGCAACGGGCGGCGGAAACGGTGAAGGGCGTGAGCCTGGAGCTGGGCGGCAAATCGTCTCTGCTGGTGTTGGCCGATGCTGATCTGGAACTGGCCGTGGAGTTGGCCTGTGGTGGCGGCTTCTTCAATGCCGGACAGATGTGCTCGGCCACCAGTCGGGTGCTGGTCGCTGATGAGCTGGCCGACGACTTCCTGCAGCGGCTCAGGATCCGCGCCGAGGCGATTCGCGTGGCCTATCCGTTCGATCCCGACGTGGAAATGGGCGCGTTGGTCAATCAGGCGCAATACCAACGGGTGCTGGGGCATATCGACCGGGGCGTGAGCGCGGGTGCGACGCTGGTGTGCGGCGGCCAGCGCCCGACGCATCTGTCGCGAGGCTTTTTTCTTCAGCCGACGATCTTCACCGACGTGCCCCCAGACAGTGCGCTGTGGTGCGAGGAGATTTTTGGACCGGTGCTGTGCGTGCGCCGTTTCAGCGGCGTGGAACAGGCCATTGCGCTTGCCAATGACAGCCGTTTCGGCCTGGTGGCCAGCGTGGTCAGCCGTGATCTCGACGCTGCCGAGCAGGTCGCCAACGCTTTGCAGGCGGGCCTGGTGTGGATCAACGCGCCCCAGGTGATCTTTCCCCAGGCGGCGTGGGGTGGCTACAAGCAGAGCAGTCTGGGCCGCGAGTTGGGACCCTGGGGATTGGCGGCATTCCAGGAAATCAAGCATGTGATCCGGGCGGTCTGACAGCACGTTATCGGGTCGCGCATGCCTCGAAAAAAGGCATGCGCCAGGGACATGGCTTCAATGAGTTTTTTTCGATAGTCAGGGATTTTGTGCAACCCCAGGATGGCCTTCGACGACGACAAAGTCCTTGCGGCACGGGGCTTTGGTCGATCTCGAACGGCTAGGGCGCAATGGTTACAGCCACCTCATACCTAGAAGAACAAAGGGAGTCCTCCATGGGCAAGCATGATCTGAACAGACGTCAATTCATCAAGACCGCCAGCGTAGTGTCGGTCGCGGCCGCCGCCATGAGCGTGCCCTTCATCAGCGCCCGGGCCAGCGATACGCGGTTCGTCGGCAAGACCCTGCGTCTGCTGACCTGGTCCGACGACACCGGGCTGGCGGCGCTGCGTAACATCGCCGCGACCTTCGAGGCCAAGACCGGGGCCAAGGTCATCGCCGACCGCACCGGCAGCACCTCGGAAATGGTCGCCAAGCTCAAGGCCGGTGGCGACCGGCCGCAGTACGACATCATCACCCTGGCCGGCGTCGGCGCCGAGGGACTGGCTGCGGCGGGCCTGTTGGAAAAGCCGGACCTGAACCGCATCCCCAACCTGGTGGACGTGCCGGAGCATTACCGCACCGGTGCCGGTGGTCATGGCATCGGCTATCTGTTGTGGTGCAACAGCCTGGTCTACAGCACCCGCACCTTGCAACAGGCACCGGACAGTTACGCCGCGCTTTGGGACGCGAACCTGGCGCCGAATATCTTCTTGCCGCCGCCGAACTGGACCGAGGCCATGGACCTGATCATCATCGCCGCCAAGCTGGCCGGCGGTGACGAACACAACATCGAACCGGGCTTCAAGAAACTCGCCGAGCTCAAGGAACGGGTGGTGACCCTGGGCGAAAACCCGAACCAGATCGCCGAACTGTTCCGTACCGGTTCCCTGGACATGGGCGGTTTGTATGCGCCGGCGTTTTTCCCCAAGCAGATCCGCGACCCGGCCTATGGTCTGGGAGCAACGTTCGGTATGAAGGAAGGCTTCTACACCGACCTGATGCTCTCGGTCATGCCCAAGAACCGCCCGGGCGACACCGACCTGGCCTACGCCTTCATCGACCACTCCCTCGACCCGCTGGTGCAGGGCAAGATGGCCGAAGACATCTTCAACGGCCCGGTCAACGCCAAGGCCATCATCTCCGCCGAAGCGCGCAAGAGCCCGTACATCCTCACCCCGGAGCAAATCGCCGACAAAGCGATCATGCACGACAACGCCTTCCTGGCGACGGTGCACGACCAGTGGATCCGCCGGTACACGGAAATTTTCTCTTCCTGAACTGGATGCCGGGCCCGCTCGACATCCAAGTGTGGGAGCGAGCCTGCTCGCGATAGCGGTGGGTCAGTTGAGGGAGATGTGGGCTGTGCCGGCGTCATCGCGAGCAGGCTCGCTCCCACAGGGGAATAGGGGTGATGCGGGATTTGTGGGCTACCCGCGATCCAGTGTGGGAGCGAGCCTGCTCGCGATAGCGGTGGGTCAGTTGAGGGAGATGTGGGCTGTGCCGGCGTCATCGCGAGCAGGCTCGCTCCCACAGCGGAATAGGGGGGATGCGGGATCTGTGAGCCACCCGAGAACCAGTGTGGGAGCGAGCCTGCTCGCGATAGCGGTGGGTCAGTTGAGGGAGATGCTGGCTGTGCAAGCATCTTCGCGAGCAGGCCCGCTCCCACCGAAAAGTTGTGTTTGTGCTGTCGTTTGCCACTGACGAGACCTTGCCATGGAACACCAACCGTTAACTCATCCGCAGAGCGTTGCGCCAATGCGTTCCAGCCGGAGTATTTCGCCCACGACGCGGGCGTGGTTTTTCCTGTCGCCGTCGATGCTGTTTCTGGGCGTGTTGATTGCCGCCAGTCTGTTGGTACTGCGCATGAGCGTCGGCACCAAGGGCGCGGAGTGGAGTGGGTTCAGCCTTGCCAGTTATGGGCAATTGCTGGAGCCCTATTACCTCAAGTCCCTGTTGCTGACCTTACGCCTGGCACTGATCAGCGCGGTGATCACCGTGCTGTTGGCGATCCCTGTGGCTTACACCATGTCGCGCCTGACCTCGCCATTGCTGCGGCGGGTGTTCCTGGCGGCGGTGCTGTTGCCGCTGCTGGTCAACCTGCTGCTGCAAAGCTACGGCTGGCTGGTGATCCTCGGCCCGGCCGGCATGCTCAACCAGGCGCTCATGGGCCTGGGCCTGATCAAGCGACCGATCATGTTGCTGTACAACCAGAACGGCGTGCTGATGGGCTTGGTCCAGACCGCATTCCCCCTGGCCGTGTTGCCCATCGCCAGCGCCATGCGCGGGGTGGCCCGCAGCTACGAGGAGGCGGCCGCCACCCTCGGCGCCAGCCGCTTCCAGGTGTTTCGCCAAGTGGTGTTGCCCATGAGCCTGCCCGGCATCATCACCGGCGCGACCCTGGTGTTCGCCTACAACGCCAGCAGCTTCGTCGTACCGCTGTTGTTGGGCGGGAGGCGAGTGCCGATGCTGGCAGTGATGGTCCATGACCAGATTGCCCCGTTGATGAACTGGCCGGCCGCGTCCGCCGCGGGGGTGGTGTTGATCGTCACCACGCTGCTGATCATGACCCTGTCCGAATATTTCACCGGCCGCCGTCGGCGGATGCTGGAGGCTTCTCAATGAGCGCGTTGAGTAAAAAACGCCAGTCGCTGTTGCCCGGTGAGACCGGTCGGATCGCGGGGCTGCTGTCGGGTCTCATTCTGTTGCTGGCGGTATTGCCGATCCTGACCATGATCGTCATGTCCTTCAGCGGCGCGGCGAACCTGGACTTCCCGCCAAGCAGCTACAGCCTGCAATGGTATCGGGCCGCCTGGCAGACCTTCGTCTCCCCGGATACCAGCGATGTACTGAGCCTGGGCCAGGCCATGGGCACCAGCTTGCTGGTGGCGTGCCTGACCATGATCTTCGCCACGCTGATCGCGGTGCCGGCGGCCTATGCACTGACCCGTTGTGAGTTCCGGGGCAAGGCCGTGGCGCTGCAATTGATGTCGCTGCCGTTGGTGTTCCCCATGGTGGTGCTGGGTCTGGCTTTGCTGTTGGTGTTCGACAGCCTGCCGTTTCAGATGACCACCTCAAGGCTGGTCATTGCCCACGTCATCCTTGCCTTGCCGTTCGTGGTGAAGAACTGCACCGCCGCCATGCTCGGCATCGGCAGCGAAGTCGAGGAAGCCGCGCGGATGCTCGGGGCCTCACCGCAGCGGGCCATCGTCGATGTGGTGGTGCCGTTGATGAAGTCGGGCATCCTCGCCGGAATGCTTCTGGCATTCATTGTCTCGTTCAACGAATTCACCGTGACCTATTTTCTCTACACCGTCGACGTCATGACCGTGCCGATCTGGATGTACAGCCGCACCGTGTCGTCGCTTGACCCCACCGTTTTTTCGTTTGCCGTGCTCATCGTGCTGATCGACTTCGTGCTGATCTGGGCGTTGGAGAAGCTGGTGGGCGAGGGCGGCGTTTCCTTTTGATTTCGAGGTGAAGACATGACTGGACTGATACTGGAAAACGTCGAGAAACATTACAGCTCGGCTTGCGCGGTAAAGGATGTGAACCTGCATTTGCCGGAAGGCAAGCTGGTCTGTTTTCTCGGGCCTTCGGGCTGCGGCAAGACCACGCTGCTGCGGATGATCGCCGGCCTGGAAAGCCTTAGCGGCGGTGAGATCCGCCTGGATGGCGATGACATCGGTCATACCCCGGCGCACCTGCGCAACTTCGGCATGGTCTTTCAATCGCTGGCGTTGTTTCCCCACATGACCGTCGGCGAGAACATTGCCTATCCACTGAAACTGCGCGGCGTGGGCAAGGCCGAGCAGCAGGCGCGGGTGGTGGAGCTGCTGGAGCTGATTCAGCTCCAGGCCATGATCGACCGGCCCGTGGCGAAACTGTCTGGTGGCCAGCGTCAGCGCGTGGCAATTGCCCGGGCGATTGCCGCACGGCCAAAAATCCTGCTGTTGGACGAACCGCTGTCGGCCCTCGACGCCAAGCTGCGTGAGTCGATGCAGGTGGAAATCCGCCAGCTGCAACAGCGGCTGAACATCACCACCATCCTGGTGACCCACGACCAGCGCGAGGCCATGACCATGGCCGATATCGTGGTGGTGCTGGGCGAGCACCGGGTGCAGCAGGTGGGGACGCCGATCGAGATCTATCGGCATCCAGCCAATGAGTTCGTCGCCGACTTCATCGGCTCGGGTAATATTTTCCCTGCGACCACGCTGGGCAGCGGGCGTGTCGGCCTGCCGGGCGGGGATGTGCTGGACGTACCGGCCAGCCGTAGCCCGATTGTTGGCGAGAAGATCAAGTTGCTGGTGCGCCCGGAAGACGTGCAACTGTCTACCCCCCAGGCCACGGCGGGTAACCGCTTGCTGGGCAAGGTGACATTCGTGCGTGACATTGGCGCGACCATCGAGACCACGGTGGAGTGTTCCGGGGTTTCATTCACTGCGCTGAGTACGCCTTGCCAGGGAATGGACCTGGGCATCGGGCACGCGGTGTCGGTGACCCTGCCGGCAGATGCGTGTCGGTTGCTGGAGGCTTGATCTGGAAAAGTGGGGGCTTGGTCTGGCCCCATCGCGAGCAGGCTCGCTCCCACATTGGAATGCGTCCCCCCTGTGGGAGCGAGCCTGCTCGCGATGAGGCCGGCACAGCCAACGCAAAAGGCCAATCAAACCGTCAACCGCAACCGCGCCAGATCCCGCAACGGCGGTGCGCCAAACAGCCGGCTGTACTCGCGGCTGAACTGCGAAGGGCTTTCATAACCCACCCGATACCCCGCCGCCGAAGCTTCCAGCCCTTCGGCCAGCATCAGCCGCCGGGCTTCCTGCAAGCGCAATTGTTTCTGATATTGCAGCGGGCTCATGGCGGTCATGGCTTTGAAACGGTGATGCAGGGTCGAGACGCTGAGGTTCACTTCCCGGGCCAGGTCGTCGATGCGCAAGGGCTGTTCGAAATGACAGTTGAGCCATTTGATCGCCTGGCCGATGCGATGGCTCTGGCTGTTGGCGACGGCGATTTCGTATAGCCGGTAGCCCTGGGGACTGCGCAGCAGGCGGTACAGAATCTCCCGTCGCACCAGGGGCGCGAGCATGGCGATGTCCTTGGGGTGGTCCAGCAGGCGCACCAGGCGCAGCACCGCGTCGAGCATCGACGTGTCCAGGCGTTCGACATACAGGCCACGACCGGCGGGGCGTGTCGGCACGCCCAGCGGGCCGGCATCGGCGATCAGCGCGGTGATTTCCGCAGGGTCGATGTCCAGGCGCAGGGCCAGGATCGGGTGTTCGGGCGAAACGTCGGCGATGCACCCGCTCAACGGCATCGACACCGAGACCACCAGGTAATGGAGTGGGTCGTAGTTGAACAGTTCGTCCGCCAGCCGCACCTGTTTGCTGCCCTGGGCCATGATGCACAGCGCCGGTTGCGCCAGCACCGGGGAAAATTTATGGGGCTTGCTGTGGCGAGATAGATTCAATGAGCCGATGGCCGTGACGTAACTGCCGTCTTCGCGGGTATTACGGTCGATGATCGACGCCAGTTCGGCGCGTTGTTGTTCCAGATGTGGGTCCAGGGGGACGTGGGCGTGGTCGAGCGGCGACATGCCAGGATCCTCGGAAATAGGAGCGATGGACAAAGCTTATGTTTGTGCAAGGCACGGTGGTAGTCACATCCTGTTGAAAGCTTGCCTGATCCTGCATGGCTGCCGCGCCAGAACGTTGCAATGCCGTCGAAACTTGCTTGAAATCTTTCGTCTCAAATTAGCCGGTTCCTGCCGGGGCGTCGCAGTGTTGCCACCCTCTTTTACGCAGGATTGTGCAAGGCGTCGGCAGAAATCGACTAACGGACCTGGCGTCGCGGCGCTTAACCTTCAACCCTGTCGCAGCTGTCCCCGGCTGCACAATGGATGACCTGGGAGGGTTGAACATGTCTACACAGATCCCCGTCAGTCACATGGCTTTTGTGCGGGCCCGCGCCGGAAGCTCCAAATCATTGGGCGCGCGCCTGAGTAAACTCATCGCGCCTTCGCGCCAAGCCCCCGGCTGCGTGCACTTCGCGCTGCAGCAATCGCAATGCGATGCCGACTTGTGGTTGATGTCCGGGCTCTGGGTCGATCAGCAGGCGATGGATGCGTACTTCAACTCCCCGGCCATGGGGATTTTCGCTGAGCTGGTGCAGGATCTGGTGGTGAGCAGCCTGGATTTTCATACCTTCAGGGATGTGTCCGCCCCCCAGGCGACTCTGGCAACGGTACACAAACTGGCCGGATGAAGGTTTAATGGCTGCCATTTCTCATTGCCAGGATGCGCAATATGGCACGTAAAGTCTTTGGACCCTTTGAAGCTGTTTCCGCCGTCATGCCCCGGGAAGGTGGCGGTTATCATGCGGCTATCGCCACTAAAGCCATCGGCGGCTCGGGTGCGCCGCGTTTCAACAAGGTACTTGAGAAGCAGCGTTTCGAGACGGCTACCAAGGCGGATGAAGCTGCCGCTGTGCAGCTGACCCATCTCAAGGGCGTCGACGAGGAGGGTGGGTTGCTCTGGTGACCCTCAACCAATAGAGCTTTTCTGTGGCGAGGGGATAAATCCCCTCACCACAGGAGCTTGTGCACATGCTTACTTTGGGCGATGCATCTTGAACAGTGCCTCAGGCCCCAACTGGAAGTAATCCGCCGGTCCGCCACCGCGCAAGATCGGTTCGGCGGCGGCTGTGTCGTAGACCCCGTCCTTCAATAGCCACTTGGCAATATGCACCGCAACCACTTCGCCGAGGATCAGCCAGCTCGGCACCAACCCCTTGTCCGCTCGTTGCAACTGAATGATCTGGGTGACCTTGCATTCGAAGGACACTGGGCTTTCGGCCACCCGTGGTACCTGGATCACCTGTGACGGCGCTGGCGTCAAGCCCGCCAGTTCGAATTCGTTGACCTCGGGCGCGACCATCGCGCAGCTCTGGTTCATCTGTTCGGCCAGCGGGCGTGTGGCCAGGTTCCAGGCAAATTCGCCAGTCTGTTCGATGTTGTTCAGGCTGTCTTTGCGCCCGACACTGGAAAAACCGATGATCGGCGGGATGTAATTGAAAGCATTGAAGAAACTGTAGGGTGCCAGGTTCAGGCGGCCTTCGGCGTCCTGGGAAGAGATCCAGCCGATAGGACGTGGGCCGACAATGGCGTTGAATGGATCGTGAGGCAGGCCATGGCCGTTGGCGGGTTCGTAATAGTAGATATCGTCGGGCATGGAAGTGCTCAAATCCTGAGTTTGGGTGGGACTCGAAGAATAGTGCCGAGCTGTATCGGTTTTGTCAGTACCGCAGGGCTTAGAAGGAGGTCTTTTGCACAGAGATGGCGATTGCCAGGGGGCTTTAATGACTAAGCCCGGCCGAAGCCGGGCTGTGAGGATGCCTTTGGGGATCAGCCGATGAAGGCACCACCGGTACGATCGAAGCCATCTTCAGCAACAGTGGCGCCGTTGGTACGGTCGAAGCCATCTTCAGCGACAGTGGCGCCGTTGGTACGGTCGAAGCCATCTTCAGCGACAGTGGCGCCATTGGTACGGTCGAAGCCATCTTCAGCAACGGTGGCGCCGTTGGTACGGTCGAAGCCATCTTCAGCGACAGTGGCGCCGTTGGTACGGTCGAAGCCATCTTCAGCGACAGTGGCGCCGTTGGTACGGTCGAAGCCATCTGCAGCAACGGTGGCGCCGTTGGTACGGTCGAAGCCATCTTCAGCGACAGTGGCGCCGTTGGTACGGTCGAAGCCATCTGCAGCAACGGTGGCAGCGCCGGTGCGATCGTAACCATCAGCGGCAATAGCTGAACCGGTACGGTCGAAACCGTCGGCGGCGAAGGTGTTGGCAGCCAGTACGGACAGGGTCAAGGCAAGGATCAGTTTGGTTTTCATCGTCGTAGCTCCAAAATCGTTGAGAGGAGGTGTCTTGCATGGGTTTAATTCTACGCATGCAAATTTGATTAAAAAGCGCAAAATAATGCTAAAAATAATCGATTAAATCGATATTAAGGCCTGTGCATTCCACGGCTTTACAAACCTTGGCAGCAGGGCGTGAACGTATCGATTCAAGTGAGATGAGGATGCCCGGCCAACATTAATCGGCGATTAATTCCGTGTCGGACGGGATGTGACAGATTTTTCAGGTATTCCCGACCTGTTTTTCACCGCCGCAACGCCAGTCTTCCCCGGGCCTGTAATCAAGGCCGGTCGCCTCACACTGGAGCTTTCCCTGCGATGAATAAACTGCCTCAAATCACCCTGGCCTTCTGGGTCATGAAAATCTGCGCGACGACCCTGGGCGAAACCGCAGGGGACCTGCTGTCGATGACCCTCAATGTCGGCTATGCCCTCAGCTCGCTGATCCTGATCAGCGTGTTCGTCCTGACGCTGGTGACGCAGTTGATGGCCAAGACCTACAAGCCGCTGCTGTACTGGATCGTGATTCTGTCCACCAGCACCGCGGGCACCACCATGTCCGACTTCATGGATCGCACCCTCGAACTGGGTTACGCCACCGGGTCGATGATCCTGATTGCGATTCTGCTGGCGATCTTCGCGGCCTGGCGCCTGAGCGGCGATTCGCTCAACGTCACCAAGGTGCAGACTTTCCGTGGCGAGATGTTCTATTGGATGGCGATCCTGTTTTCCAACACCCTGGGCACCGCCCTTGGCGACTACCTGGCGGATGATTCGGGCCTGGGGTTTGGTGGCGGTGCGTTGCTGATCGGATCGACCATTGCCCTGGTCGTGCTGCTCAAGTACTTCACCAGGATCTCGACAGTGGTGTTGTTCTGGATTGCATTCGTGCTGACGCGTCCCCTGGGAGCGACCCTGGGTGACCTGATGACCAAGTCCCATGAAAAGGGCGGCCTGGACTTCGGCACCATCGGTTCGTCGGCGGTGCTGGCGGGGATTCTGGTGGTAATGATCGCCGGGGCGGCGTATGCGCAGAATCGTTATGGCAAGCAGGGCGCTGCCGAGTTGGGTTGATACCGAGTTGTCCCTATCGCGAGCAGGCTCGCTCCCACAGGTGCAGCGCAGATCCTGTGGGAGCGGGCTTGCTCGCGAAAGGGCCATGACAGTCACCCAAGCAGTGACGGCCGAACCCCCATCAGTCCGTCACGATCCGCGAGTGTTTGCGGGTGTCTTTCATGGTGATGTACACCAGCAACGAGACCGCGATGCACGCCGTCACGTACCAGTAGTAGCCCGTCTCCATGCCAATGCTCTTGAACCACAGTGCGATGTATTCAGCCGTGCCGCCGAAGATCGACACGGTCAGCGCATACGGCAGGCCGACACCCAAGGCGCGGATTTCGGTGGGAAACAACTCGGCTTTCACCACGGCGTTGATCGAGGTGTAGCCGCTGACGATGATCAGCGCAGCCATGATCAGGAAAAACGCGCCCCACCAGGTCTGGATGGTGTGCAGGGTGGTGAGGATCGGCACGGTGCACAGCGTTCCCAGGATGCCGAAGGCAATCAGGATCGGCCGACGTCCGATCTTGTCCGACAGCCCACCGATCACCGGTTGCAGGCACATGAACAGGAACAGCGTGGCGGCGGAAATCGTGGTGGAGTCGGAAATGCTCATGCCGACGGTGTTCACCAGGTATTTCTGCATGTAGGTGGTGTAGGTATAGAACGCCAGGGTGCCGCCCATGGTCAGGCCAACCACGGTCATCAGTTCCTTCGGGTGACGCAGCAAGGTGCGCATGGCGCTTTCCTTGGCCTTCTCCTTCTTGGTGAACGACTCGGTTTCTTCCATGCCGCGACGCAGGTACAGCGCCACGATCGCACACAAGGCGCCGATGGCGAACGGAATGCGCCAGCCCCAGGCGTACAGCTGGTCGCTGGTGAGGAACTGCTGCAACACGATCAGCACGCCGAGGGCGATGAGCTGGCCGGAGATCAGGGTCACGTACTGGAAGCTGGAGAAGAAGCCGCGACGTTCCTTGGTCGCCATTTCGCTCAGGTAGGTCGCCGACGTGCCGTACTCGCCGCCCACCGACAGGCCCTGGAGCAAGCGGGCGAAGACCAGCAGAATCGGGGCGCCGACGCCGATGGTTTCATAACTGGGGCTCAGGGCGATGATCAGCGAGCCGAAGCACATCAAGTAGACCGAGGCCATCAGCGCCCGCTTGCGACCGGCGCGGTCGGCATAGAGGCCCATCAACCATCCGCCGATCGGACGCATCAGGAAGCCCACGGCGAAAATCGCGGCGGTGTTGAGCAACTGGGCGGTGGTGTCGCCCTTGGGGAAGAAGACTTTGGCGAAGTACAACGAGAAAGCGGCGTAGACGTACCAGTCATACCACTCGACCATGTTGCCGACCGAACCGCTGAAGATCGATTTGATCCGGCTGGCGGTGGTTCTTTCACGAGCGGGCACGGCCGCCGACCCGAGGGGCAGGGTGTTGGAGTTATCCATTGAAGGATCCTTCGTTTAATTGTTTTTGTGGAGCGCGTAGGAACGCAGCCTGACAGGGCTATAGCAGGAGCTGTGCCATATGGCGGAAGGCCGATCCAGAGGGGTTTGGCTCATGGGGTGAGCGGAAATCCGCCTATCCTGGACGCAGGGTGAGCGAGAATCCGCTGATTCGGCAGTGCCTGGACAGGCCTCTTCGCGGGCAAGCCCGGCTCCCACACTGGGTCTTCAGTGGACGCTCAGACGGCTGCGGTCGGCCCCAATCTCTTGTGGGAGCGGGCTTGCTCGCGAAAGCGGTGGGTCAGTTTGAGTGATGGTGAATGCGAAGCCGCCATCGCGAGCAGGCTCGCTCCCACACTGGGTCTTCAGTGGGCGCTCAGGCTGCGGTCGGCCCCAATCCCCTGTGGGAGCGAGCCTGCTCGCGATGGGGCCTGTACTGCCAGCACAGCACTCAGCCGCCCTGCAAAAACATCTCCCGACTCAACCCATGCCGCTGCATCTTTTCGTTGAAGGTGCGGCGTGGCAGTTGCAGTTCTTCGAGCACGGCTTTCACATCGCCTTTGTGCCGCATCAGGGCGGCACGCAGGCATTGGGCTTCGAAGGCTTCCTGCTGGGCGGCGAGGGATTGGCCGGGGTCCGTCTCCAGCGCATGGGAATGATCCAGCCCCAGCAACTGGCGCTCGGCGACGTTCGCCAGTTCGCGCACGTTGCCCGGCCAGTCGTGGCTCAGCAGATGACTCAACTGCGGGCCGCTCAACGGGGCGGCCGGGCGGCCCAGGCGTTCGGCGGCGTTGTGGGTGAAGTGCTCGAACAGCAAGGGGATGTCCTCGCGCCGTTCACGCAACGGCGGCAGGCGCAGTTCGGCGATGTTCAGGCGATACGCCAGGTCTTCGCGAAAGCGCCCGGCCCGGGCTTCGTCGAGCAGGTCGGGTTTGGTGGCGGCGATGATGCGCAGGTCCACGGTGATGCTCTGGTTGGAGCCCAGGCGTTCGAGTTTCTGTTCCTGCAAGACCCGCAGCAGCTTGACCTGCTGGGCCAGGGGCATGCTCTCGATTTCATCGAGAAACAGCGTACCGCCGTGGGCGTACTCAAGCTTGCCGATGCGCTTGCCCTGGGCGCCGGTGAAGGCCCCGCTTTCATGGCCGAACAGTTCCGCCTCGAACAGCGATTCGGGGATGGCCGCGCAATTCAATGCCACGAACGGTTTGTCCGCCCGGGGGCCGAAGTCGTGCAAGCAGCGGGCAACCAGCTCCTTGCCGCTGCCGGTCTCGCCACGGATCAACACATTGACCGGCAGGGTCGCCAGGTCCAGCACCTGGCGTCGCAGGTTTTGCAGCGCCCGGGAAACCCCCAATAAGGTTCCGTCGAGTCGGGCCCTGGCGTCAGCCTGCTCATGCAGGCGGCGGTTTTCCAGCACCAGGGAGCGCTTGTCCAGGGCACGGCGCAAGCTGCCCAGCAAGGCTTCGGGGCTGAAGGGTTTCTCCAGGAAGTCGTAGGCCCCATCGCGCATGGCCTCCACGGCCATCGGCACGTCGCCGTGGCCGGTCAGCAGGATCACCGGCAGATCCGCGTCGCGCCGGCGCACTTCGGCCAGCAGATCCAGGCCGCTGAGCCCAGGCATGCGCACGTCGCTGAGGATCACCCCCGGAAAATGCGCCGGCAGCGTTGCGAGGCACTCCTCGGCGCGGCTGAACAACTGCACCTGGAAACCCGACAGGCTCAGCCATTGTTCGACAGCGCTGCGGATACTGCCTTCGTCATCGACGACCATGACAGAGTCAAGCATGTAACCGGGCCTCCTGATCGATGGGTAACGTCACGCAGAATACGGCGCCGCCTTCATGGTTGTCCGCCGTCAGCCGCCCGCCGGACTCATGGATGATGGCAAACGATACCGCCAGTCCCAGGCCCAGGCCATCACCCACCGCCTTGGTGGTAAAGAACGGATCGAAGACCTGGCCCAGGTGTTCCTCGGCAATCCCGGTGCCGCTGTCACTGACCGTCAGGCGCCACAGTTGCTCATCGGCTTCCAGGCGCACTTCCAGGCGTTTCAAGGGTTGGTCGGCCATGGCGTCGAGGGCGTTGCGCAACAGATTGATCAGCACCTGTTCGAGGCGGATCGCATCGCCACGCACCCACGCCGGACGGGTCAGATGCAACACGGTGCTGACCTGTTCGTCCCGCAGGCGGGTATCGAGCAGTTGCAGGGCCTGATCCACCACTGCCGCCAGGTCCAGACGTTCGCGCAGGCCGCTGGGGCTCTTGCGGGCAAACGTTTTCAGGTGACCGGTGAGGGCGGCCATGCGGGTCAGCATGTCATCCACCGGTTTGAGTGCCTTGTAGGCATCGTCGACCCGGCCGTGATCCAGCAGCAGGCGCAGGGTCGCCAATTGCATGCGCTGGGCCGTCAGCGGTTGGTTGATTTCATGGGCCAGGGCCGCTGACATCTGCCCCAGCGCTGCCAGTTTGGCCGACTGCACCAGCCCTTCCTGGGCGGTACGCAACTCCTGGGTCCGCTCTTCCACCAGGCGTTCGAGCTCGGCGCGGCTGCGTTGACGCAGCTTCGCCAGGCGCCAGCGTTGGTTGAGAAACAGCAGCAGAAAGACCAACGCCAACCACGATCCGGCGGCAGCGAGCCCGGCGTTGCGACGGTCTTCGAAAGCGATCTGCGGGCGACGCAGCAAATGCAGCGTCCAACCCTCGGCCGTCAGCGGCAGGGATTCCCACAGGTAGTCCGCCGTGCCGTCGGGAGCATCGACCCGGGTCAGCAGACTGTTGTCGTCAAAACGCCGCAACCCTTCGTAGTTCAACGGTTGCAGGGGTTGCTTGTCGTATTGGCGGGTGGCCTTGAGCTCGGCACGGTCGCTGTCGGTCAGAGGCTGCAGATGGCGATAACGCCAGCCCGGCCGGTTGGCGATGAACACGATGCCCCGGGCGTCGCTGACCAACAGGGTGTCGCTGCCCTGGCGCCATTCACGTTCAAGCTCCGGAAATTCGAGCTTCACCACCATCGCTCCGAGGAACTCGCCGCTGTCGCCGGTTACTGCGCTGGACAGGAAGTAACCCGGAATGCCGCTGGTCACGCCCACCGCGTAGAAGCGTCCGGTGCCCTGGGTACGGGTCTGGAGGAAATAGGGGCGGAAGCCATAGTTGTGGCCGACGTAACTGCTGGGCAGGCGCCAGTTGCTGGCCGCCACGGCCAGGCCGGTGCGGTCGAGCAACTCCAGGGTCGAGGACTGCGCGGTGTCGTTGATTTTCTCCAGCTTGCGATTCAACGCGTCCTGTTGTGCCGCACTGACCGGTCCCATCAGGGCCGAGCGCAACTCCGGGTCCAGCGCCAGCACGGCGGGCAGGGCGCGGTAGCGGTCGATCAGGGTATGCAAGGAGTTGGCGTACAGCGCCAGTTGCTGGTTCGCACGGCTGGCGTCTTCCTCCAGCGCCTGGCGTTCGGCGTGGCGTATGGCCAGGGCAGCGGCGCCAACGGCGCCGGCGAGGATCAGCACAATGGCAAGGGACAGGCGCAAGGGGCGGGGCATTGCGAGCATGTGAGCGCTTCAAGGGGCGACGGGACTGGCACCATAGCATGCCGCCCGCATGTCGTAATGCGCCTCGTCCCGGGCTATCGGAGCGCTGTTTGTGTCTGTCTTAGTCGGCCGATGACCCTGTTTCAGTCCCCAGGATCCGTATCGTTGTAATCGAAGTCGCACTGGTACCAGGGATGATAGACATGCCAGGCTTCGTGCCCCTTGGCGTTGATGACTTTGACCAGGCGTCCTGGCGGATCGTAGAACTGCTGGTCGTGATAACCGTGCACGCGCAGCGAAGCGTCGTTGATGTAGCGCCAGGCATCCGCGAAATAGGGCCGGTAGACCCGGGTGACCAGCCCTTTGTTGTCGTACTCGACCCGTTCGCTCACGCGCCAGCGCTGTTCGGCCAGGTGCTGGAGCGGCTGCCCGTCCTGCAACACCAGCGAACCGTCTTCGGCCACCGCATAGGCTTGCCCGGGTTCCACCCGCTGTTTGCTTTGCAGGGCACGGCCGAATCCGTCGACGGCATTGATAGTGATGCGGATCTGTTGCAACGGATCGTCCGGGTAACGATCGGCGTTCAGCACGACGCTGTGGACCGGCTCCCGGGGCGCGGCGTGTATCAGCACCCGCAAGAGCTCCTGGGCGGCGCTGCGTTCGCTCAGTTGTGCCAAGCGCGTGCGCGCCGAGGCGCGGATGTGGCCGTCGGGCAGCAGGTAGCGCTCGCTGATCCACGCGTCGCGCTGTGCGGGGAGTACCAGGGTGAGATCGAGCGATCCCATCCAACTGAGCGCGTCGGTGCGCACGGCACTGGCGATCCGGCCCAAGGTGGCTTCCGGGTGGTCGATCGCATGGCCGGGTGTCAGGTCTTCGGGCGGTTGGTAGGTGGCGATATCGTCGAAGCCTGCCGGAGCGCCGTTCTCGGTGCCATGAAAGGTCACGCCCAGCGGAGCGCCCCCCGGGCCATAGAGTGCCTGCTGGATATTGTCATTGGCATCGATGATCTTGCGCGGCAGCAACGCGTGGTAATCGTACTCGACCCGGGTCGTGCAGCCGTCCGGCAGGGTCACGGCGGTGGTCATCAAGCGGTAGGCATCGTGCTCGACGGTAGTCACTCCGTGGCTTTGGGTCTCCTGCAGGGTCGTCAACTGGAAAAAGCCCTCGAGGGGCGCATAGGTCGCAAACCCGACTTTCCTGGACCAGAGGTTTTCGCGGTCGTCCTCATCCGGGTCGTCTGGTAGGAACAGCTTCATGGGCTCGAAGCCGATGCTTTCCAATTGCTCACGGATGTCGAAGGGCGGCGGCAACTCGTCGTAGGCTTGCAGCGCATGCTTGTCGAATTCGGCCATCTCCAGCGGGCCATGCAGGGCCTGGAAGGCAATGTCATCGTGCTCGTCCAGCAGGTAGTTCTGTTCCTGAAGCGCGATCAATTGCCGGGCGGCATCCCACTGCGGGGAGTCCTGATGGTCGATGAAGGTTTCATAGCTGACTTGCCGAGGGTTGAGCCCCAGCGGCAGTTCACCTTTCGGACGTTGCAACCCGTTGGCCCTGGAGCGCCACGGCAGGCTCAACCGCTGGCGCAGTCCGTCGTCATCGATCAGGTGCAGGTGCTCGGCGCGTTTCTCGACGATGTGGAACACCTGTTGCTGGTCGTCATGGGCGTCACGCCACCAGCCATTCTCGACCTCGTCTTCGAAGGGCGGCGGGTCGAGGGCGGTGAGGCGCCGGGCGTAGTGGACGAGGAAGCCGTGGATAAGCTGGCCGAACTGGTTCCACTTCAGGTTGAGCCCATGCTGGATCTGCGGGTCGTCGATGAATCCGTCGTATTGATAGGTGATCGCCTCCAGGTCCAGCACCAGCAGGCTCTTGTGGTGGACATGAGGATGGCGCAACAGATAGCGCTGTTGAGTCACGGTATAAGGCCCGGCCGTGCCGGCCGGTTCGGCGGGATGGGTTTCGGTGCGCAGCACACGACCGCCCAGGGCGTAGGCCATCTCCCGCGCGGTGTCCGGGTCGGGACTGATGATTTCGTTGGCCTCGTCGCTTTCATGAAAGCGGGTCAGCAGTGTCGGGCCCAACGGCACTGCATCGGTGTCGCCAGCGAAGCAGTCCTTGAGGGGTTGGTCGACGGCGCGGCCGGTGTGGAACCAGGTCTTGACCAGTGCCGGCGCGGTGAAACCGGTTGGCGTCTCGCCTTCGGACACTTCGCTGTCGACCTGGTACAGCCGGCCGAAGCCTCGGAACTCGCGATGGTGGCTGTCATAGTCGCCTTCGAAGTAAGTGAAGCGTTGGGTCAGGCAATTACCGGTGATCTCGTCCCGTTGTTGTTGACGCGCCACCAGCGGCAGGGCCAGGGGCAGGTAACAGGTCAGTGGTTCACGGCTGGCCGTGCGTTGCTGTTTTTCATCCAGCCAATACTGCGCACTGCTGCGATAGGTCAGGGTGCTGCTGCAACCCATGTTGTTGTTCATGGCGTTGAGCAGATAAGGGCGGGTCGCGACAAAGTCATAGCGCCAGTGTCCGGGCTTCATATCGGGCGGCATGTGCGGTTTGCTCAGGATCAGGCTGGCACATCCCAGGCCTTGCAGGTCGGCCAGGGTGACCTGGCACAGATTGTCGTACCGCACGCCTTCGGGCCATGGCACCTGCACAGGCGTTTGTTCAAGACCATTGCCGCCGCGGTTGAGGTAGATCTCGAAGCACTCGCTCTTGAGGTAGATCAGTGCCGGTGCCCCGGACCCGTCCAGGTCGGCGATGCGGACCCGATCGGCTTCGAACTGGCTGTAGCTGAAGGGCAGGGCACTCATGACAAAGCCTTCGCCGAAACGCCCACGGCCCAGGTTCGGCCAGCATTTGATCTCGTTGCAGCGGATGCGGCACAGCTCGGTACTGTCGCTGCCCAGCAAGTTGCCGAACATCACCAGTTCATTGCGCAGGTCACTGAACAAGGGCAGGGTGCTGTCCGGTTCATGGGGCACATTCACGCCGGGGGCAAACCCTTCCTCGCGGCGGTTGGCGTACAACCGCACGCTCTTGGGGCCGATCATGGCCAGGGAGCGCAAACCGTCACCGTTGAGGTCGCCCAGTTGTGCGGACGGGTGCAGTAACTCTGTCGGGAAGCGCTTGAAGTCCGTGAAGGTGGACCAACTGCGGTCCGGGTTGAGGGTGTAGAACCCGCTCATGCCGGGCTGGACGATGAGCCAGTTGAGGCGACCCCTGCCCGTCAGGTCGGTCAGCACCTGCAACACCGTCGGGTTGTCGGTGGCCACCGGCATGCTCGAAAGGCGCGACCACGGACCATAGGCGATGGTGTCGTCGTTCTCGCCGCGTTCCGGTTCACGGTAATACCAGCCATGGGTATAGCGGCACAGAAACCCCGGAACGCCCTCGCCGTACAGGTCGACGCAGTGGTAGCGCTTGCCATCTTCAAGGGCAGGCATCGTCTGCAGCTCAAAGAACGGTTCGGGTGCCAGGTTGAGCTCGAAATCGTTGTAGTGCAGTTCGACGGGGGGACGGTAATCGACGCGGCCCTCGGCGTCCCAGTCTTGATAATGGGCGGTGGTCAGCAGGTTGTAGCCCAGTGCGGTGGCGCTGTATTCCAGCACCATCCGCGCGACCAGCGCAGGTTCGCTGCCCGCTTCGGCGGGGAAGTGGTGGAACATCAGCACCTGCTGGCAGAGGTGGCGCGTGCCGACTTCGAAACCGTACCGGTAGGCATGGATCGGGTCGCTGCGCAATTGCCATGGTACCCCTTTGGGGACGTACCAAGCCGGTTTGCGCGCAAGATCGAGGGCGCGCTGGCCATAGTCGAACAGCAGATGGAAATGCCAGTGCCTGCTGGCTGGGTCGGTCTCTTCGAAGCAATAGAAACTATCGCTGGCCGTGGCGTTGCCATAACACACACGTCGCAGGTAGCGCTGGGCGCGATAGTCATGGGGACCGTCGAACGGGCCGGGATCGGCTTCGTATTCATAAAAGATGTGCTCGCCCGACGGGCCGAGTTCTTCGAGCAACAACCATTCGGCGATGCGGACCGGGCTCTGGGGATCGGTGTCGGCAATGGGGGCGGCGATGCGCGACGCTTCGCTGTTGCCGTAGCAATACAAATGGCCGTTGCTGCCCTGGACTCTCCAGAACGGCGCCTGGCCATCGTCGGGACTCCAGAGTTCATACACGTCGAATGCACTTTCGATCCTGGGGTAATAGCGCACCACCGAACAGGCCCGGCTACCGGGCCCGGCCAATGTGCGAATGACTGGCATGCCTTCGTTGAACTCGGGCCAGCGCTCAACCCCGTCGGCATCGATCATCACGTCGTCATCGCCGTAGTGCGGGACGCCTTCGCTGGTGCGGCGGGCGATGCTGGCGAGGGACAACTGCATGCCGATGCCGAAGGTGCCGTTGCCACTCTGGCTGTTGTAGTGCAGTGCCAGCGCCGGTGTCAGGTGGCGAGCGCTGGAAAGAGGCAGGGGCAATTCGAAAGAGGCCGCCCCTCGCGTGCCGACTGGGCCGATCCGGCTGCCCATCGTGGCAATGGATGCGCTGTTGGCGATGGTGGGGGTCACAATTTGCAGGGGCGTTTGTTCTGCCATCGAGGGAGTCTTCTTGTTAGGCCATGTCAGGGGATACCCGGCTGAACATGAGGATGCCAAGAGATGAACGATGGGTAACCTGTCAGATCCGACAGGTGCGCGAGCAGGCCGATAAGTGGTAGGCATTCCTGCACGCAACAAAAAAGGCCGGTGAGCTTGTCGCCCACCGGCCTTTCTTCGGTGCGAAGGTGCGGGTTACTGCACTTCTACCGCCAGGCTGTCACTGATTTTTTTCTGCCAGATGGCCGGGCCGGTGATGTGCACCGACTCGCCCTGGCTGTCGACCGCAACGGTCACCGGCATGTCCTTGACCTCGAACTCGTAGATCGCTTCCATGCCCAGTTCGGCGAATGCCAGGACCTTGGATTTGCGGATCGCTTGAGCCACCAGGTACGCGGCGCCGCCAACGGCCATCAGGTAGACGGCTTTGTTGTCCTTGATCGCTTCGATCGCGGTCGGGCCACGCTCGGATTTGCCGATCATGCCCAGCAGGCCAGTCTGTTCGAGGATCTGACGGGTGAACTTGTCCATCCGCGTGGCGGTGGTCGGACCGGCCGGGCCAACCACTTCGTCGCCTACCGGGTCGACCGGGCCCACGTAATAGATGAAGCGACCCTTGAGGTCCACCGGCAGGGTTTCACCCTTGTTCAGCATCTCGACCATGCGCTTGTGCGCCGCGTCGCGACCGGTGAGCATTTTGCCGTTGAGCAGCACGGTTTCGCCCGGCTTCCAGCTCTGCACTTCTTCCGGGGTCAGGGTGTCGAGGTTTACGCGACGAGCCGACGGGCCTGCTTCCCAGACGATTTCCGGGTAGGCATCCAGCGGTGGCGCTTCCAGCTCTGCCGGGCCTGTGCCGTCCAGCACGAAGTGGGCGTGACGGGTGGCGGCGCAGTTGGGGATCATGCACACCGGCAGGGAGGCGGCGTGGGTCGGGTAATCCATGATCTTCACGTCGAGCACGGTGGTCAGGCCACCCAGGCCCTGGGCACCGATGCCCAGTTGGTTGACCTTCTCGAACAGCTCCAGGCGCATCTCTTCGATACGGTTCTGCGGACCGCGGGCCTTCAGCTCGTGGATGTCGATGGATTCCATCAACACTTCCTTGGCCATGACCGCGGCCTTCTCGGCGGTGCCGCCGATGCCGATGCCGAGCATGCCCGGTGGGCACCAGCCGGCACCCATGGTCGGAACGGTCTTGAGTACCCAGTCGACGATGGAGTCGGACGGGTTGAGCATGGCCATTTTCGACTTGTTCTCGGAGCCGCCGCCCTTGGCCGCCACGTCCACTTCCACGGTGTTGCCCGGGACGATGGAGTAGTGGATGACCGCCGGGGTGTTGTCCTTGGTGTTTTTGCGCGCACCCGCCGGGTCGGCGAGGATGGAGGCGCGCAGGACGTTTTCCGGCAGGTTGTAGGCGCGACGCACGCCCTCGTTGATCATGTCGTCCAGGCTCATGGTCGCGCCGTCCCAGCGCACGTCCATGCCCACCCGTACGAACACGGTCACGATGCCGGTGTCCTGGCAGATCGGCCGATGGCCGGTGGCGCACATGCGCGAGTTGATCAGGATCTGCGCCATGGAGTCACGGGCCGCTGGCGATTCTTCGCGCAGGTAGGCTTCGTGCATCGCCTGGATGAAGTCCACGGGGTGGTAGTAGGAAATGAACTGCAGGGCGTCGGCAACGCTCTGAATCAGGTCGTCTTGCTTGATCACGGTCATGAGTCGCGCTCCTCTCTAAGACGGGAACATTCAATAAGGTACCGCTCGTTTGGGTGCATCGGTCGACGGGCGGCACCTCTTAAGACACGCCGGGCATGCTGGCGCGACGCTAAAAAGGCGCGGCAGTATATCGCAGGCGGGCATCCTGTGGGAGCAAGCCGCCCCTGTGGCAGTAGGATTTATCTGTGCTGAGGGGATTTTATCTGTGGCGAGGGGATTCATCTGTGGCGAAGGGATTTATCCCCGCTGGGGCGCGAAGCGGCCCTAAATGATAGGTACACATTAACCTGACACACCGCAGCGGCAGCTTTTAGGTCTGCTTCGCAGCCCAGCGGGGATAAATCCCCTCGCCACAGGTAAATCCCTCAGCACAGGTGGGTGTGCGTCGAGCAAGGAACACTGCGTCAAAATGGGCCATTGCTTTGACGCCATTTTTCTGCTCCAGAATTGAATGGTCATTTGTCCTACACGCCACTAAAGTGGCGGCTGGCCTGTAGCGTAGGACGCCTCCTGTCAGTTTCTTTTCCCATGGTGAGTCAACGATTGACCCATAACGCCATTCAACGTCTCCTGCTCAAACGCTTCGCCCTGGCGGCCGCGACTTACGCGCTGGCGCTGGTGTTGCTGTGGCTGGCATTTTTCAGTGGGCATTACCTCGACTCGTTACGCGGCGTCATCATCGGCAGCGCCTTGGTGGTGCTGTGCCAAGGTGCGCTGTTCGCAGTGTTCCTCAGTGGTCGCAACCTGCGGTTCGCCGACCCCAGCCTCACCGAAGTGCAAGTACTGATCGGCCTGGGTTGGCAGACTTGGATGATGGGGCACCTGGACCAGGCTCGGGGCCTGTTCCTGGTCTTCTACGTACTGATCCTGCTGTTCGGACTGTTTCACCTGTCCCGTCGGGCTTTTGTGCGTTGCGCGATGCTGGTGTTCTTCAGCTTCACCGGCCTTACCCTCTGGGACGCCTGGTTCTTCCGGCTTTCCGATCCGACGTTGGCCGGCTTGCAGGTGTGCGTGCTGTTTATCGTGCTGGTGTGGCTGGTGCTGTACGCCCGCTATGTCCAGACGTCGCGCCAGCGCATGCGCCAGCGGCGATTTGCCTTGCAGGCTCACCAGGACACCCTGCGCGGCATGATGCGCCAGCTCGAAGATCTGGTGGCCACCGATGAACTGACCGGCCTGTTCAATCGCCGGCATTTCCTGCGCCTGGCATCCCGTGAACTCAATACCCTCAAGCCGGATATGGCCCATGGCTTGGCCTTGATCGATCTTGACCATTTCAAGCGTATCAACGACCTGCACGGCCATGCTGCCGGCGACCAGGTGCTCCAGGCCTTCGCCAGCGTTGCCACGGCCTGCCTGCGCGAAGGCGACGTGCTGGCGCGCTATGGCGGCGAAGAGTTCGTCATGCTCCTGCCCGCCTGCGACCCCGCGCGCCTGACCGCTTGTTGCGAACGGCTGCGCCTGGCGTTTGCTGCCGTCGAGTTGACTGGTCTGCGGGTGGGACCTCTGAGCCTGTCGGCGGGCATGACACTGCTGGAAATGGACGACGACCTGGACAACGCATTGCAACGTGCCGACCAGGCCTTGTACCGTGCCAAGCGAGACGGCCGTAATCGGTGTGCCGCCGCCTGGGAGAATGTTGATGCCTGAACTGACGGTCGCCGGCCGGCAATGGACCGTCGCGCCCGGCAGTAACCTGTTGGACGCGCTGAATCAGTCCGGGGTGCCGGTGCCCTACAGTTGCCGCGCCGGCAGTTGCCATGCCTGCCTGGTGCAATGCATCGGTGGCGATGTGCGCGATGCTCGGCCCGATGCCTTGAGCCCGACACAGCGCGACCAGGGCTGGCGGCTGGCCTGCCAATGCCAGGTGGTCGAGGATGTGCAGGTCCACACGTTCGATCCGCAACGCGACGGTCAGGCGGCCCAGGTCGTGGCGGCGGACTGGTTGGGGCCCGACGTGCTGCGTTTGCGCGTCGCCCCTGAACGGAGGCTGCGTTACCAGGCCGGGCAACACCTGGTGCTGTGGCTCGGCGACGTCGCCCGACCCTATTCCCTGGCGAGCCTGCCGGAGGAAGACCGCTTCCTGGAGTTTCACCTCGATTGCCGCCAGCCCGGGCAATTTATCGACCGGGCTCGATCCCTGAACGTGGGGGACCCCATCCGCCTGGGTGAATTGCGCGGCGGTGCGCTGCATTATGATCCCGCCTGGCACGACAGACCGTTGTGGCTGCTGGCCGCCGGTACCGGGCTGGGGCCGTTGTTCGGCATTCTGCGCGAAGCCCTGCGCCAGCAACATCGAGGGCCGATTCATCTTGTGCATGTCGCCCATGACGCCAGCGGGCATTACCTGGGCAAACCCCTGGCGGCGCTGGCCGCCAAGTACCCACAACTCAGCGTCCAACTGCTGACCTCGGTCGAGGCGCCTGCAGCGCTGGCGCAACTGCGGCTGCCCTCCCGACACACCCAGGCCCTGGCCTGCGGCCACCCCGAGCGGGTCGAAGCCTTCGCCAAACGCCTCTACCTGGCCGGCTTGCCGCGCAATCAGTTGCTGGCGGATGTCTTCCTTACCCGTGAGGGCGGCGGGGGCTGAGCCACCGCCATCGCGAGCAGGCTCGCTCCCACAGGGTCTGGTGGTGTATGCCAATGCTGCGTACACCGCTGATCCACTGTGGGAGCGGGCTCGCTCGCGAAAGCGGTGGATCTGTCACTGAGAGGTTGAATGTACCGCCGCCTTCGCGGGCAAGCCTGGCTCCCACAGGTTTGGGGGGTATGCCAATGCTGCGTACATCGCTGATCCACTGTGGGAGCGAGCCTGCTCGCGATGGCGTCCGTCCAGGCAAAGCAAAAAAGCCCCGCCATTCACATGGCAGGGCTTTTGTCTTTCAGCGGGGGCACTCAGACCATTGGGTCGCCGACGTGCAGGATTTTCATCCCGTTGGTGCCGCCGATGGTGTGGTAGCTATCGCCCTTGGTCAGGATGACCCAGTCACCGGTCTGCACCACGCCGCGCTTGACCAACTCGTCCACCGCCGCCTGGCTGACTTCGCCCGGTTGCAGGGCGGCCGGGTCGAACGGCACGGTGTAGACGCCACGGAACATGGCGGCACGGGCCTGGGTTTCGCGGTGCGGGGAGAACGCGTAGATCGGCACCGAAGAACGGATGCGCGACATGATCAGCGGCGTGTAGCCACTTTCGGTCAGGGCGATGATCGCCTTTACGCCCGGGAAGTGGTTGGCGGTGTACATCGTCGCCAGGGCGATGCTCTCATCGCAGCGTTCGAAAGTCTTGCCGATGCGATGGCTGGAGGTCTTGCCGGTCGGGTGCTTTTCCGCGCCCATGCAGATGCGGGCCATGGCCTGCACTGCTTCGAGCGGGTATTGGCCGGCGGCGCTTTCGGCCGAGAGCATTACGGCGTCCGTGTAGTCGAGCACGGCGTTGGCTACGTCGGACACTTCGGCGCGGGTCGGCATCGGGTTCTGGATCATCGACTCCATCATCTGGGTCGCGACGATCACCGCTTTATTGTGGCGGCGTGCATGCAGGATGATCTTCTTCTGGATGCCCACCAGCTCAGCGTCGCCGATTTCCACACCGAGGTCGCCACGGGCCACCATCACGGCGTCGGAGGCCTTGATCAGGCCGTCAAGGGTTTCGTCGTCGGCCACGGCTTCGGCGCGTTCGATCTTCGCCACCAGCCAGGCGGTGCCGCCGGCTTCGTCGCGCAGTTGACGGGCGTATTCCATGTCGGCGGCGTCACGGGGGAAGGACACTGCCAGGTAGTCGACTTCCATTTCCGCGGCCAGCTTGATGTCGGCCTTGTCTTTTTCAGTCAGGGCCGGTGCCGTCAGGCCGCCGCCGCGACGGTTGATGCCTTTATGGTCCGACAGCGGACCGCCAATGGTCACGGTGCAGACCAGTTCGGTGGCGGTGGCGGTGTCGACGCGCATCACCACGCGACCATCATCGAGCAGCAGCTCGTCGCCCACGCCGCAGTCCTTGACCAGGTCCGGGTAGTCGATGCCGACCACCTGCTGGTTGCCTTCGGTCAGCGGATGGCTGGTGGAGAAGGTGAAGGTGTCACCGATCTTCAACTCGATGCGCTTGTTGGCGAATTTGGCGATCCGGATCTTGGGGCCTTGCAGGTCACCCAACAGGGCAACGAAGCGGCCGTGCTTGGCGGCGAGGTCGCGCACCAGCTTCGCACGAGCCTTGTGCTCATCGGGAGTACCGTGGGAAAAGTTCAGGCGGGCAACGTCCAGGCCAGCCAGAATCAGCTGTTCGAGAACTTCCGGCGAATTACTGGCCGGGCCAAGGGTAGCGACGATTTTGGTGCGACGGACGGACATGCAAGACTCCTCAAGTTCAAGCGCCAGCGAAGGCTACTATGGTCTTTGGGTGTAGTCATTGTTCATATGCACTACTTATTCGTTTCTTTTTCGAAGTGAACATTCCCGAAGATTTTCACGCCTCTTTGGCCTGGATCACTCTTGTGGCCATGAGAATTCATCTGTGGCGAGGGGATTTATCCCCGCTGGGCTGCGAAGCGGCCCCAAAGCCCTGTTACTCGGTGTCTCAGGCGGATTGAGTCGCCGGTGTTGGGTCTGCTTCGCAGCCCAGCGGGGATAAATCCCCTCGCCACAAGAGCGAGCCCGGCGTCATATAGAGTTGAAGATTTCTAAGGGCAGGCCGATACAGCGCTCAAGACAGGAGAACCTTCCCATGCGATTCGTGCTTTTTATTGCCCTGGCCCTGAGCATCACGGGCTGCACCCGGTGGTCGATGAACCATCACATGAACCTGGCCTACAAGGCCTACGACCGTGGCAATTGCGACCAGGTGATGCTCGAACTGTCCCAGGTCGACCGCGCCAGCCGGGCCCGTCGCTATATGCAGCCGGAAGTCTCGATGCTGCGGGGCCAGTGCCTGGAGCGGCAGAAACTGTTCGTTGACGCGGCGCAGACCTACCAGTTCATCATCGCGCAATACCCCACCAGTGAATATGCCTTCCGCGCCCGTGCCCGGCTCGAAACCCTCGAAAGCCTGGGGCACTACCCGACCCGCAGTGCCTCGGCGATCCGCCCGACTGCATTCTGATCACCACCGCGGCACAGCCGCCGAGGGATATTCCCCGGCGGATGGCCGGCATCGTTGCGGACTGGCTTCTGTCCAAGCTTGAGCTATATTTGTACAACTCGTGGCTAGAGCAAGATCTCTAATGTCGAGGCAACACCTGTGACCGGCAGGAACAGGCTCAAGACGCTTGCAAGCGTCTGGCACCGGGATCGGGGAGAGCGGGCTCGCTTGGGCTCGTTCCGAAGCATTGGGTAGGTCCTCGTTGAGGGCTGGGAAAAGCGATACAAAACATGTACAAAAAACGTCGAATTGATCGGCAGGATTTGCCGTGCTTCTTGAAAGTGTTCAACGGCGTCAACGACAGGCTTATTGGTTATCTGGGAAACGTTTCTGAACATGGTCTGATGCTGATCAGCACGCTGCCGTTGATGGTCGGCGCAGACTTTGAGCTGCACCTGAAAATCCCCGCCGATGAAGGGCCGCAGAGGGATATCAAGTTGAAGGCCACCTGCCTGTGGTGCCATGAAGACGTGACGCCACAGCATTTCGACGCTGGCTTCAGCCTCCATGGGGCGCCGCCGGAGTACGGTCAGCTGGTCGGGGCGCTGCAGCATTACTTCAGTTTCCACTCGTTGCCGGCTTCGGCTTGATGCCCGCCTGACTTTTGCCGGGCATACTTCAAGCCAGTGAGACAGGCGAGGGGCAAGGTCAGGCTGATCCCGACCCCTTGTGGGAGCGAGCCTGCTCGCGATAGCGGTAGGGCAGTCACATCGATGCTGAATGGACCGCCCTCTTCGCGAGCAGGCTCGCTCCCACAGGTCCTGCATCAACCCTTCACCTCACAGGGCATTCGGTCTTCAGCGCTGAATCTTCTCTTCACCGTCCAGCAGCCTCTCCAGCAACAACACCCCCATCTCGCCCATCTGGTGAATCGCCAGGGCCAGGTTGCGCGGGGCACCTTCCAGATCTTCCGATAAATCCAGAATCAGCGTGCTCACCGAGCAGAAGGTTTCGTAAGTGTGCGCGAGCATGCCTTCGGGATCGGCGTCGGGGGCGACGATGAAGTAATCCAGGTGCTTGGCGGTTTTCGGGTCGGGTTGGCCGCTGTCGGGCTTGAGGTAGTAGTCCAGGGCTCGTTGAGCGGCCTGGTCGAGCCTGGCGGGGTCGAGGGTTTCGTGGGGGGACAGTGGGTCGGTGTGCGGGGGATTGGGTGTTGGTTTGATCATGTTTCGTTATCCATTAAATGGGCTACCACCGACTCGCGACTAAACGAGGGTGGCGGCTGAACGCAGGTTAGTCGACCGGGAGGATAACGAAAGAACCGGCGCGCCCGAGGGCGCCCTGCGCACAGCCACCATTAAGCACGGGGACAGGGAACCCGACTGGATGATGCTTATGCACTTCGTTATACCTCCCGGGCGACTAAACCCGACCGCTGGATATCAGCGACGCGAATCAAGTTACGGGGCAAGGCCAAAGCACACAAGCCGGCGGATTCTGGCGGATCTGTAGTCCGTTGCGCAAGGCGTTGTAGTCATCCCGATCCATGTCTGACACCACGTCCCACCACTCGTCGTCACTGTCGAACCTGACAGGTGCCAGCCACGACGGGTTTGTCATTCACTACTTCCCCAGAGCCCGTTCTGCGATTGCTATCCATCGCCATTTTTCTTGGGAGTGAGACATGACCACTGACGACGATTCCGAACAGAACGGCCTCGAACCTGCGGTACAGAAGGAGGGCGTCATTGAAACGGGTGAGTCTCATGGGACAAAGACCATAAGGGCTGCAAAGGATGGTTATTGGGCAGACCTCGAAGTGGAGTACACATGGTTTCCTACCGGTAGGTTATTCACTGTAGAGACACAGCGATTTCGGGCAAGCGGCAACGGCCGAAACGAGGGGAATATTAAACTCAAGCTTGTTTCGGACGGTGCGGGCGATACGGGTTGGGATGAACTAACGAAAAATGCGACCCAAGATGACGAGTGGCATTCGTTTGTCCATTCGCGTTCTGTAGCGGGTAATGCTAAGGATGCGGTTATACACTTCAATTTCATATACGACAGAAAAAATGTGGGCGACGTCAGTATGACGGGGCAAGTAAGGGTGGAGCACATTGTCCCTGCGCCATTTATCGATCCAATCAGAAATGTTAGCGCCCGTAGCGTAGTCGTTACCGGCGGGGGCGCTTTATACGCCCATGGTGCAGCGGTGTTTGTCCGCACCAGTGTCAGCGCCGACCCGTCCGAGGCAAGGGTGACGTTTGGCGGAATATGGAATGCGACTGTCAATCTCACGCCCGATGGACGACACATGACGATTGACGCTTATCAGGTGGTAAGCGGCAAACCGTCCGAAAATTCACTTGGTCAGCATATCTTTCTCGCCTATATCTCTGCACCCGACGCCAATACCGTTATGGTCACCGGTGATAGCTTCCGTGGATTCGGTGCCCCCGGTAGCAAAGTAAAAGTGGTCAAGAGAGACAATCAAAGTTTTCAACTGGCAGCAGAAACGACTATAGGGGCAAACGATAGTTGGGCGTCGCCTTTAAATGTTGCACTACCCAGTGGACCTGTCGCAGTGGTGGCGATATTCGAGTTAACAGGTTTCCCCCGAGTCGTTTCAGCACCCGTTACCTATAACGTATTAGGTGCCCCGGCGATCACAGGTCCCGCCGCCAATAGCATTCAGGCACAAACCTTTAACCTCAGCGGTAACAACGCACTCAAAGGTGCAACGGTGACAGTCTATCGCGATCCGTCGGAAACCAGTGTGGGTCACACGCTGGTCACGCAGGACAATGGTAGTTGGAGTGCAGACGTGACCGTGGCGGCGGGGCCTACCTCGCTGGCTGCCTTGCAAACATTGAACGGGAAGGACTCGGGTCGTAGTTCGCCTAGAGCGTTCAAGATAAAACCGCCGAAATTGTTTGATATCCAAGTCACCTACCCCAGGCCCGGCACGGCGAAATTTTCCGGCGCCGGCCACGCCGGCGCCACGGTGGATGTTCATAAAACCGGCGTTAACGACCCGCAGGTCAGCACTGGCGTCAGTGGCGGCCAGTGGGCGGTGGAATGGTCCGATCAGCCGCCGGGAAGCTACTCGGTGGATATCCGGCAAAAACTCCCCGACGGTTCCGCCTGGATTCATTCGGATTGGAGCGACAGGCTCACGGTCACGATACCTGTGCCGATGCCGACCTTGGAGGTTCAGGTTGGCGGGGACCGCAAACCTGTGTTTTCCGGTATCGGTCACAGTTGGACGGGACAACCTGCGGCGCAGATCAAGGTGCTGCGGGTGGGCGAATCGACGCCTGCCGTGCCGACTGTCGAGGTTGCCAACAACAGGTGGTCAAGCGCTGCGACCGAAGCCTGGAATCCGGGGACTTACTCCGTCGAAGCCCGGCAGTTGTTCAATAACCTCTCTTCCGAGCCCACTTCAAAGCAATTCGTCATCCGGGCCCCGGTCCCCACCGTGGAGGTTCGCCAGGACGGCCTGACCCCACGCTTCTCCGGCACCTGCCTGAATGGTGCGCAGGTGCAGCTTCAGTTCGATGGGGACTCGAACTCCCCCTATGCCGCGCAAGTGAACGGTGCCACTTGGAGCTTCACCCGGCAGGAGCCCTTCATGCCCGGCACTTATACCGCCAGGGTCACGCAGTCCTTCGGCGGCCAGATCTCGGATGAGGTGTCCCAACCGTTCGAGGTCGTCGTGTTGCGACCGGTCATCACCTCACCGGTGAATGATGAAGAGGTGGATCACAACCCGATCATCCAGGGCACGGGTGGTATCCCTGGGGCTTTGATGCGCGTGTTTGATTTTGTATCAGAAACCCTTCTCGGCGAAGCCGAGGTCACCGGCAACGCATGGTCGGTGCCCATTACCGAGGACCTTGCGTTTGACGATCACAAGGTTTACGCGGTCCAGCAATACGGCGAGTTTCCGTCCGAGGCCAGCGAGCCAGTCAGCTTCAAGGTGATCCTGTTTCCCCCCACCATCGACCATCCCCAGCCGGGCGATGCCATTGCCCGGGTTTCGGTCATTGATGGCTATGCCCGCAAAGTGTCCGGGCTGGACACGGCCACCGTCGAGTTGTGGCTCGACGGGGCGGACGAGCCGTTGGCGACGGTCCGGGCCAGAGGCAACGATGGCTACTGGTTCTATGACGCGCACCTGCCGGTGGGCACCTATACGCTGCGTGCCAAGCAGTTCTTCAAGGACAAGGACTCCGATTTCAGCCCCGACCATGCCTTCACCGCCGTGCCGGCCATCCCGGTCATCGAGTCGCCGGCACTGCAGCAGCACCTCGGCGCAACGGTGACGATTTCCGGGCATGGCTTCACCGGCGACTGGGTCGAAGTGGCCTGGAGCGATGCACCCGACACGGTGCTGGGCAGGGTGCAGGTGCAGGCGAACCGGACCTGGTCGATGCCCCTGGCTGTCGAGCGTCCAGCCGGTCCTCATTCATTGATCGTGCAGCAGGAGTGCGACGGGTACAGCTCCGGGTGGAGCGCGCCCCATGAGGTGCTGTTGCTGTCCGGGGCTCCAACCTTCACGACGCCGGAAGCGGGGCAGTGGTTCGCGGGTACGGCGTTCTTCGAAGGTACCGGTGAGAGCGGCAAGCGCGTTGAGGTGTCGCACTGGTTCGATGCCCGGCAGGTGATCGCCCCGGACCTTGCGGTGGCCGACGGCACTTGGGCGGGCTCGCCCCGGGAGCCATTGACGCCTGGCCCGCACTGGGTGAAGGCGCGGCAAGCCGGGTCGGACTGGGGAGAAAGCCCGCGTTTTGACGTGGCCCCGGAGCTGTAGCCACTTCGTCTTCAATACTTGAAACGGAGCACTGCGATGAAAGATTCTCCGGCGCAAATCGCCAGTCGTTTTTGCGAACAGCTCCTGGCGGGGCGACGGTCCGAGCCTCTGTCCGACCTTGGGCAGTATTTCGCGGCGGGTGGCTCGGTGTGTGCCCTGGCACGTAAAGGGGCATCCGGGCTGGTGAACGAGTACGGGCTGGAACCCGAAGATGCCCAGGCGCTTACCTTACGCCTCAACGGCTTGGCAACGTGGGTGCTGCGCGGCTTCATCGAAGATCAACTGACCCGTCAGGAGCCGCTTCCTTCTCACCTGCGCCAAGGCCTGCTGGCGTTGGTCCCGGGGCCCACCTATGAAGAGCTGTTCAAGCCCAACTTCAGTAATAAATGCCCGGCGGACGCGATCGAAGCCATCCATTCGCCCGTGGCCTATGCGGTGTGGCTCAAGCACTGGTCCGAGCGCCGCCTCATCCCTTCCGAAAACGAGAATGCTTACGCGCTCGCCCTGCGCCGCAAGGACTTGGGACTGCTGCGCGTCGACCCGGTGACGACATATCGGGTGGTGTCATCGGTAGAGGTGGTCAGCGCCGTGCTGGAAAAGTCCATCGAAGACTCCCTGAGTGAGGGCGTCGATCTGGATGAGATGCTGAGTCGCCGACGCTATCCCAATGGGCTGCCTTATCACCACCCGTGGGTCACGCTGGATGAGTGGACCCGGGACCTGAAACTGTCCATTGGCCGTATCGTGCAGCTGTGCGATCCAGCGTTTCCCTATTTCCTGCGGGCGCTGCCCTGGGGTGGCAACAGCGGCGCAGCCCTGACCCAGGCGGCCCGGCTCAGCCCGGTGTTGCGGCAGCTCATGGTGGAAGAGTCGCTTTTCCCCGAGGGGGACACCGATGACTGGTTCAAGGAGAACTTCGGGGCGCGAGGCATTGAGCCGCAGAACCTGAACCAGACGGCGTTTTTCAACCAGCGGACCAAACTGACTCAGCGTGGGCTGGAAGCCTTGCTCTCGGTCGAGTCGTTTGCCCCTTCGCTGTCCGACCATGTGCTGATACTCGATACAGTGATTACCCCCGGACATGCGGGCTCGGTGTTCGTCAACAATGGGTTGGCGGATGACTCGATGAGCATCACCTATGGCGGCGATGCCAGCACCAATAGAATCATCGGGCTCATTGAAGACGTGACCTTCAATGACAGAATCGATCGGCTCAACCGCAAGATCCGACTGGACAACGCGTTGCAATTGCCCAGCCATGAAACCGATGCACTGCTGACAGCGATCATCGGTGCCGAGCTGAATCCCGAGGCACGGGTGGGTGGCACGTCAGCCACGGAACCGCCCGATTACTGGATGACGAGCAGCACTGTTCGGGCCCTGGGACTGTTTCAGATGTTGCGGGAAGACTACCGCTGCTCGGCGGAAGAATTCGCAGCGTTCGTTGGCGACATTTCGATTTTCGGACGGGGCACCGAGCTGTCGCAATTCGATCGGGTGTTCAACCGCGACGTGCTGTCCACACCGCCATTGCGGATGGACGACGGTGCGTTCGCGCTGGTGCCGCAGACCGAGGCCGACGCGTTGACTGTCGCGCAGATCTGCGGTGGCCTGAACATCGACCTGGCGACCTATTTCAACCTGGCCCCGTTGATCGCCAGCGCCCAGGGCCTGACGGCGCTCAAGCGGAGCCGGTCGGTACTGTCCGCGTTCTACCGCATGGCCAGGCTGCCGCAGTTGTTGGGGATCGCGCCGAATGTGGCGGTGGAGATCCTCACCCGGTTGAGCGGCGAAGCCGGGCTCGCTGCGCTGCTGGGCTCGCCGGCGATCAACGCCCGCGCTGATTCGGAGTCACCGGACGCCTTGACCCAGATCCAGAGCCTGGAGGGGTGGGTGCGCTGGTGCGCCAATAGTAACCTGGACGTGGCCTGGACCCTGGCGCGCGTCAAGCCCGTGCTTGCGCCCACCGAACCCTCGGAGGCACAGACCCGGCTGTTCGATCAGATCCGTTCGCAGCTCGCGCCCGCGCTGTTTACCGAGGCCGCGTTGCGCATGGGCGGTGTCTCGCCGTTGTCCAACGACCGGCAATGGACCCAACAGTTGCTGGAGCTGGTCGATGAGCAGGGGGTGGTCATTCACCGCAGCGAATCAGCCGACCCGGCTTACGAGGATCATGCTCGGGAAGTGGTCGAGCGCGTGGTGCGGCGAGTGCTCGGTAAAGACGATCCACAGACTGTCGAACAGATCGTCGCGGTGTTGCTGAGCAGCCGTGCCGGCCAGCGTGGCGTGGTTCAGGAGAGCCTGGCGGTGTTTGGCGAACTGGCCCCGCCCCTGGCGTTGCCGGTGCTGACCTGGGCGGGCAGCACGGTGCAAGAGGTGCTGGCCTATGTGGCGGGACGCTCAACGGCGGACGTTCCGTCAGGCGCCGGTGAGGAAGATGAGCCCGGCGATTCGTTCCTTGGCATGCTCAACGGCTTTACCGGCCGCAGCGAGGTCGTGAAGGCGCTGAAACTGAGTGCGGAATTCCTGACGCTTTACCTCGTCATCGGCGATGGCGTTGAAAATGCACCCGCCAGCGCTCCCTTAACGCCCAGCGCTTTGTACTACCTGACAATCTACAACCGCGCCGTCGCGCTCAGCGAGGAGCCCGAATCACAGCTGCTCGATTACCTGCAGCGGGTCAATGAACTGCCCGGTGACCTGTCCAGCGACGGCCTCCGGCTGGTACAAGCCCATGCCGCTGAGCTGCTGGCCGAACTCTTCGGCTGGAGTGCCGAGGAAGTGCTCGCCTGCGCCAAGCGTGTCAACGGCGGGCAGGGTTACATCCGCAGCCTGCAACACCTGGACCTGTTCACACGCCTGCGTGAGTTCTCGCTCCAGAGCACCCTCGATGCGTCGACCACATTGAAAATGGGCACGTTGCTACCCGACGCGTCCTTCAGCGCCTATCGGGACTTGGCCGATCAGGTCACGGCCCGGTTGGCGGACCCCGACCGGACGTCACCCTTGTACGGCCTCCACGCCGCCGGTGATCGGGTCGAGGTCCAAAGCACGGTGGGTACTACCGAACTGGTTGCCAACAGCAATGAAACCACGCAACTGACCGTCACGGTGACCCTTGGGCAGGAGCCCCAGATGAACGTCAATGTGTATTGGGGGGCGACGCTGTGCCGTATCGAACCGCAGAAGTCCACCACCAATGAGCAGGGGCAGGCCACCGTCACGGTGCATGCCGGTCATGCTATGGGGCGCGACGTGATCAGTTACCGGCTCGACGCCCGCGAGCCGCAGCCAGCGGCGACGATCACCCTGGGCAATGATCCGTCCAGTTTCGAACTGGCGCGTCCGCAGGGCGATTTCATCATCCAGGAGGAAAAAGTCGGCGTTGACGTCACGCTGCGGGCGCTCATGTACGACAAACATGGCAACCCGGCTGCCCATGAGGCGGTGACCTGGAATCTCGATCCGCTTCTCCCCGTTGCAGGCAAGACCAATGCCGAGGGGATAACCGAGGTGACGTTCACCAGCGCGACACCGCTGGAGATTGAAGAACCAATAGTCAGGAGGGACAGCATCGATTTGGGCTTCCGCCCCATCAAATTCGTCCCCTGAAACAACGCTCCACCCAGCGCCACGGAGCTTGGCCGGTTGGCGACGACACCCAACTCACAGGAGAGGGCAATGGCTACGCAAGACATCACCCGGGCAACCGCCCTGCGCCGCGACGCGTTGATCGAATGTGCCTTGGGTATCAAGGAAATCGAAGACCATGACGCCGGCAAGGGGTACCCACCGATCAAGACCGCCGACGATCTGCTGGAGTGGCTGCGCACCGACCCCCTGGACAACCATCAGGTCAAGACGACCTGGGTCGCCGAGGCGGTCAGTTGTTTCCAGCAGTACATCCACGCCGTCTACCAGAAGCTGGAGCCCGGCTACACCCAGCGGGAGTTCGACCGCAAGGACCTGAAAGACTGGGACATCGCCAGCCAGTATCCGCTGTGGGCCGCCAGCCAGTTGCTCAAGTGCATGCCCGAAGACTACATCACCCCCTATGCGCGCATCCGCAAGACCAGCCTGTTCAGGACGCTGGAAAACAACCTCAACCAGACCCGGCTGACCACCGACTCGGTGCAGTCGGGCGTGCAGCAATACCTGCGCGCCTTTGAAGAAGTGTGCAACCTGGATGTGCTCAACGGCTATGTCGATGGGCCCGATGCCCGCCGTGCCGACTATTACCTGGTGGGCCGGGAACGGATCGCCCCCTACCGTTACTTCTGGCGCAAGGCCGACGTGCAGCTGGACGCCGACACCCAGACGATCAACCCGGCGGCATGGAGCGAGTGGCAACCGGTCGATATCCCCGCCGATGCGCAGGTGCTCGACAGTCGCCTGGTCTTTTGGGGGGGACGCTTGTGCCTGGTCTGGGCCGAATGGCGCCCGGCCTTGTTCGATGGCGACGGCGGCCTGCAAAAGCCCTACGAGCTTGAGCTGAAGGTGGCCTTCATCACGCTGGACGGAAAGTGGTCGCCGCCGATACGGCTGAATCTGTCGGCGTTCAACGAGGACGTCAGCCCGGGATGTCGGCTGGTGGCGGTGATGCTGCGCGACGACGTGGACCCGTTGTACCCCAAGGGGCGGTTGGCGGTGCATTTGACCAATGCGCGGACACTGGCTTTTCCTGAGATACCTCCCTGGCCGGTGGAGATCTACGAAACACGCGACGCACTGTTTCGCAAGGTGGCCGACGAAAAGCCGCTCATGGATCACCTGGCCATGGTCCGCTTCTCCAAGCCCACGACCCTTCAACAGCGAGTGGCCCCCGAAGGCTTTTCCAAAATGACGGAAACGGTGTCGAGTGGCGCCGATCCCCTGGTGGAAAACTTCACCCTCAAAGTGGTTGTGAGAACGGTAGGGGGTAAGCAGCACTTGTATTACCAGGCGCACTGCGCCCTGTTGATGCCCGGCAAGACAGGCGAGCCAATGGCATTTACCCTGTCGCTGCTATACCACTCGGGAGATGACGAGCCCGACGTTGTCGAGACCCACTCGGACAACGGCGGCTGGTCCTTTGCGTGGCATGGGATCGAACGGGAAAACTTCGCCAACTTGACGGCAACGTTCATCCTCAAAGGTCCGGAGAACATTGGCGAGCCTCCTCGCGACTTTGGCCAGAAGACCTTCACCTTGGACCTGAAGGGCGTTCCCACCGACCCCAGCCTGCCCGCCGTGCACAAGACCGATGCGCGGGGGGGGCAATTCCTGCACCTCAATGACTCGGGGCTGGCGCTCAAGTACGCGCGCCTGAACACCCTGATCGGCGCTGAGCTGGTGACACGCGCCAATGTGTCGATCGATGCCGTCCTCGATTGGGACACCCAGTTTCCCGACGAGCCGCCGTTGCCCGACGATTCGAACGAACCCAACGGCCCGTTCGACGGTGCCAACGGGCTGTTCTTCTGGGAACTTTTTTTTCATCTGCCTCACCTGGTGGCGACCCGGCTCAAGGACGAGGAGCGCTTCGTCGAAGCCCAACAATGGCTGCACTTCATCTTCGATCCCCAGGCGATTGCCGACACACAGGCCGAGCGGGCGGATCCGAAGCCGCGCTATTGGCGTTGCCGGCCGTTGAATGTGTCTGGTAGCGAGGGGGACGTGGGCTGCGAAGCCGACAACCCGACCGACCCTGACGCGATTGCCTATTCCACCCCCCGGCACTACCAGATGCTGATTTTTCTGGACTATGTCGCCAACCTCGTGGCCTGGGGCGACTGGTTGTACAGGCAACTGACACGGGACAGTCTGGCCGCCGCCAAGCTGCAATACCTGCGCGCCAAGAACCTGATGGGCGCCACGCCGGACATGCACACCCTCAGTCAATGGACGCCTGCCACGTTGACGGAACTGGTCGAGGAACTCGAAGACAGTGCCGCGCTCAGGGCGTTCGAGCAGGATCTGCTGCTGGATCCGGGATCGCTGCCGGTCAGGAGCCATTTTTTTGAAGACCCCGGCGTTGTCGGCGTGGAGCGTTTCCGCTTGCCGGTGAGCCAGCGCGTGTTGCAGCTCTATGAGTTACCGGCCCAGCGCATGTACAACCTGCGCCATAACCTGACCATCGACGGCAAACCGCTGTCCATCGAGTTGTTCAGCACCATCAACCCTTCGGATCTGCTCAACAACCTGGCTGCCGGCGGTGCCGGCCCCGTGCGCCCCATGGGCGGGCCTTTGCGGGTTGCGGCGTTTCGCTGGCGCACGCTGTTCGATACGGCCCTGCGGGCGACCCAATATCTGCAGGAGTGCGGCAACCAGGTGATGCGCTTGCTGGAACAACAGGACCGGGGCGAGCAAGAGTTGTTGCAACAGCGCCACCTGACCGAGTTGAGTACCTTCGTCCGGACCGTGCAGGAAGAAAATCTTGAACAACTACGGGACACGCTGGCGGCGTTGAACAGCAGTCGCACCTTGACCGCGGAGCGGCAAGCCCACTACACGAAGCTGTACAGCGAGAATATTTCCAGCAGTGAATACAAGGTTATGGAGGCCCTCGACAGCGTTAAATTGTTGACGGCGCTGAGCACCTCGATGCAAGTGGCGGGCGCTGTCATCGATGCCTTCCCCAATGTGTTCGGCCTGGCCAACGGCGGCCATCAGTTCGGCAGTGCTCCAAGAGCCCTGGCTTACGGGTTCCAGGTCGGGGCAGAGGTCGTGCGCAGCGATGCCGAGAAGGACGCGACCTCCGAAAGCTATCGGCGGCGACGCGAAGACTGGGGGTTGGCGCGGGACCAGGCCACAGCGGAGCTGGCGATGATCGACGAACAGATCAACGCGCAGAAACACGCGATGTTGGCCGCCGAGGCCAATCTGGATCAAATCGTCAAGATGAATGCCCAGGCCCAGGCACTCTATGACTTCCTGCTCACCCGAGCCACCCGCGTCGAGCTGTATCGCTGGCACCTGGGGCAATGCAAGACCTTGCACTACCAGGCCTACGACCAGGTCGTCAGCCTTTGCCTGAGTGCCCAGAGCGCGCTGCAACTGGAAACCGCCGAATTCGGCCTCAGCCACATCCGCACCGATGCGTGGCTGGATAACTATTACGGCCTGACTGCCGGCGACTCGTTGCGCCTCGATCTGCTCCGCATGGAGGCCGATCATTTGCTGCGGTACGAACGGCGCCTGGAAATCGTCAAGACCGTATCCCTGCGTCAATTGTTCGATGACAACAGCGACCGGCAGGCGGATTACTCCAGCTGGGACGAGGCGCGGGAAGGGTTGATCACCAACGGCACGTTGAACTTCAAACTGTCGCAACTGCTGTTCGACCGGGATTACCACGACCATTACTGCCGCCAGATCAACGCCGTGGACGTGACCCTGCCGACGTTGCTCGGCCCCTTTGAAAACGTCTGTGCGACGCTGACGCAGATTGGCAGCGAAACAGCCATCAAGGCGTCCCTTGAGTCGCTGGATTATCTGTATGGCGACAGCAGTCTGGCGCCGGCCGATGTGCTGCTCAATATCAGCAGCGGTGAACAGATGGCCATTTCCATCGGCCTGGATGATTTCGGCGTGGCGGCGTTGAGACCCGAAGAGGGCCTGCGCAATATCTTCGAGAACACCGGCGCCGTGTCTCGCTGGACGCTGTCCTTCCCCTGGTTCCAGGAGTGGGATCGCCAGAAGAACCAACTGGCGGCCTTGAACGACATCATCGTGAAGGTTCGCTACACCGCCAAGGTGGGCGGCCCGGCGTTTTCCCGGTACGTCCAGGGCAAAGTCAGAGCCGCCGAAAGCGCAACGCTCAAGGGGGGGCAAAGATGAACAGAGAACCGGTCAACACCAAGACCAATGTGCTCCCCAACGGACATTTCGATCTGGGCTATAACCACTGGAACAATGCCGGCGTGCCCGGGAGGTTCGATAGGAAATCAGGCGAATGGGAGGGGCAATCCATCTACTACATGTCTCTTTACGGCGGAGGAGGGATTGCCCAGATCGTACCGGCGCCGGCACCGCAATCGGCAGGGGCGCGCTACCGTTTGAGCTTCCTGTACGACAACCGTTCCGCGGACGCCGGGGTTTTCAGCCTGCGTCGGCGCGGCACTGAGGACAGCCTGGAAATCGTGCTGCCACCCTCGGACAACCGGGGGGCCGATCCTGAAACCCAGGCACTGAGCCTGACGCCGGTGACGGCGCCGATCGAGTTCGATATCGAGAGCGATGATCTGTTCGAGTTCGTCATCCTCAGCCCGTCTGAAGCCACCACGCGCCTGGACGTGATTGTCGCCCGGATCGATTTTCACCTCGAACTGGCTCCACTGGTCCTGGCCCAGATTGTCAATGACGGCCAGGTGTTTACCCCGACCGGGGAGCCCCTGCTTTACCTGTGCCATGGGGCAACCGGCGCGAAGAGTCACCAGCTGTCCTTCCGGCCCGCGCCGGACAGCCCCTGGACGGGAACCGAGGCGTTGCTGTGGAGCCAGGACAATCCACTGGACGCGGTGGTGATTACCCCCGGATGGGGCGAAAACCAATTGCTTGAAGACACTTGGCAAGTGGACTGTCCGGTGCCGGTCAGCGATGAAACGCAGCTGTTCAACCTGTCCATCTACAGCAAATACCACGCCGAGACGTATCCGATTGCAGTGTCCCTGGGGCACCATCGGTTGGTCGTCGAGAGCCATCTGAACCCGGCTCATCAACCGGTGATTGAGCATCAACAATCGGTCAAACTGGGCGTTCAGGTGAAGTCGTATTACCTCGACCTGCCCATGCCTCAACGGGAAGTGTCCTGGATGCTGGGGGATACCGTGCTGTTTCGCGGTGAAACCGACGGCGGTGGCTATGCCTGGTTCGACTTTGCCCCCGAGACCGCCGGCACGCTTTCAGTCAAGGCCAGCGTCGAGAGCCCTTTCCATGCCGAAGGCAACGCGCTGCACACCTTCAGTGTGACGGCACACGCCACGGATCCGATGAACGATGTGCGCGTGGCGTTTCCGAACATGGAGGCTGCGCCTTGGGGTGAAAAAACCGGCTATCCCGATCGCGGTGCGTCGTATCAGTTGGAAGTGTTGCTTGCCGACGACAGCCCGCTGCGCAACCGGTCTGTATGGTTGGAATGGGATGGGAAAGCCCCTGAAGAGTTGGGGGTGACGGTTTCTCCGGCGCTATTGCAGCCGGTCTCGGGCAACAGTAACCCGCTGAGATGGCGGCTGGACTGCGATGACCGCATCGACGGCGATTTCAGCTTGCGATTGGGCGCCGCCGGTTTGCTGAAACCTACCGTCAACAACGCCATGTCCCTGGCGCGCCACACTCTCAAGATTGGCCTGGTGCGTGAAGCCAACCGGGTCCCGGTGGTCGATGAGAACGATTATGTCTGGTGCATGGTGCAGGTGCTGAGCCAGGGGGACCAGCCTGTGACCGGCGTGCCCGTGGAGTGGGATAGCGCCCAGGGGCTCCAGCGGACCTGGTCCGGTGTGGACGGCTGGGCCAGCGTGATTGACCGACCTTCGGTGCACGGGCAATACACCCTCAATGCACGGGTCAACCCCCGTGAAACCGGGCAGGTGCCGGAGCATGACTTCATCATCCAGACACTGGCGACCAGCGCGTGGAAAACGGCGAGTTTCAAACTGGGTGACGTCGCGGTCGATCGGGTGGGGGCGGGTGTGGTGTGTCGCATGGGGCAGAATGATCAATTCCATCTCACGGTGACGACCGGCAGCCCGTTGCTCGGCAAGGAGGTTTCCCTGAGGTGGCGCGATCCGGCGAGCGCCCGTGCCATTGTCATCACCGGCATGGATACCCCGACCCCGGTTACCGCCGCCGGGGTGAGCTGGGCCGTGCAAGCGCTGGAGGCCGATTCCAGCGGTGTGTTTGATTTGCAGGTGATATCGGCTGACCTGGAACCGCTCGACCTGGCATTCCGATTGCTGCCCCAGGACCTGGCCCCGACGATGACGCTGGTGTTCGACCAGGCACCAAGAACCTGGGCCGCCGCCATCGATCTGTACCCCTGCATCGGTGCCATCCACGACCTGACCCTCCAGCCCGTGGATGACCTGAGCGGGTTGCATGGGTTGTTGTTTGAAACCACTGTGGCGCCAGGCCTGCCGTCAGGCTGGAATATCACCCCGCCTTTGACCGGGTCGGCGCCGATGACGGCGGGGGGCATTCGCTACCGGTGTGATTTCACCGCTACCACCGAAGTCGCCGCCCGTAGTTGGGCCGCTGAAGTCCTGGGCGTTGGCCCCTTTACGCAGCCGCCGCCCTTCGGACTGAACCTGGCCCATAACAAAGTGGTGATCGGCACGCCTTACGAGGTCGCGACGGACCCGGTCCTGAGCAAGAACGAAAGCGCACGACTGGCCCTGCGGTATGTGTCGGCTTTCACGGGCAGGCCGGCCAACGACGTGTCGGTGGAGTGGCACGATGGCGAAACCTCCCTGAGTGGCGCGGACGGTATCGCCCAGCGCGATTACCGGCCGGCGACGGCCGGTGGCAGTGAGGTCCAGGCGTTGGTCAGCAATCCCTATGACGCGAGCGAAGTCGAACACACCTTCACCGTGCACGCGTATGCAGAAGATCCCTGGCTCGACCTGAACGTACAGGGCGGTACGGGGGGCACGCAGCGTTGGGGCGAACAGACCTTCTTCCCTCGACGGGCGGAGAAGCTCGACTTGACGCTTTCGGTCGCAGAGGGCAGCCCGTTGCTCGATCAGATGCTGACGCTGGGGATCCGCGGTGCTCATGAGCTGGATACGGCCATGAATTTCGGACCGGTAGGGCTAGGGTTTCCCCGGCCATTGACCGTCAATGGTCTGCCGGTGAGTCTTGCGGCCGGTGACCGGACCGATGCGGCGTTCTATTTACAACTGTCGGCCTCGCGGCTGCTGGCACGCTCGCCGCTGAATGCTTTTTCCCTCGGCAGCCATATTCCGGTGGATGTCCTGGCGGCCACGCATCAGGACCCGACGGTGGTCGACTGGGGCGAAACATTGTCCTTTGAAATTACCCTGACCAACGCACTGACCGGTCAACCGGCCCGACATGTACAGGTGTCCTGGCGCGGCACAGACGTGGTCATGGAGGACACGACCACGTTCACCAACTTCTATGGTGTCGCACGCTTCAGTTTCGTGGCGACGGTTGACGGGCCGGGCTCCGTGACGGCCAGCGCAGTCGGTGGGACCGAGGTTGTATCGTTTGAGTATCTCGTCCATGAGGCTTGCGTGATTCAAAGCCTGACCGGTGCTGACCTCGAGGGGCTTCCGGGGGCAGAAGTCAGCGCCGAGGCCACGGTGGTCAGTGCGGCCAGCGGTGAGCCGGTTCAAGGCGTGCGGGTGCACTGGTTCTATAAGGGCGTTGTGCTGGAGCCGGTCGTTACCGATGCGAATGGCAAGGCGCGGATTACCTTTGAGTTACCGCCGAGGATAGGGCGATATTCATTGAGTGCGTCCGTGAGGGGAGAGCTGGGGTGGGAGGCGGAGTGGTTGGAGTCCAGGATATCGGCAACGGAAGATACCTGGGTGCAGGAATTTACGCTTCGGCTAGACGAACGTCCGATCAACATGGACGACCTGGCCAATTGGAGAATGGTGATCAAGGATACAAGTACCAGCATTCTGGAGTTGAGGGTCAGAAAAGATAGCAACTTGATCAACGAGACGAGTGTCACTTTGTATGGGGTTCCACCGGAGGCTCTGGGGTTACGGTTCGATCCAGCGCTGTTCGAACAACTGCCGGTGACGGGCGCTCCCTTGTCCTGGTCCATTATCCCCAAGACAGCGGCTTACGGTGAGTTTGAGTTGGAGTTCCGCAGCCTCGACTCCTATTTGCCACCACGGTGGTTGCCTTTCAAGGTGGAACATTAATTTATAGATTCCCCGCTTTTTTCCACCCCAGGTACAGCGTCACCAGCTCGGCCCCCAGCTCCCCGGGCCGGGCTTGCAGTACCGAAATACCATGGGCGCTCATTCGCTCATGCAGCTCGGCCCGCGCATTCAAATACTCCACCGTCCCGCAATAGGCCAACGCCTCCGGCAAGGTCTGCACCGGTGTCTGGCGCAGCCGATCGAGCGCTTCTTCCCGCAGGCTTGCCACCAGTACTCGATGTTGCTGGCCCAGCCGTTTGACCGCCGTCAGCAGGTCTTCGTCATCCTCATCCCGCAGATTGGTCACCAACACCACCAAGGCCCGGCGTTTCTGGCGGGTCAGCAGCTCGTTGACGGCGGCCTGGTAATCGGCGGGACGTTGGCTGCTGTCGAGGTCGTACACGGTGTTGAGCAACACGTTGAGTTGGCCCTGGCCTTTGGCCGGGGCGAGGTAGCGGGGTGGATCGCTGGCGAAGGTGCTCAGGCCCACGGCGTCACCCTGGCGCAACGCGGTGTAGCTGAGCAGCAGGCAGGCGTTGAGGGCGTGATCGAAATGCGACAGCTCATCGTCCTGGCTGCGCATGCGCCGGCCGCAATCGAGCATGAAGATGATCTGCTGGTCGCGCTCGTCCTCGTACTCCCGGGCGATGGGCGTGCGGTGGCGGGCGGTGGCCTTCCAGTCGATCTGGCGCAGGCTGTCGCCCTCGCGGAATTCGCGCAGTTGATGGAACTCCATCCCCTGGCCCCGCCGTTGGCGCTGGCGCACGCCGAGCTGGTTGAGCCAGTTGTCCACCACCAGCAACTGACCGTCGTAGAGCCTGGCGAAATCGGGATAGACGCGGATCTCATCGACCGCCTCCAGCAGGCGTTTGCCGGTCCACAGCCCCAATGGGCTGGGTAGATTGATTTCGCAGTGTTCGAAGATGAAATGGCCACGCTTGAGGGGCCGCAGGCGGTAGCCGACCTGGCTGTGCTGGCCGGGTTGAAGGTCGACCGACAACGGCAGGTATTCGAAATCCAGGCCATTGGGTATGTGATCGAAGACCTGGACGTTCAGCGGCTGATGAAAGTCGTGAGTGATTGCCAGGTGAACGTCGCTCCAGCGACCCAGCGCCAGGCTTCCGGGCATTTGCCGCTGCACCCGGGGCGACGGCAAGCGCTTGAGGCGCACGGCGTCGAGGATCGCCAGGGCCAGCAGGGCCAGCTGCAAGCCCCAATTGATCGACACGAGCGCCGATGGCACCACGATGCCCAGTGCTTGCAACGTGCCCAGCACCACGCCCAGGACCAGCAGGACTGCCAGCCAGATCAGCAGCAGGCGCGAGGGCTTCATGGGTGCATGCTCTTGAGCAGGTCCATTGTAGCGAGGGGATTTATCCCCGCTGGCTGCGAAGCAGACCCTTGCGGTGTACCAGGCAGAACCAGGGGGCTGCTGTGCAGCCCAGCGGGGATAAATCCCCTCGCCACAGAGTGCGGCGTCATCAGGAGATCCATCATCACAAACGCGGCGCCGGTACTTGGTCCAGCAGTTGTCCCAAGACCTGGTCCACCGAGAGCCCTTCGATGTCCAGCTCGGGCGCCAAGCGTACCCGGTGACGCAACACGGCCAGGGCGCAGCCCTTGATGTCATCCGGCACCACGAACTCGCCGCCACGCAGCAACGCCCGAGCCCGGGCGCAACGCACCAGCGCGATCGAGGCCCGTGGCCCGGCCCCCAGGCTCAGCCCCGGCCAGCTGCGGGTGGTGCGAGCCAATCTCACCGCATAGTCGAGCACCTGGTCGTCCATCGGCAGGTCGCTGGCGATGCGTTGCAGCGCTTGCACGTCCTTGGCCTGCAACACCGTGCGCAAGGGTTGGACATCGAGCATGTCGGCGCGGGTCGAGCGGCTGACCTGGCGCACCATGTTCATCTCCTGTTCGGCATCGGGGTAGTCCATGCGTACCTTGAGCATGAAACGGTCGAGCTCGGCTTCCGGCAGCGGGTAGGTGCCTTCCTGTTCAATGGGGTTCTGGGTGGCCAGCACCATGAAAGGCTGGGCGATGGGCAAGGCACGGCCTTCGAGGGTCACCTGGCGTTCCTGCATGGCTTCGAGCAATGCGGCCTGGGTCTTGGCCGGCGCGCGGTTGATCTCGTCCGCCAACAGAAGGTTGGTAAACACCGGCCCCTTGCGCAAATTGAACTGCTCGGTCTGCAAGTCGTACACCGCATGCCCGGTGACATCGCTGGGCATCAGGTCGGGAGTGAACTGGATGCGCGCGAACTCGCCGCTGAAGCAGCGGGCCAGGGCACGCACCAACAGTGTCTTGCCCAGGCCGGGAACCCCTTCGAGCAGTACGTGACCACCGGCGATCAACGCCGTGAGCACATCGTCGATCACCGCAGCCTGGCCGACCACTGCCTTGTGCAATTCGGTGCGGATGGCCTGGGCCAACTGACTGGCGCGCTGGCGCTGTTGGGCGGCATGGGCCTGGCTGCCGGCAGGTTCGTTCTGTTCAGTCATAAGGCATTCCTGAGGGTTTGCAGATGGGCGACCTGGCGGCAGAACTCGGCGCTGGACATGCGCTGTTTCGGCCGGGGGCTCAAGGCCTGGCTGATGGCCCGCGTGGATTGGCGGCTAAGCCGTGCGAGCACTTGCCACTGTTCGGCGACGGCCAGTTGTTCGAAGCCGGGATGACGATGCCGCGCCCGACGCAGCACGTCCTGTTGCAAGGTCAGCAGCAGATGCTGCCGACCGTTGTGTCGCAGATGGAACCCGGCGCTGGCCTGCACATGTTCTTCCAGCTGGCGCCGGGCCTTGGAGGCCGGTTGTTGCAGCGGGCCGTGGCGGATCGCCGAGCGCCAGAGCCAAAGGGCAATCAGGGCCGCCAGCGCCACCAGAGCCTGGGGAAAGTAACGCAGCAGCAGGGTCAGCAGGCTGTCGTGATCGATATTGAACAGCAACGTGACGGTGCTGTCGGCGCTCAGGTACCAGAGCAGCCAGGCGTTGTCGTACTGCTCGATCTGGTCGTTCTTCCACAGCTCGGCGTCGGTGATCACGGTGATCGAGCCCTGGCCATGGTTCAACTGCATCATGTGGGTCGACTGCGCGCTGTTGGCCCAGGCCTGGGCGAGGTTCTTCGGGTCTTCGAGGTGAAAGTCGGTGTCGAAGCCCACATAGGCGGGGGCCTCTTCATCTTCCAGGTACAACTTGGTCAGCTCGGGGTAGGGATCCTTGATCAGCTCTGGGGGCGGCTCCTTGAGGTCTTTGCTCAGGAGCTGGTGCAGTTGCACCCGGTCCAGCAGCAGGTCGCCGCTGCTACCGGTGCTGTCATCCCACAAGGCTTCGGCCACGAACAGCAGGCGGCCACCGGCCCGGGTCCAGTTCATCAACTGGTCGACCTGCCGCGGCGTCATGTTCGTCCGTTCACCCAGCAGTAACAGGGTGCGCTGGCGAGGTTCCAGGCTCGGCAGGACGTCCAGGTTGTTGGCATGCTCGACCTCCACACCCTGCCGGCGCAGGAAATGTTCGGCGGCCAGATAGGGATTGGCCTGGGCCTCGGGGGACGGGCCGTAATCGACGGTTTCCTGATAGGGCACCGCGTTCCGGTAGAGGTACATGGCCAGCGCCCCCACCAACGCGACGACAATCAGTATCGCGGCCAGCCATCCTGCGCGGCGGTTCATCGGGAGGCTCCCGTATCGAACAAGCCGCGCCAGCCATCGCACAATTCCTGCTGCAGATCCGGGGGCGGTGTGCGATGCCCGTAGGCAATGTTCTGCCAGTGCAAGGTCAGGTTCTTGCTGAATGCCAGCAGGTTTTCGTGCTGGAGCTGTTCGACGCGCAGCAGCACCTGGCCTTCGGTATCGGCCGGTTTCAAGGCAACGCCGAACTGATGGTGCAACCGGCTGAGCAAGGCCCGATACAGCAGGCCCAGGGCATCACGAGGGTCGGTGCTCCATAACTGCTCGACGCGGGTCGCCACGTCGTCGGGCAGGCTCTCTTCGCGTAGATCCAGGCCGAACATCCGCGGCGGTGCCGGTCGTTCCACCGTAGGCCGTTTGATCGGTTGGCGCTGCCCCAGGGCCTGGAAGCTTTCACGATAGCGCCAGACCAGCCAGGCAATCGCCCCCGCCAGTGTGGCCCAAAGCAAGATCTGGATCAGCGCGGCGGCAGCTTCGTAGTGCTGACGGCCCAACCATTGGAGCAGGGCCTTGAACCAGCCCGGCGTTTCCTTGGCTTCGGTGGGTTCGGAGGTGTCCTCGCCGAAACGATAGCGGGTGACCGTTTGCGGGTTCTTGAACGGTGGGGCTTCGAGGATCGCCTTGATGCTGTCCCTGGAGGCCTCGCTGGTGAGGGGTTGGTTGAGCAACCGCGGGCTGTCGGGGGCGATGCTGTCTTCGTCGGCCCAGGCCGGGGGCGCCGGCGGCAGCAGGAGCAGCGCCAGCAGCATCAGCACAGGGGCTGCGCTGCTCAGGCGCTGGCGCAGTCTCCGGAACACCAGTTCGATGTCCCAGGCCTCGAGGATCGTGCGCCGGTTCAGGTAGAGGCTGAAACCGCAGGCGACGTACACCGGCTCCCAGACGATCAGCAGCAGGGGATACAGGACGTTGACCAGGTGCTCGAACCACAACCAGTCGTGCTCGGTCGTCGTGACCAGCTTCTGCCAATCCCAGTCCAGTTCGACCTGTTGCGGTACGAACATATAGAACAGGGCCATCAGGCCGAACCACAAGACGGTCTCCAGGTGCACGCCGATCACGGTCAGCCATCGCGCCGCGCGGCCGTTGCGTTGCAGCAACACTTGCAAGCGTAGCGCTCGCGCATTACCGGCGAGGCCTTCGAGTTGCACCACCGGCATCAGGAAACTACGGCTCAGGCTCAACCGCCGCCAGGTCAGGCTGGCGAACAACTGCGGTTTGAGCACTGCAGGCCACTGTCGCAAGGCCTGCTTCAGGGTCGGTGTTTCGCCAAACAGTGCCTTGGACAGGATGTACAGCGGCAAGCGGTCGAAGGCCGGTTTCAACCACCAGAACACCAGCACCACCAGGGACGGTGAGTCCCACAGCAACAGGCACAGCAGGGCGTAGACCGGCAGCGTGACCATGGCCCAGCTGGTCATCAACAGGCGTCGGTGCTGCTGGCTCATCAGCACGCCCAGGTCCATGGCTTCCCAGGTGGTACGGGGACGGATGGCGACGGTGGCATCACTCAGCCGCATGGTGTATCCGTCCGGCAAACAGCAGGTAACTGACCACCAGCAGCCACAGCAAGGCGCCGACCGTGTATTTGACGGTCGGCGTCACGGTGCTGGAGGACCAATACGCTTCGATGAACGCGGCGAGGAACAGGAACAGCATGACCCCGCCGATCATCGACACGCTTTTACCTGCGGCGAGCCGCAGGGCTTCGCCCCGGGTTAGGCGTCCCGGCGCGATCAATGCCCAGCCTAGTTGCAGGCCCGCGGCGCCGGCCAGGGTGATGGCGGTGAGTTCGAAGGCGCCATGCCCGATCACGAACGACCAGAACGTGCCTCCGGAACCAATCTGGGTCAGGTACCCGGCGACTGCGCCGATGGTCAGACCGTTGAAGAACAGGAAGAACGCACTGCCCAGGCCAAACATCATGCCGCTGGCAAACGTCTGAAAAGCGATGCCGATGTTATGCATGATGTAGTAGCCGAACATGGCCCAGTCTTCGCTGGCCGCCCGTTCGATCGAGCGCCCCAGGTGGCCGGCGGTGGGGTCGTACATGCTGCGGATCTGGCTGACCTCTTCGGCGTCCAGCACGCTGTAGACAAGGTCTGGAACCAGGTAAACCAGCAGCCCGATGCCGACCAGGCTGCCGAGGAACATCAGGCTGGCAGCCAGTACGAACCGCCACTGTTCACGGACCAGCCGGGGGAAACCGGCCAGGATGAACGCCGAAAGGCTGGCCGACGGCCGGCTGCGGTCACGGTAGAGCTGCTGGTGACCGCGCAGCGCAAGTTGTTGCAGGGTATCGACCAGCAGGCTGCTGTAGCCCCGCGCCTGGGCCAGCGCCAGATGCTGGCAGAGCCGGCGGTAGGCTTGGGGGAAATCGCTGCTCTGGGGCACATTGCGGCTGCGCTCCAGTTGATCGAGCTGCCGGGACAGCTGTTCCCACGCTTCCTGATGACGGTTCTCGAACAGGCTTTGCTTCATGTCGGCCCCAGCAGGCCGCGGGCGATACCATTGAGCTCGGCCACGGCTCGCGGTGGCTGGACATTCAGTGGTGCCGCCAGGATGGCCGCCAGTTCGTTGACCCTGGCCTCGGAAAGTTCGGCCTGACGCTCGGCGAAACCCAGCACCGCGCGTTGCTCGTTCAGGCTCAGGACAAAGGGCGGGCGTACCGGCAGTGCCGATGGCAAGGCAGGGCGCTTGATCGGTTGCTCGCGATACACCACCAGCGTGCCGGCCGCCAGGTCGCCCAGGCGTTTGAACGCCGGATGCTGCAGGCAACTGATCGCCCCGAAGGTGTAGCCGAAGGGCAGCATGTCGACGAAACGCAGCAGGTTGCGGATCAGCGAGGCGGACCAGCCGATGGGACGACCGTCGTCCTGGACCACCCGCAACCCCATCATTTGTTTGCCGGGAGAGCAGCCCTGGCGCAGTACCTCGAACAGCACCATGTACCACCAGCTGACCACGAACAGCAGGATGGAACCGAGGCCGATACCCAGGTCACCGAAAAATGCGAGGATGCCGAACAGAAAACCCAGGATCAGCCCCCGTATCCCCAGGTCGATGGCAAAAGCCAGCGCGCGGGGCATCAACCCTGCCGGGCGCAGTGGCAGGTCGATGCCTTCGGGCGTCTCGACCTGATACCGCGTGTCCAGTGGCGGGGGCAGCGTCGCGGTCCTTTGCAGTGCTGGTGTCTCGAGCATGGGCAACCTGAGTGATGGGCCGGTTCGAACATTCAATCCCGGCAGATGCTAGCAGCCTTCGTGCGGGCAAACGATACAACTGTGTATGTCATTTTATGGATCGTGACGTGATTCAATCCGTCGCCCCCTGGCCGAAGCCGGGTGGGACCCCTAGACTTCGCCAGTCTTTTGCTCAGGAACAGCCCGTGACCTCCATCTTCTGGTACGACTACGAAACCACCGGCATCGATCCCCGTTGCGACCGGCCCTTGCAGGTGGCGGGCATCCGTACCGATTTCGAGCTCAACGAAATCGACGAACCGGTGAACCTGTATTGCCGGCCGAGCGATGACATCCTGCCCCATCCGGCGGCTTGTGCGATCACCGGCATCACCCCGACATGCCTGGCTGAAAAAGGCTTGAGCGAAGCCGATTTCATGACCCGTGTCCACCAGCAACTGGCCGCGCCCGGTACCTGTGGCGCCGGCTATAACACCCTGCGTTTCGACGATGAAATGACCCGCTACAGCCTCTATCGGAATTTTTTCGACCCGTATGCGCGGGAATGGCAGGGTGGCAACAGCCGTTGGGACTTGATCGATCTGGTACGCGCGGCCTATGCGCTGCGCCCCGATGGTATTGCCTGGCCGCAAGAAGATGGCCGGGTCACCCTCAAGCTCGAGCGCCTGACCGCCGCCAATGGCATCGACCATGGCCAGGCCCATGATGCGTTGTCGGACGTGCGCGCAACGATTGCCCTGGCCCGCCTGATCCGCCAGAAGCAGCCACGGCTCTACGACTGGCTGTTCCAGTTGCGCAGCAAGCAGAAGGTGATGGACCAGATCCGCCTGTTGCAGCCCATGGTGCATGTTTCCGGGCGTTTCTCGGCCGCTCGAAATTATATCGGTGTGGTTTTGCCGCTGGCCTGGCATCCGAAGAACCGCAATGCCCTGATTGTCTGCGACCTGCACCTGGATCCCCAAGGCTTGTTGGACCACGATGCGGACTTCTTGCGGCAACGTTTATATACCCGCCGCGACGAACTGCTCGAGGGAGAGTTGCCTGTGCCCCTCAAACTCATTCATATCAACAAATGTCCGGTGGTCGCGCCGCTGTCGGTGCTGCGTGCCGAGGACCGGCAGCGACTGCAACTGGACATGGATGGACTGCAGCAACGGGCGTTGCAACTGAGTGATGCCCAGCAAGTTTGGCAGGATAAACTTCAGGCTATTTATGGTCGCGAGGATTTCACGGCCAGCGAGGACCCCGAGCAACAGTTATACACAGGCTTCCTCGGTGATCGCGATCGGCGTTTATGTGAACAAGTCCGCATGGCAGACCCGGCTCATTTGGCGCAAGAGCGCTGGCCTTTCGATGATGAACGTTTGCCGGAATTATTGTTCCGATATCGCGCACGTAACTTTCCAGATACGTTGAACGCCGAAGAGCAGGGGCGCTGGAAGCTGTTCTGTCAGCAACGCCTGTCATCACAGCAATGGGGCGCACCCAATACCCTGGAAAGTTTTGATGAGGCGATGGGAGAGTGGCTGGCGCTTTCCACGCCATTGCAGCGAGAGGTGCTTCTGGAGTGGCAAGGTTATAGCCAGCAACTGCGCAAACGTTTAAGCCTTTGAACGGCAATGCAGTGAAAAACCCACAGGCATGAAAAACGCCAGCAATGGCTGGCGTTTTGTGTGCGTAGAGAACGCTGAAACCCGACGAGGCTTAGCCCAGCAGGGTTGCCCAGCCCTCAACCACATCACCGCCCCACTTGGCTTTCCACTCTTTCAGAGTCTTGTGGTTGCCACCTTTGGTTTCGATGACTTCGCCGTTGTGCGGGTTTTTGTATTGCTTAACTTTGCGAGCGCGTTTGGTGCCGGTAGTTTTCACGGCGCCGCCACGAGGTGCTTTACCCGACTTGGCTTCTGGATCCAACAGGGCAATGATGTCGCGCAGGGACTTGGAGTACTCGCCCATCAGAGTGCGCAGTTTGCCTTCGAATTCCAATTCTTTTTGCAATTTATCGTCTTTGGACAGGTCGGCCAGACGCTGTTGCAGTTCTTCAATGGCTTGTTTTGTAGCGTTGTATTCAGTGATCAAGGACATGGGGACTACCTTATGTAGGGCACTGCGGACAAGGAGACAGTGTGGCAATAGTAATCAGACAGTTTCATCAAGTAAACATTTAAGCAGGCTTTTATTTAATTACTTAGTACCAGGCCACAAAAAAGGGCCTTGCAGTTAAATACCCTCACGGCTTTTCACATCCTTTCACAATATAAGCGCTTGCCCCGGCCCCGCCCCGCTCGGTGCCCGCAGGGGCTCGGTCTGTCATCAATACTGCAGTTTTGCGGCGTAATGGCTAGAATGGCGGCCTTTGCGAAGTTCTGGAGTTCCCTAATGCGCACTTTTCGGCTGGTGATTGCTTGCCCGGACCGCGTCGGTATCGTTGCTAAAGTCAGTAACTTTCTGGCGTCCCATAACGGTTGGATCACTGAAGCAAGCCATCACTCGGACAATCAGAGCGGCTGGTTTTTCATGCGTCACGAGATTCGTGCCGACTCGCTGCCCTTTGGCATCGAGGCTTTCCGCGAGGCGTTCGCGCCGATTGCCGAAGAATTCTCGATGGACTGGCGCATCACCGACACCGCGCAGAAAAAACGCGTGGTGCTGATGGCCAGTCGTGAATCCCACTGTCTGGCAGACCTGTTGCACCGCTGGCACAGCGACGAGCTCGACTGTGACATCGCCTGTGTGATTTCCAACCATGACGACTTGCGCAGCATGGTCGAGTGGCACGGCATCCCGTACTACCACGTACCGGTCAACCCGCAGGACAAGCAGCCGGCGTTCGCTGAAGTCTCGCGGCTGGTCAAGCAGCACGATGCCGAGGTGGTGGTACTGGCCCGTTACATGCAAATCCTGCCACCGGACCTGTGCAGCGAATACGCTCATAAGGTCATCAACATCCACCACAGTTTCCTGCCGTCGTTCGTCGGTGCCAAGCCATACCACCAGGCCTCGATGCGAGGCGTGAAGCTGATTGGCGCCACTTGCCACTACGTGACCGAAGAGCTGGACGCCGGCCCGATCATCGAGCAGGACGTGGTACGTGTCAGCCACAGCGACAGCATCGAAGACATGGTGCGTTTCGGGCGCGATGTGGAGAAGATGGTGCTGGCGCGGGGCTTGCGTTACCACCTTGAAGACCGGGTGCTGGTGCACGGCAACAAGACTGTGGTGTTCTGACCGAACGGCTGGCGATCAACAATGGGGATAAACCCGCGCACCTGTGGCGAGGGGATTTAGCGAAACGTCGCACCGCCCCGCTGGGGCGCGAAGCGGCCCTAAAATCGACACCTCGGTGTGTCAGGCGGGCCGATTGATTATCTTGGGGCTGCTGCGCAGCCCAGCGGGGATAAATCCCCTCGCCACAAAGTTCTGTGTTGTCTGTTATTTGACGGACAGGGCTCTTTTCATGATGAGGCACACCATGACCGATCCACTGGACAAAGCCACCTCCAAGGCCCCGGCCACCCTCGGTGAGGGTTGCCTGAGCCGCTACGATCCTGAAGAGCTGAGCCCGGAGGACGGTACGGAGTTTCCGGACGCCGCCGAACTGTGGAAACAGACCCATCCCCAGGACGATGCCGAGTAGGCATCGACCGCTTCAAACCTCTCGGAGCTTCATCAGCTTCTTGATCAACGGGCGTCCCACCATCAGGAAGAACACCGGTCCGCCCGCCACCAGGTAAAAGTAGTAGGTCACCGCCCGCCAGATCAGGATCGCCGCCGCAGCGGTGGACTTGCCCACCATCGGCGCCAACAGGGCGGCCGATGTCACCTCCGCCGCTCCGGCACCGCCGGGCAACAGGCTGAATTGTCCCGCGCTCAGGGAGAGCATCTGGACCAGGAAGCTCCAGGCCCATTGCAGATCCGCCCCCAGCCCTTTCAACGCCAGGTACAGCACGCTGTAGCGCAGGGCCCAGTGCAGGCATGTCAGGCCGAAGACCTGGAGGAGCGTCTGCCGTGGCAGTTTCAGCGTTGCGGTAAACGCAGCCAGGAAACGCAGGATCTTGCGCCCCCAGCGGTGGCGGGTACTGGCCTGCACGCGCAGATGTCGCAGCAACCTGGCGCCCAGCAGGATCAGCCGGCGATGGTAGCGAGCCATCAATGCACAGCCGATCAGTCCGCCAAACAGCGAAAGCGCGCTCAGCACCAGCATCGATTCCATGCGCTGGCTGAGATTCTGGAATAACGCATACAGCAGGATGCCCACCAGGGCGCAGAGAAAGAACAGCAGGTCGCTCAACTGGTCCATGGCGAACACCGCACTGGCGTGGGCCGGGCGCACGCCGTTACGGGCCAGCAGGGCCATCAGCGTCAACGGCCCGCCACTGCCGCCGGGCGTTGCGCACATGGCGAACTCGGTGGACATCACCACGCCGATGCTTTTCAGCCCGCCGATGCGTTCACGTTGTTCACCCAGCAGCAGGCGCAGGCGAAGGGAGTTCAGGACCCAGCACAGCCCGATCATGCCCAACATGCTCAACAGCAACGACAAGGGAAAACGCTGTACCCGCGACCACATTTCCCCGCCACCCACCAGCAGCGGCACCAACAACGCCGTGAGCAGCGCCGCCGCCAGCCAGATCAGCCGTTTCATGCGGCGCGGCTGACCCGCAGGCCTTGGGTGGCCAGCCAGTCGATCTTGGTCATCGGCACGCGACCGTCATTGAGCAGGCGCTTGAGGGTCCGTAGCCAATAGTTTCGGGAAAACCCGTGGCGCATGTCTACCGGGTGCAGGCCCAGGCGAATCACCGGCGCTTGGCGCCAACGCTGTTCACGTTGGTCGCTGAGCACTTTCGATAACCCACGGCGCCAGGCGCTACGGGCGCTCCAGACCAGCCCCGGGGCGTCGATGGGGGTGAAGTCCGGCAGGCGATACAGGTGCTGGGTATCGCTGGTGTAACTCAACGGCAACTGGCGCAAGGCCCGGCGTGTGCCTTCGCTCATCAGCCAGGCCGGGGCGACGAAACCCTCCAGCGGCCACTGGTAACGCTCAAAGGTTTCGATGCCGGCGTGCAGGCGGGTGAGGGCGGCTTCCTCGGACAGGTCGTAGAACTCACCTTCATGGGTGTAGACCCGACGCATGAACCAATCCCGGGGGTGGAGGGCCGGTGGACCGTCGTCGCAATGGTAGTAGCCATGCAACACCAATTCATCGCCACGCTCGACCCGGCTATCGAGCAGGCGTCGAAACTCCGGGTGATCATCCAGCGCGTTGGTGTGATGGAAGTCCGGCACCACCAGCCAGGTCATCGGCACGTGACCAAGCGCGTCAACGGCTTCGACGAAGGGTTGGTAGTCGGGCCAGGTTTGCGGGGCCACGTCGTGCAGTACCAGTAATACGCTGGGCGAGTGATTCATCTGCACGGACCTCGTCTCAACCATTGGCCTGTAGCGGCATCTGTTCACCGAGCACGGCGTAATAATGCCCCAGCAGGCTGTTGACCACCGAATCCCAGGCGTAGTGACGCTCGACATGACGGCGCGCGAGCAAACCGCGGCGCTGGCAACCTTCGGAGAAGAGCTGCCGCACGGCATTGGCCATGGCCTGTGGATTGTTCGGCGTGCACAACAGGCCGCAGTCTTCCTGGACGATCTCGGTGAACGCCCCAGCCGCGACCGCCACCACCGGAATGCCGCTGGCCATGGCCTCGAGGATCACCAGACCGAAGGTTTCCTGATCGCCGGCATGCAGTAGAGCGTCGGCGCTGGCCATCAGCCGGGCGACTTGCGGCGCCGGGCGGAACGCATCGATCACGGTGACGTTGTCCGGCACCACGGCGGGCATGGACGAGCCCACGAGCAGCAGATGGTAGCGCTCGCCCAGGCGCTTCATGCATTTGAGCAGCACCGGCAGGTTCTTTTCCTTGGACCCACGCCCGGCGAAGATCAGCAGGCGAGTGTCTTCGGCGATGCCCAGCTCGGCCCGCAGTTCTGGATCGCGGGCGCCGGGGTGGAAGGTCTGCAGGTCAACGCCCAAAGGCTGCACATGGACATTGCGCACCCCCAGACCGGTCAGCTTGTCGGCCATGACCTGGCTCGGCGCCAGGACCCGGTCGAAATTGCCGTACAACTTGCTGACGTAGGCTTCGATATTGGGGGTGAACCAATTGCCCATGCGATTGCTCACCAGCAGGGGCAGGTCGGAGTGATAGAACCCGATGACGGGCACGTCCAGCTGGCGTCGAGCGTCCAGTGCGGCCCAGGCGGTGAGGTAGGGATCGCCGACTTCGATCAGGTCCGGTTGCAGATCGCGCAGGGCGTTACGCCAGGGCGCGAGGCGCAGCGGGAAGCGGTAGCCCTTGCCGAAGGGCAGCGCAGGGGCGGGCACCTTGTAGATCCCATCCTGCTCGCTCAAATGCGCGCCGGGAATCAGCAGACTGTGGCGGATACCGGGCCGATCCCCCAGGCGACGGTGCTTGGCATCCAGGTAAGTGCGCACGCCTCCGCTGGCGGGGGCGTAGAACATGGTTATGTCCGCTATATGCACGATGAACATCCCTCCGGTCTGTGTTCTCCTGTGTTGACCTTTATGAAGAATAGATGTTCGGTTGGGTTGTGGTGGGGCCGAGGTGTCAGTGGAGTATTACTTTGTTTGATAGGCCCTCATCGCGAGCAGGCTCGCTCCCACAGGGGATTGCATTCCAACTGTGGGAGCGAGCCTGCTCGCGATGGGGCCAGTCCAGGCGCTGTCAGATACGGAAACTGCCTACCAACTGTTTGAGCCGCGCCGCCTGCCGTTCAAGATCGGAACACGCGCGCAAAGTGGATTGCAGGTTTTCCACGCCTTCCTGATTCAGGGTGTTGATTTCGGTGATGTCCACGTTGATCGACTCCACCACGGCTGTCTGTTCCTCGGTTGCCGTAGCCACCGACTGGTTCATGCCGTCGATTTCGCCGATGCGCTGGGTCACGCTGTTCAGACGCTCGCCGGCCTGGTTGGCGATCTCCACGCTCTCCTGGCTGTGACGCTGGCTGTCATTCATGGTCGTGACCGACGCTCGCGCGCCAACCTGCAATTCCTCGATCATGGTCTGCACCTGTTGCGCCGATTCCTGGGTGCGATGGGCCAGGTTGCGCACCTCATCGGCCACCACGGCAAATCCGCGCCCGGCCTCGCCGGCCCGGGCGGCTTCGATGGCCGCGTTGAGGGCCAACAGGTTGGTTTGCTGGGAAATGCTGGTGATCACTTCCAGGATCTGGCCGATGTTCACGGTTTTGCTGTTCAGCGATTCGATGTCGCTGCTCGACGTGCTCAGCAGGTCGGACAGCCGGTTCATCGCGGCAATGCTGCGGTCCACCACCTGCTGGCCGTCTTCCGCCAGGCCACGGGCATCGCTGGCCTGATGGGAAGCCTGGGCGGCATTGCGGGCGATTTCCTGGGCGGCGGCGCCTAGTTGGTTGATGGCCGCGGCGACGCTGTTGGTCCGGCTGGACTGTTCGTCGGAATTGACCATCGACGAGTTCGAGGCGCTCACCACGCGCAAGGCGACTTCGTTGACGTGCTCGGTGGCGGAGGACACTTCGCGGATCGAACCATGGATCCGCTCCACGAAGCGGTTGAACGCGGTGCCCAGGATGCCGAATTCGTCCTGGTTCTGGATCGTCAGGCGCTTGGTCAGGTCGCCCTCGCCGTCGGCGATGTCCTCCATGGCCCGGGTCATGACATGCAATGGCTGGATCAGGAGACGAATCAGCATGCTCAACAGCGCAATGATGAAGACCACGGCAATGACCGTGGCAATCACCGCCGAGGTTCGGAAATTGCTGAGCATCGAGTAGGCCTGATCCTTGTCGACCGACACACCGACGTACCAGTTCACCGAGGGCAGGCCCTTGATCGGTGTGAAGGTGACGATGCGGGTATGGCCGTTGACCTCGACTTCGTTGATCTGATTGCTGATTTTCGGCGTGTTTTGCGGATAGGCATCGTTCAGGGTCTTCATGACCAGGGCTTTATCGGGGTGCACCAGGATCTTGCCATCGGCACTGACCAGGTAGGCGTAGCCCATGCCGTCGAAATCCACGGTCTTGAGGTTGTCGATGATGGTTTGCAGGCTCAGGTCGCCACCCACCACGCCGACACTTTGCCCGTTGTTTCTGGATGCGCTGGCGATGGAAATGATCAGTCCGCCGCTGGCGGCGTCGATGTAGGGTTCGGTCAGGGTGGCGGTACTGCTGTTTTCGGCGCCTTTATACCAGGGGCGTACCCGGGGATCGAAGCCGTCGGGCATCTTTGCGTCGGGGCGTATGATAAAGCTGCCCTTGGCATCGCCCAGGTAGGACGCCATGAAGGTGGAGGTCAGCGCCTTCTGTTCCAGCAGGCGGGTGACGCTGGCCTGATCCGGAGTGACGGCGATGTTCTGGGCCAGGTTTTCGATCAGCAGAATGCGGCCGTTCAGCCAGGTCTGGATGTTGCTCGCCGTGACGTCGCTCATTTCATGCAGGTAGCCGTCGAGGTCGTCACGAATGGCGTTACGTTGCAGGTAATCGTTGTAGGCGGTGAAGGATGCAAAGGCCGCGATGACGATCAGGGCGGCGGCAATCAGGATTTTGTGGCTGAAACGCAGGTTTTTGTTCATGGCTCGGGGTTCCGCGGAGTCTTATAGCTCTGGGCGTGCTTTTATATGAAAAGTTCGAAAAAAGGCGCCGTGTTGAAAGTTCTGATATTTCCTTCTCTCCCTGGGGAATTATCCGACCGTGTTTTCACTGAGGTCTGTCGCTTCTTATATCGGCCATACTTGTTCAAAAATTAATCACAGGTGACCCCATGCCTGACTCACTGCAACTCGTTATCGGGGCCGACCTCGCCGGCCAGCCCATTGGCCAGGCCATGCGCCTGGCGAACCGTCATGGCCTGGTGGCAGGCGCCACCGGCACCGGCAAGACTGTCACCCTGCAGCGCCTGGCCGAAGCCTTCAGCGACGCCGGCGTGGCGGTGTTCGCGGCGGATATCAAGGGCGATCTGTGCGGACTCGGCGCCGCCGGCAACCCCCAGGGCAAAGTTGCCGAGCGTATCGCCGGCATGCCCTGGCTCGAACATAAGCCCCGGGCTTATCCAGTGACCCTGTGGGATGTTCACGGCCAGTCCGGTCACCCGCTGCGCACCACCCTGAGCGAGATGGGACCGTTGCTGCTCGGCAGCCTGCTGGAGCTGACCGACAGCCAGCAGGCTGCGCTGTACGCCGCGTTCAAGGTGGCGGATCGTGAAGGCCTGTTGTTGCTGGACCTCAAGGATCTGAAGGCCCTGCTCAATCACCTCAAGGACAACCCGGCACTGTTGGGGGACGATGCGGCCCTGATGACCACCGGCTCCAGCCAGGCGCTGTTGCGGCGCTTGTCCACCCTGGAACAGCAGGGGGCCGACGCGTTGTTCGGCGAACCGGCCTTGCAGCTCGAAGACATCCTGCAACCGGACAGTGACGGTCGTGGCCGCATTCATTTGCTGGACGCCAGTCGTCTGGTCCACGAAGCGCCCAAGGTCTACGCGACGTTCTTGCTGTGGCTGCTGGCCGAGCTGTTCGAGCAATTGCCCGAGCGCGGCGATGCGGACAAACCGCTGCTGGCGCTGTTCTTCGACGAGGCGCATTTGCTGTTCGCCGATACGCCGAAGGCGTTGCAGGAGCGCTTGGAGCAAGTGGTACGCCTGATCCGTTCCAAAGGCGTCGGGGTGTACTTTGTCACTCAATCCCCGGGCGACTTGCCGGACGACGTCCTGGCGCAGCTGGGATTGCGCATCCAGCATGGCCTGCGGGCCTTTACCGCCAAGGAACAGAAGTCCCTGCGGGCGGTGGCCGACGGGTTTCGGCCGAACCCTCAGTTTGACACCCTGGCTGTGCTTACCGAGCTGGGCATTGGCGAGGCCCTGGTGGGCACCCTGCAGGAAAAAGGCACGCCGGAGATGGTCCGACGGGTGTTGGTGGCGCCCCCGCAGTCGCGCATCGGGCCACTGACCGAGGCCGAGCGCGCCGGCTTGATCGCCCGCTCGCCGTTGCAGGGACGCTACGATAAACCCATTGATCGCGAATCGGCCTACGAAGTGCTGATGGGTCGCAAGGGCCTGGAGCCCGAGGTTGCGCCCGGCAAACCGGCGGTCGAGGAGCCGAGCTTTACCGAGAAGGCCGGAGAGTTTCTTGGCACGGCGGCGGGCCAGGCATTGAAGTCGGCGATGCGCCAGGCGGCCAATCAATTGGGGCGGCAGTTAGTGCGGGGGTTGATGGGGTCGTTGCTGGGAGGCAGCAAACGGCGGTAGCTGAGAACCGAGGTGTCTTCATCGCGAGCAGGCTCGCTCCCACAAGGGATCACATGCGGTTCACTGTGGGAGCGAGCCTGCTCGCAATGGCTGCCTGCCGGGCAATGGAGGTCTCAGGGCTTGGCCCTGGCATGGGCCGCCAACCGCTCCAGTGCTGCCCTGAGGCTCGGGTCGCTGATGCCGTCCGCGGTGGCCTGGATGGTTTCGGCGGCGTCGGTGGACAGGTCCAGGGTATGCCCCTTGGCCCCGACCTGTACGGTGGGTGGCTGTACCTTGAAGAGAATCCGCGTCAGACTGGCAAACTCCTCGAATGCCTGTAATTGACGCAGCAGGCGTTTCTGCTGGTAGCGCAGGCGCGTGGCCCAGTGACCATCCGTGACGATCAGCAGCAAACTGCCTTCACGCCAGGACGCCACGTGGCAGTGTTCGCGCGCGGCGGGTTGCAACTGGCTGTCCAGCAGGCGTTGCAGGTGGCCCAGGCGCTTGGCGTGGCCGAAGATGGCTTTCAGCGGTTTGGCTTCGCGCAACAGAACGGCAGGAGCCTTGGCTGGGAGAGGGCGGAAGGCCATGAACGAATACCGCGAGTGACAGAGGCGCCATGGTAGCAGAAAGCGCCGGGTACGCCTCGACCCCAACGGCCAATGGCTACTTGCTGACACAAACAGTAGGAACTTATGCGCTTTGTGGGTTGAACTTCGCGTAAAAGCCCTTATTTTAGGAGGGCCCCGTCACAGCGCTGTGCCAGCATCGTGGAATAACGCCACTTTCCTCACCATCGTTTCCGGGTAGAATGCTCGTTCGCATGCGGCCATGAGGGCTGCACGGGCGACCCACGGGGCCGCCCTCCATCCCTTTAGTGTGGAAGATCCTGCCGATATGTTTGCGCCTTTGTTAAAGAAACTCTTTGGAAGCAAGAACGAGCGTGAAGTCAAGCGCATGCTCAAGACGGTACAGATCGTCAATGCCTTCGAAGAGCAAATGGTGGCCCTTTCGGACGATCAGTTACGCGCCAAGACCGCCGAATTCAAGGACCGCATCGCCAAGGGGGAAACCCTCGACCAGCTGCTGCCCGAAGCCTTTGCGGTAGCCCGCGAAGCCGGCAAGCGGGTCATGGGCATGCGCCATTTCGACGTCCAGTTGATCGGCGGCATGACCTTGCACGAAGGCAAGATTGCCGAAATGCGCACCGGTGAAGGTAAAACCCTGGTGGCGACCCTGGGCGTCTACCTCAACGCACTGTCCGGCAAGGGCGTGCACGTGGTCACGGTCAACGACTACCTGGCCCGCCGCGACGCCAACTGGATGCGCCCGCTCTACGAGTTCCTTGGCCTGACCGTTGGCGTGGTCACGCCGTTCCAGCCACCGGAGGAGAAACGTGCCGCCTACGCTGCCGACATCACCTACGGTACCAACAACGAATTCGGTTTCGATTACCTGCGCGACAACATGGCGTTCAGCCTGGAAGAGAAATTCCAGCGTGAACTCAATTTCGCGGTCATCGACGAAGTCGACTCCATCCTCATCGACGAAGCCCGTACGCCGCTGATCATTTCCGGTCAGGCCGAGGACAGCTCCAAGCTGTACATGGAGATCAACAAGCTGATCCCGCAGCTCAAGCTGCACGTCGAGGAAGTGGAAGGCGAAGTGACCCAGGCCGGGCACTTTACCGTTGACGAGAAGACCCGCCAGGTCGAACTCAACGAAGCCGGCCACCAATACATCGAGGAAGTGCTGACCCGCGTCGGCCTGCTGGCCGAAGGCGAAAGCCTGTATTCGGCCCATAACCTGGGCCTGCTGACCCACGTCTATGCCGGCCTGCGCGCCCACAAGCTGTTCCATCGCAACGTCGAATACATCGTGCAGGACGGCCAGGTGGTGCTGGTTGACGAACACACCGGTCGTACCATGCCGGGTCGTCGCCTGTCCGAAGGTCTGCACCAGGCCATCGAAGCCAAGGAAGGCCTGAACATCCAGGCCGAGAGCCAGACACTGGCCTCGACCACCTTCCAGAACTACTTCCGCCTGTACAACAAGCTGTCCGGCATGACCGGTACCGCCGACACCGAAGCGTTCGAGTTCCACCAGATCTACGGCCTGCAAGTGGTGGTGATCCCGACGAACAAGCCGCTGGCGCGTAAAGACTACAACGACCTGGTGTTCCTGACCGCCGAAGAGAAGTACGCGGCGATCATCAACGACATCAAGGACGGCATGGCCCAGGGTCGTCCGATCCTGGTGGGTACCGCCACGATCGAAACCTCCGAGCACATGTCCGCATTGCTCAACAAGGAAGGCATCGAGCACAAGGTTCTCAACGCCAAGTTCCACGAGAAGGAAGCCGAAATCATCGCCCAGGCCGGTCGCCCGGGTGCGCTGACCATCGCCACCAACATGGCCGGTCGCGGTACCGACATCCTGCTGGGCGGCAACTGGGAAGTGGAAGTCGCCTCCCTGGAAAATCCGACACCCGAGCAGATCGCGCAGATCAAGGCCGACTGGCAGAAACGTCACCAGCAGGTGCTCGAGTCCGGTGGCTTGCAGGTGATCGCTTCCGAACGTCATGAGTCGCGTCGTATCGACAACCAGTTGCGTGGCCGTGCCGGTCGCCAGGGTGACGCCGGTTCCAGCCGCTTCTACCTGTCCCTGGAAGACAGCCTGATGCGTATCTTCGCCTCTGACCGGGTGAAGAACTTCATGAAGGCCCTGGGCATGCAGCCAGGCGAAGCGATCGAACACCGCATGGTGACGAACGCCATCGAGAAGGCCCAGCGCAAGGTCGAAGGGCGTAACTTCGATATCCGCAAGCAGCTGCTCGAGTTCGACGACGTCAACAACGAACAGCGTAAAGTGATCTATCACATGCGTAACAGTTTGTTGGCTGCCGATAACATCGGTGACACCATCGCCGACTTCCGCCAGGAAGTGCTCGATGCAACCGTCAGCGCCCACATTCCACCGCAGTCGCTGCCGGAGCAGTGGGACATCGTCGGCCTGGAAGCTGCCTTGCGCAGCGACTTTGGCGTGTCGTTGCCGATCCAGCAATGGCTCGACGAAGACGACCACCTGTACGAAGAAACCCTGCGCGAGAAGCTGCTGGCCGAACTGATCGCCGCGTACAACGAGAAGGAAGACCAGGCCGGCGCCGAAGCGCTGCGCTCCTTCGAGAAGCAGATCGTGTTGCGGGTACTGGACGACCTGTGGAAAGACCACCTGTCGACCATGGATCACCTGCGCCACGGTATCCATCTGCGCGGTTATGCCCAGAAGAACCCGAAGCAGGAATACAAGCGTGAATCCTTCACCTTGTTCTCCGAGCTGCTGGACTCGATCAAGCGCGACTCGATCCGCGTGCTGTCCCACGTTCAGGTTCGCCGCGAAGACCCGGCCGAAGAGGAAGCCCGACTGCGTCAGGAAGCCGAGGCCCTGGCCGCGCGCATGCAGTTCGAGCATGCCGAAGCCCCAGGCCTGGAAGTGTCCCAGGCCCAGGAAGAGGGGGTCGATGTGGATGTCGCCCTGGCGACCGCGCCGGTGCGCAACGAGCAGAAGCTAGGCCGTAACGAACTGTGCTATTGCGGTTCGGGCAAGAAATACAAGCATTGCCACGGGCAGATCCAGTAACGCCCGTCTCAAACGCTGAACGACCCGCGCCGCGACAGGCCACCTCTGTCGCGGCGTTTTGCCATTTGATTCAGACATACATTTATTGAGGAGCGCATTCATGGCTGTTGGTCTTGGTCCGTTGCCAACGTTGCACCCGGTTGCCGGTTTTGAACTCGGTATTGCCTCGGCGGGCATCAAGCGCCCGGGGCGCAAGGACGTGGTGGTCATGCGTTGCGCCGAAGGCTCGACGGTTGCCGGTGTGTTCACCCTCAACGCCTTTTGTGCCGCACCGGTCATCCTCGCCAAGCAACGTGTCCAGGGGCCGGTGCGCTACCTGCTGACCAACACCGGTAACGCCAACGCCGGCACCGGTGCGCCGGGCCTGGCCGCCGCCGAACGCACCTGCGCCAAGCTGGCCGAGCTGACCGGCGTCGATGCCGCCCAGGTGCTGCCGTACTCCACGGGTGTGATTGGTGAGCCGCTGCCGGTCGAGAAGATCGAAGGCGCGCTGCAGGCCGCCCTCGATGATCTGTCGGAAAACAACTGGGCCGCCGCCGCCACCGGCATCATGACCACCGACACCTTGCCCAAGGGCGCGAGCCGTCAGTTCCAGCACGATGGTGTGACGGTTACTGTCACCGGCATCAGCAAGGGCGCCGGCATGATCCGCCCGAACATGGCGACCATGCTCGGCTACATCGCGACCGATGCCAAAGTCTCCCGCCAGGTGCTCCAGGACCTGATGCTCGACGGCGCCAACAAGTCGTTCAACCGCATCACCATCGACGGTGATACGTCGACCAACGACTGCTGCATGCTGATCGCCACCGGCAAGGCCAACCTGCCGGAAATCACCGAAGCCAGCGGCCCGCTGTTCGCGGCCCTGAAACAGGCGGTGTTCGAGGTGTGCATGGAAGTGGCCCAGGCCATCGTCCGTGACGGCGAAGGCGCGACCAAGTTCGTGACTGTGCAGGTCAATGGCGGTGGCAATCACCAGGAGTGTCTGGATGTCGGCTACACCGTGGCGCACTCGCCGCTGATCAAGACCGCGCTGTTCGCCTCGGACCCGAACTGGGGTCGGATCCTCGCAGCCGTCGGCCGTGCCGGCGTGCCGGACCTGGACGTGAGCAAGATCGACGTGTTCCTCGGCGAGGTCTGCATCGCAAGCCAAGGCGCCCGCGCCACGACCTACACCGAGGCCCAGGGGGCAGCGGTGATGCAGCAGGAAGAAATCACCATCCGCATCGAACTGGGGCGCGGTGAGTGCAGCGAGACGATCTGGACCACCGACCTGTCCCATGAATATGTGAAGATCAACGCCGAGTACCGGACTTAACAAGGCTTGGGGCCGAGTTGCGCCTATCGCGAGCAGGCTCGCTCCCACAGGGGATTTGTGCTGGAAACAGGCTTATGCCAGCCTGCAGATATCCTTGTGGGAGCGAGCCTGCTCGCGATGGCGTCGGAACAGACCTGTACTATTTCTGAATAGCCACAAGAAAGGACTCCATACATGCGCCTGCATCTGATCATCGGTGACAAAAGAATATCTTCCTGGTCCCTGCGCGCCGCGTTGGCCTTGGACTTGACCGGTGCGAAGTACACCGAGGAGCTGATCAGGCTCTTCCAGCCCGACACCCGGGAAAAACTGCTCAAGTATTCAGCCACCGCCAAGGTCCCGTTGCTCCAGACCGAAACGGGTGTCGTCGCCGACTCCCTGGCGATTGCCGAATACCTGGCCGAACAGTTTCCCGACGCCTGCCTATGGCCCAAGGCTGTGGCGGCCCGGGCCCAGGCGCGTTCGGCCTGTGCGCAAATGCACAGTGGTTTCTTCGCGCTCCGCAGCAACCTGCCATTTGACCTGGCTCACGACGCGCCGTTGTCGCCCATGCCAGCCGATGTCCAGGCGGAAATCGAGCGGATGTTGGCGCTGTGGGCCGAATGCCGGGCTGTGGCGACCGAAGCCGGTCCGTACCTGTTTGGCACCTTGTGCCTGGCGGACGCGTTTTTCGCGCCGGTCGCCGTGCGCCTGCGTACCTATCAGGTGGAACTGCCGGAGGTCGATGCGGCCTATGTTGAAACCCTATACCAATGGCCGGCGTTCAAGGCGTGGCAACAAGCCGGCCTGGAGGAGACAGCGCGGTGAAACGAGTACATGTAGCGGCAGCGGTCATTCGCGACGCTGCCGGCAAGATCCTGATCGCCCGGCGCGCCGACACCCAGCATCAGGGCGGTCTTTGGGAGTTTCCCGGCGGCAAGGTCGAGGCGCACGAGTCTGTCGAGACAGCCCTGGCCCGGGAGCTTCATGAGGAACTGGGGATTGTGGTCGACGCAGCTCGGCCGTTGATCAAGGTGTGTCACGATTATGCGGACAAACAGGTCCTGCTGGATGTCTGGGAGGTCTCGGCATTCTCCGGCGAACCCCATGGCGCCGAAGGGCAACCGCTGGCTTGGGTCACGGTCCGCGATCTGACCCACTATGAGTTTCCGGCCGCCAACCAGCCGATCGTCGCGGCGGCACGTTTGCCCGGCGAATACCTGATTACCCCGGAAGGCCTTGAAACACCGGCCCTGTTGCGGGGCATGCAGAAGGCCATCGCGGGTGGAATCAAGCTGGTCCAGTTGCGGGCGCCCAATGGCTACGATCCGCAATACCGTGATCTGGCGGTGGATGCGGCGGGCCTGTGTGCCGGTAAGGCCCAGCTGATGCTCAAGGGACCTTTCGAATGGTTGGGAGACTTCCCTTCCGCCGGTTGGCACGTCACCGCCGCGCAACTGCGCAAGCATGCGGCGGCCGGTCGCCCCTTTGGCAAGGACCGTTGGCTGGCCGCTTCCTGCCATAACGCCGAGGAACTCTCCCTGGCACAGCAAATGGATGTGGACTTCGTGACGCTCTCGCCCGTGAAACCGACCCAGACTCATCCCGAGGCCCAGCCATTGGGTTGGGCAGAGGCTGCGCGGCTGATCGAGGGTTTCAACCGTCCGGTGTATCTGTTGGGCGGAGTGGGGCCTGCCGAACGGCAGAAGGCCTGGGAGGCGGGAGCGCAAGGTGTGGCGGGGATTCGGGCGTTCTGGCCAGAGGCTTGATTCTGTGGTGTAAACGCTGACGCCATCGCGAGCAGGGATCGCATTCAACCTGCAATCAACTTTGGGAGCGAGCCTGCTCGCGATGGCGTCCTCACGGACAACGGATCACTCCCCAGGCTTGGCCGCCGCCACCCAAAGCACCTCCGCCACGCCCTGGCGCCGGGCAATCACCCGCGCCGCCACGAACAACAGATCCGACATCCGATTGATATAGGCCAGCCCCGGCCCGGCCAGCGGCTCGACGGCGTTCAACTGCTGGCAACGGCGCTCGGCGCCACGGGCCAGGCTGCGGCAGACGTGGGCCTGGGCCACCAGGGTCGAGCCGCCAGGCAGGATGAAGTTCTCCAACGGCCCCAGTTCCTCATTCCACAAATCGATCGCTGCTTCCAGTCGCTCGACCTCCGCCGTGGTCAGTGCCTGGTAGGCCGGCATCGCCAGCTCGCCGCCGAGGTCGAACAGACGATGCTGACAAGGCGCCAACACTTCGATGACCTCTCTCAGTGCCGGGCATCGGCTCGCCTCGTCGCCGAGCCCTGCCAGCAGCAAGCCCAGCTGGCTGTTCAAGCTGTCCACTTCACCGATGGCCTCGACCCGTGGGTGGTCTTTCGCCACGCGACGACCATCGCCCAACCCGGTTTCACCCTTGTCGCCGGTGCGGGTGTAAATCTTCGACAGGCGAAAGCCCATGCTCAACGCTCCAGTTGCTTGTGTTCTTGGGGCATCATCGAAGTGCCTGCCAGGGGCAGGCGCAAGGTGAAGCAGGTGCCTTGGCCCGGCGCCGACTGCACTTCCATCTGGCCCTTGTGATTGTTGGTGATGATGAAATACGAGACCGACAGCCCCAGGCCCGTGCCCTGGCCGATTTCCTTGGTGGTGAAGAAGGGCTCGAAGGTGCGTTTGCGCACGTTCTCGCTCATGCCGATGCCGTTGTCCTCGACCTGGATTTCCGCCCAGGGCGGGTTCAGCCGCGTACGCAGGATGATGCGCCCGGGTTCGCTGTCGTCCTGGCGTTGGTGGATGGCCTGGGCGGCGTTCTTCAACAGGTTGAGCAGCACCTGCTCCAATTCGTTGGCGGTGCCGGGCACAGGGCCCAGGTTCGGGTCGAACTGACGGATGATCGCCTGGCCCTTGAAGTCGAAGCCGATCGCCAGGTCGAAATCGTTGCCGGCGATTTCCACCGCCTGGTCGATCAGGGCTGGCAGGTCGCAGGGGGCCATCTGTCGTGTACTGCGACGGCTGAAACTGAGCATGTGAGTGACGATTTTCGCTGCCCGGGCGCCGGCCTGCTGGATGCCATCGAGCAACTGCGGGATGTCCCGGCCCTGGAGGTATTGATTGACCACCTGCAGTTCGATACCCAGTTGCTCGGCCTGTTCGAGGTTCTTGGGCAGTTCCGGTGACAGGCGTCGGCGGATGTTCTGCACGTTGTGCAGGATGGCCCCCAGCGGGTTGTTGATCTCGTGGGCCATGCCTGCCGCGAGGCCGCCGACCGAGAGCATTTTTTCCGACTGCACCATCATTTCTTCCAGCGACAGGCGCTGGGTGATGTCATCGATCCGGATCACCACCCCGCGCCCGGCCCCCCCCATCAACGGGTAGAAGGTCAGGGCATAGTGCCGGGCTTCATCGTCCTTGGTCCAGGTGACACGCTCGATCTTGGCCACCGTGTGCTGCTCGACCGTTTGCTTGAGCTGCGGCAGGTAGGGTTTGAGGGGTTCGAACGCGAGGAAGATCGGCTGATTCAGTGCTTCGTCCAGCCGGGTGCCGGACAGGGCGCTGGCCTCCTGGTTCCATTGGGTGACGTAGAGCTGTTCATCGAGGGCGATCAGGGCCGACGGCATGGAGTCGATGATGCTGTTGAGGTAGTTCTGGAAGCCGGTGAGCTTTTTCTCGATCTTGCTGCGCACCTGGACTTCGAGCTCCAGCTTGCGGTTGGTGTGTCGGGTTTCTTCCGCCAGGCCCTGGGCCTGATCGTAGGCCGCCTGGGAGTCGTCCCGGGCGCGCTTGAGCTGCTGCTCCCGGGCCTCGATCCGTGACAGCATGGTATTGAAGGCTTCGGCCAGGCTGCCGATTTCGTCATGGTTGCCACGTGCGGCGCGCAGGGAATAGTTTTCCTCTCGGGTGACCTGGCGCGACAGCTCTTCCAACTGATGAATCGGCTGGGTGATCAGGCGTTTGATCTGCTGGGCGATGACCAACCACAGCAGCACGCTGAAAATCAGGATGCCGAGGCTGGCGGTCAGGGTGCCGGTGTAGAACGCCGTAGGCAGTTCACTGCTGGCGACCAGCAACAGGTGGCCCGGCGCCGTGCCGGGGCGGGGCAGGGTGATGACCTGGTTGCTGCGGAATTCACCGGCCTGCCAGGCCTGCACACTGCGGAAATGATCTGGCAGCTTGAGCTTCTCACCCTGTTGCAGTTGTGCCAGGCGCTCGCCCTCACCGTCATACAGCGCCGCCGCCCGCAGCGGGGTGTAGCTGTTGAGTTCGTCGAGCAGACGCTTGGCGCCTTGCGGCGACTGCAGGGCATCGGAGATCAGGCTCGGGTTGGCGATCAGCCGGCCGATGGTCTGCAGGGCCTGGGGGGCCATGCTTTCCTGGGAAATGTAATAGGCGGCGCTGATAAAGGTCAGGTTGGCGACCAGCAGGACAGTGGTCAACAACACCAGCAGGGCGGCCAACAGTTTCTGGCCGACCGGGAGGTTTTCAAGGCGCTGGCGCAATGGCATCAGATTCGTCGCTGAAAAGGAACACGAGGCCAGCGTAGCCGCTGCTCAGTCGCTGGGCAATCCGAGGTTGTTCAAGTGGCCGATCAGCCGCTGGCGCAGCTGTTCCAGATGCGGTAGCGCCAGCTCGTGCCGTCGGGCGACCTTGCAGGCGTGGCCGAGCAGATAGCTGATTTCGGTGCGGCGCCTGTTAGTGACATCCTGGTGCATCGAGGAGTAATTGGCGGCGGTGGCCTGGATCACCCGTTCGACTTCCGGCTGCAAGTCTTCGGCCGCCGCGGGCTGGCCGCAGCGTTCGAGCAGGTCGGTGAGTTCCGCGCACAGGGTCGCCACTTCGCAACGATGTTCCTGCAGGCCGCCATTCTTGCAGTGATACAACACGGTCAGTGGGTTGATCGCGCAGTTGAGCGCCAGTTTTCGCCAGAGCCGGGTGAGGATGTCCGCGCTCCATTCGTGGGGAATACCGGCGGCGCTCAGGTCGTCCAGCCAGAACGGTGCAACGGGGTGAGCGGGGTCACCGAGCCAGGTGTAGCCGTGACCGGCGAACACCACGCGCCAGTCACCGTCGCGGAACGCGCCTTCAGTGCTGGAGGCGCTGATGCAACGGGCTTGGGGGACGCGGTTCGCCACCGCGTCCTGGCTGCCGAGGCCATTCTGCAGCAGGATCAGTTCCGACTCGGCGTCCAGGCGATGGGCCACCGAGGCCACCGCTGCTTCCGCGTCATAGGCCTTGCAGGCCAGCAGCAGGCGCCTGATCGGCCCGGGGCCGTCAGCTGTTTCACCCGGCACCGGATAGCACTGCGGCTCGCCCTGTTCCACCAACGTCAGGCCACCGGCGCTCCGATAGGCCTGCAACCGGTCCTCGTCGCGCAGCACCAGTCGTACCGGCAGACCGGCCCGGGCCAGGCGCGTGGCCCATAATGTGCCGAGACTGCCGGCCCCCAGGACGTGCCAGGTGGTGGACATCAGCTTTTTACTCGGTTTGGTGCGGGCATCTTGGGTGCTCACAGTATCGGCTGGGAAAGACTCGTTATAATGAGCGCGATTTTAACCACAGGCCACCTGTGCGCCTTTTTTATTGGAGAACTCTACATGCCGTCATTCGACGTGGTATCCGAACTGGACAAGCACGAAGCCACCAACGCGGTTGAAAACGCCATCAAGGAGCTCGACCGTCGCTATGACCTCAAGGGCAAGGGCAGCTTCGAGTTCAAGGAAAAGGACCTGACCGTCAACCTGACCGCCGAAGCCGAGTTCCAGCTCGAAGCGATGATCGAGATCCTCAAGATGGCGCTGGTCAAGCGCAAGATCGACGTGCAATGCCTCGAGATCAAGGATGCCTATGCTTCGGGCAAGGTAATGAAACAGGAAGCCGTGCTCAAGGAAGGCATCGACAAGGAGCTGGCAAAGAAGATTGTTGCTCACATCAAGGATGCCAAGCTCAAGGTCCAGGCCGCCATCCAGGGCGAGCAGGTGCGGGTTACCGGCAAGAAGCGCGACGACTTGCAGGAAGCCATCGCCGCACTGCGCGCCAAAGAATTCGGTATGCCGCTACAGTTCAATAACTTCCGCGACTGACAGGACGCCAGGCTGTTCAGGAATAGGGTGGTGGGGGAGCGGGCTTCCTCGCCACATGCGTGCTTATGGTTATAAAGGAGAGTCGAATGGACTTGAATGCAGAAGTGGATCACCTGATCAAAACCTCCCAGGCCGCGATACCGATGGTCATGGAATATGGCAGCCGCGTGTTGCTGGCACTCATCACCCTGGCCATCGGCTGGTGGTTGATCAACAAGGTCACGCAAAAACTGGGTGCATTGCTGGCCCTGCGTAACGCTGACCTGGCACTGCAAGGGTTTATCAGTACCCTGGCCAATATCATCCTGAAGATATTGTTGGCGATTAGCGTTGCCTCGATGATCGGCGTGGAAACCACCTCGTTCGTCGCCGCCATTGGTGCGGCGAGCTTGGCAATCGGCCTGGCATTGCAGGGCAGCCTGGCAAACTTCGCCGGCGGCGTGCTGATCCTGTTGTTTCGCCCGTTCCGTATTGGCGACTGGATCGAGGCCCAAGGCATTGCCGGCACGGTCGACAGCATCCAGATCTTCCATACCGTGCTGCGCACCGGTGACAACAAGACGGTGATCGTGCCCAACGGCAACCTGTCGAACGGCATCATCACCAACACCAATCGCCAGCCGACCCGCAAAGTGGTGTTCGATGTGGGGGTGGATTACCAAGCGGATCTGCAAAAAGCGCGCGAAGTTTTGTTGAATCTGGCCAAGGATGAGCGCGTGCTGGCCGATCCGGCGCCTGAAGCGGTGATTTCCACCCTGGGTGACAGTTCGATCACGGTGTCGTTGCGAGTGTGGGTCAAGACTGCGGATTACTGGAGTGTCATGTTCATGTTCAATGAACAGGCGCGAGATCGCTTGAAAGATGCCGGGATTGATATTCCGTTTCCGCAGCGGGTGATTCGGGTTGTTCAGGAAGAAACGGTGAGATAGCAAAGATAGATATAACCTGTCGATCGAGTCAGGTTGTATTTAGTTAGCTAGCTATTTATGAAGTTGCGTCAGGTTGTTCTATCGGCGCATAAAAAAAACCGCTCACCTTGATCAGTGAGCGGTTTTTTATGTTGCGGTACAGCTATTGAATGACCGCTGAGTTACAGGATGCTCAGTGGGTATTCGACAATCAAACGGGTGTCATAGACGTCAGAGGAATAGCCGCTGTACGCGCCGTTCGAGCGGTAGTTAGCGAAGCGCAGACGGAACGACAGGTCTTTAGCCGGACCTTCTTGCATGACGTACTTGGACTCAACGTTCCACTCGTTTTCCTTACCTTCGCCCAGACCGTTAGTGGTGATGTGGTCACCCATTACGTAGCGGGTCATGAAGCTCAGGCCTGGAACACCGTAGGTTTTCATGTTCAGGTCGTAGCGAGCTTGCCACGAACGCTCATCGCGGCCCACGAAGTCGGAGATCTGAATGGAGTTGGCGACGAAGATCGTACCGTTGCCGTCAACGCCATAGTAGTAGCCATTGTCACCGCTGGAACGCTGGTGAGCGATGGTGAACTTGTGAGCACCAATGCTATAGGCTGCGGCCAGGGACCACAGGTTGTTATCCACACCCAGGGTGCCATCGCCAATTGCATCAACCAGGTCGCCGCGGCTCTCGCCTTTGGTTTTATAGCCGTTGAAGTCGATGTTCAGCGACTGATCTTCGCTGATTGGCATCGTGTAGTTCAGGTTGACGTAGTACTTCTTGAAGTAGTCGTCAGCATCGGATGCAGCCAGGGCACCGGTGAAGTTATCGGTGAAGGCGTAGCTGGCACCGAAAATGTTGATGTTGGTCAGGCCTTTGCCGCCATTGCCGTTTTCATCGGCCAAGCCACCGATGCTGTCACGGCCCATGCCGGTTTGTTTGCTCAGCGAGGTGAAGCGACCTGCGCTCAGTTCCAGGTTCTTGATCTCTTTGGAGGTGATCAAGGTACCGGTAGCAACTTCTGGAATCAGACGGCTGTCGTCAGTAGCGAAAACCGGGCTGGCAACGAATTGCTGGCCATATTTCAGGACGGTATCGGAAAGGCGCAGTTTAACGGCACCGCCGATTTTGCCTTGGGATTTTTCAGGATTGCCGTCGCTGTCGTTCGCGAACAGGCCGTTACCACGGCGGCCCGAGCCACCGTCCAGTTTGACCGAACCCATTGCCATGGCATCCAGACCGAAACCGACAGTACCTTGAGTGAAGCCCGACTCGTAGGTCAGCAATTCGCTCAGACCGGAGTCCTGGCGGTAGCCGCTGGTGCCCGAAGAAGGGTTGCTGGCACCATTCTTATAGTCACGGTTCATGTACTCGAAACGAGTTTTGGATTTCAGGCTCTGATCTTCAAAAAAGCCTTTGGACTCGTCTTGGGAGGACGCCACTGCGAACTGCGAAACACCGGCCGAAACAGCCAGTGCGATCATGCTCCACTTCATCACGCGCATCGTGATTTGCTCCTTTGGTTTTAGAAGAGTACTGCCGTCCCACCTGTTTTATTATCTGGGCGGCTCTTTCTTTTTGTGTCGGCGCAAACTTATATCACGCCGACCCTATTGGCGATACTTGCCCATCCAACCTTTCAGCTTCTTTACGACCATGTCGCCAATGGCTCGATCCATGTCGTAATGGGGCTGCTCCGACGCAATCGGGTTTCGCAACTTGAATGTTGCTTTTTCTTTCTTCGGCGTCGGCGTAAAGAGTCCTTCGTTACTGCGCTTGAAGCTCCGTGAGGGCAACCTTGCCACTTTATTTATAGGCCAGCAGGTTCTCGTTCCTACGATTCCCTGAAGGCGATGTCCGGGATGAATGCAACAAGCATGCACAAACCCGAATTTTGTTCACATTTTTTTCACACTCTTCCGTTTGACGCGGTGAAACCTCATGAAACCGGGGCTCAAAGGCCTTGTTTTAAATAGGGTTGACTGCTATGCCACTATCGTGTTGGAAATCCGTAAACGGCCCGCGACAACCAAAAACGTTACCGGTTCACCCTGTCAGTGAGTAAATCCCGGATACTTCGAGCACTGAGCGTAGACGCTTTGTGCGGTTTTGGTGCAAAAAAAATCGTGAATTGCACAAGGCTCGGTGTTTCGCTGGATCCCGGGGCCGTCGTATCCGTGCTTCGGGATGCTGGTTGCGCCAATTTGGTGCGTGTGCCTGTCGGGCGTCAAGGCGTTCAGCCCGCAAACAAGCGTTGTCGTCATGCCTGGGAAGGGTACGCAGTGAACGTTCGGCTATTCGGGGGTATGCTGCGAATAGGCGATACAGGCCCAAACCGGGCTGCCCTGATAACGAGCAAGGAGTACGCGCGGTGTTTGTTTTAGATTCACGACTGCAACAGGACACATTGCCCATTGGCGATTTCCCGCTATGCCGGTTGCTGTTGTCCAATGATTCGAATTACCCGTGGTTCATTCTTGTACCAAGACGGGAAGATATCAGTGAGTTGTTTCAGCTCGATGACCTTGATCAACGCCAGCTGTGGAAAGAGACCACTGCGCTGGCCGAAATTCTCAAGGACTCCTTTGACGCCGATAAGTTGAACGTTGCGGCGTTGGGTAACGTCGTCAGCCAGTTGCACATGCACGTCATCGTGCGCAGGCATGAAGACGCCGCCTGGCCGTCGCCTGTCTGGGGCAAGCATCCGGCCCGGCCTTATAGTGCGGAACAGGTGACAGCCATTCGCGAGCGGTTGCGGATGGCGCTGACCGACGATTTCAAATTTATGGAGGGTTGAACCGTGGATCTTGAGGCGCGTGTTACCGATCTGGAAACTCGCCTGGCATTTCAGGATGACACCATCCAGGCGTTGAATGATGTGTTGGTGGAGCAGCAGCGAGTCGTCGAGCGTTTGCAGTTGCAGATGGCGGCGTTGCTCAAGCGGCAGGAGGAAATGGCTGGGCAGTTCGAGTCCGTCGAGGAAGAGGCGCCGCCCCCGCATTACTGATCGCCCGGGCGACAGGTCATAAAAAAACCGCGATGCAGCCTGGCTGCTCGCGGTTTTTTCGTGCCTGGGATCAGCGTCGCGGCAGCGCGGCGATGACGTCTTCGGCTTGCAGGCCTTTGTCGCGGTGCATCACGGAAAACTCCACGCGCTGACCTTCGACCAGTACGCGATGGCCTTCGCCGCGGATGGCCCGGAAATGCACGAAAATGTCATCGCCGGAATCGCGGGAGATAAAGCCAAAGCCCTTGGAGGTGTTGAACCACTTCACGGTGCCGGTATCGCGGTTGGACATGTCGTAGTTCTGGGTCGCTGCAGACGGCGACGACTTCTTGTAGAAGCTGACGGCCAGGTGCAGTGCTACGGCAAGCAGCGCCGCAGCGAGGCTGAACAGGATGGCCGGTTGCCCACTGATTTCCGGCATGGGCGCCAGCAGGCTCAGGGTTTGCAGGGCGACGGCCAGCACCAGTAGTGCGCTGACCAGGTTTTGCAGTTGATGACGAGGACCTTTGTGCCAGTAAGGGATGACAGGTGCGAGGGTCAGGTTGAGCAGGCCGAAGAAGGCCAGGTAAAGCGCATCGGGATGTTGCAGGTAAGGTGTGGCTTCGGAACCCAGGCTAGGGATGAAGGACAGCAGCAGGGCAGCTGCGCCCATTAGCAAGTGGACGATTTTCAACATTTTGATTGACTCACGGTTAAGACGGATCACAAGGAAGAGCTGGTCGGGGACGGTTCGCTTCAGAACAATGAGAGGCGCTGGACACGGACCCGAATCAGCCTATGCGCTACACCCGGGAAAATAGGTGTAGCGACACACTGCCTATTTAACAGCAAAGACCAGGCCTTCTCAAACTCGTAACAGGTGCGTGCCGCGCTGTTCGTCGGCCGGAGAGCTGCACGCCCGTGGGAGCGAGCCTGCTCGCGATGGCGGCGGGTCAGCAATACCTTCAGCAACTGACAGACCGCCATCGCGAGCAGGCTCGCTCCCACAGGAAGGGGCGCTTATCCTTCTGGCTGCGGAACCGTCCGGCGTCCTGGCTTGTCGGTTCAGCAGGGCTGGCGATTTGTCGCAGGCTACTGGCGACAACACCCGCTACGCTGTGGAACTCATCACCGTCAGGAGATCAACCAACATGGCAATTGATATCGGTATCAGTGAAGAAGATCGCAAGTCCATCGTCGACGGGCTCTCACGTTTGTTGTCGGACACCTACGTGTTGTATCTCAAGACCCACAATTTCCACTGGAACGTCACGGGGCCGATGTTTCGGACCCTGCATCTGATGTTCGAGGAGCAATACAACGAACTGGCGCTGGCAGTGGATCTGATTGCCGAGCGTATTCGTGCGCTCGGTTTTCCCGCGCCGGGGGCCTATTCGGTGTATGCACGCTTGTCTTCCATCAAGGAAGAGGAGGGCGTGCCCGGTGCCGAAGACATGATCCGTCAACTGGTCGATGGCCAGGAGGCGGTGACGCGCACGGCCCGCGGTATCTTCCCCTTGCTGGACAAGGTCAGCGATGAGCCGACCGCCGACCTGCTGACCCAGCGCATGCAGGTTCACGAAAAAACCGCGTGGATGCTGCGCTCCCTGCTGGACGAACGGTAAGCCCCTGGCGGGCGATGGTGGGGTCGGTGCATCATCGCCCGTGTGTCGCAACCGTTAGTCTTTCCTTGTATCGGGCTTTCCGATCAGTCTTGCGCCTGCTGTTGGGGTAACCCATCGTGTGTAGGACGATGTAATTCATCGTCTGCCAGCTGTTGGCTTGTCCTACGTTGCCGGTCAAAAAGTCATCTGGATCTGGCGACTCCGTTGAGCTTCCATAGGGCACCAGATTGGTTGTCCTGACTGAGAGGTTCGTATGGCAAAGGAGTGTCAACGGTATGATTCAAGGAAAAGAATCGAGGGAGGGCGCGCAGCCCATCGCTATCGACCCGTTCGTCAGTGGGTTCGATATGCAGCTGGCCCGGCCCTTGTCCCGATCCATCCGTTTGAACGGGTTCGCCACCTGTCTTCGGCTGGAGCGGGTCTATTGGGAGATCCTCGGCGACATGGCCCAGCTCAACAACTGCTCCATCAACACGCTGTTGTCCCATGTCGACAGGGAGGTGCATCTGCGCCATGGCGGAGTCCGTAACTTCAGCGGCCTGGTTCGTGTGGTCTGCGTGGTGCACAGTTTGAAGGAGGCCGGCATGGAGGCCGTGGAGCGTCATTGGCGTGGAGCTCCACAGTGAGTCAGTCGGGCCGGTAGGTGCCCTGTGCAGCCTTGGGGGCTTCCAGATTCGTTTCCCCATCCCGTGGAAACGAATGGAGAACGCCCCTACGGCTGCACAGGCTGCATTTAATGGATATAATCCCGCTCTTTGCCGCAAAGCCCAGCTTTTGCGCGATTAACCTGATCGCCGAGACAACCCATGCCGATGTACGACTATCAATGTGCTTCCTGTGGTCATCAGATGGAAGCCATCCAAAAGATCAGCGAAGCACCGCTGGTCGACTGCCCTGCCTGCCAGGCGCCGGAACTGAAAAAAATGCTGTCCATGCCAGGTTTCCGCCTCGGCGGTACGGGCTGGTATGAAACCGACTTCAAGACCGGCGCCAAGAAAAACCTCGCCGGTGGCGACAAAGCTGACTGAGATGAATACGCGCGGGTTCTTGCATGGGCAGGGCCTCCAACCGAATGTCGAATTACGAGAAGTGAAACCACTACCATGATGCGCAGCCATTATTGCGGCCAACTGAACGAAAGCCTGGAAGGTCAGGAAGTTACTCTTTGCGGATGGGTCCATCGTCGCCGTGACCATGGCGGGGTGATTTTCCTCGATATCCGTGATCGTGAAGGCCTGGCCCAGGTGGTGTTCGATCCGGACCGTGCTGAAACCTTCGCCACCGCCGACCGCGTGCGCAGCGAATACGTGGTCAAGATCACCGGCAAGGTGCGTCTGCGTCCGGCCGGTGCCGGCAATGCCAACATGGCGTCCGGCATGATCGAAGTGCTGGGTCATGAGCTGGAAGTGCTCAACGAAGCGGAAACCCCGCCGTTCCCGCTCAACGAGTTTTCCGACGTGGGCGAAGAAACCCGCCTGCGCTATCGCTTCATCGACCTGCGTCGTCCGGAAATGGCCGAGAAGCTGCGCCTGCGTTCGCGCATGACCACCAGCATCCGTCGCTACCTGGACGAGAACGGCTTCCTCGACGTCGAGACGCCGATCCTGACCCGTGCCACGCCGGAAGGCGCTCGCGACTACCTGGTGCCGAGTCGTACCCACCCCGGCAGCTTCTTCGCCTTGCCGCAATCGCCGCAGCTGTTCAAGCAACTGCTGATGGTGGCCGGCTTCGACCGTTACTACCAGATCGCCAAGTGCTTCCGCGACGAAGACCTGCGTGCCGACCGTCAGCCTGAGTTCACTCAGATCGACATCGAGACCAGCTTCCTCGACGAAAAAGACATCATGGGCCTGACCGAAGGCATGATCCGCAACCTGTTCAAGGAAGTGCTGGGTCTGGAATTCGGTGATTTCCCGCACATGACCTGGGACGAGGCCATGCGCCGCTACGGTTCCGACAAGCCGGACCTGCGTATCCCGCTGGAACTGGTGGACGTGGCCGACCAGCTCAAGGATGTCGAATTCAAGGTTTTCAGCGGTCCGGCCAACGATCCGAAATGCCGCGTAGCCGCCTTGCGTGTGCCGGGTGCGGCGAGCATGCCGCGCAGCAAGATCGACGACTACACCAAGTTCGTCGGCATCTACGGTGCCAAGGGCCTGGCGTACATCAAGGTCAACGAGCGCGCCAAAGGCGTCGAAGGCCTGCAATCGCCAATCGTCAAGAACATCCCTGAAGCCAATCTGAATGTGATCCTCGATCGCGTTGGCGCGGTCGACGGCGATATCGTGTTCTTCGGCGCCGACAAGGCCAAGATCGTCAGCGAAGCCCTGGGTGCGTTGCGGATCAAGGTTGGTCACGATCTCGAGCTGCTGACTTGCGAATGGGCGCCGTTGTGGGTCGTTGACTTCCCGATGTTCGAAGAGAACGACGATGGCAGCTTCACCGCCCTGCATCACCCGTTCACCGCGCCGAAATGCACGCCGCAAGAGCTGGAAGCCAACCCGGCTACCGCTTTGTCGCGCGCCTACGACATGGTCCTGAACGGCACCGAGCTGGGTGGCGGTTCGATCCGTATCCACCGCAAGGACATGCAGCAGGCGGTGTTCCGCCTGCTGGGCATCGACGAAGCGGAACAGGAAGAGAAATTCGGCTTCCTGCTCGACGCCCTGAAGTTCGGCGCGCCACCCCACGGTGGCCTGGCCTTCGGCCTGGATCGCCTGGTGATGCTGATGACCGGCGCCCAGTCGATCCGTGAAGTGATCGCATTCCCGAAAACCCAGAGCGCGGCCGATGTCATGACCCAGGCCCCGGGTGCGGTGGATGCCAAGGCGCTGCGCGAGCTGCACATCCGCCTGCGTGAACAGCCAAAGGCTGAGTAAGGCTGACACCTGAAGGCGCATCTTCGGATGCGCCTTTTCGTTGGTGTCGATATTTCTGCTTGTCCGCCACTGCGCGAGCGCGGGGCGGGCAACGTTTCAAGAAGAACCGGAGCGAGTTATGGCAGGTCATTCCAAGTGGGCGAACATCAAGCACCGCAAAGAACGTCAGGATGCCAAGAGGGGCAAGATCTTCACCAAGTGGATCCGTGAGCTGACGGTCGCGGCCCGCCAGGGTGGCGGCGATCCAGGGTCCAACCCGCGTCTGCGCCTGGCTCTGGACAAGGCGCTCGGTGCCAACATGAGCCGCGACATCATCGATCGGGCCATTGCCCGCGGCGCCGGTGCGACCGAGGCTGACAACGTTGAAGAGCTGACCTACGAAGGTTACGGCCCAGGCGGCGTGGCAGTGATGGTCGAATGCATGACCGACAACCGCAACCGTACCGCGGCAGCCGTGCGTCACGCCTTCAGCAAATGTGGTGGCAACCTCGGTACCGACGGTTCGGTGGCTTATCTGTTCGAGCGCAAGGGGCAGATCAGCTTCGCGCCGGGCCTGGATGAGGACGCCCTGACGGAAGCCGCCCTGGAAGCCGACGCCGATGACGTGGTTGGCCATGAAGACGGCTCATTCGACGTGTTTACGTCGTTCGCCAGTTTCTATGCCGTGCGCAACGCCCTGGAAGCGGCCGGGTTCAAGCCGGCCGACGCGGAAATCGTCATGCAGCCGACCACCAGCGCCGAACTGGATCTTGAAGGCGCCGAGAAAGTGCTCAAGCTGATCGACATGCTCGAGGACCTGGATGACGTGCAAAACGTCTATTCCAATGCCGATATTCCGGAGTCAGTGGCCGAGCAGCTGGGCTGACTCGTCGTCGCCGTTCTGAATGTGGGAGCGAGCCTGCTCGCGATAGCGATCGTCCAGTTTGCAAAAAAGTTGCAGGAGGATCGCCATCGCGAGCAGGCTCGCTCCCACAGGTTCAAATAATTCCATCTTCAAACCGCAGGCGTTATGACTTTAATCCTTGGCATCGACCCCGGTTCGCGCATTACCGGCTACGGCGTGGTTCGCGATACCGGGCGCGGCTGTGTCTATGTCGCGTCCGGCTGCATCCGCACCGGGGCGGGCGAGTTGCATGAGCGCCTGCAGATCGTTTATCGCGGTGTGCGTGAAGTCATCCAGACCTACGGCCCGGTCACCATGGGCATCGAAAAGGTATTCATGGCGCGCAACGCCGATTCCGCCTTGAAACTGGGGCAAGCCCGGGGGGCGGCGATTGTTGCGGGCGCCGAGGAGAGCCTGGAGATCGCCGAGTACACCGCGACCCAGGTCAAGCAGGCGGTCGTCGGAACGGGGGCGGCAAACAAGGAACAGGTGCAAATGATGGTGATGCACCTGTTGAAGCTGGTCAGCAAGCCGCAGATTGACGCCTCCGACGCCCTGGCCATCGCCATTTGCCATGCCCATACCCGTTCCAGCCTGTTGCCTCATGGTCTGGGAACCGCACGCAGTCGTGGCGGGCGCCTGCGTCTCTGATAGCATCAGCGCACTCATTCATGCCCGAGTCTGTTGCGCCTGTGTTGTCGGCCTTCATGCCCGGGCTGTTATTCGCCAGCCAGCGGCTGGTCAATGCCCAAGGATCTGAAACGTGATTGGACGCTTGCGCGGCACCCTGGCTGAAAAACAGCCGCCGCATCTGATTCTGGATGTAAATGGCCTGGGCTATGAGCTGGAAGTGCCCATGACCACACTGTATCGCTTGCCGTCGGTCGGTGAGCCGCTGACGTTGCACACCCATTTGGTCGTGCGCGAGGATGCACAGTTACTCTATGGCTTTGTCGGCAAGCGTGAGCGGGATTTCTTCCGTGAGTTGATCCGCCTCAATGGCGTTGGCCCGAAACTGGCCCTGGCCTTGATGTCGAGCCTGGAAGTCGACGAGCTGGTGCGTTGCGTGCAATCCCAGGACACGTCGGCTCTGACCAAGGTGCCAGGTGTCGGCAAGAAAACCGCCGAACGCCTGCTGGTGGAGCTCAAGGACCGCTTCAAGGCCTGGGAAGCGGTACCGGCCATGTTCGCGCTGGTGCCGAACCAGCCGGATGCACCGGTGCCAGCGGCCAGTGCCGAGAACGACGCGGTCACTGCGCTGATCTCCCTGGGCTACAAGCCGCAGGAAGCCAGCAAGGCGATTTCCGCCATCAAGGAAAAAGGCTTGAGTACTGAAGACATGATTCGTCGCGCCCTGAAGGGAATGATCTAAGTGATTGAAGCTGACCGTCTGATCGCCGCCACGGGTGCGCCCCGTGACCGCGAGGAAGTCCAGGACCGTGCGATTCGCCCCGTCAGCCTGGCTGACTACATCGGCCAACCGACTGTGCGCGAGCAGATGGAGTTGTTCATCCAGGCGGCCCGGGGGCGTAGCGAGTCGCTGGATCACACCTTGATCTTCGGCCCGCCGGGCTTGGGCAAGACTACCCTGGCCAACATCATCGCCCAGGAGATGGGCGTGTCGATCAAGAGCACCTCCGGTCCGGTCCTCGAGCGTCCGGGCGACCTGGCGGCGTTGTTGACCAATCTCGAGCCTCACGATGTGTTGTTCATCGACGAAATCCATCGGCTGTCGCCGATCGTCGAGGAAGTGCTGTATCCGGCCATGGAAGATTTCCAGCTCGACATCATGATCGGCGAAGGCCCGGCGGCGCGTTCCATCAAGCTGGATCTGCCGCCCTTCACCCTGGTGGGTGCCACCACCCGCGCTGGCATGCTCACCAACCCGCTGCGCGACCGTTTCGGCATCGTCCAGCGCCTGGAGTTCTATAGCAACGCGGACCTGGCCACGATCGTCAGCCGCTCGGCGGGCATCCTCGGGTTGCCACTGGACCCGGATGGCGCCTATGAAGTGGCGCGTCGGGCCCGGGGTACGCCGCGGATCGCCAACCGGCTGCTGCGCCGGGTCCGGGATTTTGCCGAGGTCCGGGCCGAGGGCCACATCACCAAGCCGATTGCCGACCTGGCGTTGAACCTGCTGGACATCGACGAGCGTGGTTTCGACCATCAGGACCGACGCCTGCTGCTGACCATGATCGAGAAGTTCGACGGTGGTCCGGTGGGGGTGGACAGCCTGGCCGCGGCCATCAGCGAAGAGCGCCATACCATCGAGGATGTCCTGGAGCCGTACCTGATCCAACAGGGCTATATCATGCGCACCCCGCGCGGGCGGGTGGTGACGCGCCATGCTTACCTGCACTTCGGCTTAAACATCCCGACACGAATGGGCGAGATGCCGGTGGTAGACGAATTCCTCGATGCCGTGGACGATTGAACGACTTTTGTGCAGCGACTTTTTTCCGGATTGTGCTGTCCCAGACGACGTCCGGAGCGTCTATGCACTCGAGAATGAAAAAACAGTTGCCGCCGATTGGCAACCTGAGGAGTAAGCACTAGAGTATGCGCGCGCAAAACGGGCTGGAGTCGTTCGCACATCGCTGTCGCGTTTATTACGAGGACACCGATGCTGGCGGCATCGTTTACTACGTCAATTACCTCAAGTTTATGGAACGGGCTCGAACCGAACGGCTGCGGGAACTGGGTTTCGCCCAATCCGCGCTGGCAGGGGAGGATCTGTTATTCGTCGTGCATTCCAGCGAAGCGCGTTACCACGCGCCGGCGCGACTGGACGACGAGCTTCTGGTAAGTGCCGATGTCATCGAGTTGAACCGTGTCAGCCTGCGCTTCAAGCAGCAGGTCAGGCGGGCTACGGATAATGCGCTGCTCTGTGAAGGGCAGTTTTTGGTGGCCTGTGTGCGCACCCATAGTTTGAAACCCCGGGCCATTCCCGAAGCTCTACGTGCGGCCTTTGCCGGCGTGAGCGGCGCGGGTACACACTCAGAGCAGGAGATAAAGCGTGGAAGCTAACGTCGTCGACCATACCTCCATGTGGAGCCTGGTCAGCAATGCCAGCGTCGTGGTGCAACTGGTAATGCTGACCCTGGTAGCCGCATCGGTGACTTCATGGATCATGATTTTTCAGCGCAGCAACCTGCTGCGCGCCGGTCGCCGTGCCCTGGAGAGCTTTGAAGAGCGCTTCTGGTCGGGTATCGACCTGTCCAAGCTGTACCGCCAGGCGGGCAGCAACCCGGATCCGGATTCGGGCGTAGAGCAGATCTTCCGTGCCGGTTTCAAGGAGTTCTCCCGTCTGCGCCAGCAGCCGGGCGTCGACCCTGAGGCGGTGATGGAAGGCGTGGCCCGTGCCATGCGCGTCGCCATTTCCCGTGAGGAAGAAAAGCTCGAGCAGAGCTTGCCGTTCCTGGCCACCGTCGGTTCGGTCAGTCCGTACATCGGCCTGTTCGGTACCGTGTGGGGGATCATGAACTCCTTCCGCGGCCTGGCCTCCGCCCAGCAGGCCACCCTGGCCACCGTGGCCCCGGGTATCGCCGAGGCACTGGTCGCTACCGCCATTGGCCTGTTCGCGGCCATCCCGGCCGTTATCGCCTACAACCGCTTCGCTGCCCGCAGCGAGACGCTGATCGGCCGTTACTACACCTTCGCCGATGAATTCCAGGCGATCCTGCACCGCAAAGTGCACACCAGCGAAGAATAAGCAGGTATTTCCCGATGGCTTTAATCGCTCGAGCCCGAAACAAGCGCAAGCCGGTTGCCGAGATGAACGTGGTGCCCTACATCGACGTGATGCTGGTGCTGCTGGTCATCTTCATGGTGACCGCGCCGATGCTCAATCAGGGCGTGAAGGTCGATCTGCCCAAGGTTTCCAGCGAAGCCTTGCCGCAGGACAACAACACCCAGGTCCTGACCATTTCGATCAAGGCTGACAAGACCTACTACTGGAACCTTGGCAGCGAAGTCGATACCGAGAAGCAGCAGGACCGGGCCATGACCCTGCCCCAGATGACCGATGCGGTGACCAAGATCATTCGTGTCGGCAACGATGCCGGCAAGCGCACTCAGGTCTTCATTCGCGGCGACAAGACCGTCGACTACGGTGCCGTGATGGGCGCGATGGGCGGTCTGCAGAAAGCCGGAGTCGGTAATGTTGGCTTGATCACCGAGGCGCCCTGATGCAGCAACAGCGAGAGCCGTCCGCCTCGGAAAGCTACTTCTGGCCCAGTGTCCTGGCAATCGGCCTGCACGTGCTGGTGTTCGGCATGCTGTTCGTCAGTTTTGCCATGACGCCGGAGCTGCCGCCGGCCAAGCCGATCGTGCAGGCGACCCTTTATCAGCTCAAGTCGAAGAGCCAGGCCACTACTCAGACCAACCAGAAGCTGGCCGGCGAGGCGAAGAAGTCCGCTGCGCGGCAGACTGAAGTCGAGCAGATGGAGCAGAAGAAGGTCGAGCAGGAAGCGATAAAGGCGGCGGAACAAAAGAAAGAGGAAGCCGCTCAAAAGGCCGAAGAAGCGAAGAAGGCCGACGAGGCGAAAAAAGCTGACGAGGCCAAGAAAGCCGATGAGGCGAAAAAAGCCGAGGCCAAGAAGGCAGAAGAGAAACAATTGGCTGATATAGCCAAGAAGAAAGCCGAAGAAGAAGCCAAGAAAGCCGCTGAGGAAGAGGCCAAGAAAGCGGCCGCCGAAGAGGCCAAGAAGAAGATTGTCGAGGACGCGAAGAAGAAAGCGGCCGAAGACGCCAAGAAGAAAGCTGAAGCTGACGAGGCGAAAAAGAAAGTCGCCGAAGACGCGAAGAAGAAAGCCGCCGCCGACGCCGCCAAGAAAAAGGCCCAGGACGCAGCGCGCAAATCTGCCGAAGAGAAGAAGGCCCAGGCCTTGGCAGACCTGCTTTCCGACACGCCGCAGCGCCAGCAGGCCTTGGCCGATGAGCAAGGCGATGAAGTCGCCGGTAGCTTCGATGATCTGATTCGTGCCCGGGCGGCAGAGGGTTGGGCTCGTCCACCTTCGGCGCGCCAAGGCATGACGGTGGTATTGCAGATCGGCATGTTGCCGGATGGTACGGTGGCCTCGGTCAGCGTGGCCAAGTCCAGCGGCGATGGACCTTTCGATGCTTCGGCGGTTGCAGCGGTCAAGAACATTGGACGATTGACGGAAATGCAAGGAATGAAGTCGAGCGATTTCGCTCCCTATCGTTCATTCAAGATGACATTCACACCTGAGGATCTAGCCTTGTGAGAAACCTTCTTCGAGGAATGCTTGTCGTTATCTGCTGCCTGGCAGGGATAGCGGTGGCAGAGGAAAAGAACATTCTGGTCACCAGCGGCAGCGATCGGGCGACCCCGATCGCCGTCGTACCGTTCGGCTGGCAGGGCGGTAGCGTCCTGCCGGACGATATGGCGGAAATCATCGGCAACGACCTGCGCAACTCTGGTTACTACGCGCCGATTCCGAAGCAGAACATGATCAGCCTGCCCACCCAGGCCAGCGAAGTCATCTACCGTGACTGGAAGGCCCTGGGCGCCCAGTACATCATGGTCGGCAGCATCGTTCCGGCCGGCGGCCGCCTGCAGGTGCAATACGCCCTGTTCAACGTCGCCACCGAGCAGCAGGTGTTGACCGGCAGCGTGTCGGGCAGCACTGATCAACTGCGTGACATGGCGCACTACATCTCCGACCAGTCGTTCGAGAAACTCACCGGCATCAAGGGTGCATTCTCTACCCGCATGCTCTACGTGACGGCCGAACGTTTCTCCGAGAAAAACACCCGCTACACCCTGCAGCGCTCCGACTACGACGGCGCCCGCGCGGTCACCCTGCTGCAATCGCGCGAGCCGATCCTGTCGCCGCGTTTCGCTCCCGATGGCAAGCGCATCGCCTATGTGTCGTTCGAGCAGAAGCGTCCGCGCATCTTCGTGCAGCACATCGACACCGGTCGCCGCGAGCAGATCACCAACTTCGAAGGCCTGAACGGCGCGCCAGCCTGGTCGCCGGACGGTAACCGCCTGGCGTTCGTGCTATCCAAGGACGGTAACCCGGACATCTATGTGATGAACCTGGCCTCGCGTTCGATCTCCCGTGTCACCAACGGCCCGGGCATCAACACCGAACCGTTCTGGGGCAAGGATGGCTCGACCATCTACTTCACCTCCGACCGTGGTGGCAAGCCGCAGATCTACAAGACCAGTGCCGGTGGCGGCGGTGCCGAGCGCGTGACCTTCGTCGGTAACTACAACGCCAACCCTAAATTGTCGGCGGACGAGAAGACCCTGGTGATGATCCATCGCCAGGACGGTTTCACCAATTTCAAGGTGGCAGCCCAGGATATGCAGCGCGGTAGCGTAAAAATCCTCACTGATAGCACTCTGGACGAGTCACCTACTGTTGCGCCCAACGGCACCATGGTAATCTACGCCACCCGCCAGCAGGGCCGGGGAGTCTTGATGCTCGTGTCCATTAATGGACGCGTGAGGCTCCCGCTTCCTACCGCTCAAGGCGAAGTCAGAGAACCGTCCTGGTCCCCTTACCTGAACTGACGCGGCGCAATACGTTTTACTTAACACACTGGGGTTCATTAGGAGTTTCACGATGGAAATGCTGAAGTTTGGTAAATTTGCTGCGCTGGCTCTGGCCATGGCTGTAGCTGTAGGTTGCTCGTCCAAAGGCGGCGACAACGCCGGTGAAGGCGCTGTTGATCCAAACGCTGGTTACGGCGCTAACACCGGTGCAGTTGACGGCTCCATGAGCGAAGAAGCTGCTCTGCGCGCAATCACCACCTTCTACTTCGAATACGACAGCTCGGACCTGAAGCCAGAAGCCATGCGCGCTCTGGACGTTCACGCCAAAGACCTGAAAGCAAACGGCGCTCGCGTTGTTCTGGAAGGCAACACCGACGAACGTGGTACTCGTGAGTACAACATGGCACTGGGCGAGCGTCGTGCGAAAGCCGTTCAACGCTACCTGGTACTGCAAGGTGTTTCCCCAGCTCAGCTGGAACTGGTTTCCTACGGCGAAGAGCGTCCAGTTGCTACCGGCAACGACGAGCAGTCCTGGGCTCAAAACCGTCGCGTCGAACTGCGTAAGAACTGATTCGTCATGCGAACGTGCCGTCGTGCTGTAACTGTTCTGGCTCTCAGTCTCGCACCGCTTGCGGTGTGGGCTGCGGTTCCTGTGGTCGATAACGATGCCGGCTATAACAATAGCGGGAGCAGTTATCCGCCTGCAGGTTACGGTACGAACGGCGCCTATGCCGGGGGAGGGGTTTCGGCCCCTGTCTCGGCACAGGGCGAGCTGTTCAACCAACTGCAGCAAATGCAGGATCAGCTTTCACGCCAACAAGGCGCGATTGAAGTTCTGCAAAACGAAGTATCGCGCATGAAGCAGGAAAACCTGGAGCGTTACCAGGATCTTGATCGGCGCATAGGAAGCGGTGTTGCACCTGCCGCGACTCCTGAGAATTCTCCTGCCGGTGGCGACTTGAACGCCCCCGGTGCTGCCGCAGGCGCGGGCGCGGGGGCAAGCGCTCCGGCACCTGCCGCCAGTGGCGAACCGGCTGATCCGGCGAAGGAAAAGCTCTATTACGATGCTGCCTTCGACCTGATCAAGGCCAAGGATTTCGACAAGGCCAGCCAGGCCTTTGCCGCTTTCCTGCGCAAATACCCAAGCAGCCAGTACGCGGGCAATGCCCAATACTGGTTGGGTGAAGTGAACCTGGCCAAGGGCGACCTGCAGGGTGCCGGCCAGGCATTCGCCAAGGTGTCCCAGCTGTATCCCAAGCATGCCAAGGTGCCTGATTCGCTGTACAAGCTGGCTGATGTAGAACGCCGCTTGGGTCACACCGACAAGGTCAAAGGCATTCTGCAGCAGGTGGTCTCCCAGTATCCGGGAACTTCTGCCGCACAGCTGGCCCAGCGCGATCTGCAACGCATGTAAGCCGGTTTGACCCTGTAATGAAGAAACCCGCGCTTGTCGCGGGTTTTTTCGTTAGAATTCACGCCCTTTTTCTGAAACACGCTTTTTGGGGCCTGCGCGATGACGGGGTTCCTTGAAGTGCCTGACGGAGGCGGACGGCCTGTTTAGCTGTTACGCCCGTGGCGACTATGCAAGACACATTGAGAATCACCGAAGTTTTTTACTCGTTGCAGGGTGAAACGCGAACGGCCGGGCTGCCCACAGTATTTGTGCGCCTCACCGGTTGCCCGTTGCGTTGCCAATACTGCGACAGTGCCTACGCTTTCAGCGGCGGCACCCTGCGGACCCTCGACGACATCCTCGAGCAAGTCGCCGGCTATCGCCCGCGCTACGTCTGTGTTACCGGTGGCGAGCCACTGGCACAACCCAATGCCATTCCCTTGCTCAAGCAGCTGTGTGATGCCGGTTATGAAGTGTCGCTGGAAACCAGCGGCGCCCTGGATATCTCGGCCGTCGACCCGCGTGTCAGTCGCGTCGTGGACCTGAAAACCCCAGGGTCCAAGGAAGCGCATCGTAACCGCTACGAGAACATCGAACTGCTGACGCCCAACGATCAGGTCAAGTTCGTTATCTGTTCGCGGGAGGATTACGACTGGGCCGTGTCCAAGCTGATCCAATATGGGCTCGACAAGCGAGCCGGTGAGGTCCTGGTATCGCCAAGTCATCACGACTTGAATGCGCGGGATCTGGCGGACTGGGTGGTGGCGGATAACCTGCCGGTGCGCCTGCAATTGCAGTTGCATAAATATCTTTGGAATGACGAGCCGGGGCGCTGATATGACTGAGCAGACGAGCATTGTAGAAAAACGAGCGGTCATCCTGTTGTCCGGTGGCTTGGATTCGGCCACGGTCGTGGCCATGGTCCGTGCCGAAGGTTATCGCTGCTACACCATGAGTTTCGACTACGGCCAGCGTCACCGCGCTGAACTGCACGCTGCCGAGCGAGTGGCTCGGGACCTGGGCGTGGTGGAGCACAAGGTGATTGGCTTGAACCTCAACGGCATCGGTGGTTCGGCCCTGACCGACAGCTCCATCGCTGTACCCGAAGCTCCGAGTGAAGGCATACCGGTGACCTACGTACCGGCGCGTAACACGGTATTCCTGTCCTTGGCGCTGGGTTGGGCCGAAGTGCTGGAAGCTCGTGACATTTTCATCGGCGTCAATGCGGTGGATTATTCCGGCTACCCGGACTGCCGTCCTGAGTTCGTCGAAGCTTTCGAGCGCATGGCCAACCTGGCGACCAAGGCCGGCGTGGAAGGGCAAGGCTTCCGCATCCAGGCGCCGCTGCAAAATCTCAGCAAGGCCGATATCGTCAGGGCTGGTGTGAAGCTCGGTGTGAACTATGGATTGACCGTTTCCTGCTACCAGGCCGACGATCAGGGCCGCGCCTGTGGCAAATGCGACAGCTGCCGCCTGCGTGCCGAAGGCTTTGCCGCAGCGGGTGTGAGCGATCCAACCCCTTATTTTTGATTTATTTCAAATTAGGTGTTGAATAGTCCTTAGAAATCAGTATTATACGCGCCACCACACAGCGGGTCGTTAGCTCAGTTGGTAGAGCAGTTGGCTTTTAACCAATTGGTCGTAGGTTCGAATCCCACACGACCCACCATCTTTGCTGTTTTAAAAGTCTGGAAGGCCCACGAAAGTGAGGATTTCCGGATTTTTTTTTGCCTGTAGGAAAGCTCCAGGCCGGGAACCACGCGAAGATACGCGCGGTTCCCGGCCGGCTTAGAGCAAGCCGTCCTCGGCGCAGACCTTCACGATCTGCTCGCGAAACCAGACGTTGGCGTTGTCCTGGCCGGGTTTCTCGCTCCACATCATATCCAGCGTAAAGTTCGGTAATCCGGCTGGCGGGTTGCGGTGGCTGAATTTGGCCTCATCGCAGGTCAGTGCCTGAATGCGTCGGGGCAGGGTCAGCACGAAGTCGGTCCCGGTGACCATATTGAGCGCCGCCACGTAGCTGTTGGCTCGGGCGACGATCTGCCGGCTATAGCCCTGTCGGGCCAGCCAGCCATCAATCATGTTGGTGTCGGAGGTCCAGGGCGTCGGGAAAACATGCTGGCACGCGACGAATGTTTCCAGGCTGAGGGCCTCGTCCGGCAAGTTGGCGTTTCTGTCGACTACACAGACTAATTCATCTTCCAGTAATACTTGCGAGCGCAAGCCCTTGGCGCTGCGATGAAAGTTGGGGCCGAAACAAAACACTAGATCGAAGCGACCATCCGTCAGTTCGTCAACAGGAATATCCTTGTGAAATTTCGTTATATTGATGATGACTGGGAATTGGCTGCCAATAAAACGCTTGACCAACTTGGGCAGGATCAATAATTCGAAATATTCCGGTGCACAAATATTGAAGGTTATTTCTTTCTGTGTGGGATCGAAGGTTTGAATGCCGGAATGGCAAATATTAATAGTCTGAAGAATCTTGACGATATGACTGTACATCGCGGTGGCCTTGTTGGTCGGACGCATGCCACTGCGGGTATTAATGAATAATTCATCTTCGAAGCTGGTGCGCAGCTTCTTCAAGCAGTAGCTCACGGTTGACTGGCTGACGCAGAGGGCTTCGGATACCTCTGTGACGCTGCTCTGCTCGTACACCGCAACGAACACCATCAAGTCCTGCATGTCCAGCTTTCTAAGCAAATTGCTATTGAGCATAAGATCCTTCTTGGCACAATCCATGGGCTAGCGTCTCTGGTTTTTATGACAAAGACGTTTATTTATATATTAGCGGATGCAATTTATTTTTTAAATGGCTTGTAGGATTTTTCTTAAATATGCTCGCCTCGCTTTTATAGACATCCTGCACAGGGACGGAGGAGGACGAAATGCAAATACGTGTCGCGGAAACTAAAACGCCATTATGGGTACAGGCCGCAGAGGTAGTAAAAGACAAGTTTCGAAGTTCTTACGCGGCTTCGGTAGAACCGAATCCACAATACTTTGCGGTCACTCAGGACCAGGAAGATCGCATACTCGCGTGTGCCGGTATTACTTTTGCGGATCACCGCATTCTTTTTTCCGAACAATACCTGACACAACCGATTGAGGAGATCTTGTCCCAGCGTTTCGAGAAAACCATCGAGCGTTCGAACATTGTCGAGATCGGCAATCTGATTTCCCATCATCTCACAGCGGGAATGATTCTCGTTAATATGATTCCGTTGTTGTCCTGGTGCATGGGCGGGCATTACCTGTTGTGCACTGTTACGCCTCGGGTCCGGCAAATGATGGAAAGTTGCCAGATCGATTTCGAGCCGCTGTTGACCGCTGACCCCACCCGCCTGGCCGACGATAGCGGCAAGAACTGGGGGACCTATTACGCCAAGAAGCCGGTTACCGGTTTCATCCGGGTCGATCCTAAGCGCTCACGTTTCGCCGCCACGACGCTCAACACCTCGTTCACGCAATTGCCCGGTGAAACCCTGGCGAGGGCGCAGCCATGAGCGGTGGTTTTATCAATCTGCTGAAACAGGCACTGCAGGACAACCGCCAGGCGGTATGTGCGGTTGACTGGACGTCGGGCACCGAGTCTGTGGCGCTGACCTACGGCGAACTGGAGCACCGGGCGCTTAATCTGGCTGCTGAGCTGCAACGACGTTTCGCAACGCCGGCCCACGGCGATCAAGTGGTGCTGGGGATTGCGACGCGCAACAGCAGCGACTGGCTGGTGGCCGACCTGGCGTGCCTGTTTGCCGGGATTACCGCCTTGCCGTTGCCGCTGGCGTTCAGTCAGTCCCAGGCCGAGCATCTGGCCGAGCGTTGCGACGGATTTCTGGTGGATGCCGCCGGGCAGCGGACACTGGCGCAACGCTGGAAGCTGAATTTCCCTGATAGCCGCCTGCGCCGTCTCAGTGAGCCAGTGATCGAGCAGCCGCTGGCACACACACCGGACGCAGAGGGTGACTGGATCTGCAAGATCATTCACACCTCGGGCACCACCAGCCGGCCGAAAGGCGTGCGCTTGAGCAATCACGCGGTTGGCGCGGTGCTGACGTCGTTGCGCGAACGCATGCCGGTCAATGCCCATCGTCGGTATCTGTCGCTGGTACCGCTGAGCTTGTTGCTTGAACAGGTGACCGCCGCTTACCTGCCGCTCCTGGCCGGTGGGACCGTGCATTTCCTGCCGCCGAGCGAAGCATTGCTCGGCGAGCCTGGGGCTTCGCCGCAGCGTCTGGTCGACTGGATCCTGCAGGTCCAGCCGACGGCCCTGACGGTGCCGCCAGTCATGATCAATCGCTTCCTGGAACAATTGAACGATGGCGGCGAGGCGGGGGCGCGGCTGGCAAGTTACCTGAAGTCCGGGGCTCACATTACCTGCGGCGGCGCGGCGGTGAGTATCGACGCCCTGCACGATCTGGCCGAGCAAGGTATCGAGGTGTACCAGGGCTACGGACTGTCGGAAAACGCCTCGGTGGTCAGCATGAACACCTTTGAAGAGCAGCGCCTGGGCAGCGTCGGCAAGCCGCTTCCCCATGTTCAGGTACGGATCGGCGCCGACCAGACCATCGAGGTCAAGAGCAGTTCTCTGTTCAGCGGTTACTCGGGGACGGACCCCAGCGCGTGCTCCATGTCGGATGACGGCTGGATGGACACCGGGGACCTGGGGATGCTCGACGAAGACGGCTACCTCTACGTGCATGGCCGCAAGAAGAACGTGATCTGCCTGCCCAACGGCCGCAATGTCAGCCCCGAGCAGGTCGAGCTGGAGTATCGCAAATACCCGGGCGTGAACGACGCCGCGGTGTTCTTCGATGAGCAACACGGTCTTGTGGCGTTGCTGTGTGTCGAGTCGACGCCGGCCAGGGATGAACTGATTAGCTGGTCGACTGGCCGTTTCTCCGACATCGAACGACCGAACCGGCTCTGGTTGTTGGCCAAGGACGATCCGTTGATCGAACAACTCTACACCGTCACCGGCCGACCGAAACGCGCCGATATCGCCACTGTTTTTTCCACTCTGCAAGGGAACGCATCCAATGAGCACACCTGCCTTTCACTTTGAAAACCCGGACGTCTCCATCGTCGAGTCGCACCACTTCGCCAGCCTGGGCAAGGCCGAGTTGTATGAGCTGCTGGGACACTACGGTGTCGTGCTGTTTCGCAACTGTATCCACAACGCCGAGGCGTTCAGCGCCTACGTCAAGCAAAACAGTTCCCGGCTGAGCCTGGACCCTGCACGGGTCATGGTCGGTGGTGCCGCGCAGTTGGTGGATGCCGGACATCAGGCGGTCGGCCTGCATTGCGAAAACGGCAATTCACCGTTCTGGCCGGACATGACCTGGTTCTATTGCCAGGAAGCGCCGCGCAAGGGTTCGCAAACCACGATCTGCGACGGTGAGAAAGTGCTGGCGAGGCTGTCCCCGGGCTGCCGCAGCTTCTTCGAAAACAACCCTATTCGCTACAGCCGCACCGTGGCGGGGGAAAAGTGGCGCCGGCTGGTTTGTCATTATTCGCCGACTCTGTCGAACCCGGCAGACGTGGTCATCGAGGATCTGTTGCAGATCATTGGCAATGACCCGCAGACGCAGATTTCCTTCAACCCGGCCGATGACTCGATGCACTACGCCTTCAGCACGCCGGCGATCCTTACCTCTGCGTTCAGCCAGCGCCCGGCGTTTGCGAACAGCATCCTGGGGCCTTCGTTCAACTACGAGGCGCCGGTGATCGATACGGTGGATGGGCAGGTGATTCCCGCCGAGTTCCTGGCCGAAATCGCCGAAGTCTCCGCCCAGTACACCGTTCCGGTGGGTTGGCGTGACCATGACGTGGTCATGATCGATAACCGTCGGGTCATGCACGGTCGTGAAACCATCGTCGATGAACGTCGACGCATTTTCAATGCGCTGAGCTATCGCTGAGAGGGTGCCATGAATAACGATAAATATATTATTGGCGGGCAGTACGAGACGTACCTCGACGGCGATGGTCGGCAGATCATCGACCTGACCGGCGGGTTTGGCTTCCAGGTGCCAGCGCTGATCGATGCGGTCACCCGTCAGGCGCAGATCATGGGCTTGTCCAACCGGGTACTGATGTCTGCACCGCTGATTGCCTTGTGCCGCCGTCTGGCCGAGCTGCTGCCTGAGCCGTTGGTCAGTTCCTATGTGTGCAGTTCCGGTGATGAAGCGTTCGAGGGCGCCTTGAAGTTATGCAAGGGGCTCAAGCCGAAGGGCAACACCATCGTGTTTATCCAGGGGGGTGATTACGGCTCACTGACCTACGGGCGTTGCCTCAACGCCGCGCAGGGCGACCTGGACGTGCAACATTTCCAGGGCTTCAAGCGCGTGGCGATTCGTCATCTCGCGGACTTGGACTCGGTGGACTGGAGTGATTGCTTCGCGGTCTGCCACAGCAGTACCCGTCTCGATGCGAACGGTCGATTGCAAATGCTCGAACCGGCCCTGGTCGAGCGCTTGCATGCCCGTGCGGCGCAAGCCTCGGTGCCGGTGATCGCGGTGGATACCCAGACCTGCCTCGGCAGCCTGGGCACGCTGTTCGGTTTCCAGCGTTATCGTTGTGTCCCGGACATTGTCGTGCTCGGTGGAGCGCTGGGGGGCAGTGCGATTCCCATCGGCACCTATACCTGCAGCGAGCGCATGGCCTGGCAGGTCTATGGACGCAGCAGCCCGGCCAAGCATGGCAGCACCACGGCCGGTAATCCGATGGCCTGCGTGGCGGCCTTGGCCGCGCTGGATTATGTGCAGGCCCACGACTCGCCCCGCCAATGCCTGGAAAACGGTCAGCGACTGGCGCAGACCCTGGCGTCGTTCGGCGCCGTGGCCGAGGGCGGCTGGGTCAGCCTGCCGCTGGCCGATGACCTGCAGCCGAGTGTGCTGTGCGAGGCCCTTTACCAGCGAGGCGTCTATGTCAGTGTGCCCCGTGGCCGCGAATTGATCTTGCGTTGCCCGATCACCGCTCGCCCCGAACACGTTCAACGTGCCGCAAACCTCATCAAGGAGACCCTAAGCCATGTCCTTACTCAGGCCGCATGAACAACTGCTGGATGATTGCCAGCGGTACTGGAGCGCCTCGGCGGCCAAGCTCTATCGCCTGGGCAAGACCAGCGTCGAGCAACAGGCCGATGGCATTCACGTCACCGACCACACCGGCAAGCGCTTTATCGACTGTGCGTGCAGCTACGGCGTGTTCATCGTCGGCCATCGCAACCCGATGGTCCGCGAGCAGGTGCAAGCGCAACTGAACCAGATGGCCTGGGTACCGGAGGGTCGGCGTCATCCGCTCCAGGACAAATTGACTGAACGTCTGTGCCAACTGGTGCCGGGGGAGTGGGGGGACGTGCAGTACATGGTCTCTGGGGCCGAGGCCATCGAGCAGAGCCTGCGCTATGCGTTGCGTATCCAACCACACCGGCGCGGGATCGTGGTGATGAGCGGCTCCTACCACGGCAAAACCCTGGCGGCGATGAGCATCCTGGGGCAACGACAAAACCACAGCAGCTATGGCATCGCAGCGCCCTACGTGACCCATGTGCCCTACGGTGATTTTGCGGCCCTGCAAAAGGCCGTCGGCGAGGGCGTGTGCGCGGTGTATGTCGAACCGATCCTGGGCGGCGCGCACCTGCAGGTGCCACCGCTGGGCTACATGGCCAATCTGCGGGCCTTGTGCGATGCCACCGGAACCCTATTGGTGGCGGATGAGATCCAGACCGGTTTCGGTCGCTGCGGCAAATGGTTCGCCGTGCAATATGACGACGTGGTGCCCGATATCATGATCCTCTCCAAGGGCCTGACCGGCGGCTACACCTCGTTTGCCTGCGCCATGTACAGCAAGCGCCTGGCGACGCAGTTCCCGCTCAGTGAAATCGAGCCTGATACGCGCACCAATGGCGGGCATCCGGTGGCATGCGCCTCGGCGCTGGCGGCCATCGATTACATTGAGCAGAACAACCTGGTGGAGCAGTCACAGATCAACGGCGGCTTGCTGCGCCACGGTCTGCAACGCCTGGCACTGCGCTATCCGCACATCGTCGAGGACGTGCCGGGGGTGGGACTGATGACGGGGTTGCGCTTGCGCGGTTCGGTCTATGAGGCCCTGATGAGCATGGAGCTGAGCAAGCGCGGCATTCATGCCGGCCATTCGATGAATGAAAAGGCCAAGCGTCCGGTGCTGCGCTTTTACCCACCGTTGAACATCTCGCCCGATGCGTTGCGCCATGTCCTGGCAATGATCGAAGAGGCCCTGGAGGCCATCGACCGGCGGCCGAAGCTGGCGGTCAAGGCATTCTCCCTGGTGGTGCGCAACATGTACCAGTTGCCCAACAAGTGGCTGCGCAGCAAGGAGGCGTCGTGAATATGTTCAACCCCGACTCGCTGACCCTGCGGGAAATGGCTGGTCTGTTGCGACGTGGCGTGCTGACCAGCGTCACGCTGCTGGAGTTCTACCTGCAGCGGATCGCCGAGCGTAATCGGCAGATCAATGCACTGATCCAACTGGCGCCCGTGGAGGATTTGCGGCGCCAGGCCCGCGAAGCCGATGAGATGGCGCGCGTCGGCCAGATCAGTGGTCCGCTGCACGGTATTCCCATCACCATCAAGGACGTCCTCCACGTCCAGGGATTCAAGATGTCCCGAGGGCTGGAGGAGTTGCTGGGCGACGTCAGCCAGCAGGACGCCACGGCCGTCGCCCGGCTTCGGCAGGCCGGGGCGATCATCTTGGGCATCAGTAACGTGCCTGAGCTGTGCATGGCCTTCGAGACCGAAAACCTGATCTATGGCCGCACCCTCAATCCCCATGACTTGCAACGCTCCGCCGGCGGCAGCAGTGGTGGTGAGGCGGCGGCGATCGCCGCCGGGTGTTCGCCCGCCGGGCTGGCCTCCGATGCTTGTGGCAGTGTGCGGATACCCGCGCACTTCAACGGCATTTGCGGCTTGAAACTGACCCAGGGCCGGGTGCCATTAACCGGCCAGTTTCCCAACGACCGCTCCGGTTTGTTTCACATGACCTCGGCTTTTGGCGTGATGGGGCGCTACGTCGATGACCTGGCGTTGCTCGGGCCCCTGATCAGCGGTGCCGACGGACAGGATCCAGACACCGTCGACGTGCCGTTTGCCGAAAGTGAGCCGCTGGCCAGCCTGCGGGTCGCGCTGTTTTCGGAGTCGGACCGCACGCCCGTCAGTGCCGGGGTGAGCGAGGTGTTGCAGCAGGTCGAACGGTGCCTGAGTCAGGTCGTGGCGCAGGTGAGTCCGGTGGCACCGCCGATGCTCGAGGAGGCCTGCGATGTGCTATGGCGGGTGTTCATCACCGGTGCTGACGCCGGGCGCGGCTGGCGACAGCTGTTCGAGTCGATGAACAAGCGCCGTTTCACCCCGGCCATCGCCCAGTTGTTGGACATGAGCGAAGCGGCGGAATTGACCGTGGACGAAGTCAAGCGCGACTGGATCGCGATCGACACATTCCGCTATCAACTGGCGAAGTTCTTCAAGCAACACGACCTGTTCATCTGCCCGGTATTTCCGGACGTTGCGTTCCGTCATGGAGAATCCCTGGAGGATCGCAACCGCTATGCCTTCGTGTTCCCGTTCAGTCTCAGCGGTTCACCGGCGGTGGTGATCCGCGCCGGAACCGATGAGGCCACGGGAATGCCCATCGGCATCCAGATTGTCGGGCCGCACTGGCAGGAGGAGCGGTTGCTGGCAGTGGCGGCTTTCCTTGAACGGGAACTGGAGCGCTGGAGCCCGGTTGCACCTCGTTCGGCGTCGGCGTACTAGCGTTGCATGTACGTCGCGCCAGCGTACAAAGCCTGGGGCGATTTCAAGCCGTAACGGTTCTGGCATTGCGGCTTGAAATCACCAGCGCCATCATCCCCAGGCCTACCAGCCCGGCACCGATGATTTCGAGCGCCATCGGTTGCTGCCTGAGCCAGAACCAGTTGAGCAGCGTCACGAACAGGGTGTTGAGGTATACGTAGGAAATCACTGTGGACGGTGCGATCACCCCGATGGCCCGGTGCAACAGCCAGAACGTGGCGAGGGTGCCGAACAGGGCCAGGTACACCAGCCAGCCGATATCCAGCATCGACAATTGCAGGCCGCTGCGCCAGCCGCCGCTGAACAGGCAGAACACCAAGAGAAACAGTGAGCCGAACAGCATGTTCCAGAACGTCATCGCCACCGGATCTCGCCCCTTGAGTGCCTTGGCCTTGAATCGTTGACTAAGGGGCGAGTACAGCGCCATCGCCACACAACCGGCACCGAAGACCAGCACCGGATAAAGCGCCGGCATCTGCCCCGGCACTGCACCTTTAAGCGTCAGCAATACGGCGCCGGCCGCCGCGATCAGCATGGGCAGCAGGCGGCTCTTGAGGTTTGGACTGGGCAGCAGGAACACTTCGAAGAACAAGGTCATCAATGGCACCAGTGTGTACAGCGTCGCGGTATTGACCGCCGAGGTGTAGCGCAAAGCCTCGAACAACGAACCAAAATAGGTCGCCAGCAACAGGCCGAGCACTGCGTGGGCCAGCAACCCTTTGGCAGTGATGGGCGAGGTGTTTTTCAGCAACAACGGCGGTAGGAACAGCAAGGCTGAAAACAGCAGCCGCAAGCCCGTGAGCAGAATCGGGTCGATCGAATGGCTGACCTGAGCCGCTGCGAAGAACGACGAGGCGATCAGCATTGCCCAGATAAGCATGCCCCAGTGAGCGGCTGCAAAACCGACGTGTTTCATCAAGGTCTTATTCCTGTGTTCGAGAACTGGAACGTCATGATGGGCAAATCCGTCGGCCGTCATGGGTAGGTGGATAAAGACAGGGCCGCATTCATTGCGGCCCTTTTTTCAGCGACGCGACCGGTTCCGCTAGCTGATGTGCCGCGCGTACTGCTTGGGATTGAAGCGCAACACCATCAGGATCATCAGTGCCATGACCGCAGTGAGCGACCACCAGGCCCATTCGAAGCTGCCCAATTGATCGCGGATCATCCCGGCGATCAAGGGTGAAAGCCCAGCGATCAGATAGCCGATGCCTTGCACGAACGCCGTCAGGCCACCGGCCCGGCGTGGGTTGTCCAGGTGGTCGAGGGATACGATCAGGCTCATCGGGAACAGGCCGCCGATACCCAGTCCCAGCAGGCACGGCCACAGCAGGCTGAAGCGTTCAGGGCTGAGGATCAGGCCGCAGAAACCGCCCATGATCAGGGCCAGCAGAACGGCCAGCACCAGGCGCTTGTCCTGGCTGCGGTTGGCGATTGCCGGGGTGACGAGGCCCGATAGCACTTCCATCGCCGTGAGGAACCCCAGCAACAGGCCCGCGTGCTGTTCGCTCCAACCTTTTTCCACGTAGTACGGTGCCAGCCAGGCCAATACGCAGGTATAGGACGCGGTGCCCAGGCCAAAGAAAATCGCCAGCAACCAGGCCCGGCCATTGGCGAAGAACGACTCCTTGTTCTGGCTCGGGGCTTCGGGTAACGGTGTGACGGCCGAGCGCTGGGCGTACCAGCAACCCAGGGCAACCAGCGCCAGCACCGCCCAGATCGCCAGGCCGATACGCCAGCTGCCGGTCTGTGTCAGGACGAAGGGGGAAAATGATGCCGCCAGTGCTGCGCCGCCCATGATCGAGGTGACATACAACCCCATGAACAGCGAGACATTGTCGCTGAAACGCGATTTGATCAGCGCCGGCATCACCGCCTGAATCAGTGCGATCCCGACCCCGGCCACCACGGCGCTGATAATCAGCTCGGCGGCGCTGTCCAGATACAGGCGCGACGCCGTGGCGATGCCAATGATCAGCAGCGAGAGCACGATGGTGCGGTGTTCACCGATGCGCAGCGCAATGCGCATGCCCAGGAACATCGCCAGGCCCATGGCCATGACCGGTAGCATGGTCAGCAGCGAGGCGGTGCTGAAACTCAACGGCACCTCGCCGCGAATGGCTGACAACAACGGCCCCACCGCCGCCATCGAAGGTCGCAGGTTCAGCGCCACCAACACCACACTGACCATCAGCCAGACGGCGTGGGTGCTTGAAGTTCGAACATTTTCCATAACGGAGCCTTGGCTGATAAAAATGCCATTTAGGCCGGGAAACGAGGGCAGGGGCAAACTGAAAACTGGGCAGGAATATTGAAAGATTAAATGCTCATCAACCCTGTGGGAGCGAGCCTGCTCGCGATAGCGGTGGTAAGGCCAACATTGCCGCAAGCTGACCCACCGCCATCGCGAGCAGGCTCGCTCCCACATTGGAGTCGGGTGTAGGCAGCATTTGCCTACGCCAGCAGACCCTGTGGGGGCCGGGCTTGCCCGCGAAGACGGCGGCACAGTCAACATTGCCGCAAGCAGACCCACCGCTATCGCGAGCAGGCTCGCTCCCACATTGGAGTCGGGTGTAGGCAGCATTTGCCTACGCCAGCAGACCTGTGGGAGCCGGGCTTGCCCGCGAAGACGGCGGCACAGTCAACATTGCCGCAAGCAGACCCACCGCTATCGCGAGCAGGCTCGCTCCCACATGGATTCCGGGTGTATGCAGTATTTGCCTACGCCAGCAGACCCTGTGGGAGCCGGGCTGAACTGGCCTAATGATTTTGGACACTTCAATCGGGCGCTATGATGGCGCCCAAATCTGAGGTGTTTGGCTATGCGTAAATCTTATTCCAGTGAGTTCAAGCTCAAAG
>NZ_VCNG01000006.1 GCF_006227205.1 Pseudomonas sp. ICMP22404
GCACCCGGACAAACCGGTGATGGACTACGAGGCGTTCTTCCGCGAACGCCAGGAGGCCCGTTACGGTGGCAAGGGTGGGCCGAAGTGCTGTTGACCCGACGGCCCTGAGGTAACCCCCCTGTGGGAGCGAGCCTGTGTGAGCCTGTGGGAGCAAGGCTTGCCCGCGAAGGCGTCGGGTCAGTGATGAAGATGTCAACTGATCCACCGCTATCGCGGGCAAGCCATGCTCCCACAGTTGTTTTTGGGCGGGCTCAGGGTGTGTATTCGCCACCGATTCCCTGTGGGAGCGAGCCTGCTCGCGATGGCGTTGGGTCAGTGATGAAGGTGTCGACTGATCCACCGCTATCGCGACCAAGGTCTGTTGCTGGCTCACGCTCACTCCGCCAGCAACACCGCCGCGTCGAACCCCACCCGCAGATTGCCCCAATGGCGGCCGCCGAAGAAGAACGGTACGTCGATCTCGGTCATGATTTCCCCGGTGTCGCGCAGGTAGGTCTGGAGCAGGAAGCGCTGGACGTTGCCCGCTGCGCGCAGGCCGATCGGGTCGTTGAAGATCCGTTTATTGCGACACACCGGCAGGTCGACGGCGCGGTCGCCGGTGGGTGGCTTCGAGACCCAACTGTTGTTCACCGGACAGTAGCCCTTGGCGTCGACGATAAACGAGACCTTGCCGCCCGGTGTGCTGCGGGTGAGGGCATCGCAGGCTTCCTGGCAGACCTGGGCAAAGCGTTCGGTGTAGCCGGTCATGTACTGCTTGGGATCGGTGCCGGGGACCAGCTGATAATTCTGGTCGAACAGGTTGAGGCCCTCGCGTTGCAGCGCCTCCAGGCGCACCTGGAGCGTGTCGCGGCACTCGCTGGCGCGGGTGATGGCGGCATCCAGCTTGCCGTGGCCGAGCACGAACCGGCCCAGCAACGCTTGCACCCGTTCAGCAACACCGGAGAGGTCACGAGTGGCGGTCGCCGAATGTTGCATGCGCTGGTCGATCGACTGGCTGTCGGCGTGGATCTGGGTGACCCGTTCGTTGATGCCGGTGTTGGCATCGGCGAACTGCTGGATATGATCGGCGATGTCGGCCAGCTTGCCGTTGGTGGATTCGAAATCAACGATCATGCTCTCGAAATGGCCGGAGGCACGTTCAACGACTTTTTGGGTTTCCCGGGCGCTGTGGCTGATCTGGGTGGTCTGTTCGTGGGTGGAACCGACTTCTTCGAGCATGGCGTCGATGTTGCGTGAGATGTCGTCCGTGGCCCGGCTGACGTTCTGCGCCAGGGTTCGCACTTCATCAGCCACCACGGCGAAACCCCGGCCGCTCTCGCCGGCACGGGCAGCTTCGATGGCGGCGTTGAGGGCCAGCAGGTTGGTCTGGGCAGAGATCTGCTGGATCAGCCCGACGATGGACTTGATGCTCGAAGAACGTTGGTTCAAGGCCCCCACCAGGGTGGCGAATTCATTGAGGCTGCCGGCGATTTCGCCGATGTTGCCGGTCACTTCCAGCAGCTCGGCATAGGAATCGCGGGCCATGCTCAGGTTCTGCGCGGTGGTGCTGGAGATGCCCTGGGTCTGGCGCGAGACTTCTTCGATACGGTCCACGGCGGAGTTGCTCTGCTCCATCACTTCCTTGGCGAAGCGTGCCTGGTGGGTGGCGCTGTCGCTGGAGTCGCTGATGTTCTTGAGCGAGCGCGCCGACTCCACGGCGATGTGCACGGTGAGCGCCTGGACGTTGCTGATGATTTCACGCTGCTTGGCCAGGAAACGGTTGCAGGTGCTGGCCAGTACGCGGATTTCGTCATGGGTCACCAACGGCAGGTCCCTGGACAGGTCGCCTTCGCCGTTGGCGATCTCCTCCAGCGCCCGGGTCATGGCGGTGACGGGGCGTACGATGAGATGGCGAAAGTACCAGACCATGAAGCTGATCATGCCCAGCGTCAGGAGCGCACCGAACAGCAGGGCCTGGGTCAGGCTGTCGAGCCGGCCCTCGATCTGCCCCAGCAGGGCGGCGTCGAGCTGCGCGTTGCGCAACTGCGCGACGATGTCGGTACGGGCGCTAAGGGCCACCCAGTACAACAACCCGCTGACGATGACCAGCAGGAAAAGGCTTGAGAGTTTCTTGGTGAGCGTATCGAAAAATTGCATTTCGATGGACTCGTACAAAGCCTTCAACGTCTGCATGCCATAGCTCCTGGGCAAAAAAACCTCTCAATGGAATACATTCGACCGCGAGGGCCAAAGCTTTAGCGAGTTAGGGCGTTTTGATATCGCTTTGGCCACCTCGTGTGTTTGATGTGCGGAGGATTTGTGGGAGCGAGCCTGCTCGCGATGAAGGTCTCCCATCCAGGCAGGCGGTGACTGATACACCGCTATCGCGAGCAGGCTCGCTCCCACAGGGGGCGGGCGTGGTTATGAGGTCCATAGAAAGTATTTACTGGGAATCATTCTCAAAGTATATTCGCTCGCATTAACGTTCCCTGTGAGTGCCGCGTCTTGAATCGTTCCACCCCTCCCGCGAATCGCAACGTCTTCATCAAGTGTGTATTGCCGACTTTGTCCTGCTGTTTCATCGCAAGCCCGCTGTGGGCCCAGGACGTACTCGAACTGCCCACCACGGACATCCAGGGCAGCCGCATCACTCAAGATGAGGGCTACACGGCGTCGCAGGCCAGCACGGCGAGCAAAAGCGACGTACCGATCAAGGAAGAGGCACAATCGATCAATGTGGTGACCCAGCAAACGCTGGACGATTATCAGGTGCGCTCGCTGGACGACGCGATGAAGTTCGTCAGCGGCGTCAGCCAGGGCAATACCTTGGGCGGTTCGCGGGACTCGCTGATCAAGCGTGGTTTCGGCACCAACGACGATGGCTCGATCCTGCGCGACGGCGTGCGTTCGAACCTGGGGCACAACTTCAGCGCCACCACCGAGCGGGTCGAAGTGCTCAAGGGCCCGGCCTCGATGCTGTACGGCGCGCTGGAGCCTGGCGGTTTGATCAACGTCATCAGCAAAAAGCCCGAATACACCCAAAGCACCACGCTAAGCGGCTCGGCCTATAGCGAAGGCGGCGGCACCATGGCGGTGGACACCACCGGGCCGCTGGGCGATACCGGGCTGGCGTATCGGCTGATTGCCGAGCGTGGTCATGAAGATTACTGGCGCAACTACGGCGTGAATGAAAGTACGCTGGTTGCGCCGTCCCTGGCCTGGACCGGTGAGCGGGCTTCGTTAAACCTGAGCTATGAGTACAACGAATATTCCAACCCGTTCGACCGTGGGACGGTGTTCACCGATGGGCATCCGGCGGATATCGATTATGACAAGCGCCTCGACGAGCGCTGGGCCAAGAGCGTGGGGATTCGCGAGACGGCGACGGCACGTTTCGAGTATGAGCTGAGCGAGGCGTGGAAGACTCGCGTGACTTATGGCTGGAACAATGATCGGTACAGTCTTTCGATTGCGCAGCCCAATACGTTGACAGGCAATACGTTGCGTCGGGCAGCCAACGGTGCCCATTACGATGATGAAACCCGTTATGCGAGTTGGGATTTCATCGGCAAACAAGAGCTGCTTGGTCAGCGTCACGATCTGTTGATCGGTGCTGATAACCAGGTATCCGATCAGTATCGCGGGAAGACCTACCGCAACGCGGTACGCGGTGGTTTCGATATCACTTCACCGGTCTATGGCAACTTGCCCGAGCCTAGCCTGGTCAGTGCCGCCCAAAGCGATTTGCGCAACGAATTGACTTCCAGCTCCCTGTACTTGAAGGACAACTGGCACCTCGATGACCGTTGGATCCTGGTCTTTGGGGGGCGCTACCAACATTACGACCAGTACGGCGATCAAGGACTGGGCAACAGTTACAGAGTGAATCGCGATGACAACGGCGATGCCTTCGTGCCGTTCCTTGGTCTTGTCTACAAAGCCACCGACACGTTGTCGCTGTACGGTAACTACAGCCGCTCGTTCAAGCCGAATGACACCGTTGACGATGCCGGTAATACCTTCGATCCGGAGGAGGGGCGCAGCTACGAAGTGGGGGCCAAGTATGATCCGCTGCCGGGCTTGAACATCAACCTCGCGCTGTTCGATATCTTGAAGAAAAACGTCGTGACGTCCTCCACGGTCGGCGGCGTGACCCTGGCGGAAGCGGCTGGCAAAGTCGGCTCCCAAGGGCTGGAACTGGACATTACCGGGCGCCTGTCCGAACGCTGGGACCTGATCGGCACCTACGCCTACACCCACACGGAAATCCTCGACGACCCGGACGACGAAGGCCATCGCCTGGGGGACGCCCCGAAGCACACCGCCAGCCTGTACCTGACCCACCACTTGAACGTCCCGGCCGAATTCGGCGCCTGGCACGCCGGTGGCGGCGCTCGCTACGTCGGCGAGCGCGCGGCCAACAATGCCAACGATTTCTGGTTGAGCAGCTACACCGTCGCCGATGCCTTCCTGCGCTGGGAGTCGCCGGTATTCGGGTACAAGACGTCGCTGCAACTGAACGTGGACAACCTGTTCGACAAGCAGTACTACCCGTCCTCCACCGGCAGCCAATTGCAGGTTGCCGTCGGGGAACCGCGTACCGCGCGCCTGAGTGCCAGCGTGACCTTCTGATCCTTGAAACAGAAAATGCCCGGACCTTCAAGTCCGGGCATTTTCATGGAGCATCTTTTCCTTCAGGCCGCCTTCGCGAGCAGGCTCGCTCCCACAGGGAAGTTAGGGTGAATACAGAATAAGTGCACACCTGCGCCCCATGTGGGAGCGAGCCTGCTCGCGATAGCGGTCTGACTAGCCGGAACAATTACCGAAACGCCGGCACCACGTGCTTGATGAACAGCTCCAGGGATTTCTTCTTCTCCGCATGGGGCAGGCTGTTATCGCACCAGAAGCTGAACTCGTCGACGCCCAGTGCCTGGTAGTACTTGATGCGGGGAATGATTTCTTCCGGAGTACCGATCATGGCGGTCTTGTGCAGGCTCTCCAGTTCGAATTCCGGGCGGCCGGCGAATTTCTCTTCCGGGCTTGGCGCCAGGAAGCCATTGACCGGGGTTTCCTTGTTACCGAACCAGGCGTCGAAAGTGCGGTAGAACTTCGCGATGGCCTTGGCTCCGACTTTCCAGCCATCGGGATTATCCTCCGAGTGCACATGGGTGTGACGCAGCACCATCAATTGCGGGCGCGGCACATCGGGGTTGTTGTCCAGGGCTGCCTGGAATTTGTTCTTCAGGTCGAGGACTTCTTCGTCACCCTTCATCAACGGCGTCACCATGACGTTACAGCCGTTGGCGACGGCGAAGTTGTGTGAGTCCGGGTCGCGGGCAGCGATCCACATGGGCGGGTTCGGCTTCTGGATCGGCTTGGGCACGCTGGTGGAGGTCGGGAATTTCCAGATGTCGCCGTCATGGGCGTAGTCGCCTTGCCACAGTGCCCGTATCGCCGGAACCATTTCCCGCAGTGCCTGGCCGCCGGAGGCCGCTGGCATGCCGCCGGCCATGCGGTCGAATTCCACTTGGTAAGCGCCACGGGCCAGGCCGACTTCCATGCGGCCGTTGCTGATCACGTCCAGCAATGCACATTCACCGGCTGCCCGCAGCGGGTGCCAGAACGGCGCGATGATGGTGCCGGCGCCCAGGTGAATGGTGGTGGTCTTGGCCGCCAGGTAGGCCAGCAGCGGCATCGGGCTTGGCGAAATGGTGTATTCCATGGCGTGGTGTTCGCCGATCCAGACAGTGCTGAAGCCACCGGCCTCGGCCATCAGGGTCAGTTCGGTGAGGTCTTCGAACAACTGGCGATGGCTGACGCTTTCGTCCCAGCGCTCCATGTGTACGAACAGGGAAAATTTCATGGCGCTATCTCTTGATGATTGACGATCGGTTCAGGCGAGGACGGGCAGGGCGCCCATCTTTCCGTGGCAATAAACCAGCGGGCCTTGGGTGTGTTGCGGCACGATCAGGTTCTTCACGGCGCCGACCATGATGGCGTGGTCGCCGCCTTCGTATTCGCGCCACAGTTCGCATTCGATGATGGCGGTGGCGTTGCTCAGCAAGGGGTTGCCCAGCTCACTCAGGGTCCATTCGATGCCCTGAGCCTTGTCCTTGCCTTTGCGGGCGAAGGCATAGGCTTCGTTCTGTTGCCCGCCGGAGAGCAAATGGATGGCGAAGCGCTTGTTGCGGATCAGCACCGGGTAGGAATCGGAGCTGTAGTTGGGACAGAACAGCACCAGGGCCGGGTCCATCGACAACGAGCTGAAGGCGCTGGCGGTGAGGCCGACGATCTGCCCGTCGTCATCAAGGGTGGTGATGACCGTCACGCCGGACGGGAACGAACCCATGACTTGTTTGTAAACGTTGGCATCAATCATTTAACAGTCCTCGTACGCAGGCGGTAATGACTTCGTGTTCATCAATGAGCACCGGCGGCTTTGTTCAGGTCGCTCTCGGCCCATTGGGTGTAGACACACGCATCGGCAGCGGCCCAGCGCACCCGCACCGGGTCGCCAGCCTTGAGTGGCATGCCGGCGGCGGAAAGGGCCTTGACGGTCATGGCGGTGCCGCCGGACGTCACCACGCTGCAAGTCTGGCTTTCGCCGAGGAACAGCACCTCGACGACCTTGGCCGAGACTTCATTCCAGCCGGCTGCCAATGGCGCTTGGGCGGCCTGCTCGGTGCTCAGGGCCAAGGCCTTTTCCGGGCGTACCATCAGCAACACGTCCTGATCGGTTTGCAGGCCGGCGGTCAGGCGGATCGACAGCGACTGGCCTTCGAAGGTCGCCACCGCATTGCCCTGGGCCTTGAGCTTGAGGAAGTTGGAGTTGCCCAGGAATGACGCGACAAAGGCATTCGGCGGGTTCTGGTAGAGGTCGTAACCGGTACCCAGGCCGACGATCTTGCCGTGGCTGAAAATGGCGATGCGCTGGGACAGGCGCATGGCTTCTTCCTGGTCGTGGGTCACGTAGACGATGGTGATGCCCAGACGCCGGTGCAACTGGCGCAGTTCATCCTGCAGGTCTTCACGGAGCTTTTTGTCCAGGGCACCAAGGGGTTCGTCCATCAGCAGGATGCGTGGTTCATAGACCAGCGCCCGGGCGATGGCGACCCGTTGCTGCTGGCCGCCGGAGAGTTGCGAAGGGCGGCGATGGGCAAACTGCTCCAATTGCACCAGCTTGAGCATCGCGTCGACCCGCCGGTCGCGCTCGGCCGGCGCCAGTTTGCGGATCGCCAGCGGGAAGGCGATGTTGTCGCGCACTGACAAATGCGGGAACAGCGAGTAGCGCTGGAACACCATGCCAATGTCGCGCTTGTGCGGCGGGACGTTGACCAGGGATTTGCCGTCCACCAGGATCTCGCCGCTGCTGGGGGTTTCAAAGCCGGCCAGCATCGACAGGGTGGTGCTCTTGCCCGAGCCGCTGGAGCCGAGGAAGGTCAGGAACTCACCGTCCTGGATCTCCAGGGCGATATCGTCGACGGCGGCAAAGTCGCCGTAGTGCTTGTTCAGGTTGCGCAGGCTGACCAGGGTCTTGTTGTTCTGTTGTGCAGGGTCTTTGACGGCACTCATTGTGTTCTCCTAGGCGCTCAGGCGCTGATTTCATTGCGCCGGCGCAGGGCGGCGGCGATCACCATCACCAACACCGAGAGGCCGATCAGCAGCGTCGAAGCGACGGCGATCACAGGCGTCAGGTCCTGGCGCAGGGTGGTCCACATCTTTACAGGCAGGGTTTGCAGGGTCGGGCTGGCCATCATCACGCTCAGCACCACCTCGTCCCACGACACCAGGAACGCGAACAGGGCGCCGGCGATCATGCCCGGGCGGATGGCCGGGAAGGTGACCTTGAACACCGCTTGCAGTCGCGAGGCGCCGCAGATCACGGCGGCGTCTTCGATGGACTGGTCGAACAGCTTCAACGAGTTGATGATCGAGATGATGGTGAACGGCAACGCGACAATCACATGGCTGACCACGAACGCGAACATCGTGCCGGTGTAGCCCAGCTTGAGGAACAGCGCGTACACCGCCACGGCGATGATCACCAGCGGCACGATCATCGGCAGGGTGAACAGGCCGTAGAGCATTTCCCGTCCCGGAAACCGACCACGCACCAGAGCAAACGCGGTGGGCAGGCCCAGTGCGACGGCGCAGAGGGTGGTCAGTACCGCGACCTTGAGGCTGGCCAGCGCGGCGCTCATCCAGTCGGGGTTGGAGAAGAACTGGCCGTACCATTTGAATGTCCAGCCCGGTGGCGGGAAGACCAGCCACTGGGATGAGCCAAACGACAGCAGCACGATGAATACGATCGGCAACAGCAGGAACAACCCGATCAACCCGGTCGTGAAGTACAGACCGAAGCGCATGCGCCGGCTCATGGCATTGGGAGTCAGGAGCATGACGATTTACCTCGCGTTACTGGCGCCAACCGGGGATTCCGGCTGGAGCTTCAGGTAGAAGTAGAACAGCACCAGCGTGATGACGATCAGCAACGCGGCACCGGCGCTCGCCAGGCCCCAGTTGAGGAACGATTGCACCTGCTGGATGATGAATTCCGGCAGCATCATGTTCTGCGCACCGCCGAGCAGCGCCGGGGTGACGTAGTAACCCAGGGACATCACGAATACCATCAGGCCGCCGGAAAACAGCCCCGGCCGGCACAGTGGCAGGAACACCCGGAAGAAGTTGGTCCAGGGACTGGCACCGCAGATGGAGCCGGCCTGCAGGATCATCGGGTCGATGGCCTGCATGGTGGCCTGCAACGGCAGGACGATGAACGGGATCATGATGTAGCTCATGCCGATCACCACGCCGGTGAGGTTGTGCACCATCTCCAGCGGCTGGTCGATGATCCCCAGGGCCATCAGCGCCTTGTTGATCACCCCGGAGGCTTGCAACAGCACGAGCCAGGAATAGGTGCGGGCCAGCAGGCTGGTCCACATCGACAGCAGCACGATGTTCAGGATCCAGCGACCCCAGCCACGGGGCACCAGAGTGATGGCCCAGGCCAGGGGAAAGCCCAGCAGCAGGCTGAACAACGTCACCAGGCCGGCCACCGAAAAGGTGTTGAGCAGCACTCGGGTATAGGCCGAGTTGGCGAACAGTTGCTCGTAATTGCCCAGCCCGGGCACCGGCTCCAGCACGCCACGCAACAGCAGGCCGATCAGCGGCGCCAGGAAGAACAGGCCAAGGAACAGCAGGGCGGGAACCAGGTTACCGGCCCCGCGCCAGCGTTGGGCCAGCGACGGACCCGTCGCTGCCTTGGCGGATGCCACGCCGGCAGCGCCAGGGGCGCTCCCGGTGTGCTGGGTTGTCGTTGCCGACATTTTCATTTGACCAGCCATTCGTTCCACCGTGTCGCGATGTCCTGACCGTTCTTGGCCCAGTACGCGAAATCGAGCGTGATCTGATCCTTGGCGTAGGCGGTCGGCAGGTTGGGAGCGAGCACCGAATCCAGGCGCGCGACGCTATCGACGTTGACCGGCGCATAAGCGGTCAGGTTGGAGAAGTCGGCCTGGCCCTTGGCACTGCTGGAGTTGGCCAGGAACTTCATGGCGGCGGCCTTGTTCTTCGAGCCCTTCGGCACGACCAGGATGTCGGCCATGACCAGGTTCTGCTTCCAGCTCACGCCCACCGGCGCGCCGTCCTGTTGCAGTGCATAAATCCGGCCGTTCCAGAACTGGCCGAGGCTGGCTTCACCGGATGCAAGCAGTTGCTGGGACTGGGCGCCGCCGCCCCACCAGACGATGTCTTTCTTGATGGTGTCGAGTTTCTTGAAGGCGCGATCCAGGTCCAGGGGATAGAGCTTGTCTTGGGGAACGCCGTCAGCCAGCAGGGCCAGTTCCAATACGCCAGGGCTCGGCCATTTGTACAGGGCGCGTTTGCCAGGGTAGGTCTTGGTGTCGAACAGCGCGGACCAGTCCTGCGGTCTGCCGGCACCGAGCTTGCCCTCGTTGTAGCCGAGGACGAAGGAGAAGTAGAAAGAACCTACGCCGTGGTCGGAAACGAAGCGTGGATCGATCTTGTCGCGTTGGATGACCGAGAAGTCCAGGGGTTCGAGCAGGCCTTCGGCGGCGGCGCGCAAGGCAAAGTCAGCCTCGACGTCAACCACGTCCCACTGCACGTTGCCGCTCTCGACCATGGCCTTGAGTTTGCCGTAGTCGGTCGGGCCATCCTGGACCACGGTGATGCCGGTGCTCTTGCTGAACGGGTCGGCCCAGGCCTGTTTCTGTGCATCCTGGGTAGTGCCACCCCAGCTGACGAAGTTGACGCTTTCGGCGGCCATCGTCGACTGGCTGGTGATACCTAGCAAGCCAGCAAAAAGAATGGCAACTGCGCTTTTCTTCAACACCATTTTCACGCCCTCATTGTTGTGTTTATTGAGCGGGCTTGTGTGTGCCCGCTTATCGGGAGCTGTAGGTCCATCTGGCTTTGCAGGACCGGGCCAAGGGCCGGATGGCTGTGCTTTCCCTTCCGCGCGCACTTGGCTGAAACGTTCGGTCTATGGAATATCATATTATGGTATTCCAAACTTTCTGCAAGCATTTTGCCGTACCGGCTATCTGTCCAAGGCAGATTTTTCTTTTGATTTTTTCCGAGGCAGCCACCGACCCTGTGGGAGCGAGCCTGCTCGCGATAGCTGCCTGACATTCGGCTTTGCAGTGACTGAACAACCGCTATCGCGAGCAGGCTCGCTCCCACAGGGTTTCGGTGTGATCTCGGAGTTATCCGGTAAACGGAATGCTCTCCACCACCTCCAGGTCGTACCCCGTCAAACCGGCATACTTGAGCGGCGGTCCCAGGTGGCGCAGTTTGCCGACGCCCAGGTCCTGGAGGATCTGCGCCCCGGTCCCGACCTCCGAATAGATGCGCGATTGGGAGCGGCTGAACTGGCGTGGTGGCTGGGTGAGTTGCGGCACGCGCTCGAGCAGTGCCTGGGAGGATTCGTGGTTGGCCAGCACGACCACTACGCCGCAACCTTCTTCGGCGACCCGTTGCAGGGCCGCCCAGAGTGTCCAGTTGGACGGGCCGTTGTATTCGGCGCCCACCAGGTCCCGTAGCGGGTCGATGACATGGACCCGCACCAGGGTCGGCGCTTCCCGGCGAATGTTGCCCATGACCATCGCCATGTGTACGCCGCCCTCGATGCGGTCCTCAAAGGTGAACAGCCGGAAGGTGCCGTGCACGGTGGGCAGTTCCCGTTCACCGATGCGTACCACGGTGTGTTCGGTGCTCAGGCGATAATGGATCAGGTCGGCGATGGTGCCGATCTTGATCCCGTGTTTGCGGGCGAACACTTCCAGGTCCGGGCGGCGGGCCATGGTTCCGTCATCGTTCATCACTTCGACGATCACCGACGCCGGTGTGAATCCGGCCAGGCGCGCCAGGTCGCAACCGGCTTCGGTATGCCCGGCACGGGTCAGGACACCACCTTCCCGGGCGCGCAACGGAAAGATATGCCCCGGCTGCACGATATCGCTGGGACCGGCATCGGCGGCGACGGCCGCGGCCACGGTGCGCGCCCGGTCGGCGGCAGAAATGCCGGTGGTCACGCCGGTGGCGGCCTCGATGGACACGGTGAACGCTGTGCTGAACACGCTGCCATTGCTCGGCACCATCTGTTCCAGTCCCAGGCGCTGGCAGTGTTCGTCGGTCAAGGTCAGGCAGATCAACCCGCGAGCTTCCCGGGCCATGAAACTGATGGCTTGGGCGCTGCAGCAATCGGCGGCCAGCAGCAGGTCGCCTTCGTTTTCCCGGTCTTCGTCGTCCACCAGCAACACCATCTTGCCCTGGCGGTAGTCTTCGATGATTTCTTGAATACTGTTAAAGGCCATGTAGGGCTCTCTTGTTCGATGGGATGCATGATGGAAACCGCTTGTGGTATACCATAATACAAATTAACGCGAGAGGTCACTATGAAGGCGTACTGGATTGCTCATGTGGATGTCACCGACGCTGATCAATATAGCCAATACACCCAACGGGCTCCGGCGGCATTTGCCTTGTACGGCGGTCGGATGCTGGCCCGGGGCGGGCGTAGCGAGGCGATGGAAGGCAGGGCCACGCCGCAGCGTAGCGTGGTGATCGAATTCGATTCCTACGAGCAGGCGCTGGCCTGTTATCACTCGCCGCAATACCAGGAGGCCAAGCACCACCGCAAGGATGTGGCCCGGGCCGAAGTGATCATCGTCGAGGGTGTACCGACCCCGTAAGCGCGGGTGTTGGGTCACTCACTTGTGGGAGCGAGCCTGCTCGCGACAGCGGTGCTCCAGTCGCTGCAATGTCGAATGATAGGCCGCCATCGCGAGCAGGCTCGCTCCCACAATGGATTTTTGGTGTGCGCAGGGTCTGTGTACGGCATCGAACCCTGTGGGAGCGAGCCTGCTCGCGATAGCGGTGGCACATTCAACGCGGATGCAGGCAGGCCTGGCGTCTTCGCGGGCAAGCCCGCTCTCACAAAGGGGTCAGCGGATGAAGTGGATTTTGCCGCTGTCGTCGTTGCCGATGTAGATGCCATAGACCCCGGCCTGGCGCTCCTCGATGTAACGTTCGAGGATCTGGCGGATGGCCGGGTAGTAGATGCTGTCCCAGGGAATGTCCTCCGGGGCGAAGAACTGGCAGGCGAGGGTTTCCGGGCCGAACTGGCCGGTGATCTCCAGCGCGATGGCACGGAAGATGATGTACACCTCGCTGATCTTCGGCACGCTGAAGATCGAGTAGGGCGAGACGATCTCCGCGCGTACGCCGGTTTCTTCCCAGACTTCCCGCAGCGCCGCCTGCTCGGTGGTTTCGTTGCCTTCCATGAATCCGGCCGGCAGGGTCCAGGTGCCTGGACGTGGGGGGATGGCGCGCTGGCACAACAGGTATTTGCCGTCCTGCTCGATGATGCAGCCGGCAATGATCTTCGGGTTGACGTAGTGGATGTAGCCGCAACCGCCACACATCAGCCGCTCATGGGTATCGCCCGCCGGCAGGCGTTGACTCAGGTCGCTGCCGCCACACTTTGGACAAAAGCTCGGGCTGAACATGTCAGTGTCCTATACGGGGTTCTTTCAGGGCGATGGGGGCCGTGATTTCTGGAATGGCGCCGGTCTCTTCCTGCTTGCGCTTGAGGTACTCCAGCGCAACCTTGGCCGCGGCTCGTACGTGGTCCACCGAAGCCTGGTGGGCGGCCAGCGGATCGCCACTCTTGATGGCCTCGACGATGCGTTCCATTTCCTGGTTGCTGGCGCCGCGGCGGTTTTCCTGGGACACCGAAGTGGCCCGCAGGTAGCTGATGCGCGCCTGCAACTGGCGCAGTTGGGTCGCGGCCACATGGTTGCCGGAGCCTTCGAGCAGCACGTCGTAGAAACCCTGCACCGAATCCAGCACCTGTTGCAGCTCACCGTCCTTGAGGGCCTCGCGGTTTTCCTTCAGGGCCTTTTCGAGGGCCTTGATGTCCTTGGCGCTGGCGCGCAGGGTGAACAGCTGGACGATCAGCCCTTCGAGCACGCAACGCAGCTCATAGATGTCACCGGCATCGCTCAGGGTGATGATCGCTACCCGTGGGCCCTTGGCATCGGCGAACTCCACCAGGCCTTCGGACTCCAGGTGACGCAAGGCTTCGCGCACTGACGTGCGGCTCACGCCCAGGCGATCGCACAGGTCGCGCTCGACCAGACGATCTCCCGGCAGGAGCTGGAAGTTCATGATGGCGCTACGCAGCTTATCCAGCACGATCTCGCGCAGGGTGACGGGGTTTCGATTGACCTTGAAGCTGTCGTCGAGTGGCAGGCGTTTCATGGGCGTTGCTCTTTAGGTGGCTGTCCATGCAAAAAGAGCACGTCGATCACCATGACGTGCTCTTTGCGAAAACAGCCAAGGTTAACTGGAGGCCTCGGCATCGGCTTCAGCGAAGGCTTCGCGGGCGAGCCGGAAACTGTCGACGGCCGCGGGTACGCCGCAATAAATACCGACCTGAAGCAGGATTTCGCGTATTTGTTCACGACTCAGGCCGTTGCGCAAGGCACCGCGTACATGCAGCTTGAGTTCGTGAGGTCGATTGAGGGCTGAAATCATGGCCAAGTTTATCATGCTGCGTTCCTTGAGCGACAAACCCTCACGGCCCCAGACGTGACCCCAACAGTATTCGGTGACCATCTCCTGCAATGGCCGGGTGAAGTCGTCGGCGTTTTCGATGGAGCGTTTCACATAGGCTTCGCCCAGCACCTGGGTGCGGATCTGTAGGCCTTTTTCATATTTCTCGTTGCTCATTTCGATTGTCTCCCGTGGGGCTCAGAGCCCGCCCATCAGGGTGTATTTGAGTTCAAGGTAGTCCTCGATGCCATACTTGGAGCCTTCGCGCCCCAGGCCCGACGTCTTGACGCCGCCGAACGGCGCCACCTCGGTTGAAATCAGCCCTTCGTTGATGCCGACCATGCCGTATTCCAACGCCTCGCTCATGCGCCAGGCCCGGCCCAGATCGCGGGTGTAGCAATAGGCGGCGAGCCCGGAATCGGTGTCGTTGGCCATCTGCACGGCCTGGGCCTCGTCGTCGAAGCGAAAGACCGCCGCCAGTGGGCCGAACGTTTCTTCCCGGGCGACTTTCATCTGCGTCGTGACGCCGACCAGTACTGTCGGCTGGAAGAACCCGTGCCCCAAGGCATGGCGCTCGCCGCCACAGATCAACCGGGCACCGTGGGCGAGGGCGTCCTGCACGTGGTCCTCGACCTTGGCGACGGCCCGCTCATTGATCAGCGGGCCCTGGCTGACGCCGGCCTCGAAACCGCTGCCGACCTTCAATTGCACCACGCGCTCGGACAGACGTGTGACAAACGCATCATGAATGCCGTCCTGCACCAGGAAGCGATTGACACAGACGCAGGTCTGTCCGGCATTGCGGAACTTGGCGATCAGCGCACCCTCCACCGCGCGCTCCAGGTCGGCATCGTCGAAGACGATGAAGGGGGCGTTGCCGCCCAGTTCCAGCGAGACCTTCTTCAAGGTTGGCGCGCACTGGGCCATCAGCAATTTGCCAATGGCCGTGGAGCCGGTGAACGACAGCTTGCGTACCAACGGGCTGCCTGTCAGTTCACCGCCGATGGCCACAGCGTCGCCGGTCACCACGTTGAAGATCCCCGCTGGAATCCCGGCCTGTTCCGCCAGGGCCGCCATGGCCAAGGCCGAGAAGGGCGTTTCCGGTGCGGGCTTGACGATGCAGGGACAGCCTGCGGCCAGGGCGGGGCCGGCCTTGCGAGTGATCATCGCCGCCGGGAAGTTCCACGGGGTGATGGCCGCGACGACACCGATGGGCTCCTTGCTCACCACGATCCGGGCATCGCCTTTGTGGCTGGGGATGGTGTCGCCGTAGATACGTTTCGCTTCTTCGGCGAACCATTCGATGAAGCTGGCGGCGTAGAGGATTTCGCCCTTGGCTTCGGTCAATGGCTTGCCTTGTTCGAGGGTGAGGATTTCTGCCAGTGCATCGGCGTTTTCAAGCATCAGCCCGTGCCAACGCTTGAGGATCTGGCTGCGCTCCTTGGCGATCAGCCCGCGCCAGGCCGGCCAGGCCTTGTTGGCGGCGGCGATGGCCTGGCGGGCCTGTTCGGCGCCCAGGTTTGGCACCCGGCCGATCAACTCGCCAGTGGCCGGATTGAAGATCTCCTGGCAGGCGCCATCGGGTGCTTCCAGCCATTGGCCGTCGATGTAGGCCTGCTGGCGGAACAGTTGCGAGGCTGCTGGACTCATGCCGGCTCCTGAAATAAAGATGGAAAATGACGCCTGGCGCTACCTTGTGGCGAGGGGATTCATCCCCGCTGGGCTGCGCAGCAGCCCTAAAACAGACAGCTCCGTGCGTCATGTCAATGAAGTTGCCTGTATTGGGGCCGCTGCGCGCCCCAGCGGGGCGGTGCGACGTTTCGCTAAATCCCCTCGCCACAACGGTGTTCGGCTCAGGTTCTCCTTGCGCCGTTCAGGCCAGGGTGGGCAAGGCGCCCAACTTGCCCTTGTGGTAGATCATCGGCGTGACCGGCTGCTCGGGCAGGATCAGGTGCTTGACCGCGCCGACGATGATCGCGTGGTCGCCACCGTCGTATTCGCGCCACAGTTCGCACTCGATGATCGCCGTGGCCTTGGCGAGGATCGGGTTGCCAAGGTCGCTCAGGTGCCAGTCGATGCCCTTGGCCTTGTCCTTGCCTTTACCGGCGAAGGCGTAGGCTTCGGCAGTCTGGTCGGCGGACAGCAGGTGAATCGCGAACTGCTTGCTGTCCCGCAGGATCGGGTAGGTGTCGGAAGCGTAGTTGGGGCAGAACAGGACCAGCGCCGGGTCGATCGACAGTGCGCTGAACGCACTGGCGGTGATGCCGACGATGTTCCCTTCAGGGTCCAGGGTGGTGACCACCGTGACGCCGGAGGGGAACGAGCCCATGACTTCTTTGTAAATGCCGGGTTCGATCATGGCGGCAGTCTCCTAGCGCATCACGAAGGGGTCAGGCATCGGTGCCTGAGAAAGGTTGATCCACACCGTTTTCAGTTCGGTATAGGCCAGCACCGAATCGATGCCGCTTTCACGTCCGTAGCCGCTGTTCTTGAAGCCCCCGATGGGCGCCATGGCCGAGACAGCACGGTAGGTGTTGACCCAGATGATGCCCGAACGCACGTCCCGGGCCAGGCGATGAGCGCGACCGAGGTCGCGGGTCCAGATACCGGCGGCGAGGCCGAACTGCGAGTCGTTGGCGATGGCCAGGGCTTCGGCTTCGTCCTTGAAACGAATCACCGAGGCCACCGGGCCGAAGACTTCTTCCTGCATGATCTTCATCGAATTGCGGTCGCATTCGAACAGGGTCGGTTCATAGAACCAGCCTTCGCCCAGGTTCTGCGGACGCTTGCCACCGAGGCGCAGCCGCGCACCCTCGGCAATGGCATCGGCCACCAGGCCTTCGACCACCGCCAGTTGCTGGGCGGTGGCCATCGGGCCCATTTCGCTGCTGTCGTCTTGCGGGCTGCCGATGCGGATGCGCTTGGCGCGCTCTTCCAGGCGCGAAACGAATTCGTCGTAGATGTCGTCCTGCACCAACAACCGCGAGCCGGACACGCAGCTCTGGCCCGACGCCGCGTAGATCCCGGCAATCGCACCGTTGACGGCGCTGTCGAGGTCAGCGTCGGCGAAGATGATGTTGGGCGACTTGCCCCCCAGTTCCAGGGACAGCTTGGCAAAGTTTTCCGCGCTGCTGCGCACCACATGGCGAGCCGTGGCGGCGCCGCCGGTGAAGGCGATCTTGCGCACCAGCGGATGGCGGGTGAGGGCGGCGCCGGTGCTGGGACCGTAACCGGTCACGACGTTGACCACGCCTGCTGGAAAGCCGGCCTCCAGCGCAAGGCGCGCCAGCTCCAGGATGGTCGCCGAGGCGTGCTCGGACGGCTTGATCACGATGGTGTTGCCGGCCGCCAGTGCAGGGGCAAGCTTGATCGCGGTCAGGTACAGGGGGCTGTTCCAAGGAATGATTGCCGCCACCACGCCCATGGCTTCATGCACGGTGTAGGCAAACATGTCCGGCTTGTCGAGGGGCAGGGTGCCGCCTTCGAGTTTGTCGGCCAGGCCCGCGGTGTAGTGGAAAAACTCTGGCAGATAGCCGACCTGGCCGCGGGTTTCGCGGATCAGCTTGCCATTGTCGCGGCTTTCCAACTGAGCCAGTTGTTCCTTGTTCTCGGCGATCAGGTCACCGAGACGGCGCAGCAACTTGCCACGGGCGGTCGCGGTCAGGCCACGCCAGGCAGGGCTTTCGAACGCCATTTGCGCAGCCTGGACGGCGCGTTCGACATCGGCTTCGCCAGCATCGGGCAGTTCGGCCCAGGCTTGGGCCAGGGCCGGGTTCAGGCTTTCGAAGGTCTTGCCCGACAGCGCATCGACCCATTCACCGCCGATGCACATCTGGAAACGTGCGAGCGTCATGCGACGATCCCCTTTATTGGATGTTGTTGGGAGTACGCCTTGTCCAGGAACTCCAGCAGCAACTGGTTGACCAGGCGTGGCGATTCTACCGGCATCATATGCCGCTGTTCGGCGAGTACGGCAACGGCCGCACCGGGAATGCGCGCGGCCAGTTGTTCGGCCATTTCGGGGGTTGAACCCGGGTCCAGTTCGCCAGTGGCGATCAGCGTCGGTGCCTGGATGCTGCCCAGGTCATCGGCGCGGTACATGTCCTGGGTGGCGAACAGTTCGTAAGTGGTCAGGTAACCCTGGGGATCGTTCTTCGCCAAGGTCTGGCGCAGCGCAGCGATCTGTGCCGGGTTGGCCGCTTGATATTCGCGGCTGAACCAGCGCGACAGTGCCGCTTCGGCGTTGGCATCCGGACCATGCTCGGCCGCCTGGGCGGTACGGGCGATGACCCCGGCACGTTGCTCGGGGCTGCGGTTGAACACACTGTTGAGTACCACCAGGCCGTGCAGGCGTTGCGGGTAATGGAGGGCGAAAGCGCGCGCCACCAACCCGCCCATGGAGAAACCGATCACCGTGGCCTGGGGCAGTTGCAGGTGGTCGAGCAGTTCCAGCAACTGGTCGGCGTAGCCGAGCAGACCGGTGCCACTGGCGGGACGCGGGCTGGCGCCATGGCCAAGCATGTCATAGGCAATCACGCGGTACTTCGAGGCCAGGCCAACGACCTGGCCACCCCACATTTCTTTGTTCAGGCCGACGCCGTGGATCAAGACCACGGGCTGGCCTTGGCCGGTCGCCAGGTAACTGGTGCCTGCCGGGGTGAGTTCAGCGGTGGGCCGAATCATGGAGCGCTCCTGCATACCTTTTCTTGTTGTGGGGGCCGGGCTGGATCACTGCGCCTTTTCGGCGGCCAGTTCTTCCAGATCGATGTAGCGGTTGCCGATGCGTGGATGCAGACGACCGCCATCGGCGCAACCCAGCACCACGACGATTTCGTCGGCGCGCGGTGCGTCTTCGATTTGCATTTCCAGGGTGATGTAGTGCGAGCGCAGGCCTTCGTCGTCCTTGTGCATCATTGGGATCTGGATCGAGGTGCCAGGGCCGCCGCGCTTGTTGGTGAAGCTCAGGTAGCTCTTGGCCTTGACCGCTTCGCGGTAGTGGTTGCCGAAGCGCAAGGTATGGATCACGGCGGAAGCATGCTCGATTTCACCGTCGGCGCCGACGACGGCGGCCTTGCCGTAGGCTTCGATTTTCTCGGCGCCGCCGATGATGCCCACCAGGCGCTCGACCATCAGTGCACCAAGGTCGGAACAGTTGGCGCGGATTTCCGGCTTCAGGTCTTCGACGAAACCACGGCCCAGCCAAGGGTTTTTCATGACCACCGCCAGCCCGACCATGGTCACCGGCTTATCAGTGACCTTGCCACCTTCGATAAAGGTTTCTTCGACATAGCTGACGATCTTGCGAATTTCGAAACTCATGAGCTGCTCCGTAGACGGGTAAAAGGTGTCTGTGCGTATGATGGTATACCATAATACTGCTGGCGCAAGTACCTCCGTTGAGTTTGTTCGCGAGGAGACGACAGAAGGCCAGCCTTTGGGGCTAATGCCAGTCAGTTAAGGATCAAACGGCGCAACGCCTGTGGGAACAAAGCTTGCTCCCACGGGTTTGTGGCTTCACTGACTGGCATGCGAGGCCAGGCTCCGGTATCGCCAGTGAGTACAAATTTCCCCATTTCAGGGCAGCTGATGACAGTTACGTGATTCGTTGCACCGATTCGACTCGTTCCGCTACGCGCTGCCGCAAGCCGAAATAATCGTTCCAGCCCTTGAGCGGCTTTTCAGTCGCCAGAACGAAAATAAATTTCGCTTTAGCGTACGTTTACGCCGGTTTTTCCAGTTGTATGCGTATATGCCGTGCGTAGGCACAGCCTTTGCTATGGTTCCTGGGGGGAGGCCATCGCACCGACGGCTTTATCAAGCGGAGACATTCATGGCGCGGATCTAACCGGCGGCGCACGTCATCCAGACGCAAAGGCCACAGCAGAGACGGATGTCTATCGAGGTGCTCAGAGAAAACAGGGCTCATTAACGCAAGGCAAGGCCGGACCATTGGAATGACGAAGTAATAAGAAATGCCGTGTAGAACGCGGCTGGGAGTTGGCTATGCCCCGAGCTTTTTTTGATGAAATGTATGATGCCAAGGGTGACTGCCGCCCGCATTACCAAGCCTTCGCACGTTGGCTGGCGGACACGCCGGGCGAACTGCTCGATCAGCGCCGACGCGAAGCCGACCTGCTGTTCCATCGAGCGGGGATCACCTTCACCCTGTACGGGGACGAGCAGGGCACCGAGCGGTTGATACCCTTCGACATCATTCCCCGCAGCATCAAGGCCAGTGAATGGCAAAAGGTCGAGCAGGGCTGCATACAGCGGGTCCAGGCGCTGAACATGTTCCTGGACGACATCTATCACCAACAGCGCATCCTCAAGGAAGGCATCATTCCCGCCGAGCAGGTGCTGGCCAACGAGGGTTACCAGATTGCGATGCAGGGCCTGAACCTGCACCGGGGCATTTACGCCCATATTGCCGGCGTCGACCTGGTTCGTGACGGTGACGGCAGTTACTACGTACTGGAGGACAATCTGCGCACGCCCAGCGGCGTCAGCTACATGCTCGAAGACCGCAAGATGATGATGCGCCTGTTCCCCGAACTCTTCGCTGCCCAGCGTGTGGCGCCCATCGATCATTACCCGAACCTGCTGCTCGACACCCTCAAGAGCTCGAGTCCGCTGGATAACCCCACCGCGGTGGTCCTGACCCCCGGTCGCTTCAACAGTGCCTACTTCGAACATGCGTTCCTGGCTCGGGAAATGGGTGTGGAACTGGTGGAGGGCGCCGATCTGTTCGTGCGCGACGACCATGTCTACATGCGCACGACCGCCGGTCCCCAGCAGGTGGATGTGATCTACCGGCGTCTCGACGATGCCTATCTCGATCCGCTGTCGTTCAATCCCGATTCGATGTTGGGTGTGCCAGGCCTGATCGCCGTCTACCGTGCGGGCAATGTGGTGCTGGCGAACGCGGTCGGTACCGGCGTCGCCGATGACAAGTCGATCTACCCCTACGTCGATGAGATGATTCGTTTCTACCTCACCGAAGAACCGATCCTGAAGAATGTCCCTACCTGGCAATGCCGCAAGCCTCAGGAACTGTCCCATGTGCTGGCGAACCTGCCCGATCTGGTGGTCAAGGAAACCCAGGGCTCCGGCGGCTACGGCATGCTGGTGGGGCCGGCGGCCACCGCGGCGGAAATCGAAGACTTCCGTGCACGACTCAAGGCCCGTCCCGAGGCCTACATCGCTCAACCGACCCTGAGCCTGTCCACTTGCCCGACCTTTGTCGAAAGTGGCATCGCGCCGCGTCATATCGACCTGCGGCCGTTTGTGCTCTCGGGCAAGGAGACCCGCCTCGTGCCGGGTGGCCTGACCCGCGTGGCGCTTCGCGAAGGCTCGCTGGTGGTGAATTCGTCCCAGGGCGGTGGTACCAAGGACACTTGGGTAGTGGAGGATTAAGACATGCTTTCAAGAACCGCTTCGGACCTCTACTGGATGTCCCGCTACCTGGAGCGCGCCGAGAACCTGGCGCGCATGCTCGAAGTCAGTTACTCGCTGTCGCTGATGCCCCAGGCCGGGCGCAGCGACGGCCATGCCGAGCTGGCGATGTCGCTGCTGGCGGCCGGTACGCTGGACGACTACAACACCCGTTATGGCGAGCTCAACAGCGAACACATGCTGCATTTCTTCGCCCTGGATGACACCAACCCCGGCAGCATCTACAGCTGCCTGCGGGCGGCGCGGACCAATGCCCATGCGGTGCGTGGGCGCATCACCGCCGACATGTGGGAAAACATCAACGCCACCTGGCTGGAGATGCGCAACATCGCCAGCAATGGCCTGGGCCGCTACGGCATCAGTCATTTCTGCGAATGGGTCAAGGAGCGTTCGCATCTGTTTCGCGGGGCGACGTCGGGCACCATCATGCGCAACGATGCCTACTGTTTCATTCGCCTGGGGACGTTCATCGAGCGGGCGGACAACACCTTGCGCCTGTTGGATGCACGCTACGAAATGTTTGGCGAAGAGTCGGAAGAGGTCAGCGACAATTCGGCGCGCGGCTACTACCAGTGGAGTGCCTTGCTACGGGCGCTGTCGTCGTTCGAGGCGTTCAACGAGATCTACCGTAATGCGCCGAATGCCGAGCAGGTTTCGGAGATGTTGCTGCTGCGTGCCGACGTCCCGCGTTCGTTGCATGCCTGCATCGAGGAGCTCGATCAGATCCTCGCCAGCCTGCCAGGCCACAACGGCCGTCCGGCCCAGCGCCTGGCCGCGGAGCTGAATGCGCGCCTGCGTTATTCCGGGATCGACGAGATCCTGGCATCGGGCCTGCACCTTTGGCTGACCGACCTCATCGACCAGATCCGTCATCTGGGCCAGACCGTTCACGAGTCCTATCTGGAGGTCGTATGAAACTGTCCATACGCCACGACACCACCTACCGCTATGCCGATGAAGTCTGCACCAGCATCCAGTTCCTGCGTTTGACTCCGAGGGACAGCCAGCGCCAGCGCGTCCTGCAATGGCATCTGGAGTTACCTCGTCTGGTGCGCAGCCAGCTCGACCCCTACGGTAACATCCTGCACGTGATGACCATGGACGAGCCCCATGGCGCCTTGGTACTGACCGCTTATGGCGAAGTGGAAATCCATCAGGCGGTGGAGATGGAGCCGGACTCGCAGTCGCCGCTGCCGTTCCTGCGCACGAGCCGTCTGACCCAGGCGGATGACGCGCTCAGCGCCTTTGCCATGGAGCAATGTGCAGGGCGGCGCGATCGGGCTGCACTGGTCGATCTGATGGAGGGCCTTGCGGCGCGCATGCCCTATAGCCCGGGCACGACCGCTGTCAGCAGCACAGCCGCCGAGGCGTTTGCCGGCGGTGCGGGCGTCTGCCAGGATCATACCCATGCCTTCCTGGCCTGCGCGCGCAGCCTCGGTATTCCGGCGCGCTATGTCTCCGGTTATTTGTACACCGAAGATGAAACGCATCTGGCGAGCCATGCCTGGGCCGAAGCCTGGCTGGACAACGGGTGGTACAGCTTCGACGTGACCAACCGCCTGACCCGCCCCGACCGACACCTGAAGCTGGCGGTCGGCCTGGACTACCTCGACGCCTGCCCGGTACGCGGCATGCGCCGGGGCGGCGGGGCAGAGCAGATGCAGGCGCGGGTGCAGGTGAACTCGATGGTGCAGGTGCAACATCAATAAGCGAGACATTCGCTGAAGCTGAAGGCCTCATCGTCGGATCCCTGCCCGGAGCAGGCTCCCTCCCACAATGGAAGTGGCGTCGGACGCAAATCCAGCGACCACCCGAATCTCCCGTGGGAGCGAGCCTGCTCGCGATGGCGGCTGCACATCCAACATCTTCGTCATCTGACCCACCGCTATCGTGAGCAGGCTCGCTCCCACAATGGGACTGGCGTCGGGCGCAAATCCCGCGACCACCCGAATCCCCCGTGGGAGCGAGCCTGCTCGCGATGACGGCTGCACATCCAACATCTTCGTCATCTGACCCACCGCTATCGTGAGCAGGCTCGCTCCCACAATGGGACTGGCGTCGGGCGCAAATCCCGCGACCACCCAAATCCCCTGTGGGAGCGAGCCTGCTCGCGATGACGGCTGCACATCCAACATCTTCGTCATCTGACCCACCGCTATCGTGAGCAGGCTCGCTCCCACAATGGGACTGGCGTCGGACGCAAATCCAGCGACCACCCGAATCCCCCGTGGGAGCGAGCCTGCTCGCGATGACGGCTGCACATCCAACATCTTCGTCATCTGACCCACCGCTATCGCGAGCAGGCTCGCTCCCACATGGGACTGGCGTCGGGCGCAAATCCCGCGACCACCCAAATCCCCTGTGGGAGCCGGGCTTGCCCGCGAAGGCGTTCGTACATTCGCTACCGGATGAACGGCGGTTTATAGTCGACGGCCATCTCGCGTTTCCAGGAAGGAGCCGTATGTCAGAGCCCACGATTACCATCGCCCGATTCACTGAAGCCCATCTCGACGCGGTCACCGCGCTTTACAACGACCCGGCGGTGACCCGTCAGGTGCTACAGATGCCGTTCCAGTCCACCGAAGTGTGGCGCAAGCGTCTGGCGATGGATGATGAGCGCCATGTGAAACTGGTCGCGCTGCATCAGGGCACAGTCATTGGCAATCTGGGGCTGGAGCAGTACTCGCGCGTCCGCCGTGCCCACTGCGGGAGTCTTGGCATGGGCGTCGCCGTCGCCTGGCAGGGCAAGGGGGTGGGCTCGATGCTGCTGGCCGCCGCGTTGGAGGTGGCGGACAACTGGATGAACCTGCGGCGGGTGGAACTGACGGTATACGCCGACAACGAGGCCGCCGTCGGGCTGTACCGTAAATTCGGCTTCGAGACGGAAGGCCTGATGCGTGACTATGCGGTGCGTGACGGGCGCTGGGTCGACACCCTGGCCATGGCGCGGCTGCGTTGAACAGGTAGCAGCTGCTGGCGCACCGAAGTCGGGTGCGTGAGTACCTGCCGGTCAATCCAAGGCAAACGCCACCGCCGCCCGCGCATGCAGGTGGGTGGTGTCGAGCAGGGGCAGGGCGCTGTGCTCGGGTTTGATCAGCAGGCCGATTTCCGTGCAGCCCAGGATGATCGCCTGGGCGCCACGTAGGGTCAGGGACTCGATGACCTGCTGGTAGACCTGGCGCGATGCCGGGTTGATCACACCCACGCAGAGTTCGTCATAGATGATGCGGTGCACCGCCTGGCGCTCTTCTGCGTCGGGGACCAGCACGGTCAATCCTTGGGCACTTAGCCGATCCTTGAGGAAGTCCTGCTCCATGGTGAACGCCGTGCCCAACAGGCCGACCGTCACGGTTCCTCCGTCGAGGGCGGCCTGGCCGGTGGGGTCGGCGATGTGCAGGAATGGAATCGAAATGGCCGACTGGATCTGCGCCGCCACCTTGTGCATGGTGTTGGTACACAGCACCACGCACTCGGCACCGCCGGCCTGAAGACGTCGCGCGGCATCCACCAGGATGGCGGCGGCATCGTCCCAGCGCCCGGCGTGCTGAGCCTGCTCCACCGGGCCGAAATCGACGCTGTGCATCAGCAGTTGTGCCGAGCGCAACGGCCCGAGCCGGTCCCGTACCTGCTGATTGATCAAGCGATAGTATTCGGCGCTGGATTCCCAGCTCATGCCGCCGATAAGGCCGATGGTGCGCATTGGATGTCCTCGGGCAATGGCCTGTGTCGACGGGACCGGCCTGCCAGGAGTCTCCAATTGTTCAGGAGCGGATGCCAGAGGAACATCAACTGTAACGCTCATCTTTGCGTCAGGTGTCATGGTGTAGTGACTTTTCTCCGCTAGTCCAAGGCAAATCTGGCATGGCGACACCTGTCATACCGAATCACTGAACCAAGGCCTGCTCCTCTGCGGAGTAGCTGAAGGAGGCCTTGCCGCCGAGGCTGGCGGCCGGTGTCAGGCGAATGATCGGCACCACGATCTTTGGACTGGTGGAGTTATAGAAGTCACGTTGATTGTATTGGGCATCGGCCAATCCCTTGCTGTTTCCTGCGATATAGAAAAAGGCCAGGATCGGAAAAGTGTTGGGCCGTCCCGGAGTCCAGGTCTTGATAATGATCTCGTTATGATCGTTGAAGACCTGGGTCGCGTAGGCTGGAGTCTTAGCCGCCAGCAGCGCCCTGGACCGCAACGACTCCCTGAACGCAGGTGCGGCAAACGTATTGCGGTCATCGCTGACATCAAACCCGCATTGCTGAATGGGGTGCTGGGCATTGGGGTCGGGATAGGTCCATACATACACCCATTGCTCGGCGATCGTAACGTTATGGTACTGACACAGATTGCTGTGATAAGGATAAAAGGGGTGGGGGCCGCAAGGTGGGCTGCGTTGCTGGGTCCATCCATCCATGGGGTATGAACACATGTAAAACAGCTGGGCCTTGCCTGCTGGAGCCTCGAGGAAGGGGTACAGGATATAGCCGTTCTGGTAGTCCCAACCGAATGCGTTGCCCCCAAAGTTGGTGTCCGCTCTCATATAAGAAAAGGACACGGCGCCGTTCTGTAAGGAAATCGGACTGGGGTCCCAGACTTTATAGACATTGAGTGGGTCTTTTATGGTGAGCCGGAGGGTCACGCCCGAACAAAGGAATGCCGGTTGGGATTCGGTCTTGTTGCAGTTGGGGAAGTTGCGATTATACAGCGTGTCCAGGTAAGCGGCGGTGTCTGGTCCGTCGAGTATTTGAACACCATCAGCCATAGTGATTTCGGGCGGTTTTGTTGCAATTGGCGCACAACTGACCATCAGCGTGATCAGCAGCATGGCCATTAATCCACTTGATCTACGCATGATGAGTTCCTGGCTCCTGCGGCCAAGAACTCGTCTGTCGTCTCGGCGGCTGGCTTTATCAAACCTCTCTCGGACGGTATTGACTACTGTCAGGTCTGACAGGTGATGGGCATAAAACCCGCTACTCATCACTTGCAGGACGTCCATTCACAACCGGCGAAGAGGCGGGTTTCCCCTCTGTAGGGCAAGTTACTTTCATGCCTGAGCGGGCGAAAGAACCGCCCATTGGCTATACCTGTAGTCCCGCCCTCGTCTCGTGTGGCTTACAGGAGTGCCAGCATGAAACTCGCGTCAATGATGGGTAGCGTATGCATCGTCTCGCTCACCTTGGTGGGTTGTTCCAGCAACGTCACTCAGCCGGACGAATACTCCGGGTTCCTGGGGGATTACAGCCGGCTCAAGGAAGAAAAATCACCTTCGGGGGTCGCGGTGATGCGTTGGGTCGATCCGAAGATCGAGCCGGGCAAATACACCCATCTCTATATCGAACCGACGCAGCTGTACCCCAAGCCGCAGCCGACCGTGAAAATTCCCCAGGCCACCTTGTCCGGCATCACCGCGTATTACGACCAGGCGCTCAGGCGAGAGGCCAGCAAGTCCTTGCCCCTGGCGACCGGTCCGGGGTCGGGCGTATTGGTGATGCGTGCGGCCATCACCGCCGTGGGCAGCAAGACCGAGGGCCTGAAACCTTACGAGGTGGTTCCGATTGCACTGGTGGCGGCCGCCGTCAGTACCGCCAGCGGTATTCGTGACCAGGAAACCACGCTAGGCACCGAGGCGGTGTTCCTCGACGGCGGGGACAATGCGGTGATCGCCCAGGTGGTGCGCAAGGGCACGGGCAGGCCATTGTCCAACGACTCCCAGGTGATGAAACCCGATGACGTCAAGGGCGTCATCGACGGCTGGGCGGCGGATCTGCACCAGTCGTTCCTGAAGCTCAAGGACAAGTAGCGGTATTCAAGCGATGACTTTTTGTGTCTAACCATAGGTCGCGGCGGTATTTCATGGTTAACTCCGGCCTCGACCTTTTTCAAACATGTCAGAAGGAATCCGTTCATGGCTCAAGTCACCCTCAAAGGCAACCCGGTTCAAGTCAATGGCCAGTTGCCGCAAGCCGGTTCCAAGGCGCCAGCCTTTTCCCTGGTTGCCGGCAATCTGTCGGACGTTTCCCTGAAGGATTTCGCCGGCAAGCGCAAGGTCCTGAATATTTTCCCAAGCGTCGACACCCCGACATGCGCCACGTCCGTGCGTAAGTTCAATGCCCAGGCCAACGAGCTGAACAACACCGTCGTGCTGTGCATCTCCGCTGACCTGCCGTTCGCTCAGGCGCGTTTCTGCGGCGCCGAAGGCCTGGAGAATGTCCAGAACCTGTCCACCCTGCGCGGTGCCGAGTTCATCCAGAACTACGGCGTAGCCATCGCTGACGGTCCGCTGAAGGGTCTGACCGCCCGTGCCGTGGTCGTGCTGGACGAGAATGACACCGTACTGCACAGCGAATTGGTCAAGGAAATCGCCGAAGAACCAAACTACGACGCTGCACTCGCTGTCCTGAAATAAGGGCTCTGATCAGAGTATTTATTACAATTGTTAACGGCCTGGCTCTGCCCAGGCCGTTTTCATTTGTACTTCAAGCGTTTAGCCTGCAACCCGATACGTAAGCCCAAGGTAAATTGCCGGTAAAGGCGCTTTGCTAAATACCTGCCAGTGCTTATCGTTCAGCCTTCCATAAAAGATGCCCACGCGCCCAATGGTTGATCACTCCATGCAATCCTCTGTTCCCCGCAATTCCCGTCGCTGGCTGTTCAGCCTGTTCGTCGTATTGGTCGTCGCGGTGCTGGCCTGGAAATTCTGGCCGGCCGGCGCGGATCACAAGTCCGCTGCAGGACAGAAAGCCGCCGCTGGACACATGGGGCGTTCGGGCGGCATGCGGCCCGGGTTCGGCGGTGCGACGGGGCCGATACCGGTTCGGGTGGCACCCGCCGTCACCGGGGATTTCCCGTTGTATTACAAGGCGTTGGGCACGGTCACGGCGCTCAATACGATCAACGTGCGCAGCCGGGTGGGCGGTGAGCTGGTCAAGATCGCCTTCGAAGAAGGGCAGATGGTGAAGGCGGGGGACCTGCTGGCCGAGATCGATCCGCGTCCCTACCAGAACGCCTTGCTGCAGGCCGAAGGTACGTTGCTGCAGAACCAGGCCCAGTTGAAAAACGCCCAGGTCGATCTCGAGCGGTACCGCGGCCTGTATGCCGAGGACAGCATCGCCAAGCAGACCCTCGACACCGCGGCTGCGCTGGTGGGGCAGTATCAAGGCACGGTCAAGACCAACCAGGCGGCGGTCAACGACGCCAGGCTCAACCTGGAGTTCACCAAGATACGTGCACCGATCTCCGGGCGCGTAGGCCTGCGGCAACTGGACATTGGCAACCTGGTGGCGGCCAACGACACCACGGCCCTGGCCGTCATCACCCAGACCCAACCCATCAATGTCGTGTTCACCCTGCCGGAAAACAACCTCGACACGGTGCTTGCCCGTTACCGCAGCGGCGCGAAGCTGCCTGTCGAAGCCTGGGACCGTGGCGATGTGAAACTCCAGGCCAGCGGCGTGCTGCAAAGCCTGGACAACCAGATCGACATCACCACCGGCACCCTGAAATTCAAGGCCCGCTACGATAATCGTGAGCAGTCGCTGTTCCCCAATCAGTTCGTCAACGTGCGCCTGTTGGCCGACACGCTTAAGGGGGTGATCCTGGCGCCGACCGCAGCCATTCAGTTCGGCACCAATGGCACCTTCGTCTACGCCCTGGAGGGCGACAAGAAGGTCACCATCAAGCAGCTCAAGGTCGGCGCCAGTGACGGCGAAAATACCGTGATCACGGAAGGACTGGCCGCCGGCGACCGGGTGGTGCTCGAAGGCACCGACCGTTTGAAGGAAGGCAGCGAGGTGGAAGTGGTCAACGACAGCCAGGATGTGCCCACCACGCCAACCGAACACCTGCAGGGCAAGCCTGCGGCAGCCCCGGCTGAACCCGCCGTGGCCGACAAGGCGAAAAAGGGCGGCGCATGAATCTCTCGCGGCTGTTCATCCTGCGCCCGGTCGCGACTACGCTGAGTATGCTGGCCATTGTCCTGGCTGGCCTGATCGCCTATCGGTTGCTGCCGGTGTCGGCATTGCCCCAGGTCGACTACCCGACCATCCGTGTCATGACCCTGTACCCGGGCGCCAGCCCCGACGTGATGACCAGTGCCGTGACCGCGCCCCTGGAGCGGCAGTTCGGACAGATGCCGGGCCTGACGCAGATGGCGTCCACCAGCTCCGGTGGCGCTTCGGTGATTACCCTGCGCTTCAACCTCGAAATCAACATGGATGTCGCCGAACAACAGGTGCAGGCAGCGATCAATGCGGCCACCAACCTGTTGCCGACCGACCTGCCGGCGCCGCCGGTATATAACAAGGTCAACCCGGCCGACACCCCGGTCCTGACCCTGGCGATCACCTCCAAGACCATGCTGCTGCCCAAGCTCAACGATTTGGTGGACACCCGCATGGCGCAGAAGATCGCCCAGATCAGCGGGGTCGGCATGGTCACCATCGCCGGCGGGCAGCGCCAGGCGGTGCGGATCAAGGTCAACCCCGAAGCCCTGGCGGCCAACGGTCTCAACTTGGCGGACGTGCGCACCCTGATCGGTGCTTCCAACGTCAACCAGCCCAAGGGCAACTTCGACGGTGCGACCCGGGTGTCGATGCTCGATGCCAACGATCAGTTGACCTCGCCCAAGGACTACGCCGAGCTGATCCTGGCCTACGCCAACGGCGCGCCGTTGCGGCTCAAGGACGTGGCGCAGATCGTCGATGGCGCCGAGAATGAGCGCCTTGCTGCCTGGGCCAACGAAAACCAGGCCGTGCTGCTGAACATCCAGCGCCAACCGGGGGCCAACGTCATTGAAGTGGTGGACCGGATCAAGGCACTGTTGCCGAGCATCACCGACAACCTGCCGGCCGGCCTGGACGTTACCGTGCTCACCGACCGCACCCAGACCATCCGCGCTTCGGTCACCGACGTGCAGCATGAACTGCTGATCGCCATCGCCCTGGTGGTCATGGTGACGTTCCTGTTCCTGCGCCGTTTCAGCGCCACCATCATCCCGTCGGTGGCCGTGCCGTTGTCGCTGATCGGTACGTTCGGCGTGATGTACCTGGCGGAGTTCTCCATCAACAACCTGACACTGATGGCCCTGACCATTGCCACCGGTTTCGTGGTGGACGATGCCATCGTCATGCTGGAGAACATCGCCCGTTATATCGAGGAGGGCGACAGCCCGCTGCAGGCCGCGCTCAAGGGCGCGAAGCAGATCGGCTTCACGCTGATTTCCCTGACGCTGTCGCTGATTGCGGTGTTGATTCCGCTGTTGTTCATGGCTGACGTAGTGGGGCGCTTGTTCCGTGAGTTCGCCATCACCCTGGCCGTGGCAATCCTGATTTCCCTGGTGGTGTCCCTGACCTTGACCCCGATGATGTGCGCACGCTTGCTCAAGCGTGAGCCGAGGGAGGATGAGCAGGGGCGTTTCTACCGTGCCAGCGGGGCGTGGATCGACTGGCTGATCGCCGCCTATGGTCGCAAGTTGCAATGGGTGCTCAGGCATCAGCCGCTGACCCTGCTGGTGGCGGTGGGCAGCCTTGTGCTTACGGTGGTGTTGTACCTGGCCGTGCCCAAGGGGTTCTTCCCGGTGCAGGACACCGGGGTGATCCAGGGCATTTCCGAGGCGCCGCAGTCGATTTCCTTCGCCGCCATGAGCGAGCGCCAGCAAGAACTGGCCAAGGTGATCCTCGCCGACCCAGCGGTGGAAAGCCTGTCTTCGTACATCGGCGTGGATGGCGACAACGCCACCCTCAACAGCGGCCGGCTGCTGATCAATCTCAAGCCCCACAGCAAGCGAGACGACAGCGCCAGCGAGATCATTGCCCGCTTGCAGCCGCAACTGGATCGCCTGGTGGGCATCCGCCTGTTCATGCAGCCGGTGCAGGACCTGACCATCGAAGACCGGGTCAGTCGTACCCAGTACCAGTTCAGCCTGTCGTCACCGGACGCCGAATTGCTCACCCTGTGGAGCGGGCGATTGGTAGAGGCGCTGGCTCGCCAGCCGGAGCTGACCGACGTCGCCAGCGACCTGCAGGACAAGGGGCTCCAGGTCTACCTGGTGATCGACCGTGACGCCGCATCACGCCTGGGCGTGTCGGTGTCGAACATCACCGATGCGCTGTATGACGCGTTTGGCCAACGGCAGATTTCCACCATCTATACCCAGGCCAGCCAGTACCGGGTGGTGTTGCAGGCCCAGTCCGGGGAGAAGATCGGCCCGCAGGCTCTGAATCAGATCTACGTCAAGACCACCGATGGTGGGCAGGTGCGCCTGTCGAGCCTGGCCCGGGTCGAGGAGCGTCAGGCCCAATTGGCGATTGCCCACATCGGCCAGTTCCCGGCGGTGATGATGTCGTTCAACCTTGCGCCGGGTGTGGCCCTCGGCCATGGGGTGGAGTTGATCGAGAAGGTCCAGCACGATATCGGCATGCCGGTGGGCGTGCAGACTGAGTTCCAGGGCGCGGCCCAGGCGTTCCAGGCCTCGTTGTCGAGCACCTTGCTGCTGATCCTGGCGGCGGTGGTGACCATGTACATCGTGCTGGGCGTGCTGTACGAGAGCTATATCCACCCGATCACGATCCTCTCGACCTTGCCCTCGGCGGCCATCGGTGCCTTGCTGGCGTTGATTCTCAGTGGCAACGACCTGGGCATGATCGCGATCATCGGCATTATCCTGTTGATCGGCATCGTCAAGAAGAACGCGATCATGATGATCGACTTCGCCCTCGATGCCGAGCGCAACCAAGGGATCGATCCGCAGACGGCGATCTATCAAGCCGCATTGCTGCGCTTCCGGCCAATCCTGATGACCACCCTGGCGGCCCTGTTCGGCGCGGTACCGCTGATGCTCGCCACCGGCTCCGGCGCGGAACTGCGCCAGCCCCTGGGGCTGGTGATGGTAGGCGGGTTGTTGGTGAGCCAGGTGCTGACGCTGTTCACGACGCCTGTTATCTACCTGTATTTCGATCGCCTCGGGCGGCGCTTTGCCCGGGTTGATGGGAAAGAGGTGCAGGCATGACGGCTTGTAGAACGATGACCACCATGCGCCCAGGGCGGAGGAGCTTTTTGTGGCGAGGGGACTCATCCCCGTCAGGCTGCGTAGCAGCCTCTTTTGTGAGCGCTGCGCACTCAAGCGGGGATAAATCCCCTCGCCACAAAAGCGCTCGCCGCTTGAAGCTTGCGGCTTGGAGCTATTGCCCATGAACCTCTCCGGGCCCTTCATCAAGCGCCCCGTCGCCACCATGCTGCTGAGTTTCGCCATCATGCTGCTTGGCGGTGTGTGCTTCGGCCTGCTGCCGGTTTCGCCGCTGCCGCAGATGGATTTCCCGGTGATCGTGGTCCAGGCCAACCTGCCGGGGGCCAGCCCGGAGGTGATGGCTTCGACGGTGGCGACGCCCCTCGAACGCTCCTTCGGCGCCATCGCCGGGGTCAATACCATGAGCAGCCGTTCCAGCCAGGGCTCGACTCGGGTGATCCTGCAATTCGACCTGGACCGCGATATCAACGGGGCGGCGCGCGAAGTGCAGGCGGCCATCAATGCCTCGCGTAACCTGCTGCCCAGCGGTATGCGCAGTATGCCGACCTATAAAAAGGTCAACCCGTCCCAGGCGCCGGTCATGGTGCTGTCGCTGACCTCGGACGTATTGGAGAAGGGCCAACTCTACGACCTGGCGGCCACCATTCTGTCCCAGAGCCTGTCCCAGGTTTCAGGTGTCGGCGAAGTGCAGATCGGCGGCAGTTCGCTGCCGGCGGTTCGCATCGAGCTGGAACCGCAGTTGCTCAACCAGTACGGCGTGGCGCTGGATGACGTGCGCAAGACCATCGCTAACAGTAACGTGCGCCGGCCCAAGGGTTCGGTCGAGGATGACCGGCGCATGTGGCAGGTCCAGGCCAACGACCAGTTGGAGAAGGCCAAGGACTACGAAACCCTGATCATCCGTTACCAGGACGGCTCGGTGCTGCGGCTCAGGGACGTGGCGAAGGTCGCCGACAGCGTCGAGGATCGCTACAACAGCGGTTTCTTCAACAACGATGCCGCGGTACTGCTGGTGATCAACCGCCAGGCCGGCGCCAACATCATCGAGACGGTCAATGAAATCAAGGCGCAACTGCCGGCGTTGCAGGCGGTGCTGCCGGCCAGCGTCAAGCTGAACCTGGCCATGGACCGTTCGCCGGTGATCAAGGCCACCCTGCACGAAGCGGAAATGACCCTGCTGATCGCTGTTGCCCTGGTGGTGCTGGTGGTGTTCCTGTTCCTCGGCAATTTCCGCGCCTCGCTGATTCCGACCCTGGCGGTACCGGTGTCGCTGGTGGGCACGTTCGCGGTGATGTACCTCTACGGTTTTTCCCTGAACAACCTGTCGTTGATGGCGTTGATCCTCGCCACCGGGTTGGTGGTGGATGACGCCATCGTCGTGCTGGAAAACATTTCCCGGCACATCGACGAAGGTGTGCCGCCGATGAAAGCCGCTTACCTCGGTGCCAAGGAGGTGGGCTTCACCCTGTTGTCGATGAACGCCTCGCTGGTGGCGGTGTTCCTGTCGATCCTGTTCATGGGGGGCATCATCGAGAGCCTGTTCCGCGAGTTTTCCATCACCCTGGCGGCGGCCATCGTGGTCTCGCTGGTGGTGTCCCTGACGCTTACGCCGATGCTCTGCTCGCGCTGGCTCAAGCCCCATGTGCCCGGACAGGAAAACCGTTTGCAGCGCGAGAGCCGGCGTCTCAACGACTGGATGGTTCGTGGCTATGCCACCAGCCTGGACTGGGTGCTGCGTCATCGACGCCTGACCTTGTTCAGTCTGCTGGTGACCATCGGTGTCAACGTCGCCCTGTATGTGGTGGTGCCAAAAACCTTCATGCCGCAGCAGGACACCGGCCAGTTGATCGGTTTCGTGCGCGGCGATGACGGCCTGTCGTTCAACGTGATGCAGCCGAAGATGGAAATCTTCCGCCGTGCGGTGCTCAAGGACGACGCGGTGCAGAGCGTGGCGGGCTTCATTGGCGGCAACAACGGCACCAACAACGCGTTCATGCTGGTGCGCCTCAAGCCGATCAAGGAACGGAGCATTTCCGCGCAGAAAGTCATCGAGCGCTTGCGCAAGGAAATGCCCAAGGTCCCCGGCGCCCAACTGATGCTGATGGCCGACCAGGACCTGCAATTCGGTGGCGGCCGCGAGCAGACCACCTCGCAATACTCCTACATCCTGCAAAGCGCTGACCTGGCGTCCCTGCGTGAGTGGTACCCCAAGCTCGTGGCCGCTTTCCGGACCTTGCCGGAGTTGACTGCCATTGACGCCCGGGACGGTGGTGGGGCTCAGCAGGTAACACTGGTGGTGGACCGCGACCAGGCCAAGCGCCTGGGCATCGACATGAACATGGTCACCGCCGTGCTGAACAACGCCTACAGCCAGCGCCAGATTTCGACCATCTATGACAGCCTGAACCAGTATCAGGTGGTGATGGAGGTCAATCCCAAGTACGCCCGGGACCCGAATACCCTGGAGCAGGTGCAGGTGATCACCGCCGACGGCGCGCGGGTGCCGTTGTCGACCATCGCCCATTATGAGAACAGCCTGGAGGATGACCGGGTCAGCCATGAAGGCCAGTTCGCTTCCGAGAGCATTTCCTTCGACATGGCCGAAGGCGTGACGGTGGAGCAGGGCACGGCCGCCATCGAGCGGACCATCGCCAGGCTCGGCATGCCCGAGGACGTGATCGTGAAAATGGCCGGCACCGCCGACGCCTTCGCGGCCACCCAGAAGAGTCAGCCGTTCATGATCCTCGGGGCATTGCTGGCGGTGTACCTGGTGTTGGGCGTGCTGTATGAAAGCTACATTCATCCGCTGACCATCCTGTCCACCTTGCCGTCGGCCGGGGTCGGCGCGCTGCTGTCGATCTACATGCTAGGCGGGGAATTCAGCCTGATTTCCCTGCTGGGGCTGTTCCTGCTGATTGGCGTGGTGAAGAAAAACGCGATCCTGATGATCGACCTGGCCTTGCAACTGGAGCGGGGTGGGCAGGCACCGTTGGAGTCGATTCGCAGCGCCTGTCTGTTGCGCTTGCGGCCGATCCTGATGACCACGCTGGCGGCCATCCTCGGTGCCGTGCCCCTGTTGATCGGCGGCGCCGAAGGTTCGGAGATGCGCCAGCCGCTGGGCCTGACCATCATCGGCGGGCTGGTGTTCAGCCAGGTCCTGACGCTTTACACCACTCCGGTGGTTTACCTCTATCTCGACAAGCTGCGCCATCGCTTCAACCGCTGGCGCGGCGTGCGCACCGATGCTGCCCTGGAAACTCCGCTATGAACGACCGTTCGTTTTTCAATCTTGTCGCGCCGCTGGCGACTGCCCGTGGCTCGCGGGCACTGAGCCTGGCGCTGTGCGTGGCCATGCTCAGCGCCTGTGCGATTGGCCCGGATTACCAGCGCCCGCAGGCCGCCGCGCCAGCGCAATACAAGGAAGCCCAGGGTTGGCGCCAGGCCAATCCGAGCGATGCCCTGGGCCGTGGTGCCTGGTGGGAGTTGTACGGGGACGCGCAGCTCAATGGCCTGGTGGAAAAACTCAATACGTCCAACCAGACCGTGGCCCAGGCCGAAGCCCAGTACCGCCAGGCCCAGGCCCTGGCGCGCAGTGCCCGGGGGGCGTTTTTTCCCTCGGTGGACCTGACCGTCGGCAAGAACCGCTCCAGCCAGGGCACGGGCAGCAGCAGTTCGAGCCTGAGCAGCTCGTCCAGTGGCATCCGCGACACCTACAGCGCCCAGGCCGGGGTCAGTTGGGAGGCTGATGTCTGGGGCAAACTGCGGCGCACCCTGGAGGCCGATGAGGCCAGTGCCCAGGCCAGTTTCGCCGACCTGGCCGCCATGCGTCTGAGCCAGCAATCGGAACTGGTGCAGAATTACCTGCAATTGCGGGTGATTGACCAACAGAAACGTCTGCTGCAGGCCACCCTGGAGAACTATCAGCGTTCGCTGAAGATGACCGAAAACCAGTACCGAGCCGGGGTGTCCGGCAAGGACGCAGTGGCCCAGGCGCAGAACCAGCTCAAGACCACCCAGGGCGACTTGATCGACCTGATCTGGCAGCGTGCTCAGTTCGAAAATGCCATCGCCGTGTTGATGGGCTTGCCTCCGGCTGAGTTCAACCTGGCGGAAACCCAGGACATTCCGTCCTTGCCGCAAGTCCCGGTGGCACTGCCATCGCAGTTGCTCGAACGGCGGCCGGATATCGCCTCGGCGGAACGCTCGGTGATGGCCGCCAATGCCAACATCGGCGTGGCCAAGGCGGCCTATTACCCGGACCTGACCCTGAGCCTGAGTGGCGGCTACAGCAGCAGTACCTATGACAACTGGATCAGCGTACCGAATCGCTTCTGGTCGGTGGGGCCACAACTGGCCATGACGTTGTTCGACGGCGGCCAGCGTTCGGCGGAAGTCGACCGCAGTGTCGCGGCCTACGACCAGACCGTCGCCACCTACCGCCAGACCGTGCTCGACGGGTTTCGCGAGGTGGAAAACTACATGATCCAACTCAAGGTGCTGGAAGACGAAGCCCGCGTGCGCCAGGAAGCCCTCGACGCCGCGCGCGAATCCTTGCGCCTGACCCAGAACCAGTACAAAGCCGGACTGATCGCCTACCTCGACGTGGTGACCGTCCAGGCCACCGCCCTGAGCAACGAGCGCAGCGTGCTCAGCCTGCAGCAGAGCCGGTTGATCGCCAGCGTGCAGTTGATCGCGGCGTTGGGCGGGGGGTGGGATGGGCAGGTGGAGGCGGACGAGTGATCGGAGGTCGCAGCAGGAGACAGTTCTGGAGAACAACTGTGGGAGCAAAGCTTGCTCGCGATAGCTGTGGACCAGCCTCCCGGGATGTTGAGGCTGCCGACCCCATCGCGAGCAAGCTTTGCTCCCACAGATTCAAGTCCATGGTCCAGTGACTGCCATCGTCTTCAATCATGCGAGGTGACCGTCCAGGCCACCGCCCTGAGCAACGAGCGCAGCGTGCTCAGCCTGCAGCAGAGTCGGTTGATCGCCAGCGTGCAGTTGATCGCGGCGTGGGATGGGCAGGTGGAGGCGGACGAGTGATCGGAGGTCGCAGCAGGAGATAGTCCTGGAGAACAACTGTGGGAGCAAAGCTTGCTCGCGATAGCTGTGGACCAGCCTCCCGGAACGTTGAGGCTGCCGACCCCATCGCGAGCAAGCTTTGCTCCCACAGATTCAAGTCCATGGTCCGGTGACTGCCATCGTCTTCAATCATGCAAGCAAGTCCTGCTTTTGGCCGATGCACTGCCTACGACCTGTCTCAATGGCTTGTTATAGTTCAAGCCTCTTTTCAGCCGGTAAAGGATCACTGCCATGTCGCAATACCAAGCGTTCAACGTTGAACTTGCAGACAACATCGCCCATGTGCAGATCAACCGCCCGGACAAGATCAATGCAATGAACGCCGCGTTCTGGAGCGAGATCATCGAGATCTTCCACTGGATCGATGACACCGACGAAGTGCGGGCAGTGGTGCTGAGCGGTGCCGGCAAACATTTTTCCTCAGGGATAGACCTGATGATGCTGGCCGGCGTGGCCAACGAGCTGGGCAAGGATGTCGGCCGCAATGCCCGCCTGCTGCGACGCAAGATCTTGCAGCTGCAAGCCTCGTTCAACGCCGTGGACAACTGCCGCAAACCGGTACTCGCGGCGATCCAGGGTTATTGCCTGGGCGGTGCCATCGACCTGATCAGTGCCTGCGACATGCGTTACGCCGCCGAGGACGCCCAGTTCTCCATCAAGGAAATCGATATCGGCATGGCCGCCGATGTTGGCACATTGCAACGCTTGCCCCGGATCATCGGGGACGGCATGCTGCGTGAACTCGCTTATACGGGGCGCACGTTCGGTGCCGATGAAGCGCGGAGCATCGGCCTGGTCAATCGTGTCTACAGTGATACCGCCAGCCTGCTCGACGGCGTGATGGGCATCGCCCGGGAAATCGCCGCCAAGTCGCCGATTGCCATCGCCGGCACCAAGGAAATGATCAGCTACATGCGCGACCACCGCATCGACGACGGGCTGGAGTACGTCGCCACCTGGAACGCCGCCATGTTGCAATCGGCCGACTTGCGCGTGGCCATGGCCGCCCATATGAGCAAACAGAAACCCGAATTTCTGGATTGACTGACCATGATTTCACGCTGGACCACCGCAGTACGCGATACCGATCTTCCCGGCGGCTGGGCCGTGGCCCGCAGCCCGGAAGGCTTCCTGTTCGATGACAACGGCGCGCTGTTTCCCCGCGAATGGCTCAAGCGCCAGGACCTGTCGGTCCTTGCCGAGCATGGCATCGGCCACCTGGATGGCGAGCCGGTCTACCTGTTGGAACTGCACGCTTCCCAGGATATTCCCGGTTGCAACTGGAAAGGCCTGCGGGCCTTCATGCTCGAAGACGACCACACGCTGTTCAAGGTGCTGGGCTATGCGGCACAGATCGGCACCTGGGCTCGAGAACACCGTTTTTGTGGCAGTTGCGGCAAGCGAATGGGCCAGATTCCGCTGGAGCGGGCGATGTATTGCGATGTGTGCGACCTGCGGCACTACCCGCGGATTTCGCCGAGCATGATCGTGCTGATTACCCGCGGCGATGAAGTCCTGCTGGCCCGTTCGCCTCGCTTTGTCGCCGGGGTCTACAGCACCCTGGCCGGGTTTGCCGAGCCGGGCGAGTCGGCCGAGGATTGCCTGGTTCGCGAAGTGCGTGAGGAAGTCAGCATCGAAGTGAAGAACATCCAGTACATGGGCAGCCAATGCTGGCCGTTTCCGCACTCGATGATGCTGGGCTTCCACGCTGAATACGCCAGTGGCGACATTGTGTGCCAGGAAGATGAAATCGAGGACGCCCAGTGGTTCAACGTCCACGACTTGCCACCGTTGCCGGCTTCGCGCTCCATCGCGCGCTACCTGATCGATCTCTATGTGGCGCGGCGCTTAGGCCACGTTGAACCAGTGCTGCCAGGCTAGGCGCACGGTCAGACCCAGGACCACGGTGATGAACACGGGCCGGATGAACTTTGCGCCGCCACTGATGGCGGTGCGGGCGCCGAAGAACGCGCCGATCATCACCGAGAGGCCCATGCTCAGGCCAATGATCCAGTCCACTTGCCCCGAGAGCATAAACACCACCAGCGCCGCGATGTTGCTGACGAAGTTCATGCTGCGGGCCACGCCACTGGCCTTGACCAGGTCGATGGGGTAGAGCAGCAGGCTGCTGACGGTCCAGAACGCGCCCGTGCCGGGCCCGGCCACGCCATCATAGAAGCCCAGGGCGAACCCCTGAGGTGATTGCCACTTCTTTTTGATCGGCGCATCGCTGTCCAGCGGCGCCTTTGGCGTACCGCCGAACAACAGGTACAGGCCACAGGCGAAGACGATCACCGGCAGCATCTTGTTCAGCCATTCGGCAGGCAGGTAATGCGCGACGACGGCACCGCTCAAGGCGCCAACCAGCGTGCCGACCAATGCATGGGTCCACTGCTTCGGATCGAACAGCTTGCGCTTGTAGAACGTGAAGCTGGCCGTCGCCGAGCCGAAGGTCGCGCTGAGCTTGTTGGTCCCCAGGACCAGATGTGGCGGCAGGCCGGCGGTCAGCAGCGCCGGGGTGGTCAGCAGGCCGCCGCCTCCGGCGATGGCATCGATGAAGCCGGCCAGGAATGCGACAACGGCAAGAATGGCGAGGGTGGTGAGGTCAACGCTGAGTTCAAAAGGCATGGAAAAGGCTTATTCGGCAGGTCGCAGAAGGGCTGCGGGGAAGGCCGGTATGTTACCCATAATGGCTCTGGCCTGCGACTCCGGTATGAAATCGCCGTGAAACCCGTGGCGAGGGAGCCTGCTCCCAGGCCGGGTGGCCGCCCCCTCGTCATGGCCCGATCACTCCGGCCGAAACACTGCGCGCAAACAGTTTTCACACTTGTCCTTGAACATCGCATAGCCCTCCACCGACTGCTCCAGCCCCATGGGATGGGTGAGCAGGTAGGAGGGGTCCAACTGACCGTTCTGGATGTACTCGAACAGTCGCGTCACATAACGCTGCCCTGGTTGCTGGCCCGAACGCAAGGTCAGGGACTTGTTGACGATGGCCCCCATCGGAAACTTGTCCAGCAGACCGCCGTATACCCCGACCACCGACACCGTGCCGCCCTTGCGACAGGCGCGGATCGACTGGCGCAGCACCGTTGCACGCTCGGTGTGCAGGCGCATCATTTGCTTGGTCTTGTCGTAGTAATAATCGACCTCGGTGCCGTGGGCCTCCATGCCCACGCAGTCGATGCAGCGATCCGGACCGCGGCCACCGGTCAACTCCAGCAAGGCCGCATGCACATCGATGGTTTCGTAGTTGAGGGCAATCGCGCCGGCCTTCTCTTCAGCGAGGCGCAAGCGGTCGGGGAAGCGGTCGATGGCGATCACCCGCTCGGCCCCCAGCAGGTAGGCGCTGGAAATCGCCATCAACCCGACCCCACCGCAGCCCCAGACCGCCACGGTGTCACCCGGTTGGATATTGGCGTTATCGGCGGCGAAAAAACCGGTAGGCACTGCATCGGAGACGAATACGGCTTGTTCGTCGCTGACCCCTTCGGGGACGGTGAACAGATTGACATCGGCGAATGGCACGCGGATATAAGTGGCGTGGCTGCCCGCAAAGCCGCCGAAGGCGTGACTGTAGCCGATAATGCCGCACGCTGGTTGGCCATAGGCGATGTCTGTGGCGCTGGGGTTGGGGTTGGAGTTGTCGCAGCAGGAAAAGTCCGCGCGCTGGCAATGCTCACACTCGCCACAACCGAGGATCGACACGGTGACGACCCGGTCGCCTTTCTTGAACTGTGTGATGGCCGAGCCGGTTTCCACCACCTCGCCCATGAACTCATGGCCGATAATGTCGCCGGCTTGCATGGTCGGCACGTAGCCGCCCAGCAGGTGCAGATCCGAACCGCATACCGACGACAACGTCACCCGGACGATGGCGTCGCGGGGACTGAGAATGGACGGATCCTCGACGGTTTCGACTTGCAGCTTGTTGGGGCCTTGCCAGGTCAATGCGCGCATCAGGCAGTTCCTCCATTGAGAGGTGTGGGTGACGAATCGTTCGATGCGGGGGGAGTGGAGCTCGCCGGATGGATGAACAGGAAATCCTTCTCACCGTGGGGCCAGATTCTGTTGGTAATCACTTCACCGGTTTCCAATTGCTGCTTGATGCTGCGCAGCAGATGCAGCAAGGCTTTGTCCGAGAACCTGGAAATGGCGGCGACCAGGGCATAGCCGGCGGCCCCGAAGGAGGGCTGGCAGGCCACGATAATCTTGATCTGCGTGCCCCGGCCCGGCGGCGCATCGCTGAAGTGCATCTGGATATCGTGTTTGAACCGGGTGCCCGGTGCGGCCAACCAGTGCAGCTTGCGGCCTTCCTTGGGTTCACTCTGTTCGAGATCGCAATGCAAGGTCTTGTCCCTCGGCCCATGGGCTACCCAGCGGTAGGTACGCTCACCGGTCTGTTCGATGGTATCGACCCAAGGCACCAGGGCACCCAGGTTGGCCGGGTTGCGGCAGAACGCAAAGACTTCCTCCCTGGGTTTGCCAACGGTGATGCTGCGGGAGATCACCTTGCTTGAGTCCCAGCCTCGATCCTGCTCGAAAGCCTGCTCGAACGGGCTGTGGGTCAGCGCTTGCTTGACCCGGCACGAGCCTGAGTAACCGCGCCACGCCGCGCAAGCCCCCAGCAGGATTTGCGGCCAACCCCTGAATCCGCCCTGGCGCAACCCGTTGGCGATCAGCAAGGTCCCGGCCAGCAGCGATACCGCACGCTCCGGTGTATCGAGATTGGGTCGCGACGGACTAGGCACCGCAGCCCGGCTCGCTACCAGTGGTGGACGTTCAGTCATGATGGTTTTCCTTATCAATCCGAAGGCGACATAAGGAATGAGCTGGTGGGGCTGTGGTTGTTCCATCGAGATCGCGGGTTTCCGATGAGGCGGATTTTCACCGGGTGCGGTTGACGATCACGGCACGGCTGCAGGGCCTCGCGAACGAGAGGGGAAAGGCTGGCCCGCCGGACGATTTTTTTTTGAAATCAAGGGGTTGTCAGCTTTGGCAAATGAGTACATAATTGCGCCCATCGAACGCGTTGGGGCGTAAAAAATCTCAATGTTTTCAAGGAGATAGCGCTTAGTTAGCGATTTCTTCCGATCAGGTTGGTACACGGTTGATGTGGTTTCATTGCATCAGGCGTTCTGAGGCCGAATAGCAAAATGGTTATGCAGTGGATTGCAAATCCACCTACGCCGGTTCGATTCCGACTTCGGCCTCCACTATAAAAAAGCTCTGTAGATCTATGATTTACAGAGCTTTTTTCTTTATGGAGCAAAGAAGCTTTTTGTCTTGAAAAGGACATGGGCAACCTTGCTTCGTCGGGGAGGGATGTATATATTTCGTCCCTCTGCTGCACTGGCCTCGACACTGTCGGATCCCTGATCCGCCGCTTCCACGGGGCTTGACCGCGCTACCGCCCGAATGGCGAAACTGGTAGACGCATGGGACTTAAAATCCCCCGCTCGTAAGGGCGTGCCGGTTCGATTCCGGCTTCGGGCACCATATAAAACAAAGGGTTGCATGAGATATCTCAAGCAACCCTTTTTGTTTGCGCTCAGTTTACCGGTGGCGTCGAAGGTCCTCATAACCGTCGCCTGAATGCCTCCAGTATCTGCCGCGTGCCTTTCTTCATCTGCAATTGTGCAATGGTATCCAATGGTTGCCAGAGACAATCACTGATTTCGTTCCGTGGGCTGGCCGCCCCGGTATCGCTGACCGACGCTTCGAATACGTGGTGCAGCGTGTCCCCGTCATTGATGCGCATCAGGTACAACAGGCTCTCGGCGTCCAGTCCGGTTTCTTCTGCTAGCTCCCTGAGCGCGGCGTCGGCGTGGCTTTCGCCACGCTCGACGGTGCCGCCCGGCAAGGTCCAACGGCTGTTGGATTTGCGCACCAGCAGGATATGGCGATTTTCTTCGCAGATGACGGTCGCTCGAATTTTCATGGGCAGTGCTTGTTCAGTGACTGTCATTAAAGTGAAATATAACTGAAACATTCGAGCCGTGTGTCATCGGCGACGCTAAACAACGATTCTCGGCTCATACTGGTATGACCGCAGCGTTTCGGGAAAGACTGAACTTCATTTGCGCCTTGATTCCTTGCCTGCCAGCGACCCTGGCACTAGACGCGTCGATGACCGGCCATCGCCAAAAATGAATCAGATCGGAAAAAAGGTATCCATGTTGGGTGGATGGCCGACCCCGGGCAGTGGGGAGAGAGGAAAGATGACCACTGTTGAAGATTTCAAAGTCAAATCCCATGAGCTCCTGGTGGAGCTCGACACGGCGACATCGGACATGATGACGCTCATTTGTGCCCATCAGATGACAGGCGCGGCTTGGGAGGAGGTCGTACGGCGCCAGCATGAAGCCTACGAACGATGGGTCGCCTATCTGAACGAGCGTTCATAGACCTGCCGATAGCAGATTCTTTGAACGGACCCGGAGTGCCTGTGCCTAATCACTCGTGGCCTGCACCGCTCATTCGTACAGGCCACGAGACCGTCAAGAGGATTGGGCCATGTCTGAATCAGCCAGTTATTTCGGGATCGCTGTCGCGGTGCTTCTGTTGCTCGTGGATTTGTGGGCGATCGTCAGTGTGTTTCGGAGTGACAAGTCGACCGGAACCAAGGCGGGTTGGGCCTTGCTGTTGGTCATTCTGCCGGTGTTGGGTTTGATCATCTGGGGCGTGGCCGGGCCACGGGGCATCAAGGAAGGCCCGTCATCGCCGGAGCACAGCAAGGGCTAGGTTGTTCCAACGGCCGCGGGTCCTTCCACGGTCTTTTGCTCTTGATGCAAGACCCGCCGCCGCTGCCTTTCAATAACGAGGCGCAAAAAGATTGCGCGTTCCATCGGCGTTGCGGCTGGTAGAACTCAGGAGAAGCCTGGCTGACGCAAAGCGTTAGCGGAATTTGGGCAAGGGCCGTTCAATGGGCTTGAGGGATGACAGCGCGTGCTTGATCGATGGAACGTCTTTATCGATATCGTTCAGGCGATCCCGGATACGCATGGCGGTTGGATGGCCGCCATTGTGGTCGACCCAGTCGGCGATTTCCTTGCACGCCGCGGTCAGGCGACTCTGGCGCGATTCCAGCAGGGTGAGCAGGGTGGTGATGGACTCTTTTTCGGACATGTCACACCTCCATTCAGGATTGATGAGGCAGCACGAAACCCGCCTCAGACGGGTCGTACTTGTCGTTTAAAGCGTAGTTGAGTTATTGCCAGTTTGCCGGGGAATCCGGCGCCCGACGAGTAGTCGGCGCGCCGAACGAATGAAGGTCATGGAATCAGCCAGATTCCTTGATCCAGCTGGGCGCAACGCTCGCTCGCCAGCGCACGTCGGTGATGCCGTATTTTTCCGCAAGGGGTTTGGTGACCCGCTTGACCTTCTCCCTTCCGAACTTGGGTATGCGCCCGACACCCGCGTCGCAACTGGCCCAATGCCAAGCTTCAGAGTTATTCATCACTTCGGCTCGAATGATGAATGACTTGGGCTCGCCATGGAGCATGTAGTCGATGATGTAAAGCGATGGCCCGCCCATAAATCCTCCCTAATTAGTTCTATACGGATGGATGCGGAGGCGTTCGGAAAATTCAATCGGATTTCCAGACGGTCGAAATAGACCGGTCAGGCGCCAGGTCTGGTCAATGGCAAGCGAGACGAAGCAGTGCTCACCGCCAGGAACCAAACCCGGTTAACCTTCTCCAAGGTGGGCTTCAAACATCATGCGCCAGGGAGCGGAGGCGTAGCAGTGCGGTATTACCTAAAGGCAGAACATGAAAAACATCGCCAGGGCGCTGGTCATTGCGGTCATCGCCAGCGGTTTGTCGGGGTGCATCGGCTCACCCATCGAATTGACTGCGCAAACCGAGCAACGTTTGCGTGAGCAACCCCCGATCCGTTTCCTGCTGACGTTCGATGATGGACCCAGCGCATCGTCCTTCTGGAACCCGAGCGTTGACGTGCTCGATGCCCTTGCACACAACCCGATACAGCCGGGGATCAAGGCCGTGTTCTTTGTCCAGACCCGTGCCCCCCGTGCTGGGGACAGCGATATTGGTCGATCGGTGATGCGGCGTGAGCAAAGCGAAGGCCACATACTGGGTTTTCATACGGCCACCCATTGGCACACCAATCATCGCTCCCTGAGCCCCGAGGAGCTGGAGCAGTCGCTCATCGACGGTGGGGCCGACATAGCCGCCATTACCGGTACGGCGCCAACCCTGGTCAGGCCGCCGTTCTGGAGTTATGACCGGCGCACATTCGCGGCCTACCAGCGACACGATATGCAGGTGTTGCTCACCGACCTGAGCGCCAACGACGGCAAGGTCTGGGGGATTACCTACAGTCCGCGACGGCGGATCAACCTGACCCGCCAGCTCTCCGAAGTGCGCGAGCGCATTGCTGCCGGCCAATTACCGGCAGTCGATGGCGTGATTCCGGTGGTAGTGACGTTTCACGATCTCAATCGCTATACCGCTCGACATGCCCGTGAATACCTGCAGATCCTGCTCGACAGCGCCAGGGCCACGGGCGTGAGGACCGACGCCAAGCCGTTCTATGACGATCGCCAGGCACTGGAGCGGGCGGCCATGGCGCGTACGGTCAAGGAAAGCGGCCAGCCGGTGCGCCTGCCCGGTCTGTGGGATTGGCTCTGGGACTCGGATTCGCACTGAAGGATGTGGCGACGTTCGGTCGGCACCCTGGCGAAACTGAGTGTAAGGTAGGCGATGCAACCCTTGTTTATACCGGAGGAGGTGACGATGAGTACCGCAATGCTGACGAAAATGCACATCAACGGTTATGACGTCCTCAGCGTAAACAGCGGCCCGTGGCGGGTCTGTACCCAGGCTGACCGGTTGGGTTCCTTCGCTTCGCGTGAAGAAGCGCTGGCCTACGCCGCGGCGTTGCCGGCCAGAAGAAACCGCGAGGCGCGGTCGACGAACGCCAAATAACCGCTAACCCTGTGGGAGCGGGCTTGCCCGCGAAGGCGGCGGCAGATCCGGCCTCGATGCAACTGACCCAACGCCATCGCGAGCAGGCTCGCTCCCACAAGTATTCCGAGTGATCACAGCAGCTGTAGTTGCCAGCAAGACCTGTGGGAGCGAGCCTGCTCGCGATGGCGTCGGCACGTCCGCCAACGATGTCGCCTTGCTCAGGGCTGTGCCAGTTCCAGCGGAATCTCCAGCGTGAAGAGGGCGCCTTGACCAGGTCCATCGCTGTGGACATGGAGGCGACCATTCATCTCGACCGCTGCCAAGGCGCAGCTGTGCAAACCGAACCCATGGCCATCCTTGCGCGTCGTGAACCCGTGGTTGAAGATGCGGGCCAGATTATCGGGAGCGATGCCTTCACCTCGATCCTTGACGCTGAGGCATAACGTTGTGCGGTCGACAATCCGTATGCCTAAGGTCATTTCCCGTGGTTCGGAAACATGGGACATCGCGAATTTTGCATTACTGATCAGATTGATCAGAACCAGCAGCAGCCTGTGTTTATCGCCCAGGATCGTGGGCGCGTCCTGATAGTCCTTGATGACCGTGACGTGGTGCCGGCTCAGTGCCCCCGAGTTCATGCGCAACGCATCTTCGAACAAGTCACTGACGTTGAGCGGCTCGATCAGTCGCGCCGCCCCGGCATAGGATTGTTGGGTGGTGACAATTTCCTTGATGTGGTCGACGCTCTTGGTCAATTGCGCCAGTTCATCGATCAGCAGTGCTTGCTCGGTGGCGATGGAATCGACCAGTTCGTTGAAATAGCGAGGAAGTAATTTGCCCTTTTCATCGAAGGTCATGAACTGGCCCAGGTCCTCGGCGTGTTCATTCATCATCTTGACCGCTTTTCCGAGCCCCAGTGTCTTGCTGTTTCTCAATTTACGGGTGACCAGCTCCGCGGAGATGTTCACGCTGTTAAGCACGTTTCCGACGTTGTGCAATACGTTCGTGGCAATCTCGGCCATGCCCGCCATCCGTGCCGCATCCACGAGTTCGCGCTCGGCTTCTCTCAATTCGCGGGTGCGCTCCTCGACCCGTTCCTCCAGTCGGTCGTTGGACGACTGCAACGCGTGGTTGATCAGGTTAATGACGGCATAGCTGCGCACCAGTCGTACGGCCAGGTAGATCATCAACAACGCCATGAGGGTGGCACATACGGCCAGGTAGATATGATATTGACGGTCTGTTGCGGCGGTCCGGCGCTGTGTCTCATTCAACAGTTCAGTGATGCTGTCCAGTTCTTGGGCCACCGGAATGACGTTGATGCGCTCAAGCAGATCATTGACGATCGGCTGTTCCTCGATAATCGACCGGACATGCTGCGTCAGTGTGATAAAGGGCGGCTGAGAGGAGGCCGGCAACTGACGGATATAGTCTTCCAGCTCGCTTAACTGGCTCTCTACTTCCTTGGCTTTGTCTGCCGTGACATACGTGGCGTACTCCAGTGTCGTCAATGTCAGCTCAAGAACATTGGAGGCTGCTGTCAGACGCTCCGTCGCATTACCCGTCATCAACGCCTTGAGCTGTGCCTGAATGTCGTCTTCGGCCGCGGGCAGCGCATCCAGGGCGGTACGCAAGTTCGCGTTGTGCTGTTCGAACGCTTCTACCAGCAGGGTCTTGTTCTTGATCGCATCCACATAGCCCTGGCGCCTGGAGTTCCAAAGGGCGGCCAAGGGGCCGGCGTTGTTGAGCCGTTCCAGTTGCTCCCATCGGCTGCCTGCTTCCGCCGGTGGGGCCAGTGACAGATTGTTATTGACGCCGATCTTTTTCCTCAGAATCTTGACGTTCCAGTTGGCGTCGGATTGCTTGAGTTGCCGGATGAAGTCGCGGGACTCGAAATAGGTCGTGGTGTCGTAGGTATAGGACTTGATCAGAAAGAATATCAAGGCCGAGAAAACGGCCAGTGCGACGGCCAACAAGGCAGGCCACTTATATTTTTTGATAATCGTGGTCACGCTGTTCTCCTGTCCAGGGCGTTGCTCGACGGAGTCGCCGGGCTTCCGAGTCGGGCACGGTTTTCAGGGAATGGAACAATGAGCTGAGGCTGTATGGGGCGGATTGGCTGGCGCGCCGGTCTGTTTTTGCCTGGGTACACGTTGAGCTCCCTGCTAACGGTGAACTGCGGGTTCGTCACTCGGGCCAGTGTAGCGCTAACGGGAATGGGGCGAAGTTCCCTGCTGAGGGAACAGGCGCGGCCAGGGCAGGCCGCGCCGCAGAATTACTTGGTGTCGATGAAGGGCAGGGCGCCATTGGGCAGCACGGTAGTCGGCAAGACCCCGTTCCAGCGCTCGGCCTTGGTCAATTCCACCAGGTTCTGGTTGCTGGCCAGGGCCTGGGCCCGAGCCTTGATCGCTTCGGCTTCGGCTTTGCCACGCAATTCGGTGGCCAGTGCATCCGCCTTCGCCTGGGCGATCTGCGAGTCGGCTTCCGCCTGGGCCTGGGTCACGCGAATCTGTGCCTGGACCTGCTCGGTGGCGAGCTGCTGCTCGCGGGTCTTGACCTGGACTTCCGCCGCCATGCGCGCTTCGATCGCTTTCTCGTAGGCGTCACTGAAGTCGATATTTTCGACCTGGACGCTGTCGATGATCACGGGGCCGGTGATGGTGGATTTGATGGCGCTCGAAATATCGTTGACCAGTTGGACGCGGTTCTGCACAGCGGCCACCGCGTTGAACCTGCCGAACACGTTTTCCACCTGGGTCGGCACCTGCCGGCTGATCATCCGGTCGCGGATACCTTCGATGTCCTTGAACTGGCTGTAGACCTTCGCCACGTCCGCTGGCGCAATATGCCAGGACACCGATACCTTGAGTTGGGCGGACTGTTGATCCTTGCTGTAGGCCTGGAGGTCTTCATAGGAAGTGACCTGGCTTTGCACACTGATCAGCCGCACGGACTCGATGAAGGGGGTCTTGAACGACAATCCCGGCTCCACGACCCCGACCAGCGCGCCGTTGCGCAGCAGCACGCCGCGTTCGGTTTCGTCGACCGTGTACCAACTGCCAAAGAATACGCAGAGCAAGACGATGCCCATGATTGCCGCAACGAGGGAGCCAATGGTTTTTCTGGTCACTGTTCTTTCCTTTGAGTGAGGGCTGGGGGTTGCGATGTGCCGTATCCAGCACCGAAGTCGACAGCTGTTTTCTGAACGCCAGACACGAAAAAGCCCTGAATGATCAGGGCTTTAACGTACAAATATGGCGGAGGCGATGGGATTCGAACTCATGGACCTGTTACAGTCGACGGTTTTCAAGACCGTTGCCTTAAACCACTCGGCCACACCTCCGTATTGCGTTGCGGGCGCCATAATACCCGAATGAAACACACTGTCAAACTCTCTGCGTAGCTTGTTACAGGGCGTCTGTTATGATCCTTGCCACTGAATGTTTCAAACCGGAGGAGTGTCGCCATGCGCGAACAGGATTACGCAGTGAACAACAGCGTGCAGGCCGAGCAGCTAGAGGTTAGCCGTGTCCTGCGCAACACTTATGGCCTGCTGGCACTCACGCTGGCTTTTAGCGGTGTGATGGCCTACGTCGCCCAGCAGATGCATGTCGGCTACCCGAACGTGTTCGTGGTGCTGATCGGCTTCTATGGGCTTTTCTTCCTGACCAACAAACTTCGTGATTCGGGCTGGGGCCTGGTCTCGGCGTTCGCCCTGACCGGCTTCATGGGCTTCATACTCGGCCCGATCCTCAACCTTTACCTCAAGATGCAGGGCGGCGCTGAACTGGTCAGCTCGGCCTTTGCCATGACCGCACTGGTGTTCGGTGGGCTGTCGGCGTATGTGCTGATCACCCGCAAGGACATGAGCTTCCTGGGCGGTTTCCTCACTGCCGGGTTCTTTGTACTGGTGGGGGCGATGCTGGTCAGTTTCTTCTTCCAGATCAGCGGCCTGCAATTGGCGATCAGCGCCGGTGTCGTGCTGTTTTCCGCGCTGATGATCCTGTACCAGACGAGCGCCATCATTCATGGCGGCGAGCGTAACTACATCATGGCCACCATCAGCCTGTATGTATCCATCTACAACCTGTTCATCAGCCTGCTGCAGCTGTTTGGCCTGATGGGCCGTGACGATTGATTGCAATGTGCTACCCAGAAGCCCGCTTCGGCGGGCTTTTTTTCGCCCGCGATTTGTATTGTGGCCATTTGCCTCAAAAGTGCCGCTATGTGATGGCGACTTTGAATAAATGATCTACACCTATGGCAAGGAAGCGGTATTGCCAGGAAGGTCTGAAATGAATCGCTTGCCCTGCGAACTCTCGCATCAACCCCTGAAGCACCTTGTGTTCGGCGACCGGGCCAGGACCGACCGTGTCCGGCTTTGAGCCGAAGGAGGTCATTCACACCTTAGAAAGTGGACCGTGACAGGCTTGGCACCGTGCCGCCTGAAAACAGAAGGAGGTCCTGCGCATCGGTCAGGAAGCCGATGAGAGGGCACCTCCCTATAAGGAGATATTGTATGAACCATCCCCAAGGAAAAGTCGTTGCGTTTCTGATCTTGGCAGGCGCGATGTCCGTGACCTGCGCCCACGCTGGAACCTTCCCTGATTTTGGCTATGCCCCTCCCAAAAGTGATTATTCCGGAGAGCTTTTCCAGCTCAGCCAGAACTATCCCACCGTGGCGCCGGGCGCATCTTCGATGCCTGCGTTCTTCAAGCAGCTCCCCAAAACATTCTCCAACGACTTTGAAACCTGGCGCCCCTATATGAACGAGGCGAAGAAATACTGCCTGGAGGGCAATACCGGGATTGGCTGGAATGTGCAGAAAAACAAGGTTCGCCAGTGGTATCACATGCCTTGGCAGCATTACGGTCTCAATGGTCGTGAGGGTATCCACGGGCTTACCAAGGAGGCGCCGATCCAGCCCCAACAGTTGGCGAGTACGCAAACCGGCAGTGGGCAGACTTACGCGGTGGGCATCTACAACGACATCGGGGCGTACACCATTGGCCAGGTCTGGAAAGACCCGCAGAACCCCGATCCGAGCTACACCTCCAAACCCAAGGGCTTCGGCAACGGCACGGTCGTGTGCAAGGCGCTGTTTGCCGATATCGACGTCAGTACGGTGCCGTTCCTGGTCAATCCATTGCTCTGGAAGGCTTACACCGCCAAGACGTTCACTTCGACAAGCCGTGCGGTAACCAATGTTGCGCTGATACAGATGGACATCGCTGTGCGCGACACCCGGGTGAGCGAGACCGGCTGGCTCTTCGGCACTTTCCAATACAACGGTACCATTACCGGTAAAGCGAATTGGGACAACCTGGTGCCGGTGGGGATCATGTGGGGGAACGATCCCCAGGAGAACGGCCATGCGTTCACCAACCCGACGCCCACCGAAACCAAAATCAACCCGGCGTTGAAGCAGACCGCAATCAATGCCAATACCAAGGAACTGCCGCCGACTCATCTGGGCTGGAACGGGCGCCTCAATGGTCCGGTGGACAATCCCCAGGCGTCCTGCACGAGCTGCCACATGACCGCGGAATACCAGCAACGGGCGCCGATGAACCCGACGTTCCAGGCCAATCCGCCGCCAGTCGGGGGTGATGTCTGGATGCAATGGTTCCAGAATATTCCGGCCGGGCAGCCTTTCTCACCGGCTACACAAAGCACGGACTACAGCTTGCAATTGTCCGGAGCCCTGGCCAACTTCTATAACTGGAAGTGCAACCTCAGTGGGGTTTATGCGGACAAAAAGAATGCGTGCGACAAGGCACAGCCCCTCACGTTGATGAAAGAGAGCAATGTGCCCGAGGAGGAGGTGTACAAGGTACAACGCAGCCCGGAAGCGGAATAACGTAAGCCCGGCCTCGGTCCATCGCCGAGGCCGGATCCGGCTCAGGCCATCGGTGGCAGGCGCCGTTTGACCGGGGTCTTCTTGACGATGGCGGTATTGGTTTCGGCAAGGACATTGAGCTTGTCCAGTAAGCTATCCAGCTGTTCCATCGAGCGCACGTGCAGTCGGGCGATGAAGCAATCGTCGCCAGTCACCTTGTCACATTCGGTAAATTCGGCGATGGCCTGGATCTGCCGTTCCACTTCCTGCAACTGCCCCGGTAATGGGCGGATGCGGACAATGGCCTGAAGCTGGTAGCCGAAGCACTTCGGGTCAACCTCAACGGTATAGGCCCTCAGCACGCCGCGTTCCTCAAGCCGCCTCAGGCGCTCGGCCACGCTGGGTGAGGAGAGGCCGCTCAGGTTCGCCAGGGCTTTGAGCGAGCGCCGTGAATCTTCCATCAGCGCACTGATGAGGATCTGATCAATATCGTCCGTCATGTCGACTCCGTTAGGCGAATGCCTGAAGTTGCCTTGATAAAAAAGGTCGAACGGCAGTTTAGCCTTTTTCAGCCCATGGAGAAGCCGTTCACTGGCTTGGCATACTGTGCCCCACTTGCTGAAGGAGTCTGATGATGGACAAGACCTTACGTCGCGGTTCGCTGGAAATGACCGCCGCCATGCTGATTTCCGGAACCATAGGCTGGTTCGTGCTGGTTTCCGGCTTGCCGGTGCTGGATGTGGTGTTCTGGCGTTGCGTATTCGGCGCGGCCACCTTGTTGCTGATTTGCGCCGGTTTCGGTTTTTTACGCCGGGATATCCTGACCCGCACCACATTTTTATTGGCGGTGCTCAGTGGGGTGGCAATCGTTGGCAACTGGGTGTTGCTGTTCGCCTCCTACTCACGGGCCTCGATCGCCATCGGCACTGCGGTGTACAACGTCCAACCGTTCATGCTGGTGGGGTTGGCTGCGCTGTTCCTGGGGGAGAAAATCACCGCGCAAAAGCTGTTCTGGCTGATGGTGTCGTTTCTCGGAATGCTCGCAATTGTCAGCGCCCACGGTGAACAAGGGCAGGGCAGCGGTGAGTACCTGATGGGCATCGCCCTGGCCCTGGGGGCGGCGTTGCTGTACGCCATTGCCGCGTTGATCATCAAGCGCTTGACCGGTACGCCACCGCACTTGATTGCGCTGGTGCAGGTCAGCACCGGTGTATTGCTGTTGGCTCCCTGGGCAAATTTCTCGGCGTTGCCGCAACAGCCCGAGGGCTGGGCCAGCCTCGTCACCCTCGGCATGGTCCATACCGGGGTCATGTATGTGTTGCTGTACAGCGCGATCCAACGCTTGCCGACCGCGATCACCGGCGCGCTGTCATTCATCTATCCAATCGCGGCGATCTTCGTCGACTGGTTCGTCTTCGGCCATCGCCTCGAACCGCTGCAATGGCTGGGTGTGGCGGCGATCCTGCTGGCGGCTGCCGGCATGCAGCAGGGCTGGGGCATCAAGGCGCGGCGTCCAGCCCTGCAGTAACGCGGGTCAGAAGATGTAGTCGGTGGTCAGGAAGTTCGAGTCCCGCTCGCGGATGATGTCGCTGATCAGCGCCTTGTTGCTCTCCTGGAATTTGGTCGCCACCAGGGTGCGGATCGAAAAGGTACGCAACGCATCGTGCACGGACAAGGTGCCCTCCGCCGAATTCTTCCGGCCGTTGAACGGGAAAGTATCCGGTCCGCGTTGGCACTGGGCATTGATGTTGATGCGCCCTACCTGGTTGGCGAACGTGTCCACCAGCTTGCCGACTTCAGCCGGATGAGTACCGAAGATGCTCAGTTGCTGGCCGAAGTCGGACTCCAATACGTAGTCGATTACGGTATTGAGATCGCGATACGGCACGATGGGCACGACCGGGCCGAACTGCTCTTCGTGATAGACCCGCATCGCGGTGTTTACCGGATAGAGCACGGCGGGGTAGAAGAATGAGCTGCGGGATTCGCCGCCGTGTGCATTGGTCACCGTCGCACCTTTGGCCACCGCATCGTCCACCAGGGAGCGTAGGTAATCGATCTTGCCGGCCTCGGGCAGTGGCGTCAGCGCCACGCCGTCCTCCCACGGCATGCCCGGCTTGAGCGCGGCGAGCTTGGCGTTGAATTTCTCGATGAATGCGGGTGCCACGTCCTCATGGACGAAGAGGATTTTCAACGCCGTGCAGCGCTGGCCGTTGAAGGACAGCGAGCCCGTCAGCGCTTCGCTGACGGCATTGTCGAGGTCGACGTCCGGCAGCACCAGTCCCGGGTTTTTCGCATCCAGCCCCAGGGCGGCGCGCAGGCGGTGCGGGCGCGGATGGAGCTTCTTCAGGTCACTCGCGGCCTTGTTGGTGCCGATAAAGGCAAAGATGTCGATCTTGCCGCTGGCCATCAACGCGCTGACGGTTTCCCGGCCGCTGCCGTAGATCACGTTGATCACACCCGCCGGGAAACTGTCGCGGAAGGCTTCCAGCAGCGGACGCACCAGCAGGACGCCGAGCTTGGCCGGCTTGAATACCACAGTGTTGCCCATGATCAAGGCGGGGATCAGGGTGGTGAAGGTCTCGTTCAGCGGATAGTTGTAGGGCCCCATGCACAGGGCCACGCCCAGGGGCACGCGACGGATCTGCCCGAGGGTGTCCTGTTCCAGCTCGAAACGGCTGGAGCGCCGGTCGAGTTCCTTGAGGGCATTGATGGTGTCGACGATGTAGTCGCAGGTACGGTCGAACTCCTTCTGGGAATCCTTGAGGTTCTTGCCGATTTCCCACATCAGCAGCTTGACGACGGCCTCGCGCTGCTCGCGCATGTGCGCCAGGAAGGTTTCCACGTGGCGGATACGCTCGGCCACCCGCATCGTCGGCCACAGGCCCTGGCCACGGTCGTAAGCCCGGACGGCGGCGTCCAGGGCGGTGAGGGCGGTTTCGGCATCCAGCAGCGGTGTACTGCCGAGCACCACCTGTTCGTCGCCTTGTTCTGCGGCCAGGTACACCGGGCTGCGCACGACGGCCAGCGGCCCCGGCCAGGTCTCGAGGACACCATCGACCAGGTATTCACGCTGCTCGATCCGCTCTTCGAGGCGATAGGCCTGGGGGATATCGGCGGCACTGGGAAACAGATTGGCGAGGAGGTTGGCTGTGGTCATGTCGTTACTCCATCAAAGAAATGAACCCTGGACGACTCACCGTCGTCTTCGCTTCCAGGGTTATACGCCTTAATGGGGGGAGTTTTTAAGTGGCAAGGGCCGGCAGCTGCGTTTTTGCCGACCCGGATGCGCAATGCTGCTCACTTGAGACTTGCGCAGTTCGGTGTCTCACCAACGCATCCGTACGCCCAGGCTGGCAATCACGCCATTGAGGTCGTTGTCGTCGACGTCGCTGCTGTAATCGGCGCTGACGTACAGGCTCACCACGGGCGTGACCCGGGCGACCAGGCGCAGGCCCAGCTCGACGGTGGAGGATTTTCGGCTGCTGCTGATCTTGTCGACCTTGTCCAGGGAGAGGGTGTCGGCGCTCTGGACGGTGTGCCACAGGTTGGTCCGCACGTAGGGTTCCACGCCGAGGCCGTTGACCTCGTAAGTGCCTTTGAGCCGTGCCCCCACACGTCCGCTCCAGGTACTCAGTGCACTGCTGTTGCCGTCCTCGGCGTTACCGGTGTCGAGGGTCACACGCTGGTTGATCAATTGCGCCTGGGGTTCGACCACCCAGTTGTCACTGATACCGATGGGAAAGCCGCCCTCGACCGACAACGTGACGGCGTTGCCTTCGGCCGCCTGGCGCTGGCCTTGTTCGGTTCGGCTGTAACCGTTGACCCGGCCGCCACTGGCGCTCAGGTCTACATGCCAGCCAGCGGGGCCGGTGAGGCTCCAGTAGGCGCCCAGGTTCGTTCCGTGCAGGTTCAGCGCATCTGTGCCCGGCTCGGCCATGGCCGGGCTGACCAGCACGCCGCCGACATTGGCGATGATCTGGCTTTGGCCACCGATCAGGCCCATGCGCTGGGTATGACCGTTGTCGTTGTGCAGCGTGAACAGTGCGGGACCCTTGTCGGATGCAGAGTCGGGATTGATGAGGGTGGCGTTCGGGTTGTCGGCGGGTGTTTGGCCATACCAGGGTTGCGAGGATTGCTCGACGGGCCAGGCCATGACCTCCATGGATGAGCACAGCAGTAACGAAGTCGACACGGTGTAAAAGGTGGTCGTGATTTCTTGTGGACGGAGGGAAGTTCTCATGGGGGTCTGCCTTGCAATCGCATGCGTCTCTCGCTTAGGGCGTCTCTCCTACCCCGAATGAGGGGCGACCGAATGGATTGAGGCAAGTCTCGGGCGGCCCGCCGCAACGGGTTCCCGAGACCTGCCCCTGACTGTATTTCCGGGGGTAGTACGGTGTAGTCAAGAAGACCGATGTCATCGCGTCAAGAAACTGTGCGATGAATGGCGATATGAAATCAGGTCAAATAAATGACTGATTCTTTTCGGTTATCCGTGCTTTTGGTTGACGTCAAATCATCGTCGGAAGAGGCGACTTAGCGTCACCAACTGACCCGCACACCGAGATTGCCCGCCACGCTGCGTTGCTGGTTACTGTCCAGGTTGTTGCTGTAGTCCGCGCTGGCATAAACGCTGACGGCCGGGGCCAGACTTACGATCACGCCGACGCCCAGATCGCCGGTGGACGCGCGCTGTTGGGTTTCGACCCGCTCGGTGTTGTCGAACGTCACCGTGTCGGTGCCGGAAAAGGTGTGCCACAGATTCGCCCGCAGATACGGCTCGACGGGCATGCCACTGACTTGATAGCGACCCTTGAGTCGGGCGCCGAGACGGCCAGTCCAGGCACTGTCGGAATCGAATTCGACCCTGGAGATCCCGTCGTCCTGGGTGTCCAGGGAGATTTTCTGGTGGATGACCTGGACCTGGGGTTCGAGGACCCAGTCGGTGGCCACGGCGAATGGGTAGCCGGCCTCCGCGGAGAGGGTCAGCGCGTGCCCGCGATTGTCGATCCTGAGTCCGCGGTCGGAGCGGTTGTCGCCGTCCAGCCGGGTGCCCATCACGACCGCGTCGACGTAACCGCCGGTGGGATCGATGAGCGTCCAGTAGAGTCCGTAGCTGTCGCCGTCGAGTTCTATCTTGCCGGCGCGTCGGCCCTGGAAGCCCAGGTTGAAACCGTCGACGTGACCGTTCAGTTCGGTGTGGCCGACGAAGAAGCCGATGCGCTGGGTCTGGCCGCCGGACATCGACGAGCTGTACAGATCGTTGCCCACCTGGAAGCCTTTGATGGAACCGTCGAATCGAGGCGAAACCGTACCGGCCCAGCTCTGGTCCAGATCCTTGCCATAGACCCGTCCCCAACCCGCGCTGAACGCGTCGGTTTCGGTGAGCAGGCGCTGGTCGCCCTGGCGATCATGGAAGGTGCCCAAGGCCATCAGGGTCAGTTGCGCCGCGGCAGGAGGCAGCACCGACCAGGTGGGCACTTCCGGGCGATACAAGGGGATGGGCGCGGCGCCTGGCACTGCAGCCGGTAGCGCGGGCAAGTCCGGGCTGGGCGCCGCCACCGGTCCGGCGACCACGGTCGAGCGCAGGTACCAGTTGTTTTCATTGCCGTTCACGCCGCCCTTGAACAAGCGGTAATCGAAGGCGCCGGCCGACACCGCATTGGCCAACGAAAACGCGCCGCTGTTGCTGACCGCGCCGCCCTGGGCCTGGACCAGCTCGATGCCGTTTTGCGTGGTCAGCGCGCCCGCACCCCCCAGATTCGTGACGGTGATGGCGGTGGTCCCCGTGAGCGTTCCACCATTGACCACCAGCTTGTCGCTGGGAGAGTCATCGGCTCCCAGGACCGATTGCAGGCGTAGCTGGCCATTGTTACCGACGTAGTTACCCTGCACGGTGAGGGTGTCGTTGGTGCGGGTATTGTCCCGGGTGAGGTCCACCGTTCCGCCGTTGTTGAGCGTTGCCAACTGGCCGGCGGTGAAGGGTGTAACGCTGCCCTGGGTCGAGGTCAACACGCTGTTGCTGTCCAGGGTGAGGGTGCCCGTGGCGGAGGTGCTGTCGCCCAGGACCAGGGCGTCGTTCAGGTCCAGCCGCGAGCCTTGGGTAAGGTTGACGCTCTCCCAGTTGACGTAACGGGCACCCGTGCTGGAAGTGCTGCCTTCAAGGGCCAGCACGTCCTGGCCCAACCCACCATTCAGGCTGGGGGTAATGGCGAGTGTTGTTTCATCGAGACCGCGCAGCAGTGCCGTGTCATTGCCGTCGCCCATCAGAATGGCAGAGTGGATCAGTCCGCCGCTCCACTGCAGTTGGTCATTGCCGGTGCTGGCTCGGACCTCGCCGATGATTTCGCCACCGCTGACAGTAATGCTGTCATTGCCGCCACTGACGCTGACGTTGCCGCCGATGCGTCCCGCAGAGAGGATGATGGTGTCCTGGCCGAAACCGGTCACCAGATTACCGATGATCTGGCCGCCTGACATGTCGAAGAGATTGTCGTCGAGCTTCATATCGACCCGCCCGATCGTGCCACCGCTCATGTGGGCGATATCGCCGTCTTCGAACGCGTCGACAATGGTACCCCCGGACATCGTGAACGTGTCGAGGCCATCGCCCTGGGACAGGGACAGGATGCGGCCGCCGGTCATTAGAAAGTCGTCGGCCTCTGAACCTTGGCTCACGTCACCGTCAATCACGCCATTGGCGTGGATTTCGACGCGATCGACGCCTTCGTCAAACGTGACGTCGCCTTGAATGACGCCGCTGCCGTTGGCGGGCATCGTGAGGCTGTTGTTGCCCGAAAGGTCCGTCAGCCCGGGGCTGGTGCCGCTGTCGCAGACATAGGCGTCATTGCCTGCCGTTGGCGTCAGGGTACAAGCCGCCATGGTAGTGGGAACGGGGAACAGGAAGGGGGTCGATACCCAGAAGACATTGAACAACCGCTTGAAGCCATGATCGTGCGAGCTCATGTGCTATCCCTCTGCATCGGCATTCGGGGAACGCCGGTTTCAGCATCGGCTGCACAACAGCTGGCACACAGGGCCTGGCAACGCTCGCTGTATGGGATGGCACCGTAACAATGAAAGATCGGTGTCGCTACTGTCAGAACTTACAGGTGGCACGTTGTCATCAGCGATCCGTCGCGGGGTTCACAGATGCACTTCCACGGACAGCGGCAGGTGATCGCTCAAGTGCGTCCAGGGTTTGCTACCGAGGATTTTCGGGGCATGGCTGGTGGCATTGCGCAAGTAGATGCGGTCCAGGCGCAGCAGGGGGAAACGGGCCGGGTAGGTCCTGGCCGGACGGCCGTGGTGGTGTTCGAAGGCTTCGTGCAGATATCGACGTTGGGCGAGGGTGATGTTGCCGCGTAACTGCCAGTCGTTGAAGTCGCCAGCGATGATCACCGGGGCGTCCTCGGGCAGGGATTCGAGCAATTGGCAGAGCAGCTTGAGCTGCAATTGGCGGTGGCTTTCCAACAGGCTCAGATGCACACAAATGCCATGGACTTCGGCGTGCCCCGGCACGTCCAGCACGCAATGCAACAAGCCACGCCGCTCCGGGCCGGTGATGGAAACGTCGAGGTTGCGGAACTGGCGGATCGGGTACTTGGACAGCAGCGCATTGCCGTGATGGCCGTCGGGGTACACCGCGTTGCGGCCATAGGCGAAGTCGCTCCACATGCTATCGGCAAGGAACTCGTATTGGGACGTCTGGGGCCAGTTGTCGTAGCGCGAGGCATGGCGGTCATGCTCGCCCAGGACTTCCTGCAGGAAAACCAGGTCGGCGCCGGTACTGCGCACCGCTTCACGGAGTTCCGGCAGGATGAAGCGGCGGTTGAGGGCGGTGAAACCCTTATGGGTATTGACCGTCAGAACCCGCAGCCGATGGACCGCCGCAGGCGTGTCCAATGGCACCGATTCGACAGCCCGCCAGTCGGGATCGCGAGTCACATTCACTCCTGAATCAGACGTACCTGTTCATGCGACTGATGAGGAGCATCGGCAGTTCCGGATATTTACTGTTTCAGCCAGCTTTCATGTTGATCCCATCACCGACTTCACGAGCAGGCTCGCTCCCACAGGGGATTTGTAGCGACACTGTATTGTGTGACCATCCGAAACCTATGTGGGAGCGAGCCTGCTCGCGAAGAGGCCCTACCTGACCCAACGCTTTCGTGGTGCTTCAGATTAACACGATCTCATACGGCAACCCCATGCGATCCAGGATAACCCGCGGCACCAGCGGGGCGATGCCGCTGGCGGGCTCGCCGTTTAGCTGGCTGGCGTAGGCGTGCATCGCGTGCCGTTTGCGGGCGGTGGTCCAGACGTCCAGGCGCAGTTTTCGCGCGCGGTGCCAGGGGATCTTGTTCTGCTCACGAACCGGCCAATGCCAGGCCCACACCGGCAGTTCGTTGAAGGTCGCCCCGACACTTTCGGCTGCCAGTGCTCCTGCACGGCCGACGGTCTCGTGATCGCTGTCGCCATCCTTGCGCCAGGTGCCGAACACCACGTCGCCAGGCCGCAGGTAATGTCCGATGAAGGCGGTCAGCTGTGCCTCATGTTCGGTCAGGGCCTTTTCCGGGAAGCCGCCGCGCACCCACTGCAAACCATGGGTCGGTATGCCCAGGCGATGCAGCGCGTCCACGCTTTCCTGGGGATGGGGGCGATAGATGCGCAGGCGTTCATCGGTCCACAACGGCGAAGAGGGATGGTTGAGGTCACCGTCGGTGACCGAAATCAGCAACATGGGATAGTCCAGGTTGCTGAGCAACTGGAGCAGTCCGCCACACGCACCGATCTCATCGCCAGGGTGCGGGGAGAGGATGACGGCACGGGCACCGGCGGGGATGAGCGTCTGGGTGCTGATGATGGGAATGTCGGCCAACTGCGGCGAGCTGTTCCAGATTTGCGGATGCTGCCGGCCTTGCAAGCGAGAGGCAAGTTTCATGAGGTACGTCCTTGTTGTATTCAATCTTTCAGCCACGCGTCGGGCCGACTGCCCGGGTGCGCCCCGAAGGGGCTGGCTGCGATCCGCAGTGCTCCGAATCCTGGAATACCGCCTGCGAAGTATTGACCATGACGCTCGATTCGTCGCGTCACTTGTGTATCTGAACTGCAATTTTTTATTCGAACTGGACTGTGCAAGCCCGGTGATGCGCCACCAGAGCCGCGTCCTTGCGGCTCCTGATGGTTTGTAACCTTTTATCACCTGTCCCGCTTTTCTTCTTCGCGCTGCAACTCGAACAACAGCAAGGAACGGCCCGTGACCGAGTATTCGGAGTCGAAATCGAACCGCTCCTGACCCCGCACCATGGGCTGGTTGGTGTCTACCATGCACGTCCAGAAGCTGCCTTCCGGCACTTCCGGCAGACGGAAATTGACGATGTCATGGTGCGCGTTGACCACCAGCAACAACGTCGCGTCACCGCCCTTGCGGCGGATGCCGGTCTCCTGGGCGCGACCGTCCATCAGCATTCCCAGGCAGCGACCGTGGCTGTCCTGCCACTGTTCGATGGTCATCTCACTACCGTCCGGTGCCAGCCAGGTCACGTCCTTGACGCCGATATCCTCGTTGTAGTTACCCACCAGGAACCGTCCACGGCGCAGGATCGGGTAGGCCAGGCGCAACTTGATCAGGCGCTTGACGAACTGCAGCAGTGCCGCGCCATCTTCGCTCAGGTCCCAGTTGACCCAGCCGATCTCGCTGTCCTGGCAATAGGCATTGTTGTTGCCATGCTGGGTGCGGGCGAACTCGTCCCCGGCGACGATCATCGGTGTGCCTTGGGCCAACAGCAGGGTCGCGAAGAAGTTGCGCATCTGCCGATGGCGCAGAGCGTTGATCTGCGGATCGTCCGTCGGGCCTTCGACGCCGTGGTTCCAGGACAGGTTGTTGTTGCTGCCGTCCTGGTTGTTCTCATCATTGGCTTCGTTGTGCTTGTCGTTGTAAGACACCAGGTCATTCAAGGTGAAGCCGTCATGGGCGGTGACGAAGTTCACCGAGGCATAGGGGCGGCGCCCACGCTGATTGAACATCTCGCCCGAGGCGGTCATGCGACTGGCGAAATCGGCAAGCTGGCCGTCGTCGCCTTTCCAGAACGCGCGCACGGTATCGCGAAACTTGTCGTTCCACTCGACCCAGCCCGGTGGGAAGCGTCCCACCTGATAACCACCGGGGCCACAGTCCCAGGGTTCGGCGATCATTTTCACCTGGCGCAGCACCGGGTCCTGGCGGCAGGCAACGAGGAAACTGTGGCGCTCGTCGAAACCGTCGTGATACCGGCCGAGGATGGTTGCAAGGTCGAAGCGGAACCCGTCGACGTGCATCTCCGAGGCCCAGTAGCGCAGGGAGTCGGTGACCATCTGCAGCACGCAAGGGTGGCTCAGGTCCAGGGTGTTGCCGGTGCCCGAGTCGTTGATGTAGTAGCGTTTGTCATCGGGCATCAGCCGGTAGTAGGAGGCGTTGTCGATGCCACGCATGGACAGGGTCGGGCCTTGCTCGTTGCCTTCGGCGGTGTGGTTGTAGACCACGTCGAGAATCACCTCCAGGTTGGCATCGTGCAGGTGCGCGACCATTTCCTTGAACTCGGCGATCTTGCCGCTGGCCAGGTAACGCGGGTCCGGGGCGAAGAACGCAATGCTGTTGTAGCCCCAGTAGTTGGTCATGCCCTTGTGCAACAGGTGCTGGTCGTTGACGAACGCATGGATGGGCAAGAGCTCGACCGACGACACGCCCAGCTTGCGAATGTGCTCAAGCACGTCATCGACCATCAGCCCGGCGAAGGTCCCGCGCAGATTTTCCGGTACGGCGGGGTGACGCATGCTGATACCGCGTACGTGGGTTTCGTAGAGGATGGTCTTGTCCCAGGGCACGCTGACGCGATGGTCGTGGCCCCAGGTGTGGGCAGGATCGATGACCTTGCACTTGGGCACGAATGGAGCGCTGTCGCGTTCATCGAAACTGAGGTCGCCATCGGGATGGCCGATGGTGTAGCCGAACAGCGCCTCGGACCATTTCAATTGGCCCACCAGTTGTTTGGCGTAAGGGTCGATCAGCAGTTTGTTGGGATTGAAGCGATGACCGTTTTCCGGATCGTAGGGACCGTAGACCCGGTAGCCGTAGATCAAGCCCGGGTGGGCATCGGGCAGATAGCCGTGGTAGATCTCGTCGGTGTACTCCGGCAACTCGATGCGTTCGAGTTCGACCTCGCCGGTGTCATCGAAAATACACAGTTCGACCTTGGTGGCGTTGGCTGAGAACAACGCGAAATTGACCCCCAGGCCATCCCAGGTCGCACCGAGCGGGAACGGCAGCCCTTCGCGAATCCGCGAGGCCTCGATAACAGGCGGCGGGGTGGTTTTCTTTGGACGGGTCATGGGTTGCTCCTGCAAAAGACAGACAGATACGGCAAAGCGAGTGGTTCAAGAAATTCATGGATTTCAGAGTGACTGGAACGGGTACAGCTCTTTCTGGTAAAGGACTTTGTGGCGAGGGGATTTATCCCCGCTGGGCTGCGCATCAGCCCCAAAAGCTTAGGGCCGCTTCGCGCCCCAGCGGGGCGGTACGACGTCTCGCTGAGTCCCCTCGCCACAGGGGTTGTGCCAGCCTGAGCCCGAGGGTCAAACCGCCGGTGGCTTGCGCGCCGCGCGTGGCTTCTTCTCAGCTGGCTTGCCAGCTGCTGGTGCCGCCGCAGCGGGTTTAGCCGCTGGTTTGGCCTTGGGCGTGGTGCTTTTTGGGGCAGCCTTGGCCGTGGTGCTCTTGGCTGCCACAGGCTTGATGTCGTTGGCCTTGCTGGCGGCGGGTTTGCCGGCGGCCTTGGCAGGCTTGCTCGGTGCCAGGGCCTCGGCTTCGGCCAATTTGCGCGCCATCTCCCAATGACGATCCTCCTGCCCGGCAGGTTTACCTTCGGACTCCCAGATCTGATAGGCGAATTCACGAATGCGTTTATCGTCGGTACTCATCGCAATGCTCCTGACATGACTCAAGATGGGATAAAGACGTTGACTGGGAAATCCCCCAGCGCGTTGCTGACCATCAACTCCCCTTGGGGTGTGACTGCTGCATGTTTAAAAAGTCCCTTCAGTTTTTCACCCTCTACGGCGAACGGTAACGAAACGCGCGTATCGCCCCAATTCGAAGCCGACACCCAGGGTTCGGTACCGTTTTCCAGCAGGCGGGCGGCATGGATCGGTACCACCACGATCGCCCGCTGTTGCTCGTGCTCACGCATGAAAGCCAGGACCCGGTTCGCGTGCTCGCCGGTCACGGGTAATGGCCGGTAGCTGCCCTGGCGGAACAGCTGCGGGTACTCGGCCCGCAAGGCCAGGGTCCTGGCGATCAGGGCCTGCTTCACCCGGCCATCGCGCCAGTCGCGTAGCAGTTCGGCAGGGGAGCTGCCGGCCTGCATGGCCTGACGGCGCGCGTCGAAGTCCACCGGGCGCCGGTTGTCCGGGTCCACCAGGCTGAAATCCCAGAACTCGGCGCCCTGGTACAAATCCGGAACGCCGGGTACGGTCATGCGCAGCAACGTCTGTGCCAGGCTGTTGAGGGCGCCCGCCGGAGCGATGGATTGGACCGCCTCGGCGATGGCACTGCGCAGTGGCAGCCCTTCATCGCACAGCAACAGCCGTTCGAGGAACATCTGGGTTGCCTGTTCATAGGCATCGTTGACCGCCGCCCAACTGCTTTGCAGCTTGGCTTCCCGCAACGCCTTGCGCTGCCACTGCCACAGGCGTTCGTTGTAGGTCGAGAGTGCCTGGTGATCGTTCAGATCGAGGTCCAGTGGCCAGCTCCCAAGCAACGCCTGGTACATGATCAGCTCATCGCCGGCCGAGGGTGCGGCGGGATCGCTGTGCAGCGACGGCGAGAGAATTCGCCATTGTTCGACGCACGCGGTGTACCACTCTGCGCGCTCGCTGAGCACCGCCAGCCGCGCCCGGGTGTCTTCGCCGCGCTTGTGGTCGTGGGTGGCGGTGGTGATCAGGTTGTCGGGAAAGTGTTCCAGGCGTTCAAGGCCAGCGTCATGAAACTCCTGCGGCGGGGCGCTGAAACGCTCGGTGTTGTAGCCCACGTCGTTGCGCGACAGCAGTACCGCCGAGCGATACAGGGCGGTGTCCTCCACGGCCTTGGCGGCAGCGGGTGAGGTCAGTTGCTGGAAGCGAACACAGGCATGGCGCAGCCGTTTGCGCTGGCTCCCTCGTGGGCGTTGCCGCCAGGACATCCCGCCGAGCCAGTCGGCCAGGCAATCGAGCACTGGCCAGTCGGCTTCGCTGAGGGTTTGCCTCGCGCCTTCCAGAGCCTTGCGGAAAAACACCTCGTCTTCGACGCTGCGGCCCAAAGGACTGATGTAGGTGCGGTACACCGGGAAGTGCACGATGAGCTCCTGCAACGCCCTGCGAATCGCGCCGAGGGTCAGGTCGCGGGTCATCACGTCGTCCCGGGCGACCTGTAGCAGGGCCTGGGCGACGCTTTCGAAGTCGCCGGCCAGGGAACCGTTGAGAATCTGCTGGCGAGCCAGGCGGGCTTCTTCGATGAAGTGCGCCGGCCGCTCGCTGTGGCGGCTCCAGAACTCGGCGAGGGGGGCGGCGCCGCTCGGATCATGCTGCAGCAGTGAAACCTGGTTCATGAATTCGTAGCCGGTGCTGCCATCGATGTTCCAGTCCCGGCGCAGCGTCTCTCCATCGCCGAGGATTTTCTCGACGAAGATCGGCAAGTGTCGCGACGGTGACAGCGCATCGACACGCCTGCGCAACTTCCGACAGTAACCGCGAGGGTCGGCCAATCCGTCGATGTGGTCGATCCTCAGGCCATCCACCAACCCATTGCCGATCAATTCGAAAATCTTTGCGTGAGTCGCTTCGAACACCGCCGGGCGTTCGACCCGCAGGCCACCCAGCTCGTTGACATCGAAGAAACGTCGCCAGTTGATGTCATCCGCCGCCGTGCGCCAACTGGCGAGGCGATAGCTCTGGCGCTCCAGCAGTTGATGCAGGCGTTCGAAACCTTCGGATTCCTCGGAGTCGTAACCGCGCAGGTTGTCTTCGATGGCGGCCAGGATGCCGGCTTGCTTGGCCAGTTCGCTCAGTTCCTGCTGGAGCGGGCGGGCGAGGGTATGGGCGTCGGTCTGGTAGTTCAGTGTGGTGAACCGCTCCGCCAGAGCCTTGAGGGACTCGGCCTGTTCGGGTGGAAGGGTGTCGGCGGGTCTGAGCAGTTCGCCGTACTGCATCGGGCAGATGGGGAAGTGGTGCTCGTAATGTTCGACGTAGAAACGGCCCATGGCAGCGTCGAAACGCAGCTTCAGCGTACCTTCCTGCAACGCCACGCCGTAGTCGCTGCCCAGGAATGGCAACAGCAACTGGCCTTCCATCAGTGGATCGGGAGAGTGCCACTGGATATCGAAGAACTGGCCGTAGGGGCTCAGGCGTCCCCATTCCAGCAGATCCAGCCACCAGGGGTTGTCGTTACCGCCGACCGCCATGTGATTGGAGACGATGTCGAGGATCAGGCCCATCCGATGCTCGCGCAAGGCCGCTACCAGGCGCTTGAGCGCGGCTTCGCCACCCAGCTCGGGATTGACCAGGGTCGGATCGACTACGTCATAGCCATGCATCGAGCCGGCCCGAGCCTTGAGCAGGGGCGAGGCATACACGTGGCTGATGCCCAGCGAAGCAAAGTACGGCACCTGCGGGACCGCATCGTCCAAGGTGAAGCCTTTATGGAACTGCAGGCGCAAGGTTGCCCGCAGGGGTTGGGTCGACGTCTGGTTCATTGGTCACGCTCGTTCGCCTGAAGTCTCGCACAGGCGAGTATTTCCAGACGCCGTGCGGCGTCCGGGCCATCCAACAGCGCCTGACTCTCGCCAGGCAGGCGCCTGCGCCAATTGGGGTGAGTGTCGGTGGTGCCAGGCAAGTTGGCCTGCTCGTCGATGCCGAGGGCGTCTTCGAGCGGCAGCAGCACCAATGGCGCACGGGTATGGCCGAGGAATCGCACGCTGGCGTCCAGCACTTGATCGGTTTCGCGATGTTCCTCGCGAAAGTTCTGCGGGTCCTGGTTCAACACGTCGCGCAGCCCCTCGCGTTCACGCTCGCGATGCCGACGCCAGTCCATTTCGGTATGGGAGTCGATCAGGTCCAGGCGGGCGTTCCAGTCGATGTCATGACCGTGCCACCAGCCATTGAGGGTCGGCAGGTCATGGGTGCTGGTGGTCGCCAGGGCATTGTCCGGCCAATCGAGAATGGGCTTGAAGCGGGTGTTGTCCTGTTCGAACAACAGCACCCGCATGCCGAGGATGGAGCGGGCGCTGAGCTTCTCCCGCAAGCCATCGGGCACGGTGCCGAGGTCTTCGCCGAGCACGATGGCCTGATGACGATGGGATTCGAGGGCCAACAGGCGCAGCAAGTCGTCCACCGGATAATAAAGGTAGGCGCCATCGCAGGGTGGCGCATCGTTGGGGATCACCCACAGCCGTTGCAGGCCCATGACATGATCGATTCGCAAGCCGCCGGCATGGGCAAAGTTGGCCCGCAGCATTTCAATGAAGGCGCGAAAGCCATTACGGACCAGGCCTTCCGGCGAAAACGCCGAGATGCCCCAGCCCTGACCGGAACGATTGAGGATGTCCGGTGGCGCCCCCACGGTCAGCGAGGCCAGCAGTTCATCCTGGCGGCTCCAGGCCTGGCTCCCGGCGCCGTCGGCACCCACCGCCAGGTCGGCGATCAGGCCGATGCCCATGCCGCTGGACCTGGCGGCGCTCTGGGCCCGTTCCAGGCACCGCGCAATCAACCATTGGCAAAAGGCGTAGTAGCCGATTTCGTCGGCGTTTTCCTCGGCGAAACGTGCCAGCGCCGAACTGCGCGGGTTGCGCCACTCTTCGGGCCATTGACGCCAATCGAGGCTTTCACCGCGGGCGGCGCGTTCCGCTTGCAGGGCTTCGAAGCGGCAGTGATTTTCCAGGGCCTCGCCGCTGGTGTGGCGGAAACTGCTGAAGTCTTCATGCAGTGGGTGTTCGCCCTGGCTGAAGCCGTCGTACAGGGCGCGCAGGATCTTCTGCTTGGCCTCGGCCGCCACCGGCCAGTCGACCAGGGGCTGTTCTTCCAGGTGGCGCAGTTGATTGACCAGGCCCGTCGCGTCGATGGCCGTGCGCAGGGCCCGTTCCCCCAGGATTGTGCCCGGCGCGGCATAGAGGCTGTTGAGGAACAGGCGGCTCGAGGGCGAGTACGGGCTATAGCGCCCGGTGTCGCTGCTGAACATCGCGTGTATCGGGCTGATCGCCAAGGCGTCGGCACCGCGTTCGCCGGCTACCCGTGCCAGTTCCTCCAGCGCCTGGGTGTCGCCGAAGCCACCGTCGCCAGGACGGCGCAGCGCGTACAGCTGTGCACTCAGGCCCCAGGCCCTGGGCGTCGGATCGTCGACGGCCTCGGCCACGCTGTAGCAGCGGGCGGGCGCCACGGCCAGGGTGAAATGCTGGTCCTGGATGCGGACCTGCTGATAGCCCACCGGGATCATCCCCGGTAGCTTCGCGTCGGCGTCGAGCTTCAGGTTCAGCGTCGCGCCGTCCTCGAGCTGGATTTCGCAGGGCATCGAGCCTTGGAAATAGCGGCTCAGGTCGACGTTGGCCCCGACATCGGCGGTGATCAACGGGGGTAGACGATGGTTCTGCTGATCTTCCTGCAATTGCAAAAGACTGGCGTCGATTTCCTGAGCACTGCCGGCCGGATGGCCCAGGCCCGTCAGGACCGAGCGCAATACCGCCGGCGAGACTTTCTGGGCTCGGCCATTGGCGTCGATCCAGTCCACCGCCAGGCCCGCGCGGCCGGCGAGGATTTCCAGTTGCGCATCGCTCATGGGCGCTCTCCAGTAATGTTGGGCAACGTTGCCGCTTGTGTCAGAGTGACCAGCGCGCTGTAGGGCGCAAGAGCACCCTGTTCCAACAGACCCATGGCTTGCTGTGGATGTTCGAAAAGAATGCGCGCCTCCTCTGGAGCGCTATGTTCAACCGGCTGCCCGCTGAGGTTCAGGTCGATGCGCAGCACGCTGCCGTCCTCCATCCGCCAGCGCGCACTGATCGCGCCGTGGCCCAGTACGTCGGCGCCCAACGCCTGGATGGCGGGCAGGCGCGGAACGATCTCTTCCCGGCGGATCTTCAGCAGATGGCGGTATAACGCCTCGTTGGCTTGCTGCTCCGGTCGGCGGGACTCCAGGTTCGGTCGTGAGGCATCGAATGTGGCGGCTGCGTTGGGATCGGGAATGCGCTTGCGTTTCTCGGGGTCGGCGAAGGCACTGAAGGCCTTGAACTCGTTGCGCCGACCCTCTCGCACCAGTTCTGCAAGCTCACCATGGTGGCTGGTGAAGAACAGGAACGGCTGTTCGGCGAGTACTTCATCCCCCATGAACAGCAGCGGGATCATAGGACATAACAGCAACAGCACCGTCGCTGCCTGCAGGGCCTGGGGCGGGGCCAATTGGTGCAGGCGCTCGCCCAGGGCCCGGTTGCCGACCTGGTCATGATTCTGCAGGAACAACACGAAAGCGTTGGGGGGCAGATGACCGCTGGGTTCGCCCCGGGGCTCGCCATGGCGATTGATATGACCCTGGAACACGAAACCCTGGCTGAGGCAGCGCGCCAGTTTTTCCGTCGGCTGTTCGGCATAGTCGGCGTAATAGGCGTCGGTTTCCCCGGTGAGCAACACATGCAGGGCGTTATGGCCGTCGTCGTTCCACTGGGCGTCGTAACCCTGTTCGAGCAGGCTGGCCTGGTTGTGTTCGTTTTCCACGGTCAGCCAGACATGCCGCGCCGGGTCGACCTGCTGGCGCACCCTGGTGGCCAGTTCCTGGAGAAAATCCGGGTCTTCGATCGCGTGCACGGCGTCCAGGCGCAGGCCGTCGAAGCGGTATTCCAGCAGCCACATGAGCGCATTGTCGATGAAGAAATCCCGCACCTCGCGGCGCCGGAAATCGATCGCCGCGCCCCAGGGCGTGTGCTTGTCTTCGCGAAAGAAACCCTTGGCGTAGCGATGCAGGTAATTGCCATCGGGGCCGAAGTGGTTGTAGACCACGTCCAGAATCACCGCCAGCCCATGACCGTGGGCGCTGTCGATCAGGTGCTTGAGCTGTTCCGGCGTGCCATAAGAGGCCTGGGGGGCGTAGGGCAATACACCGTCGTAACCCCAATTGCGGTCACCGGGAAACTGGGCCAGTGGCATCAGTTCGATAGCGGTGACACCCAGTCCGGCCAAGCGGGCCAGTTGTTGCTCGACTCCCTCGAATCCACCAAGGGTGCCGACATGCAGTTCGTAGATCACTGCTTCGTACCAGGGGCGGCCGGACCATTGGCTGTGTCGCCATTGGTAAGCGTGGGGATCGACCACCACGCTGGGTTGGTCGATATCTCCGGCCTGGGCGCGCGACGCCGGGTCGGGTACCTCCAGTTCACCGTCGATGTTGTAGCGATAGCGGGTGCCAGCGGGGCAGCGGGTCTGGATCATGAACCAGCCGTTGGCTTGGGGCAGCAGCGGTATTGAATCGCCAGTGTCGAGTTCGACACTGACGTAAAACGCATCCGGGGCCCACAGGGCGAAACGAGTGTGCTCGGCATCAAGCATGATCGCGCCGTGGGTCCAGGTGTCAGGCGTCCTTGACGGCATCGATCACCTCATTGTCTGGCCGATTTACCCAGGGATTTAGCCACCAGTTGTTCGTAGAGCTCGGCGTAGGGTTCGACCGCCTTGCTCCAGTTGAAGGGTGCCGACATCGCCCGGCAGCGCATGGCATTGAGTAATTCGGGGAAGGCGAAGACCTTGAAGGCGCGACTTAGTGCCTGCTTGTAGCTGTCCACGGTGGACTCGGCGAACAGGAAGCCGGTGACGCCGTCTTCAATGGTGTCGGCCAGGCCGCCGGTATTGCGCGCCACCGGCAGGGAGCCGAAACGCTGAGCATACATCTGGCTCAAGCCGCAGGGTTCATAGCGCGATGGCATCAGCAGGAAGTCGCTGCCGGCGAACATCCGTCGTGCGTCGGTTTCGTTGAAGCCGATGCGCACGCCTATCCGACCGGGGAAGCGTAGCGCCAGCTCACGCATGGCCTGTTCCTCTTCCGGTTCGCCACGGCCGATGATCGCGATCTGGCCGCCGGATTCGACGATGAATTCAGCTACGGCTTCGGTCAGGTCCAGGCCTTTCTGATACACCAGGCGGGACACTACGGCAAACAATGGGCCCTTGGACTCGTCGAGGCCGAACAGTTCGCGCACGTGGTCGGCGTTCACTGCCTTGCCCTCCCAGTCGCCGATGGCAAATTGGCGGAACAGATGCGTATCGGTGGCCGAGTCCCAGCTCTCGTCGATGCCGTTGGGGATCCCGCTGAGCAGGCCTTGTTGGGTCTTGGCCGCGAGAAAACCGTCGAGCCCGCAGCCGAACGCCGGGGTGGTGATTTCCTGGGCATAGGTGGCGCTGACCGTGGTGATGTGGCTGGAATAGGCCATGCCCGCCTTGAGAAACGACAGCTTGCCGTAGAACTCCATGCCTTCCTGCTGCAACGCGTGCTCGGGAATCCCCAGCTCAGGGCAGGAGGCCAGGCTCACCACGCCCTGGTACGCCAGGTTATGGATGGTGAACAGGGTCGGGGTGCGCTGCCCGCGCCAGTGCATGTAGGCGGGTGCCAGCCCAGCCGGCCAGTCATGGGCATGGACCAGGTCGGGGCACCAGTGGATCTGCGCCAGGTTGGCAGCGATGTCCGCCGCGGCCAGGCCCAGGCGCGCAAAGCGGATGTGATTGTCCGGCCAGTCGCGACCATTGTTGGCCCCGTAGGGCGAGCCTTCGCGGGCAAAGAGTTCGGGGCAGATCAGCACGTAGATCACCAGGCCGTCAGCCATGTCCATGCGCCCGATCTTGCAGGGTGGCAGCGCTGCATGGCCGCCCAGTTCGCCGATGATGTGGATCGGGTTGCCGCTGTTCATCACTTGCGGATAACCGGGGATCAGTACCCGGACATCATGCAGACCGGCCATCGCCCGGGGCAGTGCGGACGACACGTCGCCCAGGCCACCGGTCTTCACCAGGTCAGCGATTTCCGAGGTGACGAACAAAACTTTCTTGCGGTTAGGGTTCTGGCGGACGACGGGGAGCAGTGCCTTGCCTCCGGTGGACAGCACCGGTGCCGTCGGCGATTCAGCCGCCGGCGGTAATTGTGAACGGACTTGTTGGGGTTCCAAGGCAGCACTGATCATAAGTATCTCCTGTATCTCGATCTGTTTCCGGCAAGCGCCAGAGCTGTTGTTTCAATGGCCGAATCCTGCGGCCAGGCGCACAAGCGCTACGCAAGGAGAGCAAAGCGCTGCCCAATGCGGCAAAGCGAATCAGGTAATGGGGCTGTGCAAGGACTGCACCAGCCGCTGTTGCCCTTCCTCTAACCTGACCCGTCGCCGTTGCGAAAAGTTTCGACTTTTTTTCCACTGGATGACCGGTCGGTTTTCCCCCCGGATTGGCAGTCTAGGTCAGAACCTAGAGCGGTGCGGTGCGCTTCGTCGATTTGTCGGACAATCACGTTTTTTGTCGGCAATGTCTTACATGACGAAGGGAGATACGCGCCGACGAAGTGCACTTATCTGAAACAGAAATGCGGTAGGGGGCAGGGGTGGTTTCATCGCCGTGCGCGATCGGGTGACGGGATGCACCATTGGAGTGCGTGGAAAATGGAGGCGTTTTGATGGCTCTGCCGATCAAGGAAAAGATTGCTTCTGTGGGAGCGAGCTTGCTCGCGATGGCGGTATGCCAGCTATACAGCTCTCGGCAGATCCACCGCTATCGCGAGCAGGCTCGCTCCCACAGGAAGCGCAACGGTGATCCCTGATTTCACTACCGACAAAGAACCCATGTGGGAGCGAGCCTGCTCGCGATGACGGTCTGTCAGCCAGTCGGGGTCAGCAAGCGGATCGGTGCTCCGGCGGCCCAGGCTTGCAGGTCCTCGATCATCTGCGAATAGAATTGCTGGTAGTTCTGTCGGCTGACGTAACCCACATGCGGCGTGGCCAGTACGTTACCCAGCGTCCGGAACGGGTGATCGGCGGGCAAGGGTTCTTGTGCGAATACATCCAGGGCGGCGCCGGCCAGGCGTTTGTGCCGGAGGGCATCGATCAGCGCGTGTTCATCGACAATCGGCCCTCGTGCGGTGTTGACCAGCAGCGCCTCGGGCTTCATCCAGCCCAGCGCCTGGGCGTCCACCAGGCCTCGGGTGCGTTCGCCGAGTACCAAGTGGATCGAGAGAATGTCCGCCTGCTCGAACAACTGTTGTTTGCTCACGTAGGTCACGCCCACCTCGGCGGCCTGTTCGGCGGTGAGGTTCTGGCTCCAGGCGATCACTCGCATGCCGAACACCTGGCCGAACTGTGCCACTCGCTTGCCGATACTGCCCAGGCCGAGGATGGCCAGGGTCTTGCCATACAGGTCGCCACCCAGGCCCTGTTGCCACAGGCCCGCGCGCAGGGCATTGGCTTCCTGGACGAGGTTTCGGCTCAAAGCCATCACCAATGCCCAGGTCAGTTCGGGAGCCGCGTGCTTGTAGCTTTCGGTGCCGCACACCTGGATGCCCAGCTCGGCAGCGGTCTTGAGGTCGAGGGCGGCATTGCGCATGCCGCCGGTGAGCAGCAGCTTGAGATTCGGCAGGCGACGCAGCAAGCCTTCGTCGAATGACGTGCGCTCGCGCATCACGCAAATCACGTCGAAGGGCGCCAGGCGTTCGGCGAGGGTATCGCGGTCGGCAGGGTAGTCATGGAGAAAAGTCACCTGGCCGATGCTGTCCAGGACCGACCAGTCCACTACGTCCCGCGCCACATCTTGCCAATCGTCGATGACCGCTATTTGCACCGCCATGGGGCACCTCGTCAGGGAATGGGTTTGTTCAGCCAGCTCAGCAACGCTTCATGGAAGCGGTCCGGCTCCTCCATCTGCGGAGCGTGCCCCAGAAGAGGGAACTCCACCAGGGTCGACCGAGGGATGAGTTGGGCGGCCTGCTTGCCCAATACCTCATAGCGACCCAGTTTGGCTTTCACCGCTGGTGGAGCGATGTCGCTGCCGATGGCCGTGGTATCGGCGGTGCCGATCAGCAGAAGGGTCGGCATCTTCAGGTCCTTGAATTCGTAGTAGACCGGCTGGGTGAAGATCATGTCGTAGATCAGCGCCGAGTTCCAGGCGACCTGGGTGTGTCCCGGTCCCTTGTTCAAGCCGGCGAGCATGTCTACCCAGCGTTCGAACTCCGGTTTCCAGCGGCCGCCGTAGTAAGTCGTGCGCTCGTAATTGCGAATACTGTCGGCGTTGAGCTTCAGCTCCCGTGCGTACCATTGATCGACGGTGCGGTAAGGCACGCCAAGAGCCTTCCAATCTTCCAGGCCGATGGGGTTGACCATGGCCAGGCGCTCCACCTGATCGGGAAACTGCAAGGCATAACGGGTGGCGAGCATGCCGCCGGTAGAGTGCCCCAGGACGATGGCTTTCTGTATGCCGAGAGCCTTGAGCAGGGCCTGGGTATTGGTGGCCAGTTGTTGGAAGCTGTACTGGTAGTGATCCGGTTTGCTGGACGTGCAAAAACCGATCTGGTCCGCTGCGATCACCCGGTAACCGGCCTCGCTGAGGGTCTTGATCGAGTCGCCCCAGGTGGCGGCGCAGAAGTTCTTGCCGTGCATCAGCACGATGCTGCGGCCATTGACCTTGCCCTGGGCCGGTACGTCCATGTAGCCCATCTGCAGGGATTTGCCCTGGGACTGGAAGGCGAAATGCTTGAGGGTATAGGGGTATTCGAAACCTTGGAGTTCCGGCCCATAGGCCGGCCCTTCCTGGGCGCTTTCGGCATGGGCGAGCAGCGGCAGGGTGGCGGTCAGGAACAGGCTGGGTAACCAGCGAAGAGTGGCGCGCGGCATGGTCGATCTCCTTGTGGCAGCCGGACGATCCTGGGGCGGCCCGGTTATGGCGACATTAACCACAGGCAATCGACAGGCCGGAATGTTCAACCTAGCCGGGGGAAATGCGCCATGACGCCGTTCAGCGATCCCCGTCAGTGAGCCGGATAGTCCGCCACCACGGTTTGCGTCCCGTCTTTTTTCAGGCCGATCACCTGGTAGGCATCGCTCATGCCGTCCATTTCCATGCCGGGTGAGCCCATGGGCATGCCGGGCGCGGCTACGCCGAGCAAGTCGTCCCGCTGGCTCAGCGCCCGTACCTGATCGGCAGGCACGTGGCCCTCGACGAATTTGCCATCGATCTCGGCGGTATGGCAGGAGCGCAGGTTCGGTGCCACGCCCAGGCGTTGCTTCACTGAACTCATGTCGGTTTCGACATGGTCGTTGACCTTGAAGCCGTTCTCTTGCAGATGAGCGATCCATTTCTTGCAGCAGCCGCAGTTGGCGTCGCGGTGCACATCGATGGTGGCAGGCGCGGCGGCCTGGGCCAGGGTGGTCACGAACAGGGCGCTCAGGGCGAGCAGGTGCAGGGGATTGGCCATGAAAGCGGTCTCGTGTGGAGCGGGTTGGCGGGAGGATACCAGAGTAGCGGCTACGAGCTGACAGGCCGCTGAGGGACAGATGACAGAATTGTCAGGTGGGGGGCATCAAGCTGAATGAAAAGGCCGCGGGACCTTATGGGCACTGGGTTTGCTCGCGATGGGCAGGGACAGTCAAAATTGATGCAAGCTGTTTCGCCGCTATCGCGAGCAGGCTCGCTCCCACATTGGGTTCGGGGTGTACGCAGCACCTGCATACGCCGCCCACCCTGATTGCGGGTTGGTCACAACATCCGGTCACTACGTCAGCCCGTTGTGGGAGCGAGCCTGCTCGCGATGACGGTGGCACAGCCGACATCTCCGCAATCTGACCCACCGCTTTCGCGAGCAGGCTTGCTCCCACAAGGAGACCACGCTGGCCGGGGTTCGCCCGCGAGCAGCGTGGCCACAGTTCTCAGCGAAGTTTAAAGCGCCCCATGATGGCATTCACTCGACTGTTGGCTTCCAGCAGTTGCCGGGTGTTGTTTTCGCTGGCCAATCCGCCTGCCACCAGTTCCTCCACCATATGGCGGATTTGCACCATGCTGCGGTTGATCTCTTCGGTCACGGCGCTCTGTTGTTCGGCGGCGGTGGCGATCTGGGTACTCAGGCTGTTGATCTGACCGACGGAACCGGCCATTTCATCCAGGCCGGTGTTGACCCGGGAGGTCGCGTCGGCAGCCGACTGGCAACTGGCCTGGGTATTTTCCATTGCCGAAACCGACGAACTCACGCCTTGGGTCAGGCGGGTGAGCATTTCGTTGATTTCCGAGGTGCTGGCCTGGGTGCGCGCGGCGAGGGCTCGTACCTCGTCGGCTACCACTGCAAAACCACGGCCCTGTTCGCCGGCCCGGGCAGCTTCGATGGCGGCGTTGAGTGCCAGCAGGTTGGTCTGTCCGGCGATGGCACCGATCACGCCGAGAATCTCGGTGATGCGCTGCGCATCCTGCTGCATGCTCTCGACCTTGCGGGTGGCGCTGGCGACTTCATCGATCAATGCCACCACGCTATTGGAGGCCTCGCCCACCACGACGCGAGAGCGATCGGCATGTTCGTTGGCGCGCTGGGTGAATGCAGCCGTTTCGGCGGCGTTCTGGGCGACGCTTTCGGCCGTGGAGCTCATTTGATTAATGGCGGTCACGGTCTGATCGGTTTCAGAGGCGTGGCGCATCAGGATTTCGCTGGTATGGGCGGAAGTCCGTTGCAGGTTGTCCAGGCTCGATGCCATGGCGCCAGTGGCTTGGGTGACTTCGCCGATCATATCTTGCAGATAAACGATGAAGCGGTTGACCGAATGACCAATTGCTCCCAGCTCGTCCTCGGCACGGATGGTGATGCGTCGGGTCAGGTCGGCATCGCCGGTGGACAGCGCGTCGATGTTGCCCTTGAGTATCTTCATGCGGCCGGTCAGTTGGCGGATGGCGTACAACTGCATCAGCACCAACAGGATGACCATCGGGATCTGCAGCAGACTGAGGGTATTCAGTACGTCATCGCGCTGGGCGGTGATCAGGCGGGTTGGCAAGGCGGTGGCGAGGAACCAGGGCGTGCCTTCGATGGGGCGCATGAAGAACGTGCTGGCTTCGCCCTTGTTGTCGAACTCGACCCGCTGCAACGGTTGATCACGGTGAGCCAGGCCTGCCTTGACCTGAGCGGCAAAGGGCGAGGCGGCGGCCAGTTCGCTGACATTCTTGAGCACGATCGGACCGCTGATGCGCGAGCTGTTGCTGATGATCTTGCCGTCGCCTTCGACAATCAGCATCTCGGCGTTCAGGTCGGCTTCCTTGCGCGCCACCAGGTCATTGAAGAACCCCAGGGTCACGTCAATGGTGGAGACGCCATAAGGAACGCCGTTTTTCTGGATGGCCATGGCGCAGTTGGTGCGCGGTTCGGCGCTGGCGTCATCTTTATAGGCGGCGGCCCAGGCGCATTTGCCGGGCGGGGTGGCCATGCCGCCCTTGTGCCAGGGCTGCTCGTAATAGTTTGGTGCGGCGTCGCTGTTCCAGAACGTATTGACCACCAGCTTGCCAGAGCTATCGCGGTGCCAGAACGTGCTGAACTTGTTGCGTCCTTCGGCGCGCTGGTTGGGCAGCGGCCAGATCCCGCCACCGAAGACTTTCGGTTCGCCGTATTGGTCCACCAGACCTGGAAGTACCTTGTCGATGGCATCGCTGTCGAGCAACGGAATGGTCTGGGTGATGCTGCGTTGCTGGGCCTGTACTTTGTTCAGCTCGCCCTGGATCTGCTCCGCGACTTCGCCGATGCGGTTGAGCGCCACTTGCTCCTCGGTCTGGCGCAGCTTGGGCGCCACCAGATAACTGATGCCCACGACCGTCAGGATGGACAACACCAGGATGAATAGGACCAGGAACAGCGTGTAGCGAGCCTGAATAGTGCGGAATGAGGGCATTGGACAGTTCCTTGCTCGAAGGCGTCTTTCGGGGCGGTAGACTTATCTGTATCGGCCCCTCGCCATAGCGCTTGAATGTCGGACGCTTGGCGCGGGGTACCGTTCGTCGCCCGCCTCCCGTCACGCCGCCGAGCTGGACCGCGTGCCTCTCCAGGTCTGTGTATGGGCCTGCAGCTCATCGTGCAGTCGTTGCATCGGCCTGGCATGCAGGTCGAGCTGGCGAGCCAGCGCGCCACGGTGAAACAGCGCCTGCCAGTGCAGCTCGCCTTCGACGGGCACCATGCCGGTAAAAATGAAGCCGGCAGCCATCAACCGTCGATAATCCTCGGGGAACTGTCGACGCAGTCCGAGTCGTACCGAGATCGACCAGTGGGCCGGCAAGCGTTGCAGTTGCCTGGCCAGATGCCGGCTCATGTGACCAGCGACCACGTCGATACGCCCGGGTAGTGAGCTGATCTGCAGTGGCTGCATCGAGGCCGGTACATCGTCGACGGTGGTGCCAAATTGCGCTGCCAAGGGAGTCATCAACCATTGGCACGAGGCAGGCCAGTGCACCTGCGGCAAAGGCCGCTGATGCTCGCCCATCATCTGGCAGCCGATCACAATCGTCTCGGCCTGGGCCGCGGCGAACGGCGAGGGCACGTAGTCGGGCATCAGCCCGACATCATGGAAACCGAGTCGTTGCGCCAATCGTTGGCTGTAGAGGTGGCTGGTGACCTGTTTGATGGACAGCCTGACGAGACCGAGGTCGTTACAGCGCTCCAGGAGTAGCCGGCCCAGGCGGGTAGCGATCTGGCTGCCTTGCCGTGCCGGGTCCACTGCCACCAGTGCCAGTTCCGCATCCTCCCGGTTCGCGACCGGTCGGCACAACGCCGCGTGGCCCACCACCCGGTCCTCCATCACGGCAACCATGGAAAACCAATGTCGATGCTGATTGTGCTGGCAGATCATGTGGGGCACGTAGACGTCTGGCGAAACGTAGTGATCGCCGTATACCCGGCGGAACAGTTCGCTGGTTCCGATGGCATCCGTGGGCCTGAATGTCCTGATGACCAAGGTACTCATCTGGCGTGCCTCGCTGCCATCGGGCCATAGAGCCGACGGTCGATGACCGGCAGGTGTTTACCGGAGCGCGGGTGGCGTTCCAGGTCCTGTGCCTGGCAGGCATGAACCTGCAGGTTGAGTTGATCAACGCCCGGATGTTGTTCGATCAAAGCGAGTTTCAGCGCCTGGGACAGTGACTCGCAGCGGTTAGATGGGTTGTCGGCCACCCATTTGAGCACCACACCATCATTGTTTTCGACGGACTCGATGATCAGTTGCCATTGAAGTTCGCCGCCAATGCTCTGGATGATTTCGCCAATGTGTTGCGGGAACAGCGACGCCACGCCGACCCGCACCCGCTGGCTCTGCGCGCTACGCCCCGCCAGTTCGAACTTGCGCCGTGGGGTGCCGACAGGCTCGCGCCAGCAGGCCCGATCACCCACTGGATAGCGCACCATCGGCATCAGGGACCGGGTGAAGTTGGTCACCACCAGGTTGCCGGGGCGGCCACAGGCCTCGATGACCTCGCCGCTCACTTCATCGATGATTTCCACCCGAGTCTGCTCGTCGAAGACGCGGTGTTCGCCGAGCCCGCAATCAGGAGCACTGGCGCCGACCAATCCGGCGTCCACGCTGGCATAACCGATGGAGGCGAAGCGTGCCTGGGGAAAGGCTTGTCTCAACATCACAAGTTGGCGCTCGAACAGGTGCTCGCCGCCGAACAGCACGGTAGTGATACCGGACAGCGTTCGCCCCTGCCGGCTCAGATGACTGGCAATGGCCAGCAGGTGGGCCGGTACGCCCGCCAGCACATTGATGCGGTGTGCGGCGACGGCATCGGCCAGCACGTCGGGATCGATCGACCCGGTGAAGGGGAACTCGCTGATCGGGAGGTCAACCTGGCAGAGAGCACCGTGAATGAACAGGAAACTCGCATACAGGTCCCCCGAAAAGAACAGATTGGCGATTCGATCACCTGTTCCAAGCTGGGCGGCAAGGCTGCCTGCGAAACCCTCGAGCATTCGCTGCCATTCCCCATGGGTGTACACCGACAGCTTCCCCTGGCTGGTGGTGCCACCGGTTTTATAGATCAGTGCGTCCGTGACGGGCCCGGTCAATACCTCCCAGGTGTCCAGGTCATGACTGCCGCGCCAGTAATCGCTGGCGTCGACAATCGGCAGGTCCTCAAAAGCGCAGCCTTGCGCAGGTAAATGCGTCCAGTGTTTCTGGTAATACTTTGAATGCAGGCGAATATGGCCAAGCCATTGTTCAAATGGAAAGGAAGGGCTCATCAGGGGGGCTCTCGGGCTATGAAGTTCGCTGGATAAGGCGCGGGCGAAGGGCTATCAGCCGGGGCTTCTGTTATCAATCACTAGCGGGACTTTGCCGCTGTGTCTGTTCTGTTCGAAACATTCGGGCGTACAGCGTTGGACTTCCAGTACCAGCAATGCGGCATCGACGGATGCGCACAGTGGCGGCAGTGCCAGGACCTTGCGTCGTACCGTTTCGGCTTCGCCGTCGGCGCGGATCAGCATGCGCTCACAGCCGCTGCTGTCGTGATCGAGGACGACCTGAATGGCCACCTGGGCCAGTTCGGCAAGCGCCCGGGTATTGATGGATTCCGTGGCGACACGCAGCACGAGGCCGTGGCGCTGGCGTAACTCGAACCTGGGGGAGGCCAGGCCACAAGGGCAGGGGCCTGGCAACCAGCGTCCGCAATCGCCGACGTCGTAGCGCTGGAGAGGTTGCACCTGGCGCTGCCTGGAAGTGAACAGCAAGCGCCCGGTTTCCCCCGGCGTGACCGGAGCATCCCGCTCCAGGTCGATGATTTCCAGGTGCTGAATCTCGTCCATCAGGTGGAACACGCCATCATCGCTGGCGGCGCAGGCGTGGCCGAGAGGACCCGCATCCACGCTGCCGTACAGGGCCGAGCGAATGCTGCTGACGCCGCTGTCCAGGAACAATTGCCGGCTGGCTGGCCCCAGGTGCTCGCCGCCCAACAGGACCTTGCGCACAGCGCAGTAGCCTTGGAGGATTCGCCTTTGGCTGGAGAACAGACGGTGCAGTGTGCTCGGCATGCCGATCAGCGTGTTGATGCCATGGGCGACGATCATCCGGGCGATTTCGTCGAACGCCTTGTCTGTCGGCGCGCCCATGGGGTAATGCACGACACTCATCTGTTCGAGTATTTTCGAGAAACTGAAAAAGCCGCCGTAGAGGTTGCCTCCGTAGAACAGGTTCATCACGCGGTCGTGTGCGGGGTCCAGGCCGGCCGCACGCAGGCCGTCGGCGGCGGCACGCATGTGGCGATCGAAGTCGCGATAGCTGTAGCACGACAGCACGGGCTCGCCGCTGCTGCCGCCGGAACGGAAGAACAATTGCGCCTTGGGGTCAATGGGGAGGGCCATGAAGCCAGCCTTGTCCATGATCGGCGCTGAAGGATTCATTGATATCGGAGCTGGAGAGGTGTCCAGCGTGACACGATGACTCGCGACGTGGGGTTCAAGGCCGACCGATACCCGCCTGCTCAAGCGTTGCAGTGCGTAGACGCCGTCATGGGGCTCGCCATCATAGCCCTGCTGAATCTCACGGGTTGTCGAGATGCGCGATACGCCAGCGGCTATCAGGCGACGTGCCAGCCCCGGCGCCTGTTCCGGCTCGCAAATGAGGGCGCAGCTCTGCAAGACGTTCCGCCAAGGTAGCAGCGTCTCGGTCACCCGCACTTGGGGGACGGGCCGCAGCAGCAGCGTGCGAAACAGCGGCGACGGCGACAGGTCGCGATGATGTTCCCAGAGAACGCGCCAACCCTCACCGGCCCAGACCTGGCCTGCATGGCCGGCGAAGCTTTGGTCCAGTCGGGCGAGTGCCGTCCGGGTGGTGATCTCACAGGCTTCGGCCGTGGTGAGCGCCAGGGCCGGCCAGCGTCCGGCCCTTCGCTCGAATGCGGCGGCCAGGGCGTTACCCACTTGCTCCATGACGACGGGGTCGTCAGTGTCGACCAGCAGCCATTGTGGGCTGGAGCAGGCTTGCTGGTCTAGGCGGCAGATTTCATCTACCAGGCTATCCAATGCCTGGGTGCTGGCGGCGTGAGGCGTGAGATAGGCGAAGCTGATGCGATGCCCCCAGTCGATCCAGCGACAGCCGCTTGGGACCTGCTCGCGCAATGCCTTGAGTGCCGTCTCGCCGCCCCAGGCGCTGACACCTTGTGCCAGGGCGAAAAGACGCTGGCTGTCGTGGTGGGGAACCGGCAATACCGCCAGGTAATCGCAGAGCCGGCCACTGCTGTCGTACGCTAGAAAAGCCGCCAACAGGCGCGCCGTCAATTCCCCATCCCGTGTGCTCGGGCGTATCCAGTTGATATTGCCCGCCAGCAGACTTTCCAGGGCCGCGCAGAACGCCAGCAATGGTGCATTGCTCGGCGTGACATGCACCACCAGGCCCAAGGGCTGCCAGCTTTCAAAGGGCCCGTCGCTATAGTCGATACGCCGCAGTGAGCGAGGATCCGGTCCCAGCTCTCGCGCAAGTTTCAAGCTCAGGTGCTCGCGGCCGCAGAATGCGATCAGTGCCTGGCGTTGGTCCTCGTCGAGGAAGGCTTCCCGTCCAACGCGCAGTCCCTGAGCGAACGCCTCGGCGCAGTCGAGCACGCTGGCGCTCGTGGGCGCCCAGGCCAGTAGGGCGGGCAGTTGCGCTTGCAGGCGGTCGAGGGCCTGGTCGAGTGTCAGGCTCCCATTCAGTTGACCGTTGATGAGGTACATATCAATGCTCCTTGATCAGTTCAGCGGCAGCCATGGCGCAGCTTCGGCTGGCGCTGGTGCCGGCACGTCCATGCAGTTCGAACCACTGGGTGCTCGAACCGCATTCACAGTTGGCGGGGTGCAGGGTCGCCAGATCGCTCATCACCACGGCATGGGCGGGACTGGAGGAGATATAGGGCGAAACGAACGACAGCAATCCGGCCTCGCCGAACGGCTGCACGTCGAAGTTCGAGGGGTGACGGACAAAGACTTTCGAATAGACCGGCACATGAAACCGATGCTGGGCACATTCGATGTAGGGCACGGCGTGTTCGACGGCACCATAGCCGTCGCGGCAGCGATGGGCCTTGATGCCCAGTTGCCGGGTGATGCGTTCATAGACCTGATGGCGGGGCATTTCCCGGGCAGCCTGTTTCTTCCAGCCGCCGCCGAGGAACACCAGGGAATCAGGCACGAGCGTCAGGTTTGGGACGCCGCTCTCGCGCATGCGTTCGAGTACGTGCCAAAGCAGCGCCGGAAAGCCGAAGATTCTCACCGGCAGGCCTTGCTCGGCGAATGCCTGCAGGGCACGGATGACGCCGAAAACGTCGAACTCATGGCCGTTGCCGGTACGTCGCAAGGCATAGGCAACGCTATTGGCCGGGGCGAAGCGACACAGGAACTGGTCGGTATAGGCTGTACCGAGGCGATTGTCCGGTTCGGGTTCATGGCTGAGCAACAGGTAGTTGCAGGGCGCGTCCGGTGTCGACCAACCGTAATGATCGAAGATGCGTGCCACCATCCCTTGGGCGGCCGCCATGCTGCGTTCGTCATAGCGCATGCGGCTTTTCTGGCCGCCGGTGCCGGAGGAGGTGAGCTCCAGGGCCTCCTCGCCCGTAGGGCTGACCAGCAAGCGTTGCTTGAAGTAGTTGGCGTAGATGGGCGGCAGGCGCGACCAGTCCGTCAGATGTTCCAGGTCCTCGACGGCAAGCCCGTTGGCGTTGAGCCAGTCTTCGTAGCCTGGGGTATGGTGGCTATGAAACAGGCTGATCTCGGCCATGGCCCGATCGAACAGCCCGGCGGGCATCGAGTCGGGGCTGTAGGGTTGGGACAATGCACACAGTGCATCGGCGTGGGGGAAATGAATCATCGGATAACTTTCCTAAGAGGCGGAGCAATTCAAACGTGTGCGACCGGTCGCGACTTGAACAGGCACAACGCAACAGGACAACTGAGCCCGGCGATACCGGCCATCAAGGCAAAGGATTCCAGGCTGTTGCCGGCGCCCAATAACGCCAGCAATGAACCGGCAACGCTCATCACGGCGATGGAGATCATCCCGACCATGGCCGAGACCAACCCTTTGCTGTCGTCGCTGGCAAACAACGCCAGTCGATACAGCGCCGCATTGCCCATGCCGAGGCCGAGGGCGTACAACGAAAGTCCGCTGACCAGCACAGGCAGGGAAAGGGCGAACCGACTGGCAATAACCAAGGCAACCAGGCCGGCGCACAGGGGCCAGAGGCTGCGACGAAGCACGCCGTCTACGCCGGCCCGTTCCACCCACGCGTTGAGCAGGAGATTGCCGAGAATCACGGCGGCGAACACGGGGATCTGCCACAGCCCATACACCAATGGTGAAACCCCCTGTCCCTCTATCAGCAGCAGGGGCGACAGGCCGATCCAGGCGATCAGGGGCAGGCTCATCAGCCCCAGCGCAACGCTGGCCGCCATGAATCGGGGATGGCTCAGCAAGGCGCCATAGCGTTTGATCAGTGCAGCCAGTTCGAAAGGAACAGGTGGCGGCTGTTGGCTGCCTGGAGGCGCCGGCCTGGCGCGGTGCGGCATGAAGCCCCAGAGCGCCAGCCAACTCACTGCGCCGAGGCCGGCCAGCAGCAGAAACAGTTCGCGCCAGGACAACCATTGCAGCAGCAACCCACCCAGCAAGGGGCCCAGCAAGGGCGATAGGAGGGCCAGGTTGCCCAGCAGCGCCATGATTTTCACGGCATCCGACTCGTTGAACATGTCCTGTATGGCGGGGTAGCTGACGGCGATCACGAAGCCCAGGCCCATGCCCTGGATCAGGCGAAGGCCATTGAACCCCTGCATCTGGGTGACCTGGGTGGTCGCCGCACAAGCCAGCACGAACCCGGCGCAACCGGCCAGCATGAACGGCCGACGTCCATGGTGATCCGACAACGGCCCGATCAACCAAGGCAGCAGGACGCCACCCAGCAGGTAGAGGTTGAACGCGTAGGGAATCTGATCCGAAGCCGCTCCGAGTTCTTCGGTGACGGCGAGCATGGCGGGCATGATCAGGTCGCTGGCCATGTACGTTAATAATTCAAAGAGTGCGATAGCCAGGCAGAAACCTGTCAATCGTTTAGGCGAGAAAGTTGTCAGCAAGTTTTGCATTCCCAGCGTTTATTTTGAGTAAAGAGGTGTGCGCCTCTTATTCGAGAATACGTGGGGGGCGATAAGGCTTGAAAGACAGAGTTCCCCGGTGTTAACGAAGGAAATGCGCTTTGCGGACGTAAGAAAATGTCCGCAGGAGCGGACATTTATTTCCTAATTAAGTCAGTAAGTTACAGCTTGATTGGTAGGAGGGGTCGTAGCATGGGGAGGCTCGCTACAGAGGCTTCACCAAGGACACGCCGCAAAGGTCCTAGCGGTGCTGGTCGAAACCCGGACCACCCGGATGTCCCGGTCCTTGCCCATGACCGTGGCCTGGGGGGAAAAAGAGGCAGCCGCTCAGCGTCAGGATCGATAACAGCGGCAGCAGCAGTGACATGCGACGAAACATAAATAATATCCTCATGATTGAACACCGTGCTTGCGCGTCAGCGCTCCTTCGGCGGTACCATGTGACCCCGTCGGCTGCCGCTTGTCCCTGAAATCGGGTAAGCACTTGGCAAGCGAGCGGATACAGAACGGATACATTCAGGAACTGGCAATGACTCATTCGCAACGTTTGAAATACTCGATTCTGATTATCCTCGTGGTCCTGGCGATCATGCTGGGACTGTCGTGGATGCAGAACAAAGGCATGATCAGCGAGCAGCTGTTTCAATACATCGCCATTGCCGTGGCGGTGATCGTGGTGGTGATCAACGGGGTGATGCGGCGCAAGGTCAAGCCCTGAGCGTCATTCCGTGGCCGCGAGCACGGCCATGGCCCTGGCGTGCAGGCTGTAGCTCTTATCGGGGTTGAGCGTCACCACGCCTTCGCTGCACAGGCGCTTCAACACCTCGCGAACGCTGAGGAAGGACAAGGGAATGTCCAGCCCCAACAACTGGGTGTGCACGCCCCGCACGCCCAGGCAGCGGTTCTCCACCGTAGCGGTGAGCAATACGTCGATGATCTTGAGGCGAATGAGGCTGGTCCTGAGCCCGAAGCTCTTGAGCAGACGCCTGATGTGCTCGTTACTGCCTCGTTCCGTCGATCTGACGGGTACGGTATTCGTGGCCGTCATCGACACACCGGTCGATTCCAGCTTATCTGTCACGGGCAGTTGCGCGTTATGCATGCCAAAAATCCTTGCCAGCCTGATCAGAAAAGGTCACCGGTGTTCTCATGGACGAACGAGGGCGTTCAATCATGCGGATCGAGATGTGAAAAAAACGCCGGGATGTCGTCAAACCCTTGTGATGAGTCGCGTGCAGGCGATTTTTTTATCAGGCAGGGGAAGGGCGGGTTACTGACGGCACTGGTCATCGGCGAGCCTGCCCCCCGCTTTTGCGAGCAGGCTCGTTCCCGCAGCTCGTCAGTGTGAGGGCGGCTCGTCGAGCTGGCGTCCTATCTCACAGATGAGCAAGGTCAGGGAGTCGGCGTTTCGAAGGATGACGTCGATGCGTTTGTCCGCCGAGCTGGAGTCCAGAAAGACATCACGCGCCTCGCTCATGGTCCTGGCACCGGTCACTTTGAGGACTTCCTTGGCGGTGGCCTTGAGCGCTGGGAGCAACTCCAGGCTCTTGGGCGCGTTGGCTGCGTTATCCCATGCCTTGAACAACCTTGAACGTGGCGTGGTGAGCGAGAGCCCATTGCGCTGCTGGTCTTTCTGATGGTCATAGCGGGCTCGTCCGTCATCAGTGACTTGTGAAATCAGGTCGAGAAAAGGCAGCAGCGCATCCAGATAGACGATGTCATGTGTATCGATCAATTGATGGGTCAGTTCGTGGATGATTGTCGCTCCCTGGGCATGAGCGTCGACATTGAACGACTCGGGGACGAGGGCCTTGTACGAGTCCAGCCCTACATTGAAGAAAAACTGTGTGAGGTAGATTTTTCCGCTTGCATTGGGCTCGAGTACGAATGCAGTCGCTGCGTCGTCGGCATTTTTGAGGTTGCCGATCACGATGCGTTTTGCGTTTTTCAATTCCCAGGTCGGATCCGCCAATGCCTGGCATATCGGCGCAACAGTGGCATGTATCTTTGCGATCAAGCTGGCATCGACCTTGTTGACGCCGAAAAAGGCCCTGAGAAAAGTATCCAGCCGCGAGCCCGGTGGAACCTGCTGCCTGGCTTGATCGAGATTATGAAGCGTATTGAGGGAGTAATACCTGGCTGTCTCCAGCGCCTGCACAATGACGTTTGCGTGATGGGGGTATTTCCTGCGGATCTCAGCCATGCCCCGGGCTTCGATATTCAATGTGCTTGAAGCTTTGTAGTCGCTGTATGAGTTTACAAGGGTCGACATCACTTTGCCGTAACGCATGGTCTGTCGCTGTGGGTCAATGGCCCATCCTTGGCTGCCAGGCGATCTTGTCAGGATCGGTCCCTCACCCTTTTCATGGACAACGCGCCAGACCTGTTTGACTTTCGCGACCTGAAAGACTTTGCCGGCAACGCAGGCATAGAGCTTGTCGGAGCCTGTGTCCTTGTAGGTCCCGTCAACGAGGTTCCTCTGTAGATGGTGGAGGCTTATGCCCGTGGCTTCGAAGGCTTGCAGGTTGGTGCGCAACGGGGCTGTGGAAGCGATGTCCTTCCAACTGACCGGGGTTGCAGGGGCGTTTTGCGAGACAGGGCCGATGGGGTCGAGCAGTCCGAACGTATCCTCCCGATTCATGAAGCCGAGTGACACCATTTCCGCAGCCCCGGCAATGAAATCATGCAGGCCGGCTTTCCAGTCACGCTGCTGCAACGCTTCGGAAGATGACTTGAAGTCCTGATAGCTTTCCCACAGCGTTTCGAAAAAAGTCAGTTTTCCCGGTAACTGTTTGCCCATGAACCTGGCGCCGATGCTCAGCAGATGCCGCACGGTTTCCCAGTCGAACTGACGTTGGCTATCCGTTTGAGTGGTCAGCAAGTCCGATAACAAACGGGTATTGTCGCTGAACAATGTATCGAGGATGTTCGTCCGGAGCGGATTCGAGGCCAGGGTCATTTCCGACAGCTGTCCGAGGGTGGAGATGAACAGATTCTTGAATGTGCTTCGCTGGTTGGCGGGCAGTCGACTGATCAACAGGTCCTGTAGCGAGCCTGGCCGGTTGAAGGCGGCCACGACACTCGCTTCGTCCTTGAACTCGGTAAAGCTCGGGCCGGCATGGTAGGGGGCGTACAGGACGTGGGGCGCTTTCTTGTCGGTGCTCGATCCGATCAGGTAAAGCCCCAGAGCCTTGATCGCCGCGGCGCCATCGGTTTTGATCAGCTCCAGTGGCCGAATCAGCGCGCTGGCGCCTTTCACCGCCTGGCGAGCGATGGCGTCCGGCATGTCCAGCACCTGGCGAATCAAGTCGAAGGCCGAAGGGGAGAGGTGCTGTTGCAGGTACCGGGCGTGAGCGTATTGCAACAGTTGCCAGGGTAATTGTTGGCAAAATCGTTGTTTTCTCTGTTGCACGTCCTCCGTCGTGCCGGACAGCTTGTCCAGCACATGTTGCTTATACGAGGTGGCGATGTCCAATGACAGCAGCAGCTGTTTGACCGTCGCCTCGTTCAAACTGTCCGGCAGCTTGCGCCTGGAGGTCGAGGACACCTTGAATCGGGTTTTTTGAGTGACATCGATATGATTCAGGGCGAACTCGTCCAGGGAGCTGGGAGGTCCTGCCACTGCGAGGTTCGGTGTGACCTGGATGGTTGCCGGGTCCAGGTCTTTTTCGGTGAAGCGCGCGTCCAGCAGCGCTTTCAGTTTTTTACTCGTATACGCCTGCAAGGGCTCGACACCGTCCAGGTAATCCTTGCCTTCGAGTACGCTGTTTCGATATTGCTCAAGCAGATCGACATGTAGGCGCTGATCTTCAAGAGAGGCCATGCCGAGCCAGGCAGGCAGCTTCTGTTGCCACCAATCCGCCTGGGCGATGCGTTTGGCACGGGGCAGATTGGTAGGAGCTCCCTTGTTCAGCAATGCTTCAAGACCTTTAGCCAATGCGGCCTCGCTCAGTTGCCAGTCCCGGGTCTTCAAGGTTTTCAGATAGCCGTGTTCGATCTCGAACAACCTGATGAACGAATTCATCCGATTCAGCAATACGTTGTCTTCGATCAACTCAAAGGCCTCGAGCTGATAACGCCCGTGAGGCTTGCGTTGGGCGGGGGGCAGGTTGGCGAGCAAGTCAAAGCGCTTGCGGGAGTCGAGCAGGTGTCGGTTCAATTGTGTCGTGGCAACGTCGACGGAGGGGAAAACCTGCAAGCCGTCGGTCGGCGTCCAGAGGATTGCCAAGCCTGAATAGGGCGTGTCCAGCCCTCCGCGCTCGGTCAGGAAAAAACAATTGGCCAGGGGCAATGAGGCGGTGTTGCCCTGCGCGGTGTACGCAAGCCTCAGTGAATAGGCATCGGGCCGAAAGCCTTTGAGCCCTAAGCGCTGCTCGCGATTGGGATAATCGGCGTCGTAGGCAAAAACACAGTTAATGAGGTCATCAGCGGCAGGCGGCAATGTCCCGTCGAGCTTTCTAAGCTCGGCTTCGGCACGTATGCCGAGGGAAAAAACATTGCTGAGTTCAGGCAGCAGGCCCTTCAGTTGACTGTGCAGTGAGATTTCATTGGCAAGCGGCAGTTGGGCGAACAACGTGTTGAACGCTTCCTCGACGGTGGTATAGCTCTTGATCTTTCTCGTCAGTTGGTCGGCCATGAAATTGGACGGCCGCGAGTCGCCATAAAAAGCCGGCAGAGTGCCCCAATGTCCGTCGGTCCCATGCTCCAGCAGGTTCTTGTTGATCAAGGAACGAATATCCAGTGCCTTGTCGACCAGGGCGTGGATGTTCACGGTGCCCTGGCGGGACATCTCCAGTGCGTAGTGAAGGTTGCTGATCTGCTTGCCGATGATGGCCTCCGCCAGGGATTCGAATACCGGCAACGCCACTGAGCGTCCTGAGATCTGTGGTTCGTCAAGGCGTAGAAAGCGGTTGCGCTCTTCCAGGCTCAACAGGCTATAGAGTGCCTCCTTGCGGGCAAGGCTTGTCGGTGTAGCCAGCAGCGCGTCCTTGAACCCCAGGTAATTGTCGACTTTCTGCAGGTCATGACTGGGCCTGTAGAGGTAATGATCCTTGCCACTGATCATCAGCGAGCCGGCAAGCTCCACATAGAGCGGCTCATACTCCCAGAGACGAATCGTTTCGATGAACAGCGGCGTCTCGTCCTGGCGTGATGGCCCGAACAATCGGAGCAGCTCCTGGCTTTGTGCGTCGCTCAGTTGCCGTTGCTCCCGTTTGCTCAGGACGGTGGCGCGCAGGGCGTCGCTGAGGACCCGCGACAGCAGCTCCCGGCGCGAGATATGGAATGGGCCGGTGGCGTCCCAATAGGCATTGATGCAATCGGTGAGCTTGGGAATCAGGTTTTTAGCCGTGACCCGTAGCAGGCTTTCCCACTGCTGCGCATTATGGGGCGATACCGCGATTTCCGGATGGATGAAATCGACGTCATGCCGGGCTGGCCGGCCCTGATGGTGGAAGTACACCAGGACCGCTTCGGACAGTGACACGTTGTTGGTCACCTTGCCCATGGTCGGATCACCCAGCCCCGCATCGGCGGTGATTGCGACACGGGTCTGTTGATGATCAAGGTTCGCCAGTACTTCATTCAATACCTGGTCGAGCATCGCGGTCAGCGAAGGCAGTTTGATCAGCTCATCCACCATGGTCAGCGCATTGAGGTTTTGAGCGTGCTCGATGGCGTCGACCTGGGCTTTGAAAACATCTCCATCCATGGTCTGCCGGGCCTGTTCGATAACGGTGCTGGCGTTCAGTTCGGCGCGTTGGGAAATGGACAGGAGTTGGAACAGATCGTCACGCTCCACAGGGGCGGCGAGCATTTGGTCGATCCGTGTTTCAAGTGCCTTCGGGGTGTCGAATTTCTCGATTCCCCCCCTCGGCGTGTAGAGGAATGCAGGCTTGGGGGACGAGGTGCCGATCTCAGGCGGGGTTGTCAGCGTAAAGCAGCCGGCAAGCGGAATCGGAGCCTGCCCCTCGGTCTGGAGCAGTATGGTGTCGGCAGACATCGATGGCGTCTGCGCGGCACGCAGCGCGTGGCTGGGCAGGGCTGCGTGCCGAAGCCAGTCAAGGTCGGTTTGCGTCACCCCATGGGTTGCGCTCAATTCGTCCAGGCGGTTGGTGTCCAGGACGTCAGGGAATAGCAGTGGCGTGGTCTCACGGGGCATCGTTGCTTCTCGATCAAGGCGCCATGAGGCAGCCCATGCGTGGATGAAGCGGCAAGGCTAGAGAACGATGAACGGGGAAAGGTGGTACATAGTTACCGCACGCGAGGCTTCAAACCTGTCAGGCTGTGGCGTGCGCGGCATGCCTGCGGTGAAAAGATTGACAGTACGCGCCTGAAGCAGTGTTAATCCGAATTTGTTCCTCCCTCACTGTGGCTACCTCCAACAATCATTCTGGAGCTTCAGATGTCCGCGCTATCCGATCACGCCGGTTCCGCCCCCCTGTCCCTTGACGCCCTGGTGGGGTTGCTGGAGAAGATATTCCTGCGACATGGCACCTCGGCCGAGGTCGCTCGCACCCTGGCCGAAAACTGCGCCCGTGCGGAGCGCGACGGTGCCCACAGTCACGGTGTGTTCCGTATCCCTGGCTATGTCTCGACGCTGAACAGCGGTTGGGTCAACGGCCAGGCTGTGCCGGTGGTCGAGGACGTCGCATCGGGCTTCGTCCGGGTGGACGCCGGAAACGGTTTCGCCCAGCCGGCCCTCGCCGCTGCACGACCGTTATTGGTGGAGAAGGCGCGCAGCGCCGGTATCGCGGTGTTGGCTATCCGCAACTCCCATCACTTCGCCGCCCTCTGGCCGGATGTCGAGCCGTTTGCCTATGAAGGGTTGGTGGCGTTGAGCGTGGTCAACAGCATGACGTGCGTGGTGCCCCATGGCGCGGATCGCCCATTGTTCGGGACCAATCCCATTGCCTTCGCCGCGCCACGAGCTGGCGGCGAGCCGATTGTATTTGACTTGGCCACCAGCGCCATCGCCCATGGTGACGTACAGATTGCCGCGCGCAAGGGCGAGTCGTTACCGCCAGGCATGGGAGTGGATAGCCTCGGCCAACCGACCTGCGACCCAAAGGCGATTCTCCAAGGCGGCGCGCTCCTGCCGTTTGGCGGACACAAGGGGTCGGCATTGTCGATGATGGTCGAGCTGTTGGCGGCGGCCCTGACCGGCGGCAACTTCTCGTTCGAATTCGACTGGAACGACCATCCGGGGGCCAAGACGCCGTGGACCGGGCAGTTGCTGATCGTGATTGACCCAAGCAAGGCCGCCGGACAGAGCTTTGCCGAGCGCAGCCAGGAGCTGGTCCGGCAGATGCAGGGTGTGGGGTTGCGGCGGTTACCAGGAGATCGCCGGCATCGGGAACGCAGTCATTCCGACCAGCATGGGATTGCGCTGGATGAGCAGACATTGCAACAGCTGCGGGAATTGGCGGGGATGTAATCCGAAGGCGAAGGAATTGTTGCCTGAACAGTCGGTTTTAAGCCACAAGCCTTGGGGGGTAGCGCTTGCTCGCGATGGTGCCAGTCAGTCGAACTGTATTGGCTGGTCTGCCGCCATCGCGAGCAAGCTTTGCTCCCTCGGGTTTGTTGCTTAACGCCTTCCGAGCAGCAAGCCCACCACCAGCCCGAAACCGGCGGAAATTGCCACGGTTTGCCACGGATGGCCGCCGATGTAGAGTTCGGTGGCGTCGACCATGGGGCGGGTACGTTCCCGTGCGCTGGCGACCGAGTCCAAGGCCTGCTGCAGTTTCTGGGAGATCTGGCCCCGCAGGTTTTCGGCATCTTCACCGACCAGCGACTCGCTGCTCTTGAGCAGCTTCTCCGACTCTTCGATCAAGGCCTTCAGTTCACTGAACACTTGATCCTTGATTTGCTCTCCGTTCGCTTGCGCGGTGGGTCTACGAGCCATCGAGTTACTCCTTGTTGATGATTACCGTGAACAGTGGAGTGCTGCGCTTGTGCAAAAGTTGCAGTGACTGGCGGCGTCAGCACGATCAAATCCAAATGATGGTTAAGGCGTTTCCCTGCAAGGTGTAAGATGTCGCCTATTTACGCAACAGGTAATATCCATGAGTTTCAATCTGGCTGACAAGCCGCTGGCCGAGCGCGCAGCGCTGGAAGATGAAAAATCCCGACTGTTCGAACTGTGGCAGAACAACCTGGGCAAGGCCAAGGGCGACGCCGCCCGGTTGTTTGGCGAGCGCTCCAAGCGCAAAGGCAAATGGGCCGAGTGGGTCCGTGCCGAGCTGGACGGCATGTCGCCCCCGGAATACGCCAACATGGTGCGCAGCGAGGTCAATCGCTTGATGGCCGCCAACAAGTAAACCTCACGCAAAGGTCGTGACGATGGCCTCGCGAACCTTGGCCACTGCCGGATCCATCTGAGTATGGGTTCGCCATCCCAGTTCGATGGGATAACGTGGCAAGGCGAGGGGGCAGGGCAATAACGCCAGGCCACCGAACGCTGCGATGGCCCGCGCCGCGTGCCCGGGAATGGTCGCCACGGCCCGGCTGCCCTTGAGCAGAAACGGCAACGCGGCGAAATGCGTGGTCGAGGCACACACCTTCCGGCTCATGCCGAGCCCGGCCAGTCCTTCGTCGGTGATGCCGATGAATCCACCCGATGACACCAGCAAATGTTCGCGGCCCACGAACGCCTTCAGGCTGAAGGTTTGCTGGTGCTCCTCCAGGCTGGCCGGATCGACCAGACAGGCATAGTCGCCTTCGCCCAATACCAGGCGGCTGAGTAGCCGTTCCGTGAAGCCACCCGCCGTGATCGCCAAGTCGAAATTTCGCTCCATCAGGTTACGACCGACGATCTGGCTATGGGTCTGGCGAAAAATCAAGCGTAACCCCGGCGCCCGCCGCGCCACTTCCTCGATCAGGCGACGCCCATAGGCCAGCTCGAAGTCGTCGGACAGACCGACGATGACCGAGCGGCCGTCGTAATGACTGATATCCGGATCGATCATCGCCAGGCTCTGGCGGCACTTGTCCAGGGCCTCGCTGATCACGGGCTTCAGTTGATTGGCCCGCAGCGTCGGCGCCAGGCCACGACCGGTGCGCACGAACAGTTGATCGTCATACACATTTCGCAATCTGCGCAGCGCTGCACTGATGGCCGACTGGGTCACGCCCAGGCGCAGGGCGGCGCGGCTGGCACTGGATTCGTCGTGCAGGGCTTCGAAGGTCTTGAGCAGGTTGAGATCGAGGTTCTCGATATTCATAGCGTTCATATCGTTTAGCAATGTATGGGGCTTTATTCATGATCGGCCGGCGGCTGAGAATCAGCAACACCTGATGACCAAGGAGTTGAACACCCATGCCCAAATCCATCGTGGCTGCCCTGCAGATTGGTTCCTTGCCGAGTGGCAAGGACGAGACACTGGCGCAGGTCCTTTCCTACGAAGACGCCATACGCCAGGCTGGTGCGAACCTGGTGGTCATGCCCGAAGCCCTGTTGGGTGGCTATCCCAAGGGCGAAGGCTTTGGCACCCGGTTGGGCTACCGGCTGCCGGAGGGGCGTGAGGCATTCGCCCGCTACTTTGCCAACGCCATCGACGTACCGGGTGTCGAAACCGAGGCGTTGGCCGGGCTTTCGGCGCGCACGGGCGCCAGCCTGGTGCTGGGCGTCATCGAGCGCGCCGGCAGCACCCTGTATTGCACGGCGCTGTACTTCGAGCCCGATGCGGGGCTGGTGGCCAAGCATCGCAAGCTGATGCCCACCGGCACCGAGCGGCTGATCTGGGGCAAGGGCGATGGTTCGACGTTGCCGGTGATCGACAGCCAGGTCGGGCGGGTTGGCGCGGCGGTGTGCTGGGAAAACATGATGCCGCTGCTGCGCACCGCGATGTATGCCAAGGGGGTGGAGGTCTGGTGTGCGCCGACGGTGGATGAACGGGAGATGTGGCAGGTGACCATGCGTCACATTGCCCATGAGGGACGATGCTTCGTGGTCAGTGCCTGCCAGGTCCAGGCCTCGCCTCAGGCGCTGGGCATCGATGTCGAGCACTGGCCGGCGGAACGTCCATTGATCGCCGGCGGCAGTGTGATCATCGGGCCTATGGGGGATGTATTGGCCGGGCCGCTGAAAGACACGGCGGGATTATTGACCGCCGAAATCGACACCGATGACCTGGTGCGGGCGCGTTATGACTATGACGTGGTCGGTCATTACGCCAGGCCGGACGTGTTCGAGCTGGTGGTGGATGAGCGGGCCCGCCCCGGGGTTCGGTTCACGGCGTGAATTACCAGGTCGTCGCGGACCTCGGCAAGTCGAGGGTTCCGCGGTCGACAAAACGCATGGTGCCGAACACTCCCCCGGAGAGTTTGCCCTTGAGCACATAGGGCAGGTTATCCAGACCCTGGGCCTGGCTCAGGCCCAGGGTCTGGCGCAGCACCGAAAAGGCCGAAATGCTCACGGGAACGCTCAATATCGCTTCGGAATACCGTGGAATGGAACCGCTCTGGTCGCTGACCCCGGTTGCCAGCGTGCGGTCGTTGACTTCCAGATCCAGCGCCACGCCGTTGTAGTCGATGGCGGTTTCGTTGGGGTTCTGCAGACGCAGCTTCACAGCAAAACGCATCTCCAGGTCCTGGCTGGGCAAGGGGTCGATGCCAACCACGTTGATGTTCAGCGGGTCGCGGTGCGGGAAGAGGGCGCAGGCGCTGAGACTGAGCAGTGTCAGTAAAAGGAACAGGCCGGGGACTCTGCGCATGGGCGTACTCTCACGGTGAACTTCTGGTCACGATAACCCACAACCCCGAGGACAAGCGAAGAACCTTGTGGCGAGGGGATTTATCCCCTCGCCACAAAGTCCATCCAGTTCTCCATCCTGATGGGCGCTGGGCTCCTGACAGTTTCTGACAACAGCCTCTGCTAATCTGCAGCAACTTTTTACTCCGGATCGTCCATCGTGTCCCGTACTTCTCGGCTGCTCACCTTGTTGCAAGTCTTGCGGGGCAAGCGCTGCCCGGCCACCGCCGCGACATTGGCGGCCGAGTTGAAGGTGTCCGAACGCACGCTGTACCGCGACATTGCCGAGCTGACCGCCCTTGGGGCGCCGATCCAGGGCGAGGCGGGCATCGGCTATGTTTTGCGCAGTGGCCTGTTCCTGCCGCCACTGATGTTCACCGCCGATGAGATCGAGGCCATTGTGCTGGGCCTGCGCTACGTGGATCAGCGCGGTGACGAGGTGCTGGGCAAGGCGGCCGCCGACGCCTTGGCGAAGGTCGCCGCGGTGCTGGCTCCCGATGTCCGGGACGCCTTGCGCAACCCCACGGTGTTGCCTGGTCCGCCAGGTTATGGGTATCCGCAGAATACGGTGGAACTGAACGTGTATCGCCAGGCCATCCGCACCCAGGCGAAGCTGCACATCGATTACGCCGACGTGAACAATACGCCGAGCCAGCGGCTGATCTGGCCCCTGGCCCTGGGTTTTTTCAACGAGGCGCGGGTGGTGGTGGCCTGGTGCGAGTTACGTGGCGCCTACCGGACCTTTCGCACTGACCGGATTGCGTCGGCCAGCGAGCGGGGTGAACGCTATCCCGGCAGGCGCAGCGACTTGCTGCGGGCCTGGATGAAGTCGATGAAACTGGACGACACCGGGCGCTTCACTCCTGACAAGAACTGACATGAGGCTGTTTTAGCATGATGCCAGATCGATAAAACAAGGAGCCTTACCATGTCCAATCCCGTCTCTTCCCTGGCCCCGGCCATCGCCGGCTACATCGCGGCCGCCAATGCCCGTGACAGCTCGGCGGTGGCGCGTTTTTTTGCCGAGGATGCCAACGTGTTCGATGAGGGCCAGCACCGGGCCGGCACCCAGGCTATCGTCCAATGGATGGAAGACACTTCCCGCCGCTTCCAGCCACGGGTCGAAGTGCTCAACGTGCAGCAACGCACGGGCAAGGTGCTGGTTCACAACCTGATCTCGGGAACCTTCCCCGGCAGCCCACTGGAGTTGCGGTATACCTTCCGGCTCGATGAGCAGGGGAAGATCAGCCGACTGGATATCTCGATTTAAAAGGCGCGAGCACCTGTGGCGAGGGGATAAATCCCCTCGCCACAAGGGCTCATGCTCGGTTCGTGTGATCGTTGATCGTTCGGCATGGCATACTCAGCCCCTTCCTCTTCCGGACCCTGGCCGCATGACTTTCGACTCCCCCTTGAGTGCCTGGCAGCACGCCATCGAACATCACGGTTTTGTCCAGGATGAGGCCCAGGAGTTGGCAATCATGACCTTGGAGCAATGCCACAAGGCATTGCACGAGGGACGCAAGTCGATCAAGGGGGTGTATCTCTGGGGCCCGGTGGGACGTGGCAAGACCTGGCTGATGGATCGCTTCCATGAAAGTCTTCAGGTTCCCGCCCGTCGCCAGCATTTCCATCACTTCATGGCCTGGGTGCACCAGCGTTCGTTCCAGCTCACGGGCACACCGGACCCATTGCAGGCCCTGGCCAGGGAACTGAGCCGGGAAGTGCGGGTACTGTGTTTCGATGAACTGTTCGTCACCGACATTGGCGATGCCATCATCCTCGGACGCCTGTTCCAGGTCATGTTCGAGCTGGGCATGGTGATGGTGAGCACTTCGAACCTGCCGCCCGAAGAACTCTATGCCAACGGCCACAACCGTGAGCGGTTCCTGCCGACCATCGCTGCGATCAAGCAGCATATGCAAGTCGTGCCGGTGAACGGCTGGCAGGATCATCGCCAGCACCCGGGTGCGCTGCAGCAGCGTTATTGGTTATGGGAGGCCGGGCGACCCGAGCCGTTGGGCGAGGTCTTCGAGCGCTTGAGTGTGGGGCAACAGTCCAGTGCTGATCCGGTGCCAGTCGGCCATCGTCTGCTGGAGCCGATCAAGGCCAGCGACACGGTGCTCTGGAGCCGCTACCGGGACCTGTGTGAGCAACCTTTCTCGGCCCTGGATTTCATGGGCCTGTGCGATCGCTACAAGGCCATCCTGCTCAGCGACGTGCCTTGCCTGAGTGCGGAGCAGCGGGAAGGGCGTATTGCCCGTGGTACGGAAGACGGCGTCGAGCGGGTCGAGGCGGGGGATCGCGAGCTGCCGCAATTGTCGGTCCACGATGACGGTGTGCGACGCTTCATCGCCCTGATCGACGAATGCTACGATCGCAAGGTGCCGCTCTACCTGTCGGCCCAGGTGCCCATGGATCAGTTGTATACCGAGGGCTATCTGCAATTCCCGTTTCGCCGTACTCTCAGTCGCCTCCAGGAAATGCAGATGCAACGTTTCGGTCAGCCCGCCTGACCTGTATCCGCCGACGGTTCCGATCCGTCGGTACTACCCGCCGTACCAGCGAAGAGAGATGTAAGGTCATGGAAGAAGCCAAGGGCGTTCTCGTACTGCAAGCCAGCTATACCAATCCTGTACACGCCGAAGCGATCTGTCACGTGCTCAATGGCTATGCGGAAGACCCCATGGGCGGCGGCCAGTCACTGTCGGCCGAAGTCCTGCTGCATCTGCCGGCGGAACTGGCCAAGCGCCCCCATGCGTTCAGCGTGCTGGCCTTCGTCAACGGCGAGCCGGCGGGGCTGGTCAATTGTTTCGAAGGTTTTTCGACCTTTGCCTGCCGGCCGCTGGTGAATATCCATGATGTCGCCGTCATGAAGGCGTTTCGCGGAATGGGCCTGAGCCAGAAGATGCTGCAGAAAGTCGAGGACATCGCTCGTCAGCGCGGTTGCTGCAAGATCACCCTGGAAGTGCTTGAAGGCAATGCCGTGGCCCAGGCCAGCTATTCGAAGTTCGGCTTTGCCGCCGGCATGTTCGACCCGGCTCACGGCCGCATGCTGTTCTGGACCAAGCCCCTGTAAAAATACTGACTGTATCGCACCCCTGCGGGAGCGGGCTTGCTCGCGAAGGCGGTAGGTCAGCCAATGATTAGGTTGACTGACACTGCCCCTTCGCGAGCAAGCCCGCTCCCACACAAGTTGCGCGGTGCCTTGCGGTTACTGCTGAACCACCTTGGCCACCGGCGTCTTGGGCTGCATCAGGCTGAAGTCGATCAGCGCCTTGTGCTGGCGTTGATAGGGGTTGCCAATCAGCAGCGGTCGAGCCTGGAAGTCGGTGCTGACCAGGCTCTTGCTGCGGTCCAGTTCATCGAAGCTCAAGCCCGCCAGGTCTGCCCAGGTATGGATCAGCTGAGAACTGCTGTAAGGCCGTGACAGGTCGCCAGCAAAGCTCCAGTCATGGGTTTCGCGCCACTTGGGCGAAGCCCAGGCCATGAACGGAATGGTGTACATCGGCGCAGTTGGCTTGCCTTCATTGCGGCCAAGGGTGCCATGACCCACTGAGTCGAATACGTCCTCACCATGGTCCGAGAGGTACAACAGAAAGCCGTTGGGGTCGCTCTTGGCGTAGTCCTTGATCAGGCTGGAAACCACGAAGTCGTTGTACAGCACCGCGTTGTCGTAACTGTTATAGGTAGGCACCTGATCGTCACGCAGGCCCGCCGGTACGCCCTGGCGGTCGGTGAACTTGTTGAAGGTCGGCGGATACCGGTACTGGTAGCTCATGTGGGTACCGAGCAGGTGCACCACGATCAGCTTGCGCGGCGCGGTATCGGCCAGCGCTTTGTTGAACGGTGCAATCACGTCGCCATCGTACTGCGCGGCGTTCTGGTTACGGTTGTTGTTCAGATACACCTGCTCGTCGGCCTGTTGGGAGAACGTCGTGAGCATGGTGTTGCGCTTGGTCATGGTCTGCTGGTTGGTGATCCAGAAGGTCTTGTAGCCTGCCTGTTTCATCATGCTGACCAGCGAAGGGGTTGTCAGGTACAGATCCGGACTCTGCTCGTCGGCGAATGTCAGTACCTGTTGCAGTGCTTCGATGGTGTACGGACGTGGCGTGATCACATTGTCGAAGACCGCCAATTGGTCCTTGAGTTTGTCCAGCTCCGGCGTGGTTTCCCTCGGGTAGCCATACAGGCTCATGCGTTGGCGATTGGTGGACTCGCCAATGACCAACACCAGGGTCGCCGGTTGGTTGGCCATGGTGTCCTTGAGGTTGCGCAGTGGCTCTATCTTGCTGGCGCTGTGCAACATGCCCTGCATGCTTGCCAACTGCTCGCCGTAACGACGGTATGCCACCAGCATTTGCCAAGGGACGGCCGGCTCGATGCGGTCTTCGAATTTTTCCAGGCCGCCGGCCAGGCTGCCAGCGCGCTGGGTTTGCTTGACCAGCGGGTAACCGACCACGGCGCCCAGAATCACAACCGCCGCGACCAGGGCCTGTCCGCGGGGCAGGTACACCGGACGCAGACGCGTCCAGAGGAAATAAGCCACTGCGGTATGCGCGAGGAACGCCGGCACCATCCACCAGGCAAAATACTGCGTCATGTACTCGCCGGCTTCAGCCACGTTCGACTCGAACATGATGAAGATGACGCTTTGGGAGAATTCCTGCTGATAGATGAAGAAGTAACCCAGGCTGGCCATGGAGCAGGCCCACAGCACTACACCGATCAGCGCGGCGAGCAGGCGGGTCCGAGCGGGGAAAAGCAGCATGGGCGCCAGCCACAGCGCACTCATGGTGAATGCCTGGCGGAACCCGGAGAAGCCGGAGGTATCGCTCAACAGGATAAGCAGTTGAGTAATACCGGAGAAATACCAGAAGAACAGGAACAGCCAGCCGAACCCGGCCCAATCGAAACCTTTCGCAGTCGTTTTGCTGCGTTTGAACAGACTCATCAAGCGCTCCAGCCTTTTTTATCTACACCGGCGAAGCTGTTGGCACCGGATGGTAACAGCAGGCATGCGCCGAGCACCCTAAAGGCTGGGAGTATCCTGGGAACGTTGTGAAAACTTTGTGAGTTTTCGGTTATAGAACGGTAGCTTGGGTGCGAATGCACGTGTGGCGGGGGGACTTAATCCCGCTGGTACGAGGATATTGTCGTAGGAGCTGCCGAGCGGAGCGAGGCTGCGATCTTTCCATCAATACTTGAATCTCAGCGAGATCAAGATCGAAAGATCGCAGGCTTCGCCAGCTCCTACAGGGGGATTATCGAGCCAGGGCCTGGCCTTGATGGGACAATTGGGCATGCTGCAACTGCATGCGCAACTGGGTCACTTCATCGAGCAGCAGATCGCGTTCTTCCTTGAGAAGGCGCAATTCGTCGCGACGAATGGTCACGTAAAGGGTTTGGGGAGGACGTGCGGTAACGACTGGGTCCATTGCTCACCTCGCAAATGGCTACATCAACTATAGAGATGTCGCCAGCTTTTTTGGTCGACACTCTACTATCGGCGCCGATTCTGATTTCTTTTGCTCGTGAATGGAACTTTTTTATTTTTCATGGTAGTCGTGCCTTCGACCGGGTTTGAAGCGTTACCCCCTTGTGATCGCACGAATTAACCGGAAACTATGCAGCAAGGCTCTGGACTAACCTCCATTTGTCGCAGCCAAATCATATTGAAGCTAAACCTTTGACTTACCTTTATTTGTAGTAGGGAGCATCAGCACATGCAACTCGGGATTATTGGACTGGGCCGCATGGGCGGCAATATTGCGCGGCGCCTGATGCTCGATGGGCACACCACGGTGGTCTATGACCGCAACACCGCGTTCGTCGAAAAACTGGTCCAGGAAGGCGCCACGGGTGTGGCGGACCTGCCGGCACTGGTAGCCGGGCTGGAAAAACCGCGAGCGGTCTGGGTCATGCTGCCGGCCGGCGCGCCCACTGAAGACACCATCAACGCGCTCAGCGCGCTGCTGGAGCCAGGTGATGTGATCATCGATGGCGGTAATTCGTACTACAAGGACGACATCCGTCGCGCCCAGGCGCTGTCGGAAAAGGGCTTGAACTACATGGATGTGGGCACTTCCGGCGGCGTCTGGGGCCTGGAGCGCGGTTATTGCATGATGATCGGCGGCGATGCCGACGTGGTGACGCGCCTGGATCCGCTGTTCGCCAGCCTGGCACCGGGAATGGGCGATATTCCTCGCACCCGTGACCGCAAGTCCGACGATGATCGCGCCGAGCGCGGCTATATTCATGCCGGCCCGGCGGGTTCCGGGCATTTCGTGAAAATGATCCATAACGGCATCGAGTACGGCATGATGCAGGCCTTCGCCGAGGGCTTCGATATCCTCAAGACCAAGTCCAGCGAAAGCCTGCCGCCGGAGCAACGTTTCGACCTCAATCTGGCCGATATCGCCGAAGTCTGGCGGCGCGGAAGCGTGGTGTCGTCCTGGTTGCTCGACCTGACGGCGGATGCCCTGGCCAGCGATCCGAAGCTGGACGGCTTTTCCGGTGAAGTGGCCGACAGCGGCGAAGGGCGTTGGACCATCGAGGCGGCTATCGAGCAAGCGGTGCCGGTGCCGGTGCTCTCCAGTTCGCTGTTCGCCCGTTTCCGTTCCCGCCAGCAGAGCACTTATGGCGACAAAATGCTGTCGGCCATGCGCTTCGGCTTCGGCGGCCATGTGGAGACGCCGAAAAAATGACCTCGATCGGCAGGAAATCCAAGGCAGAACCCGCACCGCCGACCACGTTGTTCCTGTTCGGTGCTCATGGTGACCTGGTCAAGCGTCTGCTGATGCCGGCGTTGTACCACCTCAGCCGTGACGGGTTGCTAGGGGATGGACTGCAGATCATTGGCGTTGATCACAACGCCATCAGTGACCTGGACTTTGCCAGGAAACTCGAGGACTTCATCCGTCACGAAGCCGCGAGCGAGGGCGGCGATGCCGGCCGTGCGCTCGATCCGGTACTGTGGGCCCGCTTGGCCAAAGGCATCAGCTACGTGCAGGGCGACTTCCTCGACGACGGCACCTATGCAGCGCTGGCGGCGAAGATCGCTGCCAGCGGTACCGGCAATGCGGTGTTCTACCTGGCGACCGCGCCGCGCTTTTTCAGTGAGGTGGTCCGCCGCCTCGGTGCGGCCGGGTTGCTTGAGGAACAGGCTGACGCCTTTCGGCGGGTGGTGATCGAAAAGCCGTTCGGCTCGGATCTGCACACCGCCGAAGCGCTCAATGCCTGCTTGCTCAAGGTCATGAGCGAGAAGCAGATCTATCGGATCGACCATTATCTGGGCAAGGAAACGGTACAGAACATCCTGGTCAGCCGTTTCTCCAACAGTTTGTTCGAAGCGTTCTGGAACAATCATTACATCGACCACGTGCAAATCACCGCCGCCGAAACGGTCGGCGTGGAAACCCGTGGCAGTTTTTACGAACACACCGGTGCGCTGCGGGACATGGTGCCCAACCATCTGTTCCAGTTATTGGCGATGGTGGCGATGGAACCGCCGGCTGCCTTCGGTGCCGATGCAGTGCGAGGGGAGAAGGCCAAGGTGGTCGGCGCCATCCGACCCTGGTCGGTGGAACAGGCTCGCGCCAATTCGGTACGCGGCCAGTACATCGCCGGTGCAATCGATGGCACGCCGGTGAACGGCTATCGCCAGGAAGCCAACGTGGCGGCCGACAGCGGCACCGAAACATACGTCGCCCTGAAGGTCATGATCGACAACTGGCGGTGGGTGGGCGTGCCGTTTTATCTGCGTACCGGCAAGCGCATGAGTGTACGGGACACGGAAATCATCATTTGTTTCAAGCCGGCGCCGTACGCGCAGTTTCGCGATACGGAAGTCGAGGAATTGCAACCTACTTACCTGAAGATACAGATCCAGCCCAATGAAGGCATGTGGTTCGATCTGCTGGCCAAGCGGCCGGGACCGACGCTCGACATGGCGAATATAGAATTGGGCTTCGCCTACAAGGATTTCTTCGAAATGCAGCCATCCACGGGTTACGAAACCCTGATCTACGATTGCCTGACCGGCGATCAGACGTTGTTCCAGCGCGCCGACAACATCGAGAATGGCTGGCGTGCCGTCCAGCCGTTTCTCGATGCCTGGCAGCAGGACGCGACCGTCCAGCCCTACAAGGCCGGAGAGGATGGCCCGGCCGCCGCCGATGATTTGCTGACACGCGATGGTCGTGCCTGGCATGACCTCGGATGAGTGAGCCAGTGAAACATCCCATCCGATTACTGCTCAGCGACATGGACGGCACGTTGCTCCTGCCCGACCACAGTCTCAACCAGCGCACCATCGAAGCCGTTCGTGCCCTGCGCGAGGCCGGCGTGTTGTTCAGCCTGGCCACCGGACGGCCACCACGGGCGATGTTGCAGCAGATCGAAGCCCTGGGTGTCGACTTGCCCACGGCGGCGTTCAACGGCGGTACGCTGGTTCATCCGGACGGCAGTTTTCTTGCCGTGCACTACCTGCCACCGGAGGCGGCGTTGACGACCCTGGCGCTGTACGCCGATCAGCCCGGCATCGAGGTCTGGGTGTTTGCCGATGGCCACTGGCTGGTGCGTGATGCCAACGGGCCGATGGTGCCGGTGGAAACCCGTGGCCTGGGCTACCCGCCAGTTGAGGTGGAGAGTTTCGAACCCTACCTGGAGCGCATCGACAAGATCGTCGCCACCAGCGCCAATACGGGTCTGCTGGTCGAGCTGGAGGCCCGCTTGCATCCGCTGCTCAAGGGGCAGGCCCAAGTGTCGCGTTCGCAACCGATCTACCTGGACGTTACGGCGATGCAGGCCAACAAGGGGGAGGCGTTGTCGACCCTGGCAGCATTCCTGGGCGTGCCGTTGGAGCAGACGGCGGCGATGGGGGACGGCGGCAATGATCCGGCGATGTTCCACCGTGCGGGCCTGTCGATTGCCATGGGGCAGGCAGAGGAGTCGATCAGGCGCCAGGCCGATGTGATTACCGCATCCGTTACCGAGGATGGCGCGGCGCTGGCGATCGAGCGCTACATCCTGCCTCGATAACTCACATGGAACCCTGTGGGAGCGAGCCTGCTCGCGAAAGCGGTGGGTCAGTCAGCATAGAGTCGACTGACGTGCCGCCTTCGCGAGCAGGCTCGCTCCCACACGCGTTTCGCACTGGGCTGTGAGATGTATGTCTACAACCAGTACGTCACCGCAAACCACCCCAAGCCACCCATGACCACAGTGTAGGGCAAGGCCATCCACACCATCCGGCCATAGGACAGGCGAATCAGCGGGGCAATGGCCGAGGTCAGCAGGAACAGGAAGGCGGCCTGGCCGTTAGGCGTGGCGACGCTGGGCAGGTTGGTGCCGGTATTGATGGCCACCGCCAGGGTTTCGAACTGTTCGCGGCTCATGTGACCGGAGACGAAGGCCTGCTTCACCTCGGTGATATAGATGGTTGCCACGAACACGTTGTCGCTGATCGCCGACAGCAGGCCATTGGCGATAAAGAGCATGCCTGGCTGCTGATCGGCGGGCAGGGCCAGGACCCATTGGATCAGCGGTGTGAACAACTGTTGATCGTGAATCACCGCCACCACTGCGAAAAACACCACCAGCAGCGAGGTGAACGGCATCGCGTCCTTGAACGCATTGCCCAGCCGGTGCTCATCGGTGATGCCGGTGAACGCTGTAATCAGCACGATGACCCCCAGGCCGATCAGGCCGACTTCTGCGACATGCAGGGCCAGGGCCACGATCAGGATCAGTGCGGCGATACCCTGGACAACCAGGGCCGCGCGTTGGCGTGAGTTGCGCTCGCGGTTGTCCTGCTCCGCGTAGTCGGCCAGTACGGCACGAACGTTATCCGGCAGCAGTGTGCCGTAACCGAACCAGCGCAGTTTTTCCAGTGCCATGCAAGTCACCAGCCCGGCCATCAGGACCGGCAGCGATACCGGCGCGACTTCCAGGAAGAACTCCACGAAATGCCAGTCCATTTCATGACCGATCAGCAGGTTCTGCGGCTCGCCCACCAGGGTGCATACCCCGCCCAGCGCGGTGCCGACGACGCCATGCATCAATAGGCTGCGCAAAAATGCCCGGAACTGATCCAGGTCCCCATGGTGCAAGGCAGGCAGGTCGTGGTCTTCATCGATGCTGCTTTCCTCGCGTGGATCATTGCCCGAAGCGACGCGGTGATAGACCGAATAAAAGCCCACGGCGGCGCTGATGATCACCGCCGTGACCGTCAATGCATCGAGAAACGCCGATAGGAAGGCCGAGAGAAAGCAGAACATCAGGGCCAGCAGCGTCTTGGAGCGCACGCCCAGCAGTAGACGGGAGAACAGGAAGAGCAGCAGGTCCTTCATGAAGTAGATCCCGGCCACCATGAACATCAGCAGCAGGATCACCGGGAAGTTGTGCAGCAACTCGTCGTACAGCGCCTTGGGAGTCGTCATGCCCAATGCCAGGGCTTCGATCAGCAACAGGCCACCGGGCATCAGTGGATAGCATTTGAGGGCCATGGCGAGGGTGAAGATGAACTCCACGACCAGCATCCAGCCTGCCACGACCGGACCGAGGGTCCACAGCACCAGGGCATTGACGATCAGGAAGGTGACGATGCACGCCTTGTACCAGCGTGGTGAGTGCCCAAGGAAGTTGTGGGCGAAAGCCTGAGTCATGGAACCGGACATCGGCTGCTCCTTTTATTTAGAAGCGCGCAACTTGCCGTAAGCAATGCGGAATATCAAGCGTAGGAATTCATACCGCTTCATTTACGGTCAAGGTTCTCCGGGTCAGGACCAATACCGGGTCACCACGGCTCGGTAGGTACCGTGGAGGGAGTGGCCTCCCACCAGGACTTTTCCGTTGTCCTGTATCGCGAGCGAGGTGGCGGTGTCCAGGCTGTAGCCGAGCCGGGTGCGAACCCAGCCTTTGCCATGGCCGAACTCCGTGTCAAGGTTGGCGTCCGGCAAATGCCGGGCCAGAACGAAGTCGGCGTCGATACCGCCGATGGTGGCTCCGGCGGTCACCAGTTTTCCATCGGGTTGAACCTGGGCGGCGGTCCACTGGCTGGCGTTGCGTCCGATCTCCAGGAGCTGGCACTGTCCCTGGTTCCAGTCATGATCCGGCCTGCCGTCCTTGTGCACTTTCAGGGACAGGCAATGCATGGGGTCGCGACTGCTGCCGAACGCCTGCAGGTCACCGTTCTGATGTTGAACGATCTGGTTGATCATCACGCTGCGTTCCTTGGCGGCGATGGACAGGAAGCCGTTCTCGCCGAAGCTGTCATCGAGTTTGCCGCTGGGGTCGTAACGGACCATCAAGCCCTGCTGGGGCAGATCGATGGCGCCGCCTACCACGATGTTGCCATCGGCCTGGAGCGAGAGGCAGCTCAACCAGGTGTTTTTCAACAGGCGCCGGACCATGACAAACCCGCCTCTATTGAATGAGGTGTCCGGCGCGCCGTCCGGCAGCAGCCGGATGAGGACGCCGACATGGTCGGAGGCTTGATAATGATGGTTGGCCAGTAACAGAATCCGGCCATCAGCCTGCACGCGCATGTCGCAGGCTTCGAGGCCCGGTATGCCCGGCGGTAGCCAGGGATCGCGCAGACCTTGGGAGAGATTGCCTTCGATCCGGATCACTCGTTGTCCGGTGTTGCCGAAACCGGGAACGGCGCGGCCTTGTTGGTCGAACAGTGCCAGGGCGGGGAGGGTGCGGTCAGCGCTTTCGTAATGCAGGCCGGATAACAGAATCTTTCCGTCGGGCAATTCGGTCACTTTGCCTGCCGTTGCTTCGAAGCCGGGCTCAAAAGAACCAATGACACAGCCATCGGTTCCAAAACCTGGGTCGGTTGAACCGTCGTGGTTAAGCCGTGTGAGCCCGAACCGGCTGCCGTGGGGTGTCTCGATTTTGGCCGCCACCAGAATTCTTCCGGTGTGGTCGAGGGCCAATCCGGTGGTCAGGCTGGAGGTGCTACCGGAAAAATGGACCCATGCCTTGCCGTTTTGGGCAAAACCCGCATCCAGTTGACCGGCGTTGGCCGCCGCCATTGAACGCTCAGGCGCGAATTGATTGAGCATGCATGCCTCTCCTCGCACGTCGACCGGCCCGGAGGGGCGATGACTGCATGAGGGCAACATTCAATCCCTGAATGTGACAGTGCACAACTGTCAGACCTTGCACAAATAGCTGCGATTCGTGCCAGAGCAATGACTTTTCGACTCAGTACCAAGCCTGCTATCAATACAGGCTCGGACTGTATACGTAAAAGAGCGTGTTTATTCCGGCATGGACCAGGATTGCAACTTGTAACCTTCCTGGCTCAATTCGGCGCGGGCTTGTTTCAACAGGCTGGCCAGTTGGGCTGGGTCGGTATAGGCGCTGCTTGGAATCTGGGTGCGGCCAATATGGGTATTGGTGCGGTCAACGACGGTCAGGCTCAATTCGCCGTTACCATCCTGTGGGGCCCAGGCCACGCACTGGAAAGGTTTAAATGCGCGGTCGGCAATCAAAAGAGCTTCGTTGATACGGAGCGGGGCGTTCATGGCGTTCTCTCATAAAAGTGCCCAATCAGATGATGTGCCGTCGGTTGGGCGGACCGTGCGGCGGGTTACTTGTACTGATGTTCCGAACCGTGGGTCAGGTCACACAATCCCTGAATAAATTTCGATTTTCTTTCAGACCCGGCAAATAGGCTTTTGTTTGAAAGCGCCCTGAAAGATTTGCCATGCGGCAACTAACGAAACGCGCTCGCTTATAACCACTTTCAGGCGTTTTCAATAATCAATTGATACAAGGGTGTGTCAACTTCTTGCTACTGTTACATGCAGGTTCGCCAAACGACTGTTTCTAATCATATTTCTTATTTTTGGCGCCAAGGATCAGTCATGGTCGAAGCCAGTACGTCACGTCGTCTGCTCGTGGTTGATCCCTGCGATGATTGTCATCGCCTGCTTCCGGGTTTACGCAGCATTGGTTGGGAGGTGGAGAGCTGCTCTCTCGAACATGCCGGCGTCCGAACCTGCGACGTGGGCCTTTTGAGGTTGCAGCCTTTCCATCTGGAGCGCCCGGAAGCGGTCAAGGAGTTGATCAGCCGCAGCGGTACCGAGTGGATCGCCGTGCTCAATCAGGAAGTGCTGCGGCTCAAGAATGTGGGCGATTTTGTCTGCGAATGGTTTTTTGATTTCCATACATTGCCCTTCGATGTATCACGGGTCCAGGTGACGCTGGGTCGGGCGTTTGGCATGGCGCGTCTGCGCGGGCAAGGTTCGGTTCACGTCCAACTTCCCGAGCATGAACTGCTGGGCGACAGCAGACCGATTCGAGAATTGCGCAAGTTGTTGAGCAAACTGGCGCCCACCGAGTCGCCGGTATTGATTCGCGGCGAGAGCGGTACCGGCAAGGAACTGGTCGCGCGCACCCTGCATTCGCAGTCCCTGCGTCGCAACAAGCCGTTCATTGCCATCAACTGTGGCGCCATCCCCGAACACCTGATCCAGTCCGAATTGTTTGGCCACGAAAAAGGCGCATTCACCGGTGCTCATCAGCGCAAGATCGGCCGCATCGAGGCGGCCCACGGCGGGACGCTGTTTCTGGATGAGATTGGTGACCTGCCGCTGGAGCTGCAAGCCAACCTGCTGCGATTCCTGCAGGAAAAACACATCGAACGGGTCGGTGGCAGCCAGCCGATTGCAGTCGATGTGCGGGTACTGGCGGCCACCCACGTGGATCTGGAAGCGGCCATCGAGCACCGGCTGTTTCGCGAAGACCTGTACTATCGCCTGAACGTGTTGCAAGTGGTGATGGCGCCGCTGCGTGAACGCCACGGCGACTTGTCGATGCTTGCCAGTCACTTTTCCCATCTCTATAGCCAGGAAACCGGTCGCCGGCCACGCAGCTTCAGCGAGGATGCGCTGGTGGCAATGGGCATGCATGACTGGCCGGGCAATGTCCGGGAACTGGCCAATCGTGTTCGTCGCGGCCTGGTACTGGCCGAGGGGCGGCAGATCGAAGCCCGGGATCTTGGCCTGTCCAGCCCCCATGGAATTGTGGCACCGATGGGCACCCTTGAAGATTACAAGACCCGTGCCGAGCGCCAGGCTCTGAGCGATGTGCTCAACCGTCACAGTGACAACCTGAGCGTCGCGGCCCGGGTGCTGGGCGTGTCCCGCCCAACGTTCTATCGCCTGCTGCACAAGCATCAGATCCGCTGAATCATCCTGAAGCAAGGTTGCAACCTGTGGGAGCGAGCCTGCTCGCGATGGCGGTAGCGCAGGCACCTCTTTCGTGACAAATCCACCGCCATCGCGAGCAGGCTCGCTCCCACAAGGTGCCCGTCCTGGGCTAGAAGTAATACGGAAACTTCAGGCTGAAGCTGAAATCCGGCGCATCGTCGGTCAGCCCGATGGACAGGTTGGGCACGATGGTCAGGTTGTCGGAGGCGGCGATGGTCATGCCGATGTTGAAGTAGCCGGCATTGGCATCACTGGAGACCACCGACTCCCAATCCCCACCGTCCTGCTTGAGCTTGCTTTTCTTCTGGATCAGGTCCGATACCGAGAACGACATGCTCATTTTCTCGTTCAACGCAAAGGCCAGCCCTGCGCCGATCTGGAAGCTGTCGCCGATCCGCACCTTGCCCGGCACTTTCTGGTTGACGGTGGAGCTGATGTCGTCGAACGACTCCTCGAAGTTGTGGGTGTAGGCCAGGGTGCCGAACAGCACGGCCGGGTCGAACGTCTTGACCAGGGAAAGCCCGGGGGTGATCGACCAGACGCCGTTGCCGGTGGGTAGATCTTCCGGTACGAACAGGTTGGTGTTGCTCGGGGATTGGCGCAGCTTGATGCCGAATGGATCCTTGCCGGTCGGGGCCTTGACGCGCAAGGTCACCACGGCGTCGGGGGTATTGATCGATTCGTCCATGAACTTGTAGGCAATGCCGAAATTGACATCGCCGATGGTGGGATCGCGGGTGACGGTTTCTTCGCTGGTGACACCGGCCGCCCCGTTATTGGCGCCGCCGGACTGGTAGGTGGACTCCCGGTAGACCACCGGCACATTGAGGTCGAACTGCCAGCGATTGTCGAAGTTGTAGCGGCCGGTGAGATCCAGCGTCCAGGTGTCGGCCTTGATCCGGTCCAGGTTGATGTTGCCCAGGAAAATCGAATCCAGGGCCAGGAAGCCATTGAGAATCAGCTGTCGGGTGTCGTAGCGCGAATAGGTCACACCGGTCTCGAAGCTGAATTTGCCGCCACCAAAGAAGCCGCTGGCCTCGTCATAGAGGTTGGAGACGCTCTGGGCCGGTTGCGAGTCGTCGGCCAGGGATTGCCCGTAGCCGCTGCCGCCAGCCGTTGTCGCGCCGCTGCCTGCGACGTTCTGGTTGCCTTTCATGTCGGCAGGGGATTTGACCAGGCGCTTGGGCGGCGGGGCCGCGGGCTGGTCTTCCACCTGGCGCACCCGCTGTTCGAGGACCGCCAGGGCTTTCTGCTGGACCTCGTATCGTTGCTTGAGCTCGAGCAACTCCTGTTTCAATGCTTCGATGTCCGCATCCGGTGCCGCTTGCAGCAGGGTCGCCGGGAACAATGTGCTCAGACACATTACAGCGCGCAACGATACGGATCGATACATGAGAATGCCGTCCCTATTTGCCCAGTGGTCGAAAAGCAGCGTAGTTCAATACCCAAGGTTGCGTAGGCCGCGCAGCTGCGTCAGGTTGCAGTCCAGCGCCCCGGCACTGGGGCCATTGTTGTTCAGCACCACATTGAGCTGGGTCATGTTATTGACCAGGTTGCTGTTGCCCAGCAGGCGGGTATTTTGCAAAAGACCGCCCTGGGCCACTTGCTGCAGGGTGCTGCCCTGGTTGTGGTTGGCCTGGATTGCCATCTGTACACCGCTGCCGGTGGCTGTTACCGAGACACTGCCGGCGGCGTTACTACCGCTGATGGTCTGGCCACTGGTCAGCAACTGGCCTTGGGAGGGTGCGAGGGCAGGGGGTTGGTTGCTTTCTTTCACGTTGATGCTGACGTTGTTGTAGGCGGTATTGCCGTCGCCGGCAGCGCGTACGCTCTGGGTCACACCTTGGCTCGTCCCAAGACCTGCGCCACCGGTAATGTTGCCGCTGCCCTGTTCCGGAGCGCTGCCGTTGCCGGTCTGCTTGATGGTGGAGACGTAGAACTCGGGTTTGACGGTGGAGGCCTGGATCTGCATGGAGCTGGTGGCGCCGATCAGGTCGCCGCTGGCGTTGCGCCAGGTACTGCTCATGACGACGCCGAAGCTGATGACCCGTCCGGGCATGACATAACGCCCGCGCAGCTCGGCGAGCTCCTGATCCTTGATTTCGATAGGTTTGAATCCGGCATGGGCATAGCCCGACGCGGTCGCGGCCAGGCAGGCCAGCGACAGCCAGTGTGAAGTTCTCATGTACAGCTCCCGGAGCATCCTGCTCCTTTTGTATTCATCGTTGGCAGTTGGTCGGCGATTAAAAAAAGTCGCTCTGGATGAAACCGAAATCCATCAATTCCGCATCCTTGACCGGGTTGAACCCGTCCAGCTTGTTACGTGCCGTCAACGGCTGCGGAGGACTGCGTAGTGCGTTGGTCTTGTCGTAGCCTGGACCGACGATGGCGAAGACGATGCCGTTCCAGCCTTTGACGAAATCGTCGTGGGCGTAGCGCTTGTGCCCCAGCACCGGGTCGCCGATGTAGACCCATTGCTTGTCGGCCCGCTGCAACACCACGAAGTGCTTGTAGCCACGTATTTCCATCAGGACCACCACCGGAATCGTCACGGCTTCGAGCTTCTCTGCCGGTATCCGATAGCCCCGGGCGCGCATACCGATGCTTTCCACATAGCGTTTCATGTCCAGCATGGAAAAACCCTGGGTACGCACGAGCTGCTGGTCGGCATTGACCAACATGCCCTTGATGACATGCTCTTCATCGACATCCAGCCAATAGGCCTGGCGCAGCACCGTGGCCAGTGCGGCGGCACCGCAGCTGAAATCGGTTTTCTGCTCGACGATGTCGCTGAATTTGCGCTCGCGCACGCTTTGTACCGGTTTGTAGACCAGCATGCCGCCGGGTAGGGCGGCGACCGGCATTTGCGCGGCTTCGGTGACACACGCCATGCAAAGCAGCAGGGAAAGGGCAGTCGCACGCATGATCGATACGCCTTGTGGGTACCTTGGAAAAGAAGCCCCGTTGCCGGGGCTTCATATCACACGTGGTTACATGCAGGCTTTGCAGCCTGCCGCGATGGACAGCGAGTTGCTCTGCTGGTTACCCACGCCCGCCGACACGTTGGCGCCGCCGTTACCGGAGAAGCCATTCATGGAGTTGTTCATGGTGGCGTTGTTGATCACAGGGTTTTTCCAGCCATCACGGGTCAACACTTGCTGGGTATTGCTGCCGGCCAGTTCGAAAGTGCCCACGGCGGAGAACTTGAACTTGTCGTCATCATGACCGCCGCCATAGCCGCCTTTGTTGTCCCAGCCGCCATGATTGTTGTCTTCGGCGGTACCGGTGCCTTTGGCTTTGAACGTGCCGGAGGCTTCATAGGTGCTGGTGAGGGTGTCGGTCTTGTAGGTCCGCACGCCTTTGTTGTCCACCACCAGGCCGGTGGAGGTCTGGTCGGCGGCGGCCGAGGCTTGCGCAACACGGCCACCCGATACGGCGATGGCGAGGTTGTTTTTCTGTTGGTTGAAGTTGCCGGCGGTCACGTTGATGCCGATGTTGCCGGAGCCGTTGTTGCCCGCGTTGGTGAGCGAGGCGTTGTTTTGAGTCGAGTTGTTTTTGACGTAGTTATTGTTATTGACTTGGGTGGCACTGGACATGGATACCGCCGAACCGAAGATAAAGCTTTCGTCCGCAGTGGCCAGGGCGGCGGCGTTGTCTTGCTGGTTACCGTCACCGGCCGCGACGTTGGCGCCCATGTTACCGTTGCTGCCATTGAGCGAGTCTTTGGCTTCAGCGGTGTTTTTGGTGGCCTGGTTGGTCACCACGTTGCCGTCGCTGTTCTGCTCATCCAGCACCGTAGCCCCAGCACCGGCGCTGATGGAGAGCAGTTGATCCAGCGTCGGACCTTGATGGCCATGGTTGCCATGGTCGTGCCCGTTGCCGTGGTTGTTATCGTTTCCACCGGCCTGTGCGGCCATTGCCATGACAGCGGCGAGAGCGAAAACCAATGGTTTGAGTGCCATTGTTGGTTTCATGGTGTTTCTCCTTGCGTGTCGTTGGTTAAGTGTGTCGGTACTTTCTTATGGATTTACTGCTCGGGTCAGTCAGCGACCCGGATGCTCAGGGTGTTGGCCATTCGGTTCCCCACCCCGGCACTCTGGTTCACCTGGATGACCCCTCGGCTGCCGGTGAAGGCCTGGTCGCTGGTAACGACCTGGCGACTGCCGGTTGGGGCGCCAGTTGCTCCTGAGTTCGGTAACAGCGCCACGTTCTGTTGAGAAAGCGCGCTGTCGTCAATGCTCTGCGGCTGGGCGCTGATGCCCACCCGCATGGCATTGGCCATCTGGTTGTTGGCTCCGGCGGACTGGTTGACGCCCAGCACACCGTTGCCATTGCTGAAAGAGCTGCCGCCAATGCGGGCGGTCGCGTTCATGGAAGAGTCGGCGGGGGTGTCCAGCCGTTGGCGGACATAGGTGGTGGCCTGTGCCTCGGTGCCGATGGCAATGGCCCGGGTGTTGGTTTGCTGGGTCCGATCGCCTGCCGCCTGGTTGACGTTGAAGTTGCCGGTATAACGACTGCCGGAGTCCTGCAAGTTGGCGCTGCTGACCACCGCCACGCCAGGGTCGGCCAATGCGGTGGATGAGCCGAGGAGGGCGAGCAGGAACAGGATCGGCCTCATGTCATTGCCCCCCTGCCAGGCGACCCAGCGGGGCCAGGCCGGAGCTCAGCGAGCGGTTGATGGTGCCGGAGATCGCACCGCCGCTGCCGCCACCATGACCGGCGCCCATGCCAGGCATACCGTTGGGGCTGGTCACGACATTCAGGCCTTGCACACCCGTGTTTGTATTGAGGGTGTTGCGGATCGACGAACCGCTGGCGACGCTGGCAAATTCGCCGTCGCTCAGTTCGGTGCTGGTGGTCGCTTGGCTGATTCGAGCGGAAGGGTTGGCATTGACAGTGGTCGGGTAGGGATCCTTGCCACCGTTGCGACCGATATGGACGGGCTGTACGTCACGGTTGAGGACGATGACGCCGTTGCCCTCGGCCTGTACCGATAGGCTGAACATCGCACCGGCGGCGCAGCCGATCAACAACAGGACGGTCAAACTTCTATCGAAAGTCCCCACGGTATCGATTCCTTCTTCGGTGGGCTGGCCCTGGTCCAGCGTTGCGAAGGGGGAAGAGCAGATGTCGTGCCGGGTTCTTAAAAGTCTTTGGATTCAATGGGTTGGTCGTGATGGCACAACGGCTGGGACGGGACCTGTTTCATAGTTGAGACAAGGCATATGACGGTCAATAGGCCATCAGCTGTCCAGTGGCTCTGGATCCAGGCTTTTGAGGGAGTGTTTCAGCGCGTTGACAGTTGGGATGACAAACCGGTGAAACAGCTTTGGATCCGGGTTTGACGCGAGGGGGATGTTTCAAGAGTGGAACGGAGTGGCACTATGCCGGCACCTCATTCCGTGGGGATCTGCTCAGGCCTGGAGCAGATGGGCCACGGCTGTGAACACTTGGCTTTGGCGCTGCGCCCAGTCCCCTTCGATCATCTGAAAAGGTTGCTGGTGTCGGATCAACCAATCCTCGATGGCCGCGAAAAACTGCAAGCGTTGCGCCAGTTCTGGTTGGCAACGCAGGCCATCCCCCGTCCATTCGACTTGCTCGGGGCTCAACAGCAGATGCAGGTCGTAGTGGCGCTCCAGCAAGGCTGGCTCCAGCCAGTCCGGGCAGTCGCCGAACAGGGTCTGGCTCCAGAGAATATTGCTCAACAGATGGGTATCGAGGATCAGCAGCGTCGGTTTTCGGGCCCTGGCTGTGTCTTCCCAGGCCAGTTGTCCGAGAGCGATATCGGTGATGTCATCCAGGCAAGTGTCGCGGGGGTGCTGCTCCATGAAGTGGCGGACGTATTCGTCCACCCGCAAGCCACCGAAGTGTTCCTGCAATCGCTCCGCCAGCCAGCTCTTGCCGGCAGACTCGGGCCCCGTCAGCACTACCACCTTCATGCGCGCAGGGCCGGGTCGGCGCGCCATTCCCGCCAGCCCTGCACGGCCAGCAAGGTGAACAGGGCGTAGAGCGCCGCGGTCAGGTACAGGCCCTTGTAGATGAACAGGCCAACGAAGATCACGTCCAGGGCAATCCACAAAGGCCAGCATTGCACGCGCTTCTGGGCCATCCACCACTGGGCCACGAGGCTGAAGCCGGTGAGCGCCGCGTCGAGCCAGGGCTGGGCGGCGTCGGTCCAGTGCGCCATGGCAGCGCCCAGCACCAGGCTGCCTGCCGCCCCAGCCGCCAGGCCAATCAGAACCGACGGGCCACCCAGGCGGGTGACCTGGCGTCCGTCATGCTGTTGGCCGGCGCGGGTCCATTGCCACCAGCCGTACAGTTGCAGCGCGGCGTAGACCACTTGCAACAGCATGTCCGAGTACAACTTCACGTCGTAGAAAATCCAGCTGTACAGCAACACCATGATCAGGCCGATCGGCCAGCACCAGGGGTTCTGCTTGACGGTCAACCAGACAGCGATCACGCCGAGGGCTGCGGCAAACAGTTCAAGCCCGGACATGGCGGTTCCTTGGGGAATGGAGAAGGGGGGCGATTGTAAACGTTATGGCGGGCGCAGCTCCAACATCAATGTTGGATGTGCCGACGCTATCGCGAGCAGGCTCGCTCCCACAGGGGGGAGCCGGGTTGATTGCAGGATCTGTGGCCGCCAGAGAGATCTGTGGGGGCGAGCTTGCTCGCGAAGGCGGTGTGCCTGTCACAGGTGTGTTGGATGTGCTGCCGTCTTCGCGGGCAAGCCCGGCTCCCACAGGAGGCCGGGTTGATCGCGAGATCTATGGTCGCCAGCAGCCTCTGTGGGAGCGAGCCTGCTCGCGATGGCGGTGGGTCAGCTTTAGACCCGGAACTGCTTGAGCAGGCCGTTCAGCTGTTCGCTCAGTGCCTTGAGGCGCGTGCTTGCCAGGCTCGATTGTTCCGCCGCCAGGGCGGTGCTGTGGGACAGGCCGGCGGCCTGGGTGACGTTCTGGTTGATGTCCTCTACCACGTGGGCCTGTTGCAGGGTGGCACTGGCGATGGAGGCGTTCAGGCTGTTGAGATTGCGCAGGGCCTGACCGATGGCGTTGAGGCTGGCACCCGCCAGGCCGGCCTGTTCGATGGTCAGCTGCGAGGCGCGGCTGCTGTCGCTGATGACTTTCACCGCGGCTTCGGAGTGAGTTTGCAAGCGCTCGATCATCCCCTGGATCTCGGCGGTGGACTTCTGCGTGCGCTGGGCCAGCAACCTCACCTCATCAGCCACCACCGCAAACCCCCGGCCTTGCTCCCCGGCGCGAGCGGCTTCGATCGCGGCGTTGAGGGCCAGCAGGTTGGTCTGTTCGGCGATGGAGCGGATGACCTCCAGCACGCTGCCGATCTGGGTGCTTTCGCTGGCCAGGGTACGAATCACTTCAACCGCTTGGTCGATGGTCTGGGAAAGACGGTCGATCTGCTGCAAGCTACCATCGATGTTGACTTGGCCCTGCTGGGCCTGGGACTCGGCGTCGCGCATTTCACTGGCGGCATGTTCGGCGTTCTTGGCCACATCCTGGACGCCATAGGTCACTTCGTTGATCGCCGTGGCCACCAACTCCATCTGCTGCGATTGCTGTTGGCTGCGCTCCTGGGCCTGGGCGGCGTCGCTGCCCAATTCGCTGGACGATTGCCCCAGGGCGCTGGCAGAAACCTGCAGCTGGCTCACCACCTCGCGCAGCTTGGTCGTGAACGCGTTGAAGTGGCGCGCCAGTTGGGTGACTTCATCCTGGCCATGGGTGTCGAGGGTGCGGGTCAGGTCGCTTTCACCGCTAGCAATGTTGGCCATCGCGTTCACCGTCTCTTGCAGGGGCCGCACGATGCTGCGCACGATCAGGGTCAACAGCAGGCTCATGATCAGTGCGATCGTCAGGCCCACCAGCGAGGCCTTGATCAGTTGGGCCAGGAACTCGGCCTGTACGTCATCCACGTATACGCCCGAACCGATGATCCAGCCCCAGGGTTCGAACAGTTTGACGTAGGACGTCTTGCCGACCGGTGCCTCGGCGCCCGGTTTCGGCCATAGATAGTTCACCATCCCGGCACCCTTGGCCTTGGCGATGATGACCATCTCGTTGAACAGTGCGAAACCGTTCGGGTCGCGGATCGCCGAGAGGTTCTGGCCTTCTAGCTTCGGGTTGGTCGGGTGCATGATCATGACCGGGGTCAGGTCATTGATCCAGAAATAGTCGGTTTCGTTATAGCGCAGGCCACGCACGGCACTGAGGGCCTGTTTCTGGGCGGCTTCGCGGGTCAGGGTGCCGGCGGTTTCCAGGCCATGGTAGTAGCTCAGCACGCCGCTGGCGGTCTGGACCACATGCTGGGTTTTCTGCACCTTGGCCTGATAGAGATCGCTGTGGATCTGTTTCAGCATCAGGGCACCCAGCGTGAATACCATCAAGATGGCCACGACGAGGATGAGCCACAAGCGTCGGCTGATCGACACATTGCGCAAGCTATTCATACGCTGTCACTCCAGTTTCTTGTTCTTGTCATCCACGGCCGGTGGATTGCCCCCTGGGCCATAACGCGTCGGCGTTATGAGGGCTTGTCTGATAGGATTTCGGCCTCGCGGCGCAAAACCTGAGCCTGCCTTTGATTTTTCATTGGTTTTTTGGGCTATGGCGCAGTTATCGTGCACCCGCTGCTCGTAAGGGCATGACACTTGATTATCGATGAGGCCCTGCTGACAGGGCCTTTCTTGGGGGATGAATGGATTTGTGGACTGCCTTTCAGGCACTGATTCTTGGCATTGTAGAAGGTCTGACGGAATTCCTGCCGATTTCCAGCACGGGGCACCAGATCGTTGTCGCCGACTTGCTCGGGTTCGGTGGGGAACGGGCCATGGCGTTCAACATCATCATCCAGTTGGGGGCGATCCTGGCAGTGGTCTGGGAATTCCGGCGCAAGATCTTCGACGTGGTGTTGGGTTTGCCCACCCAACCCAGTGCCCGGCGGTTTACCGCCAACCTGTTGATCGCCTTCCTGCCAGCCGTGGTGCTGGGCGTGCTGTTTGCGGATCTGATCCACGAATACCTGTTCAACCCGATCACAGTGGCCGCCGCGCTGGTGGTGGGTGGTTTCATCATGCTGTGGGCCGAACAGCGCCAGCATGAAGTACACGCCGAAACGGTGGACGACATCACCTGGAAAGATGCAATCAAGGTCGGTCTGGCCCAGTGCCTGGCGATGATTCCCGGCACCTCCCGTTCCGGCTCGACCATCATCGGCGGGTTGCTGTTCGGCCTGTCGCGCAAGACCGCGACCGAGTTCTCCTTCTTCCTGGCCATGCCGACCATGGTCGGTGCGGCTGTCTACTCGGGCTACAAATACCGCGCGCTTTTCGTACCGGCGGACTTCCCGGTGTTTGCCATCGGTTTCGTCACCGCGTTCATCTTCGCCATGATCGCCGTCAAGGGGTTGCTGCGGTTCATCGCCAACCACAGCTATGCGGTGTTCGCCTGGTATCGGATCGTGTTCGGCTTGTTGATCCTGGCGACCTGGCAATTCGGTTGGGTCGACTGGACAAGCGCCCGGCCATGAACGATTCCGGCACGCGCAGGCACGCGGCCCGCAATAATGGGGGCGTCGTGCAGAACCTTCGGCTCAAGTTGATCGTATTGGCGTTGCTGTGCGCGCTGCCGCTGACGGGCTCGCTGTTGCTCGGGTTGCAGGAGGCATCATGGGTGCCTCTGACGGCCTATGGCGTTGTCAGCGTCGTGGCGTTCCTGCTGTACTGGAGCGACAAACGCAAGGCCCGTTCCGACGCCTGGCGTACCCCCGAGAACGTACTGCACGCCGTGGAGCTGGCTGGGGGCTGGCCTGGCGCGTTGCTGGCCCAGCAGGTCTTTCGGCACAAGACCCGAAAGGTGTCGTTTCAAGTGGTGTTCTGGTTCATCGTGCTGCTGCACCAGGCGTTCTGGGTCGACCAGTTGTTCCTGGGCGGCCATTTGCTGGCCTGGGGGTAATGTCACTGCAATAGCAAACCGACCTGCGTGCGCTTGGGCAACTTGCTGACCACGAGTTGGTGGGAGCGTCGTAGCAGGCCATGCAGTTCCTCGGCACCCAAGGGGTAGGGGGTGTGCATGATGATCCATTGCGCCCGCGCCAGATACGGGGCGGGATGGATGCCCGGTCGGTCGCAATGTCCCAGGAACAGGTCCTTGTCGACCTTGAACGCCAATGAATCGCTGCGCAGCCCCTGCAGGGCGAACATCTTGTTTCCGGCGATGGAAAACACCCGCACGCCGCCCCATTTGTAATCTTCCCTGGCGCCAGGCAAGCCCAGGCAAAACCGTGCGACATCCTCTTCGCTCAAACTCATAACGTCCTTTCTCCACAAAGATTGAAGGCTTCCACCAGGTGGTCGAGCCATGCGCGTACCGCCGGCAACATGCCGCGTCGATGGGGATAGACCGCCTGCAGCCAGCCATCGGGCAGCGACCATCCCGGTAGCAATTCCACCAGTGTGCCGTCCTTCAACTCCTGCTCGCAATACATGCTCGGTAATAAGGTAAATCCCAGGCCGGCAAGGACGCAGGCGCGGCGGACAATGAAATCGTCGATGCCCAGGCGTGCTTCCAGGGCCAGTTCGGCGACCTGTCCGTCGGCACTGTGCAGGCGCAGATGCACCAGGCGATCGCTCTCGAGCGCCCCGAGCACCGGGACTTGTTTGAGGTCCTCGGGTGTTTCGATCCGCCGCCCTTCGACGAACGTCGGGCTGGCGACCATGATCAACCGCGCCTGACGCAAGCGGCGGGTCATCAGCAACGGGTCTTCGTCACCCAGGTCACGCACCCGCAACGCTACATCGATGCCCTCGCTCACCAGGTCGACGCGGCGATTGAGCAGGATCATCTCCAATTGGACCTGAGGATATTTTTCCAGGAAGTCGGCCACCACCCCGGCCAATATTTCGTGGGCCAGCCCCACCGGGCTCGAAACCCGCAGCCGACCACGGGGCGCACTGGACATGCTCGCCACCGCTTCGTCGGCCATTTCCGCCTCCAACAACATGGCCTGGCAATGGCGCAGGTAGCGTTCGCCCACCGCTGTCAGTTTCAACTGGCGAGTGGTGCGTTGCAGCAGGCGGGCGCCGAGGCGGTCTTCCAGTTCGGCAATACGCCTGGACAGTCGCGACTTGGGGATGCCAAGGGTCCGTCCGGCTGCGGCGAAGCCACCGGCTTCGACGACTTTGGCGAAATAGTAGAGATCGTTGAGGTCTTGCATGTCGGGCTCGATTGTCCTGTCAGTAGAACGAACTATCGCATCATAGCGGGCTAATCGGCTATTGGTTTCATCGGTAGGATGGTCCCCATTCGATCGCCCGGTAGCGATCCTCATTGGAGAGCACTCATATGAAACTTCTGCACATTGATTCGAGCATCCTCGGCGACAACTCCGCTTCCCGCCAATTGAGCCGTGAGGTGGTCGAGGCCTGGAAAGCCGCCGAACCGGGCGTGGTGGTGACCTACCGCGACCTGGCCGCCGATGCAATCAGTCACTTTTCCGCCCAGACGCTGGTTGCGGCCGGTACCAGCGCCGAATTGCGTGACGCCGCGCAGCAGCACGAAGCCGACCTCAGCGCTGCCACGCTGGCTGAGTTCCTCGCGGCGGATGCAGTCGTGATCGCTGCGCCGATGTACAACTTCACCGTCCCAACCCAGCTCAAGGCCTGGATCGACCGCATTGCCGTGGCCGGGCAGACGTTCAGCTACACCGAAGCCGGCCCGCAAGGCCTGTGTGGCGGCAAGAAGCTGGTGATCGTTTCCACTTCCGGCGGCCTGCATGCCGGTCAGCCGAGCGGTGTGGGTCATGAAGACTACTTGAAGCTTCTGTTCGGTTTCCTCGGTATCACCGACATCGAAATCGTCCGTGCCGAGGGCCTGGCCTACGGTGATGACATGCGCAACAAGGCCATGAGCGACGCCAAGGCGCAGATTGGCGAACAGTTCGCCGCCGCGTAAGGCTTGCACAGCGTCATCAAGCCCTGAAATCCCGGTGGGAGCGAGCCTGCTCGCGATAACGATGTACCAGTCACCTCCATGCTGACTGACCCATCGCTTCGCGAGCAGGCTCGCTCCCACACTGGTTTTGGGTCGCTGTGAGATTTGCATTCAGCACGACTTTACTGTGGGAGCGAGCCTGCTCGCGATAACGGTGTACCAGTCACCTCCATGCCGACTGACCCACCGCTTTCGCGAGCAGGCTCGCTCCCACATTGGTTTTTCGGTGGCCGTGAGGTTTGCATCACCCCCTTTGCACATTGATGAATATCGAAACCTTCGTAAAACGCTGTATTCTGTTCATCGGGCTTTTGGCGCAGGTCGTGCAAGTCCAGGCAGCGAGCGACGGGGCCTTCCTGTCCGCTGGTGAAGGTGGATGATTCGATGACACGTCTTGGTGCAGGGATATTGCTTTGTCTGCTCGGCAGCCTGGTTACGGTGCAGGCTGCACCGGCGCTGCACCCCAATTGGAGTGCCGGTTTTCACGAGCTGAGCTTTCTCGATCCGCTGGATCACCAGCCGATGCACGCCATCGCCTTCTATCCGTCTAACGCCCGAGCGCAAACCAGCCAGCTGGGTGGCTATCAGATCGACGCTGCACCGGACGCCCAGATTGCCATCGGCCGCTTCCCGATGTTGATGCTGTCCCACGGCAACACGGGGACACCGCTGGCCCTGCATGACCTGGCCACTTCGCTGGCACGCAAGGGATTTGTCGTGGTCGCGGTGATCCACCCTGGCGACAATGCCCAGGACCATAGCCGCTTGGGTACTCTGAGCAACCTCTACGGACGGCCGATCCAGATTTCCGAGGCCATCACCGCGACGCTGAACGATCCGATGCTGTCGCCGTTCGTCAATGCCGGGCAGGTGGGGGTGATCGGCTATTCCGCCGGAGGGGAAACCGCCCTGATCCTGTCTGGCGCCACGCCCGATCTCAATCGCCTGCGCCGTTATTGCCAAGAGCGGCCGGACGACCGTGACGCCTGCAACACCCAGGGCGAGCTGATCGCCGACCGCGACGATCTGCAACCGATGGCCGACCCCAGGGTGCGGGCATTGCTGTTGATGGCACCGTTGAGCCTGAAGTTCGGTCGCCATACCTTGGCCGACGTCCATGTGCCGGTGCTGCTGTACAGCGGCGATGGCGACAAACTGGTGGCCTTCGACAAGAATGCCGCGGCACTGGCCCGTAAACTGCCCACCGCGCCGGATTTCAAGACCTTGGCCGGGGCAGGGCACTTTGTTTTCCTGGCACCCTGCACCGAGGAGCAGATTGCCACGATGCCGGCGCTGTGCACCGATGCCGATGGCGTCGACCGCAAGGACATCCACCGCACCATGATTTCCGAAGCCGGGCGCTTCTTCAGCCAGGCCCTGGGCAAGCCGAGCCGGGCCGGTATGCGCACCGCCGATCAGTAAGCGGTTTTTTCGGCGCGTCGACGCAGCAGCAGGGTCAAGCCCAGCCCGGTGATCGACAGCAAGGCGGCGCAGAAAAAGATCGACGAGTAGCCCAGGTTCAACGCCACCGCCCCCATCAATGGCCCGGCAATCGCCAAGGCCAGGTCGAAGAACACGGCATAGGCACTCAACCCCGCGCCACGGCTGGTGTTTGGCACTTGCTTGATGGCTTCCACCCCGAGTGCCGGATACACCAGCGACAGCCCGAAACCGGCCAGTCCCGCCCCCACCAAGGCGAACGCGGGGGAAGGCGCCAGCCAGAGCAGCACCAGCCCCAGGGTTTCGATGCTCATGCAGGCGATGGCCGAGTTGAAGCCACCGAAACGGGCAATGCTGGAAATGAACAGCAATCGCGAAAGAATGAAGCAGATGCCGAACACCGTCAGGCACCACGCTGCGCCGATCCAGCCACGGCTGACATAAAACAGGGTGATGAACGTGGTGAGCGTGCCGTAGCCGATCGAGGCGAGGCTAAGGCTGGCCCCGTATGGCGCAATGCGTCCGAACACGGCCCGGAAGGGCAGGCGTTCGCCACGGACCACCGGCACCGAAGGCTTGTTGCGGATCAACAACAGCGCCGCGCCGGCCAACAGTGACAGCGCGATGCCCAGGCTGCTGAAACCCATGTTACCTACCATCACCACCCCCAGCGGGGCGCCGATGGCGATGGCGCCGTAGGAGGCAATGCCGTTCCAGGAGATCGCACGGGCCGTGTGCTCCACGCCGACCTGGCCCATGCACCAACTGATGGTGCCAACGCCAATCAAACCTTGGGCCACGCCGAGCAACAAGCGGCCGGCAATCAGGATCACCAGGCTCGGCAACGGCAGACTTTGCAACAAGGTGGAAATCAACGTCAGCACACCGCTGAGCACAATGCCCGACAACCCGTAGACGATCGCCCGTTTGGTCCCGACGCTGTCCGACACCCGCCCGGCCATGGGGCGGCTGAGCAGGGTCGCCAGGTATTGCGAACCGATGGTCAGGCCAGCCACCACGGCACTGAAGCCCAATTGTTCATGGACATACCCTGGCAACACGGCAATCGGCAGGCCGATGCAAAGGAAGGCAATGAAGGTGTAGAAAACGATGGAGACGATCTGCAGGGTGATCGACAGGGAGCTGGGAGTGGCTTGCGGCGTAGACATGGGCTCGTTCGCGGGCGGCGGCAGAAGAGCTTCATCATGGCGCGGGGAGAGAAGAAAAGAAAGCTGGCTAACTAAATACGCGGATTGAAGATCACCGCAGATCCCCTTGTGGGAGCGAGCCTGCTCGCGATGGCGGTGCGTCGGTTGATCAAAATCTCGGCTGACACACCGCCATCGCGAGCAGGCTCGCTCCCACAGGTCTTGTGCCCTTGAAATGAAAAAAGCCCTGTCACATTGGACAGGGCTTTTCACTTGCGGCTTGCGGCTCAGAGCTGCTCTTAGAACATCACACCCTGGCTGCGCAGGTAGTCGTCATAAGTGCCGCTGAAGTCGACCACGCCATCAGCGCTCAGCTCGATGATACGGGTGGCCAGGGACGAGACGAACTCACGGTCGTGGCTGACGAAGATCAGCGTGCCCGGGTAGTTCTCCAGCGCCAGGTTCAGCGCTTCGATGGATTCCATGTCCAGGTGGTTGGTCGGTTCGTCCATCACCAGTACGTTCGGCTTCTGCAGGATCAGCTTGCCGAACAGCATGCGGCCCTGTTCACCACCGGAGATGACCTTGACCGACTTGAGGATCTCGTCGTTGGAAAACAGCATGCGGCCCAAAGTGCCACGGATCATCTGTTCGCCCTGGGTCCACTGGCCCATCCAGTCGAACAGGCTGACATCGTCGGCGAAGTCGTGGGCATGGTCCTGGGCGTAGTAGCCCAGTTCCGCGCTCTCGGTCCACTTCACCGAGCCGGCGTCCGGCGCCAGCTCGCCCATCAGGGTACGCAGCAGGGTGGTCTTGCCGATACCGTTGGGGCCGATAATCGCCACGCGCTCGCCGGCTTCGACGGTGAAGCTGAAGTTCTTGAACAGGGTCTTGCCGTCGAAGCCCTTGGACATGCGCTCGATGGTCACTGCCTGGCGGTGCAGCTTCTTGTTCTGCTCGAAGCGGATGAACGGGCTCACGCGGCTCGATGGCTTGACCTCGGCGAGCTGGATCTTGTCGATCTGCTTGGCGCGGGAAGTCGCCTGCTTGGCTTTCGAGGCGTTGGCCGAGAAGCGGCTGACGAAGGTCTGCAGTTCGGCGATCTGGGCTTTTTTCTTGGCGTTGTCCGACAGCAACTGCTCGCGGGACTGGGTCGCTGCGATCATGTACTCGTCATAGTTGCCCGGGAACAGGCGCAGCTCGCCGTAGTCCAGGTCGGCCATGTGGGTGCAGACGCTGTTCAGGAAGTGCCGGTCGTGGGAAATGATGATCATGGTGCTGTTACGCGCCGTGAGAATGTTTTCCAGCCAGCGGATGGTGTTGATGTCCAGGTGGTTGGTCGGTTCGTCGAGCAACAGCACTTCCGGATCGGAGAACAGCGCCTGGGCGAGCAGTACCCGCAGTTTCCAGCCTGGCGCGACTTCGGTCATCGGGCCGAAATGCTGCTCCAGCGGAATGCCCAGGCCCAGCAACAGCTCACCAGCTCGGGATTCGGCGGTGTAGCCGTCCATTTCGGCGAACTCGGTTTCCAGCTCGGCCACGGCCATGCCGTCTTCTTCGGTCATTTCCGGCAGCGAATAGATGCGATCGCGCTCAGCCTTGACCTTCCACAGCTCTTCGTGACCCATGATCACGGTGTCGATGACAGTGAATTGCTCGTAGGCGAACTGGTCCTGGCGCAGTTTACCCAGGCGCACGTTCGGCTCGAGCATGACCTGGCCGCCAGACGGTTCGAGGTCGCCGCCGAGGATCTTCATGAAGGTCGACTTGCCGCAACCGTTGGCGCCGATCAGGCCGTAGCGGTTGCCCGCGCCGAATTTGACAGAGACGTTTTCGAACAGCGGCTTGGCGCCGAACTGCATCGTGATGTTAGCTGTAGAGATCAAAGGTTTATCCTGCGGAACATTCAGAGTAGCTAAGGGTGCGGCAGTACCTGTTCAGTACCTGTCTGCGCCGATCCACAACCGTGCAAAGGCGGCGCGGTCACAGGCGCAAGGGTCCATCCGGCATAAGAGGACAGCAGCATACGAAGCGCCGAGCCCGAATGGATGTGCGCGAAACCGGTTCACGGTGTCGGCCAAAAGGGGGGCGCATAATATTTGGCGGCGATTGTACTGATCTGGCCGCGTTAACGATAGGGTATTGCCCGGGCAAGACAGTTTTTCACAAATGAGGATAACTTTCAGTTACAACATGTGACTAAAATGCCATCTCTCTTGATGCGTCTCTTTTGCCGCTTGGTTGGCCAGGGGACGCAACCCGTTCACTCCAGTGCGTGACGATTCCGTGAAACTCATCATTGCTGCGATCTACATCCTGTCCATCGGCTATGTACACCTGCGCGGACGCGTGCGGCACAAGCTCGGACGCCAGCTAAGCGACCATTCGTCTTTCCTGGCGCCTGTCAATTGCCTGCTTTACCTGTGTTCGAAGTTGCCCAACAAGCCGTACCTGAGCCCGGCGGACTTCCCTGACCTGAGCCCCCTGCAGGCCCATTGGGAGGAAATCCGCGCCGAGGGCCAGAGCCTGTTGCAGGCGGGGGCGATCAAGCGCTCAAATCAATACGACGACGTGGGTTTCAATTCGTTCTTCAAGACCGGCTGGAAGCGCTTTTACCTGAAATGGTACGGCGACAGCCACCCCTCGGCCATGAAGTTGTGTCCACGCACCACTGAACTGGTGCAGAGCATCGGTTCGATCAAGGCGGCGATGTTTGCCGAGCTGCCGCCCGGCTCCAAACTGGTTCGGCACCGCGATCCGTACGCCGGGTCCTATCGGTATCACCTGGGCCTGGAAACCCCCAACGATGCCGGTTGCTATATCAATGTCGATGGCGAGCCTTACCATTGGCGCGATGGCGAGGCGGTGGTCTTCGACGAAACCTTCATTCATTACGCCGAAAACACCACTTCTCAGAACCGCATCATTTTGTTTTGCGACGTGGAGCGGCCAATGCGGTTTCGCTGGGCAACGGCCTTCAATCGCTGGTTCAGCCGCACCGTGATGGCCGCTGCGGGTGCGCCGAACGATGCCGGCGACAAGACGGGCGGGTTGAACCGGGCGTTCTCCAGGCTCTACAAGATTCGCTTGCAGGGCAAGGCCCTCAAGAAGCGCAACCGAAAGTTGTATTACCTCCAGAAGTGGGCGTTTTTTGGCGGCCTGCTGGCGGTGTTCATCTGGATCTGAAGTCTTGCCAGCTCCTACCAAGAGCATTTGTTCACTCCCCGGGCTTTTCTGCGTCCAGTTGTTCCCACATCCTGGCGGTGATCCGTTGGCGATGGCTGTAGCCTTCCCATGGATCGGCGCCCAGGCTTCTGGCCCGTTCGAGGGCCGTCTGGATATCCCATTGCTGGGCATTGCGCAGGCCGTCGAGTTCAGCCCTGGCGATTGGCATCGATACCGGTAGGCCCGGCCGGGCGCGTACCGAGTAGGCAGCCACCGTGCTGGCGCCTCGGGTGTTGCGCAGGTAATCGACGAAAACCTTCCCGATCCGGTTCTTGGGTCCCATGGTTGCGGTGATCCGCTTCGGCATCTGCCGGGTCATGAATTGCGAGATGGCTTTCGCGAAGGCCTTGGTGACATCCCAGCTTTCGCTTCGCGCCAACGGAACGATGATGTGCATGCCTTTGCCGCCGCTGGTCTTGAGGAACGCCTGCAGGCCCAGCTCATCGAGCAAGGACAAGGTCATGCGAGTGGCCTCGAGCATGGCACTCCAAGGCAGCGACGGGTCAGGGTCCAGGTCCAGGACGAACAGGTCCGGCGTTTCGATCCGGTCGTGAGTGGCGGTCCAGGTGTGCAGTTCCACCGCGCCCATCTGCGCCGCACTGATGAGGGCCTGGAGGCTGTCGATTTCCATCAGGGCGGCATGACCTGGGTCCAGTCCCGGATCCAGCTGCCGGATATGAGGAATTTCCAGGCGATCGGCGTGCTTCTGGAAGAACTGTTCTTCGCCGATTCCATCGGGTGCCCGCAACAACGCGACGGGCCGCTGTTTCAGATGGGGCAGGAGCCACGGTGCGATGTCTGCGTAATACTGCGCCAGTTCGACTTTCTGCACGCCACTGAGGCTGTCGATGACGCGCTCTGGATGGGTGATCTTCACGCCGGCGACTTCCACGTCGTGCTCCTTGCCGCCGCGCTTGGGTTTCGACGTCCTGGTTTTTTTCGGCAGAGGGTGCTCGCGGACAATCTTTTCCGCCGGCATATCGTCGAGCATGTCCACGAAAGCGGCCTGGCGCACAAGGCCGCCGGCGGTCCATTCGGTGAACTCGATCTCACAGACCAGGTCAGGCTCTACCCACTGCACGCCGCGCCCCTGTGTCGGCTTGACAGGTTTGGCCAGGGGCGAAGCATCACGCTCCTGGGCGGCAAGTCGCTCATGCAATCGTTTGATTTCATCCTGGCTGAACCCGCTGCTGACCCGCCCGGCATACACCCACCCCGCGGGGTCCTTGACTGCGAGCAACAAGGCTCCGAAGCCGTTGCGCCTGCCTTGAGGATGGGTGAACCCGACGATCACGAAAGCCTGGCGCAGCCGGCACTTCAGGTTGACCCAGTCGCTGCTGCGCCGTGATACGTAAGGGCTACCCTGGCGCTTCCCGACCACACGGTCCAGGGAGAGGGCGCTGGCGCTTTCCAGAATCTCATCCTCGTTGGCGAAAAAGGCTTCGGAGAAGCGCAGTCGCTTGCCACCGTGATGCTTGAGCGCTTTTCTCAACGCCGCGCGCCGCTCTTCCACGGGCGTTTGTCGCAGGTCCTCGCCGTTGAGAAACGGTGCGTCGAACAACACGTAGACCATGTCTACGGTGCGGCCGATCTCGAAAGCGTCTCGCAGGGCCGCCATGTCGGACTGGCCGGTTTCGTCGAGCAGCACCAGGTCACCGTCCAGCCAGCTGTCTCCCAGGTTCAGCTCGGCCAGGGCCTCGGCGTGCAACTTGAGGCGTTCGGTCCAGTCTTGATGATCGCGGCTGAACAGGCGGACTTCGCCACCCTCGATGCGGGTCAGCAACCGATAGCCATCAAATTTGACTTCATAGCGCCATTCGCCCGACGGCGGTTGCTCCACAGGTGTTGCCAGTTGCGGCAACAGCCGTTCTGGCAGGCGCGTGTTCTGATGCGCCCGGTTTCGTTGGGTGTGGCTGGTAGCGGTTTTCTTGGATGTACGGGCAGATTCACTCTCGGCCTTGGCCATGACAGGTTCCCTTGTATCGCTGGCGTCCGTGGTTTAGCCCCGGGAGGCTTTGGTGGCTTTTTTTGCGGGAGCGGATTTGGCCTTAGCAGGTTTTGCGGCGGCCTTTGTGGCAGGCTTGTCGGCGGTCTTGCCTTTGCCGCCCAGGCTGCGCTTGAGCAGTTCGGTGAGGTCGATGACGTCCGCGGTCTTGCGCTGTTCTTCGCCGGGGTCGGTCTCCACCGCTTCGAGCCGGCCTTCGTTGGCCTTCTTCTCCACCAGCTCCATGATCTTGTCCTGGAAACTGTCCCGATAGTTCTGGGGTTCCCAGTCGGCGCTCATGTCTTGCACCAGGCGCTTGGCCATTTCCAGCTCGCCTTTGACCAGGTTCGGCTTGGTAACCTCGTCGCCCAGTTCGAGGATGTCCAGCTCACGCACTTCCGCCGGCCAGCGCAGCATCACCAGCACCAGGGCCGACTCCAGGGGCATCAATGCCGCCAGGTGCTGGCGGGTATGCAAGACGACGTGGGCCAGGGCCACCTTGTTGGTCTTGACCAGGGTTTCGCGAAGCAAGGCGTAGACTTTGCCGCCACGCTTGTCAGGGGCTAGGAAGTAGGGCGTGTCGATGTTCTGCAGTGGAATCTTTTCGCTGTCGACGAAGGAGAAAATATCGATGGTCTGGGTGGACTTGGGGTGGGCGGAGCGGATTTCTTCTTCGCTGAGTAGCACGTACTGGCCTTTCTGGTACTCGACGCCCTTGACGATGTCTTCCTTGGTCACCTCTTTGCCTGTGACCTTGTTGACCCGCTTGTAGCCCACCGGGTCCATGCTGCGCTTGTCCAGCCAGTCGAAATCCACACCTTGGGACGACGTCGCCGAGACCAGTGCCACGGGAATGTGGACCAGCCCGAAACTGATTGCGCCTTTCCAGATTGCCCGTGCCATGGTGCGGTTTCCTTGCCGTGAAGGGTTCTCACTGGTGACCTTCCGGCCTTTGAAAAAGTTTCCATGGCGCGCCGGCTGGCGGTGTGGCAGGGCGGCGCCTCTTCGATGAATACCCACCCGGAAGGTGCCCTGTGGGAGCGAGCCTGCTCGCGATGGCGGTGTGTCAGTCAACATAGCCATCGCGAGCAGGCTCGCTCCCACAGGATTGCTCTCAGAGAAGCCTCGTTACATCTTCAACCAGACATTTCGCTTAACAACCGTGAACCTGCGCGGTAGCGTGTTTTCGATATGCCTGAGCGATTTCCGCGAAGCAGGGAGGTACCGATGAACAGGCTAGTACTTGCGATCACCACGCTATTACTGAGCGCCATCGTTCAGGCTGCTGCGCCCGGCCAGGGCCCCATGGTCGTGGCCCAGAACCTGCCGGGCAACAACAACCCCTATAACAATCCCATACGTCGGGCCAATCCCAACAGCATGCAGGGCACCCAGCCCAACGTACCGACGATCCACAACAACCCGACGGTACCGGTACCCCGTCGACCGACCCTGGAAAATGGCGGTATCGGCAATGGCTATCCGCGTTCGGGGCCGCCACCGGGCTCGCCCAGACCCACCATCGAATCCGGTACGCCACCCAGAAACTCGAACGACAGCAATCGCTAGGTTCTGTACGAAAAGTCTTGAGACGAAGGTCAGGCAAGGCGAAAACAGCCGAGGAACGCCCGGGGTCGTGTCCGACTGTACTGGAGTACATGAGCATTCCGAGGCTGTTTTCAACGCAGCATGAACGAGTATCAAGGCTTTTCGTACAGAGCCTAGTCGTCTTGTTTCCATCACAGAAGGAAGTGTGCATGTTGCGTAAGACATTGCAGGCCGCGCTTTGCGCCAGTGCCGTCCTGACCCTTTCCGCGCCGGCCTGGGCCGCGCAAACCCAGGTACTGAAGAGCGAGGAGGGCAGCGTGGAGGTAACCACCGTGGTCAGGGGGCTGGACCACCCCTGGTCCGTGGCATTCCTGCCGGGGCAGCGGGGCATGCTGGTCACGGAGCGACCGGGCAATCTGCGCCTGCTGAGCCCCGAGGGGCGGCTCTCGGCGCCATTGAGCGGTGTACCTGAGGTGTGGGCCAACGGCCAGGGCGGCTTGCTGGACGTGGTGTTGTCACCTGACTTCAAGCAGGATCGCACCGTATACCTGTCCTACTCCGAGGCTGGCAAAGACGGCAAGGCCGGCACCGCCGTGGGGCGTGGACAGCTCTCCGAGGACTCGAAGCGCCTGGAGAACTTCGATGTGATTTTCCGTCAGCAGCCCAAGCTTTCCACGGGTAATCACTTCGGCTCGCGGCTGGTCTTCGACCGGGAGGGGTATCTGTTCATCACCTTGGGGGAGAACAACGACCGCCCGACGGCCCAGGACCTGGACAAGCTGCAAGGCAAGGTCGTGCGCATCTACCCGGACGGCAAGGTGCCGGATGACAACCCCTTTGTCGGCCAGAAGAATGTCCGTCCCGAGATCTGGTCCTATGGCCTGCGCAATCCCCAAGGGGCTGCACTCAATCCCTGGAGCGGCACATTGTGGGAAAACGAGCATGGACCCAAGGGCGGCGATGAGCTGAATATCATCGAGCGCGGCAAGAATTACGGCTGGCCGCTGGCGACCCATGGCATCAACTACTCCGGTGCGCCAATTCCCGAGGCCAAGGGCAAGGATGTAGAGGGTGCGCTTGGCCCGCACCATGTCTGGCAAGTTTCGCCGGGCCTCAGCGGCATGGCGTTCTATGACAACGAGCGTTTCAAGCCTTGGCAGCACAATGTCTTCATCGGTGCGTTGGTGTCCCGGAATCTGATTCGCTTGCAGATGGAAGGCGACCAGGTCGTGCACGAGGAGCGTCTGCTGGGCGAACTCCAGGAGCGGATCCGCGACGTGCGCCAGGGGCCGGATGGTTATCTGTATGTCTTGACGGATGAAGACGACGGTGCGCTGTATAAAATCGGGCTTAAATGACCCGGGTCGAATCCTGTAGGCGCCCGGAAAAATGGTGGGAGCGAGCCTGCTCGCGATGGCAATGTATCAGTCGATAGAAATGTTGACTGACACACCCTCATCGCGAGCAGGCTCGCTCCCACAAGGTCCGGTTTCTCTGGTTCTTACGAAATCGGCCGCAGATAGACGCCGTTGCTCAGGTTCTGCTTGAGATGGTGGCTCGTGTCGTCAGCCAGCACTTCCGGCTGATCATTGATCAGCCCCTCAAGCACGCGTTGGACCACATCGTGCGGGGATGCCTTTGGAACGCCTTCGATGCCTCGTGTCATGTCGGTGTCCACGAATGCGACGTGCACGCCCACCACCAATGTGCCCTGGGCGGCCAGGTGCAGGCGCAGGCCGTTGGTCAGCGACCAGGCGGCCGCTTTACTGGCCGAATAGGTAACGGTGCCGGGGAGATTGACCCAGCTCAGGGCCGAGTGCATGTTGACGATGGCGCCGCCGCCGTTCGCTGCCAGGATCGGCGCAAAGGCCTGGCTGGTGGCCAGCGGGGCAATGGCATTGATCTCGAATTCATGGCGCAGGGTTTCCAGGCTGATGTTGCCTCGTTCCTGGCCTTCCATTCCGCTCACGCCTGCGTTGTTGATCAATAGCGTCAGGTCCGGCGCTTGAGCGACGGCCGCGGCGATGTCTTCGGGACGAGTGACGTCGAGTTTGATGGGGATCACGTTGGGTTGGGCGTCGATTGTCCCGGGGTCACGTGCTGCGGCGTAGACCTTGGCGGCACCGGCCGTCAGGAGTGCTTGCACGAAAGCCTTGCCCAAACCACGGTTGGCGCCGGTTACCAGCGCCACGCTGCCTTTGATTTGCATGTTGAATCTCCAGTTATTGACGAAAAGGAACAAAGCGGCGCACGGGCGCCTTGGCGGTTTATCTGGCGAGACTGCCTCGCAGAATGAACAGGACCAGCGCAATCATGCAGGCCACGGCCTGGATGCCGCCCAGGGCCGTGACCGGCGCAAAGGGCAAGACCGAGGCCAGCCAGGTGCTCAGCGCGGCAGCGCCCATGGAGATGAAGCCGAACAGTGCGGAGGCCATTCCGGCCTCTTTGCCGAAAGGCCCCATGGTGATGGCGGTACCCAGCGGATTGGCGAGTCCCATGCCCCAGAGGAATGTCACCATCGAGAGGGCGTAGCGCCCAAGGCCTGGATCGGCAGGCCCCTCGAGAAGCAAGCCGCCGCCGGCCATGGCGCAGGCAATGCCCAGGAGGGTGACGATGCGGGGACCGTGGCGATGGGCGAGGCGGGGGGCCGCCATGCCGGCGCCGAACACGACGAATACCGTGGCAGCGAAATACAAGCCAGTCTGCAATGACGTCAGGCCGATCCCTTTCATCAAGATGGCAGGTGCCGCGGCGAACGAGGCAAACAGCCCGCTCATCAGGAGGCTCATTGAGACGGCTGGCAGGATGAACCGCTTATCCAGCGCCAACCGTCCATAGGCACGAATCACGCGCATGGCTGAGAGCGGCGCCCTGCGATCGGCTGGATGGGTTTCTCCCAGGCCACGAATGTAAAAGAGCGCGAGGACAACGGCGGCCAGTCCCACAAGGATGAAGATGGCGCGCCATCCGAGTACGGCCGATAGCACGCTGCCCGCCAGGGGGGAAAAACCAGGCGCAGCGGCGGTGGCGATCATGGTCAGGGACAAGGCACGGGCAAGAGCTTCTCCCTCGAACAGATCCCGCGCAATAGCCCGCGACAACACCGAGGCTGCGCAGACGCCCAGCGCCTGGACGACGCGTCCGGCGATCAGCACGTCAAGATCGGTGGCAAGCCCCCCGATAACGGTGCCGACCACGAATACCAGCAGTCCGCCTAGCACCAGTTTCTGGCGTCCATAGCGATCGGCCAATGGCCCGACGATGAGCTGGCCCAAGGCGAACGTGATGAAGAAGCTCGACAGCGTCAGGCCCAGTTCCCGCGCACTCACACCGAGGTCTTCACCAATGATCGGAAATGCCGGGAGAATGATGTTCGTGGAAAGTATGCCGATGGCCGCCAGGCCTGCCAGCAGGGCCACAATTCGTCCGGTCAGCGGCCTCAGGGTCTGTGTAGCCTCATTCGCGAGAGCGGTCGTCATGGCGTAGCACTCTTTCAGGTGGGTTGTGGCAGATCGGTCGTGGATGAAAAGCTGATCGATATTTTTGTCGTAATATATGATGCTTGTCATATTTATCGCCGAGCATGATAATCATCATGCAATTCGTCAAGCCAAACATTCAGGATTTGCCATGAGATATCCCCCAGGCCTGACCGCAGAGCGCTACCAGACAATCCTGGAAGAGGCCTCCCGACTTTTTCGCGCCAAGGGGATCGCCGGGGCAAGCATTGCTGAGGTGATGAAGGCTTCAGGCCTCACCCATGGTGCCTTCTATGCGCATTTCGATTCCAAGGATGCGCTGGCTTGCGCCAGTCTCGAACGTGCGATGGACCAGTTGGCGCTCAAGGTCGAGGAAACCATCGCAGGCAGTGTTGCTCCGAAGGAGGCGGTCCTGGCCTTGTACCTCAGTGAGCGGCACCGTGATCATCCGGAAGCAGGCTGTGCAATGCCTGCGCTGGCTGTCGAGGTGGCGCGCGAGCCGGGGATGCGGCGCGCCTTCACCCGTCGGGTTGCCGGGATGATTGCCTCTTTCAGGTCCCGTCTGCCCTGGCAGCGTGGCCGCTCTCGTGAAGATCAGGCCATCAGCTTCCTCGCTACGATGGTGGGAGCAATGGTGCTGGCCCGGGCAGTCGACGATCAGTCATTGTCCGACCGGATCCTGCGTGCGGCACGGGAGCAGTTACTCGACGCCGACAGGGAGTACGGGAGCGCAGGGCGGGAGGAGGCGGCAATGTCCGTATCACCGGACGCGGCTGGAGCGCTTCGACCGCAGTCGCTATTGTCTAGCGTGCTAGATAATAACGCGCTACAGGACGCGGTGCCTGAGAATCAGTTGTCCTTTGCCTTGTACAGTGCTTCCAATCGCATGATTCGCCTGCACAAGCCCTTGCTGGATCCGCTGGGGCTGACGTTCCCGCAGTACCTGGTCATGCTGGAACTGTTCCATGATGCGCCCAGGAGTGTCGGTGAGCTGGGGGCCAGGCTCGCGATGGATACCGGGACGATCACGCCCTTGCTCAAGCGTCTGGAGGCGTCGGGCAAGGTGACTCGGACCCGCGACCGGGAGGATGAGCGTCGGGTACTGGTTGCCCTGACCGATGCCGGAGAAGCGCTGCGCGAGGCGCTCTGGGCGGTCACCGACAAGATTGGAACGACCTGCCAGGTCCCTGGCGAACGCCAGGAAGCACTTCGCGATACGTTGGGTGCGTTCGCGCGGCCCATTTGCGGTGACGGTGTCTCTGGCGATCAGGATGTTGGCTGACACACCGCTTTCGCGAGCAGGCTCGCTTCCACAGGCGATTTGAGACGGATGAACGATTCACCATTGACTTGCCAGCAGCGCCCGGCTAATTTCCAGCCATGACTTCTACCGTACTGCGCAGCCAGCCAAGCATTATTACCGCCATTCCTTATTTGGCGGGCTAGCTGACGGCAGCACCCAACCCGCCCTTGAGGCGGGTTTTTTCTTTCTGTCTCCTGGGCCCGATTCAAACCAGGAGACCGCCATGACCGCTTCCCGCCCCGAGCAAACGTTGCTGGAGCAATACGTTAAGAAGATCCTCGCCGCGCCGGTGTACGAACTGGCCGTGCACACGCCGCTGCAAGCGGCGCCTGCGTTGTCCGAAACCCTGGGAAATCGGATCCTGCTCAAGCGTGAAGACCTGCAACCGACGTTTTCTTTCAAGATCCGGGGCGCCTACAACAAACTCGTGCAATTGACACCGGAGCAGAGGGCCCGTGGCGTCATCACCGCTTCGGCTGGTAACCATGCCCAGGGCGTTGCATTGGCGGCACGGGAGCTGGGGATCTCGGCCTGTATTGTCATGCCCGTGACCACGCCGCAGTTGAAAGTGCTGGGCGTCCGTCACCGGGGCGCCGAGGCGCTGCTGCATGGCGAGAGTTTTCCGTTTGCCCTGGAACATGCGCTGGATCTGGCCCGGCAGACCGGTAGAGAGTTCGTTTCACCGTTCGATGACCCGGATGTCATTGCCGGACAAGGCACGGTTGCCATGGAAATACTGCGCCAGCACGCCGGTGCGCTGGACGCCATCTTCGTCCCGGTTGGCGGTGGGGGATTGATTGCCGGGGTTGCGGCCTACGTTAAATACCTGCGTCCGGACGTTCGCATCATCGGTGTGGAATCCCAGCATTCCGCTTGCCTGCAGGCGGCGCTGGCCGCCGGAGAGCGCGTCATCCTGCCGACCGTGGGCACCTTCGCCGACGGTGTCGCCGTGGCGCAGATCGGTGCCCACGGCTTCGATATCTGCCGCTTTTGCGTCGACGAGGTGGTGACCGTCAGTGACGACCAACTGTGCGCGGCGATCAAGGACATCTATGACGATACCCGTTCCATCACCGAGCCCTCCGGTGCCCTGGCCGTGGCGGGCATCAAACAGTACGTCGCTCGCACCGGTGCCCGTGGCCAGACGTTGATCGCCATCGACTCGGGGGCCAACATCAACTTTGACAGTTTGCGCCATGTGGCGGAGCGCGCCGGCGTCGAAGCGGTGTGACCCACGACCTGTCATCGCTTTTTTCAACTACCCGACGGATGCCCGGCTCCGCTTTAGCAAATTGGGTCTACTCTAGCTTTCGACAGCAATAAAGTGATTGCACTCTGTATGCAGTTTGCAAGAAGGAAATCGCTGTTTACTTGCATTTTGCACGAGCCTGCCGGCGCACCGGTACGCTAAATGGTTGATTTATATCAAACCAGAATGTGGCAAATGCAGGCATATTTTTTGCGGGATGGTTCAAGAGTTCGCTTCCCGAACTCATTGATCAGAACGCCAAGAAATGAACATACGGCACGGTATTCGTAGTTCAGTCCGCAGGGAAGAAACGGACGAAATACTGTCGTTGTAAACATAAATTGGCCGCCTCAACAGGAGAGAGTTGCCATGTTTTTATCTGCCCTCGAAATGCGCAATATCATTGAAAGCAGTTTGCTGCCCAAGCGTTCGCAATGCACTTTGTCACCCGACTTGACGATGACGATCAAGATTTTCGACGATCATGAAACCGATCGCGTAGCCTTGATCAAGTCCAACATCGATGCCAACAAACTCACGGGCTGTCGGGCGATCAACGACCTGATTGCCGAGTTGCGCACCGAACTCGACCACAACCACGGCAGCGGGAACTACTTTCATCAACACCACCACCGTATGACCGGGCGCTGATCGCGACCTTGTCTTGGTCATCTGACGCCTGGGTCCGGCCAATAACCGAACCCGGCGTCCAGTTGCAGTGTGAAGATGCCACTCAGTCTCCCTTCGTACAGGCATCCGCCAGTTTGCGATAGGAAACATCCCGGGTTTCTCCCATCTTGTCGATATACACCATTTGTGCGGTGATCACTTCGCAATAAGGTGTGGACGGTTCCGTCAGTGACAGCACCTTCTTGATCTCCAATGGCATGCCATAGCGATAAGGCATGGGCTGTGAGGTATTGTCGGCCTGAGCCAGACCGGTGATGCCGGCCAAGCCCAACAAGGACGCGGCGGCGAGTAACGCAGAAGTGTTCATGATCGGAATTCCGCAGCAGAGGGCCTCGACCTGATGCCCTGGCATCGAGGTCTGCCGCGCGGGGCCTTTGCGGGGAGGGCGCGGTCCGGGCCAGTGTCGGAGCGCAGGATTAAAAGGGGGTTAAGCCAGGTGCCTGGCTTTTGATGCTCCCAGGCTGCCGCAATGTTTGAACGAAGCGGCAGTCGCTGGGGCGAGTTGTCAGTACAACTGCTGGCGATAGGGCAGGTCTGGCCCGGTCTTGCCGCAGGTCAGTGCGGCTGCACGCATGGCAAAGTCGAGCATGGCGCTGATCTGATCCCGGGTCAGCGTCAGTAGACCCTCGACTGAATCCAGTTGCTGTTCGATCAACCAGGTAATCAATGCGGCCTGGAAGGTATCCCCTGCGCCTACGGTGTCGGCGATTGTCACCGAGCAGGCCGGCATCGACCATGTTCCATGGCGACGGCTGAACACGGTTGCGCCCTGGCCGCCACGGGTCAGGAATACCAATTGGCAACGATGTTCCAGCCAGCCCTCGATCACCACCTGAGGATCCCGTTCGGGATAGAGCAGGCTCAAGTCTTCGTCGCTGACCTTGATCAGGTCGGCGTACTCCACCAGCGTCGCAATCCGTGAGCGCCACAGCTCGATGTCCGGCTGCGGGTTGAGTCGCACGTTCGGGTCCAGGCTGATCAGGCGCTTGCCGCTCTCCCGCTGCGCCAGCGCCAACAGGGTATCGCCAATCGGTTGCACCACCAGGCAAAACGAGCCGAAATGCAGGCCACTCACTTCAGGCCCCAGTTCGGGCAAGTGTTGCAGGCCCAGCTGTCGATCCGCGCAGCCTTCACCGCGAAAACTGTAGTGGGGCGAGCCGTTTGCCCCCACGGCGACCATCGCCAGGGTGGTCGGTGCGTCGAAGTCCCGCAGGTATTTTGCGCTGACACCTTCGTTGAGCAGGACCTGCTGCAAGCGCCGACCCAGGAAGTCGGTGGACAGCCCGGCAAACAGCGCCGATTCCACCCCCAAGCGACGCAGCCCTACCGCCACGTTGAACGGCGAACCGCCGGCGATGGCCTTGAAATTAACCTGCGAGGCCGGGCCGCCGCTTTCTTGATCACTGAAGAAATCAAACAGTGCTTCACCACACACCAGATACATGGATGTCTGCTCTCAAAGGGTTGCGACGTGTTGTCGATAAGTTTCATAGGCTTGTTGGGCGGCCGCGACATGTTCGGCGACCGGCCGAGTTTCGCTGGCCGGGTCGAGCTTGACGCAACGCTCGCAGAGTTCGGCCAGGCTGTGTTGCGATCCGGAATGGCACCACGCCGCCTGAATCGCCGCGCCCAAGGCTGCCGCTTCGCTCTGTTCGGTGCAGATGACCGTGGTGTTCATGATGTCGGCGACGATCTGCCGCCATACCGGGCTCTTCGAGCCGCCGCCGATCAGGCGGATGCTCCGTGCCTCGAGCCCTGTGGCGCGCAGCAGGTCCAGGCCATAGCGCAAGCCGAAGGTGGTGCCTTCGACCACGGCCCGGCACAGGTTGGCCCGATTCAGGTTGGTGGTGGTCAGGCCCAGCAGGCTGGCGGTGGCGTGGGGCAGGGCGGGAACGCGTTCACCGTTGAGGAACGGCAACATGCAGACTCCCTCGGCGCCGATCGGGGCCTGGGCCACCAGGGCGTTGAAGGTCTCGATGTCCAGCTCGAACAGTTCGCGCAGGGCGCTGGTGGCGTTGGTCAGGTTCATGGTGCAGATCAGCGGCAGCCAGCCACCACTGGATGAGCAGAAAGTCGCGACCGAGGCCTCGGGGCTGACCGCGGGCTCGCTGGCATAGGCATAGACCGTGCCGGATGAACCGAGGCTCATGGTGATCACGCCGGGCTGGATATTGCCGGTGCCGATGGCGCCCATCATGTTGTCGCCGCCGCCGCTCGCCACGATGGCCTCAGGGTTGATGCCCAGGCGCGCGGCAATGCCCGGCAGGATCCGCCCGACCGGCTGATGGGCCTCGATCAGTTCCGGCAACGCCGATTGCAACCGGCCGCTGGGGTCAATGTGTTGCAGCAGCTGCAGATCCCATTGACGGGTGCGTACGTTGAAATAGCCCGTGCCCGAGGCATCGCCGTATTCGCTGCAGTAACGGCCGGTGAGCCAGTGGTTCAGGAAGTCGTGGGGCAACAGGATGTGCGCGATGCGAGCAAAAATCTGCGGATGGTGTTCCCGGGTCCACAACAGCTTGGAAACCGTGTAGCCGGGAGCGATGACTACGCCGAGACGCTCCAGGGCACCGCTTTCACCGCCCAGGTACACTAGCAGATCATCGTTTTGCGGGGCGCTTTCGGTGTCGCACCAGAGCTTGGCCGGGCGCAGCACCTGATCCTGCTCGTCGAGCAACACCAGGCCATGTTGCTGGCCGGAGACGCCAATGCCAAGTATGGCCTCGCCGTCGACACCAGCGTCTGCCAAGGCCTGGTGAGTGGCTTGGATGAACGCATCGATCCATTGCCCGGTGTCTTGTTCACGCCGGCCATTCGCGCCACTGATCAGGGTGTGGGCCGCAGCGCCCTGGCCCAGGACCTGGCCGCTGTTCGCATCCAGGATCAAGGCCTTGGTGCCTTGGGTGCCGCAGTCGATGCCCAGGAACAACTGTTGACTTGCCATAGAAACCCTCATGTGCGTGACACTGAACCGTGACAGATCGTTCCCACGCTCTGCGTGGGAATGCCTCAACGGACGCTCCGCGTTCGGCTTGTGGGGCGCAGAGCGTCCCTGGCTACATTCCCACGCAGAGCGTGGGAACGATCAACCGCGTGCAGTTTAGTCTGCGTCGGCCAGCACCCGCTCAAGTGTCCGGGTCACCCCATGCTCGCGCAAGCTGTTGCAGCACCATTCGAAGGCCGCGACGAACTCCGCCGAGCGCGGGATCGCTGTGCCGAAAATCTCCTCGACCTCCAGCATCCGTTGGGTCACCAGCGCATCGTCGGCCACCAGTGCCTGGCAGAATCCCGCCCGAGGGTCGGGAATCGTGTAGTTCACGCCGTTCTCGTCCACCCCTTTGAGGTACACGGCCCAGGCCGCGACCACCAGCGCCGCGCGCCGGGTTTCGCCGCCGTCGGCTATCAGGCGGTTGATGGTCGGCACGGTGAACTTCGGAAACTTCGACGAGCCGTCCGAGCATACCCGTTCCAACTGGTCGGCGATGGCCTGATTGGAAAAACGCTCCACCAGGGTGTTCTTGTAGTCGCCCAGGTCGATGCCCGGTACGGGGGCCAGTTGCGGCGTCACGTCGAGGTCCATGTAGGCACGGATATACCGCACGAACAACGGGTCGTTCATGGTTTCATGGACGAAGCGATAGCCCTTGAGGAACCCCAGGTAGGTCAGGGCCAGATGGCTGCCGTTGAGCAGTTTGATCTTCATTTCTTCGTAGGGAGAAACGTCATCGGTGAACTGCACGCCGACCTTTTCCCAGGCCGGGCGCCCGTTGACGAATTTGTCTTCCAGTACCCATTGCACGAACGGCTCGCAGACCACCGGCCAGGCATCGTCGATCCCGTGTTCGTCGTGCAACTGCAGGCGATGGGCGACACTGGTCATGGGGGTGATGCGGTCGACCATGGCGTTGGGAAAGCTCACGTTGTGGTCGATCCACTGCGCCAGTTCGGCGTCGTGCCGCGTGGCGAAGGCCAGCAGGGCCTTGCGGGTCACCGCGCCGTTGTGGGGCAGGTTATCGCAGGACATCAGGGTGAACGCCGATGTCCCGGCGGCACGGCGTTTGGCCAGCGCGGCGCAGAGGAAACCGAACACGGTGGTCGGCGCGTCCGGGTGGGCCAGGTCGTGCTGGATCTGCGGCAGATGGGCCATGAATTCGCCGTTGCTGTCGTCGATGCAATAGCCGCCCTCGGTAATCGTCAGCGAAACGATGCGGATCTGCGGATCCGCCAGTTTGTCGATCAGCACCTGGGCGCCGTCCTCGGCCAGCAACATGTCGTTGATGGCGCCAATCACGCGCACTTCGGTGTCGTCGTTGTCGCCCAGTTCGTACAGGGTGAACAGATAGTCCTGGCTGGCCAGGTCATCCCGGGCGCGGCGGTCTTCGGCCCGCAACCCGACGCCGCAGATGGCCCAGTCCAGATCGGCGCCGGTGTTCATCAGCGCATCGGTGTAGTACGCCTGGTGAGCCCGATGGAAGCCCCCGACGCCGATGTGGGCGATGCCCTGGCGGATATCGCCCAGGGGATAGGCGGGCAGGGCAACTTCCGGCTTGAGGTTATGCAGGTTTTGGCGGTTGAGTTTCATCGCGAGTCTCGGTAATCAGGCGGCGGCGCGCAGCGCACGGGTGACCGCTACGCCATCGGCATCGAATAAATGGCAGTGTTGAGCGTCCAGGTGCAGGTTCAACTGCTCGCCGAAACGGCTCGCCAGATCGCCGCGCACTCGCATGGTCAAGGCTTCACCGGACGTGGTGTTGACGTGGCAGAAGGTATCGCTGCCCAGTCGCTCACTCACGTCGGCGGTCACTTGCAGCGTGCATTCATCGGGTTGTGCCAGGTTCAGGTGTTCCGGACGGATGCCCAGGGTGACCGGGCTGCCGACGTTGAGGCTCGCGCCGTTCACCGGCAACTGGATGCGTGTGCCCGCATCCAGCTGAATTTCGCAACCCTGGCCGTTGAGCGCGCTGACCTTGCCCTTGAGAAAGCCCATTTTCGGCGTGCCGAGAAACCCGGCGACAAACAGATTGGCCGGCTGGTGGTACAGCTCCAGGGGCGAGCCGACCTGCTCGATGCGCCCGCTATTGAGCACCACCACCTTGTCGGCCAGGGTCATGGCTTCGACCTGATCGTGGGTCACGTAGATCATGGTTGCCTGCAGTTCCTTGTGCAGCCGGGCCAGTTCCAGGCGCATCTGCACCCGCAAGGCGGCGTCGAGGTTGGACAGCGGTTCGTCGAACAGGAAGATCTTCGGATTACGCACGATGGCCCGGCCGATTGCCACCCGCTGGCGCTGGCCGCCGGACAGCTGTTTGGGTTTGCGTTCGAGCATCGGTCCCAGTTCGAGGATACGCGCCGCTTCGTTGACCTTCTTCTCGACGTCGGCCTTGGGCACGCCCGCCAGATCCAGGGCGAAGGACATGTTCTTGCGCACGCTCATGTGGGGATACAAGGCGTAGGTCTGGAACACCATCGCCAGGTCGCGCTTGGCCGGGCTGACTTCGGTGATGTCACGCCCGTCCAGCTCGATGGTGCCGTCGCTGACCTCTTCCAGGCCGGCGATCAGCCGCAGCAGGGTGGATTTGCCGCAGCCCGACGGGCCGACAAAGACCACGAACTCGCGGTCGTTCACTTCCAGGTCGATACCCTTGATGATGGAAAAGCCTTCGAAGCCTTTTTGCAGATTCTTGATTTTCAGGTTGGCCATGATGATGGGCCTCCACGTCTGATTAGGTGTAGGGCGCGTTACTTCACGGCGCCAAAGGACAAACCGCGGACCAATTGCTTCTGGCTGATCCAGCCGAAGATCAGGATCGGCGCGCAGGCCAGGGTCGAGACGGCGGACAATTTGGCCCAGAACAAACCTTCGGGGCTGGAGTAGGAAGCGATCAGAGCTGTCAGTGGTGCGGCTTTGGACGAGGTCAGGTTCAGCGACCAGAAGGCCTCGTTCCAGCACAGAATCAGTGACAGCAACACGGTAGAGGCCAGGCCGCCCTTGGCAATCGGCAGCAGCACTCGAACCATCTCCTGCCACAGGGTGGCTCCGTCCAGGCGCGCGGCTTCGAGGATGTCGCGGGGAATGTCCTTGAAGTAGGTGTAAATCATCCAGACCACGATCGGCAGGTTGATCAGTGTGTAGATGATGATCAGCGCAGTGCGGGTGTCCAGCAGGCCAAAGCTCTTGGCCAGCAGGTAGATCGGCATCAGCACGCCCACCGGCGGCAGCATCTTGGTGGAGAGCATCCACAGCAAGGTGCGCTTGGTGCGTTGGGTTTCGTAGAACGCCATGGAGTAGGCCGCCGGTACCGCGATCAGCAGGCACAAAGCCGTGGCACTGAAGGACACCACCACGGAGTTCCAGGCGAAAGTGAAATAGTCGCTGCGTTCGTTGATGTGCAGGTAGTTCTCCAGCGTCGGCGTGAAAATGAACTGCGGCGGCGTGGCGAATGCATCGATTTCGGTCTTGAAGCTGGTCAGCACCATCCAGAAGATCGGGAAGAAGATCAGGATCGCAATGGCCCAGGCCAGCGTGCCCAGCAGCAGGCTTTGCAGCCGACGGGATTGTTGAAGTGTCATGGCGGCGGCCTCAGTTCTTGTCAGTGAGGTTTTTGCCGATCATCCGCACCAGGATGATGGCGGCGATATTGGCAATGACCACGGCTATCAGGCCACCGGCCGAAGCCATGCCGACGTCGAACTGCACCAGCGCCTGGTTGTAGATCAGGTAGGCGAGGTTGGTCGAGGCGTAGCCGGGGCCGCCGTTGGTGGTGGTGAAGATCTCGGCGAACACCGACAACAGGAAAATGGTCTCGATCATCACCACGACGGCAATCGGCCGCGCCAGATGCGGCAGGGTCAAGTGCCAGAAAATCGCGATCGGACCGGCGCCGTCCAGGCGGGCGGCTTCTTTCTGTTCCTGGTCGAGGGACTGCATGGCCGTCATCAGGATCAGGATCGCGAAGGGCAGCCACTGCCAACTGACAATGATGATGATCGACAGCAGCGGGTAGTGGGCCAGCCAGTCCACCGGCTGCGCGCCAAACAGTTTCCACACTGAAGCGAGGATCCCCGAGACCGGGTGGAAAATCAGGTTCTTCCAGATCAGTGCGCCCACGGTGGGCATGATGAAGAACGGCGAGATCAGCAGGACCCGGACGATGCCGCGGCCAAAGAACTCGCTGGCCTCCAGCAATGCACTGATCAGAACCCCGAACACGATACTGATGAGCAGCACACTGCCCACCAGCAACAAAGTATTGGTGGCACCGGGTATGAAGCCCGAATCAGTGAGGAAGTACGTGAAGTTCTCCAGCCCGACGAACTCGTTTTCACCGGGGTAGAGCAGGTTGTAGCGGATCATCGAGAAGTAGACGGTCATGCCCAGGGGCACGATCATCCACAACAGCAACAAGGCTACCGATGGACTGACCAGGAACCAGCCGGGGTTCGCCAGGCGGAGCTTGCGCGTCGGTGCGGCAATTTCGAGAGGCGCTTTGGCAGTTGTCGTTGAAGTATTCATGGCATTGAACCGTTTTGTGCGGGCCTATGAAGAACCCAAATGTGGGAGCAATTCCTTGTGGGAGCGAGCCTGCTCGCGATAGCGTCCGACCTTCGCCATCGAGGTGGCTGTCACACCGTCATCGCGAGCAGGCTCGCTCCCACACTGGATCTCCTACAGAAATGGATGCGGCGCAGTTACTTGGGATACCCGGCACGCTTCATCTCGCGCTCGGTGTTGGACTGCGCGGCGGTCAACGCCTGGTCCACGCTCTGCTGACCGGTCAGTGCGCCGGAGAAGAACTTGCCCACCTGGGTGCCGATGGCCTGGAACTCGGGAATGGTCACCAACTGGATACCGATATAAGGCACCGGCTTGAGGGTCGGCGCTTTCGGGTCGGCGACTTTCAGCGACTCCAGCGTGACCTTGGCGAACGGCGCGGCTTTCATGTAGTCGTCGCTGTAGGTCGAGGTGCGGGTGCCTGGCGGTACGTTGGCGATGCCATCGGTCTTGGCGACCAGTTGGCTGTATTCCTTGGAGGTCGCCCAACTGGTAAAGACCTTGGCGGCATCCTTGGCCTTGGAGCTGGTCGGGATTGCCAGTGACCAGGAGTACAACCAGGAGGTGCCCTTATCGGTTTTTTCGTGGGGTGCGAAGGTGAAGCCGACATGATCGGACACCTTGCTCTGGGTCTTGTCGGTCACGAACGAGCCGGCGACGCTGGCATCGACCCAGATCGCGCATTTGCCGCTGTTGAACAGGGCCAGGTTCTCGTTGAAGCCGTTGCTCGACGCACCTGGAGGGCCGGACTTCTTCATGTTGTCGACGTAGAAGGTCAGCGCGTCTTTCCACTCGGGACCATTGAATTGCGGTTGCCACTTCTCATCGAACCAGCGCGCCCCGTAGCCGTTGGCCAGGGTGGTGATCAGCGCCATGTTCTCGCCCCAACCGGCCTTGCCCCGCAGGCACAGGCCATATTGTTCCTTGCTCTTGTCGGTGAGTTTCTCGGCAAACTCACCGATCTGGGTCCAGGTCGGGTGTTCGGGCATGGTCAGCCCGGCGTCCTTGAACAAGTCGGTGCGGTAATAGGTGATCGAACTTTCGGCGTAGAACGGCAGGGCATACAGCGAACCCTTGACGGACAGGCCGTCACGCACGGAAGGGAAGACGTCGTCCAGGTCGTAGGAGGCTGGCAGATCTTTCATCGGTTCCAGCCAACCCTTGGCGCCCCAGAGTGCAGCTTCGTACATGCCAATGGTCAGCACATCGAACTGTCCACCCTGGGTGGCGATGTCGGTGGTCAGGCGTTGGCGCAGGACGTTTTCTTCGAGCACCACCCAGTTCAGCTTGATGTCCGGATGCTCCGACTCGAAGGTTTTCGAGAGCTTCTGCATGCGGATCATGTCGCTGTTGTTGACGGTGGCAATGGTGAGGGTCTGCGCGCCGAAACTGACGCTGCTGAGGGTCATGCAGGTGGAGACAAGCAGAGCTTTTACCGAAGGTTTCATCGCGCACTCCTTTTCCGTGCCGAAAGGCGGCGGAAGGACAGTTATTGTTTTTTGTCTTCCGGATGAAGGGAAGAATGTGCGCTGATTACAGCCTTCAATGGCCGGCGTGACAAATCATCCGTCGCACTGGTGCTGATACTTTTTTGCACTGGGCTTAGGTCGGCAGTGAAGGATGACCTGTGGCGAGGGGATTTATCCCCGCTGGGTCGCGAAGCGGCCCCTTGCGTTCTAATTGATACACCGCGGTGGCAGAGATATTTGGGGCCGCTTCGCAGCCCAGCGGGGATAAATCCCCTCGCCACAGGGGAGCAAAGTGTCAGCCCTGGTTCTGCTCGGTCAACCGCTGCACCGCCAGCCGCCGGTAATGGGAAGGGGTCATGCCCTTGAGCTGCTGGAAGCGCCGGTTGAAGTTCGAGATGTTATTGAAGCCCGACTCGAAACAGACATCCGTGACCGGTTTGTCACCGTCGGCCAGCAGTTCGCAGGATTTGCTGATGCGCAGGCGGTTGACGAATTCGATGAAGCAACGACCGGTGGCCTGTTTGAACACCCGGCTGAAGTAGGTGGGTTTCATGCCCAGGTGCTCGGCGACTTCCTCCAGGGGCAGTTCCCGGGCGTAATGGGCAAAAATGTAGTCCACGGCCCGGTTGGTACGGTCGATGCTGTGCTCATCGGTCATCTGCGAAGATGCGCCACCGGAGAGCACTTGATAGTCATCCGTGGTGGCCAGCAACTCCATCAGGATGAAGAAATACCCCAGGCGGCTCATGCCCTGGGAGTCGGCAATGCGCTGCATCAGGATCATTGCCTGGCGGATGGTGCGCTTGCAGCGGAACTCGATGCCGTAGCGGGCCCGTTCGAGCAACGGCGCGATGGTCTTGAGTTCGGCAAATACCTGGTGTCCGCTTTCGAACAACTCGTCGGTGAAATTCACCAGCATGTCGCGCTTGGGCACCACTTCGTCCTCGGCCACCTGGCTGATCCAGTTGTGGGGCAGGTTGGGGCCGGTGAGAAACAGGGTCTGCGGGTAGAAGTTGCCGATATAATCGCCAATGAACACCTTGCCGGAACTGGCGACGATCAGGTGCAGCTCGTATTCCTTATGGAAATGCCAGCGCACCAACGGGCAAGGAAAGCCATGCTGGCGATAGATGATGGACAGTCCGTCATGGTCATCCATCAACTCGTAGGAAGGGTCGGTGACTCTTGCTGTTCGGGTCATGGGCCTGCACTTTTATTGTTATAGCCGTTGGATAATGCCCCCTTCGCCGAGCGGGTGCCACCCCGAATCATCTTCCGATGGTCGCCCGGCGCCATGCCATGACTGATGCTGGCACCTACGCCGGCGCGTTGTTGCGGTGCTTTTCTTCAATCCACTGGGACATGTATTGGGTGCTCTTGTGCTGGTGGTGGCGCAACATGCTGCCGGTGAAATTGTCACGACGTCGTTGCGCCAGGTTGGCACGGCACGCCTGGATACTTTCAATCAGCGCCGGGCCATGAATCTCTTTGCGATAACGCTCCGCCAGCAGCGTCAGCCCAGCATCCCGGGCCTGGTTCCAGAGAGCGGGGTCGCTGTACAACTGCACGGCGGCGCGGGCGATGTCTTCGGCGCTCTGTCTGATATCCCCAGGCCATGGCATCTCCCCCGACATGGCTTCGGCGCCGATGGGGGTCGTGACGCTTGGTGTGCCGCAGAGCATGGCCTCGATCAGCTTGCCCTTGATGCCGGCGCCGAAACGTAGCGGCGCCAGGCAGATGCGGGCCGCCGACATCACCTGCAGGGCGTCCTCGGCCCAGTTCATGATATGGAATCCCTGGGCCGGATTGTGCAGCGCGGCAGCTTTCGGCGGTGTGTACGCGCCGTACAGGTGCAGTTGCGCGCCCGGCAGTTGCTGGCGGATCAGTGGCCAGATGGCGTTCTTCATCCAGAGCACGGCATCCCAGTTCGGCGCATGACGGAAGTTGCCGATACTCAAGAAATGCGCCCGTTCCTCGAATGGCGCCGGTGGCGTGGCCGGCAGATCAATCATCAACGGGCACCAGAGCAGGAGGTTGCGGGGCACCTTGAATTGTTCCACCAGCAGTTCGATCTCGACTTCGGACACCATCAGGTTCAGATCGCAGCGGTACAAGGCGGCGATCTCGCGCTTGGCCATATCGGTGTCGGCCATCAATTGGAAGGTTTCGGGCAGGTCGGGCGCGAAAAGATCGCTGAAATCCTGGGAGGTCTCCTCAGCTTTCAAACGGTCCTTGAGGCGCTGGTGCCGGGCGTGGCGCAGGCTTTGCAAATCCGACGTTTCTAGCACACGCAAGGCGCCGGGGCAGTGTTTCTCGACCCGCCAGCCGAATTGCTCTTCCATCATGAACTGGTCGAACAGAACGATGTCCGGTGCCAGCTCGCTGACGAACACATCGAAACTGCTGTTATTGAGTTCGATAGGCACTTCTCGGATGCCCAGTTCGATCAGGTCCGCGCGCTTCTCCCCGGGCCTCGCCGGGCTGCTGAACGTGATGTCCCAGCCTTGTCCGAGGAATGCCTCCAGGATCTGCATGATGTGTCCGCCCGCTGCCGATGAACGCGGCTCGGGCCAGACATAACCGATGACCAGGACCTTGAGGGCGGTGGGATGAGGCATGGGCAGGCATTTCCTTGGGAGGGATCAGGCGCGGTCGGCGCGTGGGGCGCCGATAGTGACCAAGAATCCGCTTGGGCTCAAGAAAGAATGCTTCTGACCTTGTCGCGTAGCTGATCAATGGAAAAAGGCTTGCCGATCACCGCCATGCTTTCCGGCACGTCGACGCTTTCGGCATAGCCGCTGGCGAACAGGACCGGCAGCCCAGGCCGTACCAGGCGGGCCTGCTTGGCCAGCTCGCGGCCGTCCATCACCGGCAGGCCTATGTCCGTCATCATCAGCTCGATCGGTTGATCCATGTTGCGCAGGTAGTCCAGCGCCTGCTCACAACCGTCCGCTTCGAGCACCCTGTATTCCAGTTCTTCCAGGACATCAACGATCAACATCCGGACGATGTCGTCGTCTTCGACTACCAGAACGGTGGTGGCGGTGACAGGGGCGGGGGTGGACATAGTCATTATTCTCAGAAGAAAAAATCGGGAAGGGCGAAAAGGGTCTCATGCATGAGTAAGTAGCGAGGCGACACAAGTTCCCGAGCCTGTACAAGAAAGGATCTATAGTACAAGAGCTGACAAGGATAGTCGCTTCCTTGCTACGGGATTGGCCGTTGTGGGAATTGTGCCTTTGACTTTGTCAGAAATGTGGATCCAGTCCGTGTCTTTCGGGCAAACTCCATGGTTTTCAACTGTTCGCCAAGGCCTTTTCCATGACTCCTTCGTCTTCGGTTGACGAGCAAAGCTTTCGCAAACTCCTGAGCCGTAATATCAGCCTGCCGCTGGGCATAGGCGCCCTCAGCGCGGTGTTTTTCATTGTGCTGATCACTTATCTGCTGTCGGTGATCCAGTGGGTCGGGCACAGCGATCGGGTGATCAGTAATGCCAATGAAGCCATCAAGCTGAGCGTGGACCTGGAGACCGGCATGCGCGGTTATCTCCTGAGTGGGGATGAGCACTTCCTCGACCCCTATGAGATCGCCAGGCCGCGTATTGCCGTCGCGCTTGAGACATTGCTGGAATTGACAGCCGACAACCCCATCCAGACCGAACGCTTGCGCAAGGTGCAAGCGCTCCAGACGGAGTGGGCCAATTACGCCCAGAGCATGATCGACCTGCAACGCAGCAGCGGCGATTATCGGGGAGCGGTGAAGGCCGGGCGCGGCAAGCGCCTGACGGATGAAATCCGCAAGACCTTTGAAGACATCGTCGACACCGAGCAGCAATTGCGTACGACGCGCAACGAAGAGGTGCGCTCCACCACGGTCTGGAGCATTACCCTCTATTTGCTGTTCGTTGCCGCCGTCAGCGGATTGCTGGCCTATGTCGGACGACGAGATCTGTTGAGCCTGTCCAACAGTTACGGCGCCAGCCTGCGGATACAGCAAGAGAGTGCCTTGCACCTGGAGAAACAGGCCTGGCTGCGCAATGGCCAGACCCAATTGGCCGAGCAGGTGCTGGGGCAACTGACCCTGAACCTGTTGGGGCGCAATATCCTGCAGTTCTGCGCCAAGTACCTCGACACCGTCGTTGCCGCGCTGTACGCGCGGGAGGAAAACGGTGTGCTCAAGCGGGTGGCCACCTACGGTCTTTCCCGGGAGGAGGACGAACAGCACCAAATGATTGTTGCCGGTGAAGGCATCGTCGGCCAGGCCGTGCAGCAGGGGCGTCTTATTCGTCTGGACCCTGTACCCGACGATTACCTGAAAGTCAGTTCGGGGCTGGGGCAGGGCTTGCCCAACAGCGTGGTGGTGGTGCCGACCAGCGATGACGACCGGATCAACGGCGTCATCGAACTGGGCTTCCTGCGGCCGTTGACCGAGCGTGACATCGAGTTGCTGGAACTGATTGCAGGTAATGTCGGCACCTCCATCGAAGCCGCCCGCTACCGGCAGCGCTTGCAGGAGGTACTGGCGGAAACCCAGCAATTGAACGAAGAACTGCAGGTCCAGCAGGAAGAGCTCAAGACCGCCAACGAAGAGCTAGAGGAGCAGTCGCGCATTCTCAAGGAGTCCCAGGTCCACCTGGAGGCCCAGCAGCAGGAACTGGAGCAGACCAACGAGCAACTGGCCGAGCAACGCGACGCCATGGACCAGAAGAACAACGAGCTGAACCTGGCCCAGCTCCAGCTGCAGGAACGCGCTGAAGAGTTGCAGCGTTCGAGCAAGTACAAGTCCGAGTTCCTCGCCAACATGTCCCACGAATTGCGCACGCCGCTCAACAGTTCGCTGATCCTGTCCAAGTTGTTGGCGGAGAATCCGCAGAATAATCTGAGCGAGGAGCAGGTCAAGTTTGCCGAATCGATCTACTCCGCCGGCAATGACCTGCTCAACCTGATCAACGACATCCTCGACATTTCCAAGGTCGAGGCCGGCAAGCTGGAGGTGCGTCCGGAAAACACGGGCGTGTCGCGCCTGGTGGAAGGTCTGCGCGACATGTTCAAGCCGCTGGCGGCCGACAAGGGCCTGGGCTTCGACGTCCAGGTGCTGCCCGACGCGCCAGCGATGCTGTACACCGACCGCCAGCGTCTGGAACAGGTACTCAAGAACCTGTTGTCCAACGCAGTGAAGTTCACCGAGCAAGGCACCGTGAGCCTGTCCGTGGCCGGCCAGCCGGGTTCAGGCATCGCCTTCATGGTGCGGGATTCGGGCATCGGTATTTCCCCCGATCAGCAGCAGAGCATCTTCGAGGCATTCCGCCAGGCTGATGGCACCACCAATCGCCGTTACGGCGGTACTGGCCTGGGGCTGTCGATCTCCCGGGACCTGGCGGCGTTGCTGGGCGGCTCGATCTCCGTGTCCAGCGCGCCGGGGCAGGGCAGTGTGTTCACCCTGGTGTTGCCTGAGCGTTATGTCGAGCCTGGGGATACACCGGTGGAGCCGCGGACCTTCACGCCAACGGCCACTGTGCCGGCCTCCATCACCGATGTGCCGGCCGCTACACCGGCACCCTTGGTTGCCCAGGTGGACCTTCCCATTGCCCGCTTCGCCGATGACCGGGACAAGGCGCCGTTCGACGGCCGTTGCATCCTGGTGATCGAAGACGAGCCCAAGTTCGCCCGGATCCTTTTCGACCTCGCCCATGAACTGGGTTACCAATGCCTGGTAGCCCACGGCGCCGACGAAGGCTTTGACCTGGCCTCGCAGCTGGGCCCCGACGCCATCCTGCTGGACATGCGCCTGCCTGATCATTCCGGGCTGACGGTGTTGCAACGGCTCAAGGAACGGGCCGAGACCCGGCATATCCCGGTGCACGTGATTTCTGTCGAAGACCGCGTCGAAGCCGCGATGCACATGGGCGCCATCGGCTATGCGGTCAAACCGACCACCCGCGAAGAGCTCAAGGATGTATTCGCCCGCCTGGAAGCGAAGCTGACCCAGAAGGTCAAGCGAGTGTTGCTGGTGGAGGACGACGACCTGCAGCGCGACAGCATTACCCGCCTGATCGGCGACGAGGACATCGAGATCACCGCCGTCGGCCTGGCCCAGCAGGCTTTGGATCTGCTGCGGACCAACGTCTACGATTGCATGGTCATCGATCTGAAACTGCCGGATATGCTGGGCAATGATCTGCTCAAGCGCATGTCCACCGAAGAGATCTGCTCATTCCCGCCGGTGATTGTCTACACCGGACGCAACCTGACCCGCGACGAAGAGGCCGAGCTGCGCAAGTATTCGCGCTCGATCATCATCAAGGGCGCCCGCTCGCCAGAACGTCTGCTGGACGAGGTGACACTCTTTTTGCACAAAGTCGAATCCCGGTTGTCCCATGAACGGCAGCGAATGCTCCAGACAGCCCGCAGCCGGGACAAAGTGTTCGAAGGCCGCAAGGTGTTGCTGGTGGACGACGATGTGCGCAACATCTTTGCACTGACCAGCGCCCTGGAGGCAAAAGGGGCGGTCGTGGTCATCGGCCGTAATGGCTACGAAGCGATCGAACGCCTCAATGAGGTGGAAGACATCGACCTGGTGCTGATGGACGTGATGATGCCGGAAATGGACGGTTTCGAAGCCACTGCGCGAATCCGCAAGGACCCGCGCTGGCGCAAGTTGCCTATCATCGCCGTGACGGCCAAGGCCATGAAGGATGATCAGGAGCGGTGCATCGCCGCCGGCTCCAACGACTACCTGGCCAAACCGATTGACCTCGATCGCCTGTTTTCGCTGATTCGCGTGTGGTTGCCGAATATGGAAAGAATTTAGTGGAAAGAGACACCGACATTGAACTGCGTTTGTTGATCGAGGCGATCTACCTCAAATACAGCTACGACTTCAGGGATTACTCCGGCGCCTCCATCAAGCGCCGGGTCCTCCATGCGCTGAGCCAGTTCGAGTGCCGAACCATCTCGGCACTCCAGGAGCGTGTGCTGCACGATCCGGGCATGTTCATGCAGTTGCTGCAGTTGCTGACGATTCCCGTCAGCGAGATGTTCCGCGACCCCTCGCACTTCCTGGCAATTCGCCAGGAAGTGGTGCCGCTGCTCAAGACCTACCCGTCGCTCAAAATCTGGATTGCGGGCTGCAGCACAGGGGAGGAGGTCTATTCCATGGCGATTCTGCTGCGTGAAGAGGGGCTGTTGGACCGCACGCTCATCTATGCGACCGACATCAACCCCAGATCGTTGGAGAAGGCCAAGCAGGGCATTTTTTCCCTGGAGAACGTGAGGGCCTATACCCAGAACTATCAGCAGGCCGGAGGACGGCGCTCGTTTGCTGATTACTACACCGCCGCCTACGATTATGCGATGTTCGACAAGACCCTGCGTGAGAATGTGACCTTTGCCGATCACAGCCTGGCGACGGACAGCGTCTTTTCAGAGACTCAATTAATTTCTTGTCGTAATGTATTGATATATTTCAATAAAAAACTGCAAGATCGCGCGTTCGGACTGTTTCATGAGTCCCTGTGTCACCGTGGTTTTCTTGTGCTGGGCAGCAAGGAGACGCTGGACTTCTCGGTGTTCGGCAAGCAATTCGAGCCGTTGGTCAAACAGGAACGGATCTATCGCAAGCTATGAGCCAGACAACGGACAGACCCGGACCCGCAATAGAAGCTATTGCCGTTGGTGTATCCGCCGGTGGTGTGGAGGCGCTGCTCAGGCTGTTCGGGCAACTGCGCAAGGGCTTCCGCTTGCCTGTCCTGGTAGTGCTGCATCTGCCCAACGAGCGCCACAGCCAGTTGGCACAAGTCCTTGGTCATCGCCTGGCGATACCGGTGGAAGAGGCTCGGGACAAACAGGATATTCAAGCCGGCACCCTGTATGTCGCCGCACCTGGCTACCATTTGTCGGTCGAGGCCGATCGCAGCCTGTCGTTGAGCCTGGAGGAGCCGGTGCACCATTCCCGGCCGTCCATCGACGTCCTGTTCGAATCGGCCGCCGACGTCTACGGCTCGAACCTGCTGGCGATCGTGCTGACCGGGGCCAACGACGATGGCGCCCGGGGCCTGGCCAGGGTCAAGGAACTGGGCGGAATCACCGTCGTCCAAGACCCCGCCGAAGCTCAGGTTTCGACCATGCCGGAAGCCGCGCTGGCCCTGCACGAGCCCGACCATATCCTCACTTTACAAGGCATCGGCCAATTGTTGGCCGGGCTGGAATGAACCACATGCCAAGAGATATTCAAGCCAAACTGCTGATCGTCGATGATCTGCCGGAGAATCTGTTGGCGCTGGAAGCCCTGATCAAGGGGGACGACCGCAAGGTCTACAAGGCTCAGTCGGCCGACCAGGCGTTGTCCCTGCTGCTGCAACATGACTTTGCCCTGGCCATCATCGACGTACAGATGCCGGACATGAACGGCTTCGAGCTGGCCGAGCTGATGCGGGGCACGGAGAAGACCCGTAGCATTCCGATCATTTTTGTCAGCGCCGCCGGCCGGGAACGCAACTATGCCTTTACCGGTTATGAAAACGGTGCGGTGGACTTTCTGCACAAGCCACTGGACACCCATGCGGTCAAGAGCAAGGTCAATGTGTTCGTGGAACTCCATCGCCAGAAGAGGGCGGTGAAGGAACAGGTCGTCGCCCTGGAGCAGAGTCGCCGGGAACAGGAAGTGCTGCTTCAGCAGTTGCAGGCCACCCGCAGCGAACTGGAGCAGGCGGTGCGTATGCGTGACGACTTCATGTCGATCGTCGCCCATGAGGTGCGCACGCCCCTCAACGGCCTGATTCTCGAGACACAACTGCGCAAGATGCATCTGGCTCGGGACAACGCCGCCGCGTTCAGCCTGGACAAGGTCAAGGCTATGGTCGAGCGCGACGAGCGGCAGATCAAGAGCCTGATCCGACTGATCGAGGACATGCTGGATGTATCACGCATTCGTACCGGCAAGTTGTCCATCCGACCGACCCGTTTCAACCTCTCGGCCTTGGTGGAAAACCTCTTGCGCAATTTCCAACCGCAGATCGTGGCTGCCGAATGCGCGTTGAATTACACCGCCGAGCCTTCGGTTGAAGGGCTCTGGGATGAGTTTCGGATCGAGCAAGTGGTGTCGAACCTGCTGACCAACGCGTTGCGCTATGGGGGCAAGAGCCCGATCGATGTGCGCGTCTACAAGACGCCCGAGCACGCCTGTATCGAGGTCCAGGACCGCGGCATCGGTATCAGCGAGGAGAACCAGAAACGCATCTTCCAGCAGTTCGAGCGGGTGACCTCCAAGGCGGTCGCCTCCGGCTTGGGGTTGGGCTTGTTCATTTCCGAGCAGATCGTCACCGCCCATGGAGGGACCATCACGGTCAATAGCCGCATCAACGAAGGCGCGTTATTCCGTGTTTGCTTGCCCTTGCAGCTCTCCGTCCTTCCAAAAAACGTCGCATTGACGCAACCTCTGAATGACCCTACGGTCGTATCAGCAGCTATTGATCGAACGAAGGCTTCCCATGAGTGAAGATGCGCAAGATGTTGTACTGGTCGTCGAGGATGATCCGTCGATCATGATGGTATTGTCCACCTACCTGTCAGGGGTGGGGTACAGGGTGCTGCAGGCCGAAAATGGTGATAAGGCCTTCGAAATCCTGGCAAGCAAGCCCCACCTGGACATGATGATCACCGACTTCCGACTGCCGGGCGGTATTTCCGGGGTGCAGATCGCCGAACCCGCGGTCAAGCTGCGTCCTGAGCTGAAGGTGATCTTCATCAGCGGTTACGCCCAGGAAGTGCGCGACACCGACAGCCCCATCACCCGCCAGGCGCCGATCCTGGACAAGCCGTTCGACCTGGACGAATTGCAGGGCATCATGCGCTCGATGTTGTCCTGACGCTGTTGAGTTCACCCCAACCCTTGTGGGAGCGAGCCTGCTCGCGATGACGGCGGCACATTCAACATTTCTGCGGTAGACATACCGCTATCGCGAGCAGGCTCGCTCCCACACCGGGTCCTGCGGCGTATGCAGCTTCGTGTACGCCACAAAACCCTGTGGGAGCGAGCCTGCTCGCGATGACGATGGCGCATTCAACGTCTCTGAGGCAGACATACCGCATTCGCGAGCAGGCTGGCTCCCACATGGGATTCGACTCAAGCCCCGATCATTTCCCGGACCTTGGCCGTCAACAGGTCAAAGGTGAACGGTTTCGTGATCATCTGCATGCCCTGGTCAAGGAAGCCCCCGCGTACCGCCGCATGCTCGGCGTAGCCGGTGATGAACAGCACCCGCAAGTCCGGGCGGATCTGCCGGCCGACTTCCGCCAGTTGCCGGCCGTTCATGCCTGGTAATCCCACGTCGCTGATCAACAGATCGATGCGCTGGCCTGATTCGAGAATCGGCAACGCACCGTTGGCATCGCCGGCTTCGAGGAAGGCATAGCCCAGTTCGCCCAGTACCGAGCTGACCAGCACCCGGACTGCCGGATCGTCTTCGACGATCAGCACGGTCTCGCCGGCTTGCGCAGGAGCCGCGTGCTGGGGGGCGGCCAATGATTCGGGGATTGCCTCGCCCAGGAAGCGTGGCAGATAAAGATTGACGGTGGTGCCTTTGCCGACATCACTGTCGATTGCCACGTGGCCACGGGATTGCTTGCTGAATCCATAGATCATCGACAGGCCCAGCCCAGTGCCCTGGCCGATGGGCTTGGTGGTGAAAAATGGATCGAACGCGCGATTGACGACTGATTCGGGCATGCCACACCCACTGTCCTGCACACTCAGCACCACATAGTCGCCGGGCTCCAGGTTGGTGTACGCGTCGGTGAAACCGGCATCCAGATGTGTGTTGAACGTGCGCACCACCAGCATTCCGCCTTCCGGCATGGCATCCCGCGCGTTGAGGACCAGGTTGAGCAGGGCACTTTCCAGTTGATTGGGATCGGCCTCGGCGATCCAGAGCTGGTCTTCCAGTTGCATGTCCAGCCGGATGCTCTCATTGAGGCTACGCTGCAACAGCTCCCCCATGGACAGCACCAGGGTGTTCATCTGCACGGCCTTGGAGTCCAGGGACTGGCGCCGGGAGAAAGCCAGCAAGCGATGGGTCAGGCCGGCTGCGCGGTTGGCCGAGGTCACGCCCAGGTCGATCAGGCTGTCCAGGTCTTCGGTGCGGCCCCGTGCCAGACGTCTGCGCAACAGTTCGAGGCTGCCGATGATCCCGGTCAGCATGTTGTTGAAGTCGTGGGCGATACCGCCAGTCAGCTGGCCCACCGCTTCCATTTTCTGCGATTGGCGCAGGGCTTCTTCATTGTGGCGCAATTGAGCGGTGCGCTCTTCTACCTGTTGTTCAAGGGTTTCAAGGGTATTCTGCAGGCGCAGCTCGCTCTTGCTGAGATCGATCAGGCGTTCCCGGGCCTCGTATTGCCTTCGTCGACCGCGCAAGGCGGTGGTGACCAGGCTGACCAGGGTCACTGGATGAAAAGGGCGCTCCAGGAACGTCACGTTGCCCAGTTGCATGCCGATACGCGCCGCCGGGTTCTGTTCCGGACCACCATGATGGGTCAGCAGGACGATGGGCAGGTCCGACCATGCCGGCTGTTGTTCAATCTGCTGGAACAATGTTTCCAGGTCGGGGCCCACCAAGGCTTCCGACGAGATCACCAAAAGGCCGGCGCCATGCTCGAGCTCGTTGCACAATTGCCCCAGATGGCGACAAATGAGGCCGGTGAACCCGGCTTCATTGAGGATCATCATGGCGATCTGGCTGTCCCGTCCCAGCGGCGCGAGGATCAGCGCCCGCTCCGACAGGGGCTCGACCAACATCACTGGAGCTCATCCCTGAGCAGCGGGTGGTCCGCTCCCATATAGGTCGGTACCCCACGCAAAACACCCTGAAAGGCTTCGAGTGGTTCACCGATCGTCATGCCTTGCCCGCTGATGCGGTACTCGCGGATCGTCGATTCGTGGCTGCCGGTGCGTTTCTTGATGATGGAAATCGCTCGGCGGACCTTGCCCAGCGCCTCGAAATACCGCAATAGAATCACGGTATCGGCCAGATAAGTAATGTCCACCGGCGCCTGCATATCGCCTACCAGTCCATGTTGCGCGACGGTCATGAAGGTGGCCGCTCCCTTGCGATTGAGGTAGAGCAACAGCTCATGCATGTGCAGCACCAGAGCGTTTTCTTCCGGCATGGCGGCCTGGTAGCCGTTGATGCTGTCGATGACGACGGTCTTGATGTCACCTTCATCGACGCAGCGGCGTACCCGGTGGGAGAACTCACCAGGAGACAATTCGGCGGCGTCTACCTGTTCGATCAACAGGTTGCCGGTTTCTTGCAGCGCCTTCAGGTCGATGCCGATATTGTTCATGCGTTCGAACAGCAGGCCCAGCTCTTCGTCAAAAATGAACAGGGCAGCCTTTTCGCCCCGTTGCACGGCCGCTGCGGCGAAAATCATCGAAATCAGCGACTTCCCGGTACCTGCCGGCCCCAGGATCAAGGTGCTTGAACCGGTCTCGATACCGCCACCCAGCAGGGCGTCCATTTCCGCAATGCCGCTGGACAGCTGTTGACGCAGGTATTGCCCGCGATGCTCGGCCGCCACCAGGCGCGGGAAGACGTGAAGACCGTCCCCCATGATGGTGAAGTCGTGGAAGCCGCCACGGTATTTTTGCCCGCGATACTTGACCACCCGGATCCGTCGCCGTTCGGCGCCATAATTGGGCGTCAACTCTTCGAGGCGAATCACCCCGTGGGCGACGCTGTGCACGGTCTTGTCCAGGGATTCGGTGGTCAGGTCATCGAGCAGCAGGACGGTGGCGTCGTAGCGCACGAAGTAGTGCTTGATCGCCAGGATCTGCCGGCGATAGCGCAGGGAGCTCTGCGCCAGCAGACGGATCTCCGACAGGCTGTCGAGTACGACCCGGGTCGGCTTGACCTGTTCGACCACCTCGAAAATCTGCCGGGTCGCTTCCCCCAGCTCCAGGTCCGAAGAATACAGCAGGCTTTGCTGATGCTCGGCATTGAGCAGGCTTTCAGGCGGCGTCAGTTCGAAAATATGGATGTTGTCGTCCAGGGTCCACCCGTGGGAGGTCGCGCCTTGGCGCAATTCACGCTCGGTTTCCGACAACGTGATGTACAACGAGCGTTCGCCGGCTTGGGCGCCGGCCAACAGGAAATGCAACGCGACTGTGGTCTTGCCGGTGCCGGGTTCCCCTTCCAAAAGGAACACGTGGCCGCGGGACAGGCCACCGGAGAGGATATTGTCCAGTCCTTCGATACCGGTGGCGGCTTTGGCGTCGATCAACTCGTTCAATGTAGACAAAAATAGCCCCCTCATGGCTAAGGAAGTAAAGCAGGTTGAAGTGTCTGAATACTTGACCTTTGGCGATGATGGCGGTTCCACTTCCTGTTACATAACCGGTGAAGTTGTATAACTTGCGATGTGGTCGAGGTCTTCTACAAGCCTTGCTGCAGCACCGGATCGTCAGGGTTCAGCTGTTCCAGTTTCGCCAGCAGGATCTGCACATTCTGCAACTGCCCGGTTTCCTTCCAGTAGTTGATCAGCAACACCCGGGCCTTGCGGTCGGCAGGGTAGCGCTGGACAATTTCCTGCAACTGTTTCTGCGCGGCTTCCAGCTCCTGCTCGGCATGCAGGGTGGTGGCCAGGTCATAACGGTAATAGCGATTGTCGGGCTCCAGTTCCACGGCTTTTGCCAAGCCGAGCACCGCGTATTCGCCCTGGCCATGTTGCAGCAACCACATGCCCAGCGCATGTTGCAGGTAAGCTGACTGCGGCTGGGTTTGCAACTGTCTTGCGAGTAATTGTCGTGCGGCTTCGCCCTGGCCCTGTTTGTCGAGTACTTCGATCTGCAAGACCACTGCTGGCAGGTTGTCCGGCTTCAGGCGCAGGGCTTGTTCCAGGGCTTGCTGGGCCTTTTTCAACTCGGCGTTGTGCAGGTGCAGGCGGGCGAGTTGATAGAAGGCGTCGGTGGTTTGCGGGCCGTCTTGAAGTTGCTGTTCCCAGGTGTCGATGGCCAGTTGCATGGCGCCGAAGTACAAGCCCAGGTCATCCGGCGACAGGCCCAGCAGGGCGTTCACGGCGGCAAATCGCACGCTGGAGTCGTCATCATCGAGCAGCGGCCCCAGCAGCAGGCTGCGTTGCGCCGTCGGCACCAGTCCGACAATGCTGCCGATGGCCGCCCGACGTACATCCGCCGATGCGTTGTGCAGGTCCGCATCCGCCAGTTTCAAGGCCTGGGGACTTGGGTAGTTGGGCAGTTCGGCGTGCAGCCACACACGCCGCTTGGGCGAGAGGTCCGGACGCCCCATTTGCTGGTAAAGCATGCGCGCGGCTCCCGGCTGTCCGTTACGGGCACTTTCCAGGGCTTCACTGTAACCACGCTTGATCGCTTCGGGGATTTGCGGCGTGGTGCTGCGTAGCCACGCCGCGACAACACCGATCAACAACAGGACACAGAGGCTGAGGAGCAGATAGCGACGGCGAGGCGTGGGCATGCAGGGAGTCCATTACCAAAAGCGTGAAATGTCGCAAGCTTCGGTCAGGTGGGGGCCTGAGTCAAACCCTGAGCCATGGATTGAACCTTGTGGAGCGGGTTTGCCCGCGATGGCGTCGGATCTATGAGGTTGATTCGTTCGTTGGCCTGTGAAAATGGTATGCCAGTCAGTGCGGGTTATGTCGAATTAATATGAACCGCTGTCAGACTTGACAGTGTTTGGTTACGCCGTCGTGTGCTCGAATGAATTTGCAAGACTAACGGTCTGTTATCGAGGGTCGTTGAGCCTCAGTTTCGTCAGCTGTTGCTGGCAAGTCTGGTCGGGACGACTTTAATAATTGGATTGGCAGGAGCTGACATGAAGAGCACAGCGAAAATCGATAAAAGTGTCGAGCATGCTTCAAAAAAGGGCGCGGGGTTTGCAGTCGCTACTTTAGAAAATCTGAGGTTCACTGATATCAGAGGGGAGTTTGAGCACGGAAACGTATATATGATATTTGCTCTGAATGATGGCGAGTTTGGCATAACTCAATTCATTGAGGTGTCTGTCATGCGCGACGGCCTTCAGAAAAAAGAGATTATTTTGCCATCGCCTTACGTTCGAAGCTGGATACGGTTTGGTGCTTCGCAGGGGGCAGCGACAGGAGGGAGAGTCGTATGCAAATGGGACGAGGCCAATTTGCACGCCGTCGGTGAGTTTGAATTGATTGCTCCATTCAACGGGACGAAGATCTTGAAGGGTACTTTCGACGTTACCGTCCCTGGTAACTCGTAGATCGATCTATAGGGTAGTGTTGCAAACCGAGCCAACACTCTTGGGACTTGCAAGGTGAGCCAATAATCTTCGGGCGCCATCAGCCAGACAAAAAAAGCCCCGCGTCCAAATGAACGCGGGGTAATGAATTGGTTGATTGCGGTCAACCAAAGGGGCTCTGTGCAGAGGTCGGTCAGTTGCTGGCGACGGTTTCCGGCTGCCAGCCACCGCCCAGGGCCTTGTAGATCGCGACGATGCCGCGGTACAGGTCAACTTCGGCCTGGGCCTGGGTGTCTTCGGCGGCGAGGCGTTCGCGCTGGGCGTCGAGCAGCACGAGGAAGTCCACGGTGCCTTCGCGGTAGCGGATTTCGGCCAGATCGGCAGCGGCACGGCTGGATTCGCTCTGGCGGATCAGCGAGATCAGCCGTTGCTGGCGTTTGCCGTAATCGCTGAAGGCGTTCTCCGACTCTTCCAGTGCCAGCAACACCTGCTGTTCGTAAGTTGCCAGGGCGCCATCGGCCTCGGCGTTGGCGCCGCGCAGGCGAGCCCGCACGCTGCCCAGGTCAAAGGCTGCCCAGGTAATGCTCGGGCCCAGCGCCCAGGCGTTGGCCGCCGACGAGCCGATCTGCGAACCACGCCCTGCGGTGAAACCAAGGAAGCCGCTGAGGCTGACCCGTGGAAACAGGTCGGCCTTGGCCACGCCAATGCGTGCGGTGGCCGCGGCCAACTGACGTTCGGCGCTGAGAATATCCGGCCGACGTTGCAGCAACTGTCCCGGGTCGCCGATCGGCAAGGCCTTGGCAATGGCCGGCAGGTCCTTGGGATTCAGGTCCACGCTCAGTTTGTCCGGACGTTCACCCAGCAGGGTGGCGATGCGGTTGCGCTGACGCACCTGCTCGGCCTGCAACTGCGGCACGCTGGCTTCTACGGAGGCCAGGCGGGCGTCGGCACGGACCACATCCAACTGATCGCCTACGCCGGCATCGCGCAGGCTTTCGGTGATCTTGCGCGACGCCTGTTGGTTCTGGAGGTTCGCCAGGGCGATTTTTTCCCGCAGTTGGGCGCCGCGCAGTTGACCGTAGGCATCCACCAGCTCGGCGATCATGGTCACCTGCAGTTGGTAGAGATCGGCCTCGGCCGCCTGCTGATCAGCGTCGGTGGCTTCCAGGTTGCGCTGGATGCGCCCGAACAGATCCACTTCCCAGGCCATGTCCAGGCCCAGGTCGTAGCGCTCGGTATTGACCCGGTCGGTGGTCTGTCCCGGAATCTGGCCTTTGCCCAGGTTGCTGCTGGCGCGACTGGTGATGGTCGGCATGGCGTCATTGCTGGCGTCGTCGCGAATGGCTCGCGCCGCCCGCAGACGGGCGAAGGCGACGCGTAACTCGCGGTTGCCTTCCAAGGATCGGGTCACCAACGCATTGAGGGTCGGGTCATCGAACTGCTGCCACCAGACGCCTTCGAAACGGGCCCGGTCGAAGTTCTTCTGGCCGGCGGCGCCGTCGGTGGCGGTGGTGATATTCGCCGCCTCGGTTTGCGGTGCCTTGTAGTCCGGCCCCACGGCGCAGGCGCCCAGGGCCAGGACCAGCAAGCTCGGCACGAACACTTTCAAGCTCATTGTTGCCAAGCTCATTGTTGCGTCTCCAGTTTCAAAGCCCGGGCCGACTTGCGGGCCTCGCTGCGCTCGACGAAGTTACGGATCAGTACATAGAACACAGGGGTGAGCAGCAGACCGAAGAAGGTCACGCCCAGCATCCCCGAGAACACCGCGACACCCATGGCGTGGCGCATTTCCGCACCGGCACCGCTGGAGAACACCAGGGGCACCACGCCCATGATGAAGGCCACGGAGGTCATCAGGATCGGCCGCAGACGCAGGCGGCAGGCTTCCAGGACCGCTGCCAATGGGTTCATGCCCTCGAGCTGTTTATCCTTGGCGAACTCGACGATCAGAATCGCGTTCTTGCAGGCAAGCCCCACCAGTACGATCAGGCCGATCTGAGTAAAGATGTTGTTGTCGCCACCGGACAGGATTACCCCGGTAATGGCGGACAGCAGGGTCATCGGTACGATCAGGATCACTGCCAGCGGCAGGCTCCAGCTTTCGTACTGTGCCGCGAGTACCAGGAACGCCAGCAGTACGCAGAGCGGGAACACGAACAGCGCGGTGTTGCCCGACAGGATCTGCTGGTACGTCAGGTCGGTCCACTCGTAGGTCATGCCGTTGGGCAATTCGTCCTTGAGCAGTTTCTCGATGGCTTTCTCGGCCTGGCCGGAGCTGTAGCCCGGTGCGGCGGCACCGTTGATTTCAGCGGTAATGAAACCGTTGTAGTGCATCACGCGGTCTGGTCCCGAGGAGTCGCTGACCTTGATGAAGGTCGCCAGCGGGATCATCTCGCCACGGTTGTTGCGCACCTTGAGCTGGCCGATCTGGTCCGATTCGAGGCGGAATTGCTGCTCGGCCTGGACGTTGACCTGGTAGGTACGGCCGAAGCGGTTGAAGTCGTTGGCATACAGCGAACCCAGGTAGATCTGCAGGGTGTCGAAGATGTCGCTGACGGCCACGCCGTGGGTCTTGGCTTTTTCCCGGTCGATGGCGGCATCGACCTGGGGCACGTTCACGGTGTAGCTGGTGAACAGCCCGGCCAGTTCCGGCACGCTGCGGCTCTTGGTGATGATGTTCATGGTTTCCTTGTACAGCTCGTCGTAGCCCAGGTTGCCCCGGTCTTCGATCTGCAGGCGGAAACCACCGATTGTGCCCAGGCCCTGTACGGGCGGCGGCGGGAAGATCGCCATGTAGGCTTCCTGGATGCCCGCGAACTGGCCGTTCAAGGCGCCGGCGATGGCGCCGGCCGACTGGCTCGGGTCCTTGCGTTCATCAAACGGCTTGAGGGTCACGAACACGATGCCGGCGTTCGGACTGTTGGTGAAGCCGTTGATCGACAGTCCAGGGAACGCCACCGCGCTCTGGACGCCGGGTTGCTTGAGCGCCAGGTCGGACATGCGCTTGATCACGTCTTCGGTACGGTCCAGGCTCGCGGCATCCGGCAGTTGGGCGAAGGCCACCAGGTATTGCTTGTCCTGGCCGGGCACGAAGCCGGTCGGGGTGTTGGAGAAGCCGAAGAACGTCAACACCATCAGGCCTGCATAGACGAAGAGGGCGATGCCGCTGCTGCGGATCACGCGGCCTACGGCGCCCACGTAGCTGTGGCTGGCGCGGTCGAAGAAGCGGTTGAACGGACGGAACAGCCAGCTGCCCAGCAGTGCATCGAGGAACTTGGAGAAACGGTCCTTGGGCGCGTCATGGCTCTTGAGCAGTACCGCGGCCAGGGCCGGCGACAGTGTCAGGGAGTTGAACGCCGAGATCACGGTGGAAATGGCAATGGTCAGGGCGAACTGCTTATAGAACTGCCCGGTCAAGCCGCTGATGAATGCTGCCGGAATGAAGACCGCGCAGAGCACCAGTGCAGTGGCGATGATCGGGCCGGTCACTTCGCCCATGGCACGCTTGGTCGCTTCCACCGGAGTGAGGCCCAGGCCGATGTTCCGTTCGACGTTTTCCACCACGACGATGGCGTCGTCCACCACGATACCGATGGCCAATACCAACCCGAAGAGCGAAAGCGCGTTCAACGAGAAGCCGAACAGGTGCATCACGGCGAACGTGCCGATCAACGATACCGGCACGGCCACCAGCGGGATGATCGAGGCACGCCAGGTCTGCAGGAACAGGATCACCACCAGCACCACGAGGATCAGCGCTTCGAACAGTGTGTGGACCACCGCCTCGATGGAGCCGCGCACGAAGATCGTCGGGTCATAGACGATGCTGTAGTCCATTCCCGCCGGGAAGTTCTTCTTCAGTTCGTCCATCTTGGCATGGACGTCGTTGGAGATCTGGATGGCGTTGGAACCTGGACGCTGGAAGATCGGGATCGCCACCGCCGGCTGGTTGTCGAGCAACGAGCGCAGGGCGTACTGGCTGGAGCCCAGCTCCACGCGGGCAATGTCTTTCAGGCGGGTGATTTCACCGTTGGCGCCGGAACGGATGATGATGTTCTCGAACTCTTCCTCATTCACCAGGCGACCCTGGGTATTGATCGAGAGCTGGAACGCCTGGGCATTCGGCGCCGGTGGCGCACCCAGGGCACCAGCCGCGACCTGACGGTTCTGCTCGCGAATGGCGGTGACCACGTCGGTGGCGGTCAGGTTGCGCGAAGCGGTCTTGTTCGGATCCAGCCAGACCCGCAGGGAGTAATCGCCCATACCGAACAGTTGCACATCACCCACGCCACCCAGGCGCGCCAGCTCATCCTTGATGTTGAGCAGGGCGTAGTTGGACAGGTAGAGCATGTCGTAGCGTTTGTCCGGCGAGGTCAAGTGCACGACCATGGTCAGGTCGGGCGACGCCTTGTCCACCGTGATGCCGATCCGGGTCACTTCTTCCGGGAGCTTGGGCTCGGTCCGGGTGACGCGGTTCTGCACCTGTACCTGGGCGTTGTCCAGGTCGGTGCCCAGGGCAAAGGTGATGGTCAGGGTGATCTTGCCGTCAGCGGTGGATTGCGAGGACATGTACAGCATGTTCTCGATGCCGGTGATGGCCTGTTCCAGGGGCGCGGCCACGGTTTCACCGATGACCTTGGGGTTGGCGCCCGGGAAGTTGGCCCGCACGACCACCGTAGGCGGAACGACTTCGGGGTATTCGCTGATCGGCAACTGGAACAGCGAGATGGCGCCGGCGATCAGGATCAGCAGCGAAAGCACCGCTGCGAAGATCGGCCGCGAAATGAAGAACTGGGAAAATTTCATCTTGAGTTCAGTTCCTTAACCGCGTGGGGTCGCAGCGGCCAGTTTTCCCGCCGCTGTGGACGTCGCCTTGGACGGCGCGACCTGGGGCAGGTTGCTGGCTTCGAGCGCTTTGCGTTGTTGAGCCAGGGCGGCGAGGGTTTGTTCGCTGGCCATCGGTACGACTTCAGGCGTGACCGGTGCCCCTGGGCGAGCCCGTTGCAGCCCCTTGACGATGATGGTGTCGTCCTTGCTCAGGCCGCTACGCACGATGCGCAGGCCTTCGATCTTCGGTCCCAGCTCGACGGGGCGATATGCAGGCTTGTTGTCGGTGTCCATCACCAGCACGAATTTTTTGCCCAGGTCGGTGCCCACGGCTTCATCGTTGATCAGCACGGCTGAGTAGGTGCCGCTGCCCACCAGCTTCAGCCGGGCGTACAGGCCGGGGGTGTAGGCCCCGTCCTTGTTGTCGAATACGGCGCGGCCGCGGATGGTGCCGGTCTGCGGGTTGACCTGATTGTCGATGAAATTCATCTGGCCCTGGTGCGGGTTGCCGTCCTCGTTGGACAGGCCCATGTAGACCGGCGTGGCCTGGCCGCGCTGGCCCTGGCGGGCGAGTTGGGTGTATTTGAGGAAGACACGCTCGTCGGCGTCGAAGTAGGCGTAGACCTTGTCGGTGGACACCACGCTGGTGAGCGCGGTGACGTCGGCGGTCACCAGGTTGCCGGCGGTGATTTCCGCGCGGCTGACGCGACCATTGATGGGCGACGTGACGCGGGTGAAGCTCAGGTTCAGTTTGGCCAGGTCCAGTTGTGCCTGGATCGCCGCGGCGGCGGCACGGGCTTCCTGGGCGGCGCTGGTACGCGAATCCGCCAGTTCGGCGGAAATGGCATTGCTCTGGCGCAGGCGCTCGCCACGCTGGGCTTCGTTCTCGCTGCGGGTGGCCGTGGCGCGGGCCTGGGCCAGTTGGGCTTCGAGACGGCGCACTTCAGCCTGGAAGGGGCGAGGGTCGATCTGGAACAGCAGGTCGCCTTTCTTGACCAGCGCACCCTCGGTGAAGGCCACTTCGTCGATCTGCCCGGAAACCCGTGGACGAATTTCGACGGTTTCCGGCGCTTCGAGGCGTCCGGTGAACTCATCCCACTCGTTGACTGGCTGTTCCAGTACCTTGGCCACACTGACTTTGGCGGCCGGCATGGACGCTGCCGTGTCAGGTGTCTTGCCACAGGCGCTTATCACCAGCACCGCCAACAGTGCGAGGGGAAAACGTAGTTTTGAAAGTGAATGGTCCATGGATAGCATCCGCCAAGTGTATTGAGATGGGCGGATGATGCGTGGCGGGATGCGGAGGAACGAATCGAATGAAGCAAAGGTAACTATCATTCGGAATGATATAAGCGCCGCCTACCTGCGGAACGCAGCTGGCCAGGGAGCTTACTCCCTCGCCGCAAGGTTTATTGCGACAGGTAGCGGTCATGCACGCGGTCGATGGTACCGTCCTTGCGCAGCATTTCAACGGCCTCGCGCAAATCCTCCACCATCTTGGGAGAACACAGCTTCGAACAGGCCAGGTAGAGGTCGGCATGGCTGTTGACCGGGCTCATGAGCAGTTTGCGCTTGGACACCTTCGGCCAGATGTAACGGCTTTCCGGAACGCCGTTGAACCAGGCATCGATGCGCCCCATCAGGAGCATCTGGGCGGGGTTGTCGCCAATGGTCAGCGGATAGATCTGATCATCCCTGAATCCCTGGACGCGCAGGATCTCTTCCTGGGCACTGCCCAGGCCGACGCCGATCTTCTGAAAGGTATCCTTGGCTTCGGCAAAATTGCGCACTTGTCGGTCGAGGCTGAAGAAAGCCCGCTCCATCGGCATGATGGGGGCGATCCAGGTGAAGTGGTCTTCACGGCTGGGGATGCGTGACAGCGGCGTGATCAAGTGATCTCGCTCCTCGCTGACATGTTTTTGCGCCCTGGCCCAGGGCAATACATGGATTTTCATCGCGTATCCCGCCTTGGCCATGGCTTGCACGGCGATATCCCCGACGATGCCATAACCCCTGGGGTCGTTGACGAATGTCAGCGGGGGAGCGTCCAGGATGTGCAGTTCAATCGGCCTGGGCTCGCCGTGGGCGGTGTGAACGAGCAGCAGCGACAGCAACAGGCAAAGCCGGGAAAGCGCTTCGGGGCGAACATTCAACACGCGTGTGATCCGGCTCATGATCGATACTTCAGGCATTGAAAAAAGGGGGCGGCATTCTACGTGTGACTGGCCTCGTGAAACAGCGTCCTGCAGGTTCTCCGATCGTTCGATGCCGCGTTTGCGAAGGTGAATCCGTCATGATCGTTTCGTCCGGACATTCTGCTGCTGTTGCCTTGATCTTATTGGTTGTCCTGAAGGTATAGATCATCTGGCCAGCGAAGGCCTTGCGTTCTTGGCGGATTATCTGCGCGGATTCCAGTCGCCCTCCCTTCAGAACCAGGCGCCGCTGTCGATACAACGCAGGCAGCTCAAACCGCGCGGGCGCTTCAGAGGTATCTGCCAACACTCCTCAGGGCGCTCATGCGCCAGCGTTTATCCGATTTTGCGGGTCGGCCCAACGACCTCAGGTAATGAACCATGTCAGCCCACCCCAGAACCGAGCTGGAAAGTGCCCTTGCCCTCTGCAAGGGCAGTTTTCTTTCCGTTGGTTTTTTCAGTTTCTTCGTCAATTTGCTGATGTTGGTTCCATCGTTCTACATGCTGCAGGTGTATGACCGCGCGGTAGGCAGCGCCAGCCTGTCCACGCTGTTGATGCTGACCCTGATCATGTTGCTGTTGATGACTACGATGGGCGGCCTGGAGTGGGTGCGCTCGCGGATCATGGTGCGAGTCAGTACGCGCCTGGAGTCGTTGCTGGGCCGGCGTCTGTTCGACGCCAGTTTCAGACAGGCGCTCAATACCTGTGGCATGAGCGCCTCGGCCCAGCCGTTGAGCGATCTGAGCGCCTTGCGTCAGTTCCTGACCGGTAACGGCCTGTTTGCTTTTTTCGACGCGCCCTGGATTCCGATCTACCTGGGCGTCATGTTCATGTTCCATCCCTGGTACGGTTGGATGGGGGTATTGAGCGCGTTGTTGCTGGGGGCGTTGGCCTTCGTCAACGAAAAACTCACGCGCTCACCGTTGCAGGCCGCCAACCGCGAGCAGATGGCGGCTACCGCCTTCATAAACAAGAGCTTGCGCAATGCCGAAGTGGTCGAATCCATGGGCATGCTGGCAAGCCTGCGTGAGCATTGGAGCCGACGGGTTCATGAGGTCCTGGTCCTGCAAAGCCTGGCCAGTGATCGCGGTGCGACCGTTGCGGCGGTATCCAGGACATTCCGCCAGATCGTCCAGTCCCTGGTGCTGGGCCTGGGGGCTTATTTGACCATCACCCACCAGATTTCGCCCGGGCTGATGATTGCCGGCTCCATTTTGCTGGGACGCGCCTTGGCCCCCATCGACCAACTGATTGGCGTGTGGAAAGGCTTTCTCGGCGCGCGCTCGCAATATGCCCGGCTTCACGAATTGCTGGTCAAGGTAGCCGCAGAGCCCGAACGCATGCCGTTGCCAGCGCCGGCGGGGGCGATTCGTGTCGAGGGGTTGTCGGTCGTAGCCCCCGACGCGCGCAAGCCGATCATTCGCGGCCTGGATTTCCAGGTGGCCGCGGGGGAAGTGGTCGGGATCATTGGCCCCAGCGGTGCCGGGAAGTCAACGCTGGCACGGGCGCTGCTGGGGATCTGGCCAAGCCAGGCCGGCACCGTGCGCCTGGACGATGCGGACATCAGCCAATGGCGTCGCGATGAACTGGGTCAGTACATCGGTTATCTGCCCCAGGACATCGAACTGTTCGAGGGCACCATCAGCCAGAATATCTCGCGCTTCGGCCCGACCAACGCGTCTGCGGTGGTCGCCGCCGCACGCATGGCCGGCGTTCATGAACTGGTGCTGCAATTGCCCGAGGGCTACGACACCGTGATCGGTGCCAATGGTGGCGGGTTGTCCGGCGGCCAGCGTCAACGTGTCGGCCTGGCTCGTGCCTTGTACGGCGAACCGCGCCTGGTGGTACTCGACGAACCCAACTCCAACCTGGATGACGCGGGCGAAAAAATGCTCGCCGAGGCCCTGCGCAAACTCAGGCAGAGTCGGGCCACGGTATTTGTCATTACCCATCGCTCCGGGGTGCTGGCCCAGGTGGACAAACTGCTGGTGCTCAATCAGGGCGAACTGAGTCTGTTCGGCCCACGGGACAAGGTCCTGGCGCGATTGCAGGGCGTTGCGTCCGCAGTTCCCCCGGCCACCGTGATTCAATCGTAAGCAGCGGATAAAACCTTTCATGCAGAACAGTCAGCTTTCATCCGCCCACGTGCCCGCGCTACCGATCGATGATGTACCGGCACGGCGCATCGGCTACCTCATGTTGTTGGTGACTTTCGGCCTGTTCGGCGGCTGGGCCAGCCTGGCGCCACTTGACAGTGCCGCACTGGCGCCGGGTGTGGTCACGGTCAAAAGCTACCGCAAGACCGTACAGCATCTTGAAGGCGGCATCGTGCGCGAACTGCGCGTTCATGACGGCGACCGGGTGAACGCCGGCGATGTGTTGCTGGTGCTTGACAACACCCAGGCACGCTCGGAAATGGAAGCCATGCGCAGCCAGTTGATCGCCGCGCTCGAGTTGCAGGCCCGACTGGAGGCTGAGCGGGACGCACTGCCCGAACCGGTAGCGGTGCCGACCCTGGACCCGGCTGATCCGCGAGTGCGTGAGGCTCGCGACAGCGAAGCACGGATCTTCCAGGCTCGACGCAATTCGTTGCAGGGTGAAGTCGGCCTGCAGGAAAAGACCATCGGACAAATCGAAGAACAGATTCGCGGGTTCAAGACCATCATCGCCAGCAAGCAGATGCTGGCGGCCTCCTACCAGGACGAGATTGTCGATTTGCGAGCGCTGCTTGCCGAAGGCTACGTGGACAAGCAGCGCCTGCGCGAGCAGGAGCGCAGTCTCTCTCGCCTGCAGACTGAAATAGCCGAGAGTCAGTCCCAGATCGCCCAGGCGCGGGTCAATATCGACGAGGCGACACTGAAGATTCTCCAACTGAAAAAGACCTTCGCCAGCGAAGTCGCCGGTCTGTTGGGGGATGCCCGAACCAAAGTGTACGAACTGCGCGAACGGCTGGCGACACTGCAGGATCGTGACCAGCGCACCGACATCCTCGCCCCCGAGTCGGGAATGGTGATGGGCATGACTGTCCACACCTTGGGGGCAGTGGTCAGTCCAGGTACGGCGCTGCTCGATATCGTTCCGGCCAACGAAGAGCTGATCGTCGAAGCCCAGGTTTCGCCAATGGATATCGATCGCATCGCAGTGGGCAAGTTGGCGAACATTCGTTTCAGTGCGTTCAAGAACAGGGCTACGCCGGTCGTCGAAGGACAACTGGTGCAAGTATCTGCTGATCGCCTGGTCAACAAGGATACCGGCACGCCGTATTACCTGGCCCGGGTGGCCATGACTGACAAGGGACGTCAGGCGTTGGGCGGCCTGACTCTGGTGCCGGGCATGCCGGTCGAAGTGCTGATCAACACCGGTGAGCGGACGCTGTTGCAGTATCTGATGCAACCAGCGAGCAATGCCTTTGCCCGTTCGTTGATCGAGGACTGACATGAAGTCTCTGATCGCGATATGCCTGCTCGTCATGCCGCTTGGCGCGGTTGCCGACGATTCTTACATAGACCTGTGGCAGCTCCATCAGGAGGCGCAGGGGGCCGATCCACGTATTCTGCGGGCGCAAGCCCGGATCCACAGCGGGGAGGGCAACGAGCGTGCGGCCCTTGGCCAACTGCTGCCACAGCTCAACGCCAGCGGCAGCGTCAATCGCGGTCGGCGTGACGACGACCTGAGCCGTATCCAGTACAATGGCAAGCGCATGGCCGTGGCGCTCAGCCAGGTGATCTACGACCCGCAGGTCTGGCGCAGTTACCAGAAGTACGTAGAACTGGCCCGACAGAGCGAATACGAATCCGACGACACCCAGGTACAGTCCAGCATCGACCTGTCCGAGCGCTACTTCGCCGTACTCGCGGCGGAGGATGAGCTGTCCCTGGTGCGCAGCGAGCTGGATGCGACCGAGCGCAACCTCAAGCGCGTCAACGCGCTGTATGCGCGGCAGATGGCGATGGTGACCGATACGCTTGACCTCGAGGCGCGAGTGGATGCGCTCAAGGCGGATGAGATCGAAGCCGGCAACAAGGTCCAGGTCAGTCGGGAAGCCATTTCCGAATTGGTGGGGCGCGATGTCCAGGAGCCTTTCAAGCGCATCGGCGACAATCCGGCTTTCAGTCTGCCGGCGCAGACCCCGGACTATTGGGTGCAGACAGCACTCGATAGCAACCCGGCACTGCACGCCCGCGAGCACAGTATCCGTGCCGCCGAGGCGGCTATCGGTGAGGCCAGGGCCGGCCATCTGCCCCGTCTGGGCCTGAACCTGACGGCGCAACGCAGCGATATCGGTTATGAAGGGGCAGTGACGCCGCGCTCGGACAACCTCGTCGCATCCCTTGATTTGCAGGTGCCGCTCTACAGTGGTGGCTCCACCAGCGCCCGGGTATCGACGTCCGAAAGTGATAAGGAAGTCGCCCAGCAAGAGCTGGAGGCCTTGCGGCGCCAGGTGATCAAGGAGACACGCACCGCCTATCTCGGGATGTCGGCCGAACTCAGCCGGATCAAGGCCACGCGCCATGCGCTGGAGTCCGCCGAAAAGTCGCGGATAGCCACGGAGAAAGCCTTCGGATATGGCGTCAAGAATGCCGTGGACGTACTGGACAGCATCAAGGAAGAGTTTCGCGCACGGCGTGACTTCTATCAGTCCCAGTATCGGTTCGTAACCAGCTTGCTGGTCCTGCAGCGCTGGAGCGGAAGGTTGGGGGATGGGGATATTCGCAAGGCCAATGACTGGCTTGTTGCGCCAAAAAAATAGCGTCAGAATTGATAGGGTGGTGGCAATGTGATATTAATGCCGCCATTTTCCAACACTATGATCACTTGTAGCGGCCGCATCCTAGGAAGGGCCGCAGATCTGCACACAGGAAGTTCGTATGCCAAGTCCCGCTGGTTTTACATTTGCTCTGCCGGCAAGTTTGACCGGAAATGCCCAAGTCGACAGCCTGATCTACGGCACTTACTGGATGGATACCAACGGCACGTTCTCCACGGCCTTGACATACAGTTTCATGACCACCGATTCATATTTCGCCAGCTCCTATAGCAACGTAAATGAATACACGTCTGGCTACGTCCTGTCTTCAGCGCAACAAAGCGCCATTGTCAGCGCCCTGGGCAAATGGAGTTCAGTGGCCGATATCAAGTTCACCCAGGTGAGCGAGTCTTCCACCAACGTCGGCGACTTGCGATTCGGTGGTTATGGGGACATGGACGACGGCACCGCCGCCTGGGGTTATTTCCCCGGCCTGAGCGCCAGCGCCGGTGACGTCTGGATCGGGCCGGCGACGAGCGACCCAAGCCCCGTTCAGGGCAGTTACGATTATCTGACTTTCGTGCATGAAATTGGCCACGCGCTGGGTCTCAAGCATCCGTTCACCCCAGGTCCTAGCAACCCCACGGTGCTTGCTGCCCAGTACGATGATGTCCGTTATACGGTCATGAGTTACCACAACTCGTACTCTTATGAGCCGACCACCCCCATGCTGCTGGATATTGCCGCCATCCAGAGTCTTTATGGTGCCAATACCCTTTGGCAGACCGGTAACAACACCTATAGCTGGGCGGTTGACCAGTCGGTATTCGAGACCATCTGGGACGCCGGTGGCAATGACACGATCGATGCCAGTAATCAGCTGTCGGCAGTGCGCATCAATCTGAATGAGGGGCAGTTCAGCAAGATCGGCCAGGCATTCCTGAACACAGACACCAATACCGCCTTTAATGAAGGGCTGGCGATAGCCTATGGCGCCAAGATCGAAAACGCTGTGGGCTCGGCCAATGACGATACCCTGATAGGTAATGCACTGGGTAACGTTCTGAATGGTCTTGCCGGTAAAGACACCCTGATCGGCGGCGCCGGCAACGACACCTATGTGGTCGACAACGTCGGTGACGTGATCAGCGAAGACAGCACGCTGGCCGGCGAGATTGACAGCGTGCGCTCTTCGGTGAGCTGGGGGCTGGGTGCCAACCTGGAAAACCTCACGCTGATCGGAAATGACAACATCAACGGCCTCGGTAACGCCCTTGCCAACGTACTGACCGGCAACGCGGGCAACAACGTGCTGGTCGGTGGCGCCGGAGCGGACACGCTGATCGGCGGCGCCGGCAACGACACCTATGTGGTCGACAACGTCGGTGACGTGATCAGCGAAGACAGCACGCTGGCCGGCGAGATCGACATGGTGCGCTCTTCGGTGAGCTGGGGGCTGGGTGCCAACCTGGAAAACCTCACGCTGATCGGAAATGACAACATCAACGGCCTCGGTAACGCCCTTGACAACGTACTGACCGGCAACGCGGGCAACAACGTGCTGGTCGGTGGCGCCGGGGCGGACACGCTGATCGGCGGTACCGGCAACGACACCTATGTAGTCGACAATATCGGCGACACGGTCACCGAGCTCGCCGACGAAGGCCATGACCTGGTGCGCACGTCGGTCAGCTATACCCTGTCGGCCAATGTCGAGGATGGTCAACTGGTCGGCCTCTCGGCCATCAATATCACTGGCAACGCCTTGGACAACCGCCTCACCGGTAACGTGGAGGCCAACCTGCTGGATGGCGGTCTCGGAGCCGACACCCTGATCGGAGGCACCGGCAACGACACCTATGTGGTCGACAACGTCGGTGATGTGATCAGTGAAGACAGCACGCTGGCCGGCGAGATTGACAGCGTGCGCTCTTCGGTGAGCTGGGGGCTGGGTGCCAACCTGGAGAACCTCACGCTGATCGGAAATGACAACATCAACGGCCTCGGTAACGCCCTTGACAACGTACTGACCGGCAACGCGGGCAACAACGTGCTGGTCGGTGGCGCCGGGGCGGACACGCTGATCGGCGGCACCGGCAACGACACCTATGTAGTCGACAACATCGGTGATGTGATCAGCGAAGAGAGCACCCTGGCCGGCGAGATCGACATCGTGCGCTCTTCGGTGAGCTGGGGGCTGGGTGCCAACCTGGAGAACCTCACGCTGATCGGAAATGACAACATCAACGGCCTCGGTAACGCCCTTGACAACGTACTGACCGGCAACGCGGGCAACAACGTGCTGGTCGGTGGCGCCGGGGCGGACACGCTGATCGGCGGTACCGGCAACGACACCTATGTAGTCGACAATATCGGCGACACGGTCACCGAGCTCGCCGACGAAGGCCATGACCTGGTGCGCACGTCGGTCAGCTATACCCTGTCGGCCAATGTCGAGGATGGTCAACTGGTCGGCCTCTCCGCTATCAATCTCACTGGCAACGCGCTGGACAACAGCCTGATCGGCAACGGCGCCGCCAACGTGCTCAACGGCCTGGACGGCGCGGACATTCTGGATGGCGGCGCAGACAATGATCAGCTTGACGGCGGCGCGGGCAATGACGTGCTGATCGGTGGCATTGGCACTGACACCCTGACGGGTGGTACCGGAGCCGATAGCTTCATGTTCGGCGCGTTAAATGAGTTGGGTATCGGCAATGCTCGCGACATCATCCTGGATTTCAGTCAACTCCAAGGCGATAAGCTTGACCTGTCGAAGCTGGATGCCAATATCCTCGCTGCAGGAATCAACCAATTCAGCTTCATCGATTCGGCTGACTTCAGCGGTGCAGGGCAATTGCGCTTCGTCGACCATGTGCTTTCCGGCAATATCGACGGCAATCTGGGAGCGGACTTCGAAATCCAACTGGTGGGTGTCAACACCTTCAGTGCCAGCGATCTGGTTGCTTGATCGGCCTCTGAGAACACCGATCCGTGGAAAGGGAGCTTGCTCCCGCTGGGGCCGCATAGCGGCCCTTTCTTTTGTGGGCGCTTTGCACTCAGGCGGCAGCAAGCTCCCTCGCGACTGTTTCCGAGCAAGTGAACAGTGCCGCGCTTATCAGGCGGCGTTTTCATATAGGTTCGAAAAATAATTCAGCCAGCCTGTCGATTTCTCCCATTGTCATTCGATTATCCATGGAACCGCTGCAACGGCGGCTTACTCAGCATCAGGAGATAAGACCATGCGATTTTTGGTGATCGTCAAAGCCAGCCCGGAATCGGAAGCCGGGGAAATGCCCAGTGAAGCGTTGCTGACCGCCATGGGTGCCTACAATGAAGAATTGGTCAAGGCCGGGGTAATGCTCGCGGGTGAAGGCCTGCACCCCAGTTCCAAGGGCGTGCGCGTACAGTTTTCCGGCAAGAACCGGACCGTTGTCGACGGCCCCTTTGCTGAAACCAAGGAGCTGATCGCCGGCTTCTGGATCTTCCAGGTCCAGTCGCTGCAGGAGGCCATTGACTGGGTCAAGCGTTGTCCAAACCCGATGGTCAGCGACAGCGAAATCGAAATCCGCCAGATCTTTGAAATGGAGGATTTCGGCGAGACCTTTACTCCCGACCTGCGCGAGCAGGAAGCACGCCTGCGGGCGCAGATGTCTGATCAATCGTAGAACCTGACACCAGGAGATCCGACCATGAGAATCATTCCTTACCTGACCTTCAACGGTAACTGCAAGGAAGCCTTCGCGCTGTACAAGGACGTGCTGGGCGGTGAGCAGTTTTCCATGACCTTTGCCGAAGCGCCTGAAGAAACGGGCATGCCCAAGGACAACAACCTGATCCTGCATACCTGCCTGACCGTCGGCGACTTCAGCCTGATGGCCTCCGATTGTCCGCCGGGCCAGCCTTACCGCAAGCCGCAGGGTGTTTCGGTGTCCCTCAATGTCGACAGCGTGGCCGAGGCCGAGCGACTGTTCAATGGCTTGAGTGCGGGGGGCAGCGTGCACATGCCGTTGGCAAAGACTTTCTGGGCGGAACGTTTCGCCATGTTCGAAGACCGTTTCGGGATTGCCTGGATGGTCAACTGCGAAGGTGCGAAGTAGGGGGGCGAACGGGGTGTCGGTCTAGAGCGACGCCCTGATCACCAACGGGCAATCCACTGGCTGGGTGCCCGTGACCTCAAGCGTTTCGATCAGGTGCCGGGCGGCCTGACGGCCGATCTCGTAGTACGGCAGTTGCACCGTGGTCAGGGGCGGGATGAACAGTTCGGCGATGCCGATCATGTTGTCATAGCCGAGCACGGCCACGTCGCCGGGAATCTTCAGGCCACGGCCCAACAGCAACTGATAGGCACAAAAAGCAATGCGGTCGTTGCCGCAGATCAGGATGTCGAACTCGGGGCGGCCGTCGACGATGTGCCGGTCAAGAATGGTGGCGGTTTCACCATAGGCATCGTGATCGGAAAGGTCGTATTGCAGCAGTGCTTCGGGAGGCAGCCCGAATGCCTGGCAGGCACGCTGCAGCCCGACCTGTCGCAGACCCCAGGCAAGGCTGCGTTTTGGCAGATTGATGCACAGCGGGCGTCGATAGCCCTGGCTCAAGGCGTGATGCACGGCGCGATGCTGGCCGGTCTCGTCATCGGGCACATAACTGACCAGACGACCGTCATCCTCCAGGCAGTTGGCGAGCACCAGCGGTTTGCTCTTCAGGCGCTCGGGAATGCTCACCTGGCGCAACCCCATGGCACTGAAGATCAACCCGTCGGGACGGTGCGAGAGCATCAGGTCGATGTCCTGGTCGGTGGGCGGGTTGTTCAACAGGTTGAGGATGAAGACGTTCCAGCCTGCCTGCTGCGCGGTCTGTTCGATGGACAGCAGCAGCTCGACCGCGAACGGCGTGGTCGCAGTGTCCAGGGCGAACACACCGATGGTCCGTGCCTGGAGGTTATCGCCACGCATTCTGCGTGCCGACAGGCTCGGTACGAACTGCAACTCATCAATGGCGCTCCTTACCCGCTGAAGGGTTTCGGCGCTCAGTTTTTCCGGATTGTTGAGCGCTCTGGAAACCGTCATCAGGGACACGCCGGCCAGTTGTGCAACGTCTTTCACTGAAGTCATGCGAAGTGGGGCCCGTCAGGTTGACGGGCAATCATGACACAGGGTCCGGGCTTCTCGCGACCGTTCATAGCCAGCCTGATCCCAGCGGCCATGCCCTGGGAATGGAGACGTGTCCGCCGTTCCCGCTGGCCAGCAACTTCACTCCCAGGCTGTCGGAGCGGGGATAGAGGCGGCTGCTGAGGCTGAAGCGTCCGCTCTGGTCAAACACCTCTATGGATGAACGATCAAGAAACACCCGCAACTCCAACTGCTCAAGTGACGGGTCTATCGGCACGCTGCGCTGACCGTCGACTTGCGCCCCCGAGCGACTGCGATCCAGTACCAGGCGTTGCAACGCCCCATCGTAGTAGAGCAGGGTTTGTTCAGCGCTTTCGTCATCAGTGCTGCAGCGCAAGGCGACGCCCAGGTGACCGTCGGTGCAGCCCAGCAGGTCCAGGTGCACCAGGAGCTCGAGCCGGTCGCCGCTGATGTGCGATAACCATTGAGTGCCCGGACCGGCCCACGGCGACGTGCCGAGAAGCGGCGCCTGGCGCAAGGCCGTCAGCTCCCGCGCCGGAAACACGCGCAAGCGATCGGCCTGCAACTCAAGCTCGCGAGGCAGGCCGAGCATGCCGCACCAGTGATGCGCCTGGCTCGGCATCGGGCTCTCCCACATGTCGAGCCACGCCCACACCAGGCGTCGCCCATCGGCGGCCTCCAGCGTTTGCGCGGCGTAGAAATCATGGCCATTATCCAGTTCGATAAAGGGCCCGCCGGTGAAGTGCCAATCGCTGTCGAGCCGGCCTACCCGGTAACCGGTCTGGTACTTGTTGAGACGTTCGTAACCCTGGGGATGCATGCCCTGGGGGGAATACAGCAGCACATCGCGTCCGCCCAGTCGAAACAGATCCGGACATTCCCACATATAACCATCGCCTTCCTCGCCCTGGTCGACATAATCAAGGAACTCCCAGGCGTGCAGATCCGTCGAGCGGTACAGCGGCAGCAGTGGTGTGTCGCCCAGGCGGGCGCCGGCAATCAGGTACCAATGGTCATCCTGCTTCCAGACCTTGGGATCACGAAAGTGCATTATCGTGTTCTCGGGTGGGCGCTCGATCACCGCGCCGTGCTTGACGAAGTGGATGCCGTCGGTACTGGTGGCCAGGCACTGGACTTGTCGGATCAGGCGTTCATCCCCCACATCCCCCAGCCACGCATGCCCGGTGTAGATCAGCGCCAGGGTGTCCCCGCACACCACCGCACTGCCGGAAAAGCAGCCGTCACGGTCGAAGTCGTCGCCTGGCGCCAGAGCGATGGGCAGATGCTGCCAATGAACCAGGTCGGCGCTCTTGGCGTGGCCCCAATACATTGGTCCCCATTTCGCTTCGAAGGGGTGGTGTTGATAGAACACATGGTATTCGCCGCGAAAGTACACCACTCCGTTAGGGTCGTTCATCCAGCCCGCCACAGGGGCAAGATGATAGTCGGGTCGGTAATCCTGGATGACGCGGGACAGGCCATCGCTCAGCGCCTGCTGTGCATGTTCAAGGGCCGGGGACAGGGTTGCAGGGGGCATAGGTGCGTTCATGGTATTCAAAGACAAGGTCATAGGGCGCCTGCGGGGGCCGGGCGCAGTGGCACGCCATCGGGCAGGGTTTCAAGGGCGTGACGCTTCAAGGCCACCCCGTCGGTATCGAACAGGTGCAGATTGTCGGTTTCCAGGCGCAGTTTGACCCGGTCGCCGACCTGCCAGCCTGCGTTCACCTCGCAACGACAGATCAGCGGCTCGTCCTGGCCGGTATCGATGTGCACATAGGTTTCGCTACCGAGGTATTCGACCCCGGTCACGACCACGCCAGCGGATCCTGGCGCGGCTTCCAGCGTCACGTGTTCCGGGCGGATCCCCAGGCTCAGTTGGGTGTCCGCCGCGAGGCCGGAGCTGTCGAAGGGTAGGGATGCCTTGCCCAACACAAAGCTTTCCACCAGGCTGGTTTCCCCTGGCGCATGCAGAAACGCCGCAAGAAAATTCATCCTGGGCGAGCCCAGGAAACCGGCGACAAAGCGGCTGGCCGGGCGCTCGTAAAGTTCACGCGGCGAGCCGACCTGCTCGATGCGACCACCGTTGAGCACGACAATTTTGTCGGCCAGGGTCATCGCCTCGACCTGATCGTGGGTGACGTAGATCACGGTCGAACCCAGCCGGGCGTGCAACCGGGCGATTTCGTTGCGCATCTGCACGCGCAGGGAGGCATCCAGGTTGGACAGCGGTTCGTCGAACAACAGGATGTCCGGTTCCCTCGCCATGGCCCTGCCCATGGCCACCCGCTGACGCTGTCCGCCCGACAACTCCTTTGGCTTGCGTTGCAGGAGCTTGTCCAGTTGCAGGATCTGCGCGGTTTTCAGCACGCGCTCGCGCAGGCTGGTCTTTTCGGTCTTGGCCAGTTTGAGCCCGAAACTGATGTTGTCGTAGACGGTCATGTGCGGGTACAGCGCATACGACTGGAACACCATGCCAACGCCACGCTCACGGGGTTCCAGGTCGTTGACCCGGCGTCCGTCGATCAGCAGGTCACCGTCACAGATCGAGTCCAGTCCGGCGATCAGGCGTAGCAAGGTCGATTTTCCGCAACCGGACGGGCCGACGAACACCACGAACTCACCCGCCGCGATGTCCAGGCTGACGTCGCGCAGAATGCGCGCGCCGCCCAATTGTTTGTTCACGTTGTGCAGTTTCAATTTGCTCACGATAGGGTTCCTTGTCTTTATGGGGCCTCAGCCCTTCAACGCGCCAGCGGTGAGTCCGGAAACGATCCGGCGTTGGAAGATCAGCACCAGGATGACCAGTGGGACGGTGACCAGCACCGACGCCGCCATCAGCAACCCCCAAGGCAGTTCATGGGAGCTGCCGCCGGAAATCAGGGCGATGGCGACCGGGACCGTGCGTTGGGTGTCGGTCAGGGTGAACGTCAGGGCGAACAGGAATTCGTTCCAGGCTGCAATGAAGGCCAGCAGGCCGGTGGTGACCAGTGCCGGCCAGAGCAGCGGCAGCAGCACCCGGGTCAGCGTGACCCAGGGCGACGCACCGTCCATGATTGCCGCCTCTTCCAGCTCGTGGGGCAGTTGTCCCATGAAGGTCGTCAGCACCCAGACGGTGAAGGGCAAGGTGAAAATCGTGTAGCTCAGGATCAGCGCCCAGGACGTGTTGTAGAGGCCCAGGGCCCGGATCACCTCGAACAGCCCGGACAGCACGGCGACCTGAGGAAACATCGACACGCCCAGGACCAGCATCAACACCGTGCCTCGGCCACGAAACTTGACCCTGCCCAGCGCATAGGCAGCCGTCAGGCTGAGGAACAGCGCCAGCGCGACCACGCATAGCGAAACCACCAGCGAATTGCCGATGGCCCGCAGGAACGAGGCTTGCTGGAGTACTGCGGCATAGTTGGAAAAGTCGGGGTTGTCGATCCAGTAGCTCACCTGGAACAAGGCCGTGGATGACTTCAGCGACGTGACGATGGCGTAGTAGAAAGGGAAGACCGCATACAGCAGCAGGATCCCGATCAGGCACCAGAACCCGAGGCGCAACAGCGCTTTTTTCAGCAGTCGCCGATTCATGAGCGGACCTCCATCTGGCGGCGTCCGAGGTACAGATAGACGATGGCGATCACTGCCACGACCAGGAACAGCAGACTCGAGGCGGCGCTGCCGTAACCGACGTCCTGGAACTCCACCAGGTGCTGGCGGGCGTAGACCGACATGCTCATGGTGCTCGACGAATTCGAGGTCAGCACATAGATGACATCGAACACCCGCAAGGCGTCGAGAATGCGGAAGATCGCTGCCACCAGCAGCGCCGGCAGCAGCAATGGCAGGGTGACCCGCCAGAACACTTTTAACGGATGGATGCCATCGACCCGTGCGGCTTCGTAGCAATCGCCCGGCAACATCTGCAAGGCAGCCAGCATCAACAGCGTGACAAAAGGGACGGTCTTCCAGACGTCGACGATAATCACCGCCCACATCGACAGCTGCGCGTCTGCCGTCCAGGCCAGGGGCGCGTCAATCAGACCAAGGCCCAGCATCAGGTGATTGATGATGCCGAACTGGTCGTTGAGCATCCATGACCAGATCTTCGCCGAGACAATGGTCGGAATCGCCCAGGGAATCAGGATCAACGCCCGCACCAGGGCGCGCCCGGTGAACTTGATGTTGAGCAACAGTGCCACCAGCAGCCCCAGGACCATTTCCAGTCCCACCGACACCACGGTGAAATGCAGGGTGTTGCGCACCGCGTTCCACCACTGGGGATCCACCAGCACGCCGGACCAGCCGGAGCCGCTGTAGTACAGGTAATTGCTCAGGCCCACAAAGGTGCCGCCCGTGGTATCCGCGAGGCTGGCGTCGGTCAGGCTGAACCAGAACGTACGCAGCAGCGGCCAGGCCGCTACCAAGGTCAGGCACAGCAGCATCGGCGCCAGGAACAGCCAGGCGGCGCGTACTCGGCGGCGTTGTACCGGCGTTTCCCGGGCGGGCAGATGCTCGGCGCAGGGCGCGTGGACAGAAGAGACAGACATGGTGATTTCCTTCCTTGTGGCTTACCAGTTCCGGCGTTTGATGCGCGTGAGTTCGCTTTCCAGGTCGACCAGCGCCTGATCGACCGGCAACTCTCCAGCCAGGACTCCGTGGACTTGATCGAAGAACGCATTGGAGACCCGGGGATAGCGGGCGGCAGTGATGGCGGCGGGGCGCATGACCCCATCGTTCAGGATGTTGTGCAACTGACTGTAATACGGCATGGCCGCGAGCAGTTCAGGGTCTTGGTAGAGCGACTCGATAACCGGGTTGTAGGCACCCACCAGCGCACGATGTCTCTGTTGTTGGGCGCTGGTCAGGTAACTCACCAGTTCCGCGGCGAGCTTGGGCCTGGCGCTGTAGCGCGATATCGCCAGGCCCCAGCCACCGAGGGTGGAAGCATGGCTGCCGGACGCGCCACCACGGGGCAGGGGTGCGATGCCGACCTTGTCCTTCACCGCACTGTCCGGACTTTGCACCAGGGCCCAGGCATACGGCCAGTTGCGCATGAACAGGGCATTGCCCGACTGGAATACCCCACGTCCTTCCTCTTCGGTGTAATTGAGCACGCCACGGGGAGAGATATCGCCTACCCAGCTTTTCGCCAGCGTCAGCGCAGCCCTTGAGGCCTGGTTATTGACCACGATGTCGCCTTGCGGATTGACCAGGCCGCCGTCCGGTTGACTGCTGATCCACTCCAGCGCGTTGCACGTCAGGCCCTCATAGGCACGCCCCTGGAAGACGTAACCCCATGCATTGGCATTTCCGGCGTTGCGCTCTGCCTGTTGCACAGCCCTGGCGGTAGCGGTCATTTCCTCCCAGGTCTGGGGGACCTGCTTGTCGTACTTATCGAGCAAGTCCTTGCGGTAATACAACAGCCCCGAGTCGGTGAACCACGGCATCGTGACCAGCCGCCCGTTCACCGTGGCGTTATCCACCTGGGCCTGGAAGTAGCCTTGGGTCGCGTTGGCGGGGAGCACCTCGCGCAAATCCATCAAGTGGTTGGCCAGCATCCCCGGCCACACCATGTCGATCTGGATGATGTCGATGTCGCTGGACTGCGCACTGAGGATCTGCTGGTAGAACGACAACCGCTCGGTTGCCGAGTTTGGCGTGGAAACCACGTCGACGCTGTGGCCGGTCTGTTTCGACCAGGCCTCGACAGCCTCTTTGCACAGTTGCAACTCCGCACCCACCGCGCCGCAGGAGATCGTCAGATCGGCTGCGCTGGAAAGGCAGGGAAGCCCGGCAAAAGCGCTGAACAGCGCTGCTGGAAGGAGCGATTTGAGTCGTTTCATAAAGCCCTCTTTATTTTTGTTTTTATAAAAGTTAACGTTAACATCGCCAAATGTAGCAGCGTATTTGCGATGAGGCATCCTTTTTTTCGTGGAACGTGACAATTGGTCCTCCATGGAAAAAAGGTCGCTCGCAAGACAGAACAATAAAAACAAAACAGGGAAATCCACATGCAGAAAGCATCAAGCTGGCTCATTGCAGGCGTGCTCGGAACCTCGGCGGCGACTGTCCAGGCCGCGACGCTGGAAGAGCGCATGGCTGCCTTCGAAGCCCGCACCAGCGCAGCGGAAAAGCGCGCCGCCGCAGCCGAACAGCAGGCCCAGGCTCTCGCCAGGGAACTGCAGCAACTCAAGCTCACTCATCCTGGCTTGCAACCGACGGCCTCCGTTGCGAGCACTCCCGTGGCGCCCACTTTGGACGCGCGGTTGGCAAAACTTGAAGCCAATCAGCAAAACCTGGAAAAGGCGGGCAGCGGCGGGCACCTCTCCGACGGGTTTAGCTTCAAGGGCTACGCCCGCTCGGGATTGCTGATCAACGATGGGCTGGGGGGAGGGCGCGGCGGTCCCTATACGACGCCGGCCGGTTCCGTGGGTGGCGCGGTCGGACGACTGGGCAACGAGGACGACACCTACATGCGCATCGACCTTTCGAAAGAGCTGTATGCGCAGAATGGCACCCGTTCCAAATTCACCGTTTCCATTGCCGATGGCGTGGAAAGTTCCAATGACTGGACCGCCGAAGAAAGCAACCTGAACGTGCGTCAGGTGTTTACCGAACTCGACCATCTCGCCGCGTTCAAGGGCAACCCGATGTTCGAGAAGGCCACCCTGTGGGCAGGCAAGCGATTCGACCGGGACAACTTCGATATCCATTGGCTGGATTCGGACGTCGTTTACCTGGCCGGTACCGGCGGTGGCATCTACGACGTGCAGATGAACAAGGACTGGCGCTCGAACTACTCGCTGATCGGGCGCAATTACGGGGACTTCAGTGAGGGAGGGGTCAATGCGGACGTGGAGAGCTATGTCCTGACCTCCAACCAGTTTTTCGCCAACGGAGAGTGGCAGTGGATGTTCAATGGCATCGGCTCGAAGAAAAACGACTTCAGCACCCGCACCAATGAAGCGGGCCTGGCCCCGGCGGATTCCGGCCTGCACAGCATGATCGCGAATCATCAGCGCACTTTTTTTGGCCGCGAAGGCTTCTTCAAGACGGCGCTGCTCTATGGGCAAGGCCTGGGCGCGGAGGTCAAGAACATCGGTGCGGACGGTGAGCTGATCGACGAAGCCCGGGCCCTGCGCCTGGCGGTTTACGGTGAAACCCCGATTGCGCCCGGCTGGCGCATTGGCCCTAGCTTGCTGGCCGAGCAGAGCAAGGACCGCTACGTCAAGGGAGATGACTACCGCTGGATGACCCTGAACGTGCGACTGGCCAACGAGATCAACAGCAATTTCGAAATGGCCTACGAGATGAGCTGGCAGACCATGGACCTCGATCCCAAGGGCTACAAGCAGCGTAACGCGGTGGACGGCAATTTTTGGAAATTCACCGTTGCACCAACATTCAAGCCGGACTTGGGCGACCTGCTCACCCGTCCTGAATTGCGGGTGTTCGCGAGCGTCATGAACTGGTCTTCGGATCTGGACCGCTACAGTGCTTCGGATTCGTTCGGCAAGACGGATTTCAACGCAGGTGGTGTCTGGCAGTACGGGATTCAGATGGAGACGTGGTTCTAGCGCAGGTCAGTGGGATCGCCGTCCCATGATCCCACTGACCGGATATGCCAATGCGCGCCCGTCTTATCTCGTTAATCGCTAAAAAACTGTGAACTCTGACAGTAGATGCTTATCCGGATTGCGCTCACATTGGCTTCAGCATATCCGCTCGGAGCCAGGCGATGGACCAACCGGAAGGCATTAGCATCCTACCTCCGTCATTGCCCAAGGGCGGAGGCGCCATCCAGAGTCTCGGCAAAAGTTGGGGGGAGGTCGGCTTCAGCGGCAAGGCCTCCTTCGACTTGCCGCTGCCGATTTCCCCGGGACGCGGTTTCGCCCCGCCCCTGACCCTTGGCTATGGAAGCAGTGCGGGAAATAGCCTGTTCGGCATCGGCTGGGTGTTCTCGCTTGGCTGCGTGGCCCGGCGAACCAGCAAAGGCGTGCCGGATTACACGGACGATGACGTGATGCTGGGGCCCGACGGCACGGTCTGGCTGGCGGAGCGCGATGATGCCGGGACAATCATCCGGACCCCTGTGCACAGCTACCGGGGCCTGGAATTGGGGGCGGATTACCAGGTCGCGCGCTACTTTCCCAGGAGCGAGGGGGCCTTCGAACGCATCGAGCATTGGCGTTCGGCGGATGACTTCCCAGGATTCTGGCTTACTCATGGCGCTGACGGCAGCCTGCACCTGTATGGCTTCAACAGCTCCTCGCGCAGTACTGACCTGGAGGACCCCCTGCGTGTCGGTGAGTGGCTGCTGGAGGAAAGCCTGAACCCCCACGGCGAACATATTCTTTATGAGTATGCCGGTGAAGACCACGCAGGAATGCCCGAGGACACGCCGCGGGACTTTCGGGCCCAGTGTTATCTGAGTCGGGTGCGTTACGGCAATGTCACGGCTTGTGAACACCTTTATCACTGGGCGCCGAAACAGATGGAACAGGCGCAGTGGCATTTCGATCTGATTTTCGATTACGGCGAGCGCAGTACCGAACTGGAAACCATTCCTGGGTATGAGCCAACTGGTGAGTGGCCTGTGCGCAGCGATCCTTTTGCGACCTATGGCTATGGGTTCCTATTGGGTAACCTGCGTCTCTGTCGGCAGGTGTTGATGTTCCACCGTTTTGCACCGTTGGGTGGTGAGCCGTTGTTGGTACGACGGTTGTTGTTCGAATACCGGACCACCGAGCTGGGCTACAACCTGCTGTGCGCGGCCCACTTGCAAGGCGTTGACGAGCAAGGGCAACTCGAGTCTCGCCCGCCGGTGATGTTCGATTATTCGCCGTTCTCACCCGATAACAGCGGTTACGCAACCTTCGATGCCATGCCTGGCTTGAACGATGGGCAGCGGTATCAGCTGGTCGACCTTTACGGCGAGGGTATGCCAGGGGTGTTGTACCGCGGTGACAAGGCTTGGTATTACCGTGAGCCCCTGCGTGCACAGTCGACGCTGGCCCAAGACGACGTCTCCTACGATTCGTGGCGACGATTGGAGGGCATTCCAGTGATGGACGGCCGCAAGTCGGTTCGCCAGTCGCTGATGGACCTCACCGGCGATGGCCGCTTGGACTGGGTGGTGGCGCAACCTGGGGTGAGCGGTTTTTTTACCCTCAACCCGGATCGCAGCTGGTCCGAGTTCGTCACGTTCGATACGTTCCCCCGGGAATTCTTTCATCCGCAAAGCCAACTGACCGACCTGATGGGCAGCGGCTTGTCCGACCTGGCAATGATCGGGCCTCGCAGCGTGCGTTTGTATGGCAATCGCCGGGAGGCGGGGTTCGCCTCAGGCAAGCAAACCCCGCATCGCGCCGAAACCGCTCCCCAGGATCGGCTCCCGTTGTTTAGCCAGGCGCAGACTGAGCTGGTGGCCTTCAGCGATGTACTGGGCAGTGGCCAGCAGCATCTGGTGCGTGTTCGCCACAATGAAATCGTCTGTTGGCCCAATCGTGGCCATGGGCGTTTCGATCCGGGCTTTCGCCTCGGCAGGCTGCCTTATACCAAAGCGTCTTTCGATGCTTCGCGGGTGTTACTGGCCGACCTGGACGGTTCCGGCGCGACGGACCTGATCTATCTGACCTCAGAGCATGTCGAGATTTTCATGAACCGCACCGGCATGGGCTTTGAGAGCACTCCGCGCATCCAACCCTGGCCACCGGGGGTGCGCTATGACCGGCTGTGCCAGGTCAGTGCCGCCGACCTGCAAGGGCTGGGTTGTTCCAGTCTGGTGCTGACTGTCCCGCACATGAAACCGCGGCATTGGCGCTGTGACTTCGTCCAGGCCAAGCCGTATCTGCTGCACAGCACCAACAACAATATGGGCGCGGTGGGGGAGGTGATCTATCGCAGTTCGGCTCAGGAATGGCTGGATGAAAAACAGGCACTGCTGACGGAGGGACGGGAGGTCGAATGCCGCGTGCCGTTTCCGCTACCGGTAACCGTCGAGCAGACCCAGCTCGATGAAATTACCGGCAATCGCCTGACCCAACGTTTCCAGTATCGCCAGGGCTACTACGATGGACAGGAACGCGAGTTTCGTGGCTTTGGCCTGGTGTTGCAAGGCGACAGCGAGGTCAGTGGCGACGAAGCGAAACGGACAGGTTTTACCGCACCGGTATTGCGTAAGCGCTGGTTCCATACCGGGCGGATGCCAGACCTGCCCGGGCGGGACTATGATCACTCCGACAGTGCTGCCCGAGTCTTGGGGCCTGCCTTGTTGCTGGCACCGCAACACCCTGCACCTGACGAAATCATCGACAATGCCGATGCACCGACCCTGCATGACATGGCTTACGTGCTGGCTGGCCTGCCATTGCGCGACGAGGTCTTCGCGCTCGACAGCGCGGACCCGTTATCCGCCAGACCCTATTCGGTGCAGCAATACCGATACGCCGTCCGTCGGTGGCAACCGCGCAACGAGCATCAACCTTATTGCCGTATGGAACCGCTGGAACTGGAGTCTGTTGCCTACACCTATGAGCGCCAGCCCGACGACCCTTTGTGCCGGCACCATATCAACCTGGCCTGGGACCGTTACGGTGGGCTCATCCACGAGGTGACGGTCGACTATGCCCGACGTAAGTCAGCCGATGATGAGCCTCCGTTCAGCGAGACCCATGAACGCACCTGGTGGCGGGCGGCACACGATGAAGCGCAGCGCTACTATTACCTGAATGAACAGCGCGCCGAGTACATTCACCTGGATGATCCACAAGCCTGGCGCCTGGCTTTGCCCTATCTGTCCCGTGCCAACGCCCTGGTACTGCCGAAGTCCGCCCTGATACCGGAGAATATTTCCTATGAGGCCTTGGGCGACCTTCTTAACGCGCCGCCTCGCGGCGATTTCCAGCGAGCGCTGACTCAGTTATCCGTACAGCGTTATCAGCAGGCGGGCCAGACGTTGCCGGTGGGACAGGCCAGTTTCGAAGCGTTGGTCGATTATCAGGAGTCTGCGGAGCTGGATGAGGAGGCGTTGCGCGCCTACGCATCGGTGCTCGATCCGGAGGCGCTGGCGGACAAACTGACCGGGTTGGGTTATCGGCGCCTGGAAGCTGTGCTACCGGAGGAGCCCCAGAGGGTGCTCTGGTCGCTCCGCAAGGGCTTCATGACTTACGCCGGACTGGACGGTTTCTATCGGATGAGCAGTGCCCGGCCGACCGAAAGCCAGGGCCCGACGCAGATCATCTTTGACCCCTATCACTGTCTGCCGGTGATTGTCACCACCGCCGACGGTTGCAGCACCCGCGTGGATGCCGTGGACTATCGGTTCCTGTTGCCCCGTCGTATCGTCGATCCGAATCAGAATATCCGGGAGGCTTGTTTTGACGGCTTTGGCGACCTCTCGGCCAGCAGCTTCCGGGGTACCGAGCGCGGCATGGAGATCGGTTTCGATCCGATAGACGAGTATCAACCCATTGTCAGCCTGCCGGTCCAAGCCATCGCTGACCCGGACGCGGCAATACAAGGCGCGGCGAGTGTGTGTTTTCGCGATCCATTCAGTTGGATGCAGCGTCATGAACCGGTACACGTCGCTGTCCTGCAAGCCGACCGCTATCCGCAGCCCCCGGACAACCCAGCACGCAAGATCCGCATCGCCGTGCAATGCTGGGACGGCTTTGGGCGAATATTGCAGACCAAGCAGAAGGTCGAGCCCGGCGATGCCTACAAGATCGCACCCGACGGCAGTCTGGTGCTGGACGGTGATCAGCCCGTGACGGCGCCGGCCGCCGAGCGCTGGCGGGTCAGTGAACGGGTCGAATACAACAACAAAGGCTTGGCGGTACGGGTCTATCGGCCGTACTTCGCCGATGGCCATCGCTATATCAACGATCAATCGTTCCGTCGCTTCGGCTATTGCGACCAGCAGTTCTATGACCCATTGGGCCGCCCGACATTGACCATTACCGCCATGGGCTATTGGCGACGCCAGCATTACCTGGGGTGGTATGGCATGACCGAAGACGAGAACGACACTTTGGAAGCGTCCTCGGCGAACAGGACATCCTCAACCTGAGAAGAGGAGCGCGGCAGGTGAGTATCAGTATCCATCAGTACACACCGGTATTGGCGGTTATCGATCCGCGAGGGCTGGATATTCGCCGGGTCGACTATTACCGCTCCGAGGAAATGACAGAAGCCGAAGAACGCATTCACCGCAACGCCCATGACGCCATGGGGCGCCTGGTCGAGCAATGGGATCCCCGGCTCTGGGCATTGAGTGCAGAAGATACGGCGACGCCCGCCAACCTCGTCAATCGCTATTCCCTCTCGGGTAAGGTGTTGGGTTCCATCAGCGTCGATGCCGGCGAGCGGATCAGCTTGTTTGGCGACGCTTATCAAATCGTTCAAGCCTGGGACAGCCGGGGCACTGAGCGGCAGATCGAGTACGACGCTTTGCTGCGACCGTTGGCGATCATCGAGCAAGGAGAGGATGAAACACCTCGCAGCACCGAACGTTATGAATATGCCGATGGTAGCGCCGATTTCGCCGCGCATAACCAATGCGGGCAGTTGATCCGGCATGACGACCCGGCGGGTACCCGGACATTGGACGAGTACGCGTTGACGGGGGGAGTGCTCGAACAGACCCAGCGATTCTCAAGCGCGCTGGAAGTGCCGGATTGGCCGCCAGCGCTACCGGACCGAGATGCGCTCCTGGAGCCCATAGGACAAGCAGTCACCAGCACTTCACGCTTCAACCCTCTGGGCTATGTGCTGGAGCAGACCGACGCCAAGGGTAATCGGCAATCATTCGACTACACCGTCGATGGTTTGCCGTTCGCCACCCATCTGCAACTCACCACCCAGGCGTCTTATCAGCTCCTGGTCAGCGCCATCGCCTACAACCCCTACGGGCAGGTCGAACAGGAAACCGCCGGCAACGGCGTGCTCACCACGCTGACATATCGCCCAGAGGACGGTCGTCTGATCCGGCTCCAGGCTCGACGTGGAGAGGAGGCTTTGCAAGACCTGCATTACGCCTACGATCCCGTGGGCAATGTGCTGAGCATTGAAGACAGGGCCTTGCCGATTCGCTATTTCGCAAATCAGCGGATCGAGCCGGTCAAGCGTTATGGCTACGACAGTCTGTATCGACTGATCAGCGCCACGGGATGGGAGGCGGGCAGCGCCGGCCGAGGTCCTGGATTCAATCGCTTCGATGATCCAGGCGCTGTTGCCAACTACCGCCAGACTTACCACTATGACGCCGGCGGTAATCTGCTGGAACTGGTGCATGTCGGCCCGCAGAACCACGGCCGTAAACTGACGGCGGCTCGGTATGGCAATCGCTGCCAGCCTGAACGGGACGGTCGCCCACCCACCGAAGAAGAGATTGCCGCCGCCTTCGATGGCAACGGCAATTTGCTGGAACTGCAGCCGGGGCAGGCGATGAGTTGGGATCTGCGCAATCAACTGCGCGAGGTACGACCGGTTGAGCGTGAAAGCCTCGACGATGATTTCGAACTGTACCTGTACGGGGGGGACGGGTTGCGCAGGCGCAAGGTGCGCGCGACTCGAACCCATACGCGTTCACGGCTATCGGAAGTTCGTTACTTGCCGGGCCTGGAAATACGCACCCGTGAAGACACGGGTGAGGTATTGCAGGTGATCTGTGCGCGGGCCGGGCGTAGCGTCATGCAAGTCTTGCACTGGGAAACGGCGCCGCCGTCAGGCATTGCCAATGACCAGTACCGTTACAACCTGACCGACCACCTGGGCTCCAGCAGCGTTGAGCTGGATGGCGATGCGCAGATCATCAGCCAGGAGGCCTACCATCCTTTCGGCGGCACGGCCTGGTTTGCCGGGCGCAGCGAAGTGGAGGCCGGTTACAAGACCGTGCGTTACTCGGGCAAGGAGCGGGATGCGACGGGGCTCTATTATTATGGGTTCAGGTATTACATGCCTTGGTTGCAGCGCTGGCTCAATCCCGATCCGCTATGGGCGGTGGACGGCCTGAATCTGTACCGAATGGTTGCGAATAATCCGCTGGTCAGTACCGATCCAGATGGTTTGATGCGACAGTCCGCAGTGAATAAACCTTCAACCGCTGCTGAGCGCCCAGCCAATCTGGCTCACGGCTTCACTGATGAGGCGCCAATGGCCTCGCCGCGTCCGCCCCGTTCGATTCCGGCGCCCGATCCTGATGCTGCCCGATCCCAGGGGGAGGCCCAGGAATCACAGAGTGAGCGTTTGAAGAGGATGCTCGAGGTGCCAGAGTTGCAAAAAACACATCCGCGGGTGAAGGATCTTGATACCGCAGTTGCTCAATCGCAACGCCTGACCGATGCCCAGTTGAGCGGCATCAACCGGATCTTCAACAATCGCCTGGCCATGACTCCCTTGAAAGCAGGCAATCCAGGCGAGCAAACGGAAGCTAAGCCGACGCAGATATTCGAGTTACAGCGGGAGTCGAAGGATCGTTATTATTTCTTGCCAACCGCACCGGATGCCAAGGAAGTGCCCAGTCCGAAAGGTTCGTTCCTGTACGTTATTCGTGCTGATGACCCCGGGCGTGTCTATGCCGGCGCCCCCATGGGGTCGCCAACGGCCGAGGAGAGATTCATGGTGCAGGGACATACCTCTCTTTCCCGCAGAGAAGATGCTCTCTACGCTGGCCACGTAACGCTCGATGAAGAGGGGAGGCTCGAATCCTGGAATAATGGCAGCGGTCACTATTTACCGCCGTTCGACTTGCACAAGACGAATCTTTTGCCGGCAGTCCAGCGGCTTTTGCCTAGCGAATTGTTTGTCGACTATCAGAACATGACCCCAGAGCAGCGGGATCGCACTTTCGCACTGCGCGGTTATTTGACTTTTAGATTGTCTTGAACGTGGGCGTGAAGTCAGGGCGAGGGGACGCCCTGACTACTCATGCCTATTCCACCGCCTCGGCCACCCTTTGATCCTCACCCAGGAAGCCACCGCTCTGATGCTGCCACAACCGCGCATAGGTGCCGTTTTTCGCCAGCAGTTCGGCGTGGGTGCCTTGTTCGATGATGCGTCCGTCATCCATGACAATCAGCCGATCCATCGCCGCGATCGTCGACAGCCGGTGGGCAATGGCGATGACCGTCTTGCCCTGCATCATTTCATCGAGGCTTTCCTGGATGGCGACTTCGACTTCCGAGTCCAGGGCGCTGGTGGCCTCGTCAAGCAAGAGGATTGGCGCGTTCTTGAGCATCACCCGGGCGATGGCAATGCGTTGACGCTGGCCGCCGGATAGCTTGATGCCGCGCTCACCCACCAAGGTGTCATAGCCGGTGTGGCCTTGCCGATCGCTCAGTTGGCTGATGAACCCGTCGGCCTGGGCATTGGCCGCGGCGCTGTGGATCTGTGCTTCGGTCGCCTCCGGGCGGCCATAGGCGATGTTGTCGCGAATGGAGCGGTGGAGCAGGGAGGTGTCCTGGGTGACCATGCCGATGGCGCTGCGCAGGCTGTCCTGGGTGACGTGGGCGATGTTTTGCCCGTCGATGCGAATCTCGCCGCTGTCCACGTCGTAGAAACGCAGCAGCAGGTTGATCAGCGTGGATTTGCCGGCACCGGAACGTCCCACCAGGCCGATTTTTTCACCTGGGCGGATCGTCAGGCTAAGCCCATCGAGCACCTGGCGTTCACCGTTGTAGTTGAAGCTGACATTGTCGAACGTTACCGCGCCGCCGGAGGGCACCAGCACGCCCGCGTCCGGCGCATCCTGTACCTTGGGGCCACGGGTCAAGGTGTCCATGCCATCCTGCACGGTGCCAATGCTTTCAAACAGCGAAGTCATCTGCCACATGATCCAATGGGACATGCCATTGATACGCAACGCCATGGCCGTGATTGCGGCCACCGCACCCGTGCCGACCTCGCCCTGGTGCCAGAGCCACAAGGCATAGCCGCCTGCGCCAAGGATCAGCGCCACCACCAGCGCTTGATTGACGATCTCGAATTGGCTGACCAGGCGCATCTGGCGAAAGCCGGTTTGCTTGAAATCCTCCATCGCCGCGCGCGCGAAGTGCGCTTCTCGCTTGGAGTGCGAGAACAGCTTTACGGTGGTGATGTTGGTGTAGGCGTCCGAAATGCGCCCGGTCATCGACGATCGCGCATGGGCCTGTTCCTGGCCGACTTGCCCCAGGCGCGGCACGAAATACAGCATGGCCAGCCCGAACAGCACGATCCAGGCAATAAAAGGCAGCATCAGTTTCAAGGCGAAGCCACCGGCCAGCGCGATGATCGCGATGAAGTAGACGCCGATGCCGGGTGCGATTTCGATCACGGTGAACAAGACTTCGCGCACCGCCAAGGCCGTTTGCATGACCTTGGTCGTGACCCGGCCGGAGAACTCATCGGAAAAGAACGAAAGGCTTTGCCGCAGCATCAGGCGATGGAAATCCCAGCGCAGCCGCAACGGCAAATTGATCGCCAGAACCTGGTGTTGGACCATGGTCCGCAGCGCCACCAGCCCGATGCTGGTGATCAGGACGATGCCGATCCCCCACAGCACCCGGCTTTCCTGCCCTTGTGCTTCTCCGCCGGTCTGCCAGGTGGAGAGCAGGTCCACGACCTGCCCAAGAAAAGAAAACAACCAGGCCTCGTAGATCGACACACTGGCACTGAGTAGCGCAAACGCCAGGATATAGCCGCGGGCGCCCCGGGTGCAGGCCCACAGGAACCGCGTCAGGCCAACCGGTGGCGGTAGTGCCTCGTCGGGCGGGAAGGGGTCGAGTCTTCGTTCAAACACACGAAGCATTGTGGTCTCCGAAAGGGCCGAGTCGAGAAGATATTCCCAGTTTACGTGTGCTTGGAGGGTTTTGCAGGGCAGGGGTTCGGTGCGATTGACGTGTTTGTTGCAAGTAACAGAGCACGGGGCGCATGAACCTGGCTGCGAGGGAGTGACGCTCCTGAAGCGTCAGCGAGTGGCGGTAGGCTTTCAGCAGGAAGCAATCTGAATCGAGACTATGCTCACCACTGCTGCAGGAAAATCTACGGGTTTCAAGTGTTGGCCGTCGAGGAAAGGAGTCCCTATGCATACAGTTTTTAATGCCCGATTCCATGATTGGCGCCTCGCCGCCTGCCTGACCGGACTGGTGCTGGTTGCCGCTCATTCAGCCCAAGCGGCCGACGACGGCATCGCCCGGGGCCCTACCGCAAGCCATAGCATTGCGTTCAGCAACTCCTACGCAGGCAGTGATTTTCGCAAGGTGATGGTGCGCAACTGGCAAGAGATGGCCGGCCAGGCGCAAAAGGATGGCTTGATCCGGGAGGCTCCGGTGGTCAGCGCCAATAACTCCGCGTCGGAGCAAGCGGCCCATATCCAGGACATGATCGTCAAGGGCGTCAACGCTATCGTCATCCTGGCTGCGTCCGACACGGCCCTCAACGGCGTGATCCGGGATGCTTGCAATGCCGGCATCGTGGTGGTCGTCATGGCCAGCCTGGTTACCGAGCGCTGCGTCTATACCGTGGACTACAACTGGTCCGCCATGGGGCGCGTGGAAATGGACTATATCGCCGGGCGCCTCAAGGGGAACGGAACGCTGCTGGAGATTCGCGGCATTGCCGGTGATGCCACCGATCAGAATATCAGTGACGGTATTCACAAGGCCGCCAGCAACTATCCAGGCCTGAAGTTTGCCAAGACGGTGTACGGGAACTGGACGGCTTCCGTCGCACGCAAGGAGGTGGCGCTGGCGCTGCCGTCGCTGCCCAGCATCGATGCCGTCGCGACCCAGGGTGGCGACGGCTATGGTGCTGCCATGGCGTTCAGGGCAGCAGGGCGCTCGTTACCGATCATCGTCATGGGCAACCGCCAGGACGAACTCGCCCTGTGGAAGCAGGAGCGCGACGCCAACGGCTACGAAACCATCTCGGTCTCTGCCTCTCCGAGTGTTTCTCAGGTGGGTTTCTGGGTAGCCCAGCAAATTCTGGCCGGCAAGCAGGTGCCGAAGTTCGTCGAGGTGCCGCTGGTACGCATCGAGGCGAAAGATCTGGACACCTGGCTCGCCACCATGCCAGTAGGCGGTGCCGCGAATCCTTCCTATAGCCAGGCGTCCGTTGCGGCAATGATCGACGCGGCTAGCAACAGTACAGCGTCACCGACGCCTCAGCCGGACGTTACGAAGCCGTAGCGGCCCGCGAGGAGGCGAGACGTCATGCCGATATTCAAACCCGCCAGGGACAGACCCATTGCCGTCAGGATTGGCCTGGCGGTCGCCGCATTGGTGTTCCTGATGCTGGCGGTGTCGGTCGTGAACTTCTACGGCCTGCGAGGCATGGTACGTGCGGTGGACTCCGCCAGCCATTCCGCGGAAATTCTGGCCTCGGTCAACGGCGCCACCGGACGGGTGGAAAACTTCATCGCCACCCGGGACCAGGAAAGCCTGCTCCAGGCCGAAGGGATGGTGGCGACGGCGATTGCCGGGCTCACCGCCATTCCGGTGGCAGAAGCGCAATCGCTCAAGGGCAGCCTGGAGCGGCTCGCCACTGCGATTACGGCCTTACGGGCGGCGACCCTGACCATGGATGGCGAAACGGAGAACATGACCGCCCACTATGGCCGGATGCGAGAGGCCACGACTCTCATCGAGCAGGGCGTCGCCGATGGATTGAAGGCGCTTGATGCCCGCGCCGATGACCACGGGGCGCGGGTGAGCAACATCGAAAGCGCCCACCGTATCCTGGATATCCTGCGCAACAGTGAAGGGATCATCATCGCCAGTGTGGCCAAGAGGCTGGTGTCCGGTGATAGCACGGCCGTTACCGCAGCGCGCAATGCCTGTGCGGCACTGCCGCCGGTGATCGAGCAATTGCGCGAGGTGATGGGGGCGCTGCAGGAGGGAGAGACGCTGGACCAGTTGGCGAAGGAGGTCGCGGCCGCCAGCCTGGCGGTCGAGCACCTTGACGAGGCACCCAAGCTTCGGGGAGCCGAGGCTTTGCGGCATCTCTCCACCGCCGGCGATCTGATCGAGGGCCTCGACGACATCTTGAGTGGAATGGACGAGCACCTTGGTCATGACGCAAACGACATTCAGGCGGCAACCGGTTTGCTGCACAATGCCGCCGCATTGTCCAAGCGCTTCGCCGAGCGTGTGGCCACCCTGGAGGCGCAGACATTGTCGTTTCGCCTGGCGCCGTCGGCCGAGGTCGCCGGCGCTGTCGACGACATCCTGGACGAGCTTTCGCGTCTTGCTCGTGTGCTCCCTTCGTCTGTAGGGCTGCAAGCCGCGGCCAAGCCCCTGACAGTCAGTGATCAGATTGTCGGCTACCGGGCGGCATTCGCCAGGTTCCATCAGGCGAGCGTCGCCTTGAGCGACGCGCGCGACCAGGTGCGCAACGAGGCACGGAGCGCCGGCCTGTTGGTTGCGCGCTTCGCTGGCGAAGCGCGCTCCGACGCCCTGGTGCACAAGGATCGCGGCATGCTGGCGACAGTGGTGGCGGGTGCCGTCGCCATCTTGCTGGCCGGCGCCATCGCCTGGAGCACGTCTCGGTTTGTCGCGCAGCCCATCGTGGCCCTGGCCACCGTCATGCGCCGGCTTGCGGCCGGCGACCTGAACGCCGAGATCGCCAGCGCCGGACGCGGCGACGAGATCGGGATCATGACCCGCGCCGTACGGGTGTTCCAGGAGAATGCCCTGCGCATCCGCGTGCTGGAGGCCGAGGCAGAGGCCGAACGACAGCAAGTCCAGGCCTCTTTGGAAAGAATGGTCGCTGAACGGACCGACGCGCTGCACCAGCAGACCGAGATGCTCGAGGCGCAGGCCGTCGAACTCATTCAGGCGCGCAACCAGGCCGAGGCGGCGAATCAGGCAAAGAGCGATTTCGTTGCCACGGTCAGCCACGAACTGCGCACCCCCCTGACCCTCATTCTCGCCCCGCTGGAGCAGCTTTCGGCGGCGACCAGCCCGCCGGCGGACTGGCGCGTGCAAATCGACCGCGCCCAACGCAACGCGTTGCGCCTGATGAACCGGGTGAACGACATCCTCGATTTCTCCAAGGCTGAAGCGGGCAAGTTCGAGTCATGTCCGGCGCCCGTTGATTTGAACAAGGCGGTGGGTGTGATTGCCGAGGATGCCGCCATGGTCGCCAAGAGCAAAGGTTGCACCTTGACTTGCAGCATCGACCCTGCGCTCGGTACGGTGTTCGTGGACCCCCGGCACTTCGAAAAAATCCTGCTCAACCTGGTGAGCAATGCCATCAAGTTCACACCCTCTGGCGGCACTGTGCACCTGGCAGCAACTGCGCTTGAAGGCGAGCGATTTGAACTCGCCGTGCACGACTCGGGTATTGGTATTGCGCCGGACAAACTGCCGTTGCTGTTCCAGCGTTTCTCCCAGATCGACAATTCCGCCACGCGCCAATACAGCGGCACAGGCATCGGCCTTGCTCTGGTCAAGGACCTGGCCGAACTGATGGGGGGTGAAGTCGGCGTCAACAGTGAGCTCGGACGGGGATCGTGCTTCTTTGTCCGGCTGCCACTGGGGGCTGAGCAAAACGCCGTACTGACTGAAGCCAGCGATGGGCGCGAGCGATCGTCACCAGGCGCAGCAATCACCACCGAACAGCGTCACCTGCGTTTCGACGATGGCCGCCACGGCAGTCACGACGACTTAGCCACGGCACAAGGCGCAAACGACGAGCAGCCCCCGGAACACGCCTCGCAATCCAGGGTGCTGGTGGTAGACGACAGCCCGGAAATGCTGAGTTACCTCAGCGAGCTTTTGCACGACGACTACATGGTCGCAACCGCAACTAATGGAGAGCAGGCGTGGGCACTCCTGCAGCAACGGCCAATCGATGTCATCCTCTCGGATGTGATGATGCCGGAGCTCGATGGCTTTGGCCTGACAGCCAGAATCAAGGCCAGTGCCGGTTTCGCCCATTTGCCCGTCATCCTGCTGACCGCCCGCGGCGGCAGCGAGGCGTGTGTCTCCGGGCTGGAGAGTGGCGCTGATGACTATATCGCCAAACCCTTCTCACCACTGGAACTCAAGGCTCGCGTTCGTGCGGCCTTGCGCATGAGTCACGTGCAAGCCGAACTGCAGGCAAAGTCCCGTCAGGCGGGTATGGCCGAAATCGCCACTGCCGTGCTGCACAACGTCGGCAACGTCCTCAACAGCGTGAACGTCTCGGCAGAGACGGTCAGCCGTCAGATGCGTGCCTCCAAAGCCCAGGGACTGGGCAAGGTGGCCCAACTGATCAACGAGCACGTCAATGACCTGAGCGATTTTCTCACCGGAGACCAAAAAGGAAAGATGCTCCCCGGCTACCTGCTCAAGCTGGCGGAGGTGGTGACGGCAGAGCAGCAGGGCATCATCGAAGAACTCGGACAACTCACCAAGGGGATTGACCACATCAAAACCGTTGTCGCGGCCCAGCAGTCCCATGCCGTTGCCATCAGTGTCGTCGAGGCGGTGCCGGTTCCAGAACTGATTGAAGATGCCTTGCGCATGAGTACCGGTTCACGGGCTCGCCAGGAGGTGACGGTGGTCAAGGACGTCAGCGACTTGCCCCTGCTGTTACTGGACCGGCACCGGGTGCTGCTGATTCTGGTGAACCTGATTCGCAATGCCAGGCAAGCGTTGGAAGGCGTGAGCGATCGCAGTCCTTGCATCACGTTTGGCGCCTTCCTCGCTGATGGGCCGGTCCTGCGGATTACGGTGACCGACAACGGCAATGGGATTGGGCCAGAGCACCTGAAGCGTATCTTTACCCATGGGTTCACCACTCGCAAAGACGGTCACGGATTCGGCCTGCACAGCTGCGCGCTGGCGGCGCAGGAAATGGGCGGCAGCTTGACTGTGCACAGCGACGGCGCCGGACAGGGTGCAACCTTCATCCTCGATATCCCGCTTGAGGGCACTAACGCCAGTGAAGTATCCGAACCAAAGCGGGCGAACGAGTAGGGCGAAAAGGGTCTATCCATTCAGAACCAGCGCCATGTCCGGGTATCTATCGCACATGAAGTCGACAAAGGCGCGCACCTTGGGCGCAGCCAGGCGCCGGGAGGTATGCAAGATCCACAGCGCTGGCTCCACACCCGATACGGTGCCCCATTGAACCAGCTCGCCACGCGCTAGCGGGCCCCATGCTATGGACTGTGGGATGAGTGCCGCACCGCCACCGGCGATGGCTGCATCGCGGACCATCAGGAACGACGAAAAGCGCAGTTTCGGGATCGGTTCCAGAATCAGTTGTCCTCCGTCGAGATTCCACTGGGTGGGCTGAAAAGTCGTCGTGACGATGCCGGGCACGGATCTGATTGCGCCGGGCGCCGGCTTGGGGATTTCAGGTGCAGCCACGACCACCAGCCGGTCCTTGGCGAAACACCGTCCGACCAGATTGCTGTCCGGGCTCGGGTTGATCCGGATGGCGACGTCGAACTGTTCTTCCACAAGGTCCACTGCGCGGTCTTCCGCCGTGACTTCAATCTCGATTTCTGGGTAGGCCGCGCAGAACTCTGCGCCGATGCGCCCCATCGCAAGCTGGGAGAACAGGACCGGGGCGGCCACCCGCAAGTGCCCTCGGGGTGTCGAAACGCCTTCGCGTGCCGCCGTCATGGCTTCGGAGACTTCATTCAGCAGGCCCTCCGTTCGCGACATCAGACTCTCGCCGGCTTCGGTCAGCTTCAGACCACGGGCACTGCGCTCGATCAGCCTCACACCCAGTTGTTCTTCAAGATCGCTGATGCGTCGCGACAAGGTGGCCTTGGAAATACCGCTCGCACGGCTTGCCTTTCCCAGCCCCCCATTGGTAGCGACAAGGATGAAATCGGTCAGTGCTTTCAGGTTCATGGTGTTCCGTTTATGAAACGAGGTGTCTGGATTTTGAGGTCTTCGTTTCTTCGATGCAACGGAATATTGTCTCTCCATGGTTTCTCACTCACCCCTGGATACCCCACTGCAGGAGATTCAAAATGAGCATTCTCGTCGTTGGTGCCACCGGCACTGTTGGTTCACTCGTTACCCAAGGCCTTGCCAGCGCGGGCGCCGAAGTCAGGGCCCTGGTGCGCCAACCGGGCAAGCGCGACTTCCCCGCGGGTGTCACCGAAGTCGTCGCCGACCTCTCCGACGTCGCTTCGATGCGCGCCGCGCTGGCGTCGGTGCGTACTCTGTTTCTGCTCAACGCCGTGACGCCCGATGAGGTGACGCAAGCCCTCATCACGCTGAACCTCGCTCGGGAGGCGGGCATCGAGCGCATCGTCTATCTGTCGGTGATTCATGCCGACACGTTCACCCAGGTTCCGCATTTCACCGGCAAATATACGGTTGAACGCATGATCGAAAGCCTTGACATCCCCGCGACCATCCTGCGTCCGGCTTACTTCATGCAAAACGAAGGCATGGTCCTGCAGACGATTCAGAACTACTCGGTATACCCGATGCCGATCGGCTCGGCGGGCGTTTCGATGATCGATGCGCGTGACATCGCCGATGTGGCCGTTGCAGAGCTGCTGCGACGCGACAGAGCACCTTCTGCCCTGGAGCGGGTGACGTTGGAGTTGGTCGGGCCCCAAGCACTCACCGGTGCCTCCGTGGCGAAGATCTGGAGTTCGGCCCTGGGACGAGACATCGCCTACGGCGGTGATGATGTAGCGGCCTTTGAAGGGCAACTGGCTGCGTACGGCCCCAGCTGGTTGGCGTATGACATGCGCCTGATGATGGAGGGTATCCAGACGTTTGGCATGCAGGCGGCTGAAGGCACCGTGGAGCGGCTGCAAGCCCTCATTGGACATCCGCTGCGTACTTATGAAGCCTTCGTGCGCGAGGCGGTTGCCGGGGCATAGGTCGTTACAAAAAAGAGGAGTGGTTTGCGTGGTTGAGTCGACGAGTAATGCGAGGGCAGCCTCACCAGAGAAGTAGCCGAGCGTCCAGGTAAACTGATGCCATCGCTGTAGGCGGATGGCATCAGTTGCTGCCTGCGGCTAACGTCATTCCGCCGGTGGTTTGTACCCTGCAAGCATTTTCAACACCTCATCATGTGAACCGCTCGCTTCAGCAAACCGTAATGGCTTGGCGCGCTCGACAATAAGTTCCCGTGGGGTCGGAGATATCTCGAGCAGTTCGAAGATCTCATCCAAAAACGCCTCCAGAGGCATTGCGTGCTCGTCGTTTTCCTGTCCCAGCAAAGTGGTACGTACCCCCGGCGGCGCAAGCTCGATCACCTCGACTGACGAATCTTCCAGCTGAACTCGAAGACTTTGGGTGAACGAATGTACTGCCGCTTTGGTCGCGCTGTAGGTCGGCGTGGCGGGTAGCGGTACAAAGGCCAATGCTGAGCTGACATTCACTATCGTGGCACTGGGTTGCTTGATCAGCTGGGGAGTCAATGCATACACCATGCGAATCGTGCCAAGCAGGTTCGTTGTCACGATATCTTCGGCAGTGGTCAGGCTTTCGCGATCAGTCAGATCCTCCCAGTGCATGATCCCAGCGTTGTTGATAAGGACGTTCAGGTTCGGATGGCTGATCGCGAGCGCTTCACTGTTGCGCTGGATGGATTGTGAATCGGAGACGTCCAGCAATACTGATTCAATGCCGGGATGTTCCGATACGATCTTGTCGAGCAGAGCCTTGCGACGCCCCGCGATAATGACTTTATTGCCCGCCTTGTGAAGCCTGAGCGCCAGACCGAGGCCGATGCCTGAGGTACTGCCGGTAACCAGAATCGTGTTGCCTGTGCTGTTCATAGTAAACTCCAGAAACGCCATTAAGCGGACAAGCGTCCACTTCAAAGACATTACCGGACACCTGTCCGCTTAGCAATGAAATAAAGTGAAGGAAATATCTGCTCATGACTGACGAGTTGGTAATGCGTTCTGATGCCAAGAGAAACCGTGAACGGATATTGGAGGTCGCTGTGCTGGAGCTGACTCGCGATCCTGCGGTTCCGTTGAGCACCATTGCAAAGAAGGCCGGGGTGGGACAGGGCACGTTCTACAGACACTTCGCTACCAGAGAGAAGCTGGTATTCGAGGTTTATCAATTCGAGATGCAACAGGTGGCATCGTTGGCGGAGCAGCTCCTGGCGACAAAGCCTCCCAAGGAGGCGCTCCGGGAGTGGATGGACTGCCTGGCTGAATATGCAATGACAAAAGCAGGGCTCGCTACTGCGATACAACAAGCTTCGTCTATTTACGAGTTCCCAGGGAAGTCGGGATACGCTCCAGTCCAAGAGGCTGCCGAGACGCTTTTGAGGGCAAATGAAAAGGCCGGCACGATTCGTAGCGGGATTACTAACGACGATTTTTTTCTAGCCATTGCCGGAATCTGGCAAATGGATTCCCAAAGCGAATGGCGCCCACGGCTCGCCAGATTGATGAACCTGGTGATGGATGGTCTGTGCGCGGGCAGCCCCGAGAGCCTGGAGAAAAACCCGTAGCCTAGGGCAGCCATAATGCCAGCGACGTTGTTGAGCACTCATGTCCCCGATTTTGTGACACCACGAGACTTGGGAAGCACCACCGGTCATCGCCATTTTGAAGCGGAATGACCGGGGCGTTTCGCGGACTATTTTTCCGCCAGCAATGCCTTCCTCCCGGCCTTTTCGTGCTTCATCGCGGCGATTTCACGCTCGCAGGCTTCGACATCGAATGAGTTGTCCCACTTGGCAATGGCGATGGTGCCGATGCCATTGCCAATCAGGTTGGTCACGGCCCGCGCTTCGTTGAGGAACCGGTCGATGCCCAGGAGCAATACCAGGCCCACCAGGGGAATGGAGTGGATGGTCGTGAGCGTTGCGGCCAGCGTCACAAACCCCGCACCCGCCACGCCAGCCGAGCCTTTCGAGGTCAGTAGGAATACACCCAGCAGAATCATCTGATCCACGAAGGTCAATGGCGTGTTGGTTGCCTGGGCGATGAAGATGGCGGCCATGGTGAGATAGATGCAGGTGCCGTCGGCATTGAAGGTGTAGCCGGTAGGCAACACCATGCCCACCACCGATTTTTTGCAGCCAAGCTTTTCCAGCTTCACCATCATTCGTGGCAACACGGCTTCGGTTGAGCAGGTGCCAAGCGTGATGAGAATTTCATCCTTGAAATAGCGCAGGAACTGCATCAGAGGCATCCCCGACCATCGGGCCACTGCACCCAGGACGACCACGATGAAAATCAGGGTGGTGATGTAGAGCGCCAGCAACAACTGGCCCAGTGAAAGCAGGGTACCGATTCCATATTTGCCGATGGTGAACGCCATGCCGGCACCGGCACCGATCGGGGCCAGGCGCATGACCATTGCGACGACCTTGAACAGGCCCTGCAGGAACAGATCGATGGTGTTGATCAGCGGCTTGCTGGTTTCGCCCATTTGAACCAGGGCTACACCCATCAATACTGAAAGCAGGATGACCTGAAGCATGACGCCATTGGAGAATGCGCCCATGAAGGTCTGGGGGATGATATTGAGAAAAAACTCGATGATGCCGCCTTGCTCACTGGCGGCCTGGCTGTACTTGTTGATGGCACTGGCATCAAGCGCGTTGGCATTGATGTTCATCCCTACACCAGGCTTGACGATGTTGACCACGATCAGGCCGATGACTAGAGCGATGGTTGAAAGAATCTCGAAATAGATCAGCGCTTTTACGCCAATACGCCCGACCTCTTTGATACTGCCCATCTTCGCGATGCCTACGACGACCGTACCGAAAATAATCGGCGCCAAGAGCATCTTGATCAGTTTGATGAAGCCATCGGCAAAGGGCTGGAGCTTGGCACCGATATCAGGCACGAAGTAGCCGATTGCTGCACCGATTACGATGCCGATCAGCACTTGCACATACAGCTGGCCGTACCAGCGGGACTTGGAAGTTTCCACGGAAGCACCTCATTTTATTGTTGTGATGGGCATGTGGCGTGGCGTCGGTGGGTACGCCAGAGTGTCGCGGCCTCGTTCAACAAGGCCGCAGATCAGGGGGATCAGCCTTCGCCCAACTTGCGCATGACGGCATACAGGGCAGACTTGGCTTCGAAGCCAACCCCTGGAATGTCCGGCAGGCCTACGTAGCCATTCTCGACACGGATGCCGTCAGCGAAGCCGCCGAAAGGCTGAAATACATCAGGGTACGATTCGTTGCCGCCCAGGTGCAGGCCGGCGGCGATGTTCAGGGACATCTGATGACCGCCGTGAGGAACCACGCGGCGCGAAGACCAGCCCATTTCCTCCATCACCTTCAGGGTGCGCATGTACTCCACAAGCCCGTAGGACAGCGCGCAATCGAACTGCAGGTAGTCGCGATCAGGGCGCATGCCGCCATGGCGCAGAAGATTGCGGGCATCCTGGTGGGAGAACAGGTTCTCCCCGGTCGCCATTGGCAGTTCATAGTGATTGGCAAGCTCGGCCTGGAGCGCATAGTCCAGCGGATCGCCAACCTCTTCGTACCAGAAGAGGTTGTACTTCTTGATGGCTTCAGCGTACGCAATACCGGTCTGAAGATCGAAACGACCGTTGGCATCGACCGCCAGGCGACGACCATCGCCGACCACTTCAAGTACTGCTTCGATACGACGAATATCTTCGTCCAGCGGCACCGCGCCAATCTTCATCTTGACGACGTCGTAGCCACGGTCCAGATAGCTCTGCATTTCTGCCTTGAGTTTGGTTTGATCCTTGCCAGGGTAGTAGTAGCCGCCCGCTGCGTAGACCCAGACTTTGTCATCTGCCACGCCGCCACGGTAACGGTCGGCCAGCAGGCGATACAGCGGTTTGCCTTCAATCTTGGCGACGGCGTCCCATACCGCCATGTCGAGGGTGCCGACGGCGACCGAGCGCTCACCGTGTCCCCCTGGTTTTTCGTTGGTCATCAGGGTTTTCCAGATGGCAAACGGGTCCAGGTTGTTGTTTTCATGGTCGACGAGCGTATCGGGATCCGCCTCGGTGACACGTGCCAGGAAGCGATCACGCATCAGTGCGCCTTGACCATAGCGGCCGTTGGAGTTGAAGCCGTAGCCAATGACGGGCTTGCCGTCGCGAATCACATCTGTGATGACAGCGACGACCGAGCAGGTCATTTTGGAGAAGTCGATGTAGGCGTTGGCAATCGGAGAGGCAATGGAAACTGTTTGTTCACGGATGTCGACGATACGCATGACGGGTCCCTCTTGTTGTGTGTGAGGCCACGTTATGCTTTGCGACGTTACCCGCCCAATGCTATTAATGCCGCACCCTATGCACAGGAGGCATGGCCCCTTGGAACTCGTCTGGCTCGAAGATCTTTCAGCACTGGCGGAGTACGGCAGCTTTGTCCGCGCGGCTGAAGCACGCCATGTGACTCAGCCGGCCTTTAGTCGCAGAGTCCGTTCGCTGGAGAATTGGATGGGGGTGGAGTTGTTCGTGCGCACGCCACAAGGCGCCACCTTGACCGAGGCAGGCCGGCAGATTTTGCCCAGCGCTCAGGAAGCGGCCAGGCAGCTGTATCGAATGCGCAACGAGGCGCAAGAGGTCGCTGGCATGGCAGCTAGGTCGCTGCAATTCGCGGCCACTCACTCGCTGTCATTTACCTTTTTCCCCAAGTGGCTTCGAAGCTCAGAAAATGGCGCCCCAATTGAGGCCGTGAAGCTGCACTCAGACAGCATGGCTGCCTGTGAGCAGATGCTGATACATGGTCAGGTTCAGTTTCTGCTCTGCCATCGCCATCCGGACGTTCCGCCTTTACTGGCGCCTGACCAGTTCATCAGCAAGAAGGTCGGTGAGGACGTTCTCGTGCCTCTCGCGAGTGCTTCCACTCACTTCGGTACCTCGCCTGCGACGTTGCCATACCTCGCTTACACCCATGAGTCCGGACTGGGGCGCATCGTCGCCCACAGACTGCGTGGCAAGGAAGACTACCTTCACCTCAAGCCACTTTTCAGCAGTCATCTTGCAGCGGTACTCATGTCCATGGCCCTGGAAAGCAAAGGTGTGGCGTGGTTGCCCAAGAGCCTCACCGAGCAGGAAGTCCTGGATGGGCGCTTGGTCAGAGCGCTCGACGAAAGTTGGGATATCCCCCTGGAAATTCATCTGACCCGCCCAAAAGCAGTGCTCAGCCAGGCTGCCGAAGATTTCTGGGAGAAAGGCGGGTAGGGATCCGCAGCCTTCCAGATGAAGCGTTGCGCTGCTGGTATGGGTTCAGAGACTATCCGGATCCCCGAAGAACATTTTGACAGGGTTCTGGAACGGGGTTTTGAGCTTGAGAAAAATGTTGATATGCCCCCAGTCTTGCCCCCATTCACATCGGGTGTGCGAGTGATCGCGAATGGCGATCACCGACGGACTCCAGTGCGGCAGTGGCTGTTATTCAGTGCGCCTCGGTATGCTGGTCTCGATAGGCTGGTTGGACCCAGAACCTCCCTCTTCAATTGGCCGCCGGGGCCACTACAGCTTCTGCTCAGCGATTCAAAATAGAGGGCTGTCTCTTTGTTACAGCCCTCCAGCGCAGAGGCCCCGTTAGAGCGGCTCAACCGAATTGACTTGCCGACTCAACTGCGGTTTCAGGCTTGCTCCTACGTGTTAGCTGATAAGCAATTGCCAGCCATATGAACCACCCCGGCATGACCAACAGGGCAACGCGGGTGTCAGGTCTTAATGCCAGCAGGCAGAGAACGAAGCCCAGAAAAGCCATTGAGAACCATGCCATTGGGACGCCGCCTGGCATCTTGTACGCAGATTTGGCATGAAGCTCAGGACGCTTTTTGCGGTAGGCAATGTAAGACGCGAGAATGGTCGACCAAGTGAAGATCACCAGAATCGCAGACACGGTGGAAACGATGGTGAATGCCGTCATGACTTCCGGAACGATGAACAGCACGAGCACACCCAGCAGCATCAATAGTGTAGTGAAGGCCAGGCTCAGCAGAGGCACGCTGTTGCCCGATAGACGCCGAAAAATACCCGGAGCGTTGTCTTGATTCGCCAACCCGAACAGCATGCGGCTCGATGAAAATACGCCACTGTTGGCCGATGAGGCCGCCGAGGTCAGGACCACGAAGTTGACGATACCGGCCGCGGCGGGGAACCCGGCGACGAGGAACAGTTCGACAAAAGGGCTTTTGACGGGGGAAACCTGTTGCCACGATGTCACGGCAATAATGCAGCTCAGCGCGAGGACGTAGAACAGGATGATCCGCAGCGGAATCGAGTTGATGGCTTTGGGCAGAGTCTTCTCCGGCGAGCGGGTTTCAGCGGCGGCGGTGCCGATCAACTCGGTGCCGGCGAAGGAGAAGATCGCCATTTGAAATCCGGCGAAGAAGCCAAGCAAGCCGTTAGGGAAAGCCGCCTGTTTGTCCACCAGGTGACTCAGAGATGCGGTGACGCCACTGGGGGAGACGAAGGAGCTGGCAATCAGCACGGTGCTGACGCCGATCAGGGTCACGACGGCAATGATCTTGATGATCGCAAACCAGAACTCCACCTCACCGAACAGCCTGACCGTGAGCACATTCAATGCGAACAGTGTCGCCAGCATGCCGACGGCGGGTATCCACGCCGGCACATCAGGGAACCAGTACTGGAAGAATCCGCCGACCACGACGGCGTCGCCGATCACCGCTACGCTCCAGCTCAGCCAGTACGACCAGCCGAGAAAGAACGCCGCGCGCGGGCCGAGGTAGGCGCCGGCGAAGTCGGCAAAGGTTTTGAAGTTGAGGTTGGACAGGAGCATTTCGCCCATGGCACGCATGACGAAAAACACGAACAGACCGATGATCATGTAGATGAGGATGATCGACGTCCCGGAGAGGGCGATGATCTTTCCGGAGCCCATGAACAGGCCGGTCCCGATGGCACCGCCCATGGCCATTAACTGGATGTGACGATTGCTGAGCGTGCGCTGCAGCGCGGGCTGTTCAAGCAGCCCGGAAGGGTTCGATTTCATTACAAAACCTCTTGATTTTATGTTTTTGAGTTTTGGCAGAAAGTAGGTGTCGAGCGTTCTTGTTAGAGAGGCAACGGCTAATCAAGACGATGCCTGGAGGTTGAATGCCCCCTCGCCAAGTGGCGAGGGCGGCCATTACCGATCAACTGACGGTGCGTAGACGCGAGGCTTTGGCCAGCGGCGGATCGAGGAGTTGGAAGAGATTTTTGATGTTGGCCGGCGTCGGGACCAGATGGACGCGCTGGCCGATGTGCTGTGCCTGAGCCAGGTCGTTGAGATAGCGCAATGACGAAAAGTCTTCCAAGGCAAAGCCCACCGAATCAAACACCGTCACCTGCACATCGTTTTCGCGTCCGGCCACTTCGCCTTGCACAATCCGGAAAAATTCGATTACCGGGGAATCGGCTTCCAGTTGCTGAATGTCGCCTTCAATGCGGGTTTGCGGCTCGAACTCGACGATGACCCGGGCGTTGCGCAGGATGTCGGCGTGCAGTTCGGTTTTACCCGGGCAGTCACCACCGACCGCATTGATGTGCATGCCGGGCTCGATCATCTCGGGCGTCAGAATGGTTGCGTAGGCTTTGTCGGCGGTGACTGTGGTGACGATGTCCGCGCCCTTGACCGCGTCCTTCACCGAGCTGGCCAGAATCACTTCGATGTCCGGGTACGCCGCGAGGTTGTGCTTCAGTTTGAGGGACGCTTCTTGATCGATATCGAAAATACGGATTTCGTTGATGCCCAACATTTCATGAAAGGCCAGCGCCTGAAATTCACTTTGGGCACCGTTGCCGATCAGGGCCATCGAGGTCGCACCGGGGCGAGCCAGTGATTGCGCGACCAACGCGGAGGTGGCTGCGGTGCGCACGGCGGTGGTCAAGGTGAGTTCGCTAAGCAGGGTGGGATAGCCACTCTGCACATCCGCCAGAAGCCCAAAGGCCATGACCGTCAGTAAGTTTCGCTGGCCGTTGTTGGGGTGGCCGTTGACGTATTTGAACGAGTACTGCTGGCCATCGTCGGTCGGCATCAACTCGATCACGCCGTCTGTTGAGTGGTTGGCCGTGCGCGGTGATTTATCAAACTGCGCCCAGCGTGCGTAGTCGGCTTCGATGTAGCCCGCCATTTCGCGGATGGCGCGGCGGATACCGACTTGGGTGAACAGGCGTGCAGCATCATCGACATCTATGAAAAGTGTCATGTTCTTATTCTCCGATCCAGACATTGAAAGGCTGTAGAGCGCGGGTGGCTCAGCTGCGTTTGCTCTCGAAACCGTGCAGTACGTTGACGGCATTGATGCCGATTTCATCGACCATGTAGCCGCCCTCCATCACGAACAGCGTCGGGCAGCCGACGCTCGCGATCAGTTCTCCGATGCCAATGAAGTCATCACTTTCAAGCAGGAAGTGACTGATGGGATCGTCCTTGAACGTGTCGACTCCCAAGGAAATCACCAGCACTTGCGGCGAGAACTGCTGGAGTTTTTTGCAGGCGTGGAGCAGGGCGTTGCGGTAGCTCTCCCAGGTGGTGTTTTTCGGCAGGGGATAGTTGAGGTTGTAACCCTCGCCGACACCCGAGCCGACTTCGTGGCTGTAACCCGAGAAATACGGGTAGGACACCGTCGGTTCGCCGTGCAGCGACACAAACATGACGTCGCTGCGCTGATAAAAAATGTTCTGCGTGCCGTTGCCGTGATGGAAGTCGACGTCCAGCACCGCGACACGTTTGGCGCCTTGGGTAATGGCCTGTTGCGCGGCAATGGCGGCGTTGTTGAGGTAGCAATAACCGCCCATGTATTCGCGCGCGGCGTGATGGCCAGGCGGGCGGCAAAGGGCGAAGGTACTGTCGTGGCCTTCATCGAGCAGGGCCAGGCCGGTAAGGGCGATATCGGCGCTGGTTTTCACGGCTTGCCAGGTCGTCGCGGTAATGGGTGAGCCGGCATCCATGGCATAGAAGCCGAGCTTGCCGTCGATGAACGTTGGCACCTCTTCGCCGGCCAGATCGCGCACTGGCCATACCAGCGGCAAGGCGTCGTGAGTGCGACCGGTTGCGCACCATTCGCTCCAGGCATTTTCCAGAAAACTGACGTAGCGCTCGCTGTGTGCGTTGACGTAACACGAGCGGTCAAAAGCGCGCGGTTCGATGATCTGACCAAGGCCGACCTGTTTGACGCGGTTGTGCACCGTGTCGGCCCGACTCGGCTGTTCGAAAGACGGTTTGAGCACACCGTCTTTCAATTCGGTGCCGTGGTGCAACCGGTGGGAATCACTGAAAACTGTAAACATTCTGCGCATCCGTTAATGTAAGCCAGTGCAAATATTCTGTTCCGGCCGGGCTGCACTTTCTTTGCTTTGTTTTCGTGGTTCGGTGGATTATTCGGGAATTTTTACTCAGGAGTGGCGTCATGCAGAAAAAAATATCCAAGCGCATCAGTCTCGATGAAACCGATCTGGCTATTCTTGAGTTGTTGCAGGAGGACGCGAACATTTCCAATGCCGAACTCAGTGAACGGCTGTCGTTGAGCCTTACTCCGTGCTGGCGGCGGCGCAAGCGAATGGAGGAGGCGGGCGTCATCAAGGGCTATCAAGCCAACCTTGATCGGCGAATGCTTGGGCTGGATATCATGGCATTCGTGCACATTCGCTTTTCCACCCATGCCGATCACGCTCCGGACGCCTTCGAGGCAGTGATTGCGCAATTGCCAGAGGTATTGGCCTGCCACAAGATCACCGGAGATGCCGACTACGTACTTCAAGTGTTGGCCGAGGATCTTGATAGCTATAGCGACTTTATCGAGCAAGTGCTGAGGCGCCAGGTCGGTATCGCGTCTATTCAGTCGAGTCTGGCTTTGCGCGAAATCAAAGCGGGTAGCCGTATGGCCATACCCAAATTGAGCAAGGATTGAATATCGGATGTTCTGGGCTGAACAAGGCGCTAAAACCTTCCCGCCACGTCCGTCGTCATAAGCATCTGCTGGAAGCGCTCCAGAAAGACCGACTCGGCGCGGGTCATCTTTTGTTCGCGATTCCAGAGCAAATAGACGTTCACATCGCTGACGCCCTCCCAGGGCGGCAGGCGCCAGATTTCATCGGCTTGCACATCAGCGGCGACAATGTGTTCGGGCAGGCAGCCAATGCCATATCCGGCAGCGACCAATCGCAAGATTTCATCCAGGCTGGGCGAGGACGCAACAATGCGCCCGGTGAAACCTTGCTGATCCCTGAACACTGTGAGCGGCGATAAATTGCCGCCGATTTGGTCACTGGTGAAACTCACGAAATTTTCGCCTTGCAGGTCTGACAAGGTCAGGTTCTTGCGACCAAACAGCCGATGGCGCTTCCCACAGAAAAACGCATATCGCTGTTCCAGCATCACCCGCTGTTCGAGGCGGGGCTGTGGTGTTCGGCACAGGCTCAAACCGAAAGACGCGGTCTTTTGAAGCAGCGCGCTGATCACATCCGAGCTGCGCAGCACATCAACTTCCAGTTCCACTTGAGGAAACTCATTGTGGAATTGCGCCAGGAATTCATCGTAGGTGCGAGACTGGATACGGCTGATGGTCAGCAGCCTGATTTTACCCGTGACCAACTCGGCAGGCGCATCCAGCGCCGGGCCTAAACGGGAGATCGTGCCGTAAATCTCCGCAGCGATCTGCATGACTTCCTCACCGGCCTTGGACAGCGTAATGCGAGGCCCGCGACGCACTACCAGCTCACTGGCAAGTTGCTCCTCCAGTCTTTTGAGCGCCTGACTGATTGCCGGTTGACTCAAGTGCAGACGGGCAGCGGCCCGGCTGATGCTGCCCTCCTGGCCGATAACCAGGAAGGTGCGCAACAGGTTCCAGTCCAGGCGATCATTGAGAAAACGCTTTGCTTCGGGGTCCCGCTGAAGACCAGACGATGAGGGAGTCATTATTGCTCAGGCTTATACTCAAGTATTTAGATTAGAAGCTTTTCCTAGCATAGGGCTTGGCGCACCATCCAGCAATGCACCGTGAGAGTGCGATTTTCATGCTCAAGCATGACCTATCTCCTGCCTATAACAATGATTCCCGGGAGCCTCAGATGACCAGCAAAACCTCCACGCCACGGCGTGCAGCAGCCGCCGCATTTATCGGCACCACCATCGAATTCTATGACTACTACATCTATGCCTTCGCTGCGGCATTGGTGTTGGGGCAACTATTCTTTCCCAGTGAAAACCCGATGCTCAGCACCATGGCCGCGTTCGGCAGCTTCGCTGTGGGCTTCATCGCTCGGCCGTTCGCCGGGATGGTATTCGGCCATCTGGGTGACCGCCTGGGCCGCAAGAAAATGCTGCTGGTGACCATCGTGCTGATGGGCGTTGCGACGACCGGTATAGGCTTGCTGCCCACTTACGCCCAGGTAGGCATCTGGGCGCCCGTCGGCCTGGTGTTGCTACGGCTTCTGCAAGGTATTTCAGTCGGCGGCGAGTGGGGCGGCGCGGTACTCATGGCCAGCGAGCATGCGCCCAAGGGACGCAAAGTGTTTTTTGCTTCGTTCGCCCAATGGGGCAGCCCTGCTGGCCTGTTGCTGGCGCTGATTGCATTTCGCCTGATCAGTGAAATGGAACAGGAAGCCCTGATGAGTTGGGGCTGGCGCATTCCATTTCTGATGAGCGGCGTGCTGATGATAGTCGGTCTGGCGATTCGCTTCGGTGTGCCTGAATCGCCAGAGTTCGCCGAGGTCAAGGAGAGCGCCCAGACCTCTGACAGCCCGGTAATGGAAGTGCTGCGCACTGGCTGGAAGAACATTCTGTTCGCTGCACTGGCCGTCACCATCGGTTCGGGCGGTTTCTTCTTCACCAACACCTTCATGATCACCTACGTCACCCAGTATCAGGGCATCGCCAAAACCACGATCCTGGATTGCCTGTTTGTTGTCACCATCCTGCAGTTCCTTTCGCAACCCTGTTCGGCACTGCTGGCCGAGCGGCTGGGTGAAGGACGGTTCCTCAGGTGGGTGGCGTCGCTGTGTATCGTGGTGCCGTATCCGATGTTTTTGTTGGTACAGACCGGCAACCTCTTCTACATGACGACCGGCATTGCCCTGGCTGTGATCCTGCTGGCGGCGCTGTATGCAGTGATTGCCGGCTACATGGCTGAAGCGTTCCCGGCGCGGGTGCGGTATTCGGGTATTTCCATAGCCTATCAACTCGGGAGTGGCTTGACCGGAGGCCTGACACCGATGATAGGCACCTTCATCGCCGCTCAGTTCACGGGGCAATGGGTGCCTTTGGCGCTGTTCTTCAGCGTATTGGCCCTGATGTCGCTGACTGGGGTGTTGGGGCTGGCGCATCTGCGCAGCGTCAACACCAACCCGGTCAGCCTGTCCACCAGCCAAGGAGTTGCATGATGAGCAAACCCCTCGCGATGTCAGAGATCGAATGGCAGTCGCGCTGCGAGTTGGCAGCGCTGTATCGCGTGATCGCTTACTACCGTATGACCGACCTGATCGACACTCACATCACCCTGCGTGTACCGGGGGCGGAGCAATATTTTCTGATCAACCGTTACGGCGTGGCGTTTGAAAAAATGCGCGCCAGCGATCTGGTGTTGATCGATCTGGAAGGCAACTTGGTCGAAAGCAGCTACAACGATGGCAAGGTCAACGCCGCCGGATTCGTCATCCACTCTGCCATCCATGAAGCGCGCCCGGACCTGCACTGCATCATCCACACCCACACCGCGAGCGGTATGGCAGTGGCGGCCCAGCGCGACGGCCTGCTGCCGCTGACCCAGCATGCCTTGAAGTTCTACGGCAACTTGGCTTATCACACGTACGAAGGCATCGCGTTATCGCTGGAGGAACGCGAGCGGCTGATCGCCGATCTGGGCTCGCACAAAGCGATGATCCTGCGTAACCACGGCCTGCTCGCGGCCGGTGGCAGCGTGGCTGCGGCGTTCCACGAGATCTACTTCCTGGAGCGCGCCTGCCAGGCGCAGATCCAGGCGATGTCCGCCGGGGTGGCGCTGAACGTCCCGGACGAAGCCGTATGCCTCCACACTGCTGCGCAGTTCAGCCGTGACGGGATCGACGGGATCATTGATCTGGCCTGGCAGGCCGCGCTCAGTCTGATCGACGAGCAGCGCGCCGATTGGTGCAGTTGACCATGGCCAGTCTCGTGTTGTTGTGCCAGAACCCGGCGTTGACCGATTGGCTGGCCGGACTGTTCGCCAGCCATGCGCCGCACTTGCAGGTGCTGCGCCCTGAAGACCCAGGCGCACAGCAGGCCCAGATCGCGGTGTGCTGGTTCCCGCCAGCGGGCAGCCTCGGTGCCTTACCGAACTTGCGCCTGGTGTATTCGATTGGCTCGGGTGTCGATCATTTGGCCCAGGACCCTTCGCGTGACCCCGCGCTGCCGGTATGTCGGGTCGTCGACCCCGATCACACCCAGGGTATGAGCGAGTACGTGCACTGGGGTGTGCTGCACTTTCACCGCGGCTTCGACCAGGTCATAACCGGCAACGCCACGCAACGCTGGCAACGTCCGCTGCAGCGCCGTGCGCAAGGCTTCAAGGTCGGGGTGATGGGCCTCGGAGCGATCGGGGCACCGGTGGCCACGCGGCTGGCCGAGGCCGGCTACGACGTGCGCGGTTGGGCTCGCACGCCTCGGGTAATCGACGGTGTGAACACCTTCAGCGGAGCGTCCGCGCTGCAGAAGTTTCTTGCGGAGCTGGATGTGCTCGTCAACTTGCTGCCGCTGACCGCCGCCACACAAGGTGTACTGGGCTGCGAGGTGTTCCAGTACATGGCGCGAGGCAGCGCCTTGATCAATTGCGGACGTGGCCAGCACCTCAACCAGTTGGACCTGCAACAGGCCCTGGCCAGCGGACAACTGCGTGGCGCCTTGCTTGATGTGTTTGAACAGGAACCGCTGCCTGCGGATTCGCCGCTATGGCACACCCCTGGGGTATGGGTGACACCGCACATGGCGTCTGCCGCCTCGGATCAATGCATCGCCCAGCAGGTCGCCGACAACGTCTCGCGGCTGACGGCGGGACTGGCATTGAAGAATCTGGTCGATCCCATACAGGGTTATTGAGCGGACAGAGAACTAATCACTGCGTTGCGTGCTGCGTTGTCGGCGCGAGGCGTGTGCATTCTGAATTGTCTTGGCATGAGGTCATCCATGAAAACATTTTTCCATCCGGCACAGCGTCTGCACCATCCACGCTCCTACCTGTCGCGTGGGCAAATGCGCGAGCCGCTAGAGATCCCCGCGCGTATCGACCCGCTGCTGACGGTGGTCAAGAAGCTCGGCTACCCGCTGCTGGAACCTGCCGACTCCGGTCTGGCGCCACTGGCCGCGGTGCACAGTCCGGCATATCTGGAATACCTGAGCAGCGCTTACCAGCAATGGCACGAGGTGCCTGAGGACTGGGGCGATGAGGTAATGTCGAACATTTTCATTCGCGAGGGCAATCCGCTGCGCGGAATCCTGGGCAAGACCGCCCGCTACCTGGCCGACGGCAGTTGCCCGATTGGCCAATACACCTGGCAGGCCGCTTACTGGTCAGCGCAAAGTGCGATAGCCGCCGCCCGGGCGATTATCGAAGGCGATGACGCCGCATACGCACTGTGCCGTCCACCGGGACACCATGCTCGTGCCGAAGGCGCTGGCGGCTTCTGTTTTCTGAATAATGCGGCGATTGCTGCCCAGGTGTTGCGAGGCAACTTCGCCAAAGTCGCGGTGCTGGATACTGACATGCACCACGGTCAGGGTATCCAGGAGATTTTCTACGACCGCGATGACGTGCTCTACGTGTCGATCCATGGCGACCCCACCAACTTTTACCCGGTAGTGGCCGGCTTCGACGACGAAACCGGCGCTGGCCGAGGTAAGGGTTTCAACTTGAACTTGCCGATGGCCCACGGCTCCAGCGAGGCGGATTTCTTCGCCTGCATGGACCAGGCAGAGGCTGCCTTACGCGCCTTCGCCCCGGACGTACTGGTGCTGTCGCTAGGCTTTGATATCTACGAAAACGACCCGCAGTCCAAGGTCTCCGTTAGCGATGAAGGTTTCCGGATGCTGGGGCAGCGAATCAAGGCGCTGGGCCTGCCGTGCGTAGTGGTGCAGGAAGGCGGTTACGACATCGCCACTCTCGATGAAAACGCCGCGCGGTTCTTCAACGGCTTGACCGCTTCGCGCTGATAGTCATTCGCCCGGGCTGATTGACCCGCACGGTTTCCAGCTCGGGAACAACGAGGGTTACCGCAACCCTGAATGCCGGGCGTTTTGTCTCCAGTAGTGATCGGGCGCAACCCTATCATTTAGCTTGCCCCCATTTTTGCCCCAACGCGCCCTGGGCTTGGGTAGAAGGCAAGCCTTCACCCAGAGTACGGTTCTGAACGGCTCTCAATAATTATCCCTGCCTGTTGGCGCTATGATAGATAAATCCATTAAGTTGTATTCAAAGCTAGAAATTGGGCGATAAGGCACAGGATTAGGGAATTAAGTTGCTTGATAGGAGCTGAACGTTAATTCTATAATTTTGTGGATTAACCGGCAAAGAATGGGCTAGGTACACGCTATGTTGGATTTAAGCTTCAGTAAGCCGGGTGAGGTCGTCAAGCGCCTCTGCGATCGCTTGCGCACAGAGCGTTTGGCGCGGGACATGACACAAGCCGACTTGGCCGGACGTGCCGGCATCGGCACAAACACAGTCTCCAACCTTGAAGCCGGGCGCAATGTCGGATTCGAGAACGTCGTTCGGGTGGCAATGGCTCTTGGCCGAACCAAGGAACTTGAAGGCCTGTTCCTGCCAAAGCTGGACAGCATTGAAGATATTCGGCGTTACGAAAACAGCGCCAATCGTCTTCGTACAAAGAGGAAGCCCGGCAATGCTTGAGCAGGTGAACGTCTTCTACGAGGGCTGGGGCGAGAGATGGCAATGGGGCACGCTGGTCTCCACGACTGCCCTGACCGGGCGCCCGCTGATCGTGTTCGAGTACAGCAATGAAGCCAGGCAAAGGGGCTTGGAACTGTCCTCCTACACGCTCCCGTTGGAGGGGGCTCAATTGCGCCGAGATTTTCCAGATCACCAACTGTACTTGCCAGGGCCTGTTTACGACTCCTTGCCGGACGGGTGGGGTATGTTGCTGATGGACCGTATGTTCAGGCGCCGCGGGCTCACCACGGCGCGTATCGGCTCACTGGAACGGCTGGCCTACATCGGTTGCAATGCAATGGGGGCCATGACGTTTGAACCCGTGGCACCAGAAGGGCAGACGTCTGAAGTCCATATCCCGCTGGAGCAGCTTGCCGCCGAAGTGCAGGAAGTACTCCATGGAGACGGTGGCGAGTTCCTGCAGACGTTGCTGCTGGTGGGCGGCTCGCCTCAAGGTGCGAGGCCTAAGGCCCTCGTCTATCGCGATCCCGAAACTGGCCGTTTTACCACTGCCGTGACGGCGGGTTTTGAAGCATGGCTGGTCAAGTTCCCGGCCAAAGAAGAGCATGCAGAGGTGTGCGCTGTCGAAATGGTCTACGCCGAATGCATGCGCATGTGCGGTATCGAGACCCCTGACACGCAGTACTTCAGTCTGCCTGATGGGTTGGCGGCGTTTGCCAGTAAGCGATTTGACCGTCGCGATGGTCTGCGCGTACCCATGCAAAGCCTCGCGGCCTTCACGGGGGCAAATTACCGGTCTCCAGGGGTGTTGGACTACGTCAACTTCTTGCGGGCAACACAGATGTGTACCAACGATGTGCGAGAGATGGCGGTGGCCTTCGAACGTGCGGTCTTCAATGTAGCGTTCAACAACAGAGACGATCATCCCAAGAACTTTGCCTACATCATGTCGCAAGACGGTCAATGGAGATTGTCGCCGGCTTACGACGTGACCTTCTGCGAGGGGCCAAGTGGATATCACCAGATGGATGTGATGGGGGAAGCCCTGTCGATTTCTCGCACGCAAATGCTTCGGCTTGCCGAGGAAGCCGAGGTGCCACCGGACGTTGCCGGCAGAATGATTGACGGCATTTGCGATGTGGCGAGCCGGTTTGCAAGCATCGCCGAAAACCTCTACCCACAGGTTATTACTCAAGACACCTTGCGCACGATCCAAGGCCGCATCGATCAGAACGTAGCTCGGTTACACCGTGGCCATGCGGGCAGCGGTTGCCATTGAAGATCGGGAGGAGCGGGCGCTCGCGCCGGGTGTGTGGGCTGCTGTTCTGCGAACGAATATGCCAAAGGCTTGAGGCACAAGGCTGGATAACCAGCGTCTTGGTGTCCGTTGTCACGGGACAGGCCCATTCTAAGGGGCTTGTTTGTACCTATCCCTGGGTCCTTTCATGATTGGACGGAGAACCTGAACAGGTGCTTTACGCGGGATCGGGCATGCCCAACGATTTCTCCAGCCACTGCGTGACTACCTTGAAAGCCGCATCGGAATTGCGTTCATAGATCAATCCGTGGCCGTTGCCGTGAATACCCAGTGCCGGTAGATCCAGGTGGTGAATGTTGGCACCGGCATTTCGCAGGAAAGGGACGATGCTGGATGCGTAAGAAGCAAACGCTGATGTCTCGCCGGTCACCAGCGCTACCGGAATGCCCTGCAATCCGGGAATTTTCAGGGTTGATGGTTCTGCTGTGCGGACTTGCTCTGCCGTCTTGCGAGGCGGATCAAAGGTCAAAGGGGCGGCGGTCAGTCCCCATTCGAGGCTGCCTATACCCGGCGTGTGGCCAAAGACCGGACCCATAGGCTCCACCGCCACAATCCCTGCGATCAGGTCGGATCGACGATCGGCGACCAACCAGCCACTGGGCCCGGAAGCAGAATGCGTAACGATGATGGCCTTACCGATTCTGTCGAGCAATTCGGCCAGTCGATCCGCGTCTAGAGCCTGCGAAGCTGCGAGGTCAGCCGGCATAGGACCATAGGCTGCAATGAAGGCGTCAAATGCTGCTTCGTCATCCGGCTCAAACGGCCACTGCGTTTCTCCGCCTCCCTCTGGAAAGTAGACTTCGCGGGCGCGCTCATAGGAAAATGCGGGCCCCATCGGCCCCATGATGTCGGGATGATAGGGCGATCGCCCGTGACCCGGTCGGTCGACGCGGAAGACTACAAAGCCCGCTTCGAGGAACCGCTGCGCCCAACCCGGGCGACCGTCGGGGGTATCCAGCCACTCGGTGCCCTGAAGCGTGCCACCGTGTACCAGCACCACGGGATAGGTTTGAGTGATGTGCTCGGGGGCTTCCCAGGCTACGTACATCGGACCTTTCTGGAAGCTTTTACCGTTATGGGTGATGCGGGCTCCGGTCACCCAGAAGTTGCCACGCCGCGAGCGTTTTACCGGTGCGGTTCGCCAGGGTTGCGCGGCATGATCGGTTGACCTGCTAGCGGTCTGCATAGCGAAAGCCGACCAGTCCTTGTCGCCGTCCCCCCGGGCCACCGCCGAGGTCATTTTCGATCGCACAGCTTCCGCAGCAGCTAGTTCCAGGTCCTTGAGACGGCCCGCATCAATAGCCAGATTGATATCCTTGAGACCAAGAGACAGTTTGAAACCCGGTTCAAAACTGCGGTTGACGATGTTTTGCCCATAGCGTTGGTAACTAGGGCAGGCGAACAGGGTCTGGGTCATGAGGTTGATGAAAATCGAGGGGCTGAGTCCGTGGCGCTGAACGAGTTCGCTTGCTTCGCCCAGCGACTGGATGGCTTGCGTGATCATCATGTTGCCAGCGATTTTCGCGATACACGCGTGCTCAGGCTGATCGCCCAGGTACCAGGTCTTTTTCCCGAGCAGGTCAAACAGCGGTTGAGCCGTCAAGACAGCCGCCTGCGATCCGGCCGCCAGGATATTCAATTCGCCGTTGGCCGCCACGGCGGGCACACCGAAAACCGGTGCCGCGATCAACGCCATGCCGATCGCATCATGCACGTCCTGCAACTCCAACATGAGCGAAGGCGACAAGGTCGACATCACGACGTGCACGCAGGCCCTGTCCGCATTTTCCAGAGCTGCGCTGGACAGCAGCACTTCCCTGACGGCGGTGTCATCGGCCAGCAGGCTGATGACGACCTCTTGCTTGAATGCCAAGGCCGGCGATTCGAGAACGCTGATGCCTTCAAGGTCCATGATCGAAGCGTGACTGCGGTTCCATGCCGAGACGTGATGGCCAGCCCGGACGAGCCGTGGAATGATCGCTCTGCCCATGCTTCCCACACCGATAAAACCAATGTTCATTTACAGTCCCCGGTTGCTATTCGACGAAGGTGAATGCAGACAAGTATGTCGGGCGTGGGATTGCTACGGCACTGCCATTGCTGCACTCTCACTGTTCATTTTTGTACGGGGGCAGGGCATGGACTGGAGTGATGTGCGGGTCTTTCTCGCGATTGCCCGCAGCGGGTCATTGGGCGCTGCCGCCAAGCTGCTGGGTGTTAGCCATCCGACCGTGGGGCGGCGCTTGCAGGTGCTTGAGCAGTCCAGTGGCCAGCCCATTTTCCTGCGCACCACGCAGGGTCTGGTACTCACCGACAGCGGCGAGAAACTGCTCAGCCTGGCGCAGGAAATGGAGCAAAGTGCGTTGGCCATCGAAAGGCGACTGGCGGGCGACAGCGCACAGCCAGAAGGTGTGCTGCGCATTTCTTGCGCTGACTGGTTTGCCTGCTATGTGCTGGCCCCCGTCCTGAGTGAACTGGGGCGACGTTACCCTCTGATCGTGCCTGAGGTTATCGCTGGGCATCGATTGTTTGACCTGGCTCGTCGCGACGCCGATATCGCGTTTCGAATCGTCCCTTTCACCGAACCCGATATTGTTCACCGCAAGCTGATTTCCCTCAGCTACGGGTTATACACGGCCGTCGGAACTGCTGACCCCGAGCCACAGGGCGAAGGGGTTGGTTTGATCACCATGAGTGTTGCCCAGTCTCATTATCCCGATGTGCAGTGGCTGCAGCAGCGTTACCCTCTGGCGCGTACCGTGTTCACCAGTAGCAGCCGCACAGTCCAGGCGCAAATGTGCGCGCAGGGGCAGGGTGTTGCCGTATTGCCCCGCGCCCTGGGCGACCAATTGACGGCGCTGAGGCTGATTGATTCGCACGAGCCGCCACCGGGCCGCGACATATGGATGGGCTACCACCAGGACATGCGCCAGATGGACAGCCTTCGTGCGCTTGCCGACCTTGCCTCCATCATGATCGGCAATCAGGCAGACGGTTGACTCACTCTGCTGGGCGCATGGCCGCCGTTTGCAGCTCTGCAGCAGGTTGGCGCGCCAGGGTCAGGCTTAGTCCCGCGCCTACCGCCAGGCATGCTGCGATGCAGAGGATGGAGACGGTGAAGGCGTGGGTGATGGCAGACGCGTTCGTATCCGTGCCCAGAAGGGTGTAAAAAATGCCGCCTATTATTGCCACGCTCAGTGACGTGCTGATTTGCAGGGTGGAGCTGGTAACGCCCGCAATCATGCCGGAATACATCGGTGCCACACGTCCTGTGATCATGCGCATGAGTGTCGGGAGTGCCAGCCCCTGTCCAAAGCCGATCAGAAAGAGGACGACGGCAAGGGGCCGCGCAGCGGGGCTGACGGACATCGGCGTGTGCGCCACGAGCCAGGCCAGGAGAATGAATCCCAACACTTCAAGCCCCATGCCGAGCGGATTGACGTACGCCCCCAGAAAACGCCTGAACTGAGGGGTGGAAAGCGGTCCCAGCAAAAATCCAGCGCCGAAAGGAAGGAAGATGAGGCCTGCATTGAGTGGGCTCGTGTGCAGCGCTCCCTGTAAATAAATGGAAAACAGCAGGAAGAACACGCCGATCGCGTAAAAGGTCAGCGCGACGAGCAAAGCCCGGCCCAGCCCGGGCGCGCGCAGTGCGGCAGGATCAAGCAACGGTACGCCTTGCGCTTGATGCAAACGGGCCTCGTAGCGCCAGAACAGCCAGGCCAGCAGCGGCACCGCTGCAAGCGACAGCCAGGCCCACAAAGGCCAGCCCGCTTCGCGCCCTTCGATCAGTGGAATGATCAGAGCCGCAAGCGTCACCATGGACAGTAGCGTTCCGCCCAGATCCAGCTTGCTGGCCTGTTGCGCGCGTGTTTCCTTGACCACAGGAATGGCGATCAGGATGACCAGCAGCGCAATCGGTAAATTCACCAGAAATATCGCCCGCCAGCCCAAATCCATCAGATTGAGCGATATCAATATTCCGCCAAGTGCCTGGCCGACTACCGATGCCAGACCAAAGACCGCGCCATACAGGCTCAGTGCCAAGGGCTTTTCGGAGTCGGGAAATATCGCCTGCACCGATGCGAGTGCCTGAGGCGCCATAATGGCTGCCGTCACGCCTTGCAGCGAGCGTCCGGCGATCAACACCCAGGGGGACTCGGCGACACCGCAGATCAGTGAGGCAATGGCAAAGCCAATCAGGCCAACGAAGAACATTCTTATGCGGCCAAAGATGTCTCCCAGTCGTCCGCCGGTAATCAGCGTCACGGCATAAAGCGCCGCATACGAGGAGATGATCAACTGTTCTGCGGAGGAGGCCGTGCCCAGCGATTGCTGAATTGAAGGCAGCGCTACATTGACGATGAAAAAATCCAGCGGCGGTAAAAATGCACCGACTAGCAAGATGGCAAACATCAACCAGCGCCGCGGTTCCGGGAGGGCGATTTCTTTCTGAGGCATAAGGTCTCCTTCCTGGAACCCTTCGGTTCCAGAATATTCTCGATTGCGGGTCATGCTCTGAATCAGCTGACTCCAATCTAAACGATCAAACCGTCCCTTACGCCTCACATAAATGAACGTCCAATGTTCATTTATGGCAGTGCCGCCCAGCCCCTGACTCCTCGCAAAATGGCAGCACTGTGGCTCCAATCGAGCCACACAACCGAGATTGAGGAGTCAGATATGTCAGGTAAATTCGCTGATCAGGTTGCCGTCGTCACCGGGGCATCCACCGGAATCGGGTTTGCGATTGCGCAGGGTTTGATTGCCGAGGGCGCCAAGCGCGTTTACCTCACCGGGCGCTCGGCAGCTACGCTGGAGGCGGCGGTGGCCAAGCTTGGCGATAGGGCGGTCGCGGTCATTTCCGATGTCGCCCGCCAGGCTGATCTAGACAAGCTCAAGGCGACGATTGAGGCGCGCAACGATCAACTGGACTCAGTGTTTGCCAACGCAGGTATTTGCGAAAAGAACCTGCTGGGCGAGACCACCGAGGCCGCCTATTTCAACATGTTCGACATTAACGTGAAGGGGGTCTTTTTTACCGTGCAGACATTGATGCCGTTGTTGAAAAATGGCGCTTCGATCGTGCTGACGGCCTCGATCTGTTCCAGCAATGGCATGGAAGGACTGAGCCTCTACAACGCATCCAAGGCTGCAGTGCGGTCCTTCGCCAGGACTTGGGCCAACGAACTCAAGGGGCGCAAAATTCGAGCGAATGTTCTGAGCCCTGGCTTCACCCGCACGCCTCTGATGGATAACGGCTTGAAGATGAGCGAAAGCGACATTGCCGCGCTGCGCCAACACGTCGAGCAGATCACTCCGCTGGGGTATATGGCCCAACCTGAAGAAATCGCCTCGTCAGCGCTGTTCCTTGCGTCTGCCGATGCGAAATATGTGAATGGTGTGGAGCTGATGGTCGATGGCGGCCTGTCGCAGATCTGAACACTTGTTGAACCGTAGCGCAGCCCTGACAAGGGCTGCCTTTGTCGCTTTTGCAAAGCCTCGGCAGGAAACCTCATCATGAACATTGAAGAACTGACTCTCCGACTGGACGCACTGGAAAGCCGCGTCGCTCTGGAGTCGCTGATCAGCGCTTACGCCAATGCCTTCGACCGCATCGACGTGTCGCTCCTGAGCGGTATCTGGCATGAAGAATCGACACTGGATCTTCCGGGTTTCGGCCAAGCCGGGGACCGTGAAGAAATCCTCGCGATGGCGCAAAACAGCTGGCGACAGATGCCACACATGCATCACTGGATGGCTAACCCGCTGATTGAAATCGAAGGTGACAGCGCGGCGGGTACGGTAGCTGCGGATTGCCTGTTTCATGACATTGAAAAAGGCCCGGTTCAAGTCAGCGGGCTGTACCACGACAGGTTTGAACGTCGGGACGGAAGATGGGCGTTCTTGTCACGTCGTTTTGAACTGCACTTCCTGACACCGTTGAAAAATTGGGTACCCGTAGCGGGCGATGAAAAGTACGCAGTGAGCCAACATCAGAGCCTGAGTACGCTTTCAAAGCGATGACATGATGTTCAGTAAGAGCCGCGAACGACAAGCGATGCCCGCTGATGTCGTTCAAGCTGCAGGGAATGACAGCGTAAAACGGATAATCCCGGGCTTTGGCTGTTCGACACGCACGTGACCTCCATGCAGTTGCATGATTGCCACGACGATGGCGAGGCCAAGGCCGTAGGAGTCAGAGTTCTGGTGGCGAGACGCATCGCCGCGGTAAAAGCGGTCGAAGAGTTTGCCCAAGGTTTCGTCACTCAGCACAGGCCCCTGGTTCTCCACTTCAATGCGGGCTCCGCCGGGAGTTTCCATCACCCGCATCTGGATCTCGGTGCCCTCGTAGGCATAGCGAACGGCGTTTGCCACCAGGTTGCTCAAGGCTCTGCGCAGCAGCAAAGGGTCTGCGAGCACGTTGCCATCGCCTGTTATCTGTACGGTCATTCGCCGCTCTTCAGCCAAGCCTTCAAAATATTCGGCAATGCGCTGTGATTCGTCATGGAGCGATAGTTGCTGGCGCTCCACCACCGCGTGCGACTCATCGGCGCGTGCAAGGAACAGAATGCTTTCGACGATGCGCGAGATCCGTTCGAGCTCCTCAAGGTTCGACGCGATCAGTGCCTGATAGTCGTCCTCGCTGCGGCGCTGGCGTAGTGCGACTTGGCAATGCCCCATGAGCGACCCCACCGGCGTGCGGATTTCATGGGCCAGGTCCGCGGAAAATTGCGTCAATCGCTGATAACCCTGAGCAAGGCGATCGAGCATCGCATTATAGGCGTCACTCAGTTGTTGCAGTTCAACCGGCGTATCGGCGCTGTCCATGCGGCTGTGGAGACGTTCGGGTGTTATAGCTGCCGCATGGGCGGCCATTTTTCGCAACGGGCGCAGCCCTCGACGCAGCACCAGGTAACCCAGCAACGCTGTCGCTAGAAAGGCAAGGGCAACGGCCAGGTAGATACGTTCGCGATACGCCGCGAGCATAGCCATTTCCTTGCCCATGAGGTGCGCTGCCGTCAGTCGGACTTCGCGCCCACCTGACGTCGTGACGATGGTGGCGGCGCGCAGCATTGTTCCCGAGTCGGTCACGCCGCTGCGCAGGTCACTGACGCTCAGCTTTGTATCCTGGCCGATCACGGGCAGTTCAGGCAACGTGACGTTGAGTGGATTTACCTGGATGACCGGTTGCTGTCCGGGTTCTTCGATGATGAATATGTCGTCTTCGCTGTCGAGCATGTTCTTGAAAATCTGCGGGCTGTCGCGCAGTTTCTCGATGGCGAGTTCGTAGTGCAGCAGCTTACGAAAGTGCTCCAGACGCCCCATGACCGCATGATCGCTGTATATCAATACCGAGGCTTTCATCGTCTGATACAGATAGACGCCCGCACCGGCCACGGCCAGCATCGCTACCATGGAAAACGCCACGGTCGATCGCAGGGTCAGAGAGGGTGGGCGTCGGGACCGCATGGCCTCACCTCGCAGACATAGCCGATACCGCGAATGGTATGGATCAGCTTGATCGGATAGGGCTGATCGACCTTGTTGCGCAGACGCTTGACCGCTACGTCCACCACGTTGGTATCGCTGTCGAAATTCATGTCCCAGACTTCCGAAGCGATCTGTGTCCTTGACAGCACATCGCCTGCCCGGCGCAGAAACAGATGCAGCAGGGCGAACTCCTTGTTGGTCAGCACGATCACCTGCTGTTGGCGTGTAACGCGGCGCCGCACCAGATCCAGCTCCAAGTCTGCGAGGTGGAAATGGTCGGCTTCGCGCGCTACTCCGCGACGCAAAATGGTGCGGATGCGTAACAGCAGTTCGGTAAACGAAAAAGGTTTGACCAGATAATCATCGGCGCCCAGTTCCAGGCCGCGAATGCGGTCATGCAATTGGTCGCGCGCGGTGAGGAACAGCACGGGTACGTCTTGTCTGGCGCGCAAGAGCTCAATGATCTGGAACCCGTCGATCCCGGGCAACATGACGTCCAGCACGATCAGGTCGTAGGTGGTATGCAAGGCCATGTGCAGGCCGTCGGCACCATGCTGGGTCCAGTCGACGTTGTAACCGGACTCGCCGAGCCCCTTTTTGAGGTACTCACCTGTTTTGGTGTCATCTTCGATCAGCAGGATATGCATCGTGAGGCGCGCTCGGGTCTCTTCATGACGGGATTCAGCCCGCGACATCGGTATATCGGCTGCGCAGTGTAACGAGATGAGCCGGCGCAGTTGGTTACATTTCTGTCATTCATTGGAAGGGGCTGGCGAATGACAAAAATGTCATTCGGCGGTCATCGTGACGTCCCGGTCTGCGGACGAGGATGGCGGCACATCAACCAATGAGGAATCGTCGCCATGCAACGCAAACACGCCCTATCTACCACGTTCGGTCTGTTGATGCTCAGTGCTGCGGTCATCGCCACCGCGGCCGACATGCCGGTAATCAAACCTCTGCGTGGCACGGTGGAAAGCGTCAGCAACAATACTCTGACATTCACTGTCCGCTCTGGCGCTCAGCAGACTATCGGACTGACAGACAAGACCGGTATCAACCGGGTATCGAAGGCCAATATCGACTCGATCAAATCCGACAGTTTCATTGGTTCTGCGGCCATCCCTCAGGCCAACGGAACATTGAAGGCGCTGGAGGTCACGGTATTCGACTCCAGCCTCAAGGGCAGCGGCGAAGGTCATTACGGTTGGCAGAACGCGGATGGCAGCACAGGCACCATGACCAACGGTACCGTGGGGAAACTGTCCAAGGCGGACGGCCGTACATTGACCGTCAACTACAAGGGCGGCGAGAAACAAATCGTCGTACCGGATGATGTGCCAATCGCCTACGTCGAGCCAGGCAAAGCCGATGAACTGGTCAAAGGTACGAAAATTGTCGTGTTCCCGGCAGCAGATGGAACCACCGCGCGCGGCATTGCGGTTGGCAAGGATGGCTTCCAACCGCCGATGTAATCACTTGAAAGGCATGGCGCTGCCGTTTGGCAACGCTCCGCTACATGGATGGCTTCCAAGGGGAAACACGTGAGACAGAAAAAGCTTCATCCCTGGCCGGTTCGCCTAACCCACTTGCTCAACGCTGCCTGCATGGCCTGCATGTTCATGAGCGGTTGGGCCATTTACAACGCCTCGCCACTGTTCGGCTTCAGGTTTCCGTTGGCAGTGACCGTGGGCGGTTGGCTGGGTGGAGCGCTGGCATGGCATTTCGCATTCATGTGGCTGCTGCTGATCAACGGCGCCATTTATATGCTGTATGGGTTCGCCAGTGGGCATTTCAAACGTGAGTTGCTGCCCATAGGGCTTGCTGCGTTGAAGCATGACTTGACGGACGCTTTGTGCTTACGGCTGGTGCATGAAAAAGGCGTCTATAACGCAGTGCAGCGTCTGATGTACTGGATGGTGCTGGTGGCAGGCGCACTCGTCGTTATCTCGGGCGTGGCGATCTGGAAGCCCATTCAACTTCAAGCGTTGGTCGCGCTGCTGGGCGGCTATGACATTGCACGTTATGTACATTTCGGGGCGATGGCGGTGATTGCTGCATTCGTCGTGATTCATCTTGCGTTGGTAATGCTGGTGCCCAGGACCCTGCTGCCAATGATTACAGGTGGTGTGCGGTCTTTGGAAAACCGGGGAAAAAAGCCATGATTGAACGCAAAGAAAGAACTGTTCAGCGCATCAGGCTTGAACCTTCGCAACAGCTTGAGCTGGAAAATATCCAGCGCCGCCATTTCCTTCGTGCTGGTTTGACCGTGGGCGCGATGTCGATGCTGACCGGTTGCAACTTGCAGGACGGTGATCAGGTCGACAAGGTCCTTTGGGCCATGTCGCGCTGGAACGATCAGGTCCAGGCCTGGCTGTTCAGTGGACGGAAACTGGCCCCGACCTTCACAAGGGCGCAGATCACCACGCCATTCCCGTTCAACGCATTCTATGGTCAGGACGACATTCCAGAGGTGGACTCGGCAAGTTACTCGCTCGCCGTCTCCGGCCGGGTCAGGGACAAGGCACCCTGGACACTCGAAAGCTTACGCAAGCTGCCGCAACGTAGCGATATCACCCGTTTGATCTGTGTTGAAGGCTGGAGCGCGATCGGGCAATGGGGAGGTGTACCGCTCAAAACCTTTCTGGAACACATCGGGGCCGACACCACAGCGAAATTTGTCGGTTTCAAATGTGCTGATCGTTACTACTCCAGTCTGGACATGCCAACAGCCTTACACCCACAAACACTGCTGGCACTGGATTACGCTGACATTGCATTGCCGCCCGAGTATGGCTATCCCCTCAGGGTTCGAGTACCCACCAAATTAGGCTTTAAAAACCCCAAGCATGTTGTCGAGATTGTCGTGAGCAACGACAACCCGGGCGGGTACTGGGAAGACCAGGGATATAACTGGTTCAGCGGGATCTGATGAGGCAGGTCTAGGTAGCGCAGTTCCGTCCTGGTAGTGCATGACAACGCAGGAACATCAGATTAAGTGATGACATCAGCTATGGTATGAGGTGCTCTTATGAACGCTATTTCTGCGGTACCGCCAGTTCCAACAGTGTTGCCGCCTTCAGAAAACAAAATACGAACTCCTACCAATGGCGCTGATTTCCGCTCCCTCATGCAGGCTCAGTCCAGGTCACATTCGCAGCAGCCGGATACACCAAGCGCACAGGTGTTATCAGACTCGCCCGCGAACTTGTCACGCCGACCGGAGATGGAAGCAATGCTTCAAATGTTGGCATGGCGCAAGCGTGCGGACAGCGCTCCGAGCAGACCAGGTCGATCAGTGCCAGGTACGCGAGCCAGTGGCCTGGATAGGGGGGACTTCAACTTCCCCGTTCGAGGCGTTTTGGCTAGCAGTGAGGTTACCCAACAGCGTTGCCTGAATGAAGAGGATAGGCCGCTCTACTTGAAGTCCTTTGATGACCGGGCCACGTGTACTTCTGGTGGCGAAGAAAGCGAAATATCCTCTGACGTTATCTGCGGAGGAGGGCTGAATGCATTCGCCATTGCAGTGGCTCTGTCCGCGATAACCCTCACTTGGATGCCGATTGAGATTGTGCGAGCGCCACTGCGATCCCCCAATATTCGGATTTCGCACCGCCGCAAACCCTCTCCAGCCTTGAGCCATCTTTTCGACCAGCCAGATTCAGAGGAAGGAGGGAAACAGACGGCTCTCGATAGCTCTTTCGCCGCGGGCTAGAATTTCTACGGGGAATGCAGCTCGGCGATTACTGTGGGCTTCTGATTATCCTACCCATCGAAGGAAGCAGGTGGCGGGTCAATTGTTCAGATTCCGCGTGTGACCCGAGTGGACGCCGCTCTGGCATATGGGTCAGCTTTCGTATCCGTTTATATATTGGATTCCACAATCATGACTGATCGTCAGATCATCGTTCCAGATAGCATGAGATTGCTCTGCGAGCATGCTGGTTATGCACCAGCTGTAAAGGTAGGAAAAACGCTCTATTGCGCTGGCCAGGTAGGCCGGACGCCCGAATTATCAGTTATCGAAGACCCTGAGCAGCAGTTTCTGGCAGCATGGGACAATCTTCGGCTTGTCTTGGAAGCCGGTGGCTGCACATTTGCAGATGTCGTCGAAATGACAACGTATCACGTCGATATGCACCTCCACATGCCAATTTTCAGACGCGTGAAAGATGAAGTCTTTCCTAGGAGCACTTGTGCATGGACATGCATAGGTGTCGCCGAGCTGGCTCGCCCCGGCCTTCTCGTGGAGATCAAATGCGTCGCCGTAGGGCGATAATTTTTCTGATAGACATGTGAATATAAGCTTGGATGGGTGTCCATCTAAGCGGCAGTAGATCTGAAATGTCCCTCGCCCGCAGCGCCGGCAGACGTGTGAGAACGTCCTTGCGTGGCGTTTGTGAACAGCAGCGGGAAAGGCAGAAATGATCAGCCGAACAGCCTGTCCGACGAAACCTAAAGACTCTCAGGGTCGCCAAAGAACATTTTAACAGGGCTCTAGAACGGTATTTTAAGGCTGAAAAACGCTAAATGTGCCCCCAATTTTGCCCCCAGTCACATGCGCTGCTCGAGCAATTGTGAATGCGCGCCTTGGCGGTGATCCACCGCAGTAATTGATCGGGTTCAGTGGTACAACCCCTTTGAAATTGGCAGGTTCGTCCACTTTGCAGATGCTTACTGACTGCCAGCCTGCTGCTATCTACTGATGCATCTCCGTCACGGACATAGTGAATACCAACTTCGATCTGCCAGCGTTGGAATAGGAATGGGGGACATCGGTTTTGGCCACTGCCGAACTCCCCGCAGGAATGACCAACTCTGTTTCCCCTACCACACATTTCAGCGCGCCTTTTTCCACATGAAACAGCTCAAGCGTGCCCTGAGGATGCCCCTGTGAAGAGAAGGATTCGCCTGGGTGCATTTCCCAACGCCACAGTTCGATCATATTAGGTCCGGACGTTCCAGCCAGAAGGCGCGCCGTTCCTCCCAGGTCCCCGGTCCAGAGCGTGGGGATATCTTGGCTGTCGATGATATGGGCGGATGGGGCCTCGCTCACATTGACGATGTCTGCAACGGACAGGCCCAGCGCGGCGGCGATTTTGCAAAGGATGCCGATACTGGGGTTCGCCGTACATTTCTCTATTTCAACAACCATTCCTTTGCTCACGCCAGCACGGCGGGAAAGTTCATCCAACGTGATCTTCTGTGTTTTGCGTGCCTGTTTAAGTGTGCGCGCAACGGCCAGGCTGACGGCATGAGCATCAGCGCCAGGGGTAGTCGACAGACTGGTATTGGTGGTCATTGATGAAGGTCATGAGAAAAAAGTGCTGGGATTCTCGGCCTTTATAAGTAGCTCCGTCAATCGGCTCAGCCGTTATAGCAGATGATAATGGTCATTATATTGACTTTATTGGTCGTCGCTGACTAGCATGAAATGACATTTAGGTTCCTGGAGGTCTTTGATGCTGTCCGTACTGCCGTTAATCGATCAAGCCGTTGCCGAGCTGGCGCCGGAGTTCAGGGCCCTGAGTATCGTGGTGGAAGCTGCACCACTGGCTCATCCTGAGGTGGCCCAGGCTGCGCTGGACCGTGCTTGCAAGGCTGTGCAGGAAGGTGGGCCAAGCTGGGGAGAAGGCCATCTGGCTGCATGGGCTGAGACCTTTCGAAAGTTTGGGGCCAAGCCGCAGCGCACACCTTGTTCAGCTGAAGCGCTGCGTAAACGAGTTTTACGTGACGGCAGCTTGCCTAGCCTGGATCCCATCGTCGATCTCTACAACGCAATCAGCATTGAGTACGCCATCCCGGTTGGCGGGGAAAACATTGAAGCCTATGTGGGCTCCCCACGGCTGGTAGTCGCTGATGGCACTGAGCCTTTTGACACGATGAAAGAGGGTGCTGCTGCCTTCGAGTATCCGGATGCCGGCGAGGTTGTCTGGCGCGATGACAAAGGCGTGACCTGCCGTCGCTGGAATTGGCGGCAAGGTGTCAGGACCCGTCTCGGTGCTGACGCGAGGAGCATGTGGTTCATTCTGGAGAGTCTGCCGGCGATGCCGCTTGAAGCCTTGACGGAAGCGGGGGACAAACTCATCGAAGGGTTGCAGCAAATGATGCCAGGCGTCCAGATCGAAAGCTCACTGATTGGTCCTGGGGCCAAATAGTCGATAGACCACTGCAAGGAGTGATGACGATGTTTACCGGTCTTAGTGCATTTCCTCTGACCCCTATGGATGAGCAGGGTGTGGACGAAAATGCTTTTACTTGTCTTGTGCAGCAATTGGTGGCAGCTAAAGTAGATTCCATCGGGGCTCTAGGATCCACCGGAAGCTATGCGTATCTTTCTCGAGCCGAACGTTCTCGAGTTGCTCAGTTGGCAGTAGAGGCTGCGGAGGACGTGCCTGTGATGGTGAGCATCGGCGCGCTGCGTACACGCGACGTTTTGCTGCTGGCTGAGGATGCGCAAGCCGTGGGGGTCAAAGCCTTGCTGCTGCCACCCGTGTCATATCAAAAACTGACTCAGGACGATGTGTTCTCGATGTACGAAATGGTTTCGGCCAACGTCTCAATCCCGCTATGTATCTATGACAATCCTGGTACCACTCATTTCGAATTTACCGATGAGTTACACGGGCGTATTGCAGAGCTACCCAATGTCAGCTCAATCAAAATCCCTGGCGTCCCCGAGGCGCCGCATCTGGCCAGGGAGCGTGTGGTGCGCCTGCGGAAATTGATTCCGAGTCACGTGACTATTGGAATAAGCGGCGATGCGTTTGCCGCTGTTGGAATGAATGCCGGCTGCGATGCCTGGTATTCGGTCATGGGCGGTTTGTTCCCCAATACGGCGCTCGCCATCACACGAGCAGCATTGTCAGGTGACGCCTTTGAGGCTATGCGCCTCTCCGAATCCTTGAAGCCGCTTTGGGCATTGTTCAGCCAATTCGGCGGTAGCTTTCGCGTGATAGCCACTGCAGCGGAGCTACGCGGTATTACTCACTCTCCGAGCGTGCCTTTGCCGCTTAGAACCATCGAAGGGGAAGGACGCAAGCAAATTGCAGCGGTGATAGACGCGCTCGAATTGAGCTGAGCACTGCGGTGAACACTCTGCCTCATCACAGTTGCGGAGGCAGAAATCCAACTGCCTACAGTTTCAAAAACGTTGGGAAATGATCTTGGTGTCCCTCCAGGATTTCCCTGGGAAGGATCGTGCTAACACTTCCTCGATGCTGCAGGCCATGAGAAAGCACGTGAGCAAGGATTTGTTCTTTGGTCATGTTGCCGGGTTTGCCATCCTTGAAAATAAATTCCACCGGTTCAGACAGCTCCTTTGCAGTGACTGAATTCGTGTAATCGACAAACCATTGATTTGCCGTTGTGAAAGCCTCTTCCAACTGACGAATGTCTTGCCGCTGCTCAGTGACGACGTCGTCAAATTCCTCCGGTTTTCCCTGCAGTCTGGCGATGAATAGTTGGTCCACAATATTGATGTGCCTGAGCCAATAACAGGCCTTCTTCCATTTCCCCAGGAAACGACTGCGAAATGGGCGCTTTCAAGCACCTGAATAACACCTCCTCAGACCATGCCTTGTACTGATAAAGCGAGTGCAGCAGATTCTTGGCACACATGGTGTTCTCCCATTTCTAAGCATTGTCGGCCCTCGCACATCCCATGGGCTTGGACAAAAGGGGGGTTCGTGTAACGGGAACGGAGTACCGTTAGCGAGGTATGATGGTCGATATATTGACTTTTATGGTCATTGGTATGAAGCTGGATCAAAGGCGATTAACGCTACCGCATTGAATTCCGGAGAAGCCCCAGCTTGCAGGTGGCCGGCTCGGAAATGGCTTGAGGGTGTCTTGGATCATGAAATACGTCAGCACACGGACCCCAGGTAGAACGTACGAATTCAGCGAGGTGCTGATGGGGGCGTACGCGCCTGACGGTGGCTTGTACGTGCCGCACAAGGTTCCCCGCTTCAAAAAGGAGGAGCTCTCAAAGCTCGAATGGTTGCCCTTCCATGAATTGGCTCGCTACGTAATCGAGCCCTTTCTGGGGGGATGGATCGAGCAGGATCTGTTGTCTCGGATGCTTGAGGAGATTTTTGATTGTTTTAAAAGCAACGCAGTGACACCGCTGTACCAGACCGCAAGTAACGAGTGGATACTCGAATTGTTTCATGGGCCGTCAGGCGTCTACCAAGACGTTGGCCTTCAGTTGATGTCTCGCTTTATCGATCATGATTTACTCAGGTCTGGTAAGAAGGCGCTGATTATAGGTTGTACAGGTGGAGATACTGGCGCCGCAGCAATAAAAGCATTTTCGGGAATGAAGGGCGTTACGTTGTTGGTATTGCATCCTTCCATGGGGTTAACGGCGGAGGATCGCCTACGCTTACTGGGTACGCACGAAGATAATGTTGTGAATGTTGCGGTCGACGGAGACTATTCTGATTGTCATCGTTTGTGTGAGCAGTTCCTGAAACAAAGTAGTAATGCACGGCAGTATCTTATTTCGTTTAACTCAGTGCACTGGGTTCGCGTACTTGCGCACCTCTCCTTCTATTTCTATTCTGCTCTTCAGCTCGGTGCGCCTAAAAGAGAGATTGCTTTCAGTGTCCCGACTGGAAATTTTGGCGCCCTGTACGCTGGTTATATTGCCAAGCAAATGGGACTGCCGATTCGACAGCTTATTGTTGCCACGAATGCTAACGCCGGACTGCATAACTTTCTCCAATCAAATCTGTACAGTCGAAATGAAATTCGTGCTACCAAAATTCCCACTATGAATGTTTCATTAGCCTCTAATTTTGAGCGCCTACAGTGGAGCATTTTAAATCGATGCGGAGAAAAAGTAGCTCGTAATATGCAGTTGCTAGAAGGTGAGGGAACTATTCAGTTAGCGCAGGATGAATGGTTGGATGCACGCAAACTGTTTGACTCACTGGCTGTGGACGATGCAGACGCATTCAGTTGTATTCATGAGGTCTTTGCAGAGAGTGGATATCTGGTCAGTCCCAATACCGCTATCGGCTTGCGCGCTGCACGTGTAAGCAGACGCAGCTTGATGATCCCCATGATTTGCCTGGCAACCACACATCCGTCGAAAGTTGGCATTGCAACCCAAAAGTCAGAGATTGTTGGCTACCTAAATACAATTGGTGTTCCTGTAGTTGCTGAACAAGACTGTACTTCAATTCCCAACGACGTTAGGTCGCTGATCTCACTGGTCAGGGCATTATCAAAAGACACGGAGTCTCACTCGTTATAAGTCCGGAGCCAGAGATGAAACGTGTTTTAGATAAAGTTGATGAAAAGATTTTGGAGGAGCTAACTCGCAATGCACGGTTGGCCCACAACGATATTGCCCTAAAAGTGAATTTATCCAGGAACGCAGTCAGGCTGCGGATTGAGCGATTGGAGCGCGATGGGTATGTCCGAGGCTACACAATTATTAAAGGTATGCCTTCGGCTGATGCAGGACCCATTAATGCATTAATCTTCGTTTATCGTAAGGATCGTATGCGAGATTCAGAAGTTGTTCGCTCCGTTGGTGCAATGCCTGAAGTTATTTCCTGCAATGTGATGAGTGGCGACCTCGATATTGTACTGACGGTTCAGGCGATGAATGCAGATCGTATCCACAGGGTATGGAGTGAGATCTCGACGCTGCCGGGAGTCCTGAATACCGTAACGTCTTTTGTTCTGTCGAGCACAAAATAGCAAGTTGCGCTGTTGTACGAGCATTTTGCTCGCAACAACGTTCTGTTTGCCATATTCGTAAAGTTAAGTTGGCGGCTTACTATCTCAGCACCACAACATAACAATGAGAACCCTGTCGTGACTGAATACAAAATTGCGTTGCTTGGATTTGGTGGCGTTAACCGCGCGCTGACCCAGCTTATTGCCGATAAGAATTCGCGTTGGGCCGATGAATTAGGTTTTACCTTGAAGATTGTCGGTGTCAGTGACCTTTACCTCGGTTCGATCATTAACAAAGACGGCCTGGACGCTCGTGAATTGGCAGCAGTGCCTGCTGCTAAAGGCAGTTTCAGGACCCTGGCCGGCGGGACTGCTGAGCCGGCAAACGAAACCGTTATCCGCTTCTCTGGCGCCGATATTGTCGCTGAGGCAACGTTCACCAATCCTGTGGATGGTGAACCGGCTACGACCTTCTGCCGCTGGGCTCTGGAAAAGGGCGTCAGTGTCGTGACCACCAACAAAGGGCCCGTGGCGCTGCATGCACAAAGCTTGAAGACGCTGGCCGATAGCACCGGCGCCCGCTTTGAATTTGAAGGTTCTGTCATGAGCGGGACCCCGGTTATCCGTTTGGCCAAGGAGTCACTGGCAGGCTCGGAAATCACCGGCTTCAAGGGGATCCTCAACGGTACTTCAAACTTTGTCCTCTCCAGCATGGAGACGGGGTTGGACTTCTCCAGTGCTGTCGCAAAAGCGCAGGAATTGGGGTATGCCGAAGCTGACCCAACAGCGGATGTAGAAGGGCACGATGTGCGCTTGAAGGTTGTCATCCTCGCCAATGAACTGCTAGGCGCAAAACTCAAACCAAGCGACGTCCTGTGCAAAGGGATTTCTGAAATCACGGCCAAGGATATTGCCGAGGCGACGAAAGCAAATGCCCGCTGGAAGCTGATTGGCAGCGCAGAGAAACGGAGCGATGGTTCGATTTCAGCATCAGTGAGTCCGAAGCTCTTGCCGGCGAGCGACGCGCTCTCAGCCGTGAGCGGAGCCACCAACGCAATTACCTTCAACACGGCCATTCTCGGTCCCGTCACTGTAGTGGGTGCGGGGGCAGGTCGTTTTGAAACCGCATTTGCCTTGCTCGCCGACATCGTAAGCATCCACAACCACAAAACCACGTCAGGTAAGTAATCATGAATAGCTTGAGTCTCTCGCTCGCTGCTGATTATAAGGCCATTACGGTGCTCAGCCCGTTTGACGGCAGCAAAGTGGGTGAAGTGGCAGACATACCCGCATCATCCGCTACCACGATAGTTGACACCGCCATTTTAGGTGCCTTGATTGCCAAGGATCTGCCGCGCCATGAGCGTGCGCGTATCTTGGAAAAGGCCGCAAGCTCAGTCGAGCGTGACAAGGACTCCTTTGCCAAACTGATCGTCGCGGAGTCAGGAAAAACGCTGAAGCAGGCGCGAAAGGAGGTGTTGCGATGCGTCAATACCTTGAAGTTGTCTGCCGAAGAAGCCAAGCGCAATGCCGGTGAAGTCATTCCTTTTGACGCCTATGTCGGGTCTGAATCCCGTCAGGGCTGGTTCACCCGTGAACCGTTGGGCGTCATCGTTGCCATCACCCCTTACAACGACCCGCTTAACCTGGTCGCGCATAAATTGGGGCCTGCCATTGCAGGAGGAAATGCAGTTGTTCTCAAGCCGTCTGAGCTCACACCGCTATCAGCGATCAAGCTGGTGGAGTGCTTGATCGACGCGGGTCTGCCTCCGGTTGTTGCCACCGTCGCAACAGGCGGCGCCGCCCTGGGCAAGGCTCTTGTGGCCCACCGTGCGGTGCGCATGGTGTCTTTCACTGGCGGCTTTGTCACGGGTGAGCAGATCGCTCGTACAGCTGGCCTCAAGAAGCTAGCGATGGACCTTGGCGGTAATGCGCCGGTCATCGTGATGGCTGATTGTGATTTGGATGAAACCGTTGATTCATGCGTGTCGGGGGCTTTCTGGGCGGCCGGACAAAACTGCATCGGTACCCAACGGATCCTCATCGAGGCCTCACTCTATGAAACCTTCAAAACGCGCTTTGTTGAACAGACCTCTAAGTTGATCGTCGGTAACCCTGCAGATGAGCAGACGGACGTAGGGCCGATGATTACCGAGGCGTCAGCCAAGCGTACCGAGGAAGTGGTCAATGACGCCATTGCCAAAGGCGCCACGTTGTTGTTTGGCAACACATGTAACGGCTCGCTCTATTCACCTACCGTGCTGGAAGGCGTCGACCGCCAATGCAAGTTGTGGTGCGAAGAGGTGTTCAGTCCGGTAGTCATCCTTCAGAGCGTCGCCTCCCTGGATGAAGCATTGGCGCTGGCTAACGAACCTGAATACAGCCTGCATGCTGGGATCTTCACCAGCAATCTAAAGGTTGCAATGACCGCCGCTAAACGACTGGAGGCGGGCGGGGTGATGATCAACGACTCTTCCGACTATCGTTTTGATGCAATGCCTTTCGGCGGCTTCAAGTACGGGAGCATGGGTCGTGAGGGCGTACGTTTCGCTTACGAAGACATGACGCAACCCAAGGTCGTTTGCATTAACGGTGTGAGTGGAAGCTAAGCAACTCTCTCAACTCAAGAATGAAACACACAACAATAAAGAGGAAACGACATGCGCCCCGATAAGCACAACCTTTCGACATTATCTGCAGCGACACTTGCTGTTCATGGCGGCAATGTCGCGGATGTCACCAGTGGCGCCGTCCGTACACCATTGGTCATGGCGAACTCCTATCTCTTGCCGGAAGATCCGGCGACCATGGACTGGTCGAGCCCGGACGGGCTCGTGTACACACGCAATCAAGGCCACAACCAGGTTTGCCTTGAGAAAAAACTCGCAGCCCTTGAGGGTTGTGAAGACGCGGTGGTATTCGCGACCGGTGTTGCTGCCTTGCACTCGGTATTTTTTTCATTCTTGAAAAGTGGTGATCACGTCATCGTCAGTGACATCACCTACCAGGCAGTCTGGCGGCTTTTCGCCGAACTACTGCCTGAACGTTACGGCATTGAGGCAACCTTCGTAGACGTAGGTGACCTTGAATCGGTACGTAACGCCATTCGCCCCAATACCAAGCTGATCCACACTGAAACGATCGCCAACCCCACCACGAAAGTTGCAGACATTGCGGCATTGGCTGAGATTGCACACGCTCATGGCGCGCTGATCTCTGTGGATGCCACATTCACGCCGCCTCCATTTTTTCGTGCAAGTCAACACGGTGTCGACTTCGTCATTCACTCATTGACCAAGTACATCAATGGCCATGGTGATGCCATGGGCGGGGTAGTGATCGGCTCCAACCAGTTGATCAACAAGATCAAGAATGATGCCTTGGTTGACCTCGGCGCGACCATTTCGCCGTTCAACGCGTGGATGATCATGCGCGGCTCGGTCACGTTGCCTCTGCGCTTGAAGCAATTATTGAACTCGGCCGAAAAGTTGGCTCAGTTTCTGGATAGCGATGATCGGATTGCCTACGTCTACTACCCCGGTTTGCCCTCCCACCCGCAGCATGAGTTGGCGCGCCGGCAATTTGCGGGCAAGGGCTATGGTGCTGTGATGGCGTTTGCCGTAGAGGGTGATCCTGATACCCAGAATCGCTTTGTCTCGAACCTGCGCATCATCACGTCGGCCGTTTCATTAGGGCATGACGAATCACTGATCGTGCACGTAGGTGCAGAGGGTCGAGGTGGCTTTGACAAGTACCCCGAAGAGTTCCGCCAATACGGTCATTTGCGGTTTTCTGTAGGGCTGGAAGACCCAGAAGACTTGATCAAGGATATTGCGTTCGCGCTGGACGCAACATTCAAGTGATTTGAATACGGGCGCTATGTAACCAGGGTTTGGTCAACCCGTCTTTACCCCCGTCCTCGCGGGGGGCTTTTTAATAACGTTGACGTGTTAATTGCGCCTGGCGCAAACAGTCTTGGTGTTTTTTATTGATTGGGAGTTGCTCATGGCTTGGGTGAGTTTGATAGTTGCGGGGATATTTGAAGTTGTGTGGGCTTTTTCGATGAAACAATCTGAAGGGTTTACGCGATTGGTGCCCACGGTCATTACATTTGTCACCGTGGTTGCCAGTTTCGCGCTTTTATCCTTCTCGATGAAGAGCTTGCCGCTGGGTACGGCATACACCATCTGGACGGGGATCGGCGCTGTGGGGGCTTTTGCTGCAGGTATTTTCTTCATGGGTGAACCCGCCACGCTGTTGCGTATCGTGGCCGCCGTATTGATTGTCAGTGGACTGTTAATGATGAAATTGGTGTCTGCTTGAAAGGCGAGCATTTTGCTCGTGATAACGTTCAATTTGCCATATTCGTAAAGTCGCCGTACTCAGGTAACGTTCAAGTCGAGACGCAGGTCTCGCTAAATAATAACGAGCGTCATGGTTAATGCTGTCGGATGTTTACTGCCCTTAATCCAACTACAATATCTAGGGATGTAATTATGATTTCGCTAAAAAAGCTATGTTTAGTAATGGGCTTGGCGTTGTGCACAAGTGCAGTGTCTGCCAAAGAATACTCCACCTTGCGTTTCGGCGTAGATGCCAATTACGCGCCGTTTGAGTCCAAGGCCGCCGATGGCAGCCTCAAGGGATTTGATATTGACTTGGGCAACGCGATTTGCGCCAAGCTTTCAGTCAAATGCATCTGGGTGGAAAGCGATTTTGATGGCCTGATTCCAGGCCTCAGGGCCGGCAAGTTCGACGGCATCCTGTCATCCATGACCGTGACGGCCACTCGTGAAAAAGCCATTGATTTTTCAAGCGAGCTTTTCTCCGGATTCACGTCCTATGTGTTCAAGAAGGGATCGGACCTGAGCACGGATGTGGCATCACTCAAAGGCAAAACGGTTGGCTATTTTCAAGGCAGTATCCAGGAAGCTTACGCCAAGGCCGTGCTGGACAAAGCCGGGGTAAAAATCCAGTCCTATCAGAACCAGGATCAGGTGTATTACGACCTGGTAGCGGGGCGGCTGGATGCATCCCTTCAGGATGCGCTTCAAGCCCAACTGGGTTTTATCAACTCCCCCCAGGGCGCTGACTACGAAATGAGCCCGTCGGTCGAGAGCCCTTATCTTCCCTCCAAAACAGCCATCGGCATCGCCAAGGGCAATACAGAGCTCAAGGCCTTGCTGGATAAAGCGATCCAGGCTCTTCACGACGATGGCACCTATGATTCGATCCAGAAGCAGCATTTTGGCGATCTGAATCTTTACAGCGGCAAATAACCACCCGGCGCTCGTCCGCTGGATGGGCGTTTTCGCTATAGGTTGTTGATCATGTTTGAACCATTATTAGGCGCATTGGGGCTCTCTGCATTCAGCTTGCAAGGCTTCGGCCCGCTGCTGCTCGAAGGCACCTGGATGACCGTCAAGCTGTCCCTGTGCTCTCTTTTGCTTAGCGTATTGCTCGGGTTGATGGGCGCCAGCGCTAAACTGTCCAGTCTCAAGCTGCTGCGTATGCCCGCGCAGCTCTACACCACACTGATTCGTGGGGTGCCGGATCTGGTGCTGATGCTGTTGATTTTCTACAGTCTGCAAACCTGGCTGACGGTCATCACAGTGGCATTGGGCTGGCAGTACATCGAAATCAATCCCTTCGTCGCAGGAATCATCACCCTTGGTTTTATCTACGGCGCCTATTTCACCGAAACTTTCCGCGGCGCCATGCTGGCCGTACCCCGTGGACAGGTCGAAGCCGCTACTGCCTATGGGTTAAGTCGCGCCCAGCGTTTTCGCTTTGTGGTATTCCCGCAAATGATGCGGTTTGCCCTCCCGGGGCTGGGTAATAACTGGATGGTAATTCTTAAAGCCACCGCATTGGTGTCGATCATCGGCCTGGCTGATTTGGTAAAGGCTGCCCAGGACGCAGGAAAAAGTACCTATCAATTGTTCTTTTTCCTAGTACTGGCTGCACTGACCTATCTGATCATCACCAGCATCTCCAACTTCGTCCTGCGCTGTCTGGAAAAACACTACGCCGCGGGTTTACGGGAGGCAGTGCGATGATCGAACTACTGCAGGAGTACTGGAGGTCATTCGTCTACAGCGATGGCCAGCAAATCACTGGTCTGGCCATGACACTATGGTTGCTCAGCGCATCGCTTTTCATCGGCTTTATCGTATCTATTCCATTGTCCATCGCACGCGTGTCCCCCAGGTTTTACGTGCGCTGGCCAGTGCAGTTTTATACCTACCTGTTCAGGGGGACACCGCTCTACATCCAACTGCTGATCTGCTACACCGGAATCTACAGCCTCGCCGCAATACGCGCTCAGCCTGTGTTGGACGCATTCTTTCGCGATGCAATGAACTGCACCATTCTTGCCTTCGCTCTGAACACGTGCGCTTACACCACCGAGATATTTGCCGGGGCCATTCGCAACATCGCTCATGGCGAAGTCGAGGCGGCAAAAGCGTATGGCCTCTCGGGATGGAAACTCTATGCGTTTGTGATCATGCCGTCAGCCTTGCGTCGCTCGCTGCCGTATTACAGCAACGAAGTGATCTTGATGCTGCACTCAACCACGGTGGCATTCACCGCCACGGTGCCGGACATTCTCAAAGTTGCCCGTGACGCGAACTCAGCGACCTTTTTAACCTTTCAATCGTTTGGGATTGCGGCACTGATTTACCTGGCGGTCACCTTTGCGTTGGTCGGAGTGTTCCGAATTGCCGAACGTCATTGGCTGGCCTTTTTAGGGCCGACTCACTGAGCCCTGTATCTGACAGGGCCGCTCCCAACCCGCTTAGAGGATGATTGCGAACATGTACAAATTGACGGTTGACGGACTACACAAGAGTTACGGTACCCATGAAGTACTCAAGGGTGTTTCCCTGCAGGCCAAAACGGGCGATGTCATTAGCCTGATCGGCGCGAGCGGTTCGGGAAAGAGTACGTTCCTGCGCTGTATCAATTTTCTCGAAACACCCAACGACGGTGCCATGAGTTTGGATGGCAAACCAATTTGCATGGTTAAAAATCATGCTGGATTACGTGTGGCGGATGACCGCGAGCTGCAACGACTGCGTACCCGCTTGGCCATGGTCTTCCAGCATTTCAACCTGTGGGGACACATGACCGTGTTGGAAAACATCACCATTGCCCCGCGTCGGGTGCTAGGCATCAGCAAAAAAGACGCAGAAGACCGTGCGCGGCGATACTTGGATAAAGTCGGCTTGCCTGCCCGTGTTGCCGATCAGTTCCCTGCATTTCTTTCCGGTGGTCAACAGCAGCGGGTAGCGATCGCCCGCGCCCTCGCCATGGAGCCCGAAGTCATGCTGTTCGACGAACCCACCTCGGCGCTTGACCCTGAGGTGGTGGGCGAGGTGCTCAAAGTCATCCAGGGGCTTGCTGAAGAGGGGCGCACCATGATCATGGTGACCCATGAAATGGGGTTTGCACGCAAAGTGTCGAACCAACTGCTGTTCCTTCATCAAGGACTGGTTGAAGAGCAGGGCGGACCTGAAATTCTGGATAACCCCAGAAGCGAGCGCCTGCAGCAGTTTCTGTCCAACGGGCTTAAGTGAAATGCTTTGGCTATGACCAGCGGAACAAAGAACCACGCGGCCCATGAGGGTTTGGGACGCATCGACGCGGCCATCGTCGACGTATTGCGCCGCAATGGGCGCATCACCTATAAAAAACTCGCCTCACTGGTGCACTTGAGCGAGAGCCCTTGTCAGCAACGCGTTCGCAAGCTGGAGAGGCTGGGCGTCATCCGCGGTTACGGGGCATTTATTGACGAGCGCAAGCTATTACCAGGTTTATCACTGGTGGTTCTAGTGACACTGGCTGAGGGCAGGAGATGCAGCACGCAAAAGATATTTGAGGCGCTTGTCAGTGCTTGCCCGCAAGTCATTGAGTGTCACTTGGTGAGTGGTGCGCTTGATTACTGCCTCCGAATACGCTGCCGGGATATGGAGCATTTCCGATCAATCACTGAATCATGGCTGGAGAGCACTGAACTGCACCTCGAGAAACTGGTGGCCTATCCACAGCTGGCCGTCATCAAGCCTTCATCGACGCACCTTGGTATCGAATAACAATTGCAACACTTCACGCCTAGAGATAAACCATGATGATTGCGAACCTGAAGTTCAGTCATAAGGTATTGCTTGCAGCATCATTCGTTGTTGTCGCAGCGTTTTCGCTTTTTACGCTTTACAACGACTCGATTCAGCGCAAAACCATTCGCTCGAACCTTGAAAACCACCTAGAGGAAATGAGCAAGATCACGGCTGCAAGCGTTCAGTCCTGGCTCTCTGGGCGGGTACTTCTAATAGATCATGTTGCCCAGGCGGTTGCCAATGATCCCGCGTCGCAAAACATCACGCGGCTGCTGGAGCAGAGGTCGTTGCTATCGACGTTTACCTTCACTTATCTAGGCAGTCGTAACGGTAGTTTCGTCATCCGGCCAAAGGACGATCTACCTGCTGATTACGATCCTCGCACCCGGCCTTGGTATACCGACGCAATGGCTGCAGGAGGGACAACGCTGACTGAGCCATACCTCGATGTGACGACAGGGCAACTGATGATGACCATTGCAACGCCGGTCAGTCAGGACGGCCAGCCGCTTGGAGTGGTAGGCGGGGATCTTACACTGGAGACGCTGGCGACCATTGTCAGCTCGCTCGACCTAGGTGGAATTGGCTATGCCTTTCTGGTCAACGCAGATGGCAGGGTGTTGGTTCATCCAGAAAAAGAACGGGTGATGAAGCAATTGAGCGATATTTACCCCCTGAACACGCCATCACTTAGCTCCCATATCAGCGAGACGGAGCAGGACGGAAAACCTCAAATTTTGATGTTCTCGCCGATCAAGGGACTGCCTTCGGTGAACTGGTATATCGGTTTGTCTATCGACAAAAGCAAAGCTTATGCGGCACTTGATGATTTTCGCACTTCCGCCATTTTGTCGATGGTTATTGCCGTTGCGACCACGCTGCTTTTGCTGGGCTTGTTTATTCGCGTACTGATGCGGCCCCTGAGGTTGATAGGTACAACCATGCGGGATATCGCCCAGGGAGAGGGCGACCTTACCCGCCGCTTGAGTGCGCATTCGAAAGATGAGTTCGGAGAACTGGCCGCAGACTTCAACCTTTTCGTGGAACGTATTCAGCACTCAATACGTGAAGTGTCTTCTGCTACCGAGCATGTCAATGAAGTGGCCAGGCGTGTAACGCAGACCTCTAGTGCGTCAATGTCGAACTCGGACGACCAGGCCAATCGCACCAACAGTATTGCGGCCGCGATTAACGAACTCGGCGCGGCGGCCCAGGAAATCGCGCGTAACGCGGGTGACGCTTCCCTTCAGGCGTCGGATGCCCGGTGCCAGGCTGAAGATGGCCGCGAGGTGGTGACCCAAACGATAAATGCCATGGGCGCGCTCTCTGGGAAAATCCGCACGTCATGCAGCAACATAGAGGCGCTGAATGGTAAGACCGAAAATATCGGTCGAATTCTTGAAGTCATCAAGGGCATTTCCGAACAGACCAACCTGCTGGCACTCAATGCCGCGATCGAGGCCGCGCGGGCGGGTGAAGCCGGGCGTGGGTTTGCTGTTGTAGCTGACGAAGTTCGCAGCCTGGCTTACCGCACGCAGACGTCAGCCCAAGAGATCCATACAATGATTGCAGAGCTTCAGATGGGCGCACGTGAGGCGGTACTCACCATGAACGAAAGCGAGCGCTACAGTAAGGACGGCGTGATTATCGCCAACCAGGCCGGTGAGCGGCTGGGCAGCGTCAGTCAGCGCATCGGCGAGATTGACGGAATCAACCAGTCGGTGGCGACAGCAACTGAAGAGCAAACTTCGGTCATCGGTTCACTGAACATCGACATCACCGAGATCAAAAACCTCAACCAGGAAGGGGTGGAAAACCTGCAGGCCACACTGCTTGCTTGTGACGATCTTGAACGACAAGCCACACGACTCAAGCAGCTGGTGGATGGCTTTCGAACTTAGGCCATCCCTACAAGAGCAGGCATTGAATCACGCGCGCGAGAACAGCAGCTTAAAACCTGCTGCGCCAAAGACCAACGCAAGGGTGCCTTCAATCCATCGGCGCGCCCTGCGATAACCCCGAATCATCGGTGCCGTGGAGAAAACGATCGCATAACCGCAGAAAATAGAAATGCTCAACACGGCACAGCCAGCCAGGATGATCATAACTGTTACAGGTGTCGCTTGTGGTCCCAGGCCGAGCGTCATCGTGGCGATCCAACCCAGTAATGCCTTTGGGTTGGTCAGGTGCATAAGCAAGCCCCGCCGGTAGAGGCCAAAACCCGAGATAGGCGGTGCTGCGCCCAGCGCTTTCTCAATTTTCTCGTCAGGTGTCAGGGCAGAACGTCCCGCTTTCAGGGCTAGGAACAGCAAGTATGCTCCGCCGACGATCTTGAGCACGAAGAGTGCCTCTGCGAACTGAAGCAGAATGGCCGAGACGCCTGTGGCGGCCATCGATCCCCAAAAAAAAGAACCACTGATCACTCCGGCTGCAAGCATCAGCGCAGGTTTTCTGCCTTGGTGCATGGCAACGCCCATGATCCGCATATTGCTGGGCCCCGGGCTTGCCGCTCCAACAATGTAGGCGGTAAAAACGAGTAGAAGGTGGTGGAAATCAAATGACATCAGTCGACCCTCGAGCTGCTTGTAATAGCTCGCAGCTTAAGTGTTCATAAGCTATTCGTCATTGGGTTCTTTAGCTGAATTTTCTGGCTTATTTGATTCTCATCTCGTGGGACTGGATCGCGCTCAATGGGATGTTTTCCATCGCCAACTTCCTGTAGTCCTACGCCGAGTTTGCCCCTGCCAATCCCGTCATCAGCGTGTGATTTTTCGAGATTTGGGCTGCTAGAAATTAGATTGGGGGCGTCCTTTTCAAACCATCCAAAGCATGCCCTCAGATATGCCCCCAATGTAGCAATCCACTGGAGGTGGATGGATCTCCATGGTCTATGAAAAGGCAGAAATGATCAGATAAACAGCCCGCCAGATGGCTTCTATAGACTCTCAGGGTCGCCAAAAAACATCTGAATCCGCGACCGCAACCAGCGTTCCCCCGGGTCATTGTCCTGGGACCCACGCCAGGCCATGTGCAATTCAAAGCTGCGCACCGGGATCGGTGGGTCTTCGGCGCGCACGCCGCCGGCGGCGGTCAGTGCATCGGCGGTGTAGTCAGGGACGGTGGCGATGATGTCCGTGCCTGCCAGCAGGGTGCTCAGCCCATTGAACTGCGGCACCGCCAGTACCACATGGCGCTTGCGACCGAGTTTTTCCAACTCTTCATCGATGAAACCGCTCAGGTCGCCCGCGAAGGACACCAGGGCGTGGGGGCGTGCGCAGAATTCGTCCAGGGTCAGTTGCCCCGGTGCGGTGTCGGCCCGCAGCACTTTGGGCGAGCTGCGGCGCAGCACCTTGCGCTTGGCGTTGGCCGGCAGGTCGTCGGTGTAGCTGACGCCGATGGAGATCTCCCCGGACGCCAGCAGGCTCGGCATCAGGATGTAGTTGACCCGGCGCACCACCAGCACGATGCCAGGGGCTTCGGCGCGCAGGCGCTTGAGCAGCATGGGCAGCAGGGCGAATTCGGCATCGTCCGACAGGCCGATGCGAAACACCGAGGTGCTGGTGGCCGGGTCGAATTCCGCCGCGCGGCTGACCGCCGTGGAAATCGAATCCAGGGCCGGGGAGAGCAGGGCGAAGATTTCGATCGCCCGGGCCGAGGGTTCCATGCTGCGCCCGGTACGCACGAACAGCGGGTCATCGAACAGGCTGCGCAGGCGCGACAGCGCGGCGCTGATGGCCGGCTGGCCGAGGAACAGTTTCTCGGCGGCGCGGGTCACGCTGCGTTCATGCATCAGTGTTTCGAATACGATCAACAGGTTCAGGTCGACACGACGCAGGTCATTGCGATTCATCTGGGGTCCTGGCAGATTCGGCGAGCTTGACGTGAGCGGCCATATGCGAACAATGACCGGCATGAATCTTACGGGGAAAGACTGGTACTCTGCACTGGCTAAATGAATTTTTGTAGGATTTGCCCCGCGGGGCTGATTGGTTTTCTTGCTGCGGAATCAATGACAGGCATGTCGACTATTAATAGCCACTGATGGTCTTGGGTACAAAGCCCGGATAGAGTTCATGGCATTAGAGGTTACTTTGACGAGGTTTGCGATGTCCCGCACGATCCGTTTTCACAAGTTTGGTGGTGCCGAGGTGCTCAAATGCGAAGAGCAGCCGGCGGCTCTCCCTGCGCCAGGAGAAGTGCAGGTCCGTGTCGAAGCGATCGGCATCAGTTGGCATGACACCCTGTGGCGCCAGAACCTGGCGCCGTCCCAGGCCCGCCTGCCTTCCGGCCTGGGCCATGAAATGGCCGGCGTGGTGACGGCCGTCGGCGACGGTGTCGACGATCTGGCCGTGGGCGACAAGGTCGCCAGCTTCCCCGCACAAAGCGCGAACGATTATCCGGTGTACGGTGAGATCATCGTGTTGCCGCGCACCGCGCTGACCCGATACCCGGACGTCTTGAGCCCGATCGAAGCCGCGGTGCACTACACGCCGCTGCTGGTCGCCTATTTTGCCTATGTTGACCTGGCGCGAGTCAAACCCGGGCAGTTCGCCCTGGTCACCGATGCCAGCCATTGCGCCGGCCCTTCCTTCGTACAGCTCGGCAAGGCGCTGGGTGTACGGGTGATCGCGGCCACCAAGACCGCTGACGAGCGAGAGTACCTGTTGTCCCTGGGTGCCGAGAAAGTCATCGTCACGGAAGAGCAGGACTTGCTGATGCAAATCAACAAGCTCACCGACAATCGTGGCGTCGACGTGGTGTTCGACGGCCTGGGCGGGCCGCAAATGTCGCTGCTCGGCGATGTCCTGGCCCCACGAGGCAGCCTGGTGTTGTATGGCCTGCAAGGGGGGAACCAGACACCGTTCCCGGCCTGCGCGGCGTTTCAGAAGAACATTCAGTTCTTCGTGCATTGCATCGGCAATTTCACCGGCAAGCCGGAACTGGGCATTATCCAGGACCAGGTGGCGGTGCAGCGGGCACTGCGCGATATCAATCAACTGACTGCCGACCGTGTCCTGTTGCCACTCAAGACCCGGGTCTTTCCGTTCGCCGAGTTTGTCGAGGCTCACCGTTACATGGACGAATGTCCTTGCCGTGAGCGCGTTGCCCTTCAGGTTGTCGATCCCGCCTGATTCCTGTCCTGCGCAAGAGTCATTGTCCCTGGCTCTTGCGCTGCCTCCGGCCTGATCGGGCCTCTTCTCTCCTTTTCTGCTTCAGCCCCTCGCACGACTTGCGAGGGTGTCCGGCTGCCTGTCCACAACGACTCCGTTTACCTTGCCGGCAACTGAACTGGTTTTTGCCCTCAATCTGTATCTTCTAATCATTATTGAAGTCCTGATAATTGAATGCTGGTTTTCAGCTCAAGGAAGAAGTCATGGCTCAATACATGTTTCCAGAAAGGCTTGATCCATCAATGTCTGTTCAAGATGCTTCAGGCGTTAATGGGGGTGGGGTCCTCTATCGATTATCGGGAAAACAGTATGAGGTAAGCGGTCAGTTAAAGTTCGGTAAGTTCTTTATTTCTCGTACTCATTGTCTGTGGGACGCTGTCGGAATTCTCCTAGGACGCGTCGAGACGGACGTCAGGCCCAATGAATTGGCGGCTTTCAGGCTTTGGCGACACGGACGGCGGTCGACGCCCCTTGTATGTATCAAATAGTTACGACGAGCAAAGCTCGGACGTATTGCTAATACTCTTCGCAGTAGTGAAATAAGTCTTCCATCCGAACACGTCGCGCGATCACGTGGGTGGGGCGACACTGATATTTGAACTTCCAGGTAAATGGTTATGAGCGCAATTCATGAGCAGGCAATGATTCACGTGTATCAACAGATACTGCAGCGGCTGTTGGGTTTTTATTCTCGTGCGGAGCGTACGGCGTTGCAGCTTTTGATCCAGCGTTTGATCGTCGCCGCTGGTGGCATTGAGCGGATCGGTGAATACCGCGTACTGACGGTCCTGAACGGGAGCCGGGACAGCTTTTACGTGCTGACGGCGTTGAGAGCCGCGCAACTGAGCATCGCCGGCAGGAATCCCGTGACCTTCGACCTGCGTGTTGCCACGCCGCGGTTGAGCGAGACCACCCAGGCGACCCTGGAAAACATCCATCGTTGCTACAGCGCGCTGTTCGTCTATGACGATCCCCGTGTAGAGCTGCTGATGGCGGATAACCGCGAAGTGGTGCCGTTCAACCACAGGCAGCCATTGTCGGTGGCCGGGCACGAGTCCAATCGCATGGACATGCTGGTCCTGGGTCACCTTCGCTCGGTCGACAGCCCTTTGGAGATTGGTGATGACGGCTACCTGGCCATGGCGGAGTTCTACCGCCACATGGCGCGCTGGGAATCGGGAGTGGACTCCCTGGTCAGCAGCGATACGCCGCGCCAGCAGAGACAGTTCATGGCGGGCCTGCGACGTGCGACCCGCAAGATCGGCCTGGGTATCGAAACGACCACCACCTTTGACAACCTCTTTGCGCAGCTCGATACCCTGGGAGACGATCTCTATCGGCATTTCTATGGATCGCACCGCCTCGGCATGTGGAAACCCGAGGGCCATTTCGAGGCATGCCGGCGAGTAGGGCACATCGGCATCGATGACCTGATCGTCGATCGCTGCGAAGAAATGAACTGGCTGCTGTTCAGTGAGTTCCTGCGGGTGCGGACCGACGACCTTATCGCCTCGGCACCGGAAAACGAATACCTCAGTCCGCTGCTGTCGGCTCATTTGCATGGCCTGCAAGCGGCTTGCCTGCAGGGACGCAGTTACGAAGCGGGCTACGGAGACTATGTGCAGCGGGCAATCATGATCATGCACCGCAAGCAACTGCCGGAACACGTCTGCGAACAGGCTCGGGAGCTGTTCGGCCCGCCTTCGGCCATTGCGGAGCGCCGTGCCCAGGCCGCCGCCGAAGCGCAAACGACCCTGGGGCTCAACGAGGCGCAATTGGTGTGCATGCTGTTCGCACCCTTTGTCGAGAAGGGCGCGGGGCTGGAGCATTTCCTGCGTTGTTGTCACCCCGGCATGCTGGTGGCGATGCCGGACCTGCACAAGGCCATGCAGGGCGCGACAGTCGCCGACCAGGTGGCGCAATGGATGGTGGATGTCAGCGGCCTGTCGATCGACATGCTCGGCAGGCTCTATGGGGCGAGCGTAGCGCTGCCGGAACACGAAACCACCCTGGGAATAGACCCCCAACAGGCCATCGACAACGCCGATACCGAAACGCCCGGGCTGGGTAGCGACGGCCTGCGCGAAGGCTCGGGCAGATATTGAGGGGGGCGGTTTGACGGCTTCACCCACCTTGTATCCGGCCGCCACTGCTGGTGCTTCGCCGTGGTCGGTCGCGGCCCATCCAACGGGTCTGAAGCCATGAAGGGCTCACGGGAAACAGATTTCGCCTACCAGGCGGTCTATCGCTACCTGACGGCCCTGATCAGTGAGCTGGGGAGCGATTCCCGGGTCCGACTGCCGTCTTTACGGCAACTGGCCGACCGGTTGAGCGTGTCGATTTCTACTATCCAGTACGCTTATTCGCTGCTGGAAAAGGAAGGGCGGGTCTACTCCGTCGCCAAGTCCGGTTATTACGCGCTGCCAGTGCCCAGCGTGGTCGCCCTGGGCGGCGGTGACGATCTGCTCGAGACGCTCTACGTCAATGCCCGGCGACCAGGCATGCTGGTGCTCAGCGCGGACGAACCGGCGTCGATGCAACCCCTGGACAGCCCGCTGTTGCTGCTCGAGCGCGAGCTGCTGCGCCAGTATCCGCGCGCCTCCCAGATGCCTTCACAGCCCTGGGGCGAGCTGGAACTGCGCGCGGCCTTGGCGGCCCGTTACACCTCCTCGCCGGCGCGCTGCTGGAAGGCCGATGACGTGTACATCGGTGCCGATCTGCGGGGTGTGCTGGAGATCCTGATCGCCGTGCTGGGGCTCAGGGGCGCCACCGTACTGATCGAATCGCCTTGCGACTGGACGATTCTGCGCTTGCTGCAAGCCGCCGACGTCAAGGTGATCGAGCTGCCGTTGTTGGCGGACGGCGGCATCAGTCTCGAGCAACTGGAGCAGCTTCTACAGAACGAAACCGTGCGCCTGGTGGTGCTGTCTTCGGTGTTGAACATGCCCAGAGGGACGCGCATTCCCGAGGACAACCGCCAGGCTGTGGCGAGTTTGCTGGATCTGCACGGTACCTGGGTGCTGGAGAACGACAGCTACACGGACTTGGTCTTCGAAGCCGGGGTGGTGCCTTTTCGCGACCTGCTCGACCCTGACCGGCTGATCGTCTACTCCACTTTCGAGAAAACCATCGGTCCTGAAGCCCCCTATGGTTATGTGCTATCGCGTCAGTTGACCCTGCAACTGCAGCGGCATTTCCTGCTGCGCGCGTTTCGCCTGTCGCCCATCCGGCAGAAGGCCATCGCGCGTTTGTACAGTAACGGTCGGATCGACCAGCATCTGCTGGTGTTGCGGCGGCTGCTGCGTGAAAGTGCGACCTCGACAACACAACTGCTGCGAGAACGGCTGGGGGATAGCCTGCAATGGGTTGAAGCCCAGGGCGGCGCGACGATCTGGATTCGATCGTCGCGCCGGGTGGACCTGCGACAGGTTTTCCAGCGTTTGCTGGCCCAGCGCATCGTCATCGCCCCTGGGGAACTGTTCAGTATCCAAGGGCTTTATACCCAGTATTTGCGCGTGACGCATGCCTTGAGTGGTGCAACCGACCTGGACACGGCGCTCTGCGTGTTGGCCAACGCGTTGAGGCTTGAGCAATCGTAAGAGGGGTGATGGATCGAACCCATCGCGCCACGGTCGAACTGTCAGTAAACTGCATCCCATTCCACAAGCCACTCCATCCAGAGGTTTTGCATGACAGTCAGTCCATTTGCGGGCAAGCCGGCACCGGCAGAGTTGTTGATCGATATCCCGCGACTGGTGACGGCCTACTACACCGGCCGGCCCGATGCCTCGGTTGCAACCCAGCGTGTGGCTTTCGGCACCTCCGGTCACCGTGGCAGTTCCTTCGACCTGGGGTTCAACGAATGGCATGTACTGGCTATCAGTCAGGCCATTTGCATGTACCGTGAAGCCCAAGGCATTGACGGGCCCTTGTTCGTCGGTATCGATACCCATGCGCTCTCCACCCCTGCCGGTGCCAGTGCACTGGAGGTGCTCGCCGCCAACGGCGTGACCGTGATGATCGCCGAAGGCGATGAATACACTCCGACACCGGCGGTTTCCCACGCGATCATCTGCTACAACCGCGGACGCACCACGGGTCTGGCGGACGGCATCGTCATCACGCCGTCCCATAACCCGCCGCAGAGTGGCGGCTACAAGTACAACCCCACCAACGGTGGCCCGGCCGATACCCATATCACCAAGTGGATCGAAGCCAAGGCCAACGAGCTGCTGGCCAACCAACTGGCCGGCGTCAAGCGCATCAGCTACGAGCAGGCCCTGAAGGCCGAGACCACTCACCGTCACGACTACCTCAATACCTACGTAGCGGACTTGGTCAATGTCATCGATTTCGACGTCATCCGCGCCGCTGGGTTGCGTTTGGGCGTCGATCCGCTGGGCGGAGCAGGGGTACGCTACTGGCCGGCCATTGCCGAGCATTACCGCCTTGACCTGGACGTGGTGAACACCCAGGTGGATTCGACGTTCCGCTTCATGACAGTCGACTGGGACGGGCAGATCCGCATGGATCCTTCTTCCAGCCATGCCATGCAGGGGTTGATCGGCCTGAAGGAGCGCTTCGACGTGGCCTTCGCCTGTGACCCGGATCACGACCGCCATGGCATCGTGACACCCTCCGGAGGTCTGTTGGCGCCGAACAACTACCTGGCGGTGTCCATCGATTACCTGTTCCAGAACCGTCCGCATTGGCGCGCCGATGCCGGCGTCGGCAAGACGGTGGTCAGCAGCGGGCTGATCGATCGCGTGGCCAAGCGCCTGGGTCGTCGTCTCTATGAAGTGCCGGTAGGCTTCAAGTGGTTCGCCGATGGGCTATTCGACGGCTCCCTGGGCTTCGGCGGCGAGGAAAGTGCCGGTGCTTCGTTCCTGCGCAAGGACGGTGGTGTGTGGAGTACCGACAAGGACGGCCTGATCCCGGCGTTGCTGGCGGCTGAAATGACCGCTCGCACCGGCCGCGACCCAAGCCAGGCCTACCGCGCCCTGACAGACGAACTGGGCGAGCCGTTCTCCGTACGCGTCGATGCGAAGGCGACTCCGCAGCAGAAGGCCCTGTTGAGCAAACTCTCACCGGACCAGGTCGCGTCTACCCAGCTGGCCGGTGAGGCGATCCAAAGCATTCTCAGTCACGCGCCGGGGAACGATCAGGCCATCGGCGGCCTGAAGGTGATGACCGAAAACGGCTGGTTCGCAGCGCGTCCGTCCGGCACCGAGGATATCTACAAGATCTACGCCGAAAGCTTCCTTGGCGACGAGCACCTCAAGCAGTTGGTGAGTGAGGCGCAGACGCTGGTGGATGGCGCTATCAGCGGCAAGTGATGCGTGTGTGGGAGCGAGCTTGCTCGCGATAGCGGTGGGTCAGTTACGTCGATGTTGAATGCGCCGACGTCATCGCGAGCAAGCTTGGCTCCCACAGGTTTTGCTGCGTACGTATAAAGGTCGTCTGCCACAGATACCCTGTGGGAGCGAGCTTGCTCGCGATAGCGGTGGGTCCGTTACATCGAGGTTGAATGTGCCGACGTCATCGCGAGCAAGCTTGGCTCCCACAGGTTTTGCTGCGTACGTATAAAGGTCGTATGCCACAGATATCCTGTGGGAGCGGGCTTGCTCGCGATAGCGGTGGGTCCGTTACATCGATGTTGAATGTGCCGACGTCATCGCGAGCAAGCTTGGCTCCCACAGGTTTTGCTGCGTATGTATAAAGGTCGTCTGCCACAGATACCCTGTGGGAGCGAGCCTGCTCGCGATAGCGGTGGTTCAGACCACAATCATGTCGATGCGACACCACTTTCACTTCATCGCCTAACCCCATGACTTCAAAGCTTTTGGGTGGCACTCCGTGGTAAATACAGACACCATAGGCCATGGTTCTGAACACCGGAGTCTCAAAGCGTGCCGCAACACTCTCCCGATCTGCCTCCCGAATTGCTTCCCTTGGCGCAAATGCCGCTGCTCAAGCGTCTGGCTGCCCGCTTTTTCGGTCACGGCCTGACACGCCTGCGCGCCCAGCACAGGGCTTCCTGGCTGCACGGCCAGGCCGATGGTTTTCGCAGCGGACATACCGCCGGTTTCGATTACGGCTTCAAAGAGGGCAAGGCCGAGGGCTTGGAAGAAGGGCGTCAGGTCCTGTTGATCCGCGACTTCCGTAATACGGAACACCCGGCTCCCAAGGTCGATGACCTGCTGTTTGACGACTGGCGCCTGCCCTTGACCCCCGAACTCAAGAAACGCGTAAAGGCAGATGTTGCCCGATTGCTGCCGGCCCATGCACAGCCCAGTGCAGCTCAATGGAAGATGATCTTCAGCGATACGCCTTCCACCTCGGTGGTTGCCGGCGCGGGTGCGGGCAAGTCCACGACCCTGGTGCTGCGCATCGTACTGCTATCCCAGTACCTGGGTTTCGAGCTGGATTCGATTACCGTGGTAACGTTCACCCGAGAGTCGCGCAAGGACTTCATCCAGAAGCTGGTCGAGGTGTTTGCCCTGTGGGGGCGAACGGTCAGCACCAAGGACGCTCGCGACCTGGTACGGACCTTTCATTCGCGCATCTTGCCCATGGTGCGCAGTTTGCCGGGATTCGAGCGGCTCCAGGCCTTTGAAACCCTGAGCCATCGCACGGGGCCGGGCGATGACGACGCCGACGGCAACCCGTTCGACTTGCGCATCAACGAGGCTCAGCGCCAGCAGCTCAATGCCTGTTATCACCGCCTTTATCAACGCGACGAGCGCTTTCGGGAGCTGATCAAACCGCTGTCCCGGCACGCTTTTCAGCTCAAGGCGCTGGAGCGTGATCACCCCGACGTGCAAAAGCGTATAGCCGTGACCGAGCTGGCTGCCCAGCGCGACGAAGAACTGTGTGATGCCATCGAGGACCTGTGGTTTCGTGCCGGGGCATGGCCCATCAAGGGCGTCGAGCCCAAGCGTCAGACGTTCGAGATCAACGGTTCGACATTCCATTGTCATGGTTACATTCCATCCCTGGACGCCTGGGTCATGCTTGGATTCGATTCGCGGGAGGATGCCCGACTCAGTCGTCCAGGCGCGCGGCTGAGTCTCCGTGCGGAATGGGCGGTAAAGCGTACCCTGTTTCAAGCTTTTTGCCGTAAGCCATTGATTTGGATTGAAAGCTACGAATCCTCCAAGCGTTTGCTAGCCTCATTGGCGGGAGAAGCCAGCGCCGGGCCGGGCTTCGATTACAAGGTCAAGGGAGAGCTGAGTTCGGCGCCGCTGCTGGATTGTTTCGTCGCCGCTGCCGGTTTTATCGAGAACCTCGGCCTGGATGTCCCGGATGCCGTAGGGCGGATGTGTTTCGCCCAGGATGACCCTGATCGGTATTTTTTCGAGGCGTTGAGCCGCTATTGGCGGGCATTCGAAGACCATCTGCTCGACCAGTCGCCTCCCGTCATGACCTACAACCGCATGTTTGCGCTGTTCAGCGAGCACTCCCCGGAAAACTTCAAGTTATTGGGCGATGCGCTTCTCAGGCCTATGTCGCACCTGATGATCGATGAATTTCAGGACGTTTCCCCGCAGATCGTTTCCTGGCTTCGCGCAAGCCTGCGAGAAGTGCGCCGCCGAGGGCCTGCCATGCACGTGGGACGTGGCGCCCAACATTCTTCATTGCTGTGTGTCGGCGACGATTGGCAGTCGATCTATGGCTGGCGCGGCAGCTCACCGAGCTATTTCATGGGGTTCACGCAACAATTTCCGTCGCCGGCCAATACCCGAGTGATGCTCACCGACAACTACCGCAGTCATCAGCACATCATTGACGCGGCTGAGCATATTGTCCGTGCGGCGGCTGCGATTCCTGGCAAAAAGGCCAAGGCCGGCGGTAAATCCACATTACTGAGCCCGGTCAACGTGCTGGATCGGGACGATGAAGGTTTGGCCCAGCGGTTGGATGAGCACTATCGCAAGGGTGATTCGATATTAATGTTGTATCGAAAAAGCAGCGATAAGTCATTGATAGAAAAGTATATTCAGCCAACAGTTAATGTGGATTCTAGCTTGCCTTATGACGCGAGGCGCCTGAGGCAGATGACCTATCACAGCGCCAAGGGGCTCCAAGCCGATGCCGTGTTCCTGTTGGGCGACTGCCAGCATCTGACCCGTTCACCCTACAAGAATCAGGTCTATCGAATGGCTGGGCTGGGTCAGGACGGTGACGCCGAGCCGTACGACACGGCGCAAAGGGACGAGATCCTGCGCCTGGCCTACGTGGGCATCACCCGTGCGGTGCAGCATTGCTACTGGTACGTCGATGAGCCGGACAGCCAGGCCGCAAACGCGCCCAAGGCTTCGGACCGTATCGATAAAGGCAAACCGTTCTTCGCAGACCATCGCCGCGCCCGGGGTTGAGTGGGCTGGACCGGACTGGTGGTTGCCTGGAAGATCGCCATCGCGAGCAGGCTCGCTCCCACAAGGTCCCGGGGATGGCTTCAGTCAGTGTGTTCACCCAACCCCCTGTGGGAGCGAGCCTGCTCGCGATAGCGGCGGGACGGCTAGCCACATATTTAGAAACAGCGCCCACAAAAAAGCCCACGTAATGTGGGCTTTTTTGCTCAGGAGGCGAACCGCCTCAAACCAACCGGTGGTACGAAGGCTTCCAGCTCGGCTTCCACCGCTTCGATTATTCGTTCCACGTCAGGGGCGTTCATCACGGTCGCGCAGGGGATGCCCGCAATCGCGATCATGGTTTCACCGCTGGCGCGATCGAACAACCGGGCGACCATGCTGCCCGGCGCATCCATACTGGCCTCGAAGCCCATTGGATGGAAATGCCAGCGCATCAGCTGGCAAGCGTTGGGAAACGTAACCTTGCTGAACGATCCTTTATTCATCTGTTGCCCACCTTCTTCATCAAGCGCTTCCGTTTGCTCTTGTCAGGAAGGAAGAGCCATCATGGCTCTACCAGTGAGAACTAAAAATAGCATTGGATAATGAAAGTCATGTGGCTTTTTTCAGTCCGTTTTGCGATTGGTTCACTTTTTTTGATCTGGATCATGACTTAAAGGTCAGGGCTCAGAATGCCATCACCCTTTGCCGGGCGCCGCCTGGGAATCCTTCAGCGGCTCTGGCGCGCGATATTGCAGGGCGATAAGCAGTGCTAAAACCACCATGGACAGGGCGACGACAAAGGTGAAATGCAGGCCATTTGCGACCTCCTCGGGGCTGGCGGCGGAAACGCCACTCGCCGGTAACGCTGAGGCGAATATCGCACCGAGCACCGCCGCGCCGGTAAAGAAGCCCAGGTTGCGCGACAGGTTGAGCAACCCGGCAATGACGCCGCGCTTCTGCGCAGGTATATCCGCCATCACGGCGGTGTTGTTGGCGGTCTGAAACAGCGCGTAGCCCAAGGTGGTGACCACGATGGCCATGATGTAGCCAGCCATGCCCAGCGCAGGTGGCACCAGTGTCAGCATCAAGCAGCCGAGTCCCATGGTCGCCAACCCGACGAGCCGCATGGGCCGCACGCCGAACCGATCCGTGAGGCGCCCGGCAGGCACGCCGGTCAACGCAGCAACGCAGGGACCCACGGCCAACACCAATCCTACCAATGCGGTCGGCAGTCCAAGGCTGATGGACAAGTAGAAAGGCCCTACCAGCAGCGTCGCCATCATGACCGTCGCGACCAACGCACTCGTTGCCAGGCCTGACACCAGCAGCCGGTCACGGAACAATGCCAGGGGGATCAACGGCGACGTTACCCGGCGCTGGGCCATAACAAACAACCCGCCGCCAAGGATCGCCACCAGCAGCAAGGCGAGATTGAGTCCACCAAAATGGCCGCGTCCCAGGGTCATGGCCAGTGCATAAGCGCCCAGCGCCGTCGCCAGCAGCACTGTGCCCGGGATATCGAAGCCGGGTCTTGCAGCACTCGTCTGCGGGCGATGGGTGGGCAAGGAATGCCAGGCCAACAGCCACGTCAGGAGCCCGAGGGGGACGTTGATCAGAAAGATGGCGTGCCAGCCAAAGGCGCTGACCAGCGTACCGCCGAGCGAAGGACCAAGGGCGGTGCCCACCGCTGACAGCGTGGCCAGCAAGCCCATGGCGCGACCGGTTCGGTCCTTGTCGACCGTTTCACCGACCAGGGCCAGGGTCAGGGTCATCATGACCGCCGCTCCCAGGCCTTGCAGCGTCCGGCCTGCGATCAATAGCCCAAGGGAAGGGGCGAGTCCGCAGAGGACGGACGCCAGGGTGAACAGCAGAATCCCAGCCAATAGCAGTTGCCGGCGTCCCAGCAGATCACCCAGGCGCCCGACGCTGACAATCAGCGTGGAGATCGCCAGCAGATAAGCCAGCACCACCCATTGGACTGCCTGGAAAGAGGCGCCGAACGCTTCGGCCAAGGCGGGCAGGCCGACTGTGGCGACGCTGGTGCCCAGCGAGGCGAGCAAGGTTGCCAGGGCAAGGCTGGTCAACGCCAGCGCGACGAGGAGGTTTGGGGAGCGCCGGGAATGTCCGGCGGTGTATGGACTGGTTTCATGCTGTTCTCCGGAGCGGTTCACAAAAACTGGACTGTCAGAACAGTACGCCCGGGCATAACATGGCGGAAGACGCAGCATTTGCACTTTATAGCTGCATGCGACGCCATCTATGAGCCCGAGGCCTGACCATGTCCATTCCCGACCTCAACCTGTTGATCACCCTTGACGTGCTGTTGGCAGAAGGCAGCGTTGCCCGAGCGGCCCAACGGCTGCGGCTCAGTCCTTCGGCGATGAGCCGGGCGTTGGCGCGATTGCGCGATACCACCGGTGACCCGCTGTTAGTGCGGGCCGGGCGAGGGCTGGTGGCCACGCCCCGTGCCTTGGAACTGCGCGAGCAGGTCAGTCAACTGGTGCAGGATGCCCAGACAGTACTGCGCCCGGTCGAGGCCCCGGACCTGCGGCGGTTGAATCGGACCTTTACGCTGCGCACCCGGGAAGGGTTCGTGGAAAACTTCGGGATCGACCTGATTACCCGCATCGGCGAGGAGGCCCCCGGTGTCCGAATGCGCTTCGTGGACAAGGCTGACAAGAGCAGTACGGCACTGCGCGAGGGGACCGTGGACCTGGAAACCGCCGTCGTGGACAAGGACACCCGACCGGAGCTACGCACCCAGGCATTGTTTGTCGACCGACTTATCGGCGTGGTACGCCTGGGGCATCCGCTGAGCCAGGCCGAGGTTACCGCCGCTGCTTATGCCGAGGGCGGGCATATCGCTGTCGCCTTGCGCGACCTCGACCACGGCCCCATCGATCGGGCATTGGAGCCCTTGAACCTGACGCGAGAGATCATCACCACCGTCCCCGGTTTTTCCACGGCGTTGGGGCTCGCGCGGTCCAGTGACCTGATCGCCAGTGTGCCCGAACGCTATACCACCCGCCTGCGCGCCGGCCTGCACAGCTTTGCGCTGCCGTTCCCGGTGCCGATATTCACGATTGCCATGCTCTGGCATCCACGAATGGATGCCGATCCGGTACACCGCTGGCTGCGAGGTTGTTTGCGTGAGGTTTGCGCGCGCAACACTGGGGAGCAAATAGGCCACTAATTCATATTAATTAATAGCACTTCACTGGCACTTAGTTGCTGAAAGTGTGCTGCTCGACATAGGGCGATATTTAATATTTAAATAGGGTTTTGTCCGACAATTCTTGATCCTGAGGCTGTGCTGCCTGTATTAACGGGGCGGGCGCCTAGTGCCCCGCGTGTCGTCAGAGTTGTTGTTCATATGCGTCGAAAAAATTGCTAGACGTTTGATTTCGAATTGTGTCAGTTTTCTTGCGTCCTCAATTGGGCGAGTGATAGGACGATCTCGCCAGAGATTGTCTGTCTGACAAAAACTGTTCCATTGCAAACAAGGAAGTGTGTTTATGTCGAAAGTCAAAAGCAGCACTATTGATTCTGCCGAACAACTCTTCTGGGCACCGCAATCATTGGCCGCGCCCAGTAATGCATTCAACCAGATCAATAGTTTCAGCCATCAATACGACCGTGGCGGCAATCTCACCGTCAATGGCAAACCGTCGTACTCAGTGGACGAGGCGGCTACTCAATTGCTGCGGGACGGCGCGGCCTATCAGGACAAGGACGGCAGCGGCAAGATCGAGCTGACCTATACCTTTCTCACCTCCGCGTCCTCCAGCACCATGAACAAGCACGGAATCAGTGGTTTCAGCCAGTTCAGTGCCCAGCAGAAGGGCCAGGCTGCGTTGGCCATGCAATCCTGGGCGGACGTGGCCAATGTCACCTTTACCGAGAAGAGCAGCGGTGGCGACGGGCACATGACCTTCGGCAACTACAGCGGCGGCCAGGACGGCGCAGCGGCGTTCGCCTACCTGCCGGGCACCGGCGCCGGGTATGACGGGACATCCTGGTACCTGATCAATAGCAGCTATACCCAGAACAAGAACCCGGACCTGAACAACTATGGCCGGCAGACGCTGACCCACGAAATCGGCCACACCCTGGGCCTGGCGCACCCTGGCGACTACAACGCCGGCGAAGGCAGCCCGACCTACGATGACGCCACGTACGGCCAGGACACCCGTGGCTACAGCGTCATGAGCTACTGGAGCGAAAGCAATACCGACCAGAACTTCAGCAAGGGCGGAGTGGAAGCCTACTCTTCGGGCCCGTTGATGGACGACATCGCGGCGATCCAGAAGCTCTACGGTGCCAACATGAGCACCCGTACCGGTGACACCACCTACGGCTTCAATTCCAACGCCGGCCGCGACTTCCTCAGTGCGTCCTCCTCGTCGGACAAGGTGGTGTTCTCGGTATGGGATGCGGGCGGTCGCGATACCCTGGACTTCTCCGGTTTCACCCAGAACCAGAAAATAAACCTCAATGATGCCTCGTTCTCCGACGTTGGCGGCATGGTGGGCAACGTATCCATCGCCCAGGGCGCCACCATCGAAAATGCCATCGGCGGCTCGGGCAGCGATCTGCTGATCGGCAACGAAGTGGCCAACGAGCTCAAGGGGGGAGCCGGCAATGACATCCTCTGGGGCGGCGGCGGTGCGGACAAGCTGTCGGGCGGTTCGGGTGCGGACACGTTCGTGTTCGCCGCGAGCTCCGACTCTCGGCCGGGTGCCACGGACCAGATCCTCGATTTCGTCAGCGGCCTGGACAAGATCGACCTGACCGGTATCACCAACGGTGCGGGCCTGCACTTCGTTAACGCGTTCACCGGCGCGGCGGGTGATGCGGTGCTGTCGACATCGGGTGGCAACAGCCTGCTGTCGGTGGACTTCTCCGGGCATGGCATGGCCGATTTCCTGGTCAGTACCGTCGGCCAGGCAGCGATTTCGGACATCGTGGCCTGAACCACCCCGCAGGGGCTGGAGAAGCCTGGGATCTTCATTCGAGGCTCAAATGAGCAAAAAGATCGCAGGCTTCGCCAGCTCCTACGGGAGCTCCGTTGGAATGGACAAGATGGAAAAAAATTTTACGCCCTGTAGCTTCTCGGCAATCGCCTGGTTACTCGCTACGTTGATGCTGTTTTCTGGAGAAGTCGCCATGGCGCGCAGCCTGTTGTTAGCAGAACCCTCTCAATTGGCCGGTCAGTGGCGGGCCGTTTTGGCAGGCCCCCAGGACAATGCGCAAACCCAGGCATTGCAGGACAAGCCGTCGAATATCTGCATCATCGAACTCAAAGCGGACCAGACCGTAGGTGGGCAAACCGATTGCCTGGGCCATTGGCTCGGGGATGAGCCGGTTCATTGGTTTCCGGAACCCGATGGTCTTTCGCTGCTTGGCAAACAAGAGGCCAGAGTTCATCTGGGACTACGCCAGGGCCATTCTTATCAAGTCAATTTGAAGTCAGGACTGAGCGTTACGCTCGAGCGCAATATCCAAGAGAACGCTCGCTAACGTATGTGTACGGCCTGAGCCTGTTTACCAATAATCCGCGCGTTTGTTCCATCAAGCGTGCACTTTGGTGTGCTCAGGTTCAATTATTAAAAGATTGGCAAGTTTAAGTGTTTGCCAACTCTGTGGCGAAGCCAATAGCAGGGAAGAATGATGAAGAGGGCAAAGACCGCCACCGCGATGCCGCTGTTCAAGGCACTGGGCGATTATAAAAACATCCTGCTCAGTGTCGGTTGTTTTACCGCGCTGATTAACGTCCTGATGCTTGCGCCTTCCATTTACATGCTTCAAGTGTATGACCGCGGATTGTCCTCGCAAAACGAAACCACTCTGGTGATGTTGTCGTTGATGGTGGTGGGGTTCTTTGTCTTCATCGGGCTGCTGGAGATGGTGCGCAGCTTCATCGTCATCCGCATCGGCAGCCAATTGGAAAGGCGTTTCAACCTCCAGGTCTACAAAGCGGCGTTCGAGCGCAACCTGCTGCAGGGCGAAGGCAACGCCGGGCAATCCCTGGGCGACTTGACCCATCTGCGCCAGTTCGTCACCGGGCCGGCGCTGTTCGCCTTCTTCGACGCCCCCTGGTTCCCGGTCTATCTGCTGGTGATCTATCTGTTCAACGTCTGGCTAGGCGTGTTCGCCAGCATCGGTACGCTGCTGCTCATCGGGCTGGCATGCCTGAACGAGGTCATGACCCGCAAGCCGTTGGGGCAGGCCAGCGGTTACTCGCAGCAGTCCAGTCAACTGGCCACCAGCCACTTGCACAACGCCGAATCGATCCAGGCCATGGGCATGCTCGACGCGCTGCGCAACCGCTGGTTTGCCGTGCACTCGCGCTTTCTCGGCTTGCAGAACCAGGCCAGCGACACCGGCGCGGTCATCAGCGCCTTCAGCAAGACCTTGCGCCTGTGCCTGCAATCGCTCGTGCTGGGTCTGGGGGCGCTGCTGGTGATCAAGGGCGACATGACCGCCGGGATGATGATTGCCGGCTCGATCCTGATGGGGCGGGTATTGAGCCCCATCGATCAATTGATTGCCGTGTGGAAGCAGTGGAGCGGCGCGAAGCTGGCCTATCGTCGTCTCGACGCACTGTTGCAGGCCTATCCGCCCGAGGACGATGGGATGCCGCTGCCGCCGCCCAAGGGCCAGGTGAGCTTCGAGCAGGTCAGCGCCGGACCGCCAGGGCAACGCCAGGCGACATTGCATCAAGTCAGCTTCAGTCTCGGTGCCGGCGAGGTGCTGGGGGTCTTGGGCGCGTCGGGCTCCGGCAAATCCACCCTGGCCCGTGTGCTGGTGGGCGTGTGGCCGATCCTCGGTGGCGCGGTGCGCCTGGACGGCGCCGATATCCATCGCTGGAACCGTGACCAACTCGGCCCCTACATCGGCTATTTGCCCCAGGACATCGAGCTGTTCAGCGGCAGCATCGCCGAGAACATCGCCCGCTTTCGCGAGGCCGACCCACAGAAAGTCGTCGCTGCCGCGCAGCAGGCCGGTGTGCATGAGCTGATCCTGCGCATGCCCCAAGGCTACGACACGGTGTTGGGGGAGGACGGATGCGGATTGTCCGGCGGGCAGAAACAACGGGTCGCCCTGGCCCGGGCCCTGTACGACCGGCCGAGCCTGGTGGTGCTCGACGAACCCAACTCCAACCTGGACACCGTCGGCGAGGCGGCGCTGGCCAGCGCCATCGCGCAGCTGAAAGCCCAGGGCACCAGCGTCGTGCTGGTGACCCATCGCTCCTCGGCATTGGCTCAGGCCGACAAGTTGCTGGTGCTCAACGAAGGTCGGTTGCAAGCCTTCGGACCGAGCCAGGAAGTGCTGCGGGCGCTGTCCGGCCAATCGGACACTCCGCGAGACAAACCCCAGGCGACGCCCAACGGATTGAGCATGAGTCGTCAATACCAGGCCGCCAGCAAACCCAGCAACGCATGAGCAAGGATCGCGACATGAACCTCGAACACAGTCGACTCCACGAGCACCCCGAACGTGACGCCCGCTTCTTCATGCGCATGGGCTGGGCCCTGGCGATCCTTGGCGCGGGCAGCTTCTTTACCTGGGCGAGCCTGGCCCCGTTGGATCAGGGCATTCCCGTGCAGGGCACGGTGGTGGTTTCCGGCAAGCGCAAGGCCGTGCAATCGATGAGCAGCGGCATGGTCAGCCGGATCCTGGTGCGTGAAGGCGAAGCGGTCAAGCAAGGGCAACCGCTGTTTCGCCTCGACCAGACCCAGGCCTCGGCGGATGTGCAATCGCTGCAAGCCCAGTACCGGATGGCCTGGGCCAGCCTGGCGCGCTGGCAAAGCGAGCGGGACAACCTGGCACAAGTGAGTTTTCCGAGCGCGTTGAGCCAGGACCCGGACCCACGCCTGGCATTGGTGCTCGAAGGGCAGCGACAACTGTTCAGCAGTCGTCGCGAAGCCTTCGCTCGGGAGCAGGCCGCGTTGCGCGCCAGCATCGAAGGTGCCACCGCGCAGTTAGCGGGGATGCGCCGGGCCCGTGGCGACCTGACGGCCCAGGCCGAGTCCCTGCGCCAGCAACTGGGCAACCTGCAACCCCTGGCGGATAACGGCTATATCCCGCGCAACCGTCTGCTGGACTATCAACGGCAATTGTCCCAGGTGCAGCAGGAACTGGCGCAGAACAGCGGCGAAAGCGGTCGGGTGGAGCAGGGGATCATCGAGTCTCGGCTGAAGCTGCAGCAACACAGCGAGGAGTACCAGAAGGAAGTCCGCAGCCAATTGGCCGAGGCCCAGCTCAAGAGCGAAACCCTGCAACAGCAGCTCGCGTCGGCCGGGTTCGAGCTGCAACACAGCGAGATCCTCGCCACCGCCGATGGCATCGCCGTCAACCTGGGGGTGCACACCGAAGGCGCCGTGGTGCGCCAGGGCGACACCTTGCTGGAGATCGTGCCCCAGGGCACCCGGCTGGAGGTGGAAGGGCACCTGCCGGTGAACCTGATCGACAAGGTCGGTATCCATCTGCCAGTGGACATTCTGTTTACCGCCTTCAACCAGAGTCGCACACCAAGGGTTTCGGGGGAGGTCAGCCTGGTGTCCGCCGACCAGATGATCGATGAAAAAACCGGTACGCCGTACTACGTGCTGCGCAGCAGCGTTGGCGATGCGGCGCTGGAAAAACTCAATGGCCTGGTGATCAAGCCCGGGATGCCGGCGGAAATGTTCGTGCGCACCGGCGAGCGCTCGCTGCTCAACTACCTGTTCAAACCGCTGCTCGACCGGGCCGGCTCTGCGTTGACCGAGGAATAAGGATGTCCGCTGTATGAAGTGTTTCTACGGGTTGGCACTGCTGGCCGTTTCTACCTGCAACCCTGCCTGGGCCATGGGCCCGTTCGAATTCTACGAACAGGCCCTGCGCAACGACCCGGTCTACCTCGGGGCGATCAAGGAGCGCGACGCGGGCCTGGAGAATCGTGCCATCGGCCGTGCCGGGCTGCTGCCGCACCTGGGCTACAGCTACAACAAGGGCCGCAACCAGTCCAAGGTCACCTACCTCAATGACCGCGGTGCCAGCCAGCATGACGATCGCAACTACAGCAGTTACGGCTCCAGCCTGACCCTGCAACAGCCGCTGCTGGACTACGAGGCTTACGCGGCCTATCGTAAAGGGGTGGCGCAGGCGCTGTTCGCCGATGAGAATTTCCGCGGCAAGAGCCAGGAGTTGTTGGTGCGGGTGCTGAGCCATTACACCCAGGCACTGTTCGCCCAGGACCAGATCGACATTGCCCAGGCCAAGAAGAAGGCTTTCGAACAGCAGTTCCGCCAGAACGAGCATCTGTTCCGCCAGGGCGAAGGCACCCGTACCGATATCCTCGAGGCCGAGTCGCGCTACGAGCTGGCCACCGCCGAAGAAATCGAAGCGCACAACGAACAGGATGCCTCCCTGCGTGAGCTGGGTTCGCTGATCGGCGTGCCCACCCTGGCCATCGGCGACCTGGCGCCGTTGAACGAAAGCTTCCAGACCTTCGCCTTGCAGCCCGCCGGTTTCGATACCTGGCACGAACTGGCTGTGAGCAACAACCCCAACCTGGCCTCCCAGCGCCAGGCCGTGGACGTGGCGCGCTACGAGGTAGAGCGCAACCGCGCCGGGCATCTGCCCAAGGTCAGCGCCTACGCGACGATGCGCCAGAACGAGTCGGAAAGCGGCAACACCTACAACCAGCGCTACGACACCAACACCATTGGCCTGGAAGTCAGCGTGCCCTTGTATGCCGGTGGCGGGGTGTCGGCTTCGACCCGCCAGGCCAGCCGCACCATGGAACAGGCCGAATACGAGCTGGACGCCAAGACCCGGGAAACCCTGATCGAACTGCGCCGGCAGTTCAGCGCCTGCGTGTCGGGGGTGAACAAACTGCGGGCCTACCAGAAAGCCCTGGTCTCCGCCGAAGCGCTGGTGGTGTCGACTCGGCAGAGCATTCTTGGCGGCGAGCGGGTCAACCTTGACGCGCTCAACGCCGAGCAACAGCTCTACACCACCCGCCGCGACCTCGCCCAAGCCCGTTATGACTACCTCATGGCCTGGGTCAAATTGCATTACTACGCCGGCACGTTGGGGGAGCAGGACCTGGCGAAGGTGGATGAGGCGTTTGTCACCCGCTAAATCCCCTCGCCACAGGAGCCAGTGCCAGCCAGCTGATCCACAGGGGCCTAAGCGACAAAGAGCGGCAAAAACCACAGGACTTTGCAACAACTAAGGATGGTTCATGAAAATCGATAACAAAAAGTACCCCGGAAAAACACGTAGCCTGTTCCTGCTCAAAACCTTGAATCAGGCCATGCTCTGCGCGGTGGCGACCCTGGGCACGGCCCAGGCGGCGCCTTATGTCGAGGGTGGCAGGTCCGGGGACCCGGACAGTTGGCGCAGCGCCGAATTCAACGCCGAGTGGGGGCTGGGTGCGATCAATGCGCAGCAGGCCTATGCCGCTGGCTACACTGGCAAGGGCGTCAAGCTGGGGATCTTCGACCAGCCGGTCTATGCCGCACATCCGGAATTTTCCGGCACCGACAAAGTCGTGTCCCTGGTCACCAGCGGCATCCGCGAATACACCGACCCATACATTCCGGTGAAGGCCGGTGACCCATTCCGCTACGACGGCTCTCCCACGGTGGGCTCCGATGGCAAGCTGGGCTCCCATGGCACCCATGTCGGCGGGATCGCCGCCGGCAGCCGTGACGGCAGCCCGATGCACGGCGTGGCGTTCGATGCGCAGATCATCAGCGCCGACAACGGTGACCCCGGCCCCGAGGACGGCATCATCCTGGGCAACGACGGTGCTGTGTACAAGGCCGGTTGGGATGCGCTGATCGCCAGCGGCGCGCGGATCATCAACAACAGTTGGGGCATCGGCATCACCGACCGCTTCGACCAGGGCGGCCGGGACCCAGCCTTCCCGCACTTCACCGTGCAGGACGCGCAACTGCAGTTTGACCAGATCCAGCCGCTGCTGGGCACCCGGCCGGGCGGCGCCTACGAAGGCGCCATCGCCGCCGCCCGCAGTGGAATCGTGACCATTTTCGCCGCCGGCAACGACTACAACCTCAACAACCCCGACGCCATCGCGGGCCTGGCGTACTTCGTGCCGGACATCGCGCCGAACTGGCTCACGGTCGCTGCCCTTCAGATCAACCCCGATACCAGCAGCCCTGATCCATACACCATCAGCACCTTCTCGTCGCGCTGTGGCTATACCGCCAGTTTCTGCGTATCGGCGCCAGGCACCCGGGTCTATAGCGCCGTGATCGGCGGCACCAACGCCGATGACCTGACGGTCGGCTACGGCAACAAGAGCGGCACCTCCATGGCGGCGCCCCATGTCGCCGGCAGTGTGGCGGTGTTGATGGAGCGCTTCCCCTACATGACCGGCGCCCAGGTCGCCAGCGTGCTGCGTACCACGGCCACCGACATGGGCGCCCCTGGCGTCGATTCGCTGTACGGCTGGGGCATGATCAACCTGGGCAAGGCCATCGACGGTCCATCGATGCTGGTGACCGAGCAGGACATTCCGGTGGAGTTCCGCGTGGACGGCGCCTACGGCAGCGGGCAATTCGTGGCGGACCTGCCGGGCGTCGGTGCGATCGTCGATGCCGGCAAACCCACGGAACGGGTGTGCAGCGGAATCCAGTGCGGGCTGGATGTATGGCGCAACGACATAACCGGTCACGGTGGCCTGACCAAGGAAGGCATCGGCACCCTGGTGCTCACCGGTGACAACACCTACAGCGGACCGACCCTGGTCAACGAGGGACGCCTGGCAATCAACGGTTCGCTGGCGTCGGCCGTGACTGTCAATGACGGCGGGGTACTGGGCGGGAACGGACGTATCGCCAGCCTGATGGCCAACCAGGGCGGCAGCGTGGCGCCTGGCAATTCCATTGGCACGTTGCAGGTGGCCGGGGATGTGACCTTCCAACCGGGCTCGACCTACGCGGTGGAGGTATCGCCGACCTCCAGCGACCTGATCATTTCCGGCGGCAAGGCCACGGTCGACGGCGCGACAGTGTCGCTGTCCCTGGAAAACAGCCCGACGCTGCTGGCCGCCAGCGGAGTGACCAGTTTGTTGGGGCGCCAGCTCGACATCCTGCAGGCGGCCGACGGTATCGAAGGGCGTTTTGGCCAGGTACTGCCCAACTATGCGTTCCTGGGAGGAAACCTGGCGTACTCCGCCAGCGGTGTTCAACTGACGGTGGCGCGCAACGCGACGTCCTTCAGCAGCCTTGGCCTGACCCCCAACCAGCGTTCCGTAGCGTCTGCGGCGGAGCAGTTGGGCGCCGGCAACGCCCTCTACGAAACCTTGTTGCTGTCCCCCAGCACCGCCGTGGCCCAGCAGGCGTTCCAGCAATTGTCCGGCGAGATCCATCCGGCCATCGGCACACTGTTGATCAACCACAGCCGTTACCTGCGAGACGCCGTGGGTGATCGCCTGCGCCAGGACGCACTGTACGACGCCAGTACGCCAACCGATGTGGACAGCAACCTCTGGGTCAAGGCACTCGGCGCCTGGGGCAAAAGCGATGGGGGGCATGACAACGCCAGCTCCAACAGCTCCATCGGCGGGCTGCTGATCGGTGGCGACGGCTTGATCGGCGAACGGACACGCCTGGGCTTCGTCACCGGATACAGCGACAGTTCATTGAGCATGGGGGATGGCACGCATTCGTCGGCCGATGCCGACAGCTATCACCTGGGGGCTTACCTGGGGCATGAGGTCGACGCGCTGCGCCTGACCGTCGGTGGCGCCTACAGCTGGCATCGCATCGACGTCAAACGTGAGTTGCAGTGGGCCGAGGTCAGTGGCCGGGAGAAAACCAAGCGCGATGCCCGCACCGGCCAGCTCTTCACCGAAGCGGCGTATCGCCTCGACCTGCAACCCGTGGCCCTGGAACCGTTCGCCAACCTGGCCTATGTGCACCTGGACAGCGACAGTTTCCATGAGAAAGGCGACAGCGCAGCCCTGCACGGTGGCGACGACCGTCGCGATGCACTGCTGTCGACGCTGGGCATGCGGGCCAGCCATACCCTGGCGCTGTCGCAGACGCAGCAATTGCAACTCTCCGGGTCCCTTGGTTGGCAGCACAACTTGAGCAACACCCGTTCCGAACAGGACCTGGCGTTTGCCGGTAGCGCGGACACTTTCGCGGTGCAGAGCGTGTCCATGGACCGCAACGCGGCGGTGATCGGCGCTCGGGCCGGGCTCGCGGTGGCCAAGGATGTGCGCGTCAACCTGGACTACAACGGCCTGCTCGGTGCCCGGGATAAAAGCCATGGCGTGGGCCTGACGTTGGATTGGCAGTTTTGAGCCCGGGAGAAATGACCGGAAGACCGCTTCACTTTGCACCTATTCCAACAACAAAAAGAGAGGCAGCAACACATGGGTATCTACGATTACAAGAACCTCGGCACCACCGAGTCCAAGGCATTGGTCAGCGATGCAATGGCGATCATGCTGTATTCCTACCATAACCTCGACAACGGCTTTGCCTCCGGGTACCAGCACAATGGTTTCGGTGCCGGTTTGCCGGCAACCCTGGTCACGGCACTGCTTGGCGGCACCGACTCCCAGGGAGTGATTCCCGGCGTGCCGTGGAACCCCGACTCGGAAAAGCTTGCCCTCGAAGCGGTGCAAAAGGCCGGATGGACCCCCATCAGCGCCTCGCAACTGGGTTATATCGGCAAGGTGGATGGTCGCGGAACGTTTTTTGGCGAGAAAACCGGTTACACCACCGCGCAGGTGGAGATCCTTGGCAAGTACGACGCTGATGGACACCTGCAGGAAATCGGCGTGTCGTTTCGTGGCACCAGCGGCCCCCGGGAAAACCTGATCACCGACTCCATAGGTGATGTGATCAACGACCTGATGGCCGCCCTGGGTCCCAAGGACTATGCGAAAAACTACGCCGGTGAAGCCTTCGGCAACCTGCTCGGGGATGTCGCCAAGTTTGCCCAGGCCCACGGTTTGACGGGCAAGGACGTACTGGTCAGCGGTCACAGCCTGGGCGGCTTGGCGGTCAACAGCATGGCGGACTTGAGCGCGGGCAAGTGGTCGGGGTTCTACAACAGCGCCAACTACGTCGCCTATGCCTCACCGACCCAGAGTGGCACCGACAAAGTGCTGAACATCGGCTATGAAAACGACCCGGTCTTCCGGGCGCTGGACGGCTCGGCGTTCAATCTGTCGTCGGTGGGTGTGCACGATGCGCAGCGGGAATCGACCACTGACAACATTGTCAGCTTCAATGATCACTACGCTTCGACGGCCTGGAACGTGTTGCCATTTTCCATCCTCAACATCCCCACCTGGATTTCCCACCTGCCCACCGGCTACGGCGATGGCATGGGCCGGATCATGGGCTCGGCGTTCTACGACCTGACCGAAAAGGACTCCACCGTCATTGTCGCCAACCTGTCGGACCCGGCACGGGGCAATACCTGGGTGCAGGACCTCAATCGCAATGCCGAAGCCCACACCGGCAGCACCTTCATCATTGGCAGCGACCAGGCCGATCTGATCCAGGGCGGCCAGGGCAACGATTACCTGGAAGGCCGCGCCGGCAACGATACGTTCCGCGATGGCGGCGGTTATAACGTGATCCTGGGCGGGCAGGGCAACAACAGTTTGCACCTGCAGCAATCGGTGAAGGCTTTCAGTTTTGCCCATGATGGGGCCGGTACGTTGTACGTGCGTGATGCTCATGGCGGGATCAGCATCACCCGTGACATCGGTACGCTGGTCAGCCAGGAGCCCGGATCGCTCTGGGGAATGCTCAAGGATGAGGTCAGCCACAGCGTGACCGCCAACGGCCTGGTGGCCGGGGGCAACCTGACGGCGTATGCCTCATCGGTCAACGGCAGCGCGGCTGACGACACCCTGGTGGCACGGGCGACCGGTGACTGGCTGTTCGGCCTGGGCGGTAACGACAGACTGGTGGGCGGTGCGGGGAACGACACCTTCGTCGGCGGTTCAGGCAATGATGTGATGCAATCGGGTGGCGGCAACGACACCTTCATCTTCAGCGGCGTGTTCGGCCAGGACCGGATCAGCGGCTACGACGGGGGAGACAAGTTGGTGTTCATTGGCGTACAGGGGGCCGGGGCGGGTTATGACTACAGCCAGCACCTGTCGCAGGTGGGTGCCGACACGTTGCTCACGGTGGGCGACAGTACCGTGACCTTGGTGGGGGTAGGGGTGGGGCAGGTTGGAGACAACATCGTGTTTGCCTGATTCCCGTATCGAACCCTGACCTCTGTGGGAACTGAGCTTGCTCACGATGGCGGTGGATTTGCCTGCATTGATGCCGAATGTGCCACCATCGCGAGCAGGCTCGCTCCCACATGGACCGGGGCTGACTTTGATTCCATGACCACCGCAGATCCCCTGTGGGAGCACAGCTTGCTCGCGATGGCGGCAGTACAGTCATCTTTAAGCGACTGGTTCACCGCTTTCGCGAGCAGGCTCGCTCCCACATGGACCGGGGCTGACTTTGATTCCGTGATTACCGCAGATCCCCTGTGGGAGCACAGCTTGCTCGCGATGGCGGTAGTACAGTCAACCTTTAAGCGACTGGTTCACCGCTTTCGCGAGCAGGCTCGCTCCTACATTATCCGGCGGTGACTGTGATTCCGTGATTACCGCAGATCCCCTGTGGGAGCGAGCCTGCTCGCGATGGCGGTAGTGCAGTCGCAAGTGATGCCAGCTATGCCATCGTCATCCCGGGCAAGTCCAAAGAGATTCAATCTTCCTTGCGAATCGTCGCCACGTCATCGGCGCGCACCCGGACTTTCTTGCCGGCAATGTCTTCGAACTCGTAGAACCCGTCGGAAGTGCGGGTGTTAGGGGTGTCCTTGGTCAAATACTGGGTACCGTTCTGCAAGGTCACGACGGTCGGCGTCGAGCAACCGGCCAGCGCCAGGAGCGCTGCGGCAGCCAAGGGCAGGCCCAGGAATCTGATGTTCATATCCATACCTCTCGATCAAAAGGACGCAGCTGATCCGGCCGCGCCATCACTGTAATCAACCGCCATTGGTCCCGCTTACTGTAGGAAAGTTCATCGTCTACCACAGGATTTCACCTTTTAATCGAGGGGACCACTCATCCTTTGCAGTTGCCCGTGCTGTCCGTAACTGGTATCTGTACGCATAACCAGTACTCCAGCATCCGTGGCGCTTCTTTCCGTGACAGCCAACCCTCTCGACGATCCCTTTTACTACCTGAACAATTTCCAGCAGGTGCTTGCCTGGCTGGCACAACGCTATGCCGACGTGCTCAGCATCGAGGAGCAGCGGTTCATCGACGATTTCGCGTCCTTGCCACGCCCGTCCCAGGGGTTGCTGGTGCGCATGGTGATGCGCAAGGGGGTACGCTTTCGGCACAGCAAATTGCAGTACCTGGAAATCGGCGACATTAGCGCGGCGGTCGAGCCGCTGCTGACCCTGGGCTGGGTGCAGGACCAACGGCCCCTGAACCTTGCCGAGTTGTTCGAGGTGTTGCTCAAACCGGAAATCATCCTGTGCCTGGGCCACCTGATCGAACGCCCCAAGGCGAAAAAGACCGAGTGGCTCCAGGCCTTGGATGACCGCCTGGACGAAACACGGCCATTCAATCAATGGTGCCCGCCACTGCAAGACCGGCTGTACAGCCTGACGATCATGGAAACCTGCGACCGGCTGCGGTTGATGTTCTTTGGCAACCTCTATCAGGACTGGTCAGAGTTCGTGCTGGCGGACCTGGGCATTTTCACCTACGAAACCGTGGCGTTCAGCGCCGAATCCCGCGGCTTGCGCAGTCGCGGGGACGTCGATGCCTGCCTGTTCCTGCACGAGTGCCAGCAGCGCTTCGAAACGGGCGAGCCGCCGGAGGACATCGTCGTTCAGGTCAACGCGCTGACCCTGGACAACCCATGGCTGGAGCGGCGCCGGGGCAAGTTGCTGTTCCAGATCGGCCAGCACGCCGAACGCATCGCCGATTTTGCCCTGGCCCTGTGCATCTATCGCGACTGCACCTACCCCGGCGCACGGTTGCGGATGATCCGCGTGCTGGAGCGCATCGGCGAGTACGCCTTGGCCCTGGAGCTGGGGGAGGCGGCTGCGCTAGCGCCGGAAAATGCCGCTGAAACCCAGGCGTTGCTCAGGGTCGTACCGCGTTTGCAGCGCAAATTGGGCGGGCCGCCGGTGCCCCGTGCCGTGGCCCGGGAGGTGGAACGGCTGGACCTGCATCTGCTCCGAATCGATCCGGCCGTGTCGGTGGAGTATCACGTCCAGGCCCATTTGCACGACGAAACCGCCCCGGTGCATTACGTCGAGAACAGCCTGATCAATTCACTGTTCGGCCTGTTGTGCTGGCCGGCGATTTTCGCGCCTTTACCGGGGGCGTTTTTCCATCCGTTCCAGCGCGGCCCGGTGGACCTGCTCAACGAGGATTTCCCTGTGCGCCGTGCCGAGCTGTTCGCGACCTGCCTCGCGGAACTCGACGACGGACGCTATCGGGACACCATCGTCCGTCGCTACGCAGAGAAATGGGGCATCCAATCGCCCTTTGTGTTCTGGGGCGCGATGTCTGAAGAACTGTTGCATCAGGCACTCGATTGCCTGCCGGCCGAACACCTCAAGCACTGGTTCAATCGCCTGCTGCTGGACATCAAGGCCAACCGTGCCGGCATGCCGGACCTGATCCAGTTCTGGCCGCAGCACAAGACGTATCGCATGATCGAAGTCAAAGGCCCCGGCGACCGCTTGCAGGACAATCAGTTGCGCTGGCTGGCGTTCTGTCACGAGCACCGGATGCCCGTCGCGGTCTGCCATGTGCAGTGGATGGAGCAGGGCGCATGACCCCGGAACCGGCCTACAGCATCGCCGTGCGGGCGTTATGTGAGTTCACTGCCAAGACCGGTGACCTGGACCTGCGCTTTACCCCGTCGCCCACAGCACTGGAAGGCATCGTTGGCCACCGCACCGTGGCGTCCCGGCGCAACGATACGTATCAGGCCGAGATCAGCCTCGAAGGCCGTTACCGGAGCATGCGGGTCAAGGGGCGGGCCGACGGCTACGACCCGGTCCGCAATTGCGTCGAGGAGGTGAAGACCTATCGCGGCGACCTGTCCAGGCAACCGGCCAATCATCGCCAGCTGCACTGGGCCCAGGCGAAGATCTACGGCTGGCTGATGTGCCAGAAGCTGCAGTTGTCGCGCATCGACGTGGCGCTGGTGTATTTCGACATCGTCAGTGAGAAGGAAACCTGCCTGACGCAGGGCTTCGAGGCGACGCAGCTCGAGGCTTTCTTTGAACAGCAGTGTGCGTTGTTCCTGGCCTGGGCCGAACAGGAAATGGCTCACCGCCAGGCGCGCAATGCCGGCGCACAGGCGCTGGCCTTTCCCCATGCCGGCTTCAGGCCGGGGCAGCGGCACCTGGCCGAGTCGGTGTTCAAGGCTGTCAGCACCGGACGCTGCCTGATGGCCCAGGCGCCCACCGGCATCGGCAAGACCGTCGGTACGCTGTTTCCGATGCTCAAGGCCCTGACGCCGCAGCGACTGGACAAGGTGTTCTTTCTCACGGCCAAGACGCCGGGACGCAAGCTGGCGCTGGATGCCACGCGGGTGATCACCCAAAGCGCACCGTCGATGCCGTTGCGGGTCCTGGAGATGATCGCCCGGGACAAAGCCTGTGAGCATCCGGACAAGGCGTGCCATGGCGAATCCTGTCCACTGGCCCGTGGCTTCTATGAACGCCTGCCTGGCGCCCGCGAGGCCGCCAGCAGGCTCACCTTGCTCGATCAGGCCGCGTTGCGCGAGATTGCGCTGGCCCATGAAGTGTGCCCGTACTACCTCAGCCAGGAAATGGCCCGTTGGGCCGACGTGGTCGTCGCCGACTACAACTATTATTTCGACTTCAGCGCCTTGCTGTTCGTCCTGGCCCAGGCCGATGGCCTGTCCGTCGCGACCCTGGTGGACGAGGCACATAACCTGGTGGAACGGGGGCGACAGATGTACAGCGCGACCCTCGACCAGTCCACGCTGGCCGCCGTGCGCAAAACCGCTCCCGAAGCCCTGAAGAAAGCCTTGCAGCGGGTCAATCGACAATGGAACGCCTTGCATGCGCCCCAGGTGGCGGCCTATCAGGCCTATGAAAAACCTCCGGAGAAACTGCTCCAGGCGCTGTCCCAGTGCACCACGGCCATTGGCGATTACCTCAATGACCATCCCCAGGGCCTGGACGGCGACTTGCAGGCGTTCTACTTCGAGGCCTTGCAGTTCGGTCGGGTGGCGGAATCGTTCAACGAGCATTTCCTGTTCGACATCCATAAGCGTGAACTCGGCCGTCAACGCAGCCTGTCCACCTTGTGCCTGCGCAATGTGGTGCCGGCCGGTTTCTTGCGGCCAAGACTCACGGCGGCCCGCAGCAGCGTGCTGTTCTCAGCCACCCTGAGCCCGCGGCATTACTACGCCGATCTGTTGGGCACGCCGGCGGACACGGTGTGGATCGATGTGGAGTCACCGTTCCATGCCGGGCAACTGGACGTTCAGGTGGTCAGTCGGATCTCTACCCGTTTTGCCCACCGCCAGGCTTCGCTGGAACCGATTGTCGGGTTGATGGCGCGCCAGTTCGGCGAGCGCCCCGGCAACTACCTGGCTTTTTTCAGCAGCTTCGATTACTTGCAGCAGGTGGCCGGGCTGTTCGCCGAGCGGCACCCGGACATTGCCACCTGGACCCAATCCCGGGGCATGGGCGAAGCGTCCCGACAGGCCTTTCTCGAACGGTTCATGGAACACAGCCAGGGCATCGGCTTCGCGGTGCTGGGCGGTGCGTTCGGCGAGGGCATCGACTTGCCGGGCTCGCGGCTGATCGGCGCGTTCATTGCCACCCTGGGGCTGGCACAGTTGAATCCGGTCAACGAACAGATCAAACAGCGCATGGCCGCGATTTTCGGCGACGGTTACGACTACACCTACCTGTATCCGGGCTTGCAGAAAGTCGTCCAGGCCGCGGGCCGCGTCATCCGCACCCAACAGGACCGTGGGGTGGTGATGCTGATCGACGACCGGTTCGGCGAAGCCCGGGTGCAGCACTTATTGCCGGGTTGGTGGTCTGTCACTCAAGAACATCCTGCTAAATCCTGTGGGAGCGAGCCTGCTCGCGATTGCGGCGTTTCAGTCACTTAGGGCCAACTGAACGACCGCTATCGCGAGCAGGCTCGCTCCCACAAAGGGATTTGCGTCGATTTCCATTTTTGTCCCTGCCGGTTAATAATTTCCGAGGCAGGACCTGCACCAAACTTCGCAAAGAATCTACACGGACGCCCCGGCCAAAAATGCTTGAGAACAATCAGAAGCCAGCCCGCATTAACGAGGAACAGCGTTTTCGGTTGCTGATCGACGCCGTGGTCGACTATGCCATCTACATGACCGACCCTGCGGGCATCATCACCAGTTGGAACTCCGGTGCGCGGCGCTTCAAGGGCTATGAGGAGTCCGAGATCCTCGGCCAGCATTTCTCCCGTTTCTACACCGACCAGGACCGCGCCGCCGGCCTGCCGCAACGGGCACTGGACACTGCGCTGCGCGAAGGCCGTTTCGAGGGCGAGGGCTGGCGGGTGCGCAAGGACGGGACGCTGTTCTGGTCCCACGTGGTCATCGACCCGATCATCGACAGCCAGACCGGCGCCTTGCTCGGTTTCGCCAAGATCACCCGCGACCTGACCGATCGCAAGATGGCCGAGGAGACCCTCAAGCAAAGCGAGCAGCAGTTTCGCCTGTTGGTACAGAGCGTCACCGACTACGCCATCTACATGCTCGACCTTGACGGTCAGGTGACCAACTGGAACCAGGGGGCGCAGCGGATCAAGGGCTATCTGCCGGCGGAGGCCATCGGCCAACATTTTTCGATGTTCTACACCCCCGAAGACCGTGAAAACGGCGAGCCACAACGGGCACTGAGTGTCGCCGCCAGCGTTGGACGCTTCGAGAAGAGGGGCTGGCGGGTGCGCAAGGACGGTACGCGGTTCATGGCCCACGTGGTCATCGATGCGATCCGCAGCGACACCGGCGCGCTGCTGGGGTTTGCCAAGATCACCCGCGACATCACCGACGCCACCCAGGCGCAGCAGGCCCTTGAGCAGGCCCGCGAAGCGCTGTTCCAGTCCCAGAAGCTGCAGGCCATCGGTCAGCTCACCGGCGGCATCGCCCATGACTTCAATAATCTGCTCACGGTGATCCTCGGCAACCTGGAGATTGTGCGCAAGCGCATGCCCAGCGACCCGAAACTCGCCCAATTGCTGGACAACGCGACCCAGGGCGCGCTGCGCGGTGTGTCGCTGACCCAGCGGATGCTGGCCTTTGCCCGCCGGCAGAAACTGACGTCCGAATCGGTCGAATTGGCGGCGTTGGTGCAGGGCATCAGCGGCCTGCTGCAAAGCTCCATGGGCCCGTCGATCCACATCCAGACAGGTTTCACCCCTGCGTTGTCGCCGGTCCTGGCGGACGTCAACCAGCTGGAACTGGCCATTCTCAATCTGGCAACCAACGCCCGGGATGCCATGCCCCATGGAGGGCGCATCCTGATTGCGGCCGATGAGCGACAGACCACCGGGGCACCGGACACGCCCTTGAAGCCCGGGCGGTACGTCTGCCTGTCGATCACCGATGAAGGCGAGGGGATGGATGAAGCGACGCTGGCCTCCGCCGTGGACCCGTTCTTCACCACCAAGGGGGTCGGCAAGGGCACCGGGTTGGGCTTGTCCATGGTGCATGGCCTGGCCGAACAGTTGGGCGGGCGATTGATCCTCAAGAGTCAGAAAGGAGTCGGCACCACCGCTGAGCTGTGGTTGCCGGTGGCTGACCACTCGGCCCCCGAGACGGTACCGGTCCAGGCGTCGACGCCGTTGTCGACCCAGGAGTTGCTGGTGCTGGTGGTCGATGACGACTCACTGGTGCTGACCAGCACCCGCCTGTTGATCGAAGACCTGGGGCACCGGGTGCTCTGCGCCCCGTCGGGGGCTCAGGCGCTGGAACTGTACGAGCGCAATCCTGACATCGACCTGGTCATCACCGACATGGCCATGCCGCAGATGGACGGGGCGCAACTGGCGAAATTGTTGCGAGACAGACAACCCACCTTGCCCGTCATTCTTGCCACCGGTTACGCCGAGCGGCTGGAGGGCTTCGCCACGCAGTTGCCGCGGCTGACCAAGCCGTTCAAGCAGATTGATTTGGTGCAGGCGATCGGGCAGACGATGAAATGAGTATGGCCTGTTGGTGATCCCCTTTAGTAGGAGAACCTGTGTCAGGAGAACCTGTGGGAGCAAGGCTTGCCCGCGATACATACACTGCGGTTTCTGAGAAGACCGCATCAGCTTCATCGCGGGCAAGCCTTGCTCCCACAGATACCCTTGTCACAGAAGCTTGCGTTCCCTGGCTATCCGGCATTTTTCCTGAATCCCCGCAGGTTCATCGCACACAAGCAGAACTGCAACACAATCAACGCATACGCGTCCGAATGCAGACCCCAGACGACCCACAGAATGTTGCTTGCCATGAAGCAACTGAAACCCCATACCCGTCGCCGGGGCTGGCGTGATCCGATCAGCCAGGCAGCGAGCACCGTCACCACCATCGCCGGCCACTGCACCCATCCAAGATAATCCACACAACTGCCCTCATATGCCGTCGATGATCTACAGACCCTGGCGGCGGGACGGCGTTTCGTTGGACCAGCGGTCCATTGGCTTGAACTTGCCTGGCGGCGCCGTCTTCTAACAGGTTCGAATCATCACCGAGAAATAGTCCGCGCAATGCCCCGAATCCTGACCAGCCAGACCCCGGAAGAAGAACTGACGGAACACCAGGCCAAGTTGTTCGGCTCTCCCAAGGAACGCTTGGATTTCTATCGTCGGGAGATCCAGTACGAAACCACCATCCTGGCGAATCGAACCGATGCATACCTGGCCGCGCAGTCGTTCCTGGTGATCGCCTTCGCCTCCTGCATGGCCAACCTGAACCCGGAATGGGGCAAGTTGTTCACCTTGATCGTGCCGCCATTCCTGGCGTTGCTGGGTTTCCTGAGTTCCCTGAATGCCTGGCCGGGTATTCGTGCGGCCTACGAGATCATCGATCATTGGCACTTCAAACAGAGTGAGTTGCTGCGCTCCGAACCGATGATGGGCCTGGTCTATGACGAGTCACCGCTGTTCAGCGAGCGGGAGTCGACCCACAAGGGTTATCGCAAGTCGCTGTTGTTCTCGGTGCGAACGCCTTGGATCTTCGCGGCGTTCTGGGTGCTGCTGGGGGTGTACTCGGTTTACATCCAGGTGAGCAACCCCGGGGCTTGAGGCCATCCGGGCCTAGTCGGATCGCTTGTGGCGCTCATACCAGGCCAGGGTTGGTTGGGTGCTCAAGCCATGGACCAGAATACTCAGGGCCACCACTGACAAGGTAAGGTTGATACACAGGTTCGCCACCTCGGGTGGCAAGTGATGGTTCAAGGCAAAGAACAAGTAGAACAGACTGCCTATGCCGCGTATGCCGAACCAGCCGATCAGCAACCGTTGCGAGCGGTCCAGCAAACGCCCCCAGGGCATCGCCAGCACGCACAATGGACGAATGACAGCGAACAGCAAAGCACCGATGGCCACGGCCCGCCAGTCCCAATGATTGGCCAGTACCACCCCGAGCAGGGTCACCAGGAACACTTCCATGGCGCGCTCCACCAGGCTGCCAAAAGCGAGCATGTCGCCCATCATCACACCAGCGGCTACCTGGCCGTCATCCAGGGACTCGGTGTCGCCCAGCACGGCTTGCCGAGGGGCGACGGTTTCGTGGCCCACCACCGGTTGCACCAGATGTTCGGCTGGCGGTGAGTCCTTGTCGGTGGAGGCCACCTCGGCCTGGCGCAACCCCAAGCCGGCGGCGAACACCGAGAGAAAACCGTAGCCCTGGACCGATTCGGCGGCGACATAGGCCAGGGCGATCAATGCCAGGGCCAGGTAGTCGTTGGGCGACAGCGTGCTGTCGGCATTTTTGATGCGCATCGACAAGGTCAGGCGGCCGATGCCGCGTCCCATCGCATAGCCAATCAGCAAGCCTGCCGGCACGGCCCACAGCACGTTGCGCAAGGTCCATTCGGTGAGGAAACCGCCATCGTCGTCGCGCAGCATCAGCAGGCCCAGGATCACGAACGGAAACGCCGTGCCATCGTTCAATCCGGCCTCGCCGGACAGCCCGAACCGCACCCGATCATCGTCCCGGGCATCGTTTACCTGCACCAGCGCCGCCAGCACCGGGTCGGTCGGGGCCAGCATCGCGCCGATCAGCAGCGACACCCCCCAACCGAGGCCGAACAGATAATGCAGCGCCAGGCACAGGCCGGCGATACTCAGGATCATCACTGGCCCGGCCAACCCATAGGCCACGCGCCACGTGCGGTCCTTGAAGGGTAGGCGCAACTTGAGGCCGCTGACGAATAGCGAGAACACCACGGCAATCTCAGTGAGGTGTTCCATCCAGGTCGTGGAGTCGTGAATGTCCAGCTTCAACAACCCCAGCCCCGTCGGACCGATAGCGACGCCCAGCGCCAGGCACATCGCCGACGTGGTGACCGGCATCCAGCGCAGGTAGGAAGAAGTCAGGGCCAGGGTCAGCAATACGGCACCGAGCACCGCAACCCACACTGTGAAAATCATTGGTGCTCCTTGGATAACCGCAACGCTCAACTGTTGGCAGAGCCCTTGTGGCGAGGGTTAGCACTTACCCCACGTTCTTCCATTCGAGAGCTTGCATGAGGCCAGGGTTCCCATTACTGGCGCCCCCTCCCGTTTATCCGGCTGCGTTTCAATCCGAGGGAATTTTTCGCTCCGCTCAAGGCTCTGCACTGGAAGAGACGTGCTGATTCAGCGTCCTGCCAAGCACCCATGAGGCCCTTATGACTGCGCTGACAACCCTTCACCGACCCGCCACCGAGCGACCGTTTACAGATCCGTTTACTGCCGCCGGAAACATGCGCCAATGCTACGAGCGGTTGCTCCAGGGCCCGGACGATGCCGACCGGCAAGCCGTGGCCCAAGGCTTTCTCCAGTCATGCCTGGAAAAGGCCGCGGCGCTGCCCCAGGAAATGCCCGACGATCCCATGGCCCTGCAGGCCTGGGTCGAGCAGCACAGTGCCGGCGTGGCCCGGCAATACGGTGATTATCTGGAGCGGCGCAAGAATGGAGGGGCGCGGGAGTTTTTTACCAGCAAGGCCCACGCCTTGTACTTTCTACAGGCGGTCGCACCGACCAAGCTGGTGGACGGCGCCTGGTTGTATGGCGTGCTCAAACACTGGCACGACCACCGCTTTGAAGGACTACTGTGTACCTACCTGGAAGAGTTGGGCGACGGCGTCCCGGCGCAGAACCATGTGGTGATCTACCGCAAGCTGCTCGCCGAACACGGCCTGGCAGACGCCCCGGACATCGACGATGAGCGCTACCTGCAAGGTGCGGTGCAACTGGCGCTGGGGTACGCGGGCGATGAATACCTGCCGGAAGTCATCGGTTACAACCTGGGCTACGAGCAACTGCCCTTGCATCTGTTGATCAGCGCCTACGAGCTGAGCGAACTGGACATTGACCCGTATTACTTCACCCTCCACGTGACCATCGATAACGCCAGCACCGGTCACGCCTACAAAGCTGTGCAATCGCTGTTGCAACTGATGCCGATGGAAGCCGACCGCGACGCCTTCTGGCGGCGGGTGACCCTGGGGTATCGCCTCAATGACCTGGGGCAGGGCAGCCGGGCGATCATCGAGTCCTTCGACCTGTATCGCGAAGTCCTGGACATGCTCGAACGCAAACGCCCGTTCGGCCAGCACATGCATTCCGATTACTGCAAGTTCGAGGGCAAGACGGTCAACCAGTGGCTGGCGGTGCCGGGCCAATTGGAAGGTTTTCTCGACGCGCTGCAAGGCAAAGGCTGGATCCGGCGGCATGAAAACCCACAGAACAGTCGGTTCTGGACCCTGATCGAAGGGGCCGGCGCGGCGATGTTCGGGGTGTTCAGCCCCTACGAAAAACAGCTGTTGCACGATTGGATCGCCGGCGACTGGCTGGACGAGGGCTCCCGTGCGGCGCCCCGGCGCAACCACGGTGCCGCCAGCGAGCCGCCAACGCCAGCGGAAGATCCCGATGTGCAAAGTCTGCAGCAGGCCCTGCGTGGCCAATCGCCCGACCAGCAGATGCAGACGTTGATGCCCTGGCTTTCGCCCCGTTGCCACAGCCATCCGGCCGGGTTACTGGCGACCCGTCGGTTCATCGAACTCAAATCCGTACTGCGCTAGGAGCCCTGCATGAATCAGGAAGACCGCCTGTCCGAACCCGACCTGGCGCTGCTGCAGCTGGGCCGTCGCCTGCAAGCCGACGGGTATCGCTTCATCACGCCAACGCCGTTGACCCACGAACGGGTCAACCAGCGGCCCGGCAACGAGCGTTCCAGGACGTTGCGCGACATCTTCGGCTGGTCGCGGCCATTTGCGCCGGGGCTGATTTCCGCCGATGAGCAGCGTCAGCTGCAAGAAGCCGAGGTGCTGGAGGAACGCCAGGGGCTGCTCCACAGCCGGGTGCGTTGGTCGAGCCTGGACGGGTTGCTGTTTGCCCATTCGGCATTTCCTACCCAGTCCAGTGATGCGGTGTTTTTCGGCCCGGACAGCTACCGCTTCGCGCAGCTGATCCACACCCATCTGCAACAGAACTTCACGGCGGTGCATCGGGCCGTGGACATTGGCTGCGGCGCCGGTGTTGGAGCGATTGTGATTGCCCGGGCCCGTCGCGAGGCTCAGGTGCTGGCGCTGGACATCAACCCGCTGGCCCTGCGCCTGAGTGCGGTCAACGCCGCGTTGGCCGAAGTCGGCAACCTCGAGATCGCTCACAGCGACCTGCTGCAAGACGTGGACGGCCAGTTCGACCTGATCGTCGCCAACCCGCCGTACATGGCCGATCCGGCAGAGCGTGCCTATCGTGATGGTGGTGGCGTCCTCGGCGCCGGGCTGTCGTTGCGCATTGTCGAGCAGGCGTTGCCCCGCCTTACGCCGGGCGGCTCGCTGGTGCTCTACACCGGCGTGGCGATGGTCGATGGCCGTGACCCGTTCCTGGAGGCGTTGGGTGCGTGGCGCGACTCGCCGGAATTTGGCTGGACCTACAAGGAATTGGACCCGGACGTCTTTGGTGAAGAACTGCTGACACCGGGTTATCGGGACGTGGAAAGGATCGCCGTGGTGGCGTTGGTGGTAACCCGCATTGGCGCGGGATTCGGAGGGATTATCGATGAACAGGCGTCTGAAGTTCGGCATTGAAGAGGAGTATTTCATCACCGATCTGCAAACCCGCTGCATGCCCGAACAACCGTCTGAGGCCGCGGTGGCCGAATGCCGGATCGAGCTGGGCAAGCATTTCGCCCATGAAATGTTCCAGAGCCAGGTCGAGGTGGCGTCGCCCATCTTTCGCAGCCTGCCCGAAGCCGCCGATTACCTGACCGAGGTGCGCGCCGGACTGACCCGACGCTTGGCACCCCATGGCCTGGGGCTGCTCAGCGCCGGCTCTCACCCGATGGCCACTCAGCGATTGCAGCCCACCGATGAACTGCACTTCCAGCAACTGTTCGATGATTACCAGCGGGTGGCCCGGCGCAGCGTGCTGTCGGGCCTGCATGTGCACGTCGAGGTCCCGGCCGACCGGGATCGGGTCCGGGTGATGAACGAGGTCTTGCCCTGGCTGCCGATGTTTCTCGCGTTGAGCGCTTCGTCACCGTTCTGGAACGGTGCGTATAGCGGCTTCAACAGCTACCGCCAGGTCGCCTGCGATGAGTGGCCGCGCATGGGCGTCCCGGAGTTTTTCGACGACGAGTCGGCGTTTGCCGAGTACGTCGATTTGCTCATGCGCACCGGCTCGATTCGCCAGGCCAGCGATTGTTGGTGGGTGATTCGACCTTCCTCGCATTTCCCCACTCTGGAAATGCGTATCTGCGATGCCTGTCCGCGGATCGACGACGTCCTGTGCCTGGTCTCGCTGTTTCGCCTGATGGTGGCCCATGCCATTGCCCAACCCAAGCCCGGGGCACGCTACAGCCAGACGTCCCAATGGATCCTCAAGGAAAATCGCTGGCGGGCCAAGCGCCACGGGATCCTCGCGGAGTTCATCATCGAGGGACAGGAGCAGCCGATGCTCATCGGTGAATGGCTGACCCTGGCCGAGCAGACCTTTGGTGAAACGGCCGCGACCCTCGGGGTGAGCGACGTGTTCAAGCAGGCGCGGCGGATCGTGCAAGAAGGCACCAGTGCCGACCGGCAAGTGGTGCTCTACGAGCAAGGGCTGCTGCTGGGGGATACGCCTGTGCAGGCCCTTGGCCGGGTCGTCGATCAACTGGTGTCGGAAACCGCCGGGCTGCCCGTGGCCGGTCCCACGCTACAGCAAGTCGCAGGTGGCCGATGACCAGCAAGAGCCTCGATGACTACAACCGCATGCGTGATTTCGCCGCCACCCCGGAGCCGGCGGCGAAGCGCTCACGCAAGTCGAAGAAAAGCGCCCACGCCTTGCAGTTCTGCATCCAGAAACACGACGCCTCGCGGCTACATTATGACTTTCGCCTGGAGCTGGACGGCGCGCTGAAGAGCTGGGCGGTACCCAAGGGACCGAGCCTGGACCCCAAGTCCAAGCGCCTTGCGGTGCATGTCGAAGACCATCCACTGGATTACGCGACGTTCGAAGGCAGCATTCCCGAAGGCCATTACGGCGCGGGCGATGTCATTGTCTGGGACCGGGGCGTGTGGATCCCCCAGGGCGATCCACATGAGGCCTACGAGAAAGGGCGGCTCAAGTTCGAGCTGCAAGGCGAGAAGCTGGCCGGCCTGTGGAACCTGGTGCGCACTCACATGCCGGGCAAGCAGGAACAGTGGTTCCTGATCAAGCACCAGGACGACGCAGCCCGGCCCGAAAGTGAATACGACGTGGTGCAGGCCGAGCCGGACAGCGTGCTCAGCGACCGCACCATCGTGCCCAAGCGCCGTGGCAAAGCCGCCGCTGCCAAAGCGGTGAAACAGCCGGATAAAGCCGCCAGGCCCAAACCCAAGCCATCGAAGAAAACCTCGACAACCACTCTCAGCGGCGCAGTAGCCGGACCGCTGCCCGAGACGCTCAAACCGGAGCTGGCAACCCTTGTGGAAAGCGCCCCCGACGGCGAATGGCTCTACGAAATAAAATTCGACGGCTATCGGGTCATGGCTCGCATCGAAAACGGTGATGTGCGCCTGATCACCCGCAACGGCCACGACTGGACCCACAAGTTGCCCAGCCAAGCCAAGGCGCTGGCCGGGCTCGGGCTCGAGTCGGCCTGGCTCGATGGGGAAATGGTGGTGGCCGACGAACAGGGCGTGCCGGATTTCCAGGCCCTGCAAAATGCCTTCGACGCCGGCAGCAGTGGCAAGATCGCGTATTACCTGTTCGATCTGCCTTATCTCAATGGCATGGACTTGCGCAAAGTGCCGGTGGAGCAGCGCCGGGCTGCGCTGGCGGCGGTGCTGGAGCGTAACGAGGACCCGTTGCTGCGTTTCTCCGATGCTTTCGAGGAAACCCCGGAGGCGTTGCTCAACAGCGCCTGCCAGATGCAGATGGAAGGGCTGATCGGCAAGCGCGCGGGCAGTGCCTATGTGTCCCGGCGCAGCAGCGATTGGATCAAGCTCAAATGCAAGAACCGCCAGGAGTTCGTGGTGGTCGGCTTCAGCGAGCCCAAGGGCGCTCGCAGTGCTTTCGGCGCGTTGCTGCTGGGGTTGCATGACGCCGACAGCGGCGAACTGCGTTATGCCGGCAAGGTCGGCACCGGGTTCAACGAAACCACCCTCAAAAGCATTCACCAGCAATTGCTGCCCCTGGAGGCGAAAAAAGCGGCCGTGGTGAATCCGCCCACCGGCTACGAGGCCAAGGGCGTTCACTGGCTCAAGCCGACGTTACTGGCCGAAGTGGCGTATGCCGAGATGACCAAGGAGGGGGCCGTGCGCCACGCGGTATTCCATGGCTTGCGCAGCGACAAGCCGGCCAAGGAGATTACCCAGGAACGCCCGAAAGCCGTGGACGAGCCAGCAGAGGCCGCAAAAAAACCGGCCAAATCCGCTACCAAGACCAAGATCAAGACCACTCAGGCCCCGGCGATGGACGGCAAGGTTCGGATCACCCACCCCGACCGGATTATCGACGCCACCACCGGTACCACCAAGCTGCAACTGGCTGAGTATTACGCCAGCGTCTCTGAATTCATTCTGCCGGAACTGGCCGATCGCCCGGTGGCGTTGGTGCGGGCGCCGGACGGGATCGCCGGCGAGCTGTTCTTCCAGAAGAACCCCGAGCGCCTGGCGATTCCCGGCATTACCAGCCTGGACAAGGCACTGACCGGGCAGCCGGTGATGATCATCAACAATGCCGAGGCCCTGATCGGCGCGGTGCAGATGAGTACGGTGGAACTGCACACCTGGAATGCCACCGCCGTGGATCTGGACAAGCCGGATCGTTTCGTCCTCGACCTCGACCCGGACCCGGCACTGCCCTGGAAAAGCATGGTGGAAGCCACCCAGCTGACCTTGTCGGTGCTCGACGAACTCGGCCTCAAGGCGTTTCTCAAGACCAGTGGTGGCAAGGGCATTCATGTGGTGGTGCCGTTGACCCGCAAACTCGGCTGGGACGAGGTCAAGGGGTTCAGCCACGCCATTGTCAGCCATATGGCGAAGCTGCTGCCGGATCGTTTCTCTGCTGTTTCAGGGCCGAAGAACCGGGTCGGACGGATCTTCATCGACTACCTGCGCAACGGTCTGGGCGCCACCACCATCTGCGCCTACGCCGTCCGGACCCGTGAAGGGCTGCCAGTGTCGGTGCCGATCTTTCGGGAGGAGGTGGCGGAGCTCAAGGGGGCGAACCTGTGGAATGTGCACAACGTCCATGAGCGTCTGGCGGAAGTGGGGCACGAACCCTGGGCCGACCTGAAGAAAACCCGCCAGAGCATCACGGCCGACATGCGTCGGCGGATTGGGATGAAGAAAACGGATAAATAATAGGGATTTTCAGTGGACTTCTGTGGCGAGGGGGATTTATCCCCGCTGGGCTGCGAAGCGGCCCCAAAATCTTGGGTCCGCTGCGCGCCCCAGCGGGGATAAATCCCCTCGCCACAGAGCGTCCGGCGCAGGATCCCATCGGCTGATCAACCCACCGGAAACCGCAGATACTCCGGCTGCAACACGTTGAACCACAGCAGGATCATCTCCACCAGCATAGTCACCAATACCAGCAACCCAACCCCCCAGACACTCGCCGAATACAACAGCCCCTGTTCCTTCTTGAGGCTCATGAATTTGGGCAGGCCGATAAACAGCAGGTACGTCGAATAGGCCGAGGCCACCAGCAGCACGGCCACCGCCAGCCAACGGCTGGGGTACAGCCCGGAAATCCCGGCCAGGAAGTACGGTGTGGCGGTATAGGCGGCAAAGCCGATGCATTGATTGACGGTCGGGCGCGCCTCGAAGGTGCGTGACATCCAGCGAATGAACAGGCCCATGAGCGCCACGCCGGCGACGATGGTCAGGTACAGCAGCACGCACAGTTGCAGTGCGCTGTGGGCCGTGAGGCGTACCGTTTCGTTTTCGGCCAGGCTCCAACCGGTCCAGGTGGTGCCGATGAACAGGCACGCCGCCGGGATCAGGGCCAGCAACAACAAGTGGCCGAGATAATGGCGCGGGTGGGCCTGTTCTTCTTCGCGGATGTCCTGCCAGGCGAACTCGGGATGCGTGAACAGTTTGACGAAAGGTGCGGACATGACGACCTCCTGATCGAGACAGCCTCAGCGTGAGGCCCTTATGGATTTTGAGGTGTGGGAATGAGTGGGGGTTTCATTTATTTGGCGGGGCCTGCCCGGAGGTGATCAGAGGGAATGAATCCAAGCGGCAGGGGTCAACCCATCAGCATCCCAGAAGGACTCTGTACCATGACTGTCGCCCATTCCCTGGTTGATTACTTGCAAGCCCATGACTTGCGCCTGACCACGGCCGAATCCTGTACCGCTGGCCAGATCATCACGCTGTTGGCGGAGGTGCCGGGCAGCGGTTCGCTGATCGAAAGCGGTTACGTGGTGTATTCCCCCGAGGCGAAACAACGGCTGTTGGGCGTGAGCCCGCGCACCATCGATACCTTCAACCTCACCAGTCGCGAAGTGGCGCAGGAAATGGCCCTCGGCGCGTTGCACGATGCCAACGCCAATGTGGCGGTGGCCACCACCGGCATCCTCGGACCGGACGACATGGATGGCATTCCCGCCGGCACCGTGTGCTTCGCCTGGGCCTTCCAGATCAATGGCAAGCGGGCGCTGTTCAGCCGCCAGGAGCGTTTTTTCGGCACGCGTGGGCAGGTGCAGTTGTGGGCCGCCGAGCACGCGCTGCTGCAACTGCGGCACTTTCACCAGCGGGCACTGGCGGGTGAGTACCGATAGGGCATCTCTGTGGCGAGGGAGCTTGCTTCCTCGCCACAAGAAAATTCGCCACAAGGGGGGGGGAGGCTGCATGGGTTACAGGATCGGCTTGCCCCCGGTTATCCCATACCGTGACCCGGAGATGTAGCTGGACTCATCCGACGCCAGCAGCACATAGATCGGCGCCACTTCCACCGGTTGGCCCGGGCGACCCAGGGGCGTCTGGGAACCAAAGTTCTGAACCTCTTCCTCAGGCATGGTCGCAACAATCAGCGGTGTCCAGATCGGCCCCGGCGCCACGCTGTTGACCCGGATGCCCTTGGGCCCGAGCATCTGCGCCAGACCGCCGGTGAAGTTGGCGATGGCACCCTTGGTGGTGGCATAGGCCAGCAGGGTCGGTTTGGGCATGTCGGAGTTGACCGAACTGGTGTTGATGATCGAACCACCGGCTTTCATGTGCGGCACAGCGGCCTGGCAGATCCTGAACATCGAGGTGATGTTGATATCGAATGTGCGTACCCATTCCTCATCCGGAATGTCCTCCAGATGCTCGTGGGTCATCTGGAATGCGGCATTGTTGACCAGGACATCGATGCGTCCGAAGCGCGCGACGGTCTCATCGACGACTTTGCGGCACTGGGCCTTGTCCGCCAGGTCGCCCGGCAACAACAGGCACTGGCGGCCAGCCTGCTCGACCCAGCGGGCGGTTTCCCGGGCGTCTTCGTGCTCATCCAGATAAGAAATGGCCACGTCCGCGCCTTCACGGGCAAACGCGATTGCTACGGCGCGACCAATGCCGCTGTCGGCACCGGTGATCAAGGCGATTTTGCTCGCCAAACGCCCGGAACCGGTGTAACTCTGTTCGCCACAATCGGGATACGGGTCCATTCTTCGCTGGGAGCCAGGCACCGGTTGGCTTTGTTTCGGGAAAGGCGGGGTAGGGTAGTCGACCATGTCGTTCTCCAGGCAAGGTGTGGATGCGATGGAGGGTGGACCGCGGTTTTTTCGGCAGAGTTCGGTTGGATCATTCAGCCGGTCGATGAGCGTTGCGCAGGGCGTTTCGTCGACCAATAGTGACCCACAGCGAATGTTGGAGAACAGGAATTCTCCAATGGCCATAGGTCATGCAACAAGGAGATAGCATTGTTCAGTCATATACAGATCGGCGCGCGCGACTTGCCGAAGATGATCGCTTTCTATGATGCAGTCCTTGGTTGCCTGGGACTGGTGCGCATGGACAGCGAAAACGATTCTGGCCCGCCCGGAGAAGGCTGGCACCAACCGGGCAAGCACTGGCCCCAGGTATTCGTGCAACAGCCCTTCAACGGCTTGCCCGCCACGTGGGGCAACGGCATGCAGGTCAGCTTCGCCGCCGACTCACCGCAAACCGTGCGCGCCGCCTGGGAACTGGCCATTGCCATGGGGGGCTTCGACGAAGGCCCACCTGGCCCGAGGCCGCAGTACTCGGAAGGCTACTTTGGCGCCTATTGCCGGGATCCTGAGGGGAACAAGCTGTGTTTTGTATATGCGCCGGATCTGCATGAATGACCACTGATCCGACTGTGGCAAGAGGGATCTGTGCTTTGGGATGATTGTGGCTAACGGACTTTGTGGCGAGGGGATTTATCCCCGCTCGAGTGCGAAGCGCTCGCCCAGGGATTCTCAATGCTGGAAAAGCGGGGGGTTGCTACGCAACCCAACGGGGATAAATCCCCTCGCCACAGATAAATCTCATGCCACCTTATTCCAACAATCAGCGCCGAGCCTTGAGGCTCTTCTCCATTCGCGCAATCCCTTCTTCCAGCAGTGCCCGCGGACAGCCGAAGTTCAAGCGCACGAACTGCTGGGCATCGTCGCCAAAATCCAGCCCGGCGCTCAGCCCTACCTTGGCTTCATGGAGGAAGAAGGCCTGTGGATCGTCCAAGCCCAACCCCGAGCAATCCAGCCACGCCAGGTAGGTGCCCTGGGGCACGGTCATGGTGATGCCGGGCAGTCGGGTCTGCACCGCATTGACCAGGTAATCACGGTTGGCTTGCAGATACACTTTCAACGCTTCGAGCCACGGACCGGCCTCGCTGTAGGCCGCCCGGGTCGCTTCCAGGCCCAGGGCGTTGACGCTGTCGACCATACCGGCACGGGCGTTGTTGACCCGTTCGCGCACCTTGGCGTTCTGGATGATGGCGAACGAGGTTTTCAGCCCGGCGATGTTGTAGGCCTTGCTGGCGGACATCAGAGTGATGGTGCGCTCGGCGATTTCCGGGCTCAGGGTGGCGGTGGGAATGTGCACCCGGCCGTCGAAGCACAGCTCGGCATGGATCTCGTCGGAGATGATCCAGGCATCCTGCTCCAGGCAAATGTCCGCCACGGCCTTGAGTTCTTCGCGACCGAACACCTTGCCCAGCGGGTTGTGGGGATTGCTCAACAACAGCGCGCCACCACCGTGCAAGGCCTCGCGCAATGCCGCCAGGGGCGTGTGGAATTCGCCGTTGACCGGATTGAAAGGCAACTCCACCTTGTTCAACTGCCAATGGCCCGGCGCATTGCGCAGCGGCGGGTAGTTGGGCACCTGCACCACGACATTCTGCTGTGGTTCTACCAGCCCATGCAGGGCCATGTTGAAACCCGGCTCCACACCCGGCAGGAACACGATCTGCTGGGGCTCGACCCGCCAGGCGTACTTGTTCCAGAGGTCAGTCACGATGGCCGCACGCAGGTTGTCCTGGGCCACGCTGTAGCCAAGCATCGGATGCTCTAAACGCTTGCGCAGCGCATCGATGACCACGGGCGGGGCGGCGAAGTCCATATCGGCCACCCACATCGGCAACACATCGGCCGGGTAGCGACTCCATTTGGTGCTGCCGGTACCGTGGCGCTCGAACACGGGGTCGAAATCGAAAGTCATGGCGGTTCCATCAGGTCAGGGAATTGGGATGACGGCCATGATAAAGCAAACATCCTGCAGGAAAAGATCGATGGCTTACTATCATTCCGTAGTGGCAATTGGCTACAGTTGCATTCCGACATGCCGATAGCGGTTGCGCGCGGCATCGCTCACGGAACCCATCAGGTACATGAAAAGGACATTCCCATGACATCGCCGGCGCGTTTCAACGACCACCACCGCAAAGCTGATCGCATCATGCTGGGGTTGCTCTGGCTCACGCTGCTGTACTCTCTGGGCCTGGCCTTCATGTATTCGACCTTCCTCCAGGCGCTGCTGGTGGGGGCGACGACCTGCCTGTTGACCACCGCGCTGTACCGTGGCCTGGGCGGTACGCGGCTCATGCGATGTGTCATCGCCGTGGCGCTGATGGTGATGGCCGCCTTGCACATCAATCAGACGCATGGCGTCGTCGAATTCCATTTCGGGATTTTCGTCCTGCTGGCCGTGTTGACGTTCTACCGTGACTGGCTGCCCATTGTCGTGGCCGCCGCGACGATCGCTGTTCACCATCTTGGCTTCCACTGGCTGCAGCATCAGGGATTCCCGGTTTTTGTCATGGCCGGCCATGGCAGCTGGGGCATGGTCTTCGTCCATGCCTTCTATGTCGTGGTGGAGAGCGTGATCCTGATCTACCTGGCGAACCAGAGCCTGATGGACGCCACGGAAAACCAGGATGTACTGGACAAGGTACTTGCGGCCGCCGCGCAGCTCAGCAGCGACGCCGACAACCGGCGCAGCCAGGGCATCAAGGTGTCTTCGGGGGAACGCTTCGATTATTTCCTGCGGCAGGTCACCCAACTGGTGGATGGCGTGGTACGCGATACCCGTAATCTTTCCGACCTTGGCCAGGATTTGTCCCAGGTCGGGCAGACCTTGGAAAGCGGCGCCCGGCACCAGTTGGATGAAGTGGCACAGATGAGCGGGGCGATCGGTCATCTGGTCCAGGCCATGGAGAACATTGCCGGCCACGTCGACCAGACCCTACAGCGCGCCGGGCAGGCCAACGAGCAGGTTACCCGGGGACGCAGCACAGTGGACCAGACCCGCGAGGAAATCGTCGAACTGGCCGCGCGCATCAATCTGACCAACGAAACCGTGCGAGTCCTGGCCGATCAGGCGCAACAGATCGGCCAGGTGCTCGATGTGATCAACGGCATTGCCGAGCAAACCAACCTGCTGGCCCTGAACGCGGCCATCGAGGCCGCCCGGGCCGGTGAGCAGGGGCGAGGGTTTGCGGTGGTGGCCGATGAAGTGCGTAGCCTTTCACAGAAGACTTCGACATCCACCACGGAAATCCAGCAGATCATCGCTAAGCTGCAGCAAGGCAGCCGTCAGGCCGCTGTCGCCATGCAGGACAGCCGGGACGGCGTGGAGCGCTGTGTGTCCGCCAGCCAATTGGCTTCGCAACTCTTGCACGCCGTGGTGGAGGACATCGCGGTGATCAACCATTTCAACGACTTGATCGCCAGCACCACCCAAGAACAGTCCAAGGCGTCGTTGGGTCTCAACGAGCGCCTGCAAACCGTGCAGGCCGTGGCTGAGCGCAACGCCGACAACATCGGCATCCTGACGCGCAGCAGCCAATGCCTGCCACCGTTGGCGGAACGCTTGGCGGTGTTGGGGCAGGCGTTCCATGGGAAAGCCGGAGCCGCTTGATCGAGCTACTCAGTCACGTCAGTTGGAACGGCAACTGACGCAGCGGCTTGCCCGTCAGGCTCGCCACCGCATTCGCAAAGGCCGGTGCCAACGCCGGCAGGCCGGGTTCACCCATGCCTGTGGGTGGATCCGCGCTAGGCACGATGTGAATCGAGAACTCCGGCGTATCGGTGATGCGTGGCACGCTGAAATCGGCAAAGTTGCTTTGCTGCACCACGCCGTCCTTCAACGTGACGGCGCCGCCCGGCAGACACATGGACAAGCCCATGAGAGCCGCACCCTGGACCTGCGCCTCGACGCTGCGCGGGTTGACGGCCAGGTTGCAGTGCACGCCCGCGGTCACCTGATGCAGCACCGGACGGCCGTTCTGTACCGAGGCCTGGACCACGTAGGCCACCACTGAGCTGAACGACTCGTGCACTGCCACGCCCCAGGCCCGGCCTTCGGCTAGTTGATCCTTGCCGTAACCACTCTTGTCTACCGCCAGTTGCAGCGCGGCGCGGTGGCGTGGGCTTTGATCGGCAAACAGCTTCATCCGATAGGCCACTGGATCCTGCCGGGTTGTCCGGGCAATCTCATCGATCAATGTTTCCATCACGAAGGCCGTATGCGTGGAGCCCACGCTGCGCCACCACAACACGGGAACGTTGAGCTTGGGATGATGCACCGTCAGGCGCATCGGCAGCGGATAAGGGTCGCGCAAACCTTCCGTGGCCGTAGGGTCGATGCCGTTCTGCACCCGGGCGCCGAACATCGTGTCGGCGAGGATCGATTGCCCGACCAGCACGTGATCCCAGGCCAGGACGTTGCCGTTGTCATCGAAACCGATCCGCGCGCGGTGCAAATGCATGGGGCGGTAGTAACCGCCCTTGATGTCGTCTTCACGACTCCACAGGGTGCGAATAGGCGCATCGAGCCCGGCGCTGCGGGCGGCCTTGGCGACTTCGCAGGCGAGCACGACGAAGTCGCCGGAAGGTACACCACGCCGGCCAAAGCCACCGCCTGCCGTCTGCACATTGACCTGGACTTGTTCGGGCTTGAGATTCAATACCCGTGCCGCCGCGACACCGTCGCCACCGGGGAACTGCGTACCGACCCATAGCTGGGCGCGGTCGCCGGAAACCTGGACGGTGCAGTTCAACGGTTCCATCGGCGCGTGAGCGAGGTAGGGGAACAGGAACTCGGCTTCCAACTGATGCGAGGCCTTGGCAAGCGGCGTCATGTCAGCATCGAAATGAAGGGGGCCGGGCCGGTTGGCCAGGTCCCGGTACTGCGCCAGTTGCTTTTCGCTGTCCACCTTCTCGACCGTGGAGGTATCCCATTGCAGCTTGAGCGCATCGCGGCCGGTTTTCGCCTGCCAGTAGCCGTCCGCGACCACCGCCACACCTTCGGCCCCTCCGTCCAGCGGCACTCGCAGGACGGCTTTTACCCCTTGGGTGGCACGCGCCACGCTGTCATCCAGCGAAGCGATACGGGCCCCGAATACAGGAGGGCGCGCCACTACGGCGGTGAGCTGCCCAGGCAGGTGCATGTCGATGCCGAAATCCTGCCGGCCGCTGCTCTTGGCCTTGGCATCGATGCGTGTGGTTGCCTGGCCAATGATGCGGAAGTCCTTGGGATCCTTGAGGGTGATTGTTTCAGGCACGGGCAACGCCATCGCCGCATCGGCGAGTTCTCCGTAGCTCGCTTTTCGGCCTCCAGGGCCTAGCACCATGCCCGCCTGGGTACTCAGGCTCGCCGCATCCACATTCCAGCGCGCAGCCGCCGCCGCGAGCAACATGGCGCGAGCGCGAGCGCCCAATTCACGGTATTGGGTGTAGCTGTTCTTGATCGAGTTGGAGCCACCGGTGATGTGCATGCCGAAACTCGGGTCCTGATAAGCCGAGTCGTTGCTGCCGTTGCGGGTACGCACCAGGTTCCAGTCGGCATCGAGTTCTTCGGCCAGAATCATGGGCAGTCCGGTCTGCACCCCCTGGCCGAACTCCAGGCGATTGATGGTAACCGTTACTTCGCCGTTGGGCGCGATCTGCACGAACGCCGACGGTTGCTGGGTCGGCTTGAGCGCCTGCGCACCGTCGCCGGCTTGTTGTGCCAGGGCCAGGTGCGGGAATGCCCCCAAGGCCAGCCCGCCAATGCCGACGATTTTGAGAAAACTGCGCCGGGGGAGTGTGGTGAGACTGCCCATGTCGTCGGTGAAGATCGATTGCAGGGTGCGGGGGAGTTCGTCAGGAAAAATGTCGTTCAGCATGGCGCACTCCGGTCAGGCGAGGGCTTTGGCGGCATCGGCCACGGCAGCACGGATACGGACATAGGTACCGCAGCGGCAGATGTTGCCGGCCATGGCCGAGTCGATTTCGGCGGCGGTGGGTTGCTTGCCCTTGGGTTGGGCCTTGAGGAAAGCGGTCGCGCTCATGATCTGGCCGCTCTGGCAGTAGCCACACTGCGCGACGTCATGCTTGACCCAGGCCTCATGCACCGCCGTGCCGACCGGGTCGCTGCCGTCGGTAGCGGCTTCGATGGTGGTGATTTTCCTGCCTTCGGCGGCTGCGATCGGCGTCACGCAGGAGCGGATGGCCTGGCCGTCCAGGTGAACCGTGCATGCACCGCACAGGGCTGCGCCGCAGCCGAACTTGGTGCCGGTCATGCCCAACGTATCCCGCAGTGTCCAAAGGATCGGGGTGCCAGGATCGACGTCGACCGTGTACTCACGGCCATTGATGTTGAGGGCGCTCATGGTGGGACTTGCTCCGCAAGGTTTGGCTCCGATCAACTATAGGAAGGAATCCCCCAGGCACATTGCACAATTCAGGCTGATGATTGCCCAATCCTGCGAATTGGCCTGTCGGCCTGTCCTCCTATCTTTCTGTTTGGATCGATCACCCTAAGGTACGTTGGCTCAACCCAACGTCGCTCGGCGCGGATACCTGCAGTCAGGAATGGACGGGCAGCACCAGGCCAAACGCCACGAAAAAACCGCCGCAGACCTTGTTGAACCGACGCCCGGCCCGAGCCAGCCATGGCCTGACCCGATACGCCGCCGTGGCCACGATGTACTCGACGATGAACTCCACGACGGCATAGGTCAGCGCGATAGCGGCGGTCTGGACGAGCAGGTTCCTGTGTGGATCAAGAAAGGGCGGGATAAACGCGGTGAACAGCAACAGTGCCTTGGGATTCGAGACCGCCGACAACAGGCCCTGTCGGAACAGTGACCACGGGCCGGATCCCGTCACGGCATCCACGTCCAGGGAAACAGGTGCCGACCGCCACAATCCCAGGCCCAGCCAGATGAGATAAAGCCCGCCGGCTATCTTCAGCACCATGAACCCGGTCACGGAGGCCTGGATCAGTGCACCTAGCCCCAGGGCGCACAACGAGAGCATCACGACGAAGCCCAACACACCGCCACTGATGGTGAAAAGCGTCTTGCGGTTGCCATGGATCGCGCCGTGGGTCAGGACCAGCAACGCGTTGGGCCCAGGCACCACCGCGATGCCGCAGCAGGTCACCAGGTAAAGCAGCCAGGTCTCGAAAGGCATGATGTTCTCCAGTCAAACGCAACGTCCGCTCCCCACATCCTGGGGATGAAAGCCGGTCAACGGAAGCGCATAATTCATGGCTTAGACATTCGATTATCGAATAGGGGTCGTGGACATGCCTTCCGGCGATTTGCAGATGGACTGGCTCAAGTGCTTTGTCGCGGTGGTGGACGCCGGTTCGCTTTCGGGCGCGGCCCTTGAGGTGCATCGGTCACAGTCCGCCGTGAGCATGCAGATGAAGAAACTGGAAGCGGCGCTTGGGCGGCAGTTGTTGAGTCGCGGCCCGCGGCATCTGCAGCTGACCCTCGATGGTCAGACCCTCCTGGGCTATGCGCGGCGCATGGTGGCGCTGCATGCCGAGACGCAGGCGGCTTTTCATGGCGAAGAGCTGACCGGGCGTATACGGCTGGGCGTTGCCGAGGATTACGCGGCCAAGTACCTGACGCCTGTGCTCAAGCGTTTCGCTCCCCGCTATGGGGGTGTTGAAATAGAATTGGATTGCGAACAGTCGACGACCTTGATTCCACGGGTGGTGAATGGGGACCTGGACCTGGCGCTGGTCTCCAGGGACTCCCCCCAGCGGGGTACATTTCTCTTCAAGGAACCCATGGTGTGGGTGGGGTCGCCTCAGTTCGAACTTTGGCGGCGCGACCCCATACCGATCGCGGTCTACGAAAGTGCCAGCCTGGCCCGGCGCAATGCAGTCAATTCGTTAACGCTGCAGGGCCGTCGGTATAAGGTGGTCTACAACAGTTCCAGCCTCGCTGGCCAAGTCGCGGCGGTGGAAGGTGGGATTGCCATCGCCGCCATCACTCAGTGCAGTGTCCCGGCCTCATTGCAAGTGCTCGGCAACGAACATGATCTGGGCGGCATAGAACCGATGGAGGTGTCGGTTTTTCGCAGTCGGGCCTCTCGCGGTTCGAAGGCTGTGAACAGCCTTCACGCCTTCATCATCGGTGCGTTGAGGAGCCAGCAGGCTACATAGCGCTACTCGTGCACCGTCACCCGATTGCGCCCGGTTTTCTTGGAGGTGTACAACGCCTCGTCCGCCCAGGCGATCAGGTCGGCGTGGGTATTGGATGGCGGGCTCAAGTCGGCCACCCCCAGGCTGATGGTGAAACGGATGACCTTGTCGCCGTATCGCACGTCCATCTCTTCGACGGCCTTGCGCAGACGCTCGGCAAACATCCGAGCACCGGCCTTGTCAGTGTCTGAGAGCACTACGCCGAACTCTTCGCCGCCATAGCGTCCGGCCACGTCGGAGTCACGCACGTGCTCGCGGACCAGGCTAGCGACCTGCTCGATGACCTTGTCGCCAGCCTGGTGGCCATAGGTGTCATTGACCCGCTTGAAGTGGTCGATGTCGAACATGACCAGACTGGAGTTATTGCCATAGCGTTGATGCCGGGCATAGGTGGCCTTGAGGTTCTCTTCCCAATACCCACGGTTGTACAGGCCGGTCAGCCGATCGGTGCTGGACAACAGCTGCAGCTGTGCATTGGCGGCCTGGAGTTGATGCCGGTTGGTGGCGACGTCGGTGACGTCATAGATCACCAGGCAAATATGGTTGATCTTGCTGTCGGGGGAGCGCAGGGGCAGCAGGGTGGTGTTCTGGAACATGAACGCTTCGTGGCCGGTGATCGGCTGATAGTTCTTGAACCGCACCAGGTAGGGACGCTGTTCCCAGACGGTGAAGGCAGGCGTGCCCAGGGCGGCGACGCTTTCCACCTTGCGGCTGAACCATTGCTGGTCGACTTCGGGAAACAGACTGAAGAAATGCTGGTTATGGGCATCCTTCGGCTGGACCCCGGAACGGTTCTCCATGAACGTGTTCCAGACCTGCACCCGATAGTCGCGGTCAAGCACCACCACGCCGACATCGATGCTCTGGACAATCGCCAGCAACCAGTGGAATTCGTTCAGATCAACAGGATTGTTCATGGCTCAGCTCATCAAGTAGGCGAGTTTGTGGGTCAACCGCTCGATTGAGTCTTCCGTGAACAGCAATAACAGGTCGAAGCGAATGTCGTGGCCTTCCAGGCTGTAGCTGATTTCCACGGCGAGGGTCTTTTTCCAGCGGGTCTGGTTGACCCGGATCAGTTCGTCGATCGCCGCATGCTGGCCGAGCACCTGCGGATGGCCTTGAGAGAACACCACATCGATCTGCTCGGCAATACTGCTCAGGCACGCGCCGATCAGTACGCTGGAAAGATCGAGCACCATTTCCAGGTCCGAATAATCGGCGCTCTGGCGCTGCATCAATTGCGCGATATCGGCGACTTCCGAGTCATGGAACATCAGCAGGGCTTCACCGGCGATGCCGCTGCCGATAAAACCCTGGCAGATGGCTGTGAGCTGCTGGGAGCTGCCGGCGTCGGCGAGCGCCATGTGCAACTCGCCGACTTCGAGGACGTTCACGTTCGGGACCGGCAACTGCACGAAGACGCCCAGGACCTTGGCGATCAGGGCGGCGGCCCGGCCAATGGCGACGTTGACCGTCTCGCGGAATGCGTCGTGAAAATGGATGGCGGTGTTGCTTGTCGGACGATGCTGCAGCGGCGCCTGCGTGGCTTTCGTCAGCAGGCCCAGACGGCTGAGGGTCTGGCGCAATTCGTTTTCGTCGAAAGGCTTTTTCAGGAACGCCAGGGCGCCCAGTTCGCTGACGCGGCGCACCGCTTCTTCCTGGATGTCACCGGAAATCACGATGACTTGCGCTTTCAACCCTTCAGTGCGCAAGGCGCTCAACACCTGGTAGCCATCCATCTCCGGCATGGTCAGGTCGAGCAGTACCACTTGGCCCAGCCCCTTGCGTATGGCCTCCATGGCCTGGCGGCCGTTACTGGCCTCGGTAATGGATACCGACCAGTCCGCCGGCAATGCCCGTAACACTTGCTTACGGGCCATGTTGGAGTCATCACACACCACTAGGGGAATCTCTGACACAACCAGCCTCTCATCAGGGAAAGTACTAGGGCATCATGCCATAGGCTTACAAAGACCACCTAGTCACCAGGGTTATGAGCCTCGAAGAGCAAGAACGATGAGCTCGCCGGATTTTGAACGGTCTTTCCTTTGGAACAGGCGGTCTTCCCGGAAGTTCGATTCATCCGCAACGCTTTGGCCCGCAAACAAAAAGCCCGCACACTCATGGCGAGGTGCGGGCTCTTGAGCGGCCGGAAGCTGCGATCAGAAACGCATGCCTTCGAACGGGTTCCAGCTTTGCTCGCCTTTGACTTCTTTCAGGTAGTACGCGTAATTGGTCATGATCGCGTACATCACCGAAAAGGCCGCGCTCATGCCCGAATCCAGCGCCCTTGGAGATTCCGTGCCCATGAGCGCAAAAATCACGCTCACTGCGATGCTGATCCCGATCATGATGCCGATCATGGCCAGGTTCTTCTTCCAGAGTCCCAGGACGAACAGGTAGATCGGGCCGAAGAAGAAGGCAATCACGTTGGCATTGATCAGCATCTTCTTCTTGAAGCCTGGTAGCGCCTTGAAGGCTTCTTTGTGTCGCGGATCGTTCGGCGCGCCATAGGTATCAAAGAAATTAAAGCGTTCCTGCCATTTGGCGCTGTATTTGCCAGTGCCTTGTACGTGTTCGGTGGTGCTCATGTTTACGGCTCCTTGATGGTCCATGCAGTGGTAAAACGTTCTTCCGCGAATTCCTGAGCGCTTTATAAGCGTTTATGCGGAAAAAAGCCCCTTCGGCGGAACAGGCGCCCATTTGATCTGTGACGCGCATCACTCTCACTGCGCGTAGGACTACGAGGGCGTCATGACTCGCAGGAAATTCCGCTGTCCCATTGTCTGCCAGGCGATTTACGTCTAGTTTGCTGGCCGATCACAAATACAAAAAATCAGGAGTCCTAGATGCAACCGATTCGTCTCGGTCTGGTGGGCTACGGCAAGATTGCCCAAGATCAACATGTACCCGCCATCCACGCCAATCCGGCGTTTCAATTGGTGGCGGTCGCCACGCAGGGGCAGCCCTGTGCCGGGGTAGAGAATTTCAAGTCCCTGGGCGAGCTGCTCGCAAATGGCCCCCAGGTTGATGCGATTGCCTTTTGCACGCCGCCGCAGGGCCGATTCGCTCTGGTGGGGCAGGCGCTGGCCGCCGGCAAGCATGTCCTGGTGGAAAAGCCGCCATGCGCCACCCTCGGCGAAGCGATGGCATTGGTCAGCCAGGCTGGGGAGCTGGGCGTCAGCGCACTGTTTGCCTGGCATTCGCGCTACGCACCCGGGATCGAGGCGGCCCGGGACTGGCTGGCCACCCGCACCCTGCAAAGCGTGCAGATCGATTGGAAGGAAGACGTGCGCAAATGGCATCCCGGCCAGGCGTGGATCTGGCAACCGGGCGGCCTGGGCGTGTTCGACCCCGGCATCAATGCCTTGTCGATCGCGACCCATCTGTTGCCGCGGCCGCTGTTTGTCAAATCGGCACAGCTGCGGGTTCCCGATAACTGCCAATCGCCTATCGCCGCAAGCATCCAGATGTCGGATGCCCGCCACCTCGATATCCGCGCGGAGTTCGATTTCGACCACGGTCATGATGAACTCTGGAGCATCGAGATCCGCTGCACCGAGGGTACCTTACGCCTGGATAACGGTGGTGCCCTGTTGAGCATCGATGGCGTGCGCCAGACGGTTTCGGAGGAGGGCGAGTACGCGGCGGTGTATCGACATTTCCAACAGCTGATCGCCGACAAGGCCAGCGACCTGGACCTGCAACCGCTGCGGCTGGTGGCGGACAGCTTTTTTGTTGGCAGCCGGACGTTGGTTGAACCGTTCTACGATTGATCGCGCGGCATTCCCGGTGGGAGCTGGCTTGCTCGCGAAGGCGGCGACACCTTCAGTAGCTCAGTGACAGCTACGACGCTATCGCGAGCAGGCTCGCTCCCACAGGGGCCGGTGGTGTATGCAAATATTGCGTAGACCACCGATCCAATGTGGGAGCGAGCCTGCTCGCGATGGGTTTACACCAGGTAGTTCTTCAATTCCCGGGCGATGACCATCCGCTGGATCTCGCTCGACCCTTCATAGATCTGGGTAATCCGTGCATCGCGGTAGTAGCGCTCCACCGGATAGTCTTCCAGATAGCCGTAGCCGCCATGAATCTGCATCGCCGAAGAGCAGACCTTTTCGGCCATTTCCGAGGCAAACAGCTTCGCCTGGGAGGCTTCTGAGAGGCAGGGCTTGCCGGCGCTGCGCAAGCGGGCAGCATGGAGGATGAGCAGGCGGGCGGCATTCAGGCGGGTGTGCATGTCGGCCAACAGGTTGGCAATGCTCTGGTGCTCGATGATCGGCTTGTCGAACTGCACCCGATCCCGCGAGTAGGCCAGGGCCGCCTCGAATGCCGCCCGGGCGATGCCCAGGGCCTGCGCGGCGATGCCGATCCGGCCGCCTTCAAGGTTGGAGAGGGCGATCGCCAGGCCTTTGCCACGGGCACCCAGCAGGTTGGCCTCGGGAACGCTGCAGTTGTTCAAGGTGACGGCGCAGGTGTCCGAAGCGCGGATGCCCATCTTGTGCTCGGTACGATCGACGATGAAGCCCGGCGTATCGGTCGGCACCAGGAAGGCCGAGATGCCTTTCTTGCCCAGGTCCGGGTCCGTCACCGCGAACACGATCGCCAGTTTCGCCCGCTTGCCGTTACTGACGAACTGCTTGGCGCCATTGATGACCCACTGGCCGTCCCGCAGTTCGGCGCGGGTGCGCAGGTTGTGGGCCTCGGAACCCGCCTGGGGTTCGGTCAGGCAGAAGCAGCCAATGGCCTGTCCACTCGCCAGGTCGGCCAGCCAGGTCTGTTTCTGTTCATCGGTGCCGAAGTTGAGGACCGGCCCACAGCCCACCGAGTTGTGGATGCTCATCAGCGCCCCGGTCGCGCCATCACCCGCGGAGATTTCTTCCACCGCCAGGGCGTAGGCGACGTAATCGACGTAGGTACCCCCCCATTCCTCGGGTACCACCATGCCCAGCAGGCCCAGTTCACCCATCTTCGCCACCAGGCCATCGTCGATCCAACCGGCCTTTTCCCACGCCTGGGCATGGGGCGCGATTTCGCCACGGGCAAAGTCCCGGGCCATGTCGCGGATCATCACTTGTTCTTCAGTCAGTTCGAGGTCGTGCATGGATTCAGTTCCCGAGGTCGTCGAGGCCGTCGAAGAAACTCGCCACCAGGTTCGCGTCCAGCGCATCCAGGGTCGGCGGGTTCCAGCGGGGCTTCTTGTCTTTGTCGATCAGCAGGGCGCGCACGCCTTCGATCAGGTCGCCGCGCTCGAACCATTGCCGGTCCAGGTGCAGCTCCAGGGCGAAACAGTCTTCCAGACTCAAGTGGCGACCACGTCGCAGCATCTCCAGCGTGACCGCCATGGCCAGGGGCGAACGGGTTTCCAGCAGCTCGGCGGTTTGCAGCGCCCACTCATGGCTGTTGGCGACGGTGACCTGGCGCAATTGCTCGACCATGCTTGGCACATCGGGCAGGGCGAAAAAGTGATCGATGGCCGGACGCAGGCCGTCCAGGGGCGGGGCCGGCAGTTGCTGCACGGCGAGTTTCGCCAGCAGGCTTTGCAGATCCTTGAGCGGCATGTCGCTCCATTCCAAGCGGTCGAGACGCTCGTCGAGTTGAGCGAGCTTGCGGCTTTCCAGATACCAATCGGCCAGGCCGCAGTACAACGCGTCGGCCGCCTTTATCTGGACACCGCTGACCCCCAGGTAGATACCCAGTTCGCCAGGGATGCGCGGCAGGAAATAACTGCCGCCCACGTCCGGGAAGTAACCGATGCCGACCTCGGGCATGCCCAGGCGACTGCGCTCGGTCACCACTCGCAGGTCCGCGCCCTGTGCCAGGCCCATGCCGCCGCCCAGGACGAAACCGTCCATCAGGGCGAGAATCGGTTTGCGGTAATGGTGGATCGTCAGGTCGAGGGCGTACTCCTCGACGAAAAAGTCTTCGTGCAGCGTGTCGCCTTGCTTGTGGCTGTCGTAGAGCGAACGGATATCGCCACCGGCACAGAACGCCTTGTCTCCGGCGCCGCGCAACACCACCGCGTGGATCTGAGGATCGGCAAGCCAGGCATCGAGTTGCTGCTGCAAGCTGCGCACCATGGCCAGGGTAAGGGCATTGAGGCCGGCGGGGCGGTTCAGGGTCAGATGGCCGATGTGGTTGCGAACCTCGACCAACACCTCACAGGCCACGACTTCGACGCTCCCTGTGGCTTGGGATGAAACCTGAGCAGTCATCGCTAACTCCCTGCTTTTATTGTCTTTATGAATTGTGTCGCGCGTATCCGGTCGGGATCGTAACAGTGCAAAATTGCCTCGCACAACCGGTATACGTGCAGGTCCTGTCTGCATATTTATAGCAGCCACAGGCTCACTCGCGACCCGACAGCACCTCCGTGATGCTGCGGCGCTTGGCATTTCGCTCGCTGGCGTGGATCAATTGTTCGAGATCTTCAGGGGTTACGTCGAAGAATGCTTCCATTTCCGCAAGAGCCAGCTTCAAGTCCTCGGCGGTGATGGCCTGGCGGTCCACGGGGGGATGGTCGGCGGGAATGACGGCCACCGGCTCGCTGGCCCGCTTCGGATAGCGCACCCGCGTCAGGTTGTTGTACGCCAGCGCACTGACGAGCAGGGTGGAACCTGCCAGCATGGCCGCGCCGAGGGCCTGCCAGTCGAGGGCGGCGACGGACGAGTCCGCCAGCACCAAGGTCGCCGCCAGGGCGCCGGCCGGTGGATGAATGCAGCGCAGCCAACACATCAATACCAGGGCCATGCCGGCTGCCAGGCAGGCGCTGCCCAATGTTCGCCCCAACACGTGGGCCACCAGCAGCCCCACGACCGAGGCACACAGGTAACCGCCGAAAATCGACCAGGGCTGGGCAAGGGCGCCCGAAGACACGGCGAACAGCAGCACGGCCGAAGCCCCAAGAGGGCCGATCAGGTGTTGCGCCACGTCGAGGCCATACACCTGGCCGCAGAGCCAGACACTGAACATGACCCCCAGGGCCATGCCGATGGCGGCGCGGCTCCATTCGGTGGGACGGGTATTGATAGCCGCGGGGAACCAGCGAGAAAGCATTGAGCACAAATCCAAAAAGCGAACAAAAAAAGGGGCTTACGGGAGAGTCCCTGAAAGCCCTTTAAGTGCTCCAACAATTGGGGAAGGAACGCCGCACAGTGTGACGCCCAGCATCCTCGCTTACAAATTCATATTAATGCTGTTTGAGATCATTTATTTTGAAGTAACGGTGTGCTCCCAACGTGGGAGTGGGCTGGCTCGCGAAAGCGGTCTGTCTGTCACTTCAGATGTTGAATGTGTCGACGCCTTCGCGGGCAAGCCCGGCTTCCACAGGGTTAAGCGCTTCGGGGGATCGGGTACGGCGTGTGCGGTGCGATGGGCAAATCGCATGACTGCCCGCGCCCCATCGGAAAATAGGTAAAGCCCCTGTCGGCCATGCGCTCCGGGTCATACAAATTGCGGCCATCGAACACCACTGGCGCCTTGAGCCGTTGCTGGATCAGCGCAAAGTCCGGTGCCTTGAAAGGCTGCCACTCGGTGCAGATGATCAGCGCGTCGGCGCCCGGCAAGACCGATTCCGGGGTGCCCATCAGCAGGAGTTTCGACTCGTTGGGGTAGAGCTGCTGGGTCTGCTGCATCGCCTCCGGATCGAACGCCCGGACCGTTGCGCCGGAGGCCCACAGCGATTCGAGGAGCACGCGGCTCGGCGCATCGCGCATGTCATCGGTGTTGGGCTTGAAGGCCAGCCCCCACAGGGCAAAGGTTTTTCCGCGCAGATCGCCGTTGTAGAACGCCTTGATCCGCTCGAACAGCTTGTGTTTCTGGCGCCCGTTGATGGCTTCCACCGCTTGCAGCAGGTCGCTGGCGCAATGGGCCTGCTCGGCGCTGTGGATCAGGGCGCGCATGTCCTTGGGAAAGCACGAGCCGCCGTAGCCGCAGCCCGGGTAGATAAAGTGATAGCCGATGCGTGAATCGGCACCGATGCCCAGGCGCACCGATTCGATGTCGGCCCCCAGGTGCTCCGCCAGTTCCGCGATCTGATTGATGAAGCTGATCTTGGTCGCGAGCATGGCATTGGCGGCGTATTTGGTCAGCTCGGCGCTGCGCAGGTCCATGAACAGGACCCGGTCGTGATTGCGATTGAACGGCGCATACAGGTCACGCATGATTTCCCGGACCTCATCGCGCTCGCAGCCGACCACGATGCGATCCGGGCGGCGGCAATCGGCAACCGCCGAGCCTTCCTTGAGAAACTCCGGATTGGACGCGATATCGAATTGCAGCAGGCGACCGGCCTTGATCAGGCATTTGTCGATGTGTGCCCGCAGGGCGTCGCCGGTGCCCACCGGTACGGTGGACTTTTCCACCAACAGGACCGGTTGCTCGCGATAACGGGCGACAGCCTCACCGACCGCCATCACCTGGCACAGATCGGCCGCCCCATCCTCCCTGGACGGCGTACCGACCGCGATGAACAGCACCTGGCCGTGCTGTACGGCGAGCCGCTCATCGCTGGTGAAATGCAGCCTTCCAGCTTCAATCCCTTCACGCACCAATGGCGCCAGGCCCGGCTCGTAGATGCTGACCTGACCCTGACGCAGGCTTTCGACCTTCTGCTCGTCGATGTCCATGCAGATCACGTCGTGGCCCACTTCGGCCAGCACGGCGGCTTGCACCAACCCTACATAACCACTACCGAATACCGTTATTTTCATTTGGTGGGCCCCCTGGGCAATTCCCGGCATGCATGACCCACGATCCGTAATGAACCGTGGCGTATGGGGCCAGAATAAGTCGGGAATATTGCAGTTCACTGACAGTTCGCAGTCACGCGGACGCTCAATGGCAGGCAGTAGCCGATCCATCCGGCGGCCAACAAGACCAGGTTCATGCCGTCACGCAACAACAGGCGACCCGCTGCTCGTCGCACCTGTGCGGCGCTGACCCTTCCACGTCGGATATCGAGGCGGGCGAAACCGTGGACATGGCGCAGGACATCGAATGCCAGGAGCGCCGATGCCACCAGGAACCAGAGCATGCGCTGCCAGTAAGGAACGCCCAACGCCCGCAACAGATCCGTGGTGACATGCTGGTGGGCCACTTCTTCGCGGCAATGCCAGCGCCACAGGCGCGTCTGCGAAGATTCGGTGGCCGAGAGCAGGCCGCCCTTGCGCAAGGCAATCCTGGATATCACCGCCGTCACATGCTCGAACGCGGCAGCCAGGGCCAGCTGCGCCTTGGGCGACGCCTTCGACTGCACGTTCTCGAGGTCTTTTTCGATGTCGACTTCATACTTCCTGACCTCGAACCCTTGCTTTTCCAATTGCTGGTTGTAGAGCCGGTGCGCTCGTTGGTGGGCGCGCTCCTCAGCGACGAAACGGCGCGACTCGGCGGCCAGTGTCGAGGTCTGTTGCAGCTGTGAGGCGGCTGACTCCACCACCGAAATCACAAACTGTTCACCCGCGGGCAACAGCACTGAAAAAGCATCGAACAGATAGGTCTTGATCGGCGTGTCGTTCCAGAAGGGCTGGAAGGACAAAGGCTCGTTCTGCTTTTGATTTTCCAAGGTTTACTTCCAGAGTCGCGGACCGAAACGCATCCAGGTGGCAAGAAAAGCACACAGCCCCACCGCGCTGCCTGGCCGGGTTTCAGCCAGCACCTTCGAGCGGGCGTGGGCATGGAACCAGCGGGTCGCCGGCGCATCATGGTGCGTGCGATGCAGCGAGCGGTGCAGGATGAGCCAGGACACCCAGGTCGGCAGGTAAACGTCCGTCGTGATGTCCGCCGGGGCACGACGCGCCCCTTGGGCCGAGATCGCGACGCCATAGTGCTCGGCCTGGGTCAACCAGAAATCCAGCCAGGCAAACAGGCAATACGGGATCAGCCAGGCACTCAGGACTTGGCGAGGCGCCTCGTGGATGCCCACTGCCAGCGCAGCAAGGAACAGGGCAAGCAGGGCGTTGTTCCGCCGCCAGCGCCAGACTTCGCGAGGCGGGACATAACGTCGGGAGATGGCATTGGTGGAGAGGGTCGTCCAGAGTTGCTCGACGGGGCCCAGCAGGCAGATCAGGCGCGTTCGCCATGACTGTTCATACATCAGCCCTTCAGGATCGTCGGCCTGACAGGTCTTGCGATGATGCTCCAGATGAAAGTAGCGGTAGCCGACGAAGTTGGCGCCGAACATCGCCGCTGCGAGCATTCCGACGGCATCGTTGAGGCGCGTGCCAACGAGAAATTGACGATGCACGCCCTGGTGCTTGATCTCCTGAACACCGATCATCAGGACCGCCTGCAGTATCACCAACGGCGCGAACTCCAGCCATCCGAAAGCTTCGTTCCCTGCGAGCCAGGCGAGTGCAGCCGTATTCCCGATACACAGTGCCAGGAACAGATAGCTGGGCAGGTTGCTGCCGAGTCCTTGGAACAAGGGCTTCATAAACATACGAAGACCAGCTTTTTCATGCGTTGCAACCAAGGCAGCGGCACTCGCTTCCAGAGGAACGAAAGCCCCGAAAGCGGCACTCTGCCCCGGATTAACACGCCGACATCCAGCGACGGTTCGTGGGGAAAGTAGTTGTCCTTGATGGCGACTATCTGGCGAAAGCCTTTCTTGAAGTAGTAACGCAGCTGTGGATCCAGCGGCAGTCCTTGGCGTTGACTGCGCACGTACTGCGCGACCGTGATACCGGGGTTCTTCGAGCGCCAGTCCCGCAGGCCCGGGACGGGGGAGCCCAGGTAGATGTCCGACCATCCCTGCTTGAGTGCGTAGGGCCAGAAGAACTCGAAGATGGCGTTCGCGGCTTTCGGATCGATGCTGCTCAGGCTGATGCCGAACAACGTGCCGGTCGCTGCGGACTCATCGCCGTGCTGTCGCCTGGCGCAGTCTTCCCACGTCGAGCAGCGGTGGATGACGTCGTGCCGGGTGGGTTTCATGAACAACGAGGCCAACGCGGCGCCGGTATGGACGCAGAATGCACCGACACTCAAGGTGGGGAAGGCTGCAATTCGACTCGCCAGCATGAGCGCATCGGCGCGCTGGTCGTCGGTCCATTTCCTCTGCTCGAGTTCCAGCAGGGAAGGGAGATCGGCCGTTGTCAGGAACCGGACATCGATCTCATCGTCATGGGCTGGTTGCAGGTCTGCCGGCGCGGCGTCGGGGGCTTCATTTCTTGTTTTTTTCAGGAGGGCTTGCATCAGGTAAGCGGCTCACCGATTGAGGGGGACTGGAGCAATCGGCGCACACGGTAGATCAGCGGTGTGAAGCTATGATGACGAGGTTGACTGATATACCGCTATCGCGAGCAGGCTGAACTGGTCAAGTAATTCTGGACACCAGTTAAGGTTTCACGCCGCCAGTTTCTCCATAGCTACCGGCGACCGGTAATCGTTGTAGCTATGGAGCCTGACGTTGTTGTATC
>NZ_VCNG01000007.1 GCF_006227205.1 Pseudomonas sp. ICMP22404
CGTCAACATGCAAACCAGCGGCGCACTGGATGTGCAGCAGAACATCGCCGCCCGTGACCGGATCAGCTTGAGCAGCGGCGGGCAGTTGACCAACAACGGCGTCATCGAAGCTGGGGTCAATGCGGACAACACTCGCAATGCAGGGGGCGATGTCAGCCTCACCGCGCAGAATCTCAACAACAGCGGCAAGAGCGTGATCGCCAGCCGCAACCTGACGGCCAATGTGGCGCAGACCCTGAACAACCAGGGCGGGACGATCAGCGGCGCAGCCACCATAGTCACCGTCGGAACGCTGGATAACCGCAACGCCGGGCGTGTTCTGAGCGACAACAGCTTGAGCCTCAATGCCGGTAGGATCTTGAACAATAGCGGTGTCATCAGCGGCGGTAATATCGTTGGTAACGTCGGGCAGCTCATTAACAGCAATGGCGAACTCTCCAGCCGAACCGATACCGTGCTGACGGTTACGTCGCTGGATAATGTCTCAGGCTTGATGACAGCAGGGCGTCTGTTGGATCTCACCGCGTTCGACACGATCAATAACAGCAACGGCAAGCTCGGTGCAAAACAGGCGTTAGCCGTTCGGGCGCAAAAGCTCGATAACAGTCAGCAGGGTCAGATCACCAGTGAAGGGACGCTGGCCACGCGAGTCGGCTCTCAGCTCAACAATCAGAAAGGCCTGATTCAGGCCAATGGCGCGATGGACGTTCAAGCCTCTCGCTTGGATAACCGCGCCGGAAAAATTTCCAGCCTCAATACCCTGGTCATCAACAGCAGCGGTGTCGATAACCGCGAGGGACTCATTCGCGCCGATCAGGCCGCGAAGCTGTTGGTTAATGAACTGGACAACCGAGCCAAGGGCCGCATCGAAAGCAAGGCTGCATTGAGATTCGAAGGCGATACGCTGGACAACCGTAATGGGGGGCTGATCACTTCGACAGGTGCGATGAGCCTGAAGGCCAAAGATGTGGCCAACGGTGCTGGGCGGATTTCCGGCAAGGGTGATATCGAAGCGACTATCGACACGTTGACCCAACAAGGTGGCGAGCTGGTTGCTGAGGGCAATCTCGCCCTTACCGGTAAGAATCTGGATAACCGCCAGGATGGTTTGGTCGGATCGCTCAAGACGCTGACGATGAACGTCGATCAAATCGACAATCGCGGTGGCTCGCTGTCCAGCCAACTGGAGCTGCATATCCAGGGTGCTCGCCTGGACAACAGCGAAGGCGGCAAGGTGCTGTCTGACACTATGCTGGGCCTGAAGGTCGAGCAGATCATCAACGCCACCAATGGCCTGCTCTTCAGCAAAGGCGCAAGCACGCTCAGCGGCATCGGATTGAGCAATATCGGCGGTCGGATCGTCAGCCAGGGCAGCCTGGTGCTGAACTTTGATGACTTCCTCGATAACCAGCAAGGCCTGATCAGCGGTGAGCGTCAGATAACCTTGAACACCGGTCGTCTCGACAATCGTCTGGGCAAACTGTCGAGCCTTGAGGCGATGTCACTCACATCCGTCGGCTCGGTGCTTAACCAGGGCGGTCTGATCGCATCGCAAAAAGGCCTGGCGTTCAGCAGCGCCAGCCTCGACAACAGTGACCAAGGCCTGATCAGCGCGAAGGCTAATTCAACATTAACCACCGGTGAATTGAAGAACCGTCAGGGCGGTAGTCTCGCCACTGACGGCTCGTTGTTATTAACAGCGACGCATCTCGACAACTCGGGCGGGAAAGTCGGCAGCCAGCAACAGCTTCAGGTGTCAGTCACCTCGCTGGAGCAGGACGGTGGTGAGCTGTTCAGCAACGGCGATCTAACCCTGGATCTTAATCATGGTCTGCTGAACAACCAGCGCGGCAATATTCATACGCCGGGTCAATTGCTTCTGAAAAACCTCAATGAGGTGAACAACAGCGGCGGAGAGATTTCCGGCGCAAAAGCCTGGAGCATCGAGGCGCAGAGCCTGAACAACGATGGCGGAAAATTACTGAGCAATGCAAAGCTGACCTTCGTCATCGACCAGGCACTCAGCAATATAAAGGGGTTAATCGCCTCAGCAGGTCTCGACAGCCACAGCGCCACTCTGGACAACACTCACGGAGAAATTCGTAGTCGTGGAGATAGCGATCTCACTATCGCCGATTTTTTTGACAATCAGGCAGGCGTGGTTATCGCCGATAACGGTCTCACGATCAAGGCGGCCAAGTTGGATAACCGCCTGGAGGGATTGGTAGGTGCGACAAAGGCGCTGAACCTGACCGTCGGTCGTCTTGATAACCGTACCGGTGAACTGTCGAGCAAGGCCGACGTGATCCTGTCGGGTGACTGGCTTGATAACAGCGACAGCGGCTACATCCTGGCTGGCGGGAATCTGGCTTTGGCCGTGGGACAGATCATCAGCCGAAACAAGGGATTGATGTCCGGTGATACGGGGCTGACGTTAACAGGAGCTGTTCTGGAAAACGGCGGTCGGTTGATGACTCAGGGTGACCTCGCGATCAGTCTCTCCTCGGATCTCAATAACGATCAGGGCGGCCTTTTTAGCGAAGGCTCGCTAAAGATCAACGCCCAAAGCCTCAGCAACGACGGCGGCACGCTCTCCAGCGCCAAGGACTTGGTGATCGAAACCCGCGATACCGTCAGTAACCGTGCAGGCCAAATGTTGACCGATACGACCCTCACGATCAACAGCAGTGCGCTGGACAACCAACAGAAAGGCATCCTGAGCAGCAAGGACAAACTCAACATCACCACCGATGTACTGAACAATAGCCAGGGCAATATTTATTCCGGTGACCTGTTGGAAGTAAGCGCCGGTCAGGTGATTAACGCCGCTGGCAGCATAGGCGCGGCCAATTCGTTAGTGGCCACTCTCCATGGGTTGGATCAAAACACCGGAAAGTTGTTCAGCAAGGGCAACCTGAGTGTTGACTTGAACGGCGGCCAGCTAAATAACCAAAACGGCTTCATTGGCGCACCGGGCCAGTTGTTGCTGAGAAATCTGGGTGAAGTGAATAACCGTGGCGGTGAAATTTCCAGCGACCTGGCTTTCGATCTGGTCGCCAAGTCGCTGGACAACAATGGCGGCCGCTTACTCAGCAATCAGAGACTCACGCTGACCATCGACAACGCGCTGACCTCGGTCAAAGGCAAGATCGCTGCCGCTGCGCTGCAAATTCGCGCAGCGAGCCTGGATAACAGCGGTGAGGGTGTACTGCTCAGTGACACCGATCTTGGCGTGACCGTTGATGGATTGCTGGTTAACGACAGCGGCACGATCAAGGCAGCAACACAACTGAATCTCGATAGTGTCGGTCTGAACAACCAGGGTGGAACGCTGCTGGGCGGTTCGGGCATCGACATCGATCTGGGACCGACAACGGCAGATCTGAATAACCGCAATGGTTTGATCAACACCAAAGGTGTGTTGAGCATCGCCCATCTGCATGACCTGGATAACCAGGTGGGCGAAATCTCCAGCGTCAACAGCTACAACCTGACCGGCAACCGCCTGGACAACCGTGGCGGTAACCTGATCAGTAATGATCGGCTTAACCTCACCGCTGTGGAGATAAAAAACCAGGGGGGCTTGGTGTCCGGCTGGAATGGTTTGCTGGTCGGTGGCGGCGCGCTCGATAACAGTCAGGAAGGTACGGTTTCCAGTTTGCTCGGTAATCTGACTATCGACCTCAGCGGCGCGTTGATCAACCACAGCAAAGGCGGTGTGGCCGGCAAGGGCGAGCTGAGCATCACGGCGGCCAGTCTCGACAATACCAGCGGTATTGTGACCAGCGGTGGCAAACAGACGCTGACTCTCACCGGCGGAGCACTCACCAACACCTTGAGCGGCGTGATCGAAAGCGGTGACATCCTGAATATTCGTGCAGCCGGTTTGGATAATACGTCAGGCCGTATCTCCGCCAGCAAAGCGCTGACCGTCACGGGTTCCCAACTGAATAACACCAACGGCACTCTGGTGGGAGCAGATAGCATCACCCTCGACTTGCTTGGGGCCCTGACGAACGTCAACGGCGCGCTGGGCAGTACCGGCCCACTGGTCATCACGCGTTCCAGCGGAGTCGACAACCAGGGCGGCCAACTGATCAGCCAGTCCATGTTGAGCCTGCTGACCTCAGGTGATTTGAACAACAGTGGAAGTGGGACAATTTCGGCTGTCGGTCAATTGAGTCTTACCAGTGGCGGCATTGTTCACAACGATGGCGATGGCCTGATTTCCAGCCGTGACGCTGGGATGACCCTTACCGCTGCAGGGCTGAACAATGCCAAGGGCGCAGTGCAGAGCTACGGTGCGCTGAGCGTGAATGCGGGTAATGGAGCCGTCGACAACCAGGGCGGCAAAATCATCGCTCAAGCCGGCGACTTGAACCTTACCGCCGCCAGCCTCGACAGTCGGAGCGGCGTGCTGTCCAGTTTGAGAGGCCTGTTGCAAACCCGCCTGACCGGAGTGCTACGCAACGGCCAGGGCGGCAAGCTCGAAGGCAGCCGTCTCGACCTGCGGGCGTTGGGCGGTATTTACAGTGACGCCGGCCGTATTGCGGCCAACACGGGCGACATCCTGCTCGATGCCGGCGGCAACGCCCTGGACAACGGTGGCGGCGGGATCTACGCCAGAGGAAGGGTGAACGTCGCGGCCGGTTCGTTGAACAACAACGCCGGTCAAATCAGCGGCAGCACTATCGAACTCGGCGTCAATGGCAGCCTTACCAACGCTGGCGGCTTGGTAGAAAGCGCCACCACTCTCGCCGTGCGAGCCGCCAATCTCGACAACCAGGGCGGTAAGTTGCGGGCGTTAGGTAGCAGTGGCAAGACCGATTTCCAGATCGGTAGCCTGTTCGATAACCGTAACGGTCTGCTGGAATCCGCCAACACCGACCTTACCCTCGCAGCGCCGAGCTTGCTCAACGCAAGTGGATCCATCACGCACGTTGGCCAGGGTGAGTTCGATATTTCCACGACCAACGTCATGAATGCCGGTGGTTCGTTATTGACCCGCGGTGGGTTGACGCTGAATGCAGGCAGTTGGACCAACAGCAGCGTGATCCAGGCCGGGCGCCTGACGCTCAACGTCGACAACTTCACTCAGACTGCCAGTGGCCAGTTGTTGGCTGCGAACCAACTGATAGGCAAAGGCGGAAGCTGGATTAACGACGGGTTGATTGCCAGCGATGGCAGTCTGGATATCCAACTGACTGGCGGCTACAGCGGCAACGGTCGCATGAGCAGCCTGGGTAATCTGACCTTCAAGGCTGCGCAGCTCGGTTTGACGAGCGTTTCGAGCATTGGCTCGGGCGGGCTCGGCACGATCAACGTGGACGGTCTGCTGAATAACGTAGGCGGTCGCTTGACGTCCAATGGGGACTTGATGCTCAACGCCGGGGCGGTGAGCAACACCGGTACGCTCGGCGCCGCCCAGGCGCTCACGATTAACACGAACAGCCTGATCAATAACGCTGGGCTGATCTTTAGCCGCGGCAATATGAATCTGCTCGCCAACGACTTCACGAACCAGACCGGTGATATTTACAGCATCGGAAATCTGACGATCGCTGGGAGGGATGGCGGTCGGGCGAATAACGTCAACAACCTCGCCTCATCAATCAACGTCGATGGTGATTTTTCGTTGTCGGCGAATAGTTTCAACAATAAGACCGAAGGCGTGGTCGGTGAAGAGAAATTCATTTCTGGAGACATTACGTTTGACGGGGCTGCTACGTTCTACGTTAACGAAAGCTATGAGTCGACATCCACAATCTCCGGGCAACAAGCCTCTCTTAACGTAGCAGGTAACCTGATCGGAAATGTTGGGGCCTTCACTAATACTGCATCTCTGATATCCGCGGGTAAAAACATCAAGCTCGACGTCGATACTTTCGACAACTTCGGTCTTCAGTCGGGTAGCTTCATCCGCTCACGGATTTACAAGCTTGGCGGGTTACCCGGCAAGCAAACAAGCTGGATTAGTGCAGACCTACAACAATATGCAGATCGAAATTCCAAGAACCGATATGACTACATCGAAACCTGGCATGAGCCGGACAAGGGCGGAACTCATTGGGATTACACTGCGCTTAATAAACAGATGCTCAACAAAATCAACGCCAAGTTCGGCATTGGCCCTGAAGTCGCGATACCTACCCAGATTCTGGCTGGTGAACTGAAAAAAGATGACCGCATTTTCACCAACGGCGGCGGCAGCGTTTCGTCCGTCGTGCAGGCTGGACAAGCGGTAGAGATCAACGCCAAAACCACGATCAACAACGGTAACCTCAACCCTTACGCCAACTTTGATGGCACGGCCAAGGCCACGGCTGATACAGGCGTCAACAGCACCGTCAAACCGACCATCGTGTTCTTGAATCCGCAATTGCCGCCGGACTTGGCCCAACAGCAAGTCAACCCGTTGGCGCTGCCTGGTTTTTCCCTGCCGGTAGGCAACAACGGCCTGTTCCGCCTCAATGGGAAGGGCGCTAGCGAGCAGACGAATGTGCCAGGCGAAAGCCGAACCATGGGTTCGGTTACCGGCACGACCGCCGAGCGCTCTGTTGGGGATCCAGCAAGATCCGCCACCGTTCTGCAGTTCGATCAGAACGATCCGGTTGCAGTAAACACACGCGACCTGATCCTGGCCGCTAGTCCGTCGTTGAACCTTAACGACAAGGTTGCCCTGATCAATGTCAACGCAAGCGCCGGCGATGGCCCGGTGGGTGTGTTGTTACCCAACCGTGACAAGAGTGTCTTCGACGTGCCACGCGTCCAGGGGCTTCCCGACACCAGCGTGCGCTCCAATCCGCAAAAATATCTGATCGAAACCAACCCGGCGCTGACCGATCTCAAGCAGTTCATGAGTTCGGACTATCTATTGGACAAACTGGGTTACGACCCGGACACCAGTGCCAAACGTCTCGGCGACGGCCTATTCGAACAGCGCCTGATACAACAAGCGGTAGTCGCTCGTACCGGCCAGCGGTTCATTGATGGCCAAACCTCCGATGAAGCGATGTTCAAATATCTGATGAACAACGCCATAGCCAGCAAGGAGCAGCTCAACCTGTCCCTAGGTGTGACGTTGTCCTCCCAGCAAGTGGCAGCCCTGACTCATGACATCGTCTGGCTCGAAGAGCATGAAGTGAATGGGGAGAAGGTGTTGGTGCCGGTGCTGTACCTGGCCCAGGCCAATAATCGCCTGGCCCCCAACGGTGCGTTGGTTCAGGGCGGTGATGTAACCCTGATTGCCGGTGCGGATCTGAACAACGCCGGCACGTTACGTGCGTCGAACAATCTGTCGGCGGAGGCGGGCAACAACCTCACCAACAGCGGCTTGATCGAAGCCGGCCAACGCCTGACGCTCAAGGCGGGTAACAATATCGTCAACAACGCCGGCGGCATCATTGCCGGCCGCGACGTCAGTTTGACCGCCACCAAAGGCGACGTGATCAACCAGCGGGACGTATACGGTTTTGATACCAACTACGGTGGGACGCTTCAGCACCGGGATATCCTGAACAGTGCCGCGCGGATTGAGGCGGCCAATGATCTCAAGATCGATGCCGGACGCAACATCAACAATATCGGTGGGGTATTGCGAAGCGGAGAAGATCTCAAGCTGATCGCTGGCCAGGATGTGAATATTACCTCGGTCCAAGACCGTCGCACGGATTCCCGTGGCAGCAACTTCCTCAACCAGACCATTACCCAACATGGGGCTGAAGTGACTTCGGGACGGGATCTGTCGATCAGTGCCGATCGGGATGTCGCTGTTGTTGCCAGTCGGTTGGATGCCAAGCGTGATCTCGTTGTCGATTCCGGTAATGACATTGTTATCACCTCGGCCGCCAACCAGAGCGACTACGTCTCGCGCAGCAAAAGAAGGGCGAATGAAACTCACAGTGTCACCCAGCAGTCATCGGTATTAAACGCAGGCCGCGACATTGCACTGAATGCGGGCAACGATCTGGGGATCATCGCTAGTCGGATCAAGGCCACTGAAGATATCAGCCTTGATGCGGTACAGGACATCACTGTTGCGTCGGCCAAGGATGAGAGTTCTTCCTATTACTACAGGAAGAAAAAGGGGTCGTTCGGTCGAAGCAAGACGACCCAAAAAGAAAGCTATGAAAGTGAAAACGTCGCTTCGGTCATTGAGGCTGGTCATGACCTGACCGTCAATGCGTCCATAGATGACGACGGAGCCGTCAGCCTCGATGGAGGACGCAATGTTGCCATTATCGGTAGTCAATTGAATGCCGGTAATGATCTGGTGGTCGGTGCAACCCAAGACGTAGCCGTTCTATCCGCTACGGAGGAGTCTGGCAGCTACACCAAGAAGACCAAGACGGGTCGGTTTGGTATGTCGAAAAGCGGCAGTAGTCAACTACAGACATCTGTCAGCCAGATTGGAAGCGAGTTAAACGGCGGGCACGATGCGGTCGTCATTGCCGGGCGTGACGTGCGCCTGAACGCGAGTGAAATCAATGCCAATCACGACGCCGAGCTGCACGCCGGGCTGGTGGACAAAGAAGGTGATATTACCCTCTCGTCTGCGGATGACCAGGCCTACAGCCGCGCCGAGAAATACAAGAAGAAAGTGGGCATGTCGCTCAAGGACACTATCGGTGCATTCGCAGGCACGCCAGGGTTAGGGGCAGATATCACAGTCGCCGCTTCACAAAGGGGCGGTCGAGAGGTAGTCAGCTCCACCAGTATTGGCAGCCAGGTAAATGCTGGGCACGATGCAATTCTCGATGCAGCCCGTGACATCAATGTTATTGGCAGTGGGATCAGCGCTGATAACAATGCTTCGCTAAAGGCCGGTCGCGATGTCAACGTGGTCGCTTCGATCGATCAGCAGCGTAGCAATACTTGGAAGACAGATAAAAGCGTAGGTCTGAAGCAGACCATCGACAGTAATGCATTCTCAACATTTGTTGGCAGTGAAACCATCCAACACGGCGTCAACAGCAAGGGATACTCCGCCGCAGGTAGCTCCATTGATGCGGGAGTGAACCTCAGTGTAGATGCTGGTCGCGATATAAATCAGCAAGGCTCCGATCTGGCGGCCGAGAACAATATCCGCTTAAAAGCCGGTCACGATATCAACATTGATGCCAAGGAGGAGGCCAGCCAGGTCACCATTACTGACAGCATTAAACGCAACGGCCTTACGGTGACGACCGCCTACAACATTGGCAACACGATTGACGGACTCAAGGGCACCGGCAAGGGAGAGGACGGAGTTAGCAAGGGCTCAAGCGTACTCAAGGCGGTGGATACCCTTGACCAGTTCTTCAGTGGGCCAAAGTTTGACGGGCATTTTGGTGCCTCCAGTGTCAGCTCCAGTCACACTCAGAGCTCCGTGACGCAACGTCCGTCCACGCTTTTGGCGGGCGGCGATATCGCGTTAGACGCAGGAAACGACGTCAGTGTCAGCGGTAGCCAGTTCAACGCCGGTCGGGACATCAACGTCAGCGGCAAGAACATCACGTTGGATGTCGCCCATGGCTCAGACAGCAGCGAGGGGCATTCCACCCAGAGTAAAGGTGGTGTCAAGGGCGGCACCACAGGTGGCTTCAAGCTTGGAGTAGGTGTCAGCAACGCAGGCACTGGGGATAAATCGTTCCAAGGTTCCTCTTCGCCGACGCAGTTAACTGCAGGCGGCAATGTAAACCTCGACGCGAAGAATGACCTGACCCTGATCGGAACCCAGGCGAACGCGGAGCGCGACATCTCCCTCAAAGCCGGTAACGATCTGAACATTCTTTCGGCGCAAAACGCTTATAGCAGTTCTCATGATCGACGCAGTTGGGGAGCAGAGGGCGGCATTATCGCTGGTCAGGATGGATTCGGGGTCTATGGCTCAGTAAACGTCGGGATCGGTGATCTGAACCGCGAAGGCGTAAGGCAGCAAGAGGCGTATCTGTACGCCGGCAACAAACTGGGCTTCGAGAGCGGACGTGATACCAACATTGCCGGCGCTACTTTGCGCGGTGATGAAGTCATAGGTGACGTTGGCCGTAACCTCACTGTGACTTCAGTACCCAACACCGGCAAGGTCGAGGGAAAGGAGTTCGATGCCAGCCTCACCGTCGCGGTCAGTTTCGGCGCGACCGTCAGTGGCTCGTTGGGTTATGGCGAGACTAATGGCAAGACCAATTGGGTTGAAAACCAGACGGTCATTAACGGTAAGAACAAAGTCGACATTCATACCGAAAAGCACACCCAACTCGATGGTTCGGTGATCACCGCCGATAACGGTAACTTGAAGCTCGATACTGACACCCTCGGGTACCGCAATATTACGGGTAAGGACAATGAGCACGGTTACTACCTCAATGTCAGTGGCAGTTACGGTGGCGGCAATGGTTCCCAGGCAGATAAGCCAAACAAAGGCATGGAAGGCGAGAGCAAAAACAGTTGGGCAATCGAGGGTTATAACTACAAAAAGGATCGGGAGCAGATTCTCAATGCCACGGTGGGCTCGGGCCAGGTTGTCGTGCGTAACGACAAGACCGTAGGGCAAGACTCTACGGCCGGTCTTAATCGTGATGTGAACCAAGCTTACGTTGTTACCAAGGATAAAGAGCATCGTACGGATCTGTATGTGAGTAGTTCCTCGGTCGATGCGGTCAGCCATCCGGTCGAGACGGTGAAGAAGTGGGGGGACAATGTCGTCAATTTCAAGAAAAACATGGTCAAGGAGGCCCAGGCCGGGGTTGATTTTCTTACAAATCTGGATCGAGCAATTAGTGCCCAATTGGTGGATGCTAGTGATGTTCCTCAAGCGCTTATCGATAAGTTGGGCAGTGAGCGAGCGCTTGCTGTTACCAAGAACTTTGTTCGACAGGGACTTGATCCAGAACAGATCAAAATATTGCCTGTCACCGTTCTGAATGGACTGGCGGAGTTTGCAAAGCAGGCGGCTGACTATGAGAAGCTGGTAGAGAGCTGCACCGCGAACAATGCCTGCCCGAATTTGATGGCTCAGGTGCCGGGTGAGGCTGATAAGCCTGGCTCTATTGCGCTTCCGCCTGTGGAGATTTCAGGGGATCTTATTACTCACGGGCAGTTGGCCTTGAATCAGGTCTTGGATCTGATCGATCTCACCAGAGAGATGCCCACGGAGACATTCGAAGCCACCGTAATTGGCATCCAAGCGCTGATGGGGCCCATGAAGTTCCTTTTGAGTATGACCGCCAATGGGTTGCTGAACGCCGCATATGGCCCTGAAATCGATGAATTGAAAGATCTGGCGGCGATCAAGGTGGCATCGGCATTGACCGGTGAATCCGAGGAGGATCTGGCGGAAAACCACCAGACGGCCAAAAGTGAGCATGAGAAGGGAAATGACGAATACCAGTACGACGGGGATGCTAACGTTGTTGCGAGTCGTTTTCTGATCGATGCGGTATTGGGAGAGTTTAAGTCTCTTGGTATAAAGGGTGGTGAAAGGGTATTGTCGGTTGTAGGAAAAAGAGGCGGCAAGCAGACAGTCAATGAACCACCATCTATACCTGATAGAACTCCAATAAAAATTGAAAAAATGGAAGATTTCTTCAATCAGCCTGGCTTTGGAAGTGAGTTGTCAGACGGGGTAAGAAAAACATCAAAAAGAGTTCAGGGACAGCCTGTTTTCAAAGCGACAGCTAAAATAGGTGAGAATATCAAGAAAGGTGATCAGGTGTATTTGGATAATTTGCACAAGGATCATCTTGAAGTGTTTGATAAGTTTGATAATGTAAAATTTGTCTTGAACTTGGATGGTTCGATAAATGTGGATAAGACTAAAAAAGTATTGGCGGAAGGGAGGAAGTTGAGGTGAGTGATCTGAATGACTTGAGGAAGGTTATTGCTAGGGTGGTAGCGGCGAAAAGAGGGGTGTTCGATGGCGCAGAGTGGGAGGCGGATTATAGTCTGGATTGGGATGATGAGTTTTTAGAAAGATACGAAAAAGGAAGAGATAGTATCGCTAGAGCGTTGGCGGCATTAAATGCTGGTGATTCTGTTGAGTTGCAGGCAGCTTTAGTAATAGGGCGTGCAAACTTTCTTGATCTGTCGAATTTTTTTAGGGATATATATGACGATCTGGACGTTTTGGCTAGATTAGATCTATAAGAAATTTACCACCCGTCCAGCCGTGCGCAGGAAGTGCTGTTGCGCTTGCTGGAAAGTTACCGTGGGTATTTCATGGTCGACGATTACGCCGACTATAACGCGTTGGCGTTGCAGCCAGGTATGGAACGTCTGGCGTGCATGGCCCATGCACGACGCAAGTTCGTGAATGCGCAAAAAGTGCAGCTCAAGGGTAAAAACGGACGGGTCGATATCGCACTGACAATGATCAACAAGCTGTACGACATCGAACGCGAGGTCAAGGACCATCGATGAACAGCGGTTTATCGGTCGCCAGGAGAAAAGCCTGCCGATCCTGGCGCAACTGAAAATCTGGCTGGATAAAACCCGGAACTGCTCGCCAGAAAATGCCACAGTAAACCGTTGACCCAGTGTTGGGCAGGTGGGGTTTATGGATCGCATACGATCCGCCGAGGTGTCAGGTTTAGGGGCTGCTGCGCAGCCCAGCGGGAGCAAGCTCCCTCGCCACAGGATTGCTGTGTCAGGAAGCGGAATGAGTCATTCATTTGTATCGGAAGGATCACCGGTCCCGAAACGAAACATCCCACAGCTTTTTAAGGTTGCCCCTCGGAAGTGGCCTCTCTAACCTCTTAACGTCGCTGCCTAATCAGCGACCGGGTGTGGAAACCTGAACCTTTTAGTAGTGGCCTAGCTGAACATCGTGTTGCCGACGTCCTGTTTCGTCTGCAAACTGCGTTCTGGCAGCTGTGCGTGGGCAGGCTTCGGTCTGGCCGGGTCCTACTAACCGGTATTTCCACCCCGCGTACCGCTGCCACCTTATTGTCGTGTGGAAACGACATAGGGATGGCTCCAATCTTCAAGTAGGAGCATTGAATATGGACAAGTTGATTCCCGATCCGCCGTTCAACAGAACCAACCCTCTTTCCAGTTTCGACACCGTCGAAGAACTCCTTAAAGACCGCGCCGCTGCCGAGCGGGTGCTCGATCATTACCTCAACCCAAAGCCTCCAGAGCCCAGCACCGATCCGCGCATCGACAGCCTTTTCTCCGTGACCGCCAAAGCGGACGCCGACACGCTATTGACCAGCACCTGCGAAACCCTGGCTTCGGTCAAGGCCATGGCCGAGGATCTGGCCTTTGAGGTGGATGGCACGCGTCGCAGCGTGGCGCTGGGGATTCATCAACTGGTGGAGTTGTGTCAGTTGCTGGTGGACAAGGCGCTGGATCAGCTTGAGGCGCCGGCCAGTCCGGTTGAGGTGTAGCGCAGGAGCGGTTCAACGCTAACCTGTGGCGAGGGGATTTATCCCCGCTGGGCTGCGTAGCAGCCCCAAAGACAGCGACCTCAATTAATCTGACACACCGAGGTGTCAGGTTGGGGGGCTGCTGCGCAGCCCAGCGGGGATAAATCCCCTCGCCACAAAATGTGTCACTGGGCTGGATATCTCGGTCAGCCCTTTTACTGCATCAACACCTCAATCGCCCCATCCGCCGTCATGCTCACCTTGCTGGTACCCGCTTCCACTTCTGGCGTGACGGACTCGGCGTCCATGGACCCGGCTTTCATCATCATCGGTGCGCGCAGGTAGGGTTGTGGATAACCGTTACTGTTGAGGTTCAGGTTGACGATTTTGTAGCCCTTGCCACCCAGGGCTTCGGTGGCCAGTTGGGCGCGGGCCTTGAAGGCGTTGACGGCGTCCTTGAGCAGGGCGTCTTCGCTGCTCTGGCGGGTGGCGGTGGAGATGGCGAAGTCCATGCCGCCCATTTTCATGTCGGTCAGCAGCTCGCCAGTGAGTTTGGACAGGGCGGCGAAGTCGGCGCTTTCCAGGCGCAGTTCGGCGCGTTCGCGCCAGCCGGTGATTTTCTGGCCCTTGCCGTCGTAGATCGGATAGCTGTTGCGGCTGCCCTGGCGCAGGGTGATGTCCTTGACTTCCTTGGCCTGGCCGATGGCTTTGTTCAGCGTGGTGCTGACGGCGGCGGCGAGCTTGGCCGGGTCGGTGTTTTGTTCTTCGGTGTAGAGCGTGACGATCATCAGGTCACGGGCCACTTCCTGGCTGGCTTCGGCGCGCAGGGAAATCTGGTTGTAGTGCAGTTCATCGGCGGCCAGGGCCGGCAGGCTGGCGACGGTGCCGAGGCTGAGGGCGAGGAGGGCGGCGGGGCGACTGAACGTGTGCATGAAAGCTCCTTGGGATGATGTGCAGGGATAAGGTCCGGGCCTGCGTGAACGATAAGACTCTAGCGTTTGTGGTGTGGTTCGCCCAGTTACAACTTCTATACAGATGCATAAGGCCAATGAAGATCCCCTCGCTACAAGGTGATAGGTAGCGTTCAGGGGCTGTGGCGCTTTGCCGCATAGCTGCCGCTGCAACCCGCGCCTTGGTTATACTCCGTGCGATTCGCCTGGAGCGCTCATCAGGAGAGCTCATGCTCGCCCCTTTGCAAATGACTTCCGCCTCGCGCCAGAATCTCTGGCGGCTGACGTTCATCCGGATACTGGTCCTTGCGGCCCAGGCCGGGTCCGTGGGGCTCGCCTATTGGTTCCAGTTGTTGCCGCTGCCCTGGTTGCAACTGGCGATTACCCTGGTGTGCGCCTCGGTGTTGTGTGCGCTGACGGCCATTCGGCTGCGCGCCTCGTGGCCGGTGACGGAGCTGGAATACGCGGTGCAGCTGGCCTGCGACCTGTTTATCCACAGTGCCTTGCTGTATTTCTCCGGCGGTTCGACCAACCCTTTCGTGTCCTACTACCTTGTGCCGCTGACCATCGCCGCAGTGACATTGCCGTGGCGTTATTCGCTGATTCTTTCCGGTATCGCCCTGGCGCTGTACACCTTGTTGCTGGCGCGGTTCTATCCCCTGGAAACTTTCCCCATCGCTCGGGAGAACCTGCAGATCTACGGCATGTGGCTGAGTTTCGCCCTGGCCGCGTCCGTCATCACGTTTTTTGCCGCGCGCATGGCCGAGGAGCTTCGCCGCCAGGAAGAGCTGCGGGCCATCCGGCGTGAAGAGGGCCTGCGGGACGAACAGCTGCTGGCCGTGGCGACCCAGGCCGCTGGCGCCGCCCATGAGCTGGGCACGCCGCTGGCGACCATGAGCGTGCTGCTCAAGGAGATGCAACAGGATCATCCCGACCCGTTGTTGCAGGACGACCTCAGCGTGCTGCAGGATCAGGTCAAGCTCTGCAAGGAAACCCTGCAATACCTGGTGCGTGCCGCCGAGGCCAACCGCCGGCTGGCGATCGACATGCAGGACGTCACCGACTGGCTCGACGAGGCCCTGAATCGCTGGCACTTGATGCGCCCCGAAGCCAGTTACCGCTTCCAGTGCCTGGGCCATGGCCCGGTGCCACGCATGGCGCCGCCACCGGACTTGACCCAGGCCTTGCTGAACCTGTTGAACAACGCCGCCGACGCCTGCCCCGAAGGCCTGGAGGTGGCGCTGGACTGGAATGCCTACGAATTGACCATCAGCATTCGCGACCACGGCGCCGGTGTGCCGCTGGCCATCGCCGAGCAGATCGGCAAGCCGTTCTATACCACCAAGGGCAAAGGCCTGGGCCTGGGCCTGTTTTTGAGCAAAGCCAGCGTGACACGCGCGGGCGGCTCGGTGAAACTCTACCCCCATGAGAGCGGCGGCACGCTCACCGAGCTGCGCCTGCCCCATGCCGACCGAGGAGACGAACATGAGTGACGAGATCCAAGTCGACGGCGAAGAACTGCCGCACCTGTTGCTGGTGGACGATGACGCCACGTTTACCCGCGTCATGGCCCGGGCGATGTCCCGTCGCGGCTTTCGCGTGAGCACTGCCGGCTCCGCCGAGGAGGGCTTGACCATCGCCCAGGCCGACCTGCCGGACTATGCCGCCCTGGACTTGAAGATGGACGGCGATTCGGGCCTGGTGCTGCTGCCCAAGCTGCTGGAGCTGGACCCGGAGATGCGCGTGGTGATCCTCACCGGTTATTCGAGCATCGCCACGGCGGTCGAAGCCATCAAGCGCGGTGCCTGCAATTATCTGTGCAAGCCGGCGGACGCCGATGACGTGCTGGCGGCGCTGCTGTCCGAGCACGCCGACCTCGACACCCTGGTGCCGGAAAACCCCATGTCGGTGGATCGCCTGCAGTGGGAGCACATCCAGCGGGTGCTGACCGAGCACGAGGGCAACATTTCCGCCACCGCCCGTGCCCTGGGCATGCACCGGCGCACCTTGCAGCGCAAATTGCAGAAGCGGCCCGTGCGTCGCTGAACCTGTGCTGAACGGATGTTGTCCACCCCCTCGCGACACAGCGGGCCGTTGCTCTATGATCGGCCCGACTCTTTCTCTTTATTGAGCTTTAACCATGAATCAGAACGCTGAATATTCCGCGGTCAACGATGCAGTGCGCGGCCAGTTTTTCCGCCGTGTCTGGCACATGACCACGCCGTACTGGCGCAGTGAGGAGAAGGGCAAGGCCTGGACGCTGTTGATCGCCGTGATCGCGTTGTCGCTGTTCAGTGTGGCGATTTCGGTGTGGATCAACAGTTGGTACAAGGACTTCTACAACGCCCTGCAAGAGAAGAACAGCGCGGCGTTCTGGCAACTGATCCTGTATTTCTGCGGCATCGCCGCCGTGGCGATCCTGGGCGCGGTGTATCGCTTGTACCTCACGCAGATGCTCACCATCCGTTGGCGGGCCTGGTTGACCGAGCAGCATTTTGCCCGCTGGCTCAGCAACAAGAATTACTACCAGCTGGAGCAGGGCGGCTACACCGACAACCCGGACCAGCGGATTTCCGAAGACCTCAACAGCTTCACCAGCAATACCTTGGGCCTGGGGCTGGGCTTGCTGCGCAACGTGGTCAGCCTGGTGTCGTTCTCGATCATCCTGTGGGGCGTCTCGGGCAGCATCGAAGTGTTCGGCTACACGATTCCCGGCTACATGTTCTGGTGCGCGCTGGTGTACGCGGCGGTGGGCAGTTGGCTGACGCACCTGATCGGCCGTCGTCTGATCGGCCTGAACAACAACCAACAGCGCTTCGAAGCCGACCTGCGTTTCTCCATGGTGCGGGTGCGCGAGAATGCCGAAAGCATTGCACTGTACAACGGCGAGCCCAACGAAAACCGTCGCCTGAGTGGGCGTTTCGGACTGGTCTGGCATAACTTCTGGGACATCATGCGGGTGTCCAAGCGCTTGACGTTCTTCACCTCCGGCTATGGCCAGATCGCGATCATCTTCCCGTTCATGGTGGCGGCGCCGCGTTACTTCGCCGGCAAGATCCAGCTGGGCGAACTCATGCAGATCAATTCGGCGTTCGGCAACGTGCAGGAGAGTTTCAGCTGGTTCATCAGTGCCTATACCGACCTCGCCGCGTGGCGCGCCACTTGCGATCGTCTGCTGAGTTTCCGCCAGGCCATGAGCGACAACGAAGAGCGCGTACCGGCTATCGACGTGCAAAACCAGGGTAACCAACTGAAGGTGCACAATCTGGGATTGGACCTGACTGACGGGCGACATCTGCTCAGCGATGCCGACATGACCGTTGGAGCCGGGGAGCGGGTGATGCTCAGCGGCCGTTCCGGTAGCGGTAAATCCACCCTGCTGCGGGCGATGGGGCACCTGTGGCCCACCGGGCATGGACGCATTGTGCTGCCGGCGACGCGCTATCTGTTCCTGCCGCAAAAGCCTTACCTGCCGATTGGCAGCCTGCGCGAAGTGCTGAGTTATCCACAGCCCGGCGACGTCTACCCCAACGAACGTTATGCACAGGTGCTCGAAACCTGCCGCCTGCCGCACCTGATTGTGCGCCTGGATGAAAGCAATCACTGGCAGCGCATGCTGTCGCCCGGTGAACAACAACGCCTGGCCTTCGCCCGTGCGCTGCTCTACGCACCGCTGTGGCTGTACATGGACGAAGCGACATCGGCGATGGACGAGGAAGACGAAGCGACGCTGTACCAGGCGCTCATCGATCAGTTGCCGGGAGTGAGCATCGTCAGCGTCGGGCATCGAAGCAGCTTGAAACGATTCCATCCACGACATGTACGTATCGAAAATGGCCAACTGCTGGAGCCTGCCGCAGTCACCTGATCGGTAGTCGAACACTGTTGTGGCGAGGGGATTTATCCCTGTTGGGCTGCGCAGCAGCCCTCGCCACAATCAGCAATCCTTGACGAGGCCCGCAGGGATACAGTGATCATACAACCACGTTACGCTATGATAATGCGCATTCAATCGCTTGCCGAGTAAGAAGCCCCATGGAAAACCCGATCGACATACCACGCTTTCCCCGTAAGCGCCGCAGCCTGGCGCAGGAGTTGGTGACGGTGCTGACCGAGCAGATCCGTGACGGCCTGCTCAAGCGTGGCGACAAGTTGCCCACCGAGTCGGCGATCATGGAGGCCCATGGCGTCAGCCGCACCGTGGTACGCGAAGCGATTTCCCGCTTGCAGGCGGCCGGCCAGGTGGAAACCCGCCACGGCATCGGCACCTTTGTGCTGGACACCCCCAGCCCGAGCGGTTTTCGAATCGACCCGGCCACGGTGGTCACCTTGCGTGATGTGCTGGCGATCCTGGAATTGCGTATCAGCCTGGAAGTGGAGTCCGCCGGGCTCGCCGCCCAACGCCGCAGCGACGAGCAACTGGCGACGATGCGCGCCGCCCTCGACGCACTGAACGAAAGTGCGACCCACGCCACCGACGCAGTGGCCTCGGACTTCGCTTTCCATCTGGAAATCGCCCTGTCCACGGGCAACCGTTATTTCACCGATATCATGACCCACCTGGGCACCAGCATTATCCCGCGTACCCGGGTGAACTCGGCACGCCTGGCCCATGACGACCAGCAACACTACATGGACCGCCTGAGCCGCGAGCACGAGGAAATCTACGAAGCCATCGCTCGTCAGGACTCCGATGCCGCCCGTGCCGCCATGCGGCTGCACCTGACCAACAGCCGCGAGCGGCTGCGCCAGGCCCACGAAGAAGCGCAAGCACAGGGCTGATCCCCGAGACCCCCTGTGGCGAGGGGATTTAGCGAAACGTTGCACCGCCCCGTTGGGCTGCGTAGCGGCCCCAAAAGTAGCGATGCCGTCCCTCTGACGCACCGAGGTGTCAGGGTTGGGTCTGCTGCGCAGCCCAGCGGGGATAAATCCCCTCGCCACAGGGTGGTCTACGTCCATGGCGACGTACCAGCAGCATGAGCTGGAGAACCTTACTTGACCTTCAAGCGAACCGGCGCCGAAACCATATCATCGCCATAGTCATCGGACTCGCTGAAATACCGATAGCGCAGTTCGACCACCTGGCCACGATACTTTTCCAGCCTGGCCTTGGGCACGGTCAGTTCCAGTTCGGTGAGTTTCTGGGCGTTGCCCTCGTCGTCATAGGTGACCAGGGACTTTCGATCGGACCATTCAACGGGTTCCGAACCGAGTACCGGGGCGACTTCCCACTCGTATCCGATCTTGTCCAGGTCCGGGATTGTGAATTTCAACCCGCCCTCCAGACCCGCCAGATCGATGGTGACTTCGTCTGTGTCCGGGAACTGGACGAGAACAGGCGTTTTATAGGTGCTCATAGTGTCACTCCTTGAGGGATCGACCGTGGCGGTTTGGCTTTAAAGCGCCCTTTGTGGAACTCAGGTTGCGGATTCCGACGGCACGCCATCAACCTAGTCTGTCCGGTAATCGACATGCTCGACACTGCCGTCGCTGTTCAGGTGGAATTCCTTGTAGATGACTTCGTAGGCGTGGTCGCTGCCTGGAAATACCACCCGATCGCCTACGTTGACGTGCAGGTCGAATTCGGCGAAATCCAGCGTCTGTTGTTTGGCTTCGTGGGTGTAGTGGAATCGATGTTGAGTCTTCATGGTTAGCCCTCCGCGACGGTTCAGGCTTTTTTAGGGCAAAGCCTGACGAGGCGAAACTGTCAAAGTCGACAGTGCGGATGAACGGCTCGCCGGACTTTTTCCCTCTCGATGACGAAATGCAGTTGACGTTCGTATTTTAAGTTGTACGATGACCTACAACTTCTGGCCGAAGCTTATCTCTCTCATACACATTTTGCGTCCCAGGGTGTTCGAATAATGAATCCACAAGAACTGAAGTCCATCCTCTCGTCTGGCCTGCTGTCGTTCCCGGTCACCGATTTCACTGCCCAAGGCGATTTCAATCGCGACAGCTACATCAAGCGCCTCGAGTGGCTGGCCCCGTACGGCGCCTCGGCCCTGTTCGCCGCCGGTGGCACCGGTGAATTCTTCTCCCTGGCCGCCAGCGAGTACTCCCAAGTCATCAAGACGGCTGTCGACACCTGTGCCACCAGCGTGCCAATCCTCGCCGGTGTCGGCGGTGCGACTCGCCAGGCCATCGAGTACGCCCAAGAGGCTGAGCGCCTGGGTGCCAAAGGGCTGTTGCTGCTGCCGCACTACCTGACCGAAGCCAGCCAGGACGGCGTTGCCGCCCACGTTGAAGCAGTGTGCAAATCGGTGAAAATCGGCGTGGTGGTGTACAACCGCAACGTCTGCCGCCTGAACGCCGTGCAGCTCGAACAACTGGCCGAGCGTTGCCCGAACCTGATCGGCTACAAAGACGGCCTGGGCGATATCGAACTGATGGTGTCGATCCGTCGTCGCCTCGGCGATCGTTTCAGCTACCTGGGCGGCCTGCCGACCGCTGAAGTCTATGCTGCGGCCTACAAAGCCCTGGGCGTGCCGGTCTATTCCTCGGCGGTGTTCAACTTCATCCCGAAAACCGCGATGGACTTCTACAACGCCATCGCCCGCGACGATCACGCCACGGTCGGCAAGATCATCGATGACTTCTTCCTGCCGTACCTGGATATCCGCAACCGCAAGGCCGGTTATGCCGTGAGCATCGTCAAGGCAGGCGCGAAGATCGTCGGTTATGACGCCGGTCCCGTGCGCACGCCGCTGACCGATCTGCTGCCGGACGAGTACGAAGCCCTGGCCGCGCTGATCGACAAGCAAGGCAAGCAGTAACAGACCCGACGAGCCGCTGAGCAATCAGCGGCTCGTTCCCATGCTCAGCGTGGGAGCGACCTCGGAACCAGACAGGCTATTTGTAAGGAGAAGCATCCGTGGCAGATGCAAAGCGTTTCGATAACTACATCAATGGTCAGTGGGTGGCCGGTGCCGACTATTGCACCAACATCAACCCGTCTGACCTGTCCGATGTCATCGGCGAATATGCCAAGGCCGACGCAGCTCAAGTCAATGCCGCCATCGAAGCCGCCCGCGCCGCGTTCCCGGCCTGGTCGACTTCGGGCATCCAGGCTCGTCACGATGCGCTGGACAAAGTGGGCAGCGAGATCCTCGCCCGCCGTGAAGAGCTCGGCCAACTGCTGGCCCGGGAAGAGGGCAAGACCCTGCCCGAGGCCATCGGCGAAGTGACCCGCGCCGGCAACATTTTCAAGTTCTTCGCCGGTGAATGCCTGCGCCTGTCCGGCGACTATGTGCCGTCGGTGCGTCCGGGCGTCAACGTCGAAGTGACCCGTGAAGCCCTGGGTGTGGTCGGTTTGATCACGCCGTGGAACTTCCCGATCGCCATCCCTGCGTGGAAAATCGCCCCGGCCCTGGCCTACGGCAACTGCGTGGTGATCAAGCCTGCCGAGCTGGTACCGGGTTGTGCCTGGGCCCTGGCCGAGATCATTTCCCGCGCCGGTTTCCCGGCCGGTGCGTTCAACCTGGTGATGGGCAGCGGCCGCGTGGTCGGTGACCTCCTGGTCAACAGCCCGAAAGTCGACGGCATCAGCTTCACCGGTTCCGTGGGCGTGGGCCGGCAGATCGCCGTCAGCTGTGTGTCGCGCCAGGCCAAGGTGCAGTTGGAAATGGGGGGCAAGAACCCGCAGATCATCCTCGACGACGCCGACCTCAAGCAGGCTGTCGAACTGGCTGTGCAAAGTGCGTTCTACTCCACTGGCCAACGCTGCACGGCTTCGAGCCGCCTGATCGTCACCGCCGGTATCCACGACAAGTTCGTCGCGGCCATGGCCGAGCGCATGCAGTCGATCAAGGTCGGTCATGCCCTGAAGGCGGGTACGGACATCGGACCGGTGGTTTCCGAAGCCCAACTCAACCAGGACCTGAAGTACATTGACATTGGCCAGAGCGAAGGTGCGCGGCTGGTCAGTGGTGGTGGCCTGGTGACCTGCGACACCGAAGGCTATTTCCTGGCGCCGACCTTGTTCGCTGACAGCGAAGCGGCCATGCGCATCAGCCGTGAAGAAATTTTCGGCCCGGTGGCCAACGTCGTCCGCGTGGCCGACTACGAGGCTGCGCTGGCGATGGCCAACGACACCGAGTTCGGTCTGTCCGCCGGTATCGCCACCACGTCGCTCAAGTACGCCAACCACTTCAAGCGCCATTCCCAGGCGGGCATGGTGATGGTCAACCTGCCGACGGCCGGCGTGGATTACCACGTGCCGTTCGGCGGGCGTAAAGGTTCGTCCTATGGTTCGCGTGAGCAAGGTCGCTACGCGCAGGAGTTCTACACCGTGGTGAAGACCTCCTACATCGGCTCGTAACACGCAGCACCGGTCGGCGCTGAAACCGGCGCCGACCGCACAAATTGATTTCCCGTATAAAAATAAATAGTGGAAGTAGATTAAATGCAAGAAACCAAGCCGACTCGCGTCCGCTATTTGATCCTGCTCATGCTGTTTTTGGTGACGACGATCAACTACGCCGACCGCGCAACTATCGCCATCGCAGGCTCCAGCCTGCAGAAAGACCTCGGCATTGACGCCGTTACCCTCGGTTATATCTTCTCCGCTTTTGGTTGGGCCTACGTGGCCGGGCAGATTCCCGGCGGCTGGCTGCTCGATCGTTTCGGTTCGAAAAAGATCTATGCGCTGAGCATTTTCACCTGGTCGCTGTTCACCGTGCTGCAAGGCTATGTGGGTGAATTCGGCCTCTCCACCGCCGTGGTTGCGCTGTTCATGCTGCGCTTTCTGGTCGGGCTGGCTGAAGCGCCATCCTTCCCAGGCAACGCCCGCATCGTCGCGGCCTGGTTCCCCACCGCGGAACGCGGCACCGCCTCGGCGATCTTCAACTCGGCGCAATATTTCGCCACGGTGTTGTTCGCGCCGTTGATGGGCTGGATCGTCTACCGCTTCGGCTGGCAGCACGTGTTCATCGTGATGGGCGTGGTCGGCATCGTGTTCTCGCTGATCTGGCTCAAAGTGATCCACAGCCCGCGCCAGCACCCGATGATCAACGAAGCCGAGTTCAACCACATCGCCGCCAACGGTGCGATGGTCGACATGGACCAGGACAAGGGCAAGGAGAAGAAGGCCGACGGTCCGAAATGGGATTACATCCGCCAACTGCTCACCAATCGCATGATGCTCGGCGTGTACCTGGGCCAATACTGCATCAACGGTATCACCTACTTCTTCCTGACCTGGTTCCCGGTGTACCTGGTTCAGGAGCGCGGCATGACCATCCTCAAGGCTGGTTTCATCGCGTCCTTGCCGGCGATCTGCGGTTTCATCGGCGGCGTGCTGGGTGGAGTGATTTCCGATTACCTGCTGCGCAAGGGTCACTCGCTGACCTTCGCCCGCAAGGCGCCGATCATCGCCGGCCTGCTGGTGTCCAGCAGCATCGTGGCCTGCAACTATGTCGAAATCGAATGGATGGTGGTGGGCTTCATGGCCCTGGCCTTCTTCGGTAAAGGCGTGGGCGCGCTGGGCTGGGCCGTGGTGTCCGATACGTCGCCAAAACAGATCGCCGGTTTGAGCGGTGGCCTGTTCAACACCTTCGGCAACCTGGCGTCGATCACCACGCCAATCGTCATCGGCTACATCATCAGTGCCACCGGCTCGTTCAAGTGGGCGCTGGTGTTCGTCGGTTGCAACGCCTTGGTGGCGGTGTTCAGCTATCTGGTCATCGTCGGGCCGATCAAGCGTGTCGTGCTCAAGGAACCTACGGCCAAGGATGCCGACCTCGCCAGCCTGTCTGAAGTCAAATCCTGAAGGAGCGGCACCGATGCAATTGATTGAACATGCCGATTCCCCCCGTTATATCCGCCTGCACGAGCGGGACAATGTGGTGATCGTCGTCAATGACCAGGGCGTGCCGGCCGGGACCGAGTTCCCGGACGGTCTGGTCACCGTGGACTTCGTGCCCCAGAGCCACAAGGTCACGCTGCAAGACATTCCCGAGGGCGGCGAGGTGATTCGCTATGGCCAGGTGATTGGCTACGCGTTGCAACCGATCCCCCGTGGCAGCTGGGTCAAGGAAGACCAGTTGCGCATGCCCACCGCGCCACCGCTGGACAGCCTGCCACTGTCCACCGACGTACCGGCGGCCGATGCGCCGCTGGAGGGTTATACCTTCGAAGGCTACCGCAACGCCGACGGTACCGTCGGCACGCGCAATATCCTGGGTATCACCACCACGGTGCAGTGTGTGACCGGGGTGCTGGATCATGCGGTCAAGCGCATCAAGGATGAATTGCTGCCCAAGTACCCGAACGTCGACGACGTGGTAGCGCTGACCCACAGCTACGGCTGTGGCGTGGCGATCACCGCCACCGATGCATACATCCCGATCCGCACCGTGCGCAACCTGGCACGCAACCCGAACCTGGGTGGCGAGGCGCTGGTGATCAGCCTGGGTTGCGAGAAATTGCAGGCCGGCCAGGTGATGCATGAGAACGACAGCTCGGTGGATCTCAGCGAGCCATGGTTGTATCGCTTGCAGGACTCCAGCCACGGCTTCACCGAGATGATCGAGCAGATCATGGAGCTGGCTGAAACCCGCCTGAAGAAACTCGACCAGCGCCGTCGTGAGACCGTGCCGGCTTCGGAGTTGATCCTGGGTATGCAGTGCGGCGGCAGCGATGCGTTTTCCGGCATCACCGCCAATCCGGCCCTGGGCTATGCCTCGGACCTGTTGCTGCGCGCCGGGGCGACGGTGATGTTTTCCGAAGTCACGGAAGTGCGAGATGCCATCTACCTGCTGACCTCCCGGGCGCAAACCCGGGAAGTCGCCGAGGAGCTGGTGCGTGAGATGGACTGGTACGACCGTTACCTGGCCAAGGGCGAAGCGGATCGCAGCGCCAACACCACGCCGGGCAACAAGAAGGGTGGGCTGTCGAATATCGTCGAAAAATCCCTGGGCTCAATCGTCAAGTCCGGCAGCAGCGCGATCAGCGGCGTGCTCGGTCCTGGCGAGCGCTTCAAGCAAAAGGGCCTGATCTTCTGTGCCACGCCAGCCAGCGATTTTGTCTGTGGCACGCTGCAACTGGCGGCGGGGATGAACTTGCACGTGTTCACCACCGGCCGTGGCACGCCGTACGGTCTGGCGATGGCTCCGGTGGTGAAGGTCTCGACCCGTACTGAACTGGCCCAGCGCTGGCCGGACCTGATCGACATCGACGCCGGTCGGATTGCCACGGGTCGTGCCTCGATCGAGGAGCTGGGTTGGGAGCTGTTCCACTATTACCTGGACGTGGCCAGCGGCAAGAAGCAGACCTGGGCGGAACGGCACAAGCTGCACAACGACATCACCTTGTTCAACCCGGCGCCGATTACCTGATCTGACGTTGTCGTTGATCGTTCCCACGCTCTGCGTGGGAATGCAGCCAGGGACGCTCCGCGTCCCGAGAGCCGAACGCGGAGCGTCCGTTGAGGCATTTCCACGCAGAGCGTGGGAACGATCAGTGGGAAAGTGGCTTATCATTAGCCACCTAACGACACCCCTCTCAAGGTCTCCGGCATGCTGGCAATTTTCCTCGAAACCCTGAACATCACCGCGCCGGTGTTTGCCATGCTGTTTCTGGGGGCGTTGCTCAAGCGCATCGACTGGATCAACGACAACTTCATCCACATCGCCTCGTCCCTGGTGTTCAACGTCACCATGCCGGCGCTGTTGTTCCTCGGCATCCTCCATGCCGACCTGCATGCGGCGTTACAGCCGGACCTGCTGATCTATTTTTCCATCGCCACCCTGGTGAGCTTTGCCATGGCCTGGGGCTGGGCGATCTGGCGTTGCCCGCGGGAAGATCGCGGCATCTACACCCAAGGCGCGTTTCGTGGCAACAACGGGGTCATCGGCCTGGCGCTGGCGGCGAGCATGTATGGCGACTACGGGATTTCCCTGGGGGCGATCCTCGCGGCGTTGGTGATCCTGTTCTACAACACCTTGTCGACCATCGTGCTGGCGGTCTATAGCCCGGTGATCAAGTCCGACCCGTGGAGCATCTGCAAAAGCGTGTTCAGCAACCCGCTGATCATCAGCGTGATCATCGCCGCGCCGTTTGCCTATTGGCAGATCGGCCTACCAAACTGGTTCGAGACGTCAGGCAAGTACCTGGCGCAGATGACCTTGCCCCTGGCACTGATCTGCATCGGCGGTACGCTGTCGCTGGCGGCGTTGCGCAAGAGTGGCAAGATGGCCATGAGTTCGAGCCTGGTGAAGATGGTCGGCCTGCCGGTGCTGACCACCCTGGGCGCCTGGCTCTGGGGCTTTCGCGGGGCGGAATTGGGGATTCTGTTCCTGTACTTCGGCAGCCCGACTGCCGCCGCCAGCTTCGTCATGGCCCGCGCCGCCGATGGCAACCATGAACTGGCGGCGGCGATCATCGTCATCACCACGTTGATGGCGGCGATTACCACCAACCTGGGGATCTTTGTGTTGCAGTGGGGTGGGTGGATCTAGGCTTTTGTGGTGCGCTTGAGGTCCAATCGCGAGCAGGCTCGCTCCCACATTCGACCGCATTCCTTCTGAAAAACCCGATCAACTGTGGGAGCGAGCCTGCTCGCGATGGCGCCAGTCCATACAGCCCCAATCCCGCGCTTTACTCCGGCTTCTGATACGCCTCGATCACTTCCTGCGCCGCCCGAAACGCATCGATCGCCGCCGGCACCCCGGCATACACCGCGCAATGCAGCAATGCTTCGCGAATCTCCTCCACCGTGCAGCCGTTGTTCAGCGCGCCACGCACATGGCCTTTGAGCTCCTGGGGGCATTTGAGGGCAGTGAGGGCGGCGAGGGTGATCAGGCTGCGGGTTTTCAGGGGCAGACCCTCGCGGCTCCAGACGCTGCCCCAGGCATGTTCGTTGACGAAGTCCTGCAGGGGTTGGGTGAATTCGGTGGCGTTGCCCAGGGCGCGGTCGACGAACGCATCGCCCATTACCTGGCGACGCATGTCCAGGCCGGTCTTTGGGGTGTCGGTCATGGCAAATCCCTCTTGTGGTGTTGGCGGCGCCAGGCGCGCACCGAGGTGAACAGCAAGAATACGAGCAGGACCGGCAGCACGTAGAACAGCATCAGCCGCTCCAGTTGGCCAGCCAGGGGCATGCCGGTGGTGAACGACATCACATGGAGCCCATAGGCCAGGTACAAGCCCAGGAGCAACAGACCTTCGGCGCGGGTGACCCGGTACCCGGAGTAGAACACCGGCAGGCACAGCACCGCCACGCCGAGCATTACGGGCAGGTCGAAATCCAGCGCGTTCGGCGAAACCGAAAGCGGCGTCGGTGCGAGAAGGGCGGTCACCCCGAGTACCCCCAACAGGTTGAACAGGTTGCTGCCGATCACGTTGCCCACTGCGATGTCGCGCTGGCCCCGCAGAGCGGCGATCAGCGAGGTCGCAAGCTCCGGCAATGAGGTGCTGACGGCGACGATGGTCAGGCCGATGATGCGTTCCGAAAGTCCCAGGTCGGTGGCGACTTCCACCGCCGCGCCCAGCAGCAGATGTCCGGCAAAAATCAGCATTGCCAGACCCGCTGCGATCATCGACAGGCTCTTGAGCCAGGACGCTGGTGTCACCTTGACCGCTACGGCATGGGGACGCCCGGAGTGCCGTGACTGACGCAGCAACAAGCCCAGGTACACCGCCAGGGCGATCAGGAGCAGCACGCCGTCCAACCGCGTCAGCTCTTCGTTCCAGGCCAGCACGAACACCAACAGACTGGCGCCGATCATCAGGGGGATGTCCAGGCGCACCAGTTGGCGCGAGACCCGCAATGGAATGATCAGCGCCGACAGGCCGAGGGTCACGAGGATGTTGAAGATGCCGCTGCCGATCACGCTGCCGACGGCGATGTCGGCGTTCTGCGTCAGGGTCGCTTGCAGGCTGACGGCCATCTGTGGCGCGCTGCTGCCGAAGGCGACGACGCTCAGGCCGATGATCAGGGGGCGTACTTGCAAGCGCGCCGCCAGGCCGACAGCGGCCCGCACCAACAACTCGGCGCCGACGATCAGCAACAGCAGGCCACCGAACAGTTCGATCAGGCTGAACAGCGGTAAATCGGCGAGTAGGGAAATGGCCGGGCTCCGTCTATCAATCGTCGAGGGCTTGGACGCGGACCCGCGCGGTGCCGGTGCGCAACATGCCCAGTTGCTCGGCGGCTTCACGGGACACGTCGATCAGGCGGCCTCGGGTATACGGGCCGCGGTCGTTGATACGGACCACGACACTGTCATTGTTGCCCAGGTTGGTGATTTTCACCCGTGTGCCGAATGGCAACTGGCGATGGGCTGCAGTCAGGCTGTGCTGGTCGAAACGCTCGCCACTGGCGGTGCGCTTGCCGTGGTGTCGGGCGCCGTAATAGGAGGCCACGCCTGTCTGGTCGTAGCCGTGTGGATCGACCGTCCCGCTCTGGCTGGCGCAACCGGCCAGCAGGGACAGCAGGGCGCAGGCGCCGAGGAGACGCTTCATAGAAGGATTGTCCGAGACAAATGTGGGAGCGAGCCAGTGGGAGCAAAGCTTGCTCGCGATGAACGATAACGCAATCTTCTGACGGATCGAGGTGCTTTCATCGCGAGCAAGCTTTGCTCCCACAGATTCGCTCCCACAGGGGAGAATGGAGCCAGATTGAAAGACTGGCCCCATGGCCGTCAGCCCTCGAGCTTGCTTTTCAGCAGTTCGTTGACCTGTTGCGGGTTGGCCTTGCCCTTGGAGGCTTTCATGGCCTGGCCGACGAAAAAGCCGAACATCTTGCCACGCTTGGCTTCGTCCGCTGCACGGTACTGTTCGACCTGCTCGGCGTTGGCCGCGAGCATCTCATCGAGTACGGCGGAAATGGCACCGGTGTCGGTGACCTGCTTCAAGCCGCGCTTCTCGATGATCTCGTCGGCGCTGCCTTCACCATTGGCCATGGCTTCGAAGACCATCTTGGCGATCTTGCCGGAGATGGTGTTGTCCTTGATCCGCAGCAGCATGCCGCCCAGTTGCTCGGCCGACACCGGCGACTCGTCGATTTCCAGCCCCTGCTTGTTCAGCAGGCTGCCCAGTTCGACCATCACCCAGTTGGCCGCCAGCTTGGCGTCGCCGCCGATGCCGACGACTTTTTCAAAGTAATCGGCTTGTTCGCGGCTGGTGGCCAGGACGTTGGCGTCATAGCTCGACAGCCCGAACTGCGCCTGGAAGCGCTCGCGTTTCTGCGGTGGCAGTTCCGGCAGGGTGGCGCGCACGTCGTCGAGGAACGAATCTTCGATCACCACCGGCAGCAGGTCCGGGTCGGGGAAGTAACGGTAGTCGTTGGCTTCTTCCTTGCTGCGCATCGGACGGGTCTCGTCCTTGTTCGGGTCGTACAGGCGGGTCTGCTGGATGACCTTGCCGCCGTCCTCGATCAGTTCGATCTGGCGTTGGATCTCGCTGTTGATCGCCTTCTCGATGAAGCGGAACGAGTTGACGTTCTTGATCTCGCAGCGCGTGCCGAATTCCGCCTGGCCCTTGGGTCGGATCGATACGTTGCAGTCGCAGCGCAGCGAGCCTTCGGCCATGTTGCCGTCGCAGATGCCCAGGTAGCGCACCAGTGCGTGGATCGCCTTGACGTAGGCCACGGCTTCCTTGGCGCTACGCATGTCCGGTTCGGAGACGATTTCCAGCAGCGGCGTGCCGGCACGGTTCAGGTCGATGCCGGTGGCGCCGTTGAATTCTTCGTGGAGGCTCTTGCCGGCGTCTTCTTCCAGGTGCGCCCGGGTGATGCCGACACGCTTGACCGTGCCGTCTTCCAGGGCGATGTCCAGGTGGCCCTTGCCGACAATCGGCAGTTCCATCTGGCTGATCTGGTAGCCCTTGGGCAGGTCCGGGTAGAAGTAGTTCTTGCGGGCGAACACGTTGTGCTGGCCGATCTCGGCGTCAATCGCCAGGCCGAACATCACCGCCATGCGCACCGCTTCGGCGTTGAGCACCGGCAGCACGCCAGGCATGCCCAGGTCGACCAGGCTGGCCTGGGTGTTGGGCTCGGAGCCGAACGTGGTGGAACTGCCGGAAAAGATTTTCGACCGGGTGGTGAGCTGGGTGTGAATCTCCAGCCCGATCACGACTTCCCATTGCATGTGTTTCTCCTCAGAAGCCGGTTGGGGTGCGGGTGTGCCAGTCAGTGTTCAACTGATACTGGTGAGCCACGTTGAGCAGGCGGCCTTCCTGGAAGTACGGCGCGAGCAACTGCACGCCCACCGGCAGGCCATCGACGAAACCGGCCGGCATGGACAGGCCCGGCAAGCCGGCGAGGTTGGCGGTGATGGTGTAGACGTCTTCCAGGTAGGCAGCGACCGGGTCGCTGTTCTTGGCGCCGAGTTTCCAGGCCGGGTTCGGCGTGGTCGGGCCGAGGATGATGTCGACCTCGTTGAAGGCGGCCATGAAGTCGTTCTTCACCAGACGGCGGATTTTCTGCGCCTTGAGGTAGTAGGCGTCGTAATAGCCGGCGGACAGCGCGTAAGTCCCGACCATGATCCGCCGCTGCACTTCGGCGCCGAAGCCTTCGCCACGGGAGCGCTTGTACAGGTCGATCAGATTTTCCGGGTTCTCGCAGCGATAGCCGAAGCGCACGCCGTCGAAACGCGACAGGTTCGAGGAGGCTTCCGCCGGGGCGATCACGTAGTACGCGGGAATGGCGTGTTGCATGTTCGGCAGGCTGATTTCCTTGACCACGGCGCCGAGCTTTTCCAGCTCCTTGACGCTGTTGTGGATCAGGTCGGCGATGCGTGGGTCGAGGCCGGCGCCGAAGTACTCCTTCGGCACGCCGATGCGCAGGCCTTGCAGCGAGCCGCTGAGGCCGGCGCTGTAGTCTGGCACCGGTTCATCGATGCTGGTGGAGTCGTTCGGGTCGAAGCCGGCCATGCCTTGCAGCAGCAGCGCGCAGTCTTCGGCGGTGCGCGCCAATGGGCCGCCCTGGTCGAGACTGGAGGCGTAGGCAATCATGCCCCAGCGCGACACGCGACCGTAGGTGGGCTTGAGGCCGGTGAGGTTGGTGAACGCCGCGGGCTGGCGAATCGAGCCGCCGGTGTCGGTAGCGGTAGCGGCCGGCAACAGGCGCGCGGCCACGGCGGCGGCGGAACCGCCGGACGAACCGCCCGGTACGTGTTCCAGGTTCCAGGGGTTCTTCACCGGGCCGTAGTGGCTCGACTCGTTGGCCGAACCCATGGCGAATTCGTCCATGTTGGTCTTGCCCAGGGTCACGGCGCCAGCGGCTGCGAGCTTGGCGACCACGGTGGCGTCGTAGGGGGCCTTGAAGTTGTCGAGCATCTTCGAGCCGCAGCTGGTGCGCACGCCCTGGGTGCAGAACAGGTCCTTGTGGGCGATCGGCGCGCCGAGCAGGGCACCGCCTTCACCGTTGGCACGGCGGGCGTCGGCCGCCTTGGCCTGGCCCAGGGCCAGCTCTTCGGTCACGCTGATGAAGCTGTTGAGCTGCGGGTCGAGCTGGGCGATGCGTGCCAGCAGGGTTTTGGTCAGCTCTTCGGAGGAAAACTTTTTATCGGCGAGTCCGCGGGCGATCTCGGCCAGTGTCATGTGATGCATGAGAGGCTCTTTCCCTTTAGTCGATGACTTTCGGAACCAGGTACAGGCCGTTTTCGACCGCTGGCGCGATGGACTGGTAGGCCTCGCGGTTATTGGGTTCGGTCACGACGTCGGCGCGCAGGCGCTGGCTGGCTTCCAGAGGGTGGGCCAGCGGTTCGATACCGTCGGTATTGACCGCCTGCATCTCGTCGACCAGCCCCAGAATGCTGTTCAGGGCTGAAGTGATGTGTGGAAGATCGGCTTCATTGAGGCCCAGACAGGCCAGATGAGCGATTTTTTCCACGTCGGAGCGTTCAAGCGCCATGGGATTCTCCAGTGGAAAACAGAACAGACGCAGTCTGTCCGTGTGTTAGATTGTCGGAACACTACCGCATTTCTATGGTCCAGTGCCCTGTGTCATAAACAGGGCACTGGCCGCGATTGTAGGGTTTGGTGCACAGAAAAGCGGCCAATTTAACATATTGGCGCCTTGCCCAAAATCCCTGTCGTTGTTAGAGTTTGCCGCACTTTTTTACCCACGCGTTGCCTAGGGTCCCTTTCCCATGTTCAAGAAACTGCGTGGCATGTTTTCCAGCGATCTTTCCATTGACCTGGGCACTGCCAACACCCTTATTTACGTGCGCGAGCGCGGTATCGTCCTGAATGAACCCTCGGTCGTGGCCATCCGCACCCACGGTAACCAGAAAAGTGTCGTGGCTGTTGGTACCGAAGCCAAGCGCATGCTGGGCCGTACACCGGGCAACATCGCAGCCATTCGTCCGATGAAAGACGGCGTGATCGCCGACTTCAGCGTCTGCGAGAAGATGCTGCAGTACTTCATCAACAAGGTTCACGAAAACAGTTTCCTGCAGCCCAGCCCTCGCGTGCTGATCTGCGTTCCATGCAAGTCCACCCAGGTGGAGCGTCGTGCCATCCGTGAATCGGCCCTTGGAGCCGGTGCCCGTGAGGTGTTCCTGATCGAAGAACCAATGGCCGCGGCCATCGGTGCCGGCCTGCCGGTGGAAGAAGCCCGAGGCTCGATGGTCGTCGACATCGGTGGCGGCACCACCGAGATCGCGCTGATCTCCCTCAACGGTGTGGTCTATGCCGAATCCGTGCGTGTGGGCGGCGACCGTTTCGACGAAGCGATCATCACCTACGTGCGTCGCAACTACGGCAGCCTGATCGGCGAGTCCACCGCCGAGCGCATCAAGCAGGAGATCGGCACGGCCTACCCGGGCGGTGAAGTCCGTGAAGTCGACGTTCGTGGCCGTAACCTGGCCGAAGGCGTTCCTCGGGCCTTCACCCTGAACTCCAACGAAGTGCTGGAAGCGCTGCAAGAGTCCCTGGCGACCATCGTCCAGGCGGTGAAGAGCGCCCTGGAGCAGTCGCCACCGGAACTGGCATCGGACATCGCCGAGCGCGGCCTGGTGCTGACCGGTGGTGGCGCATTGTTGCGTGACCTCGACAAGTTGCTGGCCCAGGAAACCGGCCTGCCGGTGATCGTTGCCGAAGATCCGCTGACCTGCGTTGCCCGTGGCGGTGGCCGTGCCCTGGAAATGATGGACAAGCACACCATGGACCTGCTCTCCAGCGAATAAGTCTCGCCGGGTCCATGTTGTTCGCCTACGGGCAGCACTTTGCAGTGCTGCCCGTAGGCGTTTATCTTCTGTCATTCGTATCCAGGCCGGTTTGATGCCGTATGAATAAAGAGAACATTTGCCTGGGAGGAGCGGCTTATTAAACCGCTTTTTGCCAAGGGCCCCTCGTTGGGTGTGCGCCTGCTGGTGCTGGCCGTGCTATCGGTTGCGCTGATGGTGGTCGACGCCCGCTTCACACTGCTCAAGCCAGTGCGCAGCCAGATGTCGCTGGTCCTGATGGAATCCTATTGGATCACCGACCTGCCGCAACGGTTGTGGCAAGGTGTGGCCAGCCAGTTTGGCAGCCGGACCGAGCTGGTCGCCGAAAACGAAAAACTCAAGACCGAGAACCTGCTGCTGCAGGGGCGCCTGCAGAAACTGGCGGCCCTCACCGAGCAGAACGTGCGGCTGCGCGAGTTGCTCAATTCCTCTGCGCTGGTCAACGAAAAGGTCGAAGTGGCCGAGTTGATCGGCATGGACCCCAACCCGTTTACCCACCGGATCGTCATCAATAAGGGTGAGCGCGACGGTGTGGTCCTCGGCCAGCCGGTGCTCGACGCCCGCGGCCTGATGGGCCAGGTGGTGGAGTTGATGCCCTACACGTCTCGCGTGCTGCTGTTGACCGATACCACCCACAGCATCCCCGTGCAGGTCAACCGCAACGGCTTGCGGGCGATTGCCAGCGGCACCGGCAACCCGGAACGCCTGGAGCTGCGGCATGTGGCCGACACCGCCGATATCAAGGAAGGCGACCTGCTGGTCAGCTCCGGCCTCGGCCAGCGCTTCCCGGCCGGTTACCCAGTGGCGACGGTCAAGGAAGTGATCCATGACTCCGGCCAGCCATTCGCCATTGTCCGTGCGGTACCGACCGCTGCGTTGAACCGCAGCCGTTACCTGCTGCTGGTGTTCAGCGACAACCGCACACCTGAGGAGCGCGCCAACGACGCTGCCGCGGCCCAGGAAGCCCAGGACCGGCAGGGCGGCGAAGCGGCTGTCCCCGGCGCTGGCGCACCCGTGCCGGCCGCAACGCCGAATCCACCCGTGTCCACACCGGCTACGCCAGCCCCGGCAACCACGCCGGCTGCTGCGCCGACCACTACGCCTGCCAGGTCGGTTGCGCCTGCCGCGCCCGCCGCGACACCGGCCAAGCCCGCAGCGCGTGCACCGACCACTCATGCACCAGCGGCCCAACCGGCGCGCCCCGCCGCCAGAGCGCCCGCCGCCACGCCCGCCACCAGGGGAGCACGAGAAGAATGAGCAGTACCCACTCAGGTAACGGCTGGATAGTCTGGTTGACCTTCGCTCTCGGCCTGTTGCTCAGCGTTTCGCCGCTGCCGCAATTCATGGAAATCCTTCGCCCGTTGTGGCTGGCCTTGCTGCTGGCCTTCTGGGCGCTGGCGCTGCCACACAAGGTCGGCATGGTCACCGCCTGGTGCCTGGGGCTGGCTGAAGACGTGCTCTACGGGACGCTGCTGGGGCAGAACGCGTTGATCCTGACCTTGATTACCTTCCTGGTGCTGTCGTTGCAACAGCGTCTGCGGATGTTCCCGATGTGGCAACAGTGCCTGGTGATCCTGGTGATCTTCGGCCTGGCGCAATTGGTACAGCTATGGCTCAGCGCACTGACCGGCAATCGCCAACCAACCCTGGCACTGGTGCTGCCAGCCTTGGTCAGTGCTTTGCTATGGCCTTGGGTCAGCTTCGGTTTGCGTGGCCTGCGCCTGCGTTTCAAAATCAACTGATTCGCTAGGCTCTGTACGAAAGGTCTTGAGACGAAGGTCAGGCAAGGCGAAAACAGCCGAGGATACATGAGCATTCCGAGGCTGTTTTCAACGCAGCATGAACGAGTATCAAGGCTTTCCGTATAGAGCCTAGGGCTCAAGCGGGAGATGCATTGATGAAACCGCTTTACCTCGCCTCAGGCTCGCCGCGTCGGCGTGAACTGCTCACGCAGATCGGTGTGTCCTTTACCGCCATCAGCGCGGACATTGACGAAACTCCTCTGGATCACGAAACCCCGTCTGCCTATGTCGAGCGTCTGGCGCGTGGCAAGGCCGAGGCCGGGCGGCGGGCCTTGCCGATCGACGATGGTGGTTGCGTGTTGGGCGCCGACACGGCGGTGGTGCTCGACGGGCAGATTCTTGGCAAACCATTGGATCAGGACGGTTCGCGCTCGATGCTGCTGAGCCTGTCTGGTCGCGACCATGAAGTGCTGACCGCTATTGCCGTGCTGGACGGCCAGCGCTGCGAATCCCGGGTGGTTCGCAGTCGGGTGCGTTTTCGCCCTATCACCGAAGAGGAAGCAGCGGCCTACTGGGCCAGCGGTGAACCCCGGGACAAGGCCGGTGGCTATGGCATCCAGGGGTTGGGGGCGGTGTTCGTCGCCGGGCTTGAGGGCAGCTATTCTGCGGTGGTTGGCTTGCCGCTGTGCGAAACCGCGCAACTGTTGGGCCATTTCGGCATACCCTGTTGGCAAACCTTGAACGTGCGTTGAACGCCGTCTGACCAGATGCAGCCATTATCGTGAAAATGCCTGAACGAGACCCTGCCATGAGTGAAGAGATCCTGATCAACATCACGCCGATGGAATCGCGCGTGGCGGTGGTTGAAAACGGTGTGCTGCAAGAGGTTCATGTCGAGCGCACGCAAAAGCGTGGCATTGTCGGCAACATCTACAAAGGCAAGGTGGTACGGGTGTTGCCGGGCATGCAGGCAGCGTTCGTCGATATCGGCCTGGATCGCGCGGCATTCATCCATGCCTCGGAGATTTCCATGCGCGAGGGACCTGCCGTGGAGAGCATCGGCGCGCTGGTCCATGAAGGCCAGAGCCTGGTGGTGCAGGTCACCAAGGACCCCATCGGCTCCAAGGGCGCGCGCCTGACCACGCAACTGTCCATTCCGTCGCGCTACCTGGTGTACATGCCACGCACCGCCCATGTCGGCATTTCCCTGAAGATCGAAGACGAGGCCGAGCGCGAGCGGCTCAAGCAGGTGGTCAGCGATTGCGTGGAGAAAGAAGGGATCAAGGAAGCCGGTGGCTTCATCCTGCGCACCGCGGCCGAAGGTGCCGGCGCCGATGAGATTCTCATGGACATCCGTTACCTGCGCAGGCTCTGGGATCAGATCGCCGCGCAGATCAAGACCATTGCCACGCCCAGCGTGATCTACGAAGACCTGGGCCTGGCGCTGCGCACGCTGCGGGACCTGGTCAGCCCCAAGATCGAGAAAATCCGCATCGACTCCCGGGAAACCTTCCAGAAGACCACCCAGTTCGTGGCCGAGTTGATGCCGGAAATCGCCGACCGCCTCGAGCATTATCCCGGCGAACGGCCGATTTTCGACCTGTACGGTGTCGAGGACGAAATCCAGAAAGCCCTGGAGCGCAAGGTGCCGCTCAAGTCCGGCGGTTACCTGGTGGTCGATCCGGCCGAGGCCATGAGCACCATCGACGTCAATACCGGCGCGTTCGTCGGCCATCGCAACCTCGAAGAAACCATCTTCAAGACCAACCTGGAAGCCGCCACGGCGATCGCTCGCCAACTGCGCCTGCGCAACCTGGGCGGGATCATCATCATCGACTTCATCGACATGGAGGACGAAGAGCACCAGCGCCAGGTGCTGAGGACCCTGGAAAAACAACTCGAGCGCGACCACGCCAAGACCAACATCATCGGCATCACCGAGTTGGGCCTGGTGCAGATGACCCGCAAACGCACCCGCGAAAGCCTTGAGCAGGTGCTGTGCGAGCCGTGCAGCGCCTGCCAGGGCCGGGGCAAGCTCAAGACCCCGGAAACCGTGTGTTACGAAATCTTCAGGGAAATTCTTCGGGAAGCGCGCGCCTACCAGGCCACCGGTTATAGAGTGTTGGCGAACCAGAAAGTGGTGGACCGCCTGCTCGATGAGGAGTCGGGTAATGTCGCGGAGCTGGAAGCCTTTATCGGACGTACGATTCGCTTCCAGGTGGAAACCATGTACTCCCAGGAACAATACGACGTTGTGCTGCTCTGAAATGGCTCCTGAAGCGGTGGTCTCGCCGATTTGAATATCTTTGCCTGGGGAGTCCACTGACATGGAGCGTTTGACCCGCATTCTGGCCGCACTGACCCGCTGGGGCTTGGGTCTGTGCGCGCTGCTGCTGGTGCTGCTGGCGCTGTATGTCAGCCTCGGACGAGAACTGGCGCCGCTGGTTGCCGAATATCGCACCGAAGTCGAGAACCGGGCCACCGAAGCGCTGGGCCTGCCGTTTCACCTTGGCAGCCTGGAGGGCAGGTGGAGCGGCCTGGCGCCGATTCTGCTGGCTCGCGACGTGATGATCGGCGAAGGGGCCAATGCCATGCACCTGGATGAGGTGCGTGCCGTGCCCGATCTGTGGGGCAGCCTGCTGGCCCGCCAGGTGCGCATTGCCCACCTGACGCTCGGCGGCCTGAAAATCAGCCTAAAGGAAGGCGCCGACGGCAAATGGGCCCTGGAAGGCCTGCCGGTCAAGGACGATCAGCCGTTCGACCCGCAGCAATTGTTTGATCGCATGCAGGTGGTATCGAGGCTCTCGATCCTGGACAGCCAGGTGACCTTGCAGCCGCTGGACCAGGCGCCACTGAGCCTGACCTATGTCGGCCTGAGTCTCAGGACCGGCGTCAGCCGCCAGCGCCTGGATGCGCGCCTGACCCTGCCCGACGGGCAACCGGTGGCAATCAACCTGCGTACCCGCATTCGCGCCGCCGACTGGAAGAACGGCCAGGCCGATGCCTATCTGAGCCTGCCGCAGAGCGACTGGTCGAAATGGCTGCCGAAGCGCCTGACTCGGGAATGGAATTTCTCCCAGGCCAAGGCCGGCGGCGAGTTCTGGCTGAGTTGGGGCAACGGCATGCTGCAAAGCGCCGCCGTGCGCCTGAATGCGCCGGACATCACCGGCGCCTACGCAGACCGCAAGCCGGTACAGATCCGCAACCTGGCGCTCAACGGGTATTTCCAGCGCGAAAGCGAGGGGATCACCGCGACGTTCGACTCCCTGGCGATGAGCCTGGGTGAAACCCGCTGGGAGTCGCGCCTGCAATTGCAGCAGAGCGTTGCCACCGAGAAGACTGAAGAACGCTGGCATTTGCAGGCCGATCGCCTCGACCTGACCCCGCTTACACCGCTGCTCAACGCCTTGGCGCCTTTGCCCGCAGGCGTGGCAACGGCCATCGACCGTCTCAGGTTCACGGGTGCCCTGCGCAATGCGTGGGTGGATTACCGGCCGCAGAATAGCGGCGACCAGAAGGTCAGCTTCGCCACGAACCTGGATACGGTGGGCTTCGATGCCTATCACGGCGCCCCGGCGGCGCGGAACGTCTCGGGCAGCCTCAGCGGCGACCTCGGTGGCGGCGAGCTGCGCATGGACAGCAAGGATTTTTCCCTGCACCTGGACCCGATCTTCGCCAAGCCCTGGCAATACCTGCAAGCCAATGCGCGACTGACCTGGAAGCTCGACCATCAAGGTTTCACCCTGATTGCGCCGTACTTGAAGGTACTGGGGGAGGAGGGCCGAATTGCCGGCGATTTCCTGATCCGCCTGCATTTCGACCACAGCCAGGAAGACTACATGGACCTGCGGGTCGGCCTGGTGGATGGCGATGGCCGCTACACTGCCAAGTATTTGCCGGCGGTGCTGAGCCCGGCCCTGGATGAGTGGTTGCGCACGGCTATCGTCAAGGGCGCTGTGGATGAAGGTTTTTTCCAGTACCAGGGGTCGCTGAACCACGGTGCCGAGGATGCTGCCCGCAGCATCAGCCTGTTCTTCAAGGTGCATGACGCCGAGCTGGCCTTCCAGCCAGGCTGGCCTTCGGTCGCCAAGGTCAGTGGCGACGTCTTCGTCGAAGACAGCGGTGTGCGCATCTTCGCCAGTCAGGGGCAGTTGCTGGACACCCAGGTCAAAGACGTGGCGGTGAACATTCCCCATGTCCCCAGCGGGCAGCCTTCCCACCTGCTGCTGGAGGGTGGGTTCGCCGGGGGATTGGGGGACGGGCTGAAAATCCTGCAGACGGCACCGATCGGTACGGCCGAGACGTTCGCCGGCTGGGAAGGCGAAGGCGGCCTGCAAGGTTCTGTGAAACTCGATATCCCATTGGCCAAGGGGGATCCACCGAAGATCCTGGTGGACTTCAGCACCGCCGACGCCCGGCTCAAACTCAGCGACCCGGTGTTGGAGTTGACCCAGCTCAAGGGCGAATTCCGCTTCGACAGCAGCAAGGGGTTGAGTGGCAAGAACATCGCGGCCCGGGCGTTCGATCGACCTTTGACCGCGCAGATCTTTGCCGATGGCCGTGCCGGTGCGCTCAATACCCGGGTGGTTGCGTCCGGACGGCTGGAGGTCAAGAAACTCACCGACTGGTTGAACGTTACCCAGCCATTGCCCGTTTCCGGGGTCATTCCGTACCAGTTGCAGGTGATTCTCGACGGGGCCGACAGCCAGTTATCGGTCAGCTCCAACCTCAAGGGCGTGGCGGTTGACCTGCCGGCGCCTTTCGGCATGACGGCCGAGACCGGTCGCGACACCGTGTTCCGCATGACATTGCAGGGGCCGGAGCGACGTTACTGGGTCAATTACGGCGACCTCGCCAACTTCACGTATGCAGCGCCGGGCGGGAAGCCGGCCGACGGTCGCGGTGAGCTGTTGCTGGGCGGCGGCGATGCGGTCTTGCCTGGGGCCAAAGGGTTGCGACTGCGTGGGACGTTGTCGGAACTGGATGTCGGGCCGTGGCAGGACCTGATGAACAAATATGCCGGGCAGGACCCGAGCGGCAGCGCCAAGCAATTGCTCAGTGGCGTCGACCTGAAGGTGGGCAAGCTCACGGCCATGGGGACGACCCTGGACCAGGCATCGGTGCAGTTGGACCGCAAGCCGGACGCCTGGGCCTTGCGGCTCGACAGCCAGCAGGCCGAGGGCGGCGCCAGCCTGCCGGATGCGAAGACCGCTCCGATCGGGATCAAGCTTGACTATGTTCGCCTGCCGGCCGCGGACCCGACGGTGCAGGCCGATGAAAACGCGCCGGACCCCTTGGCATCGGTGGACCCCACACGGATCCCGGCGATGGATATCGCGATCGACCAGTTGTTCCAGGGACCGGATCTGATCGGAGCCTGGTCGTTGAAGGTGCGTCCGACCAGCAAAGGCATCGCGTTGAACAATCTGGACATGGGCCTCAAGGGCATGCTGCTGCAAGGCAGTGGTGGCTGGGAAGGCGTGCCCGGTTCCACCCGCAGCTGGTACAAGGGGCGTATCGGCGGCAAGAACCTGGCCGATGTGCTCAAGGGCTGGGGATTCGCCCCAAGCGTGACCAGCCAGGAATTCCACATGGACGTCGATGGCAACTGGCCCGGCTCACCGGCGTGGGTCGCGACCAAGCGCTTTTCCGGCAGTCTCGACGCTTCGCTGAGCAAAGGCCAGTTCGTCGAGGTCGAGGGCAGCGCCCAGGCGTTGCGGGTGTTCGGCCTGTTGAACTTCAACTCCATTGGCCGGCGGCTGCGCCTGGACTTCTCCGACCTGTTCGGCAAAGGCTTGAGCTACGATCGGGTCAAGGGGCTGCTGGTGGCAAGCAATGGTGTCTACGTGACCCGTGAGCCCATTACCCTGACGGGGCCTTCGAGCAACCTGGAACTCAACGGGACATTGGACATGGTGGCCGACCGGGTCGATGCCAAGCTGCAGGTGACATTGCCGGTGACCAATAACCTGCCGATTGCCGCGCTGATTGTCGGCGCGCCAGCGGTAGGCGGCGCGCTGTTTCTGATCGACAAGTTGATCGGCGACCGCGTGGCGCGTTTTGCCAGCGTAAGATATGACGTCAAGGGACCCTGGAAAGAGCCGAAGATCACCTTCGACAAGCCGTTCTGATGGACAACGCCAATCCCCCTGTGGGAGCGAGCCTGTGGGAGCAAAGCTTGCTCGCGATGAACGATGACGCGGGTTTACGGTTGGACCGAGTCGTTCGTATCGCGAGCAAGCTTTGCTCCCACAACCCTCGTGGCGAGGATAAGGACAGGAGGAAAGCACCATGCCAGTCGCAGTGATTCAAATGGTCAGCCAAAGCGATGTACTCGCCAACCTGGCGCGTGCCCGTGTGCTGCTGGAGCAGGCCGCCGCTGGCGGTGCGCGGCTGGCGGTGCTGCCGGAAAATTTCGCGGCGATGGGGCGACAGGACGTGGCCGACATCGGTCGTGCCGAAGCCTTTGGTCAGGGACCGATCCTGCCCTGGTTGAAACAGGTCGCCCGTGACCTCAGGTTATGGATAGTGGCTGGCACCTTGCCTCTGCCGCCGGTGGACCGGCCCGAGGCCAAGGCCCATGCCTGCTCGCTGCTGGTGGACGATCAGGGCCAGATCGTGGCGCGGTACGACAAGCTGCACCTGTTCGACGTTGATGTGGCCGACAATCGTGGGCGCTACCGCGAGTCTGATGACTATGCTTATGGCGGCAACGTGGTGGTCGCCGATACGCCGGTGGGCAGGGTGGGCCTGACGGTCTGCTACGACTTGCGTTTTCCGGAGCTGTACAGCGAGCTGCGGGCTGCCGGCGCCGAATTGATCACGGCACCCTCGGCGTTCACCGCCGTCACCGGTGCGGCTCATTGGGAGGTGCTGATTCGCGCCCGAGCCATCGAAACCCAGTGCTATGTGCTGGCGGCCGCCCAAGGGGGCGTGCATCCCGGGCCTCGGGAGACCTTTGGCCATGCGGCCATTGTCGACCCTTGGGGGCGAGTGCTGGCGCAACAGGATCAAGGCGAAGCCGTGCTGCTGGCCGAGCGTGACAGCAGCGAACAGGCGTCCATCCGGGCGCGCATGCCGGTGGCCAGCCATCGGCGCTTTTTCTCGCAGGGCGCTCGACAGCGACCTGTCCAAGACGACGAATTCAAGGCGTAAAACATATGAGCGGGTTGTTGTCCTCAGTCAGTGAACACCTTCTAGCCCCCGGCGGCGTGACCCTCGAAAGCCTGCAAGGCGTGCTGGGCGACCTGGCCGGGCCGGGTATCGATGCGGCCGACCTGTATTTCCAGGGCCAGATCTCCGAGTCCTGGTCGCTGGAAGACGGCATCGTCAAGGAAGGCAGTTTCAACCTTGACCAGGGCGTGGGCGTGCGTGCCCAGTCCGGCGAGAAAACCGGATTTGCCTACAGCAATGCCATTACCCTCGAAGCCCTGGGGGCTGCGGCCCGTGCGGCGCGTTCGATTTCCCGGGCCGGGCAGAATGGCACGGTCCAGGCCTTCAGCAGCCAGGACGTCGCGCAGTTGTATGCGCCGGATAATCCGCTGGAGGTCATGAGCCGGGCCGAGAAGGTCGAACTGCTCAAGCGCATCGATGTCGCGACCCGGGCCCTCGACCCGCGCATCCAGCAGGTGTCGGTGAGCATGGCCGGCGTCTGGGAGCGCATCCTGGTGGCGTCCACCGACGGCGGTCTGGCGGCGGATGTGCGGCCGCTGGTACGTTTCAATGTCAGTGTGATCGTCGAGCAGAACGGTCGCCGCGAGCGCGGTGGGCATGGAGGCGGTGGGCGCACCGACTACCGCTATTTCCTCAGCGAAGACCGCGCCATGGGCTACGCCCGGGAGGCCCTGCGCCAGGCGCTGGTCAACCTGGAGGCCATTCCTGCGCCGGCTGGCACGTTGCCGGTGGTGCTGGGGTCCGGTTGGTCCGGTGTACTGCTGCACGAAGCGGTGGGGCATGGCCTGGAGGGCGATTTCAACCGCAAGGGCAGTTCAGCCTATAGCGGGCGCATGGGCGAAATGGTCGCTTCGAAACTCTGCACCATTGTCGACGATGGCACTTTGGCTGGGCGGCGCGGCTCGCTGAGCGTCGACGACGAGGGCACCCCGACCGAGTGCACCACGCTGATCGAGAATGGCGTCCTCAAAGGCTACATGCAGGACAAGCTCAACGCCCGGTTGATGGGCGTGGCCCGCACCGGCAACGGCCGCCGTGAGTCTTATGCGCACCTGCCGATGCCACGCATGACCAACACCTACATGCTGGGTGGTCAAAGCGATCCGGCGGAAATCATCGCGTCGGTGAAAAAAGGCATCTACTGCGCCAATCTCGGCGGCGGCCAGGTGGACATCACCAGCGGCAAATTCGTGTTCTCCACCAGCGAGGCCTACCTGATCGAGGACGGCAAGATCACCGCGCCGGTCAAGGGTGCGACGCTGATCGGTAACGGACCGGAGGCCATGAGCAAGGTGTCGATGGTCGGCAACGATCTGGCGCTGGACAGCGGTGTAGGGACGTGCGGCAAGGACGGGCAGTCGGTGCCGGTGGGTGTCGGTCAGCCGACCCTGAAGATCGATGCGATTACCGTGGGTGGCACGGGGGCATGACAGGAGCAGCGGGTGGAGTACGAGCCTCCACCCGCGGACATCACTCAGCGCAGGCCGCGTTGAGTCTCGTCCAGCTCACGGATGTACTTGAAGATTTTACGGCTCGAAGCCGGTGGCTTGTTCTGCGCCACTTCGTGCTGGGCCTGACGGATCAGGGAGCGCAACTGCTGGCGATCGGCCTCCGGGTAGTCGACGACGAATTTTTCCAGGGTGCCGTCGTCGCCTGCGATCAAGCGATCGCGCCAGCGTTCCAGGTTATGGAAGCGTTCGTTGTACTGCCGGGTGGAGGCGTCGAGTTGATCGAGCAGCACCAGGATGGCGTCAGTGTCCTGATCGCGCATCAGTTTGCCGATGAATTGCAGGTGCCGTTTACGCGCGATGTTCGCGGTGTGCTTGGGCGCATCGGCCAGGGCCCGGCGCAAGGCGTCGGTCAGGGGCAGTTTGGCCAGCAAGTCCGGCTTGAGTGTTGTCAGGCGCTCGCCGAGGTCAACCAGAGCATGCAGCTCGCGTTTGACCTGGGATTTGCTTTTTTCACCCTCGTAGAGGGAGTCGTCGTAAGAATCAACCATGGGGGCAGTCCGCAAAGAAACGCCGCCATGATAACCAGTCGGGGGCCGCTTGTCCGGCCCGGTCGCTCGAAGGCCTTACCGAAAGCAGAATTTGAGTGGAGAAAGCCATGAGTGCAGTTCAGAGCGTCGGCCCGCAGGCATTGCCGGCACTGCAGGAGCAGGTCGAGCAGATCCTTGCCGAAGCCAAGCGACAGGGCGCCAGCGCCTGTGAGGTGGCGGTGTCCCTGGAGCAGGGCCTGTCGACGTCGGTACGCCAGCGTGAGGTGGAAACCGTCGAGTTCAATCGCGACCAGGGTTTTGGCATCACCTTGTACGTCGGCCAGCGCAAGGGCTCGGCCAGCACATCGGCCAGCGGCCCGGACGCCATTCGCGAAACCGTCGCCGCGGCACTGGCGATTGCCCAGCACACCTCCGAAGACGAAGCCTCGGGCTTGGCCGATGCGGCCCTGATGTGCAAGGAAGCGCGGGATTTCGATCTGTTCCACGCCTGGGACATCACTCCCGAGCAGGCCATCGAGCAGGCGTTGCGCTGTGAAGCGGCAGCATTCGATACCGATCCGCGGATCAAGAACGCCGACGGCACGACGCTCAATACCCACCAGGGCTGCCGGGTGTATGGCAACAGCCACGGTTTCATCGGCGGCTACGCCTCGACCCGTCACAGCCTCAGCTGCGTGATGATTGCCGAAGCCAATGGCCAGATGCAGCGTGATTACTGGTACGACGTGAACCGCCAGGGCAATCTGCTGATGGACCCGCTGGTGATCGGCCAGAAAGCCGCGCAACGGGCGGCCAGTCGCCTGGGCGCACGACCGGTGCCGACCTGTGAAGTGCCGGTGCTTTTTGCTGCCGAGCTGGCCGGCGGATTGTTCGGCAGCTTCCTGTCGGCAGTGTCCGGCGGCAACCTGTATCGCAAGTCCTCGTTCCTCGAAGGCGCCCTGGGCCAGAAACTGTTCCCGGAATGGATGACCATCGACGAACGCCCGCACCTGATGCAAGCCATGGGCAGTTCGGCTTTCGACGGTGATGGCCTGGCCACGTATGCCAAGCCGTTCGTGGAGAGGGGGGAGCTGGTGTCCTACATCCTCGGCACGTATTCGGGCCGTAAACTTGGCATGCCGAGCACCGCCAATGCCGGCGGCGTGCACAACCTGTTCGTGACCCATGGCGAAGAGGACCAGGCGGCCTTGCTGCGGCGGATGGGAAGAGGGTTGCTGGTGACCGAGCTGATGGGGCATGGCCTGAACATGGTGACCGGCGATTACTCCCGGGGTGCGGCCGGCTTCTGGGTCGAAAATGGCGAGATTCAATTCCCGGTTCAGGAAGTGACCATTGCCGGCAACATGCGCGACATGTTCAAGCAGATCGTGGCGGTGGGGAATGATCTGGAGCTGCGCAGCAACATCCGCACCGGTTCGGTGTTGATCGAGCGGATGACCGTAGCGGGCAGCTGATCTGTAATCGCAATAAAGATGGCGCGTCATCCTAGCGGGTGACGCGCCTTTTTTGTGTCCGCTTGGCCCTGTTTCGATTCAGGACATGGACACCCTGTGGCGAGGGGATTTATCCCCGCTGGGGTGCGAAGCGCCCCCAAAAAAGGTCCATGCAATCAACCCAAGACACCGCGAGAGTAGGTTTTGGGGCTGCTTCGCATCCCAGCGGGGATAAATCCCCTCGCCACAATGGCGCTCTCCTGCGCTTGTGTTGAATCTCATTATCATCTAATAATGAATCTCATTACCTGATTGAGCCCCGGTCATGAGTTCTGCCTTGCACGAGCAACCCTACCTTGAAAGCTGGCGCTGGATGAGTCGCCGGATCCGTTGTGCCATGAGCCCGGACGAGCCGCGGCTGATCGAGCAATACCTGGCCGAGGGCCGCTATCTGGCCCGCTGCACCGCGACTTCGCCGTGGATGATTTGCGAAACGGCCTTTCGCCTGTTGCTCGACACCGCCTCGGACGTCGCGCTGCCCTGGCATTGGCGCACGCTCTGCCTCGACCAGGCCTGGCGCCCATTGCGTGACCTCGAACGCCAATCACTGTGTCGCTGCCGCCTCACACGCTGGCAGCGCCATGCCTGGGCGCTGGCGACCTGCGTCCTGGAACCCTCGATTTGTCTCAATGAACCGGTACAAGGATTTCCCGATGAGTAACACCCGTATCGAACGCGACAGCATGGGCGAGCTTCACGTCCCGGTAGATGCCCTTTATGGCGCCCAGACCCAGCGTGCCGTGGAGAATTTTCCCGTCAGCGGCCAACGCATGCCGACGCAGTTCATCCGTGCGCTGATCCTGGCCAAGGCAGCCGCGGCCCAGGCCAACGTGGAGCTGGAACAGATCAGCGTGGCCCAAGGCAAAGCCATCGTCGATGCGGCCCAGGGGCTGCTCGAAGGGCAGTTCATGGATCATTTCCCGGTGGATATTTTCCAGACCGGCTCTGGCACCAGCTCCAACATGAACGCCAACGAAGTGATCGCCACCCTCGCCAGCCGCTTGCTGGGGGAGACGATCAACCCGAACGACCACGTCAACTGCGGCCAGAGCAGCAATGACATCATTCCTACCTGCATTCACGTCAGTGCCGCGCTGGCCCTGCATGAACAGCTGCTGCCGGCGTTGAGGCACCTGGTGCAGGTGATCGAGCACAAGGCCGTGGAGGTTCATCCGTTCATCAAGACCGGTCGTACCCACTTGATGGATGCCATGCCGGTCCGTATGAGCCAGGTGCTCGAGGGGTGGGCGCAGCAGTTGAAAGCCAACCTCGATCATTTGCAGGACTTGCTACCAAGCCTGCAATCCCTGGCCCAGGGCGGTACGGCAGTCGGCACCGGGGTCAATGCGCACCCGCGATTCGCCGAGCTGTTCAGTCAGCAACTGACCCGGCTGACCCATGTGCAGTTCACCCCAGGCAAGAACCTGTTCGCGCTGATCGGTTCCCAGGACACCGCTGTGGCGGTTTCCGGGCAGCTCAAGACCACCGCGGTGTCGTTGATGAAAATCGCCAACGACCTGCGCTGGATGAATTCCGGACCTCTGGCCGGCCTGGGCGAGATCGAGCTTGAGGGCTTGCAGCCAGGCTCCTCGATCATGCCCGGCAAGGTCAACCCGGTGATTCCCGAGGCCACCGCGATGGTCGCGACCCAGGTGATCGGCAATGACACGGTGATCACCGTGGCCGGTCAATCGGGCAATTTCGAATTGAACGTGATGCTGCCGATCATCGCCCAGAACCTGCTGAGCAGCATTGCCTTGATGTCCAGTGTCAGCCGGCTGCTGGCGGACAAGGCCATCGCCACGTTCAAGGTCAACGAGGCCGGGCTCAAGCAGGCGCTGTCACGCAACCCGATCCTGGTTACTGCATTGAACCCGATCATCGGTTACCAGAAAGCCGCTGAAATCGCCAAGAAGGCCTATCAGCAAGGCCGTCCAGTCATCGATGTCGCCTTGGAACACACCGACCTGTCGCGCAGCGAACTGGAGGTCCTGCTGGATCCCGAGAAGCTCACCGCCGGTGGGGTGTAGTGCCGACACCTGCGTGGAGGATTCATCATGGAGCACTGGAAACGCACGACCGAAAGGGCCAATCGTCATTTCATCCTGGGCGAGCTGGTGGACGCCCGCGAGGCCTACCTGCAAGCCCTGGCCCTGGCACAGGTGTTGTTCGAACGCTGGGCTGATGCCGATGAAGCCGTGGCTGCCTGCGTTGTGTCCCATCACAACCTGGCGGATCTGCACCTGCGGCTGAACCAGCCGGAGGAAAGCGCCGAATACCTGTGCGCCATCCACCAACGGCTGCTGCAGACCCTGCAGGACGAGCGCATGCCTTCGGCCTTGCGTGCCGCCGCGATGCGCCAGAGCCACAAGACCTATGTCGAACTGCTGGGTTTCATCAGTGAACACGGCGAGTACCCACGCACCCAACGGCTGCTCCGCAGCAACGACACGTCATGCCTGCACCGCGATATCCCCCTTCATCATGGAGTTCATTGAAAATGGCTTTTACCTTGCCCGCGCTGCCCTACGCCTACGCTGCCCTGGAACCGCATATCGATGCGCAAACCATGGAAATCCATTACACAAAACACCATCAGACCTATATCAATAACCTCAACGCGGCCGTGGAGGGCACCGAGTACGCCCAATGGCCCATCGAAAAGCTGGTGGCCAGCGTGGAGCAATTGCCACAGGACTTGCGGGCCGCGGTGATCAACCAGGGAGGCGGCCATGCCAATCATTCCTTGTTCTGGGACGTGATGTCCCCTGAGGGGGGAGGGCAGCCTGATGGTGCGCTTGCCGCGGCGATCGAGGCGCAACTGGGCGGCCTGGAGCGGTTCAAGGAAGCGTTCACCAAGGCGGCGTTGAGCCGTTTCGGCAGCGGCTGGGCCTGGTTGAGCGTAACCCCGCAAAAGCGGCTGGTGGTGGAGAGCAGCGCTAACCAGGACAGCCCGCTGATGGCCGGTCATACACCCATCCTCGGTCTGGATGTGTGGGAGCACGCCTATTACCTGCGGTACCAGAACCGCCGGCCGGAATACATCAACGCGTTCTACAACGTGGTCAACTGGCCTGCAGTCGCTCGGCGTTACCAGGCTGCGCTTGCCTGAGCTGTTCATCAAACAATCCAAGGCTGACTATGGACACTGAAACTCTGGCGCCGAGGAGCGGGCGGATGTTCCGCTACGCCTTGGGGTCGCTATTACTGTTGGCCGGGATGACATTGCTGGCGGCCGAAGGCCTGGCGTGGCTGGGCCTTGAGCCAAGACTGCTGCGTGCATTGCAAGGCGGTGGGCTTTGCGCCTTGGGAACGGCTTTGGGGGCTGTACCGGTGCTGGTCATCCGGCGAATGCCTCAGGCCGTGAGCGATTCGCTGCTGGGTTTCGGCGCGGGAGTGATGCTGGCCGCTACGGCGTTTTCGCTGATCGTGCCGGGTATCGCTGCGGCCGAGCAATTGGGGCTTACGCCCTGGCTGGCCAGCGGCCTGGTCAGTTTCGGCATCTTGGCCGGTGCATTTGGCTTGTACCTGGTGGAGCGAAAGGTGTCCGCCCGTCCTGAACAGCTGGTTGGTGCACCCGGGCATCCGGTCATTGCGCCGCGGATCTGGTTGTTCGTGTTTGCCATCGTGGCCCACAACATTCCGGAAGGAATGGCCGTCGGCGTGTCGGCGGGCGGTGGCATGCCCGATGCCGACAGCCTGGCGATGGGCATCGCCTTGCAGGATGTACCTGAGGGGCTGGTCATTGCTCTGGTACTGGCCGCGGCCGGAATGTCCAGGTTCAAGGCATTCCTGATCGGCGCGGCCTCGGGACTGGTGGAACCCCTGTTCGCGCTATTGTGCGCATGGCTGGTGAGCCTGGCCGGGATGTTGCTGCCGCTGGGCCTGGCACTGGCGGCCGGGGCCATGTTGCTGGTGGTGACCCACGAGGTCATTCCCGAAGCCCGCCGCAACGGTCACGAGAAGCTGGCGAGCCTGGGATTGCTGATGGGGTTCTGTCTGATGATGGTGATGGATACCGCGCTGGCGTGACAGGGAGAATCTGTGATCTATTTGTGGCGAGGGGATTTATCCCCGCTGGGCTGCGAAGCAGCCCCAAAAAGAGCTTAGTCGACCTGATGCTCGGCGGTGACAGATATCAGGGCTGCTTCGCAGCCCAGCGGGGATAAATCCCCTCGCCACAGGGGGTTATTCGCCTTCGTCGAAGTAGCGGTTAATCAGGTCCACCAGGGCGTCCATCGCCTCCTGCGCTTGTTCACCTTGGGTTTCCAGATAGATCGTGGTGCCCTTGCCCGCTGCAAGCATCATCATGGCCATGATGCTTTTGCCGTCGATCGTGGATTCAGGCGTCCGACCGACGCGGATGGTCGTTTCCTTGAACTGGCCAGCCACGCCGACAAACTTGGCTGAAGCCCGGGCGTGCAAGCCCAGCTTGTTGATGATTTCAATTTCCTGAGCAGGCATCGCGATGTGAATCCTTTAGCTGAGGTCGCGGTGGCGAACCTGGACGTTCTTCAGGGATTGTTGCAGGAGCTGACCCAGGCGTTCAGTCAGGTAGACGGAGCGGTGATGACCGCCGGTACAGCCGATGGCAATCGTGACATAGGCTCGGTTGCTTGCGGCAAACCGGGGCAGCCATTTAAGCAGGTAGCCGGAGATGTCCTGGAACATTTCCTCGACATCCGGTTGGGCCGCCAGGTAGTCGATCACCGGTTGGTCGAGCCCGGATTGCTCGCGCAGCTCCGGTTTCCAATAAGGGTTGGGCAGGCAACGCACATCGAACACCAGATCGGCGTCTACCGGCATGCCACGCTTGAAACCGAACGACTCCACCAGGAACGCCGTGCCTGGCTCCGGCTGGTTCAGTAGGCGCAACTTGATGGTGTCGCGTAACTGATACAGGTTCAGGTTCGTGGTGTCGACCTTCAGGTCCGCCAGGTCGGCGATCGGTCCAAGCAACTGGCTTTCGTCTTCAATGGCTTCGGCCAGCGAGCGGTTGGCATTGCTCAGCGGGTGGCGTCGCCGGGTCTCGGAAAAGCGCTTGAGCAGGGTTTCGTCATCGGCATCCAGGTACAGCACATCGCACTGGATATGCCGGTTGCGCACTTCCTCGAGCAGTTCGGGGAAACGCGACAGGTGGCTCGGCAGGTTGCGTGCGTCGACGGAAACCGCCACCAGCGGTTGCGCCAGCTCGGTGTGGATCAGCGCCCGTTCGGCCAGCTCCGGCAGCAGGCCGGCTGGAAGGTTGTCGATGCAATAGTAGCCGCTGTCCTCAAGCACGTTGAGCGCCGTGCTTTTACCGGAGCCGGAGCGACCGCTGACGATGATCAGGCGCATGATTAATGACCGTTCTGCTCGTCCAGGACTACCTGATACAAGGCTTGGTTGCTCGGTGCGCTGCGCAGTTTTTCGCGCACTTCCTTGCGGTCCAGCATGCTGGCGATCTGGCGCAGCAGCTCAAGATGCGCATCGGTCGCCGCTTCCGGAACCAGCAATACGAACAGCAGGTCGACCGGTGCGCCGTCGATGGCGTCGAAATCAATGGCGGCTTCAAGGTGCAGCAGTGCGCTGATGGGCGTGATGCATCCCTTGAGGCGGCAGTGGGGAATGGCGATGCCGTTGCCAAAACCGGTGGAACCGAGTTTTTCACGGGCAACCAGGGCCTCGAAGACGTCCTGCATTTCCAGATCCGGCACTTCGCGGTGGATCAGGTTGGCAATTTGTTCGAGGGCTTTCTTTTTACTGCCGCCCGGCGCGTTCACCATGGAACGGCCGGGGGTCAGGATGGTTTCTAGTCGGATCATGGATTGGGGGGATTAACGACCGGTAGCGCCCTGGAGGAGGCTTTGGGTCTTTTCCTTATGCTTTTTGAGTTGGCGATCCAGCTTGTCGGTCAGCAGGTCAATCGCGGCATACATGTCTGTGTGCTCCGCATTGGCAACCACCTCTCCGCCGGGAATATGCAACGTGGCTTCGATTTTCTGCAGCAGCTTCTCGACGTTCATCGTGACCTGCACATTGGTGATCTTGTCGAAATGCCTTTCCAATCGGTCGAGTTTTTCGCCGATGTAGGTACGCAGGGGTTCGGTCACTTCCAGTTGGTGTCCACTGATGTTGACTTGCATACAGCTTCTCCTTCGTTGCCAGTGCATAAAGCGGCAGGCAGAAATGCCTGCCACTGGAACGCTGTGGCGTGGCCTGTTACATCAACCGCTTGCGTTCGCTCGAAGGCGCGATCCCGAGGGATTCGCGATACTTGGCGACGGTACGGCGGGCCACCTGAATGCCTTGTGCCTCCAGTAAACCAGCGATCTTGCTGTCACTCAACGGCTTTTTCTGATTTTCCGCAGCCACCAGTTTCTTGATGATCGCGCGGATGGCTGTGGACGAGCATTCGCCGCCTTCGGAGGTGCTGACGTGGCTTGAGAAAAAATATTTCAATTCGTAGATACCCCGTGGGGTATGCATGAATTTCTGCGTGGTCACCCGGGAAATTGTCGATTCGTGCATGCCCACCGCCTCGGCGATGTCGTGCAGGACCAACGGCTTCATCGCTTCGTCGCCGTAGTCCAGGAAGCCGCGTTGATGCTCGACGATCTGGGTTGCAACCTTCATCAGGGTTTCGTTGCGGCTCTGCAGGCTCTTGATGAACCAGCGGGCTTCCTGCAACTGGTTGCGCATGAAGGTGTTGTCGGCGCTGGTATCGGCGCGTCTTACAAAGCCAGCGTACTGGGCGTTGACCCGTAGCTTGGGGACCGATTCCTGGTTCAGCTCCACCAGCCAGCGATCGTTGTGCTTGCGCACGATCACATCGGGAACCACGTATTCGGGCTCGGTGGCCTCGATCTGTGAGCCCGGGCGTGGGTTGAGGCTCTGGACCAGTTCGATCACCTGGCGCAGCTCATCTTCCTTGAGCTTCATGCGCCGCATCAGCTGGCTGTAGTCGCGGCCGCCCAGCAGGTCGATATAGTCGGTGACCAGTCGCTTGGCCTCGGCCAGCCACGGCGTCTTGGCGGGCAGCTGGCGCAGTTGCAGCAGCAGGCACTCACCCAGGTTGCGGGCGCCGATGCCGGCCGGTTCGAATTGTTGGATCCGATGCAGGACGGCTTCGATCTCGTCCAGCTCGATGTCCAGCTCCGGATCGAAAGCTTCGAGAATTTCTTCGAGGGTCTCGTCCAGGTAGCCCTGATTGTTGATGCAGTCGATCAGGGTCACGGCGATCAGGCGATCGGTGTCGGACATCGGCGCCAGGTTCAGTTGCCACAGCAGGTGGCTTTGCAGGCTTTCGCCGGCAGAGGTGCGGGTGGTGAAGTCCCACTCGTCATCATCGCTGCTTGGCAGGCTGCTGGCGCTGGTCTGGTAGACGTCCTCCCAGGCCGTGTCCACGGGCAGGTCGTTGGGGATGCGTTCGTTCCACTCGCCATCCTCGAGGTTATCCACCGTCGGGGCGGCTTCCTCCTGGTAGGACGGCTCCTGGATCTCGGTATTGGATTTTTGCTCGACGTTGTCGGCCAGCGGATCAGTGTTGTCGAAGTCGTCGCCTTCTTCCTGGCGTTCGAGCATCGGATTGGATTCCAGGGCCTCCTGGATTTCCTGTTGCAGGTCCAGGGTCGACAATTGGAGCAGGCGGATGGCCTGTTGCAGCTGCGGTGTCATCGTCAGCTGCTGGCCCATTCTCAAGACTAGCGATGGTTTCATGGCAGGGGCTTAACACCTTATTCGCCGGCGCACATGCGCCATCCACTACAAGGGCGCCGAAGCGCCAAACCTTAAGCAAATTATATGCCTGAAACTGAAGTGTTTGCCTAGAGGGAGTACTCAATTAGTTTCCCGATGAGGGGATTCATTGAGCCTCTCCCGAGGCGCTGCCTGGTAAAACCGACGGCGCCGGAACAGTTGCCAGACACTTCGCGCTTACAGGCGGAACTCATGGCCCAGATACACTTCCTTGACCAATTCGTTGGCCAGGATGGTGGCGGAGTCACCTTCGGCGATCAATTGTCCATCATTGACGATGTAGGCGGTCTCGCAGATGTCCAGCGTCTCGCGCACGTTGTGGTCGGTGATCAGCACGCCGATCCCCTTGGCCTTGAGATGGTGGATGATCTGCTTGATGTCGCCCACCGAAATCGGGTCCACGCCGGCGAACGGTTCGTCGAGCAGGATGAATTTCGGTGCGGTGGCCAGGGCGCGGGCAATTTCCACCCGGCGCCGTTCGCCGCCGGACAGGCTCATGCCCAGGTTGTCGCGGATATGGCTGATGTGAAATTCCTGCAGCAGGCTTTCCAGCTCCTGGCGACGACCCGCCTTGTCGAGCTCCTTGCGGGTTTCGAGAATCGCCATGATGTTGTCGGCGACCGACAACTTGCGGAAGATCGACGCTTCTTGTGGCAGATAGCCGATGCCGGCCTTGGCCCGGCCGTGCATTGGCTGATGGCTGACGTCCAGGTCGTCGATCAGGACGCGGCCCTGATCGGCCTGGACCAGGCCGACGATCATGTAGAAACAGGTGGTCTTGCCCGCGCCGTTGGGGCCGAGCAGGCCGACGATCTGCCCGCTGTCGATGGACAGGCTGACATCTCGCACGACTTGACGGCCCTTGTAGCTCTTGGCCAGGTGCTGAGCTTTCAGAGTTGCCATTACTGGGGCCTTTGCTCGGTTTTCTTTTTCGGCTGGATGACCATGTCGATCCGTGGGCGCTGCTCGGTCACCTTGTTGCCGGTGGCGCGGCCGGCGCTGGCGAGTTTCTTGTTGGTGTCGTAGACGATTTTCTCGCCCTGGGTGACGTTGTTGTCCTTGTCGATGACCTTGGCCCGATCGATCAGCACGACGCGGTCCTGGGACGCGTGATACTGGATGGTCACGCCGTAACCCTGCACGGGCTTGGTGTCGCCAGCCGTTTGCAATTGCTCGAAATAAGCCAGGTTGCCCACCGAAGTCACCACGTCGATATCGCCGGACTGAGTACGGGTAATGGTCACGGTGTTGCCGGTGACCTTCATCGAGCCCTGGGTGATGATCACGTCGCCCTTATAGGTGGCGATACCGTTCTTGTCGTCCAGTTGGGCGTCGTCGGCCTGGATGCGGATAGGCTGGTCACGGTCATTGGGAAGAGACCAGGCGCTCGCGCTTCCCAGTGCTGCGCCCAGACTGAGCAAAATAGGGAGGGTTTTAGCGAGCTTCATACTGTCCTCTTACGTTCGATAGCAGGTGTATCCTGCTTTCCTTCAGATACGCCTTCATTCCCGTGCCGGTCGATACACCGCCGGCGCCGTCGATTCTAACGGGTTGCTCGGTCTGCGCATATTGTTGCTGCGGGAACACGGTCATGCGAGTGCTGGTGATGATGGTCGTGCGGTTTTTCTCATCGGTTCGCGCAACGCGTACCGAGTCGATCAGTTCCACTTCGGTGCCGCCGGGATTCACTTCGGCGCGTTTGCTCTGCACGTGCCACGGAAACTCGGTGCCGCGGAACATGTTCAGGTCCGGATTGGCGACCAGGGTAATGTCGGTGGCCTTGACGTGATCGACCTTGTCGGACGTCATTTCGTACTGCACCTTGCCGTCAGGCAGGTATTGCAGTGTATGCGTGTTGGTCGCATACCAATCGATATCGTTTTCCTCGACCTGGACGGCGGGGCGGTCGAGAAAGCGTTCGGGGCTGATGTTCCAGTAGCCCACCGCCGCGAAAATCGCCGCGATGCACGCGAACAGCAGGATGGTGCGAATCTTCTTGCTCAGCATAAATGGCTCACAGGTACGCGGCGTTCGCCGCTTCGAGGCGGCCCTGGGCGCGCAGGATCAGTTCGCAGAATTCACGGGCCGCGCCTTCGCCGCCTCGCGCGGTGGTGACGCCGTGGGCGTGCTCGCGTACGAAGCCGGCCGCATTGGCCACCGCCATGCCCAGGCCAACCCGACGGATCACCGGCAGGTCCGGCAGGTCGTCACCCAGGTAGGCGACCTGTTCATAGGTTAGGTTGAGTTGGCCCAGAAGCTCGTCCAGGACCACCAGTTTATCCTCGCGACCCTGATAAAGGTGGGGAATGCCGAGGTTCTTCGCGCGTCGCTCGACCACCGGGGTCTTGCGGCCGCTGATGATAGCTGTCTGCACGCCAGCGGACATCAGCATCTTGATGCCCTGGCCGTCCAGGGTATTGAACGTCTTGAACTCGCTGCCGTCCTCGAGGAAATACAGGCGTCCGTCGGTCAGCACGCCGTCCACGTCGAACACGGCCAGCTTGATGGTTTTACCGCGTAGCAGCAGGTCTGCGTTCATTTACATGACTCCCGCACGCAGCAAGTCGTGCATGTTCAGGGCGCCCACCGGGCGGTCTTCGGCATCGACCACCACCAGGGCGCTGATCTTGTGGTCTTCCATGATTTTCAGGGCTTCGGCGGCGAGCATTTCTGCGCGGGCAGTCTTGCCGTGGGGTGTCATGACCTGTTCGATGGTGGCGCTGTGCACATCGATGGTGCGGTCCAGGGTGCGACGCAGGTCGCCGTCGGTGAAGATCCCGGCGAGCTTGCCGTCGGCCTCGAGGATCACCGTCATGCCCAGGCCCTTGCGGGTCATCTCCATGAGTGCGTCCTTGAGCAGCGTGCCGCGTTGCACCTGAGGCAACTCTTCGCCGGCGTGCATCACGTTTTCGACCTTCAGCAGCAGGCGGCGGCCCAGTGCGCCACCGGGGTGGGAGAAGGCGAAATCTTCCGCGGTGAACCCCCTGGCTTCCAGCAGGGCCACGGCCAGGGCATCGCCCATGACCAGGGCGGCCGTGGTGGACGAGGTCGGTGCCAGGTTCAGCGGACAGGCTTCGTGCTCGACGTGGACATTGAGGTTGACTTCGGCGGCCTTGGCCAGCGGCGAGTCCGGGTTGCCGGTGAGGCTGATCAGCCGGATGCCCAGGCGCTTGATCAGCGGCAGCAGGGTAATGATTTCATTGGTGGAACCGGAATTGGACAGCGCCAGGATGATGTCGTCCCGGGTGATCATGCCCATGTCACCATGGCTGGCTTCGGCCGGGTGGACGAAGAATGCCGTGGTGCCCGTGCTGGCCAGGGTTGCGGCGATCTTGTTGCCGATGTGCCCGGACTTGCCCATGCCGACCACGACGACGCGGCCTTTGCTGGTCAGAATCATCTCGCAGGCGTGTACGAAATCAGCGTCGATGCGGGGCAGCAAGCCTTGCACGGCTTCGAGCTCGAGGCGGATGGTACGTTGTGCCGATTGAATCAGATCGCTGGATTGGCTCATGTCAGAAATCGTATAGCCCGATGAAAAGGCGGCGATTATAGCGGCAATGAACAATTCCCTCACGCTAGTTCGTCATGCTTCGTGCAAACACCCCGCCTGATTTGAAATAAAATGCATCCATTTAGCTTAAGCGAGGCTTAACCGGTCAGGGGTGGGCCTTGGGCGCGTGGCCGTTGCAGTGATATAGTTCGCCGCCGGTCCGGATGCCCGGCGGTACCGATGTTGATCGGCTGGCTGGGGCATTCGGATGTGAGGCTGCATCGCAAGGAGTTTAGATGAGTGCCGACAACGCCTACGCGGTCGAGCTGAAGGGGCTGTCCTTCAAGCGAGGGACGCGCAGCATTTTCAATGACATCGATATTCGCATCCCACGGGGCAAGGTGACCGGCATCATGGGCCCTTCCGGGTGTGGCAAGACCACGCTGCTGCGCCTGATGGGCGCACAGTTGCGTCCCAATGCCGGTGAAGTCTGGGTCAATGGCCAGAATCTTCCCAAGTTGTCGCGCAGCGACCTGTTCGATGCGCGCAAGCACATGGGCGTGCTGTTCCAGAGTGGCGCGCTGTTCACCGATCTCGACGTGTTCGAGAACGTGGCGTTTCCGCTGCGGGTCCATACCGACCTGCCGGAGGAGATGATCCGCGATATCGTGCTGCTCAAGCTGCAGGCGGTCGGGCTGCGTGGCGCCCTCGAACTGATGCCGGACGAGCTGTCCGGCGGCATGAAGCGCCGGGTCGCACTGGCGCGGGCGATTGCCCTCGATCCGAAAATCCTCATGTACGACGAGCCCTTCGTCGGACAGGACCCGATCGCCATGGGTGTATTGGTGCGCCTGATCCGCCTGCTCAACGATGCGCTGGGCATCACCAGCATCGTGGTGTCCCACGACCTGGCCGAAACCTCCAGCATCGCGGACTACATCTATGTGGTCGGCGATGGCCAGGTATTGGGGCAGGGTACACCCGAGGAATTGAATGCCTCGGACAACCCGCGCATTCGCCAATTCATGAAGGGGGATCCGGACGGTCCGGTGGCGTTCCATTTTCCGGCCACGGATTACCGTACCGATCTGTTGGGGAAGCGCTGATGCGCAAGAAATCATTAATAGAAAGAATTCGCCTGTTCGGCCGTTCCGGCATCGATGTGCTGGCGGTGCTGGGCCGTTCCACGCTGTTCCTGGCCCATGCCTTGCTCGGTCGCAACGCCTCCGGCGGCGGTTTTGGCCTGCTGGTCAAGCAACTGCATTCGGTGGGGGTGATGTCCCTGGTGATCATCGTGGTGTCCGGGATCTTCATCGGCATGGTGCTGGCGTTGCAGGGTTTCAATATCCTGTCCAGCTACGGCTCGGAGCAGGCGGTCGGGCAGATGGTCGCGCTCACGCTGTTGCGTGAACTCGGTCCGGTGGTGACCGCGCTGCTGTTCGCCGGCCGTGCCGGTTCGGCGCTGACGGCCGAAATCGGTAACATGAAGTCCACCGAGCAGCTGTCCAGCCTGGAAATGATCGGCGTCGACCCGCTCAAGTACATCATTGCCCCGCGCCTGTGGGCCGGCTTCATTTCCCTGCCGGTGCTGGCAATCATCTTCAGCGTCGTCGGGATCTGGGGCGGTTCGTGGGTAGCCGTCGACTGGCTGGGGGTCTATGAAGGCTCCTACTGGTCCAACATGCAGAACAGCGTCGACTTCATGGATGATGTGCTCAATGGCGTCATCAAAAGTGCCGCATTCGCGTTCGTGGTGACCTGGATCGCCGTGTTTCAAGGCTATGACTGCGAGCCCACGTCTGAGGGGATCAGCCGTGCCACAACCAAGACCGTGGTGTACGCCTCGCTGGCGGTCCTGGGCCTTGACTTTATTCTGACCGCCTTGATGTTTGGAGATTTCTGATGCAAAACCGCACCCTGGAAATCGGTGTCGGCCTTTTCCTGCTGGCCGGCATCCTGGCTTTGTTGCTGCTGGCCCTGCGAGTCAGCGGCCTGGCGCCGACCGCGAACACCGATACTTATAAACTTTATGCTTATTTTGACAATATCGCCGGTTTGACGGTCAGAGCCAAGGTGACCATGGCCGGTGTCACCATCGGCAAGGTCACGGCAATCGATCTGGATCGCGACAGTTTCACCGGACGGGTGACGCTGCAGCTGGAGAAGCGCGTGGATAACCTGCCGACTGATTCCACTGCATCTATCCTGACGGCGGGGCTGCTGGGTGAGAAATACATCGGTATCAGCGTAGGCGGGGAGGAAACCCTGCTCAAGGATGGTGGGACCATCCATGACACGCAGTCGTCGCTGGTACTCGAGGACCTGATCGGGAAATTTCTGCTCAATACCGTTAGCAAAGACGCCAAATGAGGAGCTTTTCGATGATCTCTATCTTGCGACGCAGCCTGTTGGTCCTGCTGGCAGCCCTGCCGCTGATGACCAATGCCCTGGCGGCGCCTTCCGCGCATGACATCATCCAGGACACCACGACCCGGCTGCTGGCAGACCTTGCCGCCAACAAAGAGAAATACAAACAGGACCCGGGCGCATTCTATGATGCGCTGAACGGCATTGTCGGTCCGGTGGTGGACGCCGATGGCATCTCCCGCAGCATCATGACGGTCAAGTACTCGCGCAAGGCCACTCCTGCGCAGATGACCCGCTTCCAGGAAAACTTCAAGCGCAGCCTGATGCAGTTCTACGGCAACGCCTTGCTCGAATACAACAACCAGGGCATCACCGTTGGGCCGGCCAAGGATGAAAGCGGTACCCGTACCAGCGTCGACATGCAGGTCAAGGGTAACAACGGTGCGATCTATCCGGTTTCCTACACGCTCGAACAGCTGAACGGCGAATGGAGGGTGCGCAACGTGATCATCAACGGCATCAACATCGGCAAGTTGTTCCGCGACCAGTTCGCCGATGCGATGCAGCGCAATGGCAATGACCTGGACAAGACCATCGATGGCTGGGCCGGCGAAGTCGCCAAGGCCAAGGAAGTGACCGAGCAAGCCAAAGAGAAGCAGGAACAATGATCGAGTCGGTGAGTGAGTCGGCCATTCGTCTGGGCGACGCCGGCGAGTTGTTGCTCAGTGGTGTACTGGACTACCGCACCGGTCCTGCCCTGCGCAAGCAGGGCCAGGCGCTGATCAAATCCGTCAGTGCGGCCGAGCTGGTCATTGACTGCTCGGCGGTGCAGAAATCCAGCAGTGTCGGCTTGTCGCTGTTGCTGTGCTTCATGCGGGACGCCAAGGCGGCCGGCAAAACGTGGAGCATCCGTGGGATGCCCGAAGACATGCGCGAAATAGCCCAGGTCAGCGAACTGACCGAGCTGTTGGCGCAATCCTGACCCACATCGCCGGAAAAGTCCCCCCGTCAGAGTCCTGCTTCGCGGGGTTCGCAGGCGCGGGGCTTTTTTGTATGATGTGCGACCCGCGCGCACAGGGCGCCGATTGAGGTTGAGCATGCAGGCTGTAGAAGTGAAGAGCTTCCTTGAAGGAAAGCTGCCTGGTACGAAGGTGGAAGTTGAAGGCGAAGGCTGTAACTTCCAGCTGAACGTGATCAGCGATGAACTGGTGGCGTTGAGCCCAGTGAAGCGTCAGCAGAGCATCTATGCCCATTTGAACCCATGGATTGCCGATGGCAGCATCCACGCGGTCACGATGAAATTTTTCAGCAGCGCGGCCTGGGCCGAGCGCACCTGAGCCCAAGGGCCTCGAGATTCTTATGGATAAACTGATTATTACCGGCGGCGTTCGTCTTGATGGCGAAATCCGTATTTCCGGGGCAAAGAACTCCGCCCTGCCAATCCTGGCCGCGACCCTGCTGTGCGATGGCCCGGTGACCGTGGCCAACCTGCCGCACCTGCATGACATCACCACGATGATCGAGCTGTTCGGCCGCATGGGCATCGAACCTGTCATCGACGAGAAGCTCAGCGTCGAGATCGATCCACGCACCATCAAGACCCTGGTCGCCCCGTACGAGCTGGTGAAAACCATGCGTGCGTCGATCCTGGTGCTGGGCCCCATGGTTGCCCGTTTCGGTGAAGCCGAAGTCGCGTTGCCTGGCGGTTGCGCCATTGGCTCGCGTCCGGTGGACCTGCACATCCGTGGCCTGGAAGCCATGGGCGCGGTCATCGACGTCGAAGGCGGCTACATCAAGGCCAAGGCCCCTGAAGGCGGCCTGCGTGGTGCGCATTTCTTCTTCGATACCGTCAGCGTGACCGGCACCGAGAACATCATGATGGCCGCTGCACTGGCCAAGGGCCGCAGCGTGCTGCAGAACGCTGCTCGCGAGCCTGAAGTGGTGGACCTGGCGAACTTCCTGATCGCCATGGGCGCCAAGATCAGTGGTGCGGGTACCGACACCATCACCATCGATGGCGTCGAGCGCCTGCATTCGGCCACCTACAAAGTGATGCCGGACCGGATCGAAACCGGTACCTACCTGGTTGCCGCTGCCGTCACCGGCGGTCGCGTCAAGGTCAAGGACACCGATCCGACCATCCTTGAAGCCGTCCTGGAGAAACTCAAGGAAGCCGGTGCCGAAGTCACCTGCGGCGAAGACTGGATCGAAGTGAATATGCACGGCAAGCGGCCCAAGGCCGTCAATGTGCGGACCGCGCCATACCCGGCGTTCCCGACGGACATGCAGGCACAGTTCATCTCCCTCAACGCCATTGCCGAAGGCACCGGCGCGGTGATCGAGACGATCTTCGAAAACCGTTTCATGCACGTCTACGAACTGCACCGCATGGGCGCCAAGATCCAGGTCGAAGGCAACACCGCCATCGTCACCGGCGCCGAGAAACTCAAGGGCGCGCCAGTGATGGCCACCGACCTGCGGGCCTCGGCCAGCCTGGTGATTTCGGCCCTGATTGCCGAAGGCGATACCCTGATCGACCGCATCTACCACATCGACCGTGGCTACGAGTGCATCGAAGAAAAACTGCAGATGCTCGGCGCCAAGATCCGCCGCGTACCAGGCTAGTTCCGGCTGCATGGGCACAAGGATGTGCCTGGATTTCGTTTCAAATCGAGGGTGGTCCACCCTCGATGTGTGTCCGGCGCCGCTTGCGACCGGGCATGTGTACCTTGATAAGGACTGACGTTCCCATGTTGACCATCGCACTGTCCAAGGGCCGCATCCTTGACGACACCCTGCCGCTTCTGGCTGAAGCGGGCATCGTGCCGACCGAGAATCCGGACAAGAGCCGCAAGCTGATCATCCCCACGACCCAGGCCGATGTGCGCCTGCTGATCGTGCGTGCCACCGATGTGCCGACTTATGTGGAGCATGGCGCCGCCGACCTCGGCGTTGCCGGTAAAGACGTGCTGATGGAATACGGCGGCCAGGGCTTGTATGAGCCCCTGGACCTGCGGATCGCCCGGTGCAAGCTGATGACCGCCGGCAAGGTCGGTGCGCCGGAGCCCAAGGGACGCCTGCGTGTGGCGACCAAGTTCGTCAACATCGCCAAGCGTTACTATGCCGAGCAGGGTCGTCAGGTCGATATCATCAAGTTGTACGGTTCGATGGAGCTGGCGCCGCTGATCGGTCTGGCGGACAAGATCATCGACGTCGTCGACACCGGCAATACCCTGCGGGCCAATGGCCTGGAACCCCAGGATTTCATCGCGGACATCACCTCCCGGCTGATCGTCAACAAGGCGTCGATGAAAATGCAACACGCCCGCATCCAGGCTCTGATCGATACCCTGCGCAAGGCAGTGGAATCTCGACACCACGGCTGATACACCCGCGCGACCTCTGGTTGCGCCCGTCTATCCGCGTCATAGCCAATTTTCTCAGGTGCCCACGCGAATGGACTGGTAGCTTAGGGCGCCTGAGCATTTGCCATTAATGAGGCCCTCGCTATGACCGCTCCCACCTCGATTCGCCGACTCAACGCTGCCGATCCGGATTTCGCGCATCATCTGGATCATCTGCTGAGCTGGGAAAGTGTGTCTGACGACTCGGTCAATCAGCGGGTGCTGGACATTATCAAGGCCGTGCGCGAGCGTGGCGATGCAGCCCTGGTGGAATTCACCCAGAAATTCGATGGCCTGCAAGCGGCGTCCATGGCCGACCTGATCCTGCCACGCGAGCGCCTGGAGCTGGCCCTGACCCGGATCACCGTGCCCCAGCGCGAAGCCCTGGAAAAAGCCGCCTCCCGGGTGCGCAGCTATCACGAAAAACAGAAACAGGACTCCTGGAGCTACACCGAAGCCGACGGCACGGTGCTGGGCCAGAAGGTAACGCCGCTGGACCGCGCCGGCCTGTACGTGCCGGGCGGCAAGGCGTCCTATCCCTCCTCGGTGCTGATGAATGCCATCCCGGCCAAGGTTGCTGGCGTGACCGAAGTGGTCATGGTCGTGCCAACCCCCCGGGGTGAAATCAACGAACTGGTGCTGGCCGCTGCCTGCATCGCTGGGGTGGACCGGGTGTTCACCATCGGCGGTGCCCAGGCCGTGGCTGCATTGGCCTATGGCACCGAAAGCGTGCCGAGGGTCGACAAGGTGGTCGGGCCGGGCAACATCTATGTCGCCACCGCCAAGCGCCACGTGTTCGGCCAGGTCGGTATCGACATGATCGCCGGCCCTTCGGAAATCCTCGTGGTGTGCGACGGCCAGACCGATCCGGACTGGATTGCCATGGACCTGTTTTCCCAGGCCGAGCACGACGAAGACGCTCAGGCGATCCTGGTCAGCCCGGATGCCGACTTCCTCGACAAGGTCGCGGCCAGTATCGACAAGCTGTTGCCGACCATGGACCGTGCCGAAATCATCAACACCTCGATCAATGGCCGTGGGGCACTGATCAAGGTCGATGACATGGAACAGGCGATCGAGGTCGCGAACCGCATCGCGCCGGAACACCTGGAGTTGTCGGTCGCCGATCCGCAGGCCTGGTTGCCGCAGATCCGTCATGCCGGTGCGATCTTCATGGGCCGACACACCAGCGAGGCCCTGGGTGACTACTGTGCAGGACCCAACCACGTGTTGCCGACTTCCGGCACCGCGCGTTTCTCGTCGCCGCTGGGGGTGTATGACTTCCAGAAACGTTCGTCGATCATCTTCTGCTCCGAGCAGGGTGCATCCGAACTGGGCAAGACGGCTTCGGTGCTGGCTCGTGGCGAGTCGCTGAGCGCCCACGCGCGCAGCGCCGAGTATCGAATTCTTGATGAGTCCTCCATTGACGGGCAGGGAAATTGAAATGAGTAAATTCTGGAGCCCGTTCGTCAAGAACCTAGTGCCCTATGTGCCGGGCGAACAACCGAAGCTGACCCGCCTGGTCAAGCTCAACACCAACGAGAACCCCTACGGCCCATCGCCCAAGGCTCTTGCTGCGATGCAGACCGAGCTCAATGACAATCTGCGTCTGTACCCGGACCCCAACAGCGATCTGCTCAAGAGCGCCGTGGCCGGCTACTACGGCGTGCAGGCCAACCAAGTGTTCCTCGGTAACGGTTCGGATGAAGTGCTGGCGCACATTTTTCACGGCCTGTTGCAACACGACCAGCCGATCCTGTTCCCGGATATCAGCTACAGCTTCTATCCGGTGTATTGCGGGTTGTACGGCATCCCGTTCGATGCGGTACCGCTGGACGAGCAGTTCAGGATCGATCCGGCGGACTATGCCAAGCCGAACGGCGGGATCATTTTCCCCAACCCGAACGCTCCGACCGGCTGCCTGCTGGCGCTGGACGCGGTGGAGCAAATGCTCAAGGCCAGCCCGGATTCGGTGGTGGTGGTCGATGAAGCCTATATCGACTTCGGTGGCGAGACGGCCATCAGCCTGGTGGACCGCTATCCTAATCTGCTGGTCACCCAGACCTTGTCCAAGTCCCGCTCGCTGGCGGGGTTGCGAGTGGGTTTGGCGGTGGGCCATCCGGACCTGATCGAAGCACTGGAGCGGATCAAGAACAGCTTCAACTCCTACCCCCTGGATCGCCTGGCAAACGTGGGCGGCGCGGCGGCGTTCGACGACCGCGAGTATTTCCAGAAAACCTGCCGGTTGGTCATCGAGCACCGCGAGTGGGTGGTGGCGCAACTGGAGGCCAAGGGTTTTGAAGTGTTGCCTTCGGCGGCCAACTTCATCTTCGCCCGTCACCCCCGGCATGATGCGGCGGGGTTGGCGGCGAAGCTGCGAGAACAGGGCGTGATCGTGCGGCACTTCAAACAGGAGCGGATTGCCCAGTTCCTGCGGATCAGCATTGGCACACCGGAGCAGAACCAGGCGCTGATCGACGCCCTGGGCGAACTCTAAAGCTCTGCGCTGAACTGTAGGAAATCCTCTGTGGGAGCAAGCTTGCCCGCGATGGCGGTGGGGCAGTGACTCAAATGTCGACTGATTCGGCGCTATCGCGGGCAAGCCTTGCTCCCACAGTGGTATCGCGGGCCCCTGTGGGAGCGGGCTTGCCCGCGAATGCGGTCTGACATTCAAAATGACTATCGACTGACACTACGCTATCGCGAGCAAGCTCGCTCCCACAGGTGTGTTCTGTGTATTCAGATGCTTTATTCGTGATGCGGCTCGCCAAGGAATGTCAGCGAGGTAAACACACCACGGGTGGCCACGTCCTTGTCATCCTTGAGCGGTATTTCCATTTGCGCGGCGATGACGTTCAAGCCTTCATTGCGCACCAACACCTGGGCCCGACCGTCGGCATCGGTTTCAGTGGAGACGGTGTTCGGCGCGCTGCGGTAATCGCCCACCAGTTTTACCCCGGCCGCGGGCTTGCCATCCAGCAGGACCCGTACCGGCAATGATTGGCCGGGACCTACGGTCAGCGGGTCGACGTCCGGCAGGATCACGAACTTGATCGGCTCAAGCTTTGGCAGCTTCGCTCCGGGCTCATAGATCGCCAGACTGTATTTGAAGGTGTGGGTCGACTCGATCGCGCCGGGTACTTTGCTGCGGCCTTCGTTGATCCACTTCTTGTCGGCGGTCTGGGACCACATGCCGTTGTCCAGCGCCACCGCGAGCACGGCTGGTGGCTTGAGCGGTTGCAGGCGAGCATGGTCGGGCAGGCGTTGCACGGTGACGGGGATCATCTTGCCGCCCAGGTCATAGGCCCAGGCGCCGCTGATTTTCTGTGCCTTGAACGCGTTGTCCTCGGCGCCGTGGCCGTAGATCACCTCAATGTTGCCGCGCCGTTGTTCGGTCCACAAACCGTGGGCCGAGGCTTGTGTCGCCAGGAACAGACCGAGAAGGGCGAGTGTCTTGGAGGATTTCATGCCGATTTTCCTTTTTTATAGATCGAGGGTGAGGCTGACGGTGAAGTTGCGCGGCTCGCCGGGATTGACCCAGTAGTTGCTGTAGGAGCGTTCGTAGTATTTCTCATCGAAGACGTTGTTCAGGTTCAGGCCCACGGTGACGTTCTCACTGGCCTTGTAATGAGCCAGCAGATCCACGGTGTGGTAAGCCGGCAGCTCGAAGTCCTTGCCGGCTTCGCCCGAACGGTCCCCTACGTAAGTGAACGCCGCGCCGACATCCGAGCCGCGCAGGTGCCCGTCCTGGAATTCATAGACACCCAGCAGGCTGCCGCTACGCTTGGCAACGCCCAGGATCCGGCTGCCGGTGGGGATCTCTTTGTCACCTTCGGTCACTTCTGCATCGATGTAGGCAAAGGCCCCGATCACGCGGATGGCGTCGGACAACTGACCGCTGATCTGCAGATCGATCCCCTGGCTGCGGGCCTTGCCCATGGCGCGGTTGGTGTTGGTGTCAGGGTCCAGCGCCAGGACGTTTTCCTTCTCTATATGGAACGCCGCCAGGGTGGTGCTCAGGCGATGGTCGAACAGCTCGCTCTTGATCCCGGCTTCATAGCCGACGCCTTCCTCCGGGTCGAAGGTCTTGCCGCCAGCGTCCAGGCCGTTGTTGGGCTTGAACGAGGTGGAGCCGTTGGCGAACAGTCCGACTTCAGGCGTCAGTTGGTACAGCAGGCCAGCCCGTTGCGTCAGGGCATCGTGGCGTTGGCGGTTGATGAGCTGGGTAGTGTGATCATCGATACGCTGCTCGAAATGCTCGTAGCGCACACCGAACATGCCCCGCAGCTTTTCGGTGAAGACGATCTGGTCCTGGAGATTCAATGCACGGCTTTGGACATGCTCGAAGAAATCCGTGCCGGTGCGCAGCCCGTCGGGTTTGGGCTGGCCGTAGATGGGCTGATAGATGTCGATGGGATAGGCGCCGCCGTTGAGGGTGGTGACGCGCTCGTTCTTGCGATAGTCCTCGTATTCACTGCCGATCAGCAGTTCGTGCTGCCATGGCCCCCAGTCGAACAGGCCGCGCAGTTCCAGTTGAGTGATGCTGTCATGCCAATCGTTGTCGCGTTCGCGGTAACGGCGGTTGACGGTATGGCTGTCGGTATTCAGCGGACGCGCTTCGGAGGCGAAGCCCCAGAGTTCGCCTTGCTTGTAATGACTGGCCAGGCGCAGTTGCCAGGTATCGTTGAGCTGATGCTCAAGGGCGACCTGGAGCATGTTGTTGTGGTTGTCGATGTCACCGTCGTTGGGTTCGCCCAGGAAGGTCGAGCGGGACATGCCGCTCCAGCGATTGTTTGGCGCGACTATGCCCCGATCGAATGTCGAGCTGTGTCGCACGATTTCACTCTCCACCAGCAGGCGTGTGTCGGGACTCAGTTGCCAGCTGATGGAAGGCGCCACGAATACCCGCTGGCTGTCGACGTGATCGCGAAAGCTGTGATTGTCTTCCACCGCCAGGTTTACCCTCGACAGCAGGGTGCCTTCGGCGTCCAGTGGTGTATTGACGTCCAGCGCGGTGCGGTAGCGATCCCAGCTGCCGGCACTGGTTTGCAGGGTGGTGAAAGCTTCGGGCTGGGGTTTCTTGGTGACGATGTTGACCGTGCCCCCTGGATCGCCGCGTCCATAGAGGCTGGCCGCTGGCCCCTTCAATACTTCGATGCGTTCGATGTTGGCGGTGTCCGGCGTGCTTGGGTAGCCGCGGTTCGCGCTGAAGCCGTCTTTGTAGAACTCCGACGTCGTGAAGCCGCGCACGCTGTATTCGTAGAGCGTCAGGCCGCCGAAATTGTTCTGCTTCGATACGCCGCCGGCAAACTCCAGCGCTCGTTCGACGCGGGTGCTGCCCAGATCTTTGAGGACATCAGCCGGGATTACGCTGATCGCCTGAGGGATGTCTCGCAGGGCCGTGTCGGTTTTGGTCGCGCTGGCGGAGCGGGAAGCGCGATAGCCCTTCACCGGCCCGGTGGGGGATTCGTAGTCGGCCGTAACGCTGGTGGCCTCCAGTTCCAGGGGCTGGGTTTCCTCGGCAAAGGCCGGGTCGCCCAGCAGACCCAAGGCCAGGCTGGCGAGGGAAATCCGCTTTAGAGATGACATGTTATGTTGTTCCAATTTGCGCAATTGAAACAATATAACACTACTAATGAGAATTTATGCTATCTGTGGCTTCTCATTAAATTTTCAGACAGTCAGGCTCTTGTGGCGAGGGGATTTATCCCCTCGCCACAAAAGGGAACTGTGTCGGTTACTGCTCTTCCTTGACCGCTACAGGCGCGGGCGGTGGGCGCAGGCCGATTTCGGCGGTGAGCTTGAGCTCCTTGCCGTTGCGCATCACCTGGATGGTGACTTTGTCGGTGGGTTTGATACGCGCGACCTGGTTCATCGAGCGACGGCCATCGCCGGCCGGTTCGCCGTCGATGCTCAGGATCACATCACCCAACTGCAGGCCGGCCTTCTGGGCCGGGCCATCGCGGAAAATCCCCGCCACCACGATGCCAGGCCGTCCGGACAAACCGAAGGACTCTGCCAGCTCCTGGGTCAGTGGCTGCACTTCGATGCCCAGCCAGCCACGAATCACCTGGCCATGTTCGATGATGGACTTCATCACTTCCATCGCCAGTTTCACCGGGATGGCGAAACCGATGCCCTGGCTGCCGCCGGACTTGGAGAAGATCGCCGTGTTGATCCCGGTGAGGTTGCCATTGGCATCCACCAGTGCGCCGCCGGAGTTGCCGGGGTTGATCGCGGCATCGGTCTGGATGAAGTCTTCGTAGTTGTTCAAACCCAACTGGTTTCGCCCGGTGGCACTGATGATGCCCATGGTCACGGTCTGGCCGACGCCGAAGGGGTTGCCGATGGCGAGGGCGACGTCACCGATGCGGATGCTGTCGGAGCGGCCGATGGTAATCGCCGGCAGATTCTTGAGGTCGATCTTCAGTACCGCGAGGTCGGTTTCCGGGTCGCTGCCGATCACCCGGGCCAGGGTTTCGCGGCCATCCTTCAGGGCTACCACGATCTGGTCGGCACCGCTGGTGACGTGGTTGTTGGTCAGCAGGTAGCCTTCCGGGCTCATGATCACGCCCGACCCCAGGCTCGACTCCATGCGTTTCTGCTTGGGCGAGTTGTCGCCGAAGAAGCGCCGGAATTGCGGGTCCTCGAACAAGGGATGACTGGGTTTGTTGATGACTTTGGTGGTGTACAGGTTGACCACGGCCGGTGCGGCGATGGTCACGGCATCGGCGTAGGAGACGGGCCCTTGCAACAGTGCCTTGCTCTGCGGCGCCTGCTGCAGATTGACATCGAGGCTCGGCAGGCCAACCCATTCGGGGTAACGCTGGATAATCAGTAGTGCGACGAGCACGCCGACCAACAGCGGCCAGCCGGAAAAACGCAGCGCCTTGAGCATCTATCACGTCCTACAAGAGTTGCAGGCGGAATGAGACCGCCCATAATGTCGCGCATTATACGAGGCCGCGCGCGCCTCGGAACGGGATATTTAGGAGTCTTTTCATGGCCGTAGCCCTGAGCACCCTGGTTGAAGAAGCGGACCGTTACCTGGCAAGCAGCCGGATTGCCGATTACTGCCCCAACGGACTGCAGGTCGAAGGTGCACCCCAGGTGATGCGCATCGTCAGCGGCGTGACCGCCAGCCAGGCGTTGCTCGACGCCGCCGTGGAGGCCGATGCCGACCTGGTGCTGGTGCACCACGGTTACTTCTGGAAGGGCGAGAGCCCTTGCATCACCGGCATGAAGCAGCGTCGCCTGAAAACCCTGCTCAAGCACGATATCAGCCTGCTGGCTTACCATCTGCCGCTGGACCTGCACCCTGAGGTCGGCAATAACGTGCAACTGGCCCGCCAGTTGGACATCACCGTCGAAGGACCGCTGGACCCGGAAAACCCCAAGATCGTCGGCCTGGTCGGCTCCTTGTCCGAACCGATGACGCCTCGGGACTTCGCCCGCAAGGTCCAGGAAGTCATGGGCCGTGAGCCGTTGCTGATCGAAGGCGAGCAGATGATCCGCCGGGTCGGCTGGTGCACCGGGGGGGGCCAGGGTTATATCGACCAGGCGGTGGCGGCCGGGGTCGACTTGTACCTCAGCGGCGAAGCATCGGAACAGACCTACCACAGCGCCCGGGAAAACGGCATCAGCTTCATTGCCGCCGGCCATCATGCGACCGAACGCTATGGTGTACAGGCGCTGGGCGATTATCTGGCGCGACGCTTTGCCCTGGAGCACATCTTCATCGATTGCCCGAATCCGATTTGATGCAATTGGATCCCTGTGGGAGCGAGCCTGCTCGCGATGCGATCCGTCAGCCAGCCGAGTGTCGACTGATCCACCGCTATCGCGAGCAGGCTCGCTCCCACAGAGGGCGTTGTGAAGCCCGAACCACCAGGCATATCCATATGCTGTTTCGATCTAGTTGGCGCCCTGATTAGAAGAGGTCGCTGTGCTAGGATTCTTCGCTCGAACACGGCCCGCTGGCCGTTCATAAGAAAGTTTTCGTGAGTAGCCATGGTCGACAAACTGACGCATCTGAAACAGCTGGAGGCGGAAAGCATCCACATCATCCGCGAGGTGGCCGCCGAGTTCGACAACCCGGTGATGCTGTACTCCATCGGTAAAGACTCCGCCGTGATGCTGCACCTGGCGCGCAAGGCGTTCTTCCCCGGCAAGCTGCCGTTTCCGGTGATGCATGTCGACACGCGCTGGAAATTCCAGGAAATGTACAAGTTCCGCGATCGCATGGTCGAGGAAATGGGCTTGGACCTGATCACTCACGTGAACCCGGATGGCGTAGCGCAGGGCATCAACCCCTTCACCCACGGCAGTGCCAAGCACACCGACATCATGAAGACCGAAGGCCTGAAGCAGGCCCTGGACAAGCATGGTTTCGACGCAGCGTTCGGCGGTGCCCGCCGCGATGAAGAGAAGTCCCGTGCCAAGGAACGCGTCTACTCGTTCCGCGACAGCAAGCACCGCTGGGACCCGAAAAACCAGCGCCCGGAACTGTGGAACGTCTACAACGGCAAGGTCAACAAGGGCGAGTCGATCCGGGTCTTCCCGTTGTCGAACTGGACCGAGCTGGACATCTGGCAGTACATCTACCTCGAAGGCATTCCAATCGTGCCGTTGTACTTCGCCGCCGAGCGCGAAGTGATCGAGAAGAACGGCACGCTGATCATGATCGACGACGAGCGCATCCTCGAGCACCTGTCCGAGGAAGAGAAGGCCCGCATCGTCAAGAAGAAAGTGCGTTTCCGTACCCTTGGCTGCTACCCGTTGACGGGCGCGGTGGAGTCCGAGGCCGAAAGCCTGACGGACATCATCCAGGAAATGCTCCTGACGCGAACTTCCGAGCGCCAGGGCCGGGTCATCGACCACGATGGCGCAGGCTCGATGGAAGATAAAAAACGTCAAGGTTATTTCTAAGAGGCTGTCATGTCGCATCAATCTGATTTGATCAGCGAGGACATCCTCGCCTACCTGGGCCAGCACGAGCGTAAGGAGCTGCTGCGCTTTTTGACCTGCGGTAACGTCGACGACGGCAAGAGCACCCTGATCGGGCGCCTGCTGCACGACTCCAAGATGATCTACGAGGATCACCTGGAAGCCATTACCCGCGATTCGAAGAAAGTCGGCACCACCGGTGACGACATCGACCTGGCGTTGCTGGTCGACGGCCTGCAGGCCGAGCGCGAGCAGGGCATCACCATCGATGTCGCGTACCGCTATTTCTCCACCGCCAAGCGCAAGTTCATCATCGCCGACACCCCCGGCCATGAGCAGTACACCCGCAACATGGCCACTGGTGCCTCCACCTGTGACCTGGCGATCATCCTGGTGGATGCCCGCTACGGCGTGCAGACCCAGACCCGTCGCCACAGTTTCATTGCCTCGTTGCTGGGCATCAAGCACATCGTCGTGGCCATCAACAAGATGGACCTCAAGGACTTCGATCAGGGCGTGTTCGAGTCGATCAAGGCCGACTACCTGAAGTTCGCCGAAGGCCTGAAGATGAAGCCGTCGAGCATGCACTTCGTGCCTATGTCCGCCCTCAAGGGCGACAACGTGGTGAACAAGTCCGAGCGCTCGCCGTGGTACACCGGCCAGTCGTTGATGGAAATTCTCGAGACCGTGGAAGTGGCGGGCGACCGCAACTTCACCGACCTGCGTTTCCCGGTGCAGTACGTCAACCGTCCGAACCTGAACTTCCGCGGTTTCGCCGGCACCCTGGCCAGCGGCATCGTGCACAAGGGCGACGAAGTGGTGGTGTTGCCATCGGGCAAGAGCAGCCGCGTCAAATCCATCGTCACCTTCGAAGGTGAGCTGGAGCAGGCAGGCCCGGGCCAGGCCGTGACCCTGACCATGGAAGACGAGATCGACATCTCCCGGGGCGACCTGTTGGTGCATGCCGACAACGTCCCGCCGGTCACCGACAGCTTCGAAGCGATGCTGGTGTGGATGGCCGAGGAGCCGATGCTGCCGGGCAAGAAATACGACATCAAGCGTGCGACCAGCTACGTGCCAGGCTCCATTGCCAGCATCGTCAACCGGGTCGACGTGAACACCCTCGAAGAGGGTCCGGCCAGTGCGTTGCAGCTCAACGAAATTGGCAAGGTGAAGATTGCCCTGGATGCGCCGATCGCCCTCGACGGTTACGAGAGCAACCGCACCACCGGCGCATTCATCGTCATCGATCGCCTGACCAATGGCACCGTCGGCGCCGGCATGATCGTCGCCCAGCCTCTGGCCCACGGTAGCAGCACGCATCACGGCAAGCTCGCCCATGTATCGGTGGAAGAGCGCACCCAGCGCTTCGGCCAGCAGCCGGCAACGGTGCTGTTCAGCGGTCTTTCGGGCGCCGGCAAGAGCACACTGGCTTACGCCGTGGAGCGCAAGCTGTTCGACATGGGCCGTGCGGTCTTCGTCCTCGATGGCCAGAACCTGCGCCATGACCTGAACAAGGGCTTGCCGCAAGACCGTGCCGGGCGCACCGAAAATTGGCGCCGTGCGGCTCATGTGGCCCGTCAGTTCAACGAAGCCGGTCTGCTGACTCTGGCGGCATTCGTTGCACCGAGCGCCGAAGGGCGTGAGCAGGCCAAGGACCTGATCGGCAGGGAGCGTTTGCTGACGGTCTACGTCCAGGCCTCGCCTGCGGTGTGTGCCCAGCGTGATCCGCAAGGGCTGTACGCCGCAGCTGGCGACAACATCCCGGGCGAGTCCTTCCCGTATGACGTGCCGCTGGACGCCGATCTGGTGATCGATACCCAGTCGCTGACACTGGAAGAGAGCGTCAAGCAGGTGCTGGATCTGCTGCGCAGTCGCGGCGCGATCTAAGCGCAAGCGGCAAACGAAAAGCCCGCCGATGAGCGATCATCGGCGGGCTTTTTCATTGTCTGAATCCAACAGGGTCAACTGTGGGAGCGAGCCTGCTCGCGATGGCGGTGGGTCAGTCTCCATCTTTGCAAGCTGATGCACTGCTATCGCGAGCAGGCTCGCTCCCACAAGGGGATCAGTGGAGCGTAGGGTACTCGCGATGCATCTGCTCCAGCAGTGCATCTTTGTCCTGCCACAGCTGGTTGATCCAGCCCTGGAACTCCAGGCGATAGGCGCCGTCCTGGTCGTAGTTCTTCCCGACGAATTGCGGCGGGATCGTCAATTCCTGGAAGTGCACGACCACTTCATCAACCTTGCCACACAGCAAGTCCCAATACCCCGGACGACCGCCAGGGTAGTGGATGGTCACGTTGATAATCGATTCCAACTGTTCACCCATGGCATCGAGCACAAACGCGATGCCGCCGGCCTTGGGCTTGAGCAGGTAGCGAAACGGTGACTGCTGCTGGGCATGCTTGCCCTCGGTGAAGCGTGTGCCTTCGGCGAAATTGAAAATGCCCACCGGGTTGTTGCGAAACTTCGCGCAGGTCTTGCGGGTGGTTTCCAGGTCTTTGCCTCTTTTTTCCGGATACTTTTCCAGATAGGCCTTGGAGTAGCGCTTCATGAACGGGAACCCCAGCGCCCACCAGGCCAGGCCGATCACCGGTACCCAGATCAGCTCCTGCTTGAGAAAGAACTTCAGCGGGCGGACGCGGCGATTGAGCACGTACTGCAACACCATGATGTCGACCCAACTCTGGTGGTTGCTGGTGATCAGGTACGAGTGTTGGTAGTCCAGACCTTCCAGGCCGCTGAGGTGCCAGCGGGTGCGGCGCAGCAGGTTCATCCAGGCATTGTTGTTGCTGATCCAGGCTTCATGGATGTGGCTCATCAGCCAGTCGGTGAAGCGTTGGGCGGCGGGAAAGGGCAGCAGAAGCTTGAGGATCGCCACGATGAACAGCGGCGTACAGCAGGCAATGGTATTGAGCGCCAACAGCAGCGAAGCGATGACGCCTCGCGCCGGGGCAGGCAGGAAGTCCAGCATTTAAATATCCATGGGTCGGTTGGCGGCTTGGATCGCGGTGAGGGCGATGGTGTACACGATGTCATCGACCTGGGCGCCACGGGGCAAGTCGTTCACCGGTTTGCGCAGGCCCTGGAGCATCGGCCCGAGGCTGACGCAATCGGCACTGCGTTGGACGGCCTTGTGGGTGGTGTTGCCGGTGTTCAGATCCGGGAAGATGAACACCGTCGCCCGACCGGCCACCTGGCTGTTGGGCGCCAGTTGTCGTGCCACGGTTTCGTTGGCGGCGGCGTCGTATTGCAGCGGGCCGTCGATCAGCAAGCCTTGCTGCGCTTCGTGGGCCAGCAGGGTGGCTTCGCGGACTTTCTCTACTTCCTCTCCGCTGGCCGATTCACCGCTGGAATAGCTGAGCATCGCCACCCGCGGCGTGATACCGAACGCGGCAGCCGAGTCGGCGCTTTGCAGGGCAATCTCCGCCAGCTCCGCCGCGCTGGGGTGCGGGTTCATCACGCAGTCGCCGTAGACCAGCACTTCCTCGGGAAACAGCATGAAGAACACCGATGACACCAGGGAGCAGCCCGGCGCCGTCTTGATCAACTGCAGGGCCGGACGGATGGTGTTGGCGGTGGAGTGGACAACGCCGGACACCAGACCGTCGACTTCGTCCAGCGCCAGCATCATCGTGCCGATCACCACGGTGTCTTCCAGTTGCTGCTCGGCCATCGGGGCATTCAGGCTTTTGCTCTTGCGCAACCGCACCATCGGTTCGACGTAACGCTCGCGGATCGAGTCCGGGTCGAGAACCTCCAGTCCTGGCGGCAGTTCGATGCCCTGGGCCCGGGCCACGGCCTCGACGTCGGCCGGTTTGGCCAGCAGTACGCAGCGGGCGATGCCGCGGGCCTGGCAAATGGCGGCAGCCTGGACCGTCAGCGGTTCGCTGCCTTCCGGCAGGACAATGCGCTTGTTGGCGGCCTGGGCGCGCTGGATCAATTGATAGCGGAACACCGCCGGTGACAGGCGCATCTCCCGCGGCGTACCGCAGCGCTGGTGCAGCCACTGGGCGTCCAGGTGGCTGGCGACGAAATCGGTGATGATCTCCGCACGTTCGCGGTCGTCGATCGGGATTTCCTTGTTCAACCCATTAAGCAGGTTGGCGGTGTCATAGGAGCCCGTGCTCACCGACAGTACCGGCAGGCCCGCCTGCAGGGCGCCACGGCACAGCTCCATGATGCGTGGGTCGGGAAGGGTATCGCTGGTCAGCAGCAGACCGGCCAGCGGTACGCCGTTGATGGCGGCCAGGCTCACGGCCAGGATGATGTCGTCGCGATCGCCGGGGGTCACCACCAGCACACCGGGCTTGAGCAGTTCCACAGTGTTGCGCATGGTGCGGGCGCAAATGATGATGTTGCTCATGCGCCGGCTTTCGTAATCGCCGGCATTGAGCACCTGGGCGCCCATCAAATCGGCCACGTCGCGGGTACGCGGGGCGTTGAGTTCGGGCCGGAAGGGGATGCATCCCAGCAGGCGGAAGTCGCCGCTGCGCAGCAAGGGCGAGTGCTCCTTGAGCCGGGCGGAAAACGCTTCCATGCTTTCGTCGGTACGGACCTTGTTGAGGATCACGCCGAGGACTTTCGGATCTTTCGGCCCGCCGAACAATTGCGCCTGCAACTCAACCCGCCCGGAAAGCTCGGTCAGCACTTCGTTTTCCGGCGCCGACACCAGGATCACCTCGGCGTCCAGGCTCTTGGCCAGGTGCAGGTTGACCCGGGCGGCATAACTGGCGTTGCGGGTCGGGACCATGCCTTCGACCACCAGTACGTCCTTGCCGATGGCCGCCTGCTGGTAAAGCGTAATGATTTCTTCCAGCAGTTCATCGAGCTGGCCGTCGCCGAGCATGCGCTCGACGTGAGCCAGGCCCAGCGGCTGAGGCGGCTTGAGGCCGTGGGTGCGGGCCACCAGTTCGGTTGAGCGTTCCGGGCCGGTATCGCCGGGGTGAGGTTGGGCGATGGGTTTGAAAAATCCGACCTTCAGCCCGGCCCGTTCAAGGGTGCGCACCAGCCCGAGGCTGATGGAGGTCAGGCCCACACCAAAATCGGTGGGCGCGATAAAAAAAGTTTGCATGCGGATTCTCTAAGGGAGCATGGCAAAGGCGAGGCCTATGTATAGCCGTCTACCATCCATTCAGTCACCAAGATTATCGCTAACCGGTGCCTGAGCACACCAGCCGCAATCAAAGGGCTGGCCTATTTTTTCAATACGTTGCGTGGGATCCAGCACCCACGCCCGGGATTGCCAAGGGGGCTGGTGGCGCAGGTGCTGGGTATGCCCGCAGGACAGCTCGGCCACCCAGTGACCCTCCTCGTCCTGATGGAAGCCGGTGACCGTCGGTCTGTGTGAGCAAGCCCGTTTGTCAGGGTTCCGTTCGCTTTCGGGCAAATCCTTGTTTAGACTTGTCCGTTCTTCATTCTTATGCAAAAGGTCTCGCCCCATGCTGATCGCCGCCAATAAGGCTGTCTCCATCGACTATACCCTGACCAACGACGCTGGTGAGGTCATCGACAGCTCTGCCGGCGGCGCTCCGCTGGTCTACCTGCATGGCGCAGGCAACATCATCCAGGGCCTGGAAAAAGCCCTGGAAGGTAAAACCACCGGTGACGAGCTGAACGTGACCGTCGAACCGGAAGACGCCTATGGCGAGTACTCTGCCGAACTGGTCAGCACCCTGAGCCGCAGCATGTTCGAAGGCGTGGATGAGCTGGAAGTGGGCATGCAGTTCCACGCGTCGGCGCCGGATGGCCAGATGCAGATCGTCACCATCCGCGACCTGGACGGCGATGACGTCACTGTGGACGGCAACCATCCTCTGGCCGGCCAACGCCTGAACTTCAAGGTCAAGGTTGTCGACATCCGTGATGCCAGCCAGGAAGAAGTTGCCCATGGTCACGTCCATGGCGAAGGTGGTCATCACCACTGATTTCTGCGCTACGCTGAAGTGAACCGGAAAGGCGCCATGGGCGCCTTTTTTAATCGGTTACCTGCCATGGTTGTTTCGAAGATCTGCAAACTTGGAGTTCGTCATGAGTGCTTTTCACGACCTTAAACTGAAAGCCTTGGATGGTCAGGAGCTTCCTCTGGCGCCTTTCAAGGGGCAAGTCGTGCTGGTGGTCAACGTTGCCTCCAAATGTGGCCTGACGCCTCAGTACGCTGCGCTGGAAAATCTCTATCAGCAGTACAAATCCAGGGGCTTCAGCATCCTGGGCCTGCCTTGCAATCAGTTCGCCGGGCAAGAGCCCGGTACCGAGCAGGAAATCCAGGCGTTCTGCAGCAACAATTATGGCGTGACGTTTCCGCTGTCCAGCAAGCTGGAGGTGAACGGTCATGACCGGCATCAACTCTACCGCCTGCTGGCGGGCGAGGGCGCCGAGTTCCCCGGGGACATTACCTGGAACTTCGAGAAGTTTCTGCTCGGCAAGGACGGCCGCGTGTTGGCCCGCTTTTCGCCGCGCACGGCACCGGATGACCCTGCGGTGATCCAGGCGATTGAAAAAGCGCTGGGCTGAACCTTCACCGTTGTGGCGAGGGAGCTTGCTTGCGTACTGTGGGAGCAAGGCTTGCCCGCGATGAAGGTGATGGGACCTTTCAGAAATCGGGTGCCTGGTTCGCGAGCAAGCGTTGCTCCCACATTCAGCTGCCTTTGCGCACCCTTTTTAACCTTTATCACTCCAATCAATAGTGCTACCCAGCACTCCCCACGCTGCATATTATCGTCGTCATATCGACTGCGACCTTGTCCCGTGGAGTGTCCCATGCCTGTAAAAGCCCTGTTCAAACCTTTCCAACTCGGTGCGTTCGAGCTGCCGACCCGGGTCGTGATGGCGCCGATGACCCGTTCCTTTTCACCGGGCGGCGTGCCGAATGCCAAGGTCATCGAATATTACCGTCGCCGCGCAGCGGCCGGGGTTGGCCTGATCATCACCGAAGGCACGACGGTCGGGCACAAGGCTTCCAACGGGTATCCGAACGTGCCGCACTTCTATGGCGATGCAGCGCTCGCCGGTTGGAAGCAAGTGGTCGATGCAGTGCATGCCGAAGGCGGCAAGATCGTCCCACAGTTGTGGCATGTGGGCAGTGTGCGCCGCACCGGGACCGAACCGGATGCCAGCGTGCCGGGTTATGGCCCGACTGAGAAGCTCAAGGACGGCCAGGTGGTGGTCCACGGTATGACCCAGGCAGACATCGACGATGTCATCGCCGCCTTCGCCCAGGCAGCGAAAGACGCCCAGAGTATCGGCATGGATGGCGTGGAGATCCATGGCGCCCATGGTTACCTGGTGGACCAGTTTTTCTGGGAAGGCAGCAACCAACGCACTGATGGCTACGGCGGCAGCCTGGCCAACCGTTCGCGTTTCGCCATCGAATTGATCCGTGCCGTGCGAGCCGCCGTTGGCGAAGGATTCCCGATCATCTTCCGCTTCTCTCAATGGAAACAGCAGGACTACACGGCACGTCTGGTGCAGACCCCCGAAGCCCTGGGCGAATTCCTCAAGCCGCTGTCCGAGGCTGGCGTGGATATTTTCCACTGCTCGACACGTCGCTTCTGGGAGCCGGAGTTCGACGGTTCCGAATTGAACCTGGCCGGCTGGACCCGCAAGCTGACCGGCAAGCCGACCATCACCGTCGGCAGCGTTGGCCTGGATGGCGAGTTCCTGCAGTTCATGGTCAATACCGACAAGGTCGCGCAACCGGCCAGCCTGGAGAAACTGCTGGAGCGCCTGAACAATGACGAATTCGACCTGGTGGCGGTAGGCCGTGCGCTGCTGGTGGATCCGGACTGGGCCCAGAAAGTGCGTGAAGGTCGCGAGCAGGAAATCCTGCCGTTCAGCCGTGAAGCACTGATGACGCTGGTCTGAATCGCCTGCGCCGACGCCATCGCGGACAAGCCTTGCTCCCACATTGGATCTTCAGCGGACGGGTCACTTGTGAGCTGCTGATGACCCTGTGGGAGCAAGGCTTGCCCGCGACGCTTTCAGCGATGCGGCACTGCCTGCGGCAGTGTCGATATGGCCTGGCAAGCCCCCCGTAATTGCGCCTCGAACTGCTCGATCACTGACGCCCAACCCTGGCGACTGGCATGCTGACGGGCATTGAGCCTCACGCAACGTAACGTTTCGGACTCCTCCAGCAGCCAACGGGCCGCATCGCAGAACGCTTCCTCATCCCCTGGCATTGCCAGCACGCCGTTGTAGCCATGACGGATGTGCTGTGCCGCGGCGGCCTGGTCATAGGCCACTACGCCCAGCCCGGAGGCCAGGGCTTCCAGCACGACGTTGCCGAAGGTTTCGGTCAGGCTCGGAAAGACGAACACATCCCCGCTGGCATAGTGGCTGGCCAGTGTCTCGCCCCGCTGGGTGCCGCAGAAAATCGCCTCGGGCAATTCCTGCTCCAAGGCGGACCGTTGCGGGCCGTCGCCGATCACCACCAGCTTGATCCGCCGCTCGGGGAACGCACTGCACAGCCTGTTGAAACAATGCTTGAGCAAGCCGAGGTTCTTCTCCGGCGCCAGGCGCCCAACGTGGACCACGGCAATGTCGTCATCGCCCAGGCCCCAGCTTTCCCGCAGGCTGACCGAGCGCTTGACCGGATGGAACAACTGGCTGTCCACGCCGCGGGACAACAGCGTAACGCGCTCGAAATGCCGCCGCTCCAGTTCCAGTTGCTGGCTGAGACTGGGCACCAGGGTCAGGTTGGAGCGGTTGTGGAACCAGCGCAGGTAATGGGTGAGTACGCGACTCAGCAACCCGAGGCCGTACTGCCGGGTGTATTGCTGGAAATTGGTGTGGAAGCCACTGACCACCGAGATTCCCAGGCGTCGCGCCGCCCGCAGTGCCGATAAACCCAGCGGCCCTTCGGTGGCGATGTACAGCACATCGGGCCGCTGACGCTTCCAGCGCCGCAACAGCTTGTGCATGGACACCTGGCCCCACTGCAACCCCGGATACCCTGGCAACGGCCAGCCCCTGCACAACAGCAACTCGTCACTGGCCTGGCGTAGATCGGTAGCCTGCCGCGGACGCACCAGCTCCACCCGGTGCCCTCGGGCACGCAGGCCCTCGTGCAAGCGGCCCAAGGTATTGGCCACGCCATTGATTTCCGGCGGGAAGGTTTCAGTGATGAGGGTGATATGCAGGTGTGTGCTCATGACCCCAGTGTCGACCGGGGCCATTTCGCCAGTGTGACGCCTTGATGATGGATTTGTGACCGGTTCAGCCTTGGCGGGCCAGCGCCGTCTCGGCACCTTGCTCGCGCACCCAGAACAGGGTCGCTCCGGCCACGGCCGCTGGCATCATCAGGATGTTGACCACGGGAATCAGCAGCGCCAGGTACACGCTGCCGCCAAAGCCGAGGCTCTGCCAGCGCTTCTGGCGCAGCCAGGCGAGCATTTCGTTCCAGCCCAGCTTGTGGTTGTCCGCCGGGTAGTCGATGTACTGGATCGCCATCATCCACACGCCGAACAGCAACCACAGCGGTGCGGCCACGAGGTTGACCACGGGAATGAACGACAGCACGAACAACCCCAGGGCGCGGGGCAGGAAGTAGCCGAGCTTGCGTGCCTCCCGGGCCAGGGTGCGTGGGATCATGGCGACCAACTCACCCCAACTGAAGGGTGGGAAGTCATCGGTGCCACGGACCACCACCTCGACTTTCTCCGCAAGAAAGCCGTTGAACGGCGCGGCGATGATGTTGGCGAGCATCGTGAAGGTAAAAAACACCATCAGCACCACCAGCACCACGAACAGCGGCCAGAGGATATAGCTGAGGAAGCTCAGCCAGTCCGGCAGCGACGGCATCAATGTGTCGACCCACAGGCTGAATTGATGGCCGGCCAGGTAGATCAGGCCGACGAACAATACGAGGTTGATCACCAGCGGCAACAATACGAACAAACGCAGGCCCGGACTCAAGACCAGCTTGAGGCCTTCTTGCAGATATTGCGGGCCGGACAGGACGGGGGCGGGCATGGGAAGCTCCGAGAGAAGATGAACGCGCCGACCTTACCGGCTTTGCCCGACGCGGGAAAGCGTCTACATGGCGTGTAACAGGTTTATTGAACGGGCGGCTCTATTGAAAGCTCTACCCGATATAGAACTCGCCTATGAGCTGGATTGTTAAACCGTATTTCCTTAATCTTCGCTCCCTCGATACGCTGCACCCATTCTTTTTCAGGACCGTCGAACCAAAGCCTTCCCCAAGTGCGTCAACGGTCCTTTTTATTCCCGCCGCTCACCCGGCGCTCCGGCCCCAAGGGGCTGGTCAACTGGAGCAGGTCATGTCTGAAGTTCGTCATTCGCGGGTCATTATTCTCGGTTCCGGCCCTGCCGGTTACAGCGCCGCTGTTTACGCGGCTCGTGCCAACCTCAAGCCACTGCTGATCACCGGCATGCAGGCCGGCGGTCAACTGACCACCACCACCGAAGTCGACAACTGGCCGGGCGATGTCCACGGCCTGACCGGCCCGGCGTTGATGGAGCGCATGAAAGAACACGCCGAGCGCTTCGAGACCGAAATCGTCTTCGACCATATCAATGCCGTGGATTTCGCCGCCAAGCCTTACACCCTGACCGGCGACAGCGCGACCTACACCTGCGACGCCCTGATCATCGCCACCGGTGCCAGCGCCCGTTACCTGGGCCTGCCGTCGGAAGAGGCCTTCATGGGCAAGGGCGTTTCCGCTTGCGCCACCTGCGACGGTTTCTTCTACCGCAACAAGCCGGTCGCCGTGGTCGGTGGCGGCAATACCGCTGTCGAGGAAGCCTTGTACCTGGCGAACATCGCCAGCACGGTCACCCTGATCCACCGTCGCGAAACCTTCCGCGCCGAGAAGATCCTGATCGACAAGCTCAATGCTCGCGTGGCCGAAGGCAAGATCATCCTCAAGCTCAATGCCACCCTGGACGAAGTGCTGGGTGACAACATGGGCGTGACTGGTGCCCGCCTGAAAAACAACGACGGCAGCTTTGACGAAATCAAGGTCGACGGCGTCTTCATCGCCATCGGCCACACGCCGAACACCTCGTTGTTCGAAGGCCAGTTGGAACTCAAGGACGGTTACCTGGTGGTCAAGGGCGGCCGCGACGGCAACGCCACCGCCACCAGCGTCGAAGGCATCTTCGCAGCAGGTGACGTGGCCGACCACGTCTACCGCCAAGCCATCACCTCGGCCGGCGCCGGCTGCATGGCGGCCCTGGACACCGAACGTTACCTGGACGGCTTGCAGAACGCTTCGTTCTGATTTCAGCCTGAGAGCAAGCGAAGCACCTGTGGGAGCGAGCCTGCTCGCGAAGGCGGTAAATCAGTCAACATTACGCTGACTGTCTCACCGCTTTCGCGAGCAGGCTCGCTCCCACAGTGTTTTGTGTGGTCTGTTCAGCTCAGCTTCGCCAGGCACGCTTCGAGAATATCCAGACCTTCCTCCAGCACCGCCGGCTCGGTCGTCAACGGTGCCAGCAAGCGGATGATATGGCGCGACTTGCCACTGGGCATCAGCAGTAGACCCGCGTCCCGTGCCAGGGCCAGCAACTGGGTCAACTGCGCCGCAGCCGGGGTACCGTCGGCGTGGGCCAGTTCGATGCCGCGCATTGCGCCGACACCCGTCAGGCGGCCCAGGAATGGCGTCAGCCCCCGGCGGCGCCATGATTCGTAGCGGCTGACAATCGTCTCTTCCTGTTGCGTGCCCCAGGCGTGCAGGTGCGTGTCGGTCATTTCCTCCAGGGTCGCCAATGCGGCGGCGCAGGCGATTGGGTTGCCGGAATAGGTGCCGCCCAAGCCACCCTTGGGCAGGTTGTCCAGCAAAGCCTTGCGCCCCACCACCGCACCCAGCGGGACACCGCCGGCAATACTCTTGCCCAGCAGGATCAGGTCGGGCTCGATGCCCAGTCGCGAGAAGGCAAAACGCTGGCCGGTGCGCCCGAAGCCGGACTGGATTTCATCGATGATCAGCACGATGCCCTTGTCGTCGCAGAACTGTCGCAGGGCCTGGGCGAAAGGGATGTCCAGCGCCAGGAAGCCCGCCTCGCCCTGTACCGGTTCGACGATGAAGCAGGCCACATCGTTGACGTCGATCTCCACGCTGAACAGCCGCTCCATGGCCTGCAAGGCTTCTGCGCAGGTCACGCCGTTGTCCTTGCTCGGATAGGGCAGGTGATAGACCGGGCCGGGCAGTACGCCGATTTTCTGTTTGTAGGGTGCGACTTTGCCATTGAGGTTGAGAGTGGCCAGGGTGCGCCCGTGGAAGCCGCCGTCGAAGGCGATGACGGCGGTGCGGCCCGTGGCCCCGCGGACGATCTTCAGGGCGTTTTCCGCAGCCTCCGCGCCGCTGTTGGTGAGCATGCCGCTGATGGGGTAGTCCACTGGGACAAACGCTGTCAGACGCTTCATCAATTCGATATAGGGCGCGTGGGGAGCGGCGTTGAAGGCATAGTGAGTCAACCGGGTGGCCTGCTCGCGAATGGCCTCGACGACGTGCGGATGGCAATGGCCGAGGTTCAGCACGCCTATGCCACCCACGAAGTCGATATAGCGCTTGCCATCGGTGTCCCAGACCTCGGCGTTTTTGCCGTGGCTGAGGCTGACGGGGTGCACGATGGAGATCGATTGGCTGATGGTTTCGCTGCTCATGGGTGACGGCTCGAAGGAAGAAAGGATTTCCTTTATCTAAGCCGTGAGCAGTGGGGGCCGGCAAACGAAATAAAGTTGCCGGGTCAATCTTAAAAGTCGGGATGTGTGCCAATGCCAAGGGAAACGAAGTGCCTGTGGCGAGGGGATTTATCCCCGCTGGGCTGCGAAGCAGCCCCAGGCGCCAATCGCGATCAACCTGACACGCCTGGGTTGGCAGTTAGGGCCTGCTTCGCAGTCCAGCGGGGATAAATCCCCTCGCCACAGGCGGGGATCAGCGGCGTTGCAGGGGCTGGGCCGCGAACTTCACGCCCGCCAGGCCATGGACCATCAGCGCACGGATATTGCCGTGGTCGCTGCCGTCGGGAGTGTTCAGCACCGAGCGGTAATGTTCGCCGAACGCCAGCAGCGCTTCTTCATCGCTCAAGCCTTCGAGCAAGGCCAGGCCGAGGGTCTTGCAGGAGCCTTCGTTCTGTCCGGCCGCGTTTTCCACGCCGCCGTTGATGAAAGCCTGGGGCTGGTAGTCGTAGCCATCGGCAATGAAGGCCAGGGTATCGGCGAAAGCGTGTTCGCCACTCTGGAGGCGGGTGCGCAGGGTTTTCAGATCAGGCATCGGGTTTTCCCTTGGCGAACGCCGCTTGTTGCTCGGCGCTGGCTTCTTGCTGGTATTGGGCTTTCCATTCGGCGTACGGCATGCCATAGACCCTTTCACGGGCGTCATCGAGGCTGACCTCGATCTGGCGTTCATCGGCAGCAGCCTTGTACCACTTGGACAGGCAGTTGCGGCAGAAACCGGCGAGGTTCATCAGGTCGATGTTCTGCACATCCTTGCGGCTGTCCAGGTGGGCAACCAGCCGACGGAAAGCGGCGGCTTCGAGTTCGAGGCGTTGTTGGTCGTTCATGGCGGTCTCTGCAAGACAGCTTCAAGGGACAAGCTTCAAGCTGCAAATGGATTGCGGTCAGGCTTGAAGCTTACAGCTTGAAGCCTGTAGCGGCTACGCAGTCGCTCGGCTGGCCGCCAAAGTGATCGACACCGACTCGGCAAAACGCAAGGCGTGGGGTTTGTCGACTTCGACTTCGGCGTATTGCACCGACTCGTTGCTCATGACCAGGTCCAGCAGCTCTTGGGTCAGGCGTTCCAGCAGAGCGAAGCGATTGCCTTCCACGTGGGCGATGATCGCTTTGGTGATGGTGCGGTAGTTCAGCGCATGATCGATGTCGTTGTCGCGTACCGCTTCCTGTGCCGGGTAGAGGATGGTCAGGTTGATCAGGACATCCTGTTTGTTGAGGATTTCATCCTCGTTGATCCCGATGAAAGTGCGCAGGCGCAGGTCCTTGACCCGGATGCGCGCCATGGCTGGCTGAAGTTGTGGCATTTACTTGCTCCGTCGAATCAATTGCAGGAACTCCTGGCGAGTGGTGCTGGACTCGCGAAAAGCCCCGAGCATCACTGAAGTGTTCATGGTCGAGTTCTGTTTTTCGACACCGCGCATCATCATGCACATGTGCTGGGCCTCGATGACCACCGCGACACCGGCGGCCTGGGTAACCTGTTGCACCGCGGCGGCGATTTGCCGGGTGAGGTTCTCCTGGATCTGCAGGCGGCGGGCGAACATGTCCACCAGCCGCGCGATCTTCGACAGCCCGAGGACCTTGCCTGTTGGAATATAAGCCACATGGGCCTTGCCGATGAAGGGCAGTAGGTGATGCTCGCACAGGGAATAGAGTTCGATGTCGGCGACGATCACCATCTCGTCGCTGTCCGAGTCGAACAGGGCGCCATTGACGATCTGCTCGACGCTTTGCTCGTAGCCGTGGCAAAGGTACTGCATGGCCTTGGCGGCACGAACCGGTGTGTCCAACAGGCCTTCGCGGTCCGGATCTTCACCCAGGCCGATGAGGATCTCGCGGTAATTCTGGGGCAGGGATAACGCCATGATGGATCCTCGCAGCAAGGCTATTTGACGTGCCGCCCGCCGTTGACGGTCAGGGTCGTGCCGGTGACATAGGGGTTGTCCAGCAGATACCGCAGGCTCTGGTAGATGACTTCGCTACCGGGCTCGATGCCCAACGCCGATTTGGCCAGGGTCTTGGCTCGATAAGCCGCGTCGTCTTCGGCCTTGAACAGTAGCAGGGCCGGGGCGATACCGTTGACCTTGATCGCCGGTGCGAACTTCGCTGCGAACGACAGGGTCAGGCTGTCGAGTCCGGCCTTGGTGGCGCAATAGGCGATGTGTTTGCTGCTGCCCTTGCGGGTTACATCGTCGCTGATGTGCACGATATCCGCGGGAGTCGAGCGCCGTAGCAGCTCGGCACAATGCAAGTTGATCAGATATGGCGCAAGCATGTGCACGCCGAACATGGCATTGAAGGCCGCCGATTCGTTGCCTGGCGTTTCGACCAGCCATGCCGAGGCGTTGTGCACGATGGCCCGCAGCCGGTCCGTGTGCTGCTTGAGCTGTTCGATGAAGGCCAGGATCCCGTCTTCGCTGGAAAGATCGGCAAACATCGCTGTTGCTCCCAGATCCCGGAGCGTCTGCACACCTGGACGCTCGGTGCGATAAGTGACGATGACCGGATGACCGTCCTCCAGCAATCGGCGGGCGCAGTGCAAGCCGACACGCTGGGCTGCGCCGGTGAGCAGGATAGGGGCGTCGGTACTGGGCATGGACGGACTCGGTTCACAACAGAAGCAAAACTATATCAGTGACTGCGGGATGTACCTATTTGTAGCGGCTGAGCTCATGGGCTGGGCCTGTCGCTCAAGCGTTCGTCATGGCGACACGCCACGAATAATGTGTGACAAGAAACAACAAACTGATGTATCGAATGGGTTTGCTCTTGTCATCGTATGACCAAGAGGGAGTAAACTGGGATCCAATTTGCCAGTCGGGCCTGTTGGACAAAAAATGAGCGTAATCACCGACGATCAGTTCGTTTTCCAAGCGGCAGCGGGCCTGGAGCGCGAAGACCTGTTTCCCATCCGTGAAGTTTCGCGGCTCACGGGAGTGAACCCTGTGACCCTGCGCGCCTGGGAGCGCCGCTACGGTCTGATCCAGCCAACCCGTACCGAAAGCGGTCACCGTCTGTATTCCCTGGGCGATATCGACAAGGTACGCAGCATCCTTTCCTGGATCGAACGCGGGGTCGCTGTCAGTAAAATCAGCAAGATCCTGAGCAAGACCGAATCGTTGCAACCGGTTTCCGTGTTGATTCCATCGGATCTGGTGAGGGTCGACTACGCGCAATGGCAGCGCCAGATCGCGGTCGCGGTCGCCAACTTTGACGATGTAGAGCTGGATCGCATCTATGGGCAGATTTTTTCCAGTTACGCAGTGCCAATCGTCTTTCAGCGCATCCTGATGCCGCTCTGGCGGCAATTGCTGCAACGTCAGCAGGAGTTCGGACAGACCAGCGAATGGCTGTTTTTCGACGGATTCCTGCGCTCGCGTGTCGCGCAACGACTCCTGCTCAAGCGCGAGGACCGGTCGCGACGCGTCCTGGTCAGCGCCATCGCCGGTCAGTGCCGTGAGCTGGAGCTGCTGGTGATGGCGCTGTATGTGTCGAAGGCGGAAGTGGGCATCAGGTTGATGACCGTCGGCCAGCCATTCGACGAACTGACCCTGGTATGCCAGAAGACTCAACCTCTGGCGCTGGTACTGGTGTCCAACCATGTGCCCGTTGCCGAATTGCCCAAGCGTATGAACAGATTGGCGATGAGCCTGGATTGCCCGTTGATGCTGGCCGGCGATGCGTCCGACCTGATGCAGGAAAGCCTGGCAGGATCATCGATCGGTTGCCTGGGCAATGACGGAACAGTGATTCACCAGCGCTTGCGCCAGTTGCTGGCAGGTACCCTGGATACGTAGGTAGCTCATTCGAGTACTCGAATCAACCAAACAGGCCGCTAGAGATGCATGGCCGGGTGAGACAGGCGATGCTGCTGGAGGATGTACTGACGCAGGCGTTCGGTTTCGTCCTGGTCGTTCTGGTTCAAATGGTAGGCATACAAGCCTTGCTCGGTTTCCCGTTCGAAGGTCCCGCGCAACGAAATCCTTTCGTAGCCTGACGGGCTGAACCACAGGACGAATTGTTTCGGCGGTTTGGTACGGCTGCGGTTTTCCAGCAACACACCCTTGCAAGACACTTCGTGGACCCACAAAGGCCCTGGCTGACCCTTGGCATTTTCAAGTGCCACCGGCTCTTCGAGGGCCAGGCGCCAGGGGCGTACTTTCGGTCCGTCCTCGTAGATACTCGGTACACCCAGACGCAGGTGCATCGCGTGGAATTCATCCTCCACAAGCTGCAACGGGAAAGTCATTTGCTGGTTTTCGAAGCTGGCTTGCAGCGTCACCTGCTCATTGGCCGCCAGGCGCGTCAGCAAGTCACGGATCTGCGACCCGCTATTGACCAGCAGGCTGGATGTCACATCCCGTTCATTCAATTGCGGGATGTGTTGCATGGTCCGGATAAAGTCCAACTCATCCTGAGTCAGAAGCGCGTCACGTTGCATGGTGTACTCGAAATGATTTTGCGTTTTCACTGGTGATTGTAGTGAATGACCGTTAATTCGTCGTTTTGTTTGCGCCGTTCGTCGCATCGAGCCGGGCAATCGTCGCACGGGCTTCGGCCAATTCCTTTTCCAACTGGACGACGCGTTGCTGCGCCTTGACCTGGGCCGTCACGTCTTTTTGCACGCCCACGAAATAGGTGTGGCCATCCGCCTCGTTTTTTACCGTGGACAGTGACAATTCATTCCAGAACGGCGTGCCGTCCTTGCGATAGTTGCGAAGGATTTCCCGACAAGCGCCGCCTTGATCCAGGGTCTGGCGAATTCGCTCCAGGGAGGGTTGATCGCGATCACCCGATTGCAGGAAACGGCAATCCTGATAAAGGATCTCGTCGCGGCTATAACCGGTCAGCCGTTCGAAGGCCGGGTTCACATAGATCAGAATATTGTCTTCGCCTTCCTTTTCAGCGATGACGATTCCGTCATTGGAAGCATTTATCACCAGTTGCATCAGTTGCGCATTGATCATGGAGCACGTCCTTTTTAGCCCATGTAAGTACCGCATTATTGGAAGAACCTGGCGCGATGTCTACTGGCCATTAGTTCTTATCGAGCGTCAATCGTAGCCTTGCGGCTCAGCCTGTTACTATCGCGCTTCTCTTTTATTCAGGCTCAGGACCAGATTGATGAAAGTCGCCATCCTTTCCGGCTCGGTGTACGGCACCGCTGAAGAAGTCGCTCGACACGCCGCCAAGCTGCTCGGTGATGCAGGCTTTGAAACCCTGCACAATCCGCGGGCAACCCTGGCCGATATCCAGGCATTAGGCCCGCAGGCCGTGTTGGCTGTGACATCCACCACCGGCATGGGCGAATTGCCGGATAATCTGATGCCGCTGTATTCGACAATACGTGACCAACTGCCGGCGTTTTTTCGCGGCCTGCCGGGTGCGGTGATCGGCCTGGGGGATGCCAGTTATGGCGATACCTTCTGCGGCGGTGGCGAGCAGATGCGCGAGTTGTTCGCCGAGCTGGGCGTGCGCGAGGTGCTGCCGATGTTGCGCCTGGATGCCAGCGAGAGCGTCACCCCGGAAACCGATGCCGAACCCTGGTTGGGCGAGTTGATCGACGCGTTGCGTGGTTGAGGGAGGCGGCGGGCCCTGCCGATGACCCGCTCGGCCATTAAGCTGGCTGCCAAGGCAACTACCGTCGCGGTAAGGGCTGACTAGACTCATTCTCTTGTGCCAAACCTATAACGATAAGCCCGAGGTCAGAGCCGTGAGCATAGCGCCCATCCAACCGACACTCAGCATCAAGGACCAGGTCAGTGCCGCTGAATGGCAAACCCGTATCGATCTTGCCGCCTGTTACCGGCTGGTCGCGCTGCATGGCTGGGATGACCTCATCTTCACCCATATTTCTGCGAAGGTTCCCGGCACCGAGGACTTTCTGATCAACCCATTCGGGTTAATGTTTCATGAAATCACTGCGTCGAGCCTGGTCAAGGTCGATCAGGCCGGCCACAAGCTGATGGACAGTCCCTACGAAATCAACCCGGCCGGCTATACCATCCACAGTGCGGTGCACGAAGTACGGGATGATGTCGCCTGTGTGCTGCATACCCATACCGCTTCCGGCGTAGCGGTATCGGCCCAGAAACAAGGCGTGTTGCCGATCAGCCAGCAGTCATTGTTCGTGTTGTCGAGCCTCGCCTATCACGCTTATGAAGGCGTGGCCCTGAATCATGAAGAGAAGGCCCGCTTGCAGGCAGACCTGGGGAACAGCAGTTTTCTGATGCTGCACAACCATGGGTTGCTGACATGCGGTGGCACCATCGCTGATACCTTCCTGATGATGTTCACTTTCCAGCGGGCCTGCGACATCCAGGTTCTGGCCCAGAACGGCGGGGCTGAGCTGATAGCCATCGAACCGAACATACTGGCCGGTGCCCGGGCGATGATTGCCGGGGTGACCAAAAGCGCCCAGGGCATGGGTGGTGCGCTGGCCTGGCCGGCGTTGCTGCGCAAGCTCGATCAACAAGACCCGGGCTACAGAAACTGATGCCCATGGTCCAGATTCCGCTGCGTATCTGGCGCCAGCGCGGCCAGACATTCCTGTTCCGGGGCCACACCATCCGGTATTGGGTGGCGGGGCATGGCGAGCCGCTGCTGTTGATCCACGGTTTCCCCACGGCCAGTTGGGACTGGCATTACCTGTGGCAGCCATTGGCACAGCGTTACCGCGTGATCGCCTGCGACATGCTCGGTTTCGGCGACTCCGCGAAACCGACGGATCATGTCTACAGCCTGCTGGAGCAGGCGGATCTGCAGCAGGCATTGCTGGCGCATCTGGATGAGCGGCAAGCGGTGCACATTCTGGCCCACGATTATGGTGACAGCGTGGCTCAGGAACTGATCGCCCGGCATTGTGAAGCACGCATCGAAATCGCCAGTTGTGCGTTTCTCAACGGGGGCCTGTTTCCGGAAACCCATCGTCCGGTGCTGGCGCAGAAGTTGTTGCTCAGTCCGTTGGGCTGGCTGGTAGGTCGTGCGTTTTCACGCGAAGGCCTGGCCAGGAATTTTCGGCAGATCTTTGGCCCCTGGCGTGGCCCCAGCGAAAGTGAACTGGATGATTACTGGAGCCTGGTGAAAAACCACGACGGCCCACGGATCATGCACAAACTCATCCGCTACATTCCCGAGCGTCGCGTACAGCGTGACCGCTGGGTGCAGGCGATGCAGCGCGGCGAGGTTCCGATGCGGGTGATCGACGGCGCGTTCGATCCGATTTCCGGCGCGCATATGGTGGCGCGCTATGAGGCCCTGATTCCGAATGCGGATACGGTGCTGCTGCCCGATATCGGGCACTACCCCCAGACTGAAGCCCCCGTGCAAGTGCTCAAGCATTACCTGGCGTTCCGTGAGAACCTCGCGGCGCCAGTGCGGCTGCGGGCCTCGGTGAAGTGTCTGTGACTGCCGGCTCCCTATCGCGAGCAGGCTCCCTATCGCGAGCAGGCTCGCTCCCACCCTGTCCGGGGTGAACCTGATACCTGTGTCCACCGCCAGTCCCCTGTGGGAGCGAGCCTGCTCGCGATAGCGCTGGGTCAGCTTGCCTCGATGGTGGATCTGCCGCCGAACCCGGTTCGGGTTGAATCCGGCCCCCCGCATCATCCCCTCACCTTATCGCCTACCATTCACTCGCAACCGTGTTGATTGTGACCGTCCGCCCCGTGCCTGACACTCAGGCTTTAAATCCTCGGCCTGCTGGAGTTCTGCCCATGAGTGAGTCTGTGCGCTTCGAAGATAAAGTGGTAATCGTCACGGGAGCCGGCGGTGGGCTGGGGCGGGCCCATGCGCTGCTGTTCGCCAGGCAAGGCGCCAAGGTGCTGGTCAATGACCTCGGCGGCTCCGCGCAGGGGGAAGGGGCCAATGCCTCGGCGGCGGATCGGGTGGTCGCTGAAATCCGCGAAGCCGGGGGCATCGCCGAGGCGAACCACGATTCTGTTACCGATGGCGACAAACTTGTGCAAAACGCCCTCGACGCGTTTGGCCGGGTCGATGTCGTGGTGAACAATGCCGGCATCTTGCGGGACAAGACTTTCCACAAAATGGACGACGCCGATTGGGACCTGGTCTACCGCGTCCACGTCGAGGGCGCATACAAAGTCACCCGTGCCGCCTGGCCGCACCTGCGTGAGCAAAATTATGGCCGGGTAATCTTCACCGCTTCCACGTCCGGCATCTACGGCAACTTCGGCCAATCCAACTACGGCATGGCCAAGCTCGGCCTTTATGGCCTGACGCGTACCCTTGCTATCGAGGGCCGCAAAAACAACATCCTGGTCAACGCCATCGCCCCCACCGGCGGCACGCGCATGACCGAAGGCCTGATGCCGCCGCAGGTGTTCGAACAGCTCAAGCCCGAATTCGTCAGCCCGTTGGTGGTGTACCTGGCCAGCGAAGCCTGCCAGGAAACCTCCGGGTTGTTCGAAGTGGGCGGCGGCTGGATGGGCAAAGTACGCTGGGAGCGCAGCCTCGGCGTCGGGTTCGACCCAAGCAAAGGCTTCTCGCCCGAAGACGTTGCTGCCCATTGGCAACAGATCTGCGATTTCGACAACGCGGTGCATCCCAATGACAACCTGGAAGCGTTGAAGGAAATGATGGCGAACATGCAGCGTTACGCCGTGTAACGATTATTGCCTGGGCCGGTTGTCGTTGCCGACGATAACCGTGCTCAGGGAAAGTACTTCTTTACCAAGGCCGCCAGGTTCGCCGCGGTCTCGATATCCATCACCCCGTCATGTTTCGCCGGCCGAAAGTGCAACTGGAAGGCGCGTACCAAGCGCTGGAAACCCATGACCGTCGTGGCCGCTGTCGTGTCATACCCATACTTCCTGAACAGCCCCAGCAGATGTTCCCGCGTTGGTACGCCTGTGCATCGGTAGGCCTGCAGGAAAGACTGTTGTGTGCAGTCATCGAACCACGCGCCGATGCCTTTCAGATACAAAGCATGCCAGGGAAACATCGGGCCCGGGTCACTCTTGCGCCCGGCGGCGATGTCCGAATGCGCCACGACATTGACCGGGCTGATATCGGGATAACGCCCGAGTATGTCGAGGGCCAACTGCTCCACTGCTTCGATTTGCTGCGGCGAGTAAGGCGGGAAGGTGAATGTTCCCTGGTGATCGGCGGCCAGATTGACGATTTCGACTCCAATGGACGTGTCGTTCAAATTGTTGCGATTCCCCCAACTGCTCACCCCTGCGTGCCAGGCCCGCTTGTTTTCGTCCACCAGATTGAAAATCTGCGGCTCATTGAAACCTGCTTCCGCATAACTCGGGTCAGTGAAGTCCGGAACCAGGTAATGGGCGCTGACGGAGGCGCCGGTCAGTGCGCTGATGGAAGATGAGAAATTGGCGGCCGTGTAATGGAAAACCAGAAAGCGAATGCGGTTGTTGTGGCCTTTGTTTGAACGGTAACGGGTGGAATTTATCGGGTACATAAATGTGCTCATTGATAATTGAAGGGGTCGAAGCTGCGCGCTTCGATTAACTTCAGACTAACAATGATCTTCAAATTGGCTTGTAGTGAGGGTCTTGGTCTTTTGTAGGAATTGGCGTTTGGTTTGTGGGGTTCTATAACCTGGAGATAAAGAAATCGCTGTACAGGCAGCGGCTAATGGTTAGGTGTATCTTTTTTCAAGAAAGAATTTTGGTGCTTTCCAGTTGGGGCCCTTAATGCAAAGACCTTTTTTGCCGTTTGCCAGGACCCCTGTTTTGAAAAGCTTAGTGTAAGTTCTTTCAAGCTCACCATGCTGTATAAGCTTAATGTTATGGCGTCTGATCATCATGTCCAAATGTGGGGGCGCTTTCAATAGTGCAAATACTGTGACGATTTCTTCTAATGGCTCATTCTTGATTATTTGCTCAATGGTGTTCATTAAACTCTCCTTTCAAAAGTCTGATCCATCCCTGATCGACGAATAAAGACTATAAATTCGATCCTGAAAGTTGGGCAGGTGAGAGATTCCGAAGGTGTTGTAGGAAACAAGAAATCTCACGCCGGAGAAAACCGCGCCGCGAACTCAAGTCAGCTTGGGTACCCATCTGGAAACCATTGATATAAAAAAGGCCGCTGCAAAAAGCAGCGGCCTGAAGATGACGTTGCAAAGGAGCCACAAACCAACGTCGGTAAGCACGGGGTGATGGATCGATAATCCATCCGAATGACGGTGCGCCAGGCGTGAGGGATGCCATGGCGGGTGCTTGCAGGCCCGTTACCCTGAAAGCCCGGCCAGCATAGGGATCGGGCGCATCGGGAAACAGACCGGATCCGGACATGCACTGTTACGGCGCGCGCAACAGTCGAAACGAAGCGCCGAACATGCATTGCACTGATGGGCCACTATCCAGCCCATCCATGGCGTGTGCAAAGCCCCGTCTTGTGCGGGCAATCATCCTTTCGAGCGACAACGTGAATACCTCCTTGGTGCGCTTATCGCCCATGACGGGCGGCAGTAGGGTGAAGTCTCTGTCACTCACCGGGGAAGACGCATGACAACAATAACAATGCGCGCCATCTTCAAGCCGCAGGCGCTGGCCGTTGCGGTGGCCTTGGGCTGCTGTGCCCAGGCTCAGGCTGTCTCATTCAACATTGGCGAGATCGAAGGCCAGTTCGACTCCTCGCTGTCCGTGGGCGCGAGCTGGGGTATGAGCGATGCCAACAAGGACTTTATCGGCACGGTCAACGGCGGTCGGGGCCAGGCTTCCACCGGTGATGATGGGCGGCTGAATTTCAAGAAGGGCGAGACCTTCTCGAAGATCTTCAAGGGGCTGCACGACCTCGAACTCAAGTACGGTGATACCGGCGTGTTCGTGCGTGGCAAGTACTGGTATGACTTCGAGCTGAAGGACGAAAGCCGTCCGTTCAAGGACATCAGCGACAGTAATCGCAAGGAGGGCGCCAAGTCCTCAGGGGCGGAGATTCTCGATGCCTTCGTCTATCACAACTATTCCATCGCCGATCTGCCGGGCACCGTGCGTGCCGGCAAACAGGTGGTCAGTTGGGGGGAGAGTACCTTCATCGGTAACTCCATCAACAGCATCAACCCGGTGGACGTGTCCGCATTCCGTCGCCCGGGGGCCGAGATCAAGGAAGGCCTGATTCCGGTGAACATGCTGTTCGCCTCCCAAGGCCTGACCGACAAGCTCACCATCGAGGGCTTCTACCAGTTGGAGTGGGACCAGACGGTGGTCGACAACTGCGGCACGTTCTTCGGCAATGACGTGGTAGCGGATGGCTGCACCAGTGGCTATACCGTGGGCAGCCCGGCTATCGCGCCGTTCGTACCGCTGACCCAGGCGTTCGGTCAGGGGATCGAGGTGTCCAGCGAAGGCGTGGTCATTCCTCGTGGCGGCGACCGTGATGCCCGTGACTCCGGCCAGTGGGGCACGGCGTTGCGCTGGCTTGGTGATGACACCGAGTACGGTCTGTACTTCATGAACTACCACAGTCGCACGCCTACGGTCGGTACCACGACGGCGGGAGCTTCAACCCTGGCGGCTCTGCCGGGAATGGTTGCGATTGCCAACGGTCTGGCTCCGGGCAGCGGTGCGGGCCTGGCGCAAAGCGTGATGCTGGGTCGCGGTCAGTACTACCTGGAATACCCCGAAGACATCCATCTGTACGGTGCCAGCTTCTCCACCACGCTGCCCACCGGCACCGCATGGACCGGTGAAATCAGCTATCGCCCCAACGCTCCGGTACAGCTCAATACCAACGACTTGACCCTGGCCTTGCTCAATCCGATTGCCGGTGGCGCAGCCTCACCGATTGCAACCAGGGCCGGCGCCGACAACACCGGCTACCGCCGCAAGGAAATCACCCAGATCCAGAGCACCATGACGCACTTCTTCGATCAGGTGTTGGGCGCGGACCGCCTGACCCTGGTGGGCGAGGCGGCGGTGGTGCATGTCGGCGGGCTGGAGTCCAAGGACAAGCTGCGTTACGGCCGCGATTCGGTCTACGGCCAATATGGGTTCAACGGTGACACCGATGGCTTCGTCACCTCGACCTCATGGGGCTATCGCGCCCGGGCGATCCTCGACTACTCCAACGTCATCGCCGGCATCAACTTCAAGCCCAACATGTCCTGGTCCCATGACGTGGCCGGCTACGGTCCCAACGGTCTGTTCAACGAGGGCGCCAAGGCCGTCAGCCTCGGCGTCGATGCCGACTATCGCAACACCTACACCGCCAGCCTGAGCTACACCGACTTTTTCGGCGGCGACTACAACGTCCTCAAGGATCGCGACTTCCTCGCGTTGAGCTTCGGCGTGAACTTCTGATCTGGCTGACAAGGAAAAACCTATGCGCAAGATGATCCTGCAATGCGGCGCCCTGGCTTTGAGCCTGTTGGCCGCAAACGTGATGGCGGCGGTCTCGCCGGACGAGGCGAACAAACTGGGCACCAGCCTGACGCCGCTGGGTGCGGAGAAAGCCGGTAACGCCGATGGCTCGATCCCGGCCTGGACCGGTGGTATTCCGAAAAACGCCGGTGCCGTGGACAGCAAAGGTTTCCTGGCGGATCCGTTCGCCAATGAGAAGCCGTTGTTCATCATCACCGCCGCGACGGTGGACAAGTACAAGGACAAGCTTTCCGAAGGCCAGGTCGCGATGTTCAAGCGCTACCCGGAGACCTACAGGATCCCGGTCTATCCGACCCATCGCAGCGTTGGGCTGCCGCCGGAAATCTACGAGTCGGCCAAGCGCAGTGCGCTCAATGTCACCGCGATCAACGACGGTAACGGCCTGGCCAATTTCACCGGTAACCGCTACTACGCGTTTCCGATTCCCAAGAACGGTGTGGAAGTCATCTGGAACCACATCACCCGTTATCATGGTGGCAACCTGCGACGCATCATCACCCAGGCGACACCGCAGACCAACGGCAGCTTTACGCCGATCCGTTTCGAAGAGGAAGCCGCTGTGCCGGCCCTGATCAAGGACGCCGATCCGGAAAAAGCCAGCAACGTGCTGACCTATTTCAAGCAGGAAGTCACCGCCCCCGCACGTCTGGCCGGCAACGTACTGCTGGTGCATGAAACCCTCGACCAGGTGAAGGAGCCGCGCCTGGCCTGGATCTACAACGCCGGCCAGCGCCGTGTGCGCCGTGCCCCTCAGGTGGCCTACGACGGCCCGGGTACTGCCGCTGACGGGCTGCGCACGTCGGACAACTTCGACCTGTTCTCCGGTGCACCGGATCGCTACGACTGGCAACTGGTCGGCAAGAAGGAAATGTACATTCCGTACAACAGCTACAAGCTCGACTCACCCAACCTCAAGTACGACGACGTGATCAAGGCCGGCCACATCAACCAGGACCTGACCCGCTATGAGTTGCACCGGGTCTGGGAAGTGATCGGTACGGTCAAGCCCAACGAGCGGCACATCTATGCCAAGCGCCACATGTACTTCGACGAAGACAGCTGGCAGGCGGCGCTGGTGGATCACTACGACGGTCGTGGTCAACTGTGGCGTGTGGCCGAAGGACATGCGCAGTTCTATTACGACCACCAGAACCCCGCCTATACCCTCGAGACGCTCTACGACATCATCGCCGGCCGCTACATTGCGCTGGGCATGAAGAACGAAGAGAAGCACAGCTATGAGTATGGTTTCGAGGCCAGGGCAGCCGACTACACGCCGGCGGCGCTGCGCTCGAGCGGGGTTCGGTAAGCCTCGATAGCCTTCTGATTGTGGCGAGGGATTTTATCTGCGGTGAGGGGATGATCTGTGGCGAGGGGATTAATCCCCTCGCCACAAGAACATCTTTCCGGTCGTTTTCTTATGGCGCGCGATCAGCGCGCTGAATACTTCTCCAAAGGTTGGCGACACAGGGCTAGGGTGGTGAGACAACAATAAAAGGGACTCTCGCACATGACCGCCATGACCCCGTGTCCGGATCGTCCTGGATTGCTGCCTCGCCTGTCCTCGACGCATGTGCCACGTCGGTCCCTGAGCGAGCCGTTGCTCACTTCCGAAGCTCGGATAAAACTGCTCTGCGCGCCGGCGGGCAGTGGCAAGAGCGCGTTGTTTGCCGAGTGTTTTCTACAGGCTCCCGCCGGATGCCAGTTGCACTGGCTGCCGCTGGGGGGCGCGGCGTTGGATGCGAAGCAGATGTGCGAGCAACTGGCGCAGACCCTCGGGCTGCCGGTGATGGAGGAGGCGGCGCTGTTGTCCCATCTGGCGCGCTTGCAGACGCCGACCTGGTTGTTCCTGGATGATTATTGCCGAGTACCTAATCCCGAACTGGACCAGTTCCTTGACCGTCTGCTGAACGCCAGCAGCCCGGCGCTGCACCTGTGGCTCAATGGCCGTCGCCGACCACATTGCAACTGGTTGCGCTTGTTGCTCGATGACGAGCTGCACGAGTTCGATGCGAAGGCGCTGGTGTTCAGCCCTGACGATATTCAGCCGTTGCTCGGTCATCTGCCTGGCCCTCTGGCGATCCGTACGGCTCGCGAGGTAATACAGCGCAGCGGCGGCTGGTGCGCCGGTGTGCGCATCGCCTTGCTCGAGCGTTGCGAGTGGGCGCGCCGCCACGCATCGCCGGGACGCCCCGGTACCTTGCTCGATTATCTGGAGCACGAATTGTTCAGCGCGTTGACCCCGGACCTGGCACAGGCCTGGCGCGTGCTGGCCCATCTGCCGCGCTTCAATGCGCGGCTGTGCGAGCATCTGTTCGGTGACACCGTGGGAGCGGAATGCCTTCCCTTGTTGCAGGATCTGGGATGCTTTATCGAGCCGTGGGAGCAATCCTCGGACTGGTTGCAGATATTCCCGGCCCTGGCCCGGCTGGTGCGTGAGGAACCCTGGCCCCAAGGGCGCTCCTGGCATCGACGGGCCTGCCAGTGGTTCGCGGCCGAGCAGGATTGGCCGATGGCGTTCGAGCAGGCAATGTTGGCTGAAGAGTTCGAGGCCGCCGTCAGTGTTCTGCAGCACCTGAGCTTCGAGCATGTCTTGCAAGGTCGCAACGTGGCGCTGTTACTGGGTTTGCATGATCGACAGGGTGAAGCGCTGGCACTGGGTACGCCGCAGTCGGTGGGGTTGGTCACGGCCGCGCTGCTGTTCGCCGGTCGTTTCGATCAGGCATCGGCGTGTATCGAGCAACTGGCCAGGTTTGCCCCCCAACCCAAGGCCTGCCAGCAGCGCCAGTTGATTGCCCGGTGGCAGGTTCTCAGTGGCTGGTTGCGGCACCTGGCAGGAGAGGGTGATCAGGCGAGCGAACATTTTATCCAGGCCCAGAACAGCTTGGATCCGGAGGCCTGGGCTTCACGACTGCTGTGCCAGTCGGGGCTGACACAACAGGCGTTGCTCAGGGGCGAGTTGGCGTCGGCCCAATGGATCAACCGCCAGGCGCTGTGCCTGGCGCGTGCACAGGGTTCGCTGGTGTTCGAGGGGGTGTTGGAGCTGGATCACGCCCAAGTGCTGGAGCAGCGCGGCGCGCCTCACCGGGCCGACCATCTGTTGAGTGCGGTGCAGGGGCTGCTGGATAAGCCAGGCCAGGACTTTTCTCCGTTGCTGGGGCGCATTGCCCTGCGGCGCGGGCGCCTGGCATTGCGCATGGGGTATGCAGAGCAGGCTGCGGAGCAGTTTCAAACGGGTCTGGAGACGAGTCTTCACTGTCAGGACAAACAAGTGCTCTACGGCTTTCTCGGCAAGGCCAGTCTGGCCGCCAACCAGGGCGACTACGGCGAAGCCTTCGTGCAACTGCGTGAAGCCGAGCGGGTCATGCAGCAGCGGCACATTCCCGACACCGTATACCGTGGTGTGTTGCTGCAGACCAGTTGCCAGTTCTGGTTGCAGCAAGGCCGCCCGGAACTGGCCCATGAAGCCTTGACCCGGGTCTTGCGACATTTCCGCGGCCCACAGGCCAGGCACGCGCCGCCTGCGACCCTGGAATTGATTCCGCGGCTTGAATACCTGTTGGTACTGGCCGAGGTCTACCTGCAGCGGGCGCAAGATCCGCAGGGCCGGTTGAGAGACATGATTGCCCAGGCGCAACGCTGTGGCATGCAAGGACTGGAAACCGAGCTGCATCTGGCCTTGGCCGAAGTCGTCTGGCTGTGCGGCGAGCATTCCCAGGCCCGTGTCCTGATGCAGGAAGGCCTGGAACGAGTCGCCTGTTGGCGCGCGCAGCAGGCCCTGTGTGAGCTGCGCTTGCGCCAGCCGGAACTGTTGCGTTGGGCACAGTCGGCGGAGCCCGTCGGACAGCCGACGGTCATTGCCGAAGGCGCCTTGCTCAGTCAGCGAGAGTTGGAAGTTCTGGAGCTGATTGCCCAAGGCCATTCCAATCAGCAAATTGCCGAACGGTTGTTCATTTCGCTGCACACGGTAAAAACCCATGCTCGGCGGATACATAGCAAGTTAGGCGTGCAGCGACGTACCCAGGCGGTGGCGAAGGCCAAGGTCATGGGTGTCATGGGTTAGTTCCGCTATTAGAAGCCCGGTTGTTTTGTGCAAGGTAGGCACTGCCTGAGATAACTGTTTGCAAGTCTTCACGCACGCTTACATTTGCTTTTTCGCGATAAGCGGGGGCTCTGGTGTATAACGGCCCTGGTGAAGTTGCACGGGTTATTTTACCCGGTCGCTTTATCAGTGAACCCTGTCTGGGTGAACATCAATAAAGGATCGGACAGGAGGTCCGAACACAAGACAAGGATGCTTATGAATATGCCGTTGTTTTCCTCTCACGCTGAAAGGCTTTTTACGCTCAAGAAAACCCGTGTGGATTTTGCCGTGCGGGTACTGTTGGGCCAGTCGCTGGAGGCGCGAGGGATCAATCCCCATACCAACTATCTGACGACACTGACCAATGTTTCGAGCGCAGAGCTTCAATCTTCCGAGACCTTGTTCGATGTCGCGCTGGGTTGCGTCGAAGAACAAGTACTGCCTCATTACACGCAAGGACTCAGCAATGTCTTCAGCAAGCGTTATTCCTTTGCTGCCGAAGACCGGGTAAAGGCTCTGGATCTGATCGAGTTCGAACGCATTGTCATGGAGATCGTGACAAGTCTTGCCGAAAAACCTTCAATGGATCTGTCTTGGCGCACGATCAAGCGTCTGACGGTCGAGGATATTCGCGGGGCGTTGAACATTCATTTGCCCGGGGTAAATCTCGATGAAGTCTACGTCACCAGTTTCGTCACCCATGACTTCGGCAAGCGCGTGGTGTCTTCCTCTCAGCAACTGGCCGAATACCTGCTGGGCCATTTCGAGCAGGATGAAATTCCTTACCACTCGCACGGCAGTCACCAGGCCATTCATGCCGTCCCCTTCAGTGGCAGCGACGAGCACCTGCATCCACAGCTGACCACCGCGCACATCAACGATTTACTGATCAGAATGGTTCCGGACTTACTGAGCTGATCCTGAGCCGGACTCATACCCCATCCGCCAACTCACGGCCCGGGTCGCCGCCAACAATCGTTGGGCCGCCGGGCCATTTTCGTCGGCATGGAACAGCGAGGTCGGGCCGACGATGGTCATGACCGCCGTGACTTGGCCGACGGCATTGAAGACCGGCGCGGACAAGGCGTCCACGCCTGGCATCAGCAAGCCATGCACATGATGCAATCCCCGACCGCGGATCTGTTCGCACAGGGTGGCATAGGCGTGGTCGTCGGCCAGTGCATGAGTGTCGGTGGCCGCCACTTCCTGTTCTCGCAGTCCGATGGTCTCGCGCTCCGGCAGATAGGCACTGAACACCAGTCCGGTGGACGAACTGAGCAGCGGCAACACCGAACCCAGTTGCGTCACCACAGTCACGGCGCGCACGGCGGGTTCGATCCGTACCACGGTCGCGCCGTGATTGCCCCACACCGCCAGGAAACAGGTTTCGTTCAAGTCGTCCCGCAGTTCCGCCAGGGGCAGGGCGGCCACTTGCAGCACGTCCATGCCGTTCAGCGCCGCCAGGCCCACCCGCAAGGCTTCGCGCCCCAGGCCGTAATGGTTGGTGGCGGTGTTCTGCTCGGCGAACCCGCTGGCAATCAAGGCCTGCAGGTACCGATGAACCTTGCTCGCCGGCATCTGCACGTGTTCGGCCAGGCGCGACAGCGACGTGGAGGGGGAGAGTTCGGCCAGGGCCTTGAGGATGTCGGTGCCGACTTCGGCCGAGCGGACTTTCTGTTTGCCGTTATTGAGCGGGGTTTCCATGGAGGCACTGGATCCGGAGGGCGAATGGGCGTCTTTATAGCTTGACGGTCGCTGTCGAGCAAATTACGTTATGCGTAATCGAATTACGATAAAAACAACAGGTGTTCAGGAGGCTCCATGAACCTCGATTCCACAGCGTCTGAGCTGGCGTACCAATCAGGCTTTGGCAACGAATTTGCCAGCGAAGCGCTGCCCGGCGCGCTGCCTGCCGGCCAGAACTCGCCGCAGAAGGCCCCCTACGGTCTCTACGCCGAATTGTTTTCCGGCACGGCATTCACCATGGCGCGTAGCGAGGCGCGGCGCACCTGGATGTATCGCATCCGGCCATCGGCCAACCATCCGGCTTTCGTCAAGCTGGAACGCCAACTGGCCGGCGGGGCGCTGGGCGAGGTCACCCCCAATCGCCTGCGCTGGAACCCGTTGGACATCCCCGCCGACCCCACCGACTTCATCGACGGGCTGGTGCGCATGGCCGCCAATGCCGGCCAGGACAAGCCCGCCGGGATCAGCATCTTCCACTACCGTGCCAACCGTTCCATGGAGCGGGTGTTCTTCAATGCGGACGGCGAATGGCTGATCGTGCCGCAGTCGGGGCGATTGCGGATCGTCACCGAGCTGGGGCGGCTGGAACTTGAACCGCTGGAAATCGCCGTGTTGCCTCGCGGCTTGAAGTTTCGCGTCGAGCTGCTCGATCCGCAGGCCCGTGGCTACCTCGCCGAGAACCATGGCGCGCCGCTGCGCCTGCCTGATCTCGGTCCCATTGGCAGCAACGGCCTGGCCAACCCGCGGGACTTCCTGACCCCAGTCGCGCATTACGAAAACCTCGCTCAGCCGACCACGCTGGTGCAGAAATTCCTCGGTGAGTTGTGGGCTTGCGAACTGGATCATTCGCCGTTCGACGTCGTGGCCTGGCACGGCAATAACGTGCCGTACAAGTACGACCTGCGCCGGTTCAACACCATCGGCACGGTCAGCTTCGATCATCCGGACCCTTCGATTTTCACGGTGTTGACCTCGCCTACCAGCGTCCACGGCTTGGCCAATCTCGACTTCGTGATCTTCCCGCCGCGCTGGATGGTGGCGGAAAAGACCTTCCGTCCACCCTGGTTCCACCGCAACCTGATGAACGAATTCATGGGGCTGATCCAGGGCGCCTACGATGCCAAGGCCGAGGGTTTCCTGCCGGGCGGTGCCTCCTTGCACAGTTGCATGAGCGCCCACGGTCCGGACGGTGAAACCTGCACCAAGGCAATCAACGCCGAGCTGACACCGGTGAAAATCGACAACACCATGGCCTTCATGTTCGAAACCAGCCAGGTGCTGCGCCCGAGCCGTTTCGCACTGGACTGCCCGCAACTGCAAACCGACTACGATGCCTGTTGGGCTTCGCTGCCCGTCACGTTCGACCCGACCCGGAGATAATCCATGACCCAAGTTTCCCCTGCCCGTAGCTGGGTTGCCTCTGCCAACGGCCATGCCGATTTCCCTCTGCAAAACCTGCCACTGGGGATCTTTAGCGTGAACGGCGACGCTCCTCGCAGCGGTGTTGCCATTGGCGATCATGTGTTCGACTTGCAGGCCGCGCTGCAGGCAGGCCTGTTCGATGGCGCAGCGCGCGAAGCCGTCGAAGCCATGAGCGGCGGCCAGTTGAACGCATTCTTCGAGCTGGGCCGCAATGCCCGGGTGGCCTTGCGTGAACGACTGCTGGCCTTGTTGGGCGAAGACAGTGCGCAACGCGAGCAGATCCTGGCCCAAGGGACGAAGATGCTTCCCCTGGCGACGGATTGCCAGATGCACCTGCCGGCGAAAATCAACGACTACACCGACTTCTACGTTGGCATCGAGCATGCGCAAAATGTCGGCAAGCTGTTTCGCCCCGACAACCCGCTGTTGCCCAATTACAAATACGTTCCCATCGGCTACCACGGTCGCGCCTCGACCATCCGCCCGTCCGGTACCGATGTACGCCGCCCCAAGGGCCAGACCCTGCCTGCCGGCCAGAGTGAACCGACTTTCGGCCCCTGCGCGCGGCTGGACTACGAGCTGGAGCTGGGGATCTGGATCGGCAAGGGCAATGCACTGGGCGAGCCCATCGCCATCGGTGATGCCGCTGAACACATTGGCGGGTTCTGCCTGCTCAACGATTGGTCGGCGCGGGATATCCAGGCCTGGGAATACCAACCGCTTGGGCCTTTCCTGTCGAAGAGTTTCCTGACCAGCATTTCGCCGTGGGTCGTGACGGCTGAAGCCTTGGAACCGTTCCGTCGCCCTCAACCGGCGCGGCCTGAAGGCGATCCGCAACCGCTGCCGTATCTGCTGGACAAGCGCGATCAGGACGGCGGCGCCTTTGATATCGAGCTGGAAGTCCTGCTGCTGACCGGAGCCATGCGTGAGCGGAACCTGCCGGCCCATCGCCTGACCCTGAGCAACACCCGCTACATGTATTGGACCGTGGCGCAGATGGTCGCGCACCACAGCGTCAATGGCTGCCAGTTGCAGGCCGGCGACCTGTTCGGCTCGGGCACCTTGTCGGGCCCGGAGAACGGTCAATTCGGCAGCTTGCTGGAGATCACCGAGGGCGGCAAGAAGCCGATCGAGCTTGCGTCCGGTGAAGTGCGCAAGTTCCTCGAGGATGGCGACGAAATCATCCTGCGGGCCCGTTGCAGCCGTGAGGGCGTCGCCTCCATCGGCTTTGGCGAATGCCGGGGCAAGATCCTGCCGGCGCGTTGAGGGACAGGGCATGGAACTCTATACGTACTATCGCTCCACTTCGTCTTATCGGGTGCGCATCGCCCTGGCACTCAAGGGCCTGGATTACCGTGCCGTGCCGGTCAACCTGATCGCACCGCCGGGAGGCGAGCATCGTCAGCCGACTTACCTCGCGATCAACCCGCAAGGGCGGGTACCGGCGCTGCGTACCGACGAGGGGGCGTTGCTGGTGCAATCGCCGGCCATCATCGAATACCTGGAGGAGCGTTATCCACAGGTGCCACTGCTCAATCCTGACCTGGCGGTGCGTGCCCATGAACGCGGCGTCGCCGCCCTGATCGGTTGCGATATCCACCCATTGCACAACGTCAGCGTGCTCAACAAGCTGCGGCAGTGGGGGCACGATGAAACGCAGGTGACGGAGTGGATCGGGCATTGGATCAGCCAGGGGCTGGCGGCGGTGGAGCAGTTGATCGGCGACGAGGGCTACTGTTTCGGCCCCGCGCCAGGATTGGCAGATGTCTACCTGATCCCGCAGTTGTACGCGGCTGAGCGTTTCAACGTGTCCTTGCAAGGTTATCCACGGATCCGTCGCGTTGCGGCGCTGGCAGCTGCACATGCCGCGTTCCAGCGGGCGCATCCGGCTCATCAGGTGGACACGCCTGCCAGCTGACATCAAGGGTGGCTGATCTGACGCCATCGCGAGCAGGCTCGCTCCCACATGGTTCGCGTTTCACCGTCCCGTGTGGGAGCGAGCCTGCTCGCGATGGCGGCCTGACATTCAATCAGGGCGCCGGCCTCTCTGCAGATCAATGCACAATCGAATTCGGCGGCAGATGCCCCAGCCGTTCTGTCAGCCGGATCCGCTGGATCGGGTCATCACTGAGCATCAGCGCATGTTCCAGGTCGAAGCGTTCGGCGTTGGGGCAGTCGAGCCGCTGGTACAGGCTGGCGCGGGCCAGATAATCGGCGGCGCTGGCGTTGCCGAGTTCCAGCACCCGTTCAGCATCGATCAGCGCGTCGATGTACTCGTCGTTCGTCAGATGCAACTGCCGGAGATTGCGTGACAGGCGCTGGAGCATCTGCAGCGGTTCGGCGCTGGCCAGGTGTTCAGCCTTGAGCGACACGTTCGAGCCATATTGGCGCTGCAACAGTTCCCGGCAGTCGTTGGGATACAGCCGACGGCCGCCGCATGGGTCGAGCAGGTGATCGGCACCGGGCACCCGGAGCAGGAAGTGACCGGGAAAATTGACCCCGACCATCGGTATTTCCAGGCCTCGGGCCAATTCCAGGGCAATCAGGGCGAGAGCCAGCGGTTGGCCGCGCTTTCTGGCCAATACTTTGTCGAGCAACGCTACACGCGGGCGCAGGGGCGTGAAATCGTCCTGGGCAAACCCCAGGTCATTCAGGCAGCGCAACAAGGGCTGGCCCAGCTCAGCGACGGGCAGCAACGGCAGGTCATGGCTGACCCGCTGTTGCAGATCCCTGAAGTCCCTCAGCAGGGCCGGTACGTCGACGTCGCGATCATGCTCGGCAGCGATCCAAAGCGCCGCTTCGAACAGCGCAGCAGGCGACCGGTGCAGACATTCAAAAAAGGCTTGGCGCGGTTTCATCACACTCTCCGGACATTGCCTCGTTTTAGCCCTGCCACGGGCTTTCGTCCAGTATCGGAGAGAGGCGGCAACGGTTATGTCCGAAAAGACTGACAGCTGAAGCGGCTTATTCCGGCGTGCTCCAGCAAATTTCAGCTACGCGCCTATACTGGCGAAACAAACAGAAGTGATTCGGGAGCCTGTCGATGTTTGCGCTCATGCAAAGCTCCCGCCTTGAATCGCTGCACTTGAGCGTGGACCCGACAACAGGGTTGAAGGCGGTCATTGCCATCCATAGCAGCCGCCCAGGGCCAGCCTTGGGCGGATGTCGTTATCTGTCCTACCCCGACGATGAAAGTGCCGTGGTCGATGCCGTGCGCCTGGCCCAAGGCATGAGCTATAAGGCCGCCCTGGCGGGGCTGCCCGTGGGCGGCGGGGTGGCGGTGATCATGCGTCCGGCCCATGTCGAAAGCCGGGCCGCATTGTTCGAAGCTTTTGGTCGCTGCATCGAGCAACTGGATGGCCGGTACATCACCGCCATCGACAGCGGTACCTCGGTGGCCGACATGGATTGCATCGCCCAACAGACCCGTCATGTCACCAGTACCACCGCCTCGGGAGACCCGGCACCTCACGCGGCGATGGGCGTGTTTGCCGGCATTCGTGCCACGGCCATGGCCCGGCTGGGCAGTGATAACCTTGAAAGCCTGCGCGTGGCGATCCAGGGCCTGGGCAATGTCGGGTACGCCCTGGCCGAACAGTTGCACGCGGCCGGTGCCGAACTGCTGGTCAGCGACATCGACCCCGGCAAGGTGCAACTGGCAATGGAGCAATTGGGCGCCCATCCCATTGCCAACGATGCGTTGCTCAGCACCCCTTGCGACATTCTTGCTCCTTGCGGCCTGGGCGGTGTGCTCAACAGCCATAGCGTGGCGCAACTGCGTTGCTCGGCCGTGGCCGGCTCGGCCCATAACCAGTTGAGCAACCTGCAAGTGGCCGATCAACTGGAAAGGCGCGGGATTCTCTACGCGCCGGACTATGTGATCAACTCCGGCGGCCTGATCTACGTCGCCCTGAAGCATCGCGGCGAAGAGTTGCCAACCATCACCGCTCACCTGTCGAAAATCGCTGCCCGGCTCACGGAAGTCTTTGCCCATGCCCAGGCGGAGAAACGCTCACCAGCCCGGGTGGCGGATGAATTGGCGGAGCGTTTGCTGTATCGCTAACAACGGCTCGCAGCGCACCGCGAACCGTCATGATCAGTTGCCCGCGGCGATGACGGCGGTTTTGGCTTGCCGGGTATGGGTCAGCACGAAATGCGCCACGAGACCGAAGATCAGGCCCCAGAATGCGGCGGCCAGCCCCAGGAAACTCATGCCCGATGCGGTCACCAGGAAAGTGATCAGCGCTGCTTCCCGCTGCTTTTCATCGGCCATGGCTCCGGTCAGCCCGGCGCTGATTGCACCGAACAACGCGAGGCCGGCGAGGGAGGCGATCAGTTCTTTCGGCAGTGCGGAAAATACCGAGGCCAGCGTTGCGCCGAAGGTGCCCATCAGGATGTAGAACACCCCGCAGGCGATGCCGGCGATGTAGCGTTTGTCGCGGTCCTCATGGGCCTCGCGGCCGGTGCAGATCGCTGCGGTAATGGCCGCCAGGTTCAAACCGTGGGAGCCGAAGGGCGCCATCAGCGCCGCGCCAATTGCAGTGACCGAAATGATAGAGCGCGCCGGCGTGTTGTAGCCCGCGGTCCGTAACACGGCCATGCCCGGTACGTACTGGCCGGTCAGCGTCACCAGCGCCAATGGCAGGCCGATGTTGATGATTGCGTGCCAGCTCCATTCAGGGGCGATAAAAACCGGATGGGCCACCTCGATGGTAATCGAACCACTGTTGAGCTCTCCGAACGCGGCGGCCATCGCGCAGCCGACCACCAGTACCGACAGAATCGCGTAGCGCGGCGAAAAGCGCTTGCAGAGCAGATAAGCCGCAATCATCGACAGTACCAACGCCGGCTGCAGTTTGACCGAAGTGAACAGCTCTGCGCCGAAGCGGAACAGGATGCCGGCGAGCATGGCGGCGGCGATGGCTTTGGGCAGGCGACTCATCAGTTTGTCGAACGCGCCGGACAAACCCACGACGGCAATGATCAGCGACGCCACTGCATAGGCGCCGATGGCCTGGGGCAGGGTGACGGTCGGCAGCATCGACACCAGCAAGGCCGCGCCCGGTGTCGACCATGCGGTGATCACAGGAACACGCAGGCGCCAGCTCAGGAGCAGGCCGGTGATCCCGCTGCCGATGGAAATGGCCCAGATCCATGAGGACACCACATCGTTGGCCAGGTGTGCCTCCTTGGCTGCCTGGAACACGATGATGAGGGGGCCGGCGTAGGAAATGATCACGGCGATAAAGCCCGCGATGATCGCTGACAGGGATAGATCCTTTCTGAGTATGGCCATGATGTCTCGACTTGGCACGGCAGGAGCGTGCAGTTGATCAGGGATTGATTGAATCGATTGATTCGATTCTGGATGAGTGTATTTGAATGAATTGAATTGATTCAATGGTTCGGTGATAGGTTTCGCAGCGTTCTTCTGTTTTTATCAATTAACTATATGATTTATATGTAAATTAATTTTAGCTGTGTTGTCTTTTGAGAACCGGTTTTGGATTGGATATCGAGTCAATCGACTCAATTCATTGATTGTTCCCATCATTAATGGCCTCGCCTCGATGTGATATGCTCGCAAATTCATCATTTCTACGAGGGGCGGCGATCATTCATGTGGATTCCCCAGCTAAGCGAGTTCAACCAGCCGATGTACCTGTCAATTGCCGATGCGTTGGCACGCGACATCGGTAATGGGGTGCTGAGCGAGGGTGACCGCTTGCCGACCCTGCGGGAATTGGCCAATGCCCTGGATGTCACGCCGGGCACCATCAGCCGGGCCTATGGCGAAGCCCATCGACGTGGGCTGGTGCAAGGTGAGGTGGGGCGTGGCACGTATGTGCTCAGCCAGCAGCAACTGGACCTGCCGACAACTCATGGCGCCGCGCCGTTGAACCTGGGGCAGCCCGAACTGCTCGATCTCTCGATCATCAAGCCTTCCAGCGAAACCCTGGAGTACTGGTTGCGCGGTGCGCTGGTGGGCATGGCAAAAAGCACCGATTTTGCCGGCGCCCTGGATTACGCCCCGGACGGTGGTCACCCGGCCCATCGTGAAGCAGGCGCGCAGTGGCTGCGTCATTCGTTGCCCGACGCGCAATGGCAGCAAGTGGTGATCACCGCCGGGGCCCAGCATGGCTTGATGGTCGCGATGAGCGCGCTGACCAACGCTGGCGACCTGGTGCTCTGCGAGGCGCTTTGCTACCCGGGCATCATTTCCCTGGCCCATGGCCTCGAACGCCGCCTGCGCGGTGTGCCGATGGATGACGAAGGCATCATCCCCGAAGCGTTGCGTGAACTGTGTTTGCGAGAGAAACCAGCGATGCTGGTTTGTGTGGCGACTTGCCAGAATCCGACGGCGGCGATCATGTCGCAAAAGCGTCGGGCCCAGATTGCCGCGCTGGCCGAGGAGTTCGACTTCATCATCCTGGACGATGATATCTATGGTTTCCTCGCCACCGATCCGTCGACCAGACCGCTGTCGGCTTTTGCGCCGGACCGGTCGGTGTACCTGACCAGTCTGTCGAAGGCGGTCATGCCGGCGCTTCGGGTCGGTTATCTCTACAGCCCGCCGAAACTGCTGTCACGGCTGACCTCGATGGTGCGCAGCAGTGTCTGGATGCCGTCACCGTTGACCGCGCAACTGGCGAGCAATGTGATCACCGAGGGCCTGGACAAGAAACTGATCCGCATCCAGCGCAATGAAGCCGCCGGGCGGCAAGCGATTGCTCGGGAAGTCTTTGCCAACTTCGAGCTCAAGGCCCAGCCCTATGCGTACCATGTCTGGTTGACGCTGCCCGAACCGTGGACCGGCGACGAATTCACGATGCTGGCCCGGGCCAACGGCGTACTGGTACTCAGTGGCTCGCAGTTCCAGGCTGAACGCTCCGGGACCAGCCGAAGTGTAAGGGTGGTGCTGATGTCCCCTACCAGCCAGGACGAGCTGCGTTTCGCCCTGACAAAGTTGGCCAGCCTGATCGATTCCGACCCACGCCGTTACTATTGAGTCGCCCCAGGCTGGACCTCACGCTGCATTGAGCAGTCGGCAACGGCCTCACTCGCTTTCTTCGGTACCCAGAAGCTCCCCGAGAGCGGCTGCGTTGCTTTTGAACGCGGCTGCAAACGCCGCTCTGTTTTTTGCCATGAAGATGCTCGCATCCTCAGCCTGTTTCTCGTTCAGGCCCTGCACGTTCTTCATCAGAACAGTGGTCAGCACCTCCGCCAGTTCGAGCATCTGGTCATGGGCATCAGCGAGCTTACGGTCCAAAAACGTAGTCTCCAAATCACGTGTACTGCGGTACAGAATCTCAACAGCCATGGCTGGCCTCTCGTTTGTTTGCATGTCTGCCGCAAGCATGGGAAGCCAGGCTGCGGAATCTATAAAATCCAAGCATCACGGCTGTGAGGTGCGACGGTCGGTCCCGCCTCGTGCGCCTTCAAACCGGTAATCTGCGAATACTGTATTTATATACAGCTCGGAGGATAAGCGAATCCTTTCTCTTTGGGTAGTGGCTTTTTAATGTAGACCGGTTTCGGCGTTTGTCGTGGGGAGGACGTGTCGGTTGCCAGCCTTTCGCCATCTTACTCACGGTGCTGGCCTTTTTTCTGCATGCAGAACAACCGTCACGTCCAACCCGCATCATTCGGTCGAGTCGACCTAAGGAAACCGCATCGTGAAAATCAACTGGGCCGAGAATCTGCGCCAGAACGTCCATCAGTTGGCCGAGTCCCTGGGCAACCTGTTCGTCGAGACGTTTCACTATCTGGCGCTGTTCGCCATCGGGGCGGTGACCGCATGGGCGGCGGTCATGGAGTTTTTGCAGATGATCGAGGCAGGGCATATCAAGATCGACGATATCCTGCTGCTGTTCATCTATCTGGAATTGGGCGCGATGGTCGGGATCTACTTCAAGACCAACCACATGCCAGTACGGTTTCTGATCTACGTGGCCATCACCGCCTTGACCCGCCTGCTGATCTCCAACGTTTCCCACCACAGCCCGCCGGACCTGGGGATCATCTACCTGTGCGGCGGAATCCTGCTGCTGGCGTTCTCGATCCTGGTGGTTCGCTACGCGTCGTCGCAGTTCCCGTCGGTAAAGATCGAGCACCCGCACCGTAAGGTCGGCGCGGGCTCCAGCGAGCATGCAGAAATAGAAAAAGGGGAAATCTAAAGGCTGGCGGAGGCCGGTCCTTGGGTGCGCGGTGGTGGCAGCTTGACGTTGTCGCCGCCGGTCATGGCTTCGAGGATCGCCACGGCGCTGTGGCCCTGTTCGATGGCGATGCCGAACTGAATGCTTTGCACCAAGCGCTTGAGCCGTTCCGGATCGTTGCGCTGCTGGGCACTGATCATGCGCTTGGCGACGATCCGCCCGGCCCGGGACAGGGTCAGCATGATGCTGCCGTCGAGGCCCTGGATGCTCAGGTTGATTTGATACTGCGGCGCAAAAGCGTCGGTAATGATCTGAAAAGGGTTGTCCATGATGCGTCACCGCCTGATTGAACGTGCAGTTGTTGACCGGCCTTGATCGGGATTAGTTCGCAATACCGGACCATCGGCCATTCCATGATCGTGTTCCATCGCTGAGTGCAAGCAACCATCAGCAGATTGCAGCCTCTGGCCGCTGCAATAAGACGATAGCAAGGGGCATGCCGGAAAAACTGTCGGTCAATGTTCGCGGCGAGACAGCTCGCGACGCTCTGGAACGGGACCCCAGGGACTGCCCGTTTCGGGGCGGGATGTTCGTTGACGGTGCGGTGCGGGGCGCAAATCGCGAAAGATGGCGGGGCGAGGAAACTCCCGACATTAACAGCGCTTTTGCCTGTTGTCCGGCTTTATTTGCAAATCAATATTTATCTTTTTAAAGGGCTTGAATTGTTCCTCGGGCAGCCCGACTCTGTACTCAAGGGGCCGTTACGCCAACGTCGACAGGCCCCTGGCGAGCTAGCCGAAATAAGGGATGAACTATGCAAATCCAAGTCAACAGTGATAACCATATTCAAAGCAGCATCCGACTGGAGGAGTGGGTACGTACTACCATCGAAAGCACGCTCGAACGTTATGAGGAAGACCTGACTCGGGTCGAAGTCCATCTGGGGGATGAAAACGGCGCCAAGCCTGGTCCCCATGATCTGCGCTGCCAGATCGAAGCCCGGCCGAAGGGCCATCAACCGATTTCCGTGACGCATAAGGCCGGTTCGCTGGAGGCAGCGATCGAGGGCGCGTCGACGAAGTTGGAAAATGCCCTGGAACATCTGTTCGGCAAGTTGCGTGGCAAACGCGCCGCTGCGGTCCAGACCGAATCCGTGGCCCTGGCCGATGCGATGCTGGAAGAAGAATTCCTGGAGAACGAGCGAGCCGCACGTCACGGCTGAAGTTTCGTTTACCTTTAATCCCAACTGAAAAAACGGGCCTTGCAATTGCAGGCCCGTTTTTCGTTGGCAATCACCATCAGCGCAAGAAGGCCTGCCGATACTCCCCAGGCGTCGCCCCCAATGCCTGGCGGAAACGGTGGGTGAAGTGACTGGCGCTGGCGAACCCGCAAGCCAGTGCCACGTCGCCCAAGGGTTGTGAGGTGTGGCGCAGCAGGTGCCGCGCCTGTGCCAGGCGCCTCGCCAACACATACTGGTGGGGTGGCAGCCCGAAGCTCTCGCGGAACATCCGGGCGAAGTGGTATTCGGACAGCGCACACAATGCCGCCAATTGCCCGAGGCTGATAGCGTCGGCCAGATGGCTGTCGATGTAATCCACCAGCAACCGGCGTTGGTGTGCGGCGAGCCCGCCTTTGAGGCGCAGGTCCTGGCGTTGGCCGACCTGGCTGAGCAGCAGGTGATTGAGCAGTTCGTGGGCCAGGCTGGTGGTCAGCAGGCGTTCGCCGGGTTCGTCCCAGTTCAAGGCGATCAACTGACGAAAGCGTTGTGCCTGTTGCTCGTCGTCGAGGAACGTCGCCTCGCGCAGTTGCACTTGCCGGGGTTCGCGATCCAGCAGCGTGACGCAACCGAGGGCGAACTGTTCGGCGCTGAAGTACAGGTGAGCGAGGCGAATGTCGCCGTTGATGACCCAGGCCGACTCATGGTCCGCCGGCAGGACGCAGAGCTTGTCGGGAGCCCCGAGCGTGTCGGGCCGCTCGCGCCGAAAGGTACCGGTGCCGCCGGCGATGTAGCAGGACAGCGTGTGGTGGGTCGGCGCGTCGTAGTCCCGGGCGTCATGATGATTGGTCCACAAGGCGGCCGCCATGCCGTCACCGAGCTCGGCGCTGTGCTCCAGACGGGCATTGGGCGAGCTGTTGAGGGCTTGAAAGACTTGCAGGGTTTGCAGTGTGGGCATGATCGGTTATCTCCAACGTCTTGCATCCTACTCCGTTGAAAGACCCGTGCCAGCCTGCACGCCGACAAAACCGCAAGTTTACGCAAGCGCCCGGTGGACGGCGGCGTGACACTGAACGCCATCGTCCAGGAGCCGTCACCATGAACCTCTCGTTATACCTGCTCACCGTGCTCATCTGGGGCACCACCTGGATTGCGCTGAAACTGCAACTGGGCGTCGTTGCCATCCCGGTATCGATTGTCTATCGCTTCGGCCTCGCGGCCCTGATCCTGTTCGCAATGCTCCTGCTCAGCCGGCGCCTGCAAGTGATGAACCGTCGTGGGCATTTGATCTGCCTGGCCCAGGGACTGTGCCTGTTCTGCGTCAATTTCATGTGTTTCCTCACGGCCAGCCAGTGGATTCCCAGCGGCCTGGTGGCGGTGGTGTTCTCCACGGCCACGTTGTGGAATGCCCTCAATGCCCGGGTGTTCTTCGGCCAGCGGATCGCCCGTAACGTGCTGTTGGGCGGCGCATTGGGATTGTCGGGGCTGGGGCTGTTGTTCTGGCCGGAACTGGCCGGCCATCACGCGAGCCCGCAGACGCTGCTCGGATTGGCGTTGGCGTTGCTGGGCACGCTGTGTTTCTCGGCGGGCAATATGCTCTCGAGCCTGCAACAAAAGGCTGGGCTCAAGCCGCTGACCACCAACGCCTGGGGCATGGCTTATGGCGCGACGATGCTGGCGGGGTGGTGCCTGTTCAACGGGATTGCTTTCGATATGGAATGGAACCTGCGCTACATCGGTTCGCTGCTGTACCTGGTGATCCCGGGCTCGGTGATCGGCTTCACCGCTTACCTGACGCTCGTGGGGCGCATGGGGCCGGAGCGGGCGGCGTATTGCACTGTCCTGTTCCCAGTGGTGGCGTTGAATGTCTCGGCGTTTGTCGAAGGCTACCAGTGGACGGCGCCGGCACTGGCCGGGCTGGTATTGGTGATGCTGGGGAACGTGCTGGTGTTTCGCAAGCCTCGACCAGCGGCGACCAGTGTCGCGCTTTGTGAAAGCAAGGCTTGCCCGCGATGAAGACGACGCGCTCTGTCAGAAACCGAGGCGTTCGTTTCGCGGGCAAGCCGTGCTCCCACAAAGCGGGGCGATGGGATACGGCGCCGGCTTCTACTTCCAGACTTGCGGGTTGACCAGGTTCTGCGGCCGCTCACCCAGCAACGCACTGCGCAAGTTTTCCACCGCGAGATTGGCCATGGCTTCACGGGTTTCGTGGGTAGCCGAGCCGATGTGGGGCAGGGTGACGGCGTTCTTCAGCTGGAACAGCGGCGACTCGGCCAACGGCTCCTTTTCGTAGACGTCCAACCCGGCGCCGCGAATGCGGTTGTTCTGCAAGGCCTCGATCAATGCAGGCTCATCCACCACCGGGCCGCGGGAAATGTTGACCAGGATCGCGCTTGGCTTCATCAGCGACAGTTCACGCTGTCCGATCAGGTGGCGGGTCTTCTCGCTCAGGGGCACAACGAGGCAGACGAAGTCCGCTTCGGCCAACAACTGGTCCAACTCGCGGAACTGCGCGCCCAGCTGGTTTTCCAGTTCGGTCTTGCGGCTGTTGCCGCTGTACAGGATTGGCATGTTGAACCCCAGCCGGCCACGCCGGGCGATGGCCGCGCCGATGTTGCCCATGCCGACGATGCCTAGGGTCTTGCCGTGCACGTCGCTGCCAAACAGTTGTGGCCCCACCGTCGCCTGCCATTGTCCGGCCTTGGTCCAGGCGTCCAGTTCCGCAACGCGACGGGCACTGCTCATCAGCAGGGCGAAGGCCAGGTCGGCCGTGCTTTCGGTGAGCACGTCGGGGGTGTTGGTGAGCATGATCCCGCGTTCATTGAAGTAGGCCAGGTCATAGTTGTCGTAACCCACCGACACACTGGCAACCACCTGCAGGTTCGTGGCGCCTTGCAATTGCTCGCGACCGAGTTTGCGACCAACCCCGATCAGGCCGTGGGCATGGGGCAGGGCTTCGTTGAACTGTGCATTAATGTCACCCTTCGATGGGTTCGGCACGATCACGTCGAAGTCCTGTTGCAGGCGCTCGACCATCTGGGGCGTGACACGGCTGAAGGCAAGTACGGTTTTTTTCATCGTGCAAGGCTCGTCTTGGAGGCAATACCAAGCACGCTAACATTCTCGGCGAGGGTTAGGCGAGAGGGGGGTGCAGTTTATGACTTGGAATGACCTGTGGGAGCGAGCCTTCTCGCGATGGCAGCGGTTCAGCCAGCGTTGATATTGACTGACATACCGCTATCGCGAGCAGGCTCGCGCCCACAAGGGGCCTTTATGTTGTCTCTAGGCCGCCCGCAGCGAAATGAACGCATAATCCGAAGCTGCCTCGGTGACGACCCGAGCCCCACAGGCCATGACCTCGCGGGCGACGTCATCCCCGGACAGATGGAATTGCCATTCACTGGTTTCCTGCGCCGTTGGTCGCAAGCGCACCTGATCGATGGCGGCGGCGAACGCTGTCATGTCCGGCAGATAGGCGGCAAACCCGTCACCTTTCAGCGCGGTGGTATGGATGCCCAAGGCCGCACAGATGCGGTCCTTGATCGCAATCTCTTCGCGATCGGCCTGGCGCGAGCGTTCGATTAGCTCGGCCAGTTCTTTATCAACCAATTTCCCGCCGACGATCAGTTGCGGACCGGTTTCCCAGGATTCCGGGGGGCAGTCCTTCGCTGCGATATTGAGCGGGATATGTGGGTTGATTTCCATCGGATAGATCCGGCACACCAGCGGCCTGCGTTCGTAGATGCTGCACAGGTTTTCTTCGTCGAGATTGTGGCAGCGGCCGGGGTTATAAGCGGCGAAGGTGATCGCCACGAAGGCATCGGTGCCGCCGCTCCGGACCCTCGCGGAACGGCGTTCGGCATGCTCGCGCTGCGCCACCGGCAGACCGAGGCCATTGGGCAGGAAGGCTTCCACCAGGACGATGACCTGGCCGCCGTCGCTTGCCCACATCCGGGCTTCATCGAGGGTCAGGGGAACGTGGTGGCCAGAGCAGCATTTGCCGCAGCCTACGCAGGAAAACGTTGTATTCATTGAGCGACCGGTCGAGAGCTGAAAGGCGGCGACAGAAAAACGCCGTGATGAGCCTCGCGAAGCAAGTTATGCGCCACTCACTGATCGGTCGCGGTGGAGCGTATCGAGTCCCATTCGGTCACGTGGGCGGTCTTGGTTTTCTTGCGGTAGAGGCACAGCTCGGTACCGCTCGCCCCTTTCATGTGTTTCTGCGGGTATTGGCCTTGCAGCAACAGCGCGGTATAGCCGACCCGGTCGTCGAATTGCGCGGCGGTGCCCACCGGCTCGGCGTTCTTCAAGCCACTGGCCTTGATGCAACTGGCCAGCACGGCTTTGTCGTAGGCAGCCCAGGCTTCCGGGCTGGAGGCATGGGCTTGGGAGGCCAGGGCAGCGAGGCCAAGGAGAAACGATGCGCGGATGTTCATCGGGATGTCTCGTTCCGGAAAGTCATGGCAAAAGTATGCCTGAGATTGCCGGACCCTCCCACGCCGGAACGCAGGAGCGCATCGTCGGTACAACTCAGTGGCCTTGTTCGGCCACCGCCTTGGCTGCCGTGATCAGGCACTTGGTCAGTTCGGGCGAGGAAAACTTGGTCAGCACCCCATTGGCGCCGGCCAACCGGGCCTTTTCACTGTTCATGGCACTGTCCAGCGAGGTGTGCAGCAACACGTAGAGGTGGGCGAAGTCCGGCGTTTCCCGCAGCGTGCGGGTGAGGGCGTAACCGTCCATTTCCGACATTTCGATGTCGGAGACGATGAGGTTGATCTGTCCGGCCGTGCCTTGCAGGTCCAACAAGCATTCGATGGCTTCCTTGGCGCTGCGGGCGGTGTGGCATTGCAGGCCCAGGTTGCGCAGGGTGTGCACCGATTGTTGCAACGCCACCTGGCTGTCATCGACCACCAGGATCCGTGCGTTGCCCAGCACTTCGGCGTCTTCCATGCTCAGCTCGGTGGGCGCGGTTTCGATCTGCGCCGGGGCGATGCCATGGATGACCTTCTCGATGTCCAGCACCTGCACGAGCTTGCCGTCCACCGACGTCACGCCGGTGATGAACGCGCGATTGCCGCCGGAGCCGTAAGGCGGTGGCTTGATGTCGGTGGTCAGGCAGTGGACGATCTTGCTCACCGCCTGCACGTGCAGGCCCTGCTTGGAGCGGCTGACATCGGTGACGATCAGGCAGCCGCCGTCCGGATCTTCCAGCGGCCGCTCGCCAATGGCACGGCTCAGGTCAATCACCGACAGCGATGTGCCACGCAGGGTCGCAATGCCTTTCACGTGTGGATGCGACTCCGGCAGTTTGGTCAGTGGCGGGCACGGGATGATCTCACTGACTTTGAGCAGGTTGATTGCCATCAGCTTGCCGCTGCGCAACGTAAACAGCAGAAGCGAAAGTGAATCTGCGCGGGCTTTGTTGGAAGACATAAAAACCTTCTGTGTAAAAAGGTGGGGCGAACGTGAAGATCGCCAAAACAGCTTTTGATATCGGGTTATCGACTTGTTGGGGGCAGGCTTTAGGGCGAAAGCGGCCGACATCCGCTTTCCGGGCCAGCGGCCTGTGAATACACACCTGTGGCGAGGGGATAAATCCCCTCGCCACAAAGGCTTGAGCAACTTGAGGGCGTTACTTGAGCCCCAACCGTCGTGCCATCCGCCCCAGGTTCGCCCGATCCAGCCCCAGTTCTCGGGCGGCACTGGCCCAGTTGTGTTGATGGCGTTCCAGGCTGGCGCCGATCAGCCGGCGCTGGAAATCGTCCATGGCTTCGCGCAGGTCTCCCGTCACGGGGGGGATCGCCAGCGCAGGGTGTGTCGCTGAAGGCTCGGACGTTGGCTCGGTCGCCTGGGGCAAGTCCAGGTCCTGGGCACCGAGGCTGAGGATTTTCGGCCGCACCGGGCATCTGCCAAGCGCTTTCAGGGCGCTACGGCCGATCAGGTGTTCAAGTTCACGCACGTTACCCGGCCAGTCGTAGGCCAGCAGCGCGGCCTGGGCATCGCTGCTCAGACGCAGGCTGTTGAGGCCCATGCGCGAGCGATTCTGCTCCAGGAAAAAACCGCTGAGCAGCAGCACATCTCGGCCACGATCCCGCAGCGCCGGTACCTGCAAGGGATACACGCTCAAGCGGTGGTAGAAATCGGCCCGATAGCGGCCGTTGCGCACCTCTTCGGCCAGGTCGCGATTGGTGGCGGCGATCAGACGCACATCCACCAGATGCTCCTTGTCCGAGCCCAGGCGCTGCAACTGGCCGCTCTGCAACACTCTCAGCAGTTTGGCCTGGACGGTCAGGGACAACTCACCCACTTCGTCGAGGAACAGCGTGCCGCCATCGGCCAACTCGAACTTGCCGCGCCGGTCGCTCGTCGCTCCGGTGAACGCGCCGCGTACGTGGCCGAAAAGTTCGCTTTCCACCAGAGTGTCCGGCAGGGCGGCGCAGTTGAGGCTGATCAGCGGCTGTTCGGCGCGTTTGGAGGCTGCATGGATGGCTTGGGCGACCAGCTCCTTGCCGACGCCGGTTTCACCGGTGATCAACACGGTCAGGTCGCTGCCGCCCACCAGCTTGATCTCTTCCACCAGTCGTTTATGGGCTTTGCTCTGGCCGACCATGTCGCGGGATTGCTGGCCGCTGGCCTGGCGATAGACCTCGGCTCGGCGGTGTTCGTCTTCGGCTTTCAAGGCCAGGCGTTCGATGCGTTTGGCGGCGCTGACCGTGGCGGCGGCGAGGCTGGCGAAGGCCTGCAGCGCACCGAGGTCGATGGGTTCGAAGCGCTCCGGATCCAGGGAGTCAAGGGTCAGCAGGCCCCAGGGGCGCTCATCGACGAACAGCGGGCAGCCCATGCAATCGTGAACTTCCAGATGGTCGTCAAGGCCTTCAACCAGTCCGTCGTAGGGATCGGGCAGGTCGCTGTCGGTGGCGAAACGGGTGGGGTTCGGGTTGGCCAGCAGCGCTTCGAAGCGCGGGTGTTCACTGACCCGGAAGCGCCGGCCCAAGGTGTCGGTGCTCAAGCCGTCCACCGCCAGCGGCACCAGGCTGTCCCCGTCCAGCCGCAACAGCGCTGCAGCGTCGCAAGGCAGCAAGGCGCGCAGGGCGCCGAGCAGGCGGCGATAGCGCTCGCCTTCAGGCAGTTCGCGAGACAGGTCAGCTACCAGCGGCAACAAGGCGGTCAGCAGGGAGGTTGCGGTCATAATGACTCCGTGTAGTCAAAAAGACTATAACTTCACGTGTGTCGTTATGACTACATTATTTTTAAGCTATTGAAAATTAACGAAAATATTTGTGGCATGAAACCTGATAAGCATCGGTATCCGTTTCCGTAACACACGAGGATTCACCTTATGCTCACCCGGGAAGAACGCGCCATCATTCGCTCCACCGTTCCATTGCTTGAAAGCGGTGGTGAAGCGCTCATCACTCACTTCTACCGCATGATGCTTTCCGAATATCCTCAGGTTCGACCGCTGTTCAACCAGGCTCACCAAGCCAGCGGCGATCAGCCTCGGGCCCTGGCTAACGGTGTATTGATGTATGCACGGCATATCGACCAGCTCGACCAGTTGGGTGACCTGGTGGCGAAAATCGTCAACAAGCATGTCGCCTTGCAGATCGAGCCACAGCATTACCCGATTGTCGGCTCCTGCTTGTTGCGGGCGATTGCCGAAGTGCTGGGCAACGAGATCGCCACGCCCGAAGTGATCTCCGCCTGGGGCGCCGCTTATAACCAATTGGCCGATATTCTCATCGGCGCCGAAGCCGGCATGTACGACAAGAAGGCCGCTGCCCCGGGTGGATGGCGGGGCGAGCGGGAATTCATCCTGGTGGCCAAGGTCCAGGAAAGCTCGGAGATCACCTCGTTCTACTTCGAACCGGCGGACAAGGGGCCGATCCTGCTGGCCGAGCCGGGTCAGTACATCGGCATGAAACTGTTCCTGGACGGTGAGGAAGTGCGCCGCAACTATTCGCTGTCGGCCCTGGCGGACAACGGCCAGTACCGGATCAGTGTCAAGCGCGAGCCGGGTGGGCGGGTATCGAACTACCTGCATCATGATTTCCAGATTGGCAGCCGCATCCAGTTGTTCCCGCCGTCCGGGGACTTCTACCTGACCGCCAGCGACAAGCCCTTGGTGCTGATCAGCGGTGGCGTCGGTATCACCCCAACCCTGGCGATGCTGCAAGCGGCGCTGCAAACCGAGCGACCAGTGCATTTCATTCACTGCGCACGTAATGGTCGTGTCCATGCCTTCCGTGAGTGGATCGACGACCTGGCCAAGCGGCACCCGCAACTCAAGCGCTTCTATTGCTACGACGAAGACGACGGCTTGAGCGAGGCGGCCGATCGGATTGGTTTGTTGAGCCAGGAGCAACTGGCCAAGTGGCTGCCGGAACAGCGTGACCTGGATGCCTATTTCCTGGGGCCGAAGGGCTTCATGGCCGCCGTGAAGCGTCATCTCAAGGCCCTGGGCGTACCGGATGGGCAGAGCCGTTACGAGTTCTTCGGGCCGGCTGCGGCGCTGGAATAAAGGCAAGCGGCAAGCCCGGCAGAACCGGGTTGCCTTCATCGCGAGCAGGCTCGCTCCCACAGGAAATTGCGGCGGACGCACAGTTGTGAGTGCTGCAAAAAAACGGTGGGAGCGGGCTTGCTCGCGAAGACGGCGGCATCGTCGACATCGAGGTTGCCTGACACACCGCTTTCGCGAGCAAGCCCGCTCCCACAGTGGAGCCGGGGTGCACGCAGCATTTGCATGCACCATCGGACCCTGTGGGAGCGAGCCTGCTCGCGAAGGGGCCGGCATGCTTTGCACACTCAACTGACCTTTCGCCCGCTCAAAGTTAATCCGCACTTAACCTTTTTCCTGTCTATTCCCCCCCAAAGATGGCGCAAGCCGCTCGTTCACTGTCATGGCCAACGTGTAGACTTCGGCCATCCGACTGTGCGCCGAGTGTCGCAAGGCTGTGCGTCGATCCATGCATCCAAAGGAAAAGGTAATGAGTGAGGAAATGATGCGGTTGGGCCGCGAGCGGCGCTACCTGGTGTTGCTGGGGCTGATCTGCCTGGCGCTGATCGGTGGTGCGCTATATATGCAGGTGGCCTTGGGTGAGGCACCGTGCCCGCTGTGCATCCTGCAGCGTTATGCGCTGTTGCTGATCGCGATCTTCGCGTTCATCGGCGCGGCCATGCGCACCCGTCGCAGCCTGACGATTCTCGAGGGGATTGTGGTGCTCTGTGCCCTGGCCGGTGCGGGGGTGGCGGGGCATCACGTGTATACCCAGTTCTTCCCGGCAGTCAGCTGCGGTATCGATGTGCTGCAACCGATTGTCGATGATCTGCCGCTGGCGAAGATCTTCCCGTTGGGGTTCCAGGTCGACGGGTTCTGCTCCACCCCATACCCGCCGATCCTGGGCTTGTCCCTGGCGCAATGGGCGCTTCTGTCCTTCGTACTGATCGTGGTACTGGTACCCTTGCTGGTGTCGCGTAACCGCAAGACCCTTCGCTGAAGCACCTCGATGAAACGCCCCGGTTTCCCTGTTGGAGAACCGGGGCGTTTTGCATTCAGCGATAGGAGGGACAGGCCTTGATCCGGGACAAGAATGACCTGCGACACTGTGCGACACGTTGTCACACATCCCCAGGTTCCGGGGGCGTTCGCGGCAGGAATATACGCCTCGTCCTGTAATAAAAAAATGTACCGGCTTGCCACGCCCATTACCTTGGCGGAGCCGGCAGCAGGCATTTTTAACAGCGCAGCGCCATTTGGCGAGCCCCCCGAAAAACGGGCGCTTGCCAGGCAAAAAACCTCAACGCGTTTCGTTCAGGCTGTCTGAATCGGGCGTAGTAGGCCTACGTTTTTTGGGGTTCTTGTTGAGAATCAATTTCGATAACATGCCGGACCGTTGCGGTATCGGGAAGAGATTGTTGCCGGTTTGGATAAAAATTATTTCGGGATGAGACATGGTCTACAGCGCTCCAGCTCACTACAATCGCCCGCACCGAATATCCGACCCGGCTCAGGCTTGAGCACGAGAGGCGGTCGAAGGGTGCCAGCGCCCCATGCGACCCCAGGTGTCGGTGCCTTCCAACTACCCGCACCAAATGGAATTGGGCTGTAACAAGGCCTTTTACCGACGAATTCGAATAAGAACTCACTGCTGGCCCAGGATATGTCGAACAGCGTCTGACGCTCGACGGGCAGCCCTTATTCAAATCCAAGAAATGCCAACCCTTGGCAGGGTGAAGTGTTGGCGATCAAAACCCAACTGCATTGCGCAAGCTGCTTTAGAGGTCGTGAGATGAGTAAAAACAGGTACCCCCGATTACTAGGCTTGTTGCCGCTGCTCGGCACGTTGCTGCTGGGAGGCTGCAACATGACCTTGCTCGATCCCAAGGGCCAGGTCGGCCTGGATGAACGAAACCTGATCATCACCGCCACGCTGCTGATGTTGCTGGTCGTTGTGCCGGTTATCGTCATGACGTTCCTGTTCGCCTGGAAATACCGCGCGTCCAATACCAAGGCGGTGTACACGCCGAAGTGGTCGCACTCCACCAAGATCGAAGCGGCCGTGTGGACAATCCCGGTCCTGATCATCATTGCCCTGGGTTATGTCACCTACAAGTCGACCCACGCCCTGGACCCGTACCGTCCGCTGGAATCCGACGTCAAGCCGATCACCATTGAAGTGGTCTCGATGGACTGGAAGTGGCTGTTCATCTATCCGGAACAGGGCATCGCCACCGTTAACAAGATCGTGTTCCCGGCCCACACGCCGATCAACTTCAAGGTCACCTCCGACACCGTGATGAACTCGTTCTTCATCCCGGGCCTGGGCGGCCAGATCTACGCGATGGCGGGCATGCAGACCAAGCTGCACCTGATCGCCAACCAGAACGCCGAACTCGAAGGTATCTCCGCCAACTACAGCGGCGCGGGTTTCACCGGCATGAAGTTCAAAGCAATCGCCACCACCCAGGAAGACTTCGACGCCTGGGTCAACGATGTGAAGAAGGCACCTAAACAGCTTGAAAAAGCTGAATACGAAGCCCTTTCCAAACCGAGCCAGAACAACCCAGTCGAACTCTACTCCGCGGTCACGCCGAACCTGTTCCAGACCATCATCGACAAGTATGAAGGGATGAATCCGGGCAAGCCGATGCACCACGAGAAGAAAGAGCAGGAAGTGGCGCACAACATGGAAGGGATGGACATGAGTTCGCATTCAGCTGCCGGGGCAGAGGAGTAAACGATGTTTGGTAAATTAAGTTGGGAAGCGATCCCGTTCCACGAGCCGATTGTCATGGTGACCCTCGCCATCATCGCGCTCGGTGGTCTGGGGCTGTTCGCCGGGATCACTTATTTCAAGAAGTGGACCTACCTGTGGACCGAGTGGCTGACGTCGGTCGACCACAAGAAAATCGGCGTGATGTACATCGTCGTCGCCATGGTCATGCTGCTGCGCGGTTTTGCCGACGCCATCATGATGCGTACCCAGTTGGCCATGGCCACCGAGGGTTCGCCTGGCTACCTGCCACCTGAACACTATGACCAGATCTTCACCGCCCACGGTGTGATCATGATCATCTTCATGGCGATGCCATTCTTCACCGGCCTGATGAACCTGGCAGTGCCGCTGCAGATCGGTGCCCGCGACGTTGCCTTCCCGTTCCTGAACTCCCTGAGCTTCTGGCTGCTGGTGTCCGGCGTCGTGCTGATCAACGTTTCCCTGGGTGTTGGTGAATTCGCCAAGACTGGTTGGGTTGCCTATCCGCCGTTGTCGGGGCTGCAATACAGTCCGGGCGTAGGTGTGGATTACTACATCTGGGCGCTACAGCTATCCGGGTTGGGTACGACGCTCACGGGGGTCAACTTCCTGGCTACCGTGCTGAAAATGCGTACCCCGGGCATGAAGCTGATGGACATGCCGATCTTCACCTGGACCTGCACCTGGGCCAACGTACTGATCGTCGCTTCGTTCCCGATCCTGACCGCTACCCTGGCACTGCTGACGCTTGACCGTTACATGGATTTCCACATTTTCACCAATGAACTGGGTGGAAATCCGATGATGTACGTCAACCTGTTCTGGGCCTGGGGTCACCCCGAGGTGTACATCCTGATCCTGCCGGCGTTCGGGATCTTCTCCGAAGTCATCTCGACCTTCTCCGGCAAGAAACTGTTCGGCCACCACTCGATGATCTACGCTTCCGGCGCGATCTCGGTGCTGGGCTTCATGGTTTGGCTGCACCACTTCTTCACCATGGGTTCGGGGGCCAGCGTCAACGCCTTCTTCGGCCTGGCGACGATGCTGATTTCGATCCCGACCGGGGTGAAGCTGTTCAACTGGCTGTTCACCATCTACCAGGGCCGTCTGCGTTTCACCAGCCACGTCATGTGGACCCTGGGCTTCATGGTGACCTTCGCCATCGGCGGCATGACCGGCGTACTGCTGGCCATCCCGGGTGCCGACTTCGTCCTGCACAACAGCCTGTTCGTGATCGCGCACTTCCATAACGTGATCATCGGCGGCGCGGTGTTCGGCTACATCGCTGGCTTCGCCTTCTACTTCCCGAAAGCGTTCGGCTTCAAGCTGCACGAAGGCTGGGGCAAGGGCGCGTTCTGGTTCTGGATCACCGGCTTCTTCGTCGCGTTCATGCCGCTCTATGTACTGGGCTTCATGGGCATGACCCGTCGTCTGAACACCACCACCAACCCTGAGTGGGTGCCGTACCTGTACGTTGCCATGTTCGGTGCGGTGCTGATCGCCGTCGGTATCGCCTGCCAGCTGATCCAGCTGTATGTCAGCGTACGTGACCGCAACAAGCCAGAGAACATGTGCGCACACGGCGACCCGTGGGATGCCCATACCCTGGAGTGGTCGACCTCTTCGCCACCGCCGTTCTACAACTTCGCCGTGCTGCCGAAAGCGGACACCATCGACCCGTTCACCGAAGCCAAGGAAAACGGTACTGCGTACCAGACTCCGGCCAAGTACGCGCCGATCCACATGCCGAACAACACCGCTACCGGTGTGGTCATGGGCGGCCTGTTGACCGTGTTCGGTTTCGCGATGATCTGGCACATCTGGTGGCTCGCCGCTGCCAGCCTGGTCGGCACCGTGGTGTATTTCGCCATCCATGCCGCCCGCGACGATCAGGGCTACATGGTGCCGGTGGATGTCATCGAGCGCATCGAAGCCGAGCAGCACAAACGTCTGGTCGCGGCCGGGAAAGTCCGGGCTACCTCCACCCGTGTTGAAACCTCGTTGGAACAGGCTTAAACCATGTCGAACTTAGTGACCAATGTTGGACACGCCCATGGTCATGACCATGGGCATGATGACCATCACCACGACTCGGGCGAGATGACCGTATTCGGTTTCTGGCTCTACCTGATGACCGACTGCATTCTGTTCGCGTCGATCTTCGCGGCCTATGCAGTGCTGGTCAACAACGTCGCCGGTGGCCCGTCGGGCCACGACATCTTCGAGCTGCCTTACGTACTGGGCGAAACCGCTCTGCTGCTGTTCAGCTCGATCACCTACGGCTTCGCCATGCTGGCGTTGTACAAGGGCAAGAAAACCCAGGTCCTGGGCTGGCTGGCCATGACCTTCCTGTTCGGTGCCGGCTTCATCGGCATGGAGATCAACGAGTTCCACATGTTGATCTCCGAGGGCTTCGGTCCTAACCGCAGCGGCTTCCTGTCCGGGTTCTTCACCCTGGTCGGCACCCACGGTCTGCACGTGACCAGCGGCCTGATCTGGATGGCGATCATGATGTACCAGGTCCAGAAAAATGGCCTGACCGCCACCAACAAGACCCGCCTGAGCTGCCTGAGTCTGTTCTGGCACTTCCTGGACGTGGTGTGGATCTGCGTATTCACCGTTGTTTATCTGATGGGGACCCTGTAAATGGCTAACGCACATTCCCATGATGGTCATGACGCCAGCCACGGCAGCGTCAAGTCCTATGCCATCGGCTTCATCCTGTCGGTGATCCTGACCGTCATCCCGTTCGGCCTGGTGATGTACCCATCGCTGCCCAAGAGCCTGACCCTGTGGATCGTCCTGATCTTCGCCGTGGTCCAGGTCCTGGTGCACCTGGTGTACTTCCTGCACCTTGACCGCTCCGCCGCCCAGCGTAACAACGTGATTGCGTTTGTCTTCGCGGCGTTGGTGATCGTCCTGCTGGTCGGCCTGTCGTTGTGGATCATGTTCAGCATCCACACCAACATGATGGCGCACTGAGGAAAGTCCGGATGTCCTTAAAGCACTTTATCCAAATCACCAAGCCGGGGATCATTTTCGGTAACGTGCTTTCTGTGGCAGGCGGGTTCTTCCTGGCCTCGAAAGGGCATGTCGATCTGGCCATCTTCCTGGCGGCGATGATTGGCACGTCCCTGGTGGTGGCGTCCGGTTGCGTGTTCAACAACTGCATCGACCGCGACATCGACATCAAGATGGAGCGCACCAAAAACCGTGCACTGGTCCAAGGGTTGATCCCGGTACAACTGGCCCTGGCATTCGCCACGGTGCTGGGCGTGGCCGGTGTGGCGCTGTTGTACCGGGTGGCCAACCCGTTGGCGGCGCTGTTCGCGGTGATCGGTTTTGTCATCTACGTCGGTCTCTACAGCCTGTACCTCAAGCGCAAGTCGGTTCACGGCACGCTGGTGGGCAGTCTGTCGGGGGCGATGCCACCGGTGATCGGTTATGTGGCGGTCAGCAACAGCTTCGACATGGCTGCGCTGACGCTGCTGGTGATGTTCAGCCTGTGGCAGATGCCGCATTCCTATGCCATCGCGATCTTCCGCTTCAACGACTACCTGGCAGCCTCGATTCCGGTGTTGCCGGTCAAGCGCGGTATTCGCGTGGCCAAGAAGCACATCCTGCTCTACATCCTGGCCTTCCTGGTGGCGACCTTGATGCTGACCTTCAGCGGCTACGCCGGCATGAGCTACCTCGCCGTCGCCGCCGCCATGGGCATGTACTGGCTGTACATGGCCTGGACCGGCTACAAGGCCGTGGATGACACGGTGTGGGCACGCAAGCTGTTCGTGTTCTCGATCTTCACCATCACCGCCCTGAGCGTCATGATGTCCCTGGACTTCAAAGTGCCAAGTGAGCTGCTGCTGACCTACGCACCTTAAGCGCCAGATGCCCCACAAAAAGCCCCGCCTTCGAGAGAAGCGCGGGGCTTTTTCATGGGCGCTGCCCGGGGTGGTGATGTTCCTGTGGGAGTGGGCTTGCTCGCGAAGTCATCGGTGGGTTCGATATCTTTGGTGGCTGACCCACTGCTATCGCGAGCAGGCTCGCTCCCACAGATATGGGGTATGGCGCATCACCGGCGAACACTGCAGACCCCATGTGGGAGCGAGCCTGCTCGCGATGGCGGCGGCACATCCACCCTCCATTCAAACTGATTCACCGCCTTCGCGAGCAAGCCCGCTCCTACAGGCTTACTGCTGGGCGATGCTGTAGCCGTCAAAGGCCTTTTGCTGCTGCAAAGCGGTGATGATGCTTTTGCGGGTGGCCTGTTGTTCGGTGCCGTCGTTGTCCAGGAACAGGTCGTTTTCCAGTTCGGCCTCGTCCCCTTCGCCGACGAAATTGAAGCCCAGGAATTCGAAGGCCTCACGGTCGACGTTCGGCTTGGAACTCGGGGTGCGCAGGGGCAGGGTGACGCTTATGCCGTCCTTGCTGATGACAAACACTTGCGCTTCCTTCTTGGCTCGCGAGGCCTTGCCCTTGCTGCCGCTCGGGTTGCTGATGGCCTGGTGGGTCTGGTTCAGCACCTTCAAGGCCAGGCCATAGACCAACTCCTGGAAGGCCGGGTCATCCTTGTAGCTGGAGAGAATCCGGCTGATGGGGAAGCGGCTGCTCAGGTCTTCCAGCGCGGCGAAATCGGCAGCTTCGGCGTCCTTGAGCTGCTTGAGCTGGCCCATCAGTTCGTAGGCCTTGTCATCGTCGAACGCATCGTGAGCCTGGCGAATGGCGCTGCGCAGCTCGCGGATCTGGTCGCTCTCGCGGTTCGACTGGAAGGCATCCAACACCATCTCACTGATGGTCTTGGCTTGAGGCAGATGCTGTGAAAGATTGATGGAGTTTTCGTATTCCGCTTTGGACGACAAGGTGACTACGGATTCAGCGGTATTGGAATCGGACATTGAAATTTCACTACTTCTGTTAGCTGGATAAGACGAGAAAGGCGTTGAGCTTTTTTTCGGCCGCCTAATCTATTGGACACGGGCGGCGTTGTCACGGTTGATCCGGTGGCTGGTCGGCATTTGTTGCAGGCCACGGTGTTTTCGTACGCATCAGCGCCTCCAATCGCAATGCGTCGGGGATAGCCGCGCCACTGGCGGTGTTGTCGAAGATGCACCAGGTCGGTGTATCGGGTTCGCGTTTCAACTGCCGGGCGAGTTGCTCCAGCCAAATGTCTTCGTAGCGGGAGTAATAGATTCGCGGTGAGCCGTGCAACCGGTAGTAGCGCACCCCGAGCCAACCCCCGGGCTGGTCGCAGCCGGGCAAGGGCGATGGATCGGCGGCCACGCGGCCGATGTGTTCAGCGTGCAGCAATGCCGTGACGTGCTCGGCCAGCCAGCTTGGATGTCGGGGCTCAAGTACCGCGTGGCCCTGATAACGGTCCCGCAATGCCTTGAAAAACGATTCGGCCGCTCCGGCATCGAAGGCCAGTGACGGTGGCAGTTGGATCAACAGGCAGCCCAGCTTTTCCCCCAACTGCGAACACTGGCCGAGAAACTCATCCACAAGCCCGTCACAATCGCGCAACCGCCGTTCATGGGTGATCTGCTTGGGCACCTTGACCGAGAAGCGGAAGTCCGGCGCGACGCTGTCTGCCCACTTCGCATAGGTGGCGGGACGGTGCGGACGGTAGAACGAACTGTTGATCTCCACGGCCGGGAAGCGGGCGCTGTAGCGTTGCAGATGGGTGCCTTCCTCGGGAAAGTCCGGCCATTGTTCCCGGGGCAGCGACCAGCCGGCGCAGCCCAAATGAAAGTCAGGTGAAGAGCGAGATTGAATCGACAAGGGCAATGACCTGTAGCGTCTCTGATTTCGCTGGGTTGTTCTGTAGCCCTGAAAGGCTACATTTCCAAAAGTAGCCTCTCAGGGCTACTCCTACGTTTAGTCAGCGGATCTCGCCCATTTCTCCAAGGCAAATTCCACAAAACTGCGCAGCTTCGGCAACCGGTAGCGGTCCTGGGCGTAGATCAGGTTCATCGGCCGATGAGGCAGTTGATAATCCTGCAGCAACGCCACCAGGTACCCGTCCTTCAAATCCTGTTCCACCAGCGCATCGGGCAGCATCACCACGCCCATGCCGGCCAGGGCCGCGCGATGCAGCCCCGCCGAACTGTTGATCAGCATCGGTCCGTTCACCGGCACTTTGATTTCGCCGTCCGGGCCGTCGATGGGCCAGTGGTCCTGGGCGAAGCGCCACTCGTCACTGGCGGAATAGGCGAACGACAGGCAGTCATGTCGTTGCAGATCGGCGGGTTGTTCCGGGGTGCCCCGGCGGGCCAGGTAAGCCTTGGAAGCGCAGATCGTCAGGGTGTAGTCCATCAATGGACGGGCGATCAGTTTCGGATCGGACAGGCCGAGGCGGATGGCGGCATCGAAGCCGTGGTCGAGCAGATCCAGGCGCTGGTTGGTCAGAACCACGTCGAGTTTGACCTGCGGGTAGCGCTGGCTGAATTCGGCCAGGGCCGGTGCGAGGCGTTCGGTGCCGAAGGTCAGTGGCGCGGTGATGCGCAGGGTGCCGGTGGGTTCGCCTTGGGTCTGCTCGGCCAGGCGCTCGGAGTCGGCCACCAGTCCCAGGACTTCCAGGCAACGCTGATAATAGGTCGAGCCGAATTCCGTCAGGCGCTGACGACGGGTCGTGCGGTTGATCAGGCGCACTCCCAGGCGTTGCTCCAGTGCCCGAAGGTGATTGCCCACCATGGTGGTGGACATTTCGCACGCCTGGGCCGCCGCGGTCAGGCTCCCGGTTTCTACCACTTTGACGTAAACCGTCATTGCCTGGAACAGATCCATTATCAAGCCTGGCTTCTAAATGATTGAAGTAAAGCAGTGTTTATCCAGCAAGGGTGGCTAACCATACTGGAAAAAACCACTTGATGGAGCTTGATGTCATGACCGCTGCCTGCCTGATGACCACCTACCAACCCCTGGCGCTGAGTTTCACCCACGGGCTGGGGACGCGCCTGTGGGACCAGGACGGTCGCGAATACCTCGATGCGGTGGCCGGTGTGGCGGTGACCAATGTCGGTCACTCCCATCCCCGGTTGGTAGCCGCCATCAGCGAGCAGGCCGGTTTGCTGCTCCACACGTCGAATCTGTACAGCATCGACTGGCAGCAACGGTTGGCGCAAAAGCTCACGCAACTGTCGGGGTTGGAGCGGGTGTTTTTCAATAACTCGGGTGCCGAGGCCAACGAGACCGCGTTGAAGTTGGCGCGTCTCTACGGCTGGCACAAAGGCATTGAGCAGCCCCTGGTGGTGGTCATGGAAAACGCCTTCCACGGACGCACCCTGGGCACCCTGTCCGCCAGCGACGGCCCGGCAGTACGGCTGGGTTACAACCGCTTGCCGGGGGATTTCATAAAGGTGCCGTTTGGCGATCTCGCCGCGCTGGAAGACATCCAGCAAATCCACGGTGAACGCATCGTCGCGATACTGGTGGAGCCGATCCAGGGTGAAAGCGGCGTGCAAATGGCCCCGCCGGGCTACCTCAAGGCTTTGCGGCAGTTGTGCTCCCGGCGTGCCTGGTTGTTGATGCTTGACGAGATCCAGACCGGCATCGGCCGCACCGGCCAATGGTTCGCGTTTCAGCATGAGGGCATCGTGCCGGATGTCATGACCCTGGCCAAAGGGTTGGGCAATGGTGTGCCCATTGGCGCATGCCTGGCGCGGGGCAAGGCGGCCGAACTGTTCACTCCCGGCAGTCATGGCAGCACTTTCGGGGGTAATCCGCTGGCTTGCCGGGTCGGCTGCACGGTGTTGGACATCATTGAGGAGCAGGATCTGGTGGGCAACGCCAGGCGTCAGGGCGAGCAACTGCTCGTCCGGCTGCGGGCGGAACTGGCGGATAACCCGAACGTGCTGGCGATTCGTGGCCAGGGATTGATGATCGGCATCGAACTCAAGCAACCGGTCCGCGACCTGGCGCTTTGCGCCGCCCGGGACCACGGCTTGTTGATCAATATCACCCGGGGCAAGACCATCCGTTTGTTGCCGCCGTTGACGATTGATGGCCGGGAAATAGAGATGATTGTCCGGGGGGTAAGCCGCAGCCTTGTCCAATGATAAAATCGACCTGGGCGAAGCGCAGCGGAACGGAATTTTTAACGTTTGCTGCGTTCCAACGCCAGCCAGAGTCGATTGCCCATGCCCTGGCACATCAGATTGAAAACCCAGGAGCTTGTCCCATGTTCACCTCGCGTCGCTTGATCGTTGTCGCTACCGCCGTGGCCCTGTTGTCCGGCTGCGCGTCGCCTAACCCGTATGACAATCAGGGCCAGGCTTCCACGGATTCTTCAGGGATGAGCAAGACCGCCAAGTACGGCGGCCTCGGAGCCCTGGCCGGTGCACTGGCCGGTGCGGCCATCGATCACAACAATCGCGGCAAGGGCGCGTTGATCGGCGCTGCGGTCGTGGGCGCTTCCGCGGCAGGTTACGGTTACTACGCCGACCAGCAGGAAAAGAAACTGCGGGCCAGCATGGCCAACACCGGTGTTGAAGTGCAGCGCCAGGGCGACCAGATCAAACTGATCATGCCGGGCAACATCACCTTCGCCACCGACTCGGCGAACATTGCGTCCAGCTTCTACCAGCCGCTGAACAACCTGGCCAACTCCCTCAAGGAGTTCAACCAGAATCAGATCGAAATCGTCGGCTACACCGACAGCACCGGCAGCCGCCAGCACAACATGGACCTGTCCCAGCGCCGTGCCCAGAGCGTGGCGACCTACCTGACATCCCAGGGCGTCAGCGGTGCCAACCTGAGCGCCCGCGGGGCCGGTCCGGACAATCCGGTGGCCAGCAACGCCGACGTCAACGGTCGGGCGCAGAACCGTCGCGTCGAAGTCAACCTCAAGGCCATTCCGGGCCAGCAATACCAGGCACCGGCGCAGCAAGGGCAGACTTACCAGCAGTACCCGTGATTGCCTGACGGCAGTTGAAAACGGGGGGCCATGGAAACATGACCCCCCGTTTTTTTTCAGCCTGATGCCAGCCCTGTGGCGAGGGCGCTCGTTTCCACAGAATCTGGCACACCGCAGATCCACTGTGGGAGCGAGCCTGCTCGCGATAGCGGTCTACCGGCCTCGGTAAAGTCCCACCGTCAACGCGGCCCCAGCATCCGCGTCGGCGGTTTGCCGTTGGCGTTGTGCTGGTAGATCTGCGTGGGCTGGCCTTGCTCATTGAAAAACACCTGCCCGATCCCGGCCGAGTTCCACAAGCGCTCACCCGCCTCGGCATGTTCCGGGGTGTGGGGGATGATGCGCATGCGTCGGCGCTGGGTGAACCAGTTCAGGGGCGAGCGTGGGGCGTAGAGCCAACGGTTCAGGCGGTCGAACCATTCCAGCAGCACCGGCGGGAACTCATTCTTGATGCCGCTGCTGGTGACCTGCCAGATGCGTGGGCCACCCTTGCGATGGGGGATCAACACTTCGTAGACGAAGGAATAGTGCACATCCCCTGACAACACCACGTAGTTCCCCGGCGTCCGCGAGTGTCGGAAAATGTTCAGGATCACCTGGGCCGCACCGCGATGGGCCATCCAGTTTTCCGCGTCCACCAGCAGCGGATAACCACACCAACTGAACACCCGTTGCACGGTTTCGATCAGCTTCACGCCGAAGATCGGGGCCGGCGAAACGATGATCGCCGAAGGGTGGTCCAGCAGTTCCTGTTGCAGTTCGCTCAGGGCTTCCCAATCCAGCAAACCGGAGGGATGCCTGAGGTTGCGTTCGCTGCGCCAGCGGCGGGTGCGGGTGTCGAGCACCACCAGGGCAGGGGTGCTTGGCAACACGTAGTGCCACTGCTGGAAGCCCAGCAAGGTATCGATCAATTTGTCCTGGGGGCCGCTGTCCAGGTAGCGGTCCCGTGCCGTGTCGCTCAGGGCCACGGCCTGGCGAACCACCTCCTCGAACGCATCCGGGTTGTTGCCCCAGCCTTGGCAGAGCATGTAGGCGATCAATGCGTTGCCGATGATGCGTTTGGAGAACGGGTGGCCGTAGGCCGTTTCCTCCCACTGCGCGGACAGATTCCAGTCATCGGTGATGTCGTGATCGTCGAAGATCATCAGGCTCGACAGATGCGCGAACACCCGTGCCACACCACCCAGGCCGGCCTTGAAGCCATCGATGCGTTGCTGCTCCAACGCGTAGCGCTGGCGCCGCTCGACGGTCAGCTCGGGTGGCTGCGGGTCGATCAACGTCCAAGGCACCGGCGACCAGGTCAGCAGATACATCGCAATGACCTCGGCGAAGGTCACCAGGTGATTGTCGGCGCTGCTGCTGGTGAAAATCGGCTTGCGTGCGCCGCCGAAAAACCGCTCGCGCAGGGTTTCGTTGCTTTCCAGGGCCGGTAGCAGGTCGGCGCGATGGTAGTAGCTGGCCGGGTGTCGATAGAGCCTGGCGCTGTCTTCCACCACCGCACCGTCCAGGCGCTCCTCGAACAGCCCCAACCGCTCGATCAACGCATGAGTCGCCCGCAGCATCGGCCCGGCAACGTCGTCGGCGTAGATTTGATCGCCGCTCATCATCAGCAGTGCCGGCCGTTGCTCAGGCGCCTGGGCGAGCAGCCGGTCGACACAGAGCAAACCGTCGTTGGCCGGATGATGGGGTTTGCGACATGAGCCGTGGACCAGTTGGCCGATACGCGAGTGCAGCACGAAACTTGGGCGTTTCGCCTTGCCATACAACAAGTGTGGCGCCCATTCGGCGATGGGCGCGCCGTCCACCAGCAGGTCGTATTCAAGCGCGACGTCCTGGGGCAGGGGATGATCGAGCCGGACATCGATCAGGTGCACAAACGCTTGCTGCCCCACCGGCACCACCGTGCAGCGTTCGGTATCCAGCGCCAGATCGCTCACACCTTCCACTTGCAATGTCAACGCCAGCGACCGCGTCCCTACCAGCCACATCACCAACCGCGTGGGTTCCAGCCGCCGCAACAGCGGACCGACCAGGACGGGGGGCAGGGTGATGGAGATATCAGCAGTGGAAGGCATGCGCGGGTAAAGCCCTGGTTCAGAACGAGGAGGGGATCATAACGCAATGCGCTTTGGCACTGAGGAGGGGTGAACAAGAGCAGCAAAGCGACACGGCTCTTGTGGCGAGGGGATTTAGCGAAACGTCGCACCGCCCCGTTGGGCTGCGCAGCAGCCCCCTAACCATGAGCGAGCGATGTGCTCGTAGTTTGGATGGGGCCGCTTCGCGGCCCAGCGGGGATGAATCCCCTCGCCACAGGTCGCTCGATCACTGAACCTGATTGGCTGCTTGCGCCGCCTTGAGCAGATCCGTTCCGATCTCCTTCTCGAACTTCGCCCATACCGGCTTCATCTTGTCCCGCCAGGCGTTGCGCTGTTCCGGCGTGAGGGTAATGATCTCGGTGGTCTTGGCGTCCAGGACATGTTGCTTATCCTGCTGGTTCAACCGCTCTGCCTCACCGTTGGTATAGGTGGTCACCTCCGCCACGATCTTGTCCAATTCGCTGCGGATGTCCGGCGGCAGGCCATTCCAGAAATCGGACGTGGTGATCCACATGTAGTCGAGCGCACCGTGGTTGGTTTCGGTGACGTATTTCTGCACCTCATGCAGCTTCTGGTTGTAGAAGTTCGAATAAGGATTTTCCGCGCCATTGACGACACCTGCGCGCAAGGCCTGGTACGCCACGGAAAAAATCATTGGCTGCGCCTTGGCGCCCACTGCCTTGAACTGTTCTTCCAAGACTGCGGACGTCTGTATGCGGAACACCAGGCCACGGGCATCATCGGGCATGCGCAAGGGCTTGTTGGCCGACAACTGCTTCATGCCGTTGTGCCAATAAGCCAGGCCGGTGATGTTCTTGCTTTCCATGGACTTGAGCAGCTTCTGGCCTTCGGGGCTCTGTTGAAAGCGCTCCACCGCGGCCATGTCGTCAAACAGAAACGGCAGGTCGAACAGCTGCACGGTCTTGGTGTACTGCTCGAACTTGGCCAACGACCGCGCAATCATCTGCACATCTCCCAACAGCAGGGCCTCCATCTCTTTGTCGTCGTTGTACAAGGTGGAGTTGGGATACACCTCGACCTTCACTTTGCCTGCCAGTCGCTCCTCCACCAGCTTCTTGAACATCAACGCGCCCTGGCCCTTCGGAGTCTGTTCGGCCACGACGTGGGAAAACTTGATCACGATTGGTTCTGCCGCCATCGCGGTGGCCCCTGCACTGAGGACGAGGATGCAGAGGAGTGTCTTCCATATCGGCTTGAGCATTGCAGGCTTCCTTTTTATTGTCTTTATCGTACGGGTTCATTCAAAACCCGGCGTACAGCGGACCACGACAAGTCTAGGGGAAAAAAAGCAGACTGCAGGATGCCGTCCAAGTGGGGGGGTCGAGTGTCTGCTAGGCTACGTCGTCAGAATCGAGGAACCTAAGGAAGGGGCAGCATGTTTACATTCGATAAATTATGGAACAGTCATCCGCAGATATTCGGCGACGCCGCGCCCTGTAGAACCAAGGGCGCCAAGAACTTCAGCGACCAATGTGCGATCAGCCTCGGCGTCGCGCTGCGTCGCGCCGGTGCCGACATGAGCCAGCTCAAAAGCGTGCGCCATTGTTGGCAGCACCCCAAAAGCGAAGGGCACATATTGGCCGCCGAAGAGCTCGCCAACGCCTTGACCCGCGCCAGGATTCCCGGCTTGCAGCCCATGAAGACGGTCAAAAGTGAAGACTTCGAAGATGCCCTGAAAGGCCAGCAGGGCGTTATTTTCTTCAAGGACTTCTGGCGTCGGGCAAATGAAACCACTGCCGGTCGCAGTGGTGATCACATCGACTTATGGAATGGTCGACGCCTGACGGATTGGATGAGCTACGTGCGTATACAAATGGGTTTTTCGATCGAAGGTACGTTTTCGGATTTCCATGACTCCAAGGACATATGGTTCTGGAGGGTCATATGAACGTCATCAAGGGAACGTTGTTTGTCCTCCTGATCATTGCCCTGGCCGTCGGGGCGTTCAATCTGGTTTTCATCGCGGTCGGCAACTACTTTGGGCCGTTCTACGAAAGCGAGGCGGATCAGAGCCGTAACTTTGCAATCTGGTTGTTCGGTAATGCCGGGGTGGTGATCATCGCGGCGGTGGTCGGGGTCTTGTGGAATCGCCGGCGCAACCGCCGAATCTAACCGAGCCACAGCATCGCAGGAATGCTTCGGCACCCACAGGTCACAGCGACGCCCTGAAGGGCGCCGCTGCAAGGCTGAGACTCAAACCTTTGCAGGGTTCTGCTTTTGCGGATCAATGCCGCGAGGGCGATGAAGTGCCGATCCCCGGCGATGAAGTCAACGCGTTGATCTTGGAACCGAGGCGTCTTTATCGCGGGCAAGCCTTGCTCCCACAGTCGATCGGCAGTTCGGTCACTGAGCCTGGTTGAATCAACTCATCCCCAACCAGTTCGGCAACACCAGCGAGATCCATGGCACATAGGTAATCAGCACCAGGAACGCCAGCAGGATCATCAACCATGGCATGGCCGCGCGGATAGTGGCAGGCAAGGACATGCCGGTCACCGCCGAGGTCACGAACAGGTTCAGACCCACCGGCGGTGTAATCAACCCAATCTCCAGGTTCACCACCATGATGATGCCCAGGTGGATCGGATCGATGCCCAATTGCATGGCGATGGGGAACAGGATCGGTGCCAGGATCAGGATGATTGCCGATGGCTCCATGAACGCGCCAGCAACCAGCAGCACGATGTTCACCACCAGCAGGAACGTCACGGGCGTGAGCCCGGCATCGATCACCCATGCCGTGATTTGTTGGGGAAGCTGCTCAGTGGTCAGTACATGGGCGAAGAGCATGGCGTTGGCGATGATGAACATCAGCATGATGCTCAGCTTGGCCGACTCCAGCAGCACCTTCGGCGTTTCACGGAACGTGAGGTCCTTGTAGACGAACAAGGCGATGAACGCTGAATACACCGCAGCCACCGCAGCCGCTTCGGTCGGAGTGAACATCCCCGAATAGATCCCGCCGAGGATGATGATCATCAACAGCAGGCCCCACAGCGCTTTGCGTGCCGCAGACAGCCACTCGCGAAACGTTGCCCGGGGCAGGGCCGGCAGGTTCTTTTTCACGGCGACGATGTAGATCGCGATCATCAGCACGACGCCCAGCAGCACCCCGGGAATCACACCGGCCATGAACAGTTTGCCCACGGAGGTTTCGGTCGCGGCGGCATACACCACCATCACGATCGAGGGCGGAATCAGGATTCCCAGTGTCCCGGCGTTACACACGATGCCAGCACCGAATGCCTGTGGATAACCCGAGCGCACCATGCCGGCAATGGCGATGGAGCCGACCGCCGCCACCGTTGCCGGGCTTGAGCCGGACAGTGCCGCAAACAGCATACATGCCAGTACCGCGGCAATCGCCAGGCCGCCGCGGATGTGGCCGACACAGGCGTTGGCGAAGTCGATCAGCCGTCGCGCCACGCCGCCGGTGGTCATGAACGCGCCGGCCAGCAGGAAGAATGGAATGGCCAGCAATGTGTAGTGCTCGGACGTTTCGAACAGCTTGATCGCCAGGGAGCGTACCGAGTCCGGGCTGAAGAAAATAATGGTCAGCGAGCCGGCCAACCCCAACGAGATGGCAATAGGCACGCCGATCAGCATCAGGGTAAACAGTGCCGCAAACAGGAAGGCAATGGTCATGGTTTGTCTTCCTCGTGTTCGGTCAGCTTCATCGCTTCCGCCGCTTCATCGGCCAGGCCCAGTCCTGTCTGACGATTTCTCAGGATGCGCACGAGGATTTCCGCGAAGCGGATGAACACCAGGGCAAAACCCACCGGTACGATCAACCCGATGTGCCATTGCATGATGCCGAATTGACCCAGATCCTCGGCGCCGATCTGCGCGATCATCAACGTATTGATCCATTCATAGCTTGCCACCGCCAGCAGTCCGGCGTAGGTCAGGCAGAACAGGCAGGCGATCACCCCGATAAAGCGTTGTACCGGCTTGCTGGCCAGTTTCACCAGCGCATCGACGCCGATATGCCCGGCGGTGCGCACGCCATACGACAAGCCGAAAAAGATCAGCCAGCCGAACAGCGCCTTGGTCAGCGAGCTGCTCCAGGTCATGGCCTGGGCCATATTCATGATGCCGTCGCCAATGGCGAACGCCGGTTCACTGACGGCAGACCAGTTGTCGCCGATGCTGTAGAAGACGCTGTAGAGGTTGTTGAGCACCACATAGACGAAAGTGATCAACGTCATGGCGGCCAGAAGGAAGGCAATGAAACCTTCCTCGAAGTGTTCCCAGATGCGCCGAAAAGCGTTCATGGAGGACATCTCCTGCAGGGGGATGACAAGCCGGCGCTGCCAGGGCGGCAGCACCGGCCAACCCATTACTGAGCTTTATTGGAGGCTTCGGCCGCTTTGATCAGATCAGCACCGATGTCGCCTTCGAACTTCTTCCACACCGGTTTCATCTTGTCGCGCCATTCGCCACGCTGTTCAGGTGTGAGCGTGATGATTTCGGTGGTTTTGGCGTCGACGATTTTCTGCTTGGCATCCTGGTTCAGTTGTTCGGCTTCCTTGTTTACCTGGGTGGTGACTTCCTTGATGATCTTGTCCAGTTCGGCACGGACATCGGGTTGCAGGCCGTTCCAGAACGTGGTGTTGGTGATCAGCATATAGTCGAGTACACCGTGGTTGGATTCGGTGATGTACTTCTGAACTTCATGCATTTTCTGGCTGTAGATGTTCGAGTACGGGTTTTCCGCACCATTGACCACGCCGGTCTGCAGGCCTTGGTACACCTCGGCAAAACTCATCTTGCGCGGGTTGGCGTTCACCGCCTTGAACTGTTCCTCCAGTACGGCCGAGGCCTGTACCCGGAACTTCAGGCCACGGGCATCCTTGGGTTCACGCAGCGGCTTGTTGGCCGACAGCTGCTTCATGCCGTTGTGCCAATAAGCCAGCCCGGTGATGTTCTTGCTTTCCATGGACTTGAGCAGCTTCTGCCCATCAGGGCTCAACTGGAAGCGGTCCACGGCAGAAATGTCGTCGAACAGGAACGGCAAGTCGAACAACTGCACGCTCTTGGTGTATTGCTCGAACTTGGCCAGCGATGGCGCAATCATCTGTACATCGCCCAGCAGCAAGGCTTCCATCTCCTTACCGTCACCGAACAGCGAGGAGTTAGGGTAGACCTCCACCTTCACTTTGCCCGGGAGTCGTTCTTCCACCAGCTTCTTGAACAGCAACGCGCCCTGGCCCTTGGGCGTTTGTTCGGCCACCACGTGAGAGAACTTGATGATGACCGGATCAGCCGCCATGGCCGTGCTCAATGCACTGAGGGCGAGGGTACAGACGAGTGCTTTCCAGATTGGTTTGAACATTGTGGGGATACCTCGTTATTTTTGTATTTATCGTGCGGGCTCATTCAACCCTAACGCACGTTGGGACAGTTGCAAGTCTAGGCAGAAAACCGCCTGCCGGTGGAAGTCCTCTTTCAGTCCTTGTGAGATTCGCTTCAACAGCCTCAGAATCCCATCCGCCAGCCTCCACAGGCCGGGTGACCTGGAATACTTTTCAACTCGAAGGATTTACGGATGATCGACTTCAACAACAAAGGCTTCTTCAAACTCAAGCAGAACGACGAATATGCCGAACGTGTCACGGCCCTGCTGCTGGACGGCGAGCAGGTCATCGACGCTTACAAATCCATGCGCGATGGGGTGGTCTTCACCAACAAGCGCATCATCGCGGTGAACGTACAGGGCATCACCGGCAGCAAGAAGGATTTCACCTCCCTGCCATACAAGAACATTGTGGCTTACTCGGTCGAAACGTCCGGCACTTTCGATCTGGATTCCGAGCTGGAGATCTACTTCTCATCCCTGGGCAAGGTGAAGTTCGAGTTCACCGGCAAGACAGGGATCGTCGAGATCTCGAAGGTGATCTCCCGGCATCTCCTGGCTTGACCTCAGGACCCGCTGGGAGAGAGGGCGCCAGTAATCGGCGCCTGCCCTCACTCGAAATCCGTCCCACCGGACGTCAATACCAGTAAACGATAGACGCCGTTCTCCACTTCGATCCCATGGGTGTCATGGGTGAAGCCGGGGAAGGACCTATCGAAGCTCTCCAGTGCTTTCAGATAAGCCAGCAACGGTCCATCCGCGGGGCCGGTGTTTTCCCCCGGCATCAACAAGGGGATGCCCGGTGGGTACGGCACGATGCCGGTGGCGGCGATGCGTCCGGCTGCGTCCTCCAGGGTCACTTGCTCGACGTCGTTGCGCACCAGTTTTTCGTAGGCTTGCACCGGGCTGAACACGGCCTTGGGCAACGTGCCGAACGCCTGGGCCATGGTGGAGGTGGTCTTGGTCTTTTTCATCGCGGCGAAGATTTCATCGGCCAGGTCCTTGAGGCCCATGCCGGCGTAGCGCTGCTGGTTGGCGGTCAGCAGGTCCGGCAGGCACAGCTCCAGCTCGGTGTTTTCGTCATAGTCGCGCTTGAAGTCGAGCAGGGCGTTGACCAGGGTGCCCCATTTCCCTTTGGTGATGCCGATGGAGAAGAGAAACAGGATGGTGAAGTCGGTGGTCTTCTCGACCACGATGCCCTGGTGCTCCAGGTAGGCCGTCAGGACGCAGGCCGGGATGCCGAAGTCGAGCAGGTTTCCATCATCCCCCATGCCGGGGCTCAACACTGAGACCTTGATAGGGTCGAGCATGCAATAGCCTTCTTCGATATCGCCGAAGCCATGCCAGACCTCGTTCGGATGCAACACCCAGCAGCTCGGGTCCGTCTTGAGCAGCGTCGGATCGACTGCATGGAACGGCATCTGGCTGGCGCCAACGCGCACCGACGGCGGTTGCCAGCAGGTGAAGAACCATTCGTGCTTGCTCGACATCTCGTTGTGCATGCGCGACAGAACCTGGCGAAACGCGACGGCTTCCTCGATGGATTCGCTGGTCAGAATCTGCCCGCTCGGTGCTTCCATCATGGCCGAACTGACGTCGCAGGAAGCCATGATCGCGTAGTTGGGCGAGGTCGAGGCGTGCATCATGAACGACTCGTTGAACCGCCCGTGTTCGATCGGGTTGCGGCCATTGCGCACATGAATCATCGAGGCCTGGGACAAGGCAGCAATCAGCTTGTGTGTCGACTGTGTGGCGAACACGGTTGGCTTCGAATCGTCGTGATCGTCGGGGTCGCCATGCATGGCGAAGCGGTCGCGGTACAGCGGGTTGAAACGTGCATAGCCGTACCAGGCTTCGTCGAAATGCAGGCGGTCGACGCTTTGTCCGAGCAGTTCTTCTACGCGGGTGACGTTGTAGGTCAGGCCGTCGTAGGTGGAGTTGGTGATGATCGCGTGCACCGGTGTCGGGTCGATGCCTTTCTTGACCAGCGGGTTATTCGCGATGGCCGCTTTAACCCCGTCGGCGCTCAGGGTCTGCGGCAGGATCGGGCCGATGATGCCGTAGCGGTTGCGGGTGGGGACCAGGTAGGTGGGCAGCGCGCCCGACAGGGTCATCGCATGCTCGGCCGACTTGTGGCAATTGCGGTCGCAGAGGGCGATCTGGTTGCGGGTGACGCTGGCCATGAGGATCACGCGGTTGGACATCGAGGAACCGTTGGTCACGTAGTACGTGCGATGGGCGCCGAACACCTTGGCCGCATAGCGCTCACCCTGGCCGATGGGACCACTGTGATCCAGCAGCGAGCCCAGCTCCCCGACCGAAATGGACAGGTCCGCACGCAACAGGTTCTCCCCGAAGAACTCGTAGAACGCCCGACCTGCGGTGCTCTTGAGAAACGCTGTGCCGCCTGCATGTCCGGGAGTGTGCCAGGAGTATTCGTAGGAACTGGCAAACCTGACCAGAGCACCGAACATCGGTGGCAGGGAGGCTTTGCGATACCGCTCGATGGCCGCCAGGACTCGCCCGCTGAGGAAACGGCTGGTGTCCTCCGGCAGCCAGATGAAGTCGTCGGCGTATTGCATGACCACCAGGGGAATACTGGAGGCGCTGCTGCGATCGCTGATCAGGAAGACCGGTACCCGGGTGTTGCGTTCACGCAGATTGGTCAGCAGCTTGATGCACTCGTCATGGTCCTCGCTGTCGTCCATTTCCCAACTGAGCAGGACACATTGAATCGCCGGGTCCGAATTCAGGATCGACGTGGCGTCGCTCAGGGATTCCGACACCAGCAGGCTGATGGCCCGTTGCTCCACGTCGCTGATCAGCTGAAGCAGGGCACGACCGAAGACTGTGCGTTTATCCGGCGGGCTGCTGACCAGCAGGGTGAGCATCCCCAGAGTGTGCTTGTTTTCCGTCATGGCAGGCCCCCGAAGTGGCTTTATTCAAGTGGTTCACAGGTACTGGCTCGCCTCTGGATGTTGTGCGCTGACGGTTTGCGTCGGCGCACTGTTATTGAGCGCTTCGAGGCGAATGAGGCGGGTGTTGATGAAGCCGAACAACGTGCAGCCGAAAAGGGTCGCCACGCCACCGAGCATCATTGCCTGTTCGCCCGAGCTGTAGAGCGCGAGATAACTGTAGGCCGCCGCTACCCAGGCAATGATGTTGGTGACCAAGGCCTTGCCGGCGGGGACGTTGGACACTTTTTGCAGGGTCATCAATGCGGCCATCGAGAGGATGTAGGGCACCAGGTTGGTGACCACCGCGAGGTTGACGAGAATGTTGAACTGCTTGCTCAGGTCAGGGCTGATGGTGAGCAAGCCCAGTGCCGTTTGCGCGGCAAGCAGCACCAGCATGCCGACAATCGGCGTACCGGCTTTGTTGGTCTTGGCGAAGATCGGCAGGAAATATCCCGTGTCCGCCGAGCTTTTGTAGACCTGGGCAATGGTGAACTGCCATCCCAGCAACGAACCGATGCAGGCCAACACCATCAATCCCATCACGATATCGCCCACGAACGGGGTGAACATCTTGGCGAAAACCAGCCCGAACGGCGCCGTGGATGCGGCCAGTTCGGGGTTGTCGACGATCCCGGCAATCACGTTGGTGGAGACAATGTAGAGCGCCGCTGCCCCCAGCGTGCCGCCCAGCACCGCAATGGGCACGTTCTTCTCGGGATTCTCCACGGCGTCAGTATTGGCACACGCCGACTCCAGGCCGAGAAAGGCCCACAAAGTGATCGCCACGGAAGCCCCCGCCGCGTCGTACCAGCTCTTGTCATGCGGGTTCCAGCCGGCAGCGTAGATACTGCTGTCGAACCAGAACCAGCCGATGGTCGAGACAAGCGCCACCGGCGCGATGACCCCCCACACGGTGACCGAACCGATCCGGCCGGTGATCCGCGCACCGCCGAAATTGGCGAGCGTGGTGATCCACAACAGCGCGATGGTCGCCAGCCCCACTTGCAGGGCATCCAGCCGGACCTGCAGAAGTTCCTGGATGTAGCCTACGGCGGTAATGCTGATCGCCACGTTGGCGATCAGCAGCGACAGGCCATAGGTGTAGTTGGTGATGTAGTTGCCGCCCTTGCCGAAGGTATATTCGGCGTAGCCCCCCATGCCACCGGTCTTGCGACTGAGCATTCCGCAGCGGGCGAACGAATAGGCCAGCGCCAATGAACCGGTGGCCGTGACCAGCCAGGAGAGGATAGAAATGCCCCCGACCTCGGCGAGTTTGGTGGGCAACAACACAATGCCTGAGCCGAGCATGTTCACGGCGGTCAGCATGGTCAATTGCATCACCGTCATCTTCTCGGTGACTGACATCCCTGCCTCACTCAAACGCACAGTAAAGACTTAGCTATAGCTGAAGATAGAGATGTCGCAAGGCTTTGCGTGGTGAGTTCGGGGGGCCGGTAGTGTGGAAAAACCTTCGGCGTCGCCTCGGGTTCAGTGGCCCGGAAACTCAGGCAGGTAACACGCAGGCGAACTCATTTGCGCCCGTTTTTCCACCTCATCCTCCAACCATTCGGCCAGCACCACGGCATTGTTTTCGAGGGGCGATCGGGCTGCGTAGACCAGGGTGAGGGTGCCATTGCAGGCGATGTCGACCAGCTTCCACCAATGCTGCGGTTGCGCGCCCAGTTCCTGGCGATAAGCCGTTTTGAACTGATCGAAGGAGATCTCACCGCCCTTGAATGCCTTGCGCAGCTCAGGGGATGGAGCGACGTCCTGGAGCCATGCGTCGATGCTCAACGCGTCCTTGCGGCAGTTGCGCGGCCACAGGCGGTCGACCAGCACGCGCTGGCCATCGTCGAGGGCGGGCGCTTCGTAGGCGCGTTTGCATTGGATCATCACGAGCGGCCTGTCGCGGGGATTGGGTCAGCATAGGCCTTGGCGGCTGGGTTATCACGGGAGAAAGGCGATACCAGATGAGATGCCGACGGAGCGGACGCAAAGATGCCCGAGCAAACACGGAACCTGTGGGAGCCGAGCTTGCTCGCGATGGCGGCGGTCCGTCCGACATTGATGCAAGCTGACCCAACGCCATCGCGAGCAGGCTCGCTCCCACAATGGTTCTGTGTAGGCGAGAGATTTGTGTTCACCACGAATCCCTGTGGGAGCGAGCCTGCTCGCGATGGCGGTATGTCAGCCGACGATGGTGTGTCGGCTGCCACGGACCACGCATTGCGTCACTGAGCGTCCAGCAACTGCCGCAATCGCGGCATCGTTGCCGCGAATCCCATCTGCTGCGCCTCGCGTTGGAGCCCTTTCAACGGCTCCTCCTTCGTTTGATCGCCCCGCAACCACTGGCCTGCCACGTCGATCAGCCGCACATGATGATTGACCCACGCGCATGAAGCGGACTCGGGCAGTACTGCCATCTGCTGTCCATGCCGGATTGCCTGTTCGATGTTCCCCGCCAGCAGACAGGTTTCAGCGGCAGCTACGCGAAAGCGCAGGGTATTGTGGGCGAGGCACGCTTGGGTGAGTTGAGTTTCGCCCTTCAATAGCGCCTGTTCGCTGAGCTGCGGATCGTCGACCATCATCGCCAGGCTGCCGTAGATCCAGGGTCCGATGTAGCGGTGCAGGTCGAAGCGTTCAACCAGGCTTGCTGCGTCCATGATCAACGTCTGCGCCAGCTCGCGTTCACCCTGGTGCAAGGCCACCCGTGCCAGCCCTTCCAGCAGGATCGCTTCGAAACGGCTGGCGCCCAGGTTGCGCGCCAGTTCAAGGGCACAGGTCAGTTGCTGCTCTGCCGACGCCTGCTGAGCACTTGCCGCCAGCACCCAGGAGGCGGTCAGGCGCGAGAACACTTCCGCCCGATGGTTGCCGATCCTGCGGCTGCATTCGATGGCCTCCGTGGCGTCGCGCAACGCCAGGTGCGGCTGGCCCAGGTAGAACTGCGCCGAGCCGCGGGCGCTGCGATTGCCCGCTTCCACGTCCACCAACCCATGGCGCTCGCACAGGCGCACGCATTGGTCGAAGACTTCGTAGGCGGTCTGCATGTGCCCTTGGGCGTAGTAGGAGTCGCCGATCCCGCTCAGGGCCTTGGCCTCGGTTTCCAGATCCCCGCCGATCCTCGCAAAGGAGAGCGCCTCTTCGTGCAAGCGGCGACACTCGACATAGTCACCGCGCGGAAAGTAGATATTGCCGTGCAACTGATGCAGCCGGGCCAGTGCCGTGTGGGCGCGCAGGGCCTGGGCAACGGGCAGCATGTCTTCGATCAGGCGTTCTTCTTCGTCCAGGCACTCGAGGGTATTGAGGACTGCCGCCAGGCCCAGCGCCGACTCGATCCGGTCCTGCGGCTGTTCCGCTAATGCCAGCGCCCGCTGGAAATGCTCCCGCGCTTGCGCCGTCTGGCCAAGGCCTGAACAGGCTTGGCCGCACAAGAACGCAAGGGAAAAACTGCCGTGGGTGCGCTCGCCGAACACCGCACATTGATGTGCCAGCGCGAGCACGCTGTCGTACTGGCAGGCGAGGCGCTTTTCGTCCATGGCCGCCAGCAGCGCATCGAACGCTGCCGGGTCTTTGGCTCGCAGCAGATGCTGGGCATGGAGCACCCGGTCGCGCTCGCGGTATAGCTTCGCTACCGTCCGATGCAACTGTTCACGCAGCACGTCGGGGATCGCGTCGTAAAGGCAATGCATGACCAGGTCATGGACGAACAGGTAGTTTCCCGGCTCGACTTCGCGCAGCAGCCCTTGGCGCATGTCCGCCGTCGGCAGATAGTCAGGTTGTCCAAGTGCCTCGCGCCAGAGCGTCAGTTCGAAACGATTGCCCAGTACCGCAGCGTAGTGCAGGGCGCGACGCTGGTGCGAGGCCAGCTTGTCGAAACGGGTCTGGATCAGGTGTCGCAGGCTGTCGGGGAAAGTACCTTCCTGGCTCGCCAGCAACTGCGTCAGGTACAACGGGTTGCCTTGGGCGCGGATGACGCAATCGGCGCGGTAATGCGGGTCGACATCAATGAACTGAGCGGCCAGGGCGGAGGCCTCCCGTGCGCGGATCGGCGCGATGTCGAGCACGCTCATGGGCGTGTTCGCGTGCGCTCGGATTGCGTTTTCCAGCGGGTCGCCTTCGGGGCGGGACGTCAGCAGCCAGACGATGGGCGCGTCGTCCGTGGCATCGAGCAGTTTGCCCAGCAGCGTAAACAATGGAGCGTCGCCCCAGTGCAGGTCCTCCAGGCCAATCAGCAAGGGCTGTTGCACCGCTATTCGCCGCAACACCTCGAGCAAGGCGAGCAGCAGCCCCTGTGTGCGAGCCGGGCTGCTCATCGCTGCATACAACGCGGGCGGCTCGGCGGATGAAACAGCCGTCAGGACCTGGAGGAACATCCAATGTTCGGGCGCCACTTTCAGGCGGGATAACCCGGCCTCCAGCTGCGAAGCATTGATCGACGTAGCGCCAGCGACACCCAGCAAGCTGCCCACCAACTGCCCCAACGGCCAGAGGCTGTTGTCCATGCCGAAGTCCAGCACATCGGCACGATGACAAGCGAAACCGCTTTGCCGGGCGATGTCGAAATACTCGCTGACCAGCCGTGTCTTGCCGATGCCCGCCATGCCGCGCACATAGACCACATGGCCGTCCTGGCACTCGTGGGTGGCCTCGATCACGCCCTTGAATTGCAGCAACTCAATGGCCCGTCCCACCAACGGTCGGGGCGCGTTTTCGTCGAGGCTGCGCAGGCGCCGACACTTTCGATAGGCGGCAAAGGCCTCGTCGGTGGAGGAAAACTCGAAGCGCGAAGCGAGTTGTTCCAGCAAGTTCTGCGCGACATACACCGGTGCGTGACCGTGTCGATCCGACAACGGCTGTTGCGCCAGCAGGATTGCATCGCCCTCCGGCATTGTCGTTTCGCTGCCCAGGCGCACCAGCCGCAGCAACAAGGCGTGCCCCGGCTTTACGAATTGCTCCCGGCTCAGCGCCAGTGCGCACAGCAGGCCACGTTCGCTGTCGCTGCGATAGGCTTGAGGTGAGCCGAACCGCGCGATGACGACATCCTGGGCGATGACGGGGGCTGCGCCGCCGAACTGCCGGACCAGGCGTTCGATGTCGTCCGCCAATACCTCGGGCACCCCCTCGATGGCAAAAGACAGTTCCAGCACGTAGCGGATGACCGCGTCGTCGGCTTGTTTCAGCGTCTGTTGTGCCAGGGCCTTCTCATGCAACTCGGTGACCGATTGCTCGATCTCCACCAGCATCGTCGACACAGCAGCGCCCAACAACGCACTCACGTCGACATCGAAGGCCGTCGCCAGGTGACGGGCCGTGCGGTAGAGCACCGGTTTGCCGGTTTCGGCGCGTTTGATGGAGGCGATGGATACGCACAGGTGCCGGTTCAGGCAGGCTTCGGCCAGGGTCTCCTGGCTCAGGCCATGTTGTTTGCGCAGCCCTTTCAACAGCCCGGCGTCCAGCAGTACACGGCCATCGGACACCGAAGCTTCGCGCTTGGTTGGAGCAGGGAGCACGCGGTGTCTGGAGTCCATGTTGATCGCCAGGGGAAGTCAACGGCAGACGCCCGAGTCTACTCCTCTCCATCCGCGACGTTAATGAAAAGATGGCATTTTGCCTGATACCAAACTGATACCGGACTGACACCGCTCTGGACTGTCGGCTCGGCAGCGGCCTCCTGATACTGAATCCCGTCAATTGGCATCAGTTGATACAACGTGAGCGATGGGAGAAAGGCGATGAACGAAGGACTCCAAGGCAGCGCAAATGATCCGCGTGATATCGGCGGCTCGCAGTTACTGGGACGCGGCCTGAATCGGCTCGACTGGGCCGGCGATAGGAAGGAATGTCAAAAGGTCGGTGATACCGAGTCGGGTAAACGGACCGTGCCCTACAAAGACACGTCCTACAACGTGGGCAAGCACGTCACCATGAGCACAGCGGTCTCCCAGGACAACTCCACGGTCGAGACATTTTCTTCCCGCGACGATTATGAAAGCCATACCCAATCGAGCGTCGAGGCGGCTGGTAAGTACGGTGCCTTTTCCGCGGGTTTCAAAGTCACGTTCGGCAGCGAGATCAAAACCTTCGAGGAGCGTGAGGCTGCGCTCTACAGCCACACGGCACGGCTGTGGAAACTGACGCTTGCGGTCGACCCCGCCAACGCCACCGACGTCTTCAAGGAACGAGTCAAGGCACTGCCGTCGGCTTTCGACGAGGACAATCCGCAGCCGTTCTTCGACTTCTTCCTCGCTTTCGGCGTCGATATCGTCAGTGAGGTCACCGTCGGCGGCTCGCTGAACTACGCGATGACCGCGCTCAAGAGCTATCTCAGCCAGACCAACACCCTCGATGCGATGGTCAAGGCCGAGTACGGCGCTTTCGTCAGCGGCAGCGCCTCGACCTCGATTTCGGAAACGGTCAAGAAACACCTGGCCCATCGCAAGGCCAACCTGACCACCCGGGGGGGCACCCATTCGATCAACTTCAACTCGATGGAGCCCAATAACTGCAACGCGGATTTCAGCAAATGGCGCGAGTCGCTGGCCAACGATCCCGCGATTGTGGAATTGAACCTCTCGCCGGTCTATTACTTCATCAACACTGGCGCAACCCGCACGGCAGTGGAGCAGGCCTACCGGTGGTACACCAGCTACAAGGCGGAAATCAAAGCGGATTGGCAGGAGTCGACGATTGTTCTCGGCCGCTCCAATCGGCTCAAGGCATCTGTCGCGGCGACAGCCGGCCCAGCCCTGCGGCTTGTGTTCGTCGACAACAAGAGCAAGGAAACCAGCGAAACCTTTCACACCCCACCGGCAGCGGATGCCTCCAGCGAAGACTTTGAACAGTTCTGGGATGCGCTGGCCTCGCTGGTGAAACAAAAAAGCGGGCACAAGCTATTGATGGCCACTGAGCGCTGGCCTCGCGACAAGCGTTACTACCCCGGTCGTCGCATGCGTGAGGTGCTGCTGCTCAACGGCGCCAGTGAAAAGGCGCTCCAGCGTTGGGAGGCCCTGACCAGGTACATGGTGCCAAACCCATTGGCCGGCCTCACTTATGTGCTGGCGGGCAATGACCTGGAAACGCCGGGCGTCGATGGGCTCATCGCCGGCTTCGGCCAGGCGGGCAAAGACCTCAACCCGACGGTGAAAGTCTCGGCGCGCCTGTGTCATGACTCGTTCGGCAGGGTCAAGGTGGTGCAGACGGAAAAGACCCAGGAAGACCCGTGTACGTTGCTGTACATCGTGCGCAACAACACCGACTCCAAACCGGCCCTGGCCACCGACCCGCAGAACAAGACCCGGATCGCCATGCAAACCCCGGACAGGCACAACCTGGGGCAATACTGGTACATGCTCGAGCTGGAAAAACCCTATCCGGAAATCAACCACCCGGTGCTGCTGATCAACTACGAGACGGGGACTTGTCTGCAAGGCATGCATGACCAGAACGACTGCCGGCTCAAACCCATCGAACCGGGTCGCCAGCAAGACGATGTGATCTGGGATCGGCGTGGCGACGACGTGTTCCATCTGTTGCTGGTGCACTGCTGGAAGAACGCCATGTGCCTGACCCAGATTGAAAAACGCGCCGCTGTCCGGCCATGGCGCCTGCCCCACGGCATGGACTGGTTCCGCGAGGCGCACCGTCCGTATAGTTGATAACCAACAGACAGCCCCGGCCTATCCGGCCGGGTCTCCCGTGCTTTCTTGCGTGAGTGGTCCCTGACGATGCAAGTCTTCAACAGTGTTCCCTTTATCAACGAGGGCGTGGAAGCAGCGCTCGATCCGCGAACCTTTCCTTATCTGTTCAATGACCATGGCCTGGCCCAGCCCAGCGCCTACGTGCGCGGCAAGCTGATCTCCCTGACACCTGAAAACCCCGACCTGCTGCTGGGCGCCCGCTATTCCGGCATCACCTGGTGGGACCGTGAAGTGCCGACGAGCTGCGGTTCCTATCGGATCAAGCAATTCGATTTCCGCGTCAAGGAAGTACGCTACGAGCCCATCTGGGCCACGAAGGAAACGGCACAAGCCTTCGGCATGACCCTGCTTGCCAATGGCGAATGCCTGCGCTTCGAGTACGACCAGTTGATCCTGGGCCAATACACCTATGGCAAATGGGCGGGCCATCAATCCCCGTATCTGGGGCCGGAGCGCACGCGTGAACTGCTGACCTACAACCCCACCGACCTCGAATACCACAACTTTCCCCATGCCTTCTTCTCTCGCTACGGACGTCTGCCACTGGTCATCAGCGTCGCCCGCTGGCGTCCTGCGGCACGGGAGATCTACCTGGCCGACCTGTGGCTGCGCCCCGGCGACGCGTTGGTCCTGCCGCCCAAGCACTACCCCGACATCCCACCCAGCGACGCCGGTGGCCTGGAGAACTGGCCGGTGGTGGTGGACATGCATGGCAATAGGAACTCCGCCCTGGCTTGCTGGTTTGGGGGAGAGGACTGCCTGCTGACGGAGACGGTATTGGCGAACTCGGCCTTGATGAGGTCGCCGGCGGGGCGGCCGCATTATCACGAAGAAAAGACGGCGACGCGGCATGAGATGCCGATGGGGTATCAGGCGTAAAGAGGTCGAACCTGTGGGATCGGGCTTGCTAGTGACCGCGAGGTTGAATTGTACCGACGCCATCGCGAGCAGGCTCGCTCCCACATGGGGGGGGGTGTAGGCGGTATTTATGTACGACGCCGGACCTGTGGGAGCGAGCCTGCTCGCGATGACGGCCTGTCAGTTACCTCGATGTTGAATGTATCGACGCTTTCGCGAGCAAGCCCGCTCCCACAGGGTCCGGCTTCGTACCTGAATACCACTAGCACCACAGCCCCCATGTGGGAGCGAGCCTGCTCGCGATGGCGGCCTGTCAGTCATCCCGATACCGACAGTTGCCGCACAGCCAATTCCCCTCGCTGGACGTCCCGAATTCCCCTGTCTAGAGTGAAATATCCGCGCCGGATACATCGGGAGGGACTCCAGTGAATCAGCTTAATGACTACACCAGCCTGACGGATCCATTGAATGTAAAAATCATGGAACTGGCTCCCAAGGAAAAGCGCGATGGTAAGAAAACCAATTTGTTCTTCACCCCCGACACTGCATTCGACTCCAAGCCACTGACCCTGACGACGGGCAGCTATCCCTTCACGCCCATCGGCAGCCTGGGCATCACCCAGGTGGATACCACCGGAAAGGAATGGAGGCATGTCGTCAATCAAATCACCAACAGGCATGGCCTCACTTCGGATTACGGCAATCCTGACCGGGCTGATCAACTGGTCTTGCTGGACACCCTGGATGCCGTGAAGATCAAGGAGGCCGTCGCGCGGGATAAGCAATTCACCAAAGGCAGCTACTTCCACCCGGACGTCGAACAGGTATTCGGGACAACCAACCCTGTCACAACCTATGCCGCCCAACAGGTCATCGAGCGTCGAGCCGCCCTGTGTCAGCCCGTGCCCGATCCAACGGCGCTCCTCTATTGGAACCTGCTCAGCTCGGACCCCGCCGCGCAGGCGAAGCTATATAACTGGCTGCAAACCCATGGTGGGATTTCTCACAAGTTCTCGGTCAATGACAGAAAATCAGGGAACAGAATCCAGAACCACTTCCAGAACCTGGAGAACTCCAACGCCATCCATTTCGCCAGCGAAACCCGTGGTGAATATGCTGCCGCCAAACTGCTGATTACCGTCCTCGGCAACGAATACCAGATGAAGATCGGCAAAGCCTCTTCAGGCCGCACCAATGGGATCGACCAGATATGGGTCAAGCGCAACCTGATCAGCGGCGTGGTGGAGGAGTACATCATCGTCGAGTGCAAAGGCAGCGTGGATGCGTCGCTCAACGAAGCCAAGTATGGCTGGCAAATGTCGCCCTGCTGGGTCTTCTACTGCCTTGTCGGTCTGCTGGGCACCAACGGCAATCTCGCCAGCACCTCGACCACGGATGTGTTCGCCAAGACCACCATGGTCAGGAAAATCCTCGACGCCTTGATCAACCCGGGTCCCCCCGTGGTGAAAGGCCTGGTCATCCAGCCCATGACCAAATCCGTCACGGCGCCCAATAACATCGAAATGGTCGACTTGGGGGCCTATGACCTGGTCGAGCAATATACGAATGCGGCGGCTGGGCACTCGAAGTTCCATAACGCCCAAGTGTTCACCGGCACCTTGTTCTAGGAGCCAATGCCATGAAAAAACCAGAACAGGAAAACCTCCTGCACACGCTGAAGTCCCGTTTCGAACAAAACCCTCATCGCCACCCGGACCTTCAATGGCCTGACGTCCAGGCCCGGCTCGAAAGCAACCCCGCCGCGCTGAAAACCCTCCAGGCCATGGAAACCACTGGAGGCGAGCCGGACGTGATCGGCCACGACAAGCACACCGGGCGCGTGACGTTCTGCGATTGCGCCAAGGAAACCCCGGCCGGCCGTAGAAGCCTTTGCTACGACCGCGCGGCCCTGGAAGCGCGCAAGGAGAACAAACCTCGGGGCAGCGCGCTTGAGCTGGCGGAAGAGATAGGCATCGCCCTGTTGACGGAGGATCAGTACCGCGAGTTGCAGGCGTTGGAGGCGTTTGACTTGAAGACGTCCAGCTGGCTGGCCACTCCCGCTGACGTTCGCTCGCTGGAGGGGGCGATATTTGGTGACCGGCGTTATGGCCGGGTGTTCGTGTACCACAACGGCGTGCAGTCGTATTACGCGGCGAGAGGGTTTCGTGGGGTGTTGTGTGTTTGAACTGGGTCAGCGCTATCGAGCCACTGATCGGCGTTGCCCAGTTCGTGTCGATCTCAGCGAAGCCGGAGTGTCTTCACCACTGCCTCTCCCTGGGCGCCGCCAGGCCAGCATAGGTCAACGGAGGCTGAGGCCCCACCCGTTACATGGAAGATTGCAAAGTTCTTATCTTCCGAATGGCCGAACAGATGCTCAAAGTAAATGGAGGCATGGCCGCTGATCCTTCCTGAGCTTGCAATTCCACCCCCGGCAAGCTGGCCGGCGGGCATGCGCGAAATAGCGCTTGAGGTGATCTGGTAAACACTGGCTCTACGGTAGTCATCGTGGCTCAGGCGAAAAGCCGCCGCGCAGTGGACATCACCGCTGATGAATACAAGGGTCTTCCCGCCTTTATCCAAAGCCTGAAAAGCCGCATCAAGCAGCAGGTTTCGCTCTGTGTGATTGGTGCTGTGGTCCCACTCATCCATACAGTCATCTTTGGCTGAGTCAAACCATGACCCCACCGTCAATAGAACCGATTTCCAGTGGACGACGGGCACTGAGCTGACCACAAATAATACCGGTGAGGAGGTGTGCTCGTTGCTTGTCAGCCACGTTTTGAATCTTTCGACCTGCTGTGTTCCGAGAATAAAATTCTTATGTTCGGGACTCTCGACGTCGTGATGCCCGCGAAGATCAAGCATGTAGAAAGGAACCCCACCCTTTTCGAAGCTGTAATCCCAAATACATGATTCCGGCGTCTTTAATGAGTCTTTGGAAATGCCGGTGTCTGGATTGTGGCTATGCGCATACTCAAAGTAGGCAGTCCGCGCCGCTGTCCACATGGACGCGACCAGTTTTCTGTCAGTCGCGTTGTCGTCGGATTTGAAAATCCTCGAGATGATTGCAATTCGTTCTTCATCGGTACGGGAGCCCCAGCCATCCATGATTTCATGATCATCCCAGATCATGTACTGCGGATATCTCGCAAACACTTCCTGCAGGTGAGGGAATTTCCAGTACACCCGATAATACCAGCGGTACAAATTCAACAGATACGCGTCGAGTTTCCTGGTATCAAGCCTCTTGCCGGTGGAACACTCGGCTATCAGATCGTCCTTGTTGTCGACCAACCATTCCCAGATGTCTGGAAAGTGTTTGCTATCCTGACAGTCCACGTAAACCTGATCGCCTCCACCTATTGAAAACCTGGCGTCCGACGTGTTCATTCGCTCAAGAAAGAGCGGCCACGCACCATAACTTCCGTTGGCGTTGAATGGGTCGTGGCAGCTATAGAACCCAAAGCTGAAGTCCTGCATTGCGTCAGCCATGGTCCTGAATGTAAGGGACTTGTGACAGCCGATTTCAGTTTTGCGAAAGGCTTCCGTGCCGTCTGTCTCGTCGGTCATCAGGTAGTAGTAATAGACAGTATTTTGATCCAGACCTTTAAGATCAAACGTATGGGTCAAGTCATCATCCCAACTGAACGAGTGCGATTCATACGCACAGTCGAATGATTTTAAAAAAACCACCAAGGGTTTTCCGTCCAACTTGACCAGATCCCCGTCAATGGGTTTGGTCGACCAGACCAGGCTCCATGTCCCCGGTCGATACGCACGAATCCAAATTCGCGCAGTATCGGAGGTTACATGGCCAATGATGCTCGCGCTCTGGAGTTTGCAAACGTCGTATTCGTTATTTCTGGGATCGACCAGGGCCATGGGAAGTCCTTTGCCCGAGCTCATTTCCGTCGGGCATGAGATGAACCGGTTGTGCAGGTCTTTACCTTTCAGCAGGACCCACCACTCGGGATTTCGGCTCCAGTGGGAGCGATGGCCCTGTGAATATAGACGTGCCGCTTCGCTTGTCTAACCGACCTTCGTAACGTTTGGCGATAAGCAGATGCAGAATCGGCCACAGTCACGGCCTTTTGGCGATGACGACCAATCCGCCCGCAATCAACACCGCGCCTATCCGCGTGCGCGGGGTGATCACTGATACATCGAAGCAGAGGTAGTTGTAAGCTGGCAATCACAACAGACAACGCCCGCCCCCGAGCCACGACACGGTGGCAATTGATGGACACCCCACATGCCCCAAGCAACCCTGAACCTGATCCTGAATGCCTTGAACGAAACCGAACTGGGCCCTCTTGCCTCACGCCCATATGACTGCGCGTTCAACGTACTGGCAGCACCGCCGGAACAGAAAAGGCTGATCGTGATGGGGTTCAACGGCTCTGAAGCCGACAAGGACTTCACCAACGTTTCCGCCATCGAAGGAGACTTCCAACAGCCCGAGGTCTGTAATGTGGGGCTTGGCGTAGAGGGCAAATGGGGCAGCACTCGCCTGGCGAACCAGCTCAACACACTGCCGGACAAACTGGGCTTCACCAAGGCCGAAACCCTCTACACCAACGCCTTGCTGCTGTGCTCCAAGGACGCCGCTTCAATCGGCAGAGCGGCCAGGGCATCGGCGCTTGGCAGTCATCAGGTGCTTGCCGAGCGATCCATGCGGTTTTTTGCCGAGGCGACCATGAAGCTGAGTCGCCCTGAGTTGATCATTGCCTACAGCAACTCACTCCGGGCGCCTTCTGCTGCCAGCATTCTTTATGCGGCATTTGGTCAAGGCGAGGTCATCGACCACATCTGTACCGGCTCGCATACCGCAACATTCGGCTTCACTGCGACCATTGCTGGCGTTCGAGTGCCGGTGGTTGGCATACGCCACATGTCGCGTTTTACCGCCAGGCCGGAGCTCATTCATGAAGCCTGGAAGCGGCAGTTGTCCAGGTGAGTACGCGGCTTTCCAAGCCCTAACCCCCGGACACACTTTCCAGCAACACCTGCTCCATCATCTCGAAAAAACATTTGATATGGGCCTGCTTCAACGCCTGGGGCCGGCTCACCAGATAGATTTCCAGGTCTGGAATAGGCAGCTCAGGAAACACCTCGATCAGATCCTGCGCCAATACCCGAGGCAATACCGCCACCCCCATGCCTCGACGCACTGCCTCGAGTTGTGCGGTGAACGAATTCACGCTGATCGGCGCATGCTCCAGGCCGCCGGCTTTTGCCGCGCGCAGTTGCGGCAACATGTCCAGCGGGGGAAGCAAGGCGATATGCGCCGCCGTGGCTGGGGTGAGCGCTGGAGAGCGCTTCAGATAGGCCGCATCGGCGAAGACGCCGTAAGCGACTCGGCCGATGTGCTTGTAAATCAGTGACGGCTCACCCAGATGGGCGGTGCGCACCGCAATGTCTGCCACGCCGCGGACGATCTTGTGGAATTCGGCGGTGACCAGCAATTCCACCGAACAATTGGGGTGCAGGGCGGTGAAGCGGCTCGCGGCCTCCAGCACGGAGGAAGAGAAACCCTCCCCGGCACTGACCTGCACGCTGCCACTGAGCTCAGCCTGCCGCCCGGGCGGGCTCGCAACGGTTTGTCGGCGCAAGCCGGTTTCCGCGGCCAGGGCGACTTCCACCAGCGACTGGCCTCGCGAGGTCAGCCAACAGCCTTCGACGCCCCGCTCGACAAGGGGTTCGCCCAAGGCGCTTTCCAACTGCGTCAGGCGACGGGACACTGTAGACGCCGCGATTCCCAACAACTGCCCCGCCTGAAGAAAACTGCCCCGCCGCGAGACGGCCAGCAGCAATCGAAGATCGTCCCAATTCGCCTGCGATGCCATGCGTCCTGTCTTCCCTGGTTTGCATATGTGCAAAGCCATTATGCAGCAGTCGCTGTTTTTCAAAAACGGCGCCAACGGTATATCTACGGCCCTTCGAAACCCACGGAGTGGACTGTATGACCGCCGGCCCCAACGACTACGCGGAACGCGCCTCAAGAGCCTTCAATTGCCGTGATGTGGAGGCGATGCTTGCATTGGTGAGCGAGGATTTCATCTACCTCGATGGCACGGGCATTCAGATTGGTCGCGAGGCCATGCGCAAACGGGAACTCGCGTTGTTCGAAGCGCTGCCCGACGCCGAAATCACCTTCAGCCCCTTCATGGTCGCCGAGGATCGACTGGCGCTGGTTGCCGTACTGTCCGGCACCTTCACTGCCCCCCTGGTGCTGCCGGAGCGGGTGATACCGCCCCATGGTCGGCACATCACTGTGCACTTTGCGGCGCACTTTATCTTCAAGGATGGGCTGGCCACCCATGAAGAAGTGTTCTTCGACAGCGCGGTGCTGCTGCCGTCCGCCGAACAGGGCGAGGCTTGAGTCATGCGCAACGTATTTGTGACCGGCGCCACCGGCCTGCTGGGCAACAACCTGGTACGGGAACTGGTTGCGCGTGGCTACGCCGTCAAAGCCCTGGTCCGCTCCAGAAGCAAAGGCGAACAGCAATTCAGTGACTTGCCCGGTGTGGAGCTGATTGTCGGCGACATGGCCGATGTCAACGCCTTCGCCGCTTCGCTGCAAGGCTGCGATACGGTGTTCCACACGGCGGCATTCTTTCGCGATAACTACAAGGGCGGCAGCCACTGGGCGGCGCTTGAAGCGATCAACGTCGACGGCACCCGAGACCTGCTTCATCAGGCGTACCGCGCGGGCATACGCCGATTTATCCACACCTCCTCCATCGCTGTGCTCGACGGTGAACCCGGCGCGTCCATCGATGAAACCTGCATGCGGGCCGAGGCCGATGCGGACGATTACTACCGCAGCAAGATCCTCGCTGACCGTGTCGTGTTGACCTTCCTGGACGCCCATCCCGACATGCACGCCTGCATGGTCCTGCCCGGCTGGATGTGGGGCCCTGGCGACATGGGCCCGACGTCCTCGGGACAACTGGTCAAGGACGTCGTGAACGGCAAGTTGCCCGGGCTGATCCCCGGCAGCTTTGCCGTGGTCGATGCCCGCGATGTGGCCTGGGCACTGATTGCCGCCGCCAAGCTGGGACAGCGAGGCGAGCGCTACCTGGCGGCGGGCCGGCACATGACCATGGGGCAGTTGGTGCCTGTGCTGGGCCGTATCGCGGGCGTCAAGACCCCTTCGCGGCAACTGCCGCTGCCCTTGCTATACGCCCTCGCGACGGCCCAGGAGATTTATGCGCGGCTGACCGGCAAGCCGATCCTGTTGAGCTTGGCGACGTTGCGGCTGGTGATACGCGAGGAGCATCGCACCTGTTTCGACCCTCGCAAGAGCGAGCAGGCGCTGGGGCTGCGCTTCCGGGATCTGGACGTGACCGTTGCGGATACGGTGGCGTGGTATCGGGAGCATGGTGGGTTTGGCAAGCATAATGCTCTAAACACTGCATAACGACCGGGCCGCTCTGTGGCGAGGGGATTCATCCCCGCTGGGCTGCACCGCAGCCCCAACCCCCCCTCAGCCTAATGCCAATCAGTTAAGCCACAAACCTGTGGGAGCAAAGCTTGCTCGCGATTGTGGTAAGTCAGTCAGCAGTGTTGACTGGTTTGTCGTCATCGCGAGCAAGCTTTGCTCCCACAGGTTTTCTGTTTCGACCCTCGCAAGAGCGAGCAGGCGCTGGGGCTGCGTTTCCGGGATCTGGACGTGACCGTTGCGGATACGGTGGCGTGGTATCGGGAGCATGGTGGGTTTGGCAAGCGCAATGCTCTAAACACTGCATAACGACCGGGCCGCTCTGTGGCGAGGGGATTCATCCCCGCAGGGCTGCACCGCAGCCCCCCCCTCAGCCTAATGCCAATCAGTTAAGCCACAAACCTGTGGGAGCAAAGCTTGCTCGCGATTGCGGTAAGTCAGTCAGCAGCAATGTTGACTGGTTTGCCGTCATCGCGAGCAAGCTTTGCTCCTACAGGTTTTGCGTCGTTTGATCCTTAGCCTCGCCGCAAGACCGCTTCAGCACCTGCGTCTAACGGGGAGAAAGCCACGGACGACCCAGCCTCTTCAAGTCTTCGCTGCACCTGCCGCTATTGGTATAACGATTTTTACCGTATCCCTCGATTGTCTTTGCGATACCTTTGCCTTTCGGCAATGACGTTGGCAAAAGCGCGATAAGAGAACGTAGCGAATGGACGACGGACGAGACGAAAGGCGGGCGGCTGTGTCTGGGCGGGCGACGGTGTCTGGTGACGCGCTGCCGCATATTCTGTTGATCGACGATGTTCCGGAGGACCTCCGTGCCACGCTCATTCTGCTGAACGCACAGCCCTGGCGCATATCCCTGGCCAGCGATGCCCAGCAGGGCTATCAACGGGCCCTGGCATTGCGTCCCGACTTGATCGTGCTGGATGTGCACATGCCGCACATGGACGGCTTCAGCCTGTGCCGACTGTTGCGCGAGGCTCCGTCGACCCGGCAGACGCCCATTCTCTTCTTGTCTTCGGCCAACAGCACCTTGGAGCGCCTGGAAGGGCTGACCGTGGGCGCGGTCGATTACATCCCCAAATCCTGCGCCCCCGAAGAAGTGCTGGCGCGTATCAAGATCCACCTGCAGTTGACCTGGCGCGCGCCGCCAACCTATCAAGCCAGCCCGGCGGACCCGGAGCCCGAGGGCGACGAGATCGTGCTGCGCGCCGCGATGCGATGGATTGAACAGCACCTCGACGACATGCCCTCCCTGGTGCAATTGGCGCAAAAAGTCGGCACCCATGAAAAACGTCTTTCCCGGATATTTCGTGAGCATCTGGGGCTGACGGTGTTCGCTTACATTCGCGATGCGCGGCTGCGTCGTGGCCAACAATTGCTGACCGAAAGTGCTGTGAGCGTGCAAGACGTCGCCGAGCTGGTGGGCTTTCGCAATGCCTGCAACTTCACCACGGCCTTTCGTCAACGCATCGGCATGACGCCCAGTCAGTTTCGCCAGCAAACCCTGGGTATAGCCGATACCGAGTCGGCCGGGCGCGCCTGATGCGGGGCCTGCAATTTTTGTTGCTGGCGATGACGTTGTTGTCCGCCGGCCTGCTGCGCGCGGCGCCTGTGGATATCTGCCAGGCTGAACAGCTGGACGTGATGCCCGCGATGCGGATTGTCGAAGACCCCCAGGCCAGGTTGAGCCTGGAGGACGTTGTGCAACTGCCCGACGAGCGATTCAACACCGCGACCGCGAATTGGCCAGCGCAAGGCTATAGTCGCTCGGCATTCTGGTTGAAGCTGCAACTCACCAATGCAAACGTCGGGGCCTGTTCGCGCCTGCTGGTGATCGGGGCGCCGCGGCTGGAAGACATCCGTGTCTATCAATCTGTCGACGGACACTGGCGCGAGGCCAAGGCCGGCAGCGCCCATCCCCTCGCCGAATGGCCCCAACCGGCGGCGCGTCAACCCGCGTTCCCGGTCGCGCTGGCGGCGGGGCAGGGTACCACGCTGTTCATCCGGGTGACCGGCAGTTTCCAGATGCTGCTGGAGCCGCAGCTGTGGTCCGAACCGGCGTTGCTGCGCAGCGAACAACAGACGTACTTGAGCGACGGTCTGACCCTGGGCATTGTCTTGCTGGTCGTCCCGTTCGGACTGATTGTCGGCTGGATCCTGCGCTCCCGATTGCTGAACGTGAATGCAGGCGCGGTACTGAGCTATATCCTGCTGACCTGCATCGTGAACGGCTACCTGATCTACTGGCCCGCGGCGCTCGGCTGGACGCGCGAGCTGCTGGCGTGCGTCAGCGTGATCTCGTTCGTCCTGTTCCTCGCCTACATGCGTGTGTTGCTACAGGTGGGCCGGCTGCCCCGGATCATTGGCTGGAGCTATTGGGTGCCACTGCTGGGTTGTGCACTTGGCCGGGTCTGGTGGTTGAAGGTCGATCCGGTCCAGGGTGCGCAGATGATCCAGGCGTCGCTCCTGAGTTTCTACGGCGTGCTCCTGGCCACGTTGTTCATGGCGTGGCGCCGACGGCTCACTTACCACTGGATGGCGTGGCTGGTGCCGGGGCTACTGCTTTCGCAGTTGTTGATGCGGATTTTCTTTCCGCAGGAACAGTTGCCCTGGCAGTCGCCGCAAAGCAAACACAGCCTGTCGTCGACCCTGCCCGGCGTGGCGTTGCTGGTGTGCACGTTGATCATGGAAGTCAGCCGCAGCCGGTATCGGGAAAAACACGCCCTGTCCACCCTCGAACAACAGCGCCAGGCCGAGCACGAGCGCCTGGAAAGCACCGTGGCGCTGCGCACGGCACAGTTGCGCGAATCCCTGGCGGCACGCAGTGCGTTGATGGCCCGCATCAGCCACGACCTGCGCTCGCCGCTGGTGCGCATCATCGATTATTCACGCCTGCTGCACGCGGGGCCGAACCACGAATACCCGGCCAATATCGAGCGTAACGCCCGCCAGCAACTGGAGCTGATCGACGAGATGCTCGAGTTCTCCCGTGGGGAACTCGAGCAGATGCAACTGACCCTCGCGCCCGGCTATTTGTATGGGTTCCTGAGGGAAATCGAAGAGGAGGCGGGCTTCCTCGCCGCGCGGCAGGGCAACACCTTTGAAGCCGTTCTGGCGCAGGACCTGCCGGCGCTGGTGGAGGCCGATTTCAAACGGCTGCGGCAGGTCCTCATGAACCTCTTGGCCAACGCGGCGAAGTTCACCCGCAACGGCCAGGTCCGTTTCGAAGTGAGCGCTTCGCCAGGGGCGACCGCTGACACCGTGGCGCTGCGTTTCAGCGTGATCGACAGCGGCATCGGTATCGATCCGCAAGAGTTCGAACAACTGCTGCAACCGTTCCATCGTGGCCGCAATGCGCAACGCTACGAAGGCAGCGGGCTGGGCTTGTCCATCGTCACGCAACTGCTGGAGCGCATGGGCAGCCGGCTGGAACTCCAGGCCGGTGAACAGGGCGGCAGCCGCTTCAGTTTTTGCCTGCAATTGAACTGCGCCGCGGAACACGAGCTGGAAAGCGGCATCGTCGATAGCCATGCCGAGCCGTTCGATGGCCAGGGCCAGCATGTCCTGCTGGTGGACGATGTCGAGCAGAACGGCGAATGGCTGTATGACCTGCTGGCCGGCTACGGGTTTGACGTGAGCCTTGCGACGAGCGGTGAGGATGCCCTGGCCTGCCTCGCGCAGCAGCCGGTCGACCTGCTGATCAGCGACCAGATGATGCCCGGCATGGACGGCTGGGCGCTGCTGCGACGGGTGCGCGAGCACGGGCACGATTGCCCGGTGTTGCTCTATTCGGCGGTTCCGCCCCGCAGGCCGGAGGACTATCCCCAGGACCTGACCTTCGATGCGGTTCTGCTCAAGCCCGCCGACAGCCGTGAATTGTTGGCGTGGGTCAAGGCACTGACGGACTCGGACAGTGTGCGTCGCCCGATGGCTCGGGAGCAATAGCGTGCTCGGTCGGCGTTACCGGCTACTCTTGCTCGGCAGCCTGACGGCATTGCCCTGCACGGCGGCCTATGCCGAACAAACGCCATTGCCGACCACGCCTGGCGTATCACCCGCTCCTCTGGTCCTTGAGGAAACCAAGGTGACCGCTCGCCGCCGCGAGGAAGACCCGCAACAGGTGCCGATCCCGATCAACGTCCTCTACGGCGAGCAACTGGACGAAGCCGGCCTGCACACGCTGCAAGACATCCAGCAGCGCGTGCCCGGGCTGGTGGTGTCCGGGCATGACGCCCGCTATGCCGGCTTCGGCCTGCGCGGTTTCGGCGCGACCGCCTACAACGATGGCCTGGAAGGCAGCGTCGGCACTTACGTCGATGGCGTCTACCAGGCGCGCCAGGGCATGGCCTTCACCGAGTTGATGGACATCGAGCGCATCGAAGTGCTGCGCGGGCCCCAGGGCACCTTGTTCGGCAAGAACACCACCGCGGGCGCGCTGAACATCATCACCCGTCAGCCGACGTTCCAGCCCGAGGCCAACCTGGAGGCCAGCTACGGCGAGCCCGGTCTGCGTGAATATCGCGGGACGGTTTCCGGGGCGTTGCACGACGATGTACTGGCCGGGCGACTGAACGTCTTCGAACGCTCGGTCGATGGACAAGTGGAAAACCTGGAAGACGGCGCCCGCCTTGGTGACGCCGACAGCCAAGGCTTGCGTGGGCAATTGCTGTGGACCCCGAACGCGGACTTCAGCGCGCGCCTGATCGCAGATCATGCCCGACAAAACGAGGCCGGCAACGTGCTTCTGGTCAACCACTACAGCCAGCAGACGCGCAAGCGGGCCCAGTTCGTCGGCTATCCGCTGGCAGAGCCGGACCCTTACCAACGTGAAGTGCGTATCGACGCACCGGGGCACCCGCAGACCCTGCAGAACGGTGTGTCCCTGGAATTGAACTGGGACCTGGACGAGGCGATGCGCTTGACCAGCATCACCGCCTACCGTGACTGGGACTACCGCGCCACCCGCGACGGCGACAGTACCGCGCTGTCGGTGGCTCAGTCCGAGACCGAGTTGGGGCACCGGCAGTTCAGCCAGGAATGGCGCCTGTCCGGCACGGCCGGCTCGTCCATCGACTATGTCGCCGGGCTCTATTACCTGCACCAGCAGCTTGACCGTGATATCGATGTCGAATTCGGCAAGGACGCCGCGTCCTGGTTCGTCGGCGACCAACTGGAGCAATTGCAGAAGCTCTACGGCATCACCATCACCGATCCGCGGCAGGTGCCGCCCCAACTGCTGGACGGCGCCCGGCAACGTTACGACGGCGAGCAGAAGGGCGACAGCCGAGCTGTGTTCGGTCAGGTGTCCTGGCGCCCCGTCGACCCCCTCGAACTGACCGGTGGCCTGCGCTACAGCCAGGAGCGCAAGGACGGTTGGATCTCCCGCGACGTCAGCAACCTCGCCTCGCTGGCCGGACTGCCACCGACGTTCCAGGCGGGCGGCCAATTGCTGCGGGACATCGCCCTCGGGGGGGATTATTACCGCCAGGACTCGATTGAAGAAGACAACGTCTCCGGCCTGCTCAGCGCCAGCTACCGCTTCAGCGATGCCGTGATGGGCTACGTCAGTTGGTCCCGCGGCTACAAGGCTGGCGGCATCAACTTCGACGTGGTCGGCCCGTTCGCCGCGCCCACCTTCGAGCCGGAGCGCGCCACGTCGTTGGAGCTGGGCATGAAGACGCGGTTCTGGGATGAGCGCGCGCTGCTCGACCTCGCCGTCTACCAGACCGACGTCGACAATTACCAGGCGCTCACCTACAGCCCGTCGACATCGGTGTTCGCGCCACCGCTGCGGGACAACCTGATCAACGTCGGCAAGGTGCGCCTGCGTGGCATCGAACTGGACTCGGCCTGGCAGTTGGCCCCCCGGCTTACCGGACGCCTGGGTCTGGCCTGGAGCGACGCGCGCTATCGCAGCTTTCCCAACGCACCGTGCCCGCCGGCCTCGGGCCAGTGGACCTGCGACCTCAGCGGCGACCGGCTCTACAACGCGCCGGAATGGAGTCTCACCAGCGGCCTGGAGCATACCCATCCGCTGCCTTATGGATTGGAAGCCTACAGCGGTGTCGACTACAGCTTCCGGACCGGATACTCCGGCACTCTCGAAGGCGGCGAAGGCAGCTACCAGCCCAGCTACGGCCTCACCAATCTGCGCCTGGGGCTGCGCAGCCAGGACCGCGGGTGGGAAGTGGAAGGCTGGGTGCGCAACCTGTTCGACCGTCACTACGTCACCGCCGTCTATTCGCTGCTCGGCGCCGGTGACTACGGGGTGATGACCGGCAGCGAAAGAACCGTCGGCACCACCGTCAGGCTCCGTTATTGAGGGAAATGAAGCGGGTCGGACAAAACGCCAGGCGGTTGCCGCCGGCCTTTTTCGACAGGTACATCGCCTGGTCCGCCTTGCTGATCAGCGCGTCGATCTCCTGACCGTGCTCGGGGAAAAACGCCACGCCGATACTGGCGGAAATCTCCACCGTCTGGGCGCCGATCAGGATGGGCGCGCTGGCCGCTTGCAGCATGCGCTTGAGCAACGGCTCGCTGTCTTGCACCTCCTCTAGCTCCACCAACCCGGCAATAAACTCATCGCCGCCAAGCCGCGCCAGCGTGTCGCTCGCACGCAGCGTCGCGTTGATCCGCGCCGCGACGATCTGCAACACCCGATCGCCCCAGTCATGCCCGTAACTGTCGTTCAGGGACTTGAAACCGTCGAGGTCGATAAACGCAATCGCCACCTTCTGCTGATGGATCCGCGCCTTGCCCAATGCCTGGCGCATCCGTTCGGCCAGCAGCAATCGATTGGGCAATTGCGTGAGCGCGTCATACCGGGCGTCCCGTTCCAGCAACTGCAGGCGTTGCTTCATCTGAGTCATGTCGCTAAGCAGCACCACGTAATGTTGAACATTGCCGTGGCGGTCATGCACGGCACTGATGCTGACGCGCGACGTCATCTCCCGGCCGTCCTTGTGGCTGCTTTGGATTTCCCCGGACCAGTGCCCATGGAAATCCAGCGCGTTCTTCATCGGCGCATAAAACGCCGCGAGCCGCCGCACCATGCGATGGGAATTCAAGTCCCGGCCCCTGACCTCGTCCTCCCCATAACCGGTCAGGCGCGTGAACGCCTCGTTCACACCGATGACCCGCCCGAAGGGGTCGACCAGCATCGCCCCTTCCCGCGCATGGCTGAACACAGTCGCGGCCAGCTCCGGGCAAATGGCATTGGCCTGCCTGTCCGCGGCATCCTCATCACGAGGCACCGGCCACCGCTCGGAATCGAAGCCCAACCGCGCCAGATAACCGGCCATGAAAGAAAGCGCCCGGTGAAGCCGGACCAGCGCACTCATGGCGAACCTGGACTTGAGGCAATAACAACGGATGAAGGCACGTAGGTTCATGGGGTTTACACGGTGTTGGCGGGTAAGGGGACTGCAAGCGAAGCGGGCATTATCGAGGGGGAGAGGGCGCGGCGACTTTGCTGGAGCGGATGGGAACTTTGCGGGAGGGGATAAAGCGAAAGATTTTTGCCGGGCGGCCAAAAGAAACAGCAGGATCAAACGCTGCAAAACCTGTGGGAGCAAAGCTTGCTCGCGATGGCGGCAGGCCGTTATTGCCGATTGACTACCGCCATCGCGAGCAAGCTTTGCTCCCACGGTTATTGCGTTTTTTACAGATCACTCGCAACCAACTCATTAAAACGATCTTGTTAGCTGTTACTTCTGACAGTAGTCGATGGGTATATCTGATGCTTATATCCCTTTGCGCTGTCTTATTGGCGCCTTGAGTCACAGCACTGAGGGTTCAAACATGAAAACCGACAATAAAAAATCAGATGCCCGCATGGTAGGAACGATTATCGTCAATACGCCATCTTCGGTAACTTTTACAGAGGTCAATGCGACGTTGTTCAATAGCGATGGCAACAACGCCAGTGGCGGATTTCTGCAAGGAGGGCTGAAAGCGTGGAAGCGAGGAAAAAAGGACGACGCCGCGATTTTTATCGGTTTCCCGGCCGCTCAAGCGGGTGGTGACACACAAACGTTTCAATATCCTGGTGATTTCGATGGCCCCTCTATACGGTGGATCTTCATCGACGAGGAGGGGAAGCATCATTCGGTCAGCACCGGGACGATCACTATAGAGTTCGGCAGATTCTTCAGGTTTTTCAGAGGGGTCTATTCTTTCGCTGATACGGAAGGTCAAATTGTCAGAGGGTCGTTTGATGTGAGGTATGTGGAGTAATGGTGTAAACACAGCAGCATCAGGAGACAGCACTTGGCAGCCTGCTACAACCCGGTACCCAATAAGTCTCCTCAATCTGTGGCGAGGAGATTTAGCGAATCGTCGCACCGCCCCGCTGGGGCTGCGCAGCGGCCCCAAACCAACCTTGCATCTGGTGGCGCTTAACAAGCTTGATGCTTAGCCACCCACCGCCAGCACAACCCGGCCAAACTGGGCGTGCTCATCCCGCGGCGTAATCGCCAACAAGTGATCCAGACGAATCTCCCGGCGACCCTCCGCGGTTTCAACGTCGAGAAACTCCTCCCGCGTGCGAGCGGTACGCGTGGTGATCGCGCGGGCTGTCAGGCGTTGGTCGTCAGTCAGTTCGATGTCCAGCGTGTAGCCGTACAGGCAGGCGATCTCCAGATAGTCATGCAAGTCGCAGTTCAAGGGGCGATAGGTGTTCATCTCATTGCCTCGATGGTCATAGCGGTGCTCACCCATTAGGACAACAGCGACCGAACAGGATGGCCCACCTGTCGGTCGCAAGGGCCCAGCGTGATTCAGCGCAGTTGATTCAGCATCGTCTGCAGTTGGCTAATGCGCGCCTCGTCGAGTGGGAACACTGGCAAGCGTGGATCGCCCACCTCCAGGCCCAGGCTGCATAGACCGGCCTTGATGGTGGCCGGCAAGCCGCCCTTGAGGATGAAGTCCAGCAGCGGCAGTTGACGATAGAACAGCGCCCGGGCCCGGCTCAGGTCGTTGGCCAGCACGGCGTCATACAGGTCGAGGTTGAGCTGCGGGATCAGGTTCGGCGCTGCGGTGCACCAGCCCTTGGCGCCGGCCGCGAAGGCTTCCAGGGCCAGTGGGTTGCAACCGTTGTAGAACGGCACCTGGCCCTCGCCCAACAACTGCAGCTTGTGCATGCGCTGGATGTCGCCGGTGCTCTCCTTGACCATGGTGACGTTCGCCACCGCGTTGAAAATCCGCAAGATCAGCTCCACAGACATGTCGATGCCGCTGGTGGCCGGGTTGTTGTACAGCATGATGGGCAGGTCGATGCTGGCGCCGATGGCCTGGTAGTGGGCCAGGATTTCCGCCTCGCTCAGTTTCCAGTAAGCGGCCGGCAACACCATTACTGCATCGGCCCCTTTCGCCTGGGCGAAACGTGCACGGCGTACCGCTTTGGCGGTGGTCAGGTCCGACACGCTGACCACCGTCGGCACCCGGCCGGCGACGCGGGCAATGCTGAACTCGCTGACCTGATCCCACTCCGCATCGCTCAGGTAAGCGCCCTCGCCGGTGCTGCCCAAAGGCGCGATGGCGTGGACGCCGCTGTCGATCAGGCGGTCGATGGACTGGCCCAGTGCGTCCAGGTCCAAGCCTTGGCCGTCGGCGGAGAAGGGCGTGATGGTGTAACCGATGATGCCGTGGATATTGGTAGACATGGCGTGGCTCCTAATGGGTTCAGTTCAGGCAATCGGCGTGTTGGCGCAGGTTCTGCCGGGCGTAGTAGTTGAAGGCGGCGGCGTGACGCTTGGGGCGGGCGATCCAGTCATGGGCTTCGCGACCCAGGTGAGGCAGGATCGGCTTCACCTCGCCGGCGGCCATGGCCAGCAGTTGCAGCTTCGCGGCGCGTTCGATCAGTTGGGCGATGTTGCAGGCTTCTTCCACGGTGGCACCGGTGGACAACTGGCCGTGGTGGGAAAGCAGGATGGCGCGCTTGTCGCCCAGGGCACCGGCGATCAATTCGCCTTCCTCATTGCCCACCGGCACACCCGGCCAGCCCTCCAGAAAAGCGCAGTCTTCGTAGAGCGGGCAGAGGTCCATGTGGGAAATCTGCAGCGGCACCTCCAGCATCGACAGCGCGGCGATATGGGTCGGGTGGGTGTGGATGATGCAGTTCACATCCGGCCGGGCGCGGTAGACCCAGGTATGAAAGCGGTTGGCCGGGTTGGGAATGCCGTGGCCCTCCAGCACCTCCAGGTCTTCATTGATCAGCAGCAGATTGCCGGCGGTGATTTCGTCGAAGCCCAGGCCCAATTGCTGGGTGTAGTAGGTGCCCGGCTGCGGCCCGCGCGCAGTGATCTGCCCGGCCAGGCCCGAGTCGTGACCGTTTTCGAACAGGATGCGGCAGGTCAGGGCCAGCTTTTGTCGTACAGTCCACGTATTATCCGGCAGTGATTTTTGCATCTGGTTAACAGCGTGCTGGACCAACTGGTCCTTGGGCGTCGCCAGTGTCTTGCTCATATCCGTTCTCCTGATTCGTTCTTTGACCGTTCTTGATCCGCGTCATGGAAGCTGTGAAAGGAAGGTGCTAATGACACAAAAAATACTATATGACACAAAGTGTCATTTGCAACCTTTGATTGTCCGTTTCCCAGGAAATGTTGGTTACCTATGTCCATTCGCTTGAAATTGCTCAGGAAAAAACTCGGCATGACACTGGACGTCCTGGCCGAAAAAACCGGGATGACCAAGAGCTACCTGTCCAAGGTGGAACGCGGGCTGAGCACGCCCTCCATCGCCACCGCGCTCAAGCTCGCCAAGGCGCTGAACGTGAATGTCGAAGAATTGTTCTCAGAGGAGAACGTCTCCCTCGACAGCTACAGCCTGGTGCGCAGTGAAGACCGGCGCTCGCTGGCGTCGAGCAGCGGCAGCTCTGAATACGCGGTCCTGGCCCATCAGGTCTCCGAGCGCAGCCTGCTGCCCTTCATCCTCTACCCCGCGACCGAATTCACCGCGCACCACGCGTTCAAGGAACACACGGGGGAGGAGTTTCTATTCGTGCATGAGGGGCAGGTGGAAGTGGATTTCATGAACGAGCGCGTGCTGCTGAATCGCGGCGACGCCTTGCATTTCAATGCGCAGAAGCCCCATCGGTTGCGTTCGGTGGGGGATGTTCAGGCGCAGTTGTTGGTGGTGGTGCATAGCGATGAGGCGGCCGAAAAAGATGAGAACGCGTAGAGGCAACTGATCGTCATGCAGCTCAGGTAAGGACAACCATCAACCGGTGGCGAGGGCGCTTGCTCCCGCTGGGCTGTGCAGCAGCCCTGTAAAGCCCGACAGATGCTCCAGGAGCAAGGGAAAATCACTGGAGAAATTCAATTTGTTGGATCGAACGCCGATAGGATGCGCAAGAATTTATCCCCGAGGGACCGGAGCATGTTTTACCCACGTGAAGCTGAAAAAGATCATCTCTATAACCGCATCGTCCTGCTGACCATTGCTTGCATCTTGCTGTTGTTTCTAGCCTCACTGGCAAAACACTCAGGGACCATTTATGGCGCCATTCGGTGGACCCCTGTCGAAGCGAAAGGCACGGTGACGCATCTGGAAGGCATCCCGATGAATCCCAACGGCGTCATCATTCATTACCGGTATGTCGACAGTGATCAACAGGTTCATGAAGACGAATACTTTGACCAGCGCTACAGCGAACATTACCAGTACAAAGTAGGTGAAGAAATTTCACTGCTTTACTCTCGCTGGTTACCCCAAATCAGCAGCATCGCCACCGAGCTGCACACCAACCGCGCCAGCTTTATCGTTATGGCGGGCGGGGTATTGCTGACGCTGTTGTTCCTGTGGATCTCCTTCAGAACGTTCGGGCGCATTTATGGCATGAAGCAGGAAGACCGCTTCTACTAGAACGGTTGTCGGTCATGGCTACCCGAACCCCTTTTTATCCTGAGAGAAAACCGGAGCGGTCAGAGAGACGTTTTGGAACTCAAAGGTCCCTTCGCTCAGGCGACACGTCATTCATGCCATCGGTATTCCTATCAATGAAAAATCTGTTTCTCGCGTTGCTCTCGGTCAGCCTGCTTTCCGGGTGTGTCACCAAGTCTTTGAGTGTTGAAGACCGCCACCAGATCAAAACCATCAAAATCCTTCCTGTGTACTTTGCGGTGGAAAACTTCAAGTACACGAGCATGACCCAGGCTTGGGGGGCAGGCCTGGGTGCCGGGGCAGGCGCAGCGACTGGCATGGCGGCTGGCGCATCGAGCGCTGGCACGAGCGCATTGACGGGCGCTGGTTCGGTCATGGGCACCAAGACGGCCGATGGCGCGACGGCAGATATCTCTCAAGTGATTCTGAACAACATGCAGGCCCACGGTATCGATCTGGGAAAACTGGTGCGTGAAAGCTTCGAGAAGCGCATTAAGCAAGAAGGTATGTTCACCCTCGTGGCGGAAGGCGAGAAAGCGGATGCCGACGTTGAAATCATGGTCTCGCAGTGGGGACTGAGTCTGAAAAACTACAGCTCCGTGCTTTACCCGGTTATCGGCGTCAACGGCTCCATGAAACGTAGCGGCACATCGGTTTGGCGCAACTTCAATACCATCTCGCCCTTCAACGAAAGCAACACCCTCGCCTACACCCCTGAGCAGTACGCCACCGATCCCGAAGCACTGCGTGCAGCGTTTTCCCGCGTATCTGATCTGGCAGTCGGCAAGCTGATAGAAGACCTGAAGCAGTAACTGCACAGACGAACCGGAGTGCTGCACGCCTCCTCATGGATTAGGAGCTATTAATGACCACTGTCTCGACACTTAAGCAGTACTCGGTAAAAAGCTGGGCTGCTCTTGTAGCAATTGTTGGCTTGATGGCGGGGTTCCCCGCCATCTCAACCTGGTTGGACGACATGAGGGCTGACTACTACAAAAGCCATTTCATTGGACGTTGGACCGAGGAGTTCAGCTATCTCGATGGCGGTGTTCAGTTCGAGTTCAAGGGCATGACCGAGTACTTCGCCAACAACCATTACAATCTGAACGGCGTGATCGCGCTGGTTGGAACAGAGCCTTCGAAACCCTATCGGTTCGAGTACAGTGTTAACGGCGCGGGTAGCTGGAATGCGGATAGCGAGTACCTTTCGTTCACATTGGAGCAAATGAAGACGTTGCCCAAGACGTATAGGGTGGACGGCAAAGAGATCTCGCCTTTGACGGTGGCGCAGTTTGTCGGCTCTAGCATGCCCAACCTCAGTGATATCTACCCGGCAGGGGCATCGGGGCAGGCGCGCATCAAGGAGGTGGAGAAGAACAGGATTGTTCTGGAACAAAGAGCCCTGGACGGCAGGCCATTCATCGTGACCACCCGCCGTCAGGTCGCGCCCTAGAGCTCACATCGCCTTGCGCCTTTGCCTACAACTACGCCAGAATCCGCCGGCTTGTGCGCCTGGGGTGGTGTCGGTAGTTTGGACCTGTCATTGATGGTCAGTGATCGGGTTTAGCAGCTCGCCGAGTTAAGTCGCACAACGCGTCATCAGACGGGAATCCCATTCCTGCACTTGATGGTGGCTGTGCGCAGGGCGTCCTCGGGCGCGCCGATTTCTTAACTCGTCGGTCTGCTAACCTGCGTACAGCCGCCTCCCACTTCGTTTAGCAGCGAGCGGGTCGTGGCCTCAACCAGAGAGTTAAGACCATGGTCAAAATTACACCGAACCCTCCAGTTACAGATACGGACGAACCCACATCCCGTGCCCAGTCTGCCCGCAACAAAAAGCTCGACGACGCGGCCACCCGCGCGTTGGATTACTACCTGAAACCCAAGCCTAAGGGCGAAACGTCTGACAAGTCGGACTCCATTTTTCGGATTGATCCGGGAGTTGATTCTGAGTGTTTGCTTGCGAATCTCAGTGAGAACCTGGCTTCGGCGAATGCCATGATCAGTGATTTGGCGTTTGATTTGGATGGGTCAAGACGGCGTGTTGCGTTGGGGATTTTGCAGGTGATTGAGGTGAGTGAGCTGTTGGCGAATCGAGCGTTGGATATTGTTGAGGTGAGGTAGGGCGGAGGAGCTGCGCCGCCCAGGTTGGAAAAAGGTCTTGCTTGGCAAGGCCTTTTTTGTGCCCGAGGGAGACCCTATTACGCCTTATGAATCAGAGCTGTGAGAGCTCTTGAAGAAATAGGGATACAAGCAGGGATAGAAAAAGCTGTTGGCTGCTTCATAGGCTTTAACCTCTTTCCTTTATAAGCGCCCCTCCTTAGCACGTCGCGCCCCGTGAGCCGAAAGGCGCTCGAACGGAAGCGGATTGACAAAATCACCGGCAAGACCAATTCTTTGAGGCAAAACGCCATTATGAGGCCATCCTTTGCTTCCTCTGCTGAAATGAATCGGATACAGTCATTCTCAAAATATCGATTAGTGACACTTATCGACTACAAATTTTGGTGTTTTGAATGGTTTTGTAGAGTCTAATTTAACCTAAATCTCTCGAGCTAGGGGAAAGGGAAGTTCCATGAGTAAGAATTCTCAGTCATTAAATTTAGTGAGCTTGCCGAAAGTTTTTGAAAGCAAGCCTGGTGAGATTGATGTTGCGCTTCTTAAAAGAATTTGCAATGTTTGGCCTAAGTCATCTAGTCATATACGGGCAATAATAGAAGGTTTTACGGGTGTAAAGCTTAACCCCAGAGAAGATACATATGTTCGTTTAAGTAAGCTTGTCTTTTGGTCGGAATTTAGAAAGTTCTGGGAGTTTGCAAGGAAGTCAGGCTTTCCAACCTTTGATAGGTTGGTTTTTGTTTACATTACGCAGAAGCATAAAAAACTGCACTTCGATGCACCCGAGTTGGCATCTTTTTACGAGAAGAGAGCAAAAGAAAATAAGCGAGTTTTTCCTGTATTAGAAAATATCGGTGTGCTTACAGAACAAATGTGCGCGCCGTCAGTGGATAAGGTCACCGCAGCGTTATTTGCTTGGAGTATGTTCGAGTCTTGTCAGCTCCACTTGTTGGAAACCCCTGAGGAAAGTTCTCTTCAGAATCTTGAAGCAGCACTTCGCTCAAGATTGATCGAAGAGAAGGAGGCCGAGATATTAGAGCTTTTAGACGCTGGTAATTGGGAACTACCTTCAGAGAAGCAAAAGCAGAAAATCGTATCAACTGATGTTCCCGCTTTAAATGATCCGGTTTTTAACGGCGCTACGAAAGCAAAACAAACAGAAACAGTAAATGTATACGTCCATCCTTATCATCTTGAGCTAAGCTCTGATCTTCTTGAAGTTCGTGATGCTGTTAGCAAATTACGTGTCTTCAGTGAGGGGATAGCGCAGAAATCTAGTGCGTTGTTAGTCTCCAATAACATGAAGTCGGTATTGGAGGGGATGCATGAAGCTGTGGAGTCAGCACATGGATTGCTGGAGATAGTTGAGCAGAAGCAGAACAATATAGTATCGATGCTTAAAGATCCGTTGAAGAACGGGTATGAAGCATTGGAGCTAACGGATAATTTATTTATACCAAAGCTAATTAGTTTGAGTGGGTTCAGTGAGTGGGCGGTCGCGGTTGAAAATCACGAAAAAGAAATTGCGCAACGGAAGGAAAAAATCGATCAGATTTTGAGTAAAAGCGCCTGCGCAATAAAGGAGCTTGTGTTATATAAAAGAGATTGGAACGCTATGCTATCCACCGATGAAATCCTGGATAGACTAGTGCGGTTCGCAGAAAATATCGAGAGCGGGATACGGTCAGAGCAGGAGCTTTTTAAGGCTGTCGAAGAGAACTATAAAAATATAGATTGGAATCCTCTGCTGGATGATTCACTCGTTAATGTTTGGCGGAAGCTTGGGCTTTATTTAATCCAGAAGAAATTCATAAACAACATTCTGGGAATCTGCGTTCGTAAGGAGTTCGGACTTCTAAGTGGAGAGTTTGTTGGATTAATAGTTTCCTCATTGAGGGATCAGGAGGGCGCTACTGTATCGGGTATTATTTCCGTAGCAGCGTGGTTGACATTAGGCCAGAAAGAAGAAGTTGCTAAGCAAAACGAAAAGTGCGTGCCAGTGATGGCTTTAGCTCAGCTTCAGGCCTACTTAAATAGCGGTGGCGTAAATAATATCGATCGTTACTCTTATTGGAGTGCCTATCCACTACACGATGTTGTGAGCAACCCATTAACTCTTTTTGATGAGTTTTTCGCTGCGCTCTACATATGTACCGTTGAGTATGGTTCTGAAGTTGATGTTCGGTTCTTAACGCAGTATGTAGCGAAGGCTGTAATAAGAAATGGTGAGAAGCAGAGCAGTTCGAGTGTCGAGTTCGAAATGCGCAACAGGCTGTTTTCTATATTGGAACAGCATCGTAAAGGTGGAAGTAATACTTATGCTCATATCTGGAATCTGGCTTATAGTGAACTTTTTGCACCTTTATACGAGGTCGCTGAAAAGCGTGGGCTATCGGAATTTGTTATGGAGTATAAAAAATTCATTGACGATTTTGAAATCGAGAATCACTTGGCAGGATGGAAGCAAGAGATTCCCGAGCATTTAAAGAAGCGCTCCGAGTACGATAAGTTTATTCGTAATCAGGTTGGTATAAAGATTTTCGAAATTAATGATTGGGTGGGACTCTATCTGATCTCAATCTCAAAAGCTGCATATAGTGAAAAGCCAAAACACGAAGGCTTATTGAATAAGATATGTAAGGTTCTCGAGTCTCCCGATTCAGACGTTGCAATGTTAAAAGCATGGCTTCTCCAGTTGCACGAGAAAAGGGATTGCTTTCAGCATGCGTGTTTTGAGAAAAACCTAGATGGTGCTCTAGATGCTATTTATGAAAGTGATGATGTCAGTGCATTTTTTCCTCGTGCTTTCTCGAAAAGGCTTGAACATAAAAGTGTAATTCACAGTGATATTGTAGCTGATATTATTATATCGGAGGCTGGGTTTAATACTCACTCACAGCTGAGTAAGATCTACGCTGAACGGCAAATGTTTGAGGCTTTTTCTGCGCTTACAAGTGAATCCGATGAAGAGGTCCTTCCGAGTATCGAAAGGATTGTAGAGAAGGATCTTGAAGAGCTTGAGGTCGTCCAGCAATCAAAAATCAATTCCTTAAAAAAACGTGTTGACGCTTTGGGTGCGCTGAATCATGAGCTCGTAAACAGTTTAGATCGCGCGCAGGAATTGTTAATTGCTCATAAGTGGAAAAAACTCGAACGAGAACTGGTAGAAGTTGATCAATATCTTTCGTTGGAGGAAAGTGAGGTTCTCGAGTCGAGAGAACGTAACGATTTGACTTCGAAAATTAAAGCTTTAGGCGGAATAGCAAGTATTAATGATAGTGCGTCGGTGCTGAGAGGGAAGTTAAACGTAATCTTGGAGGAGATCAAGCCCCGTCGATCTCATGTTGAGAAAATCAGCAAGTTGTCATTGGTTCGCAATTTGGATGAGGGAGTGCTTGGCGCGGTTGAAAGTTGTATCATAGAGTTAGATACTAGGCTTCCCTACCCTGATGCCCAAACTTCAGAACTTCTCGCGTATTATTTTCAACAAGCCGTTGATCCGCTTTCACTTGAGCTCAATAGGATCAAAACATTATTACCATCTTATGGAAGAAAGTTAAAACTTCTGACGCTGACTTTTTTACATAATATTGTTGTCGACAAGAAATGTTTGGATGAACATTCGAGTCTAGTGCTCGCATTGATTGATACGGCCGAAATGTGGAAGGACTTAGGTTCTTTAGGTGAGAGCTGTGTCGACACAATATTATCCGTTTTCGAATCCAAAGGACTGGACACGAAGTTAGAGCTGGACGCAGAGATTCTGCCATCAGCACCTGAGCTAACTGAAAAAGTCAGTGCTCCGAGTAAAGAGCGTAATACCTCTGCTGATGAAAGATTTAATGCTGGTCTCGATCATTTGGTTAACAAAGCGAAGCTATTATCTGGTGGAAAAAGTGTTGTTAAGTATCCCGATGAATCGATTTCAAGTCTGATTGAATCCAAACAATGGCTCGAAGTTAGCTCTGACGCGCTCAGAGGAGTTCTTGGAGGTCATACCGAACACTCGGCTAACTGGCTTGAATCATTGACTGATTGGAGTGTCAGTCAAATTCTCCATGATCGACTTTCTTTCAACGTTGCCGAGTATTCGGCATGCCTCTATCTCATCAATACCGTAAAAAACTCCTCTGTAGCTAAGGCAATTACTCCGTCGAAAAATATGAAGGGTATGATCGGCGAAATCGCTTGCGAATTTGTTATACGGCTGCTTGAGGAAGTTTCGGAAGGGGATAGGGCAGATAGCAAGGCGACCTTGGCCGAAAGGATCCAATCTGTCTCTAGCGCTGTTGATTTGATATCGCAGTTTTCAGCGGAGTTTACTGCTGCGTTCACTGTAAAAGGTAACGGTGATAGCGTTGTGATGCGATCCCTTTGGGATTATTTCTCAGGCGACGCGCGACAAGCAGAAGCTCGTGCAGCATTTATGAATATTGCCTGGCGACTACACTGTCCAGCGGTCACTGCTGCTTGCTTGTCTTATTCTCCAATTGATATGGAGCGAAGAAGATCGCTGGCGCTTGCTGACATCGCCAACAGAGCGCTTGTCGATGGTAAACATGAGCTGCTGCAAGGCTTTGTAGACCTGCGTAAAAGTATCCAAGCTAAACCATTCCAGCTATTTGTTGAGATGGTTATGAGGCAAGCGCCAATTCATACAGAGAATCAAGCGCAGTTGTCTATGGCGGGCAATGTTGAATTCGTTAGTGGGGGCGTTTTACGGGGTATTCTAAATATCATCCCTCGGAAAGTGGATTGCCCAGATCTAATAAGCATTCTTTTGAGTCCTACAGCTCCGATTAGATTCAAGGGCGGTGACTTAAGGCTAGAGTTGATAGGACCATTTTTTTTCGAGGCATCTCGTCCTGTTGAGTTTGAACAGCTTGATGAAAATGCAGAACAGTTTCGGATCGAGGTAGATTGCGAATCTACGTCAATTACTGGTAGTCGCGCTAAATTTAGTCAAGTCCTTGAATTTAAAATAGCTGGGCGTGAAATATTTGAGCCTTTAGCGCCCGACTTTATTGACGATGCATTTGACAGCTTCCCTGAGCAACAGATGCGCTATGAGGATTACGTACCTAGGGCGGCGGATGAACAAAAAATCGAGAAAGCCCTATTCAACAGTAAAGTAGTTCGAAGCCTCTGGATATCGAGTCCCCGCAGGTCTGGAAAGACCTCAATGCTGTACAGGATCTTAGACTCATTTTCCCATAAAGTTGGCCGAGATAATTTCGTCATCTACCTTACGATTGACGAAAGTTTTCTGACGGGAATCGACTTCAATAAGTGGATATGGAAGCGCCTTTGCAGCATTCTCGCAAACAAAGAACTGCGCGACCTATTTAGTGATTTTGACGCGATGGGTAAAGGCCTTTCCTTTGATGCTGATGCTGGAACGTTTATCGGACAGTTGTCGGATTTGCTGATGGAGCACGGTCCACAGGGCAATCGGGTTATATTTCTCATCGACGAAATTGACCGCTTTGCTGCAATGTTTTTTGAGGGCGGTAGTAGAAAGAAATTAGCGACTGATATTCTTTGGCAGATACGTCATTTTATCGCAGAGCGCAGGGATATTGGCATTGTCTTTGCAGGCTCTTCGGCCGCCAGAGAGGTCTTCATCAGTAATCCCGAATCGCCTTTTTTTAATAGTATTGAGCACCTAGAGCTATCGCCGTTTTCGACTCGCACGAAACAGCAAGAAGTTAGCAGTAGACAGATTATTGAACCAGGGCAAATCCGTTATCGTCATGTGATCTCTAGGGAAAGTCTAGAGCATCTAGTTTGGGTGTGCTCAGGCATTCCTTACTACATGAAGCTCGTAGCTGGAGCTACTTATGCAGTAGCAACTCAATCACACATTCTTGTTTCTGATGTGAACGCAGGACTTCGGGCGCTTTTGTCAAAGAATACCGGTATATCTAAGCTCGATGATATGGGGGGAGACCCAGGCGCGGATGATCTAAGAACAACGGTAACGCTTGAGCGAAACAGCGACGGCGTATTGGTTAGAGCTGTACTTTATGCTGTTGCAGATCTGCATAGCCCTATAAGCGGACATAGGGTGTTGAGAGGTCGAGTAAGTTCGAAGGAAAGCAAGCTTTCCCAACATTATCGACTTCCAAAAGAAATGATTGAACGAGGAATTGAGATTTGCCTAAAACTGGGTCTTCTTAAGCTCGCTGCGTCCGAATCCTCACAGGAACTCTTCTTTGCAATCCCAATTCTGGGCGAATCCTTAAGAAATTCTTCAGCTCGACACTGGGCGTTGGTTGATCATGAGTTAAGCGCGATATCGGCAAACGTATTGGAAGGAACCAAACAATGAAGCTCCCCGGAACGCATATTATGTTGTGCAAGGAAATAGTTGAATCTTGGCTGAAAAAGCGGAGCAACTACATTGTGGTTTCGCCTCCGATGTGCGCATCGCGCCATTTTTTTAAGCACCTCTCTCACGATGAGGTTATCTATTCTTATATAGGTTCTAGTCTCCACTCGTTATGCATCGCAAAGATGGATACGGAGGACTTTCGTAGTGAGATAGTCTTTGCTCATAAGGTTGCGCAAAAGTGGGGTGTGGTTGAGTCTATAAATTTTTCAGAAAGTGATCCCGTTACCCTCTTAAATGCAGCTACTATTGCAGTAAAAGAACGCAATAAAATTCCTATTATTATAATTCATAGGTTTCATGAGGCTCTTGAGAATCTTGGTGAAAGTATCGGGACGGTACTGAGGAATCTAGAGCACGATATGGGACTTAAGACTGTAGTGGAGTTGCCTATTTCGCTTCCAATTCTTCGCGAACGATGGGAGTTGGCGAATAAAACTAAATCACCTTTTCTCGCCTCCGACTGGGGGCAAGGGCACCGCAGCAAGTGCCTCAAGGGCTTAAATGAACATGAAGTTGCCGCTGTGCTTGTTGAGCACGGGGTTAATGCTGAATTTGCGCTGGATGTTCAGCGCATTACTGGTGGGTTAGCTGAAATAGTTAACGATCTGGTCGAGGACTTAACTCGTATGAATCGGGGGGGGCTCGAGCCTTACATTAGGAGCCGAGCAAGGGAGTTATGTGAGCGCCTCATTGACTGGCTTGACGCTTCCTCGGACAGTCATACTTACAAGAAGCTTGTTGCGAGGTCAGTTGCTAATAAGCTTGATAGCAAAGATGCAGCGACGTTACTTAGTCATGACTGGGGAGGTTTGATTCTAGGTAGGGATGGCTCCTTAATTTTCAAAATGTTGGGTTGGGAGTGTTTGGCGAGACTCTCGTCAGTGGTCGATAATCCTGCGGTATCGTCGTTAGATGAGCTTATTAATAGTCGTAATTATAATAAAGCGATAGAGCTTATAGGCCTCTATGAGGGCGCTGACGGGGTGGATGCCCCTGCGTGGGCTTTAATGAGGAAAATAACCTCCGCGTGCAAAATTTTAGATAATATTTTTGGGAATGATGAGGATTGGCGCCACGCTAGGGACTTAATCACAGAGCTACAATTACTGGATCAGCAATCACGACTCGGTTTTGGTAGCTGTATTGAGTCACTAGTGCGCTGGTTGCCCTTGGCTGAATTGATGTGTGATTATTTCTTAAGGTCCAGAGTAGATAATAATCTTCGTTTTGAGCAGTACGTATGTGGTGAGATTGCGGTCAGAGGTTCGTTAGCGTTCTGGCAGCTGTTATATTTGCGTCTAGAAACAGCTAAAGATATGCCTGCATTCCAAGCCCTACAGTCCGTTATTACTCATCCTGAGTCGATGCTGCAAGTTTATGCTAGAGATAAATTGGATCTTTGTTTTTGGAAGGCAGAAAAATTATCTGATGAGGAAGTTAAGCAGATTTCAGAATTTGCCAAAATTCCTTTTCGCGCGCCCGCCAATAATGCTGTTTTGGGTTTTGCAGAGCTGATATATATAAGCTCTTCTCGCGAAGCGAAATTGCCACCGGAGCTAAGATTGGTATCCGGTTTTGACGAAATGCAAAAATTTTTGAAATCGTACGAGCTCCGAAAGCGGCAAGTGCATAGTACCTCTTTTGTAAGCTCAAATGATTGGATCAACTATTCAGAACTATGTAGTTCTATGTTGAGCAAACTCGCCAAGCTGTATGGGGAGAGCCCAAAAAACGTTATTTTACCGCCTGCGCAAACTCTTCTGTCTAGCGCGATAAATTCCTTGAAGGCGATTTCCAGAGCGTAGGAATAGCTGGTACTCGTACTCGAAAAAAGACGGACACGTTAGGAGAAAGTCTAGCTGGAGGAAAGTCGCTAGTCTGATAACCCCCGTGAAAAAAGGGGACGGATTTATTTTCCATGGCTATGGTTGAGCTGGTCCGTCTCCTTTGTTACCTAGATTGGCTTGGCATAAACGCCCGGCGCTCGGTATGTCTAGCGGTAGAGTATTAGTCTCCCCGTGCTTTTCCTCGTTTAAGCAGCTTGGATACGCGTGTCGCAGCGACCCATGCAAATTGGCCTGAACCGACCAGCAGGCACTTCAGTACACGAAGGCACTGACCCAGACGATGCCGTGCCCCCCTAAGAATTCGACGCCTATCAGCCACAGGCCGTGCATCAATCAAACACAGCTTGGTAGTCGCCAATGCCACTTTTGCGCCGACCGCTACGGCGACAGCAAGGAAGTACAGCCAACGCTGATTCTTGGCTTTGTCATGTTGGCTGACTAGCGCCGACAACTGCTTCAAGGAAGGCTTGGCACCGGCGAGCCAGGGAATGATGCATTCGCTGGCTAAGGCTACGGTATGACTGCTGATGTTTTTGTCTACGAGTCCCGGCGGACCATCAGGATTGACCGAGCAATAGCCACGGGGAACGTATTCGCAGGTGCTGGAGAGTGGCGATGAGCGTGACATGCCATTAGAAAAGTATTTCACGGGGCACAACCGCTGGTTGTAGTCGTTGATTTCTTTGCGGATGGCGATCACATCCTCGTCGCTTATGGTTCTTCTTGTCGCGGCGTAAAACCCTTTGGACTCGTTCGGTGCGAAATCTATGAAGTAGTTGGCTTCACCTTCCTTGATGTAGGTAAAGGTCCACTGTGAAACGCTGCTCCACCGGCATGACTTCAGGCTATCCAGACCATTAGCTCTGCAGTAATCATCGTAGCGCTTGATCTGGCTCAGCAGGAAGGCGCTGGCGTCCTGAATGCTCGCTGTCGCCTCCTTCAGCAATGCAGCGTCTTCATTGGCGCCGTTGTCCGCCACGAAAAACACTGCTGCGACCAATGCCAGCGGAAACCAGAAGTGATCGTATATTTGGCGGAAGCGTTCGGTGAGGTTGAGGTTGTCATAAATAAGAACCATGGCACCCCATCCGGCGAGGGCGCAAAGCATCAACAGGGGAATCAGCCCGACTTCGCTGCCCAGTTTCCCGACGCCATTGATGCTGTAACGGATGGGCAAGTAATTGATGTTTGGGAGAAAGCCCAGGCAGTTCAACGCACCCGGTAGGAGCAAGAGTACGAAGAAGATGAGCACGCCTCGCTTCTTGCCCACTGTATAGGCCGCTGATGCCAGCAAGGGAATCAGCAGCAGTGACCGCATCACCAGGTAGCCGAGCGTGAACATTAGCACTGCTTCATCGGGCGACCAGTAAGTTCCGGTGATTTGCCCGGCGTCGTTACGCCCGGTGAAAGTCGAAGATACGACGCCGAGGCCTTCCAGGATCTGGTGCAGATTGTAGGCTGCGCCGTGGAGAAATTTTACGTAAGGGTAGAGGAACCCCTCTATCGAAAACGATATCAATTTGAGTCCTTCAATTCTTCAGCCAAAGGGCGGAGAAGGCGTGACCGCCGCAAACGTGCTATCCATCTCTGCTCGGTCGTAATCCAGTAAATACTTTTGATGCTGACAGTACAGCTGCCTGAGCAGCGTCCCGTTAGGCCCAACGACATCCATGCCTCTGTCGTCATAGGGGAAGACCATTACGCGTTGCGGCAGGTTGAATAGATACAAAACGCAGTTGAATTGCGGCTGGATCGGAGCAAGGTCTTTGGCCAAGGCTCCCCAAAGCAACGTTTCAAGGCGGGAGATGGGGAGTTTGAAAGCAACGTTAATCCAATACTCTGGTTGATCTTCGCTATACCACTCGTCAGCGGCTATATCCTCGCGCCAGATTGAACGCATAGAGGGAATGGGTATCCCGGCTGATCGCAACGCGCGAAGCTCTGGCCTGTGGATGAAATGACTTCCGTTAGAGTAAGCGCGCAGGCAGACGACGAGCTCGTCTTCACCACGGAAAATGTCATTACAGATTCTTGTCGCTTTGCGGAGCGCGGTTAGAAACTGATCAATCACTCCGCCGGGCTCGGAGAGTTCAAAGCGCAAGCCGCCGGGATAGGAATAGAACAGTGGTCTGGCGAATGTGTTGCAGCCAAAGATCCGCTCGATTTCGATTTGTAGGTTCACGTGTGTCCTTGGCAACTCTTCAACCGTTTCCATGGTTTAGATAATGCGATGGGATGTTACGGCGCCTCGGATAGTGGGTCGATGACCTTGAGTGCCGCACCGCTAGCCGTCGAAGCGTTCTTGCAGTCAGTCGAACTCCACATTTGGCGCGAGCGATGGATGCTCAAGGCTCAAGTCTTCAAGGCACCGTTGCATAAGCTCAGCATCTTTCGGCAAACGCCTGCACAACACATCCCACCCGGAAATTCTCAGGTGCACGGGCATTTCCACCAATCCTGTAATTGCGTCCCAGAAGGCATCCCAGTTACAGCCGTACCAGCCCGGAAATCCGAGCGCATCGCTCAAAGTGGAATGCAGTTCCTTGGCATTCATCACTCCGTTTAGGTCTATCTGCACGAGCTGTGGGCGGGTCATCGTCCGAACCTAAATAGCGTTGTTCAATCTGCAACGCGGAGCGTCGCGGGATGCGTTACCACTCGGAGCGTGGGAACGATCGGTGTCGTTCTGCTTCGGCATCTCGCTCACTGAATGTCTTTCAGATAACCCGTAAGCGCCATGAGCGGAGCATCAAACTGTTCCATCGACGGCGCAGCACTGAAATCCGCCGCCAGTCGATTCAGCTCCCGCCCCAGCACCGTATCACCACCGCCAAGCGCTTGCAGGGCCAGCTCCAGGCAATGTTCCACCTTTTCCCGAATTCCTTCGATATCTCCCTTGCGCACCATCAACCCAAATACCTCCCGCTCATAATCCGCCATCAACGGATCATCCCGCAGAATCGGGCTATGGTCCTCTGCTTCATAAACCAGCTTGAGGCAATAAAGGGCGACGGTTTCCAGCAGCAATTCCATGGGGTGAAATCCTTTGTAGCCGGGAGTGAGGGTGGAGTTAACGGTTTAGGTGCCGAGAGCCGCGACGGGGTCAATCTTTGGGCGCCGCAATGACATTTTTGTGAGCGCTTTGCGCTCAAGCGGGAGCAAGCTCCCTCGCCACAGGTTCCTACTGGCCACAGATTCTTCCTTGCCAGAGGTTTGGTGGTTGGGGCCGCTTTGCGGCCCAGCGGGGATGAATCCCCTCGCCACAATGGATTGGGTGATGGGTGGGATCACGGCAAGTCCACTTTCCTGCAGACGAAAAAAAAGACCTTGAATTTCAAGGTCTTTCTTTAAGATGGTGCCCCGAGGGAGACTCGAACTCCCACTCCTTTCGAAAACGGATTTTGAATCCGCCGCGTCTACCAATTCCGCCATCAGGGCTCAATGGCGGCGAAGTATAGAGAGGTGCCTACCGTTGGTCAATCACGTTTCATGGTGAATTTTTGATATTTCCGCTAGACTTTCCGGCCCTGCTAGACGAACCCCATCATGCGTGTTGCTGACTTTACCTTCGAACTCCCGGATTCGCTGATCGCTCGCCACCCTCTGGCCGAGCGTCGCGCCAGTCGACTGTTGACCCTGGATGGGGTCAGCGGTGCCATGGCTCACCGTCAATTCACTGATTTGCTTGAGCATTTGCGCCCGGGTGATTTGATGGTGTTCAACAATACTCGCGTCATTCCCGCGCGGTTGTTTGGCCAGAAGGCCTCCGGCGGCAAGCTGGAGATTCTGGTGGAGCGGGTGCTGGACAGTCACCGGGTGCTGGCCCATGTGCGCTCCAGCAAGTCGCCCAAGCCGGGGTCGTCGATCTTGATCGACGGTGGCGGCGAGGCGGTGATGGTGGCGCGGCATGATGCATTGTTCGAGCTGGCGTTTGCCGAAGAGGTGTTGCCGCTGCTCGACCGTGTCGGGCACATGCCGTTGCCTCCTTATATAGACCGCCCGGACGAAGGTTCGGACCGCGAGCGCTACCAGACCGTGTACGCCGAGCGCCTGGGGGCGGTGGCGGCGCCGACGGCGGGGCTGCATTTCGATCAGCCGTTGCTGGAGGCGATTGCCGCCAAGGGCGTCGAGACCACGTTCGTGACGCTGCACGTCGGCGCTGGTACGTTCCAGCCGGTGCGGGTGGAGCGTATCGAAGACCACCACATGCACAGCGAATGGCTGGAAGTGAGCCAGGACGTGGTCGATGCCGTGGCGGCCTGTCGCGCTCGCGGCGGGCGGGTGGTGGCGGTGGGGACCACCAGCGTGCGGTCCCTGGAAAGCGCTGCCCGCGATGGCGTGCTCAAGCCGTTCAGCGGCGACACCGATATCTTCATCTACCCGGGCCGGCCGTTTCATGTGGTCGATGCCCTGGTCACCAATTTCCATTTGCCCGAATCCACGCTGTTGATGCTGGTTTCGGCGTTCGCCGGTTATCCCGAAGCCATGGCCGCCTACAAGGCCGCCGTCGAGCATGGTTACCGCTTTTTCAGCTACGGTGATGCGATGTTCATCACCCGTAACCCCGCGCCACGCGGGCCCGAGGAAACAGTATGAGTCGCACCTGTCGCATGTCCTTCGAGTTGCTGGCCACCGATGGCAAGGCACGTCGCGGTCGCCTGACCTTCCCCCGCGGTACGGTGGAAACCCCGGCGTTCATGCCGGTAGGCACCTACGGCACGGTCAAGGGCATGCTGCCACGGGATATCGAGGCCATCGGCGCGGAGATCATCCTGGGCAACACCTTCCACCTGTGGCTGCGTCCGGGCATGGAAGTGATCAAGGCCCACGGCGACTTGCACGATTTCATGCAGTGGAAAGGCCCGATCCTGACCGACTCCGGCGGTTTCCAGGTGTTCAGCCTGGGCGCCATGCGCAAGATCAAGGAGGAGGGCGTGACCTTCGCCTCGCCGGTGGATGGTTCCAAGGTGTTCATGGGCCCGGAAGAGTCGATGCAGGTCCAGCGCGACCTGGGCTCGGACATCGTGATGATCTTCGACGAATGCACCCCGTACCCGGCCGATGAAGACGTCGCGCGGGTGTCCATGGAGCTGTCGTTGCGCTGGGCCCAGCGCTCCAAGAACGCCCATGGCGACAACACGGCGGCGCTGTTCGGTATCGTCCAGGGCGGCATGCACCAGGACCTGCGCATGCGCTCCCTCGAAGGCCTGGACAAGATCGGTTTCGACGGCCTGGCCATTGGCGGCCTGTCGGTGGGCGAACCCAAGCACGAAATGATCAAAGTGCTGGATTACCTGCCGGGCCAGATGCCTGCTGACAAACCTCGTTACCTTATGGGCGTTGGCAAACCGGAAGATCTGGTTGAGGGTGTGCGCCGCGGGGTGGACATGTTCGATTGCGTGATGCCAACCCGTAATGCCCGCAATGGGCATCTGTTCATCGACACGGGCGTGCTGAAGATCCGTAACGCGTTTCATCGCCATGATGATTCGCCGCTGGATCCGACCTGCGACTGCTACACGTGCAAGAACTTCTCCCGCGCTTATCTGCACCATTTGGACAAGTGCGGCGAAATGCTCGGTAGCATGCTGAATACGATCCACAATTTGCGCCATTACCAGGTGCTTATGGCTGGTTTGCGCGAGGCTATTCAACAGGGTACATTGGCCGCCTTCGTCGAGGCCTTCTATGCCAAGCGCGGGTTGCCTGTGCCGCCCTTGGACTGAGTTTTCCGATCCTAAGATTCAATACTTGCAACTGGAGTGCTAAATGAGCTTTTTTATCTCTAACGCCATGGCTGATGCCGCTGCTCCCGCAGCCGCGCCTATGGGTGGCGGTTTCGAGTGGATTTTCCTGGTCGGCTTCCTGGTCATCTTCTACCTGATGATCTGGCGTCCACAGGCCAAGCGCGCCAAAGAGCAGAAGAACCTGCTTGGTAGCCTGCAGAAGGGCGACGAAGTGGTGACCACTGGCGGTATCGCCGGCAAGATCACCAAAGTGGCCGACGATTTCGTGGTGCTGGAAGTGTCCGACACCGTTGAAATGAAGTTCCAGAAGGGCGCTATCGCGGCCACGCTGCCAAAAGGCACGCTGAAAGCGATCTAAGGTTTCAAACATCTCTTCAATCGACGGGGCGCGCAAGGCGCCCCGCGTCATAAGCGGGCGGCGTGATGCTGAACAAATACCCTCTGTGGAAATATGTACTGATCCTGGCGGTGCTGGCGGTCGGTCTGATTTATTCCGCTCCCAACCTCTACCCGGATGACCCGGCCATTCAGGTCAGTGGCGCAAGCACTGCCTTGCAGGTCACCCAGGCGGATCTGGACCGTGCGAGCGCGGCCCTCAAGACCTCCGGTATCGAAGTCAAGGCTGCGTCTGTTGCCGATAACGGCAAGGGCGGCCTGTTGCGCCTGGCCAAGGCTGAAGACCAGCTGCCGGCCAAGGATGTCGTGCGCAAGGCATTGGGCGACGAATACGTCGTGGCCTTGAACCTGGCCCAGACCACCCCGCAATGGCTGCGCAAACTCGGCGCGCATCCGATGAAGCTGGGTCTGGACTTGTCCGGCGGTGTGCACTTCCTGCTGGAAGTGGACATGGAAAAAGCCCTCGACGCGCGGATGAAAGTCTACGAAGGCGACGTCAAGAGCCTGTTGCGTAAAGAGCGCGTGCGCTATCGCAGCCTGCCAGACTTCAACGGCGCCATTCAGTTGGGCTTCAGCGATGAAGATACCCGCGAACAGGCCCGTGCGCTGATCCGCAAGACCTTCAACGATTTCGACATTGTGCCGGCTGACCTCAATGGTCAGGCGGTGCTGCGTCTGGCGATGACCCCGGCCAAGCTGGCGGAAATCCGCGAATACTCCATCAAGCAGAACTTGACCACCGTGCGTAACCGGGTCAACGAGCTGGGTGTGGCTGAACCGATCGTGCAGCGCCAGGGCGCCAACCGCATCGTGGTCGAGCTGCCGGGTGTGCAGGACACCGCCGAAGCCAAGCGTATCCTCGGCAAGACCGCCAACCTGGAGTTCCGCCTCGCGGCTGAGCCGGGTGCGTCCAAGGCCACTTCCGAGAGCTTCGAGTTCCGTGAGGGCAACCGCCCTGCGGCGCAGATCGAGCGCGGCCTGATCATCACCGGTGACCAAGTCACCGACGCCAAGGCGAGCTTCGACGAGCACGGTCGTCCACAGGTGAACATCCACCTCGACGGCCACGGCGGCGAACTGATGAGCCGCGCCACGCGCAGCAACGTCGGTCGTAGCATGGCGGTGATCTTCATCGAGCAGAAGCCGGTCACCACCTATACCAAGCAAGTGGTCGACGGCGTCGAGAAAGACGTCGCGGTGCAGGCGTTCAAGGAAGAGAAGAAGATCATCAGCCTGGCGACCATCCAGTCGCCACTGGGCAGCCAGTTCCGCATCACCGGCCTGAACGGCCAGGGTGAATCCTCCGAGCTGGCCCTGCTGCTGCGCGCCGGTGGCCTGGCCGCACCGATGTACTTCGCTGAAGAACGCACCATCGGCCCGAGCCTGGGTGCGGACAACATCACCAAGGGTATCGATGCATCGCTGTGGGGCATGCTGTTCGTGTCGCTGTTCATCATCGCCATCTACCGCTTCTTCGGCATCATCGCCACCGTCGCGCTGGCGGTGAACATGGTGATGCTGCTGGCCCTGATGTCGCTGCTGGGCGCCACGCTGACCCTGCCGGGTATCGCCGGTATCGTGTTGACCATGGGTATGGCGGTGGACGCCAACGTGCTGATCTTCTCGCGGATACGTGAAGAGATCGCCGCGGGCATGTCGATCCAGCGGGCAATCAACGAAGGCTTCGGCCGGGCATTCACCGCGATCCTCGACGCCAACCTGACCACGTTGCTGGTCGGCGGGATTCTCTTCGCCATGGGCACCGGCCCGGTCAAGGGCTTCGCAGTGACCATGTCCCTCGGGATCTTTACCTCGATGTTCACAGCCATCATGGTGACCCGCGCAATGGTCAACCTGATCTTTGGCGGTCGTGACTTCAAGAAGTTGTGGATTTAAGGGGCTGCCATGTTACGTACAATCAACTTCATGGGCGTTCGCAACGTTGCGTTCGGCGTCACATTGTTCCTCACTGCGCTGGCGTTGTTCAGCTGGGCTACCAAGGGCCTGAACTACGGCCTGGACTTCACCGGCGGTACGCTCATCGAGCTGACCTACGAGCGTCCGGCCGACGTGACCAAGGTGCGTGAGCAGCTGGCAACGTCCGGCTACCACGAAGCCATCGTGCAGAGCTTCGGCGCAACCACCGACCTGTTGGTGCGCATGCCGGGTGAAGACCCGCAACTGGGTCACCAGGTTGCCGATGCCTTGCAGAAGGCCGGTGGCGACAACCCGGCGAAGGTCAAACGCGTCGAGTTCGTGGGGCCGCAAGTGGGTGAAGAACTGCGCGACCAGGGCGGCCTCGGCATGCTGATGGCGCTGGGCGGCATCCTGATCTACCTGGCCTTCCGCTTTCAGTGGAAGTTCGCGGTGGGCGCCATTGTCTCGCTGATCCACGACGTGGCCGTGACCGTGGGTATCCTGTCGTTCTTCCAGATCACCTTCGACCTGACGGTGCTGGCGGCGGTACTGGCGATCATCGGTTACTCGCTCAACGACACCATCGTGGTGTTCGACCGGGTGCGTGAGAACTTCCGCGTGCTGCGCAAGGCCTCGTTGATCGAGAACATCAACATCTCGACCACCCAGACCCTGCTGCGGACCATGGCGACGTCGATCTCCACCTTGCTGGCGATTGCCGCGCTGCTGTTCTTTGGTGGTGACAACCTGTTCGGTTTCTCCATTGCGCTGTTTGTCGGTGTCCTGGCGGGTACCTACTCGTCGATCTACATCGCCAACGTGGTGCTGATCTGGCTGAACCTGAGCACCGAGGATCTGATTCCTCCGGCGGCCACCGAAACGGAAGTGGACGATCGCCCGTAAGGCTCGTCGCTCCGTCCGTCACCGCTGAAAAGGCGCGAGTTGAACTCGCGCCTTTTTTTATGCTCCAAGGCTGGGAGAAGCGCGGATTATTCCGTTGGTGATGGCCAGGAGGTTCAAGTGAACAAATCGATGCTGGTTGGTGCGGTATTGGGTGCTGTCGGTGTTACTGCCGGTGGTGCGGTCGCGACCTACAGCTTGGTGAAAAGTGGTCCTGAGTATGCACAAGTACTGGCGGTGGAGCCGGTCAAGACTCAGATCAAAACCCCGCGTGAAGTCTGCAAGGACGTCACCGTGACCCGGCAGAAGCCGGTCCAGGATCAACATCAGATCGCCGGTACTGTGTTGGGCGCCGTGGCGGGCGGCCTGTTGGGTAACCAGATCGGCGGCGGCACCGGCAAGAAAATCGCCACCGTGGCGGGTGCGGCCGGTGGTGGTTATGCCGGTAACAAGATTCAGGAAGGCATGCAGGAGCGTGACACCTACACCACCACTCAAACCCGCTGCAACACCGTCAATGACATCAGCGACAAAGTGGTTGGCTACGACGTGCGCTACATGCTCGACGGCAAGGAAGGCAAGGTCCGCATGGACCGCGACCCGGGCAACCAGATCCCGGTGAACAAAGAAGGTCAACTGATCCTGGGCCAGAACCAACCAGCCCAGTGATCCAACCGCTATGAAAAAAGCACCCTTCGGGGTGCTTTTTTTTCGCCTGAATTCTGGGCTGTAGATCGTTCCCACGCTCCGCGTGGGAATGCATCCCGTGACGCTCTGCGTCACCTTCGAGAAGCGGAACGCGGAGCGTCCCTGGCGGCATTCCCACGCGGAGCGTGGGAACGATCAATTACCGAAATTCAGGCATAAAAAAGCACCCCGAAGGGTGCTTTTCTGTAGCTGGGGCGCTTAGCGCTTCAGCGAGTGTGGCAGGTGTGGCTGGATGGCTGTCAGAACAGCCTTGAAGCACTTGGTGTTGCCGGCAACGATGTGGCCTTTTTCAAGGAAGTCGTGACCGCCGGTAAAGTCGCTCACCAAGCCACCTGCTTCCTGGATCAGCAGGGCGCCCGCTGCCATGTCCCACTCGGACAGGCCCGATTCCCAGAATGCATCAAAACGGCCTGCCGCTACATAAGCCAGGTCCAGGCTCGCGGCGCCGGCGCGGCGGATGCCAGCGGTCTGGCCGACCAGGGCGCGGAACATGCCCAGGTAGTTGTCCAGGTTGTCCATCTGGTCATCACGGAACGGGAAGCCGGTACCCAGCAGGGCGCCGTCCAGGCTGGTGCGACCGCTCACCCGCAGGCGACGACCGTTCAGTTGGGCGCCACGGCCACGGCTGGCAGTGAATTCTTCCTGGCGAACCGGATCCAGCACGACGGCGTGTTCCAGGCGGCCACGGTATTTGCAGGCGATGCTGACGGCGAAGTGAGGAATGCCGCGCAGGAAGTTGGTGGTGCCGTCCAGCGGATCGATGATCCACAGGTACTCTTCACCCTCGATGCCGGTGCCGGCGTGCATACCGGTCTCTTCACCCATGATCGAGTGGTTCGGGTAAGCCTTGCGCAGGGCATCGACGATTTTCTGTTCGGCGGCACGATCAACCTCGGACACATAGTCCTTGGCGTCTTTTTCATCGACCTTGATGGTATCCAGGCGCTCGATGGAGCGGAAGATCAGTTCACTGGCGCTGCGGGCGGCGCGCAGCGCGATATTCAGCATGGGCTGCATGGATGTGTCACCTAAGGTTGTTAAAGAAAGCCGCGCATTCTATCAGAAAGTTTTCTCAGGAGAAGGTTGGCGTTCGCTTTCATAGCTTAACGGTAGGTGCTTATGTAAGATTTGCTCCCTTTATCGTGTTCGAGAGCGCCTCCCTTGTTGCAGAACATTCGTGTCGTCCTGGTCAATACGAGCCATCCGGGCAATATCGGCGGAGCTGCGCGGGCCATGAAGAACATGGGCCTGTCGCGGCTGGTGCTGGTCGAGCCTCGCTTGTTTCCTCATCACGAAGCCGACGCCCGAGCCTCCGGCGCCGGTGACATCCTGGCCGGTGCGCAGGTCGTCGCCACCCTGGAAGACGCCCTGGTGGGCTGCAACCTGGTGCTCGGCACCAGCGCCCGCGACCGCCGTATCCCCTGGCCCATGCTCGATCCCCGCGAGTGCGGGACGAAAGTGGTCGAGGAAGCCGCGCAGGGTATCGAAATAGCACTGGTGTTCGGCCGTGAAGACTCCGGCCTCACCAACGACGAGCTGCATCGATGTCACTTTCACGTGCATATCCCTTCCGACCCCGGATTCAGTTCCCTGAACCTCGGGGCGGCGGTGCAGGTGTTGAGCTATGAAGTGCGCATGGCCTGGCTGGCGGCCGAAGGCAAGCCGAGCAAGGTCGAAAAATATGAGGCGACGTCGCCGCGCAGTGAGACACTGGCGACCATGGACGAACTGGAGCGATTCTATGAACACCTGGAGCAGACCCTGGTGGACGTCGAGTTCCTCGACCCGGACAAGCCTCGGCACTTGATGGCGCGCCTGCGTCGGTTGTACGGACGAAGCTCGGTCAGCCGGGCGGAGATGAATATATTGCGCGGCATCCTCACGGAAACCCAAAAAGCGGCCCGTGGCGAGCTGATTAAGCGGAAGGATTAAAATGTTCGATCGTTTGCGTGAAGATATCCAAAGCGTTTTCCATCGTGACCCGGCGGCGCGCAACGCCTTTGAAGTGCTGACCTGCTACCCGGGAATGCACGCGATCTGGCTCCATCGCCTGTCCGGCGCCTTGTGGAACATGGGGTGGAAGTGGCTGGCGCGGCTGGTGTCCAACTTCGGGCGCTGGCTGACCGGGATCGAGATCCATCCGGGCGCCAAGGTCGGTCGTCGGTTCTTCATCGACCACGGCATGGGCATCGTCATTGGCGAAACCGCCGAGATTGGTGATGACGTGACCCTGTACCAGGGCGTGACCCTGGGCGGCACCAGCTGGAACAAGGGCAAGCGCCACCCGACCCTGGGCGATGGCGTGGTGGTCGGCGCGGGCGCCAAGGTACTCGGTCCGTTCACTGTGGGGGCAGGGGCGAAGGTCGGCTCCAACGCCGTAGTCACCAAGGCCGTGCCGCCTGGTGCGACCGTGGTGGGCATTCCTGGGCGGATCATCGTCAAGTCAGATGACGAGCAGGACGCCCGGCGCAAGGCCATGGCCGAGAAGATCGGCTTCGACGCCTACGGTGTCGGCGAGGACATGCCCGACCCGGTCGCCCGCGCCATCAACCAATTGCTCGATCACCTGCAGGCCGTCGACGGACGCCTGGAGGGGATGTGCGGCGCCCTGAAGGACCTGGGCAGTAATTACTGTGCCAAGGAGCTGCCTGAACTGCGCGAGGAAGATTTCGCGTGTGTGAAGGACAAGGATCAGAGCCAGGTCGGCTGACCGAGGCGTCTGCATCGCGGGCAAGCCTTGCTCCCACAGACCCAGTGGAGACGTCTGTGGGAGCAAGGCTTGCCCGCGATGAACGATAACGCGGTATCGCTGGTCCCCGGCGATCACCCTTTGCTATCATGCGCGCGCTCTTTCGCGGGTAAACCCGAGTACCCCACTAGGTCTTATAGTTGACTTAATTACTCGGGAATTGCATACTCGCCCCATTCCGAACTCCGTGGTAATTGTCCATGCGACTGACTACAAAAGGCCGATACGCCGTGACCGCAATGCTGGATCTGGCATTGCATGCGCAGCACGGGCCGGTGTCCCTGGCCGATATCTCCGAGCGCCAGGGCATTTCCCTGTCTTACCTTGAACAACTGTTCGCCAAGCTGCGTCGCAGCAACCTGGTGTCCAGCGTGCGTGGTCCCGGTGGCGGCTATCAGCTGTCGCGGGACATGCAAGGCATCCAGGTCGCCCAGGTGATCGATGCGGTGAACGAATCGGTCGATGCGACCAAATGTCAGGGGTTGGGCGACTGCCATGGCGGTGATACTTGCCTGACCCATCATCTGTGGTGCGACTTGAGCCTGCAGATCCACGAATTTCTGAGCGGTATCAGCTTGGCTGACCTTGTCACTCGTCGTGAGGTGCAGGAAGTAGCCCAGCGTCAGGACCAGCGCCGTTGCAATGGCAAGGCGCCGCACCTGGACAAGATTGAAGCGTCCGCCGTCGAATGACTGCCGCAGAGCAAGCGGAACGCCAGCCAGCCTGATTTAGGAGAGAGTCCATGAAATTGCCGATTTACCTTGATTACTCTGCGACCACCCCGGTTGACCCACGTGTCGCGCAGAAAATGAGTGAATGCCTGCTGGTCGACGGAAACTTCGGTAACCCGGCCTCCCGCTCCCACGTGTTCGGCTGGAAGGCCGAGGAGTCGGTCGAGAACGCCCGTCGCCAGGTCGCTGACCTGGTCAACGCCGACCCGCGTGAAATCGTCTGGACCTCCGGTGCCACCGAGTCCGACAACCTGGCAATCAAGGGTGTCGCGCACTTCTATCACACCAAGGGCAAGCACCTGATCACCTCCAAGATCGAGCACAAGGCTGTCCTGGACACCACGCGCCAACTGGAGCGTGAAGGTTTCGAAGTTACCTACATCGAGCCTGGCGAAGACGGCCTGATCACCCCGGCCATGGTCGAAGCCGCGCTGCGCGACGACACCATCCTGGTTTCGATCATGCACGTGAACAACGAAATCGGCACCGTCAACGACATCGAAGCCATCGGCGAACTGACCCGTTCCCGGGGCGTCCTGTTCCACGTCGACGCGGCCCAGTCCACCGGCAAGGTCGACATCGATCTGTCGAAGCTCAAAGTCGACCTGATGTCGTTCTCCGCCCACAAGACCTACGGCCCTAAAGGCATCGGCGCGCTGTACGTGAGCCGCAAGCCGCGTGTTCGCCTCGAAGCGACCATGCACGGCGGCGGTCACGAGCGTGGCATGCGTTCCGGCACCCTGGCGACCCACCAGATCGTTGGCATGGGCGAAGCCTTCCGCGTAGCCAAGGAAGACATGGCTGCCGAGAACGTGCGCATCAAGGCCCTGAGCGACCGCTTCTTCAAGCAGGTCGAGCACCTGGAAGAGCTCTACGTCAACGGCAGCATGACCGCCCGCGTACCGCACAACCTGAACCTGAGCTTCAACTACGTTGAAGGCGAGTCGCTGATCATGGCGCTCAAGGATCTGGCCGTGTCGTCCGGTTCGGCGTGCACCTCGGCGTCCCTCGAGCCTTCGTATGTATTGCGCGCCCTGGGCCGCAACGACGAACTGGCCCACAGTTCGATCCGCTTCACCTTCGGCCGCTTCACCACCGAAGAAGAAATCGATTACGCCGCGCAGAAAGTCTGCGAGGCCGTCACCAAGCTGCGCGCACTTTCGCCGCTGTGGGACATGTACAAAGACGGCGTCGACATTTCGAAAATCGAATGGGCGGCGCACTGAGAAGTCGCCACCAGAGCGGCTCCACTGATGAGGATTGAAGCAAATGGCATATAGCGAAAAGGTCATCGACCACTACGAGAACCCGCGCAACGTCGGCAAGATGGACGCGCAGGATCCTGATGTCGGCACCGGCATGGTCGGCGCCCCGGCGTGTGGCGACGTGATGCGTCTGCAGATCAAGGTCAACGAGCAAGGCATCATCGAAGATGCCAAGTTCAAGACCTACGGCTGCGGCTCGGCCATCGCGTCCAGCTCCCTGGCCACCGAGTGGATGAAGGGCAAGACCCTTGATGAAGCCGAAACCATCAAGAACACCCAGCTGGCCGAAGAACTGGCCCTGCCGCCAGTGAAAATCCACTGCTCGGTACTCGCTGAAGACGCCATCAAGGCCGCCGTTCGCGACTACAAGCAGAAGAAAGGCTTGATCTGAACCGCGACAGGTAAGGAGTTTTCATGGCTATCCAGATGACAGAAGCAGCCGCCAGGCACATACAGCGCTCCCTCGCGGGGCGCGGCAAGGGCGAGGGCATCCGCCTGGGTGTTCGCACCACGGGTTGTTCCGGCCTTGCCTATGTACTGGAGTTCGTCGATGAAGTCGGCGAAGACGATCAGGTGTTCGAAAGTCATGGTCAGAAAGTGATCATCGACCCGAAGAGCCTGACGTACCTGGACGGCACTGAGCTGGATTTCGTCAAGGAAGGGTTGAACGAAGGCTTCAAGTTCAACAACCCCAACGTGCGCGGTGAATGTGGCTGCGGCGAAAGCTTCAACATCTGAGGCGGCTCGTGGGTACTCCTTGTCATTTTGCTTTGTTCCAGATGCAGCCGGGTTTCAGCCTGGATCTCGATGAGCTGTCGGCGCGTTATCTCGAGCTGGCCCGAGGCGTCCATCCGGACCGCTTCGCGGACGCCTCCGAGGCCGAGCAGCGGCGGGCGCTCGAGCAGTCCGCGAACCTCAACGAGGCCTACCAGACGCTCAAGAGTCCGGCCAAGCGCGCGCGATACCTGCTTGCCATCAGTGGTCATGAACTGCCCCTGGAAGTCACGGTGCACGATCCCGAGTTTCTTCTGCAGCAGATGCAGTGGCGCGAAGAGCTCGAAGACCTGCAGGACAGTGCCGACCTGGCGGGTGTCGCCACGTTCAAGCGCCGCTTGAAGGACGCCCAGCAAACCCTGAACGAAAGCTTCGCAGCCTGCTGGAACGATGCCGCGCAACGCGAACAGGCCGAACGCCTGATGCGGCGCATGCAGTTCCTCGACAAGCTCACCTACGAAGTGCGCCAGCTAGAAGAGCGCCTCGACGATTAACCCAGTGCCGCTCCGGTCGCACGCCTGATTACAGATAAGTCCTGATTACGATGGCCCTACTGCAGATCGCCGAACCCGGCCAAAGTCCTCAACCGCACCAGCGTCGCCTGGCTGTGGGAATCGACTTGGGTACCACCAATTCCCTGGTCGCTGCGTTGCGCAGCGGTCTTTCCGAGCCGCTGGCCGATGAGCAGGGGCGGGTGATCCTGCCGTCCGCCGTCCGCTACCACGCCGATCGCGTCGAAGTGGGCGAGTCGGCCAAGCTGGCCGCCGCGACCGATCCGCTGAACACCATCGTCTCGGTCAAGCGCCTGATGGGGCGTGGCCTGTCCGACGTCAAGCAATTGGGCGATCAACTGCCGTACCGCTTCGTCGGCGGCGAGTCCCACATGCCGTTCATCGAAACCGTGCAGGGCCCGAAAAGCCCGGTGGAAGTGTCGGCCGACATCCTCAAGGTCCTGCGTCAGCGCGCCGAAGCCGCGTTGGGCGGTGAACTGGTGGGTGCGGTCATCACCGTCCCGGCCTACTTCGACGACGCCCAGCGTCAAGCCACCAAGGATGCGGCCAAACTGGCCGGCCTGAACGTGCTGCGCCTGCTCAACGAGCCGACCGCCGCTGCGGTGGCGTATGGCCTGGACCAGCATGCCGAAGGCCTGGTCGCCATCTACGACCTGGGCGGCGGTACCTTTGATATCTCGATTCTGCGCCTGACCGGCGGTGTTTTCGAAGTCCTGGCCACCGGCGGCGACAGCGCTCTGGGCGGTGATGACTTCGACCACGCCATCGCCGGCTGGATCATCGAGCAAGCGGGCCTGTCCGCTGATCTTGATCCGGGTGCGCAACGTCACCTGCTGCAAACCGCCTGCGCCGCCAAGGAAGCCCTGACCGACGCGATGAGTGTCGAGGTCGTCTACGGCGACTGGAAAGCCTCCTTGAACCGCGAAGCCTTCAATGCGCTGATCGAACCCATGGTCGCCCGCAGCCTCAAGGCCTGCCGCCGCGCTGTGCGCGATTCCGGCGTCGAGCTCGAAGACGTCAAGGCTGTGGTCATGGTCGGCGGCTCGACTCGCGTGCCGCGGGTTCGCGAAGCCGTTGCCGAGGCCTTTGGTCGTCAACCGCTGACTGAAATCGACCCGGACCAGGTGGTCGCCATCGGCGCCGCGATCCAGGCCGATACCCTGGCCGGCAACAAGCGCGACGGCGGCGAACTGCTGTTGCTCGACGTGATCCCGCTGTCCCTGGGCCTGGAAACCATGGGCGGCCTGATGGAGAAGGTGATTCCGCGCAACACCACCATCCCCGTCGCTCGCGCCCAGGATTTCACCACCTATAAAGACGGCCAGTCGGCCATGATGATCCACGTGCTGCAAGGCGAGCGGGAACTCATCAGCGACTGCCGTTCCCTGGCGCGCTTCGAATTGCGCGGCATCCCGGCCATGGTCGCCGGCGCGGCGAAGATCCGCGTGACCTTCCAGGTCGACGCCGACGGCTTGCTCAATGTCTCCGCCCGCGAGCTGGGTTCGGGCGTCGAGGCCAGCATTCAGGTCAAGCCTTCCTACGGCCTGACCGACGGCGAAATCGCCCGGATGCTCAAGGATTCCTTCCAGTACGCCGGTGACGACAAGGTGGCCCGCGTGCTGCGCGAGCAGCAGGTCGACGCCCAGCGCCTGATCGAAGCCGTGCAAGGCGCCCTTGAGGCCGACGGTGAGCGTCTGCTGGACGCGGAAGAACGCATGGTCATCGAATTGCAGATGCAGGAATTGTCCGAATTGATCAAGGGCACCGATGGCTATGCCATCGAGCAGCAGACCAAGCGTCTGTCGCAAGTCACCGATGCCTTTGCCGCCCGCCGCCTGGATTCGACGGTCAAAGCCGCCCTGGCGGGGCGTAACCTGAATGAGATCGAGGAGTAATAGATGCCGCAGGTGATTTTTTTACCCCACGAGAAGTTCTGCCCCGAGGGCATGGTTGTGGAGGCTGAACCTGGGATTTCCATCCTCGAGCTCGCCCATGAACACCATATCGAGATGGAAAGTGCCTGCGGCGGTGTCTGTGCCTGCACCACTTGTCATTGCATCATCCGTGAAGGGTTCGATTCGCTGGAAGAAGCGGACGAACTGGAAGAAGATTTCCTCGACCGGGCCTGGGGCCTGGAAGCGCAATCGCGCCTGGGTTGCCAGGCCATCGTCGGTACGGAAGACCTGACCGTCGAGATCCCGAAATATTCGCTTAACCATGCGGCCGAAGCGCCGCATTGATTCAAGGAACCGTCATGGGCCTGAAATGGGTTGATGTACAAGAGATCGCTATTCTGTTGGCCGATGGTCACCCGGATACGGATCCCTATTCGATGAACTTTGTAGAGTTGCGTGACATGGTCATGGCTCTGCCAGAGTTCGAAGACGAGCGGGATCGCGGCGGTGAAAAGGTCCTTGAAGCCATCCAGACTGCCTGGAAAGACGAGCAGGACTGAAGCCTCCCTTACGCAGTTAGGCAATACCCAGGAACCCGCGTATAATTCGCGGGTTTAATTTTTCACACATTACCGATTCTGGAGCTACACCATGGCTGTTCAACGTACTTTCTCCATCATCAAGCCTGACGCCGTTGCTAAAAACGTGATCGGCAAGATCGTGACCCGCTTCGAAGACGCTGGCCTGCGCGTCGTCGCTTCGAAAATGAAGCAACTGTCCAAGGCCGAAGCCGAAGGCTTCTACGCTGAGCACAGCGAGCGCGGTTTCTTCGGTGAGCTGGTTGCGTTCATGACTTCCGGTCCGGTTGTCGTTCAGGTGCTGGAAGGCGAAAACGCCATCGCTCGCAACCGTGAGCTGATGGGCGCTACCAACCCTAAAGAAGCCGCTGCCGGTACCATCCGTGCTGACTTCGCCGAGTCCATCGACGCCAACGCCGTCCACGGTTCGGACTCCGAAGCCGCTGCTGCTCGCGAAATCGCCTACTTTTTCGCCGCTACTGAAGTAACCGCTCGCTAAGTAAAGCTTGTGAGTGAGGGTGAGACCATGACTGCATCGATCGGCAAGATTAACCTGTTGGGCTTGACCCAGCCGGAAATGGAGAAATTCTTCGACTCAATCGGGGAGAAGCGTTTCCGTGCCGGTCAGGTAATGAAGTGGATTCACCACTTTGGCGTCGACGATTTCGACGCCATGACGAATGTCGGCAAGGCCTTGCGTGAAAAACTCAAGGCCGTTGCCGAGATTCGCGGCCCCGAGGTGGTCAGCGAGGACATTTCCAGCGACGGCACCCGCAAGTGGGTGGTGCGCGTGGCGTCCGGCAGCTGCGTCGAGACCGTCTACATTCCCCAGGGCAAGCGCGGCACCTTGTGCGTTTCGTCCCAGGCAGGCTGTGCCCTGGATTGCAGTTTCTGCTCCACCGGCAAGCAAGGCTTCAACAGCAACCTCACCGCCGCCGAAGTGATCGGCCAGGTGTGGATTGCCAACAAATCCTTTGGCAGCGTCCCGGCGACCGTCGACCGTGCCATCACCAACGTGGTGATGATGGGCATGGGTGAGCCGCTGCTGAACTTCGACAACGTCGTGTCCGCCATGCACCTGATGATGGACGACCTGGGCTACGGCATTTCCAAGCGCCGCGTGACCCTGTCCACGTCCGGCGTGGTGCCGATGATCGATGAGCTGGCCAAGCACATCGACGTCTCCCTGGCGTTGTCGCTGCACGCACCCAATGACGCATTGCGTAACCAATTGGTGCCGATCAACAAGAAGTATCCGCTTAAGATGCTGCTGGAGTCGTGCCAGCGCTACATGTCGGCTTTGGGCGAAAAACGCGTGCTGACCATCGAGTACACCCTGCTCAAGGATGTGAACGACAAGGTCGAGCATGCGGTCGAGATGATCGAACTGCTCAAGAACATCCCGTGCAAGATCAACCTGATCCCGTTCAACCCGTTCCCGCACTCCGGTTACGAGCGTCCGAGCAACAACGCGATCCGTCGCTTCCAGGATCAGCTTCATCACGCGGGTTTCAACGTGACCGTGCGCACCACCCGCGGCGAAGACATCGATGCCGCCTGTGGTCAATTGGTCGGACAGGTGCTGGACCGCACCCGTCGTAGCGAACGCTACATTGCCGTGCGCGAGTTGAACGCCACCGACGATGTACAGAACGCTGCGAACGGTCACTAAGAGAGGAACTCTATGTCCCTGCGCTTCGCGCTGCTGTTGCTGTTCACCGGTCTGTGCGCCGGTTGTGTTCTGTCGGGCGACTACAACCCGATGAAGACCAGCAAGGGGCGTGACGAAGCGCGTGTGGCCTATGTGCAACTGGGCATTGGCTATCTGCAGCAGGGCATGACCGAACGGGCCAAGGTGCCGCTCAAGAAGGCCCTGGAGCTGGACAGCTCCGACGCCGATGCCAACGCGGCCCTGGCCCTGGTGTTCCAGGCCGAGCTGGAACCGGAACTGGCCGACGAGCATTTTCGCAAGGCGCTGTCCAGTCGGCCGCAGGATGCACGGATCCTGAACAACTACGGCAGCTTCCTTTACGAGCAACAACGTTACAAGGAGGCCTACGAGCGCTTCGAGCAGGCCGCCGCCGATACCCTTTACCCTGAGCGTTCGCGGGTTTTCGAGAACCTTGGCATGACCGCCGCGAAACTCGGCCAGCGTGACCTGGCCCGCCAGCAACTGGAAAAGGCGTTGCGGCTCAACCGCCAGCAACCGCGAGCCTTGCTGGAAATGGCTGAGTTGTCCTACGAGGACAGGCAATATGTGCCCGCGCGGGACTATTACGAACGTTTTAGTCTGCTGAGCGAGCAAAATGCACGTAGTCTATTGCTCGGCGTTCGGCTGGCACATGTATTCGAAGATCGTGACAAGGCCGCCAGTTATGGCCTGCAACTAAAAAGACTCTATCCCGGTACGCCGGAATATCAGCAATACCTGTCGGAGCAATGATGAAAGCGGCGCATCCTGAAGTGGTAGCAGCGACTCGCGTGAACCCCGGTGAGACCCTGCGTCAAGCCCGCGAAAGCAATGGTTGGTCGCTGGCCCAAGTAGCCCTCAAGCTCAATCTCACCGTGGCTTCCCTGAGCAACCTGGAAGCGGGCGCGTTCGACAAATTGCCAGGGCATACCTTCGCCCGGGGCTACATCCGCGCCTACGCCAAATTACTCGACATGGACCAGACCGTGCTGGTCCAGCAATTCGATCAGTACACCGGTTCCGACGCCCAGGGCAGCAATGTGCACAGCCTGGGCCGCATCGAGGAGCCGGTGCGTGTTTCCCACACCATTTTGCGAATCGTCAGCCTGTTGTTGCTGATCGCGGTGATTGGGGGCGGTTTCGTCTGGTGGCAGGATCAAACCTCGCTGCGTAGCAAGGAATCGGTCGCCCTGGCTCCGGAGCATGTAGAAGTGGAGGGCGCCGACGGCACCACGCGGATCCATCCATTGGACGAGCCGGAAGACCAGGCGGTGCTCGAAGGCCAGGCAGAAGGCGAAAGCAACCTGGCGTTGCCACAAGGCCAGGACGGTGCCGACGCCGAAGCCGGCGCTGAGCCGAATACGCCTGCTGCCCCAACTGTGGCCCCGGCCGTGCCAAACACGCATACGCCCACTGCCGGCGCACCGGTTGCCCCGAGCACTCCAGCGCCGACCGTGGCGGCTCCAGCAGCCCCAGCAGCCCCAGCAGCTCCAGTCGCTCCTGCGCCGGCAGCAACACCGGTTGCCCCTGTGGCGCCGGCCGCAGGTGAAGGCCAGGTGCAGATTCAATTCACCGCGGATTGCTGGACCCAGGTCACCGACGGCAACGGCAAGGTGCTGTTCAGCGGCCTCAAGCGCAAGGGCGATACCACGTCCATCAACGGCAAGCCGCCGTTTGCCGTGCGCCTGGGCTATGCCCGTGGCGCGCAGGTCAGCTACAACGGCCAGCCGGTCGATGTGGCTCCGTTCACCAGTGGCGAGACTGCTCGCCTGAAGTTGGGTCAATAAGTCATGCACGGCGAATCTCCAATCAAACGTCGCGAATCCCGCAAGATCTGGGTCGGTAACGTGCCCGTGGGCGGCGATGCGCCTATCGCTGTGCAGAGCATGACCAACAGTGACACCAACGACGTGGCTGCCACCGTTGCGCAGATCAATCGCCTGGAAGCCGCCGGCGTCGACATCGTGCGGGTGTCCGTGCCGGACATGGACGCCGCCGAGGCGTTCGGCAAGATCAAGCAACTGGTCAAGGTGCCCCTGGTGGCGGACATTCACTTCGACTACCGCATTGCCCTGCGCGTGGCCGAGCTGGGTGTCGACTGCCTGCGCATCAACCCGGGCAATATCGGTCGCGAAGACCGCGTGCGCGCCGTGGTGGATGCCGCTCGGGACCGTGGCATTCCGATCCGCATCGGTGTGAACGCCGGTTCCCTGGAAAAAGACCTGCAGAAGAAATACGGCGAACCCACGCCGGCGGCCCTGGTGGAGTCGGCGCTGCGTCATGTCGAGCATCTCGAACGCCTGAATTTCCAGGACTTCAAGGTCAGCGTGAAGGCCTCCGACGTGTTCATGGCCGTCGAAGCCTACCGCCTGCTGGCCAAGGAAATCGTCCAGCCGCTGCACTTGGGCATCACTGAAGCCGGTGGGTTGCGTTCGGGCACGGTGAAATCCGCCGTCGGCCTCGGTATGCTGCTCGCCGAAGGGATTGGCGATACCATCCGCATCTCGTTGGCGGCCGATCCGGTCGAGGAAGTGAAGGTCGGCTACGACATTCTCAAATCCCTGCACCTGCGTTCCCGTGGCATCAACTTCATCGCCTGCCCGAGCTGCTCGCGGCAGAACTTCGATGTGGTCAAGACCATGAACGAGCTGGAAGGGCGTCTCGAAGACCTGCTGGTGCCGCTGGATGTCGCGGTGATCGGTTGCGTGGTCAACGGGCCGGGCGAAGCCAAGGAGGCCCATATCGGTCTCACCGGCGGTACGCCGAACCTGATTTACATCGACGGCAAGCCGTCGCAGAAGTTGACGAATGACAATCTGGTGGATGAGCTGGAACGGCTGATCCGCGAGAAAGCGGCCGAAAAGGTCGAAGCCGACGCAGCGGTCATCGCACGCGGCTGAGCAAACGAATTTTTAAGGATTTATTGTGAGCAAGTCTCTGCAAGCCATCCGTGGCATGAACGACATCCTGCCCGAACAGACGCCCCTGTGGCGCTATTTCGAGGGCACCGTCGCACGTTTGCTGGATAACTACGGTTATCGGCAGATCCGCATGCCCATCGTCGAGTTCACCGAGCTGTTCAAGCGCTCCATCGGCGAAGTGACCGACATCGTCGAAAAAGAGATGTACACCTTCGAGGATCGCAACGGCGACTCCCTGACCCTGCGCCCCGAAGGCACGGCGGCCTGTGTGCGTGCGGTGCTCGAACACGGCATTACCGGCGGCGGCCAAGTGCAGAAGCTCTGGTACATCGGCCCGATGTTCCGTCACGAGCGTCCGCAGAAAGGCCGCTATCGCCAGTTCCATCAGATCGGTCTGGAAGTGTTCAACCTCGACGGCCCGGACATCGACGCCGAGCTGATCGTCATGACCTGGCGCCTGTGGGGCGAGCTGGGTCTTCGTGACGCGGTCAAGCTTGAGCTCAACAGTCTGGGCACCAGCGAGTCCCGTGGCCGCTATCGTGAAGCGCTGGTGGAGTTTCTTTCCGCGCACCTGGACAAGCTCGACGAAGACAGCCAGCGCCGTCTGAAGACCAATCCGCTGCGTGTGCTCGACACCAAGAATGCCGACACCCAAGCGATCCTGGTCGATGCGCCGAAAATGGCCGACTACCTCGACGACGAATCCCGTGCGCACTTCGAAGGGTTGAAGGCGCGCCTGGACGCCGTGGGCATTCCTTACGTGATCAACCCCAAGTTGGTCCGTGGCCTGGATTACTACAGCAAGACCGTTTTCGAATGGGTCACCGACAAGCTTGGCGCCCAGGGCACCGTGTGTGCCGGTGGCCGTTACGACGGCCTGGTGGAACAGATGGGCGGCAAGCCGACGCCAGGCGTGGGCTTTGCCATGGGCATCGAGCGCCTAGTGCTGATGCTCGAGGCATTGGACAAGGTGCCGGAAGCGCTTTCCCGGCAGGTCGACGTCTACCTGTGTGCCTTCGGTGAAGCAGCCGAACTGGCGGCCTTGTCCCTGAGCGAGCGGGTCCGCGACCAGTTGCCTGGTCTGCGCCTGCAGATCAATGCCGGCGCCGGCAGCTTCAAGAGCCAGTTCAAGAAGGCCGACAAGAGCGGTGCGTTGTATGCACTGATCCTGGGTGACGACGAAATGGCCCAACAAGTGGTAGGTTTCAAACCCCTGCGTGGCCAGGGCGAACAACAAAGTATTGCCTGGGATGCGCTTGCCGCACACCTGGCCACCTGCGTCGTGCAGGGTTGAAGCTGTCAAACAGCCGATTTAGCGATTAAGGAGTATTGGGGTGTCGAGTACCGAAGATGAACAGCTGGCGGATTTGAAGGACTGGTGGAGTCGCAACGGCAAGCCGCTGGTCACTGGCGGCCTGTTGGCGCTGGTCATCGTATTCGGCTGGCAGGCGTTCCAGAAATACCAGAGCAACCAGTCGCAAGGCGCCTCGATGCTCTATCAGCAATTGCTGGAAACCACCCTGACCCCGGACGGCAAGCCTGACGCTGCCCGCGTGGCGGACCTGGCCGGCAAGCTCAACAGTGAATACGGCGGCACCGCCTACGCGCAGTACGGTCGCCTGTTCGTGGCCAAGGTCGCGGTAGACAGCGGCAAGCTGGACGACGCTGCCATCGAGCTGAAAGGCATCATCGACAAGCCTGCCAACCCGACCCTGGGCGAAGTGGCGCGTCAGCGCCTGGCCCAGGTACTGGCGGCGCAGAACAAGACCGAAGATGCATTGAAGCTGCTCGACGGCGATGCCGACAAGGCGTTCCTGGCGACCCGCGAAGAACTCAAGGGCGACTTGCTGGTACAGCTGGGTCGTGCTGATGAGGCCTATGCGGCCTACCAAAAAGCCAAGGCCGCGCTGTCGGATGAAGCCGCAGTCGGTGGCCTGCAAATCAAGCTGGACGACCTGGCCAAAGGGGATGCGTGACGTGATCCGTTGGAAACATGCAGCATTGCTGGCTCTGGCCATTCTGGCCGCGGGTTGCAGCAGCAACAGCAAGAAAGAACTGCCGCCGGCCGAACTGACCGACTTCAAAGAAGAAGTCGTGCTGCAGAAGCAATGGAGCCGCTCCATTGGCGACGGCCAGGGCGAAACCTACAACATGCTGGTGCCGGCCATCGACGGCGACACCATCTATGCCGGTGACGTCACGGGCGTGGTGATGGCGATGGATCGCCTGAACGGCGACGTCAAATGGAAAAAAGATCTCGAACTGCCGGTTTCCGGCGCCGTCGGCGTAGGTTACGGGCTGGTCATGATCGGCACGCTCAAGGGCGAGATCGTCGCCTTGGACGCCAGCAGCGGTGAAGAGAAATGGCGCGCTCGCGTGAGCAGCGAAGTACTCGCACCGCCTGCCTCCAACGGTGACGTGGTCGTGGTCCAGACCCAGGATGACCGTCTGATCGGCCTGGATGCTGCCACCGGCAACCAGCGCTGGTTGTACGACAGCACCCCGGCGGTCCTGACCTTGCGTGGCACCAGCGCACCGATCGTCACCAACCGTCTCGCGGTGGCCGGGTTGTCGACCGGTAAGGTGGTTGCCCTGGACATCTCCAACGGCGTGCCGGCGTGGGAGCAACGTGTTGCCGTCCCACAAGGTCGTTCGGAACTGGAGCGCGTGGTCGATATCGACGGCGGCTTGCTGCTGTCCGGCGGTACGATCTACGTCGCCAGCTACCAGGGTCGCGTTGCGGCACTGGACCTGGAAAGCGGTCGCCCGCTGTGGCAGCGCGATGCGTCCAGCTACGCCGGTGTCGCCCAGGGTTTCGGCAGCGTCTATGTCAGCCTGTCCTCGGGTACGGTTGAAGGCGTCGACGAGCGTTCCACTACCGCACTGTGGAGCAACGACTCCCTGGCCCGTCGTCAATTGTCGGCCCCGGAAGTGTTCTCCAGCTACGTTGCAGTCGGCGACCTGGAAGGTTACCTGCACCTGCTGAGCCAGGTGGACGGTCGTTTCGTCGGCCGCGAGCGTATCGACAGCGACGGCCTGCGTGCCCGTCCGCTGGTGGCAGGCAACATGATTTATGTGTATGGCAACAGCGGCAAACTGGAAGCCCTGACCATCAAGTAAGACTATGCTTGGGGTTTAATCCCCAAGCGGCTTCACCTGAGCACCAGCCGCTGCCTCGCAGCGGCTTTTGTATTTTCTGAAATAACGAAGTGGAGAGCCGCATGGTTCCCGTAATCGCCCTGGTGGGCCGACCGAACGTCGGCAAGTCCACCTTGTTCAATCGCCTGACCAGGACTCGCGACGCCATCGTCGGCGACTTGTCCGGTCTGACCCGTGATCGCCAATACGGTGAGGCCAAGTGGCAAGGGCGTACCTACATTCTGATCGACACCGGCGGCATCTCCGGCGACGAACACGGCATGGACGAAAAAATGGCCGAGCAGTCGCTGCTCGCCATCGAAGAAGCGGATGTGGTGCTGTTCCTGGTAGACGCCAAGGCCGGTTTTACCGCCGCCGACCAGATGATCGCCGAGCATTTGCGCAAGCGTAACAAGCGCTCCCATGTCGTCGCCAACAAGGTCGACAACATCGACCCGGACATGGCTCGCGCCGAGTTCGCGCCGTTGGGCATGGGCCAGGCGATTCCGATTGCCGGTGCCCACGGTCGCGGTATCAGCCAGTTGCTGGAAGTCGCCCTGGCTGACTTCCCGAAAGATGACGATGAGCCCGAAGAGGGCGAAGAAGAGATCGTTGCCGAAGGCGAGGAAGCCAAGCGCATTCCGGGCCCGAGCGAAAAAGACGGGATCAAGATCGCGATCATCGGCCGTCCGAACGTGGGCAAGTCGACGCTGGTCAACCGCATGCTTGGCGAGGACCGGGTCATCGTGTACGACCAGCCTGGCACCACTCGCGACAGTATCTACATCCCGTTCGAGCGCAACGAAGAGAAGTACACGCTGATCGACACCGCCGGTGTGCGCAAGCGCGGCAAGATCCACGAAGAAGTCGAGAAGTTCTCCGTGGTCAAGACGTTGCAGGCCATCAAGGACGCCAACGTGGTCATCTTCGTGATGGATGCACGCGAAGGCGTGGTCGATCACGACCTGAACCTGTTGGGCTTCGCCCTGGAAGCCGGTCGCGCGCTGGTCATCGCGATCAACAAGTGGGACGGCATGACGCCGAGCGAGCGCGATTTCGTGAAGGTCGAATTGCAGCGTCGCCTGTTCTTCGTCGACTTCGCCGACATCCACTTCATCTCGGCCCTGCACGGTACGGGCGTAGGTAACCTCTACGCGTCGGTGCAGAACTCGTTCAAGTCGGCAGTGACCCGCTGGCCGACCAACCGCCTGACCCAGATCCTGGAAGACGCGGTTGGCGAACACGCGCCACCGATGGTCAACAACCGCCGGATCAAGCTGCGTTACGCTCACTTGGGCGGCGCCAACCCGCCGATCATCGTGATCCACGGCAACCAGATCGAGAAGGTGCCCAAGTCGTACGTCCGTTACCTGGAAAACACCTATCGCCGTGTCCTGAAGTTGGTCGGTACGCCGATCCGCATCGAGTTCAAGGGCGGTGAGAACCCGTACGAAGGCAACAAGAACACGCTCACCGACCGTCAGGTCAACAAGAAGCGCCGCTTGATGTCGCACCACAAGAAGGCCGACAAGAAGCGTCGCGACAAGCGCTGATTGGCTTTTGTGGCGAGGGGATTTATCCCCGCTGGGGCGCGAAGCGGCCCTGAATCCTGTCACCTCGGTGTTTCAGGCAGATTGAGTTGACCTTTTTGGGGCCGCTTCGCGCCCCAGCGGGGATAAATCCCCTCGCCACAGGTTTTGCAGTGGGCTGGTAGTTGAGATCGAAAAGGGTGCCAATTCGGCACCCTTTTTCATGCCCGGCGATTGGGCTATCCTCGACCTCTCCCGCGCCGTGCCAGAGCCGGGCGCAGACGCAGAGAACCCCTGATGATCACCAGCAAGCTGCCGAATGTCGGCATCACCATTTTCACCCAGATGTCCCAGCTCGCCGCGCAGACCGGCGCGCTCAACCTGTCCCAGGGGTTTCCCGATTTCGATGGTCCGCAGGCCCTGCGCGATGCGGTTGGCCGGCATATCGCCCAAGGTCATAACCAGTATTCACCCATGACCGGGCTACCGGCCTTGCGTCAGCAGATCGCGGCGAAGATCGCCCGCAGTTATGGCGCCAGCGTCGATGCCGACCAGGAAGTCACCGTGACCCCCGGTGCGACCCAGGCAATTTTCTGCGCCATCGCGGCGGTGGTCCAAAGCGGCGATGAAGTGATCGTATTCGACCCCTGCTATGACAGCTACGAACCCTCGGTCCAACTGGCCGGAGGGCGTTGCGTGCACGTCCAGTTGGGCCTGGATGACTTTGCCATCGATTTCCAGAAGCTCGGCGAAGCCCTGAGCCCGCGTACGCGGATGATCATTCTCAACACCCCCCACAACCCCAGCGGCGCCCTGATCAGTCGCGCCGAGCTGGATCAACTGGCGGCGTTGATCCGTGATCGCGACATCTACCTGATCAGCGATGAAGTCTATGAACACCTGGTGTTCGACGGTGTGCCCCATGCCAGCGTCCTCGCCCACGAGGAACTGTACCGCCGCGCCTTCGTGGTCAGCTCATTCGGCAAGACCTACCACGTGACCGGCTGGAAAACCGGCTACGTCGTGGCGCCACCGGCCCTGACGGCGGAGCTGCGCAAGGTGCATCAGTACGTCAGCTTCTGTGGCGTGACACCGCTGCAATACGCCTTGGCCGACTACATGGCCGCGCATCCCGAACACGTGGAAGAACTGCCGGATTTCTACCAGGCCAAGCGCGACCTGTTCTGCGATCTGCTGGCCCCGTCGCGGTTCAGCTTCAAGCGCGTGACCGGCACCTATTTCCAGTTGGTGGATTATTCGCACATTCGTCCGGACCTGAACGATGTCGACATGGCGGTCTGGATGACCCGTGAGCACGGCGTGGCGACGATTCCGGTGTCGGTGTTCTACCAGAACCCACCCGAAGGCCAGCGCCTGGTACGCCTGTGCTTTGCCAAACGCGAGGAGACGCTGCGTGAAGCAGCGGAAAAACTATGCGTGATCTGAGCGCGTTGCCAAACCTCAATATCGCCCTGATCCAGACCACCCTGACCTGGCATGACCGCCAGGCCAACCTGGAACATTTCGAAAGCCTGCTGGAGCAGGCGCGGGGGGCAGACCTGGTCATCCTGCCGGAAATGTTCACCACCGGGTTTTCCATGGAGTCGCAAACCCTGGCGGAGCCGGAATACGGGCCTACCAGCGTCTGGATGCGGACCCAGGCGGCAAGACTGGACGCGGTGATCACCGGCAGCGTGATTGTCCAGGCCGCTGACGGCAGCCATCGCAATCGCCTGCTCTGGGTGCGACCAGACGGCGAGGTGCTGCACTACGACAAGCGCCATCTGTTCCGCATGGCCGGCGAACACGATCACTACACGCCGGGCGAGCGCCAGGTGCTGTTCGAGCTCAAGGGCTGGCGGGTCCGTCCGCTGATTTGCTACGACCTGCGTTTCCCGGCCTGGAGCCGCGACGCCGACGACACCGACCTGTTGCTGTACACCGCCAACTGGCCGGGGGCCCGGCGCCAGCACTGGAACCGCCTGCTGCCGGCCCGGGCCATCGAGAACCTGTGCTACGTGGCGGCGGTGAACCGCATCGGCACCGACGGCAAGGGCTTCGCCTATACCGGCGACAGTCAGGTGCTGGACTTCCAGGGCGAAACCTTGCTCAGCGCAGGGGAGGCCGATGGTGTGTTCATGGTGAGTTTGAATGCGGCGGACCTGGCGGCGTATCGCACGCGGTTTCCGGCGAACCTGGATGCCGACCGTTTCGAATTCATCTGATTGAAACGATTCAGCCCTTAAGAAGCGCTGTTGCGTGCCGATAACGGGTCAGCCAAGGAGGAGTCCCCATGACCACGATCAGCGCAACTACCGTAAATCCTTACCCACTCTCGGCCCCAAAGGCCCGGATCGGCGGGGCGGCCGAGGAAACGACGGCTACTTCGCCGGCATCGGCTGATGCCGGCGACGAGAAGGAAAAATCACTGAAAATCGATACCAGCGGCGCCAATATCGCCGGTGCGCCTGCCAGCAGCGGCGTCGATGTCGTCGAGCAGTTGAAAAAGCAGATCGAGCAGGCCGAAAAGCTGTTGGCCCAGCAGCAGGCCGAACTGGCCCGCGTGGAGAAGAGTCAGGCCAACGAAGAGCAGAAGACCCAGCAGGCCATGGCCATCCAGACCCAGATCATGGGCACCCAGGCCGCCTTGCAGACCTTGCGGGCTGCGTTGCTGCAGGCGATGGCCGGTTCTGTCGATACCCATGCCTGAGTTTTTGGTTGTTTGATCGTTCCCACGCTCCGCGTGGGAATGCAGCCGGGGACGCTCCGCGTCTCAAGAGCCGAACGCAGAGCGTCCGTTGATGCGTGCCCACGCGGAGCGTGGGAACGAGGCCCCAGGGTTCACACCCCGGGGCCTTTTTGCATTTCAGCCGCGAATCAGGCTGCCTTGGCCTCAGGTTGGCTCAGCGAGCGGTTCAGTGCGCTGAACAGGGCCTTGAAGCTGGCGGTGGTGATGTTTTCATCGATGCCCACGCCGTGCACCGCACGTTCACCATTGACCCGCAGCTCGATGTACGCCGCCGCCTTGGCATTGGTGCCAGCGCCGATGGCGTGTTCGTTGTAGTCCATGATCTCCACGGGAATCGGCAGGCCGGCCACCAGGGCCTCCAGCGCGCCGTTGCCCTTGCCGCGCCAGTGCAGGTTGGTTTCGCCCTGGCCCTTGCTGGCGACTTCCACTTCCACAGCACTATTGCCGTTCTCTTCCTGCAGACGATGGCTGACCAGCGCGTACGGGGTGTTGGCTTGCAGGTATTCGCGTTGCAGCAAGCTGTGGATCTGCTGGGCGGTCATTTCGAGGCCGAGGCGGTCGGTCTCGCGCTGAACCACCTGGCTGAACTCGATCTGCATGCGGCGCGGCAGGCTGATGCCGTATTCCTGTTCCAGCAGATAGGCGATACCGCCCTTGCCCGACTGGCTGTTGACGCGAATCACCGCCTCGTAGCTGCGGCCGATGTCGGCCGGGTCGATCGGCAGGTACGGCACTTCCCACAGCGTGTCGGATTTCTGCTGGGCGAAGCCCTTGCGGATGGCGTCCTGGTGCGAGCCGGAGAACGCGGTGTGAACCAGGTCGCCGACGTAGGGGTGACGTGGGTGCACCGCAATCTGGTTGCACTCTTCGACCACTTTGCGCACGCCGTCGATGTCGGAGAAATCCAGCTCAGGGTTGATGCCCTGGGTGTAGAGGTTCAGCGCCACGGTCACCAGGTCGACGTTGCCGGTGCGCTCGCCGTTGCCGAACAGGCAGCCTTCGACACGGTCGGCGCCGGCCATCAGGCCCAGTTCGGTGGCGGCCACGCCGGTGCCACGGTCGTTGTGGGTGTGCAGGCTGATGAGCACGCTGTCACGACGGGTGATGTTGCGGTGGAACCACTCGATCTGGTCGGCGTAGACGTTCGGGGTGGCGACTTCCACAGTGGCGGGCAGGTTGAGGATGACCTTGCGCTCTGGTGTCGGGTTCCAGACTTCGATGACGGCGTCGCAGACTTCCTTGGCGAATTCCAGCTCGGTGGCACTGAAGGTTTCTGGCGAGTATTCGAACTGCCACTGGGTTTCCGGCTGTTGGGCGGCGTACTTGACGAACAGCTTGGCCGCGTTCACCGCGATTTCCTTCACGCCTTCCTTGTCCTGGTTGAACACGATGCGGCGGAACGACGGGCAGGTGGCGTTGTACAGGTGGACGATGGCTTTCTTCGCGCCGCGCAGGGATTCGAAGGTCCGGGCGATCAGGTCTTCACGGGCCTGGGTCAGCACCTGGATGGTGGTGTCGTCCGGGATGTGGCCTTCTTCGATGAGGGTGCGCACAAAGTCGAAGTCAGTTTGCGAGGCCGCCGGGAACGACGCTTCGATTTCCTTGACGCCCACGGCGACCAGGGTTTTCCAGAAGCGCAGTTTCTTGACCGCGTCCATCGGCTCGATCAGCGACTGGTTGCCATCGCGCAGGTCGGAGCTGCACCAGATCGGCGCGGCGGTGATGGTCTTCGACGGCCAGGTGCGATCCGGCAGGTTGATGGTCGGGAAGGCGCGGTATTTGGAAGACGGGTCTTTGAGCATGCTCATGGGCGGAATCCTTAGTGTCGTGGCCGGAAAAAGGCGGCCTGCCGGTGGTTCGAACGGGGTGGCTCTACAGCCTGGACGGGGTGCCGCGATTCAGCCTGGCAGTCGTGCGCTGACGAGGCACAGGCTGCGGTGCTGGCGAAGCTGGATGAGGGTGTGAGAGGTTTTCATGCCTTCAACCCTAACCGGGTGGGGAGAGGATCGCAAGCAGTCGGAAAAAATTGAGAGAAGTTCTGCTTTGTTGAAGGTTTTCGAGATTTTATTGCGGTATTTTTGGGAGATTGTCGGTTTATTGCGTTGATGTTTGTGGCTTGGCAATCTCTGCCGCAGCGGTGCATGTGCCGGCCTCATCGCGAGCAAGCTCGGCTCCCACAGGATATTCGGCGCTTTCGAAATGGCGCAGTAGCTGTGGGAGCCGAGCTTGCTCGCGATGAGGCCAGTAGGCTCACCACAAAAAACTCAGGGCTCGAACGCTCCGATAAAAATCGCCGGATCCACCCGCGCATCGTTCAGGCTGATGTTCCAGTGCATGTGCGGTCCGGTCGCTCGACCTGTAGAGCCAACCTTTCCCACCACCGCGCCTCGGGCCAATTGCTGGCCGACCTTCACATCGATCTTCGACATATGGCAGAACATACTGATGAAGCCCTGGCCGTGGTCGACGAACACGGTGTTGCCATTGAAGAAGTAGTTGCCGGTGAGGATCACCTTGCCGGCCGCCGGCGTCTTGATCGGCGTGCCGGCGGGCACGGCGAAGTCCAGGCCGGCATGGGGGTTGCGCTCTTCGCCGTTGAAGAAGCGACGCACGCCAAACCGGCTCGACAGCGGGCCGTTGACCGGCTTGTCCAACAGCAGGTTGCTGGGGATGTTCGGGCTGAAGCTACGGTAGGCTTTCAACTGCACGGCCAGCTCGGCGTCGATGCGCTTGAGGTCTGCCGGGTTCGGGTTGACCTGGCGCTTGTTCTTCAGGGTGATGTGCTGCTCGGGGTACTTTTTATAGCCGACCACGAACGGCTGGGTGCCGCCGCCGCTGTTGATCTGCTGGGTGCCCGGCTGGACGGTCAGCGGGATACCGACAATCGCCAGCCAGTTGTTCTGTTCCTTGACCACCAGCACCGGCTTGCCTTGATAGCTGGCTTTCGGCGCCTGGGCCACGCTGCCCAGGTCGACCACGGCCACGCCCCCCGGCACCGGTTTGTTCAGCAGGCGGGTGATGTAACTGTCGGCGTGGGCGTTGAAGGTCAGGCACAGCAAAAGCAGAGGCGTTAGAAATCGCGGCATGGATCAATCCAGTAAAGAGAGGGTGACCGGCGTCAGGTGATTGTCTTCGACCCGCACCAGCAATTCGCCTTCGCCGAGCCGGGCCGTCAGGCGCTGGCCGGTCTGGGTCTGTCCGGCACTGCGGATCGCATGGCCGCGTTCGTCCAGCAAGATGCTGTAGCCCCGACCGAGGGTCGCCAGGGGACTGACGATGTGCAGCGTCTGCATCTGGTTGTGCAATTGCACGCGTCGCGCCTTCAAGCCTTCGCGCATGGCCCGGGGCAGGCGTTCGGCCAGGCTGTCCAGGCGCTGGCGCAGCAGCGCCAGGTGACGGCCCGGATGTTGGCCGGCCAGGCGGGTTTCCAGGCGGATCAGGCGTTCGCGGCGGGTATTGAGGCTGCGTTCGAAGGCCCGGCGCAGGCGCATGTCCAGGTCGTCGAGGCGCTGGGCTTGCTGGCGCAGGCGTTCGCCGGGGTGGCGCAGTCGTCGGGTCAGGCCTTCGAGGCGCAGTTGATCGCGCATCAAGCGGTCACGCATGCGCATCACCAGCCGCCGATGGAGGCTTTCGACCCGGCGCACCAGATCGCCAGCGTCCGGTGCCAACAGTTCGGCAGCGGCGGACGGCGTCGGGGCGCGTACGTCAGCGACGAAATCGCTGATGGACACGTCGGTTTCATGGCCGACCGCGCTGACGATCGGTGTCACGCAGGCGTCCACGGCCCGGGCCACGGCTTCTTCGTTGAAGCACCACAAGTCTTCCAGCGAACCGCCGCCCCGGGCCAGGATCAGCGCATCGAAGCCCCGGGCGTCCGCCAGTTTCAGGGCGCGGACGATCTGCGCGGTGGCTTCGCGGCCCTGCACGGCGGTGGGGATCAGCGTCAGGGCGATCTGCGGCGCACGGCGACGGAACACGCTGATGATGTCGCGGATCACCGCGCCGGTGGGCGAACTGATGATGCCGATGCGTTGTGGATGAGCGGGCAGGGGCACCTTGCGCTCGGCGCTGAACAGGCCTTCGGCGCTGAGCTTTTCCTTCAGGGCATCGAAGGCCAGGCGCAGGGCACCGTCGCCAGCCGGCTCCACGGTGTCGAGAATCAGCTGGTAATCGCCACGGCCTTCGAACAGCGAAACCTTGCCACGCACCTTGACCGCCAACCCATCCTTCAAGGCCTGGCGCACCCGCGCGGCGTTCTGCCGGAACAGCGCGCAGCGTACCTGGGCGCCGCTGTCCTTGAGGGTGAAATACACGTGGCCGGAGGCGGGGCGGGCGAGGTTGGAGATTTCGCCCTCGACCCAGATGTTGCTGAACACGTCCTCCAGCAACACCCGCGCGCGGCCGTTGAGCTGACTGACAGTCAGGACCTCGCGGTCCAGGCCCAGGCGGGCAAAGGGATCTTTAATCATGGGCGGCATGATAAGGGCATTTGCCGCTTAATCTCCATGCGTGGAAACAATTAGACCGGGTTGCCTTCATCGCGAGCAGGCTCGCTCCCACAAAGGTTCTGCGTCGTACACAGCATATGAATCCAAATGTGGGAGCGAACCTGCTCGCGGATAGCAGTGCTGGATAAGCCTGCGACCTCTGGCTAAAGTCGCCGCTCCGTAAGCAAGGAAGTACCGGATGAACCTTTTCTCGTGGTTGGGCCAATGGGCATTCGCACCCACGGAATGGCTGGTGATCGGCCTTGCCATCGCCTTGGCTTATATCGTGTTCGGCATTGCCGGGTTCGGAACGGCGCTGGTGGCCGCACCTATCCTGCTGCTGTTCATGCCATTGTCGAAAATCGTGCCGCTGCTGGTGTTGCTGGATTTTGTCGCGGCGTTCGGCAACCTGCTGCCGTCGCGCAAGGATGTTGCCCGGCCGGAGTTGCTGCGGTTGTTGCCGTGCATGGCGGTTGGTTGCACCCTGGGCGTGATTTTCCTGCTCAACCTCAAGTCGGACCTGCTGTTGCTGTTGATGGGGCTGTTCATCAGCGCCTACGCGATCTACAGCCTGTGGATAAAGACCCGACCCACGCAGCTGTCGGCGCTATGGGCGATCCCGATGGGCACGGTAGGCGGGATGTTCGGGGCCTTGTTCGGCAGTGGCGGCTTTTTATATGCGATCTATTTGAATAGCCGCTTGCCCAAGGAACCGGCCCGGGCCACCCAAAGCGCCCTGATCAGTTGCAGCACCGTGGTGCGCTTGAGCCTGTTCGCTGTCGCGGGCGTGTATGCCGAACTACCCTTGTTGGTACTGGCGCTGTGTTTGTTGCCGGCCATGGCGCTGGGGCTGTGGACAGGTCGTCGCCTGACGATGAGGATGTCGCGCGAGACGTTCGTGCGCCTGGTGACCTGGCTGGTGCTTGCCAGCGGCCTCGCGCTGATCGGGCGCTACCTGAGCGCTTGACCTGGTGTGGCCAGGGATTAAGCTGCCGGCCTTTGATAACACTCGTAGGAGCAAAGCTTGCTCGCGATGGAATCGCCCCCATCATCTGATGGACTGAAGTGTCCGCATCGCGAGCAAGCTTTGCGCCTACAGAGAACCCCCAGGCCTTGTCATGAACTCCCAAAGCATCATCGTCCCGAAAATCTCCACCTTGCCGGTCCATGAGCCCAGGGCTCGGGCGATCGTGCGCTGGCTGGTGCGCAAGAACATTGTCGAAGAACAACTGACCACCTGTGGGCGCACCGGCAATCGCATGGCCCATGCCATCGCTCCAGGCGCCCGCACCGTGGTCCTGCGCCCCGATGCCTTGCCGTTCGACGAGCCGATCAACGGCCTGGAGATCATCACCAAGCGCTGCATCTACACCCCGGCCAAGGGCTTTCTCGAGGAAGCGGGCTGCGCCGAGTGCCGGCGGGAAATCGGCGAGGCGCTGTTCGAAAGCCTGGAGGACTGGATGCCCGAACGCACCGACAACTTCACCTGCCCCGAGTGCGGGCATGAAGATGACATCAACGGCTTTCTGTTCCTGCAGCCCTGCGGCTTCTCCAACCTGGGGTTCATCTTCAACAACTGGCTGGAGGCGGGGTTCAAGCAGGACTTCCTCGACGAATTCGCCGATTGGCTGGATCAGCCGGTGAGTTGGGTGCAGGTGGAGTTGTAGGTAGGCACACTGGAGACTGCTTTTGTGGCGAGGGGATTTATCCCCGCTGGGGCGCGAAGCGGCCCTAAACCCAGGCTGTGCGGTACATCAGGCATATGAGTCGACCACCTTGGGACTGCTGCGCAGTCCAGCGGGGATAAATCCCCTCGCCACAGGGGGGCGGTGTACCGCCGCAGTGGGGCGATCAGCCCCGTCAATCACCCCGCCAATAATAGACAGAGTTTTACATTGAGCCAGACGGTGTGCATGAGTATAATGGCGCGCTTCCATTTTCCCGCTCGGGAGCCCCCGCGATGCTGCGTATCAGCCAAGAAGCTCTGACCTTCGACGACATTCTCCTAGTGCCTGGTTATTCCGAGGTGCTGCCTAACGAAGTCAGCCTCAAAACCCGTCTTACCCGTGGCATCGAACTGAATATCCCGTTGGTTTCCGCTGCCATGGACACCGTGACCGAAGCCCGTCTGGCCATTGCCATGGCCCAGGAAGGCGGTATCGGTATCATCCACAAGAACATGACCATCGAACAGCAGGCCGCCGAAGTGCGCAAGGTCAAGCGGTTCGAGGCTGGCGTGGTCAAGGACCCGATCACCATCGAGGCCGATGCCACGGTGCGCGATCTGTTCGATCTGACCCGCATGCACAACATCTCCGGCGTTCCGGTGCTGCACGATGGCGACCTGGTCGGCATCGTCACCTCCCGCGACGTGCGTTTCGAGAACCGCCTGGATGCCACCGTCCGCCAAGTGATGACGCCTAAAGAGCGCCTGGTCACGGTCAAGGAAGGCACCAGCAAGGACGAAGTTCGCGAGTTGCTGCACAAGCACCGCATCGAGCGCGTGCTGATCGTCGACGACAAATTCGCCCTCAAGGGCATGATGACCGTCAACGACATCGAAAAAGCCAAGGCCTACCCGCTGGCCAGCAAGGACGACCAGGGTCGTCTGCGCGTCGGTGCCGCGGTCGGTACCGGCAAGGACACCGGTGATCGCGTCGCCGCGCTGGTCAATGCCGGCGTCGACGTGGTGGTGGTCGACACCGCCCACGGCCATTCCAAGGGTGTGATCGACCGCGTTCGTTGGGTCAAGCAGAACTTCCCTGAAGTGCAGGTGATTGGCGGCAACATCGCCACCGGCGCTGCCGCCAAGGCCCTGGCCGAAGCTGGCGCCGACGCGGTCAAGGTCGGTATCGGCCCTGGCTCGATCTGCACCACCCGGATCGTCGCCGGTGTCGGCGTGCCGCAGATCAGTGCCATCGCCAACGTCGCAGCCGCCCTTGAAGGCACTGGCGTACCGTTGATCGCCGACGGCGGCATCCGTTTCTCCGGTGACCTGTCCAAGGCCATCGTGGCCGGTGCCTCTGCCGTGATGATGGGCTCGATGTTCGCCGGTACCGAAGAAGCGCCGGGCGAGATCGAACTGTTCCAGGGCCGTAGCTACAAGGCTTATCGCGGCATGGGTTCGCTGGGCGCCATGTCCCAGGCCCAGGGCTCTTCCGACCGCTACTTCCAGGACTCCTCCGCGGGTGCCGAGAAGCTGGTACCGGAAGGCATCGAAGGTCGTGTGCCGTACAAAGGCACCCTGACCGCGATCATCCATCAACTGATGGGTGGCCTGCGTTCTTCGATGGGCTACACCGGCAGTGCCAACATCGAAGAGATGCGCACCAAGCCGGAGTTCGTGCGCATCACCGGCGCCGGCATGGCCGAGTCCCATGTCCACGACGTACAGATCACCAAGGAAGCGCCGAACTACCGCGTAGGTTAAGGCTTCCAGCAAAACGTTAATCACCGGGGCTGTTCATTCAGCCCCGAGTTGTTTCTGATTCACTACATGAGAATGAGTCATGGCCCTCGACATTCACGCTCACCGCATCCTGATCCTCGACTTCGGTTCCCAGTACACCCAACTGATTGCCCGCCGCGTGCGTGAAATCGGCGTGTACTGCGAGTTGCACCCGTTCGACATGGATGACGAAGCGATTCGCGAGTTCGCTCCCAAAGGCGTCATCCTCGCCGGCGGTCCCGAGTCCGTGCACGAAGCCAACAGCCCGCGCTGCCCGCAAGCGGTGTTCGACCTGGGCGTGCCGGTCTTCGGCATCTGCTACGGCATGCAGACCATGGCCGAGCAGCTCGGCGGCAAGGTGGAAGGCTCCGACCTGCGTGAGTTCGGTTATGCCCGTGTTGACGTGGTCGGCAAGAGCCGCCTGCTGGATGGCATCGAAGACCATGTCGACGCCGATGGCCTGTTCGGTCTGGACGTGTGGATGAGCCACGGTGACAAGGTCACCAAGATGCCGGAAGACTTCCACATCCTCGCCAGCACGCCGAGTTGCCCGATTGCCGGCATGTTCAGCGACGAGCGTCGTTACTACGGCGTGCAGTTCCACCCGGAAGTGACCCACACCAAGCAGGGCGGCCGCATCCTGTCGCGCTTCATCCTCGACATCTGCGAGTGCGAAGCCCTGTGGACACCGTCGAAAATCGCTGAAGACGCCATCGCCCAGGTGCGCGCCCAGGTCGGTACCGACAACGTGCTGCTGGGCTTGTCCGGCGGCGTCGACTCCTCGGTAGTCGCCGCGCTGCTGCACAAGGCCATCGGTGATCAACTGACCTGCGTCTTCGTCGACAACGGCCTGCTGCGCCTGCACGAAGGCGAGCAAGTGATGGCCATGTTCGCCGAGAACATGGGCGTCAAGGTGATCCGCGCCAACGCCGAAGAGCAATTCCTGACCAACCTGGCCGGTGAGTCCGACCCGGAGAAGAAGCGCAAGATCATCGGTCGTACCTTCATCGACGTGTTCGATGCCGAATCCTGCAAGCTCGACAACATCAAGTACCTGGCCCAGGGCACCATCTATCCCGACGTGATCGAGTCGGCCGGCGCCAAGAGCGGCAAGGCCCACGTGATCAAGTCCCACCACAACGTCGGTGGCCTGCCGGAAGAAATGAACCTCAAGCTGGTCGAGCCGCTGCGCGAGCTGTTCAAGGACGAGGTCCGTCGCCTCGGCCTGGAGCTGGGCCTGCCTTACGACATGGTCTACCGCCACCCATTCCCGGGTCCGGGCCTGGGCGTGCGAATCCTCGGTGAAGTGAAGAAGGAATACGCCGACCTGTTGCGTCGCGCCGACCACATCTTCATCGAAGAACTGCGCAAGGCCGACTGGTACCACAAGGTCAGCCAGGCGTTCGTGGTGTTCCAACCGGTGAAATCCGTCGGCGTGGTCGGCGATGGCCGTCGCTACGCCTGGGTCGTGGCCCTGCGTGCGGTGGAAACCATCGACTTCATGACCGCTCGCTGGGCGCACCTGCCGTACGAGCTGCTGGAAACCGTTTCCGGCCGCATCATCAACGAAATCGACGGCATCTCCCGCGTGACGTATGACGTGTCGAGCAAGCCGCCGGCGACGATTGAGTGGGAATGATTAGAGGGCCGGAATTGTCCGGCGCCACCTAGCAGAAATACCCTGAAGCCCGCGTAATTGTGGGCTTTTGGTTCTTTGGATCTGGGAGTTCCGGCGTTCAGAACGCCTTCCGGGGCCCCCGGCGAGCGGTCGGTGATGATCGACGGCGCGGGATGGATTGTCACGGCACGCAATCCGGCAAGCTGACGGGAATTACAGCGGAGGCGCCTCCGCTCGGTGGAGTGGGGTGACGCTCTTGATGGCTTGGTGTGTCTTCCTTCTTGGTGTGCTACCTTGTGAGCAGAAATTGATCAAGCCGTTGAGGGTCCTCAAGCCATGAACCACAAGCTGAACACCTATGGTGTATCCATAGTAGAGAGGCCTAAAATTAAAGCTACCAAGAAGCTGGATTTGGGTGGCGATTTGGGTAAGCAAATCGTTTATTCAGAAACCAAGCTCGTTCTCAGAACTCACAAGAAGACCTTTCAGAAGCTGGCTGACATGTAATGGAATTGATCTTCTTTCCATTTGAACGGGTCATTGAAATAAACACTCAGATCTTGACTACCGAGCCCGGCATGAAAGGGGCAGTTAATATTCCGGTCTTGCAAGGCGCGCTGGCCCGAATCGACAATGCGATCGCCTATAATGGCCTCGACGATGTATTTGAAATTGCCGCCAAGTACACTGCCAGTATCGCGCGAGGCCATGCACTGCCTGATGCTAACAAGCGCACCGGGCTTGCAGTCGGCTTGGAGTACCTTTCGCTCAATGATTATGAAATTACCCTGGACAATGATCTGCTAGCTGATGCCGTTAGGGATTTGGTCACCGGGGATATCAATGAGCATGATTTCGCTGATATTCTTTACTCCTGTTTTAGCGCTTCTCAAAATCAGGCTTAGTACTAGGAAGACCTGTCAGGTTCACTGACTTGATTCGCCGTAGTCATGATGAGGCAAGGGTAGAGATTTTCAGGCTAATCCATCATATACAGCTGAGCTGCTGGCTGAAGTTGTACATGACGGCCATGCAGACGATTGCCCGACCGTTCCCCAGGCTAACTGGACAGTTGGAAATAGTCATTTTTGTACGCATCTCTTTTTCATAATCCTATTTATCTGACTTAAACCATCAATTAACAAGATCAGGCGTCTTGGACCCTTCCGATCTCGGCGGTTATTGGAGAGGATGAGGGCGAGCGTCACGGCTAGGATTGGATGCTGGACCGAAGATCGATGCCTGTGATGTAGGTCGTACGCGAGCAAGTAGACGGCCTTACCGAATGGTGTGAGTCGTGCTTTGGATGTCAGAGTTTGACCAGCTTTAGATGTTAGAGAAACTGGGATCGGATCAAGCCCGTATCGAACGGCGTTATTCCTTGATCAAGCGCAAATACTGTCTGTGCCTGTTGCGACGAAGCCACCCGTTCGCCTCGTGCTCGTGCATGTAAATCGAACAACGTTTCCAAATCCGGCCGTGGTGTATGCACCAACGCCCGCAGCATCAACGATATCCCACTCAGGTTGTTCTGGACGTTGTTCCACCGAGGCGATGACGTGAGTCCCAGATCGGCCCAAATCACGCGCCGCTCCTGCAAGTCCATCACGAATGGCAGGCAGATCACGGTGTTGGATGCGATATCGATACGGTCGATCACGGATCGCGGTTCGAATACTTCACCCGATGCCGTGTCGACACGGGCCATCCAGCCAGCGAAGCATTCGGGAAGATCGCAGTACGCCTGTCCGGTGAAGCAGTTGATGGACGTAACGACGTAGCGGATCCCCTTCTCGACGAGGGTATCGATGTCGAGGTCGATGAACTCCGAAGCTCCGTCGGGCGCGTCAACAATGTCGCCGCTGTGGTAGCCGCCGAAACCCTTCAAGTTGTAGTACGCGACTGTTTGCATGAACACGAAGTTGGTATCGAAAAAAGCGGCGGACAAGTCGATGTCCGTGCGTTCACGGCCGTTCTTCCACCATAGGAACAGGCGAATGAAGCGCGTGTCAGGCATAGGTAACCGACTGCCTCGCACCAGTGTACGTAATGACTTCGATGCGGCACGCTGAGCCAGCGGGACCTTATATTCGCGAAGCGCGGTGTCGATGAAAGTGCGACCGAGAGGCGGCAACGAAGCAAAGCGCGTCACGAGAGCGTCCTGGCAGATTCGGCCTGCGCGTGCCAACACCTCGGATGTAAGAGGTTCACGCCGATCCTCGATACCGTAGACCTTGGCCAATGCCCCTTTCGGCGTAAAGGCCCGCAAGGACAGGGGGCGCGGGGCTCGTACCTGGGCCAGTACCTGCAACAGGATAGGTGTGGCCACTTGTGTTGCGACAGCCTCGAACGCGTCGAGTACCGAGCCTGCTTCGGTCGCGCGGCGCAAGGTTACATCCAGCCGTCGTGCGAATTCACCAGGACGAGTCTGTAGCAAGGGCGTAAGCGCGGTGATCTGACGCTGGGCAAGCAATGTTTCAACACGCGATCCAAACGAGGCCGGCGGGTCGTTGCGACGCGCTGCCGTGATGGCGGCGAATGCTTGTGGATATTTATTGGGGTACTCGCCCGGATGCAATACTTCGGCCAGGCGTTTCCAGCGTTCGGCATGCCGCATCACGTCTTCCGCAGCGTTGGGTGCGCGATCGAGCAGGCGCAACAGCAGACGGCGCATTGCGCGTTTCATTGCTGTGAAACGTGTCGAAGCTGTTGCCAGGGACACGTCTCCTCCACTCAGTGCGACCGCCAGTCGTAGCACATCTGTTGCAGTTTCGACGTTTCGCTCCAGGAATGCACCCACCCGTGCATCGCGAGCTACATACTGGATCAGTGCGCCGCCAACCAGTGCGCGAACCTCCCGGAATGGTATGGCCTCGGGCAGTAGACGGAACACATCGTTCTTGTATTCCCGGATAAACCAGATGACATCGGCAGTTTCCTCCTCGGAGAGTGAGGTACGCGATGAAACCAGGGGCTCGAGCAGTGACTCGAACTCAGAGACGCTTCCCGGTTCGATAATCCGGGAGATCAAGTTTCCTTCGAGCATCGCAGGTCGAGCTTGTTCTATCGATGGTAAACGTTGAAGCGTGAGGTAATGCATTACGGCGGTCAGGTACAACTCCGCCTCGCAGGCTGTTAGAACTTGTTCGGGGAAGTCAGGATAAAGCGGCATGTGGTGCACATGAGCGCCGGTCTGTTGGCGAAGCACTCCGACAACTTCGTGTAGCCAGTGCGAGAGCTCTGTCGATGACAGCATGCCGATTTGCTCAATCAGCGGCTCCGACAGAGCGCATCGGAATGCCGCGACCTCCTGGACAGCGGACGCGACCTGAGCGCGCGTTGCACCGCCGGCGCCCATGGGGACGTGAACCTTGGTACGGCGACGCAGGAACAGCTCCTGATTCATGCTTGATCAACTCCATTGGTCGCCGCTTCGAATGAAATGCTTCATTCGTAGTGTCTACAGTCGACGTAAAAACGCCTGCAAGTAGCAGGCGTGAAGTGGAGAGCGGAACCCCTAAGTCATAGGAGGTAAGAAGGAAGGTGTTCCATAGCCACGTCGGCATTCTATGAAAGATCGCCCCGCGTGTCAGGCCGTTACATACCTTGAAACGTACTCCCAGCTGCTCATCTCGGTCAGTACACAAAGAACCGTGCGAACCTGCGTTCACACTGTTTTTTCCTTTCAGCGCCGCGCCACATCCGAGAAATAGAACTTGTCGAGGGTATGCCGTGATTCGGTGTATTCGAACTGCCGGCCGTCCTGAAGAAAGGTCTGGTTGCTGACCACGATGACATGGCTTTGGCCGTCGAGGTCGAGGTGTTGCTGGTCGTCGTTGCTGCACCGGACGGCTTCGATGGTGCGCTGGGCATAGGCGATCTGCAGTTGCAGGGTCTGTTCGATGTGGGCATAGATCGATCGCTCGGCGATCTCGCGGGTCAGGTCGGGGATCACGTCGCTGACGAAATGGTTGATGTCCAGGATCACCCGTTTGCCGTCGATTCTTCGCACGCGCTTGATGCGCGTCACCTGGCTGCCAGCGGGGGCCTTGATGTGTTCGAGCAACGCACCTTCAAGCGGCAGTTGGCTGAACTCGACCACTTCAGTGCGGACGTCATCGCCCAGGCGCGGGTACGTCTCCTGGAAGCTGACAATGCCGCCGAGCTGGAATTCGATAGGGGAGGTGGACAGTACAAAGGTGCCCTTGCCATGGATCTTCTGGGCGAAACCGCGCTCCTGAAGCTGTTCGATCGCCTTGCGCACGGTGCCCCGACTGGCTTGGTAGCTGTCCATCAATTCGGTTTCGGAAGGCAGGCGGGCGCCACGCTCCAAGCGTTCGGTGGTGATGCTGGCGAGCAGGTCGCTGTAGATCCGGTTGTATTTACTCATGGAAATGGCTCTGTAACGCGCGGTACACCGGGGGCGGAACCTTAAGGGTGAAGTGGGGGGCTTGTCCAATTCACTGTGGTTTTTTGCAGCAAGGAGCGTAGGGCGTTTCGCGATGATAGTGGAGTACTTAAATAAAAAAACACAACTCGTCTGTACGAGTTGTTGATTTAACTCGTACAGACGAGTATTTTTTCCTTCCATGTGCTGTCGACTCTCAATAACAACAACGACGCGGAAGAAAAAAGCATGAGCCACGATTACCCCAGAATCGCCAGCGAGCTGCTGCAAAGCCTCGGCGGCGTCGGCAATATCGAGCAGGCAGCCCATTGCGTGACGCGCCTGCGGCTATCCCTCAAGGATGCATCACAGGTGGACAGCGCAACATTGAACCAGGTCGACCTGGTCAAGGGTTCGTTTTTCACCGGCGGCTTGTTCCAGGTGGTCATCGGGCCGGGCGAGGTGGAAAAGGTCTACGCCGCCTTGCGCGAGCTGACAGGCCTGGCCGCCGCGACCATCGCCGACGTCAAGCGCCAGGGCGCACAGAAAGGCAACGGCATGCAGCGCCTGGTGCGGGTGCTTTCCGACGTGTTCATGCCGATCCTGCCCGCGCTGGTGATCGCCGGCCTGCTGATGGGCGTCAACAACCTGCTGGGCGCCAAGGGCATGTTCATTGCCGACCAGACACTGCTCGACGCGTATCCGAACCTGGACGGTGTCTGGAGCCTGATCAACCTGATGGCCAACACTTCCTTTGTCTTTCTTCCGGCACTGGTGGGCTGGTCGGCGGCCAAGCGTTTTGGCGGCAGTGAGATCCTGGGCATCGTGCTCGGGCTGATGCTCGTTCACCCGGACCTGCTCAATGCCTGGAACTACGGCAAGGCCGTGGCGGGGCTGGATGGCCAGAGCTTGCCGTACTTCGATATCTTCGGTTGGTTCCGGATCGAAAAAGTCGGTTACCAGGGACAGATCCTGCCGATCCTGTTGGCCGCCTTTGTCATGAGCGTGATCGAGCGTTGGTTGCGTGCCAGGGTGCCCAACGCTATCCAACTGCTGGTCGTGCCGATTACCACCATCGTCGTCACAGGTGTATTGGCGCTGGCGATCATTGGACCGGTCACCCGGCACCTGGGCATCCTGATTACAGAAGGCATGGTGGCGTTGTTCGATCTCGCGCCGGTGATCGGTGGGGCGATCTTCGGCCTGTTATATGCACCGCTGGTGGTGACCGGCATGCACCACATGTTCCTGGCGGTGGATCTGCAATTGATCTCGACACAGGGCGGCACCTTCATCTGGCCGATGATCGTCATGTCCAACCTGGCCCAGGGTAGCGCGGCGCTGGCGGTGTTCTACATGACCCGCAATGCCCGGGACAAGAGCATGGCTTCCACTTCGGCCATTTCCGCCTACTTCGGTATCACTGAACCGGCGATGTTCGGGGTCAACCTGCGCTACAAATTTCCCTTCTACTGTGCCCTGGTCGGCTCGGCCCTGGGCTGCATCTTCCTGTCGCTGAACAAGATCAAGGCTTCGGCCATTGGTGTGGGTGGCTTGCCGGGTTTCATTTCGATCGTTCCCGACTACATACCGATGTTCGTGATCGGCATGGTCATCGCCATGACCGTGCCCTTTGCGCTGACCTGCGGGTTGAGCATGAAGATCGTCCGCCCCGGCTATCGCGTCGCCTGACAACCGGACTGTCCACGATGGGCCATGGGCCCGCACTGAAGGAATCGCGTCATGCAAGACTGGCAACGCTCCGTGATCTACCAGATTTATCCGAAGAGTTTCTACAGCCACGGCGGTCAGGCGACCGGTGATTTACTGGGGATCGTGGACAAGCTCGATTATCTGCACTGGCTCGGAGTGGATTACCTGTGGCTGACGCCGTTCCTGCGTTCGCCACAGCGCGATAACGGTTATGACATCAGCGACTACTACGCCATCGACCCCAGCTACGGCACGATGGCTGACTGTGAGCTGCTGATCGCCGAGGCCGGCAGACGCGGTATCAAGTTGATGCTCGATATCGTGGTCAATCACACGTCCATTGAGCATCCCTGGTTCCAGGCCGCCCGCAGCAGCCTCGACAACCCGTACCGCGATTTCTACATATGGCGCGACCAACCGAACAGCTGGGAATCCAAGTTCGGCGGCTCGGCCTGGGAATACGAGGCGCAGACCGGCCAGTATTACCTGCACCTGTTCGATCACACCCAGGCCGACCTGAACTGGGATAACCCTCAGGTGCGTGCCGAAGTGTTCAAGATGATGCGCTTCTGGCGGGACAAGGGCGTGGGGGGCTTTCGCCTCGACGTCATCAACCTGATCTCCAAGCCGGCGGATTTTCCTGATGACCACACCGATGGCCGGCGTTTCTATACCGACGGCCCGAACGTACATCATTATCTGCAGCAAATGCACCGGGAGGTCTTTGAAGGTTTCGACCTGATCAACGTGGGCGAGATGTCGTCCACCACTCTCGAACACTGCATTCGTTATTCGTGTCCGGATTCGCGCGAGTTGTCGATGACCTTCAATTTCCACCATCTGAAGGTGGATTATCCGAACCTGCAGAAATGGGTGCGAGCCGACTTCGATTTCTTCCAGCTCAAACGCATCTTGTCCGACTGGCAGACCGGCATGCAGGCCGGTGGCGGTTGGAACGCGTTGTTCTGGTGTAATCACGACCAGCCGCGGGTGGTCTCTCGCTTCGGAAATGACGGCGAGCACCGGGTGGCTTCGGCGAAAATGCTGGCCACCGCGTTGCACTTCCTCCAAGGCACGCCCTTCGTGTATCAGGGCGAAGAGCTGGGGATGACCAATCCGGGCTTTGATCACATCGACCAGTACCGCGACGTCGAGACCTTGAATATCTTTCGTCTCCAGCGTAACGCCGGGGTGCCCGAAGCCGAGGCCATGGCGGCGATCATGCAGAAGTCGCGGGACAACGGGCGTACACCAATGCAATGGACGGCCGGACCGAACGCGGGTTTCAGCCAGGCCGAGCCCTGGATCGGCGTGCCGGCCAATGCTGCCTTCATCAACGTTGAACACCAACTGCAAGACCCGACATCAATACTGCATTTTTATCGACAGCTGATCACCCTGCGCCGTAGCGAAGCCTTGATCCAGGAGGGCGTCTACCGCCTGTTGTTGCCCGACCACCCCTTCGTGTGGGCCTACCTGCGCGAGGGGCAGGGGGAACGTCTGCTGGTCATCAGTCATTTCCACGGCGGTGACTGCGAGGTTGAGTTGCCCGATGGGATCATCACCTCCGACATGAAGCAACGATGGGTGATCGGTAATTACGACCGAGAGCACCGTGATCGACGGTTGCGCCTGCGACCCTACGAGTCGTTCGTACTGCACCTGAGCGATTGAATCAAAACCCTTTCCGACCCAGGCATCGCCTGACAGCGACCACGTTGCGTTCGACGCACCGTGCGGCTCTCTATCGCCCATTCGTTGGCAGGGAAAGGGGAAAGCGCAGCAAAAAACAATAAAAAACAAGGAGCGGCATATGAGAACAACAATAAATCGAGGCCTCGCGGTGTCCTGCATCTGCCTGGCATTGCCATTTCCAACCCAGGCGCTGGAGTTTTCCGGTTACTTGCGCAGCGGCGTCGGCAGTGCAACCAATGGTCGATCGCAATCCTGTTTCCAGTTGCCAGGAGCGCAGAGCAAGTACCGATTAGGCAACGAATGCGAACAATATGGCGAGTTGGAGCTGCGCCAGGACCTTTTCACCCTCGATGATGGTTCGGTGTTGAGCGTGGATGGCATGGCGTCGCTGTACAACCGCTACGATCGCACGCCGACTTTCCAGGGTGACAACGGCGCCGCGCGGATGCCGCAGATGTATGCCCAGTGGTCGAACATGCCCAGCCTGAACGGCGGGTCGCTATGGGCCGGTCGGCGTTACTACAAACGTAACGACATTCATATTTCCGATTTCTACTACTGGAACCAGAGTGCCACCGGGGGCGGGATCGAGGACGTACTCATTGGCGGCCTGAAATACAGCTACGCCTTCTCGCGCAAGGACAACCTGTATCAGAAAGACCCGGTCAGTCGACATGATTTCAACGTGGCCGGTTTCAGGACCAACCCCGGTGGTGAGTTGGAACTGGGCTTGAGCTTCATCGATCAGGCGGACCGTCGTGATGCCCATCGTGGCTGGGCCCTGACCGCCCAGCATGTGCAGCAGGCCTTTGTGGGTGGCAAGAATAAACTGGCTTTGCAATATGGCGAGGGGCCCGGCACCGGGCTGGGGTATACCGGCGATACGGGCCTGGACGACAGCAACAAGAGTTATCGTCTGGTTGAATTCTTCGATTGGCAGGTCACGCCGCGTTTCGGCGGGCAGGTAGAGGCGGTTTATCAGAAGGATATCCGCCGCGATGGCGGCGACCAGGACTGGGTGTCGCTGGGGGTTCGCCCGGCCTACGCCATCACCGACCAGTTCAAGCTGGTGGCTGAACTGGGCCACGACCAAGTGCAGGCGAGTGACGGCACGCGCAAGCTGAGCAAGTTTACCTTTGCACCCACCTGGTCGCCCAAGGGGCCGGAATTCTGGGCCCGACCGGAGATACGGCTTTATTACACCTACGCCAGCTGGAACGAAGCGGCCCAGCGTGCAGCCAACCAACTGGCGGCGGGGTCGGCATTGTCCGACACCGGCGCATTTGACAGCGCGCGACATGGCTCCAACGTGGGCGTGCAGATCGAATACTGGTGGAAGTGACCCGTGTAGTGCGTGTCGGCGGGCCCTTCATAGCCGCGATGCCAACAAGAATAGACAGCAGCAGGTGAAGTCATGAACACAACGCAACCCTTGCAATTGCTCGCGCCGTTATCCGGGGTCCTGATGCCTTTGGACAATGTGCCGGATCCGGTCTTCTCCAGCCGTATAGTGGGAGATGGGATCTGCATCGACCCGACTTCCCAGACCCTCTGCGCACCGTTGGCTGGTGTCGTCGGCACGCTCCAGGGCAGCGGCCATGCGCTGAGTATCACTGGGGACCACGGCGTTGAGGTGCTGATGCACATTGGCCTGGACACGGTGAACCTGGCGGGCAAGGGCTTTACTCCCCGGGTGGAGGCGGGTCAACGCGTCGAGGCGGGGCAGCCCCTGATCGATTTTGATGCCGACTACATCGCCCTGCATGCACGGAGCCTGTTGACGTTGGTGCTGGTGGTCAGCGGCGAGCCTTTCAGCGTGTTGGCAGACCAGGCTGCCTGCGTCGAGAGTGGCGACCCGCTGCTGCAAGTCAGCCTGGATGAATCAAGACCTGCCGAGGATGCACAACAGGGCTCGGCGCTGTTTTCCAGGCCATTGATCGTGCCCAACGAATGTGGCTTGCATGCTCGCCCTGCCGCGGTGTTCGCCGAGGCGGCCAAGGGATTCGACGCAGACATCTGCCTGCATCGGCAGCAGGCCGGCGCCAATGCCAAGTCCGTGGTGGCGATCATGGCGCTGCAGACGGCCAAGGGCGACAGCGTGCAGATCAGTGCCGCCGGCCCCCAGGCCAGGCAAGCCATCGAAGCCTTGGAACACCTGTTGCTTTCGGGGTGCGGCGAAACGGTTGGCGTGCCATTGGCGCTGGTGTCGTCCCACGTCTCCGAACCGTCGATGTCGGGCCGGCTGCGAGGTGTCTGCGCTTCGCCCGGCCTGGCGTTTGGCGAGGTGGTTCAAGTTGCCTCGCAGGTGCTGGACATCGACGAGGCGGGCCTCGGGATTCAGGCTGAACAAGCGGCTCTGGACCAGGCGCTGGGCCAGGCGGCTGAAGCGTTGAGGACTTTGCAAAGCGAAGCGGCGGGCAGTGTCCAGGCGCAGATTTTTCGAGCTCATGAAGCGTTGCTGGAGGACCCCACCCTGCTGGAGCACGCCCAGGCCCTTGTCCTCGAAGGCAAGAGTGCGGCATTCGCCTGGAACGCGGCTACAGAAGCCACCGCTGCACTGTTCCAGCAATTGGGTAGCGCGTTGCTGGTCGAACGGGCAATGGACCTCGCCGATGTCGGGCAACGGGTGCTCAAGTTGATCCTGGGGGTGCAGGAACGCGCCTGGACATTGCCCGAGCGTGCGATCCTGGTGGCTGAGCAACTGACACCCTCCCAGACCGCCAGCCTGGATACCTCGCGAATAGCCGGTTTTGTCACGGTCGATGGCGGTGCGACCAGCCATGTGGCAATCCTTGCCCGAGCGCTGGGCTTGCCGTCGTTGTGTGGCATGCATGGACAGGTGCTGGCCATCGCCAATGGCACCCAGGTGTTGCTGGATGCCGACGGCGGCGAATTGCATTTGAATCCTGATCAGGCCCGGATCGAACAATTCCGCGCCCAGCGTGACGAGCAGCGTCAGCGCCGCCAGCGAGACCTCGAACAATCGGCCCTGCCGGCCCGAACCCTCGACGGTCATCGAGTGGAGATCAGCGCCAATGTCGGTTCGCTACGGGACGTGGAGCAGGCCATGACCCTGGGAGGTGAAGGGGTGGGGCTGCTTCGCTCCGAACTGCTTTACCTGGATCGCTCGCAACCACCGGGGCATGACGAACAAGCAACGCTGTACAGCGCCGTCGCCCGAGCGCTGGGCCCGGAGCGCAACCTGGTGGTGCGCACCCTGGACGTGGGTGGGGATAAGCCATTGGCCTATGTACCGATGGAGCGCGAGGCCAATCCGTTCCTGGGCATGCGCGGGATTCGCTTGTGCCTGGACCGGCCACAACTGTTGCGTGAGCAGTTCCGGGCGATACTCGCCTGCTCCGGAATGGCGCGCCTGCACATCATGCTGCCCATGGTCACCCAATTGTCGGAGTTGCGTCTGGCGCGGCGGATACTGGAGGAAGAGGTTGGCAGCCTCGGCCTGAAAGAGCAGCCGAAGCTGGGGATCATGATCGAGGTCCCGGCGGCGGCCCTGATGGCTGATCTGTTTGCCCCCGAAGTGGATTTCTTTTCCATCGGCACCAACGACCTGACCCAGTACACCATGGCCATGGACCGAGACCATCCACGCCTGGCCAGCCAGGCCGACAGCCTGCATCCCTCGGTGCTGCGGCTGATCGCTCGTACCGTCGATGCCGCGCATGCCCAGGGCAAATGGGTCGGGGTGTGTGGCGCACTGGCATCGGAACCCCTGGCGGTACCGGTGTTGCTGGGGCTTGGTGTGGATGAACTCTCGGTCAGCGTGCCGTTGATTCCGACAATAAAAGCGTGCGTGCGTGAATGGGACCTAAGTGAATGCCGCAGGCTTGCCCAACAGGCCCTGGGGCGGGAAAGCGCCGAACAGGTGCGCGCTATCCTGCGTACGCATTCATCCACGGTCGACCCGGCCACACTGGTCATGGAGCACTGAACATGTTTGACAAACTGCAGCGGACATTCTGGAAAGCCCTGACCCCGGACCTGGTGCCGGATGAGCCCAAACTGGCGACATCGGTTGCTGGTGTCGCACCGGCTATCGTCGCCGCATTGGGCGGCGCGGATAATCTCAAGCGCCATCAGGCCGTGGCATTGACGCGACTGCGAGTGGAGTTGCGGGATGTTGCCCGGATAGACCGGTCGGGGTTGAAGGCCGCCGGGGTGGCTGGGGTGTTGTCGCTGGACAACGGCGTGGTACACCTGATCACCGGTTTGCCATCCTGAGCCGCCAAGACGGCTGGCGGTAGGCTCGGGCACGTAGCCGAGGCGAGATCTATACTGACGCACGTCCAGTTTTGGCGACGGTCCCGCCGCCATAAGGAGCCCGTCATGAACGACACCCAAAGACTCGCCGCCCTGCGCATGGTTTTGATCGTGGTAGGCCTGATCTCCGTGTTTGCGATCGGGCCGCTGATGTTGCTATGGCCGTCCGGTTGGACATGGCACAGCGGTCATTCCGACTATCCGCTGATGATCGTCGGCCTCTACGCGACCCTCGGCGTGTTCCTGCTGAGAGCTTCACGGGATCCGCTGAAGCACCTGAGCCTGATCTGGTTCACGGTCTGGTCGAGCGTCGTGCATGGCGCGATCATGGCCGTGCAGTCCTTTGGTGTCGGGATGGACGGCATGAGCCATTACGGCCACTTGCTCGGCGATGTGCCTGCGCTGTTCGTGGTCGCGGCGGCGCTGGCGTTCTTCACACCCCGTGGCGAGAAGGCGCGTTTACTGGCGGGGTGATCCTTGTGTTGCGGTGTACCTGAAAAGCCCTGTGGATAACCTCTCCAGGGCTTTTTAGTGGCCGTACTGTTTTTCCACAGCGCTCTTCTGCACCTGACAGCGAAGCCGTCCGGTACCGTCACCTTTCGCTACGATTCGACCCTCATCGGTGCGCCGGGAATGCCTATCATCCAAGGGAATGATCTGGTTGTCATTTGACAACCAGGCAGGTCATGCGAATACTGGAGAGCACTGATGATTCGTCCCTCGCATCCGAAAAAGGAAGTCGAAGAAACGCTGAAGCATGCCGAAGCGTTGGGGTGGCGCATAGAGGTCGGTGGTGGTCACGCCTGGGGGCGGGCTTATTGTCCGTATAACGACGAGGAGTGTCGTTGCGGTGAGTTCTGTATCACATCGATATGGAGCACGCCGAGAAACCCTGGCAATCATGCGCGAGCATTACGACGCGTCGTGGACAATTGCACTACCCATCGCAATCGTTGCGAGGCTGATGACGATGCTGAGGAGTAAGACAATGGAATATACCTTTACCCTGAAATATCAGCTTGCTGACGATGACCGTACCTCGGATGAACTGGTGGAGCGGCTGGGGGTAGCGGGCTGCGACGATGCCCTGGTAGGCATAGGACAGCCGGGACGGTTGGCTCTCGAATTCACACGCGATGCTCCTGATGCGATTAAGGCTGTGCTCAGCGCTTTGAGCGACGTGCGCCGTGCGGTGCCATCGGCCAGGCTGATTGAGGTTGCTCCTGATCTGGTTGGGCTAACCGACGTAGCCGAGATCGTCGGCGTGTCTCGGCAGAACATGCGCAAGTTGATGTTAGCCCACCCGAGCAGCTTCCCGACGCCCGTACACGAGGGCAGCGCGTCTATCTGGCACTTGGCGGACGTTCTGACCTGGCTGCAGAGCAAGGGCAGCTATTCGCTTACCCGGAATGTGTTGGACGTGGCCCAAGCAGCCTTGCAGGTCAACGTTGCGAAAGAAGGCCGACGCTTACCAGGATTGGTTTTCAAGGACTTGGAAGCTTTGGTTGGCTGACAACCTGGGATGAGGGCGCCGTGAGGCGCCTTCATCCCATCTGGCGGGGCCGACGCGACAATCCTTCACTTAATCTTTCTCAATTGCAGGTGTATCGTATTCGCCTTTTGCGGACCTGTCGGTTCGCCGCGGATTCAATAGGTGGTTGCATTCATGTCGTTTACCCGTCGCCAAATACTCGGTGGCCTGGCCGGTCTTGTTGTCGTGGGCGTTGGCGCGGGAGGCGCATCGCGGTATTGGTTGGGCAAGCGGGCGGATGCCGAGGCTGGCCATGACTATGAATTGATTGCGGCGCCTTTGGACGTCGAGCTGGTGGCCGGGCACAAGACCCAGGCCTGGGCCTTTGGGCCATCAGCGCCGGGTACCGAGTTGCGGGTGCGACAGGGCGAGTGGTTGCGGGTGCGTTTCATCAACCACCTGCCGGTTGCCACCACCATTCACTGGCATGGGATCCGCCTGCCGCTGGAGATGGACGGTGTGCCATACGTCTCGCAACTGCCGGTGCTGCCGGGTGAATACTTCGATTACAAATTTCGCGTGCCGGACGCCGGCAGCTATTGGTACCACCCCCACGTCAACAGCAGCGAAGAGCTGGGGCGTGGATTGGTAGGGCCGCTGATCATTGAAGAGCGCGAGCCCACCGGTTTCAAATACGAAAAGACCCTGAGCCTGAAGAGCTGGCACGTGGATGAGCAGGGTGAGTTTGTAGCGTTCAGCATCCCTCGCGAGGCGGCCCGTGGCGGGACGGCCGGGCGACTGGCGACCATCAACGGCGTGCCGGAGGCGGTGATCGACCTGCCGGCCGGGCAGATCACCCGGGTGCGCCTGCTCAACCTCGACAACACGCTGACTTACCGGATCAACATTCCCGGTGTCGAAGCGCAGATCTATGCCCTGGACGGTAATCCCATCGAACCGCGCCCGCTGGGCAAGGAGTACTGGCTTGGCCCGGGCATGCGCATCTGCCTGGCGATCAAGGCCCCGCCGGCCGGGGAAGAGTTGTCGCTGCGCAACGGCCCGGTGCGCCTGGGCACCCTGCGCTCGGTGCCCAACGATGACGCGCCGACCCCATGGCCACCCGCGTTGCCGGCCAACCCGGTGTCCGAGCCGGACCTGGCCAATGCCGAGAAACTCAACTTCAATTTCGAGTGGGTCGGTTCGGTGTCGGTTGACACGGACAACGGCAAGCCGCCGAGCCTGTGGCAGATCAACGGCAAGGCCTGGGATATCACCGACAAGACCTGTGCTGACCGGCCGATTGCCACGCTGCAAAAGGGCAAGAGCTACATTTTCGAATTGAAGAACATGACCCAATACCAACATCCGATCCACTTGCACGGCATGAGCTTCAAGGTGATCGCCTCCAACCGGCACAAGGTCATTCCGTATTTCACCGACACCTACCTGCTGGGCAAGAACGAGCGGGCCCAGGTAGCGCTGGTGGCGGATAACCCGGGCGTGTGGATGTTCCACTGCCATGTGATCGACCACATGGAAACCGGCCTGATGGCCGCCATCGAGGTGGTGTGATGCGCCAGATTCGTCCTGCCCGGATCATCGACCGCAGTCGCGACCAGGACTTCATGCGCGAAGCCCTGGCGCTGGCCGCGCAAGGGGCGGCCCTGGGCGAGGTGCCGGTGGGCGCGGTGCTGGTGCAGGACGGCGAGATTATCGGGCGCGGCTTCAACTGCCCGATCAGCGGCCACGATCCCAGCGCCCACGCGGAAATGGTCGCCATCCGCGCCGCCGCCCAGGCCGTGAGCAATTATCGCCTGCCCGGCAGCACCCTCTATGTGACGCTCGAACCGTGCAGCATGTGCGCCGGCCTGATCGTCCACTCCCGCGTCGCCCGGGTCGTCTACGGCGCCCTGGAGCCCAAGGCCGGCATCGTGCAGAGCCAGGGGCAGTTTTTCAGCCAGGCGTTCCTGAACCATCGGGTAATGTTCGAGGGCGGGGTATTGGCGGAGGAATGCAGCACGGTGTTGAGCGAGTTCTTCAAGGCGCGCAGGGCCAAATCCCAGGATTGAACACCCCCCGCCTTTGTGGGAGCGAGCCTGCTCGCGATAGCGGAGCGTCAGTTAACACACCTTTGACTGATTCACTGCTATCGCGAGCAGGCTCGCTCCCACAGGGATGGGGGTTGTTTGATCTATTTATTTACGCGCCACAATCACCGCCCGCATCGGCGCCGGCAAGCCCTCGATGGTCTTGCTGTGGTCGTCGGGGTCGAGAAAATCGCTCAGCGACTGATACTTCATCCATTCCGTGCTGCGTTGTTCTTCCACGGTGGTCAGGCTCACGTCCACGCAGCGCACATCGCTGAAACCAGCGCGGCGCAGCCAGCGTTCCAGGGCTGGCACCGAAGGCAGGAACCAGACGTTGCGCATCTGCGCGTAGCGGTCCTCGGGCACCAGCACCTGGTGCTCGTCGCCCTCGATTACCAACGTTTCCAGCACCAGCTCACCACCCTTGACCAGGCAGTCCTTGAGGGCCAGCAGGTGTTCGATGGGGGAGCGGCGGTGATAGAACACGCCCATGGAAAAAACCGTATCGAAGCCTTCCAGGTCCGGCGGCAGGTCTTCGAACGGGAATGGCAGGTGCCAGGCATTGGGTTGGGAAAGGTAGCGTTGCACCGCCTGGAACTGGCAGAAGAACAGCCAGTTGGGGTCGACGCCGATTACCGTGTCGGCCCCGGCACCAAGCATCCGCCACATGTAGTAACCGTTGCCGCAGCCCACATCGAGAATGCGCTTGCCCTTGAGATCCAGGTGCGGCGCCACACGCGACCACTTCCAGTCCGAGCGCCATTCGGTGTCCACGTGCACGCCAAACAGGTCGAACGGCCCCTTGCGCCATGGCGACAGGCCCATCAGTGCGGTGCGCATCTGCGCGCGGGTTTCATCGCTGCAATCGGTATCGAGGGTCAGCCCGTTCAACAGGTCGATTTCGCTCGGCTGCAACACCGGCAAGGCGTCGAGGGCGCTTTGCCAGCGTTCCAGGTCGCCATGGCCCTTTTCCATTTTGGTGTCGAGTTGCATCTGCAGCGTCGCGGCCCAATCGGCCAGGGGCGTGCCGGCCAGGCGGCGGGCGAGGGGGGACAGATCAATCATGGCAAGGCTATCAACGAGGCGAAGTTAAGACATTGGAACCACGGCACGACTTTCGAGAACCCGGCCGCCAACAGGCGTTCGCGGTGTTCTTCGAGGCTGTCGGGCTTCATGACGTTTTCGATGGCGCTGCGTTTCTGGGCAATCTCCAGCTCGCTGTAGCCGTTGGCGCGTTTGAACGCCACGTGCAGGTCGGTGAGCAATGCGTGCTCCTGCGCATCGTTGAAGCGCAGCTTTTCCGACAGGATCAGCGCGCCACCGGGCAGCAGGGATTGGCGAATGCGGCTCAACAAGGCCGTGCGCTGATCCGGTGCGATGAACTGCAGGGTGAAGTTCAGCGCCACCACCGAGGCCGGCTGGAACTCCAGGGCCAGGATGTCGCCCTCGATCACCTCCACCGGCAGAAGCTCCTGGAACATCGAGTCCTGGCCGTTGAGGTATTCGCGGCAGCGCTCGACCATGGCCGCCGAGTTATCCACAGCGATCACCCGGCAACCGTCGGTGCGCACATGGCGGCGCAGGGCCTGGGTCACAGCGCCCAGGGAGGAACCCAGGTCATAGAGCACGCTGCCCGGCTGGGCGAATTGCGCGGCAAGCACGCCGAGGTTTTCGACAATGGTCGGGTAGCCTGGCACCGAACGCTTGATCATGTCCGGGAACACCCGCACCACGTCCTCGTTGAAGGCGAAGTCAGGCACTTGGGCCAGGGGTTGGGCGAATAGGCGATCAGGGTCGTTGCTCACGGCGGTTCCAGCGGTAGGGTGAAAAGGCGGGCATTTTAGCCAATTAATGCGCTAAAGCGTGATCTTTGATCGACGCCCGGACCCGCCCTCATGCTCATTGGCTCCACGGGGGCCTGCGACAGTCCGGTCGAGATGAATAGCGTGCAACTTCCAGGCACATTTTGTTTAGCGGTGTTTTCGATTCGTTTCTTGCTGAATAAAGTTGCGTTGATATAAAAAGCGCAACTTCAAAAGCGACTGTCGATGTGCATGCAATTGCAAGAGGCGGCGGAACTAAATTAACTCATCAGGGAAGTTGTAGATGTTTTTACAAGGGGCGAAAGCAGCTGGGCGAATTCATTTTTTTATATTTGCAACAGTCGCGACGGTTGCGCTTCCAGTCGCTGCTGATAGCACGAGGGATTTGTACGTAAATGAGAAAGTTACGCTTGGCATCAATGCAGGCGTTCTGAGCGGTCAGACCCACGAGCGGGTCTACGCGCCCGAGGAGGGCGGGAGGAGGATCAGCCAGCTCGACTGGAAGTACAACAATGCTGCGGTCATCAAAGGCTCTCTCGATTGGAACGTGCTGCCTTGGATGTCACTAGGGGCGTCGGGTTGGACGACCGTCACCAGCACGAACGGTTACATGAATGACGATGACTGGGTCGATGCCTCCCAGAGCCAATGGACAGACCGCGCCGTCCACCCCAACACAACCCTGAGGCATGCCAACGAATTCGATGTTAATCTCAAGGGGTGGCTATTGAACGAACCTGTTTATCGCCTGGGCCTGATGGCTGGGTACCAGGAACGCCGCTTCAGCTTTACCTCCGAGGGGGGATCCTTTAGTTACAACAGCGGTGCATACACTGGCGAGTTCCCAGCGGACGTAACGATCATTGGCTACAAACAGCACTTTAAAACTCCGTATGTTGGATTGGTCGGCAGCTATCGATACAAGCGTTTCGATATGGAGGGGGTGTTCAAGTACAGTCGCTGGGCTTCTGCCACTGACATTGATGAGCACTACCTGGCTGATAAGACGTTTGTCGGCAAAACAAAGCATCAACAGTATTATTCGTTGGGAGGAAAGTTGGGCTATGACATGACCGCCAACACGAATGTTTTCGTGGAGAGCGCGTGGAGTCGCACACGGAATAAAAAAGGCAGCCTTACCGTCAAGAATCGTTCCGATAACTACCGCGATAGCTACACCGACTCCGCAGGCATCGAAAGCTCCAGCGTCATGACCACCATCGGGCTGAAATACGTTTTTTGAACAAGACGCGGCGCTGCATCGTGAAGCCAGGCGCGCCCATCAGCACGAGGGCGGCCGGGCCGTTCTCACTTCACCGCAATGGCACAGTCGAAGGTTTCCACGGGCGGTACTTCGGGGGCCCAGGGCTGTTGATAAGTCAGGCGCAACCGCCCGGTACCGGTGGCGAATGCCTGGAAGCGCCAGGTCGACACACCAGCGGCGCCGACGATGCCGGCATCTTCCGGATTGCGGTAGACCTCGGGCCCCAGCGTTTTCAACACGCCGCCCGCTGAATCCTGGATGGCCCAGCGGTACCCGGTGGTGGGGTTGCTGGGCAAGCTGAGGATCATGTTCTGCCCGTTGTTGAGCCGCACCGGGCATTCGCTGAGTTTCTCCACGGTCACGTTGTTTTTCGGTTGCGTGGCGCAAGCGCTCAGCAGGGCAAGGCTGACGGGGATAAGCAGGCGGGTGAGAGACATGGGGGCTCCGGCATTCACGACGAATGGGGAGCATAACCGAGATGCTACGGGGTGTGTCAGGTGGGCATAGGTTGTTGCTGGTGACATCATCGCGGGCAAGCCTTGCTCCCACAGAACAGAGTGTGGGTCACAATTTCTGTGAACAACACCCATCCCCTGTGGGAGCAAGGCTTGCCCGCGATGGGGCCAGGGCAGACATAACCCTCAGAACAACACCTTCGCCACATCCGCAAAGCGCTTGGCAAAGTGCACCGTGACGCCTTCCTTCAGATAGTCCGGCAGTTCTTCGAAGTTGCCCCGGTTGGCTTCCGGCAGGATCAACTCGAGGATTTTCTGCCGGCGCGCTGCGATGACTTTTTCACGCACCCCGCCAATCGGCAGTACATGCCCGGTGAGGGTCAGCTCGCCAGTCATGGCGACACCTTTCTTCGGTGGCTGGTTGCGGGCCAGGGACAGCAGGGCGCTGGCCATGGTCACCCCGGCGCTCGGGCCGTCCTTGGGCGTGGCGCCTTCCGGCACATGCAGGTGGACGAAGGCTTCGTCGAAGAACTTCGGATCGCCGCCGAATTGCTGCAGATGCGAACTGACATAGCTGTGGGCGATTTCCGCCGACTCCTTCATCACGTCGCCCAGTTGCCCGGTGAGCTTGAAGCCGCGATTGTGGGTGTGGATGCGCGTCGCTTCGATCGGCAGGGTGGCGCCGCCCATGCTGGTCCAGGCCAGGCCGGTAATCACGCCGATGCCGGACAGTACCTGCTCGTTGCGGAACACCGGTTTGCCCAGGGACGCCTCAAGGTCTTTCGGCCCGAGCTTGATCACGGCGTTTGGCTCGTCGATCAGCTTCATCACCGCCTTGCGCACCAGTTTGCCCAGTTGCTTCTCCAACTGCCGTACCCCGGCTTCGCGGGCGTAGCCGTCGATCAGGGCCTTCAAGGCACTGTCGCTGATGCTCAGGCTGCCTTTGGACACCCCGGCCTTGGCCAGTTGCTTGGGCCACAGGTGGCGCTTGGCGATGGCGACCTTTTCTTCGGTGATGTAGCCCGACAGGCGAATCACTTCCATCCGGTCCAGCAGCGGGCCGGGGATCGAATCCAGGGTGTTGGCGGTGCACACGAAGAGCACTTTGGACAGGTCCAGGCGCATGTCCAGGTAGTGATCGAGAAACTCGACGTTCTGCTCCGGGTCGAGGGTTTCCAGCAAGGCCGAGGCCGGGTCGCCCTGGTAGCTCTGGCCCATCTTGTCGATCTCGTCGAGCATGATCACCGGGTTCATCACTTCGACGTCTTTGAGCGCCTGCACCAGTTTGCCCGGCTGGGCGCCGATGTAGGTGCGCCGATGCCCCTTGATCTCGGCTTCGTCGCGCATGCCGCCCACGCTGAAACGGTAGAACGGCCGGCCGAGGGATTCGGCAATGGACTTGCCCACGCTGGTCTTGCCCACGCCCGGTGGGCCCACGAGCAGCACGATGGAGCCGCTGATCTCGCCTTTGTAGGCACCCACGGCGAGGAATTCGAGGATACGGTCCTTGATGTCGTCCAGGCCGGCGTGGTGCTGGTCGAGCACCTTGCGCGCGTGCTTGAGGTCGAGCTTGTCCTGGCCGTATACGCCCCACGGCACCGAGGTTGCCCAATCGAGGTAATTGCGGGTGACGGCGTATTCCGGCGAACCGGTTTCCAGGATCGAGAGCTTGTTCATTTCCTCTTCGATGCGCTTCTGGGCCTGGGCCGGCAGCACCTTGCCTTCCAGCCGCTGCTCGAACTGCTCGAGGTCGGCGCTGCGATCATCCTTGGTCAAACCCAGTTCCTGCTGGATGACCTTGAGCTGTTCCTTGAGGAAGAACTGGCGCTGATGTTCGCCGATCTTGCTGTTGACCTCAGCCGAGATCTCTTTTTGCAGCCGCGCGACTTCCACTTCCTTGCGCAGCATCGGCAGCACTTTTTCCATGCGCTTGAGCATGGGCACGCAATCGAGCACTTCCTGCAGTTCATTGCCGGTGGCGGAGGTGAGTGCGGCGGCAAAGTCCGTCAGCGGCGACGGATCGTTGGGGCTGAAGCGGTTAAGGTAGTTCTTCAGTTCTTCGCTGTACAGCGGGTTGAGCGGCAGCAGTTCCTTGATCGCATTGATCAGCGCCATGCCATAGGCCTTGACCTCGTCGGTCGGCTCGCTGGGCTGGTGCGGGTATTCGACTTCCACCAGGTACGGTGGGCGGTGGTGCTTGAGCCAGGTGCGGATACGCACGCGGGTCAGCCCCTGGGCGACGAACTGCAACTTGCCCGCTTCGCGACTGGCGTGGTGCACCTTGACCAGCGTGCCGTACAGCGGCAGCGCCGACGTATCGAAATGGCGCGGGTCTTCCTGGGGCGTATCCATGAAGAACAGCGCCAGGGAATGATGTTCGGACTTGGCCACCAGTTCCAGGGTTTCGGCCCAGGGTTCTTCATTGACGATAACCGGCAGCACCTGGGCCGGGAAGAACGGGCGATTGTGGATGGGGATGATATAGACCTTGTCCGGCAGGTTCTGGCCGGGCAGGGCCAGGCCGGTGCCGGAGGCGGTGTGCTCGATATGTTCGGGGTCAGCGTATTCGTTCGTGGCTTCTGTAGAGTGCTGGTCGCTCATGGGGCACCTGCGCAATGGAGTATGGAGCTTAGATGGGGCAGGTGGGGGGTGGTTTCAATGGTAGGCGATTGTTAGCGGCTATTTCATGGTGTGCTGTTCAGCGTTGTGACAGGTGCTGTGGCGAGGGCGCAAGCTCCCCCGCCACAGTGGATCGTATGTCCGTTGGCTTCAGGCAACCCGATTCAAATCGTTATGGCGGGTTTCCTTCAAGCACAGCACCGCGATCACGCTGAGTACAGCGGCAGCCGATACGTAGCCGCCGACATAGCTCAAGCCGCCCATGGCCACCAGTTTCTGGGCAAAGAACGGGGCGGCGGAGGCGCCGACGATACCGCCCAGGTTATAGGCCGCCGAGGCGCCGGTGTAACGCACGTGGGTCGGAAACAACTCCGGCAGCAAGGCACCCATGGGGGCGAAGGTCACGCCCATCAGGAACAGCTCGATGCACAGGAACAGTGCCACGCCCGCAGTCGACCCCTGGGTCAGCAACGGCTCCATGAGAAAGCCCGAGGCAATCGCCAGCAGACCACCGGTGACCAGCACCGGCTTGCGCCCGAAGCGGTCGCTGGCCCAGGCGGACAACGGTGTGGCGGCGGCCATGAACAGCACGGCAAAACACAGCAGGGCAAGGAAGGTTTCGCGGCTGTAGCCGAGGGTGGCGACGCCGTAGCTCAGGGAGAACACCGTGGAGATGTAGAACAGCGCATAACACACCACCATCGCCGCTGCGCCCAGCAATGTCGGCGCCCAATACTGGCTGAACAGCTCGACCAGCGGCACTTTCACCCGTTCCTGACGGGCCACGGCGTTGGCGAAGACCGGGGTTTCATGGAGCTTGAGCCGCACATAGAGGCCGACGATCACCAGCACGGCGCTGAGCAGGAACGGAATTCGCCAGCCCCACGAGCGGAACTGCTCGTCATCCAGGGTCATCGCCAGGCTCAGGAACAGCCCGTTGGCCGCCAGGAAGCCAATGGATGGGCCTAGTTGGGGAAACATGCCGAACCAGGCGCGCTTGCCCTTGGGGGCGTTCTCGGTGGCGAGCAGCGCGGCGCCACCCCATTCACCTCCCAGTCCCAATCCCTGGCCGAAGCGCAGCAGGCACAACAGGAACGGTGCCCAGGCGCCAATGCTGGCATAGCCTGGCAGCACGCCGATGAGGGTGGTGCACACGCCCATCAGCAGCAGCGACGCCACCAGCGTGGACTTGCGGCCGATCCGGTCGCCAAAGTGGCCGAACAGCGCTGAACCCAGCGGGCGGGCGAGAAAGGCGATGCCGAACGTCAGGAACGACGACAGCATCTGTGCCGTGCCTGACGTCTGTGGGAAGAACACCGGTCCGATTACCAGGGCCGCAGCCGTGGCGTAGACGTAAAAGTCATAGAACTCGATGGCGGTGCCGATGAAACTCGCGGTCGCCACGCGGGTGGTGGAGTTCGTCGGCTGGGCAGGCACGGCGTCGTTGCAGGTCGTGGTGGTCATGCAGTTATCCCTGACAGTCATGTGCTCCGTTGGAGCGAATTATTATGGTTGAAGACGACTATTTTGCTGCTCCGTGCTGGTGCAAGGGCACTATGGGATCGAACTGTGGGAGCAAGGCTTGCCCGCGATGAACGATAACGCGGTTCTAACTGTTGCACTGCGGTGGGGCCTTCGCGGGCAAGCCTTGCTCCCACAGGTGTTGCGTACGCTAGGTAGCTGTCGGCACCGAACTGTTATGCCACACCAGCACCTGGCTGACGCGGTTGTCCACGGTTTCGATGATTTCCAGGCGATAACGGCCGATTTTCAGGCAGACCGGGCTTTCGGGAATGGTTTCCAGCGCTTCGGTCACCAGCCCGTTAAGGGTCTTGGGTCCGTCGCAGGGCAGGTGCCAGCCCAGGGTCTTGTTCAGTTCGCGAATCGACGCCGCGCCATCGATCATCAGGCGCCCGTCCGGCTGTGGATGCACGTGAGGGTTGTCGAGGCTGTGCTCGCTTTCGAACTCGCCGACGATTTCTTCGAGGATGTCTTCCAGGGTAACGATACCCAGCACTTCGCCGTATTCGTCCACCACCATGCCCAGGCGCCGCTGCTGCTTGTGGAAATTCAGCAGTTGCAGTTGTAGCGGCGTGCTTTCAGGCACGAAGTAAGGTTCGTGGCAGGCGGCCAGCAGCGCTTCCTGGGTCAGGCTTGCGTCCGCCAGCAGATGGCGGATCTGGCGGGTATTGAGCACCGCCTCGACCTGGTTGATGTCGCTGTGGAACACTGGCAGGCGGGTTCGGCGATTCAGGAGCAACTGCTCGATGATCTCCCCGATGGGGTCGTCGAGGTTGATGCCGTCGACTTCGCTGCGGGGAACCAGGATGTCGTTGACGGTGATGTTGTCGAGGGCATGGATGCCGGAGATCGGATGCGCACGCCCGGTGTTCTGCTCATGTTCATGCTCGACGCGTGCCGGTGCGGGCATTTCGTCGTCGCTTTGCTGAACTGCACTGGTCTTGCGTGCAAAGGGTCGCAGCAGCAACTCACTCAGGTTGTTCAACAGCCAGGCCAAGGGGTAAATCAGCTTCAATGGTACGCCAAGCAGAGTGTTGCCCAGCGCCAGTATCGCGTCCGGGTAACGGGTGGCCAGGGTGCGTGGCAGGTAGTCGGCGAACACCAGGAGCGCCGCGCTGATGGCGAGCCAGGCGATCCAGGGGCCGTTTTCCAGCCAGGTGAAGATCGCCAGCAAGGTGCCGATCACCAGTGCCAGGGCGCGACACAGCGTATTGCACAGAATCAGGCTGGTCAGGGGGAAGTCCAGCTTCGCCAGCGGCTTGTCGCCGGCGCGCGAAGCCTTGCGCTGGGCCAGCAGGTGGTGCCGGGCGGCTTCGATGGCGGTAAACAAGGCCGCCCAGAGGATCAGCACGACCAGTACAGCGAGCAGCGGCCCCGCGGGCAACCTATCCATCAGCGCCGTCCGTCAGATATGCAGGATGTATTCACGGACCAGTTTGCTGCCGAAGTAGGCCAGCATCAGCAGGCAGAAACCGGCCAGGGTCCAGCGAATGGCTTTATGGCCGCGCCAGCCGAGACGGTTGCGGCCCCACAGCAGCACGCTGAACACCACCCATGCCAGACAGGCCAGCAGGGTCTTGTGCACCAGGTGCTGGGCGAACAGGTTCTCGACGAACAGCCAGCCGGAGATCAGCGACATCGACAGCAGGGCCCAGCCGGCCCAGAGGAAACCGAACAGCAGGCTCTCCATGGTCTGCAGCGGCGGGAAGTTGCGGATCAGTCCGGACGGGTGCTTGTTCTTGAGCTGATGGTCCTGCACCAGCAGCAGCAAGGCCTGGAATACTGCGATGGTGAACAGGCCATAGGCGAGGACCGACAACAGGATGTGGGCGAGGATACCCGGCTCTTCGTCGATAACCTGCACCGTGCCCGACGGCGCGAACTGCGCCAGGAGCACCGTTGCCAGCCCCAGCGGGAAGAGCAGCACCAGCAGGTTTTCCACCGGGATGCGCGAGCAGGCCAGCAGCGTCAGGGCGATCACCGCGACGGCGATCAGGCTGGCGGCGTTGAAAAAATCCAGGCCCAGGCCAATCGGTGTCATCAGGTGGGTATAAAGGCTGGCCGCGTGGCCAAGCACCGCCAGCACGCCGAGCGTGACCAGCAGGCGTTTGTTCGCCTTGGCACCGGTGGCCAGGCGGGTGCCTTGATAGAGGGTCGCAGCGGCATAAAGGCAAGCGGCGGCGAGGGAGGCAAGCAAGCTGGGTGACAAGGGGAGCATAAATCCTGTTAGGCAAGCCCGAAAGGCGCTGAGTTTGGCATAGAACCCATCCTGCACGAAAGACCGCCGCGAGGTGTACGCGGCACGCTTCTTCGCTATAATCCGCGACCTGCCCACGCCGCAGGCTCGCCGAGCACATTTTTCACGGTCTGGGCCGCCATTATCCCGGCCTCATACGGGCCTGAAAGGATCGCGCATGTTTGAAAACCTAACCGACCGTCTCTCGCAGACGCTGCGCCATGTCACCGGCAAGGCGAAGCTGACCGAGGACAACATCAAAGACACCCTGCGCGAAGTGCGCATGGCGTTGCTCGAAGCCGACGTCGCCCTGCCGGTGGTCAAGGACTTCGTCAATTCGGTCAAGGAACGCGCCGTCGGCACCGAAGTGTCGCGCAGCCTGACGCCGGGCCAGGCGTTCGTGAAGATCGTCCAGGCCGAACTCGAAAGCCTGATGGGCGCCGCCAACGAAGACCTGAACCTGAGCGCCGTGCCGCCCGCGGTGGTGCTGATGGCCGGTCTGCAGGGCGCGGGCAAGACCACCACCGCCGGCAAGCTGGCGCGCCTGCTCAAGGAGCGCAAGAAGAAGTCGGTGATGGTGGTGTCCGCGGACGTCTACCGTCCGGCGGCGATCAAGCAGCTGGAAACCCTGGCCAACGACATCGGCGTGACGTTCTTCCCGTCCGACCTGAGCCAGAAGCCGGTGGACATCGCCCAGGCGGCCATCAAGGAAGCGAAGCTCAAGTTCATCGACGTGGTCATCGTCGACACCGCCGGTCGCCTGCACATCGATGAAGAGATGATGGGCGAGATCAAGGCGCTGCATGCCGCGGTCAACCCGGTGGAAACCCTGTTCGTGGTCGATGCCATGACCGGCCAGGACGCGGCCAACACCGCCAAGGCCTTTGGCGATGCGCTGCCACTGACCGGCGTGATCCTGACCAAGGTCGACGGTGACGCCCGTGGCGGTGCCGCGCTGTCGGTACGGGCCATCACCGGCAAGCCGATCAAGTTCATCGGTATGGGCGAGAAGAGCGAAGCGCTCGAGCCGTTCCACCCTGAGCGCATCGCATCGCGCATCCTGGGCATGGGCGACGTGCTCAGCCTGATCGAGCAGGCCGAGCAGACCCTCGACAAGGAAAAAGCCGACAAGCTTGCGAAGAAATTAAAGAAGGGCAAGGGCTTCGACCTCGAAGACTTCCGCGACCAGTTGCAACAAATGAAGAACATGGGCGGCCTCGGCGGGCTCATGGACAAGCTGCCGAACATCGGCGGCGTGAACCTGGCGCAGATGGGCAACGCCCAGGGCGCGGCTGAAAAGCAGTTCAAGCAGATGGAAGCCATCATCAACTCCATGACCCCGGCCGAGCGCCGCGACCCTGACCTGATCAGCGGTTCGCGCAAGCGCCGTATCGCCATGGGTTCCGGCACCCAGGTGCAGGACATCGGTCGCTTGATCAAGCAGCACAAGCAGATGCAGAAGATGATGAAGAAGTTCTCCACCAAGGGTGGGATGGCCAAGATGATGCGCGGCATGGGCGGTATGTTGCCCGGCGGCGGCATGCCCAAGATGTAAGAATCCAGGCACCGGCAGTCATGCCGGTGCAACCCACGGGGACGTGGGATCCCCAGCCAACCCGTCATTCGCGGGCGCTGATCGTCGCAGATCTGAATGGCAGCCCGGCACTCGCCGGAAAAAGTCATTTGCAAAAGTCTGGATATTCCTTAGAATATGCGGCCTTTCGGGCACCCATGCCCGCTGTGCATTTAGATTTGCAGCACCGACTACAGGAACGATGTTCACATGCTAACAATCCGTCTTGCCCTTGGCGGCTCCAAAAAGCGCCCGTTTTACCACCTGACCGTAACCGACAGCCGCAACCCGCGTGACGGTTCCCACAAAGAGCAGGTTGGTTTCTTCAACCCTATCGCCCGTGGTCAGGAAGTTCGTCTGTCCGTGAACCAAGAGCGCGTTGCCTACTGGCTGAGCGTTGGTGCACAACCTTCTGAGCGCGTTGCTCAGTTGTTGAAGGAATCGGCTAAGGCTGCGGCCTGAGCAATATGAACGCGACGCCAAAAGATGCTGATGATCTGATCGTTGTCGGCAAAATCTATTCTGTACATGGCGTTCGCGGCGAAGTGAAGGTGTATTCCTTTACTGATCCGATCAAGAACCTGTTGGACTACAAAGCCTGGACGCTCAAGCGCGAAGGCAGCGTGAAACAGGTTGAGCTGGTCAGCGGACGCGGGAACGACAAGTTCCTGGTCGCAAAGCTCAAGGGTCTCGATGATCGTGAAGAAGCGCGTCTTCTGGCCGGTTATGAGATCTGCGTGCCGCGCAACCTGTTCCCTGAACTGACCGACGGCGAGTACTACTGGTACCAGCTGGTGGGTCTGAAGGTCATCGACCACCTTGGGCAATTGCTCGGGAAAATCGATCACCTGCTCGAGACCGGTTCGAACGATGTCATGGTGGTAAAGCCTTGCGTCGGCAGCCTGGATGATCGCGAACGCTTGTTGCCCTATACGGAGCAGTGCGTGTTGGCCGTTGACCTGGAGGCAGGCGAGATGAAGGTGGAATGGGATGCGGATTTCTGAACGTGGCCAATTTGCGCGTTGAAGTCATCACATTGTTTCCCGAGATGTTTTCCGCCATCAGCGAGTACGGCATAACCAGCCGCGCGGTGAAACAGGGGTTGTTGCAACTGACCTGTTGGAATCCGCGGGACTACACCACGGATCGGCATCACACTGTGGACGATCGCCCGTTTGGCGGTGGTCCGGGCATGGTGATGAAGATCAAGCCCCTGGAAGATGCGCTGGTTCAGGCCAGGGCGGCAGCCGGGGAGGGTGCGAAGGTGATCTACCTGTCGCCCCAAGGCCGCCAGCTGACTCAGTCGGCGGTACGCGAACTGGCGAATTCGGATGCATTGATCCTGATTGCCGGTCGTTATGAAGGCATTGACGAGCGTTTCATTGAAGCTCATGTCGATGAAGAGTGGTCGGTTGGCGACTATGTACTGTCTGGCGGCGAGCTGCCGGCGATGGTCCTGATCGACGCGGTTACACGACTGCTGCCTGGAGCTTTAGGGCATGCGGATTCCGCTGAGGAAGATTCCTTTACGGATGGTCTGCTGGATTGCCCGCACTACACCCGACCGGAGGTGTATGCGGATCAGCGTGTTCCCGACGTGTTGCTAAGTGGCAACCACGCGCACATCCGGCGTTGGCGTTTACAGCAGTCCCTTGGTCGGACCTGGGAACGACGCGCCGATCTTCTGGAAAGCCGCTCGCTTTCTGGAGAAGAGAAGAAGCTGCTCGAGGAATACATCCGCGAGCGGGACGATAGTTAACAACGTATCGATGGTAAGTCCGAGACTTGCCTTAGGAGCACAGCATGACTAACAAAATCATCCTTGCACTCGAAGCAGAGCAGATGACCAAAGAAATCCCTACCTTTGCCCCGGGCGACACCATTGTCGTTCAGGTGAAAGTGAAGGAAGGTGACCGTTCCCGTCTGCAAGCGTTCGAAGGCGTCGTTATCGCCAAGCGTAACCGTGGCGTGAACAGTGCTTTCACCGTTCGTAAAATCTCCAACGGTGTTGGCGTAGAGCGTACTTTCCAGACCTACAGCCCGCAAATCGACAGCATGGCTGTGAAGCGTCGCGGTGACGTGCGTAAAGCCAAGCTGTACTACCTGCGTGACCTGTCCGGTAAAGCAGCTCGCATCAAGGAAAAACTGGCCTGAGTCCAGCTTCCGATGCAAAAAAAGCAGCCTGAGGGCTGCTTTTTTGTTGCCTGCGATTTGCTCTTTGAGCACCCTGCGTACTTTCTTTATCGTATGGATGCAGCGTGCATGCGCATCCGCCAAGAGTGTTTATGCCAGCCATCGATCATCCGCTGATAGACCAGTTTCTCGACGCCCTGTGGCTGGAGAAGGGGCTTTCCGACAATACCCGTGACGCTTATCGCAGCGACCTGGCGCTGTTCAACGGTTGGTTGCAGGAGAAGAACCTGGAACTGGCCAATGCCGGACGGGAGCTGATCCTCGATCACCTGGCGTGGCGCCTGGAGCAGAACTACAAACCGCGCTCAACCGCACGATTTCTCTCCGGGGTGCGTGGGTTCTATCGTTATTTACTGCGGGAAAAACTGATCGCGGTGGATCCGACCTTGCGGGTGGAGATGCCCCAGTTGGGGCGCCCGCTGCCCAAATCCCTGTCCGAAGCCGATGTGGAGGCGCTGTTGGCGGCGCCGGACCTCAGCGAAGCCATCGGCCAGCGTGACCGGGCCATGCTGGAGGTCCTGTACGCCTGCGGCTTGCGCGTCACCGAGTTGATCAGCCTGACGCTGGAGCAGGTCAACCTGCGCCAGGGGGTCTTGCGGGTGATGGGCAAGGGCAGCAAGGAACGTCTGGTGCCGATGGGCGAGGAGGCAATCGTCTGGGTCGAGCGCTACCTGCGTGACGGTCGCCATGAACTGCTGGGTGGGCGCCCCAGCGACGTATTGTTCCCGAGCCGTAACGGCGATCAGATGACTCGCCAGACGTTCTGGCACCGCATCAAGCACCAGGCCAAGGTCGCCGGGATCGGCAAATCCCTATCGCCCCACACCTTGCGCCACGCCTTTGCCACGCACCTGCTCAACCACGGCGCCGACCTGCGGGTGGTGCAGATGCTGCTGGGTCACAGCGACCTGTCCACCACCCAGATCTACACCCATGTCGCCCGGGCGCGGTTGCAGGAACTGCACGCCAGGCATCATCCGCGGGGTTGAGGGGGAGATGCACCGCCCCACAGCGTTATGGGGTTTTCACCGCCTCGATGGTCCGCCGAGATCCGCTGTGGGAGCAAGGCTTGCCCGCGATGGCCACACCGCAGTGCATCGGATGAACAGCGTTATCGTTCATCGCGGGCAAGCCTTGCTCCCACAAGCCCGCTCCCACAAAAATGCACTGCCAATGCCTTGCATCAACGGCATTCGGCCCCGCCGGCCTTATGTGGTAGGCTTGGCCGGTTTGCACAGTGGGCGGCCGGAACCGGATCTGCGGGTTGGCGTTCTCCGTCCCATTTGTTCGCCTCAGGAGTTCCCATGCGTTTGATCCAGATGTTCACCGCCGCTGCCATTGCGTTGGCCAGCACCTTTGCCATCGCCGACGACGCGGCGGACAAGGCTATTCGCAAGAGCCTGGAAAACCTTCAGCTCGAAGTACCGATCGAAGCCATCTCCGCCAGCCCGATGGCCGGCCTGTATGAAGTCAAGCTCAAGGGCAGCCGCGTGCTCTATGCCAGCGCCGACGGTCAGTACATCGTCCAGGGCAACCTGTTCGAGCTCAAGGACGGCAAGCCGGTCAACCTCACCGAGCTGACCGAGCGCCAGGGCGTTTCCAAGCTGATCAATGGTATTCCCGTTGCCGAGACCGTGGTCTACCCGGCGGTGGGCGAGACCAAGTCCCACATCACGGTGTTCACCGACACCACGTGTCCGTACTGCCACAAGCTGCACGCCGAAGTGCCGGAGCTGAACAAGCGCGGCATCGAAGTGCGCTACGTCGCGTTCCCGCGCCAGGGCCTGGGCTCGCCGGGCGATGAGCAATTGCAGGCCGTGTGGTGCTCCAAGGACAAGAAAGCGGCCATGGACAAGATGGTCGATGGCAAGGAAATCAAGGCCGCCAAGTGCGATAACCCGGTTTCCAAGCAGTTTGCCCTGGGTCAGTCAATAGGCGTGAACGGTACGCCGGCAATTGTTTTGGCGGATGGTCAGGTAATTCCGGGCTACCAGCCGGCGCCGCAAGTCGCCAAACTGGCCCTCGGCGCGAAATAATCATGGGCCATGTGCTGATGAAGAGCATGGCTCGACGAAAACCTTCGTCGGGCCGTTAAACGCAGAGCCGCGTTGCTGCGCGGCTGTATTTCACGGCCGACCTTGTGTCGGCCGTTTCATGGGGAGTCAAGAGTGAATCCGGTCAAAGTAGGCATCTGTGGGTTAGGTACCGTCGGTGGCGGCACCTTCAACGTACTTCAGCGTAACGCCGAGGAGATTGCCCGCCGTGCCGGGCGTGGAATCGAAGTGGCACAAATTGCCATGCGTACGCCAAAGCCTCAGTTCCAGACGACCGGTATTTCGATTACCAACGATGTATTCGCCGTGGCGGCCAACCCTGAGGTCGATATCGTCATCGAGCTGATGGGCGGCTACACCGTGGCCCGTGAGCTGGTGCTCAAGGCCATCGAGAACGGCAAGCACGTGGTCACCGCCAACAAGGCACTGATCGCCGTGCACGGTAACGAAATTTTCGCCAAGGCCCGTGAAAAGGGCGTGATCGTGGCGTTCGAAGCCGCCGTGGCCGGTGGCATCCCGGTGATCAAGGCCATCCGTGAAGGCCTGTCGGCCAACCGCATCAACTGGGTCGCCGGTATCATCAACGGCACCGGTAACTTCATCCTCACCGAAATGCGCGAGAAGGGCCGGACCTTCGAGGACGTGCTCACCGAAGCCCAGGCCCTGGGTTACGCCGAGGCCGACCCGACGTTCGACGTGGAAGGCATCGATGCGGCGCACAAGCTGACGATCCTGGCGTCCATCGCCTTTGGTATCCCGCTGCAGTTCGACAAGGCCTACACCGAAGGCATCACCCAACTGACCACCGCTGACGTGAACTACGCCGAAGCCCTGGGCTACCGCATCAAGCACCTGGGGGTTGCCCGCAGCACCGCCAGTGGTATCGAGCTGCGTGTGCATCCGACCCTGATCCCGGCCGATCGCCTGATCGCCAACGTCAACGGTGTGATGAACGCCGTGATGGTCAACGGTGACGCCTCTGGCTCGACCCTGTTCTACGGCGCTGGCGCCGGCATGGAACCGACCGCCTCGTCGGTCGTGGCCGACCTGGTGGACGTGGTGCGTGCCATGACTTCCGACCCGGAAAACCGTGTGCCGCACCTGGCGTTCCAGCCGGACTCGCTGTCGGCTCATCCGATTCTTCCGATCGAAGCGTGCGAAAGTGCCTACTACTTGCGCATCCAGGCCAAGGACCACCCAGGTGTACTGGCCCAGGTGGCAAGCATCCTGTCGGAGCGCGGCATCAACATCGAGTCGATCATGCAGAAGGAAGTCGAGGAACACGACGGCCTGGTGCCGATGATTCTGCTGACCCACCGCGTGGTCGAGCAGCGTATCAACGACGCGATTGCAGCGCTGGAAGCGCTCCAGGACGTGGTAGGCCCTGTGGTCCGTATCCGCGTCGAACATCTGAATTAATTCAGCTGCAAGCGGCAAGCCACAAGCTACGGGTTGAAAGCGGATCGGCTTTCACTCGTAGCTTGTAGCTTGAAGCTCGAAGCTCAAACCGAAGGTTTGCCCTTATGCGCTATATCAGCACCCGCGGCCAGGCACCGGCCCTGAATTTCGAAGATGTCCTGCTGGCCGGCCTGGCCACGGACGGCGGCCTCTATGTGCCGGAAAACCTGCCGCGTTTCACCCAGGAAGAAATTGCCTCCTGGGCCGGCCTGCCGTATCACGAGCTGGCCTTCCGGGTCATGCGTCCGTTCGTCACCGGCAGCATCCCGGACGCCGACTTCAAAAAGATCCTGGAAGAGACCTATGGCGTCTTTTCCCACAACGCCATTGCCCCGCTGCGTCAGCTCAACGGTAACGAATGGGTGATGGAGCTGTTCCACGGCCCGACCCTGGCATTCAAGGACTTCGCCCTGCAATTGCTCGGTCGTCTGCTGGACTACGTGCTGCAAAAGCGTGGCGAGCGCGTGGTCATTGTCGGTGCAACCTCTGGCGACACCGGTTCGGCCGCCATCGAAGGCTGCAAGCACTGTGAGAACGTCGACATCTTCATCCTGCATCCGCACAACCGTGTCTCGGAAGTGCAGCGCCGGCAAATGACGACGATCTTCGGTGATAACATCCACAACATCGCCATCGAAGGCAACTTCGATGACTGCCAGGAAATGGTCAAGGCCAGTTTCGCCGACCAGGGCTTCCTCAAGGGCACGCGGCTGGTGGCAGTGAACTCGATCAACTGGGCGCGGATCATGGCCCAGATCGTCTATTACTTCCACGCAGCCCTGCAATTGGGCGGTCCGGCCCGTTCGGTGTCGTTCTCGGTGCCCACCGGCAACTTCGGTGACATCTTTGCCGGCTACCTGGCGCGCAACATGGGCCTGCCGATCAATCAACTGATCGTCGCCACCAACCGCAACGACATCCTGCACCGCTTCATGAGTGGCAACCAGTACGTCAAGGAAACCCTCCACGCCACACTGTCGCCTTCCATGGACATCATGGTGTCGTCGAACTTCGAGCGCCTGTTGTTCGACCTGCATGGTCGCAACGGCGCGGCGATTGCCGGCCTGATGGACAGTTTCCGCCAGGGTGGTGGTTTCAGCGTCGAGGCCGAGCGCTGGACCGAAGCCCGCAAGCTGTTCGACTCTCTGGCGGTGGATGACGCGCAAACCTGCGAAACCATTGCCGAGGTGTTCGGACAGAGCGGCGAGTTGCTCGACCCGCACACCGCCATCGGCGTGAGGGCTGCACGTGAGTGCCGTCGCAGCCTGGACATCCCCATGGTGATTCTGGGGACCGCTCACCCGGTCAAGTTCCCGGAAGCGGTGGAGAAAGCTGGTGTAGGAAAAGCGCTTGAACTACCTGCACATCTTTCGGATTTGTTTGAGAGAGAAGAGCGCTGCACAGTGCTGCCTAATGACCTGAAAGCCGTACAGGCCTTTGTCAGTCAGCATGGCAACCGCGGCAAGCCCCTCTGATCGCTGAAACCTGTCACATTTTGAAGCCCGTCTCCTGACGGGCTTTCTTGTTTCTGCATGCCAAAATGATCGGGTTTTCGCCCCTTGGAGGGACGGGCGAGTCATCTCGAAGGAAATGCAGATGTTGTTTTTTATCAAATGCAAACCAGCGCTGAGCTGGATGACAGGGCTGGCCTTGATGTGCTGGATGCAATGGGGCGGGGCGGCACAACTGGCAGCCTTTGAAGCGCCACCGTTCCAATCCGGCGAGCGGCTGGTACTGGACGCTCAGGAGTTGCAGTGGATCCAGGAGCACCCCAGGGTCGTCGTGGCCTCGATGCAGTTTCCGTTGTACCTGTTCAAGAATGAACGTGGGCAGTGGAACGGGCTGAACAACGATATTCTCCTGCGCATTGCACGCATGACGGGCCTCGAGTTCGTGCACCGGGAGTCGTTCTCCCCCGACCAATTGCTGGCGATGCTGGAGCGGGGCGAGGCCGACATGACGACCACCATGGCGATGAACGACGAACGCCGGGATTTCCTCAACTTCAGTCACGCATTTGGCGGTTCCGGCTGGGTATTCGTCGGTCGCGACGGGGAGCCGGCGCTCCATTCGCTGGAACAGCTGAAGGGGAAGGTCCTGGCGCTGCCTGCACGGCATGCGCTGGAGACGGAGATCCGCCGTGATCACCCCACCGTCGAGCTGCGCACGGTCAAGACCTACGCGGAGGCGAGGGCGCTGGTGGAAAGTGGGGAAGCCCATGCCACCATCGAAAACGAAACCGGAGTGCATCTCTATCCGGCGGGACAGTTGAAGGTAGGAAAAAATCTTGATGGCAAGTGGGAACCGGACTATCTGGCTGTACGTCAGGATCTACTGCCGCTGCTGAGTATCCTGAACAAGGCACTGGAAGCGTTTCCGGCCGAGGAAATGCGTGCCCTGCGTTCCAAGTGGATGGCGGGTGTCGTTCCCAGCAAGGCGCCCTCGCTTTGGCTGCGAGTGTCCCAATGGGGTTATTGGTGTGTCGTCGTGCTCGGGGTATCCGGTCTTCTGTCGCTGCTGTGGAGCCGACGCCTGCAGATACAGATCGATCAACGCCACAAGGCCGAAGCGGTCCTCAACGACCAGTTGATGCTCCAGAAAGCCTTGATGGACGCCATTCCCGATCCGATTTTCATCCGAGATCTGGAAGGGCGTCTGCTCATGTGCAACAAGAGCTACGAAGAGCAGTTCGCGACCCGCTTCGAAAAGATGCGCGGCACACGCTTGACCGACTCTCCCACTTTTCCGGCGACCACGGCCGAGTTGCTGCATGGGGAGATGATGGAGCAGTTGCGAACAGGGCAGTCCCGCTTCAGCGACCGCCAGGTGATGTTCAACAGTGGATTACGGGATATCTACCATTGGTCGGTGCCGTTCTACGGTGCCGATGGACAGTTGCGAGGTCTCTTGGGGGGCTGGAGCGACGCGGGGCGGCGTTGGCGGCGCTCGCAAAGGCTCCTGGCCTGATGCAGGCGCATGACAAACGCGGCTGCCCGCGAAGGCTGTTGTTTCTCTGTCATATTGAACGCGCATGCTCGGTTGAACAGGTTCGGGGGACGCCGGTTCGGTACGCTGACGAACTTTCTGCTGCGGCCCACGGTCACTTAATGTGCACATGCAGTTGTTTTCGGACTATTGAAGGGTGATCGAATGGAAAGTATCAGCCTATTGCTGGGTGAGGCTTTGAGCCCGTATCAGGTCACGCTGACCCCCTCCGGCGCCACTGGCGAATGCCTGGTGACGCTGAAGAATGCTTCTGGAGCCATCATGGTTGAGCGGGTGTTCAATCAGGCGCAGTTGACCGATAAGCGTCAACTGACGGATGTGGTCGATGGTCTGCATCGGGATGTATTGATCGCCGAGGGGCGCCTGGAGCCCTGTGTGATCGCGGCACTGCGTAATGTGGCGCGTGACAAGGTCATGACCGCCGCGAATTGAATGGCAGGCTGTGGGAACCTTCCTACCACCTGGTGAGTCAGACCTTTTACCAACAAGATCAAGCATTGTGCTCCGGTGCTTGTCGCTTGTTGCACGGACCTCGAATGGTCACGTTTAACCCCGAGTCGTCTCCCCACTTCTCGGGGTTTCTTTTTGCCTGCCGTTTACCTGCCCAGCGTGGAAACACCTCGACGGACGGTGTCACGTTCGAACCTTTTAAATCGCCCCCTCCGTGCGCAGGCGAGCGATTTGCTGCGCATCGTAGCCAAGCTCGCCAAGCACCTGGGCATTGTGTTCTCCAAGCGTTGGCCCGACCCATTCGGCGCTGCCCGGCGTGTCGGACAGTTTTGGCACGATGCCTGGCATCTTGAACGCCTTGCCGTCCGGCAGCTTGGCTTGCAGGAACATTTCACGGGCCAGGAATTGTGGGTCGCTGAACATGTCTTCGGCGCTGAAGATCCGGCTGGCCGGTACTTCGGCCCGGTTCAACTGTTCGATAACGGTATCGAGCGGCAGTGAATTGACCCAGCGATCGATGACGCCGTACAACTCGTCACGGCGGCTGTCACGGCCGTCATTGCTGGCGAGTTGCGGGTCATTGGCCAGGTCGTCACGGCCGATGATCTGCATGAAACGCTTGAAGATCGCGTCGCCATTGGCACCAATCTGCACATGCTTGCCATCGGCGCTGGTGTGGATCGACGAGGGGGTGATGCCAGGCATGATATTGCCGGTGCGCTCGCGGATGAAACCGAACACGTCGAACTCCGGCACCATGCTTTCCATCATGGCGAATATCGCCTCGTACAACGCCACGTCCACCACTTGTCCTCTGCCGCCGTTGACCTCGCGGTGACGCAGGGCCATCAGCGCGCCGATCACGCCCCAGAGGGCGGCAATGGAGTCACCGATGGAAATCCCGGTGCGCACCGGTGGGCGGTCTTCGAACCCAGTGATGTAGCGCAGGCCGCCCATGGATTCGCCCACTGCGCCAAACCCGGGCTGATCTTTCATCGGTCCGGTCTGACCGAAACCGGAGAGACGCACCATCACCAGTTTCGGGTTCAGCGCGTGCAGCACATCCCAGCCCAGGCCGAGTTTTTCCAGTACGCCGGGACGAAAGTTCTCGATCAGGATGTCGGCCTCGCCAATCAGCTGCTTCAGAATCGCCAGACCGTCGGGGTGTTTCAGGTTCAAGGTCAGGGATTTCTTGTTACGCGCCTGGACGAACCACCACAGGGAAGTGCCTTCATACAACTTGCGCCACTTGCGCAGCGGATCGCCGCCGTCAGGCGACTCGACCTTGACCACTTCGGCACCGAATTCTGCACAGATCCGCGAGGCAAAAGGCCCGGCGATCAACGTGCCGAGTTCGATGACTTTGACCCCGGCAAGGGGTTTGGCTGTGAGCGACATGAAAGATCCTGTAGGACAAAACGGAACGAATGGAGGGTTTTATCATAGGCCAGCGCCAGTCGCCGCAGGTTGATGGTCGGCAATTCGTGGATTTGCCGTTTCATCGGTTAGACTTGCCGCCTTTCCACGTATCAAGAAGCCCGTTCATGGCCCAGCCGTCCACGACCTACAAGTTTGAACTGAACCTCACCGACCTCGACCGCAATGTCTACGAGAATGTGAAGCAGACCATTGCCCGCCATCCTTCGGAAACCGAGGAGCGCATGACCGTGCGGCTGTTGGCCTACGCACTCTGGTACAACGAGCTGCTGTCGTTTGGTCGCGGTCTGTCAGACGTCGATGAACCGGCACTGTGGGAAAAAAGCCTGGATGACCGCGTGCTGCATTGGATTGAAGTCGGTCAGCCTGACGTCGATCGCCTGACCTGGTGTTCGCGTCGTACCGAACGCACCAGCCTATTGGCTTATGGCAGCCTGCGGGTCTGGGAGGGCAAGGTGATCCCGGCGGTGAAAGGCCTGAAGAACGTCAACATCGCCGCGGTGCCCCAGGACGTGCTGGAAACCCTGGCCCAGGACATGCCTCGCGTGATCAAGTGGGATGTGATGATCAGCGAGGGGACGATGTTCGTGACCGACGACCGTGGCCAGCATGAAGTTCAGTTGCAGTGGTTGCTGGGCGAGCGCGGTTGATTCCTGTGGGAGCGAGCCTGCTCGCGATAGCGGTGGATCATCTCGCTACCCAGAGACTGACACAGCGCTATCGCGAGCAGGCTCGCTCCCACATGCAGCTCTTTTGCCGATAGTTTCAATGACCCATAGAAGAATGTCTGTCACCCCATGCGCATAGAACCCCGCCAGCTCCCCGACACCCTGCCGTTCCTCGGTGACTTGCCCCCTCTGCTGACCCGCCTGTACGCGGCGCGTGGCGTGCAGTCCGAGGCCGAACTGGACAAGAGCCTGGCGCGCCTGATTCCCTACCAGCAGCTCAAGGGCATCGATGCGGCGGTGGATCTCCTGGTGGTGGCCCTGGAGCAGCGCCAACGGATCCTGATCGTCGGCGACTTCGATGCCGACGGCGCCACGGCCAGCACCGTGGGCCTGTTGGGGCTACGCCTGCTGGGGGCGGCCCATGTCGATTATCTGGTGCCCAATCGCTTCGATTACGGCTACGGACTGACCCCGGAAATCGTCGACGTCGCCCTGACCCGCGAGCCGCAACTGCTGATCACGGTGGACAACGGTATTTCCAGCGTGGAAGGCGTGGCGGCGGCGAAAGCGGCAGGGCTCAAGGTGCTGGTGACTGACCACCACTTGCCGGGCACCGAATTGCCGGCGGCCGATGCCATCGTCAATCCGAACCAGCCGGGCTGTGAATTCCCGAGCAAGGCGCTGGCGGGTGTCGGGGTGATTTTCTACGTGCTGATGGCCCTGCGCGCGCGGTTGCGCAGCCTGGGTTGGTACGCCAGCAAACCGCAGCCGAACATCGGTGAGCTGCTGGACCTGGTGGCCCTGGGCAGCGTGGCCGACGTGGTGCCCCTGGACGCCAACAACCGGATTCTCGTGCATCAGGGCCTTGAGCGCATTCGCGCCGGGCGTGCGCGCCCTGGCATCAAGGCCATTCTGGAAGTGGCCCGGCGCGATCATTCGCGCATTACCTCCACCGACCTCGGGTTCATCCTAGGTCCGCGCCTGAATGCGGCGGGGCGCCTGGACGACATGAGCCTGGGCATCGAATGCCTGCTCACCGATGACGCGGCATTGGCCCGGGAGATGGCCGCGCAACTGGATGGCATGAACCAGGACCGCAAATCCATCGAGCAGGGCATGCAGCGTGAGGCGCTGGCCCAGCTCAAGGAGCTGCCGGTGGAATCGATGCCGTTCGGTCTGTGCCTGTTCGATCCGCAGTGGCACCAAGGCGTCATCGGCATCCTCGCCTCCCGTATGAAAGAGCGTTACTTCCGTCCGACCATTGCCTTTGCCGACGCCGGGGACGGCATGCTCAAGGGCTCTGGCCGATCGGTGCAGGGCTTTCATATTCGCGACGCCCTGAGTGTCGTGGCGGCGCAGCATCCGACCCTGATCACCAAGTACGGCGGTCATGCCATGGCGGCAGGGTTGTCATTGCCCGAGGCGAACTTCCCATTGTTCGCCGAGGCGTTCGACGCGGAAGTGCGCAGGCAGTTGCGTGAAGAAGACCTGACCGGACGCCTGCTGTCGGATGGCACCCTGGCGGTGGAAGAATTCCACCTGGAACTGGCCCGGGCCCTGCGCCATGCCGGCCCCTGGGGCCAGCATTTTCCGGAGCCGATGTTCCACGGTGTGTTCCAGTTGGTCGAGCAGCGGGTGGTAGGCGAACGACACCTGAAGGTGGTACTCAAGAGCGAGTGCGGTTCGGTGAAGCTCGATGGCATCGCCTTTGGCATCGACCGCGATGTCTGGCCGAACCCGACCGTGCGCTGGGTCGAACTGGCCTACAAACTCGACCTCAACGAGTTTCGTGGCCAGGAAACGGTGCAGTTGATGATTGCCCATATCGAGCCGCGGTAGGCCCACAGATTTGCCAAGGCGATGATTTCCCCTCGCCACACGAACTTGTTTTAACCGCGGAACCCTGCCTTATCCCAGGTTGTCGACTAGGCTCTAAACACTGGTTGATAGCCCTTGTGACGTCTTGACCATTTTCTTTGCCCGCGGGGGCGGGTGCTGCACCTTTTGTCACTCGTCGACTTTTCAAACAGAACCTGGAGCCTGCCCACTGATTCGAAGAGGTGCCCCATGAGTCTGCTGCTTGAACCCTATACCGTACGTCAATTGACCCTGCCCAATCGCATCGCGGTATCACCGATGTGCCAGTATTCGAGCGTCGATGGCCTGGCCAATGACTGGCACCTGGTGCACCTCGGCAGTCGTGCCGTGGGTGGTGCCGGCCTGGTATTCACTGAAGCCACCGCTGTCACCGCCGACGGCCGTATCACCGCCCAGGACCTGGGGCTGTGGAACGATGAACAGATCGAACCCCTGCAACGCATCACCCGTTTCATCACCGCCCAAGGCTCCGTGCCAGGCATTCAACTGGCCCATGCCGGGCGCAAGGCCAGTACCTGGCGGCCCTGGCTGGGCAAGCATGGCAGCGTAAAACCCGCGGATGGCGGCTGGGTGCCGGTGGGGCCCTCGCCGATTGCCTTCGATCCGCAGCACACCCAGCCGGCCCAACTGGACGAGGGACAGATCAACGGCGTCATCCAGGCGTTCGTGGAGGCGGCCAGACGCGCCTTGACGGCCGGGTTCAAGGTGGTCGAGGTCCATGCGGCCCACGGCTATCTGCTGCATCAGTTCCTGTCTCCGTTGAGCAATCAGCGGCGCGATCAATATGGTGGTTCGTTCGAGAACCGTATCCGGCTGGTGCTGCAGGTCACCGAAGCGGTCAGGGCCATATGGCCCCAGGAGTTGCCGGTGTTCGTGCGCGTCTCGGCCACCGATTGGGTCGAGGACGGCTGGAATCCTGATGAAACCGTTGAACTGGCGCGGCGATTCAGGGCTCTGGGGGTGGACCTGATCGATGTGTCATCGGGCGGTACCGCGGCGAATGCGGAAATCCCCACTGGTCCGGGTTACCAGACACGCTTCGCTGAACGAGTGCGCAAGGAGTCGGAAATCGCCACCGGCACCGTTGGCATGATCACCGAACCGGCCCAGGCCGAGCACATCCTGCGAACCTGTCAGGCTGACATCATTTTCCTGGCCCGCGAGTTGTTGCGCGATCCGTACTGGGCGCTGCATGCCGATGATGACCTGGGCGGGCGCAAGGCGATATGGCCGGCGCAGTATCAGCGGGCGACCCATCGGGACCAGCCGATCCATGAGTCCGATCTGCGGGACTGACTGTTCCTGTCAAAACAAAGCCCCGGTCGTTCAGGCCGGGGCTTTTCTTTAGTTGAAATTTTCTCTGCTTGCACCGGCCTCATCGCGAGCAGGCTCGCTCCCCCAAGAAATCCCTATGCAATGAGATCACTGTGTGGGAGCGAGCCTGCTCGCGATGGGGCCAGCCCGGACGACCAATAACTATCAGGGATACTTGCGCTTATCCGGCGCCGGCGGGAAGTACTGGTACAGCCAGGTCTCGCTCAGGGTCCGGTCCTTGGTGCGAATGAACAGGCGCATTTCCACCGGGTCCACGCGGTCGTCGGTCGGGTACCAGTCGAAGGTGATGCGATAGCCCTTGATCGCATCCACCACCAGCACGTTGAAGTCTTTCACCTCGCCATGGGAGCAGGTCACCACCGGTTCGATGCCAGTCCCAGGGGGTAGCTGGTCGAGACCGCCGCCACTGAAGTCCACTGCAAAGCGTCGGGCCCAGACGGTCGGGTAATGCTCGCCCGGTGCCCAACCTTCGATGAAACCACCCATCCCGGAACGGCTCGCGTGGACCTGGGCCAGCTCGGTGCTCACCGGCGGCAGGGCGCTCCAGTAGAGTTTGTAGCCATAGTTCAGCGAGTCGCCGGCCGCGACCGGTTTCTTCGGCGACCAGAACGCGACGATGTTATCCAGGGTTTCGCCGGTCGTAGGAATTTCCAGCAGATCCACAGAGCCTTCGCCCCAGGCCGTTGTCGGCTCGACCCACAGGCTTGGACGCTTGCTGTACCAGTCCACGGTGTCCTGGTAGCTCTCGAAGCTATGGTCGGTCTGCACCAGGCCGAAGCCTTTCGGGTTCTTGTCGGCAAAGGCGTTGAATTGCAGAGTGGCGGGGTTGTTCAGCGGGCGGCAGACCCATTCGCCATTGCCGCGCCACATGGCCAGGCGATCGGAGTCGTGGATCTGTGGGTGAATGGTGTCGCACATGCGTCGCTCGACGGTGCCGCAACTGAACATGCTGGTCATCGGCGCAATGCCCAGTTGCTCGATGGCGGTCCGAGCGTTGATGTGGGCGTCGACTTCCATCACGACCCGGGTGGGCTGGCAATCGATGTCAAAGCGGTAGGCCCCGGTGGCGCTGGGGGAGTCGAGCAGGGCATAGACCACGAAACGGGTGCTGTTCTTGTCCGGGGTTTCGAACCAGAACTGGGTGAAGTCCGGAAACTCCTCGCGGTGCTTGGCATACGTATCGATTGCCAAACCGCGGGCCGAGAGCCCGTACTGGCCGCTGGCGTCCACGGCGCGGAAATAACTGGCGCCCAGAAACGAAACGATGTCGTGCCGGTCCAGCTCCGGCGCCTTGAAGGCCCGGAACCCGGAGAAGCCCAGGTCACCCTTCAGTTGCGCGGTGTTGACCGTGGTTTTCTCGTAGTTGAACAACTCCGGGCGGAAGTGCACTTCACGGGCCAGGCGGGTCTTCGGATCGACGCTGTGCATGCGCACCGGCTGTTTGAAACCCATTCCAACGTGGAAAAACTGTACGTCCAGTTGGCCATCCAGCTCATTCCACAACGAATGGTTGGCGTCATACCGGATCGCGTTGAACTGCAGTGGCGACATCATCGCCAATGTTTCTGGCAAGACTTGCTTGGTGTCGACGTAACGTTGCCCGGCCAGCCGTTTGGCCTGGTCCTTCAGGTTCTTGAAGTCGAAGGGGCGGGCTTCGCCGTCTGCCGTCTGATCGGCGGCCCAGGCCCGTGCTGCCATGAGACCCGAAGCCGAAAGCCCGGTATAGGCGGCGAAAGCCATGGAGGCCTTGAGCAGATTCCTGCGATGCATAAATACGACCTTTCTCGAAACAATCCCCAGCCGTTCCTGGCAACAAGGACTGATAAAACTGATAAAGGAGTTCGGACATGCCTTTGGCCAAACAACGTTAGAACAGATGCTTGATAACCGGATCGGTTCACCGAGGCGCAAAATCATAGGGGATACGTCGACGGCTGAGAAAGGAAAGCGTGGCCTGGTTAAATTTTCTTACAGATATTTCTTTTTTCTCGGAGACATCTGCATTTTTTTGACTAATTACTCTAAAACTGCCTCCTCGCTGTGTGAATCGCCCCTATTCTTTAGCTTGGCAAAGGGGTTCCGTCCGCGGGCCCGGCAGGCTCCGGGAATCAATTCGACGTACACAAGGACACTGTTCATGACGAAACTACAGGGCATTGCCGAAATGCTGGGGCTCTTTCCATGCCTGCACAACGCGCGCCGGACGCGGCGCCTTAGCCTGGAGGAACTGCGACTGGTGGAACGCTACCGCGAGCTGTCGGAAAACGACCGGATCGCCATGCGTTACCTGGTGGATGCGATGAGGAGTGTTTCGCGGTTTTGAAATGCCGCATTTTCCCAAGAGGCAAAGCGCGTTTGCCTACGATCAGCGGCGGTTGCAGGTTCGTACTTGAAGTATTACTTTTCTTGTTGAGGTAATACATCGAAGGAGAAGACAGTGTCGACGACAATGACAAGTAAGGGGCAGGTCACCATTCCCAAGCCCATTCGCGATGCGTTGCACCTGATTCCAGGTTGTGCGGTCGAGTTCAGTGTTAACGCACAGGGAGAAGTGGTGCTGCAGGCCGGTAAGCCTCGAACCGCAGAAAAAGCGGTTCGCGATCGCTTCGAAGCTGCCCGTGGCAAGGCGGATATCAAGTGGCGCACCGATGAGCTGATGGCGCTGTTACGAGGTGACGATTGATGGTGTTGGTCGACACCAACGTGTTGATTGATGTTCTGGAAGACGACCCTGTTTGGGCTGACTGGTCCATCCAGCAGTTGCGTGCCCAATCCCAGATCCATGACCTCGCCATCAACCCGATTGTCTATGCCGAACTCTCCCAGACTTTTTCCACTTTTGAAGCATTGGATGAGGCTGTTACTGAACTGGGTCTGTTGATGCTGGAGATACCTCGACCGGCGTTGTTTTTGGCCGGCAAGGCTTTTGTGCGCTATCGCAAGGTAGGTGGCGGAAAGACTAATGTACTGGCCGATTTTTTCATTGGCGCCCATGCCGCTGTGAAGGGCCTGACTTTGTTGACCCGGGATGCCAAACGTTACCGCAACTATTTCCCCTCGGTCGAATTGATAGTGCCTTACTGACCCTCGCCTGACCACGACCAGGTTTGTTGCCCGGTCGTGGTGTGATGGGCTCTTCGGATCAATGTTTGAACATCACATGCCGCACCACCGTGTAGTCCTCCAGCCCATACATGGACATGTCCTTGCCATACCCGGAATGTTTCTGACCGCCATGGGGCATTTCGCTGACTAGCATGAAGTGGGTATTCACCCAGGTGCAGCCATATTGCAAGCGTGCCGACAGGCGATGGGCCCGGCCGACGTCTCGGGTCCATACCGATGAGGCCAGGCCATAGTCCGAATCGTTGGCCCAGTCCAGTACCTGCGCTTCATCGAGGAACGGGGTGACGGACACCACCGGGCCGAAGACCTCCCGGCGCACGATCTCATCGTCCTGCTGGGCATCGGCCAGTACCGTCGGTTCGAAGAAGAACCCGTTGCCGTCCACGGCCTTGCCACCGGTGATCAAACGGATATGTGGCTGGGCGATGGCGCGTTCGACGAGCCCGGCCACGCGGTCGCGATGCTGGGCGGTGATCAGCGGGCCCATCTCGGTGTCCGGTGCGGTTTGCAGACCGTACTTGATACTGCCCACCGCGGCGCCGAGTTTTTCGACGAACTGCTCATAGATACCTCGCTGGGCATAGATGCGGCAGGCCGCAGTGCAATCCTGGCCGGCATTGTAGAAACCGAAGGTGCGGATGCCTTCCACGGCGGCGTCGATGTCGGCGTCGTCGAAGATGATCACCGGGGCCTTGCCGCCCAGTTCCATGTGGGTGCGTTTGACGCTGTCGGCGGTGCTGGAAATGATGTGCGAACCGGTGGCGATGGAGCCGGTCAGCGAAACCATGCGCACTTTCGGGTGCGTGATCAGCGGCTGGCCGACGGTCTGCCCACGACCGAACACCACGTTGAGTACGCCCGCCGGGAAAATCTCCGAGGCCAGTTCCGCCAGACGCAGCGCCGTCAGGGGCGTCTGTTCCGACGGCTTGAGCACAACAGTATTGCCGGCGGCCAGGGCCGGGGCGATTTTCCAGGCAACCATCATCAGTGGATAGTTCCAGGGCGCGATGGAGGCAATGACGCCCACCGGGTCGCGACGGATCATCGAGGTATGCCCCGGCAGGTACTCGCCCCCCGCCGAGCCGTTCATGCAGCGACTGGCGCCGGCGAAGAAACGGAACACGTCGGCAATGGCCGGAATCTCGTCGTTCAGGGCGGCGCTCAGGGGTTTGCCGCAGTTGTCCGATTCCAGCTTCGCCAGTTCTTCGCTATGGGCTTCAATGGCGTCGGCGAGTTTGAGCAATAGCAGGGAACGGTCCTTGGGGGGGACCTGCGACCAGGTGTCGAAGGCGTCATCGGCGGCGCGCACGGCGGCGTCGACCTGGGCTTCGCTGGCTTCGTTGATTTCCACCAGCACCCGACCCAGCGCCGGATTGAACACGGCCTGTCCGGGACCCTCGCCGTTCACCAGGCGACCGTTGATCAGCAGTTTGGTTTGCATGTCCATGTCCTCTCAAGTTGTTGTTTTTTGTGGGAGCGAGCCTGCTCGCGAAGGCGTTCCATCAGGCAACCCTTGCACTGACTGGACCACCGCTTTCGCGAGCAGGCTCGCTCCCACATGGGGTCATCGCTATTTCCCCCCGCTCCCCGCCACGCTCTCACCCCCACGGGTCAGGTAATAGGCGCCCAGTATCGGCAGCATGGTCACCAGCATCACGAGCATGGCGACGACGTTGGTCACCGGCACGTCGCGGGGGCGGCTGAGTTGGTTGAGCAGCCAGAGCGGCAGGGTACGTTCGTGGCCGGCAGTGAAGGTGGTGACAATGATTTCGTCGAACGACAGCGCGAACGCCAACATGCCGCCGGCCAGCAGTGCCGAGCCGAGATTGGGCAGGATGATGTAGCGGAAGGTCTGCCAACCATCGGCCCCCAGGTCCATCGAGGCCTCGATCAGGCTGTGGGAGGTGCGGCGCAGCCGGGCGATGACGTTGTTGTAGACGATCACCACACAGAAGGTCGCGTGACCGACGACGATGGTGAACATGCCCGGTTCGATTCCCAGGGTCTTGAACGTGGCCAGTAACGCAATACCGGTGATGATCCCTGGCAGGGCAATGGGCAGGATCAGCATCAGCGAGATGCCCTGCTTGCCGAAGAAGTCGCGGCGATACAGCGCTGCCGAGGCCAACGTGCCGAGCACCATGGCGATCAGTGTGGCGATGGTCGCGATCTGCAACGACAGCTTGATCGCCTCCAGCACGTCCGGACGGGCGAAGGCCACGCTGAACCATTTCAGGGTCATGCCCTGGGGCGGGAAGCTGAACGCGGCATCCTCAGTATTGAAGGCATAGAGGAAGATGATCAGGATCGGGAAGTGCAGGAACACCAGCCCGCCCCAAGCCGCGATGCGCAAACCCCATGAAGCCCGGGATGAAGAATCAGAGTGCATCGAAAGCCCCCAGGCGCTTGACGATAGACAGGTAAATGGCGATCAGCACGATGGGCACCAGCGTGAAGGCGGCGGCCATGGGCATGTTGCCGATGGCGCCTTGCTGGGCGTAGACCATGCTGCCGACGAAGTAGCCCGGCGGGCCCACCAGCTGGGGCACGATGAAATCCCCCAGGGTCAGCGAGAACGTGAAGATCGAACCGGCGGCGATGCCCGGGACCGACAGCGGCAGGACCACTTGCATGAACGTCTGGCGTGGCTTGGCACCCAGGTCCGCCGAGGCTTGCAGCAGCGAGGGCGGTAGGCGCTCCAGGGACGCCTGGATCGGTAGGATCATGAACGGCAGCCAGATATAGACGAATACCAGGAAGCGTCCCAGGTGCGAAGTGGATAGCGTGCTGCCGCCGACGCCGGGGATTTCCAGCACGAACTGCAACACCGGCCCCAGGCCCAGGTGCTGGATGAACCACTGCGCCACGCCGCCCTTGGCCAGCAACAATGTCCAGGCATAGGCCTTGACGATGTAGCTGGCCCACATGGGCAACATCACCGCGATGTAGAAAAACGCCTTGGTCTTGCCGCTGGTGTAGCGCGCCATGTAATAGGCGATGGGAAACGCGACGACGGCGCTGGCGATGGACACCGCGATGGCCATGCTCACGGTGCGCAGGATGATGTCGAAGTTCGACGGTTGGAACAGTGCCGCGAAATTCGCCAGGGTCAGGTCCGGCGTGACCGCCATGGTGAAATCGTCGAAGGTGTAGAAGCCTTGCCACAGCAAGGTCAGCAGCGAGCCCAGGTAGATCGCGCCGAACCAGATCAGCGGCGGTACCAGCAGCATCGACAGGTACAGGTTGGGCCGTCGGTACAGCAGGTTGGAAAACCGTCGCAGCGAACCCGGTGCAGGTGTCCGGGGGAGAGCCAGTGTATTCATCTCAGGCCTCGCCGCCGACAGTGTCGTGCAGGGTAATCATCGCCTCGCGGGCCCAGCGGACCCTGAGCTGCTGGCCGGTCTGGTGCTGAGCGCTGCTGTCGGCCCACTGAGTGTTGGCCTGACTGAGGTTCAGGATCTGGCCGTTTTCCAGCTTCAGCTCGTAGCGGGTGGCGCTGCCCTGGTATTGAATGTCGTGAAGCCGCCCTTGGACTTCGATCTCATTGCCGCTCAACGGGCCCTCGGCGAAACGCACGTGTTCCGGGCGGATCGAAAACGGCTGTGGATAACCGCTCAGCTGTCGTGCCAGTTCACCACGAATCACGTTGGAGGTGCCGACGAATTCCGCGACGAAGGTGGTCGCCGGTTTCATGTACAGGTTGCGCGGCGTATCCACCTGTTCGATGCGGCCCTTGTTGAACACCGCCACCCGGTCGGACATCGACAAGGCCTCGGTCTGGTCATGGGTGACGAAAATGAAGGTGATGCCCAACTGGCGCTGCAGTTTCTTCAATTCGCCTTGCATCTGTTCGCGCAGCTTCAGGTCGAGGGCGCCAAGGGGTTCGTCCAGTAGCAAGACCCGCGGGCGATTGACCAGCGCACGGGCCAGGGCGACGCGCTGGCGTTGGCCGCCGGAGAGCTGCACCGGTTTGCGTTCGCCATAGCCGCCCAGGGCCACCATCTCCAGCGCTTCGTCGGCACGTTTGATTCGCTCGGCCTTGGCGACGCCTTTGACTTTCAAGCCGTAGGCCACGTTGTCGCGTACGTTCATGTGGGGAAAGAGGGCGTAATCCTGGAACACCGTGTTGACGTCCCGTTGATAGGGCGGCAGCCCGGCGGCCTCCTCGCCATGGATGCGGATGGAACCGGCGCTCGGCTGTTCGAAACCGGCAATCAGCCGCAGGCAGGTGGTCTTGCCCGACCCGGAGGGGCCCAGCATGGAAAAGAACTCGCCGTCCTCGATGTCGATGGAGACCCGGTCAACGGCCTTCACCTCGCCGAATTGACGGGAAACCTGGGTGAACTGGACTGCGAGTGTCATGGGGCGGTGCTCCATAAAGCGGTGCGGCATGAAATTTCAATGATGGGAACACTGTCCTGTGGCGAGGGGATTCATCCCCGCTGGGCTGCGAAGCAGCCCCTGAATCCCACCAACTCGGTTTGTCAGGTGAATTCAGTAGACTGCTTTGGGGCTGCTTCGCAGCCCAACGGGGATGAATCCCCTCGCCACAAAGGCAGTGTTCATCGCCACTTTCGTGGCGAGAGACTGACCTTACCGCCCGCCCATGATCGCGATGTAATCCTGGGTCCAGCGGCTGTACGGCACGAACTTGCCGCCCTCGGCCTGTGGGGTTTTCCAGAAGGCGATCTTGTCGAACTGGTCGAAGCCGTTGGTCTTGCACCCTTCGGCCCCCAGCAGCTCGCTGCCCTGGCACGCCGCAGGCACTGCCGGCAAGGAGCCGAACCATGCTGCCACGTCACCCTGGACCTTCGGTTGCAACGACCAGTCCATCCATTTATAGGCGCAGTTGGGGTGCTTGGCTTCGGCGTGGAGCATGGTGGTGTCCGCCCAGCCGGTGGCGCCTTCTTTCGGAATGGTCGAGGCGATCGGTTGTTTTTCGTTGATCAGGCCATTGACCTGGTACGGCCAGGCCCCGGAGGCCACCACGCCTTCGTTTTTGAAGTCACTCATCTGCACGGTGGTGTCATGCCAGTAGCGATGGATCAACGGTTGCTGGGCCCGCAACAGCTCCAGCACGGCCTTGTACTGGGCTTCGTCGAGTTGATACGGATCCTTGATGCCCAGCTCGGGCTTGGCGGTCTTGAGGTACAGCGCCGCATCAGCGATGTAGATCGGCCCGTCGTAGGCCTGCACGCGGCCCTTGTTCGGCTTGCCATCGGGCAGGGCCTGGGCGCTGAACAACACGCTCCAACTGGTGGGGGCCTGCTTGAATACGTTGGTGTTGTACATCAACACGTTCGGTCCCCACTGATATGGCGTGCCGTAGGTCTGCTGGTTGACCACGTACCACGGCGCGTCCTTGAGGCGCGGATCGAGGTTCTTCCAATTGGGGATCAATGCAGTGTTGATCGGTTGCACCCGCTTGCCGGCGATCAGTCGCAACGAAGCATCGCCCGAGGCCGTGACCAGGTCGTAGCCACCCTTGCTCATCAGGCTGACCATTTCGTCGGAGGTCGCGGCGGTTTTCACATTGACCTTGCAGCCGGTTTCCTTCTCGAAACCGGTCACCCAATCGTAGGCCTTGTCGCTTTCGCCTCGTTCGATGTAACCCGGCCAGGCCACGATATCCAACTGGCCTTCGCCCTTGCCAACGGTCTTGAGCGGTTCGGCGGCCTGGACGCTGAGGCTGGTCAGCAGCGCCAGGGTGATTGCACTGAGCAATACGGTGTTGTGCGCGTACATGGGAATCCCTCTTGCTTTAATTATGGTCGGGGCAGTTTTTCAATGGTGAAGCGCCATGGATGGCCTGTTATCAGCGTAGTGCTGTTTATAGATGCTGGCCGTGACGGGCCATGATGTGGCGTACCACGCTGTAGTCCTGGAGCGAGTCACTGGACAGGTCCTTCCCATAGCCCGAGCGCTTCAGGCCGCCGTGGGGCATTTCGCTGACCAGCATGAAGTGGCTGTTGATCCAGGTGCAGCCGTATTGCAGGCGCGCCGCCACCTGCATCGCCTTGTCCAGGTTCTGGGTCCATACCGAGGATGCCAGGCCGTATTCGGAATCGTTGGCCCAATCCACCGCCTGGCTGAGTTCGTCGAAGCGGGTCACGGTGACCACCGGGCCGAACACTTCGCGCTGGACGATTTCATCGCTTTGCTTGCAGCCGGCCAGCAAGGTCGGTTGGTAATAGAAGCCGGCACCGGAATGCACCGCCGCGCCGGTGATGCGTTCGATGTGCGGTTGGCCGAGGGCGCGTTCGACGAAACTGGCGACGCGGTCGCGCTGGCGGGTGCTGATCAACGGGCCGATTTCGTTGTCGGCGTCGCGTTTGCCGGCAAAACGCAGGCTGCTGACTGCCGTACCGAGTTCGGCCACCAGCCGGTCGTGAATGGCGCCCTGGGCGTAGATCCGGCAGGCCGCGGTGCAATCCTGGCCGGCGTTGTAATAGCCGTAGGTGCGCACGCCATCGACCACCGCCTGGATGTCGGCGTCGTTGCAGACGATCACCGGGGCCTTGCCTCCCAGCTCCAGATGCGTGCGCTTGAGGGTTTTCGCCGCAGCCTGGAGGATTTTCTGGCCGGTGACGATATCGCCGGTCAGCGAGACCATGCGCACCTTGGGATGGCTGACCAGATGGCTGCCGACCCCTTCGCCGCCTCCGCAGATGACGTTGATGACACCCCGGGGCAGGATCTCGGCCAGCAGCGGCGCCAGGGCGAGGATGGACAGCGGCGTGTGTTCCGAGGGCTTGAACACCAGGGTATTGCCAGCGGCCAGGGCCGGGGCGATTTTCCAGGCGGCCATCATGATCGGGTAATTCCACGGGGCGATGGACGCGACCACGCCGATAGGGTCGCGACGCACCATGCTGGTGTAGCCGGGCAGGTACTCACCGCTGAGCTGGCCGGTCTGGCAGCGCACGGCGCCGGCGAAGAAACGGAAAACATCCACTGTGGCACTGAGGTCGTCCTGCCGCGCCAGGTGCAATGGCTTGCCGCAGTTCAGCGATTCGAGACGGGCCAGGTGATCGGCATGCTTTTCGACGGCGCCGGCGATCTCCAGCAGCAGGTTCGAGCGTTGTTGCGGGGTGGTGCGCGACCATCCGTCGAAGGCGTGGTGGGCGGCCAGGATCGCTGCCTCGACCTGCTCGATGCTGGCCTCGGCGATATGGGCCAGTACCTCGCCGGTGGCCGGGTTGAGGATTGGCTCGACAAATCCCTCGCCGGAGACAAGCTCCCCATCGATCAGCAACGCGGTGCACAGTGGAGTTTGCGTGCCAGCCATGTCCGATTTCTCTTTTTATCGGTTGAAACACAGAACCTGTGGGAGCGAGCCTGCTCGCGATGGCGGTCTATCTGTCGACAGCGGCTTTAATGACACTCCGCCATCTCGAGCAGGCTCGCTCCCACAGGGATCGTGGTGATGCCGCAAGACTAGTGCGCGGCCTCCGGGTCGACAAATTCTAAATACTCAAGTCTGCATTCGATTAAATAGATGGCTTGCGTCCGCCCTGGGGTTGCTCCCGGGCGACGGTCAGGAATGGATCGACCAGCGCCGGTCGTGACGTGCCGCGGCGCCAGGCCAGCCCGACGTCGAGGGTCTGGTTGAGGTCGGCGATCGGACGCGCTTCGATGATGTCGCCCTCCAGTGACCAAGGGCGGTACGTCATGTCCGGTTGGATCGACACCCCCAGTCCCGCCGCTACCAGGCTGCGTACCGCTTCGGTCGAGGCGGTGCGCAACGTGATCTTCGGTTGCAGGCCTGCGCCACGCCACAGGCGCTGGGCGTTGCGCTCCATCTCATCGACGTTCAGTTGGATCAACGGCTCGCAGGCGACATCCGTCAAGTTGATGCTGTCATGCTCCAGCAGCGGGTGCTGCGCCGGTAGCCACAAGCGGTGCGGAGAGTGGGTCAGTACTTCGGTCTGCAAGGCATGGCGGTCTTCGAGGTTGGACAGGATGAGCACGCCGACGTCGATTTCACCGCTGACCAGCAGATGTTCGATATAGGGCCGTTCGTCTTCCATCACGCGGATCACCACATTCGGGTAGGCACGTTGGAAGCGGGTCAGCAGATCGGCCAGGTAATAGCCGGCGACCAGGCTGGTCACTCCGACGGTCAGATGGCCGGCTACCTGGTCGGTGCTTTGCTGCAGGCTGCGCTTGGCGTTGTCGACGGTGGCGAGGATCAGGTGGGCCTGGCGCAGGAACTGATGCCCTTGATGGGTCAGGGTCATGCCCTTGGCATGGCGGTTGAACAGGCTGACACCGATCTCCTGTTCCAGTTGCTGGATGGCCAGGGTCAGGGTGGACTGGGAAATGAACGCGGCTTGCGCAGCGGCGGAAATCGAGCCGGTCTCGGCTACGGCGATGAAATGGCGGATCTGACGCAGGGTCATCATGGGCGAATACCCGGTGGGCTGTTTTTATCGATGTTCTGCAGTGTATATCGTTTTTTCTGAAGGGTTGCCGAAGCGCTCTGAGAGGCGAGCAACATCTCGAAGCACTCTCGCCGCCGACTTCGGGCACTTTCGATTTAGGCTGGTGGCCTTGCGAATCCGGTTACCCGAACACGTGGAGGCAGCGAAATGAACACCCGTGGACTACTCGATCAGTTACTCAGGTCCGGCCAGGACCTGTTGCAGAACAAGGCGGGCGGCGCGCAGAACAAGCCGGCCGGTGGGCTTGGTGACCTGCTGGGGGGCAAGGCCGGGTCGGGCGGGCTTGGCGGCCTCCTTTCCGGTGCCGGCGGCGGTGCATTGGCGGCGGGTGCCATGGGGTTGCTGCTGGGTAACAAGCGAGTCCGCAAGACCGGCGGCAAGGTTGCGCTCTACGGCGGTCTCGCCGCGCTGGGCGTGATCGCATACAAGGCCTACGGCAACTGGCAGGCACAGCAGGGCCGCGCGCCGCAAACGGAACCCCAGACCCTGGACCGCATCCCTCCGGCACAGGTCGAGCAACACAGCCAGGCCATCCTCAAGGCTTTGGTGGCGGCGGCCAAGGCCGACGGTCATGTGGATGAGCGTGAGCGGCAGTTGATCGAAGGCGAATTCACCAAGCTCGACAGTGACCAGGAACTGCGGCACTGGCTGCATGCCGAGCTCAACAAGCCCCTGGACCCCACCGACGTCGCCCGCGCCGCCGGCACCCCGGAAATGGCCGCGGAAATGTACATCGCCAGTGTGATGCTGGTGGACGAAGAGAACTTCATGGAAAAGTCCTACCTCGATGAGCTGGCGCGGCAGCTCAAGCTGGAGCCTGGGTTGAAGGTCGAGCTGGAGAATCAGGTGCGACGGGCTGCCTTGTAGATAACGCCTGACAAACACCATTCTCCTGTGGGAGCGCAAACCTGTGGGAGCAAAGCTTGCTCGCGATAACGACAGAACAGTCAACATTGCTGCTGACTGACTTACCGCAATCGCGAGCAAGCTTTGCTCCCACAGGTTTCAAGCTTTGCTCCCACAGGTTTGTGGCTTAACTGACTGGCATCAGGGCTTGCCCGCGATGGCGGCGGCACATTCAATACAGGTGCACGCTGACCCACCGCTTTCGCGAGCAAGCCCGCTTCCACAGTGGTGGCATCCAACATCAGCACACCACGCCCCTCGGCTATACTCCCCAGCATTTCGAAGTCTCCCCGAGGTTTTACTGTGAAGAACTGGACGTTGCGCCAACGCATCCTGGCGAGTTTTGCGGTGATCATCGCCATCATGCTGCTGATGGTGGTTGTCTCGTATTCGCGGTTGTTGAAGATCCAGGACGGTGAAGAGCGGGTACGTACCGATGCAGTGCCTGGGGTGTATTACAGTTCCATGATCCGCGGGGGCTGGGTCGACAGCTACGTCCTGACCCAACAGATCGTCGGCCTCTCGGGCAACCGGGAAATCACCGCCGAGGACAAGGCCCGCTACCAAGGCTTCGAGCAGCATCTGCGTGAAGAAATACAAAACTACCAAAAGCTGATCCAGAACCCGGCCGACCAAGCGTCTTTCGACGAGTTCGAGACCAATCACCAGGCATTCAACCTGGCGATGGCGAAAGTCCTCGACCTCTATCAGCGCAAGGATTACGAAGGTGCGCGGCGGGCACTGGACACAGAGCTGACGGCCGCCTGGATCGGCGGACGGACGCATCTGAATCACATCATCGAACGCAACCGTGAACTGGCGGAGCAGGCCACCGGGACCATAGACAAAGCGGTCTCGGCCGCCAAGGTCGCCATGGGCCTGTCGTTTATCGTCGCGATGGTCGTTGCGGTTCTCTGCGGCCTGCTGTTGATGCGCGCAATCATGGCGCCGATGAACCGCATCGTGGAAATTCTCGAGGTCATGCGCAGCGGCGATTTGAGCGGACGCCTGAACCTGGCGCGCAAAGACGAGTTCGGTGCGGTGGAAACCGGTTTCAACGACATGATGGCCGAGCTGACCTCCCTGGTTTCCCAGGCCCAGCGCTCGTCGGTGCAAGTCACCACCTCGGTGACCGAGATTGCCGCCACCTCTCGCCAGCAACAGGCCACGGCCACGGAAACCGCCGCCACCACCACGGAGATCGGCGCCACCTCTCGCGAGATCGCGGCGACCTCCCGTGACCTGGTGCGCACCATGACCGAAGTCTCCACCGCCGCCGACCAGGCCTCGGTGGCCGCCGGTTCCGGTCAGCAAGGTCTGGCGCGCATGGAAGAAACCATGCATTCGGTGATGGGCGCCGCCGACCTGGTGAATGCCAAGCTGGCGATCCTCAACGAGAAGGCCGGCAACATCAACCAGGTGGTGGTCACCATCGTCAAGGTGGCCGACCAGACCAACCTGCTGTCCCTCAACGCTGCCATCGAAGCGGAAAAGGCCGGCGAGTACGGTCGCGGCTTCGCCGTGGTCGCCACCGAGGTACGCCGCCTGGCCGACCAGACGGCGGTAGCCACCTATGACATCGAACAGATGGTGCGCGAAATCCAGTCCGCCGTGTCCGCCGGTGTGATGGGTATGGACAAGTTCTCCGAAGAGGTCCGCCGTGGCATGGCCGAGGTGCAGCAGGTCGGCGAGCAGCTGTCGCAGATCATCCATCAGGTCCAGGCGCTGGCGCCGCGGGTGCTGATGGTCAACGAGGGTATGCAGGCCCAGGCCACCGGTGCCGAACAGATCAATCACGCCCTGGTGCAACTGGGCGATGCCAGCAGCCAGACCGTGGAGTCCTTGCGTCAGGCCAGTTCTGCCATCGATGAGTTGAGCCAGGTGGCCGTGGGGCTGCGTGGCGGCGTCTCGCGATTCAAAGTCTGATGAGCGAGTTCGAGGCCAGGCGTGGCGCCGCGTCGGCGACCCGTCAAACCTTGTTCCTGATGTTTAGCATCGGCAACGAGCGCTATGCCCTGCAGGCTACCGACGTGGTGGAAGTGCTGCCACGCCTGCCTCTCAAACCGATCGCCCGGGCACCCGCCTGGGTGGCGGGTGTATTCGCCTGGCGCGGGACAGTGGTGCCGGTGATCGACCTGTGCAGCCTGGCCTTCGGCCAACGCGCCGAGGCCCGTACCAGTACGCGGCTGGTGCTGGTGCATTACCGGCCCGACGAGCAATTGCCGGGGCAGGTGCTGGGGTTGATCCTGGAGCAGGCCACCGACACGTTGCGCTGCGATCCGCTGGAATTCCAGCCTTATGGCCTGGATAACCGACAGGCGCCCTACCTGGGCCCGGTGCGCGAAGATGTCCAGGGGCTGCTGCAATGGGTGCGGGTCAATGACCTGCTCGATGAAGCGGTCCGTGCCGTGCTGTTTCCCACGCCACCGTTGAGTCTCGATGACGTTGGGGCTCAGCCATGAACAGCGACCAGCGTTTTTTCGACTTCCTCAAGGAGCGCATCGGTCTGGATGTCACCTCCGTCGGCACCGCCATCATCGAGCGGGCCGTGCGCCAGCGCATCATCGCCGTACCTGGACGAACCTCCGATGAGTATTGGCAAAGCCTGCAGGCATCGACCCAGGAGCAGCAAGCGCTGATCGAAGCGGTGATTGTCCCGGAGACCTGGTTCTTTCGCTATCCGGAGTCCTTCGCGACCCTCGCCCGACTGGCGGTCAAGCGCCTGGCCGAAATCAGGCACTTGCGCGCCCTGCGTATTCTCAGTTTGCCTTGCTCCACCGGCGAAGAACCTTATTCCATCGCCATGGCCTTGCTCGATGCGGGCCTGGAGCCTCATCAATTCAAGGTCGACGGGCTGGACGTCAGCCCCCTGTCGATAGAGCGAGCCAGAGGCGCGCGTTTTGGCAGGAATTCGTTCAGGGGGGCGGACCTCGGTTTTCGCGAGCGCCATTTCACCCTCGACGGGGAGGGCTACTGCCTCAGCGAACGGGTCCGCGAACAGGTACGCCTGCAAGTGGGCAACCTACTGGATCCGGCACTGCTGGCGAGCGAAACACCCTACGATTTTGTGTTCTGCCGCAACTTGTTGATCTATTTCGACCAGCCGACCCAACGGCTGGTGTTCGAGGTGCTCAAGCGCCTGACGCACCAGGACGGCGTACTGTTCATCGGCCCCGCCGAGGGCAGTTTGCTCGGGCGGCTGGGCATGCGCTCGATCGGGGCCGCCCAGTCGTTTGCCTTCAGCCGCCAGGGCGCTCCCGATCCTCAACCGGTGCCAGCCCTGATGCCCACGCCGTTGCCGATTCGCCAGGCACAGCCCCGCGTCGTTCCCCCCGCGGTTCGACCCCGCCCGTTCATGACGAGCGTGACGCCAATCGTCGAACCGAAAAGCAGCGACGCCGCCACCTTGCTGGCCAGCATCGCCGCCCTGGCCAATGGCGGCAAAAGCGCCGAGGCCCGTGCGGCGTGCGAGCAATACTTGCGCAACCACACGCCCAACGCCCAGGTGTTCTATTGGCTGGGCCTGCTCAGCGACATGGCCGGCAGCGCGCTCGAAGCCCAGGGTTTTTATCGCAAGGCACTTTATCTTGAGCCGCAGCACGCCGAGGCCCTGGTGCATCTGGCGGCGCTGCTGGCTTCCCAGGGAGACGCGGCCGGAGCCCGTCGATTGCAGGAACGTGCCGCCCGTAGCGGACGCGCGGCTGACAGTGAGCATAAATGATGAGCGGTTCGGCTTTCCATAACGTCATCCATGACGATGCCCAGGCAATCGACGACTGCTGGAACCGTATCGGCGTGCATGGCGACAAATCCTGCCCGTTGCTGACCGAGCATATCCACTGCCGCAACTGCTCGGTGTATTCGGCCGCGGCCACCCGCTTGCTGGACCGCTATGCCTTGCAGCAGGACGACCGGGACCTGGTCCATGCGCCGGTGGACGTCGATGTGGTGACGCGCTCGCTGCTGATGTTCCGCCTGGGCGAAGAGTGGTTGGCCCTGACCACCCGCAGCCTGGTGGAAGTGGCGCCGTTGCAAGCGATCCATTCGTTGCCGCACCAGCGTTCCCGTGCATTGCTGGGGGTGGCAAATGTGCGCGGGGCGCTGGTGGCCTGCCTGTCGCTGGTCGAGCTGCTGGGACTGGAGCCCGGCCCGACAACGGCCGCCTTCGGGCGGGTCATGCCGCGCATGTTGATCGTCGCCGCCCAGGGCGGGCCCGTGGTGGTGCCGGTGGACGAGGTGGATGGCATTCATGCCATCGACGAACGCATCCTGGCGACTGCTTCGCAGTCCGGCGGCAAGTACACCCGTGGTGTATTGCATTACAAGGGCCGCAGCCTGCGTTGGCTGGATGAGGAACAGCTACTGTCCGCCGTGACCCGGAGCCTGTCATGACCCCCGATCAGATGCGCGACGCCTCGTTGCTGGAACTGTTCAGCCTGGAGGCCGACGCCCAGACCCAGGTGCTGAGCGCTGGCCTGCTGGCCTTGGAGCGTGACCCGACCCAGGCTGACTGTCTCGAATCGTGCATGCGCGCCGCCCATTCCCTCAAGGGGGCGGCGCGGATCGTCGGCGTTGACGCCGGGGTCAGCGTGGCTCATGTCATGGAGGATTGCCTGGTGAGTGCCCAGGAGCGTCGCCTGGTCCTGAGCGCCGAACACATCGACGCCTTGTTGCAAGGAACCGACCTGTTGACGCGCATCGCCACGCCGGGCAACAACGTCGGCACGACGGACGTCGACGGCTACGTGGCGCTGATGGGACGCTTGCTGGATCCCGCCGCGCCACCGGCACCGGTCACGACGCCGCCGATGATCGAGATACCCGCCGAGCCGGTAGCCGTCGAACCGCCGGAGCCGGTCGCGCCGGCGCGCCCCAAGGGCAAGCGGGTCACCGAAGGCGGCGAGCGGGTGCTGCGGGTCACTGCAGAACGGCTCAACAGCCTGTTGGATCTGTCGAGCAAATCCCTGGTAGAGACCCAGCGCCTCAAGCCCTGGCTGGCAACGATGCAACGGCTCAAGCGCCAACAGAGCAATGGTTTGCGCGCTCTGGAAGAATTGAACGTCCACCTCAAGGACCACGCCTTGAGCCTGCAGGCCCAGGAAGCGCTCGGCGATGCCCGCCGCCTGCTCGCCGAGACCCAGCAGTTGCTGGCGCAGAAAACCGCCGAGCTGGACGAGTTCGCCTGGCAGGCCAGCCAACGGGCGCAGGTGCTGTACGACACGGCACTGGCCTGTCGCATGCGGCCGTTCGCGGATGTGCTGTCGGGCCAGGCGCGGATGGTACGGGACCTGGGGCGTAGCCTGGGCAAACAGGTGCGCCTGGAGATCGAGGGCGAGAAAACTCAGGTCGACCGAGATGTGCTGGAAAAACTCGAAGCGCCGCTGACCCATCTGCTGCGCAACGCCGTGGACCATGGCATCGAGTCCCCGGAGCAACGGCTGCTGGCCGGCAAGCCCGCCGAGGGCCTGATCCGCCTGCGCGCGTCCCATCAGGCCGGCCTGTTGGTGCTGGAGTTGGCGGACGATGGCGCGGGCGTGGACCTCGAGCGTGTGCGGCGCAGTGTCGTCGAGCGCGGGCTGTCTCCCGAACAGACCGCCGCCAGCCTGAGTGAAGAGGAGCTGCTGACGTTCCTGTTCCTGCCAGGCTTCAGCCTGCGGGACACGGTCACCGAAGTGTCCGGGCGCGGTGTCGGCCTGGATGCGGTCCAGCACATGGTCCGGCAATTGCGCGGCGCGGTGACATTGGAGCAGACGGTGGGTAAAGGCAGTCGCTTCCACCTCGAGGTGCCGCTGACGCTTTCGGTGGTCCGCAGCCTGGTGGTAGCCGTCGGCGATGAGGCCTATGCCTTTCCCCTGGCTCATATCGAGCGCATGTGCGACCTGGCGCCGGAGGACATCGTGCAGGTCGAGGGGCGCCAGCACTTCTGGCACGAAGGCCGGCATGTCGGGCTGGTCGCGGCCAGCCAGTTGCTCAATCGTCCGGCAACCCAGGACAGTGGCCAGAACCTCAAGGTGGTGGTCATTCGCGAGCGCGAGGCCATTTACGGCGTGGCGGTGGAGCGCTTCATCGGCGAAAGGACCCTAGTGGTCCTGCCGCTGGACGAACGCTTGGGCAAGGTTCAGGACATTTCCGCCGGGGCCTTGCTGGACGACGGCTCAGTGGTGTTGATTGTCGACGTCGAAGACCTGCTGCGCTCGGTGGACAAGCTGCTCGATACCGGACGCCTGGAGCGCATCGCCCGCCAGAACCAGGCCCAGGCTCCGCGCAAACGGATCCTGGTGGTGGATGACTCCCTGACCGTGCGTGAATTGCAACGCAAACTGCTGCTCAATCGGGGTTATGACGTGGCGGTGGCGGTAGACGGCATGGATGGTTGGAACGCGTTGCGTTCGGAGGATTTCGACTTGTTGATCACAGACATCGACATGCCGCGCATGGACGGTATCGAACTGGTGTCGCTGTTGCGTCGCGACAACCGCTTGCAGTCGTTGCCGGTGATGGTGGTGTCCTACAAGGACCGTGAAGAAGATCGCCGCCGTGGCCTGGACGCCGGAGCCGACTATTATCTGGCGAAGGCGAGTTTCCATGACGACGCCTTGCTCGACGCCGTGGTCGAACTCATCGGAGGAGCTCGCGCTTGAAAATCGCCATCGTCAATGACATGCCCCTGGCGGTCGAGGCCCTGCGCCGCGCGCTGGCGTTCGAGCCAGCGCATCAGTTGGTCTGGGTCGCCGCCAACGGGGCCGAAGCGGTGCAGCGCTGTGCCGAGTACACCCCGGACCTGATCCTCATGGACCTGTTCATGCCGATCATGGATGGCGTGGAGGCCACCCGGCGGATCATGGCCGAAACGCCATGCGCCATCGTGATCGTCACCGGTGACAGCCAGCAGAACGTCCATCGAGTGTTCGAAGCCATGGGCCATGGCGCACTGGACGTGGTCGATACGCCGGCCTTGGGCGTGGGGCATCCCGAGGACGCGGCGGCACCGTTGTTGCGCAAGATCACCAACATCGGCTGGCTGATCGGCGAACGTGCCAGCCGTGAGCGTGCCACGCCGGCTGCGCCGCGTCCCGCCGCGTCGCGGAAAAGCCTGGTGGCCATCGGCTCGTCGGCCGGCGGGCCGGCCGCGCTGGAGGTTCTGCTCAAAGGCCTGCCGCTGCACTTCGCCCCGGCCATTGTGCTGGTCCAACATGTGGATGAGGTGTTCGCCGCGGGCATGGCCGAATGGCTGAGCAGTGCGTCGGGGCACAAGGTTCGCCTGGCGCAACACGGCGAACAGCCGCAAAATGGCACGGTGTTGCTCGCCGGCACCAACCATCATTTACGTCTGTTGAAGGACGGCACCCTGGCCTACACGGCCGAACCGGTCAACGAGATCTATCGGCCCTCCATCGACGTGTTCTTTGAAAGCGTCGCGAGCTTCTGGAACGGCGACGCGGTGGGCATTTTGCTCACCGGCATGGGCCGCGACGGTGCACAGGGGCTTAAACTCATGCGCCAGCAGGGCTATGTGACCATTGCCCAGGACCAGCGGAGCAGTGCGGTGTATGGCATGCCCAAAGCGGCGGCGGCCATCGATGCGGCTGCGCAGATTCTTGCGCTGGACAACATAGCGCCACGGTTGATAGAGATTTTTTCACGATGACAGCCCTCAGCAGTCCTGGCCAAAGCCGTACTCAGGTGAGCCTCCATGAATGAATTACAGCTCGACGGTTTCAAGAGCGATGAGAATGCCGCCATGGTCTTGCTCGTCGACGATCAGGCGATGATCGGCGAGGCGGTTCGGCGCGGGTTGTCGAATGAAGAGAACATCGATTTCCACTTCTGCTCCGACCCTCACCAGGCCATCGCCCATGCGATTCGCATCAAGCCGACGGTGATTCTCCAGGACCTGGTGATGCCCGGCCTCGACGGCCTGAGCCTGGTGCGCGAATACCGTAACCATCCGGCCACCCGCGATATTCCGATCATCGTCCTGTCCACCAAGGAAGACCCGTTGGTCAAGAGTGCGGCGTTTGCCGCCGGCGCCAACGATTACCTGGTCAAGTTGCCGGATAACATCGAGCTGGTGGCGCGTATCCGCTATCACTCGCGGTCCTACACGATGCTGTTGCAGCGCGACGCGGCCTACCGCGCCCTGCGGGTCAGCCAGCAGCAATTGCTCGACACCAACCTGGTGCTGCAACGGTTGATGAACTCCGATGGCCTGACCGGGTTGTCCAATCGCCGGCACTTCGACGAATACCTGGAACTGGAGTGGCGCAGGGCGATGCGGGACCAGTCCCAGCTGTCGCTGTTGATGATCGACGTGGATTACTTCAAGTCCTACAACGACAACTTTGGCCACCTGGAGGGTGACGAAGCCCTGCGCAAGGTCGCCACGGCGATCCGCGACGCCTGCAGCCGCCCATCCGATCTGCCGGCCCGCTACGGCGGCGAGGAGTTCGCCTTGGTGCTGCCCGGCACCTCGCCTGGCGGCGCCCGGTTGATGGCCGAAAAACTGCGCCAGAGCGTGGTCGCCCTGAAAATTCCCCATACCACGCCTGAAGAGGGGGCGAGCCTGACGGTCAGCGTCGGCGTCTCGACCGTCACCCCGCAACAGGGCAGCGACAGCCGACAACTGATATCAGCGGCGGATAAAGGGTTGTATATGGCCAAGCACAATGGGCGTAACCGGGTGGGCATCGAGTAAATCCCAAGGCGACAGAAAAGGCTTTTTGTGGCGAGGGGATTTATCCCCGCTGGGGCGCGTAGCGGCCCGGAAATCCGACAGCTCGGTGCGCCTGGCAGATCGAGTTGGCTATTTTGGGGCTGCTGCGCAGCCCAACGGGGATAAATCCCCTCGCCACAGGTCTGTGTTGCCTGTGGGGGCTGTGTTGAATCTCATTACCCTCCCAAGCCGCCAGGCGGGCTGCCGTCGGCGCTTGATTACGTTATACTCGCCGGCTTTCAAAAGTTCGCCAACGAGTGCTGCCCGCCATGGAAATCAACCCGATCCTTAACACCATCAAGGACCTGTCCGAGCGCTCCGAAACTATTCGGGGGTATCTTTGACTACGATCAAAAGCATGAGCGTCTGACCGAGGTCAACCGCGAGCTTGAAGATCCGAGTGTCTGGAACAAGCCTGAATACGCCCAGGAGCTGGGCCGTGAGCGCTCTGCGCTGGCGCAGATCGTCGAGACCCTGGACGAGTTGTCCAGTGGCCTGGCCGATTGCCGCGACCTGCTGGACATGGCTGTAGAAGAAAACGACGAAGGCGCGGTCGGTGACGTGGTCGCCGAGCTGACACGCCTCGACGAGGCCCTGGCCAAGCTGGAATTCCGTCGCATGTTCAGCGGCGAGATGGACATGAACAACGCCTACCTGGACATCCAGGCCGGTTCCGGCGGCACCGAAGCCCAGGACTGGGCCAACATCCTGCTGCGCATGTACCTGCGCTGGGCCGACAAACGCGGTTTCGACGCGACCATCATGGAGCTGTCGGCCGGTGAAGTCGCCGGGATCAAGGGCGCTACCGTGCACATCAAGGGTGAGTACGCCTTTGGCTGGCTGCGTACCGAGATCGGCGTGCACCGCCTGGTGCGCAAGAGTCCGTTCGACTCCGGCAACCGTCGCCACACCTCGTTCTCGGCGGTGTTCGTTTCCCCTGAGATCGATGACAAGGTGGAAATCGAGATCAACCCGGCGGACCTGCGCATCGACACCTACCGCTCCTCGGGCGCCGGTGGTCAGCACGTCAACACCACCGACTCGGCGGTACGGATCACCCACGTACCGACCAACACCGTGGTCAGTTGCCAGAACGAACGCTCCCAGCACGCCAACAAAGACACCGCGATGAAAATGCTCCGGGCCCGCTTGTACGAGCAGGAGATCCAGAAGCGCAACGCGGCATCCCAGGCGCTGGAGGACAGCAAGTCCGACATCGGTTGGGGTCATCAGATCCGTTCCTATGTGCTCGATGCCTCGCGCATCAAGGACCTGCGCACCAACATCGAACGCAGCGACTGCGACAAGGTGCTGGACGGCGATATCGACGAATACCTGGAAGCGAGCCTCAAACAGGGGCTATAACGCGACACCCATGCGGCGGGCGGGCACGCTTTTTCGAAAGCGCGGCTCGCCGGCAAACTCCGGCCCCGGGGCCGGGGGCAACGAACCTGTGATGGAATCCTTAAAGACATGAGCGACCTAGAACTCGACCCGCAAGCCCTGCAACAGGAAGAAAACTCCCTGATCGCCCTGCGCAAGGAAAAGCTTGCTGCCGAGCGCAACAAGGGCCAGGCCTTCCCCAACGACTTCCGCCGCGACGCCTACTGCGACGCCCTGCAGAAGAAGTACGCGGACAAGACCAAGGAAGAGCTGGCCGAGGCGGCGATTCCAGTCAAGGTGGCCGGTCGTATCATGCTCGACCGTGGTTCGTTCCTGGTGATCCAGGACATGACCGGTCGCATCCAGGTCTACGTCAACCGCAAGACCCTGCCGGAAGAAACCCTGGCCGCCGTCAAGACCTGGGACCTGGGCGACATCATCGCCGCCGAAGGCACCCTGGCCCGTTCCGGCAAGGGTGACCTGTACGTCGAAATGACCAGCGTACGCCTGCTGACCAAATCCCTGCGCCCGCTGCCGGACAAGCACCACGGCCTCACTGACACCGAGCAGCGCTACCGCCAGCGCTACGTCGACCTGATCGTCAACGAAGACGTGCGCCAGACGTTCCGCGTGCGCTCCCAGGTGATCGCCCACATCCGCAGCTTCCTGATGAAGCGCGACTTCCTGGAAGTCGAGACGCCGATGCTGCAGACCATCCCTGGCGGCGCGGCGGCCAAGCCGTTCGAAACCCACCACAACGCCCTGGACATGGAAATGTTCCTGCGCATCGCGCCGGAGCTGTACCTCAAGCGGCTGGTGGTTGGCGGGTTTGAAAAGGTCTTCGAAATCAACCGCAACTTCCGTAACGAAGGCGTTTCGACCCGGCACAACCCCGAGTTCACCATGCTCGAGTTCTACCAGGCCTACGCCGACTACGAAGACAACATGGACCTGACCGAGGAACTGTTCCGCGAGCTGGCGCAGCTTGTTCTCGGGACTACCGACGTGCCATACGGCGACAAGGTATTCCACTTCGGTGAGCCGTTCGTGCGCCTGTCGGTGTTCGATTCGATCCTCAAGTACAACCCTGAGCTGACCGCCGATGACCTCAACGACATCGAAAAGGCCCGCGCCATCGCCAAGAAGGCCGGTGCCAAGGTGCTCGGCTTCGAGGGCCTGGGCAAGCTGCAGGTGATGATTTTCGAAGAGCTGGTGGAGCACAAGCTGGAACAGCCGCACTTCATTACCCAATACCCGTTCGAAGTGTCGCCGCTGGCTCGTCGCAACGACGAAAACCCGAACGTGACCGACCGCTTCGAGTTGTTCATCGGCGGCCGCGAAATCGCCAACGCCTACTCCGAGCTCAATGACGCCGAGGACCAGGCCGAGCGCTTCATGGCCCAGGTGGCCGACAAGGACGCCGGCGACGACGAAGCCATGCACTACGACGCCGACTTCGTGCGCGCCCTCGAGTACGGCATGCCACCTACGGCCGGCGAAGGCATCGGCATCGATCGCCTGGTGATGTTGCTGACCAACTCACCGTCGATCCGGGACGTGATCCTCTTCCCGCACATGCGGCCTCAAGCGTAAATGTTTTCAATTAAAAAACCGCCTGGAAGGCGGTTTTTTATTGCCTGTCTGGTACAAACGTATCAATTGGTTACTTTTTTGAAATAGCGAGGAAAGACCTGTCGTGAATCGTGCAATGTCTCCAGAAGGTGCAGCGGGCGTCGCCACTGCAGTCGCTGAAAGTGTTCAGTACCAAGGCCGCAAGGCGAGCCGACAGGGCAGTGAGCAGCGTCGCCAGGAGATTCTCGATGCGGCCATGCGCATTGTGGTGCGCGATGGTGTGCGAGCCGTGCGACATCGGGCAGTGGCCGCCGAAGCGGGCGTGCCGTTGTCGGCTACCACGTATTATTTCAAGGACATCGATGACCTGCTCACCGATACCTTCGCCCAATACGTGGAGCGTAGCGCGGCGTTCATGGCCAAGCTGTGGACCAACAACGAAGGCTTGCTGCGGGAAATGGTCGCGTATGGCGATGGCAGTCCCGAATCCCGTTCGCAACTGGCCGATGACATCGCCCGGATGACCGCCGACTACGTGCAGCATCAACTGGACAGCCGCCGCGACTACCTGATGGCCGAGCAGGCCTTCCGCCAGGAAGCGCTGCTCAATCCGCGCCTGGCGGAACTGGTGCGCTCGCACCAACAGATCCTGCTGCACGGCACCTGTCAGTTTTTCCAGGTATTGGGCTCCCGTGAGCCGCAACAGGATGCCAAAGTGTTGACGGCGATTATCGGACGGATGGAATATCAGGGCTTGCTCAATGGCGCCGAGCCGGTCGCCGGTGAAGACATGCTCGGTATTTTGACCCGTTACATGCACTTGGTATTGGCGTCTGTCTGAACACACGGTCCTTGTGGCGAGGGGATTTATCCCCGCTGGGCTGCGTAGCAGCCCCAAAACTGGCGACTCAATTAACCTGAAATATTGAGTCGCGTGGTTTCAGGGCCGCTACGCGCCCCAGCGGGGATAAATCCCCTCGCCACAAGGGTCCAGTCGCCAGCCATAGGGAGTTCCAATGAAAGCCTGGCGTGCCGTTGTAATGGCCATGTCGTTGCTGCTGCTCAGCGGCTGCCTGGTGTCTTTCAAGGCGCCCTTGCCCGACGCCGAGGCCGCGCCCAAGGGGTTGCTCGGGCACTGGACCAGCACCAATGCCTGGGGCGAGCCGCTGAACCTGGAACTGACGAAAGTCGGCAAGCACCGCTACCAGGCCATCAGCTATTTCAGGGCCAGGCCCCAGGAACGAGAGGCCATTCCCCTGACCGTTTCCCGTCATGGCAGCCGCTGGTACCTGTCGGCCAAGGTGCCGGCCCGGTATGGCGGGCATTTCGTGATTGCCGGTTTCGAACTGACCGACAAGCAGGAACTGGTGGTCTACAACCTGGACATGGAACAGATCAACCAGGCCATCGGCCAGAAAATCCTCAGCGGCCAGCCGAACCGGAGCGAGGAGGGCGATGGGGTCCTGGTGGACAGCGACATGAGCAGGGTCTTCAGTTATCTCGACGACCCGGCCAATTCCGATGTGTTCTCGGAAGCCGTGCGTTACCAGCGGCTCAAAGCCCAATAGACTCAACCATCAATAACAGCAGCAAGCGGACGTTTTTCACAGGAGTTCCGGGTGGACGATTACCAGCAGACGATACGCACCTTGTCCGATCGCATAGTGCTGGCGCAAACGCCGATTCGCATTCTCGACGCGGTGAAATGGGACGAGAACATCCGCAAGGGGTTCCTCAAGGCCAAGGGCAAGGAACCGCCTGCCGTGGACCGTGATTATTACCTCAACCGGCCGCTGTCCTTCGATTCCAGCAAGGTCAAGCTGGAGTTCCAGAACATCGAGCGCGACATTACCCGTCAGCTTGGGCAGTTCAACCCGGTCGGCCAGATCATGCGCCGCATGTGCAAGGAGTACCGCATGGTGGTGCGCATGCTCGAAGCGCGCGGCACCGAGGACTTCGGGTTGATTTCCCAGGAGCTCTACGGCGCCGCCTCCGACGCTTTCCATGCCGGCGACCCGACCCTGTCCGACCTGGGCCTGATGCTGTCCGACTACCTGAACAACATCGATGGCCGTGGCGATTTGAAGGACGAGCCCAAGGTTCTCAGCGCCAAGGAAGCGGTCGGCCTGCTGCAGCATCGCCTCAACCGGGTCTTCGGCGAAGCCGAGGAAACCATTCGGGTGTTCGAGTCCGACGGGATCGTCGCGGACGCGGCGGCGGGGGCCGACTACATCAAGATCCGCGCCGACGCGATGTTCAACGAACGGGACGTGCGGGCTCTGGAGGTCCATGAAGGCCTTGTACACGTCGGCACGACCCTCAACGGCTTGAACCAGCCGATCTGCACGTTCCTGTCCAAGGGCCCGCCCTCGTCCACCGTGACCCAGGAAGGCCTGGCGATCCTGATGGAAATCATCACGTTTGCCTCCTACCCGAGCCGCTTGCGCAAGCTCACCAACCGCACTCGCGCCATCCATATGGTGGAGGAAGGGGCCGATTTCCTGCAGGTCTTCGAGTTCTTCCGTGAGCAGGGCTTTGAAATGGCCGAAAGCTACGGCAATGCCAGCCGGGTTTTCCGTGGCTCGGTGCCGAACGGCCTGCCATTCACCAAAGACTTGTCCTACCTCAAGGGCTTCATCATGGTTTACAACTACATTCAGTTGGCCGTGCGTAAAGGCAAGCTGGAGCAGGTGCCGCTGCTGTTCTGCGGCAAGACCACCCTCGAGGACATGCGTACCTTGCGGCAGTTGGTGGACGAAGGCCTGGTGGTGCCGCCCAAGTACCTGCCCGACCAGTTCCGCGACATGAACGCACTGTCGGCCTGGATGTGTTTCTCAAACTTCCTGAACCATCTGAGCCTGGACCGGATCGAAGCGGATTATTCCAATATCCTGTAAGCGAATGTGGGAGCGAGCCTGCTCGCGATAGCGATATGTCAGGAACCTTTGCATCAACTGACACACCGCTATCGCGAGCAGGCTCGCTCCCACAGGGACTGTGTTTCAACTTCAAACTTATGCGAGGTTCACCGGATGCGAACCCTCGGCATCTTTTGCCTGTTGCTGGCCCTGAGTGGTTGCAGTTCGTTGTTGTTCTACCCCGAGCGCGGCCAGCCTTTCACCCCGGAGCGGGCGCGGCTCGAATACCGTGACGTCACCCTGCTCACCGCCGATGGCTTGAAGCTCCATGGCTGGTGGCTGCCGGTCAAGCAGGGTGTCGAGGTCAAGGGGACGGTGCTGCACCTGCACGGTAACGGTGGCAACCTCGCCTGGCACCTGGGCGGTAGCTGGTGGCTGCCGGAGCAGGGCTATCAGGTGTTGATGGTGGATTATCGCGGTTATGGCTTGTCCGAAGGCGAGGCGAGCCTGCCGGCGATCTACCAGGACATCGACGCGGCATTCAAGTGGCTCGACCAGGCGCCGGAGGTCCAGGGCAAGCCGTTGGTGCTACTCGGCCAGAGCCTGGGTGGCGCGCTGGCGGTGCATTACCTGGTCGATCACCCGCAGCGCCAGCAGCAACTCAAGGCCCTGGTACTCGACGGCGTGCCCGCCAGTTATCGCGACGTGGGACGTTTTGCCCTGAGCACGTCGTGGCTGACCTGGGCCTTCCAGGTGCCGTTGTCCTGGCTGGTGCCCGACGGCGACAGCGCCATCGGTTCCATCGCCCAATTGAAAGGCGTGCCGAAGTTGATCTATCACAGCCTCGACGATCCTATCGTGCCTCTTTCCAACGGTATCCGCCTGTATCAAGCTGCGCCGCCGCCGCGAGTCCTGCAACTGACCCGAGGCGGTCACGTGCAGACGTTCGCCGACCCGGTCTGGCGAACCGTGATGCTGCGCTACCTCGACGACCCGCAACACTTCGACGGGCTGCGCCGCCTGGGCGAAGTCCCGAATTACCCGAAATCCCCTGTTGAATCTCCAGAGAGCCCGCAATGAGCGAAGAACGCAACGCCATCCCCCTGATCATCACTGGTATCTGCAGCATCCTCGGCACCGTCGCGGTGTTGTGGTACTACGGCTACCTGCACTTCGCCAAACCCGAGGATGCGCTGTTGCTCAATGAGTTCACCATGCTCAAGACCATGCCGGGAGAAGACTACAAGGTTTCCCTTGAGCCGGCGTCCCAGGTGGCCCAGTGCATCGATGGCGTGCTGGTGCTGTTCGACACCGAACAGAAGGGCCTGACGGGCGTGCTGGTCAATGAAAAGAAACGCGCGGTGCGGTGCATGGGACAGGAGACGCCGCAGAAGCTTCAGCCGTAATGCCATGAAGGTCGGTGAGCCCCTGTGGGAGCGAGCCTGCTCGCGATGGCGGAGTGTCAGTCCATGCATGACTGACTGAACAGACGCCATCGCGAGCCGGCTCGCTCCCACAGGAGGAAAATATTCGGCGATAAAAAGCCCCGCCTGAGTTGCTCAGGCGGGGCTTTTTCGTTGCACTCGATCGATCAGTTGGCGCTCATACTCGAACGTGGTGCCACTGGCTGGTTGTCGTTGGAGATGGTGACTTCCACCCGACGGTTCATGGCTCGGCCCGAAACGCTGTTGTTGTCGGCCACCGGGAATTCCTTGCCATAACCCTGGGTCACGACGCGGGCTGGATCGACGCCCATTTTCACCAGGGCAGTGCGCACGGAACTGGCGCGGCGTTCGGACAGCGACTGGTTATAGGAATCCGAACCGGTGCTGTCGGTGTAGCCTTCGACGATGACCTTGCGGTCAGGGTTTTCCTGGAGGAACTGGGCCAGTTTATTCACGTTGACCAGGCCGCTGGAACGCAGGTCGGACTTGTTGGTGGCAAACAGCACGTCGCCGAAGGTCACCAGGGTGCCGCGCTCGGTCTGCTTGGCGTTGAGGCTGTCCTGCAGTTGCTTGATCTGCGCGTTGCGGGCGTCGAGCAAGGCACGAGCGCGTTCGTCGCCGGCGTTTTTCAGCTCCATCTCGGCGTTACGCAGGGCAATGGTCTGCTTGGCCACTTCGACGCGCTGGTTGGTCAGGTAGGCCAACTGGTCGACCTTGGCTTCGTCTTCACGATCCAGATAGGCCTTGTCGGCCTTGGCCAGGAAATCGGCGGCGTCTTTGGTTTCCAGCGCGGCCACCTTGGTCGCTGCCGGGTCGGCTTGCAGGCCGTTGTAGTTGGTGCGGGCCTGTTCCAGGTTCGCGTTCGGGTCGTGGGAGCAAGCGGCCAAGGCTACGCAGGCAGCGAGCAGGGCGGGCATCATCAAATGTTTGTGCATCATAGTCTGTCGTCCTTTTATCAATGAGAAATACGTCGTGGCGCGAACGGTTTACTGAACCTTGTTCATGCCTTCCTGACGCAGTTCCTGAACCCCTTTCTGGGAGTCCTTGAGTGCCTGTTCGGCCTTGGCGGCCTGGGCCTTGCGTTCAGCGACGCGGGCGTCCCACTCGGCCTGTTCGGCCAGACGCCTGGCTTCGTCGTATTTCTTGTCGTGCATGGCCAGCTCGGCTTGTTTGAGCTTGTCCTGGGCCGACTTCATTTCCACCGCGGCGAATTCGGTACCGCCGGCGCTGACGGCGCTGTTGACGGCCGATTGCGTGACTGCGTACTGCTCCGAAGGTGGATTGCCGGCGCATCCTGCGAGGATGAAGCTGCTTCCGATGGCCAGGGCAGCCAACTTCAGACCACGCAGGCCATTGAATGAGGGTTTGGCAGTGCAGGTATTCATAGGCTTCAACTCCATTGGAAAACTCCTGGGAAACTACAGATCCATGCCGGAACCGAAGCCTTGACGTCCGTTTTGATGCTGGTGCCAGGCGCGTTTATTTAAACAACCGTTCCAGTATGGTTATTCGGTGTGACCCGAGGCGTTTTTCAAAAGTTCAGCGAAGATGGCCAATCGCCAAAAAGCTTTGCTGACTGATCGGTCAGGCGCAAAAAAGCTGAACTTTCCTGGCGCGCAGCGGTATTTTCAGCGCCGCTCACGGCGCTGGCATCGAGATGAAAACGGAGGAGGTGTCAGTGTTTCGCCTTGTCGTTCTGTGAACAGAGCTCATGCAGATGACGACGGGACAGGGCGAGAAAACGCGGCGTTGGGCCGACGTCTTCGTACAGCGGGTCGCCTTCTTCATCGGTGGCGACCACTTGGGAGCCCTTGATGTACGGGAAGCTCGCTTCCAGTTCCTCCAGGGCAGCGCCGATCAGTTCACCGAGCAGTTCCTCGGGCTGGCGCTTGGGATACATGTCGCAGATCGCGGCAAGGCGCGCGGCGGCTTCCATATCCAGGTGAATGGTGTAGCCGGTCTGGGTCAGGTGGCCCTTGGCGTTCTCTTCCCAATGTTGGGCAAGCTCACGGATTTTCATGATGACCTCATTAAACCTGTTCGTGGCAGGCACGGTGAGTGACAAGCCGTCGTGTGGCTTACTAATGAGACTAGCTTTGTCCGACAAGGTTTAAAGACCCTTCGTCGCTTGTCATACGTGGCTGGCATCGGCACTCTCTTGTGAACGTCTCACCCAAGAGCTGTCCGGACCTTTTTTGCTGGAGAACTGCTGATGACCGATATCGATGCCCGCTTGCGCGAGGATGTCCACCTGCTCGGGGAGCTGCTGGGCAATACCATCCGCGAACAGTACGGGGACAGGTTTCTCGACAAGATCGAGCAGATCCGCAAGGGCGCCAAGGCCGATCGACGCGGCTCCGTGGACGCCGAACTCAGTGCCAGTCTCAACCAGTTGAGCGAAAACGAACTGCTGCCGGTGGCGCGGGCGTTCAACCAGTTCCTCAACCTGGCGAACATTGCCGAGCAGTACCAGCTCATCCACCGCCGCGAAGAGTCGCAGCCAGCGCCGTTCGAGGCGCGGGTGTTGCCTGAGTTGCTCGCCCGGTTGCGCGCCGAAGGCCATACCGCCGAATCCCTGGCGCGGCAACTGGGGCGCCTGGAGATCGAGCTGGTGCTCACGGCCCACCCCACCGAAGTGGCCCGCCGCACCCTCATCCAGAAATACGATGCCATCGCCGGGCAACTGGCGGCCCAGGATCACCGCGACCTGACCAGTGCCGAGCGTGCACAGATCCACGGGCGTCTGCAGCGGCTGATCGCCGAAGCCTGGCACACCGAGGAAATCCGCCGCACCCGCCCGACCCCCGTGGACGAAGCCAAGTGGGGCTTCGCGGTGATCGAGCATTCGCTGTGGCAGGCCATTCCCAATTACCTGCGCAAGGCCGACCAGGCCCTGCATGCCGCTACCGGGCTGCGCCTGCCGTTGGAGGCGGCGCCGGTGCGCTTTGCTTCATGGATGGGCGGTGACCGCGACGGCAACCCGAATGTCACCGCCGCAGTGACCCGTGAAGTGCTGTTGCTGGCGCGGTGGATGGCGGCGGACTTGTATTTGCGCGATGTCGATCAACTGGCCGCCGACCTGTCCATGCAGAAGGCCAGCGAGGCCTTGCGTGCCCAGGCCGGCGACAGCGCCGAACCCTACCGTGCCGTGCTCAAGCAACTGCGCGAACGCCTGCGCGCTACGCGCAACTGGGCTCAGGCATCCCTGAAAGCCACCACACCGGCGAGCGCGGAGGTATTGCAGAACAACCGCGAACTGCTGGATCCCCTGGAGCTGTGCTACCAGTCGCTGCACGATTGCGGCATGGGCGTGATCGCCGACGGTCCGCTGCTCGATTGCCTGCGTCGGGCGGTGACCTTCGGGTTGTTCCTGGTGCGACTCGACGTGCGCCAGGATTCGACCCGCCACACGGCGGCCATGACGGAAATCACCGACTACCTGGGGCTGGGGCGCTATGAGGAATGGAGCGAGGAGCGGCGCATCGGTTTCTTGCTGGACGAACTGAATAACCGCCGACCGTTGCTGCCGGCCAATTTCAAGCCGTCGGCCGATACGGCGGAAGTCCTGGCCACCTGCCGGGAGGTCGCGGCGGCGCCGGCGGCGTCCCTGGGCTCCTATGTGATTTCCATGGCCGGCGCGGCTTCCGATGTGCTGGCGGTACAACTGCTGCTGAAAGAGGCCGGGGTGCTGCGGCCGATGCGCGTGGTGCCCCTGTTCGAAACCCTGGCCGACCTTGACAACGCCGGGCCGGTGATCGAGCGGCTGTTGCTGTTGCCGGGTTATCGGGCGCGCCTCCAGGGGCCCCAGGAAGTGATGATCGGCTATTCCGATTCGGCCAAGGACGCGGGGACTACCGCGGCGGCTTGGGCACAGTATCGGGCCCAGGAACGGCTAGTGGAGATCTGTCGCGAGCAGCAGGTCGAATTGCTGCTGTTCCATGGTCGTGGCGGCACGGTCGGCCGTGGCGGCGGCCCGGCCCATGCGGCGATTCTGTCCCAGCCCCCGGGATCGGTGGCGGGACGCTTCCGCACCACCGAGCAGGGCGAAATGATTCGTTTCAAATTCGGCCTACCGGACATCGCCGAGCAGAACCTCAACCTGTACCTCGCGGCTGTGCTGGAAGCGACCCTGCTTCCGCCGCCGCCACCCACGCCCGAATGGCGGCACCTGATGGACGAACTGGCGGCCGACGGCGTCAATGCCTACCGTGCCGTGGTGCGGGAGAACCCCCAGTTCGTCGAGTACTTCCGGCAATCCACCCCGGAGCAGGAACTGGGGCGCCTGCCCTTGGGCAGCCGGCCGGCCAAACGCCGGGCCGGTGGAATCGAAAGCCTGCGGGCGATTCCGTGGATTTTCGGCTGGACCCAGACCCGCTTGATGCTGCCGGCCTGGCTCGGTTGGGAAACTGCCCTGGGCAAGGCCCTGGAACGAGGCGAAGGCGAGTTGCTGGGGCAGATGCGCGAGCAGTGGCCGTTCTTCCGGACCCGCATCGACATGCTGGAAATGGTACTGGCCAAGGCCGATGCCGATATTGCGCGCTCCTACGACGAGCGTCTGGTGGAGCCTGCACTGCGACCTTTGGGGACGCATTTACGCGACCTATTGTCGCAGGCCTGTTCCGTGGTGCTGGGTTTGACCGGCCAGTCGCAACTACTGGCACATAGCCCAGAGACACTCGAATTCATTCGCCTGCGCAACACCTACCTCGACCCCTTGCACCTGTTGCAGGCTGAACTGCTGGCCCGCTCGCGAGAACAGGACGTCGCCCAGGGCAGCCCCGTGGAGCAAGCATTGCTGGTGTCTGTGGCGGGTATCGCCGCCGGATTGCGCAACACCGGCTAAGCTCAAGCGGCGCCTCGAAACGGCTCGCCCGGTGTCGCCGGGCGTTGCCTTGCAGGAATGGGAGCAGGTCGGCCAGGCGACAGTTTGTTGCCCGGTTGCGACTCTCGCCACCTCCTCCAAAGGTCGCGTCGGACGCCGGTTCCTCCGACTTTCGGCGGCTTGTGTGGGTCGGGCCTGCTGTGTATCTTGATCAGCCTTTGGCCGTTTGGGCGGTCACGATTCCAGTTTTCCGAGATTGGCCCGACGAGGCGAATCCGAGCGTTTTACATAAAAAAATTGAGGAGCACATCGATGCGCGTCATTCTGCTGGGAGCTCCCGGGGCCGGTAAAGGTACTCAGGCAAAGTTCATCACCGAAAAATTCGGTATCCCGCAAATCTCCACCGGCGACATGTTGCGTGCAGCGGTCAAGGCCGGCACCGAGCTGGGCATCAAGGCCAAGAGCATCATGGACGCTGGCGGCCTGGTGTCGGATGACCTGATCATTGCCCTGGTCAAGGATCGCATCGCTCAATCCGACTGCGCCAAGGGCTTCCTCTTCGACGGTTTCCCACGCACCATTCCACAGGCCGAAGCCCTGGTGGAAGCCGGCGTGGAACTGGATCACGTCGTTGAAATCGCCGTCGACGACGAAGAGATCGTCCAGCGTATTGCCGGGCGTCGCGTCCACGAGCCTTCCGGCCGCGTCTACCACACGGTCTACAACCCGCCGAAAGTTGCTGGCAAGGATGACCTCACCGGTGAAGAACTGGTGCAGCGCAAGGACGACACTGAAGAAACCGTGCGTCATCGCCTGTCGGTCTACCACTCCCAGACCAAGCCGCTGGTGGACTTCTACCAGAAGCTGTCCGCCAAGACTGGTGGCAAGCCCAAGTACAGCCACATCCCGGGCGTCGGCACAGTCGATGCGATCACCGGCAAGGTGCTTGAAGCGCTGAGCTGAAAAGTCTGCTCGGTTGCACCAACTACGGCCCGCTTGCGGGCCGTAGTTGTTTATACTGGCGCCCCTTTTTTTCCTTGATTGACGGACACATCGATGAGCACCTTGCTGGCCCTGGACACCGCGACTGAAGCTTGCTCCGTTGCCCTGCTGCACGACGGCAAGGTCACGAGCCATTACGAGGTGATTCCACGCCTGCACGCTCAGAAACTGTTGCCGATGATCCAGCAATTACTCAGCGATGCTGGCACCACCTTGCAGGCTGTGGATGCGATTGCCTTTGGTCGTGGCCCGGGGGCCTTCACCGGTGTGCGCATCGCTATCGGTGTCGTGCAGGGGCTGGCGTTCGCGCTGGAGCGTCCGGTGTTGCCGGTGTCGAACCTGGCCGTGTTGGCCCAGCGTGCCTTGCGTGAACACGGCGCCCATCAGGTGGCTGCGGCTATCGATGCGCGCATGGACGAGGTGTACTGGGGCTGCTACCGCGAGATCGCTGGCGAGATGCGTCTGGTGGGGGCCGAGGCGGTGCTGCCGCCCGAGGTTGCGGCGTTGCCGACCGATGCGACGGGTGAGTGGTTTGGCGCCGGCACCGGTTGGGGGTATGGCGAACGTATTGCCGTCAACCTCAGCGGCCAGAACGCCAGCCTGTTGCCCCACGCCGAAGACCTGTTGGCCCTGGCCCGCTTCGCCTGGGAACGCTGCGAAGCCATCCCGGCCGACGATGCCCAGCCGGTGTATCTGCGGGACAAGGTCGCCACGCCCAAGTCGGAACGGTAACTGCACTCTCAAAGCGGGCGACACGTCATTCCAGAGCCCGGAAGTCACATCCAATATTGCCAGTCGTCATTTTTTTGCCCGGTTTTTAAACCTTTTCGGCTTTATGTGTTCTAGTTATCACTTGCGCATTTGCGCGGCTGGGAAAGTGCCGCTAAATTGCCATCATTGATACTGAGCATTCTGTTATGCGTATAGACGGATATTCACCGCAGTCTTATCCCATCAAGCGCCGGCCTCGGACAGGCAAGGTCGCTGATCAGGAGTCCTTCGACGACGTCGATGGCGACTTGGAGTTTCCGTCTGAAGAGCAACTGGCTGCCCGCGCAGCGAAAGCGTCCGCACAGCGCCTGAGCAATCTTCCCGCCCGCCAGCAAGACATGCTTTATCACCGTTCCATGAGCCGCAGTGTCGCCACGGCCCTGGCCAGCTACCTGAGCACCGCCGGTTTCGTCGATTGGGATATGGAAGTGCTGGGGCTCGACCTCTACATCTGATGGCGTTGCCTTACTACCTCGGCTGCCCCTCCTGGAGCGAAAACGCCTGGCGCGATTATCTTTATCCCCAGGACGCCAGAAGCTCCGAATTCCTGAGTCTCTATTCCCAAGTGTTCAACGCCGTGGAAGGCAATACGACCTTCTATGCGAGCCCTTCCGCGGCCATTGTGCAGCGTTGGGCCGAGAACATGCCCGAGCACTTTCGCTTCACTGCCAAGTTTCCCGGCGAGATCAGCCACAACGGCGATCTGCGTGAACACCAGACGGCCGTCGACACCTTCCTGCAACTGCTCAGCCCTTTGGGCGAACGGGTTTCGCCGCTCTGGCTGCAGCTGTCCAAAGCGTTTACGCCGAATCGGTTGCCGGAACTGGCGGGGTTCATCGACGCCTTGGAGCGCCCGTTGGCGGTGGAGGTCCGTCACGATGAGTTCTTCGCCAAGGGGGATGCCGAACGGCAGCTCAATCGCCTGCTGCTCGATCGTGGTGTCGAGCGTATCTGCCTCGATCCCCGGGCCCTGTTCAGTTGCACCTCCACCGATCCCGCGGTGCTCCATGCACAGTCGAAAAAGCCCCGGGTCCCCCCTCGGCCAGCAGCCTTTACCCAATGCCCGCAGGTGCGCTTCATCGGTCATCCGGTGCTGGAGGCCAACGAGCCATTCCTGACGCCCTGGGTGGAGAAAATCGCCAGTTGGATCGAAGAAGGGCGCACGCCCTATATCTTCCTGCACACTGCTGACAACCTGCTGGCGGCGAAGCTGGCGCTGCATTTTCATGACCGTTTGATGCAGCGATTGCCTGGATTGCCGGCCCTGCCTGAGTTATACAGGGAGCCCGCCGCCGAGCAACTGGGTTTGCTCTGAGGCCGAATCCTTTTCTGCTCAGGAGTGACCTCCATGGATGCGCAAACCCGTCGGGCCCAGGCGTTCAAAGCCTTGCACGAACGCGAAGGGGCTTTTGTCATTCCCAACCCGTGGGACGCCGGTTCCGCGAAGATGTTGGCCAGCCTGGGGTTCGAGGCGTTGGCCACCACCAGCGCCGGTCACGCTTTTTCCCTGGGACGCCCGGATGGCGCTCTGGGGCTGGAAGACACCCTGGCCAATGTCCGGGCGATCGTGGCCGCCACTGACCTGCCGGTAGCGGTCGATTTCGAGAACGGTTTCGCCGACGCGCCCGAAGCGTGCGCCCGCAACCTGCTGCGTGCGGCAGAAGCCGGTGCGGTCGGGGGTTCCATCGAAGATGCCACGGGGCGCGAAGGCAGCCCGATCTATTGCTTCGAGCATGCCGTGGCACGGGTCAAGGCGGCGGCCGAAGCGGTGCGTAGCCTGCCTTATCCGTTCGTGCTGACCGCTCGGGCGGAGAACTTCCTGCACGGCAATCCCGACCTGGATGACACGATCCGTCGACTGAAAGCGTTCGCCGACGCCGGCGCCGACGTGCTCTATGCCCCTGGGTTGAGTACCGCCGAGCAGGTGCTCGCAGTGATACGGGCCGTGGCGCCAAAACCGGTGAACGTGCTGATGTCCGGGGCACTGGACCTGACACTCGCGCAGTTGAGCGAACTGGGCGCCAAGCGCATCAGTGTCGGCTCGGCCCTGGCCCTGGCGGCGTACGGTGAGTTCATGCGCGCCGCCGGGGAAATCCGCGAGCAGGGTACGTTCACCTTTACCCGTCGCTCGATGACGTTCAAGCAGGCCAACCAGTTGTTCAAGGGTTGATGCTCGAGGCGTTATCGTGAGGATTGCGAAAGGCATTTCGTTGCTGGTGCTGGTCGTTGGCGCCGCGGTGCTGGGGGTGTGGCGGGGCTGGTTGCCGGTGCCGCCGGCATGGAATCCCTGGGCACCCCTGGACGTCAATGCACCGCCGAACCTGCTGACCCGCTACAAGCTCATGGCCTTGCGCAATGACCCGCAACTGTGTGAGCAGGCTCTGGCCACTTCGGGGCTGAAGGTTGCCCACCAGGCCGACAGCAACCCTGCGGCCAGTTGCCCGCTGACCAATGTGCTACGGGTGCAGGGCGGTGAGGTGGCGTTGAGCAGCAGTTTCCTCGCCAGTTGCTCCCTGGCCGTAGCATTCGCCCTGTTCGAGCGGCATGCGCTGCAACCGGCTGCGCAGGCGGCCTATGGGCAGAAGGTGACGCGAGTCGATCACCTGGGCAGTTTCGCCTGTCGCAACATGTACGGTCGTGAAGACGGCGCGCGCAGCCAGCATGCCACGGCCAGCGCGTTGGACATCGCCGGGTTTCGCCTGGCCGATGGTCGCACGGTCAGCGTCCTCCGGGATTGGCCGAAGGACAGCGCCGACGCGCGTTTCCTGCATCAGGTGCGCGACGGTGCCTGTGACATGTTCAGTGTGGTCTTGAGTCCGGACTACAACGCAGCCCACCGAAACCATTTCCACCTGGATGTGGGGCCTTGGTGGATCTGTAGGTGATCAGGCGGCGATACGCAGGTTCTGCAATACGATCGGGCGTGCCCAGCGGGTGTCGAAGTCCAGGGCTTTCTGCTGGGCGACGATTTCTTCTTCCGGGAACGGCGGGAAGGGCTTGTCCAGCAGGTCGAGTTCGAACTCGGCAATCGGCAGGTGCAACGGGCGTGGCTGCGGCGCCGGGCCGGGTTCCGGCAATGGTTGGCCAGCAGCGAGGACAATGGGGCGAACCCAGTTGCTCTCGAAGTTCTGCTGTTTCTGCTGGGCGCTGATTTCTTCCGGTGGGAAGGGGGGGAACGGCTTGTCCAGCAGGTCCAGTTCGAATTCGGCGATGGGCAGGAACAGCGGTTCAGGCGGCTTGACCTGGGTCTCTTTCACATCGCAGGTGCGCTGGCTGACGATGTGGTCCAGCAGTTCGGCACCGAGGGTCGGTTCAACGGCCTCATCGAGGGCGACGGGCTGGTAGCTGCCCGGCGCTGGCGCGTTTTCACCCAACTGATCGGCCAGGGCCCGGGCAAAAAAATCTTGCCACAGGTGACTGACGCCGCTCAGGGCCTGGGTGTTGCGCAGGCTGTAATCACCGTAACGGGAGATAACGCCTATCGATGTGGAATGAATGTCTGACATTTTTCTCGGTCGACGCTCAGCTCTGGCAAAATGCCGTTCACCGTTGTTATCGGCCGTTTTTGCCGATCCTTAATTTTTTGAGCGTGTTTTCCATGAGTGAGCAACCCGCGGCCTGCCGCATCCACGTCGAGGCCCTGGCCCCGGCCTTCCAGCCTCAGGCCGAGCACTGGGCCCAGCGCCTTGGCCTGCCCTTGCAGGTGGACGATGGCGAGTTTGCCTTGCAGGTCGGCGAACACGGGCTGCAACTGCAACAACTGGGGCCGGACGCGCCGGGGCCGGTGCGGGTGGATTTTGTCGAGGGTGGTGCGGCCCATCGCCGGTTATACGGCGGCGGCAGCGGCCAGATGATCGCCAAGGCGGTGGGGATCGCCCAGGGTGTGCGTCCCCGTGTGCTGGATGCTACGGCCGGCTTGGGCAAGGATGCCTTCGTGCTGGCCAGTCTGGGCTGCGAGATGAGCCTGATCGAGCGCCAGCCGCTGATCGGTGCCTTGTTGGAGGACGGTCTGGCCCGTGGCGCGGAGGATTTCGACGTGGCGCCCATTGTGGCCCGCATGCGCTTGCTCAAGGGCAATTCCATCGAGGTGATGCAAAATTGGGAAGGCGAGCCGCCCCAGGTGATCTACCTGGACCCGATGTTTCCACACCGTGAGAAAACCGCCTTGGTGAAGAAGGAAATGCGTCTGTTCCGGCCCTTGGTCGGCGACGACCCCGACGCCCCGGCGCTGCTGGCCGCAGCCCTGGCCCTGGCGACGCACCGGGTAGTGGTCAAGCGCCCGCGCAAGGCACCGTGCATCGAAGGGCCGAAGCCGAGTCATGGGCTCGATGGCAAATCCAGTCGGTACGACATCTATCCCAAGAAAGCGCTCAAGGCTTGAGCTGTGGGAGCAAAGCTTGCTCGCGATGAAGGCGCCTCGGTTTCAGGGCTAAACGCATAAACTTCATCGCGGGCAAGCCTTGCTCCCACGGATTTGAGCAACGCCATTCCACTGTGGGAAGCGCCCGCGCAAGGCACCGTGCAAAGGCTTGGGCTGTGGGAGCAAAGCTTGCTCGCGACGAAGGCGCCTCGGTTTCAGGGCTAAACGCATAAACTTCATCGCGGGCAAGCCTTGCTCCCACGGATTTGAGCAACGCCATTCCACTGTGGGAAGCGCCCGCGCAAGGCACC
>NZ_VCNG01000008.1 GCF_006227205.1 Pseudomonas sp. ICMP22404
GATGTTAATCACCGAGCCATTGCTCAGCGTCACGGTCACTGGCGTTTGCGCCGCGTTGGTCAGCGTCGCGGTATAGGTGATCTGGCCGCCTTCGGTGATGGTTTCGCTGGCGCTCAGAGTCAGGCCAGTGTTATCCACCGAATCAGTGATCGTGGTAACCGCAGGCGTCGTGTCCGGAACCAGGTTTTCGAAGTTGCCGCCGGTGGCACCGGTGATGGTAGTGCTGACGGTACTGCCGTTGTTGTAGACGTCGTTGGCTAGTGTCTCGACATTGACGCTGCCGGTGGTTTCACCCGCTGCGATGGTGATGACCGAGCCGTTGCTCAAGGTGACGGTGACTGGCGTCTGCGCGGCATTGGTCAGCGTTGCGGTGTAAACAATCGAACCACCTTCGGTGATGCCTTCGCTGGCGCTCAGGGTCAAACCAGTGGTGTCCACCGAGTCAGTAATGGTGGTAACCGCAGGCGTGGTGCTCGGCACCAGATTCTCGAAGTTGCCACCAGTCGCACCGGTAATGGTGGTGCTGATGGTGCTGCCGTTGTTGTAGACGTCGTTAGCTAGTGTCTCGACATTGACGCTGCCTGTGGTTTCGCCCGCTGCGATGGTGATGACCGAGCCGTTGCTCAAGGTCACGGTCACTGGCGTCTGCGCGGCATTGGTCAGAGTCGCGGTGTAAACAATCGAACCGCCTTCAGTGATGTTCTCGCTGGCACTCAAGGTCAGGCCAGTGGTGTCCACCGAGTCGGTAATGGTAGTGACGGCTGGCGTGGTGCTTGGCACCAGGTTTTCGAAGTTGCCGCCGGTTGCGCCGGTGATGGTGGTGCTGACGGTGCCGCCATTGTTGTAGACGTCGTTGGCTGGCGTCTCGACATTGACGGTACCCGTAGTTTGACCGGCAGCGATGGTGATCACCGAGCCATTGCTCAAGGTTACAGTGACTGGGGTCTGGGCCGGATTGGTCAGCGTGGCGGTATAGGTGATCTGGCCGCCTTCGGTGATGTTGTTGGTGGCGCTCAGGGTCAGGCCTGTGGTGTCTACCGAATCAGTGATCGTGGTGACCGCAGGCGCGGTGCTCGGCACCAGGTTTTCGAAGTTGCCACCGGTCGCACCGGTGATGGTGGTGCTGACGGTACTGCCGTTGTTGTAGACGTCGTTGGTCGGAGTGTCGACGGCAACGGTGCCGGTGGTCTGGCCCGCAGCGATGGTAATGACCGAGCCATTGCTCAAGGTCACGGTCACTGGGGTCTGTGCCGGGTTGGTCAATGTCGCGGTGTAGGTGATCTGCCCCCCTTCGGTCACCGTCTCGCCTGCGGTCAGGGTGACATTGGTGGTGTCGATGGTGTCGGTGATCTGGGTCACGGCTGGCGTGGTGGGCAGGGTCACGGCGATACCGCTGCCACCGGTGGTGCCGGTCACGGTCACGCTGATCTGGCTTGGGTCGTTGTAGACGGTGTCGTTCGGTGCCAGTGGGACGTTGACGCTGCCGGTGGTTTGTCCGGCGGAAATCACGATCACCGAGCCATTGGACAGGGTTACCGTCAGGTCGGTCAGGGGCGCCTGAGTAACGGTCGCGGTATAGACCAGCACGCCACCGGCCTCGGTCAGGGTCGGGGTGGCGCTCAGCGTCAGCGTTGAATTGATCAGGGTGTTGGCAGTGGTATTGGCGTTGGCATTGGTGGCCAGGCCGGTGATGTTGTTATTCGCGGCGTTGGTCGCGCCCAGGCCTTCAGTTGGGAAACCGACAGTCGGGTCGACGCTGCCAGCCGTGGCATCCAGCACGACAACGCTGTGGCCGCCACCGGCGGAACCACCGGTACTCGTTTCGCCCGCTCCGGCGGCGGTGGCTTCGAGGGCTGTAGTCGGGTCGACACCGGCTGCGATGGCCTGCTGCAGTTCTTCCACCGACGGCGCGGCCTGGGCAGTGGCCTGTTCGAGATCAGTGGATGAGTCTGGAGTGTTGGCGCTCCATTGGGTGTCTCGGCCCAGATCGAGGGTGCGGCCATCGGCCAGGTCCAACGTGACGGAGCCGGCAGGACCGGTGTCCAACTGATCGCCTGTAAACAGACGATCACCTTCAATGAGCACGCGCCGGATACCCTCCGGGGACACGGCGAAAACCTGACCGACAATGCTTTTGACGACGGCAATAACGCTGCTCATTGATGACTCTCCGGATGCCACGTTCAGTAAACTTCCATGGGCCCGCAAGCTGTGGATAGCGGCGGTCTGGACGTTTTGGCTTTACTTGATAAGGTTATTTGACGCTTTGATATGTCAACAATTTGGCTTAAATTCTTGGGATTTTTGTTTTCGCCAAACTATTGACCTTCCTCTGGGCATCCTAAACAATTGTATCGGTCATGTCACATTGATATTTAAGTGGCGGCTTGTTCTTTCGCTGCAAGATTCAGTACCTGCTTCGAACTTTCCGACATACGGTAATTCCGGTTGCCATCATACGATGCAGCGCCTCGTTTCGCTGTGATCCAAGACAAGCGTTTCAGGAAGAAAAAACACCATGCGTTCGCATTTGTTAATGGCTTTACCCTTCGCTCTCGCTGCCAGTTTCGTGCAGGCACAAACCTTGCCGCAGGCTATGCAACAGGCCCTGGACGTACATCCTGAAATCCAGGCTGGAGTGAACAGCCGCCTGGCAGCGGACTATCAACTCAAGGCGGCCAAGGGCGGTTACCTGCCCCGGGTAGACGTGGCGGCGGGGTATGGTCGCGAAGGCACCGACAGTGTCACGACCCGGTCGGGCAGTAACAATCATTGGGAAACCCTGAATCGCGGCGAGTCGAGCCTGCGTGTGACACAAATGGTTTTTGACGGTTTTGCGACGTCCAGTGAAGTGGGGCGTCAACAAGCCACCGTTAATGCCCGCGCCTATTCGCTGCTCGATACCTCCGAGCGCACCGGCCTGACCGTGGCCCAGGTTTATCTGGATGTGCTGACCCGGCGCGAGTTCGTACGCCTGGCCGAGGAGAACCTCAAGAGCCACGAGCGCATCTTCGATCAGATCAAACTGCGTACCGAGCGCGGCGTGGGCAACCGTGCCGACCACGATCAGGCCGAAGCACGCGTGGCCCAGGCCCGCAACAACCTGATCACCGAGCAGACCAATCTGGCCGACGCCGAGACCAACTACCTCAGTGCCGTGGGCCAGTTGCCTGACCAACTGGAACGCCCCGCCGATTTTATGGCGCTGCTGCCGGCCAACCTGACGGAAGCTCGTGCCCAGATGCTGGAAAACAGCCCGGTACTGCGTTCGGCCGAGGCGGACATCGTCGCTACCGAGAAACAGTACGAAGCTGCCAAGTCGAGCTTCTACCCACGCTTCGACGCCGAACTGGGTCGCACCGCTGACAACGACCTGGACGGCCAGGACGGTCACAACAACGAATGGCAGGCCATGCTGCGCATGCGTTTCAACCTGTATGCCGGCGGCAGCAACAAGGCGGATCTGGAGTCCAAGTCCTACCTGTCCAACCAGGCCCTGGACATCCGTAACAACGCCTTGCGTCAACTGACCGAAGAACTGGGCCTGGCCTGGAACGCTCTCAACAATGCCAATGCCCAAGTACCGATTGCCCAGCAATACGTGGACCGCAGCGCCAGCGTGCGTAACGCCTACCAGAAGCAGTTCAGCCTCGGCGAGCGGACCCTGCTCGACTTGCTCGACAGCGAAAACGAGCTGTTCAGTGCCTCCCGGCGGTTGGCGGAAATCAAGAACGTGCAGTTGTTCACCCAGTATCGGATCAAGGCAACCATGGGCGAGCTGCTCAAAAGTCAGGGGGTAGTCGCGCCGTTGGCATCCGTTGTGCAGAATGACGTGAAACCCAAGGTCCAGTTGCCTGGGATGAATTGAATCATCCATCCAGTTTGATCAGTAAAGAGTGCAGAGCGTGGAATCAGAAGTCAGTCGAGTCGAACTAGTCCATGACCCGCGCACGCTGCATGACGACCCGTTGCTGGACGGGTTGCTGGCGCTCTGCATGCTGCATCAGAAACCGGCCAGCGCGGCGATGCTCACCACCGGGCTGCCGCTGCCCAAGCAACGGCTGAGCGTCGAATTATTGTCGCGCGCTGCCGCCCGGGCCGGCTTGCAAGGCCGGGTGCTGCAACGCCGGCTCGAGCAGATCCCGACCATTGCCATGCCGGCCTTGTTGCTGCTCAAGGACGGTCGCAGTGCGGTGTTGCTGGGCTGGGTCGGTGACGATCAGGCGCGGCTGCTGCTCAGCGAAAGCGACGGCGGAGAAGTGACGGTCAGTCGTGAACTGCTGGCCGACGACTACAGCGGCAAGGTCTTCTTCGCCCAGCCCCAGCACAAATTCGATGTGAACCACGGCACGCTCATTCCCCGGGCGCGCTCGTGGTTTCGCGATACCCTCAAGCGTTCCCGTTGGCTGTACGCCGATGCGATTGCCGCGAGCCTGCTGATCAACATCATCGCCATGGCTGCGCCGCTGTTCGTGATGAACGTCTACGACCGAGTCGTGCCAAACCAGGCCGAGTCGACCTTGTGGGTATTGGCCATCGGCATCACCGGTGCCTATCTGTTCGACCTGATCCTGAAAATGTTGCGCAGCCTGTGCCTGGACCTGGCGGGCAAGAAGACCGACCTGATCATTTCCGCCACGCTGTTCGAGCGTATCGTCGGCATGGCGATGAAGTACCGTCCGGCGCGGGTCGGCAGCTTTGCCCAGAACATCCATGAATTCCAGAGCCTGCGAGACTTCCTCGCCTCGCTGACCCTTACCAGCCTGATCGACCTGCCGTTTACCTTGTTGATCTTCATGGTCATCGCGATTATTGGCGGACACCTGGTGTGGATTCCGGTGCTGGCGTTCCCGATCGCCCTGCTGATCGGCTACGCATTGCAGAAGCCCCTGGTGGCGACCATGGAGCGAACCATGGCCTTGGGCGCCGAGCGCCAGTCCAGCCTGATCGAGACCCTGGCCGGCCTGGATGCGGTGAAGGTCAATAACGCCGAGAGCGAGCGTCAATACCAGTGGGAGCAGACTATCGGCACCCTCAGCCGTCTCGAGCTGCGGGTAAAAATGCTGTCCGGGCTGGCGATGAACATCACCTTGCTGATCCAGCAACTGGCGGGCGTGATCATGATCGTCTTCGGTGTCTACCTGATCATCGCCGGTAACTTGAGTATGGGTGGGCTGGTTGCCTGCTACATGCTCAGTGGCCGTGCCCTCAGCCCGCTGGCGTCGCTGTCGGGCCTGCTGACCCGTTACCAGCAGGCGCGGGTGACCATGACCTCCGTCGATCAGATGATGGAGCTGCCCCAGGAGCGCAATTTCGAAGAGCGTCCGTTGAGCCGCAAGGTCCTGCAGGGTGCCATCGAATGCCGGCAATTGAATTTCACCTACCCGAACCAACAGAACCCCGCGCTGAAGAACATCAACCTGGTCATCAAGCCTGGTGAGAAAATCGGCATCATCGGCCGTAGTGGTTCGGGCAAGAGCTCCCTGGCGAAGTTGTTGGTGGGCCTTTACCAGCCGGACGATGGTGCCTTGTTGGTGGATGGCGTGGACATTCGTCAGATCGATGTCAGCGAGTTGCGCTACAACGTCGGTTACGTCCCCCAGGACATCCAACTGCTGGCCGGCACCCTGCGGGACAACCTGACCTCAGGCGCCCGTTATGTCGAAGACGAGTTGGTGCTCCAGGCCGCCGAACTGGCGGGTGTGCATGAGTTCGCGCGCCTGCATCCCCAGGGCTATGAATTGCAAGTCGGCGAGCGCGGGCAAAACTTGTCCGGCGGTCAGCGCCAGAACGTTGCCCTGGCCCGTGCGCTGCTGCTCAACCCACCGATCCTGCTGCTGGACGAACCCACCAGCGCCATGGACAACACCGGTGAGGAACGCCTCAAGCAGCGCCTTGCCTCCGTGGTGGAAAACAAGACCGTGCTGCTGGTGACGCACCGGGCATCCTTGCTGTCGCTGGTGGATCGCCTGCTGGTGATCGACCGTGGACAGATCCTGGCCGACGGCCCGAAAGCTGCCGTGATGGAAGCGTTGAAGAAGGGGCAGATCAGTGTTGCTTAAGTCGGGTATCAAGGATTCCGTGGGCCGTTATTTCAAAGGCTCCGCTTCGCTTAGTGGGCAACCCCTGCCGGAGGTCAACAAGGCCCTGATCGAAGACGCACCACGAGTGGTGCGCCTGACGATCTGGGGCATCATCGCGTTCTTTGTGTTCCTGGTGCTGTGGGCCAACTTCGCTGTGGTCGACGAAGTGACCAAGGGCGACGGCAAGGCGATTCCGTCGTCCAAGATCCAGAAGATCCAGAATCTGGAGGGCGGCATCGTCGCCGAGTTGTTCATCAAGGAAGGGCAGATTGTCGAGGCCGGTGCGCCGTTGATTCGTCTGGACGACACACGGTTCGTCTCAAATGTGGGGGAAACCGAGGCGGATCGCCTGTCCATGCTGTTGCGGGTCGAACGATTGAGTGCCGAGGTCGACGACCGGCCGCTGAACTTCCCGGCCGACGTGCTCAAGGCTGTGCCGGGCCAGGCCGCCAGTGAAGAGTCGCTGTACATCAGCCGTCGCCAGCAATTGCACGATGAAATCGGTGGGTTGCAGGAGCAACTGGTGCAGCGCCAGCAGGAGTTGCGCGAGTTCATTTCGAAGCAGGCGCAGTACCGTTCCGGCCTGGCGTTGCAACGCCAGGAAATCAACATGTCTGAACCATTGGTGGCTCAGGGCGCGGTATCACCGGTGGAAGTGCTGCGGCTCAAGCGTGCTGAAGTCGAGACCCGCGGGCAACTGGATGCCACGACGCTGGCGATTCCTCGCGCCGAATCGGCGATCAAGGAAGTGCAACGCAAGATCGACGAGACCCGCGGCAAGTTCCGCAGCGAAGCGCTGACCCAGCTCAACGAGGCGCGTACCGACCTGAACAAGGCCCAGGCGACTGGCAAGGCCTTGGAAGACCGCGTAAGCCGCACGCTGGTAACGTCGCCCGTGCGGGGTATCGTCAACAAAATGCTGGTGAACACCATCGGTGGCGTGATCCAGCCTGGCAGTGACCTGGTGGAGATCGTGCCGCTGGACGATACCATCCTGGTGGAAGCGAAAATCCGTCCCCAGGACATCGCCTTCCTGCACCCTGGCCAGGACGCCACGGTGAAATTCACCGCGTATGACTACACCATCTACGGTGGGCTGAAGGCCAAGCTGGAACAGATCGGCGCCGACACCATCACCGACGAAGACAAGAAAACCACCTACTACATCATCAAGCTGCGCACCGAGCGCAGCCACCTGGGCACCGATGACAAACCGCTGCTGATCATCCCGGGCATGGTGGCCTCGGTGGACATCATCACCGGCAAGAAAACCGTGCTCAGCTACCTGCTCAAGCCCATCATCAAGGCCCGGGCCGAGGCGTTGCACGAGCGGTAGAGACGAGCAATCGAGGCCGCCCCGTCCCCTGTGGCGAGGGGATTTATCCCCGCTGGGCTGCGCAGCAGCCCTGAAGCCATGCACCCTGGCGTATCAGGCAGATTGAGTTGCTTGGTTTGGGGCCGCTTCGCAGCCCAGCGGGGATAAATCCCCTCGCCACAGGGACAGATGAAAACTCCAAGCCATATAGTTATTCACTAACGGTATTTAAATTTAGATTCTTATACCGATAAAGTCATACCCCTGCGTACCTGCCGACCAATCGGCGCGCCGCACGACACGAACCCATACGGCCATGCCGTGAGTTTTTGATCGAGGCGCGCCCATGAAGCGCGCTGTGCGTAGGAGTGATGTATGCCAGCCGTTTCTTATTCCCCGGATTTTCCAAGCGTCGAGAATATCGCGCCGCAAAGCTTCGAAATCCGCCCGTTCAACGGCGCCGTTGGCGCCGAGATCATTGGCCTGGACCTGTCCCGACCGCTCAATGACCAGGATTTCGCCCGTATCCATCGGGCGCACTTGGACCATCACGTCGTGGTGTTCCGTGATCAACGCATTACCCCTGAACAGCACATCGCCTTCAGCCGCCGTTTTGGCGTGCTGCAGATTCATGTGCTTAAGCAGTTCCTGTTGGCCGGGCATCCCGAAATTCTCATCGTTTCCAACATCATCGAGAACGGCCAGTCCATCGGTCTGGGCGACGCCGGGAAGTTCTGGCATTCCGACCTTTCCTATAAACAACTGCCCAGCCTGGGGTCGATGCTCCACGCGCAGGAGTTGCCGAGCGAAGGTGGCGATACGCTGTTCGCTGACATGCACAAGGCCTGGGATGGCTTGCCCGGGGCGTTGCGCAAAGCCGTGGAAGGCCGTTCGGCGGCGCACTCCTATACCGCGCGCTACAGCGAAAGCAAATTCGAAGGCAACTGGCGACCGAAGCTGACACCGGAGCAACTGGCCCAGGTCGCCGAGGTGGTTCACCCGATCGTGCGCACCCATCCGGAAACCGGGCGCAAGGCGTTGTTCGTCAGTGAAGGCTTCACCACCCGCATCGTCGGTTTGCCGGAGGACGAAAGCAAAGCGCTGCTGGCCGAGTTGTACGCACACAGCGTGTTGCCCCGGAATATCTATCGCCATCAATGGCAGCCCCACGACCTGGTGTTCTGGGACAACCGCTCGCTGATCCATCTGGCCGCCGGTTGCCCGAGTCATCTGCGTCGCAAGCTGTACCGCACCACCATCCAGGGCGACGCCCCTTTCTGATTGGCTGCCCACGCGCATAGCGCCCGGAGAATCAACATGTCCAAACGCATTGCTTTTGCGCCGCTGGCCGCTGCCGTCGGCCTGGGATTCAGCCTGTTGGCCGGTAGCCTGGTGGCACCCTCCAGCGCCCGCGCCGAGGGTGAGATTCGTATCGCGGAGCAGTTCGGCATCGTGTACCTGCTGCTGAACGTGGTCCGTGACCAGCAGTTGATCGAGAAACACGGCAAGCAGGAAGGCATCGACATCAAGGTCGACTGGACCCAGTTGTCTGGCGGCGCGGCGGTCAACGATGCGTTACTGTCGGGCTCCATCGACATTGCTGGCGCCGGGGTCGGCCCATTGCTGACCATCTGGGACCGCACCCGCGGCAAGCAGAACGTCAAGGCGGTGGCTTCTCTGGGTAACTTTCCTTATTACCTGTTGAGCAACAACCCCAAGGTCAAGACTATCGCCGACTTCACCGAGCAGGATCGTATCGCGGTGCCGGCGGTAGGTGTTTCGGTGCAGTCACGTTTCCTGCAGTACGCCGCCGCGAAGCAGTGGGGCGACAAGGAATTCAATCGCCTGGACAAGTACACCCTGGCCGTTCCACACCCGGACGCGACGGCGGCTTTGATCGCCGGTGGCACGGAGTTGACCGGACATTTCTCTAACCCGCCGTTCCAGGACCAGGCGCTGCAAACCCCGGGCGTTCATGTGGTGCTCAATTCCTATGATGTGTTGGGGCCGAACTCCCCCACAGTGTTGTTCGCCACCGAGAAATTTCGCGATGAGAACCCGAAAACCTACAAGGCGTTCGTCGAGGCGCTGACCGAAGCGGCCGAGTTTGCCCAGAAGGACAAAGGCGCGGCGGCGGATACCTACCTGCGGGTGACCCAGGCCAAGATCGATCGGGCGACGCTGCTGAAGATCATCGATAACCCGCAGATCGAATTCACGGTCACGCCGAAGAACACCTACCCGCTGGCCGAATTCCTGTACCGCGTTGGCGCGATCAAGAACAAGCCGGCCTCCTGGGAGGATTATTTCTTCCAGGATGCCAAGCCATTGCAGGGGAGTTGATCGCCATGACCGCGCTATTGCAAGGCCACGCGGCCAGCAACCCCGCTCGCATCGATACCCCGTTGTTGTCAGTGGATAACGTCAGCCTGGAGTACCGCACCTCCCAACGCGTGGTGCGGGCCACCCATCGAGTCAGCTTCGACGTCGATCCGGCGGACCGCTTCGTGCTGCTCGGCCCGTCGGGTTGTGGCAAGTCCACATTGCTCAAGGCCATCGGCGGTTTCATCGCATCGCAGGAAGGCGAGATCCGCCTGCAACGAGAAGCCGTCAACGCACCAGGGCCCGACCGGGTCGTGGTGTTCCAGGAATTCGATCAGTTGCCGCCCTGGAAAACCGTCAAGCAGAACGTAATGTTCGCACTCCTGGCCTCGCGCACCCTCAAGCGTGCCGAGGCCGAAGAGCGGGCGTTGCATTACCTGGACAAGGTCGGGTTGGGGGCCTTTGTCGATGCCTATCCGCACACGTTGTCGGGTGGCATGAAGGCCCGTGTCGCCATCGCCCGGGCACTCGCGATGCAACCGAAAATCCTCTTGATGGACGAGCCCTTCGCCGCCCTCGATGCCCTGACCCGACGCAAGATGCAGGAGGAACTGCTGCTGCTCTGGGAAGAGGTGCGCTTCACACTGCTGTTCGTCACTCACTCCATCGAAGAAGCGTTGGTGGTGGGCAATCGTATCCTGCTGCTCTCACCGCATCCGGGGCGGGTAAGGGCGGAGATCCACAGCCATCAATTCGACCTGCATAGCCTGGGTGGCGTGGCATTCCAGCAGACGGCCCGGCGGATTCATCGGTTGCTGTTCGAGCAAGGCCCAGGGCCCGACACCGAACGGGAACTGGATTTTGCCGACATTCGTATCGCGTATTGAGAGGGGCGACCCATGAGCCGTTTATCGCCTGTGCGCGAAGAATATGAAGTTGACCTGCAACCCCTGACCCAACTGCCGCTGGAACGGGAGTTACCCCTGGGCCAGCGTCTCTGGCAGCAGGGTTGGCTGCGCAAGAGCTTGATCCTCGTGCTGCTGGCGCTGTTATGGGAGGGGCTGGCCCGCTACCAGAACAATGACTTGTTGCTGCCGGGTTTCCTGCAAACCGCCAGTGCTTTGTACGAAGGGCTGCGCAGTGGCGAACTGTTGGGCAAGGTCTGGATTTCCCTGGCGGTGCTGCTCAAGGGATATCTGCTGGGCATCGCCCTGGCGTTTGGCCTGACGACCCTGGCGGTGTCGACGCGGTTGGGGCGGGACCTGCTCAGCACCCTCACGTCGATGTTCAATCCATTGCCAGCCATCGCCTTGCTGCCGCTGGCATTGTTGTGGTTCGGCCTGGGGCAGAACAGCCTGATCTTCGTGTTGGTGCATTCGGTGCTGTGGGCGTTGGCGCTGAATATGTACGCGGGCTTTCTCGGCGTGTCCGAAACCTTGCGCATGGCGGGGCGCAATTATGGGCTCAAGGGTCTGCGCTTCGTGCTGTTCATCCTGATCCCCGCAGCGCTGCCGTCGATCCTCGCGGGGTTGAAAATCGGCTGGGCCTTTGCCTGGCGTACGTTGATCGCCGCTGAACTGGTGTTCGGCGCCACCAGCGGTAAGGGCGGCCTGGGTTGGTACATCTTCCAGAACCGTAACGAGCTATACACCGACAAGGTCTTTGCCGGGTTGGCGGTGGTGATCCTGATCGGCTTGATGGTGGAGAACCTGGTGTTCGACAACCTGGAGCGGGTGACGGTGAAGCGTTGGGGGATGCAGCGTTGATGGAAGGGCTGTCATGATGTTCAGGTAAGCGGTTGTCTGGGCGGACGCCATCGCGAGCAGGCTTGCTCCCACACAGGGTCTGTGCTGGTTGTGACATTCGCGCTCGCGCCCATTTCCTGTGGGAGCGAGCCTGCTCGCGATGGCGGACTTCAACTCAGCCCAATTAGCCAGGTAAAGCCACTTTCTTTTCCTTTAGACTTGCGGCTCTCAAGCAAGTCTCAGGACACGGAATGCCAGCCCCTCCCAGCTCCCTTCGCAAAGCCCTGGTCGCTTGGCTATACGCCGCTGCCCTCATGCATCTGCTGGTCAGCCTCGTGCTGACCTGGGCAGGGCATGCGGGATTGCTCGACGGCTATCTGCAAACCATCGAACAGGCTTTCTGGTCCGGCGCCGCAGTGCCTTCGGCTGCCCGGGCGCAGCAGGTCTGGTGGCTGGCGCTGTTCGGCGCCACGTTGCAAAGTTATTCGCTGTACATGCTGGCCCTGGTCCATCTCGGTAATCGACTGAGAAGCGCGATGCCTTGGGGGTGGTTGATCGCCGGCATCCTGCTCTGGGCGCCCCAGGACATGCTGCTTTCGGCCCAGGCGCAGGTCTGGTCGCATTTGTGGTTCGACAGCCTTGCCCTGTTTGCATTGCTGCCTCCGCTGTTCTGGCTCTACCGTCACGATCGCCGCAGTCCCCTCGTCGACCACCTGCTAAGTGAGTCAAACCATGCCTGATTTTTCTCTCCTCGACTGGGCCATCGCGTTGTTGATCGCCCAGGCTGTCCTGGGCGCGCTGGATACCCTCTATCACCATGAACTGACCGTCGCGCTGCCCTATCGCCACAGCGCCCGGTTGGAGCTGTCGATCCACGCCCTGCGTTCGTGTTTCTACGGGATTCTGTTCCTGGGCATCGCCCACCTGACCTTCCAGGGGACGTGGGCGATTGTCATCGGGTTGCTGTTCGCCCTGGAGATCGGCCTGACGCTCTGGGATTTCGTGGTCGAAGACCGCAGCCGCAAGCTGCCGGCCATTGAGCGCATCATGCACACGGTGCTGGCGGTCAACGGCGGGGCGTTCTTCGCGCTGTACGGGGTGCAACTGGTGCAATGGGCGAGTTTGCCCACTGGCCTGGGCGCGCTCGATCTGGGCTGGCGCGGCTGGTTGCTGACGCTGTTTGCCGTCGGTGTCAGTGCCTCGGGTATCCGTGACGGGCTGGCGGTGCTGCGCATGCAACGCCGGGGAAAATCTGGCAATCCGTTCGCGGGCGGTGTCCATCGGCGCGTGTTGGTGACCGGTGGCACCGGGTTTATCGGGGAGGCACTGGTCAATCAGTTGCTCGATGCCGGACACACCGTCAGCGTGTTGGCCCGGGATCCGTTGAAAGCGGCCTATCTGTTCGACGGCCGTGCCCGTTGCCTGCGCTCGCTGAGCAAGCTGGGCCATGACGAAATCTTCGACGTGGTGATCAATCTGGCGGGGGCGCCGGTGGCCGGTCCACGCTGGAGTCCCCGGCGCCAGGAGCAGCTGATTGCCAGCCGGGTCCATACCACCGAAGCATTGATCAACTGGCTGAAGAACGCCCGGAACAAGCCGACGCTGTGGGTCCAGGCCTCGGCCATCGGCTTTTATGGCGTGCGTGATGCCAGTGAGAGCCTGGATGAGCGTGCCGCCAAGGGCGATGGTTTCATGGCCGAACTCTGTGCCCGCTGGGAAGCGTCGGCGTTGCCCGCCGTCGAATTGGGCCTGCGTCAGGTGGTGATGCGCCTGGGCGTGGTCTTTGGCCCGGGCGGGGCATTGCTGCCTTTGCTGATTCCGTTTCGCCTGGGGTTCGGCGGGCGGATGGGCGATGGTCGGCAGATCATGAGTTGGATACACCGTGACGATGTGATCCAGGTCATCGCCCGGGCCTTCGACGACGAGAGCCTGAACGGCACTTACAACCTGGTAGCGCCGGAGACGGTCAGCCAGGGGGCGTTTGCCGAGCGCGTCGGTAAAGTTCTCAGGCGCCCGGTATGGTTTCACATCCCTGCCGCACCGGTGCGTGCCCTGGCAGGGGAGATGGCCCAGTTGTTTTTCGACGGCCAACGCGTGGTGCCGAGCCGTCTTGCCGAGGCCGGGTACCGGTTCCGTTATCCGACCCTCGACGCTGCCCTGCGCGATCTGGCCTGAGGACCGCTCATGAGCAAGCCTTTGATGTACCTGCTGGCCGGCAACGGCAGCGCCGCCGATTGGTGGGACGATGCATTGCCGCACTTCGAGCGCTACGAAGTGGTGCCACTGGAGCTGCCCGGCTTTGGCAATCATCCTCAAGCGCCGTGCGAAGACCTGGCCGCCTACGCCCAGGCTTTGCTGCAGATGACGGTCAAGGGCAGCGCGATCACGGCGGTAGGGGTGAATGCGTTGTTGGTGCTGCATGCCTTGCAGCGTCAACCAGGGCACTTCTGTCGCAGTGTATTGTTGGCGCCGGTTGGAGCTTTTTTATGGCAGCGCCGTCTGCCGGCGTTGATGTCGCCTCTGCCACTGCGCAAAACCATTCATTGGTTACTGGCAAACCAGCCGACGCTGTTTGCCCGCAAGTTTTCCAACCAGACCTGGACGCCTGCGCAGTACCAGCGCATGGGGGCCGGGTACGCCCGCTGTCGTGCCTTTGTGCCGCACTGGGATCTGGTGCGCGCGGACACCGCGCTGCCACTGCTGGAGTGGATCACCGACCCGGTCGAACTGGTCTGGGGCGACCAGGACAATGTGCTGGGCATCGAGCAGGCCGCGGCGTGGTCAGCGATTCTCGCCCGCGCCGATCTGACCATCAGCCTGAAGCCCGGCTGGGGTCACTATCCCTGGATTGACGCGCCGAGGGAATTCGTCGCGTGGCTGGAGTCAGGCGAGCGAGGGTTCGTCGCCCATACCAAGGGTGGGCGCTTGCGCCTGGCGGCTCTGGCCGGGCAAGCGGTGCCTGCGGCGCTGTCGCTCAACGACTGCCACGATCCGCGCCTGCCGGCGTTCCTCGACAGCCAATCGGACGCTCTCTGGGCGGTGCGCTCCTCCAGTTATGGCGAAGACCAGGCCGATGCGGCGAACGCGGGCCTGAGTACCACCTTCTTGCGAGTATCGACACAGGACGTGCCGGGGCGCGTTGCCGAGTTGAGTGCGACGGGGGTCGAGGAAGTGGTGGTGCAGCGGTTCATCACGCCGCGGCTGTCCGGGATCGCCTTCGTCCGTCACTTGGCCGTCGAACTGGAGTGGGTCGAAGGTCATCTCGAGTCGTTGGCCGACGGCCAGGCGAGCCCCGAGCGCGCGATCATTTCGCGCCTGGGGGAGGCGTGGAACAGCGACACGTTCAAGCCTTCCCACGGCCTGACCGCCGATCAGCTATGGCGCTTCCTGCAAAGCGTGCTGCGGGTTTTCCACTACGTGCCCGGTGACGTTGAGTGGGCTTGGGACGGCAGCCAACTCTGGTTGCTGCAGTATCGGCCGATCAGCGACTACGGCTGGCGTCGACACCTGACTGCCGCCAACATCGCCGAGATCCTGCCGCCGCAACCCAGTGTTCTGGTGGAATACGCCCAGCGCCGTGCTGCGGCGAGCATTCCCGCGATCATGGCGCGCTGGGACTCGCGGATATTGCAGGACAACGAGCCCTTTACCGCGGTGTTTGGCGGTGCTTCATACATCAATAACGACCTGTTTCTCGCGCGCCTGGCGGACTGGGGCATCAGCGCCAGCAACTACGCGGGTGAGGTCGGCGGCGCTACGCCCCATCTGCCTTGGCGACCGCTACGCCTGATCCGTTCGCTGCCGTTGTTCCTGCGCATGCAGCGCATCGCTCGTGGGCATTTGCCAACGTTGGAAAGGGGGTTGCGGCGCTTCGATCGGGAGCTGCTCGAACTGACCGGACAGGGCGTCGACGGGCAGCGATTGGCGGACTGGTTCACCCGTTTCTATGTATTCGTGGTCCAGGGCAACCTGTGCATCGCCACTGCGTTGGCCAGCAGCGGTGGCGACTGGCTGGGACGACCCCCAACCGCCTATGACAACCTGGAGTGCGCCCCGCATCGACTGCCTTGGGAAACCGACCCGGCTACGCCGCGTCCGGCACCGACCGAGTTGCCGTTGCAGGCGTTCCCCCAATGGCCCTTGGCGGTTCGCCTGGCCCATTCGGGCGGTTTGCCAGGGCTGCGCGGCTACTACCTGCAAGTGCGCGAGTGGTACCGCGATAACCTGATGCGGATTTTCTTTCGCCTGCATCACGCCATGCCGGCGTCCGAAAGGGCGCATTGGTTCGCACCGCATCCGGACATCCGCAGCCGCGAGGGTAGCTTCTGGCAGGATGGTCGCGAGGGCACCGAGCAAGCGAGTGGGTTCCTGATCTACCCGGGACAGGTGCAAGGCATCCTGGGCGACGACATTCTGCTTGAAGAGACCTTGGACCCAGGTCGCCATGCACACTATCAGAACGCCCGGGCGGTGATTGCGCGCATGGGCGGACGCTTGTCCCACGGATCGACCTTGTTGCGCGAACTGCGCAAACCCTCGGCGGTGCTGCCGCAGGTGAATGCGGCCTGGCTGGGGCGCGAGGTGCTGTATCGGGATGGGGAGTTGACGTTAGTGGAGTAGAAGGGGGCGGGGTGTGACTACCAGTAATCCGGTTTGATGGCGGGGGCCTTGCGGGTGGGCACCCGGTTGGGGAATTGGTGGGCTTGGAGCTCGTCACAAGTGACAACGCGGCGCATCCAGTGAGCGTGCTCTTTTAGGGAGCCGGGAGCAAGGCGCTTGGAGCCGGTTCGGTAGGGGAGCACTACGCCGATCCTGAGGTGAGGAAAGTCTTCTCGAACGGCTCTCAAAGCTGGAGCCATATCGGTGTCGCCGGAAACGAGCACAAGCTGCTCGATACGTCTTCCCCATGGCAACGCCTCTTGTTTGGAGGCTAAGCGATACATGCTGACTGCAATGTGGACGTCCGTTTCCTTTTCTTCAAGTTTCCAGATGGCAACCGTATCCTGGCGTGAGGCACTGATCTTTTTACTGATAAAACGAGGGGCATTGGCGCGTTCGAGCTGATGGCGTCCATAGTGAACAGTAACTTGGCTGGCCTTCAAGGCTCGCACATAAGAGTCCTGAGCTTCTTTGGAAACTATTCCGCGCGTTGCCAGTTCCGGTTTGACGGAGGACGTGAAGTAATCAACGGAAGCCAGTGAGCTCTGAGGATTCTCGACCCGGGCTATGTGTGTCAAAAGCTGCGTCAGGTTCAACCATTTATAAGGCGTGCCGGCGAGCAATCCATAAAAAACGTTATAGCCATCAACGAAAAAAGCGGTACGCACAAACTCAATCCCCAGAGACGAAAAAACCGGCCGAAGCCGGTGTTTTCACCCCAACTGCCAGAGAACCTAATCTCTGCGTACGAGGTTGAGCAGTGGGCAAATCGTAATCCTGGGATGATCCTGCGTCAACCGTGGATGGATAAGCTCCGGCACCGGCACGATTGAGTGTTGCTCGTCTTTATTGTGTGGAGGCAAGGTGTTTCTGGGCCGATTGGTCAAAAGTGTATTTCAGTGGTTTTCCATAAGTATGACGCCGCTTGGAGGTCTGGATAATCCATCACCTATTGCTGATGAGAGTGAGTGGATCTGCCTAAGCTCTTGTGGGATTTGATACCGACCAACGTAAGCAAAAAACCAAGTGCCTTTTGACCTTCTCCCAACCTTTTTGAAACAAGAGATTTCCCAAACCTGACCGCATCTCCCTTGACGCTCCTCACCGCTGTCGTAGACTCCGACCATCCGTCAGGGAGTAGCGGTCATGCAGCGTTTTCGTAGTTGGGTTATGGGATTGGCCTTTGTAACGTGCGCAGCCCAGGCGCAGACGCCTGTGGCAGACGATCCGTTGCTCGAGAGCAATGTGACGGCCGGGGCGGCAGGGGGTAACGAGGCGCGAGGAATACTTAGGGCGCGGGATCAGGCGGTGTTGGCCAGTGAGTTGGCCGGACGTATCGTCGAATTGCCGTTCAGTGAGGGCGAGTCGTTCAAGAAGGGCGATACCCTCGCACGTTTCGATTGTTCGGCTTATCAGGCCCAGCTCAACGCAGCCCAGGCAGCGAGTCGGGGCGCCAATGAGGAGTTGGCGCATAACCGGCAACTGGAAGCATTGAAATCCGTCGGGCGCTTCGAAGTCTCACGGGCCGAGGCTCGGCTCAGCGAAACCCAGGCGCAATCCCAGGTGTATCAGGTCCAGGTCAAGCGCTGCAGTGTGATCGCACCGTTCGATGGGCAAGTGGTGGCGCGCAAGGTCCAGCGTTATGAAAGCGTGGCGGCCGGTGCGCCGTTGCTGGACGTGGTCGACAACCGCACCCTGGAGATCCATCTGCTGGTGCCGTCGCGCTGGATGAGCAGGCTCAAGCCCGGACAGTCCTTTACGTTCACCCCCGATGAAACCGGCCGGCCGCTGCAAGCGACGGTCAAGCGCCTCGGCGCGCGTATTGATGAAGGCAGCCAGACCTTGCTGCTGGTCGCGAGCCTGCCCGACGCCAGTGGCTTGCTGTCCGGCATGAGCGGTACGGCCCGTTTCGCGGAGTCCAAGTGAACGCGCCGGTCATGGGCAGCGTCGAGCAGGTATTTGCGCGCTTTCTCGATCTGGAGCGTCAGACGCGGGCCGCGCGTAACCCGGCGCAACTGAGCTACAGCCTGGTCAATGATGGTCAGGCCCTGTTCGGGTTTCGCCACGCCGCGCTGCTGATCGCCGGCAAGGTGCAGGCGGTGACTGGCGTCAGTGCCGTGGAGCCGAATGCGCCTTTCGTGGCGTTTGTCGAGCAGGCGGTGGCGCAATTGTTCAAGCAAGGCGTGCTGAACCAGGCCCGGGTGATTGCCGCCGATGGGGTGAGCGAAGCCGTGCAGGCGGACTGGCGAAGCCTGTCGGCCGCGCAGGTATTCTGGCTGCCGTTGATCGATCACAAGGGGCTGGTCTTCGGTGGCCTGTGGCTGGCCCGCGACCAGCCCTGGACGCCGGCCGAGCAAGTGCTGCTGTCGCAACTGGGCGACACCTACAGCCATGCGTGGCTGGCGTTGCAACCACGCAAACCATGGCGCCTGCGCTGGACGCGCAAGCGCCAGGTCGCACTGGTGGCGGTGCTGTTGCTGGGCTTGCTGGTGCCGGTGCGCCAGTCGGTGCTGGCCCCGGCCGAAGTGGTGCCGCTGGGTGGCCAGGTGGTGGCGGCGCCGCTGGACGGCGTGATCGCCGAATTCATGGTCAAGCCCAATCAGGCCGTCAAGAACGGTGACCTGTTGCTGCGCTTCGAAAGCACCAGCCTCAAGGCCCAGGCTGACGTGGCCGAGCGCGCGTTGGATGTGGCCGAGGCGGAGCTCAAGGCCAACTCCCAGCGCTCGTTTGCCGACGCCGAGTCGAGTTCCAAGATCGACCTCCTGGCCGCTCGCGTCGAACAGAAACGTGCCGAGCGCAACTATGCCCTCGAGTTGCTCAAGCGCAGTGAAGTCCGTGCCGAACGGGATGGCATCGCGGTGTTTGCCGATGTCGAGCGCTGGCTCGGCAAGCCGGTGCAGACCGGCGAGCGATTGATGGAAATTGCCGACCCCAGCCAGGCTGAGCTGCGCATCGAACTGGCGGTCGGCGATGCGATAACCCTGGCCCCCGGTGCGCAAGTCGCATTGTTTCTCGACAGCGATCCGTTGCAGCGGCATGTGGCCTGGCTCGAGCGTTCGGCCTATGAGGCGCAACCCACCGCCGCCGGGCAGCTTGCTTATCGATTGGATGCGCGCTTCGACGCCGCGGCACCGCGCATCGGTTTGCGCGGCACGGCGAAAATATTCGGAGATCGTGCGCCGCTGGCGCTGTACCTGTTGCGTCGGCCACTGGCAGGTCTGCGCCAGAGCGTAGGTCTGTAGCATGGTGCTGCCGAGTCTGCGGCCGGACCTGCAGCTGTCCCCAGCGGCGCCGGACCCTGATGGTTCGCCTCAGTGGACCCTGGCCGATCCGGTGCGCGGGCGTTACTTCAAGCTTGGCGCGGCGGCGATGCGCATGCTGCGACATTGGTCCCTGGGCGACCCGGAACGGGTGCTGCAAGCCGCGAACCGTGAACCGGGCCTGCCCCTCAATGGCGAGTCCCTGGAGCAGTTGCTGGGCTTTCTGCGTGGCCACGATCTGATCAGCGCAATGGACCCGCAACAGCGCGACAGCTATCAATTCAAGACGGCCGCCCGGCGCCAGAGCCTGTGGCAGATCCTGTTGCATCAATACTTGTTTTTCCGGATCCCGCTGTGGCGTCCGGACGCCTTTCTCAACCGCGCCTGGCCCTGGCTGGCACGGTTCGGGCCCAAGATCCTGCGCTATGGACTGCCGCTGACCCTGGGTTCGGGGATTTTCCTGGTGTCACGGGATTGGCAGCGGTTCCTGGCGACTTTTCCACACCTGTTCAGCCTGGGCGGTGCGCTTGCGTTCGGGGTGGCGTTGTTTTTCGCCAAGCTGTGCCATGAGTTCGGCCATGCCTTCATGGCCAAGCGCGCCGGTTGCCGGGTGCAAAGCATGGGCGTGGCGTTCATGGTGCTGTTGCCGATGTTTTATACCGATGTCAGCGACGCCTGGCGGATCAATGATCGGCGGGCCCGGTTGCTGATTGGCGCCGGCGGCGTGCTGGCGGAACTGCTATTGGCGTGCATCGCCCTGCTGGCCTGGTCGTTGTTGTCCGATGGGCCCGCCCGCACCGCCGCATTCATGCTGGCCAGCGCCACCTGGATCACCACGCTGATCATCAACCTGAATCCCTTCATGCGCTTTGACGGGTATTTCCTGCTCAGCGATTTCTGGGCAGTGGATAACCTTCAAGGCCGTGCGTTTGCCCTGTGTCGCTGGCGTTTGCGCGAAGCTTTGTTCGGCTATGGCGTGGCAGCGCCGGAGCCCTGGTCGCCGAAAATGCGTCGCCGCTTGCTCATATGGGGATATGGCTCGTGGTTGTGGCGCGCGGCATTGTTCTTTGGCATCGCCCTGGCGGTCTATCACCTGTTCTTCAAGGTGCTGGGCATTTTCCTGATGATGGTGGAATTGGTCTGGTTCATTTTCATGCCTATCGTGAATGAGTGGCGACAATGGTGGCAGCGTCGCGAGCAGGCCCATGGGCCGCGGGTGCTGCTGACTGGATTGGTCTTGCTGGCGCTGATCCTGGCCTTGCTCTTGCCCTGGCGCAGCGCCGTGGAAGTGCCGGCGATGCTTGAGGCCGGACGTGCCAGTGCCTTGTACGCGCCGGTGGCGGCACGGGTCAGACAGGTGAATGTGCACGATGGGCAGGTGGTGGCCCAGGGCGACGTGTTGATTGAATTGGAGTCGCCGGACATGGCGTCACGCCTGAGCATCGTGCGCCGGGAAATCGAGATCCAGCAATTGCAGATGCGCCGCCGGGCCGGCCGTAGCGAAACCGCCGCCGACGCGGGCATCGTCGAGCAGCAACTGGCCGAAGCCGTCGCCGAGTACCGCGGCCTGGTCGCCCAACGTGAGCGCCTGTTGCTGCGTGCGCCCCATGCCGGCCAGGTGCGTGATCTGCTGCCGCAATTGGCGGTGGGCCGCTGGTTGTCACCCACGCAACCGCTGGTGCGGGTGGTGCAGGCCGATTCCCGCTTGCGCGGCTACCTTACCGAGGCCGAGCTTTGGCGGGTCGGGCCCGGTGCCACGGGGCGATTCATCGCCGATGATCCGATGCACCCTTCGATTGCCGTGCAACTGAATGAAGTCGACACCAATGGCGCCGCCTGGGTTGAGCAGCAGGCGTTGACGTCCGATCACCATGGGCCGATTGCCGTGCGCCGCGATTCGCAACAGCGGGCCGAGCCCGTGCAGGCGCAATATGGCGTGCGCCTGAGCGCCATCGATGACGAAGCTGCGCCGCCGCAACCGCTGCGGGGCGTCGTGGTGTTGCAAGGGCAGGGCGAATCGATATTGGGAGCGGCCTGGCGTCGGTTGGCGGCGTTGGGTGTGAGGGAAAGCGGGTTCTAAGGAGAGCACATGGAGTCAGTAGCGGCAGAGGGACTGGTGGTGCGGCCGTCGCGGGTCAGTGACGGTCCATTCTTGCAGAGTCTTTATCAGGCGGCGCGACCGGATCTGCAATGGATCGATGGCGAGCACGAGCAGGTGCAGCAGGTGATCGCCCAGCAGTTTCAGGTGCAGGAGCAGGGGCTGGGGGACAACTTCCCCAATGCCATGCATTACGTCGTGGAAAAACTGGGTACCGCCATCGGCGCCTTGAGCACCGATTTCGGTCCCAATGAAATTCGCGTGCTGTACCTGGCCTTCATTCCCCAGGCCCGTGGACAGGGTTATGGCCGGACGGTGTTGCAAGGCGTGCAGAAAGCCGCGCAGCAGATCCGCTGCCCGGTGGCGACCGTGGTCTGGACCAGCAACCCTCACGCACGTCGGCATTACCTGGCACTGGGCTTCGAAGTCCAGGAGCGCAACCCGGCGGCGGAGCGGTTGGTCTGGTATCCGAAAGGGAACTGACAGCTCAATATTCCTTAGTGTGTGGGAGGCGTTTGTGTGGGAGCAAAGCTTGCTCGCGATAGCGGCAGACCAGTCAATATTGTTGCTGCCTGACTTGTCGCAGTCGCGAGCAAGCTTTGCTCCCACAGGGCCGCCGCCCTGCGATTGAAAAATCAGTTACGGGATGGGAACAGACCGTTCAGGGCAATGCTGAAGTTGATGACCAGGAACGGGTTCATGATTGCCATCGGCAGGCCGTTGCCCGTAGGGGCTACCGTGCCGCTGACCGTGGTGGTCACGCCTTTCAGCGGTACTGGCGACGCACCTAGCTGGTCGGAATAGATATTCGCCGCACCCGGTCCGGTGCCTGAAGTGCCGATGAAGGAGTTGGTGGCCGTTGGCGCGTTCAGTGGATTGCTGGCCGGGTTCGCCAATTGCAGGGTGGTTGCGGCCGTAATACCCGTAAGGGTGTGGGTGTGATTGGGCAGGTTGTTCAATGTCGCCGTAACGTTTTCGGTACCTGAAGTCTCGCCGATGACACGCGGGGTCAGGCCCAGGCCGTTGCCCTGGCCCAAGGTCTGTCGGCCTTGCAGGTTGGGGAGCATGAAGTTGGTCTGGCCATTGCCTCCGTAGTAGGTGCCGATCAGTGAAAACAGCGCCTGGTATTGCGAAATGCCAAGTGTCTGCCCGCTGCACAGCGCCCAGCCGCTGGGTGCGAAATTAAAGGCAAACGACTGGATAGTGCCCATGAATACTTCCATAGATTCCTCGTCCTTCAGGTTATCGTTCTGGTATCGCCAGGGGGAAAATTGCGTTCAGTTCGACTCCGTCCCTGGTCTGGTTACGCACGGCTGAGCTTAGACGCGGTTGCCGTGCTCTGCCGGGTGGGATTCGTGGATCGGCCACTAGGCCTGTGGGCACCACAAATCCCTTTTGGGAGCGAGCCTGCTCGCGAAAGCGGTGGGTCAGTCGCATTCTTGTCGAATGTGCCGCCACCATCGCGAGCGGGCTCGCTCCCACAGGGTCACTCGGATGGCTCACGCTAGTTGAATGCGATGTAGAAATACCCCACCGTCGGATCCCGTCCCATGGGGGGTATCCGCGACACGAATACGTCTTCGAGTCTGCCCAGCTCGGGCACTTCCAATGAGCACAAGCCGTCCACGAAATCAGTGGCCTGCAAACTATTGAATTCGACGCTGAAGGGCATGCGCTCTGCGTTGGGCATTTTCGCCCGAGGCGCTTGTTCGAGGGTTTCGATCCGCACGGGTAAGCAACTGCCGTCGGGCAGGATCAGGCTGCTGGTCAGGCCCAGCAGTGGTTGGAAATGGTGGCTATGAACTTCTTGCAACATGTCGATACTCCAACGGACCGGAGGACCGTAGTCCTCCGGTGGATCATCAGTTACGGGATGGGAAGTAGCCTTGCAGGGCAATGCTGAAGTTGATCGCCAGGAATGGGTTCATGATTGCCATCGGCAGTCCATTGCCGGTAGGGGCGACCGTACCGCTGACCGTCGTGGTCACACCCTGCAGCGGTACCGGCGAAGCACCTAACTGGTCGGAATAGATATTCGCCGCACCCGGCCCTGTGCCCGAGGTGCCGATGAAGGAGTTGGTGGCCGTTGGCGTATTCACCGGGTTGCTGGCCGGGTTCGCCAGTTGCAGGGTGGTTGCGGCGGTTATACCGGTCAGGGCGTGTGTGTGGTTGGGCAGGTTGTTCAGCGTCGCCGTGACGTTTTCGGTGCCGGAGACGGTGCCGATCACCCGAGGGGTCAGCCCCAGGCCGTTGCCCTGGCCCATGGGCATCCGCCCCTGCAAATTGGGGAGCAGAAAAGTGGTCTGGCCGTCGCCGCCGTACGTCACGCCGATCAGGGCAAACAAGGTCTGGTATTGGGCAAGACTGAGCGTTTGCCCGTTGCACAAGGCCCAGTCCCTGGGGGCAAAGTTGAAAGCGAACGGCTGGATAGTACCGATGAATACTTCCATAGAATCCTCATCCTTCAGGTTGTTGGTCTGTGGTATCTGGCGGATACAACGGGAAAGCTGTGATCACCTGGCCTGGTCACGCACGGCTGAGCGTAGACGGGGTTATTTCGTTCTGCCCAAGGACTGAAAATGGCTGACGCTTGGCTTAATCGATTCAGGTTGAGGGAGGACCTATACCGTCCATCTTTTTTACAGGCTCAGATGTATTTGATATCAAAGTAGTACTAGTCGAGGTTTGTTTCCTCGTCTACTCTTCGGACACAAACGGACTACAAACGGTGATAGGGATTGTCAAAGTTTCACTTTATTTCCGGTCTGCCGCGCTCAGGTTCGACCCTGCTTTCTGCAATTCTTTTGCAGAACCCGCGCTTTCACGCCGGCATGACCAGCCCCGTCGGTACGCTGTTCAGCAGCGTGTTGCAGCAATGCAGTGCCGGCAGCGAATTCGGTTCGGTGATCGACACCGACTTGCGCCGTCGCCTGCTGCGCGGGTTGTTCGACTCCTACTATGCCGACAAGGCCGACAAGCCCGTCATCTTCGACACCAACCGCCAGTGGTGCGCACGTTTGCCCGCGCTGCAGGATCTGTTCCCCCAAGCCAAGACCATCGCCTGCGTGCGCAACGTCGCCTGGGTGCTCGACAGTCTTGAGCGGCTCTACCGCGCCAACCCGTTCGAGAACACCAAGCTGTTCAACGATGATGACGAGCGCAACACCGTCTACAGCCGCTGCGAAACCCTGGCCCAGCGCAACCGTCTCGTGGGGTATGCGTGGACAGCGCTCAAGGAAGCCTATTACGGCGAAAACGCCGAGTCATTGCTGATCGTCGACTATGACCTGTTGAGCCAGGCACCCGAGCGGGTGATGCGGCTGATCTACGAGTTCATCGACGAGCCCTGGTTCGAACACGACTTCAATCATTTGACCTACGACGCACCGGCCTTCGATCTGGCCCTGGGCGTTGCCGGCCTGCACAAGGTCAAACCCAGGGTCGCGCCGCAAGCGCGACGGACCCTGCTGCCGCCGGATCTGTTCGAAAAGTATGCCGAGTTGTCGTTCTGGCGCGATGGGTCTGCCAGCGCCGCCAATGTCATTCGTATGAAAACCGACGCCGCGCTCAGTTGAGCGCGGTTTATTTCATTTGCGTGTTCAAGCAGTTCGAGTCCGGGTGAACGTCATGTGGTGGAGCAAAGGTAAATCGCGGGTAATCGAGGGTGCACAGGCCCTGGCATCGCCAATGATCATGTCTCTGGAGCCGCGGATGCTGTTCGACGGCGCTGTCGCCGCGACCGTGGCCGATGCCGCGCAGCCGGACGCCCATCCGACCGCCGACGCGGCCAAGACGCCCACGGCCGATCAGGCCACCGATACCCACGCGGCCCAGGGCCAGACCGATGCCACCGAGGCCGCCGTTCCGGGCAAGTCGGTGGTATTCGTCGATTCCCGGGTCAAGGATGCCGCCAGCCTGCTCGAAGGTGTGGCGCCCGGTACCCAGGTCGTGCAACTGGACGCCACCAAGGACGGCCTGCAACAGATCGCCGATTACCTGGATACCCACCAGGGAGTCAGCTCGGTGCAGATCATCGCCCACGGCAACGCCGGTGATCTGTGGTTGGGCAACGCCTATCTGTCGGCGGAAAACGTCCAGGCCCGCAGCGAGGTGCTGGCGCAGATCGGCAAGGACATGAACGCGGGTGGCGACATCCTGATCTACGGCTGCTACACCGCCCAAGGTGATCGTGGCCTGGAACTGGTCGATTCGCTGGCGCAGTTGACCGGCCGCGATGTGGCCGCGTCCAACGACCGTACCGGCCTGGGGGGCGACTGGGACCTGGAAATCGCCACCGGCAACATCGAAAGCGCCAATGTGCTGTCTGCCAGTGCAATGAGCGACTATCAATGGGGTCTCGCCACCTGGACAGCCACCAATAACGCCAACACCGGCGTCGGCTCATTGCGTGCGGCCCTGGCCTCTGCGCAGAACGGCGACATCGTGACCTTCAGCAGCGGCATGACCGTCGCGCTGACCCAGGTGCTGGTGGTCAACAAGAACGTGACCATCGATGGCGACCTCAATAACGACAACGTCGCCGATGTCACCCTCGATGGGCAATTCCGCACCCAGGTCCTCAACGTGACGTCCGGTACGACGGCGACCCTCGATGGCTTGGTGATCACCCGTGGCATGGTGGCGGGTGACGGCGGCAATGGTGGCGTCGATGCTGCGGTCGCCAAGGCCGGTGGTATCTACAACGCCGGCACCTTGACCCTGAAGAACGTCACGATCACCGCGAACGCCGCATCGGGCGGTGGTGGCGGTGGTGGCGTGACGCCGCAGTATGCCGGCGGCGGTGGTGGTGGCGGCGGCGCGGTCGGCAGCGGTACGGGCGGCCGGGGCGGCGACACGATCAATGCCACGGGCTCCGTCGGTTCGACGGGCCAGGGCGGTGCCGGCGGTGGTTTCTTCAACATGGGCGGGCGGGGTGGTAACTCCACCGGCGGCGCCGGCGGTGCCGCTTACCCGGGCTATAGCACTGGATCGGCCGGCGGCACGGCGGCCAGCGCCGGCTTGTCCATCGGCGGTGGTGGTGGCGGTGACGGCTACAACGCGGTCGGCGGTGCCGGTGGCGGCGCGGTCGGCGGCATCTACAACGACACTGGCGCGACTCTGCGCATCATCGGCAATTCGGTGATTTCCAACAACATCGGCGCCGGTGGCGGCGGTGGCGGCGGCGGTGCTGGCGGTGGCTACACCCACACCGGCGGTGCGGGCGGCGTCGGCGTTGGCGCCATCTGGAACAAGGGGACGATCCTGATCACCGCCGCCAACTTCGCGGCCCTGTCAGGTAACGTCGGCGGCAGCGGTACCGGGGGCGGCAGTGCGGGCACCTCGGGCACGTCGCCGGCCTCTGTCGCCAACGTCTACGGTGACGGCGGGACCATCAACACCAACTATGTGCCGGACTTGACCCCGCCTACCGCGACTGTCGTGGTGGCCAATACCAGTCTGAACTCCGGCGGCACATCCCTGGTGACTGTCACCTTCTCCGAAGCCGTGACGGGGTTTACCTCAGCCGACCTGACGGTGCAGAACGGCACCGTGGGTGCCTTCAGCAGCGCTGATGGCGGTATCACTTGGACCGGCACGCTGACGGCGGCCAGCAACATCGCCGACACCACCAACGTCATCACCCTGGACAACACCGGCGTTGTCGACCTGGCGGGCAACGCTGGCGTGGGCTCCACCGATTCGAACAACTACGTGGTCAACGACACCGTGGCGCCGACGGCGACCATTTTGGTGGCCGATACCGCACTCAAAAGCGGTGAAACCTCGGCCGTCACCATCACGTTCTCCGAAGCGGTGACCGGCTTCACCACCGCCGACCTGACGGTGGCCAACGGTACCCTCACCGGGTTGAGCAGCAGCGACGGCGGCATCACCTGGACCGCTACCCTGACCCCGGATGCCGATGTGACCGACACCACCAACCTGGTGGTTCTGGACAAGACTGGCGTCGCAGACCTGTCCGGCAACGCCGGGGTGGGCACCACCAACTCGAACAACTACGCCATCGATACCCTGCGCCCGACCGCTACCATCGTGGTAGCCGACACCGCGCTGAGCGTTGGCGAAACTTCCCTGGTGACCATCACCTTCAACGAGGCGGTGACCGGCTTCACCACCGCCGACCTGACGGTGGCCAACGGTACCGTCACCGGGCTGAGCAGCAGCGATGGCGGCATCACCTGGACCGGGACGCTCACCCCGACCGCGAGCATCAGTGACACCTCGAACCTGATCACACTGGCCAACAGCGGCGTTGCCGATCTGTCTGGCAACGCCGGCACGGGTACCACCGACTCGAATAACTATGCCATCGACACGCTGCGCCCCACCGCGACGATCGTAGTGGCCGACACCGCGCTGAGCGCGGGTGAAACCTCACTGGTGACCATCACGTTCAGCGAGGCCGTCAGCGGGTTCACCCTGGCCGACCTGACGGTCGCCAACGGCTCCTTGAGCGGGTTGAGCAGTGCGGATGGCGGTATCACCTGGACCGCGACGCTTACCCCAAGCGCCAGTGTCACTGACGCCACCAATCTGATCGTCCTGGCCAATACCGGGGTGAGCGATGCGGCGGGCAACGCCGGCAGCGGCACCACCAGCTCCAACAACTACGCCATCGACACGCAGCGCCCCACCGCCAGCATCGTCGTTGCCGACCCCACGTTGAGTGTTGGCGAAACCTCGTTGGTGACCATTACATTCAACGAGGCGGTCACCGGTTTCACCACCGCCGACCTGACGGTGGCCAACGGTACCGTCACCGGGTTGAGCAGCGGCGACGGCGGCATTACCTGGACCGGAACATTCACTCCGAGTGCCAGCACCACCGACGCGACCAATCTCATTACCCTGGACAACACCGGGGTAAGCGATGCGGCGGGTAACGCCGGCAGTGGCACCACCGACTCCAACAACTACGCCATCGACAATGTACGTCCTACCGCCACCGTGGTGATTGCCGATACGGCACTTGCCGCTGGCGAAACCTCACTGGTGACCATCACCTTCAGTGAGGCGGTGACCGGTTTCACCCTGGCCGACCTGACCGCTGCCAATGGTAGCCTGAGCGGGCTGAGCACCAGCGACAACATTACCTACACCGCCACCTTCACTCCGAGCGTCGGCATCAGCGACACCAGCAATCTGATCACCCTCGACAACACCGGTGTCGTGGACGGTGTGGGCAATGCCGGCACCGGCACCACCGATTCCAACAACTACATTGTCGATACTCAACGTCCGACCGCCACCATCGTCGTGGCCGATAACGCGTTGAGCGTCGGCGAAACCTCGCTGGTGACCATTACGTTCAGCGAGGCGGTCAGCGGCTTCGACAACTCGGACCTGAGCATAGCCAACGGCACGCTGAGCGCCGTCAGCAGTAGCGACGGCGGCATCACCTGGACCGCTACCCTCACGCCGAACCTCGGGATCGTCGACACCACGAACGTCATCACGCTGACCAATACCGGTTTCAGTGATGCGGCGGGCAACACGGGTACCGGCACGACCAGTTCGAACAACTACCAGGTCGACACCAACGTGCCGACAGCCACCATCGTGGTCGCCGATTCGTCGTTGAGTATCGGTGAAACTTCGACGGTGACCATCACCTTCAACGAAGCGGTGAACGGGTTCGACAACAGTGACCTGACCGTCAGCAACGGCACCCTGACCAGCGTCAGCAGCAGCGATGGTGGCGTGACCTGGACGGCCACCTTTACCCCGAGCGTCGGTATTTCCGATACCAGCAACGTGATCACCCTGGACAACACCGGCGTGCGCAACGGTGCGAGCAACGCCGGGGTCGGCACCACCGACTCCAACAATTATGCCGTCGATACCGTGCGCCCCACCGCGACCGTCGTCGTGGCCGATACCGCCATCGGTGCTGGCCAGACCTCGCTGGTGACCATCACCTTCAGCGAGGCGGTGACCGCTTTCACCACGGCCGACCTGACGGTCGCCAACGGTACGGTCACCGGGTTGAGCAGCAGTGACGGAGGTATCACCTGGACCGCGACGTTTACGCCGAGTGCCGGCATCAACGACACCAGCAACGTCATCACCCTCACCAACGGCGGTATCGCCGACCTGGCGGGCAACATCGGCACCGGCACCACCGATTCCAACAACTATGCCATCGACACCCAGCGTCCGACCGCCACCATTGTGCTGAACGATTCAACGCTGCGGCCGGGCGAGACCGCCCAGGTGACCATTACCTTCTCCGAGGCCGTGACCGGCTTCACCAACGCTGACCTGAGTGTTGCCAATGGCAGCCTGAGCGCGGTCAGCAGCAGCGATGGTGGCCTGACCTGGACCGCCACGTTCACGCCGACCGTAGGTGTGAGCGATGCCACCAACCTCATCGTCCTGGACAACACCGGCGTAAGCGATGCGGCCGGCAACGCCGGGACAGGGACCACCAACTCGGCCAATTATGCGGTCGAGACACAGGTGCCGACCGCCACTGTCGTGGTAGCGGACAGCTCACTCACGGTGGGGGAAACCTCGCAGGTGACCATTACCTTCTCGGAAGCGGTCAGCGGCTTCGACAATTCGGACCTGAGCGTGAATAACGGCACGTTGAGCAATGTGTCGTCCTCCGACGGTGGCGTGACCTGGACGGCAACATTCACCCCGAGCACCGGCATTTCCGACACCAGCAACCTGATCAGCCTGGACACCAGCGGCGTGGTCAACGTTTCCGGCAACAGCGGCGTCGGCGTGGTGAACTCCAACAACTATGCCGTCGACACGGTGCGCCCGGGCGCCACCATCGTGGTGGGCGATACCAGCCTGGGCATCGGCCAGACCACCACCGTGACCATCAGCTTCACCGAGGCGGTGACCGGTTTCGACCTGTCGGACCTCAGTGTCGCCAACGGTGTGCTGTCCAACCTGGCCAGCAGTGACGGCGGCCTGACCTGGACGGCGACGCTGACGCCTTCGGCGGGTGTCAACGACGCCACCAACCTGATTCTGCTCGACGCCAGCACCGTGCAGGACATGGCCGGCAACGCCGGCGCGGGTATCGCGATCTCCAGCAACTACGTACTCGATGCTACCCGGCCGACCGCGACTATCGTGGTCGCCGATTCAAACCTGACTGTGGGTGAGACGACCCAGGTGACCATCACCTTCAGCGAAGCCGTGGCCGGTTTCGATCTGTCGGACCTGAGCGTCACCAACGGTGAACTGACCAATCTGACCAGCAGCGATGGTGGCAAGACCTGGACAGCGACCTTCACTCCCACGGTGAATCTCACCGACCCGAGCAACTTCATCGCCCTGGACACCAGTAACGTCAGCGACGTGGCGGGCAACGCCGGGGCAAGCGTGGCGGTGTCCAACAACTATGCAATCGACACGGTGGTGCCCAACGACGTGAAGCCACCGCCGGAGTTCCTGACGTCGGATCCCGTCACGGTCATTCCGCCATCCGATGTGCCGTTGCAACCGATCGTCTTCACGCCACCGACGGGCGACCTGGGTTCGCCATTGGGCTTCCCACCGCTGTTCGAACAGCGTGATGTGGGCGGCGGTCTGCGGCCTATAGGCGATATTTTCATCAACCGTGGCGAGCTGGCGCCAAGCTATATCGCCCAGGTATTCAGTACTGATGCCGCCGGCGATGGCTCGGGTCAAGGGTTCCTCGGTTTTGGGGGCGGCGATGGCGGGGTGTTCGGCAGCAGCACCATTTCGACCTTGTTCAACCATGATTCCGGCACCGATAACGAGTCGATGAATGCCTTCGGCAACGCGTCGATGCAGGGGGGGGATGTTTCCCAAGGTATGCGCGGGATGTTCGGCGCACCGACCTTGGGCCAGCAATTGCAACACATCAAGGACACTGAGCAACGTCAAGTCGACAGTCTGGCCATGGCGCTACAACAGGTAGGCGTCAGCCAGGCACAGGCCTGAAGCATTCAATAAGAAAATTGTGCGGCAACCAGGGGCATTCCAGGGAATGAATAGAAGTCAGAAGTTATTCGGTATGAGTCTGCTGGCCGTGATGGTCAGTGGGTGTGCAGTCACCAGTGAGCCGATCGATCGCAGCGTCAGCGAACAGCGCGCCCAAACCGATCTGCAGAACATGTACAAGGGCCAGGAGCCCCTCAGCGGCCCGTTGACGCTGCACCAGGCCATGGCCCGGGCAGTGAAATACAACCTGGAAGGGCGCCTGAAAATCATGGAAGAGGCCCTGGCCAAGCGGCAGTTGGACCTGGCCAGTTTCGACATGCTGCCACGCATGGCGTTGGATGCCGGTTACGTGGGCCGCAACAACGTCAACGCCTCCAGCAGCCAGAGCGTGGAGACCGGCACCCAGTCCCTCGAACCGTCGACGTCCCAGGACCGTGATCGTGAAGTGGCCGACCTCACCATGGTCTGGAACGTGCTCGATTTCGGCGTGAGCTACATCAGCGCCAAGCAGGCCGGTGACCAGCGGTTGATCGTCCAGGAACGCCGGCGCAAGGTGATCAACACCATCGTCCAGGATGTGCGTTCGGCCTACTGGCGAGCCATGGCTGCCGAACGCCTGCTCAAGCAGATCGACAGCCTGATGGCCCGGGTCGAGGCGGCGCGCAACAACAGCCAGAGCATGAGCGAACAGCGCATCGGTGACCCGGTGCAGGCTCTGGGTTACCAGCGCTCGTTGATCCAGGCCACCCGCCAGCTCGAAGAGCAGCGGCGCGCGTTGTCCCTGGCCAAGACCGAACTGGCCACCCTGATCAACCTGCCCTTGGGCACTGAGTTGACCCTTGCGACCCCGGATGAGTACGAGATCCCGGAACTCAAGGTCGACATGGCCCGTCTCGAGCACGAAGCCCTGGCCAGCCGTCCGGAACTGCGCGAGCAGGATTACCAGACACGCATCACGGCCGCCGAAACCCGCAAGGCCATGCTGCGCCTGCTGCCAGGGCTGGAGTTTTCCGCCGGCGGGCACTACGACAGCAACTCGTTCCTGGTGGAGCAGGGCTGGGCGGACTATGGCGTGAAAGTCACCTGGAATCTGTTCAACGTGATCTCCGCTCCGGCGGCCATCGACGTGGCCAAGGCCGGTGAAGAAGTGGCGGCGGCGCGGCGTCAGGCAATGTCGATTGCCGTGCTGGCGCAGTTGTACGTCGCCAACGCCAACTACCGCGATGCGCTGCGCCAGTTCAAGACCAACCAGCAACTGTCGGACATCGATGGGCAAATCGTCGGCCAGTTGCGCAGCCGTCATCAGGCCGCCGGCATCGGTGAGCTGGACCTGATCCAGGGCGAGCTCAATACCTTGCAGGCTGACCTGCGACGGGATCTGTCCTATGCCGACCTGCGCAATGCCTATGGTCAGATCTTCGCCAGCGCCGGTCTCGACCCGATGCCTGATGAAGTGCAATCGACCCAGGTGCAGTCGATCGCCACGGCACTGGCCAGCCGCGAAGCGGCCTGGGCCCAGGGCGACATCACGGTGCCGAAGGCGGCGGTGAAGCCATAACCGGGCGTGGGCATGACGCGTCCGGCGTTTTCCCGGCTACCGGTGACGGTGGATCTGCCCCTGCTGTTGCAAGCACTGGCGGCCATTGAGGACGATCGCTGGCAGGGGCATTTCAACAGCGCCTATTACCACGGCGACTGGAGCGGCGTGGCGCTGATTTCGGCGGCCGACGCGCTGACCGAATTGTCGCCCGGCCAAGGGCAGCCGTTGCGCCGGCCGCCCTGGTCAAACGATGATCGCTGGCACCAGGCGTTGCGCGACTGGTCCGTGGAGATCGTTTCGGCCCGGCTGCTGCGGCTCGGCCCCGGCGGCCGGATCCACGAACACCGTGACTATGACCTGGGCGGACCGGACGCCGACCTGCGCCTGCACGTGCCACTGCTCAGCCCGCCCGAAGTGGATTTCTGGCTGGAGGGGCAGCGCATCCCGATGAAGGCGGGTGAGTGCTGGTTTCTCGACTTGTCACGGCCCCATCGTGTCGACAATCGGGACCGGTTGCCACGGGTTCATCTGGTGCTCGACTGTCGCCCCGGCCCCTGGCTGGAGCAACAGATTGTCGATGGGCTGCCCACCACCCCAGCTGTCCGCGACGAACTCGGCGACTTCCTGCGCTTTCAAGAGCAGGTGGCAAGCGATCCGCAACTCGCCCGGACCCTGCAGAGCCTGGCAGACCCGGACGCCTTCATCGAATGCGCCCTGACGCTGGCTGCCCGGCAAGGGCTGCAGGTGCGCCGGGAGGAATTGCGGGCGGCCATGCGCAACGGTCGTCGGCAGTGGAGCGACCAATGGAAGGCCTGAACCTGCAAGGCTGGCTGCCGATCCGCGTGTGGCAAGAGGCGGGGCAATGGCGGGTCGATTGGTGCTGGTTCGGCGAGAAGCCCTTGTCGCAACCCTTCTTCGGTGATGCCGTGGAAGACGCTTTGCGCCTGCCCTTCAATCAGGCGTTCCGGCGCCAGACTCCCTTGGACGCGCTCGCCCAGTGGCAGTGCCAGAGCCCTGGCCTTGCGCCCAGTGCATTCATCTTCCATGCCTCGCGCTGTGGCTCGACACTGATCAGCCAGATGCTGGCGCAACTGGACGACCACATCGTCGTATCCGAACCGCCGCCACTGGATCGGCTACTGCGCAGTGATCTTCCCGCCGCCGAACGCTGTGCGGCGCTCAAAGGGTTGCTGTCGGCCTATGGGCAGCCTCGTCGAGGCGTGGAGCGGCGATTGGTGATCAAGCTCGATGCCTGGAACATCGGTGAGCTGTCACGGCTGCGTGAGTGTTTTCCCGATACGCCTTGGCTGTTCGTGTACCGCGACCCGCTGGAAATTGCCGTGTCTCATCTGCGCCGCCCCGGCATGCACATGGTGCCGGGGATGATTGGTCCGAGCATCCTGGACGACGGGCTGCCTTTCGGCGGCCCGGAAGACTTCATTGCGCGTAGGATCGGGCGATTGCTGCAGGCCGGGTTGGAGCAATGCCAGGCATCCGCCGCACAGACGGTTGACTATCGCGAGCTGCCCGACGCCATGGCAGGCAGGCTGGCGGTCTTTTTCCAGCTTGATGAGGTGCAGCGCAGGCAGGCGTTCGCCAGCGTGAAGCGGCACGCCAAGCAGCCGGCGCAGGGTTTTACCGGCGACAGCGAGGAGAAGCGCCGGGAGGCGTCGCCCTTGTTGCGCGAGCGGGTACAGGCGTGGGCGCAAGGGCCGTATGAAGCCCTGAAGTCCCTGCCAAGGTAATCAGTTCTATGGCCTGTTTAGGCTCGGCGGCGCTCCATCAGGGCTTGTTCGGTGACAACTCCGCCATCCCCTTGAGCAAGTCGATCGGCAGGGGGAAGACAATGGTGGAGGACTTGTCCCCGGCAATCGACCCCAACGTCTGCATGTAGCGCAGTTGCATGGCGCCTGGCTGGCGCCCGAGCATCTCGGCGGCTTGCATGAGTTTTTCCGACGCCTGCAGCTCGCCTTCGGCGTGGATCACCTTGGCCCGCCGCTCCCGTTCGGCCTCGGCTTGCCGGGCGATGGCGCGAATCATCGATTCGTTGAGGTCCACATGCTTGATCTCGACGTTCGCCACTTTGATGCCCCAGACGTCGGTCTGGGCGTCCAGCACCTGCTGGATATCGCCATTCAATTGCTCGCGCTCGGCCAGCAGTTGGTCCAGGTCATGTTTACCAAGCACGGCGCGCAAGGTGGTCTGGGCCAGTTGGCTGGTCGCCATGAGGAAATTCTCGACCTGGATGATTGCCTTCTGCGGGTCGAGGACGCGGAAATACAGCACCGCATTGACCTTCACCGAGACGTTGTCGCGGGTGATCACGTCCTGCGGCGGTACATCGAGCACTATGGTGCGCAGGTCGACGCGGATCATTTGCTGCACCACCGGAATCAGCAGGATCAGCCCGGGTCCCTTGACCTGCCAGAACCGGCCGAGCTGGAACACCACCGCACGCTCGTACTCGCGCAGGATCCGGAAGGTCGACGCGGCCAGTGCGATCAACAGCAACAGCAGCATCATAAAACCGATTTGCATACCCATCTCATGCTCCTTGTGAGTCAGCGGGGACCACTTCCAGCATCAGGCCCTTGCGTGCGACGACGCGCACCGCTTGTCCAGCGCGTAGCGACGTCGCGCACGCCACTTGCCAGCGTTCGCCTTCCAACTGCACCCAGCCATGGTGATGATTGCCGACCTGCAGGGTGGTAATCACGGTGACGCTTCCCAATAACGCGGCATCGCCGCTGACGGGGTGGCGCGGCCGGGTTTTCAACGCGCGGAACAACAGAAAAATCAGCAGCAAGGCACTGACCAGGCCCAGCCCGACCATCAAGGGAACAGGCACATCGGCATTGGTCAGGATAATCGCGCCGACGACACACAAAGTGATGCCGCCCAGCCCGGCCACACCATAGTTGGGCAAGGCCACCTCGGCGATCAGTAATGCCACCCCCAGGGCAATCAGCCAGAAACCCAGGGAGTTGGCGACCATCAACGCAGGGCCATCGGCTGCCAGCGTCGGCCCGCTCACGGCCAACAGCGCAAGCATCAAGCAGCGAATATTCACCGGATCCTCCGCAACGCCCGTGCGTGACGTTTATCCACAGTCGTTACTTACAGTCTAGTCGAACCGTGGGTTGATCGAATTTTGAGCAGTCTGGCGATGCTCCAGAGGCTAGACTGCTGGGAGAGAAGCCGCATCCAGCCATGTCAGGAGTTCCCATGGAAACCCCAATCCACAGCCTCCCCGCCCTGTTCAAGCAACTGGGGCTGCCCGACGACGCCATCAGCATCGATCAGTTCATTGCCAGCCATTCACCCCTCAAGCCCGAACTGCACCTGGCTGACGCGTTCTTCTGGAGCAAGAGTCAGCAGCAATTGTTACGCGACGAAATCCTCGAGGATGCCGATTGGGCGGTGGTGGTGGATCAGTTGGACGTGTTGTTGAGGAAAGGGCGCAGTGACTGATGCAAATGCAGAACCTGTGGGAGCAAGCCTGCTCGCGATAGCGGTCTCACATTCAACGCAGAGCTGACGGATATATCACTATCGCGAGCAGGCTCGCTCCCACAAAGTTGATATTCATTTTTATTATTAACAAATAGCTTCTTATTCCTTAAACAATATATCTCTCCTCCCTATACTCGTCCCTGAACAGACACGCAGGAGAGCACCCATGCGCAACGAATCGACTCGCTACCTGATTGTGCCGGGCTGGCAAGGATCGCCGGAAAATCATTGGCAGACCTATTGGCAGAACAGTCTGCCCAACAGCGCCCGGGTCGAGCAGGACGACTGGCTGACGCCCCGGCGTGAAGACTGGGTGGCTGCGCTGGCCGAAGCCATTGCCGCCGACAACACCCCGGTGATTCTCATTGCCCACAGCCTGGGCTGCATCACGGTTGCCCATTGGGCCGCCACCGCGCCGCTGCAACTGTTGCGGCAGGTTCGCGGGGCGTTGCTGGTCGCGCCGGCGGATGTCGAGCGGCCGGCCTGTGTGCCTGCGCTGCGCAATTTCGCACCGATTCCCACCGATCCGTTGCCCTTTCCCAGCCACGTGGTCAGTTCCGACAACGACGCCGCAGTGAGTGCGCCGCGGGCGCTGGAGTTGGCGCGTAGTTGGGGGGCCGAAGCCGGGATTCTGGCCGGGGCGGGGCACATTAACGTGCAGTCCGGCCATCAGCGCTGGGAGCAGGGTTTCGCCTATCTCTATCGTCTGCAAAACCGCATGGAGCATCACGCCCTGCGTCGCGCCTGAATTTTTTGACGCCCTTCCGTTACCCGGCGGTGTGGGGCGGGAGTCTGCCATGAGTTTGCATGAAACCTTCGGTCAGCCGTTGCTGACCTTTCCCGATGCGGAAAAAAGCCCCCTGAGCATCCGCGCCAAGGCACTGGTGTTCGTTGATCCACGTTCGCGCCAGTTGCGCCAGGCTCTGGAGCAACTGGCGCCACGCGCAATCCCGGTGTTGATTCGCGGCGAAACCGGCACGGGCAAGGAATTGCTCGCCCGGCACATCCACCGTGAAAGCGATCGTGGCGGGTTGTTCGTCTCGGTCAATTGCGGCGCCATCAGTCCGACTTACGCCGACGCCGAATTGTTCGGCTATGCGGCCGGCAGCTACAGCGGTTCGGCCAGCAGTCGCGCCGGCTGGTTCGGTTCGGCCAACGGCGGCACGCTGTACCTGGATGAAATCGGTGATCTGCCGCTGCCGATCCAGGTCAAACTGCTGGCGGCCCTGGAAAACCACGAGGTCACCCGCGTTGGCGCTCATCAGCCCAGCCCCGTGGACGTGCGGCTGGTGGCGGCCACCAGCATCGACCTGGCGCAAGCGGTAGCCGCCGGCAAATTTCACCAACGGCTTTACCACTACCTCAGCGAAGGCCGTCTCGAACTACCGGCCCTGCGCGAGCGGGTGGGCGATATCCTGCCCCTGGCCGAATACTTCCTGGGCATCTACACCCAGCGCCTCGGCCTGACCATGCCGCTGATCAGCGAGGCGGCCCAGCAGGCGCTTGAGCGGCATAGTTGGCCGGGCAATACCCGCGAACTGGAGAACGTCATTCATTTCGCGTTGCTGGTGAGCACGGAAGAGGAAATCTTGCCGGAGCATTTGAACCTGCCATCCCTGCCCTCGGTACTCGACGCCATCGAGCAGGCAGCAAAGACCCTAGCAAGCGCAACGGCTGCCGAGCGTGTGGCATTCAAGGCGCTGCTTACCCGTCTGGAGCCGCTCCTCTAAAGCCTTGCCGAGAGCATGCTTTATATATGAGTAAAATGAATATGAACTTGAATAAAAGATATTGTTAAGGAATAAAAAATATCGGTATCGTCCGCTTCACGCGAGCGATAGCACTTCGCTTGCACCTCACCCTTTGGCCGTCGTCCATGACGACCGTGATTTTTCGATAAGGACACTGCATGAAAAAGGTTCTGTTGTTCACCGCATTGGCGGCAGCGTTGGCTTCGGGTCTGGCCCAGGCCGCGGAGAAACTGGTGGTAGCGGCGACTCCGGTTCCCCACGCTGAAATCCTCGAGCTGATCAAGCCGGCCCTGGCAAAAGAAGGTGTGGACCTGCAGATCAAGGTCTTCACCGATTACGTGCAGCCCAACGTACAGGTGGATCAGAAGCGTCTGGACGCCAACTACTTCCAGACCCTGCCGTACCTCAAGAACTTCAACGAGGGCAAAGGCACGAATCTGGTTACTGTGATCGGTGTGCACGTCGAGCCGTTTGGTGGCTACTCGAAGAAAGTCAAAAGCCTGGCCGAGCTGAAAGATGGCGCGACCATCGCCATCCCCAACGAAGGCAGCAACAGCGGTCGCGCCCTGATCCTGTTGCAGAAGGCTGGCCTGATCGAACTCAAGGATCCGAAAAACGCCGTGGCGACGCCGAAAGACATCGCCAAGAACCCGCATAACTTCAAGTTCAAGGAACTGGAATCGGCCATGCTGCCGCGGGTGCTGGATCAGGTCGACCTGGACATGATCAACACCAACTACGCTTTGGAAGCGGGTCTCAACCCGGCCAAGGATGCGCTGGTGATCGAGGGTTCGGATTCGCCTTACGTCAACTTCCTGGTGGCCCGTCCGGACAACAAGGACAGCCCGGCCATCCAGAAACTGGCCAAGGCCCTGACCAGTCCTGAAGTGAAGGCATTCATCGAGAAGAAATACAGCGGCGCGGTATTGCCGGCGTTCTGATCGACCCCGCCCTATAAAAAACTGATGTGGCGAGGGAGCAAGCTCCCTCGCCACAAATGGATTGCGGATCTATGCCGCCCTGTTCTTCAGTGCCCGGCGCAGGGCCACGAGCAGTTTGACCATGTCTTGCGGGTCGAGTTGTTGCGGGGCTTTCACGTCGGCCATGTCAATCCTCCTTGTGCGTATCGCCAGCAAGCCTGGCCTTGAGCTGCGGTTCCTTGGCGGCTGTCATCAGACCCGTCCTGCAGCGCTAGGAAAATAGACCGCCTGCAAGGCTTCTGCAAATACCACGGATCAATCCGGCCAGTTCCACGCCGGCGCATCCAGCATTCTCTGGCCGACAATCCCTGTCTGGCCCAGGTCCTTTTCCAGCACGATGCAATTGCAGTCGCCATCCTTTTGCAAGGCCGTGATCAAGCGTCGGGCGTGGGAAACCACCCAGACCTGACAATGCTCCGAAGCCCGGATGATCAAGCGTGCCAGGGCCGGCAACAAGTCCGGGTGCAGGCTGGTCTCCGGTTCGTTGAGCACCATCAACGAAGGAGGTCGCGGGGTGAGCAGTGCGGCGATCAGCAGCAGGTAGCGCAGAGTCCCGTCTGACAATTCGGCGGCGGACAACGGGCGCAGCAAGCCATGCTGGTGAAGCTCGATGCCGAAACGCCCGCCTGGCAGTTTATCGATGTGCAGCCGGGCGCCGGGGAACGCATCGCTGATGGATGCGTGCAGGGCTTGATCGTCTCCGATTTCAAGAATGGTTTGCAGGGCGGCCGCCAGGTCACGTCCGTCGTGGTGCAGCACTGGTGTGCGGGTACCCAGTTGCGGTTGGCGCGCCGGGGCATCGGCGTCGCTGCGAAAATGGTCGTAGAAGCGCCAGCGCCGAATGAACTCGCGCATCTGCAACACCTCCGGCGAGGTGCGCAGGCTGCCGACCTGGTCGAACAGGCTGTCGAAGGTGGGCGTGTGCTGGGCCAGGACGTCCCACGCGCGGCCATCACGGGCACGGATCATGGGGCCGTTGCGATCCACCAATAGGCTGGCCGGACGGAATGTGGGACCGGCCCAGATGCATTCGCGCTTGATTTGAGGGTCCAGGGAAAACGCGGACGAACTCGGTTCCGGCAGGCCGAGGGAAATCGAATAGCTGAAGTCTTCCGCGGCGAATCCCAGGCGCAGGCGTTTGGTATTTATCCGGACCGTAGCGCCGATGGGCACCTCGCCGCTGCGCATGCGCCGGCTGATCACTTCCGGTCCGGCCCAGAACGTCGAGTCCAATCCACCTTCACGGGCCAGGGCATTGACCACTCCACCCTGTGCCGTCTCCGCCAACAGGCGCAGGGCGCGGTACAGGTTGGATTTGCCACTGCCATTGGGGCCGGTGATCAGGTTCAGCCGCCCCAGGGGGACCACCAATGTGTTGATGGATCGGTAGTTGGCCACCGCGAGGGTTTTGAGCATGAGCGATTTCCTGCTGCCTGGTTAGCGTCTGTGCATCCGTGGAACCCTGTTCTAAGCTCACAGTCGTATCGTCACTGGCACATTCGTGCAATGCAAGGAGTCTGCATGGCTGGTCCCCGAAACAAACTGGTTGTTTGCTTGGGTTTGTGTGCGTTGTTGGCGGGATGCGGTGACGAAAAAGTCGGTGAAAAAGCCCTGCCGCGGGTTTTCGTACAGCAAGCCGTGCCTACCGAGTACGCAGCCTCGGTGACCTTGACCGGGGATGTTCAGGCTCGGGTGCAGACCGATCTGTCGTTTCGTGTGGGTGGCAAGATCATCGAGCGCAAGGTCGATGTCGGTGACCGTGTCTCGGCCCGGCAAGTGCTGGCCCGGCTCGACCCTCGGGACTTGCAGACCAACGCTGATTCCGCCGAGGCCCAGGTGGCCGCCGAACAGGCGCGGGTCAAGCAAAGCGCGGCTGCCTTCCTGCGTCAGCAGAAACTCTTGCCCAAGGGCTACACCAGCCAGAGCGAATACGACGCGGCCCAGGCGCAATTGCGCAGCAGCCAGAGCGCACTGGCGGCCGCCCAGGCCCAGTTGGCCAACGCGCGGGAACAACTGAGCTACACCGCGCTGATCGCCGAGGCGCCAGGCATCATCACGGCGCGCCAGGCCGAGGTCGGCCAAGTGGTGCAGGCCACGGAGCCGATCTTCAGCCTGGCCCGGGACGGCGAGCGCGACGCGGTGTTCAATATCTACGAATCGCTGCTGAGCGAACCACCCTCGGATCCGGCCATTGTCATCAGCCTGCTGGATAACCCGACCATCCAGACCACCGGCAAGGTGCGCGAGATCACTCCGGCGGTGTCCGCCGAGACCGGCACCGTACAGGTCAAGGTGACCCTCGACGATTTGCCCGAAGGCATGCGCCTGGGTTCGGTGGTCAGCGCCACCGCCAAGTCCGCAGGCAAGACCGCTGTGGAGTTGCCCTGGTCGGCACTGACCAAGGACCTCAGCGAGCCCGCCGTGTGGCTGGTAGATGGCGAAGGCCGCGCGCAATTGCGTACCGTCACCGTAGGCCGGTACCTGACTGGGAAAGTCATCATCAGCGACGGGCTCAAGGGCGGCGAGACTGTCGTTACGGCCGGTGGGCAATTGCTGCATCCTGGCGTGCGCGTCGAGATCGCTGAAAACACCCGTGACAAACCGCCGGCAGGAGCTCAGCCATGAAGCGCTTGTGGATGGTCCTGGCGAGCCTGGTCCTGGCTGCCTGCTCGAAGGAAGACGCGCCGCCCGAGCCGGTACGTCCGGTGTTGTCCATTGAGGTCCGCGCGCTTGACCAGCAGGCCCTCGGACGCTTCGCCGGGAATATCCAGGCGCGTTACGAGAGCAATGTGGGTTTCCGGGTACCGGGGCGAATTGCCCGCCGTAATGTCGATGTCGGCGCCGAAGTGAAAAAAGGCGACCTGCTGGCGACCCTTGATCCCACCGATCAACAGAACCGGTTGCGTGCCGCCGAGGGCGACCTTGCGCGGATCGAGGCGCAGTACATCAATGCCCAGGCCAATGCCCGTCGCCAGCAACAGTTATTCGATCGGGGTGTCGGTGCCCAGGCGCAACTGGACGTCGCCCAGACCGACCTGAAAACCACCGGCGCTTCCCTCGAACAGGCCCGGGCGGCGGTGGAGCAGGCCCGTGACCAGCTCAACTACAGCGAGCTGCGCACCGACCATGACGCCGTTGTCACGGCTTGGACAGCAGAGGCCGGGCAGGTGGTTACCGCCGGCCAACAAGTGGTGACCCTGGCCCGCCCGGACATCAAGGAGGCGGTGATCGACCTGCCGGCCGGGCTGGTCGAACGTCTGCCCGAGGGCGTGGTGTTCGAAGTCGCAGCGCAACTGGACCCGAGCATCCGCACCACCGCCACCGTGCGCGAGATCGAGCCCCAGGCCCAGAGTGCCACGCGCACCCGCCGCGCGCGCCTGACCTTGACCGACACCCCGTCCGGCCTGCGCCTGGGCACGGCCATCAGCGTGACGCTGAGCTCGGCCATCGATCCTCGCATCGAGTTGCCGCTCAGTGCGTTGCAGGAGGTCGATGGCAAGGCGCGGATCTGGCTCGTCGACCCGCAGACCCAGACCGTCTCCCCTCGTGAAGTGAAAATACTCGAACGTTCGGCCGACTCGGTGCTGGTGGCCAACGGTATCAAGTCCGGCGATCGCGTGGTCAGCGCCGGCGTCAACAGCCTCCAGCCAGGGCAGAAAGTGAAACTCGACGAGGACGCGCGATGAAAGGGCCTTTCAACCTGTCCGAATGGGCTCTGCGGCATCAGTCGTTTGTCTGGTACCTGATGTTCGTTGCGTTGCTGATGGGGGTATTTTCCTACGTGAACCTGGGTCGCGAAGAAGACCCGTCGTTCACCATCAAGACCATGATCATCCAGACCCGGTGGCCGGGCGCGACCCAGGAGGAGACCCTCAAGCAGGTCACCGACCGTATCGAGAAAAAACTCGAAGAGCTCGATTCCCTCGACTACGTCAAAAGCTACACCCGGCCGGGCGAGTCGACGGTATTCGTGTATCTGCGCGACACCACCAGCGCCAAGGACATCCCCGAGATCTGGTACCAGGTGCGCAAGAAGATCAACGATATTCGTGGCGACTTCCCCGAGGGCTTGCAGGGGCCGGGTTTCAACGACGAGTTCGGCGACGTGTACGGTTCGGTGTATGCCTTTACCGGCGACGGCCTGTCGATGCGCCAGTTGCGTGACTACGTGGAACAGGTACGGGCCGAGATCCGCGACGTGCCCGGCCTGGGCAAGGTGGAAATGCTCGGCGAGCAGAATGAAGTGCTGTACCTGAATTTCTCCACGCGCAAACTCGCTGCATTGGGCATCGACCAGCGCCAGGTGGTGCAGAGTCTGCAATCCCAGAACGCGGTGACGCCTGCCGGGGTGATCGATGCCGGCCCGGAGCGGATTTCCGTGCGCACATCCGGGCAGTTCCAGTCGGAGAAGGATCTGGCCAACGTCAACCTGCGACTCAATGACCGGTTCTATCGACTGGCCGACATTGCCGAGATCAGCCGTGGCTACGTCGATCCGGCTACGCCGCTGTTCCGTTTCAACGGTACGCCGGCCATCGGCCTGGCCATCGCCATGAAAAAGGGCGGCAACATCCAGGAATTCGGCAAGGCGCTGCATGCCCGCATGACCGAACTGACCGCCGACCTGCCGGTGGGCATCGGCGTGCATACGGTGTCGGACCAGGCCGAAGTGGTGCAGGAGGCGGTCGGCGGCTTTACCAGCGCCTTGTTCGAGGCGGTGGTGATCGTGCTGGTGGTCAGCTTCATCAGTCTGGGCATACGCGCCGGGCTGGTGGTGGCCTGCTCGATTCCCCTGGTGCTGGCGATGGTTTTTGTGTTCATGGAATACAGCGGCATCACCATGCAGCGGATCTCCCTCGGCGCCTTGATCATCGCCCTCGGCCTGCTGGTGGATGACGCGATGATCACCGTGGAAATGATGGTTACGCGCCTGGAAAAAGGTGAAACCAAGGAGCAGGCCGCGACCTTCGCCTACACCTCGACCGCGTTCCCGATGCTCACCGGCACCCTCGTCACCGTTGCCGGTTTCGTGCCTATCGGCCTGAACGCCAGTTCCGCCGGCGAGTACACCTTTACCCTGTTCGCGGTGATCGCCGTGGCGATGCTGGTGTCCTGGATCGTCGCGGTGCTGTTCGCCCCGGTGATCGGCGTGCACATCCTCAGCACCAACGTGAAACCCCACGATGCCGAGCCGGGGCGCATCGGCCGGGCGTTCAATGGCGGCCTGCTGTGGGCGATGCGCAATCGCTGGTGGGCCATCGGCATCACCGTGCTGCTGTTCGTGCTGGCGGTGTTCTGCATGCGCTTCGTGCAGAACCAGTTTTTCCCGTCTTCGGACCGGCCGGAGATCCTGGTGGACCTCAACCTGCCACAGAACGCTTCGATGGACGAGACGCGCAAGGCCGTCGACCGTCTGGAGGCGACCCTCAAGGGCGATCCGGACATCGAGCGTTGGAGCACCTACATCGGCGAAGGTGCGATTCGTTTCTACCTGCCGCTGGACCAGCAACTGCAGAACCCCTACTACGCGCAACTGGTGATCGTCAGCAAGGGACTGGAGTCGCGCACGGCTCTCACCGAGCGCCTGCAAAAACGCCTGCGCGAGGACTTCGTCGGCATTGGCAGCTACGTGCAGGCCCTGGAAATGGGGCCGCCGGTAGGACGACCGATCCAGTACCGGGTCAGCGGCAAGGACATCGACCAGGTGCGCAAGCATGCCATCGAACTGGCCACCGAGCTGGACAAGAACGAGCACATTGGCGAAATCATTTACGACTGGAACGAGCCGGGCAAGGTCCTGCGCATCGACATCGCCCAGGACAAGGCGCGGCAACTGGGCTTGTCTTCGGACGATATAGCGCGACTGATGAACAGCATCGTCAGCGGATCGCCGGTCACCCAGGTCGACGATGACATCTACCTGATCAACGTAGTCGGGCGTGCCGTAGACAGTGAACGAGGTTCGCCGGAAACCTTGCAGAACCTGCAGATCGTCACGCCGGGCGGCACGTCGATTCCGTTGCTGGCGTTCGCCACGGTGCGCTATGAACTGGAGCAGCCACTGGTGTGGCGTCGCGACCGCAAGCCCACGATCACCATCAAGGCTGCGGTGCGCGATGCAATCCAGCCCACCGACCTGGTGAAACAGTTGCAGCCGGACATCGACAAGTTCGCCGCCGGCTTGCCCGTGGGCTACAAGGTCGCCACCGGGGGGACGGTGGAGGAGAGCGGCAAGGCCCAGGGGCCGATTGCCAGTGTCGTGCCGCTGATGCTGTTCCTGATGGCGACGTTCCTGATGATCCAGCTGCACAGCGTGCAGAAACTGTTCCTGGTGGCCAGCGTCGCGCCCCTCGGATTGATTGGCGTGGTTCTGGCGCTGGTCCCGACCGGCACGCCCATGGGCTTTGTGGCGATCCTGGGAATCCTTGCGCTGATTGGCATCATTATCCGCAACTCGGTGATTCTGGTTACCCAGATCGATGAGTACGAGCGTGACGGATATGAGCCCTGGGATGCGGTGGTGGAAGCCACCCAACACCGGCGGCGACCGATCCTGCTCACGGCAGCTGCGGCGAGCCTGGGGATGATCCCGATTGCTCGGGAAGTGTTCTGGGGGCCGATGGCCTACGCGATGATCGGCGGGATCATCATCGCCACGCTGCTGACTTTGCTGTTCCTGCCGGCGTTGTATGTGGCTTGGTACAAGATTCGCGAGCCGCGCAAGTCATAGGGCTGCTGTGCAGCCCATCGCGAGCAGGCTCGCTCCCACAGTGACTTGTGATCCACTGTGGGAGCGAGCCTGCTCGCGATGGGGCCTGTCCGATCACCCGGAATTTTTCATTTGCGCAACAACCGCAACCCATTGAACACCACCAGCAAACTCACCCCCATGTCGGCAAACACCGCCATCCACATGGTGGCGAACCCGGCAAAGGTGACGCCGAGGAAGATCGCCTTGATCACCAGCGCCAGGGCGATGTTCTGTTTCAGGATGCTTGAGGTTTGCCGCGAGAGGCGGATGAAGGCCGGGATCTTGCGCAGGTCATCGTCCATCAAGGCGACATCGGCGGTCTCGATGGCCGTATCGGTGCCGGCCGCCGCCATGGCGAAGCCGATTTCCGCTCGGGCCAGGGCGGGGGCGTCGTTGATGCCGTCGCCCACCATGCCGACCCGGTGACCCTGGGCGTACAGGTTTTCGATGGCCTGCAGCTTGTCCCCCGGCAGCAGGTCGCCTCGCGCCTGATCCATGCCGACCTGGCCGGCAATCGCTTCGGCGGTGTGGGCGTTGTCGCCGGTGAGCATCAGGGTCTTGATGCCCAGTTCATGCAACTGCCGGATGGCTTCACGGCTGGAGTCCTTCACGGTGTCGGCCACGGCGAACAGCGCCAGGGGGCCCGAGCCGTCGAGCAGCAGCACCACGGACTTGCCTTGTTTTTCCAGGGCGAAGAGTTTCTCCTCCAGTTCCGGGGAACACAGACCCAGGTCTTCCACCAGGCGATGATTACCCAAGTGGTAGGTCTGGCCATTGATATCGCCGCGAACCCCACGACCCGGGAGGGCTTCGAAGTTATCCACAGGCTGCGGCGTCGATTGCTTATCCACAGCGGCGATGGCTCGGGACACCGGGTGGTCGGAACGGGCGGCGAGGCTGGCGGCCAGGGCCGGGGCGGTGGTTTCCACGGTCGGGCCCAGCGCCATGTAGTCGGTCTGTATCGGTTTGCCGTGGGTGATCGTGCCGGTCTTGTCCAGGGCCAGGTAGTCGAGCTTGTAGCCGCCCTCCAGGTACACGCCGCCCTTGACCAGGATGCCTTTGCGCGCGGCCGCGGCAAGACCGCTGACGATGGTCACCGGGGTGGAGATCACCAGCGCACAGGGGCAGGCCACCACCAACAGCACCAGGGCCCGATAGATCCAGTCGAACCACGCCGCACCCATCAACAGTGGCGGGATGACGGTTACCGCCAGCGCCAGGGCAAACACTGCCGGGGTATAGATTTTCGAGAATCGATCGACGAAGCGTTGGGTCGGCGCGCGGGAGCCCTGGGCCTGCTCCACGGCGTGGATGATCCGTGCCAGGGTGGAGTGGTCGGCCGCCGCGGTCACGCGGTATTCCAGCTCGCCGGCCTGGTTGATGGTGCCGGCGAACACTTTATCGCCCACGGTTTTTTCCACCGGCAGGCTTTCACCGGTGATCGGCGCCTGGTCGATGGTCGAACGACCGGCCACCACTTCACCGTCCAGCCCGACGCGCTCGCCGGGGCGAATCCGTACCCGGGCGCCGAGGACGATGGCCTTGACCTCTTGCACCTGCCACGTGCCATCGGCCTGTTGTACCGTGGCCTGTTCCGGGGCCATCTGCATCAAGCCGCTGATGGCATTGCGCGCCCGGTCGAGGGACTTGGCTTCGATCAGCTCCGCCACGGTGAACAGGAACATCACCATCGCCGCTTCCGGCCATTGGCCGATCAGCACTGCGCCGGTCACGGCGATGCTCATCAATGCATTGATGTTCAGGTTGAGGTTCTTCAGGGCGATCCAGCCCTTCTTGTAGGTGCCCAGGCCGCCACTGAGGATCGACACCAGTGCTACCACGGCGACCACCCAACCTGGCGCGGCATTGGTGAAGTGGATCAGCTCGGCTCCCAGGGCCGTGACGCCGGACAGCGCCAGTGGCCACCAGGGTTTGGTCGGGGCCGGCAAATTGCTGGTCTGTTGCTCCTGGCCCGGTTTCAGCGGTTCGGCCTGCATGCCGAGGGACTGGATTGCACTGATGATCGGCCCATCGTCGGGCAGGTCATGTGTCACACCCAATACGCGATTGATCAGGTTGAATTCCAGCTGCTGCACGCCTTCGAGTTTGCCGAGCTTGTTCTGGATCAGTGTCTGTTCGGTGGGGCAGTCCATCGCTTCAATGCGAAAACTGCTCAGCCGGGCACCGTCCGTCGGCGCTTTACCGAGGTTGACCACGGACGGCGCTGCTTTCGAAGCGCAGCAGGAATGCCCGTGGTCATGGCCGTGAACGGGCTTGTGGATGTGAAGGGAATCGCTCATTGGGTGACGTCCATGAAAAGTGCTTGTTGCACAGTAAAGACCCTGTAGCCACTATAGGGTCAAGCACCTGTTCAGGAGGCAATGCCATGAAAATCGGCGAGCTGGCGAAAATCACTGACTGCCAAGTCGAAACCATCCGTTATTACGAGCGCGAAGGTCTGCTGCCGGAGCCGGCCCGCAGCGACGGCAATTACCGCGTCTACACCCAGGCCCACGCCGAGCGGCTGACGTTTATCCGCAACTGCCGCACCTTGGACATGACCCTGGAAGAAATCCGCAGCTTGCTGGCCCTGCGCGACAGTCCCCAAGACCAGTGCGAGAGCGTCAACGCGCTGGTCGACGAACATATTCTTCACGTCAAGGCTCGCATCGATGGCCTGCTGGCCTTGCAGGCACAACTGATCGACCTGCGCCGTCGTTGCGGCGAAGGGCCGGATCCGGACCAATGCGGGATCTTGCAGCGCCTGGAAGTGAGCGGAGCGGTGGCGCCGGAGGTGGAACATTCACATGTGGGGCGCAGTCACGGGCATTGAGTGCCTAGCCCCGAAATGGCGAACCCTGTGGGAGCGAGCCTGCTCGCGATTGCGGTGGGTCAGCCAACACTTCTGTGTCTGATATACCGCAATCGCGAGCAGGCTCGCTCCCACAGGGATAGTGGTGTGCTTTAGACCGCCATCGGCGCGGTCATCGGCGCATGGTGCTGGTAGCCTTCAAGGGAGAAGTCGCTCGGCTCCACCTGTTCCAGCCACTCGGGCTGGTACACGCCCGTCTTGGCGAACTCCGGTACCCGCTCGGAAATCACCAGCCTTGGCATCGGGAACGGCTCGCGGGTGAGTTGTTCCTTGAGCATGTCCAAGTGGTTTTCGTAGACGTGGGCGTCACCGATGAAATAGGTGAACCAGCGCGGCGTGTAGCCGGTCAGGCGGCCGATCAGGCTCAGCAGGGCGGCGCCTTCGGTGAGGTTGAACGGCGTGCCCAGCCCCAGGTCGTTGGAGCGGATGTAGAGGGTCAGGGAAATTTCCTTCGTCTCGACATTCGGGTGGAACTGATACAGCAGATGGCACGGCGGCAGGGCCATTTCATCGAGCTGGGCGCAGTTCCAGCCGTGGAACAGGATGCGGCGGCTGCCCGGGTCCTTGATGATGGTGTCGACACACTGGCGAACCTGGTCGATAGCCTTGTACAGCACCACGTAGGCCTGGCCGTTTTCCTCGCCTTCGGCAATCTGCCGGTAACCCTGGGCCAGGGTCTGCTCGATGGCCGCCGGATTGCTCACGGGGATCTGCTTGTAGGCCGGCCATTTGCGCCACTGCACGCCGTAGATCTCGCCCAGGTCGTCTTCGCCCTGGCGGAACGGGTTGGCCAGCCACTGGGCGTTTTCGTTGGCGTTCTGGTCCCAGACCTTGCAGCCCAGGGCACGGAATTCGGCAGCGTTGTTGACTCCACGGAGAAAACCGCACATCTCGCCGATAGCCGATTTGAATGCCATCTTGCGGGTGGTGATGGCGGGGAAACCGTCCTTCAAGTCATAGCGCAGCATCGCACCAGGAAAGCTGATGGTGTTCACGCCCGTGCGGTTGGCCTGCTTGGTGCCGTTCTTGATGACATGGGCCACCAGATCGAGATATTGCTTCATGGATTACCTGTGTCCTTGAACCCGAGGCCAGCGCCTCGGGGTCCGAATTTTTTAAGCCTTGGCCGCCGCAGCCGGCGCACGATGATAAGCCAGCCAGATCAGTACCAGGCCACCGACGATCATCGGCAGGCACAGTACCTGGCCCATGGTCAGCCAGTTCCACGCCAGATAGCCAAGCTGGGCGTCCGGTACGCGGACGAACTCGACGATGAAGCGGAAGATCCCGTAGAACAGCGCGAACATGCCTGACACCGCCATGGTCGGCCGTGGCTTGCGCGAGAACAGCCAGAGAATCAGGAACAGGGCTACGCCTTCAAGGGCGAACTGGTACAGCTGCGACGGATGGCGCGGCAACTGCGCGGGGTCGCTGAACGGCGGGAAGATCATTGCCCACGGCACGTCGGTCGGCTTGCCCCACAATTCGGCGTTGATGAAGTTGCCGATGCGTCCGGCGCCCAGGCCGATCGGCACCATTGGCGCGACGAAGTCCATCAGTTCGAAGAACGACTTGTTGTTGCGCTTGCCGAACCACACCGCCGCCAGCATCACACCGATGAAGCCACCGTGGAACGACATGCCGCCCTTCCAGACCTCGAAGATCAGCGTTGGGTTCGCCAGGTAGGCGCTCAGATCATAGAACAGCACATAGCCCAGGCGTCCGCCGACGATCACTCCCATGGAGAGCCAGAACACCAGGTCGGAGAGCTTTTCCTTGTTCCAGGTCGGGTCGAAACGGTTGAGCCGTCGCGACGCCAGCAGCCAGGCACCGCCGATGCCGACCAGGTACATCAGGCCGTACCAGTGGATTTTCAGCGGGCCGATGGCCAGGGCCACCGGATCGATCTGCGGGTAAGGCAGCATTGATATTCCTCGTAAACGTCAAAAATATGCGGGTGACCCTGTCACCCCGGGATTAAGCCAGGATTGCGTCAGAGCAGGAAACTCAGGCCCACGCAGAACAGCAAAGCCGCGAACAGCCGCTTGAGCAAGCGCGGCGACAGGCGATGGGCCAGTCGCGCGCCGAAGCGGGCGAAGACCATGCTCGTCAGGGCAATGCCCAGCAGCGCCGGCAAATACACAAAACCGAGACTATGGGCCGGCAACAGTGGATCGTGCCAGCCCAGAATCATGAAACTTAACGCACTGACCAGGGCGATCGGCAAGCCGCAGGCCGAGGAGGTGGCCACCGCCTGCTGCATGGGCACGCTGCGCCAGGTCAGGAACGGCACGGTCAGCGAGCCGCCACCGATGCCGAAAATCGCCGAGGCCCAGCCGACGGCCGTGCCGGCCAGGGTCAATCCGGCCTTGCCAGGTACCGTGCGGCTGGCCTTGGGTTTGAAATCCAGGGCCAGTTGCGCGGCGACGATCATGGCGAACACGCCGATGATCTTTTGCAGGTGCGGGCCGGAAATCGCTTCGGCGGTGACAGCACCGAAACCGGCCCCGATCAGGATCCCGACGGTCATCCAGGCGAAGATCGGCCAGCGTACCGCGCCTTTGCGCTGGTGTTCGCGCACGGCATTGACCGAGGTGAAGATGATCGAGGCCAGGGACGTACCGACGGCCAGGTGGGTCAATACCTGCGGGTCGAAACCCTGCAAGGTGAAGCTGAACACCAGCACCGGGACGATGATCATCCCGCCACCCACGCCGAACAACCCGGCCAGCACCCCGGCGCAGGCACCGAGCAGCAGATAGATCACGAATTCCACCAGCGTCCCCCACCCATCCCCGAAACAAGAGCGGCATGGTAACGGATCCATGCCCTTGGGCTCTACTGAAGGCGATGGATGCGCGGGCGATGTGTCGGTTAGAGTGGAAGTTGATCCGACACAAACCCTGTGGCGAGGGATTTATCTGTGGCGAGGGGATTTATGCCCGCTGGGGCGCGAAGCGGCCCTAAAATCGGACACCCCGGTGTGCCAGATAAATTGCTTTGGGGCTGCTGTGCAGCCCAGCGGGGATAAATCCCCTCGCCACAGGGATTGTGTTCGGCATTGTTGAGTGGGGGACTACCTGATGTGCCTGATCGTATTTGCCTGGCGACCTGGTCACGCCCAACCGCTGATCGTGGCGGCCAATCGTGACGAGTTCTACGCACGCCCGACCCTGCCCCTGGCCCAGTGGCCCGATGCTTCCCATGTCTACGCCGGTCGCGACCTGGAAGCCGGCGGCACCTGGCTCGGTATCGGCGCCGACGGTCGCTTTGCGGCCCTGACGAATATCCGTGACCCAGGCCAATTGCCGGCGTTCAAGTCTCGGGGCGAACTGGTGGCCCGGTTTCTGACCGGAACTCTGCCGATCACCGACTACTTGAGTGAAATCGTGCCTCGTGCCGGCGAGTATGGCGGGTTCAACCTGTTGCTCGGTGACGGCAGCGAACTGTGGCACTACAACGCCCGCGATGTCCGGCCGCAGCGACTGGCCGAAGGTGTCTACGGGTTGTCGAACGCCGGCTTGAACACGCCTTGGCCCAAGCTGCTCAAGGCCCGGACGGCACTGGTCGAGGTGCTTGCCGATCCGCAGCCCCAGGATTTGCTGGCGCTACTGAACGACCCGCAACCGGCACCCGTGGCGGAACTGCCGGATACCGGCGTGGGGTTGGCGACCGAGATGCTGCTGTCGAGTGTGTTCATCGCCAGCCCGGCGTATGGGACGCGGGCCAGTACGGCGTTGATTGTCCAGGCCGATGGGACGCAACACATGGTCGAGCGCAGCTTCGGGCCCCATGGGGGGCACTTGGGGGAGGTCGAGGTCAGGGTTTAGTGTTGTGGTGACTGCGCTGGCCTCATCGCGAGCAGGCTCGCTCCCACACTGAGTCTCCAGCGAACACCGAGTTTGTGTCCGACCGAGAACCACTGTGGGAGCGAGCCTGCTCGCGATGGGGGGCCAACGGTTAGAGTGTCTTGTTCGAAGCCGGATTGATCATCCGCGCCAGCCCAAGGTTCTTCAGCGCCAGTTGCAACGAGCTATGGATGACCTGCGGATTATCGATGGTCATCACCTCCGCCAGCAGTTCCTGGGCCTTGCTGAGGTTGATCTGGCGCAGCATCCATTTCACTTTCGGCAGGTTGGTGGCGTTCATCGACAAGCTGTCGAAGCCCATCGCCATCAACAGGACCGCCGCTGCCGGATCGCCGGCCATTTCACCGCAGATACTCACCGGCTTGCCTTCGGCATGGGCGTCGCGCACCACGGTCTGCAAGGCTTGCAGCACGGCAGGGTGCAGGTAGTCGTACAGGTCGGCCACCCGTGGGTTGTTGCGGTCCACGGCCAGCAGGTACTGCGTCAGGTCGTTGGAGCCGACCGAGAGGAAGTCCACCTGCCGCGCCAGTTCCTTGGTCTGGTACACCGCTGCCGGGATCTCGATCATGACGCCAACCGGCGGCATCGGCACGTCGGTGCCTTCGTCGCGCACTTCGCCCCAGGCCCGGTGGATCAGGTGCAGGGCTTCTTCCAGCTCATGGGTGCCGGAGATCATCGGCAACAGGATGCGCAGGTTGTTCAGCCCTTCGCTGGCCTTGAGCATGGCTCGGGCCTGGACCAGGAAGATTTCCGGATGGTCGAGCGTCACGCGAATCCCGCGCCAGCCGAGGAAGGGGTTTTCTTCCTTGATCGGGAAATAGGACAAGGCCTTGTCGCCGCCGATGTCCAGGCTGCGCATGGTCACCGGTTGCGGATGGAACGCGGCCAGTTGCTCGCGGTAGATCGCCAGTTGTTCCTTTTCGCTGGGGAAGCGCTGGTTGATCATGAACGGCACTTCGGTGCGGTACAGGCCCACACCCTCGGCGCCGCGCTTCTGCGCCCGGGCCACGTCGGCCAGCAGGCCGGTGTTGACCCACAGCGGCATGCGATGGCCGTCGGGCGTCACGCAGGGCAGATCCCTCAGCGCATCCAGGCCCAGGGACAGTTGTTTCTCTTCCTCCACCACATCGGCGAACTGCTTGCGCAACACGTCGCTGGGGTTGGTATAGACCTCGCCATGGTAGCCGTCGACGATCATCTGGATGCCGTCGACCTTGGAGTACGGCAGGTCCACCAGGCCCATCACCGTGGGAATGCCCATGGCCCGGGCGAGGATCGCGACGTGGGAGTTGCCCGAACCCAGTACCGAGACCAGCCCCGCCAGCTTGCCCTCGGGCACCTCGCCGAGCATGGCCGGGGTCAGCTCCTCGCTGACCAGGATGGTGTTGTCGGGGTAGACCAGGGTCTGCTGGCGCTCCTGCTGCAAGTAGGCCAGCAGGCGACGGCCAAGGTCCTTGACGTCCGAGGCACGCTCGCGCAGGTAAGCGTCATCCATCAGTTCGAAACGGTTGACGTGGTCGGTCACCACCTGGCGCAACGCGCCCTGGGCCCATTGGCCAGTTTTGATGACCGTGGTCACTTCGCTGCCCAGGGAGGCGTCGTCGAGCATCATCAGGTAGACGTCGAACAGCGCGCGTTCTTCGGGGCGCAGCTGCGTCGCCAGTTTGGCCGACAGGGCCCGCATGTCGGCGCGCACCCCTTCGATGGCGGTCTTGAACAGCTTCAGCTCGGCATCGATGTCGCTGATGGCCTTGTCCGGCACCACATCCAGGTCGGCGGGCGGCAACATGACCACCGCCGTGCCCACGGCCGCGCCCGGAGAACCCGGCACGCCGACGAACTTGGCTTCCTGGATGCCCTTGCCCTGGCGGCCCAGGCCGCTGATCGAGCCGGTGGCCTCGGCGTGGGCGATCACCCCGGCCAGTTGCGCGCTCATGGTCACGAGGAAGGCTTCTTCACCCTCGTCGAACTGGCGACGCTCCTTTTGCTGTATGACCAACACGCCGACGACGCGGCGGTGGTGGATGATCGGTGCGCCGAGGAACGAGGCATAGCGCTCCTCGCCGGTTTCGGCGAAGTAGCGGTAGCGCGGGTGGTCCGCGGCGTTTTCGAGGTTCAGGGGCTCTTCGCGCGTGCCGACCAGGCCGACCAGACCTTCATTGGGTGCCATGCTGACCTTGCCGATCGAGCGCTTGTTCAAGCCCTCGGTGGCCATCAGCACGAAACGGTTGGTCTCGGGGTCCAGCAGGTAGACCGAGCAGACCTGGCTGCCCATGGCCTCTTTGACGCGCAACACAATAATCCCCAACGCCGCCTTGAGATCCTTGGCGGCGTTAACTTCCTGGACGATCTTGCGCAGCGTATTGAGCATGGCTCGGGGTCGAACTCCGTCGTCAGTCGCGCGTCAGCAGGCGCGGGGCAAGCTCTTTGAGAGCGCGTCGATACACCTCGCGCTTGAATGTCACCACCTGGCCCAGCGGATACCAATAGCTGACCCAGCGCCAGCCATCGAACTCCGGTTTACCGGTCAAATCCATCCGCACCCGCTGCTCGTTGGAGATCAGGCGCAGGAGAAACCATTTCTGCTTCTGGCCGATGCACAGCGGCTGGCTGTGCGTCCTGACCAGGCGTTGCGGCAAACGATAGCGCAACCAGCCTCGGGTGCAGGCGAGTATTTCAACATCTTCGCGCTCCAGCCCCACTTCTTCGTTCAACTCGCGGTACAAAGCCTCTTCCGGCGTCTCCTGGGGGTTGATCCCGCCTTGAGGAAACTGCCAGGCGTCTTGATTGATACGGCGAGCCCATAGCACCTGACCGGCATCATTCGTAAGAATGATCCCCACATTGGGTCGGAAACCATCGGGATCGATCACGGCAACAACCTCGCAAGCGCATGTCGCCGCATTGTTCCACAAAGGTTGTGAAAGCAGCAACGAGCCCGCCCAGGTTATGTGCACTCTTGTGAAAAGTCCGTATTCTGAGCACCTTTCTTCAGAAATTTCAGCGAGTAACTGCAATGCGGCTGGCCTTATTCGACCTGGACAACACACTGTTGGGTGGCGACAGCGATCACGCCTGGGGCGATTACCTGTGTGAGCGTGGCTTCCTGGACGCCGTCACGTACAAGGCGCGCAACGACGAGTTCTACCAGGATTACCTGGCCGGCAAGCTCGACAATGCCGAATACCTGAACTTTTGCCTGGAAATCCTCGGTCGTACCGAAATGGAAGTGCTGGCCCAATGGCATCTGGACTACATGCGCGATTGCATCGAGCCCATTGTGTTGCCCCAGGCCATCGAACTGTTGAAAAAGCACCGTGACGCCGGCGACAAACTGGTGATCATTACCGCCACCAACCGCTTCGTCACCGCCCCGATTGCCGAGCGCCTGGGGGTCGAAACCCTGATCGCCACCGAGTGCGAGGTGATCGATGGGCGCTACAGTGGGCGCAGCACCGACATTCCCTGCTTCCGCGAAGGCAAGGTGGCTCGCCTGAATCGCTGGCTGGAAGAAACCGGGTATTCCCTCGACGGCAGCTATTTCTACAGCGATTCGATGAACGACTTGCCGTTGCTGGAGGTGGTTTCGCGCCCGGTCGCCGTGGATCCGGACCCGAACCTGCGGGCTGAAGCCGAGAAACGCGGTTGGCCGGTGATCAGCCTGCGCGACTGACATCGCCATCGCGAGCAGGCTCGCTCCCACATTGGAATGCGTTTCCCCTGTGGGAGCGAGCCTGCTCGCGATGAAGCCGACTCGGTTCCGAGCCCTAAACCGGCTTGGCCCCCATCAACCCGGCAATGGCAATCAGGCAGACAAAACTGAACAGCGCCAAGGCCAAGGTAAAGGTGCCGTTGCCCGCCGTCGGCAGCTTGCGCCGCTTGTTCAGTCGCACCAACAGCCAGAACCCGGTCAGCGCCGCCAGGGTGTAGAGGATGCTGGAAGCCAGCAGCCAGGTCTGTCCCAATGGCCAGCCGACCTGGTGAACCATCCACCAGCCCGTGAAAGGCAGGCTCGCCAGGGAAAGCCCCATCACCAGCCAGACGAACACCCGCGGGCGTTGCAATACGCGGGCAGATGCCGTGGCGTCACCGTTGCGGCGTGTTCGCCAAACCCAGATGGCCAGCCCCACGGCGCCCACCAGCAGCAGGGCCGTGGCCAGGACGTGAGCGATCTTCAGCGCAGTCAACGTTTCCATTGTTCGATTTCCTTGAGCCGTGCCCAACAGCCTAGCTTGGCTTTGTTAACCCAGGAACAACTGGTATGCCGGGTTATCGCTTTCATCCCAATACGGGTAGCCGATCTCCTCCAGGGCTGCCGGCACCAGGTGGCGCTCGTCGTGGGGCACCTGCAAGCCGGCGACCACACGGCCGTCCGCCGCGCCATGGTTGCGATAGTGGAACATCGAAATATTCCAGCGTCCGCCCAGCTTGTTGAGAAAGTTGAACAGCGCGCCCGGACGCTCAGGGAATTCGAAGCGAAGCACCACCTCGTCGATGACGTGGGCCGCATGCCCGCCGACCATGTGGCGGATATGCAGCTTGGCCAGTTCGTTGTCAGTCAGGTCCAGTACCGGAAAACCTTGCTCGGTCAGGCTGGCGATCAGCGTGCTGCGTGGGTCGTTCTCCGGGTGCGTCTGCACGCCCACGAAGATGTGCGCCTCGCTGCCGGTGTTGTAGCGGTAGTTGAATTCGGTGATCTGACGCTTGCCCACGGCTTCGCAGAAGGCCTTGAAGCTGCCTGGTTGCTCGGGAATGGTCACCGCGATGATTGCTTCGCGGCCTTCGCCCAGTTCGGCGCGCTCGGCCACGTGGCGCAGGCGGTCGAAGTTGACGTTGGCACCGGAGTCGATGGCGACCAGGGTCTGGCCGCTGATGCCGCGTGACTCGACGTATTTCTTGATCCCGGCTACGCCCAGCGCGCCTGCAGGTTCGGTGATCGAGCGGGTATCGTCGTAGATATCCTTGATTGCCGCGCAGATCTCGTCGGTGCTGACGGTGATGACTTCATCCACGTGATGCTTGCAGATATCAAAGGTGTGCTGGCCGATCTGCGCCACGGCGACGCCGTCGGCAAACAGGCCGACGGTCGGCAACACCACCCGCTCGCCAGCGGCCATGGCGGCCTGCAGGCAGTTGGAGTCGTCGGGTTCGACACCGATGACCTTGATTTCGGGGCGCAGGTATTTCACGTAGGCCGCGATCCCGGCAATCAGCCCGCCACCGCCCACCGGAACGAAAATCGCGTCCAGGCGCCCCGGATGTTGACGCAGGATTTCCATCGCCACCGTGCCCTGCCCGGCAATGGTGTGGGGATCGTCGTAGGGATGGATATAGACGTAACCCTTTTCGTCGACCAGTTTCAGCGAGTAGGCCAGGGCCTCGGGGAACGAGTCGCCGTGCAACACCACTTTGCCGCCACGGGAGCGCACGCCTTCAACCTTGATTTCCGGGGTGGTCTTGGGCATCACGATGGTGGCTTTCACACCCAGGACCTTGGCGGCCAGGGCCAGGCCCTGGGCATGGTTGCCCGCCGACGCCGTGACCACGCCGCGTGAACGCTCTTCATCGCTGAGCTGGGTCAGCTTGTTGTAGGCCCCGCGAATCTTGAACGAGAACACCGGCTGCAAGTCTTCGCGCTTGAGCCAGATGCTGTTGCCCAGTCGCTCGGAAAGCTGGCGAGCGTTCTGCAGCGGGGTTTCTACGGCGACGTCGTAGACGCGCGAGGTGAGGATCTTTTTGACGTACTGTTCAAGCATCGGAAAGCATCACTGGGCGGGTTGGGCAGGGTCAAGGAGTCTAACCCGGCTTTTGGCCGGGCGACCACACGAATCCCGAGGTTTTGTTGGGTTATACTCGCGTCCCTCTTTACTCCCTGCCCGTTTTCGGAGCCCGCATGACCCAGGATCAACTCAAACAGGCCGTGGCCCAGGCCGCCGTCGACCTCATCCTCCCGAAACTGGATGACAAGAGCATCGTCGGGGTCGGCACCGGCTCCACGGCCAACTGCTTCATCGACGCGCTGGCGCAGCACAAGGGCGCCTTCGACGGGGCGGTTGCCAGCTCCGAAGCCACTGCTGCGCGGCTCAAGGGCCATGGGATCCCGGTGTATGAGCTCAACACCGTGAGCGACCTGGAGTTCTACATCGACGGCGCCGACGAAAGCGACGCGCACCTGAACCTGATCAAGGGCGGCGGCGCGGCCCTGACCCGCGAGAAGATCGTCGCGGCGGTGGCCAAGACCTTCATCTGCATCGCCGACGCCAGCAAACTGGTGCCGGTGCTTGGTGCGTTCCCGCTCCCGGTCGAGGTTATTCCGATGGCTCGCAGCCACGTGGCCCGCCAGTTGGTGAAGCTGGGCGGCGATCCGGTGTATCGCGAGGGTGTGCTGACCGATAACGGCAACATCATCCTGGATGTGCATAACCTGCAGATCACCAATCCGGCGGAGCTGGAAAGCCAGATCAACGCCATCGTTGGCGTGGTCACCAATGGTTTGTTCGCTGCCCGTCCGGCGGATGTGCTGCTGCTGGGCACGGCGGAAGGGGTGAAGACCCTGCGGGCCGAGTAAACAGGGAAAAAGCCCGGTCTTCTGATCGAAGCCGGGCCCCTGTGGGAGCGAGCCTGCTCGCGATAGCGGTTTCACATTCAACGCTGATGTGACGGGTGAATCGCTATCGCGAGCAGGCTCGCTCCCACATGGATTCATGGCAGGCCTGGTTCAAGGCTGCGCTTTCTTGAACACGTAGAACAGGTTCGGCTCGCTCACCAGGTACAGAGTGCCGTCATCGTCCATGGCGATGCCTTCGGCCTGGGGGACATTTTTTTGCAATCCCTGACGGCCTTTGCTCAAGGACAGTGTGCTCAGGGGCTTCCCGTCGATACCCAGCTCGATGATCAGTCGCGACTCATCGGACAGCGCCAGTAAATGGCCGCTGCGCTCATCGTATTGCAGGCTCGACAGGTCCCGCACGAACAGTCCGGCATCGCGCTTGGGGTTGTTGATGACGTGGACTGTGTAAGACTTTTCCGAATTGTGATGGGGAAAGCCCTGCACTTCATAAATCAGCATCGGATCGCGTTCCTTTGCTACGAACAGCCGCTTGCCTACTGAGTCGTAGGCCAGCCCTTCGAACCCTTTGTTCTTGCTCATGTGCACGCCGAGGGTCATTTGTTCGGCGTCGGCCGCGTCGAGGAACCGGGTGTCTTCGTCCAGGTGAATCTTGATCAGCCGCTGCTGGCGCTCGTCGCTGATGACGTAGATGTCCTCGCTGATGAACTCCACCGCTTCCGGATCACCGAAACCGATCAAGGCCACGCGGCGCAGGATCTTGCCGTCCAGTGACACTTCGATCAGTTCGGCATTCTTGTTGGTGACGGTGAACAGGCTCTTGCGTACTGGATCGAACGTCAGCGCCGACACGTCGTCGAGACCTTCGATTACCAGGGCCTCCATCGTGACCCGGTACTGGTCCAGGGCGATGGCCTGCTCGTTGGTGGGTTGCCAGAGGGTATTGAGGTTGAACCAGGCCCGTTCGAACAGGCGCAGGTACTGACCCGCCGCGATCAGCACGATCAGAGCGATTGCCAGTAGCATCAGGATCAAGGGTTTGGGGCGGGCAAGTCGACGCATGGGTGGGCTCGGGTAAGAACAGGTGGTTGGAAATACCACGACTGCCTGAACTGAAGCTTAATGGCCGTGTGCCACACCCTACAGCGAAGGAGGAACTGCCTTACAGAGTTGCTCTGTCAGCGTTGTTTCTCGAAACGATAGAACAGGTTCGGCTCGCTGACCATGTACACGTTGCCAGCTTCATCCATGGTGACGCCTTCGGCGCGCGGGATGGTGTTCTTCAGCCCGTTGAAGTCGCCCAGTAAGGTCATGAAACTGACTTGCTGGCCTTTTTCATCAAGCTCCAGCAAAAGATGAGAATCGGCCGAAAGTACCAGCATGTGACCGGTTCGGGGGTCGATCGCCAGGGCCGAGAGGTTGCGCAGGTCCAGTTCATCGCTGGTATGGATCTGTTTGTCACCCTTGAGCACCGGGGTGCCGTCGCTTTTCCAGGTGAACAATGCTGGCGGCCGTTCCTCGCCCAGTACCAGTTGCTGGTTGCGTGGGTCCCAGACAACCGCTTCGAACCCCTTGTTCTGGTTCTTTGAAGGGCCAAGGTCGTAGTGAGGGAAATCGCTCTCTTTCAATTCTCGGGTATCGGCATCGACGTGGACAATCGACAGTGTGTGGCTTCGCTCATCGGTGATGGCCAGGAGACCGTTCTCCATGAAGGAGACGCCTTCAGGGTTACTCCAGCCCACCAAAGGTATCTTGCGAAGCACATCACCCTGTAACGTCAGCTCCACCAGGAGCGGATTCTTTCCCATGACGGCAAACAAGGTCTTGGTCTGTGGGTTGTAGGTCACATCGGACGCTTCATCCTTCTCCATGCCAGGGAGCGGCTTGGCGTCGATCACAGCGGTGTAATCGGGTAGCCAGACGCTTTCCTGACGTTGAGCCGGGCTTTGAAAATGCTCCTTGACCCAAAGCAGACCCCGGTCGTCCCAATGCATCGCAAACGCCAATCCATAAGCGGCAGCCAGCGCCAACAGCGACCAGACATACCAGGGCAGGGCAAAGCGGGAGCGGCGGACGGAGGCGGCGTGGGGCAATGCTGGGGTCTTGGCCATCGATGATTGCGTTCCAGGAATTCGGGCAGGGGAATGGCTGGTTCAGATGCCACATTCGCCGGGATTATCCGGATGGCATGTGAAAAAAACGGTAAATCGTGGGGTGGATGCCTTCAAACCCTTGTGGGAGCGAGCCTGCTCGCGATCGCGGTGTGTCAGGCAACATCAATGTTGCAGGCAGACCGCGATCGCGAGCAGGCTCGCTCCCACAGAAAGGAGATGACGCAGCTGTCAGCAAACGGTGCTTTCGAAACGGCTCGCGCCCGGCAGCTCCAGCACCAGCTCATCCCCCACATTCAGCGGCCCGACGCCCGCCGGGGTGCCGGTGAGGATCACGTCGCCGGCCTGTAGCGAGAAGCAGCCGGCCATGTATTGGATCATCGGCACAATGGGGTTGAGCATCAGGCTGCTGTTGCCGTCCTGGCGCACTTCACCGTTGATGGTCAGGCGAACGGGGATATCGGCCAGATCGGTAAAGGTGGCGTTCGATACGAAGGGCGCAATCACGGCCGCGCCGTCGAATGACTTGGCAATTTCCCATGGCAGGCCCTTGGCCTTGAGCTCGGCCTGCTTGTCCCGAAGGGTCAGGTCCAGGGCCGGGGCGAAGCCGGAAATGGCATCGAGCACTTCTTCGACGCTTGGCCGGGTCGACAGCGGCTTGCCGATCAGTACGGCGATTTCCGCTTCGTAATGCACCGAGCCCCGCTCCACGGGAATACTGAAACTGCCTTCCAGCGGTACCACGCAACTGCCGGGCTTGATGAACAGCAAGGGTTCGGTGGGCACCGGGTTATCCAGTTCCTTTGCATGTTCGGCGTAGTTACGCCCAATGCACACCACTTTTCCGACCGGGAAGTGGATGCGGGTACCGTCGACATACTGGTGCTGATAGCTCATTACCGACTCCTGTTTTCTGAAACTCATCGGGTGTTTTGCATCACACCGCGAAAATTTTGCCTGGGTTCATGATGCCGTTCGGGTCGAATGTGGCCTTGATGGCTTTCATGTATTCGATTTCCACCGGTGAGCGACTATAGGTCAAGTAGTCGCGCTTGGTCATGCCCACGCCGTGTTCCGCCGAAATCGAGCCGTTGTACTTCTCGACGATTTCGAAAACCCATTTGTTCACGGTCGCACATTTAGCGAAGAACTCATCCTTGCCCAGGTTGTCCGGCTTGAGGATATTCAGGTGCAAGTTGCCGTCGCCGATGTGGCCGTACCAGACCACTTCGAAGTCCGGGTAGTGTTTGCCGACGATCGCGTCGATTTCCTTGAGAAACTCCGGGACTTTCGAGACGGTTACCGAGATGTCGTTCTTGTACGGCGTCCAGTGGGAGATGGTTTCGGAGATGTACTCACGCAGTTTCCACAGATTCTGCAGCTGGGTTTCGCTCTGGCTCATCACGCCATCCAATACCCAGCCTTGCTCCACGCAATGCTCGAAGGTTTCCAGGGCCTGATTGGCGACTGCTTCGGTGGTGGCTTCGAATTCCAGCAGGGCGTAGAACGGGCAGTCGGTTTCGAAGGGCGCGGGTACGTCGCCACGGCCCATGATCTTGGCCAAGGCCTTGTCGGAGAAAAACTCGAAGGCCGTCAGGTCGAGTTTTCCCTGGAAGGCGTGGAGCACTGGCATGATCGAATCGAAGTCCGGCGTGCCGAGCACCATCGCCGTGAGATTTTTCGGCGCCCGATCCAGGCGCATGGTGGCCTCGACCACGAAACCGAGGGTGCCTTCGGCGCCGATGAACAGTTGCCGCAGGTCATAGCCGGTGGCGTTCTTGATCAGGTCCTTGTTCAGTTCCAGCAGGTCGCCCTTACCGGTGACGACTTTCATCCCGGCTACCCAGTTACGGGTCATGCCATAGCGAATCACCTTGATCCCGCCGGCATTGGTGCCGATATTGCCGCCAATCTGGCTGGAACCGGCCGAAGCGAAGTCCACCGGGTAGTACAGCCCATGCTCTGCGGCCTTGTTCTGTAGCTGCTCGGTGATCACGCCCGGCTGGCAGACGGCGGTGCGGTCGGTGAGGTTCACCTCGAGAATCCGGTTCATGTAGTCGAATGACACGACCACTTCGCCGTTGGCCGCCACGGCTGCGGCGGAAAGCCCGGTGCGCCCGCCCGATGGCACCAGGGCAACCCTGCGTTCATTGGCCCAGCGCACGATGGCCTGGACCTGTTCGATGGTCTTTGGGAAGACGATGGCGCTCGGCGCCGGGGCGAAGTGTCGCGTCCAATCCCTGCCATAGGCTTGCAGGGAGTCGGCATCGGTCAGGACCTTGCCAGGCTCGACGAGGGTCTTGAGCTCTTCTATCAGGGCAGAATGGGTCATCGACAAAACTCTCGAACAATTCATGGTCACCCTGAGAACGCTTCATGTCGCAGAATGAGTGTTTGCAGGTCGCATATGCTAGCATACCGCCCCCGTAGAACAGTGCCGAAGGTCGTTCTGCGGCGACGGCCATCACGCCGGTCGGGCCAGCATGCGCGGTCCGATTCCCTGCCATTTTTTCCGGGACACAGGTTTACGCAGATGAGCAAGACTTCTCTCGATAAGAGCAAGATCAGGTTCCTTCTCCTCGAAGGCGTCCACCAATCGGCTGTCGACGTCCTCAAGTCGGCGGGCTATACCAGTATCGAGTACATCACCAGTTCTCTGCCGGAAGCCCAGCTCAAGGAAAAGATCGCCGATGCTCATTTCATCGGCATTCGCTCCCGCACTCAATTGACCGAAGAGATCTTTGACCACGCCAAGAAACTGGTGGCGGTCGGCTGTTTCTGCATCGGCACCAACCAGGTTGACCTCGACGCGGCTCGCGAGCGCGGTATCGCGGTGTTCAACGCACCGTACTCCAACACCCGTTCCGTTGCCGAACTGGTGCTGGCCGAAGCCATCCTGCTGTTGCGCGGCATCCCCGAGAAAAACGCTTCCTGCCACCGTGGCGGCTGGATCAAGAGCGCGGCCAACTCCTTCGAAATCCGTGGCAAGAAGCTGGGTATCGTCGGTTATGGCTCGATCGGCACCCAGTTGTCGGTCCTGGCCGAAGGCTTGGGGATGCAGGTGTTCTTCTACGACACCGTGACCAAGCTGCCACTGGGCAACGCCACCCAGGTCAACGATCTGCATGAGTTGCTGGGCATGTCCGACATCGTGACCCTGCACGTGCCGGAAACCGCAGCGACCCAGTGGATGATCGGCGAGAAAGAAATCCGCGCCATCAAGAAGGGCGGGATCCTGATCAACGCCGCCCGCGGTACGGTGGTCAAGCTCGACGCCCTGGCCGACGCGATCAAGGACAAGCACCTGATCGGCGCTGCCATCGACGTGTTCCCGGTGGAGCCGCGCTCCAACGACGATATCTTCGAAAGCCCGCTGCGTGGCCTGGACAACGTGATCCTGACCCCGCACATCGGCGGTTCCACGGCTGAAGCCCAGGCCAACATCGGTCTGGAAGTGGCGGAAAAACTGGTCAAGTACAGCGACAACGGTACTTCGGTATCGTCCGTGAACTTCCCGGAAGTGGCCTTGCCGGCGCACCCTGGCAAACACCGCCTGCTGCACATCCACGAAAACATCCCGGGTGTGATGAGCGAGATCAACAAGGTCTTCGCGGAAAACGGCATCAACATTTCCGGTCAGTTCCTGCAGACCAACGAGAAAGTCGGCTACGTCGTGATCGACGTCGACGCCGAATACTCGGACCTGGCGCAAGAGAAGCTGCAGCACATCAAGGGCACCATCCGGTCCCGCGTGTTGTTCTAAAGAGCAGTGGCGAGCTGTTAGCTTCAAGTGGCATGTAATGAAAAAACGGGAGTCCATAAGGACTCCCGTTTTTTATGGCTGACATAAACCTGTGGGAGCGAGCCTGCTCGCTCCCACAGAGGTTATTTACTGTCAGCCAATCACGTTTATTTCACGTTTACGGTGATCTTTTCGGAGACAATCGGCGGATCGAACGGTACATGGCTGAAGTCGCCCAGCTCCAGCTGCAAGGTGTGCTTGCCGGGCGCCAGCTTGATGGTGGCTTCGGTCTGCGCCTTGCCGAAGTGCATGTGGTTGGCATCGACCGGTATCGCCGTACCGGCGGCAGGCAGTTTGTCGACGTCGATCAGCAGGTGGTGATGTCCGGTGTTTTTTGTCGTATTACCCACCGGCGCCAGCGCAATGCCCTCGACGCCGAACCTGACCTTGAATTCCTGGGAGACGGTGGCGCCATCGGCTGGGGACACGATAAATACTTTTGCGCCTTCAGGCGCAGGCGTTGCTGCCGCCAGCATCGACGTTCCCAGCAACAGGCCTGCTAAAAATACACGTGACATAAAGCTTTTCATTTTTTTCTCCAGTTTTTCCGCGAAATCCTATTGGTCGTGACAACTTCATGACCAATCGTTGTCGAAGCCTGCAACAACCATAGCAAAGCGAGCCTGAAACGAGCGTCGCTTGTACAAATACCAAGGAGTGACCATGCGTTTCCTGCCTGGCCTGATCTGCCTGCTACCCCTCTTGAGCCCTTTGGCCCATGCCGAACTGATCGACGACATCAACGACCGTGGCGAACTGCGCATCGCCCTCGAAGCCAATGCCGCCCCCTTCAACTTCAAGGAAGACGGCAAGCTCACCGGTTTCGAAGTGGAACTGGGCCAGATGCTGGCCAATGAACTCGATGTACGCGCCGACTTTGTGGTCACCGATGCCGCGGATCTGCTGAGCGGCGTGGAAAGCGGCAAGTACGACGTCGCCATCAACCACATAGCAATGACCCCGGAACTGGCGGAACGTTTCGACACCAGTGCCGCTTACAGCCACCCGGATGCGCAATTGTTGGCGAAGAAGGAGGACACACCGCGCCCGCTCATGATGGCGCAGTCTTTCCAACCGGAAGAAAAGAGCGGTCCGGCACCGAGCCTGGTGATTCCGTTCCAGAAGGGCAACCCGGCGTTCAAGGCCAGCGTGGACAACGCCCTGGCGCGTATCAAGGATGATGGGAGGCTGGAGCAGTTGTCGCAGAAGTGGTTGGGTAAGCAGCAGTGACAGGTTATTAAAGAGTCAGGCGCGGTCTTTGTGGCGAGGGGATTTATCCCCGCTGGGGTGCGAAGCGCCCCCCATACTACCGAAACCGATCAACCTGACAGTTCGAGGCATTAGCTTTTAGGGCTGCTTCGCACCCCAGCGGGGATAAATCCCCTCGCCACAGGGGGGCTGTGGGCCTTAAGACTTGCGCCAGACACTCGCCAGCCATGGCTGCTGCTCCCGGGGCAGTCCCGTCGGCCGATAGTAGTGTTCCAGCTCCACAAAACCGGCTGCGATGAGCTGCGTGCGCCAGGCCTCGAGGTCGTGGTAGGCGCCGAAGCGCTGGCCGCTCCAGCCTTCCTGGTTCTCGCCCCGGGGATTGGAGCTGAACAGCACGCCACCAGGCTTGAGGGTGGCATGCAGTTGCTTGAGCACCCGCGGCAATTCCTGGGTCGGGATATGAAACAGCACGGCGTTGGCGAAGATCCCGTCGAAACGCTCGCTTGGCAGGTCCAGTCGCAGGAAATCCTGTTGCCAGACTTCGCAGCCGCTGTCCTGGCGAGCCATCCGGGCGAATTCCTGTGAGCCATCGAGCCCCACCGCAATGTGCCCCATGCGGGTGAAGGTCTGCAGATCCCTTCCCGGGCCGCAACCGAAATCGAGAATGTGAAGCGGTGCCGGGCCGTGGATATGCCGCAACAGCGCATCGATGTTCTGGCTGACGTCGTGATCACGAGTGCCGTCGCGAAAGCTCTCGGCGACCGAGTCGTAATGGCCCAGGGTCGTGGTGGTGATGGCGTTGAGGTCGTCGGAGGAGTGTTTCATGGCGAGGCTTGAGTGGGGAGCGAAGGCCGACTATACCCCATCGTCACAGCATCCACTCAACGCCTGTTCAGCCCTCGCGCCAACCGATCACCGCCCAATTGAATCAGCGCCACCAGTGCTACCAGCAGCACGATCACGGTGAGCATGATCTGGCTGTCGAAGCGCTGGTAACCATAACGATAGGCAATGTCCCCCAGGCCGCCGGCGCCGATGGCTCCGGCCATGGCTGAGGAATTGATCATGGTCACCAACGTGATGGTAAAACCACCCACGATACCCGGCAGCGCTTCTGGCAACAGCACGTGCCAGACGATATGCCAGCGTCGGCAACCCATGGCCTGGGCGGCTTCGATCAAGCCGTGGTCGACTTCTCGCAGGCTGACTTCGGCGATGCGGGCGAAGAACGGTGTGGCGGCGATGGTCAACGGCACCACGGCTGCCCACACGCCGTAGGTGGTACCGACGATCAGTCGCGTGAACGGGATCAGCGCCACCATGAGGATCAGGAACGGTATCGAACGGAACAGATTCACGAACGCGCCAAGGGCGCGGTTCAGCGTGGGCGCTTCGTAGATCCCGCCCTTGCCGCTGGTGACCAGAATCACCGCCAGCGCGATGCCGGTTGGTAACGCGATCAGCGACGACACGCCCACCATCAGCAGTGTGTCGATGAAACCCTGCAGCAACCGATCAAACCACATAGCCCAGTACCTCCACCTGTTGCGCCCAATTGCCGGCGCGCTGTCGCAGTTCCTCGACGCCCCAGGACGAGCCGCTGACCGCCAGCAACAATTGTCCCAGTCCATGACCCTGAATCCGTTCGATGCCTCCATGCAGCAGTCGTACCCGTCCGCCCAAGGCACTGAATAACGCCGCGAGATCCGGCTCCTCCCGCCCCGTACCAGTGAATTGCAAGCGCAGCACCGCGGCTGCATCCGCCGATGGTGGCTGTGTCTGCAAACGGCTTTGCAATTCCTCCGGCAAGGCCTGTTGCAACGGCGCCAACAATGTCCGGCTGACCTCATGCCGCGGATTGCCGAACACCTCCCAGACCGGCCCCTGTTCAACGATCCGCCCTTGTTCGAGCACCACCACGCGGTCGCAGACTTCACGGATCACCGCCATTTCATGGGTGATCAACACGATGGTCAGGCCCAGCCGCTGATTGATCTGGCGCAGCAGGCCGAGAATCGATTGGGTGGTCTCCGGGTCCAGGGCCGAGGTGGCCTCGTCGCACAGCAAGATCTGTGGGTCGTGCACCAGCGCCCGGGCGATCCCGACGCGTTGCTTCTGGCCACCCGAGAGCTGCGCCGGATAAGCCTTGTGCTTGTCTTGCAGGCCGACCAGTTCCAGCAGTTCGCGGACTTTGCGCTGGCGCTGTGCCTTGGGTACGCCGGCGACCTTCAGCGGTAATTCGACGTTTTGCCATACGGTCTTGGCCGACATCAGGTTGAAATGCTGGAAGATCATGCCGATGCGTCGGCGCAATTCCACCAGGCGATCTTCATCGAATCCGCCGATGTCGACCTGATCGATCAGCACCCGTCCGCTGCTGGGTTGTTCCAGGCGGTTGATGGTACGGATCAATGATGACTTGCCGGCGCCGCTGCGGCCGATGATGCCGAACACTTCGCCATGCTGGATCGCCAGGTCGATGCCCTGCAGAGCCGCTACCCGGGCGCCGTTGTAGGTCTTGCCCACGCCGATGAAACGTACGTGGGCGCGGTTGAACTCTGGATGCAGCTCGGTGTGCGTGGCGCTGAGGGGCAAGGTGGCTTCTGGTCTGGGAAGGGCATTGGCGACGCTCATGGTCAGCCCTCCCAACCGGCCTGATAGAGCTTGCCATGGGCCTTGTCCAGGGCTGCCCGCACCGCAGGAGAGTGTTGATAGATGTCGACGAACTTGATCAGCCGCGGGTCATTCTTGCTCTTGGGCTGGATCACGAACTGGATGACGTATTCCTTGTGATCGAGGCCGTCGAACAGCAACGCGGAGGTGGCGTCGAAGGTGTTCGCCAGGCGAATGTAGGCGGGGTATCCCTGCACCAGGTCGGCGTCTTCATAGGCGCGCACCAGTTGCACGGCTTCGACCTGCAGGATCCGGAGCTTCTTCGGGTTGGCGACGATGTCATCCTCGGTGGCCTTGTAGCCCACTCCCGGCTTGAGCGTGATCAACCCGGCCTTGGCCAGCAGTTGCAAGCCGCGCCCGCTGTTGATCGGATCATTGGCAATGGCGACGCTAGCACCCTCGGGCAGTTCGTCGAAGCTTTTGTATTTCTTCGAGTAGAGGCCGACGTTGTTGATGATTCCCGGTGCGAACGGCACCAGGTCGAACCCGGCGGCGGCCTTGGCATTTTCCAGGAACGGGATGTGCTGGAAATAGTTCACGTCGATATCGCCGGAGGCGAGGCTGACGTTCGGTGCGATCCAGTCGCTGAACTCCACCAACTCGACCTTCAGGCCTTGTTTGGACGCTTCGTCCACGGCGGCCTCCAGGGGGATGGCGAATGCGGCGGTGGTACCGATTTTCAGCGGCGCGTCGGCGGCAAACAGTGTCGAGCTGAACAGACTGAGAAGCAGGGCCAGTGTTTTGACTGGCAGGGTCAGGCGTTGCTTTGTCATGTAGGTATTCCAGTCATTGATGAATAGTCGCAGGTCCTTGTGGCGAGGGAGCCGTTCCCTCACCAAGGTTTGCCTTGGTCTGGCAGGTCAGTGTCGGTAGTGCGAGCCGGTGTGTCGTTCGGGCAAATGGGCTCCTGCATGGAACAGCTTTTCCCGCAGGGTGCCGCTGTCGTATTCCGTCTTGTACGACCCGCGTCGCTGCAGTTCGGGGATCACCAGGTCGATGAAGTCCACATAGCTTTGCGGCGTGACGATGCGGGTCAGGTTGAAACCGTCGAGACCGGTTTCGGCCATCCACGATTCCAGCTCGTCGGCCACCTGCTCGGCCGAGCCGACCAGCGTGATGTAGCGGCCGCCCAGGGCGTGTTGTTCCAGTAGCCTGCGCCGGGTCCAGTCGTTGTTCTGCAGAATCCGGGTGGCGGACTGGATGGCATTGTTCTTCACGTACTGGATCGGCTCGTCCAGTGTGTACTCGGAAAAATCGATGCCCGTCGACGCGGAGAAATGTGCGACCCCGGCCTCGGCGCTGGCGTAGCTCAGGTACTCGGCGTGCTTGGTCCAGGCGGCTGCCTCGGTCTCGCCGACAATCACGTTCAAGCCCATGAACACCTTGATGTCCTCGGGCTTGCGTCCGTCCTGGACGGCGCTGGCGCGCACCTTGTCCACCTGATGCCTGGTCGCCGCTTTGTTCTGCCCGCTGATGAACACGCACTCGGCGTGGCTCCCGGCGAACTGCAATCCGCGCTCCGAGCTGCCGGCCTGGAACAGCACCGGTGTACGCTGGGGTGAAGGTTCGCAGAGGTGGTAACCCTCGACCTGATAGAACTCGCCCCGGTGGCGGACCTTGTGGACTTTTTCCGGTCGGGCGTAGATCCGCTGTTCGCGGTCGTTGAGTACCGCGTCATCTTCCCAACTGCCTTCCCACAGCTTGTAGAGCACTTGCAGGTATTCGTCGGCCTGGTCGTAGCGGCGGTCATGTTCGACCTGCGCAGTCAGGCCCATGGCCTTGGCGGCGCTTTCCAGGTAGCCGGTAACGATGTTCCAGCCGACCCGGCCACGGCTCAGATGGTCGAGGGTGCTCATGCGGCGGGCGAACAGGTAGGGCGGCTCGTAGGTCAGGTTGGCGGTGAGGCCGAAGCCCAGGTTTTTCGTAACGGCGGCCATCGCGCTGACCAACAGCAACGGATCGTTGACCGGTAGCTGAATCGACTCCTTCAGCGTGACGTCCACCGATTGTTGATACACGTCGTAGACCCCGACGATATCGGCGATGAACAACCCGTCGAACAGCCCGCGTTCCAGCAGTTGCGCCAGTCCGGTCCAGTATTCGAGGGTGTTGTACTGGGTAGAGGTGTCCTGGGGATGCGTCCACAGTCCGTGATTGATGTGCCCGATGCAGTTCATGTTGAACGCATTGAGCAGGATTTTTTTCTTGCCGGGTGCCATCAGATGGTCCCCCGCAGCGGCGGCTTCTCGTCGTTGAGATAGAAGTTGCCCACCGCGTGGTATTTCCAGCGCACCGGGTCATGCAGCGTATGCACCCGTGCGTTGCGCCAATGGCGGTCCAGGCCATGCTCCGCCAGGGTCGCCTGACTACCGGCCAGCTCGAACAGCGTGCTGCCGGTGGCCAGGGAAATTTCGGTGCTGATGGCGCGGGCTTCGGCCACGGCAATCGACGCGGCTGCGACCGTTTCGGCGTTGGTGTCGGCCTGGGCCCGGTCGAGAAATTCCCCGGCCCTTTCCAGTAGCGCTTCGGCGGCATGCAGGCGGCTGCTCAGTTGGCCAAAACTCTTGAGCGTGTGGGGGTCTTCGGTGGCGACGTCATGGGTGGCGTCGATCCATGGCCGGGTTTTGCTCCGGACAAACTGCAGGGCATCTTCATAGGCTGCGCGGGCAATACCGGTGTCGATGGCGGCATGAAGAATCTGCGCCAGTGGCCCCACCGGCGTCGGCCGCTCGAAGGCGCTCTGCAGGGGCAGGACGTCTTCGGCCGAGACATACACGTTTTCGAACACCACCGAACCGCTGCCGGTGGTGCGCTGTCCGAAGCCGCTCCAATCGTCGATCACCGTCAGACCTTCGCTGTTGCGCGGGACGAAGGCCAGTTGCTGGACACCGTTTTCATCCACCACTGACGTGGGGATGCGCTGGGCATAGAGCGCACCGGTGGCGTAGAACTTGCGACCGTTGATGCGATAGCCGTCGCCGTCGCGGCGCAGTTGGGTGGTGCGGTGATGGGCGGTCTTGGTGCCCAGTTCCGCCAAGGCATTGCCAAACCGCTGGCCGGCCAGGACCTCGCCATACAGGCGTTGCTTCTGTGCATCGCTGCCATTGACCCGCAGCACCTCCAGGGCATGGAAATGATTTTGCGGAATCTGCCCGAGAGAGCCGTCGGCCTCGGCAATCAATGCAATGACTTTGGCCAGCGTGACGTTGGAAACGCCCGCGCCGCCATAGGCCTTGGGCACGCTGATGCCCCACAGGCCGGAGCGGGAAAAGGCTTCTAGCTCCGGGTGCGGCAGGCGACGTTCGAGGTCGCGCAGGGCGCTGTCGCGTTTGAAGTCATCGGCCAGGTCGCTGGCGACAATCAGGGCTTGTTCGTCGCTGGTGATCACCGCGACGTGTTGGGAAAGCGTCATGTGCTGCTCCAGAAGTCGGGTGGTCAGATCCAGGAATGCCGGGCCGGCAAAGTGCCGTTCAAGTAATAGGCGCCCACTGCGTGATACTTCCAGCGCACCGGGTCGTGCAGGGTATGGACGCGTGCATTGCGCCAATGACGGTCGAGGTTGAATTCGGCGAGGGTCGCGCGGCTGCCGGCCAGCTCGAACAGTTTTTCGCTGGCTTGCAGGGCAATTTCGGTGCTCAGCACCTTGGCCTCGGCCACGGCGATCGAAGCCCGGGCGGCGGATTGCGCGGTAATTGGCGCGGCATTGACCTGGTCCAGCACTTGGCCGGCCTTGCGCAACAGTGCTTCGGTGGCGTGCAGGTCGATTTTCAGTCTGCCGATATCGGCGATGACGTACGGGTCATCGCTGGCCCGCTCGACCTTGGCATCGATCCAGGGCCGGGAACGTTCGCGGACGAATGCAATGGCGTCGTCGATAGCGCCACGGGCAATGCCTGCGTCAATGGCGGCCTGGATCAATTGCGAGATAGCGCCTTGCACGTTTGGCGTCTCGTTGATGCGCCAGTTGTCCAGCACCAGTTCGGCGTCGACCCGCACGTTGTTCAGCAGCACGGTGCCACTGGCCGTGGTGCGCTGACCAAAACCCGACCAGTCGTCGACGATGCGCAGGCCCGGTGTGCCGCGTCGCACGAAGGCCAGCACCTGCCGGCCCTCGTCGTCCAGCGCCTTGACCGCAACCCAGTGGGCGAACAGTGCGCCGGTGGAATAGAACTTCTGGCCGTTGATGAGAAAGCCATGGCTGTCGGCGCTGATTCGTGCCTTGAGCTCCAGGGTGTTGCGAGTCCCGCGTTCCGGCCCCGCGTTGCCAATGCGCCAACCTTCGAGCACGCTGTTCAGAAGGATTTCTTTCTGCCGTTCGGTGCCCATGCCAAGAATCAGTTGGAGCACGCCAAACTGGTTCTGCGGAATCTGTCCGAGGGCCGGGTCGGCGGCGGAAATGATCGAGAAGACCTCGGCAAGGGTCACGAACGAGACTTGCGGCCCACCATATTCCCGTGGGACTGCGATACTGCCGAGCCCGCTGCGGGTGAACTGCTCGATTTCCGACCAGGGCAGCTTGCGCTGTTGATCCCGTCGTGCGGCCTGCTGGCGGGCAACCTGTGCCAACTCTCGTGCGGCCTGGATCGCCTCGGCATCGTTGCGCAGCACCTGGGCGGGCAACAACGGGGGGGCGACGTCCTGATCGCTCTGGAGCTTCGCTTGCGCCAGACCAGACATCACAGCCGCTCCATGGCTGTTGGCAGTGCCTGGGCGTTCTGCGCCCGGGTGATTGTGTTGCGTACCATACCCACCTCACATCTCAAGAAAATCAGGAATGTCCGGTGGTCCGGTTTATATACCCTAAACGGATGTAAATTATTTTTGAACTAACGTTTAGGAATATAGATAGAGATCTTTCGCCGGGTGATTTTGTGGCGAGGGGATTTAGCGAAACGTCGCACCGCCCCGCTGGGTTGCGAAGCAACCCTTAAAGTCTTGCGGCGGCTTCGCAGCCCAGCGGGGAAAAATTCCCCTCGCCACAGAAAAATGTCCTCACCCGGAACCTGTTGTATCAAGGCCTTTTACGCCGCGGTTCGGCGGCCTGGAGGGGCTCTTTCGGTTGGGTTTTCAAATAGGACCTGGCACAACCGATCGTCAGTGTTCGGGGCGGCGCCCAGTGGGAGTTGTTGCCCACTCGATCGAGGATGCAGTAGGTCACTTCCAGGCGCAGGTCTTCTCCCGCCTCCAGGATGATCTCCGGTGGCACCCAGACATTGACCGGTTGGCCCACTTCGCTGGATTTGATCCGAGGCAGGTCCATACGCACATCGCCCCAGCGCAAGGTGATCGCATCGTCGACGGCCATGTTCAGGTAGGGCTCGATGGTCAGCGGGACGCCGCGTTTGATCTGGCTCGGGTTCACCCCCTGGCGACGAATGGGCTCCGGAATACGCACCGGTGCCAGCCCCTGGTTTTCATCGCCACTCAGGGCTGACGGCTGGCCGCCGGGGCAATCGAGCTTGACCTGTACCCGATGCGTTGCCGACAGCGCCGGCCCGCGCCCGACCCGCATCACACGATAATGGATGCGCGAAGTCCCGTTGACGATGAAACTCTCCGGTACTCGCAACGTGACACTGGCTTGCGTGTCCGCCTCAGTCAGCAGACGTGAGCCGACGTAGCAGTTGTCCCAGAACAGTTCGATCAGATCGCCCGCGTCCATGCCGGGATAAGGGGCGACGAGCACTTCCAGGCGGGCGGCACCAGTGATGTTGATACCGCTACGGCAGGCATTGGCCAGGGCAGGGGCGGCAAGTTCCGGGATAGTTGACGTACATGTCATGGTGTTCTCCTTGATGCTGACAAACGAAGTCCGTTTCGGAAAGAGCAAAGGCGTTGATATACGCGACTATTTTATTGCGCAGTCTTGAATGCTGTTTCTGTGGTTCTCCGCTGCGTACAACTAAAATAATGTGCGTCGCCTGCTGGTCAACTAGATACGGGGTCGATAGTTTCAGTGTCAATAGAGGCGCTTGCTTAACAATGGACTGTTAAGTTCTTCAGAAATGTCCTACGTGTTGATGTTAAAAATACACAGCGCAAATCGCCTTTTACCTCGATTTGAGAGCCGAGCGGAAGGTTTGTAGGGCATGAACTGGCAGAGAGCTTAGCGCGAAGGGAAGTGTTGCGAGAGGTAGGTATATACCGCACGTCAGATAATTGAAGATGCTTAACGGGTTTCAAGCGGTGAGGTTGTCTTCAAGTCGACAGCTCCTTCCATCCCTGGAAGTAAGCTTGCGTCGATAAGTTACTGTGCGCCGGGACTGGCTGAGAGAAACTTGCTGAGGAACTGCCGGGTGCGTTCTTCCTTGGGCGTTGCGAACATGGCCTTGGCTTCACCTTGTTCGACGATCACGCCCTTGTCGAAAAACACCACGCGGTTCGCCACGTCACGAGCAAAGCTCATTTCGTGGGTCACGATGACCATGGTGCGTTTCTCTTCGGCCAGGCCGCGAATGGTCGCCAGGACTTCTCCGACCAGTTCAGGGTCCAGCGCCGAGGTCGGTTCGTCGAACAGGATCACTTGCGGCTCCATCGCCAACGCCCGGGCAATCGCCACCCGTTGTTGCTGACCGCCGGACAGGCGACGTGGATAGGCGTCCTCCTTGCCGGCCAGGCCCACCTTGGCCAACAGTTTGCGGCCCAGGGTTTCAGCGTCGGCACGTGGGGTCTTCTTCACCACCAGCGGGCCCTCGATGACATTTTCCAGAGCCGTGCGATGGGGAAACAGATTGAAGTTCTGGAACACAAAGCCCACCTGCTGGCGCAGACGACGCACCAGGCCTTGTTGCTGGTTCAACGGGCGGCTGCCATCGATTTCGATGTCACCGACCTTGATCCGGCCGCTGCTGGGTTCTTCGAGGAAGTTCAGGCAGCGCAGGAAGGTGGTCTTGCCCGAGCCGCTGGGGCCGATGATTGCGACGACCTCGCCTTCCTCGACCTGCAGATCGATACCGTTGAGCACCGTCTGACCCTTGAATTGTTTGGTCAGCTTTTCAACCATGATCATGCTTCAAGACTCCTGCTCATGCCGGTTGACCCGCGCTTCCAGACGGTTTTGCACATGTGCCAGGGCGCTGACAAGAATCCAGTAGATCAACGCGGCGGACAGGTACATGGCGAAAATTTCGAAGGTCCGCGCGGAAACCAACTGCGCCTGGCGGAGCAGTTCAGGCACCTGGATGGTGGCTGCCAGCGAGGTGTCCTTGACCAGTGAAGTGAAGCTGTTGCCCAAGGGCGGCAGGGCCGTGCGCATGGCTTGCGGCAGGATAGCCCGACGCAAAGTCTGCACGCGGGTCATGCCGATGCTGGCAGCCGCCTCCCACTGGCCGCGCTCGATGGAACTGATGGCGGCCCGCAGGGTTTCACAGATGTAGGCGGCCATGTTCAACGAGAGGCCGATCAGCGCTGCGGGTATCGGGTCCAGTTCGATGCCCACTTGTGGCAGGCCGTAATACATCATGAACAATTGGACCAGCAACGGCGTGCCGCGGAAGAACGAGACGTAGACCCGGGCGAACCAGTTCACCAGTTTGAAGCGCGACAAGCGCATCAAGGCCAGGCCAAACCCGAGCAGGAAGCCGAAGAACATTCCGCCCAGGCTCAGGATGACCGTGAAGTACACGCCCTGCAGCAAAAAGGGCGTGGAACTGAGGACGAGTTGGAGCTTTGCTTCCATTATTGAGTGACGTCAGCGTTGAAGTATTTCTCGGACAGCTTCTTCAAGGTGCCGTCGGCGCGCAGCTTATCGATGGCCTTGTTCACCGCCGCCAGCAGCTCGGGTTCGCCTTTACGCAGGGTTACACCGGCTTCCTGACGGGAAAAGGCATCGCCAGCAACGGCCGTGTCCGGGGCTTTTTTCGCCAGTTCGAAGGCGGCCAGGCGGTCCACCAGAATGGCGTCGATACGGCCGATACGCAGGTCCTGGTACTTGGTCGGATCATCCTCGTAGGTACGGATGTCCGCCTGGGGCACGTTGTCCTTGAGCCACTGTTCGTAGTTGGTGCCCAGGCCTACACCGACTTTCTTGCCAGCCAGGTCGGCGGCCGCCTTGATGTTGAGTTTTTCTTCGTTCTTCTTCAGTACCAGCGCCTGGATGCCAGAGACGGTGTAGGGCTCGGAGAAGTCGTACTTCTTCTTGCGCTCTTCGGAAATGGTGACCTGGTTGATCACCGCGTCCAGACGCTGGGATTCCAGCGCAGCCAGGATGCCATCCCATTTAGTGGCTTGCAGCTTCACCTTCACGCCCAGTTCCTTGGCCAGGGCCTCGGAAAACTCCACTTCGAAACCGGCCAGTTTGCCGTCGGCATCGACGAAGCTGAACGGTGGATAGGTGCCTTCCAGGCCGACGTTGATCACGCCCGCATCCTTGATTTTTTGCAGCTGCTCACCCGCAACTGCTTGCCCCAGCAGGCCGGCGCTCAATGCCAGGCCCAGCGAACCGATCAACAGGTTGCGACGTAATGCGGAAAAATTCATGACAAGCCCCTGTGTTTTCTTATGAAGACGTAAATTGGATTAGAAGGTGTAGCCGTGATCTGGAAGACTGCCACATCCTGCCTTAAAGCGGCATGTGCGTCGCGTGGCAAATAGGCCAGCGGGCACGACTATAGGATGGCTTTAATAGATTGGAAAATAATATTAAATCATCCAAATATTCCCAAATGGAATTGTTCCTGTGGGAGCGAGCCTGCTCGCGATGGTGGTGTGTCAGTCAGCGGCTATTTGACTGATCCACAGTCATCGCGAGCAGGCTCGCTCTCACAAGAAGGTGCTGCTCTCACTTCTTTCAGAACGCGGCGTTGTAGGCAAACAGCGCCGGTGCCCCGCCGGTGTGCAGGAAGATGATCGGACCCTCGTCGAAACGGTCGCGGCCAATGCCGTCGAGCAGGCCGGCCATGGCCTTGCCGGTGTAGACCGGATCCAGCAGCAGGCCTTCGAGGCTTGCCAGCAGCTTGACCGCTGCCAGCGTACCGGCGTTCGGCTCACCGTAGCGAGGAGCGAAATATTCGTCCCACAGGTTCACCTTGAAGGCCTCTGGAAGCGCTACCTCAAGCAACTGGGCGACACGCTCGGCAAGCCCTTGGACCTTAGGGAACTGGTCTTCCTCGCTGCGCGATACCGTGACGCCAATCACTGGAAGTTGCGGCAGGGTTTCACTCAAGGCCAGGGCCAGGCCGCTGTGGGTACCGGCGCTGCCCGAGGCCAGCACCACGGCGGCGAAGTCCAGGCCGGTGTCCTTGATCTGCTCGGCCAACTCCAGGCCGGCGCGCACGTACCCCAAAGCGCCCAGGGCGTTTGAGCCACCAATCGGCACCAGATATGGCTTCTTGCCGTTGTTGCGCAGCCGGGCAGCCAGGGCTTGCAGTTGCTCGTCGGCGTTATCCAGGTTTTCCACCAGTTCGACCTTGGCATCGAACAGCTCCAACAGCAATCGGTTGCCATTGCCCAGGTAATTGGCATCTTCGGTGCCGATGGGGTTTTCCAGCAGCGCCACGCAACCCAGGCCCAGCCTGGCGGCCAGTGCGGCAGTCTGGCGCACATGGTTGGACTGGATCGCGCCGGCGGTAATCAGGGTGTCGGCTCCCTGGGCCAAGGCGTCGGCGGCGAGGTATTCGAGCTTGCGCAGCTTGTTGCCACCCAGGGCCAGGGGCGTCAGGTCGTCGCGCTTGATGTAAAGATCGCGGCCGAGCCAGGTGGAGAGGCGTTCGAGTTTTTCCAGCGGTGTCGGATGGCCGAGCAATTCGAGACGGTTAAAGCGGGACAGCTGTTGTTTGATCATGAGTCCGTACTGGTTGTAGGCAATGTCTGGACTATAGGCACGCCGATATTCTCGGGCAACCGTCAATCGTATCTGGGGGCTCTCTGGTCTTGTTCGCAATATGAACTGTTGGCTGTGGGAGCAAAGCTTGCTCGCGATAGCGATAGACCGGTCAACATCTTTGCTGACTGGCTTACCGCAATCGCGAGCAAGCTTTGCTCCCACAGGTTTGTGACTCAACTGACTGACACTAGAGCCAGTCTTGCTCCCACAGGTTTGTGACTCAACTGACTGACACTAGGGCCAGTCTTGCTCCCACAGGAAGCGTAGGTGGTTACCGCGAATGAAACAAAAGCGCGCTGAACAACGTCATACCTTTCCTTGGGCTAGTGTGAAGCACGTACCGCCGAGCCCGACGATTAGTCCTTAGCTGCCTATTCATGTTTAAATTGAACGTTCATTCAAGTTAAACCATTGGTTTGCTGCCCGCTCACAACAGGAGGCTTGCCTTTGCCGAGTCCGTTATCGACTGTCACGGTTTCCCACATCGGGGTGCTTCGCTCATGAGTGCCTCGTCCCTTCCATCCAGCGGCCTGGTCCGCATGAACCCGCCGGTATTCTACTTCGCGGCGACTTTTATCCTGTTGTTCGGCCTGGTGGTGATTGCCCTGCCCGAACAAGCCGGCGCCTGGTTGCTGGCGGCGCAGAACTGGGCGGCCAACACAGTCGGCTGGTATTACCTGCTGGCGATGGCCCTGTATCTGGTCTTCGTGGTGGTCACCGCCTTGTCCGGCTACGGCAAGATCAAGCTCGGTGCCGACCACGACGAGCCCGAATTCAGTTACCTGTCCTGGGCCGGTATGTTGTTCGCCGCCGGGATCAGCATCACGCTGTTCTTCTTTTGCGTCTCCGAGCCGCTGACCCATCTGGCGCAGCCGCCCCAAGGCGAGGCCGGCACTGCCGATGCGGCGCGCCAAGCCATGCAGATACTGTTTCTGCATTGGGGCCTGCACGGCTGGGGCGTGTTTGCGTTCGTCGGCATGGCCCTGGCGTACTTTGCCTATCGGCACAACCTGCCGCTGGCGCTGCGTTCGGCGTTGTGTCCGCTGATCGGCAAACGCATCAATGGTCCCATCGGCTATGCCGTCGATGGCTTCGGCATCATCGCGACCGTGTTCGGCCTCGGCGCCGACATGGGGTTTGGGGTCCTGCACCTCAATTCCGGTCTCGATTACCTGCTGGGCATCCCGCATACCCAGTGGATTCAGGTCGGCCTGATCGTGCTGATGATGGGGGCGGCGATCATCGTGGCGGTGGCCGGCGTCGATAAGGGCGTGCGGGTCATGTCCGACATCAACATGCTGCTGGCCTGTGCGCTGCTGCTGTTCGTGCTGTTTGCCGGGCCGACCCAGCATTTGCTCAACACCCTGATCCAGAATGTGGGCGATTACCTCGGCGCCTTGCCGATGAAGAGTTTCGATCTCTATGCCTACAACAAACCCAGCGACTGGCTGGGGGGCTGGACGGTGTTCTATTGGGCCTGGTGGATCGCCTGGTCGCCATTCGTGGGGCTGTTCATCGCGCGGATTTCCCGTGGTCGTACCATCCGTGAATTCGTGTTTGGCGTGTTGCTGATCCCCTTGGGTTTCACTCTCGCGTGGATGTCGATCTTCGGCAACAGTGCCATCGACCAGGTACTCAACCACGGCATGAGCGCCCTGGGCATGTCAGCCCTGGACAATCCGTCGATGAGTCTTTACCTGCTGCTGGAAACCTACCCGTGGAGCAAGACGGTCATCGCGGTCACGGTGTTCATCAGCTTCGTGTTCTTTGTCACCTCGGCCGACTCCGGCACCGTGGTGCTGTCAACGCTCTCGGCCAAGGGCGGCAATGCTGATGAAGACGGGCCGAAATGGCTGCGGGTGTTCTGGGGGGCGATGACCGCCCTGGTGACCAGTGCGCTGCTGTTCTCCGGCAGCATCGATGCGCTGAAATCGGCGGTGGTGCTGACTTCACTGCCGTTCTCGCTGATCCTGTTGTTGATGATGTGGGGCCTGCATAAAGCGTTTCACCTTGAGTCTCAGAAGCAGATCGCGCAATTGCATTCCCTGGCGCCGGTGTCGGGTTCACGTCGAGGTAAGGGCGGCTGGCGCCAGCGCTTGAGCCAGGCGGTGCATTTCCCGTCCCGGGACGAGGTCTATCGCTTCCTCGACACCACGGTGCGTCCGGCCATCGAGGAGGTGAAAGCGGTGTTCGCCGAGAAAGGTCTGGCGGTGATGACTCAGCCCGACCCGGCCAACGACAGCGTCAGCCTGGAAATCGGCCATGGCGAGCAGCACCCGTTCATCTACCAGGTGCAGATGCGCGGCTACTTCACGCCATCCTTCGCCCGGGGCGGCATGGGCTCCAAGCAGATCAACAACCGTCGTTACTACCGCGCCGAGGTGCATTTGAGCGAAGGCAGTCAGGACTACGACCTGATGGGCTATACCAAGGAACAGATCATCAACGACGTCCTCGACCAGTACGAGCGGCACATGCAGTTCCTGCACTTGGTGCGCTGATCGGCTGCTATCTCAGACAAGCCCGCCGTTGGCCCGCAGGACCTGACCATTCACCCACCCGGCGGCCGGGCTCACCAGGAAGGAAACGATGCTGGCAATGTCTTCCGGCTGGCCGAGGCGCTCCAGGGGCGGCATCTTGGCGTGCTGCTGGATCTGTTCTTCGCTCTTGCCGTGCATGAACAGTTCGGTCGCCACCGGGCCGGGAGCGATGGCATTGACCGTGATCTGGCGGCCGCGCAGCTCCTTGGCGAATACCTGGGTCAGCGATTCCACCGCCGCCTTGCTGGCGATGTACACCGAATAACCGGGCAGGTTCAGGCCAACGGTGCTACTGGAGAAGTTCACGATGCGGCCGCCATCATTCAGGCGGGTCGCGGCTTCGCGCAAGGTATTGAACGTGCCACGGGTGTTGATCGCGAAGGTCTGGTCGAACAATTCGTCACTGTGTTGCGCCAGGGGCATCACCTGCAGGATCCCTGCGTTATTGATCAGCACATCGACCTTGCCCAACTGCGCCTCTGTCTCATCGAACATCTGACGAACGTCGGCGGCAGAAGACACGTCGGCCTTGATCGCTATAGCCCGGTGGCCAGCCTGGCGCAACTGCACCACCAGCTTCGAGGCTTCGGTAGCACTGCTGGCGTAGTTGATGGCGACAGCGAAGCCGTCGTGGGCCAATTGCTTGGCGATTTCAGCACCGATGCCGCGAGAGGCTCCGGTGACAATGGCTACTTTGGCGGTTTGAGTCGACATGGCTGTTTCCTTCGTTGGGTGGAGTGAATCCAGATTCACATGTTTACTTACCCCGATAAATACATGAGAGTTGCCTTGACTATTCAATAATCACCAACAATAAGGGCGAGGAAATCCATGGATCAGGTCAAGGCGATGAAGGTGTTCGTGCGCATCTACGAGCGCAGCAGTTTTACCCTGGCCGCCGATGACCTGAACCTGCCCCGTGCCACGCTGACTCATACCCTCAATCAGTTCGAAACCTGGCTGGGGGTGCGCCTGCTGGAGCGCAGCACCCGCAAGGTGCGGCCGACACTGGACGGCGAGGCGTATTACCCACGCTGCGTTCAACTGCTGGCGGAACTCGAAGAAGCCGAACTGGCGTTTCGTAGCGTGGCACCCAAGGGGCGGCTGCGGGTGGACTTGCACGGGACCCTGGCCCGGCATTTCGTGATCCCGGCGCTACCACAATTCATGGCCCGCTACCCCGATATCGAGTTGTCCATCAGCGAGGCCGATCGTTTCGTCGACCTGATCAGCGAAGGGATCGATTGCGTGCTGCGGGCCGGCACGCTGGGGGATTCATCATTGATTGGTCGGCGTGTCGCCACCCTGCGCCAGATCACCTGCGCCAGCCCAGCCTATTTGCGCCAGTACGGCGAACCGAAGAACCTCGACGACCTGAGCCGGCACCGGGCGGTGAACTACGTTTCACGCACCACCGCCAAACAGTATCCGTTCCAGTTCATGGTCGAGGGCGAACTCAAGGAAGTGGCTATCGAGGGGGCGCTCTCGGTGTTCGGTGCCGAAATATACGCCGCCTCGGCCATCGCCGGCCTGGGCCTGATCCAATGCCCGCACTATCGGATGGAAACGCAGATCCAACAGGGCCTGGTCCAGGAAATCCTCACGGCCACCCCACCGCCGCCCATGCCGATATCGGTGCTCTACCCGCACAACCGTCACCTTTCGCCGCGGGTGCGGGTGTTTGTGGATTGGGTGGCGGAGGTGTTTGCCGAGGCACGTTAGCGCTTATTTCGAGCTTGTGATCGCTGCGCCGTCTGTGGGAGCGAGCCTGCTCGCGATGAGGCCTTTTCTGCCGACGTATCATTGCCTGTTCCGCCGCTATCGCGAGCAGGCTCGCTCCCACATTTGATCTCGCTGCAATGCTCTTTCCGGGCGACTACGCGAACTTTCGAGCTGAACGATGCGTCTGTGAAATGTTAGCTTCTGCCATCCACATCGTCCCCGAACAGAGAGCCTTCGATGACCTACATCGCTGCTGAAAATCGCTACGAGTCCATTCCCTATCGCCGCGTTGGTCGCAGCGGGTTGGTGTTGCCGGCGTTGTCGCTGGGGTTGTGGCACAACTTCGGCGACAGCACGCCGATCGACACCCAGCGTGCCTTGTTGCGCACGGCGTTTGACCTGGGCATCAACCACTTCGATCTGGCGAACAACTACGGCCCGCCCTACGGCAGCGCCGAGATCAATTTTGGTCGGTTGTTGCGTGAAGATTTCAAGCACTACCGCGACGAGTTGATCATCTCCAGCAAGGCCGGTTGGGACATGTGGCCCGGACCGTATGGCCAGGGCGGCGGGTCGCGCAAGTACGTGCTGGCCAGCCTCGATCAGAGCCTGCAACGCCTGGGGCTCGACTATGTGGATATCTTTTATTCCCACCGCTTCGATCCGGACACCCCACTGGAAGAAACCGCCAGTGCCCTGGCGACGGCGGTGCAACAAGGCAAGGCGTTGTACGTCGGTATTTCTTCCTATTCCGGGGTAAAAACCCGGGAAATGGCGACGTTGCTCAAGGAGTGGAAAATCCCGTTACTGATCCACCAGCCGGCCTACAACCTGCTCAACCGCTGGGTGGAAAAAGACCTGTTGGACGCCACCGACGAATTGGGTACCGGCGTGATCGCCTTTACCCCGTTGGCCCAGGGCCTGCTCACGGACAAGTACCTCAAGGGCATTCCGTCCGATGCACGGGTCAATCGTCCGGGTGGCGGTTCGTTGCAGGCTTCGCACCTGTCGGAGGAAAACATCGCCCATGTGCGTGCCCTCAACGAGATTGCCCAGCGACGCGGCCAAAGCCTGGCACAAATGGCCCTGGCCTGGACCCTGCGCGATCCTCGGGTCACGTCTGCCCTGATCGGCGCCAGCCGCCCGGAGCAGATCGTCGAGAACGTCGGAGCGCTGAAGAACCTGGAATTCAGTGCCGAGGAACTGGCGGAGATCGATCGATTTGCCCAGGAGGGCGGTATCAATCTCTGGGAGAAGCCTTCGTCGGCGGAGTAATCCCCTCGCCACAAAGGTGACCCAATCTTCTGTTCACTTGAAAAACGGCACATCCCCCAGCACTGTCGCCCGGTGCATCACGCGTCGGGCAGGCCGGTAGTCGTCCACGGCGAAATGCTGGGTCACGCGGTTGTCCCAGAACGCCACGTCATTGACCTGCCAGCGCCAGCGAAGGGTGAACTCCGGGCGGGTGGCATGGGCGAACAGCAGTTTCAGGATGGCTTCGCTTTCGGTTTCGGACAGTTCATTGATGCGGGTGGTAAAGCCTTCGTTGACGAACAGCGACCGGCGACCGCTCACCGGATGGGTGCGAACCACCGGATGGGACAGCGGTGGATTTTTCCGCCGAGTTTCCTCCCAACGAGCCTGGTCCGCGGCGGTATGACCAAAGCGCTCCAGGGGAAAGGAGCGAGTGAAATCGTGGGTGGCCGTCAGGCCTTGAAGCAGGCTTTTCAAAGGCGCCGACAAGGCTTCGTAAGCGGCAATGCCGCTGGCCCATAACGTATCGCCACCGAACGCCGGCAGCAGCTTGGCGCTGAGCACCGCACCCATGGCCGGGGTTGGCAGGAAGGTCACGTCGGTGTGCCAGATGGCGTTGTCGCGAACATCGGTGACGGCTGTGTCGAGCACCAGCACTTCGGGCTGCCCAGGCACATTGGGGTAGATGGGGTGAATATGCAGGTCGCCAAAACAGGCGGCGAAACGTGCCTGCTGGACCGGGTCGATAGGCTGGTCCCGAAAGAACAGCACCTGGTGTTCGAGCAATGCCTGCTCAATGAAATCCCGCTGCTCCATCCCCAGCGGCTGACTGATATCGATCCCGCTGATCTGCGCGCCAAGGGCGATACTCAACGGGGTGACGGTTGGGTGGTTCATCGTTGTTTTCCTGGATTGGGCGCCGAATGGTCGGCGTGGTCATTCGGTCTCAATGGGCCTGGCCATGCCACGGCACCAGTTTGCGTTGCACAGCACGCAAGCTCATTTCCATGGCGAAGGCGATGAGTGCAATGACCAGGATCCCCAGCACCACCACATCGGTGACCAGAAACTGCGCCGCTGACTGCACCATGAACCCCAGGCCGCTGGTGGCGGCGATCAGTTCGGCGGCCACCAGTGTCGACCAGCCCACACCCAGGCCGATGCGAATGCCGGTGAGGATATCGGGCAGGGCGCTGGGCAGGATCACGTGGCGAATCAACTGTGCCGGCGTCGCTCCCAGGGATTGCGCGGCCCGTACCTTGGCCGGGTCGACCGTGCGCACACCGGTGGCGGTGGCGATGGCAATCGGGGCGAAAATCGCCAGGTAGATCAGCAGCACTTTCGACAATTCGCCGATGCCGCACCAGATCACGATCAGCGGCAGGTAGGCCAGCGGCGGAATCGGCCGATAGAACTCGATCAACGGATCGAACACGCCCCGGGCGATACGGCTGGAACCGATGGCAATGCCCACCGGCACCGCCGTCAGCACGGCCAGCAACAGGCCCAGGCCGATCCGTCCGAGGCTCGCGCCCAGGTGCTGCCAGAGCGTGGCGTCCATGTAGCCACTGGTCGCCAGCAGCCAGCCTTTTTGCAGCACGGCGGAAGGAGAGGGCAGGAATAATGGTTCGACCAGCCCGCTTGCCGTCACCGCCCACCACAGGGCCAGCAGCGTGATCAGGGTCAGGCCGCTGATCCATCGCGTACTCAAGGGATGCCGGGGGCGATGGGCTGGGTCCTTGACTGTGGGTTCGCCGACCACTGCCGGGATTTCATAGCTGCTCATCTTGGCTCCTCGCGCCGGGTGGCGCTGCGTTGGGCGAACACTTTGGCAAGCACATGTTCACGGATGTCGATGAAGCGAGGGTCGGACTTGATCGACCGCGCGGACTCCCCCGCCCGGTAGCGCTGGCTGAAGTCCAGGCGCAGCCGTTCGACAATCCGCCCCGGGTTGGGCGCCAGCAGGATCAGTTCGGTGGCGAGGAACACGGCCTCTTCGATGTCATGGGTAATCAGGAACACCGGTTTGGCAGTGCGTTGCCAGACCTGCAGCAACAGCTCCTGCATCTGTTCACGGGTGAAGGCATCCAGGGCGCCGAAGGGTTCGTCCATCAGCAGCACGCGTGGGTCGGCCGCCAGCGCCCGGGCCAGGCCGACGCGTTGCTTCTGGCCACCGGAGAGCTGCCAGACGCGGCGTTGCTCGAAACCGGCCAGGCCCACCAAGGCGAGCATTTCCCGGGCGCGGGCTTCGCGCGGTTCCCTGGCGACCCCGGCCAGCTCCAGGCCGAAGCCGACATTTGCCAGCACATCCTGCCAAGGCAGCAGCGCGTCGTCCTGGAACACCACGCCACGTTCGGCGCCGGGCCCCAGGACCGGCGCGCCGTCCAGAGTGATCTGTCCGGCGCTGGGCTGGACGAATCCGGCGATCAGGTTCAGCAGCGAGGTCTTGCCGCTGCCGGACGGCCCCAGGGCAATCAGCAGTTGCTGCGGCCCCAGGGTCATAGAAATGTCCGTCAACACGGCTTCCGACGCCCCGGGGTACTGTGCGCCGATGCGCTCCAGCTGTAGCAAGGCCATTGCAGTGACTCCCTTTTTCCTGGCGATCAGTGAGTGATGTATTTGGCGCTCACGTAAGGGGCGTAGTCGGGCAGAACCGCTTCCACCTTGCCCTGCTCCTTGAGAAACGCGGCGGTGTTGGTGATGGCCTGGGTGGTCGGCGCGCCGAGGCTCACGACCTGGTCCGCCGCCAGTGGATACACGTTGCCTTGCAGCAACAGCGGGATGTCGCTGGCCTTGGCGCCGGAGAGTTTCACCAGCTTGTCGATGTTGGCCGTGTTCGCCAGCCAGGCTTGCGGATCCTTGCGGTATTGGGCGTAGGCGTCCAAGGTGACTTTGGCGAAGGCGGTGACGATTTCAGGGTGTTTCTGGGCGAAGTCCTTGCGCACGATCCAGGCATCGAAAGTTGGCGCGCCGAATTTGGCCACCTCCGCCGAGGTGATCAGCACCTTGCCGTTCTCCTTGGCCACGCCCAGGGCCGGGTCCCAGACATAGGTGGCATCGATGTCGCCACGCTTCCAGGCGGCGATGATGGCCGGTGGCGCGAGGTTGAGTACGGTGACCTTCGACGGGTCGATGTCCCAGTGCTTCAATGCGGCGAGCAGGCTGTAGTGGCCGGTGGAAACGAACGGTACGGCGATCTTCTTGCCGATCAGGTCCTGCGGGGTCTTGATCCCGGAACCGTCGCGAACTACCAGGGCCTCGGCGGCGCCGATCTGGGTGGCGATGAGGAAGGTTTCCACCGGGACCTTGCGAGTGATGGCGGCGGTCAGCGGGCTGGAACCGAGGTAGCCGATCTGCACGTCGCCCGAGGCGATGGCGGTGATGACGTCGGCGCCATTATCGAATTTGCGCCAGTCGATGCTGGCCTGGGTGGCTTTTTCATAGGCGCCGTCGGCCTGGGCGACTTTGGCCGGGTCGACGGTGGTCTGGTAGGCGACGGTCAGGTCGGCGGCTTGGGCAAACAGACTCGAAGCGGCCAGGGAAGCGGCTGCGAGAAGGCGAAGGGGAAAACTCAAAGTCATGGGAAAAGCTCCTCGACAGGCCGCCGGATGTTCGGCGTTGGAGGAGACTAAATGATCTAAGAATTCAAAAATAAATAACTTTTTCGCATGAGCTTATCAGCGAAAAAGTCTATCGCGAAGGGACGGTTGTGCGGCTTGTGGGGGCGAAGGAGCAAGCTCCCTCGCCCCAGGGCTCAGTTACTGATCGCCAGGATGCTCGCCTGATACGACCCCACGAACACATCGAAATCTCCCACTTCGTTCTGTTCCAGCTCGGCTTGCTGGGCCAGGGACTCGCGAGCGGCTGTTTCGAACGCGGCCTGCTCCTGGGCAGGCAACGGTTCGGCACGGAAGAACTCGGCGTGGGCTTTGCTCTGGCGCAGGGAGAACTGGGCGAAGCTTTCCTGATGTTCCGCCATGGCCGCCAATACCTGCGCGGATGGGGTCAGGGACGGATCCCGCACCTTCGCCAGTTGTGCGTCCAGGGCCTGGCGGTGGGCATCGCTACCCTGGCTCTGGTCGAGCAACGCCGCCAGCGGTGCGATCTGTTCCAGCAGCTCGATGGCCCACGCCTGCATGTCCACCGATTGGCCCTGGCGTTGCAACTGCAGGCCCGGCTTGCGGCCTTCCTTGACCACGGTCAGGAAGTTGTTCGTGGCATTGCTGCATTCGCCGCTTTCGAACAACGGGCTTTCGCTGAGACCGCAATACAACAGGAACGCATCGAGGAAATGCGATTCAGTGATGTCGATGCCCAATGGCAGGAACGGGTTGATGTCCAGGCAGCGTACTTCCACGTACTGAATGCCCCGGGCCATCAAGGCCTGGATCGGACGTTCGCCGGTATAGGTCACGCGTTTGGGGCGGATGTTGGAGTAGTACTCGTTTTCGATCTGCAGGATGTTGGTGTTGAGCTGTACCCACTCACCGTTCCGATGGGTGCCAACTTCGACATACGGCGCATAAGGCGTCGCCACCGCTTTACGCAGGCTGTCGGTGTAGCTGGCCAGGTCGTTGTAGCACGGCGTCAGGCCGGCCTGGGCGTTGCTCTGGTAGCCCAGGTCGCTCATGCGCAGGCTGGTGGCATAGGGCAGGTACAGGGTGTCCGGGTCCAGTTGTTCCAACTGGTGTGGGCGACCACGCAGGAAACCGGCGTCCAGGGCCGGCGAGGCACCGAACAGGTACATCAGCAGCCAGCTGTAGCGACGGAAATTACGGATCAGCGCGATGTAGGCCTGCGACTGGAAATCACGGTCGGTGGTGTCGGCCGCCTCGGCCTGCCGAAGCAGCGGCCAGAGTTTTTCCGGCAGGGAGAAGTTGTAGTGGATCCCGGCGATGCATTGCATGGTCTTGCCGTAGCGCAGGGCCAGGCCCTGGCGATAGACGTACTTGAGTCGACCGATGTTCGAGGTGCCGTAATACGCGATCGGGATCTCTTCTTCCGCCGGCAGCGGACACGGCATCGACGGACTCCACAGGTATTCATCGCCGAGTTTGCTGTAGACAAACCGGTGGATCCTGTCGAGGCTGCTCAGGGTATCGGCCGGGTCCGCCAGGGCGGGGGTGATGAATTCCAGCAGCGACTCGGAGTAGTCGGTGGTGATCTGCTCGTTGGTCAGCGCCGAGCCCAGGGCTTCGGGATGCGGGGTCAACGCCAGGCGCCCACTGTCCGTGACACGCAGGCATTCACGTTCGATACCGTGCAGGCACTGCTCGAGCAGGGAGAGGTTGGCGCGCTCGCCGAGCAGGGCCAGGCGGCGGTTTAAGAGGTCGCTCAAGTTGAATTCCTTCACGCGTCAGTCGCCCCAATATGGGGGTGGGCAAGGCGCTCTACAAGGGTGAAGTTGAAACTGGCGTTATCGCCTGGTTTTGTACGGCCAAGAACGGATCACCGCAGTCTCCTGTGGGAGCGAGCCTGCTCGCGATTGCGGTGAATCAGCTGCGTTGATGCGACTGACACACCGTTATCGCGAGCAGGCTCGCTCCCACAGGGAGTTGCGACGCTGTTTCTGTTGCGCCGAAATTAACTCAAATCGATGACAGGGAGCTATAGGACAGCGAAGGTGCCTTGTGCTTTTGCGACCAGCTTGTCGCCTTGGGTCACCTCGGCCTCGACCACCAGTGTGCGCCGCCCCGGGTGGATGACCCGGGCCGTGCACAGCACCTCGCCGTCGGACACGGCGCGGATGTAGTTGATCTTGCACTCGATGGTTGCGCTCTGCTGATCAAAGCCATGGACACTGGAACAAGCCAGGCCCATGGCGATGTCCACCAGGCTGAACAGTGCGCCGCCGTGCAGCTTGCCGCCGCGATTGCGCAACGGCGGCTCCAGGGCCAGGGCAACTTGCGCCACCCCGTCCCCCAGGCTGTGCAGGCGACAGCCGAGCAGCTTGAAGAAGGCGCTTTCCACCAACCCGGCCGGCGTGTCCATCAGCGTTTCTTCAACTGCTTGGCGTTGGCGAACAGCGAGGCCATGGCATTGTTGGCCGGAGCCGCCGTGGCGGTCTCCTTGCGCGGCGCGGTGTTCTGCGACTGACGCGGCGCGGAGCCTGGACGAGGGCCGCGGGCTCCGTCGACTTTCTCGCCGGGCGTGTCGCTCATGCGCATCGACAGGCCGACGCGCTTGCGCGGAATGTCGACCTCCATGACCTTCACTTTCACCACATCACCGGCCTTCACGGCTTCGCGCGGGTCCTTGATGAATTTCTCCGACAAGGCCGAAATGTGCACCAGACCGTCCTGATGCACGCCGATGTCGACGAACGCCCCGAAATTGGTGACGTTGGTCACCACGCCCTCGAGAATCATGCCGGGTTGCAGGTCCTTGAGGTCTTCGACGCCTTCCTGGAATTCCGCGGTCTTGAACTCGGGACGCGGGTCACGGCCCGGTTTCTCCAGCTCCTGCAGGATGTCGGTGACGGTGGGCAGGCCGAAGGTTTCGTCGGTGAATTTCTTCGGATCCAGGCGTTTGAGGAACGAAGCGTCGCCGATCAGTGAGCGGATGTCGCGATCGGTCTGGGCGGCGATGCGTTGCACCAGCGGGTAGGCTTCAGGGTGGACGGCCGACGAATCCAGCGGGTTGTCGCCGTTCATGACGCGCAGGAAGCCGGCGGCCTGTTCGAAGGTTTTTTCCCCCAGGCGCGGGACTTTCTTCAACGCGGCGCGGGTCTTGAAGGCGCCGTGCTCATCGCGGTGGGTGACGATGTTCTGCGCCAGCGTAGCGTTGAGGCCCGAGATCCGCGCCAGCAGCGCCACCGAAGCGGTATTCACGTCCACGCCCACGGCGTTTACGCAGTCTTCCACCACGGCGTCCAGGCCGCGGGCCAGCTTCAACTGGGACACGTCGTGCTGGTACTGGCCGACACCGATGGATTTCGGGTCGATCTTCACCAGCTCCGCCAGCGGATCCTGCAGGCGGCGGGCAATCGATACCGCGCCACGGATCGACACGTCCAGGTCCGGGAACTCCCTGGACGCCAGTTCCGACGCCGAATAAACAGAAGCGCCAGCCTCGGACACCATGACTTTGGTCATCTTCATGGCCGGGTATTTCTTGATCAGCTCGGCGGCCAGCTTGTCCGTTTCACGGCTGGCGGTGCCGTTGCCGATGGCGATCAGGTCCACCGAGTGCTTGGCGCACAAGGCCGCGAGCACCGCGAGGGTCTGGTCCCATTTGTTGTGCGGGACGTGAGGATAGACCGTCGTGTGGTCCAACAGCTTGCCGGTGGAATCCACCACCGCCACCTTGCAGCCGGTACGCAGGCCCGGGTCCAGGCCCAAGGTGGCGCGTGGGCCGGCCGGTGCCGCCAGCAGCAGGTCGTGCAGGTTGTGGGCGAAGACGTTGATTGCCTCGGTTTCGGCGTTGTCCCGCAATTCGCCCAACAGGTCGGTTTCCAGGTGGGTGTAGAGCTTGACCTTCCAGGTCCAGCGCACCACCTCTGCCAACCATTTGTCGGCGGCGCGGTTCTGGTTCTGGATGCCGAACTGCTGGCCGATCATGCCTTCACAGGGGTGCATGGTGCCGGGCAATTCATCGCCGACTTTCAGCGCGGAGCTGAGGATGCCTTCGTTGCGGCCACGGAAAATCGCCAGGGCGCGGTGGGACGGCACGCTCTTGAGCGGCTCGTCATGTTCGAAGTAGTCACGGAACTTCGCCCCTTCCTCTTCCTTGCCGGCAATCACGCGGGCACTGAGGATGGCTTCCTGTTTCAGGAAGTTGCGCAGCTTTTCCAGCAGATTGGCGTCTTCGGCGAAGCGCTCCATGAGGATGTACTTGGCGCCTTCCAGCGCCGCTTTCACGTCCGCCACGCCCTTTTTGGCATCGACGAAACGCGCGGCTTCGGCTTCGGGCGCCAGGGTCGGGTCGTTGAACAGCCCGTCGGCCAGTTCGCCAAGACCGGCTTCCAGAGCGATCTGACCCTTGGTGCGGCGCTTCTGTTTGTAGGGCAGGTACAAGTCTTCGAGGCGGGTCTTGGTGTCCGCCAGCTTGATGTCGCGCTCGAGCGCCGGAGTCAACTTGCCCTGCTCCTGGATGCTGGCCAGGATGCTTATACGCCGTTCGTCGAGTTCACGCAGGTAGCGCAGGCGCTCCTCCAGATGACGCAATTGGGTGTCATCGAGGCTGCCGGTCACTTCTTTCCGGTAACGGGCGATAAAAGGCACCGTGGAGCCTTCATCGAGTAGCGCGACGGCCGCTTCGACCTGTTGTGGGCGTACGCCGAGTTCTTCGGCGATGCGGCTGTTGATGCTGTCCATAAAACCACCTGACAAATTATGAAATCAGGCCCGCCGGCGCAGGAACAGGGCTCGGCGAGACTGGTTGAGCGACCTGGCGTGGGCCGCTGCCTGGGTCAAAAGAGGCTGCCTGTTGACCCGCGAAATTCAAAAAGTGCTGCCTGGCCAGAGGGGAAAAGTCCCGTCGAGGTAACGATTCGACATCCCCAGGCACAAAAGGCCGCGCATTATAACCAGCGTTCCGCCCTTCGGGGGTGTCATGACCTGTAGGTCCGATACCCGTATTTGTGGAGATGGAGGAAAAATCTGCTAACAATGCACACGGTGCGTATAACGGCAGCTAGGCCATAATGCGCGCCGAGATCAAAGGAGCTTCCTATGAGCAGCACTGCACAAACTGCTGAAGGCGAAAAAATTCTTATCGTTGACGATGACCCAGGGCTGAGCAGCCTGCTGGAGCGTTTTTTCGTCAGCAAGGGCTACCGGGCCCGCACCGTACCCAATACCGAACAGATGGATCGGCTGCTGGCCCGTGAAGTCTTCAACCTGGTGGTTCTCGACCTGATGCTGCCTGGCGAAGACGGCTTGACGGCCTGCCGCCGCCTGCGCGGCGCCAACAACCAGATCCCGATCATCATGCTCACTGCCAAGGGCGACGAGCTGAGCCGTATCAAGGGCCTGGAACTGGGCGCTGACGATTACCTGGCCAAGCCGTTCAACCCCGACGAGCTCATGGCCCGGGTCAAGGCGGTCCTGCGTCGTCAGTCGGCCCCGGTGCCGGGTGCCCCGGGCAGCGAAGACGAAAGCGTGACCTTCGGCGACTACGAGCTGTCCCTGGCCACCCGTGAGCTCAAGCGTGGCGATGAAATTCACATGCTGACCACCGGCGAGTTCGCCGTGCTCAAGGCCCTGGTGATGAACGCCCGTCAACCGCTGACCCGAGACAAACTGATGAACCTGGCCCGTGGTCGCGAGTGGGATGCGCTGGAGCGTTCCATCGACGTACAGATTTCGCGCCTGCGCCGGATGATCGAGCCCGATCCTTCCAAGCCGCGCTATATCCAGACTGTCTGGGGCGTGGGCTATGTGTTCGTGCCGGACGGCGCCGCCAGCAAGTGATCGGCGATTTGTAGGAGCGAGTGGCCTGGCGGGTTGAAATCTTCCTCCAGGCGACTCGCGTCCGTCAGTATGCGAGCATCGCTCGCTCCTGCAAGTGTGTAGCGGTTATCCATGAAAACCCCCGTTTGGTTCCCCCAGAGTTTCTTCTCCCGCACCCTCTGGCTGGTGCTGATCGTCGTGCTCTTTTCCAAGGCGCTGACGTTGGTCTACCTGCTGATGAATGAAGACGTCCTGGTGGACCGCCAGTACAGTCACGGCGTTGCCTTGACCCTGCGGGCCTATTGGGCGGCCGATGAAACCAATCGTGCGAAGATCGCCGAGGCGGCGACGCTGATCCGGGTGGTCGGTGCCGGTGTGCCCGAAGGCGAACAGCACTGGCCCTACAGCGAGATCTATCAGCGGCAGATGCAGGCCGAACTGGGCGCCGATACCGAGGTGCGCCTGCGTATGCATTCGCCCCCGGCGTTGTGGGTGCGTGCCCCAAGCCTGGGGGACGGCTGGCTGAAGGTGCCGTTGTACCCGCACCCCCTGCGTGGCCAGAAAATCTGGAACGTACTTGGCTGGTTCCTGGCTATCGGTCTGCTATCGACTGCGTCGGCGTGGATCTTCGTCAGCCAGCTCAACCAACCGTTGAAACGCCTGGTCTACGCGGCACGACAGTTGGGCCAGGGGCGCAGCGTGCGACTGCCCATCAGTGACACGCCCAGTGAAATGACCGAGGTGTACCGGGCCTTCAACCAGATGGCCGAAGACGTCGAGCAGGCCGGCCGCGAGCGTGAACTGATGCTCGCCGGTGTCTCCCACGACCTGCGCACACCGTTGACCCGGTTGCGGCTGTCCCTGGAACTGATGGGGGAGCGCACCGACCTGACCCGTGAAATGGTCCGTGACATCGAAGACATGGATGCGATTCTCGACCAGTTCCTGGCATTCATTCGCGATGGACGGGATGAGTCGGTGGAGGAAGTGGACCTCAGCGAGTTGGTGCGGGAAGTGGTCGCCCCCTATAACCAGGGAGACGAAAAAGTGCACCTGCAGCTGGAGCCGATCCAGCCGTTCCCGTTGCGCCGGGTGTCGATGAAGCGGTTGCTGAACAACCTGATCGGCAATGCCCTGAACCATGCCGGCGCCGGCGTCGAGGTCGCGGCCTACGTCTCTGGCGACACCAACGCGCCTTATGTGGTGCTGAGCGTCATGGACCGTGGCGCCGGCATCGATCCGTCGGAGCTGGAAGCCATTTTCAATCCCTTCACCCGCGGCGACCGTGCCCGAGGCGGAAAGGGCACGGGGTTGGGCCTGGCGATCGTCAAGCGCATTGCCTCGATGCACGGGGGCAACGTCGAACTGCGCAACCGTGTCGGTGGCGGGCTCGAAGCGCGGGTGCGGTTGCCATTGGGGTTGATGTTGCCCAGGGATGCGGTATAGCAAACTTGCGCAAGCGAGCCCTGTGGGAGTGAGCTTGCTCGCGATGAAGGCGCCGCGGTTTACCTGAAAACCGCGTTATCGTTTATCGCGAGCAAGCTCAGCTCCCACAAAGGCTCGCTCCTACAAGGGGCTGCGTTAACCCTTGCCCTTGGTCCGAGTCATGTTCGGCCCGCCATTCTTTTCCAGGTGCTCGATGATGATCCCCGCCACGTTCTTGCTCGTGGTGGTCTCGATGCCTTCCAGGCCAGGCGAGGAATTGACCTCCATCACCAAAGGGCCGTGATTGGAGCGCAGGATGTCGACGCCCGCCACGGCCAGGCCCATGACTTTTGCGGCGCGCAGGGCGGTCATGCGTTCTTCGGGGGTGATCTTGATCAGGCTGGCGCTGCCACCGCGATGCAGGTTGGAGCGAAACTCACCAGGCCGGGCCTGACGCTTCATCGACGCGATGACCTTGTCGCCGACCACGAAGCAGCGGATGTCCGCGCCGCCAGCTTCCTTGATGTATTCCTGGACCATGATGTTCTGCTTGAGGCCCATGAATGCCTCGATCACCGATTCTGCCGCCGTCGCGGTTTCGCACAGGACCACGCCGATCCCCTGGGTGCCTTCCAGCACCTTGATGACCAGCGGTGCGCCATTGACCATTGCGATCAGGTCGGGAATATCGTCGGGTGAATGGGCAAAACCGGTGACCGGCAGGCCGATGCCGCGCCGCGACAGCAGCTGCAGCGAACGCAGCTTGTCCCGGGCGCGGGCAATCGCCACGGATTCGTTGAGGGGAAACACCCCCATCATTTCGAACTGGCGCAGCACGGCGCAGCCATAGAAGGTCACGGATGCCCCGATGCGCGGGATCACCGCATCGAACCCTTCCAGCGGCTGGCCCCGGTAGTGGATCTGCGGCTTGTGGCTGGCGATGTTCATATAGGCGCGCAGGGTGTCGATCACCACCATTTCATGGCCACGCTCAGTCCCGGCTTCAACCAGGCGACGAGTGGAATACAGACGCGGATTACGCGACAGCACAGCGATCTTCATGCAACACCTGTGGCAGAGGTAGTGGACACCGGGAATGCCGGCTTGTCCTGAACGTATTTGATGCCTGGATTGACCACCAACTGGCCGTCGATCAAGGCTTTGGAGCCCAACAACAGGCGATAGCGCATGGACTTGCGGCAAGCCAGGGTGAACTCGACCCGCCAGATCCGATCCCCGAGCGCCAGCGTGGTGCTGATCACGTAGCGGACCTGGGCATGGCCGTTGGAGCTTTTGATCGTCTTGCGCGCCACCAGCGGGGCTTCGCAGCGGCGATGACGAAGTTGTACCACCGTGCCCAGGTGCGCGGTGAAGCGTACCCACTTCTCACCGTCACGCTCGAATGGTTCGATGTCGGTGGCGTGCAGGCTGGAGGTACTGGCACCGGTGTCTATTTTTGCCCGTAGGCCCGCGACTCCCAGATCCGGGAGCGCCACCCACTCGCGCAGACCGACAACGGTCAAATGGTCAAAAGTCTTCAATAAAAACAACCTGTGATCGGTACTTCGGATCAGGGAGCCTGCGAGTCGCGGTATTTGCACAGAATAATCACAAAATGGCGACAGTTATCCAGTGGCCTGTGCGGCGAATTCGTGCACTCGACTTCAGGCCAGGATTTGCCGGTGAGGCCGGTTCGGTGGGCATTCTATCTGTCGGCGTGGATTCGTGCGCCCGACAAAAACGGTAGTACAGTTCTGGTTATTGGCAGAAAGAGGAATTGCAGTGGCACAAAAACAGGAAGAGGACGACAAGGTCCGTCTCGATAAATGGTTGTGGGCGGCGCGATTCTATAAAACACGCGCGCTCGCCAAGGCCGCCATCGAAAGTGGCAAGGTCCACCATCGGGGCGAACGTTGCAAGCCGGGCAAAGAGCCACGTGTCGGGGACGAGTATGTCATTCGCGCCGGGTTCGACGAGAAGACTGTAGTGGTCGAGGCGTTGTCGATCGTGCGGCGTGGGGCGCCTGAAGCGCAAACCCTGTATCGCGAAACCGAAGCCAGTATCGCCAGGCGCGAAGCCGCCGCTGCCCAGCGCAAGGCCGGCGCCCTGGGCGTCAGTACCGACGGCAAGCCGAGCAAGAAACAGCGTCGGGACCTGTTCAAGTTTCGCGGCAGCAACAGCGAATAAAAATGCTTCCAGAACAATGCGCATTGTCTGGGGGATCTATCTGTGGCGAGGGGATTTATCCCCGCTAGGGCGCGCAGTGGCCCTGTTTTTTGGGGGGGCGCTACGCAGCCCAGCGGGGATAAATCCCCTCGCCACAGATAGATGTTGGATGCAACGAACGGTGTGGCTGTTCCCAGTCCCATTCCCTCCCTTGCTTGGAACCACCCTCGAATGCCCATAAAATGTCCGGCATCCTTTGTCATCACCTCAGATACCCATTCCTATGACTGATTTACCGGATAACGACTGCACTCAACGTTTCATCTTTGATGACATCGACGCCCGTGGCGAGCTGGTGGCGTTGGAGCGTAGCTATGCCGAAGTCCTTGCCAAGCACCCCTATCCGGAGCCGGTGGCGCAACTGCTCGGTGAGTTGATGGCGGCGGCGTCGCTGTTGATCGGCACGTTGAAATTCGATGGCTTGCTGATTCTCCAGGCCCGCTCCGAAGGCCCGGTGCCGATGCTGATGATCGAATGCTCCAGCGAGCGCGAAATTCGAGGCCTGGCCCGCTATCACGCCGATCAGATCGCCCCTGGCGCGACCCTGACCGACCTGATGCCCGACGGTGTGCTGGCCCTGACGGTCGACCCGACCCATGGCAAGCGCTACCAGGGCATTGTCGATCTCGACGGCGCGTCCCTGGCTGAATGCTTCACCAATTACTTCGTCATGTCCCAGCAGACCAATACCAGGTTCTGGCTCTATGCCGACGGGCGGCGCGCCCGTGGCCTGCTGCTGCAACAATTGCCCGTCGACCGCATCCGCGACTCGGAAGAGCGCGAGGCCAGCTGGCAGCACGTCACGGCTCTGGCCAGCACCTTGAGCGCCGACGAATTGCTGAGCCTGGACAACGAAACGGTCTTGCATCGTCTCTATCATGAAGAAGCCGTGCGCCTGTTCGACGAGTTGCCGCTGCGCTTCCAATGCAGTTGCTCTCGTGAACGATCCGGCAATGCGCTGGTCAGTCTGGGTCTGGAAGATGCGCAACAACTGGTCATCGAGCATGGCGGCGCCATTGAAATCGATTGTCAGTTCTGCAACGAGCGCTACCTGTTCGATGGGGCAGACGTTGCACAATTGTTCGCCGGAGCGGGTGTCGATGCACCGTCAGATACTCGTCACTGAATCGGTTCAGTGCAGGTAAATCTCCTGACAAACGCCGGATTTACGCCGTACTGACGGGAGGGCCCTACTCTTTTTGGGCTTTTCTGGCATAATCCGGCCCACTTTTTTCGGGTAGTAGTGCGCGACTTCCTACTACAAAACGTTTGGAGCACTCGGCCAAGGGCCGATGGGGAACCACATGACGCAAGCCAATAACGCCGTGTACACCGATCTGAGTGTTGATGATCTGGTCAAAGAAGCCCTGAATCGCGGTGAAGGCGAGCTTGCCGATACTGGCGCGCTGGTTGTTCGTACCGGTCATCGTACCGGTCGCTCGCCAGCCGACCGTTTCATCGTAGAAGAACCGAGCACCCAGAACGCCATCGCCTGGGGCCCGATCAACCGCAAGTTCCCGGCCGACAAGTTCGATGCCCTGTGGAACCGTGTTGAAGCCTACCTGGGCGAGCGTGAGCGTTTCGTGTCCCACGTGCATGTAGGTTCCGATCCTGCGCACTACCTCCCGGTCAAGATGACCACCGAGACTGCCTGGCACAACCTGTTCGGTCGTTGCCTGTTCATCAACCCCGAGCAGTACAACGCCGGCGGCAAGGATGAATGGCAGATCCTCAACGCGCCGAACTTCGTTTGCGAGCCTGCGCGTGACGGCACCAACTCCGACGGTACCGTGATCATCAACTTCGCGGCCAAGAAAGTTCTCATCGCTGGCATGCGCTACGCCGGTGAAATGAAGAAGGCCCTGTTCTCCGTACAGAACTTCTTGCTGCCGGCTGTTGACGTACTGCCTATGCACTGCGCCGCGAACATGGGCGAAGAGGGTGATGTGACCCTGTTCTTCGGTCTGTCGGGCACCGGCAAGACCACCCTGTCCGCCGACGAAAGCCGCTACCTGATCGGCGACGACGAGCACGGCTGGGGCGTGGGTGTGGTCTTCAACATCGAAGGCGGTTGCTATGCCAAGTGCATCGACCTGTCCGAGAAGAACGAGCCGGTGATCTGGAAAGCCATTCAGCACGGCGCCGTACTGGAAAACGTCGTCCTGGACCCGGTCACGAAGAAAGCCGACTACGCCGACGACAGCCTGACCCAGAACAGCCGCGCCGCCTACCCGCGCGAACTGATTGAAAAGCGCGCACCGAAAAACCTCGGTGGCGAGCCTAACGCCGTGATCTTCCTGACCTGCGACCTGACCGGCGTACTGCCACCGGTGTCGATCCTCAGCGAAGAACAAGCTGCTTACCACTTCCTGTCGGGTTACACCGCATTGGTAGGCTCGACCGAAATGGGTTCGGGCAGCGGCATCAAGTCGACCTTCTCCACCTGCTTCGGCGCTCCGTTCTTCCCGCGCCCGGCCGGTGAGTACGCGGAATTGCTGATCAAGCGTATCCGTGGCTTCGGCTCCAAGGTCTACCTGGTCAACACCGGCTGGACCGGCGGTGGCTACGGTGTCGGCAAGCGCTTCAACATCCCGACCACCCGTGCGGTGATCGCTGCGATCCAGAGCGGTGCGCTGATTGGTGCTGAAACCGAACACCTGGACATCATCAATCTGGACGTGCCGTTGGCCGTTCCAGGCGTCGAGACCGGCCTGTTGAATCCACGCAACACCTGGGCCGACAAGGCTGCCTATGATGAAGCCGCCAAGGCTTTGGCTGGCCTGTTCACCGAAAACTTCAAGAAGTTCGAAGTGAGCGACGCGATCAAGGCTGCTGGTCCGCAGTTGTAAGGTTTGGTCCGCGAATAGAAAGCCGCCCTTCGGGGCGGTTTTTTTTGGGCGGTTATTCGTGTCCATCCCTCGCGCACGTCCGCTTTGGCTGAGGGCTGGAATTTTTCCGCCTGATTGAGAAGGAACAGCCAGAATATTGCTACTTGGCCGTCTAACGACCCTACAAGCTCTGATGACTAGCGCAATCGCTGCCGTACAACCTCCAGCAGTTCGCTGCCGTCCTGAACCAATAGATAAAGCGCATGGACAATGCTGGGAATGTCCTTTACATCGGCATGCTCGAAACAAAGGCAATGCAGGGTTTCGAGCAGGTTGCTGGAGGCTTGGATTCGTTGGGCGGCGGCGTCGCAGAGGTGCTGGAGATCGGCCTCGGTGTCGATGACCAGCACAGGTGTGCTGTTGAGCCGCTGGTATTGCTCGACAGGCGGGTTGGGTATTTGCATTTGAGCCTCTTCGGTACGGCTTTTGAATCGCGCCGTGGACTATAGAGAGCTCTATTCGAGGACCGCAATATGGCCGGGAGGGACAGGTTGCGTAGGACGTTTACCAGCGTCTGACGCTCGGATGAGCGTCTTATTCCTGATGCTTGCTGGCTTCCCGGTTTTCCGCGTCATTCTCCGTGAGGTCCTACACATGCGCTGTAGGCACTGCTCAAGAGGCGGTAGGCTGCTTCTGATAAGGCCGTCATTGATCACAGCCTTATCAGGTATTCACTGAGCGAAACGTGTCGCTGTGCTGGGTCAGCCCATCAATGAAGAAGTCGCAGGCGTTAGGGGTGGGGTTTTACAGGCGGCAAGCAATGGCGGTATTTCGGGGACTCTCATGCATCCGCCCAGCAGCAGGGTTGCGGTGATGAGGAGGAGGGTCAGTTTGTGCGACATGGTTTTTTCCCTTTGAAGTTTATCAATCAACCATTGATTCAGGTACGCGTAGAGAAGCCGCTTCAAGGTCCATCAACCCTCGACCATAGGCCTCGCTGTTGGCGTAGATACCCGTGCGATTGCTCGTCGCCAGCAGGTGCTCGCGTACCTGCTGCGGATTGAGTTGTGGATAACGGCTTTGCAGCGCAGCCAATGCGCCCGTGACTAACGCTGCAGCCGGGGATGTACCGGCGGTGTGTACGTAACGTCCATCCTTGGCGACGGTGAGCAGGCCTGCCTGAGCACCTGCGTCCCCACCGGGAACGGCGATGCACCAGGCTGCCGCGACCCCGCAATAATTGGATTTGCCATTGATGGCGCTGCCGTCGCTCTTCAGTGCGACGACCGCGATCCAACCCTTTTCCAACTCAGGTAATGCCGCTGGCAAGCCTGGTTCGGCCAAGGGTTCGCGCTTGAGTTCATTACCGGTCGGAAAGACAAACACGGCGCCTTCCGATACCAGCTTTCGAGCAACGCCCAATGAGTCAGGCATTACCTGTTTGTAACGTGATTCGGTGATTTCGGTGGCGGGGATGGCGTTGGCCCACGAGTTGTTGAACAGGCGGGCGCCCTTGTCGAAGCCACTTTGCCAGGATCGGGCAATTTCGCTGTCGAAGAAAAACGGCTCGTTGTCGTCGCCAAAGCGGAAGGGGATCAGCCGGGCGTTGAAGGCGATCCCGTGCATACCCTGATTGTCCTTGTTGGCGGCGAGGATGCCCGCCATCTGGGTACCGTGGCCAACGCGATCAACCGTACCAGGACGGTCTTCGACATAGTCGTATCCGGGGTCATTCAACCTGCCCTCGAACTCTTGCAAATGGGCGTTGAGTCCCGAGTCGATCAGCGCCACGGTCACGTCCTGGCCGGTGCCGCCACGTGCATACAGAGCCGAAGCCTTTACGACGGACAGGCCTTGTTGCGCAAGATACTCGGGGGTTTCGAACACGGCCGGTTCCACACCGGATTGTTCAGGAATGGTCAGACAGCCGACCAGCAATGACGCTGACATGATCGCCAGGACGCGTAGCGCGGAAAACGGGTGTGGCATGGTTCGGTCCTTGAACGGAGCGCTTGAGCAGCGGGCCTCCTGGCCCGATGTCGCGGGTGAATTGACGGTGCACCTTAACCTGCGAGCGGTGCCGGAACGAGGCATCAAAGTGCCCGGATTTGTATCACCTCATGGCAAAGGAAAGGGCAGCCGTGGCTGTATCAAGGGCAACATCCGCAAGAGACACCTGTGATCTGCATCCATCCGCTGAATGCCGCTTATCACACGAATAAATTTCAAAAACGGCCAGTGGCTGACTAAGGTGAAGGCTGTCTATCGCCGACGAGAGAACAGACATGAGCCAGACGATTGAGCACGCCGCCGTGATCGGTGCAGGCACCATGGGACGGGGCATCGTGATGTGCCTGGCCAATGCCGGAGTGATGGTGCGGTGGGTCGACAACAACCCGCAGATGCTGGAACAGGCGCTGGCGGCCGTGGCCGAGACCTATGCCCATGGCGTGCGCCAGGGCCGTATCGACCAGGGTGAAGCCGATGCGCGGATTGCCAGGGTGACCAGGGCAGGCGACTACGCGGCGATCCGGGACGTGGACCTGGTGATCGAGGCGGTGTACGAGAACCTTGAACTCAAGCAGCAGATCTTCAGGGAGCTGGATGGCCTGCTCAAACCCGAGGCCATTCTGGCGAGCAACACGTCGGCCCTGGACATCGATGCCATTGCCGCCGCCACGCGCCGGCCAAGCCAGGTCCTGGGCCTGCATTTCTTCAGTCCGGCGCACATCATGAAACTGCTGGAAATCGTTCGCGGCGCGCAGACCTCCAGGGCGGTGCTGGACGCAGCCCTGACACTGGGCAGGCGCATGGGCAAGGTCAGTGTGGTGTCGGGCAATTGCCATGGATTCATCGGCAACCGGATGCTTCACCCCTATGTGCTGGAGGCCCGCAAGATGTTGCTGGAGGGCGCGTTTCCCCATCAGATCGATGCGGCGTTGCAGGGTTTCGGCTTCGCCATGGGGCCATTCCGTATGTACGACGTGGTCGGGATCGACCTGGAGTGGCGTGCACGGGAACTGGCGGGCAAAGGCCAGGATGCCCCCGAAGTGCAGGTGGACAACCGCTTGTGCGAGCTCGGGCGGTTCGGCCAGAAAAGCGGCAACGGGTATTATCATTACGAACCCGGCAGCCGACAGGCCGAGCATGACGTAGAGGTCGATGCGTTGGTGCTGAAAGTCAGTGAGGAACTGGGTTTTCAGCGTCGGGAGATCGACAGCGGGGAAATTCTCGAGCGTTGCCTGCTGGCATTGGTCAACGAGGGTGCGAAGATCCTGCAGGAAGGCATTGCCGGGTCGGCCCACGACATCGACCTGGTGTACCTCAACGGCTATGGTTTTCCGGCGGACAAAGGTGGTCCGATGGCCTGGGCCGACCAGCAAGGACTTGAAGATATCCACGCGCGACTGCTGGCGCTCGAAACGAAGCAGGGAGACCAGTGGCGACCTGCGCGTCTGATCGGGGAGCTGGCGGCCCAAGGCAAGGGATTCGCGCAGCTGTAGCCGCGTCCTGCGAAGTTCACTGGCCCCCCACCCTCAAGGACAATCGATGCCCCTACGTACCGAATACCCATACCTGCAAGCCATCACCACGCGTTGGCATGACAACGACCTGTACGGTCACGTCAACAATGTCACCTACTACAGCTTCTTCGATACGGCGGTGAACACCTACCTGATCGAGGTCGGCGGCCTGGATATCCAGGGTGGGGAGGTCGTGGCGTTTGTGGTGAGTTCGGCCTGTGACTACTTTGCGTCCATCGCATTCCCCGAGCGCATTGAAGTGGGCCTGCGGGTCGGAAAGTTAGGCAGCAGTTCGGTGCAATATGAACTGGCTGTGTTCAAGGCGGGCGAGGAAGAGGCCTGCGCAGCGGGACGCTTTGTCCACGTGTTCGTGGATCGGGCGTCGAATCGGCCGGTGGCGATTCCGGATCGGTTGCGTGCGGCCCTGGAGCGGTTGGCGGTTTGAAACGAAAAATCGCAGCCTCCGGCGAGCGGTAGGCTGCGATTTTCAACGGCTGGTATCAGTCAGCTATCAGTCGCGGTAGTAGCGGTGATGCTTGCGATGCCCGTAGGCATGGCCGCGACCCGGATGGCCGTCACGGTAGTAGCGGCGGTCTCCACGGCGACCTTCATAGCGACGATCATCATCATCGTCCTTGCCCATGTAGTTCCCCAGTGCGCCGCCGGCGCCACCGCCTGCTGCTGCACCGATCAGGCTGCCGGTGCTGCCACCCACGCTACGTCCGACCACGTTACCGCCGGCTGCACCCAGCGCGCCGCCGATCGCTGCTTCGCCACGGCTGTGCTTGTCTGCGCCGACGGCACTACCGCCCGCGCCGCCCAGGGCCGCACCGATGGTCGAACCGGTATTGCCGCCCAGGGACTGGCCGACGACCGAACCCAAAACCCCGCCCAATGCGCCGCCGACGCCTGCTTCGGCGGTGCCGCCGGCAGACGCGACGCCACTGATCAGGCCAAGGGACAACAAGAGAATGGAGGAGAACTTCATAGAGGAGCCTCAAAGGGATGACGGCGCGATCCTGAGGCTGGCTTCGCTTGGTGACAATCGAAATCCGACGAGTAACACGACTTGTGCACAATTCTCTAAGTTATTGTTTTTCCGTCGGAACTTAATGTATTTGCACCGGTCTGTAACTACTTCAGACAGGCCGTTTTCTATGGAAAACGGCCTTTTTTGTGGGCGGATGAAAAGAAGGGGTCAGGCCGACTTGGCCAGGATCAATCCATTCTCGCTTGCCGCTTCCAGGCGGATCGCCACGAACTTCGAGGTTGGCGTGTCGCTGTCGTCGCCAGTGCTTTCCAGCGGTACCAATGGATTCACCTCAGGGTAGTAGGCGGCCGCTTGCCCGGCAGGGATGTCGAATGCCAGCAAGGTAAAACCCTTGACCCGCCGCTCACGACCGTCATCCCAGAGCGAGACGATATCGGCCTTCTGTCCTGGCTTGAAGCCCAGGCGAATGATGTCGGCTTCATTGACGAACAGCACGTCACGCTGGCCTTTCACGCCACGATAACGGTCATTGAGGCCGTAGATGGTGGTGTTGTACTGGTCGTGGGAGCGCATGGACTGCAGGATCAGGTCCGGCACCTGACCGGTTGCACGGGTGCGCTCATGCACCAGATCCGCCGGCAATCGGTTGGGCTTGAAGTTGGCGCGGCCCGACGGGGTATTCCAGCGACGTGCGCTGGCGCTGTTGCCCAGGTAGAAGCCGCCGGGGTTGTGCAGCTTCTCGTTGAAATCCCGGAAGCCTGGAATGGTGTCGGCGATCAGGTCGCGGATGCGGCTGTAGTCGGCCACCAGCCAGCTCCAGTCCACCGGGTGGCCACCACCCAGGGTGGCGGCGGCCATGCCGGCAATGATCCAGGGCTCGGAACGCATCTGGTTCGACAGGGGTTCCAATTGCCCGTTGGAGGCGTGGACCATGCTGAAAGAGTCTTCCACGGTAACCGCTTGCGAGCCGGCGGCTTGCCGGTCGATGTCGGTGCGACCCAGGCACGGCAGGATCAAGGCTTCCTTCCCGTGGGCCAGGTGGCTGCGGTTGAGCTTGGTGCTGATCTGTACGGTCAGGTCGCAGTTGCTCAAGGCCTGGAAAGTCCGGTGACTGTCCGGGGTGGCCTGGGCGAAGTTGCCGCCCAGACCGATGAACACTTTCGCCCGGCCGTCGGCCATGGCGTGGATTGCCTCGACCACGTTGTGACCATCCTCCCGTGGCACCTTGAACTGGAAGCGTCGCTCCAAGGCGTCGAGGAACGCTGCCGGTGGGCGCTCATTGATACCCATGGTCCGGTCGCCCTGCACGTTGCTGTGGCCCCGAACCGGGCACAGGCCAGCGCCCGGCCGGCCGATGTTGCCGCGCAGCATCATCAGGTTGGCAATTTCCTGGATGGTTGCCACCGAGTGGCGATGTTGGGTGATGCCCATCGCCCAGCACATGATCACGTTCTTGCTGTTGGCGTACATGCGCGCCGCCTGCTCGATCTCCACCAGGGCCAGGCCCGACTGTTCGACGATCTGCTCCCACGAGGTATCGTCGACCACCGCCAGATAGTCCAGTACGTTGATGCTGTGCTCGTTGAGGAATGCGTGGTCGAACACGGCGGGAGCGCCGGTGTTTTGCGCTTCGCGTTCCCATTGCAGCAGGAATTTCGCCATGCCGCGCAAGATGGCCATGTCGCCGCCCAGGGCTGGTCGGAAAAACGCGGTGTTGGTGGGCTTGTTGCCGTTGGTGAGCATCTCGAACGGGTTCTGCGGATGCTGGAAACGCTCCAGGCCACGCTCCTTGAGTGGGTTGATGCACACCACCTGGGCACCGCGCTTCACTGCTTCGCGCAGCGGTTCGAGCATCCTGGGGTGGTTGGTCCCCGGGTTCTGACCCCAGACGAAAATCGCATCGGAGTGCTCGAAGTCGTCGAAGGTCACCGTGCCTTTGCCCACGCCGACGCTCTGGGACAGCGCCACACCGCTGGCTTCGTGGCACATGTTCGAGCAGTCAGGGAAGTTGTTGGTGCCGAAAGCGCGCACGAACAATTGGTACAGGTACGCCGCTTCATTGCTGGCCCGGCCGGAGGTGTAGAACTCGGCCTGGTTCGGGCTGGACAGCCCCTGCAAGTGCTTGGCGATGAGGGCAAACGCCGCTTCCCAGCTGATGGGCTTGTAGCGATCGGTTTCGGCGTCGTAGCTCATCGGCTCCGTCAGGCGGCCCTGGTATTCGAGCCAGTAGTCGCTCTGCTCCAGCAGTGAAGTAACGCTGTGCCGGGCGAAAAATGCCTCATCGACACGGCGTTTGGTGGCTTCCCAGTTCACGGCCTTGGCGCCGTTCTCGCAGAACTTGACCATGCCGCTTTCCGGCGAGTCGCCCCAGGCACAGCCCGGGCAGTCGAAGCCGCCGTTCTGGTTGGTCTTGAGCATCATGCGGATGTTTTTCAGCGCGTTATCGCTGGTCAGCCAGGCCTGGGTAACGCTGATCAGCGCGCCCCAACCACCGGCCGGGCCTTTGTAGGGCTTATAGCGCGGTACGGGTTTCTGGTCGGCTTGTTGATGCTTGCTCACGCGTGTTTCTCCATCGCAGGGCTGTAGACCCGCGGCGCACTTTTTTGCGGCAGGTGGATGAGATTGAGGTTGTGTTTACGGGCCCACTGCACGGCAAGCCCGGTGGGCGACGACAGGCTTACCAGCGTCTGGATGCCGGCCCGCAACACCTTCTGGATCAGTTCGAGGCTGCAGCGACTGGTGACGATCGCCACGCCATCGACCACCGGAATCTGTTGCCGGACCAAGGCGCCGATCAGTTTGTCGAGAGCGTTGTGGCGGCCGATGTCTTCGCGGCCCAGTAGCAATTCGCCTTGGCCATTCATGAACAGCGCGGCATGGACGGCGCCGCAGTGCTGGCCCAGGGGCTGGAATTGGCCAATGCGCTGGCGCAGGCCATCGAGCCATTGCGCGGGTGGCAGCGGTGCGCCGGGCAATACTTTCAGGTCCGGCAACGCTTGCTCCACGGCTTCCACGCCGCAGAGGCCGCAACCACTGGTACCGGCCAGTTGCCGACGTTGTTGCTTGAGGTTCCAGAAGGCGCGGTTGGCGATGGTGACCTGGGCATATTGTGCCGAGCCGGTGCCGCTCAGTTGCAGGTCATAGATGTCCGACGGGTTCTCGATGATGCCGCTGCCCAGGCTGAAACCGATGATGAAATCCTCAAGATCGGTTGGGGTGACCAGCATGACGGCCTGACTGATGCCGTTATAGGCGATCGCCAGCGCCACTTCCTCGGCCAGCGCTGTGCTGTCCGTTTGGGAGTGATCCAGACTGCAGTAGTGATAGCTCTGGCTGGCGCTGGGCGCGGGCGTTTGCGCGGCGGGCACCGGACAGGCCGGAGGCTTGGCTTTCATGGCATCACCGACGATTCGAATAGTGATAAGACTAAATGCGGCAATCTGCCACGTCTAATCGCTATTACCGATCTATCGATAGATGACGTCGATCAAGATGTAACTGTTGATTTCTGATAGAGCGCGAAGCAGGCTTCCGCCAGCGCCGAGCGCGGGGCGCCGCGGCGCATGATGAGCCCCAGCGGAACCAGGGTTTGCGCATCGACGATGGGTTGCATGCGCAGGTCTTCGGTCAGCACGTCCAGGCCGCTGTTCAGCGGCATCACCGCGCAACACAGCCCTCCGTGTACGGCTTGCAGGAGCTGGTGCACCGCGTCGGTTTGCAACACCGGACGGGGTGCGAGGCCGCGGATGTGGAAGTTGTGATCGATGGACTGGCGAAAATGCATGCCGCTGGTGAGCATGCCCAAGGGCAACTCGATCAGTGCTTGCCAGGTGAGTGGTTGTTCACCGAAAAAGAAATAGCGCTGGTCGTAGAGCAGGCCCATGCGGGTAGGACTGAACGACAGGGATTCGAAGCGTTCATTGTCCAGGCGTTCGAGATAGGAAACGCCCAGGTCGATGCGGTTGTTTGCCAGTTGTTCGAGGATCTGTTCGGAGCTCAGGGACGATAGTTCGAAATGCAGATCCGGGTGCTCGGCGTGCAGGCGTTGCATCATCGACAATGGGTCGAAGTCGGACAGCGGTACCACGCCCAGGCGCAAGGTGCCGACCAGATTGCCACGGCAGGCTGCCGCTTCGGCCTGCAAGCCGTCATAAGCCGCCAGAACCGTGCGCGCCCAGGCCAGCACCCGTTCCCCTGGCGCGGTGAAGCCCTCGAAGCGTTGGCCGCGATTGACCAGCGGCAGGTCAAGTTCCTCTTCGAGGCTGCGCAGGCGCATCGACAAGGTGGGTTGGGTGATGTGACAGCGTGCGGCGGCTTGGCCGAAGTGGCGGGTTTCGTCCAGCGCGATGAGAAATTTCAGCTGCTTGATGTCCATCTTCGCTCCAGGGCGCGGGGAGATTCGAATTCTAGCGCTTGCGCGTGGCATGGTCATTGGTCGGCCGGAAACGAGGTTCGTCTCGTTCGGGTCTAGGCTGTTACGTCTGGACATTCAAACCCAGGGAGAGAATACGATGAGCCTTTTCAGTTTTTTCAAAGATGCCGGTGAAAAAATTCTCGATGCGTTGACGCCCGACAAGGCCCAGGCCAATGGTGAGGCGCTGACCCGGCACGTGCAGGACGCGCTGACAGGCATTGATACTTCGAAGATCCAGGTGAAGGTCGAGGGCGAAAAAGTCGTAGCCACGGGTGAAGCCGCGAGTCAGGAAGAGAAGGAAAAGATCCTGTTGGCGTTGGGTAATGTGGCCGGTATCAGCGGTGTCGATGACCAGATCACGGTAACCGGTCCGGTCGCGAAGGAGGCCAGATTCGTGATGGTCGAAAAAGGCGACACCTTGAGTGCGATTGCCAAGCGTGTCTATGGCGATGCGAACAAGTACATGAAAATCTTCGAGGCCAACAAACCGATGCTCAAGAACCCGGACAGGATCTATCCGGGGCAGTCGTTGCGCATTCCTGAGTAGATCCAGGACCGTATAGCCCCCTATCGCGAGCAGGCTCGCTCTCACCACGGGGATCGCTGGAAACCGAGGATCCATTGTGGGAGCGAGCCTGCTCGCGATGGCGGCAGCGGATTCAAAGCCCGGCAGTGAGATCCCGATAGTCCCTCAGCGCCTCGAACTCCCCCGTATCCTTCGGTCCCTTGCGGCTGTCCGGTTCGCTGACAGCCAGCAGGTGTGCCACACCGAAATCCCGGGCACTGCGCAATACCGGCAAGGTGTCGTCGATGAACAGGCTGCGAGCCGGATCGAAGTCCAGGTCGGCTTTCAGTGCGTCCCAGAATTGCGGGTTTTCCTTGGGGAAGCCGTAGTCGTGGGAGCTGATCAAGCGCTCGAAATAAGGGGCAAGCTCGATGCGTTCCAGCTTCAGTGACAACGAGTCGCGGTGGGCATTGGTGATCATTACCACGCGCTTGCCAGCTCGCTGGATCGCCGCCAGGAAGGTATCGGCATCCGGGCGCAAGGCGATCAGGTGCGCGGTTTCCAGTTTCAGTTCGCGCACCGGTAGCTTCAGCTCTGTGCTCCAGAAATCCAGGCAGTACCATTGCAACTGGCCGGCGTTGCGTTCGAACAGCGGTTGCAGTTCCATCTCGGCCATGGCCCGGCTCACGCCATGCAGTTCGGCGTAGCGCTGGGGCAGGTGTTCCATCCAGAAATGGTTGTCGTAATGCAGGTCCAGCAAGGTGCCGTCCATGTCCAGCAGCACCGTGTCGATCTCGTGCCAGGGCAGCAAGGCCATAAAACTTCTCCAGCGGTAATCGGATATCCGCCATAAACAATCAGAATAGGCCGGGTATAGTAGCCTGCTATCGCCCAGGGAGCCGTTTATGCGCCAGAAACCCACCATACTTGATCGACGGATCGTCGCCACCAGCCGCCTGTTTTGCGTGGAGGAGTTGAAGCTGCGTTTTTCCAATGGCGTGGAGCGCACCTACGAGCGTCTGGCGGGCAAGGGCCCGGGTTATGGCGCGGTGATGATCGTGGCGATGCTCGATGCCGATCACGCGGTGTTGGTGGAAGAGTATTGCGGCGGTACCGACGCTTACGAGCTGTCGCTGCCCAAGGGCCTGGTCGAGCCGGGCGAGGACGTGCTGGCGGCGGCCGAGCGGGAGCTCAAGGAAGAGGCCGGTTTTGGCGCGCGTCAATTGGAGCTCCTGACCGAGCTGTCGTTGTCTCCCGGCTACATGAGCCAGAAAATCCAGGTGGTGCTGGCGACGGATCTGTACGAGGAACGACTGGAAGGTGACGAGCCTGAGCCGATGCGCGTGGACAAGGTCAACCTGCGCGAACTGTCATCCCTGGCGCAAAACCCCCAATTTACCGAGGGCCGGGCCTTGGCGGCGTTGTACCTGGCCCGTGACCTGCTGACCCTGCGCGGAGCGTTCCTGGCATGAATTACCCCCATCCCCTGATGGCCCCGGTGGTCGAACTGGCGCTCAAGGCTGGCGAGGCAATCCTGCCTTTCTGGCGAGCCAACGTGCAAGTTGTCCACAAGGCTGACGAGTCGCCTGTCACCGCCGCGGACATGGCCGCTCACGATGTCATCGTGGCCGGGCTGGCGGCCCTGGCCCCGGAGATCCCGATCCTTTCCGAAGAGGACGCCAATATCCCCCAGGCTGTGCGCGCCGGTTGGCAACGCTGGTGGTTGGTGGATCCGCTGGATGGGACCAAGGAGTTCATTTCCGGTAGCGAGGAGTTCACCGTCAACATTGCGTTGATCGAACGGGGACATGTGGTGTTTGGCGTGGTATCGATGCCCACCAACGATCGCTTCTACGTCGGCGGCGCGGGTTTGGGTGCCTGGCGTGGCGACAAGGGTGTCGAGCCTGTGCCGGTCGAGGTGCGTAACGTGCCGGGGCCGGGCGAAGCGTTCACCGTGGTCGCCAGTCGCCGTCATACCAGCCCGGAACAGGAGCGTCTCCTGAGCGGTTTGAGCCAGAGCCTGGGGGAGTTGCAGCTCACCAGCATTGGCAGTTCATTGAAGTTCTGCCTGTTGGCCGAAGGCTCGGCGGATTGCTATCCGCGGCTGGCGCCGACGTCCCAGTGGGACACCGCCGCGGCCCAGGGTGTGTTGGAAGGCGCGGGCGGCGAGGTGTTGGACTTGAGGGGCGAGCGGTTCTGTTATCCGCCGCGGGAATCGCTGCTGAATGCGTCGTTCCTGGCGTTGCCGGCGAAGGCCGCGTGGCGTGAACAATTGCTGGCGCTCGCCCGTTCCTGAGTCTGTGGGAGCAAAGCTTGCTCGCGAAACGAACGCCCCGATGTCCGAAAGACCGCATCGTTCCTATCGCGGGCAAGCCTTGCTCCCACAGAGATCCCCTCGCCACAGAGGTTTGTGACAGCCCGGTCAGCGGTGCAACACGTACTGCCCCTCAAAGCGCACCGCCGCCTCTTCGCTGCCCTCATTTACCACCCGCGTTTGCAGGGTCAACCGCGCCCGTCCATAGCGCTGATAGGTGGCCAGGAAGCGTTTCCAGACCTTCTCCTCAGGCGCGTCGCAGAGCACCGCCGCGTCGCGGGTGACCGGCAACGGATAGCTGATCTGCCCTTCCTGGATCACGATATGCCCGTCCTCGATGCCTTCGTCGCGCAGGGCCAGGTGCAGCCAGCCCCAGCCGCCGAGCACGGCGCCGCAATACAGGCTGCCGCCGAACATGGTGCTCTTGTGGTTGACGTTGGCCTCCAGCGGCAGGAACAGGCGCAGTTGTCGGGCCTGCCAATCGAGCACCTTGAGACCCATGTCACGGGTCAACGGGATGTCGTGGTGCAGAATCGATTCCAGGTAACGGCTGTCGCGGTTCATTGCGGGGCCTCTTGCTTGAAGGGAGGACAACGATAACTCAATCGGACTCATCGGCTGCGCCAGGGCTGCTGTCGCCGAAGGTCAGCCCATGCTTGCGCAGCTTGTCGTGCAGGGTCTTGCGCGGAATGCCCAGGGCTTCGGCGAGGCTGCGTACCGAGCTGTGGGGACGGGCCAGCTCGGCGGCGATCAGGGTCCTCTCGAAGTTCTCGACCTGTTCGCTCAAGCCGCCGCTGATCACTTCCACTGGTGTGCCGGCCGCACCATCCGGCGCGCCGTTGTCCAGGGCCAGTTCAAGACCCAGGGCAAAGCGTTCGGCGGCGTTCTGCAATTCCCGGACGTTGCCCGGCCAGTTGTGGCGCAACAGCAGCGCCCGTTGCGCCGGCTGCAGTTCATGGGGTGGCAGGCCATGGCGCGCACTGGCTTCGTCGGCGAAGTGCTGGAACAGCATCAACGCATCCTCACCCCGTTCGCGCAACGGCGGTATGCGCAACGGTGCCACGTTCAGGCGGTAATACAAGTCGGCGCGAAAGCGCCCCTGGTCGGCCGCCTGGCGCAGGTCTTCCTTGGTCGCGGCGATGACACGGATGTCCAGCGGAATCTGTTGATTGCCCCCCAGGCGCTCCACCACGCGTTCTTGCAGCAACCGCAGCAGTTTGACCTGGACGTCCAGACTCATGCTTTCGATTTCATCGAGGAACAGCGTGCCACCATTGGCGAACTCGAACTTGCCGATGCGACGTTTCTGCGCGCCGGTGAAGGCTCCAGGCTCGTGGCCGAACAGTTCGCTTTCCACCACCGATTCGGCCAGGGCCCCGGCGTTGATCGCCACGAACGGGCCGTTGCGCCGGCTCGAAAGGTCATGCAGCGCACGGGCCACCACTTCCTTGCCGGCGCCGGTTTCACCGAGGATCAGCACGTCGGCGCGGGTCGCCGCCAATGCGCCGATCTGCTCGCGCAGTCGCAGCATCGGCGTTGACTGGCCGACCAGGCGGGCGCTGAGCTCATGACGGTCACTGAGGGCCAGGCGCAGGCTGCGGTTGTCCAGCACCAGGCGGCGCAGGGCCAGGGCCCGGCGCACGCTATCGAGCAGATGATCGCTGGCGAAAGGTTTTTCCAGGAAATCATAGGCGCCGGCGCGCATGGCCTGGACTGCCAGCGGCACATCGCCGTGACCGGTGATCAGCAGCACGGGCAGTTCCGGGTCCTGGGCGTGGAGTTGATTGAGCAGTTCGAGACCGTCGATGCCCGGCATACGAATGTCGCTGACCACCACACCCGGCCAGTCACGGGGCAGTTGTCCGGCAAGGCCCTTGGCCTCGGCCAGGGACAGGATGTTCAGGCCGGCCAGGTCGAGGGTCTGGCTCAGGGCCTGACGCAGGTGGGGATCGTCGTCGATCAGCACCACCTCAATCCGGTTATCGATGGTCATACGCTACGGTCCTCGGATGGTTGCAAGCTTACCCCAGGCGCGCCGGCGCGCAGTTTGAGGGTGATCAGGGCGCCGCCCTCCTTGTGATTGGCGAACGACAGTTCGCCACCGAAGGCGCGCATCAGGGTGTCGCAGATCGCCAGGCCCAGCCCCAGGCCCTGGGTCCGGGTCTTGGTGGTATAGAAAGGCTCCCCGGCACGGCCCAAAGCTTCCATGCAAAAACCCGGGCCGTTATCGCGAATGTACAGGTTGACGCCGTTTTCTGTGGCTTGGGCACTGAGCCAGAGTCTACGCGGAGGCCCTTTTTCGGTCAGGGCGTCGAGGGCATTGGCCAGCAGGTTGCCGAGCACCTGGCGCAAGCGGGTTTCTCCGGCCTCGACCCACAGCGTGGCAGCCGGCAGATCGCGGATCAACTCCACCTCCATGCTGCGCCGGCGCTTGGCAAGCAGTGCCAGGGCATCGTCCAGGGCCGGTTGCAGGGCAACGCTTTCCGGCGCGTGGCGGTCGCGGCGGGCGAAGGCCCGCAGGTGAGCGATGATCGACGCCATGCGTCCGGTCAGTTCATTGATCAGCTTGAGGTTGCCCCTGGCGTCCTCGGTGCGCTGATGGTCGAGCAGTATCTCGGCGTTTTCCGCGTAGCTGCGAATCGCTGCCAGCGGCTGGTTGAGCTCGTGGCTGATACTGGCCGACATGGTGCCCAATGCCGACAGCTTGCCGGCCTGCACCAGGTCATCCTGGGCGCGAACAAGTTCCTGTTGCGCCTGCTCGCGCTCCAGGACTTCCTGTTTCAGCCGCCGGTTCAGGCCTTCCAGATCGCTGGTACGCTCGGCCACCCGACCTTCCAGCTCGTGACGCGCCTTGCCTTCGAAGGCGATCCGGTCCAGGTAATGCCGCCGGCGTTGCATCATCAAGCCGAGCAACAGCATCAAGACCAGCAACGCCGCACCGCCGGTGGCGACGACGGTGCGCACAGGGCGGTCGATCAGGGTACGTGGAGCGAGGATGCTCACGCTCCATCCCGTTTCTTCGATGGTCTGGGTCTGGGTGAGCCAGGCCTGTGGATCCAGGTTCAGCGGTTTCGGGTCACGGGTCGGGTAGGGTTGCACGGCGCTGATTGCGTTGTGTTCCTCGTCGCTTAACGGGCGGGTCGAGCGGAATCGCCATTCCTGCCGTGACGTCAGGATGACCACCCCGTTGTGATCGGTCACCAGCAACTGTTCCGGGGTTTTGCCCCACAGGCTTTCGGTGTGGTCCAGGTCGACCTTGACCACCAGCACACCGATGACGCGGTCGCGCTCGCGCACGGCGGCGGCGAAGAAATAGCCGCGCTTGGCCGACGTGGTGCCCAGGCCGAAGAAGCGCCCCAGGCGTCCGGCCATGGCTTCGATGTAATACGGCCGGAAGGCGAAATTGCGCCCGACGAAACTGTCGTGTTTGTCCCAGTTCGAGGCCGCCAGCGTCTTGCCGGTGGCGTCCATCAGGTACATCACCTCGGCGCCGGTCTGGGTGCTGATTTTTTTCAGGAGCTGGTTGGCATTGCTTTGGGTGAACTCATCGTCCGGGGCCAACAACGTCGCACGCAGGGCCGGCAGGTCACCGAGAATCTGCGGCAAGACTTCATAGCGGTGCAGCGTGCCCAGCAGGTTGGCGACGTAAAGGTCCAGGGTCTGGCGATTCTGCCCGGCCAGCTCGCTGCGGTAATAGCGCTCGGCCAGATGCTCCAGCGGCCATAGCAATGGGGCCAGGCACAGGGCGAGCAAGGCCAGGCTGCGCCAACGGGGTCTGCGGGGAAGGGTGGAGTTCATGAGCGTGCGCCTGTAGGAACGAGCGCATTATGCCTAGTGTCCTGTCTCGGAAATACGTTCTTTTTTGGCGAGTGGCTTGGGTGTTCGGCCAAGGCGCCGCGACGAGTCATAGCAGGGCTATGGCGAGGAGTGGCAACGCCGGCCGGGCACCCAAGACGCCGCCAAAAATGAACAGCTTATTTCCGAGACCGGACACTAGTGTCGCTCGGCAAGACACTGCTGCAACGCGCTTCGCCAGTCGGGTTGGCTCACTCCCCATTCCCGCAACAGGCGTGTGCAATCCAGACGCGAGTTCAGTGGGCGTGGGGCGGGCGTCGGGTACGCGCTGGACGGGATGGCCTCGAGCACCGAACAAGGCTTGTGCTGCTCGACCAACCGTTCGCCGATGGCCTGGGCAAAGCCGAACCAGGACGTCTCGCCCTGGGCCGTCAGGTGATAGGTGCCCCAGGTGCCGCACCGGCCGGCCTGCCAATGCTCGATGAGCTTGGCGGTACTGTCGGCGATGGTTCCAGCCCACGTCGGTGCACCGATCTGGTCGGCTACTACTCGCAGGTGTGGTTTTTCCTGGAGCAGGCGCTGCATGGTCAGGAGGAAGTTGCGACCTTCCATGGAGTACACCCAACTGGTGCGCAATATCAGGTGCTGCCCGTCGGCTTGGCGAATGGCATCCTCGCCGGCCAGTTTGCTGCGCCCATAGACGCTCAGCGGGTTGGGTGTGTCGTCCTCTGTATAGGGCGCCGGTTTGCGGCCGTCGAAGACATAATCGGTGGAATAGTGGATCAGCGGGGCGCCCAGGTCGTTTGCTGCGAGGGCCAGGATCCCCGGTGCAGTGGCGTTGATGGCAAAGGCCAGTTCCGGCTCGCTCTCGGCCTGGTCGACGGCCGTGTGGGCAGCGGCGTTGATGATCAGGTTGGGGCGCAGGGCACCGATGCGGGAGCGCAGTTGATCGGGGCGTGCCAGGTCGAGCTGATCGCTTCCGCGCACAATCAGCTCGCCGGTGTCGGCCAGACGCGACTGGAGTGCCCGGGACACCTGGCCGTTCTTGCCGATAATCAGGATTCGCAAGGACCTACTCATGGGAACAGGTCGGCTTCATGCAGGAACTTGCCGTTCTGGTCCTTGGGCGACAGGGTGGGTGGATCCGCCAGTTCCCAGTCGATGGCCAGATCTGGATCGTCCCACCGGATGCAGCGTTCGGCCGAAGGCGCATAGTAGTCTGTGGTTTTATAGAGAAAATCCGCTGACTCGCTCAGGACCACAAAACCATGGGCGAAGCCTGGCGGAACCCACAACTGCCGCTGATTCTGTGCCGACAGGTGCACGCTTTCCCACTGGCCGAACGTGGGCGAGCTGCGGCGAATGTCCACCGCCACGTCCAACACCTCGCCAGCGATGACACGCACGAGTTTTCCCTGGGCCTGTTCGATCTGATAATGCAGGCCGCGCAGCACGCCTTTGGTCGAGCGCGAATGGTTGTCCTGGACGAACTGCGGGTCACAGCCAGTGGCCTCGGCGAACGCCCGGGCATTGAAGCTTTCGTAGAAAAAGCCACGGTCGTCACCGAAGACTTTCGGCTCGATGATCAGGACCTCCGGCAACCGGGTGGCAATAACGTTCAACGGGGTTCTCCAGCGATTTTGAACAAGTACTGGCCGTAACCGGTCTTGCCGAAGTACTCGGCACGCTCAAGTATGTGCTCGCGGCTGACCCAGCCCTGTTGGTAGGCAATTTCTTCCAGACAAGCTACTTTCAGGCCTTGGCGATGTTCGATGGTCTGCACGTATTGCGAGGCTTCCAGCAGGCTGTCGTGGGTGCCGGTGTCCAGCCAGGCGAAACCGCGACCGAATCGCTCGACATGCAGGTCGCCGCGTTGCAGATAGGCGTTGTTGACGTCGGTGATTTCCAATTCGCCGCGTTTGGAGGGCTTTATCGCCTTGGCGATCTGGATCACGTCGTTATCGTAGAAATACAAGCCAGTGACCGCATAACTGGATTTTGGCTCGGCGGGTTTTTCTTCAATGGAAAGGGCGTGGCCTTCAGCGTCGAAGTCGATCACGCCAAAACGCTCCGGATCCTTGACCCAGTAGCCGAATACGGTCGCACCCTGCTGTCGATTGACAGCGGTCTGCAATTGTTCACCGAAGTACTGCCCATGGAAAATGTTGTCTCCCAGGATCAGGCACACCGGATCGCTGCCAATGAACTGTTCGCCGATCAGGAATGCCTGCGCCAGGCCATCGGGTGAGGGCTGTTCGGCGTAACTGATCTGCACGCCGAATTGGCTGCCGTCGCCCAGCAGATTGCGATATTGCGGCAGATCTTGTGGGGTGGAGATCACCAGGATGTCCTTGATACCCGCAAGCATCAGTACCGAGATCGGGTAGTAGATCATCGGTTTGTCGTAAACCGGCAGCAGTTGCTTGGAAACCCCGAGGGTAATCGGGTGCAGTCGTGTGCCGGAGCCACCGGCGAGAACAATACCCTTCATCATGCGATCGATTCCTTTTCGTCGAGCGAGCCGAGGCGCTCGCCCTGGTAGCTGCCGTCCTGGACACGTCGGCACCATTGGAGGTTCTCAAGGTACCACTGCACGGTTTTGCGCAGGCCCGTGTCGAAGGTTTCCCTGGGCGTCCAGCCCAGTTCCCGTTCGATCTTGCCGGCATCGATGGCATAGCGCAGGTCGTGGCCGGGACGGTCCCTGACGAAGGTGATCAGGTCGACATAGCGCCCGATCCCTGCGGGCTTGTCGGGCGCCAGCTCTTCGAGCAGCGCGCAGATGTTGCGCACGACGTCGATGTTCTTTTGTTCGTTGTGGCCGCCAATATTGTAGGTTTCGCCGACCACGCCTTCGGTGACGACTTTCAGCAGTGCCCGGGCATGGTCTTCGACATACAGCCAATCCCGCACCTGTTGTCCGTCGCCGTACACCGGCAATGGTTTACCGGCCAAAGCGTTGAGGATCACCAGCGGAATCAGCTTCTCAGGGAAGTGGAACGGCCCATAGTTGTTTGAGCAATTGGTCAGCAGCACGGGTAAGCCGTAGGTGCGCTGCCAGGCACGGACCAGATGGTCGGACGCCGCCTTGCTGGCGGAATAAGGGGAGCTGGGTGCATACGGGGTGGTTTCGGTGAACAGGTCATCTACGCCGTGCAGGTCACCGTACACCTCGTCGGTGGAGATATGGTGGAAACGAAATGCCTGTTTCTGCGGTTCAGGCAGGGTCTGCCAATAGGCACGGGTAGCTTCCAGGAGGCTGTAGGTGCCCACGATATTGGTCTGGATGAAGTCCGCCGGGCCATCAATGGAACGGTCCACATGAGACTCTGCAGCCAGATGCATGATTGCATCGGGCTTGAACCGCGCCAGCACTGCACTGACTGTGGCTTGATCGACAATATCGGCCTGTACGAACTCATAACGACTGCTGCGATCGACGCTGTTCAGCGATTCGAGATTGCCAGCGTACGTCAGCTTATCGAGGTTCAGGATCTGGTGTTCGGTATCAAGGATCAAATGCCGTACGAGGGCCGAGCCGATGAAGCCGGCACCGCCAGTGATGAGAATGCGCATCCGGTTAAGCCTTTTTTCCATGAGACGACAAAATATGGAGCATAGCTTGTCGACATGCGGATGACGGCGCAAGTGGGATATCTCAAGCGGTGTCCCCGAATCTGGAGGTCAAGCCAGGATTGAGGTAACTGGCCAAAAAGTATCCGTCAGTCTGCAGGAAAGGTGCGTACGCCTCTCTTCCAACAAAGAGGGGTTGCTTATTCTTCAACTCAATGGCGTGATAGGTGTTCAATAAAAACCACATCAGGGGTCGTTGTATGCCGCTCGCTACGTTGGTTCACCGTGCCAGTTTGCCAAGCCCACAGATCAGCGCCGAGCAGGCGTTGGTGCTGCTGCGCTTGAACTACGGACTCAGCGGCGACCTGCGACCCCTCGGCAGCCAGCAGGACCTCAACTACCGCGTCGACAGCGAGCGCGGGCGATTTGTGTTGAAAATTTGCCATGGCGACTACGCCGTCCAGGAGCTCCAGGCCCAACATGCGGCTCTCAGGCAATTGGCCAATCACGGCACGGTAAAAGTGCCACGGGTGATTGTGGCCAATAACGGCCAGGATCTGTTAACGCTCGACGTCGACGGACAGGCGGTCCATGTCCGGCTGCTGGAGTACATCGACGGGCAGCCCCTGACCCAACTCAAGCATCTGGGGCAGGAGCTGGTGAGCGGCCTGGGGCGCTTGTGTGCGGAAATCGATCTGGCCTTGGCCACGTTCGATCATCCGGGCCTGGAGCGCACCCTGCAATGGGACGCCCGCCATGCCAATGCGCTGATCGGCCATCTGCTGCCGGTCATCCAGGACGATCAACGGCGTGGTCTGATCGCCGAGGTTGCGCAACAGGCCGAACGACGCCTGCATCCGCTCAAGGCCCACCTGCCGGTGCAAGCGATCCACATGGACCTGACCGATGACAATGTCGTCTGGCAGCGCGATGCCCAGCGCCAGTGGCAATTGCAAGGCGTCATCGATTTCGGCGACCTGATCCGCACCTGGCGCATCACCGAGTTGGCGGTGACGTGTGCGGCGTTGCTTCACCACGCCAATGGCGATCCGTTCTTCATCCTGCCAGCGATCCAGGCTTATCACGGGACGAACCCGTTGCAGCGTGAAGAGCTGCTGGCGCTCTGGCCGCTGATTGTGGCGCGTGCCGCCGTGCTGGTGCTCAGTGGCGAACAACAGGTTTCCATCGATCCGGACAACGCGTACAGCCGTGCCAACCTGGAGCATGAATGGGAAATATTCCGGGTTGCCCACTCGGTGCCGTTCGAACTGATGGAAGCGGCAATCCTGAGCGCCGTTGGCCAGAATCTGCCACCGATTGTCAGTGAAGGCTTTGTACCGCTGTTGCCGACCCTGGTGGGCCGTGAGTTCGCGCTGATCGACCTGGGCGTGCTGAGCCCGCATTTCGAGGCCGGTAACTGGGAGCAGCCGGGTATCGATCAGCGTCTGTTGAGCGAAGCTGCCACCGTTCACGGATTGGCCGCCAGCCGTTACGGCCAGTATCGGTTGTCGCGCACCCGGCCGGACAGCGCGGTGGAGCCTGATACCTGCGCGCTGCATGTGGAACTGCATGTACCTCGCGACACGCCGCTCGAGTCGCCGTTCGCCGGGGTGTTGCACAAGACGGCTGATGGCATGCTGCAACTGGACAGTTCTCAGTTGAGCATACGGCTTTGGGGTGTGGCATCGCCGCTGCATTCCGGGGCCGCACTGGTCAAGGGACAGGTCTTGGGCGAAGTGGTTGGTCCGTTGCGGGTGCAGTTATGCCGAGGCGCGCACTTGAACCCGCCGCTGTTCTGCACGCCGTCCGCAGCCCCGGCCTGGCAGGCGTTGTGCCCTTCACCGGCGGTATTGCTCGGGCTGGCTTGCGACGCAGAGGAGGAAGTCGACGCCAAGGCGTTGTTGGCCCGTCGCGATGCCAGCTTCGCCCGTACCCAGAAACACTACTACGTCGACCCGCCGCGCATCGAGCGTGGCTGGCGCAACCACCTGATCGACATGCAAGGGCGCTCCTACCTCGACATGCTCAATAACGTCGCGGTATTGGGGCACGGCCACCCACGCATGGCGGCCGTGGCTGCCCGGCAGTGGTCGCTGCTCAATACCAACTCCCGTTTTCACTACGCGGCGATTGCCGAGTTTTCCGAACGGTTATTGTCACTGGCGCCGTCAAACATGGATCGGGTGTTCCTGGTCAACAGCGGCACCGAGGCCAACGACCTGGCGATCCGCCTGGCCTGGGCCTACAGCGGCGGGCGGGACATGCTCAGTGTGCTAGAGGCCTACCATGGCTGGTCGGTGGCGGCGGACGCGGTCTCGACGTCCATCGCCGACAACCCCAAGGCCCTGAGCAGCCGTCCGGACTGGGTGCACCCGGTGACCGCTCCCAACACTTATCGCGGTGAATTCCGTGGTCCCGACAGTGCGCCGGACTACGTGCGCAGTGTCGAACACAACCTGGCAAAAATTGCCGAGCAAAAACGCCAACTCGCCGGTTTCATCTGCGAGCCGGTGTACGGCAACGCTGGCGGTATTGCGTTGCCACCTGGCTATTTGAAGCAGGTCTATGGGCTGGTGCGCGAACGGGGCGGCGTGTGCATCGCTGACGAGGTGCAGGTCGGCTACGGGCGCATGGGCGAGTTTTTCTGGGGCTTCGAAGAGCAAGGCGTGGTGCCGGATATCATTACCATGGCTAAGGGCATGGGGAATGGGCAGCCGCTGGGGGCTGTCATCACCCGCCGGGAAATCGCCGAGGCGTTGGAAGCCGAAGGTTATTTCTTCTCGTCGTCCGGTGGCAGCCCGGTCAGCTGTCAGATCGGCATTGCCGTGCTGGATGTCATGAAGGAAGAAGGGCTGTGGGAAAATGCCCGAGTGGTGGGCGGTCACTTCAAGGCACGGCTGCAAGCCCTGATGGACCGATACCCATTGGTCGGCGCGGTGCATGGGTCCGGGTTCTATCTGGGCCTGGAACTGATCCGCAACCGCGAAACCCTGGAGCCTGCGACCGAAGAGACCGCGACGCTGTGCAATCGCCTTCGGGAGCTGGGTATCTTCATGCAACCCACCGGTGATTACCTGAACATCCTCAAGATCAAGCCACCGATGGTCACGACCCGTCAGAGTGTGGATTTCTTCGTCGATATGTTGGAGAAGGTCCTGGACGAAGGACTCTGAACCGAGGCTGATGCTCCAAAGCAGGAGCCTGCTCGCGATGCCGGATGGAAAGTCGCATCGCAAGCAGGCTAGTTCCTCCAGACTGATCGCGAGTATTTTCCGATTTTTATCGGCGATAATCGCGATTTTTTTTCGTCTATATGTTTTTCAAGCTTTTAAGTTCGATTTTTATCGGCTATAAAGTCTTCGTGCCGAAGCCATGGTCGCTTCTTGCTCGCCGTTATCCTCTTTGTCATCCGCTGCACATCGCCCGGAGATGATTCATGAGCCGTATCGTTACCGTTGCCGCCACTCAGATGGCCTGTTCCTGGGACCTTGAAGCCAACATCGAGACCGCTGAAAATCGGGTTCGCGAGGCCGCAGCCAAAGGCGCCCAGATCATCCTGATCCAGGAATTGTTCGAGACTCCGTACTTCTGCCAGAAGACGAACCCGGATTACCTGCTGCTGGCGACCTCGGTTGAAGAGAACGTAGCCATCAAGCATTTCCAGAAGCTGGCGAAAGAGCTGCAGGTTGTGCTGCCGATCAGCTTCTTCGAACTGGCCGGACGTGCGCGTTTCAATAGCATTGCAATCATCGACGCCGATGGGCGGAACCTGGGTGTGTACCGCAAGAGTCACATTCCGGACGGTCCCGGCTACCATGAGAAGTATTACTTCAACCCGGGGGATACCGGCTTCAAGGTCTGGAATACCCGTTATGCGAAAATAGGCGTGGGCATTTGCTGGGACCAATGGTTTCCCGAATGTGCCCGCAGCATGGCGCTGCTGGGTGCGGAAATACTGTTCTATCCGACGGCCATCGGCAGCGAGCCGCACGACAAGACCATTTCGTCCCGTGATCACTGGCAGCGTGTGCAACAAGGCCATGCCGGCGCCAACCTGATGCCGCTGGTGGCCAGCAACCGCATCGGCAATGAAGAACAGGACGGTTACGACATCACCTTCTACGGCTCGTCGTTCATTGCCAATCAGTTCGGCGAAAAAGTCCAGGAACTGAACGAAACCGAAGAAGGTGTATTGGTGCACAGCTTCGATCTCGACGAGTTGGAGCGTATTCGCAGTGCCTGGGGCACTTTCCGGGATCGTCGTCCGAACCTGTACGGACCGATCAAAACCCTCGATGGCTCACTGGAGTCCTGATTCATGACAACGTTGCACAGCACTCCCCGCGCGGATGGTTTCTACATGCCTGCCGAGTGGGCAACCCAGACCCAGGCCTGGATGATCTGGCCGGAGCGCCCGGACAACTGGCGCCTGGGCGGCAAGCCCGCGCAGGCTGCCCACGTAGCGGTCGCCAAGGCCATTGCCCGTTTCGAACCGGTGACCGTGGCGGTGTCTGCGGCTCAATACGAAAACGCCCGGGCGCGCCTCGATGTACCGAATATCCGCCTGGTGGAAATGTCCAGCGACGACGCCTGGGTCCGGGATACCGGCCCGACGTTCGTCATCAATGACAACGGCGAAGTACGCGGTGTCGACTGGGATTTCAACGCCTGGGGCGGTTTTGACGGCGGCCTGTATTCACCGTGGAATCGGGATTCGCAAGTCGCCAGCAAGATCCTTGAAATCGAGCGCAGCCCGCGTTACCGCACTGAAGGTTTCGTGCTCGAGGGTGGTTCCATCCACGTCGATGGCGAAGGCACCGTGATCACTACCGAGGAATGCCTGCTCAATCGCAACCGTAACCCGCACTTGAGTCGCGAAGAAATCGAGGCCGTGCTCAGCGCCCAATTGGCGGTGGACAAAGTCATCTGGTTGCCGGATGGCCTGTTCAATGACGAAACCGACGGCCATGTGGACAACTTCTGCTGCTACGTGCGTCCTGGCGAAGTGTTGCTCGCCTGGACCGACGATCCACAGGATCCGAATTACGCACGCTGTCACGCCGCGATGGATGTGTTGCAAAACAGCACCGACGCCCAGGGCCGCTCTTTCATGGTGCACAAAATGCCGATTCCGGGGCCGTTGTATGCCACCGAAGCAGAATGCGCCGGTGTGGATGCGGTGGAAGGTTCCCAGGAGCGCAATCCGAGCGTGCGACTGGCCGGATCCTACGTCAACTTCCTGATCGTCAATGGCGGCATCATCGCGCCAAGCTTCGACGATCCGCTGGATGCTACAGCCAGGGAGATTCTGCAGAACCTGTTTCCACAGCACGAAGTGGTTATGGTTCCGGGTCGTGAACTGTTACTGGGGGGTGGGAATATCCATTGCCTTACTCAACAGCAACCGGCGCCGTACACAAAATGAGTGGCGATGTAACAGCAAGGTGACGTTGGTTACAGCGGCCTTGCATGACGGTTTTTGGATCCAACCAAGCAAGCCCGCAGCCCGATTGGGGTGCGGGCTTTTTTGCGTCTGTTTATTAGCGGTGCCGGATACATTGGCATAGCTCTTGTATCTGCATCCCGGCAGTCCGGAGTGCGGAGCTGCGTTGTTTTGTAATAAACCTTGGATAAATTGGCCGCTCATCAACCAGGAGAGGGCGCTGGAATGAATATGATAAGCGAGCGCACATGCCATCCCTTGGCCGTTAATGGTGAGTCGCTTCAAGCCTTGGCGCAGTGGTTGAAATCCAATGGAACGCGTCAGATCAGAGAACCTGATCCGCGTCGGCTGATCATGGAGCGCTACCCCGCTGGGTTGTTCAGCGAGGCGGAGTTGGAAGCGTTGTGGGATGTCATGCAAGGATAAGAATTCGACGGATTGATAGAAAGCGCTGGCCGGGATGGCAGCGCTTTTTTTATGTGCACGAACCAGAGACTGAAACAGCCCCTGTGGGAGCGAGCCTGCTCGCGATGGCGGTGTACCGGCTGGCATCGGGGTAACTGATCCATCGCTATCGCGAGCAGGCTCACTCCCACAGGGGACACGGGATTTGACCGATTCACGAAACAGACTGAAAGCCATTTCGACATTTTTCCGCGAGGTCCTCGAGGGTACGCTGCCGTTATTCAGTCCTGACGGCGAGCGGAGTTTCCATGACCACCCTTCATTACATCTACGACCCGCTCTGCGGCTGGTGCTACGGCGCCAAGCCGCTGGTGCAGGCCGCCCGTGCGGTGCTGCCGGTGATCGCCCATGGCGGCGGCATGATGACCGGTGCCAATCGTCAACCTGTCTCTCCTCAATTGCGCAATTACGTGATGCCCCATGACCGGCGGATCGCCGAATACACCGGCCAGCCGTTTGGTGAGGCCTATTTCGAGGGATTGCTGCGGGACGAACGTGCGGTGTTCGACTCGGCGCCACCCATCGCAGCGATTCTCGCTGCCGAGCAACTGGGTGGACGGGGGTTGGACCTGTTGGAGCGCTTGCAAACCGCACATTACGTTGAAGGCCGCAGAATTGCCGATGAAACGGTGCTGCTGGAACTGGCCCAGGCTATCGGACTTGAATCCAAGGCATTCCAGTCGGTTTTCACCGTGGTTGATGTGGAGGCTCATATCAAGGCCAGCCGTGCCTTGCTGGCCCAGGTCGGTGGCCAGGGCTTCCCGACCTTGGTCTTGCAACAGGATGGACAGTTCACGCGTGTGGAAATTGGTCCTTGGCTTGGCAAACCCGAGGCATTCGCCGAGTGGTTGAATCTGTCCTTGCCGACGCAGGCCTCTTCTCCGACCCCGGTCTGCAGCCTGGATGGATGTTCGGGGTCTTAGACGTTTTTCGCCTGATTACAGACGATTAACGAAATTGACACATTCTTGAAGGCACGGCTAGGATTCGTCCCACGCCTGTGGCTAACAGCCATGACTCTTAAATAATAAAAAGGCCCGACACGATCTTTCGTGGGCGGGCCTTTTCATTATTTCAGGGGCAAGAGTCCGAAAAAGAGTGCAAAAAGCGCCATTTCGGCTGCCGGTCGCAGTGCGTATCAACCCATTACAAGGAAAACAATTATGTTGAACACGCGCATCGGTTTGATCGCACTGGGGATTTTGAGCACGACACACGCCATGGCCAGCGACCAGTCTGAGTCCAAGGGATTTGTTGAGGACAGCAGCCTGAAAGTGCTGTTGCGCAACGCGTATATCAACCGTGACTACAAAGACGGCAACAAGGACAAGGCCGAATGGGGCCAGGCGGCCATCGGTACGTTCTCGTCCGGCTTCACCCAAGGTACTGTCGGTGTGGGGGTGGACGCCTTTGGCCTGTACGCATTGCGTCTAGATGGTGGCAAAGGCCGCAGCGGTGCGGGCGGCATCGACTTCTTCAAGCAAGGCGACAGTGGTAATGCGGCGGATGACCTGTCCAAGTTCGGTGCAGCAGTGAAGTTCCGCGTCTCCAACACAGTGTTGGCCTACGGTGACCAGATGCCGGCCTTGCCAGTGTTGAGTTACGACAACTCGCGGCTGCTGCCGGAAAGCTATACCGGCACGCTGATCACATCCAAAGAGATCAAGGGCCTGGAACTGAATGCCGGCCGTTTCACCGCTGAATCGCGCAAGAGCGCCGAAGGCCGTGACAGCGGTGGGTTGAAGTCGATCAACGTATTGGGCGGCAGCTATCAGTTCACCGAGCAGTTCAAGGCTTCGCTCTACGCCTCGGATGTCGAAGATGTGCTGAAGAAGCAATACGTCAACGCCAACTATGTATTCCCACTGGCCAAGGATCAGTCCCTGACACTGGACTTCAACGGCTACCGCACGAAGCTGGACAACGACTACGTTCGTGAAAACAACGTCACTGGCGACGACAACAAGATCTGGAGTCTGGCCGCCACCTTCGCCACCGGGCCGCACAGCTTCACGCTCGCTCATCAGCGCAGCACCGGCGACAGCAACCTGGGCTATGCCTACGGTGGCTATCAGCGTGAACAGAATCGGGTGGGGGACGGTGGCAACACGATCTACCTGGCCAACTCCTACTGGTCCGACTTCAATGCTGAAGACGAACGCAGCTGGCAACTGGGCTACGGCCTGGATTTCACCACCTTCGGCGTCCCAGGCCTGACCTATAACGTCGCTTACGTGCGTGGCGATAACATCACCACCTCCACCAGCGAAGGTGGCACCGAGCGCGAGATCTTCAACCAGCTCAAATATGTGGTCCAGAACGGCCCGGCCAAGGATCTTAGCGTGAGGTTGCGCAGTTCTGTCCTGCGTGTTTCGCAGAAGTCCAGCGAGTACAACGTCAGCGGCAACGAGCTGCGAGTGTTTGTGGATTACCCGATCAACGTTTTCTGATGCCTGATCGCGTTACCTGAACCAGAAAAAACCTCGAATCAGATTCGAGGTTTTTTTGGCTTCCGGTGCCAGAATATTGCTGTAATCGACTGTTTTCCCGATAAAAAGTCGTACTAATGGCTCTTCACCCTTCGTTTCAAGTATGTCTTGAAATGACTCAAATTCTTTTTCATGGACGGAAATTTTGCACCTACTAGATTAGGCCGCTCAATGCAGTGGAGACCTAATAAAAATGATCGTTCTGAACAGGGAAGTGGGCGAAGCGCTACGACGTGACAAATACGTTAACGTCCGCGGTGGAGACTTCAATCTCTACGGTCATTTCGGCGACTTTGTCCGGCTGACCAAGAGCTGGGACAACATGGAGCCCGACAGCTACTACGGCCAGGCCGAGTCAGGCATGCGTTTTCGCCGTTACAGCGACTTCGAATACAACCCCCAGACCCGTGAGCTCAAGCAGCTCGAACATCGGGCCTATATCCAGTCCAAGGCCAACAACAGCTACGTCGGGGGACTGGAGCGGCACTTCCAGGATTTCTCCAACGAAGTGATCAACTCCCCGGTGATGCGCAGCCTGATCGACACGGACTTCGAGGTATACAAGAACGTCCTGCCGCAGGAACTGCATGATGAAATCTGGCAGTGCCAGATCCATCAGATCCGCATCGAGATCAAGCCGGGTAAACAACTGGAAATCACCCCCGAAGGCATTCACTGCGACGGATATCCGTTCAGCGGTGTGCATTTCTGGGGCCGTCACAATGTGGCGGGCGCGGAGAGCCGGTTGTATACCGCCCAGGAAGAACAATTGGCGGCGGTTACCTACGAGGACATCCTCGATACGACGTTCTTCCTCGATCGCGACATGCGTCACTACGTGACCCCGGCTCGCAATGTCCACAGCCATGAAATGGCGTTCAGGCAGATCCTGGCGATTTCCTTCTCGCGGCCCGGGACCGCTTTTGACATTGTTCGCTGAACAGCTGGTACCCATGGACGACCCGGAGCAGCAGGTGCTGTTGCGCCGGGCGATGGTCAGGGATGCCGAGCGAATGGAGCAGTTCTTTCGCGCTTTCGACGAAGTGTCGTTCTGCGAATGGCAGGATGCCCGGTTCTTGCGGGGGGTGTTGTTGCAGGAAACCACCACGGCGTACCTGGCCATCGATGCCACTGGCAGCGTGGTGGGCGCCGTGATTGGCGGTATGCTCGGTACCCGTGGCACCATCAATCACCTGGCGGTCAGCCCAAGGCATCGTACCCGGGGCCTGGGTCAGCGCCTGGTGGAAGCGGCATCCGCCGACATGAAGCGGGTGGGCGTGCTGCGCATGTTCCTGTTCGTCGACGATGCTAACCTGGCCGGCAAGCGTTTCTGGGCGGCCCAGGGGTTCTGCGAACCACGGGGTGAAATCACTTTCGAGAGGGATCTATGAGCAAGACTTCCAGCCAGCCGCTGGTGGTCGAACCACAAACCTCGCGTACCTTCGCCGAAGCCAGTCCGGTGGTCGCGGGTTATTTTACGGTTTCGTTTGTGTTCGGTCTGATGGCGGTCAACGCCGGGTTACCCTTGTGGTTGCCGGTAGCGATGTGCCTGTTCGTCTACGCGGGCGCCTCGCAGTTCGCGGCGTTGGCGTTGATCTCCAGCGGGGCGTCGCTGACCACCATCGTGCTCACTACATTCCTGATCAATGCGCGACACATGTTGATGTCGGTGTACATGGCCAAGGCCCTGCGTGCGCTGGGGCTCAGTCGTTTCGAGCGCTGGTGCTACGCGTCAGGGCTGACGGACGAGTCGTTCGCCTTCCACAGCGTCAAGTTGGGTAGTGGCGCGCCGGTGAGTGTGCGCTATCTGATCGGCTTCAACCTGTTCTGTCATACGTCCTGGGTGCTCGGCGGCTTATTGGGTGCCGTGTGTGCGCAGTACGCTGCGCACCTGATCAAGTATCAGCTCGACTATGCCTTGACCGCGATGATGCTCTACGTGCTGGTTTCGCTGTGCAATACCCGTAACAAGCTGATCGCGGCCCTGGCGGCCGTCGTCTGCATGGGTGGGCTGAGCCTCCTGGGCAGTTCGCCATTCAATGTCTTCATTGCCACGTTCGTTGGCTGCGGGGTGGGCGTATGCCTGACCAAACGTTCCTGATCCTGGTCGTGGGCCTGATGATGGTCGTGACCTTCCTGCCGCGGGCCTTGCCGTTGCAGGTCAACACGGAACACTGGCCGCCCTTCATTGCCCGTGCCCTGGAATACCTGCCGGTGGCGATCGTCGCTGCGATCAGCCTCACCCCGTTATTGATCAAGGATCAGCAGATACAACTCGACCGCCCGGAGCTCTACGCCGCGATTCCGACGCTGTTATGTGCGTATTTCAGCCGTAACCTGTTTCTCAGTGTGGCGGTGGGCACGGCGGCGTATATCGCGCTCGGTTCGTTCCTGTAGCGCGAGGTCCACTACATCGTGCAGCGCCTGGCCGGACAGTTCAGGATTGTTCACTGCCAGGCGTACCTCGAGAGAGTCCTCGAAGTCGGGGAAGATCGTCAGGCCGTTGCGCAGTGCCGCATCCCGGGATACCAGCCCCAGGCCATCGAGTTGGGTGATCAACGACAACGTCAGCGTTTCGCTGCAGGAATACACCATTCGCTGACTTGAGCCATATTCGCTCAGCCCTGCGTCGAGAAAACGGAGGAAGCTGTGGGAATATGGACACTCTTCTGCGGGACGTACCTGAAACCTGTCTCCGAGCAAACCGAGGGAGTCGCCTTCGTTGCCACAATGGGCACCCACCACCCGAACCTGTACATCAGGCATCGTGATGCTGGAAAAGCCGCTCTGCTGCGCCCCGATCAGGATGGCCAGGTCAAAATCTTCATTCTTGAGTTTGCTCAGGTTCTCCATCGATTCGGCGTAACTGAATTCCAGCTGATACTGGGGGAAGACGGCTATCAACCGATCGATCATCCGCCGGTTGAACTCCGCCGGCAGGGTGGTATTGAGCGCCATTTTCAAGGTGCGCTGCCGCGGCTTCTTGAGCGCCGTGACTTTCTCTTCGAGCTGGCGTGTGGCCACCAGCACCTGATCCATGAAAGGGGTCAGTTCCGAGCCTTGGCTCGTCAACGTCAGGCCCTTGTTCGAACGCCTGAACAGCCGGAAACCAAATTGTTCCTCGACCTTGTTCAACTGCGCCGCCAATGCCTGCACCGTGAGGCACGAATGTTCCGCGGCCGCCGACAACGAGCCGGTCTGCACGATGCGCATGAGGTTGCGTAGGGTTCTGCTATCCATGAGGTAATGCCCTCTGCTTAAGTGGGCTCGCTATTGTTGTGCACTTGGCCCGGGTCAGGCGGTGCATGCGGCTATCATCGTGCAGCTTGCCACGGTTGTCGCGGTTTTGTGGTGAAAAGCTCCGGTAGGCGCTGTTTGGAGCTTATGTGGGATTTTGGTTTTTTGCTGGTTTGGCGCGTGTTGGCTTGTGTAATTCTTCTTGTCAGGGCTGAGGCGAGGCAATCAGGCGACAAAACCCGTGGGAGCCTTGATTTCAACTGACGGGTATTAGTAGGACCTGAATACAACTTTGGCTTGTTCGTTTGCGAATTAAATATTAATTTATATCCGTATGTGTACTATTCTCTAAGCGTCACCCGTAAAAGGAGCCCAAATCCCATGGCTACTTCCTCCATCACCCTCAACGCACAGCAACAACTGGATTCCCCGGACGCGGGTCGAATTGCGTTGAAGTTTTTCTTCAACCTCATGGAGTTGTGGGGCTGCAGCGTCGAGCAACAGCGCACGTTGCTGGGCAAGGTGGGGAACACGACCTTCTACAAGTACAAACAATTACCCACCAACGTCAGGTTGCCCCGTGACACCTTGGAGCGTATTTCCTATCTCATGGGTATCCACAAGGCGCTGAGCATCATCTTCAGCAACAGCCGGGACCGGGCCTATCAATGGGTCAGCAGCCCCAACGCCGCTGCGCCGTTCAATGGCCAGTCGGCGCTTTCCTACATGCTGGCCGGGCGAGTGGTGGATATCGCCGATGTGCGGCGCTACCTGGACGGAGTGCGCGGTTGATGACGCCACCTCTGACAGAGCCGCAATGGAAGGGTGCCTATCGGATCGTCAACAGCAGCTTCCCGCCGATCACGCTGTTCGAAGACGTGCTCGATCCCGAGGATTTGCCCACGGCCTATGCCTTGGAAGCGCTGACCAACGATCGGTTGATGGAAGAGGCCGGCGTGCTGTCGCGGGTACGTCCTGAAGACCGGGTTTCCGGGCCTGGTTCCTCGCCGGTGATGGCGGCGTTCACCCATATCGGCAAGAGCAGTCGCTTCAGCGACGGCACCTTTGGTGTCTACTATGCCGCCAGCAGCCAGGAAGCCGCCATTGCCGAGACTTGCTATCACCAGGCGCGCTTTCTCGGGGCAACCAATGAGCCGGATCTGGAGTTGACCATGCGCACCTACGTCAACCAAGTCATCAAGCCCTTGCACGACATCCGCCACGACTATCCCCACCTCCACGACCCGGACCCCACCGCCTACGGCCCGTCCCAGGTATTCGCCCGGCAACTGCGTGAAACATTATCCTGGGGCCTGCTCTACAACAGCGTCCGCCTGCCCGGCCACGAATGCGTCGCCGCATTTCGCCCACCGGCGGTTTCGATTCCAGTGCAGGGCAAGCATATCCGGTATGTCTGGAGTGCCCAGAAGCGGGAGATTTCGTTTGTGTTTGAGGTGAGTCAGGTCTGATTCGAAAACAAAAGCTCTAGCAGAATCGGCTTCGTGGCGAGGGGGCAAGCTCCCTCGCCACAAATAGAACTTAGATCTTGAACTGCTGCACCGAAGACTGCATCGACCCCGCGGCAGTGTTCAGTTGAGTGGCGGTTTGCTGCAGATGGTGAATAGAGAGTGTGTTTTCCCGTGACTGGGCGGCAATCGACTCCACCCGCTGAGCCATCTCATCACTGGCCTTCGATTGCTCGGCAATCGTCTGGGAAATTTCCTCGACCACTTCGGCGGCATGACGGGCGCCAGTGCGGATTTCGCTGATGGACACCCCGGCCTGTTGGGCCAGGTTCACCCCCTCGTCCACGCGACTGACGCATGCCTGCATGTTGGACACAGCATCCCGGGCACTGGTCTGGATACGCTCGATCATCGCAGTGATTTCCTGGGTGGACTGGGTGGTGCGCGCCGCCAGGTTGCGCACTTCATCGGCGACCACGGCAAAACCCCGACCAGCCTCCCCGGCGCGGGCAGCCTCGATGGCGGCGTTGAGCGCCAACAGGTTGGTTTGCTCCGCGATACTCTTGATCACCTGGATGATGGAATGAATGTCTTCGGACGAAGCATCCAGGGCCGTAATCTTGCTGGAGGACTGATTGACCACCTCGGCGATGCGGCTCATGCCTTCCACCACCCCGAGAATCACTTGCCCGCCGCTGCTCGCCAGTTGTTCGGACTGCGCCGAAATCGTCCGGGCGCTGTCGGCATGCTGATGGATCTGGCTGATGTTCGCCATCATCTGCTCCATGCTCGCCGCCATGCTGGTCGCGCTCTGGGCCTGTTGATCGGCGCTGGAGACAATTTGCCTGGCAGTGTCGCCCAAGGTACGGGAGGTACCATGCAACTCGTCGCTCTGACTGCGGATCGTGGCGATCATTTGCCGCAGGTTGGCTTGCATCTGTTCAATGACGCTCTGCAATTGGCCCAGCTCATCCTTGCCGTGCGCCCCCATGGACCGCTGCAAATCGCCTTGGGAAATCGCCTGGGTATTGAGGATGATTTTATTCAACGGTGTGAGCACAGCGTTGACCAAGCTCCAGGACGACAGTATCAGTGCCACACAGGTCGCCAATAACGTCCCGATCAGCCAGCGCCCCGAAGACTGGATGCTCTCATCCTGATGCTCGCGAGAAGCCTGGGCCTGATTCTCGATCAGCTCGCTCACGGCTTCATTACGCTCTTCCAATGCCGAAAACGCTGCGTTGAATTCCGTCCGCAGCGCTTGTGTATCCTTGGCGCCACCCAGCACTTTGCCGATCACCTGCTTGGCTTTATCAATGTAGGTATCGGCCTGTGGTTTCAATTCGACGATGGCCTTGGCGACTTCCGCCGGCAACTTCGCCTCGGCGTTCTCGGCAATCACCTTGCGCATCCGCTGCGAATGCTCGTCAAACGCTTCCTGCACTTCCTTGGCTTCCTGAACATTACCGGGCGTTGCCAACAGCGCAGCCAAGACATCGGCACGAATGGCATCGTGCATCATGTCCGCCTCCATGTGTTTGCGCATGGCTGAAATACTGGTTTCGTTCTCCGCCAGGGATGCGGTCATGGAGGTATGCCCCCACAACCCGATACCGCCGAGTAGAAGAGCAAAGAAAAGACTGACCAACCCCGAAGCTATGATCTTGGTGCGGATCTTCATTGTCGATTGCTCCTGGAGCGGCGATTTCTGGGCAAGTGTAGTCGAGCGCCTGTGAGGGCTTGGGGCAGTGATGCGTCTATTGAGGGTATCGGCAAGGGAGAAATTAAATGAATGCCGCATAGCGCCTTGCGGCGAGGGGGTGGGCATTCACTGCCCTGAATTCCGATGTGCGGATCGCTTACCTCTATTTGAATAGTCTTGAGAGCGCTAAAGGGAGTAGCCATGCCCCCGCCGTTTATCGGAACTGTCATTCCTGACAGTGCCAGCGGACCGAGGAATCCTCCACGCTGACGCTGAAAGACATTCGGTTTTTTCAGGCCCGTTACTAATGCTTGATCCGCCTGTTTAGTCTCGGGAATCAAGGTTCGGAGTGATGCTCCGGGTCGTCCGGCTCAAGTAAGGTGTCAGAATGAATCGGCTTATTCATCCAGGCGTAATGTCCGCCTCGTCAGATGGAGCAAATATTGTCGTTGACGGTGCGACATTCAGAAGTGAATACGCGAACGTAAACGGCATTCGCATGCACTATCTGGTGAGCGGTAATGGTGAGCAGCCGGTCTTGTTGATTCACGGGTTTCCAGGAAGCTGGAGAAATTGGAAATCCCTGATGGGAAGACTCCTGCGCGCGGGCTATACCCCTATCGTTCCAGATTATCGTGGCGCTGGAGAAACGGATATCTCGAAGGATGGATACGATAAAAAGAACATGGCACGCGACCTCCATGAATTGGTCGCCGTTCTGAAACTGGGGCGACTGGATATTGTCGGTCACGACATGGGGCTGATTGTCGCCTACGCCTATGGCGCACTCTATCCGCAGGAAACCAAGCACATCATTTTGATGGATGGATTCGTCCCGGGACTCCCAGGCTGGGAAATCCCTTATAACGGCAATCCGGCGAATGGCACTGCCAGCAAATGGCATTTTCGTTTCTTCGGCGAAACAGCGTTGAAAATGATTCGAGGGCAGGAAAAAACTTATCTGGACATGTTTTTTGATGAGTTCGTATATCCAGGCAACCCTAAAGTTGATGATGAGGTGCGCAACGCATTGGTAATGGATTATTCCCGGCCTGGACGAATGGAAGCGGCATTCAAACTCTATTCAGCTTGGGTGGAAAGCGATGCAAATGACAATCAGGCGTTTGCTCAGAACAAATTGGCCGTACCAGTACTCACCATCGGCGGAGATCACTCAAGAGGCAAGACGTTGGCCGAGCAGGTAAACCATATCAGTTACCGACCGCATTCACTGATTTTACAGAACACGGGTCATTGGGTACTGGAAGAAAAAGCGCAGGCTACCGCCCAGGCAATTCTGGATTTTCTGCAAGATCGTCAATGACGAGTATCGATGACGCCACAGTGCAGTGACGTGGGCGAAAGGAAAGGGAAGCTCAGAACGTAGGCTGACGCTTGTTACGTCATTTATTTACGTAAGGGAAAAACAAAGCCCCCGCATTTCTGCGAGGGCTTTGTCTTGTATGGTGCGGCACCAGGAGTCGAAAAACAAAAATAAATTCAATAATAACAATAAGTTATGATGATTTAGAGTTCTCGTCTATCCCTATTTCTATCCTTAAGCGTTTGGTTTTCACCTTACGTTTCCGTCTAAGCCCTCAGCGGAAGCTGCGTGACCAGTGATCGTTTGAGAGAGATATCGCCCCAGAGCGAATACTGAACTATTAAATCCTACTGCCCCCCATTCCTAAGGATCGTTCAGGAAAACCACCGCTGGGGCCTTCTTCTGCGAACAGTGGCGTGCCAAGCACCGAAGAAACCTAGGCTGGCAGAAAATCTTCCTTGTAGGTTGTTTTTACGTTCTTGAGGGTGTAGATTCCCTACAAGTATCAAAGCAATGCTCTGTAGTCCTTCCCGCCGGGGAGGTCATGGAGACTAACAATGGAGGGGAAAACATGAACCTGACGCCTTTCGGCCAAAAAGTGCGTGAATTACGCATTCAGGCCAGAGTAAGGCTGAATGCAATGGCAGAGGCTATAGGCTACTCAGAAGCCTACCTTTCCGCCGTGGAGACCGGTAGGAAGCCAGTGAATGATGAACTACTAGAAAAAACTATTGAATATTTTTCGGCTACTAACAGTAACTTTAATAAAGATGATCTTGTAAGAGCGGCTGACGAAAGTAAATCGGCAATAAATGTGGAAAAGCTTGAGGATTTAGAAAAGGGAGTTCTGGGAGCTTTTGCCAGGAAGCTGCCTGGCGTTACAGACCAAGTACGATTAGAAATTTTGGATCGTTTGAATAAGGTACTAGAGGATGTGAGTTGATGGAGAAATCGAAGCCGCGGGGGGTTAGGGTCGCCCCTTTAAGTAGCCGTAAAATTAGGGAGGTGGCTGAGGAATTTAGAGTTATATTCTCTTTGCCACCCGGTAACGTAGATATTATTGAACTCTATGAGTTTGGTTTGCAGTCGAAAGGATGGGATTACGATATTCAGGAGGACAACTTATTCCCTTCAGATGTCCTTGCCCTCGCTTTTCCCGATAGGCATCTGATTCGAGTGAAACAGTCAGTATGGTCTGGTGCGGTACGGGGGGATCGAATGTCTCGATTCACGTTGGCTCACGAACTAGGTCATCTGATTCTGCATAATTCTGACAGGCTTGGTTTCGCGAGACATCATCCCTCTTCTCCGCGAAGTCACAATTTTTACGAAGACTCTGAGTGGCAGGCAGATAGATTTGCTGCGGAGCTTCTTATTCCTGCAAGTGAGCTTTCGGGTATGAGACTAAATGCCTCTCAAATTGCAGTTAAATATGGAGTATCAAAAAAATCCGCAGGGATTCGAATTTACTCTTTAAGGAAAGAAGGCTACCTAGAATGAAAAAGGACCACAGAAGTTGGCGCTTCGAGTGGCCCTTATCAAATAAAAGCGATGGAATGGCTACCATCGCTCTGTTCCGCTGATTTCAAGTTCGCGTGCGAAATTTAGCAGCCTACCAGCGCCAGCGCAAGGAAACCTTGTGCCCGCTGGTCGGTAAGAGCAGTTCTCCGGCCTAACACAGCAAGGAGATCTGACCAAAATGGTGTCAGTCCGTAAGTATCGCCGCTCGCCGGCACAACGCGTCAAAACTGTTTACGTCCATCGCTATCCTCGCTTTCGCTTTGGGAGGTGGGAGGACGTCACTGATCACTATCGTAGCCCCCCAGGGCAACTCTCGTTCGACTTCTAGCAAGGTGGATTTTGGGGAGACGTTACGTCTCCCTGGCTACCTTTTCCCAAATAATGTCCAAGCTGCTATTTCTATGGTGGCGAGGGCTTCGTGTATCACTAAGATAATAATTAATTCAAAGGATAATATGTATAAAGTTAATCTTTCAACCTTTACGAAGGTATCAGTGGCAGTATCAACCGTTGTTGGAGGAGTATTTGCGGTTTTAGCTGTAGTTCTTCCATCAGCGCCGAGTGAGCCAAGAAATCCTGGTGTCTATGGCATTTGGTCTAGCAGGTATTCCTATCCTTCCTCCAACGGTACGGTGGAGATTAATGGTACGACAGAGTACTTGAAGAATGGAAGCTATAACTTCACCGGCCAAATGAAACTTGAGGGGTTGGTGGATAAGCAAGAATTTCGCATCCTCTACGATGTGGATGGCGCCGGCGAGTGGTCTGCGGACTCGAAGAGTATCATTATTAAACTGATGGATATAAAGTCTCATCCGAAGTTTATTGAGATTGACTCTAAAAGAATTGACCCGAAAATGATCGTTGCTATCACAGGTAAAGACTTTCCTGCTCTCAGCGACGCTATACCTAAAGGAACCTCGGATGAGTTTGCTATCGTCCAACTTGAAAAGGATTCGATGGTACTTCAGGCGGATGATCCAAAAGGGCATTTGCTTGCAATTCAAATGAACAGAGAAACTCATCGTTTTCAACGATAGTGCTCTACTTCTTGTATGCTATATTAGCCCATACCAATTTTAGGTATGGGCTTCGTTCTGATGTGTGCGCTTGACTTCCGTAAAGTGAGTATTTGAAAGTTTAGTTTATTGTATTTATTTTGAGTTTTTTGCAGATATGGTTGGCTGCTTCTAACGGAGATAGCTTTGATGTGTCTATAACTATATTGGCTAAAGTAATTAGACTGCGTGAACACTGCTCGTTTGGATGTGAAGTTACTTCGTTGTAAGGGATGTTTCTAACACTGCAATCTTCTGATTTTTTTCGTGCGTTGTAGCGAGATTCGAGAATCTCTTCCGTAGAGGTTAGATGAACATGTAGAACGCTATCCCCGAACGCGTCGCGAAAATGCTCGACTTGTTCAGGTTTTCGGACGGCGTCAATGATCCATCGCGAATAGCTAGGATTTGAACTTATTAGCGGCAATGCGACGTTGTCTACAATCCATCGAAAGTTGCTTTCCCTGTCCAGAGAGTCACCAAGCTCTTGAAGGTTGTGTCTTGTTGGGTCGATTTTTCGTGTTGTTGCCAGGTCTTTAAGGTAAGTGCTCGATTGAATTGTGTGAAAATCAAAGTCCGAAATCAATTTTTCGCGCAACGATGTCTTTCCGACAGCGATTGGACCGCTTAAAAGAATTATTAGTTTCTTTGTGGTCGTCATGGTCACCAACCTTACAATGCAATATTTCCAAGAATGTTCTTGCCTTGAATTGACCTGACTTCGACTACAAAGTCAGCAATGTTAGGGATATGATAATCCACAACAACTTCGACTACTTTTTTTGCTGGCGCTTCAGATCTTTTTTTTGTTGGATAGTTCGCAATTCGTTTGAACGTATCCATTCCACGCGCATGCCACATTGGGAACGTGTTACCTGAGTTCATATGGCATAACCAAACTGCGTTCTCGTACTGAGCCATCAAGGCAGCAGTATCAATAGTCAGCACGTCGTGGGTTAGCTTTCCATAGCCACGAGCATTCAACAGTTTAAAAAGCCGCGTTTCCTCAGCCCACATGAAAACCTTCGAGTTCAAAAATTTGTACCATTCAGCTGGAGTCGTTCCATCGGTCAATGCCCGTGCCAAGCGGGATGGCTCCATGGGTTTTTGATCTCGTAATACGATAAAATCTGCGGGAGCTCCGACTTTAACTTTCTCCGCGCGATGTCCCTCTTCGAGCGTTAGCCGGCTCGCTCCCTGTATGGAATAGCGATCTAAAGCCGCGGCGGTGCTCAAAAGACCGTGCTTTTTGATCGATGGCCAAGAACCTTCTTCCGCCATGTGGAAGAGTCGAGGGTAGTTATTAATAAGTGCGGCGACATCCATATTAAATCTCCGAATCGATTACCACATTCTGCGGTCGATGATATTTCTTTCGTTGAATGCAGTTGAAATCATAGACACAGGAATGCCGCTGACTTTCTCAATTTCTTCAATAAAACGTAGGGTTTGGTCCGTCAGTTGCTCGTACCGATACGCGCGGCGATTAGACACACCTAAATAGTCCGCAAAAGTCAAAGCTATGTCTGTAGGTCCATTCAGTAGTAGCGACTTCCGTAGCTGCGCCCAATCAAACTCAGCCACCTTACGAGGACGATGAGAAACCGATCCGACTTCGGCTCCAGTTAGCTCTTCAAGCTTTATTCCTGATCGTTGCGCGATATCTGCGAAATCGATGAACTGGCTCATAAAGCCAGAGGTTTGTCCTGTAACCGAGTCGCCCACCCTTATTGGATAGGTTCGACACACCATAACGATTCGTCTTACATGACGAGGCGAAAGACCCGCTTCAGCCAAACAAGCAGCTGCAGTGGTAGCACGTGATGTTACATGGGGGTAATGTCCATGATGTAGGCTCAACGATGTTCCTTGAGTCCCCTCCAGCATGACTCTTTTTCCGCCGGATAAGCATCCTGCAAAAAACTCAACCGTGTCTCTAAGGTAATGTTTTAGCGCCGGGATATCTTTCGCCATTTTAACGCTACTACCAGGTGTTCGTCCCAGGATTTTTCTAGCCGTTGCACGGCCGATCCCCTGTGCCGTCGATCCAATAGCGTTTTTGAGGATTTTTTCTTCCCACCTAATATCATGGGCGTTAATGATCATGGCCTGAGGATCAATCAACAGTTTGTCGTAACTGATGGAGAGCTCACTGATCTCCCTAAGAAGTACATCAAGTCCGATTACGGCACCTGCGCCGATGACAAGTGTTGCATCTTTGTTGCCGAGGGCGCCGGATGGGAGCTGACGAAACGTATAAGGCTCCTCATCGAAGCGGTACACCTTGTGTCCCGCGTTAGGCCCACCTACGCGCACCAAAACGTCATATTCAGGTGCCATAAAATGAGCAATATTTCCTTTTCCCTCGCTTCCATATTGTCCCCCGACAAGCACATCAATAACGGGAGAGGTCAGTAGAGGGCGAGTCTCTATACGTGCGATCACGCGTGCATAGACGTCGTCGGCGTTGCACCGATCCGAGTCTATTAACACGTCTGCGACCCTGGCTAGATCTGCCGCATGTTTTTCAGTGGGGATATTGGCAACTTGTGCGTAAGTCAATCCCTCCTCGTTGGCAGGGCGAGAAGAGAATCGACCTGCCAACGTATTGGGGGTGGCGTCTAGATGAACATGCGTGACAATCCATCCGCTGTGCCTCAAATACTCGATTTGTGCAGCAGTGCGAACGGAGTCAACTACGATCAGGCCTAATTCCTTCTCATTCATTAGCCGTTCGTTCAATGCATCAGAAATCCAGCTGCCTTTGCTGTCTCGATCAAGTCGTACTCCCGCACTATGACAGGCTCGCCTTGTATGTTTAGTCTTCGGTAGAAATTGGTAAATCAAGTCTTTCGTCTTGATCAAAGTCGCGTTCGCGCGAGTTGTAAGTAGGTTGGCAAGTGTTGACTTACCTGCGCAAACTCGACCCGATAACACAATCGCTCTATGCTTCATCCGTCATCCCTGTCGGCCGTCTTGTTAAGGTTATACCGGCAGCCGGTAAATTGTCGTAGGAACGCCCTTATCAACAAGCTCTTCAGTGATGAGTTCTCTGACTATTTCCCAGTTAGCTCCCCCGTGGCCTGTCCCAACTCTTGGCATATGCACTGTGGCGCCCATTTCAAGGGCTTTTACGCGCACTTCAGACAAACACTTTGCAAAAGCTTCATAGCCGAGTCGCTGACCTTTCGATGCACCGTAGCCTCGCTGTGCGACCATATGGGCGACGCTGATACCTTCTCCCATTCTGGCAACGAAGACTTGTCCAAGCTTAGGCGTTTTATCTAGTGCGCAAGTCTCACTACGAAATTGTTCCCATACGTGAGGGAATTTCTTGCGGACCTGAGAAGCGAAACCATTTCCTCCCCAGGTAGAGCTAGTGTCTGGAATCACGTGAGCTACCAATTTTGGGCCACTACCCCGCGGGACGAGGGCGTCCCCGTCTACCTCAGTAACCACAAGAGCTTCGTAGTCTGTCGGTTGTGATGGAGTCAAAAAGCCGACGACACGTGGTACTACTTGTCCTGGGTAGGGAGCTAGCCCAACACATTCAACTCGATAGTTTGAGCCCAAAACTTCTTCTTGACCTACAGAGGTAAAACCAATTGCACTCGCTTCGGCCACTGGGCCGTCGTGTGAAAAGGATTGTCCCACTGGCAGGGGGCAGTCCCATCCTGTCGCAGGGATGATGTAGTCGATGCGATAAGTTTCATGATCGTGCATGGACGCACAGAAAGCGGCACACGGGGTGCGCGCAAGTTTTATTAAGCGAATAAGACAGGCTTCAACTGATACGTCAAAAGACTTCCTGACATCCATCACCTTCTGGATGGATAACTCTTCGCCTGCTAATTCCGTAAAACTTCCTAGCGGCATCAAGAGCTCAGCAGCACCGATGTTGCATAGAACTTCGAGCTGCCAGTTGTCTTTCTGAGTAGCAGTATCTCCATTACGGTGACGAACCTCGTGATCCCAATCATCAAAAAGCGTGTGAGCGATTTCGTGAGCGATCGAAAATCGAAGTCTGCCTCGTGGTCTCATGGGGTTGTACTCGAGATGCCTTCCACCGTCCTCTGAAGCTAATAGACGGGCATCAGGTATGTCGCCTCGCGCCTCGGTTCGGATACCTAGCCATTTCGCCAGAGCTAACGGATCAAAAGGGGGGCCGCCCCACCCATCATCCATAGCGCGGAGCACCAAGTTCCTGGCTTTTGTTTCCATAGCCTCAACTGGGCTAACACCCTCGGCAAAAGACAGCACCGATGCGTTGGTCCACTTAAATTTTCTGGTCATAGGAAATCGTTTCCGAAGAGAAATTGCCGGTCGTGCTGATTTCCCATTGTCCCTTGCCCTCCTGGCCAGGTGAAGTGCTCAACGTGCATTTCGCAGGTGCCATTGCAGCAACCCAAGGTACCGGTTAACTCAAGCAAACCCGCTAAGCTCAACGTCTCTAAGGCTGGTCGCCTCTCACTATGGAGGTTACACCTTGTGATTCGCCAGACGAGCGGTAACTCAACAGTAGCGAATTTTGTGTGAGCGTACCATCACCATTTCGTGGACGAAGAAATCCTGCTCGTATGGTTCGATGGACGTTATTGAGTGCATTTGGCGTAACCATCATCGATGGCTTACTGTGCAGCATATTGACCGGGACTCTTCGGGCATCTGCGCGCTCAAGAATGGATAGCCAATGACTTGAGGGGAAGCTGAGTAACGCGGCAAAACCAGCCGCGCCTCAATCTTGCTCTAAGGTAACGACCACGACTTTCCGAGCCGGCAGATCAGCCGCTTGATCGTTAGCTTGTAGTAATACCGCGTGGCTTCACTCCTGTCCCCTACGTGGTTTTCCAGAAACCATGCGAGATGCTTTTGCTGCCAGGCCCATGGATTGTCGCGTTGCCAGCGATCAGCGATTGCTGTTTGGATAGCCTTCGCCTGACGCAGGTGGCGTTGGCGTGTGGTATGAGATCCAGTTAGGACGCTCGCCAGGAACAGCTCTATATCGAATGCCTTACTCATGCTCGACCCCCGATGTAAGCCGAAACTACGTCGGTACGACGGTGCCCCAGCTCATAGCTGATTTGCACCCGGGCCTTCTGATCGAGGTGTCGGTCGAGCTGGTAGTAACGGCCACCGTTGATGGGCGCAGGATGCTAGATGATTTGCTCATAGCGTTCGCACGCATAGGCTGCCCGCAACTCGTGGAAGCCTTCGAGGTTGTGCTTATGGAGGATGTCCCGTGCGGGTCGGACGATTCCCTGCAAGAAATCGAGGTAGCGTTCGTTCGGTGCAAGCAGGTTGCGACTACCTTCGGGCGAGACCTGTTCGGCAAACCTCAATGCGTCACGAATATGATCATCTACCGTAATCCAACGAGGTGCTGACGCGCCTGAACGACCACCTTTGGTACCGTCCTGGATGTTGATCTTGCCGAATTGCTCGGCTTCACGTTTTAGACGGGGAAGGTCGGCCAAAATCGTCTCGCGTAAGTGCATACCGGTGGCTCGGGCCAACAATGCGATAGCGGCTGCGCGCGACTGCTGATGTCCATAGAGCGCCTCTAAGACCCGCTTCACATGTTCGCGGTCTTGGCCTTGCGGCGGCACGATCCGGATACTGGTGCGCCGCACTCCCAGCGCCTTGCTCGGGCTCGGCACTTTCATATATTGATCACCGCGAAGCGCAGCCATGGTTCGGTTCACGCTGGACAGCCGGTTTTGCGCGGTGGCGATGGCGAGTTCACCTTGGTCAACTTGTTGGCGCAGATGTCCTGCGTAGTCCATCAAGGTCTGCCGATCAATCTGCCGCGCATCATTAAACCCCGGCCCATCCTCCGACCGACACCAGCGCACAAAAGCCTGCCAACGATCACTGTGCGCCTTGACCGTCCCGTAATGCCCGCCGCCAAACAGATCTTTCAGCGCTTGCGGCCCGGCATAACTCAGCTGCCGACCATAGCCAAAATTTCGCCCATCCCGTCTACCTACCGATGCCATGATCACACTCCTGTTGAAACCAAACCGTTGAAACTTTCCCCACGTCATCCCGCCACGAATGTTGAGTGTTATCAGGGATCGAGGCCCCTGCGACCTGTGAGGGTTGTCCACTAACGCGGGACTGACGGCTCCTTACGACCGGGAGCTTGGGCATCTCATGATCTGGCCTCCTGAGCACTTCCGAGGAAGTGGGCGGGTGGAGGCAGCGCTGGCTGACGAGAGCAGCGCCGCGAGATCCTGAGTCGGGTAAAGGCAGTGAAGAGATGACCGGGGCATGCCTGACTGTCAGTCAGGTGCAGTCCATTCCTTGGGCTGCGGCACCATCATCTGCGTCGCTGTTGTTGGTGACTTCGGTGTTTGTCACGCCGATTGTCACGAGGGGAAATGCCGCAATGCCTTGTACGAGGTGGGCTGCAGCAGTGGTAGGAGCGCCCGTCTCTTTCCGGGAGAAAGAGACGGGCGCAGGTTGGCGCAATGAAATGGCCAAGCGGATAGGTTGCTGCAGGGCAGCTATGAAAGGGGATAAGTTGCCGCAGTGGGCACACTGATAAAAGTAGGCATCCATCACATCGCTGTGACCGTGCGAGCCGCCGGACGCTAATCGCACTTTGGGAGAACCACCACCGTGTGGCGTAGCCTTAAAGGTTCTGGCTATCTGGGTTGTTGTCGACGACAGCGCTTTGCCCGATCTTTTCTACGCCTGTGGATAATTTGGGTCAAGACTCCAATTTTCGGGAGTTCTGCGGCTGTGGATGAAATTATCCACCGGTGGAAATCAGTGGTTTTCCACAGACAGTTGTGTGGACTTTAGATTTTTAAGTGAGGTCCATCCAAACAGGGCGGCTTTGCAGCCCTGTTTGGATGGACCCGCGTGGACAAGTGGATCGCTGAGATATGAAGACCGAGCGCTTACTCGGTCGCGCCACGTTTTGCTTTTAGGCGAGTGACGTTCGCTCCTGTCTGGTTCGCGAATTCGTGTGGAGTGACATGCTCCTGCCCATTGGCCTCCAGGTACCGGCTCCACCAGTTCATGATCAGCCTGCGCTCCTCAATAAACTCGGCCTTGTGGATGTAAGCGGCACGGACGTTGTTGCGCTCCTTGTGGCTCATCTGCCGTTCAATGGCTGTCTCCGACCACAATCCTGACTCGATCAGTGCGCTGCAGGCCATCGAACGAAAGCCATGCCCGCAGATATCGGTTTTGGTGTCGTATCCCATCGTCCGAAGCGCGTTGTTCACGGTATTTTCGGACATGGGCTTCCAGGGTTTGGTATCCCCTGTGAAGACCAATGCGAATTTACCTGTGAGTGCATGGATTTTTTCGAGTAGCGCTACTGCTTGCGGCGATAAGGGTACTAAATGGATATCCCCTGCCATCTTCGTACCCCGTGTGGAAAAGGGTACTCCCTCCAACGCGGGTCGAGTGTCCGGTATCTCCCAGGTGCCGCGCTTGAGGTCGAACTCGCTCCAGCGGGCGAAGCGCAGCTCACTGGAGCGTACAAACACATGCAGCGACAGCATCACCGTCAGACGGGTAAGTGCCCGGCCTTTATAGGTGTCGATCCGCTCCTGCAGTTCCGGCAGTCGCGATAAGGGTAGAGCGGGGCGATGTACCACCCGCGGGGCTTTGATCGAGCCTTCGAGATCGTAAGCAGGGTTTATGGTGATAAGCCGGAGGCGCTTTGCCTCGCGCATGATGCTCTGCAGGTAGTTTTGTACCCTTAAAGCAACGTCGATCGTTCCGCGCTTCTTGATCGCTTCCAAGGGCTGCATAAGGTCATGGGTGTCGAGATCAACAATGGCGCGTGCGCCAATCAGCGGGAATACGTGGGTTTTGAGGCGGCTCATCACAGTCTTGGAGTGGCCTGGTGCCCACTTGGCCGACATTTCCGCGTGCCAGTCCAGCGCAACGCTTTCAAAGGTTCTGCCTTTGATCACGGCTTCCACCTTGGCTTGATGCTTGGTCTCTATGGGATCAATGCCATCCGCCAGCATTCGCTTGACCTCCAAGCGCTTGCGGCGCGCATCGGCGAGGCCGATGACGGGGTAGTTGCCGAACGAGGTCAGTCCTTCCCGTCCGTCAGGTTTGACGTAACGGAGCCGCCAGCCTTTGCGGCCATTGGGTTGGACTAGGAGGTAGAGGCCATCGCCGTCGAAAAGCTTGTAGGCGCGGTCTGCAGGTTTTGCCAAGCGGCAAGCTGCATCGGAGAGCGGAGCAGTGGTGCGCGACATAAGGGTACTCCCTTTTATCGAAGTGACCTGTATCCCAAACTCTACCCTTAAAACGGTTGGAATCCACCAGTTTCTGACGGAAACCGTTGGAACCCCAAAACGAAAAAACCCGCCAGAAGGCGGGTTTTTCGGAGGTTCCAGAGATTTTGAAAGCCTTCTCTGGAACCTTGTATGGTGCCGGCACCAGGAATCGAACCCGGGACCTACTGATTACAAGTCAGTTGCTCTACCATCTGAGCTATACCGGCGTGTGGGCGATGATTATAGCGATTGAGTGATTTCTGTAAACCCCTGAATTTTGACTATTTTTGCCAGGACCGTAGGTCGGGTGCGAACCGGAAGCTTTCGGGGTTTGTACAGGGCCTGGCAGGTGCGGTTGTTCGGGATGTCCTGTTGCTGGCTTCGACCTGTTTGGTGCCGGTAGGGATGTAATTGCAGGCGCATTTCCTACCCTGATTTCGACCGTTATGCCCATTTGCTTGAGCGCTTATGCACAACGGACCCGACTGGACGGGTGGGGTCTTGCGATTTTGTGACAGCCTTCTCATTCGCATGCAAATGACTGTTTTAATGGTTTTTTATTCTGATGAACAAAAAATGACCAGTCATGATTTGCTCAACAAAACGCGGATTTATTGGATCCCGGCATATTCCATCAACAGAGTTATCCACAGGCTGTTTCACCTTGGCAACGCTCTGCCAGCAGCATCAGATTTCGCGGCGTAATGGGTGTTTCGCAGAAAGTGCCAAGGCGAACGTCGTAGCCTTTTTCAGTCAGGAAAAGTGCTCGATCCAATGCCAGCCAAAGCTCCAGCGGCCGTCGGAACAGGCCGCGCACCAGTTCCAGGTTACGCACCTCGATCAAGCGTTGATGACCCGCTGCTTCCAAGGCGGCCCAATCCGGCGTGCCGGTGATAGAGAGGTTTTTCAGGGCTGCCAGATCGATGCAGTACTGGGCGAAGGATTTATCCAGCCACGCGGTGGGTAACGAGGGGGTGGGGAGGTAGTCGTTGTGGCCTCGGATCTGTCGTTGCAGCAGGTCGAAACCCAGGCGCCGGGCCATGGACTGATCTCGTTGTCTGCGCACCCGGGCCCCGGCGGTAACGGTTTCGGTCAGTGGCAGGCCGAGATCATCGACGGACAACTGCAGGGCGGAGCCTCGGGCGGCGCTGGACAGTGGCTGATAATGGTCAGCGTTGATGCGGTTATAGCAGCAGGGTGCAATAGCTAACTGGGCGCAACCGGCGGCGCTGGCCAGTTGCATCAGCCGGACGTGCAGGTCGCCACAGGCGTGCAGGGCTACTGGCGTGTGCTCGGTCTGGATCGCTTGGGCCGCCTCCGGTGCCAATACGTCTTGTTGCAGATGCGTGGCGGCCAGGTGGTGACGCTGGCTCAGTTGCTGGCCGTTGACGACCAATGCGGGATCGTATTCCAGGCAGGTCAGCTGTTGATCGCCGTGCAGCAAGCGTCTGCCGAGGTGGCCTTTGCCGGCGCACCAGTCGAGCCAATGGGTCGGTTCGGTGGAGAATTGCAGGCGGCTGGCGAAGGCTTCGATCTGCTGCCACTTGCGACCGGGCACGTCGACCTTGAGGCGCTGGGTCGGTGTTTCGAGCTGTTTGCCGGGTAATGCTGCGACGGTGCTCAATGCGTGGGAAAGCGTCGCTAGCTCCGGAAACGGCGCTGGCGCCTGTTCAGTCAGCCAGGGCTGGTGATGGTCGTTCTCTGCGTCTTCCAGCGAGCGCCTGCGTAGCCACTGGGCGAGTTCCGGATGGGACGCTTCCCAAGGCAGTTGCAAGTGGGTAAACGGGCGTGGTTTCCACAGCCTCTGGTGTGCCGTGAGAAATCCATCCAGCTCGATGAAACGGGCGAGCAGCGCTGCGCCCGTCAACACGTCGGTTTCAGCGCCCCTGGCAGGCATCGACGCGTAACCAACGTTCCAACTGCTTGAAGCCTTGCACCAGCAGGAACGCTATCACCAGGTAGAACAAACCAGCCGCGAAAAAGATCTCCACGGGCAGGTAGGTTCGGGCAATGATGGTGCGGGCCATACCGGTGAGTTCCAGCAGGGTCACGGTGCTCGCCAGGGCGCTGGCCTTGAGCATCAGGATCACTTCGTTGCTATAGGCCGGCAGCCCGATGCGCGCGGCGCGCGGCAGCATGATGTAGAACAGCGCCTTGGGCCGCGACATGCCCAGGGCTCGCGCGGCTTCGATCTCGCCTTTGGGGATGGCCTGGATCGCGCCGCGCAGAATCTCGGCGATGTAGGCGGCGGTGTGCAGGGTCATGGTGGCGGTGGCGCACCAGAACGGATCCCGCAGGTACGGCCACAATGCGCTGCTGCGTACGGCATCGAATTGCGCCAGGCCGTAATAGACCAGAAACAGTTGGACCAGCAGCGGCGTGCCGCGGAAAAAGAAAATGTAGGCGTAGGGCAGTGCCCGCACGTACCACAGGCGCGAGGAACGGGCGATGCCCAGCGGAATCGCCAGCAGCAGGCCGGCGATCACGGCTATGGCGACCAGCTCCAGGGTCAGGGTCGCGCCCTGGGCCAGTTTCGGCAACCACTTGATGATGACTTCCCAGTTCATTGGGTGCTCCTGGCAAAGCCGCGGGCGGCGCGTCGTTCCAGCAGGTGCATGCCGATCATGGCGAGGACTGTCAGGCCCAGGTACATGAACGCGGCCACCATGTAGAAGGTGAAGGGTTGCTTGGACACGGTCACGCCGATCTGTGCGTGGCGCATGATTTCTTCCAGGCCGATCACCGAGACCAGTGCGGTGTCCTTCATCAGGATCATGAAAAGATTGCCCAGGCCCGGCAGGGCAATGCGCCACATCTGCGGCATGATCAATTTGGTGAAGATCCGCCATTTCGACAGGCCCAAGGCCACGCCGGCTTCGCGGTGACCTTTGGGGATCGCCAGGATTGCGCCACGAAACACTTCCGTGGCGTAGGCGCCAAAGCACAGGCCCAAGGCGATGACACCGGCGGAGAAAGGATTGAGGGCCAGGTCCGGGTTGCCGAAGTACTTGCCCAAGGCTCCCATCAGATTGATGGTGCCGAAGTAGATCAGCAGCACCCAGAGCAATTCCGGGACGCCGCGGACCAGGGTCGAATAGGTGCCGCCAAGCCATTGCAGCGGCTTGTGGGCAGAGGTCTTGGCCAAGGCGCCGAGCAGGCCGAGCACCAGTCCCAGGCACAGGGCCGAGAGCGCCAGTTTGACGGTCATCAGTGCGCCGGCGGCAAGCGCCGGGCCGAATCCGTAGAGGTCGATCATCATGGGTATGTGTTCATATCGCGGCAGGCTTTGCTAAGGGTCGGCGCTGCAATGCAGCAGCGCCGACCAGGCGCATTCGCATCAGTAGATGCTGAACGGGAAGTACTTGTCGTTGATCTTTTTATAGGTGCCGTCGGCAACAATTTCCTTCAGCGCGGCGTTCAGGTTGTTGCGCAGGCCGTCGTCACCCTTGCGCACGGCGATGCCGATCTTGTCGCTTTCCACCACCGGGTCGCCCTTGAATTCATAGGCTCGGCCGGCATCGGTTTTCAGCCAGTCGTAGTTCACGTATTTGTCCGCCAGGATCGCGTCGACGCGACCGGAAGTCAGGTCCAGGTAGGCATTTTCCTGGGTGTCGTAGAGCTTGGCAGTGATATCGCTGCCCAGTTCGTCTTCCAGCCAGGTGCCGGCGAGGGTCGCGCGTTGAGCACCGATGACCTTGCCTTTGAGCGAAGCCTTATCGGTCTTGAACTCGACATTCTTCGGTGCGATGAATTGCAGTTTGTTGGAGTAGTACGGGTCGGTGAAGTCCACGGCCTGCTTACGCTCTTCGGTGATCGATAGAGAGGAAATCAGGAAGTCGAACTTCTTGGCGTTCAGGGCCGGGATGATCCCGTCCCAATCGGAGGTGACCACTTCGCATTCGACTTTCATCTTGGCGCACAGGGCATCGCCGATGTCTTTGTCGAAGCCCACCACTTGGCCGCTGGCGTCTTTGTTGTTGAACGGCGGGTACGCCGCTTCGATGCCCATCTTCAGTTTCTCGGCTGCCATGGCGTTGGCCGAGAACACCAGGCTGGCAGCTGCGGCCAAAAGGAATTTCTTGTAAGTCTGCATATGCACTGCTCCGTTAGCGGTTGCTGGACATGAATTGTTTGCAGCGCGCCGAAAGCGGGTTTTCGAAGACCTGCTGTGGCGATCCTTGTTCTTCGACCAGGCCCTGATGGAGGAATACCACTTCACTGGAAACCTGACGGGCGAACCCCATTTCGTGGGTCACCAGCAGCATGGTGCGACCTTCTTCGGCCAGGGCGCGGATCACATTAAGTACTTCCTGGACCATTTCCGGGTCAAGGGCGGAGGTGGGCTCGTCGAACAGGATCACCTTGGGCTGCATCGCCAGGGTGCGGGCGATGGCAGCGCGTTGCTGTTGGCCGCCAGACAGCTCGGCAGGATAGGCGTGGCGCTTGTCGGCGATGCCGACCTTGGCCAGCAAGGCTTCGGCTACTTCAACCGCTTCGGCCTTACTCTGGCCGAGCACCCGGCGTGGGGCTTCGGTGATGTTGTCGAGCACGCTCATGTGGGGCCAGAGGTTAAAGTTTTGAAACACAAAACCAATCTCACTGCGCATGCGATTGATCTGTTTGCCGTCGGCTGCCACCAGCTCACCGTTTTTCGCGGCCTTGAGCTTGAGCGCTTCACCGGCCACCAGGATCTCGCCCTGATTGGGATTCTCCAGCAGGTTGATGCAGCGCAGGAACGTGGACTTGCCGGAGCCGGAGGAGCCCAGGATCGAGATCACATCGCCGTCGCGGGCGGTCAGCGAGACGCCTTTGAGCACCTCCAACTGTCCGTAGCGTTTGTGCAGGTTGCGGATTTCAAGCGCGGGCGTGGCCTGGGCCATGTGCGGTCCTCATGATATGTGCTCCCTTGCTGTTGGCAGCCTTCCTTGGCGAGGCGGCCAAGCTAGCATGCGTCCGAATGGCCGCCAACAGCGCTACGGGTGGTAAACCGGTGATGTGCGGCAGCTTGTCGCATCGGCACAGCAGACTGTCGCGCCATCAACAACCGAACGGCTGTTTGAACCGTGTTTGCCGGTGAAAAATCCCGGGGAGTCGCGTAAAAAAAGGCGCGATGGTGCCAGCTTTGGACGGGGGTTGGAAGGGTTAACCGGATGAGCGTTACTCAGGCCCTTTCACAACGGTCCAATCTTCGGTGCGCAGTCCCGGAACTCTTTCAAACTCCTTCAGATTGTTGGTTATCACGATCAGCCCGAGAGAACGGGCATGGCCGGCAATCATTTGGTCGTAAGGGCCGATTGGCTTGCCTGCCTTCGCCAGTTCGGCTCGAATCATTCCGGTATGTGCGGCAGCTTCATAACCAAATGGTAGAACCTCAAGGCGAGCACAGAAGCCTTCGATGACGGCGAGATTTCTTTCTGGGGCGCAAGACTTTTCTGCGCCGTAGATCAGCTCCATCAGCGTAACGGCACTAATGCAAAGCTGGCCGTGATGCAGATTGAAAGCTTCTCTGACCATCTGGGGTTTGTTCTTGATGGTGAAAATACAGATGTTGGTATCCAGCATGAATTTGATCATTTAGAAGGATTCACGCTCCTGATCGGCGGGCTGATCGCGGTCTGTCATAAAGTCAGCTGTCACGGTATCTCCATCGAACCAGCTGTCCCATGCTTCTCCGGCCGGGGTAATGATTCGGGCTCTGCCGACGGCGATTACATCTACGCGCTTCACGTCGCTTGGCATCGCCACTGCTTTGGGAAGCCGGACCGCTTGGCTGCGGTTGCTCATGAAAAGGGTGGTTTGTTCCATCAGGAGTCCTCCACGAATCCAAAAATCCAAGCGTAGGCTACCACTGGGATATGGCGATGGGATATACGATTCTGACGCCTGCCGGTGGCGCGGATGCTTCCAATCGATCTAAACCTACGACTGCAACCCGAATCAAAAGGGAACCTGTATGGGCGAACCGTGGGAGTTATCGCCATGAAGCTTTTTCGTTGCTTTTTGTTGCCCTTCACGAGCGTAGGGGTATTACTTTTTTCCATCATGCTCAACGCCACCAACCTCGCTCCAATAGACAGCGCCGGCGTGCAGGTTCAGCCGCTGCAGCAAAACGGCATCACCTACCTGTCCGGTGGTATCGGCGAAGACGAAGCCCGGGCCATCGGGCAGGCGCACGGGTACAACCTGCACATGACTTTTGCGGTCGGGCCTGAAAACAAATACATCCCGGATGTGCACGTCACGATTCACAACGCGTCGGGGCAAACACTGCTGACGCTGGATGACGCGGGACCGCTGGTTTATGTGCAACTGCCGCCGGGCAAATACACCGTGATGGCGACACGCAATGGTGAAGAGCACCGCGACACCGCCGACATCGGCAGCGGGGCCGCACGCAATCTGGTGTTCCATTGGAACGGTGACGAATAGCCCGTCGACTTACTCGCCGGCGGGTTCTTCCATCGATTGGCGATAACGGTCCAGCGCTTCGCCGAAGTCCTCGATGAATTCAGGGGTGCTGAGCCAGCGCTGTGCCGTTTCGCGGTCCATGTCGTCGACCCACATGCGGTAGTCCACCAGCATGTCGGCGGCCAGGTTGGTTGCCGCCATGCTTTCGTTCTCGGCGTTCTTCAGGTCCAGCAGGCCCGGACGTTCGCTGATCATCACGCTCAGGGAAGAAAGCAGCGTGTCGAGCAATTCGCTTCGGCTGACGGCTTCGGCTTCACGCAGTTTGGCGAACAGCTCCAGCACATAGACGGGCGGCTGCGCGGTGGCGTGGGCCGGGTCGCCATACATTGGAATGGATTTACGCCCGGTCATGCGGATCTGCTTGGCTTTGTCTTTGGCACGCTTGGCGCGTTTCTGCTGCTTATTCAGTGAGGCCATTGGGCTTCGGTTTCCAATTCGTCAGGTGGCAGCCCCCGGCTCAAGCCATTTCGGCACGGTCGGTAGTCTGTGAGGCGGGTAGTTTACCGCTTCGGACTCGGATAATGCCCTTGGAACGCATCGCGAATCAGCGCCAGGGTGTCAGTGGCCTTCAGCCGGCATGCCCGATGGTCGCTCTTCAAGTCGGGCACGCTCACGATCCAACTCATTGCGCAGTTCTTCTTCTGTCGGGAGTACAAGTTGGTATTGGCTGGCGAAGAGCTGTTCGTTGCCTTGCAGCACTGAGTAGCGCACCACCGACTCGTCCTTCTGCGTACAGAGAATGATGCCGACGGTGGGTTTGTCATCCGGGCCGCGTCTCAGGTCGTCGTAGAGGCGGACGTACATGTCCATCTGGCCGATGTCCTGGTGGCTGAGTTCGCCGCGCTTGAGGTCGACAATCACAAAGCATTTGAGCAGATAGTTGTAGAACACGAGGTCGACGTAGAAGTCCTTGCCCTCGGTGCTGATGCGCTGCTGACGGGCAACGAAGGCGAAGCCCTTACCCAGTTCGAGGAGGAATCCCTGCAACTGGTCGATCAGGGCTTGTTCCAGATCGGTTTCCAGCAGGAGACCGGCATTGGGCAGTCCGAGAAACTCCAGGACGACCGGATCCCGAACGATATCCCTGGGGCCGAGATCCAGTGCTTTCAGGTTGGCCGAGGCCTCCTGCTTCACCTTGGGCCGGTCGCGGCTTGCCAGCAGGCGCTCGTAGTAGAAGGTTCCGATTTGCCGTTCCAGGGCGCGGGTGGACCAGTTCTGCGTGGCGGTTTCGTTCATGTACCAATGCCGGGCGTTATCGTTTTCCACCCGGAGAAGCGTGCGGTAGTGGGTCCAGCTCAATTCGTGACGCAGTGCGTCACACTTTGGAAATGCCTGATAAAAAAGCCGCATATAACGCAGATTCGAGGCATCGAACCCTTTTCCAAACTTCGCCGTAAGTGTTTTTGCCAGAATTGGCAGCAGTTGTTTCCCATAAGCCGCCCGCTCAGCTCCTCGCTGCTCGAATTCAACGATATGCCGGCCGATCTGCCAGCAGGTCTGTACTTGAAGGGTATCAACGGCGCGCAGCACTTTACGACGTGCCTGCTGGATCAGTTCACCGAGTTCGTTGATCAGTGGCGCAAGCTTTGGATCGTCTTGGGATAAAAGTGGACTCATCGAATATCAGCCGAAGTGGTGGGCGGTCCAGAAAAGGATGCTCCAATCGGTATTTCGATGATGCCGGACGAGGCTGATTGACCTGGATGAAAAGCGACAGATACATGCAGGATCGGTTTGAGGCAGCGTTATGTCTGTTGCGTCAGAACCTGTAGGCGCTGTCCAAAGAAAGTGTCGGTGTGCGGAAAGTTCTGACGCAGGCTACCCAGTTTGACCGGGCAGCCTCGTAGTCACCGAAGTTAATCAGACGCTTGCGTCAGTTGCCGGGATGCTGCGACGTAATCGGCCTGGAACTGGGGACTTTCGACCCAGTCCAGTGCAGTTTGCTCGTCAACTCCTGTGGTCAGGCGACGGTATTCGATCAAGGCGGTAAAGATGAAGTCCGTGGCTTCTTCCTCACCTTCCTGTTCCAGCACCAGCGCCAGCAGTGGATGCCCGAGGAAGGCCGCGCACATGGCCTGCTGACTGACTTTTTCAGCCATGCGCATCTGGTTGAACAGATCGGACAGATCCACCGTTTCCAGATCGATGCGCTCATCGTTCGGGTCCAGGAAGTCGTTCGGCGCAGCGGCACGTTGAACGCGGTTCTGCTTGGCTTTCGCTTTGGCGCGCTGGTTACGTTTCTGCTGTTTGTTCGCCGATGCCATGGGCCGGATTCCTGACGTGAATTAAGGCTGTATATCCTACAGCCTCAAGGCCAATGCTTCGAACCTCAATCCACCACGAACAAGGTGGCACCCTGGGAGGTCGAAGAACGATGGGGCTCGGCCTGGTCGGCCACCTGGTAGCTCATGCCAGCCTTGAGCACGAAGTGCCGTCCATCCTCCAGCTCGGTGTTCAGCTCACCTTTCAGGCAAAACAGGATGTGCCCTTTGGTGCACCAGTGGTCAGCGAGGTATCCCGCCGTGTATTCCACCATCCGCACCCGGATGTTCCCGAACTGCCGGGTCCGCCAATATGCCGTTCCGGTGACGCCTTTGTGTTCGGTCGGTTCGATGGTTGACCAGTCGGTGGTGCCGAAGGGGATGCCGGTGATGTCCATAACGACTCGTTTGTTAGGGAAGGGAGAGCAACGAGGGGCGAATGTAACTGAGTCGGCGAGACGGTGGAATAAACCCAGGCAATAAAAACCCCGATCAATTGCTTGATCGGGGTTTTCGGTATTTGGTGCCCAGAGACGGAATCGAACCGCCGACACGGGGATTTTCAATCCCCTGCTCTACCGACTGAGCTATCTGGGCAACGGGGCGCATTAAACGGGTTTTTCAGGGGGGCGTCAAGCAAGTTTTCAAAAAATATTTAATTATTACCGTCGCTTACGATTCGCCCCCGGTCCGGACAGCTTATTCGGACGGCGGCACGTAGCCTTCGGCCTTGGCGTATTCTTCGCCGGAAAAGAACTTCGCCATCTCGCCCTGGAGGTATTTGCGGTCGTCGGCGTTCATCATGTTCAGGCGTTTTTCGTTGATCAGCAGGGTCTGGTGTTTCTGCCAGTCGCCCCAGGCCTTGGCCGAGACGTTGTCGTAGATATCCTGGCCGATGGAACCCGGAAAGGGGGCTCGTTCCAGGGCGGGCAGTTCTTCTTTGTACTTACGGCACATGATGGTGCGGGTCATGACGGCTCTCCTGCGTTCAATACGGCGGCCGCGCGCTCGAGCAAGGTTTTGACCGGGGCGGCGAGGCCCAGGCGCGGCGGGGTGGCGAGGTTATACCAGAGCCAGTCGGCCTCGGCCACGTGATGGCCGCTTTCCCGAACCTGGACCAGCCAGGGTTCGATTGCCAACTGGAAGTGACTGAAGGTGTGTACCAGGCCAGGCATTTCCTGGTGCTTGCCCAGTTCCAGGGAGTGTTGCAGGGCCAGGTGTTGCAGGTCGTCGAGGTCGTCGAGTTCCGGAAGGCTCCACAATCCACCCCACAGGCCGGTGGAAGGGCGACGGTAAAGCAGGATGGCGCCTTCACGGTTGGCCAGCATTGGCATCAGCGTGCGTTTTTTCGGGACTTCCTTGCGCGGCTTGGGGATCGGGTAGCGGGTTTCCAGGCCCAGCATGTGGGCTTCGCAACCTGACTTCAGGGGGCAGAGCAGGCAACTGGGTTTGCTGCGAGTGCAGAGCGTGGCGCCCAGGTCCATCATCGCCTGGGTGTAGGCGTTGACCCGATCCTGGGGGGTGAAGCGCTCGGCGGTGGCCCACAACTGCTTGGCGACCTTGGGTTCGCCCGGGTAGCCTTCCTGGGCCGTGAAGCGCGCCAGTACCCGCTTGACGTTGCCATCGAGGATTGGCGCCCGCAGGCCCATGCTGATGCTGGCGATAGCGCCGGCGGTAGACAGGCCGATCCCCGGCAGTTCGGTGAGCTTTTCCACGTCCCGGGGGAATTCGCCGCCGTACTGGTCGACGACGATCTTCGCGGTTTTCTGCAAGTTGCGCGCACGGGTGTAATAGCCCAGGCCGGTCCACAGGTGCAGCACTTCGTCTTCCGGCGCGGCGGCCAGGGCTTCGACGGTGGGCAGCGAGGCCATGAACCGGTCGAAGTAATTGAGCACGGTGCTGACCTGGGTCTGCTGCAACATGATCTCGGAGACCCACACCCGGTACGGGGTGATGCCTTGTTGCCAAGGCAAGTCATGGCGCCCGTGGCGGTCGAACCAGTCCAGGACGGCGGTGGAAAACTGCTCGGCTCTCATCGTTTGAACAGCCCCTTGAGCGCGTCTTTCAACTCGGGGCTGACCTTGTCGCCCAGCTTCTCGTCGATCTTGTCGCCGAGACGGTCGCCGGCCAGTTTCGCCGCGACCTTGCCTAGTCCGTCGTTGTCCAGGCGGCAGGCCTTGGCGCCGAGCTCCAGCGGACCACGGCAGCGCAGCGGCCATTCGACATCGACGTAGCGTTCGTTGACCTGGCAGGCCGGGTCAGGCATGTCGCTCTTGTCGCCTTCGACGATGACGCCGACACGGTAATCCATGCCGAGCACGCGCAGATCGATATCACCGTTGCCGTTGACGGTCATGCCGGGGATGCGGACTTTCAGGTCCGGGTTGCTGGCCACGCCATTGCGGAAGGTCAAGTTGCCGTCGAGTTGCTGGAACGGTGTGTCCTTGCCCCGAGGTTCGCCGCTCAGGCTCTTGCGGTTCAGCAGGGCAATGCCCTTGCACAGTTGCTGTTCGAGGTTGGCGTTGAGCAGCACACCGTCGTTGATGACGAACCCGGCGTTGCCGTTGAGGCTGTCGATCAGGGCTTTCTGGCTGTTGCCGCTGGCGGTCACGACGCTGTTGAGTGTCACCAGGCCTTTGACCGGCGGATTCTTGCCTTGGCTCTCGATGATTTTCTCGGCCGGCACCCGGTTGATCCGGGTTTGCAGGCTCAACTGTGGCGTGGGCTGGCGTACATCCAGCGTGCCCTTGGCCTCGAAGTTGCCGTTGAACAGGTCACCCCGCAGGTTTTCCAGGGTCAACAGGCCGCCCTGGCCGGTGGCCTTGAGGGCCGCGTCCTGGATCGGCAGTTTGTCGAGGGTCAGCTGGCCGAAAGTCAGGTCGGCATCGAGGTCCAGTTTGCTCAGGCGTTCCACCGGAAAGAGTCGGTCGTTGCTCCAGGCGCCCTGAGTCGGAGCGTTCGGCAGCGGCGTGGTGCCGGCGCCGGCCATGGCACTGGCCTCGGTGTTGCTGACCTCCTCCTCGCGAGCGGCCTTGGCGCTGTTGGCCTCGGTGGATTTTGGCGGCAGGTAGCGGTCAACGTTGAACGTGTCGGCCTTGAGCTGCGCGCGCAAGGACTGCTTGGCGAAGTCTTCCACGGCGATACGGCCGCTGAAGCTGCTGTCGTCGACTTTCAGATTGATGTTGTTGAATTCGACGCTGGTGGGCGTACCGGCGATGCGGCTGACCAGTTCGACCTTGGTCAGGCTGCCTTCGCCCATGGCGGGTAGTTTCTGGCCGATGCTGTCGACAAAATTCGCCAGGTCGAACTGAGCGATCGATACACCGCCGTTCAACTGCGGGGTCTTGTCGAGGTCGTTGACCTTCAGTTCGCCCAGGGCGCGCAGCTGGTTCAAGGACAGCTTGATGCCGGTCCATTCGGCAACGTTCGCGGCCCTGTCCAGGAACAGCTGACCCTGGGCGTTGAAATTCAGGATCTTGCCCTGTAGCGGATCGCCAGTGACTTCGCCGGACAGTTTCAGGTCTTCGAACTTGTAGCGCTGCAAGGCGCGTTCGAAGCGCAGTTCGCCGGTGACTTCGGTCCGCACGCGCACGGCTGGCTGGCTGCTGGACAGGAAGGCGGTCAGCTTGACCGGAATGTTGGTGGAGTCGTGGACCGGGCCGGTGCTCAGTTGGATACTTTCGGCGCTGAACTGCTTGCCGGTCTGCTCGTCGGTGTACTCGACCCGGGCGTTGTTCACGGTCAGGCTGTCGATGTCCAAACGGGTCGGCTGGGCTGGTTTTTCCGCCGGGGCACTGGCGGGCGGAGCCGGTTGCTCGGCCGGTGCCGGGGTGCCCGCGGTCGTTGTGGAAACGGGCGCCTTGCCAATGTCTTCCCAGTTGCCGTGGCCGTTCTTGTCACGGTTGAGGCGCAGGTTCAGGCCTTCGACCCGCACGTCGCTCATCTGTACTTCCCGGCGTAGCAGCGGCATGACCCGCACCGAAAGACCGAGCATCTGCAGGTCGGCGAAAGGTTGTGTCGGGTTGGCCAGCGTCGCGACGCTGGCCTCGTGCAATTCCAGACCCAGCCATGGAAACAGACTCCAGCCGATGTCGCCATTGAGGGTCAGCTCAATGTGGGCCTTGTCGCGGGCTATCTGGCGGATCTCTTCCTTATAGTCGTTGGGATCGAAGAGGTGGGTCAGGGCAAAGCCCAAGGCCACAATGATCAGCAACAGCCCGAGAAGTACCAGACCCAGGATTTTGCCGAACGCTTTCATGGGCGAGTCCTTGTAGGTTGAGTTCAGAATTTAGCCTGCGAGTATAACGCTGTGGATTGCTGGTGCGTTGGGGCGATCATTTCCCCTGATGCTCAACTTTCGTCCAGCGCCAGCTTCAATTTGGCTGCCAGGGCCTGGGCCATCAAGTGCCCGGCCGGGGCCAGCAACCGCAGCTCGGCGCCCTCTTGCCGGGCCATCCGCTGCGCTTCGCTGACCAGTCGCTCAGCTACGCCACGGCGACGGGTTACTCTTCGCACGCATATCTGGGACAAGTGCCAGGCGTTCTGGTGCCGTTGCAGGCGTGCGGCACCGAGCAGTCGATCGTTGAAGCGAGCCGCGATCAATGAGCCATCTTGCAGGTAATCCTGGATCAGGTGCGTGGCATCGTTGAACGGCTCGAGCAGCCAGGGCGGGGCGTCCAGGTAGATTTTGTGCAGGTCCTGCCGATCCTGGCCGGTGGCTTCAATCAGGTGCTCGACAACAATGGGCATGGAAATTCCTGAAAAATAAATGACTTTCGCCCTACAGAAAGCAAACAAGGACGCGATAAGACAAATGACATGAAAAAGGTGATATCACTTTGGTTTTTCTGTCGCGAGCAAATGGTAACCTTTACCCGTTCGCCCGTCCTTCTGCGACTTGATGTCACACCAACAGGGAGCTTCACCGCACAATACAGTCATGCCTGCGTGCAAATAAGGCTGAGGGTGATGCGTGGCTGGCGAACCATTCTAACAACTGGGGGATACACAATGAGCACGAGCATTACGGCGGACGGCACTGCCGACCAGCCCGCGTTCCTCTCCAAGGAACGTATCATCGCCAAGTCCGGCTTCAATCGGTGGCTGGTTCCACCGGCCGCGCTGGCCATTCACCTCTGCATCGGCATGGCCTACGGTTTCTCGGTGTTCTGGTTGCCACTGTCCAAGGCCTTGGGCATCACCAAGCCGGTAGCCTGCGCACCGGACATGAGCTTCATCTCGCAAGTCTTTTCGTCTCAATGCGACTGGCCGATCTCGATGCTCGGCTGGATCTACACCCTGTTCTTCATCTTCCTGGGTTGCTCGGCAGCCATCTGGGGTGGCTGGCTGGAACACGCTGGCCCACGCAAGGCCGGTGTCGTGTCGGCCTTGTGCTGGTGCGGTGGCCTGCTGATTTCCGCGCTGGGTATCTATACCCACCAGATCTGGCTGATGTGGGTCGGCTCCGGTGTCATCGGCGGTATCGGCCTGGGCCTGGGTTACATCTCCCCGGTGTCCACCCTGATCAAATGGTTCCCGGACAAGCGCGGCATGGCGACGGGCATGGCGATCATGGGCTTTGGTGGCGGTGCGATGGTTGGTGCCCCGCTGGCAGCAGCGCTGATGAACCATTTCGCCTCGCCAACCAGCGTGGGCGTATGGCAGAGCTTCCTGGTCATGGCTGCGATCTATTTCGTGTTCATGATCGGTGGTGCCTTGTCGTACCGCGTGCCACCGACCGGCTGGAAGCCCGAGGGCTGGACGCCGGCTCCGAAGAAAGCCGCGAACGCGATGATCACCCATCGCCACGTTCACGTGAACGTCGCCTGGAAAACCCCGCAGTTCCGCCTGGTGTGGCTGGTGTTGTGCCTGAACGTATCCGCCGGTATCGGCATCCTGGGCATGGCGTCGCCGCTGCTGCAGGAAGTGTTCGGCGGTAAATTGCTCGGCAACGATCTGCCTTTCGGTCAACTGGATGCCACGCAGCTGGCCCAGATCGCCGCCATCGCCGCCGGCTTCACCGGTCTGCTGAGCCTGTTCAACATCGGTGGGCGGTTCTTCTGGGCATCCTTCTCGGATTACCTGGGCCGTAAAAACACCTACTTCGTGTTCTTCGCCCTGGGTGTTGCCCTGTACTCGCTGATCCCGAACCTCGGTCACCTGGGCAGTGTCGCCCTGTTCGTGGCGGCGTTCTGCATCATCCTGTCGATGTACGGCGGCGGTTTCGCCACGGTGCCGGCCTACCTGGCCGACCTGTTCGGTACGCAAATGGTTGGCGCGATCCACGGTCGCCTGTTGACCGCCTGGGCTGCGGCCGGCGTGCTGGGTCCGGTTCTGGTGAACTACCTGCGTGAATATCAGCTGAGCATCGGCGTTGAACGCGCCGCCGCTTATGACATTACCCTGTACATCCTCTCCGGCCTGCTGGTGCTGGGCTTCCTGTGCAACCTGATGGTTCGCCCGGTCGCCGACAAGTACTTCATGACCGACGCAGAACTGGCTGCCGAACAGGCGCTGGGCCATGACAAGGGTGCCGACAGCACCACTTCTCTGGAGTGGAAAGCCGCACCGGGCACCAAGCTCATGGCGGTCGCCGCCTGGCTGGTGGTGGGTATTCCGTTGGCGTGGGGTGTGTGGGTGACCCTGCAGAAGACGGCGGTGTTGTTCCACTAAGCAACACCGAGGTGATCCCGGAGCCATCGGTTTCGGGTGAGCCCTGTGGGAGCGAGCCCGCTCGCGATGGGGTGTGTCAGTCGAGTCATTGTTGACTGATCCGCCGCTATCGCGAGCAGGCTCGCTCCCACATTTGTTTCTGGCTGATGGCAAAAAACTGCATCCCTCACTTGTATGGACATGTCTATCGCCGGCGGCGCAGGATTCAGCCCGTCAGTGATATCGTCTCTCGTGTTTCTGTTTGTCGCTCGCGCCCCTATAATGGCTGCCTTTTTCGCCCAATGATTTTGCGGAGCTGGTGATGGCCGAACGTAAGGCGTCTGTCGAGCGCGACACTCTGGAAACCCAGATCAAAGCCTCGATCAACCTGGATGGCACCGGAAAGGCCCGGTTTGATATCGGCGTGCCTTTCCTTGAGCACATGCTGGACCAGATCGCCCGTCACGGGCTGATCGACCTGGACATCGTCAGCAAGGGCGATCTGCATATCGACGACCACCACACGGTGGAAGACGTCGGTATCACCCTGGGGCAGGCCTTCACCCAGGCCATCGGCGACAAGAAGGGCATCCGTCGCTACGGCCACGCCTATGTGCCGCTCGATGAAGCGCTGTCGCGGGTGGTCATCGACTTCTCCGGTCGTCCGGGCTTGCAGATGCATGTGCCATACACCCGCGCTACCGTCGGCGGCTTCGACGTCGACCTGTTCCAGGAGTTCTTCCAGGGCTTCGTCAACCACGCCAACGTGACCCTGCACATCGACAACTTGCGCGGGCATAACACCCACCACCAGATCGAAACCGTGTTCAAGGCTTTCGGCCGCGCCTTGCGCATGGCCGTTGAGCTCGATGACCGCATGGCCGGGCAGATGCCTTCCACCAAGGGCGTCCTGTAATGCAGACGGTTGCGGTTATCGACTACGGTATGGGCAACCTGCACTCGGTGGCCAAGGCCCTCGAGCACGTGGGCGCCGGCAAGGTCCTGATCACCAGCGATGCCGACGTGATTCGCGAAGCCGACCGGGTGGTATTCCCCGGCGTCGGAGCTATTCGCGATTGCATGGCCGAGATCCGTCGCCTGGGCTTCGACTCGCTGGTCCACGAAGTCAGCCAGGACCGTCCGTTCCTTGGCATCTGCGTGGGCATGCAGGCATTGCTCGAGCGCAGCGAAGAGAACAGCGGTGTCGATTGCATCGGCATGTTCCCGGGCCAGGTTAAGTTCTTCGGCAAGGACCTGCATGAAGATGCCGAACACCTGAAAGTCCCCCACATGGGCTGGAACGAAGTGAAACAGGCGGTGGATCATCCGCTGTGGCACAACATTCCGGACCTGGCGCGCTTCTACTTCGTGCACAGCTACTACATCGCGGCCGGCAATGCGCGGCAGGTGGTGGGCAGCGGTCACTATGGCGTCGATTTCGCCGCAGCCCTGGCCGATGGGGCGCGATTCGCCGTGCAGTTCCACCCGGAGAAGAGCCATACCCATGGCCTGCAACTGCTGCAGAATTTCGCGGCGTGGGACGGTCGCTGGTAATGGCACGCAAGAAACCGCCAATCCTGACCCTCACCCCCGAGCAGGAAAGTGAGGCGAATCGCAAGATCCAGCGGTTCATGGAGGATCGTTTCGAACTGGACCTGGGTTCGTTCGAGGCGGCGGAAATTCTTGACCTGTTTACCCGCGAAATTGCTCCGCACTATTACAACAGGGCGATTTTCGACGTGCAGGCGCACCTTAAGGAAAGGTTCGAAAGCATCGAAAGCGACCTGTGGGCGCTCGAGAAAAACTGATTCCCGAGCCAAGCTGAACATTCGTATTTGAAGGTTTGCCAGATGCTGATTATCCCCGCTATCGATCTCAAGGACGGCGCTTGCGTACGTCTGCGTCAGGGCCGGATGGAAGACTCCACGGTATTTTCCGATGATCCGGTGAGCATGGCCGCCAAGTGGGTGGAAGGTGGCTGCCGTCGCCTGCATCTGGTCGACCTGAATGGCGCCTTCGAAGGGCAGCCGGTGAACGGTGAAGTAGTTACCGCCATCGCCAGGCGCTACCCGAACCTGCCGATCCAGATCGGCGGGGGTATTCGTTCGCTGGAAACCATCGAGCACTACGTCAAGGCCGGCGTCAGCTATGTGATCATCGGCACCAAGGCTGTCAAGGAACCTGAGTTCGTTGCCGAAGCCTGCCGCGCCTTCCCGGGCAAGGTCATCGTTGGCCTGGACGCCAAGGACGGTTTCGTCGCCACTGACGGCTGGGCCGAAGTCAGCACCATGCAGGTGATCGACCTGGCCAAGCGCTTCGAGGCTGACGGCGTCTCTGCCATCGTCTACACCGACATCGCCAAAGACGGCATGATGCAGGGCTGCAACGTCCCGTTCACCGCCGCCCTGGCCGCCGCCACGAAGATCCCGGTCATCGCTTCCGGTGGTATCCACAACCTGGGCGACATCAAGACGCTGCTCGACGCCAAGGCGCCCGGCATCATCGGTGCGATCACCGGTCGCGCGATTTATGAAGGCACCCTGGACGTCGCCGAGGCCCAGGCCTTCTGCGATTCCTACACAGGCTGAGGACTCATCATGGCGCTGGCCAAACGCATCATCCCTTGCCTGGACGTGGATAACGGCCGGGTGGTCAAGGGCGTCAAGTTCGAGAACATCCGTGACGCCGGCGACCCGGTGGAAATCGCCCGTCGCTACGACGAACAGGGCGCGGACGAGATTACCTTCCTGGACATCACGGCCAGCGTCGATGGCCGCGATACCACGTTGCATACCGTCGAGCGCATGGCCAGCCAGGTCTTCATCCCGCTGACCGTGGGCGGTGGCGTGCGCACCGTACAAGACATCCGCAACCTGCTCAACGCCGGTGCGGACAAGGTGTCCATCAACACTGCGGCCGTCTTCAATCCTGAATTCGTCGGCGAGGCCGCCGAGCGTTTCGGCTCGCAGTGCATTGTCGTGGCGATCGATGCGAAGAAGGTTTCCGGTCCGGGCGAGCCTCCGCGCTGGGAAATCTTTACTCACGGCGGCCGCAAGCCAACCGGCCTCGACGCCGTTGAGTGGGCGAAGAAGATGGAAGGCCTGGGCGCCGGTGAAATCCTGCTGACCAGCATGGACCAGGACGGCATGAAGAACGGCTTCGACCTGGGCGTCACCCGCGCCATCAGCGATGCCCTGGGGATCCCGGTGATTGCCTCCGGCGGGGTCGGCAACCTGCAACATCTGGCCGACGGCATTCTCGAAGGCCACGCCAGCGCGGTGCTGGCGGCGAGCATCTTCCACTTTGGCGAATACACCGTGCCGGAGGCCAAGGCCTACATGGCGCAGCGCGGTATCTGCATTCGCTGATCGCTGGACACCATGGCGGGCCCAAGGCACTCTTGGGCACACCATGGATTGCGGTAGCCCGACATGTTCAAACGCCTCGTTCTTGCCTTTGCCAGCGCCACGTTGCTGCTCGCAGGGACCGCCCGCGCTGCCGATACATCGCTGGTGCTGCTCACGGAAAACTTTCCGCCGTACAACATGGCCAAGAACGGCAAGAACTTCGCCCAGGACGAGAACATCCATGGTATTGCCGTGGACATCGTCCGCGAGATCTTCAAGCGCGCCGATATCAGCTACAGCCTGACGCTGCGCTTTCCCTGGGAGCGCATCTACAAACTCGCCCTGGAAAATCCCGGCTACGGTGTATTTGTCATGGCGCGGTTGCCGGAGCGGGAAGCGCTTTTCAAATGGGTCGGCCCCATCGGTCCGGACGACTGGATCATGCTTGCCAGGGCGGACAGCAAGATTGCCCTGGACTCATTGGAGCAGGCGCGCTCATACAGAATCGGCGCCTACAAAGGTGACGCCATTGCCGAAACACTGGACAAGCAAGGGTTGAAGCCAATAGTCGTGCTGCGCGACCAGGACAACGCCAGGAAACTGGTCAACGGTCAGATCGACCTGTGGGCCACTGGCGATCCGGCCGGTCGCTACCTGGCCCGTCAGGAAGGCGTGGACGATCTCAAGACCGTGCTGCGATTCAACAGTGCCGAGTTGTACCTGGCGCTGAACAAGGACGTGCCCGATGACGTGGTCGCACGGCTTCAAAAAGCCCTGGATGAGCTGCGCAAGGAAGGGATGGTGGACGCGATCATGGCGCGGTATCTCTGAGCCGTGCGCTAGCCGGTCTGGCCCCATCGCGAGCAGGCTCGCTCCCACAGGGGTCTATGGCGGATACAGCATTTGCGACCAACCACAATTTCCTGTGGGAGCGAGCCTGCTCGCGATGGCCGCGACGCGGTTATCGATAAACCCCGTTCTTCCCATGCCCCGTCATCGCTCGATTGCTGCGCAGGCTGATCATCGACTTGATGTCCACCCATTCGATGCCCTGCGCCTTGAGGCGGGGCAGTTCGCGTTCGAGCACCGCCAGGGTTTGCGGGTAGGGATGGCCGATCATCACGGCCGAGCCCTGGCGGCGAGCCAGGTCGATGGCGGTCTGGAGCTGGTGGGCGATGGCGGCTTCGGTACGCTCGTCGTCAAGGAATACATCCCGCGACACACTGGCGAGGCCGATCTTCTGGGCTTCGGCGGCTGCGACAGTCTGGGCGCTGGTGCGGCTGTCCACGAAGAACTTGTGTCGCTGTTGCAAGTCCGCCATCAGCCACGCCATGGCCTGGGGCTGGGCGGTCATGCGGCTGCCCATGTGGTTGTTGATCCCGCTGGTATAGGGCACGGCAGCGAACGCGGCGTCGAGGCGCTTGCCGAGTTCTTCAATCGGTAGCTCGGGATGCCAGGCGAACGGCCCGGTCGCCGGATCCATGGGCATGTGCAGCATGACGATCTTGCCGGCGCGGTGAGCCTCGCGGGCAAATTCGGCGGCGTGGGGCGTATCGGGCATGATCGCGGTGGCGACCGGGCCGGGGAGGGCCAATACCCGGCGATCCCGGGGCAGGCTTTGCCCCAGGTCGTCGATGATCAGGCTCAGATAAGCCTTGTGCGGTGAAGCCGCGGGGGTGTCGGGCGCCGCAAAGGCGGCGCTTGCCAGGCAGCACAACAGCCCGAGGATGAAACGCAGGCCCATCTCAGCGGCCGGAGGTGATGTTCAGTCCTTTGAGCAGACTCAGGGCCTGGGCCAGTTGGTAGTCGTCATCCTGCGGCATCGGCTTGGCCTTGGCGCCGGAACCGCTCGGTTTGTCGGCGCCGCCATTGCCGTTGCCCAAGTGACCTTGCAGGTCGGCTTCCTTGAAGTACTCGCTGTCCTGCTCGTTGGTGATCTTGGCCTTGCGTACCTCGATGTCCGGGACGATACCCTGGGCCTGGATGGAGCGGCCGTTTGGCGTGAAGTACAGCGCAGTCGTGATCTTGAGCGCCCGGTCGTTGTTCAGCGGCAGGACGGTCTGCACCGAGCCTTTGCCGAAACTGGTGGTGCCCATGACCACGCCGCGCTTCTGGTCCTGCAGGGCGCCGGCGACGATTTCCGAGGCCGAGGCGCTGCCACCGTTGATCAATACCACCAGTGGCACGGCGTCGCTCAGATCGTTGCCGGTGGCCGAGAAGCGCAGCTCGGAGTTGGCGATACGGCCTTTGGTGTAGACGATCAGGCCTTTGGTGATGAAGTGATCCACCACTTCCACCGCCGATTGCAGCACGCCGCCAGGGTTGTTGCGCAGGTCCAGGACCAGGCCATTGAGTTTCTTGCCATTGTCCTTGCGCAACTTGGCCAGGGCTTTGGCGACTTCTTCGCCGGTCTTGACCTGGAACTGGGTGATGCGGATGTAGCCGTAGCCCGATTCCAGCAGCTGGCTCTTCACGCTCTTGACCTGGATTACCGCCCGGGTAAGGGTCACGTCGAATGGCGTACCGCCATCGCGTACCAGGGTCAGGGTGATCTTCTGGCCGATCTTGCCGCGCATCTTGTCCACGGCTTCGGTCATGCTCTGGCCGCGGGTCGGCTGGCCGTTGATCTTGACGATGAAGTCGCCGGCCTGGATCCCGGCCTTGGAGGCTGGTGTGTCGTCGATCGGCGACACCACCTTGATAAAGCCGTCTTCGCTGCCGACTTCGATGCCCAGGCCGCCGAACTCGCCGCTGGTGCTTTCCTGCAATTCGGCAAAGTCTTCCGGCCCCAGGTAGGCAGAGTGCGGGTCAAGGTTGCTGAGCATGCCCTTGATGGCGTTCTCCAGCAGCATCTTGTCATCCACCGGTTCGACGTAGGCGGCCTTGATCCGGTCCATGACTTCGGCGAAGGTGCGCAGTTCGTCCAGGGGCAACGGTGCCTTGGTGGTGGCGGCCGTGGCGGCAGGCGCCGATGGGGCCGGTCCGGCGGCAAAAGCCAGGGGTGCACCGATCACGAGGGCGATCGTCAGGGCCAGCGAGGTGAGGCGGGACAAATGCAGCATGTCGAACGAACTCCTTAATTGGATGGGCGCGCTTATCCTTGCGCACGACACCATTGGGCCGGGTCACTGGGGCGACCCTGCTGACGAATTGCGAAATACAGCGCAGGCGTATCCTGCCCGCCACTGTTGCCGACCGTGGAGATGGACTCACCGGCCTTGACCACATCCCCCGCCGACTTGAGCAGCGTCTGGTTGTGGCCATACAGACTCAGGTAACCGTTGCCGTGATCGAGGATCACCAGCAGGCCGGCGCCGCGCAGCCAGTCGGCGAACACTACCCGCCCGCCATGAACGGCATGCACCTGGCTGCCGGCGGATGCGCTGATCATCACGCCGTCCCACTTGGTGCGGGTGTCGTCGCCGCGGGTTTCACCAAAGCGCGCAAGCAATCGACCATTGACTGGCCATGGAAGTTTGCCCCGGGCGGAAGCAAAGGCGCCGCCGAAGGTTTCGCCATCGCTGGAAACCAAGGCGCCAGGGCTGGGCTTCGTCGTTTTGCGGGGCGCATCGTCCGAGTCCGCATCGGCCTGGGCTTCACGCAAGCGCTTTTTTTCGGCTTCCTGCTGGGCGATCAGCGCTTTCTGCCGCGCTTCCTCTGCCTCTCGCGCCTGGCGGGCCAGGGTTTCCTCGATGGTCTTCAGCACGTTTGCCAGTTCGGCCTGGTCCTGCTCGCGAGCCTTGAGCTTGCTGTCCCGCGCTTTCATGTCGTCATTGAGCTTGGCCAGGGCCACCGCGCGTTCCTTGCGAACCTTCTCGAGTTCTTCGCGCTGAGTGTCCAGGCTGCTTTTCTGCACCAGCAACTGGGCCTGTTGCAATTCGATGTCTTTCTCGACGTTGGCCAGTTGGCGCAGGGTTTCGTTGAATTTCTTGAGTTGCTCCAGGCGTGCCTGGCTCAGGTAGTCGTAATAGGTGAGGGTGCGGGCGAACTTCTCGGGGTTCTGCTGGTTGAGCAACAGCTTGAGGTACTCCTGACGGCCGCTCTGATAGGCCGCGCGGGCCTGGATGGCGATCAGGTGTTGCTGTTCAGTGCGCGCGCTCTGGAGTTTTTTTTTCTCTCCATCGAGCCGCTGCAGCTCGGATTCGCTTTTCTTCAGCTCTTTTTGCAGGGCATCGACCTGTTTCTCCAGGTTGCCCATCTCGGTCTCGGTGCCGCGCAGGTCTTTCTGTACGCCGGCTTTCTCTTCCTGCAGCTTGCCCAGCAGCTTCTTCAGCTCGGCAATGTCCTGGCGCGTGGCTTCCAACTGCTGTTGGGTTTGCGCGCGCTCGTCAGCGAAGGCCGGTTGGAGCAGGCAGGTCAGAGCGAGGGCTATCAGGACGCGAAGCATAGAGGCGGGCGATACCAGGGAAAGGGACGGCCTAGTATGCCCGCCCCACGCCGCAAAAAAAACGCCCATTTGGGGCTGTGTGATAACTGGGCTGGTGTCAGGCGCCAAATCACCGCCAAACCTCTGTGGGAGCAAAGCTTGCTCGCGATGATGTCAGCACATTCGACAAAAGTGCTGGCCGTTCGATCGCTATCGCGAGCAGGCTCTGCTCCCACAGGGGGGGATGCTGATCAGACCAGAATCGAAGTCCCGGTCATTTCCGCCGGCTTTTCCATGCCCAGCAGCATCAGCATGGTCGGCGCCACGTCGGCCAGCACGCCGCCGTCGCGGACCTTGAAGTCGCGCTTGCCGACATAAATGAACGGCACCGGCTCGGTGGTGTGGGCAGTGTGGGCCTGGCCGGTGGATTCGTCGGACATCTGCTCGACGTTGCCGTGGTCGGCCGTGATCAGTGCTTCGCCGCCGACCTTTTCCAGCGCTTCGACGATGCGGCCAACGCAGGTGTCCAGGCATTCCACGGCTTTGACCGCCGCCTCGAACACACCGCTGTGACCGACCATGTCGCCGTTGGCGTAGTTGACCACGATGACGTCGTAGCGCTGGTTTTCAATGGCGTCGACGATCCGATCGGTGACTTCCGGAGCGCTCATCTCAGGTTGCAGGTCGTAGGTGGCGACTTTCGGCGAGGGGATCAGAATGCGTTCTTCGCCTGGAAACGGTTCTTCGCGGCCGCCCGAGAAAAAGAATGTCACGTGGGCGTATTTTTCAGTTTCGGCGATGCGCAACTGGGTCTTGCCATTCTTGGCCAGATAATCGCCCAGGACGTTTTCCAGGCTGCCGGCGGCGAAGGCCGACGGTGCGGGAATGCTGGCGGCGTACTGGGTCAGCATCACGAAACCGGCCAGTTTGGGCTGGCGAGCGCGTTCGAATTCCTTGAAATCGTCTTCGACGAAGACCCGGGTCAACTCGCGGGCGCGGTCGGCACGGAAGTTCATGAACACCACGGCGTCGCCATCCTCGACCTTGACCGGTGTACCGATGGTGGTGGCCTTGACGAATTCGTCGCTTTCGCCACGCTCGTAGGCAGCTTCCAGGCCTTCCTGGGCGGTGGCGGCGCTGAATTCGGCATTGCCATCGACGATCAGGTTGTAGGCTTGGGCGACACGGTCCCAACGGTTGTCGCGGTCCATGGCGTAGTAACGGCCGACAATGCTGGCGATGCGGCCCTTGCCGAGCGCCTGGAAGGTCGTGTCCAGCAGCTCGATCGAAGATGCGGCGCTTTTCGGCGGCGTGTCACGGCCGTCGAGGAAGGCGTGCAGGTAGATGTTCTCGGCACCGCGCTTGAAGGCCAGTTCGGCCATGGCGATCAGGTGGTCCTGGTGGCTGTGCACGCCGCCATCGGACAGCAGGCCCATGAAATGCACGGCCTTGCCGGCCGCCACGGCTTTGTCCACGGCAGCGCAGATGGTCGGGTTCTCGAAGAACTCGCCGTCGCGGATCGCTTTGGTGACGCGAGTGAAGTCCTGGTAAACCACACGGCCGGCGCCGAGGTTCATGTGACCGACTTCGGAGTTGCCCATCTGCCCGTCCGGCAGGCCGACATCCATGCCGCTGCCGGAGATCAGGCCGTTCGGTACGGTGGCCCACAGGCGGTCCAATACAGGCTTGTTGGCCGAATACACAGCGTTGGATTCGTGGCTGTCACTGTGACCGAAGCCGTCGAGAATCATCAGGACCAAAGGTTTAGGCGTGGTAGTCATGGAATCCACTCGTGGCTGGTTAAAAGAAGACGATGGAAAAGGGACGGGCAGTTTAAAGGTAAGTTCCGGTGCCGTCACCGCCGGGCGGGGTTTGGCCGACCCTGAGTGCTGTGTATACTGGCCGACATTTTAACGCCCTGGAACCTCCTTCGATGGTTGCTCACCTGATTGAATTTGCCACTAACCACTACATTCTCGTCGGTATCTTCGTCGTACTGCTGGCATTGCTGGTCGCCCATACGATGCAGGGCGGCGGCCGCAGCCTGAGCACCGCCGAACTGACCGCGCTGGTCAACAAGGATGCCGGCGTGGTGGTGGACATTCGCCCGGGCAAGGAATTCGCCGCCGGTCACATTGTCGGCGCGCTGAACATTCCCCAGGACAAACTGGCCGCACGTATCGGCGAGCTGGAAAAGCACAAGGCCAAGACCATCATCCTGGTCGATGCCATGGGCCAGACGGCCGGTACCCACGCCCGCGAACTGATGAAATCCGGTTTCACCGCCGCCAAGCTGTCCGGTGGCGTGGCAACCTGGAAAGCCGACAACCTGCCCCTGGTGAAGTGAGATGACCCACGTCGTTGTCTATTCCAGCGATTACTGCCCCTATTGTTCCAGAGCCAAGTTCCTGCTCCAGAACAAGGGCGTGGCTTTCGAAGAGATCAAGGTCGACGGCAAGCCGCAGCTGCGCGCCGAGATGACCCAGAAGGCCGGGCGTACGTCCGTGCCGCAGATCTGGATCGGCAGCACCCACGTGGGCGGTTGCGACGACCTGTTTGCCCTGGAACGCGCCGGCAAGCTCGACGCGATGCTCAAGGCCTGAATCCCCTAAAGAACCTGAAGTGAGAAGGATCTGCGATGACTGACCAACAGAACACAGCTGCCAGCGAAGAAGAAGCCGCACCGCAATTCTCCTTGCAGCGCATTTATGTGCGTGACCTGTCCTTCGAAGCCCCGAAAAGCCCGGCGATCTTTCGCCAGCAGTGGGAGCCGAGCGTAGGCCTGGACCTGAACACCCGTCAGAAAGCCCTGGAAGAAGACTTCCACGAAGTGGTGCTGACCCTGTCGGTCACCGTGAAGAACGGTGAGGAAGTCGCATTCATCGCTGAAGTCCAGCAGGCCGGTATCTTCCTGATCAAGAACCTGGATGCCGCTTCGATGAGCCACACCCTGGGCGCGTTCTGCCCGAACATCCTGTTCCCGTATGCCCGTGAAGCGCTGGACAGCCTGGTGACCCGTGGTTCGTTCCCGGCCCTGATGCTGGCCCCGGTGAACTTCGACGCCCTGTACGCCCAAGAACTGCAGCGCATGCAGGAAGAAGGCAGCGCGACGGTTCAATAAACGTCCGACAGCCGGCTACAAAACCTGTGGGAGCGAGCCCTGTGGGAGCAGAGCCTGTAGGAGTCGAGCTTGCTCGCGATGGAGTCGACACGGTTCAACTTTAAACCGCGTCATCGTTCATCGCGAGCAAGCTCGGCTCCCACAAGTTTGGCTCTCACAGGGCTCGCTCCCACAGGTGTTTCTGACTGACAGGAAGGGTTCAGGCGAAACCGTTCTGCCGCCACGCCTCGTAAACAGCCACCGCCACTGTGTTGGACAGGTTCAGGCTGCGGCAGCCTTCGCGCATCGGCAGGCGCAAGCGCTGCTCTGCTGGTAGCGCGTCCAGTACGTCGGCCGGCAGGCCCCGGCTTTCAGGCCCGAACAGGAACGCATCGCCAGCGACGAAACTGGCGTCATGAAAGGGCCGCGAACCTTTGGTGGTGAAGGCGAACAGGCGCGGATGCCCGAGGCTTTCCAGACAACTGGCGAGGTCTGCATGACGCTGCAAGGTGGCATACTCGTGGTAGTCGAGCCCGGCGCGGCGCAAACGCTTGTCGTCCATTTCGAAGCCCAGCGGTTCGATCAAATGCAGGTGGCAGCCGCTGTTGGCGCAGAGCCTGATGACATTGCCGGTGTTCGGCGGAATTTCCGGTTGAAAAAGGATGACGTGAAACATGCACGGCTCCGATAACAAAGATGACGCGCATTCTACGCTGCAAACCGATGAGCGTTCGAAGCTATTCCCGCGGGTCATGGGCTCCCTGGCAATCTTTGGGTTGATGATTGGCTTGATGATCGGTCGCCTGACCAATCCCGAACCGAGTGTGTTGGAGCGGATCGAGGTGGGCGATGGGGTGCTGGTGGCCTGGTTCAATGACGAACCCAAGCTGCACGGGGAAATCGTCGATGGCTCCGTGGCGCTGTTGTTCGAAGCCGAAGGCCCGGCGCAGAAGGGACAATTGAAGCTCAACGGCAAGGACGTGAACTGGCGGGTGCGCTTGAGTGACAAGGGGTTGCTGCTGACGTTGGTGGCGGCGCGTCCATTGCGGGCTGAGTGGACCGGCGGCGAGGTGGACGACCGCTGGCGGCTGGAGGTCCGTCTCCAGGAGTAATAAAAGAGGGGAATCCCCGGCCTGCCTGTACCAAGGTCCCCAAAACGGGAGGGCGATCGAGAGGATCCAGCCCTGGGTGTAAAGAAGGGAAACCTTGACCTGCCTGTATCAAGGCCCCCAAAACGGTGGGCTCGGATGAGCCCGGATAAAATGGGGAATCCCCGGCCTGCCTGTACCAAGGTCCCCGAAACTGGGTAGTGATTGGGTTATTGCAGGGGGCGTGCCAGTTTTAAATGGCTTGTCACAAAAAACTTTTTGATGTTGCGCAAAGCCCCGTATTCCGGGGCTTTGGCTTTTTTATGAGGCGGTTTTCATGAAGTAGCGCGGTTGCCTTGGGCTCGAATGAAACGCGCATTTGCGGTTCGTGGTGCATTGGTGTGGTGCACGGGACTTTCAAAAGCATCGCGAGCAGGCTCGCTCCCACATGAATGCGCGGACACCGATGACCGAGGTGGGAGCGAGCCTGCTCGCGATTGGCCTTCAGATTCAGCGAAAAGCCAACGGCTGCTCAGCCCTCATCGCTTTCATCGTCATCCCCGCCATCGACCTTCATCCCCAATTCCTTGATCTTGCGGGTCAAGGTATTGCGCCCCCAGCCCAGCAACACGGCGGCGTCGCGGCGGCGGCCGGCGGTATGCTTGAGGGCGGTTTCGATCATGATGCGTTCGAAACTCGGTACGGCGCTGTCCAGCAGGCTCGACTGGCCACGGGCCAAGGCCTGGTCGGCCCACTGGCGCAGGGCCTGTTCCCAGTTGGTCACCGGGGCCGAATCCTGTGGCAGGCTCAACAGTTCCGGCGGCAGGTCACCGATATGCACCTCACGTCCCGAGGCCATGACCGTGATCCAGCGGCAGGTATTCTCCAACTGGCGCACGTTGCCGGGCCACGGCAGGTTCTTCAGGTATTCCTCGGTCTCGCTCTTGAGCAGCTTGGGCTCCACCGCCAGTTCCTGGGCGGCGCGGCTGAGGAAATGCCTGGCCAGGGTCGGGATGTCTTCGCGACGATCCGCCAGGCGCGGGATATGAATGCGGATCACGTTCAGGCGATGGAACAGGTCTTCACGGAATTTGCCGGCGTGAACCAGGGTTTCCAGGTTCTGGTGGGTCGCGGCGATGATGCGGACATCGACCTTGACCGGCGTATGACCGCCCACCCGATAGAACTCGCCGTCCGCCAACACGCGCAACAGACGGGTCTGGGTGTCGGCCGGCATGTCGCCGATCTCGTCGAGGAACAAGGTGCCGCCGTCGGCCTGTTCGAAGCGCCCGCGTCGCAGGTTGGCCGCGCCGGTGAATGCGCCTTTCTCGTGGCCGAACAGTTCGGATTCCATCAGGTCCTTGGGAATCGCGGCCATGTTCAGGGCGATGAACGGCGACGCTGCCCGTGGGCTGTGGCGGTGCAGGGCATGGGCTACCAGTTCTTTACCGGTACCGGATTCGCCATTGATCAGCACGGTAATGTTGGAGTGGCTCAGGCGTCCGATAGCGCGAAACACTTCCTGCATCGCCGGCGCTTCGCCGATGATTTCCGGGGTGCGGGTCAGGGCCGGCACTTCTTCCAGGCCCTGTTGTTCCTGGGCGTGCTGGTTGGCGCGCTTGACCAGGGACACCGCTTCATCGACGTCGAACGGCTTGGGCAGGTATTCGAAGGCTCCGCCCTGGTAGGACGCTACGGCGCTGTCCAGGTCGGAGTGGGCGGTCATGATGATCACCGGCAGCCGGGGGTGCTCCTCGCGAATCCGCGCCAGCAGGTCCAGGCCGCTGGCCCCGGGCATGCGGATGTCGGAGATGATGACGTCCGGTTGCTGACGGGCCAGGCGGCTCATCACGCCATCGGCGCTGTCGAAGCTCTGGGTGGTCATGCCTTCCTGTTGCAAGGCTTTTTCCAGGACCCAGCGGATAGAACGGTCGTCATCGACGATCCACACGGTTTCACTACGGCTCATGTCGATGTGGCTCCTTGTTCCAGTGGCAGGAAGATCGAAAAGGTGGTGTGGCCGGGATGGCTCTCACACTCGATCAGGCCCTGATGCTGACTGATGATGTTCTGGGTAATGGCCAGGCCCAGTCCGGTACCGTCCGGACGGCCACTGACCATGGGAAAGAAGATGGTTTCCTGCAGCTCCGTGGGGATGCCCGGGCCGTTGTCGATGATTTCGATCTTGGTCACCAGGCGATGGCGCACGTGGCCGATGGTGAACTGGCGCAAGGCGCGGGTGCGCAGGCTGATGCGGCCCAGGCGCAGCTCGTTCTGACTGCTGATGGCCTGCATCGCGTTGCGCACGATGTTCAATACGGCCTGGATCATCTGTTCACGATCGATCAAGACATCGGGAATGCTCGGGTCATAGTCGCGCACCAAGGTGATGCAGCCCTGGCTCTCGGCTTCCACGAGGCTGCCAACGCGCTCCAGTACTTCGTGGACATTGCACAAGGCCAGGGACGGCAGCTTGTTGGAGCCGAGCATGCGGTCCACGAGATTTCGCAGGCGGTCGGCTTCCTCGATGATGACGTTGGTGTAGTCCTTGAGGCTTTCTTCAGGCAGCTCCCGGGCCAGCAATTGCGCAGCGCCACGGATGCCTCCGAGGGGGTTCTTGATCTCGTGGGCCAGGCCCCGCACCAGCATCTTGCTGGTTTCCTGCTTGGACAACTGCGCCTCTTCCTTGGTGATGCGCAGCAAGCGATCACGAGGGTGGACTTCCAGCAGCAACAGGGTGGCGCCGTTACTCAGGATCGGGGTCACCGCGTAGTCGACCGTCAGCGTCTGGCCGGTCAGGGCGGTGAGCATCGCTTCGCGCTTGGTGAACGGGTGAGCCTGCTCCACGGCCTGGCGCAAGGAGTTGAGTGCCTCGGCGGATTCGGTGAACAACTCGCTGATGAACTGTCCATGGCTGCGCTGGCCGCTGACGGCCAGGAGCATCTCCGCCGCCGGGTTCATGTACTCGAGGCGCAGTTCGGCGTCGAGCAGAATGGTCGCGGTGGTGAGGTTGTCGAGTAACAAGCGGTGTAGTGCGTCGCTAATGGTCATCGGGACCTCTTTTGATGCGTGGCAATTCGGGGCCGGTCCTAAATTGCGCGCGCAATGAATGCGCTGATAGAAGGAAAATGCAAAAACCAAACCAAGGCTCCGAAAAGAAGCGTTTAGAGCCTGAAAAGAGGTTTTTTCGCCCGATTGCGTGGCGTTCTGCCAGTTTTTCCGGGTACTTTCGAACCAAAATGGGCTGGCAGCTGAGTAGCGGCGCAACGTTATGCACCAATATAGTGCATCGTCATGGCGGCGTTAGAAGAATGGCAGGATGCTGCTTTCTTCTTCGGGTTTGTCGGCGAGGGGGCATTCGGGGCGCTGGCCATAGTCGGCGGTTGCGCAGGGTTTGATACGGCGCTTCTGCGCCAGCGACGTGCGTTGCATGTGGAAGGGCTGGTTGGCGGTGCGCTCGACGATGCGGTCTTGCTCATCGAGGATTTCCACCGCCAGGTGATGGGTGCCTCGATCGATGTTGCTCAAGGCAAACACCGGGCTTGGTCCTGGTTCGCCGGTGGGCTGACCGTCCAGCAGCAGACGGTAGCGATGGCCCTTTTTCAGCCTCGGCTCACTGGTAGCGGTGACGATCAATTCCCCCGCTGTGCTGCGTATCGTGGCATCCGGTTCCGGGATCAGCAGCCGCAGCATCTCGTAATGAAACAGGGGCGTGGGCTGCTCTGCGGAGGCCGGTGCCGAGGTGGTGGTAGCGGGCGCCGTGGTCATCCGGTTGCCCGGTGGCAGTTGGACTTTCTTCGCATTGCCGGGGCGCGGTTGATCGGTGAAGACACGATTGCCCTGGGCGTCGACGTAGGTATAGACCTGCGCTACCCCCGGCAAGGCGACCAGCGACAGGCACAGCACAAGCACCCAACGGATCATGGCTGGTGCACCCGCTGCACGGTAAAGGTGACGGTATCGCTCTGTTGCACAAGGTGATCCCCATCGATGACCTGGACCGCCAGACGATGCTCGCCCCGGTCGATGTTCACCAGTTGCAGGCGCGGCACGTTGGAGGGCTGGCCGTAGGGCTGGTCGTCCAGCAGCAGCCGGAACTGATGAGGGCTTTGCAGGCGCGGTTGCGTCCGGACGCCAACGGTGAAAGTGCCGTTGTTGGCGCGCAGGGCTTGCTCGGTGGGGATGTCCGTCAGTTCGAGCAGGTCGTAGGCCTTGCGCGGCGCTTCACTGTTGGCAGGCGTTGTCGGCATGTCCGGGCTGCTTGAGGATTGATGTTCGATGCTGTTGAGCGGCGGCAACTCCACCGTCTGGGCCGGTACGCCTTGGGGCGGCTGGTTGCTGTAGGCGGTGTTGCCATCGGCGTCGGTGTATTTGTAGATCTGGGCTGCCGCGGGCAATGCCAGTAGCAACAAAACGCCAGGAAAGACACGACCCATAAAAATCGACCGGAAACTGAAAGTGTTGGATGCAGCATAGGACAAGGCGGCGGTTGGCCCAACCCAAAGAGTTCAACCACTGAAGTCCCCTTGTGGGAGTGAGCCTGCTCGCGATGGCGATGTGTCAGGCAGCAGCAATGTTGCTGATCGATCGCCATCGCGAGCAGGCTCGCTCCCACAGGGGAGTGTGTGTTGCCTCAGCTTTTGGCCAGGCACAGCTCTGCGGTCGCCCGGATCAGGGCAAGACGGTGCACTGGGTGCTGTTTGTCGTTGTGGGTGGCCCGGGCCAGCCATTGCGGGCACTGCGGATCGGTACGGTAGGGAGCGAAATCGGCCAGTTGTTGCAGCAGGCGTTTTTGCAGTCGATCGAGTTGCGGGCGGATTTGCCCCACCAGGTCCGGACGCGGGAGGTCCGGGGCCTTGCCGGCCAGGGCCCAGTCGGACAGGTCGATGTACTGCACCAGTTTGTTGGCTTCTATCTGGGCGCTGAAAAACGCTTCCACGGTTTCACCGGACAGCTTGTAGACCGGCGCCTGGGCGACGGCGGCGGCAATGACTTCTCGCTCGCGCTGACGGTCTTCTACCGGTTTATGGCTGTCCCATTTGCTCAGCGCCACTTGATCGGCAAGGGCGATGCGTTCGCCAATGGCGTTAAGCAATGGAGTAAGGGCGTCCGGAGCAGGTGTGGCTTCGGCGGTGGTCGTCAGTAGCGCGGCAGCGAGGGCAAGGCCAAGTGTGAGGCGCAAGTTCATGGGCAGTCTCTTCTTGTCTGGGAGGCGGCGGTCATCATGCACGTAATCTGCACCCATAAAAAAGGCCTCCCGAAGGAGGCCTCTCTTGTTTCACGCCGCGTGTGCGAGCGCTACCGGATCAGCAGCTATAGTACAGCTCGTATTCCAGTGGGTGTACGAAGGTGCGAACCTTGATTTCTTCTTCGCTTTTCAGTGCGATGTAAGCGTCGACGAAGTCATCGCTGAATACGCCGCCCTTGGTCAGGAACGCACGGCCCTTGTCCAGCTCTTCCAGGGCTTCTTTCAGGCTGCCGCAAACCTGTGGGATTTCCTTGGCCTCTTCAGGCGGCAGGTCATACAGGTTTTTGTCGGCGGCATCGCCAGGGTGGATCTTGTTCTGGATACCGTCCAGACCGGCCATCATCAGTGCGGCGAAGGCCAGGTACGGGTTGGCAGCCGGATCCGGGAAGCGGGCTTCGATACGGCGAGCTTTAGGGCTGTTCACGTAAGGAATACGGATCGAGGCGGAACGGTTGCGAGCCGAGTAGGCCAGCATCACCGGTGCTTCGAAGCCGGGTACCAGACGCTTGTAGGAGTTGGTCGACGGGTTGGTGAAACCGTTCAGGGCCTTACCGTGCTTGATGATACCGCCGATGAAGTACAGGGCGGTGTCCGACAGACCGGCATAGCCTTCGCCTGCGAAAGTGTTCTTGCCGTCCTTGGAGATCGACATGTGAACGTGCATGCCCGAACCGTTGTCGCCGTACAGTGGCTTCGGCATGAAGGTCGCGGTGCGGCCATAGGCATCGGCAACGTTGTGCACGACATACTTCAGGGTCTGGACTTCGTCAGCCTTGGCGACCAGCGTGTTGAACTTCACGCCGATTTCGTTCTGGCCGGCAGTCGCCACTTCGTGGTGGTGAACTTCGACGGTCTGGCCCATTTCTTCCAGTGCGTTGCACATGGAGGTACGGATTTCGTGGTCGAAGTCGAACGGTGGTACTGGGAAGTAGCCGCCTTTCACGCCTGGACGGTGGCCCTTGTTACCGCCTTCGATGTCCTGGTCGGACATCCACGAACCTTGTTCGGAGAAGATCTTGAACATGGAGCCGGAGATGTCGGACTTGAACTTGACCGAGTCGAAGATGAAGAACTCAGGCTCAGGACCGAAGAAAGCGGTGTCGCCGATACCGGTGGACTTCAGGTATTCCTCGGCACGGTGGGCAATGGCGCGTGGATCGCGGTCATAGCCTTGCATGGTCGAAGGTTCGATGATGTCGCAGACCAGGATCAGGGTCGGCTCTTCGGTGAACGGATCCAGGACAGCCGTTTCGTCGTCTGGCATCAGGATCATGTCGGACGCTTCGATGCCTTTCCAGCCGGAAATGGAGGAGCCGTCGAACATCTTGCCGATTTCGAAGAAATCGTCATCCAGGGCATCACGGGCCGGCATGGTTACGTGATGTTGAGTGCCTTTGGTGTCAGTGAAGCGCAGATCAATCCACTTGACGTCATGATCTTTGATGAGTTGAACCGACTTCGACATATGTCCTCCGGGTGGCTTCGGGCGGGGTAATGGTTTGCCCGTAGATATGAGTGATGCCGGCGCGAATACTCTGCCAAGGCAACCTGCCTCACAAGGGAGCAAATTGCATGCCAGTGCCCCAGCTTGGGTTTTTTGCACCAAATCCACGCCTTTAGAGGGCTTGAACCAGGGATTGTCAGACAATTACGCACTGTAATGTAGCGCAAAGGATAGTCGGCGACCCGTTTTGGTGCGCTCAAAACCATCTACACATTAATTGGTCAAACCTTGAGCAATTTCCGCTATAATCCGCGCCCCCCTTTTTCGGCTGGCCGTTCGCGCGCTGTTTTCATGAAACTAATCGTAAAAGTCTTCCCCGAAATCACCATCAAGAGCCGCCCGGTCCGGACCCGTTTCATCCGGCAGTTGGCCAAGAACATCCGTGCCGTGCTCCGTGATCTGGATCCGGTCGTGGTGGTGAATGGCGTGTGGGACAATCTCGAACTGGAAACCCGCGTCAGCGAACCCAGGATCCTGAAGGAAATGACCGAGCGGCTGACCTGCATGCCAGGCATCGCGCATTTCCTGCAGGTGGATGAATATCCGCTGGGGGATTTCGACGACATCGTTGCCAAATGCAAGCTGCATTATGGCGATGCGTTGGCGGGCAAGATTTTCTCGGTACGTTGCAAGCGCGCGGGCAAGCATCCGTTCAGCTCGATGGACGTGGACCGCTACGTCGGCAGCCAACTGCGCCAGCAGTGTGGCGCCGCCGGTATTTCGTTGAAAAACCCGCAGGTTGAAGTCCGTATCGAAATACGCGACCAACGGTTGTTCGTCATCCACAGCCAGCACAACGGCATCGGCGGGTATCCGCTGGGTGCCCTGGAGCAGACGCTGGTGCTGATGTCTGGCGGCTTCGACTCCACGGTCGCGGCTTACCAGATCATGCGGCGCGGCCTGATGAGCCATTTCTGCTTCTTCAACCTCGGCGGGCGTGCCCATGAGCTGGGCGTGATGGAAGTGGCGCACTTCATCTGGAAGAAGTACGGCAGTTCCCAGCGCGTGTTATTTGTGAGTGTGCCGTTCGAAGAAGTTCTGGGAGAAATCCTCGGCAAAGTCGACGACAGTCATATGGGCGTCATTTTGAAGCGTATGATGTTGCGTGCCGCGTCCAGCATCGCTGATCGCCTGCACATCGACGCGCTGGTTACCGGGGAGGCGATATCCCAGGTATCGAGCCAGACGCTGCCGAACCTGTCGGTGATCGACTGCGTCACCGAAAAGCTCGTGCTGCGCCCGCTGATCGCCAGTCACAAGCAGGACATCATCGACACGGCCAACGCGATTGGCACCGCCGAATTTGCCCGGCACATGCCGGAGTACTGCGGGGTCATCTCGGTCAACCCGAAGACGGCCGCCAAGCGCGGGCGCGTGGAGCACGAAGAGAAAGAATTCGACATGGCGGTGCTCGAGCGTGCGCTCGAAAACGCCAGGCTGGTGCCGATCGATCGGGTGATCGACGAATTGGGCCAGGACATCAAGATTGAAGAAGTCGGCGAAGCGCTGGCCGGTCAGATCATCATCGACATCCGTCATCCGGACGACGCTGAAGACGACCCGTTGAGCGTCGCCGGTATCGAGGTACAAACGATGCCGTTCTATGCAGTGAACGCGCGTTTCAAGGAACTGGACCCTACTCGCCAGTACCTGCTGTATTGCGACAAAGGCGTGATGAGTCGCCTGCATGCCCACCATTTGCTCAGTGAGGGGCATGCCAATGTGCGCGTTTATCGACCGAGCTAAGTGCCCGGGGCTGTTTGCCTGTGGCCTGCGTCACCGGCCCCCCGACGCCGCCGACAAGCTGTAGCGGCTTTGTCGGACTCAACGTAAATCGCTGCCACGACCTGTCAGCACACCGAATCCTCTGATCGAGATACACAAGTGATCGAAAATCTACGCAACATCGCCATCATTGCCCACGTTGACCATGGTAAGACCACCCTGGTAGACAAACTCTTGCGTCAATCCGGCACCCTGGAACGCAACGAGCTCAACGACGAGCGCGTGATGGACTCCAACGACCAGGAAAAAGAGCGTGGTATTACCATCCTGGCGAAAAACACCGCCATCAACTGGAACGGCTACCACATCAACATCGTGGACACCCCGGGCCACGCCGACTTCGGTGGTGAAGTAGAGCGCGTGATGTCGATGGTCGACTCCGTGCTGCTGCTGGTCGACGCCCAGGACGGCCCTATGCCGCAAACCCGTTTCGTGACCAAGAAAGCGTTCGAAGCCGGCCTCAAGCCGATCGTCGTGATCAACAAGGTCGACCGTCCGGGCGCGCGTCCTGACTGGGTTCTGGACCAGATCTTCGACCTGTTCGACAACCTGGGTGCCACCGACGAACAACTGGACTTCCAGGTCGTCTACGCCTCGGCCCTGAACGGCATTGCCGGTCTGGACCACACCGACATGGCTGAAGACATGACCCCGCTGTACCAGTCGATCGTCGACAACGTACCTGCGCCGGCCGTTGACCGTGATGGTCCGTTCCAGATGCAGATCTCGGCCCTGGACTACAACAGCTTCCTGGGTGTGATCGGTGTTGGCCGTATCGCCCGTGGTCGCGTCAAGCCGAACACCCCGGTCGTCGCCATCGACGTCGACGGCAAGAAGCGCAACGGCCGTATCCTGAAGCTGATGGGTCACCACGGTCTGCACCGTGTGGACGTCGAAGAAGCGGCTGCCGGCGACATCGTCTGCATCAGCGGCTTCGAAGAGCTGTTCATCTCCGACACCCTGTGCGACCCGACCGTTGTCGAGGCGATGAAGCCGCTGACCGTCGACGAGCCGACCGTTTCCATGACCTTCCAGGTCAACGACTCGCCATTCTGCGGTAAGGAAGGCAAGTTCGTGACGTCCCGTAACATCAAGGAGCGTTTGGACAAAGAGCTGCTGTACAACGTTGCACTGCGCGTTGAAGAAGGCGACTCTGCCGACAAGTTCAAGGTTTCCGGCCGTGGTGAGCTGCACCTCTCGGTACTGATCGAAACCATGCGTCGCGAAGGCTTCGAAATGGCCGTAGGCCGTCCTGAAGTGATCATCCGCGTCGTCGACGGCAACAAGCAGGAACCGTTCGAGAACGTCACCATCGACATCCCTGAGGAATCCCAGGGCAAGGTCATGGAAGAAATGGGCCTGCGTAAAGGCGACCTGACCAACATGTCCCCGGATGGCAAAGGGCGTGTACGCCTGGAGTACAACATTCCGGCTCGTGGCCTGATCGGTTTCCGTAACCAGTTCCTGACCCTGACCAACGGTGCTGGCATCCTGACCTCGATCTTCGATCGCTACGACACCATGAAGTCCGGCCACATGTCCGGCCGTCAGAACGGCGTCCTGGTATCGGTAGAAACCGGCAAGGCGCTGACCTACTCCCTGGAAACCCTCCAGGCGCGTGGCAAGCTGTTCGTCGAGCACGGCCAGGAAATCTACAACGGCCAGATCGTAGGTCTGAACAGCCGTGACAACGACCTGGGCGTCAACCCTACCAAGGGCAAGAAGCTCGACAACATGCGTGCTTCGGGTAAAGACGAAACCATCGCCCTGGTTCCACCTGTTCGCTTCACCCTGGAACAGGCACTGGAATTCATCCAGGATGACGAGCTGTGTGAAGTGACGCCTAAGTCGATTCGCCTGCGCAAGAAGATCCTGGACGAAGGCGAGCGTACCCGCGCTGCCAAGAAAGCCAAGGCTTGATCGTTTAGCTTCGGCTGAATGAAAAACGCCCCCGGTCGTGAGACCGGGGGCGTTTTTTTATGCCTGGAGTTTTATGCTGGCTATTTGGGCCTCATCGCGAGCAGGCTCGCTCCCACAGGTTCAGCGCCGTCCATGTGGGAGCGAACCTGCTCGCGATAGCGTCAGCCGATCAAAACCGATCCAGCGTCCGCGGATTGCGCTCGCGCTCCACTTCCTTGGGCTTGTACGCACAATACCCCGGCCGTGGGCCGACCCGCGGATGATTGCGGCAGGTGTCCGGGCGTTTCTCGTAAATGGTGCACAGGCGGCTCTTGCGGTCCAGATAAAGGCAATCGTTGTTGCTCATGCGCTGGAGCGTGAAGATCTCCGACTTCTGGTTGTAACGCTCGACGATCCCTTCCTTTTGCAGGCGCTTGGCAATGTTTTTCGGTGGGTCGCCCAGTTCGAATTCGTCGACGATGCCGATCCGGATCAGGTCCTTGATCTTGACCTCGACCGGCAGCGTGCAGCAGCTCGACACGCAGGAACCGCACATCGGGGCGGAATACTTGGCCCAGGTATCGAGTCGGTCGATCTCCGCGGCGGCGATCAGGTTGGGCTTCATCATCTAGGTGTACCAGCATGCATCAGGGCGCGCGATCATACCGGTACTGGTGAAATTTTGAACGACCATCCGCCGGTTTTTTTTCGTTCTGGCAAAACCCCGCGTTCGGCGGCACGGCCCCTGCATTCATTCGTCCATCGGCAATTCCCTGGCGGCAATTCTCCGGCACTTGGAGAAAAACCACCGAACCAAGAGCCTTTGCCGTCTGTCAGACCGTCTAGGCTCAGACAATTCCATGCTCGTTCGAGGTCTTATTCATGACTCAAGAACCACTTGTTCGCGAAGCCGAAGTAGCCGCATTTCGCGACGCTGTGTTGACCAAACTCACTTATGCCGTCGGCAAGGACCCGGATCATGCGTTTGATCACGATTGGTTCGAAGCCATTGCCCTTGCCGCCCGCGACCACATGGTCGAGCACTGGATGGACCACACGCGGCAGATCTATCGCAAGGGCCAGAAGCGGGTCTATTACCTTTCCCTGGAATTTCTCATCGGACGCCTGCTCTACGACAGCCTGAGCAACCTCGGCCTGCTGGATACTGCCCGCGAGGCCCTCACCGAGCTGGGCGTGGACCTGGAGCGCATTCGTACACTGGAGCCCGATGCGGCGCTGGGCAACGGTGGCCTCGGCCGGTTGGCGGCGTGCTTCATGGAGAGCATGTCGACCCTCGGCATCGCCGGCCATGGCTATGGCATTCGTTACGAGCACGGCCTGTTTCGCCAGGCGATCGTCGATGGCTGGCAACAGGAGCAGACCGAGCACTGGCTGGATTTCGGCAACCCCTGGGAGTTCGAACGGCCGGAAGTGGTTTACCCGATCGGATTCGGCGGTAGCGTCGAGACCGTCACCGACGAGACCGGCAAGACCCGGCAGGTCTGGTCTCCGGGTGAAACCGTACGGGCCATTGCCTATGACACCCCGGTGGTGGGCTGGCGGGGGGCGAGCGTGAACACCCTGCGCCTGTGGCGCGCCCGGGCCGTTGAAGACCTGCACCTGGAGCGCTTCAATGCCGGCGACCACCTCGGTGCCGTGGCTGAGGTTGCCCGGGCCGAAAGTATTTCCCGTGTGCTCTATCCGGCCGATAGTACCGAGGCCGGCCAGGAGCTGCGCCTGCGCCAAGAGTATTTCTTCGTGGCCGCCTCGTTGCAGGACCTGCTGCGCCGTCATCGCAACATGCACACCTCGGTACTGACCCTGGGCGATCACGCGGCGATCCAGCTCAACGACACCCACCCGTCCATCGCCGTGGCCGAGCTGATGCGCCAGTTGGTGGACGTCTACGACGTGGCTTGGGACGCGGCCTGGCAGATCACCCAGGACACGCTGTCGTACACCAACCACACGTTGCTGCCCGAAGCCCTGGAAACCTGGCCGGTGGGGTTGATGGAGCGCATGCTGCCCCGGCATATGCAGATCATCTACCTGATCAACGCCCAGCACATCGATTCGCTGCGGGCCAAGGGGGTGCATGATTTCGACGTGCTGCGCTCGGTGTCGCTGATCGAAGAAGACAACGGCCGCCGGGTGCGCATGGGCAACCTGGCGTTTCTCGGTTCCCACAGCGTCAACGGAGTGTCCGGGTTGCACACGCAACTGATGCGCAGCACGGTGTTCTCCGAGCTGCACAAGCTCTACCCGGAACGGATCAACAACAAGACCAACGGCGTCACCTTCCGCCGCTGGCTATTCCAGGCCAACGCCGAACTGACCTCGATGATGGTCGATGCCCTGGGCCCGAGCGTGCTCGACAACCCTGAAGAGCGCCTGATCGAGCTGGAGCCGTTCGCCGACAAGCAGGCCTTCCGCAAGCAGTTCGCCGAACAGCGCCTGCACAGCAAGAAAGCCCTGGCCTACCTGATCCACGAGCGTTTGGGCATTGCCGTGAACCCGGCGGCGATGTTCGACGTGCAGGTCAAGCGGATCCACGAGTACAAGCGCCAATTGCTTAACCTGATGCACACCGTGGCGCTGTACCAGGCGATTCGCGCCGAGCCGGAAGTGGACTGGGTGCCGCGAGTGAAAATCTTCGCCGGCAAGGCGGCCGCCAGCTACCACCAGGCCAAGCTGATCATCAAGTTGACCAACGACATCGCCCGGGTGGTGAACAACGACCCGACCGTGCGTGGCCTGCTCAAAGTGGTGTTCCTGCCCAACTACAACGTCAGCCTGGCCGAGAGCATCATCCCGGCGGCGGATCTGTCGGAACAGATCTCCACGGCCGGTTTCGAGGCGTCGGGCACCAGTAACATGAAGTTCGGCCTCAATGGCGCGCTGACCATCGGCACCATGGATGGCGCCAACGTGGAAATGCATGAGCGGGTAGGGGGTGAGCACATGTTCATCTTCGGCCTGACGTCCGAGCAGGTGGAGGCGCGCAAGCGCAACGGTGAATTCAGCGCCGCGCCGGACATTGCCGCGTCCCATCGCCTCAGCGATGTGTTGCAGGCGATTCGCGGCGGAGTCTTCTCGCCGGACGATCCGATGCGCTACACCGGCCTGGTGGATTCGCTGGTGGACTATGACCGCTTCCTGGTCTGCGCCGATTTCGATGCCTACTGGGCCGCCCAGGCCAGGGTCGAGGAGCGCTGGCACGATTCCAAGCAGTGGTGGCGTTCGGCGGTGCTCAATACCGCGCGCATGGGCTGGTTCTCCTCCGACCGGACCATCCGCGAGTACGCCACCGACATCTGGAAAGCCCTCGACTAGCATTTGCTGTAAGAAATGTGAGCGAAGCCCAACGGCAAGTGGGCTTCGTCGATATACTGAGCGCCAGTTTCGCCGGGCGGTGTGGCCGGATTCAGGACTGGACGCCCTCATGACCCATGTGGGAGCGAGCCCTGTGGGACCGAGCTTGCTCGCGATGGAGTCGACACGGTTCAACTGCAAACCGCGTCATCGTTCATCGCGAGCAAGCTCGGCTCCCACAGGGTTCGTTCCCACAGGTTGCGTGTGGTTTCCACTAGACTGAGCCAGACACCGCATCACCCCGGTCATGCCCGCAATGGGCCGCTCAGGGATATCAACCATGCAATGGATTTTGACGCTGTTGGGCCTGGCAATCGGCTGGGTGGTGGATGAGTCGTTCGCCGATGCGTTGATAGGCGCATTGACGGGGCTCGGCATCGCCCTGGTCTTGCGGCTGCGCCGCCTCGGGGTCGAGGCTGGCAAACAACAAAGTCTGCTGGAAGCGACCCAGCAAAACCTGCTGACGTTGGAGGCGCGTCTCGCCGTGCTTGAGCGCGGCACGGTGTCTGCGCCGAGCACACCCGCACCCGCACCCGAGATCGTCGTGGCCTCGGCTCCGCAGCCTGAAGCCCGGAGCGAGGCAGAGCCGGAGCCGGAGCTGGTCTGGGAACTACCGCCCGACCTGGCGCCGGCCCCCGCGATGGTCACGCAAGCCAGTCAACCGCTGCCCGACGATATCTGGACCCCCACGCCTGTCACCTCACGGCGCGAGGCCCGCGCAGCGGAGCCCCTGGAACCGATTGTCACGCCGCCTGTTCCTCGTGACCCCGGTTTCATCGAGCGTGCCGTGGCCGGTGCGCGCAACTGGCTGTTCGGTGGCAATACCGTATTGCGAGTCGGCGTGCTGCTGTTATTCCTCGGCCTGGCGTTTCTATTGCGTTATGCCACTGAAGGCATGGTGGTGCCGATCGAACTGCGCTATGCCGGTGTCGCGGCCAGTGCGTTGGGCCTGCTGGGTCTGGGCTGGTGGCTGCGTCAGCGCAACAGCAGTTATGCGCTGATGCTCCAGGGTACCGGCATCGCTGTGTTGTACCTCACGGTGTTCGCGGCCATGCGCCTGCATCCACTGCTCGATTCCAAGGCCGCGTTGGGGCTGCTGGTGGCGGTCACGGTGTTCTCGGCGATCCTGGCAGTGACCCAGAACGCCCTGGGGCTGGCCGCTGCCGCCGCGCTGGGCGGCTTTGCCGCGCCGATCCTGACCTCCACCGGCAGCGGTAACCATGTCGCGCTGTTCAGCTACTTCATCCTGCTCAATGCCGGCATCCTCGCGATTGCCTGGTTCAAGGCCTGGCGACTGCTCAACCTGATCGGTTTTGTCGGGACCTTCGGCATCGGTATCGCCTGGGGTCTGCGTTCGTATACGCCGGCACTGTTCTTCAGCACCGAACCGTTCCTGATCATTTTCTTCCTTATGTACCTGGCGATTGGCCTGCTGTTCACCCGGCGCAAACTGCTGGAGATGAGCGACGGTCCCGAGGATGACAGCCGTGAAGCGCTGCTGCGCTGGTCGGCGCGCAAAGGCGATTATGTAGACGGCACGATGCTGTTCGGTCCGCCGTTGGTGGGCTTTGGCTTGCAGCTCACGCTGGTGATGTTCCTGGATCTGGCCGCAGCGTTCAGCGCCTTGGTCCTGGGCATGATTTACATGGGCCTGGCCCGGGTGTTGATGAAGGGACGCGCCCTGTTGCTGGCCGAAACCTGCCTGGCGCTGGGGGTGATTTTTACCAGCCTGGCGATTCCCCTGGGCCTCGATGCCCGTTGGACCACGGCAGCGTGGGCGGTGGAAGGCGCGGGGATTTTCTGGTTGGGCCTGCGTCAGCAGCGACCACTGGCGCGTGCGTTTGCCTTGTTGCTGCAGGTGGGCGCGGTGCGGGCTTTCTTCGGTGAGTTGCAAATCGGTCAAAGCAGCCTGCTCCAGGGCGCTCCATTGGGGGCGCTGATGCTTGGCGGGGCCTTGCTGTTCAGCTTCTATCAATTGCGCAAGGCGTCGCCCGACCACACCGCGAGCTGGGAGCGCCAAGTGCTGCCAGTGCTGGCCACGTTGGGCCTGGGCTCGCTCTATCTGCTGGCGCCTCTGTTCTTTTTCACCCACGGTACCGCCATCGCCTGGGCGCTGGCCGGTCTGGCGACGCTGTTTGTCGGCCTGCGCCTGCAAGCGCGTAGCTTCCTGTTCATGGCGTTTGGCGTACAGCTGCTGGGGGGCGCACTGTTCCTGATGCGTTTGCGCGGTGCCGAAGGGGATTCGGCAGCAGTGTTCGCCGCCGGCTGGAGCGGCTTGCTCAGCGCCTCGTTGATCGGCCTGGCCTTGATTGGCGGCATGTTGCTGGCCGCCCGCGACGAAATGGTGCGCAACGACATTCGGTTGCTGCGTGGCTTGTCGGTGGTGTTGCTGGCGGGGCTGGCTTTGATCAACCTCGCTGTGCTGTTCGTCCTGCCCTGGCAAACGGCGAGCGGCGTGTGGGCCGCCAGTGGCCTGTTGATCATCTGGTTGAGCCTGTACCTGAAACAACGCGTGAGCTTCGTGTTCGGCCTGCTCCTGCAAGTGTTGGGCGGTGCGGCGTTCCTGGTGGCGGGGCCGGCCTTGCTCGGACCGCTCGACAGCGAGGGGCTGCGGCCCCTGGCCCACAGTGGCTTCTGGACGCCGATGGTGCTGGGACTGGCGGCGCTGGTGGGGGCTTGGCGACTGCAACGGGGCCATCCGGCCGCGGTGTTCGATGTCTTGAGTTTGCAGCGGTTGTCCGAGCTGCTGCTGATCTGGGGCGCCGGTTGGTGGGCGCTGACGTGGGTCAGCGAAGTGCTGCGCTTTGCTCCGGTCCATCTGCAAGGCAGCTTGCTGCTGATTGTCGCGGCGCTCAGTGTTGCGGTATGGGCGATTCTGGCGCTGCGCTTGCAGTGGCCGGCGCTGGGGTTGCTGTGCACCTTGCTGATTCCTGCGGCGGGCTGTGTGCTGGTTGCGAGCTGGCACAGCCGCTATCACCCGGCGGCGGATTTCGGCTGGTTGGCCTGGCTCGTCCTGTTCGGTGTGCATTTCCTCTCGCTCAAGCGCCTGGCCTCGATGCTCCCGGACTCGGTTCGCAGCACCGCCCATGTGCTCGGTTGCTGGTTGCTGATCGGCGTGTTGGCGCTGGAGCTGCGTTATGGCCTGTTGCTGTTGTCCGAGCAATACAACGCCTGGCGTTGGCTGGGTTGGGCGATCCTGCCGAGCCTGTACCTGGTGCTGATGGCCGCGCCGCGAGCCTGGCCATGGCCGATATCGGCTCAGTCGCGGGAGTATCGCGTCTACGCGGCGGCGCCTATGGCCCTGTTGATGCTGGGGTGGTTCTGGCTGGCCAACACCTTCAGCGATGGCATCGCCGAGCCGTTGCCGTATGTGCCGCTGCTCAACCCATTGGAGCTGGGCCTGTTGTTTGCCCTGTTCGGTGTCTACGTATGGGCTCGTAGCGCGCTGGCGCAGTTGGCGATCCGTTGGGCCCATGCCGAACACGTCGCCCAGTTGATCGCCGGGGTCTCGCTGTTCGCGTTCTTCACCGCCCTGGTGATGCGCAGCGCCCACCATTGGCTGGGTGTGCCGTTCGAACTGGATGCATTGCTCGAGTCCATGTTCGTGCAGGCGGGGTTGTCCCTGGTCTGGACCCTGATCGCCCTGGGCCTGATGATCGGCGGGCACCTGCGGCATCGCCGCGAGGTATGGCTGATCGGTGCGGGGTTGATTGCCGTGGTGGTGGCCAAGCTGTTCTTTGTCGAATTGAGTAACCGTGGTGGTCTGGCGCGGATCGTGTCGTTTATCGGCGTGGGTGTATTGCTGTTGGTGGTGGGCTATTTCGCACCGCTGCCGCCCAAGCGGCCGGAAACGGTTCCAGAGGCCGAGCCGCCGATGCCTGTCAGTGAGGGAGTGTCATCTTGAGTCGCAAGTTGAGTCGGATCGGCCTGGGAGTGGTCGGGTTGTGGGTGGCATTGTCGGCTACGGCCCAGGAAAAACCGGCGGACTTCGCCCACCAGGTGCCGTTGACCTTGAGTGGCGAAGGGCCGTGGTATCGCCTGCCGTTGCCGCTGGAGGTCCAACTGCAGGCGCGGCAGACCGACCTGAGCGACTTGCGGGTCTTCAACGCGGCCGGACAGGCCCAGGCGTATGCGCTGGTTCGCGAGACCGCGCAAAGCCGGGAAAATCGCACCCTCACCGATGTGAAATGGTTCCCGTTGTACAACGCGGCCGATGACAACGAGCGCGCGCCCAGTGTGCGGGTGCAGTCGAACGCCAACGGCACGCTGGTGGAAGTCCAGCCGGCCAGTCGGCTCGAGGCCGGTGAGGAGGAGTTGCGCGGTTGGTTGCTGGATGCCAGCGCGATCAAGGCGCCCTTGCAGCAGCTGATCCTCGACTGGACCAGCGAGCGCGACGGTTTCCAGCGGTTCACCATCGAAGCCAGCGACGACCTGCAGAACTGGCAGGCGTGGGGCGAAGGCCAGGTGGCGCGCCTGACCTTCGCCGATGAGCGGGTCGAGCAGCATGAAGTGAACCTGCCAGGACAGTCGGCGCGTTATCTGCGGCTGTTGTGGGATTTGCCGTCTTCCGCGCCGGTGCTGACTTCAGCACAGTTGCAGAGCGCCAGCCGCGAAAGCCTGCCGTTGCCACTGGCCTGGTCGCAGCCGTTGGCCGGCAGCAGCACGAAGGCCGGTGAATACACCTGGCAGTTGCCCATGGGTCTGAATATCGAAGAGGTGCAGGTCGAGCTGAGCCAGGCCAACAGCCTGGCACCGGTGACCCTGGACGGGCGTCGTGAGAGCAGTCATCCGTGGCAGCCGATGGGCAGTGGCTTGCTGTACCGGCTGACCCAGAATGGCCAGGACGTGGTGCAGAACCAATTGCAGTTGTCCGGCCAGACCGTCCAGCAATTGAAGCTGACGGTGGACGAGCGCGGCGGCGGCCTCGGGACCGAAGCGCCGGCCCTGCGCTTTGCCGTGCGCCCGACCCAGGTGGTGTTTCTCGCCCGTGGCGAAGGGCCCTATAGCCTGGCGCTGGGCAGCGCGACGGTGAAGGCGGCCAGCCTGCCCCTGACGACACTGGTGCCCGATTACCGTCCTTCGCGCCTGGCGACCCTGGGGGCGGCGACGGTGAATGGGCCCACGACCTCTACACCGGCGGCCGAAACGGCGCCGGCCGTCGTCGGGACCAACTGGAAGAAAATCGGCCTGTGGGCGGTGCTGGTGCTCAGCGTGCTGTTCCTCGGCTCGATGGCCTTCAGCCTGCTGCGCAAGCCGCCGGTCAAATCCTGAAAGCGGGTGCTTCGCACCCATCGCGAGCAGGCTCGCTCCCACACTTGATCGGATTCTGTCAGGGGAAACACAATCCAATGTGGGAGCGAGCCCGCTCGCGATGACGCCCCTCTGTGAACTCAATCCTCCATTCCCCGTCTCATAGGAGGAATTAAGTCCCGACACGCGCTAAACTGCGCTGGTTTTTCCGCCCCCTATTCTTCGGAGCCGTCCATGTCTCGCGTTACCTTGAGTCGCTATTTGATTGAGCAGACCCGCAGCAACAATACCCCTGCCGATCTGCGCTTTTTGATCGAAGTGGTGGCGCGTGCCTGCAAGGAAATCAGCCACGCCGTATCCAAAGGCGCGCTGGGTGGTGTCCTGGGCAGCATGGGCACCGAAAACGTGCAAGGCGAAGTGCAGAAGAAACTCGACGTGATTTCCAACGAGATCCTGCTCGAAGCCAACGAATGGGGCGGTCACCTGGCCGGCATGGCGTCCGAGGAAATGGACAATGCCTACCAGATCCCGGGCAAATACCCCAAGGGTGCCTACCTGCTGGTATTCGACCCACTGGACGGTTCGTCGAACATCGACATCAACGCCCCGGTCGGTACCATTTTCTCGGTATTGCGTTGCCCGAACGAATACCTGAGCCAGAACGAAGCCTTGAACGAAAAGGCCTTCCTGCAGCCAGGCACCCAGCAAGTGGCTGCCGGCTATGCCATCTACGGTCCTCAGACCATGCTGGTGCTGACCCTGGGCGACGGTGTGAAGGGTTTCACCCTGGATCGTGAAATGGGCAGCTTCGTACTGACCCACGAGAACATCACCATTCCTGAAAGCACCCAGGAATTCGCCATCAACATGTCCAACCAGCGCCACTGGGAAGCCCCGGTACAGCGCTACGTCGGCGAGTTGCTGGCCGGTGAAGAAGGCCCGTTGAAAAAGAACTACAACATGCGCTGGGTGGCCGCGATGGTTGCCGACGTACACCGCATCCTGAACCGTGGTGGCCTGTTCATGTACCCACGTGACAGTCGCGAGCCGACCAAGCCGGGCAAACTGCGCCTGATGTACGAAGCCAACCCGATGTCGTTCCTGGTGGAACAGGCCGGCGGCGCTTCCACCGATGGTCACCAGCGCATCCTCGATATCCAGCCTGAAGGCCTGCACCAGCGCGTGGCGGTGTTCCTCGGTTCGAAGGAAGAAGTGGCCCGCGCCACGGCCTACCACAAGGAATAAATCATGGCCGAGCCTTGGCAGCCGTTACTCGACTGGTGGTTTGGTTCAGCCGATACACCGAACGAAATAGCGGCCGACAAGAACAGCCTGTGGTTTGGCAAACACCATGATCGCCAGGCGCGCGAGCGTTTTGGCGATCTGGTCGATCAGGCACTGGCCGGCGGATTGACCGACTGGGCGCAACGCCCGGAAGGTTGGCTGGCCCTGGTGGTGCTGCTCGATCAGTTCCCGCGGATGATTTTTCGCGACACACCCAAGGCCTTCTCCGGCGATCTTCGCGCCCAGGCATTGGTAGCCCAGGGGCTGGCAGCGGGTTTCGACCGGCAACTCAAGCCCATTCAGCGTGTATTCATCTATCTGGTGCTCGAGCACTGCGAAAACCTCGCCGTGCAGAATGAGGCTGTGTCGCGGTTTATCGACCTGGTTCGAGAGCTGCCGGAAGCGGATCGAGCGGTGTTCGAAAGCAATCTGGACTATGCCGAACGGCATCAGAAAATCATTGCCCGGTTTGGACGGTTTCCCCATCGCAACGCAGTGTTGGGGCGGGCGTCTACGGCTGAGGAAGTGGAGTTTTTGAAGGGGCCGGGGTCTAAATTCTGATTTCGCGGTGAGGCGGGTGCCGTCTTCGCGGGCAAGCCCGCTCCCACAGTTGACCGAGTTCCGTCGGAAGAAACTCAATCGACTGTGGGAGCGAGCCTGCTCGCGATAGGGCCCGCAAGAGCACTAGATCCGGAAGCTGCCCACCAACTGCTTCAAGCGCGCCGCCTGCTGCTCAAGGTCGGTACAAGCCCGCAATGTGGCTTGCAGGTTTTCCACGCCTTCCTGGTTCAGCGTGTTGATCTCGGAGATGTCGACGTTGATCGACTCCACCACGGCGGTCTGCTCTTCGGTGGCGGTGGCCACGGACTGGTTCATGCCGTCGATCTCTCCGATGCGTTGGGTCACGCTGCCCAGGCGCTCGCCGGCCTGGTTGGCGATGCCGACACTGCTTTCGCTCTGGCGCTGGCTGTCGGTCATGATCAGCACCGCTTCCCGTGCGCCGACTTGCAACTCTTCGATCATCTTCTGTACTTGCTGCGCCGAATCCTGGGTGCGGTGGGCCAGGTTGCGCACTTCATCGGCCACCACGGCGAAACCGCGCCCGGCTTCACCCGCGCGGGCCGCTTCGATGGCAGCGTTCAGGGCGAGCAGGTTGGTTTGCTGGGAAATGCTGGTGATGACCTCGAGGATCTGGCCGATGTTCACCGTGTTGCTGTTCAGGGTTTCGATGTTGCCGCAGGAGTCGCTGATCTTGGCCGACAGCTGCTGCATGGCGGTGATGGTCTTATCCACCACCTGTTGACCTTCTTCGGCCAGGTTGCGGGCGTCGCTGGAGTGTTGCGAGGCAAGGGCGGCGTTCTGGGCGATTTCCTGGGCGGCGGCGCCGAGCTGGTTGATGGCCGCCGCCACGCTGCTGGTGCGTGAGGCTTGCTGGTCGGAATTGAACATCGATGAGTTGGAGGCGCTGACCACACGCAGCGCTACTTCGTTGACCTGGCCGGTGGCCGAGGCCACTTCACGGATCGAAGTGTGGATGCGTTCGACGAAACGGTTGAAGGAGGTACCCAGGGCACCGAACTCGTCCTGGCCGTGAATGGTCAGGCGTCGGGTCAGGTCACCTTCACCTTCGGCAATGTCATGCATCGCACGGCCCATGGTCAGCAGCGGTTGCATCAGCACGCGGATCAACATGCCCAGCAGGGTGATGATGAACACCACGGCAATGATCATGGCGACCAGCGCCGAGGTACGGAACTCGCTGAGCATGGCCAGCGCGGTGTCCTTGTCGAGTACCAGTGCCACGTACCAGTCGGCGCCCGGCACGCCGTTGACCCGGGTGAACGAGATGAATTGGGTCTTGCCGTCGAGTTCGACTTCTTTCATGCCCGGGCTGACCTGCGGCGCCCCGTTGGGGTAGGCCTCGGCCAGGGTCTTGAGGATGCGTTTGCTGTCGGGATGGATCAGGATCTTGCCATCGGCGCTGACGATGAAAGCATGGCCGTGGCCGCCGAAGTTCAACGAGTTGATGATAGTGCTGATGCTCGACAGGTCGATGTCCGCACCCGCCACGCCGATCATCTGGTTCTGTCGCTGTACCGGGGTCGCGACGGTGATGACCAGTTTGCCCGACGAGGCGGCAATGTAGGGTTCGGTAACGATGGTTTGCTGTGCGCTGTTGGCGGCCTTGTACCAGCCACGGGCGCGAGGATCGTAGTCGGCGGCGCGATTGCCGGCCGGCACGGAGAACATTACACCGTCGACGCCACCGAAGTAGCTGAGCTGGAAGTTGCCAGTATAGGCGGGCAGGTCGATGGCTCGCTTGAGGCTGGCAGCGCTGTTGCCGTCCACGGCGATCTGCTGGGCCAGCGATTGGAGTAATTGGATACGACCGTCGACCCACGTCTGGATATTACGGCTGGTCAGGTTGCCGAGTTCCTGCATGGAAGTTTCGGTGCTGTTGCGCAGGCTTTGACGCTGACGATAGTCGTTGAACAGGATGAAACAGGCGAACGCAACGGCTACCACAAGGGCTGCGGCCAGCAGGATTTTGTGGCTGAATTTCATGTTTCTGGTCATTAAGAACGCTACCGCATAGGAGCTGGTCAGGAAGGGGCGTCAATTTGCCATAAGGCAGGGTTTCGCGCTGTTCTTTTATCGGCCTGAGAGCGCCGGGATTCAGGCGTCAACGAGGTAAAACCGACGAAATGCACGACGGCATCACAAACTTGTTGATTTACCGACGAACTACCTGCTTTTACTCCAATAAATACCGGGTTGCGCGGGGAACCAGATAGGGGTTTTCTCTTCTAAGCTTCAGGTTGGCACCCTGCCACCTCCCTTCCGCTCCAGGAGTTTCACGATGTCCCTGCGATCTATCGCGTTGTTGTCTTTGTGCGTCTTGTTGACCGCATGCAGCAAGGTCAACCAGGAAAACTATTCGAAGCTGTCAGCCGGCATGTCCAAGGCCGAAGTCGAGACGTTACTGGGGAAACCGACCGACTGTTCGGGCGCGCTCGGCATGTCCAGTTGCACCTGGGGCGATCAGAAAAGCTTTATCAGCGTGCAGTATGCCGGTGAGAAGGTGTTGATGTTTTCCGGCCAAGGCCTGAAGTAAACCGGGGCCACGTGCCCGCGGGAGAAAAATAATGATGCGGTTATTGTTAGTGCTTTTGGCTGGCCTGGTATTGGCCGGCTGTGCCACTTCTGGCGAAGACCCGTTGGCGCCCAAGACCGTCAACAGCGTCAATCTCAAGCGTTACCAAGGGACCTGGTACGAGTTGGCTCGCCTGCCAATGTATTTCCAGCGCAACTGCGCACAATCGGAAGCCCATTACACCCTCAAGCCTGACGGCAACATGGGGGTGTTCAATCGCTGCCTGACCTCTGACTGGAAGTGGGAAGAAGCCAAGGGCACCGCTACGCCACAGGTGCCGGGCAAGACCGACAAGCTCTGGGTCGAGTTCGACACCTGGGTTTCGCGGATCCTGCCGGGTGTATCGAAGGGACAATATTGGGTGTTGTACGTCAGCGATGACTACAAGACCGCCATTGTCGGCGACCCTAGCCGGCGCTACATGTGGTTGTTGTCCCGTACGCCGACGGTCAACAGTGTGGTGCGCGAAGAACTGCTGAGCAAGGCACGCCAGCAGGGCTATGACACGACACGACTGATCTGGCGCGCCTCGGATCGGCAGATGGCCAAGACGTCGGACTGACGGCCAGGAAATAACCCTGTGGGAGCGAGCCAGCTCGCGATGACGGGCCTTCAGTCAACATCTCTGTTGAATGTGGAGGCCTCATCGCGAGCAGGCTCGCTCCCACAAGGGGGATTTGCGGTCAGCCTAGAAGCTCACGCAATACCTGGGTAAATGCCCGGGCGCTGTCCTCTTCCGCGGCGTGATGCCCGTTACGCACCACCCACTTGCCGCCCACCATGACATCCCGCACCTGGCGATCACCGCCGGCAAACAGCCAGCGATTGAGGATGCCGTCGCCCTGGGCCGTGGCCAGGTAAGGGTCGTTGCCATCGAGTACCAGCCAGTCGGCACGCTTGCCAATTTCTAGGGCACCGATGGGTTGCCCCAATGCCTGGGCGCCACCGTCCAGTGCCGCATCGAACAACGTGCGGCCGACCATCGGCTGATCGGCCCGATACAGACGGTTACGTCGTTGATCCCGCAGGCGCTGGCCGTATTCCAGCCAGCGCAACTCTTCCACCACGCTCAATGACACGTGGCTGTCGGAGCCGATACCCAGGCGTCCGCCCTGGGCGAGGTAGTCCACCGCCGGGAAAATACCGTCGCCCAGGTTGGCTTCGGTGGTCAGGCACAGGCCGGCAATTGCCCGGCTTTTGGCCATGAGGCTGACTTCATGGGCATTGGCGTGGGTGGCGTGGACCAGGCACCAGCGCTGGTCCACTTCGGTGTTTTCGTACAACCATTGCAGCGGCCGGGCACCGCTCCAACTCAGGCAGTCGTCGACTTCCTTCTGCTGCTCGGCAATGTGGATATGCACCGGGCAGTGAGCGTCGCTGGCGGCCAGTACTTCCTGGATCTGTCCGGGTGTGACGGCGCGCAGGGAGTGGAAACACAGCCCCAGGGTCTGCAGCGGTTGCCCGGCCAGGATCGGTTGCAAGCGAGATTGGAGCTTCAAGTAGTTCTCGGTGCTGTTGATGAACCGACGCTGCCCGTCATTGGGCGCCTGGCCACCAAAGCCCGAATGGCTGTAGAGCACCGGTAGCAGCGTCAGCCCGATACCGGCGGTGTTGGCGGCGTGACTGATGCGCAAGGCCAGCTCCGCCGGGTCGGCGTAGGGCGTGCCGTCGGTGTCGTGGTGTACGTAATGGAATTCGGCGACCGAGGTGTAACCGGCCTTGAGCATTTCGATGTACAGCTGTCGGGCAATGATGCCGAGTTGGTCGGGGCTGATTTTTCCGACCAGGCGGTACATCAGGTCGCGCCAGGTCCAGAAACTGTCGTTGGGATTGCCCGCCACTTCCGCCAGGCCGGCCATGGCCCGCTGGAACGCGTGGGAGTGCAGGTTCGGCATACCCGGCAACAGCGGACCGTCCAGCCGTTCGGCGCCGTCTGCGTGGGAGCCGGCCTGGATATGGGTCAGGACGCCTTGGGCGTCGACTTCAAGACGTACATCATTGGCCCATCCACTAGGCAACAGCGCGCGTTCGGCAAAGAAGGCGGACATGGTTCAACCTCATTGTGCGTAATTTGTATATACATATACAGACGTTTGCCTGCCCGGTAAACTCCGGCAAGCTAGCAATCTTTATAAGCAGAACAGGGAACCGCCGTGCCGACTCCGCCTGCCAAACCGCCGCTGGCCTCAAACCTGGGTGACAGTCCGGCACCCTTGTATGCCCGCGTCAAACAGATGATCACCCAGCAGATCGACAGTGGAAACTGGCCGCCGCATTACCGTGTGCCGTCGGAAAGCGAACTGGTCAATCAGTTGGGCTTCAGCCGCATGACCATCAACCGTGCCCTGCGGGAAATGACCGCCGATGGCCTGTTGGTGCGTATGCAGGGCGTCGGCACGTTCGTCGCCGAACCCAAGAGCCAGTCCGCGCTGTTCGAAGTGCACAACATCGCCGACGAGATCGCCTCCCGTGGTCACCGCCACACCTGCAAGGTCATCACCCTTGAAGAAGAGGCTGCCGGTTCCGAGCGGGCCCTGGCCTTGGACATGCGTGAAGGCCAGAAGGTGTTCCACTCGCTGATCGTGCATTTCGAAAACGACATTCCGGTGCAGATCGAAGACCGCTTCGTCAACGCGTTGGTGGCGCCCGACTACCTCAAGCAGGACTTCACCCTGCAGACACCCTACGCCTATCTGAACCAGGTCGCGCCGCTGACCGAAGGCGAGCATGTTGTGGAAGCGATCCTCGCCGAGCCGAATGAATGCAAGTTACTGCAGATCGAAAAGGGCGAACCGTGCCTGCTGATCCGCCGTCGTACCTGGTCCGGGCGTCAGCCTGTTACCGCCGCGCGGCTGATTCATCCGGGTTCCCGTCATAGTCTGGAAGGGCGATTTCATAAGTGAGTGACTTGAAAGTTCTACGCGCGGTGGATTACCCGCGTATGCCATGGAAAAATGGCGGTGGCAGCACCGAGGAAATCACCCGTGACGCTGGTACCGGCCTGGAAGGTTTCGGCTGGCGTCTGTCGATTGCCGATATCGGTGAGTCGGGCGGTTTTTCCACCTTTGCCGGTTACGAGCGCGTCATCAGCGTCTTGCAAGGCGATGGCATGAGCCTGACCGTCGATGGTCAGGTCACGCGGCCGTTGCATCCCCTGGACCCTTTCGCGTTCAGTGGTGAGAGCCACGTTCATTGCACGTTGTTGGGCGGACCGATTCGTGACTTCAACCTGATCTATTCGCCCCTGCGTTACCGGGCACGGTTACAGTGGCTGGCGGACGAGCAGCGGTTCTTCAGTGAGGCGGGGACGGTGCTGGTGTTCAGTGCCGACCCGGCGCTGCACGTCAAGATCGGCGAGTCCACCGCGGAACTGGCCCTATACGATTGTTTGCAATTGAGCGGTAACACCGGGCTGCTGGAAGTTTCCACGGACGGCCAGTGCTGCGTGATCGAACTGACTGCCCGCTAGTCTCAGTGGTGCCTCCTTGTGGCGAGGGGATTTATCCCCGCTGGGTCGCGGAGCGACCCCAAATCAGTTGGCTCCGAAGCTGTTGAGTTGGCACCAAGAGGGGCCGCTTCGCAGCCCAGCGGGGATAAATCCCCTCGCCACAAAAGCACGCCTTACTGTTTCTTCAGCCGCACCAATTTGTTACCGAATGCCCCAGCGTGGCGCAACGCCACGCTTGTGTCCTCCTGATGTCTACCCCAGAAAATCCTCCTCCGAAAAATTAATCCGCTTCTGCAGCCCTTCAATTCCGCGCTTTCCAGCCATTTCAAAAAAGATTCCTGAATGCACCTTCAGCAAGTTGGCCGCTTGATTGCATATGCTTGTACATACAAGTAAAGACGTATGCGTATGAGTCATCGATATTCAACGCAACGTTCGTTAAATCGCTGCCCACTGCCCGGGCTGGTCTGGATTGATCGCTGAGGAGTTTTTGCTGTGACCGACGCTACCCGCAAACCCGAAAAATACCGTGACGTTGAAATTCGCGCCCCTCGCGGTAATACGCTGACCGCCAAGAGCTGGCTGACTGAAGCGCCGCTGCGCATGCTGATGAACAACCTCGATCCGCAAGTGGCCGAGAACCCCAAGGAGCTGGTGGTCTACGGTGGCATCGGCCGCGCGGCGCGCAACTGGGAGTGCTACGACAAGATCGTCGAAAGCCTCACCAACCTGAACGACAACGAAACCCTGCTGGTGCAATCCGGCAAGCCGGTGGGCGTGTTCAAGACCCACACGAATGCCCCGCGCGTGCTGATCGCCAACTCCAACCTGGTACCGCACTGGGCCAGTTGGGAACACTTCAACGAGCTCGACGCCAAGGGCCTGGCCATGTACGGCCAGATGACCGCCGGCAGCTGGATCTACATCGGCAGCCAGGGCATTGTGCAGGGTACCTATGAAACCTTCGTCGAAGCCGGTCGCCAGCATTACGACTCCAACCTCAAGGGCCGTTGGGTCCTGACCGCCGGCCTGGGCGGCATGGGCGGCGCACAACCGTTGGCTGCGACACTGGCCGGCGCTTGCTCGCTGAACATTGAATGCCAGCAGGTCAGTATCGATTTCCGTCTCAAGACCCGTTACGTCGACGAGCAGGCCACCGACCTGGATGATGCCCTGGCCCGTATCGAGAAATACACCGCCGAAGGCAAGGCAATCTCCATCGCACTGTGCGGGAACGCCGCTGAAATCCTGCCGGAAATGGTCCGTCGCGGTGTGCGTCCGGACATGGTCACCGACCAGACCAGCGCCCACGACCCACTCAACGGTTACCTGCCGGCTGGCTGGACCTGGGACGAGTACCGTGCCCGCGCCAAGACCGAACCCGCCGCCGTGGTGAAAGCCGCCAAGCAATCGATGGCGGTGCACGTGAAAGCCATGCTGGCCTTCCAGAAAATGGGCGTGCCGACCTTCGACTACGGCAACAACATCCGTCAGATGGCCCAGGAAGAAGGCGTCGAGAATGCCTTCGACTTCCCAGGCTTCGTGCCGGCGTATATCCGTCCGCTGTTTTGCCGCGGCATCGGTCCGTTCCGCTGGGCCGCGCTGTCGGGTGACCCGCAGGACATCTACAAGACCGACGCCAAGGTCAAGGAACTGATCCCCGACGACGCCCACCTGCACAACTGGTTGGACATGGCCCGCGAGCGCATCAGCTTCCAGGGTCTGCCGGCACGTATCTGCTGGGTCGGCCTGGGCCAACGCGCCAAGCTGGGCCTGGCGTTCAACGAAATGGTGCGCAGCGGTGAGCTGTCGGCACCGATCGTGATTGGCCGCGATCACCTGGACTCCGGTTCCGTGTCCAGCCCCAACCGTGAAACCGAATCCATGCAGGACGGCTCCGACGCGGTCTCCGACTGGCCGTTGCTCAACGCCTTGCTCAACACCGCCAGCGGCGCGACCTGGGTATCGCTGCACCACGGTGGCGGCGTCGGCATGGGCTTCTCCCAGCACTCGGGCATGGTGATCGTCTGCGATGGTACCGATGAGGCGGCCGAGCGTATCGCTCGCGTACTGCACAACGACCCGGCTACCGGTGTGATGCGTCATGCCGATGCCGGTTACCAGATTGCGATCGACTGCGCCAAGGAACAGGGCCTGAACTTGCCGATGATTACCGGCAAGTAACGCAGGACCCCTTGTGGGAGCGAGCCTGCTCGCGATGAGGGAGTGTCAGTTAACAACACTGCAACTGACCCACCGCTATCGTCGGATCGCCGCCCGGAGCAGGCTCGCTCCCACAGAAAAGCAACACCAGAGTCACCACCAGAACAATCCACAGAGGTTGAACCATGGCCGTCAGTAGCACACGTGCAAGCAGCAAGCCGTTGATCGAGAAGCGTTCGATCGACTACATCCCGGAAGCGGAGAGACACGGTCGATTGTTGAGCCAGTTCACCCTCTGGATGGGGGCCAACCTGCAAATCACTGCCATTGTCACCGGTGCGTTGGCGGTGGTGCTGGGCGGTGATGTGTTCTGGTCGTTGATCGGTTTGCTGATCGGCCAACTGCTCGGCGGTGGCGTCATGGCGTTGCATGCCGCGCAAGGACCCAAGCTTGGCCTGCCGCAGATGATTTCCAGCCGGGTGCAGTTCGGTGTATATGGCGCGGCCATCCCGATTGTCCTGGTGTGCCTGATGTACCTGGGTTTCACCGCCACGGGAACTGTGCTTTCCGGCCAGGCGCTGGGCCAGTTGTTTGGCGTCAGTGACAGTGTCGGGATCCTCATTTTCGCCAGTGTCATCGTGCTGGTCACGGTGCTCGGTTATCGGGTGATCCACTTCATTGGCCGTGTCGCCAGCATTATTGGTGTGATCGCTTTTGTTTACCTGTTCGCTCGCCTGATCAGCCAGACAGACGTTGGCGCACTCCTGCAAATCCGCCATTTCAGCTGGAGCAGCTTCCTGCTCGCGGTGTCGCTCGCGGCATCCTGGCAGATCGCCTTCGGCCCCTACGTGGCTGACTATTCGCGTTACCTGCCGAGCAAGACGTCCTCGGTGAAAACCTTTTTCGCCGCGGGCGCCGGTTCGGTCATCGGCGCCCAGGTGGCGATGATCCTCGGCGTATTCGCCGCCGCCTCGGCCAACGGACAGTTCGCGGGTCACGAAGTGGCCTACATCGTTGGCCTGGGAGGGACCGGCGCCACCGCTGCGCTGCTGTACTTCAGCATCGCGTTCGGCAAGGTCACCATTTCCACGCTGAACTCCTACGGCAGCTTCATGTGCATTGCGACCATCATCAGCGGTTTCCGTGGCCAGCTGAACGTAACGCGCTTGCAGCGGCTGGTGTTCGTGCTGGTGATCGTCGGCGCCGCGACCCTGATCGCGTTGCTCGGCCAGCACTCGTTCCTCGGTGCCTTCAAGTCTTTCATCCTGTTCTTGCTGGCGTTCTTTACGCCCTGGAGCGCGATCAACCTGGTGGACTACTACTGCATCACTCGCGAGCGCTATGACGTGCCGGCACTGGCCGACTCGAACGGTCGCTATGGTCGTTGGAATGCTCTCGGTATCAGCGTTTATGCGTTGGGTGTACTGGTTCAATTGCCGTTCATTTCCACCAAGTTCTACACCGGGCCGCTGGTGGCAGCGATGGGGGATGTGGATATCTCGTGGATCATCGGCCTGGTGGTGCCGGCGGCGTTGTATTACGTCGCGGCGAAGAAATGGCACAGCGCTGTACCCGATCAATTGATCCTGCCAGTCGAGCAGGACGCGGTTGACGCACAACCGAGCAGGGCGGGCCGCATCCAAGCGGTCTGATAGGACGTTGACAGGGCTGGATGCCTCTTGACTGCCGTAAGCCAATTCACTGATTAGGAGCGTCACACAATGAAATCGAACAAGACCCTGCTGACCACGTTGCTTTCCATGGGCCTGCTGGCCAGCGCCGGCGCCACCCAGGCGGCGGGTTGGTGCGAGTCGGGCAAACCGGTGAAATTCGCCGGCCTGAACTGGGAAAGCGCCATGCTGCTGACCGACGTCCTGCAAGTGGTGTTGGAAAAAGGCTACGACTGCAAGACCGACAGCCTGCCGGGCAACTCCATCACCATGGAAAACGCCCTGAGCAGCAACGACATCCAAGTGTTTGCCGAAGAATGGGTCGGCCGCAGCGAAGTCTGGAACAAGGCCGAGAAGGCCGGCAAAGTGGTCGGCGTCGGTGCGCCGGTGGTGGGTGCCATCGAAGGCTGGTACGTGCCGCGCTACGTGGTTGAAGGCGACGCCAAGCGCAAGCTGGAAGCCAAGGCCCCGGGCCTGAAGAACATCGCCGACCTGGGTCAGTACGCCGCCGTGTTCAAGGACCCGGAAGAACCGTCCAAGGGCCGTTTCTACAACTGCCCGGCCGGTTGGACCTGTGAGCTGGACAACAGCGAAATGCTGAAAAGCTATGGCCTTGAAAATACCTACACCAACTTCCGTCCAGGTACCGGCCCGGCGTTGGATGCGGCCGTGTTGTCGAGCTACAAGCGCGGCGAGCCGATCCTGTTCTACTACTGGTCGCCAACCCCGTTGATGGGCCAGGTGGACCTGGTAAAACTGGAAGAAAAACCGGGTGTGGATAAAAGCGTGAGCATCAAGGTCGGCCTGTCCAAGACCTTCCACGATGAGGCCCCGGAACTGGTGGCTGTGCTGGAAAAGGTCAACCTGCCCATCGATATCCTGAACCAGAACCTCGGACGCATGGCCAAAGAGCGGATCGAGTCGCCGAAACTGGCGAAGATCTTCCTGAAGGAACATCCTGAAGTCTGGCACGCCTGGGTGAGCGCAGACGCTGCCAAGAAAATCGACGCGGCTCTGTAGGTCGAATACCTCCCGGCCACCCCTTGGGCTGGCCGGGACATTCACCGCATCCCCCTGATCGAGAGTCTCTTATGTTTCCCGAAAGCTTTACCTTTTCCATCGCCGACTGGGTCAACGGCTGGGTCGACGCCCTGGTGACGAATTATGGCGATGTGTTCCGGCACATCTCCGATACCCTGCTGTGGGCCATCGTCAATCTCGAAGGCCTGCTGCGCATGGCGCCCTGGTGGTTGATGCTGGCCATCGTCGGTGGCATTGCCTGGCACGCCACCCGCAAGGTCGTGGCCACGGCGGTGATCGTCGGCCTGCTGTTTCTGGTGGGCGCGGTGGGCCTGTGGGACAAACTGATGCAGACCCTCGCGCTGATGCTGGTGGCGACGTTGATTTCGGTATTGATCGGCATCCCGCTGGGCATTCTTTCGGCACGCAGCAATCGCCTGCGTTCGGTGCTGATGCCGTTGCTGGACATCATGCAGACCATGCCGAGCTTCGTTTACCTGATTCCTGTGTTGATGCTGTTCGGCCTGGGCAAGGTCCCGGCGATCTTCGCCACCGTGATCTATGCCGCGCCGCCCCTGATTCGTCTCACCGACCTGGGCATCCGCCAGGTAGACGGCGAAGTGATGGAGGCCATCAACGCTTTCGGTGCCAACCGCTGGCAACAACTGTTCGGCGTGCAACTGCCCCTGGCCCTGCCGAGCATCATGGCCGGGATCAACCAGACCACCATGATGGCCCTGTCGATGGTGGTCATCGCCTCGATGATCGGCGCCCGTGGCCTGGGTGAGGACGTGCTGGTGGGCATCCAGACCCTCAACGTCGGACGCGGCCTGGAAGCCGGGCTGGCGATTGTGATTCTCGCCGTGGTCATCGACCGCATTACCCAGGCCTATGGTCGTCCTCGGCATGAGGTGAGCAAATGAACAACGCAACCATCAGCAAAATCGAAGTCAAGAACGTCTTCAAGATTTTCGGCAACCGGTCCAAGGACGCCTTGGACCTGATCCGCCAGAACAAGACCAAGGACCAGGTGCTGGCCGAAACCGGCTGCGTGGTCGGTGTGAACGACCTGTCGCTGAGCATCGGTACCGGTGAGATCTTCGTGATCATGGGCCTGTCCGGCTCCGGCAAATCCACCCTGGTGCGGCACTTCAATCGCCTGATCGATCCCACCAGCGGCGCGATCCTGGTGGACGGCGAAGACATCCTGCAACTGGACATGGACGCCCTGCGTGAATTCCGTCGGCACAAGATCAGCATGGTGTTCCAGAGCTTCGGCCTGCTGCCCCACAAGAGTGTGCTGGACAACGTCGCCTACGGGTTGAAGGTCCGCGGCGAGAGCAAACAGGTGTGTGCCGAGCGCGCGCTGCACTGGATCAACACCGTGGGCCTGAAGGGCTACGAAAACAAATACCCGCACCAGCTCTCCGGCGGCATGCGCCAGCGCGTAGGCCTGGCACGTGCCTTGGCGGCGGATACCGACATCATCCTCATGGACGAAGCCTTCAGTGCCCTCGACCCGCTGATCCGCGCCGAAATGCAGGATCAGTTGCTGGAACTGCAAAAGACCCTGCACAAGACCATCGTCTTCATTACTCACGACCTCGACGAGGCCGTGCGCATCGGCAACCGTATCGCGATTCTCAAGGACGGCAAGCTGATCCAGGTCGGCACACCCCGGGAGATCCTGCATTCGCCGGCCGATGAGTACGTCGATCGGTTCGTGCAGCGGCGGGCGGCGGTGGTGTAGGGCGGGCCGGTCACAAAGTCTGTGGGAGCAAAGCTTGCTCGCGATACAGGCACCTCGGTTCCAGAGAGAGCGCATTGGATTCATCGCGGGCAAGCCTTGCTCCCACGGATAATCCCGCTGCGACTCAAGGGTGTTGGCAACTTAATATGTGTATGAGGCTTTAGATGTCCCAGGCTGAAAAAATCATCATCGCCGACGCCCCCCTGCGTTGGCAGGACGTGGTCGCCGTCGCTCGCTTCGGTGCCGAGCTTGAGCTGTCGGCCCAGGCCTGGGCGCGGATCGACAATGCCCAGGCCATCGTGCAGCGCATCGTCGAAAGCGGCGAGCGCGCCTATGGCGTCAACACCGGCCTGGGGGCCTTGTGCAATGTGTCGCTCAAGGATGAACAGCTCAGCCAACTGTCGCGCAACACCCTGCTCAGCCATGCCTGTGGCGTGGGCGCGCCGCTGGCGGACGAACAGACCCGGGCGATTCTCTGCGCTGCCATCCTCAACTACAGCCAGGGCAAGTCCGGCATTCATCGTCGGGTGGTCGAAGCCTTGCTGGCGCTGCTCAATCGTGGCATCACCCCACAAGTGCCGTCCCAGGGATCGGTGGGTTACCTGACCCACATGGCTCACATCAGCATTGCGCTGCTGGGCGTCGGCCAGGTCAGCTATCGCGGCCAGATCGTCGCGGCGCAACAGGCCCTGGCCGCAGAAGGCTTGCAACCGGTTCAACTGGGGGCAAAGGACGGCCTGTGCCTGGTCAACGGTACGCCGTGCATGACCGGCCTCAGTTGCCTGGCCCTGGCCGATGCGACGCGGCTGGTGCAATGGGCCGATGTGATCGGCGCCATGAGTTTTGAGGCGCAGCGTGGACAGATTGCCGCGTTCGACGCCGAGATCATCGCCCTCAAGCCGCACCCCGGCATGCAGCAGGTCGGTACCAATCTGCGGGCCTTGCTCGATGGCAGCGAAGTCATCGCCGCGAGCCTGGGCATTCGCACCCAGGATGCCTTGAGCATCCGCTCGATTCCCCAGGTGCACGGCGCTGTTCGCGATCAACTGGCCCATGCGCGGCAGCAAATCGAAACCGAACTCAACGCTGCCACCGATAACCCGCTGTTGCTGGGCACGCCGGATAACTTCCGGGTCATGTCCCAGGCCAACCCCCACGGTCAGTCGGTGGCCCTGGCGGCGGATCTGCTGGCGATTGCCATGGCGGAAATCGGCTCCATCGCCGAGCGCCGTCTCGACCGGTTGATCAACCCGCATGTCAGCGGACTGCCGGCCTTTCTGGTGGCCAATCCCGGCGTGAACTCGGGGATGATGATCGTGCAGTATGTCGCCGCCTCCTTGTGCGCGGAGAATCGCCAGTTGGCGCAACCGGCGGTGCTCGATAATTACGTGACCTCGGGCTTGCAGGAAGATCACTTGAGCCTGGGCACCAACGCGGCCCTGAAGCTGCACAGGGCGTTGGAAAACTGTACGCAGATTCTCGCCATCGAATACCTGCTGGCGGCCCAGGCCTTTGAATTCCTCAAGGCACAGCGCTTCGGCGCCGGCACCGGTATCGCCTGGCAATTGCTGCGTGAGCGCGTTGCTGCCTATGACCAGGACCGCTGGCTGGCGCCGGACATTGCCAGCGCCGCCGGGCTGCTTAAAGACCCGAACCTGCTGCACAGCGTGTTACCGAATTTGAATTGATCGAAAAAAAGCGCCAGCGTGCCAAAGCACCCCTTGCCCAAAAAGCATCGCTCAAAAGGCGAGGGTGACGGATAACGGAACATTCCGGAGCGACTGGCGAGTTAAAAAAAAACTCTCAAAAGGAGCAATAAATGACTGCCTTAAACCTGATTCCCGGTCAATTGAGCCTGGCTCAATTGCGTGACATCTATCAGCAACCGGTGACCCTGAGCCTCGATGCCAGCGCTTCGGCACAAATCGAAGCCAGCGTGGCGTGCGTGGAGCAGATCCTCGCCGAGAACCGTACCGCCTACGGCATCAACACCGGTTTCGGTCTGCTGGCCTCGACCCGTATCGCCAGCGAAGACCTGGAAAACCTGCAGCGCTCCCTGGTGCTGTCCCATGCCGCTGGCGTGGGCGAGCCGATCAGCGATGCGCTGGTGCGCTTGATCATGGTGCTCAAGGTCAACAGCCTGAGTCGGGGTTTTTCCGGTATTCGCCGACAAGTGATCGATGCGCTGATCGCGCTGGTCAATGCCGAGGTCTATCCGCACATCCCGCTCAAGGGCTCGGTCGGTGCTTCCGGCGACCTGGCACCGTTGGCCCACATGTCCCTGGTGTTGCTGGGTGAAGGCAAGGCGCGCTACAAAGGTGAATGGCTGCCGGCCGTCGACGCGCTGAAAATCGCCGGTCTCGCACCGCTGACCCTGGCCGCCAAAGAAGGCCTGGCGCTGCTCAACGGCACCCAGGTGTCCACCGCATTTGCCCTGCGTGGCCTGTTCGAGGGTGAAGACCTGTTTGCCGGTGCCCTGGCCCTGGGCAGCCTCACGGTGGAAGCCGTGCTTGGCTCCCGCTCGCCATTCGACCCGCGTATCCACGCCGCCCGTGGCCAGAAGGGCCAGATCGATGCCGCCGCCGCGTACCGCGATCTGCTGGGCGAGCGCAGCGAAGTGTCCGCTTCGCACCAGAACTGCGACAAGGTCCAGGATCCGTACTCCCTGCGTTGCCAGCCGCAAGTGATGGGCGCCTGCCTGACCCAGTTCCGCCAGGCGGCCGAAGTGCTGGTGATCGAGGCCAACGCCGTCTCGGATAACCCGTTGGTGTTCGCCGCCGAAGGCGATGTGATTTCCGGCGGCAACTTCCACGCCGAACCCGTGGCGATGGCCGCTGACAACATGGCCCTGGCGATTGCCGAAATCGGCTCCCTGAGCGAGCGTCGCATTTCCCTGATGATGGACAAGCACATGTCGCAGTTGCCACCGTTCCTGGTGGGTAATGGCGGGGTCAATTCCGGCTTCATGATCGCCCAGGTCACCGCGGCTGCTCTGGCGAGTGAGAACAAGGCGTTGTCCCATCCTCACTCGGTGGACAGCCTGCCGACCTCCGCCAACCAGGAAGACCACGTGTCCATGGCCCCGGCCGCCGGCAAGCGCCTGTGGGAAATGGCCGAGAACACCCGTGGCATCCTGGCGGTGGAATGGCTGGCGGCTTGCCAGGGCCTGGACCTGCGAGGTGGCTTGAAGACCTCCGCCAAACTGGAGCAGGCCCGCAGCATTCTGCGTGCCGAAGTGCCGTTTTATGAGAAGGACCGGTTCTTTGCGCCAGACATCAATGCCGCCAGTGAGCTGTTGGCGAGCCGTTGCCTGAACGAGCTGGTCATGGCGAACCTGTTGCCGAGTTTCCAAGGCTGACTCGATCGTTCCCACGCTCTGCGTGGGAATGCTTCATGGGACGCTCTGCGTCCCGCTCGACAAGGGACGCGGAGCGTCCCGGACTGCATTCCCACGCAAAGCGTGGGAACGATCCTGACGGAGGACGTCAATGAAAACCCTCTGGCAAAACTGCCACGCCGCCACCATGGCCCAGGGCGTCTACTCGATCATCGAAGATGCCGCCATCGTCACCCACGGTGAACACATCCACTGGATCGGCCCGCGCGCGGAACTGCCGGCTGGTGACTATCCGGCGGTCAACGACCTCAAGGGCGCGTGGGTCACCCCGGGCCTGATCGACTGCCACACCCACACGGTGTTCGGCGGTAACCGTAGCGGTGAATTCGAACAACGCCTGCAGGGCGTCAGCTATGCCGATATCGCAGCGGCCGGTGGCGGCATCGCCAGCACGGTGCGCGCCACCCGAGCTGCCAGTGAGGACGAACTGTTCGCCAGCTCCGCCAAGCGTCTGAAAAGCCTGATGCGTGACGGCGTCACCACGGTGGAAATCAAGTCCGGTTATGGCCTGGACCTGGCCAACGAACGCAAGATGTTGCGGGTCGCCCGCCGTCTCGCTGCCGAACTGCCGGTCAGTGTGCGTAGCACCTGCCTGGCTGCCCACGCGTTGCCGCCGGAATACGCCGACCGCGCCGACGACTACATCGAACACATCTGTGCCGAAATGCTCCCGGCCCTGGCGGCCGAAGGGCTGGTGGACGCGGTGGATGCCTTCTGCGAGTACCTGGCGTTTTCCCCGGCGCAGGTCGAGCGGGTGTTCGTCACCGCGCAACAACTGGGCTTGCCGGTGAAGCTGCACGCCGAGCAATTGTCATCGTTGCACGGTTCGAGCCTGGCGGCCCGTTACCAGGCGTTGTCGGCGGATCACCTGGAGTTCATGACCGAGGACGATGCCATCGCCATGGCTGAGTCCGGCACCGTGGCCGTGCTGCTGCCGGGTGCGTTTTACTTTCTTCGGGAAACCCAACTGCCGCCGATGGACGCCCTGCGCAAGCACGGCGTGAAGATCGCCGTGGCCAGCGACCTCAACCCCGGCACCTCGCCGGCGCTGTCGGTGCGCCTGATGTTGAACATGGCATGCACCTGCTTCCGGATGACTCCGGAAGAAGCCTTGGCTGGTGCAACGATCCATGCCGCCCAGGCCTTGGGCATGGCCCGTACCCATGGTTCGCTGGAGGTCGGCAAGGTGGCGGATTTTGTCGCCTGGCACATCGACCGTCCGGCCGACCTTTCGTACTGGCTGGGTGGTGAACTGGAAAAACGCGTCGTGCGCCACGGCGTTGAAATCGCTTGAGGAGAATGCTTGTGGAGAAGGTCTTGAATTTCACCCAGGGACGCGTGCCGTTGTTGATCAGCATGCCTCACGCGGGCCTGCGCCTGACCCCGGCAGTGAAGACCGGGTTGATCGATGAAGCCCAGAGCCTGCCGGACACCGACTGGCACATTCCCAAGCTCTACGATTTTGCCGCTGAGCTGGGCGCCAGTACCCTGTCCGCCGAATACTCACGGTTCGTCGTCGACCTGAACCGACCCTCCGACGACACACCGATGTACGTCGGCGCCACCACTGGCCTGTACCCGGCGACGCTGTTCGATGGCGTGCCGCTGTTTCGCGAAGGGCTGGTACCCTCGGCGGAGGAACGGGCCATGTACCTGCAGCAGATCTGGATGCCGTATCACCAGGCCCTGCAACAGGAGCTGGCGCGGCTCAAGGCCGAGTTCGGCTACGCCTTGCTGTTCGACGCCCATTCGATCCGTTCGGTGATCCCGCACCTGTTCGACGGCAAGCTGCCGGACTTCAACCTCGGCACCTTCAACGGCGCCAGCTGCGACCCGGTGCTGGCGAGCCAGCTCGAAGCCATCTGTGCCCGTCACGACGCATTCACCCATGTGCTCAACGGGCGTTTCAAGGGCGGACACATCACCCGGCACTACGGCAACCCGGCCGAAAATATCCATGCGGTGCAACTGGAGCTGTGCCAGAGCACCTACATGGAAGAGTTCGAGCCGTTCAACTATCGGGAAGACCGGGCCGCCCCGACCCGGGTTGTCCTCCGGGAGCTGCTTGAGGGCCTGCTGGCCTGGGGGCAGCAAACCTACAAGAAGTAAGGATCGCGCAGTACCCCTGTGGCGAGAGAGCTTGTTCCCGCTGTGTCGGTCCGACGCAGCGGGCGAGGCCGCCCCGGCAATCTTGTGAGCACCGAGCACTCAAGCGGGAGCAAACTCTCTCTCGTCACAACAGCCCTCATTCCTCTCTGCCTGTCGCCACCGTGCAAAACCGGGTCGCCTCAGGTCACCTTTACCGCCTCGGCGCTGCGTACTGTTTCGGCACGGTGCACAAAGACACCGGTCCACAATAATCCGCTGCCGCACGAGACCCTCCCGATGAAAAGACTGTTCATACGCTGTCTGTCGATCTTCTGCGCTACCGCCATGTTGGGCTCCGGGGCGATGGCCGCCGAGACGGCGTCCTGCCAGACCGTGCGCATGGGCGTGGTCAATTGGACCGATGTGATCGCCACCAGCGGCGTGGCCGAGGTACTGCTCACTGGCCTGGGTTATGAAAGCAAGCAGACTAGCGCAGTGCAGCAGATCATCTTCGCCGGTATTCGCGACAAGCGCCTCGACATCTTCCTGGGCTATTGGAAGCCGGCCATGGACAAGAACATAGCCCCGTTCCTGGCCGCCAACCAGGTGAGGGTACTGGACAAACCGAGCCTGGCCGATGCGCAGGCTACCCTGGCGGTACCCGACTACGTGGCAGCGGCGGGGCTCAAGACCTTCTCCGACATCGCCCGGTTCAAGGAGCAACTGGGTGGCAAGATCTACGGCATCGAGCCAGGCAGCGGGGCCAACACCACCATCAAGACCATGATCGAGACCAACCATTTCGGCCTCAAGGACTTCAAGCTGATCGAGTCGGGTGAGGCGGGCATGCTGGCCGCGGTGCAGCGGGCGGTGAATCGCAAGGAATTCGTGGTCTTCGTGGGCTGGACCCCTCACCCGATGAACATCAACATGAAGATCGCCTACCTGACCGGCAGCGAAGACGTCTACGGGCCGAACGAAGGCGCCGCGACCGTTTCCACCGTGACCGCGCCGGACTATGCCCAGCGCTGTCCGAACGTTAACCGCTTGCTGGAAAATCTGACCTTCACAGCCGCCCAGGAAAGCCAGCTGATGGTGCCGATCATGGAGCGCAAGACACCCCAGGACGTCGCCCGGCAATGGTTGCGTGAGCATCCCGAGGACCTCCAGCGCTGGCTGGCCGGTGTCACCAGCTTCGACGGCAAGGACGGCGTGGCGACGGTGCAGGCCAGCCTGAAAAATTGATCATCACATGATTGTGGCGCGGGGATTTGGCGACGTTTCGTTAAGTCCCTCGCTATAGTTCAGCGCTTGATCCTGGATATTTACCGGACTGTATCTCTCCATGGTTTCTTATCCACTTTCCCCAGCAATGTCCGCCTTCGTCGACAAGACGTTGGGTTTCAACAGCCCGGACACGAGCCTCACGGGCGTGCGCCAGGCCTACAACCAGATGTGCCGCGGATTTAACCCGCCGCGCCCGGCGACGCTGACAATCGATGACTTGGAGTTGGCCGGCGTGGCCGTGCGGGCCTATCACCCACGGCGTGCAGCGCCACTGGCAGGCTGGCCGTGCCTTCTTTATCTTCACGGTGGCGGATGGGTGGTGGGAGACCTGGATTCCCATGATTTCATCTGCATGGAGCTGGCTGCCGCGCTAGGGGCGCTGGTCATTGCGGTGGATTATCGGCTGGCGCCGGAGCATCCGTTCCCGGCCGCCTTCGAAGATTGTCTCGCGGTATGGCGCCACCTGATGGCGGCGCCCTTTGCCGTCGACCCCAGGCGTCGATGGGTGATGGGTGATAGCGCCGGGGGCAACCTTGCCGCGGCGCTGTGCCTGGCCTTGCGCGATACCGCTCAACCGATGCCTGGAGGTCAGGTGTTGATTTACCCCGCCCTTGGCGGCCCCGCAGATCTGCCCTCGCGACAAGAATGTGCCAACGCGCCGCTCCTGAGCAGTCGCGACCTGGACGACTATCACCAGCTTTACCTGGGTACCACCGCGCCATCGCCGTACGCCATGCCGTTGCTCGCCGATGACCTGGGTCGCCTGCCGAAGGCACTCATCATCGTGGCCCAATGGGATCCGCTGCGCGATGACGGGGTCCTTTACAGCGAACGGCTAGACGCCGCCGGAGGGCGGTCCGTGCTGTATGTCGGGGAAGGACTTGTGCACGGCTGTCTGCGTGGCCGGCACCAGGTGCCGGAGGTCGATCAGATGTATCGCATGCTGTTGGCGTACTTGGCCGACACGCTTTGACTGCGCGGGGGCATGCTCATTAAGGCGATTCGGGTTTATGATGCCTGACGGCAGATTAAATAGAGTCCCTACAGGGATGACTCGACCCCTTACGGAGCGCCCAATGCAGACTTTGTACCCGCAGATCAAACCCCATGCCCGGCACGATCTGGCTGTCGATGACACCCACACGCTCTATGTCGATGAAAGTGGCTCTCCGGAAGGCCTGCCGGTGGTGTTCATTCACGGTGGTCCGGGCGCGGGTTGCGACGCGCAGAGCCGTCGCTACTTCGATCCGAACCTGTACCGCATTGTTACTTTCGATCAGCGCGGCTGTGGTCGTTCCACGCCCCACGCCAGCCTGGAAAACAATACCACCTGGGATCTGGTTGAAGACCTGGAGCGCATCCGCAAGCACTTGGGCATCGAGAAATGGGTACTGTTCGGCGGCTCCTGGGGTTCTACCCTGGCCCTGGCCTACGCCCAGACCCATCCGGAGCGGGTCCACGGCCTGATCCTGCGTGGGATCTTTCTCTGCCGCCCCCAGGAAATCGAGTGGTTCTATCAGGCTGGCGCCAGTCGCCTGTTCCCCGATTACTGGCAGGATTACATTGCACCCATTCCCCTGGATGAGCGCGACGACCTGCTCAGCGCCTTCCACAAGCGCCTGACCGGCAATGACCAGATCGCCCAGATGCACGCAGCCAAGGCCTGGTCCATCTGGGAGGGTCGTACAGCGACCTTGCGTCCGAACCCGCTGGTGGTCGACCGCTTCTCCGAGCCGCAGCGTGCGCTGTCGATTGCCCGCATCGAATGCCATTACTTCACCAACAACGCCTTCCTCGAACCCAACCAGCTGATTCGCGACATGGGCAAGATCGCCCATTTGCCGGGCGTCATCGTGCATGGTCGCTATGACGTGATCTGCCCGCTGGACAATGCCTGGGAGCTGCATCAGAACTGGCCCAACAGCGAACTGCAGGTGATCCGCGATGCCGGTCATGCGGCGTCGGAGCCGGGTATTACCGACGCACTGGTGCGCGCCGCCGGCCAAATGGCCCGGCGCTTGCTCGACCTGCCGCCCGAAGAAGCATGAAGGGGCTGTTGCAACGGGTCCGTGGTGCCCGGGTGGAGGTCGCGGGCGATATCGTGGGGGCTGTGGACCAGGGTTTGCTGGTCCTGGTGGCGGTCGAACCCGAGGATACCCGGGCCAGTGCCGACAAGCTCTTGCACAAGCTGCTTAACTACAGGGTGTTCAGTGACGCCGACGGCAAGATGAACTTGTCCCTGGCGGATGTCGGGGGTGGTCTGTTGCTGGTGTCACAGTTCACCCTGGCGGCGGACACCAAGAGCGGTTTGCGCCCGAGTTTTTCGACGGCCGCGCCTCCGGCACTGGGAGAGGAGCTGTTCACCTACCTGGTCAATCAGGCGAAAGAGGTGCATGGCACTGTGGCATCAGGTAGATTCGGCGCCGACATGCAAGTGCATCTGGTCAATGATGGCCCGGTAACCTTCTTGTTACAGGTCTGAAAGCGTTTGAAACACCTTTTCGGTTCTGTTTCGAGGTTAAACAGGGAGTTTTCTCGATAAATACTTTGTTGCCCCTGATGCGTTGTCACGCGGCCTGCTAGATAATCGCGCGCTACGGGGGATCGGCGTTCGCTGGTCCATTTGACTTAGGTAGAGAGTTGTCCTGAGCCGTTTGGGGAATCATTTTGCCCCATCGGAGTCGGAACAATGCTCGCCAACTTGGCAAGGGTGCTCCGCAAGGTCGGTTTTTCAATGCCGTTACCAAGCGGATACTTTATCTGGCCGTTGGTTTTTTGATCTGTTTTCGGCGAGGGTTGCTCGTGATTGTTAGTCCCTGTAATGCACCAAAAATGTCTGCCAAACGGTTTAAAAGCGCTCTGGTAGCGGGCTCGGCGCTGTTGTGCCTGCTCGGTGCGGGCCAACTGTGGGCATTCAGCCTGGATGATGTATCGGCGAAGGCTAAAGAACTGGCCGGGCAAAAATTCGAAGCCCCGCGCAGCAATCTGCCGAACGAATTTCGCGAGATGAAATTCGGCGACTATCAAAAAATCCGTTTCCGCACCGAAAAAGCCGAATGGGCCGACCAGAAGACGCCGTTCAGGCTGTCGTTCTATCACCAGGGCATGCACTTCGATACGCCGGTGAAAATCAACGAAATCACCGCGACCAACGTCGAAGAAATCAAATACGACCCGACGCGCTTCGATTTCGGCGACGTCCAGTTCGATCCGAAGTCCACCGAGCAATTGGGCTACGCGGGTTTCCGGGTGTTGTACCCGATCAACAAGGCCGACAAGCAGGACGAAATCATGACCATGCTGGGCGCGAGCTATTTCCGCGTCATCGGCAAGGGCCAGACTTACGGCTTGTCCGCCCGCGGCATGGCGATCGATACCGCATTGCCGTCCGGTGAAGAGTTCCCGCGTTTTCGCGAGTTCTGGATCCAGCGTCCGAAACCCACCGACAAGCACCTGGTGATCTTCGCTCTGCTGGATTCGCCTCGGGCCACCGGCGCCTACCGCCTGACCCTGCGTCCGGGTACCGACACTGTCGTCGACGTGAAAGCGCGCATGTTCCTGCGTGACCGCGTCAACAAGCTGGGTGTCGCCCCGCTGACCAGCATGTACCTGTTCGGCGCCAACCAGCCGTCCAAAGTGCTGAACTACCGCCGCGAGCTGCACGATTCCAGTGGCCTGTCGATTCATGCCGGCAACGGCGAGTGGATCTGGCGTCCGCTGAACAACCCGAAACACCTGGCCGTGAGCAACTTCTCGGTGGAAAACCCACGCGGTTTCGGCCTGCTGCAACGTGGTCGTGACTTCAGTCATTACGAAGACCTGGACGACCGCTACGACAAGCGTCCAAGCGCCTGGATCGAACCGAAAGGCGACTGGGGCAAGGGTTCTGTCGATCTGGTGGAAATCCCGACCGCTGACGAAACCAACGACAACATCGTTGCCTTCTGGAGCCCGGAAAAACTGCCTGAGCCAGGCCAGCCACTGGACTTCGCCTATCGCCTGCACTGGACGCTGGACGAAGCCAGCCTGCACTCGCCGGACAGCGCCTGGGTCAAGCAGACCCTGCGCTCCACGGGCGATGTGAAGCAATCCAACCTGATTCGCCAGCCGGACGGCAGCGTCGCCTATCTGGTGGATTTCGAAGGTCCATCCCTGCAGGCTCTGCCGGAAGACGCCGAAGTGCGTAGCCAGGTGAGCGTCGGCGATAACGCCGAGGTCGTCGAGAACAGTGTGCGCTACAACCCTGAAACCAAGGGCTGGCGCCTGACCTTGCGCTTGAAGATCAAGGATGCGAAGCAGGCGACCGAAATGCGCGCGGCGCTGGTCCGTCCGTTGACGCCTGTCGAAGCACCAGCCGCGTCGCATTCCGTGACCGCTACCCTGGCCAAGGCAGACAAGATCGCCAAGCAACAAGGCGAGAAAGAAGCAGAAAAAACCAAAGAACAAGCCAAAGAAGAAGCCAAGGCTGTCAAGGCGTCCGACGCCGCCGAGGCGACCCCAACCCCGCAGGAACCGGAACCGACTGAACAAGTCCTGACCGAGACCTGGAGCTATCAGTTGCCAGCCGATGAGTAATACGCCAGTACCGCCAGAGACGCTCAGCGAATATCTGGCCCATTTGCCAATGACCGACCAGCAGCGCGCCGAGTTGGCGGGCTGCAAGTCCTTCAGCGAGTTGCATGAACGTCTTTCGTCTTCGACCTTTGACGTTGACGATTCCGCCGAGGCGGCGCAAGCCTCGGTGGGGCGTCGCCTGGTCCTGAGCACTGCCGAAGAGCTCGAGGATGCGGAGATGCTGGGGCTCGACTCCAGCGGTCGCGTGCGTCTCAAGGCCACGCCGCCGATTCGTCGGACCAAAGTCGTGCCGGAACCATGGCGCACCAACATCCTGGTGCGCGGCTGGCGACGGATGACCGGTCGCACCAACCCGCCGAAGCCGCCCAAGGATGAGCGGGTGCTGCCCCATGCCCGTTGGCGCACCGTGGGTTCGATCCGCCGTTATATCCTGCTGATCCTCATGCTTGGCCAGACCATCGTTGCCGGCTGGTACATGAAAGGCATCATGCCGTACCAGGGCTGGTCGTTCGTGGACCTGGAGGAAGTCCTGCACCAACCGTTGCTGCAGACAGCCACGCAAGTGCTGCCGTATGCCCTGCAAACCAGCATCCTGATCCTGTTCGGGATCCTGTTCTGCTGGGTATCGGCCGGTTTCTGGACTGCGCTGATGGGCTTTCTGGAACTGCTCACCGGTCACGACAAGTACCGCATTTCCGGTGCCAGCGCCGGCAACGAGCCGATTCCCAAGGACGCCCGCACCGCCCTGGTGATGCCGATCTGCAACGAAGACGTACCCCGTGTGTTTGCCGGCTTGCGCGCGACCTTCGAGTCGGTGAAGGCCACCGGCGACCTGGATCGTTTTGACTTCTTCGTGCTCAGCGACAGTAACGAGACCGATATCTGCGTCGCCGAACAGCAGGCCTGGCTGGACGTCTGCCGCGAAGCCGGCGGCCTGGGCAAGATCTTCTATCGTCGTCGCCGTCGTCGCGTGAAGCGCAAGAGCGGCAACCTTGACGACTTCTGCCGTCGTTGGGGCAGCGACTACAAGTACATGGTCGTGCTCGACGCCGACAGCGTCATGAGCGGCGAGTGTCTGACCAGCCTGGTGCGCCTGATGGAAGCCACGCCGGACGCGGGCATCATCCAGACCGCGCCAAAGGCCTCGGGAATGGACACGCTGTATGCGCGCATGCAGCAGTTCGCCACCCGGGTGTACGGTCCGCTGTTCACCGCCGGTCTGCACTTCTGGCAGTTGGGCGAATCCCACTACTGGGGCCACAACGCGATCATTCGCATGAAGCCGTTCATCGAGCACTGCGCCCTGGCGCCGTTGCCGGGCAAAGGTGCGTTCGCCGGTGCGATCCTGTCCCACGACTTCGTCGAAGCGGCGCTGATGCGCCGTGCCGGCTGGGGTGTGTGGATCGCCTATGACCTGCCTGGCAGCTACGAAGAGTTGCCGCCGAACCTGTTGGACGAGCTCAAGCGTGACCGTCGCTGGTGCCACGGCAACCTGATGAACTTCCGACTGTTCCTGGTCAAGGGCATGCACCCGGTGCACCGTGCGGTGTTCCTGACCGGGGTGATGTCCTACCTGTCGGCGCCGTTGTGGTTCTTCTTCCTGGTGCTGTCCACTGCGCTGTTGGCGGTGAACACGCTGATGGAGCCGCAGTACTTCCTCGAGCCGCGCCAGCTGTATCCGCTCTGGCCGCAATGGCATCCAGAGAAGGCCATCGCCCTGTTCTCCACCACGATCGTGCTGCTGTTCCTGCCCAAGCTGTTGAGCATTGTCCTGATCTGGGCCAAAGGCGCGAAGGAGTTCGGTGGCAAGTTCAAGGTGACGCTGTCGATGCTGCTGGAGATGTTGTTCTCCATGTTGCTGGCGCCGGTGCGGATGATTTTCCACACCCGTTTCGTGCTCGCCGCGTTCCTGGGCTGGGCCGCCACCTGGAACTCGCCGCAACGTGATGACGACTCGACGCCCTGGAGCGAAGCGGTCAAGCGCCACGGCCCGCAGACCCTGCTGGGCTTCTTCTGGGCACTGCTGGTGATCTGGTTGAACCCGAGCTTCCTGTGGTGGCTGGTGCCGATCGTCGGTTCGCTGATGCTGTCGATCCCGGTGTCGGTGATCTCCAGTCGTGTAGGCCTGGGCTTGAAGTCCCGTGATGAAAGCCTGTTCCTGATCCCTGAGGAATACGCGCCACCACAGGAGCTGGTGTCGACCGACCAGTACACCCACGAGAACCGTTGGCATGCATTGAACGACGGCTTCATTCGCGCGGTGGTCGATCCTCAGCAAAACGCCCTGGCGTGTGCGTTGGCGACGTCCCGGCACGGCCAGGCCGAGCCGATCGAATGGCTGCGGGTCGAACGTGTTCGTCACGCCTTGAAGGTCGGCCCGAGCGGGCTCAACAACGGCGAGCGACTGGCGCTGCTGAGCGATCCGGTGGCCCTGTCCCGGCTGCATGAGCAGATCTGGAGCGAAGGCCATCCCGAATGGCTGGCGGCATGGCGCGCATCGGTCAAGGCCGATCCCCATGCACCGCTGCTACCGCTTCAGCCAGTGAGTGCACAGACTCAAGTGGCCTGATGCGCAAAAAGCCCCGCTTCCGAAAAGGAAGCGGGGCTTTTTGTTGGGTGTCTTGTGAACATCACCCCTGTGGCTATGCCCTGGGGTCGACCCGATCCAGCGCCCGATTCGCCAGCAAACCACTCAACTCGATCAACTGCTGAAGACCCAAGGCAAAATGCCTCCGCGAGCCATCCAGCTCGAACGCCAGGTCGCTGGCCATAACATTGGCAGAAGCCAGGGTCTCGCTGAGGTTGGCCAGCAGACACTCGGTGTCGATATCGTCCACAACGGTGAAGAGCTGACCAGGGGGCGGCGCGTTGTCGGGTTCCGCCTGTTTCGGTTTCAGGTAGAAATCCAATGCCCGCTCGGTGGCTTCCTGGAGTTTTTCGGGGTCGAGGCCGGTGTAGGAAGAGGCTGGGTCCGTTTCCGGAGGATTGGGTGTGATCTTGAACATGGTGATGCTCCTAGGGTAATGGAGCCGCCAGAATTCGCTGCTAAACAAAAAAGGTGGCGACTGTACGCGGGTTAGCAGACCGGCCCCTAGAACCCGGCAGACCCTGAGGTCTCCCACGCACAACCGCCATGACATAGACGTGTAGACACTGAAGTCTGAACACGAATGTGGAGAACTGTACGTCTAGGATTATCCGAGCTGCTAAACCCGATCGCTGAACCGACAGCGACCCGCAAACAATAGGATCCAGACCCCAAGCGCACAAGCCGGCGGATTCTGGCGCAGTTGTAGGCAACGGCGCAAGACGATGTAGCCCAGCTCAACTCTCCCACAACAGCATCCAACCCTGTGGGAGCGAGCCTGCTCGCGATGAACGATAACGCGGTCTAACAGAAGAACTGCGGCGCTTTCATCGCGAGCAGGCTCGCTCCCACAGGGGACGGTGTTGTCTGTTGGATCGTGATTGACTGATGACTATCTGTGGGAGCAAGGCTTGCCCGCGATGAACGATAACGCGGTCTGACAGAAGAACCGCGGCGCTTTCATCGCGAGCAGGCTCGCTCCCACAGGCGACGGTGTTGTCTGTTGGATTGTGGTTGCCTGATGACTATCTGTGGGAGCAAGGCTTGCCCGCGATGAACGATAACGCGATCTTGCAGAAGGACCGCGCCGACTTCATCGCGAGCAAGCTCTGCTCCCACCGGGGAGGGGGTATTGTCTAGACCTTGAACCGCCCCACCAACGTCTGCAAATGAACGCCGAGGCGTGCCAGTTCGGCGCTGGAGGCGGCGGTTTCTTCGCTGGCGGCGGAGGTTTGTTCAGAGACGTCGCGCACGTTCAGCACGCTGCGGTTGATCTCTTCTGCCGTGGCGCTCTGCTGTTCGGCCGCAGCGGCGATTTGTTGATTCATCGACTGGATGGCCGAGACCGTACGGGTGATGTTTTCCAGGGAACTGCCGGCTCGGCGGGTGAGTTCGACGCTGCTGTCGGTCAGGCCGCGGCTGTTGTCCATGATGGTCGCAACTTTTTCGGTTCCGCTTTGCAGCCCAAGGATGAGTTCTTCGATCTCTTCGGTGGATTTCTGGGTGCGTTGGGCCAGGCTGCGGACTTCGTCGGCGACCACGGCGAACCCACGCCCGGCCTCACCGGCGCGGGCGGCCTCGATGGCGGCGTTGAGGGCCAGCAGGTTGGTTTGTTGGGCCACGGATTTGATCACGTCCAGCACGCTGCCGATCTTGTCGCTCTCGTGCTTGAGATGACCCATCGCTTCGGTGGAGTTGCCGACCTCGTTAGCCAGGCGCTCGATCTGCGCGATGGCTTCGCCAACCACCCGCTCACCCTCACGGGCTTGTTGGTCGGCGGCGACGGCGGCCTCGGAGGCCTCCTCGGCGTTGCGCGCCACATCCTGCACCGTGGCGGTCATTTCGTGCATGGCGGTAGCCACCTGATCGGTCTCGACCTTCTGGTTGTTGACCCCGGCGCTGGTTTGTTCTGTCACGGCCGAAAGTTGTTCGGCGGCGCTGGCGATCTGGGCCACGCCGTCTCTGATCCCGCCGATCAATTCCCGCAGACTGACGACCATCCGCTGCAAGCTGCCTTGCAGCTGACCCATCTCGTCGCGACGGCTGACCTCAAGGTTTTGACTCAGGTCGCCCGAGGCGACACGTTCGACGGCGATCAGCGTCTGTTGCAGCGGAGTGACTATCTGCCGGGTGATGAGCCATGCGGCAAGCACGCCGAACGCCAGTGCCAGGAGGGCGACGATGATCAGGGTATCCTTCGCCTGTGTCGTCTCCTGCTCGCGTTTTTCAACTTGCGAAACAGTCAGTTCATTATTCAGTTCGTTCAGACGGGCTTCTTGATCCACCATTTTCTTGAGCGCGGCGGTGCTGGCAACTTGTGAGTCACGGAAAAGGCTGACGGCAAGGCGATAACCCTTGAGCGATTCGGTGGCTTGTTGCAAGTTGGCAATATGCTGTTCCGGGAGCTTGCTCGGCAGGCTTTCGAGGTTTTTCAGGGCGTTGTCGATGGCATCCAATGCCGGTTGTTCGGCTTCGGCCTTGCCACTGTAGGTGTAGCCGCGAACCTGGAAGCGTGCCTGCTGAATCAGTTTGCTCAGCTCGATCACGCTGTTGAATTGCGCGACGCTGTCGCCTTGCAGCAGGGACTTCTCAACGTCCGCAACCTTGGCCACGGCGTTGTCGGCGGTGGCACCGAGCTTGGACCGGGCCGACTCTCGGTTATCTGTCGCTTGGGTCAAGTCGTTAAAGGCGCGTTTGTACTCATCGAGAATCGCCAGCTGTTGGTTGAACATCTGCTGGTCAACGGCTCGTACAAATTGTTTGAGAGCGGCTTGCAAGCCCTCCTGGAGCTTGCCCAGAAGATCGTTGACGGCGGCGGCGCCTTGTTCGCCGCGACGCATTTCGTATTCGAGGCGAGCGATTCGAAGGTCCTTGGCCGTCTCGTTGAGATGGGCGATGGCGGCCTGCTTGTCCGCACGACTGATTACACTGGTCAGGCTGTTCCAGCCCGCATAAGTGCTCAGGACCGTCATGAGCAAGACCAGGCCAAAACCGAACCCCAGCTTGCGATTGACACTTACGTTTCCCAGCTTTTCGGTTAGCCAACTGAACATGCTGATACTCCCACGGACCTTTTTGTAGGTCTTATGAGGAGAGTATCGACCATGCCATGCAGATCTGTAGGAAATAGGTAAGGGATTGGATGGGAGGGGGCGTGCTCTTGTTCGGTTAAGAATCAGTCGCAAATCCGTCCACCGTGGGGGGGCAGCTTGCTCAGGCTCAACTCCCGACAACAGCACCCAATCCTGTGGGAGCGAGCCTGCTCGCGATCAACGATAACGCGATCTTGCAGAGGGACCGCGTCGCCTTCATCGCGAGCAAGCTCAGCTCCCACAGTGGAAGGATTGTGTATCTCTAGACCTTGAACCGCCCCACCAGCGTCTGCAAATGAACGCCCAGTCGCGCCAGTTCGGCACTGGAACTGGCGGTCTGTTCGCTGGCGGCGGAGGTCTGTTCGGAGACGTCGCGCACGTTCAGTACACTGCGGTTGATCTCCTCGGCCGTGGCGCTCTGTTGTTCGGCCGCGGCGGCGATCTGCTGGTTCATCGATTGGATCGCCGAGACCGTGCGGGTGATGTTTTCCAGCGAACCGCCGGCCCGTCGGGTCAGCTCGACGCTGCTGTCGGTCAGGCTACGGCTGTTGTCCATGATGGTCGCGACCTGTTCGGTGCCGTTTTGCAGACCGACGATCAGCTCCTCGATTTCTTCGGTGGACTTCTGGGTGCGTTGGGCCAGGCTGCGGACTTCGTCGGCGACCACGGCGAACCCACGCCCGGCTTCACCGGCGCGGGCAGCCTCGATGGCGGCGTTGAGGGCCAGCAGGTTGGTCTGCTGGGCGACAGACTTGATCACGTCCAGAACGCTGCCGATCTTGTCGCTCTCGCGCTTCAAGTCCCCCATGGCGGCGGTGGAGTTACCCACTTCCCGTGCCAGGCGCTCGATCTGAGCGATGGCTTCACCGACCACTTTGTCCCCTTCGCGGGCTTGTTGATCCGCGGCGACGGCGGCTTCGGAGGCTTCCTCGGCGTTGCGCGCCACTTCCTGCACCGTGGCGGTCATTTCATGCATGGCAGTAGCCACCTGATCGGTCTCGACCTTCTGGCTGTTGACCCCGGCGCTGGTCTGTTCGGTCACGGCGGAAAGCTGTTCGGCGGCGCTGGCGATCTGGGTGACCCCCTCGCTGATGCCACCGATCAATTGCCGCAGGCTCACGGTCATGCTTTGCATGGCGCGTTGCAGCTGGCCCATTTCGTCACGACGCTCGGAGGTCAGGTTGTGGCTCAGGTCGCCTGCGGCCACCCGTTGGGCGACCTGGAGGGTCTGGCCCAGCGGAACGACGATCTGCCGGGTGATGAGCAAGGCGGCGATGACGCCGAACAACAGGGCCAGTGCGGCAGCGGCGATCAGGACGGTCTTGGCCTGGGCAACGTCGTGGTCACGCACGGCTGTCTGGGACACGGTCAGTTTCTGGCTGGAGTCGATCAGCACTTGGCCTTGCTCGGTCATGCGCTGAAGGGCGGCACCGTTCTCGATCTGCGAATCCCGGAACTGCGCAACCGCCGCGCGATACAGATTGAACGAATCGTTGGCCTGTTGCAGGTTGGCAGCATGTTCCTGGGGCAATTGGTCCGGCAGGCGTGCGAGCAGCTTGAGCACGGTGTCGATGGCCTCAAGGGCCGGTTGCTGGGCTTCGCTCTTGCCGCTGTAGGTGTAGCCGCGCACTTGGTAACGCGCTTGCTGGACCGCTTTGCTCAGGGTCACCACGCTGTTGAATTGGGTGACGTCGCCGCCTTGCAGCAGTGATTTTTCCACCTCGGCGACGCGGGCCACGGCGTTGTCGGCACTGGCGCCGAGTTTACTGCGGGCATCTTCGCGGTTGACGGTGGCGCGGGTCATTTCGGCGAAAGCGCTTTTGTACTCGGCCACGGCGGCCAATTGCTTATCGATCATGGCCACATCGGCCGGTTGTTCGATCAACTGGCGAGCGGTCTTCAGCCCGGCGTCAAGCTTGACCAGCAGGTCGTTGACGAGCTGTGGCCCTTTCTCGCCCCGGGTGGCGTTGTAGTCGATGCTGGCCAGGTTCAAGTCTTTGCTCAAGTCGTTCAGGCTGGCAATGAATCCCAGCTTGTCGCCCCGGCTGATGACATTGCCCAAGCCGGACCAACCGGTGAAGGCGATCATCAAGGTGAGAAACAGCACCAGGCCGAAGCCGAAGCCGAGTTTGCGATTGACGCTTACGTTTCCCAGACTCTGGGCAAGCCACCGGAACATGCTGATACTCCCTTGAGGGACCAAATTGGTTTTATGGGGACGTATATCGGCGGCTTGGGCGAAATCTGTAGGGATTTGTCGAGATTTTGCGGCGAGGGGATCAGAACAGTCGGGCGAGCAATGCCGTCACCGCGGTCTCGACCCGCAGGATTCGTTCGCCAAGTTGCACCGGCTGCAGGCCGGCCTTGCCCAGCAGGTCGATCTCGTAAGGAATCCAACCGCCTTCGGGGCCAATCGCCAGCGTGACCGGTTCCGTCAGTGCCCGGGGGCAGGGCGGGTGGTCACCAGGATGGCCCACCAGGCCCAGGGTGCCATTGACGATGGCCGGCAGGCGATCTTCAACGAAGGGCTTGAAGCGCTTTTCGATGATGATCTCCGGTAGCACACTGTCCCGGGCCTGCTCCAGGCCAAGGATCAATTGTTCGCGGATGGCCTCGGGCTCGAGGAACGGCGTCTGCCAGAAGCTCTTCTCGACGCGATAGCTGTTGATCAGCACCACGCGCGGCACGCCCATGGTGGCAATGGTCTGGAACACCCGCCGGAGCATCTTCGGACGCGGCAGGGCCAGCACCAGTGTCAATGGCAGCTTCGCCGGCGGTGGCTGGTCGAGGGTCACTTGCAGTTCGGCTTCGCGGGCTTCCAGGCGCAGCACCTGGGCGGAGCCCATCGACCCGCCGATGCGTCCGACCCGCAGGCTGTCGCCGACAGCGCTGCGGTGGACTTCCTGCATGTGGGTCAGGCGGCGATCGCTCAGGACGACCCGGTCAGGACCAACGAAATCGGCCTCTTCGAGCAGCAGCAGGTTCACGGTTGGGTCGCAGGCGGCTGGTCGTTATGATCGTCGGCCGTTTCAGCTTCCGGCTCTTCGCTACGTTTACGCACCAGACCGCCGAACAGCACGCCGATCTCGAACAGCAACCACATCGGTACTGCCAGCAAGGTCTGGGAGAAAATGTCCGGCGGGGTCAGGATCATGCCGACCACGAAGCAGCCGATGATCACGTACGGACGGATCTTCTTCAGGTACGTAACGTCGACCACGCCGATCCACACCAGCAACACCACCGCAACGGGAATTTCGAACGCCACGCCGAAGGCGAAGAACAGCGTCATGACGAAATCCAGGTAACTGGTGATGTCGGTCATCATCTCCACGCCGGCCGGAGTGGCGGCGGCGAAGAACTTGAAGATCAGCGGGAACACCAGGAAATAGGCGAACGCCATGCCGGTGTAGAACAGCAGGATACTGGACACCAACAGCGGCACGGCGATGCGTTTTTCATGCTTGTACAGGCCGGGGGCGATGAAGCCCCAGATCTGGTGCAGGATCACCGGGATCGCCAGGAACAGCGAGACCATCATCGTCAGCTTCAACGGTGTCAGGAACGGCGACGACACGTCGGTGGCGATCATGGTCGCGCCTGCCGGCAAATACTGGCGCAGGGGCGTGGAGACGAAGGTATAGATCTGCTGGGTGAAGGCGAACAGCCCGGCGAAGATGATGAAAATCGCCGCCACGCAGCGCAGCAGGCGGGTGCGCAACTCGGTGAGGTGCGATACCAGCGGCATCGGCTGATCGTTCTCTGGGATATTGCTCATGATGCTCGCGGCGGCTGTGTGGGGTCGTTGGGGGCCGGTGTCGGCGCCGTTGGGGCTGTCTCTACGGGCTTGACTGGCTCAGCCGGCACCGCTGCGGGTTCATCCACCGGCACCTGGGGCGCCGTTGCCTGTTCGGCCGTGGGTTGGACCGGTGTCGGCTCCTGTTGGGTCGGCGTGAGGATCTTGCGCGCCTCCTGCTCCAGGGACAGGATGTGTTCGTTGTGAAGTTGCCGACGGATCTCGTCGGCACCGATTTCACGCTCAACTTCCTGTTTGATCGCATTGAAGCTGCGCTTCAGGCGCCCGATCCAGAGACCGGCGGTGCGCGCAGCACCCGGCAGGCGCTCGGGGCCCAGCACCAGCAGGGCGACGAGGCCGACGAGCAGCAGTTCAGTGAAGCTGATCCCAAACATTAGTCAGTGCTCACGAGTCTTTGCGGGTCGGCTCTTCGACTTTCTGTGCCTGCACATCGATAGTGTGCGGCGCATTCACAGGCTGTGCTGCTTGAGGCTGTACGGGCTGGGCCGGCTGCACAGGCTGGGCAGGGGCTGCCGTCGGATCGGCCGGTTTCTCGTCGTCGTTCATGGCTTTGCGAAAGCCCTTGATCGATTCGCCGACATCGGTACCCAGGTTCTTCAGTTTCTTGGTCCCGAACACCAGCACCACGACAACCAGGATGACGATCCAGTGTTTCCAGTCAAAAATACCCATGTGGCTATTCCTCTCAATAGTTGATCAGGCGGACGGGCGCGAAGCCTTCTCGACGTGCCCGGACAGACCGAAGCGACGGTCCAGTTCATCCAGTACAGCCTGTGGGTGCTGCCCCAATTGAGCCAGCATGACCAGGCTGTGGAACCACAGGTCGGCGGTCTCGTAGATCACGTCGCTGCAGTCACCGCTGATAGCGGCGTCCTTGGCGGCGATGATGGTCTCGACCGATTCCTCGCCGACTTTCTCCAGAATCTTGTTCAGGCCCTTGTGGTACAGACTCGCGACATAGGAACTGTCAGCCGCTGCGCCTTTGCGCTCTTCCAGCACCTGGGCCAGGCGGGTCAGGGTATCACTCATGAGTATGTCCTGAATAAATGGCATGCGGGTCCTTGAGCACCGGATCGACGGTTTTCCAATCGCCGTTCTCGAAGACGCGATAGAAGCAGCTCTGACGGCCGGTGTGACAGGCGATTTCACCGACCTGTTCGACCATCAGGATGATGACGTCGCCGTCGCAGTCCAGGCGCATTTCATGCAGATGCTGCACGTGGCCGGACTCTTCGCCCTTGCGCCACAGCTTGCCACGGGAACGTGACCAGTAGATGGCGCGGTTCTCGCTGGCGGTCAGGGCCAGGGCCTCGCGGTTCATCCAGGCCATCATCAGTACGCGCCCGGTCTTGTGATCCTGGGCGATGGCTGGCACCAGGCCGTCAGCGTCCCATTTGATTTCGTCCTGCCAGTTTTTCATCTTCGACTCCGACCATGGGCCTTGCACCTCAAGTCGGTGGGCCCAGCGTTGAAACAGTGTGCCAGTGCGAACCGGTGCTGGCTATCGACGAACGACCAGATACAAACCAACGATCACCATCACGGCGGCAGGCCAATGCCCCAGCTCGCTCAACGGTCCGCCGGCCGCCAGCACCGCGCCGCCACCCAAGTGTGCGGCACCGAGCAGGCGCAGCAACCAGTCGTCCTTGCGGCGTTTCCACGGCGGGGCGGGGTCTTGGGCGTGGGGCTGGGACATGCGTTCGAGCAGGTCCCGGGTCATGTTGGCCAGGTGCGGGATCTGCTCGAGCTGACTCTGCACGTTGCCCAGCAGGGCCTTGGGGCTGACGCGCTCGCGCATCCAGCGTTCGAGGAAGGGCTGAGCGGTGTTCCACAGGTCCAGGTCCGGGTACAACTGGCGACCGAGGCCTTCGATGTTCAGCAGGGTCTTCTGCAACAGCACCAGCTGTGGCTGAACCTCCATGTTGAAGCGACGCGCGGTCTGGAACAGGCGCATCAGCACCTGGCCGAAGGAAATATCTTTTAACGGTTTTTCGAAGATCGGCTCGCACACGGTGCGGATCGCCGCTTCGAATTCGTTGAGCTTGGTCTCGGCCGGTACCCAGCCTGAATCGATGTGCAGTTGTGCGACGCGGCGGTAATCGCGCTTGAAGAACGCGAACAGGTTGCGGGCCAGGTAATCCTGGTCCTCGGGTGTCAGGCTGCCGACGATGCCGCAGTCGATGGCAATGTATTGCGGGCTCCACGGTTGCACGGTGCTGACGAAGATGTTGCCGGGGTGCATGTCGGCGTGGAAGAAACTGTCGCGGAACACCTGGGTGAAGAAGATCTCCACGCCGCGTTCGGCGAGCATCTTCATGTCGGTGCGCTGGTCGGCCAGGGTCGCCAGGTCGGTGACCTGGATGCCGTAGATGCGCTCCATTACCAGAACCTTGGGGCGGCACCAGTCCCAATAGACCTGCGGCACATACAGCAGCGGCGAGCCTTCGAAGTTGCGGCGCAACTGGCTGGCGTTGGCGGCCTCGCGCAGCAGGTCGAGCTCGTCGTAGATGGTTTTCTCGTAATCCTGGACCACGTCGACCGGGTGCAGCAGGCGCGCATCGGCAGACAGTCGCTCGGCGGTGCGGGCGAGGATGAACAGCCAGGCGAGGTCCTGGGCGATGACCGGCTTGAGGCCCGGTCGGATGACCTTGACCACCACTTCTTCACCGCTCTTGAGCTGCGCGGCATGGACCTGGGCCACGGAGGCCGAGGCCAGGGGCTCGACGTCGAAACGGCTGAAGACTTCGTTGATCTTCTTGCCCAGTTGCTCCTCGATCAGGGCCACCGACAGTTTGGAGTCGAACGGTGGCACGCGGTCTTGCAGCAGCATCAGCTCATCGGCGATGTCTTCGGGCAACAGGTCGCGGCGGGTCGAGAGGATCTGCCCGAACTTGATGAAGATCGGTCCCAGGTCCTGCAAGGCCAGCCGCAGGCGGGCGCCGCGACTCAGGTCCAGCGTTCGCCGGGGGAACCAGCGCCACGGCAGCACGAAACGCAGTGCCAGCAGAAACCAGGGCAGAGGCAGGGCGAACAGCAAGTCATCGAGGCGGTAACGGATCACGACGCGCTGGATGCGCAACAAACGGCGGACGGCAAGCAGCTTCATGCGTTATCGCTTGGTTTCAAGGGATCGGGAAAGGCGCTCGAAACGCGCCTCGAGACGTTCCAGATCAAGTTTGATCCGGTCCAGTTCGTTAAAACGGGCTTCGGCTTCGCGTTTTCCTACGAGCGTACGCGATTCTTCGGCCAGGTATTCACTCAGATTCTGCCCCAGGCTGGCGAACCCCTGCCGATACCAGCGTGTGCGGCTGCGTAAGTGGCCGCTGATCAACTGGGTGGCCACCGGGCCGAGCCAGCGGGACAGCTCATATTCCCAGTCCAGCTCCAGGTCCTGCAGGATGGCCGCCAGGTCCAGCAGCGCGCCGCTGTCGCCTTCGAGCTCGACGTCGGGGCTGTGCAACACCGCCGTTTTGTCCTTGCTCAAGGCCAGGTTCAGCAGGCTCGAGGCCGGGGCACGCAGGGTGCAATCCGCCTCGGCTTCCCAATGGGAGGCGAGCATCAGGCCTTCGTCGCTGGGCAGGATAAACAGCTGCAACGTCGGGCTGCGGCAATCGACGGCAATCACCTTGCCACCCAGATGCGCCAGGCGCGCCAGCGCCGTGCTGTCCAGGCGCAATACCCGGTTGATGCCGAGTTCGACGCTGGCGAGCAGGCCGGCGAGCAGCATCAGGGTTTGATACCGCGGTGCAGGGCCACGATGCCTGAGGTCATGTTGTGGTAGGTCACGCGGTCGAAACCGGCCTCGACCATCATCGACTTCAGGGTCTCCTGGTCCGGGTGCATGCGGATCGATTCGGCCAGGTAGCGATAGCTTTCCGCATCGTTGGTGATCAGCTTGCCCATCAATGGCATGAAGGCAAACGAGTAGGCGTCGTAGGCCTTGGACATCAGCGCGTTGGTAGGTTTGGAAAATTCCAGCACCAACAGGCGCCCACCGGGCTTGAGCACCCGCAGCATCGAGCGCAGGGCGTCTTCCTTGTGGGTGACATTGCGCAGGCCGAAGGCGATGGTCACGCAATCGAAGTGGTTGTCCGGGAACGGCAGTTTCTCGGCGTCGGCCTGGACGAACTCGACATTGCCGGCCACACCCAGATCCAGCAGGCGGTCTCGACCGACCTTGAGCATGGATTCGTTGATGTCGGCGAGCACCACATGGCCGGTCGGTCCGACGATGTGGGAGAATTTTTTCGTCAGGTCGCCCGTGCCGCCAGCGATGTCCAGCACGCGGTTGCCGCTGCGCACGCCCGACAGCTCGATCGCGAAGCGCTTCCACAGACGGTGCATGCCGCCCGAGAGCAGATCGTTCATCAAGTCATATTTGGCGGCTACCGAGTGGAAAACCTCAGCGACTTTTTCCGCCTTCTGGCTTTCCGGCACGTTCTTGAAGCCGAAGTGAGTGGTGGGTTCGGCATCGCTGCCTTTGCGCTGATCAGTCATATCGCTGTCACCAAAAAAGAATGCGGGACATTCTAATCCCGGTGGAGGGCTTTGTCTTGGCAAGGCTGAAGGTAAGATGAACCACCGCCGGGACGTTTTGACGCAGTCCGGGCAATTGCCGATATAACAGGAGTCAGCGAATGGCCAAAATCAGTGTTGAGCGTACCCATGACCTGGGCAAGGAAGCGGCCCGCGCGAAGGCCGACCAGTTGGCGCAGAAATTATCCGACAGCTATGGCCTGAAACCGCAATGGGTCGGCGACACGCTGGAGTTCAAGGGTTCCGGAGTCGAGGGTACGGTGGCGGTCGGCGAGGACCTGATTCGCGTCGACGTGAAGCTGGGCCTGTTGATGTCGGCCATGAGCGGGATGATCAAGACGGAGATTGAAAAGGCGCTGGATAAGGCGTTGGCCTGACGCTGAACTCATGTGGGCACTCCCCGCTGTGGGAGCGAGCCTGCTCGCGATAGCGGTGGGTCATTCAATGATGATGTTGACGGTGATACCGCCATCGCGAGCAGGCTCGCTCCCACAAGAAAGAAGTCAGTGCTTTCAAGAATTGTGTGAGTTGTTAGGGTGCCGTTTCTAATTATTCTCCCTACTTTGTGCCTGAGCCCGTCCGCATGCGGGCAGTTCCTCCAACCTGTTTTCCAGTGAGGTGCACCATGGCCAAAGTTATTCTGAAGAAAAAAACCGACGTTGAATCTTCCACGCTCAGCGGCGTGAAAACGTACGCGCGCAAGATCTGGCTGGCTGGCCTGGGCGCCTACACCAAGGTCGGCCAGGAAGGCAGCGAGTACTTCCAAGAGTTGGTCAAGGCTGGCGAAGTTATTGAAACCAAAGGTAAAAAGAATATCGCTGGAAAACTTGAAGCGGCCAACAGCGAACTGATTGAAGCCAAGGCTGACGTCAATACGTTCAAGGCCCGGGTCGAAGTACAACTCGATAAAGTCGAGAAGGTATTCGACGCCCGTGTTGCAAGTGCCTTGAATCGTATCGGCATTCCGTCTAAACATGACGTTGAGGCACTCTCTGCCAAGCTCGATGAGCTGACGGCACTGCTCGAACGTGTGACGCGTAAACATTAAGGAGAACGGGATGGCTGGCAAAAGAACAACCGAAAAAGAAAGCAGCTCGTGGGCCGGGAAGATTGAAAAATACTCCCGCAAAATCTGGCTTGCTGGTTTAGGCGTGTACTCGAAGATCGACACTGACGGCAGCAAACTCTTCGAGTCCCTGGTTAAGGACGGCGAGAAGGCCGAAAAACTCACCAAGACGGCGGTCAGCAAGCAAGTCGATGCCGCCAAGGACTCTGCCGAGTCCGCCAAGTCGCGCATGAGCGGCGTGAAGGATCGTGCGCTGGGCAAATGGGACGAGCTGGAAGGGGCTTTCGACAAGCGCCTGAACAGCGCGATCTCTCGCCTGGGCGTGCCAAGCCGCAATGAAGTCAAGGCTCTGCACAGCAAGGTCGACACCCTGACCAAGCAGATCGAAAAACTCACCGGGGCCAAGGTCGCACCGGTGGCGGCCAAGACTGCAGCGGCCAAGCCGGCCACTAAAGCGGCGGCCAAGCCATTGGTGAAAGCGGCGGCGAAAACCGTGGCCAAACCTGCGGTGAAAGCCGCGGCCAAGCCAGCGGCAAAAACCGCTGCAGCCAAGCCTGCAGTCAAGGCTGCGGCCAAACCGGTAGCGGCCAAAGCGGCAGCCAAGCCTGCAGCGGCCAAACCAGCGGCGAAGCCTGCGGCAAAAACCGCGGCGGCGAAACCTGCTGCGGCGAAACCGGCAGCGAAACCGGCGGCCAAGCCCGCGGTAAAAGCAGCAGCCAAACCTGCCGCCGCGAAAAAGCCGGCCGTGAAGAAAGCGACCGCGCCAAAAGCAGCGGCACCCAAGGCACCGGCAGCCGTCGCAAAACCGGCGACCCCGACGAGCACGGCAAACTCCGCCTCGGCTCCGACTCCGGTTGCCACCCCGACTCCAGCGCCGGCTCCATCGACGCCTACCAGTCAGTCCTGATTTTCAGGGCACACACAAAACGCCCGGCCTGCGAAGGTCGGGCGTTTTTGTTCATGAGTGCCACAGGGCCCTTGTGGGAGCGAGCCTGCTCGCGATAGCGGTGTATCAGTGACATCCACGCTGCTGACCCACCGCCTTCGCGAGCAGGCTCGCTCCCACAGAAAGGGCTATTCGTGGTCTTCCAGATACCGCAATGCCAACCGTTCGGTCGCCACCTTGGTCGCCGGTAGCAGATGCGGGGCCACCAGCATCATGATCTGATAGACCACCAGTCGAACCTCCCCTTCGCGATCAAGAATCCGCTGGTAGTCCAGCGAGAACAGCAACGTCAGGGTGATCTGTTCCACCAATTGTCCCAAGGCCTGGGTGCCGCTGACCAGAAGCCCCTGGGCCTTGAGTTGCGCCAGCAGGGATGCGAGGGTGCGCTTCAGGGCATTGAGCAACTGGCGGATACCCTTGGCCAGTTTCGGCAAGCGCCCGGCCAGGTTCGACAAGTCCTGGAACAGGAACCGGTATTGGGCCAGGCGTTCGACGATCAGGTGCAGGAACAACCAGTAATCCTCCGGTGCCAGTTGCGCGTCGGCGGGGGGATCCAGCAATGGTGACAACTCTGCCTGGAAGTGCTCGAACAGCCCCAGGACAAGGGGTTCCTTGCCATGGAAGTGGTAATAGAGATTGCCGGGGCTGATGCCCATTTCGTTGGCGATTTCCAGGGTGGAAACGTTCGGTTCGCCCTTTTCATTGAACAGATGCAGGGCGCATTCAAGAATGCGGTCGCGGGTCTTCATCCGGTTTTCTTAATGATGGAGTCGTGCCACGGCCGATACTTCGACCGTGGGGTGAGCCATTCAACGCACGCGTACATAGGTTCCCGGTGCCGCTTCCAGTGGTGGGTATTTGGCGTTGCCCAGGGTCATCCGGGTTTCACGCCGGGCACCGGAGCGCGCCTGAATCCAGTCCAGCCACTGAGGCCACCAGCTGCCATCGACGTGTTTGCCATCGTAGTACCAGGCTCGCGGGTCACTGCTCAGTTGTGGATTCTCGACGTAATTGGCCTTGGGGTTGCCCGGAGGATTGATGATGCTCTGGATATGCCCGCTGTTGGAGAGCACGAAGCGTCGCTCACCTCCCAGCAGCAGCGTCGAACGATACACCACGTCCCACGGGGTAATGTGGTCGTTTATGCCGGCCACGCTGAAACTGTCCACGGTCACCTGCTGCAGGTCGACCGGTGTGCCGCACACTTCCAGCGCCCCGGGACGGGTGAGCGGGTTGTGCTTGAAGAGGTCCAGCAGTTCACCGTGATAGGCCGCCGGCAGCCGCGTGGAGTCGTTGTTCCAGTAGAGGATGTCGAAGGCCGGCGGTTCTTTGCCCAGCAGGTAATTATTGATGAAGTAATTCCACACCAGATCGTTGGGCCGCATCCAGGCGAATACCCGGGCCATGTCACGACCCTCGAGAATGCCCTTCTGGTAGGACCGGCGCTTGGCGGCTTCGAGGGCCTGCTCATCGAGGAACAGGGTGGCCGCACTGTCGATCTCGCAGTCCAGCAGGCTCACCAGGTACGTGGCGCTGGCGACTCGGCGCAGTTGACGCTTAGCTTGCAGATGACCTTGCAGGGCAGCGATGGTCATGCCGCCGGCGCAAGCCCCCATCAGGTTGACCTCACGGGCGCCAGTGATCGCCCGGCAGACGTTCATGGCTGCTTCGGTCGCCTCCACATAACTGGACAGGCCCCATTCACGGTGGCGCACATCCGGGTTGCGCCAGCTGATGATGAACACCTGCAAGCCATTCTTCAGGGCGTACTGGACGACGCTGTTGGAGGGGGTCAGGTCGAAAATATAGAACTTGTTGATCTGCGGCGGCACGATCAGCAACGGCTTGGCGTATTGCTTTTCGCTCATGGGCCGGTATTGGATCAGCTCCAGCATTTCATTGCGGAACACCACTGCGCCGGGTGTGATTGCCAGGGTCTTGCCGACCTCGAAGGCATGGGGCGTGACCTGCCGTGGCATTGCGTCGTTGTGTAGCAGGTCATCGACCAGGTGACTGAGGCCACGGATCAGGCTGGTGCCGCCGGAGTTGAAGAACTCCTTGACTGCCAGTGGGTTGAGCAAGGTGTTCGAGGGCGCCATGGCGTCGTTGAGCAACGAGAAGGCGAAGTGCGCGCGTGCATGATCATCGGGCGTCATGTCGCAATCGTCGATCCAGCTCCTGACCTGTTTTTGCCAGCTCAGGTAGGCCTGCAGGCTGCGACGGTAAAAGGGATTGAGTTCCCAGGTGGGATCGGCGAAGCGCTTGTCCTTGGGGTTGGTGGGGTGCAGGGTTTCCCCCAGCAGCACGCGACCCAACTGGCTGCCCAGCTTCAGCGCGTGCCGGGCACTGTTCACCGGGTTGCGCAAGCCGTAGGCGGCAACGTCGCGCAAGGTGGACAGCAGGTCCCTGCCGCGCAGGCCGGTGACCGCACTTTGCGCATTGATGAAGCTGGCAGGGGCGGGCATGGAACCCTTCGCCGGTTTGTCGCGCATGAGTCAACTCCTTCTTCATCAGGCCAAATACAAACACACCGAATCAGACAACATAGTCGCTGTTTCGGAAGTTGCGCGTTCCGGCTTCCTGCCAGGCGCGCCGGGGCGTCAGCCGCCACCCTGCGGTGTGGGATGCGGATGCATGACCGCACGCTGACGTTCTTCCTCCAGGAACTTCATGATGATGGGCGCCACGGCCTCGGCCCGGGTGATCAGGAAGAGGTGGCCGTCATCGATGATGTGCAGCTGGGAGTTGGGGATGCGCCAGGCCAGCATGCGCATGTTGATCAACGGGATCAGCGGATCGTCGTCGCCGGCCAGGATCAGGGTCGGCTGATGGATCTTGTGCAGCCAGTGGATACTGGTCCAGCCCAGGCCGGCAAACAGTTGCCAGTAATAACCGAGTTTGCCCGCCGAGCGGACCCTGGCCGCGTGGCTGGTCGCCAGATTCGGGTCGCGGCGGAACGAGCCGCCGTAGATCAGCGGCGCGATGCGCAGCACATGGGAAGGCTGAACGTAGCGTCTGGGGCTTGCCATCATCCACAGTACCTTCGGCTTGCCCGGCACCATCACCGCCCCGGCGGCCGTGGCCGCCAGGATCAGTTTCTTGCAGCGCTCCGGGTAATCGTGGGCGAACTGCTGGGCCAGGGCGCCGCCCCATGACACACCCACCACGCTGACCTGCCCATAGTCGAGGTAATCGAGCATGCGCGCGGCAAGCTTTGCCAGGCCAGGAAAGCGATAGGGCCGGCTGGGTGTCGATGAACCGCCGACACCAGGCACATCGAAGGCGATGACTTCCAGGTCCGGGTCCAGGGCCTCGATGAACGGGAACACCAGCTCCAGGTTCGCGCCGATGCCGTTGAAAATCAGCAGCGGCGTCAAGTGAGGCTTGCCGGGACGTACCGCGGTGCGCAAGGTCTGGCCATCCAGGTCGACGGTACGGAAGATGTACGGTTGCGGCATGCTTCAAGCCCTGTGGGTTATGTCGCGATCTTTCATTTTTCCCCGATTCCTTGTGGGAGCGAGCCTGCTCGCGCTGGCGTCGGGTCAGTCGGTATGGATTTGACTGGCCTGGCGCTGTCGCGAGCAGGCTCGCTCCCACAGGGGATTTGCTGCGAGCATGGGATCGGGTCTGCAGCGAGCGGGTCCTGCATCAGATCAGGATATCGGCAGGCAAGTCCCATCCGTTACCGCTCATGCACATACGTGCCAGGTGCCGCTTCACCCGCCACGTAGGTCTTGTTGCCCAGAACGGTGGGTGCCTTTTTCAGTTTGCCCGAGCGCTCGGCCTGCCAGGCCTGCCAGTGCAGCCACCACGAATCGGTGTGCTTGGTGGAGTTTTCCTGCCAGTCCTCGGCCTTGGCGGGCATGTCTTCGCTGGTCATGTAGCGCGACTTGGGATTGCCCGGCGGGTTGAGGATGCTCTGGATATGACCGCTGCTCGACAGCACGAAATCCACTTTGCCACCGAACAGCTGCGCCGACTTGTAGCAGGACTTCCACGGCGTGATGTGGTCGTTGGTGCCCGCCAGGGCAAAGATGTCGGCAGTGACCTGCTTGAGATCGATCGGCGTACCGCACACTTCCAGTGCATTGGGCCGGGTCAATGGGTTGGTCTTGAACATTTCGATGAGGTCGCCGTGGAACGCCGCCGGAAGCCGGGTGGTGTCGTTGTTCCAGAAGAGGATGTCGAATACCGGCGGCTCGTTGCCCAGCAGGTAGTTGTTGACCCAGTAGTTCCAGATCAGGTCGTTGGGGCGCATCCAGGCGAAGACCTTGGCCATGTCGCGGCCTTCGAGCACACCCGCCTGGTAGGAATGACGCCGGGCCGCTTCGAGGGTCTGCTCGTCGACGAACAGTGCCACGTCAGTGTCCAGGGTGGTGTCGAGCACGCTCACCAACAGGGTCAGGGCGTTGACTTTCTTCTCGCCGAGGGCGGCGTAATGGCCCAGCAGCGCGGTGCAGGTGATGCCACCCGAACAGGCTCCCAGCATGTTCACGTCCTTGCTGCCGGTGATGGCCGTGACCACATCCACCGCTTCCTTTAGCGCCTCGATGTAGGTCGACAGGCCCCACTCGCGCTGGTCTTTGGTGGGGTTGCGCCAGCTGACGATGAAGGTCTGCACATTGCTGCGCAGGCAGAAGCGCGCCAGGCTCTTGTCCGGGCTCAGGTCGAATACATAGAACTTGTTGATCTGCGGCGGAACCACCAGCAGCGGTCGCTCATGGACCTGCTCGGTGATGGGACGGTACTGGATCAGCTCCAGCACGTCGTTGCGAAACACCACGGCACCTTCGGTCACGCCCAGGCTCTTGCCGACTTCGAAGGCGTCCATGTCCACCTGGCTCGGCATCCCCCCGTTGTGCACCAGGTCCTTGGCCAGGTGGGACAGGCCGTCCAGCAGGCTCTTGCCGCCGGTTTCGAAGAAGCGCTTGACCGCTGCCGGGTTGGCCGCCGAGTTGGTCGGCGACATGGCTTCGGTCATCAGGTTGATCACGAAATGCCCACGGCTGATGTCCTGGGGCGGCAGGTTGCTGTCATCGATCCAGGCATGCAGTTCCTTGCGCCAGGCCAGGTAGGTCTGCATGTAGCGCTTGTAGAGCGGGTTCTGGCTCCATGCCGGATCATTGAAGCGGCGGTCATCGGCGGCTGGTTGCAGCTCGGACTTGCCGAACAGGACGTTCTTGAGCTCGGCACCGAAATGGGCGACGTGCCTGGCGCTGTGCAGCGGTTGCTTGAGGGTCTGGGTCAGTACCATGCGAGCAGAGGCCAGCAGGTCTTTTCTGCGCAAGCCGACGACGGGATTCAACCCCAGGGTATTTTCCGAGGCTTGGTACTTCAGGTCATCGTTGTTCTTGTTGCTCATCTACGACGCTCCATTGTCAGACGAGTACCGGGACCGTGCCGCAAAGCCACACAGCCAATACCAGGTACGCTGCTCGGGTGACCGTTAATTCCGCATCGTGGCCAATGAGGAAACATGTGCAAGGGAACTCGCAGGTTCCTTTGCAGGGAACTTGCCAGCTCCATTGGTTACCCGAGTTTAATTTTTTTCGCAAGCAGGCCAGTCATTGACCTTGCCGGGTGGACATTCAAACAGATGAGTCTAGAAAATTCGCCCTAAAGCGCCAGCCCTTGAGCTAGAGCATCAGCTTGACGACGGACTCGCTGGGGTCGCGGGTTTTTCCGGCGGCCTTGAGCTCGGCAAGATAATCGCTCCACAAGTCGTCCTGGCGCACTGCCAACTGGTACAGGTACTCCCAGGTGAACAGTCCGCTGTCATGACCGTCGTCGAAGGTCAATTTCAGTGCGTACTGGCCGGCGGGTTCGATCTTGGACAAACCGACGTTGAGCTTGCCGTATTGCAGGATGGGTTTGCCGTGGCCCTGGACCTCGGCGGAAGGCGAATGCACCCGCAGGAATTCGGCGGGCAGGTGGTACTCCTCGTCCGGCGCGTATTTCAGCGTCAGGGTCTTCGAAGCTTTGTGCAGATTGATGGCGGTGGGGAGTTTGGTCATGGCCTGTGGTCCGTAGCTGAAAGAACCCTGATCTACGCAGCGACACCGTCAGATGTGGGAGCGAGCCTGCTCGCGAAGGCGCAGTGTCAGCCAACAATGATGTGACTGATACCCCGCTTTCGCGAGCAGGCTCGCTCCCACACGGAACTGCGCATGCCTGTAGTGATGAGTTACAGGATATACCGCGACAGGTCTTCGTTCTGCGCCAATTCACCCAGGTGGCTGTTGACGTACTCGGCGTCGATGAGGATCGGCGCTTCGTCATGTTTGCTCGCCAGGTCACCGGCGCTGAACGACACTTCCTCGAGCAGTCGCTCAAGCAGCGTGTGCAGGCGGCGAGCACCGATGTTCTCGGTCTTCTCGTTGACCTGCCAGGCGATCTGCGCCAGGCGCTTGATGCCTTCTGGCGTGAACTCGATGTTCAGGCCTTCGGTCTTGAGCAGTGCGCAGTACTGTTCGGTCAGGGAGGCATGGGGCTCGCTCAGGATGCGTTCGAAGTCTTCCGGCGACAGCGCCTTGAGCTCCACACGGATCGGCAGGCGGCCTTGCAGTTCCGGCACCAGGTCACTTGGCTTGCTCAGGTGGAACGCGCCGGAGGCGATGAACAGGATATGGTCGGTCTTGACCATGCCCAGCTTGGTGTTGACCGTACAACCTTCGATCAGCGGCAGCAGGTCCCGTTGCACGCCCTCACGGGAGACGTCGGCACCGCCGACATTGCCACGCTTGGCAACCTTGTCGATTTCGTCGATGAACACGATGCCGTGCTGTTCGACGGCCTCCAGGGCCTTGGCCTTCAGTTCTTCCTCGTTGACCAGGCGGCTGGCCTCTTCATCGCGCACCAGTTTCAGCGCTTCCTTGACCTTCAGCTTGCGGCTTTTCTTCTTGCCCTTGCCCATGTTGGCGAACAGGCTCTGCAACTGGTTGGTCATCTCTTCCATGCCCGGCGGCGCGGAAATGTCGACGCCGGACATTTCGGCCACTTCGATCTCGATTTCCTTGTCGTCCAACTGGCCTTCGCGCAGACGCTTGCGGAACAGTTGGCGGGTGTTGGAGTCCTGGGTCGCGGCGGAGTCGGCATTGAAACCCATGCGCGCCGGTGGCAGCAGGGCATCGAGGATGCGTTCTTCGGCCGCGTCTTCGGCGCGGTGGCGGACCTTGGTGATTTCCTGTTCGCGCAGCAGCTTGATGGCGGCGTCGGCCAGGTCGCGGATGATCGACTCGACGTCACGGCCGACATAGCCGACTTCGGTGAACTTGGTGGCCTCGACCTTGATGAACGGGGCGTTGGCGAGTTTCGCCAGGCGACGGGCGATCTCGGTTTTGCCGACACCGGTCGGGCCGATCATCAGGATGTTCTTGGGGGTCACTTCGACGCGCAGCTCTTCGGGCAGCTGCATCCGGCGCCAGCGGTTACGCAGGGCGATGGCGACGGCGCGCTTGGCATCGTCCTGGCCGATGATGTGGCGGTTGAGTTCGTGGACGATTTCGCGGGGAGTCATGGACATAGTAGTTGGCGGTCCTCAAGCAAGAATGAGCCGGGGTACGGGCTTCATTCTGCGAGATCCTGCTCCTCAATGGTTTGGGTATGGTTGGTGAAGACACAGATGTCGCCGGCAATGCCCAGGGCGGTCTCGACGATTTCACGGGCCGACAGGTCGGTCTTCTTCAGCAGCGCACTGGCGGCGGCCTGGGCGTAGGCGCCCCCGGAACCCATGGCGATCAGGCCGTCTTCGGGCTCAACCACATCGCCGTTGCCGGTGATGATCAGGGAGGCGTCCTTGTTGGCGACCGCCAGCATGGCTTCGAGGCGGCTGAGGGAACGGTCGGTGCGCCACTCCTTGGCCAGCTCAACGGCGGCCCGAACCAGATGGCCCTGGTGTTTTTCCAACTGGCCTTCGAAGCGCTCGAACAAGGTAAAAGCGTCGGCAGTGGCCCCGGCGAAGCCGGCGATTACCTGGCCGTGATACAGGCGGCGGACTTTCTTCGCATTGCCTTTCATCACGGTATTGCCCAGTGAAACCTGGCCGTCGCCGCCCATGACGACTTTGCCATGACGGCGGACTGAAACGATGGTGGTCAAGGGAAGAGTCTCCACGCAGCGGGGCGAAAATGCCCGGATGAAAACTCATATGGGGGTGACGTGGGGTTTTTCAACTGCGGCGTGGGCGAGAGGACGGGTGGTCTCTTACTGATCGTGCCCACGCTCCGCGTGGGCATGCAGCCCGTGACGCTCCGCGTCACTGGACGCGGAGCGTCCCCTGAGGCGTTCCCACGCGGAGCGTGGGAACGATCAGTAGGCTACTAGCGGCTCTGGCGTTGTTGTAACAGCAGGTTGCTAAAGCCGCTGCTGGCCAGTTGTTTCTGCGCCTTGGTCAGTTCCTCGCGGTTGCTGAACGGGCCGACCATGACCCGATACCAGGTTTCGTCCTTCACGGTCCCGGACTCCACCGACACGGATTGGCCCTGCAAGATGATCTGCGCCCGGACCTTGTCGGCGTCGGCTTCCTTGCGGAACGAACCGGCTTGCAGGAAGAACTTCGTCACCGGCGCGGCTTTCTGCACGGGTGGCGCCGGTGGCGGCGTGATGCCAGCCAGGGCCGCCTGGGCGCGGGCGGTGTCGATCTTCGCGGCTTCGGCCGGAGTGACCGGCGTGGCGGGCACTTGTGGCGTCGGCAGGGTTTTTTCCGGTACCGCATCAGGCGGCACGATGACTTCCGACTCCGGCAGCAGGGTGTAGAAGTCGTATTTCGGCTTCACCGGTTGCGTCGGGCTCGGCGGAGTCTTGTTGGCCTCGGCGATGCGCGTGGCTTTCTGCTGCTCCTGGCGAACGCGCTTGACGTCATCGCCCTGGCCCGGCTCCAGTTTCATCAGGAACACGATGAAGGCGCCGACGCTCAGGCCGATCGCCATCCACAACCAGCCCGGAATCGGCTTCTTGGCCGGGGCCTGGTAACGACTGGCGCCGCGTTTGGGGGCAGGTTTTTTCTTGGCAGCCAACTTACATGCGCTCCAGCGTTTCCAGGCCCAGCAGTTCCAGGCCTTGCTTGAGGGTGCGTCCGGTCAGCGCGGCGAGGCGCAGGCGGCTCTGCATTTGCTCCGGGGTGTCGGCGCTCAGGATCGGGCAGTTCTCGTAGAAGCTGGAGAACAGACCGGCCACGTCATACAGGTACGCGCACAGGGTGTGGGGTGTGCCCTTGTCGGCGACGTTGTTCAGCACTTCGCCGAACTGCGCCAACCTCGCTGCCAGTTCCTGTTCGTGAGCCGCCTCCAGCACAATCCGGCCATCCACCTCGTCGAAGCTTTTGCCGAGCTTGCGGAACACGCCTGCCACGCGGGTGTACGCGTACAGCAGGTACGGCGCGGTGTTACCTTCGAAATTGAGCATCAGGTCGAAGTTGAAGCTGTAGTCGCTGGTGCGGTGCTTGGACAGGTCGGCGTACTTCACCGCGTCGATGCCCACGACTTTGGCGATCTGGCGCAGTTCGTCCTCGGCCAGGTCCGGGTTCTTGCCCTTGACCAGGGTGTAGGCGCGCTCCTGGGCTTCGGTCAGCAGGTCGATCAATTTCACCGTGCCGCCGTCGCGGGTCTTGAACGGACGGCCATCGGCACCGTTCATGGTACCGAAGCCCATGTGCTCCATTTCCATCGGGCGAGGTACGAAGCCGGCCAGGCGGGCCACTTCGAACACTTGCTGGAAGTGCAGGGCCTGACGCTGGTCGACGAAGTACAGGACCCGGTCCGCCTTCAGCACGCTGTTGCGATAGCGCACGGCCGCCAGGTCAGTGGTGGCGTAGAGGTAGCCGCCGTCGGCCTTGACGATGATCACCGGCAGAGGCTCGCCGTCGGCGGTCTTGAACTGGTCGAGGAACACGCACTGGGCGCCGTTGCTCTCTACCAGCAAGCCCTTGGCCCGAAGGTCGTTGACCACATTGATCAGGTCGTCGTTGTAGGCGCTTTCGCCCATCACGTCGGCCATGGTCAGCTTGACGTTCAGCAGTTCGTAGATTTTCTGGCAGTGGGACAGGGAGATGTCCTTGAACTTGCTCCACAGGGCCAGGCACTCGGCATCGCCGGCCTGCAACTTGACCACCAGGCCACGGGCGCGGTCAGCGAACTCCGGCGACTCGTCGAAGCGCTGCTTGGCGGCGCGGTAGAAGTTCTCCAGGTCCGACAGTTCGTCGCTGGTGATTGGGTTTTCCTGCAGGTAGGCCATCAGCATGCCGAACTGGGTGCCCCAGTCGCCGACGTGGTTCTGCCGGATCACGGTGTCGCCCAGGAACTCCAGGACCCGGGCCACGCCATCGCCAATGATGGTCGAGCGCAGGTGGCCGACGTGCATTTCCTTGGCGAGGTTCGGCGCGGACAGGTCGACCACGGTGCGTTGCAACGGGCCGGCTTTGCGCACGCCGAGGCGTTCGTCGGCCAGGGCGGCGTCCAGGCGCGAGGCCAGGGCCTGGGTATTCTGGAAAAAGTTGATGAACCCGGGGCCGGCGATGTCTGCCTTGGTGACGTTTTCGTCAGCCGGCAGCGCAGCGATGATTTTCTCGGCCAGGTCCCGTGGTTTCATTCCGGCCGGTTTTGCCAGCATCATTGCGATGTTGCTGGCAAAGTCGCCATGGGTCTTGTCGCGGGTGTTTTCGACCTGAATCGCCGGCGACAGGCCTTCTGGCAACACACCTTCAGCGACGAGTTGGGTGATGGCTTGCTGGATGAGCTGGCGAATGGTGTCTTTCATGGTCTTCTCTTTCAACCGCAGGCGCGGCGGCGCTTCGATGCGCTGGTGGAAAAACTGGGCATTATCCGTGGGGAAGACGGGCTTGCCAACTGTAGCGGGTCGGTTGGGGGCCGGTGGTGACTATTCGGACGCCATCGCGAGCAGGCTCGCTCCCACATTGGAATGCGATTTCCTGTGGGAGCGAGCCTGCTCCGGGCGGCGATATTCCATTCAGTACAAATCCACCGGATCCACATCCATCGACCAGCGTACCGCTCGTCCGCTGGGCATCTGTTCCAGTACCAGCAGCCAGGCGCTCAGTAGGCGATGTAGCGGCGCCCGGGCATTGGCTTGTAACAAGAGTTGCGCCCGATAGCGCCCCGCGCGTCGTTCCATCGGCGCTGGTACCGGGCCCAGCAACTCGATTCCGCTCAGGTTCTGCTCGGCCAGCAGGCGCTCGGCCTCGCTGCAGGCGTCGTCAAGAAAGCCTTCGGCCTGCCCCGGCTTGTGGGCTTCGGCCCGCAACAGCGCCAGATGGGCAAACGGCGGCAGGCCGGCGCTGCGGCGCTCGCTCAAGGCTTGCTCGGCGAAGGCGAAGTAGCCTTGCTCGGTCAGTTGTATCAGCAGCGGGTGGTCCGCCAGGTGGGTCTGGATAATCACCTTGCCCGGCTCTTCGGCCCGCCCGGCACGGCCGGCAACCTGGACGATCAGTTGCGCCATGCGTTCGCTGGCACGGAAATCCCCGGAGAACAGCCCGCCGTCGGCGTCCAGGATCGACACCAGCGTCACCCGGGGGAAGTGGTGTCCTTTGGCGAGCATCTGCGTGCCCACCAGGATGCAGGGCTGGCCTTTCTGGATCGTGGTGAACAACTGGTTCATCGCGTCCTTGCGCGACGTGCTGTCACGATCCACCCGCAGCACCGGGTAATGGGGAAAGAGAATGCCCAGGCGCTCTTCGGCGCGTTCGGTGCCGGCGCCCACCGGACGCAAGTCCACCTTGCCGCATTGCGGGCAATGCCTCGGTACTCGCTCGGTGTGGCCGCAGTGGTGGCAACGCAGCTCGCCGTAGCGTTGATGCACGGTCATCCGCGCGTCGCAGCGTTCGCAGCCGGACATCCAGCCACAGTCATGGCACAGCAGGGTCGGGGCGAACCCGCGGCGGTTGAGAAACACCAGGACCTGCTGGCCGGCAGCCAACGTCTGGCCGATGGCTTGCTGCATCGGCCCGGAAATGCCGCTGTCCAGTGGGCGGCTCTTTACGTCCAGGCGCAGGAACCGCGGCTGTTTGGCACCGCCGGCCCGTTCGTTCAGGCGCAGGAGCCCATAGCGACCGGTGTAGGCGTTGTGCAGGCTCTCCAGGGAGGGCGTCGCCGAGCCGAGGACAATGGGAATGTCCTCCTGGCGGGCCCGCACCAGGGCCAGGTCGCGGGCGTGGTAGCGCAGGCCTTCCTGCTGTTTATACGAGCCGTCGTGTTCTTCGTCGATGATGATCAGCCCGGGGTTCTTCATCGGCGTGAAGAGGGCCGAGCGGGTGCCGATGATGATATCGGCCTCGCCGTCCCGGGCGGCCAGCCAGGCTTCCAGGCGTTCGCGGTCATTGACCGCCGAATGCACCAGGGCGATCCGGGCGTTGAAACGCTGTTCGAAGCGCGCGAGGGTCTGTGGACCGAGGTTGATTTCCGGAATCAGCACCAGGGCCTGCTTGCCCGCTTCCAGGGTCTGGCGGATGAGCTGGAGATAGACTTCGGTCTTGCCGCTGCCGGTGACGCCCGCCAGCAGAAAGGCGTGATAACTGTCGAAGCCTGCGCGGATCGCTTCGCAAGCCGCTCGCTGTTCGGCATTGAGCGGCAGTTCCGGCTGGGCCAGCCAATGTTCATGACGGGCGCCCGGGGCATGCCGGCGGACTTCCACCTGGACCAGATCCTTGGCCAACAGCAGGTCGAGGCTGTCCTTGCTGAGCATCAGCTTGCTCAGCAACTGATGCGCCACGCCGTGGGGATGCTGGGCAAGCGTCGCCAGGGCTTCGCGTTGACGGGGCGCGCGGGCGATGCGCGGGTCATCCAGCGAAGCCCCCGGTGCCACCGACCAGAACCGCTCCTGGCGTGCTTCGGCCGGTTCGCCCTGGCGCAGCAACACCGGCAACGCCCAACTCAGGGTGTCGCCGAGGCTGTGCTGGTAATACTGGGCGGTCCACAGGCACAGCTTGAACAACGAGGTCGGCAGCGGCGGCGTGGCATCGAGCAGCGCCAGGGCGGGCTTGAGCTTGTCGGCGGGGACCTCGCTGTGGTCGGTGACTTCCACCAGAATGCCGATCATTTCCCGCCGACCGAACGGCACCCGCAAGCGCATGCCCGGTTGCAGCCGGGCACGCGGGACTCCGGCCGGGGCGCGATAGTCGAACAGGCGGCGCAGGGGCGAAGGCAGGGCGAGGCGCAGGATGGCGTCGGGCACGCGGGGATCTCGATAGCAAATCAGAAGGGCTGGGTGCACCCTGTGGGAGCGAGCCTGCTCCGGGCGGCGATCCGACGATAGCGGTGGTTCAGCAACCTGCACAGTGACTGACACGCCGCCATCGTCGGATCGCCGCCCGGAGCAGGCTCGCTCCCACAGTTGAGGTCGGGAGCCTAGCAGACGGTTGGTACAAGGCATAGCTTGCGTCATCGTCGATGTCTGGTAGAATCCGCGCCCTAATTACGTGCGGTATTCAACAATAGTGTTGGGTGGCGGCACGCTAGCCTGAGGAAAACACCATGAAAGCCGATATCCATCCGGAATACCCAGCCATTGCTGTAACCTGCAGCTGCGGCAACAAGTTCGAAACCCGTTCGACCTACGGCAAAGCCCTGGCGATCGACGTTTGCAACGAATGCCACCCGTTCTACACCGGTAAGCAAAAGACTCTGGATACCGGTGGTCGCGTTCAGAAGTTCGCAGACCGTTTCGGTGCTTTCGGCGCCAAAAAGGCCTGAGACTGATCATTTTGGCGGGTCGTTTCGACGGCTGCGAAGTGATGAAAAAGGCGTCCCTTGTGGGCGCCTTTTTTGTGTCCGCGATTTGGCTGAGCGGCGCCCAGGCCTTCTGCCCCGCACCGACGGGCGCGACCGAGGTGGTGGTCCGGCGGGTGGTGGATGGCGATACCCTGCGCCTGACAGATGGTCGCAGCGTGCGCTTGATCGGCCTCAATATACCTGAGCTGGGTCGGCAGGGGCGTTCCGACGAGCCCTTTGCCGTTGCGGCCCGCCGTCGCCTGGAAGCCTTGGTGGCCGCCAGTGGCGGGCGCGTAGGGTTGGTTCCCGGCAGGGAGGGCAAGGATCGCTACGGTCGGACACTGGCCCATGCCTATGGTGCCGATGGACGCAATCTCGAAGCGCAGATGCTCGCCGAGGGCCTGGGCTTTCAGGTGGCGGTGGCACCGAATGTCGGGTTGGCCGATTGTCAGCGGGCCGCCGAACGCCAGGCGCGGGAAGCGCGTCTCGGCCTGTGGAAGCGTTCACCCGTGCTCAAGACCGGGCAGGTCAAGGCGTCCGGTTTCGCAGTGCTGAGCGGGCGCGTCAGCGCAGTCAGGCGCAATCGTGGTGGTGTTTGGCTGCAATTGGATAATTCGGTTGTATTGCGCATTGCGCCCAATCTGCTGGAACGCTTCGATATGGCTTCGCTCGAGCGCCTTGTCGGCAAGCAGGTCGAGGCGCGTGGCTGGGTGGCCGAGCGGTCTCGCCGTGGGAACGCGGGGCAGGGGCAAGGCCGCTGGCTACTGCCGCTGACCGATCCGGCGATGCTGAGTCCGATGCCGGGATAAAAAATTGTAGACATTTTTTCTGTTGATTGTATGCATCGAGCCCTTGTGTTTCGTGGCCCTTGGCCCAAAGTCGTAGGGCAGGGCGCTTGACAGCGGTGACCGGTCAGTCTTGTAGGGACTTTGCGAGGCGCGTATCCTCGGCGGTCCGTCTGTCCAACACAGTAAAAAGCGGAATGCCCACATGTCTGATCTGAAAACTGCCGCTCTCGAATATCACGCTCATCCTCGTCCAGGAAAGCTGAGTGTCGAGCTCACCAAGGCCACCGCTACTGCCCGCGATCTGTCGCTGGCCTACAGCCCCGGCGTAGCCGAGCCAGTCCGCGAAATCGCTCGCGACCCTGAACTGGCCTACCGATACACCGGCAAGGGCAACCTGGTTGCAGTCATTTCCGATGGCACCGCGATTCTCGGCCTGGGTGACCTGGGTCCATTGGCCTCCAAGCCGGTCATGGAAGGCAAGGGTGTGCTGTTCAAGCGTTTCGCCGGTATCGACGTGTTCGACATCGAAGTCGACTCCGAAAGCCCGCAAGCCTTCATCGACACCGTCAAGCGCATCTCCATCACCTTTGGTGGCATCAACCTGGAAGACATCAAGGCGCCTGAGTGCTTTGAAATCGAACGCGCGCTGATCGAACAGTGCGACATTCCGGTGTTCCACGATGACCAGCACGGTACCGCAATCGTGACCGCGGCCGGCATGATCAACGCCCTGGAAATCGCTGGCAAAACCTTGCCGGAAGCCAAGATCGTCTGCCTGGGCGCCGGTGCTGCGGCCATCTCCTGCATGAAATTGCTGGTGAGCATGGGCGCGAAGATCGAAAACATCTTCATGATCGACCGTACCGGTGTGATCCATTCCGGTCGTAGCGACCTGAACCAGTACAAGGCTGTCTTCGCTCACGCGACCGACAAGCGCACCCTGGCGGACGCATTGGACGGCGCTGACGTATTCGTCGGTCTGTCGGGTCCGAACCTGCTGAGCCCGGAAAACCTGCTGCGCATGGCGCCGAACCCGATCGTGTTCGCCTGCTCGAACCCGGATCCGGAAATCGCTCCGGAACTGGCTCACGCCACTCGCAACGACGTGATCATGGCGACTGGTCGTTCGGACTACCCGAACCAGGTCAACAACGTACTGGGCTTCCCATTCATCTTCCGTGGTGCCCTGGACGTTCGCGCCAAGCGCATCAACGAAGAGATGAAAGTCGCGGCGGCCAACGCCCTGCGCGAACTGGCCAAGCTGCCGGTGCCTCAGGAAGTCTGCGACGCCTACGGCGGCATCAAGCTGGAATTCGGTCGTGAATACATCATTCCGAAGCCAATGGACGCCCGCCTGATCACCCTCATCTCCGACGCCGTGGCCAAGGCCGCGATCGAGACTGGCGTGGCAACCCTGCCGTACCCGAAAAACTACCCGCTCAAGAGCGTGGATGATGTGTTCAACGGCTAAACCGTTGTAACGCTTCAACGAAAAACCCCGGCTCCTGTGAGTCGGGGTTTTTTATTGATCGTTCCCACGCTCTGCGTGGGAATGTAGCCCGGGACGCTCCGCGTTCCATCAAGAGCCGAACGCGGAGCGTCCGTAGCGGCGTTCCCACGCAGGAGCGTGGGAACGATCACACCTTGAGGGCGCCATCGCGAGCAGGCTCGCTCCCACATTGATCGTTCCCACGCTCTGCGTGGGAATGTAGCCCGGGACGCTCCGCGTTCCCATCAAGAGCCGAACGCGGAGCGTCCGTAGAGGCGTTCCCACGCGGGAGCGTGGGAACGATCAATCGCGAGCAGGCTTGCTCCCACATTTGGAATACATACCCCTGTGGGAGCGAGCCTGCTCGCGATGCAATATCAGAACAGATCGATCGGCGCCGCTTCATCCGCCGGCAGCGGGCTGCCTGGTGCAACGCCATTGCCCAGCTCGTTGGCCGACGGTGGGGTGTCTTCGCTCTTGAACAGCTCGAAGTACGCACCGGGAGTGCCTGGTGTGGCCGCACGGCCGCTGACCGGGTCGACCCGCAGGCTGAGGATGCCTTCCGGTTCTGGCTGGGTGTGAGGCGGTTTGTCCTTGAGGGCGGCGCCCATGTAGCTCATCCAGATAGGCAGCGCCACGGTGCCGCCGAACTCGCGGCGACCCAGACTCTCGGGCTGGTCGAAACCGGTCCAGACGGTGGTCACGTAGTCGCCGTTGTAGCCGGAGAACCAGGCGTCCTTGGATTCGTTGGTGGTACCGGTCTTGCCTGCCAGGTCGGTACGGCCCAGGGCCAGTGCACGACGGCCGGTGCCGAGCTTGATCACGTCTTCCAGCATGCTGTTGAGAATGTAGGTGGTGCGCCCGTCAACGATGCGTTCGGCGACCGCAGGTGCCTGGGTCGCTGGAGTGGCGGCGGAGGCTTCACCCGGAGTCGGATTCACCGTGAAAGTCTCGGCGGACGGGGCGGCGATGCCATCGCTGGCCTGCTCGCCGGTAGGCACCCGCGGCGGGTTGGCCACGAACAGTGTCTCGCCGTTGCGACTTTCGATCTTGTCGATGATGTACGGGGTGATCTTGTACCCGCCGTTGGCGAATGTGCTCCAGCCCGTGGCGATTTCCATCGGGGTCAGGGTGGCGGTGCCCAGGGCCAGTGACAGGTTGCGGGGCAGGTCCTGCTTGTTGAAGCCGAACCGGGCGATGTAGTCGATGGTGCGATCCACCCCCAGCGCCTGCAACAGGCGGATCGACACCAGGTTGCGCGACTTGTACAGCGCCTCGCGCAGACGGATCGGGCCGAGGAAGGTGTTGGTGTCGTTCTTCGGGCGCCAGACCTTGTCCAGGTATTCGTCGACAAACACGATGGGCGCGTCATTCACCAGGCTCGCAGCGGTATAGCCGTTATCCAGCGCGGCGCTGTAGACGAACGGCTTGAAGCTCGAGCCCGGCTGGCGCTTGGCCTGCAATGCGCGGTTGTAGTTGCTCTGCTCGAAGGCGAAGCCACCCACCAGGGAGCGGATCGCGCCGTCCTGCGGATCGAGGGACACCAGGGCGCCCTGGGCGGCCGGGATCTGGCTGAACTTGAGGGTGTTGTCCGGCTGGCGCTGTACCCGGACCAGATCGCCGACCTGGGCCACGTCCGATGGCTGCCGGGGTGCGGCGCCCATGCTGTTGGTATTGAGGAACGGACGGGCCCACTTCATGGTGTCCCATTTCACGTGTTCCTCAAGCTCGCCGTTGCGCGTCAGGACCTTGATACCGTCCTTGTCCACCTGGGTGACGATCGCCGGTTCCAGGCTGCTGATGGTGCGCTGTTTGGTCAGCTCAAGGGCCCAGGCTTCCCTGGTCTTGCCTGGCAGGCGCGATTCGGGGCCACGGTAGCCGTGGCGCTGATCGTAGGTCATCAGGCCTTCGTGCAGCGCGGTGTTGGCCATTTCCTGCAGGTTGCTCGGCACCGTGGTGGTCACGCGGAACCCTTCGGTGTAGGCATCGCTGCCATAGCGTCCGACCATCTCGGCCCGGGCCATTTCGGCGATATACGGGGCGTTCACTTCCGGTGTTGGCACGTGATAGCTGGCGTTCAATGGCTCGTTGATCGCGGCGGTGTAGTCGGCCTCGCTGATCTTGCCGAGTTTGTACATGCGCCCCAGGATCCAGTCGCGACGCTCCTTGCTGCGCGCCGGGTTGGCCAGCGGATTGAAGCGCGACGGTGCCTTGGGCAGGCCGGCGATCATTGCCATCTGCGCCAGGCTCACATCACGGATCGACTTGCCGTAATACACCTGGGCCGCCGCCTCGATGCCATAGGCGCGGTTGCCCAGGTAGATCTTGTTCACGTACAGCTCGAGGATTTCATCCTTGGTCAACTGCCGTTCGATCTGCAGGGCCAGGAGAATTTCGGTGGTCTTGCGCGAGAAGCTGCGCTCGCTGGTCAGGAAGAAGTTCTTGGCCACCTGCATGGTGATGGTGCTGCCGCCGGACTGGATGTGCCCGCTCTTGACCAGCTGGCTGGCGGCACGCATCAGGCTGCCCGGATCGACGCCATAGTGGTTGGCGAAGTTGTCGTCTTCGGCACTGAGTAACGCATTGATGAAATTGGGGGGGATGTCGGCGAAGCGGATCGGCGTGCGGCGCATTTCGCCAAATTCAGCGATCAGCTTGTTGTCGCTGCTGTATACCCGCAGAGGAATCTGCAACTGAATACTTCTCAGCGCCTCCACGGATGGCAATCCCGGACTAAGGTAAAGAAACGCACCGCTCAGACCCAAGAGCAGTCCGCAGAAAACGGCGATGACGGACCATCCGAAAAATTTCAGCAGACGAATCAAGGCTTTTGGATATCCAGGCAAAGAATGAAAAAGACGCCAGGTGCAGGGAAGGACCCGTGCTTGCAGCAAAGCGAAAAAAACGCTGCGCATTATAAGCATTTTTTTCCGTCGGAAACGCCATCCGGACGTCCGTCGGGCTGGGGTGATTGAACGCAATGCGTATTAGAGAGTCCGTAACTCACGGATAGTCATAGGGAATTGGTAGTGCTACGACTCTTCAATAAAAAAACCCATACGCTTCTGGGCATCGACATCAGCTCCACATCGGTGAAGCTGCTCGAGTTGAGCCGCCAGGGTGACCGTTACCGTGTCGAGTCCTACGCGGTCGAACCGTTGCCGGCCAACGCCGTGATCGAGAAGAACATCGCCGAGCTCGAGGGGGTCGGGCAGGCGTTGTCCCGGGTTTTGATCAAGGCCAAGACACCCACGCGCAGTGTGGCGGTGGCCGTGGCGGGTTCGGCAGTGATCACCAAGATCATCGAGATGGATGCGGGGCTTTCCGACGACGAGATGGAGAACCAGCTCAAGATCGAGGCGGACCAGTACATTCCTTATCCACTGGATGAAGTGGCCATCGATTTCGAGGTCGTGGGCGTGTCTGCGCGCAACAGCGAGCGGGTCGAGGTGCTGCTGGCGGCCTGTCGCAAGGAAAACGTCGAGGTTCGCGAGGCTGCGCTGGCGCTGGCGGGGCTGACGGCTCGGGTGGTCGATGTGGAAGCCTATGCGTTGGAGCGCGCCTTTGGCCTGCTCGCCACACAACTGGCGGCGTCCCAGGAGCGGTTGACCGTTGCGGTGATCGATATCGGCGCCACCATGACCACCCTGAGCGTGCTGCACAACGGACGCATCATCTATACCCGTGAGCAACTGTTCGGCGGTCGCCAACTCACCGAGGAAATCCAGCGGCGCTATGGCCTGACCCTCGAGCAGGCCGGCCTGGCAAAGAAGCAGGGCGGTTTGCCGGACGATTACCTCAGCGAAGTGCTGCAACCCTTTCGCGAGGCGTTGGTGCAGCAGGTTTCGCGGTCGCTGCAGTTTTTCTTCGCTTCGGGCCAGTACAGCGCGGTGGACCACATCCTGTTGGCCGGAGGCACGGCGTCAGTCGCCGGGCTGGACCGCCTGATCGAACAGCGCCTGAGCACGCCGACCCATGTGGCCAATCCGTTTTCCAACATGGCCCTGGGCAGCAAGGTCAATGCCGGTGCCCTGGCCAGTGACGCGCCGGCACTGATGATCGCCTGCGGACTGGCCCTCAGGAGTTTCGACTGATGGCACGGATCAACCTTCTTCCCTGGCGCGAAGAGCTGCGTGAAGAGCGCCGCAAACGCTTCCTGCTGGCATTGGTGGGGGCGCTGGTCGGCGCGGTGGGGGTGACCTTGATCGGCGTTCAGTACCTGCACAGTGCCATCAATCACCAACTGGCGCGCAATGGGCACATCACTGAGCAGATCGCGGTGCTGGACGAGCGCATCAAGCAAATCAGCGAGCTGAAGGCCCGTCGCCAACAACTGGTGGAGCGCATGCGCATCATCCAGGACCTGCAGGGAAACCGGCCGGTCAGCGGGCGCATCTTCGATCAATTGGTACGGACGTTGCCGGACGGGGTGTATTTCACCGAAGTGAAAATGGAAGACAAGACGCTCTCCATCAAGGGGGCTGCGGAGTCCAACCACCGGGTCTCGGACCTGATGCGCAACCTGGACGCGTCGGATCTGTTCGATGCGCCCAGCCTGACGGAAGTCAAGGCCACGACCGCTGGCCAGCTCGACCAGGCCAACGTGTTCCAACTGACGGTCCGACAGACCCAGCCGGTCGACGCGGAGGACGCCCAATGAGGCCGGGGGAGTGGTTCGACGCGCTGCGCAAGGTCGACTTCCGTGACCTGGACACCAACAACGTCGGTTCCTGGCCGTTGCCGGTCAAATGGTTGGCCGGCGTCCTGCTGGTAGTCCTGGTCCTGGGGTTGGGCTATAACTTTGCCGTGAGCGACCTGGAGGATGAGTTGCAGCAGGTGCGCGAGGAAGAAAATACCCTCAAGGCGCAATTCGCGGGCAAGGCCCATATGGCCGCGAACCTGGAGCGCTATACCGAGCAGATGAAGCAGATGGAAACCTCCTTTGGCGTGCTGTTGCGGCAATTGCCCAGCGACACCGAAGTGCCTGGCCTGCTGGAAGACATCACCCGCACCGGCCTGGGCAGCGGCCTGGAGTTCGAGGAGATCAAGCTGCTGCCCGAAGTGACCCAGCCGTTCTACATCGAACTGCCGATCCAGATCACGGTGACCGGTGGCTACCATGACCTGGCGACATTCGTCAGCGGTGTTGCCGGGCTGCCCCGCATTGTCACGCTGCACGATTTTGACATTGCCCCCGCGGACCCCGAGTCGGGCTCGAAGCTGCGCATGAGCATCCAGGCCAAGACCTATCGGTACAACGAGCAGGGGGCGCAGCCATGAAGCCGCTCCGCTGCATGGGCCTGCTGGCCGGGCTGGTTGTGCTGGCCGGCTGTAACAACGACAGTGGCTTCGAGGACCTGGACGCCTACATGAACGAGGTGCGGTTGCGCCCGCCCGGCAAGATCGAGCCGACGCCGACGTTCAAGCCAAACGAAACCTTCACCTACAGCGCGTCCGACCTTCGCAGCCCGTTCTCGCGGCAGGTCCGGGTGGATCAGGCCGAACGGCAAAAAGGTTCGCGCAATGTCCGGCCCGATCCGAACCGGGTCAAGCAGTACCTCGAAGGCTTCAACATCGAACAGTTTGAAATGGTCGGCACGATCGCCAATGCCAGTGGCTCCTATGCGCTGCTGCGCGGTGCGGGCGGGGTGCATCGGCTCAAGGTCGGTGACTATCTGGGGCGCAACGACGGGCGAATCGTCGCCGTCACTGCCACCCAGGTCGATGTGGTCGAAATCGTTCCCGATGGCGAAGGTGCCTGGCTGGAGCGACCACGGACCATTCCTTTGAAAGAGCACTCAGTGGAACTCGAACAATGAACAGGATTTTTACAGCCCTCGGTGTTTCGCTATGGATAGCGCTGATGTCACCGACGGTGCTTGGGGCGAACCTGAAGGCGCTGGATGTTGCGGCTTTGCCGGGAGACCGGGTCGAGTTGAAGCTCTCTTTCGACGGGCCACCGCCAACGCCTCGTGGCTATACCACCGAACAACCGGCCCGGATTGCCCTGGACCTGCCTGGGGTGACCAGCCAGCTGGCGCGCAAGACCCAGGACCTGGGCAGCGGTAACGCACGCAGTGCCACCGTCGTCGAGGCGGGGGACCGCACCCGATTGATCATCGGCCTCACCCAATTGGTGCCGTATAACGCTCGGGTCGAGGGCAACAATCTGTTCGTGGTGGTCGGTAAAGGCGCGGAGCCGAAAACGATTGCCCAGGCCCCACGCCCAGCAGCTGCCGGCGCGGTGCCCGCCAGGAGCAACGCACCGGTGGGCCGGGCCATTCGTGGCGTGGACTTCCAGCGCGGGACCCAGGGTGAAGGCAACGTGGTGATCGACCTGTCGGACCCGTCCATTGCGCCGGATATCCAGGAGCGGGAAGGCAAGATCATCCTCAACTTCGCCAGGACCCAGCTGCCTGAACCATTGCGAGTGCGCCTGGACGTCAAGGACTTCGCCACCCCGGTCCAGTTCGTCAATGCCAGCGCCGGTTCCGACCGGGCCACCATCAGCATCGAGCCTGGCGGTACCTTCGATTACTCCACCTACCAGACCGACAACAAACTGACCGTCAGTGTCCGTCCGATGACAGTCGAGGACTTGCGCAAGCGCGACACCGACCGTGCCGCCTACAGCGGTGAAAAGCTGTCCCTGAACTTCCAGGACATCGAAGTGCGCTCGGTCCTGCAACTGATTGCCGATTTCACCAACCTGAACCTGGTGGCAAGCGACACGGTGCAAGGGGGGATCACCTTGCGATTGCAGAATGTTCCCTGGGACCAGGCGTTGGATCTGGTCCTGAAGACCAAGGGGCTGGACAAGCGCAAGGTCGGCAACGTGTTGCTGGTAGCCCCTGCCGATGAGATTGCGGCTCGCGAGCGCCAGGAGTTGGAGTCCCAGAAACAGATTGCCGACCTGGCGCCGCTGCGGCGAGAGCTGTTGCAGGTCAACTATGCGAAGGCGGCGGACATCGCCAAGCTGTTCCAATCGGTGACCAGCGCCGAAGCGAAAGCCGATGAACGTGGCACGATCACGGTGGATGAGCGGACCAATAACATCATTGCCTACCAGACCCAGGATCGGCTCGACGAATTGCGTCGGATCGTGGCCCAGCTGGATATTCCGGTGCGCCAGGTGATGATCGAGGCCCGGATTGTCGAGGCCAACGTCGATTACGACAAAAGCCTGGGGGTGCGTTGGGGCGGCTCGGTGCAGAACCAGGGCAACTGGAACTCTTCGGGTGTGACCAACGGCAGCTCCACCACTATCGGCACGCCGGGCAGCACCAGCACCAACCAGCCGTTCGTCGACATGGGCGCGGCAGGCAATACCTCGGGTATCGGCATTGCGTTCATCACTGACAACGTACTGCTGGATCTGGAGCTGACGGCCATGGAGAAAACCGGCAACGGGGAAATCGTCTCCCAGCCCAAGGTGGTGACTTCGGACAAGGAGACCGCGAAAATCCTCAAGGGCACGGAAATTCCCTACCAGGAAGCCAGTTCCAGTGGCGCGACCTCGGTGTCGTTCAAGGAAGCCTCGCTGTCGCTGGAGGTAACCCCGCAGATCACGCCGGACAACCGCATCATCATGGAGGTCAAGGTCACCAAGGATGAACCGGACTACCTGAACAAGGTGCAGGAAGTACCACCGATCAAGAAGAACGAAGTCAACGCGAAGGTGCTGGTCAATGACGGCGAGACCATTGTGATTGGCGGGGTTTTCTCAAATACTCAGAGCAAGGTTGTAGATAAGGTGCCATTTCTTGGCGATGTGCCGTATCTTGGCCGCCTTTTCCGGCGTGATCTGGTTTCGGAGAAAAAATCCGAGCTGCTGGTATTCCTCACTCCGCGTATCATGAATAACCAGGCGATTGCTGTGAGTCGTTGATTCTGTGCGAAATTTGATTCTTGTTGGGCCGATGGGCGCTGGAAAAAGCACCATCGGCCGTTTGCTGGCCAAAGAGCTGCGCCTGCCGTTCAAAGATTCCGACAAGGAAATTGAATTGCGCACGGGCGCCAATATCCCGTGGATTTTCGACAAGGAAGGCGAACCAGGCTTTCGTGATCGCGAGCAGGCGATGATCGCCGAGCTGTGCGCATTCGAAGGCGTGGTGCTGGCCACCGGTGGCGGCGCCGTGATGCGCGAAGCCAACCGTCGGGAACTGCATGCCGGCGGACGGGTGGTCTATCTGCACGCCTCCGTCGAACAGCAGGTCGGTCGTACCGCCCGGGACCGCAACCGTCCGCTGTTGCGTACCGCCGATCCGGCCAAGACCCTGCGGGACCTGCTGGAGCTGCGTGATCCGCTGTACCGGGAAATCGCCGACCTGGTGGTGGAAACCGATGAGCGGCCGCCGAGGATGGTGGTGCTGGAGATTCTCGAGCGTCTGCAGCAATTGCCTCCCCGTTAATGCACCACGGGAAATGCGCTATCCTCGCCGTCTCGTTGTTATCCGCCGGGGCGTGGCACATGGCCGCCGAGTGGCGTCATAGCAGGCACCGTGGACTTTTCGTTAATTGCAGGCAGGACGCCTGATTCCATCTTCACCGTGGGGACACATGCAGACACTAAAGGTCGACCTGGGCGAGCGCAGCTACCCGATTCACATTGGCGAAGGCTTGCTGGACCAGCCGCAACTGCTGGCGCCACATATCGCCGGGCGGCAAGTGGCGATCATCTCCAACGAAACCGTCGCCCCTTTGTATCTGGAGCGCCTGACCCGCAGTCTGTCAGCCTTTTCGGTCATTTCCGTGGTGTTGCCCGATGGCGAGGCGTTCAAGAACTGGGAAACCCTGCAACTGATCTTCGACGGCCTGCTGACCGCACGGCATGACCGGCGCACCACGGTGGTGGCCCTGGGCGGTGGCGTGATCGGCGACATGGCCGGTTTTGCCGCAGCCTGCTACCAGCGCGGCGTCGACTTCATCCAGATCCCCACTACCTTACTGTCCCAGGTCGACTCGTCGGTGGGCGGCAAGACCGGGATCAACCATCCGCTGGGCAAGAACATGGTCGGCGCTTTCTATCAGCCCAACGTGGTGCTGATCGATACCGCTACCCTCAATACCTTGCCGGCCCGTGAGCTGTCCGCAGGGCTGGCGGAAGTCATCAAGTACGGGCTGATCTGCGACGAGCCGTTCCTGGGGTGGCTTGAAGACAACGTCGACCGCCTGCGGGAACTGGACCAGGCTGCCCTGACCTACGCGATCGAGCGCTCCTGCGCAGCCAAGGCCGCAGTGGTCGGTGCCGATGAGCGTGAGTCGGGTGTACGGGCCACGCTCAACCTGGGCCACACCTTTGGACACGCCATCGAGACCCACATGGGGTATGGTGTCTGGCTACATGGCGAGGCGGTAGCGGCCGGTACGGTCATGGCCCTGGAAATGTCCGCGCGCCTGGGCTGGATCAGCGAGCAGGAGCGTGATCGCGGCATTCGGCTCTTCCAGCGCGCCGGGCTACCGGTGGTGCCTCCCGAGGAAATGACCGAGGCCGATTTTCTCGAACACATGGCAATCGACAAGAAAGTGATCGATGGTCGTCTGCGTCTGGTGCTGCTGCGCCGCATGGGCGAAGCGGTGGTGACCGACGATTATCCGAAAGAGGTTCTACAGGCCACGCTGGGCGCGGATTACCGCGCCTTGGCTCAGCTTAAAGGTTAATAAGATTCCGATGACTAGTTTGCATGCCGACGAGGCTTTCCTCGGCCATTTCCAATTGAGTCACGACCCCTTCGCTCCACGGGTCCCCGGCTTCAAATTCTTTCCGGCCCAGCGCAAGCCGGTATTGGGTCAGTTGCATCACCTGGCGCGCTACAGCCAATTGCTGCTGGTAGTGACCGGTCCCCAGGGCAGTGGCAAGACCTTGCTGCGCCAGGCCCTGGTGGCCAGCACCAACAAACAGTCGGTGCAAAGCGTGGTGGTCTCGGCCCGGGGTGCCGGTGATGCTGCCGGTGTGTTGCGCCAGGTCGCCCAGGCGTTGAACCTGGCCCAGGCCGAAGTGGGTGCGATTCTCGACCAGATCGTCCAGTTGGCGCTGACCGGGCAGGAAGTCTATCTGCTGGTGGATGACGCCGAGCAGCTCGACGAGTCGGCCCTGGAAGCCCTGCTGGCGCTGGCGGCCGGTGCGCCGGAGGGGCGCCCCCATGTGTTCCTGTTTGGCGAGTCGTCGTTGATCGCCGATCTGGAGCAGTTGGAGCTCGAGGAGGAGCGCTTCCATATCATCGAGCTGGCGCCCTATACCGAAGAAGAAACGCGTGAATACCTGGATCAACGTCTTGAAGGCGCTGGCCGGGGTATCGAACTTTTTACCGCCGATCAGATCTCTGAGATTCACGAAGGCTCCGGCGGCTGGCCTGGCAACATCAACCAGGTCGCTCGGGATGCCTTGATCGAAGTCATGATTGCCAGCCGCTCAGCGGTGAAGCGTCCAACTATGGGGTTCAACATGCCGAAGAAACACGTATTGGCGATTTCCGCCGTCGTCGTGGTCGCGGTCGTCGCCGCCTGGCTGATGCCGGGTCGCAACAAGGCGCCGACGACCGGCGCGCCAGCCAACGAACAGGCACAACTGCCCCTCGGCCAAGGGGCGCCGAAACCCAATGGTGGCGCGCCGGCGGTGGAATTTGCCGGCAGCACCCAGCCGATGCCGTTACCGTTGGTCGGCCAGTCGCAACCGGTCATGCGCGGGCCCCTGGCTGAAGCTGCCGGCGGAATCACCGAGGGTGACGATGGCGCGGCACCACCGATCGACGATGGCGACACGCCGCCGACCGTGACCACCACGGCACCGCCTGCGGGCGTGCCTGCTGGCCCGGCTCCGACACCCGCCCCCGCACCTGCTCCGGCCGCCAAGCCGACTCCGGCTCCGACCCAGGTAGCAACGGCCAAGCCTGCCCCGGCGCCGGCCGCCAAGCCGACGCCTGCCCCGGCCGCCAAGCCTGCTGCACCGGCCAAGGCCGCAGGTGGCAACTGGTACGCCGGCCAGGCACCGAGTAACTACGTCGTACAGATTCTCGGCACCAGCTCCGAAGCCACCGCGCAGAACTTCGTCAAGGAGCAGGGCGGCGAGTATCGTTATTTCAAGAAAGTCCTCAACGGCAAGCCGCTGTATGTGATCACTTACGGCAGCTTTGCCAACCGTGATGCAGCTGTTTCCGCTATCAAGGCCTTGCCAGCGAAGGTTCAGGCTGGTAAACCTTGGCCTCGCACTGTCGCCAGCGTCCAACAGGAACTGGCTGCAACTCGCTGAAGATTCGGCGGCCTTACCCAGGCCGCCTCTCCCGGCAACCTCAACATTTCCGCAAGAGCGAGCGACCTGTCAGGCCGCGCGCCTTGTGGTGTCTGCGTCACAGTAGCGTTTGAGTCGTAGCGGTCGAACCCAAAAAAGTTTTGACTAGCACAGCATATAGCTTTAAACCTTTCACAAATGCGACATGAATTTGCGGCGTTTCGTCGTCAAATTTGTGAGCGTCTGTGTCGGCATGTACAATGACCTCCCTTTTGCCCCCGCAAAGCTGGCGTACGTTCAGCGTGGAGTGCAAGCGGTTGAATTGAAAAGAAATTTGCCTCGATAAGAGGCAGCCTGGTGAGAAAGTGTCTATGAAAGCAGGTCTGTACCAACCAGATGAATTCAAGGATAACTGTGGTTTTGGCCTGATAGCCCATATGCAGGGCGAGCCCAGCCATACCCTTTTACAAACGGCCATTGAGGCCCTGACCTGCATGACCCACCGTGGTGGGATCAACGCCGACGGCAAGACCGGCGACGGCTGTGGCTTGCTGATTCAAAAGCCTGATGAGTTCCTGCGTGCCATTGCCCAGGAAACGTTTGGCGTCACCCTGCCCAAGCAGTACGCCGTGGGTATGGTGTTCTTCAACCAGGACCCGGTGAAGGCCCAGGCCGCTCGCGAGAACATGGACCGCGAGATCCTGGCCGCCGGCCTGCAGCTCGTCGGCTGGCGCAAAGTGCCGATCGATACCAGTGTTCTCGGTAGCCTGGCCCTGGCGCGCCTGCCGCAGATCGAACAGGTGTTCATCGCCGGCGAAGGCCTGAGCGATCAGGAAATGGCGATCAAGCTGTTCAGTTCCCGTCGTCGCTCGTCCGTGGCCAACGCCGCCGACACCGACCACTACATCTGCAGCTTTTCCAACAAGACCATCATCTATAAAGGCCTGATGATGCCGGCGGACCTCACCGCCTTCTATCCAGACCTGAGCGACGAGCGCCTGAAGACCGCGATCTGCGTGTTCCACCAGCGCTTCTCCACCAATACCCTGCCGAAATGGCCGTTGGCCCAGCCATTCCGTTTCCTCGCCCACAACGGCGAGATCAACACCATCACCGGCAACCGCAACTGGGCCCTGGCCCGTCGCACCAAGTTCGCCAACGACCTGATGCCGGACCTCGAAGAGCTCGGCCCGCTGGTCAACCGCGTGGGCTCGGACTCTTCGAGCATGGATAACATGCTCGAACTGATGGTGACCGGTGGCATCGACCTGTTCCGTGGCGTGCGCATGCTGGTTCCGCCGGCGTGGCAGAACGTCGAGACCATGGACCCGGACCTGCGGGCGTTCTACGAATACAACTCCATGCACATGGAGCCGTGGGACGGCCCGGCCGGTATCGTCATGACCGACGGCCGCTACGCCGTGTGTCTGCTGGACCGTAACGGTCTGCGCCCGGCGCGCTGGGTCACCACCACCAACGGTTTCATCACCCTGGCTTCGGAAATCGGCGTCTGGAACTACCAGCCCGAAGACGTCATCGCAAAGGGCCGCGTAGGCCCGGGCCAGATCTTTGCCGTGGACACCGAAACCGGCCAGATCCTTGACACCGATGCCATCGACAACCGCCTCAAGTCCCGTCATCCATACAAGCAATGGCTGCGCAAGAATGCCCTGCGTATCCAGGCGACCATGGAAGACAACGACCACGGCTCGGCTTTCTACGACGTCGACCAGCTCAAGCAGTACATGAAGATGTACCAGGTGACGTTCGAAGAGCGTGACCAGGTGCTGCGTCCGTTGGGTGAGCAGGGCTACGAAGCGGTCGGCTCCATGGGCGACGACACGCCGATGGCTGTGCTGTCGCAGCGCGTGCGCACGCCATACGACTATTTCCGTCAGCAGTTCGCCCAGGTGACCAACCCGCCGATCGACCCGCTGCGCGAAGCGATCGTGATGTCGTTGGAAATCTGTCTGGGCGCCGAGCGCAACATTTTCCAGGAGTCGCCGGAGCACGCCTCGCGGGTGATCCTCAGCTCGCCGGTCATTTCCCCGGCCAAGTGGCGCTCGCTGACCAACCTCGACCGTCCGGGGTTCGCGCGTCAGGTCATCGACCTGAACTACGACGAAAGCGTCGGCCTGGAAGCGGCCATCCGCAATGTGGCCGATCAGGCTGAAGAAGCCGCGCGCGCCGGGCGTACCCAGATCGTGCTCAGCGACCGTCACATCGCGCCGGGCAAGTTGCCGATCCACGCGTCGCTGGCCACCGGTGCGGTGCACCATCGCCTGACCGAAAAAGGTCTGCGCTGCGATTCCAACATCCTTGTCGAAACCGCTACCGCCCGTGATCCGCATCATTTCGCGGTGCTGATCGGTTTCGGTGCCTCGGCGGTGTATCCGTTCCTGGCCTACGAAGTGCTCGGCGACCTGATCCGTACCGGTGAAGTGCTGGGCGATCTCTACGAGGTGTTCAAGAACTACCGCAGGGGCATTACCAAGGGCCTGCTCAAGATCCTCTCGAAGATGGGCATCTCGACCATCGCCTCGTATCGCGGTGCGCAACTGTTCGAGGCCATCGGCCTGTCCGAAGAAGTCTGTGAGCTGAGCTTCCGTGGTGTGCCGAGCCGCATCAAGGGTGCGCGTTTCGTCGACATCGAAGCCGAACAGAAAGCCCTGGCCGCCGAAGCCTGGAGTCCGCGCAAGCCGATCCAGCAAGGCGGCCTGTTGAAGTTCGTCCATGGCGGCGAATACCACGCCTACAACCCGGACGTGGTGAATACCCTGCAAGCCGCCGTGCAGCAGGGCGACTACGGCAAGTTCAAGGAATATACGGCACTGGTGGACAACCGCCCGGTGTCGATGATCCGCGACCTGCTCAAGGTCAAGACCCTGGACACGCCGCTGGACATCAGCGAAGTGGAACCCCTGGAATCGGTGCTCAAGCGCTTCGACTCCGCCGGTATTTCCCTGGGCGCCTTGTCCCCGGAAGCCCACGAAGCCCTGGCCGAAGCCATGAACCGCCTCGGTGCGCGTTCCAACTCCGGCGAAGGTGGCGAAGATCCGGCGCGCTACGGCACCATCAAGAGCTCGAAAATCAAGCAGGTGGCTACGGGCCGCTTCGGTGTGACGCCGGAGTACCTGGTCAACGCCGAGGTGCTGCAGATCAAGGTTGCCCAGGGCGCCAAGCCCGGTGAAGGCGGCCAACTGCCCGGCGGCAAGGTCAACGGCCTGATCGCCAAGCTGCGCTACGCGGTTCCCGGCGTGACCCTGATTTCGCCACCGCCCCATCACGACATCTACTCGATCGAAGACTTGTCGCAACTGATCTTCGACCTCAAGCAGGTGAACCCGAAGGCACTGGTTTCGGTGAAGCTGGTGGCGGAAGCGGGCGTCGGCACCATCGCCGCCGGTGTGGCCAAGGCCTATGCCGATCTGATCACCATCTCCGGCTACGACGGCGGCACCGGTGCATCGCCGCTGACCTCGATCAAGTACGCCGGTGCGCCCTGGGAACTGGGCCTGGCTGAAACCCACCAGACCCTGCGCGGCAACGACTTGCGCGGCAAGGTCCGGGTGCAGACCGACGGAGGCCTGAAAACCGGCCTCGACGTGATCAAGGCGGCCATTCTGGGCGCCGAGAGCTTCGGTTTCGGCACCGCGCCGATGATCGCCCTGGGCTGCAAATACCTGCGCATCTGCCACCTGAACAACTGCGCCACCGGCGTGGCGACCCAGAACGAGAAGCTGCGCAAGGACCACTACGTCGGTACTGTCGACATGGTGGTGAACTTCTTCACCTACGTGGCCGAAGAAACCCGTGAATGGCTGGCGAAACTGGGCGTGCGCTCGCTCGAAGCGCTGATCGGCCGTACCGATCTGCTGGACGTGATCGAGGGCCAGACCGCCAAGCAGCATCACCTGGACCTGACCCCGTTGCTGGGTAGCGATCTGATTCCGGCAGACAAGCCACAGTTCTGCCAGGTCGATCGCAACCCGCCGTTCGACAAGGGTGAGCTGGCCGAGAAGATGGTCGACATGGCCGCTTCAGCGATCAACGACCTGAGCGGGGCCGATTTCAGCCTGGATATCTGCAACTGCGACCGTTCCATCGGTGCGCGGATCTCCGGCGAAATCGCCCGCAAGCACGGCAACCAGGGCATGGCCCAGGCGCCGATCACGTTCCGCTTCAAGGGAACTGCCGGCCAGAGCTTTGGCGTCTGGAACGCTGGCGGCCTGAACATGTACCTGGAAGGCGATGCCAACGACTACGTGGGCAAAGGCATGACCGGCGGCAAGCTGGTCATCGTTCCGCCCAAGGGCAGCGTCTACAGGACCCAGGACAGTGCCATCATCGGCAACACCTGCCTCTACGGCGCCACGGGCGGCAAGCTGTTCGCCGCCGGCACCGCAGGCGAGCGTTTTGCCGTGCGTAACTCCGGGGCCCACACCGTGGTGGAAGGCACCGGGGATCACTGCTGCGAATACATGACCGGTGGTTTCGTCTGCGTATTGGGCAAGACCGGCTACAACTTCGGCTCTGGCATGACCGGTGGTTTCGCCTACGTGCTCGACCAGGACAACAGCTTCGTTGACCGGGTCAACCACGAGCTGGTGGAAATCCAGCGGATCAGCGGCGAGGCGATGGAAGCCTACCGCAGCCACCTGCAACGCGTGCTGAACGAGTACGTCGAGGAAACCGACAGCGAGTGGGGTCGTGAACTCGCGGAAAACCTCGATGACTACGTGCGTCGTTTCTGGCTGGTCAAGCCGAAGGCTGCCAACCTGAAGTCGTTGCTTTCCAGCACTCGTGCCAACCCGCAGTGATATGCGCCTGAAGAGTTTGATGAGGTTTTAACAATGGCTGAACGTCTGAATAACGACTTCCAGTTCATCGATGTCGGGCGCAAGGATCCGAAGAAGAAACTGTTGCGTCAACGCAAGAAAGAGTTCGTCGAGATCTACGAACCGTTCAAACCCCAGCAGTCGGCCGACCAGGCCCACCGCTGCCTGGGTTGCGGTAACCCGTACTGCGAATGGAAGTGCCCGGTGCACAACTTCATTCCCAACTGGCTGAAGCTGGTGGCCGAGGGCAACATCCTCCAGGCCGCCGAGCTGTCTCACCAGACCAATACCCTGCCGGAAGTCTGCGGCCGGGTCTGTCCGCAGGATCGCCTGTGCGAAGGCGCCTGCACCCTGAACGACGGTTTTGGCGCAGTGACCATCGGTTCGGTGGAGAAGTACATCACCGACACCGCGTTCGCCATGGGCTGGCGCCCGGACATGTCCAAGGTCAAGCCGACCGGCAAGCGGGTTGCCATCATCGGTGCCGGCCCGGCGGGCCTTGGCTGCGCCGACGTACTGGTGCGCGGCGGGGTGACCCCGGTGGTGTTCGACAAGAACCCGGAAATCGGTGGCCTGCTGACTTTCGGCATCCCCGAGTTCAAGTTGGAAAAGACCGTGCTGAGCAATCGTCGCGAAGTCTTCACCGGCATGGGCATCGAGTTCCGCCTGAACACCGAGGTGGGCAGGGACGTGACCATGGAGCAACTGCTTGAAGAATACGATGCCGTATTCATGGGCATGGGCACCTACACCTACATGAAGGGCGGCTTTGCCGGTGAGGATCTGCCGGGTGTTTACGACGCCCTGGATTTCCTGATCGCCAACGTCAATCGCAACCTGGGTTTTGAAAAGTCGCCGGAAGATTTCGTCGACATGAAGGGCAAGAAGGTGGTGGTGCTCGGCGGTGGCGACACGGCGATGGACTGCAACCGCACCTCGATCCGCCAGGGCGCCAAGTCGGTGACCTGTGCCTACCGTCGTGACGAAGCCAACATGCCCGGTTCGCGTAAAGAGGTGAAGAACGCCAAGGAAGAAGGCGTGAAGTTCCTCTACAACCGCCAGCCGATTGCCATCGTGGGTGAAGACAAGGTTGAAGGCGTGAAAGTGGTCGAGACCCGTCTCGGCGAGCCGGACGCCCGTGGCCGCCGCAGCCCCGAGCCGATCCCGGGCTCCGAAGAGATCATCCCGGCCGACGCCGTGGTCATCGCCTTCGGCTTCCGTCCAAGCCCGGCGCCCTGGTTCGAGCAGTTCAGCATCCAGACCGACAGCCAGGGCCGCGTCGTGGCCCCGGAACAAGGTCAGTACAAGCACCAGACCAGCAACCCGAAGATCTTCGCCGGTGGCGACATGGTCCGCGGTTCCGACCTGGTGGTGACGGCGATCTTCGAAGGCCGCAATGCAGCTGAAGGGATCCTGGATTACCTGCAAGTCTGACCAGGCGACACACAACCCTGTGGGAGCAAGCTTTTGTGGGAGCAAAGCTTGCTCGCGATCCAGGCGCCGCGTACTCAAGAGACCGCGGTGTTCTCATCGCGGGCAAGCCTTGCTCCCACAAAAGCTGCTTCCACAGTTGTTTTGTGGCGTTGCTGGATTTATGCGGCACCGCGACAAATTGCCCCGATAGATAAAAGGCACGGCTCTTGCCGTGCCTTTTGCGTCGAGCTCTGAGAAAATGCCCGCACTTTTTTTCCGGATGCCGACATGACTGCCCTGAAGAACGACCGTTTCCTTCGCGCCCTGCTCAAGCAACCCGTAGACGTTACCCCGGTATGGATGATGCGCCAGGCCGGCCGCTACCTGCCGGAGTACCGCGCCAGTCGCGCCAAGGCCGGCGACTTCATGAGCCTGTGCATGAACCCCCAGTTCGCCTGCGAAGTGACGATGCAGCCGCTGGATCGCTACCCGCAACTTGACGCGGCCATCCTGTTCTCCGACATCCTCACCATTCCCGATGCCATGGGCCAGGGTCTGTACTTCGAGACCGGCGAAGGTCCGCGCTTCAAGAAGGTCGTCAGCACCCTGGCCGACATCGAAGCGCTGCCGATTCCCGACCCGCAGAAAGACCTGGGCTACGTCATGGACGCGGTCAGCACCATCCGCCGCGAGCTCAACGGCCGCGTGCCGCTGATCGGTTTCTCCGGTAGCCCGTGGACGCTGGCCACCTATATGGTCGAAGGTGGCTCGTCGAAGGACTTCCGCAAGACCAAGGCCATGCTCTACGACAACCCGCAAGCCATGCACCTGTTGCTGGACAAGCTGGCGCAGTCGGTGACGGCCTACCTCAACGGTCAGATCATGGCCGGTGCGCAAGCGGTGCAGATCTTCGATACCTGGGGCGGCAACCTGTCGGCGGCGGCGTACCAGGAGTTTTCCCTGGCCTACATGCGCAAGATTGTCAGCGGCCTGATCCGTGAACATGACGGGCGCCAGGTCCCGGTGATTCTGTTCACCAAGAACGGCGGCCTGTGGCTGGAAAGCATCGCCGATGCCGGTGCCGATGCCCTGGGCCTGGACTGGACCTGCGACATTGGCAACGCCCGCGAACGGGTCGGTCATAAGGTCGCGCTGCAAGGCAACATGGACCCGACCGTGCTCTACGCCAAACCCGAAGCCATCCGTACTGAAGTCGGGCGTATCCTCGCCAGCTATGGCAAGGGCAGCGGCCATGTGTTCAACCTCGGCCATGGCATTACCCCGGAAGTCGATCCGGAACATGCCGGTGCATTCCTGCGGGCGGTGCATGAGTTGTCGGCGCAATATCACGACTAGGGGCCTACGCGGATCCCACTAAAGCAGCCTGTCCGACCCCGCGTCGGACAGGCTTTTTTGTGTGCGCTGTTTATCTTTTCAACATCAACTAACCGGTTGTTTGGGCAGGCGTGTTTGTTGTTTATGTCGGCTAATGTCTTATGTGTAAGAAATTTCTTTCGTCATGTAAGAAAAATGGATTCAGAGATCCTTCCTTCTACCTAGAGAGATTTACCCTACATAGCAAATTTTAAGTTTTCGATAAGGTTCGGCGCTTGAGAGGTACGGCGCCGAGCACTCCTGCGTGCCTTTCAAGATGACGGTGATACGTCTTCCCCAATCTCGAATGACTAGCCTGGAACTTATATGAAAAACAACTTCAACAAGAGCACAGTATTGACGGGGTGTGCTTCCTCCTTAGTTCTCTTGTCGACCTTGATGGTGCCCCAGGGAACGCTTGCCCATGGCTTCCTTGAAGTACCGCCTTCGCGCGCTCTGTTGTGCCAGAGAGGTGAAAACAAGAATTGTGGTGGCGCGCAATTCGAGCCCCAGAGCACGGGTGAAACCTTCAAGGGGTTCCCCAACGGAGCGGGTGGAGCTCCCCTGCAAGGACCCTTCGACGGAAAAATTGCCAGCGGTGGGCATCCGCTGTTTTCCGCCCTTGATGCGCAGTCGGCCACGCGCTGGCAGCTGACCGAGATCCGCGACCGCAACATCGCCTTCCAATGGCAATACACCGCCGTGCACCCGGCGACCCGGCATGAGTACTTCATTACCCGCGATGGCTGGAACCCGAACGAAGCGCTCAAGCGTGCTTCGTTCGACAGTACGCCGTTCTGCACGGTGGATGGCGGCAACCAGACCCCGAAACCGGGTGCCAGGCACAACTGCGTCATACCCGACAGCAAGACGGGACATCATGTGATCCTGGCGGTCTGGACGGTGGGTGACACCGACAATGCGTTCTACGACCCGGCGGATGTGAACATCCTGGCCGAAGCCGCGCTGCCGGGCGGTTGGTCGCCGGTGGGCAGTATTGCGTCGTCGACCCCGTTGCTGGTGGGGGACAAGGTCAAGGCGCGGGCGTTCTCCGCCACCGGCGAAAATCACCCCTACAGCGTGACTGTCGGCATTGACTCCGCCGAGGAAGGCAGGCCTGAGAACTGGTCGTTCAAACTGGCCGAAGCCATCAACAAGGCCCATCCCCTGATTCGTGCGGGTATTCGCGACGATGAGGGCAATATCACCCCGGTCCGCGGCAGCAACAACCTCTATGCCCAGAAAGAAAGCGGCGTGAGCCGGTATGAAGTGCAACTGGACATGCAGGAAGACGCTGGCGCCAGCATGACGATTGCTTCCCTGCAGCCGGAATATGTACTCGACAAGGGTCGCGTCAACATGACGTTCGCGGCGCAGACGAACCGCCGGATGAACCTTGAAGCCACATTGCTCGATGAGAAGAACAAGCCGGTCGGTGTCGTGAGCCAATCCGCAGGTGAAGGCAATATCGGGCTGAGCATGGACGTGCGCAGTGCCCCGGGCGCCCACACCCTGACGCTGGTAGGCACCAGCGAGGACGGGCGGACCACTCGCCAGGACACTCGCAGTGTCACCCTGACCGGTGAGGGCGCAGACGTCGAATACGATTTCGTGTTCCCTGAAAACCTCGGTGAATACAGCGCCGGTACGAAGGTGTTGCAGCCCAAGACCAACGAGGTCTTCGAGTGCAAGCCGTTCCCCGCGTCCGGCTATTGCAAGCAATACAGCCCGACGGCGAATGGCTTCGAGCCCGGTGTCGGTGCTTCCTGGCAAAGCGCCTGGGAAAAGTTGTAAGTCCTGAGAGGACGGCGCCAGGCAATCCGTAGGGGTTGCCCGGCGTCTTCAAGCGAGAGCGCGGTGATGCATTCAAATTACTCCTTCGCACGGCACGTGGTGTGGCTCGTGCCGCTGCTGCATGGCGTATTTCTGGCCGGGCAGGAGTGGCGTTTTCGCCAGGCATTGGGCCGTGAAGTGCCGGTGGTTGCCGAGTCGCCGGCCGCTCCGGTTGACCGCTCGCCCAACGTCCAGGCCGTGGCGACCGTGCTCGGCCTCACACCCGCAGGCGCCCACGCGCCCAGCGCCGAGCCGATGACCTTGCAAGCCAGTTTTGTCGTCGCCCAGGGCCTGTCGCGGGCGTTGCTGGCTGACGCTGCGGGTGCGCGCATTTACCGGGTGGGCGAGCGTTTGCCCAGTGGCAGCGTGCTGCGCCGGGTGGAAGCCGATCATGTGACGTTGTGGCGCAACGGGCGTGAAGAACGGCTGGCCCTGAAGCAAGAGGCAAAGCCCTGGCTGCACCGGGTGGGGCGCGAAGATGAGCGCCCTGCAACAGCCCATTCCTCGCAATACATACGCCCGGTGGCCGGGCATTCAGAGTGATCGAATTCATGAACAGCGTTATCCGCAGCCGTGTATCCCACGCCTTGCTCTGTCTTTCCGTGTCCTGCCCACTGATGTTTGCCGACATGGCACGGGCCGAGGAGGCGCGTTGGCAACTGGCGATGAACAATGCCGAGTTGCGTGACGTGGTCGAAGAGATATCCGCGATCCTGGGCAAGACCGTGGTGCTCGATCCCAGGGTGTCGGGGCGGATCTCCGTCATGTCCCGCGAGGCGTTGGATCGTGAAGGCGTGCGTCGGTTGTTCTATTCGGTACTCGATGCCCACAACTTCACCGTGATCGATGAAGGCGAGCGGATCCTGATCACCCCGGTCGCCGATGCCAGGACCCGGGCCGGCGCCGGCGAGACCAGGGACCCAGCGCCATCACAGTTCGTAACCCGGGTCATCGACTTGCAGTCGAGCATTGCCGCTGACGTTGCGGGACTGATCCGCCCCCTGGTATCGAGTGGTGGCTACATCGGGCCTTCGGTTTCCTCCAACGCGCTGGTGGTGACCGACACGGCCGCCAATGTGCAGCGCATCAGCCGGGTCGCGCAACAGCTGGACTCGGGACACAACCGCAATCATGTGGTGGTGCAGTTGCGTCATGCCAGGGCCGGGGATATCGCGTCGATCCTGGAAGCTTCTGGCAGCAAGCGCGAGGGCGACACCGCAGGCTCGGTGATCGCCGACGCGCGGGGCAATCGCCTGGTGATCATCGGCGCACCACGGGTGCGCCAACGCCTGGCCGAACTGGCCCGGACCCTGGACGTTCCGGCCTCCGCGTCCGAGGACAATGCACGGGTCATCCGCTTGCGCCACAGCGATGCCAAGCAACTGGCCGAGGTGCTGGAAGGCGTCGGGCAAGACAAGAAGGCCCCAGCGGCCCAGGCTGGCCTGCGGGAAAGCGCTTCCGCCAACACGTTCATGATCAAGGCCGACGAAAGCCAGAATGCCCTGGTGTTGGTCGCCGAGCCGGCCCAGGTCCGCACCATCGAAAATATCGTCCGGGAGCTGGACCAACCCCGGGCCCAGGTGCTCATCCACGCCGCCATCGTGGAAATTTCCGGAGACATTGCCGAAGCGCTGGGGGTGCAGTGGGGGATCAAGAGTGGCAGCGCGGCGGGGGTCATCAGTTTTTCGGGAACCAACACGCCGATCATCGGCGAGCTGAACCCCAAGGACGTCGATGGCGTGCTCCTGCGGTTGGGCGGCGATCGCTTCAGTGCACTGATCTCGGCCCTGGCGAGCAATACCCGCAGCAACCTGCTCTCCACTCCCAGCCTGCTGACTCTGGATAACCAGGAAGCGGAGATCATTGTCGGCAAGAACGTGCCTTTCAAGACCGGCTCCTACGCCACCAACAGCAGCGGCGCGGACAATCCCTTTACCACGGTGGAGCGCAAGGACGTCGGCATCAGCCTCAAGATCAAGCCCTACATCAACCAGGGTTCCTCCTTGCGCCTTGAGGTCCAGCAGGAAGTCTCGGACATTGCCCCGTCTGTTGCCGGCGTGGATTCCTCGGACCTGATCACCAACAAGCGTGCCCTGAAGAGCACGATCCTGGCGGACGACGGCGAGATCATCGTGATCGGCGGCCTGATCCGCGACGATGTCCGTTCCCAGGAAAGCGGTGTGCCGCTGTTACGCAGCATTCCGTACCTGGGCGCACTGTTTCGCTGGACCCGCGACACCCAGACCAAGAGCAACCTGATGGTGTTCCTGCGGCCCACCATCGTGCGCGGCAAGGAAGACCTGGCGAATGTCAGCCGCCAGCGCTACGACGCGCTCCGGGAGCTGAGCAAGCCGGGCTCGCGGCAGAACAATTCGCTGTTGCTGCCGCGAGACGCTCGCCAGTTGTTCGAGCCTTCCCTGGAGGCGTCGTCGGCAGATCCGTTGCCGCAGAATCGAGGTGACCTGTGAACGAGTCCCTGGCCCCGTTGCCCTTCGGTTTTGCCCGGCGCCACGGTGTGCTGCTGGACGGCGAAGGGGCTGCCGTGAGCCTGGTGATGCGCTGCGATGCGCCGCTGACTGCGCTGGCGGAGGTTCGTCGCCTATGTGGCCGGGAACTGCCGATCCAGGTGCTGGAGCCGGCGCAATTCGCAACGCGTCTGGCCTGTGTCTATCGCCAGGGCCAGAGCGCGGCCGAACAGGTGGCTCAGGGTCTGGACGAGGAGCTGGACTTGCTCAGCCTGGCCGATCAACTGCCACAGACCGCCGACTTGCTGGAGCAGCAGGGCGATGCGCCGATCATCCGGTTGATCAACGCGTTGCTCAGCGAAGCGGTGCGCGAACAGGCGTCGGACGTGCACCTGGAAACGTACGAGCAATACCTGTCGGTCCGCATGCGGGTCGACGGCCAACTGCGGGAAATGCTGCGTCCACGCCGTGAGCTGGCCAGCCTGCTGGTATCGCGGATCAAGGTCATGGCACACCTGGATATCGCTGAAAAACGAGTCCCCCAAGACGGTCGGATGGCGTTGCGGCTGGCCGGGCATGAGGTCGATGTACGGGTCTCGACCCTGCCGTCGGCCCATGGCGAGCGAGTGGTGTTGCGCCTGCTCGACAAGCAGGCCGGGCGCCTGGATCTGCCGCGTCTGGGCCTGCCGGACGACACCCTGGCGAGCCTGCGTCGGTTGCTCGCCAAACCCCACGGTATCGTGTTGGTGACCGGCCCCACGGGCTCGGGGAAAACCACCAGCCTGTACGCGGCGCTCAGCAGCCTCAACGACCAGAGCCGCAACATCCTCACCGTCGAAGACCCGATCGAATATCACTTGCCGGGCATCGGCCAGATGCCGGTCAACCCGAAGGTCGACATGACCTTCGCCCGTGGCTTGCGAGCCATTTTGCGCCAGGACCCGGACGTGGTGATGGTGGGCGAGATCCGTGATCGCGAGACGGCGGAAATCGCAGTCCAGGCCTCCCTGACCGGTCACCTGGTGTTGTCGACCCTGCATACCAACAGCGCCGTCGGCGCGATCACGCGGTTGGTGGACATGGGCGTGGATGCCTATCTGCTGGCCTCGTCCCTGGCCGGCATCGTCGCGCAAAGGTTGTTGCGGGCCCTGTGTCCGTCCTGCAAGACCTCCTATGTAGCCGACGCCGCCACCTGTCGGCGGCTCGGGCTCGAGGCCGATGTCGGGCCCCGGCTGTTCAGGGCCCGGGGGTGCGATGAATGCCAGGCAGGTTACCGCGGGCGTTTCGGCATTTATGAGCTGGTCAGTGTCAGCAGCCCGCTGTCGCAACTGATTCATCAGGGGGCTACTGAACAGGTGCTGGCGTTCGAGGCGCGCAAGACCTCTCGCAGCCTGTTCCAGGACGGGCGTCAGCGGGTCCTGGAAGGCCTGACCAGTGTCGATGAACTGCTGCGCATCACCCAGGAGGATTAGTGCGATGCCGACTTTCGACTATCGGGCCGAAGACGCCCAAGGGCGGCGCTGCAAGGGGCGCGTGGAGGCCGACAGCGCCCGTCATGCCCGTCAGTTATTGCGCGAACGCGGATTGCTGCCTTGGGAGCTGCGCGAGGGCGAGGCGCAAGCCACCCTGGGTGCCCGCTTCGTCGGGGGGCGCCTGAGTCCGGCCGACCTGGCCTTGTTGACGTTGCAGCTCTCCACGCTGATCCAGGCTGGGCTCCCCCTCGAAGAATCCCTGCGGGCCGTGGCGCAACAGAGCCAGAAACGTCGCGTCGTCCACCTGCTGTCAGCGGTGCGCACTCGGGTCATGGAAGGTCACGCATTGGCCACGGCCCTGAAAGCGTTTCCCCAGGCATTCCCCGAACTGTTCTGCGCCACCGTCGCGGCGGGCGAACAGTCCGGTCACCTTGGCCAGGTGCTGGAGCAACTGGCGACTTACACCCAGGCGCGTCAGGCGTCTCGCCAACGCATTCAATTGGCGCTGGTGTACCCGCTGATCCTGCTGCTGGCCTGCGTTGCGATTGTCGCTTTCCTGCTGGGCTATGTGGTGCCGGATGTGGTGAAGATTTTCATCGACAGTGGCCAGCGGTTGCCCTGGCTCACCCAGGCGCTGATCGCGGTGAGCGATGGGGTGCGCCGCTATGGGGCGCTGATGCTCGTGGTCCTGGCCGGTGGGCTCGGGCTGTGGCGCTGGAGCCTGCGCCAGCCGCTGTGGCGCCTGCGCTGGCATCGCCTGCTGCTCAGGCTGCCGCTATTAGGCGACGTTTTGCGGGCGATGGAAGCCGCCCGATTCGCCAGCACCCTGGCGATTCTGAGCCAAAGCGCCGTGCCCCTGGTCGAGGCCCTGCACATCGCCGCGCAGGTCATCGGCAACCTGACCATCCGTGCCCGCATGGCCGATGTTGCCCGTTCGGTGCGCGAGGGCGGAACCCTGACCCGAGGCCTGGAACTGGGCGGCGATATTCCGCCGCTGATGTTGCACATGATCGCCAGCGGTGAACGGGTCGGCGAACTGGATCGCATGTTGGCCCGTGCCGCCGAACAACAGGAGGTCAGCCTCGCGGCGCGGATTGCGCTGGTGGTGAGCCTTTTCGAACCGGCCATGTTGGTGGTGATGGGCGGCGTTGTGCTGCTGATCGTCATGGCCATTCTCCTGCCTATCTTGAGCCTCAACCAATTGGTGAATTGATCGATGAAACTACAAAACAACCGGCCCGCACGCCTGCAACGCGGCTTTACGCTGATCGAAATCATGGTGGTGGTGGTCATCATCGGCGTGCTGGGCGCCATGGTGGTGCCGCAGTTCATGAGCCGTCCCGATCAAGCCAAGATCACGGCCGCCCGCACCGATATCCAGGCGATTTCCACGGCGCTGGAAATGTACCGGCTCGACAATTTCCATTACCCCTCGACCCGGCAGGGCCTCGATGCACTGAGTAAACGTCCGTCCGGCACACCTGCGGCAAGAAACTGGAACCCACAGGGCTATCTGAAAAGCCTGCCGATCGATCCCTGGGGCACGCCTTATCAGTATCTCAATCCTGGTCTCAAGACCGCCGATGGCAGCTACGACCTGTACTCGCTGGGTGCCGATGGCGAGCCGGGCGGTGACGGCACGGCGGCCGACATCGGCAACTGGGGCGAATGAGCATGGGCCGTCGCTGCAGGGGGTTCACGTTGCTTGAACTGATGGTCGTCATTGTCTTGATCGGGGTCTTGGTGGGTATGGTCAGCCTCGCCATCGGGCCGAGCCCGGCGCGTGAGGCCCGGCAGCAAGCGCAGGACTTCGTCCGTGTGGTGCAGCAGTTGCGCGAGCGGGCGGTGCTGGATGGGTTGGAATACGGTGTGCGAGTACAGCCTCGCGGCTATCAGGCCGTGCGACTCGACGTCGGCGATTGGACTGCGGTGGCGCCCATGCAGCGGTTACCTGAAGGCATCACGCTGGGGCTGGAGCAGGACGGTCATGCCTGGGTCCTCGACGAGACGCCAGGCGCACCGCAATTGCTGATGCTCAGCAGCGATGAGATCAGCCCGTTCAGGTTGCTGGTGAAAGTCGCCGGCCAGCGTATCGCGCGGGTGTCGAGCGATGGTCTGGCGGAGCTGTCGATTGATGAGTGAGTTGCGCAGGCCGGCCGCTTGCAAGGGATTTACCTTGCTGGAGGTCATGATCGCCCTGACGATTTTTGCGACGGTGGCAGCGGCAGCGCTGTCGGCCAGCCAGTTCGTGCTCAGGCAAAGTGTCGCGCTCGAGGACCGCCTGTTCGGCGCCTGGCTGGCCGACAACCAGTTGAGCGAGCTGCGCCTGCAAGCCGCCGCTGCGCCGGGCCGCCAGCACCTGACCCGATCCATGGATCGTCGCGACTGGACCTTGCAACAGCGTATCGCCGCGGCCCGCGACCCGCGTCTGCTTCAAGTCGAGATCCAGGTCAGCCGCGCCGACGGCTCGTCCGCCCTACACCAAGTGACCGGGTGGATCCGCAACCGTCATGAATAGACAGTCGGGGTTCACCTTATTGGAACTGGTCATTGCCATCGCCCTCTTTGCGTTGCTCGGCCTCGCCGGTTGGCGGCTGTTCGACGCTGTCGTGCGTACTCAGCAAGGGGCCGGTCAGCATGAGCGGGAAATCAGGGCCTTGCAGCGTGCCGTGGGCGTGATCGAGCGCGATGCGTGGCAAGCCGTGGCCGGGTCTGTCGTGCTCGCGCCGGGGCACCTGCAATTGCAGCGCAGCCACTGGCGCAATCCACTGGACCAGCCCCGCAGCGAACGGCAGACGGTGAGTTATCGGCTTGAAGGTGCAGCGTTGTGGCGCGACAGCTTTGGCGAGGGAACGGCCACCCTGCAGCGGCAGAAACTGCTCGATGATGTCCGCAGCCTGAGTTGGCGCCTGTTTGAATCGCAACGGGGTTGGCACGGCGAAGCCGCGGGCGACGGCTGGCCGCTGGCATTGGAACTGAACGTGTCGACGGGGCGCTTCGAACAGATCCGTCGGGTCCTGCTGTTGCCGGGAGCGTTGCCATGACGCATCAACGCGGGGTGGCATTGATCAGTATGCTGCTGGTGTTGAGCCTGGCGTTGTTGCTGGTCGGTGGAATGTTGCGCAGCCATCGCCTGTTGTTGCACAGCAGCGCGCAGCAGCTGCAACAGGTCCAATTGCGCCAATTGGGCCTGGCCGCCGAGGCCTGGGCGCGCGCCGTGCTGGAAGACAGCGTGGACACCCAGGCCGGGCCCGTCGACCTGAGCCAGGACTGGGCCCGGCTGGCGCTTGCCCTGGCGCTGGATGACACCGGAATCGACGTTGATATCGAAGACCTGTCCGGGCGTCTGAACCTCAATCCATTGTTGGTCCGCGGGCAGATCGATCAAGTGACCTTGGGACGGTGGGCCCGGTTGCTCACCCTGCTGGATTTACCGGCGCTGTCGTTGCCCCAGGTCGGAGCCGTCCAGGAGCTGAGTCAGCTGCGTCTGTTGCCCGGTATCGACGGTCAGACCCTGCAACGCCTGGAACCGTGGGTGGCAGTGCTGCCCATGGACGCGCAACTGAATATCAACACCGCACCGCAGCGTGTCCTGATGGCCTTGGACGGCATGGACGGCGGCGTTGCAGACGCCGTGATAGCGCGGCGTGCCGACACCCCCTACGCCAGTGTCCAGGCGTTCACTGGCGACCCATTGTTGTCCGGCCTGGGCCTGAGCAGCCATGGCCTGGGCGTGAGCAGCCGCTGGTTCCGGATCACCGTGAACGTGACTCAAGCGAACCGCCACCTGCGCCTGGCCTCGGACATCGAACGTGATCCGGTGACTGGCCTCTGGAGTGTTCGCCAGCGTCGTTTTTTACCCATCAGCCCCAGTGAGCTTCCTTGATGAAAACCTGGCTTTACCTGACCGCCGAAGGCATGGGTGCCCCGTGCGCCAATTGGCGTTGCTGTGTGTGGTCGCCCTCGGGTGAACGCCGCTGCCTGCCTTTGCACGAAGCCGCTCGCGAGTTGAGCGGGCGGGTCGTCGATGTGCTGTTGCCGATGGAAATGTGCAGCTGGATGCGTAGCGATCCCTGGCCCTCTCGACGCCAACCCCGACCCCAGGCCCTGGCATTCGCTATCGAAGAGCAACTGAGCGAGAGCCTGGAGGCGCTGCACATCGGCATCGGTTTACGGGACCGTCAGCAGCGCTATCCGCTGCTGGTGATTCAGCGGGCCCGATTCCAGACTCTGCTGGCGTTGCTCGACGCCCATGGCATTGATGCCCGGGCGATCCATGTCGATGCTGAGCTGATCGCTGAGGACAAGGCTTTCGGGGTGCGCTGGTTCGGTCGCTGGCTGCTGGGTGGAGCGCTACCGGCGCGGATGGCGCTGTCGGTCCAAGCCTTGGCAACGCTTAAGCCGAATCTGTCCGGGGACATCCACTGGCTGGACGAGGCGACTGACCGTCCCGGCATCGACGAGTGGTTGCTGAGCACCGAGGGACATCCCATCAACCTGTTGCAGGGTGAATTCCGGCGGCGGCGTCAGCGTCTACCCTGGCGCGGTTCGGCGATGGCCGTGCTGGGCATGTTTGCGCTGACCTGGGCGTTCGATGAAGCCCGCATCGGTTTTCTGCACAATGAAACCCGTCGCCTGTATGCGCAAGGCGAGCAGCAATTCAGGTCGCTCTATCCCGGGCAGGATCCCAGCGTTGACCTGGCGGCGCAGTTCCAGGCATTGCAGCAGCGTCGCGGTCAAAACCAGGTCACCCAGGTCGGTCGGTTGGCCCGCCTGACTGAACAGGTGGTTGGCGCCAGTCATGTCGCGGTGCAGCAGATCGAGTACCGAGAGCACGAAGGCTGGAAAATCCAACTGACCGCCAACAGCTTCATCGAGCTTGAGCAACTGCGTGAACGCGGGCAGCAAAACGGCCTGCCCATTACCTTGGGCAGCGCCAGCAAGCAGAACAACCGGGTACAGGCGACCCTCACCCTGGAGGACAGTTGATGAGTCTCAGTGGATGGACGCGCCTGAAGCAGGCCTGGGCAAGCATGTCTGGCCGCGAGCAACGGTTGTTGCTGGGCCTCGCCGGGGTGGTTCTGGTGGGGGTGGGTTATGCCTCGATCTGGCAACCTACCCGCCAACGCCTGGAGATAGCTGAGCGGCAGTATCGCCAACAGGCACAATTGAATGCACGGATCCAGCGCGCCGAACCCGACCGGGATACGAGCACCGCTCTGCGCCCGTTGTCGGTGCGGGTCAACGACAGTGCGACAGCGGCGGGCTTGGAAATAGTCGAGATGGAGATCGAGGGCGATTCGTTACGGCTCACCGTCACTGGCGATGCCAATCCGCTGCTCCATTGGCTGGATCGCCACGAACGGGACGGTGCGGCTGTGCGATCGTTGGCCTTGGAAGCGCGCGATGGGATGTTGGAAGCGCGGGTGGTGTTGCGTCAGTGATTAGCTGGACATGTGCCTGATGCCAGTCAGTTGGAAATCAAACGGCGCAAACCCTGTGGGAGCGAAGCTTGCTCGCGATGGGGCAGACCAACCGACATTGTTGCTGGCTGACTTACCGCAATCGCGAGCAAGCTTTACTCCCACAGGTGGTGTTCAGACCGGCATGTTTCCTGGCAACACCGGCAATTTCGCCAGTTTTACCGCCACCGACAACGCCACCAGCAGCAGCGCGCCAATGAACAGGCCGACACCGTTCCATCCACCCAGGTGCCAGGCCACGCCGCCGGCGGTGCCGGCCACGCTCGAACCGGCGTAATAGCTGAACAGATAAAGCGATGATGCCTGGCCCTTGGCGGTGAGGGCACGGCGGCCGATCCAACTGCTGGCGACCGAGTGGGCCCCGAAGAAGCCGAACGTGAAGACCAGCATGCCAGGGATCACCAGCGTCAGGGGCGTCGCCATGGTCAGTGCGAGACCGGCCAGCATCAAGGCAATGGTGGCCCAGAGCATCTTGCGTCGGCCGAGCTTGTCCGCCAGTGCGCCGACTTTGGCCGAGCTGTAGATGCCCGACAAGTACACCACCGACAGCAGGCCAACGAAGGCCTGATCCAGGTGATAAGGCTCGGCCAGCAGGCGGTAGCCGATGTAGTTGAACAGCGTCACGAAGGCGCCCATCAGCACGAAGGCTTCGAGAAACAGCAACGGCAAGCCAGCATCGCGAAAGTGCCGGGTGAAGCCGTCCAGCAAGCTGCGTGGATGCAGTGAGCGTGGGCGGAAATTGCGCGACTCGGGCAGGATCCTCCAGAACACCGCCGCGGCGATCAGGGCCAGGCCGCCAATCACCAGCATCGCGGTGTGCCAGCTGACAAAGTCGATCAGCACGCCGGTGATCAAGCGCCCGCACATGCCACCGATGGCGTTGCCGGCGATGTACAGTCCCATCGCCAGGCCGATGTGCTTGGGATGGATCTCTTCACTCAGGTAGGTCATCGCGACGGCGGCCAATCCGCTCAACGACAGCCCCACCAGGGCCCGGAGCAGCAGTACGCCATGCCAGGTCGGCATCATGGCGCTGGCCACGGTGCACAGTGCGGCGGCGAACAGTGCGGTGACCATCACCGACTTGCGGCCGATGCGGTCGGAAATCGGCCCGGTGATCAACAGGCCGACGGCGAGCAGGCCGGTCGCCACCGACAGGATCAGGCTGCTTTGCGCCGCATTGACGGAAAATTCCCTGGACAGCAATGGCATCATCGGCTGCACGCAATACAACAGGGCAAAGGTTGCGAAGCCACCGCAGAACAGCGCCAGTACCGTGCGCATGAACATCGGCGTGCCTTTTTCTATGTAGATGTCCTTCAATTCGGTAACGACGGCGTCCTGCACGCGGGAGGGGATTTCATGGGCCAGTGGCGCGACAGCAGTTTTCACGATGGACCTCGCAAGAGCACGATCAGGCAGGCAATGAAAAAAAGCATATAGCTGACTAACGTTTCTATCCAATATATTGTTCGACCTGTTTAAGACGTTTAGCGACCTATTGGATGGCCCATGGAACTGCGTCACTTGCGTTACTTCATCGCCGTGGCCGAGGAACTGCATTTCGGCCGCGCCGCGCTGGCTTTGGGTATTTCCCAGCCGCCCCTGAGCCAGCAGATCCAGGCGCTGGAGCAGGAGATCGGCGCGCGCTTGTTCGAACGCACCAATCGTCGGGTCGAGTTGAGCGAAGCCGGGCGGCTGTTCCTCGAAGAGGCGCGGCGGGTACTGGCCCAGGTCGACAAGGCCGCCGACGTGGCGCGTCGCGCCCAACAAGGGGAACTGGGTGAACTGAAGATCGGCTTCACCTCTTCGGCGCCGTTCAACTCCACCATTCCCCAGGCGATCTTTTCGTTTCGCCAGCGGTTCCCGGCCGTGCACTTGAACCTGCGGGAGATGAGCAGTACCCAGGTGGCCGATGCGTTGCTGGACGAAACGATCGAGATCGGCATCATGCGGCCCCTGCCGCTGCCCGATGCCTTGAGCGAAATCGAGCTGAGCCGCGAACCGCTGGTGGCGGTGCTCAGTGCCAAGCACCCGCTGGCCCAGAGCAGTGACGAGGGATTGTTTCTCTCGGCACTGGCCCAGGAGCCGTTCGTGTTCTTCCCCCGTAGCTACGGCAGTGGCCTCTATGCACAACTGCTGAGCCTGGCCCGTGACGCCGGCTTCAGCCCCCACTTTGCCCAGGAAGCCGGCGAAGCCATGACCATCATCGGCCTGGTGGCGGCAGGGCTGGGGGTTTCGGTATTGCCGGCGTCTTACCAGCGGATACGGGTCGATGGCGTGGTCTACCGGCCATTGCTCGACCCGGCGGCGGTGTCGGCGGTGTGGTTGGTGCAGCGTAAGGACCAGCGTTCGCCGATGGCGAAGGCGTTTGTGGAGTTATTGGCTAAAAATACCGGTATTTCTGGTTCTGAAAGGACGGCTTGAAAGAGGCCGCCTTTGGGCTAATGCCGATCAGTTAAGCCACAACTCTGTGGGAGCAAGCTTTGCTCCCACAGAGTTTGTGCTGTTTGATCCTTAACTGACTGGCATTACGCCTCTCGGCGCCCTTTTTTCTTAGCCTTCCCAAACCGTCGCAGGGCCATTGGCGTGGTAGTCGTAGAACCCTCGGAGTATCCAGCTATCGCCCTCGCGTTCAAACGCGGCGCGCCATGCGCCTTTGCCACCGCCCGGGGTCAGTTGGGCCATGGTGTACCAGTAATATCGGTTGCTCTTCTTGGTGGTTACCCTTCCCGCGCGAATATCTTCGGTGATGACTCGGACCCTGGTTTTCGCCGCCTCTGAGAAGCTGGCGTAGGACATCTGGGCTTCGGCCAATGGGCTGGTGGTGACGGTGAACCTGTCCGGTGCCGGCGATGGAGTGGGTAGAACCGCAGGGGTGACGGTGGACGGTGTCCCTTCCACTTTGTGGGTTCGAGCCTGGGTCACGATCTCGATATCGAACGGTTCGTAGTTGGCCAGTGTACGGCTGAAGTCCGTGATGTCTTCCCCAGTGAGCAGCATGACGTTGCGTTGTGTCCGCCCTTTGTTGGCAATGATATAGGGCACTCGATTGTTTCTGATTTCCGTCAGCAGTCCGGGTTTGTGCCTGCGCAGCTTCTCTTCCCGCAGGGCTGTAATCAACTCGTTATAGTATTCCTCCGAGGCCGTGTATTTTTCCCGGGCTGCCTTTGTTTCCGGATCATTTCCGGGGAATCGCGCCTGCGTCGTGGCATCCAGTCTGGCTTCCACGGCATCCAACATGTCCCGAGTGTCCTTGGCTATTTTGTTCATGGCCGCCTTCTTCCTCCCGCCTGGGAAGGTGAAGGCCATGAATACCGCGCCGGTAATGTTGTCCGTTATAACCGTTGTGTTGACCTTGATCCGGTCTTCGGTAAAGAACATGTTTCTGTGCGCGAGTATCGTGTCGTATATTTTTATTTTCTGGGTCTCGCTCAGGTCAATGTTGGACACGTTTGCTTCGATGTCTCGACTACTGAGGAGGACGATGCTCCATGTATTCATTTTGTCCAGTAGTTGCATCTGAATGGCTTTGCGCCTGGACAAGTCGCCCCGCCCCCGGGTCAAGTCATCTATTCGTGCGCGGTAAGCGTTGATGTCGGCCGCACCGACATCCGCCATGCTCTCGCGCAGTATGCGTTCGGACAGCGCTTCAGGCATGGAGTCGAAGATGGCTTTTGCGGTGCTGATCGCTTCATAGGAGGGGTAGCGGTTCATCACCAGCACGCCCTCCACCAAGGCATCGCAGGTGCGTTGTCGTGGGGTTTCCGGGGGGCGACTGAACAGGCTCTGGAGCGCGCCACCTCCGTGTAACCGATGTCGCTCCTCAATGCGCCAGTGGTCATTTTCCCACGTGACCGTTCGCTGGTTCGAGCGGTTGTCCGGCGCGTAGATGATCCGTTCGCCAGCCTGGATCGCCGTTTTGTAATAGCCGTTCCCAAGCTTCAGGTAACCCTGCCCGTCGGCGCCCCTGTACCGGTGGCGTCCCTCGGTGATCAACCCATGCCCGTTGAAGCCTTTGAGCCGATAGTGTTCCAGCTCTGGATCCGGCATGCGGGGGAGGGAGGACAGGGCCGGGCGTGCCTGTTTCCGACGGCGTCCCGCGCGGGCCATGATCAGGTCCTGCCCGGCTTCGGCGATGACCTCTCCCAACCCGCCGATGAAATCGGTGGCCCATTGACGGACGCTGCCGCCCTCTTCATCGATCGCGGATACCGCGGCACCGCCCGCCATGGTCGGCAGGATCGCACGGCCCAATATGCCGCCCAACCGGCCCACCGGGAACATCGACATGGCGCCCGTGAGCAGCATGACGGCGTTTCGGCGCCCTTCCTGTGCGGACGCGCTGTCGCGCTCGGCATTGGACACCGTGAGCATTTCCGCGGTTTTCATCCCGTGGGTGATCTGCGTTTCGTGCAGCACCTTGAACAGGTCCGCTTCCACCACCGGCGAGGCGATTTTCTTTGCGAAGTCATTTTGTGCCCGGTCCTTGGTCCAGGCGAAGACGGAACGCGTGACCTTCCTGATCTTCTCCTCGAACGTCAGGTCCTCCGACATCGGCACCAGGCTGGCTAGCTGCTCGGCCTGTTCCAGCAGCGGCAGGTGCGAGATCAGCCAGCGAGCCATCTGCGGTGTGGCGGTGAGGGTCTGCACCAGGGCGGCTTCCAAGGTTCGGCTGCTGGCCGCATCCACGTCGCGAAACGTTTTGCCGTCCGGTGCCCCTGGTGTGTACAGCGTCAGCGAGGGGCGGCTCGCCAGGGCCTTGACCCCAAACGCCAGTATTTCTTTCAGTACGCTATTGCCCCAGTGCAGTTGACGGACCACCACTTCGTGCCCGCCAACCTTGACGCGTCCTGCCGCCACGGGGCTGTCCAGTGCCGCCAGTACCAGTTTCAGCCCGGTATTGTCACGGTCGAGTCTCAGGTCGCCGGAGATATGGGCGGCCCAAACCTGGGCTCGCATCTGTTGTGCTTTCAAGGCCATCCATTGCGCCTGGGTTTGCCGGGCTACAACTTGCAGCTCGGTCGGCAACCGGGCGCCGACATTGGCCCTTTCGATGACCTCGACAATCTGCGCGAAACTCAGCGGCCCTTCTATGGCGGGCCGAGGGGCATTGCGTTCATCCAGGGTCAGGTTGGACATCGCCCACTCTGTCAGGGAGCGGCGGTCGTCGATGATCCCTCTGACGCTGCCTTGGGATATCCCGGACCCAAACGGTGACCCGCCCGTGGGGGCATGTGGATCGACCAATTGCTTCCTGATGCTCAGTGACACGTCTTCAGGATCGACCGGCGGGTATTTCTCGCGGATGACACCGGCCAACAAGGTGCGGGTCCGGGCATGCAGGGCATCCGGGGTGGCCAGCGTCACGGGGTCTGGTGCCGGGACCGTTTCCACCAGGGTTGTCTGCACCGCCTGGGTCGCCTCCCACCACGCCAGACGGTCGCCACCGGTGACGTGGGGGTTGGCGTGCAACCAGTCATCAAGTTTTTTCAGGCTAAGCCGCAGTTCACGTTCATCGAGGGCGGCAGCCAGATCCAGTCGATTGCCCAATTCCGCCATTGCATCCAGCCTGCTCATCCAGGCGTCGATCTCCTCCGCTGCTGCGGGGCCATTGAGAAAAACGTTGCCGACGGAGTTCCTTTGCGCCGTCCGCAGTTCGCTGACCAGGCGGACGAGAAAGTGCTCGGCAATCGGTGCCGTTTCGATCTCGCCTCCGGGTTCGCCGTCTTCCAGCAGGCTGGCCTTGAGTGCTGCAAGGTCCTCGTGAATGTGCAGCGGTTCGCCCGGGCGGTACAGCACCGCGCCACCCGACTCGCTGACGTTGTCATGTTGGGTCAGCACCACGGCCATGGGAACTGGCACGCTGACAGCCCACCCTGGCGGGATCAGGCTCAGGCTATGGACGCCGGGCCGCTGGTATTCCGGGAATTGCCCACGAGACGCCGCGTCTGGCGCCAACAAGGCGCGCTCCACCAAGGCCTTGTGCATCGCCGGGCGCAACGTGCCGTCCAGCTTGTGGAGGTCCGCCTGGGCCTTGAGCTGTACGGCCCATTCATCGGCCAGCCAGATGCTGACGCTACGACCCTGACTGAAATCGGTGGGTTCGGCCCAGAAGTCGTCCAATGCCTGGGTCAACAGTTGTGTGCACGAGTCGGGCGTGATGCTGATCAGGCGCTTGAGGTTCTCCAGGGCTGCGGGCGTAGGCGCGGCGTAATACTGATCAGTGACGAAGTCTATGTTGCTCGACTCGTCGAAGAACGCCTGCGTATCCAACCGACCCGCGATCGCCTGAACAAAAAGCGTGTCGAGGCGCACCGTGGTCTTGGCCCCGTCCTTTTGTCTGCATACGAAGATGTCTTTGGCAGTGAGGTTGCCGGACAGGGCGGGGAAGGCGCTGCGAAATTCATTATCCAGATACCTTGCCAGCACCTTCGAGGCACGTGGGACGGCGTCGTTCAGGCGGATCATCCGTTGCTGCGAGGTTTCCAGCAGGCTGATCAGTGGGGTACTCGGGTTTGTCGGGCTATCAGTCCGTGAGGGGGTGTTTTCCAACATGTGCTCTTCCTGAGAACGTTTTCGGAAGAACAACCTATTGAAGATGGACGATGACTGGGTGGTAGATAGATACCGCACGTGGCGGTGTCGGGCGGGGTAGGAGGGACAGTGAACTGGTCAAGTAATTCTGGACACCAGTTAAGGTTTCACGCCGCCAGTTTCTCCATAGCTACCGGCGACCGATAGTCGTTGTAGCTATGGAGCCTGACGTTGTTGTAAC
>NZ_VCNG01000009.1 GCF_006227205.1 Pseudomonas sp. ICMP22404
ACCGAGAAGATCGAACCGTCAACGGGACCAAACAACACGCCCTGCCAACTCCTTCCGGACTTCGATGAACTGAAGCCCTGCGCCACCTTAAATCGTCTAACTCATTGAAACTCAAGGAGTTTTCCGTTTCGACTGCGCCGGAAGTGGGGCGAATTATAGAGACTCAGAATCTGCCGTCAACACCTATTTTCATGTTTCTGTCATATCGGTCAAAAAACCCCATAAACAAAGAGGCCGGCGCTTAAGCGCCGGCCTCTTTGTTTATCCATTACAAACTGGGAAACGCGAACTGCGAAGCTTCATGGCTGGCGCGTTGTGGCCAGCGCTGGGTAATGGCCTTGCGACGGGTATAGAAGCGCACGCCATCCGGGCCGTAGGCGTGCAGGTCGCCAAACAACGAACGCTTCCAACCGCCAAAGCTGTGATAAGCCACAGGTACAGGCAGCGGTACGTTGACGCCCACCATGCCCACTTCAATCTCATCGCAGAACAAGCGCGCCGCTTCGCCATCGCGGGTGAAGATGCAGGTGCCGTTGCCATACTCGTGATCGTTGATCAGTTGCATGGCCTCCTCCAGGCTGTTGACCCGGACAATGCACAGTACTGGGCCAAAGATCTCTTCTTTATAGATGCGCATCTGCGGCGTCACACGATCGAACAGGCAACCCCCCAGGAAGAAACCGTCTTCGTGACCCGCCACGCTCAAGCCACGGCCATCGACTACCAGCGAAGCACCCGCCGAAACACCGTCTTCTATATAGCCGCTGACCTTGTCGCGATGCTGACCGGTCACCAACGGCCCCATGTCCAGACCGCAAGAAGTACCGGCACCGATTTTCAACGCCTGGATCTGCGGCACCAGCTTGGCTACCAGCGCATCCGCTACCTGATCGCCCACACAGACAGCCACCGAAATCGCCATGCAACGTTCGCCGCATGAACCATAGGCCGCCCCCATCAACGCGTTGACTGCGTTGTCCAGATCGGCATCCGGCATCAGCACCGCATGGTTCTTCGCCCCGCCCAATGCCTGGACGCGTTTACCGCGACGGGTCCCCTCGGCGTAGATGTATTCGGCAATCGGTGTCGAGCCGACAAAACTCAGCGCCTTCACTTCCGGCGCCTCGATCAGCGCATCCACGGCAACCTTGTCACCATGCACGACACTCAACACGCCCTCGGGCAATCCGGCTTCCAGCAGCAATTGTGCAATCAGCAGTGTCGAGCTCGGGTCACGCTCGGATGGCTTGAGAATGAAGCAGTTGCCGCAAACGATCGCCAGCGGATACATCCACAGTGGAACCATCGCCGGGAAGTTGAACGGGGTAATACCCGCCACGACGCCCAACGGCTGGAAATCCGACCAGGCATCGATGTTCGGCCCTACGTTGCGGCTGTATTCACCCTTCAGAACTTCCGGAGCCGCACAGGCGAACTCGACGTTCTCGATACCCCGTTTGAGCTCACCGGCGGCATCCTCCAGGGTCTTGCCGTGCTCCTCGCTGATCATTTGCGCAATACGCGACTCGTTCTGCTCCAGCAACTGTTTGAAACGAAACATCACCTGGGCACGCTTGGCCGCCGGTGTCTTGCGCCAGGCCGGGAACGCTGCGGTGGCGGCATCGATGGCCTGTTGCACGGTCGCGCGATCGGCCAGCGACACCTTGTGGATGGCCTGGCCAGTGGATGGATTGAAAACGTCCGCCGTACGCGTGTTGTCGCTTATCAGTTCGCCATTGATCAGATGCGGGATGAGACTCATGGGGACTCCAGAATTTTTATCCACAGGCGCCCGCGACCGGACGCCTGTCGTTGAAGGTGATAGGGAGGCAGTCAGTCGAGCTTGTTCAACACTTCACCGACCGCGTCGAACAGACGATCCAGATCCTGTGGCTTGCTGTTGAACGTTGGTCCGAACTGCAGCGTGTCGCCACCGAAGCGCACATAGAATCCGGCCTTCCACAACGCCATGCCGGCCTCGAACGGACGGACGATCGCATCGCCGTCTCGCGGTGCGATCTGGATCGCGCCGGCCAGGCCAAAGTTGCGGATGTCGATCACGTTCTTCGCGCCTTTGATCCCATGCAGAACCTTCTCGAAATGTGGCGCGACTTCGGCCACGCTCTGCACCAGGTTTTCCTTCTGCAGCAGATCCAGCGCCGCCAGCCCCGCCGCGCACGCCACCGGGTGCGCCGAATAGGTATAGCCGTGAGGAAATTCCACCGCGTACTCAGGCGTCGGCTGGTTCATGAAGGTCTGGTAGATCTCGGTGCTGGCAATGACCGCCCCCATGGGAATCGCACCGTTGGTAACTTGCTTGGCGATGCACATCAAATCAGGTGTCACGCCGAAACTGTCTGCACCGAACATCGAACCCGTGCGGCCGAAACCGGTGATTACTTCGTCGAATACCAGCAGGATATTGTGCTGGTCGCAAATCTGCCGCAGGCGCTTGAGATAGCCCTCAGGCGGAACCAGCACCCCGGCGGACCCGGCCATCGGCTCAACGAAGACGGCCGCGATGTTGGAAGCGTCGTGCAGTTCGATCAGCTTCAGCAACTCGTCGGCCAAGGCAATGCCACCTTCCTTCGGCATGCCACGGGAATAGGCATTGCTCGCCAACAAGGTATGAGGCAGGTGATCGACGTCCGCCATCGCCTGGCCGAACAGTTTTCGGTTGCCACTCACGCCGCCCAGGCTGGTCCCGGCGATGTTCACGCCATGGTAGCCGCGAGCACGGCCGATCATTTTGGTCTTGGTGGCCTGGCCCTTGAGACGCCAGTAGGCGCGCACCATCTTCACCGCCGTATCGGCGCACTCGGAACCGGAGTCGGTGAAGAACACATGATTGAGGTTGCCTGGCGTCAGGCTGGTGATTTTTTCCGCCAGTTGGAACGACAGCGGATGGCCATACTGGAAGCCCGGCGAATAATCGAGGGTGCCCAGCTGTTTGGCGACCGCGTCCTGGATTTCCTTGCGAGTGTGCCCGGCTCCGCAGGTCCACAGCCCCGACAGCGAGTCATACACCTTGCGTCCGTGTTCATCGATCAACCAACTGCCTTCGGCACCGACGATCAGACGCGGGTCGCGCTGGAAGTTGCGGTTGGCGGTGTACGGCATCCAGTGGGCATCGAGCTTGAGCTGACTGGCCAGGGAACTGGCCGCGTGTTCGGGCATGTTCATCGACAAAACCTCGCAAGATATGAACGGTATCGGGGCGAAAAGCCTAGTTGCGGCTAAGTTGCCACGACGATAAAGTCGGTGAAATCCAACTTTTCTAACCTTCAGTCAGTGGACCACTAAACTATGAGTGCTCGCCGCCCCGATCCACTGGCCCAGGTCAGCGACTTCGATATTCGTCTGCTGCGCATCTTTCGTAGCGTAGTGGAATGTGGGGGATTCTCCGCGGCGGAAACGGTGCTGGGCATCGGTCGCTCGGCCATCAGCCAACAGATGAGCGATCTTGAACAGCGCCTGGGCCTGCGTCTGTGTCAGCGTGGACGCGCGGGGTTCTCACTGACGGAAGAAGGTCGTGAGGTCTATCAGTCGGCCCTGCAACTGCTCAGCGCGCTGGAAAGTTTTCGCACCGAGGTCAACGGCCTGCATCAACACTTGCGCGGCGAACTGAACATCGGCCTGACCGACAATCTCGTCACTCTCCCCCACATGCGCATCACCCATGCCCTGGCTCAATTGAAGGAGCGCGGGCCCGACGTGCAAATCCAGATTCGCATGATCGCTCCCAATGAAGTCGAACAAGGTGTTCTCGACGGCCGCCTGCACGTCGGCGTGGTCCCTCAGGCCAGCGCCCTTTCCGGGCTGGAGTACCAGCCGCTCTACAGCGAACGTTCATTGTTGTATTGCGCGGTCGGACATCCCCTGTTTTATGTGGACGACTTGCAGCTCGACGAAACCCGCCTCAACAGCCAGGACGCCATCGCCCCCACCTTTCGCCTGCCGGTCGACATCCAGGCCCATTACCAGGCGCTCAACTGCACCGCCAGTGCATCGGACCGCGAAGGCATGGCATTCCTGATTCTCACCGGTCGCTACATCGGCTACCTGCCGGATCACTACGCCAACCTCTGGGTCCAGCAAGGCCGACTACGAGCCCTGAAACCCACGACGCGATTCTATGACCTGAGCCTGGCTTCGGTAACGCGCAAGGGCCGTCGTCCTCATCTGGTGCTGGAGAGTTTTCTCGAGAGTCTGGCCGCGACCCGCTAATGCATTCGCCTTTTGTGGCAACAGCACTTGTCGGATCGGTGCCGGTGCGCTATCAACGCATTTGCTTGCCCACAGACCCAGCCCGGAAACGTCCATGACCTTTGAAGTCCCAGCACACGGTGGCAAGCCCACTGGCCGCATTCGTCAGAAGAACGAAGAGACCATCCTCAAGGCTGCTGAAGATGAATTCGCTCGTCACGGATTCAAAGGCACCAGCATGAATACCATCGCACTGAACGCCGGGCTGCCCAAGGCGAACCTGCACTATTACTTCACCAACAAGCTCGGGCTATACGTGGCGGTGCTGAGCAACATCATCGAGTTGTGGGACAGCACCTTCAACACCCTCACCGCCGAGGATGACCCGGCCGAGGCGTTGACTCGCTATATCCGCGCCAAGATGGAGTTTTCCCGTCGCCAACCCCAGGCGTCGCGGATCTTCGCCATGGAAGTGATCAGTGGCGGCGAGTGCCTGACCGAGTACTTCAACCAGGACTACCGCGCCTGGTTCAACGGCCGCGCGGCGGTGTTCCAGGCCTGGATCGACGCTGGCAAGATGGACCCGATCGACCCCGTGCACCTGATCTTCCTGCTCTGGGGCAGCACCCAGCATTACGCCGACTTCGCCACCCAGATCTGCCGCGTGACCGGTCGCAGCAAATTGAGCAAGCAAGACATGATCGATGCTGGCGACAACCTGATCCGCATTATTCTCAAAGGCTGCGGCCTGACACCCACCCTCTAAGACGCTCATGCCTTTTACTCTCGTTGGCTTTTGCGAATACCGCGAAGAAATTCGTAAAAGCCGCTTCATCACCTTCGCCGCCCCCATCACCAGCCCCGCCGATGCCCAGGCCTTTATCGAACAGCACAGCGACCTGAACGCCACGCACAACTGCTGGGCCTGGAAGCTGGGCGATCAATACCGCAGCAACGACGATGGCGAACCGGGGGGCACCGCCGGACGCCCGATCCTGGCGGCCATTGAAGCCCAAGCCTGTGACCAGGTCGTAGTGCTGGTGATCCGCTGGTATGGCGGTATCCAGCTAGGGACCGGCGGACTGGCCCGGGCCTATGGCGGTGGTGCGAACAAGTGCCTGCAAAGTGCCGAGAAGCTGGAACTGATCAGTCGCGTGCCCCTGCATTGCACTTGCGGGTTCGCGGAACTGCCCCTGGTGAAACTGCGGGTTGCCGAGTGCGGTGGCCTGGTCAATACGGAAGGGTTTACCGCCAACGGCGTGGAATTGCAGTTGGCGGTGGGTGAAGGTCAGATCGATACGCTGCAAAAGCAACTGGCCGATTTGAGTCGCGGCCGGATCCTGCTGGAGCGTTAACCTTTATTTGCCCACACCTGCTGTGCACCCGGCTGTGGATAACCTGAGCACATCCGCCTGTAACCCTTCTGTCATGCGGCTTTGCGGGGGTTGCTCATTTTTCGTCCAAAGCCTCGCCTGTCGGCTAAATAAGCCAGCAAAACAAACGCTTGCAGCGAGTTATCACCTTTGGAAGAAAGTCGCCCCGCGCTTATGCCCGAGTTTGCGGCTTGCGCACAATAACTGTGGAGCAAGCTGTGGATAACCCGTTCATGGCTCACGCGACCCCAAGGAGAGCATGGCTCCCAGGCGCTTGTTCATTTTTTAACCATTCGTTAACGACTGCTCACGCTTCCAGCTTGAACCCGTGTTCTCGCCACGCACGGGTAGCAGTTGGACAACACCCCACACCAGCTCGAGGAACAGAAATATCCACACCAGCGCACTGGCGCCGTGCAGCAGCGCGTAAAACATCCAGGACGCAAACAGGAACCGCCCTGCCGCGTCATACCGCCCATACAGGGGGCGCGGATCCCGAATCCGCAGCACCGCCCATATGCAAACGATCGAGCCCAGCAGATTGGCCATCAACAGATGCATAGGCGCAAACGTTGGCAGCTCGCCAGGCAGGTCGAGCATTTGGGTCACACCCAGCAACCAGCCGTGCAGGGCGGCGAAACTCCATGGTGTGGCAAACGCTGCGGTTACGATCAGGTCGTACCAGGCGCTACCGAGCACCACGCGACGATATTGCGGTGAAGTCCACATAGGCATTGCTCCATCTAATCAAGGAGCAAAAAGACTAAAGCCTGGGGTATGCTCCAAGGTCAAGCTTTCTGGAGATTGCCATGCGGATCGGTGAACTAGCCCAGGCCTGTGCCGTCAGCCGCGACACGCTGCGCTTCTATGAGCAGCTCGGGCTGATTGCGGCGGGACGCAGCGCCAATGGGTATCGCGACTACCCCGAAGACATGGTGCAACTGGTGCTCTATATCAAGACAGCCCAACGCCTGGGCTTTACCCTCGGCGAGATCGGCAGCAGTGTCGCCTCCGTGCAGCAGGCACCCGACCCGGACCACGCCGTGGCTCAGCTGCTGCTGAACAAACTGAACCTGATCGAAACCCGCATGACCGAGCTCGACGCGTTGCGTCATGAGCTGAAACAACGGCTCGGGCGACGCTGTCCATTAAATCCGTGACCCTTCTTTCAAGGATACCTTCCATGAATTCGGCAAAAAACGCATTGATCATCGGCGCCTCCCGGGGCTTGGGCCTTGGCCTGGTGAAGACATTGCTGAGCGATGGCTGGAACGTGATCGCCACCGTGCGCAACTTGCAGAACGCAGAGGCATTGAAGGCGCTGGGCCCGGTACGGATCGAGAAACTCGACATGGGCGACCAGCAAGCCGTCATTGCCTTGAGCCAACAACTCAAGGGCGAAACCTTCGACCTGTTATTCGTCAACGCCGGTGTCAAAGGCCCCGATAACCAGGCTCCCGACGGCGCGACCCTGGCCGAGGTCGGCCAGTTGTTCTTCACCAACGCGGTGGCGCCGATCAACCTGGCTCAGCGATTCGTCGGGCAGATCCGCGACGGCAGCGGCGTCCTGGCGTTCATGAGTTCGGTGCTGGGCAGCGTGACCATGCCCGACGCGCCGGAACTGGCGCTGTACAAGGCAAGCAAGGCGGCCCTCAATTCCATGACCAACAGCTTCGTCACCCAACTGGGCGACCAGACATTGACCGTCCTGTCGCTGCATCCGGGCTGGGTGAAGACCGACATGGGGGGTGAAGGAGCGGACATCGATGTCGAAACCAGTACCCGCGGCTTGATCGACCAGGTCAATGCCTTTGCCGGCCGGGGTGGCCATCACTTCGTCAACTACAAGGGTGAGACGATTCCCTGGTAATTCCACGCACAACCTGTGGGAGCGAGCCTGCTCGCGAAAGCGGAGTGTCATTCAACCGCCCTGTCGACTGATACATCGCCTTCGCGAGCAGGCTCGCTCCCACATTTGAACTCAATTGGAGCACTGGATATGTGCGCCGCAACCTGAGTAAACTCTGCACCTCGCCCCCCACGGCGACCCTGGATCAGCAGACAGGGCATCACTGAGCTGGCTAACCTGAACCCACTTTCAGAGGAGCCGGCCACCATGCCTGCGACCCGTACCTGGTTAAAAAACCCCCTCGCCATTTTTACTGCCAACGGTCTCGACGCCCGTGGCGGTCTGGTGCTGCAGGATGGCGTCATTGCCGAGCTGCTGAGCATCGGCCAGCGCCCCGCCCAACCTTGTGACCACGTCTTCGACGCCCGTGAGCATGTAATTCTTCCCGGGCTGATCAATACCCATCACCACTTCTATCAGACCCTGACCCGAGCCTGGGCACCAGTGGTGAACCAACCGCTGTTCCCGTGGCTGAAAACCCTCTATCCGGTGTGGGCGCGGCTGACGCCGGAGAAACTCGCCCTGGCGACCAAAGTGGCCTTGGCCGAACTGCTCCTGTCGGGCTGCACCACGGCGGCCGATCACCATTACCTGTTTCCCGAAGGCCTGGAAGATGCCATCGATGTGCAGGTACAAAGTGTGCGCGAACTGGGCATGCGAGCGATGCTGACCCGCGGCTCCATGAGCCTGGGCGAAGCCGACGGCGGCCTACCGCCACAGCAGACCGTGCAGCAAGGCCAGGTGATTCTCGACGATAGCCAGCGGTTGATCGACCGCTACCATGAACGCGGCGACGGTGCGCAGATCCAGATAGCCCTGGCGCCCTGCTCGCCGTTTTCGGTCACCCCCGAAATCATGCAGGCCAGCGCCGCGCTGGCAAATCAACTGGACGTCCGCCTGCACACCCACCTGGCCGAAACCCTCGACGAAGAAGATTTCTGCCTGCAACGCTTCGGCTTGCGCACCGTGGACTACCTGGACAGCGTCGGCTGGCTCGGTCCGCGTACCTGGCTGGCCCACGGCATTCACTTCAACCCCGAGGAGATCGCCCGCCTCGGCGCTGCCGGCACCGGTATCTGTCATTGCCCAAGCTCCAACATGCGCCTGGCCTCGGGCATTTGCCCCACCCTCGAACTGACTGCCGCCGGTGCCCCGCTGGGCCTCGGCGTGGACGGCTCGGCCTCCAACGATGCCTCGAACATGATCCTCGAAACCCGCCAGGCGCTGTACATCCAACGCCTGCACTATGGCGCGCAAGCGATCACACCGGAACGGGTACTGGGCTGGGCAACTCAGGGCTCGGCAACATTGCTTGGGCGCAGCGATATCGGCGAGTTGGCAGTCGGCAAACAGGCCGATCTGGCGCTGTTCAAGCTCGATGAGCTGCGCTTCTCCGGCAGCCACGATCCGGTTTCAGCACTGTTGTTGTGTGGCGCGGATCGAGCGGATCGGGTGATGGTCGCTGGGCAGTGGCGGGTGATCGATGGTCAGATCGAAGGCTTGGATTTGAAGGGGCTGATTGCCAATCACAGCCAGGCGGCGCGGGAATTGATCGCGGGCGTCTGATCGGATGCTATCGCGGGCAAGCCTTGCTCCCACGGGTATCAGGACACATCTGTGGAAGCAAGGCTTGCCCGCGATGCGCTTCTAAAGGCCGAGCAGCGACAACATGATAAACGTCGCAAACAGCACGAAGTGGGTCATGCCTTCAATGGCATTGGTCTCGCCGTCATTGAGATTGATCGCGCTGACGATCAGGGTGATGAAGATCATCACCGTCTGCACCGGCGTCATGGCCATCTGGAAAGGCTGGCCGGTGTAAAGCGCCATGGCTTCCATCACCGGCACCGTCAGGATCACCGTCGACAGCGACGCCCCCAGCGCGATGTTCACCACCGACTGCATGCGATTGGCGAGGGCGGCGCGCAGGGCGGTGAGAATTTCCGGTGCCGCGGAGATGGCCGCCACCAGGATGGCCGTGACCACCGGCGGCGCTCCCGAGCCCTCCAGCCCCAGGTCGATGGCCTTGGACATGACTTCAGCCAGCGCGCCGATCACTACCACGCCAAACACCAGCGCACCGATGGAAAACGCCAGGCTGATGGGCTTCGGCTCGGTCTCCACCGACTCTTTACGGCGACGTTTTTCCGGATAGCTGTAGCTGAAGAAGTAACTGTGGGGACCCACCTGCATACGCAGGAACAGCGTATACAGCACGAGCATCGCGCCAATGGTGAACGCCGAATATTGCTTCCAGTGTTCCTGGGGAATGAACTCCGGCACCACCATCGATACGCCCATGGCGGTGAGGATCATCACGCTGTAGCTGCGCGCCGAATCATCGTTGTAGACCTGCTCGCCATGTTTGAGCCCGCCCATCAGCGCGGCAAGCCCGAGAATGCCATTGATGTCGAGCATCACCGCCGAATAGATCGTATCGCGCACCAGGGTCGGCGATGCTTCGTTGCTCATCATGATCGCCAGGATCACCACCTCGACCAACACTGCCGACAGGGTCAGGATCATCGTGCCGTAAGGATCGCCGACTTTTTCCGCCAGCAACTCGGCGTGATGAGCCACGCGCATCGAGGCCGCGACGATGAAGCCAATCAGCAGCAAGCCACCGACCAACGCCACGACCTGCCCACTGCCCAACAGCCAGTGCTCCAGCGGGTAGGCGACTACGGCGGCGAGCAGGGCCAGCACCAGCAGCTTTTCTTGCTTGATCAATGTGAACATCACAGGCCTATAACCGTGCACGGGGGTATGACCTACTAGACTGTAGAGGGCCGTGAACGTTTCGTCTGCTGTGACGTCCCCTTATGGATCGGCCCAGGGCTCTTCGCGGGCCGGTTCTGCTTCCACAGTGGATCGGCCGGTCAGGTTTTTCCAGACATTGCGGTCAGCCCCTGTAGAATGCCCACCATCGATTCACTGATGAGAAAAGCACATGTACGACTGGCTGAACGCCCTGCCCAAGGCAGAACTGCACCTGCACCTGGAAGGTTCGCTGGAGCCCGAGCTGCTGTTCGCCCTGGCCGAGCGCAACAAAATCGCCCTGCCGTGGAACGACGTCGACACCTTGCGCAAGGCCTACGCCTTCAACAATCTGCAGGAATTCCTCGACCTGTATTACCAGGGCGCCGACGTGTTGCGCACCTCCCAGGATTTCTACGACCTGACCTGGGCCTACCTGTTGCGTTGCAAGGCGCAGAACGTGATCCACACCGAACCGTTCTTCGACCCTCAGACTCACACCGACCGCGGCATTGCATTCGAAGTGGTCCTCAACGGCATCGCCGCCGCCCTCAAGGACGGAGAACAGCAACTGGGCATCACCAGCGGCCTGATCCTGAGCTTCCTGCGCCACCTGAGCGAAGAACAGGCCGAGAAAACCCTCGACCAGGCGCTGCCGTTCCGCGATGCCTTTGTCGCCGTCGGCCTGGACAGTTCGGAAATGGGCCATCCGCCCAGCAAGTTCCAGCGGGTGTTCGACCGGGCCCGCAACGAAGGTTTCCTGACCGTCGCCCACGCCGGCGAAGAAGGTCCACCCGAATACATCTGGGAAGCCCTGGACCTGCTGAAGATCCAGCGCATCGATCACGGTGTCCGGGCCATCGAAGACGAGCGACTGATGCAGCGGATCATCGACGAGCAGATCCCGTTGACGGTATGCCCGTTGTCCAACATCAAGCTGTGCGTGTTCGACGACATGTCGCAGCACAACATCCTCGACATGCTCGAACGCGGTGTGAAGGTGACGGTGAACTCCGACGACCCGGCGTACTTCGGCGGCTACGTCACCGAAAACTTCCACGCCCTGCACACCCACCTGGGCATGACCCAGGACCAGGCCAAACGCTTGGCCCAGAACAGCCTGGATGCGCGGTTGGTGAAGCCTTAGCTTTCATCAACTATCCCTGTGGGAGCGAGCCTGCTCGCGATTTCGGTATGTCAGTGAGACAAGTGTCCACCGACCCACCGCTATCGCGAGCAGGCTCGCTCCCACAAGGGGATGGTGTTTAACCGCCCACGCCTTCGCTCAACTCCTCCAGCGTCTTGCCCCGCGTCTCCATCCCAAACAACCAGACCACGCCAGCCGCCACCGCGAAGCACAGTGCGCCCAGGCCAAACACGCCGCCTTGCCCGGTGATGGGAAATACCAGCCCGGTCACCAGAGGCCCCAGCAACGAACCGATGCGACCAATCGCCGAGGCGAAACCCGAACCCGTTGCCCGTGCCGAGGTGGGATACAGCTCCGGTGTGTAGGTGTAGAGCACCGCCCACATGCCGAAGAGGAAAAACTGCATCAGCAATCCGCTACCGATCAGCAGCCCGACGTTGCCGCCGAACACCGCGCTCTGCCCATATAGAAAGGCCATCGCGCCGCCACCCAACAGGGTGATGACACACACCGGCTTACGGCCCCAGCGCTCCACCAGCCAGGCAGCCATCAGGAAACCGGGAATCCCGCCCAGGGAAATCAGCACGGTGTAATAGACCGACTGGGTCACGGCAAACCCCGACTGCTGCAACAACGCGCTGAGCCAGGACGTCAGCCCGTAGAAGCCGAGCAAGGCAAAGAACCAGACGCTCCAGATCATCATCGTGCGTTGGCGATACAACGGCGACCAGATCTGTCCCAGCGCCGAAAAGAACGTGCCCGGCGTAGTCGCCAGCCTCGGCAGGCGAACCGGCTCCGGCAGGTGCTGGCTTCCCAGCGAGGCCCGGACCTTGTCTTCGATCCGGCGCAGCACGGCATCCGCCTCGTCATTCCTCCCGGCCTGCTCCAGCCAACGCGGTGACTCGGGGATAAAGAAACGAATCGCCAGGACAAACACCGCCGGCACCGCCAGGACCAGGAAGATGTCGCGCCAGCCAACCACCGGCAGCAGGAAATACGAGAGCACGCCCGCCGCGACGAAGCCCAGCGGCCAGAACCCGTCCATCAAGGCGATGTAACGGCCCCGACGCTTGGCCGGGATCAGTTCCGAAAGCATCGACTGGGCAATCGGAAACTCCATGCCCATGCCGATACCCAGCAGGATGCGAAACAGCGTCAGTGTCTCGACGTCCTGGGCCGTCGAACACAGATAACTGGCGATCCCCCACAGCACGATGCTCCATTGGAACACCGGTTTACGTCCGAACCGATCCGCCAGCATGCCCGACAGCGAAGCGCCCACCACCATGCCGAAAAAGCTGGAGCTGGCCAGCAAACCTGCCTGGGCCGTGCTCAGGCCAAACTCGGTTTTGATCGAGCCGAGCAGGAACGTCATCATCGCCAGGTCCATGGAGTCGAAGAAGAACGCCAGGGCGATAATGATGAAGATGACCCGGTGATAGCCGCTGATGGGCAGCCGCTCCAGGCGTTCGGCCGCGCTGTACCCGTGATTGTCCATGTTGCATCCCCCCAGTCCGATAGTTTCTCGGGCGAGTGTGCGCGAACCTTGCGGGTGGCTATTGCTGAATGCGACCTGTCGACAGGCCTAGAGCGCCATTTCCAATGAATCCTGCCGGGCGAATCGATGGATTTCCTGCTGGCCGAGCACGGTTACCTGCAAGGCCCGCGAGTCGTTGGGCAGGTTCAGCCAGCCAGACTGCATGAACAGTTGCAGCAAGGCAGCCCCCAGCGCGCCCCCCAGGTGCGGGCGGCGCTCGCTCCAATCCGGGCACGCGCAGGCGATGCGGGCATTGCGATGGGCCAGGGCCTGGATAAACAACCCTCGCCCGGCCAACTGGCTTGCGCCTTTGTGGGTGACGATCACCCGCTGCTCGCATTGTTCGATCCACCCGGCGTCCAACAGGCGCTGGTACAGATCGGCCGCCAGGGTGCCGCCCAGGTGATCGTCGCAGAGCCGGGCTCGCAACAACGAGGCGGGGGCCGACGGCGCCTTGTTCGATATGACGCCGCGCTTGAAGACATCCGGAATCTGCCGTGGTGCACTGGCCAGGGTCGCGCTGGCCAGCGCTTCGACAGCCGCGCCGATCTCCGGCGCGGCAAGACGGAAAAACCGCTTGCGCCCCCTGGCTTCCACTTTCAACAGGCCACCGGCGGACAGGCGTCCCAGATGGGCGCTGGCCGAGGATGGCGACAACCCGGCCAGCAAGGCCAGTTCTTCAGCCTGCCGGGCCGTGCCGTCCATCAAGGCCCACATCATTGAGCTGCGCTTGGGGTCGGCCAGCAGCGTGGCGATCTGGCTGATGCAAGGTGCATGTTCCATGTATTCACTCCCTGTTGAATCATTCGTCTACTGCTCTTGGGCATAGTCACCCGTCATGAGGCGCCGCCCAAAAGCGGCTCGACCACCGGAACGGGCGGCATCGATGCATCGACGGGACAGTGGGCTTCAAGCCGGTCTTGCAGCCGTACGCGATGCCGCGCCGATTCAGGCGGCCGCTAGTATAAGCGTGCAGATCAAGCTTTCCTGTCCTCCGGAAACCTTTGGAGGCGATTGTTCGTGAGGGAAAATTCTCTATTTACCCGCGACTATTGGCCGACTGCCGTCGAGAGCGGAAATTGCGCCGTCAATTCACCACAACGGGCCTGGAGCATCTCCCGCAACAGCTTGACGGGCTTGCTCAACTGCGCCCGATGAGCGCACAACAGATTGAGCGGCGCTCGCTCGCAGTGCAGGTGCGGCAAAAGGATCTTCAAACGTCCGGCCAGCACATCGGTCGACACGTCCATCCACGACTTGTAGGCAATTCCAGCACCGGCCACTGCCCAGCGCCGCACCACATCGGCATCGTCACTGAAGCGGTCACCGCTGACGGTGAGGCTCACTTCCCGCTTGCCGTCATGAAAGCACCAGCGGTCATGAACCCGGGTGCCGAGCATGTACAACAGGCAATTGTGTTGAGTCAGTTGCTCAAGCTGATGGGGTTCTCCATGACGGGCCAGATAATCCGGCGAGGCACACAGCACCCGACGGTTGTCCGCCGCGACAGGCAAGGCCACCAGGCTCGAATCCTCCGGATCGCCGTAACGCAGCGCGATATCCACCGGCTGCTTGAACAAGTCGGCAATGCGGTCGCCCAACAACAGCCGCACCGTAAGCCGGGGGTGCTCGCGCTGGAAGTCATCCAGCCAGGGCAGCAGCAGGTTGCGTCCCAGGTCCGACGGCGCGGACAACTGCAAGACACCGCTGACCTGGTCCTGCCCGCGGGTCAACAGCCGTCGCCCCTCATCCAGACTGCCCAACGCCGCCCGGGCATATTCGAGAAAGCCTTCCCCCTCGGCGGTCAGGCGCAGACTGCGGGTGGAGCGCGCCAGCAGGCGGGCACCGAGGTGCTGCTCGATCCGTTTCAACGCGGCACTGGCCACCGCCGCCGACAGATCCATGACCCTGGCAGCGGCAGAAAGACTGCCCAGATCTGCCGCCCGGACAAACAGCTGCAGGTCATCGAATCGAAGCATGGCGACTCCATTAACAAAAAAATATTGAAAGAGCCTGTTCTTTTAGCGGGTTTTATCGCGGTGATAAATAGCTAAACATGGATGCCATCGAACTCACCTCACGGAGCCCGTTTCATGAAAGCCATCGCCTACTACCACTCCTTGCCGATCACCGACCCGCAATCGCTGCAGGATGTCGAATTACCGGAGCCCGTCGCCGGTCCGCGCGACCTGTTGGTAGAAGTCAAAGCCATTTCGGTCAACCCGGTAGACACCAAGGTCCGTCAGAACGTCCAGCCCGAAGGCGGCGCAGCCAAAGTGCTGGGTTGGGACGTGGCCGGCGTGGTCAAGGCAGTGGGCAGCGAAGTCTCCCTGTTCAAGGCCGGTGACAAGGTGTTCTATGCCGGCTCCATTGCGCGCGCGGGTGGCAACAGCGAACTGCATGTCGTGGATGAGCGCATTGTCGGCCACATGCCCAAGACCCTCGGTTTCGCCGAAGCGGCCGCATTACCACTGACCGCCATTACCGCCTGGGAGCTGTTGTTCGAGCGGCTGCAGATCCAGGAAAGCCAGGACGCTTCGGACCAGAGCCTGTTGATCGTCGGCGCCGCCGGCGGTGTAGGCTCGATCCTGACCCAATTGGCCAGCCAGCTCACCGCGCTGAAAGTCATCGGCACCGCTTCCCGTCCGCAGACGCAGGATTGGGTGCGAAGCCTGGGCGCCGACCTGGTGATCGACCACAGCCGACCACTGAGCGTGGTCATGAAGGAAGCAGGCCAGCCCCAGGTCACTCACGTCGCCAGCCTGACCCAGACCGACCAGCACCTGGATCAGTTGGTCGAGGCCCTGGCGCCCCAAGGCAAACTGGCACTGATCGATGATCCCAAGTCCCTGGACGTGACCAAGCTCAAGCGCAAGAGCCTGTCCTTGCATTGGGAGTTCATGTACACCCGCTCGCTGTTCGAGACGGCCGACATGATCGAGCAACACAACCTGCTCAACCGGGTTGCCGAACTGATTGACGCCGGCACCTTGAAGACCACCGTTGGCGAGCATTTCGGCACCATCAACGCCGAGAACCTGCGCCGGGCTCACGCGCTGCTGGAAAGTGGGACGGCCAAGGGCAAGATCGTGCTCGAAGGTTTCTGACCTGGCACTCAGCCTCAAGAGATAGCCTGTGGCGAGGGGATTTATCCCCTCGCCACAACGGTTACTGAAAAAAGATCGGACCGTCAGTCCGAGAGTTGACCATTGTCACAATTGCGATCGCATTCCGGTCTACACTCGAGGCCTTTGCAACGCAATCTTTTACGTGAGGAGGTCAGCAATGAAGATCCTGATAAAAGAAGTGGCAAAATCCCAATGGCAAGTGCGTCTTGACCAGCACGCCGTCACCTTCCGCACCGAGGCCGAAGCCAAAGCCTTCGCTACCACGCTGCAAGCGCGCATCCATGCGCCGCACCACTTCCCCGAACAGCAACAACGCGCGGCCTGCTGAATCAGCCCTGGCGGCTGGCTTGTGCCAGCGCCCGGGCATTTTGCAGGCGGCGGGTCAGCATGGCTGCGCTCACCACCAACAGTCCGCACAGGCTGATGACCATCGCCATGGGCACCGCGGTGCCGTCATGCAATGCCGCCACCAGCGCGGCGGCCCCGGCGGCCACGGAAAACTGCAGGCTTCCCAGCATCGCCGAGGCACTGCCGGCCCGGGCACCCTGCCCGTTCATGGCGCAGGCGGACGCGTTGGGAAGAATGCAGCCCAGGCTGGCGATGCAGATGAACAATGGAATCAGCAATGGCCATAGACGTTCGGGGTGCAAGGCGCTGACGGCCAGGAGGCACAACCCCGCCGTGAAATAGACCCACACTGCACGGCTCAGCAGGAAAGCCGGGCCACGCTTGGACAACAACCGCGCGTTGACCTGCGCCACCAGGATGAAGCCAGCCGCGTTGGTACCGAACAGCCAGCCGAAGTGTTCGGCCGGTACGCCATAAAGCTTGATGAACACGAAAGGCGAGCCGGCGATGTAAGCGAACATCCCGGCGATGGCAATCCCGCCCGTCAGGGCATGTCCCAGGAAAACCGAGTCGGTCAGCAGCCTGCCGTACTGGCGCAACGCCCCCGACAGCGGTGGTCGAGGTACGTGGGCCGGCAGGCTCTCGGGCAGCCACAGGGCCACGGCCGTTGCCGCCATGGCGCTGAACAGGGTCAGGGCGATGAAAATCGATTGCCAGCCATACAGGTTCACCAGCAACCCGCCAAGCATCGGCGCGAGAATCGGCGCCAGGCCCATCACCAGCATCAACTGCGAGAACACCTTGGCCGACCCTACCGCATCGCATTTGTCGCTGACCACGGCCCGGGAAATCACCATCCCGGCACATCCACCCAGGGCCTGTACGAAGCGTGCGCCGATCAGCCATTCAAGGCTCGGCGCGTAGGCGCAGGCCAGGGAGGCCAGGGTGAACAAGCCGACCCCGACCAGCAGTGGAATCCGTCGCCCGAAGCGATCCGCCACCGGCCCGTAGGCCAGCTGCCCGATGGACAGCCCGAGGAAATAGGCGGCCAGGGTCAGTTGGATATGTTTTTCGTCCGTGCCGAAGGCGGTTGCCATGGCCGGGAAGGCAGGCAGGTAGAAGTCGATCGCCAAGGGACCGAAAGCGCTCAAGGCGCCAAGAATCAGAATCGTACGAAGGTTCATCGGGCGTCCGTCGGGCATCAGTCAGCAGCCCGACAGTCTAGCCCTGCCGGGCGCTCTTGAACATTCCGATAGGTCGCTAACGATTAAAAATATTCAAGTGGGGCTGACCTCGTAGCCTTCTTCCTGGATAACCTCGATCAGGGTGTTGGCCGGCAACGAACTCTGGACCCGGACGGTCTTGGCGCCCAGGTCGATCTGTACATCGGCGGCCGGATCCCTGGTCTGTACAGCCTGGGTGATGGCCTTGACGCAGTGACCACAGGACATACCCTGGACATTGAAAGTTTGCATCAGGTGACTCCTTGAGAATGGACGTTGCCGGCAGTTTCAAGCTTGCCATCATGGCAAGGTCAAGTTCTGATAAAAACTGCCGGGCTGGCAATTGCCGTCGCGCTCGGCCAAGCTGCCACTATCAAGGATTCCACACCGGAGGTTCGGCCATGCGCTGGTCAGCGTTCAGCCTGTTTTGCATGTTAGGTTTATCAGCGATGGCCCCCCAGGCATCGGCCGCCGGCGAAGATTACGGTGTGCTGATCATTTCCCGGGAACGACTGGAAGTGTCGACGTCCTGCGAGATCGGCATCTACATCCAGGATCAGCTCACCGCCCGGCTCTTCCAGGAAGACAGCACCTCCTTCAACTTGCCTCCGGGCCAGTTCTCCTTGCGCCTGAAGTTGTTGCCTGGCCAGGCACCGGGTTGCAATCCGGGCATGCTCGCACCGGGTTCCCAGGAGATTACGATCAGGGCCGGTGACATCCTGAAATACCGTATCGCCATGAATGAGCAAGGGATGTACCTCAAGCAGGCAGGGCTCGGTTACTGACCTCACCCGGATCCCTTGTGGGAGCGAGCCTGCTCGCGATAGCGGTATATCAGTGAATAACGTGCTGCCTGACAAAACGCTATCGCGAGCAGGCTCGCTCCCACAAGGATCAGCGAAGGTCTTTTGGATTGGCGCTTGACCTTACCAGCATGGCAAGGTTGATCCTGTAGTCATTCACTACAGGGAGCCCGACCCATGTCCGAATCCACCACTTTCGACCTGCCGATTGCCGGCATGACCTGCGCCAGCTGCGCCGGACGGGTCGAGCGGGCCTTGAGTAAAGTCGCCGGAACCCGTGCCGTCAGTGTGAACCTGGCGACCGAGCAGGCGCGAGTCCAGGCCTCCGAACAGAGCCTGCCAGCCTTGATAGAGGCCGTTGAACAAGCCGGCTACCATGTTCCTGTCCAAACCCTGGAGCTGAGCATCGGGGGGATGACCTGCGCCTCGTGCGTGGGTCGAGTCGAACGCGCCCTGGGCAAAATCCCCGGTGTTAACCGCGTCAGCGTCAACCTCGCCAATGAGCGGGCCCACCTCGAACTGCTCGGACAGGTCGATCCGCAAATCCTGATCGATGCGGTGAAACGCGCGGGCTACGAAGCCAGCGTCTGGCAGACCGAGCAGCCCCATGACACTCAGCCCCATCAGCTGAATCGTGAGCGCCTGATCCTGGCGCTGGCGATCCTGCTGTCCGTACCCTTGGTGCTGCCGATGCTGCTGCAACCGCTGGGTGTGCACTGGATGCTCCCGGCCTGGGCGCAGTTCGCCCTCGCGACACCGGTGCAATTCATCTTCGGTGCGCGCTTCTATGTCGCGGCCTTCAAAGCCGTGCGGGCCGGGGCCGGCAACATGGACCTGCTGGTGGCCCTGGGCACCAGCGCCGGCTACGGCTTGAGCCTGTATGAATGGGTCATTGCCCGCCCCGGCAGCATGCCGCACCTGTATTTCGAAGCGTCGGCGGTGGTGATTGCCCTGGTCTTGCTGGGCAAATACCTGGAAAGCCGCGCCAAGCGCCAGACCGCCAGCGCCATTCGCGCCCTCGAAGCCTTGCGGCCGGAGCGGGCGACCCAGGTGGTCGATGGCGAGGAAAGGGATGTCGCCATCAGTGCCCTGCGCGTAAACGATCTGGTGCTGGTCAAGCCCGGTGAGCGCTTTCCGGTGGACGGCGAAGTGCTGGAGGGCCAGAGCCACGCCGACGAAGCGCTGATCAGCGGCGAGAGCCTGCCGGTGCCCAAACAGCCCGGCGACAAGGTCACCGGTGGCGCCATCAACGGCGAAGGACGCCTGCTGGTGCGTACCCAGGCCCTCGGCGCCGAAACAGTCCTGGCGCGCATCATCCGCCTGGTGGAAGACGCCCAGGCGGCCAAGGCTCCAATCCAGAAACTGGTTGATAAAGTCAGCCAGGTCTTTGTACCGGTGGTGCTGATGCTGGCCTTGGCGACGCTGATCGGCTGGTGGCTTTACGGTGCGCCGCTGGAAACCGCGCTGATCAACGCCGTCGCCGTACTGGTGATCGCCTGTCCCTGCGCCCTGGGCCTGGCGACCCCCACGGCGATCATGGCCGGCACGGGCGTGGCGGCGCGCCACGGGATCCTGATCAAGGACGCCGAGGCACTGGAACGCGCCCATGAAGTGGATACGGTGGTGTTCGACAAGACCGGAACCCTGACCTCCGGCACGCCGCGCATCGCTCATTCAAAAGCCCTGGACGGTGACGAAGCCAGGCTGTTGCAAATCGCCGGCGCCCTGCAACGCGGCAGTGAGCACCCCCTCGCCAAAGCCGTGCTGGATGCCTGCGCCGAGCATGGCCTGAACGTGCCGGATGTCAGCGACAGCCAGGCCCTGCCCGGACGCGGCATTGCCGGCAACTTCGATGGACGCCGCCTGGCCCTGGGCAATCGGCGCCTGCTGGATGAGTCGGACCTGGACGCCGGTTCGCTGGCCGAATCGGCGCAGGCCTGGGAAGCTGAAGGCCGGACCTTGTCCTGGCTGCTTGAACAAGGCGCGACGCCGCGGGTGCTGGGCCTGTTCGCTTTCGGCGACACCCTCAAATCTGGCGCTCTCGCGACCGTGCAAGCCTTGGATGAGCGCCACATCGCCAGCCACTTGCTCACTGGCGACAACCGGGGCAGCGCCCAGGTGGTGTCCCAGGCCTTGGGAATCGTCAACGTGCACGCCGAAGTGCTGCCAGGGGACAAGTCCGCCATTGTCCTTGAACTGAAGAAAAACGCCGTGGTGGCGATGGTCGGGGACGGTATCAACGACGCCCCGGCCCTGGCCGCCGCGGACATCGGCATCGCCATGGGTGGCGGCACCGACGTGGCGATGCACGCCGCCGGCATCACCCTCATGCGCGGCGACCCGCGACTGGTGCCGGCCGCACTGGACATCAGCCGCAAGACCTACGCCAAGATCCGTCAGAATCTGTTCTGGGCATTCGTCTATAACTTGATCGGCATCCCGTTGGCGGCCTTCGGCCTGCTCAACCCGGTGCTGGCCGGCGCGGCCATGGCGTTGTCGAGCGTCAGCGTGGTGAGCAATGCGTTATTGTTGAAATTCTGGACCCCCGAGCACCTGGAGGACAAACGATGAACATCGGCCAAGCGGCGCGCCAGAGCGGGCTGAGCGCGAAGATGATCCGCTACTACGAATCCATCGGATTGCTCAAGGCGGCCCATCGCACCGACAGCGGCTACCGGATCTACGGCGCCGATGACCTGCACACACTGGCCTTCATCAAGCGCTCCCGGGACCTGGGCTTTTCCCTGGAAGAGGTCGGCAAGCTGCTGACCCTCTGGCAGGACCGGCAACGGGCCAGCGCCGACGTCAAGGCCCTGGCCCGGCAACACATCGACGAACTGAACCAGAAAATCCGCGAACTGGCCGAACTGCGCGACACCCTCCAGGACCTGGTGGAACACTGCCACGGCGACCACCGCCCGGACTGCCCGATCCTCAAGGAACTGGCGTCGGGGTGTTGCAAGGAAACGGCCAACGCCTGACACCCAGCTCCCACAGGAATTGGCGGTGAACACGGATGTTCTATTCACCCAAGATCCGGGGTGGGAGCGGGCTTGCTCGCGAAGACGGCGGCACAGTCAACACCCATGCAAGCTGACCCACCGCTATCGCGAGCAGGCTCGCTCCCACAAGGGACTGTGGTGAGTATCGATGGTGTGCCAGCCCCAGATCAGGGTGGGAGCGAGCCTGCTCGCGATGGCGGCGGTACAGTCAACATCCATGCAAGCTGACCCACCGCTATCGCGAGCAGGCTCGCTCCCACAAGGGACTGTGGTGAGTATCGATGGTGTGCTAGCCCCAGATCAGGGTGGGAGCGAGCCTGCTCGCGAAGACGGCGGCACAGTCAACATCCATGCCAACTGACCCGCCGCTTTCGCGGGCAAGCCCGCTCCCACAGGGCCTGTGGCAAACCGATAGTCCGTCGACACCGCCGAGCCCCATGGTGGGCTCACAAAAAACCCGGCCTTGGCCGGGTTTCGGGTCAACCGATTATTGCATCCAGGGCGGAGGCGGTTCTTCGGTTTTGCCGGGGGGAGCGTCGTCCGCCGCGCGTACGGCCTGGCGCCGTTCCTCGTCGAGGCGAGCGGCCTCGATCTCGCGCATGATCCCGCCGACATCCGCCAGTTCTTCCGACTCGTCGAACTCGCCGGTCAACACGCTGGCCGGATGCAAGGTGCCCGACTCGTATAGCGCCCACATCTCCTTCGCATACCGAGTGCGCTTGAGCTCCGGTGCAAACCGGCCGAAGTAGGAAGCCATGTTGCCCACGTCCCGCTCCAGCATGCTGAAGGCATGGTTGTTACCGGCCGCATCCACGGCCTGTGGCAGATCGATGATAACCGGACCTGTCGGGGTGAGCAGCACGTTGAACTCCGACAGGTCTCCGTGCACCAGACCGGTACACAACATCAGCACGATCTGGGAGATCAGGAACGCGTGGTATTCACGGGCCTGATCCGGCTCCAGCACCACATCGTTCAAGCGCGGTGCGGCATCGCCGTACTCGTCGGCCACCAGCTCCATCAGCAGCACGCCTTCGAGGAAGTCGTACGGTTTGGGCACTCGCACACCCGCGTTGGCCAGGCGGAACAGCGCCGCCACTTCGGCGTTCTGCCAGGCATCCTCGGTCTCCTTGCGCCCGAACTTCGAGCCTTTCGCCATGGCGCGGGCCTGGCGACTGTTGCGGACCTTGCGGCCTTCCTGATACTCGGCCGCCTGACGAAAACTTCGCTTGTTCGCCTCCTTGTAGACCTTGGCGCAACGCAGCTCATTGCCGCTGCGCACCACATAAACAGCTGCTTCTTTACCACTCATGAGTGGGCGCAGCACTTCGTCGACCAGACCGTCTTCGATCAGGGGTTCAATGCGTTTTGGAGTCTTCATCAGCTTTTATTCTGGGTCCTTTATGACCAAACACGCGAATGACAGCCGTTATACGGCAATCCTTCCTCCACGGGGAGGGGTTGCCGACCTATGAACCTTCGATGCACACACTGTGCCGATAATCGACCAAGCCGAATCATAGCTGACAGCCGCGACGCCGTTGGCATTTGGATGCGTCTGTATTTGCGACAAAATTTACGCCGGGCTGAAACCCGGTGAGCGGATTCAGGGCTTGAACAACTCCCCCGGCGTAACCCCGAACATCCCCTTGAACGCCGCGATAAAAGCCGACGTGGAATCGTACCCACACGACAGCGCCGCACCGGTCACGCTCTCGCCATCCTCCAGCAATCTCAGTGACGACAGCAACCGCATGCGCTGACGCCAGGCACGAAAGCTCAGGCCGGTTTCACGCTGGAACAGGCGCATCAGGGTTTTTTCCGAGGTGCCCATTCGTTCGGCCCACATTTGCAGGGTAACGTTCCGCTCAGGTTGTTCGATCAACTCGTTACACAACCCCAGCAGCCGATCGTGCCGTGGCAACGGCAGGGAGAAGCCCACTTCCGGCAGCAACGCCAACTGATCCAGCAACACCTGCACCAGCCGTGCCTCTTGCGTATCGCCCTGTGGATAATCGGCCGGCCACTGACAAAACGCCTTGATCAACTCCCGGGCCAGCGGCGTGACCTCCAGCACCCGGCAGCGATCATCGGCCCATGGGCAACTGTCGCGGTGGATATACAGGCTGCGCATTTCCGCCCGCATCGATGTCACGACCTGATGCTCCAGGTCCGCCGGGATCCAGATGCCCCACTGCGGCGGCGCGAAGAAACTGCCGGCGGCGGTGTGCACGCCGAGAACGCCACTGATGGCGTAGGAAAACTGCACCCAGTCATGCCGATGGGCCTGGGTCCACGAACCGGCGCTCAAGCTCTCGACACGGGCATACAACGGCCTGGGCAGTTGCGTCAGGTCAGGAATACGACGTTCGAGCTGCTGATGTCCGTTAGTCGGCATTGATTGGCCTTATGTCGCAAGACGACTGTCAGGACCGACGTTAGGCTAAGTCACCTCTTCTGACAACCTGCGGTGCCCTATGGCTATTTTCAGACACCTCAAGCGCATGGTGACCGACTGGTTCCTGTGCGGCATGTTGCTCGCCACATTGCTGGCGTATTTCTTCCCGGGCTTTGGCGCCACCGGCGGCGCCATGCATGCCGAGTGGGTCGTCAATATCGGCATCTTCGTGGTGTTTTTCCTGCACGGGGTCAACCTGTCCGGCGAACAGATCCGGCACGGCCTGAAGAACACCCGGCTGCACGTGATGGTGCAGGTGTTTACCTTCGTCGTGTTCCCCTTGATCTGGCTCGCCAGCAACAAGCTGCTGGGCAGTCATGTGCCGTCACTGCTGATGCTGGGGTTCTTTTACCTGTGTGCCCTGCCCTCGACCATTTCCTCCTCGGTGGCTCTCACCGGCAGTGCAGGGGGTAACGTGCCAGCGGCGATTCTCAACGCGAGCCTGTCCAGCGTGCTGGGGGTATTCCTGACACCGCTGCTGGTCAGTCTCGTGGTCGGTCGCGGCGATGGTGGTATCGACCTGGGTTCGACCCTGCTCGATCTGTGCCTGATGTTGCTGCTGCCGCTGGTACTCGGGCAGTTTCTGCGGCGCTGGCTGGCCGGTTTTTTCGGCCGCTACAAACGCTACACCAGCATCATCGACAAGCTGGTGATCCTGCTGCTGGTCTACGCAGCGTTCTGCAATTCCATGGTGTCCGGGATCTGGCAACAGCAAGGCAACGGTGTGCTGCTCAGTGCCGTGCTCGGCAGCGCCGTGCTGCTGGCAATCATCCTCTGGATGACCACCCGCACCGCCCGTACCCTGGGGTTCGACAACGCCGATGAAATCGCCGCGGTGTTCTGTGCCAGCAAGAAATCCCTGGCCGCCGGGGTGCCGATGGCGGCGCTGATCTTCGGCAACAACCCAGGCCTGGGGCTGATCCTGCTGCCGATCATGATCTACCACCCGATGCAGTTGATCGTCTGCTCGATCCTGGCCGAGCGGTACGCCAGCCGTCAGCGAGCGTCGGTCACCCGGCAGAACGAAACGCTGCTCAACGCTCGATAATCGCCGTCACACCCTGGCCGGCGGCCGCGCAGATGGAGATCAGCCCCCGGCCCCGCCCTGCGGCATCGAGCAACTTGGCAAGATTGGCCACGATACGCCCACCCGTGGCGGCAAACGGGTGACCGGCGGCCAGAGAGCTGCCTTTCACATTCAACCGGCTGCGATCTATCGCGCCCAACGGCGCGTCGAGGCCCAGATGGGTCTTGCAGTAGTCCGCATCCTCCCAGGCCTTGAGCGTGCATAGCACCTGGGCGGCGAATGCTTCATGGATTTCGTAGTAATCGAAGTCCTGCAGCGTCAGCCCGTTGCGCGCCAGCAGCCGGGGCACGGCATAGACCGGCGCCATTAGCAGTCCTTCGGCGCCATTGACGAAATCCACCGCCGCGGTCTGGCCGTCACGCAGGTACGCCAGAATCGGTAACCCCCGCGCCTTGGCCCATTCCTCGCTGCCCAGCAGCACCAACGACGCGCCGTCGGTCAGTGGCGTGGAGTTGCCGGCGGTCATCGTGCCCTTGGCGCTCTTTTCGAAGGCCGGTTTGAGCGAGGCAAGTTTTTCCAGGGTCAGGTCCGGGCGCAGGTTGTTGTCCCGGGTCAGGCCGAGAAACGGCGTCATCAGATCGTTCTGCCAGCCTTCGGCGTAGGACGCTGCCATTTTCTGATGGCTTTCCAGGGCCAGTTGGTCCTGTTCCTCCCGGGGAATCTGCCAGGTCTGGGCCATCAGCTCGCAGTGCTGCCCCATGTTCAGGCCGGTGCGCGGCTCGTTGATGCGCGGCAGTTCGGGGACGAGGTGTTGGGGACGCAGTTGCAGGAATACCTTGAGCTTTTCGGCAGTGGTCTTGGCGCGATTGGCTTGCAGCAGGATCCGGCGCAGTCCTTCGTTGACGGCGATGGGCGCGTCCGAGGTGGTGTCCACGCCGCCGGCAATCGCGCTGTCGATCTGGCCCAGGGCAATCTTGTTGGCCACCAGCAGCACGGTCTCCAGTCCCGTGCCGCAGGCCTGTTGCACGTCATAGGCAGGAGTGGTGGGTGCCAGCCGCGAGCCGAGCACGCATTCACGGCTCAGGTTCATCTCCCGGGAATGCTTGAGCACCGCGCCGGCGGCCACTTCGCCGATGTGCAGACCATGCAGGTTATAGCGCTCGATCAGCCCCTCAAGGGCAGCCGTCAGCAGTGCCTGGTTGCTGGCGCTGGCATAAGCCCCATTGGAACGGGCAAAAGGAATGCGGTTACCACCGATGATCGCGACGCGGCGTAGCTGTGTCATGAAGAACTCCCCGAGTAGATTGCAATGCGCTGGCGATCCCGAAAAAAATACTACCTGCGCACAAGCTTAGGCTTTATCTCGCCAATCGAACGACTGATTGCCGATCATGGTCCACACTTGGGAGCTCATCCGCCGGAGTACGTTCCATGTCTGACCGTTATATCGACTTCGCCAATTCGCCCATTGGCCTGCGCCTGGTCGGAGCCCTCGGCCTGCCATCGCCGGTACGTCTGGAACGCTGGCAGGCCGGGCGGCTGCGGCCAATCGAGGGCGCGCTGTTGCTGGGCGGCGGGCCGCTGATCGAACCGATCGGTGCGTTCGCCAAGCGCCTGACCGACGCGATTTTCGTCTACGGCGCCGAACCGACCCTGGCCACCGAGTGGATCCCCGGCCACGGCCCGAAAATCAAGGCCGTGGTGTATGACGCCAGCCATCTGACCCAGGCCGATCAGCTCAAGCAGCTGCGGGAATTTTTCCAGCCGTTGATGAAGAATCTCGACCGCAGCGCCCATGTCGTCATCCTCGGTCGAGCCCCGGAAAGTCTCACGGATCCCTTCGCCGCCAGTGCCCAGCGAGCGCTGGAGGGCTTCAGCCGCTCCCTGGCCAAGGAGTTGCGCCATGGCGGGACCTTGCAACTGTTGTACGTCGGTGACGGCGCCGAAACCCAGCTGGAGGGAGCGCTGCGGTTCTTCCTGTCGCCCAAGAGCGCCTTCGTTTCCGGGCAGGTCATTCGCCTCAATGCATGCCAGACCCAGGTCCAGGACTGGACGCGACCACTCACCGGGCTCAAGGCGCTGGTCACCGGCGCGGCCCGCGGAATTGGCGCCTCCATCGCCGAAACCCTGGCCCGTGACGGTGCCGACGTGATCCTGCTGGACGTTCCCCAGGCCAAGGCCGATCTCGAAGCCCTTGCCGCACGCCTGGGCGGGCGCGCCGTGACCCTGGACATCTGCGCCGAAGACGCCGCCAGCCAGTTGATCGAACACCTGCCAGACGGCGTCGACATCGTGGTGCATAACGCCGGCATCACCCGGGACAAGACCCTCGCCAACATGACGCCGGAGTTCTGGGATGCGGTGCTGGCGGTCAACCTCAACGCACCGCAGGTGCTGACCAAGGCCCTGCTCGACAGCGGCACCCTGCGGGACAATGGCCGAGTCGTTCTGCTGGCTTCCATCAGCGGTATCGCCGGCAATCGCGGCCAGACCAACTACGCCGCCAGCAAAGCGGGGCTGATCGGCCTGGCCCAGGCCTGGGCGCCGCTGTTGCAGACGCGGGGCATCAGCATCAACGCCGTGGCCCCCGGCTTCATTGAGACCCGCATGACCGCCGAAATCCCCTTCGCCCTGCGCGAAGCCGGACGGCGCATGAGCTCCCTGGGCCAGGGTGGCTTGCCCCAGGACGTCGCCGAAGCCGTGGCCTGGCTCGCGCAGCCGGGCACCGGGGCCGTCACCGGGCAGGCCCTGCGGGTCTGCGGACAAAGCCTCTTGGGAGCCTGACCATGACGATCCAATGGCATGAGGTCAGCAGCGCGCCGAGTATGTCGGGGCTCTACGCGAAAGCCGCGACACGTCGCAAGATCACCGGCAAGACCTTGCCGGAGACTGGGTTGCGCCAGATGCTCCAGGTGGATCAGCAGCGCCTGGCGGCTTATCGCAAGGTTTGTGGTTTTGTCGACAACGGTCTGCTGCCACCGACCTACCCCCATGTACTGGCGTTCGCCCTGCAGATGCAATTGCTCACCGCCCGGGACTTCCCGTTCCCACTGCTGGGGTTGATCCACCTGAGCAACCGCATCCGCGTGCTCCGCCCCATGGGTGGCGTCAGCCAGGTACGGGCCAGTGTCAATGTCGAACAACTGCAGCCTCACCCCAAGGGCGCGGTGTTCAACCTCGTGACCCGCATCGAGGATCAACTGGGGCCGTTGTGGGAAGCCGAGAGCGAAATGCTCTGCAAGGGCGTGCAACTTGAGGGTGTGCTGGTGGAGCCGCCACCGCAGATGGCTCCGGCGCTGACCGAAGTCACGCGCTGGACAGCCCCTGCGGATATCGGCCGGCAATACGCCAAGGTGTCCGGCGACTACAACCCTATCCACCTGAGTGCCATCAGTGCGCGAATGTTCGGTTTCCCCACTGCCATTGCCCATGGCCTGTGGAACAAAGCCCGGACCCTGGCGGCATTGGACGATCACCTGCCCGAAGCCAACCTTGAAATCGCGGTGACCTTCAAGAAGCCGGTACGCCTGCCCAGCGAAGTGACGCTGCTGGCGAGCGCGGCGGGGTCCAGTGGGGATTTGCGGTTGGTGGGGTCGGGAGATCTGGAGCACATGGTAGGAAGCTGGCGACCGATTGCCTGAGCCAGGCGGTGGCTCAGCCAGCATCCATGTTGACTGGACTGCCGTCATCGCGAGCAGGCTCGCTCCCACATTGGATCTGCGGTGACCAAACATCTGTGCTCGACACAAATCTCCTGTGGGAGCGAGCCTGCTCGCGATAGCGGTGGTCACCGCGGCGGATAATTGGACAGGATACGCCCGACCGTCTCACGCACCGCGCTGTCGCGGTCAGCGGGGTTGGGGGAGCTGCTGAGCAGTTGCTCGTCGCTGCCACGCCAGACCAGCTTGCCGTCCTTGCCATCGAGCAAATCGATCTGCACCGTGGCGACCTTGTAGCTGACGTTGCGGGTTTCGTTGTACATCGGTCCACCCCAGTAACCATTCCAGGGCCCGCCCCAACCGCCGCCATAGTTGGTGGTCACTTGTTGCTGGCGATCCTCGACGATCAGGTAGGCCTGGACCAGGACATCGCCGTGCCCTCCGGCGGCAGGGCGCAGGCCGCGCTGGTCGAGTTGATCGGCTACGGCCTGACGGATGCGCTGTTCTGTCAGGTCACTCCTGATCCGCGGATCATCGGGGCGGTATTGCAACGCCGGCTCTTTCCAGCTCCAGCTTCGATAGGCTGCAAAGTCGCGGCTGGTATCGAAATCATGATTGACCTGGTTGGTCGCACAGGCACCGAGCAGCAGGGCAAGGCCCAGTAGAGCAAGACGACGGAACATCACGCTTCTCCTGTTGCGTAATCAACTGGGCGGATAGGCCGACATGGCTTTTTCCACCGCCTCGCGAATGGCATCGGTGTTATCGCCCGGACGGCCAGCCTGAGGGGTTTCGGCACTGGCACTCCATACCGGTTGACCGTTGCGGGCATCGAACAGGTCGACGCGAACCACCACGACCTGCTCCTGGTACGTGCGCACGACCGGCACGGTGTTGTACATGCCGTAGCCAGGACCGTAGCGGTTGTAGCCGCCGTAGTAGCCTGAATCATAATCTTCCCGAACCTGGCGCAGGCGGGTCTCCAGTCGCAGGTCGGCGCTGACGAACAGGTCGGCCGGTCGGTTGTCATGCAGCGGACGCAGGCCGCGCTGGTCCAGGGCGTTGCTCACCGCCTCGGCCACCTGAGCCGAGTCCGCCCACGCGGTACCCGCCGGCAGGCGTCCGTTGAGCCAGGCCCAACTGCGATAGCGCCCATAGTCACGGGGTGCCGCCGGGTATGCGCTACGGTCGAACACCGTGGCGGCCTCGGGCGGGGCCGGCGGCAGCGGCCTGGAGGTGGCGACATAGGGGTTGGGACCCTGGCAGGCCGCCAGCGCCAGACATAACATCAGTAACCCTGTACGGCCTTGCATTTCGCTCTCCGATCAGAGGGGACGGCAGATCCAGTGCAGATAACGTCCCAGCCCGGCAAACGCGGGATGGCGACGGTGGGCCAGCTCCATGTCCAGCAACTGCGCCAGCTCTACCCGGCTCTGGAACTCTACCGGCATGTAGTCGTGAAAAACCCGCACGCCACTCTGGCTTTCGACCTGCCACACCCCCTCAAGTTGCGCCGCCAACTCGCGCGGATCAAGAGGTTGTTGCGGCGTCAGGCTCTGTTTTTCACCGGCCATGTCGTTGTTGCGCAGCTTGCGGAAATGCCCCTTGAGCAAGTTGCGATAAACCAGCGCGTCGCGGTTGTAGAACGCCAGCGACAGCCAGCCGCCGGGCGCCGTGAGTTGATGCAGCACCGGCAGGATCGTGTGAGGCTCCGCCAGCCACTCCAACACCGCATGACACAGCACCAGGTCGTACGGCTCGGTGAGCTGGCCCGGCAGTGCCTGCCACGGCGCCTGGATGAAGGTTGCCTCCTGGCCGGCGTCGGCAAACCGCTGGCGGGCGCCTTCGAGCATGGGCGCGGCCGGTTCCGCCAGGGTGACCTGATGACCGCGCTCGGCCAGCCACAACGACATATGGCCCAGGCCGGCGCCGATGTCGAGCACACGCAACGGGCGTTCCGGCAATACTTCAAGCAGGTCGGCCTGGAGCACCGCCAGGCGGATCGCGCCCTTGGCCCCGCCATAGATTTTTTCGGCAAAGCGCGTGGCCAACTGATCGAAATGACGGTCGCTCATTGGCCGAACCGCCGCTCGCTGTCGGCCAGTTTGCTGCGCACCACGGCGTCCATGTCCAAGCCCAATTCGCTGCACAGCAGCAACAGGTACAAGACGATGTCTCCAACTTCCTGCCCGGCGTGGGCCAGTTTGTCGGCCGGCAGCTGGCGCGACTGGTCCTCGGTCAACCACTGGAAAATCTCCACCAGCTCGGCCATCTCCACACTGGCGGCCATGGCAAGGTTTTTCGGGCTGTGGAATGGCCGCCAATCGTTGCGATCACGAATGGCGTGCAGGCGTTCAGTCAGTTCAACAAGGTTCATCGGGCTCTCCTGGATGCCCATAGCTTCCGGGGGATGACGGGGGAAGGCAAGCGTCTCGATACGAAGCGGCAATTTGCCTCATAATCGAACGATCGCGGCGCCAACAGCTCCTACAATCAGGAACCCAAGGCTCGACTCGATTCTCTTCCATCAGGATGCAAACATGCATGTAGAAAGCTTTTTCGAATGGCTCGGCCAGGCACTCGGCTCGATAATCCGTTTCATCGTCGACCTGCTGAGCGGCCTGTTCAACACCCTGGCCAACGCCGGCGGCAACTTTGTCGACGGCCTGTCACGGGCGCTGGGCATGGACACCTCGATCATCAGCATCATCGCGCTGATCCTCGGGCTGATGTTGCTGTACTCGGCGATCCGCGCCTTCATGCGTGCCTCGATTGTGCTGGGGATCATCTGGCTGGTGTTGGGGTTGTGGTTGTTGAGTTGGATCATTCACTAGAATCGCGCGTCTCTGTGGCGAGGGGATTTATCTCCGCTCGACAGCTCCTACAGAGTCCCACGGGGATAAATCCCCTCGCCACAAAAGCCCTCTGTTTATTCCATTCCTTCAGGTGTAGGTCCTGGCTACACCGCCTTGCGCCGCTGCCTACAACTACGCCAGAATCCGCCGGCTTGTGCGCCTTGGGGCCGGGTTCTATTGTTTCTCCGTCGCTGACAAATCAGCGATCGGGTTTAGCAGCTCGGATAACATCAAGGCACGCCAGTGTCGCCATCAGAACAGCCAATCCGCATCGGATTGTCAGCACTATGGCGGCTATGCGTGGGGCACTTCGGTGCGCCGGGTTCCTTGATGCCTGGTCTGCTAACCCGCGTACAGCCGCCACCCAACTCGTTTAGCAGCGAAGGATGACGGCTCCACTCATCAAGGAGATTCACCATGTTCAAGGTCACCCCCAACCCACCGGCCACCAATCCCGCATCCTCCAACGACCCCACCGACTCGACAGCCTTTGACAAAGCCGCCAAACGCGCCCTCGACTTCTACCTCAAGCCCGAACCGCCTGAAGCCCAACCAGACCAACTGTTCACCGTTGCGAACGGCATCGACACCGAATGCCTGCTCGCCAACCTCAGCGAAACCCTGGCCTCGGCCAACGCCATGGCCTGTGACCTGGCCTTCGATCTAGATGGTTCGCGACGCCACGTTGCCCTGGGCATCCAGCAGCTAATCGAGCTGGGTGGCTTACTGGCCAACCGGGCGCTGGACAACGTCGACCCACGCTAACCGAAGCAACACATCACCTTTGTGGCGAGGGGATTTATCCCCGCTGGGCTGCACAGCAGCCCCAAAACCAGGCTCTGCGGTGCATCAGGTAAACCGCGTCAGCCGGGTTTACGACTGCTGCGCAGCCGAGCGGGGATAAATCCCCTCGCCACACTGAATTCGGAGCATCTCGCGTGTTCGGCACGCACTGGAAACGATCACTCAGAGAACCCGCTACAATGGCGCTCCACCAAGGAGCCCCCATGTCCAACCTGCTCGCCGACTGGCGCGACCGTCTCACCCATCGTCGGGTCTGGGCGTTGGCCGCGCCGATGATTCTTTCGAACATTTCCGTGCCGCTGGTGGCATTGGTGGACAGTACCGTCATCGGCCATTTGCCCCATGCCCATCAGTTGGGTGCGGTGGCGGTCGGGGCGAGTTTGTATACGGTGCTGGCCTGGGCCGTGGGTTTCCTGCGCATGGGCACCACCGGGTTCGCGGCCCAGGCGGCCGGACGGGGTGATGGCGCGGCATTGCGGCAAGTGTTGTTGCAAGGCCTGCTGCTGGCGATAGGGTTGGCTGTGGCGCTCGGAATCGTCGGGGTGCCATTGAGTAACGTGGCGTTGCATTTCATGCAGCCGTCCGCCGAACTCAACCAGTTGACCCGGGATTTCTTCTACACACGGCTCTTCGGCCTTCCGGCGGCGCTGGCCAGCTATGCGCTGGTGGGCTGGTTTCTCGGGGCCCAGAATGCCCGGGCACCGCTGGCGATTTTGCTGACCACCAATCTGGTGAACATCGTCCTGAACCTGTGGTTCGTGCTCGGCCTGGACTGGGGCGTGGCCGGTTCGGCCCGGGCCTCGGTGATCGCCGAATGGACCGGGGCACTGGTCGGCCTGGCCCTGGCCCACAAAACCCTGCGGGCCTGGCCCGGACAGATTGTCTGGGCGACTCTGGGGCTGTGGCAGAGCTGGCGGCCGCTGTTGGCGGTGAACCGGGACATTTTCATTCGCAGCCTGGCCCTGCAGTCGGTGTTTTTCCTGATCACCGTACAAGGCGCGCGCCTGGGGGACGCAACCGTTGCGGCCAACGCGCTGCTGCTCAACGGGCTGTTGCTGACGGCCCATGCCCTGGACGGCCTCGCCCACGCCGTCGAAGCGCTGTGCGGACACGCCATTGGCGCTCGCGACCGTTTGGCGCTACGTCGCTCACTGGTAGTGGCCTGCGGTTGGTCGCTGATTGCAAGCATCGGGTTTGCGCTGTTGTTCCTGCTCGCCGGGCACCTGTTCATCAACATGCAGACCGACATCCCCGATGTGCGCGAGACCGCCTACCGCTACCTGCCTTACCTCGCCGCCCTGCCACTGATTGCGGTCTGGAGCTATGTGCTCGATGGCTTGTTCATCGGGGCCACCCGCGCCCGGGAAATGCGCAACGGCATGTTACTGACCCTCTTGCTGGTGCTGCCCTTTGCCTGGGCGCTGCAAGGGTTGGGCAACCATGGCCTGTGGATCACCTTCCTGTTGTTCATGGCGTTGCGCAGCCTGACCCTCGGTGGTTTCGCCTGGCACCTGGATCGGCAGGACCGCTGGCTCGCAGTCCGCGCCGAGTGATGCTTTATTCTTCATCGCCTTGCCACAACCGCCGCAGATGCTCGAGCCGCTCGCGCTGAGAGCCGCCGGCCAGCGCTGGTGTTGGCCGGGCGTCGGGGTATTGCAGGCGCAGCCACAGCCAGCCGTCGAGCACTTCCCGTTCGGTAAACCCCAGTTTCAAGCCCTGCTCCAGGCAATCCCAGAGCGCGCGATAATCACGCCCGGTGGCACGGGACCAATGCCAGGCATGACGCTCCAGCAGGCATTGCTGCAATTTGCGCTGCTGTCGATCGCTGAGGCTGTGCTCGTTCTCCAGTGGCGCCACGGGCAACCCCGGATTGGACAGTTGCTGCCAGCCCTGGCTGCCGATGGCCCGGTCGGCCCAGGTGCCGCCGAACCAACGCAGCAAGCGAATGGGCCCTAGCCAGCAACTGAGCTCCCCTGGGTCGCAGCCGTCGAAGAAATAGCTGGCGGTGTGAGGGTTGTAATAGCTCAACAACGCCTTGTAGTGAGGACCCACGGTCACCGTCAGCATGCGTCGCAGATGCGCCAGCAATTGCGTAGGCGGTGACTCGCTCACCAACAACAGTCCCGGCCAGGCACCCGCGTCGACATGACACAGGCTCGCCAGCGCTGGGGATTGCTGCAAGTCCACCAGCAGCGGGCCGTGCTCCTTGAGCCCATGCCATTCGGTGTCTTCGAACAAGGCAAAGCACCGCGCTTCTGCAAACTGCTCTTGTAGTCGCTGCGCCGCCTTGGGAACGCCGGGTAGGTCGAGCAGCAACCACTGAGGCGTGGTTCCGGACAGAGATGCAGCGCTCATGGCGCGGCACCCACGTCGCGCCGGGTAACCAGCCGGCAGGTACATACCGGTTGGTCACAGGCACTGAAGCTGCCCCCGCCGGGCAGCAGGCAAAGCAACACCAGCGGCTCGGCCGCCTGGATCGCGGACAACAACGCTGGATCGGCTCCGGACGGCCAGGGTGCTTCGTGAGTCGTCGCGTCCGACGGCGCCGCATCGGCCATTACCGCAGTAGCCGGCGTATCAAGGAGCGCGCTGATCATGGGGCGATCCGGGTCGCCCTCGCAGAAACTCACCAACACCTCGGTGCCCGCACCGAAGGTGCCCATCGCGCAGGCGGCCAACTCGGGCGCCAACGGCAGCCAACAATGACTGGGGCTGGCCCCCTCGCCCTGATACACCCAATCGAACTGCACCGCCACGCGCCCGGCCATCTGCAACGCCGGTTCGTCCACTTCCACGACCCATCCACGCTGCCGGCCCACCATGCGCGGCTTGGCAGGGAGCCCGGTCGCCACGAATGGCAACCCCCAGGGAACGGCCTGGAAATGGTTGCCATACCCCCAGGCATCCGCGCGATGCTCGACCTTTGTCAGCAGCCAGCGCTGGTTCCAATCGCTAAAAGGATGCGCCGTGAGCAACAGTACCTGCCCGCTGTACAACCCCATCAGGTCACTGCTGCCTTGGGCGAGCTGTTCCCCCGAGGCCGTGGTTTGCACGTTGAAAGCCTGAACACCCGGAGCCGTCCCGTAGGCAACCTCGTCAACTGGAGAAAAGCCGCCCGCGTTATCGGCGAACACCAGGCAGCGCCCGTCCCGAGCCTGTTCGAAATAGAAGTGAATGCCCGCCTGGGCGCACACCCGCTGGAGAAATTGCAGATCCGACTCGCGGTACTGGGTACAGAAATCCTGCGGAGGGTAATCCCCCTTCAAGTCCAGGCACAGCTGGCGGCCGCCGATGCCATGGCCCTTGAGCACCTGGCGGATGATCTGCGGCACCGTGCAGTCGCTCAGTACCCGCTGGTTGAAGCGCTGCGCCAGGCCAGCCAGCTTCGGCCCGATACGCAGGCGACAGCCGGCGTCGGGACGCTGCTGCACAAGCGCGAGAAGCTGCCCGTGAATCTCCCCGCCCGCCTCCCCGAAACTCAGCCAGACGCTGCGGTATAACAAGCCCGCCAGGTCCGGCGGCGTGTCGCCGGGCGACAACTCCACCTCATAGGCAAAAGGCTCGCTGATGGCTTCGCTACCCATGAAGGCCGACACGACAAAGGGTTCGGGCAGACCGGCTATCTCCAGACGAAATGATGGCTCGTTGGCTGGATCGGACATCGGCGTATCTCTACAGGAGGGGCGGCCGGGGATTCTCGCTGAGAGCCATGGCGGAGTAGAGAGCCCAAGTACAAGTTAGGAAAGGGACTACATGAAATGAGGACAGTATTGAGGAAATGACCCAACGCTCGGAATTAACAGCGGCACAAATAAGAACGCCCTCCGGAACTATCTGAAAAAACTCGCAATGCGCGATGAATTTTCTGACAGCCCCGGAGGGCGATGTCGATCGATCAAAGAGCTGCCACAGAGCCCTGATGCCGATCAGTCAAGCCACAAACCTGTGGGAGCAAGCTTTGCTCCCACAGGGTTTGTGCCGTTTGATCCTTAACTGACTGGCATCAGCCGCAGAGCCCCGTGCTCAAACGGCTTTCATCTGCGCATCAGGACGACAAGTACGACGAACGCGTCAATCCCAGGCGCAGGGCATCGAGGAACTGGGTGCGCTCGGCGGCGCTGATACGGGCGCTGGCACATTTGTCGCGGTAGTGGGTCATCAACTCCTCTGGCGACAGGTGCACGTAGCGCAGCATGTCCTCGATGGTGTCGTGGGTTTCGATACCGGCGTGGTACACGCTGCCGTCGGCGTTCTGGTAGATGTTCACCGAGTCGGTATCACCGAACAGGTTGTGCATGTCGCCAAGGATTTCCTGGTAGGCGCCGACCAGGAAGATCCCCAGCAGGTAGTCCTCTCCGGGATTGAGCGCATGGACCGGCAGGCTGGTCTCGATGCTCTGCTCGTCGACGTACTGCTTGATCTTGCCGTCGGAGTCGCAGGTCAGGTCCTGCAACACGGCGCGGCGCATCGGCTCCTCGTCGAGACGGTGCAGCGGCAGGATCGGCAGCACCTGGCCGATGGCCCAGGTATCCGGCAGGCTCTGGAACACCGAGAAGTTGCAGATGTACTTGTCGGCGAGCTTGTCGTTGAGTTCATCCAGCACTTGGCGATGGGAACGCTGGCGGGCCTTCAACGAGTTGTGCAGGCGACGGCACACGGCGAAGTAGCACTGCTCGGCCAGGGCTTTTTCCGCCAGGGTCAGCTTGCCGTCGGCGTACTGGGTGGCCACGTCGCTCATGTAGTGGGTGGCGCGCCAGTAGGTTTCGGTGACCATCTCGATATCGGTCGGGCCCAACAGGTCAACCAGCCACTGCACGGTTTCAGGCAGCTCCTGCTTGTTGTCGATCACCGGCATGTCGTCGACGTGTCGCTCCACGTCGGTCACCTGCACCACCAGCATCGCGTGGTGCGCGGTCAGGGAGCGACCGCTTTCCGAAAAGATGTGCGGATGCGGCAGGCTCTGGGCATCGCAGAATTCCTTGAGCATACCGACCACGACACCGGCGTAATCGTCCATGTCGTAGTTGATCGAACTGGCGTTGCGCGAATGTGTACCGTCGTAGTCCACGCCCAGGCCACCGCCGACGTCGATGTGATCCACCGGCAGGCCGAGGTTGCGCAGTTCGCCGTAGTAACGGATCGCTTCCTTGAAGCCGTGCTGGTAGTCCGCCAGGTTGGCGATCTGCGAGCCCATGTGGAAGTGCAGCAGGCGAATGCCCTGGTCCAGGCCAGCAGCGCGGAAACGCTCGACCACCGACAGCAACTGTGCAGCGGACAAGCCGAACTTGGACTTCTCGCCACCGGTGTCGGCCCATTTGCTCGACGCCAGGGAGGACAGGCGCACCCGCAAGCCAACCTGTGGCTTGACCTTGAGCGAAGCAGCTTCTTCGATCACCAGGCCGACTTCGGATTCTTTCTCGATCACGATGAAGACGTTGTGGCCCAGCTTCTGGCCCATCAGCGCCAGGCGGATGAACTCACGGTCCTTGTAACCGTTGCAGACGATGGTCCCGCCCTTCGGCGCCAGGGCCAGCACCGCCAGCAGCTCGGGCTTGGAGCCGGCTTCCAGGCCGATGGAGACGTTCTGGGTGGCGATGATGTTCTCGATCACCGCTTCCTGCTGGTTGACCTTGATCGGGTAGAGTGCGGTGTACTGACTCTGATACTCCAGGCGCGCGATGTTGCTGTCGAACGCACCGGTGAGCTGGCGTACGCGGTCTTGCAGGATATCGGGGAAGCGCACCAGCAAGGGCAACGACAGACCGCTCTGGCGCAGTTGATCGACCTGTTCGAACAGATCGATGGGCGAACTATCGGGACCGTTCGGACGAACTTCGACGCGACCGGCGTCATTGATCGCGAAATACCCGGCCCCCCAATGGCGAATCCCGTAAACACTGCGGCTGTCCGCAACTGTCCATTGGCTGCCATCGTCTTTGCGTGTGCGTCGTACGGACATCGAAGTCCCCTATAAAGAAGTCAAAATGCACCATCCGGTCGGAGGCTGGCGCAGTCTAGAGAATGGAAATGACGATTTGCCTGCAAGCAGGGTAGACCCTGCCTGCAACGCTGAGTTTAGAAACCCGTTCAGAACAGGCTCTGTGAAAACCCTATGGGCGACCTCGAACATCGGGTTCGGATCAAGCCGGAGTGGTTTTCACAGAGGCTGCTAGCCGCCGGATTTTTTTGCCTTGAAGCCGTGCTTGACCAGTTCCGCCAGCAACAGCTCGACGTGATCACCCTGGATCTCGATGACGCCGTCTTTCAACGCGCCACCGGTGCCACAGCGTTTCTTCAACGTGGTGGCCAGTTCCTTGAGCGCGTCTTCGGCCAACGGCACGCCGGTGATCGTGGTCACCGTCTTGCCGCCGCGCCCTTTGCTTTCACGGCGCACACGGGCCACACCGTCACCGGCAGGGATGACGGTCTGTTTGCAGATGCAGGCATCCACCGGCTGACGGCAATCGGGGCAATGACGACCGGCGTCGGTAGAAAATACCAGGCCGCCCAGGGCGGCGAAGGATGCGGCTTTTTTGGCCACCGGCAATCCTCTCGGGAGGACAAAGACTGGTCGGGGAGTGCCTCGACCGCGAAGCCCCACTCAGGCAGGGGCAGCGCTACTGAACCGCAGACGTCGGTTCAGCTTGAAAAGTCGCGCAGTGTAACGGCAAAAAGCAGACTTGCTAAGGGCCAATCCGCGCCAATTTACAGCTTCTTTGCGACACCACGCAGATAACGCTCAAGCGCCGCCAACGAGTCCGGGCAATAAGGTTTGTACCGGATTTCATCCAGTACCTGTTCGATCGGCATGAAACGCGCTTCGAGCACCTCTTCGGGCTGCAATACCAGGGGGCCGTCCCACACCGCCGAAAACGCCGAGCACCACAGGCGACTGCCAGGGTCTTCGAAGTAAAAATGGTCATGGGCGGTGAGTGGCACACCGCTCACCCCCAGTTCCTCTTCCAGCTCACGGGCCGCCGACTCGGCATAGGTCTCGTCGGCCTGCACCATCCCGCCCGCCGCCACGTCCCAGAAGCCCGGATAGATCGCCTTGCTCAGGGTTCGGCGGTGGACGCACAGTTCACCCGCCGAGTTGAACAGCATGATGTAGGTGCCACGCCCGATCAGGCCACGCTCGCGCAGGTCCGAACGCACCAGGCTGCCAAGCAGGTTGTCGTGTTCATCGACCCAAGCGATCAGCTCGGCATCCGAGGCCACTCGGTGAGCGGCCTCCCGGTGACTTTCGCTCATGGATCAGCCCTGGTTCAGCAATTGCCGCAAGTCGATCACCGCCGCGTTGGCCCGGGAGATGTAGTTGGCCATGACCAGGGAGTGGTTCGCCAATACACCGAAGCCGCTGCCATTGAGAATCATCGGGCTCCAGACCGGTTCCTGGGAGGCCTCCAGCTCACGAATGATCTGCCGCACGCTGACCGTGGCGTTCTTCTTCGCCAACACATCGGCGAAGTCCACTTCAATGGCGCGCAACAGGTGGGACAAGGCCCAGGCCTGGCCGCGCGCTTCGTAGAATACGTTATCGATCTGCAACCACGGGGTCTCGACGACTTCTTCATCCACCTGCGGTACCTGGCCCGGAGCCGGGACTTCGGTTTTCAGCGAGGTGTTGAGCTTGACCCGGCCGACACTGGCCGACAGGCGCTGGGACAGCGAACCCAGACGAGTACCGACGTCGCCCAGCCAGTTGTTCAGGTTGTCGGCGCGGGCGTAGAACAACGCGCTTTTCTGAGCGGGATCGGACAGGCGCGCCTGATAGCGGCTCAGGGAATTGATGCCTTCCTGATACTCCGATTCGCTGGAGGGCAGCACCCAGCTGCGGTTATCGAAGTTGAAACGCGGCTCGGCCTTGGCCAGGTCGGCGTCCTCGGCGGACTGGGACTGGGAACGGGCGAAGTCCTTGCGCAAGGCACGACTCAGGTCGCGGACCTGCACCAGCACGCCATATTCCCAGCTTGGCATGTTGTCCATCCACAGGCCTGGCGGAAAACGGTCGTTGGAGATGTAGCCGCCCGGCTTGGTCAGCAGGGTCCCAGCCACGGTCTTGAGCGTCTCGACGGTGGTATAGCCGACCACCATTTGCCGGCCGTCCCTCTCGGCCGCCGCCTGGGCATTCTGCTGCACGGGAAACAGGGCGGGCTCCTGGCTCCAGTACCAGCCGATGGCAATGGTCACCAGCAGGTAGAGGCCGATCAGCGTGGCCAGCGCGCGGCTGAAAAACAGCCCACCCAGGTAGCTGCGGGTGTCCGATTTCGGCTCGGCGGCACGTTCAGGTGCGCTGCCCGCGCGGTTTTTCCAGTCCAGCATGGCGATGTTCCTTCAATCACTTGAGTTCACGGTTCGACCACAACCCTACGCCATCGTGCCTGATTTGAAACGCGATAAATCCTGCTCAGATCATTCCGGCCCAGGCGGAGCAGTCGGATGGCAACTATAAAGGAAGCGCGGCAATCGGCCTACGAAACCGACCGGTCACAAACTGAATGTCGCTATTGGGCAGATTATTGACGCACGACACTCATGGGCATGAAAAGAGGTGCTAGCATAGAGCCACCAGTCGACCTCAGCATGCACACAGACCACTAACCTAGTAGTCAGGATATGACCGAGCCAGAAGACCCCAGCCGTGAGCGCCTCAAGCACCACTTTGCCCAGCGGGTAATTCATCAGGCTCGTCAGATCCTGGAGATATGGCAGCGCCTGCAACGCAGTGAGTGGTCCAGCACCGATCTGTCGGAGCTCAGCGAAGCCAATCTGCGCCTGCTGCGTTTCGCCGAGCGCTTCGAACAGCCCGAGCATTCCCAACTGGCCCAGGGCATCAGCCAGTCACTGCAAGCGGTGGACGCCAATCGCGGGCGGTTGAGCAGCCAACTGATCACCGAAATCAATCGCCTGATGCAGCGCCTGTCCCGTACCGGCCTGCGCCATGGGGACCAGCTCGAACAAACCTTCCTGCCGCCGTTGCGCAAACCCATCTATGTGTTGCTGCAAGACCATGACCGCGCCGAGCGGCTGGCCAAGCAACTGGAGTTCTTCGGCCTCAGCGCCCAGGCATTGGAGAGTGTCGCGGCATTCCGCGCCTCGATGATCGAGCGTTTGCCGGCGGCGATTGTCATGGATGTGGATTTCAGTGGCCCCGGCATCGGCCTGAAACTGGCGGCCGAAGCCCAGCAAGGCCTGGAACAGCCCTTGCCCCTGTTGTTCTTCAGCCTGCTGGAGACCGATACCCCGACACGTCTGGCGGCCGTGCGCGCCGGCGGACAGGAGTTCCTTACCGGCACCCTCGAGGCCTCGAGCCTGCTGGAAAAGATCGAGGTGCTGACCTGCGTCGCCCAGTACGAACCCTATAAAGTGCTGATCATCGATGACTCTCGCGCCCAGGCCTTGCACACCGAGCGCCTGCTCAACAGTGCCGGCATCGTGACCCGCACGCTGATCGATCCGATCCAGGCCATGGCCGAGCTGGCCGATTTCCAGCCGGACCTGATCATTCTCGACATGTACATGCCCGCCTGCACCGGTACGGAGCTGGCGAAGGTGATCCGCCACAATGACCGCTACGTCAGCGTACCGATCATCTACTTGTCCGCCGAGGATGACCTGGACAAGCAGCTCGATGCCATGAGCGAGGGTGGCGATGACTTCCTGACCAAGCCGATCAAGCCTCGCCACCTGATCACTACGGTGCGCAACCGTGCGGCCCGGGCCCGTAACCTCAAGGCGCGGATGGTGCGTGACAGCCTCACCGGCCTGTACAACCACACCCATATCCTGCAACTGCTCGAAGACTGCTGCTTCCGCGCCCGCCGCGAAGGCAAGCCCCTGAGCTTCGCCATGCTGGATATCGACCATTTCAAACGGGTCAACGACAGCCACGGCCACCCCATGGGCGACCGGGTGATCAAGAGCCTGGCGCTGTTTCTCAAGCAGCGCCTGCGCAAGACCGATTTCATCGGCCGTTATGGCGGCGAAGAATTCGCCATTGTCATGCCGGACACCAACATCAACGACGCCTGCGCGGTGCTGGATGAAATCCGCCAACGCTTTGCCGAAATCCACTATCCGGCCCAGCCCCATGACCTGTGGTGCACGTTCAGTGCCGGCCTGGTGGAGATGAGCGAGGACGCCGACAGCCTGATGATGGCCAGCGAGGCGGATGAAGCGCTGTATCGCGCCAAGCATGCCGGTCGCAACCGGGTACAAAGCGCAAGGCAAAGTGCCACTTTTTCTTCAGAAACGACTGACACAGTCATAAACCTGTAACTCAAGCGCAATAAATTCAGGCACTTACGATTCTGCCCCCGGTAGACCTTCGATGCGCCTGAAACTGCTGACCAACCTCAATACCCTGCTTTTATTGGCCGTGTGCCTGGGCCTGGGCGCCACGCTCTGGTGGTCCCAGGCCGCCCTGGAACGTCCTTATCTGTTGATGGAGCGCTACCTGGGTCTGTCACGGCAATTTCAGGGCGAGGTCACGCGCAACATCGAGGATTACCTGGCCAGCGGCGACGCCTTGCGCCTCAGCGCCGCCAGCCAGGCCCTCGACACTCTGCAGACAGAACTGGATCAGTTCCCTGGGCAACTGGCCCACACGCTCAGGCCGAGCCTGTCGAGCCTGGATGACTTCAGCAAGACCGACCTGCTGGCCGCCGGCAAGCTGGCCGGCGACCCCCAGGCCCTGCTGTTGCAGGCCGAACGTGAACTGGGCGCCAACCTGGACCAGCTCGCCCAATATGCCAACGGGGCCCCGAGTTACCTGCCTTTGTTGTTCAGCGCATCGCAGCACTTGGGGCGACTGTCCCTTGCGCGGGACAAGCTGGTCAGCAGCGGGCGCAGCGAATTGGCCGCCGATGTCGAGCGGGAACTGGCAAGCATCCGCGCGCAGGCCGAACAACTGGACCGCCTGCCGCTGTTGGGCGTGACAGCCAGCAGCGATTCCGCTGGCGACGATTTCGCCGCGCTGATGGGTCTGGAAAATCAGGAAAAAGCCGTCGCCGAAGACGCCGGCATCGCTCTCAAGCGCGAGCTCAACAGCCTGCTCGGACGCTACCCTGCGGAGCTGGCGCGCACCCGCGAACTGATCCAGAAGCGCACCGAACTGAGCAATGCCACCCATGTGAAAACCGCGGATGTGCAGCAGGCGATCGATGCCCTGGAGCCCGTGGTGCGTGCCCAACACGGGCAGATCCAGGGCGAGGTCCGCTTGATCCAGGGTGTGATGATCGGCTTGATTCTGTTGATCGCACTACTCATCGACACCTTGCAACGACGCCTGGCCCGGACCCTGACGCATCTGGCGCCGGCCCTGTCGACCTGGGCCGAAGGCGACTTCAGCCGAGATATCCATGTAGGCGCCAGCAACCGCGAGCTGCAGGACATCGAAGCGTCACTCAATCGGCTGCGAGCCTATCTGGCGGACCTGGTGGGGACCATTCACCTGAACGCCGAACAGGTCGCTGGCAGCAGCCGGACCCTGGCCGAACTCAGCGCGGAGATGCACAGCGGCGCGGAGTATCAGGCCGACGACACGGCGCTGATCCGCGACTCCCTGGGCGAGCTTGAAGCGACCATTCAGCAAGTGGCCGGCGATGCCAGCCAGGCCGCCGACGCCAGCCGCAGCGCCGGGCATGCCGTGGAACAAGGGCAGAGAGTCATCGGCCTGAGTCTCACCGGACTGCACGCACTGGTGGGCGAAGTACAAGGCAACGCGCAGATGATCGAACAACTGGCCGAAGAATCGGCCACCATCGGCGGCGTGCTGACGGTGATTCGCTCGATTGCCGACCAGACCAACCTGCTGGCCCTCAACGCCGCCATCGAAGCCGCCCGCGCCGGGGAGATGGGCCGGGGTTTTGCGGTCGTGGCCGAGGAGGTCCGTTCCCTGGCCCAACGCACGGCAGGGGCCACGGCCGAAATCCAGACCTTGATCGCTCGTCTGCAATTGGCCGCGCGCCAGTCAGTCGATGGCATGCGCGCCCAAGTCGAACACGCCGAAGCCACCGCCAACCAGGCACAAGCGGCCGACGGCGCGCTGGATAAAATCGTCGATGCCATCCAGACCATCGCCGACACCGCCGTGCGCATCGCCGAAGTCACCGCCCAACAGAGCGGTGCCGTCAGCGAAATCCGCGATCACAGCGAGCGGATTCACCAACTGGGTGGGGAAAACCTGCTGCGTATCGGCCAGGGACGGGAACAGGGCGAAAATCTGCTGGTGCTGGGTGGGCGCCTGCATACGGCAGTACAAGCGTTTCGTGTTTGATTGCCAGCGACAACCCCGTGTGGGAGCGGGCTTGCTCGCGAAAGCGGTGGGTCAGCTTGCATGGATGTTGGATGTACCGCCGTCTTCGCGAGCAGGCTCGCTCCCACCCTAGTCCGGGGTGCCTCCACAGGTTCAGGATGGTCTGCGCCGGCATGGGTGACCGGATCTTTAGACATGGTCACAAATTTCTCGCAAACATCGCTCATCGTGCTGGCTATTGCCGAGAACTGGACAGTCATTAAGGCTTTGCGGCATAGTCGCCGGGTTCTGATACCTGCTCACAGATAACAAGGAACAGCAGATGGCGACCCTTTTGGTCCTGCACGGACCCAACCTGAACCTGCTGGGCACCCGTGAACCGGGCGTCTATGGGGCCGTGACACTGGCCCAGATCAACCAGGACCTGGAGCAGCGAGCCCGCGCCGCAGGCCATCATTTGCTCTATCTGCAAAGCAATGCCGAATATGAATTGATCGACCGCATTCATGCCGCCCGTGGCGAAGGCGTGGACTTCATTTTGATCAATCCAGCAGCTTTTACACATACAAGTATCGCATTACGTGACGCGTTGCTGGCGGTGAGCATCCCATTCATCGAAGTGCATTTGTCCAACGTGCACAAACGCGAACCTTTCCGCCATCACTCTTACTTCTCCGATGTAGCGGTGGGAGTGATCTGCGGCCTTGGCGCCAGCGGTTACCGACTGGCCCTGGAGGCCGCCCTAGAGCAGCTTGAAAAACAGGCAACAGCTTGAACAACAAGCGTTAAACGCCCCTGACCGACCCTTGGGAGTTGATGATTCATGGATATCCGTAAAGTTAAGAAACTGATCGAATTGCTGGAAGAGTCCGGCATCGACGAGCTTGAGATCAAGGAAGGCGAAGAGTCCGTACGTATCAGCCGCCACAGCAAGACGCCAGCCCAGCAGTTCTACGCTCCGGCACCGATGCAGGCTCCGGCCGCCGCTCCAGCGCCAGCCGCACCTGCTGCCGCCGCCGCTGCTCCAGCCGCTGCCGCCGCTCCAGCGCTCAACGGCACCGTGGCCCGTTCGCCGATGGTAGGTACTTTCTATCGCAAGTCTTCGCCAACCTCGCCGTCCTTCGTTGAAGTGGGCCAGACCGTGAAGAAAGGCGACACCCTGTGCATCGTCGAAGCCATGAAGATGATGAACCACATCGAAGCTGAAACCAGCGGTGTGATCGAGTCCATCCTCGTTGAAGACGGCCAGCCGGTTGAGTACGACCAACCGCTGTTCACCATCGTTTGAACCGCGGAGAGCCTTTGATGACTGCGAAGCTGGAAAAAGTCCTGATCGCGAACCGCGGTGAGATCGCTCTGCGGATCCTGCGTGCCTGCAAAGAGATGGGCATCAAGACCGTCGCCGTTTACTCCAAGGCCGACAAAGAGCTGATGCACCTGGGCCTGGCAGACGAGTCCGTCTGCATCGGCCCGGCTTCTGCCGCGCACTCCTACCTGCACATCCCGGCGATCATTGCCGCTGCCGAAGTGACCGGCGCCACCGCCATTCACCCAGGCTACGGGTTCCTGGCGGAAAACGCCGACTTCGCCGAACAGGTCGAGAATTCCGGTTTTGCCTTCATCGGCCCGAAAGCCGAGACCATCCGCCTGATGGGCGACAAGGTTTCGGCCAAGCACGCCATGATCGCAGCCGGCGTACCGACCGTTCCGGGTTCCGACGGCCCGCTGCCTGAAGACGAAGAAACCGCTCTGCGCATCGGTCGCGAAGTCGGTTACCCGGTGATCATCAAGGCCGCCGGCGGCGGCGGTGGTCGCGGCATGCGCGTGGTACACAAGGAAGAAGACCTGATTTCCTCGGCGAAACTGACCCGCTCCGAAGCAGGCGCGGCGTTCGGCAACCCGATGGTCTACCTGGAAAAATTCCTGACCAACCCACGCCACGTCGAAGTCCAGGTGCTGTCCGACGGCCAAGGCCAGGCCATCCATCTGGGCGACCGCGATTGCTCGCTGCAACGTCGTCACCAGAAGGTCCTCGAAGAAGCGCCGGCACCGGGCATCGACGAGAAGGCCCGCCAGGAAGTCCTGGCTCGTTGCGTCAAGGCCTGCATCGACATCGGCTACCGCGGTGCCGGTACCTTCGAGTTCCTGTACGAGAACGGTCGCTTCTACTTCATCGAAATGAACACCCGTGTTCAGGTGGAGCACCCGGTTTCGGAAATGGTCACCGGTATCGACATCGTCAAGGAGATGCTCAGCATCGCCGCCGGCAACAAGCTGTCGTTCACCCAGGATGACGTGGTCATCCGCGGTCACGCGCTGGAATGCCGGATCAATGCCGAAGACCCGAAAACCTTCATGCCAAGCCCAGGCACGGTCAAGCACTTCCATGCACCGGGCGGCAATGGCGTTCGCGTCGACTCGCACCTGTACAGCGGTTATGCCGTTCCGCCGAACTACGACTCGTTGATCGGCAAGCTGATCACCTACGGGGCGACCCGCGATGAAGCCATGGCGCGTATGCGCAATGCGCTGGAAGAAATCGTGGTTGACGGGATCAAGACCAACATCCCGCTGCACCGCGATCTGGTACGTGACAAAGGCTTCTGCGAAGGCGGCGTCAACATCCATTACCTGGAGCACAAACTGGCCCACGAGGCTTGATGTCCCAAGTGATGTAAAAAGACCCCGGTCCGTTGGCCGGGGTCTTTTTTTGCCTGCCGACCGATCAGCTCAGCAGCACCGTCGAGAAAGCTTGCGCTTCGATCTGCGCCGAAGTCACCGGCCTCCCCTGCCCAGTGCTGATGGCACCGCTGGGATTGGCGACCAGGGGCTCGTTTCGCACGCGCCTCATGAACCCCCGTGCCCGTACCGACACCGGATCGGAGCTCTTTTTCGCTCGCGCCAGCACCGGTATGTAGTAGCGTTCGACTTGGCCGCGCCCTGTCTTGAACACCGACGTCACACCACTGCGCAGGTCCAGCGCGACACCATAGGTACTGCCAAAACAAGAAGAGTACGACCAGTAATCCCACGTGGGTTGCAGGCCCTGGCGCCGCATCGCCGACCTGACCCGCCCGCCGATGTCAGTGCCAGTCAGCCAATCCCCACCCACCAGGGTGGCACGGATATCCTTAGCCACTCCGCCCAGACGCTGCGTTATGTCCCGCAGACAGCGTTCGATCAGCGCGCGGATATTGTGATCAAAGTGAATGACAGCGCCCATTCCGGTGGTCGGGTTGTGCAGCGAAGCGATCACGCAGGTCTGCGCGTTCAGGGAGAACAGATAATTGTCTGCGACGGCCTCGCTGAACCTCGCCACTACCGCCTCGCCCTGCAACGCGCCCCTTGAGACATCCGGGAAGACATGCCCAGGAAACGCCGCCCGCAAGTCATCCACTCGCCCAAGATAAGCCACCTCGCCGTTTCCACCCAGCAAGCCCGGCTTATCGTAGACCCACTTGCCATTCGACATCCTGCGCAGGGGCTCTTGATAAAGCGCCCCGGGATTCCTGGCATCCACCAGGCGCAGACCGTCAAGAGAGGGATGTTTCTTCACTTGGTAGTACCTGCCTTTATGCTTGATAAAGTAGGTGTCCCGCGGCTGTGAAACACTGGACGGGCTACGCCAGGTGCCCTTGAAAATGCCCTCCTCAGTCACCTCCACCAGATTTGCAGGCACTTTCCTGATGGACTGATGCGCCTTGAAGCGTATGGGTCGTAGCGTTGGATCAGTCTCTTTGGCGGCGGGGGCTGCATGCCTCAAGCGCCGGGCCGACAACGATGCAGGCTTCACCACCTGCCCCAGACGCCTGACAGCGCCCACGATCTGTAGCCCAAACGCGGCGAACAACGCTCCCCAGGTCGCGAACATCCAATGCCACAGCGCGCTTTCCGTGTCGCCCTGGACATGCGCCTCGATGGCCTGCCCGGAACTGACGGTAATGAGGGCGATATCCAGCAGCAGGACAAAAGGGGGATACACCATGCATACCGGCGCAGACGCAAAGAGTAGGCCCTTGATGACCTGGCCCTCGATCACTTCGATACGGCTGGTGGTGACATCCTCCACATCAGTGATGCTGCGCTCGATATAGGCATCGAACTCGGCCCGGATGTCGATCACCCGATTGAGTTCGCGCAACGCATCGACGCGAGCACTCGTCGTCGCCAGGGCCACCAGCGAACGCCTTACCTTTTCCCTGGCCGTGAGCGCCACCCGCCCCACGACATAATCATGCAGTCGTGCAGCGACCCCTCCGGAAAAATCCCGATACCGGCGAAAGGTAACGCCGTCCGGCGCGTCTGGCGTGTACAGCCAGGATGCACGTTTCGGATCGAAGTAGGTGAAAACGTAAACGCCCAATACGACATGCCCATCGACAGTAAACCTGACCACGCCCTCGCGCCTCACCAGCGTCCCCGGATATTCAGGGCCCGACACTGCCACCAACTCACCCAGCAGGGTGACTTGCCGGGTGAGCCACCAGAATTCCGAATCGTTCAACAGGCCCATCCCCTTCGCGACGCGCAGGTCACGGTCCATTCGGATCAGCAGCATGTGGCGGTAGGTATTGCGGCGCTTGATGTAGGCAGGCGAATCGACGTCGAGGAACCTGGCGCGGGTCTCTGCCCCATAGCGCTCGCCCACATAAGCCCGTCGGATATAGAGCGCCAGCTCGGCACTGCGGACCTGCCCCAGGTCCTGCCCGACAGAGGAACGCACACCTTTGCGAGGGTCGTCGATACCCGAGTTATCGTCGTATCCATGGATGACCAGATCCAGCAGGCTCGCGGTCTTCGTGTTACGGCCCGCGAGCCCCGGGCTGTAGTCGATGAGGATCGTCGCGGGATCCACCGACTCAAGTACGCCCCTGCTGCGCAGGTAAGGCGTGATCGCCTGGGCGACGGTGCGCTTGGCGAAGTCCACGAAGACTTCGAAGTCCGCAAGCAGCTCGTTGAATGCCCGCTGATGCAGCAGGAGCTCCTGACTCAAACTGCTGATGTTTCGACGGGAATCAAGCGGCAGTGCAGCGTACCAGCGAGGCGACTCGTCCAACTGCACCTGCGCCAGGTTATGGGCCAACCCCATGGCCACGGCGTCTTCCAGGCACGCCCTGAATCCCGTCGCTCCGGCCCTTAGATCCTTGCCCATGTCCCATGAAATCGGCTTGTCCATCACACGGGCAAAGTATTCCCGAGCCACATCGCGATCATTCGGGGACAGCTGCTGCACCAGGTATTCGCGCCCTGCCTCATTTCGGGTCCATGCGCCGATTTCCACACTCACGGCCCACAGCGACGGCAACTCGATCCACTCCTGGCCATCGGGCTTGGCGGGCGCATACAGCAATAGGTCACCCTGCATGTCGTCGCGGAAAAACAGCAGCAGATCGGCGCATCGCAAGCCGTTTGGCAGTGCCAGGCCGGTGACATGCAGCGGGCTGGCGGACAGGACCGACGCCTCGCCGTCCCAGAGGGCTTTGACCGCGTCATGATTGACCGCCTTCAGATGACCCGCGCAACGCGCAATGAATGCGCTTTGCTGCAGTCGGGCCGTCAGCCAATCGAACATGGCGGGCTTCAGATCAGCCCGACCATATCGATCGGTCAGCGCTTGCAAGTACCCGGCAGGCGCATCCACATCCGCCAACAAACGGCTGACGAACGCCGATGAAAGGGGCTGATTGCGCAGCATCGCGCCGTTTTCCACCAACAGTACCGACACGGCATCCGACCTTACCGGCCCCGCCACCAGCAGGTCACTCAGGCTGTAACGTTGTATGGGCTGATCAACGACCGCTCTCCATTGCAACGTCACCCGAACATTGTCCGGCTCGACGTCCATGTCCAGCTCATGCCTGATATACGCCTTGGCCTGTTGCCGGGCGAAGGCCCGCAACGAGCCCACGCCATCGAGCAACTCATCGACCAGCGCCTGCGCCTGCTGAGTCCGCTCCTGAAGCAGCCGTAGCGATGCTCGCCCGGGTTCATCCAACACCCGCAGCCAATGAGGCAGTTGCAAGCGTGCCAACGCATCGAGATCCCGGCGCTCCTGCTCAGTGGCCAGCGCAGTCGCTTCACTTACGCGACGCCAGGCATCCTGGAGCGTTTCGATGCGCTCCCGCAGCGCCTCGACGTCCAGGCCTGCCAGCTGGTCAGGCTGAAAAATCCTGTCGATGGCCGCCATGTGTTCATTAAGTTTGCGCTGGACCACGCCCTCGAGCGAGGCGTCACCAGCAGTCATCCGCCAATAACGACGCAGGTAGTCCTTGTAGTGCTGAATGCCCCCCCAGGCGACGGACTCCACCACCTGGACAATGACCTCCCGACGCTCGTCCGTAAAACCCGAGTCGGGCCCGCCAGGCCAACGGAACGCCACGTCGTATTCCTCGTCAGGCGCAATCGGCCTGTCATCGATCATCCGTTGCAGCACGGTGTCCAGCAGGGTGCCGATGAAATACGGATCGATGTTGCCTTCCCGGTAACGGGTACGCAGTTCGACCAACAGATACTCCTCCAGCACCTCCAGCAAGGTCATCTGGGTTTGTAGTCGCGTGTCGATAACGGCCTTCCAGCGTGTCAGTCTTTCCAGAACGGCGTGTGCGGTTTCCGCTTGCGGAACAGATACCGGTCCTGCGCCCTTCACCTTGCTTTGCCCCTCGGCAGTGTTGTCCATCACGTTCCTCCCTGTTGTGTGGACCCTCACCTTATCCGCCGTACAACACCTCCATGTCATACATATATATATCGAAACACCACGCCGGACGGCAGCCGCGGCCTGCCACGGGCCACCGGGCTTATCCACTTTGACGGCGACCTGGCGTACACTGCGCAGCTTTCGCAGCCTAGTGACCTGCGTGGCTAATTCGGCTACTCAAATTAGCCACGCAGGTCACTAAGCCTGCTTCCTGTAGATTTATTTCCAAAGGTGCCCGCCATGCCTTGGCTGCAAGTACGTCTGGCCATCAGCCCGGAACAAGCCGAAACCTACGAAGATGCGTTTCTTGAAGTAGGCGCCGTATCGGTCACCTTCATGGACGCCGAAGACCAGCCGATCTTCGAGCCGGAACTGAACACCACCCCGCTGTGGTCCCACACCCATCTGCTGGCCTTGTTCGAAGGTGGCACCGAAGCGGCCAGCGTTCTGGCCCATCTGGAACTGCTGACCGGCAGCCCGTTGCCCGAACATCACAGCGAAGTGATCGAAGACCAGGATTGGGAACGCAGCTGGATGGACAATTTCCAGCCGATGCGCTTTGGCCAGCGGCTGTGGATCGTTCCGAGCTGGCACGCGGCGCCGGAGCCGGACGCCGTCAACCTGCTATTGGACCCGGGCCTGGCGTTCGGCACCGGCACCCACCCGACCACCGCGCTGTGCCTGGAATGGCTCGACGGTCAGGATCTCAAGGGCTGCGACGTACTCGACTTCGGCTGCGGGTCGGGCATCCTGGCCATTGCCGCGCTGCTGCTGGGCGCCAAGGAAGCGGTCGGCACCGACATCGACGTCCAGGCCCTGGAAGCGTCCCGCGACAACGCCGGGCGCAATAACATTGCCGAAGCACTGTTCCCACTCTATCTGCCGCAGGACCTGCCCCAGGTCCAGGCCGACGTATTGGTGGCCAATATCCTCGCCGGACCGTTGGTCTCCCTGGCGCCGCAACTGTCGGGCCTGGTCAAGCCGGGTGGACGACTGGCGCTGTCGGGCATCCTGGCCGAACAGGGCGAGGAAGTCGCCGCCGCTTATGCCGCCGACTTTGACCTGGACCCTATTGCCAATCGTGATGGCTGGGTGCGCATCACCGGCCGTCGGCGCTAGAATGGCCGCTTGTATCCACCGGATAGCCGCATGACCGACAGTTTCGTCACCCAGTGCCCGCATTGCCACACCAGTTTTCGCGTCAGCCATGCTCAATTGAGCGTGGCCCGCGGGGTGGTTCGCTGCGGCTCGTGCCTGCAAGTCTTCAATGCCGCACGGCAACTGCTGGAACAACGGACAGCCAGGGAACCCGCTCCCGCCCCTCCCGCGCCCATTCGGCCTGCCGTCGTCGAAGCACCGCCCCGGGCGATCAGCCAGAAGCAGTGGACCGCCGCGGAGCTGGACCTGGATGACCTGGACAAGGAACTGGCTCGCCTGGAGCGACGCGACAAACGGGCACCGGACTCCTTCGGCCGACGCCGCGAAGATAACCTGAGCGCACAGCGGGACCACCTTTCCGACGAGCAGGAACCCTGGTCCGACAGCCTGTACAGCGAGTCTCCCGCTGAGCGCGCGGAAGCAGTGGCCCAAGTCCCTATCGAACCGTTCGCGCCCCATGAGCCCGTCCGGCCACCACGCACCGAGCCGTCCCTGTCCCTACCTCTGACGCTGGAACCACTGGACCCGGACGATGAACCTGGCGCGCCGCTGCACCTGGCGCCGGACGATGAGCCCGACGAACGCCTCGAGCGCCTGTCCGCCACCGACGATATCGACGACGCCGACGAAGAGCCGGTCCAGTCCCGCAGGAAACGCGAACGCCAGGAGCCTGGAATACGCGCCGAAGTCCTTCAGGACCTTGACGACGATCCGTTGCAACTGGACTGGCGCAAGCGCCGCTCGCCCTGGGGGCGGCGCCTGCTGTGGAGCCTGTTGATCCTGCTCGCCGCCGGGGCCTTGGCAGGCCAGTACATCGCCTATCATTTCGACGAACTGGCCCGCCAGGACCAGTACCGCCCGTGGTTCCTGCAGATTTGCCCGACCATTGGCTGCGACGTGCCATCCAAAGTCGACATCGCCAAGATCAAGAGCAGCAACCTGGTGGTGCGCAGTCATCCGGACTTCAGCGGCGCCCTGGTGGTGGACGCGATCATCTACAATCGTGCGCCCTTCTCCCAGCCTTTTCCGCTGCTGGAACTGCGCTTCGCCGACCTTAACGGGCACTTGATCGCCAGCCGTCGCTTCAAGCCCGGAGAATACCTGGGCGGCGATCTGGAAGGCCTGGGGGAAATGCCGCCGCAGACCCCTATTCATATCGCCCTGGACATTCTGGATCCGGGCCCCAAAGCGGTGAACTACAGTTTGAGCTTCCACTCGCCCGAGTGAAGCCACCGGGGGCCAGTCGATTGACGGCAGCTTTCTGACCCACCCCAGCCGGACCAAACCGCTGGCGATAACAAAATAGCTGTTCAGATTTTATCCAATTCGATCTTTATCCAGTCATCGAGAGCGGGTATCATGCCAACCCTTTTTCGAAGTCTCATGATCCGGCCCCACTTCAGGGAAGTCCTATGTCGGCGGTACGCATCGGCCCATACACACTGCAGAACGGTCTGGTTCTCGCCCCCATGGCGGGCGTCACCGATCAGCCCTTTCGTCAGTTATGCAAACGGCTGGGCGCCGGTCTTGTGGTTTCGGAAATGGTCACCAGCGACATGAGCCTGTGGAACACCCGCAAGTCGCGTCTGCGCATGATCCACGAAGGCGATCCCGAGCCCCGCTCGGTACAGATCGCCGGTGGCGATGCACAGATGCTGGCAGAGGCGGCCCGGGCCAATGTGGCGCTGGGGGCACAGATCATCGACATCAACATGGGCTGCCCGGCAAAGAAGGTCTGCAACAAGGCTGCCGGCTCGGCGCTGTTGAAGGATGAGGCCCTGGTTACCGAGATCCTGCAGGCGGTCGTCGCCGCAGTCGATGTGCCGGTGACCTTGAAGATCCGCACCGGGTGGGACCGGGAGAACAGGAATGGCCTGACGGTGGCGAAGATCGCCGAACAGGCGGGAATCACGGCGTTGGCGGTCCATGGCCGCACCCGTGCCGACCTGTACACCGGCGAGGCCGAGTACGACACCATCGCCGCGATCAAGCAGGCGGTGTCGATACCGGTGTTTGCCAATGGCGATGTCGACTCGCCAGAGAAGGCCCAGTATGTGCTGGACGCAACCGGTGCCGACGGCCTGTTGATCGGCCGGGCCGCCCAGGGGCGGCCCTGGATTTTCCGTGAGATCGAACACTTCCTGCGCACTGGCGAAAAGCTCGCTGCGCCGCAAATGTCCGAGGTGGAACGAATTCTGCTGGAGCATCTGGCCGCGCTGCATGCCTTCTACGGAGAAGTCATGGGCGTACGCATCGCGCGCAAGCATGTGGGCTGGTATCTCGCAACCCTGCCGGGCGCCAGGGAGTTTCGCGCCCGCTTCAATCGTTTGGATGGTACGCAAGCACAATGCGCCGACGTTCAGGCCTTCTTCGCTGAACGTTACAAGAGCCTGACAGGGGACGAAGGGGTGGCCGCATGACGATGATGACCGAGACTTTAGTGAGTGGAATAACACCCGTGAGCGACAACGTGAATTTGAAACAGCACCTCAATACGCCTAGCGAAGAGGGTCAGACCCTTCGCGGGAGTGTCGAGAAGGCGCTGCACAATTATTTCGCCCACCTTGAGGGCGCTGCCGTCACGGATGTGTACAACCTGGTGCTTTCCGAAGTCGAGGCGCCACTGCTCGAAAGCGTGATGAACTACGTCAAGGGCAACCAGACCAAGGCCAGCGAGATGCTGGGCCTGAACCGCGGTACCCTGCGCAAGAAACTCAAGCAGTACGATCTGCTGTAAGCATTCAATCAAACCAGAAAGGCGCCCGCATAAAAAACGGTCGCCTTTTTTGCTGACTTCCCTTGCTTTTGATGGAAATTGAAATGACCGACCAGACCACCCGCCTGCCGATCCGCCGCGCCTTGATCAGCGTCTCCGACAAGACCGGGATCCTCGAATTCGCCCGCGAGCTGCAACAGCTGGGTGTCGAGATCCTCTCCACCGGCGGGACCTTCAAGCTGCTGCAGGACAATGGCGTCGCCGCAGTGGAAGTCGCGGACTACACCGGTTTTGCGGAAATGATGGACGGTCGGGTCAAGACCCTGCACCCGAAAATCCACGGTGGGATCCTGGGCCGTCGCGGCATCGACGACGCCATCATGAACGAACACGGCATCAAGCCGATCGACCTGGTGGCGGTCAACCTCTACCCGTTCGAAGCCACCATCAACAAGCCGGGCTGCGACCTGCCGACCGCCATCGAGAACATCGACATCGGCGGCCCGACCATGGTCCGCTCGGCGGCCAAGAACCACAAAGACGTGGCCATCGTGGTCAACGCCAGCGACTACGCCAATGTGCTGGAAAACCTCAAGGCCGGCGGCCTGACTTACGCCCAGCGTTTCGACCTGATGCTCAAGGCCTTCGAACACACCGCCGCCTACGACGGCATGATCGCCAACTACATGGGCACCGTGAACCAGGCCGCTGAAACCCTGTCGACCGAAGGCCGCAGCGAATTCCCGCGCACCTTCAACACCCAGTTCGTCAAGGCCCAGGAAATGCGCTATGGCGAGAACCCGCACCAGAGCGCGGCGTTCTACGTGGAAGCCAAGCCTGCCGAAGTCGGCATCGCCACCGCCACCCAGCTGCAAGGCAAGGAACTGTCGTTCAACAACGTGGCCGACACCGACGCCGCGCTGGAGTGCGTGAAGAGCTTCGTCAAGCCGGCCTGCGTGATCGTCAAGCACGCCAACCCGTGCGGCGTGGCCGTGAGCCCGGACGCCGAGGGCGGTATCCGCCAGGCCTACGAGCTGGCCTACGCCACCGACACCGAATCGGCCTTCGGTGGCATCATCGCCTTCAACCGTGAACTGGATGCCGAGACCGCCAAAGCCATCGTCGAGCGTCAGTTCGTCGAAGTGATCATCGCGCCTTCGGTCAGCGAAGAAGCTCGCGCCATCGTGGCCGCCAAGGCCAACGTGCGCCTGCTGGCCTGCGGCCAATGGTCGGCCGACCGTGCTCCGGCCTGGGACTACAAGCGCGTCAACGGCGGCCTGCTGGTACAGAGCCGCGACATCGGCATGATCGGCAGCGCCGACCTGAAAGTCGTGACCCAGCGCGCCCCGAGCGAGCAGGAAATCAACGACCTGATCTTCGCCTGGAAAGTCGCCAAGTACGTCAAGTCCAACGCCATCGTCTACGCCAAGAACCGCCAGACCATCGGTGTCGGCGCCGGCCAGATGAGCCGCGTGAACTCGGCCCGTATCGCCGCCATCAAAGCCGAGCACGCCGGCCTGCAGGTCCAGGGCGCGGTCATGGCGTCCGATGCGTTCTTCCCGTTCCGCGACGGTATCGACAACGCGGCCAAGGTCGGCATCACCGCCGTCATCCAACCGGGTGGTTCGATGCGTGACAATGAAGTGATTGCCGCCGCCGACGAAGCAGGCATCGCGATGGTCTTTACGGGCATGCGCCATTTCCGTCACTAACATCGATCGATGTGGAAGCTGAGTTTGTGTGGGAGCAAGGCTTGCCCGCGATAGCATCACCTCGGTGCGCCTGATAAACCGAGTTGCCTGCATCGCGGGCAAGCCTTGCTCCCACACAGGCTCGCTTCCACAGAAGAGCAGCTTCAGCGCTGCATACAGAATCAGCGTCATCCGAGGTTTTTGAAATGAATGTTTTGATCATTGGCAGCGGTGGCCGTGAACACGCCCTGGCCTGGAAAGTGGCCCAGGATCCGCGCGTGGAGAAGGTTTTCGTGGCGCCGGGCAATGCCGGTACCGCCATCGAAGCCAAGTGCGAGAACGTCGCCATCGACGTGCTGGCCCTGGAACAATTGGCCGACTTCGCCGAGAAGAATGTCTCGCTGACCATCGTCGGTCCGGAAGTGCCGTTGGTCGCCGGTGTCGTCGACCTGTTCCGCTCCCGTGGCCTGGACTGCTTCGGTCCGACCGCCGGCGCCGCACAGTTGGAAGGCTCGAAAGCCTTCACCAAGGATTTCCTGGCCCGGCACAAGATTCCGACCGCCGACTACCAGAATTTCACCGAAATCGAGCCGGCCCTGGCCTACCTGCGGGAGAAAGGCGCCCCTATCGTGATCAAGGCCGATGGCCTGGCGGCCGGTAAAGGCGTGATCGTGGCCATGACCCTGGCCGAAGCCGAAGACGCCGTGCGCGACATGCTGGCCGGCAATGCCTTCGGTGACGCCGGCTCTCGGGTCGTGATCGAAGAATTCCTCGACGGCGAAGAAGCCAGCTTCATCGTCATGGTGGACGGCAAGAACGTCTTGCCGATGGCCACCAGCCAGGACCACAAGCGCGTCGGCGACGGCGACAGCGGCCCGAACACCGGCGGCATGGGTGCCTATTCCCCGGCCCCAGTCGTCACCGCCCAGGTGCACCAGCGTGTCATGGACCAGGTGATCTGGCCAACCGTGCGCGGAATGGCTGAGGAAGGCAACGTTTACACGGGTTTCCTCTATGCTGGCCTGATGATCGACAAGGCTGGTAACCCAAAAGTCATCGAATTCAACTGCCGTTTCGGCGATCCTGAGACCCAGCCGGTGATGTTGCGCCTGCAATCGAGCCTGGTCCTGCTGGTCGAAGCCGCGTTGGCCCAGGCGCTGGACAAGGTCGAAGCGCAGTGGGATCCGCGCCCAAGCGTTGGTGTCGTATTGGCGGCCGGCGGCTACCCGAGCGACTACGCCAAGGGCAGCGCGATCCGTGGCCTGGAGGCCGCGGCCCAGTTGGAAGGCAAGGTTTTCCACGCCGGGACCGCGCTGAAGGACGGCCAGGTCGTCACCGCCGGCGGTCGCGTGCTGTGCGCCACCGCCATGGGAGCCAGTGTCGACGCCGCTCAGCAGCAGGCCTACAAGCTTGCCGCCGAGATCGATTGGGAAGGTTGCTTCTACCGTAAGGACATTGGTTATCGTGCCATTGCCCGCGAGCGTGGCGAAAATCTGGAATAACCCGGCCTTTCAGCCAGGCAGGGCTCCGTGGCCCTTGCCTGTCTGTCCGGGCGCCGCGCATAGTTATAATCTGGCATCAACCTAAGAAGGGATTTCGCCGTGCGCTGGCTCAGGATTGCCATAGGCTTTACCGTCACCCTGCTTACGCTGCTCTGCATGCTTTCGGCCCAGGCCGCGCCAGGCAGTGGCTGGGCGGTATTGCTCGACGAACAGGGCGACCTGAAGCTGAGCGACATCCGCTCCGCCCGCTACACCAACCAATTCAGCCCCATCGACCTCGACCGTATCCGCGCCGCCGAGCCTGATGGCGCGCTGTGGCTGCGCTTCCGGCTGGCACCCGACAAGCATGAGCAGATCCTGCGCATCTTTGCGCCCGACCTGTCGCGCTTGAATCTCTATGTGCTGGACGGCGACGCCCTGATCGATCAACAGATCACCGGCAATGCCCTGCCCCGCAGCGAGCATTCGGTGCCCAGCAGCGATTTCATGCTGGCCCTGCCCCGCAGCGATAAACCGCTGGACGTCTACCTGCGACTGGCATCCCGGCATGAGCTGCGCCCGCACATCACCCTGCAGCCGGCAATCGTGGCCGCGGCGGATCAGAACCAGACCCTGATCTATGGCTGGTTGTTCGGCTGCATCGCCATGCTGATCCTGCACAACCTCACCCGCTACGCCTACACCCGCTCACGCAGTTGCCTGTGGTTGGCGGCTTGTGAGGGGCTGCTGATGCTCAGCCTGGCATTGCTGCTGAACCTGGCGGGGGGCTGGTTACCCGACTGGCCGGCGGTGCAGACTCCTGGTGCTTATCTGGCCCTGCTGCTGACCGCGCCATGCGGCCTGATGCTCGCCTACCGCTTTTTTGCCCCCCTGGGACCACACCCGCTGAACCGGCTGCTGCTGGGGGGCATCGTGTTCATCATGCTGTGCAGTCTGTTGCTGTTGTTCGTCAACACCCTGCCGCTCAACATCATGACCTATGCGCTGGTGGCCTTGGCCGGCCTGAGCATGCTGTTCGTCAGCGCCTGGCACTGGCAGAAGGGCTACCGCCCCGCACGGCTGTTTGTCGCGGCCATGGTGGTTTTCAACCTGGGTACGCTGATCATCCTGCCCGCCCTGCAAGGCCTCACGGAAGTCGCGCCCCAAGGCCTGATCGTCACGCTGCTGGTGTTCATCTGCATCAGCGGCCTGCTGATGAGCGTCGCCCTGGGCGAACGCCAGCGCTCCATCAACGAAAGCCGTTTCAGCATCAGTCGCGACCTGGCGGCGAGCAATGCCGAGATCAATGCCAAGGCGGAATTCCTGGCCAAGATCAGCCACGAGATCCGTACCCCGATGAACGGCGTGCTGGGCATGACCGAGCTGCTGCTGGGTACGCCGCTGTCGGTCAAGCAGCGCGACTACGTGCAGACCATCCACAGCGCCGGCAACGAGCTGCTGACGCTGATCAATGAGATCCTCGACATTTCCCGGCTCGAATCCGGTCAGATCGAACTGGACGATGTGCAGTTCGATCTCAATGCCTTGATCGAGGATTGCCTGAGCATCTTCCGCGCCAAGGCCGAGCAGCAGAATGTCGAACTGATCAGTTTCATCCAGCCCCAGGTACCGCGGGTGATCAGCGGTGACCCGACGCGGCTGCGCCAGGCGTTGCTGAGCCTGTTGGAAAACGCCTTGAAGAAGACCGACGAAGGCGAGGTGCTGATCGTCGTGGCCCTTGACGAGCGCAGCAGCGAACCGCGCCTGCGCATTGCCGTACAAGACAGCGGCGTGCCCATGGACGCCGAAGAGCGCGACACGCTCATGCACGCCGAGCTGCACAGCAAGAACTTCCTGTCGGCCACGCGCTTGGGCGGCAACCTGGGCCTGGTCATCGCCCGCCAGTTGATCATGCTGATGCACGGCGAGTTCGGCATCAAGAGTGGAAGCAACCAGGGCAGCACCTTGTGGCTGACCCTGCCGTTGGATCCGGATCGCCTGGAGCACCCGACCTCCGATCTCGACAGTCCGTTGCAAGGCGCGCGGGTGCTGGTCGTCGATGACAATGAGACCTGCCGCAAGGTGCTGGTGCAGCAATGCAGCGCCTGGGGCTTGAATGTCAGCGCGGTGCCATCGGGCAAGGAAGCCCTGGCGCTGCTGCGCACCAAGGCCCACCTGCGGGATTATTTCGACGTGGTGCTGCTGGACCAGAACATGCCTGGCATGACCGGCATGCAGCTGGCGGCCAAGATCAAGGAAGACCCAAGCCTGAACCACGACATCCTGTTGATCATGCTCACCGGCATCAGCAACGCACCGAGCAAGATCGTGGCGCGCAACAGCGGGGTCAAGCGCATCCTCGCCAAGCCGGTGGCCGGCTATACCCTCAAGACCACCCTCGCGGACGAACTGAACCAGCGCAACAAAGGCCATGCCCCCAATGTCCCATTGAATGCCGGTCCCGCCGTGCCGGTGAAAGTCCCCAGCGACTTCCGCATCCTGGTGGCCGAAGACAACAGCATTTCCACCAAAGTCATCCGCGGCATGCTCGGCAAGCTCAACCTGCAACCCGACACCGCCAGCAACGGTGAGGAAGCCCTCAAGGCCATGAAGGAACGGCGCTACGACCTGGTCCTGATGGATTGCGAAATGCCGATCCTCGATGGATTTTCCGCCACCCAGCAGCTGCGAGCCTGGGAAATGGGTAACCAGCGAACCCGCACGCCCATCGTGGCGCTCACGGCCCACATCCTGGCCGAGCACAAGGAGCGGGCCCGTCAGGCCGGGATGGACGGCCACATGGCCAAACCGGTGGAGTTGTCGCAACTGCGCGAGCTGATCGAGCACTGGGTGGCCCAACGCGAACAACAGAACCGCACGGCGCAAACGTCCTGAGCCGACAGACGTCACACTGCCTGATAGACTTCCGTCCTCTTTCTCCGCCTTGAGCCCCGACCATGCTCCATGTGCTGTTCAGCGTTTACCTGAAGATGCTGGTGCTCTACAGCCCCTTCTTCGTATTGTCGTGCTTTATCGGCCTGACCCGTGGCTATTCGCGCAAGGAGCAGCGACGCCTGGCCTGGAAGGTCGCGATCGCAACACTGATCTCCAGCGTCCTGCTGTATTTGTTCGGGCGGGTGATTTTCACTGTGTTCGGCATCACCGTGGATGCGTTCCGTATCGGCGCTGGCAGCGTGCTGTTCATTTCGGCGCTGGGCATGGCCCAAGGCAAGTCGGCTGTGCAGACCGACAATGTCCAGCAGGACGTAACCATCGTCCCGCTGACCATTCCGTTGACTGTCGGCCCCGGCACCATCGGCGCGCTGCTGGTGATGGGCGTGAGCCAGCCGCACTGGGACGACAAACTCATGGCTATCATCAGCATCGCCCTGGCCAGCTTCACCGTCGGTGTCGTGCTCTACCTGTCCAGCCGCATCGAACGGATCCTGGGTGACCAGGGCTTGCAGATCGTCAGCCGCCTGATGGGCTTATTCGTCTGTGCGTTGGCGGCACAGATCATCTTTACCGGCGTGAAAGGCTACCTGGTGCCATAACACCACTGACCTGTCAGCCTTGCTTGCGGCGGTTGAAGCGCTTTCGCAGCACTTCCCTGCGATGTTCCCCCAGGTACTCCTCGATGTCCGACCTGAACTCTTCGTAACGAGCCGGGTTGAACGTCACGAAGGATTTACCGCGAAAGATGTCCCGCGCCGACGATTGCCAGTTCACGAAAAGGACACCGCCGTTATTCGAAGTGCCGGTCTGCCTGATCGAGGCGGACGATGCGATCAGGATGCCGTTGGCCAACTGCTCGCAGGGAATGACGGAGAGGCGAGCGCCCTCGGGTGTCTTGACCTGGCTGTTGAACAGATTGATGGTTTGCTTATCCTGCTTCAGCCCGTCGATCGTGGTGTTCACCACAGCACCGAGCACCGATGCTGCCGGGACACTGGCCTTCACGCCATCGATGATCCCCTTGACGATATCGCTGATCACGAAGTCCATGTCCACGCGCTGGGAACTCTCGGAGTAGCGGGCATAGCCGTCATCGGCCACGAAACATCCGAGGTCATGCAGGCACCGGATAAATGCGTCGTACCACGCCAAGGTGTTCTTGCCGCCCGGCACTTCAAAGTTGGCCTCCATGATGGCCATGGTCATCAGATTCTCCATGATCGCCATGTTGGTGAGCGACATGTTGCTGCCGTAGCCTACCAGCGCGTTTCCCAACATCAGCGCGTCCAGATCCCTGGTCGGGCTGTCCAGTAGTGCTGCGGATCGACGCACACGCAGACTGGGAGAAACCAGCGCCTTGCGCCTGTTGATGCGCGCGCCGATCAGCTCAATGCTCTGTTCAATACTCACTTCACTTTCAAACTGTTCCATATAACTTCCTTGGTTATGTAATGACCGCTCCTGCGGACAAGCTGCAATCTAATTTACCCTTTAGTAAAACTGCAACTTCAGGCCCATTACAACATATGTAGCCTTCCTGGCCTCGGCCTCCCAACAACATTCTGATTTAAATCAACTCATTTACTTACTTGAATCCACCGACCACCATTGTATTTATAAAAGACAACTTCTACGGAGACTCACCCATGAACAACCCATCGCTGACCGGCCTGGTCACAGGTCCTAACCTGCTCTCCTATATCGAGACACTTTCCCTGCAGGATCACAACGACATCGCGGACTGCAATAACATTGCCACCCGCTCAGCCGACCTTGGTCATCACCGCTATACCGATTCGAAAGGCTGGTTCGAAGAGTATGTACGCACGTTGAATTTCCTCGGCTGGTCGCTGTATGACGACACCATCTTCACCCGTACCCGGCACCTCGTCTCCGGCTCGGTGGCGGACTTCCTGGTTCAGGGCGCCCAGGCCATGAAGGATTCACGGCAGGCGAACGCAATGATCGATACCCTCGATGCCCTGAAAGCCGATCAGCCGGCGATGCTGTCCTTCGACAAGGAAACCCGGCACGGCGAAACGTTTCAGATCATCCCGGCCCGCTACGACTCGCGGAACGACGTCCATATCGCCGTCTACAAGCTCGAACTGAGCGTGGATATAAAAAAACACAACTTTCTATTTTGGGACTGGGAAAAGCGCTCGGCAAAAATCATCCAGCAACAGGCATTCTTCAAACTGGACAGGATTCATTTGAACAATAAAAGAACCCTCATAAAGAAGAAGCTGGACGAACATCTCATGAGGCGATTCAACTTGAAAAGGAATCGCCCCATGAGCGTTCAATAATCGGCTCCGCTTTATTGAGCGACCTGATTAATCCACCGCATTACTTTCCAACTTCTTCGAAACGCTCAGCAGATCTTTCAGCAAGATGCTATTGCGGGGATTCGGCTGGGCGTCCAAGCGCCGTATCAACTTTGAAACGGCATAACGTCGATGCCCCTCGAAACTGAGCAAGACCTCACCCCGCAAGTTGATATCGCTGGCATACACCTCACGAATAATCACACTGTGTCCACTATCAGGATCAATGATCACCAAGTGCTCATCGACAATGCTCAGCAACAACCGGTCTGGGTCATCCAGCTCCCAGATCAACTTGCCAGGTTCTGCAGACACGCCGTCCAGGGAGGGCCGGCAGTTGAGGACGACCGATTCGAGCCTCAACCAGGCCGCCTTCGTCAGCCGGTAACTCACGCTTCCCTGCCCCAGGCACAGGACCAAGGTCGTGACATCGTCCGGTAGCAGATCGTCGATCTTCATCTTTTCCCCGCCGACAACCAGTACCTCGCCATCACGCCGGACGTAACCGAGGGGCCCCGCCTCTACCATGGCCGGGTAGCTCAACAACTTGCCATTACTGTGCTCATGAAGCAGCACGTTGTCCTGCCGCTGGGTCCCCAGTAAATCGAAGGCCCCTGGAACCTCGGTCCTGGGCACCCGAATCAAGCGCTTACGCTCAGTGACGAACCATTGCAGGTCGCCAGGATCCTCCACAGTCAGCAACGCGTTACGAAACGGCTGGTTCGCCAATTGCTCGAGCATCTCCTGCTTCCGGCCATCCTGGGCAATGACCCACTCACGAGTCACACCCGTGATCAACGCTGGCTCCCGACTCCGCAACGAAACCACGACACCTTCGGGCGTCACGCCACGCAGTCCGATACCGTCGACCGTCACCTCGACAAATCGCCAGGGTGCCCATTCACGCTGCGCCTTGGGTAACGCGTCGGCCTGCAACACTTGCGTGCCCAGTCCAAAGACCGACTCAAGCTGCTGCGGATCGATGAACGCCTGACGATGGACTTCCCCCTCGGATACATCGAACAGCCAGGCCGCCTCGCCATCCGGAGTGACGCTCAGCAGGCGCATTTCCTTCCCATGCCCCGGTTCAGCCAGCAGCAGCCTGCTGCCGATGTACCAGGCACACAACGTCGCGTCACCGCTGAAGCTGGTCAGGCCGACAAGGGCCAGACGCTCGGTGTCGTGTCGTCGGGCCAGCGGCTCCAATGCAGACCACCAATGCGCCCGATTCTTGAACCAGGGCGCGTTCATGCCCCCCAGGCTCAGTTCACCCTGGTCCGTGAGGGTGTAGAACAACCCATTGGAAGTCAGCACCAGGTAGCCTCCGTCGATGGCGATGATATTTTCCAACTTCTCGTACTGCTTCCACTTGCTCGACCACTGCCACTTACCGGCCACCAGGGTCCGTCGCCGACGGCACAGTTCCTTTCTGAGCCTGTCGTACACGATGAACACATCGCTGCCGTCCTCCGGCGTGAGCAACGTCAGATCCGTCATGTTCTTGATCGAGTCCGGCCAGCCACGCAGATGGTTGTGTTTCGGCGCGGGGCGGATGATCAGTTGGTCACTGCGGCGAACCCAGGCCATGTCCCGCCACTGCGCGTCGATTTTCCAGCAGACCGACACAAAGGGGGCCGGCTGCCAATCGACGGTGGCGTAAGTCGCCTCATTATCGACATACGGTGTAGAGGGGTAACCGCTGCCCAGAACCTGGCTCCAGTCGGCCAGTGTTTCGCTGGCACTGAAGACCGATTCCAGCGCCGGCCCTTCCTCCCGAGTCACCGAACTCAGCAGCAATTGCCCATCATGGATGACATAGACCAGCACATCGCGGGTCTGGTCCGCACGGGTGATTTGCTGTGCGACATGAATCACCCCCTGGGCGTCGGCCTCGACGCTGCGGATGCTGGTCGCCGCATTCTTTGCGCCCCGTAGCCAATAGCGATGGCTCAACAGTCCAGTGTTCGCATCGACCTGCCAGATGATCAGGCCCTCCGGTTCATGGAAATAGGCACTGTCGCCTGCCACCGCCCCCAGCAGTGCGTCATCGGTACCGGGGATCTCGTTACGGATGTACAGGAAACGGTCCTCCTTCGCGTCATACCAGGCCGTGACGTAACGGGGCTCGTCGGGCTTCTCGAAGGGAATCAGGTAGCGGTGGACCGGCGTGTAGGGCATCGCCAGGCGGTGACCTTGCGCCAGGCGCTTGAGGTGTGGCTGCAACGCCTGTCGATCCATGCCCGCAGGCACGTCCTGCTCGATAAGCGTGAGTTTGCGTTCGCTCAGCTCGACTTGGAACACCTGGTTGCCAGCGATCCGCAGCAGCACGTCATGAAAGCCCGTTCCCGTGAAGCTCACCTGGACGGCGCCCACGAACAGTTTCGCGTAGCGCTCGATCCGGATATCGCCCTCAGTGGCCCAGGGCGCATCCAGCACCCAACCCGAGCGCTGTCGGTTCAACGACTCGAGTGTGAGGCTCACGCCGGGATTGAGGCCCACTGCGCAACGCTTGCCCGCGCCTCGGATCCGGTAGCTGACTTTTCCGTGCCACACCGTTGGGAGCACCGGCACCACCAGCGAACGCTCGGTCTCATCGAGCAACACGTCGATCACGGTTGGCCGGTAATCCGGGAGCATGCGGTACAGGATGTAGTCGCTCGGAAACGAATAGAACGAAAACAGGAACAGCCATCCACCATCCGCCTTCTTTTTCTCCAGTCGCCGTGCCGTGTCGAACCCGGTGTCATGGCGCAACCCCGCGAATGGCAGCGCCTTGTACTCATAGCGGTAACAGGTTCTCGGCACGCAAGGCAGTACGATGGCCTGGCCGGCGGACGGGGTGAACTTGACTCGCTCGGTCAGGCGCAGCTCCCAACGGATATCGATCGCCCGGTCATAATCGTCATCGAACGTCGGCACGCCGAAATGATCCCGCAACGGATACAGCCTCGGGCTGTCCAGGGCGAGTTCGCCGCGGACCAGATCCAACGTGCCGACAATCAGTGACGGACGTGGCAACCAGGCGTCGCTGCGAGCGTCAAACCGGTAGGCCTGGAGATGGGCCTTGGTCAGTTCGTCGAAGAACAGCCCGACCTGCCTGGCCTCTTCGGCAATGGCGGCGAACCCCTGGGCCACGGCCGTCACCCCTACCGCCAAGCCGCCCAGGATCACGGCAGCCCCGCCAAGAAACGCTCCGGCAGTGGTGGCGCCGACCGTGAGCGCTCCCGCCGACAACATCAGCCCGGCCGAATCGAAAGCCAGTTGAGTGCCGAACCGGGTACGTTCGATCTCATTGGACGCGGTCAACAACTGATAGATATCGAACCCGACATTCGCCAGTTGCAGCACGCCTCCGGTCGCCTCGCTCACGCTGGAACCCACCGCCGCCTTGACCACTGGCGCAACCGTGCGGGCAATCAACTTCTCTTCCGCCAACGCCTGCCGGACCAGGCCTACCAAGCCTGCCACATCGGTTACGTTGCCATGCACCAGTTGTGCGTAATTGACATAGACATGCAGCCGCACCGCCAGGGACAGAGGACGGTCCGGCCCTTCCCGCTCAGTCAACGCGGACATCAGCGCCTGTATGCTGAAACCGGCATTGAGGGTGTGAACGCTGCCCACTTCGGCAGGCTCGCTCGGGACCAAGGGTTTGTTGGCCAAGGCCAGAAAACGCTCCGAGAGGTAGTTCTTGATTCGCAGGAGTCGATGGTCGTCGGACATGACCCGCACCAGTTGCCCGGGTTTTTTCGGATCGATCAGGTTGATCCGATACGACCCGTCCGAGGTGATTTCCAGGGTTTCGAACAACGGCACAAGTTGCGGCGCCAATTGGTTCTGCTGCCGGAGTTGGGTCGTGACCTCCGCAATGCGTTGTCCCCACCAGTGACCATCCAGGGCCAACAGACTGCTGCCGAGTCGAGAATTGTTCATGAGCGATTGCCCGCGGGCACTGGCCCAGCGCTGGCTGACTGGGGGTTGCGAATGTCCAGGCAAGGCACCCGGTTGCAGCAGTTCCGAGACCCGGATCGAACCGGGCAATGAGGCTTTCGAAACGCGCTCACCGTCCAGCTCGATCAGCTCGAACGTCGGACGGGCCGCCTCCCCATACGCCGCATAGTGAACGGCCATTTCCTGCTGGATAAAGAACCGCTCCAGCGCCTGCCTGAATCGAGTGGCATGCTCGAACTCGAAGACGCCGAAATTCGGATCGTAGAAGTGATAGGTGCTGCACTCACCGTCGAAGGTCCTGGCCACCAGCATGGCGTGGTTGTCGGAATTGAGCATCAACGTGCCGGTGGTTGTCCTGGCTTGCAGCGTCTCTACGACCCGCTTCAGATCCGAGCGCCCCAAGGCATTGCCGACGTCACTGAGCTGCACTTCACGCAACGCTTCCACACCTTGCAGAAACGTCACGCAATCGCCTGCCTCAGGCTCGATGGCACCCAGGTAGAAGCGTTCGCGCAGGGTGTTGACCGCCGCCTTCCCCGATGTCATGGCCGCCGCCATGACCAGGGCCAGTGGATAACAGCGCCCACCCACCCTGTCACCTTCGCCCTGAAGCAGCAAATCCTGGGGGACAAGCTTGATCGTGTCGGCCTCGAAGCCGTCCAGGACAGTCGCCAGGCGCTCGGTGATCCGGTCACGGTACTCAAGCTTCGCCACCTGCTGGATCCGGGCAACGTGCCGCCCCCACTGGCGCAGTGTCAGGGGCTGCTCCAGCGCCTGCTTCTTCAAGCCCAGGGCGGTTTCGGAATGCCCGGGCGGCTCACCGCTCGGGTCGGCCAACCCGGCCTGGAAAGCCGGCGCCTGAAGCTTGAACAGGACACGCTCGATCGTCGCGTAGTTGCCCGCGATGCCGCGCTCGTCGAGGTTGTTGGCCAGGTTGTCCAATTGTGGGCGAGCCGCCTCGAAGCTGCGGTTATCCAGCGCCTGCGCGCCGATCAACGCCCCTACCAGCAGGCGTTGCAACGGGCTCAGTTGAGCCACTTCGAAACTGCCCTTGGCCAGACGGCCCAACAGTTCAGCGATAGACAAGCGCTGGGTCTGCGCATCGCTCAAGGAGGCCGGGGGCAGCAACTTCGCGCTCTGGTCGCGGATCGACTGGCGCTCTGCAAAACTCAACACGATGGCCTTATCGAAAGTCACCACGCCGGTATGACTGCGATTCATCGTGCTCATGAAGGTGTCGCCCAGCTCATCAGCCAGACGCTGCAGCAGCTCGGTGGATAACACATGACGCCCTTCCAGCAGCGGCCAGCCTTCGTCGAACTGCAGCGAGCGGTACTTGAGCAGCTCTGCCATGTCACCGGCATAACGGGCCTTGAAGCGGCCTTCCTTCCAGCGCTTTTTCTCGTTGTCGAGCCACTGGGTGGTGTCACTTTCGTTCTCTTTCCAGGAATGGTCCTGCTCTTCCTCGGTGGCCAGGTTAACGCTGGTGACCGCCGGGATGGCGGCTTCCGCTCGCCACCGTTCAGCCGTTCGAGGCGTGAAATGCGCCCTCAGGTGGGCCGCCATGCCCTCGAGCATGGCGCCAGGTCCGGTCAGGTAGATCGTCACTTCGCTCTGGGGGCGGATTCCATCGCTGTAGTAGGTGGCGGCAGCCTGAACCAGCAAAGACGTGGTCATTTCCACTTCCGGTGGCAACTCATGCAAAGCACCAAACACCTGGGTCGCCGCCTGCTTTGCAACATGAGCCATGGCGTCGACATCGGTAAAGGCGACGTTCTGCTCATCGGCCAGGCGGGCAGTGGCATCGACGATTTCATAGTTGAGCCTGAAACGATCGAGCACGGCCTTGAGCATCGCCGACCCCGGGTGGGCCATCAGAAATGCGTTGCTCAGCGAGTTCCGTACCACAACGGCGCGCAGCTCGTATGGGCGAGCCAAGCGCTCCACCGGCATGCGAAAAACGCGCTCCAACTCGGGTTTGCTGTCCGCGAAGCTCTTGAGAGCCTCACGACTTTCCAATGGAATCTGCTCCAGGTAGTCCATGTACTGGTTGCGCAAGGCCTGGCGACCCGGCATCCAGTCGGGATTGCGATCAAGCAGCAGCTGCAGCGTGCCCAGAAGCGCATCGGTCTTGAACCCGCGAATATCGACTGACCCCAGTTTCTCCAGCAAGGGTGGCAGACAGTCGACGTCGGCATATCGGCCGCCCTCCATGAGCAGCGCCTCGGCGCGCACGACATCGGAGGCTGAGGCAAAATTGCCACGCAGGCTGATCTCGCGTTCGTAGATATCCTTCAGTTGAAGCCCTTCACCCCGGGCCAGATCACGCAGCGCCAAGTTCCCTTCGGCCAATGCCTGGAGGCTGCGCCGGTTATCGGCCTTCAGGGTATCGAGTCGCGCCTTGTCCTGGCCATAAGCTCGAACCAGCAGGTCCACTCTCGCAGCATCGGCACTGCCGCCGTTTTCCACCGCCTTCTTGATATGGGCATACATCTGTTGCTTGAGGACGATGGCACGTTCTTCATAAAGGTCACCCAATTCAGATGCATCGGTACTGCCCTTCCCACCGTTGGACATGGCATCCGCCTTGGCGGCTTCGACAATAATCCGGTTGGTTTCATAGGCCAGCAGTGCATCACTGTCATACCAAAGATAAAGTTGATGGTCGGCAGCGCCCATCACGTGCTTCCAGATATTGATGTAGTCGCGCTGAATACTGCCAATACCTCCGCCGAGCCAGGCAAAGTGCAATTTTTTCGGTACTTCCGTGGCCGCTACTTTCAATTGATCGAGACTGTTTTGCAGGCGCGCTTCAAAATCCTCTACCTGGTTTTGAATGTGCGCCAGATCCCCAGCAATGGAGCCGCCAGTTGGCGTCAGTTCTGCCGCACGGCGCCGACGACTGCCCTGCAATACCGTCAACGCCTGCTTGAGCAGCCCCAGCGGTTCCAACAGGTATGATGCATCCTGCACGGCGATACAGCCGGAGTAATATCGGAGCACCGCATCATATTGATCATCGCCCTTGTAGGGCGCTAACGCCTGTTCAAGATCCTTTAGTTTCAGTACACCCTTGAAATCGACATAACCCGCCGTCGATGAAAACCCGCTCTCACTCATAACAACACTTCCATTTATCATATATGAATAGCCGAAGCCATTTTCAGGCAACGACAGCCCACCCGTGCATCCAGGCACCTGGGCATTAAACTTTAAAGAATGCAACGCTCTCGATAAGCGCGAATAAAAGTAACCTAGCACCCGGTTACGGCTCAACTAATAAGCAATCCAATAAATTTCCAAATAAAAACAAACTTCATGTTACAGGCGCAGCATACCTGCAACTTGAGAGCAAAGACCGGCCATATATAACCAAAGACCATCAGCAACTAGTGGCCTGTACGGTTAATTTGAGTAAACGAATTAGCCACACAGGCTACTAGCAGTTTCGAGAAACGACGGCAGCCCGAGCGGACTGCCGGGTTGTATCAGAGCGGTTTGTTGCCATACCAGCGCGGCGTGTACACCCACTCGCCGCCGTCGGCACGGGGAAACACGCAGGTGGTCGAAGACCCGACCAGGACCATGGTGCGCATGTCGACCTGGTCCGGGGTCAACTGCCCCAGCGTCGTGACGCGCAGGGTCTGGCCCGGACGGCCGATGTCACGCCCCAGGACCACCGGCGTCTGCGCGGTTCGATGCTGGGCGACGATCTCCAGCGCCCGTCCCAGTTGCCAGGGCCGGGAACGGGAGATTGGGTTGTAGAAGGCCAGCGCGAGATCCGCTTGTGCCGCCAGATCCAGGCGCTTCTCGATGATCGACCAGGGCTTGAGGTTGTCCGACAGCGACAGCACGCAGAAGTCATGACCCAGCGGCGCGCCGGCCTGGGCAGCCGTGGCCAGGGAAGCCGAGACGCCTGGCAGGATCTGCAGGTCGACAGCGTGCCAATGGGCATTCGTCGACTCATGCAGCGCTTCCAGCACCGCCGCGGCCATGGCGAACACCCCCGGATCGCCGGACGACACCACCACCACGGAGCGTCCCTGGGCCGCCAGTTCGAAAGCATGGCGGGCGCGTTGCAGCTCTTCGCGGTTGTCGGTGCAGTGTTGCACCTGATCGGCCCGGAACGGCCCGGCCATGCGCACGTAAGTTTCGTAGCCCAGCACGTCGTTGGCGCGGTCGAGTTCGGCGCGCACCGCCGGCACCATCAACTCGGCTGCCCCCGGGCCCAGGCCGATCACCGCCAGGCGCCCCCGTGGACGGCCGATCCGTTGCGGATCCAGGGGCTGTTCGGTCACCGCGATGGCCAGGCTGCCCATGAGCCGAATCGAGGCCGGCTGGCCGAGGGTCTCGCTCAACCATCCGGCGATGTCGCCGCTGGCGCAAGCGAAGCGCAGCGGCACGCCCAGGCCCGCAGCGGCTTCGTGTAACTCCGGACGGGTCATGTCGCTGTCCGCCGCCACCAGGCAGGCCAGTGACTGCACCGCGAGGCCGGCCTGACCCAGGGCATCGCCAATGGCGACCGCTATGTCCGTCATCCCGACGTCCAGCGCCACGGCTACATTGCGTGGATAGATACGCAACTCATCAACGGCGGGCACACCGGCAGCGCTGTCGATACGGATGGCCAGGCGCGCCTGTTGGTCCTGGGGCAAGTGCGCCTGATCCAGCCACGGCGCGGCCCCTTCGATGCGCACCGGCTCACCGGCCAGCAGATCGGAGACGAAGCGCTTGCCCTGCTCCAGATCGTCGAGACGGTAGCCACTCGGCGGATTGAGCAGGCAAGTGCCGAAACGCAATTCGCCGCTGGTGGTGATCGCCGGGGCGACTTGCAGGGCGGTCGCGATGTCCCGGGCCATGACGTTGACCCCGCCCAGGCCACCGAGCAATGGCACCACGGCACTGCCGTCTTCGGCCACCGCCAGCACGGCGGGCTCGACGCCTTTTTCCAGCAACAGCGGCGCCAGGGTGCGGATGACGATGCCCGCCGCGCACAGGGCGATGATGGGGGTGTCCTGCTGATAGAGCTCGCGCAGCGTCGCGCCGAACTCCAGGTAGTGACGGTCCACGCCCTCGACCCGCCCGGCCAGGCCGTGGATCAAGGCATCGGGATAGCACTGCTGGACCCGCCGGGCCGTTGCGAGGCTGCCCGGGCCGAGGATGACGATTGCCGGTGCCTTGAACGTCATCCCTGCCACCGTTCGCCCGGCACGATGATCAACGAGAAATACGGCGAGGACATTGGCTCGACTTCATCCAGCGGCACGATTTTCTGGTTGGCCATGGTCGCCCGTTCGACGTACAACGCCCGGCCATCCAGGCCCAGTTCCCCGAGCACCTGGCGGACCTTGGGGAAATTGCGCCCCAGCTTCATGATCACTGCCGCATCGGCATCGGCCAGCCGGCGCTTGAGTTCGTCATGGGGCAGCACACCGGAGAGCACCGACAGGCTCTGGTTGCGGTACACCAGCGGCGCGCCGAGCACCGAGGCACCGCCCAGCATCGAGCAGACGCCGGGAATGACTTCGGCGTCGTAGTGCTCGGCCAGGCGATCGTGCAGGTACATATACGAACCGTAGAAGAACGGATCGCCCTCGCAGATCACGGCCACGTCGCGACCGGCATCCAGATGCACGGCCACCTGTTCGGCGGCGGTGTCGTAGAAGTCGGCGATCACCTGCTCATAGGACAGCGGCGCCGGCAGCACTTCGGTGGTGACCGGATACACCAGCGGCATCAGCGTCTGCGCTTCTTGCAGGTGCATTTCGATGATCCCGAAGGCGTTGCCCTTCTTGCCCTTGGCGACGAAGTACGCCACCACGGGGGACTCGCGCAGCAGGCGCAAGGCCTTGAGGGTAATCAGTTCCGGGTCACCGGGGCCCACGCCGAGGCCGATCAGACGTCCACGCTGCTGCATCATTCAATCTCCGTAGCGAGGGCATTGACGGCAGCCGCAGCCATGGCGCTACCGCCGAGTCGGCCTTGCATGATCACGAACGGCACGCCACGGCTGTTGGCCGCCAACATTGCCTTGGACTCGGCGGCGCCGACAAACCCCACGGGGAAGCCCAGGATCAACGCGGGTTTCGGGGCGCCGGCGTCGAGCATTTCCAGCAGGTAGAACAGCGCGGTGGGCGCATTGCCGATCACCACGACGCTGCCTTCCAGATGTGGGCGCCACAGCTCCAGGGCCGCCGCCGAACGGGTGTTGCCCAAGTCGCGGGCCAACTGCGGCACGCTCTCGTCGCGCAAGGTACAGATCACCGGGTTGTTGGCCGGCAAGCGTGCACGGGTCACGCCTTCGCTGACCATCCGTGCATCGCACAGGATCGGCGCACCGGCAGCCAGGGCCTGACGCCCGGCCGTGCCCGCGCCCTCGGAAAACTGCAGCCCATCGACCGCCTCGACCATGCCGCAGGCGTGGATGACCCGTACCGCGAGTTTTTCCAGATCGGCCGGAATGCGCGCCAGGTTGGCCTCGGCGCGAATGATCGCGAAGGAGTTGCGATAGATCTCCTGACCGTCGCGGATGTAATCAAGCATCAAAGGGGGCTCCGGGGGCGAGCGTCGAGCCATTGGCCGACCGCTTCAATAGTCAGATTGTGCGCCTGCAACGCGCCAAAACCTGGCTGCGTGGCATCGCGAAAATAGAGGTCGTAACGACCGGGAGCGACCGCCAGCAAGGTGGCGGGCGCGATATGGGCCGCCGCGCATGAGCGCGGGCACCCGGATAAATGGACTTTCATCCCGTGGCCCTGGCGTTGCAGCACGTCGGCCAGGCGCCGGGCATCGGCCTTGGTGTCGGCCAGCGCCTTGCCGCAGCCACTGGAGCCCGTGCAGGCGATGAGATGTGCCAACGGTTGTTCCGCCGAACACAGCAGGCCCAACCCTTCGAGCCGCGCCAGCACTTCATCCGCGTCCTCGCGGTGTACGTTGGGCAACAACAGGCTTTGCCATGGGGTGAAACGAAGGCTGCTGTCACCCTTCTCCCGGGCCAGTTGCGCCAGGCCTCGCAGCATGACGGCGTCGAGTCGGCCAAGGGGCGCCGCGGCGCCCACGTAGACACGTTCGTCATGTTGGGGTTGGATGCCGAGGTGCAATCCATCGATGGCCCCCTCGCGCTGCCAACCGGAACACGGTTGCAGCGAGACCCGGCGGGCCAGTGGCTGGCTGAATCCAGTGTCAGGAAGCTCTGCCAGCAGGTGACGCATGCGTGTCTGGTCTGGGCGGGCCAGGTCGAGAAACAGCTCCAGCACCGCCAGCACCAACCCATGTCCTTCGGCCAGGGGGACCGCGCCTGCCGGCTCATCCAGGGGCGAGCCCGCCAACCCGAACGCCAGCCAGGGCTCGCCGTGACGCATGAACGCCGACAACCACAGGTCATGGTGATGATCGAGCATCGCCAGCGCCTCGCCGCCGTCCAGTTGCACGGCGAACTTGGCCGACAGTTCATGGAATCGTTCGTGGGTCTGCAGGCTGAGCAGGATCTGCGCAGCCAACGGGCGGGTGTCCAGCAGCATCTGCCGGTCGATGCCGGCCGTGGGGCTGAGCATCAGGTTGCGCACATCGTCGCCGGCCGGCGTGTGCGGGCCGAGTCCGGCGGCCAGCAATGACTCGATCAACGCGGCGTGCTCAGGGCCGATCCCGCGGATCTGCAGATTGGCTCGGTTGGTCGCCTCGATCACGCCACCGGCGAACCGCTCGGCCGCCAACGCCACGGCTTCGGCCTGATCCGCCTGGATCGCACCGCCATCGAGCTTGATCCGGCAGATGCCCCCGTCCAGCGCCTGGACGACACGCAGCAACCCCGGGCAACCCGAGGGGCGTATGGCGTTGGAGGATGGACGTTCGTTCAAGGGAAAACCGGTCAGCATCGGCGAAGGACCGCCATTATGCCTGCTTTGCCGGGGGGCATGAAAAGCTTGCCCGTCGGATTATGTGCAGCGTCGCCAGGAATGCGAGGCGCGAGCTGGCTGGTGATAGCGGTCTGGCTGGCAAGGTGGGGCTGAATGGTCCGACGCCATCGCGAGCAGGCTCGCTCCCACAGGGAATCTGCGGCTGGCACAAATTAAGTGGGCAACCTCATTCAAATGTGGGAGCGAGCCTGCTCGCGATAGCGGTCTGTCTGTGACGGTGATGTTGAATGGGCACCGCCATCGCGGGCAAGCCTTGCTCCCACAGAGGATCCGCGGCTGGCACAAATTAAGTGGGCAACCTCATTCAAATGTGGGAGCGAGCCTGCTCGCGATAGCGGTCTGTCTGTGACGGTGATGTTGAATGGGCACCGCCATCGCGGACAAGCCTTGCTCCCACAAAGGATCCGCGGCTGGCACAAATTAAGGGGGCAACCTCACTCAAATGTGGGAGCGAGCCTGCTCGCGATAGCGGGCCGTCTGTGATGATGATGTTGAACGGAACACTGCCATCGCGGGCAAGCCTTGCTCCCACCGGCGCGGTATGATGGCGGCCCGGTTCGCGGGACTGATGTGCCCGTCGAGCAACCCTACCCATTCGAGGAACAGAGATGACCCCCTGGCTGACCGTAGTGGGCATCGGCGAAGACGGCTTCAAGGGTCTGGGCCGAACGGCTCGCCATGCCCTGTTGCGAGCGACGCGCATTCTCGGCAGCGCTCGCCAACTGGCGTTATTGCCGGTGTGCATCCGCGGCGAACGGGAGCTGTGGCCAAGCCCGTTTTCCCTGGAACCACTGTTGGCGCGACGGGGCGAGCCGGTGTGTGTGCTGGCCAGCGGCGACCCCATGTTCTATGGCGTCGGCGCCAGCCTCGCCAAACACCTGCCAAGCGACCAGATGCTGGTCATCCCGGCCCCATCGTCATGTTCGTTGGCGGCGGCGCGCATGGGTTGGCCGCTGCAGGAGGTGGTCACGGTGTCGCTGGTGGCGCGTCCTCTGGCAGCGCTCAATGCCCATTTATCCACAGGCGTCCGGTTGTTGTTGCTGAGCAATGACCGCCACAGTCCCGGTGCAGTGGCGTCATTGCTGCGCGAGCGCGGGTTCGGCCCCAGCCCCATGACTGTGCTGGAACACCTTGGCGGCCCGGCAGAACGGCGGATCGAAGGCTGCGCAGCACACTGGTCCGAGCCAGACGTCACCGACCTGAACCTGATCGCCGTCGAGTGCCGGGCCGACCCTGCGGCGTTGCGCCTGTCACGCCTGGCCGGTTTGCCGGACACCGCGTTCGAACATGACGGCCAATTGACCAAGCGCGATGTGCGCGCCATCACCCTGGCCCGTCTCGCCCCGATGCCCGGCGAATTGCTCTGGGACGTTGGCGCAGGCAGCGGCTCCATCGGCATCGAATGGATGCGCGCGCACCCGGCCTGCCGAGCCCTGGCCATCGAAGCCGACGAAGGCCGCCAAGGGTTGATCGAACGTAACCGCGATACCCTCGGCGTGCCCGGCCTGCAACTGATTCGCGGACGAGCGCCCCAGGCCCTTGAGGGACTGGAGCGACCGGACGCCGTATTCATTGGCGGCGGCGTTACCCGTGAAGGCGTGCTGGAAGCCTGCTGGGCCCAACTCAAGCCCGGCGGTCGGCTGGTCGCCAATGCCGTGACCCTGCAAAGCGAGATGACGCTCATGAACTGGCGCGAACTCCATGGCGGCGAACTGACCCGCATCCACATTGCCCAGGCCCAACCATTGGGCGAGTTCGACACCTGGCGCCAGGCGTTGCCGATTACCCTGCTGGACCTGGTAAAGCCCCTCGATGCGTGACGAAACCGCCGAACAACCCGCGCCCCTGCGCAGCGGCCTGACCACCGGCAGCTGCGCCACGGCCACCAGCCTGGCGGCGGCGCGCCTGTTGCTGCAAGGTCATTGCGCCGATGCCGTGGAGATCGTGTTGCCCAAGGGCAAACAGGTGCAGATGCGCCTGGAGTTCTGCCGGTTGACCGGCCAGGGCGCCGAGGCCGGGACGATCAAGGACGCCGGCGACGACCCCGACGTGACCCACGGTGCGTTGCTGTTTTCCCAGGTGCGGCTGACCGCCGAACCGGGGGTGCGCTTCATTGCCGGGCGCGGCGTCGGCACAGTGACGCGACCGGGCCTGGTGCTGGCGGTCGGTGAGCCGGCGATCAACCCGGTGCCGCGCAAAATGATCGGCGATCACCTGGACCGGCTGGCCGAAGAAACCGGCTATACCGGCGGTTTCGAAGTCACGGTCAACGTCGAGGGCGGTGAAGCCCTGGCCTTGAAGACCATGAACCCACGCCTGGGCATCCTCGGCGGACTGTCGATCCTCGGCACCAGCGGCATTGTCCGGCCCTTCTCCTGCGCGGCCTACATTGCCTCGATCCATCAAGGCATCGACGTGGCGAAAACCAACGGTTACCTGCACATCGCGGCCTGTACCGGCAATGCCAGCGAAGACACCATGCGCCGGGTCTACAACCTGCCGGAAATCGCCTTGATCGAAATGGGCGACTTCGTCGGGGCCGTGCTCAAGCATGTGCGCAAGGTTCCAGTGGACAAGCTCAGCCTCTGCGGCGGCTTTGGCAAGATCAGCAAACTCGCCGCCGGTCACATGGACCTGCACAGCCGCCATTCGAGCATCGACCTGCCACAACTGGCCGACTGGGCCGCCGCAATCGGCGCCGGCGAAGTCTTGCAGAAAGGTATCCGCGAGGCCAACACCAGCCAACAGGCCCTGGCGATGGCCAGTGCCGCAGGCATCGCCCTCGGCGATGCGGTGTGCGAGCACGCCCTGGCCTTCGCCCGTAGCGTCGTGCCGCCCCAGGTTCAAGTCGAAGTCTTCGCCATCGACCGCCAAGGCGGGATCGTCGGCCACGCCGGAGCCTTTACATGAAACGCATCCTGCTGCTGGGCGGCGTCACCGAAGCCTTGGCCATCGCACGCACACTCGGCCCTGAACACATCTACAGCCTGGCGGGCGTAGGCCGTGTCCCCACTGACCTGACCTGCCAGGTACGCGTCGGCGGCTACGGCGGCGCTGAGGGCCTGGCGCAATTCATCCGCGACCAGGGCATCAGCCTGCTGTTGGACGCCACCCACCCCTACGCCGCCCAGATCAGCCAGAACGCCGCCCGCGCCGCCCGCGCCTGTGGCGTCCCCTGCTGGGCCCTGCGCCGCCCGGCCTGGCAGCCCCGCCATGGCGATGACTGGCGCGAAGTGGCCGACTGGGCCGAACTGATCCAGGCCCTGAAACCCTTCCACCGCCCCCTCTTCACCCTCGGCCGCGAACCACTGCAACATCTGCATGAAATTCCCCCGGAGCAATTCTGGACCCTGCGCGCCCTGGACGTGTACCCCGGCAACGAACGCTGCGAAGTCATCGGCGCGCGAGGGCCGTTCCATATCGACGGCGAACGGGCGCTGTTCGAGCGGCGGCAGATCGATGTGCTGGTCAGCAAGAACAGTGGCAGCACCGCGACCGAGCCGAAACTGGAGGTGGCGCGGGAGCGTGGGGTGCCGGTGTTGGTGTTGAGGCGGCCGGTGTTGGCGGGGGTGGATCGGGAATTCTGGACGCTGGATGAGATGTTGTCGGCGCTGTCGATGTAACTCTACCGACCTTCACGATCCGGCCGCACTGAGACTACGAACCCAGACTACATCGCCTTGCGCCGCTGCCTACAACTGCGCCAGAATCCGCCGGCTTGTGGACCTGGGAGCGCATCGGTAGCTTGGACTCCGTCACTGCCCCTCAGTGATCGAGTTTAGTCGCCCGTGGCTTTCAGCTGGTTCATAAGCTCCGTCCAGTCAGGTATTCAACCTGCACTTGATGGTGGTTGTGCGCAGGGCGCCCTCGGGCGCGCCGGTAATGCTGAACTCCCCGGTCGACTAACCTGCGTACAGCCGCCTCCCTTCGTTTAGTCGCGAAGCCGTTGCGGTGGCGAGGAGGGTTTAGCGAAACGTCACACCACTGCGCTTTGTGGGAGCAAGGCTTGCCCGCGATGAACGCGACTCGGTTCCAAGATAAACCGCGTCGGCTTCATCGCGGGCAAGCCTTGCTCCCACAGTGTCTACTCAGCCCAACGGGGAATAAATCTTCTCGCCACAAATACTCACCAGCTATTGGAGTCTTTGAAGGTAGTCCCATGGCCCTCACACGAAACTACAAACACACGATTGTCGAACGCACCAGGCGTGACCCTGAGTTTGCTCAGCTACTGTTGGAGGAGGCGCCCTCAATGACCGGAACATTCACACGCTTCGATGCTGCTATTTATCTCAAAACGCCTGAGGAAATGACTCCGTATCTGGATGCCTGTTTCGACGAGGACGATGGCGACGGCGTACTGGTACGAGCGGCTCTCGACGATATCGCTCGAGCAAAAGACATGACGCCAATTGCCCTCGATGCGGATGGTGACCAATTGAACGTCGACTGATATCTCGCCACGACAGCGCTCATCTGGCGATCTGTTGCTATTGTTAACCCCAGCCCTGCGACCCTACACCGCACATGGCTTTTTTACTTCCAGCCTGCGATCAGGCTAAATACCGCCACCTGATCGCCCAACCGAGCGGATTCGCCCATGTCCCGACAACGGCTTGCATTTGCCTGGATCGCCTGCTTCGCAGTGCTGTTCAACATGCTTGCCATGCCGCTTTCCGGCAGCGGGGCAGTGCAGAAAAACTCGCCGGTCGAGCAGCTGTTGTGGGGCAGTTTCTGCTCCTCCAGTGGCACGAAGCTGGTGGCGATTTCCCTGGGCAAGCTCGAACAGGGCACGCCCCGCAACGACGACCATTCGACCATGCAGCATTGCTGGTGCTGCGCAGGCTCGGCGTCGTTGGTGGCGCTCACTGGACAGGCTCCGCGGCTGTATCTGACTCCACAGCCTGCCCATCACGGCCTTGTCCACCTGGCGTTCGACAGCCCCACGCCACGCCAACAATGGCCGAGTCTCAACCCCCGCGCCTCGCCTCTGGTCTGATTCCCACCGCATAAAAACAATTGCGTCCTGAATCGTTCCGGAGAATCACCCATGTTGAACAGACTCATCCTGCTGGCTGCCCTGCTGCTTCCCGTCGGCTTCGCTCACGCTCATCAGTACAAGGTTGGCGACCTCGAAATCGCCCATCCCTGGTCCCAGGAATTGCCGCCCAACGCGCCCACCGTGGCCGCGTATTTCGTGATCCACAACACCGGGGCAACGGCGGACAAACTGCTTAGCGTCGACACTCCGATTGCCGGCAAGGCCGAGCTCCACGAACACGTGAAGCAGGACGACCTGATGAAGATGCAGCCCGTGCCTGTGGTTGCGATTGCTCCTGGCGCTACCGTCACTTTTGCCCCCATGGCTTACCACGTCATGCTGCTGGACCTGAAGGACCGTAGCCTGCTGAGCGACGGCAAGCGCTTCGCCATGACCCTGCATTTCGAGAAAGCCGGGGATGTCACGGTCGACGTAGCGGTGCAGAAAAAAGCCCCCGACGGCACCCTGACCGAAGCCCACATGCACTGATAGCCGGCCATGGGTCTTCTCCGCGCCAGGCCTGACATGCCCCGCCGCCAGCCGATGAGACTGGCACGCGGCAGCTGGATCAGCCTGTTCGCCATGCTGATGATCTTTATCGGTCCACTGATTTCTCAGTCGATGCCGATGGATCAACGCATGTCTTCGTCCATGCCTATGACCATGGATATGGACATGAGCATGGACATGTCCGCAGGTGCTCACGCCGGAGATGAGGCAACGGCAGCCGAACACTGCCCGCCCCAGAACGAGCACCACGCGCTGTGGGAAAAATGCGGCTATTGCAGCCTGCTGTTCAACTGCCCGGCCTTGCCCGGAGGGCAGTCCCTCGCCGTTTTCGACTCCCCGACGGCCAACACCTTCACCAGCCCTTCACCACGTCTGGGCCATGCCCGGCCGGCCTTCTTCCCGGGCGCCCGTCCCCGCGCACCGCCCCTCGACGCGTAAACCCGACACTTACCAACCCGGTCGCACAAGACAGCCCCAGGCTGCCCGACCGTGTCGCCTACGTTTGTTCGATGGAATCATCATGTCCAGGTTTCCTGCCGGCATCGCTTTGGGCACTGCCCAGGCCAGTTGCCCTCCAAATGAGGCACGGGTGCGTTTTCACCCTGCCGTCGCCGCCGTGTGCGGCCTGTTGCTCACGTCTCAAGCGCTGGCCGATGAGCACGACCATCATGAAAGCCAAGTCGAGGAACTGAGCCCGACGGTCATCACCGCCATCGCGCCCAGCTCCCCTCTGACCGTGGTCACCAACCCCAAGGACCCGCGCCAACCGGTCCCGGCCAGTGACGGCGGTGACTACCTCAAGACCATTCCCGGCTTCGCCCTGGTGCGCAACGGCGGCACCAATGGCGATCCGGTGCTGCGAGGCATGTTCGGCTCGCGGCTGAATATCCTCACCAACGGCAGCACGCTGCTGGGCGCCTGCCCCGGCCGGATGGATGCGCCCACCTCCTACCTCTCACCGGAGACCTACGATCAGCTCACGGTGATCAAGGGCCCGCAAACCGTGCTGTGGGGCCCCGGCGCCTCGGCCGGAACCATCCTGTTCGACCGCAAGCCGGAACAGTTCGGAGAACTGGGCACGAGGGTCAATGCCAGTGTGCTGGCCGGCTCCAACGGTCGTTTCGACAAAGTGCTGGATGCTGCTGCGGGCGGGTCGTTGGGCTACGTAAGAGTGATCGGCAACACCGCTCATTCGGACGATTACCGCGATGGCAATAACGACACGGTGCCGTCGCGCTACGACAAGTGGAACGGTGACGTCACCCTTGGCTGGACGCCGGATACCGATACGCTGCTGGAGCTGACCGCCGGCAAGGGCGACGGCGAGGCGCGCTATGCCGGGCGAGGCATGGACGGCGCACAGTTCAAGCGTGAAAGCCTAGGGCTGCGTTTCGAACGGTCGAACCTCGGCGAAGTGCTGGATAAGATCGAGGCACAGGTCTACTACAACTACGCCGACCACGTGATGGACAACTACACGCTGCGCACGCCTTCGGGCACCGGGATGATGGCCGGGCCCATGGCGTCCAACGTCGACCGACGCACGCTTGGCGCACGCATCAAGGCCACCTGGCGCTGGGCCGATGTGCAATTGATCAGCGGCCTGGATGCCCAGACCAACGAACATCGCCAACGCAGCAGCATGGGGATCGATACCTACAAGGAACTGCCGCGCACCAAGGACGCCGACTTTCACAACTACGGTGTCTTTGGTGAACTGACCTGGTACGCCGCCGACCGCGACAGGTTGGTTACCGGCGCCCGCCTCGACCGGGCCTCGGCCAAGGATTACCGGCAGAGCGTCGGCTCCGGCATGATGGTCCAGCCCAACCCCACTGCCGACGAGACCCGCGCCGATACCCTGCCCAGCGGTTTCGTCCGCTACGAGCACGATCTGGCCGACAGTCCCACGACGGTTTATGCCGGCCTGGGCCACGCGCAACGCTTCCCTGACTACTGGGAGCTGTTCTCGCCGGATAAAGGACCCACCGGCTCGCTGAATGCCTTCGATTCGATCAAGCCGGAAAAAACCACCCAGCTCGACTTCGGCCTGCAGTACAAGACCGAAACCCTCGAAGCCTGGGCCTCGGGTTATGTCGGGCAGGTGCGCGACTACATCCTGTTCGACTACACGCCCGGCATGATGGGCAGTACCTCTCGGGCCGAAAACATCGACGCACGGATCATGGGCGGCGAATTGGGGGCGGCCTACCAACTGACTGAACGCTGGAAGGCCGACGCCACCCTGGCCTATGCCTGGGGCAAGAACAGCAGCGACGGCAGTGCCCTGGCACAGATGCCGCCGCTGGATGCGCGCCTGGGCCTGACCTACAGCGCCGACCGCTGGAGCGCCGGAGCCTTGTGGCGCGTGGTGGCGGCGCAGCACCGGGTCGATGAGAACAGGGGCAACGTGGTGGGCAAGGACTACGGCACGAGCTCGGGCTTCGGGGTCTTCTCCCTCAACGGCGCCTATCGCATCAACACGCATTGGAAGGTCAGCAGCGGCGTCGACAACCTGTTCGGCAAAGCCTACGCGGAACACTTGAACCTGGCCGGCAACGCCGGATTCGGCTATCCGGCCAGTGATCCCCAAGCCATCAACGAACCGGGGCGCACGCTCTGGACCAAGGTGGACATGAGTTTCTGACAACATCGCGGGCAAGCCTCGCTCCCACAGGCACTACCCAACCCTGTGGGAGCAAGGCTTGCCCGCGCTCGGTCGCACAGCGACTACATAACAAACACATTTGCCAAGCGGAGCGCTTTTCGATGAGCCAACCGAAACCGAATTTCTACAACCTGGCCTGGCGCTGGCATTTCTATGCCGGGCTGTTCGTCGCGCCGTTCATGGTGATGCTGGCCTTGACCGGCATCATTTACCTGTTCAAACCGCAACTCGATCCACTGATGTACGGCAGCCTGCTGAACGTACCGGCCGGTCATCACACGATGGCCGCGGACGACTTGCTCCAACAGATCCGCCGGGCCTACCCCGAAGCGCGGGTCAAACAGTACCTGCCACCGGCCGACGCCGAGCGCAGCGCGCAGTTCGTGGTGATCGACAAGGGTCGGGAGCTGAACGTCTTCATCGATCCCTATCACGGTGACGTCCTCGGCGAACAGGACGCCAAGAACAACCTGCAAGCCATGGCCAGGGCCATCCACGGCGAACTGCTGATCGGCACCGTCGGTGATCGGCTGGTGGAAATGGCCGCCGGCTGGGGCGTGGTGCTGGTGGTGTCGGGGCTGTACCTGTGGTGGCCCCGCGGGCAATCCTCGGCCGGGGTCCTGTGGCCGCGCTGGAACGCTCGCGGTCGGCTGTTCTGGCGCGACCTGCATGTGGTCGTCGGCTTCTGGGGCGCGGCGTTGCTGCTGGTGATGCTGCTCAGCGGCATGACCTGGACCGGCTTCTGGGGCAAGCAGTACGCCGAGCTCTGGAATCGCTTCCCGGCTGCGATGTGGAACGACATGCCCAAGTCCGACGTCGAAGCCGGCAGCCTCAACAACGCCCACCGCCAGACCGTGCCTTGGGCCGTGGAGAACACACCGATGCCGATGTCCGGCGATCATGCCGAACACATGGCCCACGGTGGCATGCACGAGGGCCCCGCGGCGCCGACCATCCGCCTGCAAGCGGTGCAGGACATCGCCGCCGAACACAAGGTCACGCCGGGCTACAGCATCACCCTGCCGACCACAGCCACGGGAGTGTTTACCATTGCCGTGTTCGCCGACGATCCGCGCAATGACGCGACTCTTCACGTGGACCAGTACACCGGCAAGGTCCTGGCCGATGTGCGCTGGGCCGATTACAGCGTCGTCGCCCGCGCCACCGAAACCGGCGTCATGTTGCACGAAGGCAAGATGTTCGGCCCGGCGAACCAGATCGTCGTGCTGCTGATCTGCCTGATGATCCTGCTCAGCGCGGTGAGCGGCATGGTGATGTGGTGGAAGCGCCGGCCACAGGGCAAGTTCGGCGTACCGCCCCTGCGTCACGACCTGCCAACGTGGAAAACCGGGGTGGTCATCATGCTGACCCTGGCCGTGGTGTTTCCCTTGGTGGGGGCGTCGCTGGTGGTGGTGTGGCTGTTCGATCGGCTCTTCACCCGTTTCAACCGCCAGGCTGAAGTGGCTTCATCTTCAAGTTGAAGACAGTGCGTTAACGGAAGGCGGCGCGAAACCTCTACAATCGCGCCCGCTGCCGAACTGTAGACAAAACCCGCAAATGTGGGAGCGAGCCTGCTCGCGATAGCGCTGGATCAGCCAGCACAGAGGCGCCTGATCCACGGCTATCGCGAGCAGGCTCACTCCCACAGGGATTGTGTCTTAACCCGATCATTTGAGTACCCGCATGACCTCGCTGACCCTCTCCCACCTCGCCTGGACACCCCTGGGCCATGGTCACTGCCATCACCAGTTCCAACTGCGTGACGCCACGTTGCAGGTGGCGGCCGGGGAGTTCGTCGGGTTGATCGGGCCCAACGGCAGTGGCAAGACCAGCCTGCTGCGTTGCGCCTATCGGTTCAACCCGCCGGAGAGCGGTGAGGTGAAACTCGACCACCACAACGTCTGGCGCCAGTCATCACGCTGGTGCGCGCAACGTATCGCCGTGGTACTGCAGGAATTTCCCGACGCCTTTGGCCTGACGGTCGAGGAAGTGGTCGCCATGGGCCGCACGCCTCACAAAGGCCTGTTCGATGGCGATAACCACGAGGACCGGCGCCTGGTCATCCAGGCCCTGGAAGCGGCAGGGCTGCAAGGCTTCGGCGAACATGCCTTCGCCACCCTCTCGGGCGGTGAAAAACAGCGGGTGATCCTGGCCCGGGCCCTGGCTCAGCAACCGCAACTGCTGATCCTCGACGAACCGACCAATCACCTCGACCCGCGCTATCAACTCGAACTGCTGCAACTGATCAAGCGCCTGGGGATCGGCACCCTCGCCAGCATCCACGACCTGAACCTGGCTGCCGCCTTCTGTGACCGACTCTATGTCATCGAACACGGCCGCATCGTCGCCAGCGGTGCCCCCAAGGATGTACTGACCACCACGCTGCTGCACGACGTCTTCGGCGTCGAAGCCCTGGTGGATGAACATCCCCTCGCTGGCTACCCACGAATCACCTGGATAACCCAACCATGACCCTGCGTTCCCTGCTGCTCCTGCCGCTGCTGCTGTGCAGCGCCCACGCCCTGGCCGAAGCCACCCGCTATCCATTGACGATCCAGAGCTGCAACCGCCAGGTGGTGTTCAACGAAGCACCCCGGCATGCCGTCAGTCACGACATCAACATGACCCAGATGATGCTCGCCCTCGGGCTCAAATCGCGCATGGTCGGCTACAGCGGCATCAGCGGCTGGAAATCGGTGACGCCGGAGATGGCGAAGATTCTCGATGGCCTGCCGGAACTGGCGGCCAAATACCCCTCGGTGGAAACCCTGCTCAACGCCAACGTGGACTTCTTCTTCGCCGGCTGGGACTACGGCATGCGGGTGGGCGGTGACCTGACGCCACAGACCCTGCAACCGCTGGGTATCCCTGTCTACGAACTGACCGAATCCTGTGCGTTCGTGATGAAACGCCCGGCGGCTTCGCTGGAGGACACCTACAACGACCTGCGCAATCTCGGGAAGATTTTCGACGTCCAGGATCGCGCCGATGCACTGATCGCCGCGATGCAGGCCCAGGTGGCCGAAGTCCGCAAAGACCTGCCAGCCAATCGGCCCCGGGTGTTCCTCTACGACAGCGGTGAAGACCGGGCCATGACTTCCGGCCGGCTGGGCATGCCCCAGGCCCTGATCGACGCGGCGGGCGGGCGCAATATCCTGGACGACGTTGAAACCAGCTGGACCCGGGTGAACTGGGAGAACGTGGTCGAGCGCAACCCCGAGGTCATCGTGATCGTCGATTACGGCGAAGTCAGCGCCGAGCAGAAACAGCAATTCCTGCTGAGCAATCCGGCCTTGCAATCAGTGGATGCGATCAGGCACCGACGCTTCATCGTGATTCCCTACGTCCAGGCCACACCGGGCATCGACAACGTGCTGGCGGTACAAACCCTGGCGCAGGGTTTCCAGCACCGATGAACCCTCGTCGCTATGCCGGACTGCTGATCTTCCTCGGCGCGCTGATGCTGCTGTCGTGCGTGGTGTCCCTGGGCTTCGGGCCGGCGCGGGTACCGGTGGCCGTGGTCTGGGATATTTTGTTGAACAAGGCCTTCGGTATGGGAGAGGTCCATTGGACGGCCGGCCAGGAACACATCGTCTGGCTGATCCGCGTGCCGCGCCTGCTGCTCGGCGCGCTGGTGGGCGCCGGGCTGGCATTGATCGGCGCGGTGCTGCAAGCGGTCACCCGCAACCCACTGGCCGATCCGCACCTGCTCGGGGTCACCTCCGGCGCGACCCTCGGGGCGGTCATCGTGGTGCTGCATGTCGGGGAAATCGTCGGCCTGCTGACCCTGCCCCTCGCCGCGTTCATCGGCGCGCTGCTGAGCATGCTGTTGGTGCTGGCGATCGCCAGCCGCCAGGGTCGCCTGGAAAGCGATCGTCTGTTGCTGTGCGGCGTGGCGGTGTCATTCGTGATGATGGCGGCGGCCAACCTGCTGCTGTTCCTGGGTGACCATCGCGCCAGCTCCGCGGTGATGTTCTGGATGCTCGGCGGCCTGGGCCTGGCGCGCTGGGAACTGCTGGCGGTGCCCGCCGCCAGTGTCCTGCTGGGACTGGTCCTGCTGCTGGGCATGGCTCGGCCGTTGAACGCCCTGATGGCGGGCGAACAGACCGCGGTGACCCTGGGCCTGAACGCGGCGAAGGTGCGGTTGTGGATCTTCCTGATCGCGTCGCTGATGACCGGCGTGCTGGTCTCCATCAGCGGTTCGATCGGTTTCGTCGGGCTGATGGTGCCGCACATCGCCCGGCGCCTGGTGGGTGCCGAGCATCGTCGCTTGCTGCCGGCCTGTGTACTGCTGGGCAGCCTGTTCCTGGTGTGGGTGGACGTGGCCGCCCGGACCCTGATCGCACCGGAGGACCTGCCGATTGGCGTGGCGACGGCAGCCATTGGCGGGCTGTTTTTCATCGGCCTGATGCGCCGGCGCTGAGCCCCAGAATCCTCTGTCCACAGTAGCCTCCTTGTGGGAGCGAGCCTGCTCGCGATAGCGGTGGATCAGTCTCATCGTCTCTGGCTGACCCACCGCTATCGCGAGCAGGCTCGCCCCCACATCAAGGCATTCGAGGCCTGCGATTTCTGCGCACCGATGTGGCGCATCTGATCGCACCAGCGCACAAGCGACGGTCGCTCGTGGTGCGTTGCCCTGCGCTCCCCAGCGCATCGCCCCCACATTTCCCGGCCTTGCCACGACCGGGCACACCCCTTGCAAAAGCCCTGTTCAGCGTCTGCATCTGCCCTCGAAAAAAACACCAATTCACGGAGATCGCACCATGAAACGTCGTAGCTTGATCAAGGCTTTTACCCTCTCGGCCAGCATTGCCGCGATGGGCATGGCCTGGACCGTCCAGGCCGCCGAGACCATCAAGGTCGGCATCCTGCATTCGCTGTCCGGGACCATGGCGATTTCCGAGACGTCCCTCAAGGACATGGCGCTGATGACCATCGACGAAATCAATGCCAAGGGCGGTGTGAACGGCAAGCAGCTCGAAGCGGTGGTCGTGGACCCGGCCTCGAACTGGCCACTGTTTGCGGAAAAAGGCCGGCAGTTGCTGACCCAGGACAAGGTCGCCGTGGTGTTCGGCTGCTGGACGTCGGTGTCGCGCAAATCCGTGCTGCCGGTGTTCGAAGAACTCAATGGCCTGCTGTTCTACCCGGTGCAATACGAAGGCGAAGAGATGTCGCCTAACGTGTTCTACACCGGCGCCGCGCCGAACCAGCAGGCGATTCCGGCAGTGGAATACCTGATGAGCGAAGAAGGTGGCAGCGCCAAGCGCTATTTCCTGCTGGGCACCGACTACGTCTACCCGCGCACCACCAACAAGATCCTCCGGGCGTTCCTGCACTCCAAGGGTGTGGCGGACAAGGACATCGAAGAGGTCTATACCCCGTTCGGCCACAGCGATTACCAGACCATCGTGGCGAGCATCAAGAAGTTCTCTGCCGGCGGCAAGACCGCGGTCATCTCCACGGTCAACGGCGACTCCAACGTGCCGTTCTACAAGGAACTGGCCAACCAGGGCCTGAAAGCCACCGACGTACCGGTGGTGGCGTTCTCGGTGGGCGAAGAAGAGCTGCGTGGCATCGACACCAAACCGCTGGTGGGCAACCTGGCGGCATGGAACTACTTCGAATCCGTGGATAACCCGGCGAACAAGAAATTCGTCGATGCCTGGAAAGCCTACGCCAAGGCCAAGAACCTGCCGGGCGCCGACAAGGCCGTGACCAACGACCCGATGGAAGCCACCTATGTCGGTATCCACATGTGGGCCCAAGCGGCAGAAAAGGCCAAGTCCACCGACGTCGACAAGGTTCGCGAAGCCCTGGCCGGCCAGACCTTCGCCGCGCCGTCGGGCTACACCCTGACCATGGACAAGACCAACCACCACCTGCACAAGCCGGTGATGATCGGCGAGATCCAGGCCGATGGTCAGTTCAACGTGGTCTGGCAAACCGAGGGTCCGGTCCGCGCCCAGCCGTGGAGCCCGTTCATCGCCGGCAACGACAAGAAGCCCGACTATGCGGTGAAGGGTAACTGAGCCCATGGGTGTCGGCCCCGGATCCCGGGACCGACACACGACTCCTGTGGGAGCGAGCCTGCTCGCGATAGCGCTGGATCAGTCAGCGCAAACGTGACGGGTACGCCGCTATCGCGAGCAGGCTCGCTCCCACAAAAAGCACTGCGCAAGGCCGAGCATATGCCCACCGCCCTTTACCGTCTGATTCTCGCCCTGGTGATGTTACTGCCACTGGGCGCCCACGCGGGCGACGCCGAAGACTTCGTCGCCGCCAACCCGACCCTGCAGGCCAAACTGCTGGAAACCTGGGCGGCGCAGCCCGAGCCCGGGCGTGTCGAACTGCTCAACGCTTTGCAGCAAGGCCAGTTGACCGTCGACGGCCAGCCCAAGACCTTGCGCCTGAACAATCGCTTGCGGGGGCTGATCGAAACCGCCCTCGCCAGTCACCAACTGCTTGCCAGTGATCCCCGCATGCGCCTGGGCGCAGCGCAACAGCTGCAAAAAAGCGCGCGCCCGGCGCAGCTGGCTTTTCTCGACCGGCAGCTGGCCGGCGAGCAAGACGAAGATGTCCACGCCGCCCTGAGCCTGGCCCTGGCAAACCTGCAATTGGTGGACGCCAATCCAAGCGTGCGCCTGGCGGCCGTCCGGTTGCTGGGGGAAACCGGCGACCCGCTGGCCCGCACCCGTCTCGAAGGCGTGCTCGAACCTGGCGCCGAAACCGATGCGGGCGTGCGCACCGCCGCCGAGACCAGTCTCGCCCAGGTCAAGCGCAAACTGCTGGTGGGCGAGCTGCTGGGCCAGGCGTTCAGCGGCATGTCCCTGGGCTCGATCCTGTTGCTCGCGGCCCTCGGCCTGGCCATCACCTTCGGCCTGCTGGGGGTGATCAACATGGCCCACGGCGAGATGCTGATGCTCGGCGCCTATTCCACATACGTCGTGCAGATGCTGTTCCAGCGCTTCGCGCCGAACGCCATCGAGTTCTACCCGCTGATCGCCCTGCCGGTGGCATTTTTCATCACCGCCGCCATCGGCATGGCCCTGGAACGCACGGTGATCCGCCATCTCTACGGACGGCCACTGGAAACCCTGCTCGCCACCTGGGGCATCAGCCTGATGCTGATCCAACTGGTGCGCCTGGTATTCGGCGCGCAGAACGTCGAAGTGGCCAACCCGGCCTGGCTGTCGGGGGGGATCCAGGTGTTGCCGAACCTGGTGCTGCCGTACAACCGCATCGTCATCATCGCCTTCGCACTGTTCGTGGTGTTGCTGACCTGGTTGTTGCTGAACAAGACCCGCCTGGGCCTGAACGTGCGGGCCGTCACCCAGAACCGCAACATGGCGGCCTGCTGCGGGGTACCCACCGGGCGCGTGGACATGCTCGCCTTCGGCCTCGGTTCGGGCATTGCCGGGCTGGGCGGCGTGGCCCTGAGCCAGATCGGCAACGTCGGCCCGGACCTGGGCCAGAGCTACATCATCGATTCGTTCCTGGTGGTGGTGCTCGGCGGCGTCGGCCAGTTGGCCGGTAGCGTATCCGCCGCGTTCGGACTGGGCATCGCCAACAAGATTCTCGAACCGCAGATCGGCGCCGTGCTCGGCAAGATCCTCATCCTCGCGCTGATCATTCTGTTCATCCAGAAGCGTCCGCAAGGCCTCTTCGCGCTCAAAGGACGGGTAATCGACTGATGAACCAGCCCCTGATGCTCACGGCCACGCAAAAGGCCGGGCCTAAAGTCACCCTCGCCGTCGGTGCACTGATCCTGGCCGTACTGTTGAGCCTGCCACTGCTGTCGTTGCTGGCGGCGGACCATCCACTGCATGTCTCGGCCTACACCCTGACGCTGGTGGGCAAGATTCTCTGCTACGCCATCGTTGCCCTGGCGCTGGACCTGGTCTGGGGCTACGCCGGCTTGCTGTCCCTGGGCCATGGCCTGTTCTTCGCCCTGGGCGGCTACGCCATGGGCATGTACCTGATGCGCCAGGCGGCCGGTGATGGCTTGCCGGCGTTCATGACGTTCCTGTCGTGGACCGAATTGCCCTGGTACTGGACCGGCACTGACAGTTTTCTCTGGGCCTTGTGCCTGGTGGTCCTGGCGCCGGGGCTGCTGGCGTTGATGTTCGGTTTCTTCGCCTTTCGTTCGCGGATCAAGGGCGTGTATTTCTCAATCATGACCCAGGCCCTGACATTCGCCGGAATGCTGCTGTTCTTCCGCAACGAAACCGGCTTCGGCGGCAACAACGGCTTCACCAATTTCCGCTCGATCCTGGGTTTCGGCATCACCGAACCCGGCACCCGAGCCGTGCTGTTCCTGCTCACTGTGCTGTTGCTGGTGGCGAGCCTGTTCATCGGCTGGCGACTGGCCCGCAGCAAGTTCGGCCGGGTGCTGACCGCCCTGCGGGACGCGGAAAACCGCCTGATGTTCTGCGGTTACGATCCCCGGGGCTTCAAGCTGTTCGTCTGGGTCTTGAGCGCGGTCCTGTGCGGTCTGGCCGGGGCGTTGTATGTGCCACAGGTGGGCATCATCAACCCCAGCGAAATGTCACCGACCAACTCCATCGAGGCCGCCGTATGGGTGGCGCTCGGCGGGCGCGGCACACTGATCGGGCCGCTGCTGGGCGCCGGCGTGGTCAACGGCATGAAGAGCTGGTTCACCGTGGCCTTCCCGGAGTACTGGCTGTTTTTCCTGGGCGCGCTGTTCATCGTGGTGACCCTATACCTGCCCAAGGGCGTGGTGGGCCTGCTGAAGAAACGAGGCGAACAATGAGAATCACAGCGAGTGCCGAATTCATGCTCGAGCCAGCTTTTTTTCCAACCGAACCCAACAAGGACGCCGGCAGCAGCCGCGACGCCATCGGCCTCGGCCGGGCCGCCGGCGAAGGCCTGAATACCCGTCACGGCACGATCCTGACCCTGGAAGACATCAGCGTCAGCTTCGACGGTTTCAAGGCCCTGAACGATCTGAACCTGTACATCGGCGTGGGCGAACTGCGTTGCATCATCGGCCCCAACGGCGCGGGCAAGACCACGCTGATGGACGTGATCACCGGCAAGACCCGCCCCAGCCACGGCAACGCCTGGTTCGGCGAGACCCTCGACCTGACCGGCATGAGCGAAGTGCAGATCGCCCAGGCCGGTATCGGCCGCAAGTTCCAGAAGCCCACAGTGTTCGAAGCCCTGAGCGTGTTCGAGAACCTGGAACTGGCGTTGAAAACCGACAAGTCGGTATGGGCCAGCCTGCGGGCGAAGCTGACCGGCGAGCAGCACGACCGTATCAATGAAGTGCTGGAGACCATCCGCCTCACGCCATCGGTCAATCGCGCGGCCGGGCTGCTGTCCCACGGACAGAAGCAGTTCCTGGAGATCGGCATGCTGCTGGTGCAAGACCCGCAATTGCTATTGCTCGACGAACCCGTGGCGGGCATGACCGACGCCGAAACCGACTTCACCGCCGAGCTGTTCAAATCCCTGGCGGGCAAGCATTCGCTGATGGTGGTGGAACATGACATGGGCTTCGTCGGCACCATCGCCGACCACGTTACCGTGCTGCACCAGGGCAGTGTGCTGGCCGAAGGGTCGTTGGAGCAGGTCCAGGACAATGAGCGGGTGATCGAGGTGTATCTCGGTCGGTAGAGCTGTGAACACATTACCTCTATGGGATAGGGCCTGTGGGAGCAAAGCTTGCTCGCGACGAACGATAACGCGGTCTTCTGCTGGACCGAGGTGCTGCTATCGCGAGCAAGCTTTGCTCCCACAGAAAGCCATTGCTCCACAGAGGATTTGAGGGGAATTCAAACCATGCTGCAAGTCGACAAGCTCCACCAATACTACGGCGGTAGTCACATCCTGCGGGGCCTGTCGTTTGACGTGAAGGTCGGCGAAGTAACCTGCCTGCTAGGTCGCAATGGCGTGGGCAAGACCACCCTGCTCAAATGCCTGATGGGCCTGCTGCCGGCCAGGGAAGGGGCAGTGAATTGGGAAGGCAAAACCATCACCGCGTTCAAGCCACATCAGCGGGTTCACGCCGGCATCGCCTATGTGCCCCAGGGTCGGGAGATTTTCGGACGGCTGACGGTGGAAGAAAACCTGCTGATGGGCCTGTCGCGTTTTCCCGCATCCGAGGCGCGGGAAGTTCCGGCGTTCATCTACGAGTTGTTCCCGGTGCTGCTGCAAATGAAACAGCGCCGTGGCGGTGACCTGTCCGGCGGCCAGCAACAGCAGCTCGCCATTGGCCGGGCGTTGGCCAGTCGCCCACGCCTGTTGATTCTCGACGAGCCCACCGAAGGCATCCAGCCGTCGGTCATCAAGGAAATCGGCGCGGTCATCAAGCAACTGGCGGCCCGGGGCGACATGGCGATTTTGCTGGTGGAGCAGTTCTACGACTTCGCCGCCGAGCTGGCCGATCAATACCTGGTGATGTCCCGGGGCGAGATCGTGCAGCAGGGGCGCGGAGAAAACATGGAAGCCGAGGGTGTGCGCGGACTGGTTACGATCTAGTCTGTAGCGTCCGGACAATAATCAGAAATCATGAATCTACCTCTCTCTGCACCTGCCCTGTTCACGCCCTGCTGGCACGCCGAGCTGGAGCTGGCCTACGCCCGCTTTGGCGACAGCACGCGCCCGGTACAACGCCGCCATAAAGGCCCGCTGCGGGTGCAAAAACATTTGTATGCCGAAGGGCCCGAGGTGTGCCAACACATCATTGTCCACCCGCCTGGGGGCATTGCTGGCGGTGACCGATTGGCGATCTCGGCTCACGTCGGCCCCGGCGCCTGGGCACAGCTGACCAGCCCCGGCGCGGCCAAGTGGTACCGCGCCACGGCGCCTGCCTGTCAGCAACTGAGCCTGAGCGTGGCAGCCGGGGCGACACTGGAGTGGTTGCCCCAGGAGACCATTGTTTTCAGCGCCGCCCAGGCCGAACTCGGCACGTCCATCGACTTGCAGGGCGACGGGCGCCTGTTTTATTGGGACATGGTTGCCCTCGGCCGCCCCGCCAGCGGCGAGCGCTTCGACCTGGGACACTTTCAATCGCGGCTGGACATTCGCCGCGACGGACAGTTGTTGTGGCATGAGCGCCAGCGCATCGTCGGTGGCGACGGTTTACTGGACTCACCCATCGGGCTGGGCGGCGACCCGGTGTTTGCGACGCTGCTGGTGACGGGCGAGATCGACAGTGAACTGCTGGAGCAGTGTCGCTCCCTGGGCCACGCGGTGCGTGGGGACCTGACGCAGTTGCCGGGGCTGGTCGTGGCGCGGTGCCTGGCGAGCGAGGCCTTGCTCGCGCGGGGGTGGCTGGTTGAGTTGTGGCGACTGCTGCGCCCGGCGGTGTTGGGGCGAGAAGCCGTGCCACCGAGAATCTGGAGTACCTGAATTGCTTTTCTGTGGGAGTACTGAGTTCTGTGGGAGCAAAGCTTGCTCGCGATGCAGGCGCCTCGACACAGAAAAAGACCGCGTTATCGTTTATCGCCAGCAAGCTTTGCTCCCACGGGTTCCCATCCAAGGGTTGAGCTTAGCGCGAATTATTTATCTGCCTCTTATGGATTGCACATGGACCTGACCCCACGCGAAAAAGACAAGCTGTTGATCTTCACCGCCGGCCTCGTCGCCGAGCGGCGACTGGCCCGCGGCTTGAAACTCAATTACCCGGAGGCCATGGCCTACATTTCCGCGGCCCTGCTCGAAGGCGCCCGCGACGGTCAGACCGTGGCCGAGTTGATGCATTACGGCACCACCCTGCTGAGTCGCGAACAGGTGATGGAAGGCATCCCGGAAATGATCCCGGAGATCCAGGTCGAGGCAACCTTTCCCGACGGCACCAAGCTGGTCACCGTCCATCAGCCGATCGCCTGAGGACCGTGCCATGACGTATCGGATTCGTGACGCGCTCCCGGCGGACTTGCCCGCCATCCGCGACATCTACAACGACGCGGTGCTCAACACCACGGCGATCTGGAACGAACAGGCCGTGGACCTGGGCAACCGCCAGGCATGGTTCGATGCACGGCAGTCCCAGGGCTACCCGGTGCTGGTGATCGTCGACGGCGAAGAACATGTACTCGGCTATGCTGCCTTCGGCGACTGGCGCCCCTTCGACGGCTTCCGGCACACCGTGGAGCATTCGGTGTACGTGCGCAGCGACCAGCGTGGCAATGGCCTCGGCCCACGGTTGATGACGGTGTTGATCGAGCGCGCAAAGGCGTGTGGCAAACACGTCATGGTCGCCGCCATTGAAAGCGGCAACGCGGCTTCGATTCGTTTGCACGAGCGGGCCGGTTTCGTCATCACCGGGCAGATGCCCCAGGTGGGGACCAAGTTCGGTCGCTGGCTGGACCTGACTTTCATGCAGTTGATCCTCAATCCCGGGGCACCTGCGCCTGTTTCCAACAAGGAGTGACATCAGATGAACGCCGCCCAGTTGCGTCGAGTCCACGCCGAAAGCTTTGCGCATTACCGCCAAGGCCTGATTGATCTGTTGCTCGACGCCGTGGGGTACGGCGCCAGTGTCGGCTTCATGGCCGATCTCGATGCGGTCCAGGCCCGCGCCTACTTCGACGAAGTCCAGACCAGCCTCAATCAGGGCAGTCTGTTGTTGTGGGTCGTGGTCAAGGACGAACAGGTGCAGGCCAGCGTCCAGCTTGCCCTATGTCAGAAGCCCAACGGCCTGAACCGCGCCGAAGTGCAGAAACTGCTGGTCCGAGGCGAGGCCCGCCGGCGGGGCCTGGGCCAGCAGCTGATGAGTGCCCTGGAGCTCGGCGCCCGCCAGCACAAGCGTGGCCTGTTGTACCTCGACACCGAGGCCGGCTCCGAGGCCGAGGCGTTCTACCGCGCCATGGGCTACACCCGTGTCGGTGAACTGCCCGACTACTGCCAGAGCCCGGACGGGACGTACACCCCGACCGCCATCTACTACAAGCTTTTGGGACAACCGCAATGATTCCAGGCCAATACCAGGTCCAGCCCGGCGACATCGAACTCAACGTCGGCCGCCGTACCGTGACGCTGACCGTCGCCAACAGCGGCGACCGGCCGATCCAGGTCGGCTCGCACTATCACTTCTTCGAAACCAACGACGCCCTGACCTTCGACCGCGCCGCCAGCCGCGGCATGCGCCTGAACATCCCGGCCGGCACCGCCGTGCGCTTCGAGCCGGGCCAGAGCCGCGAGGTGGAACTGGTGGACCTGGCCGGGCATCGCCGGGTGTTCGGGTTTGCCGGGCGGGTCATGGGCGACCTCTAGGTCGCAGTTCGTTCCCACGCTCTGCGTGGGAATGCATCTCGGGACGCTCCGCGTCCCACAAGCGGACGCAGAGCGTCCATGGCGGCATTCCCACGCAGAGCATGGGAACGATCAGGAAAGCACATGAAGATCTCGAGACAAGCCTACGCCGACATGTTCGGCCCCACCGTCGGTGACAAGGTCCGCCTGGCCGATACCGAGCTGTGGATCGAAGTGGAAAAGGACTTCACCACCTACGGTGAAGAAGTGAAATTTGGCGGCGGCAAGGTGATTCGCGACGGCATGGGCCAGGGCCAGCTGCTGGCCGCGGAGGTGGTGGACACGTTGATCACCAACGCGCTGATCATCGACCACTGGGGCATCGTCAAGGCCGACGTCGGCCTCAAGGACGGACGCATCGCGGCCATCGGCAAGGCTGGCAACCCGGACATCCAACCCGATGTGACCATCGCCATCGGCGCCAGCACCGAAGTGATTGCCGGCGAAGGCATGATTCTCACGGCTGGCGGCGTCGACACCCACATCCACTTCATCTGCCCACAGCAGATCGAAGAGGCCTTGATGAGCGGCGTCACCACCATGATCGGCGGCGGCACAGGCCCAGCCACCGGTACCAACGCCACCACCTGCACCTCCGGCCCATGGCACCTGGCGCGCATGCTCCAGGCCGCCGACGCCTTCCCGATGAACATCGGCCTCACCGGCAAGGGTAATGCCAGCCTACCGGAGCCCTTGATCGAACAGGTCAAGGCCGGCGCCATCGGCCTGAAGCTGCACGAAGACTGGGGCACCACCCCGGCAGCCATCGACAACTGCCTGAACGTGGCCGACCAGTACGACGTGCAGGTGGCGATCCATACCGACACCCTCAACGAGTCCGGCTTCGTGGAAACCACCCTGGGCGCCTTCAAGGGGCGTACCATCCACACCTACCACACCGAAGGCGCCGGCGGCGGTCATGCGCCGGACATCATCAAGGCCTGTGGTTTCCCTAACGTGTTGCCCAGCTCTACCAACCCGACCCGGCCGTTCACCCGCAACACCATCGACGAACACCTGGATATGCTGATGGTCTGTCACCACCTGGACCCAAGCATCGCCGAAGACGTGGCGTTCGCAGAAAGCCGAATCCGCCGCGAAACCATCGCCGCCGAAGACATCCTCCATGACCTCGGCGCGTTCTCGATGATCAGCTCCGACAGCCAGGCCATGGGCCGCGTCGGCGAGGTCATCCTGCGCACCTGGCAGACTGCGGACAAAATGAAGAAACAACGCGGCGCCCTGCCCGGCGACGGCGAAGGCAACGACAACTTCCGCATCAAGCGCTACATCGCCAAATACACCATCAACCCGGCGATCACCCATGGCATCAGCCATGAAGTGGGCTCCATCGAAGTGGGCAAGTGGGCCGACCTGGTGCTGTGGCGCCCGGCGTTCTTCGGCGTCAAGCCGACGCTGATCCTCAAGGGCGGAGCGATTGCCGCGAGCCTGATGGGCGACGCCAACGCCTCGATCCCGACACCGCAACCGGTGCACTACCGACCGATGTTCGCAAGCTTCGGCGGCTCGCGACATGCCACCAGCCTGACCTTCATCAGCCAGGCGGCCGCCGATGCGGGCCTGCCGGAACAGTTAGGCCTGAAGAAAAGAATCGCGGTGGCCAAGGGTTGCCGGGGTGTGCAGAAAACCGACCTGATCCACAACGACTACCTGCCGGACATCGACGTCGATCCACAGACCTATCAGGTCAAGGCCGACGGTGTGTTGCTGTGGTGCGAACCGGCCGAGTCGCTGCCGATGGCGCAGCGGTATTTTCTGTTTTGACTGAGTGGCGAAGAAACTCCGTGGGAGCATAGCTTGCTCGCGATACAAGCAACTCGACATCAGGGAAACCGCGTTGTATTCATCGCGGGCAAGCCTTGCTCCAACACCAAGCCTTGCTCCAACACCAGGCCTTGCTCCCACACAAAGCCTGCTCCCTTCGCCCAATGAACTGCATCACTCCACCAACCGCCCCAACCGCTGCTTGAGCATGCGGTTCTCGGTGCGCAGTTGTTGCACTTCTTCCAACAGATCCAGCGCCAGGGCGACGCCTTCCCATTCCAGTTCAAGCTCGCGGCGCAGCTTGGCGGCACGACGGGCCAGGACCAGCTCGTAGTCGGTGAACCGCCAGTCCGTCGGGGCCGCGCCGTGGGGTTCGAGGATGCCATGGGCGACGATTTCTATCACATGGACATCCTGCAACGCGGCGGCCTCGCAGAACTCCGTCAGGCTCAGTTCAATGATCGGGTTGCTCATGGTGTGCTTCTCCCAATACCTTGATAGGGCAGGGCTGGCAAAGGCCCCGCCGTCAGAAATTCTCCCGTGGATCGAATGCGGCTTTCTTCGCCAGCTCTGCCCACAAAGCCTTGACCGCTTCGTCGTTGGACTTGGGCATCACGGCCTTGAGCTGGATGAACAGGTAGCCGCGCTCACCGGCCTTGTTGCGCAGGCCATGACCCTTGGCGCGCATGCGCTGGCCGTTCTGGCTGCCGGCCGGGACCTTGAGGTTGATCTTGCCGGTGAGGGTCGGGACGGCCACCTCGGTGCCCAGCGCCAACTCCCAGGGCGCCAGCGGCAGGGTGATGATCAGGTCCTGGCCTTCGACATCGAATTTGGGGTGCGGGGCAAAGCGAATGGTCAGGTACAAGTCGCCATTGGCCCCGCCACCAATACCCGGCGCGCCTTGGCCCTTGAGGCGGATCCGCTCGCCGTCGGTCACGCCTGACGGGATCTTCACGTTCAGGCTTTTGCTGGTGTTGCTGACGTGCTGGCCCGCCGCGTTGTACTGCGGCACCTGGAAGCTGACCTTTTTCGACTCATTCGACAAGGCTTCTTCCAGGAAAATCGGTAATTCCATCTCCACGTCCTGCCCCCGACGGCCGGCGCTGCGACCTGACTGTGCGCCCCCGAATCCTGGCCCGCGATTGCCGAAGATCGAACTGAAGAAGTCTGAAAAATCCCCGGTATCCTGGCCCCCGAAACCACCGCGGCTCTGCCAGCCCGGCGGCCCCTGGAACGGCTGGCCGTGCTGGCCATATCGACGCAGATCGTCGTACTCGGCGCGTTTGTCGGCGCTTTTCAGCGCTTCATAGGCTTCGGAGACATCCTTGAATTTGGTCTCGGCGTCTTTTTCCTTGCTGACATCCGGGTGGTATTTGCGCGCGAGTTTGCGATAGGCAGCCTTGATCGTGCTGTCGTCAGCCGTCGGTTCCACACCCAGGATCTTGTAATAGTCTTTGAAGTCCATCTAAGCATCACCACCCGTTATCGATGTCGCACCACCGTCCACAGCATGCCCCGATCAGCGGGCACCGGGTTGATCCATCTCAAGATTGGGACCTGGCGGCGCTTCAGAAGTTTATCGGCAACCGGTGGCGGTTCTTGTGTCCGCCCTGTGGCTGCCAGTCTCATGCCGACAAGTTTGGGGGTCCAACGCTGTCTTTCAAGGCTGAGAGTGCGAATTAGCGGATAACCGGCCTTCGAATCCGCGCCGCACTGGCATACACTGCGCGGCCGTTTTTTCGACCGGAACCTGAAAGACATGAAAAACGCATCCCCAGCCCGTGCCTGCGGCATCGACTTCGGCACGTCCAACTCCACCGTCGGCTGGCTGCGCCCCGGCATGGAAACGCTGATCGCGCTGGAGGACGACAAGATCACCCTGCCCTCGGTGGTATTTTTCAATCTGGAGGAGCGCCGCCCGGTCTACGGCCGACTGGCCCTGCACGAATACCTGGAAGGCTACGAAGGCCGGCTGATGCGCTCGCTCAAGAGCCTGCTCGGTTCCAAGCTGATCAAGCACGACACCAGCGTGCTGGGCACGGCGATGCCATTCAAGGACTTGCTCGGCCTGTTCATCGGCCAGTTGAAGAAACGCGCCGAGGCGACCGCTGGTCGGGAGTTCGAGGAAGTGGTGCTGGGCCGCCCGGTGTTTTTCGTCGATGACGATGAGCTGGCGGACCAGGAGGCCGAAAACACTTTGGTGGAGGTGGCTCGCGCCATCGGCTTCAAGGAGGTCTCGTTCCAGTACGAACCCATCGCTGCGGCATTCGATTATGAATCGACCATCGAAAAAGAAGAGCTGGTGCTGATCGTCGACATCGGCGGCGGTACTTCGGACTTCTCCCTGGTACGCCTGTCTCCCGAACGCCGCAACCACGACAACCGCCACGCCGACATCCTCGCCACCGGCGGCGTGCACATCGGTGGGACCGACTTCGACAAGCAACTGAGCCTACAGGGCCTGATGCCCCTGTTCGGCTATGGCAGCCGGATGAAAAGCGGCGCCTACATGCCCACCAGCCACCACATGAACCTGGCGACCTGGCACACCATCAACGCGGTGTACGCGCAGAAATCCACCCTGGCCCTGAACAGCATGCGCTACGACATCGAAGACACCGGCGGCATCGACCGACTGTTCAAGTTGATCGAACAGCGCGCCGGGCATTGGCTGGCGATGGAAGTGGAAGAAACCAAGATCCAGCTGACCCACGCCGACCAGCGCCACGTGGCCCTGGACCGGATCGAACCGGGCTTGAGCGTGGACCTGAGCCGCGCATTGTTCGAATCGGCTATCGACGGTCTGCTGGAGCGGGTTCGCGCCAGCGTCACGCAAATGCTCAGCGACGCCAACGTTGGCGTCGATCAGGTCGACACGGTGTTCTTCACCGGCGGCTCCAGTGGCATCCCGGCCCTGCGCAACAGCGTCTCGGCCATGCTGCCCAAGGCGCGGCATGTGGAAGGGAACATCTTCGGGAGCATTGGCAGCGGGTTGGCGATCGAGGCGATGAAGCGCTACGGGACCCAGGCCTGACCTGATATTGCGGGGCGGCCTTCGCGAGCAGGCTCGCTCCCACATTGCACCGGGTGCTTGCTGAAGAGACTCGGTCACCTGTGGGAGCGAGCCTGCTCGCGAAGGGACCGGATCAGACAATGCATTCCCGGAATCAGACCATCCCCAACTGCTTCAACTCGCTCTTGAGATACGCATAGTAAATCGGCCCCGCCACCACCCCCGGCAGGCCGAACGCCGCTTCGAACACCAGCATCGCCATGAGCAGTTCCCAGGACTTGGCGCTGATCTGTCCACCCACGATGCGGGCGTTGAGGAAGTATTCGAGCTTGTGGATCACGATCAGGTAACCCAGTGCCGCCACGGCAACCCAGATCGATAGCGACAGGCCGACAATGGTGATCAGAGTATTGGACATCAGGTTGCCGATGACCGGCAGCAAACCCAGCAGGAAGGTCATCACGATCAGGGTCTTGGTCAGCGGCAGCTTGATGCCGAACAGCGGCAGCACCACCGCCAGGAAAATCCCGGTGAAGAAGGTGTTGAGCAGGGAAATCTTGATCTGGGCGAAGACAATGTTGCGGAACGCCTTGACCAACAGGCTCAGGCGATCGAACAGTGCGGCGGCCAGGGGCTTGCGCTTGGTCAGGTCGGGGACGCGCTGCAAGGCAATGATCGCCCCCAGCACCATGCCGATCAGCAATGTCACGAACATGTGCGCCGCGTCCTTGCCCACCAGTTGCAAGTCGCTCAGGTGCTTGCTCATCCAGTCGCCAATCGCTACCCGGAACTCGGCGGCGCTGGCCGGCAGGTAGGCGTCGATGAAGGGGGGCAACTGTCCGCGGGCGCGGTCGACCACGGCCATGAACTTGTCCAGGGATGCACCGGGGTTTTCCGCTTCATGCAGCAGGAAGCTGATTGCACCGGCGAAGATCAACGACAGCACACTGACCACCAGGGTGCCCAGCAACGCTACCGCGAGCCAGCGGGCACGTCGGCCTTCGATCAATCGCTGCAACTGTGGGGTGAGCATGTTGACCAGCTCGAACACCAGCAGCCCGGCCATCAGGCTTGGCAACAGGCGTAGCGGCAACACCAGCAGCAACCCACCAAAAATGATCACCCAACTGATCACCAACAACACATGACGCTGAGAAAACGTTGGCATACAGCCTCAGAACCAAAAACGGCGTGAAAGGATCGGCAGTCTGCCAGCCTTCCGCCGACAGCACTAGGGATTGTATCGGCCGACTTTGGTCGGGGTTCAGGGGATTTTGCAGTAGCCGTGAGGGCCCTGTGGGAGCATGGCTTGCCCGCGACAGGGTCACCTCGGTCTCAACGTAAACCGAGGCGCCTGCATCGCGGGCAAGCCATGCTCCCACAGAAACTCGCGACAGACACTGCGTTACTTGTTCTTCAGGCAATTGCTCATGAACGCTTTACGCTCGTCGCCCTTGAGCGCCTTGGTGGTCGCGTCGGCGTTGCAGGTTTTCATGCGCTCCTGCGGCGTTGCCCGTACTTCAGGCGGCTTGGTCTTCAGGCAGGTGCTCATGAAGGCCTTGCGCTCATTGCCCTTGAGCGCCTTGGCGGTGGCATCGGCGTTGCAGGTGGTCATCTTGGTCTGTTGGGCCGTCGCAGCGAAGCCTTGGGAACACAGCAGCAAACCGATCATCAACAAAGGGACACGCAACATCTTCATGACGTTTTCTCCTGAATGCCGCACGACCGTGACGGCGATGAATCCAGTGTAGACAACGCAGCCCTAGGCTCTGTACGAAAAGTCTTGAGACGAAGGTCAGGCGAGGCTGTTTTCAACGCAGCATGAACGAGCATCAAGGTTCTTCGTACAGAGCCTAGACACCGGCCGCTTTCAAGCGCTCTGCATGCTCGACAAACAACCGGATCGGCTCGGCCCCCTTGCCCACCAGCCCCAAGGACTGATTGACGATATCGAAATGGTCGAGTGGGTAGTCATCACCGATGACCGTACCCAGGTGCGAGCTAAAGCGTCCGACCATGCCATCGCACTGCCCCGCCTCACGTACGAAAGTCCGGGCGAACAGGCGGCAACTGCGGTTCGTGCCATCGAAGAGGTTGCGCCCCTTGTCCGTCTTGCCGGGTTGCAGGATCCCGGACCAGGAGTAATAACGCACGCCGTCGACCTCTTCAGCCCCCTGCCCGCCCCAGGTTTCAGGCAACCCCTGTGGATAACGCTCATTGAAGCGCGCCACTCCGGCAGTGGTGAGGGATTCATGGGAAGCATGGAGGTCCACCGGCAGCTTCGGCCCGCGATAGCCGGTTTCGAGCAGGCTCATCAGCGCGTTGATCAACCGCAGCACCGCGCTGAGCATGCGCCCCTTGGCACTGTTCGGCGGATAGTGGGCCAGCAGGTAGTCGGCCAGTTCGGAACCGTGGTTGGGACCGGCCACCGACGTGACGGAGGCCACCAGGTCCGGGCGCCGGGCCGCCGCATAACGGGCACTGAGGGCGCCCTGGCTGTGGCCGATCAGGTTGACCTTGGCCGCGCCGGTTTGCCGCAGGACCTCCTCGATCCGCGCCAGCAATTGTTCGCCGCGCACCTCGGACGAATGCAGCGGCGAGACCTTCACCGCCACCACCACCGCGCCACCCCGGCGCAACGCCGAAACGATCCCATACCAGTATGGATACAACACCAGGCGGATGAACCCGAGCATGCCAGGGACCAGCACCAGCGGGTAGCGAGTGGCGCAGCGTTGCGACATATATGGACGTCCTTGTGATCGATGATGGGGTTGAAGAGCAGTCTAGGCGCCCTTCATGACGCCTGGTCATCATTGTAAGAGCTGACACATCCCATAAAACTTTTGCCTCGCTCATCACTCCCAACCTTGTAAGCGATCGCGCCTCGAGAGCGCGACGCCCCCCAACCGGATCAGCCTCCAGGAGAACGAGATGAGCGACATGCACTTATCCGATGTGACGACCCTGCGCGAACGTGCGCGGCAAAACGTGCAGAACGGCGCGGTGACCGAGGGCTACAACGCCGATCGACAGGAAGTCGTGCGCCTGCTCAACGAAGCACTGGCCACTGAGCTGGTGTGCGTACTGCGTTACAAGCGCCATTACTTCATGGCCACCGGCCTCAAGGCCAGCGTGGCGGCCAGCGAATTCCTCGAACACGCCAACCAGGAAGCCGAACATGCCGACAAACTGGCCGAGCGCATCGTGCAACTGGGCGGCGAGCCGGAGTTCAACCCCGATCTGTTGACCCGCAACTCCCACGCACAATACGTGGCAGGCAACACCCTCAAGGAAATGGTCTACGAGGACCTGGTGGCCGAGCGGATCGCCATCGACAGCTACCGGGAAATCATCCAGTACATGGGCGATAAGGACCCGACCACCCGGCGTATCTTCGAGGACATCCTGGCCCAGGAAGAAGAACACGCCGATGACATGGCCGATATTCTGGCCGACTTGTAAGACCCCATCGCGAGCAGGCTCGCTCCCACATTCGATAGGTGTACACCCTCAATGTGGGAGCGAGCCTGCTCGCGATGAGACCAGCCGCCTCACCGCAAATCTCCGAATTACCGTGTCGGCTTGACCGTCACCGGCGCCTTGCCCGCCTTCATCTGCTCCAGCAGCGGCGCACACTGGTTCGGCTCGCCACCGCTGGGGGCCACCAGGGCCAGCAAGCCGGCCGCCGGCGCGGCGATCACACCCAGCGCCACCATCCCGGCACCGCGCAACATCAGCGGCACGGCCTTGACCCCGGCGGAGGGCTTGGCGAACTTGCCCCGCACATACAAGGGCGAGCGCAGGGAAATCAGCCGCCAGCCCTTGGATTCCGGAGAAATGGTCAGGTCCAGTTGCTCCGTGGCCATGTTCGCCGTGCCGTCGATGTAGATAATTGCGTTTTCCGTGTCGAATACGAACAGGCGGGTGGTTGCCAGGCCGGTCTTGATGTCGAAGTCCGCCGCTGCACAGTTGATCTTCACCTCCTTGTCGCCAAAGATTTTCCCCATCACGTAGTTACCCACGTTCAACCCTGCCAGCTCCATCAGCTCGCGGCTGATGGCACCGTCGTTGATGAGCATTTTCAGCGTACCGTTGGAAGTACCCAGCAACGCCGCGACCGAATTGCCGCGCCCGCTGATATCGGCATCGCCGTTGAGCTCGCCGAAACTGGTTTTCATCGGTTCGAAGCCGGGGAATAGCTGCTTGAGCTTGAATCCTCGCGCCGTCAACTTCGCTTGGCCCTCCAGGGGATGGGCCTGCCCGTTGAGGCGGATCTGCGCATCGAGTCGGCCACCGGCGACGCCGAAACGCAGGGGCTCAAGGCTCAATTGTCCGTCGTTGAGCACCAGGTGCGTGTAGAGGTCGGTGAACGGCAACTGCGCACTGTGGACGATGCGCTTGCCGGTGAACTCCACATCGGCGTCCATCGCGCTCCAGCGCTCGGTGCGGAACTCCTCCACGGGCAGCACCTTTTCCGATGGCTGCTTGCTGGCGCTGCCGCGGGCCTTCTGTTCGGTGTTGGAATCGGCGCCGATCAGCGGCGCCAGATCGCTGAACAACAGCTGATTGGATACCAGCGTGCCACTGAGTTTTGGCCGTGGCTGGCTGGCGACGTAGGCCAAGTCACCGTGGATGTCGCTGTCGCCGATCTTTCCGTTGAATGCCTCATAGCGAAACAGCGCCCCGTCCGGCTCATGGAGCTTGGCGATCAGATGACCGTCAGTTTCATAGGGCGGCGAATCCGGCAAGGTCACGCCGGTCAGTGGGTACAGATGAGCAAGGCTGGTGCCGGCCAGTTTCAGCCGCAGGTCCAGGGCGCCGAGATTCATCGGGTCGGTGAGGGTGCCGGCCAGTTCGACACGAGTATTGGCGGTCTTGATCTGGGCCTGCAAGGGAAAGGGTTGCGATGCATTCTGCAAGGCCAGCAGACCGCCGACCTTGCCGGAACCACTGAGGTCCTGTCCGTGATACTGCCCGTCGACCTTGAAGGCGAACCCATAGTCCTGAGGCGTCGCGCCCTGGTCCTGAACCTTTTTCGCGGCCTTTTCGCCGACGATATCCTTGAATGGAATGGATTTCCCCAGCGGGTCGATCAGCAGGTCGAGTCGGGTCTTCAAGGTCTGGTCGTCAAGCGTGACGTGCCCCTTGTCGAAGCCGATGGCGCCGATGTCCATCACCCAGCTCGACGGTTTGGCGTCCGGGTCCTTCGGATCGAACTGGAAGGTCCAGTTGGCACGTCCATCAGCCAGGCGTTGCAGGTTGGCGTCGGGTTCGGTCAGGTCGATCCGGGGAATCGTCACTCGCCGAGCCAGCAGGGCCAGGGGGGATATCCGCAACTCGACACGCTTGAGCGTGGCCATCTGCGGTTTCTTCAACCAATCGGGGTTGCCCAGGCTCAAATCCTCGGCTACCACATGGGGCCACGGTACCCAGGCCCGCCAGCCGCCCTCTTCGGGCTCACGTTGCCAGACCACGGCCAGGTTGCCGTTGATGGCAAACGGGCGATGCAGTTCCTCGGAGACCTTGGCGTTGAGCGTCGGCTTGATCCGGTTCCAATCGAAGAACACGATGACCAGCACCAACACGGCCAGCAGGACAGCAAGGCTGGCCAAGCTCCAGGCAAGGATTTTTGAAGTGCGTGTCATGCACAAGGCTCCTGATGACAAATCGGCGTCCGTACCGCAACACCTGAAAACCGAACCTGTAGTCGGTTCGTTATATGAGTGAGACTGGTGAAACGAGCAACAGGTTTACCCTACAGGGCGAAAAACCTGACCGATCCGCCAGCAAGTTGTTACCGCCCCCGCACATTTGCGTGGCGCCGATGGGTACGAAATACCCACCATGGTGCAAAACCGCCCCTCGGAAACGCCCGTTCTAGAGCCTTCCCATAGAACAATCAATTCCGTTGATTATTACCATTGCGTTTAGGAACTTTTATATCGACTTATCGAGAGTAGCATTGCCCTCGTACCCACTTTTTAGCCCTCCCGAGGAGCAACGATCATGAAACGCCAATTACTGATGAGTCTTTCCCTTTCACTGCTGGCCTCCACCGCTTTCGCCCTGCCAGCTTCCGAACAGGCTACACCACAGGTCAAGGACAGCCACTCCGTGTATAGCCAGACTGTTGCCGAAGACGGTTATAACCAAACCCGCCAAGGCCAACTCGCTGAAGACGGCTACAACAACACCCCTCAGGGCCAGCTCGCCGAAGACGGCTACAACAACACCCCTCAGGGCCAGCTCGCCGAAGACGGCTACAACAACACCCCTCAGGGCCAACTCGCCGAAGATGGCTACAACAACACCCCTCAGGGCCAACTCGCCGAAGATGGCTACAACAACACCCCTCAGGGCCAACTCGCCGAAGATGGCTACAACAATACCCCTCAGGGCCAACTCGCTGAAGATGGCTACAACAACACCCCTCAGGGCCAACTCGCTGAAGGCGGTCGCCAGCGTCTGGAAGAAAAAGGCCTGGTTGAAGACGGCAGTGAGCGAGCCCTCGAACGCAACAGCAAAGTGAGCTGAGCCCATGGTGGCCCGGAAAAAAGCCCGATTCCTGCAATCGGGCTTTTGCTTTTCATGCACCCCGCGTCCCCGCGTAATCCCCCTCTACCGTTCGACGTCGGCAAAGCCGATTTGCTAAAGTGCGTCGCTCCCATGACTCGGAAGTCAGTCCTGCGATGCTGCCCCGCGCCGAACAGAAACAACAAACCCGAATTGCCCTGATGGATGCGGCCCGTCATTTGATGGAGTCCGGCCGGGGGTTCGGCAGCCTGAGCCTGCGCGAAGTGGCCAAGACAGCGGGCATTGTACCCACCGGTTTCTATCGACATTTCGACGATATGGACCAACTGGGCCTGGCGCTGGTCAGCGAAGTGGGCCAGACCTTCCGCGAAACCATCCGGCTGGTGCGTCACAATGAATTCGTCATGGGCGGCATCATCGACGCGTCGGTGCGAATTTTCCTCGACGTGGTGCAAGCCAACCGATCGCAGTTTCTGTTTCTAGCCCGCGAACAGTACGGCGGCTCCCTTCCAGTACGCCAGGCCGTCGCACAACTGCGCGAAGCCATCAGCTCTGACCTGGCCGCCGACCTCGCGTTGATGCCGAAACTGCAGCATCTGGATCTGGCCGGGCTGAGCGTAATGGCCGATCTCATCGTCAAGAGCGTGTTCGCCACCCTGCCCGACATCATCGACCCTCCCGCCGAAGCGCCCCCCGACCACCTCACGCCTCAGGCGAAGATCACCCAGCAACTGCGGTTTATCTTTATCGGCCTCAAGCATTGGCAAGGGTTGGGCAGCACAGAGTAATCCCCCTGTGGGAGCGAGCCTGCTCGCGATGGCGGTGGATCAGTCAACCTCTATGTGTCTGATGCGCCGCCATCGCGAGCAGGCTCGCTCCCACAGGTCCGCCGAACGCTACAAAACAGTGCGCACCTCTCGTCGCGCGCACTGGTTCGGAGCGACCTGAAAGGCTGCGCCAAGCATCCCACGCCCATTTCCTACACCATCTTCGATTGGCAAGCCCCTTGCTCTAAACACAGCACCGTTCATTGCTGGAAGCACTCCGATGCTGGTGATTCACCGCAGAATCGACACTCAACCCCGCTGGGATGCGGAGCTTCATCTGACTTTTGATGCCCGCAGCAAAAGTCGCCTGCGCTGTTTCAGTGCCGAGGGCGAAGATGTGGGATTGTTTTTGGAGCGGGGCCAGCCGCCGCTTTACGACGGCGAATACCTCCAGGCCGAAGACGGACGTATCGTGCGCGTCTGCGCCCGCCCCGAACAACTGCTGCATGTCACCTGCGCCAATGGCTTCGAGCTGACGCGTGCGGCCTATCACCTGGGCAATCGCCATGTGGCCCTGCAAGTGGGCGATGGCTGGTTGCGCCTGCTGGACGATTACGTGCTCAAGGCGATGCTCGAACAATTGGGCGCCAGCGTCACCCCCATCGAAGCCCCCTTCCAACCGGAACACGGCGCCTATGGCGGCGGCCATCACCATTCACGGCACGGCGACGAAGACTTCAACTACGCACCGCGCCTGCACCAGTTCGGCGTGCGCACATGAACCCGGCCTGGGCGCTGTTGCGTCTGGCCAGCCCGCAGTTGCCCATCGGCGGCTACAGCTATTCCCAAGGGCTGGAGATGGCGGTGGATAACGGCCTGGTCAAGACCGCCGACGACGCACGCCGATGGATCGGCGATCAATTGCTGCTGAACCTGGCACGCTTCGAAGCGCCCCTGCTGCTCGCCCATTGCACCGCCGCCGCGGCTGACGATTGGGCCACCCTGGAGCAACACTACGAAGCACACCGCGCCAGCCGGGAAACCCGCGAGCTGTATCAGGAGAGCCGGCAGATGGGCTATTCGTTGCAGCAACTGCTCGGCGGCCTGCCGGAACTCGACGGTGCCGCCCGACAATTTCTCGAGCAACGTAGCGAACCACACCTGGCCCTGGGCTGGGCCCTGGCCGCCCGCGCCTGGGACATCGCGCCCCAGGACGCGCTCGCCGCCTGGCTGTGGAGCTGGCTGGAAAACCAACTGGCGGTGCTGATGAAAACCCTTCCCCTCGGCCAGCAAGCCGCCCAGCGCCTGACCAGCGAACTGCTGCCGCTGCTGCAACAGGCCCAGCACAACGCCTCGAACATCAACCCCGAGCATTACGGCAGCGCCGCGTTTGGCCTGTCCCTGGCGTGTATGGCCCATGAGCGCCAGTACAGCCGTCTGTTCCGTTCCTAGGAGACCAACATGAACACACAACCCCTGCGCGTCGGCATCGGCGGCCCGGTGGGCTCTGGCAAGACCGCCCTGACCCTGGCCCTGTGCCTGGCCCTGCGCGAGCGCTACAACCTGGCGGTGGTCACCAACGATATCTACACCCGCGAAGACGCCGACTTCCTGGTCCGCAACGAAGCCCTGGCGCCGGAGCGGATCATTGGTGTCGAAACCGGTGGTTGCCCGCACACAGCCATTCGCGAAGACGCCTCGATCAACCTCGAAGCGGTAGACCAGTTGAACCGGCGCTTCCCGGGGCTGGATCTGATCCTGGTGGAGTCCGGCGGCGACAACCTCTCGGCGACCTTCAGTCCGGAACTGTCGGACCTGACCCTCTACGTGATCGATGTATCGGCCGGGGACAAGTTGCCCCGCAAGGGCGGGCCGGGCATCTGCAAGTCCGACTTGCTGGTGATCAATAAAATCGACCTGGCACCACTGGTAGGCGCCTCCCTGGAGATGATGGACAGCGACACCCGGCGGATGCGCAACGGCAAGCCATTCGTGTTCAGCAATCAGAAAACTGGCCAGGGCCTGGACGAAATCATCGCGTTCATCGAGCGCCAGGGCCTGCTGACTGCGGCCTGATTTTTCGAACTCTCAACAAGGAAGCCTTTTCATGACACTCAAACGCATTCTCGGCGCCCTCGCCCTGCTGTTGGCCCCGACCCTGGCCTTCGCCCACCCCGGCCATGGCGACAATGGCCTGATCGCCGGCCTCGGGCACCCTGTCGGCGGCCTGGATCATTTGCTCGCCATGCTCGCAGTCGGCTTGTGGGCGGCACAACAACAAGGCACCGCACGTTGGGCGCTGCCATGCACGTTCATCGGCACCATGCTGATCGGTGGCTTGTTCGGTTTCGAAGGCCTGCAGTTGCCGGCACTGGAAAGCGGGATTGCCGCCTCGGTGCTGGCCCTGGGCCTGGCGGTGGCGCTGGCCGTGCGTCCGCCATTGAGCCTGGCGGTTGTCGCGACGGCATTGTTTGCGCTGTTCCATGGCGTGGCCCATGGGTTGGAGCTGCCGGACATGTCGAGCCCATGGGCGTATGCGGCCGGGTTCGTCGCAGCGACAGCGGCGCTGCATGGCGCAGGTTTCGCCCTGGTTCGCGCGTTGCCGCGAGCCGCAGCGCCTTTGGTGCGACTGGCGGGGGCGGCTTCGGCGGGGGTTGGGGTCTGGTTGTTGGCGGGTTGATTTATTAGTGCCCGTACGGGCCTCATCGCGAGCAGGCTCGCTCCCACATGAACGGCGTACGCCCAACAACTGTGGGAGCGAGCCTGCTCGCGATGGCAGACTTGCAAGCGCTACCTATCTGAAGTCGGTCACTCTGCTACCATGTCGCGCAATCGCCCCTGCCGTGACGACGTCCGCCCATGCCCGATGCTTCCCGCCCCGCTCCTTCGCCTGAATTGATCGCCCTGTTCGCAACAGTGCGCCAGCATTTTCACGAGGTGATCGTGCCCATGTGGCAGGGCCCGGGCTGGAATGCCGAATTGGCACTGCCCTACGAATCCCTGGATGCCACCCACACGCCGTTGCCGCCCCAGCGTTACCGCGCGATGGCCTGCGCCAGACAGTTGTATGTGTTCGCCAGTCTGATCGGCGAAGTGACAGGGGCCGAAGAACGGGCCGCGGCGCTGTTCCGCTCGCTGCAGCGGCACTTCCACGATGCCGAACACGGCGGCTGGTTCTACAGCATCGACCCGCAAGGCACCCCGCTGGACACCGGCAAAGACCTCTACACCCACGCCTTCATCCTGTTTGCCTGCGCCCACTACTGGGGCAAAGTTCGCGAGCCGCTGGTGGAATCGGTGCTCAACGCTGCCCTGGAAGTCATTGCCCGGCGCTTTGCCACTGGCGACGGTCTCTACGAGGCCGGTCTCAAGCGCGACTGGTCAACGCTCGGATCCGGCCCGTTGCAGAACCCCCTGATGCACCTGGCCGAAGCCTTCCTCGCCACCCTCTCGGTTCGCGAAGACGCCAGCACTCGCCAGGCATTGCTGAGCCTGTGTGATGGAATGTTCAAGCGTTTCATTGAACCGAAGCTGGGCGTGATGATGGAGAAACCGCTCAAGGCTGTGGATAACTGGTTTGAGCCGGGACACCAGTTCGAGTGGTATTTCCTGCTGGCCTCGTCTCCCCTGCTGCAGGGCGGCAAGTTGCATGCGGCCCTGGAACAAAGCTTCGGCTATACCGAGCAACAAGGCGTGAACCTGCAGTCCGGCGCGGTATGCGCCATGCTGGGCCCGGCGCCGGACGCTATCGCGCGCGACGCCACCCAGCGCATCTGGGCCCAGGCCGAATACCTGCGCGCCCTCACCCTGCGCCCGGGAAGCCAGGACGTGTTGCTGCGTCAGCTACAGGCTCTGCAACAGCATTTCCTGCATGCCAAGGGGTGGAACGAATGCCTTGATGCCGACGGCGTCGTCAGCCGTCGGGACATGCCCTCCACCACCCCCTATCACCTGATGACCTGCTATCGCGGCTTGGCCGATTACCTGGGCTGACCGGTCAATTGCTATCGCGGGCAAGCCTTGCTCCCACAGGTTCGAGTCATTCCCGGAGCAAAGCTTGTTCCCACGGTACTGAGCTTTCCGTGGGAGCAAGGCTTGCCCGCGATGAACGATAACGCGGTCCTATCCCTTGTGATTTCTCTCAATGGCAAATCCGGCCCAGGTCTGGCTTACCGGCATCAGTTCCAGGCTGTTGATGTTGATGTGGGCTGGCGTGTTGAGCACCCAATAAATGGTTTCGGCAATGTCCTGCGGCTGGATCGGCTCGGCCCCGGCATAGGTCGCGTTGTAGCGTTCCTGGTCACCGCCGAAGCGCACCAGTGAGAACTCGCTCTCACACAGCCCTGGCTCGATGTTGCTGACCCGCACACCCGTACCCTGCAAGTCACAACGCAGGTTCAGCGAGAACTGTTTGACGAACGCCTTGGTCGCGCCATACACGTGGCTACCCGGGTAGGGGTAGTTGCCGGCGATGGAGCCCAGGTTGATGATCCCTGCACCGCGGCCATGGGCAATCAGGCGCGGCAGCAGCAGGCGCGTGCTGTAGAGCAGCCCTTTGACGTTGGTGTCGACCATCGTGTCCCAATCGTCGAGGTCGCACTTGGGCGCCGGATCGACCCCCAGGGCGAGTCCAGCGTTGTTGATCAAGCCACGCAATGTAGCGAAGGACGGCGGCAGATTGGCGATTGCCTCCTCCATGGCCGTGCGGTCGCGCACATCCAATACCAGGCCATGGACTTCGGTTTGTTTCGACAGCTCGGCACACAGTGCACTGAGGCGCTCTTCACGGCGCCCGGTCAGCACCAGTTTCCAACCGGCCTCGGCAAAACGACGGGCACAGGCTTCGCCAAATCCGGACGTCGCCCCGGTGATAAACAGGGTGTTGGACATCATGTTCTCCTTGAATGGGCTTGAGGCAGCCATTGAATGGGATCGGCCCACAGCATGCCCGGCCCGACCGCGAGCGGCAACTGCCCACCGTGGATGTTGATTCGGGTCGGACTGATCATAAAATGATCAAACCGCGCCAACCCTTGCAGGATAGGGGGTGCAGCCTGTTGCCCGCACCTTATCCACAGGCACGTCCACAGTAATCGGGGGCAAGTGAAAACGCTCCAGCCCGCTGTGCATAAGGCTTTGCGAGGCATCTGGAAAATTTTTTCCCTTGACCCTGCATGTGAGCTTGTGCAGATCGGATTCTCTGCTATAAACCACGATCCATAGGGGCGATGGCTCGAAGCCAGTAACCACGGCCCTCAGAGCGGTCTTTCCAGAGTTTAGTCACAGACTTATCCACAGGATTGCCCACAGATTTTCCGGCCTATCCCGCGCTTAAAAAAGTGTTGACAACCTAGACTCATGCTCGCCTGAAAATGCCTGATCAAAAAACGATCGCCGGCCTGCAAGCCACGTATTTAAAGGCGTCCAGCCAGCTACTCCCACGTTACCCACAGCCGGTTCCACAGCAAACGGGGACAAGTCAAAACCGTAACAAAACAACTGTTTGCGGCGACTTTATGTCGCGGTTTGCTAAGGGTTGAGGATTGTTGTCCACAATTCTTCGGCCACATGAATTTCCCCTGCTCGCGATAGCGGTGGATCAGGCACAGAGATGCCGACTGTTCCATCGCTATCGCGAGCAGGCTCGCTCCCACAGGGGTTGGTGATGTTCAGGAGAGATAAAAAAACCGGCGATCACTCGCCGGTTTCTTTATTGCCATATCGGCGTCAGTGCCCGCCCAGGTACGCGTTGCGCACCTCTTCGTTGGCGAGCAGCTCCTTGCCGGTGCCGGTCAGGCGGATTTCGCCGTTGACCATCACATAGGCCCGGTCCGACAACCTGAGGGCGTGGTTGGCGTTCTGCTCCACCAGGAAGATGGTCATCCCGGTGGACGCCAGTTCCCTCAGGGTGGCGAAGATCTGTTTCACCACGATTGGCGCCAGCCCCAGGCTCGGCTCATCGAGCAGCAACAACTTCGGCCGGCTCATCAACGCCCGGGCAATGGCGAGCATTTGCTGCTCGCCACCCGACATGGTCATGGCCCGCTGGTTGCGCCGCTCCTTGAGCCGCGGGAACAGTTCGAACATGCGCTGCATGTCTTCGCTGGCGTACTTGTCGCCGATGGGGATGGTGCCCATCAGCAGGTTCTCCTCGACGGTCATGTCGGGGAACACCCGCCGGCCTTCCGGCGACTGGGCGATGCCGTTGGACGCGATGTAGTGGGACGACTTATGGGTGATGTCCACACCCTGGTAGATGATCTGCCCACTGGCTGCGCGCGGCTGGCCGAAGATCGACATCAGCAGCGTGGACTTGCCAGCGCCATTGGAGCCGATCAGGCTCACCGTCTCGCCTTTGCCAATGTGCATCGAGACTTTCTTCAGGGCCTGGATCGGCCCGTAGAACACGTCCAGCTCCTTGAGTTCGAGGATCGGTTCACTCATACCAGTTCCTCTTCATCGGCACCCAGGTAGGCCGCGATCACCTTCGGATCGTTGCGAATCGCCTCCGGGCCGCCCTCGGCGATCACGTTGCCGTGGTCCAGCACCACGATGTGGTCGGAAATGCTCATTACCATGCCCATGTCGTGTTCGATCAGCACCACGGTCAGATCGTGCTCGTCGCGCAGCAGTCGGATCATCGCGCTCAGCGCTTCGGTTTCCTGAGGGTTGAGGCCGGCGGCCGGTTCGTCGAGGCAGATGACCTGCGGACGGGTGCACATGGCCCGGGCAATTTCCAGGCGGCGCTGCTGACCATAGGAAAGCTCACCCGCCAGGCGGTTGGCACAGTCCACCAGGTCCACGACTTCGAGCCAGTAGAAGGCATGATCCAGTGCGTCGCTTTCGGCCTTGCGATAACCCTTGGTGTTGAGGATGCCGGCCACCAGACTGCGGTTGACCCACATGTGCTGGGCCACCAGGAGGTTTTCCAGCACCGACATTTCCCGGAACAGGCGAATGTTCTGGAAGGTACGGGCCAGGCCGGCGCGGTTCACCAGGTGGGTCCCCCCGAACATCTTGTAGTACAGCCGGCTGGCGAAGGATTTCGGCGAGACGAAGTCGGTGGGGCGAAACGCTTCGCCCAACAGTTTGATGACGTTGGTCCGCTCGCCGCGCACGTTGAGTTCGATCTTGCCGCCGGAGGCTTTGTAGAAACCGGTCAGGCAGTTGAACACCGTGGTCTTGCCCGCGCCATTGGGGCCGATCAGGGCGAAGATCGAGTTGCGCTTGACCTGCAGGCTGACATCGCTGAGGGCCTTGATGCCACCGAATTGCATCATCAGGTTTTCGACCTGGAGTACGACTTCACTCATGGCGCTGCCCTCCCTCATGCGCTATGACACCTTTACGCGGCCTCACACCGGTACGGCTGATGCGGATCAGGCCGCGAGGTCGCCAGATCATCATCAACACCATCAGCACACCGAACAGCAGCACGCGGTATTCGGAGAAGCTGCGCAGCAGCTCTGGCGTAATGGTGAGTACGAATGCCGCGATCACCACGCCCACTGTCGAGCCCATGCCGCCCAGGACCACGATCGCCAGGATCAGCGCCGATTCGAAGAATGTGAACGACGACGGGTTGACGAACCCCTGGTAGCTGGCGAAGAACACCCCGGCCAGGCCGGCGGTGGATGCACCGAGGGTGAACGCCGAAAGCTTGACCAGTACGTGATTCAGGCCCATGGAACGGCAGGCGATCTCGTCTTCACGCAGGGCTTCCCAGGCGCGCCCGACCGGCATGCGCGTCAACCTGTGCTTGATGTAGAGCACCAGCAGCACAACGATGAACAACACGATGTAGATGAACAGGAATTTCAGGTTCGGGTTGTAGTCGATGCCGAAGAACTCGTGGAATGGCACCCCTCCATCCTTGGCCTTGCGACCGAACTCCAGACCGAGGAAGGTCGGCGACGGCACGGGCATGCCGTTTGGCCCGCCGGTGAACGACAGCCAGTTATTGAGCACCAGTCGGATGATTTCACCGAAGCCCAGGGTCACGATCGCCAGGTAGTCGCCGTGCATTCGCAACACCGGGAAGCCCAATATGCATCCCGCCAGCGCTGCCGCAAGCGCCGCCAGTGGCAGCACGGTCCAGAAACCCAGTCCCAGGTACTGATAGCCCAGCGCCAGGCCATAGGCACCGATGGCGTAGAACGCCACATAACCCAGGTCGAGCAGGCCCGCCAGGCCGACCACGATGTTCAGGCCCAGGCCGAGCAGCACGTAGATCAGCCCGAGGATGACTACCGTGAGCACGTATTTGTTGGCGAAAAACGGAAACACGATGGCAATCACGATCAGCGCCGGGATGATCCAGCGCAGGCGCGACTTGTAGTCCGGTGGCAGGACGTGCACGCCGGAACCCGGGTTTTCAAAGCCCTGGAGCACCTTCAGGCCCTTGGACGTTTGCAGGAACAGGCTCAAGGCAAAGCGCCCGATCATCACGATCGCCACCAGCCAGCCGACGCGGGCCGGTTGCAGGTTGAAGCTGTAGCCGTCGAGCACCACGCCGACAATCGGCCCGAATACGATCAGCGAGATCAGGCCCGCCAGGATCGCGTCAATGACGCTCTGTTTGATATCAATCGGTTTATTGGCAGCAGACATACTTATACCTTCGCCACGAGTGGGCGACCCAACAGGCCTTGGGGACGAAAAATCAGGATCATCACCAGCAGGGAGAAACTGAACACGTCTTTATAGTCGGAGTTGATCAGTCCGGAGAACAGCGACTCGGAGATCCCGAGGATGATCCCGCCGAGCATCGCCCCAGGCAGGGAACCGATGCCACCGAGGACCGCTGCGGTGAACGCCTTGATGCCGATGATGAAGCCGGCATAGAAGTCGAACGTGCCGTAATTCATGGTGATCAGCACACCGGCCAGGGCCGCCATGGCCGCGCCGATGATGAACACGTAGGAAATCACCCGGTCGGTGTTGATCCCCAGGATCGAGGCCATCTTGCGATCTTGCTGGGTGGCACGGCACATGCGCCCCAGCTTGGTGTACTTGATGATGTAGGTCAGCAAGGCCATCCCGGCGAACGCGGCGACCAGGATGAAGATCTTGGTGTAGGTGAGCTGGACGAAGCCGGTGCCGATGTCGACGCGCATGGCGCCTTCAAGCAGTGTCGGCACACCCTGTTGGCGAGCGCCCTGGCTGATCTGTGCATAGTTCTGCAGGATCAGCGAAATGCCGATGGCACTGATGAGCGGTGCCAGGCGGGTGGAGTTGCGCAGCGGTTTGTAGGCGACGCGTTCGATGACCCAGCCGTATACCCCGGTGACCACAACCGTGAACACAAGGGTGCCGAGGATCATTAGCGGAAAGGATTCAATACCGAAGTAAGCCAGCAGAGCCAGACTGATTGCCGCGAGGTACGCGGAAATCATGTAAACCTCGCCGTGGGCGAAGTTGATCATGCCGATGATGCCGTAGACCATTGTGTAGCCGATGGCGATCAGACCATAGACCGACCCGAGGGTCAGGCCATTGATCAGTTGCTGCAGGAAAATACCATCCATAACGCAATCTCACGCATTTGAAAGACTGCACGCGCACCGCAGCGACGGACCGGGGTTCAGCCGCCGAGGCTACACGGTGGGCGCACAGCTTTCGGGAGAAAAGACAGGTGGGTCCTGGCTGATACCAGCCCGGGAAGGGCGATCACGGGTTGCGTGGCGAAGGAGCACGCTCCCTCGCCACACGCCGTTATCCCTTCAAATCACTTCTGTTTTTCCAACTGATGGTATTTGCCGTCCTTGTCCCACTGGTAGACCACGTAGTCGGAGACCTTCAGGTCACCCTTCTTGTCCCATTCCTTCTTGCCCATTACGGTCTGGACCGGGTTGGTCTTGAGCCACTCGGCCGCAGCGTCGGTCTTGCTCGACTTGGCACCGTTGAAAGCGGCCGCCAGGGTCTGGACGGAAGCGTAGGCATACAGGGTGTAGCCTTCCGGCTCGGTGCCCTTGGCACGGAATGCGTCGACCACGGACTTGCTGTCTGGCAGCAGGCGTGGGTCGGCACCGAAGGTCATGTACACGCCATCGACGTATTGCGCGCCGCCGGCGGTGGTCACCAGTTCGTCGGTCACGATGCCGTCGTCGGACATGAATTTCACGTCCTTGAGGCCTTGCTCACGCAGTTGGCGAACCAGCGGGCCGGCTTCCGGGTGCAGGCCGCCGAAGTAGACCACGTCGGCACCAGCGGCACGGATCTTGGTGACCACGGCGCTGAAGTCTTTCTCACCACGGGTCAGGCCTTCGTACAGTACCGGGGTCACGCCGCGCTTGGTCAGCTGGGCCTTGGTGGCATCCGCCAGGCCCTGGCCGTAGGTGTCCTTGTCGTGCAACACCACGACTTTCTTGCCCTTGAGCACGTCGACAATGTAGTCGCCGGCGACAATGCCCTGCTGGTCGTCACGACCGCACATACGGAACATCGCGTTCAGGCCACGCTCGGTAACGGCCGGGTTGGTGGAACCTGGGGTGATGGCCATGATGTCGGCGTCACCATAGACTTCGGAAGCCGGGATGGTCGACGAGGAGCAGAAGTGACCGACCACGGCGTTCACCTTGTCCTGGTCGACGAAGCGGTTGGCCACGGCCACGGCCTGCTTCGGCTCGCAGGCGTCGTCACCTTTCACCAGCACGATCTTCTCGCCGTTCACGCCGCCCTTGGCGTTGATTTCGTCCGCCGCCGCCTGCGCCCCTTTCATGTACTGCTCGCCAAACGCTGCGTTGGCACCAGTCATGGGACCCGCTACACCGATCTTGAAGTCTGCATGGGCAAACGCGGAAACACCCATCGCTGCTGTAACGGCGAGGGCCAGAAAGCCTTTCTTGTAAAACGTCTGGGACATGAGGTGGTGCTCCAAGGTTTTTTTTAGTTGGCACTGCGACTTCACTGAAAAGCTCAGAGCAAGGGCCGTGCCATCGGTTTTTTATTCTGAAAAAAGTCGCTGCTTTATTGTTATTTCGACTGTTTCGGGCCCTTTTTCACAGGGCGTGCAACCGTCTAAATCGCACGAGGTGCAACCTTTTGCCTAGCCGAGTACAACCCTCTTTGAGCCATCATTGCAACCATCGCAGGAAAGTACGTGCAACCAGCCTGTAACAACCTGCGTCACCGAACTGCACACTGTCGGTGCACAACTGCTACAACCCGCACCATTACAGGCTAGACGCTTCGCCGGAAAACGCCGGTTCCGGCAACATTTTTCCACACTCAAATGACGATCCGCAGGCACTGGCCCGCGTGATACAGCGAGAAGCCCGCCTCATACAAGCAGCTGCGCACCCCCGCCCCGGTCACGGGTTGCATCGGCGCAAAGGGAATCGGTAACGCTTTCGCGTCGCCATGGCACAGGTAATCGGCAAAGGCCTTGCCCACCACCGTACCGGTGGTCACGCCCCGCCCGTTGTAGCCGGTGACCGCCACCAATCCGGGCGCCGGCTCGAACAGGCGCATCAGATGGTCGGGGGTGAAGGCGATGCAACCGGTCCAGGTGGACTCCCATTCCACCGACTTGAGATACGGGAAGTAGTGCTGCTGTACCCGATCCGCCCAGGCCTTGAGGAACCAGGTGGGCTTGCGGTTGCCATTGCCCAGGCTGCCCAGCAACAAACGACCGTCCTTGTCGCGGCGAATGCTGCTCAACACCTGACGGGTGTCCCACGACCCCTGGCCGCCAGGCAAGATGCGTTGTGCCGCCTCGTCGGTCAACGGGACGGAAGCCACCTGGTAGTAATAGCCGGGGAAGAAATTGCGCCGCAGCTCGGTCCATTCGCCTTCGGTGTAGGCATTGGAGGCGATCACCACCTGCTCGGCCAGTACCGAACCCTGGGCCGTCTGTACCGACCAGCGCTGGCCCTGGCGTTCCAGGCGGGTCACGGGGGAGTGGTCAAACAGTTGTCCGCCCAGGTCCGCCGCCGCCTTGGCCAATCCGCTGACATAGGCCATAGGATTGAGCGTACCGGCGCGTCGATCCAACAAAGCCGCAGCGATTTTCGACGTGCCTGTGGCTTCGACGCAGGCTTGGCCGGTAAGCAGCTCCACCGGGGCGCCACGGCGTTTCCATTGTTCTTCACGACTGCGCAGGTCCGCCTCGCCCCGGGCGTTATGGGCCATGTGCAGCGTGCCTTCGCGGCGCAACTGGCAATCGATGTTGTACTTGTCGACAAGGCTGAACACCAACGCTGGAGCTGCGCCCAGCATGCGATTGAGCTGGCTGCCGACGGCTTCGCCGAAGCCGGCCTCGATATCGTCCGGCGGAATCCACAGGCCCGCGTTCACCAGCCCGACATTGCGCCCCGAACCGCCGTGTCCGGTCCGATGAGCCTCCAGCACCGCGACGCGCTTGCCTTGTTCCAGTAAATGCACCGCCGCCGACAACCCGGTAAAGCCTGCGCCAATCACGCAGACGTCCACCGTGACCTCACCGGTGAGCGCAGTGTTTTCAGGCCTTTGCGGCGTCAGTTTTTCCCACAGACATTCTTCGCGTAACGGCATTGCCAGACTCCGGAAATGAAACCCAACCATCACACCTTTCAAGGGTGGGAGCGAGCCTGCTCGCGATGGCGACGCTCATTCAACACTGATGTCGATTGATCGACCGCCATCGCGAGCAGGCTCGCTCCCACAGGGATCTTCATGAAAGGAAGATCCGCTTCACTCAACCTCAGTCGAACGTAATCCCCTGGGCCAACGGCAACTCCAGCGAGTAGTTGACGGTGTTGGTCTGGCGACGCATGTAGGCGCGCCACGAGTCGGAGCCGGATTCGCGACCGCCGCCGGTTTCCTTCTCACCGCCGAAGGCGCCGCCGATTTCCGCGCCGCTCGGGCCGATGTTGACGTTGGCGATGCCACAATCGCTGCCCACCGCGGACATGAACTGCTCGGCTTCACGCACGTCCGTGGTGAAGATGCAGGACGACAGGCCTTGGGGCACGGCGTTGTTCAGGTGCAGGGCCTCGGCGAAGTCCTTGTAGCCGATCACATACAGGATCGGGGCGAAGGTTTCGTGGCGGACCACGTCGCTCTGCTCCGGCATCTCGACGATGGCCGGCGACACGTAATAGGCATTCGGGAACTGGTCTTCGAGCTGGCGCTGGCCGCCGAATACGCGACCACCTTCGCTCAAGGCCTGCTCGAGGGCGTCCTGCATGTTGTCGAAGCTGTGCTTGTCGATCAGCGGCCCGACCAGGTTGCCCTCCAGCGGATGGCCGATGCGCACTTTCGAATAGGCGGCCTTGAGGCGGGTGACGATTTCTTCTTTCACCGACTCATGGGCGATCAGGCGGCGCAGGGTAGTGCAACGCTGGCCGGCGGTACCGACGGCACTGAACAGGATGGCGCGCACGGCCATGTCCAGGTCGGCACTCGGCGCCAGGATCATCGCGTTGTTGCCACCCAGTTCGAGGATGCTGCGGGCAAAGCGCGCGGCGACTTTCGGCGCCACTTCCCGACCCATGCGGGTGCTGCCGGTGGCGCTGATCAATGCCACGCGCGGGTCATCTACCAACGCCTCACCGGCATCGCGACCGCCGATGATCACTTGGCACAGATATTCCGGCGCATCGCTGAAGTTCTTCAATGCACGCTCGAACAGCGCCTGGCACGCCAGGGCGGTGAGCGGGGTCTTTTCCGAAGGTTTCCAGATCACCGAATCGCCGCACACCAGAGCCAGCGTGGTGTTCCAGGCCCAGACCGCGACAGGGAAGTTGAACGCACTGATCACCCCGACCACGCCCAGCGGATGCCAGGTTTCACGCATGTGGTGACCCGGGCGCTCGGAGGCGATGGTCAGGCCATACAGTTGACGGGACAGGCCGACGGCGAAATCGCAGATGTCGATCATCTCCTGCACTTCACCCAGGCCTTCCTGGGTAATCTTGCCGGCTTCCCATGACACCAGCTCGCCGAGATCGGCCTTGTATTCACGTAGCAGGTCACCAAACTGGCGCACCAGCTCGCCGCGACGCGGGGCTGGGACCTGGCGCCACAGATCGAAAGCATGTTGAGCACGGCTGACCTGCTGCTCGACTTCGGCCGCGCCTTCCCAATTCACCGCGCCGATACGACTGCCGTCGATAGGCGAATGCACCGGCTGTGTGCCGTTCTGGTACAGGGCCGGGGCTACCCCCAGGCGATCAAGCAATGCAGCAACCATGGTCAATTCCTCAAGCGAAAGACAAAAAACGGCAGCCGGACGATCACGGCTGATCAGGACTGTAGTTGTAGCTGGCCCGAGTCTTGCCAACAAACGACCTTTAAGCGAGATATCATTCCGTTTATTCATGCTGCCCGTGAACGGATACATCGAGCCACCGCAAATAGGCCTCACCGATGCTCAATAAACGCTATTTACCGTCGATTACGGCGCTGCAATGTTTTGAAGCGGTGACCCGTCACCTGAGCTTCACCCGTGCCGCCGAAGAATTGCATCTGACCCAAAGCGCCGTCAGCAAGCAGGTCGCGCAGCTCGAGGAGCTCTTGCAGCACCTGCTGTTCCGCCGCGTGCGTCGGCGCTTGCAACTGACGCCGGCCGGCGACTTGTACCTGGGGGAAGTGCGGAAAATTCTCACCCAGGTCGAAATGTCCACCCATTACCTGCGCTCCTACGGTGGCGACACGGAAGTCCTGCGAGTCTCCACGCCGCCGACCTTCGGTGCACGTTGGCTGGTGCCGCGCCTCAAAGGCTGGCGCCTGCGGCATCCGAAGATCCACTTGGACCTGTGCAGCGAGCAGGAGCCCGACGATTTGCTGCAAGGGCGCAGCGACATGGCGTTCTACTTCGGCCAGGGTTCTCGACCTGGCACCGAATCCCTGGAACTGTTCGGCGAAGAACTGGTGCCGGTCTGCGCGCCGGGCTGCCTGCCGGATACCCCCTTTACCGACCCGACGCAACTGGCCGACCTGGTGCTGTTGCAGAACGCATCACGCCCCCAGGCCTGGCATGACTGGTTCGCCGACCAAGGCTTTCACACCGAACACAGCTACCACGGGCCGCGCTTCGAAACGTTCTACATGTGCATCCGCGCCGCCCAGGTCGGTTGCGGCGTCGCCCTGCTGCCGCGCTTTCTGGTGGAGGAAGAACTGGCAGACGGCAAGCTGATCATTCCATGGCAGCACGCCATGCCCAGCACCAACGCCTATTACATGGCTTATCCTGAGCATTCGGCAGAGGTGCCCAAGGTCAGATACTTTGTGGAGTGGATGTTGGAGCAGATGGCTAATCCTGATGCACCACAGTAAGAGCTACCGACACAAAGCCCTGTGGCGAGGGGATTTATCCCCGCTGGGCTGCAAAGCAGCCCCAATACTGACAACTCAATCTGCCTGATATACCGAGTTGCCCGGTTTCAGGGCTGCCTTGCAGCCCAGCGGGGATAAATCCCCTCGCCACAAAAGCTCCGTGTCCAAAAAACACTGGCAATCACCCCAAAGGTTATGCGCCACTAGCCCCTTCATCACAAACCGCTGTCCGACGCTGCCCGCTGCAGCGAACTGTCTGGAGATACCCGTCATGAGCGAGAGTGTGTTTGCCGATCGCATCGTGCAGAACCTGCTCGACACCGACTTCTACAAGTTGACGATGATGCAGGCAGTCCTGCACAACTACCCCAACGTCGAAGTCGAATGGGAGTTTCGTTGCCGCAACAGCGAAGACCTGCGCCCTTATCTGGCAGAGATCCGCTTCCAGATCGAACGCCTGGCCGAGCTCAACCTGAGCGCCGATCAGCTGGGTTTCCTGGAGCGCATCAGCTTCCTGAAGCCGGATTTCCTGCGCTTCCTGGGCCTGTTTCGCTTCAACCTGCGCTACGTGTACACCGGCATCGAAAATGGTGAGCTGTTCATCCGCCTGCGCGGGCCGTGGCTGCATGTGATCCTGTTCGAAGTGCCGCTACTGGCCATTGTCAGCGAAGTGCGCAATCGCTATCGCTACCGCGAGGTGATCCTGGAGCAGGCACGGGAGCAGTTGTATCGCAAGTTCGACTGGCTGAGCGCCAACGCCAGCAGCGAGGAATTGTCCGAGCTGCAAGTGGCGGACTTCGGTACCCGCCGCCGGTTCTCCTACCGCACCCAGGAAGAAGTGGTGAACGTGCTCAAGCACGATTTCCCAGGGCGCTTCGTCGGCACCAGCAATGTGCATTTGTCCCGGGAACTGGACATGAAACCCCTGGGCACCATGGCCCATGAGTGGATCATGGCCCACCAGCAACTGGGCCCGCGGCTGATCGACAGCCAGATCGCCGCCCTCGATTGCTGGGTGCGCGAGTACCGGGGCCTGCTGGGGATCGCGCTGACCGACTGCATCACCATGGACGCCTTCCTGAAGGACTTCGATCTGTTCTTCGCCAAGCTGTTCGACGGCCTGCGCCATGATTCGGGTGACCCGGTGACCTGGGCCGAGAAAGCCATCGCCCACTACCACAAGCTGGGGATCGACCCGATGAGCAAGACCCTGGTGTTCTCCGACAGTCTGACCTTGCCCAAATGCCTGGAGATTTTCCGTGCGTTGCGTGGTCGCATCAATGTCAGCTTCGGTATTGGCACTAACCTGACCTGCGACATCCCGGGCGTCGAGCCCATGAGTATTGTGCTTAAAATGATCAGCTGTGACGGGCAACCCGTGGCCAAGATTTCAGACGAGCCCGGCAAGACCCACTGCAAGGATCCGAATTTCGTCGCCTACATGCGACACGTTTTCCAAGTACCTGCCACCCTTTCTGGCATATCAAGCAAGGAGTGAATTCATGCAAGCCGTACAGCGTGAGATTGCTGAACAGCTCAAGGTCCAGCCACCGTTCGCCGATGAGGCCGCCCTCAAGGCCGAAATCGCTCGCCGGGTTAGCTTCATCCAGGACTGCCTCGTCAATTCCGGACTCAAGAGCCTGGTGCTGGGGATCAGTGGCGGGGTCGATTCGTTGACTGCCGGCCTGCTGGCCCAGCGCGCCATGCGCGAGTTGCGGGAAAAAACCGGTAACCCGGCCTACAAGTTCATCGCCGTGCGCCTGCCGTACGAAACCCAGTTCGATGAGCACGAAGCACAAGCCTGCGTGGACTTCATCGAGCCGGACGAACGCCACACCGTCAACATCGGCCCGGCGGTCAAGGCCCTGGCCAATGAAATCCTGGCATTCGAAGGCAAGACGCCAGGCTCGCGGGATTTCGTGCTGGGTAATTCAAAGGCGCGGATGCGCATGGTGGCGCAGTACGCCATCGCCGGTGCCGAGCAAGGCCTGGTGGTCGGTACCGATCATGCGGCTGAAGCCGTGATGGGTTTCTTCACCAAGTTCGGTGACGGCGCCTGTGACCTGGCGCCCCTGAGCGGCCTGGTGAAGAATCAGGTCAGGGCCATCGCCCGTGACTTCGGAGCGCCGGAATCGCTGGTGGAAAAAGTCCCCACCGCCGACCTCGAGGACCTCTCCCCGGGCAAACCCGACGAGGCCGCTCACGGCGTGACCTATGGGGAAATCGATGCTTTCCTGCACGGCCAGACAATTCGCGAAGAAGCGGCCCGGATCATCTGCGAGACCTATCGCAAGACCGAGCACAAGCGGGTGTTGCCGTACGCCCCATAGCCGATCCGAAAAGCCTGTGGGAGCAAAGCTTGCTCGCGATTACGGTAAGTCAGTCAGCAACAATGTTGACTGATCTGTCGCTATCGCGAGCAAGCTTTGCTCCCACAGGGTTGTACCGTTTGATCCTTAACTGACTGGCATTACCCTGCACGGGGCGCTTTTTTGTGCTTGAAGGATTACTTCAGCGTCACGGTGCCTTTCATCATCGAGATGTGGCCAGGGAACGAGCAGAAGAAACCGTACTTCTCGGCGGCATCGAGCTTCGATACGTCAAAGGTCACCGAATCTTTCTCATTGGCGCCGATGATCTTGGTGTGGGCGATGATCCGTGCATCACCTTCCTTGAGGTAGTTCTTGTCGATCCCGGCGCCCAGGCCATCGGTCGCAATCGGCTGCATGTCAGCCTCTTTGCTCAACACCCAGTTATGGCCCATGACATTTTTTGGCAAGCTGCCCGAATGGGTCAGCTCAACGGTGAAGGTCTTGCAGCTCTTGTCGATCTCGATGGCCTTGGTGCTGAAGGACATCTGATCAGTCGAGTCGATGGTGGTCTTGCACTCCGCTGCCATCAGTTGGCTGCTAGCCAGTGTCAACAGGGATACTGCTACAAGTTTGGCAAACATCATGAATCTCCAAGGCATGGTTAGAAAATTCCTTCAAAGGGGAAGACTGCCCTAATTTCAGACAAGTTCCTATGACCTGAATCAAAAATTGTATACAACTTAAGGCTATCAGCCTGATGGATACAATCAACCGGCCAGACGCACGATGTCCGCCTATGATCGGCCTCATCACCTCAATGGAGCGCCTGTCATGAACCTCAACAGCCTGTTATGCAGCCTGCTCGCCGCCTACGCCTGCGGCGCCAGCGGCACCTACGAAAAACCTGCACGCGAGGCTTGATGCCCTTGCGCCCTTTGCACACGGCAGCGGCCAGGCTTTACTCTGCAGCGGTTACCGACTCTGGAGTAAAGCATGTCCATCGCGTCTGTTTGTGTATTTTGCGGCGCCAGCACCGGCTCCAATCCCGCCTACCGTGAAGCGGCGCAAGCCCTGGGGCGAGCATTGGCCGAACGCAAGCTCACCCTGGTCTATGGCGGCGGCGCCGTCGGCCTGATGGGCATCGTTGCCGACGCGGCCCTGGCGGCCGGGGGCGAGGTCATCGGCATCATTCCGCAAAGCCTGAAGGACAAGGAAATCGGCCACGGCGGCCTGACCCGCCTGGAGGTGGTGGACGGTATGCATGCCCGCAAGGCGCGCATGGCCGAACTCAGCGACGCCTTCATCGCCCTCCCCGGCGGCCTCGGCACCCTGGAGGAATTGTTCGAAGTCTGGACCTGGGGTCAGCTCGGCTACCACGGCAAGCCGCTGGGCCTGCTGGAAGTGAATGGTTTCTACAGCAAACTCACCGCTTTCCTCGACCATATCGTCGACGAAGGTTTCGTCCGTGCAGCCCATCGCGACATGCTGCAAGTGAGCGAGTCAGCGCATGACCTGCTCGATGCGCTGGATGAATGGCAACCCTCGGTACAGCCGAAATGGGCTGAGCAGAAAACCCTCTGAGAACCGGCGTGAGGGCTCTGGGGCCCTCACCCGCGCAAGGCTTTGGCAATCGAGGCGCGATAACCTTCGGGCAGGTTGGCCGGTAGCTGGCCCGGCTCGAAAAGTCCGATCTCCTTGTGTTCATGGCTGACGATCGGCACGAAGCCGCCCACCAATTGGCAGCGGTAAGTGGAGATGAATACGTGTTTGCCGGGGATGACCTCGAACAGATAGGAATCCAGCGGTTCCCCTACGCTCACCTCCACCGCGAGTTCCTCGATGATTTCCCGGGCCAGGCATTGCGGTGCCGTTTCGCCCAATTCGATTCGCCCGCCGGGCAATTCCCACTCATCCCGCTCGTTGAGCATGAGCACGATCAGGCCTTCGGGGGATTGCAGCACGCCTTTGATGGAAACCGGGAACATATCGCCCTCCAATAAATCACAGCGCCTATGAACCATGTGGCCCCCATGGAAGCACGCAGTTCCTGTGGGAGCATTGCTCCCACAGAGCAAGCTTTGCTCCCACAGGACAAGCCATGCTCCCGCAGCCTTCCCTCAGACCAAACCCTGTATTACTCCAGCGGCATCACTGTCACGCGAACCTCGGGATCGTGATTACCGCCCCCCAGGATCACCCCACGCAACGGCGACACGTCGGAGAAGTCCCGGCCCCAGGCCAGGGTGATGTGCTCCAGGGCGGGCTGTACGTTGTTGGTCGGGTCGAAATCCACCCAGCCCAGCTCCGGGCAAAACACCGAGATCCAGGCATGGGACGCATCGGCGCCAATCAGCCGAGGCTGGCCGGGCGGTGGCTGGGTCAGCAGGTAGCCGCTGATGTAGCGCGCCGCCAACCCACGGGAGCGCACGCAGGCCAGCATCAGGTGGGCAAAGTCCTGGCAGACGCCCCGCCGTCGCTCCAGCACCTCCACCAGCGGCGTCGCCACCTGGGTTGCCTCGGCATCGAACGTGAACTCGTCGAAAATCTTCTCCATCAACGCCCGAATGCACAACATCAACGGGCGTCCCGGCGGGAAGCAGCTTTCGGAAAACTCGACGAAGCTGCGCTTGAGGTGCACGTAGGGTGACTCGAAACGGTAGCGACACGCACCCAGCACCGCCTCGGACAGCGGCCGGCTGCTGTAGGTCAGTGCCTGGCAGGTCGCCTCCCAGGCCGGCGACAGGTTGAAATCCAGCGCGGGGCGGGCCAGGACCTCGATGCTCAGGCGGGCGTTGACCAACAACTCGTCATGGGGCCGTTCGAATGCCAGCCGGGTCAGTGGATTACCGAAGACATCCAGTTCATCCCGACGGGTCGTCGGCTCAGGGCTGATCAATAGCTGCTGATCGGTGCAACGCTGCCAATCACAGGACCGCGGCCACAAGTGAGCAAGCTGCTGGGCCAGGGACACCGGGCTGTCATAGTGGTAGTGGGTGTCGTGGAGAATCTGGTAGCGGGCGCTCATCATACGGACACCGTGCGTTGGCTGACGTCATCGACGTGGGCAAAATGACGCAAGGCCAGGCGATCCGACACCTGGCCGCTGACATCGGCCACTTCCTGCAACAGATCGGCCAGGCCATCAAGCGCTGCGCGCAGGCTGGCTTCGCCAAACAGTGGATTCTCCAGGCAACGCAGGTCAAAGCGCGACAGGCGCGTCACCAACTCCGGCAACGCGGTTTCCCTGGGCGCGCCAAAGTCATCGTTCAGGCGCTTGAGGGTACGGGTCACCAGTTTCAACTGGAAAAGCACCGCATGGGGGTTCTGCTCGTCCAGCAGCAACAGGTCGAGCACCGGGATCAACTGGGCGACCGCCAGGTAACGCGAGCGGTAGGTGATGCTGCTGTTGCCCAGTTCCAGCAGCCATTCCAGCCCGGCCTGATCGAACACCGCCTCGCCTCGCAGGAACGCGGCCAGACTGCTGCTGAGAAATTGCAGGCGCTCCAGGCGCCGACCGATCATCAGGAAGCGCCACCCCTCGTCGCGGGTCATGTCGTCCAGGGCGAAGCCGGAAAGCGCCGCCAGGGACATCACCAGCCGGTTGAGGAAATCCAGCAGCTCGCCGAAATCCGCTTCGTCGGTTTCCAGCTCCAGCGCCTCGCGCTGAAGCTCCACCAGCGCCTGCCAGTTCTCTCGGGACAATTTGCCCCGCACCTGCGAGGCCGCCCACTGCAGGCGCTGCAGGTTGGAGCGCAGGCTGAACGACCAATCGTCGCCCAGCAACGCGACCAGCAGACGCTCCGGCAGTTCGCCCTCCTCGGGCAGCAGCATCAGGCTTTCACCAAGGGACACCGCCGATTGCAGGGCCTGCGGATCGTCGCCATCGACATAACGCGCCAGCATGATCCGCAGCAGGCGCGCGCTATCGTCACAGCGTTCACAATAACGGCCGAACCAGAACAGGTTTTCCACCACCCGGGATGGCAAGTACGGATCCCGCCGAACCAGGTCGTGAACGCCCACGGTACGCTGGGCCTTCCATTGTTCACTGCCAGGTGCCTGTTCTCCCAGCACCCAAGTGTCCTTGCTGGCGCCGCCGCGCTGCATCGACACCACTTCGGCGTCGGCCTCGGCCGCCACGCGGGTCAAGCCGCCCGGCAGCACCCGGTAATCGTCCTCACCGGACACCGCATACACGCGCATGCCAATGGCCCGTGGCTGCAATAGCCCGTCCTCGGCTTGCCAGACCGGGGCCTGGGACAGCTGCGCCAGCTCCTGGGCCACATACGCGTAGGGCCGCGCCTGGATCCGCGCCGCCAGACGGTCGCGCTGCTCCTCGCTCAGGTCACGGCCGAACACCGGCCTGAAGCTCTGGGAAGGGAACGCCGGCTTGATCAACAGCTGTGGCAGCTTTTCCAGGGCCTGGGCCAGCACCGGTGGCTCGCCGCACCACCAGGTGGCGATGGAGGGGAGCAACAGGTCTTCGCCGAACAGGAACTGGCAGATCTTCGGCAGGAACCCCAACAAGCCTGGCGATTCCAGCACGCCGCTACCCAAGGCGTTGGCCACCAGCACCCGGCCCTGGCGCACCGCCTCCAGCAGGCCCGGCACACCCAGGGCCGAATCCGTACGCAGCTCCAGCGGATCGCAAAAATCATCATCGAGCCGGCGCATGATCGCGTGGACCCGACGGAGCCCGCTGAGGGTCTTGAGGTAGACCGTGGCGTCGCGAACGGTCAGGTCGCCCCCCTCCACCAACGGGTAGCCAAGCTGGCGCGCCAGATAGAGGTGTTCGAAATAGCTTTCGTTGAAACGCCCCGGCGTCAACAACACCACCAGCGGCGGCTCCCCATCGCTGGGGGCCTGCCGGGCAAGGGTTTCCTGCAAGGTGCGAAAGAAACCGGACAGGTGCTGGACCTTCAGGTCGCGATAGAGATCCGGAAAGGCACGGGAGACGATCATGCGGTTTTCCAGCGCATAACCGGCCCCGGAGGGGGCCTGGGTCCGATCCGCCGTGACCCACCAGCGTCCATCGGGCGCTCGCGCCAGATCCACGGCATACAAATGCAGGAAAATCCCGTCCGGCGGGCTGATGCCTTGGCTGGGCCAGAGGAAGTTGTTGTGTCCGAACACCAGCTCCGCCGGCAGCAGACCTTCGCTGATTAGTCGTTGCGGCCCGTAGAGGTCGGCCAACACCGCGTTGAGCAACCGTGCGCGCTGGGCAATACCGGCCGACAGCTGCTTCCATTCCTGCGCATCGACGACGTGGGGCAGCAAGTCCAGCTCCCACGGCCGGTCGGCGCCCTTCGGATCGGCATAGACGTTATAGGTGACGCCATTTTCCTGGATCTGTCGCGCCAGCAAGGCCTGACGCTGCATCAACTGGGCCGGCGTGCTGCGCTGCAACTGGTCGAACAGCCGCCGCCAGTGCGGGCGTACCGCACCGCTGTCGTCCAGCAGTTCGTGATAGGTGCCCGTTGTCAGCGGGTAACGGTCAAGCAGGTCAGGCATGGAAAGCTCGGCAGACGGCAGTGAAAGGTGAGACTAGCGCAAGGGCATGATGCCCGGATAGATGTCATGGCTTGGCATGTGAACGGTTTGACCGACGCAGTACCTCTGGTGGGAGGAGGTTTTCTGTGGCGAGGGGATTTATCCCCGCTGGGCTGCGCAGCAGCCCCAATCCAGGCACTGCGGTGTAGCGGGCATCAATTATGGGGGGGCTTCGCCCCAACGGGGATAAATCCCCTCGCCACAATAAATCCCCTCGCCACAGAAAATCCCCTCGCCACAGGTAAACCTCTTCAGTTTCCTTTGTTCAGGGCCCCCTGAAAACGCCGCAGGTCGAGTGTCAGTGGGAACTCGTCAGCCACCTCCAGATTGGGTATCGGCAGTTTCCCAGGAGTGTGTCCCAGACGGAAGAAACGCGCCATCCGCCGGCTCTCGGCCTCGTTGGCATTCACCGGCAGGCTGTCGTAGTTGCGCCCGCCCGGGTGTGCCACGTGGTACTGGCAACCGCCCACGGAACGCTGCATCCAGGTGTCGAGCAGATCGAAGACCAGCGGCGCGTGGACCGGGATGGTTGGCTGCAGGCAACTGGCGGGCTGCCAGGCACGGAAACGCACCCCGGCGACAAACTCTCCGACCCGGCCGGTGGGTTGCAGCGGCACCGGCACACCGTTGCACGTCAGCAGATACCGTTGCGGGGCCAGGCCGTTGAGCTTGACCTGCAAGCGCTCCAGGGATGAATCCACATAGCGCACGGTGCCACCGACTGCGCCCTCCTCGCCCAGCACATGCCAGGGTTCCAGGGCCTGGCGCAATTGCAGCTCGATACCGCCCGCCGCGTAATCGCCCACTTTCGGGAAGCGGAACTCCAGGTGCGCGGCGAACCACTCGGCCCGCAGCGGGTAACCGGCGGTATTCAGTTCTTCGATGACATCGGCGAAGTCCTGCTCGATGAAGTGGGGCAACAGGAACCGGTCATGCAGCTCGGTGCCCCAGCGCGCCAGTTTGGCCGGCGCATAAGGTTCGCGCCAGAACCGCGCCACCAGCGCCCGCAATAGTAATTGCTGGGCCAGGCTCATGCGGGCGTGGGGAGGCATTTCAAAGGCGCGCAATTCCAGCAAGCCGAGACGCCCTGTCGCGCCGTCCGGCGAATACAGCTTGTCGATGCAGAATTCGGCACGATGAGTGTTGCCGGTCACGTCGATCAACAGGTTGCGCAACAACCGGTCAACCAACCAGGGTGGGCATGCCTCGCCTGGCTCCGGCATCTGCGCAAAGGCGATTTCCAGTTCGTACAGCGCATCGTTACGCGCTTCGTCCACCCGGGGCGCCTGGGACGTCGGGCCGATGAACAATCCGGAAAACAGATAGGACAACGACGGATGGTTATGCCAGTAGCTGATCAGGCTGCGCAGCAGATCGGGGCGTCGCAGGAACGGTGAGTCAGCCGGCGTCGCACCGCCGAGGACGAAGTGGTTACCGCCGCCCGTGCCGGTATGCCGACCATCGATCATGAACTTCTCGGTGGTCAGCCGGGTTTGCCGTGCCTGCTCGTAGAGGAATTCGGTGCGCTCGACCAATTCATCCCAAGACGCCGACGGCTGCACGTTCACTTCAATCACGCCCGGATCGGGCGTGATGCGGAAGTTACCCAGCCGTGGATCGCTCGGCGGCTCGTAGCCCTCCAACAACACCGGGCACTGCAGCTCCTCGGCGGTGGCCTCGATGGCACTGACCAGTTCAAGGTAATCCTCGACCCGCTCCAGCGGCGGCATGAACAGATACAGCCGACCTTCGCGGGCCTCGGCACAGAATGCGGTGCGGGTCAGCCAGTCGGCGGACACGTCGATTTCCGGCACGCGATCCTCTTCGATCAGCGCCTCGCCGTGACGGGCCAGCTTTTCGGCGCCGGGCAGCTCAGGTAAATCCTGATTAGGGTCGGTCGGGTGAATGAATGGATACTCGGCTGCCGTCACCCACGGCTGGGACGCCAGCGGCAAGCGATAGCCCAGGGGCGAATCCCCCGGCACCAATCGGCAGTGGTTATCCCTCAGGTACCAGCGACCGCTCTGCCATTGATCGCCCTTGGCGGTGCGGGCCAGTGGCAAGACCTGGCCGATCACTTTGTCCAGGCCCTGGCTGAAAACCTTGTGCAACCGCGCCCGCTCCAGGGCATCGTCCAGGCGTGGGTCCTGGGCGCTGACATTCGAAGGCAACGCGCCTTCGCGCCAGAGGTAATAGAAGTTGTCTTCGTAGGCCGGAAACACGAAGCGCGCGGGAATGTTCAAACGTTCAGCGACGCTAGTCAGAAAACGCCCGGCCATCTCGCCATCGGCACCGTAATCCTGCTGCTCGTCCGCGATCAAACTGCTGTTATGCCAGATCGGCACGCCGTCACGCCGCCAGTAGCAGTTGAGGGACCAGCGCGGTAACTGTTCGCCGGGGTACCACTTGCCCTGGCCGAAATGCACCAGCCCCTGGGGCGCGTAGTGCTTGCGCATGCGCTGGAACAACTCGGCGGAGAGCCGACGCTTGTCCGGGCCGAGCGCTGCGGTATTCCACTCGGCGCCGTCAGGGTCATCGATGGAGACGAAGGTCGGCTCGCCGCCCATGGTCAGCCGAACATCGCCTTCCAGCAGGTCAGCGTCGATTTGCCGGCCCAATGCCTGGATCGCCAGCCATTGCTCTTCGGTGTAGGGCTTGGTCACCCGCGGCGCTTCCCATACCCGCTCCACGGACATTTCGTGGCTGAATTCACATTCGCACGGCTCCACCAGGCCCGTGATCGGCGCCGCCGATGAAGGATCAGGACTGCACGCCAGCGGAATATGCCCTTCGCCGGCAAACAGGCCGGACGTCGCATCCAGGCCGATCCAGCCGGCGCCGGGCAGGTAGACCTCGCACCAGGCATGCAGGTCGGTGAAGTCCACTTCGGTACCGGACGGACCGTCGAGGCTTTTCACATCGGCGGTCAATTGGATCAGGTAACCGGAGACGAACCGCGCGGCCAGGCCCAGGTGACGTAACAGTTGCACCAGCAACCAGGCCGAGTCGCGGCAGGAACCGGACGCCTGTTCCAGGGTGTGTTCCGGGGTCTGGACACCGGGCTCCATGCGGATCAAATAGCTGATGTCGTCGTGCAGGCGCTGGTTGAGCGCCACCAGAAAATCCACCGCCGGCAGCGGCGTGCGGTCGATGCCATCCAGGTACGCCTTGAGTTTCGGCGTCAGCGGCAACGTCTCCAGGTACGGCATCAGCTCGTGTTTCTCATCGGCCCCGTAGGTGAATGGAATCTTTTCGGCGTAGGGTTCGAGGAAAAAGTCGAACGGATTGAACACCGCCATTTCCGCCAGCAGATCGACCTCGATCCGCAGCTCTTTGGTTTTTTCGGGGAACACCAGGCGCGCCAGGTAATTGCCTTGGGGATCCTGCTGCCAGTTGATGAAGTGCTGCTCAGGCGAAACTTTCAATGCATAGGAAAGAATCCGCGTACGGCTGTGGGGCGCGGGGCGCAAGCGAACGATCTGCGGGCCGAGCTCGACGGCACGGTCGTAACGGTAATGCGTGACGTGATGCAATGCGACATGGATCGACACGGCGTGCCTCCTGCAAACCTGGGCGGAATAGAAAGCGGCGCAAGACTTATGCCATGCAGGCTGGCCGGACACTTTCTTCGTCTACTCAAGGCAGTAGAGCACTAAAACGGAACGATGCCCGACTTCCCGTGCACAGAGGTGCACATAAATGTGGCGGGGATCGTAGCGAATCGACTCAGCGGCGCGAGCGTGAGGTCTTTATCGCTTGAGAGAGGCGTTCACGCTGATGGCGAATTTCGACCAGTTTGCTGCGCATTTCACGGTGGCGTTTGCTGTTGAGCAACAGCAAGCCCAATAGCGGAAACAACACAGCCAGCCCATAAAGCACTTGATGAGGGGCGAAGTAAATCATCGGCAGCACAAACGCCAGGCAGGCAACAAACACCCCCACCAGCAGCCACACCCAGCGCGGTCGTCCCCACAGGACCATCAGGTTACCGTGGGCCACCAGCAGGGTGACCACGGCACCAGCCAGCATGATGTAGATGCCGCTGTCCTCCAGCGGCCATGCTCGGAAATAGGTGACAAACGCCAGCGCAAGCGCCAAGGCAACGGAAAGGTAGGCGGTGAAGATGGCCGCGATGAAGGCAAGGAAGTGCCGCTGGAAGAACACCCGGAGCGTCAGTTCCTTGTTCATTCATCGAACTCTTCATACAGACCAATGGCAATGGTTTTGACATTGCCCGATAACGCACTCCCGGTCAGCCCGATAGCGGCCCCGAGGGAGTCCTTGATCTGGGTGATGGTGCCGTGCCTGAGTTCTGCGGTCGTATATCGCTTGGGCAAGGAGCCCGCAAGCTGCTTCAGCTTGAGCATCTTTGACGTCAGGCGCGGATCGTTGATGCTCAGCAGCTCTTTGGTCAACTTGGCCCGTTCCTGCCTGTTCAACCCCCTCAGGACTTCCCGCATGGTCTTGCCCGTCGACGCTTTGGCGACCCGCACCAATTTGATCGTCGTCAATGCCGAAGCCCCCACGCCCACCAGCGAAGCCGCATCCAGACCTATCGAGACATTCTGGTACCAGCCTTCGCTGTCCAGCCAGTCGTTCACTTCGGGTTTGGCAACTTCAAGCGTGGTGCGAGCAAGGCCGTTGACGCATTGCAGACTGCTGGCCCCCGCCGCCGTCCAGGCAACTGCGACCATGACGCCACTGGCACCGGCACTGAAGGGGATCAGCAGCGTTCCGCTGGCGATCACCGACCAACTGATCAACGCACCCGCACAGGACAGAGTAGTGTTTACCGCTTCCATGACCAGGCGCGATTCGCGAGGATTGCTCTGCACCTGTTGGGCGAACTGCTCCGGCGTTATGTACTTCTGCGCCTCGCGCAAAATGATCCGCTTGGGCTTGATGCTGCAGATCGGCTTGAATTCCCGCAGGGTCACCACGTTGAACTCTGCATCGATATACACCACGCCAGCGCCGACAATGCCGGGATCGGCGTCAATGGCAGCGAACAGTTTTGGCAGGTTGATCTGGCTTTCGATGCGTTGGCGGGCCATGAACTGGGAGGGGCTGTAGTCCATGCCGATGCCGGGTAACGGGGTGCTCATGGGTCGTCCTTGGAGTCTATAAGTCAAGTTGTGGGCAGCACTGAACGGTGGCGGGCGCCACGATAGCAAAGGAGTAGCACTGCCGCTAGAAAGCAAAACGCCAGCACTTAGGCTGGCGTTTGCGACAGGGTTTGGGCGATCAGCGCGGCACGACCGGCTTGCGCGCCGGCTTCGGCCCTTTGCCCTTGGCGGCGTCCTTGCGCTCCTTGGCCGCCTGCTGGTTGCGGGCGAACGCGGCGGCCTTGGCCTGCTCGCGCTTGTCCCACGAGTTGCCGCCGTCGCTGGCACGTGGCGGCAGGCCGGTGTGCTGGGTCAGGATCCGGGTGGTGTCCTTGCCCACCTTATGGCTGCCGGCCGGCGTCGAGTTCTTGCGACGGGCACTCTGGTAGCTGTCAGTCGCCGGCTGGTGCAGCGGGATCAACTGGTGCTTGCCCGGCCCGATCAGGTCGGCACGGCCCATGCGGGTCAACGCCTCACGCAGCATCGGCCAGCCCTTGGGGTCGTGATAGCGCAGGAAGGCCTTGTGCAGGCGGCGCTGCTCTTCGCTCTTGACGATGGTCACCCCGTCGCTCTTGTAGGTGACCTTGCGCAGCGGGTTCTTGCCCGAGTGGTACATGGCCGTGGCGGTGGCCATCGGCGACGGATAGAACGCCTGCACCTGATCAGCCCGGAAACCGTTGCCCTTGAGCCACAGCGCCAGGTTCATCATGTCTTCGTCGGTGGTGCCCGGGTGAGCGGCGATGAAGTACGGAATCAGGTACTGCTCTTTCCCGGCTTCCTTGGTGTACTTCTCGAACATCCGCTTGAACCGGTCATAAGTGCCGATACCCGGTTTCATCATCTGGTTGAGCGGGCCTTCCTCGGTGTGCTCCGGGGCAATCTTCAGGTAACCGCCGACGTGGTGGGTCACCAGCTCCTTGACGTACTCCGGCGACTCGACGGCCAGGTCGTAACGCAGGCCGGAGGCGATCAGGATCTTCTTCACCCCAGGCAACGCGCGGGCGCTGCGGTACAGCTGGATCAGCGAGGAATGGTCGGTGTTCAGGTTCGGGCAGATGCCAGGGAACACGCAGGACGGCTTGCGGCACGCGGATTCGATCTCCGGGCTCTTGCAGGCGATGCGGTACATGTTCGCGGTCGGGCCGCCGAGGTCGGAAATCACCCCGGTGAACCCCGGGACCTTGTCGCGGATCTCCTCGATCTCGCGAATGATCGACTCTTCGGAACGGTTCTGGATGATCCGGCCTTCGTGCTCGGTGATGGAGCAGAACGTACAGCCGCCGAAGCAGCCGCGCATGATGTTCACCGAGAAACGGATCATCTCGTAAGCCGGAATCTTTTCCTTGCCGTACGCCGGGTGCGGAACACGTGCGTAAGGCATGCCAAACACGTAGTCCATTTCCTCAGTGGTCATCGGAATGGGCGGCGGGTTGAACCAGACATCGACCTCACCGTGTTTCTGCACCAAGGCCCGGGCATTGCCTGGGTTGGTTTCCAGGTGAAGCACGCGGTTGGCGTGGGCATACAGCACCGCGTCGTTACGGACCTTCTCCACCGACGGCAGGCGGATCACGGTCTTGTCACGGGTCATTTTCGGGCTCGCCAGGATCTGCACGACCTTGGCTTCGCTCGGGTCCTCAACCGGCCCTTTTTCCTGTTCGATGGCGCAGGCCGCGGTGTCCTGGGTGTTCACATACGGATTGATGATCTTGTCGATCTTGCCCGGACGGTCGATACGGGTGGAGTCCACCTCATACCAGCCTTGCGGCGTGTCGCGACGGATGAACGCGGTGCCGCGCACATCGGTGATGTCTTCGATCTTGTGGCCGTAGGACAGGCGCTGGGCAACCTCGACAATCGCCCGCTCGGCGTTGCCATAGAGCAGGATGTCGGCGCTGGCGTCGATCAGGATCGAGTTGCGCACCCGGTCCTGCCAGTAATCGTAATGGGCGATGCGGCGCAGGGACGCCTCGATGCCGCCCAGCACGATGGGTACATGCTTGTAGGCTTCCTTGCAGCGCTGGCTGTAGACCAGGCTCGCACGGTCCGGCCGCTTGCCCGCCAGACCGCCCGGCGTGTAAGCGTCATCGGAACGGATTTTCTTGTCGGCGGTGTAGCGGTTGATCATCGAGTCCATGTTGCCGGCCGCGACGCCGAAGAACAGGTTCGGCTCGCCGAGTTTCATGAAGTCGTCTTTGGACTGCCAGTTCGGCTGGGCAATGATCCCGACGCGAAAGCCCTGGGCTTCCAGCAGCCGGCCGATAATGGCCATGCCGAACGACGGGTGATCGACATAAGCATCACCGGTCACGATGATGATGTCGCACGAATCCCAGCCGAGCTGATCCATCTCCTCCCTGCTCATGGGCAGGAACGGCGCCGGGCCGAAACATTCGGCCCAGTACTTGGGATAGTCAAATAACGGCTTGGCTGCTTGCATGTCGATGACCGGTATAAAAGATGAAAAATCGCGGGGGCGGAATATAGCACAAAAAATAGCCAATTCCGACGGCCATGGTCGGAAATCGGCAGCGGCCCATCGTCGGATCGCCGCCCGGAGCAGACTCGCTCCCACAGGGCAATGCAATCTCGTGTGGGAGCGAGCCTGCTCGCGATGAGGCCAGATCAGGCAACGACGAACTTACTCATCATCATCGAAGTTGTAGCTGCCCGGCGCCAGGTTCTCGAACCGCGTGTACTTACCGATGAACGCCAGGCGGATAAAGCCGATCGGGCCGTTCCGCTGCTTGCCGATGATGATTTCGGCAATGCCCTTGTGCTCCGTCTCGGGGTGATACACCTCGTCGCGGTACACGAACATGATGACGTCGGCGTCCTGCTCGATCGCTCCGGATTCCCGCAAGTCGGAGTTCACCGGACGCTTGTTGGGACGTTGTTCCAGGGAGCGGTTCAACTGGGACAAGGCCACGACCGGGCAGTTGAACTCCTTGGCCAGGGCCTTGAGGGAACGGGAGATTTCGGAAATCTCGTTGGTTCGGTTGTCACCACTGGAGCCCGGGATCTGCATCAACTGCAGGTAGTCGATCATGATCAGCGCAATATCACCGTGCTCGCGCACCAGGCGGCGGGTCCGGGCGCGCATTTCCGACGGGCTGATGCCGGCGGTGTCATCGATGAACAGCTTGCGGTCGTTGAGCAGGTTGACCGCCGAGGTCAGGCGCGGCCAGTCGTCATCTTCCAGTTGGCCGGAACGGACCTTGGTCTGATCGATACGCCCCAGGGACGACAGCATACGCATGATCAGCGATTCACCTGGCATCTCGAGGGAATACACCAGCACCGCCTTGTCGCTGCGCAGCACGGCGTTTTCCACCAGGTTCATCGCAAAGGTGGTCTTACCCATGGAAGGACGGCCGGCGACGATGATCAGGTCGGCCGGTTGCAGGCCACTGGTCTTCTCGTCGAGGTCGGTGTAGCCGGTCGACAAGCCGGTGATGGCATTGTCGGTGTTGAACAGGGTGTCGATACGGTCGATGGCCTTGGTCAGCAACTCGTTGACCCCCACCGGACCGCCGGTTTTCGGCCGGGCTTCGGCGATCTGGAAGATCTGCCGTTCGGCTTCGTCGAGGATCTCTTCGGCGGTACGGCCTTCGGGGTTGAAGGCGCTGTCAGCGATTTCGTTGCTGATACCGATCAACTGACGCAACGTCGCCCGCTGGCGGACAATCTGCGCATAGGCCTTGATGTTGGCGACGGACGGCGTGTTTTTCGCCAACTCACCCAGGTAGCCGAGGCCGCCGACCTGGGAGGTCTGGCCTTCCTTGTCCAGTTGCTCGGACAGGGTGACCACGTCGATCGGCATGTTCTGATCGGCCAGCTTGGCGATCGCACGGAAGATCAGGCGGTGGTCATGTCGGTAGAAATCGCCGTCGGAGACTTGATCGAGCACGCGTTCCCAGGCGTTGTTGTCCAGCATCAGACCACCGAGCACGGCCTGCTCGGCCTCGATGGAATGCGGCGGCACCTTCAGGGCAGCGGTTTGCAGATCGTATTGCTCGGGAGCGGTGATTTCGTTCATGGCCACTTGATTCTTTGGGAAACCCAGGGGGTTATGAAAATCAGGAATTGCAGAAAGACAAAGGGCACGACCTGTAAACAGGATCGTGCCCGATGTTACCGGCTAGCACCCAAGGGTGCCAGCCGACAGGTATTAAAGTGCCTGCGCGTCGATCATGCTGCGTTGAAAACAGGCTCGGAATGCTCATTTACAACCAGTAAACTCCGCTTCCTCGCCTGTTTTCGCCTTGCCTGATCGCCGCTCGGCGACTTTTCGTACAAAGCTTAGGCTGCTACCACGACAACGCGTACGGTGGCTTCAACTTCGGCGTGCAGGTGCACGGCCACGTCGAATTCGCCTACGTTGCGGATGGTGCCGTTCGGCAGACGAACTTCGCTCTTCGCAACTTCAACGCCGGAGGCGGTCAGTGCGTCAGCGATGTCGTGAGTACCGATCGAACCGAACAGCTTGCCTTCGTCGCCAGCGGTGGCAGTGATGGTCACTTCCAGCTCGGCCAGTTGGGCAGCACGGCTTTCAGCCGATGCCTTACGGTCTGCGGCGGCTTTTTCCAGCTCGGCGCGACGCTCTTCGAACGCAGCCAGGTTGGCAGCGGTCGCAGCGGTAGCCTTGCCGAAAGGCAGCAGGTAGTTACGGCCGTAACCGGCCTTAACGTTTACTTTGTCGCCCAGGTTGCCCAGGTTGGCGATTTTTTCCAGAAGGATCAGTTGCATGTGAAAATCCTCTAACTTTTAACCTTCACCGTTCGCGCTGTCGGCGTCTTTCGACGCCATACGACCGCGAAAATCAATCAGGCTGTCGACGATGGCCAGGACCACCAGCAACGGATAGATCAGCTGCATGAACAGCAACAACGTGACGTACAACCCCACCAGCCAGAACCTGGCCAGTCGCTTTTGCGCCACCAGCCCGTGAATCAGGGCCAGGGCAGCGAAGACCAGCGGTACGCTGCACAACGGCGTGAGCATGGCCATCTGCGGACCGAAGTTCGGTCCCAGAAGCATGCCCGCCAGCAGCAACATCGCCAGCCCAAGCGGGAAACGGATGGCGCGAAATTCGCGACCAAAACCACCCGGGTTGTACAACAACGCCTGCCAGTAGCGCCCGACAATCAGGCTCAGCACACTGACGATTTGCAACAAGGCCGCAATCAGGCCGGTCAGGACCGGTGCGATCAGGGACGCGAAACGCGCCTGCTCCTCTGCCGACATCTGCCGGTAGAGATCACCGAGGGCCTCGGGCAGGATTTTTACCAAAGCCTGCGACAGCATCTCGATCTGGGGCGCGAAAGCCACCCCGAGCACCACTGAAAACACCACCCCTATCGCTATGCTGACCAGCAGCACGCGGTTCCAGGATTCGCTGGCGCGCAACACCAACGCCAGCGCCGAAGACCCCAGAAGCACCATCAGTGCCCGCGGGTCCGAGGCGTACAACCACCAGAGCAAGGCCGGCAGCAGTCCCAGAGCAAGAACGCTAGAGGCGTCCCTCAATCCGCGCCGCAGGAGCACAAGGCTCCCGGCGGCAGCACCCAACCAATACAACAACGGCAATGCCGCACATCCGGCCACTACCAGAGTGGCCTGCATACGGCCGCGCATGATGAACTCAGCTATGGCGCGCATGCATTCAATCCTTTGCTACTTGTCGACTGCCCGGTCTCAGCGGCCGTGGCTGTCGGTGTAGGCCAGCAGGGCCAGGAAGCGGGCGCGCTTGATAGCGGTGGCCAGCTGACGCTGATAACGAGCTTTGGTACCGGTGATGCGGCTTGGAACGATTTTGCCGGTCTCGGATACGTAGGCTTTCAGAGTGTTGAGATCTTTGTAATCGATCTCTTTCACGTCTTCAGCGGTGAAGCGGCAGAATTTACGACGACGGAAGAAACGTGCCATGTGATTGGCTCCTTAAAAGGTCCGTGGATTACTCGTCAGCGTTATCGCTGTTGTCGCTGTCGCTATCGCTGTCATCGCCATCGGCGCTGTCAGAGTGCTCAGGACGGTCGCGACGCTCACGGCGCTCACTGCGGTTTTCTTCAGCCTTGAGCATCTCGGATTGGCCGGTAACGGCTTCTTCGCGACGGATGACCAGGTTACGGATCACTGCATCGTTGTAGCGGAAGTTGTCTTCCAGCTCGGCCAGGGCCTTGCCGGTGCACTCAACGTTCAGCATCACGTAGTGAGCCTTGTGAACATTGTTGATTGCGTAGGCCAGTTGACGACGGCCCCAGTCTTCCAGGCGGTGGATTTTGCCGCCGTCTTCTTCGATCAGCTTGGTGTAACGCTCAACCATGCCGCCGACTTGCTCGCTTTGATCCGGGTGGACCAAAAAGATGATTTCGTAATGACGCATGAATGCTCCTTACGGGTTGTAGCCTGCCGCTTAAAAACGGTCAGACAAGGAGTGAATGACACTTATGGACTTGTGGACGCTAGACACATAAGTGCCTGCCATCACAGCAAGGGGCGCAATTGTAGAGAAGGGTCGAGACAGGCGCAAGGCAATTGGTGATTATTTGAACAACCACTACAACACATAACAATGTGGGAGCGAGCCTGCTCGCGATAGCGGTGGGTCATCCAGCACGAATGCCGACTGATACATCGCTATCGCGAGCAGGCTCGCTCCCACAGGACTTGCCTATGCCTTACTTTTTGGCGGCAGCCTTGACGCTACGCTGACGCAGTGCCTCGAACAGGCACACGCCGGTCGCGACCGAGACGTTGAGGCTGCTGACGCTGCCGGCCATCGGCAGCTTGACCAGATAGTCGCAATGTTCGCGGGTCAGGCGACGCATGCCTTTGCCTTCTGCTCCCATGATCAGGATCGTCGGGCCGGTGAGGTCCTGCTGATACAGGTCCTGTTCGGCCTCGCCTGCCGTGCCGACCACCCACAAGCCACGCTGCTGGAGTTTTTCCAGGGTGCGCGCCAGGTTGGTCACGGCCACCAGCGGAATCACTTCCGCGGCGCCACAGGCGACTTTGCGTACGGCCGGCGTCAAGGTTGCCGACTTGTCCTTGGGAACGATCACCGCCAATGCCCCGGCCGCATCCGCCGAACGCAGGCAGGCGCCGAGGTTGTGAGGATCGGTCACGCCGTCCAGCACCAGCAGCAAAGGCGCGCCTTCGGTGCGATCAAGCAATTCCTCGAGCATCGCCTCGCCCCAGACCTGGCTCGGACTCACCTCGGCCACGACGCCCTGGTGCACGCCTTCGACCCAAGCGTCCATCTCACGCCGTTCGGCCTGGCCGACCGCGACGCGATTTTCGTTGGCCAGCTCGACCAGGGTCTGGACCCGGGGCTCACTGCGGCTTTCCGCCAGCCAGATCTGCTTGACCCGCTTGGGGTGATGACGCAACAGCGCTTCCACGGCATGCACGCCGTAGATTTTTTCCAACTGACTCATGACTTGGCCTTGGGTTTACGGGCGCCGCCACTTTTAGCCGGGGCCGAGCCCGCTTTCGACGGGCCTTTACGGTGTTTGCTCGGTTTGCTGCTTGCGCTTTCGGGGGCCGACCGCCCGGTCTTTCCTCCCGACGCGGCCTTACCACCTTTCTTGGCTTCGGCCAGCAATGCCTGCTTCATTTCACGACTCTTGCGCACTTCGGCATTTTTCGCCGCGGCATCGCTCGGGCGATAGGCTTCACTGGCTTTTTCCTTGGCCGGGCCACGACGACCGGACTTGGTCGAGGCCGGCTCAGCTGCGGCCTTGGCCGAAGGTGCAGACGTTTCGGCACCGCGCTTCTTGCGTCCGATCGGCGCGTCGATGGTCTTTTCCGCCATCTCGAAGTCGATCTTGCGCTCGTCGAGATCGACGCGCATCACCCGCACTTCGACGGTATCGCCCAGACGGAAACTGCGCCCGGTGCGCTCGCCCGCCAGACGGTGATGCACAGGGTCGAAGTGGTAGTAATCGCCCGGCAGCGCGGTGACATGCACCAGGCCTTCGACGTAGATATCGGTCAGCTCGACGAACAGGCCGAAACCGGTCACGGCGGTGATCACGCCTGGGAACGACTCACCCACGCGATCCTTCATGTACTCGCACTTGAGCCAGTTCACCACGTCGCGAGTCGCTTCGTCGGCGCGACGTTCGCTCATCGAGCACTGCTCGCCCAACTGCTCCAGGGCCGCCTCGTCGTACGGATAGATGCGCGCCTTGGGGATGGTCATCGCACCGGCACGCTTGACGTGCGGGGTGTTCATCTTCGAATGGATCACGCTGCGGATGGCCCGGTGCGTGAGCAGGTCGGGGTAGCGACGGATCGGCGAGGTGAAGTGGGTATAGGCCTCGTAATTCAGGCCGAAGTGGCCTTGGTTATCGGCGCTGTACACCGCCTGGCTCAAGGAGCGCAGCATGACGGTCTGGATCAGGTGGAAATCCGGACGATCCTTGATACTGGCCAGCAACGCCTGGTAATCCTTGGGCGACGGACCTTCCTTACCCTTGTGCAGGGACAGGCCGAGCTCACCGAGGAAGGCGCGCAGTTTCTCCAGGCGCTCCGGCGGCGGACCGTCGTGGACCCGGTACAGCGCAGGGATTTCGTGCTTCTTCAGGAATTCGGCGGTGGCCACGTTGGCCGCCAGCATGCATTCCTCGATCAACTTGTGCGCATCGTTGCGCACGGTCGGACGGATTTCGGCGATCTTGCGCTCGGAACCGAAGATAATCCGGGTTTCCTGGGTTTCAAAATCGATGGCGCCACGCACATGACGCGCGCCCAGCAGCACCTTGTACAACGCATAGAGCTGCTTGAGATCCGGCAGCACCTCGTTGTACTCCCCGCGCAACTTGCGCGACTCGGCGAGCTTCGGCGTTTCCAGCATTGCGCTGACCTTGTTGTAGGTCAGGCGGGCGTGGGAATGGATCACCGCTTCGTAGAAGCAGTAGTCAGTCATCTCGCCGGACTTGGAGATGGTCATCTCGCAGACCATGGCCAGGCGGTCGACATGGGGATTGAGCGAGCACAAGCCGTTGGACAGTTGCTCGGGCAACATCGGCACGACGCGCTCGGGGAAGTACACCGAGTTGCCACGCACCTGGGCTTCGGCATCCAGTGCCGAACCGAGCTTCACGTAGCTGGAAACGTCGGCAATCGCGACGTACAACTTCCAGCCGCCGGAGAACAGGCGCAGCTTGCCCGGCCGGGCTTCGCAATAGACCGCGTCGTCGAAGTCCCGCGCATCCTCACCATCGATGGTGACGAACGGCAGGTGACGCAGGTCGATGCGCTTCTCTTTGTCCTTTTCCTCCACTTCCGGCTTGAGCTTGGCGGCTTCTTTCAGGACCGCTTCAGGCCAGACGTGGGGAATGTCATAGGTACGCAGGGCAACGTCGATTTCCATGCCCGGCGCCATGTAGTTGCCGACCACTTCCACCACATCGCCTTGCGGCTGGAAGCGCGGGGTTGGCCAGTGGGTGATCTTCACCTCGACGAACTGACCGACCTTGGCGTTGGCGTTGCGGCCCGGGGTGACCAACACTTCCTGCTGGATCTTCGGGTTGTCCGCGACAACAAAGCCGATGCCGCCCTCTTCAAAGTAACGGCCGACGATGCTTTCGTGGGCACGGGAGACCACTTCGACGATCACGCCTTCACGGCGACCGCGGCGGTCCAGGCCAGACACACGGGCCAACGCCCGGTCACCGTCGAACACCAGGCGCATCTGCGCCGGGCTCATGAACAGGTCGTCGCTGCCGTCATCGGGAATCAGGAAGCCGAAGCCATCGCGGTGACCGGCGATACGCCCCAGGATCAGGTCGAGCTTGTCCACCGGCGCGTAGGTTCCGCGCCGGGTGTAGATCAATTGAGCATCGCGCTCCATGGCTCGCAGACGGCGGCGCAGGGCTTCGAGTTGATCTTCGGTCGTCAGCCCGAACTCTTCGACCAGCTCTTCACGGCTGGCAGGCGAACCCCGGTCGGCGAGATGCGCCAGGATCAGTTCGCGGCTGGGAATAGGGTTTTCATATTTTTCCGCTTCACGAGCGGCCTCGGGATCGAGGGACTGCCAATCGGCCATTAGAGAGTTTTCACCTTGTCTATATGCGGGTTAGTTTGGCATAGGCGTAATGAAACGGGAAATTTCAGGCATCCGAAGCCCTTTCTAAATGTCTTTTACCCCGTTCATCAAGCAGGAAAAGACACCACTCGTGAAATTTCCCGTTTTTTTTATCAAGAGGGGTTTACAGTTAAAAACACGCTCCGTATAGTGCGCGCCATCGACGACGCACACACGTTGCCGATACTGCCCAGATGGTGAAATTGGTAGACACGCCAGCTTCAGGTGCTGGTGACCGCAAGGTCGTGGAAGTTCGAGTCTTCTTCTGGGCACCAATTTCGAGCGACAGATCAATGATCTGCAGGCTCTCCCAAAAACCCGCGAAAGCGGGTTTTTGCATTTCTACCCTCCTGAAATCCGCTTTCGCAATTACTAAAACAAAAACAGGGGTTTACAGATCAAAACGCGCTCCGTATAGTGCGCCACATCAACAGCGGCAACGCTGAAGATGCTGCCCAGATGGTGAAATTGGTAGACACGCCAGCTTCAGGTGCTGGTGACCGCAAGGTCGTGGAAGTTCGAGTCTTCTTCTGGGCACCAATTCAAGCTTCAAGACAAGGCCTTGAATCTCACAGAAACCCGCGAAAGCGGGTTTTTTGCGTTTTTGACTGGGAATTCCTGAAGCGGCAGGCCGCAAGGGATGAGGCGGCTGTCAGGCCGCCATCGCGAGCAGGCTCGCTCCCACAGGGAAACGCGCACGCTCAAAAGGCTGGTCGGCTGTCAGGCCCTGAACTGCCCCAGACTCGCCTTCAACTGCGCCGCCAGATTATCCAGCACCTTGCCGCTCGCCGTCGTCTCGACCACGGCTTGAGCCGCTTTCTCGGCCTGGACGTGAATGGTCTCGACCCGCCCACGCACCGCCTGCGCCCCCTGGGCCTGATGAGCCGCCGCCTGAGTCGCCAGACCAATGGCCGCATGCACTTGCTCTACGGACGCCTGCACCGACTGCTGCAAACGAGCACTGTCGCGCAGCACCAGCAGCCCCTCACTGGCCTGCCGCCCCGCCTGGCCGATCGCAGCCACCGCCTCGCGAGCGCCCTGCTGCAACGCCACGATATGGGCCTGGATGTCACCGGTCGAACTCTGGGTCTTGCTCGCCAGCGCCCGCACTTCGTCCGCCACCACCGCAAAACCACGCCCGGTCTCCCCGGCCCGCGCCGCTTCGATGGCCGCGTTCAAGGCCAGCAGGTTGGTCTGCTCGGCGATGCCGTGAATGACCGTCAGCACCACTTCGATCTGTTCGCTCTGCTGCGCCAGTCGTTCGATCACCTTCGCCCCGGTATCAACCTGCCCGGCCAGCGCCTCGATCAGACCGCTGACCTTGGCCGAGGTACGGGTGTTTTCATCGGTGGCCTGACGGATCTCCACCACCTGCTGCAAGGCCGCCTGCATCGCCTGGCTTTCCGACTGTGCTTCGTCAGCCATTTGCGACAGCGCACGCAAGCTCTCAGCCACCTCATCGCGCTGCATCCCGGCCGCCGCATCGGCACCGGAGTTGCGCAAGGTCATTGCACCGATCTCCACGCCGGTGCGCTGGGCGACATCGCCCGCCTCCCGCACGATGGGCTGCAACTTATCCACAAAGCGATTGACCGCCGAGGCCATGTCGCCAATTTCATCCTTGCTGTTGATCTGCACACGCTTGGTCAGGTCACCCTCGCCCGCCGCCAGATCGTTCATGGCCGCGATCAGCAGCTTCAAGCGATTGACCACCCGACGCCCCAGCACCACGGCCAACAACAGCAGCACGCCGAAGCCGACCAGCGCCAGGCCGAGGCCGATCCGCCAGCGCAAGGTACTTGCCGCTTCCTGCACCGTACTGGAAGTGTTGGTCTGCATCTGCGTAGCTGTGGTCTGTGCCGACTGCAGACGACCGCGCATGGCAGCGGCACTGTCGGCGGCGGCCCCCTTGAGGCTGTCACCGACCAACTGGTCACTGCTGGCGATCAATGCCGAGAAGCGCTGGTCCAGCGCCTTCAGATCGGACTCCACCGAAGCGGTGGAGACCCCCATCAATACCTTACCGATTTCCACCCCATTGGGATTGATCGATGCCTCAAGGTAGTACACCGACGGATCGGTCTTCGCAGCGTCCAGCACCTTGTCCAAGGCCCGCTCGCCCTTGCCCTTCTCCAGCAAGGCCTTGTTGATCGCGTTATCCCGGTTCAGGTAGCGGGTCAGGTGCTCACCGTTGGCGTCGTCATAGATGACGAACAATACGTTGGGGTTGCGCTGGGCCCGACGGGCGAATTCGGAGAGTGTCGGTATGTCGCTGTCCCACATGGCGCGGGGCGCAACGGAAGCCAGGAGCTGCGCCATATCATTGGCGGAGTCCTTGAGCGCTTTTTCCAGCGTCGTCCGCAATTGCGACTGCTCATCTTTCAGGCGCGCGGACAGACCTGCATTCAATCGCTGACGGGTATTGGCAGACAAGCTGTCCAGGCTCGACGTGACCTCCCGCCCAGCCTGCTCCAGCTCACCGGAGAGCTTCTGGCTGTCAGCCCCCAGGCGTGTGCCCAAGTCGCTTTCAAGCGCCGTGACCGTGCTGCGGGTCAGCGCAACCGCCACCAACACCTGCACCAAAAGGGCGATACCAAGGGTAACGAACACAGGCCGTAGTAAACGGCTTTGTAACAGTGAGAGAACGGCCGACACGGAAAATCCCTCTACGAACGCCATTAAATTGATGGCACTCGTCAAGAGATGCCAGTAATGGAGTTGCGTAGCAAGTGTTGTGCCGTCGGCAGGCAGAAACGACAAAGGACCCAAATCAGGGTCCTTTGTCTTTTACATCAGTAACTTATCAGGCGAACGGATGACGCAGAACGATGGTTTCGTTGCGGTCCGGCCCCGTCGAAATAATGTCGATCGGCGCACCGACCAGCTCTTCGAGGCGCTTGATGTAGTTGCGGGCAGCCACAGGCAGCTCTTCCAGGGCCTTGACGCCCACGGTCGACTCGGTCCAGCCCGGCATCTGCTCGTACACTGGCTCCAGGCCGATGTAGCTGTCAGCATCGGTCGGTGCGTCGATGACCGCGCCGTCCTGGTTCTTGTAGCCTACGCAGATGTTGATGGTTTCCAGGCCGTCCAGCACGTCCAGCTTGGTCAGGCACAGGCCCGAGATGCTGTTGACGTCGATGGCGCGACGCAGGATGACGGCATCGAACCAGCCGCAACGACGGGCACGACCGGTGGTGGCACCGAACTCATGACCACGCTTGGCCAGGAAAGCACCGACGTCGTCGAACAGCTCGGTCGGGAACGGACCCGAGCCCACGCGAGTGGTGTAGGCCTTGGTGATGCCGAGGATGTAGTCCACGTACATCGGACCGAAACCCGAACCCGTGGCGATGCCGCCGGCGGTGGTGTTGGAGCTGGTGACGTACGGGTAGGTACCGTGGTCGATGTCCAGCAGCGAACCCTGGGCGCCTTCGAACATGATGTCCTTGCCCGCGCGACGCAGCTCGTGCAGCTCGGCGGTGACGTCGAGCATCATCGGCTTGAGCAGCTCGGCGTATTCCATGCACTCGTCCAGGGTCTTCTGGAAGTCGATGGCCGGCTCTTTGTAGTAATTGACCAGGACGAAGTTGTGGTAGTCCAGCAACTCGCCCAGCTTGGCGGCGAAACGCTCGCGGTGGAACAGATCACCGATGCGCAGGCCACGACGGGCCACCTTGTCTTCGTAGGCCGGGCCGATGCCGCGACCGGTGGTGCCGATCTTCATCTCGCCACGGGCCTTTTCACGGGCCTGGTCCAGCGCAACGTGGTAGGACAGGATCAGCGGGCAGGACGGGCTGATACGCAGGCGCTCGCGCACCGGTACGCCTTTCTCTTCCAGCTTGACGATTTCCCGCAGCAGAGCGTCGGGGGCAACCACGACACCGTTACCGATCAGGCACTGCACGCCTTCGCGCAGCACGCCCGACGGAATCAGGTGCAGAACGGTTTTTTCACCGTCGATCACCAACGTGTGACCGGCGTTGTGGCCACCCTGGTAGCGCACTACGGCGGCAGCATGTTCGGTCAGCAGATCAACGATCTTGCCTTTGCCCTCATCACCCCATTGGGTGCCCAGGACTACGACATTCTTACCCATAACACTTGTCCTCATTCGCGCAAACTTGGTGCCGGCCGCGGCCGGCGGGAAAACTCAAGAAGCCAGCGGCAATACTTGCCAAAGCCCGTTCTGCTGAATCAATTGCCGGTCGCAGTCCGCTTCACGGGCGGCGGCCAAAGGCTGCCCAGGCAAGGCCTGGACGACACGCTGACCCTCGCTGCGCAACTGGCAGACAGCCTGCCAGAGTGCCGCATCCGTACTGTCAGGCATCCAGATACCGCCGGACGGTAGCTCGATTTCAGCACGCCCCAGGGTCACCAGGGTTTTCAGATCGGTAGAGAAACCGGTCGCCGGACGGGCACGACCGAAGTCGGCGCCGATATCGTCGTAACGACCGCCCTGGGCGATGGACTGGCCCACGCCAGGGACGAACACGGCGAACACCACGCCGGTGTGGTAGTGGTAGCCGCGCAACTCGCCCAGGTCGAAATACAACGGCAACTCAGGGAAGCGCACCGACAGACGCTCGGCGATTGCCAGCAGGTCGTCCAGCGCCGCCAGTACAGGCGCTGGCGCATGAGCCAGGCGATCACGCGCTGCCGCCAGTACTTCACGGCCGCCACACAGATCCACCAACGCCCGCAGCATGTCGGACAGGTCGGCCGGCAAGCCTTCGGTCAGGCTGATGACTTCATCGATGGCCTTGCGCTGCAAGGCATCGAACAATTGTTGCTCCACTTCACCGGACAGACCGGCCGCACGGGCCAGGCCACGATAGATGCCAACGTGGCCCAGATCCATGTGGACATCCGGCACGTCCGCCAGTTGCAGCATGGCCAACATCAGGCTGATGACTTCCACGTCGCTGCTCGGGCTGGCATCGCCGTACAACTCGGCCCCCAGCTGGATCGGGCTGCGCGAGGACGACAGGGCGCGCGGCTGGGCGTGCAGCACACTGCCGGCGTAGCACAGGCGACTGGGACCTTCACGGCGCAGGGTATGGGCGTCGATACGCGCTACCTGGGGCGTGATGTCGGCACGAAAACCCATCTGCCGGCCCGACTGCGGGTCGACGACCTTGAAGGTGCGCAGATCCAGGTCCTGGCCCGCGCCGGTCAGCAGGGATTCCAGGTACTCGATATGCGGGGTGACGACGAACTCGTAGCCCCAGCTCTGGAACAGATCCAACACCTGCCGACGCGCTACTTCGATACGCGCAGCTTCCGGTGGCAGTACTTCTTCGATGCCATCTGGCAGCAGCCAGCGGTCTACCGTTGCCATTACGCCATTCCCCTATGGTCCGGGCGGCCAGCCTTCGGGCAAGCCTTGAGTGAAGCAGAAAGCGCCCACGCTCTGCGCAAAAAGCGCGCAAGGGCGACGTGACGAATGGCCCGGAAACGGCCTCGTCCAGCACTTTCCTCGAAAAACCTGTCGAGTCGTTCGACCCGACGCCTGCAACCAAAACCGCAATCGAACGTGCAGACGCAAAAAAGCCGGGAATTTCCCGGCTGCCGCATCATACACCCGTTTTCCCAAAGGATCACCCCGCCAGACGTTTTAGCCGCCGGGCGGAGTGTCTCAGGTCAACGTTGCATCAAGGCTTGGCCTTTTCCAGGTAGCGGAAAAAGTCGCTGCTCGGGTCCAGGACCAACACGTCGGATTTGTGCGCGAAGCTTTCACGGTAGGCATGCAGGCTACGGTAGAACGCGTAGAACTCCTGGTCCTGGCCATAGGCCTTGGCATAGATCGCCGCAGCCTGGGCATCGCCGTCACCGCGAACTTCTTCCGATTCACGATAGGCTTCTGCCAGCAACACGCGACGCTGACGATCGGCGTCGGCACGGATGCCTTCGGCCAGCTCGTTACCCTTCGCGCGATGCTCGCGGGCTTCACGCTCGCGCTCGGTGCTCATCCGCTCGAACACGCTGCGGTTCACTTCCTTTGGCAGATCGATGGCCTTGACCCGGACATCGACCACTTCAATACCCAGTTCCTTTTCCGCCATGGTGTTCAGCGAACGGGTAATGTCGGCCATGAGCGCATCACGCTCACCGGACACCACTTCATGCAGGGTGCGCTTACCGAACTGGTCACGCAAACCCGACTCCAGGCGGCGGGACAGGCGTTCGTCGGCGATCTGCTTGAGACCCGAGGTGGCCGTGTAGAAGCGCTCGGCATCCTTCACGCGCCACTTGGCATAGGCATCGACCATGACCGCTTTCTTTTCCAGTGTCAGGAAGCGTTGCGTCGGTGCATCCAACGTCATCAGGCGCGCGTCGAACTTGCGCACCTTGTTGACGTACGGCACTTTCACATGCAGCCCTGGCTGGACATCCGTCTCGACCACGCGACCGAACTGCAGCAACACCGCACGCTCGGTCTGGGACACGATGTAGAAGCAGTTCCAGGCAGCGATCGCTACGACGACGCCAACAATAAGGGCGATCAGCGATTTATTGCTCATCAGCGACTCTCCCTGGTACGTGCTTGCTGTTGCTGCTCCACCGCAGCGCGAGCATTCGCTTCATTGCTGGAAGACGACGTGCTGGCCGGCGGCGTGCTGGTGTTGCGACCGCTCTCGACCATCTTGTCCAGCGGTAGGTACAGCAGATTGCTCTGGCCGTTCTTGTTGCCGGTCACGAGGACCTTGCTGGTGTTGCTGAAGACTTCCTGCATGGTGTCCAGGTACAGACGCTCGCGGGTCACCTCAGGGGCCTTGCGATACTCGGCCACCAGCTTGGTGAAGCGATCGGCCTCACCCTTGGCACGGGAGACCACTTCGTCGCGGTAACCGTTGGCATCCTCGATGATGCGCTGGGCCTGGCCACGGGCTTCCGGCACAACGCCGTTGGCATAGGTTTCGGCCTGGTTGCGCGAACGCTGCTCGTCTTCACGGGCGCGGATCACATCGTCGAAGGCTTCCTGGACCTCACGCGGCGCCGCGGCGCTCTGCACGTTGACCTGGGTGACGGTGATGCCGGTGCGATAGGTGTCGAGGAACCGCTGCAGGCGCTCCTTGATTTCGCTGGCCATCAACTCACGGCCCTCGGTCAGCACCTGGTCCATGGCGGTGGAACCCACCACATGGCGCAGCGCACTCTCGGTGGCATGCTGCAGGCTGACTTCCGGCTGGTCGACATTCAGTACGAAGTCTTGCAGGTTGGTGATCTTGTACTGCACGGTCAGCGGCACTTCGACGATGTTTTCGTCTTCCGTGAGCATCTGGCCCTGCTTGGTGTAGGCACGCTCACGCGTGACGTTTTCCATGTACTTCTGATCGATCGGCGGGAAATAGATGTTCAGGCCCGGGCCGACGGTTTCGTAGTACTTGCCGAAGCGCAGCACCACGGCCTGCTCCTGCTCGTCCACGACATAGACCGCGCTGTACAGCCAGATCGCCGCGAGCACGACCAGACCGATGCCGAGCAGGCCGAAACCGCCGCCCTTGCCCGGACGACCACTGCCGTCGTCACCGCGTTTCTTACCGCCACCGAACAAACCGTTCAGGCTTTCCTGCAGCTTGCGGAAGGCCTCGTCGAGATCCGGTGGCCCCTTGCGGTCGCCGTTGTTACGACGCTTGCCGCCCCAGGGATCCTGGTTATTCGAGTTGCCACCCGGCTCATTCCAAGCCATAGCGCTCTCCATCTGATAAAGCAAAGACGCACCCACGGCGCGCCGGCCAATGCTACAGAATGCCTGACACAGCTTTCTCAGGCTTTTATTGCAAAGTGTGTTGCTCGATGAACTCCATCGGTTTCAGCCCTTCACGACTGACCAGCCGATTCAGCTCCGACCGCGGCAGGCGAACCGCCAGCAGGCAAGTGCCTTCTTCGTCATGTTCTTCTTTTTGCACCGCGCCCAGCTCGAAGAACTGGGCACGCAGGCGGGCGAACCGTTGCGGCAGCTTCAGGGTGCCGACAAACAGGTCGCTGCCCAACAGCTCCGCCACGGCCTGCTCGAGCAGCTCGAGGCCAGTACCGTCCCGGGCCGACAACCAGACCCGCTGCGGCTTGCCATCGGCATCGCGCTGGATCTGCGGCTCCACGCCTTCGAGCAAATCGAGTTTGTTGTATACCTCCAGGATCGGCAAGTCCTGGGCTCCAATCTCGCCGAGCACCACCATGACCTGCTCGATCTGCAGCATCCGGTCCGGCTCGGCGGCATCGATCACATGCAGCAGCAGGTCGGAGTTGCTCGACTCTTCGAGCGTAGCTCGGAAAGCCTCGACCAGTTTATGCGGCAGGTGACGGATGAAGCCCACGGTGTCGGCCAGCACGATCGGCCCGAGGTCGTCCAGGTCGAGCCGGCGCAAGGTCGGGTCGAGCGTGGCGAACAACTGGTCGGCGGCATAGACGTCCGACTGGGTCACGTTATTGAACAGCGTCGATTTGCCGGCGTTGGTATAGCCCACTAGGGAAACCGTCGGGATGTCCGCGCGCTTGCGGCCGCGCCGCGACTGCTCGCGCTGGCTGCGGACCTTTTCCAGGCGCCCCTTGATCTGGCGCAGGCGAATCCGCAACAGGCGCCGGTCGGTTTCCAGCTGGGTTTCACCCGGACCGCGCAGACCGATACCGCCCTTCTGCCGCTCAAGGTGAGTCCAGCCACGCACCAGCCGCGTGCTCATGTGCTCGAGCTGGGCCAGTTCGACCTGGAGCTTGCCTTCATGGGTACGGGCGCGCTGGGCGAAGATATCGAGAATCAGGCCCGTACGGTCGATCACGCGACACTCGAATACGCGTTCGAGGTTACGTTCCTGACTGGGCGTGAGGATGTGATTGAAGATCACCAGATCGGCTTCTTCGGCCTTGACCAGGTCGCGCAACTCCTCGACCTTGCCGCTGCCGATCAGGAATTTGGCGGTTGGCCGATGACGCGGCACGTTGAAAAACGCGACGGTCTCGGCGCCGGCCGAAAGTGCCAACTCCTGAAACTCCTGCGGGTCTTCGCGCGCCTCAGGGTCCTGTCCATCCAGGTGAACGAGAATGGCCCGCTCACCACCACCGTGGCGCTCAAAGAACAAAGGAGACTCCTATCAGGCGTTACCCGGTTCAGCGTCACCGCCTTCGGATTCGGTTGCGCTTGGCAGACGAATTGGACGAACCGGCACGACTGTCGAGATAGCGTGCTTGTAGACCATCTGGCTGACGGTGTTTTTCAGAAGGATGACGAACTGGTCGAAAGACTCGATCGTGCCTTGCAGTTTGATCCCGTTGACCAGATAGATGGACACCCCAACTTTCTCTTTACGTAAAGTGTTCAAGTAAGGGTCTTGTAGCGAATGCCCTTTTGACATGTGCCGCACTCCTTTAAGGATCAATAATAAAAATCGGAATCAGATGGCTTCGGCCGTCACACCCCCAAGGATAGACGGCAAATTGCAAGGACTCAGCTCAATATGGAGACGGTCCCCAGGTATTTCAAGGCGCGTGGCAGATTGTCGCAATCAAGGCTGTCGAGCCAATGCAAGTCAGTCCAGCTGCGCAACCAGGTGAACTGGCGCTTCGCCAACTGGCGCGTGGCAATGATCCCACGCTCCTGCATCTCGGCTGACGTCAGCTTGCCGTCCAGGTAATCCCAGACTTGTCGATAACCCACCGCACGTATAGACGGCAACCCGGCATGCAGGTCACTTCGCTCACGCAGGGCTACGACCTCGTCGATGAACCCCTGTTCCAACATCAATGTGAATCTTTGTTCAATTCGACGGTGCAGCACTTGCCGGTTCGCCGGGGCGATGGCCAGATTCGCGACAGTATAGGGTAATTGTTGCAGTCCCGAAGCGGCTGCTTCAGTACTTTGCGCAGATTGTCGCTGGCGCAGGGCCGTCATGCTCTGGCCGCTGACCCGGTAAACCTCCAGGGCCCGGCTCAGGCGCTGCGGATCGTTGGGGTGAATTCGCGCCGCCGACTCCGGGTCGATGACCGCCAATTGCTCGTGCAGGGCCTGCCAGCCAAGGCGCCCGGCCTCTTCTTCAATTTGCGCGCGCACCTCGGGATCGGCCGCCGGCATGTCGGCCAGCCCATCGATCAAGGCTTTGTAATACAGCATCGTCCCGCCCACCAGCAGCGGGATATTGCCCCGCGCGGTGATGTCGGCCATGGCCTGGAGGGCATCACGGCGAAAATCCGCAGCCGAGTAGGCTTCGGCCGGGTCCAGGATGTCGATCAGCCGATGCGGGAATTCCGCCAGCAGCTCTTTTGACGGTTTGGCCGTGCCGATGTCCATGCCCCGGTAGACCAGTGCCGAATCGACGCTGATCAACTCGCAAGGCAGGACCTTGGTCAGCTCGATGGCCAGGTCGGTCTTGCCAGCGGCGGTCGGCCCCATCAGGAAAATCGCGGGGGGTAGCTGGCTCATCAACGACCACGCAGGAACAGTTTGTCCAGGTCGTCCAGCCCCAATTGGGTCCAGGTCGGCCGGCCATGGTTGCATTGGCCACTGCGCTCGGTGTTTTCCATGTCCCGCAGCAAACCGTTCATTTCCGGCAGGGCCAGGCGTCGGTTGGCGCGGATCGCGCCGTGGCAGGCCATGGTGCCGAGCAATTCGTTCAGGTGCGCCTGGATACGGTCGCTGGTGCCGTACTCCATCAGATCTGCCAGCACGTCACTGACCAGTCGATTGGCCTCGGCCTGCTTCAGCAACGCCGGGATCTGTCGGATCGCCAGGGTTTCAGGGCCCAGGCGTTGCAGCTCGAAGCCCAGGCGCTGGAACCAGCTCACGTGCTCTTCGGCGCAATCGGCTTCGCGCTGGCTGACCGCCAGGGATTCGGGCACCAACAATGGCTGGCCGCTCAGGCCTTCGCTGGCCATGGCAATCTTCAGCCGTTCATACATGATCCGCTCGTGGGCCGCGTGCATGTCCACCAGGACCAGGCCCTGGGCATTTTCCGAAAGGATATAGATGCCTTTGAGCTGCGCCAGGGCATAGCCCAGCGGCGGGATATCCCCCTGGCCGTCGGGCAATGCCGCCGCCCCGGTCTCCGGCAAAGGCTTGAAGAACTCTCGATAGGCCGCCTGGGCCTCCGCCGCCGGTACGTTCGATTGCGGGCGCGGCGTGTACTGGTACTGATAGCCGCTGCCAGCACCGGAGCCTGCTCTGCTATAGGTCGGCTGGGCCTGTGGTTGTTCGAGCAAGGCATTGGCCGCCAGGCTCATTTCACCCTGGGGCCCGAATTCGCCGGCGTCCAGGCCGGTTGGACGCACCATCCCCGCCACCGCAGCGGGCGCCGCGAGCTGGTCTTCCGGGCGCACGTCGCCCAAGGCGCGGTGCAAGGTGCCGTAGAGGAAATCGTGCACCATGCGCCCATCGCGGAAGCGCACTTCGTGCTTGGTCGGGTGCACGTTGACGTCCACCACCGCCGGGTCGACTTCGAAAAACAGCACGAAGGTCGGGTGCCGGCCGTTGAACAACACGTCGCGATAGGCCTGGCGCACCGCATGGGCCACCAATTTGTCGCGCACCGCCCGGCCATTCACGTAGAAATATTGCAAGTCCGCCTGGCTGCGGGAAAAGGTCGGCAACCCGACCCAACCCCACAGGTGCAGGCCATTGCGCTCCACCTCGATGGGCAATGCCTGCTCCAGGAAGCCTGCGCCGCACACCGCTCCTACACGGCGGGCCCGGGCCGCATCGTCACGGGCCTCGTGCAGGCTGAGGATGGTCTTGCCGTTATGGCGCAAATGGAACGCTACATCAAAACGCGCCAGGGCCAGGCGCTTGATGACTTCCTGAAGATGATCGAATTCGGTCTTTTCGGCCTTGAGGAACTTGCGGCGGGCCGGGGTATTGAAGAACAGGTCGCGCACTTCCACCGAAGTGCCCACCGGATGGGCCGCGGGCTGGACGCGGGACGCCATGTCCCGACCTTCGGTCTCGACCTGCCAGGCCTGCTCGGCATCACGGGTACGGGAGGTGAGTGTCAGGCGCGACACCGAACTGATGGAGGCCAGCGCTTCGCCACGAAACCCCAGGCTCATGACCCGCTCGAGGTCTTCCAGGTCGCGGATCTTGCTGGTGGCGTGACGCGCCAGGGCCAGCGGCAGGTCGTCGGAAGAAATACCGCCACCGTCATCGCGCACCCGCAGCAACTTGACGCCACCCTGCTCGACATCCACATCGATGCGCTTGGCCCCGGAGTCGAGGCTGTTCTCCAGCAATTCCTTGATGACCGACGCCGGGCGCTCCACCACCTCACCGGCGGCGATCTGGTTCGCCAGCCGGGGGCTGAGCAGTTCGATGCGCGCGTTACTGCCGATCACTTCATCGCTCATTGCTTGGACGCCACTTCGTTGCCGGGAATGGTCAGGGTCTGGCCGATCTTCAGCTCATCGCTCTTGAGGTTGTTGACACTGCGCAGGGTCGCGGGCGACACCTGGTAGCGCACGGCGATCATCGCCAGGGTTTCGCCGGCGCTGACCCGATGGTCCCGCGGCCCCTGGGCGATCTTGCCGGAATCGCGCAACCAGGCAATGTAGGTGCCCGGCGGTGGATTCTGCTGGAAGAACTGGCGCACGCCGCTGCTGATGGAACGGGCGAGCGCTTGCTGATGGCTGGACGAGGACAGCTTGGAGGCCTCGTTGGAGTTCGAGATGAAGCCGGTCTCCACCAGGATCGACGGGATGTCCGGGGACTTGAGCACCATGAACCCGGCCTGTTCGACGCGCTGCTTGTGCAGGGGCGTGACACGGCCAATGTTGCTCAAGACCTTCTGGCCGACGTTCAGGCTCGACGTCAGCGAGGCGGTCATGGACAAATCGAGCAACACACCGGCCAACATCCGGTCCTTGTCATCGAGGCTGACATTGCCGGCACCGCCGATCAGGTCGGAACGGTTTTCGCTGTCGGCCAGCCAACGGGCGGTCTCGGAAGTCGCGCCACGGTCGGACAGGGCGAACACCGAAGCACCGAAAGCCGCCGCCGAAGGGGCCGCGTCGGCGTGAATGGAAACGAACAGGTCAGCGCCCTTCTTGCGGGCGATTTCGGTGCGACCGCGCAACGGAATGAAGTAGTCGCCGGTACGGGTCAGTTCGGCACGGAAGCCTTTCATGCCGTTGACCTGGCGCTGCAGCTCGCGGGCGATGGACAGCACCACGTCTTTTTCATGCTGACCCCGCGAGCCGGAGGCACCCGGGTCTTCGCCACCGTGACCGGCGTCGATCACCACAATGATGTCGCGCTTGCCGGCCGGGGCCGGTGGCAGCTTGATCGCAGGTTCGGTCGGCGTGACCGGCACCGCCGGCACCGTGGCGACATTGGTCGGCGCCGGTGGGGGCGGCGCGGCGTCGGCCGGGTTGTCGAACAGGTCCACCACCAGCCGGTTGCCGTACTGGGCATTCGGGGCCAGGGTGAAACTTTTCGGGGTCACGGCTTTTTTCAGGTCGATGACCACCCTCAGGTCGGTCGGCGTACGCTGGGCCGAACGCATCGCGGTAATCGGCGTGTTGGCGGTGGCCACGTTCAGCGGCGCGCCAAGGGATGCGCCATTGATGTCGATCACCAGGCGATCCGGGGCCGTCAGGGTGAATACGCTGTGCTGCACCGGCCCTGTCAGGTCGAACACCAGCCGAGTATTGTCCGGCGCACGCCAAAGGCGAACGCTGTTGACCTTTGTCTCAGCCACAGCATCGACGGCCAGTGCCGTAAGCAACAGTCCTACGACAGCAACCACCGCGCGAAAGCGCATACCAAACCCCATCATCAATTAGTTTTCCAGTGCCAACGCGGCACACCACGACTCGCCTCGCGAGCCTTGCGGTGTCAGTTTCAGCGAACGCCCGCCGTTCTGCGCGCCAATGGTAATGGTCAGGTCAGGCTTTGGCAAAAAGCCTGCACCCTTGTCGGGCCATTCGATCAGGCACAAGGCGTCATCTTCGAAATAATCGCGGATACCGAGGAATTCCAGTTCTTCGGGGTCCACCAACCGATACAGGTCGAAATGGAAGGCGCGAATGTCGCCGATCTCGTAGGGCTCGACCAATGTGAAGGTAGGGCTTTTCACCGCGCCGACGTGTCCGAGGCCGCGAATGATGCCCCGGGACAAGGTGGTCTTCCCCGCGCCGAGGTCGCCGACCAGGAAAACCAGGCCGTGGCCCGCCGTGATACTCGCGATACGGGCACCGAATGCCGTCATGGCTTGTTCGTCAGCCATGTACAGGGTTACTTCAGACAAGGTGATTGCTCCTCCAACAACTGACGAATGGCCGGGATCAGATCGGTCGCCGCCAGCCCCCGGCCCGAACGACCGGCTTGCGCACCGGCGTTGGCGTGCAGCCACACCGCCAGGCACGCTGCCTCGAAGCCCTCCAGCCCCTGGGCGAGCAAGGCACCGACCACCCCGGCCAGCACGTCCCCCAGGCCAGCAGCAGCCATCGCTGGATGGCCCTGACCGCAGACAGCCAGGCGACCGTCCGGGCTGGCAATCAGACTGCCGGCACCTTTGAGAATCACCGTCGCTGTATATTTTTTGCTCAACGCCTGGGCAGCCGCCGGGCGATCGGCCTGCACCTGGGCAGTGGAAATCTCTAAAAGCCGTGCTGCCTCGCCCGGATGCGGCGTGATCACACAGCCTTCGGGCAGTCTGACCGCTCCGACACTCAGCAGATTCAATGCATCGGCGTCCCACACCTGCGGCAACGGCGCATTGGCCGCCGCCGACAACAGACTGCGGCCCCAGGCCGCCTGGCCCAACCCGGGCCCGACCACCAATACACCAGCCTGCTTGAGTAACCCCATCAATTGGTTCGCCGAATGAGTGCCCTGCACCATGACTTCCGGCAAACGGGTCAACGCAGCGCAGACATGCTCACTGCGGGTCGCCATGGACACCATGCCCGCACCGCAACGCAGGGCGCTTTCGGCACTCATCTGGATAGCGCCGCCAAACCCACGGTCGCCGCCGATCAACAGGACATGCCCGAACGAACCTTTGTGGGAAGCAAGGAGGCGAGGTGTCAGACGCGGAAGATTATGGGGTAAGAGCAATCGGGCACTGATCGGTGTCGCTTCAACGATGTCAGGATCGGCGTGGAGATCGTTGAAGACCAATTCACCGACACGGTCCGCGGCATCGCCGGTGAACAGGCCCAGCTTCAGGCCAATGAAGGTCACGGTCAAATCGGCAGTCACCGCGGTGCCCAACACCCGGCCGGTATCGGCACACAGCCCCGAGGGGATATCCACCGCGGCGACCGGAAGGTCACTGACGTTGATCGTATCGATGGCCCGGATATAAGGCTCGCGCACTTCGCCGCTCAAGCCCGTACCGAGCAAAGCATCCAGTAGCACGCCACGCAATTCGGATTCGTCGGACCAAGGTTCCACCGGCACACCGACCGCAACGGCTTCGGCATGGGCGTTGGCAGCGTCTCCCAGCAGACGACGGGGCTCGCCCACCGTCAGGACCCGCACCGACCAACCGGCACGCCGGGCCAGGGTGGCCACCAGGTAACCGTCGCCGGCGTTGTTGCCGTGGCCGGCGAGTACGGTCAGTTCGCCGGCATCAGGCCAGCGTCGGACGATCGCTCGCCAGGTGGCGCGGGCCGCTCGTTGCATCAACTCGAAGCCGGTGGTGCCCGCCGCAATCAGCTGTGCGTCGAGGGCCCGGACCTGCGCGGCACTGTACAGTGCGTCGGGAAAATCATCTTTAGTGTGCGGCATGCGTCTTCGGGCTCCGATGTCTGGCAGAATTATACGCATCTCAGCTCCGGTTTCTCTCGCCTCATGCCTGCCATTCCCACCGATCTTCCCGCCCTCGCCCAATCCATCAAGGACTGGGGCCGCGAGCTGGGTTTCCAGCAAGTCGGCATCAGCGGACTGGACCTTGGCGAGCATGAGCAACACCTGCAGCGCTGGCTCGAAGCGGGCTACCACGGCGAAATGGACTACATGGGCGCCCACGGCAGCAAGCGCTCGCACCCCGAGGAGCTGGTGCCGGGCACGCTGCGGGTGGTGTCCCTGCGCATGGACTACCTGCCGGGCGACACGCACATGGCGCAGATGCTCGGCCAACCGGAAAAAGCCTACGTCTCGCGCTATGCGTTGGGCCGCGATTACCACAAATTGATCCGTAAACGCGTGCAGCAACTGGCAGAAAAAATCCAGGCGGTCATCGGCCCCTTCGGCTACCGCGCTTTTGTCGACAGCGCACCGGTCCTGGAGAAAGCCATCGCCGAACAGGCCGGGCTCGGCTGGATCGGCAAGAACACCCTGGTGCTGAACCGCAAGGCCGGCAGTTATTTCTTCCTGAGCGAACTGTTTGTCGACCTGCCACTGCCGGTGGATCCGCCCCACGCCAGCGAACACTGTGGCAAATGCACGGCGTGCCTGGACATCTGTCCGACCAACGCATTCATCGGCCCCTACGTACTGGACGCCCGCCGCTGCATCTCCTACCTGACCATCGAGCTGAAAAGCGCCATTCCTGAAGAACTGCGCTCTTTGATCGGCAACCGGGTGTTCGGCTGTGACGACTGTCAGATCGTTTGTCCATGGAACCGTTTCGCCCGGCCGTCCGGAGAGAATGATTTCAAGCCACGACACAACCTGGACAATGCCGGGCTGGCCGAGCTGTTCCTGTGGGACGAGGAAACCTTCCTCAAGAGCACCGAAGGCTCACCGCTGCGCCGCGCCGGCTATGAGCGATGGTTGCGCAACCTGGCGGTCGGCCTGGGCAATGCCCCTTCAACCATTCCGGTGCTGCAGGCGCTGGAGGCACGGCGCGATCACCCCTCCGACCTGGTGCGTGAGCATGTGGAGTGGGCGCTGCGCCAGCATGCGCAGCGTCAGACCTCGTCGTTATAGACGAACTTCGGCATTTCCCAGTGGAAGCGGATCGCCAGGAGCCGCAGCAGGAAACCGCCAAACAAGGTGATGAGCACGGCCTGTTCACTGGGCAAGGCCAGGTAGACGCACAGCAGATAACACCATGCGGCGGCAAACGAGACGCTGGCATACAGCTCGCGACGGAAGATCAGCGGAATATCGTTACAGAAGATGTCCCGCAGGATCCCGCCAAACACGCCGGTAATCACCCCACTGACCGACGCCACCAACATGCCATGGCCCATTTCCAGGGCCGTCATGCAGCCGATCAGCGTGAATGCCACCAGGCCCGCGGCGTCGAGCACCAGGAACAACGAGCGCAGATGACGCATCCAGCGCGCCAGGAACACCGTCAGCATCGCCGCCGCCGTGGTCAGCACCAGGTATTCCGGGTGCTTGACCCAAGTCAGCGGGTAATGCCCGAGCAAGACGTCGCGCACCGAACCGCCACCCAGCGCCGTGATGCAGGCGATGAGCACCACGCCAAACCAGTCCATGCCCCGCCGCCCGGCAGACAGGGCGCCGGTCATGGCTTCGGCGGTAATGGCGATCAGATAAAGCATCAACAACATGATGACGGTCCTTGCAGGAAGGCGCGCAGTCTAGCCAGTTCGGAGCAGCACCAAAAGAGGGCGACCGCTTCCCCTGCCACATACAAACTTGTGGCGAGGGGATCCGTGGGAGCAAAGCTTGCTCGCGATGCAGGCAACACCACTCACTGCTGGACCGCGTCATCGTTCATCGCGGGCAAGCCTTGCTCCCACGAATCCCGCGCCACAGCACGATCAGAACTTGATGAAATGCTTGCGGTAATGCTGCAGCTCGGCAATGGACTCGCGAATGTCGTCCAAGGCCAGGTGGCTGCCGCCCTTCTGGAAGCTGTCACGCACTTCAGGCGCCCAGCGGGCGGCCAGTTCCTTGAGGGTGGAGACGTCCAGGTTGCGGTAGTGGAAATAGCTTTCCAGGGATTTCATGTGGGTATAGAGGAAACGCCGGTCCTGGCAGATGCTGTTACCGCAGATCGGTGATTTGCCCTTTGGTACCCACTGCTCGAGAAAGGCGATGGTCTGGGCCTCGGCCTCGGCCATGCTGATCTTGCTCTCGCGTACCCGCTGGGTCAGGCCCGAGCCGCCGTGCTGGCGGGTGTTCCACTCGTCCATGCCAGCCAAGATCTCGTCGCTATGATGGATCGCGATCACCGGGCCTTCGGCCAAGGTGTTGAGGTCACTGTCGGTGACGATGGTGGCCATTTCGATAATGACGTCGGTGTCGGGGTTCAGACCGGTCATTTCCAGGTCGATCCAGATCAGGTTCTGCGAATTTTGCATACGAAGGGCTCCTCGGAGTAGCTGCGCAGTTTAGCCTAGGCAGACCTCCGGGCGTGCTAAACTCGCCGCCGTTTTACCTATTCGCCGCATTTTTTCATACGGAACACCCATGGCCAAACGCCAACTCAATCGTCGTCAGAACTGGCGCATCGAAAAGATCCAGGGCGAGCGCGCCGCCCGCGCCGCCAAACGCGAATCCAGTGCGGTGCAAGCCCTGGAAGGCGGCGACCTGGGCCCTGAACAGACCGGCCTGGTGATCGCGCACTTCGGGGTGCAGGTCGAGGTCGAGGCCCGTGAAGGCGAATTGGCCGGCCAGGTCTTCCGTTGCCACCTGCGCGCGAACCTGCCGGCGCTGGTCACCGGCGACCAGGTGGTCTGGCGTGCCGGTAACCAGGGTATTGGCGTGATCGTGGCACAGTTGCCGCGCCACACCGAGCTGTGTCGTCCGGACAGCCGGGGCCAGCTCAAACCCGTGGCAGCCAACGTCGACATGATCGTCATCGTGTTCGCCCCGCTGCCAGAGCCCCATGCCAACCTGATCGACCGTTATCTGGTGGCGGCCGAGCATGCCGGTATCCGCCCGTTGTTGCTGCTCAACAAGTTCGACCTGATCGATGAGCAGAATGCCCCGGCGCTGAATGCCTTGCTGGCGGTCTATCGACAACTGGGTTACCCGGTGCTGGAAGTCTCCGCCCACCATGGCAATGGCATGGAACAACTGCAACGGCAGTTGGACGGGCGCATCAGCGTGTTCGTCGGCCAGTCCGGTGTCGGCAAGTCTTCGCTGGTCAACAGCCTGCTGCCGGAGGTCGAAACCCGTGTCGGGCCGCTGTCCGAGCTGTCCGGCCAGGGTACCCACACCACCACCACCGCGCGGTTGTTCCACTTCCCCGGCGGCGGTGAGCTGATCGATTCGCCCGGCATCCGTGAATTCGGCCTGGGCCACGTCAGCCGGGCCGACGTGGAGGCCGGGTTCATCGAGTTCAACGACCTGATCGGCACCTGCCGCTTCCGCGACTGCAAGCACGACCGCGAACCCGGCTGCGCCTTGCTCAAGGCACTGGAAGACGGCCGCGTGCAGCAGCAACGGATGAACAGCTATCGCTCGATCATCGCCAGCTTGCCGGAAAGCAGTTATTGATTCAGGGCGATTGAACGGCCGAACACTGTTGTGGCGAGGGAGCTTGCTCCCGCCTGTGGGAGCAAGGCTTGCCCGCGATGAACGTTGACTCGGTCTTGCAGCTGAATCGTGTCGCCTGCATCGCGAGCAAGCTTTGCTCCCACGAGCCCAATCACTGCGCAGGCGTTCCCGGCGGTTTCGGCGCGGCGTCGTCGAACAGGTTCAGACGTTCGCGCAACTCGTGGGCCGGCACCGGTTGCTGATCGGCCGGCAAGGCATTCGGATCGGCCGCAGCATCCGGCGGCGTCGCCGGTGCTTCGCCCGGGGCACCCTGGCCTTGGACCGGATCGGGTGCCGGGTCGTCGGTCTGCGAACCTTCGATGGCCTTCTGGGCCTTCTTGGTCAACACCACGATATCGATACGCCGGTTGACCGGGTTGAAAGGGTCCTTGCGGTCGAACAACGCCGAGGAGGCGTAACCGACCACCCGTGCCACCTGCTCGTCCGGATAACTGCCGGCCACCAGGGCGCGACGTGCCGCGTTGGCGCGGTTGGCCGAGAGTTCCCAGTTGCCGAAATCACCCTTGCCGATATACGGCTTGGCGTCGGTATGACCACTGATGCTGATCTTGTTCGGCACCGCCTTGATGGTGTCGGCCATGGCCAGCAGGATGTCCTCGAAATAAGGCTTCAGGCGGGCGCTGCCGGAATCGAACATCGGCCGGTTCTCGGCATCCGTGATCTGGATGCGCAAGCCATTCGGCGTGATTTCGAACAGGATCTGATCCTTGAACTTCTGCAGCTGCGGGTTCTCGTCGACCTTGTTCTGCAACTCTTGCAGCAGCAACTCAAGGCGCTCGCGCTCGACCTGCTCGGCCATGCCTTCGACCTGCTCGGAATCCACCGTTACCTTGTCGGGCTGCGGCTGGGATTTGACCTCGGGGTTGAGGGTCGTCTCGGGCGCCAGGGTCGGTGAGCCGCCCAGGTCGATGATGTAGGGCGTACCGCTTTCAGTGAAGCCAACCGGATCCTTGAAGTAACCGGCGATGGCGATCTTCTGTTCCGGGGTCGCGGTGGACAGCAGCCACAGCACCAGGAAGAACGCCATCATCGCCGTCGCGAAGTCGGCGAAGGCGATTTTCCAGGCGCCCCCGTGGTGTCCAGCGGCTATGCGCTTGACACGCTTGATGATGATCGGCTGGTTATTTTCCATAACTTAACGACCGCGAACCGCTTGTTCCAGCTCGGCAAAGCTTGGACGGTGCGCCGGGTACAGGACCTTGCGGCCGAACTCTACCGCCAGCGAAGGCGGCATGCCCGAGGCCGAGGCCACGAGCGAGGCCTTGATGGCCTCGTAGGTGTTGAGTTCTTCCTTGGCATCATGGGCCAGAGAATGGGCCAGAGGGCCGAAGAAACCATACGCGGCCAGGATACCGAAGAAGGTACCGACCAGTGCCGCACCCACGTGCAGGCCGATGGACTTCTGGTCGCCATCACCCAGGGAAGCCATGGTCACCACGATACCCAGTACCGCGGCGACGATACCGAAGCCGGGCATGGCGTCGGCGATGCCGGTCACGGCGTGGGACGGATGCTCCAGGTCTTCCTTGAGGCTGTACAGTTCCATGTCGAACAGGCCTTCGAGCTCATGGGGGGCCATGTTGCCGGACGACATGATGCGCAGGTAATCACAGATGAACGCCGTCATGCGGGTGTCCTTGAGCACCGCAGGATACTTGGCGAAGATCGGGCTGGCGGCGGCGTCTTCGATATCACCCTCGATCGCCATCATGCCTTCGCGGCGGCTCTTGTTCAGGATCTCGTAGATCAGTCCCAACACCTCGAGATAGAAGGTGTGGCTGAAGCGCGAACTGAACATGCCCAGGGACTTCTTGAGCACGTGCATCGTCATATAGCCGGGGTTGGCCTGCAGGAATGCGCCAAGGGCCGCGCCACCGATGATCATCACCTCGAAGGGCTGGATCAGGGCGGCAATCTTGCCATGGGAGAGCACGTATCCGCCGAGTACGCTCGCGAACACGACAATGATGCCGATAATTTTAGCCATAGATTGAAAGTACTTATTTAAGTCGGGTTCAAGGTCATATTCGGAAGCTGGAAAATCTCTTCTTCTACTTATCGGCAAAACTGCGCCAGACTATAGCCAGTTCTGGCGAAAAGCCAGTTTGCCCCGTTGCAGCATGTGATGATCACGTCCAGCCATGGCTAACGAAACGAAGGTTCCAACCCCACGACCGACCACGCTCGAAGGCTGGGTAAAGCTGCTCGAGGGCGTGCATTTGCCGGTACCCCAGGCCAGTCATGACCAGGTCTGCAAGGCCATTGCCGACAGCCGCCGCTCGTTGCGCGACATCGCAGAGCTCATGCAGGACAGCCCTGCCCTGGCCCTGAGCGTCATCCGCGAAGCCAACCATCACACCCATGGCAGCCTCACCGAACCGGCGGAAAACCTCGAAGTGGCCATCAACCGCCTCGGCCTCAAGCGCACCGAGGAATTGCTCGCCCGCCTGCCCTCGCTGCCGGAGCAGGAGATACCCGTCGCCCTGCGCCAGTTGCAGCTGATCAGCCAGCACGCCACGCAGCAGGCCAATGGTTTTTTTGCCAGCCGCCTGGCACGGCTGTGGCAGGACATCCACTGGGGCAGCCTGTTGTTCTTGTCGCCGCTCTGGCCCCTGGCCCTGACGCACCCGCGGTTGCTGGGAGAATGGGAAATGCGGGTGATCCACCAAGGCCAGTCGGCCAGCAAGGTGGAACGCGAATTGTTCGGCGTCAGCCTGCTGAAGATCTGTCTCGCCGTGGTGGAAGCCTGGCGCTTGCCGATCTGGGTGGCGCAAGGCTACCGCCTGCTGCTCAACGAGCGCCGTGAGTTGGTGAAGGTGCTGCGCATCGCCCGGGACAGTGAACACCCGCTGCGCCAGCAGAATCGCCTGGACGATGACCCGACCCTGCGCCGCTGGCTCAACCAGCCAGCCAACACCGTGCTACTGGCCAATGGCCTGGCACTTTCGGCTCACCAGGCCTGGGACTGCCCCCACAGCATCCGCTGGCAGTACCTCACCAGCCTGTACCTGCAGATGCCCATGGATGAGCTTCAGCAACAGTTGCACCAACAGGCCGCCCATAGCGCCCGCCACCATGCCATGCCAGACCTCTGGCACCCGGCCGTGGCGCTGCTCTGGCCTCCGGGCAGCCGTCGGGTCCAGATTGCAGGGCCCTCCGTCGCCCAACCGAGCACCGAAGACCTGACCCTGTGGCGCAAACGATGCGCTGCGCTGTTGGTAGAACCAAGCCCCTTCAGCAACGCCATGCACCTGACCACCTCGGCACGAGACGCACTGGTGGCGTGCGGCATGCGCCGGGTGATGATCCTGATGGCCGACCGCAGCCAGACCAGCGTACGCGTGCACCAGATCGCCGGCCTGCCCCCTGAGGCAGCGGCCATGAGTTTCTCCATCAACCAGAGCAAAGTGTTGCAGCGCTTGCTGGCGCAGCAGGCACAGGTTCGCCTGAACCCGGAGAACAATGCACAGTTCTCGGCCCTGCTGCCGCCGGGCCTGCGCGCCCTGTTCAAGGGCGAGCACATGCTGTTGCGCTCCCTGACCTGCAATGGCCGGGTGATCATGCTGGTGGCCGTGGACCAGGGCGGCGGGCCCTTTGCGGATATAACGGTGCAAGCCTTCGGCAGGACCGTTCAGTGCATCGAACGGGCCCTGCACACCTTTACCAACCGTGGCCGCTGAACTTGCTACAATCCCTTCCTTTTGCGCCCTTGGAGACCTGACATGCCTGACTTCTCTGGCTTGCCGCTGGTGATCGAGCCAAGCGATCTGCTCCCGCGTCTCGACGCCCGCGAACTGATTCTGGTGGACCTGACCAGCGCCGCGCGCTACAGCACCGGCCACATTCCTGGCGCACGCTTTGTCGATCCCAAGCGCACGCAGTTGGGTCAGCCGCCAGCACCGGGGCTGTTGCCGGCCAAAGCCGATCTCGAGGCACTGTTCGGCGAACTCGGGCACAACCCGGATGCGGTCTACGTGGTCTATGACGACGAAGGTGGCGGCTGGGCCGGACGCTTTATCTGGCTGCTGGACGTGATCGGCCACTCGAAGTACCACTACCTCGACGGCGGCCTGCTGTCGTGGCTGGACGAAAGCCTGCCGGTGAGCACCGATGTACCGACCGCCGTCGGCGCCCCTGTGCAACTGACGCTGCGGGACGAACCCACCGCCACCCGCGAATACCTGCAAAGCCGCCTCGGTGCCGCCGACCTGGCGATCTGGGATGCACGCGGCCCGCTGGAATATTCCGGCGAGAAAGTCGTGGCGGCCAGGGGCGGTCACATTCCCGGCGCGGTCAATTTCGAATGGACTGCCGGCATGGACAAGACGCGCAGCCTGCGTATCCGCCAGGACATGCCGCAGATCCTCGAACAACTGGGCATCACGCCCGACAAAGAGGTCATCACCCACTGCCAGACTCACCACCGCTCCGGCTTCACCTATCTGGTGGCCAAGGCGCTGGGTTACCCACGGGTCAAGGGCTACGCCGGTTCCTGGGGCGAATGGGGCAACCACCCCGACACCCCGATCGAGATTTGAAGGTTCCTAAGGACATTTAATGAAAAACCGTTTGTTCATCATCACTCAGTACCTGCTGCCCCACCACCTGCTGTCACGGCTGGCCGGCTGTATTGCCGAATGCCGCGTACGCTGGTTCAAGAATGCGTTCACCCAGTGGTTCGCCAAGCGTTATCAAGTGGATATGTCCCAAGCCCTGGTGGAAGACCTGACCGCCTACGAACACTTCAACGCGTTCTTCACCCGGGCCCTGAAAGAAGGCGCGCGGCCACTGGATGAAACACCGGGCGCGATCCTCAGCCCTGCCGACGGCGCCGTCAGTCAGCTCGGCCCCATCGAGCACGGCCGTGTCTTCCAGGCCAAGGGCCACAGCTTCAGCGTGCTGGAACTGCTGGGTGGCGACTCGGCCAACGCCGCACCGTTCATGGGCGGCGATTTTGCGACCATCTACCTGTCTCCCAAGGACTATCACCGCGTGCATATGCCGCTGGCCGGCACCTTGCGGGAGATGGTCTACATTCCGGGCCGTATTTTCTCGGTCAACCAGACCACCGCCGAGAACGTTCCAGAGCTGTTCGCCCGCAACGAACGCGTGGCGTGTATCTTCGACACCGAGCGCGGGCCGATGGCCGTGGTGCTGGTGGGCGCGATGATCGTGGCCTCCATCGAAACCGTCTGGGCCGGGCTGGTCACGCCACCCAAGCGCGAACTGAAGACCTTCCGCTACGACGAAGCCGCCCGCGCGCCGATCCACCTGGAAAAAGGCGCCGAACTGGGCCGCTTCAAACTGGGCTCGACCGCCATCGTGCTGTTCGGGCCAGACCAGGTGAAATGGGCCGAGGAACTGGTGGCCGGCTCGCCGGTGCGGATGGGCCAGGGCCTGGCACTGCCCAAGGCCTAAGGCCACTGCCCTCCCTGTGGGAGCGGGCCTGCTCGTGATAGCGTCAGGTCAGTCAGATCCATACCGACTGATCCGCCATCATCGCGAGCAGGCTCGCTCCCACAATTGTTTCGTGGCGCTTGCGGGTCCTCTGTTCAGCCTTGATCCCCTGTGGGAGCGAGCCTGCTCGTGATAGCGTCAGGTCAGTCAGATCCATACCGACTGATCCGCCATCATCGCGAGCAGGCTCGCTCCCACAATTGTTTCGTGGCGCTTGCGGGTCGTCTGTGCAGCCTTGATCCTCTGTGGGAGCGAGCCTGCTCGCGATAGCGTCAGGCCAGTCACCTCTGTAATAACTGATCCACCGCCCTCGCGAGTAAGCCCGCTCCTACAGATCGGGCACTTCTTTCGGCCACACCTGCTAGAGTTGGAAACATCCCTTTCATTTCCAGCCGGAGCCGTCCACGGCATGAATGAGACCAGCCCTCTCCCACTGTTGCGCGTTTCCACTCCGACGCAATCACGCCTGTCGTTCTGCGAGGCTACGCCACGGGATCTCAAGCGCTGGATTGCCAACTTGCCCAAGGCCAACATCGGCGAAACGGCTCGCCTGTTGTACCAGGCCATCGGCGAACTCAACCTGCTGCTCACCCCCAGCGAGAATCGCCTGCAACTGCTCGAACTGCTGCGACCCGAGGTGTATTACGTCTGCAAGCACCTGGAGCGGCACTTCCTGCAACAGGCCATCGTGCTCGATGAGCGCTCGCGCAAGATCGTCAACCTGTGCCAGGCCCTGCAAAGTCACCTGGCAATGGGCTACAAGCAGATCGTGGCGCGCATCGCACCGAAGTTCACCAAGGACCGGGCCCGCCTGCTGAGCACCGCACTGCAACGGGCGATACATGCCCTCAACGGTCCGCTGCTGCGCGCCACCGAGTTGTACAGCCCGGTGCCGGAAGGTCTATGGCTCGATCTGCACCAGCTGTACCGGATCGCCTGCCAGTACCGGTTGCAACACCAGAGTATCGGCGACGACTTGGTCAGCCAGGTCCAGCAACTGAGCGCCGAGCAAACCTACGTCGTGGCCCTGCTGCTGGGCGCAGCACGCAGCAACCAACTGCGTCAGGGCCAGATCGCACGACTGGCCGAAGTGCTGGAAGCCTGGAGCCAGCGGATCAAGCTGGACCCGACCAGCACCGCCGCCAGCCTGTTCGCCGTTGCGCCGGAGCTGGATGTCGGGCCGCGCTACCGTTCCAAGTTCAGGGCCGAGCAACAACCGGGCCTGCTGGGTGTCGACCTCGAACCGCTGGTGCGCGCGATCACCACTCATCTGGAGCGGCCTGCCGAGAACACCCTGCCGGTACCTGGCGGCATGAGCACCGATACTTTGCAGCATCTGCAAGCCGCCTGGGGTGAAGCCGTCGAACGCAGCTTCCAGCGCACCGAAGGCAATGGCACGTTGACCATTTGCGTAGGCATGAGTGCATTGCACTACTACCTAGGCGGCGAACGCTCCTTCAGCGAAATCCTGAAGGCCCCCGTCACCCGCAAGGCCCGCTTCGAAGCCTCGGCCAGCAAGACCAACGATACCTGGAAGCAAGCCTTCGATGCCGCACCCACGGGGGACAGCGACATGCTGCCCTACGAAGAGATCGAATACCCGGTCAACCCGGCCGACGAAGAGGGTGGAGGGTCGGATAACCAGCATCACTTTCCCACCTACGAACTGCCAATCGTCAATCACAGCCCCGGCGGTTACTGCCTGGGCTGGCCGAAAGATGTACCGGAACAACTTCAGGCCGGGGAAATGATCGGCATTCGGGACACCAATGATCAAGCCTGGAGTGTCGCGGTGGTACGCTGGATCCGCCAGGTTCGCGGCGGTGCCATGCAGATGGGCATCGAGCTGGTCGCCCCCTATGCCCAGCCTTGCGGCGTGCAATTGCTCCGGGAGAAGAACGAATCCAGCCATTACCTGCGAGGGTTATTGTTGCCAGAGATCAGCGCCATCGAACTTCCCGCGACAATGATCGCCCCGCGCCTACCGTTCCAGGAAGGTCAGCAAGTCCTGATCAACACCAACGGCCGGGAGCTCCGGGCGGGCCTGGACCGGCGGGTGACCAGCACCCACAGCTTCAACCAGTTTGCCTATCATCAGGAGGATGCCGGCCCCACCGGGGGTGGCGGTGATCAGGAAGGGGATTTCGATTCGTTGTGGAAGTCGCTTTAACAGACAACCAAGCAACTTTGTGGCGAGGGGATTTATCCCCGCTGGGCTGCCCAGCAGCCCTAAAGCCTGAGTCCTCGGTGCGCCAGGTTGACCGTGTACCTAAATTGGGGCTGCTGCGCAGCCCAGCGGGGCGGGGCGACGTTTCGCTAAATCCCCTCGCCACAAAAGAAAGAAGTCACAGGCCCTGGTTCAGAGCTGCCCGTCGCGATCCCTGAAACCGAGCAGGTACAACACCCCATCCAGCCCCAGGGTGGAGATCGCCTGCCTGGCCGATTGCTTGACCAGCGGCTTGGCCCGGAATGCCACGCCCAGGCCCGCTATCGCCAGCATCGGCAGGTCGTTGGCACCGTCACCCACGGCGATGGTCTGCTCCAGGCGCAGGCCTTCTTTTTCGGCCAGTTCCCGTAGCAAGTCCGCTTTGCGCTGGGCATCGACGATAGGTTCGACGGCCACGCCGGTGACCTTGCCGTCCACCACTTCCAGCTCGTTGGCGAACACGTAGTCGATGCCGAGCTTGGCCTGCAACTGCTTGGCGAAGTAGGTAAAGCCACCGGACAGGATCGCCGTCTTGTAGCCCAGGCGCTTGAGTTCGGCGAACAAAGTTTCGGCACCTTCCGTCAGACGCAGGGAGGCGCCGATGGCGTCCAGCACGCTGACGTCCAGGCCTTGCAGCAACGCCAGGCGCTCCTTGAAACTGGCGCGGAAGTCCAGCTCGCCGGCCATGGCCCGCTCGGTGATGGCCGACACCTTGTCGCCCACGCCGGCAGCCTTGGCCAATTCATCAATGACTTCGGCTTCGATCAAGGTCGAATCCATGTCGAACACCGCCAGGCGCCGATTACGCCGGAACAGCGAGTCTTCCTGGAATGCGATGTCGACGTTCAGTTCCTGGGCCACGCTCAGGAACTCGGCACGCAACGCCTGGGGATCAGCCGGCTCGCCGCGCACGGAAAACTCGATGCAACCCTTGCCCTTGTCCGCCGGGGTGTCCAGCGGCATGCGCCCGGACAAGCGGTCGATGTGATCGATGTTCAGGCCGTATTGGGCGGTGATCGAACTGACGCGCTGCAATTGCTCGGCGGTGACCTTGCGGGTCAACAGGGTAACGATGTGACGCTTCTTGCCCTGGCCAGCCACCCAGTGCTGGTAGTCCGCTTCGGACACCGGCGTGAAACGGACCTGTTGATCGAGCTTGTAAGCGGTGAACAGGATGTCTTTGAGCACCGACTTGCTCTGTTCGGCGTCCGGGATTTCAACCAGGATGCCAAACGACAGCGTGTCGTGGATCACCGCCTGACCGATGTCGAGAATGTTCACACCACCCTGGGCCAGAACGCCGGTAATGGCCGCAGTCAGACCCGGACGGTCGCTGCCAGTGATGTTTATCAGGACGATTTCGCGCAAGGCGCACCCCCGCAGGTGGAAAAAAACCGCATTCTACCCACTTTCAGTGACCATCGGGCACCGCCAGTGCTTTGCCGGTCATGGGGCTGTCGCTATACTGCGCGTCAATTTCACGGACAAAGAGCCGAGCTCAGTGAACCGGCCCACGCCAGTCAAAACCGACAACTTCTTCCTGCTGATCTTCCGTGCACTGCGCCATCGTCGCGTGCCGATTGCATTGCGCATTGCCAGCCATAACGTGATCCTGGTCGCCCTGGCCCTGGTCATCTATGCCTGTGTAATGGGCCTGCAATTCAAGCAGGCGATGCACGAGCAGGCCGATGCCCTGGGGGAAAGCCTGACCACCCAGACCGCCACGTCCGCCACCGAGCTGCTGGTGTCCAACGACATCCTCAGCCTCAACGTGCTGCTCAACAACCTGACCAAGAACAAGCTGGTGGCCCACGCCGCCATCTACAGCGTGGACAACCGCATCCTCGCCGAGGCCGGCCAGCGTCCCAAGCCGGGCCTGCTGGGCGAGTCCGGCGGCATGTACCAGAGCAAGATCACCTTCCAGGACGTGACCGCCGGACAACTGCGCATCAGCCTGGACATGGACCAGTTCCAGCAACCGATGACCATCAGCCTGCAAAGCATGGGCATCCTCAGCGCGATACTGCTGGCACTGGCGCTGGCCTTGAGCCTGCGCCTGGGGCGGCACCTCTCCACGCCACTCCTGCAGCTACGGGTCTGGCTGCGAGACATCGACGAACACACCCCGGCCACCCAGCGCCAGGACGAAATCGGCGATCTGGCGCGGCAGCTGCACGCCAGCTTCGCACCGGAACCTGCGCCCGTGCCGGAGCCCGAGGACATCGACTACGTCGACGATGAGGCCGAACCGGAGTTCGAGGTGCGCAACCTGCGCGATCCCGGCTTCGACGAAAGCCAGCCGATGCCGACGTCCAGGCCCGCGCCTCGCCATGTGGTACGGGCGGTTGAAGACGAAGAAGATGACGACGCCTTCGCCGACCTGCGAGACGAGTCGATTGCCGGGCAACCGCAACCGCTCGCCAGGCCTGCCGCCTCGAACCAGCCACAGCACAGCGCCGTGCTGGCCGTGCAATTGGGCGCCCAGGACCAACTGCGTCGCCTGCCCCAGGCCCGCCTGAAGGAACTGCTCGAACGCTACCGCGATTGCCTCGACCAGGCCGCCTCGCTCTACCAGGGCGAGTTGCACACCCTGAACGACGGCAGCACCCTGATGCTGTTCCATACCGAAGACAGCGGCGACGATTACCTGACCAACGCCATTTGCTGCGGTGAACTGCTGCGGGCCCTGGGTCATCAATTACAGATCGAAGTCGCCGACAGCGGCATCACCCTGCAACTGCAATTGGGCCTGACCCTGGGCGACGGCCTGTTCGGCCTGAGCCAGATCGACCTGCTGCTGACCGAAACCGCCCAGGACGCCCTGGCCTTGTCGCAACACAGCCGCAACCTGCTGCTGGTGGAGCGCAAGATCAACGACGATGCCCTGATTCGCCAGCGCACCCGCATCCGCCCCATCGCCAGCCCCGAAGGCGCATGCTGCGTGGAGCGCTTGATGGAGCCGTACCCTTCGATGCTGGAGCGGCAGCTGGCGCGTATGCATGAGCGCCAGGCCTGAGTCCCGATCGCTGGAATGACTGAGCCCGCAGATGAGTGATTGTCTGCGGGCTTTTTTGTGGCCTTCGCTGGCCTCATCGCGAGCAGGCTCGCTCCCACAAGGACAGCGCTGAACCTGTGAGGGATATCTGTGGTTCTGGACCTGTGGGAGCGAGCCTGCTCGCGATGAGGCCAGCCCAGGCGCCAAAGTTCTATCCCGCAGAAACAACAAAGCCCGCATCAATGCGGGCTTTGTCTTGCATCCAGTCTGGTGATCAGAACCTGAACACTTCCATGTCGGTACGAATCGGCAAGGCCATCGGGATCTTTGGCGACTTCTCCGGTTCCACAGGCTTGGCCTGGGCAGGTGCCGACTTGCGCGGTGCGGCCTCGACCAGCGGAGGCTGGTTGGCCAATGGTTTGAGCGCGACAGACAGCTGCTCGGCCAAACGCTGCAGCAGAACGCCCTGAGCCTGGACCTGTGCAGCAGTACCGCCGGTATGTTGCTCCTGCAGATGAACGATGCGGTTCTCACGAACTTTGCCGCGACGGTCGATCAACCGCCATTGAGCATCGAGCACCGCCGGTTGCGCTTCGCCCGAATCCAGGCGGGTGATCGACAGCAGCACCTGGACATCCGGGGTGAAACCCTGGGTGGCCGGCGCCAATACCACGCGCTGGCTGTCCAGGTGCCCGGCCACTTGGCGCAGCAGCAACTGGTCGATGTCCGAGGAGAGGCTGCCGGCCCAGCGACCGTCAGTGGCAGCCTGCAGGCTACCGTCAGGTTGGCGTTGCAGCAGGGTTTCGCGTTGCAGGTAGTCGGCGATCGACACCGGGCCCAGCAATACAGCCATGCCTGTGCTTTGCGCAGGTTGGGCCGGGTTGCCACTGTCGAGCTGATACAGCGACACTGGTTGATGGACGCTGCAACCCGCCAGGCCAAGCAGGCCGGCGAGCCATAGAATAGGAAGGCGCAGAGCAGTCATCGTTCCATCCAGGTGGCGGCCACAAGGCTTACCACAGTGAAAAAGTACTCGGTCATTATGAAGAACGCTCGGCCACGCCGGCGCTTGAAAGGGCCTATCATCCGTGAATATGCGTTCCGACTCCAGCGCGAAAGCATCGATCTGCGGCTTTTAATCGCAGACCGAGCTGTCTAGCACGCTTAATTGAGGTTTTCGACGAGCAGTGCATCGACCCGCTGAAAACCCCTTGGAAGCTTGTTGCCCCGCCGACCACGTTCACCTTTGTAATGCTCAAGATCGTCTGCTTTGAGTGAGAGCGTACGCTTTCCAGCTTGCAGCACAAGCGTGGCACCCTCCGGCAACACTGCAATATCCGTGACATATTCCTCACGGCTGGCGACCCGTTCGCCAGAAATCCCGATGATCTTATTCCCTTTACCTTTACCTAATTGTGGCAGATCGCTGATTTTGAACACCAGCAGCCTCCCTTCGGTCGTCACCGAAGCAAGCCAGTTGTTATCGCGGTCGAAGACCGGGCGCGGCGCAATGACCTTGGCGTTGTTTGGCAGGCTCAACAACGCCTTGCCCGCCTTGTTCTTGGCTTGCAGATCCTCACCCTTGACGACGAACCCGTAGCCGGCGTCCGACGCAATAACGTACAGCCCGTCATCATCAGGCATCAGCACGCACTCAAAAGTTGCACCCGGTGGTGGCGTCAGACGACCGGTCAGCGGTTCTCCCTGGCCGCGAGCCGATGGCAGGGTATGAGCCGCCACCGAATAACTGCGCCCGGTGGAGTCGATAAACACCGCAAACTGGTTCGAGCGCCCTGGTGCCAGAGCCTTGAAACCGTCCCCGGCCTTGTAGGAAAGCCCTGCCGCGTCGATGTCGTGACCCTTTGCAGAGCGCACCCAGCCTTTTTCCGACAGCACGACGGTCACTTTCTCGTTCGGCAGCAGATCGTGTTCGCTGAGTGCCTTGGCTTCGGCACGTTCCACGATTGGCGAACGACGGTCGTCGCCATAGGTTTCGGCGTCCTTGAGCAGCTCGGTGCGCACCAGCTTCTTGAGCTTGGCCTCGCTACCCAGCAAGGCGAGCAGCTTGGCCTGTTCCTTGAGCAATTCATCCTGCTCGGCACGCAATTTCATCTCTTCCAGCCGCGCCAATTGCCGCAGGCGGGTGTCGAGGATGTAGTCGGCCTGGATTTCACTCAAGGCAAAACGCTCGATCAGGCTCGCCTTCGGATGCTCCTCGGTGCGGATGATGTGGATCACTTCGTCCAGGTTGAGGTAAGCAATCAGCAAACCGTCCAACAGGTGCAGGCGCCGCTCGACCTTGTCCAGGCGGAACTGCAGACGTCTGCGCACCGTTTTGACACGGAATTCCAGCCATTCCACCAACAGCGCCCGCAGGTTCTTCAACTGCGGCTTGCCGTCCAAGCCAATGATGTTGATGTTGACCCGGTAGCTAGACTCCAGATCGGTGCTGGCGAACAGGTGCTGCATCAACGCGTCGTGGTCGACCCGGCTGTTGACTGGAATGATCACGATGCGGCATGGGTTCTCATGGTCCGACTCGTCACGCAAGTCGGCCACTTGCGGCGCTTTCGAAGGTTTTGCCTGCATCATCGCGGCAATCTGCTCCAGCACCTTGGCCCCGGAGACCTGGTGTGGCAGCGCGGTGACGATGATGTCGCCGTCTTCGATGTGATACACGGCGCGCATGCGCACCGAACCGCGGCCGCTCTCGTAGATTTTCAGCAAATCGGCGCGCGGGGTGATGATTTCCGCTTCGGTCGGATAGTCCGGGCCCTGGATGTGCTCGCAGAGCTGCTCCACCGTGGCTTTCGGCTCGTCCAGCAGACGCACGCACGCCGTGGCCACTTCCCGCAGGTTGTGGGGCGGTACGTCAGTGGCCATGCCCACGGCGATGCCGGTGGTACCATTGAGGAGGATATTCGGCAAACGTGCCGGCAAAACCAGAGGTTCATCGAGGGTGCCATCGAAGTTCGGCCCCCAGTCCGCCGTGCCCTGACCCAGCTCGCTGAGCAGCACCTCGGAATAACGCGACAGCCGCGCCTCGGTGTAACGCATGGCCGCGAACGACTTGGGATCGTCTGGCGCCCCCCAGTTACCCTGGCCATCCACCAAGGTGTAGCGGTAGCTGAACGGCTGGGCCATCAGCACCATGGCTTCGTAGCAGGCCGAATCGCCGTGGGGGTGGAACTTGCCGAGCACGTCACCGACGGTCCGCGCCGACTTCTTGTGCTTGGAATCGGCGTCCAGTCCCAACTCACTCATGGCATAGACGATCCGCCGCTGGACCGGCTTCAAGCCGTCGCCAATGTGCGGCAGGGCGCGGTCCATGATCACGTACATGGAGTAATTGAGGTAGGCATTTTCGGTGAAGTCAGCCAGCGATCGGCGCTCTACGCCGTCCAAGCTGTCTGCAAGAATGTCGCTCATGCGGGCCTCATCAGTTCGTTGTCTGGCGCAACGGCATGCTGCCATCGCGCTGGGTAGATTCAAATAGGTTCAGGGGTGGCCGGCTCATGGCGAGGCGCTCCAGCCACCATCGGGTGCAGCGAAGCGCCAGATGATCGGCCGTTCTTCGCCGTCGGCCCGCGGCCCGTCATTGTTGTCCAGGCCAACCCAGGCGCCCTTGGCGTCCACTACCAGGGCCTCGGCCAGCCCGTAGGCCTGGGAATAGCGACGATTGTCCTGCAAGGCCTCGGCGGCAAACGACCAGCAGCGCTCGACTTCAGCGGTCTGGGGGTCGCGGCGGCAGATCTGAAAGGCGTTGCGCTCCAGGGTGAACAGCTTGCCGTCGAACAGGGACAGGTCGGCAAAATCCCGAGATACCGCCTTGGCATTGGGAAACTGCGCTGGCTGCATTTCCTGCCCGGCTTCGCTCAACAGCACACAATGACCATCACAGTCCCACACCGTTTGCTGACGCTTGATCAACAGCACACCACGTCGCTCCCGTTCCGCCGCCAGCCACAGCCGGTCGCCGGCCGGGTTCACCGCCAGGCCTTCAAACAATGCATTGAAATGCAGCAACATACCGCTGGCACGGGCCTCGCGGATCATTGTCGGCGCAATCTTCAACCAGGACACTTCGCCCAGCGGCGGCACCTGCAGCACGGCGGCATGGGATTCGCTGACCACATAGCGATTGCCAGCGCTGTCGCAGCTGATGCCTTCGAAATCCAGCTCGCCACCGCGCAGGAACGACGCCGCCCAGGTACGCGACCTCAGCCCCCAGGGCAAACCGCTGTCCGGCGCCTGCGGCACGTCGATGATCAACGCCTGGGCAGGCCAGGCCCCATCACCGGAGGTGTCGAGGCGATAAATGCGGTCATCGTCGCGATCCGACACCGTCCACATCTCATCGCCGCAGAGGGCCAGCCCGGACAGATTGCCGCCGCGCATGCCGTCGACAGCGTGCTCGGACAGCAACTTCAATTCCGGTGCAGGCCCAGCGAACACGGCCCCCGCCCACAGCAACAGCGCCAGGGCGAAACCGTTGCGCATCAGGCCAACACCTCGGCCAGATCGCCCTTGGACTCGAGCCAGGACTTGCGATCGCCGGCACGTTTCTTCGCCAGCAGCATGTCCATCATTTCCGACGTCGCGGCGAAATCGTCCAGGGTCAGCTGTACCAGGCGACGGGTGTTCGGGTCCATGGTGGTTTCGCGCAGCTGCGGCGGGTTCATCTCGCCCAGACCCTTGAATCGGGTGACCTGTGGCTTGCCGCGCTTCTTCTCGGCCACCAACCGGTCAAGGATGCCGTCTCGCTCGGCCTCGTCCAAGGCGTAGTAGATTTCCTTGCCCAAATCGATGCGATACAGCGGCGGCATCGCGACGTAGACGTGACCGGCGTCCACCAGCGGACGGAAATGCTGGACGAACAAGGCGCACAGCAAGGTGGCGATGTGCAGGCCGTCGGAGTCGGCGTCAGCGAGGATGCAGATCTTGCCGTAACGCAACTGGCTCATGTCCTCCGCGCCCGGATCGACCCCGATGGCCACGGCGATGTTGTGCACTTCCTGGCTGGCCAGTACTTCGCTGCCGTCCACTTCCCAGGTGTTGAGGATCTTGCCCCGCAACGGCAGGATCGCCTGGAATTCCTTGTCTCGAGCCTGCTTGGCCGAGCCACCGGCAGAATCACCTTCCACCAGGAACAGCTCGGAACGCATAGGGTCCTGCCCCGCGCAATCGGCGAGCTTGCCCGGCAACGCCGGCCCCTGGGTGATGCGCTTGCGCTCGACCTTCTTGCTGGCCTTGAGACGACGGCCGGCGTTGCTGATCGCCAACTCCGCCAGGGCCAGACCGGTTTCCGGGTTGGCATTGAGCCACAGGCTGAACGCATCCTTGACCACACCGGACACAAACGCCGCCGCTTCACGGGACGACAAGCGCTCCTTGGTTTGCCCGGAGAACTGCGGCTCCTGCATCTTCATCGACAGCACGAAGGCAATGCGCTCCCACACGTCCTCCGGCGCCAGCTTCACCCCACGGGGCAGCAGGTTGCGGAATTCGCAGAACTCACGCATCGCATCGAGCAGGCCCTGGCGCAACCCGTTGACGTGGGTACCGCCCTGGGCCGTGGGAATCAGGTTGACGTAGCTTTCCTGGACGCTCTCGCCCCCCTCGGGCAACCACAACAGCGCCCAGTCGACCGCCTCTTTGTTGCCGGCCAGGCTGCCGCAGAACGGTTCGTCGGGCAGGCGCTCAAAACCACTGACCGCGTCCACCAGGTAAGAGCGCAGGCCATCTTCGTAATGCCACTCGACTTTCTCGCCGGTGGCCTTGTCCTCGAAGCTGACCGACAGCCCCGGGCACAACACGGCCTTGGCCTTGAGCACATGCTTGAGGCGGCTGACGGAAAATTTCGGTGAGTCGAAATACTTCGGATCCGGCGCGAAATACACGCTGGTGCCGGTGTTGCGCTTGCCGACGCTGCCGACCACTTCCAGCTCGGTGGCCTTGTAGCCGTCGGCGAACGTCATCTGGTATTCGTTGCCGTCACGCTTGACCCGCACCCGAACCTGGGTCGACAAGGCGTTGACCACGGAAATACCCACCCCGTGCAGACCGCCGGAGAACTGGTAGTTCTTGTTGGAAAACTTACCGCCCGCGTGGAGCTTGGTGAGAATCAGCTCGACGCCCGACACCCCCTCTTCGGGGTGAATGTCCACCGGCATGCCACGGCCGTCATCGCTGACCTCCAGCGAATGGTCGGCGTGCAGGATGACCTGCACCGATTTGGCGTGCCCGGCCAAGGCTTCGTCGACACTGTTGTCGATGACTTCCTGGGCGAGGTGGTTCGGCCGACTGGTGTCGGTGTACATGCCGGGACGCTTGCGCACCGGGTCGAGGCCCGAGAGGACTTCGATGGCGTCTGCGTTATAGGAGCTAGCGCTGGGAGTGGCCATGGGGTCTCGTCGTCAGTGTTCGAATGAAAAAGGGGCGATGGCTCACAGCGAGGTGAAGTCGATCGCCTGGTACAAATCGGCGCCAATGCCGGCAAAACTCAACAGCGCCGGCAACTGTTGGGCAAACCCCTGGAAACTGTGGTCGCCGCCGGCCTGGATGCGCAAGGCACAGGCACGGTAGTACTGCTGGGCGTGGCGATAATCCAGCGTTTCGTCACCGGTTTGCAACCATACCTGATACCGCTGTGGATCCTGGGGCGCCGGCACTTCCAATGCAGCCAGGGCCGTGACGTGGTCGTGGGTCAATTCCCAGGTTTCATCGGTGTATAAATTCTTTTGCGTGCCCAGGTAGCCGTCGAACATCCGATGGGGGCTGACCGCAGGGTTGATCAACAGCGCCTTGAGGCCGTGGCGCTCGGCCAAGTGAGTCGCATAGTAGCCGCCGAGCGAGCTGCCGACCAGCAGCGGCCGTCCCAGTTGCGCAATTGCTTGTTCCAATTGGGCCATGGCTTCGCGGGGGTGGTGGTGCAGGGCTGGCACCTGCAGCTGATCGCCCAGGCCCAGGCGGGTCATCACGTCGATGAGTTGACGGGCCTTGGTTGAGGCTGGGGCGCTGTTGAAGCCGTGGATGTAGAGGATCGAAGCCGACATGCCAACTCCCTGGGTTTGAGGGCAAAGGCCGGAGTTTACAGGGAGATTGGGGGTGTTTGGGGGACATGCTTTCCGTACAAGGTATTTATACCTGCTTTTTGTGGGAGCGAGCCTGCTCGCGATGGCGGCCTTATTGGGTACATATCCATTGCTGCGGTAACGGCGGCTTACGGTTCCGCTTTTACAGCGGGTTACTTTGGCAAACGCCCCAAAGTAACCAAAGGTCTGTGCCCCACCACTCGGCACCTCGCCTACGCTCGGTGTGCCCTCACTCCGGCATTGCTCCGTGGGCCGCCGCGAAGGGCCATCCATGGCCCAGCGCGGCTAACCCGGCATCCATGCCGGGTTACCCACTACGCAATGCCTGCGTTCGGCCAGCGTGGTTAATGGGGCCTTCAGATCAAAAACAGAGCAAAAGCAAAAGCAAAAGCAAAAAGCGACGTTTCGCTAGATCTCGCCACAGGGAGTGCTGACTTATCGGGGATCGACGACGTCAAGTGCTCGGTTTGCCAGCAGCTCACTGAGTTCGACCATCTGCTGGACGCCGAAGGCTATATGCCGGTTGGAGCCTTCGAGGTTGAAGGCCAGGTCGTTGAGCATCGCATTGGCCGAGGCCAGGGTTTCGCTGAGGTTGGCCAGGAGGGTTTCGCTGTCCAGGTCTTCGACGACGGTGAATAGCTGGCCGGGGGATGGTTTCTTTTTGGCCTGGGGTTCTGGGGCGAGGTAGAAGTTGAGGGCGCGTTCGGCGGCTTCGTCGAGTTTTTTGGCGTCGAGGCCGGTGTGGGGTGCGGTGGGATCGGTTTTTGGGGGATTGGGGGTAACTTTGAACATGGTGAGGTTCCTTTTACCAAGTGGAACCGCCACGTCTCGTTTTCCAGTCGAGAGGTGGCAGCTATGCGAGGGCTGGAAAAACCGAGGTAAAAGGAAAACCCGGCAGACTCGAAAGTCTCCCACGCACAGCCGCCATAACGCAGAACTGCACAGCTAAAGCACGGCAGTATCTCACGTGGTGCACTGTTACGCCTTTTACTCTTCGGGTTTTCCAGGCCCGGTCGCTGATTGCAGCGACCGAAAAAGGTTAGCGAGAACCCTTCCCACCCGGCAACCGCCAGAACTCGTCGGAAAATTCCACCTGAATGTCCGACCATTCCCACAGATTTAGGTCGACTGTAAAGCCGCCATCGCGAGCAGGCTCGCTCCCACAGGGGGACGAGGTATGGCCCAAGAGACAGGTCGGCCTTCAGGACGCCTTCGCGGGCAAGCCCGCTCCCACAGGGGACCAAGGTCAGCCGCAAGAACAGGCCGGCCACAAGGCCGCCTCGCCGTTGCTTTTGCTTTTGCTTTGCTTTGCTTTTGATCTTTGGGCCCCGTTAACCACGACGGCCGAACGCAGGTATTGCGTAGTGGGCAACCCGGCATGGATGCCGGGTTAGCCGCGCTGGGCCATGGATGGCCCTTCGCGGCGGGCCCACGGAGCAATGCCGGAGTGAGGGAACACCTCGCCTGGGCGAGGTGCCGAGTGGTGGGGCCAAGCCTTTTTGGTTACTTTTGGGGCGTTTGCCAAAAGTAACCCGCCGTAAGGGCGGAACCGTAAGTAGCCGTTACCGCAGCAACGGATATGTACTCAGTCAACAGCTCAATACCCCTCAGCCCCATAATCAACCACAAACTCAAACCCAACCACCCGCTCAACCCCCGTCTCCAACCGCCCATCCGGCAGAAGCCGCAACCACCGATACCCCGGCGCCTGCTCACCCACCGCAAAATCCACAGACCCAGGCTCAAACTGAATACAGGTAGAAGGCGAAGCCAACAAACGCACCCCCTCACGCACCTGATCGACCTCCTGGTGCACATGCCCCCAAAGCACCCCCCGCACCTGCGGAAACCGATCCAACACCGCAAACAGCGCATCTGGATTGCGCAACCCAATGGGCGCCATCCACTCACACCCGATCGACACCGGATGATGATGCAGACACACCAGATGATGCCGCTCCGGCGCCTCGCTCAAAGCATTGGCCAACAGGATCAACTGCTCCGGCGCCAGGAACCCCGGCACCGAACCCGGCACCGCAGAGTCCAGCAGGGTGATGCGCCAATTCCCGATGTCGACCACAGGATCGAGCAGCATGCTCTGGACCGCTGCCTGGAGCATCACCTGCGGCTCATCATGGTTACCCGGAATCCAACGCGCCGGCGCATCGATCCGAGCGCTCATCTGGTGGAACGCTTCATAGGATTGCAGCGTCCCGTCCTGGGACAAATCCCCGGTGGCAAGCATCAGGTCGATGTTCGGCTGCTGCTTCAGGACCAGGTCAATGACCGCCCGCAGGCTGTCGCGGGTGTTCATGCCCAGCAGCGAGCCGTCGGCCTCGGCGAACAGGTGGCTGTCGGACAGTTGGACCAGCAACACCGGATCGGCGGCGGTCAGGGTGGATACGCTCGGCAAATCGCTCGCTCCCAGGCGCGATCACGCCATTGGATGAAGTCGCAATTATGCTGGGGTTGATCGAAAGGGGAAACCCGCGAACCGGAACCGGTTCACAGACAGCGCACTGCACTAGCGAACCACTTCGAACTCGTGACCCAGCGCCAGGCAATGACTCAGCCACTCACCCAGGAACAGATTCAACTGGGCCTTTTCGTCCGGCTGGTGCATCGAGGCATTGGGGTAAGGATAGATGCCACGAAAGCGTCTAGCATGTTCGGCGCTCACCACTTCGGCCATGCGCGCATCGTGATAGACCTGAACCTCCAGCTGCGGCACCGGCAGCCAGGGCAGGCTGTGTTCCTGGCGCACTTGCAAGGTGGTGGTGTACGGACAGGTCTGCAGCACTTCGAGCGCCAGCACCCCGAGCATCTGGTCGCCGTGGGTCACGGCGATGCGGCGCGGTGCCGGGTCGTTGCGCATGTCCGGCAACAAGCGCATCAGGCGGGCGTAGTTTGCCTCGCAGGCGGCTTGCAGCCCGACCAGATCGACGCGATAGCGATCGCGCAGCTTGCTTAAGACCATAGCCCCCTCACTTCATCGCGATTCAAGGCCAGCCATTGCAAGGCAATGATGCTGGCCGCATTGCAGATTCGCCCGTCGCGTACCGCCTGCAAGGCATCCTCGAAAGCCCAGGCTTTCACGCGAATGTCTTCGGCTTCCTCCACAAGCCCATGCAGGCCGCTGGCCCCCGTGCTGTCGCAACGCCCCAGGTAAAGATGTACGAATTCATCGCTGCCGCCCGGCGATGGAAAATATTTGGTCATCGGCCAAAGCGCGGCGAAGTCCAGCCCAGCTTCCTCCTGCGCTTCGCGATGAGCAACTTCTTCCGGTTGCTCGTCCTTGTCGATCAGGCCCGCCACCAGCTCCACCAGCCAAGGGTTGGGGGTCTTGCCCATGGCACCGACACGAAACTGCTCGATCAACACCACCTCGTCGCGCTGCGGGTCGTAGGGCAAGACGCACACTGCGTCATGGCGCACGAACAACTCACGGCTGATTTCACGGCTCATGCCGCCGGCGAACAATTCATGGCGCAGCCGGATGCGATCGAGTTTGTAGAAACCCTGGTAGCAGCTGTCGCGCTTGATAATGTCCACGGTGGTCGGTGTGGCGTTGGCGAAATCAGTCATGGCAGTCCTCGTCTGGAGCAATCGATTCGAGGTTCCTACCTCGGCTTCGCGCCATCCTAACGCGCCCGTACCCTTTGATGCAGCCCCTTTCCTATCATCGGGATGGACGGCGGAAGGTGAAAGAATTCTAATGAGTTTAGTGGCGAACTGATTGCCCTGCTGACAGTCGAAGCGGGTAACTTTTTGCCTTTCCCTGTTTCATGAAGGACGCTCATGTCGCTTTTCAGAATTGCTTCGCTGGCCGCCATTGCCCTGACACTGGGTGCCTGCCAAAGCCTGTTCCAACCCAACTACCGCACGCCACTGGACACCACCCGCGATGCCTCGGAGCAATTGCAACCAGGCTGCGCCAGCGCCGACTGCCCCTTGGTGAACATCGACACCGTGCACTTTCCGGCCGAACCCGCCCTGGACGGTATCGTCGAAAAGCGCCTGCTGCAAATGACCCGCACCACACCCGACACCCCGGTGGCGCCTACACTGGCGGCGTATCGCGAGCAGTTCTTGCGCAGCGCCCCGCCGCGCACCAGCAGCTACTTGCAGGCCAAGGTACGTGAGCAACATGACGGCCTGGTGATCATCGAACTGTCCAGTTACCTGGACACCGGCGGCGCCCATGGCACGCCGGGGCGCGGTTTCATCAATTATTCGCGCCAGCAGCACAAGGTACTGGCGCTGTCGGACATGCTGCTGCCGGGCCAGGAAGAAGCCTTCTGGAAAGCGGCTCAGGTGGCTCATAACAGCTGGCTGATCAGCACCAAGCTGGATCAGGAGCCGGAGTTCCTGAAGCAGTGGCATTTCCAGAAAACCCAGAACGTGGCGCTGACCTACGGCGGGGTGATCCTCAAGTACGAAACCAGCACCATTGCACCTTACGCCCTGGGCCACATCGAACTGAAGATCGCTTACCCGCGCCTCAATGGCATTCTCAAGCCCGAGCTGTTTCCCGGCCGTAGCTGAAAGCCCGGCCCAGCAACAGTTGCAGCAGCCCTGCCAGGACCAGTGACGGCAGGGTTGCGCCGATATCCGGGTAGAAATTGGCCAGCAAGTGGTAAGTGCTCACCCCGCCCAGCCAGGCCAATAGCGCCGGCCAGCGCAAGGAAGTGGATACCACCTGGCTGCGGCGTTTACGCAGGATGAAGTGGTCCACCAGCACCACGCCGAACAGCGGCGCGAACACCGAGCCGATCAGCAGCAGGAAATTCTGGTACTGCGCCAACGGCGCGAAACAGGCGACCAGGGTGCAGATGACGCCGATCGCCAACGCCAGATGCTCGACCTTCAACCCCGACAACATGCCGCTGGACACCGCTGCGGAATGGATGTCGGCGAATGCGTTTTCCGACTCGTCCAGCAGAATCAGCAGCAGGGGAATGCCCAATCCCGCGCCCGCCAGGGCCAGCAACAGCGCGTTGACTTCACCGCTCGGCGCGAACGCCAGGGTGTAGGCGACACCCAGGCTCATCAGCCAGAAGTTACCGATGAAGAACCCCAGCGCCGTGCCACCGAAGACATTCCTGGCGCGTTTGCCGAAGCGCGAATAGTCGGCAATCAGCGGCAGCCAGGACAACGGCATGGCAATCGCGATATCGAAGCCCACGGCCAAGGGCATCGAGCCGTCGCCGGCCTGGGCCCACAGCGCCGCCAGGTCGGCCTTGGCGAACAGGTTCCAGGTCAACCAGGTGCACGCCGCCAGCAGCAGCCAGATGCCCCACTTGCGCAACACTTTGCGCACGAAGGTCAGCGGCCCGCTCACCGCGAGCAAGGTGGCCAGGACGCCGAAGAACAAGGTCCACAGCAGCGGATTCGCCCCGAGGCTGCCTTCGCTGAAAGCCCGGGCGCCCAGCAGGCTGGCGGCGTCGCGCATGACGATGATCTCGAACGAGCCCCAGCCGATCAGCTGCAGCAGATTCAACACCGCCGGTACGCTCGCGCCCTTGCTGCCCAGGCTGAGCTTGAGGGCGGCCATGGCCGACAGGCCGGTGTCGCTGCCGATCACCCCGACGGCCGCTAGCAGCAGGACGCCCACCAGCGTGCCGAGGAAAATCGCCAGCAACGAACCGCTCAGGCCCAGGCCCGGCGCCAGCAAGGCCCCGACCTGCAAGACCATCAGGCCGATGCCGAGGGAGAACCACAGGGAGAAGAGATCGCGCGCGCCGAAGACACGTTTGTCCGTGGGGACGGCGATGTCGGGGGAGTAGGTGCTGGGTTGGATGTTCAAGGGGGTTGTCTCAGAGAGATATTTGTTGTTTTAGCGACCGCTATCGCGAGCAGGCTCGCTCCCACAAGGGGCCGGCGGCAGGCACAGGATTTGTGCACACCGCGATCCACTGTGGGAGCGAGCCTGCTCGCGATGGCGGCGGTGAAAACACCGCCGCCATCAGCTCGGATCACACTTTCTTGTAAAGCTGACTGCCTTCCTGCTTGAACCGCTCAGCCTGCTCCGCCATCCCTTGGGCGACGTCCACATCCACCGCCTCGATGCGCTGGTTGGCCGCGTACTCGCGGACTTCCTGGGTAATCTTCATCGAGCAGAACTTCGGCCCGCACATCGAGCAGAAATGCGCGACCTTGGCCGAGTCCTTCGGCAGGGTTTCGTCGTGGTACGAGCGAGCGGTGTCCGGGTCCAGGCCGAGGTTGAACTGGTCTTCCCAGCGGAACTCGAAGCGCGCCTTGCTCAGGGCGTTATCGCGGATCTGCGCACCTGGATGGCCTTTGGCAAGGTCGGCCGCGTGGGCGGCGATCTTGTAGGTGATGATCCCGGTCTTCACGTCATCCTTGTTCGGCAACCCCAGGTGTTCTTTCGGGGTCACGTAGCAAAGCATGGCGCAGCCGAACCAGCCGATCATCGCCGCACCGATACCGGAGGTGATGTGGTCGTAGCCCGGCGCAATGTCGGTGGTCAGCGGACCGAGGGTGTAGAACGGCGCCTCGTCGCAGCACTCCAGCTGCTTGTCCATGTTCTCCTTGATCAGTTGCATCGGCACGTGGCCCGGGCCTTCGATCATGCATTGCACGTCGTGCTTCCAGGCGATCTTGGTCAGCTCGCCGAGGGTTTCCAGCTCACCGAACTGCGCTTCGTCGTTGGCGTCGGCAATCGAGCCCGGACGCAGGCCATCGCCCAGCGAGAAGCTGACGTCGTAGGCCTTCATGATTTCGCAGATGTCTTCGAAATGGGTGTAGAGGAAGTTTTCCTTGTGGTGCGCCAGGCACCACTTGGCCATGATCGAACCGCCACGGCTGACGATGCCGGTGACGCGCTTGGCGGTCATCGGTACATAGCGCAGCAGCACGCCAGCGTGGATGGTGAAGTAGTCGACGCCCTGCTCGGCCTGTTCGATCAGCGTGTCGCGGAACAACTCCCAGGTGAGGTCTTCGGCCACGCCGCCGACTTTTTCCAGGGCCTGGTAGATCGGCACGGTGCCGATGGGCACTGGCGAGTTGCGGATGATCCACTCGCGGGTTTCGTGGATGTGCTTGCCGGTGGACAGGTCCATCACCGTGTCCGAACCCCAACGAATGCCCCAGGTCAGCTTCGCCACTTCTTCTTCGATGGACGAACCCAGCGCGCTGTTGCCGATGTTGCCGTTGATCTTCACCAGGAAGTTACGGCCGATGATCATCGGTTCCAGTTCGGTGTGGTTGATGTTGGCCGGGATGATCGCGCGGCCCCGGGCGATTTCGTCACGGACGAATTCCGGCGTGATGATCTTCGGTACGCTGGCGCCGAAGCTGTGGCCGGCGTGTTGCTGGTCCAGCAGGCCAGCGGCGCGGGCCACTTCCAGCTTCATGTTTTCGCGGATGGCGACGTATTCCATCTCGGCGGTGATGATGCCTTTGCGCGCGTAGTGCATCTGGCTGACGTTGGCACCGGGCTTGGCGCGACGTGGATTGTTCACGTGGGCGAAGCGCAGCTTGGTCAGCTCCGGGTCGGCCAGGCGCTCCTGGCCGAAGTTGGAGCTCAGGCCGGCCAGGCGCTCGGTGTCGCCACGGGCCTCGATCCAGGGCGAACGCACGTCGGCCAGGCCTTTGCGCACATCGATGATCACGTTCGGGTCAGTGTACGGGCCCGAGGTGTCATACACCGTCACCGGCGCGTTGATTTCGCCGCCGAAGTCGGTCGGCGTCACGTCGAGGCTGATTTCGCGCATCGGCACGCGGATATCCGGGCGGCTGCCCTGGACATAGATTTTTTGCGAGCGGGTAAAAGGCTGAACCGATTGCTGATCGACCTGGGCCGAATCACTGAGGTTGATCGCGTTTTTTGATTTTGTCGTCATCACGGGTTCTCCAGACACACATCCAGGCAGTGGATTTTTGTCGGAGCGAACCTGTAGCGAATGGACGCAATCCTGCACGACAGTGCGGACGCTGTGCTTGATGCACGAGTGTGTTCGAGGGTCGAACAACATCCCGGACGAAGCACAAGAGGACTCGCCGGGTGACGAGAAATCTTGTTCCCTACGCAGGCCTTAACCTGATCAGGTTCAACGGGATCCGAAATTATTCGATCTCAGCCTCATAGCAAGGCACCCCGACAAGAACCCGGCCAGTCTAGACACAACCACCGCAGAACGCCATCACCGCAGCAAAAGGCGTGATGAATGGCGCATATACAGGATTGTTGCCGTGCCCGTGCGCAACTACACTCGCTACGCCGCGCCTCTTGTGCGCAATCATTTGAGAAGTAGGGATCGCCTCATGCTGCGCAAACTCTCACTGGCCCTTGCCGTGTCTTGTGCGTCCAATGGAATGGCCTGGGCTGCCGAAGCGCCCTTATCCACCCGGACCGATCTGGTGAGCGTGTACCAGGAAGCGGTGGATAACAACGCCGATCTGGCCGCTGCCCGCGCCCAGTACGGTGCCCAGAAAGAAGTGGTGCCCCAGGCCCGTGCCGGGTTGTTGCCCAACCTGTCGGCCGGTGCCGACCTGAACAACACCCGTACCGAGCTCGACCAACCGGCGCTGACCGCCACCCGCAGCGCCACGGTTTACCAGGCCACGTTGTCCCAGCCCATTTTCCGGGCCGACCGCTGGTTCCAGTTGCAGGCGGCAAAATCCGTCAACGAACAAGCGTCGCTGCAACTGTCGGCCACCGAGCAGAACATGATCCTGCAGAGCGCCGAGAGCTATTTCAACGTACTGCGCAGCCAGGACAACCTGGCCTCGACCAAGGCCGAGGAGGCGGCTTTCAAACGTCAACTCGACCAGTCCAACGAGCGCTTCGACGTGGGCCTGTCGGACAAGACCGACGTGCTGCAATCCCAGGCCAGCTACGACACTGCCCGCGCCAACCGGATCCTTGCCCAGCGCCAGGTCGAGGATGCGTTCGAAGCATTGATCACCCTGACCAACCGCCAGTACAACTCGATCCAGGGCATCGTCCACACGCTGCCGATCCTGCCGCCGGTGCCGAATGATGCCAAGGCCTGGGTCGACACCGCGGCCAAGCAGAACCTCAACCTGCTGGCCAGCAACTACGCCGTCGACGCCGCCGAAGACACCTTGCGTCAACGCAAAGCCGGTCATGCACCCACGCTCGACGCGATAGCCCAGTACAAGAAAGGCGACAACGACGGCCTCGGCTTTACCAACCCGAGCCCGACCGGCCAGCGTTACGGTGGCGATGCCGAGCAGCGCACCATCGGCCTGCAGTTGAGTATCCCGATCTACAGTGGCGGGCTGACCAGCTCCCAGGTGCGCGAGTCCTACTCGCAACTCACCCAGACCGAGCAGCAGCGCGAAGGCCTGCGCCGGCAGGTGGTGGAGAACACCCGCAACCTGCACCGCGCGGTGAATACCGACGTGGAACAGGTCCAGGCCCGGCGCCAGTCGATCATCTCCAACCAGAGCGCGGTAGAGGCCACGGAGATCGGTTATCAGGTGGGGACTCGCAACATCGTCGATGTGCTGGATGCCCAGCGCCAGCTGTACACCTCGGTGCGCAACTACAACAACGCCCGCTACGACTACATCCTCGACAACCTGCGCCTCAAGCAGGCCGCCGGCACCCTCAGCCCCGCCGACCTGCAGGACCTGTCACGCTACCTCAAGCCCGACTACAACCCGGACAGGGACTTCCTGCCGCCAGACCTGGCGCAGGCGGCGGAGCAGCAATTGCGTTCGCGGCCGGCGCAGTAAGCAACAGTAACCCTTGTGGCGAGGGGATTTATCCCCGCTGGGCTGCGCAGCAGCCCCAAAACCTGCCAGCGCGGTGTGTGAGGTAGTTTGAAGGGGGGGCGCTTCGCACCCCAGCGGGGCGGTGCGACGTTTCGCTAAATCCCCTCGCCACAGATAAATCTCCTCGCCACAAGAGCAATGATCACCGTTCGGAGATCAACCGCCCCAACCCCTCCAGCAACCGCTGCAACGCGCCCTGATTGGTGCGCATCACCTTCAACCCCGCCTCGGCCATGCGCTGCGCATCCCGGGGCAGTTCGAACAGGCGTTGTATCGCCCAGGCCAGGCTCTCGGCATCTTCGACTTCCTGCAACGCCCCGGCGCTGCGCAGTTGCGCGGCGATTTCGAGGAAGTTGAACAGGTGCGGCCCACTGAGCACCGGCTTCGACAGCGCCGCCGGCTCCAGCAGATTGTGGCCGCCGTTGGGCACCAGGCTGCCGCCCACGAACGCGCTATCGGCCAACGCGTAGAGGAACAGCAGCTCGCCCATGGTGTCGCCCAGCAACACCGAGACTTGCGCGGTAACGGGCTGCGCGCTGGAACGCCGGACCGTGGCAAAGCCTTCGCTTTCACACAACCGGTGCACCGTGTCGAAACGCTCGGGATGACGCGGCACCAGGATCAGCAACGCATCAGGGTAACTGTCGAGTAGCCGACGGTGCGCGGCCAGCACCACCTCGTCTTCGCCCTCATGGGTGCTCGCAGCGATCCAGACCGGGCGATCTGTCGCCTGCCATTGGCTGCGCAGGGCACTGGCGCGTTCGAGCAGTTGCGGGTCGATGGTCAGGTCGTACTTGATGGAACCGGTGACCTCGACGGTCTCGGCCCGGGCGCCCAACTGGCGGAAACGTTCGGCCTCGGCTTCGGTCTGGACGGCAAACAGGCTCATCTCGGCCAGCATCGGCCGGGTGAGTTTGGGGAAACGGGCATAGCCCCGGGCCGAACGCTCCGACAAACGCGCATTCGCCAAGGCCACGGGAATACCGCGCTTGGCGCATTGATGGATGTGGTTGGGCCACAGCTCGGTTTCCATGATCACCGCCAGCGTCGGTCGCACCCGATCAAGAAAACGACTGGCAGCGCACGGCAAGTCGTAGGGCAAATAACAATGCTGAATACGCGGCTCATTGGCGAATAACGCCTGGATCCGCTCCGAGCCGGTGGGCGTCATGCAGGTCACCGTGATCGGCAACTGTGGATAACGCTGCAACAGGGCGCGAATCATCGGCGCGGCAGCGATGCTTTCGCCCACCGACACCGCATGGACCCAGATGCCTCCCTGGGCCATGACCGGCAGGCCCCAGGAAAACCGCTCGCCGATGCGCCGGGCATACGCCGGCGCCTTGCGCGCCCGCAACCACAGCCGAATCGCCACCAATGGCAGCCCCAGGTAAAACAATGCGCTATAGAGAGTTCTGTTCATGGCGGCGGAGTTTATCGGTTTTTCAGCCGATCGCCTGCAACTGCACGGCAAAACGTTCCGCCAGCCAGCGCGCAGCCGGGCCCAAGGGTTCGTCGCGACGCCAGACCAGCTCCACCACCAGGGCCGGCGGGGTCCATTCGCTGTTGAGTTCGACCATGTCGCCCAGGTACGCCGGATATTGCACCACATGCCGCGGCAGCCAGGCCCAGCCCAGGCCACTTCTCAGCCATTCGGCCAGGACGTAAAAGCTGTCGGCACGCCAGACCTGCGGGCTGGCCTGCTCGCTGCCGGGATAGACACTGGACTGGGTCGCCATCAGCAACTGCCGGTGCCGGGCCATTTCCCGACAGGACACGTAGTCGTGGTTGGCCAACGGATGCCCTTTGCTACACACCGTGACCATCTCGACGCTGCCCAACACTCGGCGCTCCAGCGCTTCGGGGATCTGGTCGTGGTAGAACAACAAGCCCAGGTCAGCGCGACGCTCCACCAGTTTGCGCGCCACATCGCCCTGGGCGGCACTGGCCAGTTGCACCTCAAGGGTGGGGAATTGCTCGGCCAACGCCGCCAGGCTGTCGATGACCGGTTGATAGGGCATGGCCTCGTCCTGAGCCAGGCGCAGCGACGCCTCCTGCCCGCGCATCAAGGCCAGGGCCCGGCCATTGAGGCGCTCACACTGGCGCAACACCTCCCGCGCTTCCTCCAGCAATGCCTCGCCGGCATCCGTGAGCTTCGGCTGACGGCCGCTGCTGCGCTCGAACAGGCTGACGCCTAAATCCGCCTCCAGCAAGGCAATCGCGCTGCTGACGGCCGATTGGGCCTTGCGTTGATCCCGGGCCACGGCGGAGAACGAACGCTGTTCGGCGACGCCCACGAACAGTCGCAATTGCTCAAGATTCCACTCAACGTTCATGACCCAACCTATCTCATTAACAGATAGGTAATGACTTTACCGCATCTAGCCGCGCACTAGAATGGCGACATCGAAAGACGCAACAGTCAAAGAGGTTACGCCCATGAACGCTTACTACTACCTCGCTATCGCCATCTGCGCCGAAGTGATTGCCACCGTTTCGATGAAAGCGGTGAAAGGCTTGAGCACACCCCTGCCCCTGATACTGGTGATCGCGGGCTACGGCATCGCTTTCTGGATGTTGACCCTGGTGGTGCGCAGCGTCCCGGTAGGCGTGGCGTATGCGGTCTGGGCCGGGATGGGCATCGTCATGGTCAGCGTCGCGGCGCTGTTCATCTACGGGCAGAAGCTCGACGTGCCGGCAATGCTGGGGATGGCGCTGATTGTGCTGGGGGTTGTGGTGATCCAGCTGTTCTCCAAGACTGCTGGTCACTAAGAAACACGAAACACCTCTGCATGAAATACGATTGTGGCGAGGGGATTTAGCGAAACGTCGCACCGCCCCGCTGGGGTGCGCAGCGCCCCCCTTCAAACTACCTGGCACACCGCGCTATCAGGTCTTGGGGCTGCTGCGCAGCCCAGCGGGGATGAATCCCCTCGCCACAGGGGATCTCCCTCGCCACAGTTTTGGCGGCTGCCCCTGAATGGGTGGCCAAACTCAGTTCATCGAGTCTGTATACTGCGCCTTCGTCTTGAACACTGAGGTCGCTGCATGCCATCCGTAATTTCCACCGACGTGCTGATTGTCGGCGCAGGAGTCGCCGGCCTCTGGCTGAATGCACGCCTGCGTCGCCTGGGCTATTCGACCGTGCTGGTGGAAAGTGCCAGCCTCGGCGGTGGGCAGAGCGTCAAATCCCAGGGCATCATCCATGGCGGCGCCAAATATGCGCTGCATGGTGCCCTGACCGGCGCCTCGGAAGCCATCGCTGACATGCCGCGCCGTTGGCGTGAAGCGCTCGGTGGCGACGGCGAGCTGGACCTGTCCGGCGTGCGCCTGCTGTCCGAAGCCCATTACCTGTGGTCTCCTGGCACCCTGGCCGGCAATCTCACCAGCTTTTTCGCCAGCAAGGCCGTGCGCGGGCGGGTCGATCAGGTCAAGGGTGAGCAACTGCCACCGGCCCTGCAGGACAAGCGTTTCAAAGGCAAGGTCTATCGCCTGGCCGAACTGGTGGTGGATGTCCCCAGCCTGATCGAACGCCTGGCGGAACTGGCCGGCGACAGCCTGCTCGCCGGCCAGCACATCGAACCGCTGCGCGAAGCCGGCGAACTGGTGGGTCTGAAGGTGGACGGTCGCGAGATCCGTGCCCAGCGCATTGTCCTCAGTGCCGGGGCCGGTACCGCCGACCTGCTCGCTGCCTTGGGCCTGGACCAGCCGGCCATGCAGCGTCGGCCCTTGCACATGGTGCTGGTCAAGGGACCGAGCCTCAAGCCGCTGTATGCCCATTGCCTGGGGGGCGGGCCGAAGCCGCGCATCACCGTCACCACTCACCCGGCCGCCGATGGCCAATGGGTCTGGTACCTGGGCGGCGACATCGCCGAAGCCGATGGCGTGGCCCGCGAACCCGCCGCGCAGATCGCCACCGCGCAAAAGGAACTCGGACAATTGCTGCCCTGGGTCGACCTCACCACCGCACAATGGGCCACCTTGCGGGTCGATCGCGCCGAACCCCTGCAATCGGGTCTGACCCGCCCGGACAACGCTTTCCTCGCCGAGCAGGATCGCCTGTTGGTAGGCTGGCCGACCAAGCTGGCCCTGGCCCCGGACTTTTCCGACCGGGTGATTGCCGCACTGCAACAAAGCGGTATCACCCCCAGCCACCCGGCCCCGCTACTGGACCTGCCGAAACCGCCCATGGGCGTGCCGGCGTGGGAGCAGTTGCTGCCATGAGCCAGCCGACCCTGCACGATTTCTATCGCTCCCTGGGCACCCACGGCCCGAAGGTTTCTCCCCTGGGCCTGGGCACCGTCAAGCTTGGTCGCGACCAGGGGGTCAAGTACCCCAGCGGTTTCCGCATTCCCGATGACGACGAAGCACGCATGCTACTCAAGCTGGCGCGTGACCTGGGCATCAACCTCATCGACACCGCGCCGGCTTATGGCCGCAGCGAAGAACGCCTTGGCCCGCTGTTGCGCGGTCAGCGCCAGGACTGGGTGATTGTCAGCAAGGTCGGCGAAGAGTTCAGTGACGGGCAGTCGCGCCACGACTTCAGTGCCGCCCACACCCGTTTCTCAGTGGAGCGCAGCCTCAAGCGCCTGGAGACCGACTATATCGACCTGGTACTGGTGCACTCCGACGGCAATGACCTGGCGATACTCAACGGCAGCGAGGTCTACCCGACCCTGGCGGCGCTCAAGCGCGAGGGCAAGATCGGTGGCTTCGGTTTCTCCGGCAAAACAGTCGAGGGTGGCCTGAAGGCCCTCGAGCAGGGCGATTGCGCCATGGTTACCTACAATCTGAACGAACGAAGCGAAACCGCTGTCATTGACTACGCTACCGAGCACGGCAAAGCCATCCTGGTGAAGAAAGCCCTCGCCAGTGGTCACGCCTGCCTGAGCCCAGGCGTGGACCCAGTCCAGGCCAGCTTCGAGCTGTTGTTTGAGCACCCAGGGATCGCCAGTGCTATTGTCGGCACCATCAATCCGCTGCACCTCGCCCATAACGTCGCGACCGTAGCCAAGGTCCTACGTAAAAACTGACGCCGCTTCACGCGGTTTTTAGCAGGAGCCGATATGCCGCGCACGCTCATCAGGAAGAACCCGAGCAACTTCAAGACCCTGCCGCTGTTCGTCGAAGCGACCCCCGAAGGCCTGACTTACCAGAGCGTCGGGATGCCGCTGAACTTCGCCCAGACCTTGCAACGCCGCCGCCCCGTGACGGTGGCCGATGCCGAACGTTTTTCCCTGGAGCTGGCGAACCTGGGGGTCTCGGTGCGCCTGACCCTGCAGTGGCAGAACCGCGACTATTGGGTGTTGGTGCGCCAGCGTCGGCAGGATCGCGGCGACGTGGTGCTCAAGCTGATATCCGGTTATGTCCCGGCCCACGAACTGAACCTGCCGTTACTCACCGCCATCAGTGAAATTGCCGAAGAATGCCTGCTGGAAACCCCTGAAGGCTGGCTCGGCGGGCGATTCAACGACACTTGGCTGCCAGCGCCCTATGCCACGGCCTTGCACTATCGCGAGGCATTGCCGTTTCGGCTGACACCGCTGTCGGGCTCGGCCCGTCCGGTACGCAGCGCCAATCTGCAATTGATTGAGCGGCCAAGGGCTTATGTGCACCTGCCAACGGCGTCACTGCAACTGATCTACGATTTGCGCCTGGAAGTGCCCAAGGAAGCCAAGTCACTGAGTCTGTTTCACGTCGATGAACGCCTGGAGGGCGACCAACTGGTGGCGCGCCTGGACCGCAAGCGGCCGGACCTTTACCTGATGCCCCTTGAAGACGGCAAGCCAACGGGTGAGCTCTACACACTCAAACGCGATCAACTGGTTCCGGCCGGCACACGCGGCCTGCATCTGGCCGAAAGCTTCGCCAGCCAGGAAGGCTGGGTGGTTCGCGAAGAGCGCATCCGCTGGAAGGACTGGACCGCGCAGCAAGGTCTGACCTCCCCTCCTCCCCATCGCCAGGGTCTGACCAAACTACGCAAGAAGGCCCTGGGCCTCATGCGCATGGTTCGCGGGACGCTGCAAAAATAGCGTCACGCCGAACGTCGTTTATCGATATAGGTACGCCAGCGGGCAAGTAGATGGAAATAGCGATTTTCACGCTTGCCCATGCCCCGCTTGGGCGAGAACGATTCCTCGGCGAAGGCGCCGTCGATTCGCACTCGTGACGCGGTGGTTGGCAGGGTGCAAACCTTGACCCCTGACTGCTGCAGGGCATATTTGAGCAGTCGTTCGGAATGCAGCTTCCTGCCTGTTGCCTGGCAAAAATCGAAAATGTGCTCGATACGCTTGCCGTAGGCACGGTAGGCATCACGCCCACAGATCGAAAAACGATCATTCAAACCGCCCCACCATTGCCAATCGGGGATATAGGCATTCGCCCTGCGGGCAACAGAATGATCGAACACGTAAGCCGGAAGCGCCGTGTGGTAAAAATTGTCGGGACGTACGAACACGACAAAATCCGGATCGAACGACTCCATCATTTCCGTCACGGTGTGCAGGGAGTTGAGCTGATAGATCAGGTTCCTGAGCGAAGCGTACTCGTCTGCCCAGGTGTCGCCCAGGGCCTTGACCCGTTCGAAGTCCCAACGCTCCAGAACCCCCTCGGTGGAATGGAGCTGGCCGGTCATGGTGCTGAACGGCGCATAATTGTCGGTACTTAGCTCGCCCCGCTCGCCAGAACGCGGGTTGTGCACTTCATCGATTTTGTACAGGTGGTAGAAACACTGCACTTCGCTTCCCGCGGGGATCTGCCCCAGGACGTTCTCCCGGATGGAGGGAAAGCAAATCGCCGAGTTTCTCGGGATACCAAAAAATGCCACCGCAACTTTCAACACGCGTTCTGTCCCGACCATAAAGAAGAAAATGCCCGCAGCGGCGCATCAGCTGGTTCGACGTGACCCGCCGAACTCAGCGACGGCGGAACCACCGATGCCACCAACGGCTACGTTGCAACGGCACGACCGTCACGTCAGCTTCCAGCAGCCATTGCCGCTCATAATCCCAGGCGTGTCCGCCCCAGAGTTTTCCTGCTTCGTTGGAGAAACCCAGGGTCATCAACTGATAGGTATAGCCTGCATGCCCACGCAACCAATCAAAGACCACTAGCGCATTGAAGCCTGTCGAAGGACCGACATAGCGCTTGCCGCCAGGCCTGTCGACCGGGTAGTTCCACAACGGAGGCAGCGGAATGCGCTCGCGATATAGGGTGACACCCGGCAGCGGCGACATGGGCGCCGTGCACCCCACCAACATCGTGAAGCAGCGCGCCACGGCCAGCTCGAATAATTGCTGCACTTCGGGCTTGTACGGCAGACCAAAGAAATACGCATCGGGGGCGTTGAAACCATGCACCAACACATTGACGCTCTGTCGGTTGAGCAGCGCCGAGTTCAGGCAGGTGTTGAACGTCACGACTACATCGTCACTACCGATACCGAGCGCCTGGAAGTCCGCCGCCGTGATCGCCGGATTGTTCGCCACCAGCAGCACTCGTGATGCTTTGCCCAGGCAATCCTTCAATGCCTGAGGGATCGCGTCGAATACCGACTGATCGCCACCAGGCAGCCGGTCAAGGGCCATCTCGCCGGATTGAGCAGCGCGCTTGTCCATGTCGTCTACCCCGGCACCCGCATACCATAGCGAAGCTTGACCCACCAGCGGATGAGCGCCGAGGGCGGCTGCCAAGGGCGCATCTCTCGCTGGATTTCTGCAGCCAGATCCTGCCCGACGCGAGCGAATGAATAGCGGCTTTCGGCGAAGGCCTGGCCCTTGCTGGCGATCCGCGCCGCCAGTTCCGGCTCACGCTGCAGCAACTCCAGCTTCTGCACCGCTTCGCCCTCGGAATGGTAGAACACCACGTTCTCCATGTCCTCGAAACCGAGCAACTTATCCTCTTCACCCTGGCTCCAGGCCAATAGCACACACCCGCAGGCCATGGCCTCGAAGTTCTTGATCATGAACTCCCCCATGCCCAGGTCGGCGCTGACGAAGATCTTGATGCGATTGAGGGTTTCCAGGTACTCGCGACCCGATGCGGTACGCGTCACGAGCATGCCAGTACGCCTGGCCAGAGACTCGAGCAAGGTTTTACGCTGGGCATATTCGGTGCTCTTGAGACTTCCGAGGAACCCGACGGGAATATCGCGAACGCTGCCCGTGTTGTGCAGCATCTGTTCGTCATAACCCTTGGATACGAACACCGCATCGATGTCCTCGGCCTGCATCCGGCGGGCAACTACAGCACCCGATACCAACGCACGACAACTTGGCAACCGACGATACAAACGTGAGTAGACGCTTCTGTATTTACTTTCGCGCATATAGTTCTGATAAGCATCATGCTCGAGGAAGATCAGACCCGGAATGCACTTCAATACGCTCAACTGCCGGACCAGACGCTTGACCCGCGAGAAAATCACTACCCGATCGAAGTCCTGGTAATTAACCGACGCCAGGAATGGGCCGAGATTCATCTGCTGCTGTTTACTCAAGCGATAGATGACGCAGTCGTCGCAATTCTCCCGTGCCACCTCATAGAGGCGATCAAGGATCACACGCTGTTCATCCATCACCAAGAGCATGACTTTCATACTAATCGACCACAAACAAAATAAGGTAGGGGGATGGACGGGGGCTATCGTCCAGAGTGGACAGACGCTCCGCTCGCGCCTTCCGGGGGTGAATCCAGGTTTAATTCAACGACCGCGAATCTTCTCGACGATGGCCGTAGTCGAACTGTTTTCTACCAACCCCAAGACCTTCACGGTACCGCCATAAGCCGCGACGATGTCAGCCCCCACGACCTGATCGATCCCGTAGTCACCGCCCTTTACCAGCACATCGGGCTTGACCTGGCGCAGCAGGCTTTCCGGTGTACCCTCGCTGAAGCTGATGACCCAGTCCACCGCACCAAGGCCGGCCAGGACTGCCATTCGCCGGTCCACACTATTGATCGGGCGGCCCGGCCCCTTTAGGCGGCTCACCGACGCATCGTCATTGACCGCTACGATCAGGCGATCGCCCTGGGCCCTGGCCTGTTCGAGGTAGGTCACGTGGCCGGCATGCAGGATGTCAAAGCAGCCGTTGGTGAAAACGATTTTTTCATTGTGGGCACGGGCGTCGTCAACCGCCAGCAACAGTTGTTCCAAGCCCAGCACACCGCGCTCGGAACCTTCCTCGCGTTGAATGGCGCGACGCAGCTCGGGGGCGCTGATGGCGGCCGTGCCAAGCTTGCCAACAACGATGCCCGCAGCCAGATTCGCCAGGGCCACCGCGTGGGGCAGTTCCTCACCGGCAGCGATGGCAGCAGCCAGGGTCGAGATCACGGTGTCACCAGCGCCCGTTACGTCGAATACTTCTCGAGCGCGGGCTGGCAGGTGCAACGCAGGATTACCAGGGCGCAGGAGGGTCATGCCATGCTCGCCCCGGGTCACCAGTAACGCGCCCAAGTCAAGTTCCTGCATAAGCTGCGCGCCCTTGCTCACCAGCTCGTGCTCATCGGCGCAACCGCCGACGATGGTTTCAAACTCGCTGAGGTTCGGGGTGATCAAACTGGCGCCACGATAGATGGAAAAGTCCTTTCCCTTGGGATCGGCCAGGACCGGAATGTTTCGGGCACGGGCCGCCTCGATCAACGCTCGGTGGTTTTTCAAGGCACCTTTACCGTAGTCCGACAACACCAGCACCTTGACGCCTTCAAGCAGGCTTTCAACATCAGCGACCAGCGCCAGGGGGTCGGTGGCAAAAGGCTCTTCGAAATCGATCCGCAGAAGTTGCTGGTGCCTGCTCATGACCCGCAGCTTGACGATGGTCGGTTGGTGCGCAACGCGTTGGAGTTTCGCCCTCACGCCCGCGCCCTTGAGACTGTTACTCAGGCTGTCGGCGGCCTCGTCGTCCCCGGTCACGCCCACGAGGGAGGCCGGGGCGCCGAGGGCGGCGATGTTCAGAGCAACGTTGGCGGCTCCGCCGGGACGATCCTCAATGTGCTCGACCTTCACCACCGGCACTGGCGCCTCAGGAGAGATCCGCGAGGTACCGCCATGCCAATAGCGGTCGAGCATGACATCGCCGACCACCAGTACAGGGGCTTGATCGAATCGCGGCATGGACAACTTCATGGAGCATCCCACATACAAAATGAACAGGGGCGCGATATTAGCACAGGGTTGAACGAAGACTTATCCGTGACTGCAATAGGATCCCGGTGCGCGTGCTCGATCAGCCCAGCAGCAAGGTCAATAGACGCTGACAAGCCTGAGCCAGCTCGACCTCATCGGTATTGATTTCGCAGTCAGGTTCAAGCGGAACTTCGTAAGGGCTGTCGATCCCGGTAAAATTCTTGATCCGCCCAGCACGGGCTTCGCGGTACAGCCCCTTGGGATCGCGCTCGGCACAAACCCCGAAAGGCGTGCTCACATAAACCTCCACAAAGGTGCCCTGGGAGAATAATTGTCGGGCCGCTTCCCGGTCTGCGCGAAAGGGAGAAATTGCGGCAACGATGACGATCAACCCCGCATCGACCATCAGGCGCGCCACCTCAGCGATGCGCCGGATATTTTCCTTACGGGACTCGGCATCCATGCCCAACCCTCGACACAGCCCCTGGCGCAAGTTATCGCCGTCCAGCAGCGACGTATGCAAGCCTCGCTGGTTGAGCTGCACTTCCAGGGCGTTGGCCAGGGTCGACTTGCCCGCCCCCGAGAGTCCGGTCAGCCAGATGCAACGTGGTCGCTGGGCTTTGATGAAGGCCCGATCCTGGGGCGTGACAGCTGACGCAAGGGAGCGTATCCGTGAATGTTGCTTCATACCTTTGACGTCTCATCCATAGCCGTGCATCTCATGGTCACTTGAGCGGACCCGCCGGATCACCGGATCAGTTGACGGCCCGCCCTAAGCATAGCTTCCCACAAGGCTGCGTACGGCCAGCCAGACGAGGTTCAAACGCCCCCCTCTGTCAAAGCGAGCCTGCAGCTCAGGCAATATCCTGACCCGGAACATCCAGCCCCATGGCGTTCAAGCGTGCGTAATAGCCGTTCTGCGCCAGCAGTTCGCCGTGAGTCCCACGTTCGACGATGCGCCCCTGATCCATCACCAGGATCAGGTCGGCTTTTTCGATGGTCGACAACCGGTGGGCAATCACCAAGGTCGTCCGGCCCTTCATGACCTGATCCAGTGCGGACTGGATATGCCGCTCGGACTCGGTATCCAGGGCCGAAGTAGCCTCGTCGAGAATCAACAGCGGAGCATTTTTCAAGAGAGCCCTGGCGATAGCCAGACGTTGACGCTGACCACCGGAAAGCAGCACACCGTTTTCACCGACCTGGGTATCCAGGCCTTGAGGCAATTGCCTGATGAAGTCCATGGCATAAGCGTCTTGCGCTGCCCTCTCGATATCGACGCGCGGCGCACCGGCCAGGTCGCCATAGGCAATATTGTTGGCAACCGTGTCGCTGAACAGCGTTACGTGCTGGGTCACCTGAGCAATATGACGGCGTAGGTTCAACAATTTGTACTGCTCGATTTCAACGCCATCGAGCAGGATCTCACCGTCATTGTGGTGATAGAAGCGAGGGATCAGGTTGGCCAGGGTGGACTTGCCGCTGCCCGAGCGCCCCACAAGCGCAACCATTTGTCCTGGTTCCACCGAAAAGCTGATGTCATCGAGCACCTGCCTGTCGGTATCCGGGTAGGTGAAGCTCAAATGGCGCACATCGAGCCGCCCGCTAACGGCATCACGCTCTACGGTACCGGTGTCGGTTTCCGGCGTGACATCCAGTTGTTCGAAAATACTTTCCGCACCGGCGACGCCTTTCTGGATTGTGGAGCTGACTTCCGACAACTGGCGGATGGGCTTGGGTAGCAGACCAGCCAAGGTAATGTAGGCCACCATGTCGCCCGCCGAAGCATCGCCGCGCAGAAACAGGACCAAGAACATCAGCGCGGCCATCGCACTGTAGATCACCAGTTGCAGCAATGGCGTGTAGATAGCTCCGGTACGCGTCATTCGCAACTGTTTGTCGGTGTTGCCCTGGCTGGCCTCGAGGAAGCGCTTCTGCTCATAGACCTCACCTCCGAAACTGCGCACCACGCGATAGCTCTGGATGGTCTCGGAGGCGACATGTGTCACATCCCCCATCGCCGCCTGGATTTTTTTGCTCTGCTTGCGAAATTTCTTGCTCGCGGTGCGGACCATGACCGCAATCAGCGGCAAGATCGCCACCATCACCAGGGTGAGGCGCCAGTTCATGAACAACAGCGAGGCGAACAGGAAAACTACCGTCATGCCTTCACGGATAACGACCTTGATCGCATCTGTTGCCGCCCCGGTTACCATCGTCACGTTGAAAGTGATGCGGGAAATCAGATGACCCGAGTTATGTTTGTCGAAATAGCGATTGGGCAACGTGAGCAGGTTGTTGAATAGCTGCACCCGCAGATCATGCACCAGTCCCAGCGAAACCTTGGCCAGGAAATAGTTGCCCAGATACGAACCCAACCCCTGCCAGGCAGCAATCAAAATGATCAGCAGCGGCACCGCCTGTAATAACTGCAGGTCCCGCAGGTATGGCACCGTCGGAAACAGCACCGCGTTCGGATTGGACAGGCCATCGACGAAATACTTGAGGATATAGCCAAGCATGGGCTGGGTAGACGCGAAAATCAGGAACCCGACGATACTCAACCCGAACAAGCCGATGTAAGGCTTCACGTAGCCGAGCAGGCGGAAATAGACTTTCAAGCTTGAGGGGCTTGCTGGGGAACTGGAATCGGCCATATCACGCGAATGTCGATAAAAAGGTCGCTGACTTTAACACAGCTTCTTCGGTGTTCTGGCAAACCGGTAAGGCTGTTATTGTTACGCCGCTACGAAATACTCCATAGCCATCACCGTGAATGGTCCACTTGATTACGAAAATGAATTCCTGAGCATGCTATCCAAGCACTACGCCCCCGCCCATAGGGTTTTCGATTTCATCTGCCTGTGGATTCTTCCGCTTGGCTTCCTGCTGCTTTTGTGCGCCTTGTTCTTTGTGCCGGGGCGCAGCCAGCACCATAAATTATTCTATGGGTTGTTCAGCATACCTGCCCTGATAGCCTTGTGCCTCAGGCCAAGCATGCTAAAAGAACTGGCCCGTGAGCCGATTTTCGTCGCTCTGGTCGTTTTCGTCAGCTGGGCGCTGATCAGCTTGTCGTGGGGGCCCGAGATCGACAGTATCGGGCGCCCGATCAAAACAGTACTGCATACCCTGCTACTGTTTGCCGGGTGTCATCTACTGGTGCGCTATCGCGGCGACCTGCTTCACCCTCTGTTGTTCGGCGCAGCGACGATAGCCCTGGTCGCCTCGCTCTATAATTTGTACATGTTTGCCAGGATATATGAGCCGGGAATGCGCTTGATCGGCTCCGGCGCCCTCGACAATCCGCTGCTCAGCTCTCACCTGTACGGGTTCTTTTGCGTTTACTGGATCAGTCTGGGCATGCTCTGGAGAAATCGCCAGATACTCTGGCTTTCTGTGCCTGCCACCCTAGTCATGCTGGCAGCCGTCGCCGCTACTGGCTCAAGAACGCCCTTGGTCGCATTGACCGCAGCCATTATCTGGATAGGTATCCTGTGTTGGAATCGTCGCTCGATGGCGTTGTTCGGGCTTCTAGCTCTGGGCGCAATCATCGCAAGCGTATGGTTCAACAGTATGATTTTTGCCCGTGGAGACTCATTTCGCCTGGAAATCTGGCAGATAGCCCTACAAATGATCGCCCAGCATCCCTGGATTGGGCACGGTTACGGGGCGGACTTTGAGGTTGATCCAGGCTTGGGCTACATGCTCTCCGAACCCCATAACTTTGCCCTTGGCGTGTTGTACTACGTCGGAATCGTCGGGCTGGTACCATGGATTTTCTTCCAGGCCTGGGGATTATTGAGCAGTTGGCGTTACCGGAATCATCCCTTGTTTATCGTGGCCTCCACTTGGCTGGTATACGGCATGAGCGCAGCGCTCACAGAGGGCGGAGGCATCCTGTCCAGGCCGAAGGAGCATTGGTTCCTGCTGTGGATTCCACTGGCCCTGATCGCTGCCCTGAGTATCAATTACCGCGCCAGACGCCTGCTGGATACTCCTGTGGAAAGGTTGACTCCGCAAGCCTTGGAAACGCTCTCGGCGGGTGCTCAGGTGATTGAATCCGATGGGCTTGGCCCAAAGGTCCTGCGTTTGTCCGGGGGAGATTTCCTCAAACTGTTCCGAGCACGTCGTTGGTACACCTCGGGCGGCTTCAATCCTTATTCCGAACGCTTTATCGTCAACAGTCAGTTGTTGCGAAACCTGGGCATCCAGAGCCCGACGATACTCGCGCTGTACCATTTGAACGACGGCAGCAGTGCAGTGCACTACGTCCCCTTGCCAGGAATGACCGTTCGCCAAGCGATGAAAGACGCTGCGACGCCTGCGCAACGCCACTCCCTGGTCCAGGGCTTTGGAAGATTCCTCGCGCAATTGCATGAACGAGGCGTTTACTTCCGATCCCTGCATATGGGCAATGTACTGGTCCTGGAAAACGGCGAATTCGGCCTGATCGATATTGCCGACATGTACGTATATCCGTCTTCGCTCAGGCTCGCGCTTCGCCAGCGCAACTTGCGCCATATGCAGCGCTATACGGAGGATTACGGCTGGCTTTTTGAGCAACACCTTGATGCGCTGCTTGATGGTTACGCCATGATCGCCTCGAAGCCGGCGGTCGATGACCTGCAAAAACGCATTCTGTCGAGAGACAGAACGGCCCGGGCGTGATGATCCCGTCGTTCGACATTGAACGACGATATCAGCCATCTCGGACCCTTTGAGCGCGGTTCAGTGCTTTTCCAGCGGACAAAAAAACATGCGCCCCAGGCCACGCCAGGTTTTTTTGTTCCAAGCCCTGAAAGGAACCTGCCTCAGTAGTTCACGAGCGAACACGTGGTCGCGGTTCGACATTTTCAGGAACATGGAATTAAGGAACTTGTAGCGCACTTGTTCATAAAGCGGATGATCGCTGAACAAGGCGTAGGTACGCAGAATGCTATCGGTCATGAACCGATGATTCTTGTAGGAGTTGGTAGCGTGCTTGCGATAGCGCGCCATCAATACACTCAGGCCATCAATGTAATACCCGGCCCGGGTCACCTTCAGCTCAATCAACAGATCTTCAAGGCGAATTTCCGGATCGAACCCTCCAACCTTCTCCAGCGCTTCGCGACGTATCATTAGGGTCGGTGCCGGCGGATAAGGCTTGCGCTCCATGAACATATCTTCGAAATCGAGCCGTCGAAAAGGTACGTCGCGGTTCTGGCGGTTCTCAGGGTACAGATTCCCTTCGGCATCAATCAACTCGATGTTGCCTGCACAAATGCCGACTTCAGGCTTGCCATCCATGTAGGCCACTTGAGTGGCAATTCGCTCGGGCAGCATGATGTCGTCGGAACCAAATGGCACAATCAGGCTGCCTGTGGCGCGTGCAATCGCTCCGTTAAGCGTATTGGTCAACCCCTGGTTCTGCTGGACCCGGAAGTCGAAGCCATGGGCCGCCTGCAGACGCTGGATACGTTCAACGCTGTCATCGGTGGAGCCGTCATCAATCACCATCAACTCGATGTTCGGATAGGTCTGTCCCAGCACACTGAGAATGCATTCTTCAATGTAGCGACCATGGTTGTAGGACGCGATGATCACGGTGACGACAGGCTGTGCGGCACTCATGGCTGCTCCTTACAGGTCTCATTCAGGCCGGTCTCGATCAACTCAAGGTATTTCCGACGGAACACTTCAATATCGTGCTGTTCAACAAGGTAGCGATAAGCTCGCTCGCCACAGGCCTTGAGTTCGGCATCCGACAGTCCCAGATAGGTATCGAGCGCCGTTATCAGACTCGGCACATCACCAGGCTTTACCGCCAAGCCTCCGGCACCTTGAATCAATGGCAACATTGCAGGCACATCAGAAGCGATCACCGGTAGATGTCCGCTCATTCCTTCCAGCAGCGCCAGGCCCAGGCCCTCGGCCAGGGAGGGCATGGTCCAGATATCGAAGGCCCTGACATATTGAAGGGCGTTTTCCTTGAAACCGAGCAGATGCGCGCGATCAGCCAGGCCCAATTGCTTGATCTGCGCGGCCAGACGGGACTCTTCACGCCCGGCACCGATGATTGCCAGCTGCGTGGTGGGGTATTTGTCCTTGAGTGCGGCAAAAGCCTGCAGCAAGTAGGTATGTCCTTTGACGGGCACCAATCGCCCCAAGGCGCCAACCAGTCTCACCGAAGGGCCGATACCCAGCATCTCGCGAGCGCGCTCGCGTGAATGCTGCAAAGCTTCCGCCTGCTGGATATCGATGGCATTGGTGATGGCGTAAGTATTGGACTCGGTGAATCCACAATGACAATCCAGGAGATACTGCTTGACGGCCGGCGATACGCCGACGAACCGCCAGTGTTGGTCCACCTGTCGCTGCGTCTGGCGACGGCGATAGAACCGATCATACTCTCCGAACCCGTGGGCAATGCCGATACACAACGGGATTTTCAACCATCGATTGAGCTGCAGCATCATGTTGACGGGCTTGAAGCGGTTGCACACCACGACATCGAATTTTTCCGCGCGGCAGAACTGGTACAGCCGCCACATCGCACGAAGGCGTATGCCCTTGAGTGACTTGTCCGAAAACTCGAAATAAACCGATCGATCGGCCCGACTGACCGCCTCGCCAGGCCCTGGGCGACCGCGCAGAAAAGCCGCCGTTACCTCGTAGCGCTCACGCGGAAGGGCCTTGACGATCTGCTCCGCCAGATCGGCGAAATCATGCTGCTTTACGTTGTAGTCCGGCTGCAACTGCAGCACTTTCAAACGCGGGCTCATAGTGCTCCTTGATGGAAACCTGTGGCGTCGATCATCCAGGCCGACTCTGTCGCCAGCCTTCGCATCCAAACAGGATCTGGCTCGGGCAGCGCCGACCAGTCGTTACGTTTCCAGCAGACGAAATGAAAATAGGGGAACGCTCGGTCCTCATCCCGATCATTGGTCAGGCGACCATTGCGCCAGAACCAGCGAAGGGGAAAATCCTCAGTACCGTCGTGCCATTTTATGCACCCGCCCGGCGTGCTGAATGCCTCGGTGAACTCACTGCGTCGACGCCATGGATTGAACTTGCCGACCAAGGAAAACAGCGGTTCGGGAAAGTTCTTTCTCCACATGAAAATACGGCTGAATGCCCCTTCGTCCAAGGCATGGTGCTGATCATCCATGAAGCGATGTTGCCAACTCTTAATCAGCTTGAACGCCTCACGCATGCTCGCAACGTTGCGTATCAGGCACAGATGCCCCGCAACGCGTCGCTCATGGGTTGAAAACAAGTCATGGGCCGCCAGGCGCTCGGCCGTAAAGTATTGCCGAAGGTCACCGTACACCAGGTCGATGTCGCCAAAGCCCCAGAAATCGTAACCTTCGAGGCGATCCGCATGGATATAGCCAAGGGCAGGCTTGATATCACACAGCTTATAAGCCTGCGTTGGCCTGAACTCGATATGTAGCCGCTCGGAAACCAACTGGCAGTACGCCTCGAATGTGATGGTCTCGACAGTCACATTAGAAGGGAGATTCTGCGGCACGCCACAATCACTGAATAACAGCCAGTCAATATCGGGGTTACGCCGACAACTTTCCAGAAACAAAGGCATCCAGAAAGGCCAACGCCCGAAATACGGAATGATAAAAAGAATACTCGGGCAAGAATTGATCACGACAAGCTCACATCCATCTGGGCGAGGACACTGGAGTCCACTTGGGTCATTTCGGCTTCATGTGTACTTCAGAGCGTTTCAAAAGCCAGAAAAGTTCGTGACGCCTGACCGTTTTACGAAAGAATTCATTCTCGCCATACACGGCGCCCTTGCGCCCCGCCAACAGCCGCTGGATGGCACGGCGCAGGCGACGCTTGAAGGGCGCTCGCGGCTGCAGATCATGCATCATGCCCAACGCCATGGCCTTGTCGCGCTGGCCGGCCAGCGCCAACGGCAGGCTGACAGGATGCATCGGCCGGTCCGGGTCGAAACACGGCGGCAACGCAATGCCCGTACCGGCATCACCCATGGGCCAGCGGTCATTATCGTGCAGGTGATTGGCGTAACCCAACAATGTGCCGGGTTGCCACTCCAGGCCTTCGAGGGCTTGCAGGACGGCATGATGGGCGCAAAGATGGTCAGGGTGCGGATCCAGGGTCGGATGCGGCAACACAATGACTTCAGGACGCGCCATCAGCAGCAACGCGCGCAAGTCGGCCACCAGGTTGTTCCAGGTCGGTGCGCCATCGACATCGCCGGGCAGGGCAAAAGGATTGAACCGGCGGAACGGCCGTGTATCGCTCAGGTCTGCCTCACGAGACCCCTGAGGCTGGGTGGGCGCGGCTTGCATGGCCGCCAACTGGAGGCAGAAGTACCCCAATTGCATGCAATGGCCTTGCGGCACCCCAGCCCAGCGCGGTACGGCGATGCTGTCCCAAGCCCGCAGACGGCCCTTGAGCCGCGCCGCCTCGACGCGATCCAGCCCCATCTGCTGATAATGTTCAGCTTCGATTTCGCCTGCGGTCAGTGTCACGATCCACGCTTCGTCGGCTCGGCTGTACAACCCATAAGCCGCCAGTTCCGCATCGTCGGCATGAGGGGCGATGACCATCACCCGCTGTTGTTGCACCTCCGGCGAGCTGAAGGACCAGAGCGTCGGCTCGCCCAGCAAACGGCAGAAGCGCCCGCGCAGCCGCAGCTCGCCCCGGGATAGCGTCGCCCCCTGCTCGCTGAGGTTCAGGTAGCGCAGGCCGTTGACGCCGCGCTCGAAGGTTTGTCGATCCGGGAGGTCTCCACCCAACAGCTCGACGACCGGGTCGATGAAACGCCCCAACCACCGGCTCTTGACCTGCAACGCGAGAACCAGCGTCGCGCCATCGTCCAGGATTACCCCGTCATCGAGCCGCAGCCGACCGGCATCCAGATGCACCTTAGGTTGCTGGGTGAAAGGCGGGAAGCTGTATTGGTAGTCGTCCCTGGGCGAGTAGAACAAATGATCTGCGAACCAGGCTTCGTGGGCGACCCAGCCCACTACCGCCAGGACCAACGGCAACCACCAGGCTACCAGCACGCCGAGCAGGGCCAGCACCATCAGGGCGAGTAACAACCCTGCCCGCTTGTTGCGACGGTGGCGCTTGAGCAACTGCTGTTTGCGATTCATCGGTGGGCTCATACGGTAAAAACCGGCACAGGGTTGCACCAACGGTCCTTGTATTCCCGGTCCGCCCGGCCGAACGAAAAACGCAACGGCTTGCCAGCGGCACGGGCATGCTCCCAGGCGCTTTGGGTATTGAGAAAACTCAGCACGCTACCGGGGCTGAATTCGCGGGTTTGCGGGTCCACGCCGCCATTGATGTACTCGACGCTGATCCACTCCGGCGCTTCGACCCGATACACCAATTGAATAGCGATCGGGGCATCGTTGAGAAAGATCACCGAACCGATCAGCAGTTCGCGCAGCAGCTCGATCACCTCGCCCATGCGCTCGGCACCGGTCGCCGCAAAACCCCAACGGCGCAGGAACAGGTCGCAGTAGATCGACGCCAGTTCCGCGCTGGAAAACTCATCGACCGAGCGCACCACTCCACCGGCCTCTTCCAGCAAACGCAGCTCGCGACGCTGGTTGTAGCGAAACTTCTTGGACAGCTCTTCCGGCGTACGCGCCATGGCCAGCTGTTCCTGCTGAACCTTCAGGCCGCTGAAACGCCCTTCGTTGAGGGCCGACAGATAACGTCCGCGATGACGCAACGGCGCCTGTGCATCGGGCGCCGCCGGCAGGATCAGCTCGGCATTGCCCAGGTCGAACAAGCCTTTCTTGCCGCTGCGCTTGAGCACATCCTTGGACAGCGCCAAATCCCGGCCCCAGGTCGCAATGGCCGCCTTCAGCTCACCCTGATGTTCGTATGCCAGGTAACGCACGGGAATACCGGCCAGGGCCGCCAGGCGCTCGATCACCAGGGGATGGGTCGCCACACTGCCACCAAAGCGCTGCCAGGCCTGGGCATAAGCCGAAGCGTCTGTTGCCATCCAGCCGCGCTCACGCCAACCTTGGAATCGATTGAGCATCAAGCCCTCGGCGCCAGTTCGGTGACTTGGGGCAAACGCCAGAATGCCTCGCGCACCGCACGATCGGAGAAGCGTTCACGCAGGCGGTCAAGCATCAGCTCGGCGCATTGACGCCGCTGCAGATCATCCATGACCGCCAGGTGCTGCAGCCCCTGAGCCAGGTGCTCGGCGTCGCCCAGCGGAAACAGAATACCCACGCCTTCGACCACTTCCTTCGCCCCGCCACAGGCCGTGGCCAGCAACGGCACGCCGGCGGCCATTGCTTCGAGCAACACCATGCCGAACGGTTCGTGATCGGAACTCAGGACGAACACGTCGAAAGCCCGAAAGTAACGGCGCGCCTCAGGCACCAGGCCGAGAAACAGCACGCGGTCGGCGATCCCCAGTTCCAGCGCCAGCTCCCGCAGGTCCTGCTCCAGACGCCCCTGGCCGAGAATGGCCAGTTGACTGTGGTCGGGCAAATACGCCAGTGCCGCGGCAAACCCCCGCAACAACGTGGCCTGTCCCTTGTCCGGATGCAGTCGGCCGACGTTGCCGACGATCCAGGCGTTCGCGTCCAGCCCCAAGGTATGCCGCGCCTCGTCCCGGGACACCAGGCCAGCCTCAGCGGCTTCCAGGTCGATGCGGTTGTAGAGAGTCTGGATCCGGCCCACCGGCCAATTCGGCAGACAGTGGCGCATGTCGTCGCGCACCGCATCGGAGACCCCGAGCAAGCTCAGGCGCTTGCGGAAAACATGGGCGAACAGCCGGCGAGTACGCCGTCGGTAATCGCCGAAGGCATGGTGCACGCCAATCACCCGCAGCCCAGTGCCGAGCAGGGCGATGTAGATAGGCTTGAAACGGTGGGCAATACAGAAACTGAAATTGCGCGAAGCGGCGATCTTGCGCAGATCGCCAATGGCGCCCAGCTTCAGGCCTCTCACGGCACTGGAGCTGTACTCCATGAACAGCACCTCGTCCGAGGCGCAACCAGCAGCGACCTCGGCATCGGCGACCCCGGTGAGAAACACCGTGGTCACGCGATAGCCGGTACCCGAGAACAGGCTGGCGTATTGACGGGCACAGTCGAGGAACGGCCCGTCATAACCGTGGCAGAACTGCAGCACATGTCGCTCAGCCGAGCGTGTCATAAGCGTCTACGCCGTCTTTGATCACCAGAATGTCTTCCATGATCAGGTACTGCAGATCGGAGCCATAGAACATGTTCAGCGCGTCGGTCGGCGAACAGATCATCGGTTCGCCGCGGCGGTTGAGTGAGGTATTCAGGGACACACCATTGCCTGTCAGGACTTCCAAAGCTTTCATCATGTCGTAGTAGCGCGGATTGTATTCGCGCTTGAGCACCTGGGCCCGGGAAGTACCGTCTTCGTGGACGACTTCCGGGACACGGGTTTTCCACTCTTCGGCCACTTCGAATGTGAAGGTCATGAAGGGGGCGGGATGATCGACCTTGATCATCTGGGGCGCCACGGTGTCGAGCATCGACGGGCAGAAAGGCCTCCAGCGCTCGCGGAACTTGATTTGTTCGTTGATGCGATCCGCAACGCCGCTGGCGCTCGGGCAACCGATGATCGAACGACCACCCAAGGCTCGTGGGCCAAACTCCATGCGCCCCTGGAACCAGGCCACCGGGTTACCGTCGACCATGATTTTGGCAATGCGCTCAGGGGTGTTGTCGATCTTGCGCCACGCCGGTTTGCTCGGATGACGGGCACAGGCGGCGATCACGTCTTCGTTGCTGTAGGCCGGGCCGAGGTAGACGTGTTCCATCTTCTCCACGGGCACGCCACGGGCATGGGACACATAAGCGGCCGCGCCCACGGCTGTACCGGCGTCGCCGGAAGCCGGTTGCACGAACAGCTCCTTGACGTCGTCACGGGCGATGATCTTCTGGTTCAGCTTGACGTTCAACGCGCAACCGCCAGCAAAAGCCAGCTTGCCGGTTTCCTTGAGCACGTCGCCCAGGTAGTGGTCGATCATCTGCAGCGCAAGTTTCTCGAACAGCGCCTGCATGCTGGCCGCGTAATGGATGTACGGCTCGTCGGCGATATCGCCTTCGCGCTTGGGGCCGAGCCATTCGATCAGCTTCGGCGAGAAGTAGAAGCCCTTGCCCTTCTCTTTATAGCGGCGCAGGCCGATCACGTTGGCGTAGTCGGTGTTGATCACCAACTGGCCGTTCTCGAACGAGGCCAGGCGCGAGAAATCGTACTTGCTGGCATCGCCGTAGGGCGCCATGCCCATGACCTTGAATTCGCCGTCGAGCATTTCAAAGCCAAGGAATTCAGTGATCGCACCGTACAGGCCGCCCAGTGAGTCCGGGTCGAAAAATTCCTTGATCTTGTGGATCTTGCCGTTTTCGCCGTAGCCGAAGAAGGTCGTGGCGTACTCGCCCTTGCCGTCGATGCCCAGGATCGCGGTTTTTTCCTGGAAGCCCGAGCAGTGATAGGCGCTGGAAGCGTGGGCCAGGTGGTGCTCGACCGGCTCGATCTTGATCTTCTTGGGATCGAAGCCCAGTTGCTCCAGGCACCAGACGATCTTGCGGCGATAGCGCTTGTAGCGACGGTTGCCCATCAGGATCGCGTCGAGAGCACGGTCCGGGGCATACCAGTAGCGCTTGGCGTAGTGCCAGCGCGCTTCGCCGAACAGGCTGATCGGCGCGAACGGGATCGCTACCACATCGACATCGGATGGCTTGATGCCAGCTTGCTCCAGGCAGAACTTCGCCGACTCATAGGGCATGCGGTTCTTTGCATGCTTATCGCGTACGAAGCGCTCTTCCTCGGCCGCCGCGATCAGCTTTCCGTCTATGTACAGCGCTGCGGAAGGATCATGGCTGAGGGCGCCGGACAGGCCAAGAATCGTCAATGCCACAGGGTCTAGCCTCTTATATCTGCATACGGGCGAAAAGCGCCGCGAAAAATTGATGTGCCACTCGCCGGGGCGCTAGGCAGCTAAAGGGCGGGATTATAGCGTAAAAGCGTCGGTAAGCCGCTAGCGGCGAAGACAGACCGGTAAGTATTTGAATACCACCGGCCGTGTGCCCTGCAACGGGTTGCTGACGATTTTAGGTGCCAGTCCGTTAGCCCGCAAAAACAGGATGTGAGCATGTTCGGCAAGGCCCCGTCCATCACACTCATTAAAAAATGACCCGACCATTCAGGTTACCTGGATGTACAACAGATAAGATCGCCCACTGATTCATTTCGTTCAAGGCGCCCCCTTCATATACCCCAACCAGCGCTCCAATAGTTAAAAATATTTTAACTCTTATATCCATGTCGAGACTTGAAAAGCCGTCCGTCGCCACTGTCGACATTGACAGTAGCAAGTTTGAAAACCGGACAAACCCAACACAACAGGACAACCTTACTGATACCAAGCCCCCCAATCATGACCACCGATGCGATCAGTTATTGGCGGGACGGCTACCGAATCTCATGCCTGTGAGCCTGACCACGGGAGCAGCTATTTAGAGTGGGACCTGAATTGATGGATCAGTTGCTTTACGATAGATCTTTAAGAAGACCAGAAGTAGCCCATGTTTTCCAGCCACTCCCTCGTCAATGCGTTCAAAAACGGCATTCGATCAATGCCTGATATCTTTGCCGCCTATTTCATCCTTGGCTGCTGCGAGCGTTTCGCAGCAACCATTCTTCGATTATGAATCGCACATGCCCCACAGGTAACACTTTGAAGCAAAAAAGCAGCGCCCTGAAAATTCAAAAAACAACTCCAAGTTGATGTCAGCCCAGGCAAAGACATATCTTCACAGCCCAACTTCACTCATTCTCGTATCTTTGGTAGTCGACCATTTATCACCCGATACAACGCACTGCCCTCAGGCCAGTTGCGCATGAATCGCGCCCGATCCCGGGCATAGGCAGGGGCGAAGCTCGCGAGGGTGCGGTGCTGGCACATGGAATCCAGGTCGATCAGTGCCCAGCGATCATGCTGCCAGAACAGGTTGTGTCCCTTGAAGTCGCCATGGCTGATGCGTTCGCGGATCAGGTCGGCGAACAATCGGTCCAGCGCCAGCAACTCGGATTCCGGTGCATCACCGCTTTCCACGTAAGGAGCAAAACGCTCGATGATGTCCGGCCCCGACAGATGCTCGGTCACCAGGTAGGCACCACGACGCAGCCACAGGAAACGCTTCTCCAGCAATGCCAGGGGTTTGGGGGTGGCGATGCCGAGAAATGCCAGGCGATGGCCCTCGCGCCAGGAGTGCCAGGCACGGCTCGGACGCCAGAAGCGCTTGAGCCAATGGGCGAAGTTTTTGATGTTGTAGCGCTTGATGACCAGGGTACGACCGTCGACCTCGACTTTGCCGACACTCGCCGCCCCCCCGGTCTTGTACAAGTGGCCCTGATCCAGCAAGGCATCCGCCCGCTCCAGCACTGGCACCATGGCCGCCTCTTCGTCGCGCCGGATCGCTCGCAGACCGAACGCCCCACGCTGCACGTTGAACAGACTGCATTCGCGCCCGACCTTTTCCATGAAGTCGTTCAGTCGCCAGGCCTGCACCTTGTCGATCTGCTTTTGCAGCGCTTCCATGGGCAGCGCGTGTTCGGCGTTGCTCAGCAGATAATGCACCAGCAACTCTTCGGTGAACGGCTCGATGGACTTGGGTAACTGGGCGAAAAACACCCCAAGATTTTCCAGCACTTTCTGTCGCGACAAGGGTTGCCCCGGCGTCTCGGTACGGATGCCGGCACCGTCGATCAAATAGAGCTTACCGTCGTGGCGAAGCAGGTTGTCCAAGTGCAGGTCTTCCTGCCACAAGCCTTTGCCATGCAGTTGTGCAATGGCTCCCAAGGCCTCGGCCAGCACCGCCGTTTGCTCGTCGGCCAGCAGAGGCAGGTGCTCGACCTGTTTCCAGGCATCCCCCAGGCTTTCAGCGCCTTCGAGGAACTCGAACAGCAACCAACCGCCCTCGCCGTCCTTCAGGCCGTCGGCCAACAACAACGGCGTCGTCAAGCCCTGTTCGGCCAACAGGCGCACGCCTTGCAGTTCGCGCTGGAAATGCCGGGCCGCTTTGCTACCGACCAGCAGTTTGGCCAGCACCGGCCGGCCGCGCCAGACGCCTGCGCCGACATAACGCTGCCCCGGCAACACCCGTAACAGTGACAGCAGCTGCAATTGAGCCGGACCGGCGGCATCGGCCAGCTCCAGGCTCATGGGCAGGCCGGGACTGCGACCGGCGCTTTTCAATTCGGACAAATGCATCAACGGGCTTCCTTGTGGCTGCGCCGAGCGGTCAGGCGGTCCAGCCAGCGATCGACCAGGGCGGCGTCCGGCGGCTGGTCCAGGTAGGTAGCCAGTAACTGGCGGACTTCGCCTTCATTCCAGACTGAGGCGCGACGCATCAAAGGCTCAAGATCCTTGACCCTGTCGCGCTGACCGAACAGCAGCGGGCGGGTCTTCTCCAGGTCGATCAACTGCGCCTGATAGCCGTCGGCAGTCGCTTGCAGAAAGATGTGCTTGGGATAAAAGCAACCATGGACCTGATGCATGCCATGCAGCCGCCGCGCCAACAGACCGCAGGCTTTCAGGATGGTCGAACGTTGCGCCATCGTCAGCGCCGGCCAGTCCTGCAACAGCGAATCCAGGTCATCCCAGCCATCCAGGGCCCGCGTCAACAGGATCGCCCGCACTTCGCCGTCGATCTTGCGCTGGCCGTAGAACACCGCTTGCAGGGCCGGAATCCCCAACTGGCGATAACGGCTGATGTTGCGAAACTCCCGGGAAAAACTCGGCTCACCGAAGGGGTGGGACAAGGTCCGCGTCAGGTAATTGCTCTGGCGCTTGAGATAATAGCCCCGCCCTTCCAACTCTAGCCGGAACACGCTGCTCCAGCCGTCTCCCGACGTGTTGGGTTCGTCCACTGCGTCCAGTTGCCGCGCCCACAGGGCCTCGAAACTGTCCAGACCGTGACGCTCCAGCAATGGCCGGTCTTCACCGGCCAGGAAATCAGTCATTCACGCCCCTCGAAAAATCTCACCACGTGACGGATGCGTTTCTTGTCGCACGTATCAAGTCGGTCGCGTTGGCGATATTGCAGGTAGAAACGCAGGCGCTGGGTGGCCGACAAGTGATACTTGGCGACTTTGTCCAGGCACGCCAGGTCCTTGGTGACGCGGTACTTGAGCCAGAAGCCACGCCAGAAATCACCGTTCGGACAGTCGATCAGGAACAGCCGCGACTGGTCGTTGATCAGCAGATTGCGCCACTTCAGATCGTTATGGGTGAAACGATGCTCGTGCATGGTCCTCGTGTAGCCAGCCAGTTGCCGGCTCACCCCATCGACCCAGGCGCGATCGGCCAGTCGCGGGTCGTGACGGTCTGCCAGGGCCGAGAGGTCTTCGGTGTGGGGCAGTTCGCGGGTGATCATCGCCCCCCGGGCATAGGCCGCACCGTGACGCTCCAGACCCCAGGCCACGATCTCGGCCGTGGGGATGCCCCACTTGGCGAAGCGCTTGAGGTTCTGCCACTCGGACTTGACCCGCGGCTTGCCCAAGTAACGGCGCAGGCCCTTGCCGGCCCCAACGTAGCGCTTGACGTAATAGTTCACGCCATTGCGCTGCACGCGGATCACCTCCGACAGCGGGTCACGGGTCAAGCGCTCCCCTTGCAGGGCAAACACCGCGTCGAGGCTGCCGAAATCCTCCGCCAGCTCGGCGTAGGCCGGTTCCAGTTTCCAACCCGACATCAGAGCGCATCCCCGTACCGCTGTTTGCGGGCATAGAGCTTGTTGGCCTTGGCGTCGAGCCAGCTCAACAGTGCAGCCTCTTGCGCAAGGATCCGGCGCAGCGGCTGCTGAAAGTAGCCCTTCAAAAAGCGCAGCTTGTCGCGACGGGTCAGGCCAATGTCCAGCGCCGAGAAATACAGCGCAGCCAGGTCCTTGTTGCGCCAGCGGGTGGTGATGGCCGGACGGGTCTGGGCGCGGTGCAGGTCGATCACCGAGAGCTTGAAGTCCTGAGGGGTCACCGGTTTGTCGGTGTGCAGCAGAAAATGGCAGATGTAGCAGTCGCGATGGTTGACCCCGGCACGGTGCATCATGCCGGTCATGCGCGCCACTTCGGCGATCAGGGCCCGCTTGAGCGCCGGTTGCGGCGGATGCTTGACCCAGTCGATGCTGAAGTCTTCGAGACTGATGGTCGGCGCCAGCTCTTCGGTGACGATGAAGGAGTGCTGGTCCGCCGGATTCTGGCCCTTTTCGCCATACGCAACGGCAGTCATGGTCGGCACGCCGACTTCCTGCAGGCGCTGGATGGCTTTCCACTCCTGCCCCGCACCGAGGACCGGCAGCTTGGCGGTGACCAGGTTCTTGACGATCTCGCCCCAACCGATGCCACGGTGGATCTTCACGAAAAAGCCGCGACCGTCCACCTCGGTGCGCAAGGTGCGCCGGGCTTCCAGTTCACGATAGACCTCGCCCTTGAGCGCCTCGACTTCGACGAACGCATCGCGCCCGGCCCAAAGGCTCTTGAACGGTTCGGCCAGCATCAATTTCATTACGGGTGCTCCGCCAATATCACATCGGCCGCGTGCTGCGGCATGCTGTAGAGGTCGGCCGTTTCAGCGAACGCCAGACCATTGCGGCTCCAGGCCGCCCGCGCATCGGCATCACTCAGCATCCGCTCCAGGTATTCGGTGAGCTGCGCCTGTTCGAACGGTTCGTCCAGCACCAGCCCACTGTCGGCCTCGGTGATGTAATGGGCGTACCCGCACACCGCGCTGACCAGTACCGGCAACCCGGCCACCAGCGCTTCGAGCAGCACGGTGCCGGTATTCTCGTTGTACGCCGGATGGATCAACAGGTCGGCCCCCAGGAGGAAACGCGGGATATCGCTGCGCCCCTTGAGGAATCGAACATTGTCACCGAGCCCCAACGCGGCGCTCTGCAATTGGAATACTTTGGGGTCGTCCTGGCCGATTACAAACAGCCGGGTACGTTTTTTCAGTTCGGCAGGCAGCGCGGCGAGCGCCTTGAGGCTGCGATCCACGCCCTTGGTCTTGAACCCGGACCCGATCTGCACCAATAGAAGATCGTCATCGGCCAGCTCGAACTCGGCACGGAACTCGGCACGAATCGCGTCGGCATCGGCGGGTCGGCGGCGGTCCTGGGCAATGCCCGGCGGCAACAGGTGAAAGCGCTCCAGCGGCGTGCCGTAATGCTTGATGAACAGCGGCTGCTGGACTTCGGAAATCATCAGCACGTCTGTCTTGGCGTCCCTGGCGAACACCGCTCGCTCGTACTCGGCAAAATGCCGGTAGCGCCCCCAGCGTCGATACAAGGAATTGCGCAGGGTCTGCGCCTTGTCTTCAAAACAGCCGTCGGCGGCGTAATACACGTCCAGGCCGGGCATCTTGTTGAAGCCGATCAAACGGTCTACCGGGCGCTTGGCCAGGTCCGCTTCCATCCATGCACTGAGTTTCTCGTTGCGACGGTGATTGAACAGCGCCTTGACCGGCGCCACCAGCACTTCAAAACCCGGCGGGACGTCACCTTCCCAAATCAGCGTGTAGACACGGATCTGATGACCACGCCGCTGGCATTCCAAGGCGATGCGCATGAAGTCACGCTGCAGGCCGCCGAAGGGAAAGTATTTATAAAGGACAAAAGCCAATTGCATCAGCGCGGCTCCTCAGCCAATAACGTGCTCAGGTGGCTGGCAACACGCTCGGGGTTCAGTCGCGTAAAGCACAAGGGCTGCTCGCGTTTCAGGTCAAACCGACGGGCATCTTCGGCGGTCGGCGGATAAGTGCATTGTTTCTGCATGCAGGGCGCACAGGGGAAATCGCTGGCGAGATGGATCTGGCCCTTGCCATAGGCGCCGGTCAACACCGGGTTGGTGGGACCGAGCAGCGAGATAGTCGGCACGTCCAAGGCGGCAGCCAGGTGACCGAGGCCAGTATCAACCGCCACACAAGCCTGGGCCCCGGCCAGTACCTTGCCCATCCCGCCCAGGTTCAGTTTCGGCAACACCAGGGCATTGCGCAGCCCTTTGGCGATACGTTCGGCCCGGGCTTTTTCCAGCGGACTGCCCCACGGCAACTTCACCACCACGCCGAACTGGCCCATGCGCTCGGTGAGCTGGCGCCAATACAACTCCGGCCAGTGTTTGGATTCCCAAGTCGTGCCATGCAGGAATACCACATAAGGATAGGCGCGCGGCAGCTCCACCAGACGATCGACGTTCAAGCCGTAGTTGCCCAGGGTCTGGGGTAAGTCATAGCCCAGCGCCACGGCGAACAATTGTCGCACGCGCTCAACCGCATGCTGACCGCGCGCCACCGCCAGGCGACGGGAATAGAAGCGCGCCGCCAGGGGCTCACGGGCCGAATTTTTATCCAGACCGGCCACCGGAGCCTTGACGTAGCGGGTCAGCCAGGCACTTTTCAGCAGGCCCTGGGCATCAATCACTAGGTCATACCGTTCGGCGCGCATGCTCTGCTTGAAGCGTCGCCACTCGCCGCTCTTGATGGTTTGCCAGAGGTTCTTGCGCCAACGACGGATCGCCACCGGGATGACCTTGCCCACGGCCGGGTGCCAGGTCGGAATCTCGGCGAAACCTTCTTCCACCACCCAATCGAAACGGATACCGGGAATCGCCCGCGCCGCGTCGGTCAACGCCGGCAGCGTGTGGACCACATCGCCCAGCGAAGAGGTCTTGATCAGCAATACCCGCAACTTACTGGACCTCCACGGGGGTGCCCTGCAAACGTGCCAGGGCATCGTTCACCGACGGCGGCATGAGCTGACGCAGACAGTTGTAATGACCGAAGCGGCAGGTACGGTCGAAGCACGGGCTGCACTCGATGCCCAGGCGCACGACTTCGACCTTGTCAGCCAGTGGCGGCGTAAAGCCCGGCGAGGTGGAGCCGTAAACGGCAACCAACGGGCGGTTCAGGGCAGCGGCTACGTGCATCAGCCCGGAATCGTTGGACACCACCGAATCGGCGCAGGACAACAGGTCGATGGCCTCCGCCAGAGACGTGTTACCGCTGAGGTTTACCGACTCTTCCCGCAGGCCCGGAATCAGCCGCGAGCGGATGTCTTCGCCCACCGAGTGATCGTTTTTCGAACCGAACAGCCAGACTTGCCAACCTTCGCGGATCTTCGCTTCGGCCACCTGGGCGTAATGATCCGCCGGCCAACGCTTGGATTCGCCGAACTCGGCACCGGGGCACAGCGCCAACACCGGGCGGTCCAGGCTCAGGCCGAACTTGGCCAGCGCCGCTTCGCGGGTCACCGGGTCGATCTGCAAGTCGGGGCGCGGATAGGGCTTGGGCAACTCGGTACCCGGCGCGTAGGCCAGGGCCATGAAACGCTCGATCATCAACGGATAGCGGTCTTTGTCCAGCGTACGCACATCGTTGAGCAGGCCATAGCGGAACTCGCCGCGCCAGCCGGTACGCTTGGGGATGCCGGCGAAGAACGGCACCAATGCGGACTTCAACGAGTTGGGCAACAGGATCGCCTGGTCATACTGACCGGCCAGGGACTTACCGATGCGCCTGCGGGTCGCCAGCTCCAGCACACCGTGACCGAGCGGAAAGCTCAAGGCCTTGCGTACTTGCGGCATGCGTTCCAGGATCGGTCGGCTCCACTCGGGGGCCAGGACGTCGATCTCGCATTGCGGGTGGAGCTGCTTCAGACACTGGAACAGTGTCTGCGCCATCACCATGTCACCGACCCAACTGGGCCCAACGATCAGAATATTCATGTGTTTTCCAAAAACGATACGGGGAGGCCTACGCCTCCCCGCCTCGAGAATCACTGTGGCCCAGGTCGTTGCCTTCTGCCTTCAATCTACAACACATCACAAATCCATTGTGGGAGCGAGCCTGCTCGCGATGAGGCCGGCACAGTCAACATCAATGCCGCCTGACACTCCGCCTTCGCGAGCAGGCTCGCTCCCACAGGGGTCTTCATCTACCCCAAATACATCAAACACCACAAATCCAGTGTGGGAGCGAGCCTGCTCGCGATGAGGCCGGCACCGTCAACATCAATGCCGCCTGACACTCCGCTTTCGCGAGCAGGCTCGCTCCCACATTCAATACTCAGCTCAATCCCAGCTCACGCCAGATCCGCAATACCTGTCGGCGCTCATCCACAAACTGGTCGCCGGTAATTACCCCGGCCTCTTTCTGCAAGGCCTGGCGGTGGGCGGCGGAGCGGTAGGCTTTATAGGCCTCGCGCAGCAGGGTGGCATCTTCGGGCGGCATCAGGCCAACCTCTTGCAACCCCTCCAGGATACGGATGTTATCGGTGTAGCGCGCCAGCGATGGGTGTTCCTCGGACCACGCCAGGGCGGCGTATTGCACCATAAATTCAATATCGACGATACCTCCGGCATCCTGCTTGAGATCGAAGGGTGCCGTGGCCTCGAAAGCGTTTGGTGCGGTCCCGGCGGCCGTGGCCTTGCTACCCAGGTTATCGCGCATCTTGGCCCGCATCTCGCTGACCTCCTGGCGCAACGTCGGCAGGTCGCGTTTGCGCCCCAGCACCTGGGCCCGGACTTTCTCGAAGGCCTGGCCCACATCCTGGCTGCCCACCAATACCCGGGCCCGCACCAGTGCCTGGTGCTCCCAGGTCCAGGCTTCATTCTCCTGATATCGGGCAAATGCCCCAAGGGAACTGACCAGCAACCCCGACGCCCCGGACGGCCGCAGGCGCATGTCCACTTCATATAGCTGACCGGAGTTGGTCTGGGCCGTCAGCAAATGGATGATCCGCTGACCCAGCCGGGTGAAGAACTGCGCACCGTCGATGGGCTTGGCCCCGTCGGTTTCCGCCTGGGGGTCGCCGTCGTGGATGAACACCAGGTCCAGATCGGAACCATGCCCCAATTCCAGACCGCCGACTTTCCCATAACCGACAATAATGAAGCCGGGATCGCACAGGCTGCCGTCCGTGCGCGACGGTACGCCATGCTTGGCCGCCGTCTGGCGCCAGGCCAGGGCCAGGACTTGTTCGAGAATCGCCTCGGCCAGCCAGGTCAGGTAATCGCTGACCTTCATCAACGGCAGGCTGCCGGCGATTTCCGACGCAGCCACCCGCAACCGGTGCGCCAGTTTGAAATGCCGCAGGGCCTCCATCTGTTGCTCCAGGTCATCCTCGGGAATCCGCGTCAGGCGCTCGCGCAACTCCGCCGCCAATTCCGGCGCCAACGGCGGCTTGAACAGACGACCTTCATTGAGCAACTCATCCAGCAGCAAGGGGAAACGGGTGATCTGCTCGGCGATCCACGGGCTCGCCGCGCACAGCGTCAGCAAGCGCCGCAGGGCGCCGGGGTTTTCCGTCAACAGCACCAGATAGGCCGAACGACGGGCCACTGCCTCCACCAAGGGCAATACCCGTTCAAGCACCAGGTTTGGATCGGCATGTTCCACCGCCTGGGCCAGCAGGCGCGGAATGAATGCATCCAGACGTTCACGCCCCAGGCGCTGCATGGCGCGCAATTGCGGACTGGTGCGCAGGACGGCCAGGGCCTTCAGCGCCTTGGGCGCATCGACGAAACCACCCTCCTCCAACTGGCGGCACGCGGCCTCTTCGTCCTGGCTGTCTTCCCATAACGGCAACCACTCACCGCCCACCACCACTTCGCTTTCGCTGCCCTCTTCTTCATCCGGATCAGCGATGACCTGACCAAAATGCCAGGCCACGCGCCCACGCCAATACATCAATTGCTCGTGGAACGCCCGCCAGTCGGCAAAGCCCAGCATGAATGCAATGCGCGCCTGATCCTGGGGGCTGTCCGGCAACATCTGGGTCTGGCGGTCGGCGATGGCCTGGATCGCATGCTCGGTGTACCGCAGGAATTCATAGCCCTGACGCAGCTCGTCGATCACTTTGGCAGGTAGATAACCTTGGCCTTCCAGGGTGCCCAGCACTTTCAGCAACGGGCGCTGTTGCAGGCTCAGGTCGCGCCCGCCATGGATCAACTGGAACGCCTGGGCAATGAACTCCACTTCACGGATACCGCCCGCCCCCAACTTGATGTTGTCGGCCATGCCTTTGCGCCGCACTTCCTGCTGGATCAGTTGCTTCATGGTGCGCAGCGCTTCGATGGCGGAAAAATCCAGGTAACGGCGATAAACGAACGGACGCAGCATGTCGAGCAACTGCGCACCCGCCACCTGGTCGCCCGCCACCACCCGCGCCTTGATCATCGCGTAGCGTTCCCAGTCGCGCCCCTGATCCTGGTAATACTGCTCCAGGGCGTTGAAGCTCAGCACCAGCGCACCGGCCGAGCCGTAGGGGCGCAAACGCATGTCGACGCGGAACACGAAACCGTCGACGGTTATCAGGTCCAGGGCCTTGATCAGGCGCTGACCAACGCGGATGAAGAATTCCTGGTTATCCAACGGCCGCTTCACGCCAACGGTTTCACCGCCCTCGGGATAGGCGAAGATCAGGTCGATGTCCGACGACAGGTTCAACTCCACCGCGCCCAGCTTGCCCATGCCCAGGATGACCATGTGCTGCGGGGCGCCGCTGCGCCGGCCGGTGGGCGTGCCGAATTGCTGGCAGAGACGCTGGTACAGCCATCGGTAGGCTTGGTCGATGCAGGCATCGGCCATGTCCGAAAGATCGCGGCAAGTCTGGACGAGGTCGGCCTTGCGGTTCAGGTCGCGCCAGATGATCCGCACCTGCTGGCGGGTACGCTGGCGGCGCAGGACGCGCCCCAGTTCATCCTCACTTTCGGCGGCCTGCACCGCCGCACCGATCTGCGCGCACATTTCGCCGGCGGCCAGGCTGCGGTCCAGTTCGCCACCGCGCACCAGTTCCAGTAGCATCGACGGTTCACGGAGGCTCTGCTCGATGACAAAATCACTGGCGGCCGCGACGCGATGGAACTCCTCCCAGCGATCAGGCGTCCAGGTGGACAGCTCGAGATCGTCGCCCACCAAGGCAACTGCCGCACGGAACGACTGCTCGGCACGGCTGACCAATGACTGGAGAATTGCCGGGATTTCGGCAAGCAGAGGCAGGCTCATGGTCTATCCTTGATCGGCGCAGGAAAGGCTGGATGTAGTGTTTTTTCAAAAGCCACTACCTGATTGACTGTCGAACAAAGATGATAAATAGCTGAAAATCTGATTTTATTGGCAGTCGCCATCAAGTTTTTACCTGTTCGAGTTAGCAAAAGACCAACAGTAACGATTATTCTCACAACGAAACGAGGGGCCAAAAGCCTTTCATGTGTAGTTTTACTACTCGTCTATACATCCGAGAGGCTGAAACAGCCGACGATTTGTAGTAAAACTACACGCCGCCGAAACAACCTTCGGCAATCCAAGAATTTTATACCGTCTGCCCACAAGGCCAGTCGCAAACTCAGGCAACCGATTCTGGTAGCCTTTCCGCCCTGGAGCAAGCCATGCAAGACCTCGATCCCGTCGAAACCCAGGAATGGCTGGACGCCCTGGAATCGGTTCTCGACAAAGAAGGCGAAGACCGTGCTCATTATCTGATGACCCGTATGGGCGAACTCGCAACCCGCAGCGGTTCGCAACTGCCCTACGCCATCACCACGCCGTACCGCAACACGATCCCCGTTACCCACGAAGCACGCATGCCTGGCGACCTGTTCATGGAACGCCGCATTCGCTCGCTGGTACGCTGGAACGCGTTGGCCATGGTCATGCGCACCAACCTGAAAGATTCTGACCTGGGCGGTCACATCTCCAGCTTCGCTTCCAGCGCGACGCTGTATGACATCGGCTTCAACTACTTCTTCCAGGCCCCGACCGACGAACACGGCGGCGACCTGATCTACTTCCAGGGTCACGCATCGCCAGGCGTCTACGCCCGTGCGTTCATGGAAGGTCGTATCTCCGAAGATCAGATGAACAACTTCCGCCAGGAAGTGGACGGCAACGGCCTGTCTTCGTACCCGCACCCTTGGCTGATGCCTGACTTCTGGCAGTTCCCGACCGTTTCGATGGGTCTGGGCCCGATCCAGGCGATCTACCAGGCGCGCTTCATGAAGTACCTGGAAGCCCGCGGCTTCATCCAGCCAGGCAAGCAGAAAGTCTGGTGTTTCATGGGCGACGGCGAGTGCGACGAGCCGGAATCCCTGGGGGCGATCTCCCTGGCCGGCCGCGAGAAGCTGGACAACCTGATCTTCGTCATCAACTGCAACCTGCAGCGCCTCGACGGCCCGGTTCGCGGCAACGGCAAGATCATCCAGGAACTCGAAGGCGTGTTCCGTGGCGCCCAGTGGAACGTCAACAAGGTCATCTGGGGCCGTTTCTGGGACCCACTGCTGGCCAAGGACGTCGACGGTATCCTGCAACGTCGCATGGACGAAGTCATCGACGGCGAATACCAGAACTACAAGGCCAAGGACGGCGCGTTCGTCCGCGAGCACTTCTTCAATACCCCTGAACTCAAGGCCATGGTTGCCGATCTGTCCGACGACGAGATCTGGAAACTCAACCGTGGCGGCCACGACCCGTACAAGGTCTACGCAGCGTACCACCAGGCGGTCAACCACAAAGAACAGCCGACCGTCATCCTGGCCAAGACCATCAAGGGTTATGGCACCGGTGCCGGCGAAGCGAAGAACACTGCGCACAACACCAAGAAAGTCGATGTCGACAGCCTGAAGCTGTTCCGCGATCGCTTCGACATTCCGGTGAAGGACAGCGAGCTGGAAAACCTGCCGTTCTTCAAACCTGAAGAAGGCAGTGCCGAAGCCCGTTACCTGGCCGAGCGCCGTGCCGCACTGGGCGGTTTCGTGCCACAGCGTCGCGCCAAGAGCTTCAGCGTTCCGACTCCGCCACTGGACACCCTCAAGGCGATCCTGGACGGCTCGGGCGACCGTGAAATCTCCACCACCATGGCTTTCGTGCGGATCCTCGCGCAACTGGTCAAGGACAAGGAAATCGGCTCGCGCATCGTTCCGATCATTCCGGACGAAGCCCGTACCTTCGGTATGGAAGGCATGTTCCGTCAGTTGGGCATCTACTCGTCCGTCGGCCAGCTCTACGAGCCAGTCGATAAAGACCAGGTGATGTTCTACCGCGAAGACAAGAAAGGCCAGATCCTCGAGGAAGGCATCAACGAAGCGGGCGCCATGAGCTCCTTCATTGCCGCCGGTACTTCGTACTCCAGCCACAACCAGCCGATGCTGCCGTTCTACATCTTCTACTCGATGTTCGGCTTCCAGCGTATCGGCGACCTGGCCTGGGCCGCTGGCGACAGCCGTACCCGTGGCTTCCTGATCGGCGGCACCGCTGGCCGGACCACGCTGAACGGCGAAGGCCTGCAGCACGAAGACGGCCACAGCCACATGCTGGCCGGCACCATCCCGAACTGCCGCACCTACGATCCAACCTACGGCTACGAGCTGGCGGTGATCATCCAGGACGGCATGAAGAAGATGACCGAAGAGCAACAGGACGTCTTCTACTACATCACCGTGATGAACGAGTCCTACCAGCAGCCAGCCATGCCGGCCGGCGTGGAAGCGGGCATCGTCAAGGGCATGTACCTGCTCGAGGAAGACACCCGCGAAGCGGCGCACCACGTCCAGCTGATGGGCTCCGGCACCATCCTGCGCGAAGTGCGTGAAGCGGCGAAGATTCTGCGTGAAGAGTTCAACATCGGTGCCGACGTCTGGAGCGTTACCAGCTTCAACGAACTGCGTCGCGACGGCCTGGCCGTAGAACGCAGCAACCGCCTGCACCCTGGCCAGAAGCCGAAACTGAGCTACGTCGAAGAGTGCCTGAACGGCCGTAAAGGTCCGGTCATCGCCTCCACCGACTACATGAAGCTGTTCGCCGAGCAGATCCGCCAGTGGGTTCCTTCCAAGGAATTCAAGGTGCTGGGCACCGACGGTTTCGGCCGTAGCGACAGCCGCAAGAAGCTGCGTCACTTCTTCGAAGTCGACCGTAAGTTCGTTGTGTTGGCAGCCCTGGAAGCCCTGGCTGACCGTGGCGATATCGAACCAAAAGTGGTGGCCGAAGCCATCGCCAAGTTCGGCATCGATCCGGAAAAACGCAACCCACTGGACTGCTGAGGAGAATTTCCGTGAGCGAACTCATTCGCGTACCTGACATCGGCAGCGGTGAAGGTGAAGTAATTGAATTGTTTGTGAAGGTCGGCGACCGTATCGAAGCTGACCAGAGCATCCTGACACTTGAATCGGACAAGGCCAGCATGGAAGTGCCTGCGCCAAAGGCCGGGGTCATCAAGAGCCTGAAAGTGAAGCTGGGCGATCGTCTGAAAGAAGGCGATGAACTGCTTGAGCTGGAAGTCGAAGGCGCCGCTGCGGCGCCCGAAGCAGCCGCGCCTGTGGCTGCCCCGGCGCCGGCTGAAAAGCCTGCCGCTGCCCCGGCTGCCGCTCCGGCTCCGGCTCCGGCCGCTGCGCCTGCCGCCGCCACTGTCCAGGACATCCATGTTCCGGACATCGGCTCGTCGGGCAAAGCCAAGATCATCGAAGTACTGGTCAAGGCCGGCGACACCGTCGAAGCCGACCAGTCGCTGATCACCCTGGAATCCGACAAGGCCAGCATGGAAATCCCGTCGCCGGCCGCCGGTGTGGTGGAAAGCGTCGAGATCAAGCTGGAAGACGAAGTCGGCACCGGTGACCTGATCCTGAAGCTGAAAGTGGCTGGCGCCGCCGCGCCAGCACCTGCTGCCGCACCGGCCAAGGCTGAAGCCGCGCCGGCTCCGGCTCCGGCTGCCGCGCCTGCCGCCAAGGCCGAGGCCGCGCCAGCCCCTGCCGCAGCACCTGCACCAAGCGGTGCCAAGGTGCACGCCGGCCCTGCGGTACGTCAGCTGGCCCGCGAGTTCGGTGTCGAGCTGTCCGCCGTCGGCCCGAGCGGTCCACACGGTCGCGTGCTGAAGGAAGACGTGCAGGCCTACGTCAAGGCCATGATGCAGAAAGCCAAGAATGCTCCGGCCGAAGGCGCCACCGGTGGCGCGGGCATCCCGCCGATCCCGGCAGTGGACTTCAGCCGCTTCGGCGAAACCGAAGAAGTGGCAATGACCCGCCTGATGCAAATCGGCGCGTCGAGCCTGCACCGCAGCTGGCTGAACATCCCTCACGTGACGCAGTTCGACCAGGCCGACATCACCGAGCTGGAAGCCTTCCGTGTTGCGCAGAAAGCCGTGGCTGAAAAGGCCGGCGTGAAGCTGACCGTACTGCCATTGCTGCTCAAGGCCTGCGCGCACCTGCTCAAGGAACTGCCGGACTTCAACAGCTCCCTGGCGCCAAGCGGCAAGGCTGTGATCCGCAAGAAATACGTGCATATCGGCTTCGCCGTCGACACCCCGGAAGGCCTGCTGGTACCGGTCATCCGCAACGTCGATCAGAAGAGCCTGCTGCAACTGGCTGCCGAAGCGGCTGCCCTGGCCGAAAAGGCCCGGAGCAAGAAGCTCACCGCAGACGACATGCAGGGCGCCTGCTTCACGATCTCCAGTCTCGGCCACATTGGCGGCACCGGCTTCACGCCGATCGTCAACGCGCCGGAAGTGGCGATCCTGGGTGTGTCCAAGGCCACCATCCAGCCTGTCTGGGACGGTAAAGCCTTCCAGCCTAAGCTGATGCTGCCGCTGTCGCTGTCCTACGATCACCGCGTGATCAACGGTGCCGCTGCTGCACGCTTCACCAAGCGTCTGAGCGACCTGCTGGGCGATATCCGCACCATCCTGCTGTAAACCGGACGGCCCTCCTCATGGAGGGCCATTCGAACCGCTGTTTTCCGAGCCACGCTCGTACCTCAACCCCGCCGATGGCGGGGCTTTTTTTGCCTGCTATAAACGCACCAGAACCTGAGGGAGCAAAGCTTGCTCGCGATATCGGTGGATCAGCCAATATCGTTATCGACTGAGCTCGCCCTGATCGCGAGCAAGCTTTGCTCCCACAGGGTTATCTGCCTTGACTGACAAGCATCAAGCCGTTTGCCGGCGGCCTTTCCTACGTCATCTATCAGTCATTACCCACAACTTGCGTCCCCTTCCCTATCAGCATTTATTCAGCGTCGAGCTTTAGCATCGGCACGCAGCGACAACTTTTTGCTCGCACAAGTACTTTTAAAAATGCTGCATTTCGAATGGACTCGAACATGTTCAAACCTACCGTCGGCCCGATTGTCGGCCACACCACGACCGGCCATGCACGAATATTCCTGCGCGGCGACAAAGACCCCAAGCTTCCGGTATTCGCAGGACTTCGTTACAGACGCCAGGGCGATACGAAATGGACGAATGAGCACTTCATCCAGTTGCATGCCCATCGCGACATGAGCGATGTGGTCATTTTGAGAAACCTGCAAGCCGGCACCATCTATGAATACCAGGCCGGCTGGTTCACCGCGTCTCACACCGCCACCCCGGAGCCGTTGCAGCAATGGCCCGTGGACATCCATCGGCTGCGCACGCCCCATGCGGAAGCTGGCACTCCACACGCTTATATCGTGGGTTCTTGCCGTTATCTGCGCATCACCGCCGGCGCTCCCTCAACTCCCGAACTCGGGGACCGCACGTTCGCAGGCATCCAGCGCATCGTGGACCAGGCCAATCCACCGATCAGCGGCGTATTGATGGCGGGGGACCAGGTTTATCTCGACGATTTGAACATTGTGGCCCCGGACCGGACCTACAAAGACATCCTGTTCAAATACCGCACTGTCTTTTCCCAGCCCCACATCAGCAAATTGATGTCCACCGTACCGACCTACATGATCCTCGACGACCATGAAATCGAAGACAACTGGCCCGCCAACAGACAAGTCAACGACGACATTCTCTACGCCAACGCCATGAGCGCTTACGACCTCTATCAAGCCAGCCATAGCCCGGCCCACGCACTAACAAGCGACGGCATATTGAGCGGGTCATTGCCGCACTACTGGTATCAGTTCGCTCACGGCGATATCGAGTGGTTCGTCACCGACAGCCGGACACGACGCAACTTGTCGAGGGCCGACCGGCGCATCCTGGATATCGAGCAGGAGCGGTCGTTGCTCGAATGGCTGGTGAACAGCACCGCCCGGGTCAAATTCATCGTCACCAGCGTCATGTTCTACCCCGACCGCACACTCGATGATGGCGACGCCTGGCAGGCCTTCCCGCAACAGCGCCTGCGACTGCTGGAATGCATTCGTCGCCATGGGATAAAAAACGTGATCTTCGTGTCCGGTGATGTCCATGGTTCCATGACCAGCCGACTGTGTCACAGCCAGGATCCTGACTTCGAGGTCCATGCCATCGTCGCCTCGCCGTTTTGCAACAGCGAACTGCTGCCTTACGCCGCCGCCTCGAATTTTATTTTCAAGGCCCCCATGGCCCGGACCGAAAACGGTGACTACCACTATGAGCTGACCGGCACAGTGGTCAGCCAGGACAACTTCGCACATCTGCATGTCGCGGCCCAGAGCATTCACGTGACCTTTCACGACCGTGACGGTTACCCTTTGCAGAAGGTCCATATCCCGTTGCGCTGACGAACGGTAGCCCCCGCCAGGCCCTCTGATCGGCTGGCGACTGGAGAAATCCGCTTGTCGGCCGATAAGGTTTATAGCACTTAGCCTTCATCTCTCTTGTCAGCCAGTGTCGCAATGATGCAACCTTGCGGCAATCCTTGATAACGAGGGGCGTCAGCCCGGCGCGATCAGCATTCTCGAAGCGAGTTTCCCCATGAAAAGCCAACCCGATGCCGCCAGCCGTATGGCGGCCGAGGTAGTGACGCAGTTACCGGTGCCCTCGCGGCTCGGTATGCTGCGTTTCGAGCGGCTGAATGAAGCGAGCTGGGCACTGCTGTTCCTCGATCCCAATTGCGAACGTTACTTTGGCCTGCCGGCGGTTGAGCTTTGCTCGTTGGTCAGCTCGCCCTATGCCAGCCTGATGGAGCCTGAAGCGCGCTATCAACTGCATGATGCCATTCAAGAACAGCTGGCCCAGGCCTCGCATTACCTGATCCGCTATACGCTTCACACCGCCAAGGGCCCCATGAACCTGCTGGAAATGGGTGAAGCGTACAAACAGCACAATCGCCACCTGCTGCGCGGCTATCTGCTGACGGTGGACAGCCTGCTGCAAAACGAGCCATCGATGCCGGCCCTCGATCTGGAGACCCAGAACTCGCGCCTGCAGATAGCCTTGGAGCTGAACCAGCGCGCCCAACAGGAACAGCTTCAGCATCTGGACCGCGTCCGTGCCCAACAGGACCTCATCCTGCTGCTGACTCGCCAGCGCTACAGCGCCAATAATTCCTTGCTGGAAGCCGCCGAACTCATCACCCGCAGCGCCTGCGACATCTACCAGATCGATTGCGCCAGCATCTGGAACCTGGAGGACAACAAGCTGGTGCCGATCTCCGCCTATAACCGCGCTTCCCAGGAGTACTTTCGGCCAGACGCGATCGATGCCAATGAGTATCCCGACTACATGGAAGCGCTGCAGACCTGCCGCGCCATCGATGCCCACAACGCGACACGCGATCCACGCACCCGGGAAATGGCTGAAAGCCTGCGCGCCCGCAACGTCAACGCCATGCTTGATGCCAGCGTGCGAATCGACGGTCAGGTGGTGGGCGTGCTGTGCCTGGAGCAGGTAGGCGCCACCCGTGCCTGGCAGTCGGACGAGATCGCCTTTGCCGGTGAACTGGCGGACCAGTTCGCCCAGGTCATCAACAACCACAACCGACGCATCGCCACCAGCGCCCTGCACTTGTTCCAACGTGCCGTGGAGCAAAGCGCCAACGCCTTCCTGCTGGTCAACTGCGACGGCGTGGTGGAGTACGTCAACCCGAGCTTCACCGCCATCACCCAATACACCACCGAGGAAGTCCACGGCCAACGCCTGTCCGAACTGCCGGCCCTGGAAAACCTCAGCGAGCTGCTGTTCGACGCGCCCTCGGCCCTGGCCCAGAGCAATAGCTGGCAAGGCGAGTTCAAAAGCCGACGCAAGAACCTGGAACCCTACTGGGGCCAACTGTCGATTTCCAAGGTCTACGGCGACAACCGCGAGCTGACCCACTACATCGGCATCTACGAAGACGTTACCCAGACCAAACTGGCCCAGCAGCGTATCGAACGCCTGGCCTACACCGACAACCTGACCAACCTGGGCAACCGCCCGGCGTTCATTCGCAACCTCGATGAACGCTTCGCCCGGGACAGCGACTCGCCCATCAGCCTGCTGCTGGTGGACATTGACAACTTCAAGCGCATCAATGACAGCCTCGGCCACCAGACCGGTGACAAACTGCTGATCAGCCTGGCCCGACGCTTGCGCAACAGCCTGAGCCCCAGCGGCAGTCTGGCACGCTTCGCCAGTAATGAATTCGCCGTGCTGCTGGACGACACCGACCTGGAGGCCGGGCAGCAGGTCGCCAGCCAGTTGTTGATGACGCTCGACAAGCCGATGTTCGTCGATAACCAATTGATCAGCGTGACCGGCTCCGTGGGCCTGGCCTGTGCCCCGCTGCACGGCCGCGATCCCCAGACCCTGATGCGCAACGCCGGACTCGCCCTGCACAAGGCCAAGGCCAACGGCAAGCATCAGGTCCAGGTCTTCACCGAAGCACTGAACGCCGAGGCCAGCTACAAGCTGTTCGTGGAAAACAACCTGCGCCGCGCCCTGACCCAGAACGAGCTTGACGTGTTCTACCAGCCCAAGCTGTGCCTGCGCAGCGGCCGCCTGCTGGGCATGGAAGCGCTGCTGCGCTGGAACCATCCGGAAAAGGGCATGATCCGACCGGACCAGTTCATCAGCGTGGCCGAAGAAACCGGCCTGATCATCCCCATCGGCAAATGGATCGCCCGCCAGGCCTGCCGCATGAGCAAGCAATTGACCGCCGCTGGCCTGGGCAACCTGCAGGTGGCGATCAACCTCTCACCTAAACAGTTCTCCGACCCGGACCTGGTTGCCTCGATTGCCAGCATCCTCAAGGAAGAACAACTGCCCGCACGGCTGCTGGAGCTGGAGCTGACCGAAGGCCTGCTGCTGGAAGCCACTGAAGACACCCACTTGCAACTCGACCAGCTCAAGCGCCTGGGCCTGACCCTGGCCATGGACGACTTCGGTACCGGCTACTCGTCCCTGAGCTACCTGAAGAAATTCCCGATCGACATCATCAAGATCGATCGCAGCTTCATCCATGAGATCCCGGACAACCAGGACGACATGGAAATCACCTCCGCGGTGATCGCCATGGCCCACAACCTGAAGCTCAAGGTCGTGGCCGAAGGGGTCGAAACCGCCCAGCAACTGACCTTCCTGCGTCGCCATCGCTGCGATGTCGGCCAGGGCTACCTGTTCGACCGGCCAATCCCCGGCGCGGAGCTGATCGAGAAGCTCAAGCGCTACCCGCGCGGCCCAATTGACTGACAGCGCTGTAACACTCGGGCACACTGACAGTCTTATTGCTTGAACTCGCTCAACTCAATCTGACTGAGAGGACTGATGATGGCCCTGCGCTCGGAAATTCTGGTGAACAAAAACGTGCTCCCTACTCAAGAACAAGCTCTGCCTGGCCGTGAAACCCCGATCAAGGTTCCGGATCAGCATTTCGTCAACGGCAACCCGCTGCTCGGCCCGTTTCCGGGCAACGTAGAATTCGCGATTTTCGGCCTGGGCTGCTTCTGGGGCGCGGAACGTCGCTTCTGGCAACGTGATGGGGTGTACAGCACCTCAGTGGGCTACGCCGGCGGCTTCACCCCCAACCCGACCTACGAAGAGGTCTGCTCGGGCCTGACCGGCCACAGCGAAGTGGTATTGGTGGTCTACGAACCGGAAAAGGTCAGCTACGAAGAACTGCTGGCAATGTTCTGGGAACTGCATAACCCAACCCAGGGCATGCGCCAGGGCAACGACATTGGCACCCAATATCGCTCGGTAATCTATTGCACCAAGCCCGAGCAACTGGAAGCGGCGAAGAAGAGCAAGGCGGTGTTCCAGGCTGAACTGACCAAGGCCGGCCTCGGTGAAATCACCACCGAAATCGATGAAGCGCCGACGTTCTACTACGCTGAGGCTTACCACCAACAGTACCTGGCGAAGAACCCCGAGGGCTATTGCGGGATTGGCGGGACGGGCGTGACCTGCCCGATCTGACTTTCGAGCCTCGAAAAGCTTCGCGAGCAAGCCCGCTCCCACAAGTGATTTGTGTTCAGACGCCGATACCCGAATCACCCGGATCAATGTGGGAGCGAGCCTGCTCGCGATGGCGGCGGCATGGTCAACACCAATGCAAGCTGACCCACCGCTATCGCGAGCAGGCTCGCTCCCACAGGGGATTTGTGTTCAGGCGCATACCGGATTCTTCCGAATCAGTGTGGGAGCGAGCCTGCTCGCGATGGCGCCCTGCCAGACAGCATCAAACTCGCGGATCAGCGCTCGGCAATCAACCAATCCATCTGCCAGCCACCTTGGGTCTGGCCAAGCTTTTTCGACAGCCACGGCAGCAACTCACGCAATTCCTCCTCCAACCCCCATGGCGGGTTGGCAATCGCCAGGCCGGAGCCGTTCAGGCTGTCGGGCGTGGCGAGTGGATGTACCAGCAATTCCACTCGCAACAGCTTTGGCGCGCCCGTGCCGGCCAGGTCCTGGTAGAAGCGACGCAACATCCGCTGATCCTTCACCGGGTACCAGATCGCTGCCACCGTCTGACGCATCCGGCCAATGGCCTCCTTGAGGGAGGTGGCGCAGCGTTGCATTTCGTCGAGCTTCTCGAAGGGCGGATCGATCAGCATCAAGCCGCGCTTTTCCGCCACCGGCAGCAAGGCGCGAGGCACGTGCCAACCTTCACCCAGATGCACCGCCACACGGCGGTCGCCCTTCATGTTGTCCTTGAGCAGCACACCGTCTTCAGGGTGTTTTTCATTGAGCAAGACCCGATCCTGCGGGCGCGTCAGACGCCGCGCCAACTCCGGCGAGCCCGGGTAATAGCGCAACTGTCCGTCTGGGTTCATCTCGCGCAGCACATTCATGTAGTCGGCGGTCAGCGGCGGTAGATCGTCCTGCCCCCACAAGCGCGCGATGCCTTCCAGGTATTCACCGGTACGATTGGCCTGGTCGCCCTGCAAGTCATATAACCCGATGCCCGCATGGGTATCGAGGTAGGCGAACGGCTGCTCCTTGCGAGCCATCAGCGCGATCAGGCGGGTCAAGGTCAGGTGTTTGAACACATCGGCGTGATTACCGGCGTGGAAGGCGTGGCGATAGTTCATGGCGGCTCCTGCGAAGGGCGACGAGTTTACCGCGAAGCGCGTCGAACGTCAGGGTTTCGCAGCCGAGCGGGCACAGGCATCTACTCAGCCGAACTCTTGCATCAGGTACCCAGGCAGTTGCGCCTTTACCCCATGAACCGCCCCATGCACCTCAAGAAAATGTGCAATCTTGCGCCGCAGGATGCGCTCGTCGACCCGCTCGGACAGGTACGGATGCTCCTCGCCCAACCACCTGAGCAGGTTATCCAGCAGGCAGTCCGTCGTGCCACCCGTCAATGTTTTCAACAGCAAGGCTGGCACCTCCCACCAGGGGAACGCTCGTGGCGGCCGTTGAACATTTCCCATGATCTCCAAGGGCCGACCGTTGATCAGGCAACGACTGATGACCGGCAGCAACTGTCCGGCATCGACTTCGTCGGATTGCAGGAGAGGCAGCACATAACGTCCATCCCAAAAGCGAAAAAAGGCCGATCGGCCGCCAGGCAACAGCACCTGGGTGAGCCCACGCAAATGTTCGACAAGGACTTCCTGCCCCACCGAGGACACCGCCAACCACCCCCAATCGAGCGAGTCGGTCGTCGCAACCCAATGAAGAAAATCACTGTCCGCAGCGACCACGCCGACATAAGGCATGACAGGTTCCCAGTCGGCATAAGGCGTCTCGGCCCAGATCGGACTGGGGCCAAGCGCCATCGAACGCCTCCAGGTCGCCAACGGCATGGCGTCGCTGGCATTGCTGAAGATGGCGAACAGCTGCTCGGACGCTTGCAACGGGCGCTGTCGAAGCCAAGCGTGGGGCGACTGACCCGTACTCATGGACGCTCCTGAATATCAGCCAGCCCGGAAAGCGCGGACAACGGCGCACAGACGCCGTCCTTGCACCGCTCACACTCCTCGCAGAACGGCGCCTGGCCTTGCAGGCTGAGGATTTGCGCCAATGACAGTGGAGCGGCTACGGCGGCCACAAGCCTTTCGGGATGACCCGGCGAACCCGGCGCGGCGCTTGTGACCGCCATCGGCCCACCACCGACCTCGATGGGCACACTGCTGAAAATCCCCCCCGCACCGATGCTGATCCAGTGTCCACCGGCCTGGATGGTCGCGCTGGCGCCGCCGTCCAGCACGATCTGCTGACCAGCGCTGACATGGAAATGCTGGCTGGCACTGACCGCCTGACGGGCCACGCGAATGTGCCGCTCGCCAGTCACCACCAAATGATCGTCTTGCCTGACTTCAACCTGGCGCCGCCCATGAGTGATACGCAACTCTTCGGCCTTGAGTTCATGCCGCGCCGTGCCGCAGACCACAACGCTGCGCTCGTGATCGACCTGCACGCGCTGGTCATGGAGCACATGCTGGGTCCAGTTTCGCTGGGCCCGCAGGTAGATCTCCTCGGCACCCTTGCGGTCCTCGATCCGCAGCTCGTTGTAACCGCCCCCGCCGGGGCTGCTCTGGCTGCGCAATATGCTGCGTGTCTTATCCGCCGGCAGATCCAGCGGCAACGGGTTGGCACCGTTGGGCAAGCAACCCACCACCAGTGGCTTGTCCACATCGCCATCCATGAACCCCACCAGAACCTCCATGCCGACCCGGGGAATCATCACGCCGCCATATCGATCATGGGCCCAGCCGGTGGCCACCCGCAGCCAGCAACTGGAATGCTCGTCACGCTTGCCGTCGCGATCCCAGATCATCTGCACCTTGATCCGTCCGAACTCGTCGCAATGAATTTCGCTGTCAACAGGCCCGCTCACCACCGCAGGCTGATAGCCGTGGGCGGGAGGCTTCTCATGAAGCAGCGGCGGACGAAAGAAAACGTCCCACGGCGTCGCCAGAAAGGTATTGCTATAGCCTTGAAACTCATCCTCGCCATCCGCGACCGTGTCCTCCAGCACTTGCGGCTGGCGACCCCGGTGGGTGATCTGCGTCAGCAGCCACAGGTCGTTCCACTGTGCCCGCGGGTGCCCATCGATTTGCATGAAGTGTCCACTGACGAGTGCGCATTGGTCGCTGCGCCCTTCGGCCAGGCGGCATTCAGCGCCATGACGCTCCAAGGCGCGCCGGGTCAGGTGCCGACCATGCTCGCGGTCGGAAAAAAGACCGGGGTAGCGATAGTCCTCCAGCACGGGTTGCTGTTGGCTGTCGAGGCTGGTTTGCAAGGACAGGCTGGGGTTGCGGAAATCGTAATCGCGCAGTGTCACAACGCTGGTCCGGGTCTGGAGTCGAACAGCCAGCCGCTTGATCGACGGCGCTCCCGCAGCCATGCCACTGCCCGGCAGATACAGCGTCGACTCGGGCAAGCGGGGGAACACCGTCTGGTCGTCGCCAAAAACCAGCAGGTGGCCGTCGGGGCTGTGGCGGAAGTGGTAATGAATACCGACCTCGGCACAGATCCGCTCGATGAACGCCAGATCACTTTCACCGTATTGCACACAGTATTCCCGCTCGGGGTATTGCCCGCCGAGGCTGAACTGAAACGCATCGCCATGGATGCCATGGTCCTTCAAGACCTGCGCAATGATCGACGGCACGCTCAAGTGCTGGAAAATCCGCCGGTTGATACGGTGACGCAGGTACGCCAGGCGCGGCACCAGGCTGATCTGGTAACGGGTCAGGCGCTTGCCCGAATCGCCCTGGGCTACGCTGTAGACCTGGCCGTGGATGCCACGCCCCTGTTGATCGAAGGTCAGGTAGGCCTGGCGATGCAGTAGCGCCTCCAATGCCAGGTCCGGTCGTTCGCTCACCAGTTCCAGGTCAAAGCGATAGGGTTGGCTGATGGTTTCCTGGCCCGTGAACTCAAGCACCTTTAGCTCATTTGGCCCGCTGTCGAGCGTCAGGGTGAAACGCGGTGAGTTGGCAGGCGCGAACATCCGATGTATCTCAGCAGAATGAAAGGCGGGCGATTCTGCATGAGCCAAGCGGAGAGTTGACGGGACGTCATGAAAAACAGATTTACCTTACAAACAGGGGGATAGAAGCTGCAAAAGCGCGCTGTATTTTCCGATAGACACTTTCTGCGTCACGACCAGCCGTCGCACGAATGAATCCGTGGTTTCTTACACCAAGACGGCACTCGGTACTTCACATGAGCGTGATAACGTTCCGTTGTCGCAAAAAGCAAAGGACGCCCCCATGACGGCACGTTACGCAAAAATCGCAATGATCCTGGCACTCGCCGCGTTCGCCTTCCTGACCGTGTTCAACAATGTCACGGACTACCGCTCCAACTTCAATTTCGTCCAACACGTGCTGAGCATGGATACCACTTTCCCGGATAACGCCGCCCGTTACCGCGCCATTACCCAGCCATGGCTGTGGCACGGCGCCTACTGGCTGATCATCCTCGGCGAAGCGATCACGGCCGGGCTGCTGGGTTATGGTGCCCTGGAGTTGTGGTTGGCACGCCGAGCCGATGCCAGGGTTTTCGCGCAAGCCAAACGCTGGGGCATCGCAGGCCTGACGGTGGGATTCTTCGTCTGGTTCTTTGGTTTCATGGTCATCGGTGGCGAATGGTTTCTGATGTGGCAATCGGAAATCTGGAATGGCCAGGATGCCGCGTTCAGGTTCTACATGGCGCTACTGGGCGTTTTGATCTTTCTCAATCAACCCGATGCAGATTCGCACTGACGCGCCGCTATCGCGAGCAGGCCCGCTCCCACAAGGATTGGCGATGTCCCCAGGAGATCACGCATAAAAAAACGGCCCGTCTCCATTGGCGACGGGCCGTTTCTCGGTACAACCTTCAGCGAGCCATCAGTGCTCGCCGAACAGACTTACTGATTCAGGCGGAAATCTTTTTCGGCCGCTTCGAAGCGCTGCAGCATACCGGTGGTAGGCGCGCCCATCTTGCTGACGAAGTAGATGGCCAGGCTGGCGAAGATGAAGCCCGGGATGATTTCGTACAGGCCCAGCAGCTCGAAGTGCTTCCAGACGATCACGGTAACCGCCCCCACCAGGATCCCGGCCAATGCGCCGTTACGGGTCATGTTTTTCCAGATCACGGAGATCAGGACCACAGGACCGAAAGCGGCACCGAAGCCGGCCCAAGCGTAGCTCACCAGACCCAGCACACGGTTGCTCGGGTTGGCAGCCAGGGCAATGGCGACCAACGCCACCAGCAGCACCATGGCACGACCGACCCAGACCAGTTCCACCTGGGAAGCGCTCTTGCGCAGGAAAGTCTTGTAGAAGTCTTCGGTCAGGGCGCTGGAGCACACCAACAACTGGCAGCTCAAGGTACTCATCACGGCTGCCAGGATGGCCGACAGCAGTACACCGGCAATCCATGGGTTGAAGAGGATCTTCGCCAACTCGATGAACACGCGCTCAGGGTTCTCGCTCACAGGACCGGCCACATCCGGATGTGCAGAGAAGTACGCGATGCCGAAGAAGCCGACGGCCACGGTGCCGCCCAGGCACAGGATCATCCAGGTCATGGAGATACGACGGGCCTTGGCGATGGACTTGACCGAATCAGCGGCCATGAAGCGCGCCAGGATGTGCGGCTGGCCGAAGTAGCCCAGGCCCCAGCCCATCAGCGAGATGATGCCGATGAAGGTGGTGTTCTTCAGCATGTCGAACGACGTCGGGTCTTTTGCCTCGATGGCCAGGAACGTGGTGTCCACACCGCCGGTGGCCAGCAATACGATGATCGGTGTCAGGATCAGCGCGAAGATCATCAGGGTGGCTTGTACCGTATCGGTCCAGCTCACAGCCAGGAAACCACCCACGAAGGTGTAGGCGATGGTCGCTGCGGCACCGGCCCACAATGCGGTCTCGTAGGACATGCCGAAAGTGCTTTCGAACAGGCGGGCACCGGCCACGATGCCGGAAGCGCAATAGATGGTGAAGAACACCAGGATCACCACCGCAGAGATGATGCGCAGCAGGCCGCTCTTGTCTTCGAAACGGCTGGCGAAGTAATCCGGCAGCGTCAGCGCGTCGCCGTTATGTTCGGTCTGTACCCGCAGGCGACCGGCGACGAACAGCCAGTTCAGGTAGGCACCGATGACCAGGCCGATGGCGATCCAGCTTTCCGACAGGCCGGACATATAGATGGCACCGGGCAAACCCATCAACAACCAGCCACTCATGTCCGAGGCACCGGCGGACAATGCGGTCACGACGCTGCCCAGGCTGCGGCCGCCCAGGATGTAATCGGAAAGGTTGTTGGTGGAGCGATAAGCCATCAGGCCGATCAGGACCATGGCTGCGATGTAGATCACGAAGGTGATCAGGGTAGGATTACTAACACTCATGAGTTACGCCCTGGCTTTGTTTTTATGTAGCGGTGGCAGAGAAAGCGTCGACAACAGACGTGTGGCGACGATTTGCAGGCCCGCGAATTTATGACTGATGTTTCCCCAGGAAAGCCATCAGCCGATGCCCCTCGGCTTGGAACCGGTTGCACCTTGGCCGCGAATGCTATTCAACAAACGAAATAAGGTGCAACCAGTTTCGTTCAAATCAGTTGCACCTGATCGGTTTTCTCGAAAAAACCGTGTTTTTTGCTCCCTTTTAGTGCAGACAACCAGGGTCAGCTAGAAGCCAAAGCACTAAGGCGGTGCGAGATAGGCGTGCCGGACTTTTATTCCTGACAGGCTGCTTAATATTTCGTCAAAAAAAGGGTTGCACCCGGTTGCACCTCAATCAGCGCGCAGCTAATCTTGCGCCAGCTAATGCCACGCCGTACGTGGTAAACATGAGGATAAAAATATGGCTACCACCACCCTTGGGGTCAAACTCGATGACCCGACCCGCGAACGCCTGAAGGCCGCCGCAACCTCGATTGATCGCACGCCTCACTGGCTGATCAAGCAGGCAATTTTCAATTACCTGGAAAAACTCGAGGGTGGTGCAACCCTGACCGAACTGAACGGCTCGGTCCGCGCAGAGGGCGACGACGCTGGCGATGTCCAGGTCGATCACGCCCACCAGTGCTTCCTGGAGTTTGCCGAGAGCATCCTGCCGCAATCGGTGCTGCGCGCCTCCATCACCGCCGCTTACCGTCGCCCCGAGCCGGAAGTGGTGCCGATGCTGATCGAACAGGCTCGCCTGCCGGCCGAAATGGCCGAAGCCACCAACAAGCTGGCGGCGTCGATTGCGGAAAAACTGCGCAACCAGAAAAGTGCTGGCGGTCGTGCCGGTATTGTCCAGGGCCTGCTGCAGGAATTCTCCCTGTCGTCCCAGGAAGGCGTGGCGCTGATGTGCCTGGCCGAAGCACTGCTGCGTATCCCGGACAAAGGCACACGCGATGCGTTGATCCGCGACAAGATCAGCACCGGCAACTGGCAACCGCACCTGGGCAACAGCCCGTCGCTGTTCGTCAATGCCGCGACCTGGGGCCTGCTGTTGACGGGCAAGCTGGTCGCCACCCACAACGAAGCCGGCCTGACGTCGTCCCTGAGCCGTATCATCGGTAAAAGCGGCGAGCCGATGATCCGCAAGGGCGTCGACATGGCCATGCGCCTGATGGGCGAGCAATTCGTCACCGGCGAAACCATCGCCGAAGCCCTGGCCAACGCCAGCAAATTCGAGTCCAAGGGTTTCCGCTATTCCTACGACATGCTGGGTGAAGCCGCACTCACCGAACATGACGCCCAGAAATACCTGGCCTCGTACGAACAAGCCATCCATTCGATCGGCAAGGCCTCCCATGGCCGCGGGATCTATGAAGGCCCTGGCATCTCCATCAAGCTGTCGGCCCTGCATCCGCGCTACAGCCGCGCCCAGTACGAACGCGTCATGGAGGAGCTGTACCCACGCCTGCTGTCGCTGACCCTGCTGGCCAAGCAATACGACATCGGCCTGAACATCGACGCCGAAGAAGCCGACCGCCTCGAACTGTCCCTGGATCTGCTGGAGCGCCTGTGTTTCGAGCCGAAGCTGACTGGCTGGAACGGCATCGGTTTCGTCATCCAGGCGTACCAGAAGCGCTGCCCGTATGTGATCGACTACGTCATCGACCTGGCCCGCCGCAGCCGCCATCGCCTGATGATTCGCCTGGTAAAAGGCGCCTACTGGGACAGCGAGATCAAACGTGCCCAGGTCGAAGGACTGGAAGGCTATCCGGTGTATACCCGCAAGGTGTACACCGACGTTTCCTACATCGCTTGCGCGCGCAAACTGCTGTCGGTGCCGGAAGTCATCTACCCGCAGTTCGCGACACACAACGCCCATACTCTGTCGGCCATCTATCACATCGCCGGTCAGAACTATTACCCGGGCCAGTATGAATTCCAGTGCCTGCACGGCATGGGCGAACCGCTGTACGAACAGGTTGTAGGCAAGGTTTCCGAAGGCAAGCTGAACCGTCCATGCCGCGTGTACGCACCAGTCGGCACCCACGAGACGCTGCTGGCCTACCTGGTTCGTCGCTTGCTGGAAAACGGCGCCAACACCTCGTTCGTCAACCGCATCGCCGACCAGTCGATTTCCATTCAGGAACTGGTGGCCGACCCGGTCGCCAGCATCGAGCAGATGGCGACCGTGGAAGGCGGTTTCGGCCTGCCGCACCCACGCATTCCGCTGCCACGCGACCTGTACGGCAGTGAGCGCGCCAACTCCAGCGGCATCGACATGGCCAACGAACATCGCCTGGCCTCGCTGTCCTGCGCCCTGCTGGCGACAGCCCATAACGAATGGAAAGCCGCACCGATCCTCGGTTGCGCCGCCAGCGAAGAAACCCCGGCACCGGTGCTGAACCCATCCGACCACCGCGACGTGGTCGGCCACGTGCAGGAAGCCACGGTTGCAGACGTCGACAACGCCATCCAGTGCGCCCTCAACGCCGCACCGATCTGGCAAGCCACACCACCGGCGGAGCGCGCTGCGATTCTCGAGCGTGCCGCCGATCTGATGGAAGGCGAGATCCAGCCCCTGATGGGCCTGCTGGCCCGTGAAGCCGGCAAGACCTTCGCCAACGCCATCGCCGAGGTCCGTGAGGCGGTGGACTTCCTGCGCTACTACGCGGTGCAGGCGCGCAACGATTTCACCAACGATGCCCACCGCCCGTTGGGCCCCGTGGTCTGCATCAGCCCATGGAACTTCCCACTGGCGATCTTCAGCGGCCAGGTCGCCGCCGCGTTGGCCGCCGGCAACCCGGTACTGGCCAAGCCGGCCGAACAAACGCCGCTGGTTGCCGCCCAAGCCGTACGCCTGCTGCTCGAAGCCGGCATTCCGGAAGGTGTGCTGCAACTGCTGCCGGGCCGTGGCGAAACCGTCGGCGCCCGATTGGTGGGCGATGAGCGGGTCAAGGGCGTGATGTTCACCGGTTCCACCGAAGTCGCCCGCCTGCTGCAACGCAACATCGCCGGTCGCCTGGACAATCAGGGTCGTCCGATCCCGCTGATCGCCGAAACCGGCGGCCAGAACGCCATGATCGTCGACTCCTCGGCCCTGACCGAACAAGTGGTGATCGACGTGGTGTCGTCGGCCTTCGACAGCGCCGGTCAGCGCTGCTCGGCCCTGCGGGTCCTGTGCTTGCAGGAAGATTCAGCAGACCGTGTCATCGAAATGCTCAAGGGCGCCATGGCCGAATCGCGCCTCGGCAATCCCGAGCGCCTGTCCGTCGACATCGGTCCGGTGATCGATGCCGAAGCCAAGGCCGGCATCGAGAAGCACATCCAGGCCATGCGCGACAAAGGTCGCACCGTGTACCAGATGGCAATCGCCGACAGCGACGAGTGCAAGCGCGGCACCTTCGTGATGCCAACCCTCATCGAGCTGGAAAGCTTCGATGAGTTGCAGCGCGAGATCTTTGGTCCGGTGCTGCACGTGGTGCGCTACAAGCGCAAGGAGCTGGACCAGTTGATCAACCAGATCAATGCCTCCGGCTATGGCCTGACCCTGGGCGTGCACACCCGCATCGACGAAACCATCGCCAAGGTGATCGACAACGTCCATGCCGGCAACGTCTACGTGAACCGCAACATCGTCGGTGCCGTGGTCGGTGTACAGCCGTTCGGTGGTGAAGGCCTGTCGGGCACCGGTCCGAAGGCCGGTGGTCCGCTGTACCTGTACCGTTTGCTGTCGACACGACCGACCGATGCGATCCAGCAGTCCTTCGTGCGTAGCGACGCCGCCAGCGCACCGGACGTGCGCTTGCGCGAAGCCATGAGCAAACCGCTGACCGCCCTGCAAGCCTGGGCCGACAGCCAGAAACTCGCCGAACTGAGCACTCTGTGCGTGCAGTTTGCGGCTCAATCGCAAAGCGGTATCACCCGCCAACTGACCGGCCCGACCGGCGAGCGCAACAGCTACGCCATCCTGCCACGCGAGCACGTGCTCTGCCTGGCCGACGTGGAAGGCGATCTGCTGACGCAACTGGCCGCCGTGCTGGCCGTGGGTGGCTCGGCCATGTGGCCGGAAACCGACACGAGCAAGGCCTTGTTCGCACGCTTGCCGAAGGACATCCAGGCGCGCATCCAGCGTGTATCCGACTGGACCAAGGACGATGTGGTGTACGACGCGGTCCTGCATCACGGCGACTCGGATCAACTGCGCAGCGTTTGCCAGCAAGTGGCCAAGCGTCCCGGTGCCATCGTCGGCGTCCATGGCTTGTCCCAGGGGGAAACCGGCATCGCGCTGGAACGCCTGGTGATCGAGCGGGCGTTGAGCGTCAACACCGCTGCGGCGGGCGGTAACGCCAGCCTGATGACCATCGGTTAACGCCTTAGGCTGGGCAGCCGCAATGGTTGTCCAGCCTGCACAGCCTTGCGTGGGAGCGAGCCTGCTCGCGATAGCGTAGTCACATAAAAAACAGATGTGACTGACAGACTGTCATCGCGAGCAGGCTCGCTTCCACATTGATTAGCGTCGGCCTCACCTCTCCATCACTGCCATCAATCATCCTGTTCAGCCTCTATTCCCGGTTCTAGACTCGGCCCCATTCCAAAGAAAGGTAGGCCGCCATGTCCGAGACGTTGCTCAGTTCCCGTAATCTGGCTTTCGAGCTGTACGAAGTCCTCGATGCCGAGGGCCTGACCCAGCGCGAGCGGTTCGCCGAACACAATCGCGAAACCTTCGACGCGGCCATCGGCACGGCCCGCAGCATTGCCGAGAAATACTTCGCCCCCCACAACCGCAAGAACGATGAAAACGAACCACGCTACGAAGACGGCCAGGCCATTCTCATTCCAGAGGTGAAACCGGCCGTGGACGCCTTCCTCGAGGCTGGTTTCCTCAACGCCGCGCGCAGTTTCGAGGCCGGTGGCATGCAACTGCCCACGTTGCTGTCCCAGGCCTGCTTCGCCCACTTTCAATCCGCCAATGCCGCTTCAACCTCCTATCCGTTCCTGACCATGGGCGCGGCGAACCTGATCGAGAGCTTCGGCGACGAGGAGCAGAAACGCCGCTTTCTGCAACCGATGATCGAGGGTCGCTTCTTCGGCACCATGGCCCTGACCGAACCCCATGCGGGCTCTTCGCTATCGGATATTCGTACACGTGCAGAGCAGGCGCCCGATGGCACCTATCGACTCAAGGGCAACAAGATCTTCATTTCCGGAGGCGATCATCCGCTGTCGGAAAACATCGTGCACATGGTCCTGGCAAAGCTGCCGGACGCTCCGCCTGGTGTTAAGGGCATCTCGCTGTTTATCGTGCCCAAGTTCCTGGTCAACGAGGACGGCAGCCTCGGTCAGCGCAACGACGTGCTCCTGGCCGGGCTGTTCCACAAAATGGGTTGGCGCGGGACCACTTCCACGGCGCTGAACTTTGGCGACAACGGTGAGTGTGTCGGATACCTCGTAGGAAAACCGCATCACGGATTGAGCTACATGTTCCAGATGATGAACGAGGCTCGGATCGGTGTCGGGATGGGCGCGGTGATGCTGGGTTACGCCGGCTATCTGTACTCCCTCGACTACGCCCGCGAACGCCCACAGGGACGGGTCCCCGACAGCAAGGACCCGACCACCGCCCCCGTGGCGATCATCCAGCATGCCGACGTGCGCCGCATGCTGCTGACCCAGAAGGCCTACGTTGAAGGCTCGTTCGACCTGGGCCTGTACGCGGCCCGGCTGTTCGACGACACCACCACCCTAGAAAGCGAAGCCGAGCGTCGACGGGCCCATGAACTGCTGGACCTGCTGACCCCGGTCGTCAAATCCTGGCCCTCGGAGTTTTGCCTGAAGGCCAACGAGTTGGCGATCCAGATCCTCGGCGGTCATGGCTACACCCGTGAGTACCCGGTCGAGCAGTATTATCGCGACAACCGCCTGAACCCGATCCATGAGGGCACCCACGGTATCCAGTCCCTGGACCTGCTGGGCCGCAAGCTGGCGCAGAACGGCGGTGCCGGGCTCAAGCAACTGATCCGCCTGGTGGCCGACACCAGCGAACGCGCCCAGGTCTACGAATCATTGACGCCCCTGCGTCAGCCACTGGAAGCCCTGGTGGCGCGCCTGCAATCGGTCACCCTCGGCCTGCTGACGGACCTGGCCCAAGGCAAGGTCAACAGCAGCCTTGCCAACTCGGCGCTGTACCTCAAGGTGTTCGGCCATATGGTCATCGGCTGGCGCTGGCTGGAGCAGGCTATCCGTGCCGAGGAAGGCCTGGCCAAGGGCAACGCCGCAGATCACGATTTCTATCAGGGCAAGCTGCAAGCGGCCCGGTACTTCCTGACCTGGGAAGTACCGGGTTGTCATCATGAGCTGGCGCTGCTTGAGGCACGGGATGACACGTGCCTGGAGATGCGGGACGAGTGGTTCTGAGTCGGGTCGATCTGGCTATACCCGATCCCATTGTGGGAGCGAGCCTGCTCGCGATGGCGGCCTGACAGCCGACCTGTTTCTTCCCAGCTATACCCGATCCATTGTGGGAGCGAGCCTGCTCGCGATGGCGGCCTGACAGCCGACCTGTTTCTTCCCAGCTATACCCGATCTATTGTGGGACGAGGTACGACCTAAGGCCTTCAGGCCGCCTGTGCGAGCAAGGGTGGCCCCACAATGAGATGCAGGGCCGACAGACATAACAATCAGGCCTGCTGAATCGTCTTGGAAATGACATCGACCGTGGCATCGACCTGCTCCTGGCAACGGTCGAGTTCTGCCTGGTGCTGCTTTTGCATTTCTATCTGCTGCGAGCACAGGTTCATGGCCGCCAGCACCAACAGACGATCGCCGATCAGCGTCGGATACTTTCTCTTGGTATCGGCCAGGGCAGCCTTGAGCATTGCAGCGGCGTCCAACAGGGTCTGTTCCTGCCCGGCCGGCGCCTTGATCGAATAGTCTTCTCCCAGGATCGAGACGACCGTCACCCCATCGGCACGGTGCTTCATGCGCTGACAGGACCGGTGCTGGCCCGCTCGATCAAGGCCTGGATACGGGCGGCGGTAGTGCCGTGGAGTTCTTCCTGTTCCATCAGGCTCAATTGCAGGCTTTCATTTTCATCCTTGGCCCTGGCAAGTTCCGCGCTCAGGGTTTCGTTCAAGCCGGTGAGGTGACGATTCTGTTGCACCAGGTCATTGACCAGTTGCTCCAGCTGGCTGAGGGATGTTTCCAACATATTGATTTCCAGGCTTTTTCAGGGGCGCGTACGATAAAGAAAAGTCACCGCCGATGCCATGGCTTGCAGGACGACGGTGCTTCGCTGGCGAGTTGTAGAGACTGCGAATGGGGAATCTGGTTCCTGCCCTTCGTCGCACCGACGATGTGGCTGTGTGACAAAAGCACGCAGCTGCCTCAAGACTTCAATCCCATGACCGATAAGTCAGTGACACCAGCCATAGCCCGCACGGACGCGCTTCTTCCCGGTACCTTCCATGTCCCTACGTAATATGAATATCGCGCCGCGGGCGTTCCTGGGTTTTGCCCTGATCGGCGCCCTGATGCTGGCGCTTGGGGTGTTCGCCCTGACCCAGATGAGCAAAATCCGCAGTTCCGGCGAAAACATTGTCGAGAACAGCGTGCCCAGCATCCAGGCCCTGGACGAATTCACCCAGCTCACCCTGCGCCTGCGCGTATTGTCCTATCGCTTGCTGGTCAACCGCGAGCCGGATATCCAACAGAAAACCTTTGAGCTGTTCGAACAACGCAACCAGCAGATCCGCGCGGCCCAGACCGCCTATGAAAAACTCATCAGCGCCCCTGAAGAGCGGGCCGCTTATGACCAATACGTGCAACTGCTGGGTCAGTATCGTCAGCTCGAAGAGCGGATGAAGACACTGTCACGCAACAATCAGATCGATGAATTGCGCACACTGCTCAACACTGAGCTGCTGAGTAATTCCGACGCCATCAATGCTGTCATCAACCGGTTGATGGAGATCAACAATCAGCAAGCCGAAGCGCTCAACCAAGGTGCGACACAACAGTACTCGACAGCTTTCAACTGGGTCGTCGCGCTACTGGTCATCGCCACCGGCCTGACTCTGTTGTTTGCCTGGCTGCTGACTAACAGCATTACCCGCCCGATTGGCAGCGCCCTGGGTGCCGCCGAAGAAATCGCCAAGGGCAACCTGACCCGGCCGATCACCGTGGATGGCAATGACGAAGCCGGTCGCCTGCTGCGGGCAATGGCGACCATGCAGGAAAAACTGCGCGACACCCTGCAGCGGATCTCCGGCTCGGCGACCCAGCTGGCTTCCGCCGCCGAAGAGCTCAACAGTGTCACCGACGAAAGCGCCCGCGGCCTGACCCAGCAGAACAACGAAATCGAACAGGCCGCTACCGCAGTCAATGAAATGACCAGCGCCGTGGAAGAAGTGGCGCGCAATGCGGTCAGCACCTCCGAGGCGTCGAAGAACGCTACCTCTTCCGCTGGCGACGGTCGGGACCTGGTGCAGGAAACCGTCAGCGCCATCGAACGCATGAGCGCCGACGTGCAAGGCACGGCCACGCTGATCGGCAACCTGGCCGATGAGTCCCGCGACATCGGCAAGGTGCTGGACGTGATCCGTGGCCTGGCGGACCAGACCAACCTGCTGGCCCTGAACGCCGCCATCGAAGCCGCTCGTGCCGGTGAAGCCGGTCGCGGCTTTGCCGTGGTCGCGGATGAAGTGCGCGCCCTGGCCCATCGCACCCAACAATCGACCAGCGAAATCGAACGCATGATCGGCAGCATCCAGAACGGCACGGAGCAGGCCGTGGACTCGATGCGCAACAGCACCGAACGCGCCGAGTCGACGCTGAACATCGCCCGCGGCGCCGGCCTGTCCCTGGACACCATCAACACCGCCATCGTCGAAATCAACGAACGCAACCTGGTGATCGCCAGCGCCGCCGAAGAACAGGCCCAAGTGGCTCGTGAAGTGGACCGCAACCTGGTGAACATCCGCGACCTGTCGGTGCAATCGGCCACCGGCGCCAACCAGACCAGCGCCGCCAGTGCCGAACTGTCGCGCCTGGCGGTGGACTTGAACAGCATGGTGGGGCGCTTCAGCCTCTGACCTGTTCGCGTTGCGGGCTTTGCTCTCTTCTGTGGGAGCAAGGCTTGCCCGCGATGAAGGCACCACGCTTCCTGGGCCCTGCTTCGGCCTCATCGCGGGCAAGCCTTGCTCCCACAGCAGCGAAAAATCTCCGCCCCCTGAAGGCAAGCCAAACCTTTTTTGACAGCATCGCATTTCAACAGGTTAGAATCGCTGGCACGCAGACTGCATGGTCAGTTTGTGCCCGTCTTTCAGTTTTCCCGGAGTACTGCCTTTGACTGCGACGACCATCAACAGCCTGTTCTTGATCGGCGCGTTGCTGGTGGGTGCGAGCATCCTGGTCAGTTCTCTTTCGTCCCGCCTGGGCATTCCGATCCTGGTGATCATCCTGGCCGTGGGCATGGTCGCCGGTGTCGATGGTGCCGGTATTCTTTTCGACAACTACGCCACGGCCTATCTGGTCGGTAACCTCGCGCTGGCCGTCATTCTGTTGGACGGTGGCTTGCGTACCCGCGTCTCGAGTTTCCGGGTGGCCCTGTGGCCAGCGCTGTCGCTGGCGACGATCGGTGTGTTGATCACCACCGGATTGACCGGCCTGGCGGCGGCGTGGCTGTTCAAGCTGAATCTCATCCAAGGCTTGCTGATCGGCGCCATTGTCGGCTCGACCGATGCCGCGGCAGTGTTTTCGCTGCTGGGCGGCAAAGGCCTGAACGAGCGGGTCAGCGCCAGCCTTGAGATCGAGTCTGGCAGCAACGACCCCATGGCGGTGTTCCTGACCGTGACCCTGATCGGCATGCTCGCCAGCGGCCAGACCGACCTGGAATGGAACCTGGTGGGGCATCTGGTGCGTGAGTTCGGCATCGGTGCGGTGCTCGGCCTGGGCGGTGGCTGGTTGATGCTGCAATTGGTCAATCGGATCAACCTGGCCAACGGCCTCTACCCGATTCTCGTCATCAGCGGCGGCCTGGCGGTGTTCGCCCTGACCAACGCCCTTCACGGCAGCGGTTTCCTGGCGGTGTACCTGTGCGGCCTGGTCATCGGCAATCGCCCGGTGCGCAGTCGCCACGGCATCCTGCACATGCTCGATGGCATGGCCTGGCTGGCGCAGATCGGCATGTTCCTGGTGCTGGGCCTGCTGGTGACGCCCCATGACCTGTTGCCGATCGCCCTGCCCGCCCTCGGCCTGGCGTTGTGGATGATCCTGTTCGCGCGGCCCCTGTCGGTCATCGTCGGCCTGCTGCCCTTCAAGGCCTTCCATGGTCGTGAAAAAGCCTTCATCTCCTGGGTCGGCCTGCGTGGCGCGGTGCCGATCATCCTGGCGGTGTTCCCACTGATGGCCGGCCTGCCCCATGCCCAGCTCTACTTCAACCTGGCGTTCTTCATCGTGCTGGTGTCGTTGCTGGTCCAGGGCACGAGCCTGCCCTGGGTTGCCAAGCTGCTGCATGTCACCGTCCCACCGGAGCCCTTGCCGATTTCCCGGGCAGCGCTGGAGGTTCACGTCACCAGCGAGTGGGAACTGTTCATTTATCGCCTCGGAGCGGAAAAGTGGTGCATCGGTTCGCCCCTGCGGGACCTGAAAATGCCCGATGGCACCCGTATCGCGGCGCTGTTTCGTGGCCAGCAACTGCTCCATCCGTCGGGTAGTACGGTGCTGGAAACCGATGATTTGCTCTGCGTGATCGGCCATGAACATGACCTGCCGGCCCTTGGAAAACTCTTCAGCCAGGCGCCGCAACGAGGCCTGGATCTGCGCTTCTTCGGCGACTTCGTGCTCGAAGGAGACGCCCAGCTGGCCGCGGTTGCCGCCCTGTACGGGCTGAAACTGGACGGTATCGATCCGGACATGTCCCTGGGCCGCTTCATTGCCCAGAAAGTCGGTGGCGCACCAGTGGTCGGCGACCAGGTGGACTGGAACAACACCCTGTGGACCGTCGCGGCCATGGACGGGAACAAGATCGGCAAAGTGGGCGTCAGATTCCCCGAAGGAAGTCGCCCGGGTCCCGGCTTGTTCCTCTAAACTGCTCCCATTCTTTAATTTGCTCGTCCGGTCTCTATGCCTACCCTGCGCTCTTTCTTCGCCATCGCCCTGCTGGGCCTGAGTCTTTCCGTCTCCACGCTGCAAGCTGCTGAACCGCCCACCAGCGACTCGGTGCAGGCCAGCCTGGACAAGATCGCCGACCGCAAGCTGCCGGAAGCCGACCAGAAAGCCTTGCAAGCCGTACTGCAAGACACCCTGGCCCAGCTCGCCAGCAAGGCCGACTACGAACGCAAGCTACTCGCCCTCAAGCAACAGCTGGCCAGCGCGCCGAAGCAGAACATTGAAAATCAGCGTGAACTGGCGCGGCTCAAGAACACCGCCGTAGTACCCGTGGCGCAGCGCTATGCCAACCTGCCGATTCCCCAGCTCGAACAAATGCTGACGGAGCGCTCCACTCAGCAGAGCGATCTGCAGAAAGCCCTCGCCGACGCCAACAGCCTCATCATCACCGCCCAGACCCGCCCCGAGCGCGCCCAGGCCGAAATCGCCAGCAGCCAGACCCGCATCCAGCAGATCAATAGCATCCTCAAGGCCGGCAGGGACGCCGGCAAGCCCCTGAGCGCCGAACAGCGCGACCAGCTCAACGCCGAACTGGCGGCCCTTAACGCGCTGATCCCGCTGCGTCGCCAGGAACTGGCCGGCAACAGCCAGCTGCAGGACCTGGGCAACGGTCAGCACGACCTGCTGATGGAAAAAATCGCCCGCATGGAGCAGGAAATCCAGGACCTGCAGAACCTGATCAACCAGAAGCGCCTGGCCCAATCCCAGGAGACGGTGACCCAGCAGTCCATCGAAGCCCAGAAGGCCGGCGGCAGCAGCCTGCTGGCAACCGAAAGCGCGACCAACCTGAAGCTCTCCGACTACCTGCTCAAGAGTACCGACCGCCTCAACGAAGTGACCCAGCAGAACCTGCAGACCAAGCAACTGCTGGACAGCGTCACCCAGACTGACGCGGCCCTGGATGAGCAGATCAGCGTGCTCAAAGGCAGCCTGTTGCTCTCCAAGATCCTCTACAAGCAGCGCCAGACTCTGCCGCGCCTGAAGTTGGACCAGAACCTCGCCGACCAGATCGCCGACATCCGCCTGTATCAGTTCGAAGTCAGCCAGCAACGGGAGCTGCTGAACAACCCGAGCACCTACGTGGACAGCCTGTTGGCGTCCCAGCCGTCGGAGCAAGTCACACCGCAGTTGCGCAAGACCCTGTTGGACCTGGCCCTGACCCGCGTCGACCTGCTGGAACGCTTGAGCCGCGAATTGAGCGCGGTGCTCAACGAGTCCATCACCCTGCAGCTCAACCAGAAACAATTGCTCAGCACCGCGCAAAACCTGCGAGCGACACTCGAAGAACAGATGTTCTGGATTCCCAGCAACAAACCGCTGGATTTCGAATGGATGCGTGGCGTGCCGGCTCGCCTGGAAAAACAGGTCGACTCGCTGCCCTGGACCTCGAGCCTCAGTGAATTGGCCGACGGCCTGACACAGCGGCCGCTGCTGTTCCTGCCCCTGGCGCTGCTGATCGGTGCACTGCTGTGGCGGCGCAAGCACCTCTATGCTCGCTTGAACAAGGTTCACCAGGACGTTGGCCATTTCAAACGCGACAGCCAGTGGCACACCCCCCAGGCGATCCTGATCAACATCCTGCTGGCGATGCCGGTCGCCCTGGCGCTGGCCCTGTGCGGTTTTGCCTTGCAAATCGATGCCCGCGGCCAGAACGCCAACCTCGGCGCGGCGCTGTTGCAGATCGGCCAGGCCTGGCTGGTGTTCTATACCGCCTACCGCATTCTGGCGCCCGGCGGCGTGGCCGAGTTGCATTTCCGCTGGGAGAAACCCCAGGTCGAGTTCCTCCAGGGCTGGATCCGTCGGCTCGGGCTGGTGGTACTGGCGCTGGTAGCCGTGGTAGCGGTGGCCGAGTTGCAGCCTTCGACCCTGGCCGACGACGTGCTGGGCATGCCAGTGGTACTGACCTGTTATGCCTTGATGGCCTGGCTGCTCAGCCGCCTGTTGCTCAGCAGCCCGACCCACCGCAATACCTCCCTGTTCCGCAAGGCCGTCGGGGTGATTTTCACGGCGCTGCCCATCGCGCTGTTCGTGGCGGTGTGCTTCGGCTACTACTACACCGCACTGAAGCTCAGTGACCGGCTGATCAATACCCTGTACCTGCTGATGTTCTGGCTGGTGATCGAGGCCACCTTCGTACGCGGCCTGTCGGTGGCGGCCCGACGCCTGGCCTACCAGCGCGCCCTGGCCAAACGCCAGGCGGCCAAGGAAGCCGGCGATGGCGAAGCAGTGGTCGAGGAGCCGACCCTGGATATCGAGAAGGTCAACGAGCAGTCCCTGCGGCTGATCCGCCTGGCCCTGCTGGGCGGCTTCATCGCCGCGTTGTACTGGGTCTGGTCAGACCTGATCAGCGTGTTCTCGTACCTGGACAACGTGACCCTCTACGAATACACCAGCGGCACCGGCGTCAACATGAGCATGGTGCCCATCAGCATCGGCGACTTGCTCGGTGCGCTGATCATCATCGGCATCACTTTCGCCCTGGCGCGCAACCTGCCGGGCCTGCTGGAAGTGTTCGTGCTGTCGAAACTGAACCTGGCCCAAGGCAGCGCCTACGCCACCACCACGCTGCTGTCCTATGTGATCGCCGGCGTCGGCTTCGTCACCACCCTGTCCACCCTGGGCGTGAGTTGGGACAAGTTGCAATGGTTGGTGGCCGCACTATCGGTGGGCCTGGGCTTCGGCATGCAGGAGATCTTCGCCAACTTCATTTCAGGGATCATGATCCTGTTCGAGCGTCCGGTACGGATCGGCGACACCATTACCATCGGCAACCTGTCGGGCACGGTCAGCAAGATCCGCATCCGTGCAACCACCATCACTGACTTCGACCGCAAGGACATCATCGTCCCGAACAAGACCTTCATCACCGGGCAGTTGATCAACTGGTCGTTGACCGACACCGTCACCCGGGTAACCCTGAAACTGGGCGTGGACTACGGCTCGGACCTGGATCGGGTCCGGGAACTGCTGCTCAAGGCCGCCCGCGACAACCCTCGGGTACTGAAGGAACCGGAACCGATCGTGTACTTCCTGAACTTCGGCGAGAGCACCCTGGACCACGAGTTGCGCATGCACGTGCGCGATCTCGGCGACCGCAACCCGGTGCTGGACGAGATCAACCGTTTCATCAACCGTGAGTTCAAGAAGGAGCACATCAACATCTCCTTCCGGCAGATGGAAATCTACCTGAAAAACCTTAACGGCCAGGAATACAAGCTGGTGCCCGCCGAGCCCGAGAAAAAAACCATCACACCCGCGCCTTCGTCGGTGACCAGCATCAAGCCGGTAGCGGAGCCGCCCCAGGACACACTCGACTGATCGCGGGGTGCCAGCAGGCATCGCGCCGGAGACGGCCATGAAAACGCTGGAAACCTTGTCCTTCGATAACCGCTTCGCCCGCCTGGGCGACGGTTTTTCGGCCCATGTGTTGCCTGAACCCATCGACAACCCACGGCTGGTCGTCGCCAGCCCGGGCGCCATGGCACTGCTGGATCTTGACCCGGCCGAAGCCCAGGCGCCGTTGTTCGCTGAACTGTTCGGCGGGCATAAGTTGTGGGCCGAAACCGAGCCTCGGGCGATGGTGTATTCCGGACATCAGTTCGGCCACTACAACCCGCAACTCGGTGACGGACGAGGCTTGCTGCTGGGAGAGGTGTACAACGAAGCCGGCGAACACTGGGACCTTCACCTCAAGGGCGCGGGCCAGACGCCGTTCTCACGGATGGGCGACGGACGGGCGGTGTTGCGCTCCTCGATCCGCGAGTTCCTGGCATCCGAAGCGCTCCACGCCTTGGGCATCCCCACCACCCGTGCCTTGTGCGTGATCGGCTCGGACACCCCGGTATGGCGCGAAAAACAGGAGCGCGCCGCCATGGTGCTGCGCCTGGCACCGAGTCACGTGCGTTTCGGCCATTTCGAGTATTTCTACTACACCAAGAAACCCGAGCTGCATGCCGCGCTCGCCGAGCACGTATTGAACCTGCACTTCGCCGAATGCCGTGAACAGCCGGAACCGTACCTGGCGATGTTCCGCGAAATCGTCGAACGCAACGCCGAACTCATTGCGAAATGGCAGGCCTATGGTTTCTGCCATGGCGTGATGAACACCGACAACATGTCGATTCTGGGCATCACCTTCGACTTCGGGCCGTTTGCCTTCCTCGATGACTTCGACGCCAACTTCATCTGCAACCACTCCGATGACCAGGGTCGCTATTCCTTCAGCAACCAGGTACCCATCGGCCAGTGGAACCTCAGCGCCCTGGCCCAGGCCCTGACGCCGTTCATCAGCGTCGAAGCCCTGCGCGAGACCCTGGGCTTGTACCTGCCGCTTTACCAGGCCCATTACCTGGACCTGATGCGCCGTCGCCTCGGCCTGACAACTGCGGAGGAAGATGACCAGAAATTGGTGGAGCGCCTGTTGCAACTGATGCAGAACAGCGGCGTCGACTACAGCCTGTTCTTCCGCCGGTTAGGCGATCAATCGCCTGAACAAGCCGTCACCAGGCTGCGGGACGACTTCGTCGACCTTATGGGCTTCGACGCCTGGGGCGCGCTTTACATCGCCCGCGTCGGCCGTGAAGGCAGCGTCGATCAGGAACAGCGCCGGATCCGCATGCACGCGGTGAACCCGTTGTATGTATTGCGCAACTATCTGGCACAGAACGCCATCGATGCCGCCGAGTCAGGCGACTACGAAGAAGTCCGCCGCCTGCATAAGGTGCTGAGCCGTCCGTTCGAGGAGCAACCGGGCATGGACAGCTATGCGCAACGGCCGCCGGAGTGGGGCAAGCATCTGGAGATCAGTTGCTCGTCGTGACCCAGCTCAATAGCTGGAATCGGCTTTCAGCCAAACGCGCTTTTGTGGCGAGGGGATTTATCCCCGCTGGGCTGCGAAGCGGCCCCAAAAAGCTGCAATTGCACGCAGCCTGACAAGACTTGATCGGTTTTAAGGAGTGCTTCGCAGCCCAACGGGGATTTATCCCCTCGCCACAAAAGCTGTCTCACCCGACCTTATCGTTCCCCTGCTCAGGCGTCTCGATTCCCCGCTCTGCCTCGGTGGCATCCTTGTCAGTGGGTTTGGCCGGCGTTTTTTTCTCGGGATAGCCGGGCAGGCCGCAGGCGTCTTCGGGGGTCAGTTCGTCTCGTTCGTGACGGCGATCAATGGCATAGGCGGGAGCGGCGTTCGGGTCTTCGTCGCGACCGGCGGTGCCGAGCACCCAGCCGTCATCGTTGGGGTTGTCCTGCGGTGCGTGCGTGACAGGTTCTCGAGGATGGCTCATGGGACCTCCTTGGGTTGCGAACAGATGCGTTGTGGTCTTTTTGAGGCCATCGAAGGGCGTCAGTGCGGCGCATCTGATGAATGGCAACCTTGATAAACCGCCTCGGCGACACCAGATCAACATCATGACCGACTTATGGAGTTCACCATGTCTGACCCGATGCTGATCCCCTGCCCCCATTGCAACGGGCTCAATCGCATACCTGCCGAACGTCTGGCCGACCAGCCCAAGTGTGGGCGCTGCAAAGCTCCGGTGTTATTGGGCAAGCCGTTCGAGCTCAAACAGGCCGACTATTCCAGCCAGGTCAAGGGCGACCTGCCGTTGCTGGTGGATGTGTGGGCGGACTGGTGCGGCCCCTGCAAATCCTTTGCGCCGGTGTTCGAACAGGCCGCCGCACAACTGACCGGTAAATGCCGACTGGCCAAACTAGACAGCGAAGCCAACCCGCAACTGTCGGCGCAATTGGGAATTCGTTCGATTCCCAGCCTGATCCTGTTCAAGAATGGCAAGGAAGTCGCACGGCAAAGCGGAGCGTTACCCTTGCCGCAACTGATGAGCTGGTTGCGCAGCCAGGGGATCTGACGCTACTCCATTGTGGGAGCGAGCCTGCTCGCGATGCGCAGACACATTCAACATCGATGTGCCTGTCAGTCCGCTATCGCGAGCAGGCTCGCTCCCACATAGGTGCCTGAAACAACCTCTCAGTCAGGCGTTTTCCAACAACCCATGCAACTCCACGAACTGCTGGGTCAACTTGTGCCGCGCATCCAGATGAATCAGCGGCAGGCTGGCCTGGTGGGATTCACGCATGCGCACCGAGCTGCTCAGGTACACCGGCAGTACCGGCAAGCCCTCGGCGATCAGTTCGTCGAGCATCTGCTGCGGCAGGCTGGCCCGGGCCTGGAACTGGTTGACCACGATGCCTTCAATCTCCAGGCTCTCATTATGGTCTTCCTTGAGCTCTTCTATTTCCGCCAGCAGGCCATACAACGCCTGGCGGGAAAAACTGTCGCAATCGAAAGGGATCAACACCCGATCAGCCGCAATCAGCGCTGAAACCGCATAGAAATTCAGGGCTGGTGGCGTATCCAGGTAGATCCGATCGTAATCCTCGTCCAGCTCTTCGAGTAATTTGCGCAGCTTGTTGATCTTGTGCTTCGCCTCAAGCTTGGGCTGCAGATCCGTCAGTTCGGCAGTGGCGGTGATGACATGCAGGTTATCGAACGGCGTTTCGTAGATATCGACCTTGTTCTTCTTCGAGAAGGGTCCGGAGGACAGGGTTTGCTTGAAGAAGTCGGCAATGCCCATGGGGATGTCGTCGCCGGTGAGACCGGTCAGGTATTGGGTGGAATTGGCCTGTGCGTCCAGGTCCACCAACAACGTGCGATACCCTTCGCTGGCGCTGACCGCCGCCAGGTTGCAGGCGATGCTGGACTTGCCCACCCCACCTTTCTGATTGAATACCACGCGCCGCATGTCAAAACCTCCGTGTATCAAAGATTCCCGAGTGTAGTAGGCGATGACACCGCTTCGCTACCTTCAGCATGGATGGACTACAGCGTTAGTGGCTTTTTCCGGTAAAGAAGCGTCAATTCGCGCGAAGGATAACGGAAGCAGCCGACAGACAGGTTCGTCACAATCGCGATAATGAGCTGGCCGAGCCGGGACGAACCCACCGTCAGGTTTTCCCGTTTTAATGTAACCATTGTTTGCTACAAGCCAACGGCACCGGGATAATGCGCGCCATTTGGGTCGCAAGGCCATGCTGGGTTGGACGCGGGTCAAACCACTGAACCGTGACAATAAAAAGCCCGCAGGGGTGGGATGAATTTTTTGATCAATTTCAATATCGCCCAATGGCGCGCATGGGCCCCTGGGCTCGAAAGCGTGGACGACTGGCAGGCCTGGAGCCAACAGCCGGTGATATTGCCCGCCAACGACGCCGCCCCTGATGTCTCGTTCCTGCCGGCCATGCAGCGCCGCCGCCTCAGTCGCCTGGCGCGGATGGCCTTCAGTGTCGGCTGGCCCCTGGCCGAAGGCCGGCCGAACCTGCCGTTGGTCTTTATTTCCCGCCACGGTGAAACCCCGCGCACATTTGAGATTCTCAAGGACCTGGCAGCCGACCAACCGTTGTCGCCCACCCAGTTCAGCCTGTCGGTGCACAACGCAGTGATCGGCCTGTGGTCGATCATGCGCAACGAAACCAGCGAAATGACGGCCCTGGCCGCCACGGGCGACGGGTTGGAGCATGGTGTCCTGGAAGCCGCCGCGCTGTTGAATGAAGGTGCACCGGCGGTGCTGCTGGTCATCACCGAAGAACAACCGCCCCTGGTATATGCACCCTGGGTTGACGACGTGCCGTTTCCCTATGCGATGGGGCTGCTGCTGACCCGGGGCGAAGACTGGCAACTGGCCTTGTCCACCCCACAGGTTCAACCGTCCGGCAGCGACTGGCCCCATGCCCTGGATCTGCTGCGTACGCTGTTGAACGACGAAACCACCTGCCAACATGCCTGGAAGAATCGTGTATGGACCTGGCAACGCAACCGGTGACGGGCAAGCATCGCGACGCCTATTACTGGCGCCTGCTCGCGACCGCTGCAAGCTTCGCCCTGTTCGGGCTGGGCGGGCTGTGCCTGCGGTTGCTGGTGTTTCCGCTGCTGGCCTGGTGGCCCGGCGATGCCCAGGTCCATCGGCAACGGGCCCGGCGCACGGTTGGACGGCTGTTCTGGTTCTTCATCCGGTTCATGGCCCGCACCGGCGTGCTCACTTATCAGATCGACGGCGCAGAAAAACTTGGCCGGCCCGGACAGATGATCATCGCCAACCACCCGTCGCTGATCGACGTGGTGTTTCTGATCGGGCTGGTGCGCGATGCCAATTGCGTGGTCAAGCAAAGCCTCTGGGACAACCCCTTCACCCGCGGCCCGTTGCGCTCGACCCAATACATCAGCAACGACGGCAGCATGGACATGCTCGACGCCGCCAGCGATGCCCTGAAAGATGGCCAGACCCTGATCGTGTTCCCCGAGGGTACGCGTACCCAGCCCGGCCAGGCGCCGGCCTTTCATCGGGGCGCTGCGGCTATCGCCCTGCGAGGTGCGAAAATCCTCACACCCGTGACCATCAAGGTCAGCCCGACCACCCTGACCAAGGCCGAACCCTGGTATCGCATCCCCCAACGCCGCGTGCACTTCAGTTTCCATGTGGGGGCCGATATAGATCCAAAGGCGTTCGCCACGCTCGGCCCCCCGCCTCTTGCTTCGCGCAGGCTCAACGATTTTTTGCATCACTATTTCATCAAGGAGCTCGCCGAAGATGAGCGATCTGCACCGTGACATCAAACAGCTGATCATCGACGCCCTCGGCCTGGAGGACATCGAGGTCGACGACATCGGCGACCACCAGACCCTGTTCGGCGAAGGCCTGGGCCTGGACTCGGTGGATGCCCTGGAGCTTGGCCTGGCGATCCAGAAACAGTACGGCATCAAAATAGATGCCGACGCCAAGGACACCCGCAACCATTTCAGCAATGTGGCAAGCCTTGCGGCCTTCGTCACTGCAAAACGCGCTTGAGACCGGACCATGCAAACTCGTGACGACATTTTCAACACCCTGCGCGATGCCCTGGTGGAGCTTTTCGAACTGGACCCTGAGCGCGTGACGCTGGAATCGAACCTGTATCAGGACCTGGAAATCGACAGCATCGACGCGGTCGACCTGATCGATCACATCAAGCGCCAGACCGGCAAGAAAATCGCCGCAGAAGAATTCAAGACGGTACGCACCGTCAACGACGTGGTCGAGGCGGTCTATCGACTGGTCCAACCGGCCGCATGAGCCGGCTGATTGGCCTTGGCCTGCTATTGGCGGGCCTGCTGTACCCCTTTGCGGTGTATTTCGGCATGGAGCACTTCGCCCCTTGGCAGTTCGGCCTGCTGCTGGGTAGCTTGTGGCTGGCCCGGGCATTGCTCGTTAACCGAGGACTCGGCAAAGGTGAGCCTGGCAATCTGTGGATGGCGGTCGCGGCGATCGTGTTCTGCGGGTTGCTCGCGCTGTTCGATAACCCGCTCCTGCTGCGTTGGTATCCGGTACTGATCAGTGCCTTCATGCTCGGGATGTTCACCCTGAGCCTGAAATACGGCCCGCCGATGATCGAGCGCATAGCCCGCCTGCGTGAACCGCAATTGCCGGCAAAAGCGGTGGTTTATACCCGCCAGGTCACGGTGGTCTGGAGTGTGTTTTTCCTCTGTAACGGTTTGCTCGCCGCCGTCCTGACGCTCTGGGCGCCGCTGAGCTGGTGGATGTTGTACACCGGTCTGATTTCCTACGGGTTGATGGGGCTGCTGTTTGCCATTGAATGGCTCATACGACAAAGGGTAAGAGGCCGCCCATGAATTGGATAAAACTTGAGCAGATGTTGCTCGAGGCTCAGCCGGAGCGCGCAGTCGCCGTCGATCCGGCACTCAGTCATTCGCAACTGCGGGACGAAGCGCTGTGCCTGGCCGCAGGCCTGCACGCCCGCGGTGTACAGCGTATGGCCGTGCACCTGGAAGACGCCGCCGACCTGGCCGTCGCCCTGCTCGGTGCCTGGCGTGCCGGGGTGCGCGTCCTGCTTCCCGCCGACCTGCAGGCCCAGACCCGCCAGCGCTGGTCGGCCGAGGTCGACCTGTGGCTGACCGACCAGCCTGGCGACACCCATCCAGGCGACTTGCGACAGGCTCCCCTGGAGCCTGTCGAGCTGGACCTTGACCAATGCGGGTTGAGTCTGTGCACCTCCGGCTCCAGCGGCGAGCCCAAGCGCATCGAGAAAAACCTGCGCCAGTTGAGCAACGAGGTCCAGGCCCTGGAGCAATTGTGGGGCGCCGACCTGGGCCGCGCCTGCATGATTGGCAGCGTCGCCGCCCAGCACATCTACGGCCTGCTGTTCCGGGTCCTGTGGCCGCTGTGCGCAGGGCGGCCGTTCGTGCGCCGGCAATTGGCGTTTCCCGAAGACCTGCAACGCGCCAGCCGCGAGCACCCGGTCTTCGCCTGGGTCGCCAGCCCGGCACTGCTCAAGCGCATGGGCGACAACCTCGACTGGACGGCCTTGAGCAGCGTGCGCCGGGTGTTCTCCTCCGGTGGCGCCTTGCCGGCCGAGGCCGCTCAAAGCCTGCAGCAGCGCCTGGGCCAATGGCCGACGGAAATATTCGGCAGTTCGGAAACCGGCGGTATCGCCTGGCGCCAGAGTGATGAACGGTGGCAGCCCTTTGCCGGTGTCGAACTGAGCCAGGACAGCGACGGTGCCTTGCTGGTCGCTTCGCCTTATCTGCCTCCCGCCCATGTGGAACATACCGCCGACGCCGCACGGATTGACGCCGATGGGCGCTTCGAACTGCTCGGACGCCTGGATCGCATCGTCAAGCTCGAAGAAAAGCGCATCTCCCTGCCGATGCTGGAACAGGCATTGGTGGCCCACGACTGGGTGAGCGAAGCGCGGCTGGGGGTAGTGCGGGAAAATCGTGCATCCCTTGGCGCTCTGCTGGTACTGAGCGAAACCGGCCTCCATGCATTACGTAACCAGGGTCGTCGCGCCGTGACCGAAACCTTGCGTCGCCACCTGAGCGGGCATTGCGAAACACTGGCCCTGCCACGGCGCTGGCGCTGGCTGCGCCAGTTGCCACTCAACGCTCAAGGCAAGCTGCCCCAGGCCGAGGTCGAAGCCCTGCTGGCGGCCCCGCGCCCAAAGGCTCCCGACGTGCTGGAGCAGGTCGAGACCGACGGCGAATGGAGCCTGCAATTGGTCGTGCCGCCGGACCTGGCGTACTTCAGCGGCCACTTTCCCACCGCCCCGGTACTGCCCGGCGTGGTGCAGGTCGACTGGGCCCTGAACCTGGGCCGGCAACTGCTGGACCTGCCGCCGCGCTTCGTCGGGATGGAAGTGCTGAAGTTCCAGCAACTGGTACGCCCCGGCGATGAAGTCCAGTTGCACCTGCGCTTCGACCGCGAGCGCGGCAAGCTGTACTTCGCCTACCGCAACGATACGGCAGCGTGCTCCAGTGGGCGGATTGTGCTGGGGGCAGCCCATGACTAATGCTCACACCGTCCTGTGGCGAGGGGATTTATCCCCGCTCGAGTGCGAAGCACTCGCCAACGAATTGTGGTGCTTCACAGGACTTGGGGTCGCTGCGCAACCCAGCGGGGCGGTGCGACGCTTCGCTGAATCCCCTCGCCACAAGAGCTCGGTGGAAGGCAAAAGACATGCATAACCCCTGCGCCGTCATCCCCGTCTACAACCACGAAACCGCCATCTCGACGGTGGTCCAGGCATTGCTCGCCAATGGCCTGCCCTGTGTGTTGGTCGACGACGCCAGCAGCCCGGCCTGCGCGGCGGTGCTGGAGCGGCTGGCCGTGGATGAGCGGGTTCACCTGGTCAGGCTGGCGGTCAACCAGGGCAAGGGGGGCGCCGTCATGACCGGCCTGCGGGAAGCCTCGCGCCTGGGCTTCAGCCATGCCTTGCAGGTGGACGCCGATGGACAGCACGACCTCGACGACGTGAAAACCTTCATCGACCAGTCCCGCGCCCACCCGGACGCGGTGGTCTGCGGCTACCCGCAATACGACGCCAGCGTGCCGAAAGGCCGCCTGTACGCTCGCTACCTGACCCACGTCATGGTCTGGATCAACAGCCTGTCCTTGCAGATCCGCGACTCCATGTGCGGCTTTCGGGTCTACCCCCTGCCAGCGACCCTGGCGCTGATCAACTCGGCGAACATTGGCAAGCGCATGGATTTCGATTCGGACATCCTGGTACGACTGGCCTGGCGTAACCAACCGATGTGCTGGCTGCGCACCCGGGTCCACTACCCCCAGGACGGGGTTTCGCACTTTCGTCTGTTCCACGACAACGTGCTGATTTCCAGCATGCACACCCGTTTGTTCTTCGGCATGCTGGTACGTGCTCCCCTGATTCTCTGGCGACGGTGGCGGACATGAGTCTCCAGGCTGACAAAACGCATTGGGCCGACCGCCAGGAGCGCGGCAGTTTCTGGCTGATGAAACTCACGGCGTTCGCTGCCAAGGTGTTGGGCCGTCGCCTGCTGAGCCCGGTGCTGTACGGCATCGTCCTGTACTTCTTCATTTTCGGTCGCAGCGCTCGCCGGGCAGCCTGGCAATATCAGCAGCGCCTGGCCGACTGGAGCGGCCGCATCGAATTGCGCCCTACCCACGGCAAAGTCTTCGGGCAGTTCATGGCGTTTGCCGACTCGCTGCTGGACAAACTCGACGTGTGGAACGGCAAACTGAGCATCGACCAGATCGAAATCGTCGATACGGCATTGCTGCGCAATCATCTGCGTGGCGCTCGCGGCCAGATGCTGGTGGGGGCGCATCTGGGCAACCTGGAAATGTGCCGGGCCCTGGCCGAACTGGGCGAAAAAGTCACCATGAACGTGCTGGTGCATACCAAGCACGCCGAACAATTCAATCGCCTGCTGGGCGAAGCCGGCGCCACGCACCTGCGGCTGATCCAGGTCAGCGAACTGGATCCGGCGGTGATGCTGCAACTGAGCGAGCGCCTGGAGCGCGGCGAGTGGCTGGCGATTGCCGGCGACCGCGTGCCGCTGCACGGCGGACGCAGCGTGACCGTGGACTTCATGGGCCACCCGGCCGCGTTTCCCCAGGGACCCTGGCTGATGGCCGGCCTGTTGAAATGCCCGGTCAACCTGCTGATGTGCCTCAAGCACGAGGGGCGCTATCGCGTCACCCTCGAGCCCTTCGCCGACGCGGTGGTGTGGAAACGCACCGAACGCGAGCAAGTGATCGCCCACTGGGCCGGTCGCTATGCCGAGCGCCTGGCGCAGTACTGCCTCCAGGGGCCCCAACAGTGGTTCAACTTTTACCCTTTCTGGAAGATCGATGACGATGCCCACTCTTGAGCCGGTAACCTTCGGCGAACGCCCCCTGCGCATCGAAGACGTGCTGGCCCTGGCCAACCGTCAGGCGCCGACGCAACTGCAGGATGATCCGGCGTTCCGCCAGCGCATTGCCAAGGGTGCGCAATTTCTCGATTCCCTGCTGGACAAGGAAGGGGTGATCTACGGCGTGACCACCGGTTACGGCGATTCCTGCGTGGTGGCCGTGCCGTTGCAGCACGTCGAGGCCTTGCCGCGCCACCTGTATACGTTCCACGGCTGCGGCCTGGGCAAGCTGCTGGATGCCCAGGCCACCCGCTCGGTGCTGGCCGCGCGCTTGCAGTCGTTGTGCCACGGCGTCTCCGGAGTACGGGTTGAACTGCTCGAACGTCTCCAGGCTTTTCTCGAGCACGACATCCTGCCGCTGATTCCGGAAGAAGGTTCGGTGGGCGCCAGCGGCGACCTGACGCCGTTGTCCTATGTGGCCGCGACGCTCTCCGGCGAACGTGAGGTGATGTTCCGTGGCGAACGCCGGCTGGCCGCCGACGTACACCGCGAATTGGGCTGGACCCCGCTGGTGCTGCGGCCCAAGGAAGCCCTGGCCCTGATGAACGGCACCGCCGTGATGACTGGCCTCGCCTGCCTGGCCTTCGCCCGGGCCGACTACCTGCTGCAATTGGCGACCCGCATCACCGCGCTGAACGTCGTCGCCCTGCAAGGCAACCCCGAGCACTTCGACGAGCGCTTGTTCGCCGCCAAGCCACACCCGGGGCAGATGCAGGTCGCCGCGTGGCTGCGCAAGGACCTGGCGATCGACGCACCGACCGCGCCGCTGCATCGCCTGCAGGACCGCTATTCCCTGCGCTGCGCGCCCCATGTACTCGGCGTGCTGGCCGACAGTCTGAACTGGTTGCGCGCGTTCATCGAAACCGAGCTCAACAGCGCCAACGACAATCCGATCATCGATGCCGAAGCCGAGCGGGTGCTGCACGGCGGGCATTTCTATGGTGGGCACATCGCCTTCGCCATGGACAGCCTGAAAAACCTGGTGGCCAACGTCGCCGATCTGCTCGACCGGCAACTCGCCCTGCTGGTGGACGAGCGCTACAACCATGGCCTGCCGAGCAACCTGTCCGGCGCCAGCGCCGAGCGGGCGATGCTCAACCATGGTTTCAAGGCCGTGCAGATCGGCGCCAGCGCCTGGACCGCCGAAGCGCTGAAAAACACGATGCCAGCCAGCGTGTTCTCGCGCTCCACCGAGTGCCACAACCAGGACAAGGTCAGCATGGGCACCATCGCCGCCCGGGATGCGATCCGCGTGCTGGAGCTGACCGAACAAGTCGCCGCCGCGACGCTGCTGGCGGCCAACCAGGGCGTGTGGCTACGCAGCCGTGCCGAGGACGCGCGACCGCTGCCGCCGGCTCTGGCCGCCATGCACGAACAACTGGCCGGGGATTTCCCGCCGGTCATCGAAGACCGCGCCCTGGAAGGCGAACTGCGCCTGTGCCTGCAACGCATCGCCGAGCAACACTGGAGGCTGCATGCGTAGCCAGGGCGTGCTGCATGTCGAGACGCAGATTGTCGTACCGTTTTTCGATGTCGATTCGATGCACGTGGTCTGGCACGGCCACTACGTCAAATACCTGGAAATGGCCCGCTGCGCCCTGCTCGATGAGATCGGCCACAACTACAACGACATGCTCGCCGCCGGGTACGCATGGCCGGTGATCGACCTGCAACTGCGCTACGTGCGCAGCGCGGTGTTCGGTCAGGCCCTGACCGTGCGTGCCAGTCTGGTGGAGTGGGAGAACCGGTTGAAGATCAACTACCTGATCAGCGACACGCTCACCGGCGAACGCCTGACCCGCGCCAGCTCGGTGCAGGTGGCCGTGGACATCACGACCCGCGAGATGCTGCTGGCCTCGCCCAAGGTGTTTGTCGACGCCGTCGAAAGGAAACTGTCATGAAACGCCTGCCCCTCTGGTTGCTGCTGTTTTGCCTGTCGCCCCTGGCCCAGGCCTTCGACTTGCAGCAACTGAGCGAACAGCTGGCCCGCCCGGATGCCATCCACGGCCAGTTCATCCAGGAAAAGCACCTGCGCGCCCTGCCCCAACCGCTCATCAGCAAGGGGCATTTCGTTCTGGCGAAACAAGGCCTGCTGTGGCTGCTACAGACGCCGCTGCAACAGGACTACCGCATTACCGCCCAAGGCATCGCCCGAAGGGACGGCAACGCCTGGCAAATGCTGCCGAACAAGAGTGCCGGCGCCGAACAGAACCGGCTGTTCCTGGCCGTCTTGCAGGGCGACAGCAGTGGTCTGCTGCGGGATTTCGAGCTCAGCCTGTCGGGTGAGCCGCAGCGGTGGAAGCTGACCCTGACCCCGCGCTCGGTGTTGCTCAAACAGGTGTTCAACCAGATCAACATCGACGGTGGCGAACTGGTGCAGCGCATCGAGCTGCTTGAAACCCAGGGCGACAGCACGGTGCTGCGCATGCAGGACAGCGTCGCCACGCAACCCTTGAGCGAAGCGGAGCGACACGACTTTGCCGAGTGAACGCAGGTTGCCACGGCTGTTCCTGATACTGCTGCTGGCGGTGCTGGCGCTCGCCGGTTGGCAGTGGCGCAACGGTGCGCCACTGTCGGTCAACCTCATGGAACTGGTGCCGGGCACGTCCCCCGATGCCCTGGAGCTTGTCGCTGAGCAACGCATGCAGGAGCCGCTGAATCGCGAGGTGCTGGTGCTGGTCGGTCACGCCGACCGTCAGCAAGCCATCGCCCTGGCGCAAACCCTTGGCGAGCAATGGCAGGCCAGTGGCCTGTTCGATAAGGTCCAGTGGACGCTGCAAGCCGATTTGCCGGCGCTGCGCACGCAACTGCTGAACGGACGGCTGGCGATGCTCTCGGCCACGGACCGCCAGCAATTGATCGACCAGCCCCAGGCGTTCATCCAGCAGCGGGTACAGGCGCTGTTCGACCCGTTCAGCGGCTTCAGCCTGGTACCGAGCCAGGATGACTGGCTGGGCCTGACCGGGCGTATCCAGAACAGCCAGCCCCAACGCGGCGCGATACAGCTGGACGTAGGCAGCGGTGCATTGATTGCCGATGCCGATGGCAAAAGCTGGGTGATGCTACGGGCCCGCACCCAAGGCAACGCCTTCGACATGAACCTGCCGCTGCAAGTGGCCGATCTGCTGCAACGCAGCCGCGACCAGGCAGGCCAGGCCCAAGGGCAACTGTTAGCGGCCAGTGGCTTGCTGTACGCCGCCAGCGGCCAGCAACAGGCATCAAAGGAAATCACCTGGGTTGGCGGTGGCGCGACAGTGGGTATTCTGCTGCTGCTGTTGCTGGCCTTCCGACGCCTGCGGGTATGGCTCGCGTTCATGCCGGTACTGGTCGGCATGCTGTTTGGCGCGGTGGCCTGCGTGGCACTGTTCGGGCGCATGCATGTCATGACCCTGGTGCTGGGCTCGAGCCTGATCGGCGTAGCGGTGGACTATCCGCTGCACTACCTGTCCAAGAGCTGGAGCCTCAAGCCGTGGCGCAGTTGGCCAGCCCTGCGCCTGACCTTGCCGGGGCTGAGCCTGAGCCTGGCGACCACCTGCATCGGCTACCTGGCCCTGGCCTGGACACCCTTCCCGGCCCTGACCCAGATCGCGGTATTTTCCGCCGCCGGGCTGGTCGGCGCCTACCTGACCGCGGTTTGCCTGCTGCCGGCGCTGCTCAAGGGCACGGACCTGCGTCCTGCCCAGTGGCCGCTGCGCTTCTGCGAACAACTGCTCAAGGTCCGCGAAGCACTGCTGGCGCGGGTTCCCACGCCAATCCTGCTGGCGCTGCTGCTGATCTTCTGCGCCGGAGGGCTTTGGCACCTGAGCACGAAAAACGACATCCGCCAATGGATCGGCACGCCCCAGCATCTGACCGACGAGGCCCGCGATATCGCCCGCATCACCGGTTTCCAACCCACCAGCCAGTTCTTCCTGATTCGCGCCGACAATCAATCCCAACTGCTGGAACGCCAGACCGCCCTCAACGAGCGGCTGGACCAGTTGGTCGGCCTGGAAAAACTCCAGGGCTACCTGTCACTGAACCAACTGGTCAGCCCGCCGGCCGAACAGCAGAAAGTCCGTGAAGCCCTGGCCCGGCTCCCGGCGTTCTGGCAACCGCTGCTGGACCTGGGCGTGCCGGTCGCCGCCTTGCAGGCAGAGCTGACCCAACTACAGGCCTTGCCGGTGGAAGACATCGATGCCGCGCTGACCGGTCCGTTGGCCGAGCCATATCGCATGCTCTGGCTCGGCCCGACCGAGCAAGGCGTGGCTGCCATGATCAGCTTGCAGGGTTTGAACGACGCCGCGCTGCTGCGCTTGCAGGCGGTGGATCTGCCCGGCGTGCAGTTGGTGGACCGCCTGGGCGATCTGAATCGGGTGTTCGCCGCCACGCAGATCAGCGCCGCCGAGCTGAAACTGGCCTCTTGCGTGCTGATCGTACTGCTGTTGATCTGGCCGTTCGGCGTCTGGGCAGCCCTGCGGATCGTGGCCCTGCCGCTGCTTGCCGCGCTGTGCAGCCTGGCGAGCCTGGGCTGGCTGGGGCAGCCGTTGACCCTGTTCAGCCTGTTCGGGCTGCTGCTGGTGACGGCCATCGGCGTCGATTACGCGATCCTGATGCGCGAGCAGATCGGCGGTGCTGCGGTGAGCCTGCTGGGCACCCTGCTCGCGGCGGTCACTACTTGGCTGTCGTTCGGCCTGCTGGCGCTTTCCAGTACGCCGGCAGTGAGCAATTTTGGCCTGGCGGTGAGCCTGGGGCTGGCGTTCAGCTTCATGCTGGCGCCGTGGGCCGGGCACCAGGAGCATGCACCACCCGTGCTGGAACCCGCCCAATGACGATTACGCACCACTCTCACTCGAACATCGCTGCCTTGGCAAGGAGTCCAAATGTCTGCAATTGAAATGGAACGTCGCCAGGTCGTCATCATCGGCGCAGGGCCGTCCGGCGCCATCGCGGCGGCGCTGCTCAAGCGCAAGGGGCACGATGTGCTGGTCATCGAACGCCAGCATTTTCCCCGGTTCTCCATCGGCGAGAGCCTGCTGTCCCACTGCCTGGACTTCGTCGAAGAGGCCGGCATGCTCGACGCGGTGCAGGCCGCAGGTTTCCAGCGCAAGAACGGCGCGGCCTTCGCCTGGGGTGAGCGCTATAGCGCCTTCGATTTCGGCGACACCTTCAGCGAAGGCAAGCCCACCACCTTCCAGGTACAGCGCGCCGACTTCGACAAGCTGCTGGCCGATCAAGCCGCCCTGCAAGGGGTGGAGATCCGTTATGGCGAAGCCATCGCCAGCGTCGATTTCAAGCTCGCCAAACCGCAACTGGGTGTACGGCGCGAGGATGGCAGCGAGTACCGGATCGAGGCCCAGTTCGTCCTCGACGCCAGCGGCTATGGTCGAGTCCTGCCACGCTTGCTGGACCTTGAGGCACCGTCGAACTTCCCGGTGCGCCAGGCCGTATTCACCCATGTCGAGGACCGCATCGATACCCCGGCCTTCGACCGGGAGAAAATCCTCATCACCACCCACCCGACCCAACGCGATATCTGGTTCTGGACCATTCCGTTCAGTGACGGGCGCTGCTCGGTTGGTGTGGTCGCGGCGGCAGAGCATTTTGCGGGCTGCACCGACGACCTCGACGCCTGCCTGCGGGGGTTCATCGACGAGACTCCAAGCCTCGCCCGAGTGTTGGACAACGCCGTGTGGGATACCCCGGCACGGACCATCGGCGGCTACTCGGCCAATGTCAAAACCTTGCATGGCCAAGGCTTCGCCCTGCTGGGCAACGCCGCGGAATTTCTCGACCCGGTGTTCTCCTCCGGCGTGACCATCGCCATGCGCTCGGCAAGCATGGCGGCCGGCGTATTGCATCGTCAGCTGCAAGGTGAAAGCGTGGACTGGCAAAGCGAGTTCGCCGAACCGCTCAAGCGTGGCGTCGACACCTTCCGCTGCTACGTCGAGGGCTGGTACGCCGGCACCTTCCAGGACGTGATCTTCTATACCGAAGGTTCTTCCGACATCCGCCGCATGATCAGCTCGATCCTGGCAGGGTATGCCTGGGATCAACGCAACCCGTTCGTCAGCGAACCCAAGCGACGCCTGCGCATGCTCTCGGAAATCTGTGCGAGCCCGGCCCATGAGTGAGATGAACTACCTGAGCGACAATTACGTCGAAGAAACCCGCTTCGGCTTCTGGTTCCTGCGCAGCCACACCTGGCAGCACCATGTGCTGCGCGTGGCGATCAACGACCTGCGCAGCCTGTTCAGTACGCCGTTGCCCACCGCCCCGGTGCTGCTGGACGCCGGTTGCGGCCAGGGCAAATCGTTCCAGTACCTGCGCCAGGTGTTCGCGCCACAGCGGTTGATCGGGGTCGATGCCGATCCCCATAGCCTGGCGTTGAGCGCCGAAGAAGCGGCCCGCGAGGGCATGACCGTGGAACTGATCGGCAGCGATTGCGCAACCTTGGCGGTACCGGACGCCAGCGTCGACCTGTTGTTCTGTCACCAGACCTTCCATCATCTGGTGGAGCAGGAAAAGGCCCTGGCCGAGTTCTATCGCGTGCTCAAGCCCGGCGGCTACCTGATGTTCGCCGAATCCACCGAGGCCTACATCGATACCTGGGTCATCCGCTGGCTGTTCCGTCATCCCATGCACGTACAGAAAAGTGCCGCGCAATACCTGGAGATGATCCGCCAGCAAGGGTTCCGCTTCGAAGCCGACAACGTGTCCTATCCCTATCTGTGGTGGAGCCGCGCCAGGGACTTCGGTCTGTTGGAACGTTTTGGCCTGCGCCGCCCCAGGCCGTTCGGCGAGCGGGAAGAAACCCTGGTCAACGTCGTGGCCCGCAAGCCCGTCGAAGGAGTTGGCAAATGATCCGCGCCTGCCTCAATGGCCTGCTGATCGGCTGCCTGTTGCTGCTCGGAGCCTGCGCCAGTCATGCGCCACTGCCCCAGCACACCCCCACCCTGGCGCTGCCGCTGCAATTGCACATCGAGCGACAACTGGCCGGGCAGCGCCAGGACTGGCTGCTGGTGATCCAGCGCGAAGACGCCGGCATTCGCTGGTCGATGATGGACCCGCTGGGTATTCCCCTGGCCCGCCAACGCCTGGTCGATGGCCAGTGGCAAGCCGACGGCCTGCTGCCCCCCAACGCCGAAGCCCGGGAGCTGTTCGCCGCGCTGCTGTTCGCCCTGACCCCTGAAACCGAGCTGTCCGGCAATTATCCGACCGCCCGGCAACAGACCGCGCAACGAACCCTGGATTCCCGCTGGCAGGTGCGCTACAAGCAGCCGCTGGATTTCCAACTGAGCCTGCCCCAAGGCCTCCACTACCGCATCACGCCGCTGACCGAGAGCACTCCATGACCGCCTATTTGAATGCCCTCGGCGTGATCTGTGCCCTGGGCCGCGATAAACATGAAGTGGCGCGCAACCTATTCGCCGGCGATTGCTCGGGCCTGCGTATCGAAGCCGGGTGGGTGGCCGAGCGTGCCTTGCCGGTTGCTTCGGTAACAGGTGAACTGGCTCGCATCCCCGAGACCCTGGCCGCCCATGGCAGCCGCAACAATCAGTTGCTGCTGGAGGCCGGGTTGCAGATCCGGCCCGAGATCGACCGGGCCATCCGGGCCTATGGCCGTGCGCGCATCGGCATAGTCCTGGGCACCAGCACCTCGGGAATCGACGAGGCCAGTCAGGGCATCGCCCATTACCTGCGCGAACAGCGCTTCCCGGACGGCTACGACTACCAGCAGCAGGAACTCAGCGCGCCGGCCAATTTCCTCTCCGACTGGCTCGGCCTGAGTGGTCCGTCCTATGTGATTTCCACCGCCTGCACCTCCAGCGCCCGTGCCTTGATGAGCGCCCGGCGTCTGCTCGACCTGGGCCTGTGCGATGCGGTGCTCTGCGGCGGGGTGGACAGCCTGTGCAAGCTGACCCTCAACGGTTTTTCGGCGCTGGAAGCAGTGTCGAACGAGCGCTGCAATCCGTTTTCGGTAAACCGCAACGGCATCAACATCGGCGAGGCGGCCGTGCTGTTTCTGATGAGCAAGACACCAGGTAATGGAACGCCGATTGCCTTGCTCGGCGATGGCGCCAGCTCCGATGCCCATCATATTTCCGCTCCGGAGCCCAGCGGTCGCGGCGCTCGCCAAGCCATGGAAAAAGCCTTGCTCTGCGCAGGTCTCGAGGCCAGCCAGATCGACTACCTGAACCTGCACGGCACCGCCACGCAACACAACGACGCCATGGAAAGCCATGCGGTGGCCGGCCTGTTTCCGCAGGGGGTGCCGTGTTCATCCACCAAACCCATGACCGGCCACACCCTGGGTGCGGCCGGAGCGTTGGAAGCGGCCTTCTGCTGGTTGAGCCTGAGCGCCGAAAACCCCACCGGGGCTCTGCCGCCTCATGTCTGGGACGGTCAGGCCGATCCCGACCTGCCGGCCTTGGCCTGGACCCGCGCCGACAGCCGCCTGAATCCGACCGCCCCCCGTCGCCTGATGAGCAATTCGTTTGCCTTCGGCGGCAACAACGTCAGCCTGATTATCGGAGATGCCCCATGATTGACTGGCCACTCGCCGAACTGCTGCCCCACGCAGGCGACATGATTCTCATCGATCGCGTCGTGGCATTCGATGACGAGCAGATCCATACCCACGCCATCGTCAAACCCGGGGGATTGTTCAACCGTGACGACGGTGGCCTGCCGGCCTGGGTCGGCATCGAGTTGATGGCCCAGAGCGTCGCCGCGTTTGCCGGTTGCCATGCGCGCCGACGTGGCGACGCCGTTGAGCTGGGTTTTTTGCTCGGCACCCGTAAGTTCGAATGCAACGTCGACTGTTTTCCAGTCGGTACCGAGCTGGACATCCGCGGTATGCGCTCGCTGGAAGACGACAACGGCATGGGTGTGTTCGAGTGCCATATCGAAGCACCCGGCATACATGCCACAGCCCGGTTGAACGTGTTCCGTCCACCCAAGTCCGCCCACTACCTCCATGAACCATCCGCAACAGGAAACCAGCCATGACTGAATCCGTATTGGTCACCGGCTCCAGCCGTGGCATCGGCCGCGCCATCGCCCTGCGCCTGGCCCAGGCCGGGCATGACATCGTGCTGCACTGCCGCAGCGGCCGTGCTGAGGCCGATGCCGTCCAGGCCGAGATCCAGGCCCTCGGTCGACAGGCCCGGGTCCTGCAGTTCGACGTGTCCGACCGTGCCGCCTGCAAGGCCATTCTCGAGGCCGACGTCGAAACCCACGGCGCCTACTATGGCGTGGTGCTCAATGCAGGTCTGACCCGCGATGGTGCGTTTCCAGCCCTGAGTGAAGAAGACTGGGACGCGGTGATGCGCACCAACCTCGACGGTTTCTACAACGTGCTGCATCCGGTGATGATGCCGATGATCCGTCGTCGCGCCGCCGGACGAATCGTCTGCATCACGTCGGTGTCGGGGTTGATCGGCAACCGTGGCCAGGTCAATTACAGCGCCTCGAAGGCCGGACTGATCGGGGCGGCCAAGGCGTTGGCAATCGAACTCGGCAAGCGCAAGATTACCGTCAATTGCGTCGCGCCAGGGCTGATCGACACCGCCATGCTCGATGAAAACGTCCCCGTGGAAGAACTGATGAAAATGATTCCCGCCCAGCGCATGGGCACGCCGGAAGAAGTGGCCAGCGCGGTGAACTTTCTGATGTCCGCCGAAGCCGGCTATATCACCCGGCAGGTCCTGGCCGTCAACGGAGGCTTGTGCTGATGAAGCGCGTTGTCGTCACCGGCATGGCCGGCATCACCTCCGTGGGCAGCGATTGGGAGACCATCGCCGCCAACTTCGCCGCCAACCGCAGCGGCATCCGGCGCATGGACGAGTGGGACCGATTCACTGAGCTGAACACCCGCCTGGCCGGCCCCATCGATGATTTCAAGGTCCCGGCCCACTGGACACGCAAGCAACTGCGCAGCATGGGCCGGGTCTCGCGGCTGGCGGTCGCCGCGGCAGAACAAGCCCTGGCCGACGCCGGCCTGTTGGGTGACGAGTCGATCAAGGACGGACGCATGGGCGTATCCTGCGGCTCGTCGACCGGCAGCACCGACGAGGTCAAGGCGTTCGGCAACATGCTGCTCAACAGCGTGGCCGAAGGCCTGAACGCCAACTCCTATGTGCGGATGATGCCCCATACCACGGCGGCCAATATCAGCATTTTCTTCGGCCTTACCGGACGGATGATTCCCACCTCCAGCGCTTGCACCAGTGGCAGCCATGGCATCGGCTACGCGTACGAGGCGATCAAGTTCGGGCGCCTGCCCTTGATGATTGCCGGTGGCGCGGAGGAACTGTGCCCGACCGAAGCGATGGTCTTCGACGCGCTCTACGCCACCAGCCTGAAGAACGATGCACCACAGACCAGCCCACGCCCTTACGACAAGGGCCGTGATGGCCTGGTGATCGGCGAAGGTGCCGGCATGCTGGTCCTTGAAGAGCTGGAACATGCCCTGGCCCGCGGTGCGCGAATCCACGCCGAAATCGTCGGCTTCGGCAGCAACGCCGATGGCCAGCATGCTACCCGTCCCGAGCTGGTCACCATGCGCCGGGCCATGGAGCTGGCCCTGGAAGATGCGGGCCTCGAACCCTCCGCCATCGGCTACGTCAACGGGCACGGCACCGCCACCGAACAGGGCGACATTGCCGAAACCCTCGCCACCAGCAGCCTGTTCGGTGAACGCATGCCCATCAGTTCGCAGAAAAGCTTCCTGGGCCATACCTTGGGCGCCTGCGGGGCACTGGAGTCCTGGTTCAGCATCGAGATGATGAACCGCGACCGGTATGTACATACCTGCAATCTCGACGAAGTCGACCCTCAATGCGGCCAGCTCGATTATCTGCGCAACGAGTTTCGGTCGATGAGCAACGAGTACGTGATGAACAACAACTTCGCCTTTGGCGGGGTCAACACTTCGTTGATCTTCCGTCGCTGGCACTGACGCCCGTTCCTCTGGTCAAGGAGACCCTGATGTCGCTGAAGAAAATCGCCGTTACCGCCGCCCTGTTGCTCAGCACCCTGCCGACTCTCAGCCAGGCCCGTGATACCGCGCTGTACCTGCCTTTCGACAAGGTCGTCGCCGAAGCCATCCGCACCGGCAAGATCGACGGCAGCGTGAAATTCTACCTGGCGGGCAACAAACCGGCCGGTAACGTCACCGTGGTCAGCCCCGGTGCGGTGACTAACAAGAAAACCAACGCCTTCAACAAATCCGACGAAGCAGCCTGCGAATGGGTGCTGCAATCGGCGCTGATCAGCCTGCACCAGGCAGCCAAGAATGCAGGCGCCAACGCCGTGACCAACATCGTCAGCTTCTACAAGAGCAACGAGCGCAAAGACCCTGCGACCTATGAATGCCATGCCGGCGCGATCATGGCAGGCGTTGCATTGAAGGGGGATCTGTCGAAGGTGCAATAAGCCCTCGGGCATTGATGCCGCCCGGCCCGCCGCCATCGCGAGCAGGCTCGCTCCCACAAAAGTTCTGTACCAGGCGCAGGCGTTTGGCTCACTGATACTCCACTGTGGGAGCGAGCCTGCTCGCGATGGCGGCAGGACAGTCGACAGCGATGCCAACTGATCCACCACTATCGCGAGCAAGCTCGGCTCCCACAAGGGATATGTATCCGGTACAGGTTTCTTGAGGGGCCACTGTGAACTGGCCTAATGATTTTGGACACTTCAATCGGGCGCTATGATGGCGCCCAAATCTGAGGTGTTTGGCTATGCGTAAATCTTATTCCAGTGAGTTCAAGCTCAAAGCTG
>NZ_VCNG01000010.1 GCF_006227205.1 Pseudomonas sp. ICMP22404
GGCACGGCGCAGCCCCCTTTGTGGGAGCGAGCCTGCTCGCGATGCGGCGGTACATTCGACATTGCCGCAAGCTGACCCACCGCTATCGCAAGCTGGCTCGCTCCCACAGGTCTTGTGTCCGCCACACAGCTATGGCACGGCGCAGCCCCCTTTGTGGGAGCGAGCCTGCTCGCGATGCGGCGGTACATTCGACATTGCCGCAAGCTGACCCACCGCTATCGCAAGCTGGCTCGCTCCCACAGGTTCTGTACTTCGCATTGGGTAAATCGCAGGCAAAGAAAAGCCCGGCATAAGCCGGGCTTTTCCCAAACTATCAGCTAATTACTTGGCTTTAGTTTCAGTCTGCGCTTCTACGCGACGGTTAACAGCACGACCAGCTTCAGTGGCGTTGTCAGCAACTGGGCGGGTTTCGCCGTAGCCAACGGACTGAACGCGGGACGCTTCAACACCGTACTGGTTGGTCAGAACTTGCTTAACGGCGTTTGCACGACGCTCGGACAGTTTCTGGTTGTAAGCGTCAGGACCGACGGAGTCAGTGTGACCTTCAACAGTGGTGGTGGTTTCTGGGTACTGCTTCATGAAGTCAGCCAGGTTCTTGATGTCGCCGTAGCTGTTTGGCTTGACGACCGACTTGTCGAAGTCGAATTTCACGTCCAGCTCAACACGTACGGTTTCAGCAGCCGCTGGGCAGCCATCAGCGTCAACGGTTACGTTGGCTGGGGTGTCAGGGCACTTGTCGACGTTGTCGCACACGCCATCGTTGTCGCTGTCGGAGCAGACTTCAGCAGGAGCTGGAACTGGAGCAGCAGCAGGCTTGGAGCCGCCACCGAAGTTCACACCGATACCGACGCTTGGAGCCCACTCGGTGTCGCCCTGGTCGATGTTGTATTGAGCTTCAACGCCGGCACGAGCGTAGAAGTTCTCGGTGAAGTACAGCTTGGCGCCGCCGCCAACGTTGGCGAAGGTCGAACGGTTACGACCGCTGGAGCCGTTCTGACCGATGCTCTGGTCGGAGAAACCGGCCGAGACGTACGGACGCAGCATGTCGCCTGGGTTGTTGAAGTGGTACAGAGCGTCCAGTGCAGTGTTGGCGCCCTTGATGTTACGACCGTCGTCGGAACGAACGTTGTGAACTTCATCGTAGCCCAGACGCAGTTCAACGTCGTCGGTCAGGAAGTAACCAACCGAACCGCCGAACAGGTTGCCGTTGTTCTTGAAGTTACGAGCGCTGTCGAATTGCTCTTTCTTGGCGAAGCCTTCGATTTCAACTGCGCCTTGGCCTTGTGCCAGAGCGCCGAACGAAGTGGCGGCAATAAGAGAACCAATGGCAAAGCCCAAGGTGTTTTTCAGTTTCATCCGTTAAATCCCCATCTGGTGATTGTGAAGCAGTCCCGCAAACCGGGGGACAACTCGGCGGCAAGTCTATCAGAACTTGCCTACACGTAAGAGATATTTGCGCCGAACTAAGTTTCGGCAATGCCTGCAAATTTCTCACGCAGCTTATCGAGAGCGCGCTTGTAACGCATTTTTGTCGCGCTCAAACCCATGTGCATTATGTCTGCGATCTCTTGGAATTCCAGTTCTGCGACAAATCGTAGCACCAGAATTTCACGGTCAATCGGGTTCACATAAACCAGCCAGCGATCGAGTCCACCCTTTTCCTCGGGCTTGGGCGCCTTTTCTTCAGACGCTTCCTCGAGAGGGTCAAGGCTCAAAGCGTCCATCAAGCGACGCTTTCGCCGTTCCTTGCGATACTGTGTGATGCATTCGTTGTAGGTGATGCTATATAGCCACGTCTTGAACTTCGATTTCCCCTCGAAGTTCTTCAGGCCATACAGCACCTTCAACATCACCTCCTGACAGACATCGTCAGCGTCGCGATCGTTCCCCAGATAACGTGCACAAACGTTAAATAATGTTCGCTGGTAACGGCGCATCAACTCTTCGTAAGCACGTGTTACGTGGAACAGCTCCGTATGTGCGCGCGCGACCAACTCCTCATCAGAGAGATCACGGGGGTCATAGCGCGTGGACAGCGATTGGGGTTTGTTCAAAACAAGTCGGGCCGACGGTCTAGGTCAATGTGCGCCGCAGCCTGCGGTAGCAGGCGTTTTGCGGCGGCATACATTAGCAGAGTTTGCCGGGTTAGCGGCTACTCACATGCTGCTCCAGCAGGATCCGATTGGAGAGCGACACCAGTTCGCCCTCCTCGGTCAGCAATGTGGTCTTCACCGTGCCGATCTCCTCGATCTGCCCTTCAACCTCGCCAATCCGCACTTGTTGCCCAACTTCATACAGCTCACGCACATAGATTCCCGCGAGAATCTGCCCGGCGATTTCCCGGCTTCCCAATCCCATTGCCAGCGCAATCGCCAGACCAACGGTAATCAATACGATCACGATCACATGGTTGAGCAGGTCGGTCTTGACCTCCAACTGGCTGATCGCGACAGAAATACTGATGATGATCACCAGGCCCTGGGCGATTCGCCCCAGGCCCGAGGCGTAATCCAGACCTACGCCTTCGGCTGCGCCGCGCACCAGCCCGTTGGCCAATTGAGCCAGCAGTACGCCGACCAGCAACACCAGGGCCGCCCCGAACACCTTGGGCAGGTACAGCGCAAGCATGTCGAGGGTTGCCGAAACCCGCTGCAGTCCCAGGGACTCAGCCGCGGAGACGAGAAAAATCAGCAGCACGAACCAGTAGACAATCTTGCCCACCAGGGTCGAGATCGGTACCTGGATGCCGCCACGGGACAGCAACTTGGTCAAGCCCGTGCCGCCCATCAGGCGATCCAGACCCAGTTTGGCGAGCAGCTTGGAAAGCAGCGTGTCCAGCAGTTTGGCCACGACGAACCCCAACAGCACCACCACCAGGGCACCGAAGAGGTTCGGGATGAAATTGGCCACTTTGGTCCACAACGCAGTCATTGCCGCGACGAGGCTCTGGGTCCAGAGATTCAGTTCCATATTCAATCAGCCTTATCAGCGGTGCGGGTGACAGGTTTACGACGGGAAACCGGCGAGACATGGGCCGACCCGTTGTTCAAGGCGATCATCAGCGCGGGCAGCCAACGGCCCAGCAGGCTGAACAGATCACCGGCGCCGACCTGGCGGTTGGCGGTTTTCAGCACGCGCCCCAAGCATGCATCGTCATCCCGGCTGGACGGCGAAGCCTTGAGCATGTCGCGCAAAGACTGTTCAAACGGATCGTGCATACGCACCTCTCGTGATGTCTGTGAAAGACGCGATCAAATTTCGTCGGGTCACATGAAACCTGTCACACCCAGCGCAGACGACGGAACAGCCACCACTGTCCCAGGGCCACGCCGGCCATCAGCAGGCAGGCGACCAGAAAGCCGTAGGGGCTTTGGGAAAATGGGATACCGCCGACATTGATGCCCAGCAGGCCCGTGAGAAAACTCATCGGCAGGAAGATCCCGGTGACGATGCCGAAGCGATACATCGTCCGGTTCATGCGCACGGAAAGGCGCCGGTCTTCAGCCTCCAGCACAAGCCCCACGCGCTCTCGGGTCAATTCCAGCTCCTCGAGATAGCGGGTCAGGCTGTTGTTCAATTCATTCCAGTAATCGCCGTCGTCCTCGACGAACCACGGCAGTTTGATTCGCGACATCTGGCCGAAAATGTCCCGCTGCGGCGCCAGGAACCGTTTCAGTCCGGCGGCCCGACGACGAATGTGCAAAATGGCGTCGTGCTCGGGGGTATACCGTTCGTCGGCATCGAGCATTTCTTCTTCGCCATCGACGATTTCCGAGAGCTGGGAAACCAGATCCTGGACCTTGTTGGTCAGGTACTGCGCCATATAGAGGATGAGTTCCGACGCGGTTTTCGGTCCCTTGCCTTCGGCCAGGTGCGCCAGTAGCTCATCGGTGGCGCGCAAAGGACGAAGACGCAGGGAGATTACGCGCTGGGCGGAGGCGAAAATCCGCACCGAAACCATGTCTTCCGGCTCGGCACCCGGGTTGAGGTTGATGCCCCTGAGAAACAGCAGCAGCTCGGCCTCGGGCAACGGCAACAGGCGCGGCCGGGTATTTTCTTCAAGCAGCAGATCGCAGTTGAACTCGCTCAGTCCGCTGGATTTACGCAGCCAGGTATGGGTCTGCGGATGGCTGCGATCCCAATGCAGCCACAGGCTTTCGTGCGCCTGCAACTGCAGATCGTCGAGCTCGGTCCGGGCAATCGAACGTGCGCCGCCCTTACCGTCCAGCACCAGGGCATGCACCAGCCCCCACTGCGCGTTTTCTTCCTCGAACATCCTCATCCCTTACGGCTTTGACGCTTCATTCAGGCATTTTCAACGGGCTTGGCGAGACGATCACGCCGTTATTGTCCGCATAGACATATTCACCCGGACGAAACGTCACGCCGGCAAAGGTCACGGCGACGTTAAGATCACCGATACCACGCTTGTCGGTTTTCATGGGATGGCTGGCGAGGGCCTGGACACCGAGATCGGTCTGGGCGATGACATCCACGTCACGGATGCAGCCGTAGATCACCAGCCCTTCCCAGCCGTTTTTCGCCGCTTTCTCGGCCAGCATGTCGCCCAACAGCGCCCGGCGCAGGGAGCCCCCACCGTCGACGACCAGTACCTTACCGTCGCCCTTGAGTTCGACCTGCTCCTTGACCAGGGAGTTGTCCTCGAAGCACTTGATGGTCACGATTTCACCGCCAAACGAATCGCGGCCGCCGAAATTGCTGAACATCGGTTCCAACACCTGCACCAGGTCCGGGTAGGCATCGCACAGGTCGGGCGTGAGGTAATGGTTCATCGAACAACTCCTGGAAGGCTGGAACGTCAGACTGGATGAGCAACCGTTTGTGACCGGAACCGTTTAACGCGTCATATCTTATCCGCAAGCCGACCAGAGCGAAATGCCCTTCGCCTCAAACCGCCTCGGCCAGAACCGGCAGGGTTGCCGGCACAGGGACGCTCTGCTCCTCCAGCCAACGCGCCACCAAAGGCCAGACCTCGGCCTGGGCAGCCTTGCTGACCAGCATCTCCACATGACCGAAATCGTCACCGAAGCCATGCTCCCGGCCCAGGCAGACAAACTGCTTACGCTCGGCCCCCATCTGTTCGAAGAGCTTGCGGCAAGCCCAGGTCGGATCCTGATGATCGCCGGCGGCGCTCACTGCGAGCACTGGCACTTGCACCTCAGCCAGCCCAGCCCACCAGTCCTTCTCGGCATCGCCGAACCGTCCGAACAAGCCGTACCAACGCATGCTCTCCAGGGCCAGGCCGATGGGTTCGTCCTCCGGGCCGCGCTTGAGTCGGGAGCCGGACAACTGCGCAAAACGCTTGAGGATGAACCGTCCGCCCCACTCCACGGGTGGAATTTTCAGCGGCCAGTAGGTGCGGCTGACCTGGGTGCCGAAGAACGCCGCTGACGCCACGGCCGGCTCGCCCAGATAGTGGCCACCCAAGGCTGCCGCCAGGGTGATGCCGCCCAGGGAATGGCCGAGCCAGTGCGGCACTTGTCCACTCTGCTCGCGCACGAAGGCGCCGATGGCCGGCAAGTCATAGCGGGCATAGTCGGCCACGCGATTGTTGCGGTAACCCTGGTTGCGCTGGGACAGCCCATGGCCGCGCATCTCGGGAATCCACACATCGAATCCCAACCGCGTCAGATACGCACCCAGGCCCAGCCCCTTGGGCGAGTACCAGAAGCGCCGGTTGGAGAAGCTGCCGTGCAACAGGATCACCGGGACGCCGCGGACCTGTCCGGCGTCGGCCATGCCCAGGCGGGTGACAGCCAGTTCGACGCTGGGGTCCGGGCTGTTGCCGGGTTTCAGCCGGTAGACATCTTCGCTCAGATCGCCACGCCGCTCGGCGCTGATCAGGGCGACAGGAAAAAGGTTGCTGCTGCTTTGCATAATACTCTTGCACAAAAAAGGGCGGCTTCCGACAGGAGCCCGCCCTACTTAAATCAAAGGGGCTTGGCGACAAAGCCTTGTGGGAGCGAGCCTGCTCGCGAATTCAGTGGATCAGGCCCATTGATGGCGACTGACACAGCGCTTTCGCGAGCAGGCTCGCTCCCACAGATTTGCAGCTCAACTCATCGGCATTGCCGTTAGAGGCCCCGCTCCACTCAGGCCGCGCCCTGGCCCTCGGCCAGGAAGAACCAGGTTTCCAGTACGGAGTCCGGATTCAACGACACGCTTTCGATGCCCTGCTCCATCAGCCACTTGGCCAGGTCCGGGTGGTCCGAAGGGCCCTGGCCGCAGATGCCGATGTACTTGCCAGCCTTGTTGCAGGCGGCAATGGCATTGGCCAGCAGCTTCTTGACCGCCGGGTTCCGCTCATCGAACAGGTGCGCAATGATCCCGGAGTCGCGGTCCAGGCCCAGGGTCAACTGGGTCAGGTCGTTGGAGCCGATGGAGAAACCGTCGAAGAACTCCAGGAACTCTTCCGCCAGGATCGCGTTGGAGGGCAGTTCGCACATCATGATCACCCGCAGGCCGTTCTCGCCACGGGCCAGGCCGTTTTCCGCCAGCAGGTCGACCACCTGGCTCGCTTCACCCAGGGTGCGCACGAACGGCACCATGATCTCGACGTTGGTCAGGCCCATGTCATTGCGTACGCGCTTGAGGGCACGGCATTCGAGTTCGAAGCAGTCACGGAACGTCTCGCTGATATAGCGCGAAGCACCGCGGAAGCCCAGCATCGGGTTTTCTTCTTCCGGCTCGTAGAGCTTGCCGCCGATCAGGTTGGCGTATTCGTTGGACTTGAAGTCCGACAGGCGCACGATGACCTTTTTCGGCCAGAACGCCGCCGCCAGGGTGCTGATACCTTCCACCAGCTTCTCGACATAGAAACCGACCGGATCGTCGTAGCCGGCAATGCGCTTGTCGACGCTGTCCTTGATCTCTGGCGGCAAGCCGCTGTAGTTCAGCAACGCCTTGGGGTGCACGCCGATCATGCGGTTGATGATGAACTCCAGGCGGGCCAGGCCCACGCCGGCGTTCGGCAACTGCGCGAAGTCGAAGGCACGGTCCGGGTTGCCGACGTTCATCATGATCTTGAACGGCAGCTCCGGCATGGCGTCCACGGAGTTCTTCTTGATGTCGAAGCCCAGCTCACCTTCGAAGATGTAGCCGGTATCGCCTTCGGCGCAGGAAACGGTCACGCCCTGGCCGTCCTTGAGCAACTGGGTGGCGTTGCCGCAACCCACCACCGCCGGGATACCCAGTTCACGGGCGATGATCGCCGCGTGGCAGGTACGGCCGCCACGGTTGGTGACGATGGCGCTGGCGCGCTTCATCACCGGCTCCCAGTCCGGGTCGGTCATGTCGGAGACCAGCACGTCGCCGGCCTGGACCTTGTCCATTTCCGAGACGTCCTTGATGATCCGCACCTTGCCGGCGCCGATGCGCTGGCCGATGGCACGGCCTTCCACCAGCACGGTGCCGGTTTCCTTGAGCAGGTAGCGCTCCATGACGTTGGCCTGGGTGCGGCTCTTCACGGTTTCCGGGCGGGCCTGCACGATGTACAGCTTGCCGTCGTCACCGTCCTTGGCCCATTCGATGTCCATCGGGCACTTGTAGTGCTGCTCGATGATCATCGCCTGCTTGGCCAGCTCGCTGACTTCGGCGTCGGTCAGGCAGAAACGGGCGCGCTCGGCCTTGTCCACATCGACGGTTTTCACCGAACGACCGGCCTTGGCTTCGTCGCCGTAGATCATCTTGATGGCCTTGCTGCCCAGGTTACGGCGCAGGATGGCCGGGCGACCGGCCTGCAGCGTGCCTTTATGGACATAGAACTCGTCCGGGTTGACCGCGCCCTGTACGACGGTTTCACCCAGGCCGTAGGCGCCGGTGATGAACACCACGTCACGGAAGCCCGACTCGGTGTCGAGGGTGAACATCACGCCGGCGGTGCCGGTTTCGGAACGGACCATGCGTTGCACGCCTGCGGACAGGGCGACCAGCTTGTGGTCAAAGCCCTGGTGCACGCGGTAGGAAATGGCACGGTCGTTGAAAAGGGAAGCGAAGACTTCCTTGGCGGCGCGGATGACGTTTTCCACACCACGAATGTTCAGGAAGGTTTCCTGCTGGCCGGCAAAGGAAGCGTCTGGCAGGTCTTCGGCGGTGGCCGAGGAGCGCACGGCGACAGCGATGTCGGGGTTGCCTTCGGAGAGCTTGGCGAAAGCGGTACGGATTTCGCTGTTCAGTTGCTCGGGGAATTCGGCTTCCATGATCCATTGGCGGATCTGGGCGCCGGTCTTGGCCAGGGCATTGACGTCATCGACATCCAGGGCATCGAGCGCATCGTGGATCTGCTTGTTCAGGCCGCTCAGTTCCAGGAAATCACGATAAGCCTGAGCTGTCGTGGCGAAGCCACCCGGCACCGATACGCCGGCACCGGCGAGGTTACTGATCATCTCGCCCAGGGATGCGTTCTTGCCCCCCACATGCTCCACATCATGGACGCCGAGCTTATCGAGGGAAACTACGTACTCTACCAAGGTGATCTCTCCACTAACTGTGTTGGAAAAGCTCAAGGCACCGGCGACTCCTGGGGAGCGTTGGCCGGCGATATGGCCTGGACCTGGAAAATAAGTGAGAATGCTGGCCATTGGCGGCCGGCAAATCGCGCCTATCATATCCAAGAAACGCTATTAGCTTAAGGCCCAAGGTGCAAATGAAACGATCTGCTTTCTTTATCTCCGATGGTACCGGCATCACCGCCGAAACCCTGGGCCAAAGCCTACTGGCGCAGTTCGAAAACATTACCTTCGCCAAGCTGACACGTCCGTACATCGACAGCGTCGACAAGGCGCGGGCGATGGTACAGCAAATCAATAAAGCCGCCGAAACCGACGGCTTTCGCCCGATCATCTTCGATACCATCGTCAATCAAGACATCCGTGAGATTCTCGCAACGTCCAATGGTTTCATGATCGACATTTTTTCTACCTTCCTGGCCCCCCTGGAGCAGGAGCTGAGCGAGCATTCTTCCTACTCGGTCGGCAAATCCCACTCCATCGGTCACAACTCCAATTACATGGAGCGGATCGAGGCGGTCAACTTCGCGCTGGACAACGATGACGGCGCCCGCACGCATTATTACGACAAGGCCGACCTGATCCTAGTGGGGGTGTCGCGTTGTGGTAAGACACCGACGTGTCTGTACATGGCGATGCAGTTCGGCATCCGCGCGGCCAACTATCCGCTGACCGAAGAAGACATGGAACGCCTGCAACTGCCCAGCGCCCTGCGCGCCCATCAGCACAAGCTGTTCGGCCTGACCATCGACCCGGACCGCCTCACCGCGATCCGCAACGAGCGCAAGCCCAACAGTCGCTATTCGAGCTACGCCCAGTGTGAATTCGAAGTGCGCGAGGTGGAAAACCTGTTCCGACGGGAAAACATCCCCCACATCAACTCCACGCATTTTTCCGTGGAGGAGATTTCGGCGAAGATCCTCGTGGAGAAAGGCGTCGAGCGGCGGTTCAAGTAGCCGCGGACACCCTGCGAGCCCTGTGGGAGCAAAGCTTGCTCGCGATTGAGGCCAGTCAGTCGACAACGGCTTAGGCTGGTTCGCCGCTATCGCGAGCAAGCTTTGCTCCCACGGGGATGGGCTTGACCAGCCTGCATTGGGCAGCCAGCACCCTGACCTAATGCTTCAACCGTTAGCCCAGTGACTTGTGCATCGCAATGGCCGCGACACCGCCGATGGCAAACGCCTTGGCGCTTTGCTCAAACCCCAGGCGGCGATAGAACCCATAGCTGGTGCTTGTGCTGTTGAGGCGAATCCGGGCGAGTCCGCGGCCACGCAACCACGCCTCGATGTCCTGCACCAGCGCCCGCCCGGCCCCGCGCCGAAACCACTCCGGCTGCACATAGCAGAACGCGATCCGACCACTGACCGACGCCATCGCGACGCCCACCGGTCGACCATGCAGACGCGCCAGGGTCAGGCGCAATCGCGGATCGACCACCCAGGGGCGAATACACGCGGGGGTATTATTGCGGGTCCAGGCGGCCACGATGCGCGGGTCGTTACGGTGTTCTGCGGCACAACCGACCCGGATGGAGCGCTCGGCGATCCGGCTGACGATGCCGGCATCGCCGGGCGCGGCGGTACTGATTTCGATGAACGTGTCCATGACGCTGTTTTCCTCAGTCCTTGAGTCGAGCTGAAAAAAACATAGACCCGGATAAGCCGGGGGCGCCAATGGGAATGATTGCAGGAAACTACAAGGTAGCGTCCTTGCAGCGTGTCGCTATGAAACCTGCACCGGCATCGTCAACTCCACCCGCAACCCATCCGGGCGGCTGTCGAAATGCAGGCCGCACCCACAACGCTGGACGATGGCCTGGACGATCGCGAGCCCCAGGCCGCAACCGGTGCTCTGGCCGTTGCGCCAGAAGCGCTGGGTCAGGTGCTGGATATCATCGGCGGCAATGCCGGGACCATGGTCGCGAACCCGGAAACGGACCCGCTGCCCAATCATCTCCAGACTGAGTTCCACCACGGTATCCTCCGGGGTATGACGCAGCGCGTTATCCAGCAGGTTGCGCAACGCAGCGATGGAAAGCACCGCCGGCATCTGCACCGGTGCATCGGACACCCCGGGAGAGACCAGCAGACTGATTCGCCCGGAATCGCCATTGGCCGCGTCATGGATCGCCAGCCGCGCGACCTGTTCGGCGTTGCATTGCACCCCATCGTCGAAGGACAGGCTGCCCTCCACCCGAGCCAGCAACAGCAACTGCTCGAGTGTGCGATGCAATCGGTCAGCGCCCTCCTCGGCCCGAGCCAGGGACTGGTCACGTGCGACCCCTTCGGTCATGCGCGCCACTTGCAGGTGAGTCTTGATGGCCGTCAAAGGGCTGCGCAGTTCATGGGCCGCATCGCCGGTCAGCCTGCGCTCGCGCTCGATGGTCTTGCCGATACGCTGGAACAGCTGATTCTGGGTTTCCAGCAGGGGGCGCAGCTCACTGGGCAATGGATGGATCTGGAGAGGTTCCAGGGAGTCGGCATTGCGGCGCATCAGCGCGTCGCGCATACGGTTAAGCGGCGCCAGGCCCTGGCCAATGCCCAGCCACAGCAGGCACAGGCAGCCGAGCAACGCCACTCCCACCGGCACCGAGGCTGCCAACAGAATCGACAGGTTCAGGGCTTCCCGTTCGGTCTGGCGGTCGGCGGTGGTAATGCGCACATCGCCCCGGGCCAGGGTGAAGCTGCGCCAGGGCGCGCCGTCGATCATCTGGTCGTGGAACCCCATTTTCTCGGCTTCCAGGACCTGCTCCGGCGTACCATGGCTGCGGGCCAGGATTTCGCCCCGCAAGGAGCTGACCTGGCAGGCCATGCCCCCGGGGATGCTCAACTGCTCGGCGCTGAAATGCGTGCCCTCGCCCTTGCTCGGCAGCGGCGGCAATTGCTCCAACAGTCCTGCGACCATCCGCGCCGACGCCACCAGCCGCTGATCAAGGGAAAACATCATCTGGTTGCGCAGATCGCTGAGCATCCACGCCGCCGCCAGGGCCCAGATCAGAATGAAGGCCGCGCCCAGGGTCAGGCTCAGGCGCAATCGCAAGCTCATCACTTGGAAGGTTCTCCACCATCGGCCGGTCCCAGGCGATAACCCAGCCCGCGTACCGTCTCGACAATCCCGTTGCCGAGCTTGCGCCGCAGGTGATGGATGTGGACGTTGAGGGCGTTGCTTTCCAGTTCGTCATTGAAGCCGTACACGCTGTCCTTGAGCTGCTCGGTGGACAACACCCGGCCACGGCTGTGCAACAGCGCCTGCAACAGTGACTGCTCACGCCTGGATAGATCCACCGGCTGGCCATCCAGGAGGGTTTCGCGGCTGCTGGGATCGTAAGTCAGGCGACCGTGCTCGATCAGGTTGACGCTACGACCCGCCACGCGGCGCAACAACGTGTGCAGGCGCGCCGCCAGCTCCCGCAGGTCGAAAGGCTTGAGCAGATAGTCATCGGCGCCGGCTTGCAAACCGTCCACCCGATCGGTCACCGAATCCCGCGCAGTGAGGATCAGCACCGGAATCTCCAGCCCTTGCTGGCGCAATTGCTTGAGCAGTTTAAGGCCATCCTCATCGGGCAGCCCCAGGTCCAGCACCATGACATCGAACTCGGCCACGCCGATCATCGCCCGCGCCGCCGAGGCCGACCCCACGTGCTCGACGGTCAGGCCCTGGGCCGTAAGACCGGCGACGATCCCGCTGGCGATCAGTTCATCGTCTTCGCAAACCAGTACACGCATGGTAAGCCTCGTGGAAAAAGGTACATTAGGCCGCCGGCCGATTAAGCCGACATTATGCGACGAGAGTGGCAAACATGGGCGATCATTGCTGCAGACCGGCCCTCGCCGTTTAATCGACGGTTAATCGCCAGCCGCCATCGTGCTATCCACTTGCTTCGTTCTAAGGCTTTATCCATGCGTCGATTGCTTTTGCTGTGGCTGCTGTTGATTTCGGGCCTGGCCCAGGCCGCCAATCCCTTCGAAACCAAACCCGATTTCCTGCCGGTGGAAAAGGCCTTCGTGTTTACGTCCGAACGCCTGGATTCCGGTGAGACCCAGCTCTTCTGGCAGATCGCCGATGGGTACTATCTCTATCAGAAGCGACTCAAATTCGATGGCCTTGCCGACGCGCAGAAACCGAAGCTCCCGGCGGGAGAAGCCCACAGCGATGAGTTTTTCGGCGACCAACAGGTCTATCGCCAAGCACTGGAGTTGAAAATTCCGGCGGGCGCCACCGGCAAGATCAAAGTGGGCTTCCAAGGCTGTGCCGACGCAGGACTGTGCTACCCACCCCAGACCCAGGTGGTCGACCTGGGCGGTGGTTCCCCTGCGGTGGCCAAAGGCGAAGCGCCGGACCAGGCCCTGGCCAGCGGCCTGCAACAACGGGCGTTGGGCTGGAGCCTGCTGGTGTTCTTCGGCCTGGGTCTGCTGCTGGCGTTCACGCCGTGTTCCCTGCCGATGCTGCCGATCCTTGCCGGGCTGGTCGTCGGCAGCGGTGCCGGGCCTCGACGCGGCCTGGCTTTGGCGGGCAGCTACGTGATCAGCATGGCCCTGGTATACGCCGCCATGGGCGTGCTTGCCGCACTGCTGGGCGCCAACCTGCAGGCCTTGCTGCAACAGCCATGGCTGCTGGGCACCTTCGCCGCGGTGTTCGTGGTGCTGGCGCTGCCCATGTTCGGTTTCTTCGAATTGCAACTGCCGCCCACCTTGCGCGACCGCCTGGAGAATGCCGGGCGTCAGCGCCGCGGCGGCAGCCTGGTGGGCGCCGGAGTTCTCGGCGCACTGTCCGGCCTGCTGGTAGGTCCCTGCATGACCGCCCCGCTGGCTGGCGCGTTGCTGTACATCGCCCAGAGCGGTAACGCGCTGCACGGCGGCCTTATCCTGTTTGCGATGGGCATTGGCATCGGCCTGCCACTGTTGTTGCTGGTAACCGTGGGCAACCGCTTCCTGCCCAAACCCGGCGCCTGGATGGACCTGGTCAAGGGTATGTTCGGCTTCCTGTTCCTGGGCACCGCGCTGCTGATGATTCGTCCAGTCATCGACGGCTCGCTGTGGATCGCACTGTGGGGTGTGCTGTTGTTGATCGCCGCCTACAGCGCCTGGCGCCAGACCGAAGGGTTCGGCCGCATGGCCTATGCCTGCGGCAGCGCGTCACTGCTGTTTGGCCTGTGGGGCAGCGCGCTGCTGGTGGGTGCTGCCGGTGGCAGCGACGATTTCCTCCAGCCCCTGAAGATCTACACCGGTGCCCAGGGCAGCGCGAGCGTCAGCGCCCACGACGCCTTCATCACGATCAGCGAGCCTGCCGTCCTGCAACGGGAACTGGATGCGGCCAAGGCCCATGGGCAGTGGGTGCTCGTGGACTATTACGCCGACTGGTGCGTGTCCTGCAAAATCATGGAAAAACAGGTGTTCGGCCGCGCCGAAGTGCTGAACGCCTTGGCGGACGTCCGCCTGCTGCGCCTCGACGTGACCGCTGACAACGCCGCCAGCCGCGAACTGCTGAGCCGCTATCAGGTACCCGGGCCGCCGAGCCTGCTGTGGATCGGCGCCGACGGTGAAGAGCGCCGCAGCCAGCGCATCACCGGGGAAATCGATGCCAAGGGCTTCCTGGAGCGCTGGAACAGCACCCGGGACGCGAACTGATGCTGACGCTCACCCTGGGCACCTTTGCCATTGCCCTTAACCACCTGCTGCTGATCAGTGCCCTGGCGCTGGCGACCTTCGTGGGCTGGCGGGTGGCCAAGCGCGGTGGCGAGAACCCTGAGTCGGTGCTGTTCATGCTGTTCCTGCTGGGGCTCCTGGCCGCGCGGATCAGCTTTGTCGTCGCCTATTGGAGCCATTACCAGAACGATCCATGGCAGATCGTCGACTTGCGCGACGGCGGCTTCCTGGCCTGGCCAGGCGTTGTGGCATTGGTAATCGGGACATTGCTGTGGGCCCGACGTCGACCGGCCCTGCGCCGGCCATTGGGTTTTGGCGTCGGCAGCGGCCTGCTGTTCTGGCTGGTGGCGACGATGGCGCTGACGATCTATGAACAGGGCACCCGATTGCCGGACATCGACCTGCGCGACGCCAACGGACAGACCGTGAAACTCACCGATTATCAGGGCGGCCCCCTGGTAATCAATCTCTGGGCCACCTGGTGCCCGCCCTGCCGGCGTGAAATGCCGGTGCTGGAAGAAGCCCAACAACAGCGTCCGGACCTGACCTTCCTGTTCGTCAACCAGGCCGAAAGCATGCAGAGCGTCAGCACCTACCTCGCTACCCAGGGCCTGAGCCTGGACAACATCTTGTTCGACGGCAGCGGTAGCCTCGGCCAGGCCGTGGGTTCCATGGCGCTGCCGACGACGCTGTTCTATAGCGCCGACGGCCGTCTGCTGGGCAGTCATCTGGGTGAACTGTCGGAGGCAAGCCTGGCCCGAGCCCTGGAAAACTTCGAAACGCCGGGTTCAACCACGGCATCCCACCCCGCCACAAGGAAACAGCCATGCCTCGCCTCCGCCACCTGCTGACCCTGGCCGTCGCCACGGCGCTGTTGCAAGCGCCGCTGCTACAGGCCGAAGAACTGCCGGCAGCCATCCAGAAAATCGAAGCCAAGGGCGCGAAGATCGTCGGCACCTTCGAGGCACCGGATGGGCTACGCGGCTACGCGGCGCAATACCAGAACCGCGGCATGGCGCTGTACCTGACCCCGGACGGCCAGCATGTCCTGCTCGGCAACCTGTATGACGCCGACGGCAAGGACCTGAGCGCCGAGCCGCTGCAAAAACTGGTCTATGCACCAATGGCGAAGGAAATCTGGGCAAAAATGGAGGCGAGCAACTGGATCGCCGACGGCAACAAGGACGCACCGCGCACCGTGTACCTGTTCAGTGACCCCAACTGCCCGTACTGCAACATGTTCTGGGAACAGGCCCGGCCATGGGTCAAGGCCGGCAAGGTGCAGTTGCGTCACATCATGGTGGGCATCATCCGCGAAGACAGTCCCGGGAAATCCGCCGCGCTGCTGGCGGCCAAGGACCCGCAAAAAGCCCTGGAAGACCATGAGAAATCCGGCAAGGGCAGTACGCTCAAGCCCCTCAAGGACATACCGCCCGCCGTTCAGGCCAAGCTCGACGCCAACCAGCAGTTGATGGACGAACTGGAGCTGTCCGCCACCCCGGCGATTTTCTACCTGGATGACAAAGGCGAGCTGCAACAGCAGCAAGGCGCCCCATCACCGGACAAGCTGGTGAAGATTCTCGGACCGAAGTGATGTGGATCGAGCCGCCCCCTTCGCGAGCAGGCTCGCTCCCACATTGGCCTGCTGAAACCGGACCTCTGTGGGAGCGAGCCTGCTCGCGATTGCGCAGGGTCAGCTACGCAAAAACTCAAGCAATGCCTCGGTAACGAACCCCGGATTCTCCAGATTGGAAATGTGCCCCGCCTCCGGAATCAGCACATGGGGACAACCGATCAACTCGGCCATTTCCAGAGACTCGGAGGGTGGCCGCGGCTTGTCCTGGTCACCGCACATCACCCAGGTGCTGCTGGCATCCAGCTCACCCAGGCGCGGCAGGATATCGTCCCGGCCAAAAATGATCCGTCCCAACGGCACGATGCTGTCGCGCAGACGATCGGCCGGCAGCGCGGCCAGTGTCGCGCGAAATTGCCGGTACAGCGGCGACTGCGGATCGATGCCAGGCCGGAAGAAGATCGGCACGACAATATCCAGCAACGGTTCGGGAATGCTGCCGCTGGCTTCGATCTTGTCGAACAACGAGAAGTAATACAGCCGCGTTGGCTCCGGTTCGACGCCCACATAAGTGTCCATCAACACCAGCGCCTGGAGCCGTTTCGGCGCCGTCAACGCCAGCCGCGCGCCCCACATCCCGCCCACCGAAAGCCCCACCAGACTGAAGCGATCGATGTCCAGATGATCCATCAACCCCAGGACCTGGCGAGCCAGGTCGTCCAAGGAACTCATGCCCTCGGGCAAACGTCCGGATTGACCATGGCCCCACAGGTCCGGGGCGATCACCCGGTAATGCCGCGACAATGCCTCGATCTGCGGCGCCCACATGCCGTGGTCCCACAAATAGCTGCTGCCCAGTATCACCACCGGGCCGTGGCCCTGGTCCAGATAATGAAGAGGTTGTCCGTCAAGAGTTGCAAAGGGCATCGATGACCTCCTTGTTTGCGCGTGAAAAAACCTGGCCAGACTGACGTGCTGTAAGCCAAGCCGTCAATCGCCGAGGCCATCGGATTTGCGACAGGCACCTGTAAGGTCTGACAGTAGACCGACTCGGTTGCCGGCGATAGCGTGAGGTTTCACAACAATCGGTGGAGACCCAACCATGACAAAAGTCGAGCTCGAAGCTTTTGCTCAGGAGCAGATCGACCTCCTGAGACCGAAAGCTGTCAACACAGACCGGGCGTCCGGACAAAGAGCCAAAGCAAAGCTGCTCTTTTTTGAAGCGCTACTGGCTGCGTGTAGCCACACGCAGACACAGGAACAGTTCGGCTTGATGGATGCGGTCAATGACACCTTCCAGAAAATCGGCGCGTTTGCACCCGGTGATGTCTTTTTCAATCAGCCTGAAAAATGCTGCTCGCTTTATCGCGCCGATTCGCCGGCCTGAAGCCATCGCCAGGCGTGAGCAAGGAGCCCCTGAGACTGCGGTCAATGAACGTGTGATGGCACCAGCGCGATCTGGTAAGGCTTGAAAATCGCCAGCAGTTGACCGTTATCCCGAAGCTTCTGCAGCAACTGTCCAAACACTTCACTGGTGATCGGCGCCTGCGGCCGAATCAGGGCATAGTGGTGGTAAACCTGATCGATACGCTCGGACACCAACAACTGGGGGCCGACCTCAGGATTGCGCAGTATGTAATCGTTCAGGTACGAACGGGTCACCAGGGCGATGTCCGCACGCCCCCGCAATACCATCAACAGGTTGCTGTCGTGGGAGTACGTCAGCGTGGCGTTGTACTGCCCAACCAGGAACTTGGGGTCGGCGTTGAACTCGGCAAAGGCGTAGTGGTAGCCGCTGAACAGGGCCAGGCGCTTGCCCCTGAGGTCGGCGAAATAGCTCTGCTGGCGATCCGGCTGGCGCTGGGTGACGAAGACTTCCGCATCCTCAAGCCCCATGTCCACTGCGGTATGAGGTACATCCTTCCAGCCCCAGTCGGGGTTCTCGAAGATCGCCATATCGACCCGGCCTTGTTTGAAATCATTGAAACGGCGTGGAATCGACGTGGGTACCAGTTCGAACTGATAATCGGTCTGGGAGTGATTCAGGGCTTCGACCAACTGCGGCAGCAGGCCGGTGTCGGCGCCGTTCTCGGGGCGCACGGTATAAGGCGGGAAATGCGCGGCTCCGATCCTGACCAGTTGCGCCGCCGAGACCGGCATCATCAGAAAGACAGCCAGTGCAGCGAGCAAAACACGCAAGCTCATACCCTTCGGCGAAAACATCAAGGCCACCACTCCCCCAAAAGTCCATCCATACATTCAAGCTAGGCGGTTTCAGCCACTTAGCCAGCTCCACGACCACTTAAAGAAGCCGTACGATTATTGTTTTTCTTCCAGCACCAGGATCAGCGCTTGCTCGGCCAACTGGTCGAGGCTCAGGCTGCCCTCGGCACGAAACCAGGTGGTGGTCCAGGACAACGCGCCAGTGAGAAAACGCCGGGTAATGAACACGTCCCCGCGAATATACCCGGCCTCCTTGGCCTGGCCCAATACCTCGAGCCACAAGTCTTCGTAAATATCCCGCAAGGCCAATACTTGCCGTTGCCCCTCCTGGGACAGCGAGCGCCACTCGTAGACCAGTACCGCCATCGCCTCGCCGGTGCCCCCCATGATCGACTGCAATTCGCAGCGGATCAGCGCGAGCACCCGTTCACGCACGTCGCCCGCCTCGGCCAGCGCCGCGCGCATCAAGGCGGTGTTGTAGCGGATGGTTTCTTCCATCACCGCCCGCAGGATCTCGTCCTTGCTTTTGAAGTGGTGGAAAATGCTGCCGGATTGAATACCCACGGCGCTTGCCAAGTCGCGCACCGTGGTGCGTTCGAAGCCTTTGTTGCGGAACAGGTGGGCGGCGGTCTGGAGCAGTTTGCCGCGAGCACTGTCCGGGTCGGTCAATTGTCCGAGACCAACCAGCTCATGCATCACCGTCAGGGCTTTTCGCTCGTCCACCCATTCTCTCCCGCAATCGTCGTGGCGTCGGCAATTTAAGCTGAGCCGGCCACCCAAGCAAGCGCTCGGGCAGAAGTTACGTGCACGAATCAGTCCACCCCCCCTAGGCGAACGTAACGCGTTTGACTACGCTCAAAGCCATCTGCACGCCGATACCGGGAAGCCCGCGATGCCTCAATGGCTGGTAATTGATCTGGAGGCCACCACCGATGAAGGTGGCTGGCCGGTAGCCGAAATGGAAATTATCGAGATCGGTGCCACGCTGGTGAACCGTGACGGGCGCGAGCTGGATCACTTCCAGCGTTTCGTACGCCCCCTGAGACGCCCGCTGCTCACGCCCTTTTGCCGCGAGCTGACGCACATTACCCAAGCCAATATCGACAGCGCAGCGCCCATCTCGGAGGTCTGGCCTGCATTCGAACACTGGCTGGCGCCCTACCACGCGAACCTGGGTGGCTGGGTCAGTTGGGGTGACTACGACCGCAAGCAGTTGCTCCAGGAATGGCAGCAGCAACAGTTACACAGTGTTCTCGCCCGCGTGCCCCACATGAACCTCAAGCAACGCTTTGCCAAGGCCCGTCGACTCGAGCGGCCGCTGGGGCTTAACGGGGCGCTGCAACTGGCCGGCCTGCAGTTTTCCGGTCAACAGCACCGCGCCCTGGAAGATGCGCGCAACACGGCAAGGTTATTGCCCCTGGTGCTGGCGGACTGATCTGTCCCGCCACAGATGACGAGTGTTGAAGCCTTGTGCATACTGGCCGGCCTTTTTCAGCCCTTTTTTCGAGGAATCGCCCATGTTCAAAGTCAACGAGTACTTCGACGGCACCGTCAAGTCGATCGCTTTCGGCACGGCTGAAGGCCCTGCGACCATCGGCGTCATGGCGCCGGGCGAATACGAATTCGGCACGGCCCAGCGGGAAATCATGCACGTTGTGTCCGGCGCCCTGACCGTGAAACTGCCCGGCAGCACCGAATGGGAAACCTTCGCGGCCGGCAGCCGGTTCAATGTACCGGCCGACAGCAAGTTCCAGCTCAAGGTGGCGGTGGACACGGCCTACCTGTGTGAATACCGCGCGTAGGAGCTGTCGAGTGCAACGAGGCTGCGATCTTGTCCCAGGCAGTTGAGTCTTTAGCGAAAGACCGATAATCAAAAGATCGCAGCCTTCGGCAGCTCCTACAGAGGGCTGCGCAGGATTTACTCGAGCACTTCAACCGGCATGCCGACTTCAAGCTGGCCATTGCTGTCATTGACCAGGTTCTGACCGAACATCGGACCGTCCGGTGTCGAACGATACTGCTGCAAAGTGGCGAAAGGCTCGCGGCTCGGATCGCGCTCGCCAGTCTGCGGGTCCACCGTGGTCATGATGCAACGCGAGCAGGGTTTGACCACCCGGAACTCCACATCGCCGATACGGATGCGCTTCCACCCATCCTCGGCAAACGCCTGGCTGCCTTCGACCACCAGGTTGGGACGAAAGCGCAACATCTCCATCGGGCGACCGACCCGACTCGACAGATCCTGCAACGAGGCCTGGCCAATCAGTAGCAACGGGAATCCGTCGGCGAAAGCAACCTTGTCGTCGTCCTTGCCATAACCGGCTGCCGTGGTGCGCGCCAGCTCCACCGGCACATGTACCAGGCGGGTGGCATTGCCGATGAATTCGCTGACCCAGGCCCCCGCCTCGTCACCGGCATCCGGCACACGCAGGGTATCGCGCCAGATGATCACCCCACGGCGTTGCTCTTCTTGGGCAGAGGGCAGCGGCACATCGATGCTGCCGTAGCCCGGCGCGCTGAGGGTCAGGCCACCCGCCTCGTTCCACAGTGCCGAGAGCTGGCTCATCTTCGCCACGGCCCGCTGGGTCAGGAATCGCCCACTGGCTTCATCCACCAGCATCCAGCGCCGGTCACCGTCCAAGCCGAGCTTGTCCAGGCCAATCTCCTGCAAAGACTGGCCCTTGCCGGACTTCAACGGATAACGGTACAGCGCGCTCAGACGCAACATGGTCAGCTCCCGGACGATGGAAAAACGCCACCATATACGAGCCAGCCATCGAAGCAAACCACGATCAGTTTCAGTCGAGCATCAGTCGCTGGCGCACCACATCGACCAGTTTGTCCGGCTGGAATTTGGAGAGGAAGTTGTCACAACCGACCTTCTTGACCATCGAGTCGTTGAAGCTGCCGGACAGCGAGGTGTGCAATACCACGTAGAGCCCACGCAAACGCGGGTCGTTGCGGATTTCGGTGGTCAGGCGGTAGCCGTCCATTTCCGGCATTTCCGCGTCGGTGAAGATCATCAGCAATTTGTCGGTCATCACCTCACCACTGTCGGCCCAGGCCTTGAGCATGTTCAGGGCCTTCAAGCCGTCACCGGCAACGTGCATCTTTATGCCCAACTGCCCGAGTGTGTCGCGCAGTTGCGAGAGCGCGACTTTGGAGTCGTCCACCAGCAGCACTTCGCGCCCACGGGCACGTTCCAGCACCGGATCCTCGAGCTTGTCCCGGGAAACCTTGGCGTTGTAAGGCACGATTTCGGCAAGGACTTTTTCCACGTCGATGATTTCCACCAACTGATCGTCCACCTTGCTGATGGCGGTCAGGTAGTGTTCACGGCCAGCACTGCCCGGGGGTGGCATGATCGCTTCCCAGTTCATGTTGACGATGCGGTCCACACCACCCACCAAGAACGCCTGAACCGAGCGATTGTATTCAGTCACGATAATGGTGCTATTGGCCCCCGGCACCAATGGACGCATGCCGATAGCCTGGGACAGATCGATCACCGGCAACGTCTGGCCCCGCAGGTTGACCACGCCACAGACAAATGGATGACGCTGCGGCATCAGGGTCAACTTGGGCAGTTGCAACACCTCCTGGACCTTAAACACGTTAATGGCGAACAATTGCCGGCCCGCCAGGCGAAACATTAGAATTTCCAGGCGATTCTCACCCACTAGCTGGGTTCGTTGATCTACTGTGTCGAGAATGCTGGCCATCGATGACTCCTGGGATTGTTCGGATGAATCCAATAGAACAGCTATCGGCCGCCCAGACCGGATCTTGACCCCTGCCAGAAATACCTGCGCGAAGGATTGATATCACCTTAACATCATGCTTTACTGCGTTCACCTCCTAATTCCACCGGTTTGCTCCGCTGCGCGACCTCGTTTTGCGCACAAAGTTCCCCTGCCTAAGGGATTCCCCTAGGCACAATCAGGTCCAACCTGATATTCCCGCTATCCAATAGCCATTAATGTGACGCCATTCTCATTGCTGAACGGAGTCAGGCCTTTGTGCGCGACCGCAGGACATCGGACTTCCAGCCTTTCGGCCGATCCCGCCAGTGCAATTGCTTGCAGGCTCGTCCTTACCCAAGGCAAGGGCGCAACGACGCAGGTTCGTTCGTTGCCGACCGCTCGGTTCCGTCGTTCGCCTCAAGCGGTCTCCTTTCGCCTGACATGATGTTGTGGAGATAAGCATGCCAAACGATCGTAAGAATTGGCTCCAGCGCTTTCCCGAGTTCCTGACCGAAGCCGAGACACTGTTGGCCAAGTCGGAGGAATGCCTGAGCCACCTGCAGTTGATCAACAACGACAAGGACGCGATCGATTGCATGCTCAGCACCCTGCTGAAGTTGGCAAACAAGGCCAATGCCTTGGCGCTGGAAACCGTTTCGGAGTTTTCGCTGCATATCCATGGCCTGCTCAGCCATGCACAACACCACATGGAATTGCATGATCAAGCCCTGGAGGCGTTGAAGGATTGCTTCACGCTGATGGCATGGCAACTTGAACTGGTCGACCCTACCACCGGCCAGCTCGGCCTGGACAACAGCGAGCAGACCTCGTTGATCGAAGCATTTGCACTCCAGGTGGGCCAGAATCCCTGCGAGATATTGACCGCAGCACCTCCGCTGAGCCTGCTTACCTATTCACAGAAACAAGCGTGATACCGACGATGCCGGCCCAGCTCGACGCGCCTGCTCCACGGCGCTTTCAATACGCCATGCCGAGCGCGACCAACCATGGATGAAGTGGTACTATGTCTCGCGTCAGACGCTTCAAAACAGCGGCAAGAAATGCCGTCGATCTGAAGCCAACCTCGACCTGAACCATTTACCGACCCGGGCCGTCCCATGTGCTGACCGGCTCGCCCGCAGCGAACATTCATTGGCTCCATCCGTCATGTACGCCAGCCTCAAGTCATTCATCACCTGGCCACCTTCCCGAGAAAACGCCCGCCGGTTCACACTGTTTCTGTGCACCTGCTCGACCCTCGGCTGCCTGCTGACCTATCTGTTTGCCCGTGCGTTGCCATTGAGCTTGCTGATGTTGAACATCGCGGCCCTGGCCTGTGTCTGGGTCCGGTACCAGCTGTCGCGAAAGTCCATCAAGTTCCAACCCGAGGAGTTGGCCGACCGGTTGCTCGAAGTTCAGGAAAACGAACGCCATCGACTCAGTCGCGAATTGCATGACGACATTGGCCAGCTTCTGACGGCGGCGAAACTGCAGAGCGAATGGCTCAAGCGCCGGGTGCCGGACGAATTGCAAGCGCAGTGCTCGATCCTCTGCGAAACCCTGGACGAAACCCTCGATAAAGTCCGCGACGTTTCGGCCATTCTCAACCCGAGGCAGTTGACCAGCCTCGGGCTTGAAGCCAGCCTGCGTGCGCACCTGCTCAAGACATTGGCCAATACCTCGATAAAATGGAGCCTCGACTGCCAGCAGCGCATGACGGGCATCCCGGAGGAAATGTCAGTCGCCGCCTTTCGAATCACCCAGGAAGCGGTCACCAACGTCTTGCGCCATGCCCAAGCGAATAATCTGCTGGTGCGCCTGCAACGCCTGCCCGAGGGCTTGCTCTTGCTGATCCACGATGACGGTCATGGATTTGTCCCCGCGCCCCACCCCGCCCGCGAAGGACAACGCGGCATGGCCGGCATGTCGGAGCGAGTCGAGCAGTTGGGCGGCACGCTGAAAGTCATCAGTGAAGCCGGCAAAGGCACGCACATCGAAGCCCGTTTCCCCTGGGCACCTCGCGCCCTGGCACGGGCCAGTAAAAATAAGGTTCTCCATTGACTTGTAATTTGCTTCTGGTAGACGACCACTCACTGATCCGCGCTGGCGTGCGCGCACTGATCATGGACCTACCCGGCTATGCCGTCATCGGTGAAGCCAGCGACGGCGCGCAGCTACCGGCGCTGGTCGAACGGCTGGATCCCGATATCGTGCTGCTGGATATTTCCATGAAGAACACCAGCGGCCTGGATGCCCTGCGCGAGCTCAAGCAGGTACGGCCACGCAGCAAGGTGCTGATCCTGTCGATGCACACCGATCCGGCGCTGATCATGCAGGCGCTGGAATCCGGTGCCCATGGGTATCTGCTCAAGGACACGACAGCCACCGAGCTGGAACACGCCCTGAACGCATTACGCAACGACGAGCATTACTTGAGCCCCGCCATCGCCCATACGGTGATCAACCAGGCCCTGACCCGTACCCAGCAGAAGCACCAACCTTCTCCGGCCCAGACCCACAATCTGACGGCACGCCAGCTGGAAATCCTGCGGCTGATCGTGCGTGGCAAATCCACCCGCGAAATTGCCAACGGCCTGAGCCTGAGCATCAAGACCGTGGAAACCCACCGGGCCCAGATCATGAAGCGCCTGCAGATCCATGACGTGGCCGGACTAGTGCTTTTCGCGGTGCGAGAGCAGATCATCAGCCTGGACGATTGAGCGCCGCCGAGGCCGCCAGCAAAGGCGAATCGGGCGGCAAATGGACACGCAGCGCCTTCGGACGCACCGTAAACCGCAGGCTGTCGACCTGCAAGGGTTCGCCATCCAGATTGATGTCCAGGCCCTGGGCAACCTTGATTTCCACCCATGGCAAGCGTGCCCGCACGAACATGTTGTCGATGCCCAGGCCACCAGCCAGCAAGTCCTTTAGCGTACTGACCACCTCCTGGGGGGCGGGCAGGATACTGATGTCCAGCAATCCGTCATCGACCAATGCCTGGGGACACAACTCATGGCCTCCTCCGGCCTGCCGGCCATTACCAATGCCCAACGCCAGGAGATCGCCCCGCCAACTGAACCCCGGCCCCTGCAACTCGCCATAGGCCGCACTCAGCTCACTGAAGCGCGTGAGTCCGGTGAACAGGTAAGCGGCTCCCCCCAACACCTTTTTAAGCTCTTCAGAGGTATTCGCAGTGACCTGGCTGCCGAAGCCGCCCGTGGCCATGTTGAGGAAGATCCGTCCGCCGACCTCTCCCAGATCGATGGGGTGCGGCTCAACGTCCAGCAGATCCAGGGCTCGATCCGGTTCCAGCGGGACCCCGACCGCCCGGGCAAAATCATTGGCAGTTCCCAGGGGCAGCAACACCAGACTGGCATCGCTGGAGTCGAGGGCCATCGCTTCGGCGATATCACGCAAGGTTCCGTCACCGCCACCGGCGATCAGTCGCGTATAACCGGCCTCCAGCGCCTCTTCGACACACCGTCGGGCATCGCCCGCCTCCCAGGTCAGTCGTACCGCCAGGTCCCAACCCTGCTTGCGCCTGAGCATCACTGCGGCGCGAACCTCTTCGTTGAGCGCTTGCTTGCCATGCAGAATCAATAGCGCCTTGCCTTTGCTCATCCCGATCTCCGTCATTGGAAGGTTCCAGGGATTGGGACCGCGCATTCGGCTGAAAAAGCCCTTGCCGCGTCAATTTTTTCACAAGAAAAGCCGCTACCCGGTCCACGGATAAACGGCCAGCGCCCCATCGGAGCGATGCCGCTGCACTCAAAGAGTTTTCTTACAAGACTTGGCGAATCAGCTCAATTGACCCTCCAGCAGTATTGAGACACCTTGGCATTCTGTTGTGCTGGACCGATAAAAACACTTATTACACAAGGAAGTGCTAACCCATGGATGGATACGTCACGGCCCGCAAGGGACGGATCAGTGGTTCGAACAGTTATGGCCAAAGGGATGAAGCGTCCCATGCATAGCCATGAATACAAGCTGTCGCCTCGTCAATTCGCACCTATCGGAGGCGAGCGGACCGATGCTCAGAACGAATGCAAAAGTTGCAGTAATCCCGTTGGAGGAATTGATTTGGAACCGCGCGTCGTTGAACTGGAAACCCACCTTAAGTACATCCGTCGAGACATGGATGAAATCCGCACCGATGTGAAGGTGATCCGACACAGACTGGCCTATTCGGCCGGTGCGGCGGCGGTGATCGTCGGCCTCCTGGGCTGGATCGCGAACAGCCGTTTCGATCAACTGGTGATGCTGCTGTCGCGATAAAGGCGATGGACACCACACTCGAACATCGACTTGGGTTGGAGTACAGCGCCTGCAGAGGTGGTGTTCCGTCTCACAAATACTGTTTATTTCTGATGACGTTCGTTGCCGTGAAAACGGCCGTCAGAAAAACCTGTATCTGCGAGACAGACCACTAATCCAGGAGCTCGCTCAAGGGGATGAAGCTGATTTCGTCGCCCTCGACCAGCGTCTGCCCTTCGAGCACTTCGACCAGCCCTTCGGCCCACGCCGCACTGCGCAGCACACCGGAGCTCTGATTCCGGTAGATGATTGCCCGGCCGTTTTCCATGCGACCTCGCAGGTATTCTCGCCGACTGCCAGGCTTGGCCCAGACAAACCCCGCCGGCACCTTGAACCTGAGCGGCGCCACCGATTGAACGCCTTGGCGTCGCAACAGGTAGGGCCTGGCCAGCAACGCAAAAGTCACCAGTGTCGAGGCAGGATTACCAGGCAAGCCTATGACCGGCACGCCGCGGAAGTGCCCAACCGTTAGCGGCTTCCCGGGTTTGATGGCGAGCTTCCAGAGTGTCAGCTCACCCTCCTCGCGCAGCACGACGCCCAGGAAGTCGGCTTCCCCGACCGATACACCACCGGTGGACAGGATCAGATCAACATCCGACAGCTGGGCCAAGCGGGCCCGGGTAGTCGGCAAGTCGTCCGGCAGGATACCTGCGTCGAGCACTTCACAACCCAGGCGCTGCAGCCAACCGCAGAGCAGCACACGGTTGCTGTTATAGATCTGGCCGGGGCCCAGCGGCTGGCCAGGCTCCACCAGTTCATCCCCCGTGGACAGGACCGCAACCCGGACCTTGCGAATCACGTCCAGGGATGCACAACCCAGGGATGCGGCCAGGCCCAGTTCGATCGGTCCCAAGCGAGTGCCGGCAGCCAGCACCTGTTCGCCAACGGTGGTTTCCTGTCCTTGAGGACGGATGTTCTGTCCACTGGCCAAGGGCTCGGTAAACCGCACTCGCTGGTCGCTTTCAACCAGGACGTTTTCCTGCATTTCCACGCAGTCGGCCCCAGCGGGAACGGGTGCTCCCGTGAAAATCCGCGCGCAGGTCCCAGCAGCCAGCGGTTGCGGAGCCTGTCCGGCAAAGATCCGCTGGCTGACCACCAGCGGTTCACCCTTCCAGTCAGCCAGCCGCAACGCATAACCGTCCATGGCGCTGTTGGGCCACGGTGGCAGATCCAGGGTCGACACCAGATCCTGCGCCAGCACCCGCCCCTGTGCCTCAGCCAGCGGCAGGCGCTCACGCTGGGTCACCGGCGTGGCTGCCGCCATGGCGAGCAGTTGCTCCAATGCAACTTCCACAGCCATCAGGGCGCCGGTCTTGCCAGGTTTACCCACGGGATTCACAAGGAGCCGCCTGTTTCAAATGGGCCACGAAGTTACAGGGGCGGTGCCGCGCATCCAGCTGCTCAGCGAGAATCCCGTCCCAGCCGGTGCGCACTGCGTTGGTAGACCCCGGCAAACAGCACACCAGCGTGCCGTTGGCCAGGCCCGCCAGTGCTCGAGACTGAACGGTGGAGGTGCCGATGTCCGCCACGGAAATCTGCCGGAACAACTCACCGAAACCGTCGACCTGCTTGTCCAGCAGGCACGCGACCGCTTCCGGGGTGCTGTCACGCCCGGTAAAGCCGGTGCCACCGGTGATCAGCACCACCTGCACCACCTCATCGGCAATCCAGGTCGCCACTTGTGCCCGAATCTTGTACAGATCATCTTTGAGCAGGACCCGCGCCGCCAGGTTATGCCCGGCCGCGCCGAGTCGATCGACGAAGACCTGTCCGGATGTGTCGGTTTCCAGGGTACGGGTATCACTGACAGTCAGCACCGCGATATTGAGCGGCACGAAAGGTACATCAGCCTTGGCTTTCATAGGCTCGTCCAGTTGTAGGGGAAACAGCCCGGTGTTATATCACAGCGCTTCATTTTTTCGCCTGTGCGGAGACACACCATGACCTCGAATACTGCCCTGCCATCTTGCTCCATCCTGCTGCTGGCCGGTGGCCGTGGACAACGCATGGGTGGGCAGGACAAGGGTTTGGTGGAATGGCAGGGCGAGCCGCTGATCGCCCATCTTCATCGCAAGACCCGCGCATTGAGCGATGACCTGATCATCTCCTGCAACCGCAACCCTGAACGTTACGCACGGTATGCCGATCGTTTGGTGCATGACGATGAAGGTGATTATCCCGGCCCCCTGGCAGGCATCCGGGCCGGCCTCAAGGCGGCAAGGCATCCGTATTTGCTGGTGCTGCCATGCGATGTACCGCAGATCGATGCCAGCCTGCTCGACAGCATGCGCACGATGGCCAGCCAGCATCCCCATGTACCGCTGATGGTGCGCCACGGCGAACATTGGGAGCCGCTGCTGTGCATCATTCCACTGGCGTTGGCAACGGCTTTCGAAAAGGCCTGGAGCGAAGGCGAACGCAGCCCCGGCCGCATCATGCGCACGCTGCAGGCCGTCGCACTGCAATGCCCGGCCGACGATCCCCGCTTGGCGAACCTGAACACGCCGGAACTGTTGACGCGACATAAAGGCCACTAGTGGCCTGTGTGGCTAATTCGTTTACTCAACTTCGGCGCCAGGACTTGCCAGCCTGCGTTGCCATTCCTCGCCGTAGCGGGGCTACGACTCGTCATAGCGCCTTGCCCGGCAAGCCCTGGCACTCGAATTCGAGTACTCGAATTAACCGTACAGGCCACTAGCCAGGAACTTGCGTGCAATGTATACGTCTGAAGGTCAGTAACCTGAAGAATTCATTTTCGGAGAAACACCATGACACAACGGACCCTCGCCACTTTCATGCTCGCACTGGGCCTCGCCACTCTTGCCGGGTGCGCATCGCCTACAGTGATTACCTTGAATGACGGTCGCGAAATCCAGGCCGTCGACACCCCAAAGTACGATGAAGACACTGGCTTCTACGAGTTCGAACAACTGGACGGCAAACATACCCGCGTGAACAAGGATCAGGTTCGCACCGTTAAAGATCTGTAAGCTCTGACGCCGCAACCCGATACAGAAAAGCCCGCAATGCAACATTGCGGGCTTTTTGTTGGCGGCTGGAAAGCCGAAATTACCACTGCAGCGTAATACCGCTCTCGAACATGCGCTCCTCACCCGTGACCGGATCAATGAAACGCAACCCCTGAGCCAGCAGTTTAAGGGGATTGGCGTAATCATCCTCTGCATCCCTGAGCACGCCAGGGTAGAACGGGTCGTTGCAGATTCCCGCCCCCAGGGCATTCATATGAACCCGTAACTGATGCTTCTTGCCGGTGACCGGAGACAGGCCGTAGCGCCATAGCTCGCCATTCCTTTCCAGGATTTCGATGGCCGTTTCGGTATTCGGTTCGCCCGGTCCTTCCTGCATCCTGAAGAACGGGTCGCCATCGATCATCCGGCTTCTATGCACTCGCGGAAAGGTCAGCTGAGGCAACGCACGGGCAATGGCCTGGTAGCGTTTCTCTATCTGTCGCGTTGGAAACAATGACTGGTAAGCCGATCGGCTCTGGGGGTTGGCCGAAAACAGCACCAGACCGGCCGTGTGCCGGTCAATCCGGTGCAAGGGCACCAGATGAGGATTGTCCAGCCGCCGGATCAGCCGTCGCAACAGGGTTTGCTCGACATATTCCCCCGCCGGAGTGACAGGCAGGAAATGCGGTTTGTCCGCCACCACCAGATGCTCGTCCGCGTACAGGATCGACTCCACGACCGGGATCGGCTTCTCGTCGGGTACTTCGCGAAAATAATGAATGCGCAAGCCTTCACGGTACGGCAAATCGACAGGAATCGCCTTGCCCTCAGCATCCAGAACCCGGCCCCGGGCAATCCGATCCAGCCACTGCTCGCGGCTGATGGCGCTGAAATGCTCGCACAGGCATTCCAGCACGGTCTGCCAGGAACCGGGGGGCAGGTACAACGTGCTGGCCTGATGGTGTGCAGCGGTAAACGATGAACCGGACATCGGACACTCTTGAACATTTTGCGGGGCCACATTATCCGACAGTCGCACCAGCCAGCCCAGCAATGATTACCTCACGCCGGAACAGAGGCCACTGCTGCCGCCTCGGTGAACTCCTTCAACCAACGCAGCACCTCCACCGCCTCCCAGCGACCTGGGTCGTACAACGCATACAACAGCCCCTGATAACCCACCACATCCAGTTGCTTGTGATAGCCGGCACGCTGGAACAGCGCTTCGATCTCAGCGAAACAGGTGTTGAAATGCAATTTGTTGAAGGGTGTCTTGCCTTCGGTCACCAACCCGTCCAGGCGCAGTTCCAGGACGGCTTCGCGGACAACGTCTACGGACATCCTGTTCACGCTGTTCTTCAATTGTTCGACATTGACCAAGGGGTGCACTCCAGATAGCTGTATGAACATACAGTAACCGAATGCAGCCTTTTCGCCAATGGCGACGTGGGGACACGATGAACGGAAGGGTGTCAGCGCAGGAAGGCGACTACCTGATCGGCGTCAAAAGGCCAGTCAAGTTCGACACCGGTATCGACCCGGCGCAGCACCGGGATGCGCAGTCCATAGGTGTCGATCAACGCCTCGCTCTCCGGACCATCACCGATATCCACCAGCTCTACGAGCAAGCCATGGTCAACGAAAGGCATCAGCACACCCTCAGCGATCTCACAGAGATGACAACCCACGGTACCGAACAGTTGGCATTCAGGAAGCATGGCTGGTAGACCCATAAGAGATAGACGGTCATTCTAGGCGCGCCCTCGAAAACCGTCGAGTCGGGTCTCCGCATCAGCAAAACGCTGATGCAAATCACTGAACACAAATGCCTTTTCGACAACCCTGGTCAGCTTTCCCCTTCTACGCTGTGTACCAAGCCTTGAAACGGAGTGTCCCTTGTTTGCCAACCTGCTGATCATTCTCGCCTCGTCACTGGTGGTCATCGCCCTGTTCAGGCGATTGCACCTGCCACCGGTGTTGGGCTACCTGTGCGTCGGGTTGGCCATAGGCCCTACCGCCCTGGACTGGGTGAATGACAGCGAAGAACTGCCGGACCTGGCCGAGCTCGGGGTGGTGTTCCTGTTGTTTTCGTTGGGGCTGGAATTCTCCCTGTCCAGGATGCTCGACCTGCGCCGGGTGGTGTTCGGCCTCGGCAGCCTCCAGGTGGTGTGTTCGGGAGCGCTCCTGGGCGTGCTGCTGGTACTCTGCGGCGCGCCGGTATTGGCCGCGTTGCTGCTCGGGGCCGGACTGGCGCTGTCGTCGACTGCCATTGTCAGCAAGGAGCTGACCAGCCTTGGGGAAATCTTCAGCAGCCACGGGCAGAACGCCATTGGCGTGCTGCTGTTCCAGGACGTTGTCGCGGTGCTGTTGCTGACCCTGGTACCGGTGTTCGCCGGCGGCAGTTCGCAGGCGTGGTATTGGGCCTTGCCCCTGACACTGGGCAAGACGCTGGTCCTGTTCGGTGGGTTGCTGCTGGCCAGCCGCCTGCTGCTGCCACGCCTGTTCCATGAAGTCGCCGCCTCTCGCTCCGCCGAATTGTTCGTGCTGCTGGCCTTGGTGATCGTGTTGCTGACCGCCTGGCTGACCCATCTACTGGGCCTCTCACCGGCCCTGGGGGCATTCCTGGCGGGCATGCTGCTGGGGGAAAGTCATTACCGCCACCAGATCGAAGCCGATATCCGCCCGTTCCGCGACATCCTGCTGGGGTTGTTCTTCGTCAGCATCGGCATGCTGATCGACCTGCAACTGTTCGTCGATGACGGCTTGCTGATCCTCGGGTTGACCCTGGGACTGATGCTCATCAAGGGCTGCGTGGTCGCCATCCTGGTGAAATGGCACGGCAGCGACGGTGAAACCGCCTGGCGCAGCGGCCTGGCCCTGGCCCAGGGCGGCGAATTCTGTTTTGCCTTGATGGCACTGATGCAACAGAACCGCCTCATGCCCGCCGACATCGGTGGCCTGCTGCTGGCGGCGACGTTCTGTTCAATGCTGCTCACGCCACTCTTGCTGCGGGCCGCACCCACCATAGCCGCACGCCTGCATCGCAAACCCAACGAAGCAGCGCAACTGGACCAGATCAACGCGCTGAACGCGGGCCTCTCGGATCACGTCGTCATTTGTGGATACGGACGCGTCGGCCAGTCCATCGGACGGTTTCTGCGTCGGGAAGGCCAGGCTTTCGTCGCCCTGGACGATGACCCGGTCATCATCCAGGAAGCCACCGTCGGGGAAAGCAGTGTGCATTACGGGGATTCGAGACGAGGAGACCTGCTGGCCGCCGTGGGGCTGAGCCGCGCACGATTACTGGTGATCGCGGTCGACAAGACCGACATCGCCTTGACCGTGCTCAGGGCGGCCCGGCGGGTCAACCCGCAGGTCCCGATCCTGGTGCGCACCCGCGACGACAGTCAACTGGCCGAGTTGCAGGCCGCCGGGGCCAGCGAAGTGGTCCCGGAACTGCTGGAGTCGAGCCTGATGCTGGCCTCCCACGCCCTGATCATGCTCGGGCTGCCGGAACAAGAGGTCCGACAGCACGTGGATCAGGTCCGTCACGATCGCTATCGCCTGTTACATGGTTTTTATCCCGGTAACCAGGACAAGGACGCGTGACGACTCAGTCCTGGCTGACCGCACCGATCTTGTGAATCGACAGGTCAGCGCCGTAATACTCTTCTTCCTGAGACAAGCGCAGCCCCAACAGCCCCTTGATCACGCCGTAGACCGCGAACCCGCCGGCCAATGCGATGACAATGCCCAGGGCAGTGCCGATCAGTTGGCTGACCAGGCTGACCCCACCCAGGCCGCCCAGGGCGTCCTGGCCAAAGATGCCGCAAGCAATGCCACCCCAGACGCCACACAAGCCATGCAAGGGCCAGACACCGAGCACGTCGTCGATTTTCCACTTACCCTGGGCCGCGGTGAAACACCAGACGAACAAGGCGCCCGCAATGGCACCGGTCGCCAGCGCGCCTACCGGGTGCATCAGGTCGGAACCGGCACAGACCGCCACCAGCCCGGCCAGCGGACCGTTGTGCAGGAAGCCTGGGTCGTTGCGTCCAACGAGCAATGCCGCCACGGTACCGCCGACCATGGCCATCAACGAATTGACCGCCACCAATCCGCTCACCCCTGGCAGGGTCTGGGCGCTCATCACGTTGAAACCGAACCAGCCGACAATCAGGATCCACGAACCCAAGGCCAGGAATGGAATGCTCGATGGCGCGAACGCTACCAGGCGCCCCTCCCGGTAACGGCCGTTACGAGGCCCGAGCAGAAGCACGGCCGCCAGCGCCAGCCAGCCACCCATGGCATGTACCACCACGGAGCCGGCAAAATCGTGGAAACCGGCACCAAAGCGAGTCTGCAACCAGGCTTGCAGGCCGAAATTACCATTCCAGACCACGCCTTCGAAGAAGGGGTACACGAATGCCACGATCAACACCGTGGCGCACAGCTGCGGCGCAAAACGTGCACGTTCGGCAATACCGCCGGAGATGATCGCCGGGATGGCGGCAGCGAAGGTCAGCAGGAAAAAGAACTTCACCAGGCTGTAGCCATGATCGGTGCTCAGCACTGCGGCCGGCTGCAGGAACGTCACGCCGTAGGAAATCCAGTAACCTATGAAGAAATAGGCCAGGGTCGAGACGGCAAAATCGCTGAGGATTTTCGACAGCGCGTTGACCTGGTTTTTTTGCCGGACAGTTCCAACTTCCAGGAACGCAAAGCCGGCATGCATGGCCAGGACCATGACCGCACCGAGCAGGATGAACAGGGTGTTGGAGCTGTGGACCAGATTGTCCACGGCACTTTGCATATTTTCCATGGTGTTGGCAGACCTGAAAAAGTTGAAGAAGCACCGAAGCGGTTCGCCCCACCTGTCAACGCACCAAGTTGAAACAGTTCGCTTACTGGCCGGAGGCCAACGAACCGCTTTGGTGCGTTAAAAATGGCAATGCGACGTTCCGCTGCGGGGTGCTTCGCGGGTTTTGATTATTTGGGTTAAGGTTTTGCGGGCTGCGCCCAGCTTCAGCGCAGTAGCGCGGGACGACGCACCAGTACATGGCAGAACCTTGGGCCAAAACCGAGCAAAAGTTGTACCAGTCACTTTCACTGAACCTTCCGGCAAGGCTCATACTCGAACGCTTCAGACGTCATTTACGGAGACTCACCCATGGCCAGAACCCAGGCAAAGACTGCTCAAGAAATCCTTATGGAAGACTTTCAGACGCTGGTCAGCGACACCGAACGGCTACTGGACCACACCGCGACACTGGCGGGCGACCAGGCCGATGAGCTGCGCAGCCAGATCCACGAAACGCTCCTGCGCGCCCGCGACACCCTCAAGCTGACCGAAGATTCCATGCGCGAACGCGGCCAGGCCGCAGTCATCGCTACCGAGGAATACGTACAGGCCAATCCTTGGCAGTCCGTCGGCATCGCCGCTGGGGTGGGCTTTCTGATCGGCCTGCTGGCGACACGGCGCTGATATGGATATCAACGACTCCGGCTCGTCCGAATCGGGCACAGCCTCTTCAGCGCGCCGCCTTGGCGCGGCGTTTCTCGGGCTGCTGCACAGCCACGTTGAACTGTTCGGCATGGAACTGCAGGAACAGAAAGCCCGGACTGTCAGCCTCCTGTTGTTCGCCGGCCTGGCGCTGGTGTTTGCCTTGCTGCTCCTGGTAGGGCTCTCGACCCTGGTGCTGATCCTGGTGTGGGACACCTATCGCCTCGCGGGCATCATCGGCCTGTGCCTGTTCTATCTGTTGGCGGCATTGTTCTGCGGCCTTCGACTCAGGGCAGCGATCTACGATGAATCGACACCCTTCCACGCCACACTCGAAGAACTGAACAACGACCGGGAGCGCCTGCTGCCATGAGCCTTCCCGACATCCCTCAAGCCCGGACCCGCCAGGAAATGCGCAAGGCACTGGTGCGCCTGCGCATGGAAATGCATCGCCAGGAAATCCGTCAGGAAACGCGCCAGCTGTTGCAACCGCTGCAGCGGATGCGTGGCCTTGGCCAGAGCTGGCACGAAGGCTTCGGCATCAAGCATGCGCCACTCTGGGGTATGGCAGCCGTGTCCTTGCTCGGCTTCATCGGTGGCAAGCGGACCCGCAGCGGACGCAGCGGCGGCCTGATTCGCCTGATCCGACTGGCAACGACCCTGGTGCCGCTGATCAAACTGGCCCGCAACGTACGCAAGCCCTGACGGGCTTGCGGGACGCTTCACGAACCGGGAAGCTAGGGCATTTCTATCTCAACGGAGCAACCGGCCTTGGATTGGCATACCCTGCTGACTCGCGAACGTCTCGGAAAACCTGTGCACAGCCCGGAAGAGCTGGGCCGCAGTCCTTTTCACAAGGACCATGACCGCATCATCTTTTCCGGAGCCTTCCGCCGCCTGGGACGCAAGACGCAGGTACACCCGGTGTCCAGCAACGACCATATCCACACGCGCCTGACCCATTCGCTGGAGGTCAGTTGCGTCGGGCGCTCCCTGGGCATGCGCGTGGGGGAAACCATCCGTAGCGCCCTGCCTGACTGGTGCGAACCGAGCGACCTGGGGATGGTGGTGCAATCCGCCTGCCTGGCACACGATATCGGCAACCCGCCCTTCGGTCATTCCGGCGAAGACGCTATCCGCTATTGGTTCCAGCAGGCGGCTGGCCGCGGCTGGCTCGACGCCATGAGCGAGGCCGAGCGCAGCGATTTTCTCAACTTCGAAGGCAACGCCCAAGGGTTCCGGGTCCTCACGCAACTTGAATACCATCAGTTCGATGGAGGTACCCGACTGACCTATGCCACCCTCGGCACCTACCTGAAATATCCCTGGACCGCCCGCCATGCCGACTCCCTGGGCTACAAGAAGCACAAGTTTGGCTGCTACCAGAGCGAGTTGCCGTTGCTGGAGCAGATTGCCCACAAGCTCGGCCTGCCACAACTTGAAGACCAGCGCTGGGCACGGCATCCGCTGGTGTACCTGATGGAAGCCGCCGATGACATCTGCTACGCGCTGATCGACCTGGAAGATGGCGTGGAAATGGAACTGCTGGACTATTCCCAGGTGGAGTCGCTGCTCCTGGATCTGGTGGGCGACGATATTCCGGACACCTATCGCCAGCTAGGGCCACTGGATTCCCGGCGACGCAAACTGGCGATCCTGCGGGGCAAGGCCATCGAACACCTGACCAACGCCGCCGCCCGGGCGTTCGTCGAGCAACAGGAAGCGTTACTGGCCGGCACGTTGCCGGGTGATCTGGTAGAGCATATGCACGGCCCGGCCAAGCGATGCGTGTTGAATGCCAAGGACATGGCGCGCAAGAAAATATTCCAGGACAAACGCAAGACCTTGAATGAAATCGGTGCATACACCACGCTTGAAATCCTGCTCAACGGCTTTTGCGGTGCAGCCTTGGAACAGCATGGAGGCCGCCTACCCTCCTTCAAGAATCGCCGTATTCTCGACCTGCTGGGGAACAATGCCCCTGATCCCAATGGTCCTTTGCATACTGCGTTCCTGCGGATGATCGATTTCATCGCCGGGATGACAGACAGCTATGCCAGCGAAATGGCCCAGGAGATGACCGGTCGTACCCGCCAGTGACATTGCCCTGTGGGAGCGAGCCTGCTCCGGACGGCGATCCGACGATAGCGTCCGATCAGTTTGCCTTCATGGCGACTGACACTCTGCTTCGGAAGCCGGCCCACTCCCACAACGGATTCGCAACGTAAGTTGCACAGTATTGACAACATACTTTCGCCCTGCTTGTAAAAGTGACGCTCTAAAACCCTCTCCCGATCTTTAGTCCGCTCATAAAAACGCGGCCTCCTCATTCCCATTACCTACTAAAAACCTAATTACCTCGTAGTACCCCGCTTCTTTTTTTGTAGGAAACTTCTGAAATTGAATATGTACACCCGTCTCCTCATACGACCACGGCTTTAACTGGGCTAAGGTGCGCGCTTTATTTAAGCTCGCAAGGGACTTTATTCATGAACTCCGTTTTCATTGTCGACGATCATCCGGTCATTCGCCTCGCCGTTCGCATGCTTCTGGAGCACGAAGGTTATAAAGTCGTAGGAGAAACCGACAATGGCGTCGATGCGATGCAAATGGTGCGCGAGTGCATGCCGGATCTGGTTATCCTGGACATTAGCATCCCCAAGCTGGACGGGCTGGAAATCCTCTCGCGCTTCAATGCCATGACGACCCCGCTCAAAACGCTGGTGCTCACGGCACAGTCACCGACTCTGTTTGGCATCCGGTGCATGCAGTCCGGAGCCTCCGGTTACGTTTGTAAACAGGAGGACCTCAGCGAACTTGTCAGCGCAATCAAGGCCGTATTATCCGGCTACAACTATTTTCCCAGCCAGGCACTGAATCCGATGCGCCCTGACGATCCGCGCAGTATAGAGTTGGATCTGTTCAAGAACGTCAATGATCGGGAATTGATGGTATTGCAACTTTTTGCCCAGGGTCGCACCAACAAGGAAATAGCCAAAGGTATGTTTCTAAGCAATAAAACCGTTAGCACCTACAAGAAACGGTTGATGCAGAAACTCAAGGTCAAGTCCCTGGTAGAACTGATTGAAATGGCGAAACGAAACGCACTGGTGTGAGAATAAACAGGATGTTCAGATGCATGAAAGGATGCCTCCTGCTATTGATGGCAGGGTTATATGCAGGATTTCTCGCCGCGGCGCCGGGTGCGCCCGAGCCCTACACACTTCTGGGTCGCTCGACGGCGGCTTCTCCCAAGGTCAACCTGGATGAGGCCCAGCGTGCATGGCTGCTGGGGCGAAAGGAGTTGGTCCTGGGAACCTCCGCGCCGGATTACCCGCCCTTCGATCTGTCCACCAGCGGACGCGACTACGAAGGCATGACCGCCGATTACGCCGGGCTCATCGCCGACGCAACCGGCCTGCCGATGAAAGTCCTGCGATTCGGTTCCCGTGAGGCAGCGATCGCGGCGCTCAAGCACGGACAAATCGACCTTCTGGGTAGCGCCAACGGTTTCGAAGCCCGCGACCCCGACCTTATCCTGTCGACCCCTTATGCCGTGGACCAGCCCGTTCTCGTCACCCGAACCAATGAAAACCGATCCCTGAACGAGGACCTCGAGGGACTGCGGCTGAGCATGGTCTATCACTACCTGCCCTTGCAGGACATCGAAAAACTCTACCCAAAGGCGCACCTCACCACCTACCCGTCCTATCAGAACGCCATAAATGCCGTTGCCTTCGGCCAGGCCGACGTATTCCTCGGCGATACCATTTCCACTCATTACATGATCAGCAAGGGCTACCTGAGCAACATCCGCATGGCCAGCTTCGGCAAACATGAATCCTACGGATTCGGTTTTGCGCTAAGACGTCACGACACCCGGCTGCTGGAAATCATCAATACCACACTGAACCAGATCCCGATCGCCGAGCAAGCCGCGATCTCCAAACGCTGGAGTGCCGGCGCCGACCTCTACCTCACGGAGCACAGGATACAACTGACCGATCGGGAGCGACGCTGGTTGGCCGGGCATCCGGTAGTTCGGGTCGCCGTGAACGAAACGTTCGCCCCGTTCACTTTTTTTGATTCGGACGGCGATTTTCGCGGGATCAGTGCCGATCTGCTGGAGCTGATCCGGCTGCGTACAGGCCTGCGCCTGGAGATCCAGCACAAGCGCAACGACAGCGACGCGATTACCGCGCTGCTGAACGGCCAGGCCGACCTGATTGCGGCACTCGTACCCAGCAGCGAACGGCAGCAACAGGTGAAATTCAGCCGCCCCTACGTCGACAGTTCGTTCGTCCTGTTGACTCGAAAGCAGTCCGACACGCCTGCCACACTCGACCAGTTAGGGACCAGGACCCTGGCGATCGCCAAGGGCAACCCGGTCATCGAGTGGTTGCACAAGCAGTATCCAGACATCAGGATCGTCGAGACCGAAACCCCCTCGCACGCCATTGAACTGCTCGCCCAAGGCCAGGCCGACGGCAGTGTGAATGCCCTGGTCATGGCCAATTATTTTCTCTCGTCGCACGCATTCCGGGACACGCTGCAAATCAGCAGCACCGTTGGCACCCAGCAGGCCCTGTTTTCCCTGGCCACAGCCAAGAACGCCACCGAGTTGAACACCATTCTCGACAAAGCCTTGACCAGCATCGACCCCGACGAACTGGGCGTGATCAACAACCGTTGGCGAGGCTACGTTTCGGCATCGGAACACACCTGGCGAACCTATAACCGCCTGTTCTTCCAGATCGTTGCCGGCGTTGGCCTGCTATTGCTGATCTCATTGGCCTGGAACGCCTACATGCAGAGACAGATCCGCCAACGGCAAAGGGCCGAACTGGCGTTGAACGACCAGCTCGAATTCATGCGCTCACTGGTCAACGGCACCCCTCACCCCATTTACGTAAGGGATCGCAACGGCGTCCTGCAAAGTTGCAATGACAGCTACCTGGAAGTGTTCGGTGCAAAACGTGAAGACGTCATCGGCAAGGACGTGATGCCCGGATCGATGAGCAACGCCTTCGAAGCGCAGGAATACCAGGCGGACTATCAACGCGTCATGGCCGAAGGCACTGCCCTGATCGTGGACCGGCCGCTGCACATTGGGGACAGAAAGCTGACGATCTATCACTGGATCCTCCCTTATCGAAACTCCGCTGCCCAGGTACAGGGCATTATCGGTGGTTGGATCGACATCAGTGAACGACGACAGCTTTTCGATGAGTTGCGAGCCGCCAAGGAGCGGGCCGATGACGCGAACCGGGCCAAAAGCACCTTCCTGGCAACCATGAGCCATGAAATCCGCACCCCCATGAACGCTGTGATCGGCATGCTTGAACTGGCGTTGATGCACGCCGATAAAGGGCACGTGGATCGCTCGACAATCGCAGTGGCCTACGAATCGGCCTCCGGCATGCTGGAGCTGATTGGCGACATCCTGGATATCGCGCGCATCGAATCGGGTCACCTGAGCCTGGCACCCGAACGGGTCAGTCTCAGGGCGATGCTGCAATCGGTGACACGAGTGTTCGAAGGCGTGGCGCGGCAGAAAAATCTCGTGCTGTCATTGCGGTTCGAACCAGCGGACGATAATCCTGATGTGCTGGTGGATCCTCTGCGGTTCAAACAGGTGCTTTCGAACCTGATCAGCAATGCACTCAAATTCACCGAACACGGCTGGGTGAGGGTCGAGGTCAGACTGACTCGATCCGCCCAGGACGATACCCTGCACATGCAACTTGAAGTCAGCGACAGCGGCATCGGCATCAGCCCCACCGACCTGCAACGGCTGTTCGAACCCTTTGCCCAGGCCGACAATGCCGGCCGGATGGCCCGCAAGGGTGCCGGGCTGGGGCTGGTGATCAGTCGCAACCTGTGCCGGATGATGGGCGGTAGCCTGCACTTGAACAGCCAGCCAGGCACCGGTACCCAGGTCAGGGTCTGCCTGAAGCTGACCGTTCTGCCCCCGACCACGACGGGCACACAGCCTGAACCGGTAATAGAAACCGCCACGGCCGCCCTGAACGTTCTGGTGGTGGACGACCATTCGGCCAATCGCTTGCTGATGTCGCAACAACTGGAATATCTCGGCCATCGCTACCAGGTCGCCCATGAGGGTGCCGAAGCGCTCAAGACCTGGCTTGAAGGGGACTTCGACCTGGTCATTGCCGATTGCAACATGCCCGTCATGAGCGGCTACGAACTGGCCGGAGCGATTCGCAAGCACGAAGCCGAACAACGATTGCCACCCTGCACCATTCTGGGGTTCACCGCCAATGCACAGCCTGAGGAAAAACAACGCTGCCAAGCCGCAGGAATGGACGACTGCCTGTTCAAACCGATCAGCCTGAGCGAACTCAGCCAATGGATGAAGGCCATCAAACCCATCAGTCGCTCAAACGTTTTCAATGTACAGAACCTGCACGCGCTCACCGGCGGCAATCCCCTGTACACCCAGCGCCTGTTGGAAGAATTGCTCAACAGCAACAGATCGGATCGCCAGGAACTACTCGCTATCGCCCGAAGCGGGAACCGGCAGGCACTGACCGAAGCGGCGCACAAGATAAAAGGTGCCGCCCGAATCGTGCAGTCGCCCTTGCTGATCCAGCGATGCGAGGCGCTGGAGCAGGCCTGCCATGAAGCACTGGCACGTTACCGGATCGAGGAATGCACCGGAGCCCTCGAACACGCCATGACCGAGCTGGAACGGGTCCTGGAAACAGAGATCGCCAAGGCAAAATAAACAGGGGTTTACTATGCTGTTCGCTCGGCAGTGCGCACCAGGGGCGTTCTCAATGGTGTTCCCCTCCGCGCCTTGCCTGGCTCGCGTCAATGCAACGCGGTGCAAAACCATTGAGAACGCCTGACTCCTGGAGGGACTGCAATGCCCAGCGCGCCGCGTCCGGAACAACGTCGGTTCCCCCTGCACGTCCACATCAGCGTGATGTTCACTCTGCTTCTGTTGCTGACTGGTGTGGTACTGGGGGTCTTCAACTACCGGCAGACGACGCAGATCATCCTGTCCAGCAGTGAAAAGCTGTTCAACCGAATTGAACAGGACGTGCGCCTGGACCTGTACGACACCTACGAACCGATCCGCCACGTGTTGAGCCTGCTGGCCGACTATCCCGCGACACAGGCATCCAACGTGGACCAACGCCTGGCCCTGTTAGGGCCCTTCAGCCAGGCGCTGCGAGACAACCCGAACCTGGCTTCGTTGTATCTGGGCGATAGCAACGGTGACTTCCTGATGGTCCGGCCGCTACGCACCGAGGCACTGAAGACCGCCTTGAAAGCGCCTGCCAACGCGTTTTATCAGGTCTGGACCGTGGAACGCGCAAACCCTGAAGGCCCGATCCGCTCCCAGTCATTGTTCTACGACCAGGCGCTGGTGCTCATCGGTCGCCAGGACAACCCCGGTGACACCTTCGATCCACGCCGCCGAAGCTGGTTTCGCAGCGCGCTGGAAACGGCCGGCCAGATCACCACCGAGCCCTACGTGTTCTTCTCCACCCACGACATCGGTACCACCCTCGCCCGACGTAGCGGCGACCAGGCGGTCATCGGTGCCGACCTGACCCTGGCGGCTCTTTCCCAGACCCTTGCCAAGCACAAGGTCACCACCGACACCGAGATCGTGCTGCTCGACCCTCTTGGCAATGCGGTGGGCTACCCCGACAGCAACCGCTTACTCACCGATACCCACTCGGCACGCCTGATCAAGGCCCGCGACCTCAATCCGGCCATCGCCGCCGTGCTGGACGCGCGCAGTGATGCCTCACGCCTGGAGGTGGCTGGACGTCGATGGATCGTTTCCCGCAGCCATATGGAGGAAGGCGGTCCCCAGGGCCTGGAACTGGCGTTGCTGGTCCCGGAAGATGAACTGCTGGTCGACGCCTATCGCATGCGCTGGCAAGGCGCGCTGATTACCCTCGCCACCCTGCTGCTGTGCCTGCCCCTGGGCTGGCTGACCTCCAGGATACTGGTCAAGCCTCTGGACGCGCTGGTGCAAGAGGCCGATGCCATTCGCAGCTTCGATTTCCATTACCCGATGGCCCGCCGCTCCCTGGTGCTGGAGGTCGATCAGCTGAGCCTCTCGATGGCCCGGATGAAAGAGACCCTGGCAAGCTTCTTCGAAATTACCGCCAGCCTGCGCGCCGAAACCCGCTTCGCCCCGCTGCTGGAGCGGGTGCTGTTCGAGACCGTGAACATCGGTCAGGCCCAAGCCGGCCTGATCTACCTGCGCGAGAACGACAGCGATCAGATGAAACCCTATGGGTTGGTGATCGAGCAGACCCCACAGGACCTGGGCGCTTTCCAGTTGCAGCGCCATGCGCTGAGCAGCAACGACAGCCCTCCATGGCTCCAGCAACTGGCTGTCTCGGATAACCTCGTCACTTCCCTGGGTTTCGAGCAGGCGGGTGACCTGCAAGGCGTCCTGCGGGCATTGGACGCTCCACGCGTGCACCTGATCGGCATCCGTCTGCGCAATCGTCATCAGGAAACCGTGGGTATCCTGGTGCTGTTGATCAACGACAGCGGCACCGAGGCCGACCTGGAAAAACTGCAACCGGACCGCATCGCGTTCCTGCAGGCCGTGTCCGGTGCCGCTACCGTGAGCATCGAAAGCCAGCGCCTGCAGGCCAGGCAAAAACAATTGCTGGATTCGTTCATTCAACTGCTGGCCGGTGCCATCGATGCCAAGAGCCCTTACACCGGTGGCCATTGCCAGCGAGTGCCAGTCCTGACGCTGATGCTCGCCCAGGCCGCCGCCACCAGCCAGACACCGGCGTTCAAGGCCTACCGACCGACGGAAGATGAGTGGGAAGCCCTGCACATCGCTGCCTGGCTGCATGATTGCGGAAAAGTCACCACTCCCGAGTACGTGGTGGACAAAGCCACCAAACTGGAAACCCTGAACGACCGCATCCACGAAATCCGCACCCGTTTCGAAGTGCTGAAACGCGACGCCTGGATCGATTACTGGCAGGCCCTGGCAATGGGTGGCGAGCCGTCCTCCCTGGCGCAGTCACGGGATGCGGCGCTGGCCAGCCTCGACGACGACTTTGCCTTCGTCGCCCACTGCAACCTGGGCGCTGAAGCCATGGCCGACGCCGACCTGCAACGCCTGCAACGCATTGCCCAACGTCCGTGGACCCGGACCCTCGATGATCGCCTGGGGGTTTCCTGGGAAGAAAACCGACGCCAGGCGCGCTCGCCCAAGCCAACGCTTCCGGTCTCGGAACCGTTGCTGGCCGACAAACCCGAGCATCTGTTCGAGCACCACGATGCCGAATTGATCCCGGCAGACAACCCGTGGGGCTTCCAGCTGGACGTCCCGCCATGGAAATACAACCGTGGCGAACTCTACAACCTCAGCATCAGGCGGGGCACACTGACCCGTGAAGAGCGTTACGTGATCAATCACCACATGGTGCAAACGATCCTGATGCTCAGCCAGTTGCCCTTCCCCAGCCATCTGGAAAATGTCGCGGAAATCGCCGGGGGGCATCATGAGAAAATGGACGGTACCGGCTACCCCAAGCGGCTCAAGCGCGAGCAGATGAGCCTGCCGGCACGCATGATGGCGATTGCGGACATTTTCGAAGCACTGACCGCGGCCGACCGCCCCTACAAGAAAGCCAAGAAACTGAGCGAAGCCCTGGGCATCATGGCCACCATGTGCCGTGAGGCCCACATCGACCCCGAGCTGTTCGGGCTGTTCATCGATGAACAGATCTACCTGAGCTACGCCAACCAGTTTCTCGATCCGCAGCAGATCGATGACGTCGACGCGGACAGCCTGTTGGCCCAGGCGGGATTGCGGTCATGCTGATCATGCCGCAATCCCTGTGGGAGCGAGCCTGCTCGCGATCGGTGGCTCAGTTGAAAACGATGTCGACCATGCCGCCGCCATCGCGGGGAAGCCTTGCTCCCACTGAAGTTCCTGCCCATTCAGCAATCGGTCAAACGCAGGAAAATCTCCGCCAATTGCTCGATGCCCGCCTGGTCACGTTCGCTGAAGCGCGCCAGCTTCGGGCTGTCCAGGTCGAGCACGCCAATCAGTCGCCCGTCCTTGATCAGCGGTACCACCAACTCGCTGTTCGACGCGCTGTCGCAGGCAATGTGGCCGGGAAAAGCATGGACATCCTCGACACGTTGGGTCTGGCCGCTCGCGGCTGCAGCGCCGCAAACACCCCGCCCGAAAGGAATCCGCACACAGGCGATCTGGCCCTGGAACGGACCCAGCACCAGTTCCTCGTTGCGATTGAGGTAAAAACCGGCCCAGTTCAAATCGTCCAGCTGACTGAACAGGAAAGCCGAAAACTGCGCGGCGTTGGCGATGAAATCGCGCTCATCCGCCAGCAGGGACTCCAGTTGTGCCGATAACAAGCCGTAGCCGTCGAGGCCTAGGCCCGTGCTCTTCAAATCGATCATGCCTTGTGCTCCAGAAGTTTCAGGCCCACCCAATAACGGGCAAACTGATAGGCGCAACGGCCGTTGCGGTTGCCGCGTCCGGTGGCCCAGCGTACCGCCAGCACGTCCAGCGCCTCGTCACGCTGCCAGGCCAGCCCGGCCTTCGCCGCCAGCTCGCCGATCCAGTGTTCCACCACGTTGAGGAAATGCTCCTGGGTAAACGGATAGAACGACAGCCACAACCCGAAACGGTCGGACAACGCGATCTTGTCCTCCACGGCTTCACTGGGATGAAGTTCGCCGTCGACCCGTTTCCAGTTCTCGTTGTCGCTTTCCTTCTCCGGCACCAGGTGACGGCGGTTCGACGTGGCGTACAACAACACGTTGTCCGGCGCCTGTTCGAGGGAACCGTCCAGCACACTTTTAAGCACGCGGTAATCACCCTCACCGGATTCGAACGACAGGTCATCGCAGAACAACACGAAGCGCTGGGGCAACCTGGCGATCTGCTCGACCACTCGGGGCAAGTCGGCCAGGTGATCGCGCTCGATCTCGATCAACCGCAGGCCATCTCCGGCATGCTCGGCCAGCAAGGCACGCACCAGGGACGACTTGCCCGTTCCCCGCGAGCCCCAGAGCAACGCATGGTTGGCCGGCATGCCGTCGATGAACTGCCGGGTGTTGCGGCCCAGTTGCTCGACCTGGCGGTCGACGCCGATAAGGTCCGACAGGCGCATGTCGAGGCTGACCTGCAGCGGCAGCAGATAGCCGCTGCGTCCGTCGCGCTGCCAGCGGGCAGCCAAGGTCACCGTCCAGTCGATGGCGGGCCGGGGAGCGGGCAACAGGGGCTCGATGCGGGCCAGAACGGCATCGGCGCGCTCAAGAAAAGCATTCAATCGGGCGTCCACGTCTTCTCCTCGGACAAATTCACAGTAATGATGGCGCTGCCGCGCCGAAACGCCGTTTTCAAAGAGCGTTTCATCCCATCCAGCACACACCGGCCGCGCCGGTCTCCAGAGATGATCAGCTATGCTTGACCGGCGAAGGGAAACGTAAGTGGTTCACCATTCCATGGACATCAGATTCACCCAACGGCTGTCATACAAGCAGGCCCGACTGACCGTCCTGGTGGGCTTCGTGCTGGGCACTTTGCTCAGCCTGGTGCAGATAGGCATCGATTATGCCAGCGAAGACGCGTCGATCAACCGCGAGATCCTGTCGTTACTGGAAATCAGCCACAACCCGGCCTCGCGCATCGCCTACAACATCGACGCCGAACTGGCCCAGGAGCTGGCCCTGGGCTTGTTGCGCTCGCCCGCCATCATCGGCGCCGAGCTGGTCGACAACAACAATACCGTGCTGGCCGACGTCAAACGACCCGAGCTGCAGAACAGTTACCGTTTCATCAGCGACTTTCTGTTTGGCGCCCAGCGCCGGTTCGAAGACCGCCTCTACCTGGATCATCTGCCCAACGAATCCCTGGGCGTGCTGCGACTGGACGTCGACACCTATGCTTTCGGCAGTCGCTTCCTGCGTCGGGCCGAGGTCACATTGCTCAACGGGTTCGCTCGCAGCCTGATCCTGACCGGCCTGCTACTGGCCCTGTTCTACGTGATGCTGACCAAGCCCCTGGTACGGGTCATCCGCGAACTGAGCAGCCGCGACCCGGGCAGCAACGAACAGAGCAGCCTGGAATGCCCTACCGGCCACCAATACGATGAAATCGGCGTACTGGTGTCGGTCGCCAACCAGCAGTTCGAAAACATTTCCACCGAAATCCAGCAGCGGCGCATGGCGGAAAATCGCCTGACCGAATACCTGGCACAGTTGGAAAACATCGTCTCGGCCCGCACCGCCGAACTCAAGGCCATCAACGCCCGCCTCAGCCAGTCCAACGAAGAGCTGGAAGTGGCCAGGCGTACCGCCCTGGACATGGCCGAAGCACGCTCCGCGTTCCTGGCCAGCATGAGCCATGAGATTCGCACACCGCTGAATGGCTTGCTGGGCATGATCGCCCTGTCCCTTGACGGCCCCTTGACCGCCGAACAACAGCAACAGCTCTCGATCGCCCATGACTCCGGCAAAGTGTTGGTCGAGCTGCTGAACGACATTCTCGACCTGTCGAAATTCGACGCCGGCCAACTGGAACTCGAACGCATTCCGTTCGATCTCGGCTCCCTGATCGAAGACACGGCCAACCTGCTTTCACAGAATGCCGCCCCCAGCGTCGAGCTGGCCTGCCTGATTGAACCGCAGTTCCCGGCGCAGGTGCTCGGCGACCCGACCCGGGTGCGCCAGATCGTCAGCAACCTGCTGTCCAATGCCCTCAAATTCACCCGCTTCGGCCGGGTCGATGTGCGATTGAGCGCTTATGAAGACGGAGTGCGGATCGAGGTCTGCGATACTGGCATCGGCATTCCCCAGGATGCCCAGGCGAGAATCTTCCAGCCATTCACCCAGGCTGGCGCCGGCATTACCCGTCAGTTCGGGGGCACCGGGCTGGGCCTGGCGCTGACCAACAACCTCTGCGAAGCCATGCAGGGCCGCTTGACGATCAGCTCCGAAGCCGGTTTCGGCAGCCAGTTCTGCGCCGACCTGCCCCTGCCCTGCCATACCCCGGCGGCGCCGGTCGAACCCTTGCGTGGCAATATCGTCGCCATTACCGCCAACAGCAGCGGACTGGCCGAGTTGCTGGACATGCTGCTGCCTACCTGGGGGTTGGACTACCTGAGACGCTCCGTGGATGACAATTTGCTGGGCCTCAAGCCTGATGTCCTGATTACCGACTGCCCTGAATGCCTGTTCAACTTGCGGCCAACCTTCAACGCACCGATCCTGCTCGTCACCGCCTACGGCAGCTTCATGCCCAGCGAACAGGCCGTCGCCCTGGCCCCCCTGCTCCAACAGGCCCGGCCACTGGCGCGTCATGCGCTGTATCAGATCCTGCGTCGTGCCCTGCAAAGCGAGACGACCATCATCAATGACACGCAGATCGAGGCCCTACCGCCGTCCAGGCGCGCACGGGTGCTGCTGGTGGAAGACAATCCGGTTAATCAACTGGTCGCCAAAGGCATGCTGGTCAAGCTCGGCTGCGAAGTGATTGTCGCCGCCCATGGCGCCGAGGCCTTGGATCAACTCGAACAAAACACCTTCGACCTGGTGCTGATGGACTGCAACATGCCGGTGATGGACGGCTACGAAGCCAGTCGGCAAATTCGTCGCAGCGGTCGCTGGCCGGACTTGCCGATTGTCGCGCTGACGGCCAACGCCATGCCAGAAGAGCGGGAACGCTGCCGGGGTGCCGGCATGACCGATTACCTGTCCAAGCCATTCCGCCGCGAAGAACTGGCGGCGATGCTGGATCAATGGGTGCCGACTACGTCAGCGCTTTGATCTGCCCCAGCAGATGATCGAGACCGTTACGCAGTTCCCCCAGGCGATCGAGATCAATCCCGCTGTCGCACAGCAGACGAGCCTTGAGGGGACCAACCTGCTCGCGCAACGCCAGACCCGCCGGCAGCAGGCTCAGGTGCACCTCCCGCTCGTCCCGGGCCGAACGCTGGCGCAGGACCAGGCCGAGTTGCTCCAAGCGCTTGAGCAGCGGCGTCAAGGTGCCGGAATCCAGCAGCAGCCGTTCACCCAGGGCCTTGACCGTGGGTTGTTCCGGCGCAGCGTCCTGCCACTCCCACAACACCAGCATCGCCAGGTATTGCGGGTAGGTCAGGCCGAGCTGGTCGAGCATCGGCTTGTAACCCCGGATCACCGCCCGTGAAGCGGCGTATAACTTGAAGCACAACTGGCTGTCGAGCTTCAGCGAATCGACGGGCACGTCGTTCATTTGAGCAGGGCTTCGATCTCTTGGGTCAGGTCCTGGGGTTTGGTAGTCGGGGCGAAACGCTTGACCACCTGACCGTCCTTGCCGACCAGGAACTTGGTGAAATTCCACTTGATGCCCTTGGACCCCAGCACGCCGGGCGCCCGCTGCTTGAGCTGGACAAACAGCGGATGGGCGTTGGCACCGTTGACCTCGATTTTCTTGAACAGCGGAAAACTCACGCCAAAATTCAGCTCGCAGAACTCGGAAATCGCCCCTTCATTGCCCGGTTCCTGTTTGCCGAACTGGTTGCAGGGAAAGCCCAACACCACCAGGCCCTGATCCTTGTAGGTCTGCCACAACTGCTCAAGCCCCTTGTACTGCGGGGTGAAACCGCACTGACTGGCGGTGTTGACCACCAGCACGGCCTTGCCGGCGAAATCGGCCAGGGTCTTTTGCTCACCCTTGATGGTGGTGCAGGGAATACTCAGCAGATTGTCGCTCATGGCAAGGCTCCTTGGTAATGGGACTGGCGTGCAAGATAGCGAGCAATTCAATTGTGTGCAATTTAATTATCCAGCCACCTCCATAGGCCCTGACACAAACCTGTGGCGAGGGGATTTATCCCCGCTGGGCTGCGCAGCAGCCCAAGGAGGGATGCATCGGCCTGATCTTTCAGGTAGACGCCTATTGGAGCTGCTACGCAGCCCAGCGGGGCGGTGCGACGTTTCGCTAAATCCCCTCGCCACAGATCTACTCTCGTGGAACGAGATCCAGGCACACCGAGTTGATGCAATACCGCAAGCCCGTGGGCGGCGGGCCGTCGGGAAATACATGACCCAGGTGGGCATCACACTTGGCGCAGACCACTTCGGTGCGGATCATGCCGTGACTGACATCCCGCACCTCCACCACCGCGCTGCCCTCGATGGGCGCGTAGAAACTCGGCCAGCCGCAACCGGAATCGAATTTGGTCTGCGAATCGAAAAGCGGCTCGTTGCAGCAGATGCAGTGGTACACACCGTCGGTCTTGGTGCCGTTGTATTTACCCGAGAACGGCCGTTCGGTGCCCTTCAACCGACAGACGTTGTATTGCTCCGGGTCGAGCATGGCGCGCCATTCCTCAAGGGTTTTCTCCAACTTTTCCATCGTCCCACCTCGGCAATTGAAAAAGCCCGATCCGACGCTTTTCCGCGGGTCGGGCGGCACGTATGATTGCGCCTCGTCAGCGCCAGTCTGGCAGTCGCGCCATGGGGATTCAAACGGATTGTGACGTCCATGCCATGTCAGGCTCGCCACAGACGCAGGATCACCAGCACGGCCGTTCACACGCCGCCTGGATCGTTCATCTTCGGGAACACATCGCCATGCAGGTCAGCAAATCGAACAAGCTCGCCAACGTCTGCTACGACATTCGCGGCCCGGTGCTCAAGCACGCCAAACGCCTGGAAGAGGAAGGCCATCGCATCCTCAAGCTGAACATCGGCAACCCGGCACCCTTTGGTTTCGAAGCGCCCGATGAAATCCTCCAGGACGTCATCCGCAACCTGCCGACCGCCCAAGGCTACAGCGATTCCAAGGGCCTGTTCAGCGCGCGCAAGGCCGTGATGCAGTACTACCAGCAGAAGCAGGTCGAAGGCGTCGGTATCGAAGACATCTACCTGGGCAATGGGGTGTCCGAGCTGATCGTGATGTCCATGCAGGCCCTGCTCAACAACGGCGACGAAGTGCTGGTACCGGCACCGGACTACCCGCTCTGGACCGCCGCCGTGAGCCTGTCCGGCGGCAACCCGGTGCATTACCTGTGCGACGAGCAGGCCAACTGGTTCCCGGACCTCGCGGATATCAAGGCCAAGATTACGCCGAACACCAAGGCGCTGGTCATCATCAACCCGAACAACCCGACCGGTGCGGTGTACTCCAGGGAAGTGCTGCTGGGCATGCTCGAACTGGCCCGCCAGCACAACCTCGTGGTGTTTTCCGACGAGATCTACGACAAGATCCTGTACGACGATGCCGTGCACATCTGCACCGCGTCCCTGGCGCCGGACCTGCTGTGCCTGACCTTCAACGGCTTGTCCAAATCCTACCGGGTGGCGGGTTTCCGCTCCGGCTGGATTGCCATCTCCGGCCCCAAGCATCATGCCCAGAGCTACATCGAAGGCATCGACATGCTGGCCAACATGCGCCTGTGCGCCAACGTACCCAGCCAGCACGCGATCCAGACGGCACTGGGAGGCTACCAGAGCATCAATGACCTGGTCCTGCCACCAGGCCGGTTGCTGGAACAGCGCAATCGCACCTGGGAACTGCTCAACGACATTCCCGGCGTCAGTTGCGTCAAGCCGATGGGCGCGCTGTATGCCTTCCCGCGGATCGACCCGAAGGTCTGCCCGATCCACAACGATGAAAAATTCGTGCTCGACCTGCTGCTGTCGGAAAAACTGCTGATCGTCCAGGGTACGGCGTTCAACTGGCCGTGGCCGGACCATTTCCGCGTCGTGACCCTGCCACGGGTCGACGATCTGGAGCAAGCCATCGGCCGGATCGGCAATTTCCTCAAGTCCTACCGACAGTAAGCCGTAGCGCGCGAGGCACCCCGCCTCGCGCGCTGTTTGATTCAGCAACATATCCGTTCCGCTGGCCCCGGCAGGGCTTCTACACTGAATCCTCAGCAGCGGACGGGCGACGCGGCCCAACGTTCACGGGGCAAGGGCGGCATCCGGCTTTTCCTCAGTGACTTTCAGAAAAGTCTTTCATTGATTTAGGACGTCTGTAGGACACAGTTTGAAATAGTCGCTGAGTTGAATAGCCTGCGGCGGCACCTTATATACCCCGCATAACGCTACATCTTTAGCATGAGGAGATTGCTACCACCATGATGCGCATCCTGCTGTTCTTGGCCACTAACCTGGCGGTCGTGCTGATTGCCAGCATCACCCTGAGCCTTTTCGGCTTCAACGGGTTCATGGCGGCCAACGGGGTTGACCTCAACCTCAATCAGCTGCTGATCTTCTGTGCGGTGTTCGGCTTCGCCGGTTCCCTGTTCTCGCTGTTCATCTCCAAGTGGATGGCGAAGATGAGCACCAGCACGCAGATCATCAGCCAGCCGCGCACTCGTCACGAGCAATGGCTGCTGCAAACCGTCGAGCAGCTGTCCCGCGAAGCCGGCATCAAGATGCCGGAAGTCGGGATTTTCCCGGCCTATGAGGCCAACGCCTTCGCCACGGGTTGGAACAAGAACGACGCACTGGTTGCTGTCAGCCAGGGCCTGCTCGAACGGTTTTCCCCCGATGAAGTCAAGGCGGTGCTGGCCCACGAGATCGGCCACGTTGCCAACGGCGACATGGTGACCCTGGCCTTGATCCAGGGCGTGGTGAACACCTTCGTGATGTTCTTTGCCCGCATCATCGGCAACTTCGTCGACAAGGTGATCTTCAAGAACGAAGAAGGCCAAGGCATCGCCTACTACGTGGCGACCATCTTCGCCGAACTGGTACTGGGCATCCTCGCCAGCGCTATCGTCATGTGGTTCTCGCGCAAACGCGAATTCCGCGCCGACGATGCCGGCGCACGCCTGGCCGGCACCAGCGCCATGATCGGCGCCCTGCAACGCCTGCGTGCCGAGCAAGGTTTGCCAGTACACATGCCCGACACCCTGAATGCCTTTGGTATCAACGGTGGCGTCAAGCAGGGCCTGGCTCGCCTGTTCATGAGCCACCCGCCACTGGAAGAGCGTATCGACGCACTGCGTCGCCGCGGCTGATCGGTTCGAGCGCAAAGAGGAAGCCCGCAACGATACGATGATCGTTCCCACGCTCTGCGTGGGAACGCCTCAACGGACGCTCCGCGTTCGGCCTTTAGGAACGCAGAGCGTCCCAGGCTGCATTCCCACGCAGAGCATGGGAACGATCACCCGCTACTCAGCGATTGGAAATCCGATAAACCCGTTCATCCAGCCTGGTCACCCCAGCCTGAATGAACTTCCAGCTTTCCTCCAACACATCCTGTTCCTGCAAGATCTCCAGCTGCCAGCGGTTCCCCAGCAGCCGCTGCACTTCATCATCACTCACGGAAAATGGCGGCCCGGGCATTTCAGCCTGGTTGTATTCAAGGGTGATCAGCAATCCGGCGCAGCCAGGCAGCAGACTTTGCAGGTGCGCCGTGTACCGCTCACGCATTTGCGCAGGCAAGGCTATCAACGCCGCGCGATCGTAAAGCGCGGCGCAACCGACCAGATCTTCCGGGCTCAAGGCAAAAAAATCACCGCAGCGGATCTCGATGCGCCCGGCACGGAACACCTTGAAAGCTCCCTCCTCGCTCACGCTCGGCGTCAACTGATGCTCATCGAAGAAATCGGTGATGGCTTTTTCCGACAACTCCACCCCCAATACCGAATGCCCTTGATCGGCAAGCCACAGCAAATCCAGGGTCTTGCCACACAATGGCACCAGCACCCGACTGCCCTGCTCCAAACCCATTGGCGGCCAGAAACGTTGCAGGTAGGAGTTCACCTCCAACGAATGAAAACCGATCTGATTCGTTGACCAACGCTTATGCCAAAACTCGGGATCCATGATTCGCTCCAAAAATTCGATCAAAACAGGTTAAAACTTATATTAGATTTAGATCATTGACCTGGCAGAAGATAATCGCATCTTAACGCTCAGGAGCTCGTCCATGCTGCCCAGCCTGTTTATCTCCCACGGCTCACCGATGCTCGCCCTCGAGCCCGGCGACAGCGGCCCGGCGCTGGCTCGCCTGGCGGCGCAACTGCCCAGGCCTACGGCCATCGTCATTGTGTCCGCCCATTGGGAAAGCAGCGAATTGCTGGTCAGCGCCAATCCACAACCGCGCACCTGGCACGACTTCGGCGGCTTCCCGCCGGCCCTGTACCAGGTGCAGTACCCCGCGCCGGGAGAGCCAGAACTGGCAGCCCGGGTAGCGGACCTGCTCAACGCCGCGCACCTGCCGGCACGTCTCGATGCCCAGCGGCCGTCCGACCACGGTGTCTGGGTACCGTTGTCCTTGATGTACCCCCAGGCCGACATCCCGGTGGTGCAAGTCTCCCTGCCCAGCGACCAGGGGCCTGTGCTGCAGACCCGGGTCGGCCAGGCGCTTGCGAGCCTGCGTCAGCAGGGCATCCTGTTGATTGGCTCCGGCAGTATCACCCACAACCTGCGTGACCTGGACTGGAACGCCGGCCCCGAGAGCGTCGAGCCCTGGGCAAAGGACTTTCGCGACTGGATCGTGGAGAAGCTGGCAGCCGGCGACGAGGCCGCCCTGCATGATTACCGCCGCCAAGCCCCCAATGCCGTGCGCAGCCACCCCAGCGACGAGCACCTGTTGCCGCTGTATTTCGCCCGAGGTGCTGGCGCAAGATTCAGCCTGGTCCATGAGGGATTCACGATGGGAACACTGGGGATGGACATCTACCGGTTCGATTGACAGGCGAACCGGGTCGCTCCTTCGCGAGCAAGCCCGCTCCCACAGGGTTTGGGATGGCGGCAGAGATCCCATGTGGGAGCGAGCCTGCTCGCGAAAGGGGCAACATTATCAACCGACGGAACACTAAACGACAGGCATAAAAAATCCCCGAACCAGTCGGGGATTTTTCATGCTCGATCAATCAACCCAAGGGTCGATCAGTCTTCGCGATAACGACGCAGCTTGAGTTGCTTGCCGGCTACGCGAGTGTCCTTGAGCTTGGTCAGCAACTTCTCCAGACCATCTTCCGGCAGTTCCACCAGGCTGAAGCTGTCACGCACCTGGATGCGACCGATGGCTTCACGGGCCAGGCCACCTTCATTGAGGATCGCGCCCAGCAGGTTCTTGGCGGCGATGCCGTCACGGGCACCCAGGGCGGTACGGCAACGGGCACGGCCTTCGGCCAGCGGGATCGGTGCACGACGCTCACGGTCGCCACGGTCCGGACGGTCCCCGCTACGCTCGGGACGATCGCCACGTGGTGCGCTGTTCGGCACCAAAGGACGTTCCTTCTCGATTGCAGCCAGGTTTAGTGCCTGACCATTGGTGGCCTTGCGCAACAGGGCGGCGGCCAGGGCACGTGGGCTGCAACCGATGTCGGCAGTCAGGCGATCGAGCAGATCACCGTGGGTCGATTCGGCGTCAGCCACCAGCGGCGACAGGCTGTTGGTCAGCTTCTTGATGCGAGCATCGAGAACGGCCTGGGCGTCCGGCAGGCGAACTTCAGCCACCTTCTGCCCGGTAACACGCTCGATGACCTGCAGCATGCGGCGCTCACGCGGAGTCACCAGCAGCAGCGCACGACCTTCGCGACCAGCACGACCGGTACGGCCGATACGGTGAACGTAGGATTCAGGATCGTACGGCATGTCCACGTTGAACACGTGGGTGATGCGCGGAACGTCCAGGCCACGGGCAGCCACGTCGGTCGCCACAACGATGTCCAGGCGGCCATCCTTGAGGGAGTCGATCACGCGCTCACGCTGGTTCTGGGCAATGTCACCGTTCAGCGCAGCGGCTTTGTAGCCTTTGGCTTCCAGGGCGCTGGCCAGGTCCAGGGTCGCTTGCTTGGTGCGCACGAACATGATCAGGGCGTCGAAGTCTTCCACTTCCAGCAAGCTGAGGACTGCGGAGGTCTTCTGGTCGGCGTGAACCAACAGGTGGGCCTGTTCGATCGCGGTGACGGTCTGGGTCTTGCTCTGGATCTTGACGTGTTTCGGGTCCTTCAGGTGACGCTCGGCGATCGCACGGATCGACTGCGGCAGGGTGGCCGAGAACAGTACGGTCTGACGGGTTTCCGGCATGGCCTTGAAGATCACTTCCAGGTCATCCATGAAGCCCAGCTTGAGCATTTCGTCGGCTTCGTCGAGAACCAGGTGGTTCACGGTGGCCAGGACTTTTTCGTCGCGACGCAGGTGGTCGCACAGACGGCCCGGGGTGGCGACAACGATCTGTGCGCCATTACGGATGGCTTTCAATTGTGGGCCCATCGGCGCGCCGCCGTAGACAGCCACAACAGTTACACCCGGCATTTGCTTGGCGTAGGTTTCGAAAGCAGTTGCAACTTGCAGCGCCAACTCACGGGTTGGGGCCAGGATCAGAGCTTGCGGCTCGCGCTTGGACGGATCAATGCGGTGCAGGATAGGCAAGGCGAACGCGGCGGTCTTACCCGTACCGGTTTGCGCCTGACCAATCATATCGTGACCGGCGAGAATGATCGGGATCGACTGCTGCTGAATGGCCGAAGGCTCTTCATAGCCGGTAGCGACTACTGCAGCGACAATATTGGGATGAAGTTCAAGAGCGGCGAAGCCGCCGATTTCCTGGGTCATGGGTCTGCCTCTAAGTGCATCCGCAAAGACCCATGCTCCAAAGCTGCACATGCCGTGTTGAGACTCAAGAGTCGCCCTGGCAGCTTTGTCGGCGGGGATTTGCGAAAACGAATGAATGAAAAAGAACGTCGTGGAAGCATCCGTTGTGGGGACATGCAACCGAAGCTGGCTTCGAAAAATTGCGCTACCTTGACGCGGCCCGGCTAAAGGCCGGCGCGCACTATACCGGAATTCGCCTGAAAAGGGAGATTTTTTTAGAGCCACTAAACCGGTTCACCTATGTGGCGAGGGGATTTATCCCCGCTGGACTGCGAAGCAGGCCCATAGGGTTTTAAAGCCAACGCCTGCTTCGCAGCCGAGCGGGGATAAATCCCCTCGCCACAGGATTCTCGGTTGTATCAGGTTGCCGGTCGGATAGCCTTGATCAACGGCAGCAACGAGTAGCCCAGCCGTGGCGCCAACGCTTCGGCGCGGGCGATCAGTCCTTCCATGTCCATCGCCTGCTCCAGGTCCGCCGGCACGATCAGGATCACATTGCCCTCCTTCACCGGCAGTTCCCAGTAGTGCCGGTGGTACAAGCCACGCAACAACGCCGCGCCCAACGGCTTGCCATCGTCGGTGGCCCACTGGTTGATCACCAGCCAGCCACCGGGGTTCAGCCGCTTCTGGCAGTTTTCCAGGAATCCCCAGGCCAGGTGACCGACGCCGGGGCCGACATCGGTGTAGAGGTCGACAAAGATCAGGTCCGCAGGCTCTGCGGTTTCCAACAACTCCAAGGCATCGCCGACACGGATGTACAGCCGCGGATCGTCATCCAGCCCCAGGTACTCGATGGCCAGGCGCGGCACATCGGGGCGCAGTTCGATGGCCTCGACGTCTTCCAGCGGCAGGAACCTGAGACAGGCCTGGGTCAACGTACCGGCGCCCAACCCGAGGAACAGCGCGCTTTCCGGCTGCTCGTGGCACAACGCGCCGATCAGCATCGCGCGGGTGTAGTCATATTCGAGCCAGCTAGGATCGGCCGTGAACACGCAGCTCTGCTCGATGGCATCGCCGAATTCGAGAAACCGGTAATCGGCCACTTCGAAGACCCGGATCATGCCGAACTCGTCGTGCACCTCGGCGAGCAGATGCTCGACGCGCTCCTCTGTCATTTCATCTCCTGATGCTTGCCGGGCGGGCTGCGGCAAAAGCGCAATTGTCGGCCAAGCGACGGGAACAGGTCACGCACTAATTTGCTGATAACATGGCCGTCCGAGCGTCAACCACCTAGAGATCACGATGAGCCAACCCTGGAGCCCTGACAGCTGGCGCGCCCTGCCGATCCAGCAACAACCCCGCTACCCCGACGCAGCGCACCTGCTGCAAGTCGAGCAGACCCTCGCCAGCTATCCGCCGCTGGTGTTTGCCGGGGAAGCCCGGGAACTGCGCCGCCAGTTCGCCGAAGTCACCCAGGGCCGGGCCTTTTTGCTGCAAGGCGGCGATTGCGCCGAAAGCTTCGCGGAGTTCTCCGCGGCAAAGATCCGCGACACCTTCAAGGTGCTGCTGCAAATGGCAATCGTCATGACCTTTGCCGCCGGTTGCCCGGTGGTCAAGGTCGGGCGCATGGCCGGGCAGTTCGCCAAGCCACGTTCGGCCAACGATGAAACCATCGACGGCGTGACCCTGCCGGCGTACCGAGGCGATATCGTCAACGGCATCGGCTTCGACGAGCAGAGTCGCGTACCGGACCCGGAACGCCTGCTGCAGTCCTACCACCAGTCCACCGCCACCTTGAACCTGCTGCGGGCGTTCGCCCAGGGCGGGTTCGCAGACCTGCACCAGGTGCACAAGTGGAACCTGGATTTCATCGCCAACTCGGCCCTGGCGGAAAAATACAGCCATCTGGCCGACCGCATCGACGAAACCCTGGCCTTCATGCGCGCCTGCGGCATGGACAGTTCGCCGCAACTGCGCGAAACCAGCTTCTTCACCGCCCACGAAGCGCTGCTGCTCAATTACGAAGAAGCCTTCGTGCGCCGGGACAGCCTCACCAACGATTATTACGACTGCTCGGCCCACATGCTGTGGATCGGCGACCGCACCCGCCAGTTGGACGGTGCCCATGTCGAATTCCTGCGCGGCGTGAACAACCCGATCGGGGTCAAGGTCGGCCCGAGCATGAACCCTGACGACCTGATCCGCCTGATCGACGTACTCAACCCGGACAACGACCCGGGTCGGCTGAACCTGATCGCGCGGATGGGCGCGAACAAGGTCGGCGATCATCTGCCACAGCTATTGCGCGCCGTGCAGCGCGAAGGCAAGCAGGTGCTGTGGAGTTCCGACCCCATGCATGGCAACACCATCAAGGCCAGCAGCGGCTACAAGACCCGGGATTTCGCGCAGATCCTCGGCGAAGTGAAGCACTTCTTCCAGGTCCACGAAGCCGAGGGCACCTACGCCGGCGGCATTCACATCGAGATGACCGGGCAGAACGTCACCGAATGCATCGGCGGCGCACGGCCGATTACCGAGGATGGGCTGTCGGACCGCTACCACACCCATTGCGATCCGCGGATGAATGCCGATCAGTCGCTGGAGCTGGCGTTCCTGATTGCCGAGACGTTGAAGCAGGTTCGGCGCTAACGTCCAAACGCCATCGCGAGCAGGCTCGCTCCCACAGGTGATTCGGTGCACACAATATTTGTGAACAGCACGGTCAATGTGGGAGCGAGCCTGCTCGCGATGGGGCCCGATCAACCACCGTCGATTCCAGCCAACGCCCCCGCCAACCGAACCCCACTCGCCCGTTGGCAATTGAGCTGAACCCGCTCCAGCCCCAACCAGTCGGCCATGCGCCGCAGATTCATCGCCAAGACCTGTATCCCCTCCTCGTCCAATCCCGGCTGCTCCTCATGCACGGCGTGCACCGCCAACCGGCCCTGGGCTCTCTCTGCCCGCAGGTCCACCCGAGCGGCAATACGTTCGTTGTGCAGAAACGGCAACACGTAATAGCCATACACCCGCTTGTGGGCCGGCGTGTAGATTTCCAGTCGATAACGGAAGTCGAACAGGCGTTCGGTGCGACTGCGCTCCCAAACCAGGGAATCGAACGGCGAGAGCAAGGCGCTGGTCGTCACGTTGCGGGGAATTTTCCCATCCGGCAGGCACCAGGCCGGTTGCTTCCAGCCTTGCACCTGGCAGCGCCACAACTCACCGGTTTCCTCCAGCTCGGCCAGGCGCGCACGGCTGTCGGCCGGGTCGAGGCGGAAATAGTCGCGCAGATCTTTCTCGGTCCCCACACCCAATGCCCCAGCGGCATGCAACAGCAAGGCACGTTGGGCCTGGGCCTCGTCTGGAACCGGTTGTTCCAGGACCGAGGCCGGAAGTACTCGCTCCGGCAAGTCGTAGAGCCGCTCGAAGCCACGCCGCCCGGCCACCGTGACCTCGCCCGCGGCGAACAGCCACTCCAGCGCGTGCTTCTCGGCACTCCAATCCCACCAGGGGCCAGCCTTTTCCGCCCGTGTGGACAAACTGCCAGCGCCCAAGGCGCCCTGCTCCCGGACGGCCGCCAGGACGCGGCGGATGACATCCTGTCGTTCATGGCCGAATCGCGCCAGTTGTTGATAGATGCCTTCGCCACGGGCCGCGCGGGCCATGCGCCAGCGCATCAGTGGATACATCGACAGGGGCAGCAACGACGCTTCATGCCCCCAGTATTCGAACAGCGTGCGCCGCCGCCCCTGGCTCCAGGCCGCTTGATCGAGCAGATCGGGGTTGTAGTGACCGAGGCGGGAAAACAGCGGGAGATAATGTGAACGTACCAGCGCATTGACCGAATCGATCTGCAGCACGCCGAGGCGTTCGATCAGGCGGTTGAGACGTGCGGGTTGCACCGAAGCCGGCGCCAGCCGCCCATTGAATCCCTGAGCGGCCAACGCCAGACGCCGGGCCTGTTTGAGGGTAAAGGACACAGTCGCGGGCATGGAGATCTCCTTCTCTGCTCGCAACCTACCTCACCAGTCATCGATTTGTGTAGGGAGGGATGGCTCATTTGTGCATTGGGTCATCCCAGAATGGCCGAACCACTTCCTGTTCTACATCTGCACGGCTGACGCCGATGTCCTTGAGCGCCTCGTCGCTCAGACCGGCGAGCAATTCGCGCTCGTGGTGCAATTCATACCAGCGGCTAAACTTGTGCAGCAGGTCGCTGAGGGAAAAATGGAATGAATGTCTATCTATCGATACGTATCCTTTCTGACCTTTCATCGTGATGTCCTCCGTTGGGGGTGGTTCAAGTCTCGCCCCAAGGCTAAGATCAATCCAACGAATGTTTCTTATGCAATACATCTCGGAGATTGATCAATTGTCGAGTTACCCGAGCATCGATACGGAGGTGCTGCGGACCTTCGTCGCCATTGCCGACCAGGGTGGTTTTACCCGCGCCGGTGAATTGGTCAATCGCACCCAATCCGCCGTCAGCATGCAGATGAAGCGCCTCGAAGAAGATGTCTTGCAGCGCCGCTTGTTCGAGCGTGACGGGCGCCAGGTCAAGCTCACCGCCGAAGGCCAGGTGCTATTGGGTTACGCCCGGCGCATCCTCAAGCTGCACAGCGAGGTGTTCAACACCTTGCGTGAACCGCACATGGTCGGCACCGTGCGCATCGGCACGCCGGATGACTACGTGATGCGCTTCCTGCCCGGCATCCTGCAGCGCTTCGCCCAGTTCTATCCATTGATCGAAATTGAAGTGCACTGCGAATCGTCCAAGCAGTTGCTGCTGCGCCAGGACCTGGACCTGTCCATCGTTACCCGTAAGCCAGGGGATGAAATCGGCCAGTTATTGCGCAAGGAACGCTTTGTCTGGGCCGAAGCGGCGTGTTTCAGCGCCCATGAGAAAACACCGCTGCCGCTGGCAATGTTCAATAGCGATTGCTTCTGCCGTCAATGGGCCTGCAATGCGCTGGATGCCATGGGCCGCGAATACCGCGTGGCCTACAACAGTTCCAGCCTGTCGGCACTCATGGCGGTGGTGGGCGCGGGACTGGCGATCACCGCGCAATTGGAAAGCCTGCTGACACCGGACATGCGTGTGCTCGGCGAGGCCGAAAACCTGCCGGAACTGCCTGAGGCCAGCATCATGCTGATCCGCAACCTGCACAATCCGTCGCCCATCACCGAATGCCTGGCCGAGCACATCGTCGAAGGCTTCAAACTTTAAAGACGAGCAGCACCGCACACAGCACCAGAAAACCGCAGAACAGCCCGCGCAATAGCCTCTCCGGCATGGCGTGGGCGACTTTCACACCCCAGCTGATGCTCAGCAAACCGCCAACAGCCAGTGGCAAGCCGATCCACCAGTCCACTTGATGGTGGAATGCATAGGTGGCCAGGGTCACGCCGGTACTGGGCAAGGCCAGCGACAGCGACAATCCCTGGGCGACCACCTGGGTGGTGCCGAACAGGCTGGTCAGGATCGGCGTCGCAACCACAGCGCCGCCGACACCGAACAGACCGCCCATGGTCCCGGATGCCGCCCCCAGTACACCCAGCCATGGCCAGCCATAACGCATCTGCGCAGAAGCCGGCGCGGTAGCGGTGAACATGCGGGTCAGGTTATAGGCCGCCAGGGCGACCAGGAACGCGACGAAGCCGATGCGCATGCTTTCGGCGTCGACACCTACGGCCCAGATCGAGCCGAGCCAGGCAAAGCAAAAACCCATGGACGCCAACGGCAGCACATGACGCAACTCAATGCGGTTGCGTTGGTGATAACGCCACAACGCGAGCATTACATTGGGGACCACCATCACCAGGGCGGTACCCTGAGCAATCTGCTGGTCCAGACCGAACCATACGCCCAATACCGGAATCGCGATCAGCCCACCACCGATGCCGAACAATCCCCCCAAGGTGCCCAACGCGGCCCCCAGCACCAGATACAACGCAACTTCGATCACAGACGATTCCCCCTTCATCAGAGCGTCTATCCTACGCAGTCGGCGCCAGTGGGGGAACGCAACATCTGATCAGAACGTCAGAATTATCTGGCGCCTTAAAGGTTCGCCCGCTAGATTCGTCAGGATTATCGATTGAAGGTTGTGCCATGAGCCCCCAGCGCGACACCCCCGAACCCTGCGAAGCCCTGTTGCTCGACAACCAGGTCTGCTTCGCCCTGCACTCCACGTCGCTGATGATGACCAAGGTCTACAAGCCGTTGCTGCAAGCTCTCGGCCTGACCTATCCCCAGTATCTGGCGATGATGGTGTTATGGGAAAAAGACGGATTGACCGTCGGTGAAATCAGCACACGCCTGCTCACCGACCCCGGCTCGCTGACGCCGCTGCTCAAGCGCCTGGAAGCCGAAGGCCTGCTGAGCCGCACCCGTAGCCGGGAAGATGAACGCGTGGTGATCGTCGAACTCACCGAACAGGGCCGGGCCCTGCGGGAGAAGGCCCTCGATATTCCACAGTGCATCCTTGGCGCCAGCGGCCAGACCATGGAACAGCTGAAGAAGCTGCAACTGGAACTGCAGGCGCTGCGCAGCCACTTGCAGGACAGCCTGTAACCCCATCTCCAGAGGGGCAGGTCTGCGAAGACATCAGCCCCTCTTCAACTGACCCACCGATATCGCGAGCAGGCTCGCTCCCACAGGGAAGTTGTGGTGGACGCTATTCCCGAGAACATCCCAGAACCACTGTGGGAGCGAGCCTGCTCGCGATGGCGTCACTCCAGCCTCCGCTAAAAAAATTTCATCCAATCAAACAGCTCTAACTCAAGGCTTTCATGGCTATTGAGTCTGAAAAGCAGGACCTCGACCAAAAATTTACCTTGCGCACTAAATATTAGCGAACTATATTCTCCTCACACCTACTTAGCGCGCAAACATTTAGCGCGATACGACCAACCCAGAAACGAGGCTCTCATCATGCAAACTCTCTACACCGCAATCGCAACCTCCACCGGCGGCCGTGACGGTCGTGCGATCTCCAGCGACAACATCCTCGACGTCAAACTCGCCACCCCCAAGGAGCTCGGCGGTGCCGGCGGTGCGGCAACCAACCCGGAACAACTGTTTGCCGCCGGCTATTCGGCCTGCTTCATCGGCGCCCTGAAATTCGTCGCCGGCCAAAGCAAACGCAAAATCCCGGACAGCGCCTCGATCACCGCCCATGTTGGCATCGGTCAGATTCCCGGCGGTTTCGGCCTCGACATCGACCTGCACATCAGCTTGCCCGGCCTGGACCAGACCGACGCGCAAAGCCTGGTGGACGCGGCTCACCAGGTCTGCCCGTACTCCAACGCCACCCGCGGCAACGTTGATGTTCGCCTGCACGTGACCGTTTAAACCCACCGATCCGGACCGAACCCAAGGAGATTCCCATGAACACGTTCACCAAGGCCCTGACCGGCACCCTTCTCGCACTTGGCGTCAGCAGCGCCTTCGCCGACGGCATCGTCGAGCACAATACCCAGGCGTTTCTCGATGCATTGAATGCCGGCACCGGCAAGCCCCTGGAACAACTGTCGCCGAAGGATGCCCGCGCAGTACTGGTCGGTGCCCAGGCGGGGGTGAAACTGACGTTGCCCAAGGCGGATGTCAGCGAGAAGACCATCCAGGTCGATGGCCAGTCGATCAGCCTGACCATCGTCCGCCCGGCCGGGGTCAAGGGTGAGTTGCCCGTGTTCATGTTCTTCCACGGCGGTGGCTGGGTCCTGGGAGATTTCCCGACCCACGAACGCCTGGTTCGGGACCTGGTGGCGGGATCGGGTGCCGTGGCGGTGTTCGTCAACTACACGCCCTCCCCCGAGGCGCATTACCCGGTGGCGATCAACCAGGCCTATGCCGCGACGAAATGGGTGGCCGAGCATGGCAAGCAGATCAATGTCGACGGCAAGCGCCTGGCCGTGGCGGGTAACAGCGTCGGCGGCAACATGGCAGCCGTCGTGGCCTTGATGGCCAAGGACAAGGGCACGCCAGCGATCCGCTTCCAGGCGCTGTTATGGCCGGTGACCGATGCAAACTTCGAGACCGCGTCCTACAACCAATTCGCCGAGGGACATTTCCTCAGCAAGAACATGATGAAATGGTTCTGGGACAACTACACCACAGATGCCGGGCAACGTAACGAGATCTATGCCTCGCCGCTGCGGGCCAGCACCGCACAACTCAAGGGCCTGCCGCCCGCGCTGGTACAGACCGCCGAGGCCGATGTACTGCGCGATGAAGGTGAAGCCTATGCGCGCAAACTGGATGCGGCCGGCGTGCCGGTCACAGCGGTACGCTACAACGGCATGATTCACGACTATGGCTTGCTCAACGTGGTCAGCCAGGTGCCGGCAGTGCGTTCGGCAATGCTGCAGGTGTCTGAAGAGTTGAAACAGCATCTGAAATGAAGGATGGCGAGGGGACTGACAGGCCCCCGCAGAAATGAAAAAGCCCGACTCAATGGTCGGGCTTTTTTTTCATACACAAGACTTCGCTTATTTAGCGCGGCCTTTGTAGGAGCCGCCTTCGCGGGTATCGATCTCGATCATGTCGCCGATTTCGATGAAGTCAGCAACCGACAACTCGGTACCGTTCTTCAGTTTGGCAGGCTTCATCACCTTGCCGGAAGTGTCGCCGCGAGCGGAACCTTCGGTGTAGTCAACCTGACGCACGATGGTGGTCGGCAGCTCTACGGAAACCAGACGGCCTTCGAAGAACACGGCTTCGCAGACGTCGGTCATGCCTTCTTCCACGAATGGCAGAACGCTTTCGATGTCTTCGGCGTTCAGCTCGTACATGGTGTAGTCAGTGGTGTCCATGAACGTGTAGGAGTCGCCGCTGATGAAGGACAGGGTCGCTTCCTTGCGGTCGAGGATCACGTCGTCCAGTTTGTCGTCCGCACCGTAAACGGTTTCGGTCTTGTAACCGGTCAGCAGGTTTTTCAGCTTGGTCTTCATGATCGCGCTGTTACGACCCGACTTGGTGAATTCAGCTTTCTGAACCAGCCAAGGATCGTTGTCGATACGAATCACGGTACCGGGTTTAAGTTCTTTACCAGTTTTCATTGCGAATATCCGAATTTGGATGGGATTTACAAAAATCTAGGCCGCGTATCATATCCAATTTCCATAAAACTTCACCAGCGCCGCGGCAAGATCGGGTCGCGAGGCCTGTTCCAGACACCATGCATGGGCGTGTTCAGCCAGCACCGGCAGCTGTTCGCAGGTGGTTTTCCAGTGCCCGGACATGTCCTGACCGGCATTCCACGCCTGCCAGAGACCGCTCATCGCTTTTGCGGCAGGCTCTGCAAGCTCCTGGGTGTACAGCCTGAGAAATGCGTCGAGCTTTTCCAGATGAACGTCTTCTTCCTGTTGGTAGATATGCCAGAGGAAAGGTCGACCCGCCCATTGGGCCCGCACGAAAGAGTCTTCGCCCCGCACCGCATTGAAATCGCAGCACCACAGCAACTGATCGTACTGATCCTGACGGACGAACGGCAGCACCTGTACCGTCAGGGCGCCGCGTCGATGCAACGCACCGGCTTTGAGGTCGGCCACCCCGAGCCAACGCTCGACATCCCCCAGCACTCGCCCTTCGGGAACCAGCACATGGGACGGCCGGGCATCGCCGGCCATCGCATCGAACCAGCTGGCCAGCCCGGCATTTTCGTAGGCGAACAGCGAAATCAGCCGCGCATCCGATGCGCGCTCGACGCCCAACCCCTGCAGGAACGTCCGTTGCGCCGCGACATCCTGTTGAAATTGCCGACGTCGCGCCAGCAACCCAGACTCACGCAGCAAGCCGCCAGTCCCCTCGCGGAAGCCGGGGAAAAAGAAATACTTCTGGACATGCCTGTATTTGACCGACGGCAACCCGTGGCAACCGATCACCCAGTCCTCGGCACTGAGGTAATCCAGGTTCATCCACAGCGGCGTGGTCTGGCGCTCCGCCATCGCGTCCATGTAGGCTCCTGGCAACTGGCAGGCAAACGCGGCGATCACCACGTCGGCGGCATCGGCGCCCAGCCAGTCCTTGGGCCAATGGCGCACATCCACGCCTTGTTGCCATTGCTCGGCCAGCGTGACGTCGATTTCCGGACACAGCCGTTCGAAGGCTCGCAGGTCATCGACCCATAGCCGGACCGCGCAGTGGTGCTCAGCCACCAATTGCCGGGCCAGACGCCAGGTGACGCCAATGTCGCCAAAGTTATCGACGACGGTGCAAAAAATATCCCAACGCACGGCCATTCCCGATTCCCTGTGGCAAAGCCTTGATTGTCCCGAATAAACCGATGATGCAGAAGAGCCGACGGCGATTAATCTTCATGCGACAATCGTCGTCTATCCATGCCTTTGCCAGGAAGCAACCATGCCCGAACACCCGCCCGCCCCGCGCCTCACCGCCTTGCAACTGACCGTCAGCATCGCCCTGGGCCTGTGGCTGGGATTCCTCGCCATCGTACTGACGGGCTGGCTGTTGTCGAAATTCGTCCTGGGCGAACAGCTCGCCCCGGTGGCTGCCGCCGTGCACCAACTGGCGCAACCGCCTGCCGTGCAACCGCCTCCCGAACCGCCGAATCCCATGTTCGAGCAATACCAGCAGAACCTTCAGCGCAACGAACAACGACAAGCCCTCGACCAGGCCCGCAGCAACCCGCGCAACCAATCCAACCCCAAGTGCCAGTTCTGGCTGGAGCAGGATCGGAACGCGCCGAGCGAGAAGACCCGCGCCAACGTTTTGCAATTCTGCGACTGACCATGAATAAACAGACCGTCCACCAACTGATCCTCGACAAGCTCAAGGTCGATCTCGACATCGCCGAACGCGCCGCGCAGACCGCCTACGAAACCGCGACCCACGAAGAAAATATCGCCGAGAACAAATACGACACCCTGGGCCTCGAAGCGTCCTACCTGGCCGCCGGGCAAGCCAGGCGCGTGGAGGAAATCCGCCAGGCCCTCGCACTCTGCCAGAACCTGACCCTCAGGCCCTATGACGCGCAGCGTGGCATCCAGGTGGGCACCCTGATCGGGCTGGAGGATGAGGATGGGCGCCAGCAATGGCTGTTCCTGGGGCCGGATGCCGCGGGGCTGAAAGTGTCGCTGGTGGGGCAACCGATCACGGTCATCACCCCTCGCTCACCGCTGGGCCGGGGCCTGCTGGGTAAGTTCGAAGGGGATGAAGTGGAGATCGTCGTAGCGGGCGCCCGGCAACAGTTCGCTGTCACCGAGGCGATATAGCGACGATCAGTGCACCGGCAGCTCGACGCCCTCGAACAGCTCTTCGAGCTCCTGCTTGTTGTGGCACTGAATGGCCTTGGCCATGACTTCCCGGGTCAGGTGCGGCGCGAACTTCTCGATGAAATCGCACATGAATCCCCGCAGGAAGGTGCCACGACGGAAACCGATCTTGGTCACGCTGGACTCGAACAACTCGCTGGCATCCAGCACCACCAGGTCGCTGTCGAGCTTGGCATCGACAGCCATCTTCGCCACGATGCCCACGCCCAGGCCGAGGCGCACGTAGGTCTTGATCACGTCGGCGTCGGCGGCAGTGAACACCACTTTCGGCGTCAACCCGCGATGACTGAAGGCTTCGTCGAGTTTCGAACGGCCCGTGAAGCCGAACACGTACGTCACGATGGGGTATTCGGCCAAGGCTTCCAGGGTCAACTTCGGCAGCTTGGTCAACGGGTGGCCCTGGGGCACGGCCACGCAGCGGTTCCAGCGATAGCAGGGCATCATCACCAGGTCGCCGAACAATTCGAGGGCTTCGGTGGCGATGGCAAAATCCACCGTACCGTCAGCAGCCATTTCGGCAATCTGCATCGGCGAGCCCTGGTGCATGTGCAGCGCCACATCCGGGTATTGCTTGATGAAGTTGCTGATCACCGGAGGCAGCGCATAGCGCGCCTGGGTGTGGGTGGTGGCGATCGACAAGGTGCCTTTTTTCTCGTTGGAAAATTCCTGGGCGATCTGCTTGATGCTTTCGACCTTGCGCAGGATCTCACCAGCCGTGGTGATGATGCGCTCACCGGCCGGGGTTACGCGGGTCAGGTGCTTGCCGCTGCGGGCGAAGACTTCGACGCCCAGTTCGTCTTCCAATAGGCGGATCTGCTTGCTGATGCCGGGTTGTGACGTGTAGAGGCTTTGTGCGGTAGCGGAAACGTTGAGGTCGTGGTGCGCCACTTCCCAGATGTAGCGCAGTTGTTGAAGCTTCATATGTATCCCTCAAAGCAGTTGGACGCCACGGGCATCAGCGGCGGTATATAACTATATGAATGGTCGCAACAATAAATCTAGAACTTTTTATAAACTGCCATCATTTAGCCTCAAGCTTCGCCCTGGCGCCGACGCTGCACCAGCGGCACCAGATAGACCGGCACCCGGGCCAACTGCAAAACCCGGGCGGCGGTCCTGCCCAGGGGCGTCTCACCACTAGCCCCCTGGCAGTGACTGCCTACGATCAGTAAATCGACAGAGAGTTTCGCCGCCTGTTCGAGAATGACCTGGGAAGGATCGCCCTGAAACACCCTGACCGATCTGATCAGCTTCAAATCCTGCTGCCCCTCCCCCAGCTCCTCCCGGAAACTGTCGAGAACCCTCTGTTCGATATTGGCCATCACCGTATTCAGACCCTGGCGATGAAATTCGTTCAGCGCCTGCTCGTCGAGATAGCTTTGTAACACCGATTCGGCGAACAGCCCCATCGGTTCTACCGCATGCACTACATACAACTCGGCTTCAAACGTCCGTGCCAACGCCAAGGCATGCTGCATCACATAAGGGGCATAGAGCCCCAAGTCTGTGGCGTACAGCATCGAGCGAATCATGTGACCTCCTCGCGTGCCAGAATGGCGGAGATGGATTCAGCTTAGCAGTGCCTTGAGGAGTGCGACGGGCCCTGGAAAACGGGACAGTCAGGGCTTCACTTCGTTACTGATGCCATGGGGCACGTGACCGGTGGCGACTACCTCGCGCGCCAGTTCGCAATGGCCCGTCTGGTCGTCGAAAAACACGTCGGCGGCAAAGGCTTCGAGGAACGCGGATTTTGTCAGGCCACCGAGAAACAGTGATTCGTCCAGGCGGATGTCCCACTCGCGCAAGGTCCGGATGACCCGCTCGTGGGCCGGTGCCGAACGGGCGGTGACCAGCGCCGTGCGGATCGGGCAGGCATCCTCCGGGAACTCCCGTTGCAGTGCATTGAGCGCCGCCAGGAAACCCTTGAATGGCCCACCGCGCAACGGCTCGCGGGCTGACTGCCGTTCGCTGGCCTGGAACGCCTCGAGACCACCGGTCTGATAGACACGTTCCGACTCATCGGAGAACAGCACCGCATCACCATCGAAGGCAATGCGCAGCTCCTCACTGGCAGCGCGGCTGGCACCGCCCGACAGAATGGTGGCCGCAGCGAAGCCGGCGTCCAGGGCACTGCGCACGTCTTCGGCATGGGTGGACAAGAACAGATCACAGCCGAATGCCTTGAGGTAGGGATAAGGACTGCGTCCGCCGACGAACGCGGCGCGGGAGATCGCCAAGCCATAGTGGTGGATCGAGTTGAACACTCGCAGGCCCGTGTCGGCGCTGTTGCGCGACACCAGAATCACCTCGACCCGGGCACGCCCCAGGTGCTCGTTGAGGCTCAGCAGCTTCTGCACGAGGGCGAACGCGTCGCCGGGTTCGAGGACTTCGTCTTCATGCTCGATCTGATACTGCCGATAGGCCTCGACACCTTCCGACAGATACACCTTGTGGCTTTCGCTCAGGTCGAACAGCGCCCGCGACGAAATCGCCAGCACCAGTTTGTCATCGATGTTGCTTGCCATGTCGCTCCCCTTCGCCCGATCAGCGGTTGCGCCGATCCATGAACGCCAACGCCTGGTACAAGGCTTCCATTTTCGGCAGATCACACCCCGCCGCTTTCGCCGACGCCAATGGCCGGCCGTAGATCGCGTCCAGTTCGAGCACGCGCTTGTGGGAATAATCGTGATACATGCTCGGCCAGTAATCGGCCATCTTTTCGGTCATCGCGAACAAATACCCGGCGTAATCCGGTGCAATGTGATGTCCGCAGGCCTGGGCTCCGCGTACCACTTCGGCCATCAACGCCTGGATCAGCCCACGGCTGTGGTGGTCGGCCATCAGCGGCGTGGTGCTGGCCCCCAGCAGGACCGAAAGACCGTTGTAGGGCACGTTCCACACCAGTTTCTGCCAGCGCGCCTGTTGCAGGTCGGGCATCGCCTGGGAATCCACGCCGGCTGTCCGGAACAGCCCTGCCGCTGCGTCGACAACCGCCATGCGTTCAGCCTGGTCCCGGCATGGACCGCTGTGATAGCCGATGTTGACCGAGCCGAGGGCCTGGTGGGCGACGACACCTGGGCCAACGCGGTGTACGCAGATCAGGCACAGGCCGCCCAACAGATGCAGCGACTCGGGCAGCAAGGGGCGAAGTTGGTCTTCGACATCGAGGCCGTTCTGCAGCAGCAGGACCTTCGCACCGTCAGCCGCCGCCTGGATGATGGCCGGGGCCAGGTCCGCGTTGCTGGTGGTCTTGGCACCGACCAGCAACCAGTCGCAGGGTGGCATGTCGACTGCGCTGCTATACGCCTGGACCGGATCGAGGCTCAAGGGCCCGTGGACCGCGCTGTCGATACGCAAGCCATTCTCGGCCACCGCTGCGAATTCGCTGCGCAATAAGAAGTGCACATCAAAACCGGCGCGCGCCAGCATGACCCCATAGAACCCGCCGATTGCCCCGGTACCGATCATCCCGATCCTGGGTTTTACGCCTGCCTGCATCTTTGCGACTCCTCTTGTAAAGCTGTGGGAGCAAGGCTTGCCCGCGATAAAGTCTACGCGGTTTACCTTGAAACCGAGGCGCCTTCGTCGCGGGCAAGCCTTGCTCCCACAAAAGCTGGGATAAATCCCCTTGAAACCGGCCTCAGCCCATTGTCGAGCAACCTCGTAACGCGCTAAGGTTCGGCTCCCCGACGCGCTTAAATCCGCTGTGCACCGCCGCGCGGGGATCGCTGGCGGCCGGCACCCGTGACCTGACGAGTAACACGATGGCTGATTTACCGATCAATGACCTTAACGTCGCCTCCAACGAGACCCTCATCACGCCTGACCAGCTCAAGCGCGATATCCCCCTGAGCGACGCTGCCCTGCGCACCGTGACCAAGGGGCGGGAAGTCATCCGCAACATTCTCGACGGCACCGACCATCGCCTGTTCGTGGTCATCGGGCCCTGCTCGATCCATGACATCAAGGCCGCCCACGAATATGCCGAGCGCCTGAAAGTGCTGGCAGCGGAAGTCTCCGATACCTTGTATCTGGTCATGCGGGTGTATTTCGAGAAACCCCGGACCACCGTCGGCTGGAAAGGCCTGATCAACGACCCGTACCTGGACGACTCGTTCAAGATCCAGGATGGCTTGCACATCGGTCGCCAACTGCTGCTGGACCTGGCCGAGATGGGCCTGCCCACCGCGACCGAAGCCCTGGACCCGATCTCCCCGCAATACCTCCAGGACCTGATCAGTTGGTCCGCCATCGGCGCGCGCACCACCGAATCCCAGACCCACCGAGAGATGGCCTCCGGCCTGTCTTCGGCCGTGGGCTTCAAGAACGGCACCGACGGCGGCCTCACCGTCGCCATCAACGCCCTGCAATCGGTTTCCAGCCCTCACCGCTTCCTCGGCATCAACCAGGAAGGCGGCGTGTCCATCGTCACCACCAAGGGCAATGCCTACGGTCACGTGGTGCTGCGCGGTGGCAACGGCAAGCCCAACTACGATTCGGTCAGCGTCGCGCTGTGTGAGCAGGCGCTGAACAAGGCGAAGATCAAGCCGAACATCATGGTCGACTGCAGCCACGCCAACTCCAACAAGGACCCGGCGCTGCAACCCCTGGTGATGGAGAACGTGGCCAACCAGATCCTGGAGGGCAACCAGTCGATTATCGGCCTGATGGTCGAGAGTCACCTGAACTGGGGCTGCCAGGCGATCCCGAAAGACCTCGCCGACTTGCAGTACGGCGTGTCCATCACCGACGCCTGCATCGACTGGAGCGCGACTGAAAACACCCTGCGCAGCATGCACGCCAAACTCAAGGACGTGCTGCCAAAGCGTCAGCGCAGCTGAGGCCATTCACCGCACAATAAAAAACGCCGGGCTTTCAACCCGGCGTTTTTTATTGTGGAATCCGTTGCGTCAGAGCTTCGCCGCGTGCCGCTGGTGCCGCTCCATGTAGCGCTCCACATAGGAGCAGGACGGGATCACCGTGTAGCCCATATCTTCGGCGTACTGCAGCGCCTTTTCGGTCAGTGCTGCCGCAATCCCTCTGCCACGCAAGGCGTTGGGCACGAACGTCCGATAGATATCCAGGGTCTGTTTGCCCAGGTCCATATAGGTCAGATAGGCACGATGACCGTCCACAGTGGTCTCGAACTGATGACCAGCCTGGTCATGGTGGATGGACAACGCCTCGCTCATCACTACTCCTCGCGGGTCTGAATGCTGACCCCTACCTTACCGATGTTTTTCCGGCGAAGGAACATCTACGCCACCCCGTGCCTGTCCGGTCACCGAGCGCAAAAAAATCAATCACTCAAACCCGAGCACGTCGTGAATAGTAGGCACCAATGACGCAAATGCTCAAGGCACACCTGTCATTGGAGGGTAGCCTCGTCGGATTTAGCGAAGGCGCAATAGCTGAACATCGCCAGTTGTTGAGTCTTGAGACGAGCGCGCGTAGTTAAAGTCACCACTCCTACCAATAAAGATGCCCGGGACGCTGCGCAAAAAATGAACAAAAGTGTAGGCGAATCAATAAACAGCGACTTTAGCGACCCTGCCGGAGTTCCTCTCGCCAGCGGAACTTTTGTGCACTGACGCGCTCCATTCAAGGGCTTGGCGCTGTGTATTTTTTAAACAACAGCAAGAAAAGTTGCTCGAAAAAGAATCACCGCCTACAATTTTTTTGCTTCTTGCGCTACGTCAGTTTACTTACTACAAGTAATGGGTAGTATGTACGCCGGCTAACTCCTCACTCTGAGGAGACAGTCACTAAATAGAAAGTCCTTGAAGGGGAACACGATGAACAACGTTCTGAAATTCTCTGCTCTGGCCCTGGCCGCAGTTCTGGCTACCGGTTGCAGCAGCGCATCGAAAGAAACCGAAGCACGTCTGACTGCTACCGAAGACGCAGCAGCTCGCGCCCAAGCTCGTGCAGACGAAGCCTACCGTAAAGCTGATGAAGCTCTGGCTGCTGCTCAAAAAGCACAACAGACTGCTGACGAAGCTAACGAGCGTGCTCTGCGCATGCTGGACAAAGCTAGCCGCAAGTAATAGTCCCTCGGGATTGTTATCGAGCCGACCCATTTTTTGGGTCGGCTTTTTTATTGCCTGGTGTTTTCCCCGGGCAATAAAAAACCCGCCGGCATCGCAAAACGCCGGCGGGTCGAAACAGAACCTTACTGCTGCAAGTCGATCGGTGCGCTCGAAACCATCGGTGCCGACGCATTTGGCACGGCGATCTCGACCGGCAGGCCATCTTCGGCAGCCACCACGTCACGCACCACGTTCCAGTCCATGCGCAGGTTGCTGGTGATGTCTTCGCGCTTGAGCATCGCGTTGATCACTGCGGTGTGCTTGTCCACCACCGACGGGTTGCCCTTGTCGTCCAGCGGTGTATGGGCTTCCAGGTAAACCTTGCCGCCACTCAAGCCCAGCTTGTAGGGGTCGTTGATGATCCGCACCGACGTGCCCACCGGCACCATGCCGGCCATCTCCAGAACGTTGTTGTTGAACATCCGGAAGCAACCGTGGCTGGTGCGCATGCCGATACCGAATTTCTTGTTCGAGCCGTGGATCAGGTAGCCCGGGGTGCCCAGGGTGAACTTGAAAGGCCCCAGCGGGTTGTCCGGGCCAGCCGGCACCACATTCGGCAGCGGGTCGCCATCGGCGGCATGCTCGGCCTTGATCGAGGCCGGTGGGGTCCAGGTCGGGTTCGGCGTCTTGGCCGTAATGCTCGTGTGGGCGATTGGCGAGCCCCAACCTTCACGGCCGATCCCCAGCGGGAAGGTGTAGACCACGTTCCGGCCCTTGGGGAAGTAGTAGAGGCGGTACTCGGCAAGGTTGATCACGATGCCTTCGCGCGGACCTGGCGGCAGGATGAAACGGGTCGGCAGCACGATCTCCGTACCGGCGCCCGGCAACCAGGGGTCGACGCCCGGGTTGGCGGCGACCATCTCGGTGTAACCCAGGTCATAGGTCGTGCCCAGGTCGGCGAAGGTGTCTTCGTATTTGGCCTTGATCACTTGTACCTGGCCGACAATGTCCTCACCCGGCGGTGGCAGGGGCAGCTGCAGTGCAGCAACGGGTCCCGCCATACACAGGGCGGCAAGAGACAGGCAGCGGGCGACGGCAGGCAAGCGCAGCAACATCCGGGACATCCTTCGCAGATCGAATAGAGGTATTAAAACGGCGATTGTACACCGCAGGCCGGTATTACGGGGAGAGCGGCGATGGCACGTCCGATATGCAGCAATATGGGACTCGATATGCCCCTGTGGGAGCCAAGCTTGCTCGCGATAGCGACAGACCAGTCAACATTGTTGCTGACTGGCTTATCGCAATCGCGAGCAAGCTTGGCTCCCACAGTTTGTGGCTTAACTGACTGGCATCAGGGCAAGCCTTGCTCCCACAGTCCCCCCCAAGGGCATGCCTTGAATCCTGCGATTACAGCTCGAACCGCAGCTCCGGCCAGATCGGTGAGGTACCGCGCTTCTGGGACTCGAGGATCGCCCGGCACAGCGAGCACAGGCGATGATCCTGGAATATCCGGCGATCAACGCCAGACCAGCGCGGCTGGGCCGGCAGCAGGCTGCCGCAGAGGGTCCGGTCCGCCGAACCACCGAGCTCCAGCTGCCGGGTCACCAGATGCACCCGCACTTCCTGGCAGGCGAACAGGTCCAGCTGTTCGTCAGGCTCGATCAGTTGGTAGGCAAACAAGGACCAGGCGGGACGCGGCATCGGGGGCTCCAAATCGGGGGCGCCACATTAGCCGAAAGCCCGCCTGTAGAAAAGCGTCAAAGCAGCGGTTTCAGTGTCGGCCAGACATTTTCCAGCAACTTGCCCTGGGCCGCGACGGACGGGTGCAATCCGTCGCCCTGCATCATCCCCGGAACACCACCGATGTCCTGGAGGAAAAACGGCACCAGCGGCACTTTTTTCTCATCGGCCAGAGCGCTATAGACCTTGGCGAAGGCATCGGTGTAGCGCCGACCGTAGTTGGGAGGCAGCTGCATACCCAGCAGCAACACCTTCGCACCGCTGGCGCGGGAGGCGTCAATCATCGCTGCAAGGTTTTGTTGCAATTGTGTTGGCGGCTGCCCACGCAGGCCATCGTTGCCGCCCAACTCCAGGATCACCAGGTCCGGCTTATGGGCTGCAAGCAGCGCCGGCAGCCGCGCCTGGCCTCCTGCGCTGGTGTCGCCACTGATGGACGCATTGACCACTTTGTCGTCAAAACCCTCGGCCTTGAGCCGTTGTTCGAGCAATGACACCCAGCCTTGCCGGGTATCCAGGCCGAAAGCCGCGCTGATACTATCGCCAACGATCAGGACTGTACCCGCCGCTGCGTTCTGGGCCATGCACATCAAGGCCAGGCCGGCACTCAAAAACCACACACGCATCGGATTCTCCATGGGCTCAAGCATTCTCACCGCGAAGGACCTTAGCAAAGTGGTTCCCAGCGCGGAAGGTGAACTGACCATCCTGCACGAACTCAGCCTGGAACTGAACAAGGGCGACAGCCTGGCCATCGTCGGCGCCTCCGGTTCCGGCAAATCCACTCTCCTGGGCCTGCTGGCCGGCCTGGACCTGCCCAGCAAGGGTGAAGTGACCCTCGCCGGGCAGGCCCTCAGTGCGCTGGACGAAGACCAGCGGGCGCGAATCCGCGCCGAGCACGTCGGCTTCGTCTTCCAGTCGTTCCAACTGCTCGACAGCCTCAATGCGCTGGAAAACGTCATGCTGCCGCTGGAGCTGGACGGTCGCAAGGATGCCCGCGAACGCGCCACGGAACTGTTGCAACGGGTCGGCCTGGGCCAACGCCTCACCCACTCGCCGCGCCAGCTCTCCGGTGGCGAGCAGCAGCGCGTGGCCATTGCCCGGGCCTTCGCCGCCGAGCCCGACGTGCTTTTCGCCGACGAGCCCACCGGCAACCTCGACAGCCACACCGGCGAGCGCATCAGCGATCTTTTGTTCGAACTGAACAAGGAAAGCGGCACGACCCTGGTGCTGGTCACCCATGACGAACGCCTGGCCCATCGTTGCCGGCGCCTGATCCGACTTGAAGCCGGCCAGATGGTCGCCCCCCTGGAGCCTTGATGGCACGCTTGCCGCTGTTGCGCCTGTTCAGTCTCGCCGTCCGTCAATTGCTGCGCGACGCCCGCGCCGGCGAGTTGCGTGTGTTGTTCTTCGCCTTGCTGGTCGCGGTGGCGGCAAGCACCGCCATCGGCTACTTCGGCGCCCGTCTCAACGGCGCGATGATGCTGCGCGCCACCGAATTCCTCGGTGCGGACCTGCTGCTTGAAGGCAGCTCGCCTGCCCGCCCCGAACAGATCCGCAGCGGCACTGAGCTGGGTCTGGAGCACGCTCTTGTCGTGGAGTTCTCCAGCGTCGTCGCCACCGACAACGGTATCCAGCTGTCCAGCGTCAAGGCTGCCGACGACCTCTACCCGTTACGCGGCGAACTGAAAAGCGCCCCGTCCCCCTTCGCCCCGGAAGAATCCGGAGGACGACCGAACCCGGGCGAGGCGTGGGTCGAAGCCCGACTGCTGACAGCACTGGACCTGAAGATCGGCGACAGCATCGATGTCGGCAACATCACCTTGCGCCTGAGCCGGGTGCTGACTTACGAACCGGATCGCGCCGGCAATTTCTACAGCCTCACACCCCGGGTCATGATCAACCTCAAGGACCTGGAAGCCACTGGCGTGGTACAGCCGGGCAGTCGTGTCAGCTATCGCGATCTCTGGCGAGGCCCGGCGTCCGCCCTGCAAACCTATCGCGACCTGATCAAGCCGGGCCTGGAAGCCAACCAGCGCCTGCAGGATGCCCGCGACGGCAACCGGCAGATCGGTGGCGCCCTGGGCAAGGCCGAGCGCTACCTGAACATGGCCAGCCTGGTGGCTGTGCTCCTCTCCGGCGTTGCGGTCGCGCTCTCCGCCAACCGTTTCGCCACCCGACGTTTCGATGCCAGTGCGCTGCTGCGCTGCCTGGGCTTGTCACGTCGGGAAACCATGGTGCTGTTCAGCCTGCAACTGACGGTACTGGGCCTGCTGGCGAGCCTCAGCGGCGCCCTGCTCGGCTGGGTCGCCCAATTGGGGTTGTTCGCCTTGCTGCATGACCTGCTACCCGCCACCGTACCGCCCGGCGGCCTGCTGCCGGCAATCGCCGGGATCGGCACCGGGCTGGTGGCGCTGGCAGGGTTCGCCCTGCCGCCCCTGGCCGCGCTGGGGCGGGTGCCGCCGTTGCGCGTATTGCGCCGGGACATGCTGCCCATCCCCTCCAGTACCTGGGTGGTCTATGGTGCCGCGCTGGGTGCCCTTGGCCTGATCATGTGGCGCCTGAGCCTGGACCTGGTGCTGACCTTCGCCCTGCTCGGCGGCGGCGTCGTCGCCGCGCTGGTGCTGGGCGGCCTGCTGTTGCTGCTGCTCCAGAGCCTGCGCCGGATGCTCGCCCGCGCGTCCCTGCCCTGGCGGCTGGGGCTCGGCCAATTGCTGCGCCATCCCCTGGCTGCGGCCGGCCAGGCATTGGCATTCGGCCTGATCCTGTTGTCCATGGCGTTGATCGCACTGTTGCGTGGCGAGTTGCTGGATACCTGGCAAAACCAGCTGCCGAAAAATGCCCCCAACTACTTCGCCCTGAACATCCTGCCCAATGACAAGCAGGCCTTCACCGACAAGCTGTTGCAGTTGTCGGCGCAATCGGCCCCGCTCTATCCCGTGGTGCCGGGGCGACTCATCAGCATCAATGGCGAGCCGGCCAAGGAGTTCGTCACCAAGGACTCGGCCGGGGACCGGGCACTGCAGCGCGACCTGAGCCTGACCTGGGCTGCGGACCTGCCGGAAGGCAACGTCGTCACCGCCGGGAACTGGTGGCCACAGCAGCCACCGGACGATATACCGGGGGTTTCGGTGGAGGGCAAAGTGGCCGAGAACCTGCAGATCAAACTGGGTGACCGGCTGGTGTTCAGCGTGGGTGGCGTCAACCGAGAAGCGAAGGTCACCAGCCTGCGGGAGATCAACTGGGACAACTTCCAGCCCAACTTCTTCATGATCTTCCAACCCGGCACCCTGAAGGACCTGCCGGCCACCTACCTCACCAGTTTCTATCTGGCCGCCGGTCACGACCAGCAGATTGTCGACCTGGCCCGGGCCTTTCCGGCAGTGACGATTCTGCAGGTCGAAGCCTTGCTGCAACAACTGCGCAGCATTCTGGCCCAGGTGACCCTGGCCGTGGAGTACGTGCTGCTGTTTGTCCTGGCGGCGGGCATGGCCGTGCTGTTCTCCGGCCTGCAGGCCACCCTCGATGAACGGATTCGTCAAGGCGCGTTGCTGCGGGCCCTGGGGGCCGAACGTCCCTTGCTGGTCAAGGCCCGACGCATCGAATTCGGCCTGTTGGGTGCAGTCAGCGGGTTACTGGCGGCCCTGGGTTCGGAACTGGTCAGCCTGGTGCTCTACCGCTTTGCCTTCGACCTGCCCTGGCATCCGCATCCATGGTTGCTGATGTTGCCGCTGGCGGGCGCATTGCTGATCGGCGCTGCGGGGGTGTTCGGCACCCGACGAGCGCTCAACGCCAGCCCGCTGACAGTGTTGCGCGAGGGTTGATAGACTTCCGTCCTTACCACCACAAGAAGTTGCCATGAGCCGTTATCGCCCACCTCGTACCGCAGGCACCGCGCTGATCACCCCCGAGGGCGAGGCGCGGATGCGCGCCGAGTTCCACGAGCTTTGGCATGTGCGCCGCCCTCAAGTGACCCAGGCGGTCAGCGAGGCGGCGGCCCAGGGTGATCGCTCGGAAAATGCCGAATACACCTACGGCAAGAAAATGTTGCGGGAAATCGACAGCCGCGTCCGCTTCCTCACCAAGCGCCTCGAAGCACTCAAAGTCGTCAGTGAAAAACCCAGCGACCCGAACAAGGTGTATTTCGGCGCCTGGGTCACGGTCGAAGACGAGGACGGTTACGAGGCTCGCTATCGCATCGTCGGCCCCGACGAGCTGGATCTGAAACAGAACCTGATCAGTATCGACTCGCCACTGGCACGGGCGCTGATTGGCAAGGCATTGGATGCTGAAGTCAGGGTGCAGACACCGACAGGCGAGAAGCGGGTGTATGTCGTGGACATCACTTATCCATGAGCCGCCGATAAAGCCCAGCGGCCTCGAAACATCCCAGCAAACTTGATCCTTTGACAAGATGACAGCGCTGCGCAAAATGACCGGCGCACGCTGCCTCGTGCCTTTCGCTCAGAACATTATTCAAGGATGAATAATCATGAAGGCTACCCACCATGGATTGGACTGCTGGATGTACAACACCCCTCAGTTATACAAACTGCGTATCGACGAATTGATTCTGCCCGGCACCCATGACTCCGGCGCAGACAAAAAAGCCCCCAACCCTACGTTGCCTCAGGAAAAGACCCAGGACGTGCCGATCATCGAACAGGTCCTGGCGGGCTTTCGCGTGCTCGACCTGCGCGTGGTGTTCTCCGCAACCGCCCCTGTCGGCAGTGACAAGCGCTTCCAACTGTTTCACCTCACCTCCTCCGGACGCACGGTGGGCGGTGACGTTCTGGCTCCGTTGAATGATTTTTACGACGACCCCGAGCACAAGGCCACGAGGGCCAAGGAAATCGTTATCTTGAACTTTCATAAATTCAAGCATTTCAACCGGACCATCCACCAGGAACTGCACAGCCTGATCGATTCGAAAATCGGACAACGGCTGATCCCCCGGAACTGGCGGCGTTCAACGCTGGAAGATATATGGACCCATCGTCCGGAGAAGACCGTTGTGATTTCCTACAATCACCGCGTCAGGGCGAAGTACTGGAAGGGCGTGGAGCATCAATGGAGCGGTAAGAACCTGAACTCCACCGCGGCCTTGAAAGCATTCATGGATGAGCAATCCGCCAGGCAGAAACCCGACTTCGTATTGCGCTCGATACAATGCGCGAAATACGTGTTGCCTCTTCATCTTCCCGACGACTTCAGTGAAAAGATAGATGAGTGGTTCGAGTCCAGGGACAATAGCAGCTATATCCAGCGCTTCCACATCATCAACACCGATTGGTCGACTCGCAGCCGGATTGTATTCAACTGCATGCATGCCAACGGTCTCAAGGCGTCGGCCAAGGCAGGCAGCCTCAGCGCCGGGTGATCAGCCCTTGCCGCGCCACACGGGTCAACTGCCGGATCATTTCAGGCGCATCCGCCGCACTGGGTGACTGGATGACCGCCAGATCGAAGCTATCGCTGGCGAAACGTGCCAGGGACTCGCCATCTTCGACAAACTGGATCAGGAATGCAGCGGGCCCGTGGCTGCGCCGCGGCCAGCCGTCGAGATAACGCAACAACGTTGGCTGATGGGTACCGCCCAAGAGGATTTTGGGATTGCGCTGAAGGCTCGCCGTAATCGGCGCAAGACGTACAAGGGGACTGGGTGCGTTCATCGTGTCGTGTCTCTGCCTCAAAAAGTCTGCATGGCAGGTGAGAGGCAACACCGAACCAGCGCTTTAGCGGTATTTCGAAGCCTGTTCCAAGCTTCTGACGATGACTGGATGAGTCACCTGGCGCCCCGCAAGTAGCTGTTTAAATCGGCGCATGGGCAGCATCCTAGAGAAGCCGACGGGCCAGTGTCAAGAATCTGCAGCCACAAAAAAGGCCCGTACCAGACGGGCCTTCGATGGTTGTACTCGGTGATCAGCCAGCGATGGCGCGATCGACCGACAGCTTGCCTGCACCCTCGATCAACACCGCAATGCTCGCGGCCAGCAGCGCCAGGGCAAACTCATAACCGTTGTTGGCCATGAACAGGCCATTGCCGATGTGCACGGAGAAAATAGCCACCAGGGACAGGAAAGCCAACCCCAACGCCGCCGGACGAACCAGCAGGCCAACGATCAAGGCCAGCCCGGCGAAAAACTCGGTGCCACCGGCCAATGTGGCCATTAGGTAGCCGGGTGTCAGGCCGATGCTTTCCATCCACTGCGCGGTTCCCGCCAGCCCGTAGCCACCAAACAGACCAAAGAGCTTTTGCGAGCCGTGAGCCGCAAAAATGACACCGACCGCGATGCGAAGGACAGTCAGGCCGTAGCCGGCACGGGTGGACAGGATTTTGTTGACGAAAGAGCTCATGGGTTCATTTCCTTGGGAAGGTTGGGTTGGTCGCTATATTAATCAATAAAGCTCATGTTAAAAACGCAATATCTCCGTCATACCAATCAACTTATTCGATCACTTGCGCAGTGCAACCTTTTGTTCCTTCGGTTCCAACGACTCCCGCTCCCGATCAAACGCCAGATAGTATTTATTCACACTATTAACGTAGCTGACGGCGCCCATTCCTACCTGCTCCATGGCAATACGTTCGACCTGGAAAAACCACTGGTTGGGATTCAGTCCACGCCGCCGGGCCTCGGCACGCATGCCCTGGACGCGTTCGGGGCCCATGTTGTAGGCAGCCAATACAAAGGCCATGCGTTCGCGCTCGTTGAGCTTGGGGCTGGAAAAAAACTTGCGGCGGATCATGGCCAGGTACTTGGCGCCGGCCTGGACATTGGCGTCCAGGTTCTGAATGTTGCCGACCCCGACCCGCTGCGCCGCCGCCGGAGTGATCTGCATGAGCCCGGTGGGACCGCTTCCGCTGCGGGCGCTGGGTTGCAGAGCGGACTCCTTGAAGGCCAGGGCCGCGAGGTTGAGCCAGTCCATATCCTGGGCCTCGGCATGTTTTTGCAGCACCGGGCGCAGTTTCTCCAGCCGCTGGCGGTCGGCCCGAGCCAGCGGATAATGAACCTGGTACAAACGACGATAGATGCGCAGGAACGCAGCGTCCTCGTTGGACGGTACCTTGTAGGTCGTCAGGAAGCCGTTGATGCTCGCCCGCAGCATGGCGGCGTCGCGGCGAACGAACCAGTGCTCGTTATCCGGCTCACCGATCAGCAACTGCCGGTCGAAGCGCAGCTTGGGCAGAATCTTGCCCCAGCGCTCGGCGATGGGTTGCTCGACAATGGTCAGATGGAAAATCCCTCCCTGGACCATTTCCAGCACATCCTCGACCGCCAGGGTGGGGTCGACCCATTCGATCTTCACCGGTGATAACTTGAGCAAAGCCAGCTTCTGGTTGATCTGCCCCACCGCGTCCCCCGCCGCACTGCCGTTGGGCAAGGCCAGGGTCTTGCCGGACAACTGCTCCACCCGCGTGTAGCGCTTCTCCCCCTTGATGCCCACCAGCATCAAGGGCACGCCACTGCGAATCGGATCGCTGGCACTGACCGCGTGACTGGCCAAGGGCTCAAGCAATTCACCCGGCGCCACGAGGTCGCCCTCTCCGCGTTGCAGGGCACCGAGCAACTGGTCCTTGGCCTTGGGGATGATCTTGAGGGTGATTTCCTGGCCATCCCGGGCATGACCGTTAAGGTATTGTTCGAACGCCCGCAACCGGTGGTATTCGACGCCGATGGGTTGCCCCTGGACTTCACCGGAACTGTTGCGGCTCTGGTTGACCAATACTTTCAGCACTCGACTGCTGCGGATCTGCGCCAGGTCACGCACCGTACCCGGCGCCACCGCCTGCACCGGCCCAGGCAGCCGCGCCTCCGCCGGCATTGGCAGCAGCAGCGAACAACACAGCAGTAAGAACACCTGGGGACGTGTCATCCACTCTCCGGAAGGAATACCGCGACCCGCCTTCTTGAAAAAAGAGGCTTGGGTCGACAGGAACAGAGCACCTGGGGCGCTGAAAAGTGCGCAAGACTGGCACAGTGATGGCGTTTATACCAACCCGACCTGTCTCATGGCCTCAACAGACAGCCTCAACTCGTTGTAGTTCTTGGCTTTTCTTATAAATCTACAGCTCTGATATGCTTTCCGGCCTTTGGGCCGAGGTAGCACCATGCAACTCATCGATATCGGCGTCAACCTGACCAACCCCAGTTTCGCCGACAAACAGCAGGCAGTGCTTGAGCGCGCCTATGAAGCAGGGGTCTGCCAACTGGTATTGACCGGCACCAGCATCGAGGGCAGCGAAAAGGCTCTCGAGCTGTGCCAACAGTTGGATGAGACCGGCGAGCGCCTGTTCTCCACCGCCGGCATCCATCCCCACAGCGCCAGCGACTGGACAGCCGACAGCGCCCGGCACCTCAAGGACCTGCTGAAGCAAAGCCACGTCCGTGCCGTTGGAGAATGCGGACTGGATTTCAACCGGGACTTCTCCCCTCGCCCACAACAGGAGAAAGTCCTGGAAGAACACCTCGCCCTGGCGGCGGAACTGCAACTTCCAGTCTTTCTTCACGAACGCGACGCCGACCAGCGCTTACTGGAGATTTTGCGGGATTTCCGCGACCGTCTGCCGGCTGCGGTGGTGCATTGCTTTACCGGTGAGAAAAAGGCGCTGTTCAACTACCTGGACCTGGACCTGCACATCGGCATCACCGGCTGGATCTGCGATGAACGCCGGGGCACGCATCTGCACCCGTTGGTACGCGAAATCCCCCGCGGCCGGCTGATGCTCGAAAGCGATGCGCCCTACCTGCTGCCCCGCACCCTGCGTCCCAAACCGAAGAACGGGCGCAACGAGCCGGCCTACCTGACCGAAGTCTTGCGGGAAATCGCCTTGCATCGAGGCGAAACCCAAGAAGACCTGGCCGCTCACAGCACAGCATGTGCGCGGGCGTTTTTCGGGCTGCCCACGATCTCCTGAGCCCCCGAAATCCCTTGCGGGAGCGAGCCTGCTCGCGATAGCAGTGAATCAGCTTGCAAGTCAGTGGCTGACACTCCGCTATCGCGAGCAGGCTCGCTCCCACAGGGAATCCGGGCCAGCCCATGGCTCCTAGCATCAGGTCTGTTGACCCACATCAACACTCCACCTCCCGGGATAGCGGCAAAATAATGGCACCTTGCCAAAACTGTTTCCGCTATCAGAGAAGACCTCCATGGGTGCCTGGCTTAGCAATATCTCGCTGAAATACAAATTCTGGGCGGTCAACGCGGTCGCCTTTGTAACCACCTTGCTGCTCGTGCTCTATGCACTGCAGCTTGAACAACAGGCCCGCAATGATGCGGCCCGGGTGAATGCCCAGGCCCAGGCGCGCCTGCTCAGTGCCTGGCCCGCCGAGCAAGCATTGCCCAGGGCCGATAACCTGCTGGCGTTCAAGCAAGGCCAGGCGCCCGCGCTCAACGGTCAGTCGTTGCCTTCACTGGCGCAGGCGCAGGGCTGGGTCGATCTGGACTCCAAACCGCTCGTCGGCAATCAGCCGTTGCTGGGCGCTGACGTCATCCGACGCGGCGACGGCCAACAACTCGCCGTCCTGGCTCAGGGCGCAAGCCTGAGCCAGGTACTCGGCGAGCGCTTCAGCCAATACGCCGTGGCGGTGTTCGTGTTGATGCTGGCCATGCTGGGCGCGTCGCAATTGTTGATCCGCTTTCTGTTGAGCCAGCTCAACACCCTGAAGGACGTGATGCTGCATGTGGAGAAGACCGGCGATCTGTCCGCCCGCGTGCCTCTGGCCTGCAAGGATGAAGTGGGCCAGATGGCCGCCGCATTCAATGCCATGCAAGCCGGTTATCAACGGGTAGTCGATACCGTGGCCAGCACGGCCCGCCAACTGGACAGTGGCGCAGCACGACTGGCCTCGAGCATGAGCGAGGTTCGCCACGGCATGCTTGGGCAGCAGAGCGAAACCGATCAGGCAGCGACGGCGATCAACGAGATGTCCGCCACAGTGTATCACATCGCCCAACATGCCGGCGCCACTCGCGACCTGTCGAAAGCCGCCGACACCCTGGCCGGCAATGGCCGTAACGTGGTCAATCGTGTTGAGCAGTCAATCACCGGCCTCTCCTCCGGGGTGCAGCAGACCGCCGAAATGATCCAGCGCCTGGCCGAAGACAGCCAGAAGATCAACAGCGTGGTCAGCGTGATTCACAGCATAGCGGAGCAAACAAACCTGCTGGCCCTCAACGCCGCCATCGAAGCCGCGCGGGCCGGGGAAATGGGCCGGGGTTTCGCCGTGGTAGCCGACGAGGTACGCAACCTCGCCAAACGGGTGCAAATCTCAACAGATGAAATCACCACCATGGTGTCGGCCCTGCAGGCGGGGACCCAGGACGCGGTGGACTTCATGCAGGAAAGCTCCTACAAAGCCGACGATTGCGTACAACAGGCCCGCGAGGCCGGCGAGGCATTGGCGCAGATCACCGACGCGGTGGCCCAGATGCGCGAGAGCAATACCCAGATCGCCGTCGCGGCCGAGCAGCAAAGCCAGGTTGCCGAGGAAATGAACCGGGCGGTGGTGGGCATTCGCGACGTCACTGAAAACACCGTGCGCCAGACCGTGGACTCGGCCACGACCAGCCATGAACTGGCGACCCTGGCGGGTGAATTGAGCAAGGCGATCGGGCAGCTCAGACTCTGAGACCGCCGTCGCGGGCAAGCCTTGCTCCCACAAAGGAATGTGGACGATGGAGAGGCAAGCCTTAGCCCACAAAGGGAATGTGGACCTGTGGAGAGGCAAGCCCTACACCACAAAGAAAATGTGGACCTGTGGAGAGGTAAACTTCATCCCATAAAGGACACATGGACCTGTGGGAGCAAGGCTTGCCCGCGATTGCTTCATCCGAGAACTGACTCGGATCTATCGCTCCCATAGCCAACCGCGATTCGCCGCCCTGCCCCGCCATGCCTATTCTTGTATCAACAGATGTCAGGCATAAGGAGCAGCATCATGCACAAACGTCACCCTACCCTCGCAGGCTGGCAATGGCACGCCTTCAACCCAACCCATCTGGCGTTGCAACTGATCGCCGTGCCCTTGCTCATCATCGCATCGCTGCTGATCATCTCGGGCGCGCTCAACCTGGACCTGGCGGACATCAGCATCGGCATCATCGCTGTATTCGCCTCGCTGGGACTACTGCGCCACACTCATTGAGCGCCCACATACCTCAGCCGAAAATCGTCACCGTCTGCCGGCTCATGGCGATCAGGCGGCCATCGGCGCTCCAGAACTTCGCAGCGACGTGACCGTAGCCGTCCTGGGCGTGCTCGATCTCGGCCAGGTACTTGCACCAGTCCAACGTCGTGAGCGCCAGCACCGGCTGGACGAATTCGATGGTCCAGGTCAGCGTGCTACCCGGCGCCATCTGTGTCAGGTGCGGCAGTAACGCGGGCGGCCAGGCATCCACCAACGCGAGGATGTGGGCCTCGTTGAGCGGCTCTTCCTTTACATCCCCACGCAACCGTACCCAACCGCCCATGCTGCGGGATTTATTGCCGGTGAATGGCAGACCACCGACACTCCAGCACATCGCCAGGTGCCGCATGAACTCCGGCGTGCCACCCTTGATATAAGGCAGCTCCTGGCATTGCTCGATGCTTTTGAACTCAGGCGCAGGGTCGGCCTGCACCGCCACCACGGAAGAGCGCGATGCACCGAAGCTGCCTTGCACCACGGTCACCACCTGGCCGTTCTGCACAGCGCGTCCCTGCACCTGGCTGACCGCCTTGCCTTCGCGCAGCACTTCGACTTCAAAACTGACGGGCACGTCCGGTTCGACCGGGCCGACGAAGGTGATCGCCAGTGAACGCACCGGACGATCCGCCGGCACCCGTGCGCGCATCGCCTCATACTGCAGCGCCGCCACCAGCCCACCAAAAGTGGCGCGTCCCTGCCCCCATTCGGGTGCGATGGTCACGGCGCCAGGCTGACGGCGCACAGCATCGATCAAATCGGAAAAGCGCATGGCAACCTCGAAAGCATGGGAGAAAGATGAAGGAATCTTAACCAGCCGGGATAAACGACACAGCGCTCATTCCGGCCAAAGAGGCTGACAGATAGGCCGCCACACTTTAATCAACGCACAGAGCATTGTGGGAGCGAGCCTGCTCGCGATAGCGGAGGGTCGGTCAGCATGGGGCAAGCTGAGTCGGCGCTATCGCGAGCAGGCTCGCTCCCACAGGGAGATAGAGGGTGGTTTTTTCAGGATTTCTCGAAGCAGCTCGCGATCAGCTTATCGAGCACCTTGTCAGCCTTGGCTTCGGCCTCGGTCATGGTAGTGCGCCAGACCGGCACACAGGGTTGCAGGTCGTGTTCCCGTTCGGCCTGGGCCAGCCATTGCCAGCAGTCGTGCCAATCGCCCAGGGCGCCTTGGGCGGACTTGAGCCGCGGCATGGCCGCTTCCGGCAGTCGATCGAGCTCCGGGTAGGCTTCGATCGCATAGCGCACGCGCTTGATCAGCAGCCGCAACCGGTGGCGGTCATGGGCCGGATCACGCAACGCTTCACCGAGTTGTTTCCATTGTTTGTCCAGGCGCTTTTCAATGCGTTTGCGCAATCCCTTGAGCAGCCCCTGACGCTGGGCCGCGCGAATGAAGCGCGGAAATGCATCGAGGATCATCAACAGCTGCGCCAACTCCCGGCTCGCGGCCACGGCAGGATAGGCCTCGGCCATCTGCAGCCGACGCCGTTGCGCGGCATCGGTGTTGTCGTGCAACTCAAGATAAGCCGCCAGCACTTCCCGGTCACGCAACGGCGTGGTCAGGGTTCCAACCGCCGAAGCGGCTGTTTCCAGCTGTTCGACACCCGGCAAGCCGCGCAATGGGCGGAGCAAGCTGCGCAAACGGCGAACCGTGGTCCGCAGGTCATGCAGCGCTTCACTGTCGGTATGGGCATTCAAGCGGGCCTGGCAGGCCAGCAGGCCGACTTCCAGCCCGACGATCCGGGCCACCAGCCTATCAATCATGGGGGGCGTACTCCGTACAGCAGCTTCAAGTGGCGAGCTGCAAGCCACAAGTGAGGGTCACGTCGTGCCGCTCTCTTGCAGCTTACAGTCTATAGCAGCCGCTGCTTTTATCGTCCCGCACGGGACTCGCGGATGTAGAAGCGAGCTTTCTCGGCCTTTCTGGAGCAGCCTTCGAACGCTTCGAACTGCTGCTGGGTCTTGGCACCGGTCAGCAGCGACAGCGCCTTGGAGTAACTGACAGTACCGGCAAAACCTTCGGCCTTGGCCAGGTCCAGTTCATGCCAGGCGGCGTCAAGCTGGGTGCCGCAGCTGTCACGATAAGCTGTTTTGCCTGCGCAACCGGCCAGGGCCAGAACCATCAGGGATGCTACTAGGGGCAGGCAGATCCGGGCTTTCATCATTACACCTCAGTCAGGTCAAACAGTCGTGCTGGTAAGACGGTCGCAAAGGCGAAAAGTGCCTTGGCCGGACCGCCTTAATTCAAGTGTGGGCGAGCATACAAAAATGTCACCCCAGCGTGTCAAAAAACGACGCTGATGCCACAACGATTGAGCCGGAGCCTCGATCAGTGCATTGTTGAAGTCTGTTCGACAAGAGGCCAGGTCATGACAAAACGTGTCGCATTGGTATTGGGTTCGGGCGGCGCCCGGGGCTACGCCCATATCGGGGTGATCGAGGAAATCGAACGACGTGGCTACGACATTGCCTGCATCGCCGGTTGCTCGATGGGCGCTGTAGTGGGCGGGATCTATGCCGCCGGCAAGCTCAGGGACTACCGCAACTGGATCGAAAGCCTGGATTACCTCGACGTCCTCCGGCTGGTGGATGTCAGTTTTCGCCTCGGTGCGATCCGCGGTGAAAAAGTCTTCGGACAGATCCGTAAGATCGTCGGCGAACTCAATATCGAAGACCTGCGCATTCCCTACACCGCCGTAGCCACGGACCTGACCAACCAACAGGAAATCTGGTTCCAGGAAGGTTGCCTGCATCAGGCAATGCGCGCTTCGGCGGCGATTCCCAGCCTGTTCACACCAGTGATGCAAGGCAATCGCATGCTGGTGGATGGTGGCCTGCTCAATCCGCTGCCGATCGTGCCGGTAGTATCGAGTCACTGTGACCTGATCATCGCAGTCAACCTCAATGCCACCAACCAGCGACAATACAGTCTGCCGGTCATCCCACGTCCGGCCGCGTTCAGGAGCCGATTCGACAATCTAATCAGTTCCCTGGGGTCGAAATTGCCCTTTCGGCGCAAGCAGGCCGAGCAGTTGTTACTGCTGGAACAGGAAGCGTTGAAGGCCGAGGCCGCCGATATCAACCCATGGCTCGAATCCGCCGAGCCTGAAGGCCAGCAACCGGCCGCAGCGCCCGAGACTGAAGGCGCACCGAAGTCCGCCACCGGTTCGTTCATCATCGATAACGTCGGCCCGGCCTCGTTGCTGGATTTGATCAACCAGAGTTTCGAGGTAATGCAAACCTCGTTGGCCCAATACAAGATCGCCGGGTATCCCCCGGATGTACTGATCAACGTGCCGAAACGGGTGTGCCGGTTCTTCGAGTTCTACAAGGCGCCGGAGTTGATCGCCCTGGGGCGGGAGATTGCCAGTGACACCCTGGATCGGTATGAAAGTGAACAGAGCTGAAGCAACACCTTGATCCTGTGGCGAGGGGATTTATCCCCGTTGGGGTGCGAAGCAGCCCTAAAATCAGGCAACTCGGTTTGCCAGCTTTATCGAGTCGACGGGTTTGGGGGCGCTTTGCACCCCAGCGGGGATAAATCCCCTCGCCACAACAGTGCTTGGCTGAAGACCGAGAGGTTAAAACCCACCCTCTCCCAACAACCGATACCCCACCCCCGCCTCGGTCGCAATGAACCGGGGACGCGTCGGGTCGTCCGCCAGTTTTTGACGCAGGTGGCCGACCACGATGCGCAGATAGTGACTGTCCTCGGTGTGGGTCGGGCCCCAGATGTCCTTGAGCAACTGTTGTTGGGTGATGACCCGTCCGGGGTGCCGCGCCAGTTGTGCCAGCACGGCGTATTCCTTGCGGGTCAGAGCCACTTCGGCGCCGTCCAGCAATACCCGTCGATAGGCCAGGTCCACCGTCAGCGGACCGAACGTCAGCGCCGCTTCCCGGGCCTCGCCTGCCGGTGCCTGGCGCAAGAGGGCGCGGACGCGGGCGAGGAACTCCTGGATGCCGAACGGCTTGGTCACGTAATCGTTGGCGCCGTTGTCCAGCGCCTCGACTTTCTGGGCTTCACTGGCTCGCACCGAGAGCACCAGCACCGGCACCGTCGACCATTGGCGGAACTCGCACAGCACCTGCTGACCATCCATGTCAGGCAGGCCCAGGTCGAGCACCAGCAGATCAGGCTTGTTCAATGCAGCCTGGGCCAGGCCGTCGGCCCCTGTACCGGCCTCCAGCACCTTGTAGCCCTGGGAAACCAGACTGATGCGCAGGAATTTGCGGATCTGCGGCTCATCATCGATGACCAGGAGGGTCGCGGTTTGGCTCATGGGTTCGGTTCACTGAAAATCAATGGCAGAGAGTAACGCAGCCCGGCTCAAGCTTCATCGTCCATGTCCGGTTGTGCCTGCAATGGCAGATGCAGGGTGATGCAGGTGCCGCGCCCGTCGATGCCATCGCCCACGCTGATCCGCCCACCATGGGCGCCCACCATGCCCTGACAGATCGCCAGCCCCAACCCCGTGCCCTGCCCGCCCCGATCGCCGCGCGCAGCGGTGTAGAACATGTCGAAGATTTTCTCTCGTTCTTGCTCGGGAATCCCCGGCCCTTCATCAGCCACGGCAAACAACACTTCGCTGTCCGTCGTGCCTGCACTCAGTTGCAGGCGCCCGTGAGCCGGCGAAAAACGCGCGGCATTCTCCAGCACATTCACCAGGGCCTGTTCGATCAGCGCCGCGTGGACATGCAGCAATGGCAAATGAGCGGGCACTTCGACGCTGACCATCAGCGGCGCCAGCACCGCCCTCAGACGATTCAGTGCACTGCCGACGATATCCGCCGGCGCCACCCAGTCCCGCGCCAGTTTCAGGGCGCCGTGGCCGAGACGGGTCATGTCCAGCAGGTTCTGGATGTAGCGGTCCAGACGCTCAGCTTCATCGCGGGTGCCTTCAAGCAATTCGCGACGATCTGCCAGCGGGATCGCCTCCCCCAACGCCAACAGGCTGTCGATGCTGCCACGCATGGCGGTCAGCGGCGTGCGCAGATCATGGGAGACCGAGGCCAGCAAGGCGCTGCGCAGTTGCTCGGTCTCGCCGTGCAGACGCGCCGCCTCGAGGTCCTGCGCCAACTGCGCCCGGGCCAGCGCCTGGGCCAGCGGCTGACTGAGGGCCGCCAACCAGCGCCGACGTTGACCGCTCAAGGGACTGTCGTCTTTCGAACGCACGCCCAGCAACGCCAGCGGTCCACCCTCCACCGACAACGGCCACCACCACCAGCGCCCGAGGGGCAGTGTCCCGGTACCGGCGCCGGCCGGCTGGTCGTGCTGCCAGGCCCAGTCGGCCGCCGCGCGTTCGGCCTCGACGAACGTCAGCGACTCAGCAGTCTCGACCTTCCAGCCACTCTGGCCTTCTCGATTGAGCAGGCATAGCTGCAAGTCGTGCCAGCCGTTGAAGTGCTGCGCGGCGGCACTGATCACGGCCTGGCGGTCGGTGGCAGCCGTGAGCTTGCGGGACAGATCGAGCAATTCGCCGGTTTCCTGCTGGGTGTCGCGCAGCACCTGCAACTGTCTACGTTGGCGGGCAGCAAGATTACCGGTCAGCGCCGCCATCAGCAGAAAGAACACCAACGTCAACACATCTTCATCACGCTGGATGGTGAAGGAAAAGTTCGGCGGGATGAACAGAAAATCGTAGGCCAGGAACGACAGCGCCGCGCAGGCCAAGGCCGGGCCGAGGCTGCTGCGCACCGCTACCAGCAAGACCGCCATCAGAAACACCAGGGAGATATTGGGCAACGCCAGCAGCCCGGAAATGCCCCAGGCCAACGCACTGGCCACCACGGTCGCCAGCAACGCCAACACGTAGTCGAAGCCGGTCTGGACGCGGCTTGAATAAACGCGGGCGGGACGCAGTTGTTCATCGCTGTCCAGTACATTGATCTCCAGCCCCATGGCAACGCGCAACAAGCGTGAGGCCAGGCCGCCGCCAAACCATCGCCTGCGCAGGCGCGGTCGGGACTGCCCTACCAGGAGCAGAGTGGCCCGACGCTCGATGGCATGTTGAACCAGGGTCCTGGCTACTTCGCCGGCCCGCAACAACACCACTTCGCCGCCCAGACGTTCCGCCAGTTGCTGGGCGTTTTGCAGGCGCTGGCGCGAGGCCTCGTCCCGGGCGCCACCGTTGTCCACATGCACCAGGCTCCACGGCAGATGCCGACGCTGAGCGACGCGGCTGGCATGGCGCACCAGGCGCTCGGCTTGGGCGTCGCCGTCCACCCCCACCAGTAACCGCCCCCGCACCACCGGAGCGGCCTGCCCCAGTTGTCGATAGCCCAGCGCCAGATCGTTGTCCACTTGCGCGGCGGCGGTCTGCATCGCCAGCTCACGCAGGGCCGTCAGGTTGGTCTGGGTGAAGAAAGCGTCGATTGCCGCGCGGGCCTGCTCCGGCACATAGACCTTGCCATCGCGCAGGCGCTCCAGCAGTTCACGGGGCGGCAGGTCGATCAGCAGCAGTTCATCGGCCTCCTGCAGGACCCAATCCGGCAGCGTTTCGCGAACCTGCACCCCGGTGATGCCGCGCACCTGGTCATTGAGGCTTTCCAGGTGCTGCACATTGACGGTGGTGTAGACGTCGATGCCGGCAGCAAGCAGCTCTTGAATGTCTTGCCAGCGCTTGGCGTGGCGACTGCCGGGGGCATTGCTGTGGGCAAGTTCGTCCACCAGCACCAGCTTTGGCCGGGCGGCGAGCAGACCGTCGAGGTCCATCTCCTCGAGCATCACGCCCCGGTACTGGGAGCGCACCAAAGGCTGTTGTACCAGGCCGCCGAGCAAGGCTTCGGTTTCGGCTCGACCGTGTGTCTCCACCACACCGGCGATAACCTTCACGTTCTGCCGCAACTGGGTGTGGGCCGCTTGCAACATGGCGAAGGTCTTGCCAACACCCGGTGCCGCGCCAAGAAAGACCTTGAGCCGACCACGGCCAGCGCGGGGCAGATTGGCTAACAGGGCATCGGCGCGGCCGGAGTCGCTCATGGTGTGGTTCTCTTGCTTTCAGATACTGAGGGCACGCCCATTCTCACAGGCTCCATGGAATCCTTGTGGGAGCGAGCCTGCTCGCGATGACGATGTATCAGCTTGCAGATGTGTGACTGATACACCGCTATCGCGAGCAGGCTCGCTCCCACAAAGGGGGTTACAGCTTTTCCAGCGCCAGGTTCAACGCCAGCACATTCACCACCGGCGGCCCTACCAGAGGTTGCTCGATGTGAGTGTCGAGCAACTGCTGCAAGGTCGAGACCGGCAGGTTGCGCGCCGCGGCGACTCGCGCCAGTTGATAGGCAATCGCCGCCGGTGGCAAGTGCGGATCCAGCCCGCTGCCGGAAGTGGTCAACAGCGCCAGCGGCACCGGCCCTTGGCCCGGCACCAAAAGCGTGTGGGCATCATCGATTATCCGCGTGGCCAGGGCCGGATTGCTCGGGGAAAGGTTGCTGGCGCCGCTGGCAACCGTGGCGAAGGTGCCGGCCGAGGGACGTGGATGGAACCAGGCATCCCCCTGGAAATCCTGGGCGATCAGCAGTGAGCCGCGCACTTTGCCGTCGGCCCCCTCGACGAGGCTGCCGTTGGCCTGGACGGGAAAGGCGATTTGCGCCACGCCCGTAACCAGCAGCGGGTAGGCGACCCCGGTGATCAACGTCATCAGGAGTAGCAGGCTCAAGGCCGGGCGAACTAATCTGAACATTCCAAAATCCTCAGTTGAAAACACATCTGTGGCGAGCAGACAGCAGTAACGGGCTCAAACCAGCCCCAATGCCGTCAACAACATATCGATCGCCTTGATCCCCACGAACGGCACCACGATCCCGCCCAAGCCGTAGATCAACAGGTTGCGCCGCAGTAGCGCCGCCGCGCTCGCCGCCTGCACCCGCACGCCGCGCAGGGCCAAGGGGATCAGCACCACGATGATCAGCGCGTTGAACACAATGGCCGAGAGAATGGCGCTCTGCGGGCTGCTCAGGTGCATCACGTTCAACACGCCGAGCTGTGGATAAATCGAAGCGAACAGTGCCGGCAGGATCGCGAAGTATTTGGCGACGTCATTGGCGATGGAAAAGGTGGTCAGTGCCCCACGGGTGACCAGTAGTTCCTTGCCGATCTGCACCACGTCCAGCAACTTGGTCGGATCGCTGTCGAGGTCGACCATGTTGGCCGCCTCCCGCGCCGCTTGCGTGCCGTCGTTCATCGCCATGCCGACATCGGCCTGGGCCAGGGCCGGAGCGTCGTTGGCGCCATCGCCGCACATGGCGACCAGCCGACCGTCATTCTGCTCATGGCGAATACGCGCCAGCTTTTTCTCCGGCGTGGCCTCGGCCAGCACGTCGTCGACGCCCGCTTCGGCGGCAATCGCGGCGGCGGTCAACGGGTTGTCGCCAGTGACCATCACAGTACGAATCCCCAGCTTGCGCAGCTCGGCGAAACGCTCGCGGATACCCGGCTTGACCACATCCTTGAGATGGATGGCGCCCAGCAGCTTGCCGTCCACGCACACCAATAAGGGCGTGCCGCCGCTCTGGGCGATCTTGTCGACCTCTTGGGCAAGCATCGACGGCAACTGGCTGCGCGGCAGGCCAATAAAACCCAGCAGCGAATCCACTGCCCCCTTGCGGTATACCCGCCCCTGATGATCGACACCGGACAAACGGGTTTCAGCGCTGAACGGTACCGCCGTCAGCGATTGCAAGGCAGGCTCGGGCTGCGGATGCAGAGCCCGCAGGTATTCCACAATGGACTTGCCTTCCGCCGTGTCGTCCGCCAACGACGCCAACAACGCGCCTTCAGCCAGCGCCTTGATGCTCACACCAGGGGCGGCATGAACCGCTGCACAACGACGATTGCCGAACGTGATGGTGCCGGTCTTGTCCAGCATCAGCACGTGCACATCCCCCGCCGCTTCCACCGCGCGACCGGATTTGGCGATCACGTTCAGGCGCACCAGCCGATCCATCCCGGCGATGCCGATGGCCGACAGCAACCCGCCGATGGTGGTGGGAATCAACGTGACCAGCAGCGCCACCAGGAACACCAGTGGCAGGCTGCCGTTGGCGAAGTGGGCGAACGGTTGCAGCGTCACCACCACCAACAGGAAGATCAGGGTCAGGCCAATCAACAAGATGTCCAGCGCCACCTCGTTCGGCGTCTTCTGCCGCTTGGCGCCTTCGACAAGGGCGATCATGCGGTCCAGGGTCGACTCGCCGGGGTTGCTGGTAATGCGCACCAGCAACCAGTCGGAGACCAACCGCGTGTTGCCGGTGACCGCCGAACGATCACCGCCGGATTCACGAATGACCGGTGCAGACTCACCAGTGATCGCCGCCTCGTTGACCGCAGCAATGCCTTCGATCACCTCGCCGTCGCCCGGAATCATCTCCCCTGCCTCGACGCGCACCACATCGTCCGTGCGCAATCGGGTAGCGGGGACGACTTCAAACCCATTGACAGTCCGGCGACGTGCGCTCAGGCCTTCGCTGCCAGCCTTGAGGCTGTCGGCCCGGGCCTTGCCGCGCCCTTCGGCCAGGGCCTCGGCGAAATTGGCGAACAGCACGGTGAACCAAAGCCAGAGCGCGATCTGCGCGGCAACGAACGTCGGCACGGCACTGTCGGGGATGAAACACAGCACAGTGGTGAGTACTGCCGTCAGCTCCACCACCAGCATCACCGGTGCACGGTGCAACTGGCGCGGATCGAGTTTGACGAAAGCTTGTATCAACGCCGGCCGCCAGAGGGCGGAGATGGCGGTTTTAGCTTGCGGTGCCTGGGTGGTAACCGCTTGGGGTGCGGGCATATTCATCATCGGATCCTCAGAAGCCCATGCTCAGGTGTTCGGCAATCGGGCCCAGGGCCAGGGTCGGCAGAAAGGTCAGGCCGCCCACCAGCAAAATGGTCACGGTCAGCAAGGTCACGAACAGCGGGCCGTGGGTCGGGAAACTGTTCTGGCCAATCGGGGCGGTTTTCTTCAGCGCCAGGCTGCCGGCCAACGCCAGCACCGGCAGGATGTAGCCGAAACGGCCGATCAACATGCCCAGCCCCAGCATCAGGTTATGGAACGCCGTGTTGGCGCCAAATCCAGCAAATGCCGAACCGTTGTTGGCCCCCGCCGACGTGTAGGCGTACAGCAACTGGCTGAAACCATGAGCGCCAGGGTTGCTCACCGCAGCGCCAGGCCCGGGCAGGCTTGCGGCGACGGCGCCCAGCACCAGCACGCTCACAGGCATCACCAGCAGAGTTACCACCAGCAGTTGCACTTCCCGGGCGCCCAGTTTCTTGCCCAGGTATTCCGGGGTCCGGCCGATCATCAAACCGGCCAGGAACACCGCGATCAGCACATTCAGCAACATCCCGTAGAGCCCGGCCCCAACGCCACCGAAAATTACTTCGCCGACCATCATGTTCACCAGCGCGACCATGCCGCTGAGGGGGTTGAGGCTGTCATGCATGGCGTTGACCGAGCCGTTGGACGCCGCCGTGGTGGTCACCGACCACAACACCGAGGCGGTGGTGCCGAAACGCGCCTCCTTGCCTTCCAGCGGCGCGGTCTGCTCCACGGCCGCATCGGCCAATGCCGGATTGGGTTGATATTCGGCCCACAACGAAGTCGCGCCGCCGATCAAGAAAAGCGCGAGCATGCAGGCGATGATCGCCCGACTCTGCCGCAGATCCTTGACGTAGTGGCCGAACATGAACACCAGCGCGGCGGGAATCAGGATGATCGAAGCGAGCTCGAACAAGTTGCTCCAGGCCGTCGGGTTCTCGAACGGATGCGCCGAGTTGACGCCGAAGAAACCGCCGCCGTTGGTGCCCAATTGCTTGATCGCAATCTGGCTGGCAGCCGGACCCAGCGGGATCACCTGGTCGGCCCCTTGCATCGTCACGCCGTGCACATAGTGCGCAAACGTCTGCGGCACGCCCTGCCACACCAGGAACAAGGCCAGTAACAGACACAACGGCAAGAGTCCGTAGAGGGTGGCCCGGGTCATGTCGACCCAGAAATTGCCGAGGGTCCTGGCCGATTTACGCCCGATCCCGCGACACAGCGCCACCAGCACAGCCAGGCCGGTGGCGGCGCTGACAAAATTCTGCACGGTGAGGCCAATCATCTGGCTCAGGTAGCTCAAGGACGCTTCACCGCTGTAGGACTGCCAGTTGGTGTTGGTCATGAAACTGACGGCCGTATTGAAGGCCTGGGTCCATTCCATGCCGGGCAGTTGCTCGGTGTTGAGCGGCAAGTGCCCTTGCAACAGGAGAATTGCGAACAGCAACACGAAACCCGCCAGATTGAAGGCGAGCAAGGCCAGGGTGTATTTCTGCCAGGTCTGCTCGACCTGCGGATCCACCCCCGACAACCGATAGCAGCCTCGCTCCAGCGGCCCGAGAACCGGGGAAAGCCAGGTGCGCTGCCCCTCCATGACCTTGTAAAAGAACCGCCCGAGAAATGGAGCCGGGATCAGTACCAGCGCGAAAAAGGCAATGATCAGCCCGTAGTCATAACCGTGCATAACCGCTCCTAGTTCCGGTCTGCGCGCAACAGCGCAACCAGCAGATAAATGAACAGCGCCACTGCCAGCAGCAATGACACCCCGTCCAGGACACTCATGGGATTTCTCCGTGGTGCGGCGTCGTGCCGCGTGTGGAGTGATTGTCGGCAGGGAGGCTGTAAAGGAACGAGATCGAGGGTGGGGTCGAGGAATAAAGAATTCGTAAAAATGAACGATGGCCTACTGGCCGCGTCATGAGCTACATCCGGTAGAACAGGGGTAGTATTGAACCACTGCGAGCAACCTTCGCTCATAAGTGGTAGGTGTGGCGGATTGGGTGAACGACGCCCACTGGCCCGCCCTCAAGGAGAATCCTATGCCCTGGTATGCCTGGCTGATTTTGATCGTTGCAATCGGCTCGATCGTCGGAGGCCTGATGATGCTGCGCGACACCGCCAACAAGGTCGAACTGACTGATGAGCAACGCAAGCGCGTGGCCGAGAGGAATGCAGAGATGGATGCGAAGGAGGCCAAGGATCGTTGATGGCTTGAGCTGCGCACCGCTTTTTTGTGGCGAGGGGATTTAGCGAAACGTCGCACCGCCCCTCGCCACAAAGGAAGTGTTATTTCTCCCAATCCGCCTTGGCAATCTGCAAGCCATGCAGCCCCTTGTACGCAGCCCGTTCGGGCTGGCTCCAGCCTTCGAGTAACGCATCTTCCAACCGATAGATCTCCACGCCCAGCGGACGACAGACGCTGAGCGGATCCTGAGCATCCGGCCCCCACATCGCCAACGACAGGTCACCGCCAGGGCAGGTGGATAAGGCGCATAGCAGATCGATCTCGGCAAAAAACTCCAGGTAGTCGCCCTTCTGCGCCGGACAGGCCTTCATGAAGTACATGTCGTCATGGTTGAGCCCGGTGCACTGGAAAATATTCAGCACATCGTGCACGTCGAACTCCGTAAGACCGTGAGGCAATACCGCACGGGTCAGGTTCGAATGACAGTGATGATGGAAATCCTCACCGGTCAGCATCCTGTTCACGTAGGGGTCACAACGGGTTCCCAGCAAATCGTGTAGCCGCCCGCCATGCTCGTCGATGCCGTAGCCGGCCAAGCTGTCATCGGTGATGGTCACCAGGGGTCTCAAAAAAGGCAGGTTCGACCAGAGCCGGTCATGAGTGCTGACATGAGCACCTTGCAGCTGCCGAGTGCGCGCCGCCCACAAGCGCTCCCGCGGATCGTGAGCGTTCCAAACGTTGAAATCGCCTACTTGCGGACCTACCGGGGTGGTGACGCGAAACACGTGGCCGGCCGGCACATGCCAGGCACGACCGGTGCGGATCGGCACCTCGAACTGCTTGATCAGTGTGCGTTTGTCCTGCTCGGCGCGGATGCGGTCGTAGAAGGGCTTGTCCACCTGCAGGGCCGAGCCTTTGCTGACTTGGTAGGCGGCTGGGTAGTCTTTGTACATGGCATTTGACCCTCATATCCAACGGTTGGGCGAGTAGCGTTCTCTTAAGATAGCTTTGCCCGCGTCCCGTCTCCGGGGCGCAGAGAACCGATATACTGCTCAGATATTCCCGAAATTTACACAACAGTAATCCATCTCGCCCTTCTTCTGCACCGGTCGGAATTGACTTGGCACCCATTCGCAGCGCGTAATCAGGCCCGGGCTATTCAACCCTTTTAGAAATGGCAACAGCCTGCCATTACTTAAATCGCCCCCATAGCCATACTCAGATACGTAGAGCACGTGGATCGGTTTCTTGTCGTTTAAAAAGGCAAAATACGTCATGTGATCCACGACGACGTTCTCCGCCGATCTAGCAGGGATGCCACACGATTCCCCCAATCTTCTGATCGAGTCCAAATGGTCCCGAACGCCCAACACCGGAATCGAAAGTGGCTGCCCGGGCAAGCTCGATTGGGCGGAGGAGGAATTGCGTACTACGGCGGGGGTCACGAGGATCAGCAGCGTAGTCATCGAGACTACTGACAACACCATCAATAACGAATAAGCAAATAGCGCGGGTGTATTACCTAGCTTCGCTGGATGTCTGGAATGCATCAACAAAGCAGCGACGATGATGGACGCCGGCACGAATTGTAGGCCCGCATAAAAATTTTGCAGGTTGTAAAAAAAAGCGTTGATTACATCCGCGCCGATCAGGAGAAGTGCAAGCACGACAGGGCCACACGCTTGCCGGCGAACCAAGTGCAACAAAAACACCCAGATACCGAGAATATGAGTTCCTATTACGAATGCATACAGAGAGTAATAAATGGCTAGATTAATATAGGGTAGGGATTTAACGCCATCAGCTATAGGAGGCAGCCAGCCTGATTGAAAATTAGCACTGAAAATCAAATGCGCCAACATCCGACCGGGAAAGCTGATCAAGTTGTTATAGGCGGCGCTAACAAACGCAATGGGCGAGGAGAACAACATGCTGGGCAACAAAGTGTTCGCCGCCAACATTTTTTGAATACTCGGTGCATCCTGACACTCCGCCAACGCACTGAAATATTGAAAGAGCTTAACACATAGAACCACTCCAAATAACAGTAGACCATAGCGAACCACCTTATGATACGTCGCAGTTGCCAACCATACAGCCGTGAGCGCGAACGGCATATAGAACATGCTTTTCGGGTGGGAATAGAAAAAAATTGAGAGCAATAACGCCAACCCCAGGGCCATCGCAGCCTGGGCACTCGTAGACCTCGGTGACCTGGAAAAAAGCGCTAATGAACAAAGCATCAAAATCGTCAGCATCAACAACTGTTCAGGACGTGCCATAACCCACAGATAGGGCAGAACACCTAATGAAGCTACTGCAACCAACCCAGCGAAACGTTGAAGAGCACCCTCCGAATCACACGTCTGTTTCAGGCACCAATAAGCAAGCAGAGCAAACCAAACCAGTGATAAGAAAATTCCGCTCACTCTCAGCCCCATAGGGCCAAGGTGGGCATATAATCCCGATAACACCACACCGGCGGGATAAAATATCCATGAAACTGCCCGCCCCGCCGTAGTGGTGCATTGCGGATAAAGAGTAACCGCATCCCCTCCCTCCAGGAAGAGTCTGGCAATTCTAAACTTAGTCATTACTTCATCGGAGTAAACCGGAAGAAAAAAACCACTTAGCAGAGTTCCAAAAAATAACACCAAAACAACAACAGGGACTACCTTACCTACAACAGCTCTCATTCGCTCACACCTATTTAAATACCAACGAAGCCCTATCTTGGCCAATAAAACCCATAACCTGCAGCAACGATAGCTCGAACTCTACGCTTAATCCTACACTGCAAACTACCCACCAAGAATCTTTCTCCTCAAGGGGCGGTCTTAGTGATGCCTGCGACATTGGCCACTGTGTTCACCACGCTGAGCACCAAGCCTGACTCGTCGTCGGCCACGAGTGAGCTTTGGCTCCGACATAGTACTGGCTACCCTGCCTGGTTTGGTGCCTCTTTGGGTCGCGTTCCCCATCTTTGTTCCTCGTGGAACTGGGCGCATGATTCCGCGTTCCGTCAATGATGATGTCTTGACGCGACGACAAACCACGGTCTCCAATAGCCATTCATCACGCCAAGAGCTTCGCTCACCAGCTGGTCTGCTTGCGCTTGCCAGCGTGCTCGGCTTTGGCAAAGGTCATTTTTTCCTCATCGAAAAAACTCGGCGTCTGATGTTCGGGGATTTTGCCAAGCGAGAAAGTCTTTTCCAGAGCTTCCCTGACGAGCTCCACGTCACATCACCGCCGGCCAATGCGCACCTTCCATCGAACATTCGAAAAAAGCTTCTTCCTCATCGCGTCGAGAGGGTTGATCACGACCGCCTGAGGAGGAGGCTGCCGTTCCTTGGAAATCCCCGGCAGGGATACATTGATTGCGGCGGCAAAATTTGTCGGTATTGCACAGAAACGGGGCCAACGCTCACAAGCAGTGACACCTGCTGCCCCATCGTCTAAAATTTCCGTCTTTATAACCGAAGCGACCTATCATCGTACAAAATCCAATGGTCAGGGCGAGGCTCCAGGTGATTGATAAAACCGTTTCAGTTAGCTTAGTTGTACCCGTTTATAAAAGCGCAAGTACACTTCCGGAGTTTTACGCACGGGCAAGCGCCACACTCGATCAGATTTGCAACGATTGGGAAATAATTCTAATCGATGATGCGAGTCCGGATCAGACCTGGTGCGCCGCTCTGACACTTCACGAAAAAGATCCCAGAATCAAGATTGTTCGCTTCGCGAAGAACAAAGGGCAACAACATGCTACGCTTTGCGGCATCACCTATGCGCGCAAACGCTTTGTCGTTACTATCGATGATGACCTACAGTGCTTCCCTGAAGATCTTCCCTTGTTCATTGACCTACTTCAAGCTGGTTCGCATGTCGTCATTGGAAAGATTCCCAAGGCTGAAAAACAGCACAGCGCCTGGCGTAATTTGGCATCTCGCCTCAACCAAAAACTGATTAGCAAGATACTTGGCAAGCCGACCAGTTTCGGCCTCTCGAGTTATAGAGCGATGAGCCAACAAGTGGCAAAGCAACTCGCCCGATATCAAGGTTCACACCCGCATGTCGCCGCGATGCTGTTCAACTCCGTGCCAGTAAGCATGATGGCTAATGTGACTATTCGCCACGCGTCCCGGGCCGATGGCGGTCCGAGTACCTATACTCTTGGCAAGATGTTCCAAACGCTATCGTTCCTTATCGTCAATTACTCACTCCTCCCCCTACGGTATGTCGTGATCTGGGGCTTTTTAGTCAGTGCATCGAGCATTCTGTTTGCTGTTTTTGTTTTGCTTCGAACCCTTCTGACTGACCATGTGGTACCCGGCTGGGCCTCACTGGCGATCCTGGTCTCATTCCTCGCTGGCAACATTCTTCTGGCCTTGGGCGTGCAAGGCGAATACCTCGGAAGATTGGTCGAAAACGCAACTGATCTTGGTCAGTTTCCAATTATTGAAGAGCACGTAGAATAACAATGACATCTGCCTACCGCGTCATGGATTATTTCCCTGCTGAGCAGGTTTTAAACAGTGGTACCTTCACGCACCTCGACGAAATTGAAGCCCAAGCACCAGGCGCACTGGTGTATTGTCAGAACTTTCACTATCTATATAAAGCACTGAGCATGCCCAATGTGGCCTGCATCCTCTGTCCTGAAAATTTAAAAGATGAAGTATTGGCAACAGAAAAATCAATTGTATTCTGCGCCGATCCTCGCACTACCTTTTTTCACCTATATAATCGTTTGGTTGAAGAAACTACACGCGAGGCTGAATCAGCACCCACCATTGGTGAAAACTGTACCGTGCACCCTAGCGCGATCATTTCGCCGTTGGCCAAGCTGGGTAACAATGTCGAAGTTTCAGCAAACGTTGTCATCGAAGGCCCTGTCGAGATCGGAGACAACGTTTTCATCGGTTCGAATGCCGTAGTGGGCGCTGAGGGCCTCATCACCCTGCGCAACGCCGACGGAACACTGATGATGGTCAAGCATCAGGGTGGAGTACGCATCGGGTCGGGCTGTCAAGTACTCGCTGGCGCGGTGATTGCACGTTCTTTATTCCAGCAACCGACCACCATCCACGATAATTGTCAGATTGGCATCATGACCAATATTGGTCACGGCGCGGTGATTGGAAAAAACTGCGTGGTCTCTGGCAACACCGTGGTCGCCGGGCGCTCCCGCTTGGGAGCAGGTGTATGGGTCGGTGCCTCCTGCTCCATCGCCCAGGGTTTGGTGATAGGGGATGCGGTACAAATAAAAATGGGCTCGGTGGTTATCAGCGACATCGCACCACATAGCGTTGTGTCCGGAAACTTCGCTATCAATCATAGGGCGAACATGACGGCCCATCTGGGGAGATTGAAGTGATGCACTCCATTGAACTCTCATTGGGTTTCAAGGGCAAACGGACTTATGTCCATGGCACCGACATGCTCAACGCCACGATGCAATCCATTATGGATAACACGCCGCACGCACGAGTCGAAAAGCTCGATTTCAAAATAGGCGCAATGACTAGCCATTTGCTCAATTGTTATTGGTGGCCAAAATCCACTCTCCAGGCACCAGCGGGTAAAGCTATCGCTAGCTTCACCTTTCACCTCGATGGTGTTGAACATGAGGGTAAATTGACTGAAGCCGAAGGATTTGCCGAAGATCGACGCGCCTATGACGAGTCACTGATAGAAAGCAACAGCCAATACTCCAATGCTAAGCATTCGATTAGCCTGACGAGCATGCCAGAAGGCTTTTCTTCGATAGAAGTGCTGATAGCCCTAAACAAGGTGTTACATCTCAAAGAACTGCGCCTGCCCACCAATAGCCAGTGGGTTTTCTGTCGCTGGGAAAGCCCCAAATGGCCGTTGAACCATGACTTGAGCGGGGCAGAGCTGACACTGGAGCAAACGCTCGGGACTCGATTGACCCGCAGCAACATTCAGCTCAACGCAGAGCACATCGGGACAATCTACTTCAGTGCCCTCAACGTCGAGTAGCTTTTTCCGACCGGCATATGAGATTGGATCAGGACCACCTTGGCAAGCCTATGACGCAGGCCCCGTGGCTCTTTCGCCTCCATGGGTTGTGTCATTCTGCAGATAGCAACAAGGAGCACCCTGTGCCGTATGGATTGTGGCAAAATCTCCATCGTTGAATTCAATTGCCGCAGACAATCTCGTCTACCGCTAGTAATTCCAACCAACCCCGAGCAGTACAAGCGCACCACCGGGGTGACTACGATTCCTGAGGAAATACTACCTATGTCCAAGACAAAAGAAAAAATCATCGAAATTATTGCCAAAACGAATATTGTAGCTGACGCCTCGATGCTGCGCGATAACATTAACTTGGCCGATCAGGGGATTGATTCTATGGACATATTCACTATTATGCTAGCTATCCAAGATTATTATGAGATTCAGATACCTGACTCGGACATCGAGAGTCTTCTCAGCATAAATGATCTGACCCACTACATAGAGTCAAAACAAGAACTGCAATAGTCATTACCGTGTAAGGGAGGAACAAATATGTACCCCTCACCTTACGCTGTATTCAAACGCGACAGGATATTCACCCCATGTCTCAGCGCAGTGTTAGTTTCGCCCCTCAACTTTGAGCAGCCTATATGCCTGTGATGCTATTTAAAATGTCTATCGCCGTTCTTCTCGGTGTGTTTCTGGTGCAGACGTTCGACCTTAAACTAACTGCACTAATCGGCGATATTACAGAGTGGCATTATTTTCTTCTGGCGGCTTGCATCCCAATAACCCTAAGCTCATTTTTTTCCGCTAACCGCTGGAAAGTATTTTTACGCCTTAACTCAATAGATGAAAAATTTGCAACGCTGTGGAAAATAAGTTTGATGTCTCAATTCCAAGGCTTGATTTTTCCATCGACTCAAGGAGGCGATGCTTTTCGTATATTTCACATCGAACGCCGTCATCCAAATAAGCAGGGTTTGGCGGGCAGCACGGTAATCATTGAACGCATGATGGGGCTTTTGGTGTTATGTGCCTGTACTCTTTCAGCCCTACCTTTCTTGCCTGTATCCAAGGAATCTACTTCACTCATCATTACCGTCGGTACCATCAGTAGTCTAGCGGTAGGCGCCCAACTTTTCCTCATCAGCAAAAAAATCTATAGACTTTATAATCACTTCACCATTAAAAACGCAACCCTTTCTCGCTTACTAAGGTATATACAGAATCTCCATGCAAGCATGGTGAACTTCCCCTATCGGCGAGCACTTAGATCATCGTTACTTTATATTTTTTGCTATCAGATTTCTTTGATATCAGTGGTGTATCTAGTATTTCGATCGTATGGCTATGATATTCCCTTCGTACAACATTTTGCGCTCTATCCTGTTATCGCGATCCTGACCATGATCCCTATAACCATAGGTGGCCTTGGGGTGCGGGAGGGTTTTTTTGTGTATTTCTATAGCCTACTGGGGGTACCTGCAAATATTGCTGTAGGCGCCTCGCTAGCAAATTACGCAATTATGGCGCTGATCCCATCCGCTCTCGGTGGAATCATTTACATATTGGATACTGTTCGGGAAAGTCGTCTCAAAAATACAGTAAATTAGCGAAACAGATTAATGAATCTCAGATCGTATCCGTTTCTTAAATCGGTCTGTTGGAGAGAACTATCACCGGGAGACATGCAGTGAGCGAATCTAAAATCCCCTTTAATCGCCCTTACATGACAGGAAAGGAACTTTATTATATCGCGGAAGCAAAGTTCCTCAACAAGCTCTCTGGCGATGGCCCTTTTACTCGACGTTGCCATCAGTGGCTGGAACATTACAGTTCCAGCAAAAAAGTGCTTTTAACGCACTCATGCACCGCAGCCTTGGAAATGTCAGCGCTGTTGCTGAATATCCAGCCTGGGGATGAAGTCATCATGCCGTCCTACACATTTGTATCCACCGCTAACGCGTTTGTGTTGCGCGGCGGGGTACCAGTGTTTGTGGATATCAGAGAAGACACTTTAAATTTGGACGAAAGGTTGATTGAAGCCGCGATTACACCTCGCACCAAGGCAATCGTTGCGGTTCACTACGCCGGAGTCGCGTGTGAAATGGACACGATAATGGAGATCGCCCGTCGGCATGGTCTTCACGTGGTCGAAGATGCCGCGCAGGGAGTCATGTCCTCATATAAGGGAAGGGCCCTAGGCAGTATCGGGGACTTAGGGGCATACAGCTTCCATGAAACCAAGAACGTGATTTCCGGTGAAGGAGGCGCGCTATTGGTTAATGATCCGTCCATGTCGTTACGCGCGGAGATCATCCGAGAGAAAGGTACGGACCGAAGTCGCTTTTTCAGGGGTGAGGTTGACAAGTACACCTGGCAAGAGGTTGGCTCCTCGTATCTACCAGGTGAGTTGACCGCTGCTTTTCTTTGGGCACAGTTGGAAGAAGCACAGTCGATTACACAAAACCGCCTGGATAGCTGGAACTACTATCACCAAGCACTCGAAGGACTCGAATCGTTAGGCGCGTTACGTCGCCCGATCATTCCGGCAAATTGCACGCACAATGCGCACATGTATTATGTTTTGCTTGCTCCCGGCATCGACCGTCAACGCACGATTGATAAGCTTAAGCACGACAATATTTACTCGGTGTTCCACTACGTGCCGTTGCACTCCTCACCAGCAGGAGTTCGTTACGGACGCAGCCATGGCACGATGACAAATACTGACAGCCTATCGGAACGCTTGATCCGCCTACCGCTGTGGATGGGGCTGACCAAGGAGCAGTTGACGGGCATCGTCGACTCACTAGAACACGCGGTTTCCTGAAGAGCGCCACGCGCCGTGTGGCTTTTCTGCAATCGCAAAGGTACGAAGACAGAATAGATAGATTGAGGTCAGGAGAAACGCAATGACCTCATCCTGTTGAACGCCGAGCCATCAGACTGGCCCTGGAAAGAAATGGGGAGTACAGCAGTCGAGGTCACAGCGTAGCTGTAAAAGTGGGGTTCATGGAGCGCTTACCAAGATCGCGCCTACGTTGGGCCGACATGCAAAAAAGCCGGTCGTCAAGACCGGCTTTTTTCGCTAGGGCAGTTGTATCTCAATTCACCTCCAGCTTATCGCGATTCCTGTCTACAATGGCCTTGCCAATTCCTTTAACCTCAAGCAACTCTTCTACCGATGAAAACGGTCCATTACTTTCGCGATAAGCAACAATCGCGTCAGCCTTCGCCTTGCCAACCCCCGCAAGCTCTCGTTGCAGGGTCGCGGCGTCAGCACTGTTAAGATCGATTGTCCCGGGAACAGACGCTGCCGCTTGTGTGACTAGCGGTGACGACACAGCTTCCGGATTGGCGGCCGGTGCGGCGATAACAGCTATTGAAGCGCTGGTCAGAAGGGCAAAAACCAAGGAGGAGAAATAGCTTGTACGCATTAATGAAGCTCCATGACATCGTTAAGAAAGTAGCAGCTCTCCGAAGCTGCTTCCTAAACCTAGGCGAGAATGGGGCGCTGTCAAAAATACGTACGTTACAATCTGTGTAACAATCAGGGTTCGACGCGGCGTTGTTGATAAATCCAGTCCACGATTTCACCCTCAGGAGCATAGCCACTGACTGTATCTCGCAAGAGTTGACGGACTCGAGCGTAATCGTATTGATCGATAGCCGTCAGCAATTCCTCCAGCTTTACCTTGAGCACATCCCATGAAAGGTAGTTTTCCGTGGCCCTCATGATCATTGGGTGTTGTGTCGCCTCGACGTTATCCCCAATCAACAACTCCTCATATAGCTTCTCACCTGGGCGAAGCCCTGTGAACTGGATAGCGATATCTCCATGAGGATTTTTTTCAGATCGTACACTTAGCCCCGACAGATGAATCATCTTTTCCGCCAGTTCCACTATTTTTACCGGCTCGCCCATATCGAGAACAAAAACATCTCCTCCCTGCCCCATTGATCCGGCCTGGATGACAAGCTGAGAAGCCTCAGGAATCGTCATGAAATAGCGAGTGATTTTTGGGTGAGTGACCGTCAATGGGCCGCCAGATTTGATCTGCTTATGGAAAAGAGGAATAACCGAGCCGGACGACCCCAATACGTTGCCGAACCTGACCATAGTGAAGCGGGTTTTGTTGACTCTGGAGACACAAGTTCTATCGCCAAACAACACTGGCGCCTTTTCGCAACTAAGTGCTTGTAGAGTCAACTCGGCCAGCCGTTTGGTACTGCCCATTACATTCGTAGGGCGCACAGCCTTATCAGTGGATATCAGGACAAAATTTTCGACCCCTGCCTGCAACGCGGCTTGAGCCGTATATAACGTTCCAATTACGTTATTCAACACCCCTTCCGCGATATTATGCTCGACCATAGGGACGTGTTTATAGGCGGCTGCGTGGTAAACCGTATTCACCTTCCACGTTTTCATCACATCCAGCAGCTTTTCCTGATTTCGCACAGATCCGAGGATAGGAAATAGGCGAACATTCAGCGACTCACGTTCGACACGCTGCTCTAACTCCGAAAGAATACTGTAAAGATTAAATTCGCTATGCTCAAAAAGAATAAGCGTCTTCGGATTCAATAGTAATATCTGCCGGCATAGTTCGGAACCGATTGAGCCACCGGCACCAGTAACTAATACCGACTGATCTGTGATGCAGCGCTGCAATAAACTCCTTAACGCCGGCACCGCATCTCGGCCCAGCAGGTCTGCTATATCAACTTCCTGAATATCATCAACTTTAACACGACCGCTGGCGAGGTTCATGAAGCCAGGAACACTACGGACATGAAGGGGAAACCCTTCCAAAAAACCAAGTATCTCCCGCCGACGCCCCCGTGTGGCGGAGGGTATCGCGAGCAATATTTCTTGCGCGCCTGTCTCTTCAATCATCTGTTCTATGTGTTTGGGCTTGTAAACTTGCAGTCCAGAAATAACTCGATCAGCAATACTGCTGTCATCATCAATGAACGCGACAGGACGCATGACACGCCCCATTCGTAATGCTGCAACTAACTGATTTCCTGCAGCTCCCGCACCGAAGATTGCAACTCTTGGCAGTCCGTCATCCCGGTTAGCGAACGGCACATGTTGCGCGGCGGCGAACCAATCCCCCAGAAAATATTGACGCATGGCCAGCCGCAATCCGCCAATCATTATTAAACTCAGCCACCAATAATTAAAAATTATGGACCGCGGCACGATATTCTGATGATTGCTATACCAATATAGGACCAAGCCCAGAACCAATGATGAAAGGGTCACGGCTTTAATAATGGCGACAAGCGCGTCATTACCAAAATAGCGCATTACCGCACGATACATACCAAAGCGTATAAACAGAGGGATGGCAACTACCGGAGCGCTCAGAAACAACCAAGTATGAGCGACAAGCGGATTGACCATATCATCAAGGCCAAGGCGAACCAAAAAGGAAAGCCACAATGCGACCCATACCAGAACGACGTCAGTGGACACTTGAATAAGCCGTTTATGACGACGTGGCAGGCCCAGCAAAAATGTGCGTAACTTATCCATAAACCTGTCGAACACCTCGAAAACGCCCCTATTGATTATCTGTCACGAGCATACTTTTCCTAGCGTACCCGTCACGCCATGAATCCTGATTAGCACAGTAAAACGAAAATACAACACGCTTCGTAAACTCTGCGCCAGTCAATGTATTTACTCACCATCGATAATGAATGATCCGATGGGACAGATCCCATCTCAGCAACCTCGGCAAATCGCCAGCATCTCGAACCAGTAGGCCTCCGAGGCAAATACGGCGATTCAGATCAAGCTTCGGCTGGATCCTCAGCACTTACAAGCTTGTTGCAGCACTATCCGCATCACTTCGCATGTTTTTTGGATCTCCATATCAGTAAGCGTTGGATGCACCAGGAACATCAGGCTAGTCTCGCCCAGTTCCTTGGCCACAGGCAGCCGTACCTCAGGCCGCCACCCCGTGTCGTCAAAAGCTTTCTCTAGATAGACCTCAGAGCAAGAGCCTGAAAAGCATGGCACGCCCAGAGCATTGATTTCGGCAATGATACGGTCACGATTCCAATCGGACTTCAACTGCTGCGGCTCTACAAAGACATAGCATTTATAAGCAGCATGGACATGATCCTCAGGAACAGCGGGCACCCGTAAACCTTTCAACTCCCGGGCATGCGACCAGATACGCTCAGCATTACGGATCCGGCTGTCGTGCCATTTCTGCATGCGACGAAGCTGTATCCGCCCCACGACGGCCTGCAATTCCAGCATACGCCAATTCGTACCAAAGCTTTCATGCAACCAGCGGAATCCTGGTTGATGCTCACGTTCGTAGATCGCATTCCAACTCTTGCCATGGTCCTTGTATGACCACATTTTCAACCAAAGGTCTCGATCATTCGTCGTGACCATCCCACCTTCACCGCCGGTGGTCATGATCTTGTCCTGGCAGAATGACCAAGCTCCTATATGACCAATGGAACCAACAGCCCGCCCCTTATACCTAGCACCGTGTGCTTGAGCGCAGTCTTCGATTACCTTGAGATCATGAAGGGAGGCGAGTTCCATGATCGGATCCATATCACAAGGCCACCCAGCAAGATGAACACAGATTATTCCCCGGGTCCGAGGCGTCAACACCGACTGGATAGTCTCTGCCGTTATGTTCTGGGTATCCCGATCCACCTCGGCGAAAATGGGAACAGCCCCGGCATTGACGATGCTGGAAACTGAAGCAAGAAAGGTTCGAGGGGTGACGATGACCTCGTCTCCAGGGCCAATATCAAGAGCCTTCAAAGCGAGATCAAGCGCAACGGTGCCGTTCGTCAGGGCGACAGCGTGCGCTGTGCCAGTCCATGCGGCGAACTCCTTCTCAAACTCGCGACACTCTTGTCCGGTCCAGTAGTTGACCTTATTGGACAAAACTACGTCACGAACGGCATTGGCCTCTTCCTCTGTGAACGAAGGCCAAGGAGAAAATGGAGTATTCAACACGTTTTTTACCTGTCATCCAGAATTAATAAAGAATCGTCGAAAACTCAAACGGCCAGTCCGTTTTGCGGATTCATTGGTAAAGCTCAGGGGCTGACAATCTCACGAGCGGGTGTCCCTACCACTGTCATGTTATCAGATATATCGCACACCACCGTGGAGCCTGCTCCCACCGTTACGTTAACGCCGATGCTGAGCACCTGCCTGACACTCGCTCCGATACCAATCCAGCTTCCATCACCGACGCTTACGGCCCCCGCCAGTCGAGCGCCTGGACTGACATGCACACATAAACCAAGAACGCAGTCGTGATCGACACTACAGCCGGTGTTCAAGATCGCTCCTCCACCAACAGAGGCGTAGGCATTGACTACCGCAGATGCGAATACGACGCTTCCAGGACCGATGTTAGCGTATCGGCTTACAGTGGACGAAGGATGCACCAGTACTGGCAGTCTCGCACCAGAAGCTTTTAGTTCGTCAATTTTATTCCGCCGAATACGGTTGTTGCCAATAGCCACCAGTACACCGTCGAACTCCTCCACGCGAGCAACTAGATCTTCGGTGTTACCAACTACCGGCCATACCCCGATGGAACTGACGCTTGGCCACGCATCGTCAAAGAACTCGATAGCTTGCCATCCGCAGCACTCTGCAGTGTCGGCGACAACCTTCCCATGGCCACTCGCCCCAAGAATCGCCAACCTCTTCATTTCTTCGAACCCGTGAACCTAGGCATTGTAACTTCGCCCTCAGCACTGATTCCGTCGCGGATCAATACCTTCTTTACCGTGAGGAAGATGATTTTAAGATCAAGCCACAATGACTGATTTTCTACATACCAAACATCAAGCTGAAATTTTTCGTCCCAAGACAACGCATTTCGACCGTTTATTTGAGCCCAACCGGTCACGCCTGGACGTACATCGTGCCTACGGACTTGCATCTCATCGTACAGAGGCAGATATTCCATCAGCAGCGGACGTGGCCCAACCAGGCTCATATCTCCCTTGATCACGTTCCAGAGCTCAGGCAACTCATCCAGACTACTCGACCGAAGAAATCTGCCAAAGTCTGTCATACGTTCAGAATCAGGTAGCGGGTGACCTTTGGCATCCATGGCATCTCGCATAGTACGAAATTTCACCATCTCAAAAGGTATACCTCCGAGACCGGGCCTCACTTGACGAAATAGAATCGGTGATCCTAATCGCTTGTGAATCAAGTACGCGATGATCGCTATCACGGGAGACAAGACAATCAATCCGGCCAGGGAGGCCACAATATCGAAGACACGTTTTAACATCGGAGCTCCACGGAAAAACAGCTTACTATTCAGATTCTATTTCGATAATCGCCTGAAGTGTGCCGCAAAACGCTCAACACCTACCTGCAAGGACAGCTCCTTACGATAAAACGCCTGTCCATTTTCAGCCATCAGAGCACGCCCCTCCTCGGAAACTTCCATCAACGCAATGATAGCCTCAGCAAGCGCCCGGGGATTGTCTGACTCACTGACAACACCACAACCAGCATCGCGTATGAGGTCAGCCGCATCACCTTCCACAGCCATCAATATTGGCTTCCCAGCCGCCATATATGCCTGGGTTTTGGAAGGAATGGTGATCCTGAACAACGGATCTTTCTTCAAATGCACAAGCAATGCATCAGCGCCGGCTAAATAAGCACCCACTTCAGACATAGGAACGGCTGGCAGAAAAAAAATATCCTGCAGCTTTTGCCTTTCGACAAGTGCCTCCAACCTTGAGGCCTCTACTCCGCCACCGAGAAAAATGAACGCCACTTGTTTGTTATTTTTTCGCAGTAACTGAGCAGCTTCAATAACTGTATCCAGCGACTGTGCCTTGCCCATATTTCCAGCAAATAATATTCGAAATTTTGTGGTCTCTGGAAATTGATCAGGAAGGCTTACCGAACTAGAACTAACCAAGTCCTCTGCACACCAGTTGTATATCACATCGACTTTTTGCTTAGGCACCCCCCGCTCAATTAGCAAGCGTTTGAACCCTGGCGACAACACCACGATCTGATCCACATGTCGATAAACCCAATTGCACACACTTGAGACAACTTTCAAGAGCTTTTCGCTGGAAAACATCCCCGTAGCTTTGAGCGTGTCTGGCCACATATCCTGAATGTCGTAAACCACCGGTACTCGCCGAAAAAAACGAATGAACGCCGCTGCAATTCCGACCGTCAGCGGAGGATGGTAAGCGTAAATGACATCAGGCTTCTTTGCGCGAAGAAGACCATATAACAGGGCGCTGGCTGCAAAACTAACATAGTTTAGCACCCGCCCAATACCGCTCTGCCCGTGGCTAGGATAGAGCGGCACACGCGTTATATGGATACCGTCAACAACCTCTCGTTGAAGCGCTTTAATTTTATAGCCAGGATACAACTTCCCGCCTGGATAATTGGGAAACCCCGTAACGACTTCAACTTCAAAGCCCTGCGCAACCAACTCACGAGCAAAAACCAGTCCTTTGAAAGTCGGCTCAGGATCAAACCACTGCGTGAGCAGTAACACACGAATAGCCATGCGTATTAATACCTTCTCCAGACGGTCCGCATAACATAGTCGCGATAGCTATGTATGATACGTACTACTTTCTCTGCTACATTTGGCATACTGTAGTCTGAAACAAGCCGCATGCCGCGCTCCGCACCGTGACTTTGTTCTTCCAGTACGTATAAGCCCTGCATCACACGCTCGATTTCCAGGCCTACCATCATTACAGCAGCTTCCTCCATCCCCTCAGGACGCTCATGCGCCTCCCGAATATTCAACGCCGGGAAGTTAAGAATAGAGGACTCTTCGTTGATGGTGCCACTATCGGACAGAACCGCCTTGGACTCCAACTGTAACTTGTTATAATCCTTGAAACCGAGTGGCTTGAGTAGCTGGACATTTGAATGAAACTTTACGCCGAGTTCATCAACTCGTTTTTTTGTACGCGGATGCGTGGAGACGATAACCGGATATCCATAATGCTCAGCAACGCCATTAAGAGTTTCGACCAGCTTGCCAAAATTTTTATCCGAATCAATATTTTCCTCGCGATGTGCGCTGACTACGAAAAACTTGCCCTTTTCCAAGCCAAGGCGAGAAAGAACATCTGACTCTTCAATACCCTCACGATAATAATTTAACACCTCAAACATAGGACTACCGGTTTTTATAACCATATCAGGCGAGAGCCCCTCCCGAAGGAGATAATCACGTGCAATCGTACTGTAAGTCAGATTAATATCGGCAGTATGGTCGACAATTCGACGATTGATTTCTTCAGGTACACGCATGTCAAAGCAACGATTACCGGCCTCCATATGAAATGTCGGAATTTTCCGTCGCTTTGCCGGAATCACGGCCATACAACTATTTGTATCCCCCAGTACCAACAGAGCTTCAGGCAACACCTCAGACAGAAGTCGGTCGACACCAATGATCACATTACCTATTGTTTCGGCCCCGCTTGCACCCGCAGCGTTCAAAAAGTGATCAGGCTTTCGGATACCTAGATCCTGGAAAAAAATCTCGTTCAATTCGTAATCATAATTTTGCCCAGTGTGAACAAGAATATGATCACAATACTGATCCAAGGCAGCCATCACACGCGACAAACGAATGATCTCTGGACGGGTCCCTACGACAGTTACAACCTTTAATTTTTTCATTTCAGAAACCACACTGAATAATAATTAAACAACCATGAATCCATCGAGACCACAATAAATCAACGAATCCAAGCTGAAACTCTTATAATTAAAAGCCTTATTGAATAGACGTAGCTACTGGACGAGTGTAGGTATCCGGGAGCTCGCGATCAAAAATTTCATTGGCCCAAAGCATGACTATCATCTCCTCCCCCCCCACATTCGTGATGTCGTGAGTCCATCCCGGAACAGTTTCCACTATTTCCGGTTTTTCACCCGATGTGAATAACTCGTAAAATTCACCGGAAACAATATGGCGAAATCGAAAACAAGCCGTACCTTTAATCACCAGAAATTTTTCAGTTTTCGAATGATGATAATGCCCACCGCGAGTGATTCCAGGATGGGCTGTAAAGTATGAGAACTGACCGCTATCAGCCGTTTTCAGCATCTCAACAAATACACCCCGAGAATCTCCATACTTGGGAACTTCATAAGTAAAGCGATCCGGGGGAAGATAACTGACGTAGGTAGAGTAAAGAGCCCTTATCAACCCTTTCCCCACGGGCTCAGTAATTAACGTATCTCGACTATCACGAAATGCCTCCAGCTGCTTTGCCAGTGCACCCACACTAATAGTGTACATAGGCTCCACGGTAGCAAAGCGCTCAGATGAAAGCAGCCCATCCATCGCGGCAATGAAGTATCTGATAACATCATCTATATAGACAAGATCAATTTTCGCCTGAGCATCGTGAATCTGTATTGGCAAGCCCTGAACAGTATTATGACAAAACGTAGCAACAGCAGAGTTATAGTTAGGACGTGCCCACTTACCAAAAACATTTGGCAGTCTGAATACGTAGACCTTTATACCGTAATTATCGGCAAGTTCGGTCAACGCCGCCTCAGCTCCGCGCTTACTATTACCGTAAGCATTGTCCAGCTCGGCCTGACTAGAAGAGGTATAAAGGACAGGAATCGAACGACCACTTAGCGCTACAGCATCACAAATTGCGCGAGTTAAGTCGGTGTTACCAGCCTTGAACTCTTCCGGATTCTGCGGACGATTAACACCCGCCAAATGGAATACAAAATCCACTTGCGTGAGCAAGCTAGGTAATTGAGCAACGTCATCCTCTCGAGTAAATCGCAGGATTTCTACGTCGCTGCGCTCACCTAGGTGCGCTATGAGATTCTTACCGATAAATCCGTTGGAGCCGGTAATTAGCACCTTCATTTCCTACTCCTCAGGTGTTGCTTGTTCGCCGCGTTGTATTGCGCGCATGAAATTAAGCTTAAGCAATAGCTCTTTCATACCGTCCACATCCAACTGAGTAGTGTTATGGGAGTTGTAATCTTCCGAGTGAGATATTTTTTCTTCACCTTCCTCTACGAATTTTGAGTAGTTCAAATCACGCAGATCAGGCGGTACTCGGAAATAATCACCGCGATCTTCGGCACAAGCCATCTCCTCCCGACTCAGCAATGCTTCGTAAAGCTTCTCACCATGCCGAGTACCAATGACTTGGATCGGATGTTCTGGAACTTTAAGCATCTGAGTTAACGCCCTGGCAAGCGTTTCTACCGTCGCTGCTGGTGCTTTCTGTACGAACAGATCGCCATTGTTACCATGCTGAAAAGCATACAACACCAAGTCCACCGCATCGGCCAACGTCATCATGAAGCGGGTCATGCTCGGATCGGTTAGGGTCAAAGGCTTCCCATCACGAATCTGCTGAATGAACAAAGGTATCACCGAGCCGCGTGACGCCATTACATTGCCGTAGCGCGTACCACAAATCACGGTCTTCTCATCGTCAGCGCTGCGCGACTTGGCAACCATCACCTTTTCCATCATAGCCTTTGAAATACCCATCGCATTGATCGGGTATACAGCTTTGTCGGTACTCAAGCAAACTATGCGCTTGACATCGTTCTGAATCGCAGCTTCCAAAACGTTTTCAGTACCCAAGACGTTTGTCTTCACCGCTTCCATTGGATGAAATTCACACGAGGGTACTTGTTTTAAAGCGGCAGCGTGAAAGACATAGTCTACTCCACGAGTGGCGCTCAAGACACTTTGATAATCACGCACATCGCCGATATAAAATTTCAGCTTTGGATTTGCGTAGATCTTACGCATATCATCCTGCTTCTTTTCATCTCGACTAAAGATACGAATCTCAGCGATATCAGTATTCAAAAACCGTTTAAGTACCGCATTACCAAAAGAACCAGTCCCGCCGGTGATCAACAATTTCTTACCGTTAAAAATGGTCATTTTTTTCCTCCATAAAACTTATAATTTTTCGTCCGACGGCAGAGCTGGACTTATTCCTCAGAAGCCAGACTCTACCATATTCCGCCTTTTTGAACAAAATCTGTCGATTAGCCGCGCAAAAATCTGTCAACGCCGCGCAGATCCCTTCAGAGGTGGAGTCCTCAATAACATTTAAGAACTCAAAATACTCTTTGGGTATTCCGTCAAGTCGCGTGGTGAGAACAGGTATCCCGCTGGCCATGTACTCCAGCAGCTTGGAAGGGAATGAGTACCGTGTGTAACGTTCTTGCGGATTCCTAGTTAAAATCAAACACGCCGCTCTAGCTTGTATACTCTCAACCTCTTTTGCACTCAAGAAGCCTAAATACTTAATTGACGAATGACACTTCGACACTTCCGAAAGATATGATTCCAGCTCACCGCGACCACACAGCCAAAGTTCGTAGCCAGTATTCGCCTTAATAAAGCCTTCGACCAGTTCTACAATTCCATAGGCTTTACTGAGGCCTCCGGCATAGAAAATGATGCCGCTCTCTTCTTCCTTGGGTACATTGTGAGATGCTTCGCTCCCTGAGTGGACGATACCTTCAAGAACCATGAACGGTTTTTTCGACCACCTAGAACTATCAGCAACCATATACTCACTTGCAACAAAAACTCCCGCGGATCGAGAAATTAGATTATCGATCAACCAACTATCTATTTTTTTTAAGACCCTCGTAACAAGGAGCCTGCCTACTCCCATATCCATATAAATGGGAAGGTCAGGTATATAAACAAAATAATTAACGCCCAGGAGTTTACGGAATACATACGCGGCGACCAAGTTTGGCGTATGAGCAGCGTAAACGCAAACCATGTCTGTTTTAGATTTTCGCAAACGAAAGAGTCCATAGAGAGTCCCGAGCAGGCGACTTAACATTTTTAGCATCGGCAGATTGAGAAGAGGGACAATACGGCAACTGCCTTCGTTATTGACCTTCTGCATACCAGGAAAAAATATCCTTTTATTTCGTGGGTATGTAGAAACCGCAATGCTCGCAACGGTATTTACGAAAGCACCACCCAAGCGCATAGCATCGAGGAACCTACCCTCAAGCTTATATGCAGCTACTTGAGGAAAGGAATCGCCTTTTGAGTACTTCTCAAAATACTCGTCTCCAACATAGAATCCCAACAAGACAATATTTTTTCTCATTCCGACCTTCTTAAAACCAACCAGACCGACCAAAGCCATCTGCCTGCGCAGTCATGCAACACGAACGAACCAACCAAATAAATACGTACGCATAACGTGCAGCAACAAGGCGAATATCCAGCCACCGAAACCCTACAGAACCAACATGATAACGTATACCGATTATAGGGTAGCCTTCATGAACTCACCCCACCTAACGCCTTTCCAGAAGGAAATAAGCGAAACAATCGAAAAGCCTATTATCCAATAGATGGACACTTTCCACCAAAGACTATCCCCCCATTCAAGCTGCAAACTTAAATGCAAAGCATAACCCACAGAAAAAGCCAAAAATGACACTATCGTAGGAAATGTAAAAGCTTTGTACACATTGAGCCGCTTATACATACTGGCAACGACGAAGCCAAAATAAATAAATTGAGCCAGGAGCACGCCCAAGGATATGCCATAAAGCCCCCATAACATTCCACCAACCCAAGCCAATCCGATGGACATAATCGCGGCCCCCAGTGAAAGATATGCAAGTAATTTCATCCGCCTATGCACTTCAAGCCGCTTTTGAAAATACACAGCCGTACTATTCAAAAAAACTCCCAGAAAAGCATAGAAAACAATTATTGTAGATGTTCCAATTTTTTTGCCCGTCATTCGCTCAAAAAACTCAAAACCGACAAAGTACAGGACGCACCACAAGAGAGAAAATGCCACAATCAGTAAGCTTGAAGAACTCTCTATAATTTCTATAGCAAATTTGCCTTCCCGAAACTTGTTAATTACAAATGGGTGAACCATCATCAACAGAGGCATACTTAGAAGCCCTGCACCACCAACAAAAAGATCTTTTAAAGATAAATATGAGTCTCCATATTCAACTCCATAATGCCCAATTGCAAAGCGATCAGCCCCCGCCATCACCAACATGCCTAGAATCCATGGCGAAAGCGCGGCACCATATTGATAGACAAGCTTTAGATCACGCTTAAATAGCTCAACACTTGAGAACGGATTCGAAGCCTTATAAACACGCAATACACAGAAAAGCATATATAACACTGAAACAGTATAGCCGGCGACCGATGCGAGCAGGGCGTACCTGAAATCAATATCTACATACCTAAAAAAAAGCATTACCAATCCAATCTGGGTAAGGGTCTGTAGAAGAACAGCGACAAGTTGCTGTTTCACCAAGAAGCCCGCTTGACACGTCGACGAAAGAAAAAAAAATAAAATCTGACTAAAGCACAACAACCAAACATAGACAAAAAAACCTTCCCCAGCGACAAAAAATACAGATACGATTGCTGCCAGAGAAGATGCGATCGGAGCAATAAACAAAACCATACATATGCAATTCGAGGTAAATAAGCCTCTTTCCTTCACCCCAGAATAATAATAAACGAATGAGTTCCCTACCCAACCAGCGCATAACTGGGCAGCAATCAAAGAACAAAATACACTTACCGAATAACTTATATACTGCCCTTCAGGAAACGATCTATATAAGAAGAAAACTAAAAAAACACCTGATACAGCTGGCACCATCTTTACCGGAACATAGAGCAATAACTTTTGAAGAAAAACACTCATAACTCTCTGATCCACCCAACGTTTTTCTCATAACAAGAATAGATAAAACAATGTTAAGCCACAGAGGCAGCTTCATTTAGAAATATTTCAGAAAGGATCGCATGTTTACAATTTATGGGCAAGATGGCACCGTGCCACTGCTCATGAGCAAAAAATGAGACAAATCGACGGAGCAGACGATCACCAGGCAGACTCCTCAACCAACTCACCATACAACCTGTCGACGCCCCTCATCCCAGGAATGGGAGGCAATTTGGAGACCGAGCGAAGCTTTTTCATAGAACTGCGCTAGACGCCCCGAAAAGGTTGAGGAAGTAACAGCAAGGTCCCCGCCCTCCATCTGCCAGGACTGATTGACCGTCGCCAACGATAAAGAGACAGAACGGAGTTATTCAGTACGCCGCGTGCATTCAAGAAGGCGTTGGTCGTGCGATTGCGGCACCAGTCCAGCCCAACACCACGTGCGGAGGTACAGCCGACTTATATAATGCAAGAAAGCGGCATATGGTACCGACGACAGTTCAGTTTCTAAAATACCCGCACAAATAGAGTGGAAAGCTGTGGGCGATGCTGCCCCCTGTACTCGCCACACGAAAAATCTGCAGGGTGCTCCTGGTCGCGAAAGCTATTCAGACTATTTGGCTTTTGGAGAATGTTGAGCCTAGGCTATAAACAAAAAACTTCCACCTGATCAACACGGATGCGGTCGTACAAAATTTAATACCTTGGTATCCGGCGAAGAGCCACCTGACCATGCTTGCTGTTTGTCATCCTCACCCCAGACTCATTCCACTCGTTCTTTACTTCCAAACAAGCATCCGGAAAAGGGATTCCCATGGCCTTCGCAACTGAAAGCCACATTGCACAATCATGAAAAACCTCATCAAGGCCCAAGGGATTGCCCGCCAACGTAGAACTAAAGCTAGCCGGCCTTGATCGAACGTCACGAACGGCGACGCTTTCCTTTGATACGTCCGAACAAAAACGCGAAAGAAGGTCCCATACCCATACCAACGAGCAAAGCAAGTATTACAGCAATCGATACTGGCACGTTCTGTAAAGACCAGCCTAGAAAAGCTAAAGTGAAGCGCTGTTGGTTCTCTAGAACAAACACTAGAACTAACAAAACCAGCAACAGTATCAACACGGTAAGTACTGCGCGTGAGAGGTTACGCATCATTCTTGATCCAGCACATTCATACCTCCTCATCCTCATTCACCCGATCCCTGAGTTCCTTACCCGGCTTGAAATGAGGTACGAATTTGCCGTCAAGACTCACGGACTGGCCGGTCTTAGGGTTACGCCCCACCCGTGGCGCACGGTAATGGAGGGAAAAGCTGCCGAAGCCACGGATCTCGATACGATCTCCGGTCGCCAGGCATTGGGACATTTGTTCAAGCATAGTCTTGATGGCCAACTCCACATCCTTGGATGAGAGCAGCCCTTGATGGGTGACAATTCGTTCGATCAACTCCGACTTCGTCATATTTTTCCCTTCTTTTTCAAGCAGCTAGATCAGTGCTTCGAAAGGTTTTAGCATGCTCCGAGGAATTTGAACAGCCCAAGTATTGACAAATCTTCCATACACCGCACTGCTCCTTTTCGGGGCACGCAGCATAAGCGCCCCCCCACTATCGACACATAACCAGCATCGTCCGCGTCAGATAACCCGCCGGATTGAACCCGAAGGGATACGAGTCTTCATCCTTCGCATCGTCGGATCGGGTAATCACTTTATAACCCGCCCCCTTGCACTCCCTGGCAGCGCGCTTATGACACTTCTCCCAGCCGGAGCCCAACCCCGAGCAATCGATCTCGATGCCACTGACACCGCGTACTGCGTGGGTCTTGGCGCTTGTAGAGCAACCTGCCAGCGTCAATACCACCAACACAAGAAAGAATCTGTTCATTCAAGTCCTATACGCAGGAGGCACATCCAATGCCAAACAACCTTGATCGCCATATAGATAATTGATCCGCTTAACAAAGAGACCGTTCTACCAGAGAATTGGTTTCATCGTGACAGTAAACCCTGACGAGACATGCCCAGATGGAATGCAGGGATTAACAACATCGCATCCACAAAAAAGGGCGACCGAAGTCGCCCTTTTTTACAGAAAGTCAGAACTTAGTTCTGTTTTTCCGCTTGTGCAGCACGCAGCAGGTCACCCAGAGTGGTGGCTACTGGAGCATCCGAAGCAACTGGCTTGTCGCGCAGGCTCTGGATAGCTTCTTTCTCGTCTTCAACGTCTTTCGACTTGATCGAGAGCTGGATTACGCGGCTCTTGCGATCAACGCTGATGATCTTGGCTTCTACTTCTTCGCCTTCTTTCAGAACGTTACGCGCGTCTTCAACGCGGTCACGGCTGATTTCGGAGGCTTTCAGAGTCGCTTCGATATCGTCGGCCAGGGTGATGATGGCGCCTTTGGCGTCAACTTCTTTCACGATGCCCTTAACGATTGCGCCTTTGTCGTTCTCTTGAACGTACTCGGAGAACGGATCGCTTTCCAGCTGCTTGATACCCAGGGAGATGCGCTCGCGCTCTGGGTCAACCGACAGGATGACGGTGTCCAGCTCGTCGCCCTTCTTGAAGCGACGTACGGCTTCTTCGCCCACTTCGTTCCAGGAGATGTCGGACAGGTGAACCAGACCGTCGATGCCGCCGTCCAGACCAATGAAGATACCGAAATCGGTGATCGACTTGATGGTGCCGGAGATCTTGTCGCCCTTGTTGAACTGGCCGGAGAAGTCTTCCCATGGGTTGGACTTGCACTGCTTGATGCCCAGGGAGATACGACGACGCTCTTCGTCGATGTCCAGGACCATGACTTCCACTTCGTCGCCGACTTGTACGACTTTCGAAGGGTGGATGTTCTTGTTGGTCCAGTCCATTTCGGAAACGTGTACCAGACCTTCAACGCCTTCTTCCAGCTCAGCGAAGCAGCCGTAGTCGGTGAGGTTGGTAACACGGGCAGTGACGCGGGTGCCTTCTGGGTAACGGGCTTTGATAGCGACCCATGGATCTTCACCCAGTTGCTTGAGTCCCAGGGAAACACGATTGCGCTCGCGATCGTACTTCAGAACCTTGACATCGATCTCGTCGCCAACGTTGACGATTTCAGAAGGATGCTTGATACGCTTCCAGGCCATGTCGGTGATGTGCAGCAGGCCATCGACGCCACCCAGATCGACGAATGCGCCGTAATCGGTGAGGTTCTTGACGATACCCTTGACCTGTTGGCCTTCCTGCAGCGATTCCAGCAGAGCTTCGCGCTCGGCGGAGTTTTCGGCTTCCAGGACACTGCGACGGGAAACGACAACGTTGTTGCGCTTCTGGTCCAGCTTGATGACCTTGAATTCCAGCTCTTTGCCTTCCAGGTGCGTGGTGTCGCGCACTGGACGGACGTCAACCAGGGAACCTGGCAGGAACGCACGGATGCCGTTAACGTCGACAGTGAAGCCGCCTTTAACCTTACCGTTGATAACGCCCTTGACCACTTCCTCAGCTGCGAAAGCCGCTTCCAGAACGATCCAGCATTCAGCGCGCTTGGCTTTTTCACGGGACAGCTTGGTTTCACCAAAGCCATCTTCAACCGAGTCCAGAGCAACGTGAACTTCGTCACCGACGTTGATGTTCAGCTCGCCAGCATCGTTGTAGAACTGCTCAAGCGGGATGAGTGCTTCAGACTTCAGACCAGCGTGAACGGTTACCCAGCGAGCTTGGTAATCGATATCAACGATAACACCGGTGATGATGGAGCCTGCCTGAAGGTTCAGGGTTTTCAGGCTTTCTTCAAAGAGTTCCGCAAAGCTTTCGCTCATTTTAATTCCTGTTGATTAGGGCGAAGAATACGCCCGCCTCCACACCCCAGACGATGTGGGTTAGTTTCATATAGAAGAAGCACCGCAGGACTATGACTGGTCCCCTGCGGAGCTTCCTGGTCACCCGGCGATATCGCGAATGGCGATCTCGCTCATGATGCGTTGCAACACCTGTTCGATGGACAACTCCGTGGAATCCAGCTGTATTGCATCAGCCGCCGGCTTGAGCGGGGCTACTGCGCGCTGGGTGTCACGTTCGTCACGTGCACGGATCTCATCTAGCAGACTCGACAGACTAACATCCTCGCCTTTGCCCTTCAACTGCAAATATCGGCGACGAGCCCGCTCCTCCGCGCTGGCGGTCAGGAAAATCTTCAATGGCGCGTCTGGAAAGACCACCGTACCCATGTCGCGACCATCGGCCACCAGCCCCGGCTGCTCCAGAAATGCACGCTGACGCTGCAACAAGGCTTCGCGCACCGCCGGCAGCGCGGCGACCTGGGAGGCCCCGGCGCCAACGGTTTCAGTACGGATGACGTCGCTGACTTCGTCGCCTTCCAGGATGATGCGCTGCAGCTGACCGTCGGTCGCCGCAATGAACTGCACATCCAGGTGCGCCGCCAGGGCCTTGAGCAACTCCTCGTTGGTCAGGTCCACGCCATGGTTGCTGGCCGCAAATGCGAGCAGGCGGTACAGGGCCCCCGAATCGAGCAGGTTCCAGCCCAGCTGCCTGGCCAGCATCCCGGCGACGGTGCCCTTGCCCGAACCGCTCGGACCATCGATGGTGATGACCGGTGCCTTGATGTTCACGACCGTGCCTCTTTTGCCACTCGAATACCAACCTGCGTGCACAGCGCCAGGAAGTTCGGGAACGACGTCGCAACGTTGGCGCAGTCATGGATGCGAATCGGCGCGTTCGCTCGCAGGGACGCAACACTGAAGGCCATGGCGATGCGATGATCGCCGTGACCATGGACTTCGCCGCCGCCGATCTGGCCACCGTCGATGATGATGCCGTCCGGCGTAGGCTCGCACTTGACGCCCAGCGCCAGCAAACCATCCGCCATCACCTGGATACGGTCCGATTCCTTGACCCGCAGCTCTTCAGCGCCGGTCAACACCGTCCGCCCTTGCGCGCAGGCCGCAGCCACGAACAGCACCGGGAACTCATCGATCGCCAGCGGAACCAGCGCCTCGGGAATCTCGATACCCTTGAGTTTAGCTGCTCTTACGCGAAGGTCCGCCACCGGCTCGCCGCCCACTTCACGCTGGTTCTCCAGGGTGATGTCGGCGCCCATCAGGCGCAGGATATCGATCACGCCCGTACGGGTCGGGTTGATGCCGACGTGCTCGAGCACCAGTTCGGAGCCTTCGGCGATGGACGCTGCCACCAGGAAGAACGCCGACGAAGAGATGTCGCCCGGCACTTCGATGTGGGTCGCGGTCAACTTGCCGCCCGACTCAACGGACGCCGTAGCGCCATTGACCGTGACCGGATAGCCAAAACCACGGAGCATGCGCTCGGTGTGGTCACGGGTCGGCGCCGGCTCGGTGACAGTGGTCTTGCCTTCGGCATAGAGACCGGCCAGCAGCAGGCAGGATTTCACCTGGGCACTGGCCATTGGCATGGTGTAGGTCAGGCCCTTGAGTTTGTTGCCACCACGGATGACCATCGGTGGACGACCGTCGGCGGCCGTCTCGATGACCGCGCCCATTTCCCGCAGCGGGTTGGCCACGCGGTTCATCGGCCGCTTGGACAGCGACGCGTCGCCGGTCAGGGTGCTGTCGAAATCCTGTGCGGCCAGCAGGCCGGACAACAGGCGCATCGAAGTGCCGGAGTTACCCAGGTAGATCGGGCCTGGCGCAGGCTTGAGGCCATGCAAGCCAACACCGTGGATCGTCACGCGGCCGTGGTGCGGCCCTTCGATGACCACCCCCATGTCGCGGAACGCTTGCAGCGTCGCCAGGGCATCTTCGCCCTCGAGGAAGCCTTCCACCTCGGTCACGCCTTCGGCCAGGGAGCCGAGCATGATCGAGCGGTGGGAAATCGATTTATCGCCCGGTACACGAATACGCCCGCTCAGGGAGCCACCAGGTTGTGCCAGGAAAATCAGATCGTTGGAATTCATAGCGTCCACATAGGCCCGACGGGCCAGGATTTTACTGAAATGCTCGCGGGCCACCCTGGCGCGTGTGAAAACGCCCAGCAGTTGGTGCCCGTCCCCTGCATCGACCGCGTCGCGTAAGGCGTCGAGGTCGCTGCGAAATGTATCGAGTGTGCGCAGGACAGCTTCGCGGTTGGCGAGGAAGATGTCGTGCCACATGACCGGGTCGCTACCGGCGATTCTCGTGAAATCGCGGAAACCGCCGGCAGCGTAACGGAAGATCTCAAGATTTTCATTGCGTTTGGCCAATGAATCCACCAGACCGAACGCCAACAGGTGCGGTAAATGGCTGGTGGCGGCCAGGACTTCATCATGACGTCCGACCTGCATATGCTCGACATCGGCACCCAATTCACGCCACAAGCGGTCCACCATCGCCAGCGCCGCCGGATCGGTCTGCTCCAGCGGCGTCAATATGACTTTGTGACGGCGAAACAGCTCGGCGTTGGAAGCTTCCACGCCGCTCTGCTCGGAGCCGGCAATCGGATGACCCGGCACGAAGCGCGCCGGCATCCCGCCGAAGGCTTCGGTAGCCGCACGCACGACGTTACCCTTGGCACTGCCGACGTCAGTCAGGATCGCCTGGCCCAGGTCCATGGTCGCCAGCCGTGCCAGGAGTTTCTCCATGGCCAGGATCGGCACCGCCAGTTGAATCACGTCAGCCCCCTGGCACGCAGCCGCCAGATCGTCTTCACAACGATCTACCACGCCCAGTTCCACCGCCAGTTGGCGCGACTGCGGATCCAGGTCGACGCCGACCACCTCGCGGCACAGACCGCTTTCGCGCAAGCCCTTGGCGAACGAGCCACCGATCAGCCCCAGACCGACCACCACCAGGCGACCGATCATAGGTGCAGCAGGTTGCAGTGAAGTGACATCAACCACGAGCCAGGACCTTGCTCAACGCCTCGAGGAAACGGCTGTTTTCCGCTTGCAGGCCAACGGTGATGCGCAGGTGGTTCGGCATGCCGTAATTGGCCACTGGACGCACGATCACGCCTTCACGCAACAGGCCTTGGAACACCGGCGCCGCAACACGCCCCAGGTCGACGCAGATGAAGTTGCCTTTCGAGGGAATCCAGCCCAGGCCCAACTCGCGGAAACCCGCTTCCAACTGCTGCATGCCCGCTTCGTTCAAGTGGCGGCTCTGAGCCAGGTATTCCTCATCCTGCAGTGCAGCACAGGCGGCGGCCAGGGCAAAGCTGTTGACGTTGAACGGTTGACGCACGCGGTTCAGCACGTCAGCCACCACGGCGGTGGACAGGCCGTAACCGACCCGCAACGACGCCAGGCCATAGGCCTTGGAGAACGTGCGCGAAACCAGCAGGTTCGGGTAGGCCGCGAGGAAGTCCAGGCCATCGGGCAGGTCACTGCCTTCGGCGTACTCGATGTACGCCTCGTCCAGCACCACCAGCACGTGCTCCGGGACGTCCTGCAGGAAGTCGTCCAGGGCCTGGGCGTCGAACCAGGTGCCGGTCGGGTTGTTCGGGTTGGCGATGAACACCACTCGGGTGTTGGCGTCGATGGCCGCCAGCATGGCCGGCAGATCGTGCCCCCAATCCTTGGCCGGAACCACGCGAGCGTCGGCACCGACCGCCTGGGTCGCGATCGGGTAGACCGCAAACGCATGTTCGCTGAACACCGCGTTGAGGCCCGGCGCCAGGTAGGCACGCGCCACGAGCTCGAGAATATCGTTGGAGCCGTTGCCCAGGGTCACCTGGTTCAGCTCGACACCACAGCGCTCGGCCAGCAGGCTTTTCAAGGCGAACCCATTGCCATCGGGGTAACGGGTCAGCTCGGCCAGTTCATCACGGATCGCCGCCAGCGCCTTGGGACCGGCACCCAGCGGGTTCTCGTTACTTGCCAGTTTGACGATGCTGGCCGGATCCAGGTCCAGCTCGCGAGCCAGTTCGTCCACGGGCTTGCCCGGAACGTAAGGCGAAAGTTGTTGCACGCCTGGCTGTGCCAGAGCGAGGAAGTTGCCACTCATTTGCTATCCGCCCTTAAAGAACTGCCTTGGGGTAGGAACCCAGCACCTTGAGTGCCACTGCTTCCTGACTGATTTTCTCCAGCACACCTTTTACCAGCGGGTCGCGGTGGTGGCCGACGAAATCGATGAAGAACACGTAGGTCCATTTACCGCTGCGCGACGGACGGGTCTCGATCCGGGTCAGATCGATACCATTGTCGTGGAACGGCACCAGCAGCTCATGAAGCGCACCGGGCTTGTTGCTCATGGAGACGATGATCGAGGTCTTGTCGTCGCCGGTCGGTGGCACTTCCTGGTTGCCGATCATCAGGAATCGCGTGGAGTTGTCCGGACGATCCTCGATTTTCTCAGCCAGGCGAGTCAGCCCATAGAGACCGGCCGCCATGTCCCCGGCGATCGCCGCCGAGTTCCACTCACCCTTGACCCGCTTGGCCGCCTCGGCGTTGCTCGATACCGCCACGCGCTCGACATTCGGATAATGGGCGTCCAGCCACTTGCGGCACTGGGCCAGGGACTGGGCGTGGGAATAGATCCGGCTGATGCTGTCGGTCTTGGTGTTCTCGCCCACCAGCAGGTGATGGTGGATGCGCAGCTCGACTTCGCCACAGATCACCATGTCATGTTCGAGGAAGCTGTCCAGCGTGTGGTTGACCGCGCCTTCGGTGGAGTTTTCCACCGGCACCACGCCGAAATTCACCGCGCCGGCCGCGACTTCGCGGAAGACTTCGTCGATGGCCGCCATCGGCTTGCTGATCACCGCGTGGCCGAAGTGCTTCATGGCGGCGGCCTGGGTAAAGGTCCCCTCAGGGCCCAGGTACGCCACTTTCAGCGGTTGCTCGAGGGCCAGGCACGACGACATGACCTCGCGGAACAGCCGCGCCATCTCTTCGTTGCTCAGCGGGCCCTTGTTGCGCTCCATGACGCGCTTGAGCACCTGAGCCTCACGCTCGGGTCGATAGAACACCGGCACCTCACCTTCGGCAAGGGAGGCCATTTTCACCCGGGCGACTTCCTGGGCGCAGCGCGCGCGCTCGCTGATCAGCTCCAGGACTTTTTCGTCCAGGGCATCGATGCGCAGGCGCAGCGCCTTGAGTTCTTGCTCTGACATCAGCCGTGTTCCTTCTCGAACTCTGCCATGTAGGCGATCAGTGCGTTGACCGCATTGATGTCCACGGCGTTGTAGATGGAGGCGCGCATGCCACCGACCGAGCGATGGCCCTTGAGGTTCAGCAGCCCGCGCTCGTCGGCACCCGCCAGGAACGGCTTGTCGAGACGGTCGTCGGCCAGGCGGAACGGTACGTTCATCCAGGAGCGGTCGGTCTTGTTGATCGGGTTGCTGTAGAGGCCGCTGGCGTCGATGAAGTCGTAGAGCACGCGTTGCTTCACTTCATTGAGCTTGCCGATGGCTTCGACACCGCCCTGCTCCTTGAGCCATTCGAATACCAGGCCGGACAGGTACCAGGCCAGGGTCGGCGGCGTGTTGTACATCGAGCCGTTGTCGGCTGCGACCTTGTAGTTGAGCATGGTCGGGCACAGGGAACGGGCACGACCCAACAGGTCCTCGCGAATGATGCTGACCAGGATGCCGCTCGGGCCGATGTTCTTCTGGGCGCCGGCGTAGATCATGCCGAAACGGGAGACATCCACAGGGCGCGAAAGAATGTCCGAAGACATGTCGGCCACCAATGGCACGTCACCGGTTTCCGGGATCCAGTTGAATTCCAGGCCGCCGATGGTTTCGTTCGGTGCGTAATGAACGTAGGCCGCGTCCTTGGACAGGTTCCACTCATTCTGACCGGGGATGGCGAAATAATCGTAGGGCTTGGCGGTGGCGGCAACGTTGACGTGGCCGTAACGCGAGGCTTCTTCAATGGCTTTCTGCGACCAGATACCGGTGTCGATGTAGTCAGCCTTGCCACTCTCCGGCAGCAGGTTCAACGGGATCTGGGCAAATTGCTGGCTGGCGCCGCCCTGCAGGAACAACACCTTGTAGTTGGACGGGATGTTCAGCAGATCACGCAGGTCCTGCTCGGCCTTGGTGGCAATGGACACGAACTCATCGCTACGATGGCTCATTTCCATGACGGACAGGCCCTTGCCATGCCAGTCGAGAAGTTCACCCTGGGCACGCTTCAGGACCGCTTCAGGAAGCGCCGCCGGGCCGGCACAGAAGTTATAGGCTCTCTTGCTCACATCCAATCTCGCTCTGATCTGGTGGTCACACATTAATACGGTATCAGCGGGCGCCCATTGTGGGAGCAAGGCTTGCCCGCGATTACAGACTTGCATTCAACATGAATGTCGACTGATCTATCGCTATCGCGGGCAAGCCTTGCTCCCACAGCTCGCTCCCACAGTTGAGCTGTCATGCACAGTCTCGCAAAATTTCAAAAGGGACAAACAACAAGGGGGCGAATCTTCATCCGCCCCCTGCGTGTCCGCTTATTCCTGCGGTTCTTCTTCGTCTGCGGCAGCGTCGAGCGATTGATCGTCGCCGGCCATGTCGTCGACATCGGCACCCAGGGTACCGTCGAACGCCACGTCGTCCTCGCCTTCCAGCTCCTCGCCTTCGACTTCCGACGGCTCCTGCACCCGCTCAAGCCCCACCAGCGTTTCATCGCTGGCCAGCTTGATCAGCGTCACGCCCTGGGTATTACGGCCCAGGCTCGACACTTCGTCGACCCGCGTACGTACCAGGGTGCCCTGGTCGGAGATCAGCATGATCTCTTCGCCATCGAGCACTTGGACTGCACCGACCAGACGGCCGTTACGCTCGTTGCTGACCATGGCGATCACGCCCTGGCCGCCACGCTTGTACTCGGGGAATTCGCTGATGGCGGTACGCTTGCCATAACCACGCGCCGAAGCGGTGAGGATCTGGCTGCCCTCTTCGGGGATCAGCATGGAAATCAGCTTCTGACCTTCCGGCAGGCGCATGCCGCGCACACCGCGGGCGGTACGGCCCATGGCGCGAACGTCGGATTCCTTGAAGCGGGTAACCTTGCCACCGTCGGAGAACAGCATGACCTCACGCTCGCCATCGGTGATGGCGGCGGAAATCAACACGTCGCCTTCGTCCAGCTCCAGGGCAATCAGGCCCACGCTGCGCTGGCGACTGAAGGACTCCAGCGGGGTCTTCTTGACGGTGCCGTTGGCGGTCGCCATGAAGATGTAGTGGCCTTCGGTGTATTCCTCCACCGGCAACATGGTGGTGATGTACTCACCGTCGTCCAGTGGCAGCAGGTTGACCAGCGGACGACCACGGGCGGCGCGAGACGCTTCGGGAATTTCGTAGGTCTTGAGCCAGTACACCTTGCCCTTGCTGGAGAACAGCAACAGCGTGGTGTGGCTGTTGGCAACCAGCAGGTGAGCAATGTAGTCCTCATCCTTGACGCCAGTCGCCGACTTGCCTTTGCCACCGCGACGCTGGGCCTGGTAGGCGGCCAGCGGCTGGGTCTTGGCATAGCCACCGTGGGAAATGGTCACCACGCGGTCTTCTTCCGGGATCATGTCACCCAGGGTCAGGTCCAGGCGCGCATCGAGGATCTCGGTGCGGCGCACGTCGCCGTATTCGGCGCGGATCACTTCCAGTTCTTCGCGGATCACTTCCATCAGGCGCGTGGCGCTGTTGAGGATGCGGATCAGCTCGCCGATCTGGTTGAGGATCTCCTGGTACTCGGCCAGCAGCTTCTCATGCTCCAGGCCGGTCAAGCGGTGCAGGCGCAGTTCCAGGATGGCTTGCGCCTGTTCCGGGGACAGGAAGTACTTGCCGTCGCGCAGGCCGTATTGCGGGTCGAGGTTCTCCGGACGGCAGGAGTCGGCGCCAGCGCGCTCGACCATGGTCATCACCGCACTGGACTCCCAAGGCGTGCTGACCAGCGCTTCCTTGGCTTCCGACGGCGTCGGTGAAGCCTTGATCAGGGCAATGACCGGGTCGATGTTCGACAAGGCCACAGCCTGGCCTTCCAGGATGTGACCACGCTCACGGGCCTTGCGCAGTTCGAACACGGTACGGCGGGTAACCACTTCGCGACGGTGACGCACGAAGGCTTCCAGCAGGTCCTTGAGGTTCAGGATCCGCGGACGGCCATCGATCAACGCAACGATGTTGATACCGAACACGCTTTGCAGTTGGGTTTGAGCGTAGAGGTTGTTGAGGATCACCTCAGGCACTTCGCCGCGACGCAGCTCGATCACGACGCGCATGCCGTCCTTGTCGGACTCGTCCCGCAGCTCGGTGATGCCTTCGAGCTTCTTCTCCTTGACCAGCTCGGCGATCTTCTCGATCAGACGGGCCTTGTTCAGCTGGTACGGGAGTTCGGTGATGACGATCTGCTGGCGGCCACCGACCTTGTCGATGTCTTCGACCGTCGAGCGAGCGCGCATATAAATGCGGCCGCGACCGGTGCGATAGGCCTCGATGATACCGGCACGACCGTTGATGATCGCGGCGGTGGGGAAGTCCGGACCGGGGATGTATTGCATCAGCTCATCGACGGTCAGCTCGGGGTTGTCGATGAGGGCCAGGCAGCCGTCGATGACTTCACCGAGGTTGTGCGGCGGGATGTTGGTTGCCATGCCCACGGCAATGCCGCTGGAACCGTTGACCAGCAGGTTCGGGATACGGGTCGGCATGACCGCCGGGATCATTTCGGTGCCGTCGTAGTTCGGCACCCAGTCCACGGTTTCCTTGTGCAGGTCGGCCAGCAGCTCGTGGGCGAGCTTGGTCATGCGCACTTCGGTGTATCGCATGGCCGCAGCGTTGTCGCCGTCCACGGAGCCGAAGTTGCCCTGGCCGTCTACCAGCAGGTAGCGCAGGGAAAATGGCTGCGCCATCCGGACGATGGTGTCGTACACCGCAGTGTCACCGTGAGGGTGATACTTACCGATCACGTCACCGACGACACGGGCGGATTTCTTGTACGGCTTGTTGAAGTCGTTGCCCAGCTCGCTCATCGCGAACAACACGCGCCGGTGCACGGGCTTCAAGCCATCGCGCGCATCCGGCAGCGCCCGCCCGACGATTACGCTCATTGCGTAGTCGAGGTAGGACTGTTTCAGCTCGTCTTCGATATTGACCGGGAGGATTTCTTTGGCCAGTTCGCCCATGAGAAGCCTGATTCCTTTTTCTGGTGAAACCTCGTCACATCCAGACGGGACGAACGAAGCTCGCCGCTACAGGACAAGTGCCGTGCAGCGACTTACGACAAATCAACGAGTTATGCCATGGATCTGCGCAGTAAAGACCGCTTCGTGAAGCGACCTTGGAAACCGCCGGATGTTATCACAAGAGCCGCCACGCACCTATCCCCCAGATGCGCATGGAGCATAGTTAGTTGACCGGTGACAGGCTGGAATGGGACGAGAGGGGCTTAGAAGCACTGCGACTGGAGAAATTGCACTCAAATGCAAGGAGATCTGCAGGTTTCAAGGACCTCATCGCGAGCAGGCTCGCTCCCACAGGAGTGTTTTGTATGCCCGGGGTTCCTGACACACCGCAATTCCATGTGGGAGCGAGCCTGCTCGCGAAGGCAATGCACCTGACAAAACCGTCTTAATGCAGCCGCTTGCGGCACATCAATTGCGCCATCTTCGCGGTATCCGGGCGCTCGACGATACCCTTCTCCGTGACGATGGCATCGATCAGGTCGGCCGGCGTGACGTCGAACACCGGGTTGAACGCCTCCACATCCGCGCCAACCCGCTTGCCGCCGACTTCCAGCAGTTCGCGCCCGTCGCGTTCTTCGATCGGGATGTCTTCGCCACTGGCCAGGTTCATGTCGATCGTCGAACTCGGTGCCACCACCATGAAGCGCACGCCGTGGTGCATGGCGCAGACCGCCAGTTGATAGGTACCGATCTTGTTCGCCACGTCACCGTTGGCGGTGATGCGGTCGGCGCCGACGATCACCCAGGTCACGCCCTTGGTCTTCATGATATGGGCAGCGGCGGAATCGGCGTTGAGGGTCACCGGGATGCCCTCATTGGCCAACTCCCAGGCCGTGAGGCGCGAGCCCTGCAGCCATGGACGGGTTTCGTCGGCGTAGACACGCTCGACCATCCCCTCGATGAATGCGCCGCGGATCACCCCCAGGGCCGTGCCGAAGCCGCCGGTGGCCAGGGCACCGGTGTTGCAATGGGTCAGGATGGCCTGGGCATTGCCCTGATGCTTGCGGATCAGGTCGACGCCGAGCTGGGCCATGGTCAGATTGGCTTCACGATCACTTTCGTGAATGGCGACAGCCTCGGCCTCAAGGGCGGCCAGCGGCTCGGCATGCTCCTTCAAGCGCGCCAACCGGTCGCGCATCCGATCCAAGGCCCAGAACAGGTTCACCGCCGTCGGCCGGGATTCGGCCAACAAGGTGAAATCCGCCTCCAGCGCCGTTTGCCAATCACCGCCCTCGGCCACCCTCGCCCGCGCGGCCAGCACCACACCGTAAGCCGCACTGATCCCGATGGCCGGCGCGCCGCGCACCACCATCGCACGAATGGCCTCGGCCACGCCGGCCGCACTGGTGTAGGCGATCCAGTTTTCCTCGAACGGCAAAACACGCTGATCCAGCAGGTACAGGGCGCCATCCCGCCAATCGATGGCCTTCACCTTCTCCGCAGCCAACAGTTGATCGCGCATCCTACACTCCGCACTCTTGAACAAAGCCGCCGATTATAGCGATCCCAGCGTGATGACGCTCGGGTATACTTCGCCATCCTTTATAACCCATGGAACCGATCCACGATGCCCAAGCCAGCCGTTGCGCTCGACTTACTATTGCTGCCGACCTGGTTGGTGCCTGTCGAACCCGCCGGTGTGGTACTCAAGGATCACGGTCTGGGCATCCGCAACGGTTGCATCGTGTTCATCGGCCCACGGGCCGAAGCCCTGAAATGTGAGGCTGCCGAGGTCCGCGAGTTGCCGGGCATGTTGCTCAGCCCGGGCCTGATCAATGCCCACGGGCATGCGGCGATGACACTGTTCCGCGGTCTGGCCGACGACTTGCCCCTGATGACCTGGCTTGAACAGCATATCTGGCCGGCCGAGGGCAAATGGGTCGATGAAGACTTCGTGCGCGACGGCACCGACCTGGCGATCGCCGAGCAGATCAAGGGTGGCATCACCTGTTTTTCTGACATGTATTTCTATCCCAAGGTTGCCAGCGAGCGCGTCCATAACAGCGGCATCCGTGCGCAAATCGCCATTCCGATCCTCGATTTCCCGATTCCCGGGGCCGCCAGTGCCGACGACGCCATTCGTCAGGGCATCGAATTGTTTGGCGATCTCAAGCACCATCCACGGATCAAAGTCGCATTCGGTCCGCATGCACCCTACACCGTGGGCGACGAGAACCTGGAGAAAATCCGTGTGATTGCCGAAGAGCTGGACGCGGCCATTCATATGCATGTTCACGAAACCGCCTTCGAAGTGCAGCAGGCTGTGGATAACACCGCTGAGCGACCAATGGCTCGCCTGGGGCGGCTTGGCCTGTTGGGGCCGCGTTTCCAAGCGGTGCACATGACTCAGATCAGCGATGAAGACCTGGCCTTGCTGGTAGAAAGCAATTGCAGTGTGATCCATTGCCCGGAATCGAACCTGAAGCTGGCCAGTGGCTTCTGCCCGGTGGAGCGCTTGTGGCAGGCCGGCGTCAATGTGGCGGTCGGCACCGACGGCGCGGCGAGCAACAACGACCTGGACCTGCTGGGGGAAACCCGCACCGCAGCCCTGTTGGCCAAGGCCGTCGCCGGTTCAGCGACGGCCCTGGATGCCCATCGGGCGTTGCGCATGGCCACGCTCAATGGCGCCCGGGCCCTGGGCATCGAGGCCACCGTTGGTTCGCTGGAAGTCGGCAAGGCCGCCGACCTGGTGGCCTTCGATCTGTCGGGACTGGCCCAGCAACCGATCTACGACCCGGTGTCGCAGCTGATCTATGCCACCGGCCGCGATTGCGTGAAACACCTGTGGGTGGCCGGCAAGCCGTTGCTTGAGGACGGCCGGCTGACCCGCCTGGACGAACCGCAACTGACCGCCACGGCCCAGGCCTGGGGTCGCCGCATCAGCGGTCACGACGAATAACCCTGCCTCTTGAGCCACGGCTCGGGGCAACTGATTTTTTCAAGTTTTTCGAGGATCTGCACATGAGCAACGTCGACCACGCCGAAATCGCCAAGTTCGAAGCCTTGGCTCACCGCTGGTGGGACCGCGAAAGCGAATTCAAGCCGCTGCACGATATCAACCCGCTGCGGGTCAACTGGATCGACGAGCGGGTCAACCTGGCCGGCAAGAAGGTGCTCGACGTCGGCTGTGGCGGCGGCATTCTCAGCGAAGCCATGGCCCAGCGCGGGGCAACCGTGATGGGCATCGACATGGGCGAGGCGCCGCTGGCTGTGGCGCAGTTGCACCAACTGGAGTCCGGCGTCAACGTAGAGTACCGGCAGATCACCGCAGAGGCCCTGGCCGAGGAAATGCCGGCTCAGTTCGACGTGGTCACCTGCCTGGAAATGCTCGAACATGTGCCGGACCCGTCCTCGGTCATCCGCGCCTGCTTCCGCATGGTCAAGCCCGGCGGCCAGGTGTTCTTTTCCACGATCAACCGCAACCCGAAGGCGTACCTGTTCGCCATCATCGGTGCGGAATACATCATGAAGCTGCTGCCCCGTGGCACCCACGACTTCAAGAAGTTCATCCGTCCTTCCGAGCTGGGCGCCTGGAGCCGCATGGCCGGGCTGACCGTCAAGGACATCATCGGCCTGACCTACAATCCGCTGACCAAGCACTACAAGCTGGCCGCCGACGTTGACGTCAACTACATGATCCAGACCCTGCGCGAGGAGTAAGTCGATGCGTCTCAAAGCGGTTCTCTTCGACATGGACGGCACGCTGCTCGACACCGCGCCGGACTTCATCGCCATCTGCCAGGCCATGCGCGCCGACCGTGGCTTGCCACCGATGAACACGCAGCACATTCGTGACGAAATCTCCGGTGGCGCCCGTGCGATGGTCGCGGTGACCTTTTCCATGGACCCCGAATCACCGGGCTTCGAGGACCTGCGCCAGGAATTCCTCGACCGCTACCTCAAGGGGTGCGCTGTCCATAGCCACCTGTTCGACGGCATGGCCGAAGTACTGGCCGACATTGAAGCCGCCAACCTGATCTGGGGGGTGGTCACCAACAAACCGGTGCGCTTCGCCGAGCCCATCATGCAGCAACTGGGCCTGGCCGAGCGCTCGAAGGTGCTGATCTGCCCGGATCACGTGACCAACAGCAAACCGGATCCGGAACCACTGATCCTGGCGTGCAAGCTGCTCGACCTGGACCCGGCCAGCGTGCTGTTCGTGGGCGACGACCTGCGGGACATCGAGTCCGGGCGCAGCGCCGGCACCAAGACCTGCGCAGTGACCTACGGCTATATCCACCCGGACGACAACCCCAAGCACTGGGGCGCGGACGTGGTGATCGATCACCCGTTGGCGTTGCGCGAAGTGCTGGATAACGCGTTGTGCAGTTGCTGAACTGACTACTTCGTGTGGCAAGACAATAAGTAGATTTTTTGTGGCAAGGGGATTATCCCCGCCGAGGTGCGAAGCGCCTCCAAGAGATGTCAGTCACTGCGGTGTATCAAGTAATACGCAAGGGGTCGCTTCGCGACCCAGCGGGGATGAATCCCCTCGCCACAATACAACCCGTCGCCACACCGTGCATCACCACGCATCGTTATGTTTCATGAGGTTTTTATGTTTGATTATTCCGCCCGCCCCGACCTGCTCGACGGCCGGGTCATCCTGGTCACCGGTGCCGGTCGTGGCATCGGCGCGGCTGCCGCCAAGGCCTACGCCGCCCACGGCGCTACCGTGCTACTGCTGGGCAAGACCGAAGCCAACCTGACCCAGGTCTATGATGAAATCGAAGCGGCCGGCCATCCACAGCCGGCGGTGATTCCCTTCAACCTCGAAACCGCCCTGCCCCATCAATACGACGAACTGGCAGCCATGATCGAAACCGAGTTCGGTCACTTGGACGGCCTGTTGCACAACGCCTCGATCATCGGCCCGCGCACGCCGCTGGAACAACTGTCCGGCGAGAACTTCATGCGGGTGATGCACGTGAACGTCAATGCCATGTTCATGCTCACCAGCACCTTGCTCCCCCTGCTCAAGCTGTCCACGGACGCGTCCGTGGTGTTCACCTCCAGCAGCGTCGGTCGCAAGGGTCGAGCGTACTGGGGCGCTTATGGCGTGTCCAAGTTTGCCACCGAGGGGTTGATGCAGACCCTGGCCGACGAAGTCGATACCGTCGCGCCGGTGCGCGCCAACAGCATCAACCCCGGCGCAACCCGTACCAGCATGCGCGCCCAGGCCTATCCGGGGGAAAATCCGCTCAACAATCCGACACCGGAAGAGATCATGCCGGTCTATCTGTACCTGATGGGGCCGGACAGCAAGGGCGTCAACGGTCAGGCGTTCAACGCACAGTAAAGACTCATCCTCACGTCGCGGCGGTTTACCGTCGCGATGCGCCCCCGCTTCAACGCCGAGCCAGGCGAACCGCCAAACCCATGTCGCGCAAAAATCGGCGCGCCAGGGGCGCTTGATTTCACCTCATTGATTTTCAATGGGTTTTTCAAAAGTGAACGCACTGGCACGACTTTCGCTCTAACCCTTCTAAACACGCCATGTCCGGCGGGTAGCGGAGGTTGATACGAGGCCTGCGTCAGCCAAGGAAAGCAGACTAGACTCAAATCAATGTCCTACGGGACTTAAGGGCCAGTACGACACGCAGCCCACAGCCACCTCACCCGGCGCCAGGATAGATTCTGCTTAGGGGCTCACGCCAAATGAAAACGCCCATCCAGACCAACGCGATTGATTTCGACAGCGCCAAACTGCAGCGCCTGGGCCTCGGTCAACCGTCGCCGCTCGTCGCACGCGCCGTCAGCCTGTCGCAATTGCGTCAGCAACTGAGTCAGCAATTGCCGACCAGCCTGGAACCTCAGCGGATTCTGGGCCTGTTTTTCCGTGAAGTTCAACGACTGGTGCCCCTGGATGCGCTGGCCTATCAGCACAAGCCCAGCGATCTGCGGCTGGAGTTCGGTCAACGCGGGCATCATCTGCTCAGCTACAACCTCAGCCATGAAGGCGAACAGCTGGGCGAATTGGTGTTCCGCCGCAATCAGCGCTTTAGCGACGCGGAACAGAGCGACCTCGAATCAGTGCTGTCGACCCTGTTGTTTCCGCTGCGTAACGCCCTGCTCTACCGCGCCGCCACCCAGAGCGCCCTGCGCGATCCGTTGACCGGAACCGGCAACCGCATTGCCATGGACCAGGTCATGGAGCGGGAAATCGACATGGCCAGGCGTCATATGCAGCCGTTGTCGCTGCTGATGCTCGACATCGACCACTTCAAGCGTATCAACGATACCTACGGCCATGGCGCCGGTGATGAGGTGCTCAAGGCCGTTGCCGAGTCGATCAAGGATCAACTGCGCAATGTGGACATGGTCTTCAGGTTCGGCGGCGAGGAGTTTCTGATCCTGCTTTCCAACACCAGTCGGGAGGCCGCAGCCACGATTGGCGAGCGACTGCGGTATGCCGCCCAGTTGCAGGATTATTTCGCGGCAGGTGTCAGGATTGAGCTGACGGTCAGCCTCGGCTGCGCGACGCTGCTGCCGGGTGAGTCCATGGAAAGCCTGCTGCGCCGGGTCGACAGCGCGTTGTATGTGGCCAAGCGCGAAGGTCGGAATCGGTTGGCGATGGCGGGTTGATTGAAAACAGGCGAGTCAGGCTGGGTGCAGGAGCCGCTCGCGAAGGGTCGGTGGCAGGCTCGATACTTCTGCAAGCTGGTTCACCGCTATCGCGAGCAGGCTCGCTCCCACAAGGGTTCAAGGTGAGTCTGATTGCATTAAACAAAAATGTGGGAGCAAGCCTGCTCGCGATACGGTCCGATAGCCAACCTCCCCGTTGGCCAGCCAGACCGCTTCGCTAGCGGGCCCGCTCCCACATCGGTCAACTAGGCATCAGCTCCCGGCCAGCGCCAGGCGCTCGCGGTGAGGTGCCAATTTTCCGGCCGTCTCCGACTGTTCCAGTTGCATGCAACGTTCCAGGAACAGGTACATGTAGTCGTAGCTCTTGCACACGGCCTGGCGCAGTTCGTTCTGCAAGGCCTGGCTCGGATTCATGCCCGCCAGCGTGCAGATGATTTCCAGCGCTTCCCATGGGTGGGCGTCGTCGTACTGGGCGTGCATCTTCAGCCATTTCATGGCGCGCTTGCGGTCTTCCTCGGCGAAGGCCGCCGCGTAGATGCCGCTGGAACACACCAGCGCCGACCACTCCCCGGTCGCGCCTTCAATGGCATAGTTGGTCGCTGCGATTGCCACGATCAGCGAGTCCGAAGAGCTGGTATGCCAGCACCAATGACTCAAGGCATGGAGTTCAGGCGCTACCTGCTGCGCCTGGAGGTCCTCCAGCGTCACGCCGTGGGCGGCGCTCCAGTTCACCCAGTAGTCGGCGTGATTGAGTTCGACACGAATGTTACGCATCAGCCAGCGCCGGGCCATATCCTCGCCGGGATGGCGGGCAAAGCGGGTCTTGGTGAGGTTCTGTGCCATGTATAAGGCGAACTGTTCAACGACCGGCCAACCACCGATGAGGTAGTGGCGCATGGTCTTGGCGCTGAGCTTATTGTCGCGCATGCGCTGATACAGCTCGTGTTCGACAACCCGGCGCTTGCTCTCGCCGCAATCGGCGATGAGCTGCTGTGCCCATTGCGGATAGCTTTTGGCGTCCATGAGCGGGCCTGTTCGGTTGAATGTGTCGATCACTGTCGGGCTCCTTTTGATTGTGATTTTTTTCCGGATCAACAAGAGGCTCAGCGGAACGTGCCGGGGGCCTTGAATAACAACGGCTGGGGCCGGGCCGGCCTGCATTGCAACGTGTCACAGGTAAACAACTGCGGGCGCTCGATGACATACCCCTGAGCGTAGTCCACTCCAATCTCCAGCAATGCCTGCTCGATCTGGGCAGTTTCCACAAACTCGGCAATGGTGCGCTTACCCATGACGTGGCCGATGTGGTTGATCACCTCGACCATTGCACGGTTAATCGGGTCGTCCAGCATATCCTTTACGAAACTCCCGTCGATCTTCAGGAAGTCTACAGGTAAATGTTTCAGGTAAGCGAATGAAGACATTCCGGCGCAAAAGTCATCCAGCGAGAAGTAACAACCCAAGCTCTTGAGTTCATTGATAAAGCGAATGGCGCTGCCCAAATTCGAAATAGCGCTGGTCTCTGTAATTTCAAAACAAATCATTTCCGGCGGAATCGAATACGCCGCGAACTGTTTACGCAGGAAGTCGAGGAATGCCTGATCTCCGATAGTCGTGCCTGACAGATTGATCGCACACATGGCCATTGGGCCCTGCCGCGAATCGTTCAGGCACTGGCGGATGATTCTGAAGACATTCTCCACCACCCAACGGTCCAGGGACGTCATCAGGCCATAGCGCTCCGCCGCAGGAATGAAGCTGTCCGGCAGAATCATCCGCCCGGCCTCGTCATGCAAGCGCAACAGGATCTCAATGTGCCCGCCACCATGGTCACCTGGCCCCAGTGCGGCAATTTCCTGGGCATAGAGGCAGAAGCGGTTTTCCTCCAGGGCCATGTGCAAGCGCTGGACCCAGGCCATCTCACCGAAACGCAGGGACAACTCCGAATCGTCGGCATGGTAGACCTGGACTCGGTTGCGGCCCTTCTCCTTGGCCATGTAACAGGCCATGTCGGCGGCGCGCAGGGACGCCTCCAGGGTGGTCGGGTTCTGGGCGATGTGCACCAGGCCAATACTCACGGTGGTGACGAATGGCCGCCCTTTCCAGACAAAGTGCAGATTCTGCACGGTCTGGCGCAGACCTTCAGCGATCTTCTCCGCGGCCTCCGGCGAACAGTTCTCCAGCAAGATACCGAACTCATCGCCGCCCAACCGGGCCAGGGTGTCGTTTTCCCGCAGGCCCGATTGCAGCAACGCGCAGATGTGCCGCAACAATTCGTCACCCGCCGCATGGCCGCAGGTATCGTTGACCAGCTTGAACTGGTCCAGGTCGAGGAACATCAAGGCATGGCGCCCGACCTGGCGCGTCAGGTTATGCAAGGCCTGCTCGAGCCGGTACTCGAATTCCCGGCGGTTCGCCAGGCCGGTCAGCGCATCATGGGTAGCCTGCCACGACAGGTTGGCAATGTACTGGCGCTCCTGGGTCATGTCGTGCAGGACCAGGACGGCGCCGCTGACCTTGCCCGCATGGCGAATCGGCGCCCCCACCAGGGTCACCGACACCGTGCTGCCGTCCAGGCGCTGGATCAGTTTGGAATGTTCGCTGCCACCACCGAGCCGACCGCTGAGAATGTGTTCGATCAGCGTCAGGCCTTCGGTCTGGGCATTGTCGTCGATCAGGTTGAACAGCGCGGCCAAGGGCAGTCCGGTGGCGTGTTCGGCCTTCCAGTGGGTCATCGCCTCGGCAGCGGGATTCATGTAGGCAATGGCGCCTTCGACGTCGGTGGTGATGACCCCGTCGCCGATGGACTGCAAAGTGATCTGCGCCCTCTCCTTCTCCAGTTGCAAGGCATTGGCGAACACCTGTCGCTGAGTCAGCAGTTTGTGGGTACGCAACAAGGCCAGGACAATCAGCCCAAGTGCTGTGGCGAAGTTGGTCACCAGCAACAGGCGCAGGATAAAGCGCGATCCCTCGCCCAGCTCGTCGCTGAAAGCCTTGGCTGCCGGGGTAACGGAGTCGTTGATGGCAAAGATCCGCGCCTTCCAGCCGCGGATATCGGTCTCTGAAGCAGTCCCTTCGGCAATGCTGTCGTGCATCTGCCGGGCAACGTTATCCAGCTCGATCAGATAGCCGTCGCCCACCGTCCAGAGATCGATGGCTTCTTCCAGGTAACTGAAGTGACGGAAATTCAGATAGAGCCAGATCAGGCTGGGCACGTCGTCCGGGTGGTTTCCCCCTTGAAGGATGCCCGCCCGTGCCGCTTCCAGGTCAGGCGGCTGTCGATCCAGCGCCACCCGCAAGTCGTGACCGCCCTCGGGCACGGCAATGGCTTGCTGATATTTACGGAAAATCGATTCGTCGCGGCTGTCGGCATAGAGATTCAGGTAATAAATGGCGTCCTTCTGCCCCTTGGACCAGAGGCTTTCCCCCGCGACATAGCCACGAACGGCTGATAATACGTAGAGACTGACGCCTCCGAGCAATGCCTGAAATAGCACAACGGCAATGAAGGGCCAGACGATGCCCAACAAACGAGGCGTTCCGAGAGTCCGCTTTTGCTTCATGAGGTCCCTTGCACAGGCATTGCCGATGAGCACCCGGGAGAAATCCGCTCCTGATTTCAGAGCCTAGGCCAGTTTTCGATCCTTGGAATGGTTGGATCGAAGGATCTATAGGCTTTGGATGGAAATTCGAATAAATCGGGGCATTTGGCTGATTTTTTTGGATACTAAGCGCAGAAAATCACAGGAAACTCAAGGCTGCTGTATCTGTTGCAAATGACCATAGAGTCGGGCGTACAGGCCGCCCTCGGCAATCAATTGCAAATGGTCGCCGTCTTCAGCGATTCGCCCACCATCGAACACCAATACCCGGTCGGCCTGTTTCACGGCCGACAACCGGTGGGCAATGATCAGCGTGGTGCGTCCACTCAGAAAACGCGCCAGGGCCTGGTGGAGGTTGTACTCGGTGGCGGCGTCCAGTGCGGAGGTCGCTTCGTCAAGGATCACCACCCGCGGCTCGGCCAATACCATGCGGGCAATGGCCAGGCGTTGACGCTGCCCACCGGACAGCCGCACCCCGGAACGTCCAACCACACTCTCCAGCCCCAGGGGCAACGCGCGCACCGTGGTATCGAGCTGGGCAATGGCCAATGCCCGCCAGCAGGCCTCGTCGCTGCAGTCGCGGCCCATGGAGAGGTTGGCCCGCACCGTGTCGTTGAACAAGGCAGGATGCTGCAGCACCACCGCGACATTTTCACGGATGGTTTCCAGGCCGATCTCCTGCTGCGTGGCGCCACCAAACCGGATGCTGCCCGACTGCGGCGTATACAGGCCCAACAACAGCTGCACCAGGGTGCTCTTGCCGCCACCGCTGGCCCCCACGATGGCGACTTTTTCGCCGGGTGAGATGGACAGGTTCAACTGGTCGAGCACCAGTTCCTCGCCATAGCCGAAGCTCAAGCCCTGGATGTCGATGCCCACAGTATCGTGGCCCTTGAACGGGTCGACACCGCCGGTGTACTGAGGTTCGTCGGCCCGGGCCAGGAGTTCGTTGATCCGACTCAACGCACCGCCCGCCGCGTAATAGGCGTATTGCAGGTTCAACAACTGCTCCACCGGACCGATCATGAACCAGAGGTAGCTGAACACCGCCAGCATCTGGCCAATGGACAGGTCGGAAAACAGCACCGTGAGCATCGCCGCAGCACGGAAAATGTCGATGCCGAACTGGAACAGCAAGCCACTGGCGCGGCCCGACGCATCGCTTTTCCACTGGGAATTGACCGCATAATCACGCACCTCCCGGGCGCGCTGACCCAAGCGACCGAGGAAAAAACCCTGACGGTTCCCGGCGCGCACTTCCTGGATCGCGTCCAGGGTTTCGGTCAATGCCTGGGTGAAGCGCGAGGTGCTGTCGTTCTCCAGCTTCTTGAGGTGCTTGACCCGCTTGCCCAACTGCACCGTGGCATAGATCACCAGCGGATTGAACAACAGGATCAGCAGCGCCAGTTTCCAATGCATCCACATCAGGATGCCGGCGGTGCCCACCAGCGTCAGCATCGCCACCAGGAAACGGCTGAGGGTTTCGCCGACGAATTTATCGAGAGTGTCCAGGTCGGTGACCAGGTGCGCGGCCACGGTGCCGCTGCCCAGGCTTTCGTATTCCCCCAGGGAAATACGTTTGAGGCGCTCGATCAGACGGACACGGATGCGATAGACGATGTCTTTGGCGAGCCTGGCAAACAAACGTGCCTGTAACACGTTGAACAGCAACGCGCCGCACCGAAGGGTCAAGGTCGCCAGCAGCATCAAGCCGATATAGCCCGCAGCCGTTTGCCACCCCGTCGGCAAGGCGTGGTTCATCACCTTCAGGGCGGCGTCGCCACGCCCTAGCAGCACTTCATCCACCAACAATGGCAACAGTAAAGGGATCGGCACGCTACAAAGCGTCGCCAGCACCGCCACGCCGTTGGCAATCCACAGGGCTTTCTTGTGTTTGAGGGCCAGGCGACGGATTTCCGCCCAGCTCAATCGATCGACGCGCTGTGGCTCCGAGGTGCCATCCGGCAGGTCAGGCACAGGCCGCACGCTCCAGCCAGCGGCCAAGCAGTGGTGACAGTTGGCTCAGGGGTTGGTAACCGTTGGTGAGCAGGGCCAATTGGCCCTCGCGCTCGGCCAGTAGCGTAGGGAACCCGGCAATGCCGAGATCCTGCACCCACGTGAAATCCGCGGCAGTGGCCGCATGTTGATCGGCACTGTCAAACGCCGCGGCAAACTCGATGCGTGGCAGTCCGGCCTGTTCGGCCAGTTCCACCAGGACGCTGGCATGGGTCACGTCGCGACCCTGCACATAAAAAGCCTGCTGGATCAGTTTGAGCAGCTTCCAGGCCAGGTCCGGCGCCAGGCTCCGGGCCGTCACCACAGCCCGGCAGGCCGGCTCGGTGTCATAAACGAAACCGTCCGGCAACGCGCCCTCCAGCTTGAAGGGCTGGCCGGTGGCCTGGGTGACAGCCTGCCAGTGCTCGAGGATGTAACGCCGGGTAGTGGGCTCCAGGGCCGAACCGCTGCCCGTACGCAACCCGCCCACCACCAGGTGCAGCTCCACGCCCTGGACCCGCGCCTGCTCGACCAATGCTTCGGCCACCGGCGCGAAGCCCCAGCACCAGGAACACATCGGGTCCATGACATACAGCAGACGTGGCGGCATGGTTCAAGCCTCGGAGGATGATTGCTTGTAGTTGTAGCCGATCGGGTGCGGCATGTTGCGAGCCTTGGCCAATTCGATCTGCTTTTGCCGGTCGATCGCACTGCGACGGGTCTTCTCGCTCAGTTTGTCCCAGCAATGCGGGCAGCTGATGCCCGGCACGTAGTGCTCCGAAGCGCGATCTTCCAGGCTCACCGGTGTACGGCACGCATGACATTGATCGTAGTCGCCTTCGCTGAGATCGTGGCGAACGGTCACGCGGTTATCGAACACAAAGCAGTCGCCGCGCCATTTGGTTTCTTCCTGGGGAACCTCTTCGAGGTATTTCAGGATGCCACCCTTGAGGTGGAAAACCTCGTCGAAGCCCTGGCTCAGCATGTAGCTGGAAGCTTTTTCACAGCGGATGCCGCCGGTGCAGAACATCGCGACCTTCTTGTGCCGGGCCGGGTCGAAGTTGGCCTTGATGTAGTCGGGAAACTCGCGAAAGCTGGTGGTCTTGGGATCGATTGCGCCTTCGAATGTCCCGATAGACACTTCGTAGTCGTTACGGGTATCGATCAGCAACACTTCCGGATCGCTGATCAGCGCGTTCCAGTCCTGGGGTTCGACATAGGTGCCGACCTGCTTGTTCGGATCCACGCCTTCGACGCCGAGGGTGACGATTTCTTTCTTGAGCTTGACCTTGGTGCGGTAGAACGGCTGCTCGTCGCAGTACGACTCCTTGTGATCGATATCGATCATCCGCGGGTCGTTCTTGAGCCAGGCCAGCAAGCCGTCGATGCCTTCACGGGTACCGGAGACCGTGCCGTTGATGCCTTCTTCGGCGATCAGCAGAGTGCCTTTGATAGCGTTATCGAGCATCGCCTTGAGCAAGGGCTCACGCAGCTCGACGTAATCTTCCAGGGTGACGAACTTATACAGTGCCGCCACGACAATGGGTTGTGTCATGGGTATTTCTCCAGGTGGCTACCCTCGTAAAGGGTGAACCGGATGCAAAAAAAACGCGCCGGGTAAGCGGCGCGTGCGAATTCTAACAAAAACTCATGGGTTGCAGGACTTCGACGTCGGGGCTTTACATAAATCCTTCGCCACGCCGATCAGTGCTTGCTGCCACCGGCACAGGTCGGCGAAGCCGGGGCGGCATCGATCTGTGCCCATTCTTCGGGGGTGTAGGTGTGCAGCGCCAACGCATGGAATTCGCCCATCAGCTCACCCAGCGTGCCGTAGACCTTCTGGTGGCGCTTGACCCGATTCAGTCCTTCAAATTGCCGGCTCACCACCACCGCCTTGAAGTGGGTCTGTAACCCACGGCTGTGCATGTGGCTTTCATCCAGCACTTGCAGGTGCTCGGGCTGCAGGAGGCCGAGGGTCGATTCGATGCGTTGTTGCATGCTCATACCGGGCTCCGCTTACGGCTTTTTCTTGGCAGGGGCAGCAGCTTTGGGCTCAAGCTCGGTGGTCATGTCCGCCAGCAGCTTGTTGACCACCGGCACGGCGCTTTCCAGCTTGGCCTGGGTCAGTTGGGCCGACTGCTGGGTCAGCTGCGGCATTTTTTCCAGGACTTTCTTGCCAAGGGGCGACTGGTAGAAAGCCACCAGGTCCTTGAGCTCCGACTCGCTGAAGTTGGTGGTGTAGAGCTTGACCATGTCCGGCTTGAGCTTGTTCCAGCCGATGGCCTGGTCAAGCGCGGCATTGGCCTTGGCCTGGTAGGTTTCCAGGGTGGCTTTTTTCGACTCGGGAGCCTTGGTCTGCTCGAAGCGCTGGGCAAACATCTGTTGCACCTGCATGTACACCGGGGTGCCCAGTTTGTCAGCGTGTGCCAAGGTCAGGAACGCTTCGGCGCTGGCGTTGTGGCTGGCGGTATCGGCGAGAACAGGGCCGCTGGCACACACCAGAGCAACTGCGGTACAGATGGCGCGAAGACGGGTCATCGAGTTTCCTTATCTAACTGGCGAGGTAAAACCCCAAGGGCGACCATTCTGCGCCTAAAAAACGCCAGGCCTCAACCCCGGTGCTTGCCGGTCCCGATTGACGGACCGAACCGACCGCCCCTAGATTGACGGAACCGGTACCGCCCGACAGGGCCTAAACTGCGCATTCAGACCTATCAGGAGTTTGACCCAATGAGCCGTATCGAAACCGACAGCCTTGGCCAGGTTGAAGTCCCGGAGGACGCCTACTGGGGCGCCCAGACACAGCGTTCCATGATCAACTTCGCCATCGGTAACGAACGCATGCCGCTGTCGGTGCTGCATGCCCTGGCGATGATCAAGAAAGCCGCCGCGCGGGTCAACGACCGCAACGGCGACTTGCCCGCCGACATCGCTCGACTGATCGAACAGGCCGCCGACGAAGTGCTGGACGGCCAGCATGACGACCAGTTCCCGCTGGTGGTCTGGCAGACCGGCAGCGGCACTCAGAGCAACATGAACGTCAACGAGGTGATCGCCGGGCGCGCCAACGAGCTGGCGGGCAACCCCCGCGGCGGCAAGACCCCGGTGCACCCCAACGACCACGTCAACCGCTCCCAGAGCTCCAACGACTGCTTCCCTACCGCCATGCACATCGCCGCCGTGCAAGCCGTCCACAAGCAATTGTTGCCGGCCATCAGCGAACTGTCCGGCGGGCTGGCGGAACTGGCCGCGCGCCACCTGAAACTGGTCAAGACCGGTCGCACCCACATGATGGATGCCACGCCGATCACGTTCGGCCAGGAATTGTCAGCCTTCATTGCCCAGCTCGACTACGCCGAACGGGCGATCCGTGCCGCGCTACCGGCGGTCTGCGAACTGGCCCAGGGCGGCACGGCGGTCGGCACCGGGCTCAACTCGCCCCACGGCTTCGGCGAAGCGATTGCCGCCGAACTCGCGGCGCTGTCCGGTTTGCCATTTGTTACCGCGCCGAACAAGTTTGCGGCACTGGCGGGGCACGAGCCCCTGACCACGCTTTCCGGCGCGCTGAAAACCCTGGCCGTGACCCTGATGAAAATCGCCAACGACCTGCGCCTGCTGGGCTCCGGACCTCGGGCCGGCTTCGCCGAAGTGAAATTGCCGGCCAACGAGCCGGGCAGTTCCATCATGCCTGGCAAGGTCAACCCGACCCAGTGCGAAGCCTTGTCGATGCTGGCCTGCCAGGTCATGGGCAATGACGTGACCATTGGCTTTGCCGCCAGTCAGGGCCATTTGCAGTTGAACGTGTTCAAGCCGGTGATCATCCACAACCTGCTGCAATCGATCCGCCTGCTGGCCGATGGCTGCAGCAACTTCCAGCAACATTGCATCGCCGGGCTCGAGCCCGATGGCGAGCAGATGGCGGCGCACCTGGAGCGTGGGTTGATGCTGGTGACAGCGTTGAACCCGCATATCGGCTACGACAAGTCCGCCGAGATCGCCAAGAAAGCCTACAACGAAGGGCTGACCTTGCGCGAGGCAGCGCTGCAGTTGGGCTATCTGACCGACGAGGAGTTCGATGCCTGGGTGCGGCCGGAAAACATGCTGGAAGCCGGTAGCCAGGGCTGAACTCTGGTTGACAGGAAGTGAGCCTTCGCGAGCAGGCTCGCTCCCACAAGGGATCCCGGTCGAACCCGGGATTTGCATACGCTGAAGATCCAATGTGGGAGCGAGCCTGCTCGCGATGAGGCCGGTCGACTCACATCACTGTCACCTGCAGGCCGCTACCGCTCCACAGCCAACCGCTCACGCCGGGCCCTCAGCCCGGCAATCAGCGAAGGCCCCAACGCCACCAGCGCTGACCCCACCACCACCAGCACCGCCCCGCCATACCCCAGCAGATTGATCTGCTCGGCATGCACATAGTCGGGCCACCACCAGGCAGCCACGGCCACCGCCGCGAAGGTCACCAGCGGCGTGATCGCCAGGGTCGCGCTGACCCGCGAGGCTTCCCAGTGGGCCAGGGCCTCGGCAAAGGCGCCGTAGGCAATCAGGGTGTTGAGGCAGCAGGCAAACAACAGCCAGCCTTGCAGCGGGCTCAGTTGCAGTGCTTCCAACGGATGGACCCACGGCGTGAGCAGCAACGCACAGAACAGGTAGATCACCATCATCACCTGCAACGAATTCCACACCGTCAACAACTGCTTCTGGCCCAGGGCATAGAACGTCCAGACTGCCGACGCCAGCAACACCATCAAGACCCCGGCGGTGTATTCGCTCAGGGACGTCAGCAATTCGGCGAGGCGCTGGTTGAAAAACAGCGTGAAGCCGATCAGCAGCACCAACAGGCCGATCCCCTGCCCCAGGCTGAAACGTTCCTTGAACACAAACAGGCTGGCGACCAGCAGCAGGATAGGCCCCATCTGCACCACCAGTTGTGCGGTGCCGGGGCTCAAGCGATTCAGGCCCATCAGGTACAACACATAGTTGCCTACCAGCCCCAGCACCGCCATTGCCACCAACCAGCCGCCACGCGAACCGAGCACCTTGCGGCTGGGCAGGCGTCGGGTGGCCGACAGGTAGATGAACAGCAAGCCGCCGGACACCAGCAAGCGAAACCAGGTCACCGTGACCGGATCCATCACCTGCAGCACCTGCTTGAGCTTGATCGGCAGGATTCCCCACAACAGGGCGGTCAACAAGGCGAGGAAAAGGCCGTAGACCCAGCGACCGGACGAAATGTGCATGCAATCCCCGAGGCTCACGAAAAGAGCGACTATTCTAGGGGGAGATGGCCCTGCAACACAGGGACAGTTGGGCACTAACAGTTCAAAGGTCATTGCGGAAAGGAGGGATGGCACATTGCCGCCTATCGCCTGACCAAGCGCCAGTTGACGCTACCGCATAAACTTCACTCAACCGATTTCGATGCTTCTTGGAGCCCCCATGCTTGGCAAACGCGCCCAAGACCTCGCCCCTGCGATGGTCTTTCCCAGTGACCGGATCTGCCGGATAAACGGTGAATTCTATTTCAGTACCCGGGAAGGAACCCAGGAAGGACCGTTTGCCAGTCGTGAGGCCGCGGAGCAAGAGGTCGCGGCGTATATCGAGCGGATGCAGAAGGCGCTTGAGATCGCCAGCTGACAAAGGATTACCCAGACCTGTGGCGAGGGGATTTATCCCCGCTGGGCTGCAAAGCAGCCCCAAAACCAGGCAACTCGGTGGATCAGACTGCTTGAGTCAACGGCGGTGGGGCTGCTACGCAGCCCAGCGGGGCGGTGCGACGTTTCGATAAATCCCCTCGCCACAGATAGTGTCTTTCCTCGGCTTCGTGTTTAACGCACAGCCTCGAACAACCCCGTCGCCCCCATCCCGCCGCCCACGCACATGGTCACGATGCCGTAGCGCAGGTTGCGCCGTTGCAGCTCCCGCACCAGATGTCCGACCTGGCGCGAGCCGGTCATGCCGAACGGATGGCCGATGGCAATCGAGCCGCCATTGACGTTGTATTTTTCATTGTCGATTTCCAAACGGTCACGGCTGTACAGGCACTGGGACGCGAACGCCTCGTTGAGTTCCCACACATCGATATCGGCGATCCGCAAGCCCTTGGCCTTGAGCAGTTTCGGCACCGAGAACACCGGACCGATGCCCATTTCGTCCGGCGCGCAACCGGCCACGGTGAAGCCGCGGAAAAACGCCTTGGGCTTGAGTCCGAGCGCCAGGGCTTTTTCCAGGCTCATCACCAGGGTCATCGAGGCACCGTCGGACAGTTGCGATGAGTTGCCCGCCGTCACCGAACCGTCTTCGGCAAACACCGGCTTCAGGCCGGCCAGGCTTTCGTAGGTGGTATCCGGGCGGTTGCAATCGTCGCGGTCGACCACGCCGTCAAGAATCTGCACCGCACCGGTGTTCTTATCCTCCACCTTGTACTTGACCGCCATCGGTACGATCTCGTCATCGAACAACCCGGCCGCCTGGGCCCGGGCAGTGCGTTGCTGGCTCTGCAACGCATAACGGTCCTGTGCTTCGCGGCTGACCTGGTAGCGGCGGGCGACGATCTCGGCGGTCTGGCCCATGGGGAAATAGATGCCTGGAACCTGATCCTTGAGCAGCGGATTGATCAGGTGATCGGTGTTGACGCTTTTCATCGTCAGGCTGATGGACTCCACACCACCGGCGACGATGATCTCGCTGCACCCGGACGCAATCTGGTTGGCGGCAATGGCGATGGCTTGCAGGCCCGAGGAACAGAAGCGGTTGAGGGTCATGCCGGCGGTGCCTATGCCCAGGTGGGAAAGCACCGCCACGTTACGGCCGATGTTGTAGCCCTGAGCCCCCTCGTTGGAGCCGGCACCGACGATGCAGTCCTCAACGCTGGCCGGGTCGATGTCGTTGCGCGTCAACAGCGCATTGACGCAATGGGCCGCCATGTCGTCCGGGCGGGTCATGTTGAACTTGCCGCGAAACGACTTGGCCAGGCCGGTCCGTACGCTGTCGACGATCACTACTTCTCGCATGGCGGTTCCTCATTGTTGTAGGCGGTCAAGATGGATCGAGCATAAATCCACCTCATAACCGACTGCGACAATCATTCACCCCGCATATGCGACCTCATCGCCCGTTACTTCCCGCTGCGCTTGAACGCGGCCTCCAGCGCCTCGTTGAGGGTGCGCAACACCTTGACCCGGGCCCAACGCTTGTCATTGGCTTCTACCAGGGTCCAGAGGGATATCTCGGTACTGGTGCGGTCGACCATGTCGCACACCGCCGCCCGGTAGGCGTCCCACTTGTCACGGTTGCGCCAGTCGTCCTCGGTGATCTTGAAGCGCTTGAAGGGGATTTCCTCGCGTTCCTGAAAGCGTTCGAGCTGGGTCTCCTTGTCGATGGCCAGCCAGAACTTGACCACTACCACGCCGGCGTCGGCAATCTGCTCCTCGAAATCATTGATCTCGCCATAGGCCCGCAGCCAGTCGGCCCGACTGCAGAAGCCTTCGACCCGCTCCACCAATACCCGGCCATACCAGGAACGATCGAATACGGTGAATTTGCCCCGCGCCGGAATATGCCGCCAGAACCGCCACATGTAGGGATGGGCACGCTCTTCTTCAGTGGGCGCGGCGATTGGCACAATGCTGTACTGGCGTGGATCGAGCGCCGCCGCGACCCGCCGGATCGCTCCGCCCTTGCCCGCCGCATCGTTGCCTTCGAACACGGCCACCAGCGCGTGCCGGCGCATGCGTTTGTCCCTCAACAAGCCGGCAAACCGGGCCTGCTCGGTGATCAGCTGTTCCTCATAGTCGTCCTTGTCCAGCCGCTGGGTCATGTCCAGGCTGTCAATCAGGGTCACCTGGTCATCCAACACCGGCAGCGGTGCCACGCTGACCTTTTCCGGCTTGATCGCCGGCCGATCCAGTGCCTGGCGCATGCCTTCGAGCAGGATCCTGCCGACCGTGAGGCTGCGATAATAGGTGTCCACGCCCTCGATCACATGCCACGGCGCATAATCGCGACTGGTGCGGCGCAACACCCGCTCGCCGTACTTGACGAACTTGTCGTAGGTCTGGGATTGCTGCCAGTCCAGCGGACTGATGCGCCAACTGTGCAGCGGGTCATCCTTGAGCCCCTTGAGCCTGGCTTTCATTTGCTTCTTGGACAGATGAAACCAGAACTTGAAGATCAGCGCGCCCTCATCGCAGAGCATTTTTTCCAGGCGCTCAGCGGCATTGATCGCCTGATCGAGCCGAGGGTCCTTGAACTCGCCATGAACCCGGCCCTGAAGCATCTGGCTATACCAGTTGCCGAAGAAAATCCCCATGCGCCCCTTGGCCGGCAGCATCCGCCAATAGCGCCAGGCCGGCGGCCGCGCCAGTTCTTCGTCGGTCTGCTGGTCGAACGTGCGCACTTCGATCAGCCGCGGGTCCATCCACTCGTTGAGCAACTTCACCGTCTCACCCTTGCCCGCGCCCTCGATACCGTTGATCAGCACGATGACCGGGAAGCGGCTCTGCTGATGCAACTCGAACTGGGCTTCGAGCAGTGCTTCACGCAGTGCCGGCACTTCAGCTTCAAAGGTGTCTTTATCGATGGCATGACCGATTTCGGCGGATTCGAACATAGGCAGCTCCTTCCAGGGATTGGGGCAAGACTAGCGGATTGGATACCGCGATGTGTAGGAGCTCCTGCGCAGTTACCCAGCCTCGGGCTAGAATAGCGTCCCGGATTTAACTGAGCCTGCCATGCCCCCCGTACAGCACCACGCCCAACTTGACTGGGATGACCAGGGTCTGCCCCGTTCCCGGGTGTTCGACGATGTGTATTTTTCCGACCAGTCGGGGCTGGAAGAAACCCGCTATGTGTTTCTTGAACAGAACAACCTGGCCGAGCGCTTCGCCGCGTTGCCGGTCCATGGGCGGCTGGTGATCGGTGAGACCGGGTTTGGCACCGGGCTGAACTTTCTGTGTGCCTGGCAATTATTCGAGCAACGCGCGCCCGCCGGGGCGCGACTGCATTTTGTCAGCGTCGAAAAATACCCCCTGAGCCCTCAAGACCTGCACCGGGCCCTTGCCCTGTGGCCGTCCCTCAAGCTTCAGGCCGATCAATTGCTTGAGCAATACGTCGCGATCCATCAAGGTTTCCAGCGCCTGACACTGGCGGGCGGACGGGTGACGCTGACGCTGATGATCGGTGACGCCCTGGAACAGTTGCCACAGCTGGACGGACACATCGACGCCTGGTTCCTGGATGGTTTCGCACCAGCCAAGAACCCCGACATGTGGACCGCCGAGCTGTTCGCCGAACTGGCCCGGCTGGCGGCGCCTGGCGCCACTCTGAGCACCTTCACCAGCACCGGTTGGGTGCGACGATTGTTGAACGCGGCGGGCTTCAAGATGAAGCGCACGCCGGGCATCGGGCATAAATGGGAAATCCTGCGGGGCGTGTTCCTTGGCTGGCCGGAATCACAGGAGCAGGCCGCCCCCCTTCCGGCAAAACCCTGGTATGCCCGCCCCGCTCCGCTCACCGGCGAACGCCGGGCCCTGGTGATCGGCGGTGGCCTGGCCGGTTGCGCCAGCGCGGCGAGCCTCGCGGCCCGTGGCTGGCAGGTGACGTTACTGGAGCGGCATGCCGGGTTGGCCGAGGAAGCGTCCGGCAACCCCCAGGGGGTGTTGTACCTGAAGCTTTCCGCTCACGGCACGGCGTTGTCGCAGATGATCCTCAGCGGCTTCGGCTACACGCGGCGCTTGCTGGAACACCTGCAGCGGGGCATGGACTGGGACGGCTGCGGTGTCCTGCAGTTGGCCTTCAACCACAAGGAAGCCGAGCGCCAGGCGCAACTGGCCGCCGCGTTCCCGGCCGATCTGCTGCACACACTGGAGCAACCCGAAGCCGAGGCGCTGTCCGGCATCGGCCTGGCCTGTGGCGGTCTGTTCTACCCTGAAGGGGGTTGGGTACATCCGCCGGCGCTGTGCCGCTGGCAGGCCTCGGGCTCGTCGATCGAGGTGTTGCCTCACCGTGAAGTGCTGGATCTGCGCCGCGTCGACGGCCAGTGGCAAGCCTGGGGTGGTGAGCGCTGCCTGGCCAGCGCACCGGTGGCGATCCTGGCTAGCGCTGCCGAGATAAAACGTTTCGAAGCAGCCGCCGACCTGCCCCTCAAGCGCATACGCGGGCAAATCACCCGCCTGCCGCAGACGGCCCGCAGCCAGAGCCTGCGCACGGTGGTCTGCGCGGAGGGATACGTGGCCCCGCCGCGAATGGGCGAACATACGCTGGGGGCCAGTTTCGACTTCAAGAGCGATGACTTGACACCCACCGCCGCCGAACATGCCGGCAACCTGCAAATGCTCGAAGAAATCTCTCTCGACCTGGTGGACCGCCTGGACGCCGGCCTCCTGGATCCGGAGCAGCTCGAAGGCCGTGCGGCGTTTCGTTGCACCAGCCCGGACTATCTGCCGATTGTCGGGCCGTTGGCGGACAACCGGGCATTTACCAAGGCGTATCACGCCCTGAGCAAAGATGCCCGCCAGGTCCCGGACACCCCCTGCCCCTGGCTCGATGGCCTGTACGTCAACAGCGGCCATGGCTCCCGCGGCCTGATCACCGCGCCACTGTCCGGCGAACTGATCGCCGCCTGGCTGGACAACGAACCTTTGCCCTTGCCCCGGAGCGTGGCCGAGGCCTGCCATCCGAATCGCTTTGCGCTACGGGCGCTGATTCGCGGCAAGGCCTGACGCAGCTTAAATGCCCACAACCAAACCTGTGGGAGCGAGCCTGCTCGCGATGACGATGGATCAGCTGACTTTAATGTTGATCATGCCGCCCCCATCGCGAGCAGGCTCGCTCCCTCAAGGGCCCGGCGACATCCCGCCAACCCGCCCCCACCCGTCGCCTTATAACGCATCGATCTAAAACTCACGGCAATCCCATCGGTCAGTTCCAGGGTACCCGCCATTTCGGCGCGTACCCTCCCCAACGGAAAAACCGGTAAGGACTTATGTGCGGATTAGCTGGAGAGTTACGTTTCGATCAACAACCTGCGGACCTTGCGGCCGTAGAGCGAATGACCCATCACCTGGCCCCTCGCGGCCCCGATGCGTGGGGTTTCCATAGCCAGGGCCCGATTGCCCTGGGCCACCGACGCCTGAAGATCATGGACTTGTCCGATGCCTCGGCTCAGCCGATGATCGACAATCAACTGGGCCTGTCCCTGGCCTTCAACGGCGCGATCTACAACTACCCGGAACTGCGAGCCGAGCTGGAAGCGTTGGGCTACGCCTTTTGTTCCGGTGGCGACACCGAAGTGTTGCTCAAGGGCTATCACGCCTGGGGCGAAGCGCTGCTGCCCAAGCTCAACGGCATGTTCGCCTTCGCCATCTGGGAACGCGACGCCAAACGCCTGTTCATCGCCCGCGACCGTCTCGGCGTCAAACCGTTGTACCTTTCGCGCACTGGCCAGCGCCTGCGCTTTGCCTCAGCGCTGCCGGCACTGCTCAAGGGCGGCGACATCAGCCCGGTGCTCGACCCCGTCGCTCTCAACCACTACTTGAATTTCCATGCTGTGGTCCCGGCGCCCCGTACCCTGCTGGCCGGTATTGAAAAACTGCCGCCAGCCACGTGGATGCGAGTTGAAGCCGATGGCAGTGTCGAGCAGAAAACCTGGTGGACCTTGCCCTACGGCCCACGGGCCGATGAGCAGGACCTGAACCTGGAAGACTGGATCGACCGCGTGCTCGACAGCACCCGAGAAGCCGTTGCCATTCGCCAGCGGGCCGCCGTGGATGTGGGGGTGCTACTTTCCGGTGGCGTGGACTCAAGCATGCTGGTGGGTTTGCTGCGTGAAGTCGGCGTGGAAGACCTGTCCACGTTCTCCATCGGTTTCCAGGATGCCGGCGGCGAACGGGGTGACGAGTTCCAGTATTCGGACCTGATCGCCAAGCACTACGGCACCCGCCATCACCAACTGCGCATCGACGAAAAAGAAATCATCGAGCAACTGCCGGCGGCTTTCCGTGCCATGAGCGAGCCGATGGTCAGCCACGACTGCATCGCTTTTTACCTGCTGTCGCGGGAAGTGGCCAAGCACTGCAAAGTGGTGCAAAGCGGCCAGGGTGCCGACGAATTGTTCGCCGGTTATCACTGGTATCCCCAAGTGGATGGTGCAAGCGATCCCTACGCGGCCTACCGCGCCGCGTTCTTCGACCGCAGCTACGAGGAATACGCCGCCACCGTGCAGCCGAAATGGCTGACCGCCAACGACGCCGCCGGTGATTTCGTCAAAGAGCACCTCGCTCAACCGGGTGCCGATGCCGCCGTCGACAAGGCCCTGCGCCTGGACAGCACCGTGATGCTGGTGGACGACCCGGTCAAGCGTGTCGACAACATGACCATGGCCTGGGGCCTGGAAGCGCGCACACCGTTTCTGGATTACCGGCTGGTTGAGCTCTCGGCGCGGGTCCCGGCGAAATTCAAACTGCCCGATGGCGGCAAGCAAGTCCTCAAGGAAGCCGCCCGGCGGGTGATTCCCGGCGAGGTGATCGATCGCAAGAAAGGCTATTTCCCGGTGCCGGGACTCAAGCACCTGGAGGGCAACACCTTGGCCTGGGTCCGCGAATTGCTGCTGGACCCGAGTCAGGATCGCGGGCTGTTCAAGCCGGCCATGCTCGACCGCCTGCTCACCGACCCCAACGGTCAGTTGACCCCGCTACGCGGCTCCCGGCTGTGGCAACTGGCGGCGCTGAACCTGTGGCTCAGCGAGCAAGGAATCTGATCGATGAAACCCCACACGACACTTCACAACCAGCGGCTGCTGCGCGGCCAGGCGCCTTCGTATGAACGCTTGCAGGCGCGCCTGGCCGTAGACGGCAGCGAACTGGGTGCCGCGCCCATTGCGGTGCATTGCGGCTGGGGCCGACTGCTGATCGGCCATACCTTTCCGGACCCGGCGACCCTGGGTCGGGAGCTGCTCAACGAACAACCCGGCGAGCGTGACATTGCCCTTTACGTCGCGGCCCCCCAGCAAGTGCTGGGGCTGGAGCCGGCGCAATTGTTCCTCGACCCTTCCGACACGCTGCGCCTCTGGTTCAGCGACTATCGGCAAGCCACGCGCGTGTTTCGCGGCTTCCGGATTCGGCGGGCCCAGAACGACACCGATTGGCAAGCCATCAACCAGCTCTACCAGGCCCGAGGCATGCTGCCGGTCGATCCCCAGCGCTTGACGCCGCGCCATCAGGGCGGGCCGGTCTACTGGCTGGCCGAAGACGATGACAGCGGCGCGATCATCGGCAGTGTCATGGGTCTCAATCACCAGAAAGCTTTCAACGATCCGGAAAATGGCAGCAGCCTCTGGTGCCTGGCGGTGGACCCACAGTGTGCACGGCCCGGTGTCGGAGAAGTGCTGGTACGTCACCTTATCGAGCATTTCATGAGCCGAGGCTTGAGTTACCTCGACTTGTCGGTGCTGCATGACAATCGCCTGGCCAAGAACCTTTACGCCAAGCTCGGTTTTCGCAACCTCTCGACCTTCGCCATCAAGCGCAAGAACGGCATCAATCAGCCGCTGTTCCTGGGGCCTGGACCGGAAGCACAGTTCAACCCTTATGCGCGGATCATTGTGGAGGAAGCGCATCGCCGGGGCATCGAAGTGCAGGTGGACGACGCCGAAGGCGGTTTATTCACCCTGATCCACGGCAGCCGCCGGGTACGGTGTAGAGAATCCCTGAGCGACCTGACCAGCGCCATCAGCATGACCTTGTGCCAGAACAAGAGCCTGACCCATAAAGTGCTGAAGAACGCCGGCCTGAACCTGCCAGCGCAACAATTGGCAGGCAATGCCGACGACAACCTGGCGTTTCTCGATGAACACGAGCGGGTGGTGGTCAAGCCGCTGGACGGTGAACAGGGCCAGGGCGTGGCGGTGGACCTGCGCACCATCGAAGAGGTGCAGAGCGCCATCGAAACGGCCCGGCAGTTCGATAGCCGAGTGTTGCTGGAAAGCTTTCACGAAGGGCTCGACCTGCGCATCCTGGTGATCAACTTTGAAGTAGTGGCCGCGGCGATCAGGCGTCCCGCGGAAGTCATCGGCGACGGCCAGCACACCATCAGGGCCCTGATCGAGGCCCAGAGCCGTCGACGGCAGGCAGCCACCGGAGGGGAAAGCAAGATTCCGATGGACGCCGAAACCCAGCGCACACTGAGTACCGCAGGGTATGACTACGACAGCGTGCTGCCGGCCGGCGAGCATCTGTTCGTACGACGCACCGCGAACCTTCATACGGGCGGCGTCCTGGAAGATGTCACCGGTATTCTTCATCCCACCCTGGCCGATGCGGCGGTACGCGCGGCGCGCGCCCTGGACATCCCCATGGTCGGCCTGGACCTGCTGGTGCCGGCCGCCGATCAACCCGAGTACGTGTTCATCGAAGCCAACGAACGCGCCGGCCTGGCCAACCACGAACCACAACCCACTGCCGAACGCTTTGTGGACCTGTTGTTTCCCCATAGCCAGGGAGTGATCTGACACCCCTCAGTAGTGGACTGATCGTTCCCACGCTTCGCGTGGGAATGCCTCAAGGGACGCTCCGCGTCCAGATGACGCAGAGCGTCACCGGCTGCATTCCCACACAGAGCGTGGGAGCGATCGGATACTCAACCGTTCAGGAGTTTCCATGATCAGCAAAATCCCCGAACCGAATCTCGAATACCTGCAAAAAGTCCTGCTGGAAATGCTCGCCATCCCCAGCCCGACCGGCTTCACCGACACCATCGTGCGCTATGTCGCCGAACGCCTCGAAGAATTGGGTATCCCTTTCGAAATGACCCGCCGCGGCACGATCCGCGCCACCCTCAAGGGTCGCAAGAACAGTCCCGACCGGGCCGTGTCGGCCCACCTGGATACCATCGGCGCCACGGTGCGGGCCATCAAGGACAACGGTCGCCTGACCCTCGCGCCGGTAGGCTGCTGGTCCAGCCGGTTTGCCGAAGGCAGCCGGGTCAGCCTGTTCACCGACACCGGAGTGATCCGCGGCAGCGTGTTGCCCTTGATGGCGTCCGGGCACGCCTTCAACACCGCCGTGGATGAAATGCCCATCAGTTGGGATCACATTGAGCTGCGGCTGGATGCGTATTGCGCCACCCGCGCCGATTGCGAAACCCTGGGGGTGGGCGTCGGCGATTACGTCGCCTTCGACCCCTTGCCGGAATTCACCGAGAGCGGCCACATCAGCGCTCGCCACCTGGACGACAAGGCCGGGGTCGCGGCGTTGCTGGCGGCGCTCAAGGCGATTGTCGACAGCGGTGAAGAGCTGCTGATCGACTGTCACCCCTTGTTCACCATCACCGAGGAAACCGGCAGTGGCGCGGCCGCCGCGCTGCCCTGGGATGTCAGCGAGTTCGTTGGCATCGACATCGCCCCGGTCGCACCCGGCCAGCACTCCAGCGAACACGCCGTGAGCGTGGCGATGCAGGACTCCGGCGGGCCCTACGACTATCACCTGTCACGCCATTTGTTGAAACTGGCCAAGGAGAACGAGCTGCCGGCACGCCGCGACCTGTTCCGTTACTACTTCAGCGACGCCCACTCGGCCGTCACTGCCGGCCATGATATCCGCACTGCCCTGCTCGCTTTCGGCTGCGATGCCACCCATGGCTACGAACGCACCCATATCGATAGCCTGGCCGCCCTCAGCCGCCTGCTCGGTGCCTACATCCTCAGCCCGCCGGTGTTCGCCAGCGATGCGCAACCAGCCCAGGGCTCCCTGGACCGCTTCAGTCACCAACTCGAACACGATGCGCAGATGGAAAGCGATACCCGGGTGCCTTCGGTGGATAGCCTGGTGGGGCAGCGCTCGGATAATTGACGGAGGATTCTCACTGTCCGGAGATTGTCATCGCGAGCAGGCTCGCTCCCACAGGGCGCGCGTACGCAGATCCATTGTGGGAGCGAGCCCGCTCGCGATGTGGCCAAAACAGAGGCCGCAAATCCAAGGCTAGCCGCAAGGGCTCATAGCCCGTAGCATTTGCGACACTGTCCAGCCGAGGTACCCCATGCTGATCCCCCACGACCAACTCGAAGTCGACACGCTCACCCGCCTGATCGAGGACTTCGTGACCCGCGACGGCACCGACAACGGCGACGACACGCCCCTGGAAACTCGTGTGCTACGCGTCAGGCAGGCCTTGACCAAGGGGCAGGCGATGATCGTTTTCGACCCGGAGAGCGAGCAGTGTCAGTTGATGCTCAAGCACGACGTGCCCAAGCACCTATTTGACTGAACACGCCTTGCGGGCGACCTGACTCTTCTTTCTCTGGATCTTTTCGTATATCTCGAAGCGATGAACATCGATGTGCCGCGGCGCCTCCACGCCAAACCGCACGGTGGTGCCGCTGACCGACAGCACACGAACGGAAATATCATCACCGATGGAAATCAGTTCACCCACGGCACGGCTTAGTACGAGCATGGTTCTTGTCCTTAAGAAGGTCTGGACCTTGACCATGCCCGGCCTGTTTCCTGTTCACAAGACACGGGCGAGAATTCAGTAACCCCCTACAAACAAGACTCTGGGAACTGACGGAAACTTCCTGCAAAAACGGCTCGAACCGCGCCGTTTTCAAGGTCCCGAGAAGCGAGGACCGAAGAGGATGACACTGGCACCCAGCATGCAGAGCGCCACGCCGATCCAGTCGGAACCCAGCGGGCGCACCCGCTCCACCACGGCCAGCCAGGCGATGGAGGCGATGATGTAAATGCCGCCATAGGCGGCGTAGGCACGACCGGCATAGGTCGCTTCAACGCGGGTCAGCAACAGGGCGAACACCGCGAGGCTGAGCAACGCCGGTGCGATCCACCAGGCGCTCTTGCCCTGGCGCAACCACATCCAGAACCCGTAGCAGCCGGCGATTTCGAACAGCGCGGCGAGAAAGAACCACAGATAGTTGAGCATGCAGATGTCCATCAGGAGGGCCGGAATGGCGCCATCCTGAGGACACTGCATGGCAAGGTCAAGTTGGGTTCTGCCTAGCCTTGGCGCGCATTTTGTCGGCCATGACGGTCATTTCGTCGTACAGCAACTGCGGATTCTTCTGCTTCATCGCCCAGGCCATGCGTCCCTGTTCGTGGGGCAGAATCATGAACTCGCCCTGGTCGACCTGCTGGAAGATGTAGTCAGCGATATCGGCCGCAGTGATCGGCGAGCTTTCCAGCAACTTGCCCACCTGGGCCTTCATGGCCGGGGTCGGGCCACGGAAGGAGTCAAGCAGGTTGGTCTGGAAGAACGACGGACAGACGACGTGGACACCGATTTCCTGCTGCGCCAGTTCGACCAACAGGCTTTCCGACAATGCCACCACGCCAGCCTTGGCCACGTTGTAGTTACTCATGGCCGGCCCCTGCATCAGCGCCGCCATGGAGGCAATGTTGATGATCTTGCCGCGGCTTTTTTCCAGCAACGGCAGGAACGCCTTGCAGCCCTTGACCACCCCCATCAGGTTGATCGCAATCTGCCAGTCCCAATCCTCCAAGGACAATTCACTAAAGAACCCGCCCGAAGCCACGCCAGCGTTGTTGACGATGATGTCGATGCCGCCGAGCTTTTCTTCGCAGGCCTGGGCGAACGCCGTCAGCTGACTGTAATCACGCACATCGCAGCGTTGGACAAAACCGTCGCCGCCGACATCGCGCACCTGCCTGAGAGTTTCCTGAAGGCCTGGCTCACTGACGTCCGACAAGGCCAGGCGCCAGCCTTCGCGGGCCCAGCGCAGTGCGATTTCGCGGCCCAGGCCCGAGCCGGCACCGGTGATCATCATGCGATTTTGCATAGGAAACAGCCTTGTTGTTCCGGGAGAGATGGGCCGAGTGTAGCGAAGGAGCCGGCGAGACCCACGCTCCATCAGATTGCTGAATGGCGGGGGCAAACCGTAATAGGTTGTGAAGACCTCGCCATAGGTTTCCCGGCCGCCCGACAGGCACTAAAAAACTTTGAATTTTTTACAGGACGTTACGGTCGGACTTATTAAGCCGCCCGGATTTAATGCAGCGCGCTGGCAGTTGAAAGTTGTATCACTCCAAAACTGACCAATAAGGAAATCAACAATGGGCACAATACTCATCATTATCCTGATCCTTTTGCTGATCGGCGGTCTGCCGGTCTTCCCGCACTCCAGAAGTTGGGGTTACGGCCCGTCCGGCATCATCGGCGTAGTGTTGGTAGTGCTGTTGATACTGCTGTTACTGGGCAAGATATAAATCAATGGCAAAAAAAAAGAGGCCTTCTTCAAGGCCTCTTTTTTATTTGCCGATCATCAGTCCGGCTTTCCATCCACCACGCCGGCGGTGTTATCCAGCAGACTCTTGGTGGCGGTTTGCAGGAAAGACTCGAGCTTGAGCTTCATCTGGGCGCTATCGGGTGCATCCGGAATGACTTCTGCACGCGGGTTGGCCCCCAGTTCATAGCGGAACATCTTCGGCCCCATTTCTTTTTCCTTTGGCAGTACCAGGATCCGGTCGCCCTGGATGATCGCCGTAGTCTGATCACTGCCCGACGGCTTGATTACACCAAAACCGGTATCGCCTTGCGGCAGGTTCAGCAGGTCGCGGCCCCAGCACTGGTTGCGCACCTGTCCACCGATCCGCCCCATGATGGTAGGAACGATGTCGACCTGGGTACCCACGGTGTGGTTACGCTGGCCGAACTTTTCCTGGATACCAGGACCGATCATCAACATGGGCACGTTGAAACGGCCCAGGTCCATCTCGGTGATCTGGCGTTCGTTACCGAAACCATGGTCGCCCACCACGATGAACAGCGTCTCCTTGAAGTAAGGCTCCTTGCGTGCCTTCTCGAAGAACTGGCCCAACGCCCAGTCCGAGTAGCGCATGGCAGTCAGGTGTTCGTTCAGGCTGCCGCGATCGGTGACCCGCTCCACCGGTAATGGCGTCGGCAGCGCATATGGCGTGTGGTTGGACAGGGTTTGCAGCAGGGCATAGAACGGCTTGCCGTTTTCCCGCGCCTTGAGCTCGATCAGACCACGGTCGAACATGTCCTGGTCGGACACGCCCCAGGTCGGATCGGAAAACACTGGGTTGACGAAATCGTTACGCCCGATGAAGTTGGTCATGCCCTGGTTGCTGAAGAAACCCGACTGGTTGTCCCAGGCAAAATCACCGTTGTAGACATACACGTCATCGAAGTCACGGGCACTGAGCAGTTGCGGCAGGCCCGACAGCTTGTGGCTGCCTTCTGGCGTCTGCATCAGGTATTCGAAGCCGGGCAAGTTCGGGAAGCACGCCATGGTGGCGAACATGCCCTGGTGGGTATGGGTGCCGTTGGAGAAGAAGCGGTCGAACAGCAAGCCTTCCTTGGACAGCTTGTCCAGGTAAGGCGTGATGTTGCCCGGAGCACCCAGGGCGCCTACCGAGTGACCGGCCATGCTTTCCATGAGGATCACGACCACGTTCTTGATCGGCAGGGTCTTGTCGGCTGGCGGCATGTAGTCGCGGCGCACGGCAGCGGTGGCGGTATCCACCAGCTTGTCGTCGGGCAACACCAGCATGTCGCGCACGGTCTGTTGTGCCAGTGGCTGCTCGAGGGTGGCTTTCCAGATGTTGTCACGGTCTTCGGACATGCGGCTCTTGGCCGCCGCCACCAGTGACAGCGTGCCGTTGAGGCCCAGCTGGTTGGCGAAGTTCGAATCGGTGGTATAGACATCGCCCCAGCGCAACGGCGGGCCTTGACGCAAGGTGCCACGGGCCGCGACCACAGCCACCAGCAGGCAGACGACGAACACCGCCACCCGACCGTACCACGGGGCGATCTGGCGGGTGCCGATGCTGCCGCCGCTGAACGGGCCGCGCGGACGGGTTGCACGGTCCGCGCCCTTGAAGGCCAAGCTCAGGATGATAGTGCCACCGGCCCAGGCCAGCAGGTAGCGCACCACCGGGAAACCGTACCAGAGCATGCTCATCACGGTTTTCGGATCTTCCTTCACGTACTGGAAGACCAGGCCGTTGAGGCGCTGGTGGAACTCACGGTAGAAGTCCATCTCCATCAGGCCCAGGAACAGCGCAACGCTGGAGGTGACGGTCAGCCAGAAACGAAAGAAACCTCGGGCCGCCATGGCGCGGGCGCTGAACAGCGCCAGCAGCAGCGGAACGCTGAGGTAGACCACCAGGCGCAGGTCAAAACGCAGGCCATTGGCGAAGGCTTCGACGAAGGTCGAGGCCGGGGTGTCGAGGATCATTTGGCGGTTATAGACCAGCAGCGCCACGCGCAGCAGGCTGAACATCACCATCATCACCAGGGCGCAGAGCAATGTGTAGGCCAGGTGCGATTTGACGGTCGGTTGCAGCAGGCGATGCGTGCTTCGCTGCTGACTCAGGGCGTCCGGGATTGCCATGTCGTTTGAGGACCCTATTGGAGTTGGAGTAACAGAAAATACAAAGGCGCGCCCTCTGCCAACCAAAGCCTGGCCCGGGGTTTGCGCAAGAGCGCAGATGTTGCACGAACGGTTAAGGCATTGCCATTAAATAACCGACGGCAATAAAAGCGCGGAGGATTGTCCGCAAGATTTTGTGAAAATTTCGTCCAATGAATATCTGGAAACACAAAATGCCCGAACCCACCTCAATATCAGGCGGCCCATATTGTGGAGAGGGGATAAATCCCCTCGCCACAAAAAAAACTCAGCCAAATCAGTCGTTACTCGGCTTGTTGATCGCCTGCAATACGTACTGCGGCATGGCAAACGCACCGAGATGAATCTCAGGGTTGTAGTAGCGGGTGACGATGCCACTGCCGATGAACCGCTCATGCAGGGTTTCACGGGAGAGCTTGCGGTAAGCGCTGTCGGTCGAGCCCCAGGCGAAAGTCATGGCACCGCCGATGTAGGTCGGCACGGCAGCCTGGTAGAAGTGCCAGTCGGCAAACAGGCCTCGCAGGCGACCGGCGGTGGTCTGCACTTCGCCCAACTGCATGAATGGCGTGCCGTTCTGGGTCACCAGGATGCCGCCGTCGTTCAGGCAGCGATGGCAAGCCTGGTAGAAATTCTCCGAGAACAGCACTTCACCCGGGCCGATCGGGTCGGTGGAGTCGGAAATGATGACGTCGAACTTCTCCTGGGTGGTGGAGACGAAGCGCATGCCGTCGTCGATCACCAGGTTCAGTCGCGGGTCGTCGTAGGCGCCCTTGGAGTGGTTGGGCAGGAATTCCTTGCACATGTCCACTACGGTGCCGTCGATTTCCACCATGGTGATGTGCTCGACGCCCAGGTGTTTGGTCACCTCACGCAGCATGCCGCCATCACCGCCACCGATGATCAGCACGCGCTTGGCCTTGCCGTGGGCCAGGATGGGTACGTGGGTGAGCATCTCGTGATAGATGAACTCATCGGCTTCGGTGGTCTGGATCACGCCATCGAGTGCCATCACCCGCCCCATGCGCGGGTTCTCGAAGATCACCAGGTGCTGGTGCTCGGTACGCACTTCGTGCAGCAGCTTGTCCATCCGGAAACGTTGGCCGTAGCCTTCGTAGAGGGTTTCCAGGTAGTCGCCGGCCGGGGTGGTCGTCATGGTCAGGTACTCCGATAGCTCACAAAGGCGCGCATTCTACGACGATGGGGATGACAGGTCGAACCTTGCAGGAGCGATGTAGGAGCTGCCGAGCGAAGCGAGGCTGCGATCTTTGCCCAGACAATTGAGTCTGCAGCGAGAAGATTACAGCCTTCGGCAGCTCCTACAGGTCTGAGGAGCAAGCACTTTTCAGTGGAACTGGCGCCCCAATCCCCCCGGTACGCCTTCGATGGTGGTGTCTTCCCAAGGCCCGTTCGGGCTGACGGAGCGGCTCCAGCCATTGTTCCAGCGGTAGTAGGTGCGCTGGCGATAGAAGGTGTTGGGCTGGTTATCCAGCACATAGACCCCAAGCTTGGCGTCCCAGTGGCTGTTACCCCCAGGTGGCGGGGCGAAACTGGCGGAGGTGCGCGGCAACGGCTTGGCCGGTTTGTTCGGGGTGACCGGCTTGCCCGGCGCGGTGGACGGCGCGGGTTTGGTGGTCGGCGTCGAAGGCGGAATGGGGGGCAGCGGCGTCGAGGGCTCCGGGGGACGATGGACCGCACAAGCGCTCAGGCCCAGGACGAGCGTCAACAGAGTGATACGAGCGATGGCGGTCATGGTGAAAATTCCTGTCATTGGTCCGGGCTGTCGATGGTCAGTTGTTGCGGCGTGGTGGTGCTGCTCGCCAGGGGCTGGCTGCGGCCAATCCATTCGCCGGCAGTCGGTTGACCGGCGCGGGAGATACGCGCCACCAGTTGGACTTCAGGGAAGTTCGACAGTTTCAGTTGCGGCATCATCGCGTCCGCGTCCCCCAGCTCGACGTTGACGGGCAGGTCGGCGACCGTCAGGCGCTTGGCCGCCAGCGGCGCAGGCGGGCCGGAAACGGCGCGGGCAAAGATGAATACGCTGTCGCCCGGTTGCACCTTGGCCTTGAGTGCCGGCGCCAGGTCGACATGGACCTTGAGCAGCGCACCGGTCTTGACGACCGGAGCCTGAGCCACCTTGCCGCCACTGGCTTGCAGCCTCTCGGTGGCGCGGGCAATACCGCCTTGCAGCGCCTCGCGGGATTTGTCGTCCTCCGGCAGTTGCGCCAGCAGGCGCCCCCAGTAATCGATCGCATCCTGATAGCGCTCGCCTTCAAACGCGGCGATACCCAACAGGCCCAGGCTGGTGACTTCCTTGGGATCGAGCTTCAGTGCCTCGTCGGTCAAGGCCTGGACCTTGTCCGACCATTTCTTGCCATCGGCAAAATACTGCGCCTGGGCCCACTGCCCCAGCAACTCGGGCTGCCGCCCCGCCACCGCTACGGTGCGCTCGAAGATCTTCGCCGCATCCGCTGGCCGATCCTGCGCCATGTAGGTACGCCCCAGGAAATACAAGCCCTCGGCGGAACTCGGTTGTGCCGCCACCGCCCTTTCCAGGCGCTGGGTCATTTCTTCCATCGACTGCGGCGCCTGGGCGAATTCGCGGGTCAGCTCGACCTTGTCGCTCGCGCCGAAATGCAGGTACAAGCCCAGGCCCAGCACCGGCACCAGCACGGCGGCGAGCAACGGCAGCGGCTTGCCCATGCGCGATTCGCGCGGTGCCTCGGCGCCCTCGGTATCGGCGAGCAGTTCCCGAGCGGCTTCAGCGCGCCCGGTATCCAGCTGCGCGGTATTGAGCACGCCCTCCGCCTGCTCGGCCTGCAACTCGGCGACACGCTCCTGATACAGCGCCACATTGAGCGCGGTGCGGTCCTCCTCCCGCTGTGCGCGACGGCCCCTTAGCACGGGGATCAACAGAAAACTCAGGGCAACCAGGAGAAGCAGACCTGCGGCGAGCCAGAAATCAATCATGCTTGGTGTTATCCAACAGTTGGTCGAGGCGCTGGCGCTCTTCGACGGAAAGCGTATCCGGGGCGGCGCTGCGCTGCACCCGGCGGCGGCGCACGATCAGCGCGATGACGACGAAGCCGCCGAGCAACAAGCCGGCGGGGCCGAACCACAACAGCGCGGTCTTGGAGGACAGGGCCGGGTTGTAACGCACGAACTCACCGTAGCGGTCCACCATGAAGTCGATGATCTGCTGGTTGTCCTTGCCCTCGCCGAGCATGCGGAAGATTTCCTTGCGCAGGTCAGCGGCAATCGGTGCGTTGGAGTCGGCGATGTCCTGGTTCTGGCACTTGGGGCAGCGCAGCTCCTTGGTCAGTTCGCGAAACCGCTCGCGCTCGCCTTCATTGGCGAATTCGTAGGTGTCGATCGCGGCGTGGGCCACGCCAGCGAGACTCACCCCCAGGACGACAGCGGCTAGCCAACGCTTCATGGCTTGGCCTCGTCCACCAGTGCCTGGTACTTGGTCGCCAGTTTCTCGCGCCAAACCTGTTCGTCGATCACACCGACGAACTTGTCACGGATGACGCCCTTGGCGTCGATGAAGAAGGTTTCCGGGGCCCCATAGACCCCAAGGTTCAGGCCCAGGGTGCCGTCTTCATCCCGAATGTCCAGTTGATACGGGTTGTGGAACTCGGCGAGCCATTTCAAGGCATCGACGTTGACGTCCTTGTAATTCACGCCATAGATCACCACGCCATTCTGGGCCAGCTTGTTCAGCACCGGGTGCTCGACCCGGCAGGAAATGCACCAGGTGCCCCATACGTTGACCAGTGCCGGCTTGCCCAGCAGATCGGCGCGGGTGAGCGTCTTGTCGCCCTGCACCGAAGGCAGGGTGAATTCCGGGAACGGCTTGCCGATCATTGCCGAAGGCAATGCGGACGGGTCCAGGAAAAGCCCCCGGTACAGAAAGACCGCCACCACCAGGAACAACGCCAGCGGCAATACCATCAACCAACGTTTCATGCAGTGGCTCCCGTCACGCCCAGAGCTTCGCGCACCCGGGTTTTCACCTTGACTCGATAACGCCGATCCAACGCCGCCAGTGCCCCGCCCAGGCCGGTCAGCAGGCCGCCGAACCAGATCCAACGCACGAACGGCTTGACGTGCACCCGCACCGCCCAGGCGCCGTCACCCAGGGACTCGCCCAGTGCCACATAAAGATCGCGAGTGAAACCAGCGTCGATTCCGGCCTCGGTCATCACCGAGTTCTGTACGGTGTACAGGCGCTTCTCGGGATGCAGCACCGCCACTTCCTGGCCGTCACGAGTGACCCGCACAGTGCCTTTATCGGACGTGAAGTTCGGGCCTTCGAAATGTTTGGCGCCTTCGAACATGAATTGGTAACCGGCCAGTTCCATGGACTCTCCCGGTGCCAGGCGCAGGTCGCGCTCGGCGCTGTTCTGGCTGGACAGCACCACGCCCAGGGCGCAGACGGCGATGCCCAGGTGAGCAACCTGCATGCCCCAGTAGCTGCGGGTCAGGGTCGGCAGGCCCTTGACCAGTCCCTTGTGACGGGTTTTGTCGAAGATGTCCCGTACACCGGCCAGCAATACCCAGGCCGCCAGCATGAAGGTCGCCAGCACGGCCCAGTTGCAATCGCCATAAGCGATCCCGGCCACCACGGCCAGTGCAGCAGTGCCCAGCAGCACTGGCGTCAACATGCCCAGCAGCCATTTGACCGGTGTGTCTTTCCAGCGCACCAGCACACCGACCGCCATCACCACCATCAGGATCGCCATCAGTGGAATGAACAGGGCATTGAAGTACGGCGGCCCGACCGACAACTTGGCCCCGGACAGCGCATCGAGCACCAGCGGGTACAACGTTCCCAACAGGATCATCGACGCGGCCACCACCAGCACCAGGTTGTTGCCCAGCAGCAGCGTCTCTCGGGACCAGAGGTTGAAGCCAACCTGGCTCTTGACCACTGGCGCCCGCAGGGCGAACAACGTCAGCGAGCCGCCGACCACGAACAGCAGGAACATCAGGATGAACACACCGCGCTCGGGGTCCGAGGCGAAGGCATGCACCGAGGTCAGGACGCCGGAACGCACCAGGAAGGTCCCCAACAGGCTCAGGGAGAATGCGGCGATCGCCAGCAGCACGGTCCAGCTCTTGAACACGCCACGCTTTTCCGTGACCGCCAGTGAGTGAATCAGTGCCGTGCCCACCAGCCAAGGCATGAACGAGGCGTTTTCCACCGGATCCCAGAACCACCAGCCGCCCCAGCCCAGTTCGTAGTAGGCCCACCACGAGCCGAGGGTGATGCCGATGCCGAGGAAGGCCCAGGCGACGATGGTCCATGGACGCGACCAACGGGCCCAGGCGGCATCGAGGCGACCGCCCAGCAACGCGGCGATGGCGAAGGCGAAGGCCACGGAAAAGCCGACGTAGCCCATGTAGAGCATCGGCGGGTGAACGATCAGGCCGATGTCCTGCAGTAGCGGATTGAGGTCGCGACCATCCATCGGCATCTGCGGCAGGATCCGCGCGAACGGATTGGACGTGACGATCAGGAACAGCAGGAAACCGGTGCTGATCATGCCCATCACCGCTAGCACCCGGGCCAGCATCACCTGGGGCAATTGCCGGGAGAACACCGAGACGGCGAAGGTCCAGCCAGCGAGAATCAGGGCCCAGAGCAGCAGCGACCCTTCATGGGCGCCCCACACCGCACTGAACTTGTAATACCAGGGCAAGGCACTGTTGGAGTTGCTCGCGACGTAGGCCACGGAAAAATCATCGGTCATGAAGGCATAGGTCAGGCAACCGAAGGCGAACACCATGAAGGCGAACTGGCCCCAAGCCGCCGGTTGGGCCAGGCTCATCCACAAGCGGTCTCCGCGCCAGGCACCGAGCAGCGGCACCACGGCCTGCACCAGGGCCAGGCACAGGGCCAGGATCATCGCCAGGTGGCCCAACTCGGGAATAAAAATGCCAGTGCTCATCGATCAGCCCTCCTTCATGGGAGCAGGTGCCGACTGACCACTGTCTTTAAGAGCCTTGGTCACTTCCGGCGGCATGTATTTTTCGTCGTGCTTGGCCAGCACTTCGTCGGCCACCACCACGCCATCGGCGTTGAGCTTGCCCAGGGCGACGATGCCCTGCCCTTCACGGAACAGGTCCGGGAGGATGCCGCGATAAGTGATGGTCACGGTCTTGTTGAAGTCGGTGACGTTGAATTTCACGTCCAGCGAATCCCCGGAACGTACGAGCGAGCCCTTCTCCACCATGCCGCCAGCCCGGATACGCGTGTCCTTGGGCGCTTCGCCATTGGCGATCTGGGTCGGGGTGTAGAACAGATTGATGTTCTGCTGCAGGGCGCTCAAGGCCAGGCCAACCGCGGCACCGACACCCACCAGGATCGCCAGGATGATGACAAGACGTTTTTTGCGCAGCGGATTCACTGACCGTTCTCCCGGCGCAGACGACGCGCCTCTTGTTGCAGATACCGCTTGCGGGCCAGGAGCGGCACCGCCACGTTGAGGGCCAGTACCGCCAGGCAGATGCCATAGGCGGACCAGACATACAGGCCATGATGGCCCATGGTGAGGAAATCGCCGAATGAAGCGAAACTCATCGAGCGGCCTCCAGGCTGTTCTGTACTTCGGCCTTCACCCAACTGGCCCGGGCTTCGCGCTTGAGCACTTCCAGGCGCATGCGCAGCAACAGCACCGCGCCGAAGAAACAGTAGAAACCCAGGACGGTCAGCAGCAACGGTAGCCACATTTCCACGGGCATCGCCGGTTTTTCCGTGAGGGTGAACGTCGCGCCCTGATGCAAGGTGTTCCACCACTCCACCGAATACTTGATGATCGGGATATTGATCACACCGACAATCGCCAGCACCGCGCAGGCTTTGGCGGCACTCTCACGATTGCTGATGGCGTTGCCCAGCGCAATAAGACCGAAGTACAGGAACAGCAGGATCAGCATCGACGTCAGTCGGGCATCCCAGACCCACCACGACCCCCAGGTCGGTTTGCCCCAGATGGCTCCGGTGACCAGCGCCACGGCGGTCATCCAGGCCCCGACAGGCGCGGCGCATTGCAAGGCAACGTCGGCCAGCTTCATCTTCCAGACCAGCCCGACCACGCCGCACACCGCCAGCATGACGTAGACCGACTGGGCCAGCATCGCAGTCGGTACATGGATGTAGATGATGCGGAAGCTGTTGCCCTGTTGATAATCCGGCGGCGCGAACGCCAGGCCCCAGACCACGCCGATCCCTATCAGCAGCAGTGCGGCGATACTCAGCCAGGGCAGCAACTTGCCGCTGATGCCGTAGAACCACTTGGGTGAGCCGAGCTTATGAAACCAGGTCCAGTTCATTGCTGTTTCCATCACGGTTGCGGCGCGCTGTCACGCGCCGCCGGGTCTGCCTTAACTTCATAGGAAGTGGTCATTTTTTGACCAGGCCTCATTATTATTCGCCGACGCTGATCTTCAGGCCAGCGGCTATTGCAAAGGGTGTCAGGGTTATCGCCAGGGCGGTCAGGCTCCCAAGCCAGAGCAGATAACCGGTCGCCGGCATACCTTGCAAGGCGGCTTGCAAGGCGCCACTGCCAAGGATCAACACCGGGATATACAGCGGCAGGATCAACAATGCCAGCAATAGGCCGCCGCGCTTCAAGCCCACCGTCAATGCCGCCCCCACCGCACCGAGCAGGCTCAGCACCGGTGTGCCCAGCAACAACGAAACCAGCAGCACCGGCATGCACGCGGCGGGCAACCCCAGCATCATCGCCAGCAGCGGCGAGAGCAACACCAGCGCCAGGCCGGAAAAAACCCAGTGTGCCAGTACCTTGGCCAAAACCAGAAGGGCCAGGGGGTGCGACGAAAGGACCCACTGTTCCAAGGAACCGTCTTCGAAATCACTGCGGAAAAGCCCGTCCAGCGAGAGCAGGACCGACAAAAGCGCTGCCACCCAGACCAGTCCTGGCGACAAGGTTTGCAACAATTGAGTCTCCGGCCCGACCGCCAACGGGAACAGCGCAATGACAATCGCGAAAAACACCAGCGGGTTGGCCAGTTCGGCCGGGCGGCGGAACAACAGGCGCGCTTCGCGGGCAAGCAACAGGCCAAACACACTCATACGGCCCAGTTCCCCAGATCAATGTTGCGATAACCGGACGGCATCCGGGCCAGTGTATGGTGAGTGGTCAACAGCACCATGCCACCACCCTCGCAATGCCGGGCCAGATGTTCCTCGAGCTGCGCCACGCCCTGCTTGTCCAGGGCAGTGAACGGTTCGTCGAGAATCCACAGCGGCGGGGTGTCAAGGTACAACCGGGCCAGGGCCACGCGGCGCTGCTGACCGGCGGACAAGGTATGGCATGGCACGTCTTCGAAGCCGCGCAATCCCACCATGGCCAACGCCTGCCAGATCGCTTCATGGCCGGCGGGCCGATGCAGCGCACAGAGCCAGCTGAGGTTTTCTTCGGGGGTCAGCAAATCCTTGATCCCTGCGGCGTGGCCGATCCAGAGCAGGTTGCGGGCCAGTTCGCTGCGTTGGCTCTGCAGGGGTTGGCCGTTGAGCAGCACCTGCCCGGCCGTCGGTTGCATCAACCCGGCCAGCAGGCGCAAGAGGCTGGTCTTGCCACTGCCATTGGGACCACTGACTTGCACCATATCGCCAGGCGAGAGTCTCAATTCGAGGTGTTCGAAAAGCAGCCGCAGGTCTCGCTCACAGGCGAGGCCGACGGTTTGCAAGAGAGGACTGGTCAAGGGATCGCGAGCCTTATACGGTTTAAGTCGGCGGTGCAGCGGCCGTTAAAGAGATGCAGCATAGATGCATTGACGGCCCGTTCCACAGAGCTGCGTCAAACTATTGCAAGGTTTTCGCCACTCCCTGAAAGACGGGCGGCATTATACATGCCATGCCCCCAGGGGGCGTTCTCAATTAGTTTCCAGGGTAAGACCGCAGATGACAGGCGACATGAACATCCAGCCGCTGCCCCAGCCCACGGCAACAACGCGTACGCCGGCGGTCAGCGGCGAGCTGCTCAAATTGCTGACGCCGGTCGAAGGCTTGATCGGTGCCGGCCAGACGGCCAGTGCCGAGGTGTTGTCGCTCAAGCAGGCGGACCAGACTTTCCAGCTATTGCTCAAGGTCACCCTGGAAAGCGGCCGCCAGACTACCGTGCAGGCCACCAGCAGCCAGCCGTTGCCCCAGGGCACCAGCCTGGCGGTGACCCAGCCGTCCGCCAGTAACCTGGCGATCACCGTACAACAGGTCGTTGCCTCCAGCATTGCGACCCTGACCCGTATCGACACCACGCAGCTGCCGGTCGGCACCCTGTTGCAGGGTAAGGTGGTCACCAGCCAGGCGTTGCCTCAGGTGCCAGGGCAACCGGCGATGTATCGGTCACTGGTGAGCTTGCTCAATACCGCCCAGGCCGGCAGCACCCTGGACATCGACAGCCCCCAGCCGCTGCGTATCGGCACGCTGTTGAGCGCCCAGGTGCAGGATGCCCAGACGTTGAAATTCATTCCGCTGAGCAACCGCCAGGAACAACTGGCGGTGAGCCAGCAACTGGTGACCCAGGTGAGTCGTCAGGGTTCGCTGGACAGTCTGATCAGCGTCCTGCAGGAGCTGCCCGCCACGGATGAGACCGGCGTCGAGCTGCGTGCCGCGGTGACGCGTCTGCTGGCCGGCCTACCGGATGTGCAGCAATTGAGCACGCCCAAGGGACTGGCCCAGGCCTTGGCCGCCAGCGGGGTATTCCTGGAAAGCAAACTGCTGGCCGGACAACCACCGAGCCTGGCAACGGACTTCAAGGGCGATCTGCTGAAACTGATCGCCCAACTGACCACGACGCTGCCCGCCTCCACCAATCTCGGCGCGATCATTGCCGCCAACACCCTGGCCCAGGCGTTGCCCAGTTTTGTACGCAACGCCTTGGGCACGCTCGGCCAGGTCAGCGCAAAGCCGCAACCCACCGGTTTCCCCCTGCCCTCCCGGTTGCTGAAGGGCCAGGACGACGAAGGCGACCTCGAACACCTGCTGCGCCTCGCCGCTGCCGCCGTGTCACGCCTGCAAAGCCATCAACTGTCGAGCCTGGAGCAGACCGGCCTGACCGACGATGGCCGGTTGATGAGCACCTGGCAACTGGAAATCCCGATGCGCAACCTGCAGGACATCGTGCCCTTGCAGGTCAAATTCCAACGGGAAGAAACCCCGCCTCGGGAACAACCCAGCGAGCGTCGGGAAGAACGTGAGGCCAAGCAGCAGCTCTGGCGGGTCGAGCTGGCGTTCGACGTAGAGCCGCTGGGGCCGTTGCAGGTCCAGGCGCAATTGCTCAGCGGCAGCCTGTCCAGCCAATTGTGGGCTGAACGGCCCTACACGGCGGACCTGATCGAACGCAACCTGGCGGCACTGCGTGAGCGCCTGGTGACCTGCGGCCTGAACGTCGCAGACCTGGACTGCCACGTCGGCACCCCGCCCCAAGGCCCCAAGACCCGACTCGAACAACGCTGGGTGGACGAAACCGCATGACAACCCACACCGAACCGCGCCAGGCCATCGCCCTCAAATACGACGGCCACCACGCCCCGACCCTCACCGCCAAGGGCGACGAAGCCCTGGCCGAGGAAATCCTGCGGATCGCACGGGACAGTGAAGTGCCGATCTATGAAAATGCCGAGCTGGTGAAGCTCCTGGCCCGACTGGAACTGGGGGAGAGTATTCCGCAGGAGTTGTATCTCACCATCGCCGAGATCATCGCGTTTGCCTGGAACCTCAAGGGCAAGTTTCCCAAGGGCTTCGACCCGCATGCACCGAATGTGGAGAAGGATGTGACGGAGCGCGGGGATGACTACTGAAGGCGCCGGTGGCGCTGAATACGAGCAATCTACTCACTGTAGAGAGTCTCGAACTGATCGCCGGCTAACGACGCGACCGATTTTGAAGTCTGTAAATCTTGTGGGAAAGAACTGTCTATGTTGAAGGAGTCAGCGCTCGCTCGACCGAGAAACAACCCAAACCCTGCTAACCCGTATCCCCAGATATAGTGCAACGCCGGTTTTAATGGGCTTGCATCACAAAGTGCGGGGGAACCACTCGCCAGGATATCCACCTGAGCTTCCTACAGCCTGGTTGCAGCCACCAAAATCGCTGCCTAAAGTTGGCCTGTCGCTGACATCAGTTGGCGAAGGGTTTCGCAGCCCTTAAGATTGATACCTTGTTCGCCATGTACGGCCGGCTTTCGGTTGCGCATCGTTTCATGGCGGTTGTGCGTGGGAGACCTTCGGGTCTGCCGGGTCTTGGTGTTAATCCTCCGGTCTGCGAACCCACGCATAACTGCCACCCATCCTGTTTCGCAGCAGAACGGTGGCAATCCAATTTTTATCAGGATTAACACCATGACAACTCAACACCCGCTCAACCACTTCACCCCCATGTCTCACTTCGCCACCGAACATCCCGTCCTCCTCATTGATGCCAATGCCCCACTGATTGAACTCCACAGCTGCCTTAACGAACGCCTCGAGGCCGTCCTCAAGTACCTCAATCTCATGGCCTGTACCACCCTGCCCGACTATGCCGAAAACGACATCAATACAGTCACCAACATTGCTCGGATCCTGGTTCAGGATGTGAGCGATGTGTTTCGGGTAATTGAGGTGCGGGGCTTGGAGGTGCGTGAGGGGCAGTAGTGATTTCCAGCTATACAACCCGCTTCGGCGGGTTGTCGCTTTTCTGGTTCGTATTAGAGGCGGTGGAAAAAAGCTTCGAAAGAAATCCGGAGATTAAGGCTGCCACTTTTCGGTCTCTGTATCGGTTGTAAAGTAGTCACAGCGCTGACGAGTTTTACTCAGGAGCGAGCCTTCCAATTTGTCTATAGAATCAGCGTCCATTGAGTAGAATACGTTACGAAAAATGACTCCAAGCGCTGATCTTAAGAAATTCTGTACTGAAACGGTGACTGAGGAGAGCTGAGGGTTTGCGATGAAAATTGAATACCTCGAGATCAAAGGCTTCAAGAGCGCGGTAAATATAGTCCTGCGGGATGTACCACCCTTTACAGCGCTGGCCGGCTCGAACGGCGCAGGTAAGAGCAACATTACTGACGCGCTGGCCTTTCTAGGTGCGGTAGTGAAACGAGGGGCCGCCCAAGCAATACGCGACTTTGGGGGGTTCCAGCAGATTCACTGCTTCAAGCATAGAAAGGAAAACCGTACGACGATCTCCTTTGCGCTCAAGATCAAGCTCAAAGAAGAGACTTTCGACTACAACTTGAAGATATCCGAGATAAACCGGGTACCCCGGGTACTTGAAGGCTTAAAGGTCAACGGCAAACAGGTCATTGACCGCAAGAACAGCAATGAAACGCAGATTGCTTTAAGTGACGCTCAGGGTCTTCAGCTTCTGCCTGAATATGCACAGGATATGACTGCGCTCATGTTGCTCAGCCATTCGCCACTGTATCGCATGCTTACCAATATCCAGGTATTCCGAATCGATCCGCTGGAAGCCAAGGAACCCGACAGCTCAACAGCAGACGCTACGACACTCGATAGCCACGGTCGAAACGTGGCGACCATGTTGTCAGTCCTGGAGAAAAACGAGCGATTTCGTGACCAGGTACTGGAATGGATCGAGTTGATAGTTCCGGGAATGGAGAATGTCTCTACCGAGAAGCAAAGGTTGGATGGCTCAACGGTGATTACCTTCAAGGAAGAAGGAACAAAAGCCCGGTTCCCGGCACGGCTGATTTCTGACGGTACGATTTATGCCCTGTGCATCATGACCGCTGTATTAAGCCGTACAGACAAATCAGGGATCACAATCATAGAGGAGCCGGAACGAGGCATTCATCCGAAAGCTATCGGTGAGCTGGTCCAGTTGATGCGTGAAAATGCGTCCGTGGAGCACCCTGTTCTCATCACCACCCATAGCGAATCCGTTGTCCGGAATCTTGATCTTGAAGAACTGTGGCTCGTGAATAAAGAGGATGGCAAGACCAAGGTCAAATGTGCTTCGGACTCAAGGGTCGATAAAAAAGATATCCCACTGGACACAGCTTGGCTGGCCAATCTTTTCGATGGAGGCTTGCCATGGTAAGAGTTGGATTCATCGTTGAAGGTGACAGCGAAAAAATAGTTATCGAATCCGCTGATTTCAGGGCGCTTCTACTGGAAAACGACTTTGAACTGGTCAATCCCGTGGTCAATGCCAAGGGGGGCGGTAATCTTTTACCGCAAAACATCGACGCCTATCTGGCGCGCCTGGATCAGCAAGCGGTGGACAGAATCGTTGTGCTTACCGATCTCGAAGACGAAGAATCAGTTGATATCGTCAGAAAGCGCATCTCAAACGCTCGAATAGATATCACATTTGTCGCTGTAAAAGCATTGGAAGGATGGTTCCTGGCTGACTCAAGTGCAATACGCAAATGGCTTGACGTACATCACTTCGATGAGCCTCAGCCCGAGCAAACGCTGAACAAGCCCTGGGACCGCCTCCAAGAGATATCAAATGACCTCGGTAAACGCGGTCCGGGCAACAAGACCGCATTTGCAAAGAAGATGGTCAAGCACTATGGCTTCAGCATTCGCCAAGCCGCCTCGCACCCAGGGTGCCCAAGTGCGAAGGAACTTGTCAGCTATTTCACGAGGCAAGGACAAGCCTAAGCGCAGGACAACCTGCAAGGCTGAAATCTCTTGCAGCTTGCCGCTCAAGGCTCTTAGCTGCCCCTGTGCAATTTACTCATCAACTCCGCCTCGGCCTGGGTCAAGCCACAGGCCTGGGTCAGTTCGTCGACACTGGCGCCCATACCCACCAGCCGCGCGGCTTGGGCAAAGGACAAGCTCGAGGGGTCGCGCTGTTCCAATTGGGCCAGTTTGTCCGGTAACGGGCCGACCACGGCGCGCAGCTCATGGATGGCTTCACCCATGCGCACGGTACCGTTCTGGTAATCGTCGACACGCTTGGCCAGGTCCTTGATGCGCTGATCGCGCAACGCATCGCCCTGGGCCTGTTGAGCGGCGATCTGCCGCTGGCCGCGTATGTACGCCAAGAACATTGCCAACGTGCCTGCCCAGAAAAGGAACAGGACAATGACTGCTACCTCAAGAATCAATCAGATACTCTCCAGTTCCGACCACTCTTCTTCACTCATCATTTTTTCCAGCTCGACCAGGATCAGCAATTCGTTGTTCTTGTTGCAGACGCCCTGGATGAACTTGGCCGATTCTTCGTTACCGACGTTAGGCGCGGTTTCGATTTCCGACTGACGCAAGTAAACCACTTCGGCAACGCTGTCGACCAGGATACCGACCACTTGCTTGTCGGCCTCGATGATCACGATACGGGTGTTGTCGTTGACCTCGGTGGAATTCAGGCCAAAACGCTGGCGGGTGTCGATCACCGTGACCACGTTGCCACGCAGGTTGATGATCCCCAGCACGTAGCTTGGCGCACCCGGTACCGGAGCGATCTCGGTATAGCGCAGCACTTCCTGCACGCGCATCACGTTGATGCCGTAGGTTTCGTTATCGAGTTTGAAGGTGACCCATTGCAGGATCGGATCTTCGGAACCCTTGAGAGACGACGCCTTATCATTCATACCCTGACCCCTCGAAAAACCGCCTGTGGCGGTGTGTTCTGCGCCGTGGCGCTGCGCGCCACCGACTGTGTTATTTCGGTTTCTGGACCGGCTTGGAGCCGCCCAGGTGTTTTGCCCCGCCGCTGGCGATCAGTTCGGCCAGCTCGGAAACGTCCAGCAAGGCGCACATGTGCTCGATCACCGTACCCGCCAGCCATGGCCGTTGCCCTCGATGGCTACGCCACTTGATCTCGTTCGGGTCCAGGCGCAGCGAACGGCTGACCTGGTGCACCGCCAACCCCCACTCGTAACCCTGTACCGAAATCACGTATTGCAGGCCCTGGCGAAAATCATCGCGATAACGGTCCGGCATCACCCAACGCGCGGTATCCAGTACTTTCAGGTTGCCGGCCTGGCTCGGCAGGATCCCAAGGAACCAATCCGGCTGGCCAAACAACGGCGTCAATTCGTGCCCGGCCAGGGAATAAATCGATCCCAGGCACACCAGCGGCACCGCCAGGGTCAACCCGGCCACATCGAACAACAGGCACTCAAACGGCTCGGCGGCCCAGGCCGGACGGTCGTCAGTCTCAACCGGCGGCGGCGTGTTGCTCGGTGGTGGCAGATGGACTTCCACCACCGGCGTCACCAGGCCCTGCAACAACGGTGCAACGGTGGAAACCGCCGCCAGCACCGGCGCAGGCGCCTCCATGACTCTCACCGATGGCTTGGCGACCGGTGCCTCGACCGGTGCGACAACCACGGGTTTACGTGCATCACGGGCCTGCTCCTCGAGCACGGCCGCCTGAAACTCATCCAGCACACCTTCGGCTTCGACGGGCGCGGGCAAAGCCTCGGGCACACTCGGCTCCGGTGGTAATTCTTCGGTCGCTTCCTGCAACAGCCCGTCCAGGTAGGACTGCAAGGCCATTTGCGGACGCGAGGTCATCTTGATCGGGCGGTTCATGAAAGCAGTGCACCGCATATGAACGTTATCGGCATGAGTGCCATCAGACTTGAGCCTGCAGAGCTTTTAGACGCGTTCAATCAGGCCACCTGCTGAGGAACGAGCTGCTGGGCCAGCAGGTGCTTGAGCAAGGCCCGGTAGGCCAGCACGCCACGGCTTTTGCCATCGAACTGGGAAGGGGTCACACCGGCGCGGCTGGCATCGCGCAGGCGCGTGTCGACCGGGATGTAGCCTTGCCAGATGTCATCCGGGTACATGTCCCGCAACACCCGCAGGGTTCCCATGGACGCCTGGGTACGGCGATCGAACAGGGTCGGCACGATATTGAATGCCAGCGACTGTTTGCGTGAGCGATTGACCATCGCCAGGGTATTGACCATTCGCTCCAGCCCCTTGACCGCCAGATGCTCGGTCTGCACCGGGATCACCAGTTGCTGGCTGGCCGCCAAGGCATTGACCATCAACAGACCCAGCAGGGGTGGGCTGTCAATGATCGCGTAATCGAAATCCTGCCACAGCTGCGCCAGACTCTTGGCGATCACCAGGCCCAACCCGCCCTGTCCCGGCGACTGCCGTTCCAGGGTGGCCAGCGCGGTGCTCGACGGCAACAGGGAAATCCGCTCGTCACTGGTGGACAGCAACAGTTGTCCCGGCAAGCCCTCAGGCACACTGCCCCGGTGCAGGAACAAGTCGTAGTTGCTGTGCTCCAGGCTATCGGGATCGTAGCCAAAATAGCTGGTCATCGAGCCGTGGGGGTCCAGGTCGACAATGACCACACGCTTGCCCGCCTCGGCCAGTAATCCGGCTAAAGCGATGGAAGAAGTGGTTTTACCCACCCCACCTTTTTGATTGGCAACTGCCCAGACTCTCATTCGGATCGTTCCTCCCGGCCGAAACAGGCACGGCCGAGAAATAGCTCGGTTATAAAGCGGGTGACGGAGAATTGACGGCGCTCTGTCTTCCCGGTGTCTTGACCGGGGTCGGTGCAGTTTGTGTGCCAGCCCGCTTCAATGCTGCATCCGGCGTTGCATTGGCCGTGCCGGTACCGGTCAGGCTACGGCGTACATCAAGGTTGCGCGACACCACCAGCACCACGCGACGATTCTTCGCCCGGCCTTCGACAGTGGCGTTGTTGGCCACCGGCTGGAACTCGCCATACCCCACCGATGCCAGGCGACCGGGGTTCACACCTTGCATGGCAAGCATGCGGACGATGCTCGCCGAACGCGCCGAAGACAGCTCCCAGTTGGTCGGATACTGCGCGGTGCGGATCGGCTGGTCATCCGTGAAACCTTCCACATGGATCGGGTTGTCGAACGGTTTCAGGATCGTCGCCACCTTATCGATGATGTGGAACGCCATGTCGCTGGGCATGGCGTCGCCGCTGCCGAACAACAGGCTGGAGTTGAGTTCGATCTCCACCCACAACTCGTTGCCGCGCACGGTCATCTGGTTGGAGCTGATCAGGTCGCCGAAGGCCGCGCTGATGTCGTCGGCGATGCTTTTCAACGGGTCGCTACCGCCAGCAATGCCGGCATCGACCTGCTCGGCGTCCCGGACCAGCGGCTTGGCCGGCGTGGTCGTCTTGGGCCGCTCGTCGCCGATGGGAATCGGCTTGAGGGCGCGATCCGAGTCGGTAAAGACCCCGATCAACGCCTCGGAGATAACCTTGTATTTGCCCTCGTTGACCGAGGAGATCGAATACATGACCACGAAAAAAGCGAACAGCAATGTGATGAAGTCGGCGTAGGACACCAGCCAACGTTCATGGTTGACATGCTCTTCATGATGCCTGCGACGCGCCATGGTCCATTACTCCCATTAGTCCATGAAGCCCTGGAGCTTCAATTCAATGGAGCGCGGGTTTTCACCTTCGGCGATCGACAGGATTCCTTCCAGCAACATTTCGCGATAACGCGACTGGCGCAAGGCGATGGACTTGAGTTTGGCGGCAATCGGCAACAACACCAGGTTGGCACTGGCCACGCCATAGATGGTGGCGACGAACGCCACGGCGATGCCGCTCCCCAGTTGCGAAGGGTCGGCCAGGTTGCCCATCACGTGGATCAGGCCCATTACCGCACCGATGATGCCGATGGTAGGTGCATAACCACCCATGCTTTCGAAGACCTTGGCCGCTTCGATGTCGCGGCTTTCCTGAGTGTAGAAATCCACTTCCAGGATGCTGCGGATGGCTTCCGGCTCGGCGCCGTCCACCAGCAATTGCAGGCCTTTTCGCGAGTAGTTGTCAGGTTCGGCATCGGCCACCCCTTCCAGACCGAGCAAGCCTTCCTTGCGGGCGGTCAGGCTCCAGTTCACCACGCGATCGATACCGCCGGCCAGGTCGACCCGCGGTGGAAACAGAATCCAGACCAGTACCTGTATGGCGCGTTTGAACGCACTCATGGGCGATTGCAACAGCGCGGCGCCGATGGTGCCACCGAGCACGATCAGCGCCGCTGGGCCATTGGCCAAGGCCCCGAGATGACCGCCTTCCAGGTAGTTGCCACCAATGATGGCGACGAACGCCATGATGATACCGATCAGGCTGAGGACATCCATTACAGGCACGCCTCGACCAGGTACTTACCAATGTCGTCCAGCCCGTACACCGCGTCGGCCAGGTCCGCTTTGACAATCGCCATCGGCATGCCATAGATCACGCAACTGGCTTCGTCCTGGGCCCAGATCGCACTGCCGCCCTGCTTGAGCAGGCGGGCGCCTTCGCGACCGTCGGCGCCCATGCCGGTCAACACCACCGCCAGAACTTTGTCACCGTAGGACTTGGCTGCGGAACCGAAGGTAATGTCCACACAGGGCTTGTAGTTCAGGCGCTCGTCGCCCGGCAGGATTTTCACCGCGCCACGACCGTCGACCATCATCTGCTTGCCACCCGGAGCGAGCAGCGCCAGACCCGGACGCAGGATATCGCCATCCTCGGCTTCCTTGACGCTGATGCGGCACAGCTTGTCCAGGCGTTCGGCGAAGGCCTTGGTAAAGGCTGCCGGCATGTGCTGGATCAACACGATTGGAGCCGGGAAGTTGGCCGGCAACTGGGTCAGCACCCGTTGCAGCGCCACCGGACCACCCGTGGATGTGCCGATGGCAACCAGCTTGTAGGCCTTGCGCTTGGGGGCCGGCGACGACGCACTGGCCGGGGCCGAACGTGCAGGCGCAGGGGCCGGGGCACTGCGTACCGGGGGCGGATTGAAACTGGCGGACGATGGCGCAGGACTCGGCGCAGCCACAGGCGCTGGGGCCGGTGGCGTGTAGGCACTCACGCGGCGGTTGCTGCGGGAAATGCTGTGGACCTTCTCGCACAGCAACTGCCGGACCTTGTCGGGGTTGCGCGAGATGTCTTCGAAGTTCTTCGGCAGGAAATCCACCGCGCCGGCGTCCAGCGCGTCGAGGGTGACACGGGCGCCTTCGTGGGTCAGGGACGAGAACATCAATACCGGAGTCGGGCAGCGCTGCATGATATGCCGCACAGCCGTGATGCCATCCATCATTGGCATCTCATAGTCCATGGTGATCACATCCGGCTTGAGTGCCAGGGCCTGATCGATTGCCTCTTTGCCATTGGTCGCGGTACCGACGACCTGAATCGTCGTGTCCGCCGAGAGAATTTCCGAGACGCGGCGGCGGAAGAACCCCGAATCGTCCACCACCAGGACTTTAACTACCATAAACACTCCGTTAGACGAGGCGTGGCGCTGGGCCACGCCCCTCCAGAATCAAATACGCCGCGCGGCGTAACGCTTGAGCATGCTCGGTACATCGAGGATCAGCGCGATGCGGCCGTCGCCGGTGATGGTGGCGCCGGACATGCCCGGGGTGCCCTGGAGCATCTTGCCCAACGGCTTGATGACCACTTCTTCCTGGCCCACGAGCTGGTCGACAACGAAGCCGATCCGCTGGGTGCCCACCGAAAGGATCACCACGTGGCCCTCGCCCTGCTCCACATGCGCCGCGGAGCTGACCAGCCAGCGCTTGAGGTAGAACAACGGCAGTGCCTTGTCCCGCACGATCACCACTTCCTGGCCGTCGACCACATTGGTGCGCGACAGGTCGAGGTGGAAGATCTCGTTGACGTTGACCAGCGGGAAAGCGAACGCCTGGTTGCCCAGCATCACCATCAGGGTCGGCATGATCGCCAGGGTCAGCGGGACCTTGATGAGGATCTTCGAGCCCGAGCCTTTGACCGAGTGGATGTTGATGGAACCGTTGAGCTGGGAAATCTTGGTTTTCACCACGTCCATCCCCACGCCACGACCCGACACGTCGGAAATCTCGGTCTTGGTCGAGAAGCCGGGGGCGAAGATCAGGTTGTAGCACTCGGTGTCGCTCAGGCGGTCGGCGGCGTCCTTGTCCATCACGCCGCGTTTGACGGCGATGGCGCGCAGCACCTCGGGGTCCATGCCTTTGCCGTCGTCGGAGATCGACAGCAGGATGTGGTCGCCCTCCTGCTCGGCGGCCAGGATCACCTTGCCGCTACGAACCTTGCCTGCGGCTTCGCGCTCTTCCGGCGACTCGATACCATGGTCGACCGCGTTGCGCACCAAGTGGACCAGCGGGTCTGCCAGGGCCTCGACAAGGTTCTTGTCGAGGTCGGTTTCTTCACCCACCAGTTCCAGGTTGATTTCTTTCTTGAGCTGGCGAGCCAGGTCACGTACCAGGCGCGGGAAGCGCCCGAAGACTTTCTTGATCGGCTGCATCCGGGTCTTCATGACCGCGGTCTGCAGATCGGCCGTGACCACGTCGAGGTTCGACACGGCCTTGGACATGGCTTCGTCCTGGCTATTGAGGCCCAGGCGCACCAGACGGTTACGCACCAGCACCAGTTCACCGACCATGTTCATGATCTCGTCCAGGCGCGCGGTGTCGACCCGAACGGTGGTCTCGGCTTCACTGGTCGGTTTTTCCGCCGGTGCAGACGCCGACGCGGCCGGTGCACGGGCAGGTGCAGGCGCGGCGGCAGCTGCTGGCTTGGGTGCGGGAGCAGGTGTCTCGGCCTTGGACTCCGGCGCCTTGGCGGCGGGTTTTGGCGCGGCCTTGGCGGCCGGCGCGGCAGTTGGCGCAGCAGAGGCCGCGCCGACTTCGCTGAACTTGCCTTTACCGTGCAGATCGTCGAGCAGGGACTCGAACTCCTGATCGGTGATCAGGTCGCTACCGGCCGCGGCCGCAGCAGGCTTGCTCGGAGCCGGCGAAGAGGCAATGGCCGACTCCAGGGCGTCAACGGCAAAAGTACCCTTGCCATGCAACTGGTCGAGCAAGGCTTCGAATTCATCGTCGGTAATGTCTGAGCTGTCGCCCGCGGCTTTCGGCGCGGCAGGAGCTGTCGGCGGGACGACCGCATCGACGGCGAACTGGCCCTTGCCATGGAGTTGATCGAGCAGCGACTCGAACTCCGCATCGGTGATTTCATCGCTGGCCGCACCCGCATCGGCGGGCGCGGCAGCTACAGGAGCCTGGGCCTGAGCTTCGGCCTTGACGGCACTCAGGGAGTCCAGCAACTGTTCGAATTCGTTATCGGTAATATCGCCCGATTCCTCGGCGACTGGCTCCTCGACAGCGGGTTCTTCAACCACGGTTTCGACCGGAGCGGCTTCGTCTGCCGATTGCGGCTCGGCCAGGCGCGACAGCGCGGCGAGCAACTCTGGAGTAGCAGCGGTAATCGGCGAACGATCACGCACCTCGCTGAACATGCTGTTGACCGCATCCAGCGCTTCAAGCACCACATCCATCAATTCCGAATCCACGCGACGCTCACCCTTACGCAGGATGTCGAACACGTTCTCGGCAATGTGGCAGCACTCCACCAGCTCGTTGAGCTGAAGGAAGCCGGCGCCTCCTTTTACAGTGTGGAAACCGCGAAAGATTGCATTGAGCAGATCCGCATCATCCGGTCGGCTTTCCAGCTCGACCAATTGCTCGGAGAGTTGCTCTAGAATCTCGCCGGCCTCAACCAGGAAATCCTGAAGGATCTCTTCATCGGCGCCGAAGCTCATTAATGGGGTGCTCCTAAAACAGGGCTAAAATCCAAGGCTGGACAGCAAATCGTCCACATCGTCCTGACCGGACATAACGTCTTCTCTTTTATCGGCATGAATTTGCGGACCTTCACCCTGAGAGAGATGTTTTTGTGGATCTTTTTCAGCAAGCATCGCCTCACGGTCGTGTTCGATGCCCGCAAAGCGGTCGACCTGGCTGGCCATCAACACCAGTTTGAGCAGATTGCTTTCGACTTCGGTAACCAATTGGGTGACGCGCTTGATCACCTGCCCGGTCAGGTCCTGATAGTCCTGAGCCAGCAGAATATCGTTGAGGTTGCTTGCGACCGCGCGGTTATCGGCGCTGCTGCGTGTCAGAAAACCGTCAACCCGACGAGCCAGGTCCCGGAATTCTTCCGCCCCGACCTCACGACGCATGAAACGGCCCCAGTCGGCGCTCAAGGCCTGGGCTTCGTCGCCCAGGCCATTGACCAGCGGCGTCGCGCTTTCCACCAGATCCATGGTGCGGTTGGCGGCGGCCTCGGTCAGCTTGACCACGTAAGACAGCCGCTCGGTCGCATCAGTAATCTGCGAGACCTCTTCGGCCTGAGGCATGTTCGGATCGATCTGGAAATTGACGATCGCGCTGTGCAATTCACGGGTGAGCTTGCCGACTTCCTGGTACAGACCACGATCCCGGGTCTGATTGAGCTCGTGGATCATCTGGACTGCATCGCCGAAACGACCTTTTTCAAGGCTTTCGACCAGTTCGCGGGCATGTTTTTTAAGGGTCGATTCGAAATCGCCCATTGAAGCTTCGTTATTCTCCATAGCTCCCCCGTGGCGCCGTTAACCGATGCGTTCGAAGATCTTTTCGATCTTTTCTTTCAACGCCTGGGCCGTGAAGGGTTTGACCACATAGCCGTTCACGCCGGCTTGGGCCGCTTCGATGATCTGCTCGCGCTTGGCTTCGGCGGTGACCATCAGCACCGGGAGGTGCTTGAGTTTTTCATCGGCGCGCACATGGCGCAGCAAATCGATACCGGTCATGCCAGGCATGTTCCAGTCAGTCACCAGAAAGTCGATGCTCCCGCTGTTGAGAACCGGGATGGCAGTAGTGCCATCGTCGGCCTCGACCGTGTTGGTGAACCCAAGGTCACGCAACAGGTTTTTTATGATCCGCCGCATCGTTGAAAAGTCATCAACAATGAGGATTTTCATGTTCTTGTCCAATTCGACCTCCAAGCAGTCTTAAACGCGTGCAGCACCTGAACGCGCCATTTCAATCAATCCGGTACAGCATTCGACAACGGCCCGGGACACAACGGATCGAGACTGCGCAACACGTGCCACGCAAACCCTGCTCGCAACCTCCCCGCACCGATTGTCAGCGCGCTCGCCACTCCCCCAAACGCCCCCGCAAACGGGCGGCGCACTGGCTGTGTAACTGACTGACCCGCGATTCGCTGACCCCCAGGACTTCACCGATTTCCTTGAGGTTCAGCTCTTCGTCGTAGTACAGCGCCAAGACCAGTCGCTCACGCTCCGGCAAATTGGCAATCGCATCGGCCAGCGCGCTCTGGAAACGTTCGTCTTCCAGATCACGCGCAGGCTCCATGTGAGTACTCGCGCCATCCTCGTGCAGCCCTTCATGATCGCCGTCCTGCAACAGGTCGTCGAAACTGAACAGGCGGCTGCCCAAGGTATCGTTCAAAATCCCGTAATAATCATCGAGACTCAACTGGAGTTCGGCCGCAACCTCATGATCTTTAGCGTCTCGCCCGGTTTTCGCTTCGATAGCGCGAATGGCGTCACTGACCATGCGGGTATTACGGTGCACCGAACGGGGTGCCCAGTCGCCCTTGCGGACTTCGTCGAGCATCGCGCCTCGAATGCGAATGCCGGCGTACGTCTCGAAACTGGCGCCCTTGCTCGCGTCGTATTTGTTCGCCACTTCGAGCAGTCCGATCATGCCCGCCTGGATCAGGTCTTCAACCTGGACACTGGCCGGCAACCGCGCCAGCAAGTGATAGGCGATGCGCTTGACCAGGGGCGCGTAACGCTCGATCAACTCGTACTGGGCGTCCCGTGCCGATTTTTTGTAGAGGTGGTTGTAACCGCTGGCTGTCATAACACGGGCCCTGCTGTTTGTTGCACGAGACGCTCGACGAAAAACTCCAGATGCCCGCGAGGGTTGGCCGGCAGTGGCCAGGTATCGACCTTCTGGGCGATCGCCTTGAATGCCAGCGCGCATTTGGAACGGGGAAAAGCTTCATAGACGGCACGTTGCTTCTGGACAGCCTTGCGCACGCTCTCGTCGTACGGCACGGCGCCGACGTATTGCAGGGCAACGTCCAGGAAGCGATCGGTGACCTTGGTCAACTTGGCGAACAGGTTGCGCCCTTCCTGCGGGCTCTGGGCCATGTTGGCCAGGACGCGGAAGCGGTTCATGCCGTAGTCACGGTTCAAGAGCTTGATCAGGGCATAGGCGTCGGTGATGGAGGTGGGCTCGTCGCAGACCACCAGCAGCACTTCCTGGGCGGCACGCACGAAGCTGACGACCGAATCACCGATACCCGCCGCCGTGTCGATCACCAGCACATCGAGGTTGTCGCCAATGTCGCTGAATGCCTGGATGAGACCGGCGTGCTGGGCCGGGGTCAGATGAACCATGCTCTGGGTGCCGGAGGCGGCCGGCACGATACGAATCCCGCCCGGCCCCTGCAACAACACATCACGCAGTTCGCAGCGGCCTTCGATCACGTCCGCCAGCGTGCGTTTGGGTGTGAGCCCCAGCAGCACGTCCACGTTCGCCAGGCCCAGGTCGGCGTCCAGCAGCATGACCCGTCGGCCAAGCTCTGCCAGAGCCAGGGACAAGTTCACTGACACGTTAGTCTTGCCGACGCCACCTTTGCCGCCGGTCACCGCGATCACCTGTACGGGATGCATGCTGCCCATGTTCGTTCTTTACCTGTCTTACTTAGACGGAGGCCACATTACTGGCTGCGCGTTCACATACGGAACATTGCCTGGCAGACCATCGATGTAGGTACAAAAAATATTCATGATTACCTCAGCCAACCTGTTTGGTCGGGCTGTGGTAGATATCAGCGAACATATCAGCCATGGCTTCTTCGCTGGGTTCGTCCTGCATTTGCACACTTACGGCACGGCTGACCAGTTGGTGGCGACGCGGCAGATGCAAATCATCCGGGATCCGCGGTCCATCCGTCAGGTACGCCACCGGCAGATCGTGACCGATCGCCAGGCTCAAGACCTCGCCCAGGCTTGCCGTTTCGTCCAGCTTGGTCAGGATGCAACCGGCCAATCCGCAGCGTTTGTAGCTGTGGTAGGCGGCGGTTAGAACCTGTTTCTGGCTGGTGGTTGCCAACACGAGATAATTTTTTGACTTGATGCCACGCCCGGCCAGGCTTTCAAGCTGCATGCGCAAGGCTGGATCGCTGGCTTGCAGGCCTGCGGTATCGATCAGCACGACGCGTTTGCGCAACAGAGGCTCCAGCGCCTGGGCCAGGGATTGACCCGGATCCACATGGGTCACCGACACGTTGAGAATCCGGCCCAGGGTCTTGAGTTGCTCCTGGGCGCCGATACGGAAGCTGTCCATGCTGACCAGGGCAATGCTCTGGGCGCCGTACTTGAGTACATAGCGGGCGGCGAGCTTGGCCAGGGTGGTGGTCTTGCCCATGCCGGCCGGGCCGACCATGGCAATCACCCCGCCCTCTTCCAACGGCTCGACTTCCGGCGTGGCGATCATCCGCGCCAGATGCGCCAGCAACATGCGCCAGGCCTGGCGAGGCTCGTGGATATCGTTGATCAGCGCCAGCAGATCGCGGGCCAGCGGGCCGGACAGGCCAATGCGTTGCAGGCGGCGCCACAGATTGGCCTGGGCCGGACGGCTGCCTTGCAGTTGGTTCCAGGCCAGGGAGCCGAGCTGGACTTCCATCAGTTCGCGCAGGCTGTTGAGTTCGAAACGCATCGAGTCCAGCGCACGCGGGTCGATACCGGCAGCCGGTGCGGCAGGAGCCGGCGCCGGACGACGCGGCTCGGCCGGGGTCGGCTCGATCAGCGGTTCGGCAGCGGTCAGCGGCAGGCCTGCGGTCAATGGCTGACCGGCAAACAATTGACGATTAGTGCCCGCGACAGCCTCGCCTTCGCTGCTGCGCAGGCTCAATTCGGCCTGGGCGCTGGCGATGCGCGATTGGGTCTTGCGCAGCTCATCCTCAAGCTCCATGTTCGGAACCCGCGGGGCCAGCGCAGACAGCTTGTAGTCCAGGGCCGCCGTCAGCTCGACACCACCGGCGATCCGGCGGTTGCCGATGATGGCTGCTTCGGCGCCCAGCTCGTCACGGACCAGTTTCATGGCCTGACGCATATCGGCGGCGAAAAAACGCTTCACTTGCATAACCCACTACCTCAGCCGTTGGGCCCTACTGTCGCAACAATGGTCACTTGCTTGTTGTCCGGTATTTCCTGGTACGCCAGCACATGCAGCCCCGGGACCGCGAGGCGACCGAATCGCGAAAGCATCGCACGAATCGGACCCGCCACCAGCAAGATCACCGGTTGGCCTTGCATCTCTTGCCGCTGGGCTGCCTCGATCAACGAACGTTGCAGCTTCTCGGCCATGCTCGGCTCCAGCAGAACACCCTCTTCCGAGCCTTGTCCTGCCTTCTGAAGACTATTGAGCAATATCTGTTCCAACCTTGGCTCCAGCGTGATCACAGGCAGCTCCGACTCAGTGCCTACAATGCTTTGGACGATTGCACGGGATACGCCGACCCGCACCGCGGCCACCATGGCGGCGGTATCTTGACTCTTGGAAGCGTTGTTGGCGATGGCTTCGGCAATACTGCGGATGTCGCGTACCGGCACCTGTTCGGCCAGCAGCGCTTGCAAAATCTTGAGCAACTGCGACAACGAAACCACGCCCGGCACCAGCTCTTCGGCCAGTTTCGGCGAGCCTTTGGCCAGCACCTGCAGCAGTTGCTGGACTTCTTCGTGGCCGATCAGCTCGCTGGAGTGCTTGTACAAAATCTGGTTCAAATGGGTCGCAACTACCGTACTGGCGTCCACCACGGTGTAACCGAGGGACTGGGCCTGGGCCCGCTGACTGATTTCAATCCACACCGCTTCCAGGCCAAAAGCTGGATCCTTGGCGGTAATGCCGTTGAGCGAACCATAGACCTGACCCGGGTTGATCGCCAGTTCGCGATCCGGATAGATCTCGGCTTCGGCCAGGATCACCCCCATCAGCGTCAGGCGATAGGCGCTAGGCGCCAGGTCGAGGTTGTCGCGGATATGCACGGTGGGCATCAGGAAGCCCAGGTCCTGGGACAGCTTCTTGCGCACGCCCTTGATCCGCGCCAACAGTTGGCCGCCCTGGTTACGATCCACCAACGGAATCAGACGATAGCCGACTTCCAGGCCAATCATGTCGATAGGAGTCACGTCGTCCCAGCCCAGCTCTTTGGTCTCCAGGGCACGGGCCGGCGATGGCAGCAGTTCCTGCTGGCGCTTGACCTCTTGCAATGCCTGGACCTTCTGCGCGTTCTGCTTCTTCCAGAACAGATAGGCGCCGCCTGCCGCTACCGCCGCCATGCTCAGGAAGGAAATGTGCGGCATCCCCGGGACCAGGCCCATCACCGCCATCAGCCCAGCAGCCACGGCGAGGGCCTTGGGCGATGCGAACATCTGCCGGCCGATCTGCTTGCCCATGTCTTCGGAGCCCGAAGCACGGGTCACCATGATTGCCGCAGCTGTGGATAACAACAGTGATGGCAATTGCGCCACCAAACCGTCACCGATGGTCAGCAAGGCGTAAACCTTGCCTGCGTCACCGAAACTCATCTGATGCTGGAGGATACCGACGGCAATGCCGCCGATCAGGTTGATGAACAGGATCAGCAGGCCGGCGATGGCGTCACCTCGCACGAACTTGCTCGCACCGTCCATGGAGCCGTAGAACTCGGCCTCCTGGGCCACTTCCAGACGACGGAGCTTGGCCTGGCTCTGATCGATCAGGCCGGCGTTGAGGTCGGCGTCGATTGCCATTTGCTTACCGGGCATGGCGTCGAGGGTGAAACGCGCGCTCACCTCGGAAATACGCCCGGCACCCTTGGTGACCACCACGAAGTTGATGATCATCAAAATGGCGAAGACCACGATACCGACCACGTAGTTGCCGCCGATCACCACCTCACCGAAGGCCTGGATCACCTTACCGGCGGCGGCGTGGCCTTCCTGGCCGTGGAGCATGACCACGCGGGTGGACGCCACGTTCAGCGCCAGACGCAGGAGCGTAGCCACCAGCAGAATGGTCGGGAACACGGCGAAATCCAGCGGGCGCAGGGCATACACGCACACCAGCAGCACCACGATCGACAAGGCGATGTTGAACGTGAAGAACACGTCCAGCAGGAACGGGGGCACCGGCAGCATCATCATGGCGAGCATGACCAGCAGCAACAGCGGCACGCCCAGATTGCCCCGGCTGAGGTCTACGACGTTGCTGCGCGCGGTGCTGAGTAACTGAGAGCGATCCACCAAAATTCCCCGTTCCTGTGAAGCAAACTTTTGACGCCCGAAACAGGCGCAGACGGGGTATTGCAAGAAGCCTTCCAACTTTTGCCAGACCTGGAAATACAAGCCCGGGAGCAGAAATAAGGACCCTGTGGGAGCGAGCCTGCTCGCGATAGCGGGAGTTCAGCGATGACGGAATTGACTGAAAGACCGCTATCGCGAGCAGGCTCGCTCCCACAGGTTCTGTCACCAGCAGGACCTGGCGCACACCTTATTCTGGATCGCGGCGCAGATCCGGCGGGATCGGCAGGTCCTTGAGCGGATCGGGACGCTTGCCCTTTCCGGCGCGGTGCTGGCGGATCTGGTAGACATAGGCAAGCACCTGGGCCACCGCCAGATACAGCCCCCCAGGAATCTCCTGGTCGAGTTCGGTGGAGTAATAGATCGACCGCGCCAGGGCGGGCGACTCCAGCAGCATCACTTCATTGGCCACGGCAATCTCTCGGATCTTCAGCGCCAGGAAATCGCTGCCCTTGGCCAGCAACACCGGAGCGTTGCCTTTGTCCGGGTCGTACTTGAGCGCCACGGCGTAGTGGGTCGGGTTGGTGATGACCACATCGGCCGTCGGGATCGCCGCCATCATCCGCCGCTGGGACACCTCATGTTGCAACTGGCGAATCCGCTGCTTGACCTCCGGCTTGCCCTCCTGCTCCTTGTACTCGTCGCGAACCTCCTGCTTGGTCATCATCAGCTTCTGCTTGCTCTGATAGAGCTGGATCGGCACATCGATGGCTGCGATCAGGATCAGCCCGCAAGCCATCCACAAGGTGCTCCACCCCACCAATTGCACGCTGTGCATGATGGCCTGCTCCAACGGTTCATGGGCGATGCGCAGCACATCGTCAATGTCCGAATACAACACCGCCAAAGCCACGGACAGGACCAGCAAAAATTTCCCGAAGGCCTTGAGCAGCTCCATCAGGGCCGAAGGGGAAAACATGCGCTTGAGGCCCGCTAACGGATTCATCCGACTGAACTTGGGGGCCAGACTGCCCGCTGCGAACAACCATCCCCCCAGGGAAATCGGGCCAAGGAAAGCCGCCAGCAGCAAAAAGATCAGGACCGGCTGTACCGCCATGATCGCGATCTTGCCCGAGTGCAACAGGTACTGCGCCATGGCGCCCGGACTGAGCAGCACCTCACGGGGCAGGGAGAAATTCAGGCGCATGATTTCCAGCAGGTCCAGGGCCAATCCACCGCCATAGATCAGCAGCCCGCCAGCGCCCGCCAGCATCACCACAAGGGTATTGAGCTCCTTGGAGCGCGCGATCTCGCCCTTCTCCCGGGATTCGCGCCTGCGCTTGTCCGTGGGGTCTTCTGTCTTGTCCTGGCCACTCTCGCTCTCGGCCATGGTTCAGCGCGCCTGTGCCATGTCGCGTAGCAGCTGCAAGGCCTGGGTAGCCAGCGGCTGGTACTGATTGAGGATATCTCCCAGGCTGACCCAGAAAATCACCATGCCCAGCACAAGGGTCAGCGGAAAGCCGATGGAAAAAATGTTCAGCTGCGGCGCCGCCCGGGTCATCACGCCAAATGCAATGTTGACCACCAGCAATGCCGTGATCGCAGGCAGCACCAACACCATCGCCGCCCCCAGGACCCAGCCCAGCTTGCCGGCAACCTCCCAGAAATGATTGACCAGCAGCGCACTGCCCACCGGCATCGTGGTGAAACTCTCGGTCAGCACCTCGAATACCACCAGGTGTCCGTTCATGGCGAGAAACAGCAGCGTCACCAGCATTGTCAGGAACTGACCGATCACCGCCGTGTTCACGCCGTTCGTGGGGTCGATCATGGACGCGAAAGCCATGCCCATCTGGATCGAAATGATTTGCCCGGCCACCACGAACGCCTGGAAGAACAGTTGCAGCGAAAATCCCATCAAGGTGCCGATGAGGATCTGCTCGGCCACCAGCATCAATGCACTGAGGTCCAGGGCATGAACCGGCGGCATCGGCGGCAACCCGGGCGCGATGACCACTGTGATTGCCAGTGCGAAATACAGGCGCACGCGCCTCGGCACCAGGGTCGTACCGAAGACCGGCATGCTCATCAACACGGCAGTGACGCGAAACAACGGCAAGACGAAAGCCGCTACCCAGGAGCCGATCTGGGTGTCTGTCAGCGCGAGCATCGACATCGGGTCAGCCGATCAACTGCGGAATACTGCCGTACAGCCGCAGAATGTATTCCATGAAGGTCTGCACCAGCCAGGGCCCGGAGACGATCAGCGTGACCAGCATGACCAGCAGGCGCGGCAGGAAGCTCAGGGTTTGTTCGTTGATCTGGGTGGCGGCCTGGAACATTGCCACCAGCAGGCCCACCAGCAGGCTGGGAATCACCAGGATGGCGACCATCACGGTCGTCAGCCAGAGCGCCTCGCGGAACAGGTCTACCGCTACTTCAGGAGTCATATCGCCCTACCTGCAAATGGTCTAAACACCGCCAAAACTGCCCGCCAGGGTGCCGATGATCAACGCCCAGCCATCCACCAGGACGAACAGCATGATCTTGAACGGCAGCGAAATGATCAGCGGCGACAGCATCATCATACCCATCGCCATGAGCACGCTGGCGACCACCAGGTCGATGATCAGGAACGGGATGAAAATCATGAAACCGATCTGGAATGCAGTTTTCAGTTCGGAGGTCACGAACGCCGGCACCAGGATGGTCAGCGGTGCCTGATCGGCACTGGGGATGTCGGTGCGCTTGGACAGGCGCATGAACAGCTCCAGGTCGCTGCTGCGGGTCTGGGCCAGCATGAAGTCCTTGATCGGCACTTCAGCCTTGGCCACGGCGTCCTGGGCGGTGATCTTTTCCGCCAGGTAAGGTTGCAGCGCATCCTGGTTCACCCGGTCGAACACCGGTGCCATGATGAACATGGTCAGGAACAGCGCCATGCCGGTGAGGATCTGGTTCGACGGCGTCTGCTGCAAGCCCAGGGCCTGGCGCAGGATCGAAAAGACGATGATGATCCGGGTGAAACTGGTCATCAACATGACGAACGCCGGGATGAAACTCAGCGCGGTCATGATCAGCAGAATCTGCAGGCTGACCGAATATTCCTGGGCCCCTTGGGCATTGGTACCGAGGGTGATGGCCGGAATCGACAGCGGATCGGCGGCGAACGCCAACGGCGCGGCCACCATCAAGGCCAACGCCAACAGAATGCGCAACGGCATTACTTCTTATCCTTCTGGTCTTTACCCAGCAGTTCCATGAGGCGCTGGGCAAACTCGGGGGTCGCCTGGTCGGTGGCAGGCACCTGCACCGGCTCCTTGAGGACATGCAAGGCAGTAATGGTGCCCGGACTCAGGCCCAGCAGGATCTGCTCGTTACCGACCTGCACCAGCACCAGCCGATCCCGCGGGCCGAGCGCACGGGAGCCAACGATGTCGATGACCTGGCCCTTGCCAGTAGGGCCCGCCTGCTGCACGCGCCGCAGCAGCCAGGCCAGCAGGAAGATCACCCCTAGCACCAGCAACAGGCCGAGCACCAACTGCGCCAATTGACCGGCCAAGCCACTGCCGGCCGTCGACACAGCGGCCGCGGTGCTCGCGGGCTCGGCCGCCATGACACTGAATGGCAACATCAGGGCGGTAGCGAAAAGACCTTTCACTCAGCGCAGCTTCTTGATGCGTTCGCTCGGGCTGATCACGTCCGTCAGGCGAATGCCGAACTTCTCGTTGACCACCACCACTTCGCCATGGGCGATCAGGGTGCCGTTGACCAGTACGTCCAGCGGTTCACCCGCCAGGCGATCCAGCTCGATCACCGAACCCTGGTTGAGTTGCAGCAGGTTGCGGATGTTGATGTCGGTGCTCCCCACTTCCATGGAAATCGACACGGGGATGTCGAGAATCACGTCCAGGTTCGGCCCGTCCAGCGTTACCTGCTCATTGCTTTTCGGCACGCTGCCAAACTCTTCCATTTGCAGGCGATTGGACGCATGAGCACCGGTGTCCGCAGCCAGCAAGGCGTCGATGTCGTCCTGTCCGGTTTCACCGGCTTCTTCCAGGGCGGCAGCCCATTCGTCAGCCAGCGACTGGTCGTCCTGGTTGTTCATATCATTAGCCATCATTTGTCCTCGGCGGGCAAAAATCAGTTGAAAACGTAAATTCAGCTACAAACTACAGCGTTCGACCTTGCTCAACGTCGTTCGATCGGCTCGATCACCTGCAACGCCAGGTTGCCTTTGTGAGAGCCCATCTTGACCTTGAAGGCCGGTACGCCATTGGCACGCATGATCATGTCTTCCGGCATTTCGACCGGAATGATGTCCCCCGGCTGCATGTGCAGGATGTCCCGCAGGCGCAATTGGCGCCGGGCAACCGTCGCACCGATCGGCACGTCGACATCCAGCACGTCCTGGCGCAAGGCGTTGATCCAGCGCTCGTCCTGATCGTCGAGATCGGATTGGAAACCGGCGTCGAGCATTTCGCGCACCGGCTCGATCATCGAGTACGGCATGGTCACGTGCAGGTCCCCGCCGCCGCCATCGAGCTCGATGTGGAAGGTCGATACCACGATGGCTTCGCTCGGACCGACGATGTTGGCCATGGCCGGGTTCACTTCCGAGTTGATGTACTCGAAGTTCACTTCCATGATCGCCTGCCAGGCTTCCTTCAGGTCGACGAAAGCCTGCTCCAGCACCATGCGCACGACCCGCAGCTCGGTCGGGGTGAACTCTCGACCCTCGATCTTGGCGTGACGACCGTCACCGCCGAAGAAGTTGTCCACCAGCTTGAATACCAACTTGGCATCGAGGATGAACAACGCGGTGCCGCGCAACGGCTTGATCTTCACCAGGTTGAGGCTGGTGGGCACATACAGCGAGTGCACGTATTCCCCGAACTTCATCACCTGCACACCACCGACCGCCACATCGGCCGAACGACGCAGCATGTTGAACATGCTGATGCGGGTGTAACGGGCGAAACGTTCGTTGATCATTTCCAGGGTCGGCATGCGTCCGCGAACGATGCGATCCTGGCTGGTCAGGTCGTAGCTTTTGACGCTGCCCGGTTCAGCAGCGTTTTCGGTCTGCACCAGGCCGTCGTCGACACCATGCAACAACGCGTCGATTTCGTCCTGGGACAACAGGTCCTGCACGGCCATGGCGGGTTCCTACTGCAATACGAAGTTAGTGAAGAGCAACTGTTCGATCACCACTTTGCCGAGCTCCTTCTGCGCCACTTCCTGCACGCTGGCCGTGGCTTTCTGACGGAGCATTTCCTGGCCTACGGGAGTGGCGAGGGTGTCGAAATTCTGTCCGGAGAACAGCATCACCAGATTGTTGCGGATCAGCGGCATGTGCACCCGCAGCGCTTCCAGATCAGCCTGGTTGCGCCCCAGCAAGGTGATACTGACCTGCATGTAGCGTTGACGGCCATTTTGGGTGTAGTTGGCGACGAAGGCCGGTGCCATGGGCTCGAAAATCGCCGGCTGCTTGCCCACCGGCGTAGCTTCGACCGCCGCCGCAGGCTTGCTTTGAGCGCTGTGCATGAAATACCAGGTCGCCCCCACGGACACACCGATCGCCAGGAGCAAACCCACGACGATCAGGATGATCATCTTGAGCTTGCCTTTGGTTGCGGGGTCTTTTACAGCTGCTGCTTCGCTCTTCGCCATGCCAATAATCCGTCACTAATCGGGGGGTTTACGGTTGCATGGCAAGGCAGGAGCAAGTGTTATGCCAGAAATAATTTGCGACACCCGAAAACAACTGTGGGAGCGAGCCTGCTCGCGATGGCAGTGTGTCAGTCGACTCATGTTCAACTGATCCACCGCCTTCGCGAGCAGGCTCGCTCCCACAAGGTGTGTGATGCGCCCGGTCAGGCGTAGTAATCGACCGCGCTGGTACCGATGACGCTGGTGGTGGTGGCCGCCACCTCAGCGACACTGGCCGGCAGATGCTCGTCTGCCGAATCCACTCGCCCGCCGGAAGAAGACGTCCGTCCGGTCTGGGCCTGCTGCTGCGCCTGCTGGTTCTGGTTCTGTGAGCCACGGGACTGATCGGACACGTTGACATCGACCTGCCCCATGCCCTGCTGGGCGAAACTGTCCCGCAGGCGATGCAACTGGCCTTCGAGGGCTTCGCGAACGCCGGAGTGGGCACTCATGAAGGTCACCTGGGTCTGTTGATCCGGCATCATGTTTACCCGGATGTCCAGCCGCCCGAGTTCGGCGGGCTGCAACTGGATGTCGGCCGCCTTGAGATTGGCGCTCGACAGGTACATCACCCGGTTGACCACTTCTTCGGTCCAGCCACTCTGATTCATGGCGATGGGTTGGTTGACCGGCACCGCATTGGCGGTCTTGGGCGTAGCGGCCTGGGTGAGGGCCGCCAGGCGGTTGGCGAAATCATCCACGCGGGTGTCACTGGAAGCCGCGCCCAGATCCTTGAGCCCCTCGCCGATCAGACCACTGAATGCCTTTTCCCCACCCTGGCTGCCAGGGCCGGTACTGTTCTGGTCGGCTTGCACGGTGAGCATGCTCGCCATGCCGGCGGCGAACGTCTGGGCCGAGGTCGGCTCACCGTCGAGCGGAACCGGGGCAGTGGTCTTGGCCTGGCTGGTGGCGGAAACGTGGCCGCCCTGCTCCATCGCCAGTCGCAACGCCGGCATGGCGTCGAGCGGATCGGCCTCGGGGTCGAACTTCGGATCCGCCGGCGGCGCGGCCTGGGCTACCGGTGCCAGTGGCACGACCGGGGTCGCCACCGCAGCGACTACTTGCGGAACAGTCGCGGGGTCCACCACAGGGGTGGGCGCCACATCGACTTGAACCGCAGGCACAGCCGCGTCCGGCGGCACCATCGGGTCGACGACAGGATCGGCAGGGGTCGCGTCCGCTACCGGGGTCTCGGTTTCGCTGTCGGCATCGGCGTCATTGTCCGCCGTGTCATCGGCCTTGACCGGCTTGTCGGCGGGCAAGGGTTTGCCGCTATCGGCAACGGTCGGCTCCGGGGCGGCAGCCGTTTCATCGCTGGCGTCCTTTTTGACGCTGCTGTCGGGCGTCTTGTCGCGCACCGGCTTCATCGCAGGCTCAGGGGCCGACGAGGATTTGACAGGGGCTTGCTGGGCGAAGACCTGCGCGAAGCTGGAGGCTCTATTACCAAGGTCCGGAGCCGCTGCCGGCGGATTGACGGCGGTCTGCGGCTTGGCCTGGGTAGTGGCCTGAAGCAGTGTATTGGGCGTAACGGGCATAAAAAGGTCTCCGCTGCACTGAAATCATAGGTACAGTCGAGACTGGACAATGCAAGGGGCGGGCCAACGTCTGAAAAGAGGCGATGCCTGGCAGGTCAACACTCAGCAGTGAAAGCCTTCGCGCTCTTCCCTGCAAAGATTTCGGACATGGGCAAATTCGCTGTCGATTTCGCTGACCAGTTTCTCGATGCCACCCAGGGAGGGCTGTTTGGCACGCTGTTCCAGCTCACCGCACAGTTCGGCCAGGCGGATGGCCCCCATGTTGCTGCTGCTGCCTTTGAAGCTGTGGGCGGTGGCGCTCAGTTTTTCGGCGTCGCGGGCCTCATGCAGCACACGCAGGCGCGCTTCGGAGTCGTTGAGAAACGTATCCAGCAGCTCCAGATACCCCTCCTCCATGACTTCTTTCAACGTGCTGAGCACGTCGCGGTCCAGATGAATCTCGTTCACTTGTTCGCTCCCTGATCAAGAGTGGCGCGGATTATGCCAGAGCCTCCCAGAAAAACTCCACGCGGACACTACGACCATCGTCTGACCAACAGGCCTGGTGACTCAACTGACGCACCAGGCTAACACCACGTCCCGACAACCGATCACGGTCCAGCGGCCGAGCCATGACACGGGCGACATCGAAGCCCTCACCGCTGTCTTCGACCTCGATCACCAGGCGACCACCATCGCCGTGAGGCGTGACATGCAAGTGTACCCGAATGTGACCGGCATCCAGTTCATCCAGCCGGGTACTGCGCTCCATGTAATAGCGCGCAAAGCCCGACGCGTCGCGCTTGATGCTCGAATCGAGCCCCAGTACCCCATGCTCCAGGGCATTGGAATAGAGCTCCGAAAGTACGCTGTAAAGCGCGCCACTCTGAGCCCTGAGCCCATGCACTTCAAGCAGCAATTGCAGCAGGTACGGCATCGGGTTGAAGCGCTTGAGCGTCTGGGCCCGAAACTCGAAACTCACCGACCAGTCCAGCGGGCTGGACTGGCCGCTATCGGAATAGACAGGTGGCGGCGGGTTGAGTTGCGTCGGCGCGACCATCCGCACTTCGACCATGCTGAAATCGTCGCGGGCCTCCCCGCGAAAGTCCCGCAGGGCCTGCTGGATATCTTCGAAAAGACAATCGGGCTCGCGGTTGGCGGCAAACACCTGTTGCAAGCGCTCCACACCGAACAACTGGTCATCGTCATCGCTGGTGTCGATCACACCGTCGGACAACAGGAACACCCGGTCACCCACCGCCATGGGATGTACTTCGGTACGATCATCGAATAGTTGAGGCGTGAGCACACCCAAGGGCAAGTGTCGTGCTGGCAGCGGCGTGCGCACGCCCGTGAGACCGTCATGCAAGTACCCGTCGGGCATGCCGCCATTCCAGATTTCCACCGTGCAACGCTGGAAGCCCAGGCAGAGCAGCGTCGCGCAGCAGAACATGTCCACCGGCAGGATACGTTTGAGCTTGGCGTTCATTTCGCGCAGGATCTGCGCCAGGCCATAGCCTTTGGCGGTCATCCCGTAGAACACTTCCGCCAGCGGCATCGCACCGACCGCCGCCGGCAGACCGTGTCCGGTGAAATCCCCCAGCAGGACGTGCATGTCACCGGCCGGATTGAACGCCGCGAGCAGCAGATCGCCGTTGAACAGGGCATAGGGCGATTGCAGGTAACGGATATTCGGCGCGCTCAGGCAGCCGGAATGGGCGATCTTGTCGAACACGGCCTTGGCGACCCGCTGCTCGTTGAGCAGGTAATCGTGATGGCGGGAAATCTGGTCGCGTTGCTCCACAACCGTGGCCTGCAACCGACGCAAGCGGTCCATGGCCTTGATCTTGGCGGCCAGGATCACCTGGTTGTAGGGTTTGGCCAGGAAATCGTCACCGCCGGCCTCCAGGCAACGGGCCAAGCCTTCGCTTTCAGTCAACGACGTGAGGAAAATGATCGGCACCAGCTGGTCGCCGGCCAACTGCTTGATCTTTTGCGCTGCCTCGAATCCGTCCATGATCGGCATCATTGCATCCATCAGCACCAGGTGCGGATGTTGCTCCGTATAGATTTCGACCGCCTCGGCACCATCGGCTGCGGTGAGCACGTGATGGCCCTGACGGCGGACAATGGTCGACAACAGCAGTCGGTCAGCGGCACTGTCTTCGGCAATCAGGATCGTCAGCGATTCCAGATCGGACAACATGGCTGTCGATCAGGCTTTGCCCGGATGGAACTTGTCTTGATGGGCGTGTCCTGCATGCGACTTGTCTTTCTCCGACCTGTCGTCTTTCGGGCCGTCGATATCGAACAGCTTGTCGAAATTGGATATCGCGAGAATCTTGCGCACGTCCGCGCCGCAGTTGGTGACATTCACGTCGGCGTCTTCGCCACCGGCATGATCACGGAGCAAGAGCAGCATGCCCAGCGCAGAGCTGTCGAGGTAGGTGGTGTCCTTCAGGTCCACGACGTAGGTTTCAGGCTTGCGGTTGAGCTTTTCGTAGGACTCGCGAAATTCCTGATGCCGTCCGAAATCGAATCGACCCTTGATCGAAATCGTCAGCTTCTTCCCATCATCGGATACTTCGGTAACGACTGACATAGTTGGCTTCCCTGTCATGGACATACGTGTACAAGGTTTAGCATCTGGTAAAGGACTGAGCAAGGTTTTGGCTCATCCAACCGACAAAATCCCGACTTCACCTCAGAACGAATCCTGGCGTGGCAGGCGCTGGGATAATTCATCCAGCAGTTTTTGCTCGCGCTTATCCTCCAGTTGCCTCGCCTCATCGATATAGCGCTGCACCAGTTTACGCAGTCCCTCTACCCGGGCAAAGGCTTCTTGCCAGCTCTGACGCGCCTTCTCCAGATTGTTCTGGTGCCAGACCAGGCTCTGGCGCTGCTGGTCGATGGCGGTACCCAACTGCGCAAGGAAGCCCTGGTAACCCAACAGCCACTGGCCGGAAACGCCATGGCTGCCGCGAGCGATCCATTGTTCCTGGTATTCGAGGCGGAAATTCTCGAGGTCCGCCAGCTTGCTTTCAGCGACGGCCACCTGCCCCTGGAAATAGGCCAGGCGCTGGACAGCGGTTTTTTCGGCCTTTTCGGCCATGTCCACCACCGGCGCCAGGCGTGCCGCACGACTCGTGGCCACGGCCGATTACCCGCCGGCGACCGGGGCGAAGATGGTTTGCAGGTGCGCTTCGCTGGCGCCCATGCCGATATTGTCGTTCAGGCTCTGGCGCAGGTAGACGGCCATCGCCGGATAGAGATTGATCGCGGTATCGGTTTCACGGTCGCCGCCAGGAACATAGGCGCCGACGCTGATCAGATCGCGGCTTTGCTGGTAGCGCGACCAGTATTGCTTGAACTGCTGGGCACGCTTCATGTGCTCGGCACTGATGACCGATGGCATGACCCGGCTGATGGACGCTTCGATGTCGATGGCCGGGTAATGACCTTCTTCGGCCAGCCGCCGCGATAGCACGATATGGCCATCGAGCACGCCCCGCGCCGAGTCGGCGATGGGGTCTTGCTGATCGTCGCCTTCGGACAGCACGGTGTAGAACGCCGTGATCGATCCGCCGCCCTTCTCGGCGTTGCCGGCGCGCTCCACCAGCTTCGGCAGCTTGGCAAACACGGAAGGCGGATAGCCCTTGGTCGCAGGCGGCTCACCGATGGCCAGGGCGATCTCCCGCTGGGCCTGGGCAAAACGGGTCAGAGAGTCCATCAACAACAGGACATTCTTGCCCTTGTCGCGGAAATACTCAGCGATGCGGGTGCAGTACATGGCGGCCCGCAAGCGCATCAATGGCGCATCATCCGCCGGCGATGCCACCACGACGGAACGCTTGAGGCCTTCTTCACCGAGGATGTGCTCGATGAACTCCTTCACCTCGCGACCCCGTTCGCCAATCAGCCCCACCACGATGATGTCGGCTTCGGTGAAGCGGGTCATCATGCCCAACAACACACTCTTACCCACACCAGTACCGGCGAACAGGCCCAGGCGCTGGCCGCGTCCGACCGTCAACAAACCGTTGATGCAGCGAATGCCCACATCCAGCGGTACGCTGATGGGGTCGCGCTTGAGGGGGTTGATGGTCGGGCCATCCATCGGCACCCAGTCTTCGGCCTTCATCCCGCCCTTGCCATCCAGGGCCCGCCCGGCCCCGTCCAGCACCCGCCCGAGCATGCTCATGCCCATGGGCAAGCGACCGGTATCGGCCAGTGGGACCACCCGTGCGCCAGGGGCGATGCCAGCCACACTGCCCACCGGCATCAGGAATACCTTGCTACCGGAGAAGCCCATGACCTCGGCCTCGACCTGCACCGGGTGGTAACTGTCATCGTTGATCACCAGGCAGCGACTGCCCATGGCGGCGCGCAGGCCCTCGGCTTCGAGGGTCAGGCCGACCATGCGCAACAGGCGCCCTTCGAGAATCGGCTGGCCGGCCAGCTCGGTGGCCTCGGCGTAGCTGCCCAGGCGCTTGCCGAAGCTGGTCCGTTCAAGACGCATCGCGGCCGTCCGGCTCAGCAGCAATCAACTCGGCACCATCCGGGTCGATGGGCGAAACGGCTGGGGGTTCGTCCGGCAACTCCAGGCTCATATCGGCAACGGCCGGGTGCAGGGCCTGCTCATGCAGTTGGTCGAACAGCTTGGCCATGATCTGGCTGATGCGGGTTTCGACGGTCGCATCGATGCGGCTGTGCTCGGTTTCCACACGGCAACCGCCCGGCAACAAGGCTTCGTCTTCGACGATGCGCCAGGTTTCCTCATGGCGCTCGCGCAGGGCTTTGACCAGCTCGAAATCCTGGGGATTGATGTACAGCCGCACATTGCCCACGCCCAACGGCAAGAGCTTGAGGGCCTCACGCATGACGTGTTCGATCTGGCTCGAATCGATGGCCAGCTCACGCTGGATGACCTGCCTGGCGATGTGTTGCACCAGCCCCACCAGGGATTTTTCAATCTGGGTGTCCTGTTCGGCGATGGGATCGAACAGGTTGAGCATCAGCGATTCCAATGCTCGCAACTTGGCCGTCAAGGCCACGTCAGCTTCCTGACGGACCTTGAGCATGGTGCTATGGAAGCCTTCCTTTTCGCCGATGGCAAAGCCTTCGTTGTAGGCCTCCTGGCGAATACCTTCGACTTCCTCGAGGGTCAGTGGCTGGACTTCCTCCAGCGGCACCTCTTCCATCTCCGGCAGTTCTTCCACGGGCTCCGGCTCAGGCTCGGGCACGTGGGGATCGAAACTGGGCAGCGACCAGACGTCGAAGCCACCGACATCCCGGGCGCGGATCAGGTCGCTGGGTGAATCATCACTCTTGGCAGACATAACGACCTTAGATCATCTCTTCGCCGCCCTTGCCACCGAGCACGATCTCTCCGGCTTCGGCCATGCGGCGGGCGATGGTGAGGATTTCCTTCTGCGCGGTTTCCACGTCGCTGACGCGCACCGGGCCCTTGGCCTCGAGGTCGTCGCGCAACAGTTCGGCCGCCCGTTTGGACATGTTCTTGAAGATCTTCTCCTTGACGCCTTCGTCCGATCCCTTGAGTGCCAGGACCAGTACGTCGGAGGACACTTCGCGCAACAGCGCCTGGATGCCACGGTCGTCGACATCGGCCAGGTTGTTGAACACGAACATGAGGTCTTCGATCTGACCGGACAGGTCTTCGTCGAACTCGCGGATCGAGTCCATCAATTGACCTTCGATCGAACTGTCGAGGAAGTTCATGATGTCCGCCGCGCGCTTGATGCCACCCAGGGTGGTACGCGAGGCGTTGGAGTTGCCCGAGAACTGCTTCTCGAGAATCTGGTTCAATTCTTTCAGGGCCGCCGGCTGCACGGTGTTGAGCGAAGACACCCGCAAGATGATGTCCAAGCGCACCTTGTGGTCGAAGTTGCCCAGCACTTCACCGGCCTGGTCCGGGTCGAGGTAAGCCACCACGATTGCCTGGATCTGCGGGTGCTCGTAACGGATCACGTCGGCTACCGCCCGCGGCTCCATCCACTTGAGGCTGTCCAGGCCGCTGGTGTTGCCACCCAACAGGATCCGGTCGATCAGGCCGTTGGCCTTGTCCTCGCCCAGGGCCTGGGTGAGCATCTTGCGCACGTAGTCGTCGGAACCCACGCCCAGGCTGGTCTGATCGCCAACGATGTCGACGAACTCGCTCATCACCTGTTCGACCTGTTCGCGGTGCACGTTCCCCATCTGGGCCATGGCCACGCCCACACGCTGGACCTCCTTGGGCCCCATGTGGCGCAGCACCTGGGCAGCGTCGGTCGAGCCCAGGGACAGCAGCAGAATCGCGGCTTTGTCGACCCGGGACAATTTGACAACAGCGGCTCGATTATCACTCATCTGCGTTGATCCACTCTTTCACGACCTGGGCCACACGACCCGGGTCTTCTGCCACCAGACTCTTGATGGCGTTCAACTGAGCGTCATAGCCTTCGCTCGGGCTTGGCAGCAGAATGCTCTGCGGCCCGCCGAGGCTGACGCGATCGTTAGCCAATTCGCCATCCAGGCCGCCCATGCCTCCCAACTCAACATCGCCCAAGCCGGCCAACTGCCTGTTCTTGCCGCCATTGGTAATGTTGTTGAGCACCGGACGCAGCACGCCGAATACCAGCACCAGGATGAACACTACGCCCAATACCTGCTTGACCACATCCCAGAACCAGGGTTGCGAATAAAACGGAATATCGGCGATGACTTCACCACGCTCCGAGGAGAACGGCACGTTGATCACACTGACGCTGTCGCCACGGCTGGCGTCGAAACCGACGGCGTCCTGGACCAGGCGAGTGAAGCGCGCCAATTCGTCGGCGCTCCATGGCGCACGACTGGTTTCGCCGTTGGCCGGGTTGACCTTGACCTGGTCGTCCACCACCACCGCAACCGACAGGCGTGTCAAACGGCCCTGCTGTTGCTTGGTGTGGCTGATGGAGCGGTCGAGCTCGAAGTTCTTGGTCGATTGTTGACGCTTGTCGGCCGGGTACGGCGCCAGCATCGGTTGGCCGGTGGCCGGGTCCATGATCTGCTGGCCGTTGGCGTCCACCAGCGGCTGGCCTGGCTGTATCATGCCGGCGGCAGCAGTGGAACCACCGGTGGTTTGCGGCGCGCTGGCCGGCGACGGCGGCTGGTTGCTCAGGGCGCCGGGCACGCCTTGCGGGCCGTTGCTGGCGGTGCGCTGCTCGTTCACCGACTGCTCGCTGCGCAACGCCGGTTGATCGGGGTTGAACTGCTCGGACGTCGACTCGACCGCGCTGAAATCCACGTCTGCCGAAACTTCAGCCTTGTAGCGGTCGTTACCCAGGATCGGTTGCAGGATGTTGTGCACCCGTTGGGTCAGCATGCCTTCCATGCGACGGCTGTAATCGAACTGCTTGCCGGCCATCGTCAGTTCGGAGTTTTCCGCCTGGTCAGACAGCAAGGTGCCCTTCTGGTCGACCACGGTGATCTGGGACTTGCTCAACTCGGGAACGCTGGTCGCCACCAGATTGACGATGGCGAGGACCTGGCCTGGCTCCAGGGAGCGGCCTGGGTACAGTTCAACCAGGACCGACGCGCTTGGCTTGCGCTCGTCGCGCACGAACACCGAGCTTTTCGGAATCGCCAGGTGCACACGGGCGCCCTTGACGTTGTTCAGGCTGGAGATCGTACGTGCCAGCTCGCCTTCCAGGCCGCGACGATAACGGGTCGCTTCCATGAACTGGCTGGTGCCCAGGCCCTGGTCCTTGTCGAGGATTTCGAAACCGATGTTGCCATCGGTCGGCGTCACGCCGGCGGCGGCCAACTTCAGGCGCGCACGCGACACGTCGTCGGCCTTGACCAGCAACGCGCCGGAGTTCGGCTCGACGGTATAGGGAATGTCGGCGGAAGCCAGGGTTTCCATGACTTGCTTGGCGTCCATGCCCGCCAGGCTGCCGTACAGGGGACGGTAGTCTGGCTGCTGGGACCACAGCACCACGGCGAAACCAATCGCCACGCTGGCAGCCAGGCCGACCAACAGGCCCACCTGACGCAACATGGTCATCTCGGAGAGGTTTTCCAGGAAAGACAGCCCGAACAGCGGCGGTTTGCCGTCTGGTGGGGTGGCCTTGGCTGGAACGTTATCTACGGCTGCTTCTGCCATGACTCAATAGTTTCCTTAGACCGGCATCTGCATGATGTCTTGGTAGGCCTGGACCAGTTTGTTGCGAACCTGGGTCAGCGCCTGGAACGAGACAGTGGCTTTCTGCGAAGAGATCATTACGTCGGTCAGGTCGACGCCACTTTTGCCAATTTCAAAAGCACTGGCTAATTGGTTCGACGCCTGCTGGGTATCGTTCACTTTATTGACGGCCTGACCAAGCATGTCGGAAAAACTGCTGCCGCCCACCTGGGGGACCGCGACCGATTTAGGCTGCGACATCGCGTCCATCTGCATGGCCCGCATATCCAGCATCAACCGATTAAATTCAATACCTTGGCTCATGGTCTACTCTCTCTGGCGGCCCGCGTTTTTTTGACGCTGACTCGATGGGTACATAGGTGTTAGCAACAAGGGTGCCAGCTCCATGGCGACATGAAACAAATGCTCCCACAGGAGCATTCCTGATTTACACAACTCAACTGGCGAACAGATACGCCTCGACATCCATCCCCGCGTCACGCATCTGCGCCAGTTTGTAGCGCAGGGTGCGTGGACTGATCCCCAGCCGCTCGGCCGCCTCCTTGCGACGGCCGCGTTCGGCGCGCAGGGTATCGATGATCATCTGGAATTCGCGCCGACGCAGGTCGTCTTCCAGCGCTCCAGCCGACTCGCTTTCCACCTCCACCCTCAGCGGGACTGGTGCCAGCGTCGGCAATGGCGCGCACGCCACGGGCCCTGCGAGACAGAAATCCTCCGGCTGAATCAAACCACCCTGTTGCAGGATCAACGCACGCTGAATGGCGTTGTCCAACTCCCGCACGTTTCCGGGCCAGGGATAGGCAATCAGACAGGCTTGTGCCTGGGGCGAAAGTCTTGCCGCCGCATGCTTCATTTTATTGACGTGCCGGGCCAGCAGACGCTCGGCCAGCGGCAGGATATCGGCAGTGCGCTCGCGTAATGGACGCCAGGCGAGGGGGAATACCGACAGACGGTAGTAAAGGTCCTCCCGAAAACGTCCTGCCGCCACCTCACCGGCCAGATCCCGGTTGGTGGTCGCCACCACGCGAATATCCAGGCTGATGGGCTTACGTCCCCCGACCCGTTCCACTTCCCGCTCCTGCAACACCCTCAGCAGCTTGGCTTGCAGACCCAGAGGCATTTCGGAAATCTCATCGAGCAGAATGGTGCCGCCGTCGGCCTGCTCGAACTTGCCGGCCTGGGCCGCAATGGCGCCGGTAAACGAGCCTTTTTCGTGACCGAACAGCGTCGCCTCGAGCATGTTGTCGGGAATCGCCGCACAGTTGATTGCAATGAACGGTTGGTTGGCGCGACGGGATTGCTGGTGGATGTAGCGCGCCAGCACTTCCTTGCCGGTACCTGACTCACCGGAAATCAACACCGTGGAATCGCTGCGTGCCACCCGCGCGGCCAATTCGAGCAACTGTGCGCTAGCCGGTTCGAGCGCCACCGGCCCCTCCCCCTCGACCGCAGGAACGCCCAGCGCATGACGGGCCACCAGATCAAGCAACGCCTTGGGCTCGAACGGTTTGACCAGGTAGTCCGCAGCGCCCTGGCGCATGGCATCCACCGCTCGCTCGACCGCCCCGTGGGCCGTCATCAGCAAGACCGGCAACTGAGGTTGACGCGCACGCAACAGTCCAAGCAGTTGATGGCCGTCCATGCCCGGCATATTCACATCGCTGACCACCAGGCTGAAGGTTTCCCGGCCCACGGCCAGCAACGCATCCTCCGCCGAGCCGACCGCAGCGTAATCGTGCCCGGCCAGCACCAGCGTGTCGGCCAACGCTTCGCGCAGGGCGCGGTCATCCTCAACCAGCAACACCTTGATCGCCATCGACTTCACTCCACCTCCGGCGCGCCGGAAAACAGCGGCAAGAGCACCAACGCACAAGTGCCACGCCCCAGCCGCGAACGTAGTTGCAATTCTCCCTGATGGGCACGGGCCACAGCCTTGACCACGGTCAGGCCGAGACCGGTCCCGGTGGTCTTGGTCGTGAAGAACGGCTCGCCGAGACGCACCAGCACTGCCGGCTCGATACCGCCACCATTGTCGCTAACACACAAGCGCAAGCTGTTGTCGCGGCTGTACAGATGGACCTTCAACCGCACATCCTCGCCGCTGGCCTGGATGGCATTCTCGATAAGGTTCAATACCGCGCCCACCAAGGTGTCGCGGTTGCAGAGGATTTCCCCGGCATGGCTGTCGCACTGCCAGCGGATCGGCAGCCCCTGCACATGGGTCGATGCCGCGGCCTGCAGGGACTGCAAAAGAGCTTTCGGGGTGACGCGGTCAGTCAATGGCAGCTCGCCACGGGCGAACACCAGCATGTCCCGCACTTGATGCTCGAGTTCGTGCAGGCGCTCCTTCAGGCGTCCGGCGAAGCGCTGCTGGGTGTCCATCGGCAACTGCTGCTCGGTCAGATGACTGGCGTACAGCAGCGCGGCGGATAGCGGCGTGCGAATCTGGTGAGCCAGGGATGCCACCATGCGCCCCAGGGAGGACAGGCGTTCGTGGCGAGCCAACTGGTCCTGCAAGTGACGGGTTTCAGTCAGGTCGTTGAGCAGCACCAACTGACCGGGTTCGGCATCCAGAGAACGCGTCGAAATGGACAGGCGCCTGCCGTCCTTGAGGGATACTTCGTGACCATCGTCCTCGCGGGGAGCAAAACAACGCGCGATGACGTGTCGCCACAGCTCACCTTCGAGCGGCAACCCAAGCAGCTCGCAGGCCGCCGGGTTGGCTTCGCGGACGAAACCATGGGCATCGATGACGATGACGCCGCCAGGCAACAGGTCGAGCAGGTTCTGCAGCCGGTTGGCCAGGCGCTCTTTTTCCGCCAGCTCCTGCATGCGCTGGGCGCTGACCACCGCCAATTCGCCCTTGAGTTCGGTGACCCGAGCTTCGAGCAGGCTGTAGGAATCGGTCAACTGGCTGGACATCTGGTTGAACAGCGAAAACGCCTGCTCAAGTCCAGCGCGGCTTGCCTGCTCGGCGGACGGCATGAGCCCCGACTCAGGGACAGGAGACATCTGGACGTGGGCGGCTTGGCTCATCGAACTCTCTCGCTTGGCTGACCGTCAGTTAAACGGCCTGTTGAGAGAGCTTTAGCAATAGCCGTGCCGGAAGGTGGCAAACAGGAGCCGAGCTGTCGCGGGGATTTTGTGGTGAGGGGATTTAGCGAAACGTCGTAGCGGCCCCAAAAACAGGGCCGCTTTGCGCCCCGACGGAGATAAATCCCCTCGCCACAAAAAATCAGGCGGTCATGATGCAGGCGTCAATCATCCGCCTGCTCATCACCCTCACGACGGCTCATGCCGTACTTGCGCATCTTCTCCACCAGAGTGGTGCGACGGATACGCAGGCGCTCCGCTGCACGGGCCACGATACCGTTGGCGTCGTCCAGGGCCTGCTGGATAAGCCCCTGCTCCAGGCCACCCAGGTAATCCTTGAGGTCCAGACCTTCCGGCGGCAGCAAGGCACTACTGGTGAAGTCCGGTGTGTGGCCGTTGATCGCCACGCGCTCTTCCAGGTCGCTACGCAGGGTATCGACCATTTGTTCATCTTCGTCGTCGACGTAGCGGAATTTCTTCGGCAGCTCAGCCACACCGATCACGCCATAGGGGTGCATGATCGCCATGCGCTCCACCAGGTTGGCCAATTCGCGAACGTTGCCCGGCCAGCCATGACGGCACAGGGACATGATCGCCGCCGAATTGAAGCGGATCGAACCGCGCTTTTCGTGCTCCATGCGCGAAATCAGCTCGTTCATCAGCAGCGGAATGTCCTCGACGCGCTCACGCAGCGGGGCCATTTCGATCGGAAATACATTGAGGCGGTAGTAGAGGTCTTCGCGGAAACTGCCGACCTCGATCATGCTCTCGAGGTTCTTGTGGGTCGCAGCGATGATCCGCACGTCGACGCTCTGGGTCTTGTTGCTGCCCACGCGCTCGAATGTGCGCTCCTGCAGGACCCGCAGCAGCTTGACCTGCATCGGCAACGGCATGTCGCCGATCTCGTCGAGAAACAGCGTGCCGCCGTTGGCCAGTTCGAAACGCCCGGCCCGGCTGGTGATCGCGCCGGTGAAGGCACCCTTCTCGTGCCCGAACAGCTCGCTTTCCAGCAACTCGGCCGGAATTGCACCGCAGTTCACCGGCACGAACGGCGCTTCGCGACGCTTGGAGTGGTAGTGCAGATTGCGCGCAACCACTTCCTTGCCGGTACCCGATTCGCCCAGGATCAGCACGCTGGCATCCGTATCGGCAACCTGCTGCATCATCTGGCGCACGTGCTGGATCGCCCGGCTGGTGCCGACGAGGCTGCGGAAAAGGTTGGGTTCGCGATGCCTGCCGCGCTCACGGGCCTGATCGTACATCTCGCGGTAAACCTGGGCGCGATGCAGCGAATCGAGCAATTTGCTGTAGCTGGGCGGCATTTCGAGCGTGGAAAGCACTCGGCGACGCTGGTCTTCAGGCAAGTCAAGGGAAGAATTTTCGCCCATTAACAAAACCGGAAGGAACTCATCCCAGGTTGAGAGTGTCTTTAGCAAGCCCAAAAGCGTTGCGGGGGCATTTACGGTCCCGATGAGGACGCAAATGACTTCACGACTGGACGCCAGCGAGCCGACGGCCTGCTGCCAGTCATGGCTTCCGCAAGGTAAATTTTCTTCGCCAAGAAAATTTAAAATCACCGCCAGGTCACGGCGGCGGACGCTGTCGTCATCGATCAGGAGAATTTTGGTTTCACGCCACATGCAATAGCAACTTCCCTAGTCAACTCAGTGCCCGAAATTAGGGGGCAAGCTAGACGCTTGCAGACTTGTCATGCCTGTAGACGCCTGAAATCTGTAAACAGCTACTAGTTAAGTCAAAAAACGGTGCACAGTCAAATTTATGGCGCACTTTGTTCGGATTAACTGAGCATTAACCGAACAGATGGTAAACCTTTGCAGCGTTTTGTGCTTGATGGACTTGCGACATCTCGTCGACTATCGCCTGACGCTCCCCAGTCGCCGCCTCAAGAAGCTGCTTGTAGACCCCCAGCAACTCCTCAAGATTATTGCGCAACGCCGCCTCGTCCAGCTCTGACTCGCTCAGAACGTCTTCCATGCAGGAACGGCACGTCATGTCCAACTGACCGATCGCCTCCCAGTTACGCTCGGCCAGTGCATCGACCAGGGCGTCACGGGTTTGCTCTATTCGCTGCAAGACAAGACTCATGGGGAGCACTCCTTAGAATTGCGGACCAGGCGCGGCGATACCGTCCCAGCCTTCTTTGACCGTGCGCAGCAGACCGGCGACTTCGTCGAGGATCTTCGGGTCGGTCTGGATATTGGCGTCGGTCAGACGCTTGATCATGTAGGCATAGAGGTTATCCAACTCGGTCACCGACTCGGCCTGGTTCTCCATGTCCAGCCCCTCGCGCAGGCCGCCAATGATGCCGATGGCCTTGCTGATCAGGATGCCCTTGTTGGCGATGTCCTTGCGCTCCATCGCCCCCTTTGCCTGAGCGATACGATCAAGACCGCCCTCCATCAGCATTTGCACCAGACGATGGGGACTTGCTTCGGAGGTTTGCGCCTGGGCGCCAATTTTCTGGTATTGGCGAAGGGCTAACATCGGATTCATGTTCTACCTCATCAAAAAATCTTCGGTTCGTATAAACAGTTTATCGACGCCGCGTCAAAAAACTTTAGATCGAAAAAGCCGAAAGCCCGGAGCGTCAATTGACGCAACCGGGCTTTCTTGTATCACTCGGAATCAGCTGTTCTTCTGCTGCGCCGAGATGGCTTCGAACATGGAGGTAATGTTGCTGGCGGTAGCTTTCAGCTTGCCCACCAAGGCATCCATGTCGTTATATTTCTTGGTCAATACGGCGGTCAGGGTCTCTACCCGGCGGTCAAGCGCGGCCTGATCGTTCGTCAGTCGAGTCTGGGTCTTGTTCAGCGCCGTGGTCCGCTGATCAAGGATTCCACCCGTCTTCGTATAAGGGTCGATGGCATTGGTCATGCGTTCCAGCAAACCATTGGTGCCGGTAAACATCGTCTGGACTTCACCACTGAGCTTTTTGTCGTTCATCGCCGTGTTGAACTTGGTGGTGTTGAAGTCCAGGGCACCGGTCGTCTGGTTGGTGGTGATACCCAACTGGGCCAGTACCGTAAGCTTGTCCCCCGCCCCGGTTTCCGACAACGGACCCCGAATCGTCGCCAGGATCGAACGAGGCAATGCGTCGCCGGTCATTTTTGCCGCAACGGTAGGGTTGCCATCCGCGTCGAGCGACGGCTTGGTCAGCGCAGTGATGTTGGTCGCGATTGCGTTATAGGCGTCCACGAATTTCTGGATCGAAGCTTTCAGACCATCGTTGTTGGGCGCAACGGTCACGGTTGAAATGGCGTTCGTTCCACCGGCAACCAGGTTCAACGTCAACCCCGAGATCGCCTTGTCGACCGTATTGCTCTTGCTGGTCAATGCCATGCCATCAATGGAGAACTTGGCATCGGTCGCGATGGCACCGATGGCACCGGCCGAAGTCGCCGTCAACGCAGCACCGCCCGCCCCCACGACGTTGGTCCCATCAATCTCCAGCCCGGCAATGCCGCTGACCGAGATATCGGAGCCTGCACCGGTCGTGCTCGAACCCAGTACCAGGCGCGAACCGAAAGAGTCAGTGACGATGTTGGCGCTGATGCCGGCGGATTTCAGTGATGTATCGGCGTTGATCGAGTCGCGAACCGATTGCAGGGTCGCTCCGCTCGCCACATCGAGATTGTAGTTAACGCCGTTCTGCGCGATGGTCAACGTGCCGGTGGGAATGGCACTGGTGGTACCGCCGGCGAAAGCCGCACTGGTGACCTTGGACGACGTGGCGATGTTATCGACTTTGACGGTGTAGTTGCCGGCGACAGCCGTATTGCTGGCCGTGGCGGTAACATAACTGGTTGCGGAAGATGTCGCAGCAAAACCGGCAAATTGCGGCGTGGTTGTGCTGGACAGAGACGTCATGGCGGCCTTGAAGGATGCCAGCAGGGACTTCAGGGTGCCTACCCCGGAAATGCTGTTGGTGTTGGCCGTCGTCGCGCGAGTAATCTGGCCTTGCTTGGCCGCCTTGTCAGAGTCCACCAGGACTTTGACGATGGCTGTTGTATCCAGGCCGGAACCGAGACCCAAGCCAGGTAGAATTGGACTTGCCATGTGAAACTCCCTTCAGTATGTCGCCGGCCTTTTGACCACTACAACGCCCAAAAGAACATCGCAACAAAATTCGTGCCAGTTGTCAGGCTTCTGCGCTGAACAACAGGCTGTTTGCATCATTCAAACTGTTGGCCAGTTTCAGAACTTCTTCGTTCGGGATCTGGCGAATCACTTCACCGGAACCGCTGGCAATCACTTTGACCACTACTTTGCCTGAAGGCTCATCAATGGAAAACTCCAGGTTACGCTTGACCGATTGAACGAACTTCTCGATCTCCTGGACAGCTTTCTTGAGCTTTTCCTGCTCGGCAGCAGCGTCTTTAGGGGTTTCCTTGACCGGCGCCACAACCAAAGCGTCGGCTCGAGGCTTCTCCACTGGCTTGTCGACCACAGTGGGTGCCGGCTTCGCCGCTGGATAAGACAAGTTCAGCTTCACGCTCATATCCATGTCCATCACCTCTTGAACGGAAAAAGCGAGAGAGTACGCAAGCGCACTCCCCCGCTAAAACTCATCCAGCTATTACTGAAGCAGCTTCAGTACAGCGGATGGCAGTTGGTTGGCCTGGGCCAGAACCGAAGTGGAAGCCTGTTGCAGAGTCTGCTGCTTGGTCAGCTGGGCAGTTTCAGCAGCGAAGTCGGTGTCTTGTACACGACCCAGTGCAGCACTGGCGTTTTCGTTGATGTTGTTCAAGTTGGCGATGGTGCTGGTGAAACGGTTTTGTGCAGCACCGAGATCAGCACGCGAGGAGTTGATCGTTGCCAGTGCAGCGTCGATTGCAACAACAGCAGCCGAGAAAGCGGTTTCAGCAGCAGCGCTGGTCGAACCGGCGATGGTGATTGCCGAACCGACACCCAGGGTGTTGGCGTCGAAGCTGGCGCTCAGGGTCAGAGTGATCTGGTTCGAGGCGCCAGTGTTGGAGCCGACCTGGAAGGTCATGGTGCTGGCGGTGCCGTCGAGCAGGTTCTTGCCGTTCAGGTTGGTGCTGTTGGCGATACGGGTCAGCTCAGCGCTCATCTGGGTGAACTCTTTGTTCAGAGCGTCACGGTCAGTCGAGCTGTTGCTGTCGTTGCGGGACTGAACAGCCAGTTCACGCATACGTTGCAGAATGTTGGTTTGTTCCTGCATCGCGCCTTCAGCGGTCTGAGCGATGGAGATACCGTCGTTGGCGTTTTTGATCGCCATGGTCTGACCACGGATCTGCGAGTTGATGCGGGTAGCGATCTGCAGGCCGGCGGCGTCGTCTTTGGCGCTGTTGATTTTCAGGCCGGAAGACAGACGGGTCATCGAGGTGGACAGAGCATCGGAAGCCTTGTTCAGGTTCTTCTGTACGCCCAAGGATGTGACGTTGGTGTTTACTGTTAAAGCCATGACGAATTCCTCGTTGGTTGGGTACTGCGGCTTCCGGCCTTGGCAACCGCCGGGTTGGCCTAGAGAACCTTCGTAATAGTTATCGTCGGCTTGGGAACTTGCTTGAGGGCTTTTTTTAAAAAATTTACTAGCAGGTGGCCACCCCTTGAAAAACAAGGGCTTAACGCAGGGAAAAGGCTCAAAAAATGGCGCCAGAAATCTGCATTGGCAAATTTCAGGCAAAAAAAAGTGGGAGCGGGTTTGCTCACGAAAGCGGCGGATCAGCTTGTATCTGTGCTGAATGTACCAACGCCTTCGCGGGCAAGCCCGCTCCCACATCACATCTCAGGTGATTCAGTCGCGATAGAGAATCGCAGAGCCCCATGACAGGCCGACACCGAAACCACTGATTGCCACACGTTTCCAGCTGGCATCCAGGGCGTGTTTTTCCAACAGCAGTGGAATGCTCGAGGACACGGTATTTCCGGTCTCCACCATGTCCTTGATGAATTTCTCGGGCTTGTCTTCAAAACGTCGCGCCACGGCATCGACAATCGCCGCGCTGCCCTGGTGAATGCAGAACGCGTCGATGTCATCGGGCTGCAGTGACGATTCGCTCAACAACTCATGCAAGTGGGCCGGCACTTTCAACAAGGCAAAGTTGAACACCTGGCGTCCGTTCATGAAAAACACACCGTCACTGACCTTCAGGTGCGGCGCACCGGAACCGTCGGTGCCAAACTTGGCCTTGCCCAGTTGCCAGAGTGCCTCCTCACCCATCCAGGTCGCAGTGGCAGCGTCACCGAACAACATGGTGGTGTTGCGATCTTCCGGGTCGACGATCTTCGAATAGGGATCGGCCGTCACCAGCAGGCCATTCTTCAGCCCTGCCGCCTCCATGAAGCCTTTCAAGGCATAAATGCCGTACACATAGCCCGAGCAACCCAGGGAGATGTCGAACGCCGCGACATGGGTCGGCAGGCCCAGCTTGTCCTGCACGATGGCGGCGGTATGAGGCAACCCTTCCTCGTCACCGTTCTGAGTGACGACGATCAGCGCATCGATCGATTCGCGCTTGAGCTCGGGATTGCTGGCGAACAACGCATTCACCGCTTCAACACACAGGTCCGAGGTTTCCTGCTCGGCGCTTTTGCGCGGCAGGAACGCCGAACCGATCTTTCCGAGGATGAATTCTTCATCCTTCTCGAACTTGGCACCCTGAGCGTAGTTATCCACACCAGCGGTCGGCACGTAACTCGCTATGCTTTTTATGCCAATCATCATGGCTTCCCGATCATAAATAGCTACTGAATATGTACCCCAAAAACGCGGCGGGGGTGCGTCATAACGATTGAACCGCGGAGCTGAACACGACACTCGATGAGCTGAACGCGCCTTCAGTCCGAGGAACACAATACATTGAAGATGCACTTTGTGACCTATGCGTCACGCCGTTTTACTCATGAAATGATTTATCTGGCCTCATGAGCCCGGATTTCGACGAGAGACAAACCTGCGAATTTCAGTGATTTTCCCGAATCCATCTGGCCGTGCTGTCGATGGACTGATCCAGCGAGGTCCAGTCATCAAGACCCAGTCCCCTGGCTTTTTCAATGTCGGGTACGTAGTAGGAACGTGCCTGCGTCGCCTCGTCGACACCCAGAACCTTCACCTGTTTGCCCGGTGAGATACGGTCGACGACCTTGCAGGCCAACTCGGCGATTGTCAGTCCTTTGTCAGAGCCTACGTTATAAGCATTAGAGGCGGCGCCTCGGACCAGCAACGTCAGCAACCAGACCGCCAGATCAGCACCATGAAGGTAACTTCGCACGGCGCGCCCACTGGAGTGAAGCAGCAGCTCGTCCTTCCACAGGGCATCTCTAACGAAGTTACCGATGGCGAAATGCGCATCCAGCGCTATTCCCGGCCCGGAAAAAGCAAAACAACGGGCCAGGACGATCTCCAGCCCGTGCTTTTGGGCATAGATGGCGGCCAGAGTCTCCTGGGCGCGCTTGGCCTCGGCATAGGCGCTGCCGGCCAGATGGCTGGGGCAGGACGACGGGCTGCTTTCTGTCACCGGATGACCAAATTCAAGAGGCCCGTATTGCGCCCCGGTCCCGGTAAAAAGAATGCGCCGGGTCCCCGTTCGTACCGCCAGATCGAGGATATGACGGGCGCCGCCCAGGATGGTGTCGTAAATGCGTAGAAGGTCGGCATGGGCACCGGCCAAGGTATCGGTGGCGGCATGTATCACCAGATCGAACCGTGCCCCCGGCGCGATATCCAGGGGTGCCTGGACGTCATGCTGCAACCATTTGATCCAACCCGAACCGACATACTCGGGATATTCGGACAGAAACGCCTGCGGCGAGCGGGACACCGCTGTTACTTCAATGCTCGCGCCGCCCTGATTCAGATGGGCAAGCGTGGCGAGCAACCATTTACCGAAGAACCCCGTGCAGCCGGTAAGTAAAATGCGCTGACCAACCAGCAGCTCCCGAGGTTCAAGATAACGGGCGACTCGCTGGATATCCGCAGCGACGACGGACGATTCGAGACTCACCCGCATGATCAATGGCCCAGCCAGCTGTCGCGCCACGCCGCCAGTGCGACGCCATTGAGCATCCAATCCTGGCGTATACAAGTCTGTAGCGCATCACCAAGCGCCGCTGCGGCATCGAGGTCCTGGACGTGGGCGCGGATAGCATCGACCCATGTATCGAAGCGGTTCTCCACGCGTTTGGCGGGCAAGTCACCGCGATAGGCTTCGATATCGGAGCAGATGACTGGCACGCCACACGCCCCGAACTCCAGCAACCGACCGTTGCCCTTGCAACGATTGAACAAGGTATCCTCAAGCGGCGCCAAGGCCAGATCGAGGTTCAGCGAAGCCAGCTTGGACGGGTATGCATCCACCGCGACCGCATCGTGGTGCTCACGAATGAAAGGACGCAGATGGGCTGGACAGGTTCCCAGTATCACCCAGTCGACTTCGTCGGCCAGTTCCTTGATGACATTGGCAAGCATTTCCAGCTCACCGATATTGTGCAGACTGCCGACCCAACCGACTCGTGGCTTATCCGCGCAACGACGCCCTCCTTGCAGACCTTCCCAGTCGCGGGGATCGAGCCGGGTCGGCACAATCCTGATGTCCGCATTGAAACCGTCAAAAACCTGGGCCATGAAATCGGTGGAAACCACTAACCGATCCATGTGGGAAAGGCCTTGGCGCAGAGCCCCGAGTACGTCCGTCGGCAGCAGTCGATAATGCGGACTCTTGGGCGACAAGTTGGGCAGGTACAGATCCAGGTCAAAGACTTTGAAGCAACGAGCAAATGCCTTTACCTGGCGCAGGGTTTCCAACTGCTCGGTATTTACATACTGTTGAACCAAGAGCACGTCCGGGTTGTACCGCGCGATATCCACCACTGACAGCGCCTGGCTGGACAGCGCCCCATCCAGCATCCCCGCCTCACGCAAGGCATTGAACGGTTGGACAATCCGCTGCCGGGCGCTGTCCGGTTCGCCTGCTGCATGGGCTAGAACCGTAGGCAGCGAGGCAAAGCTCGATAACGGACGCCAGGACAACGACGACTCGACGACATGGAACGCTCGCTCGGGCGCCAATGAAAAATTCGGGTTGTAGGCACGATCCAGGGCCAGCGTCGGCAGCCAGCGCTGGTAGAGACGGTCCAGTTGCACCGGGGTCGCCTCCACTGCCGGGGATTCGCCGATCAACAGTTTTACCCGCGGCGTCCACACGTTCAGATAACCCGCCTGCTGAAGCTTCAGACACAGGTCCACATCCGCCCAGGGTGCCAGCTCCTCGTCGAAACCGCCCACGGCGGCAAACAATTCCTGTCGCACCATCAGGCATTGTCCGCTTAGCGCCGAGTAGTTCTGGTCGACTTGCAAACGTTGCATGTAGCCATCCCCGTCACCGGGCATCCGGGCAAAAGGACTGGCCACCGTCCCGCCTGAGCCCAGCACCAGCCCGGCATGGCGAACGGTGCCATCGCCAGCGATCAGCTTGGCGCCGACGCTACCCACTTCAGGACGCATGGCATGGTTGAGCAACTGCTCCAGCCAGCCACCGGTAAGCACGCCGATGCCGGCATCCAGGAACAGCAGGAACTCACCACGCGCTTCCTCCACGGCCTGGTTCCGAATCACTTCGGGTGAAAGCCCGGCAGGGAATCGCAGCACCCGCAGATGGCCGACCCCCAACTGTTCGATGCCTGACAACCAGCTGCACATCGCCGCGTCTTCATTGCCACGGTCCAGCAACAGCAACTCATAATTGCCGTAGCCGGTGTTCTCCAGCAGGCTATCCACGCAACGCTGCACATACGTCAGTTGTCCGTCCGCCAGGATCAGAATGCTGACCGCAGGTGCGACCGCATGGCCGTAATCCACCTCATAGCGCCCTGGTAGCCTGGAGTTGACCTGGGGCGCCGTAAATCCACGAGTACGTAAATGGCGCTCGATGACTGCCCGCTCCTGAGGATTGTCCTCAAGCAACAGCACGTCGCCGACGACCAGCGGCTCGCTCATGTGCCCCAAGCCTTCAAACCCGGCCGTCTCGATCATGCGCAGAATGTATTCGAGCTCGAAGGCCGCAGGAAACTCGGTCGCAAAGCCTCCCATTGCCTGCCAGACATCGCGACGCAACAGCCAATGCCTCGCCATGCAGGCTGGGAAACTGAGCAGCAGGTCAAGGTTGATATCCGGACGCAGCGCCAGCTTCAGGTTGCCATCCTCGAAGCGCATGACCTCGTCGGCGCAGATCGCCCGGCAATCGGGCGTAGCGGTCAACTCCAGCACCGCACTGAGCAGGCCACCGGCCGTGAAGGTTTCACCGGCCCGGACAATGATGAACACATCAAAGGCCTGTTCGTTGATCACTCGGTTCAAGGTGGCGACCGTGTCGAGCGAGTCGAGCCGGAAAACCCGCTTGTCGTCGCAGGGAATGTCGGCAGCGGTCAATACTGCCGGCTGCAATATGGCGGGCAGGCCTTCATGTTGCGCCAGGCTTTCGAGGGTATCGTTCAGACGCTGGAGCTCACCGTCCGGATCCAGGATGACCACTCCGAGAACAGGCACCTGGCTACGTTTCAGGTATTCATCGATCAACAGTCGCTGCACGGCGTTTGGCTGGCGGGCTGCCAGCCAATGAGCGTCCTGGTTCTTGTCGGGACGCTGCGCATAGGCCACCACGGCGTCCTGGGTGACCTCGATGAAGTGATCGAGCGAAGCCCAAAAGTTTTCCTGGTGTCGCAACAGACTCTGTCGCAACAGCGGCAGGGTTTGGCGCGCCGTTTCGATGGCCTGCGGTGTATTGCCCCAGGCTACGCCGTAGCTGTTGTTTTCATGATTGGACAGCGGCCGGGGGGCGTATTGGCTAGGGATCACCACTGCCACACAGCCGCACAACGCCGCTTCAGCGGCCAACCCCGAGGGTTCCGAACAATAGAAAAATTCGCATTGCTGGAAAACCGCCGCCAACGCCTCCCAGGAGGCCGGGCTTCCCGGAGTGATTTCTATCGAATCCGGGCCCAGCAATGCTGGGTCGATGAGTGCCGTGCCCTGCCGGCCCTGGTAGTAGCAGATCTTGCCTGGAATACGCTGGGCCGGGTCCGTCGGTGGACAGAAGATGCTGATGTTGACAGCCGGCATGTACAACACACGATCCTGTGCCATACCCGGTTGCAGCAACTCACGCGTGTAGGAAAACAGGATGTCGTTATCGTCGTAGGGGCTGACGGCCCGAAGAAAACCGGGCTGGTTGAGCAGGTAGCGTACGACTACGTTACCGCCCATGGGATTGCCGTCCACGACTTCAGGATAGATGATGATCGGCTCGATTTTCTGCGCTTTGTGCAAAGCGGTGACATCATTGGTCAGGCGTGGCGTCATCAGGCGGGGGTTGCCGACCGCCGCAGAAATGTAGGCCTCATAGCCGGAACGAACCAACGCATCGCAGAGCATGTGCAGCACACGAATACCAGCCGAGTTGCGCCGGTAATCGGGCGCCAGGATGTAATAGGGGCTCGGCCTTTCGGCAAATAACGAACGATGCATCAAACACTCCTGACGTTCTGAAGCCACATGGAAACCACAAGTCATTATCTGGATAGGTGATTTCCCCTTTGTGGCGAGGGGAGTTATTACCAATGGGTCGCGAAGCGGTTCCGATCAGAGTTGTCTGATCGAATTATCGTAATGCTCGAACACCACTTCACCGGAATGGTTGTAATCGGCAAACGACATGTCCTTTTTCGGCACGCGCCAGTCACCATAGACAAAGTCCAGGTAACCGAAGGCATCGTTGGGGGCCTTCAACGAAGCACCGAACAGTTGGATGGCATCGAAGCCGTCGAAATGCACTTGCGGGCAGAACCATTCGGGCATGGCACCGATCACTACCGCCGAACCGTCGCGGCGCACGCGCCGGGCAATGTCGGTTTCGAACGGGATAATCTCGTCGGCCCCTTCGGCATTGTCACAGGTAATCCGGATGGCGAAATCAAAACCGTGGGTGGCGATCAATTCGATGTTCCATACCACGCCATCACGCTGCGGCAGACGCTGCTTATTGCCACGCACCAGTGTCACCAGCGCCTCGAACTGAACATCGTTGACCGAAAAGTCGATGTCGTCGTCCCAGGCGATGAAATCACCCTCGCGCAACGCCCCCAACAGCGTGCCGAAATCCAGATACAAATCGATGCCGGCGGCGTCAGTCAGTGCGCCGAGGGTCACCACCAATTCTTCGGCGATGGATTTGGTCGGCGGATGGGAAAACGGATGCACATCGCGCATGCCCTTCATCTCGCGCTTGCCGGGAATGACCGTGGGTATGTCACCCAGCCCCAGGGTTTCGAGCTGGCCCAGGATGCTTTGCGACCAGACACTGGTGATGACGATCGCATCGCAACCACTGGCGGCAATCTGATCGGCCGCAATCACCGGATAACCGAAAAATGCCTGCCCCTGCTTCTGTGGATCATTGTCGACGATTGCCAGAATATCCAGATCGCGGTTCTGTTCGATGAACAGCCCGCCACTCTTGCCCGCACCGAACAGAATGAGTTTCTTACCTTGCAGATCCATGATGCCTTCCCCGGATGCGCCCATGCGCCTCAACGATGCTATTTTTTCAGTGCGACGCAGCGGCCGACCTTGGCATCTTCGTCACGAAACTTCGCCAGGCCGCGGCCTTCGATCTGGTACGTCACATGAAAGCCGGCGCGCTCGATGTCCGCCACCATGACCCGATGATCCACGTAACGCCGGTAGTGGTCGGTGCCAAAGATCTTTTCCTGTTCGGCATCGTCGGTCGTGCGGTATTCGAAAAACACCTGGCTTTGCGCAGGCAGTAGTACGCTGAGCAGATCCAGGAATGCGCCGGCCTCGTTCTCATCGATCGCATGAAGGAAAAACCGCGCGTACACCGCCACCTTGCGCTTGTTCTCCAGAAATCCTTTGATCTCGTCCCTGGCGGCGCCGGCCAGGCACTGCACGTAACGTGTATGTTCGTGAGCGCTGCGCGAACGACATAGCTCAATGGCCTCCACAGACGCATCGAGCCCAAGCAGATCGAAGCCACAGGCGGCGAAAAACTCGCTGTCGCGGCCATTGCCGCAACCGAACTCGATCACACCGTCGACATCGGTCAATTCATTGACGGCGAACGCCGCGAATTGCGACGGGTAAGCCGGCGCACCTCTTTTGCGACTACTGTAGAACGAATCCCAATAGCTCGATTTTTCTACTTGGCTCATTGCGCAACCTCAAGACTGTTTACGGCGTACAACACGGTGTCAAAGCTGCTGTGGGCATGGCAACGCAGATAATAACGGTATGGCAAGCCATAGCCCTGCAATTGCTCGAAGATGCTCCACAGATGCTCCGCCCGGTGATAAATGCTGATGGCCAGGTTCGGCCGGTATTGGTTCAGCATGTTCCTGGCGCCTTCCAACGCCGCGGGCTCTTCGCCTTCGATGTCCATTTTGATCAGGTTCGGAGCAAAGCCTGGCAACGCATCGTCCAGGCGCACACATGTCACCGTTTCCCCACCCGACTCAACCAGATGCCCACCTGCTCCCAGGGCGCCGTCGAAGCCGATACGCCGGTTGCCGTCAGAAACGCCACAAGGAAAATTCACCGCGTGCAGGTCACTCAGGTTCGGCACCAGCACTGCATAGTTCTCAAGGTTCGGCTCGAAACTGGCAACAGCTTCAAAGACCAGCCCCGCACTGCGCATTTCCTGAACGGTGTCGCCGGTATAAGCCCCGCAATCGACAAAACGCAGCGGCTGTGGCCAGTTCGGAAGATCCTCGGGAAAATACTGCCGGGGCGAGGGCGAAGGTAACCGCGAATAGTCACCCGAGATGCGGAACTCGACGATTCGGTCCAGCAATTGCCGGCTGGTCTCGTCAGCCAGATGCTCGCGCAGATTGGCGATCCGTTCAGCGTGAGCTTCGTAATAACGCGGGTCTACCAACCAGTAACGAAACGGCTGTCTTTCAGGGAAGTGCCGCACGAACTCCACAAGACTGACCACCCGGCCGTAGCCCAGCGCTTGCAGCTGGCTGACCACTTCGCCGACATCCACGTAATTATTGAACAGACCGATAATCACACAGGCACTGGCTGGGTCGTGCCCGAGAGCCCAATCCCGGGCATTGGCAACAGGGATGCCATCGACTTGTTCCAGGGACGCATCACGATCCAGAAACGCGCTGATTCCGATGCCCTGCTCTGCCAGATAAGCCTGGACCCGCTGTCCAGCCAGACGGGCACCGTAGACCAGCACATGTTCGAAGCGTTGGCTTTCAAACATGGTGCTCTCCCGACGCCACCCGGATAAGCACGGCATGACCGTTGAGGTTGTGGATAAAGCGGAAGTCGCGATTACCCTGCATGAACTCGTTGACCAGCCGGGTCACACCTTCGCAGCCATAGAAACCGTAATCGTCGAACACCACCACAGCACCGGGAGCCAGGCGCGGCAATGCCCATTCCAAGACACTGCGAGCCGACTCATAGACATCCACGTCGATGTGCAGGAAGGCCAGCCGCTGGCTGACATGCTCGGCATTGTGCTCCGGGAACATGCCTTCGAGGATCTGCACACGCTCGGTCACACCGCAGCGTGCCGCCAGTGCCTGGACACGCTGGATATCAGTGTCACTGTGTTCACCCCCGCTGTAGCCGGTATCCAGGTGACTGGCCTTCACCACACCGGTGAACGTATCGGCCAGAAACACCTTTCGACCCGGCCGCTGGCTTGCCAACGCCAACAAACAACCCGAACCGCCTCGCCAGACCCCCACTTCCAGGAAGTCGCCTTCCAGGTCATCGAGTTGGCGGGCCAGGGACCAGAGTTCGAACAATCGGTACTTGTCCACCAGGGTGTTGCGCTCGACCAAACCCAGAGCCTGCTCGAACGCGTGGTCCTGGCACCACGGCGCATAGCTCGAATATGGCAACAGCCGCTCATGGCGGATTTCCGGCGACTTGGCATGTGCCCAGGAAACCGTACCGCGCAAATAGCGATAGCTCAGGCCGGTCAGTTTTCTCTTCAACCAGGCCATGTCAGTTGCGCTCCGAGATTGCCATCTGTGCGTGGAATTCGTCACGCGGCAGGAACGGATAGAGATCTTCCAACGCGCCGGTTTCCGGTTTGCCCTGTTCATTGATACGGGTCATGACCCGCGGCACCCGCGCTTCTTCGATTTGCACCAGCACTTCGCAGATCACCGGGCCGCTGCGCTCGAGTACATCGGTCAGCGCCGCATCCAGTCCCTCGTGGGACTCGATGCGGGCATAGCCGACACCATAGGCTGCGGACAACTGCTGCAAATCAGGCAGTTTCAGGCCGCTGGTATCGTCAGCCCCCACCAGCAATTTGAAGTGCATGTTCTGCGAGGTGCGGATCGAGGCGTAGCCCTGGTTGTTGATCACAAAGCACTTGATCGGCAGGTTCTGCGCGGCCAGGGTGGCCAGCTCCTGGATGTTCAGTTGCACACCGCCGTCACCTTCGACACAGATCGTCTGCTTACGTCCGGATGCCAGGCAGGCACCGATGGCCGACGGCACGCCGAAGCCCATCGAGCCAGTGCCGCGGTTGTGGAAGCAGCGCTGATCCTTCTTCAGGCGCAGGTTGAGCAGGAACAATTCGGACGCGAACCCGGAGCTGCCGGGGGCAATCACATCGCCTTCGCTCAACAGGTCCGACAGGCGATCGGTAAAGTGATACATGCTCACGCCTTCGCTGTCATCGGCGTGCTCGGGTTGCAGCAGTGGATAACGCTCGCGCCAGGCAGCGATCTGCGCCCGCCAGGCGGAGTAATCAGGCAGCCCGGCGGCCTTGACCGCCGTAGCGAGGCCTTCGATGAACGGCTTGACGTCAGCCACCACCTTGACCTCGACCGGCATCTGCAGCTTGGCGATTTCCGCCGGATCGATGTCGACCACGACTTTCTTGGCATACGGTGCGAAATGCGCATGGTTGTAGGCCGTGAGCGCCATGTCCAGGCGTGAGCCCAACACAATCAGCAGGTCGCAATTCTGCAGGGTGAAGTTGGCCCAACGCGGCGCGATCGAACCTGGGCGACCGCCAAACAGCGGATGCTCGTCTTCAATCAGGTCCATGGACAGCCACGTCGGCATGACGGGGACGCCCGCCGATTCCATCAGTGCATTGAAAGCTTCGACAGCACCGGCCATGCGAATACCGCTACCGGCAATAATGCCCGGACGCTTGGCGGCCTTGAGCAATTCCAGGGTGCGGTTTACCGACTCGCTGACATCGACGGCTGCGGCCACCGGCGGCAACTGGGCACGGCGCAGCTGCGTTGGATCGATCTGTACCGCTTGGACATCCAGCGGTACATCCAGCCACACCGGGCCACGACGCCCGGTCAGAGCGGCATGTTCCAACTCATCGAATACCTCGGCGACCGCCAGCGGATCGGTCAGGGTCACCGCTTTCTTGGTGATCGACGACACGATGGAGACGATGTCGGCCTCTTGCACGCCGAGCATCCGCAAGCCGGTGCCGGCCTTGAGGTCAGCCGTTTTCACCTGCCCGGAAATAAAGAACACCGGAGTGGAATCAAGCCAGGCGCCCAAGGTCGCCGTCACGGCGTTGGTAGCCCCCGGCCCGCAGGTGGTCATGCAGGCGCTTGGTCCGCCGGTGAGCTTACCGGCCGCTTCGGCAGCAATGCCGGCCGCTTGTTCATGCAGACACAGGATCGGCTCGAGGTCGGGATGACGTCCCAAGGCGTCGTTCAAATGCATGGCGCCGCCACCTGGCAGGAAGTACACCTGCTTGATGCCCAGTTCCGCCAGTCGGTTCATGATGTAGTCAGCTACACGCATTTTGGTACTCATCTCTCAAAACCCCAGTTCGCCGAGCGCTCGGCTCAATTCAATTCGTTCAGAAACTCAAGCGCCGACCAGAACCCGGCACCATGATCCTTGTGGCCCTGCCACACTTCGGGAATAAAACTCACCTGCGGATACTGCTTGAGCTGCGCCCAGGTCGCCGGCCAGTCCACGTCCCCGGTCCCCATCAGCACGCCTTCGCCGTTGCTGCCCTTGGCATCGGCCACGTGCAGGTGTGCCGAATGCGGCAGCAGCAGGGCCAGGGCAGCCTGGAAGTCGAGGCCGAAATGGAAGCAGGCCATTTGCAGGTGCGAGAGATCCAGGCACAGGCGCATGTTCATCGCCTTGGCCTGTTCGGCCAGCTCCTGGGGCATCATGAAAATGTTCTGGTGACGCTGCCCGCCGAAATGCCAAGGGAACGGTGCCATGTTCTGCGGGATCAACTCGGTGCGACCGAAGTCGATCTGGGCGCAGGACTCACGGAAACGCCGATACAGTTCGGCCCGGTGGCTGAGGGGGAAAGGTTCGTCGGCCGAGAAGCCGCCGACGTTTGCCACGATCAGCAACGAATCGGCCTTGGGGAAGAACTCGGCGATCTGCAACGTCGCATCCACCACCCGCTGCAGGTTGACGATGGAGCGCTGGCGGTAGTCCAGGTCGTCCGCCGCCAGGTCCAGCAATTCACTGTTCTCGAACAGTTCGGGCGCGTGGACTACCAGACGCGAGCATTCGACGGTACGCAGGTAGGCCTGCGGCGCCACGCTCAGGTCGCGGTAGGACAGATGGAATTCGAACAGGTCGGGCTTGATCCACTGGTCGTATTGCAGAAAGTCGTGGTAACGCACCGGCACGCCCCAGAGAATCGGCATGGCGTATTCACGGCGAACCTCCTGCTGTGCGACCAGGTCGCTGTCGAACAGGAAATCGCCCTGGGCAATGGCGCGTCCGGCCGGCTTACCCAACAAGTCAGCCAACCGATACGGCGGCAGGCCCTGGCCGGGACTCGCAACGCGCAGCATGTCTTGGGAGAACGTTTCGCCAGGTTCGATAGCCCGGGCCGCAATCACGCTCTTGCCCAGGTTCTCGCGATTGAGCAATTCCCCCTGGCTGGCATGGCGCCCCGGCCCGGTCCACGGCAGGGCTTTCTCGACTTGGCGGATACCCTCTACCAGTTGCCGAAACTCTTCGGGCTCAAGGCTCGCCAGATGGTCAGGTCCTTCCATACTACGATCCAGGGTGATGTGACGCTCGATCAGCTTGGCGCCCAATGCCACGGCGGCGATGCTGATGGCCGTGCCACGCTCATGGCCCGAATATCCCACCAGGTCATGCAACTGGCGCAAACGCGCCAGGTAACCGAGCTGAATATCGGTTTCCGGAGCCGGGTAGGTACTGTTGCAGTGCAGCAGCGCGAAAGGAACACCCAGGCCCTTGAGTTGTTCGATGGCCCGGACAATCTCGTGTTCCAGCGACATGCCGGTGGACAGGACCAACGGTTTGCCCAGCGAAGCGGCCTTGGCGATCAGGTACGGGTTGCACAGGTCGGCGGAGGCGATTTTCAGCGCCGGAACGTCAAAGCCGGCCAGCACATCGACACTCGGCTCGTCCCAGGGCGTGCAGATGTAGCTGATGCCCTTCTGCGCGCAGTACTCGCGGATCAGCCGATGCTCATCCACACTCAGCTCGACTTTATCCAGCAGGTCCTGGATATATTCCACGCCCAGGTCTTCGGCCCGGGAGCCGTCGGCCTTGGTACGGTACAGCGCCTCGCGATTGCGCAGCTGGAACTTCACGCAGTCGGCACCCGCCTCGATGGACGCATCCACCAGTTGCCGGGCCAGCTCCACCGAGCCGTTGTGGTTGTTGCCCACTTCCGCGATGACAAATGTATGTTGCTCACCGATGGTCACGCCATCGATGCTGAAGATCGGCTTGCTCATTGAATTTTGGTCCGCCAGGAGGTGACACCGCTGGATTCGAAACGGAAATCGGTGGTTCGGCAGCCAAGCGCTCTGACCTTCTCGGTCACGGCCTGGCGGTGCTGGGGTTGGACGAAGAACAGGAAGAAACCGCCGCCACCGGCGCCCAGCAACTTGCCCCCCAAGGCGCCCGCTTCCACGGCGCACTCGTAGATCTGATCAAGCACACTGTCGCTGACCGCCTGGGAGAACTGTTTCTTGAGCATCCAGCCCTCATGCAGGCAACGGCCGAAATCATGCAGCTCGCCACGAATCAGGTGATGGTGCATGCGTCGGCATAACGACACGCTTTCGGTCAGCAAAAGGCTTTGCTCACCCTTGCTGCTCATTTCCGCGCGCTGTTGCACATGGAGCTTGCCGGAGTCGTGGGAAATGCGGGTATCGCAAAGCACCAGGCATTCTTCCAGCTCGTTGCAGATCGAATCCTCGAGACGGATCGGGTGAACCAGGTTGCGCCCCTCGCGAAACTCGATCAGGTTGAAGCCACCGAACGCCGAAGCGTACTGGTCCTGCCAGCCACCGGCGATGCCGAAGCACAGGCGCTCGGCCTGGAAGGCCAGTTCTGCCACTTCATAGGTGGTCCAACGATCACGACGCAATTCGTTGAACGCTGCGATCACCGCCGTGGCGACCGCCGATGAGCCGCCCAGGCCCGAGCCCACCGGGAAATCGGAACGCATGTACAGGTCCAGCCCATAGTTGGGTTGGATCACCGACACGATGGTTGCCAGCAGGCCCTTGTCGGCATGCTCCAGCAACTCATCCAGGGAATCATAGGATTCGCGGGTTCCCAGGTCCTCGGAAAAGATCCGAATGACGCTGTCGGTCCGCGGAATCAACGTGGCGTGGGAGTACAGCCCGACGGTGCAACTGAGCACCGCCGCCGGGTTTTCCACGAAATAATAGGTCAGGTCCGAACCACCACCGCTGAAACTCATCCGCACTGGCGCCCTTGCCCGGGCCAGCACCGGCACTTCCTGGTTGGCGGCCAGCCGTGCGGGGGTGACGACGTCCACCAGGCAACCGGCCTCGTCCACCACCGGAATCGCGTTGTAGCTCAGGTCGAAGATCTTGAGCATTTCTTCGCGCGAAGCACCGACCTTGACCGAACGGTATGCGGTGTTCATGCACTCGGTGACCGGCACGCTCGTTTCTCCGCCCTGGAGCAGATAACGACGCAGGTCACCGTTGGTCAACACGCCTTCCAGGTGCCAATGCTCGTTGACCACGAAGACGATTTGCAGATCGCCTGTCTCGATGCACTCCACGGCGTCGAGAATGGTCTGGTTCATGTAGACGGTTTGTGTTCTGGCCAGTTGGTTCATGGCTGGATGGCCTCCTCGAACCCCGACTTGAAGGCACTCAAGGCGTCGGGTGTTCCGATATCGATGAAGGGTCCGCTATAGGCGCAGACCTTGAGCGAGCGGCGCCGAATCAGCATCGGCAGGATGTCCTGTTCCATCGAGCAGGGCTGGACGACGCAGTGTTGCAAGGCGTCGGCCGTGAATGCATAGACGCCGGCATTGACCATACCCGGTCCGGATAAGCCCTTTTCCTTGAGCGCCAGCAGTTGCAGGTCTTCGGCACATTCCAGGCTGCCGTAGCGAGAGCGGTCGTCAACCTCCACCCCCACCAGCACATCGCCCGGGGCGGTCATGGCCAGTCGATAGGCTCCACGGTCGAGCCAGGTGTCGGCATTGAGCACCAGGAAGCGCCCTTCGGGAGGCATCTGCCGCAAGGCATGCAGGATGGCCCCGCCTGTGCCCATGGGCTGTTCCTCAACCACTATCTGCAGATCCAGGCCGGTTTCGGCCATCAGGGACGGCAGCAGTTCGGCCAATTGATCAGCCCGGTAGTGCGCACACAATACGGCCTGGGTCATGCCGGCCTGCTTCAGCTCCGCCAGCACCAACGCCAGGAACGGCCGGCCGTGGATATCCACCACGGCTTTCTGCGAGCCCTGGAGCACGGCACTCAGGCGAGTGCCGAAACCACCACACAGGACGTAGGCGCGCATCAGCGATCCAGCCCGAAGAAATGTTCCAGGCAGCGGGCCGCATGACCCAGGTGCTCTTCGCCCAGTCCCGGCCAGACGCCGATCCAGAAGGTGTCGTTCATGATTTTGTCGGTCACCGTCAACTCGCCGCTGATGCGGAAGTTACGGCCCAGCATGTAAGGCTGGCGCACCAGGTTGCCGGCGAACAACAACCGCGTGCCGACGTTCTGGCTGTCCAGATAGCGCAACAGCTCGACGCGCTTGATGCCGCAGCCGTCGCGCAGGGTCACGGGAAAGCCAAACCACGAAGGGTCGCTGTCCGGGGTGGCCTCGGGCAGGATGAGGAAATCGCTGCAATTGGCCAGACGCTCGCTGAGCCAGCGGAAATTACGCTTGCGCGCGGCCGTGAAATCCTCCACACGATCCATCTGTGCCAGGGCACAGGCGGCCTGCATGTCGGTGATCTTCAGGTTATAGCCCAGGTGCGAATAGGTGTACTTGTGATCATAGCCTTCCGGCAGCTCGCCCATCTGCTTGCAGAAACGCTGCTTGCAGGTGTTGTCCTGGCCGGGCTCGCAATAGCAGTCGCGGCCCCAGTCGCGAAACGATTCCATGATGCGCTTGAGCAGCGGGCTGTCGGTGAACACCGCGCCGCCCTCGCCCATGGTGATATGGTGCGCCGGGTAAAAGCTCAAGGTACCGATGTCGCCGAAGGTACCGACCATCCGCCCCTTGTAGGTCGAACCCAGGGCATCGCAGCAATCTTCGATCAGCCACAGTTTGTATTTGTCGCAAAGCGCCCGCACCACACCCAGGTCATAGGGGTTGCCCAACGTATGGGCCAGCATGATGGCCTTGGTCTTCGGTCCGATGGCCGCTTCGATCTTGGCCGGGTCGATATTGTACGTACCCAGTTCGACATCGACGAACACCGGTACCGCGCCAAACTGCAGGATCGGGTTGACGGTGGTCGGAAAGCCGGCAGCAACACCAATCACTTCATCGCCGGGCTTGATCGCGCGGTCTCCCAGGCGTGGGGAGGTCAAGGCGGAAAAGGCCAGCAGATTGGCCGATGAGCCCGAATTGGTGGTCAGCACGCAACGACGTCCCAGGTATTGGGCCAGGCGTTTTTCGAAGGCCTCGTTGAACCGGCCGGTGGTCAACCAACCGTCCAGCACCGCCTCGGTCATCGACTGCAATTCCGCGGCACCAATGACCTTGCCGGCCGGCGGCACGCTGCTCTGCCCAGCCACGAACACCTGCGGGGCGAGCGCCGACTGCGCATAGCGCCCCACCAGCTCGACAATTTGTTGGCGCAACTGCGTAGTACTTTCACTCATGGGTATCGCCTTGATAGTCCGCGATCTGCTTGCGGGTAAAGGAGTGCATGTCCTGGCCGTTCTGCCAGGCCAAGTGCCAGGCCAGCGTGCGCTCGAGACTGGTCGCCAGGGACCAGCGCGGCATCCAGCCGAGCTCTTCGCGTGCCTTGCTGGAATCGAGTGCCAGCAAGCCGGCCTCGTGGGGTTGTGCCAATGGATCGACTGTCCAGCGCACCGGCGTCGGCCATTGCCCGGCGAGCAGGCCGACGATGGTTTCGACTGTCGCGACGTTGTCGCTCTGCGGACCGAAGTTCCAGGCGCCGACGTGACGCTCAGCGTCCTCCACCAGCGCCCTGGCCAGCATCAGGTAACCCATCAGCGGCTCGAGGGCGTGTTGCCAGGGACGAGTTGCCTGTGGATAACGCAGCACCACTTCCTCATCGTTCTGCCAGGCGCGAAAAATATCCGGCACCAGCCGCTCCGGCGACCAGTCACCACCGCCGATGACATTGCCGGCCCGAGCCGTCGCCAGCGCGATGCCGGCATCCTGCAGGAACGAATTGCGATAAGAGGCACATAGCAATTCAACGCACGCCTTGCTGTTGCTGTAGGGGTCGAAGCCGCCCAAGGCGTCGTATTCGCGATAGGGCAAGACCCACTCGCGGTTTTCGTAGCATTTATCAGTGGTGACCACGACCACCGCCCGTACACTTGGGCAATGACGAACGGCTTCAAGCAGATTGACTGTGCCCATGACGTTGGTGGCATAGGTCTGGACGGGATTGCGATAGGCCTCGCGAACCAGGGGTTGCGCAGCGAGATGCATGACCACGTCCGGCTGGAATGCCCCAAGTGCCGAGGACAGCGCGGCGCCGTCGCAGATGTCGGCCAGATCACCGGGGATCACCGCATCCACGCCTGCGACGGACCATAAGGCAGGTGTGGTTTCAGCGGGCAACGCATAGCCGCGGACCTCAGCCCCCAACTGGCGCAGCCACAGTGCCAGCCAGCCCCCCTTGAAGCCCGTATGGCCGGTCAGGAAGACCTTTTTACCCATCCAGAATGCGTTCAAGTCCAGAGTTTCCATTCGGCCTGGCCGCTGTTCCAGCGTTCCTCAAGGAAGACGCGGTCGCGCAACGTGTCCATCGGCTGCCAGAAACCACGGTGCAGATGACTCATCAACTGCCCCTGTCGCGCGAGGTTGCGCATCGGCTCGTATTCCCAGGTGGTGGTGTCGTCTTCAATGCCATCGAGCGCAGCAGGCTCCAGTACGAAAAAGCCGCCATTGATCCAACCACCATCGCCCTGGGGCTTTTCCTGGAATCCCCTGACGCATGCACCTTCGAGCTCCATCGCGCCAAAGCGGCCGGGTGGCTGGACGGTGGTGACCGTAGCCAGTTTGCCGTGCTGTTGGTGGAACTCGATCAGCTCGCGGATGTTGACGTCGGAAACGCCGTCGCCATAGGTGAAGCAGAACGTCTCGTCGCCCAGATAGTCGCGCACGCGCTTGAGACGGCCGCCAGTACCCGTAACCTCGCCGGTATCCACCAGGGTGACACGCCAGGGTTCAGCCTTGCCCTGATGGATGTGCATGCTGTTCTTGGCCATGTCGAACGTCACGTCCGACATGTGCAGGAAGTAGTTGGCGAAATACTCCTTGATGACGTAACCCTTGTAGCCCAGGCAGACCACGAAGTCGTTGATGCCGTAGTGAGAGTAGATTTTCATGATGTGCCAGATGATTGGCTTGCCACCAATCTCAATCATCGGCTTGGGCTTGAGATGCGACTCCTCGCTGATGCGAGTGCCCAGTCCTCCAGCCAGAATTACTGCCTTCATATGTCTCTCTCTCATCAGCGTCAAAGACGCTCCACTACTCACAAGAGACGCCAATTATTCGGCGTCCCTGCCGGTAATACAGGCGCTGATAACTGAGAAAGCAATTATGGTGCCACTGGCTGGAGGCCCAATATTACGGGGCCTTGAGGCAAGAAAGGGAATTCAGGGAGGGAAGAAAAAAAGAAGATTGACTGCTTTCACGAGCAGGCTCGCTCCCACAGGGGCACAGTAGAACCCTGTGGGAGCGAGCCTGCTCGCGATGGCGGTGATTCAGCCGGCCGTAGAACCGATGCCTTACGCGCCGGCCTGTCCGATGAGCGCCGACCACGGCACCTGGGTCACCGGACCGAGGGTGTAGCCGGAACCGGTCAAGTCCAGGTTGCCGTTGTAGTTGGGGTCATGCGCCAAGGCTTCCTGCCACTTGCCGCGCAGTGCCTGGCAAGCCTCGGGCGAGGACGACAAGCTGCCCGGGTTGACGACCTGGACGTAAGGCGTCCACACCGTGAGGTAACCGGCTTGCGCGGCTCGCAGGCAAAGATCCACATCCCCCAGCCCCTCGGCGAACACTGTATCGTCTACACCGTCGAGTGCCTGGAACAGCTGCGTGGAAATCATCAGGCAGGTGAAGGACACTGCCGAGCAGTTCTGTTCCGCCACCAGGCGGTTCATATAGCCCCGGGCATCCGCAGGTTCGCCGACGAAAGCCGAACCCACCACACCGTTGAGGCCCAGGACCAGGCCTGCCTGCGTAATTTGCCCCTGCCGGTCGATCAGCCTGGCACCGACCACACCGACCTCCGGACGCTGGGCATGATTGAGCAACAGCTCGATCCAGTTGACGTTCACGACTTCGCTGTCCACCGCCAGGGTGAGCAGGTAATCGCCCTTGGCCTGCTGGCTGACCTGGTTGATCAGCGTCGCCGTGGCAAGCCCAGGCTCCACCTCGATGAAGCGTACGCGACTGGCCTGGTGCCCCTGGCTGCGGAGCCAGTCTTTCAGCGCCGCGCCATGGACCGGATGCTCGGCCACCAGCAACTCGAAACGTTGGTAGCGAGTACGTTGAAGAACATTGACGATGCAACGTTGCAGCGTCACCAGTTCGCCCTCGCCATGGAGAATGATCGATACCAGCGGGCGCTCGATAAAGCGATAGTCGATCTTGTAGATACCCGGCACCACGGAACCGACATCAGCCTTATAGCCTCGCGCAGCAAGGTGGCGCAGCAAGGCCTTGCGCTCGTCGGCATTGTCGCCCTCCGTTACTGCCTGGCAAACCAAGAGCGCTTCGTCCAGATGCGCCAATCCCCCCATGCCGCCCTGCTCGATCAAGCGCAGGAGCAGTTCGAACTCCAGCGCCTCCTTGAAATCGCGCGAGTAGCCACCGGCCTGCACCAGCACTTCACGGCGAACCAGCCAATGCCGCGCCATCAATGACGGCACGCTCAACAACAGATCGAGGTTGAAGCCGGGGCGGAACACATCGACCAGGGTTTCGTCGGGTTGGCGTTGGCATTCATCCATCGCCACCGCCCGGCATTGTGGTGCGTCGAGCAGCTCCAGACTCGCATGCAGCAGACCGGACGACGTCAGCTCATCCCCCGCTTCGGCCAGGACCACCCAGTCGCAATCGATCTGGCCAACGACCTGATTGATCTTGTCGACGTAGTTGCTTCCGGTGACTTTGACGAAATGCAGGGTGTTCTGAACGGTGGTTTCGGCCGGCAGGTCGCCGGTGGTGAACACAACGATTTTGAATGCCCGGCAGGCACCGTTGATCACGCTGTCGAAGGTGGCCTGCAACCGGGAGAAATCCGCCTCCAGGTCCAGGAGCAGGATGCCGAAAGTCGGCCCGCCCTTGTGGCGCGCCAGGTACTGGCTGATCTGCTGGGCCTGTCCGGTGCTCGGCTCACGCCCATCGAGCCAGCGCAACAAACGGCCGGACCGCATGGTTTCGAAAAGACTGAAGTGGTCCTGCAGCATCACGTTCTCCAGGCGCTGCGCCCACTCGCTCAACCGCTCGGCCTCGACCTGAGCACCACCTTCCTCGAGCAGGACAGCCAACTGGTTCACGACATCGCAATTGAAGGCATTGAGCATGAACGCTTTGAGCAGCCGTTCGTTGAGTGGCTCGGCACTGGTGTTGCGCTGCGGCCGTGCCAGCCCTTTCTGCTTGAGCAGCACCGCTTCCAGCTCCTTCAACTGCACGCGCCCGGCAGGTATCGCGTGCATCAGGAATTCAAGCTTGGACAGGGATTCGAAAAACGGCTGGTTGTAGAACGGCAGCTCGACGAACTGCGTCGGCTCGAAACGGCAGATGGGCCCTTGCAACTGCGAGTGCCAAGCCGCCTCGAAGAGCTTGGCCAGGGCAAAAGCTGCACGCTGACTCAGGTAGTTGCCAATTTCCTCCAGGCTTTCCACCGCTTGCGACGGCGCCCCCTGACCCAACCCGAACGTCGAATCCAGGACCGTCACCAAGCGTTCACGTAACGCTACGGTGGCCCCATCACGATAGCTCAGCACAGCGGCCAACTGACTGGCTTCCAGCGTCGAAGGACTTTCCAGGGCGTGCACCCCATAAGGGATCGGCAGAACACGGACCTTGGCCGCTGCCATCAGCGCACAGCCATGACCAAGTTCCTGCCAGGCCGGATCGAAATCCGCCGGCAATGCGGCATACCAGCGTTGAATCACCTCGGTCCGGGTGACGGCATTGATCAATGAAGGGCAATGCCCGGCATACGCGGCCAGGCGCTCCTGGGCGGACGGGTCGGCGAAGTCCTCGACGCCCTTGCGATCCCTGCGGTAATAGTCGACATGGGAAGCATGGGCTTCGAATGTCAGGGCATAACCCTGGCACGCCGAATAATCGTCATGACCGGCCAGGAATTCCAGTGACTGGTCGAGGGCCTCCGGCAGCAGGAAAGCGTCCACGTCAATCATCGCCAGGTAGGGCGTCTGCACATGTTCGAGCCCTTGGCGCAGCTTGTTGGCGAAGTGACCGGCCTCGGCTCGATGCATATAACGCACACCGGAAAATGCCGCGACGCTGTCGGCATCCGGCTCGGCGGACGAATCGAGGACGAGTTGGGAACAGGGGTAATCAGCGTAGTAACGCAACGCCCGGCGCAACGCCTGCGGTTGCTCGTGTGATAACAGGACCAGGGTAAAACGCTCGTTCAACAGAGCGGATGAATCATTGGCAATACTGCGTTGCATATGAATTCCTTAACGAGCGAGTCGCCCAATCGGCGGCATTATGTTCGTGACACGTTGCGGCACTGGCCGGATCGTCAATCCGGCAACCAGCCATCGGCCCAATAGCGCAGGTTGTCGCCGCGCAACATGAAATCACGCAGTACCACTTCGCGCAGCTGGTCCCCCATCCGATAACTGGCCTGCGGGTCGGACAGGTGCATGCGGATCGCATCCAGCCATTCCTGCGTGCTGTTGGTCTTTACCCTGGTACAGGGTAGATGACCTCGATAGGCTTCGGTGTCGGTACAGATGACCGGGTACCCACAAACCCCATACTCCAGCAGCCTGAGATTGCTCTTGCAGTCGTTGAAAATGTGCTGTTCCAGCGGGGCCAGGGCCAGGTCCAGGTTCAGGCTCGCCAGTTTGGCCGGATACTCCAACAGCGGGACCCCGCCATGGTATTCATGCACATAAGGCCTGAGGGAATCCGGACACATGCCAAAAAAGACCCATTCGACTTCATCGGCCAGCTCGCGTACCACCTCGGCAATGATCTCCAGGTCACCCCGGTGGCTGGTACCGCCGCCCCAACCCACCCGGGGCTTGATCGACGTACGACGCCGGCTGGAAATCCCATGCCACAAATGCGGCGCCAGCATGTTCGGCACCACGCGGATATCGTGATGAAGGCCGGACAGTGCATCCGCCAGGGCGAACGTCGACACCACCACCCGATCACACAGGGCAATGCCGCGCTCCAGCAGGTTGACGATGTCGTCAGGCATGTTGCGGGTGTGATCGTTCTTTTCAGGAATGTTCGCCACATAGTCATCGAGTTCGTAGATGCGCATGGCGTTGGAATAGGTTTTCACCTGGATGATGTCGTTGAACTTGCCACTGTTGTAGCGGCCCTGGAGCACGATTACATCCGGTGACTGGCGCTCGATCTCGATGATCGAAGGCATTTCATAGGACACACGCCCGACGATCCGTCCGGTTGCCCGCAGTTCGATCAGCGGCTGGCTCACGCGGTAATGGCCGATGGCGGAACTGTTGAGGGCCAGACCCAGGACCGAAGGCAGCGGACGGCTGTATAAAGGATTCCAGCCGGTGCGTTGGCCCGGTGCCAGGCCAAAACTGTTGCCGGCCAGGCTCAGGTTACGGTTGTAGGCCGGATCGTTGGCGATCCAGGGCAACCAGCGCTGATAGAACGACTCCTGCTCTTGTTCCACGCGTTGCTTCCAGGACGCTTCACGCGCGCTCCCGGCAGAGGGTGTCAGGACCACGTTGGCATAAGGCGTGGTCACCACCAGGTAACCTTGCTTGCCGACCTCCAGGCATAACTCGAGGAAGTTGATGCCTGGCGTTTCAATGGCAGGCGACAGCCCCCCGACGGTATCGAATACCGCCCTGCGCACCAACAGGCAATGACCGCTCACGGCACTCCAGTTCTGCACCACCTGCAAACGTTGCATGTAACCGCCGGCGGTGACCGGCTCGTTCGCAAACGGCCGGCCGGCCAAGCCATCGAGGCCCAACACCAGGCCCGAGTCAATAACCTGCCCCTGTAGATTCAGGGTCCGTGGGCCGACGATTCCGACTTCCGGGCGCTGGGCATGGTTCAGCAGTTCGTCCAGCCAGGCCGCGTCATGGGTCACACAGAACGGACTGAGCAACAGCAGGTAATCGCCGCGCGCTTGCGCGACGGCAAAATTGCGCACCTGCGCTTCGTTGCCCAATTCGTCCGGGGTAAGAATCCGCAACTTGTCGCTGCCCAGCTCGGCCATGGCCGTCAGCCAGTTGCGCATCTCGGCGGTTTCGCTGCCGTTGTCGACGACGATGACTTCGTAATGCTCGTAGGCAGTAGCGGTCAGCAGATTACTGATGCAATTTTCCAGCGCCGCCAGTTGATCCTTGACGCTGATAATGATCGACACCAGCGGGCGTTCGGGGTGCAGGTATTCGATCCTCGGGATCAACGGCATCGGCCCTGGATGCAAACGATGTTCGACGCCCAGGCGTTGCAGATGCGCCGCCACCAGCCTGGGGCTCTGCTCGATCACCTGCGGCTGCGAAAGCCATTGGGCGAAGGCCAGGTTCGATTCCACCTGGATTTCCGCCAGGTGTTCGATGGTCTGCGGCCCCTGGGTTTCCACTAGGCGCCAGATCAGGTCATGGGGCGCCAATTCACCCAGATTCGCATCGAAGCCACCCAGCAACTGTACCCGCTCACGAGCGAAGGCCAAGGTCCTGCCCACATAGGGGTAGGCTCGCATCAGGTCGAGATTGAAATCCGGCTTGAAGACCGGCTCCGAAGACTTGCCGTCCTCCAGCGCGCCTTCGTCGCTGTAGACACAAGCGATACCGGGCATGGCATTGATCCGCTCGGCCAGCACCAGCAAGGCCGATTCCCGCAGTCGGTCACCGGCGTGCAGCAGATAGAACCAGTCGGCGCCGTCCAGTCGCGGCAGCATGTCATTGAGGCCACGCACCCAGTCGGTGGGCAGCGCCATGCGCAGCACATTGCCTTCGATCGCGCCGCGACCGTTGGAAAACAGCAGCACCGGCTCGCTGGCATAATGTTGCCCGGCGATGCTCTCGAGGGTCAGCGCCACCGCCTCGGCGTCTTCCTCGAAATCGAACACCACCGGCACGATACCCGGGCGCCGGGGCCAGAGTTCAACCTGATGGAGAACCACCCGTTGGCGCGCCGCGTCAAACCGCCGACAGTCCAGCCACTGGGCATAAAGCTCATCGTAACTCTCAGTGTCGGTGCCGACCTGATAACCGACGACGGCTTGTCGACTGGCCATCAACGAATTCAGGTTCAACTCTTCCCAGTCGTGAGGCTGGCCTGGCTTGACCTGATCGAGGGTCTGATAGCGGATCCAGCCCGACGCTGGCGCGGACTCACCACTGCGTTCAGCCAACATCTGGGCCAGCCACGTCCATTCGACGGGTGCGGCATCAACCATGTCAGGACGGCGGGACAGCCGTTGCGGATACAACCGTTCGAGACTGTCGAGACTGCACCGCTCCACCAGGTTGCCGCGTCGGAGCAGGCAGATGAACAGCGCCAGGTCGAGCAATGCGACAAAACCCTGACCGGCCTGGGCCAATGCTGGCAATAAGGACTCGATATCGACCCGGCGCATCATGGCGCCGGAGAAGCCACCGAAGATATTGCGTGGCGTGGACTCGATGTAGGCCAACAGGTCGTCGCCCTTGTACAACCCTTCGAAGAGGGCGATGCCGACGTTCTCCAGGCGAATCGGCAAGACGTAGCCGTCCGCATCGATGAAGTGGCGCTTACTGATGACCAACCGGGCATCGGCATGCTCGTCCAGGGCCTGCGCCTGTTGACGCACGCAGGCTCCGAGCAACTGATCGTCATCGCAGAGAAATTTGATGTACTCCCCGCTCGCCTCTTCCAGGCACCGCAACAGATTCTGCTGGAAGCCCAGCCGCTGGGGATTGCGCAGATAACGCACCGCGACGCTGGAAGCGTCCTGCAAAGCGTCGACGATCTGGCGGATGTCGTCACCGGGGCAATCATCGCACACGATGATTTCGAGGTTTTCGTAGTCCTGGTCCAGAGCGCTCTTGAGTGACTCGCGAAAAAAGCGAGGGTTGAATGCGGGGATGACGATGCTGACAAGAGGTGTTGGTTTCACGCGAAAGACTCTCGGCCGGGCGGTGTTCCGACCCTTGTGGCGAGGGGATTCATCCCCGTTGGGCTGCAAAGCGGCCCTCAATCCTGCACCACGTGTCGTGGAGCTGCTACGCAGCCCCACGGGGATGAATCCCCTCGCCACAGGTACAGCCAATACTTCAAACGAGCGGCGTTACCTGCTCATCAGATCTTGTTGAACAACCCCAGTTGCGTGATCTTGCTGAACGCCAGTTGCGATGCCTGCAGCATGGTCTGTTGCAACGTCAGGCGCGTCATCACCTCGGCCGGGTCGGAATCGCGGATCGCCGACTGGGTCTGGGAGTTGGCCAGGACAAAGCTCTGATTGGTGTCGGACTGGTTATCGAGCGCTTGGCCACGACCACCGACCGAACTCAACCCACTGGTCAACTGATCTGTACCGCTGGCCAGGTTGCCGATGCCGGAAGCCAGTGCCGCGAGCATTTTCTGACCGGCAATCGCGTCGCCCTCGATCGGTGTGCTCAACGCAGCCTTCAGCTGGTTCACGGTATCCAGGATGTTCTGGGTTTCGTGGGTATTGACCGCAATGCTGAATTGATCGTTGGCGGCCGGTGCGCCATTGAGCGTAAAACTCACCCCTGAAGCGGTGGCGACGTTGCCCGCCAGGGTTCCGCTGGAAATCACCTGGCTACTGCTGGTCAGCGGCGCGGCGTACAGTTCGAAGTCCGTGGCACTGGTGAACTTCAGCACCGCCGACCCCGTCGGGAAACTGGCGTGGTAGGCAACCGGATCGGTGATTTGACTGCCGGTGATCTGCGTCGCAGTGGAGTTGCCCGGGCTACGCGCCACGGCGAATGTGTCGGGTTTGGCGGCCAGGGTGAATGTGTGACCGGGCAATACGGTGCCGGCGACGTCGCCGGATTTCAGGTTGACGTTCAGGGTCAGATCGACGCCGCGAAAGCTCACGTTCTGCCCGGCCTGGGTATTGGGCGTGATGACGCCGCCCTGGCTGGCTTCGGCGGTCACGTCGTTACCGCTTGAATCAGTGATTTTCAACTGGGTGCCGCTGGCGAACTCTACGGTATACGGCTCACCGCTGCGGAACTGGCTGTTGTAGGTAACGGCGGAAGATACCTGGCCGTTGGTCAGTACCACCCGGCCATCGTCCACCGCCGGAGCGGTCATGGTGACCTGGGTGCGGCTGGTGTTGATGGCCTGCTGGAACACTTCCCAGCCGGTGCTGTTGGTGGCCATCGACATGGTGTCGCCCACTGGAAGGTCCAGGGTCATCTGATCGCCGTTGTAGCTGTAGCTACCATCGCCGTTGCGGGTGAACGGCACGACATCGCCCTTGGAGCCGGCAAAAATGTACTTGCCGTTTTCATCCTTGGTGTTCATCAGGCTCAGCAACTGGTCTTCGATCGACCCCAGCTCCGAAGCGACGGATTTACGGTCTGAGTCGGTATAACCGGCGTTACCGGCGCTTACAGCCAGTTCCTTGGCGCGCTGCAGCACGTTATTGATGCTGGTCATCACCGCTTCAGTCGTGCCCAGGGTCGCCTTGATCGTGCTGACGTTGGTTTCGTACTGGGACAGCATGGAAGCCTGGTTGCCCAGTTGCAGCAGACGCGACGCACCGACCGGATCGTCGGCGGCGGTGTTGATACGTACCAGACTACTGGCTTCTTCGCTGGTCTTGACCACATTGGCGAAGTTCTTCTGGTAGTTCGCAGCCGTGCTTTCGTAGAACTGGGAAGTAGAGATACGCATGGGCTACGGCTCCTTAAAGACTGTTGATCAATGTGCTGAAGATTTGCTGCGCCGCCTTGATGATCTGCGAAGACGCGGTGTAGTACTGCTGGAACTTGACCAGGTTGCCGGTTTCTTCGTCCAGGTCCACGCCTGACAGCGAGTCACGGGCGTTCTTGGCGTTGTTCAGGATCGCGCCGGTGGCAGCGCTGTCGAGCTTGCCCTGGGCCGCCTTGGAGCCCACGCCTTCCACCAGTTTGCCGTAGGCATCACTCAGGGAAATACCGCCGCTGGAGGAACCGGTGTCGACGCTCTTGGCGGTCTGCAGACCGGCCAGGATGGTGCCGTTACGGTTGTCCAGGCTACCCGCCTTGCTGACGCTGACGTTGATGGCGGCACCGTTGGACGGTGCTCCAGCGATGGACATGGCGAAGCTGACAGTGCGCTGCACCGGTGGCGCCGACGAATCCATGATCGGGTTGCCACTGGCGTCCTTCAGCGGAACGCTCAGGTTCAACGTGTTGCTTTGACCAGGAGTGATCGTGCCATTACTGAGTTCGTTACCCTGGGCATCGAGCAGTTGGTACGCCTGGCTGGTGCCGTCGGCGGAGGTCGCCCCGAACAACACCTTGACCGGCATGGAGGTCTTGATGCCGTTCTGGATGACGGTCGTCGTGGCCGCGTCGTAGATGTCCAGACTGGTCGTCAGTGTCGGCTGGCCACTGGCCGGAATGGTCAACGTGCCACTGCCGCCCGCCGCGATGGCTGCGCCCAGTGGCGCGGCAATCGCCAGCCGCTTGGAGTCGGTCATCTCGGTCTTGATGTTGCCCGCCGCATTGCGGGTCGGCGTGATCTTGAACGAGTCACCAGCCGCCGCGGTGCCGTTGGCGAAGGTCATCGAGAAGCCGTCGATCACCGGTGGTGGCGTGGTCGCGGTGCTGAACGCGCCCATCGACGAGCCATCGGGCAGGCGCTGGACGGTGTAGTTGGTCCCGCTGGTGAAGGTCACCTTGTAGTCGTTGGTGGTCAACTGGCCGGCGTCTGTGATGGCCACGTTGAAATTGCCGGAACCTGCACTGTTGCCCAGCGCGGCAACGCTGCGCTGACTGATCTGCGCGGCACTGTTGATGTCGTTGAACAGGTTGGAACCAAAGGCACCGTTCATGTCGATGCCCGACGCCTGCACGGTGTTCATCTGGTCGGCGATCACCAGGGCGACGCGGCCCAGTTCGTTCATGGCCGGGTCGAGCACGGTGCTGCGGTAGCGCATCAGGCCACCGATCTCACCACCGGTGAGCACCGAGGTGAGGTCCATGGAGCTGGAACCGCTGTTGAGCTGGATACCCATGCGCCCCGGATCGTTCTTGTCCGGCACCGCTTGCAGGGTATTGACGATAGTGCCCATCACCAGCGGCTGGCCGGAACCCAGGTAGATGTCCAGGCTGCTGCCGTTCTCCACGACTTGGGTGCCGGTGAACGTCGACAGCTGGCGAATGGCTTCGCCACGGGAATCCAGCAGATCATTGGGCGCGCCGCCGGTGTTGGAGACTTCGGCGATTTTCTTGTTCAGTTGGGCAATGGTGGTAGCCAGGTCGTTGACCTGGCTGACCATGTTCGACAAGTTGTTATTGATGTTCGAACTCTGCTCCGTCAACTGACTGGAAATAGAGTTGAACCGATTGCTCAGGGCCTGGGCATCGCTGAGCAGCAACTGGCGGGACGCATCGTCACCGGGCTTGGCGTTGACGTTCTGCACCGACGCGAAAAACTTGGTCAGCGCGCCGTTGAGGCCGGTGCCGCTGTCCGAGAGCAGCGAATCCAGAGGCGTGATCTGCCCCTGATAAGCCGCCGCATCGCTGTTGAGCGAGGTGGTGGTCTTCAGCTGTGCTTCAAGGTAGGAGTTGTAGACCCGACGAACATCGGCCAGGGTCGTGCCGGAGCCGATGAACACGTTGCCGTATTGATTGGAGGCCTTGGTGGTCTGCACGGTCTGCTGACGCGAATATCCGGCGGTATCGACGTTGGCAATGTTGTTACCCGTGGTCACCAACGCGGTCTGGCTGGCTGACAGACCCGACATCCCTATATTGAGCAAACTCATGGTTCAGACCTTATAAAGTCGTGGTGGCGCCTGCGGATGCGTAGTTCTGGGAACTGGTCATCTGCCGGGCTATATGCGAAATCTTGCTGGCGTAGTGCGGGTCGGTGGCGTAACCGGCCTTTTGCAACTCGCGTACAAACTGTTCCGGGTTATCGGCCGACTTCAGCACAGCTTGATAGCGACTGTTGCTTTGCAGCAGATTGACCAGGTCATGGAAACTGTCGCGGTACGAGGCGTAGGAACGGAACTCGGCCGTCTCCTTGACCATCTCGCCATTGCGGAACTCACTGGTGATTGCCCGCGCCGAATCGCCCTTCCAGTTCTGGCTGGCCTTGATACCGAACAGGTTGTGGCTGCTGCTGCCATCGGGTTGGCGCATGACCGATTTGCCCCAGCCGGTTTCCAGGGCGGCCTGGGCCACCAGGTAACGCGGGTCGACACCGATGCGCGCCGCCGCTTCCTTGGCCATGGGCAGCATGGCGTTGACGAATTCGTCGGCATCGCGGAACGCTTTGCGGGCCGGCGCCAGCGGTGGCTGTGCCACGGCGCGACCATAGACCTGCATGTCCCCGCTCGACTCGGAGGCCTTGAGCGCGGCCAGCCAGTCGCCATTGGCCATTTCGCCGGAGGCGGACCTGGCGGCGGTGACGGCGCGATCCGAACGGATATTCTGCGCCGGCGCATCGGTATTGGCATTGGTCGATGCCGAAGGCACCAGCCCGGCCAGCAGACGGTCGGCCAGTTTCGGCGGCAAGGCCAGGCGACGCTGGTTGAGCAGTTCCATGTCGTTACGATGACCACCCTCGCCCGCCCCCTGCGGTGCGTTGACGGCCCGCGAAGCCCAGAGCGGACGCTGGCCACTCTGGCGCGACAAAGGTCCATTGGTGGGCACTGTTCCGGCAGCCACCGGGGTGGGCACTGCCTTGACCTTGTCCAGCGCCTCTTGCTGCTTGGCAGCCGACGCAGCGGCCGCTTCGCCCGGCGCCAGCGGTTTGTTCTTGGACATCTGGCGCAGCAGGACATCGGCCAGGCCGATACCGCCACCCTCGCGAGACATGGAAACGGCCAACTGCTGGTCGTACATTTCCTGATACTGCTTGGCCTCAGGCGTATTCATGGGGTTGTCCTTGCCCAATGCCTCGGTGGCAGAGCGCATGGACTTGAGCATTTCGCCAAGGAACAGCGACTCGAATTCCTGGGCCACTTTGCGCAGGTTGCCGTCGCTGTTCTTGTCGCCAACCTTGAGCTGGTTCAAGCGATTCAGGTCCGAGTAGGAACCCGAATCTCCACTGATCAAAGCGCCCTTGCGCATATCCATGGCCCGTTCCTCAAATCACGATCAGGTCGGCTTGCAACGCGCCGGCCTGCTTCAAGGCTTCGAGAATCGCCATCAGGTCGCCCGGCGCCGCGCCGACCTGGTTCACCGCCCGGACGATTTCATCCAGGGTAGTGCCCGGGCCGAACTTGAACATCGGCTTGGCTTCCTGTTCGGCATTGACCCGCGAACGGGGCACGACGGCAGTCTGCCCATTGGACAATGGGCCCGGCTGGCTCACGATCGGATCTTCGGTGATGGTCACGGTCAGGCTGCCATGGGTCACGGCCGCCGGCGAAACCTTGACGTTCTGGCCAATCACGATGGTGCCGGTGCGCGAGTTGATGATGACTTTCGCCACGGCCTGGCCCGGATCGACCTCGAGGTTTTCCAGGATCGACAGATAGTCGACCCGCTGGCTCGGATCCAGGGGCGCGGTGACACGGATCGAGCCGCCGTCGATGGCCTGGGCCACGCCTGGGCCGAGCATGTCGTTGATCTTGTCGACGATGCGTTTGGCGGTGGTGAAGTCGGACCGATTGAGGTTCAGCGTCAGGCTGTTGCCCTGGTTGAAACCGCTCGGCACCGCACGCTCCACCGATGCACCGCCAGGGATGCGACCGGCCGACGGAACGTTGACGGTGATCTTCGAGCCATCGCGCCCTTCGGCGTCGAAACCGCCCACCACCAGGTTGCCCTGAGCGACGGCGTAGACGTTGCCGTCGATACCCTTGAGCGGCGTCAGCAGCAAGGTGCCGCCTCGCAGGCTCTTGGAGTTACCGATGGACGACACGGTGATATCCACCTGCTGACCGGGCTTGGCGAACGCCGGAAGATCGGCACTGATCGATACCGCCGCGACGTTTTTCAACTGGACGTTGCCCGAGCCTGGCGGCACCTTGATGCCGAACTGAGACAACATGTTGTTGAAGGTCTGCAGGGTGAACGGGGTCTGGGTGGTCTGGTCACCGGTACCATTGAGACCTACAACCAGGCCGTAACCGATCAACTGGTTCGAACGCACGCCGGAAATGCTGGCGATGTCCTTCAGGCGCTCGGCATGAGCAGTGAAAGCTGCCGACATCACCAACGCACCCATCAACAGCTGTTTGAGGTTCAACCGCTTAAGATTCAACTGGGCCACCTAGAAAGGGAACTTCGGGCTGAGGAAGAAACGGTCGAACCAGCCCGGCTGACTCGCATCGGCAAAGGCACCGGTACCCGAATACGTGATGCGCGCATCCGCCACACGGGTGGAGGAAACGGTGTTATCGGTGGCGATGTCGTCGGCGCGAACCATGCCGGCGATGCGCACCAGTTCGTCACCCGTGTTGAGCGTCAGCCACTTCTCGCCGCGCACGACGATGATGCCGTTGGGCAACACATCGGCGACGGTCACGGTGATGGAACCGGTGAGGCTGTTGCTCTGGCCGGACTTGCTGTCGCCCTTGGTGGCCCGGTCGGAGCCGTAACCGGCGTTGAGGCTCAGGTCGTTACCGCCGATCGGGTTGTTGGTGGTCAGGCTGGAGCCGAACAACGAAGTGAGGCCGACACTGGTGTTGCTGGTCTTGTCCACCTGGGAGTTGGCATTCTTGCTCGCCTGGGTCCGCTCGTTCAGGGTGATGGTGATGATGTCACCCACCCGGAATGCCTTGCGGTCGCTGTACAGGTTCTGTTCGAAACCGGCCTGGTAGATCGAGCCATTGTTGGCAGCGGCCGGCAACGGCGTGCGCGGCAACACCGGAGCGTAGTACGGGTCATTGGGCCTGGGCGTTGGCGCGACACACCCCGCGAGCGCGGTGATCCCACTCAGTGCCAGTACAGATACAAAGCGTTTCATGACCCTACCTCTCGGTGTTACAGGCGACCTTGAGGCCGCCCTATAGAAGTGATTACAGATTCTGCGTGACGAACGAAAGCATCTGGTCGGCGGTGGAGATCACCTTGGAGTTCATTTCGTAGGCACGCTGGGTGGTGATCATGTTGACCATCTCCTCAACGGTGCTCACGTTGGACGTTTCCAGGGTGTTCTGCAGCGTGGTACCGAAACCATTCAAACCCGGGGTGCCGATTTGCGGCGCACCACTGGCAGCGGTTTCCAGGAACAGGTTGTTGCCTACCGCTTGCAGGCCGGCCGGGTTGATGAAGTCGGCGGTCTGCAGGTTGCCGATCACTTGCGCGGCCGGGTTGCCCGCCACGGTGATGGACACGGTGCCGTCGCGACCCACGGTGAAGGTCTGGGCATTGTTCGGCACGACAATGGCGGGCTCCAGGGCAAAACCGCTGGCATTGACGATCTGGCCATTGGAGTCGAGGTGGAACGTACCGTCGCGGGTGTAGGACGTGGTGCCGTCCGGCTGCAGAATCTGAAAGAAACCGCGACCGTCGATGGCCATGTCCAGCGGCTGCTCGGTGGTTTGCAGGCTGCCGGCGGTGAAGTTTTTCTGCGTGCCGACAATGCGCACACCGGTACCGACTTGCAGACCCGACGGCAGTTCGCTGTCCTGGGTCGACTGGGCACCTGGCTGACGCTTGACCTGGTACAGCAGGTCCTGGAATTCGGCACGGTCACGTTTGAAGCCCGTGGTCGAGACGTTCGCCAGGTTGTTGGAAATGGTGGTCAGGTTGGTGTCCTGGGCGGACAGACCTGTTTTGGCAACCCATAGAGCCGGAAGCATTCGATTCTCCTCGTACGCCTGATTTTCGGCGCGACGCTTTAATTAATGGTTAGATCTGCAAGACCCGAGCCATGGCCTCGTCGCCTTCTTTGGCGGTGTTCATCATCTTCACGTGAAGCTCGAATTGCTTGGCCAGGGCCAGCACCGAAGTCATCTCGTCCACAGCATTGACGTTGCTCGCTTCCTGGAACCCCGACACCAGTTGCACGTTGGCGTCGACCGGTGCCGGCTGGCCGTCCTTGGTACGGATGGACCCGTCCAGGCCCTTGGTCATGTTCTTGAGGTCCGGGTTGACCAGCTTGATGCGGTCCACTTCCGCCATCACGCGCGGGCCTTCGCCCATGGCGCGGATACTGATGGTGCCGTCCTGGCCGATTTCGATTTTCTGCTCCGGTGGCACGGCGATAGGACCGCCGTTGCCCATCACCGGCATGCCGTTGCCGGCCCGCAGCACGCCCAGGGCGTCGACGTTGAGGCTGCCGGTGCGCACGTAGCTTTCACCGCCATCGGGGTTCTGCACGGCCATCCAGCCCGGCCCGCTCACCGCCACATCGAGGTCGCGGCCGGTTTCAACCAACGCACCCGGGGTGAAGTCAGTGGCTGGCCGCTCGGACATGGCAAATGCCCGCGCCGGAAAGCTGTCGCCGAATACCGGCATCGAACGCGCCTGCTCCAGGTCTTTCTGAAAACCATTGGTGGAGATGTTCGCCAGGTTGTTGGCATGGGCCCGTTGGGCCAGCGCGTTCTGGCTGGCGCCGGTCATTGCCACATAAAGGTACTTGTCCACTCTCGTTCCTCTGCGTGCCGGACGTTTGCCGCCCACTGCTGTACTGCTCAGCCATAAGCAATTTGCAGACCAACTTTTTTCTGGCGGCTCGCGGCCCGGCAAACAAAGGACTTGCGGGGGTTTGTGGGGAAAGAGGGAATGTCCCGGAGACGAAAAACCGGCGGTATCATGCCGCTGAAAGGCAAAGGATTACCGGATGGACAGACTCACTAACCCTTGTGGCGAGGGGATTTATCCCCGCTGGGGTGCGAAGCGCCCCCAGACCAGACCTGTCGACTCGATAAGACTAGTAAACCGAGTCGCCTGATTTAGGGCTGCTGCGCAGCCCAGCGGGGATAAATCCCCTCGCCACAAGTAACGGATTACATTCCAGGCTCTTTACCCACCTCATACTCGCGCAACTTATTGGCAATGGTGGTATGGGAAACCCCCAGTCGTTTGCCCAGTTGCCGGCTGCTGGGATGTTCGGAGTAGAGCCGTTCCAGTACCGCCTTCTCGAATCGCCCGACAATCTCGTCCAACCCGCCATCCAGGGAGAAGTCGCCCAGGGGCTGGCGCACGCCGTAGTCCGGCAGGCGAATATGCTCGGCCTTCACCGTCCCCCCATCGCACAGGGAGACGGCCTGGAACAGCACATTTTCCAGTTGCCGGACATTGCCGGGCCAATGGTAATGACTGAGGCGATCCATCGCCGCCGGGGCCAGCTTCGGCAGCGCACAGCCGATCTGGCGACTGGCCTGGTCGAGAAAGTGCTCCACCAGCGGCGCCAGGCCATCGAGGCATTCACGCAACGGCGGGATGTGCAGGGACAGGACATTCAAGCGGTGATACAGGTCCTGGCGAAATTCCCCTCGAGCACAGAGCTCAGACAAATCCACCTGGGTCGCGCAGATCACCCGGACATCCAGGTACACCTCTTCATCGCTGCCCACCCGACGGAAGCAACCGTCCTGCAAAAAACGCAGCAGTTTCACCTGCAGGCGCGGGCTCATTTCCCCCACCCCGTCGAGAAACAAGGTGCCGCCAGCCGTCAACTCCAGCAGACCCAGCTTGCCTTCGGCACGGGCGCCTTCGAAGGCGCCAGGACCGTAGCCGAACAGTTCCGTCTCGGCCATGGACTCCGGCAGCCCGGCACAGTTGAGCGCCATCAGCGGCGACTGCCCGCGCGGGCTCGCCAGGTGACAGGCCCGGGCCAGCAACTCCTTGCCCGTGCCGGTTTCGCCTTCGATCAATAGCGGCGCGTCCAGCGGGGCCATGCGCCGGGCTTCGCGGACCACCGCGGCCATCACTTTCGAGCTCTGGAAGATGCTGTCGAAGCCACGCAGTTCCTGCTTGCGCACGTTATAGATACGCTCACCAACCCGGTCGGCCCGATGCAGCGTCAATACCGCACCGGCCATGGCCTCGCTGTCGTCATGCTCCGATTGCAGCGGGGCAATATCCGCCAGGAACACATCGCCCTTGACCTTGACCCGCAGCCCATTGATGCGCGACTGGTTGGCACGCACCAGCTCCGGCAGGTCGAAATCCTCGGCGTAGCGAGATAGCGGAATCCCCGGCACCTCGTCCACCCGCACCCCGAGCAACTGCGCCGCCGCCCGGTTCGCCGCGACGATGGAGCCGCCCATGTCGATGGACAACACCGGAAACTCCAGGGCGCCGAGCAACGCATTGAGCTCCATGTGTCGACGCTCGCTGGGCATCAGCCCTACCCGCTTGACGCCGAACACACCGGCAATGCCTTCGAATTTCGGACGCAACGCCTGGAATTGAATGTTGATCAGGTTCGGGCAGTGCAGGTAGATCGCATTGCCATGCTCACCGCCGACTTCGCCCCGGGCGACGTTGATACCGTACTCCACCAGCAGGTTGAGAATGTCCCGCAGGATGCCGATGCGATTCTGGCAATGGACTTTGATGCGCATATGGAGGCCTGGGAGCTCGTTGTAAGGAGTTTTTTCTGAGGCTGAGTGCAAATAACCGTCAAGATTATGTGACAGTTGTAGGCCATTTCCTAGCTTAGAATCCAACCAGCGCCGGATCGCCGCTCCATACGTAACGAAAACTTTACGAATTCTGCCCATGCAACTCGAACATCTCGCCGCTGCCCCGCTGCACATTCGCCTGCTTCGCGCTATCTCTAACGCATCGCTGGACATAACAACAAACAGTCTTCCCCTCGAGGGAATCAGCAGGAGAGCAGCATGAAGCAGACGCAGTACGTGGCTCGCGAGCCCGATGCGCAAGGTTTTATCCACTACCCCGCCGAAGAACATGCGGTGTGGAACACGCTGATCACCCGCCAGCTGAAAGTCATTGAAGGCCGTGCGTGCCAGGAATACCTGGACGGTATCGACAAGCTTGGCCTGCCCCACGACCGCATCCCGCAGTTGGGCGAAATCAACAAAGTGCTGGGCGCGACCACGGGCTGGCAAGTGGCCCGGGTACCGGCGCTGATCCCCTTCCAGACCTTCTTCGAATTGCTCGCCAGCAAACAGTTTCCGGTGGCGACCTTCATTCGCACCCGGGAAGAACTGGACTATTTGCAAGAGCCGGACATTTTCCACGAGATCTTCGGCCACTGCCCGCTGCTGACCAACCCCTGGTTCGCTGAATTCACCCACACCTATGGCAAGCTCGGCCTGCAGGCGTCCAAGGAAGAGCGTGTCTACCTGGCGCGCCTGTACTGGATGACCATCGAGTTCGGACTGGTGGAAACACCGCAGGGTCGACGCATCTACGGTGGCGGCATCCTGTCTTCGCCCAAGGAAACCGTGTACTGCCTGTCGGACGAGCCGGAGCACCAGGCCTTCGATCCGCTGGAAGCCATGCGCACGCCTTATCGCATCGACATCCTGCAACCGGTGTATTTCGTCCTGCCAGAGCTCAAGCGTCTGTTCGACCTGGCCCATGAGGACATCATGGGCATGGTCAAGCGCGGTCGGGAACTGGGGCTGCACGCACCGAAATTTCCGCCAAAAGCCGCCTGAATGGCGTTTTTTGATCCCAAGTGAGTCTGTTGCACCGCGCGACTTTGCTTTAGCGTGAGTGCATCGACGTTCTACCCAATTCGATCCAGGAACACACCATGAACACTCTGAACCAAGCCCATTGCGAAGCCTGCCGTGCCGACGCCCCACAGGTCAGCGACGAAGAACTGCCGGTATTGATCAAGCAGATCCCGGACTGGAACATCGAAGTGCGCGACGGCGTGATGCAGCTGGAAAAGGTTTTCCTGTTCAAGAATTTCAAGCACGCCCTGGCATTCACCAACGCCGTCGGTGAAATCTCCGAGGCCGAAGGCCATCACCCAGGCCTGCTCACTGAGTGGGGCAAAGTCACCGTGACCTGGTGGAGCCACTCCATCAAGGGCCTGCACCGCAACGACTTCATCATGGCCGCCCGCACCGATGACGTGGCCAAGACCGCCGAGGGCCGCAAGTAATGCATTTCGACGCCATCGGCCGGGTGCCCGGCGACCCGATCCTCGGTCTGATGGAGGCCTACGGCGCGGACAGCAATCCGAACAAGTTCGACCTGGGCGTGGGCGTCTATAAAGACGCCCAGGGCCTGACGCCGATTCTCGAATCGGTGAAACAGGCCGAGCGACGGCTGGTGGATCATCAGACCACCAAGACCTACATCGGCGGTCATGGCGACGCCGCTTTCGGGCGGTTGATCACTGCGCTCGTCTTGGGTGCCGACGCCCGGCAGATCGCCGAACAACGCGCCGGTGCCACCCAGACCCCGGGCGGCACCGGCGCCCTGCGCCTGAGTGCCGACTTCATTGCACAGTGTCTGCCAGGCCGTGGCGTATGGCTGAGCAACCCGACCTGGCCGATCCACGAAACCATTTTCGCCACCGCGGGCGTCAAGGCCAGCCACTACCCCTACGTGGGCAGCGACAATCGCCTGGATTTCGAGGCGATGCTGGCAACCCTCAACCAGGCACCGAAGGGTGATGTGGTCCTGCTGCACGCGTGCTGTCACAACCCTACCGGTTTCGATCTGTCCCAGGATCAATGGCGCCAGGTACTGGAGGTGGTGCGCAGTCGTGAGCTGTTGCCGCTGATCGACTTCGCCTACCAGGGCTTCGGCGACGGCCTGGAACAGGATGCCTGGGCAGTCCGGTTGTTCGCCCAGGCATTGCCCGAGGTGTTGATCACCAGTTCCTGCTCGAAGAACTTCGGCTTGTACTGCGATCGCACCGGTGCGTTGATCGTCTGCGCCCGCGACGCCGACAAGCTGGTGGACATCCGCAGCCAACTGGCCAACATCGCCCGCAACCTGTGGTCGACACCGCCGGATCATGGCGCAGCGGTGGTGGCGACGATCCTGGGCACTCCGGAACTCAAGCGTCTGTGGGCCGACGAAGTGGAAGCCATGCGCCTGCGCATCGCCCAGCTACGCAGTGGCCTGCTGGACGCCCTCGAACCCCACGGCCTGCGGGAGCGCTTCGCCCATATCGGGGTGCAACGCGGCATGTTCTCCTACACCGGCCTGGCGCCCGAGCAGGTCAAGCAATTGCGTGAGCGGCACAGCGTGTACATGGTCGGCACGGGGCGGGCCAACGTGGCCGGCATCGATGCGACACGCCTGGACCGGCTGGCCGAGGCGATTGCGGACGTTTGCAAATAACTGCTGTACCTGCATAACCCTGTGGGGAAAGGCTTTATCTGTGGCGAGGGGATTTATCCCCGTTGGGCTGCGAAGCAGCCTCAAAATCAGTCACTGCGGTGTATCAGATTACTTCTGATGTAGGCAGTTTGGGGGCTGCTGTGCAGCCCAGCGGGGATAAATCCCCTCGCCACAAAAGCTCGTCATTCCATCACTGCAACCCAGTCCACTCGCGAACGAATTCAGCAATGTCTTCCTTCGGTGCCGTCCGCGCTTCTTTCTGCGGTGTGCCCAGGTACAGGAACCCGATCACCTCCTCCCCCACGTCAAGACCCAGCCCCTTGGCCACGTGCGGCGAGTACGCCAGTTCACCCGTGCGCCACACGCCACCAACGCCCTGGGCATACGCCGCGAGCAGGATCCCGTGGGCGGCGCAGCCGGCGGCCAGCAATTGCTCGGCTTTCGGGACTTTGAAATGGTCCTGTAAACGAGCGATCACCACCACGACCAATGGCGCACGCAGCGGGCCATTGAGGGCCTTTTCCACAACCGCCTCGGACACCAGTGGATCATTGAATCGCGCCGCGTCCGCCAGCAGTTCGCCCATGCGATAACGCGCCTGCCCTTCGACCGTCAGAAAACGCCATGGCCGCAATTGGCCGTGGTCAGGAGCGCGCATCGCCGCGGCGAACATGACCTCCCGTTGTTCAGGCGTGGGCGCCGGTTCCACCAGGCGTGGAACGGAAACACGGTTGAGCAAAGCATCGAGAGCCTGCATCGGGCCACCTCCCTGAAAAAATGTCTGGCTATTCTAGTGTCCTGTACGGCGAGTTAGTTAGCGCAAATTGGCCGCCGATGCACACGCCAGTCGCACCGGGCGCGGTTTACATGCCGCGAGCCGTCGGTAGAATGGCGCCCTTCCCTTCCAGCCCGAGCGGACTTCATGGCGTTGCCGACCCTGCGGATCATTGGCTTCATCATCGGCATCTTCCTGATCACCCTGGCGATCTTCATGGTCGTGCCCATGGCCACCCTGCTGATCTTCGAGCGCACCGGGGACATGCCTTCGTTCCTCTGGTCGAGCATGATCACCTTCGTCGCCGGCCTGGCCCTGGTGCTTCCCGGGCGCCCCGAGCACGTACACCTGCGCCCGCGAGACATGTACCTGCTGACGGTCAGCAGTTGGCTGGTGGTGTGCGTCTTTGCCGCGTTGCCGTTCCTGCTGACCCAGCACATCAGCTACACCGACTCGTTCTTTGAAAGCATGTCGGGAATCACGGCCACCGGCGCCACGGTCCTGAGCGGCCTCGACACCATGTCCCCGGGTATCCTGATGTGGCGCTCGCTGCTGCACTGGCTCGGCGGGATTGGCTTCATCGGCATGGCGGTGGCGATCCTGCCGTTATTGCGCATTGGTGGCATGCGCCTGTTCCAGACCGAATCCTCGGACCGCTCGGAAAAGGTCATGCCCCGCTCCCACATGGTTGCGCGACTGATCGTAGCGTCCTACGTCGGCATCACCATTCTCGGCACCCTGGCGCTCTGGTGGGCCGGGATGAGCCCGTTCGATGCCGTCAACCATTCGATGTCGGCGATCTCCACCGGCGGCTTCTCCACCTCGGACCTGTCCCTGGCCAAATGGACCGAGCCGGCGGTGCACTGGGTCGCCATCGTCATCATGATTCTCGGCAGCCTGCCGTTCGCCTTGTACGTCTCGATGCTGCGCGGCAATCGCCGGGCGCTGATCAAGGACCAGCAGGTCCAGGGCCTGATCGGCGTGCTGCTGGTGACCTGGCTGGTGCTCGGTACCTGGTACTGGGCGACCACCGACCTGCATTGGCTGGACGCGCTGCGGCACGTGGCCCTGAACGTGACCTCGATCGTCACCACCACCGGTTTTGCCTTGGGGGATTACAGCCTGTGGGGCAACTTCTCGCTGATGCTGTTCTTCTACCTGGGGTTCGTCGGCGGCTGCTCGGGGTCGACGGCCGGTGGGATCAAGATCTTTCGCTTCCAGGTCGCCTACATCCTGCTCCGGGCCAACCTCATGCAACTGATTCACCCGCGGGCGGTGATCAAGCAGAAATACAACGGTCACCGCCTCGATGAAGAAATCGTGCGTTCGATCCTGACGTTCTCGTTCTTTTTCGCCATCACCATCTGCGTGATCGCCCTGTTGCTGTCGCTGCTGGGAGTGGAATGGATGACGGCGCTGACCGGCGCGGCCAGCACGGTGTCCGGCGTCGGCCCGGGGCTGGGGGAGACCATTGGCCCGGCCGGCAACTTCGCGCCGCTGCCGGATGCAGCCAAGTGGATTCTGTCCGGCGGCATGCTGTTGGGCCGATTGGAGATCATCACGGTGTTCGTGTTGTGCATCCCGGCGTTCTGGCGTCACTGACCGGTTTGGCCAGCCTCGCTGCCCGGTATTCGCCGGGCGTGACATCGAACCAGCGGCGAAAGGCGCGAAAAAAATTGCTCGGGTCGGCAAACCCCAGCAGATAGGCGATCTGCAGCAAGGTCGTGGCCGGCTGCGCCAGGTACTGCTCGGCCAGCTCGCGACGGGTATCGTCGAGCAAGGCCTGGAAACTGGTGCCCTCTTCCTGAAGGCGCCGTTGCAAGGTGCGCTGGGACAGATGCAGCGCCTGCGCCACCACATCACGCTTGGGTTCGCCCTGGGGCAACAACCGACACAGCACCTGGCGCGCCTTGTGGGTCACCCGGCTTTCCGAAAAACGCGCCAGGTACTCACCGGCAAACCGGTCGTGGAGCTGTGCCATGGCCTCGTTGGCCGTGGGCAGCGGAGCCTCCATGTCGGCCCGCTTGAAGACCAGCGCGTCATAGGGTGCACCGAACACCAGCGGCGCGCAGAATGCCTGTTGGTAAGGTCCACGATCCACCGGTTCGGCCCCCTGGAATAGCACTTTGACCGGATGCAGGGTGCGTCCGGTCAGCCAGTTGCACAGGCTCAGCGCACAGGCCAGGGACGCCTCGGTACTTTGCCGGGTGGTTGGGAGATGATCGCCATGCACCGTCAGAACCAGGGCGTAGTTGCCTTCCAGCTGGCGGATGCTCACATCGGCACTTTCGGCAATGATCCGCTGGTAACGCACCAGCCGCTGGAAACCTTCGATCAACGTCCGGCTGGACATCAGGGCGTAGCCGACTACATGGAACGACGCCGGGCGCACCACCTTGCCCATGTTCAGACCAATGGCCGGGTTCCCGGACAGCTCCACCGCCAGTTGCCAAAGGCGCGTCATCGAATCCTGGGGGAAGCGGGCGTCCGGATCGTCCAGTGCCGAAAAATCCAATCCCAATTGCTGGAACAGCGCACGACAATCCAGGCCGTCCATTTCCAGCGCCTTGACAATCCCCAACGCCCAGCTTGAAGAAGTCGTTCGTTCACCCATGAGGTATCACTTGCATGACAAGCCGCAGAGTACGGCCGGATTTGCGAAGGATACTAAAGTGGCGCTCATTGTCACTGGCCGTTGCGGATGATCGCTCTAGACTTGAAGACAGGACAATCACCAAAGAGCCTGCAGTCTTGGAAAACACCCGACAATTCAAGAGCTTTGCTGACTTCTACCCGTACTACCTGGGAGAACACAGCAATAGCACCTGCCGACGACTGCACTTCATCGGCACCTCGCTGGTCATTCTGATTCTCACCCTGGCGCTTGTCGCAACCGCCTGGTGGTGGTTGATTGCCTTGCCGGTGGCCGGCTACGGCTTTGCCTGGGTCGGGCACTTCTTCTTCGAAAAGAACCGACCGGCCACCTTCAAACACCCGCTCTACAGCCTGCTTGGCGATTTCGTCATGTACCGCGACATGCTGCGGGGCAAGGTTCCGTTCTAGGAAAAAAACGTCACCCTGTGGCGAAGGGATAAATCCCCTCGCCACAGGCTCAGGCCGGTTCGGCGAGTTTGAGGGCCTTCAACTGGGCTTCGCGCGCCTGGGCATCCGCCAACCGGTACAACTCGATCGAGCCGTCCCAGTGTTCGATCAGCGCCGTACAGGATTCGACCCAGTCGCCGCAATTGAGGTATTCGACCTCACCCACCTTGCGCATCTCGGCGTGGTGGATGTGGCCACACACCACACCATGCAATTCGCGCTTCACGCATTCATGGGCGATGGCTTCTTCGAAGTCGCTGATGAAGCTGACGGCGGTCTTGACCTTGTGCTTGAGGTACGCCGACAACGACCAGTAGCCGTAGCCATAGCGGGCCCGCCAATGGTTGAGCCAGCGGTTCAGCGTGAGGGTGAACTCGTAGGCTGAATCCCCGAGAAACGCCAGCCAACGGTGGTAACGGGTGATGACATCGAACTGGTCGCCGTGAATCACCAGCAGGTGCCGGCCGTCTGCGGTGACGTGCACCGCCTCGTCCACCAGTTGGATATTGCCCAGGATCAGCTTCGAATAGCGGCGCAGGAATTCGTCGTGATTGCCGGTGACGTAGATCACCTCGGTGCCGCGCTTGCTCATGGTCAGCAAACGGCGGATGACGTTGGTGTGGGCTTGGGGCCAATACATGCCACCGCGCAGTTTCCAGCCATCGATGATGTCGCCGACCAGATAAATCTTGTCGGCGTGATAGCCCTTGAGGAACTGCGACAAATGCTCGGCCTGGCAATCCCGGGTACCGAGGTGCACGTCGGATATCCACAGGGTGCGGACACGCTGCTTGCGGCTGGGTCTGGCGAGCTCGGCGCTGGTCATAAGCAACCCTCTGATCGTTTTCACCACTGTGCACACCGGCGGTTAATGGCCCATGACAGACATATGTCCATTACGTGACAAGGCAACGCGACACGCCTTCGGTGTATGCTGATGGCCTGCCCCGGGAGACCGCGATGAGACCGATCCTCACGCTGCGCCACTACAGCCACGACCTGATCGTCCACAGCCATAACCACGCCCAGTTGGTCTTCGGGCTGTCCGGCACGCTGGACTTCGAGGTGGAGGGACGTGGCAGTCAGGTGGTGCAACAGAGTTTCGTGGTGGTGCCGGCCGGTGCCCATCATGCTTGCGGCAGCCCTCTCGGCAGCCATTGCCTGGTGCTGGACGTCCCGGGCGATGAGTGGGTCGGCCAATGCCTCGGGGATCACGCCGACGCCAGCCGTCGCTTGCTGGACAACACCGCCCGCCTGCCCCTGGATGCGGGACAAAGCCAATTGGTCAACTGGCTCGCAGGCAGTCCGGTGAATGACCCGCTGATCGCCCAGCAAGGTGCGGTACTGCTCCTGGCCAGCCTCAACGGCGCCCGCCAGGAAACCACCGGCCGCCGGCGCTTGCCTTACGCCGCCCTTGACGCACACATCGACCAATACGCCGCCTACCCGCTGCAAGTGGCGGACCTGGCTCGGATCGCGGGACTTTCCGGTGCTCGCCTGCATGCACGTTTCGTCGCCGAATGCGGGCAAACCCCGATGGATTACATCCGCAGCCGCCGCTTGCACAAGGCCGTAGCGCTGCTGCGCGACTCGGACCTGCCCATCGGTGAAATCGCCCACCGGGTCGGCTACAGCTCCCAGAGCGCCTTCGCCGCGGCGATACTGCGCGAATTCGGCACGTCGCCAGGCAAACTGCGACGCCAGCGCTAGCCTAACGCTAAAAAACGCCAGGATCGCGACAGACACCCACTCATCCAAAGGGTTTAAATATTGATCCCTGTGGGAGCGAGCCTGCTGGCGAATGCGGTGTGTCAGTTGATAGAAATGCTGACTGATCGGCCGCTTTCGCGAGCAGGCTCGCTCCCACAGGGAATAGTGATGGCTGATCTAAGGACTGCAATGACTCCCCGTACCGCCCTGGGCGCCCTGCACATTGGCGCACTGATGTTTGGCCTGACCGGTGTGTTCGGCAAACTCGCCGCCGCCTCGCCGGCGATCATCGTATTTGGCCGCGCCCTGTTTGCCGTGCTGGCCCTGGCGGCCTTCGCCCGCTTCGCCAGCAGCACCCCATGGCAGAAACTCCAGATACGGGACGGCTGGCGACTGCTGCTCAGCGGGCTGCTACTGGCTGGCCACTGGGTGAGCTTTTTCATCGCGGTAAAAATCGCCGGAGTGGCGATCGCCACACTGGGGTTTGCCAGTTTTCCGGCCTTCACGGTGCTACTCGAAGGGCTGGTGTTTCGCGAACGGATTCGGGCCAATGAAATCCTGCTGGTGGTGTTGGTAAGCATTGGCCTGGTGCTGGTCACCCCTGACTTCGACCTGGCCAGCGGCGCCACCACCGGCCTGCTGTGGGCTGTGGCGTCGGGGTTGCTGTTTTCCCTGCTGTCGCTGACCAACCGCGCCGGCGCAGGCGCTGTACCCCCCGTGCAGGCGGCGCTGTGTCAGAACCTGGTCGTCGGGGCATGCCTGTTGCCGATCGCCGCGCCACAACTGAGCGCGGTACGCCCGCTCGACTGGCTGTGGATCGGCCTGCTCGGGGTGTTCTGCACCGGCCTGGCCCATAGCCTGTTCGTCGCCAGCCTGAGCGTGATCAAGGCCCGCACAGCGGCGGTGGTGTTCGCCATGGAGCCGGTCTACGGCATCAGCGTGGCCTGGCTGCTGTTCGGCGAGACCCCGACCCTGCGCATGCTGCTGGGAGGCGTGCTGATCATCGCCGCCATCGTCGTGTCGAGCCAGCTAAGCGGCGCGAAGAAACCGGTGACAGGCAGCGAAGCCCCCTCTCACTGAACCCGGTCGTTGTGGCCCAGGTCCCGCTCCGGGTCGATCCGGTCGCGGACCCGTTGCTTGAGCACCTTGGCCTCGGGGAAACCGCCGTCAGCCTTGCGCTCCCAGATCTGCTCACCGTCGCAACTGATGTGGAACACCCCGCCGGTGCCCGGCACCAGGGACACCTTGCCCAAATCGTCACCAAAGGTACTGAGCAGTTCCTGGGCCAGCCAGGCAGCACGCAGCAACCATTGGCACTGGGTGCAATAGGTAATAATGACTTCCGGTTTTTGCTCGGTCATAGCAGGTCGACTCGTGGCTTCGAAGGCGCCGCCATGATACTCGCCTTTGACCCTTCGCCCCCGAGATAGACGATGCTCAATACCTGTGGGAGCGAGCCTGCTCGCGATGGCGGCAGCACATTCGACACCAATGCCAGCAGACCCACCGCTATCGCGAGCAGGCTCGCTCCCACACGGGAAGCCGTGCCTTCAGCGAATCCCGGCCAGCAGCACTCGGGCGGTCTGTTTGAGGGGTTCGTCGCCTTCCTGGAGCAATTCTTCAAGCAGGGTGATCGCCGTCTTCAAGTCGCCATCATCGATGCAGTTCTGCGCCTGTTCCAGTTTTTCGGCGTGCTCCGGTGTTTCGGGCTCAAAGGATATGGCGTCCAGGGACAGTGAACCAGATTCAGGCTCGAGGGGCGGCAGCGCCTCCAGTTCCAGCGACTGCTCTTCATCGGCGAAACCGTCAAGAAAGGCATCGTCCAACGATTCGGTTTCCTGTGGCGCGCTCCACTGCAACTCCGGCTCGTCGAAGCCCGAGAGAGATAACGCCTCGGAGACTTCAACGACAGGCGTCGCAACGGCGGCTTTCCCCTCGGCACTGTCCTGTACATCGGCCAGGTCCCAGTTGCTCTCCATGGACAGGGCATCCAGATCCAGCTCGAATTCGTCGCCGGGCACCTGTACAGGCGCAGGCACCGGAACAGGCACCTCGAGGGCTTGAGGCTCTGGCGGCGCCACTGCGGGCGCGGTCACCATCGCGACCTTCGGATAGCGCCCGCGGATGTCCTCCAGCGTCCCGGCGTCGATACCCTGCGCCGCTAAATGATGTTCCTGGGCCTGAAAACCGATGGTGTCGCCCTGCTTGCCCAGCACCTCCAGCAACTTGAGGCCCAGGTCGGTGCGCTCCGGCTCCGCCAGCAACGCCGCGCGCAACAACCCCGCCGCTTCGGTGAAGCGGCCATAGGTCAGGTAGATCCCAACCCCTTCCAGCACGTCTCCCAACGGCGCATCACCGTTATTGAACGACGAAGCGACCTCGGGCTGCTCCGTATTGGTGGTCGATACATACGTTTCAGCGCTGTCTTCGGGCATCGGTTCAGGGCGTTCCGGAATCGGCTGTGCGCCGGCCTGCTCCTGCCGACGACGGATCAACAGCAGCAACGCAAGCAATCCCAACAGCCCCACCAGCCCCGCCACCCACAGCCAATTGATGCCTTCGGGCTCCGGCTGATCTGCCGCCGGTTGTGGCGGCGTCACTGGCTGTGGCTCAGCCATCGGTGGCGGCGATGGCGGCACCGCCGACGTAACCGGGGCTGGCGCGACCTCAGCCAGTTGCGCCTGCAATTCACTGATCTGCTTACGCTGACCGGCGATTTCTTCGTCCTGGGCCTGAAGCCGGGCCTGCAACTCGTCGATGGTTTTCTGTTGCTGCTGGTTTTGCAGCACGCTGGCGGCCAGTTGCTCGTCGCCGGCAACGGCGGCTGGTGTGGCGGCGGTTTCCGCCGGGGATGGCAACACGGCCGAATCGGGCAGCAGCAGGCGCTGGCCGATAGAGAGTCGGTCACTGCCTGGGTTCAGCGCCTGGATCCCTTGCATGAGCTCATGGATCGACGCGCCACTGCCGGCATCGTGCAGGCGTTTGGCGATAACCCAGGGGTTGTCTCCCTGCACAACGGTGTAGCGCTTGCCCTGGGTCGCCGGGGGTGGCTTGATGGCCGGCGCAGAGGGGGGCGCCATCGAAGGCCGGGAAACGGCGGCAGGCTCGTCGGAAGCGGGCACGACACCCGGTGTACCCGGCGGATCGATCAGCACGGTGTATTCGTGCAAGAGACGCCCGTTGGGCTGATTGAGTTGCACCAAGAAATTGAGAAAGGGTTCTTCCACCGGTTTGCTGGACGTGACCCGAATGAAACTGCGCTCGCCGCGCATCACCGGGGTAAAGCGCAGGTTAGTGAGGAAGAACACCCGCTCCACGCCGGCACGATTGAAGTCGTCCGGGCTTGCCAGGCTGGCCGACAGGTCACCCTCGCTGAGCCCGGCCGCATCGACTAGGGCGATATCGGCGCGCAACGGCTGGTTCAGGGCGGAATGAAGCGTGATCTCTCCCAGTCCCAGCGCAGACGCCAAAACCGGATACCCCAATGCACCCAAGACAACTGACACGTTGACCCAACTGCGCAACGTGGACTGCAAACTTTCAAGCATGGGTATCCCTTTCGATTCGAGCGCTTCCAATACGATCACCTAGTACTGGTTATAGTTCGCTAATCGCCGAATCTCAAAAGTCGGGGTATCGCCCATATACCTCAGGATTTTTCCAGATTGGCCAGGATCCTGCCGTGGACCCGCATGCACACCCGCATGTCCTCTTCGTCGATGCCTTCGAACAGCTCCCGGCGCAGCTGCGTGGCAATGGTTTCAATTTGTTCGATCAACGGCCGGGCCGGTGCGCAAAGCACGATTTTCTTGGCCCTGCGGTCCTCGGCCACGGCTTGGCGCTGCACCAGCCCCTGGGTTTCCAGGCTGTCGAGTAAACGGGCCAGGGTCGGCCCTTCGACGGCAACGCTCTGGGCCAGTTCACGCTGGGTCGGTGCGTGTTCGAAGCGGGCCAGGTGCAACAGCACCAGCCAGCGCGCCTGGGACAGGCCCAGCCCGGCCAGGCGCCGGTCCAGTTCGGCACGCCAGCCCCGGGACATCTGCGCCAGTTGCATGCCAAAACGGTGTTGATCGGTTAACGACATAAAAAACTCATCAGATCTGAAATAGGAGAAATACTAATTATTAGTCAGCTAAGCATGCACTTTGGATTCAAGCAAGGTCCGCCCCGTACTGAATCGTTAAAGGCATGCAACTTACTGATCAGACTTCAAATTCCGACTGCAACGCAGCCCTGACGCAATACAAGACACCTTCCGGCACCCGACCGGCGAACAGCGCTGCCACTTCCGCCACCGCTGGCAACTCGCCTTCGCCATCCAGAAACGCATCCTGGACCTCGCCCATCAGGTCCTCGGGCAGATCCAAGGCCTGTTCCAGCGACAATTGCTGCTGGCCAATGGCTTCGGCAAGCATCGTGTAGACGTTTTTTTCCGAGCACTGGAGCTGTGCGGCGATCTGCAACGGTGTCATGCCGGCCCGGGCCAGGGTGATGAGCTCATGGCGTACATCGGCCACCGCCTTCGGCGCCTCGGCCTCGCCACCCAGCACCTGGAGGAAGGCCTCGCCATAGCGCTCCAGCTTACGCGCGCCGACGCCGCTGACCCGGGCCATCTCCGCCAGGGAGGTGGGTTGGCTGCGCAGCATTTCCAGTAGCGTCGAGTCGGGAAAGATAACGTACGGCGGTACGGCATGTTCCTCGGCCAGCTTGCGCCGCAAGGCACGCAAGGCTTCCCACTGATCGCGCTCTTCGCCACGGACCAGTTGGCTGGCCTGGCTCTTGCTGCTCTTGACCGCAGTCGCCGGCTTGAGATCACGGCGCAGTTCGAGACTCACCTCGCCTTTGAGCAACGGCCGGCAGGTTTCGCTCAGCCGCAGGCCGCCGTAGCCCTCCAGGTCGATGTCCACCAGGCCACGGGCCACGAGCTGCCGGAACAGGGAACGCCATTCACTTTCGGAGCGGGCCTTGCCGACACCGTAAACCGATAGGTGCTGATGGCCGAAACTGCGGACCTTCTCGTTGTCCTTGCCCAGCAAGACATCCACCAGATGCCCCACGCCATAGCGCTGGCCGGTTCGAAAAATGGTCGACAACGCCTGGCGCGCCGGTTCGGTGGCGTCCCAAGTCTCGACGCCGTCGACACAGTTGTCGCAGTGCCCGCACGGCTGGGGCATGTCTTCGTCGAAATAGGCCAGCAAGGTCTGCCGGCGGCAGCGGGTTTCTTCGCACAGTGAGAGCATGGCATCGAGCTTGTGCTGCTCCAGGCGCTTGTGGCGTTCGTCACCTTCGGAGTTCTGCAACATCTGCTTGAGCATCACCACGTCTTGCAGGCCGTAGGCCATCCAGGCGTCGGCCGGCAAGCCATCCCGGCCGGCACGACCGGTTTCCTGGTAATAGGCCTCAAGGGACTTAGGCAGGTCCAGGTGCGCCACGAAACGCACGTTGGGCTTGTCGATGCCCATGCCGAACGCCACGGTGGCCACCATGATCAAGCCTTCCTCGTTGAGAAAGCGCTTCTGGTGATAGGCCCGCAGTTCGTTGGGCAGCCCTGCGTGATAGGGCAACGCCGGAAACCCCTGTTCACAGAGAAACGCCGAGACTTCGTCGACTTTTTTCCGTGACAGGCAATAGACGATGCCCGCATCGCTGCGCCGTTCGGCGAGGAACGCCAGCAACTGCTTGCGTGGCTGCTCCTTGGGCACGATGCGGTAGAAGATGTTGGGGCGGTCAAAGCTGGAAAGGAACCGCTCGGCGTCTTGCAAATGCAGGCGCTCGACGATTTCTTCCCGGGTCCGTTTGTCGGCGGTGGCGGTCAGGGCGATGCGCGGTACATCGGGGAACAGCTCCGCCAGTTGCCCCAGTTGCAGGTATTCGCGACGGAAATCGTGACCCCACTGGGACACACAGTGAGCTTCGTCAATGGCAAACAGGGCGATTTCCAGGCTCTGCAGGAAAGCCAGCATGCGCGGCTGTACCAGGCGCTCCGGGGCGAGGTAGAGCATTTTCAGCTCACCGCGCCGGATCCGCGCCGCCAAGTCCCGCTGCTGCTCGGCACTCAGGGTGGAGTTCAGCGAAGCCGCGGCGACGCCCAGTTCCTCGAGCGTCGCGACCTGATCGTCCATCAAGGCGATCAGCGGCGAAACCACCACCGCCAGACCGTTACGCAACAACGCCGGGACCTGGAAGCACAAGGACTTGCCGCCGCCGGTGGGCATCAATACCAGGGCATCGCCACCGCTGGCCACGCGCTCAATAATGGCACCCTGACGGCCACGAAAACTGTCGTAGCCGAAGATGTCCTTGAGGACGCGTTGAGCCTGTTCGAGCATAGAAACTCCAAAAATCATCGAAACATCCCTGCAAGGCTGGTTCAGAACCGAACATGCTGCACCGGCAAATCGTAAGTGCGCGTTTCGAACCGGTGGGACACCGCAGGGCATCACAAAGCGCCGCAGTATACCCGAGGCCTTCTGTGCAGAGGGTGTTGCTGACAGGAGGTGTTCAAGATCTGTAAGGCCTGACATTGCACTCTGTGGCAAATCAGCCAAGCGGCTGGCCTGGGCGCTCAAGAAGGCCTAGAATTCCCGCATTGTTTATTCCCCCAAGGTAGCCCGTAATGTCCTTCGCTGAGCAACTGACCCGCCTGCAAGTCTTCCTCGACGCCGATGAGCTGCACGACGAAGCACTGGACTACGTGGCCGCTCACGGCTACCTGACCGCCCTGTCGATCTGCTCCGAGCAGGTGCCGGACCGCGAGTGGATCGACGCCCTCTTCGCCGAAGAGCCGCATTACACCGACGAAGCCCAACGCATCGAAATCGAAGCCACGCTGGTCGGCCTCAAGGCGCACATTGCCCGTCAGCTGGCCTCCGACGAAGAATTCGAGCTGCCCTGCGAGCTGGACCTGGGCGATGACCCGGACGACTCGGAACTGCGCGGCTGGTGCATCGGTTTCATGGAAGGGGTGTTCCTGCGCGAAGCGGCCTGGTTCGAAACCGCCGAAGAGGAAGTCAGCGAAATGCTGCTGCCGATCATGGTCGGTTCCGGCCTGTTCGACGAACAACCGGAGTTCTCCGACATCGCCGCCGATGCCAACCTGATGGACGACATGATCGTACAGATCCCGGAAGCCCTCACCGCGTTGTACCTGCTGTGCAACGCTCCGGACGAGAAGCCGGCGATCCTCAAGCCTCGTCACCACTAAGACGCGGCCTATGGACAACCCCATAGGCAACCGCCCCCTGATGTTGCGCTACGTGCTGCTGGCCATCGGCTGGCTGAGCGTTGCATTGGGGGTGATCGGAATTTTCCTGCCGGTACTGCCCACCACCCCCTTCCTGCTGCTGGCGGCGGCCTGCTTCGCCCGCAGCTCGCCGCGTTTCTACCAATGGCTGGTGGAGCACCCGCGACTCGGGCCGTGGATCAAGGATTACCTCAGCGGCAACGGCATCCCGCTCAAGGGCAAGGTCTACGCCATCGGGTTGATGTGGGCGAGCATTCTGCTGTCGTGCTACCTGGTGCCCTTGCCGTGGGCACGGGGGTTCATGTTGACGAGTGCGGTGTTGGTGACGGTTTATATCCTCAGGCAGAAAACACTGCGCAAGCCCTGAAGGCAGCGGGTCGGGCACTGGACAACGTCGAACATCGCTAGCCACTCCGCCCTTGATCGTTCCCACGCTCTGCGTGGGAATGCCTCAACGGACGCTCTGCGTTCGGCTCTTGGAGACGCAGAGCGTCCCAGGCTGCATTCCCACGCGGAGCGTGGGAACGATCGAAACCCGGAAACGACGGGGTTTGCCGTTTCAACTCAGCTCACACCGTATCCACCTTCAACGAATGATCATTCAACATCCCGTTGATGATGGTCGCCGTGTCCGCCCCTCCCGCAATCATCCCCCCTGCGCCCGGTGTCACGCCGTAGTGGTTGGCGAGATCGACGCCGGCCAGGTCGATGGTCTGGTTCGGCGTCGCCCCGGCGGTGGCGCTGACGTCGATGCTGGTGATGACCGATGCGCCGCTGCCGGTGACGGTGAAGTGCAGGTAGTCGTCCAGGGAGGCGCTGGTGCCGTTCTCTCCCAGCAGCAGCTGTGACAGATCAAGTTTGTCGAGGCCGGGGGTGAAGTCGGTGATCACGTCATGGCCGCTATTACCTGCCATCCACTGGAAGGTATCGGCGCCGCTGCCGCCAGTGAGGGTGTTGTTGCCCAAGCCGCCGATCAGGATGTCATCGCCGCCACCGCCATTGAGCACGTCATGACCCAGTCCGCCGTCGATGCGGTTGTTGGCCCCGTCGCCGGTGAGGGTGTCGTTGAAGTTCGAACCGACGAGGTTTTCGATACCGCCCAGGGTGTCGGTACCGGCGCCTAGCGTGTTTTGCGCGGCGAGCAGGCCCAGGTTCACCGTGACACCGGCAGTGGCATGGGCGTAGCTGGCGGTGTCGTTGCCGGTGCCGCCATCGAGCAGGTCATTGCCGGCGCCGCTGTAGAGCAAGTCATTGCCCGCTCCGCCGTGCAAGGTGTTGTTACCCGAGCCGGCACTGAGGATGTCGTTGCCGTCTCCGCCGTTGAGGAGGTTGTCGCCATTGCCGGCCAACAACACGTCGTCTCCCGTAGTGCCGGTCAGGGTATGGCCGGACTGGTAGCTGATGCTCACCGCCGCGCTGTCGCTGCCACCGTGGTTATCGCTGGCGGTGTAGCTGCCGTGGTAATCCGGCGTGCTGTCCTGGGCGCCGGCATAGTTGACTGTCAGGGTCAATTGGTAGTTTTCCGCGGCGTTGGCGTTGCCGCCACCAGGGTTGGGGATGTTGGTGACGTGGATCTGGTAGTTGCCGTCCGCCGCTGCGGTGAACGAAGCCCCATCGTTGATCGCAATGAACGGTCCGCCATTGAGGGAGTATTCCATGGCGATATGGCCGGCCGACAGATTATGGTCCAGCGTCAGGGTTTCGCCCTGTTTGAGACTGATGTTGAGGCGGTCCTCATCGTTGGTATTGTTGTTGGAAACCATCCCCAGTGCACCGCTGACCACCAGCACCGCGGTCATGGCGGCAGCGTTGGCGACAAAGGTACTGCGGTCGAGGTTGATCGACTGCACGTTGTTGCCAGTGAAGCTGACCGTGCCGGTGCTGCCGGTAAAGTCCGCGCCTTTGCCGACCCAACCGGTGTTGAAGCTGGTGGGTGACGCGGTCAGCGGATCGCCATTGGCGTCGCTGTCATTGCCCAGCAACAGTTCCCCCGGTACCACGATATTGCCCGACAGCACGTTGGTGATGACGTTGTCGTCCATCGCCACGGGTGGACTGTTGGGCATGACGTTGATCACCAGGCTGGAGCTTGCCAGGTCACCATCATTGTCGCTGACGGTGTAGACGATGTTTTCGCTGATCACCGTGCTGGTGGTGGTCTGGGAGGTGTAGCTGTACTCGCCGCTGTCGAGGTTGATCACCAGCGTACCGTTGTGGGCAGTGGCGATGCTCACGGTGTTGTTCAGGCTGTTGAACGTGCCATGGTCGGCCCCGCCACTGGCCGTCAATGCACCCTGGCCACCGTTGGCGGCCGGGTCATAGCTGTACGTGGTGCCGTCGACCACCAGGCTTTTGACATACCCGCCGTCGGCACCGAATGTACCGCCCTCGCCCAACAGGCTGCCGGTGACCGGCACACCTTGCACAGTGCCGGAAAGGACCGAATTGAGCTGGTTGAGATCGGTCACCACCACGGCGTCGGTGTTGGTATGGGTGCTGCCGTCGTAGGCCAGCGGGTCGAGGTTGGCATTGCTGACGCCGCTGCCCAGACCGATGGCGTAGTTCTTGATGCCGTTGGCGTCGAGGAAGGCCTTCCAGGCGGCTTCATCGGCCGCACCGGTTTCCTGCCCCGACGTCGGCTTGCCGTCGGAAAAGAAATAACCGATGTTCTGCGCCCCGGTCAGTTGTCCGGAGGTGACGAACGCGGTCTTGGCCGCCGCCACTGCCGCATCGTAGTTGGTCCCTCCGCCAGCCGTCAGGCTGGTGAGCAGTGTCTTGGCGGTGGCCACATCGACCCACACTGAAGTCTGGTCGGTGGCATTGCTACTGAAGGTCACCAGCTGGACCTTCACGTCTCCCAGGTCATCGTATTTATCGAGCAAGGCGCTGATGGCCTGCTTCGCCAGGTCCAGCCGCGACAGCCCCGGTACGCCGGAGTCATCGGCCATGCTGCCGGACACATCGAGCACGATCAGCAGGTTCGAATCGATCTCCACCGCCGTCACTGAACGTTCGGATGCGACAGCGGTGGGCACATCGTCGACGATGCTCACCACCAGGCTGCCGGTAACGTGGTTGCCCAAGGAGTCCGTGGCCTGATAGGTGAAGCTTTCGCTAAAGACGTTCGGGCCGTCATTGGCGTGGGGTGTCGTCGTGGCGGGCGAGGTCAGCGTGTAGGTGTAGGAGCCGTCAGGATGGAGCAGCAGTTGACCATAAGCCCCCGTGGCGTTGCCCACCAAGGTGAAGGTCACCGCGCCAGTGGCACCCGACACCGAACCGACAAGGCTGCCGCTGGCCGTTTCGCCGGTGCCGCTCGGGTCGCTGCCGGTGACAGCGCCGGGGGCCAGGTCCTGGCCATCCTGGTTCAGGTCGAGGGCTTTTTCGTAGACGGTCACGTCGTGGTCGGTTTCGGCGACAAGGCAGCTGTTGTGCACATCGATGGTGATGGTGGTGGTGCTTTCATCACCATCACCATCGCGCACGGTGTAGGTGAACACGTCCGTGGCGCCCGCTGCGCCGACGCTGTCCGGGTTGCTGTGGTAGACCGCGTTGCCATTGGCATCCAGAGTCAGGTAGCCGTAGGTGCCGTTGATCTGGGTGTTGAGACCGCCAACCGCCGGCGTGGATGTGTCGCTGCCACCCCGTACACCGATGACAGTACCGCCGTCGGCGCCGAGCACGTCATTGTCCAGCACGTTGCCGCTGACCGTCCCGCCCTCCACTACTGCGGCGGTGTCGCAATAAGCCTTGGGCACATCGTCGACGATGTTGATGACGATGGTGCTGGTGACAGTGTTGCCCAGGGAGTCCGTGGCCTGATAGGTGAAACTTTCACTCGTCACGTTCGGACCGTCGTTGGCATTGGGCGCTGTCGTGGCGGGCGAAGTCAGCGTGTAGGTGTAGGAACCGTCCGGGTTTAGCAACAACTGCCCGTGGGTGCCGGTGGCGTCGCTCACCAGGGTGAAGGTCACTGCGCCTACGGCACCGGTCACCGCCCCCACGAGACTGCCAGTGGCGGTTTCGCCGGTGGCGCTCGGGTCGCTGCCGGTGACCGTGCCAGGGGCCAGGTCCTGGCCATCCTGATTCAGGTCGAGAGCTTTTTCATGGACGCTGATGTCCTGATCAGGCGTGGCGACAAGGCAGACGTCGTGTACGTCGATGGTGATGGTGGTGGTGCTTTCGTCACCGTCGGAATCGCGCACGGTGTAGGTGAACACATCCGTGGCGCCGGGTGCGCTGACGGTGTCCGGATTGCTGTGGTAGACCGCATTGCCATTGGCATCCAGGGTCAGGTAACCGTAGGTACCGTTGATCTGAGTGTTGAGGCCGCCAATCGCCGGGGTCGAGGTGTCATCACCGGCGCGTACGCCGATCACCGCGCCACTGGCAGCAGGCCCATCGGCACCGCCCACGTCGTTGTCCAGGACATTGCCGCTGACCGTCCCGCCTTCATTCACCGAGGCGGAATCGGCGTGGGCGGTGGGCAGGTCGTCGACGATGTTCACATCGAGGTTGCCGGTTGCCGTAGTGCCGTTGTCATCGGTGACCACGACGTTGAATTGCTCGCTGAGGCTGTTGGCGCCGTTGGCGTTCGGGTGGGCTTCGTTGTCCAGCAAGGTGTAGCTGTAGCTGACCACCCCGGTGGCCGCGTTGAAGCCGGTGATGGTCAGGGTGTTGCCCAGCGCCGTGGTGATGGACTGTGGAAAACCTGCCGCCACCCCGCCGCTGACGACAGTGATGCCGCCGACGCTCAAGGTCTGCACGCCATCCAGCGCAGTCACGGTGAAGGTGCCGCTTTGGGTCAGGGCCGGCGCATCTGGACTGCTGCCATCGCTGAGGTTTTTCTCCTGCACCGTCAACTCGCCGCCGTCGGTGTCCAGGCCGCTGATGATCACCGGATCGTCGTTGTTGTGCACTTGCAGCACCAGGTTCGCAGTGCTGGTATCGCCATCCGCATCGGTCAGGGTGTAGGTGAAGGTTTCAGTGCCGTTGCCGCCACCGTGCAGACCTTTGAAATCCGTGTCGGC
>NZ_VCNG01000011.1 GCF_006227205.1 Pseudomonas sp. ICMP22404
TTTCAGGGCTAAACGCATAAACTTCATCGCGGGCAAGCCTTGCTCCCACGGATTTGAGCAACGCCATTCCACTGTGGGAAGCGCCCGCGCAAGGCACCGTGCAAAGGCTTGAGCTGTGGGAGCAAAGCTTGCTCGCGACGAAGGCGCCTCGGTTTCAGGGCTAAACGCATAAGTTTCATCGCGGGCAAGCCTTGCTCCCACGGATTTGAGCAACGCCATTCCACTGTGGGAAGCGCCCGGGCAAGGCACCGTGCAAAGGCTTGAGCTGTGGGAGCAAAGCTTGCTCGCGACGAAGGCGCCTCGGTTTCAGGGCTAAACGCATAAACTTCATCGCGGGCAAGCCTTGCTCCCACGGGTTTTGAGCAACGTCAATCCACTGTGGGAGCGAGCCTGCTCGCGATCAAGGCCGCTCCGGGCCCCGAAAACCTAGGGCCGATACGCCCGCATGAACAACCCCACCACCTCCTGCACATGCTCCTCGGCCGCGTCTGCCTCCAGCGGCGCGCCGCAGCCATACAGCAAGCGGAAATTCGCCGCGCCCTTGATCAGGCAGAAGAAATGTTCGGCCGCATGACGGGGTTTTTCGATGCACAGGGCACCGCTCTGGTTGACCTTGGCCAGCAACCGCTCCATGCCTGAGAGCATCCGCTCGGGGCCGGCCTGGTAGAAAATCGCCGAAAGCTTGGGGTCCTGGCTGCCCAGGGCCATGATCAGCCGATGCAGGTTCACCGATTCTTCGCTGCTGACCAACAAGTGAAAGCCGCGGGCGATGTTCAACAGCACGTGTTCGATAGGCACGCCGTCCGGCCACTCGAAGAACAGCGGCGGTACTTGCTCTTCGCACTTGGCAATCACTGCAGCGGAGAACAGCGTTTCCTTGTCATTGAAGTGGCTGTAGACCGTCAGTTTCGACACGCCCGCCTCGGTGGCAACGGTGTCCATGCTGGTATTGGCGTAACCCAACTCTATAAACAGCCGTTTGGCGGCGTCGAGAATGGCCTGGCGCTTGGCCAGGTCCTTCGGACGGCCGGGGCCGCTGGAGGGTAAAAGATTGTTCGACATTCTTCGCTTTAATACTGGACTGGTGAGTTTGCTATTAATACCATACCCGTCAGTATAATTATTCCAAGCACCATTAGCGAAAGGTCTGCCGCCATGTTGCGCCACGCATTGCCCCTCGCCCTGCCAGTCAGCCTGGTTTTTTTATTATCTGCGTGTGGTCATGACGAACCGGTACCGGTCGCCGTGCGCCCCGCCATGGTCGTGAAGCCAGAGCCTTCGGCCCAGGCCACTGACAGCTACCCCGGCGAAGTGCGGGCCCGTTTTGAGCCGGACCTGGCTTTTCGCATTGGCGGTAAAGTGAGCCGACGACTGGTCGAAGAGGGGCAGCGGGTCAAGGCCAACCAACCACTGGCCGAACTTGATCCCCAAGATGTGCGCTTGCAACTGGAAGCCACCCGGGCCCAGGTGGCCGCGGCCGAGGCCAACCTGAACCTGGTGCGGGCCGAGCGTGATCGCTACAAGAAATTGCTGGACCGGCAGATGGTCAGCCGTTCCCAGTACGACAATGCCGAGAATCTCTACCGCTCCGGTGCCGCACGTCTCAAGCAGATCCAGGCGGAGTTCGACGTCTCCAGCAATCAGGCCAGCTATTCGGTGTTGCGGGCGCCCCAGGATGGCGTGGTCGCCCGGCGTTCGGTGGAAGTCGGGCAGGTGGTGCAAGCCGGGCAAACCGTCTTTACCCTCGCGACCGACGGCGAGCGTGAAGTGCTGATCAGTCTGCCGGAACAGAGTTTTGGCCGGTTCAAGATCGGCCAGCCGGTCTCGGTCGAACTGTGGAGCCAGCCGGGCCAGCGTTTCAGCGGGCATATTCGCGAACTCTCGCCGGCCGCCGATCCCAAGTCCCGTACCTTCGCTGCCCGTGTCGCATTCGCCGAAGGCAGTGTTCCGGCCGAGCTGGGCCAGAGCGCCCGGGTCTTTATCCAGACCGTCGACAAGGTGCCGTTGTCGGTACCGCTGTCAGCCCTGACGGCTGAAAACGGCGCGACCTATGTCTGGGTGGTCAACGCCAACAACACCTTGAAGAAGGTCCCCGTTCGAGTCGGCGCCTTTGGTGAGAAGAGCGTCCCGGTGCTTGAGGGCCTCAGTGCCAACGACTGGGTAGTGGCGGCCGGCGTGCATGTGCTCCTCGATGGCCAGCAGGTACGGCCGGTGGATCGCTCCAACCGCGTGGTTAACCTGGCGGCCAAGGAGTAATCCCCGATGGGCTTCAATCTTTCCGAATGGGCGTTGCGTAACCGCCAGATCGTACTGTTCCTGATGCTGTTGCTGGCCATCGTCGGCGCACTTTCCTACACCAAGCTGGGTCAGAGCGAAGACCCGCCGTTCACCTTCAAGGCCATGGTCATCAGCACCAACTGGCCGGGGGCCACGGCCGAAGAAGTGTCGCGCCAGGTCACCGAACGCATCGAAAAGAAGCTGATGGAAACCGGCGATTACGAAAGGATCGTTTCGTTTTCCCGTCCGGGCGAGTCTCAGGTGACCTTCATGGCCCGGGACTCCATGCATTCGGCGCAGATTCCCGAGCTGTGGTACCAGATCCGCAAGAAGGTCAACGATATCCGCCATACCTTGCCGCAGGGTATCCAGGGGCCGTTCTTCAACGATGAGTTCGGTACCACCTTCGGCAATATCTACGCCCTGACCGGTGACGGTTTCGACTACGGTGTGCTCAAGGACTACGCCGACCGTGTCCAGATCCAGCTGCAACGGGTCAAGGATGTGGGCAAGGTCGAGTTGCTCGGTCTGCAGGACGAGAAAATCTGGATCGAGCTGTCGAACGTCAAGCTGGCCACCCTCGGCCTGCCTTTGTCAGCGGTCCAACAGGCTTTGGAAAAACAGAACGCAGTCTCGACAGCGGGCTTTTTTGAAACCGGTAGCGAGCGTTTGCAGCTACGGGTGTCGGGGAATTTCCAGACGGTAGAAGAGATCCGCAACTTCCCGATCCGCGTCGCCGATCGCACATTCCGCATCGACGATGTGGCGGACGTGCGCCGCGGCTTCAACGAACCGCCGGCGCCACGCATGCGCTTCATGGGTGAAGACGCCATTGGTTTGGCCGTGGCGATGAAGGAGGGGGGCGATATCCTGATCCTGGGCAAGGCGCTGGAAGCTGAGTTTGCCCGGATCCAGAACAACCTGCCGGCCGGCATGCAATTGCGCAAGGTGTCGGACCAGCCGGCGGCGGTGAAGACCGGCGTCGGTGAGTTCGTCCAGGTGCTGGTAGAGGCCCTGACGATCGTCCTGCTGGTGAGCTTTTTTTCCCTGGGGCTGCGCACTGGGATGGTGGTCGCCCTGGCGATTCCGCTGGTACTGGCGATGACCTTCGCGGCGATGTATTACCTGGGGATCGGCTTGCACAAGATTTCCCTCGGTGCGTTGGTGCTGGCGCTCGGGTTGCTGGTGGATGACGCGATCATTGCGGTGGAGATGATGGCGATCAAGATGGAGCAGGGCTTCGACCGGATCAAGGCGGCCAGCTACGCCTGGACGAGCACGGCGTTCCCGATGCTTACCGGTACGCTGATCACGGCGGCGGGGTTCCTGCCCATCGCCACAGCGCAATCGGGCACTGGCGAATATACCCGTTCGATTTTCCAGGTAGTGACCCTCGCATTGCTGGCCTCTTGGGTGGCCGCTGTGGTGTTCGTGCCCTACCTGGGGGAAAAGCTCCTGCCGGACCTGGCAAAAATTCATGCCGCCAAGCACGGCACCGGCCACGGTCAGCCCGACCCCTACGGCACGCCGTTCTACCAGCGGGTCCGACGGGTGGTGGAGTGGTGCGTGCGTCGGCGCAAAACCGTCATCGCCTTGACCGTGCTGTTGTTTATCGGCTCGGTGATGCTGTTTCGTTTTGTCCCGCAGCAGTTCTTTCCTGCGTCAGGACGGCTGGAGCTGATGGTCGATCTGAAGCTGCAAGAAGGTGCGTCCCTGAGTAACACTGCAGAACAGGTCAAGCGCCTGGAGGCGTTACTCAAGGATCACCCGGGCATCGACAATTACGTGGCCTATGTCGGCACCGGTTCACCGCGTTTCTACCTGCCGCTGGATCAACAACTGCCGGCACCGAGCTTTGCCCAGTTCGTGGTGTTGGCCAAGACCATCGAAGACCGCGAGCCCCTGCGCAGCTGGCTGATCAGTACCCTGAACGAACAGTTTCCGACGATGCGCTCCCGGGTCACGCGCCTGGAAAACGGCCCGCCAGTGGGGTATCCGGTACAGTTCCGGGTGACCGGCGAGCACATTGAAAAAGTCCGAGCCCTGGCGCGCAAAGTCGCGACGAAAGTTCGCGAAAACCCCTACGTGACGAACGTGCACCTGGATTGGGAAGAGCCGAGCAAGGTCGTGTACCTGAATGTCGACCAGGAGCGCGCCCGGGCCCTGGGCGTGAGCACCGCCGACCTGTCGAAGTTCCTGCAGAGTTCCCTCATCGGCTCCAGCGTCAGCCAATACCGGGAGGACAACGAACTGATCGAGATCCTGTTGCGTGGCACGGTGCATGAGCGCACCGAGCTGACGCTGTTGCCGAGCCTGGCGGTGCCTACCGACAATGGCCAGAGTGTTGCCTTGTCGCAGATCGCGACGCTGGAGTACGGCTTCGAAGAGGGCGTGATCTGGCATCGCAACCGCCTGCCTAGCGTGACGGTACGGGCCGATATCTATGGCAAGGAACAACCGGCGTCCCTGGTGCAGCAGATCTTTCCGACCCTGGACCCGATTCGCGCGGAGTTGCCGGACGGTTATCTGCTGGAGGTCGGTGGCACGGTCGAGGATTCGACCCGAGGACAGAAGTCGGTGAACGCCGGGGTACCGTTGTTCATTGTGGTGGTGCTGACTCTGCTGATGCTGCAATTGCGCAGTTTCTCACGCACGGCCATGGTGTTTCTGACGGCGCCCCTGGGGCTGATTGGCGTCACGCTGTTCCTGCTGGTGTTCCGCCAACCGTTCGGTTTCGTCGCCATGCTGGGCACCATCGCCCTGTCGGGGATGATCATGCGCAACTCGGTGATCCTGGTGGACCAGATCGAACAGGACATCGAGGCGGGGCTGACGCCGTGGCAGGCGATCATCGAAGCGACGGTGCGACGCTTCCGTCCGATCGTGCTCACAGCCCTGGCGGCAGTGCTGGCAATGATCCCTCTGTCGCGCAGCCTGTTCTTCGGCCCGATGGCGGTGGCGATCATGGGCGGGCTGATCGTGGCGACGGCGTTGACGTTGCTGTTCCTGCCGGCGTTGTATGCGGCTTGGTTCAGGGTCAAGAAAACCTGACTGAGAGGCTGTGAACAGCAATCTTTTTGTGGGAGCGGGCTTGCTCGCGAAAGCGGTGGATCAGCTTGCATCGATGTTGTTTGTGCCACCGTCATCGCGGGCAAGCCCGGCTCCCACAGGGTCCGAGGTGATCGCAGATTTGCCGTCCACCACAAAGCAATGTGGGAGCGAGCCTGCTCGCGATAGCGGTATGACAGCCAACGAAGAGGTCATGGCTGAAATGGCTACCGCGAGCAGGTTCGCTCCCACCGTTGTTCAGCTCATTCAGAGGCTGCCAAATACCTTCTTCGCCAGGCTGGTGGCCGCGGCCGCCGGGTTCTGGCGAATCGCGGCTTCCTGCTTGCCGATCATTTCGAACAAGCCGTCCAGTGCCTGCTCGGTCACGTAGTTTTCGACGTTGGCGCTTTTGGCATCCAATACACCGAACGTCGCGGCCTGGCCGGCAAAGGCGTTGTATTTCTGCGCCAGGCCGACCTTGTCGGTGGCTCGCTTGACGATGGGCAGGAACTTGGCGCGGATCTGCTCGCGGCTGCTCTTGTTCAGGTACTGCGTCGCCGAGTCGTTGCCACCGCTCAAGATGCCCTTGGCATCGTCCACGCTCATGTTCTTCACGGCATTGACCAGAATCGGCTGGGCCTGGACCACGGCCGTCTCGGCTGCCTGGTTCATGCTGGCTTCCAATTGATCGACCTGATCACCCATGCCGAAGGCTTTCATCTTGCTGGCGACTTTACCGAGTTTGCCCGGCAGTTCGATTTTCACTTCCGGGTTGTTGCTGAATCCCCCTGGCGTGCCCAGTTGCTTGACCGCCACTTGAGCGCCCTGGGTCAAAGCGTCCTTGAGGCCACCCGTGGCATCTTTCTGCGACAGGTCACCGAGGGACAGGGCCATGGCATTGGCACAGGCCAGAAGGCCGGCGAACAGTAGAGTAGAGCGGAGCATGACAGCGTCCTTGAAATGAATTGAAAGGGATCAACGGGCAGGGTTGACGCGGATCTTCAACGGCTGCGGATCTTTGCCATCGAGTTGCACGGTGTGTTGTTCGGTGCTGATGAACATCAACTGGCCGTCTACTTCGATGCGGGCACTCACGGCGTAACGATGGCCGGGCTTGACCTGGGACGGATCATAACTGAGGTGGAATGGCAGGGGGACCTGTCCTTTGACCGGACCGCTCTGCTGATCGAGCACCACCGCCGGAGCATCGGCCAGTGAAACATCTTGCAGGCTCACGCTCAGGGTCGCGGTGGGCGGCAGGGCGATACGTTGCAGGTAGAACACTTCGCCGTCGAGGTGGTTCTTGCTCGCCAGCGGCGCGCTGGAGCAGGCGCCGAGCAGCGCGGCAATGGTCAGCAGGGTCATTTTTTTCATGGCGCAATTCCTTGTTCGAGGGCGCCAGGAAACAGCCTGGCGCCGATGGGAATCAATCCTGGGTCACCGGAGCAACCTGATCCGCCGCATCTTCACTGCGATGCAACGCCACTTGGCGGATCGACAAACGAATCTCCGCCGGCAGCACCCGTTTGGCGGCGCCTTCGGCCAGTTCGCCCAGCAGTTCGTGATAGCTTAGCTTGCCAGCTTCATCCCTGCGCAGAACGTCAAGGTCCAGCATCGTCTGGATGAAATGGCGGAACAGGGTCTTGTCGAAAAACTCCGGCGCGTTCAGGCCGTGCAGAATCGACAGGCGCTGGGCCATGACCGTGCAGAGGTCTTCCAGCTCTTCGGCGCTGATGCTGTTCTGGCCACTGTTGAGCAGCAGCGAGACGGTCATATAGAAGCGTTGCAGGGCCTGGGCGATGCTTTTGGATAACAGTGTCAGCAGCACGAAGTGCCGCGAACTTGGCGCCGGACGCAGGTACAGGTCATTTTCGAAACGCAGCAGACCCTGTTCGACGAACGCTTCGAGCCATTGGTCGATCACGTCGTCCAGTTGCTCGAGTGACCAGCGAATGAACAGTTCCGATTGCAGGTACGGGTACAGAGCACGGGTATAGCGCAGGATCTGCTCGCGGCTCATGCGCGAGGCACTCTGGAAAAAGCTCGCCAGCAACGCCGGTAGGGCGAATATGTGCAGCACGTTGTTGCGGTAGTAGGTCATCAGCACCGCATTCTGCTCATCCAGGTACAGGATCTTGCCCAGGGCATCGTTCTGTTCAGACAGCAGGTCCATGCCTTTCACATGTTCGATCAGCGCCCGGCCATCCCCCTCTGGCAGCGTGGTGTGGGGCGAATACGGTACTTTGCGCAGCAACGCCAGGTACAGGTCCAGCACCCGGGCCATGGCCTGATCGTCGAGCGCCAGGCGGCTGGTGGACAGCAGCGCCAGGGCCACGAGATTGACCGGATTGATGGCGGCGGCTTCGTTCAGGTGCCGGGCCACGCGCTCACCCAGGCGATGGGTGGTGGCGTTGAGCCAGGCCGGTTTGAATTGCGGCCCCAGTTCCTGCTCGCGCCAATCCGGCTGTTCGCCGTCGAGGAATTCGGTCAGTTTGATCGGCTCGCCGAAGTTCACCGCCACCTGGCCGAAGCGTTGCTTGAGGGCACCGATGACCTTGAAGATGTCGAAGATCGATTCCTTCTTCTTGCTGGCTCCGCGCAACTCGCCCAGGTAGGTGCGGCCCTCCAGCACTCGCTCATAACCGATGTAGACCGGGACGAACACGATGGGCGTGCGCGACGAGCGCAGAAAGCTGCGCAGGGTGATGGCGAGCATGCCGGTCTTGGGTTGCAGCATGCGCCCGGTGCGCGAACGACCTCCTTCGACGAAGTACTCCACCGGAAAGCCCTTGGTGAAAAGCGTGTGCAGGTACTCGTTGAATACAGCGGTGTAGAGCGGGTTGCCCTTGAAGGTACGGCGCATGAAGAACGCCCCGCCACGGCGCAGCAGGCTGCCGATCACTGGCATGTTGAGGTTGATGCCGGCGGCGATATGCGGTGGGGTCAGTCCATTGCGGAACAGCAGGTACGACAGCAGCAGGTAATCGATGTGGCTGCGGTGGCACGGCACATAAATGACCTCGTGACCTGGGGCGATGTCTTGCACGCCTTCGATATTGTTGACCTTGATGCCATCGTAGATCTTGTTCCAGAACCAGCTCAGCACCACTTCCAGGAAACGAATGGCGGTATAGGTGTAGTCCGAGGCGATTTCGTTGCCGTAGCGCAGGGCCTGGGCCTTGGCTTTTTCCGCCGAGATTTTTTCCCGCTCGGCCTCGTCGGCAATCGCCTGCTTGACTAATGGCTGGTTCACCAATCCCTTGACCAGGTTGCGTCGGTGGGAAATGTCGGGGCCGATAACCGCCGCCTTCAGGTTGCGGAAATGCACCCGCAGGATCCGCTGGGCCATGCGCACGGTGCGTTCGTGGCCTTTGTCGTGCTCGATCAATTCCTGCAGGTGGATGGGCGCGGAGAACTGCACGCGGGTCTTGCGTCCCAGGATCATGATGCTCAACAGGCGACGCAGGCGTCCGGTGACGGCCCAACTGTCGGCGAACAGCAGTTTCCATGGGCTGGACTCGCTGTCGGGCGACTGGCCCCAGAACACGCTGACCGGGATGATCTGCGCGTCTTCGGCGGCATTGTGGGTCAGCACATTGACCAGTCGCGTCAGGGTCGGTGGCGCACCGCGCTTGTCCTGACGCCCGAGCCAATCCGGCGCAGGCGTCAGGTAGAAGAACGCCGCCGGCTCCAGCAGATTGCCCACCGACACCGGCAACACCGGGCGGGGCAGGCCCGCTTTAGTGCACTCGGTGTCGAGTACCGCCAGGTCGGTCAGCGACGGATCTTGCAGAACGTAGAACACCGGACGGCTGCGGTCGAGGTTGAGGGTGAAGGACGACTGGTTGATCGTCTCTGAGCGAACCCAGAGGTACAACAGCCGGCGCAGGGTGCCAAACACAAGACGGCGGAACGGGGAGCGGGTCATACGGCTTCTGCATGAGTGGATGAGATCAAGCGGCAGGTAGTGTGCCGGATTCGCCGAAAATCGGCAAAAAAGCGCCGAAGTAAAGTCAGTTGAGAGTTTTCTCGAGTGTCATATACTCGGCCGGTGTCTGCCACGGCTTCCCTTATGGAAGGCTGCACGGCGGCTAAAGTTCGTACGGCTTTCTTTCGAAAAGCCGACTCAAAAAATAAAAATGGGAGTGAACATCATGGCAGCACGGGAAACCGGCAGCGTTAAGTGGTTCAACGACGCCAAGGGATACGGCTTCATCCAGCGCGAAGGCGGGGCGGATGTATTCGTGCATTACCGCGCGATCCGCGGCGAAGGCCACCGTTCACTGACCGAAGGCCAGCAGGTCGAATATGCGGTGGTGGAAGGGCAGAAAGGCTTGCAGGCCGAGGATGTGGTGGGGCTGTAACCCACTCCTCCAAAAAACACTGCAAACCCCTTGTGGGAGCGAGCCTGCTCGCGATAGCGGTATATCAGGCAATACATAATCGACTGACATACCGCTATCGCGAGCAGGCTCGCTCCCACATTTGGATCCGTCGAGGATCTGAGCCGGGTCAGGCCGTCTTCCAGGTAATCTCTTCTTCCCCATCAGCACTGATGCGAATCCAGCGATCGGCCGATTCCTCACCTTCCTCTTCCACCCACGAGCCGGGCGCGCAGCGTACTTCTACATTCAGTGCGGCGAATGCGGCACGGGCGCAGGCGATGTCGTCATCCCAGGGGGTCCGATCGCTTTCCAGGTACAGGCTGTTCCATTTCCCAACGGCCTTGGGCAGCCAGGTCACCGGGATGTCGCCGGCCTTGCATTTGTAGGTCTGGCCTTTCTGGGTCCATTCGCTGCACGGGCCCAGTGCCTGGGTCAGCCAGGCGGCGACGGCCTTGTGGTCGACGTCGGCGTCTTTGAGGTAAATCTCGATATCGGGTTGGCGCATGGATGTCCTCATTGCGGTCTCGAAAAATCCATTCGCGGATTTAACTGGTCCCGAGCGACGGCTCGGGACCCGGAATCAAAAGGTTATTGAAGAACGAAATAATCGTAGCGCATCGACACCGTGACTTCGAACGGCTCGGTCTGTTCGATCACGCTGGCGCGGCGCTCGGCACTGGCGCGCCAGCCGTGGGGCGTCATCGCCAGCAGGTTGGCACGGTCCTGGCCGTTCTCGAGTATCAGCTTGAACTCCAGGGTTTCACTGTGCTCCAGCGCCATGCCCGAAGGGACCAGGGCCAGGTGCTTGTCATCGGTGTACTCGCGCACTTCGTCGTACAAGCGTTCGCGCAGTTCCATCAGGTGGCCGCGGGTAGGGCCGACTTTCATCAGGCCGCCACCGGGGCTGAGCAGGCGCTTGGCCTCTTGCCAGTCCAGCGGGCTGAACACGCTTGCCAGGAATTGGCAGCAGCCGTCGGCCAGCGGCACCCGCGCCATGCTGGCGATCAACCAGGTCAGCTGTGGATTGCGTTTGCAAGCGCGCTTGACCGCCTCGCGGGAAATGTCCAGGGCATAGCCATCGGCATCGGGCAGTGCGTCGGCGATTTGTGCGGTGTAGTAACCCTCGCCACAACCGATGTCCAGCCAGCGGCCGGGGCTGCGTTCAGCCGCCAACTCGGCCAGGCGTCGGGCGACAGGGGCGTAGTGCCCGGCGTTGAGGAAGTCGCGGCGGGCTTCGACCATGGCCTGGTTGTCGCCGGGGTCGCGGCTGTTCTTGTGCTGCACCGGCAACAGGTTCAGGTAGCCCTGGCGGGCGCGGTCGAACCGATGCCCGGCCGGGCAGGCCACTCCGTTGTCCACCGCGTTCAGCGGCTCACTGCAGATCGGGCAGGCGAGCATCAGGCGAGCAACTTGATCAGCGTCTTGTAGTAGATCTCGGTGAGTACATCGAGATCGGCCGCCAGCACGCGTTCGTTGACCTGGTGGATGGTTGCGTTGACCGGGCCCAGTTCCACCACTTGGGTGCCCATGGTGGCGATGAAACGACCGTCGGACGTCCCGCCGCTGGTGGAGGCCTGGGTTTCGCGACCGGTTACGTCCTTGATGCTCGACGACACGGCGTCCAGCAGCGCGCCCGGCTCGGTGAGGAACGGCAGGCCGGACAGGGCCCAGTCGATGTGCCAGTCCAGTTGATGTTTGTCGAGAATGTCAGCGACGCGCTGCTGCAGGCCTTCGACGGTGGATTCGGTGGAGAAGCGGAAGTTGAACACTGCCACCAGCTCACCCGGGATCACGTTGGTCGCACCGGTGCCAGAGTTGAGGTTGGAGATCTGGAAACTGGTGGGCGGGAAGAAATCGTTGCCATGGTCCCAATGCTCGGCGGCCAGTTCCGCCAGCGCCGGAGCCGCCAGGTGGATCGGGTTCTTCGCCAGATGCGGGTAGGCCACGTGGCCTTGCTTGCCGCGCACGGTCAGCTTCGCACCGAGGGAGCCGCGACGGCCGTTCTTGACCACGTCACCCACCAGGGCGGTGCTCGACGGCTCGCCGACGATGCACCAGTCCAGACGCTCCTGACGGGCCTTGAGGCGCTCGACCACAGCCTTGGTACCGTGGTGGGCCGGGCCTTCTTCATCACTGGTGATCAGGAAGGTGATCGAGCCCTTGTGGTCCGGGTAGTCGGCGACGAACCGCTCGGCCGCCACCACCATCGCCGCGAGGCTGCCTTTCATGTCGGCCGCGCCACGGCCACAGAGCATGCCCTCATCGTCGATGACCGCATCGAACGGATCGAGCTGCCAGGCCTGCACCGGACCGGTCGGCACCACATCGGTGTGCCCGGCGAAGCACAGCACCGGACCGTCATGCTTGCCGTGACTGGCCCAGAAGTTATCCACATCCTCGATGCGCATCGGTTCGAGCTTGAAACCTGCATCGCCCAGGCGCTGCATCATCAGTTTCTGGCAATCGGCATCCACCGGCGTCACGGACGGACGGCGGATCAGGTCGCAGGCGAGTTGCAGGGTCGGCGAGAGGTCGGCGTGGGCCGTCATGGAAACTCCGGGAATATTGTGTGAGCGCAAGGCGAGTGCTGAAGCGGGCAGCCTCCCGCAAAATGGCGGTTATCTTATAGCAAAACAGCAATCGTTGGCCCCCGGTGTCTGTCGGTTGGAGCACAAAACCTTGTGGGAGCGAGCCTGCTCGCGATGGCGGAGGATCAGTGGCGGTGATATTGACTGAAGCACCGCCATCGCGAGCAGGCTCGCTCCCACAATGGTTTTCTGGTGCCCTATAATGCGCGCCGGTTTTTGGGGTAATGGTCATGAGTACAGAAGATCCACGGTTTGCCGGTATCGGCCGTTTGTATGGCCTCGAAGGCCTGGAGCGCCTGCGGGCGGCCCATGTGGCGATTGTCGGGGTGGGCGGGGTCGGTTCCTGGGCAGCGGAAGCCATTGCCCGGTGTGGCGTGGGCGAGATTTCGCTGTTCGACCTGGACGACGTCTGCGTCAGCAACGCCAACCGTCAGTTGCACGCCCTGGACAGCACCGTCGGCAAACCCAAGGTCGAGGTGATGGCCGAACGCCTGCGCGGGATCAACCCCGATTGCACGGTGCACGCCGTGGCGGATTTCGTCACCCGCGACACCATGGCCGAATACATCACGCCGAACATCGACTGCGTGATCGACTGCATTGACAGTGTCAACGCCAAGGCTGCGCTGATCGCCTGGTGCAAGCGTCGCAAGATCCAGATTATCACCACCGGCGGCGCGGGCGGGCAGATCGACCCGACGCTGATCCAGGTCTGCGACCTGAACCGTACCTTCAACGATCCGTTGGCTTCGAAAGTACGGTCCACCCTGCGCCGCGACTACGGTTTTTCCCGCACTGTGACCCGTCACTACAGCGTGCCCTGCGTGTTTTCCACCGAGCAACTGCGCTACCCCAAACCCGACGGCAGCATCTGCTTGCAGAAGAGTTTTGTCGGCGACGGTGTGAAGCTCGACTGCGCCGGCGGGTTTGGCGCGGTGATGATGGTGACGGCGACGTTCGGCATGGTCGCGGCGACCAAGGCTGTGGATAAGATTGTCGCGGGTGTGCGGCGGCCGGCGGATAGGACGTGAGATCGTTCCCACGCTCTGCGTGGGAATGCCTCTACGGACGCTCCGCGTTCGGCTGCTGAGTCAGTTCACGCATCCGCTGCAACACCGCATTCAAGCCATTGCTGCGGGAAGGCGACAGCTGTCGCGACAGTCCCAACTGATTGAACCAGTCCGGCAAATCCACCTGCTGCAACGCTTCGGCCGACAAGCCGTTGACCCGTGCCAGCAACAGCGCCACCAATCCGCGAATCAACCGCGCATCACTGCTGGCAGCAAACTGCCAGTGCCCGTCCTGCAACCGCCCCACCAGCCATACCTGGCTTTCGCAGCCATTGACGAGGTTGGTGTCGCACTTGTCCGCCTCGTTCAGCGGCGGCAGGCGGTCGCCCCACTGCATCAGCAGCCGGGCCCGTTGTTCCCAGCCCGAGGCGTCCTGGAAGATTTGCAGCGCTGTGGCGGCATCGACAGGCAGGTTCATCGCAGCATCTCCAGGGCCTGATCGAGGGCTTCGAAGAAACGCTCGATATCGGCGGAGTCGTTGTACAGCGCCAGCGATACCCGGATCGCTCCCGACAGCTGCAGATGCTTGAACAGCGGCATGGCGCAGTGATGCCCGGCGCGCACGGCAATGCCTTGCTCGGTCAGCAAATGAGCGAGGTCGGCGTTGTGCACGCCGTCCACCACGAAACTGACCAGCGCCAGCCGTGGATCGCCCACCAGGCGCACGCCGTTGCGCGCCAGCAGGCCGTGGAGCAGGTAGTCGTGCAACCCAGTCTCATGGTCAATGACATCTTGTGCGTCGAGGGTGGACAGGTAATCCAGGGTCGCCCCCAGGCCGATCACGCTGGCGATGGGCGGTGTGCCGGCTTCGAAACCCAGGGGCGCGGGGCGGAAAGAGGCGCGGTGGTAGTCGGCCTGCTGCACCATTTCGCCACCGAACTGCCAATGACGCAGCTCGCGAAGTGCTTCGTTGCGGCCAAACAATACGCCCAGCCCTTCTGGCCCGTAGAGCTTGTGGCTGGAAAACACATAGAAATCGCATTCCAAGGCCTGCACATCGTGACGGCCGTGGACCACACCCTGGGCGCCATCGATGACCGTCAAGGCGCCCTGGGCCTTGGCCAGTGCCAAGAGCGGCGGCAAGGGTTGCCAGGTGCCAAGCACGTTGGACAATTGGCTCACCGCCAGCAAGCGCGTACGCGGGCCAATCAGATCGGCGGCGGCGTCGAGGTCGATCACCCCGTGGGTGTCGAGCGGCAACACCACCAGCGTCAACGAACGGCGCTCGGCCAGTTGCTGCCAGGGCAGCAGGTTGGCGTGGTGCTCCAGGGCGCTGATGACGATTTCATCGCCTGGATTGAATAGGTGTTCCAGGCCGTAGGCCAGGAGGTTCAGCGCCGAAGTGGCGCCGTGGGTAAACACGATCTGCCCGCATTCCCCCCCATTGAGCCATTGCGACACCTTGAGACGGCTGTCTTCGAACGCCTGGGTGGCATGGGCGCCTGGCAAGTGTTGCGCACGGTGCACGTTGGCCGCGCCGTTGGCGTAATAATGCGCCAGGGCATCCAGCAGGGCTTGGGGTTTTTGCGTGGTGGCGGCGTTGTCCAGGTAGGTCTGGCCTTGCCGTTGCAGGGCGGCGATGGCCGGGAAATCGGCACGCCAGGGGGATGGAATCAACATGCTTTCGGGCCCTGCTGAAGTGAAGCTGGACCCTGTGGAAGCGGGCCCTGTGGGAGCCGAGCTTGCTCGCGATGGGAGCAACACGGTTTAACTGCAAGACCGTGTCATCGTTCATCGCGAGCAAGCTCGGCTCCCACAAAAGCTTGCATCCACAGGTGACGGTGAAGCGGCTTAGTTATGCGCGTGCAGTGCTTCGTTCAGCTCGATGGCCGACTTGTGGGTCTTGCATTCCACTGCGCCGGTTTCAGAGTTGCGACGGAACAGCAGGTCAGGCTGGCCGGCCAGGTCGCGGGCCTTGACCACCTTGACCAGCTGATTGTTCTCGTCCAGCAGCGCCACCTTGGTGCCGGCGGTCACGTACAGGCCCGATTCCACGGTATTGCGGTCGCCCAATGGAATACCGATACCGGCGTTGGCACCGATCAGGCAGCCTTCGCCGACCTTGATCACGATGTTGCCGCCACCCGACAGGGTGCCCATGGTGGAGCAACCGCCGCCCAGGTCCGAGCCCTTGCCGACGAACACGCCAGCCGACACACGGCCTTCGATCATGCCCGGGCCTTCGGTGCCGGCGTTGAAGTTGACGAAACCTTCGTGCATCACGGTGGTGCCTTCGCCCACGTAGGCGCCCAGGCGGATCCGTGCTGCATCGGCGATACGCACGCCGGCCGGAACCACGTAGTCAGTCATTTTCGGGAACTTGTCCACCGAGAACACTTCCAGCAGCTCGCCACGCAGGCGGGCTTCGAGTTGGTGTTCGGCCAGTTCGCTGAGGTCGATCGCACCCTGGCTGGTCCAGGCCACGTTCGGCAGCAGCGGGAAAATGCCAGCCAGGTTCAGGCCATGGGGCTTGACCAGGCGATGGGACAGCAGGTGCAGCTTGAGGTAGGCCTCGGGGGTGGAACTCAGTTGCGCATCTTCAGCCAGCAGGGTGGCGACCAGCGGCTTGTGGCTTTCGGCCAGGCGGGTCAGCAACGCGGCTTGCGCGGCATCGACACCCTTGAGGGCCTCGGCCAGTTGCGAGGCCTGGGCGGTGGTGAAGGTGATGGCCTGGTTGCCTTCGCTGTAGCCCAGGATCGGCGCGATGGCCTTGACGATGTCGGCCGACGGGTTGAGCAGTGGCTGTGCGTAGAACACTTCCAGCCAGGCGCCTTGGCGGTTTTGGGTGCCGACGCCGAAGGCCAGGCTGAACAGGGTAGTGGACATGAACATTACCTCAACAAAATGGACTGGGCAGGCTTACTTGATTTCTGCCGCGTAGATATCTGGCTTGAAGCCAATCAGGGTTCGGTCACCGAGATCGAGCACCGGGCGCTTGATCATCGAGGGTTGGGCGAGCATCAGTTCGATGGCTTTCGACTGGTCGAGATCGGCTTTGCGTTCGTCGTCGAGCTTGCGAAAGGTCGTACCGGCACGGTTCAACACCACTTGCCAGCCATGCTCGTCGCACCATTGGGTCAGGTGCTCACGGTCGATGCCGGCGCTCTTGTAATCGTGAAAGTCGTAGCGCACAGCGTGGTCATCGAGCCAGGTGCGCGCCTTTTTCATGGTGTCACAGGCTTTGATGCCGAAAAGGTGCAACGTTTTGCTTGAATCGGTCAAGGAACTGCCCCCTTTGCAGGTGCCGGAAATAAAAGGTGAGGGATTATGCCATGACCGGACGGCTGTGGGAGCGAGGCTTGCCCGCGATGAACGATGACGCGGTCTTCTGGCAGGCCGAGGTGGTTTCATCGCGAGCAAGCTTTGCTCCCACAGTATCCGGTATTGATCACAGGTTGCGTTAGCCCCACAAGTCCACTGTGGGAGCAAAGCTTGCGCGCGATAAATCGAAAGGCAAACACAAAAATACCTGTGAAGCGCTGGACCTGTGGCGAGGGGATTTATCCCCGTTGGGCTGCGCAGCAACCCTAAAGCAGTGAACTCAATCGTTCTGGCACACCGAGTTGTCTGTTTTGGGGGCCGCTGCGCAGCCCAGCGGGGATAAATCCCCTCGCCACAAAAGCGCTTATGCGTGAGCCCCTTCCTGCTCAGGCACCAACCGTACTTCCACCCTCTGACCTAGCGCACGATCAACTGCGGTGCGACTGGTGTGCATCCGCTCCGCCAAGGCTTTTTTTGGTGACTTTCTGTAGTTTCATTGCCTCGGCAATCTGCCAGGAAATAACACGTTTGAGCGCCGCAGCGGAAACCTCCTCGGCAATGCTTTGCTCGGCGAGGAAGTCATCAAAGTCAGATCCAATATGCTTGTTCATTTGCGGTACCTCAGTCTTCAGTGAAATGTACCGAAATAGGTGCGTTGCGTAACCGCCGCGTTGCTGAGATTTTGTTCAGTGAGTTCCCGAATACTGCGACCACTCACTATCCAGTGTGGGAGCGAGCCTGCTCGCGATTGCATTGGATCAGCTTGCGATGTTATCGACTGTACCGCCGTCATCGCGAGCAAGCTCGGCTCCCACAGGTTTCGGCGTCGCTACGGGGAGAGTGGGAATCCGTAATTCAGTGTGGGAGCGGGCTTGCTCGCGAAAGCGGCATATCAGTCTACGGATAGGCCACTGAACTGACGCCTTCGCGAGCAAGCTCGCTCCCACAACAGCCCTCAACCTCGACGCTGGATGAATGCGCGGATCCGCTCTGCGGCTTCGACGCATTCGGCCAGTGGTGCAACCAGGGCCATGCGCACGCGGCCGGCGCCCGGGTTGACGCCATCGACTTCGCGGGACAGGTAGGAGCCCGGCACCACGGTCACGTGTTCCTGTTCGAACAGATCCCGGCAGAAGGCTGCGTCGTCGCCTGCCACGTTTGGCCACAGGTAGAAGCTGCCATCGGGGCGTTGCACATCCAGCACCGGGCTGAGGATGTCCAGCACGGCGTCGAACTTCTCCCGGTACAGCGTCCGGTTGGCCCGTACGTGTTCTTCGTCGTTCCACGCGGCGATGCTCGCCAATTGGGTCTGCACTGGCATCGCGCAGCCGTGATAGGTCCGATACAGCAGGAAACCCTTGAGGATGTCCGCGTCGCCCGCCACGAAACCGGAGCGCAGGCCAGGCAGGTTGGAGCGCTTGGACAGGCTGTGGAACACCACGCAGCGCTTGAAGTCCTGGCGGCCAAGTTCGACGCAGGCACTGAGCAGGCCCGGTGGCGGGGTCTGTTCGTCGAAGTACAGTTCGCTGTAGCACTCGTCGGCGGCGATCACGAAGTCGTGCTCGTCGGCCAGGGCAATGAGTTTCTTCAGCACGTCCACCGGAATCAGGGCGCCGGTCGGGTTGCCAGGGGAGCACAGGAACAGGATCTGGCAGCGTTTCCAGATGTCCGCCGAAACGGCGTCGAAATCCGGGTTGAAGCCGCTCTCGTCCAGGCACGGCAGGTAGTGCGGCTTGGCCCCGGCCAGGAACGCGGCGCCTTCATAGATCTGATAGAAAGGGTTCGGGCTGACCACCAGTGCATCGTCGCCACGGTTGACCACGGTCTGGGTGAAGGCGAACAGCGCCTCCCGGGTACCATTGACCGGCAGCACATGACGCGCCGGGTCGAGCCAGCCGTTGGGCACGTTGAAGCGTCGTTCGCACCAGCCGGCGATGGCTTCCCGCAGGGCGGGGATACCCAACGTGGTCGGATAGACGGCCATCTGGTCCAGATTGCTGGCCAGGGCTTCGGCGACAAAACTGGGTGAACGGTGCTTGGGTTCGCCGATGGACAACGCAATCGGCCGCTTGTCCGGGTTGGGCGTGACGCTGCCCAGCAGGGCGCGAAGCTTTTCGAACGGGTAGGGCTGCAACTGGTTCAGGGCGTTGTTCATGGGGGCCTCGTTCAATGTGGGGCTGTGGGAGCGAGCCTGCTCGCGATAGCGGTGGGGCAGGCGATCTCAATGCTGAATGTCGCGCCGCCATCGCGAGCAGGCTCGCTCCCACAGGGAAATTCATGGGTTCAGATGTTGATGCGTGTCAGGTTGGTATCCGGTTCCTGGTTGACGCTCAAATGCTGGACGATCGCGTCCTGCAGGCGACTGCACAGCAGGGGATCGGACAACGGCTGGTTATGGGCGTCGGTGATGAAGAAGACGTCTTCCACCCGCTCGCCAAGGGTGGCGATCTTGGCGTTCTGCAGCGACAGGTCGAACTCCAGGAAAATATGACCGATCCGCGCCAGCAGGCCGGGGCGGTCCGGGGCGCTGAGTTCCAGCACCGTGATCTGGCGCTGGGCATCGTTGTGGATCGTCACCTGCGGGGCGAACGCGAAGTGTTTGAGTTGGCGTGGCACCCGCCGCTGGATGATGGTCGGGTAGTCTGCCGGGTTGCGCAGGGCGCTGGTGAGACCGTCGCGAATCTGTTTGACCCGTTTCGGATTGTCACCAATCGAATCGCCTTCGGTGTCGAGCACGATATAAGTGTCGAGGGTGAACTGGCTGCTGGAGGTGATGATCCGGGCATCGTGGATGTTGAGGTTGAGCTGGTCCATCGCGGCCACGGTCACGGCGAAGAAGTCGTGTTGGTCCGGCGCGTAGATGAAGATCTGCGTGCCGCCTTCGAACTCGCGTTGCGTGGTTTCCTTGATCAACACCAACGGTCCGCCGTCGGCCGGTTGCTGCAGGATCGCGTCGCTGTGCCAGGCCACGTCGCCGGCGGTGTGGCGCAGGAAATAATCATCGCCCAGTTGCGACCAGAGCTGTTCGACGTCGTCCGGGTCGGTGCCACCGCGCACCAGGATATCCAGGGCCGCGCTTTGGGTGCGACGGATCTGCTCCTCGCGGTCCACCGGGTTTTCCAGGCCACGGCGCAAGGCCCGCTTGGTCTCGGTGTACAGCTGGCGCAACAGGCTGGCCCGCCAGGAGTTCCACAGGGTCGGGTTGGTGGCGTTGATATCGGCCACCGTCAGCACGTAGAGGTAATCCAGACGGGTTTCATCGCCGACGATCTGGGCGAAGTCGTGGATCACCTGCGGATCGGACAGATCCTTGCGTTGGGCGGTGGTCGACATCACCAGGTGATTCTGCACCAGCCAGACGATCAACCGGCTGTCCCAGATAGGCAGTTGGTGCCGCTGGCAAAACGCCTCGGCATCCATCGCGCCGACTTCCGAATGATCGCCCTGGCGACCTTTACCAATGTCGTGGTACAGCCCAGCCATATAGATCAGTTCAGGCTTGGGCAGCTTGCCCATGAGCTTGCTGGCCAACGGAAATTTTTCCGACACCTGGGTGTACTGAAGCTTACGCAGATGCTTGATCAGGTTCAGGGTGTGGGCATCGACGGTATAGATGTGGAACAGGTCGTGCTGCATCTGCCCGACGATGAAGCCAAACTCCGGCAGGTAACGCCCCAGGATCCCGTAGCGGTTCATGCGTCGCAGGTTGCGGTGTACGCCGATCTTGCACTTGAACAGCTCGATGAACAGGCTGGTATTGCGGATGTCGTGGCGGAAGTCGTCATCGATCAGGTGACGGTTCTCCCGCAGCAGGCGAATGGTGTCGGCGCGTACACCCTTGATTTCCGGCTGCTGGGCCATCAGCACGAAGATTTCGAGCATGGCGAACGGGGTGCGCCGGAACACATTGGCATTGCGTGCCTCGATGTACCCGTCGTGCAACTGGAACCGGGAGTTGATCGGCTGCGGCGGCGTCGTATCTTCCGGTGCGAGGATGACTTCCTCGAAGTGCTGGATGATCAGTTCGCTGAGCTGGGCGATGCTCATCACCACCCGGTAGTACTGCTGCATGAAGTTTTCGATGGACTGCTTGGCGTCCTGGCCTTCGAAACCCAGCAGGCCCGCGATGGAGCGCTGGTGATCGAACAGCAAGCGGTCTTCGGAGCGCCCGGCGAGCATGTGCAGTGCGTAGCGGACCTTCCACAAAAATTCCTGGGACGAAGCCAGCAAGGCGTTTTCGCTCTCCACCAGGAAACCCTCGCCGGCCAGGTTCCGAAGGTTCAGCGTGCCGTACTGGCGGCGGGCGACCCACAGGATCGTCTGGATGTCCCGCAGCCCGCCGGGTGAGCCTTTGACGTTGGGCTCCAGGTTGTATTCGGTGTCGTTGTATTTGTGGTGGCGGGCCTTCTGCTCGGCGCGTTTGGCCAGGAAGAAGTCCTTGCTCGGCCACATGTGCGCCGTGCTGGTCACCTCGAGCATGCGCTGGCGCAGCCGTTCGGGGCCGGCAATGGTGCGGCTTTCCATCAGGTTGGTCACCACCGTCAGGTCGGCGCGGGCTTCATCGGCGCACTCCTGTACCGAGCGCACGCTCTGGCCGACTTCCAGGCCGATGTCCCACAGCAGCGTCAGGAAACGCTCGATGGAGTCACGAAAGATCTCGTGATCGGCACTGTCCAGCAGGATCAGCAGGTCGATGTCAGAGTAGGGGTGCAGCTCGCCACGCCCGTAGCCACCCACCGCTACCAGGGCGATGTCGGCATCCAGGCTCCAGTTGAACTGCTCCCAGGCCTTCTGCAGGATGTTGTCGACGAACCAGGCGCGGTCCTCGATCAGCCGACGGATATCCCGCCCATCGCGAAAGCGCTGGTCGAGTACTTCGTGGGCCTGGCGGATCGCCTTCTTGAAGGCCGAGATGGGGCTTGCCTTCAGGGCCAGTTCAGCCTGGAACTGGCCACGGTCGAAGAGTTCGGGATCCACCTGCGGCATTGAATGGCTTTCCTTTCTATCTATCTATAGCTGTGCGCTGTATTGGACTCAGGCGGAAACGCGAGGGATGGTGTCGTCGCTGCGCAGAGTGAAGATTTCGTACCCGGTCTCGGTGACCAGCAGGGTGTGCTCCCATTGGGCCGACAGCTTGCGGTCCTTGGTGATGGCGGTCCAGCCGTCGCCCAGGACCTTGGTGTCGGCGCGCCCCTGGTTGATCATCGGTTCGATGGTGAAGGTCATGCCCGCTTGAAGCTCCATGCCAGTGCCGGCACGGCCGTAGTGCAGGATCTGCGGTTCTTCGTGGAAGACCTTGCCAATGCCGTGGCCGCAGAATTCACGGACCACCGAAAAGCCGTTCTTCTGCGCATGTTTCTGGATCACTTCGCCGATGTCTCCCAGGCGGCAGCCCGGTTTCACCAGTTCGATGGCCATGTACATGCATTCCTGGGTGACCTTCGACAGGCGCTGGGCCCACTCTGGCACGTTGCCGACATGGAACATGCGGCTGGTGTCGCCGTGATAGCCGTCCTTGATCACGGTGACATCGATGTTCAGCGTGTCGCCGTCCTTCAGCGGCTTCTCGTTGGGAATGCCGTGGCAGACCACGTGGTTGATCGAGGTGCAGATCGACTTCGGGAAGCCTTTATAGTTGAGCGGCGCCGGGATGGCCTTCTGCTCGTTGACGATGAAGTCGTGGCAGATGCGGTCCAGCTCTTCGGTGGTCACGCCTGGCTTGACGTAGTCGGCGATCATTTCCAGCACGTCGGCGGCGAGTTTGCCGGCAACACGCATTTTTGCGATGTCCTCGGCAGTCTTGAGGGTAACGGTCATACAGGCTCTCTTTGCGCCCGACGGCGCTGTCCAAAACGAAATGGGCGGCGGATGATGACCAGCACGGCCCTGAAAACGCGATTCTAACAGACGAACAGTACAAAGAGCTCCCCAGGCCGAACTCAGTGGCGAGGGGAGGGGGAGAGCAAAGCTTGCTCGCGACCCAGGTGATTCGACTTCTGAAGGACCGCACAGGCTTCATCGCGGGCAAGCCTTGCTCCCACAATCTCCTCGCCACAGAGGATTTCAGAATCCATGTTCCGTTTTCGCCCTTGCTGTGGTATAAAATGCGCCGCTTTCCGGGGATGACCCCGTGAGCTTAAATCCACACACGTGTCGACACGATGACCTGGGTGCCTTTGGCTTATACAAGCCGCTGGTTGGTCATTGGGATACGTGGAGGCCAAACCCGACTTATCAAGGAACTATCATGTCCCAAGTCAACATGCGCGATATGCTGAAGGCCGGTGTGCACTTCGGTCACCAGACCCGTTACTGGAACCCGAAAATGGGCAAGTACATTTTCGGCGCGCGTAACAAGATCCACATCATCAACCTTGAAAAAACCCTGCCGATGTTCAACGAAGCACTGACCTTCGTAGAGCGCCTGGCCCAGGGCAAAAACAAGATTCTGTTCGTCGGCACCAAGCGTTCCGCTGGCAAGATCGTTGCTGAAGAAGCAGCACGTTGCGGTTCGCCGTACGTCGATCACCGCTGGTTGGGCGGCATGCTGACCAACTTCAAGACCATCCGCGCTTCCATCAAGCGTCTGCGTGATCTTGAAGTCCAGTCCGAAGACGGCACTTTCGCCAAGTTGACCAAGAAAGAAGCGCTGATGCGCACTCGCGATCTTGAGAAGCTGGACCGCTCCCTGGGCGGTATCAAGGACATGGGCGGTCTGCCTGACGCGCTGTTCGTGATCGACGTTGACCACGAGCGCATCGCGATCACCGAAGCCAACAAGCTGGGTATCCCGGTCATCGGCGTTGTCGATACCAACAGCAGCCCGGAAGGCGTTGACTACATCATCCCAGGCAACGATGACGCCATCCGCGCCATCCAGCTGTACATGGGTTCGATGGCTGACGCTGTTATCCGTGGTCGCAACAACGTTCAAGGCGGCACCGAAGTCTTCGCTGAAGAAGCTCCGGCGGCAGCCGCTGAGTAATTGACGCCCTGGCGTTGACTCAGTAAGCAAAAAGGGGGCTTGGCCCCCTTTTTGCCACCTCGAAAACCATTTGTCGCCAGCGCAGCTACCTGTTTGTAATCTGCCGCGGTCTATAAGCAATGGTTTTCCAGGAAGAATTGATCGCCCGTTCGATCGGGTGGAATGGTTGAAAACCTATCCAAGAGGATTTTGAAATGGCAGAGATTACTGCAGCGTTGGTCAAAGAACTGCGCGAGCGTACCGGCGAAGGCATGATGGACTGCAAGAAAGCCTTGACCAAGGCTGGCGGCGACATCGAGAAAGCCATTGATGACATGCGTGCTTCGGGCGCCATCAAGGCTGCCAAGAAGGCTGGCAACGTTGCCGCTGAAGGCGCAATCGCCATCAAGGACGACGGCAAGGCCGCCGTTCTGCTGGAAGTGAACTCCCAGACCGACTTCCTGGCTCTGCAGGACGACTTCAAGGCATTCGTCGCTGCCAGCGTCGACAAGGCCTTCGCTGACAAACTGACCGACGCAGCTCCGCTGATCGAAGCTCAGGAACAAGCGCGCCTGGTACTGGTTGGCAAGACCGGCGAGAACGTCAACATCCGTCGTCTGGTTCGCGTTGAAGGTGACGTGGTGGGTACCTACCTGCACGGCAACAAGATCGGCGTGGCTGTTGTCCTCAAGGGCGGCGACACCGAGCTGGCGAAAGACATCGCCATGCACGTAGCCGCGACCAACCCTGAGTTCCTGCTGCCTTCGGACGTTTCGGCTGAAGCGATCGAGCGCGAAAAAGGCGTTTTCCTGCAGTTGAACGAAGAGAAGCTCAAGGGCAAGCCTGCCGACATCGCCGAGAAGATGGTGGCTGGTCGTATCTCCAAGTTCCTGGCCGAAGCCAGCCTGGTTGAGCAGGCGTTCGTCAAGAACCCTGAAGTCAAGGTCGGTGACCTGGCGAAGAAAGCCGGTGCTGAAATCGTCTCCTTCACCTACTTCAAAGTAGGCGATGGCATCGAGAAGCCGGTCGACAACTTCGCTGAAGAAGTTGCCGCCCAGGTAGCAGCTGCCAGCAAGCAATAAGACAGGTTTTTACAACTGTCGCCCAGAAGAGGCTGCCCGCTCACGCGCGCAGCCTCTTTTCGGATAAGGATGCCGATTTTTATTGGTTTCCTGTCGGAACTGGCTTACAAAGCCGTGTTCCGATGGCGCTGTGTCAGCGTCACGCTAGAGTGAGAGCAGGCTGCAAACAGTCTGCCAAGAATTTTCAAATACGCCGCAGGAGAGATTCGCAATGGCTCAGCAGGGCAGTGGTTATCAGGCTCGCTATAAACGCATTCTACTCAAGCTTAGCGGCGAGGCCCTGATGGGCTCGGAAGAGTTCGGGATCGATCCGAAGGTGCTGGACCGCATGGCCCTCGAAGTGGGTCAGTTGGTCGGTATCGGCGTTCAGGTCGGCCTGGTCATCGGCGGCGGCAACCTGTTCCGTGGTGCAGCGCTGAGCGCGGCCGGCATGGATCGGGTTACAGGCGACCACATGGGCATGCTGGCCACTGTGATGAACGCCCTGGCTATGCGCGACGCCTTGGAGCGTGCCAATATCTCGGCCATCGTGATGTCGGCTATTTCCATGGTTGGCGTGACCGATCACTACGATCGCCGCAAAGCCATGCGCCACCTCAACTCCAAGGAAGTGGTGATTTTTGCCGCTGGTACCGGTAATCCGTTCTTCACCACGGATTCGGCGGCCTGCCTGCGAGCGATCGAAATCGATGCCGATGTCGTGCTCAAGGCAACCAAGGTCGATGGTGTCTACACTGCTGACCCGTTCAAGGACCCGCATGCCGAGAAGTTCGATCATCTGACCTACGATGAAGTGCTGGATCGCAAGCTCGGTGTCATGGATCTGACGGCTATCTGCCTGTGCCGCGACCATAAGATGCCGCTGCGCGTCTTCAACATGAACAAGCCCGGCGCCCTGTTGAACATCGTGCATGGCGGCGCCGAAGGAACCCTGATCGAGGAAGTTCAACAATGATCAACGAAATCAAGAAAGACGCCCAAGCGCGTATGCAGAAATCCCTGGAGTCCCTGAGTCACGCGTTTGGCCAGATTCGTACCGGCAAGGCGCACCCGAGCATCCTGGGCAGCGTGATGGTTCCTTACTATGGCACCGACACCCCTATCAGTGGCGTCGCCAACATCACCGTGAAGGATTCGCGCACCCTGCAAGTGGTGGCCTTTGAGCGCAACATGCTCGCGGCGGTCGACAAGGCGATCCAGAGCGCTGGTCTGAACCTCAACCCGACCAACCTGGGCGAGTTGTTGCTGATCTCCATGCCTGCCCTGACCGAAGAAACCCGCAAGGGCTTTACCAAGCAGGCGCGCAGCGCGGCCGAGGATGCTCGGGTTGCCGTGCGCAATATCCGACGCGATGCCCTGGGCGAGCTGAAGAAGCTGGTCAAGGACAAGGAAATCAGCGAAGACGAAGAGCGTCGCGCAGCGGCCGATATCCAGAAACTGACCGACAAGGCAGAGGCTGATATTGATGCGGCCACCAAGCAAAAAGAAGCGGACCTGATGGCCGTATAAGGGTCTCGTTTCATGGATAAGACCAAGCAGGCCGCGTCGTTCGCGGTGCCACGCCACGTAGCGATCATCATGGACGGCAATAACCGCTGGGCCAAGAAGCGCTTCATGCCCGGTGTCGCCGGGCACAAGGCGGGGGTCGATGCGGTTCGCGCGGTCATCGAAGTGTGCGCCGAGGCTGGCGTCGAGGTGCTGACCCTGTTCGCTTTCTCCAGCGAAAACTGGCAGCGCCCGGCCGACGAGGTCAGCGCCTTGATGGAGTTGTTCCTCAAGGCTCTGCGTCGTGAGGCCAAGCGTCTCAACGAGAACAGCATCAGCCTGCGTATCATTGGTGATCGCTCACGCTTTCATCCGGAGTTGCAGGCCGCGATGCGCGAGGCCGAGGCCGCGACGGCCGGTGCTGATCGGTTTGTCCTGCAGATCGCCGCCAACTACGGCGGTCAGTGGGACATTGCCCAGGCAGCCCAGCGGCTGGCGCGGGAAGTCCAGGCCGGGCACCTGCGGCCGGAGGACATCACGCCTGAACTGCTGCAGACCTGTCTGGCTACGGGTGACCTGCCGCTGCCGGATCTGTGTATCCGCACCGGTGGCGAGCATCGCATCAGCAATTTTCTCCTTTGGCAGCTGGCTTACGCCGAGCTGTACTTCTCCGACCTGTTCTGGCCGGACTTCAAACACGAAGCCATGCGCGTTGCGCTGGCCGATTTCGCTTCCCGTCAGCGTCGTTTCGGTAAAACGAGCGAGCAGATCGAAGCTGGGGCCCGGGTTTAATGCTCAAACAACGAATCATCACTGCACTGATCCTGTTGCCCATCGCCCTGTGCGGTTTCTTCCTGCTTGACGGTGCGGGCTTTGCCCTGTTCATCGGGCTGGTCGTAACGTTGGGGGCATGGGAGTGGGCGCGGCTGGCCGGTTTTGCCGCGCAGTCGGCCCGTGTGACCTACGCCGCAGTCGTGGCGGCCATGCTGTTCATCATGTATGTGGTACCCGGTCTTGCACCCTGGGTGCTGGGCGCTTCGGTGCTGTGGTGGGCGACGGCGACCTTCCTGGTGTTGACCTACCCCCGCACGACCCATCATTGGGCCAATGCCGCGACCAAGCTGATGATCGGTCTCTTGATCCTGTTGCCGGCCTGGCAGGGTCTTATCTGGATCAAGCAAGGCGCGCTGGGCAACTGGCAGATCATGGCCGTGATGGTGCTGGTCTGGGGCGCCGATGTCGGGGCCTACTTCTCCGGCAAGGCGTTCGGCAAGCGCAAGCTCGCACCTCAGGTCAGTCCTGGCAAGAGCTGGGAAGGGGTCTACGGTGGTCTCGCTCTGAGCCTGGTGATTACGACCGTCGTCGGCGTTGCACGGGAATGGACGGCCGGCCAATTGCTGATCGGCCTGTTTGGCGCCGCCCTGATTGTCTTCGTCTCGGTGGTCGGGGACCTGACCGAAAGCATGTTCAAGCGCCAGTCCGGGATCAAGGACAGTAGCAATCTGCTGCCTGGCCATGGCGGCGTGCTGGATCGTATCGACAGCCTTACCGCTGCGGTCCCGATCTTCGCTGTGCTGCTGTGGATGGCGGCATCGTGAGTCGTCCTCAGCAGATCACGGTCCTGGGCGCTACCGGTTCGATTGGCCTGAGTACGCTGGACGTCATCGGCCGGCACCCGGAGCGCTACCAGGTCTTCGCTCTCAGCGGCTTTACGCGCCTGAGCGAGCTGCTGGCGTTGTGCATCCGTCACACCCCTCGGTTTGCCGTGGTGCCCGAAGCCGGTGTGGCGCGAGCACTGCAGGATGACCTGCGTGCCGCTGGCCTGCAAACCCGCGTGCTGGTGGGCGAGGAGGGCCTGTGCGAAGTGGCCTCCGATCCTGAAGTCGATGCGGTGATGGCGGCGATTGTCGGCGCTGCGGGTCTGCGCCCGACGCTGGCTGCGGTGGAGGCCGGCAAGAAGATCCTGTTGGCCAACAAGGAAGCGCTGGTCATGTCCGGCGCGTTGTTCATGCAGGCTGTAGGCAAAAGTGGTTCGGTACTGCTGCCGATCGACAGCGAACACAATGCGATCTTTCAATGCATGCCGCGGGATTTTTCCCGTGGCCTGGGTGCCGTGGGGGTCCGGCGGATCTTGCTGACGGCTTCCGGTGGCCCGTTCCGGCAGACACCGCTGTCAGAATTGGAGCATGTTTCACCCGAACAGGCCTGTGCACATCCGAATTGGTCCATGGGACGCAAGATTTCCGTGGATTCGGCCAGCATGATGAACAAGGGGCTTGAGCTGATCGAGGCCTGCTGGCTTTTCGATGCCAGGCCGTCCCAGGTCGAGGTGGTGATTCATCCGCAGAGTGTGATTCACTCGCTGGTGGACTATGTAGACGGTTCGGTGCTGGCCCAATTGGGTAACCCGGACATGCGCACGCCCATCGCCAATGCGCTGGCCTGGCCGGATCGAATCGATTCGGGTGTGGCGCCGCTGGACCTGTTCGCTATCGCCCGCCTGGATTTCCAGGCGCCCGATGAGCAACGCTTCCCTTGCCTGCGCCTGGCGCGGCAGGCGGCCGAGGCGGGCGACAGTGCCCCGGCCATGCTAAACGCCGCCAATGAGGTGGCGGTGGCCGCGTTTCTTGATGGACGTGTCCGTTACCTCGAGATCGCGAGTATCATCGAGGAAGTCTTGAATCTCGAGGCCGTGGTTGCCCTCGATGATCTCGACGCAGTATTCACCGTGGATGCCCGGGCCCGCGAGCTGGCGGGTCAATGGTTGAAGCGCCACGGACGCTGAGGCTGCGGTACGTTAGCCGGGGCTGCCCTGGACAGGATTGCGGAGAAAACAGATGAGCGCGCTCTATATGATTGTCGGCACCCTGGTTGCGTTGGGTGTGCTGGTCACTTTTCACGAATTCGGTCATTTCTGGGTCGCCCGTCGCTGTGGCGTGAAGGTCCTGCGTTTTTCCGTCGGCTTTGGCATGCCCTTGCTGCGCTGGCATGACAAGAAGGGCACCGAATTCGTTGTGGCCGCCATCCCGCTGGGCGGCTACGTGAAAATGCTCGACGAGCGTGAAGGTGAAGTGCCCGCCGATCAGCTTGATCAATCCTTCAATCGCAAGACTGTCCGGCAGCGCATCGCCATCGTAGCGGCGGGGCCGATCGCCAACTTCCTGCTGGCCATGGTGTTCTTCTGGGCGCTGGCCATGTTGGGTAGCGAGCAGGTACGTCCTGTCATCGGCGCGGTCGAGGCCGGCAGCGTTGCGGCCCGGGCGGGATTGAGCGCGGGTGAGGAAATCGTTGCCATTGACGGCGAGCCGACTTCCGGTTGGGCTGCCGTCAACCTGCAACTCGTGCGTCGGCTGGGTGAGAGCGGTTCGTTGCAGTTGATGGTGCGCGAGCAAGGCTCGACGACGGATTCTCCTCGGGAACTGGTATTGGATAACTGGCTCAAGGGGGCCGATGAGCCGGATCCGATCCGCTCCCTGGGTATCCGACCCTGGCGTCCGGCATTGCCTCCGGTGTTGGCCGAGCTCGATCCGAAGGGGCCGGCGCAGGCGGCTGGGCTGAAGACCGGTGATCGCCTGTTGGCCCTCGATGGTCAGTCGGTCAATGACTGGCAGCAGGTGGTCGACGCGGTTCGTGTACGTCCTGATACCAAAATTGTGCTGCACGTCGAGCGCGACGGTGCTCCAATCGACGTCCCGGTGACCCTGGCCGCTCGCGGCGAGAGCAAGACGCCAGCGGGTTACCTGGGGGCGGGCGTCAAGGCTGTCGATTGGCCACCGGAGATGATCCGCGAGGTCAGTTTTGGTCCGGTCGCAGCGATTGGCGAGGGTGCGCGTCGTACCTGGACCATGAGTGTCCTGACCCTCGACTCACTGAAGAAAATGTTGTTCGGCGAGCTCTCGGTAAAAAACTTGAGTGGACCGATAACCATTGCTAAAGTGGCGGGCGCTTCTGCCCAGTCGGGCGTTGCTGATTTCCTGAATTTCCTTGCTTATCTGAGCATTAGCCTGGGGGTTCTGAATTTGCTGCCCATCCCGGTACTGGATGGGGGGCATCTGCTGTTTTATCTGATCGAGTGGGCGCGTGGTCGTCCCTTGTCGGATCGGGTTCAAGGTTGGGGGATACAGATTGGTATCAGCTTGGTGGTCGGGGTGATGTTGCTTGCCTTGGTCAACGATCTGGGTCGTCTGTAACGCTTCGCTGAATTGCGAATCTGCCGCATTTTGCGGCAGTTTGTTTATTGCCAGTTGGAATAAGAAAGGACTTCATGAAACGTCTGCTGCTAACCGCGGTGTTTACCGTGTTGATGATCGCCGAAGTTCACGCCGAGTCCTTCACTATCTCTGATATTCGTGTCAACGGCCTCCAGCGGGTTTCCGCGGGTAGCGTCTTTGGTGCCTTGCCGTTGAACGTCGGCGAGCAGGCGGATGATCGGCGCCTGGTGGAGTCCACTCGTGCGCTGTTCAAGACCGGTTTCTTTCAGGATATCCAGCTGGGCCGTGACGGTAACGTCCTGGTCATTACGGTCGTCGAGCGGCCGTCAGTCGCCAGCATCGAGATCGAAGGCAACAAGGCGATCTCCACTGAAGACCTGATGAAAGGCCTCAAGCAGTCCGGCCTGGCCGAAGGCGAGATCTTCCAGCGCGCGACCCTCGAAGGTGTGCGTAACGAACTGCAGCGCCAGTACGTCGCCCAGGGTCGCTATTCGGCCACCGTCGACACCGAAGTGGTGCCGCAGCCACGTAACCGTGTGGGCCTGAAGGTCAACATCAACGAAGGCACCGTGGCAGCCATCCAGCACATCAACGTGGTGGGCAACACGGTTTTCCCCGACGAAGACCTGATCGACCTATTCGAACTCAAGACCACCAACTGGCTGTCGTTCTTCAAGAACGATGACAAGTACGCCCGTGAAAAACTCTCCGGTGACCTGGAGCGCCTGCGTTCCTACTACCTGGACCGTGGCTACATCAACATGGACATCGCTTCGACCCAGGTGTCCATTACCCCGGACAAGAAGCACGTCTACATCACCGTCAACGTCAACGAAGGCGAGAAGTACACGGTTCGCGACGTCAAGCTCAGCGGTGACCTGAAGGTGCCTGAAGACCAGGTCAAGTCGTTGCTGCTGGTACAGAAAGGCCAGGTGTTCTCGCGCAAGCTGATGACCACCACGTCCGAACTGATCACCCGCCGCCTGGGTAACGAAGGCTATACCTTTGCCAACGTCAACGGCGTGCCGCAACCACATGATGAAGACCACACCGTCGACATCACCTTCGCCGTGGACCCGGGCAAGCGTGCCTACGTCAATCGCATCAACTTCCGTGGCAACACCAAGTCCGAGGACGAGGTGCTGCGTCGTGAAATGCGCCAGATGGAAGGTGGCTGGGCTTCGACCTACCTGATCGACCAGTCCAAGACCCGTCTGGAGCGCCTGGGCTTCTTCAAGGAAGTCAACGTCGAGACTCCCGCGGTGCCGGGCGTCGACGACCAGGTCGATGTGAACTACAGCGTCGAAGAGCAGGCTTCCGGCTCGATCACCGCCAGTGTCGGTTTTGCCCAGAGCGCCGGCCTGATCCTCGGTGGCTCGATTACCCAGAACAACTTCCTGGGTACCGGTAACAAGGTCAGCATCGGCCTGACCCGCAGTGAATACCAGACCCGCTACAATTTCGGTTTCGTGGACCCCTACTGGACTGCCGACGGTGTGAGCCTGGGCTACAACGCCTTCTATCGCACCACCGACTATGACGAGCTCGACTCCGATATCTCCAGCTATGCGGTGGACAGCTATGGTGTCGGCGCCAACATCGGTTATCCGATCAGCGAGACCTCGCGCCTGACGTTCGGTCTGACTGCCCAGCAGGACAAGATCAACACCGGTAGATACACCGTCGACGAGATCTTCGATTTCGTTAACAAGGAAGGCGACAGCTACCTGAACTTCAAGGCGTCTGCCGGCTGGTCCGAATCGACCCTGAACAAGGGCGTGCTGGCGACACGTGGTCATTCCCAGAGCCTGGTTCTGGAAACCACCACGCCTGGCAGTGACCTGTCGTTCTTCAAGCTCGACTATCGCGGCCAGCTGTTCCAGCCGTTGACCGACACCTACACCATGCGCCTGCATACCGAACTGGGCTATGGTGATGGCTACGGGTCGACCGATGGCTTGCCGTTCTACGAGAACTATTACGCAGGTGGTTTCAACTCGGTACGTGGTTTCAAGGACAGTACCCTGGGCCCACGCAGCACCCCGAGCAAGGGCACCAACCCGGGTACCGTAGCCGACCCGGATCAGGACCCACTGCCGTTTGGTGGCAACGTACTCATCCAGGGTGGTCTTGAAGTTCTGTTCCCGATGCCGTTCGTCAAGGATCAGCGCTCGCTGCGGACCTCGGTATTCTGGGATGTGGGTAACGTCTTCGACTCCAAGTGCAGCGACACCACCAACACTAACGGCACCAAGTCCAACACTCAGTGCAACGACATCAGCCTCAGCAACATGGCCAGTTCCGTTGGTGTAGGCGTGACCTGGGTTACCGCGCTCGGTCCTTTGAGCTTCGCGCTGGCGATGCCGATCAAGAAACCGGATGACGCTGAAACCCAAGTGTTCCAATTCTCCCTCGGCCAGACGTTCTAAGCGTCTGACCCAAGATAACGACAATGGATTTTGTAGGAGTACATCGTGCGTAAGTTGACTCAATTGGTTCTCCTGGCGACCGTGCTGGTCGCAGGTCCGGCTTTTGCCGACATGAAGATCGCCGTTCTGAACTATCAGATGGCCTTGCTGGAATCCGACGCGGCGAAGAAATACGCCGTGGATGCGGAGAAAAAATTCGGCCCGCAACTGACCAAGCTCAAGAGCCTGGAAAGCAGTGCCAAAGGGATCCAGGATCGCCTGGTCGCCGGTGGCGACAAGATGGCCCAGGGCGAGCGTGAGCGTCTGGAGCTTGAATTCAAGCAAAAGGCTCGTGACTTCCAGTTCCAGTCCAAGGAACTGAACGAAGCGAAAGCCGTTGCCGACCGTGAAATGCTCAAGCAGCTCAAGCCGAAACTCGACAGCGCTGTGGAAGAAGTCATCAAGAAAGGTGGTTTTGACCTGGTGTTCGAGCGTGGCGCAGTGATCGATGTCAAACCTCAGTACGACATCACGCGCCAGGTCATCGAGCGCATGAATCAGCTGAAGTAATCCATGACAGCGACTATCAAACTCGGCCAGTTGGCCGAGTTCCTCGGAGCCACCCTGCGTGGCGACCCGGAGAAGGCAATTACTGGGCTAGCCACTTTGCAAGAGGCTGGCCCAGCTCAGTTGAGCTTCCTGGCAAATCCTCAATATCGCAAATACCTGGCCGATAGCCGGGCCGCGGCGCTGTTGCTCAAGGCTGCCGATGCCGAAGGTTTTGCCGGTGACGCGCTGATCGTGCCCGATCCGTACCTGGCGTACGCGCGGATTTCCCATCTGTTCGATCCCAAGCCCAAATCGGCTGCCGGCATTCATCCCAGTGCGGTAATTGCGGCGGATGCGGTGGTCGACCCGACGGCCAGCATCGGTCCTTTCGTGGTCATCGAGAGTGCGGCGCGGATCGGTGCCGGTGTCACGCTGGGTGCCCATTGTTTCGTCGGTGCCCGTAGCGAGATCGGCGAAGGTGGCTGGCTGGCTCCCCGGGTTACCCTGTATCACGATGTGCGCATCGGCAAGCGGGTGGTGATCCAGTCGGGCGCGGTGCTGGGCGGTGAAGGATTCGGTTTTGCCAACGAGAAGGGCATCTGGCAGAAGATTGCCCAGATCGGTGGCGTCACTGTCGGCGATGACGTGGAGATCGGCGTCAATACCGCCATCGACCGCGGCGCGCTGGCTGACACCGTCATCGGCAATGGTGTGAAGTTGGACAACCAGATCCAGATCGCCCACAACGTCCAGGTCGGTGACCACACCGCCATGGCGGCCTGCGTGGGTATCTCCGGCAGCACCAAGATCGGCAAGCACTGCATGCTCGCCGGTGGCGTGGGGCTGGTGGGGCATATCGATATCTGCGACAACGTTTTCCTGACCGGGATGACCATGGTGACCCACTCGATTACCGAGCCCGGTGCCTATTCCTCCGGTACGGCGATGCAGCCGGCGGCCGAATGGCGCAAGAGCGCGGCCCGTATCCGTCAGCTCGATGACATCGCGCGCCGCCTGAAACAGGTGGAAAAGCGTGTAGGGGACGTGACCCCTGGCGGTAATGCTTCATCAGATGGCTGATACCATTTCCATATCAAGTGTGCACGGCCGCCAGGCTTCCTTGATTTGCTAGCGGAGCGCGCGTCTACCGCGCACCTCCCAATCTTTACATAGGCTTCCCCCCGAAATGATGGACATCAACGAGATTCGCGAATACCTGCCTCACCGTTACCCGTTCCTGCTCGTGGATCGGGTAGTGGAGCTGGATGTTGAGGGCAAGCGCATTCGCGCCTACAAGAATGTCAGCATCAATGAGCCGTTCTTCAATGGTCACTTCCCTGCGCATCCCATCATGCCGGGCGTGCTGATCATCGAGGCCATGGCTCAGGCTGCCGGAATCCTTGGTTTCAAGATCATGGACGTGAAGCCCGCGGACGGCACGCTCTACTACTTCGTCGGGTCCGACAAGTTGCGTTTCCGCCAGCCGGTGACCCCGGGCGATCAGCTGATCCTCGAAGCCACGTTCATCAGTTGCAAGCGCCAGATCTGGAAGTTCGAATGCCAGGCTTCGGTCGACGGCAAGCCTGTCTGCTCCGCTGAAATCATTTGCGCGGAACGCAAACTATGAGTTTGATTGACCCTCGCGCAATCATCGATCCGACGGCCGTCCTGGCCGCCGATGTCGAGGTCGGCCCTTGGTCGATTATCGGCGCAGGTGTGGAAATCGGCGAGGGTACGGTGATCGGCCCGCACGTAGTGCTCAAGGGACCGACCCGGATCGGCCGGCACAATCGCATCTACCAGTTTTCTACGGTAGGCGAGGACACGCCCGATCTCAAATACAAAGGTGAAGAAACCCGCCTGGTCATCGGCGATCACAACGTGATCCGCGAGGGCGTGACGATTCACCGTGGCACCGTTCAGGATCGTTCCGAAACGACCCTGGGCGACCACAACCTGATCATGGCCTACGCCCACATTGGCCACGACAGCGTCATCGGCAACCATTGCATCCTGGTGAACAATACCGCGCTGGCCGGCCATGTCCACGTGGACGATTGGGCGATCCTGTCCGGCTTCACCCTGGTTCACCAGTACTGCCATATCGGCGCCCATAGCTTTTCCGGCATGGGCACCGCCATCGGCAAGGACGTCCCGGCTTATGTCACGGTGTTCGGCAATCCGGCCGAAGCCCGCAGCATGAACTTCGAAGGCATGCGTCGTCGTGGCTTCAGCGAAGATGCGATCAGTGCATTACGTCGCGCCTATAAGGTCGTGTATCGCCAGGGGTTGACCATCGAGCAGGCGCTCGTCGAGTTGACAGAGGCATCGACCCAGTTCCCGGAAGTCGCGGTGTTCCGCGATTCCATCCAGTCTTCGACCCGCGGCATCACTCGCTGACCATGGGTAATTTGCGTGTTGCGCTGGTGGCGGGCGAGGCTTCCGGCGATATCCTGGGTGCGGGCCTGATGCGAGCGCTCAAGGCTCAGCACCCGGCGGTCGAGTTCATCGGTGTCGGCGGACCATTGATGCAGGCCGAAGGGTTGACGTCCTATTTCCCGATGGAGCGCCTGTCGGTGATGGGGCTGGTGGAAGTGCTCGGTCGGCTGCGAGAGCTGCTGGCTCGGCGCAAGAAATTGATTGCGACCCTGATTGACGAAAAACCGGATGTGTTCATCGGCATCGATGCGCCGGATTTCACCCTCAACATCGAACTCAAGTTGCGTCAGGCCGGGATCAAGACCGTGCACTACGTCAGTCCCTCGGTCTGGGCCTGGCGGCAGAAGCGTGTGCTGAAGATTCGCGAAGGTTGCGACCTGATGCTGACGCTGCTGCCGTTCGAAGCGAGGTTCTATGAGGAGAATGGTGTGCCGGTGCGGTTTGTCGGACATACCCTGGCCGATACCATTCCCCTGGAAGCCGACCGCAAGGATGCCCGCCAGGCGTTGGGCTTGTCCGACGGGCCGCTGGTGGCGTTGATGCCTGGCAGCCGGGGCGGCGAGGTAAGTCGCCTGGGTGGTTTGTTTTTCGACGCCGCCGAGCGCCTTCGGGCGATGCGTCCCGACGTGCGTTTTGTCTTGCCGTGTGCCAGTGCGCAGCGGCGTGAGCAGCTCGAAGCGCTGCTGGCCGGCCGCGATTTGCCGGTCACGCTGCTCGACGGCCGCTCCCACCAGGCGTTGGCTGCTTGCGACGCGGTGTTGATTGCATCCGGCACTGCTACTCTTGAGGCGTTGCTGTACAAGCGCCCGATGGTGGTTGCCTATCGTCTGGCACCGCTGACGTTCTGGATCCTCAAGCGCATGGTCAAGAGTCCTTACATCTCCCTGCCGAACCTGCTGGCCCAGCGTTTGCTGGTGCCCGAGTTGCTGCAGGACGATGCAACGGCCGATGCATTGGCCAATACGCTGGCGCCGTTGATCGACGGCGGCCAGGAACAGACCCGCGGCTTTGACGAGATCCACCGCACGTTGCGTCGCGACGCCTCCAACCAGGCCGCAGACGCGGTACTGACCTTGATCGGTGCCAAACCATGAAGCATTCGAAGCAACAGATGGGCCTGGACTTCAACCTGGTCGCCGAAGTCGAAGAGCTGGTGGCGGGCGTCGATGAAGTAGGGCGTGGCCCATTGTGCGGCGCGGTGGTGACGGCGGCGGTGATTCTCGACCCGAACCGGCCGATCCTGGGTCTCAACGATTCCAAGAAGCTCACCGAGGCCCGTCGCGAGAAGCTCTACGACGAAATCTGCGAGAAAGCCCTGAGCTGGTGCATCGCCCGGGCCGAGGTCGAAGAAATCGATGAGCTGAATATCCTGCACGCCACCATGCTCGCCATGCAGCGAGCGGTGCAAGGCCTGCACATCACGCCGAAACTGGCGATGATTGATGGCAATCGTTGCCCGAAACTGTCGATGCGCGCCGAGGCGGTGATCCAGGGGGACGCGAAGGTGCCAGCTATTGCGGCGGCATCGATCCTGGCCAAGGTCAGCCGTGACCGGGAAATGAGCGCCTTTGAACTGATTTACCCAGGCTATGGCATCGGTGGCCACAAGGGTTACCCGACGCCTGTGCATCTGGAAGCCTTGGCGCGCCTGGGGCCAACGCCGATCCACCGGCGCTCGTTCGCGCCGGTGCGGTTGGCTTATGAGGCGCGTGAAGGTTTGGTAACAGCGGGTCCCCTTCAGCCAAGTGCAATCCCCTGCGCAAGCGAGCTCGCTCGCGAAGAGGGCGGCGCGGCTAACATTGATGTGGCCTGATACACAGCCTTCGCGAGCAGGCTCGCTCCCACAAGGTCGGTATTTCGACTGACGGGCATTCGCCACTCATACCCAAGGCCCGGTACAATCCGGGCCTTGTTGTTTTCATGACTTAACGCAGGATCACTATGCCGGCTTCATTCGTTCATCTACGCCTGCACACTGAGTACTCCCTGGTCGACGGTCTGGTGCGGATCAAACCACTGGTCAAGACCCTGGTGGGCATGAATATGCCTGCCGTGGCGGTCACCGACCAGAACAACATGTGTTCGCTGGTCAAGTTCTACAAGACCGCCATGGGCGGCGGGATCAAGCCGATCTGCGGTGCCGACCTGTGGCTGTCCAGCAAGGATCCGGACGCACCGTTGAGCCGTATCAGCCTGCTGGTCATGAACGCCGTGGGTTACCGCAACCTGACCGAGTTGATCTCCCGTGGCTTCATCGATGGCCAGCGCAACGGTTCGATCATCATCGAGCGCGAGTGGGTGGCCGAGGCCAGCGAAGGCCTGATCATGCTGTCGGCGGCCAAGGAAGGTGAAATCGGCCTGGCCCTGCTCAGCGGCAATGCCGAGGAAGCCGAGACGCTGGCTCGGGAGTGGATGGCGGTGTTCCCGGATCGCTTCTACATCGAAGTGCAGCGCACCAACCGTCCCAACGACGAGGAACACTTGCACGCTGCTGTGGCGCTGGCCGACAAGATCGGGGCGCCGCTGGTGGCGACCAACGACGTGCGCTTCATCAAGCAGGAAGACTTCGAAGCCCACGAGACCCGCGTCTGCATCGGTGAGGGCCGAGCCCTCGATGATCCGCGCCGGCCCAAGAACTACAGCGACCAGCAATACCTCAAAAGCGCCGAGGAAATGGCCGAGTTGTTCAGCGATCTGCCCGAGGCGCTGGAAAACACCGTCGAGATCGCCAAGCGCTGCAACATCGAAGTGAAGCTGGGCAAGCACTTCCTGCCCAACTTCCCGATTCCCGATGGCATGACCATCGACGAGTATTTCCGCAAGGTGTCGTTCGATGGCCTCGAAGAGCGCCTGAGCGTCCTGCTGCCCAAGGACACCACCGAAGATTACGAAGCCAAGCGCCAGGTCTATGTCGACCGGTTGAATTTCGAACTGGATATCATCATCCAGATGGGCTTCCCCGGTTACTTCCTGATCGTGATGGACTTTATCCAGTGGGCCAAGAGCAACGGCGTGCCGGTAGGGCCGGGGCGTGGATCGGGTGCCGGGTCGCTGGTGGCCTACGTGCAGAAGATCACCGACCTCGACCCGCTGGAATATGACCTGCTGTTCGAACGTTTCCTCAACCCGGAACGGGTTTCCATGCCCGACTTCGACGTCGACTTCTGCATGGACGGTCGTGACCGGGTGATCGATTACGTAGCCGAGAAATACGGTCGCAACGCGGTGAGCCAGATCATCACCTTCGGTTCCATGGCCGCCAAGGCGGTGGTGCGTGACGTGGCCCGGGTGCAGGGCAAGTCCTATGGCCTGGCGGATCGTCTGTCGAAGATGATTCCGTTCGAAGTCGGCATGACCCTGGAAAAAGCCTACGAGCAGGAAGAAATCCTGCGGGACTTCATCAAGGTCGATGAAGAGGCGGCGGAAATCTGGGAGATGGCCCGCAAACTCGAAGGCGTGGTGCGTAACGTCGGCAAGCACGCCGGTGGCGTGGTAATCGCGCCGACCAAGCTGACCGACTTCTCGCCGATCTATTGCGACGAGGAAGGCGACGGCCTGGTGACCCAGTTCGACAAGGATGACGTCGAGGCGGCGGGCCTGGTGAAGTTCGACTTCCTCGGCCTGCGAACCCTGACCATCATCGATTGGGCGCTGAAAACCATCAACCGCGACCGGGCCAAGGTCGGTGAAGAGCCACTGGACATCGCGTTCATTCCATTGGACGACAAACCGACCTACAGCCTGCTGCAAAAAGCCGAAACCACGGCGGTGTTCCAGCTTGAATCCCGCGGCATGAAGGAGCTGATCAAGAAGCTCAAGCCCGACTGCCTGGAAGACTTGATCGCACTGGTGGCCCTGTTCCGTCCGGGCCCGCTGCAATCGGGCATGGTGGACGACTTCATCAATCGTAAGCACGGTCGCGCCGAGCTGGCGTACCCGCACCCGGATTACCAGTACGACGGCCTCAAGCCGGTACTGGCGCCGACCTACGGCATCATCCTGTATCAGGAACAGGTGATGCAGATTGCCCAGGTCATGGCCGGCTACACCCTTGGCGGCGCGGACATGTTGCGTCGGGCGATGGGTAAGAAGAAGCCCGAGGAGATGGCCAAGCAGCGCGGCGGCTTCATCGAGGGCTGTGCGAACAACGGCATCGATGCGGACCTGGCCGGTAACATTTTCGACCTGGTGGAAAAATTCGCCGGCTACGGCTTCAACAAATCCCACTCTGCCGCCTATGGCCTGGTGTCGTACCAGACCGCGTGGCTGAAGGCGCATTATCCGGCGCCGTTCATGGCCGCCGTACTGTCGGCGGATATGCACAACACCGACAAGGTCGTGACCCTGATCGAAGAAGTGCGGACCATGAAGCTGCGCCTCGACGCGCCGGACGTGAACGCTTCGGAGTTCAAGTTCACGGTGAACGACGAGGGCCGCATCATCTATGGCCTGGGCGCGATCAAGGGCGTGGGCGAGGGCCCCGTGGAGGCCATCACCGAGGCACGCCAGGATGGGCCGTTCAAGGACCTGTTCGATTTCTGTGCCCGGGTCGACCTCAAGCGTATCAACAAGCGCACCCTCGACGGCTTGATCCGCAGCGGCGCGCTGGACCGGCTAGGTCCCTACTTCCATGACGAGCCCAAGGCCTATCAGGCCAACATCGACCGCAACCGCGCGGTGTTGCTGACAGCCATGGAAGAAGCGATCAAGGCCGCCGAACAGACCGCTCGCACCCATGACAGCGGCCACGCCGATCTGTTTGGTGGCCTGTTCGTCGAGGAAGATGCCGACGTCTACGGCAACCATCGCAAGGCCAAGGAGCTGACCCTCAAGGAGCGCCTCAAAGGCGAGAAGGACACCCTGGGGCTGTACCTCACCGGCCACCCGATCGATGAGTACGAAGGCGAAATCCGCCGCTTCGCCCGTCAGCGCATCATCGACCTGAAGCCGGCTCGCGATACGCAAACGGTCGCGGGGATGATCATCGCCCTGCGGGTGATGAAGAACAAAAAAGGCGACAAGATGGGGTTCATCACCCTCGACGACCGTTCCGGGCGTATCGAGGCATCGTTGTTTGCCGATGCGTTCCACTCGGCGCAGTCGCTGTTGCAGACCGACGCGATGGTGGTGGTGGAAGGCGAGGTCAGCAACGATGATTTCTCCGGTGGTCTGCGGCTGCGGGTCAAGCGGGTGATGAGCATGGAGGATGCCCGGACCAACCTGGCCGAGAGCCTGCGTCTGAAATTGCAGACCCAGGATCTCAAGGGCGACCAGCTACGCTGGCTGGGCGAGTTGTTCAAGCGCCATCGCGGTGCCTGCCCGATCACCATGGAGTACGTGCGCCCCGATGCCAAGGCCGTGCTGCAGTTCGGCGAGGGCTGGCGGATCGATCCGGCGGATGCGTTGATTCAAGCCTTGCGTGACCAGTTCGGCAAAGACAACGTCTTCCTCCAATACCGTTGACGGCCGGGGGCCACTCCTGGACTTGGAGTGTCCCTGACCGCGACCCGAATTTTTAATCTCGACCTGAACGCGCCTCTCCCTTAAGGTAGGGCGCGAATAGACAACCGGCCGGCCCAAGCTCTCTTGGACGTCGACCCAAGACGGACGCCTATGAACCCGAATTTTCTAGATTTCGAACAGCCGATCGCCGACCTGCAAGCCAAGATCGAAGAGTTGCGCTTGGTCGGTAATGACAATTCGCTGAATATCGGCGATGAGATCTCTCGTCTGCAGGACAAGAGCCGCACGCTGACCGAAGACATCTTCGGCAAGCTGACCAGCTGGCAGATCGCGCGCCTGGCGCGTCATCCGCGTCGTCCATACACCCTGGACTACATCGATCACATCTTCACCGAGTTCGACGAGTTGCACGGTGACCGTCACTTCTCCGACGACGCCGCGATCGTCGGCGGTGTCGCCCGCCTGGACGACCAGCCGGTGATGGTCATCGGTCACCAGAAGGGCCGCGAAGTACGCGAGAAAGTCCGTCGCAACTTCGGCATGCCGCGTCCGGAAGGCTATCGCAAGGCCTGCCGCCTGATGGAGATGGCCGAGCGCTTCAAGATGCCGATCCTGACCTTCATCGACACCCCGGGCGCCTACCCGGGCATCGACGCCGAAGAGCGCAACCAGAGTGAAGCGATTGCCTGGAACCTGCGGGTCATGGCCCGGTTGAAAACCCCGATCATCGCCACTGTGATCGGTGAAGGTGGTTCCGGCGGTGCTTTGGCCATCGGCGTCTGCGACCAGTTGAACATGCTGCAATACTCCACTTACGCGGTAATCTCGCCGGAAGGCTGCGCCTCGATCCTGTGGAAGACCGCCGAGAAGGCGCCGGACGCCGCGGAAGCCATGGGCATCACCGCCGAGCGTCTCAAAGGCCTGGGCATCGTGGATAAAGTGATCAACGAGCCAGTGGGCGGCGCTCACCGTGACCCGGCGGCGGCTGCCGCGCTGATTCGCGCAGAGCTGAGTTCGCAATTGTCGATGCTGAAGAAGTTCGACAACGACGCGCTGCTGGCCCGTCGCTACGAGCGGTTGATGAGCTACGGTCTCTGATTCGAACGCTATACCCCTGTGGGAGCGAGCCTGCTCGCGAAAGCGGTTTAACATTCAACAAATGAGTTGATTGATACACCGTTATCGCGAGCAGGCTCGCTCCCACAGTTGTTTGTGCCAAGGCTGATTCCTATGAACACCCGCGCGGATCTCCCCACCCGGCTCCTCACCCAACTGTCCCCCTGGCGCAACGCTAACGCCTGGCGCATCGCCTTCTCCGGTGGTCTCGACTCCAGCGTCCTGCTGCACCTGCTCGCATCGCTCTCGAGCACACATACACTGCCACCCCTCAGCGCTATCCACGTCCACCACGGCCTCCAGGTTGCGGCCGATGCCTGGCCGGAGCATTGTCGCCGGGTGTGTGAGGCGCTGGGGGTGCCGTTGCAGGTGGTTGAGGTCCAGGTCCGCCCCGGCGCCAGTCTTGAGCGGGCTGCCCGGGAGGCGCGCTACGCTGCCTTCGCCGCGGCGTTCCAGGGCAACGACGTACTACTCACCGCCCAGCACCGCGACGACCAGGCTGAAACCCTGCTGTTTCGCTTGCTGCGGGGGGCGGGCGTGCGGGGCCTGTCAGGGATGCCGAGGCAGCGTCCACTCGGACAGGGATGTTTGCTGCGCCCGTTGCTCGATGTGTCCCGCGGGGAGCTGGAAGCCTATGGGAAACAGCAGGGCTTGAGCTGGATCGAAGACCCGTCCAACAACGATCATCGGTACTCGCGCAACTACCTGCGCCAGCGGGTGTTTCCGCTGCTGACCGAACAGTGGCCCCAGGCTGCGTCGACCCTGGCCCGTGGCGCTGCGCACATGACAGAAGCCCAGGGTTTGCTGGATGACCTGGCGCGGATCGATCTGGCCGATGCAAGGTTCCCAGGCGTGTTTGACTGGCTCGGACTGCCATCCCTGGCGCTGGCACCTTTGCAGGCCTTGTCAGCCGCTCGCCAGCGCAATGCAATCAGCCACTGGCTGGCGGCCCTGACGACGCTGCCCGACAGCGACCACTGGGCCGGTTGGGATTCATTGCGTGACGCCGGGGACGATGCCCGGCCGATCTGGCGTCTGGCCGGCGGTGAGCTGCACCGGGCCGGCAGGCGGGTCTGGTGGTTATCCGACCATTGGCTGCAACCGGTCTCGGGCCGTGTCGAATGGCCCCGGGCCACTGATCCCCTGAGACTGCCGGGCAATGGCCGGGTGACCCTCAGTGGCAAAATCCCCGACGGTCGGCTTTGCGTGCGCTATCGTCAGGGCGGCGAGGTGATGGCGTTGCCCGGTCGTGGTCATCGGGATCTCAAGCGTTTGCTCAATGAAAGTGGCTTGCCGGCGTTCGTTCGCGGCCGATTGCCACTGTTGTATCGGGACGGGCAATTACTGGCGGTGGCCAACCTGCCGGGGCTCGACGGGGACGCTGATGGCACCTGGCAATTGCGTTGGCAGCCATTGGAGCAAGATCTGGGTTTGAGCTGAAAGGGGCTTTCCGGTAGACTACGCTCCCTTCTTGATACAACTTCTGTGGATTCGCCTGAATTGCAGGAGTTGCCGATTACCAAGCAGTCTTTGCTGGGCGATTCCAAAAAATGTGTAGCGAGCAACGTACCGGTGATTTTTCTTCCGGTCTGTCCCAACGCGGCGGTTTTTTTGAAAGGTGCACTGTGATTAATGCAGGTGATCGGGGGCTTCGGCCTTCCTTCGCTTTCCCCGGCGGCTCGGACCGCTTTAACGCAGACTTCTAGGGTTTTTCATGACGCGCTACATATTCGTCACGGGCGGTGTTGTTTCTTCATTGGGGAAAGGCATTGCCTCGGCTTCATTGGCGGCCATCCTGGAGGCGCGGGGACTTAAGGTCACCATGCTCAAGCTGGACCCGTACATCAACGTCGACCCGGGCACCATGAGCCCGTTCCAGCACGGCGAAGTGTTCGTCACCCACGACGGCGCCGAGACCGACCTGGACCTGGGCCACTACGAGCGGTTCATCCGCACGACCATGACCCAGAACAACAACTTCACCACCGGCCGCGTCTACGAGCACGTGCTGCGCAAGGAGCGTCGTGGTGATTACCTGGGCGCGACCATCCAGGTCATCCCCCACATCACCGACGAGATCAAGCGCCGCATCATCAAGGGTGCCGGCGACGCCGATGTGGCGATGGTCGAAATCGGCGGTACCGTGGGCGACATCGAGTCCCAGCCGTTCCTCGAAGCCATCCGCCAGTTGCGTTTCGAAATCGGCGCCAAGCGCGCGATGCTGATGCACCTGACGCTGGTGCCGTACATCGCCACTGCCGGCGAAACCAAGACCAAGCCAACCCAGCACTCGGTCAAGGAGCTGCGCTCTATCGGCCTGCAGCCGGACGTGCTGATCTGCCGCTCCGATCACCCGATCGATATTTCCTCGCGTCGCAAGATCGCCCAGTTCACCAACGTTGAAGAGCGCGCGGTCATCGGCCTCGAAGACGCCGACACCATCTACAAGATCCCGGGCATCCTGCACTCCCAGGGCTTGGACGATTTCGTCGTCGAGCGTTTCGGCCTGCAATGCGCCGGCGCCGACCTGTCCGAATGGGACGCTGTGGTCGATGCCAAGCTCAACCCTGAGCACGAAGTCACCATCGCCATGGTCGGCAAGTACATGGAACTGCTGGACGCCTACAAGTCGCTGATCGAAGCGATGAGTCATGCCGGTATCAGCAACCGCACCAAGGTCAACCTGCGCTACATCGACTCCGAAGACATCGAGAACCAGGGCACCGGACTGCTCGAAGGCGCCGATGCGATCCTCGTCCCGGGCGGCTTCGGCCTGCGGGGCGTGGAAGGCAAGATCACTGCTGTCCAGTACGCTCGCGAAAACAAGGTGCCGTACCTGGGTATCTGCCTGGGCATGCAAGTGGCGGTCATCGAGTTCGCCCGTAACGTGATGGGCTGGAAGGACGCCAACTCCACCGAGTTCGATCGCGCCAGCGGTCACCCGGTCGTGGGCCTGATCACCGAGTGGGAAGACGCCACCGGTGCCGTGGAAGTGCGGACCGAAACCTCCGACCTGGGCGGCACCATGCGCCTCGGCGCCCAGGAATGCCTGCTCGAAGCCGGCTCCCTGGTGCACGATTGCTACGCCAAGGATGTGATCGTCGAGCGTCACCGCCATCGTTATGAAGTGAACAACAAGCTGCTGCCGCAACTGATCGAAGCCGGCCTGAAAATCTCCGGTCGCTCCGGCGATGGCGCGCTGGTCGAAGTGGTCGAGTCCCCGGATCATCCATGGTTCGTGGCTTGCCAGTTCCACCCCGAGTTCACCTCGACGCCACGGGACGGTCATCCGCTGTTCAGCGGTTTCGTGAAGGCCGCTTTGGCTCAACACCAGAAAAAGGCATAAGACGATGGCCCAGAAGATCATTCGCGTTGGCGACATCGAAATTGCCAACGACAAGCCCATGGTGCTGTTCGGCGGCATGAACGTGCTGGAAAGCCGCGACATGGCGATGCAGGTCTGCGAGGAGTACGTCAAGGTGACCCAGAAACTGGGTATTCCTTACGTCTTCAAGGCCAGCTTCGACAAGGCCAACCGGTCGTCCGTGACCTCTTACCGGGGCCCGGGCCTGGAAGAAGGCATGCGGATCTTCCAGGACATCAAGCAAGCCTTCGGCGTGCCGATCATCACCGATGTCCACGAGCCTGACCAGGCCGCGGTCGTCGCCGAGGTCTGCGACATCATCCAATTGCCGGCCTTCCTGTCGCGCCAGACCGACCTCGTGGTCGCGATGGCCAAGACCGGTGCGGTGATCAACATCAAGAAAGCCCAGTTCCTCGCGCCCCAGGAAATGAAACACATCCTGAGCAAGTGCGAAGAGGCCGGGAACGATCAGTTGATCCTCTGCGAGCGCGGTTCGAGCTTCGGCTACAACAACCTGGTAGTGGACATGCTCGGCTTCGGCATCATGAAGCAGTTCGAATACCCGGTGTTCTTCGACGTGACCCACGCGCTGCAGATGCCTGGCGGCCGTTCCGACTCCGCCGGTGGCCGTCGCGCCCAGGTGACCGACCTGGCCAAGGCCGGCATGAGCCAGTCCCTGGCGGGCCTGTTCCTCGAGGCCCACCCTGACCCGGATAACGCCAAGTGCGACGGCCCCTGCGCCTTGCGCCTGAACAAGCTGGAGCCGTTCCTGTCTCAGCTCAAGGCGTTGGACGAGCTGGTCAAGAGTTTTCCGACGGTAGAAACCGCGTAACGCGGTTTTCTCCGGTAAAGTACCGCTCGATTATCGCTCTGGCCCGCTGGCCGCACTGCTCTTGTGGGAGCATGGCTTGCCAGCGATGGCGCCCTTGAGGCCCCCATCGCCGGCAAGTCGTGCTCCCACAGCGTTTCGTCAACTTTGGAGTGTTTACAACAATGGCAAAAATCGTCGACATCAAAGGTCGTGAAGTTCTCGACTCCCGTGGCAACCCCACTGTTGAAGCGGACGTGCTTCTCGACAACGGCATCATCGGCAGCGCCTGCGCGCCGTCCGGTGCTTCCACTGGCTCGCGCGAAGCGCTGGAGCTGCGTGATGGCGACAAGAGCCGTTACCTGGGCAAGGGCGTACTGAAGGCCGTTGCCAACATCAACGGTCCGATCCGTGACCTGTTGCTGGGCAAGGATCCTGCCGACCAGAAAGCCCTCGACCTGGCCATGATCAAGCTCGACGGCACCGAGAACAAAGCCACTCTGGGCGCCAACGCGATCCTCGCCGTCTCCCTGGCCGCCGCCAAGGCTGCCGCCCAGGACCAGGACCTGCCGCTGTACGCCCATATCGCTAACCTCAACGGTACGCCGGGCATTTACTCGATGCCGGTTCCGATGATGAACATCATCAACGGCGGCGAGCATGCCGACAACAACGTCGACATCCAGGAATTCATGGTCCAGCCGGTTGGCGCCAAGTCCTTCTCCGAAGGCCTGCGCATGGGCACCGAGATTTTCCATCACCTCAAGGCCGTGCTGAAGGCTCGTGGCCTGAGCACCGCCGTTGGCGACGAAGGCGGTTTCGCACCGAACCTGGCGTCCAACGAAGACGCGCTGAAAGTCATCTCCGAAGCCGTGGCCAACGCCGGCTACAAGCTGGGCACCGACGTGACCCTGGCCCTGGACTGCGCCGCCAGTGAGTTCTTCGAAGACGGCAAGTACAACCTGTCCGGCGAAGGCCAGGTGTTCACTGCCGAAGGTTTTGCCGACTATCTCAAGGGCTTGACCGAGCGCTACCCGATCATCTCCATCGAAGACGGCCTGGACGAGTCCGACTGGGCCGGCTGGAAAATCCTCACCGACAAGATCGGCGAGAAAACCCAGCTGGTGGGCGACGATCTGTTCGTGACCAACACCAAGATCCTGAAAGAAGGCATCGACAAGAAGATCGCCAACTCGATCCTGATCAAGTTCAACCAGATCGGCACCCTGACCGAAACCCTGGAAGCCATCCAGATGGCCAAGGCCGCCGGCTACACCGCGGTGATCTCCCACCGTTCCGGTGAAACCGAGGATTCGACCATCGCCGACCTGGCCGTGGGCACCGCGGCAGGGCAGATCAAGACCGGTTCGCTGTGCCGTTCGGACCGCGTTTCCAAGTACAACCAACTGCTGCGTATCGAAGAGCAGTTGAACGGCAAGGCCAAGTACAACGGTCGTGCCGAGTTTCGCGGTTAAGCGGTAAATGGTAAAAAGACAGCGGGTTAGGTCGCAAAAGTCGCTATAGCGGCGGTTTTGCTTCTAATCTGATGCCTTATGAAGCACAAGCCTGGTTCTTCCAGGCTTCGTGCTATCAGACGTTTCAAAGTTTGGCATGGCGGTCTTTTTTCACTGGATACCTGATATTCGATGCGCAGTCCCAATTGGTTGTTTCTTGTCTTGCTCCTGTTGCTGGCCGGCCTGCAGTACCGCCTGTGGGTGGGTAATGGCAGCCTGGCGCAAGTGGCCGACCTGACTCAGCAGATTGCCGACCAGCATGCCGAGAACGAGGCATTGCTGGAGCGTAATCGGGTGATGGACGCCGAAGTGATGGAGCTGAAAAAAGGCATGGAGACCGTTGAAGAGCGGGCTCGTCATGAGTTGGGCATGGTCAAGGAGGGCGAAACCCTCTACCAGTTGGCCCAATGAGTATCCGATTGCCGGCCTTCTGGGCCGTGATTCCTGCCGCGGGCGTCGGAGCCCGTATGGCCGCGGACCGTCCCAAGCAATACCTGCAACTGGGCGGGCGCACAATTCTCGAACACAGCCTCGGCTGTTTCCTCGATCATCCGACCGTCAAGGGCGTGGTGGTCTGCGTTGCACACGATGATCCTTACTGGCCGACCCTGGCTTGTGCCGACGACGCTCGCATCCAGCGGGTGGACGGTGGCGCGCAGCGTTCGGATTCGGTGCTCAATGCCTTGCTGCACCTGCATGCCCAGGGCGCCGACGATCACGATTGGGTGCTGGTACATGATGCTGCCCGGCCCAACCTGTCCCGGGACGATCTGGACACCCTGCTCGGCGAGCTGGCGAACGACCCGGTCGGTGGCCTGTTGGCCGTCCAGGCGCGCGATACCCTCAAACGCGTCGACAAGCATGGCCGTGTAGTGGAAACCGTTGATCGCAGCGTAATTTGGCAAGCCTATACACCGCAGATGTTTCGCCTTGGTGCCTTGCATCGGGCGTTGGCCGACAGTTTGGTGGCGGATGCCGTGATTACCGATGAAGCTTCGGCCATGGAGTGGGCGGGGCAGGCACCTCGGTTGATCGAGGGGCGCTCGGACAACATCAAGGTCACCCGTCCCGAAGACCTGGAGTGGTTGCGCCAGCGTTGGGCTTATCGCCACTGAGTGAAATCGCCATCGCGAGCAGGCTCGCTCCCACAAGGGTTTCTGTCGTACACAGAATATGTGTCGATTTAAGATCCACTGTGGGAGCGAGCCTGCTCGCGATAGCTATTGCCCAGGCCCTGAAACACTGGCTTCATCCCCGGTACTCCGGTCGCTCAGCCAGCCCTTCCTTCAAGTAATCCACCAGCTTGCGCACCTTCGGCGACAGATGCCGTTGCTGTGGATACAACGCCCACACCGCCGTGTTCGGTGGCTGATGCGCCTCCAGCAGCGAGATCAACGCGCCGCTGTGCAGATGCTCCAGCACGTAGTAATCCGGCAACTGGCACAACCCGACCCCTTGCAAGGTCGCCTCCAGCACCGCTTGGCCGCTGTTGCAGCGCCAGTTTCCCTGTACGCGCTGGGAAAATTCCCGCCCGTTCTGTTCCAGTTGCCAGAGGTCGGAACTGCCGATCAGGCAGTTATGGCGGCTCAATTCCGACAAGCTATGGGGCCGGCCATACCGTTCCAGGTAAGACGGCGAGGCGCACAGGTACATGCGACGTGGTGCGAGGCGCGTGGCAATCAGACGAGAGTCCTGCAGGCGACCGAGGCGAATCGCCAGGTCCAGCCCTTCGTGGACCAGGTCAAGGGGCCGGTTGCTCAGTTCGATGTCTACCCGCAATTGCGGGTAAAGCCCCATGAACCGTGTCACCAGCGGCACGATGAACCGCTCGCCATAGGCCACCGCACAGGTCATTCGCAACATGCCCTTGGGTTCGCTGGTGAGGTCGCCCACTGCCCGGAGTGCTTCCTCGCGACCATCCTGCAACCGTTGGCAATGCTGCAGAAAGGTTTGCCCGGCCTCGGTCAGGGTCACCCGACGGGTGCTGCGATAGAGCAATCGGGTCTGTAGCCGTTCTTCAAGCCGTACGATCTGTCGACTGATATGCGAGGACGAGACCCCGAGGCGTTCGGCAGCGGCGGTGAATTGGCTGCACTCGGCCACGGCGACGAATTCGTCGATTCCTTCCCAGCGGTTATCGGACATGGATTATCCCTGTATGGCAATAATGTTTTGCTTTTGATTGGATTATTCATCGTCCTGAGGCGGATTACACTCCCGGTCTTGTTTTTATTTGATGGAGAGACCGGATGATCAAGTCGCGCGCTGCCGTTGCCTTCGAGGCCAAGAAACCCCTGGAAATCGTTGAAGTCGACGTCGCCATGCCCAAGGCGGGTGAAGTGCTGTTGCGTGTGGTGGCTTCCGGTGTTTGCCATACCGACGCATACACCCTGTCGGGCGCCGACCCGGAAGGCATTTTCCCGTCGATCCTCGGCCACGAAGGCGGTGCGATCGTCGAAGCCATCGGCGAGGGCGTGACGTCGGTCGCGGTCGGCGACCACGTGATCCCGCTGTACACGCCGGAATGCGGCCAGTGCAAATTCTGCAAGTCGGGCAAGACCAACCTCTGCCAGGCCATTCGCGCCACGCAGGGCAAAGGACTGATGCCAGATGGCACTTCGCGCTTTTCCTACAAGGGCGAAACCATTTTCCACTACATGGGGACCTCGACGTTCTCCGAGTACACCGTGTTGCCGGAAATCTCCGTTGCGAAAATCCCGAAAGAAGCACCCTTGGAAAAGGTCTGCCTGCTGGGTTGCGGCGTCACCACCGGTATCGGCGCGGTGATCAACACCGCCAAGGTCAAACCGGGTGACACCGTGGCCATCTTCGGCCTGGGCGGTATCGGCCTGTCGGCAGTGATCGGCGCCGTGAAAGCCAAGGCCGCGCGCATCATCGCCATCGACATCAATCCGGCCAAGTTCGAGATTGCCAAGCAGTTGGGCGCCACCGATTGCGTCAACCCGAAGGACTTCGACCGTCCGATCCAGGAAGTCATTGTCGACATGACCGACGGCGGCGTGGACTTTTCCTTCGAGTGCATCGGCAACGTCCAGTTGATGCGTGCGGCACTGGAGTGCTGCCACAAGGGCTGGGGCGAGTCGGTGATCATCGGCGTGGCCGGTGCCGGCCAGGAAATCGCTACCCGTCCGTTCCAACTGGTGACGGGCCGCGTCTGGCGCGGTTCGGCGTTTGGCGGCGTACGCGGTCGCAGCGAGTTGCCCAGCTACGTGGAAATGGCCGAGAAGGGCGAGATCCCGCTGGATACCTTCATCACCCACACCATGGGTCTTGAAGATATCAACAAGGCATTCGACCTGATGCATGAAGGCAAGAGCATCCGTACCGTCATTCATTTTTAAGAGCAGCTGCAAGCTAAAGGCTACAAGCTGCAAGTGAAGCGCGGTGCTTTTTCTTGCGGCTTGCAGCTTGGAGCTTGGAGCTGAGGTGAAGTTATGAACCTCGAAAATATCTCCTGCCAGAAAAGCTTCGGCGGCTGGCACAAGCGTTACCGGCACCGCTCCGAAGTGCTTGGCTGTGACATGGTGTTTGCCGTGTACCTGCCACCGCAAGCCGAGCAGGGCGGCAAGTTGCCGGTGCTGTATTGGTTGTCCGGGCTGACCTGCACCGACGAGAACTTCATGCAGAAGGCCGGTGCCCAGCGCATGGCCGCCGAGTTGGGGCTGATCATCGTCGCGCCGGACACCAGCCCACGGGGCGCCGACGTGCCGGGTGATCCGGACGGCGCCTGGGACTTCGGCCTGGGCGCTGGATTCTACCTGAACGCCACCCAGGAACCCTGGGCGCGGCACTATCGGATGTATGACTACGTGGTGCAGGAATTGCCGGCGTTGGTCGAAGCGCATTTTCCGGCATCGGACAAGCGCAGCATCAGTGGTCACTCCATGGGCGGCCATGGCGCGCTGGTCTGTGCCTTGCGCAACCCGGGACGTTACCGTTCGGTGTCGGCCTTTTCGCCGATCAACAATCCGATGGATTGCCCATGGGGTCAGAAAGCCTTCTCCCGTTACCTGGGGGAAGACCGCTCGAAATGGCGTGAATGGGATGCCTGTGCGCTGATTGCCGAGGCTGACGAGAAGCTACCGTTGCTGGTGGACCAGGGCGATCGTGATGATTTCCTGGCCAACCAGCTCAAGCCTGAAGCCTTGCAACAGGCGGCGAAGGCTGCGGGTCATCCCCTGGAGTTGCGCCTGCAACCGGGCTACGACCACAGCTACTTCTTCATCGCCAGTTTCATTGATGACCATCTGCAACATCATGCACGCGCTCTAAACGTCTAATGCAGGTAGAATCACGCCCTGACAGAAATCAGGGCGTTTTTTTATGCGTATTGGCCACGGCTACGATGTTCACCGTTTCACTGAAGGCGATTTCATTACGCTGGGCGGCGTGCGTATCGCACACAGCTTCGGGTTGCTCGCGCATTCTGACGGTGATGTCCTGTTGCACGCCCTGAGCGATGCACTGCTCGGTGCGGCGGCCCTGGGCGATATCGGCAAGCATTTCCCCGACACCGATCCTCGATTCAAGGGCGTCGACAGCCGCGTGCTGCTGCGCCATGTGGTCTCGCTGATCCACGCCAAGGGCTGGAAGGTCGGCAATGTCGATAACACCATTGTTGCCCAGGCGCCGAAAATGGCACCGCACATCGAGGCCATGCGCCAGTTGATTGCCGAGGATCTTCAAGTTGAGCTGGACCAGGTGAACGTGAAAGCCACCACCACCGAGAAGCTGGGTTTCGTCGGTCGCGAAGAAGGCATTGCCGTCCATTCCGTTGCCTTGTTGCTGCGCCCATGACCGAACTGGAATTGTTGGGGCCGCGTGCCTATGGCGAGTCGCTGGGCAGCGCGGTGCTCAAGGCTACCGCTGAAGATTTTCAGGTCGATGAAGTGCTCGACATCCCGTTGACCGGCGATGGCGAGCATTTGTGGATCTGGGTCGAAAAGCGCGGTTTGAACACCGAGGAAGCGGCCCGGCGAATTGCCAAGGCGGCCGGCGTGCCGCTGCGCACCGTCAGCTACGCTGGGCTCAAGGACCGTCAGGCCCTGACCCGGCAATGGTTCAGTGTCCAATTGCCGGGCAAGGCGGATCCGGACCTGTCGGCGGCAGAGAACGACACGTTGAAAATCCTCAAGACCGGGCGCCATAGGCGCAAGCTGCAGCGCGGTGCGCACTCGGCCAATGGTTTCACCTTGCGCCTGACCCAATTCAAGGGCGATCCGGCGGCCATCGACGCGCGCCTGCAACAGATTGTCCGCCACGGCATCCCCAACTATTACGGCGCCCAGCGCTTTGGCCATGATGGCGGCAACGTCGTCGATGCCCGCGCGTGGGCGGCACGCAAGGCCCTGCCGGAGCAACGCAATGTGCGTTCGCGGCTGTTGTCGACAGCCCGTAGTTTCCTGTTCAACCGGGTATTGGCGGCCCGGGTGGCCGACGGTACCTGGCAACAAGCCCAAGTGGGCGACTTGCTGGCCTTCACCGACAGCCGCAGCTTTTTCCCGGCCGGTGAAGCCGAATGCAACGATCCGCGCCTGGCGATCCTCGATCTGCACCCCACCGGGCCACAGTGGGGCGAAGGCCCGTCGCCGGCCTCGGGTGTGATTCACGATCTGGAACAGACCGTCGCCGAGCGCGAAGCGGATTTGCGCGATTGGTTAGTAAACGCAGGAATGAGTCACGAACGTCGCATCCTGCGACTGCCCATTGGCGGGCTGTCGTGGCATTATCCCTCGCTAGACATTCTGCAACTGGAATTCGTCCTGCCGGCCGGATGTTTCGCCACTGTCTTGGTGCGCGAACTCGTCGATCTGGTGCCGGTGGGGCAGACGGACAGCCCATGCGTATTCTGATTTCTAACGATGACGGGGTGACAGCACCCGGTCTTGCCGCGCTCTATGCTGCGCTGGCGGATTTTGCCGAGTGCGTGGTGATCGCCCCGGACCAGGACAAAAGCGGCGCCAGCAGCTCGCTGACGCTCGACCGTCCGTTGCACCCCTGTTATCTGGATAACGGTTTCATCAGCCTCAATGGTACCCCCACCGATTGCGTGCACCTGGGCCTCAATGGCCTGCTGGAGCGCGAGCCGGACATGGTGGTCTCGGGCATCAACCTGGGCGCGAACCTGGGAGATGACGTGCTCTATTCCGGTACGGTCGCCGCCGCCCTGGAAGGTCGCTTCCTGGAGCTGCCGTCGTTTGCCTTTTCGTTTGTTTCCCGGCAGGTCGATAACTTGCCTACCGCCGCCTACTTTGCCCGCAAGCTGGTAGAAGCCCATGGCGATCTGGACCTGCCGCCGCGCACGGTGCTGAACGTGAATATCCCGAACCTGCCCCTCGATCACATCCGTGGCATCCAGCTCACGCGCCTGGGCCATCGTGCCCGCGCCGCTAAACCCATGCATGTGGTCGACCCGCGAGGCAAGGCCGGTTACTGGATCGCCGCCGCCGGCGATGCGGAGGATGGTGGGCCGGGCACCGATTTCCATGCAGTGATGCAGGGGTATGTCTCGATTACCCCGTTGCAGCTCGACCGGACCTTCAACGATGCCTTTCGAAGCCTCGATGGCTGGCTGGAGGGGCTGCGTTGATGCGTGAGCAAGACGATATGCTGCGCCGGGGGATCGGCATGACCTCCCAGCGCACCCGGGAGCGACTGATTCAGCGGCTCTACGAAGAAGGCCTGTCCAACGCACAGGTACTGGAAGTGATTCGCCGCACGCCTCGGCATTTGTTCGTCGATGAAGCCCTGGCCCATCGCGCCTACGAAGACACGGCGTTGCCGATCGGCCACAACCAGACCATTTCCCAGCCTTATATGGTGGCCCGCATGAGCGAGTTGCTGCTGGAGGCGGGGCCGTTGGACAAGGTGCTGGAAATCGGTACCGGTTCGGGCTACCAGACGGCGGTGTTGTCGCAACTGGTGGAGCGGGTGTTTTCCGTGGAACGGATCAAGGTGCTGCAGGATCGCGCCAAGGAGCGCCTGGTTGAGCTGAACCTGCGCAACGTGGTGTTTCGCTGGGGCGATGGCTGGGAAGGCTGGCCAGCGCTGGCGCCTTATAACGGCATCATCGTCACCGCGGTAGCCACCGATGTACCCCAGGCCCTGCTGGATCAACTTGCCCCCGGTGGCCGGTTGGTCATTCCAGTGGGGTCCGGTGAGGTTCAGCAATTGATGTTGATCGTGCGTGAAGAACACGGTTTTTCACGACATGTCCTGGGGGCTGTGCGGTTCGTGCCGCTGCTCAACGGGCCATTGGCCTGAGCATTTATAAACGGACGCTGAATTCCGAGGCGCGGGTTGTGTCTTACAGCGGCACCCCAGTGCCGAACCGGACTCAATGGCGTCGAGCAAACGTGTGCGACAGCGCTTGGCGCTTCATTAATAGAAGCGCGGTCGCGCCCCGTTATACTTGCATCGTGTCTGCCTGGGCAGGCAATTTCCAATTTTTCAGCCACCACAAAGGGAGCGGCGGGTGAGTCTCACAGTCATTGCGCAGCGTATGGGTATCACGAGCTTTCAGCGCCTGGTGACTGGCCTTGTCTTGAGTACCTTGCTGGTCGGTTGTTCCAGTACACCGTCGGGTAATGTCCGGGTTGTCGATCGCAACAACAATGCTGCACCGCAGCGTCCTACAGTAACGACCGGCCAGTATGTAGTCCGTCGTGGCGATACTCTGTTTTCCATCGCTTTTCGCTACGGCTGGGACTACAAGTCCCTCGCAGAGCGGAACAACATTCCTGCGCCTTATACGATTCATCCAGGTCAGACGATTCGCTTCGATGGTCGTAGCGGTTCAACGCCCACGGCGGTCGTCACGCAGTCGGATTCGACGCCTTCGTCGTCGAGCAAAACCACCGTCATTCGCCGGCCGGTCGGGGCTGCAACGACGACAGTACCGTCCGTCGCGAGCAAACCGGCACCTGCTCCCCTGCCTCCGGCAGGCCCCGCCCCGACGGGCTGGGGATGGCCTTCTAATGGCGTTCTCATTGGAAAATTCTCTTCAAACGGTAGTTTGAATAAAGGAATTGATATCGCCGGGGATTTGGGACAGCCTGTTTTAGCCGCGTCTGATGGCACGGTTGTGTACGCCGGGAGTGGTTTGAGGGGCTACGGCGAACTCGTGATCATCAAACACAGCGATACCTACGTCAGTGCCTACGGTCACAACCGCAGGCTGTTGGTTCGGGAGGGGCAGCAGGTCAAGGTCGGACAGACAATTGCCGAAATGGGGTCAACAGGTACAGACCGGGTGAAGCTGCACTTTGAGATTCGCCGACAAGGTAAACCGGTAGATCCACTGCAATTCCTGCCACGTCGTTGATTTGTTTGTCAGCCTGTTCCGTCACGTAGAGGGAACAGGCTCCAGCGTTGCCAAGGATAAAGGCGTCGCTTGAGCTTGAGGTCGAACTCACCAAAGGACTATAACAATGGCTCTCAGTAAAGAAGTGCCGGAGTTTGACATCGACGATGAGGTTCTCCTGATGGAGACCGGCATCGCTATGGATTCGATGTCGAATGATGAGGGAGCGTCTCCTCCTTCCGTTCGTGCCAAATCCAGACACTCCGCTTCACTTAAACAACATAAGTACATCGATTACACCCGGGCGCTGGACGCCACTCAGCTGTACCTCAATGAAATCGGTTTCTCACCACTGCTCTCCCCCGAGGAAGAAGTTCATTTTGCGCGCCTGTCGCAAAGCGGTGATCCGGCCGGTCGAAAACGCATGATTGAAAGCAACCTGCGCCTGGTGGTGAAAATCGCCCGACGCTACGTCAATCGTGGGCTTTCGCTGCTGGACCTGATCGAAGAGGGCAACCTGGGGCTGATTCGCGCCGTCGAGAAATTCGACCCCGAGCGAGGCTTCCGCTTCTCGACCTACGCCACCTGGTGGATCCGCCAGACCATCGAACGGGCGATCATGAATCAGACGCGCACCATCCGGTTGCCGATTCATGTGGTCAAGGAGCTTAACGTCTACCTGCGGGCCGCCCGTGAGCTGACCCAGAAGCTCGATCATGAGCCTTCACCTGAAGAGATCGCCAACCTGCTGGAGAAACCGGTAGGCGAGGTCAAGCGCATGCTTGGGCTCAACGAGCGGGTTTCCTCGGTGGACGTCTCACTTGGGCCGGACTCGGACAAGACCCTGCTGGACACCCTGACTGACGAGCGCCCTACGGACCCTTGTGAACTGCTTCAGGATGACGACTTGTCCCAGAGCATCGACCAATGGCTTTCGGAGCTGACGGACAAGCAGCGTGAAGTGGTGATCCGCCGCTTTGGCCTGCGTGGCCATGAAAGCAGCACCCTGGAAGATGTAGGCTTGGAAATCGGCTTGACCCGCGAGCGAGTGAGGCAAATTCAGGTGGAGGGCCTCAAGCGTCTGCGCGAGATCCTGGAGAAGAACGGCCTCTCGAGCGAGTCGCTGTTCCAATAGCAACCCGGCAAGTGCAGCAGGAAAAGCCCCGACTGGTTCGGGGCTTTGCCGTTTCTGGGAGGGCTGTTTCCGTTCCTGCCGTGTTTCCGGCTCAGCTTGTAAGCTTTTGCCTAGTGTTGTGTAAGCGTTCGGTTTCTCGTGGCCGGGGACAGACGACAATCAAGGCTGTTCATTTTTAGTATCTTGTTGATTTAAATGGGAATTTAAATAGATGAACGAAGCATGACAGGTGCTGTCGGCCGCTTCGGATGAATTGCGCTCGCTGGGGAAAACACTAATATCAGTCCTGTGTCGACGGACAGACACACCCGTCACGGACGATGGGGAAGGAAGGACATCGCAGGATGCGATTCATCAGGATGATGAAAAGGATCAAAGGGATTAGGGAAAAAATGTGGGCGGGTCAAACCGCCCCTTTTTTTTGCCTGCGAATCGTGCCCACGCTCTGCGTGGGTATGCCTCTACGGACGCTCTGCGTTCGATTCGGCCACCGGAAAGCAAAAAGGCCCGCAAGGGGCCTTTTCGGAGAACGCGGATGATCAGCGTTCGAGGTCTGCTATCTTGCCTGGCTTGCCATCCCACTCTTCGGCGTCCGGCAACGCATCTTTCTTCTCGGTGATGTTCGGCCAGATATCCGCCAGCTCGGCGTTCAGCTCGATGAAGTTCTCCATGCCGGACGGCACTTCGTCTTCCGAGAAAATGGCGTTCGCCGGGCATTCCGGTTCACACAGGGCGCAGTCGATGCACTCGTCAGGGTGAATGACCAGGAAATTCGGCCCTTCGTAGAAGCAGTCCACCGGACAGACTTCTACGCAGTCGGTGTACTTGCACTTGATGCAGTTGTCGGTGACGACGAAGGTCATTTCTAATTCTCTCCTCAGGCGGCGGCAGCGGATCCCTCTTCACGGTGGGGTCGCCAGGCTTGGGAGCGGACCAGGCTAATAGTCCGCAGCATCCCAAACCGCGCGCGATTCTAACAGCTTGAACGCCCTTGCGTTAGATCCGTGTCTTCAATGCATAGAGTAAATCCAATGCCCGGCGTGGTGTCAGGTCGTCCAGGTCGAGCTTGGCCAGTTCATCGAGTACGGGATGGGGCAGGCTGGCGAACAGGTCGCTTTGCTGCGGTACGGCCGGTTTGCCTTTGCTCGGGCGCGGTGTTTCATGGGGCAGGCTGGAGGTTTCCAGGCGGCTCAGGTGCTCGCGGGCGCGGCTGATCACCTCGGCTGGCACGCCCGCCAGTTGTGCCACTGCCAGGCCGTAGCTCTGGCTGGCCGGGCCGGGCAGCACATGGTGCAGGAACACGATACGTTCGTTGTGCTCGGTGGCGTTGAGGTGGACGTTGGCCACCAGCGGCTGGCTTTCCGGCAGCACCGTCAGCTCGAAATAATGGGTGGCGAACAGCGTGTAGGCCCGCAGGTGTGCCAGGCGTTCGGCCGCAGCCCAGGCCAGCGACAGGCCGTCGAAGGTACTGGTGCCACGCCCGACTTCGTCCATCAGCACCAGGCTGCGTTCGGTGGCGTTGTGCAGGATGTTGGCGGTTTCGCTCATTTCCACCATGAAGGTGGAGCGCCCGCCAGCCAGGTCGTCGCTGGAGCCGATCCGGGTGAATATCCGGTCGACCAGGGACAATTCGCAGCTGGCCGCTGGCACGAAGCTGCCAATGTGGGCCAGCAGCACGATCAGTGCGGTCTGGCGCATGTAGGTGGATTTACCGCCCATGTTCGGACCGGTGATCACCAGCATGCGGGTGTTGTCGTCCAGGCTCAGGTCGTTGGCCACGAACGGGGTGGTCAGTACCTGCTCGACCACCGGGTGACGACCCTGGCTGATGCGCATACACGGTTCGCTGACGAAGCGCGGGCAGTTGAGGTCCAGATTCAGCGCGCGCTCGGCCAGGTTGCTCAGCACGTCCAGCTCCGCCAGGGCGGCAGCGGTGTCCTGCAGGGGCGGCAGTTGGCTGATCAGGTCTTCGAGCAGCGCCTCGTAGAGCATCTTCTCCCGGGCCAGGGCGCGGCTCTTGGCCGACAGCGCCTTGTCTTCGAAGGCCTTGAGTTCCGGGGTGATGAAGCGTTCGGCACCTTTGAGCGTCTGGCGACGAACGTAGTCGGCCGGTGCTTGTTCGGCTTGTTTGCTCGGCAACTCGATGAAGTAGCCGTGGATGCGGTTGTAGCCGACCTTGAGGTTGCTCAGGCCAGTACGGGCTTTTTCCCGGGCTTCGAGATCGATCAGGAACTGGCCGGCGTTTTCGCTCAGGGCTTGCAGCTCGTCGAGCTCGGCGTCATAGCCGGTTTTCAACACGCCACCGTCACGGATAACGGCGGGCGGGTTATCGATGATGGCTTTTTCCAGCAACGCGGCCAGGTCCGGGTAGGTGCTGGTGATGCGTGCCAGTTGTTGCAGGTGCGGAGCTTCGAGGTCGGTCATCGCCATCTGGAGTTCCGGCAGCGCACCGAGGGCGTCGCGTAGGCGCGCCAGATCCCGTGGGCGAGCGTTGCGCAAGCCGATGCGCGCGAGGATCCGCTCGATGTCACCGATTTCCTTGAGCTGCGGTTGCAACTGCTCGAAGCGATAGCGATCCAGCAGGCAGGTAATGGAGGTCTGTCGCGCCAGCAACACTGTCAGATCCCGCAGGGGACGGTTCAGCCAACGTGTCAGCAGCCGGCTGCCCATGGCGGTCTGGCAACGATCGACCACCGACTGCAAGGTGTTGTCCCGTCCACCGGCCAGGTTGGTGTCCAACTCCAGATTGCGCCGGCTCGCCCCGTCCAGCACCACCGTGTCGTCCAGGCGCTCGTGGCGCAAGCTGCGCAAATGGGGCAGGGCGGTGCGTTGGGTTTCCTTGGCGTAGGCCAACAAGCAACCGGCGGCACCGATGGCCAGGGTCAGGTTTTCGCAACCGAAGCCCTTGAGGTCTTGGGTGGAAAATTGCTGGCAGAGACTTTTCAGCGCCGAGTCGCGCTCGAAATCCCACGGCGCCCGACGTCGAACGCCACGGCGTTTTTCTGCCGGCAGGTCCTTGGGCCAGTCGTCGGGAATCAACAGCTCCACTGGGTTGACCCGCTCCAGTTCCGCCAATAGGTTTTCCCAGCCCTTGATCTCCAGCACCGAGAAATTGCCACTGGTGATGTCCAGCACCGCCAGGCCGAACAGGCGCTCGTCCCCCAGCACGGCGGCAATCAGATTGTCCCGGCGCTCATCCAGCAACGCCTCATCACTGACCGTGCCCGGCGTAATGATGCGCACCACTTGCCTTTCTACCGGCCCCTTGCTGGTGGCCGGGTCACCGACCTGCTCGCAAATCACCACCGACTCACCGAGCTTGACCAGTTTCGCCAAGTAACCTTCCGCCGCGTGGTAAGGAATCCCACACATCGGAATCGCCATGCCCGCCGATTGCCCACGCGCCGTCAGGGTGATGTCCAACAGCTTGGCGGCCTTCTTCGCGTCCTCGTAGAAGATCTCGTAGAAGTCGCCCATGCGATAGAACATCAACTGATCGGGGTGCTGATTCTTCAGGCGCCAGTACTGCTGCATCATTGGGGTGTGGCTGGAAACGTCGGTATTCAAAGGCTTTAGCTCTATCTGTCCATTTGACTCGGGGCAAGTTTCTAATACTACAGGGATTTTTTCGGGATTGCCGAAGGCTTGGCTATGTCGCGTTTCGCGAAGGCGCAGGTAACGCGCTGTTATCTTAGCTCCGGTGTGGTTGCCAAGTTGCTACGTATTTTATTGCCCTGTTTGTCGGTATTGGTGAGTGACTGCGCGGAGGTCTTGCAGCGTTACACCGATGACTCCAGCGGCAGTGCCGTTGCGCTTGAACGCACAGATGTTTGCACAACCTGCTCGCAACTCTCTGTGGGAGTATACGTTGCTGGCAATTTCACGGAAATTTCTCGTGGAAATCTCGCCGCCTTGCTGGCGCCCGGAGGAGGTTTTTTTGCAGCGCTTCCCCCGCAGTCAACCTACGGGAAGGTGACCAGATAACCGAGCGGGGGGCATTCCTGGGGAACTGAAACCTAGTGAAACATTTTGGGCTGATGTATCCTCGGCGCACAGTCGTCAAGTGCTCAACCTAGGGTTTCATGCCTTGTGCAGTGCTCTGTCGGCGGAGTTTCGAGTTGATGCATGGGTGAGGACGCACCTTGCGGCAGTGCTTCAACTCTTTCATCTATCCAGGAAGGGTGAGAATGTCTGTTTCCCAAAAGGTAAATTCTATAAATATGAAGTTCGATGGCAGTGTGTTCGTGCCCATCATTGGCGCTGCTATGTCTCTGCCAATAGTTATGTTTTCACTGATGGGGTACGACATTAACCCGGCCTTTCTGCTCGCACCGCTCATCGGAATTGCGTTCCTGATGAGTTTCGGTCGTACAAGCATTGCTTACCTGTCTGCGATGACGCTTGGGCTGGTTTCGATCTTTGTCGCGAATAAAATTTCGCCTGACGGAGAAGTGGTTAAGCATATATTGTCATTAGTGCTGATTATGTTTGCGCCGTCGTTCCTGTTCCTTGGGAAGTATGTGTCAAAAAGTAATGATATTTCTAAGGTGTTCTTTTGGTTGTCGCTGTTCTCTGCCATTTTCCTCATCGTCGTTACTGTCCGAATACTCTACCTTGAACAGAACGTTCGGATTTATATCGGTCCGAGTGGGTTTGCGGCGATGAATGTCGAGTTCCTCGGGCTTCCTGTATTCGCAACGTTTGGAGTCTTGAGCCTTGCGCACCTGTTGTGCTTGCAGGCGATGATCCTGTGCGGAACGATTATCGGTGGCAAATCCTCCAAGCCTGTTATGGCGCTGCTATGGGTAGCGTTGTTCTGTGCGTTTTTTCTGATCACTGGCAGCGATTCTCGAAGCGCCCAAATCCTGCAGGTGTGGATTCTTGGATCGGTAGTCATCTATGCGCTCCGGCACTCGGCCGCCCGGCGTATTTGCGGCGCGGTCATCCTTGCCATGTTGCTGGCTTTGGTTATGACGTACGTGAGGGGAGCGAGCGAAAGCCGTCTGGTAACTTCTATCCAAGCGCTGTCCGAGGAAACTGGGGGTTCCGGTGGAGCTAGTGAAAAAGCAGATTCCCACCAAGCGCTGTCCGAGGAAACTGGAGTTTCCGGTGGAGCTAGTAGAAAAGCTGACTCCCGGAACCTGGTGAAACAGGCCGACCAATTCGCAACTGGTCGCGTTGAGCTCGCTATTGCTGGCGTTAAGGAAGTTTTGACAAGTCCGCTCATCGGCAACGGTTTTGGGGGGTATGGTCGGTACTCCACCGAGGGAATGACGCCTGGCTTAGAAGCAAACAGCTCGACCCACGTTTATTACCTGACTCTGTTATGGAAGGGCGGGCTGATCTTCTTCATTCCATTTGGGACAATGATCTTTCTAAATCTGAAATCCGCCATAACGGGTAGCAAATCCGTCGAGCGGTCAGCTGAACAATTCTTTGCATGGGGCACCGTGTTGATGGCGTTCGGACCAATGGCCATGGCCTGGGATATCTTGATCGTGCCGAGTGCTGGGGCTCTGGCTTTCTTCCTGTTCGGCTTGCTCGGTGGTCTGAAGAGTCGGACGAAAGCAATTTAACCGGCTATATTTTTTCGGCCCGGCATCGATTTTCGGTGTCGGGCTAGGCCCGGCAGGAATGGAAAAGTACATCGGTAGTCCATTGTTTCTTTAAAGGGGGAGTGTTCCGTCGGCAGAACGCCGGGGAGGACTGGCAAGGTGTCTAGAGCCCTCTCGATCTTGCCCACGAGGCTCTCCGCTTTGTGATGCCTGACCTTCCTTGGTTTTCTTCGCTCAGGACATTGCGAGGATTGAATTCAACCGGTCAATGGCTCAGATGTGGGAGTTTGGAGCCGTTATGCAGTTCCAAGCTCCCTCGCCACAATGGACCTAGCAGAACGCGTTTTATGCATTTTTATGCAAATCAGCATTTGTGTTCAGCAAAAAGAACAAGCATCATGCGCATTATGCAAAAACGCAACGTTTCTACCGTATTAAGAGCATTGCTCGATCAGCACGGGATCTCCCCCACGGAGCTTCACCGGCGTACCGGCGTGCCTCAATCCACCCTCTCGCGGATCCTCAGCGGCAAGATCGTCGACCCTTCGGATAAACACATCTCGAAGATTGCCGAATACTTCGCCGTGAGCACCGACCAGTTGCGCGGGCGCGCCGATGTTGCGCCTGCCGGCAACAGCCGCCGCGACGAGCCGCATTCCGAACTCAAGGACATAAGCCTGTGGGACGACGATACCCCTGTCGAAGAAGACGAGGTGTCGGTTCCTTTTCTGCGTGAGGTTGAATTGGCCGCTGGATCAGGAAGATTCGTCATCGAGGAAAGCGAGCGCTCCAGCCTGCGCTTTGGCAAGCGCAGCCTGCGTCATAACGGCGTGCAGTTCGACCAGGCCAAATGCGTGACGGTGCGTGGCAACAGCATGTTGCCGGTGCTGCGCGACGGGGCTACGGTCGGGGTGAACGCGGGCAAATGCGGGATCGGCGACATCGTCGACGGTGACCTCTACGCCATCAATCACAACGGCCAGTTGCGGGTGAAGCAGCTTTACCGTTTGCCCACCGGCATCCGCCTGCGCAGTTTCAACCGCGATGAACATCCGGACGAAGACTACAGCTTCCAGGAAATGCAGGATGAGCAGATCGTCATCCTCGGTCATGTCTTCTGGTGGGGCATGTACGCCCGCTAACCCTCCCGCTGTCAGATAAAACCCGCCGATGTGCGGGTTTTTTTCGCCCTCGAAAAGGGCGCCAACCCTCGTCCCTGCTGGGCGCGAATGCGCTGGTGCATTTTCTGTGCGCAAATAAATGCATTAACGCATTGACTGTATATGCATACATGCATATTCTGTGTCCAAGCCGCTCGACAAAGCCGGCTGGCAACACAGCTCTTTAGTTCCATCAACAGGCAGCGATGAACCGGCCTTAACGGTTCAGAGGGTTGGCAACTGGCCCAGGTGTGCAGCGTAAAGCACCAGAAGCAGTTATCCGGCGGGCAGGGACCGCGGCCGGAGGAACAATTTGAATGGATCCGTACCGCGCCAGTCGCGCCGAAAGATCAAGCGCATTACTGAAAAGCCTGGGCGACCGGGCTTTTTGGAATGCCTGCGCCGTGAGGCGCTTCAAAAAATACCGCCGCCAATGGAGGGCTTTCAAATGCTGAAGGATTTCAGATGCGGTCACTGCAAACGACTTCTGGCCCGAATGGGCGAGAACACCGAACTCCAGATCAAATGTGCCCGGTGTGGGACGTTGAATCATGTGAAGGCCGTTGAGCCTCGAGTGGATCGCCATGGAGCGACATGTACGAGTAACACAGAACCCTCCAATCCTCGACTCAATAGGTTATCACTATGAAAAAAATTACCATCGCCTCTGTATTGGGGTTGCTGCTGTTCTTGGGTGTGTCCATCAACGCCTCGGCAGAAACTGCCATGTCCTGGAACTTGGCAAAAGACGTGATTTTTGCAAAAGAGCGTGTGTCCCCAAGCTTGCCATGGGCATTTATGGAAAATACGTCAGGCGTGAATAACCCGGAGAACTATATTCTCCTGCCTTCGTTCACGGCCGATGTCTGCGGCGGAAAAACCGCAACCTGTTGGCAAGATGTGCCGTCGGGCGCGCATGTAACTGTGCATAAGGAAACGTATAACTACAGTGGGAACGGCAGTTTTACTGTACCTGCGGGTAATGTGATTTTCCACCCAGGCATGAATAGCCAAACAGTCATCCGCTGGACCAGCCCTATCACCGGAACCGTCAATATTCTGGGACGTATCAATAGTATCCATGCTGCTTGTGGTGACGGTATAGCGTGGTCTCTTAACCAGGGCAGTACGGTTCTGCAATCCGGTAGCCTGGCCAAAGGTACGGGGGCTGTTTTTTCCCTGAACAATTTACCTGTTACTGCTGCCTCGTCCCTCTATTTTGTGCTGGATAGGAAGTCTAACTATTCGTGCGACTCAAGCACGATCGACATGCTGATCACGAATTAAAGCGGCGGCAAGCGTCTAGGCCCAACTACGGGCTCTTCCATCTGCGACTCTGCCTGGGCGATATCAATACGCACCCCACCGCTAAATCATTAAACGGTTGTCGGCGTTAAATGTCGGTTGACTTTCCGTGCCGGTAAATCGGCGTATGTGCTTGGGCATTCTCCGAGTGATTATTTATCTAAAGGAAATCATTGAATGAAAAAACTCTTCCTTTTGCTGATCGCAGCAGTCCTGGCCACCCAGACTCTTCGAGCATCTGCCGAAACCTCGCCTGTCGGTTCCTGGAAGTTCGCTTCCTACCATGTCCCGGGTGGTGGCTTTTACGCAAACCAAACGATCTGCTTCAAAGCGGACAATACCTGGTACTCAAGTTCCCAGGCTGGCTGGAAGGGCGCGTGGTTTCAGAATGGGGACGACCTCCAATGGAATGGAAGCGTGCCGATGAATGGAGCAGGAAGCGCCAACAACCTCGCCACCATTGCCATGGGTAAAGTCGTCGCTACTGGCTCGATGGCGGGTAACTACGCGGAGTGGGCAGCCCCCAGTGCGCTTCCGCTGCCTTGGGACCGGCATTACACCTACACCATGACTTACCAGGGCGCGACCTGCGGGGCACCCAAGTGATGCCGACTCTGTTCAAACTTTAAATCTTCAGGCTCCTTCGAACGTGCTCCTTGTTCAGCCATGGCGTTCGTTGGGGCTTTCTGTTTCAGGCTGTTAGTAGCGACTGGTTGGTTGCACTGACCACGCCTCGTTCAGTTTCAAAAAAATCTCCCTGCCAATCTCAATCACCCCCCAGGAGGCGTGAATGACAAACGAGCAACAAGCGTTGCTGGACATGCCGATCTGGCTGGTCATCCTGCTCGCCCTGGTGGGCGGGGTGTCCGGCGAGATGTGGCGTGCCGACAAGGAAGGGGCCCGAGGCTGGTCGCTGTTGCGGCGTCTGGCCTTGCGCTCCGGCGCCTGCGTGATCTGCGGTGTCTCGGCAATCATGCTGCTGTATGCCCTCGGCATGTCGATCTGGAGTGCCTGCGCCTTGGGTTGCCTGACCGCCATGGCCGGTGCCGATGTGGCCATCGGTCTTTACGAACGCTGGGTCGCCAAGCGGATTGGCGTTTGCGAAGTGCCACCGCCGGATTCCCGTCCCGACCAACCGTGAGCCCGATGCTGCCGACCCATAGGAAAGAGGCCATCCAATGCCCACTCTCATCGAAAAACCCTCGCAGTTGTTTACCGCCATTGTCGAGACGCTGCGTACCACCTTTCCCGGCTTGAAGGTTGGGAGTCTCCAGGACTTTGACGACACCGGCGATCAGCCTTGGGTATTGATCGCCATCGAACGCGATACGTCAGGCAATCGTGCCAACGATGGGCGTATCGCTCATGTCCTGATGTTTTCCATGCAAGTCGTTTCCCCCGGCACGGGGTTGGCGGCCTGCGACCTGGCCTGTGCGTTGAAACGCCTGATCGTCGACAACCGCTGGGATCTGTCGGCTGAGCAATGCAGCCGGCCCACGGATATCGAGGGCGTTGCATCGGTGTTCAACGGCGGGACCCGGCCGTACAGCGCCTGGGCCGTTTCATTTACCCAAACCCTGTACCTCGGTCCGACGCTGCTGGAGGACCCGCTGGGCATCCCGAAATTCGCCCGGACCTGGGAAGTGTCGAACATCGACGATCCGGACCAATACACCGCACTGGAGGGCTGAACCATGTTCGATGCGCTTCTACGCCTGTACCTGGGGCCGATCATCGAGCGCCTGGCCGGGATGGAAACCGAGCTCGAGGACTTGTACCGGCGCGCAGACAATCTCTGTCGCATCGGCGTCTGCCAGGAAGTCGATGCGGCCACCAATACCTGCAAGGTCGCCCATGGAGAGCTGTTGACCCCGGCGATCCGCTTTTTCAACCCGAGTGCCGGCGCCCAGAGCGAGTCGCGGATTCCCTCCGTGGGCGAGCAATGCCTGCTGCTGAACCATGGCGGCGGTGATGGCGGCGGACAGTCGGTGGCGTTGTTCGGCCTCAACGGCGGTCAGTTTCCCCCCGTCTCGACACAGGCAACGCTGACCCGTCGCCTTTATCCGGATGCTACGGAAAACGGCTACGACCATGCCAGTCATGTCCTGCACTGGAAAAACGGCCCGGCGACATTCACCGGCTCCCGTGAATCCCTCGAATTCACCATCGGCCCGTCGAGGCTGGCGATGACACCTGAGGCCATCGACCTGCAACTGGGTGCCGTCGGCATCCGGCTCGACGCTTCCGGTGTGCACCTGAGCGGCCCGTTGGTGGATCACCAGGGGCGTGTCATCAGTACCGCATAAGAGCTTCCCATGATCGGAATCGATAGAAACACCGGCGCCACGGTGGATGACTGGCCGCAGTTCGTGCAGCGCGCCACCCGGGCGCTGACCACCCCCTTGGGCACCCGCCAGAAACGCCCTTTGTATGGCTGCGCGCTCACGCAATTGCTGGGGCAGAACCTCGGCGATGACCTGCTGATTCTTGCCCAGAGTCACGCAGCCCAAGCCTTCTACAACCCACACAACGGCATCGGCGATTTCGAGCCGCAGGTCATCGTCGCCAGCCGTCAGGGCGCCGGATTGCTGCTGCGTTTCGCCGGCACCTGGAAAAACCGCAAACAGACTTTCGAGGTGGTGACATGAGCATGTTGATACCCGGCCAGAACCAACTGGCCGAACCGGCCATCGTCACCGTTGACGCGTTCGAGGATCTGCTCGCCGAGTTCAAAACCTTCGTGGTCGAGTACGTCGGTGCGCGCTCGCCCGACAGCGCGGCGAGGCTTGCGGTCAGCCTGGAAAACGAAAGCGAGTTGCTGACCCTGGCCCTCGAGGCCTTCTGCGTGCGCCTGCAAACCCACGAACGCAAATACAACGCCCGGATCAAGCAGATGCTGGCGTGGTGGGCCACTGGCAGTAACCTCGATGCCCGCCTGGCCGACATGGGCCTCGAACGCCAGTTGCTCGACCCGGGCGATCCGGCGGCGTTCCCACCCATCGCCCCTGTCTACGAAAGCGACGATGACGCCCGGTTGCGTTATTACCTGGCGCCCCATGCCCCGGCGGCCGGTTCGCGCATGCAGTATCGGCGGGAGATTTTTACCCTTGGCGAACGCCCCGCGGTAAAGGTTGAGAGCAGTGCAGCGGGCGTCGTGACGGTGACGTACACCTTCGATCCGGACGGGCTTGCCGCCCAGGTCAAGGACGGCAACGGACGTCGGACGGCGCCGGGCGAAGTCACGGTGACGGTGCTGTCCCGTGAAGGCGACGGCACGCCCTCCCAGACACTGCTCGACGGGGTCCGCCAGCATTTCGCCCGGCCGGATGTACGACCGGAAACGGATCTGGTCATTGTCCAGGGCGCGCAAGTCAAACCCTACAAGATTCGCGTCGTGGCGAAGATCAATCCAGGTCCTGACTCGGGCTTGACCCAAGCGGCTGCGCAACGGCAATTGCAGGAATACGCCGAGGCGTGCCATCGCCTGGAAGGCCGGGTGGACCCAAGCTGGATCGACTACACATTGCACAGCGCCGGTGCGGTTCGGCTCGAGATTCTCGAACCGTTGGCGCCGATCGTGACAACGGCTTTCCAGGCGCCGTACTGCACGGGTGTCGTGGTCGAGGTGGACACGTTATGAGTGACGACGCCCCGACCCCAAGCCTGCTGCCGGTCAACAGTTCGGCGCTGGAAAGGGCCCTGGATATCGGTTTTGCCCGGCTGCTCGAACGTATCGATCCGCCGTTTCCCGAGCTGATGAACCCGACTGCTACGCCCGTGGCGTTCCTGCCGTATCTCGCGGCGGATCGCGGGGTCAACGAGTGGAGCTCCGCAGCGCCCGAGGCTGAAAAACGCCTGACGGTTGAACTCGCCTGGCCCACCGCACGGCAGGCCGGGACGCGTAAGGCCCTGGAAAATGCGGCCAAGGGGCTGCAACTGACGCCCGAGGTCCGCGCCTGGCATGAGCAAACTCCCGTCGGTCAGCCTTACAGCTTTTCCGTCAGGGCATTCACCGAACAGCCTTACAGCGAAGAAATCGACGCCCGTCTCGACCGGCGTCTGGCCGATGCCAAAAGCGAGCGTGACACCTTGACGGTGTCGGTCGGTTTGAGTGCGTCCGGCCGACACGTCATCGGCGCGGCCACATTGTGCGGCGAGCTGACCACGGTTTATCCGATTGTCATCGAAGGGCTGGAAGCCTCGGGCCAGGCCTTCATGGCGGCCGGGCTCTACGTCGTCGAAACATCCACTATTTATCCACAGGGGGCCTGAATGGCTGACTATTACACCCTGCTCACCGATGCAGGCATCGCCTACGAAACCGCCTGCAAGGCGGCGGGCACACCCATCAAGCTCTCGCAGATTTCCGTCGGTGACGGCGGCGGCTCGGTCTACAACCCGGCCGCAACCGCCACGGCGCTCAAGCGCGAAGTCTGGCGCGGGCCACTCAATGCACTGTTCCAGGACGAGAAAAACCCGAGCTGGTTGCTGGCCGAAGTGACCATCCCGCCTGAAGTGGGCGGTTGGTATGTGCGTGAGGCCGGGATCTGGACCGATACCGGGGTTCTGTATGCGATTGTCAAATATCCGGAGTCGTTCAAGCCGGTATTGGCGACGTCTGGTTCGGGGAAAGAGTTTTATATCCGATCGATTTTTGAAACCAGTAATGCGGCGTTGGTCACCCTGTTGATCGACGATACGGTCGTTAAGGCAACTCGCGCCTGGGTCACCAGTTATGTAGCTGATGAACTTTCCAAGCTCGACAGGAAACAGTCGGTGCGGGTGGCGACCACCGCCAACATTGCCTTGAGCGGTGCACAGACCATTGATGGTGTCGCGGTCATCGCCGGGGATCGTGTCCTGGTGAAATCCCAGGCCCAGGCGAAAGACAACGGCATTTATGTCGCCGCGAATGGGGCATGGATGCGGGCGAAAGATGCTGATGCGAGTGTTGATGTTACCTCGGGGTTGAGTGTGCCGGTGGAAGAGGGCGCGACCCAAGCCAATACGTTCTGGCAGTTGATTACTGATGGTGTGATCGTGCTGGGTACCACGGCGCTGACTTTCCAGAACGTGACGCAAGGCTTTGCGCCTCTCAACTCACCAGCGCTGATCAACCCAACGGCGACGACGCCGCCCCAGTTCGATAGCAGTACGCGCGTGCAGACTACGGCTTTCGCCAAGCGAATGGGCGTCGAGTATTCAAGTTTCAGCAGCTACTCGGTGAACACCTCGCTCACGGCAGCGCATGTAGGCGGCCTGCACAGTTTCTCCAATGCGGCGCTGATCACCGCCGTTTTGCCTTCAACCACAGGTGTCGCGCAGGCTGCGACCATCACGCTTGTCTGTGCTGGGGCCGGCGGCCTGACGATCCAGGCGGCGGCTGGCGATGTGGTTTTTACCAGCAACGGTGTAACCGGCTCGCTCACATTGGGCTTGGGAGATACGGCGGAGTTTATTCGGCTTGATGCTCAATGGCGTTTGATTGGCGGGACCATGGCGCTCAAATATGGCGCTGTGATGTCTGCTCCTAACTGGATAACCCAAGCACAGTTTGACAAGAGCAAGGCGTTCGCAACGACCGAGTTCGTCAAGCGAATGGGTATCGAGCTGTCGAACTTCGATTCGCTCAGTACCAGTACGGTTCTGGGCGCAGGAAATGTGGGTGGCGTCGTCAGTGCGTCATCGGATACCGCTATTAGCGTGACCTTGCCGCCAACGGCGACGGTAGCACAAGGTGCCATGATCCTGGTGTTATGTGGTGGGGCGGGGGCGGTCACACTGTTGGTTTCGATGGGTGACGCCATGACGAACGCTAGTGGCGGCGCAATCTCGATTGTGTTGGGGCAAGGTGATTCGGCGCTGCTGACCAGGGTGTCCGGGGAGTGGCGCTTGATCAGCGGGACAGCGGCTATGCGGTACTCGGCTAAGTTCGCTGCAATTCTTGGATATTCCGCTCATCAAGTTTTGCCCAGTGGCTGGACGTTCAAGATTGGACATGCTTCAACGGACGGCTCGACAGGAACCGTGCCTGTTACTTTCCCCGTCGCGTTTCCCAACGCCTGTATGTACGTAGGTGCCATATACGCAGGGGGCAGTTCGGCGACGAATCCCTTGCTTTGCCAGTCGGGCATACCGACGCGTACAGGTTTTACAGGTTATTTCACCAGTGTGGCCACAAATAGTGCCTCCGTTACTAATGGCGGTTACAACTGGCTAGCCATCGGCTATTGAGGAACAGCTATGTTCGCTAAATGGATTGAAGAAGACGGTCGATTTGCCTTCGACTTGACCGATAACGGCGGTATCGAGATATCTGACGATGATCATGCAGCGCTCTTTGATTCGCGGTTGGGGACGAAGATCATTGGCAGAGGAGCTGATGGTCGTCCGCAGTTGCAAGACCCACCATTGCCAACGCTGGCTGAGTTGTCGCTCGTAGAGCGCGCATGGCGGAACAATCAGCTTTCAATGACTGATGGTGTTGTAACGCGCCACCGGGATGAGTTGGAAGATGGGGCAGAAACCACGCTTTCGACTGAACAATACGCTGAGCTTCAAGCGTATCGCCGGTCGCTACGCAACTGGCCGGAGTCCGGGGAGTTTCCTTTACTCGACCACCGTCCGATAGCCCCGTCCTGGCTCCCTGAGCAACCCCAATAAACGCCCCGCACCGACGGGGCGTTTTCTTTCCCGTCAAACCCTGAAAGCCCCTTCCCGAAGGGGCTTTTTCGTATCTGGAGAAACCCGAATGGCACTACGCCAAACCTACACCGTACTCGTTCCATTCCCCACCGGAGGCGGCCACTGGTCGACCATCGGCCAGGAACTCGATCTGCTCGACGTCGAGGCCAGCGCCCTGCGTAGCGCCGGTCGCCTGGCGCTGAAAAACACCGAGGTTGCCGATGCGGCCTCTACATCCCAACCGGCCAAAAAGGCCACTACCAAAAAGGCTGAATAACCATGGCTGAGGTTTTGAACTTCGAGCACAACGGCATTACCGTCAATGCCTCCGAATCTCCCGAGGCCATGGGTGGCCTGGGGGACAACGTCATCGGGCTGGTCGGCACCGCGCCGAAGGCCGATCCGCTGATTCCGCGCAACGCACCGTTCCGCATCAACAGCTTCACCACCCAGGCGTTGCTCGATCCGACCGGCACCGAAGCCGGTACGCTGTATCACGCGGTGTTCCAGATCCTCAAAGTGGTCAAGGTGCCGGTCTACGTGGTGATCGTCGAAGAGGGCGCCACCCCCGCCGATACGCAGAACAACGTCATCGGCGGCATCGAAGCGCAGACCGGTCGCAAGCTGGGCCTGGCGGCCTTGAGTGGCGTGGCCGAGGACTTGACCATCATTGGCGCGCCGGGCTTCACCGGCACCAAGGCGGTGGCCAGTGAGTTCGCCTCGTTCGGCAAGCGCATCAAGGCTCGCGTGGTACTCGACGGCAAGGATGTCGCAGTCGCCGATCAGGTGACCTACAGCCAGGAGCTGGGCGGCGCCGACCTCGGTTTCGACCGTTGCCTGGTGGTGCACAACATGCCAGCGGTCTACTCCAAGGCCGCGAAGAAAAACGTCTTCCTGGCGCCGTCGAGCCTGGCCATCGCCGCGCTCGCCAAGGTCAAGCAATGGGAGAGCCCGGGCAACCAGGTGACCTATGCCGAGGACGTTTCGCGCACCGTGGAATACAACATCCTCGACACCTCCACCGAAGGCGACCTGCTCAACCGCTACGGCATCAGCTACTACGCCCGAACCATCCTCGGCGGGTTCTCGCTGCTGGGCAACCGCTCCATCACCGGCAAGTTCATCAGCTACGTCGGCCTGGAGGATGCCATCAGCCGCAAGCTGGTCAAGGCCGGCCAGAAAGCCATGGCGAAGAACCTGACCAAGTCCTTCATGGACCAGGAGGTCAAGCGCATCAACGACTGGCTGCAAACCCTGGTGGCCGACGAAACCATCCCGGGCGGCAGCGTGTACCTGCATCCGGAACTCAACAGTGTCGAGAAGTACAAGAACGGCACCTGGTACGTGGTGATCGACTACGGCCGCTACGCGCCGAACGAACACATGATTTATCAACTCAACGCCCGCGATGAAATCATCGAGCAGTTCCTGGAGGACGTTCTCTAATGTTTACCAACCGCGTAAGACAGGCCATCGCGGCCACCCTGCAAGGCCTGCCGTTGTCGGCGACCGTGGAAGAATTCACCCCGCCGAAGATCGAGTTCGACATGGAAGAGATGCGCGGCGGGCGCTTCATCACCGAGGAAATGGCCAAAGGCGGCAAGGCCCTCAACGCCAAGCTCAGCCTGCAAGGTGTCGGCCCGGAAATCATGCTGGCGCTGGGTGTCAGTGTCGGTGACGACATCCTGCTGAACGTGCGTGAAGCCGGCCAGGATCAGGATGGCAATACCTGGTTCACCTACCACACCGTCGGCGGCAAGCTGAAATCCCTGGAAGAGACCGCGCTGAAGATGGGTGAGAAGCCCAAGACCAATCTCGAGCTGTCGTGCCGCACCTACAACCGCCTGGAAAACGGCGTTCCGGTGATCGACATCGACGTGCGCACCCAGAAGTTCGTGCTCAACGGCGTCGACATTCTCGGCGATGCGCGCCGTGCGGTGCTGTTGCCTTGACCCTCAGTTGAACACAGTCCCTGTGGGAGCGAGCCTGCTCGCGATAGCAGTGTGTCAGACACCTTGATGCTGAAGGTACTGGCGCATTCGCGAGCAGGCTCGCTCCCACAAGGGGCTCACATTCACCAAGGAATTGATTCATGTCCTGGACGCCTCCCCAACACATTCTGCTGTCATCCATCACCGGTGACGACGGATCGCAGATCGACCAGTTGCAACTCAAACCCCTGTTCTACGCCGCGCAGAAAGACGCCCTGGCCCGTGCCGGCGACGATGAGGACGACCAGTTCTTCGAGCTGGCCAAGTTGGCCACCGGCCTGTCGGTCAAGGAACTGGATCAGCTCAAGCGCCCGGACTACGTGAGCATCGCCCAGTACGTGCACGACATGTCGACCCGTCCGGCGGCGTATTTCCTCGAGCAGGTCGCCGAAGCGGACCACGCACTGGCCGATCCCGACCAGGTGCAACTGCTGCAACCGCTCAACGTGGCGGGCCGCAGCGTGACCTCGTTGACCCTGGAAATGCCGGTATTGCGAGCCACCAAGGCGATGAAGAAGCTGAAGACGGCGAAAGAACGCGCCGAATTCATCACCGCCCACTGCACCGGCCTGATGCTGCCCGACCTGGACCTGCTGACCGTGCCCGACTGGACACAACTGCAGGTGCGCATCGACGATTTTTTAAACAAACCGGCGGACTTCTTTCGGAGCGCGACATCGAAGTGATCCTCGATGTCGTGCCGCTCATTTACCCGGTAAGTGAAGCGGAGATTCTCGAATGGGACGCCGGCAAGGCATTGCGCCGTTACGACATCGCGATCACTCGCCTTGGCGTGAAACAGGAGTAGAGCGGGATGGCAGACAGTAAATATTCGCTGTCCTTTGCGGCGAGCACCGATATGCCGACACTCGGCGGTGTGTCTGAAGCGTCGGGGCTGAATCTGGCATTGAGCACGGCCAGTCTCGACATCCGGCTGCTGGTGTCGGAGCAAATGAAACTGCGGGGGACGCTGGCATCGCTGAACACCACGCTCTTGGCGCAACAGTCATTGCTCAAGGCGAATGCAGTGGTGCCAGCGACGAGTGCGGTGCCTAAGTCGAAGCTCAGGGCAGAGGTCGATCAACTGGCGCCTCCTGGTGTCCTCAAGCCTGCAATGGCGATGCAGACGGCCATGGTCGACCTGAACCAGAAGCTGCAGCTGTCACCGGAACAACTGCAGGTGATGTCCAACGAAAACCAGAAGATCGCCGCTGAAAAGCAAGCCGCATCCAGCGGGGCGACCGCTGTGCAACTGGCGCAGATCCAGCTGGCGGCGATCAACGCGGGGCTGCTCAAAGACGTCAAACCCGAAGACCGCCAGCAAGTGCTGACGGATTTCGCCCGCGACAGTTTGGTGATGGCGTCGGCCTACAGGATTGAGGTGCTGAACGCCGGCGCGCTCATGGCTGGCTTGCGCACTGGCTTGAACCTGGATCGAGGGAAAAGTCTCGAATTGGCTAACGCGGCCAACCGCCTTGGCGCCAGCGCCAGTTTGAAAGCCTCGGCGGCGGACATCGGTTCGGTTGCCCAGCGCGGTGGCGAGACCGCCATCGCGGCGGGCATGACACCTGAGCAGGTCGCCGCCATTGCGGCCGCGCTGTTGAACGCCTCTGTCGGCAAGGACGAAGCGGGCGCCTCGCTGAAGACCCTGGGCGCCGCGTTAGGCAAGGGCGACAAGGTCACGCCGGAGCAGCGAACGGCCTGGACTCAACTGGACATCGAGCCGGGGGCGCTGGCCAGCAGGCTGCGCACGGATGCATCGGGCGCGATCAAGGATCTGCTGGCGACGCTGCAGAGCAAACCTGCCGAGCAGCAGAGCTTATTGCTCAAGACGCTGTTCGACGGCGACGAGGGCATCGGCAAGTTGCTGAAGTCGCCCCAGGACCTGAAGACCGCGCTCACCGTGGCATCCGATAAGGGCGATGGAGACAAGGGATCGATGGCCCAAACCGCCGACGCGCTGGGAAACACCTCGCAAGCGCGCTGGAATGCACTGGATGCCAGCGTGACCCGTCTCGATACAGCGATTGGCAGCGCCATCACGCCCATTACCGATCTGGCGATGCTTGGCGTGGACGCGCTGGCGACGGGGTTGAGCGCTGCGGCCGAGTCGCTGCCGAAAGTCACCGCGGCGTTGGCCTTGTTTGGCGCGGCGCTCGCGTCACCGTTTCGCAGCGCCATTCTGGACAAAGTGACGTCGGGCGTTGCCTCCACCCGTGAGGCACTGCTGAAACCGGACGCAGCCATCCAGCCACCGGCAAGCGATGCGCCTGGAACTCAAGCCAAGGACGGCGGGCAGAAGCAACCGGACGCAGGAAAAGCCCGAACTTCCCGCCCTGATATGCGCAGCCGACTGGCAATCTCCGCAGCTCGAGCGAGAACCTTTACCGGCAGGCTGGGCGCGCCCCTGGCGCTGGCCAGTGCCGGCTACGACGGTATCAAAGCTCTTGAGGCCGGTGATTACAAGGCCGCTTCAGGGGCGGCTGGAGCCGGCCTTGGTGGGCTGGCAGGCGGTTATGCCGGTGCCGCCGCCGGCGCGATGCTCGGCAGTTTCGTTCCGGTGATCGGCACCGCGATCGGTGCATTGGTCGGCGGTGCGCTGGGTTCCTATTTCGGTAGCGAGGGCGGTGAATCCCTGGGCGAGGCTATCTACACCGGGGGTGATCGCCTCAAGTCGCCGGAACAGGTCAGCAAAGACCTCACCAGCAGCCAGACCAGTACCCAACAAAACACCATGACCGCCAACATCTACATCAACGGTCAGGATCAGGCCAGCGCCAGTCAGTTGGCCAATCTGGTGGTGCAGCAGATTACCGGCCAGTTCGGCCTGACAACCATGCCCAACTCACTGGCCATGCGCAGTGACGCGGCCCTGACCGACGGAGGTACGTGATGCGTCAGCAAATGGCACTCGGCAGTTTCATTTTCGGGCTGTCGAGAAACTTCGCGTACCACTCGCTGGTACGCACCTCGGATGGCGGCTGGAAGAGCATCGACATCCTCACCAGCAAACCCAAGTCCAGCCAGGTCGGTCAAGGCCTGCAAGGGCTGACGATTACGGGCAAGTCGATGTACGCGACCGCCATGGATCGGCTCGATGAGCTGCGTGCATTGCAGGCCTTACGCGTGCCTGTGCCGTTGGTGGATGGCATCGGGCGCAACTGGGGTCTGTGGCAGATCAACAAGGTGTCGGAAACCCAGACCGAGGTCATCGATGACGGCACGGCGATGGTGGTCGGCTGGGTGATTGAATTGACGGAGTTCGCCAATGCGTAGGGTTCGAAGTATCGCCGGTGATTCGGTGAATCTGTTGCTGTACCGCGAGCTTGAGTGTTGTGACGATGCCACCGAGCAAGCGCTCTGGCTGCTCAATCCCGGGCTGGCCGAATGGGGCCCGGTGCTGCCGGCGGGGGTGTGGGTTGCCTTGCCGGAGGTGGATCTGAAACCCGTTGCACCCGCACCGGTATCGGCTTGGGATTAAGGAGGCAACATGTCACTGGGTTTCACGCCAACAGTAGAAATCTATGGTGCGAATGCGGCACTGCTCAATGAGCGATTGCTCAGTTGGACCCACGTCGACGCGGCGGGGATCGAGTCCGATCAGTTGACCCTCGTCATCAGCCTGGAAGGGCTTGAGGGGTTACCCAGCCTCGGCGGAAAAATCGGTCTGCGGGTGGGTTACCTGGAGTCCGGACTGGTGGACAAGGGGGAGTTTGTCATTACCCGGCGCACGCCGACGCTGTTTCCCCTGCGCTTGACGTTGGTAGCCATGGCCGCGCCGTTCAGTGCGGCGGACCAGACCGGGTTCAAGCAGCGCCGGTCCGTCAGCCATGGCCCGACGACCTTGGGCGCGCTGTTTCGTGAACTGACAACCCGGCATGGTTTTTCGCCGCGTGTGGCGCCGGAGCTGTCGCTGATAAAAATCGAGCACATCGACCAGTCCAACGAAACCGATATGGGCTTCCTGACGCGCTTGGCCCATCGGCATGACGCCGTCGCCAAACCGATCAACGAATGGTATGTGCTGGCTCGGCGTGGTCAGGCGAAGTCGCTGTCGGGCAAGGTTTTGCCGGAGATCAAGCTGTCGGTGACGACGAACAATCGTCCAGGCGATCAGGCCTTTATCTCCGCTGTCCTCGATGAAACCGCCCGGGCGAAATACCAGGGCTGCAAGACCCGTTGGTGGGACGCGGCAGCTGGCAAAGTGCAGGTGGAGGAAAGTGGCATCGCGCCGTTCAAGATCCTTCGACAGCATTTCCAGAGCGCAGAAGACGCCCGCGCCGCCGGTGAAGGCGAAGTGCGCAGGCTGATGCGCGAAGCCCTCAAGGTCGCCATCGAATGCCCGGGCAACCCGGGGTTGTCCGCCGAAGGCATCGTCCTGCTGGACCCGACCTGGCCGGATTTCATGCGCGGCCGCTGGTCGATCGACAAGGTCACCGCCACCGGTGACCGGGAAAAGAGCTATCGCTGCAAGATCGACGCAACCTGCCTCGACGCCAAGGCCTGATTCTCACCCAGGATCGCCCTCAATCACGACATCCGGGAATGACGCGGGGCCTGTGGGAGCGAGCCTGCTCGCGATGAGGTCGGCACATCCGACATCTATTTCAACTGACCCGCCGCCATCGCGAGCAGGCTCGCTCCCACCCTGGATTGCTGGCGATCACAGCATTCGGGAACACCACCGGACCTTTGTGGGAGCGAGCCTGCTCGCGAAGACGTCGGCACATCCAACATCTCTCTCGACTGACCCACTGCCATCGCGAGCAGGCTCGCTCCCACCCTGGATTGCTGGCGATCCCAGCATTCGGGAACACCACCGGACCTTTGTGGGAGCGAGCCTGCTCGCGATGAGGGCGGCATATCCAACATCTCTCTCGACTGACCCACCGCTTTCGCGAGCAAGCCCGCTCCCACCCTGGATTGCTGGCGATCCCAGCATTCGGGAACACCACCTGACCTTTGTGGGAGCGAGCCTGCTCGCGAAGACGTCGGCACATCCGACATCTATCTCGACTGATCCACCGCTTTCGCGAGCAAGCCCGCTCCCACCCTGGATTGCTGGCGATCACAGCATTCGTGAATGACGCAGGACCTGTGGGAGCGAGCCTGCTCGCGATGAGGGCGGCATATCCAACATCTCTCTCGACTGACCCGCCGCTTTCGCGGGCAAGCCCGCTCCCACAGGGCTTCTGACTTTACTTGCCTATCACCGGAGCACTCTCCATGCAGATCACGCCGATCCTCACGCAGTTGCGTGAGCAATGCCCAACGCTCGCCAGTCGAGTGATCGCGGGCCTGGACCTCGTCGCGTTGCAAGCCGGCACGCCCCTGCAAACCCCGTGTGCCTATGTTCTGTCGAGCACCGATGTGGCGAGCCGGAACACGGCACAGAACGTCACGCTGCAAACGGTGCGTGACCGTTTCGACGTGGTGTTGGTGCTCGATGCCAGTGACGCGACAACCGCGCTGGATCTGTTGCACGACCTGCGAGCCGAATTGTGGCGCGGGTTGGTGGGGTTCAAGCCTGGCGCCACTTACTCCGGCATTGAATACGACGGCAGCGAACCGGTCTCCGTCAACAGCGACCGAGCGTTGTTCCGGTTGCGCTTTTTCGCTGAGTTCCAGCTGGGCCGCAATCTGGCGAGCCAGCCTGCCGAAAGCTGGCACGAACGTGAACTGGACGGATTGTCGTCCTTTACCGGGGCCACCGTGCAGGTCGATGCCATCGACCCGGCGGACCCCAACCTGAAACGTCCCGGCCCCGACGGGCGCCTGGAACTGACTTTCTCTGGAGACGTAACCCCATGAGCAAACGCATCACCGTACTGCCGGCCCCGGGCCGTGTGGTACCGGACCCGGAAGCGGGCGATCTGTTGCCCCTCGAAGGCCGTGAAGTGCCGGACAACGCCTGGTGGCGTCGACGTCTGGCCGACGGCGATATCACTACCAAAGCCGTGAAAGCGGCCAAACCACAGGGAGCCAAATAATGGCGATCGGATTCAGCAACATCCCCGCGGACATTCGTGTTCCGCTGTTCTACGCCGAAATGGACAACTCGGCCGCCAATAGCGCGTCGTCGGCCATGCGCCGGTTGATCGTCGCCCAGGTCAACGACAACATTGCCCCGGCAGCGGTCGGCAAACTGGTGCTGGTCTCCAGCGTCGCCCTGGCCAAAAGCATCGGCGGGCAGGGCTCGATGCTCGCCTCGATGTACGAGACCTGGCGCAAGACCGACCCGCTTGGCGAAATCTGGTGCCTGCCGCTGCACAACGTCGAAGGCGCCATTGCCAAGGGCGTGCTGACCCTTACCGGCACCGCCACCGAAAGCGGTGTGCTCAACCTTTACATCGGCGGCGTACGTGTTCAGGCAGCCACCGTCAACGGTGCTACCGCGGCCCAGGCTGCCACGGCGCTGGCCTTGAAAGTCAACGCGACAGCCGACCTGCCAGTGACCGCCGCAGCCGTCGACGGAGTGGTGACCCTCAGCGCCAAATGGACCGGCGACAGTGGCAACGACATCAGCCTGCAGTTCAATCGTCTGGGCAAGAGCAACGGTGAAGACACCCCCGCGGGCCTGACCACTGCCATCACCCCCATGACCGGTGGCGCTGGCGTACCGGACCAGACCGCCGCCGTCGCGGCCCTGGGTGACGAGCCATTCGAATTCATCGCCATGCCGTGGTCCGACCTGTCGAGCCTGAATACCTGGCAAGCGGTGATGGATGACAGCACCGGTCGCTGGTCCTGGGCCAAGCAGTTGTTCGGCCATGTCTACAGTGCCAAGCGCGGCACCATCGGCACTCTGGTGGCGGCCGGCCAGGCGCGCAACGACCAGCACATGACCATTCAGGCCCTGGAGCCGGGCGTGCCGCAACCGTCGTGGGTCCAGGCCGCCGCACTGGCCGCCCGCACCGCCGTGTTTATCTCGGCCGACGCCAGCCGTCCGACCCAGAGCGGCAGCCTGCCGGGCCTGGATCCGGCACCGGCCAGCGAACGCTTCACCTTGACCGAGCGCCAGTCGCTGCTCAACTACGGCATCGCGACCGCCTACTACGAAGGCGGCTATGTGCGTATTCAGCGCTCCATCACCACGTATCAGAAAAATGCCTTCGGCCAGGCTGACAACTCTTACCTGGACAGCGAAACCATGCACCAGTCGGCGTTCATCGTGCGTCGCCTGCAAAGTGTGATCACCAGCAAGTACGGTCGCCACAAACTGGCCTCCGACGGCACCCGCTTCGGCGCCGGCCAACCCATCGTGACCCCGAGCACGATTCGCGGCGAGCTGATCGCCCAGTACGCCAAGCTGGAGCTGGAAGGTCACGTGGAAAACGCCGAGTTGTTCGCCGAACACCTGATCGTCGAGCGCGACAGCCAGGACCCGAGCCGGGTCAATGTGCTGTTCCCTCCGGATTACATCAACGGCCTGCGAGTGTTCGCGCTGCTCAACCAATTCCGTCTGCAGTACGACGCTGCTGCCTGAGTGTCGTGTTTGAACGCATGAATTCAGCCCACCCCGCGTGGGCTTTTTATTTGAAGGAGAAACACCATGGGTCAACTGATTGCGGGCACCTGCTACGTCAAAGTGGACGGCGCCCAACTGACCATCAACGGTGGCTGCGAAGCACCACTGATGTTCACCAAACGTGAAACCGTCGTACCGGGTTTCTATAAGGAAACCGACATCGCTCCGTCCTTCAAGGTGACGGCGTTGCACACTGCGGACTTCCCGCTCAAGCAACTGGTGGCCGGCACCGACATGACCGTCACGTGCGAGTTCAGCAACGGCAAGGTCTACGTGCTGGCCGGCGCCTACCTGGTGGAAGAACCGGTGTCCAAGGGCGACGACGCCACCATCGAACTGAAATTCGAAGGCATCAAGGGGACCTGGCAATGAGCGATATGGTGACCTTGCGCGTGGCCATCGAGGCCCACGGCGAGCCGGTGAACCAACTGACCCTGCGCCGTCCGACGGTGCAGGAGGTCCGGGCGATCAAGGCGCTGCCGTACAAGATCGACAAGAGCGAGGAGGTGAGCCTGGACATGGACGTCTCGGCCAAATACATCGCGGTCTGCGCCGGCATCCCACCGTCGTCGGTCAACCAGCTGGACCTGGCCGACCTCAACGCGCTGAGCTGGGCTGTCGCGAGTTTTTTCATGAGTGCGGCGTCGCAGCCATCGGCGATCTGATCGCAGCCGCCTATGACCTGGCCTGGTTCTGGAAGGTTGACCCCGAACAGATGATGGCCAGGCCACTGGATGTGCTCCGTGAATCCCTGGAGCACGCGCAACGGATCAATGCGATGCAGCAGGTGCAGTGATGGCAGACACACAGAAGGTAGAGAAAAAAGCGGTGCTGCTGACCGGCATCGACGAGCTGTCGCCCAAGCTCGCCGGCCTTCGGGAGAAGGTCCAGGGCTTCAAACAGAACCTCGATGCGACCGGTCTTGGCAGTCTGGATATTTCCGGGCTGCTGCCGGACGGCGGTATCGCCAAACCGTTCATGGACGGGCTTAAGTCGGCGGTGGCGTTCAAGGGTGAAGTCGTGGAGGTGAACGCGGCAGCCAGCGCCGTCCAGGCTCCGGCCGCGCCGTTGGTAGCGGCACAGGGCCTGGATGGATTGAAGACGTCCATCAGCAATGTGTCGTTGCAGTTCGGCTCGGCGTTGGTACCCGCGGTCAATGCGTTGACGGTTGGTCTACAGCCGATGATCGGTGGTGTGGCCCAGGTGCTGCAGGACAATCCGCAACTGGTGCAGGGCCTGGCAACGGGCGCCGTGGCGTTCAGTGCGATGCAGACGGCGGTCAGCGGTGCGAGCCAGGCCCTCGAAGTGGTCAGCCTCGCCCTGAAAATGAACCCCATTGGCCTGGCCGCCATGGGCATCGCCTTGGCGGCGGGGATGATCATCGCTTACTGGGAACCGATCTCGGCGTTCTTCGCCGGGCTCTGGCAAAGGCTTGCGCCCATCGTTGTGCCGATGGCCGAGTTCTTCAAGACGCTGTTCGCCTTTACCCCGATGGGGCAGGTGATCAGCAACTGGGGGCCGATCAGCAGTTTCTTCGGCGCGCTGTGGAATGTGCTCGTGGCGGCGGCGACGCCCATCATCGGCTTTATGCAGACGTTGTTCGCTTGGTCGCCCCTGGGTTTGATCATCAATAACTGGGGCCCCCTGACCGGGTTGTTCTCGGCCATCTGGGATCTGCTCAAGGCCTTGACCGTGCCGGTGATGGACGCGCTCCAGGGCCTTTTCAACTGGACGCCGTTGGGCCTGATCATGGCCAACTGGGGCACCCTTGTGGACGTCTTCGCCGGAATCTGGGAAGGCCTGCGCAATCAGGTGTCGATCATGTTGGCAGTGTTCGGCGGGCTATTCGACTGGTCGCCCATCGAGGGCCTCACGAAGCAGAGGGGGCCAGTGAGTGAGTGGCTCAGCCAGTGGTGGGACGAGCTGCAGGAGGTGATCGCGCCGATCAAGGCGTTCTTCAACGGTGGTTTTGGCGAGGTCATCACCACGTTTACCGGCAAGGTCCAAGGGCTGACCGACGAGCAGCAGAAGACCAATGCCGAAGGTAAGGGTGAACTGGCGCCGGCGTTTTTTGGCGCGGCCAATGAATCGTCGTCGGGGCTGTCCTCCAGCTTGGCGCCGATGCCTGGCAATCTTGCGCAGAAAGCCTCGCTGGCGCCCGGTGCGCTGCCGCAGACCTCCAGTGCGTTGGTGCAACAAAGTGCCGCGAACAGTCGCACCCAGCTTGAAGGCGGCCTGACCGTACGCTTCGAAAACGCGCCGGCCGGTTTGCGCGCCGAGCCTCCGCAGACCAATCAACCGGGCCTGGCGGTGAGTTCGCGCATCGGTTATCGCTCTCTGTCCGCAGGAGGTTCCAATGAGCTGGCGTGATCGTTTATTGCCGGCGTCGTTCCGTGGCGTCGGGTTCTGGGTCGACCAGGCGAAAACCCCGGTAGGGCACAAGGGCCAGTTGCATGAATACCCGCAGCGCGACCAACCGTTTTTCGAAGGGCTGGGCCAGCAGGCGAAGATCCATGAACTGACCGCGTTTATCGTCGGCCCCGACTGCCTGGAGCAGCGTGACAAACTGCTCAAGGCGTTGGAGCAGGGCAGTGGCGAGCTGGTGCACCCTTGGCTGGGACGGATGCAGGTCAAGGTCGGCGAGTGCGACATGACCCAGACCCGCCAGGACGGCGGGCTGGTCACCTTTGCCCTGAAGTTCTACCCCAACCAGCCGCTGCAATTTCCCTCGGCCGCGATCAACAGCCAGAAACTGCTGCTGGTGTCGGCTGACAGCTTCCTGGGTTCGGCGGTGCGGCGTTTCGAAGACGCGATGACCTTGATCAAGGCCGCGCGGATCGGCATCGCCGACCTGCGCAACAGCCTCAAGGAGGTCTACGGGGTTATCGAGCAGGAGCTGAAGCCGTTGATCGAGGTCTATGGGCAGCTCAGCGATCTGGTCAAGGCGGTAAAGGAGTTGCCCAAGGAAGTGGCGGCCGAGTTCAAGGGATTGTTGGGGGACATCCGAGAGCTGAAGGACTTTGCCCGTGATGGCTATCGCGGCGTGATTGCCAGCGTGTCGCAACAGGTCGAAGCCATCCGCCAGGCGGACGCGCCCAAACTCACCACCGGCAAGGACACCACGGCGGCGGCCCAGGCCGTGGCCGATCTGGTCCAGGACACGCTGTTGGTCCAGGCCGCGCAATGGATTGCGGCGATGCCCGTGGCGGCGCCGGTGGTCAAGCTTGGCGCCACGCCTTCAGTGGCGCAGCAGGCCGTGCAGCCGATCCAACGCCGGGATGTACCGGTGGCCGACGATGTCCTGGCCCTGCGTGATGCCCTCAACGAAGCCATTTGGCAGGCCTCCCTCAAGGCCGATCCGGATCATTACCAGGCATTGAACAACCTGCGTCAGCAAATGGCCGCGCACCTGACGGCGGTGGCGTCATCGGGTGTCCGGTTGATCAACCTGTCGTTCAAGCAAAGCCTGCCGGCGCTGGTGGTGGCTTATCAGCAATTTGCCGATGCCACCCGGGTGACCGAAGTGATCCAGCGCAACGGCGTGGCCCACCCAGGTTTCCTGCCGCCCAACGACCTGAAAGTCTCGGGGGAGTAAGCCATGAGCGAGTTCGATAACGTCGTCACGCTCACCGTCGGTGGGCTGGACTACGGCGGCTGGAAAAGCGTGGAAATCAGTGCGGACCTGGAGCGGCAGTTCCGCACCTTCAAACTCGACATCACCTGGCAATGGCCGGTGCAGATCCAGGCGGTGCCGATCCGTCCCGGTGATGAATGCCAGGTACGCATCGGTGCCGACCTGGTACTCAGCGGCTACGTGTTCAAGGCTCCGGTCAGCTATGACGGGCGCCAGATCACGCTGAGCATCGAAGGGGGTTCCAGAACCCAGGACCTGGTGGATTGCGCAGCGATCAATCGTCCGAGCCAATGGCGGGGGCAGACGGTGCTGAGCATCGTTCAGGCCCTGGCCTCGCAATATGGCGTAGGGGTGGTCAGTGAAATCCCGGAAACGGCGCGTTTGAGCGAGCACAGCATCGTGCCGGGAGAAACCGTCTTTCAATCCATCGACCGTTTGCTGACGTTGTTCCGGGTGTTTTCCACCGACGACGCCGAAGGCCGCGTGCTGCTGGCCAAGCCCGGCAGCGCAGGGCGGGCCAGTGATGTGCTGGAGCTGGGCAAGAACATTCTTTCGGGCAACGCGCCGATGGACTACAGCCAGGTGTTCTCCGAATACCGGGTCATCGGCCAGCACAAGGGTAGCGACCAGCAGAGTGGGGCGGCAGTCAGCGAGGTGTCGGGCACCGCCACCGACTTGGGTTTCAAACGCAAGCGGGTGACGGTGATCAGCGAAAGCGCCCAACTGACCTCCGAGCTGGCCCAGCAACGAGCGGACTGGGAAAGCGCCATCCGCACCGGTCGCGCCCTGACCACCACCTACCGCGTGCAGGGCTGGCGCCAGGCCAATGGCGACTTGTGGCGCCACAACAGCCTGGTGCGGGTGATCGACCCGGTGCTGGGGTTCGACGGCGACATGCTGATTTCCAAGGTGACCTATTCACTGTCTGCCCAAGGCTCGGTGACCACCTTGCAAGTCGCCCCGCCCCATACCTTCGACGCGAACCCGGCCAAGCCCAAGTCCTGAGCCAGGCAGCGCCCACCTGTGGGAGCGGGCTTGCTCGCGAAGGCGGCGTATCAGTCACCCCAGCGTCCACTGACCCACCGCCATCGCGAGCAGGCTCGCTCCCACCCTGTTCCGGGGATAACCACAAAGTGCCCGCCCACCACAAACCCCCTGTGGGAGCGAGCCTGCTCCCACCCTGCTCCGGGGGCGGCCACAAAATCCCCGTCCAGCACAAACCCCCTGTGGGAGCGAGCCTGCTCGCGATGACGGCGGACCAGCCACCGCCAACCTCAACTGACGTCCAGCCAACCCGCAACCCGATTTCCGAAGGGAACCCAATGAGCCTACTGACCCGCCTCCTGGCGCGCGGCACTGTCGTGCTCGCCAATTCGGCTTCCAAACTGCAGTCGCTGCAGATGCGCCTCACTGCCGGCGAAGTGAACGACGACATGGAGCACTTCGAACCCTACGGCTTCACCAGCAACCCGCTGGCCGGTGCCGAGGGCATCGCCACTTTCCTGGGCGGCGACCGTTCCCATGCCGTGGTACTGGTAGTCGCCGACCGCCGCTTTCGCCTCAAGGCCCTGGCCCCCGGCGAAGTGGCGATCTACACCGACGAGGGCGACAGGATTCACTTCAAGCGCGGCCGTGTTATCGACATTGACACCGCCACCCTGAACATCCGCGCCAGCAGTGCGGTGAACATCGACAGTCCTGTCATCAACCACACCGGCAAGATCATTTCCCAAGGCGACCAGATCGCCGGCGGCATCAGCCAGATCAAGCATGTGCATGTCGGCGTACAGGCCGGCAACGGCCAGACCGGCGCGCCGGCGGGAGGCCAATGATGTTCATCAGCCAGAACCTGCACGCTGCGTTGACCCGCTCGGTACTGATCAGCCTGTTCACCTGGCGCCGCGCCGCTGACGACGATGCCGTCGATGACGAGGAGCGTTTCGGCTGGTGGGGCGACACTTTTCCTACGGTCGCCGATGACCGCATCGGCTCGCGGCTGTGGCTGCTGCGCCGGGTCAAGCTGACCCGCCAGACCCAGCTCGACGCCGAGTTCTACGCCCGCGAAGCCCTGCAATGGCTGATCGATGACGGCCATTGCAGGGCCATCGACATCATCAGCGAACGCCTCGATGCCCAGCGCCTGAACCTGCGCACGGTCCTAACCCTGGCCGACGGCCAGCGCCTGGACATCAATCCCGATAACAGTTGGCAGGTGACCTATGCCGTTTGAAACCCCTTCGCTGCCGGTGCTGATCAAACGCACCCAAAGCGACCTGGCCAGCGATTCGCTGCGCCAGTCCGACGCCCAAGTGTTGGCCCGTACCCTGGGGGGCGCAGCCTATGGCCTGTATGGCTACCTCGATTGGATCGCCGAGCAGATCCTGCCGGACAAGGCCGACGAATCCACCCTGGAGCGCATCGCCGCCCTACGGCTGAACCAGGCGCGCAAAGCGGCCCAGGCGGCCAGCGGCAGCGTCAGCTTCAGCGCGACTGCCGGTGCGGTGCTGGATGTCGACACGCTGCTGCAATCGGCCGATGGCCGCGCCTACAAGGTGACCACCGCCCGCACTACCAGCAACGGCCTTAACACCACCACCATCGCCGCACTGGAGGCCGGCAGCCTGGGCAATGCCGATGCCGGCCTGGTGCTGACAGCCGTGCAACCGATCCTCGGTATCTCCGGCAGCTTCACCGTGCTGGCGCCGGGGCTGACCGGCGGTGTCGCCCGGGAAAGCCTCGAGTCCCTGCGGGCGCGGGTGATCCGCTCTTACCGCATCATCCCCCATGGCGGCTCGGCCCAGGACTATGAAACCTGGGCCCTGGAATGCTCCGGCATCACCCGCGCCTGGTGCCGCGGCAGCTACCTGGGACCCGGTACCGTCGGCCTGTTCGTCATGCGTGACGACGATCCGCAGCCGATTCCCAATGCCGAGCAACTGGAGGAAGTCCGGGCCTACATCGAGCCCCTGCGCCCGGTGACCGCTGAGGTGCATGTGCTGGCGCCGGTGCAGGTCCCGGTGACCTACAGGCTGCGTATCACCCCTGACACCAGCGCCGTACGCGCCGCCATCGAGGCCCAGTTGCGCGACCTGCACAACCGTGAAGCCGGCCTCGGCGAAACCCTGCTGCTGACTCACATCGCCGAAGCCATCAGCAGCGCCACCGGTGAAACCGACCACACGCTTACTGCGCCCGCCGCCGATGTGATTGCGGCGAGCAATCAGTTGCTGACCTTCGGAGGCTGCGTATGGCTGGAATAAGAACCGCCGGGGAATACCAGGCCCAACTGCGCAGCCTGCTGCCCAACGGCCCGGCGTGGGACCCGGAGCGGGTGCCGGAGCTGGAACAGGTGTTGGAAGGCATCGCCCAGGAGCTGGCGCGTGTTGATGCGCGTGCGGGTGATTTGCTCAATGAAATGGATCCGGCGGGGGTGAGTGAACTGGTGCCGGATTGGGAGCGGGTGATGAACCTGCCGGATCCGTGTCTGGGGGCCACGCCGCTGTATGACGACCGGAGGCTGGCGGTGCGTCGGCGGTTGTTGGCGGTCGGTAGCCAGACCTTGGCGTACTACGTGGAAATCGCCAGGAGCCAGGGTTACCCCAACGCCACCGTCACGGAGCACAGGGCGCCTCGTATGGGCCGTGCACGTTTTGGAGACGCGCATTTCGGCACGTGGCAGGCGCAATTCATGTGGACCCTCAATACCGGCGGGCGTCTGCTGCTCGGTCGGCGTTTTGGCGCGAGCTATTGGGGGGAGCGTTTTGGCGTCAATCCGGGGTCGGTTTTGGCGTGCCAGATTCACCGTAATGCACCGGCGCATACGCAGGTGCATATCAATTATGACTAAGGAGTAGATGGATGGATTATCCAAAAAGTGTTCCCAGCATCGGGCTGGTGGATGGCAAGTTTGTCGACGAGGATGTGATCGCGGGTACGCCTGGGTCTTTGATCCCAGCACAGTGGGGTAATGGTGTCACCGAAGAAATTCTAAATGTAATCGAGGCATCGGGCCTTGCGCCTGCGGAAGATAACAATGCGCAATTGGTCGCTGCCATTCGTTTTTTGCAAAGGACCCCGACACTGTTGACCGACACAGGGGGAGCGAATACGTACACTGCTGCAAATGCCCCAGCGTTGGCAGCCTTGCCGGCAAGCGGTTACCTTCAAAAGGTCAAAATTTCCAACGCCAACACTGGCGCCTCGACCTACGCCCCTGATGGGCTCGCCGCAAAGCCTATATACGGCCTTGGGCTTCAGCCTCTTCAAGGTGGAGAACTGCCGGCTGGTGTCGCGGTACTGATGTACTTGGTGCAGGCAGGTGTGAACGGGGGCAATGGTGCCTGGATCATCATTGAATCTCTCGGCGGCGCATCGCAAGTCGCCCCGGCCACCAAATCACAGCATGCCATGCAGTTAGGTCAAGCAACGGGTCGACTGCTCAACGTGCAGATTTTTTCGGCTCCAGGTTCCTCAACCTACGTGCCTTCCGCTGGAACACAGAAAGTTCGGGTTCGGGTGATTGGCGGCGGTGGTGGCGGTGGCGGCACTGCTGCAACCACCGCCTCTACCATGGCGGCAGCGGCGGGCGGCAGCGGCGGCGGATATGCAGAAGGGATTTTTACGTCTGGCTTTTCTGGGCTCACTGTCAGTGTCGGGGCGGCTGGCGTGGCTGGCGCGGCTGGCGGGGGCATAGGCGGTGTGGGCGGGACTTCGTCCTTTGGCGGCTTACTATCAGCTACAGGCGGCGGCGGTGGCTTGGGTTCTCCGGCTTTGTCGGGTGTTCCTGTATCTGTCGGTTCTGACCCGGCAGGTGTGGGATCTGGAGGGACGATCAACGCACAGGGCAGTGGCGGCAGTCCCTCCATTGTTACCAGTATCGCTAACTTTCAGTCCGGGGTTGGCGGCGGCACTTCTTTTGGTGGTGGTGCCAGCCAACGGCGTTCTGGGGACCAAGGGGCAGGGCGCGCGGGCTTTGGCCCTGGCGCGGGAGGTTCAGGCGCAGCCTCCGGCGGCTCGCTTGGCTCGGCCGGTGCTTTGGCTGGTGGAGCAGGTGCCCCAGGTATTGTGATCATTGAGGAGTTCTGCTGATGATGTATGCACGAATCGAAAACGGCAGAGTAATCGAGTTGTTTGAAACGGATGGCGACATTACCGAGATGTTCCATCCATCCCTGATCTGGGTCGGTGTGCCTGAAGGTCTTGGAGTTGCCCAAGGCTGGTCATGTTTGGATGGCGTATTTTCCGCGCCCTTGCCCGTAGTGCCTACGGTAGAGGAGCTGAAAACAGCGGCCATGGCGCGGCGTAACCTGCTACTTGCAGCCGCCAACGACGCGACCGCCGGCATGGCCGACGCTTATATTGCGGGCCTGCTGGATATGACAGATACAGTGAGGTTCAAGGCGTTTGCGACCTATAAACTCGCGTTGAACAAGATTGATCAGCAGTCCGGATTCCCGGCCACCATAAGTTGGCCAGAGCCCCCTGGTTATTGAACCAGCCCTGAATCCAGTAGACCTTTACTGATCCATTCATAAATCCGCCATATCTGGGCGCTGAACATCGTACCAATCCCACAAACGATTCCCGCCGCTGAGCGGGATTTTTTTGCCTGGAGAAAAATTATGACCGTCTCCGAGAAGGACCGCGACATCCTGGCCCGCACGCTGTGGGCTGAAGCTCGTGGCGAACGTCTGGCCGGCCAGCTCGCCGTGGCCTGGACCATCCGCAACCGGGTGGAGGATGGCCGGGCCAAGTCCTGGTGGCGTGAGGGCTATGCCGGTGTCTGCCAGGCGCCGTACCAGTTCAGCTGCTGGAACAAGAACGACCCGAACTATCCGTACCTGAGCGGCGCCAAGGAGATCCCGCCCAAGCAGTTCGAGCAAGCCAAGCGCGCGGCAGACTTGGTGATCTCCGGTGCCGAGCCTGACATGACGAAGGGCGCGACCCACTACTACGCGACGAGTATTCCGGCGCCGGCCTGGGCTGCCAGAGCCACGCAAACCCTGCGCCTGGGCAATCACCTGTTCTTCAAGGATGTGCCGTGAACGCGGTGAACATGAAGGTCTGGGCCGTCGGCGTGTCAGTGGCCGTGCTGCTGGCCTTCGGTGCAGCGTGGAAGGTCCAGGGCTGGCGCTATGAGGCGAAGCTGGCGCAGCTGGCCGGCCTGCACAAGGATGATCTGACCGCCATCAGCAACGCGGCAGCCGCCCAGGTACAGGCGGAGCAGGCCAAGCACCTTGTGCTCGAGCAACGGTTATCGGCCAGCGAACAAACCCACTACAAGGACCTGAGCGATGCTCAATCAAATCAAGCTCGCCTGCGTGATCGCCTTGCCACTTCTGACTTGCGGCTGTCAGTCCTCCTCGAGAATGCAGGCAGTTGCAGCTCAGTGCCTGCCGGTGCCGTCGCCGGCGGCGTGGTTCATGAAGGAGCAAGAGCCCGACTTGACCCGGCGCATGCTCAACGAATTATCGCCATCACCGACGAAGGCGACCGCGGATTGATCGCCTTGCAGGCCTGTCAGGCCTACGTCAAGGCGTTGGGTCAGTAGTCCGCCGAGCCTTGCAAGCGGCGAATGCTCGTGTACGGTAGGCTCCAATTGCGTCGAATCAGGAGAGCATCATGGACGACATCACCGAACTGGCGGCTGAGCTGGGCAGGCGCCTGCAACTGCTCAATGCCCATGTGACCACGGCCGAATCCTGCACCGGTGGCGGGATTGCCGAGGCGATCACCCGGATTCCGGGGAGTTCGGCCTGGTTCGAGGCGGGCTACGTGACCTATTCCAATCGTCAGAAAACCCAGCAACTGAATGTACCGGGCGAGCTGTTCGAAAGGGTCGGGGCGGTCAGTCGTGAGGTGGTCGAGGCCATGGCGTGGGGGGCACAGCAGAAAAGCCTGGCGCGGTTCGCCGTGGCGGTCAGCGGCGTGGCCGGGCCGGACGGTGGTTCGCCGAACAAGCCGGTGGGCACCGTGTGGCTTGCCTGGGGTGTGGGCGACAGGGTCTTCAGCGAGCAGCGATTCTTTCCCGGCAACCGCGACGAGGTCCGCCGACAGACGGTGAGGGCCGCGCTAGAGGGGCTGCTGCAACATGCCGCCGTAGAAATCTCAAATCAGGGGTAGGCGATCCTGAATCCCTGTGGAATAATACTGGCTACTTATACAGGTGTTGGCCGCCAGGCCTTATTGATTACGTGAGGACTTTAATGGACGACAACAAGAAGAAAGCCTTGGCTGCGGCCTTGGGTCAGATCGAACGTCAATTCGGCAAGGGTGCCGTAATGCGTATGGGCGATCAGGACCGTCAGGCTATTCCTTCCATCTCCACTGGCTCCCTGGGCCTGGACATTGCGCTCGGCATCGGCGGCTTGCCAAAAGGTCGTATCGTTGAAATCTACGGCCCTGAATCCTCCGGTAAAACCACACTGACCCTGTCCGTGATCGCCCAGGCCCAGAAAGCCGGTGCGACTTGCGCCTTCGTCGACGCCGAACACGCCCTGGACCCTGAGTACGCCGGCAAGCTGGGCGTCAACGTCGACGACCTGCTGGTGTCACAGCCGGACACCGGCGAGCAGGCCCTGGAAATCACCGACATGCTGGTGCGTTCCAACGCGGTTGACGTGATCATCGTCGACTCCGTGGCGGCATTGGTACCCAAGGCAGAAATCGAAGGTGAAATGGGCGACATGCACGTGGGCCTCCAGGCTCGCCTGATGTCCCAGGCCCTGCGCAAGATCACCGGTAACATCAAGAACGCCAACTGCCTGGTGATCTTCATCAACCAGATCCGCATGAAGATCGGCGTGATGTTCGGCAGCCCGGAAACTACCACCGGTGGTAACGCGCTGAAGTTCTACGCCTCGGTTCGCCTGGACATCCGCCGTACCGGCGCGGTGAAGGAAGGCGACGAGGTGGTCGGCAGCGAAACCCGCGTCAAGGTCGTGAAGAACAAGGTGGCTTCGCCGTTCCGTCAGGCCGAGTTCCAGATTCTTTACGGCAAGGGCATCTACCTCAATGGCGAGATGATCGACCTGGGTGTGTTGCACGGTTTCGTCGAGAAGTCCGGCGCCTGGTATGCCTATAACGGTACCAAGATCGGTCAGGGCAAGGCCAACTCGGCCAAGTTCCTGGCGGATAACCCGGAGGTTGCCGCAGCGCTCGAGAAGCAACTGCGTGACAAGCTGCTGAGCCCGGTTGCCGACGTCAAGGCAGTGGCCAGTCGCGAAACCGCTGACGACCTGGCCGACGCTGATATCTGATCGATTCGATGACCGCCGTACTCGATACCCTCGTCGCGGTGCGGCGAACCGCGATGGACCTGCTCGCCAGACGCGAGCACGGTCGAGTCGAGCTGACGCGAAAACTGCGTCAGCGCGGCGCTCCCGATGACTTGATCGAAACGGCCCTCGACCGCTTGACGGAAGAGGGCCTGTTATCGGAAAGCCGATATCTCGAAAGTTTTGTCTCTTATCGCGCCCGCTCCGGCTACGGTCCGTTGCGAATTCGTGAGGAATTGGGCCAGCGCGGTTTGCAACGTCCGGATATTGAACAGGCCTTGCGTGAAAGTGGTATCGATTGGCAGGACCAGTTAATGGATACCTGGCGTCGGAAGTTCTCCGGGCATTTGCCCATCGATGCGCGAGAACGGGCCAAGCAGGGACGTTTCCTGGCGTATAGAGGCTATTCCATGGACATGATCAACCGCTTGTTCAGCGGTCGTGGTCTGGATGATTGAACAGAAACGGCCCGCTATTTTGATAGCGGGCCGTTTTTTTATGGGTTCAGGTGACCTTGATGGGCTCCCATGTCAGCGGATGTGCCTTGGAGGAGGGCGTCGCCCAGTTTTCCGGCAGGTTGATATAGTCCACCAGTTCTCTTAATCGTCCCTGGTTGCGGGCGTTGAAATTGAACGCCAGTCGCGTCAAATGGCTGAACGAGGCCTCGTCCTGTTCTTCGCCACTGCAGCCTTGCTGATAAAAACAGTCGTTCAGGCACAGGTCGGCGAACTCGATCTGTAGTTGGGCCATGGCCTGTTCGTTGAGCTTATGGTTCATGCGGATCACGAACTGGTGCTTGAGCCAGCGGCTGGAGTGGAAGTTGCGGTAGAACTGGTTGATTTCTTCCACTGCGTCTTCAGCGCTGTGCACCAGCCGCATCAGTTTCATGTCGGTGGGTAGGATGTAGCGGTTTTCTTCCAGTTGCTCGCGGATGAAATCCAGGGCGCTCTGCCAGAACCTGCCCCCTGGTGCGTCCAGCAGCACTACCGGCACCAGGGGGCTTTTACCCGTCTGCACCAGCGTCAGGACCTCCAGGGCTTCATCCAGGGTCCCGAAGCCGCCCGGACAGAGCACCAGGGCGTCTGCCTCTTTGACGAAGAACAGTTTGCGCGTGAAGAAAAAGTGGAACGGCAGCAGGTTCGGCGTGCCCTCGACCGTTGGGTTGGCATGCTGTTCGAAAGGCAGGGTGATGTTGAATCCAAGGCTGTATTCCCGACCCGCGCCTTCATGGGCGGCGGCCATGATGCCACCCCCGGCACCGGTGATGACCATCATGTCCGAACGGGCCAGCGCGGCCCCCAGCTCACGAGCCAAGCCATACAGTGGGTGTTCGACGGGCGTTCGGGCCGAGCCGAAGACGGTGACCTTGCGTCGGCCCTTGAACTGTTCGAGCGTGCGAAACGCATGTTCCAGCTCTCGCAGTGCCTGCAGGGTGATCTTGGCATTCCAGCGGTTGTGGTCTTCCTGGGCCATGCGTAGCACGGTCAGGATCATGTCGCGGTAGATGGGAAGGTTCGGGCTGTCGGGCGATACCAGGTTGAGTTGCTCTTCGACCTTGCGGGTGAGGTCGTGGCCATGGTTCTCAAAATGACGACTGAGCTGGTCATTCGGTTTATAAGGCATTCAGCTACTCCTTCTTCCTTCTGAATCCTAGACCCTCGCGTTGATCTTCGCTGCCTTGATCATGGCCCTCGAAAGTGACAGTTGGCAACCAGCAGTGGTCGGGCACGCCGCTCGTCAGATTACCGACCGGGTACGGGCCGCTCTGATTTACTGATAACAGGCGTGCCAGGCAATTCGATGCCCACGGCTGGGCCACGCGATGGATTGAGGTAGATCGGGCAAGGAGGCGGGAAAGATGACCAGGGTAACTCTGGAACTCGATAGGCAGTTGTATCTGGCGCTGTTGGAAGCGGCTCAGGCCAATCGGGTCAGTCTCGAGGAAGAATGTTGCCGCCGTCTGGAAGGCAGGGCGTGGCGTTCGCGCTATTTACAGGCGCTGGTAGCGGAGCTGCGCGCCGACGATGAGCAACGGCGCGACAGTGGCCTGTGTGGCTAATTCATGAGTCGAATCAATCGGACAGGCCGCTGGCGTGGGTTGCTGGCATGGTTTGATTACTTCTTGGTCTTGGCCGGTTTCGGGCAATCCGATTCCTTGAAGCGTTCGGTGGCGACCGGGCGATTGGTCTTAACCTCGGTGAACTCGTAGCGCATGGTTGCACCCTTGGCCATCAATTTGCGGAAACCCGGGTTGGTGCAGACTCTGGCGCCCAACTGGAAATACACAGCCTTGGGGTCAGCGCGCATTTGCTGGGCATGGCTGCTTTGCACACTGAGGTGGTTGATCAACTCGGTGCCTTCGACGGTATAGCCTTGATCGAGAATGTCTTCGTTGATTGCTCGCGGGGTGCCGACGCTGCTTTCCGCGGCGACGTTCTGCAGCATTTTGTTCAGTTCGAGTTCTTTCAGCGAGGCAGCCTGGGCGCTGAAGGACGTAGCCAGCAGAACGGCAACGGTAGGGACGATAAGGCGCAGCATGAAACTCTCCTGGTTCAGTGACGGCTATTTCGACCGGTCACATGACTGTGCGTTCAGTGGCGGCGAATTATAGGGGAGGCCGGGTGGACGGTACAGGTTTACGCGCTCTGGTAGACTGGCGGCTTCTATTGCCTTGCCGAGTGTTGTTCGTGTCGAGTTCTTTTGTCCATCGGCGTTGCCCACGATGAATCATGCCCCTAACGCGGTCGCCCGCTTGCGCGACCAGCGCATCGATGAAGGCATCAAGCCGCTACAGGCCCGTGGCTGGCGCGCTCCCCGATGCAGCGCCTGCCGGGTGATCGAGAGCCACTGCCTGTGCGCCTGGCGTCCAAGCGTCGAAACCCGTTCCGGGGTCTGCCTGATCATGACCAACAAGGAAGTGTTCAAACCGAGCAACACCGGCTGGCTGATCGCCGATGTGGTGCGTGACAACCATGCCTTCATCTGGTCGCGCACCGAAGTTGACAAGCAACTGCTGGCGCTGCTCGACGACCCGCAATGGCAACCCTACCTGGTATTTCCCGGCGAATACGTCGAGCCATCGCGCGTCACCCAGACGGTGGACCTCGATCGTTCCAGGCGCCCACTGTTTATTCTGCTGGATGCCACCTGGACGGAGGCGCGCAAGATCTTCCGCAAGAGTCCGTATTTCGACCGCTTGCCGATCCTCAGCCTGCAACCCGACAAGCTGTCGCGCTACCGTTTGCGCCGTTCGACCCGCAGCGAGCATTTGTGCACCGCCGAAGTGGCGGCGCTGTGTCTCGAATTGGCGGGGGACAACGATGCCGCATCGGCCCTGGACGCTTATTTCGATGTGTTCAGCCAGCATTACCTGGGCGCCAAACGGCAGCAGGAGATGGATGTATCGACTCCGGCTCACGCCGAGCTGCGGCCCTTCATTCACGTATCCCAAGCGGTATTGGCCCCATAGTGGCTCATACTCAGGGCCGTGATGGCTGTGCTGCTTGACCACCCCGGCTGCGCTGGGCATGCTTGGCGCCGACCAGGTGCAGCCGAAGTTCGAAACGCTGCGCGGTGTCTTGAGTTGTTTTGGCGGGGCGCGATTGCATCGGGTCCCCCATAAAAACAGGATCATTTGAAAAATGGCCACATACGAAATCCTGATCGCCGATGACCATCCGCTCTTTCGCAGCGCGTTGCATCAGGCGGTGACCCTGGGCCTTGGCCCGGCTGTCCGGCTGACGGAGGTGGCCAGTATTGCGGAGTTGGAGACTCGGCTGACCGAAAAGGCCGACTGGGATCTGGTCCTGCTGGACCTGAACATGCCTGGCGCGTACGGTTTTTCCGGGCTGGTGCTGTTGCGGGGGCAGTATCCGCAGATACCGGTGGTGATGGTATCCGCCCAGGAAGAGGCCTCGGTGATGGTCAAGGCCCGGGAGTTCGGCGCCAGTGGGTTCATACCCAAGTCGAGTTCTCTGGAGATGATTCAGCAGGCCGTGAGGAAAGTCCTGGACGGCGACGCCGCCTGGCCACCCCAGGCGTTCGAAGCGGTGAGCGTGTCCGAGGAGGCCAAGGCCGCCAGCGAGGGCCTGGCCAGTCTCACGCCGCAGCAGTTCCGAGTGCTGACCATGGTCTGTGAAGGTTTGTTGAACAAGCAGATCGCCTATGAATTGAACGTGTCGGAGGCCACTATCAAGGCCCACGTGACGGCGATCTTTCGTAAACTGAATGTGCGCACCCGGACCCAGGCGGCCCTGTTGCTGCAACAACTTGAGTCAATTTCACCGCAGTCATAGCGTTTTTATTCACGCTTTTTTGACTAGGGTTGAATTAGCTTTCCCACTTCTTTCAATCAGTTGCCCATCCTATGTCACCTTTTAAAGGCCAAACCGGCCTGAAACGCATCCTGAATGCTTCTGGCTACTCCCTGGACGGCCTGCGCGCCGCCTTCACTGGTGAAGCGGCATTCCGTCAACTGGTGCTGCTCAATGTCATCCTCATTCCGCTGTCGTTCTTCCTGAATGTCAGCCGTGTCGAACAGGCGCTGCTGATTGCGGTCTGCCTGCTGGCCTTGATCGTGGAGTTGCTGAACTCGGCAGTGGAAGCGGCCATCGATCGCATTTCCCTGGAACTGCACCCCTTGTCGAAAAACGCCAAGGACATGGGCAGTGCCGCTCAGCTTGTCGCCTTGACCATGATTGCCCTGGTGTGGGGTCTGGTGCTCCTTTAATCAGGCAATGGCCGGCAGCACGATTTCGTCGCTGCGCTGCGCCCCGGCGGTGAATGCCCGACACAGTTCGAGGAATTCGCGCATCGCCGAGGTCTGGTATTTCTGTTTGTGCCAGATGAAATAGAATTGCCGCGCCAGGTCCATGTCCGGCGTTTCCACTGGCACCAGGCTGCCGCGCCGGAATGCGTCGCGCAACGCCAGGCGTGAGATGCAGCCAATCCCCAAACCGGATTCCACGGCGCGCTTGATGGCTTCGGTGTGTTCCAGCTCCAGGCGGATGTTCAGCGCGCTGCGGTGGTGGCGCATGGCTTGATCGAACGTCAGTCGGGTGCCGGAGCCCTGTTCCCGCAGAATCCATGCTTCGTGGGTCAACTCCTCCATGGTTGCCTGGCCGCGCTTGGCCAGCGGGTGCTGAGGTGCGCAGAACACCACCAGCTCGTCCTCGACCCAGCTCTGTACTTCGATGTCCGGGTGGCTGCAATCGCCCTCGATTAGACCCAGATCAATTTCATAGTGGGCGACCTGGTGCACGATATTGGCAGTGTTCTGCACATGCAGCTTCACTTGGCTTTCCGGATGGCGCTGCATGAAGCCGCCGATCAGCAGGGTCGCCAGGTAATTGCCGATGGTCAGGGTCGCGCCGACCGCCAGTGAGCCGAAGCCGGACTTGCCGTTGAGCAGGTCTTCAATCTCCTTGGCCTGGTCCAGCAGCGCCACCGCCTGGGGCAACAGCTGTTTACCCAAGGCATTGAGGCTCAGGCGCTTGCCGGCGCGGTCGAACAACTGGCAGCTGGATTGCCGTTCCAGTTCGGTAATGGAAGTGCTGGCGGCCGATTGCGACAGATTGAGCTGGCCCGCGGCACGGGAAACGCTCTCTTGCTGGGCGACGGCGACAAAGACCTGGAGTTGACGTAGAGTAAATCGCATATCGATATAACCGATAACCCTTATCTTAATAATTCAGTTAACAGATATTGTCGCCGCCATTAGAATGCGATGCAAATGCGCATATAACGACGCAGGCATCATTCCCAGGAGTCCCACGTACATGAGCAACATGAACCACGAGCGTGTCCTCAGTGTTCATCACTGGAACGACACTCTGTTCAGCTTCAAGTGCACCCGCGATCCGGGCCTGCGCTTCGAGAACGGTCAGTTCGTGATGATCGGCCTGCAACAGCCCAACGGCCGCCCGCTTATGCGTGCTTACTCGATCGCCAGCCCGAACTGGGAAGAGCATCTCGAGTTCTTCAGCATCAAGGTGCCTGATGGCCCGCTGACTTCCCAGCTGCAGCATCTGAAGGAAGGCGACGAGATCATCATCAGCAAGAAACCCACCGGCACCCTGGTGCTGGATGACCTCAAGCCTGGCAAGCACCTGTACCTGCTCAGCACCGGCACCGGCCTGGCGCCGTTCATGAGCGTCATCCAGGATCCGGAAACCTACGAGCGTTTCGAAAAAGTGATCCTGTGCCACGGCGTGCGTTACGTCAATGAAGTCGCCTACCGCGAATTCATCACCGAGCACCTGCCGCAGAACGAATTCTTCGGCGAAGCGCTGCGGGAAAAGTTGATCTACTACCCAACCGTAACCCGTGAGCCGTTCGAGAACGAAGGCCGTCTGACCGACCTGATGCGCAGCGGCAAGCTGTTCCGCGACATCGGCCTGCCGCCGATCAATCCGCAGGACGACCGCGCCATGCTGTGTGGCAGCCCGAGCATGCTGGATGAAACCAGCGAAGTGCTCAACAGCTTCGGCCTGACCGTTTCCCCGCGTATGCGCGAGCCGGGTGACTACCTGATCGAGCGGGCGTTTGTAGAGAAGTAACCTGATTTGGTGGCTGACAGGCCGTCATCGCGAGCAGGCTCGCTCCCACAGGGTTCTGTGTTGATTCATATCTCAAGAACAACCCTGGACCCTCTGTGGGAGCGAGCCTGCTCGCGATGAAAGCGACTCGGTACAACTGAAAGCACCAAAAAAGCCCGCGTTGCCTGATGAAGGCAACGCGGGCTTTTTCGTTTCTGGCGGTCACGGCCGGACGGGAACGACCTCCAGCACCCGGATCAACCCCGGTTGCGGGTAGTGCCAACGGACATCCAGGTCCCAGAACTGCGCACCATATTCCCGCTCTGCTGCAGGAGCCTGGTACGCCGGGCGTGGATCCTGAGCCAGGCATTGTTCGATCAACTCCACCAGGGGCTCCTCCAGGCGCATGGCGTGGTCTCGCGCCTGAAGCAGCGCTGAGTCTGTCCACTGCACCGGAATCAACCCAGGCGCCGCGCTGGCGATGTGGTTGGTCGCCGAGCCGACGATGTCGGCGTAGGGCACGTAGGGCTTGATGTCCAGCACCGGCGTGCCGTCCAGCAGGTCGATGCCCGAGAGCCACAGCCGGCCGGCTTCGACCCGTTCCAGCTTGACCACCGACTGGCCGATGCCATTGGGGCGATGGGTGGCGCGGGTGGCAAACACCCCCATGGACTTGTTACCGCCCAGGCGCGGCGGGCGCACCTTCAAGCGCGGCTTGTCTTCCAGGGCCTGGTGGAACAGGAACAACAGCCAGACGTGACTGACTTGTTCCAGGCCCTGCACCGCATCGCCCTGGTCGAACGGCGCCACCAGCTCCAGCACGCCTCGTGCGGCCGGGGCCAGTTGGGGTTGGCGGGGGATGGCGAACTTCTCCTTGAAGCAGGAGCGGACGAAGCCGATGGGGGACACCGTGTAGGTCATGGGTCGGAGTCAGCCGCGAACGCGCAGCGTCAGCCCCTTGAGGAAGTTACGCAGCAACTGGTCGCCACACGGACGGTAGTTGGTGTGGCCGAACTTGCGAAACAGGGCACTCAGTTCCGGTTTGGACACCGGGAACTCGGCGGCCTTGAGGATCGCGTGCAGATCGTCTTCTTTCAGCTCGAAGGCTACCCTCAGCTTCTTGAGGATGATGTTGTTGGTCACCGGTACTTCGATGGGCTGTGGCGGGCGACTTTCGTCCTTGCCACGCTTGAAGATCACCAGGCCATCGAGAAAGTGCGCCATGACCTCGTCAGGGCAGAACACGAAGCCTTCTTCTTCATCTTTCTTGAGATAACCCGCCAGGTCCGCAAGGGACACGTCCAGGCCGCCCAGTTTGATGATCTCGATGACTTTCTTGTCGCTGATGTCGAGCATGTAGCGCACGCTGCGCAGTACGTCGTTGTGAATCATGTTCAATCCTGATCGATCGGCAATGGGCGCCCCAGACGGCTGCGGCGCCGAAAAAATTAGAATTTCTCTTTGGCAGACAGGTAGCGCCACTGGCCCGGCTGTACCTTGCCGATGGATACGCCGCCGATGCGGATGCGCCGAATGGCGACCACCTTGAGGCCGACGGCCTGGCAGAGCAGGGCGAGGATGCCCGGTTGCGGGTTCTTCATGGCGAAGCGCAGGCGGTTCTCGTTCTGCCAACTGGCCTTGACCGCCGGCAATTCCTTGCCTTTGTAGGTCAGACCATGGTTCAGGCGATTCAGGCCATGGGCGACCATCTCGCCTTCGACTTCCACCACATATTCCTGCTCGATCTTGGCGGCGTCGGCGGTGAGCTTGCGCAGGATCTTCCAGTCCTGGGTGAACACCAGCAGGCCGCTGGCGTTGGCCTGCAGGTCGGCGCTGGCGGTCAGGCGCAGGAAATGCCCTTTGAGCGGGCGTTTGCCGAAGCGGTGTTCTTCGCTCAGCGTCTCCGGTTTGAGGGTGGCCATTGCCGTGTCGGTATCCATGCCGGCCGGGACGTTCATCAGGATCGTCACCGGTTCCGGCGCGGTGGCCTTGGCCTCGGGGTCAAGCTCGACGCGTTGGGCGTCGACCTTGAATTGCGGCTCGTCGACGACTTCACCGTCCACGGTGACCCAGCCACCTTCAATGAACAGCTCAGCCTCCCGACGGGAACAGCCGACAAGTTCGATGAGGCGTTTGGAGAGGCGAATCGGGTCAGTCATGACAGGGCCGTAACAAAAAGAGGGGGGACATTGTACCTGCCTGGCGCCGGTTAATCGCGTGTCCATTTGTCTCGTCTACCCGCGCTGGGCCTTCAGGTCTGGCTGCCTGTAGCGCATGTGCAGCAATGGGTAGGGCTGGTTCATGCCGTCCCGTGCCGAACGGCCGACCACTTCGAAGCCTTGCTTGAGATAGAAGCCCAGGGCTTGTGGGTTCTGTTCGTTGACGTCCAGTTGATCGGCATTCAAGTGGTCCATGGCATAGCGCAGTAATTGCTTGCCCAAACCTTGGCCGCGGTGTTGCGGGTCGATGAACAGCATCTCGACCTTGCCGGCCGCGACACCGGCGAAACCGGTGATACGTTGGCGGCCATCCCGGGTGCAGATCAACATCACGGCATCCAGGTAACGGGTGAGCACCAGGTTTTTCAGCAGCTCGATGTAGCTGTCCGGCAGAAAGTCATGGGTAGCCCGTACCGACGCCTCCCAGACTTGGGTCAGTTCCTGATAATCGCTGGGTTTCGGTGTGTGGATGACCGAATGCTGGCGCATGCCCGCCTGTTCCTTGTGCTGGATGTCCTGGGTTTACCCATACGATAGCCGTAAAAAAGCCCCGCATCTTGTTGCAAGAGCGGGGCTTATCAATTTTTGCCTGAATATGAGAACCCTGTGGGAGCCGAGCTTGCTCGCGATAGCGTCGGATCAGCTGGTCTCTCATTCGGCTGACACACCGCTATCGCGAGCAAGCTTGACTCCCACAGGTTCCTCATCGGCTCCCACGGGTACAGCGGTGGTCCGTCAAACCAGTCAGATCAGTTGATCTGTTCAGCCCACAAATCATACTCATCGGCATCGGTCACCTTGCACCAGACCTTGTCGCCAGGCTTGAGGTTGCTGCCGTTGTCGATGAAGACGTTGCCATCGATTTCCGGGGCGTCGAAGAAGCAGCGGCCGACGGCGCCTTGCTCGTCCACTTCATCCACCAGCACTTCGATTTCACGGCCGATGCGCATTTGCAGACGTGCCGAGCTGATGGCCTGCTGATGCGCCATGAAGCGCTCCCAACGGTCTTGCTTGACGTCATCCGGTACCACGTCCAGGTCCAGGTCGTTGGCGGGTGCGCCGTCGACCGGCGAATACTGGAAGCAGCCGACGCGGTCGAGCTGGGCTTCGGTCAGCCAGTCCAGCAGGTACTGGAAGTCCTCTTCAGTTTCGCCGGGGAAACCGACGATGAAGGTCGAGCGGATGATCAGGTCCGGGCAGATCTCGCGCCAGTTCTTGATGCGCGCCAGGGTCTTGTCTTCGAACGCCGGGCGTTTCATGGCCTTGAGGACTTTCGGGCTGGCGTGCTGGAACGGGATGTCCAGGTACGGCAGGATCTTGCCGGCGGCCATCAGCGGGATCAGTTCATCCACATGCGGGTACGGGTAGACGTAATGCAGGCGGACCCAGACGCCCAGGGTGCTGAGGGCTTCGCACAGTTCGGTCATGCGGGTCTTCACCGGCGCACCGTTCCAGAAGCCAGTGCGGTATTTCACGTCGACGCCGTAGGCGCTGGTGTCCTGGGAGATCACCAGCAGTTCCTTGACGCCGGCCTTGACCAGGCGCTGGGCTTCGTCGAGCACATCGCCCACCGGGCGGCTCACCAGCTTGCCGCGCATCGACGGAATGATGCAGAAGCTGCAGCTGTGATTGCAGCCTTCGGAAATCTTCAGGTAAGCGTAGTGACGCGGGGTCAGCTTGATGCCTTGTGGCGGCACCAGGTCGATCAGCGGGTTGTGGTCCTGCTTCGGTGGCACCACGTCGTGCACCGCGTTGACCACCTGCTCGTACTGCTGTGGACCGGTCACGGCCAGCACACTTGGGTGCACGTCGCGGATGTTGCCTTCTTCCACGCCCATGCAGCCGGTGACGATGACCTTGCCGTTTTCCTTGATGGCTTCGCCGATCACTTCCAGGGACTCGGCCTTGGCCGAATCGATGAAGCCACAGGTATTGACCACTACCACATCGGCGTCCTGATACGTGGACACGACGTCATAGCCTTCCATGCGCAGCTGGGTCAGGATGCGTTCGGAGTCGACCAGAGCCTTTGGGCAACCCAGGGATACGAAGCCGACCTTCGGATTGGCTGGCGCGGTAGTGGTGGACATGTCTAACCTCGGTGTAAGGGGATCGTCTCTTGCCGAGACAGGGCGCCTGACGCGCCTCTGATCAAAAAGTGCGCAATTCTAGCGATGGACGAGGCAGTTGACCAGCTTTATACGGGGAAAAACGACGAGTGCTGCGCTATGCTTCGCGCCTTTGTGCTTTATCGGTTTTTATAGTCAACGAAATACCTGTTACGAGATGTAAAACGGTACATGCTGCGTCATCAAGCATAGTGCTTCGTTCAAGAAGACAGGTCTGGGAATCGGGAGTGTTGGATGGGTCATGCAAGTAGTCAGACGGCGGGTGCCGAGCATTCGGCAGCGAAGCCGCTGAGCATGCTGGTGGCGGCGGTCGGAGTGGTTTACGGCGACATCGGCACGAGCCCGTTGTACACCCTCAAAGAAGTGTTTACCGGCGGCTACGGCGTGGCGGTCAACCATGACGGGGTGCTGGGCATCCTGTCGCTGATCTTCTGGTCACTGATCTGGGTCGTATCGATCAAGTACATGATGTTCGTCCTGCGCGCCGACAACCAGGGCGAAGGCGGAATCATGGCACTCACCGCCCTGGCGCGGCGCGCGGCGGGGGAGCGGGCGCGGCTGCGTACGTTCCTGGTGATCTGCGGGCTGATCGGCGCCGCGCTGTTTTACGGCGACAGCATGATCACCCCGGCGATTTCCGTATTGTCGGCGATCGAGGGCCTCGGCCTGGCGTTCGAAGGCATCGACCACTGGGTGGTGCCGATATCGCTGGTGGTGCTGGTGGCGCTGTTTCTGATCCAGCGGCACGGCACGGCGCGGATCGGCATCCTGTTCGGCCCGATCATGGTGACCTGGTTCCTGGTGCTTGGTGCGCTCGGCATCTATGGCATCAGCCGGCAACCAGAGGTGTTGTTGGCCGTTAATCCCGCCTGGGCCGTGCGCTTCTTCGTGGTCCATCCGGGCATGGGCGTGGCGATCCTCGGCGCGGTGGTGTTGGCGCTGACCGGCGCCGAAGCGCTGTACGCCGACATGGGCCACTTTGGCCGTAAACCGATCGCCCGTGCCTGGTTCCTGCTGGTGCTGCCGGCGTTGGTGCTCAATTATTTCGGCCAGGGGGCATTGCTGCTGGGCGACCCGGAAGCGGCGCGTAACCCGTTCTATCTGTTGGCGCCAAGCTGGGCGCTGATCCCGCTGGTGGGCTTGTCGACGTTGGCGACGGTGATCGCTTCGCAAGCAGTGATCTCCGGCGCGTTTTCCCTGACCCGCCAGGCGATCCAGCTGGGTTATATCCCGCGTATGTACATCCAGCACACCTCCAGCGCCGAACAGGGCCAGATCTACATCGGCGCGGTGAACTGGTCGCTGATGGTGGGTGTGGTGCTGCTCGTGCTGGGGTTCGAATCCTCCGGTGCGCTGGCGTCGGCCTACGGTGTGGCGGTGACTGGCACCATGCTGATGACCACCGTCCTGGTGTCAGCCGTGATGCTGTTGCTGTGGAAATGGCCGCCGCTGCTGGCGGTGCCGGTGCTGCTCGGCTTCCTCCTGGTGGATGGCCTGTACTTCGCCGCCAACGTGCCGAAAATCATTCAGGGCGGCGCATTCCCGGTCGTCGCCGGTATCGCCTTGTTCGTGTTGATGACCACCTGGAAACGCGGCAAGCAGTTGCTGGTGGAACGTCTCGACGAAGGTGCCTTGCCGCTGCCGATCTTCATCAGCAGCATCCGTGTGCAGCCGCCCCATCGCGTACAGGGCACCGCGGTGTTCCTGACCGCGCGCTCCGACGCCGTGCCTCACGCGCTGTTGCACAACCTGCTGCACAATCAGGTATTGCACGAACAAGTCGTCCTGTTGACGGTGGTGTACGAGGACATCCCACGGGTTCCGCCGCAGCGACGCTTCGAGGTCGATTCCTATGGCGAAGGCTTCTTCCGGGTGATCCTGCATTTCGGCTTCACCGACGAGCCGGACGTGCCCCAGGCACTCAAGCTTTGTCATTTGGATGACCTGGACTTCAGCCCGATGCGCACCACCTACTTCCTCAGTCGCGAGACGGTCATTGCGTCCAAGCTCGAGGGCATGGCCCGCTGGCGCGAGTTGCTGTTCGCCTTCCTGCTGAAGAATGCCAATGGCAACCTGCGCTTCTTCAATCTGCCGGTGAACCGGGTGATCGAGTTGGGGACGCAAGTCGAGATGTAGCATCGGAACGGTCAACCAAAAGCCCCCGTTGCCTTGCGGCAGCGGGGGCTTTTTTGCGGCATTTGTCCGGGTATTCCGTGACAGGACTGTCCTGTGGTGCTTCGTAAAAATTTGACAAGTGTTTGCTTTTTGTAGGATTTTTACCCGCCCGCAGATCAAGGAGTATCTGCCGGTGGCCAAGGATTTGGCTACCGTCACCATCAAACAAGGGATTGTCTATGCAGGGTTCAACTACCGTTGCTCAACAGGTGGGCGGTCAGCGCGTGCACGAGCATCAGCCCGTCTCGTCCCAGAACATTGCCCACCAGATTCTCGAATGCCTGTTTCGCCGTCGCAGCCTCGCCCCCGGGGAAAGCGACGAACTCTCTTTGCAGGTGCTGGAACCCCATCTGGCGAAAGTCATGCGGGCGGTCGAGAGCGGTCGCAAAGTTGAAATGGTCTTGCCGGCCTTTCCCGGAAAATCCCCCAGCCGCAAGAAGACCCTGAGTCACCTGCCTGATCTGGCTGAATTTCATGCCATCGACGAGCTCCATCGGCTGTGTGCGGAAATCCAGGCGATCTACGCGCCGGGTGCGTTGATCCACATCTGCTCCGATGGTTATGTGTTTGCCGATCTGGTGCGTGTTCCCGATGCGGACGTCAAGGCGTATACGGACTCGATCCAGGACTACGCCGAGCAGCACTATGGCGGTATGTTCGCCCATTTCGACCTCAGAAATGCCTACCCTCAGCTCGACTGCCTGGACGCTATGCGCGAAGAAATGATGATCGAGCACGGTCAATCATTGATCCTGTTGCAACAGCGCTTCAAGGATGACCCGCACATGATGTTGATGTATTGCGGCATCCATCGCTTCCTGTCCGAGGACTACTCGGGGCTCGAGGCATTCGCTGGCATGAGCCTCAACGCGGTGAAGAAGATCGCCAAGCCGGCCTCGCAGCGGGTGATCCAGCGCAGCGAGGCCTGGAGCGCGTTGCTGCAGGCGCGCTATCCGGATTGCCTGCGCCTGTCGATCCACCCGCAACTGGCGGTGTCGACGAAAATCGGCATCCGCCTCGTGCCGACCAGTGACCTGTGGCGTACGCCCTGGCATTCGGTGGCAATCAAGCGGCGGGGTGTGGTCACGCTCGAAAAGCGCAGCAATGTCGACGAGCGTTTCCATCGACTGGTCTTTCGCAAGGGGCGTCCTTGTCACTACGCCAGTGCCCAATGAGGACGTCTCGGTTGCGGATCGATGCGGTGCTCTTCGATCTGGACGGTACCCTGGTGGACACCTTGCCGGACATCACCTGGAGCCTGAACCAGGTATTGCTGGAGCACGGATGTCCGGCGCTGACCGCGGAAGCGGTGCGGGACTATATCGGCGGCGGCACCACGGCGATGATCGAGGCGGTGGCGACGCAGTTTGGCATCGCCGATGCGGCCATGCTGCATCAACGTTATATAGCGATGTACCAAGATCATCTGGTGCAGTTTTCCAAACCTTTCAACGGTGTATTGGCAGTGCTCGAAGGCTGCCGAGCGCTACAGCTTCCGCTGGCGATCGTGACCAACAAAGCCGAGGTCATGGCCTGCCAGGTCGCTGATGCGCTGCTCGCGCACACGGCCTTCAAGGCGATCCTGGGGCATCGCGCCGGCCGGCCACTCAAACCCCAGCCGGGGGTGGCGTGGGAAGCCGCTCGGCGGTTGTCGGTCGAGCCCCGCCATTGCCTGTTCGTTGGTGACACCGAGATCGACCTGCAAACCGCCCGCGCTGCGGGTATGCCCTCGGCAATGGTCGCCTGGGGCTATGGCGCGGGGTGCACCTGGCAGGCCCAGGCCCCGGACTTCTACTGTGAACAGCCGGCCGGGCTGTTACACATCCTCAAGCAACACCGTGGCGCCGCGCAGGCATTCACCGAGCGTGGCGATACCGTCAAATCCTGTTGATATACCCACTCTCAAGGAAGCTGTTCCATGGAACATAGAGACGCCTGGATCACGGCCGTCAGCGATTTGCTGGCCGGTTACCTGTTCAAGGGCACGGATGATCGTTTCGAAACACAGGGCCGGGACCATCTGGCGCACCGGCTGGGGCAATGCTTCGATCAGCGCCGTCCGGTACGCCTGATCCTGCCGGGCTTTCCCTGCAAATCCCCCAATGCCATCGACCAGACCTTCGGCGTGCTGCCGGACTATGGCGAGTTCATGGCCATCGAGCGCCTCGATCAGATGGGCCAGGCGATTGCCGCGTTGCATGAGCCGGGGTGTGTGGTATCGATCCTCAGCGATGGAACGACTTTCAACGACATCGTCGGGGTGACCGACGAGGTTCGTGCTACCTATAACCGGGCGCTGCGTGAACTGTGTACGACCCACACGATTGAGTGGGTCAGCATGGAAGACTTGTTCCCGCAGGCACAAAGTGCCGAGTCGGTGCGCGCCAGCCTGGTCAAGCAGGCCCGGTTGCCCTGGAAAAACCTGGGAGACCTGATCGAGCAGAGCCGGCACGATGAAGCCCTCGGTAGGACCCATGACAATCTCTGCAGTCATCTCTACAACGACCTGCGCCTGTGCCGCGAGGACGGGCAGAGCGAGGACGAGTACCTGCAGCAGATCAACTACAAGGCCTACCAGATGATGCTGCGCGGGCAGGCCTTGAATGCGGCGGTGGATCGCTTCTTCCCCGATGACATTCGACTGTCGGTCCACCAATACAACAATGCCGGGCCCAAGTTTACCGTCGGGCTGGCCGAAGGGCTGAGCCGCGCCGACAGCCCCTGGCACGCCGTGCCGGTGTGCAACCTCGATGGGAGCCAGCACCTGCGGGCGCGGGCCCAGGTCGACCTTGACCAGCATGTGCTGGTCACTTGGCAGGGGCGGCCGTGGCTTTACCACCAGACAGAAGGTCCCCAGGCACAAGGCTTTGAGTTCGAGCTGCAAAAGCTCCCGCTCTTTGGCCTGGTGGTCCGGGATCCGTTGGGGTTGGGTTTCGAGCGGCTGTCCACGGGGCTGCTGGAGTCACTGGTGGAAACCTTCGGCTTTGTTTGCCTCAAGGGTTGTCATTTTGAGGACCAGGACAGTTTCGCCCGCAGTTGCGAACGCTTTGGCACGTTGTACGAATGGGCCTTTGGCGCCGTGCATGTGGTCAAGCCTGCGGACAAACCGCAGGGCGTGGTGCACTCGCTGGAGAAGACGCCTTTGCACTGGGACCTGAACATGCTGCCCGACAGCGATGCACAGGTGCAGCGCAACCCGAAATTCTGCGCCAGCAAGTTCATGTTGTATTGCAAGACGGCGCCGCTGCCGGGCGAAGGCCAGACCACTGTCGTCGACAGCCGGAACGTGCTGCGCAAGGTCGGGCAACGCGTCGCTCGGCAATGGCAGGCGGTGAACATCACCTACTACACCAAGATGACCTACTTCGGCGGTTCGCCGCGCATGTACAGTCTGGTGGATCGTCACCCCCGTAGCGGTGAACTCATCCTGCGTTACCAGGAGGGTACCGATTCGACGCTGCAGACCCTCAGCCAGTCCGTGCAGGATCATGACGAGGCGGCTCAACAAGCGTTGCTGGAGCAGGTCAACAGCCTGGTCTACGACCCGGAGTGCCTGATTGCCCATCCGTGGAGCGAAGGTGATCTGGTGCTGATCGACAACTATCGAACACTGCATGGGCGGCTGCCGATGTCGGCGGGGTCTGCTTCGCGGGAGTTGTGGCGGGTGCAGGTCTACTAAGACCAATCCCCTTGGTGGGGGCGAGCTGGCTCGCGAAGACGCCAGCACCGCTACAACAAAAAGCCCCTGCACGCTGCAAAGCGGCAGGGGCTTCTTGTTAAGCCAGCATCGGATTACTGATCGGCAGGCTTGGGCTGGCGCTTGTTGATCTCATCGATCAGGCGCTTGGCCAGGGCCGGGTAGTTTTCGTCGAAGTGATGGCCGCCCGGCAGTTTGATGGCTTCCCCTACGGCGGTCTTGTCGGTGCAGCCGCTTTCGTCGGCTTCTTCACCGCCGTAGATGCACACCACTTTCTCGGCCGGCAACTTGGCCATTTCCGGGCCGGTGGCGGCTTCGGTACCGGCGTTGCCGAGCCAGCCTTCGACTTCGATCTCGAAGCTGCCGGTGCGGGCGAAGGCCAGCAGGATGATTGCGTCGATCCGCTGCTGTTCGGTGGCCGGCAAGCGGTTGTAGATCGCCGGCAACACATCGGCACCGAAGGAATAGCCGGTCAGGATGAAGCGTTTGGTGCCCCAGACCTGGCGGTAGTGCTGCATCAGTTCGGCAAGGTCCACCGCGCTCTGCTCCGGACTCTTGTGCTGCCAGTAGTAGCGCAGGGTGTCGATGCCAACCACCGGGTAGCCGATCTTGGCCATTTCATCAGCTACGTCGCGGTCCAGGTCACGCCAGCCGCCATCGCCGGAGAGGAACAGGGTCACGGTATCCCGGGCCTGGCTCGCAGGCACCTCGACCACTGGAATGGCCAGACCACCCTTGGCCTTGTCGGTGCCGACGAGAATCTTGCGCAGTTCGTTGTTCAGCACCTGCGGCAGGTTGATGTCATAGTCGCTGATGCTGGTTTCGGCATTCTTCTGATCCCTTACGAACGCGGCGCTGGTGTCGTCGGGGTTGTCGTTCCAGGCGACCAGCCAGTGACCGTGGGCCGCCGTTTTGGGCAACAGGTGCGTGCAGCCGGGTTTCTCCAGGGCCAGGTCCACCGAAATGGCCTTGACCTTGTCATCCTTCTGTTCGGCCAGCCAACGCCACGCGAGCACGGCGCCCGGGCCAATACCGCTGACCAGTGTCGCCGGTCCTTGCAGCTCTCTCAGGCCCGCTTGCAAAGCGCGACCCTGCAGCATGCAGTCCTTGGGCAGGATCACCTGAACGATCTGTGCCGAGCCGGCGCGGCTGAGGGTCGTCAATTGGGTGTCGCTGAGCTTCTGGTCTTCATTGACCGCCACCAGCACCTGGGCGCGAGGCTTGGTGCCAGGAATGACGCGGGTCATCGGCGCGCCGTCGGTGGGGGTCAGTTGTTCAAGGGTGGGTTGCGGGGCCGGGCGGTTCCAATACCAATAACCGCCACCGAGAATCACCGCCAGCACCAACAGGGCGGCCACTACGTATCGCCAGGAGCGTTGCATCATCAGCGTTTCACCAGTCCAGTCAGGCCGCCTGCAATCAAGGCGGCAGTATCGGCCAGCGCCACCAGCGGATCGAGTCCGGCGGGCACGGCCATGTAACGAGGTTCCCAGTCAGGCTGGAATTTGTCTTTGAAACGGCGCAGCCCCTGGAAGTTGTAGAGCTGCTCGCCGCGGCGAAACACCATCGAACCCAGGCGCTGGGTCAATGGCGCACCGCGACGCGGTTGCAGGCCCGAAAGCGGGACCATGCCAAGGCTGAAGCGGGCGTAATCATGGTTCTTATAATGCTGGATCAAGCCGACCATCATGAACTCCATGGTCAGCTTCGGTGCCTCGGGGTGGGCACGCATCAGGTCCAGGCTGGCCAGCTCATGGCTGTGGGTTTCCAGCAGGTTGGCGAACGCCACGGGACGGCCTTCGAAGCGAATCACGGCGATGCGGAAATGCTTGAGGTAGTCGTCGCTGAAGCGACCCAGGGAAAAGCCTTTCTCGCGTACGTTCTTGCCGGTCAGCCAGGCATCGGAGATGACCTTGAGCTCATCCATTGGCGCGTGCCCGGGTTCATGGATCTCCAGCGACAGCCCGTCCCGGGTGCCGCGGTTCCAGGTGTAGCGCAGGTCCTTCATCTCCTTGCCCTTGGCCTCGAGGTCGAAACGCTTGAGGTCGACCCGGGCTTCCTCACCCAGCTTGATCGCCGTCAGGCCGATATCCATGTAGTACGGCAGGTTCTCGGCACGCACCTGGTAGAACACCGGGCGGGCGTGGTGGATGTCGCACAGGTCGCGGAACTGCCAGATCATCTCGGCCCGTTGCTGGGTAGGGCCGATCGGGTCATACAAGGCCACCAGGCTGCGACCACGGCGGGCGTACATCAGGAACGCCTCGTCGTTGGGGTGGAACAGCAACGCCTTGTCACCGGTCAGGGCCAGGCCGCCGTCAGGCTGCGAAGACGCCATGAGGATCGTCCTGGCCCGCTCCAGTTCTTCTGCCGTGGGCAGATGGATCACCGGTCGCGCGGTGCGCAACAGCCAGGTCAGGGACACCACCACCAGCAGCACGGCAGCCCCCAGCAGCGAGCGCAGGCCACGGGGAGCGTCGGCATCGAGGGTGAACTGCCACCACAGCTGATGGCTGTAGGGCACGTCCTGGTAGGCAAACAGCAGCAGCCAGATCGAGGCACCAAGCACGCAGAGACTGGCGATCAGGAACAGCGGGGAAAAAGGCAGTTCGGTCAGGCGACTCGGACGGTAGAAGGAGCGCCGGAAGACTGCCAGCAGGGCCGCCGTCGAGGTCAGCAGCGTGGCTTCCTCCCAGTCGAAACCCTTGAGCAGCGAGAGCAGGGCGCCTACCAGCAGCAAGACGGTGGTCAGCATCCAGGCCGCCGACAGGCGACGGCGCAAGCCCTGGGCGAGCAACAGGCACAACACGCCCACCAGGCTGGCGCCGAAGTGCGAGGCGTCCACCAACCGATGGGGAATCAGGAAACCGATGTGCTCCAAGCGTGTATCGATCTCCGGGGTCACGCCGGAAAACAGCAGCACCACGCCGGACAGGAACACCAGTACCGCCAGGATCGGCGCCGCGAAGCCTGATGCCGCCCGCAGGGTCTGGCGTGTCTGGAACAGTCGCTGGGCCTCGTTGATCAACAGCAGCACGCAGGCCACCAGCATCGGCAGCAGCACGTAGATCAAGCGATACAGCAGCAGGGCGGCGGCCAGTGGCGCGGCGCCCAGTTTGTCGGCAAAGGCCGCCAGCAGGATCGCTTCGAACACCCCGACGCCGCCAGGTACATGGCTGAGCACGCCAGCGGCCAGCGCCAGCAGGTAGACCAGCAGGAACGCGCCGAATGGCGGCGTCTCGGGCAGCAACAGATACAGCACCGTGGCGGCTGCCGCGACATCCAGCGCCGTGATGATCAGTTGCAGGAAGGTCAAGCGTCGGCTCGGCAGGCGCAGGGTGCGACGTCCGGCCTTGACCAGGAGGGCATCCCGATGAGGTTGCTCCGGCAAGCGTCGACGGTAGATGCCGATGGCCAGTACGCTCATGAGCAACAGCACCGCCAGGGAGACCGCCGCCAGCAAGGACACGGGCAGGTGCAGCGCGGCGGATGCGGCAGGCAGGTTGCTGAGGGTGGCCAGGGCGGCCAGTGGCGGTAGCGCGCAGCCCAGAGACAGACTGGCGAACAACGTCATGTGGGCGACGTCCGCAGCGCCGAGGCCATGGCGAGCATACAGGCGATAGCGAACCGATCCGCCTGACAGCAGCGACAGCCCAATGGCATTGCCAATGGCAAACGCGGTGAACCCGCCCAGGACCAGGGTCTGTGGCGGCAACGTCACGCCGGCATAGCGGCTCGCCGACCATTCGTAGCCCAGCAGAATGATGAAGCCGGCCACCGTGGCGGCGACCGCACCGAGCAGGGCAGGCCGGGGCACGTCGAGAATCGAGTCGTGCAGTGCGTAAAGATCGAGTTCACTCAGAAGATGGCGACAGGCAACCAATGCAATCGCAAACAGCAATAGCGTGATGGCAAGGCCGATGGGTTGACGGTACTGGCTGATCCGGTCCAGCCAGCGCAGTCGTTCGGCCTTGATCGGTTGTGTCGCGGTAACAGTGTCCTGCGGGTCAGAATTTGCGCGCATCAATCACCTCTTGAGCTATGCGCGACAGGATGGGGGTATCCAGCCAAGTTACCAATCCCTTCGGCAGAAAATAATTACAAAACTTTTGTAATGAGGCCGATTGTAGACAAGCCAAAAAATAACAGGCACAAAAAAGGCCACTCTTTCGAGTAGCCTTTCTTGATGTTTGGTTGCGGGAGCCGGATTTGAACCGACGACCTTCGGGTTATGAGCCCGACGAGCTACCAGGCTGCTCCATCCCGCGTCTGTGAGGCGGCATTCTACAGGCGAACGCTTGAGTGTCAACTGTTAAAAGGGAGTGAAGGCAAATTAATGACCGAAGCGTCCCTTTCCTTCCTAAATACCAGAAATTAAAAGGGAAATTGTCCTACAACTCCGGGCTCGTTGGCGCCGGCCAGCGTGACGGGTGAGTGCTCCCTCGCGTGCAAAGGAACGCAGTCAGGGGCGTTATGAAAAAGACGCACGCACAAAAAAGGCCACTCTTTCGAGTAGCCTTTCTTGATGTTTGGTTGCGGGAGCCGGATTTGAACCGACGACCTTCGGGTTATGAGCCCGACGAGCTACCAGGCTGCTCCATCCCGCGTCTGTGAGGCGGCATTCTACAGAGGATCGCCAGGCTGTCAACCCTTGTGTTAGAAAAAACTGTTCCGCTTCAAGTGCTTAGCCACTCAAAAAAGCATTGTGACCGTGCTGTGACGCAGGCGGGGCAAGGGCTGCGGCTCTATTGGGCGGTTCGGTGCGATTGAAGAAATACATTTTACGTAGCCCTTTTCCAGGCTAAGCGTCGGATCTTTCAAACTACTGGTGCTATATACAGTTCCGGATGCGATACTGGCGGTCCGACTCGCCCCATATCCTGCTTCTTTATGACGCAACGCAAAATCATCCACGTCGACTGCGATTGCTTCTATGCCGCCATCGAGATGCGCGATGATCCGCGGCTGGCCGGCAAACCCATGGCGGTCGGTGGTTCGGCGGATCGACGGGGCGTGATCGCGACCTGCAACTACGAGGCACGGGCCTACGGTGTACGCTCGGCCATGTCCTCCGGGCACGCCTTGAAACTCTGCCCGGACCTGATCATCGTCAAGCCCAGGATGGACGCCTATCGCGAGGCGTCGAAGGAAATTCAGGGCATCTTCCGTGATTACACGGACCTGATCGAGCCGCTGTCCCTGGATGAGGCCTACCTGGACGTTTCCGCCAGCGCCCATTTCGGCGGTAGCGCCACTCGCATCGCCCAGGACATTCGCCGGCGCGTATCCAATCAGTTGCACATCACAGTGTCCGCCGGTGTCGCCCCGAACAAATTCTTGGCCAAAATTGCCAGTGATTGGAAAAAACCCAACGGCCTATTCGTCATCACCCCGGACCAGGTCGAGGATTTCGTCTCGGCCCTGCCGGTCAGCAAGCTCCACGGTGTCGGCAAGGTGACGGCCGACAAGCTGAACAGGCTTGGAATTGCCGATTGCCTGCAATTGCGTCAGTGGGACAAGCTGGCGCTGGTACGCGAATTCGGCAGTTTCGGTGAGCGACTCTGGGGTCTGGCTCGTGGGATCGATGAGCGTCTGGTGCACAACGACAGTCGACGTCAGTCCATCAGTGTGGAAAACACCTACGATGTCGACCTGCCCGATCTGGCGAGCTGCCTCGATAAACTGCCGGAGCTGATGGAAACCCTCAGCGGGCGTATGGCGCGCATCGACAGTAGCTATCGGCCCGGCAAGCCATTCGTCAAAGTGAAATTCCACGACTTCACCCAGACCACCCTGGAACAGTCAGGGGCAGGGCGGGACCTGGGTAGTTACCAGTCGCTGTTGACCCAGGCATTCAATCGCGGCGCGAAGCCGGTGCGGTTGTTGGGGATCGGGGTTCGGCTGGAGGATTTGCGCGGAGGGTTCGAGCAGTTGGAGTTATTTGAGCGGTGATGCCTTGGCGGGCTGCTCAGAAGGCTTTTTGTGGGGAGGGGATAAATCCCCTCGCCACAGGAGTGTCAGTGAGCGCCCGGATCCGCCACCAACCGTCCGCCGCTCTTGGTCAGTGCCTTCATGAACTCGGCCTGCAATTCCGGATCGTTGCGGGTCAGTTCGATCAGGCTTTGTTCCAGTTCGCTGGCTTCTTCTTCCAGGCCCAGCTCCGAGAGGCGCTTGACCCGATGAACCCACTGGCTCACCTCGTCGTCTTCCAGATCGTCGTAGATCAAGGCGTGGGCTTCCACCAGCTTGCTGCGCAAGGTGCTGCTGATGCTCAGGGATGAGTCGGTGTGCACCTCGTCCTGGGCGTCTGTTACGCTGATCTGCAACTTGCCGAATTGGCTCAGGTCCTGCTCGGCAAATGGGCTTTCCAACAGATTGAGGCGCAGCACGCCATTGCGGTCGGTGCTCAGCTCGAATGTCTGCCGGCCGGCCTTGACCTCGACCGGGCGTTCGCTCCAGGGCAGGCTCGAGTGCTCCGTGCGCTTGTCTCGCTGGACTTCATCGATGCCTGCCAGGTTCTGTTGAGCGCGGCCATGGGAAGGGGCGTTCATGAACGGGTTCAGCCCGGCGACACCGTAGCTGAGCCAGTCATGGGTCACCGTCTCCGGCAGGTTGCCGAGGGCAAACACATTGACCACGTTCGCGCCGATGCCGGCTACCACCGCCACCGCGCCCAGCGGGATCTCGTAGATTTCCCGCCAAGGTTGGTACGGTGTATAGCGATCGTAGCGACGCGTGACTTCGAATTCGGTGACTTCGAAGGTCTTCTGCTCATGGATCCGTACCCGGCGCTGCGGCAGGTCGAGCACCTTGGGTTCGCCCACATCGATCTGCAGGCTATGGTCGAGCAACTTACGCTCGACCCGCTCTTCGTGCTCGCTGCGTTGCGACATTTGGTTGGCACAGCCGCTGACCAGCAGGGCGCCGCAGAGCGCGGCGCCACCGAGGCCTAAGGTGTTTCGCTTGAACATGACGTCTCTATCTGGTGTCAGCGGCGGATACGGGCCTGGAGGAAGGAGAGCACGTCGCCAACCGGCAGCGCTTGCGGCTCGGCCTCGGTGCGGCTCTTGTATTCCAGGTTGCCTTCGGCCAGGCCACGGTCACTGACGACGATCCGGTGCGGGATGCCGATCAGTTCCATGTCCGCGAACTTGATGCCGGGGCTGGTTTTCTTGTCGCGATCGTCCAGCAGCACTTCAAAGCCGGCGGCCGTCAATTCGGCGTAGAGCTTGTCGGTGGCTTCGCGAACCAGGTCGGTCTCGTAGCGCAACGGCACCAGGGCAATCTGGAACGGCGCCAGGGTGTCGCTCCAGATGATCCCTTTCTCGTCGTTGTTCTGTTCGATGGCGGCTGCCACCACACGGGACACGCCGATGCCATAGCAACCCATTTCCAGGGTGACCGGCTTGCCGTTCTCGCCCAGCACTTCGCACTTCATCGCCTTGCTGTACTTGTTGCCCAGCTGGAAGATGTGCCCGACTTCGATGCCGCGCTTGATTTCAAGCACGCCCTTGCCGTCAGGGCTCGGGTCGCCGGCTACGACGTTGCGCAGGTCGGCAATGGCCGGAACCGGCAGGTCGCGTTCCCAGTTCACGCCGAAATAGTGCTTGTCGTCGATGTTGGCGCCGATGGCGAAGTCGCTCATCAGGGCCACCGAACGGTCGATGATGATCGGCAGCGGCAGGTTCAGCGGGCCGAGGGAACCCGCACCTGCGCCGATGGCGTCGCGCAGTTCGGTGTCGGTGGCCATGACCAGCGGGCTGGCGACGCCTGGCTGGTTGGCGGCCTTGATTTCGTTCAGCTCATGATCGCCGCGGACGATCAGTGCAATCAGCTTGCCTTCCTCTTCGGCGTGGACGATCAGGGTCTTGATCGTGCGCTCGATCGGCAGGTTGTAGCCCTCCACGAGCTGGGCAATGGTCTTGGCGTTCGGGGTGTCCACCAGGCGCAGTTCTTCCGACGGCGCAGGACGGGAGGTTTCCCGTGGCACGGCTTCGGCTTTCTCGATATTGGCGGCATAGTCGGAGCCGCTGCTGAAGACGATGTCGTCTTCGCCGGACTCGGCCAGTACGTGGAACTCGTGGGAGCCGGCACCGCCGATGGAGCCGTTGTCGGCTTCGACCGGACGGAACTTCAGGCCCAGGCGGGTGAACACGTTGCAGTACGCCTGGTGCATGCGGTCGTAGGTGACTTGCAGCGAGGCCAGGTCGGCGTGGAAGGAGTAAGCGTCCTTCATGATGAACTCACGACCGCGCATCAGGCCGAAGCGTGGACGGATCTCGTCACGGAATTTGGTCTGGATCTGGTACAGGTTGATCGGCAACTGCTTGTAGCTGCTCAACTCGTTGCGCATCAGGTCGGTGATCACTTCCTCGTGGGTCGGGCCCGCGCAGAAGTCACGGCCGTGACGGTCCTTGAGGCGCAGCAGCTCAGGGCCATATTCTTCCCAGCGTCCCGATTCCTGCCACAGTTCGGCCGGTTGGGTGCCCGGCATCAGCACTTCCAGGGCGCCGGCGGCGTCCATCTCTTCACGCACGATGGCTTCCACCTTGCGCATCACCCGCAGGCCCATCGGCAGCCAGGTGTACAGGCCCGAGGCGAGCTTGCGGATCATGCCGGCACGCAGCATCAACTGATGGCTGATCACGACGGCGTCGGAAGGCGTTTCTTTCTGTGTGGCGAGCAAAAATTGACTGGTGCGCATGGTTGGCCGTTGTCGGTTGCTGATGACGAGAAGTGACGGAGCATTGTACGGGCGAGATGCCCTGGCGTACAGGCGCGTGGCCGGTCGCCAGGTGCGAATGCCGGTTTCGCCGGCGCTTGCTGAAGTTTCCTACGACTCTTCCGCCGGCCGGGTGGGGGTCGGTTCCGGGGCGGAGGGTGAGTCCTGGCGACGGTTCTCCTGGAACCAATGCAGGGCGATCAGCAGCAGGGTCGGGACGCCGAGCAGGGCGGTGATCAAGAAGAAATTGTGATAACCGAATTTCTCCACCATCACCCCGGAATAGCCACCGATCAAGCGTGGCAGCAGCAGCATGATCGAGCTGAGCAGGGCGTATTGGGTGGCGGAAAACTTCAAGTTGGTCAGGCTCGACAGGTACGCCACGAATGCCGAGGTGGCAAGGCCGGAGCTGAAGTTGTCCAGGGAGATGGTGAGCACCAGCATCTTCAGGTTGGGGCCCATGTCGGCGAGCATCAGGAACAGGATGTTGGTGGCGGCCGAGGCCACGCCGCCAATGAAGAGGATCGGCAGGATGCCGAAGCGTACGATCAACAGCCCGCCCATGCCGGCGCCGAGGAGCGTCATGATCAGCCCGAAAATCTTGCTGACACTGGCGATCTGGTCCTTGGTGAAGCCCTGGTCGATGTAGAACACGTTGGCCATGACGCCCATGACCGTGTCGGACATCCGGTACGTGGCGATCAGCCCCAGCAGCAGCAAGGCCTGCCAGCGGTAGCGCAGGATGAAGTCATTGACCGGCGTGAGCACCGGCGCCAGGCCGCGACGCCCCATGGTCGACAGGCACATGGCGGTGAGGATGATATAGAGAATGGCCCGCAGGAAGGCGCGGTCTTCGAGCAGCAGATCGAGCAGGCTGACGCCTTCGAACAGCACGCTGGCAAAGTCGGTGTTGTAGAGCTGGGTGCACATCGCCGGGACTGACACCAGCAGCACGATCAGCACGAACACCGAGGCCAGTTGGTGAACGAACGTGTAGCGCCCGGCCTGCAATTGCGTACGCAGCGGCACCGGTGGCTCGCGCATGAACAGCGAGGTGAGCAAGGCCGGAACCATCAATACGCCGAACAGCAGATACGTACCGGCCCAGGCCGAGTGCTTGTAGCTGAAGCCGGTGGAGCCGAAACCCTCGGCGAAGAACAATGCGCCGGCGGTCGCCAGCAGTGCGGCGACCCGGTAGCCGGACATGTAGCTGGCGGCGAGGGCGGCCTGGCGGGTGTCATCGACGATTTCCAGGCGATAGGCATCGACCGCGATGTCCTGGGTGGCCGAAGCGAACGCCACGAGCACGGCAATGGCTATCAACCATGAGAGATGTTTCTGCGGATCGCAGAAGCCCATGCCGATCAGGCCCAGGATCACCAGGCCTTGGGAAAGCACCAGCCATGAGCGGCGACGCCCGAGTTTGCCGAGCACCGGCAGGCGCCATTGGTCGAGCAACGGCGACCAGACCCATTTAAAGGCATAGGCCAGGCCGATCAGGCTCGCGTAGCCGATGGTTTCACGCGCCACGCCGGCCTCGCGCAACCAGACCGAAAGCGTGGAAAACACCAGCATGTAGGGCAAGCCGGCAGCGAAGCCAAGCAGCAACAGCACGAGCGTCGAAGGACTGGCATAGGCGGCGAGGGCGGCGCGCCAGGTTTTACGGGGCATGGGCTGGAGTCTGCCTCAAAAATTGCGAAAACAAAGCGCGCACTCTAACCGCTGTGCTCTACCGGGCGCCAGCCATGGCATCGAATATCAACACGATTATTCAGGATACTGACCCCTTCCATCCGCAGGCGTGCGCGCTGTTCGTCCCCTGAGGCGCTGCCTGCCGGCAGGCTGATCCGACCACCGGCACCCAATACCCGATGCCAGGGCAGGCTGGTGTCGTTGGGCAGTTGGCTGAGGGTGCGGCCCACCCAGCGTGCCGCCCGACCCAGGCCGGCCATCTCGGCGAGCTGGCCATAGGTGACGACTTTGCCGGGCGGCACTTGCGCAAGGGTCAGATAAAGCGTGGTGCGGCGTACCTGCGCGGCGTCTTCGGGGTCCACTGGGATATCGGTCACGGGGAGGGTTCCTAGGAAAAGTACATGTCCGTTCGTAGGTTTATTCTGGCAGAGCGGATTGAGAAATGAACTCATCCCCCATCCTTGGGTCAGTCCTTGCTGAGGTGTCGTCCTGGGGGATAATGCCGCCTTTTCACCGCAAACCTGAGCTCTTTATACGCTTATGTTGTCCAGAACCCTGCTATGCCTGGCTGTTGCCAGTGCCTCCACGCCCTTGCTTGCCGATACCGTCTGGTTGAAGAACGGTGACAAACTCAGCGGCAAGATCACCGTTTTCGATGGCGGCAAATTGCTGATCCAGACCGATTATGCCGGCGCCGTTCCCATTGACTGGAAACAGGTCAAGACCCTTGAAAGTGACCAGCAGTTACTGGTCAAGCAGGACGCCTACACCGGCGAGAAAGCCAAGGCCCTGCACGCCGCCGAGGACGGCAAGGTAACCCTGGCCAACGGTGACGCGCCCAAGACCGTCGAGTTGGCCAGTATCCAGCAGATCCTCAAGCCCAAGCCGGTGGTCGAGGATCTGGTGTGGAAAGGCAATGTCGATGCCGCAATGGATTACCAGCGGGCGGAAAAAGATGTCGACGACTACGACATCGATTTCAAGACGACAGCCCGCCACGGTCGCTGGCGGCACACCGCCGAGGGCGAATACAACCGCGAATTCCAGGACGACGTGGTCTCCACCGACAACTGGAAACTGGAATATTCCCTCGACCGCTTCCTGACGGACAAATGGTTCTGGCAGGGGCGCCTGAACTACAAGCGTGACAAGGTCGAAGACCTGGCCCGCCAGCGAGTGGTGGGTACCGGTCCGGGCTACCAGTTCTGGGATGACGAATTGGGCGCGTTCTCGCTGGGTTCGCTGTTGAACCGCACCGATTACGAGTACCAGGACGGGGGCAAGGACAACTTCTATTCCGTCGCCATGAAGTGGGACTACAACCGCTACCTCGTAGGCAAGCGTGTCGAGTTCTTCACCAACGGCGAAGTGGGCAAGCCGCTGTCCGGCGTTGCGGAGTACGCCTATGACGCGGAGATGGGCTTGCGCTACAAGGTCACCGACTGGGCCTCGCTCAACCTCAAGGCCGAGAAAGATGTGATCGAAGGGTCCGAGGACAGCGACTTGAGCAAAACGCGCTACACCGCCGGGTTTGGCGTGACCTGGTAAGCCCAGGCAGAAATAGCCCCTATGGGAGCGAGCCTGCTCCGGGCGGCGATCCGACGATAACGGTGTATCAGTCAACAGTATTGTTGCTGGTCTACCGCTATCGTCGGATCGCCGCCCGGAGCAGGCTCGCTCCCACAGTTTTTTTGTGCCGGCAAAAACTGGCAGGCACAAAAAAGCCCCGCTTTTGAGGGCGGGGCTCTTTACTAAAGCAGGAACAGTTAGATAACTGTTACTTCTTCAGCTTGCATGCCTTTCTGACCGCGGGTAGCGACGAAAGAAACCTGTTGGCCTTCTTTCAGGCTTTTGAAGCCGTCGGATTGGATAGCTTTGAAGTGTACGAACAGATCGTCACCGGATTGTGGGGTGATGAAGCCGAAGCCTTTTTCATCGTTGAACCACTTAACGGTACCGGTTTGGCGATTAGACATGGTGTAACTCCTTGAACAAAGATAACTGCGACTCAGGAAGAACCCTGGCCGAGACTGAGTGCAAAGAGCAGGAAAAATTCTTGTAGATGGTTGGATCGAAATTCAACATATCGTGTAGAGATTCTCAGTGACACAAGCAGCACAGTGACGCCACCTTAACCCTTTTTCCGAAACGTGCCAATGGTCTTTGCGAAGGTTTCTCGATTTTGGTGACTGACGGCGTCCAGGCTCGGGAAAACACGGCGGATCGGCGAGAATTGCTTCCCACGCTTTGAACCCTGCCCCTCGCCCCGGTAAGATGCCGGACAGTTTTCTCCACCCTCGCTATTCAGGACACCGCCATGAGCATCAAATCGGACAAGTGGATTCGCCGCATGGCGCAAGAGCACGGCATGATCGAGCCCTTCGTAGAGCGCCAGATGCGCGGTGAAGGCGCCGACCGACTGATTTCCTTCGGCGTCTCCAGCTACGGCTACGACGTGCGTTGCGCCGATGAATTCAAGGTGTTCACCAACATCAATTCGGCCACCGTCGACCCGAAGAACTTCGATGAGAAGAGCTTCGTCGACATCAAGAGCGACGTCTGCATCATTCCGCCGAACTCCTTCGCCCTGGCCCGCACCGTCGAGTATTTCCGCATCCCGCGCAATGTACTGACCATCTGCCTGGGCAAGAGCACTTATGCCCGTTGCGGCATCATCGTCAACGTCACGCCGCTGGAACCGGAGTGGGAAGGCCACGTGACCCTGGAGTTCTCGAACACCACGACCCTGCCGGCGAAAATCTACGCCAACGAAGGTGTGGCACAGATGCTGTTCCTCGAATCCGATGAAGAATGCGAAGTGTCCTACAAGGATCGGGGTGGCAAATACCAGGGCCAGCGTGGTGTGACACTTCCACGCACCTGATTCTGACGAACAGTGGGAATTCCTGAACGGGCAGACACTCTATTGCGTGTACTGCCCGTTTTTTCGTCAGCGCAGCGGGCTTCGCTCAGGAGTTGCTCTATGAAGATCGATCCGCGAATCAGTGCCGAACTGGCAAGGCTTGAGCCCAATCAGATCGGCGTCATGGCCTGGTCCCTGCTGGCCCACCCTGCCGAAGCGGCAGGTGGCATTCCTGGCCAGCCCGATCCCGACACCCCCAATGAACAACCTACCGAGCCGGGTGAGCCGACCCTGCCGGACGAGCCGCCTCCTGCGCCTGTCGCTTGATGAAAGCATGGCCCGCCAGCGATCTTTCAGTTGACGGGCCATATTTCGTTATCGCCAATGACAAAAATCCTGCAGTCGTTGTCCTGCTCGAGCCGATAACCGCCTGTGAAGGCGCCGAAGGCCGGCAGCAGACTGATGTCGCTGCCTAGCCGGAAGCACGCCAGGCGCAAGCGCTGCCGACCCTTGCCGCTCAGGTGATACACCGGGTGTACGTGACCGGCCAGCACGTGGCGGCTCGGGTGCGGGTCGGGTTCGTGTTGCACGGCGAAGGGGCCCAGCAACAGGGGTTCTGGTACGACGCGGATGTTCAGCGAGGGCGGCGGGTCGCCGGCGCGCTTGTCGTGGTTGCCGCGAATCAGCGTCATGGCCAGGTGCGGATGCCTGGCACGCCAATCGGAAAGGGCCTTCAAGGTGCCTGGCGCGTTGGAGCCGGGACCGTGGAGAAAGTCGCCGAGGAAAATCAGCTGTCGGCACGGCAGGTTCGCCAGTAATCCATCCAGGATCGCGATGTTGCTGGCGGTGGTGCCGTGGGGAACCGGTTGGCCGAGACTGCGATAGGCGGCGGCCTTGCCGAAATGCACATCTGCCACCATCAGGGTCTCCTGGGCGGGCCAGTAGAGGGCTTTTTCCGGCAGCAACCAGAGCTCTTCGCCGGCCAGATTGACAGGATAAGGCGCGGGCATCAGGCGTCACCCCGATCGGCGGTTTTTTCCAGTTCGCTGACCATTCGCCTGATGCGATCGGCAAGCTTCTCCGAACTCAAGCTTTCCCTGAACCGCTCCACCAGCAACGGGAAACCCAGTGGGGTGGGGCGCTTGATGATGTGCAGGTCCAACTGCAAGGTATTGAGGCGTTCCAAGGTCTGCTCCAGGCGACGTATATCCAGTTCTTCACGCAAGACTTCTTCCCCGGCCTGGGCCAGCAACAGGTTGTCGGCGTCGTATTGCTTGAACACTTGAAAGAACAACCCGCTGGAGGCCTGGACCTGTCGAGTGCTTTTCGGTGCGCCGGGGTAGCCGGCGAATACCAGGCCGGCGATCCGGGCGATTTCGCGAAAGCGTCGAAGGGCCAACTCGCCGGCGTTCAGGCTGGCGAGCACATCGGCCAGCAGGTTGTCGGTGCTCAAGAGCGTGGGATTCAGGTAGTGCGACCAATCCAGTGCCGTGGCACTGAGCAGTTCGAGGCCGTAGTCGTTGACCGCAATGGAAAAGGTCACCGGTTCCTGCTGGCTGACGCGCCAGGCCAGCAGGCTCGCCAGCCCCAGATGCACCTGGCGTCCGGCAAACGGGTACAGGAACAGGTGCCAGCCTTCCCGGGATTTCAGCGCTTCGGCCAGCAATGAAGTCTGCGTGGGCAGGCCGGACCAGCGCTGCTGTGTCAGCAACAAGGGCTGCACGGCTTGCATCTCCGGGCCCTCGAAGCGCCCCTTGGCGGCCTCGCTCAGGCGTGCCACGACGGCGGCGGCCAGTTCGTTGGAAAGCGGCATCCGCCCGCCGTTCCAGCGCGGCACGGCGGCTTTTTTCGCCTGGCTACGACGCACGTAGGCAGTCATTTCCTCAACCCGGACCAGTTCCAGCAATCGTCCGGCGAACAGGAAGCCGTCCCCCGGTCGCAGGCGGGCAATGAAGCCTTCCTCCACGCTGCCCAAGGTCTTGCCACCCCCACCCTTGCTCCAGAACTTCAACTGCAGGCTGGCATCGCTGACGATGGTGCCGATGCTCATGCGGTGACGCCGGGCCAGGCGCGCGTCAGGGACTCGCCAGATACCGTGCTCGTCCGGCTCGACCCGGCGGTAATCGGGGTAGGCGGTCAACGACAGGCCGCCGTGGCGCACGAAGGCCAGGGCCCAGGCCCATTGCGCTTCGTTCAGGTCGCGGTAGGCCCAGGCGCTGCGCACTTCCCGGTACAGCTCATCGGGTACGAAGCCGCCGCCCAGGGCCATGCTGACCAGATGTTGCACCAACACATCCAAAGGCCTGTGGGGCGATTCGCGAGGTTCGATGCGCCGCTGGGCCACGGCATCCTGAGCCGCGGCGGCTTCGATCAGTTCAAGGCTGTGGGTCGGCACCAGGGTGATCCGCGAGGTTCGCCCCGGCGCGTGACCGGAGCGCCCGGCACGTTGCATCAGTCGCGCCACGCCCTTGGCCGAGCCGATCTGCAACACCCGCTCGACGGGCAGGAAATCCACGCCCAGGTCCAGGCTGGAGGTGCACACCACCGCTTTGAGTTGACCGTCCTTGAGCGCACGTTCGACCCAGTCCCGGGTATCGCGGGACAGCGAGCTGTGGTGCAGCGCGATCAGCCCGGCCCAGTCCGGGCGTGCCTCAAGGAGTGCCTGATACCAGATTTCGGATTGCGCACGGGTGTTGGTAAAGACCAGGCAACTGCTGCTGGCGTCGATTTGTGCGATGACCTGGGGCAGCATTTTCAGGCCGATGTGCCCGGCCCACGGAAAACGTTCGAGGGCGGGAGGCAGCAGCGTATCGACCCGCAGCGTTTTGTCATTGGCCCCCTGAATGCTGATCCCGTTGCCCTGAGGGATCAGCACCTGCTCGGCGTGGGCCTGATTCCCCAAGGTGGCGGACACGCCCCAGACGATGAGCTCGGGATGCCAGTGCCGCAGCCGCGCCAGCGCCAGTTGCAATTGCACGCCTCGCTTGTTGCCCAACAGTTCATGCCATTCGTCCACCACGACCATGCGCAGCGTTGCCGCCGCCGTTTGCGCATCGGTCCGGGCGAGCATCAAGGTCAGGCTTTCGGGCGTGGTGATCAGTGCCGTGGGCAGGCGTCGGCCCTGGCGGGCCCGTTCGCTGGCGCTGGTATCGCCGGTGCGCAGGCCAACACTCCAGGGAATCTGCAGTTCCGCCAGCGGTGCTTCGAGAGCTTTGCCCGTGTCGGCGGCCAGTGCACGCATCGGCGTGATCCACAGGACGGTCAGCGGTTCGGCTACAGGTGTGCGTTTGCGCGGTTTATCCGAGGGCGGGGTGGTGCGGGCGAAACGGTTGAGGGCAGCAAACCACACTGCGTAGGTCTTGCCGGCTCCGGTGTTGGCGTGCAGCAGCCCGGACTCCCCACGCTTGACCGCGGCCCACACCTGTTTCTGAAAGGCGAACGGCTTCCAGCCGCGGGCGCTGAACCATTGGTTTGCGAAGTTGTTGGATGTCGCCATGCCTGCCGCGTGCGCCCTGGAAGTCTTCTTTCAAGGACCACGGCGGCGGGGGAAAGGTTTAAATAGGCGGATGGAGTTACCGCAGATTGCCCTGCAAAACCCTGTGGCGAGGGGATTTATCCCCGCTGGGCCGCGAAGCGGCCCCTCAGCCTGGCACCTCGGTTTGTCAGGGAGATTGTCTTCAGGCTATCTGGGGCCGCTTTGCGGCCCAGCGGGGATAAATCCCCTCGCCACACGTTTTTCACCCTGTTCTGGTATAGGGTTCTATTTCAGGTTGCCACTGAGGAACTGCTTCAGCCGCTCGCTCTTCGGGTTGCCCAGCACGTCTTCCGGCGCGCCTTCTTCCTCCACCCGGCCCTGGTGCAGGAAGAGCACCTGGTTCGAGACTTTGCGAGCGAAGCTCATTTCGTGGGTCACCATGATCATGGTCCGGCCTTCTTCGGCCAGCCCCTGGATCACCTTCAACACTTCCCCTACCAGTTCCGGGTCCAGGGCCGAGGTCGGTTCGTCGAACAGCATCACCTCCGGCTCCATCGCCAGGGCCCGGGCGATGGCCACGCGTTGCTGCTGGCCGCCGGACAGGAACGCCGGGTACTGTTCGGCCACGCGCGGTGCCAGGCCGACCTTGTCGAGGTAGCGGCGGGCACGTTCATCGGCTTCCTGCTTGCTGATGCCCAGCACCCGGCGAGGCGCCATGGTGATGTTTTCCAGCACGGTCATGTGGCTCCACAGGTTGAAGTGCTGGAACACCATGGCCAGGCGCGTGCGGATGCGTTGCAGTTCATCGGCGTCGGCCACGTGCATGCCGTGGCGGTCCTTGATCATCTGGACCGACTGGCCGTCCAGGCTCATGGCGCCGTCGTTGGGTTGTTCCAGGAAGTTGATGCAGCGCAGGAAGGTACTCTTGCCCGAGCCACTGGCGCCGATCAGGCTGATGACGTCGCCAGTCTTGGCCTTGAGCGAAACGCCCTTGAGTACCTGATGTTCGCCGTAGCTTTTATGCAGGCCTTCGATGGTCAGTTTGTACATGGAACAGGCATCCTCAAGGCGAAAGTAGGTAGCCGCTGCGATAGGCTTCGGCGCCGGCGACGTGGGCGATGACCATGCCGGCGGTGGCCATGCGACGCAACGAGCGGGCGTACATCAGCCCGGCATTGCAGCAGTGAACGGGGGTGACGGTGTCGTTGACCGGGTCGATGATTTCCGCCACCAATTGACCGGCCTCCAGGTACTCGCCCGGCAAGGCGGCGTAGACCAGCAGCCCGCCCACGGGGGTCGCCACCGGTTCGACGCCGGCCAGCGGCGTGGCCGGATAAGGCAGCTCGGGCAGGGGCACCGCTTCGCCGTCGATGGCGCCGTAATGGATCAGGTATTCGATCAGGGCCTGGCAGTCGAGACTCGCCAACCCATGGTTGACGTCGCCCTGGCCGCGCAATTCGACGGTGACGGAAAAACTGCCCAGGGGAATCTCGAAGCGCTCGCCGAAGCGCTCCTTGAGCAGCCACCAGAGCAGGGTGAAGCATTCATCGAACGACTGGCCGCCCGAGTCGGTGGCCAACAGGCTGGCCTCGGCGCCGATGTAGCGGGCCAGCGGCTCGACCTGGGGCCAGGCTTCCGGCGTGGTGTAGAGGTGCGCCACGGCTTCGAAATCGCAATGCAGGTCCAGCACCATGTCGGCGTCGCAGGCCAGCCGTTGCAAGACCAGGCGCTGGGATTGCAGTTGCGTGGAAGCGGTCTGCCGGGCGAGAGCATCGCGCAGGCTGGTACGGATCAGCATCAGGTTGTGCTGCGGATCCTGGGTGAGCAGGTCTTCGATCTCGTTGCCGACTTCCTCGCTCAGGTCGAGAAAGCGACGGTTGAAGTTTTGCCCGCTTTCCAATTCGTAGCGACCCAGCGGCACGTCCATCAGCACTTGTTCGAGGCCGATGGGGTTGGCCACGGGCACCAGGACGATTTCGTGTCGCAGGTGGCCGGACGCCTCGAGCTCCGCCAGGCGTTGCTTGAGATGCCAGGCCACCAGCATGCCGGGTAGTTCATCGGCATGCAGGGACGACTGGATGTAGATTTTACCGACGGCTTTTTCCGGGCCGAAGTGAAAGCTATGGATCTTGCGTGCGGTCCCCGGCAGCGGGGCCAGCAAGTCATGGATCTGGTGGCGCATTTGCTTGTGTGTCCTGGACTAATGAGTCGGCCCGAGAAAGGCCAGCCAGCGGCGCTCGGCGAGGCGGAAGAGGCCTACCAGTGCGAAGGTGACGGTCAGGTAGATCAACGCGGCGATCCCGAACGACTGGAAGGTCAGGAAGGTGGCCGAGTTGGCATCCCGGGCCACTTTCAGCACGTCTGGAACGGTAGCGGTGAATGCCACGGTCGTCGAGTGCAGCATCAGGATCACTTCGTTGCTGTAGTAGGGCAGCGAGCGCCGCAGCGCCGAAGGCATGATCACATAGGCATACAGCTTCCAGCCGGTCAGGCCATAGGCCTTGGCCGCTTCGACTTCACCGTGGTTCATGCTGCGGATCGCCCCGGCAAAGATTTCCGTGGTGTAGGCGCAGGTGTTCAGGGCGAAGGCCAGGATCGTGCAGTTCATCGCATCGCGAAAGAAACTGTCGAGCAAGGGTTGGGCACGCACCGCCGCGATGCTGTAGATACCGGTGTAGCAGATCAACAGCTGGATATAGAGCGGTGTGCCGCGGAACAGATACGTGTAGAACTGCACCGGCCAGCGCACGGAGCGCTTGGGCGAAACCCGGGCGATGGATAGCGGGATCGAGACCAGGAAGCCGATCAGCAGCGAGGCGCTGAGCAGCCACAGGGTCATCGCCAGACCCGTAACGTTGACACCGTCACTGTAGAGGAACGGCCGCCAGTACTCTTGTAGAAGCTCGATCATCGCACCGCCTCCCGTGCTCCGGCGGCGTAGCGGCGTTCAAGCCTGCGCAGAATGAAGTTGGACGCGCTGGTAATCAGCAGATAGATCAGCGCTGCCAGCACCAGGAAGTAGAACAGTTGATAGGTGCTCTTGCCCGCATCCTGGGCCGCCTTGACCAGATCGGCCAGGCCGATGATCGACACCAGCGCGGTGGCCTTGAGCATCACCATCCAGTTATTGCCGATACCCGGGAGGGCAAAGCGCATCATTTGCGGAAACACCACGAAGCGGAAACGCTGGCCACGCTTGAGGCCATACGCGGTGGCGGCTTCGACCTGGCCCCTTGGCACCGCGAGGATCGCGCCGCGGAAGGTCTCGGTGAAGTACGCGCCATAGATGAAGCCCAGGGTAATCACCCCGGCGCCGAATGGGTCGATCTCGATGTATTCCCATTCCATGAAGTCGGTAAAAGAGGTCAGCCAGGTCTGCAGGCTGTAGAAAATCAGCAGCATCAGCACCAGGTCCGGCACGCCGCGAATCAGCGTGGTGTAGAGCTGGGCGGGGATTCGCAGCAGTTTGACCGGAGACAGCTTGGCGCTGGCGCCCAGCAGGCCGAGCAAGATGCTCAATAATAGCGACAGGGCCGCCAGTTTGATGGTCATCCAGGTGCCTTGCATCAGCAGCGGGCCAAAGCCCTGCAGGCTGAAGGCGGAGAGCCCCAGATTTTGTAGGAGTTGTTCGAGCATGGAAGAGGCCTTTGGCAGTCAAAAAGCGCCCACCCGTAACCGGATGGGCGCCACGCATTATTTGCCGCTGTACAGATTCAGATCGCCAAAGTGTTTTTTCTGGATTTCGGCGTATTTGCCGTCGTCGTGTAACGCTTTGATACCTTTATCCAAAAGAGCCTTCAGCTCTTTGTTACCTTTGTTGATACCGATGGCCGTCTTGGCCGGCAGCAGTTCGCTGTCCACCGGTTTGCTGACTTCATAGTCGGCGCCCTTTGGCGATTTCATGAAGCCCAGCTCGGCTTGCAGCATGTCCTGGATTGCCGCATCAAGGCGGCCGGAGGTCAGGTCGGCATAGACCTGGTCCTGGTTGGCATAGGCCTGGGTCTTGACGCCGGCCTTGTCCAGCACGGCCTTGGCGTAGGCTTCCTGGATGGTGCCTTGCTCATAGCCGACGGTCTTGCCTTTGAGCGAAGCGACGTCCGCGCTCAGGCCCGAGCCTTTCTTGAACACATAAGCCGTTGGGCCGGAGAACAGTTCGCTGGAGAAGTCGATGACTTTCTCGCGGGCCGGGGTCACGGTCATGGACGAGATCACGCCGTCGAATTTCTTCGCCTTGAGGCCCGGGATCATGCCGTCGAAATCGCTTTCGACCCACTTGCATTTGACCTTCAGTTCCTCGCAGATCGCATTGCCCAGGTCGATATCGAAACCTACCAGGCTGCCATCGGCTGCCTTGGATTCAAATGGGGCATAGGACGGGTCGACACCAAAACGCAGTTCCTTGTATTCCTTGGCCGTGGCGGCGCCGGCGGCCATGCACAATGCCAGTGCAGAAAGGGTCAGCAGTGCTTTTTTCATTATCGAGTCCCTAAAACCATGATGAGCGCTTGTGGCGCATGAAGTTTTGTTACCGGTGCAGATAAGAACGGTAAGACGGCATAAAGGTAGCAATTTCCGAACCACAGTGCCGAACGAGCGTTTTAAAAAGCTTCGGCGACAGGCAGTGGAACGCGTTGGTGCGCGGATGAGATCGTACAACAAAAGGTGCACTGGGATGGTGCTTCGCAGGGTCGGCAAGGAGCATGTTCTGTGGCGAGGGGATTTATCCCCGCTGGGCTGCGCAGCAGCCCCCGAAAGCTGGATAGCAATATCAGGCTGATTGGGTACAACCCTTTAGGGCTGCTGCGCAGTCCAACGGGGATAAATCCCCTCGCCACAATTGATAGTGCAGCTACAGAGAGGTTATTTCAGCAGATCCTGGAGCGTTGCCAGAGTATCGGCTTCGTCAACGGTCTTGTCCTGGCGCCAGCGCAGCATCCGCGGAAACCGCACCGCGATCCCGCTCTTGTGGCGTTTGGACAAGGCAATGCCCTCGAAACCCAACTCGAAGACCAGAGTGGGCGTAACGCTGCTGACCGGGCCGAACTTCTCCACGGTGGTCTTGCGCACAATGCTGTCGACCCGGCGCATTTCTTCATCGGTCAGCCCCGAATAGGCTTTGGCGAACGGCACCAGACTGCGCTCGCGGCTGCCCGGTGGGTTGTCCCAAACGGCGAAGGTGTAGTCGCTGTACAGGCTGGCGCGTCGGCCGTGACCGCGCTGGGCGTAGATCAACACGGCGTCGACGCTGAACGGGTCGATTTTCCATTTCCACCACACGCCCATGTCCTTGGTCCGGCCGACGCCATACAGTGCGTTGCGCGCCTTGAGCATCATGCCCTCAACACCGAGGCTGCGGGACGCTTCGCGCTGGCGGGCGAGGTCGAGCCAGTCCTGGCCGGCGACGACTGGCGACGGCAGCAGCACCGGGCTTTGGGAATCCGCAATCAGGGCCTCCAACTGCTCACGGCGCTCGGCCTGGGGGCGGCTGCGCCAATCCTCTCCTTGCCATTCCAGCAGATCGTAGGCCATCACCACCACGGGCGCGTCTTCGAGGACTTTTTTGCTCAGGGTCTTGCGGCCGATGCGCTGTTGCAGCAGGGCGAACGGTTGTACGGCCGGTTGCAGCGGTGCATCGGCATCGAAGGTCTCCTCGGTCACCGGTTGCGAGGTTTTCCACACCACGATTTCGCCGTCGATCACTGTGCCGTCGGGCAGCACCGATGCCAGGGTGTGCAATTCAGGGAAGCGCTCGGTCACCAGCTCTTCGCCCCGGGACCAGACCCACAGATGGCCATCGCGCTTGATCACCTGGGAGCGGATGCCATCCCACTTCCATTCCACTTGCCAATCACTGGCCGGCCCCAGCAGCGCGTCGAACTGTTCGGCCGGGGCGGACAAGGCGTGGGCCAGGAAAAACGGGTACGGCTGACCGCCGCGTTGGGCATGTTCGTCCTTGGATTCGGCGGCGATCAGCTTGAGATAACCCTCGGCCGTCGGGCGATGGGACAGGTCGGTGTAACCCACCAGACGCTGGGCGACCCGTTTGCTGTCCAGCCCGGCCATCCCGGCGAGAGCCCGGGTCACCAGCAGCTTGGACACCCCGACACGGAAGCTGCCGGTGATGAGCTTGATGCAGAGCATCAGGCTCGAGCGGTCCAGTTGTGCCCACAAGCTCGGCAGTCGCAGCGCCAATACTTCAGGCGTCTCGCCGCGCAACGGCAGTAGCTTCTTTTCTATCCAAAGCGCCAGGCCTTCGGTAGAGGTATGGGGGGATTCCGGTAACACCAGGGAAATGGTTTCGGCCAGGTCACCCACGGCCTGATAACTTTCTTCGAATAGCCAGGGCGACAACCCGGAGACCTGTACGGCCAGGTCCCGGAGGATTTTCACCGGTACCAGTTGTCGTGGGCGGCCACCGGACAGGAAGTACACGGCCCATGCTGCATCCTGGGGCGGAGCCTGGGTGAAGTAGCGTTGCATGGCGGCCAGCTTGGCATTGCTGGAGGTGGTGGCGTCCAGATCGGCGTAGAGCTCGGCGAAGGCTTTCATGCTGCGCCCTCGCCGGTGGCAGGGGAGACGTCTTCTTCATCGTCGCCGTATTCAGTGCTGAAACCCTGTGCATCCAGGCCGAGTTCGCACAAATGGCGCACCAGCACGCTCACCGACCCGTGCGTGACCATCACCCGCTCGGCGCCGGTCTGTTCGATGGCCCAGAGCAGGCCGGGCCAGTCGGCGTGATCGGAAAGCACGAAGCCCCGATCCACGCCGCGCCGCCGTCGGGTGCCCCGCAGGCGCATCCAGCCGCTGGCGAAGGCATCGCTGTAGTCGCCGAAACGGCGCATCCAGCTGCTGCCACCGGCCGACGGCGGGGCGATGACCAGGGCCTGGCCCATGATCGGGTCGTTCTTCTGGATGTCACCGGCGTAAATCGTCGGCGGCAAATGAATCCCGGCCTCGCGGTAGACCCGGTTCAACGGCTCCACCGCCCCATGGGCGAGGATGGGGCCCAGGCTGGCGTCGATGCCATGGAGAATCCGCTGGGCCTTGCCGAAGGAATAGCAGAACAGCACGCTGGCCCGGTGGGCGGCGATGTTCGCGCGCCACCACTGATTGATTTCGTCGAATACCTGCGCCTGGGGCTGCCAGCGATAGATGGGCAGGCCGAACGTGGATTCGGTGATGAACGTATGACACTTCACTGGCTCGAACGGCGTGCAGGTGCCGTCGGGTTCGACTTTGTAGTCTCCGGATGCCACCCAGACCTCGCCTTCATGTTCCAACCGTACCTGGGCCGACCCCAGCACGTGCCCGGCGGGGTGAAAGCTCAAGGTCACGCCGTGATGTCGCAGGCGTTCGCCGTAGGACAGGGTGTGCAGATTGATGTCCTGGCCCAGTCGCGAACGCAGAATGCCTTCACCGGGAGCGGCTGCCAGGTAATGTTGATTGCCGCCGCGGGCATGGTCGCCGTGGGCGTGGGTGATGACCGAGCGCTCAACCGGACGCCAGGGGTCAATGTAGAAATCCCCGGGCGGGCAGTACAGGCCTTCGGGGCGGGCAATGACAAGATCCATGCAATCACCGGGGCGATGGGCTTGTCAGGTAGAGGCGATGGCGGGAAGAGAAGTTCTATCGGGTTTGGGTACGACAAGATCAGGAGACAAGATAGACAAATGTGGCGAGGGGATTTATCCCCGCTGGGCTGCGAAGCAGCCCCAAAGCAGCAACTCAATTTGCCTGACACACCGAGTTGTCTGGTTCTAGGGCCGCTTCGCAGCCCAGCGGGGATAAATCCCCTCGCCACAGAGGGAAACTACTTACCCGGCACCAGGGTCAGCCGAGCCTTGCCATACGCCCGGTCAAAGTTCTGCGGTTGCAGCGGCAGGTTCTGGTACTGCCCCTTGATCCACGAATCGATGCCGATGAGGTAGTTGGGACTGGCCGCGTTGCCCGACTGGCCAATACCGCCCTGGACCATCAACGGTTCGGGTTGGCCGAAGTCGACGATAAAGCGCATGTCCGGTGCCTGGGTGGCGTTGAAGTCCTGGCCCCAGGCGAATGCCGCGACGTTGAGCGAGGTGGCATCGCCGCCGGCCGAGAGCGGGCCGCGTACGACCTGGCCGCTGCCGTTCTTCCACGCGTAGCTGTGCAATTTGCCCCACTGCCAGGCCTTGTGGTCGCCGCCCAATTGGCTGTCACCGGCACTGATGGTCGCCGCCAGGCTGCGGGCGAGGATAACGGCCTTGTCTTCTTTCTGCGGTGTACGCACGTCGTCCCAGAACGGGCTGTCTTCGCGTCCCAGCAAGTGATCGGCCTGGGCCGAATAGGACCGTTGGCCGTTGGCAACCAGCGCTTTCCACGCCGGGCTGCTTTCCGGGCCCAGTTCGTCGAGGAAGATCTGCTTCATGCTTTCTTGCAGGAACAGTTCATAAATGGCCGCGTCGGCGGAGGTCGGGTTGAGCCGGCCATCGAACGCCATCAGGCGGGTATAGGCTTCGCGGGCCTTGGCCCGGTCAGCCACTGGCAGGGCTTCGATGGCCTGTTTGAGGGGCTGGGCCATGCCAGGGGCTTCAAAGACTTTCTTGAGTTTGGCCGCGAATGTCGTGACCTGGTCGTATTGCATGGCGGTCAGGCTGCGGATGTCGTGCTTGCTGGCGCCGGCCAGTTCGGCCAGGCGCTCGCCACGTTCCGGCGCGGCCCAGGAGTTGGACAACTGCATGCCATAGCCGTGGGGAATGACCCGCTGGTTGGCGTTACCCAGCCAGCCCTGGCTCGGATCCTGATCGTAGGGGTGCGCCATCGGATCGGCGTAGCCCTCCCAGTCGTAGCGACCGTCCCAGCCCGGCGATGGCAACAGGCCTTCGCCTTCGCGGCGGTTCGGATAGCGCCCGGTGACTTGCCAGCCGATGTGGTTGGCGTCGGCAAACACCAGGTTCACCGCCATGGCCCGGATTTCACGGCTGGCGTCGGAGGCTTTTTCGGCGTTCTGTGCCCGGGACAGGTCGAAGAACGCGTCCAGGGTTTTGTCGTCGGTGAAGCCCGGCGTCTGCAAGGCCAGGCCGAAGCCATTGGCCATGGCCGGCCCCTGGACGCTGTTGAGCAGTGGGCCATGACGGGTTTCGTACACGGCTTCGCGAATCGACCGCTGACCTTTGATGAAGTAGGTTTCGTTGCGCACCGTCGCTGGCTGCCATTTGCCGTTGACCTCGTAGGACAAGCCGTTGCCCTGGCGTCGGATTTTCTCCAGGAACAGGTCCTGGTTGTCCCCCTGCACGTTGGTCATGCTCCAGGCCACGTCACCGTTGTAGCCCGCCAGAATCAGGGGAATGCCAGCCACGGAGACCCCGGCGGCCTGATACTTGGGCGCGCGGATCTGCACCACACTCCACAGCGACGGCACGCTCAGCGGTCCATGACTGTCGCTCGCCAGCAGGCTCTTGCCGTTGCGGCTGCGTTGCGGCGCCATGGCCCAACTGTTCGAAGACGTGGCGCCCAGCAGGTTCAGTTCGGTCAACTGGCGGGTGGCGTTATTGATTTCGTTCAGGCCTGGGATCTGGCCGTTGAGCCGGACACCCTGGAACTTGTCGGCTTCGCCTTGGGGCAGGGGTTCGTCCGGGTAGGACGGGTTCAGCCAGGCCAGTTTGTCCTGGCTGACCGTCTGGGCCATGACCAGGGCCGCGATTTCTTCTGGCAGGTTGGCCGACTGGCTGAAGTTCAGCAGGCAGAACATCAGCGCCGAATCTTCCGGTTTCCAGTATTCGGGCTTGTAACCGGTGGCGGCCAGGTCCGACGGCAGTTTGTCGCGGTAGCGGAACAGGTAGGCGTTGACGCCGCGGGCATAGACTTCGAAGAAGCGCTTGAGCCGCGGCGAAGAGGCCTTGTACAACTCGTCGGCACTTTTCTTCAGATTGACCGCACGCATGTAGCGGTCGACGTCCAGCCGTTCGGCCCCGGACATTTCCGCCAGCCGACCCTGGGCCAGCAGGCGCATGGTCACCATCTGGGTGATGCGGTCGCTGGCGTGGACGTAGCCGAGGGCGAACAACGCATCATGGAAGCTGCTGCTTTCGATCAGCGGCATGCCCATGGCATTGCGCCGAACCGAGACGTTCTGCGCCAGCCCCTTGAGTGGTTGCACGCCGGAAGTCGGAGGGACAGTGTCCTGGGTATTCCAGGCCTGGCAACCGCTCAAGCCGAGCACGCTGGCCACGGCGGCGGCAACGCCGAGCCGGGGGAAGAAGAAATTAGAGGCTGGCGAGGCCATGACAAAGCTCCTGCGGGAGGGGGGCGGCAAATAAAGGCGCTACGTTAGTGAGCAGGAGAGGGCCGCGCAAGCGGGGGCGGGGGTTATTTGTTGATTTGGCGATGAAACTCCGTACTCGGCGGTACGCCTGGTTTTCTGTGGCGAGGGGATTTATCCCCGCTGGGGCGCACAGCGGCCCCAACCCCAGCAACTCGGTGTACCAGCCTGAGTCTGGAGGGGGCCGCTTCGCAGCCCAGCGGGGATAAATCCCCTCGCCACAGATAAATCCCCCTTGCCACAGGTTGCTCAGGGCTTCGGTGGATTGATCTTATCCACCAGCGCATAGGCCCTTACCGTGGCCGGGCGCTCCTTGATGCGATTGAACCAACGCTGCAGGTTCGGGAAATCCTCCAGCCGCTGGCTCTGCCATTGATGGGAGACCGTCCAGGGGTAGATCGCCATGTCGGCGATGCTGTACTCGCTACCTGCCACAAAATCGCGGTCCGCCAGGCGTCGATCCAGCACGCCATACAGGCGGGCGGTTTCATCGACGTAGCGCTTGATCGCGTAGGGAATCTTTTCCGGAGCGAACCGGCTGAAGTGATGGTTCTGCCCGGCCATCGGCCCCAGGCCGCCCATCTGCCAGAACAGCCATTGCAGGACTTCCTGCCGTCCGCGCAGGTCCTGTGGAATGAAACGACCGGTTTTTTCCGCCAGGTACAGCAGGATCGCGCCCGACTCGAACAGCGAGATCGGTTCGCCACCGTCGGCGGGCTCCAGGTCGACAATGGCCGGGATGCGGTTGTTGGGGGCGATCTTCAGGAAGTCCGGCTTGAATTGCTCGCCCTGGCCGATGTTGACCGGATGTACCTTGTAGGGCAGGCCGGCCTCTTCGAGGAACAGCGAGATTTTATGGCCGTTGGGGGTGGTCCAGTAATACAAGTCGATCATGGAAGGCTCCAGATAAGACAGCGTGATGGATGGACAACAAACGACGGCAGGAAGTTGTCCTCTTTTGCCCGAAGGCTTGCCTGTGGAAGGAGGTGATGTTCCAGTGGGGGAAATTCAATGGCCGGGCAAGCGAAAAACGGAATGGAGCAGTAGACATGGCGCTAGCGAACAATGCAGCGTTGATCCTCATCGATCAACAGAAAGGCATCCTGCATCCCAGGCTCGGTCCTCGCAACAACCCCGAGGCAGAGCTGTGCATGCTCGAACTGCTGGCTTTCTGGCGAGATTCGGCGCGGACGGTGATCCATGTCCATCACCTGTCCCGCTCGCCGGATTCGGTGTTCTGGCCAGGGCAGCAGGGAGTGGAAGTCCAGGAGCGGTTCGAACCGCAGGAAGGGGAGTGGCTGATCCACAAGGACGTGCCGGACGCGTTCTGCGCCACTCACCTGGAGGCTGACTTGCGCCAGGCAGGGATCGGGCAACTGGTGATCGTCGGCGTGGCGACGAACAACTCGGTGGAGTCCACGGCGCGTACGGCAGGCAACCTGGGTTTCGAGACCTGGGTGGCCGAGGACGCCTGTTTCACGTTCGACAAGGCCGACTATTTCGGCCGGGCCCGTTCGGCCGATGAGGTGCACGCCATGTCCCTGGGCAACCTGCATGGCGAGTATGCGACGGTGGTCAGTGTGAAACGGATTCTGGAGGCGGGCTGACGAGGCTGTGTCGGCCTCATCGCGAGCAGGCTCGCTCCCACAGGGGATCTGCGGCGTTCACACATCTGACGCCTGTCCTGATTCCTGTAGGAGCGAGCCTGCTCGCGCTGACGATTCAACCGGCGAAGACACGCTCCGCCGCAGCCATCAAGCCCCGTGGCACTTCTTGAATTTCTTGCCGTTGCCGCAGGGGCAAGGGTCGTTGCGGCCGACATCCTTCAAGGCGTTGCGCACCGGCTCCTGATGGGCGTGGCCGCAGTTCGGACCGTGGACGTGGCCGTGGTCATGATCGTGGTGATGGTCGTGATCGTGGTTGCAATCAGGGCCGTGAACGTGGGGTTGCTGGGTCATCGGGGTTACTCCGCAATAAAATCGGCGGCGATTATCACGCCATTGCGTTTCAGGTGCACGTAGTGGGCGATGAATAATCCGGTTTCCAGCTCACCTTCCAGACGATAGGGGATCTGCTGGCGGGGTTTCTCCAGCAGTTTCACCACTTCCCGCACCTGCGGCCACAGGTTGGTGCGGATCGGTATCTTGAAATAGCCACTTTGCCCGGGAGGGACGGTGAACCAGTGCTCATGCTCACCTTCGGTCAACAACAGGTCGCCCAGATGGATCCGGTAGGTCAGGCCGCGCACGGTCAGGTCGCTGTCGCCAGGGTTGTCGACTCGCAAATGCAGAATGAACCGCTGTTCCAGCAGCCGGGCTCGCACCACCTCGACCTTGACCAGGTGTACCTGCGGCTCGGATGCTCCGTCGGTTTGCCAGGACGCACAGCCACCGAGCCCCATAAACAGTAACAGGCAGGTGATGCGTAGCGTGTGTAATGAATGGGTCATGTCCGCGCCTCTGATTCCATTCTAGCCCGCTGATAAAGGGGCAAGCGTCGGACGTTTCCGAAATCAGCGAGCGAAGTAGCCTGCACAACATTTCTTGAATTTGTGCCCGCTGCCGCACGGGCAACTGTCGTTGCGTCCGGTCTTGACCGGCACGGTCGGGTCGATGAAGTACCAGCGCCCACCGTTCTGTACGAACGACGACTGTTCGCGGTGGCTGTGTTCTCCCTGGCCATCGTGCCAACGCGCGGTGAAAGTGACAAAGGCGTGCTCCGGCTGCCCACCGAACACCTCGCTGCTTTCCACCTCGAGCCCCAGCCAGGTGCTTTTGCTGCTCCACTCAGTGATGGACAGGCGATCGAGACCCGCCTGCTGGGCGGGCAAGGTGGTGTCCACCAGGTAATCCACCAGCCCCAGCACATAGGCGCTGTAGCGCGAGCGCATCAGGGCTTCGGCGCAAGGAGCCGGGTGCCCGTCGTGGTAATGGCCGCAGCAGGCGTTCAACGGGTTGCCACTGCCGCAGGGACAAATGGTTGCGTGCAGGCTTGTGTTCACAGCTACCACCAGTATTTTCCGAAGTTTTCGGGGTTGGCCCAAAAACGTGAATTGAGCCAATCGGGGACTTGTTTGTATTCAAGCAGATCGTAGGTGAACAGGGTCAGCACCTGTTCTTCGCGCTGGAACCGCTCGCTGGCTTGCAGGGCCAGGGAAAAGAAGTCCGTTTCTTGCCAGCCACAGGCGTTGAGATCAGCCAACACGGCGATACGGCTGGCGTTGAGATTACGGATACCGCCCAGCAGGTTCAGACCGTCGCGCTTGGGCACATGTTCCAGGCAATCGACTGCCAGGGCCAGGTCGAAGCGCTGTCCGGCCACCTCCACCGGCAGCGGGCCGGGAGCGACCTGGACCACTTCGGTGTCGGGATGCGCCTGCTGGAACGCCTCGAGTGCGGGAAAGCTGCTGGCACCGATCAACAGCAGTTTTCGCGGGGCGTAACGGTCAAGCACGGCGGCCAGTGCTTGCTGGGGCGTGCGCGATGAAATGGCAACGGTCATTGAGATTCCTCGATCAGAACCGCCACGATAGCCTGCCTGGACAACGTGGCCTAGAGCGGTTTGCATTAAAACGTGCCGAACGGCCGCAAACACTGGGCAAAATCCGCGATAGCGCGGTGCTGGCGCAGATCCGAACTCGGGTCTTTACTCCCCAGAATCGGTGCAAAGCCGATCCCTCAAGGAGAAACCTGATGAGCATAGTTCGGACAGCGTTACCCCTGGTTCTGCTAACCGGTGTGTTGACTGGTTGCGCAGGTTTGCAAAAAACCGACTGGCCGACCTGTGCGGCCGTCGGCGGCGTGGTTGGTGCGGGATTGGGCGCCACTGAAAGCACCTCCTGGGCCGGCTACGGTGCGCTGTTCGCCGGCAGCATGGCCGCAGCCTATTGCTGGGTGCACGGAGACGGTGATGAAGACGGCGATGGTGTGCCCGACAGCCGTGACAAGTGCCCGGGCACCCCGAAAGGCGTGCAAGTCGACGCAGACGGTTGCCCGCCGCCCGTCCCGGCGCCGATGGCCGAGGAGCCGGTTGTCGTCAAAGAGGAAACCATCGTGGTTCGCGATGTGCATTTCGAATTCAACAAGTCCACGTTGACGGCGGCCGACAAAGAGGTGCTGAGTGGCGTCGCGACCCGTCTGAAACAGGAGTCGTCTACTGCACAGCTTCGGGTGACCGGTCACACCGACAGCGTTGGCAGCAATGCCTACAACCAGCGACTGTCGGAGAAACGGGCCAATTCCGTGGTGCAATACCTGGTCGAAAGCGGCGTGCCTCGCGCCAGTTTCGTCTCGGTGGCCGGTGCCGGTGAGAGTCAGCCGGTAGCCGACAATAAAACTGCCGATGGACGCGCCATGAACCGTCGCACTGAAATCAAGATAAACCGCTGAACCTCCAGTGATGGAGGGCTTGCCGTGGCGGGGAAGTATGCTCGCCACGGCAAGCTTTGCAGCCCATACCTGGGCTCTTGTCACATAGATTAAATTTGCTCCGCCCTCTGGCTTAACCAGCGCGCAAGCCGTTACTGTGCGTGCAAAGAATAATGTTCACCGGGGGGCGTATGAAGGTGTTTTGGGGGCTGGGGCGCTTGTTGACCCTGTTGTTCTGGCTGGTTGTGCTGGTCAACCTGGTCGTGCCGTTCGTCCATCCGCTGCATGTGCTGGTCAACCTCGCCGGGGCGCTGTTACTGGCGGTCCATTTGCTTGAGCTGCTGCTGTTCAGGGCCGGTTTTCGTGGCTTGCCTTCTCCCGGTCGTGAACGCCTCAGAGTGCTGCTGTTCGGCATCTTCCATCTGCAAACCCTTCCGATCGCCGCAGAGGCCTCCCATGCGTAAATTGTGTCTGCTCGCTGCCCTTGTGTGCCCATGGGCTTGTGCTCAAGTACTCCAGGTAGAAACCCACTCGTTGATGCGTCTGCCCAATACCGCCAGTACCCTGACCCTGGAGCGGCTGGACGTGGCCGATTACGCCACGTTGCTGGTGCCGTCGAACGTCACTCAATTGTCCATCGGCCAATTGCACCTGGGGCGCGAGGCGCGGATCGCCATCGTGCCTTCGCAGCAGCCGCTGGCAATGAGCGTTACCCAGGCTGAACTGGCGGATGGCAGCCAGATCACTTCCCGCGGCGCGCCGGGCACCTATACGAAAGCTGCGCGGCCGGGACGCGATCTCAACCTGCGTTTCAATGCGTTGAATGCGCCGGTGCTGTCGGTGGATGCCCGTGGCGGCACGGGTGCGCCAGGTTATGTGGGCCTCGACGGTGCCAACGGGCAGGCCCCGGGTTGCACCTGGGGTTCGGCCGGGCGTGGTGCCGATGGCAGCAATGGCAGCGATGGCCAGCCGGGGGCGGCCGGTGCGCTGGTGCGTCTCGAACTGCCCCGTGATTACCCCGCCGAGCAAATCAAGGTCGTGGTCGATGGCGGAGCCGGTGGCGCGGCGGGTCCCGGTGGCAAGCCCGGCGTCGGCGGCAAGCCCAAGGGCTGTTTCGTCTACACCGCCGACGGCGGTAAAAGTGGCCACCCCGGAGCCGCTGGCCAGCCTGGGCCTGCCGGAGCGGCGGGCACAGTGACCGTGCAACGATTCTAAGTCCAGGAAATAAACCCTGTGGGAGCGAGCCTGCTCGCGATAGCAATCCATCAGTCACATCAGGGCTAACTGACCGGATGCTATCGCGAGCAGGCTTGCTCCCACAGGGGCTGGACGCAGTTTTCAGAACATCGGCCGGGCCGCGGCAATCGCCACCACCAGCAATCCGATCAGCAGATTGATTCCCACCAGCTTGCGGATTTTCCCCAGGGTCGACGCAGCGGTCGGCCAGTCCTGCGCCGTCACGGCACTACGCAATGCCGGCAATTGCAAGCTCTGGATACGGATGAACAGCGCCGTCATCACCACATACAGCCCCATCATGACCTGTACGTAACGCGGTGCCGTTTCGAAACCGGCGAAGCGCACATGGATCAGGCCGACGCCGCTGATCGGCAAAAGCACCACCGCCACCCAGACCCAGATGAAAAAACGTTGAAACACTTCTACCCACAGTTTCAGCCGGGCAGGGCCCTCAAGCGCCGCCATTGCGGCGGGGCGCAGGATCATCCAGGCGAAGAACATACCGCCGACCCAGACCAGAGCCGCCAGCAAATGCAGGGTGTAAATGAAAGCAAAGGGTGTCATTGAGTTACTCCGTTCTGCGCAGGATTCATTAGCGGGGTATGATAGCCGCCGATCCGAACCACTGAAAATTTATCCAGCGTTTTTAGCGCCCGACATTCATGATCAGCACCGAACTCAAAACCACGATCCAGGGCGCTTATTCGCGTTTTCTCGAAGCTAAGAGCCTCAAGCCGCGTTATGGCCAGCGCCTGATGATCGCCGAAGTGACGAAAGTCCTGGGGGACATCGCCACCGATGACGAAGGCCGGCGCGGCGGCGATCCCGCCGTCGTGGCGGTGGAGGCCGGTACCGGTACCGGCAAGACCGTTGCCTACAGCCTGGCGGCGATCCCGACGGCCAAGGCCGCCGGCAAGCGCCTGGTCATCGCCACGGCCACCATCGCCCTGCAGGAGCAGATCGTCTTCAAGGATCTGCCCGACCTGATGCGCAACAGCGGGTTGAACTTCAGCTTTGCACTGGCCAAGGGGCGGGGGCGCTACATGTGCTTGTCCAAGCTCGACATGTTGCTGCAGGAAGGCCAGGCACAGACGGCCACGGCCCAGTTGTTCGAGGAAGAAGGCTTCAAGATCGAAGTCGATGAGGCCAGCCAGAAGCTGTTTACCAGCATGATCGAGAAACTGGCTGGCAATAAGTGGGACGGCGACCGCGACAGCTGGCCCACCACCCTGGAAGATGCCGACTGGGCGCGTCTGACCACCGACCATAGCCAGTGCACCAACCGTCATTGCCCGAACTTCGGCCAGTGCGCCTTCTACAAGGCCCGCGAGGGCATGGGCAAGGTCGACGTCATCGTCACCAACCACGACATGGTATTGGCCGACCTGGCCCTGGGCGGTGGCGCGGTGCTGCCGGACCCGCGCGATACGATCTATGTATTCGACGAAGGTCACCACCTGCCGGACAAGGCCATCGGCCACTTCGCCCATTACACGCGGTTGCGTTCCACCGCCGACTGGCTGGAAACCACCGCCAAGAATCTCACCAAGCTGTTGGCCCAGCATCCACTGCCGGGCGACCTGGGCAAGTTCATCGAGCAAGTGCCGGAGCTGGCGCGGGAGATCAAGACGAACCAGCAGTTCATGTTCACCGCCTGCGAGCAGGTGGCCGACTTCAAGCCGGGTGAGGATGTCGAGGGTCGCGAGCGGCCACGCCATCGTTTCGTCGGCGGCATCATCCCCGAGCACATGCGTGAAATGGGCATCGAGCTGAAGAAGGGCTTCGCCCGCCTGACCGATCTGTTCACGCGCCTGACCGACCTGCTCAAGGAAGGGATGGATGGCGAGGTCAATATCGGTATCGCCAGCAACCAGGCCGAGGAGTGGTACCCGCTGTTCGGCAGCCTGTTGTCCCGCTCCCAGGGCAACTGGGAGCTGTGGACGGCCTTCACCACTGAAGACCCGGAGGACAACCCGCCGATGGCGCGCTGGCTGACCCTGGCCGAAAGCGGTTCGCTGTTCGATATCGAGGTCAATGCCAGCCCGATCCTGGCGGCGGACATGCTGCGTCGCAATCTGTGGAACGTGGCCTACGGGGCTTTGGTGACGTCCGCCACCCTGACCGCGCTGGGCACCTTCGATCGCTTCCGCATGCGTGCCGGCCTGCCAAAAACCGCCGTGACCGCCGTGGTCCCGAGTCCGTTCCATCACGCCGACGCCGGTGTGTTGCGGGTGCCGGATCTGAAGGCCGATCCACGGGACGCCGCCGCGCACACCGCTGCGATCGTCCGTGACCTGCCGGAACTGGTGGAGGGCTCGCGGGGCACCCTGGTGCTGTTTTCCTCGCGCAAACAGATGCAGGACGTGTTCGACGGCCTCGACCGTGACTGGCGCAAGCAGGTGTTCATCCAGGGCAACCTGTCGAAGCAGGAGACCCTGAACAAGCACAAGGCGCGGGTCGATGGCGGGGACTCCAGCGTGCTGTTCGGCCTGGCGAGCTTTGCCGAAGGGGTGGACCTGCCCGGTGCCTATTGCGAGCACGTGGTGATCGCCAAGATCCCGTTCTCGGTCCCGGACGACCCGGTGGAAGCGGCATTGGCCGAATGGATCGAAGCCCGCGGCGGCAATCCATTCATGGAGATCTCCGTGCCGGATGCCTCGCTGAAACTGGTCCAGGCCTGCGGCCGTCTGCTGCGTACCGAAGAAGACCGCGGCACCATCACTTTGCTCGATCGTCGACTGGTGACCCAACGCTACGGCAAGGCGATCCTCAATGCGTTGCCGCCGTTTCGGCGGGAAATTTCCTGATATCGACGACACGGTCCCTGTGACGCTGGAGCAAGCTTTCTTGCCACAAGTCAGTGTTGGCTTGGCCAGCCGTCCCATGGTGGTTTCCAAAACCACCAATGGCTGAAACAATGCGGCCACTTGAGAAAGTCTTTGTTTCAAAGGAGTTGCGGGTGCAGATTCAAGGCCATTATGAGCTTCAGTTCGAGGCGGTACGCGAAGCGTTCGCCGCGCTGTTCGATGATCCCCAGGAGCGCGGCGCTGCGCTGTGCATCCAGGTCGGCGGCCGGACGGTGATCGATCTGTGGGCCGGTACGGCTGACAAGGACGGTCATGAAGCCTGGCACAGCGATACCATCGCCAATCTGTTTTCCTGCACCAAGACCTTCACTGCCGTCGCTGCCCTGCAACTGGTGGCCGAGGGCAAGTTGCAACTGGACGCCCCGGTCGCCCGGTACTGGCCCGAATTTGCGGCGGCGGGCAAGCAGTCCATAACCCTGCGCCAATTGCTCTGCCATCAGGCCGGATTACCGGCGTTGCGTGAGTTGCTGGCGCCTGAAGCCTTGTATGACTGGAACACGATGGTCAATGCCCTGGCTGCCGAAACCCCTTGGTGGACACCGGGCGATGGCCATGGTTATGCCGCGATCACCTACGGCTGGCTGGTCGGCGAGCTGTTGCGCAGGGCGGACGGTCGAGGCCCAGGAGAATCCATCGTGGCACGGGTGGCCAAACCGTTGGGCCTGGATTTCCACGTCGGTCTCGCGGACCAGGAGTTCCACCGCGTGGCTCATATCGCCCGCGGCAAAGGCAACGTCGGCGATGCGGCAGCACAACGCCTGCTCCAGGTGACGATGCGCGAACCCACCGCCATGACCACCCGAGCCTTCACCAATCCGCCTTCGGTCCTGACCAGCACCAACAAGCCCGAGTGGCGGCGCATGCAGCAACCGGCTGCCAACGGCCACGGTAATGCCCGCAGCATCGCCGGGTTCTACGCCGGTCTGCTGGATGGCAGTCTGCTGGAAGGTGAAATGCTCGATGAGCTGACCCGTCAGCACAGCATTGGCGAGGACAAGACGTTGCTGACCCAGACCCGGTTCGGCCTGGGCTGCATGTTGGACCAGCCGGATGTGCCGAACGCCACCTACGGCCTGGGCCCGCGGGCATTCGGTCATCCGGGGGCCGGTGGCTCCATCGGGTTTGCCGATCCGGAGCATGACGTGGCGTTTGGCTTTGTGACAAACACGCTGGGGCCTTACGTACTGATGGATCCGCGTGCGCAGAATCTGGCGCGGGTGCTTGCCACTTGTCTGTAAAACGTTCTTGGGAGGGGCGCCATCGGAACCTGGTGTTCTTTTCGGTTTCAAAGCGTCTGTTTATGCGTCCCGCGCAGGGGCCTGCATTTTTCATTTACATCATTTTGTGGATATCCAATGTTATCGAATAAATCCCTCGCTCTGGCGCTGTGCTTCGCGATCACCGGTTGCGCGCAAACTCCACAAAATGATGCCAAGGGCGGCAGTGGCTGGTGGCCGTTTGGTTCTTCCGACCAGGCAGCGGTCAAAGAGGCGGTGCCAGCGGCTCCCCTGAAGCCTGCTGCCGTCGCGCCGCAGGCCAAGGCCGAGAGCGCCAGCCACTGGTGGTGGCCGTTCTCCTCCGATGATGCAGCCAACGACGCTGTGGCAAAAGACCAGGTCAAGGCTGAGGCCAAGCCTGTAGCGAAGGCCCCGACGCCTGTTGCCAAGGCCGAAACGCCAAGCGGTGGAAAGTGGTGGTGGCCGTTCGGCGGCAAGGAGCAGGAAGCCGCCAAGGCGGCACCGTTGCCCGATCCGAAAGTCACCCAGGCCTGGCTCGACGATTACGAGCCAAAGCTGCGCACCGCCATCGAGGGCAGCAAGTTCCAGCTGGAGCGTCGCGACAACGTCCTGGTGGTCACGGCCCCCGTGGACAGTTCCTTCAACCCGGATCGTCCGGCCATGCTGCTGCCGGTGACCCTTGGGCCGTTTACTCGCGTGGCGAAGGTCCTGGAAGCCGATCCGAAATCCGCCGTGCTGATTCTTGGTCACGGCGACACCTCGGGCGCTGCGCCAACGAACCTGAAACTCAGCCAGGAGCGTGCCCAGTCCGTGGCGGCGATTTTTCGTCTCAGTGGGCTGCAACGTGATCGCCTGATGATGCGAGGCATGGGCTCTGTAGAGCCGCGTGCGGCCAACGACAGCGTCGAAGGTCGCGCCTTGAACCGTCGCGTGGAGTTGCTGGTGACGCCGCAAAACACCTTGATGGCGCTGGTCGGTAAATACAACTTGCCGGCCCCGGCACCGGTTACGCTGGTGGCCGCCCAGGATGTGAAGCCTGCTGTCCCAGCGCCTACGACCCAGAAAGCCGCGGCCACGGCCACTAAAAAGGCACCGGCCAAGAAAGCCGCCGTCAAGGCCCCAGCCAAAAAAGCCCCGGCCAAGAAGGCCATCCCGGCGAAGAAGCCTGAACCGGCCAAGGCCGCCACCGATGCGAAGAAGGTCGCGGCAGCCGATACCCCCAAGCAGTGATGGGCGAACCACAAGGAGTGCGCCATGACCCAAACGCTGGCTGATATGCGCCGCGACTACACCCGCGATGGCCTGACCGAGGCGCAAGCCCCGGCCGAGCCATTCGCGCTGTTCCACCAATGGTTCGCCGAAGCGGTGAAAACCGAGCAGGCCCCGGTGGAGGCAAACGCCATGACCCTGGCCACGGTAGATGCCGATGGCCGTCCTCACTGCCGGATCCTGTTGCTCAAGGGGTTGGATGCCCAGGGCTTTACGTTCTTCACCAATTACGACAGCGCCAAGGGCCAGCAACTGGTCGCGAATCCGTTCGCGGCCATGACGTTTTTCTGGCCGACCCTGGAGCGTCAGGTGCGTATCGAGGGCAAGGTGGTGAAGGTCACGGCGCAAGAATCGGACGCCTATTACCAGGTTCGGCCCCTGGGCAGTCGTCTCGGTGCCTGGGCCTCTCCCCAGAGCCGTGTGATTGCCGGTCGTGGTGAGCTGGAAGACTTGCTCAAGGCCACCGAACAACGCTTCAGCGATAGCCAGCCCCACTGTCCGGAGCATTGGGGTGGTTATCGCTTACTGCCCGAGCGCATCGAGTTCTGGCAAGGTCGCCCGAGTCGTCTTCATGATCGCCTCAATTACCGTCTGCAAGGGGCGGACTGGACTCGCGAGCGTCTGGCGCCTTAGCACCGGCATAACCTGTCGCAGCGGCTTGAAGCCATTGCGGCAGGTCCCGGCGCTTGATCCCTTGTTCTCGGGAGCGGGCCAGTTGTTGCAGCATGTAGGTTTTCTTCCGCTCGTCCTGCCCCGCCAACGACAGTGCCAGATCGCGGTCCATCCAGCGTTTGATCCGCACGTACAACCACCCGTGAAAGTACAGACCGGCGATGGTGGTTGCGACGATGATGAAATAATCCATGCAAAATCCTTGGGCCGATGACGCAGGTTTCGGAAATTGGCGCTACTGTTGGATGAATTTTTCGGGTGCGCCTGTATCCCACCTGAATGAAAACAATTTTATCCCGGCCAGGCCGTGACAGGCGTCAAGCTGCGGAGTTTAATAGTTCCCTGTCTTTTGGAGTTGATGCTATGCGTAAGTCTGTTTTGCTGGTTGCTTCTTTTTCCACGATGGCGATGTTGCTCACTGGCTGTCAGTCGAGCCTGACCGGTGACTCTTACTCCCGTGACGAAGCGCGTCGCGTGCAGACCATTCGCATGGGGACCATCGAATCCCTGCGTCCGGTCAAGATCGAAGGCACCAAGACCCCGATTGGCGGTGCCGCCGGTGCGGTGGTGGGTGGCGTGGGCGGTAGCGCCGTCGGTGGTGGTCGCGGCAGTATCGTCGCTGCCGTTATCGGTGCCGTGGCGGGTGGTCTGATCGGTTCCGCCACCGAAGAAGGCCTGACCCGCACCCAGGGCGTGGAAATCACCGTTCGCGAAGACGACGGCAGCATGCGCGCCTACGTGCAACAGGTTCAGGAAAACGAAGTGTTCCGTGTGGGTGAGCGGGTTCGTATTTCCACTGTGGGTGGGACGAGTCGCGTATCGCACTAAGCTGATTGGGTAAGCGTTTCTCTGGTTTTGATGTTTGCTCAAGAAAAACGGCGCTTCTTCCACTGGGAGAAGCGCCGTTTTTTTTGAGCGTACGCGTTCCCCTGTGGGAGCGAGCCTGCTCGCGATAGCGGTGGGTCAGCTGAATAAATGTGGATGTGCCGACGCTTTCGCGAGCAGGCTCGCTCCCACAGAGGGATAGCGTTTGCTTCAACAAGAAGGGATCGCGATACAGCGATCCCTTCTTGCGCGGGCGTATCAGGAGGACAGTGCGGAAGGCTTGCGACTGGCCGCCGCTGCCACTGCGTAGCCCAGCAGTGCCGCGAGGATTGACCCCGTGAGGATGCCCATCCGGTCCATGCCGGCATACTCGCTGACGCCGGGCTCGAAGGCCAGGGAGCCGACGAACAGGCTCATGGTGAAACCTATCCCGCACAGGATCGCCACCCCCAGTATCTGACCCCAATTGGCGCCCAGGGGCAGATTGGCGATGCCGATTTTCACGGCCAGCCAGGTCAGGCCGAACACGCCGACGGTCTTGCCCAGCAACAGACCGATCGCGATGCCCATCGGCACGTGGTGGGTGAAGCTTTCGACGGTGACACCGCTCAGGGACAGGCCGGCATTGGCGAAGGCGAACAGCGGCAGGATGCCGTAGGCCACCCATGGATGCAGGGCATGTTCCAGGGTCAACAGCGGCGAGGTTTCGGCGTTTTTCGTGCGCAACGGAATGCAGAACGCCAGTGTGACCCCGGCCAGGGTGGCATGAACCCCGCTCTTGAGCACGCAGACCCAGAGAATCAGGCCGACGATCATGTAGGGGCCGAGCCTGACCACGCCCATCCGGTTCATCGCCACCAGTGCGGCGATGCAACCGGCCGCCAGCATCAGCGACAAGGTCGACAGGGCGCCGGAGTAGAAAATGGCGATGATGATAATGGCGCCCAGGTCGTCGATGATCGCCAGGGTCATCAGGAACAGCTTGAGTGAAACCGGCACCCGTTTACCCAGCAAGGCCAGTACCCCGAGGGCGAAGGCGATGTCGGTGGCCGTAGGGATGGCCCAGCCCGAAAGGGCCGCCGGATTGTCACGGTTGAGACACCAGTAGATCAGCGCGGGCACCACCATGCCGCCAATTGCCGCTGCTCCCGGCAGGACGATTTGCGAAGGCTTGGACAATTGTCCGTCGAGCACTTCACGTTTGACTTCCAGGCCAATGAGCAGGAAGAACATCGCCATCAGGCCATCGTTGATCCACAACAGTAGCGGCTTGGCGATTTTCAATGCGCCGACCTGGACCGCCACGGGGGTATCCAGCAGGCCGCCGTACAACCAGGAAAGGGGCGAATTGTTGATGATCAGGGCCAGCACCGCAGCGGCAATCAACAGCAGGCCACTGGCAGCCTCCAGCTGGAAAAAACGTGTCAGGGAATTACGTAGAGGCACGATCGCTCTCCATGGGTCAATCAAAAGTGGCTACACCCTAACCCGTACTGTTAGTTGTTAAAACAAAAGTTATATTCTTTTTTGTTATATGTCGTTACAAGACCGGCGAGGTGGTCGGGCAGTTGCAGGGCATATTGGACCTTAGCTGTACCTGTGCGTGATGTCGGTTTTTTCCTAAGCTTGTGACTGGTTTTTCCCATATCCAGTCCTGAGCGCCAGGCCTTCCCCGCCTATTCCTGCGAGAACACACATGAACGACCACCGTCAGTGGGCACGCGAAGCGATTCGCATCATTGAGGCTGATTTCCAGCGCAGTGCCGATACGCATCTGATACCGCTGCCGCTGCCGGGTTTTCCGGGCATCGAGTTGTACTTCAAGGATGAATCCAGCCATCCCACCGGCAGTCTCAAGCATCGCCTGGCTCGTTCGCTGTTTCTCTATGCGCTGTGTAATGGCTGGCTCAAGCCCGGCGCCCCGGTAATCGAGGCTTCCAGTGGCTCGACGGCCATTTCCGAAGCCTATTTCGCCAGATTGCTGGGCCTGCCGTTCATTGCGGTCATGCCGGCGACGACTTCCCGGGAAAAAATCGCGCAGATCGCTTTCTATGGTGGCCAGAGCCATCTGGTGGACGATCCTACGCAGATCTACGCCGAGTCCGAGCGGCTTGCCCGTGAGCATGACGGGCACTTCATCGACCAGTTCACCTACGCCGAGCGCGCCACGGACTGGCGGGCCAATAACAACATTGCCGAGTCGATCTTCCACCAGATGCGTTTCGAGCAGCACCCGGAGCCGAGCTGGCTGATTTCCAGTCCGGGGACCGGGGGGACCACCGCTACCCTGGGTCGCTATGTACGCTATCGGCAGCACTGTACCCGCGTACTGTGCGCCGACGCCGAGCGTTCGGTATTTTTCGACTACTACCGCAGCGGCGATGCTAGCCTGCGCCTTGAGTGTGGCTCGCGGATCGAAGGGATCGGCCGGCCACGGGTCGAGGCGTCGTTCCTGCCAAAAGTCATTGACGCGATGGTCAAGGTCCCGGACGCCTTGTCGCTGGCTGCCATGCATTACCTGGCCCAGCGATTGGGACGACGGGTCGGCGGATCCAGCGGCACCAACCTGATCGGTGCGCTGGTCGCGGCGAAGCGGATGGTGGAGGCCGGTGAGACAGGGTCGATCGTGGCGATCCTGTGCGACGGCGGGGAGCGTTATGCCACGACGTATTACGACCCGGTGTGGCTCAAGGCCCAGGGGTATGAGTTGGATGGGCTGATGAACGCCGTGGCGGCGAGTGCGGAGCGCGGCGAGGCGTTGCCGGAGACGGTGCTGCGGGTCAATATCTGAGACCTTCCGGACACTGGAAATCCCTGCGGGAGTGAGCCCTGTGGGAGCAAGGCTTGCCCGCGATGCATACGCTTCGGTTTATCTTGCTACCGAGGCGCTATTGTCGCGGGCAAGCCTTGCTCCCACAGAGCCTTGTTCCCACAGAGCCTTGCTCCCACAGAGCCTTGCTCCCACAGAGGCTTGCTCCCACAGAGGCTTGCTCCCACAGAGGCTTGCTCCTACAGAGCCTTGCTCCTACAGAGCCTTGCTCCTACAGAGCCTTGCTCCTACAGATGCTCGTTCCCATAGGGGATGGCGGTGCGCACTTGAAAGGAGATCAGCCTTCCAGGCCGAGGATATCCCGCGCCACCGCTTCGGCAATGCGGATCCCGTCCACGCCCGCCGATAGAATCCCGCCCGCGTAACCGGCGCCTTCACCGGCCGGGAACAGGCCCTTCACATTCAGGCTCTGCAGCGACTCGTTGCGGGTGATGCGCAGCGGCGACGAGGTACGGGTTTCGATCCCGGTCAACACGGCGTCGTGCAGCGAGTAGCCGCGAATCTGTTTCTCGAAGGCCGGCAGGGCTTCGCGGATGGCTTCGATGGCGAAGTCTGGCAGGGCAAGGGCCAGGTCACCCAGCGAAACCCCGGGCTTGTAGGAAGGTTCGACGCTGCCCAGTGCCGTGGACGGTTTGCCGGCGATGAAATCGCCCACCAGTTGGGCCGGGGCTTCGTAGTTGCTGCCGCCGAGCACGAAAGCGTGGGATTCCAGGCGTTCCTGCAGCTCGATCCCCGCCAGTGGGCCGCCCGGATAATCGACTTCCGGGGTGATCCCTACGACGATGCCGGAGTTGGCGTTGCGTTCGTTGCGCGAATACTGGCTCATGCCGTTGGTCACGACGCGGTTCGGCTCGGACGTCGCCGCCACCACGGTGCCGCCCGGGCACATGCAGAAGCTGTACACCGAACGTCCGTTCTTGGCGTGGTGCACCAGTTTGTAGTCGGCGGCGCCGAGTTTCGGGTGGCCGGCGTATTTGCCCAGGCGCGCGCTGTCGATCAGCGATTGCGGGTGTTCGATACGGAAACCCACCGAGAAAGGCTTGGCTTCCATGTACACACCCCGGCTGTGAAGCATGCGGAAGGTGTCCCGGGCGCTGTGGCCCAGGGCCAGGATCACGTGCCTGGAATGAATGCGTTCACCGCTGGCCAATTCGACACCGACCAGTTGGCCGTCCTCGATCAATACGTCCGTGACCCGCTGTTGGAAGCGCACTTCGCCACCGAGGGCGCGAATCTGCTCGCGCATGGTTTCCACCACGCCTGTCAGGCGGAACGTTCCGATGTGCGGCTTGCTGACATAGAGGATTTCTTGCGGCGCCCCGGCGTTGACGAACTCGTGCAGCACCTTGCGACCGAGGAACTTCGGATCCTTGATCTGGCTGTAGAGCTTGCCATCGGAAAACGTGCCCGCACCGCCTTCGCCGAATTGCACGTTGGATTCGGGGTTGAGCACACTTTTGCGCCACAGGCCCCAGGTGTCCTTGGTGCGCTGGCGCACTTCCGGGCCGCGTTCGAGGATGATCGGCTTGAAACCCATCTGCGCCAACAGCAGGGCGGCAAAGATGCCGCACGGGCCGAAACCGACCACGATCGGCCGCTCGCCCAGGTCTGCCGGTGCCTGGCCGACCATCTTGTAGCTGACATCCGGCGCTTCGTTGACGTTACGGTCGTCGGCGAACTTGCGCAGCAGGCCGGCTTCATCGCGTACCGTCAGATCGAGGGTGTAGATGAAGCACAGTTCGGAAGACTTTTTCCGCGCGTCGTAGCTGCGCTTGAACAAGGTGAAGTCGAGCAGGTCATCGCTGGCGATGCCCAGGCGCTGCAGGATGGCAGCGCGCAGGTCTTCTTCGGGATGGTCGATCGGCAGCTTGAGTTCGGTGATTCGTAACATGACGGGATCCGGTTCGCGGGACGCACAACTGCGCCAGGGCGTTCTTCAAACCGGCGATTATATGCTGCAATCCCCTGTCACGGTGAATCAGTCGTTACGCGCACCGCCAAAGTAGGCGCAGCCGCGCTGAACCACGCCATTGACCCGCAACTCGGCACTCATGTGCTGGACGCTGCCGCTGGTGCTGTCGACGCAACGCTGTGGCGCGACCCACAGTTCGACTTTCTGGCCATTCGCTTCGGTACTCAGGTCGAAACGGCCGTCCCCCAGTTGCTCTTCAACGTAAGGCACCGCCAGCGCAGGCTGGCCGTCACGTTCGAGCACGAGGCCTTTGCCGCTGGCCTTGAGGCTCCACTCCGGACCGTGGCCGGCGGCGTGCAGGACCAGCCGCTTGAAGTCGACATCGTCGCAGGCCGTGCCCGAACGTTCCAGGCGATACAACTGCTCCAGGTCCAATTGGCTGTCGGCCCCCGCCGCGGCGCTGGAGACGATGTGGCCGCGCACGTCAGCGAACAGCTTGCCGCGCTCATCGGCCAGGGCGGCAGCTTGTTGCAGCACGCTGGTGCCGCCGCTGTCGTTGACGATGTAGCGGCGTTGTTCCTGGCACGGCTGGAACACCAGCTTGCCGTCGGCCGCCGTGAGTTCGCCTTGCATGCGTGTCTGGCCGGCGTGGGACGCGCTCTCGCGCGGAGCGTCGAGCAGTTGGCAGCCGGCGAACAGGGGAAGGAGGGCAACACACAACAGGGAACGGGCGGCACGCATCATCGGGTCTCCAGACAGGTGCCGCCACGTTACTCAGACTGCTCCCGCATCACAAGCGGGAGCGTAGGCAAAGTGCTATTCAACCCACGTGAAAGGTCTGGCCAGTTTGTAGTCCTTCGACACTCTTGGCGTAGGCTAACGCCACATCGGCGGCCGGTACCGGTTTGTAGCCGCGGAAGTAAGGGGCGTATTTGTCCATGGACTCCAGCAGCACGTTCGGGCTCACCGAGTTGACTCGCAGCCCCCGGGGCAACTCAATGGCCGCCGCTCGCACGAAGCTGTCCAAGGCGCCGTTGACCAGCGCCGCGGACGCGCCGCTCTTGATAGGGTCGTGGCTCAACACACCGGTGGTGAAGGTGAAGGATGCGCCGTCGTTGGCGAATTCCCGGCCGATCAGCAGCAGATTGACCTGGCCCATCAGCTTGTCCTTCAAGCCGAGGGCGAAACTTTCCTCGGTCATATCGCCCAGCGGTGCGAACGTGACGCTGCCGGCGGCGCAGATCAGCGCATCGAAGGGGCCGGTCTTTTCGAAGAGGGCGCGGATCGAGGCGCTGTCGCTGATGTCGACGTGCAGTTCACCGCTGTTGCGGCCGATTCGAATGATTTCGTGGCGTGGCGACAGTTCGTTGGCAATGGCCGAACCGATGGTGCCGTTGGCGCCGATCAACAGGATTTTCATGGACTGTTCCTCAGTGGGTTAACCGAGATTGCAGTTTAGAGTGGTTTTTTTCATTGATAAGCGTGCTAATAGGCAACCTTTGGTTTTCTATTGGAAACAATCCAGTGAGCGAGATGGACGACCTGGCGGCGTTCGCCGTGTTGATCGAGGCCGGCAGTTTTACCCTGGCGGCCCAGCAATTGGGGTGCAGCAAGGGCCAGTTGTCCAAGCGCATCAGCCTGCTGGAAAGCCGCTTCTCGGTGGTGTTGCTGCAGCGCACCACACGACGCCTGAGCCTTACCGCGGCCGGAGCGGCCCTGTTGCCCCAGGCCCAAGCACTGCTGGTTCAGGTGGAAAGGGCGCGTCAGGCTCTCGCCCGCTTGAAGGATGATATTTCCGGGCCGGTGCGTATGACGGTTCCGGTGTCGTTGGGCGAAACCTTTTTTGAAGGGCTGCTGCTGGAGTTCGCCCACACGTACCCCAACGTGCAGATCGAACTGGAGCTCAGCAACGGTTATCGCGACCTGACCCGGGACGGTTTCGACCTGGCGATCCGCTCCGACGCCGCCATCGATGAGCGATTGGTCGCCCGGCCGTTGCTGGCGTGGCACGAGATGACCTGCGCCAGCCCGGCTTATCTCGATCAGTATGGCGAACCACAAACCCCCCAGGACCTGGCTGAACATCGCTGCCTGCTCAACAGCCACTACAGTGGTCGGGAAGAGTGGCTGTACCACCAGCAACACGAGCTGCTGCGGGTCCGGGTGTCGGGTCCGTTCGCCAGCAATCACTACAGCTTGCTGAAAAAAGCCGCCTTGGCGGGTGCCGGAATCGCTCGGCTACCGTCCTACCTGTTGAATGAAGAGTTGGTGGATGGACGCCTGTGCTGGCTCCTACGGGATTTTCAGACCCGTCGTATGCCGATGTACCTGGTGCACCCCTATCAGGGCGGCCTGCCCAAGCGCACCCAGGTGCTGGCCGATTATCTGATTGACTGGTTCAAGCGCAGTGGTGAGGCGCTTGACCGACTCCAGCAATAGCGAGGCATCACCCCAGCCCTTGTGGGAGCGAGCCTGCTCGCGATAGCAATCTCAGCCTCAGCACAGTTGTTGACGGACCCACCGCTATCGCGAGCGGGCTCGCTCCCACACGGCAATCAGGTGATCGATGGACAGCACGCCGGGGCCGCGGGCCATCAGGTAAAGCAATAGCGCTGCCCAGGTGCCGTGGGTCGGGTAGGCGTCGGGATAGACGAACAGCTGAATGGTCAGGGTCATGCCCAGCAGCGCCAGCGCCGAAAACCGTGTGGCAAACCCCAGCAGGATCAGCACCGGAAAGAAATGCTCGGCGAACGCGGCGAGGTGCGCGGCGATTTCCGGTGACAGCAGCGGGATGGCGTATTCGCTCTTGAACAATGGGATGGTTGAGTCGGCCAGGTGCGGCCATCCGATCTGGAAGGTGCCATCGATCAGGTCGATGGCCAGGCCCTCGACCTTGGTCTGCCCGGATTTCCAGAACACTGCCGCGATGGAAAACCGCGCAATGAACGCGATCAGGCTGTGGGGGATTTTCTCCAGCAGGGTAATGGCGCTAGTGACGGGGCTGTTCATGGCGATACCTTGTCGTGATGCAAGCGGGTAATGGCGCCGTGACTGATCAGCAGTGCCAGGGTTTGTGCAATGTCGAACGTGGGGGCACAGGCCAGCGCCTGCCCGAGCGGCTGGCCGTTGTGCACGTTGCGGATAAAGGTGAAGGCGCCACGGTCGAGGGCAAACACTTCAACCTCGAGGCCGTTGCGCAGGACCAATGCGCATTGCCCCTGGTTCGGATCGATTTCGGCGAGCGTCATGTCCGTCTGATGGGCCGCCCAGATCGCGACGACTGCGAACGCTGAATCGAGCAGGTGCACGGACGGATGCAAGGTGACGCACAGCCCGTCCAGGGACGGTGGGTCGGCCAGTGCTGCGGCGATCTGCTCATGGCCCAGAGGGTGTTCGTCAGCGGCGTGATAGGCGACGGTGCGCAACCTTTCCAAACGGGCGACATCCGCCAGGTATGGCAGGGAAAACGCCGGTTCGAAATCCTCGATAAAGTCGGCCAGATCCGCGCCATAACGATTCATCAACGGGCTGCGGGGCGCTGAGGTCTGCACATGAACGGCGGCCATGGCTCGGAAAAACTCATCCCCTACCAACTGACGGACCACCGGATAGGCGTCCGCCAATGCATTGATCAGTGAGCCCTGGACGTTGTTGCGATACACGGCGAAGCGGCTCGCCGGGTCTGCACCATTGGCGCAACACAAGCCTTCCGGGCACGGTTGCCGGATGTCGAGCAGGGCGGCGGTGAACGCGGCTTGGCTGCTCATGCTGACCGCCCTGCGGACAGCAACAGCGCGTCGGCCTGATGGGCTTCGGCCAACAGGACATCGAAAGCCGGAACCTGGTTGTCACGCTCGATCAGGGTGGCCACCGGACCGACGCGCTCCAGGGCCTGTCGGTACAGCGCCCAGACCGCCAGGTCGATGGGGGCACCATGATCATCGATCAGCAAACGGTCGCCCAGGCTGTCGGAGTCTTCGGCAAACCCGGCCAGATGAATCTCGCCCACCGCCTGCAGCGGCAGGGCATCGAGATAGGCCAGTGGATCGCGTTGATGATTGATGCAGGAAACGTAGAGGTTGTTGACGTCCAGCAGCAGCCCGCAGCCCGTACGGCGAATGACTTCGCTGATGAAGTCAGTCTCGTCGAGGGTCGAGCGTTGGAACGCCAGGTAGGTGGCGGGGTTCTCCAGCAGCATCGGGCGTTTGAGAGTGTCCTGCACTTGTCCGATATGGGCGCAGACGCGGTTCAGCGTCGGCGCGTCGTAAGCCAGGGGCAGCAGGTCGTTGAGGAACACCGGGCCATGGCTCGACCAGGCCAGGTGTTCGGAAAAGGCTTGGGGTTGATAGCGCTCGATCAGTTCGGCGAGGCGCTGCAGGTGCGCCGCATCCAGCTTGCCCTCGGTACCGATGGACAGGCCGACGCCATGCAACGACAGCGGATACTGCTCGCGGATCAATCCCAGGAAATGGTGGAACGGACCACCGTCCACCATGTAGTTTTCGGCGTGGACTTCAAAGAAGCCGATGTCTGGCCTCGAACCGAGCACTTGCTGGAAGTGTCCGGTCTTGAGCCCCAGCCCGGCACGGCGCGGGAGCTCGACGCTGGCTGCCTGAGTGCCGATGAAAGCAGGTTCGTAAGACGTGGTCATGGTCGACACTCAGGCAGACGGTGGATCAGGACTTGGCTTTGTAGGCTTCGAGCTGACCGAAACCGGTAGGCGAGGTCTTGCTCATGGTGGTCGTGCAAGTGCCTTTCGGGACGAGCTTCCAGGCGTTGCTCTGATAGTCCATCTTGGCGGTACCAGCACAGGTGGTGCCGGCGCCGGCGGCGCAGTTGTTTTGCCCTTTCATGGCCACGCCAAAGCATTTTTCCATGTTGTCGTCAGCGGCGTGGACGGTCGATACGGCGGCGATGCTCAACGCGGAGCCGAGGGCCAGGACCAGGGCGGAGGCGGACAGGGTACGGGTGGTAGCGGACATGATGGTTCTCCAGTTCTTCTAGGGAAATGAACCGGCTTCAGCGCCGGTCTGCTGAACTAGAGAAGGGAGGTGGGGAAGTGTTACAGCGAGTTTCGAATTATTTTTGATCACCGCGAAATGTGTGTACTGAAAGGGATTAAAAGAAGCATCTCCATCCTTTGTGCCGAGGGGATGAATCCCCGCTGGGCTGCAAAGCAGCCCCAAACCAGGCAACTCGGTGAGTCAGGCAGATTGAGGCTGCTGTGATGGGGGCTGCTTCGCAGCCCAGCGGGGATAAATCCCCTCGCCACAAAGGTGTTCACATCTAGCTGGTGCAAAAAAAACGGCCCGAAGGCCGTTCTTGTTTACCGCAACTCCTTAACCGCCCAGGTACGCTTCGCGCACTTTCGGATCGGTCAGCAGTGCTTCACCAGTGCCCTGCATCACCACTCGACCGTTTTCCAACACATACGCCCGGTCGGCGATTTTCAGGGCCTGGTTGGCGTTCTGCTCAACCAGGAACACCGTCACGCCATCCTTGCGCAGCTGTTCGATGATGTCGAAGATCTGCTGGATGATGATCGGTGCCAGGCCCAGGGAAGGCTCGTCGAGCAGCAGCAACTTGGGCTTGCTCATCAGCGCGCGGCCGATGGCGAGCATCTGTTGTTCGCCGCCAGACATGGTGCCGCCGCGCTGGCTGAAGCGTTCTTTCAGGCGTGGGAAAAGGTGCAGGACCTTGTCCATCTGTTCCTGATAATCGCCCTTGTCGGTGAAGAATCCGCCCATGGCGAGGTTCTCTTCCACAGTCAGCCGGGCAAATACCCGACGACCTTCCGGCACGACTGCGATGCTCTTGCGCATGATCCGCGACGAGTCCTGGCCCACCAGTTCCTCACCCATATAGCGGATGCTGCCGCTGTGGGCCTGGGGCGAACCGCAGAGGGTCATCAGCAGGGTGGATTTGCCGGCACCGTTGGCGCCGATCAGCGTCACGATTTCGCCCTGGCGGACCTCCACGTTGACGCTGTGCAGGGCCTGGATCTTGCCGTAGAAGGTGGAAACGTTTTCGAACTGCAGCATTTACGCTTCCCCCAGGTAGGCTTTGATCACTTCAGGATTGTCCCGGATCTGTTCCGGCGTGCCGTTGGCCAGGGGAGTGCCCTGGTTGATCACCACGATGTGGTCGGAAATGCTCATGACCAGTTTCATGTCGTGTTCGATCAGCAGCACCGTGACGTTGTGTTCCTCGCGGAGCACGCCGATCAGGGCTTTCAGGTCTTCGGTTTCCCTCGGGTTCAGGCCGGCGGCCGGTTCGTCGAGCATGAGGATCCGCGGACGGGTCATCATGCAACGGGCGATTTCCAGGCGCCGCTGCTGACCATAGGCCAGGGTGCCAGCGGTACGGTTGGCGAACTCCTTGAGATTGACCTTTTCCAGCCAGTACTCGGCGTACTCCATCGCTTCGCGTTCGCTCTTGCGGAACGACGGGGTCTTGAACAGACCGGCGAAGAAGTTGGTGTTCAGGTGGCGATGTTGGGCAATCAAGAGGTTCTCGATGGCCGTCATGTCCTTGAACAACCGCACGTTCTGGAACGTACGCACCACGCCCTTGAGGGCAATCTTGTGCCCCGGCAGGCCCTGGATCGGCTCGCCGTCCAGCAGGATGCTGCCGCCGGTTGGCTGGTAGAAACCGGTCAGGCAGTTGAACACCGTGGTCTTGCCCGCGCCGTTTGGCCCGATCAAGGCAACCACCTGTTTCTCTTTCACGGTCAGGGCCACGCCATTGACCGCCAGCAGGCCGCCGAAGCGCATGCTTAGGTTTTCAACCTTGAGGATCTCGCGGCTCATTTGCGCAGCTCCATGTGGGGGCGTTGCATAGGCAGCAGACCTTGAGGACGCCAGATCATCATCAGCACCATCAAGGCGCCGAACATCAACATGCGGTATTCACTGAATTCACGCATCATTTCGGGTAGCAGGATCATCACGATGGCGGCCAGGATCACACCCAACTGCGAGCCCATCCCGCCCAGCACCACGATGGCGAGGATGATCGCTGACTCGATGAAGGTGAAGGATTCCGGCGTCACCAGACCCTGGCGGGCGGCGAAGAAGCTACCGGCGAAACCGGCGAATGCGGCACCGAGGGTGAAGGCCGACAGCTTGATCACGGTCGGGTTGAGACCCAGGGCACGGCAGGCGATTTCGTCTTCGCGCAGCGCTTCCCACGCACGGCCGATGGGCATGCGCAGCAGGCGGTTGATGACGAACAACGCGGCCAGGGCCAGCAACAGCGCGACCAGGTAGAGGAACACCACTTTGCTTACCGGGTTGTAGGTCAGCCCGAAGAACTCGTGGAAGGTCTGCATGCCCTCGGCCGCGGAACGTTCGAAGCTCAGCCCGAAGAAGGTCGGCTTGGGGATGTTGCTGATGCCGTTGGGGCCACCGGTGAGGCCGGTGAGGTTACGCAGGAACAAACGGATGATTTCACCGAAGCCCAGGGTCACGATGGCCAGGTAGTCGCCCCGCAGACGCAGCACCGGGAAACCCAGCAGGAAGCCGAACGTGGCCGCCATCATCCCGGCGATCGGCAGGCAGATCCAGAAGCTCAGGCCGAAGTAGTGGGACAGCAGCGCGTAGCTGTAAGCGCCCACTGCGTAGAATCCCACATAACCCAGATCGAGCAGGCCGGCCAGGCCGACCACGATGTTCAGGCCCAGGCCCAGTAACACGTAGATCAGGATCAGGGTGGCGATATCCACCGCCCCACGGGAGCCGAAGAACGGCCAGACCAACGCCACCACGATCAGGCCGATGATGATCCGGCGCTGGGTGCGTGGCAGGGTCAGGAACTGGCTGACCTTGGGCGAAACCAGCGGGCCACGGTTGGAACGCAGCGCGGCACCGACCTGCTGGCTGAACAGCACCCGCAGGAACATCAGCACCGAGCACAGCGCAATCACGCTCAGGGTCAGCGGACCGGTGCCGTGCACTTCCAGGTTGACGCCGACGATGCTCAGCTTGAGGCCGAGCACCGGAAAGGCCACGGCCCAGACCAGCAGGGCGCTGAACAGCGCCTGTTTAAGATATTTGCTCATACTTTCTCAACCTCCGGGCGGCCCAGGATGCCGGTCGGCCGGAACAACAGAACCAGGACCAGGAGACCGAACGCAACCACGTCCTTGTACTGGTCACCGAAGATATCGGCGCCGAATGCTTCGGCCACCCCCAGCACCAGCCCGCCGAGCATCGCCCCCGGAATACTGCCGATGCCACCCAGCACCGCCGCGGTAAAGGCCTTCAGGCCGACCAGGAAACCGGCGTTCGGGTTGATCACGCCGTACTGCATGCTCAACAGCACGGCAGCGACGGCCGCCAGCGCGGCACCGATGACGAAGGTCAGGGCGATGATGTTGTTGGTGTTGATGCCCAGCAGGTTGGCCATCTTGATGTCCTCGGCACAGGCGCGACAGGCGCGCCCCAGGCGGGAACGGGAGATGAACAGGGTCAGGCCGAGCATGGCGATCAGGGTCACGACAAAGACCAGGATCTGCATGTAGGAAATCAGGACTTCTTCAGCACCGCCCGGGCCGAAGGAGAAACTCCCAGGGATCAGGTTGGGGATGGACTTGTCCTTGGAGTCCTGGGACAGCAGTACAGTGTTCTGCAGGAAAATCGACATGCCGATGGCGGAAATCAGTGGAATCAGACGGTTGCTGCTGCGCAAGGGGCGATAGGCAACGCGTTCGATACTGTAGCCATAGGCACTGGTCACGACGATCGACGCCAGGAAGGCGGCGGTCATCAACAACGGCAGTGAGTGGATACCCAGCATGGCCAGCCCGGCAAGGGCAATGAAAGCCACGTAGGAACCGATCATGTACACCTCGCCATGGGCGAAGTTAATCATTCCAATGATGCCGTAAACCATTGTGTAGCCAATGGCTATCAAGGCATAGGTGCTGCCAATGGTCAGGCCATTAACCAGCTGTTGGAAAAAGTGATAGATCTCAGGCATTACAGCGCTCCTAAAAACCCGATACGCATTTCACTGGTGGAGTCATGTTCCGGCCCTGTGCTGTGTTCTGTTGTCACATTTGCACGGAGCGTTTGCCAGCGAACCGCTGGTGACGGTTTTAAGATTTTCAGGTGAACCAGCGCCCGGATCGCGGGTGTCTGGCCCATAAACCTCGTAAAACAAAGCCCACTGCTTGCACAGTGGGCTCGTTGACCGTGAGTGTCCTGTATCACAAAAAAAGAACGTATCTGTGAAACAGGACACTAGGCCGGGCTTACTGAGGGGAAACTTCGGTTTTCGGTTTGCCGAAGTGCCACTGGTAGACCACGAATTTGAAGTCCTTCAGGTCGCCCTTCTCGTTGAACGACAGTTCGCCGGTCGGGGTCTTGAAGCTGCCTTTGTGGAGGGCTTCAGCGACCTTGGTGGTGTCGTCGCTCTTGGCGGCCTTGATACCTTCGGCGATCAGCTCGACGGCGGAGTAGGCCGGGAACACGAACGGACCACTCGGATCCTTGCCGTCGGCCTTGATGGCCGCAACGATTGCCTGGTTCTCAGGATCGGCGTCGAAGGATTTCGGCAGGGTCACCAGCAGGCCTTCGGAAGCGTCCTGGGCAATTTGCGAGATGGAGTCGTTGCCGACACCTTCAGGCCCCATGAACTTGGCGTTCAGGCCTTTTTCCTTGGATTGACGCAGGATCAGGCCCAGCTCAGGGTGGTAGCCACCGTAGTAGACGAAGTCGACGTTGTTCTGCTTGAGCTTCTGGATGATCGAGGAGAAGTCCTTGTCACCGGCGTTCAGGCCTTCGAATACGGCGACTTTCACGCCTTTCTTCTCAAGGGTCTGCTTGACGGCGGTGGCGATACCTTCACCGTACTGCTGTTTGTCGTGCAGGACCGCAACGACTTTCGGCTTGACGTGATCGGCGATGTAGTTGCCGGCGGCAGGGCCCTGGGCGCTGTCCAGGCCGATGGTGCGGAAGACCAGCTTGTAGCCACGGGCGGTGATTTCCGGGCTGGTGGCCGCTGGGGTGATCATGATCACGCCTTCGTCTTCGTAGATGTCCGAAGCCGGTTGGGTAGAGCTGGAGCACAGGTGGCCGACGACGAACTTGACGCCATCGTTGACCACTTTGTTCGCCACGGCTACGGCCTGTTTAGGGTCGCAGGCATCATCGTATTCCTTGGCTTCGAGCATTTTGCCGTCGACGCCGCCCTTGGCGTTGATGTCCTTGATGGCTTGATTGGCGCCGACGAATTGCATGTCGCCGTACTGGGTCACCGGACCGGTCTTGGGACCAGCGATGCCGATCTTGATGGTGTCGGCGGCGAACGAATGGCTGGCAACCCCGGCCAGAACCATAGCGGCAAACAGTTTGGAAATCTGCTTAGTAGCCTTAGTCATAGTGCTCCACTCATGCTGTTGTAGTTTTTATAGTCCTGGCGCCGTAGCAGCAGAACCGGGTCAGATATCTTGGATATCCCCTCGGAAAATGCCCCCGGCAACTGTACCGGTACAGTGTAGAGCGCCGGTTGTTGGCAAGGGAAGCTGGCGCTTGGGGGCAAAATCAGAGGGTGTCGCTTTATTGAAAGAAAAAGACAGAATAGCGGCGGGTAATGTCCGGACAAATCGGCAGTCCCTGGCTTTGCTGTGCTTTTCAATCGTACTCCAATTGCTACCGGGTTTTTCTGCCAGACCACCGACGTTATCATTCGCGCCGATTTCTTTTCCGGACAGTCCCATGAATCAAGAACCTAGCACCCTCTATGCCAAACTGCTTGGAGAAACTGCATCCATTACTTGGAAAGAGCTGGAGCCGTTCTTTGCCAAGGGTGCCCTGTTATGGGTCGAGCCAGCACTGGATTTGATCGCCGCCGCCGAGGCTGTCGCTCAGGACGAAGGCGATAAAGTCGCCGCCTGGCTGGCCGCCGGGCAACTCGCCAAGCTGTCTGAAACGCGGGCGCTGGATTTTCTGGAGCGCGATCCGTTGCTCTGGGCGGTGGTGGTTTCGCCCTGGATAATGATCCAGGAAAGGGCGTCGAATTGATCGATGCACCAAATTGGTTCGTGTTTTGATCGGATAAAAGTGTGTAGCTGAGTAGCGTGATGGCACCCTGCCGTGGTGAAACGCCACAGGGCAGGGTGACGTATACGTAACGGGAACAGTTCATGGGGCAGCCTTCGGGCTGCCTAATTGTTTCTGGATGTTGTTCCGGGGTGTTGTCCAGGCCGCCATCGCGAGCAGGCTCGCTCCCACAGAGGACCGATTTCTTCCAGGAAGATCGCGATTCAATGTGGGAGCGAGCCTGCTCGCGATAGGTGCGCGGCGGTCTCGCGACAGCTTCAGTAAGTCTTGCCAGTATGGTTATTGAGCGAAATAACCTTGGTCTTGCCGATGCGATGACGGTAGATCTCGCGCAGGTACTTGATGGCCTTCTTCACACAATCACGGGACAGGCGGATGTCGTTGATCGAGACGAACTTGTCCTTGTCGTTGATCAGCTCGCGGTACTTCTTCTCGTACATCGGCTTGATCGCGTACCAGTTGGTGTCGAGGATCTTCGCCGGGTTCTCGAATTCGTTGAGCAGATCGTCGATCCGGTCCTCATCGAAGTCTTCATTGATGATGAAGTCCAGGATCGAGTTGTCCAGGGTGTCGTCGAAGCGATATGGATTGCGAGCGAAGCAGCGCTTGATGAAGGCCACGATCAGGGTCAGGAAGTCATCCGACAGGCACGGACTCTTGGCGATAAGGGTGGTCAGCGAGAGGTTGGCCGACGCGCCGATCACCAGGGCGTAACGCTTGAGGGTGGTGTTGGGGAACAGGCTGTTGAGGTGGGTCTTGAGCCGGTTCAGGTCCATGTAGGACAGTTTGTAGTCCTTGGGCAGCGACACGATGGACACCACCGAGGAGCAGTTCTTGAAGAAGTGCAGGTCGTGCAGGGCGGCGGCGTCGTAGCCGGAATTCTTGTACTGCTCCAGCGAGGCCCGGTAGCGCTTGGATTCGATCGGCAACAGGCTGATGCCTTCGATGGCCTGGGTCACTTTGTTGAAGTGCGGCAGGTCGATAGAGCGGAAGAACAGATCGTCGATGTTCAGGCGTGGCGGTTCTTTGTCGAACACCTTGAACTTGTCGCCGCTCGGCGCCGGGGTTTCCGGGACGACGGACTCGGCGTAGGCAATCGCCACGGGACCGGCCAGGCTCATGAACAGGTCGTTGGCGTCCAGGCGGATGGTTTCGCCGATGTCGATGCCGGCACGACGGAAATAGTTCTGGTCGTAATCGGTGGTGACCGCCTGGGCCGTCAGGATGTTGAAGATCTGCTGGGAGATGTACTGGTTGGCGTGCTTCTCCATGGCATTGACGTCGATGTTCTGGATGTTGCCGTCATCGTTCTCTTCGGCGTAGCGCATGATGTCGTTGGAGATCAGCATCATCGCGTTCCAGGGGCGGATACGGCCCATGACGCTGGCTTCGCTGCTGTCTTCATTGGCAAAGTTGTACGAGAAATCCCATTCTTCCGACAGGTACTTGCACAACAGGCGTCCGGCGTTGATGTGCAGGGCTTCGGACATTTCGCTGCGGTGATCGGAAATGTTCGGCAGCACGCAGATGCCGCTGGTGAAGATCGGTTCGAAGACGAAGGAGTGACCACTTTTGCCGTCGTGCTCGTCCATCGGCTTGGTGTCGAACGTCTTGTTCATGTACGAGTGCTGCTGGGCCAGGCCGAACTCCGAGGCCATGCCCGAACCGGTACCGCCGCCGGCGCTGAAGATCGAGAAGTACAGGCGCGACTGGTTGGCCTTGATGCCGCAGCTGTCGATCAGGTACGAGTGGATCATCTTCCAGTCGGGGCTGGAGAAGCGCTGGGTGTCCTTGTTCAGGATGATCTTGGCCAGGTACTGGCCCAGGATCGGCGCGTTACCGGCGCCACCGGCATGGACTTCCGACAGGTCCATGATCTTCATCTTGCTGTAGTCGCGCAGGAAGCCGGTTTTTTCGCCCTTGCGTGAGAATCGGATACGCCCGGCGATGTCCTTGTCCAGGTCGCCGAGCATCACCAGTGGTTCCACCAGGAACACCGGTTTGGTCGCCTTGCCGGTGCCCAGGCGCAGGTTGTTGCGGATCCATTGCGCAGGACGGTAGGCCTTGTCGCTGTAGGCCTTGTCTTCGTTGTTGAATTCGTTGAGGTAGAACTTGCGGGCGTTGTAGACCAGCTCTGCCACATCCAGGGCGATGTTGGAGCCGCAGCGCCCCAGGCCGATCAGGCACACCGACGGGAATTCCTGCTGGTCACGTTCGCTTTCGTCGTCCACCAGATGGGGAGGGCGCGGGAATACGATGTCGCGCAGACCATCGAGGTTATCGAGGATGCGGTCGGTGTTGGTCTCGGTGAAATACAGATACTGCTGCGTCGCCAGGGGACGCGAGCTGCTCGATGACTTCGGGGGTTCAAGGCCGTTGGCGGCCGGGCCCAAGGTCAGATCGGATACCGCAGTGGCTGTTTTTTTTGAGGTCATTATGCGCCGTAGCCTGAACTGGTGGGTTGGACGACCGCTGTCATCGAACCATCGCGGATGAAAGAAGCTTCATGATGAATCGGCCACCGGCACATGATCTTTAATCGAGAGCCGGCAAATTGATGGCAATTGTTACAGTTTATTGATTGGCATCAATCAGCAGGTCGTGCCCCATGGTCGGGTATCAGCGCGGCGAATGATTGGAGACAGCCCCCGCACTGCTGTCTAGATTGCAGATTCCGGGCTCGGATGCCTCGCCCATAACAATAAAGAGACGGAATCATGCAGAACTCGACCCAAGCGGTGAATGCCTGGCGCATTCTGTTCCTGTTGTTTCTGGCCAACCTGTTCAATTTCTTCGATCGCACCATTCCGGCAATCATCATCGAGCCGATCCGCATGGAATGGAGCCTCAGCGACTTCCAGATCGGCATCATCGGCACCGCGTTCACCATCGTGTATGCCATTGCCGGCCTGCCGCTGGGGCGCATGGCCGATACCGGTTCGCGCAGCAAATTGATGGGCTGGGGGTTGGCGGCCTGGAGCGGGCTGACGGCCATCAATGGCCTGGTGGGCAGTTTCTGGGCGTTCCTGTTGGTGCGCATGGGCATCGGTATCGGCGAGGCCAGCTACGCGCCGGCGGCCAACTCGCTGATCGGCGATCTGTTCCCGGCCCATCGTCGGGCGCGGGCCATGGGGATCTTCATGCTGGGCCTGCCGATCGGGTTGCTGCTGGCGTTCTTTACCATCGGAGCGATGGTCAAGGCTTTCGACAGCTGGCGCGCGCCGTTCTTTATCGCAGCGGTGCCGGGGTTGGTGCTGGCGGTCTTCATGTTCTTTATCAAGGAACCCAAGCGCGGTGCGGCGGAAACCGTGCCGGTGTCCCAGGAAAAAATCGATCGGCCGATCCGTCGGGTGCTGGCGATTCCCACCTTCCTGTGGCTGGTGCTGGCGGGGCTGTGTTTCAACTTCGCCACTTATGCCTGCAACTCGTTCCTGGTGCCGATGCTGCAGCGTTACTTCCTGATGCCCCTGCACGAAGCCGCCGTGGCCACCGGGATCATGGTGGGCGTGACCGGGTTGTTCGGGCTGACCCTGGGCGGCTGGATCGCCGACAAGATTCATCAGCGCGTGGCCAATGGCCGTTTGCTGTTCGCTGCGTTCAGCCTGGTCATTTCCACGCTGACCACGGCCTGGGCGTTGCATGCCGGACGAATTGAAATCGGCGTGTTCGTTGCGGTGTTCAGCGTCGGTTGGCTATTCGCCTATACCTTTTATACCTGCGTATACACCGCGATCCAGGACGTCGTGGAGCCGCGTCTGCGGGCGACGGCGATGGCGTTGTTCTTTGCCGGGTTGTACCTGCTCGGCGGCGGCCTGGGGCCGGTGGTGGTCGGCGGCCTGTCGGACTACTTCGCCCGCGCAGCCATGGCGGCGGCCGGCGCCCCGCAGATGACCGAAGCGTTCAAGGCCATCGGTTTGCACGACGCGATGTACCTGATCCCGGTGGCGCTGTTCTTGACCATGGTGTTCCTGTTCCTGGCATCGCGCTGTTTCGCCAGCGATGCCAAGCGGATGAAGGATGGCATGAGCGCGCAGGTGGAGCCGGGGATTGTGGTGGCGACGGCTTGAGGTGATAGGACAATGTGAGGCTTTTGTGGCGAGGGGATTCATCCCCGCTGGACTGCAAAGCAGTCCCTCTTAAAACAATACCTTCCTTACTGGCAGATTATGATCTCAGCTTTTGGGGCTGCTTCGCAGCCCAGCGGGGATGAATCCCCTCGCCACAGGTTTTGCATGGCAGGGGGATTGTGTTTACCGAACCAGTTCCTCCCGCCCCCGCAACAGTCGGTTCGGCATTGCCACTGCCGCCGCCAGCCCCAGCAGCGACACCGCCGCGCTGATCATCAGCAGATGGCGGAACGTCGTCTGCAACTCCAGGCGCAGGGCGTCCCGTGCTTCGCCCGGAGCGGCGTTCAAGCCGTCCAGCAGGGCATTGCCGGAATGGCCTTCGCTGATCAGCGACGAACCGGCGAGCTTAGCGAAACCTGAATCCTGCAGCAAAGCCAGCAGCAACGCCGACATCAGTGCCACACCCACCGCACCGCCGAGGGAGCGGAACAGGTTGGTGGTACTGGTGGCGACGCCGATATCCCGTTGTTGCACCGAGTTCTGCGAACCCACCAGTGAGGTGGGGAACTGCATGCCGGAGGCGATCCCGCCCAGCAGCATGAACAGGCTGCTGAGCCAGAACGCGTCGGGCGCCGTGCAGGCCATGCCGAGGATGGCGAAGGGAAAGAGCAGGGCACCGCTGAGGATCATCGGTTTGTAGCGGCCGGTGATCGAGGTGCGACGTCCGGCGAAATACGCACCGATGGGCAAACCCATCGCCAGCGGCAGCAGATGCAAGGCCGCGCTGTCGGCGCCGGCACCGGTCACGCTCTGAAAGCGCAATGGCACCAGTACCGTCAGGGAAATCGCCTGGAAGCTGGTGAAAAATACCGTGCACCAACACAACACCGCGCTGCGGTTGACGAACAGGTGCATCGGTAGCAAAGGCTCCCGGGCGCGGCGTTCGTGCCAGACGAATATGCCCAGCGTCACCACGGCGCACCCCAGCAGTCCCAGTACGCCACGGCTGTGCCAGGCCTGTCCCTGGCCGACCTGGGTAATACCCAGCAGCAAGGCGCTCAGGCCGATGATCAGCAACACCGTGCCCAGGTAGTCGATGATCGGCGTGCGGTGCGGCACCGACAGCCCGACCAGGGTGCGGCGGGCAATCAGCCAGGCACCCAAACCCAACGGCAGGTTGATCCAGAACACCCAGCGCCACGACAGGTACTCGGTCATGTAGCCGCCCAGTACCGGTCCGGCCACGCTGGCCACGGCATACATGCTGCTGAAGTAACCCTGATAGCGGCCACGCTCGCGGGGCGGCACGATGTCACCGATGATCGCCTGGCTCACGGAGATCATCCCGCCGGCGCCGATGCCTTGGATGATTCGTGCCAGCACCAGCTGTTCCATGTTTTGCGCCAGGCCACAGAACAGCGAGGCCAGGGTGAACAGCCCCATGCCGAACAGCATCAGCGGTCGGCGACCGTAGAGATCGCCCAGCTTGCCGTAGATTGGCACCGCCACGGTCATGGCGACCATGTAGCCGGAAATGACCCAGGCCAACAGGCTGAGGTCCTTGAATTGGGCGGAGATGGCCGGCATCGAGACGGCGACGATGGTCTGGTCCAGCGCACCGAGGAAAATCGCCAGCATCAGGGCCACCAGTACGCTGCGGATGGCGGGCTGCTGGATGTTGGGCGTATTGAGCTGAGTCACGGTAGAACCTGCGGGCATCACGCCAAAGAGGCGAGTGGAGACGGAGCCCGCAGTGTAAGTCGGTAGCCGGCTATTCGATAGCCTCGTAAGGAAGTCCGACATAATTTTCCGCGATGGTTTTCCGTCCGGCTTCGGAGTCGACGAAATACTCCAGCTCGGCTTCGCTGATGCGCTGGTTGAAGGCGTCGTCGTCGAAGCGGTGCAGCATCGATGTCATCCACCAGGAGAAGCGCTCGGCTTTCCAGACCCGTCGCAGGCAGATGGCCGAATACTGTTGCAGCAGGTCCACCCGGCCTTCGCGATAGACCTTGAGCAGGATGTCGAACAGCGTGCTGACATCGCTGGCCGCCAGGTTCAGGCCCTTGGCACCGGTCGGCGGGACGATGTGCGCAGCGTCGCCCACCAGGAACATGCGGCCGTACTGCATCGGCTCGACCACGAAGCTGCGCAGCGGCGCGATGCTCTTTTCGATGGACGGGCCGGTCACCAGGGCTTCGGCCAGATCGGCGGGCAGGCGGGTCTTGAGTTCGGTCCAGAAGCGCTCGTCCGGCCAGTCGGCGACTTGTTCTTCGGCGGGCACTTGCAGGTAGTAACGGGTGCGGGTCTTGGAGCGCATGCTGCACAAGGCAAATCCACGCTCGTGGCGGGCGTAGACCAGTTCCTCGTTGACCGGCGGGGTATCGGCCAGGATGCCAAGCCAGCCGAAGGGGTAGACCCGCTCGAAGACCTTCAGTTTTTCCGCTGGAATGGATTGCCGCGCCACGCCATGGAAGCCGTCGCACCCGGCAATGTAGTCGCACTCCAGGCGCCAGGTTTCACCCTGGTGCTCGAATGTCACGAAAGGCTGGTCGGTCTGCATGCCGTGGGGCTGGGCCTTGTCGACCTGATAAAGCGTCCGGGCACCGGCCTTTTCGCGGGCGGCCATCAGGTCGCGGGTCACTTCGGTCTGGCCGTAGACCATCACGTTTTTACCGCTGGTCAACCCTTTGAGATCAATGTGCACCCGACGGCCATTGAGGACCAGTTCGAAACCGTCATGCTCCAGCCCTTCGGCATCCATGCGCTGGCCGACGCCGGCCCGGCGCAACAGTTCGGCCATGCCTTGCTCCAGCACACCGGCGCGGATGCGACCCAGGACATAGTCCGGGGCCTGGCGTTCGAGGATCAGGGTGTCAATTCCGGCATTGTGCAATAGCTGGCCAAGCAGCAGTCCAGAGGGGCCGGCGCCGATAATGGCGACTTGGGTCTTGAGGGTTTTCATTGTTGTTATGACTCGCATAAAGCACGCGACCAGGGCCGGTGTGGATGGTTATGAACCGAGTCCTTGCATTTTTTCCTTGCGGGCCTGTCAATTGAAGGGGAAAACTGAGCCGATACCTGTACTTTCTGCCAATCGGTGCGATTATCGCCCGCTACCCGAGGCCGATCCTCGTTATGAAAAAAACTGAGCTGCCTTCGATTCCGGTGTTCAAGCTCTACGGCGAAAGCCAGGATTGGCCGACGCCGGATTTACTGCACTGTGAAACCATCTCCAAGCGCAGTCGCGAGCATCAGTGGGAAATCAAACCCCATCGGCATGCCGACCTCTGTCAGTTGCTGTTCGTTTTCAAGGGCCAGGCGGAGCTGGAAATCGAAGGCCAGCGTACCCGGCTCGACGAGCCGGCGGTGCAGATCCTGCCGCCGCTGTCGGTCCACGGCTTTCGCTTTTCCGAAGACGTGGAGGGTTACGTGGTGACCCTGGCGGCGCCGCTGGTGACCCACCTGCAAGGGCAGTTGGGCCATTCGGTAAACATTCTGGCTCAGGCCGAGAGTTACCCGGCCGGTGACAACGCCGACTACCTCAACAGCCTGTTCAGCGCTTTGCAGAGCGAGTACATGGGGCATCAACCGGCCCGGGAAATGCTCATGCATGCGCTGGTCAACGTGATCATGGTCTGGGTCAGTCGCCAGGTCATGCAGCGACGTACCCAGAGCCAGCGCCCGCAGCGGGCTCGTGAATACCTCAATGGGTTCATTCAATTGGTGGAGGAAACCTATCGGCAGCACGTCAAGGTGGAAGACCTGGCCCATCGCCTGGGCATTTCCGTGTCGCACCTCAACGGCACCTGCCGCGAGCTGGCGGGGCAGCCGGCGCTGCAGATCATGCATGAGCGTCAGTTGCTCGAGGCCAAGCGGATGCTGACCTACACCGGCATGACCATCTACGAGATTTCCGAGGTGCTCGGGTTCTCCGACCCGACCAACTTCACCCGCCTGTTCCGCCGTCGCGTCGGCATCTCGCCCAAGGCCTTCCGGGACCGGCTCAAGACCGATCAGCCGGACGACTGAGCACGCCTCAGCGCAAGGCGTTCAGGGTCGCGTTGTGCGGGATGCAGCGTTCGAAGTTGCAACTGGCGTAGTCACGAGGCAGTTGCCTGGCCTGCTCGACCCGGTAGGCCGCTGTGCCGTACAGCGCAAGCGTGGCGGCGCAGGTCACGAAAATGGCGAGGCGTCTTTTTGTTCTGATGTTCATGGCGATGACCTCTGAACGAATACCCTGGGGTACTGTTTTCAGCATAGGTCAGCCGGGGGCAGTTGCCAGTGGGGTGGAGGGTGCAATTACCCTGGCATTCAGGGCACTGATGTCCCCCTGTGAGAGCGAGCCTGCTCGCGATGGCCATACAGCCGTCACATCGATGTCGACAGGCAGGCCGCTATCGCGAGCAGGCTCGCTCCCACAGGGTAATGGGGCTGCCAGGTGGATTAGGTCAGGTGCTCGGGCCTCACTGGATCGCCCGGTTTCACATCCAGTTGCTTACGCACGTCCTCGAACATGTCGTCGTAATACGTGTGCATCGAGCCGATGCTGGCGCTCTTCGGCAGGCCGTACTTCTGCGCGATGTTTGTGGCGTACCGGGCAAAGTCGAAGGCCAGGTCCTTCGGCAGGAAAAAGGTCTCGTCCACGCTTTTGTCCTCGACCGTGCCGTGCAACCGGAATGACATGCCCGTGCCTTCCTGGGGATCCTGGGCAATTTCGTAGTCGATGCAGAGGTTGTAGCTGAAATCATCCTTGTTCAGCGCATGGCGCTCCATGTGCAGGTGACCGGGTTGGAACATGGCCATGAGAGACCCTCCTGGAAAGGCATAGAAGTAGGGCAGACCCCGGATCTGCCCTGGGAGTTTCCGCTTATCGATAAGCGATGCCTGTTGTCGTCGTGCTGATGCGGGTGCCGGCGGTGCCTTGGACGATAGCATCGATGTCCGAGAGTGACCCGATCACCGCGACCTTGCCGGTATTGCGCGCAAATTCGCAGGCGGCCTGCACCTTGGGCCCCATGGAGCCGGCGGCGAAATCGAGTTTTTCCAGATCGTCGGGGTGGGCCCCGGCGATGGCTTTGCAGGTCGGCTTGCCGAAGTCGATGAAGACCGCGTTGACATCGGTAGCGATCACCAGCAGATCGCTCTCCAATTGTTCGGCCAGCAGCGCCGAGCACAGGTCCTTGTCGATGACCGCCTCAACGCCGTGCAGCTTGCCGTCGGCGTCATAGATCGTCGGGATACCGCCACCGCCGGCGCAGATCACGATGCTGCCCTTTTCCAGCAGCCACTTGATCGGCCGGATTTCAAAGATGCGCTTGGGTCTGGGGCTGGCGACTACCCGGCGAAACCTGTCGCCGTCCGGGGCGATGCTCCAGCCTTTTTCGGCGGCCAGTGCCTGCGCCTCCTGCTGGCTGTAGACCGGGCCGATGGGCTTGGTGGGGTGTTGGAAGGCCGGGTCGTTGGCGTCCACTTCCACTTGGGTCAGCAACGTGGCGAAGGGCACGTCGGCGTCCAGCAGGTTGCCCAGTTCCTGCTCGATGATGTAACCGATCATGCCGTCGGTCTCGGCGCCCAGCACGTCCAGCGGATACGGAGTCACCGAAGTGTAGGCTGCCGCTTGCAACGACAGCAGGCCGACTTGCGGGCCGTTGCCGTGGGCGATCACTAATTGGTTGCCCGGATGGATCCTGGCGATCTGTTCGGTCGCTGTGCGGATGTTGCTGCGTTGGTTGTCGGCGGTCATGGGTTCACCCCGACGCAGGAGGGCGTTACCGCCCAGGGCAACGACGATGCGCATAGTGCTCTCCTTGAAAATGGAACATGGTTCCTGTGGGAGCGAGCCTGCTCGCGAATGCGGTGTATCAACCCATGAATGAGCTGGCTGATCGTCCGCCATCGCGAGCAGGCTCGCTCCCACAAAGGGACGGCCTTACAAGTCCGCCAGCGTCGACACCAGTACCGCCTTGATGGTGTGCATGCGGTTTTCCGCCTGCTCGAAGGCGATGCACGCCGGTGACTCGAACACGTCGTCCGTGACTTCGATGCCGTTGGCCAGATGCGGATACTGCTCGGCGATCTGCTTACCGACCTTGGTGTCGCTGTTATGGAATGCCGGCAGGCAGTGCATGAAGCGAGTACGCGGGTTACCGGTGGCTTTCATCAGGTCGGCATTGACCTGGTAAGGCAACAGTTGCTCGATACGCTCGGCCCAGGCTTCGACCGGCTCACCCATGGAGACCCAGACGTCGGTGTGAATGAAGTCCACGCCCTTGACCGCCGCTTTCGGATCTTCGGTGAGGGTGATACGTGCGCCGCTTTCTTCGGCGTAATGATGGCAGCGCTGCACCAGATCGTCGTGGGGCCAGAGGGCCTTGGGCGCGCAGATACGCACGTCCATGCCCAACTTTGCGCCGATCAGCAGTAACGAGTTGCCCATGTTGTTTCGCGCATCGCCCAGGTACGCATAGCTGATCTCGTGGATCGGTTTGTCGGCGTGCTCGCGCATGGTCAGTACGTCGGCAATCATCTGCGTCGGGTGGTATTCATCGGTCAGGCCGTTGAACACCGGTACGCCGGCGAACTTCGCCAGTTCCTCGACGGTTTCCTGCTTGAAGCCCCGGTATTCGATGGCGTCGTACATGCGCCCGAGCACGCGGGCGGTGTCCTTCATGCTTTCCTTGTGGCCGATCTGCGACGAGTTGGGGTCGATGTAGGTGACATTGGCACCCTGGTCGTAGGCCGCCACTTCGAAGGCACAACGGGTACGGGTCGAGGTTTTCTCGAAGATCAGCGCGATGTTGTTGCCCTTGAGGTGCTGCTGTTCGGTGCCGGTGTACTTGGCCCGCTTGAGGTCGCGGGACAGGTCCAGCAAATAGTGCAATTCACGGGGCGTGTGATGTTCGAGGCTGAGCAGGTTACGGTTGTGGGTGTTGAACGCCATGGTGCATCTCCTTGGGTATCGGCAGGCCCTGAACCGTGTCCGGTCAACCAGGGCCCGGGCTCGAAGGTCAGTAGTCGATCGGATCGCGAATGATCGGGCAGGTCATGCAATGGCCGCCGCCGCGACCTCGGCCCAGCTCGCTGGCGCTGATGGTGATGACTTCCACCCCGGCCTTGCGCAGCAGGGTGTTGGTGTAGGTGTTGCGGTCGTAGCCGATCACCACGCCCGGCTCCAGGGCCACCACATTGTTGCCGTCGTCCCATTGTTCGCGCTCGGCGGCGAAGCTGTTGCCGCCGGTTTCCACCACGCGCAGCGCCGGGAGCTTGAGGGCGGCGGCAACAGTGTCGATGAAGCTGCTTTCCTCGCGGCGAACGTCGATACCGCCGGGTTTGCTCTCGTCTGGGCGCAGGGAGAAGGCGACGATCTGGCTCACCACTTCCGGGAAAATGGTCACCAGGTCGCGGTCGCAGAAACTGAACACGGTGTCCAGGTGCATGGCGGCCCGGGACTTCGGCAAGCCGGCGACGATGACCCGTTCCACGGCCTGGTGCTTGAACAGGTTCAGTGCCAATTGGCCGATGGCCTGGCGGGATGAGCGTTCGCCCATGCCGATCAGCACGACACCGTTGCCGATGGGCATTACGTCGCCGCCTTCGAGGGTGGCACTGCCATGGTCCAGGTCCGGGTTGCCGTACCAGATCTGGAAGTCGGCCTGGGTGAACTCCGGGTGGAATTTATACAGGGCGGTGGTCAGCAGGGTTTCCTGGCGGCGTGCCGGCCAGTACATCGGGTTAAGGGTGACGCCGCCGTAGATCCAGCAGGTGGTGTCGCGGGTGAACTGGGTGTTGGGCAGCGGCGGCAGGATGAAGCTGGAATGCCCGAGGAAGTCGCGGAACATCTGGATGGTCTTGCCGCCGAAACTGTCGGGCAGGTCATCGGCCGAAACGCCACCAATCAGGAACTCGGCGATCCGGCGCGGTTCCAGGCTGCGCAGCCACGAACCGACCTCATTCACCAGGCCCAGGCCCACCGAGTCGGGGGTGACCTTGCGTTGCAGGATCCAGTCCAGGGCTTCGGGGACGGCGACGATGTCGGTCAACAGGTTGTGCATTTCCAGCACGTCGATGCCCCGCTCGCGCATCTTGGTGACGAAATCGAAATGGTCGCGTTTGGCCTGGTTGACCCATATCACGTCGTCGAACAGCAGTTCATCGCAGTTGTTCGGGGTCAGCCGCTGATGGGCCAGGCCTGGGGAACACACCATGACTTTACGCAATCTACCGGCTTCGGAATGAACGCCGTATTGCATTTTTTCCGTGGTCATTACACATCCTCCCGTTAAAACGTTGAGTGATCACAAGCTCAGGAAGCCGCTGTAGAGGCCATAGCCGGCTATCAGGGCGCCTGCGACTACTGCGGCGAAAATCAGCTTCTCGACAGCGGTGAACACCGGTCGGGCCACTTCGCGCCGGGCCTGGGCGAACAGCACCGCGCCGGGGGCGTAGAGCAGCGCAGAAAGCAGCAGGTATTTGATCCCGCCGGCATACAGCAACCACACCGCGTAGAGCAGGGCGATGGCGCTGATGGCCAAGTCCTTGCGGCGTTCGGCCGGGGCGTTCTGGTAGGTTTCGCCGCGCACCGCCAGCAGCAGCGCGTAGGCCGCCGACCACAGGTAGGGCACCAGGATCATCGACGTGGCGAGGTAGATCAGCGACAGGTAGGTACTGGCCGAGAACAGGGTAACGATCAGAAACAGTTGGACCATGGCGTTGGTCAGCCACAGGGCGTTGGCCGGCACGTGGTTGGCATTTTCGCGACGCAGGAACGCCGGCATGGTGTGGTCCCTGGCGGCGGCGAACAGGATCTCGGCGCACAGCAGCACCCAGGACAACAGGGCTCCGAGCAGCGAAATGATGAGGCCGACGCTGATCAGCACCGCGCCCCAGTGGCCCACGACGTGCTCCAGCACTGCGGCCATGGACGGGTTCTGCAGCTTCGCCAGTTCCGGCTGGGTCATGATCCCCAGGGACAGCACGTTCACCAACACCAGGAACAGCAGCACGGTGATAAAGCCGATCACCGTGGCCTTGCCCACATCCGAACGCCGCTCGGCGCGGGCGGAAAAAATGCTCGCGCCCTCGATACCGATGAACACCCAGACGGTGACCAGCATCATGTTGCGCACCTGGTTCATCACGCTGCCCAACTGCGGGTTCTTCACGCCCCAGATATCGGCGGTGAAAATGTCGAGCCGGAAGGCGAACACGGCGATCAGCACGAACAACGCCAGCGGCACGACCTTGGCAACGGTGGTGACGAGGTTGATGAACGCAGCTTCCTTGATGCCGCGCAGCACCAGGAAATGCACGGCCCACAGCAGCAGCGACGCGCCGATCACCGCTGCAACCGTATTGCCCTCACCGAAGACCGGAAAAAAATAACCCAGGGTGCTGAACAGCAAGACGAAGTAGCCGACGTTGCCTAACCATGCGCTGATCCAATAACCCCAGGCCGAGGAGAACCCCATGTAGTCACCGAATCCGGCTTTGGCGTAGACATACACACCACCATCCAGATCGGGTTTGCGATTGGCCAGGGTCTGGAACACAAAGGCGAGGGTCAGCATGCCCACCGCAGTAATCGCCCAGCCAATCAGCACGGCACCGACATCGGCACTGGCGGCCATGTTCTGGGGCAAGGAAAAGATTCCCCCGCCGATCATCGAACCCACTACCAGCGCGACCAACGCACCCAAGCGAAGTTTTCCGGGGGTATCAGACATTCCATGACTCCGAAGCAACCGAGGGGAGTCACAGCGTATGTCGATTTACCATTTCAATAGCTGATCCAGGTCAGAAGGCGGAGTCGTTCACCATTGCGCTCGATGGGCGCCGAGTGTCGTTGCCGCGCGTGTCCATTGCCAGGGCGTGCCGGTGATTTTCAGCGGCACCTGCAACCGGCGAGCCGGTCCCCACGGTGTCTGCTCGATCAGCACCCCCAGGTCCCGCTCGTCCTCGGGGCGTAGCGCGGCCTGAATCCCCGCGCCACCCTCGATCAGCAGTCGGGCGGTACGCGCCAGGGACAGGCGTGCCGAGCCACCTTGCCCGTTTGCCAGGCGCCGGGCCAGCAACACCACGGCGCTGGCCGCCATCAAGTAGCCGGTGCCGTGGTCCAGCGCCTGGACGGGCAGCGGTGTCGGTTTGTCGGTCTGTTTCCAGGCCATGCCGGCCTCGGCGATACCACTGCTCATTTGCACCAGGCTGTCGAAGCCGCGCCGTTGCTGCCACGGGCCGCTCCAACCGTAGGCGTTGAGGCTGACATCGATCAGGCCAGGGGCGATCTTGTGGCGTTGCGCGGCGCCGTAACCCAGGCGTTCGAGGGCGTCGGCCCGGTAGCCGTGCAGGAGGATGTCGGCGTCCTTGAGCAGTGCTTCGAACGTGGTGCGGTCGTCGGGCTGGTGCAGGTCGAGGCGGGCACAGCGTTTGCCCAGGGTGACTTCCGGGACCACGCCGGGTTCGTCCCAGGTCGGTGGATCGATCCGCAAGACGTCGGCCCCCAGGCCCGCGAGGAAGCGGCTGGCGACGGGACCGGCCAGTACGCGGGTCAGGTCCAGTACCTTGAGGCCGGCCAGTGGCTGTGCCACGGAACCGAGCCAGGGTTTGCAGTGTTCCCCGGCGGTTCCAGTGAAGTGCACCAGCGGCTCGGCATTCACTGCGATACCTTGGGGATGGGCCTGCCACGCCTGCCAGGAGCGCATCTCGGCGGCGCAGCCACCGGCGTCGACGACGGCCTGTTCCAGTTCGGTCTTGTTCCAGTGGATCACTTTGCTCGCCATGTCGGCACGATCAACACAGTTACCGAGGACCTTTTCCGCCGCCCGGCGATGATGCGGCGCATTGGTGTGCAGGCGAATCCAGCCGTCGGCCGTGGCGTAGTCGCCGGCCACCGGGTCCCACATCGGCGGCACGCTCCAGCCAATGGGGCGCAGGGATGTGGAGAACCAGAACGAAGCCAGGCGCCGGTCGACTTCGAGGGGCGGCAGGCGGCCGGTCTGTTGGCCAATGAGTTCTGCGGTCGCCTGGCCGGCCACGGCAATGCTGGCACTGGCCAGTTCCGTGACGGCGAACGCCGAAGGCAGGGCGCCGTCATGGCTGAAGGGGATCGGAGTCGTGGGCAAGCCGAGGGCGGCTTGCATGGACGCGAGTAGATCTGTCATCGAAGACCCTCCGGGTGTGAGAGGCCGAGCATAGATCAAAACGGTTTATTCAGGCGTTCGCGCTGTTGCCGGTTCCCTTGCCTCGGGACGGGACCAGATCCACAGGTTGCCTGCGCCCATGCCCATCATGGTCAGGTAAACCGGCCAGCCATGATTGAGCGTCGCCAGCATCAGTACGGCACAGAACAGCATGCCGAGGGTTGCGCCGATCTTGGCCCGACGCGGGATTACCTTGCCGTTGCGCCAGTTGTACAGCATCGGCCCGAACAGCCGATGGCTCTCCAGCCAGGCACTCAGGCGCGGCGAACTGCGAGTCGCGGCCCAGGCGGCCAGCAGGATGAACTCGGTCGTCGGCAGGCCGGGCACGACGATGGCGACCAGACCGATGGTCAGGCTGGTGTAGGCGAGCAGGCCGAAGAGCAATCGGGCGGTTTTGGAGGGTGGATTCATCGTCACCTTTCAAACATGCACATATCTCCGTGGGAGCGAGCCTGTGGGAGCAAAGCTTGCTCGCGATGAACGAAACACGGTCAATGGATTGAGGCGTCTTCATCGCGAGCAAGCTTTGCTCCCACACAGTGCTCGCTCCCACAAGGGAAGGGGTGATCCAGATGTCAGTGTTCAGGCTAGCTCAGCGGCGTAGGCCTGTTCCAGCAACACCGTAAATCGGTTGAAGGCATCCAGCGCGCCTTTGTCCGCTTCGGCTTCCTGCTGTTCGGTGAGGACCACTGTGTCGAGGATACGGGTGAAGGTCTTCCAGCCTTCGGCGCGGCCGCCCGCCGGTTCGGCCAGGTGGCGGGCACCGAAGGCTTCGCTCAGCCCCAGGCCTATTGCCCGCTTGATCAGGAATGCCGCGCCCAGTTTCGAGCCTTCCGAGACGAACAACCAGCCCAGGGCCTCGGCCATGGTTGGGTTGTCCAGCGCACCGGCCACCGGGGCCGGGACATCGGTATCCAGGTCCGCCAGGTCGGCCTTGGCCGCTTCGGCCCGGCAGCGGGCCGGCAGGTCGGGGATCAGGGCGGACAGCTGCGCGTCGTTGTACAGCGCCACCAGTTCCGACTGGAACAGGTACTGGGCGACAACGAAACGGGCAAAGCTGGCCGGGCTGTCGAACGGGGCGTGGGCCTTGACCAGGGCGTCGAGCTTGCCGTGGGGCTCGTGGGTGATCTGGTTGAGGCGTTGGGAGCGTGAGGTGAAGCGTTGGGGGCTCATGAAAATTCCTTGAGTGAAAGTAGGTCGCTGTTGTGGCGAGGGGCACCACTGTGGGAGCAAGGCTTGCCCGCGATGCAGACGATGCGGTCCTTCAGAAATCGAGGCGCCCGTATCGCGAGCAAGCTTTGCTCCCACCTATGAACTGTTTGCTGTGGTCAGCGGATCAGATATCCCAGATCAGGTTGACCGCGAAGTTGCGTCCCGGCGCTGTCAGGCGATCGAGGTTGGCGGGGCTCAGCACGGCCGCTTCGCCGACGCTGTCGTAGCCACGCACGTCATCCCACAGCCAATACTTTTTGTCGGTGAGGTTGTAGAGGCCACCGCTGACGGTAATGTCCTGGGTCACCTTGTAGAAACCGGTCAGGTCGAGGATCCCGAACCCGGGTGTCTTGAACTGGCTGCTGACGCCATCCGGCGAGTTGAAGTTGCTGTCGTCGACGCGGTTTTTCTTCCTGACCAGGGTCCAGGTGAGCAAGCTGCCGTAGTCGTCTTGTTCGTAACCCAGGCCGAACACGCCGGTCAGCGGGTTGACGCTGTTGATCGGCTGGCCAGTGTCGTCGTTGCGCCCGTAGGCGTAGGCCACCGAACCCTGGGTGTAGAGGCCCCGGGGCGCACCCAATACGTCCAGCTCCAGACGACCCTTGAGCTCGGCGCCCTTGATGGTGGCGTGCTTGATGTTGTTGCTCTGGAAGGTCAATTGATCGGCGCCGGGGGTGATGGCGTCTTCGTTGATGAAGTCGCGGTACTTGTTGTAGAACACCGCCACGTCGAACGAACCGGAGTCGAAACGGCCACGCAAGCCGGTCTCGTAGCTTTTGCTTTTTTCCGGTTCCAGGTTGGGGTTGGGTTCCACGCTGTAGCCGACGATGGGGTTATCGAAACGGCCGTACAGGGCCTTGGCGGTCGGGGTGCGGAAACCTTCGGCGTACTGGCCGTACCCGGTGTACTGGTCGGTAAAGGCGTAGGTCAGGCCGAACTTGGGTGAGACGCGATGCCAGGTCTTGTTGCTGTCGCTGACCTGGCCACCGCCGGTCGGGTCGACGGTGTCGAGAAACGCCTGGGTGAGGTGCGGCTTGAGCTGGGTGTAGTCGTAGCGCAGGCCCGGGGTGAAGGTCCACTTGTCCCAACTGATCTGGTCCTGGGCGAACAGGCTGTAGGTGTTGATGGTCGGGTCCGGGAAGTCGCTGGCTTTTGCCAGTACGTCTCGGGTGCTGATGGCACCGACGGCGGAACACCCCACGCCGACCGCCAGGCACACCCCATTGCCACTGCGCGAGCCGGTGACTTTCTGTTGCTTGATCGTGGTGCCGTAGGTCAGTGCGTGATCGGTGTCGGCGAGGCTGAAGGCCTTGTCCAGTTGTGCGTCGAAGACCCATTGCTTGTCTTCGTAGAGGGTTTCGCGGGTGCGCAGGACCCGACGGGTGATCGGGAAGTAGAATTCGGCGGTGCTCTCGTCGGTCTTGGCGATCTGGTGATTCAGGCTCAACTTGATGTTGTCGGCCAGCAGGCTGTCGAGGGCGAAGCTGTGCTCCAGGCCGAAACGCTCACGGGTGACGGTGTCGTTGCCGGTGCGCCACTGATACATGCCGCCCGGCAGGATGCTGGTGGGAATGGCCGGCTGGCCGTTGGAGAAGGGGCCTCCGTAGGCACTTTTCAGATCGGTGTCGCGATCATCCTTGTACTTCTCGTAGACCAGGCCCAGGCGGGCGTCATCGTTGTAGTGCCAACCGAGTTTGGCCAATACATTGCTGGCGCGCACGTCCTCAGGGTTGGCTGCGGTGCGGTCCAGTCCGGTGCCGTTGTGGCTGCCGTAGGATTCGGTTTCATGGCCGTCGCGCTGGCTGTAGTGCAGCAGGCCGTCGAATGCCCCACTGCGGCCGGCGACGGTGGCGGATTTGAGCCAGCTTTCGTCGGCGGAGCTGTAGCCGGTCTTCAACCGGGCACCGACGTCCTGGCCGGGCTTGATGATGTCATCCGGATCCAGGGTGAAATAGCTGACAGCGCCGCCAATGGCGTTGCTGCCATAGAGCACCGACGCCGGACCGCGGAGGATTTCCACGCGTTTGATGATTTCCGGGTCGACGTAGTTGCGCTGGGTCTTGGCGTAGGGACCGTTGAAGAAACCGTCGGGAATTGCCACGCCGTCGACCTGGGTCAGGATCCGGTTGCCGTCGATACCGCGGATGTTGTAGCCGCTGATGCCGCCGCGCTGGCCCGCGCCACCCACCGACACGCCGGGCTCGTAGCGCACCAGATCCTTGAGGGTGTTGATGTTGTTGCGGTCCAGTGCCTGGCGATCATGGACGCTGACGGTGCTCGGTACGCCGCTGATGTCCTGCTCCTGGCGGGTGGCGCTGATGGTCATCTGTTGCAGGTTCACCACGTTGCCGGCGCTGCGTTTCTCCAGGACGATGCTGTTGTTGCCCAGCTTGCGGTAGCTCAGGTTGGTTCCCGTCAGCAGGCGTTCCAGGGCTTTCTCCGGTGGCAACGAGCCGTTGACGCCGGGCGACGCGACACCTTCGGCCAGCTCGGCCGGCAGACCCACTTGCCAGCCCGTGACGGCCGTGAACGCGTTCAGGGCCGAGACCAGTGGCTGTTGGGCAATGGCGAAGGTGTAGTCGCCGATATTGCGCGCAGGTGGTTGTGTCGCGGCGGCCAGGGCGGCGGGCGCGATGCCGGCCATGAGGATGGCGGCGGTCAGCAACGACAGCGTTCGGGAAGGGGCGAGGAACCTGCAGGTAAGGCGAGAGGACATCGATAGCGCTCCGTGTCGCATCTGTTATAGGTGCAGATTGGCATCGATAGATGCGAATCAATTGCATTGGCTATAACGAGACGAATCAGCGAAGGCTATCGAGTAAAAATAATTCTCATTTAGTTCAGGATCACCAGTGCCGGGAATTCCTGAAGCTGCGAAGACGTGATGTGAGCCAGGGAGCGAACCACGTCCAGCGGCTGGTCGAGGCGGTAATTACCCGTCACCGCGACTTGGGCCAACTGCTCGTTGCGGTTGATGATCCAGCCCGGATAGTAGCGCCGCAGTTCGGCCAGGACCTGGCTCAGCGGCCGGTTCTCGAACACCAGCCGACCCTGGACCCAGGCCAGGTCGGTGCTGGCGTCGAGCGGGGCCGGGCGGTCGAAGCCGTTGGGGCCGATGCGGATGCTTTCCCCGGCCGAGAGCCGGACATGGGTGTCGTTGCGGTTGGCCCGCAGGTCCACATCGCCGCGCTGGACCTGGACCTGGGCCACGCCGTCGAGGTAGCGCACCGCGAACGTGGTGTTGCTGACACTGGCGGTGACCGGCCCGGCGTCGATCTCCAGTGGCAGGCTGCGAGTGTCGGGCACCTCGAAAAACGCCTCGCCCTTGTACAGACGGGCCACATGGCGCTGTTCGTTGAACGTGCTGGAAAACGCCGAATCGGTGTTGAGCAGGACCTTGGAGCCGTCTTCCAACTGCAGGCGCTGGCGCTCACCGACCACCGTCAGGTGATCGGCCTGGAAACGCAGGGGCAGGTCGCTGAAATTGAACAGGCCCAGGAACAGCACGGCAGCGGTGGCCAGGGGTTTCCAGTGGGCGCGCAAGCGTGACAATGCGCCCACTCTGGGAGCGGCCTGGAGCCGCCGGGCACTCTCCTTCACGTGCGGGCCATTCCAGAGGGTCTGGGCCCTGAGAAACGCTTCGCCGTGGCGAGGGTCGGCCGCCAGCCAGACCTGGAATTGCCGGGCCTGCTCCTGGCTGGGGTTGTCCAGCAGGATCAGCCAGTCCAGCGCCTGCTCCATGGCATGGGCGGTGTCCTGGGCTGATGCAGACTCGGGAGCGTGGTGATTATCCGTCACGGTGGTTCCTCGCAGTGTCTTTGCACGGCTGTTTCAAATCCGGAAACCTAGACTAGCAGGATCGGCCAACGCAATCGGCGCCGCCCTGTAGAGGTGTACTGGCGGACATCAGCCGATGTCCAAGCGTTCTGCCACGCCGATACAGATCGCCATGATCAGTTTCAGTTCCTTTTGCACGGTACTCAGGGACACGCCCAGCTCTGCGGCGATGTCCTGATAACCATGCCCATGCAAGCGGCTGAGAATGAAAATCTGTTGTTGACGCGGGCTCAGCGCTTGCAGGCTGATGTTGAGGCGCTCGAGCATCTGTTCGGCATGGGCGGCGTCCTCGGCGCTGCTCTGGGGCGCGACCACGTTGTGGACGACGTCCAGGGGGACGTCGTCCACAACGGTCCGGGACTGCATGCGCCGGGCACGCAAGTGATCCCGCGCCAGGTTGCGGGCGGTCTGGAAGACAAAGGGTTCGAGGTGCTCGACTGTGCGTTCACCCAATGCGCGGGAGACGCGCAAATAGGTTTCCTGGAGCAGGTCTTCGGCGGTGCTGGGGTTGTTGACCATGCGCTCGAGGGTGCGCAGCAGAGGGGTGCGCTGGGCGAGGAAGACGTGGTGAAAGCGCGATTGACTCACGGTAAGGCCCGATCCGGTAAGAGTAAATGATAATGCTTATCATCTGCTCTGTAGGTCAAGCCCGGATTTCATCACTACCCCAAAACCACTGTGGGAGCGAGCCCGCTCGCGATAACGGTGTGCCAGTCGACGAAAGTGCTGACTGACACGCCGCTTTCGCGAGCAGCCTCGCTCCCACAAAAGCGTTCAACGGCTATGCCCGGTTACTCGGCGTTGCACAACGCCAGGCAGTTATCGAGCATGCGGTTGGAGAAGCCCCACTCGTTGTCATACCAGGCCAGTACCTTGAGCAGCTTGCCGCTGACCTTGGTGTGGTTGGCGTCGAAGATCGACGACAGCGGGTTGTGGTTGAAGTCACTGGAGACCAGCGGCAGGGTGTTGTAGCCGAGGATCTTCGAATGTTGGCTGGCCTGGCGCAGCAGTTCGTTGACTTCTTCGGCCGACGCTTCGCGCTTGAGCTGTACGGTGAGGTCCACCAGGGACACGTTGATCACCGGCACACGCACGGCCATGCCGGTCAGCTTGCCCGCCAGTTCCGGCAGTACCAGGCCCACCGCTTCGGCGGCACCGGTCTTGCTCGGGATCATGTTCTGGGTGGCCGAACGGGCGCGGTACGGGTCGGTGTGGTAGACGTCGGTCAGGTTCTGGTCGTTGGTGTAGGCATGGATGGTAGTCATCAAGCCACTTTCGATGCCCAGCTCGCGATGCAGTACCTGGGCCACCGGGGCCAGGCAGTTGGTGGTGCACGAAGCGTTGGAGATGATCTGGTGGGACTGGCGCAGGATGTCGTGGTTCACGCCATACACCACGGTGGCGTCGGCACCCTTGGCCGGGGCCGAGATGATCACCTTGCGGGCGCCGGCGCTGATATGGGCGGCGGCCTTGGCGCGGTCGGTGAACAGCCCGGTGCACTCGAACACCACGTCGATCTTCTCGGCGGCCCAGGGCAGTTCGGCCGGGTTGCGGATGGCGCTGACCGCGATGCGGTCGCCATTGACCGTCAGGCTTTCGTTATCGTGCTGCACCTCGGCATCGAACGTGCCATGGACGGTGTCGTACTTGAGCAGATGAGCATTGATCGCGCTGTCACCCAGGTCGTTGATGGCGACGATCTGCAAGTCGCGACGATAGCCTTGGGTATACAGTGCACGGAGGACGTTGCGGCCGATGCGGCCAAAACCATTGATTGCGATTCGAAGAGTCATTAACTGCGCCGCCGTCGTTTTGTTGTTGGAATTACAAGATTATTCGCATAAAAATAGAAAACAAGCCTTTTTGATGGCAATATTTTGTTTTATCTACAACGAGTGACCTGAATCAACTGGTCCGATTGGTCAAAAACCGTTTGTCGCCTTCTCTGTCACGGGGGCGCGCAGCCGGTTCTGACCAGCATAGACAATCAGGTCGCCACACCCGTTAGCCTGGAGTTCTACACATGCATCCCCGCGTTCTTGAGGTCACCGAACGGCTTATCGCCCGCAGCCGCGCCACGCGTCAGGCTTACCTTGCATTGATCCGCGGTGCTGCCAGCGACGGTCCGATGCGCGGCAAGTTGCAATGCGCCAACTTCGCCCATGGCGTGGCCGGTTGCGGCAGCGAAGACAAGCATCACCTGCGGATGATGAACGCCGCCAACATCGCCATCGTGTCGTCCTATAACGACATGCTCTCGGCCCACCAGCCCTACGAAACCTTCCCGGAACAGATCAAGAAAGCCTTACGCGAGATCGGCTCGGTCGGCCAGTTCGCGGGCGGCACGCCGGCCATGTGCGACGGCGTCACCCAGGGCGAGGCGGGGATGGAACTGAGCCTGCCGAGTCGCGAAGTGATCGCGATGTCCACGGCGGTGGCGTTGTCCCACAACATGTTCGACGGCGCGTTGATGCTCGGCATCTGCGACAAGATCGTCCCGGGCCTGATGATGGGCGCGCTGCGCTTCGGTCACCTGCCGACGATTTTCGTGCCCGGCGGGCCGATGGTTTCCGGCATCTCCAACAAGGAAAAGGCTGATGTGCGCCAGCGTTACGCCGAGGGCAAGGCCACTCGCGAAGAGCTGTTGGAATCGGAGATGAAGTCCTACCACAGCCCTGGCACATGCACCTTCTACGGCACCGCGAACACCAACCAGCTGTTGATGGAAGTGATGGGCCTGCACTTGCCGGGCGCCTCGTTCGTCAACCCGAACACCCCGCTGCGCGATGCCCTGACTCGCGAAGCGGCGTTCCAGGTGACGCGCATGACCAAGCAGAGCGGCAACTTCATGCCCATCGGCGAAATCGTCGACGAACGCTCGCTGGTCAACTCCATCGTCGCGCTGCACGCCACCGGCGGCTCGACCAACCACACCTTGCACATGCCGGCCATCGCCATGGCGGCGGGCATCCAGCTGACCTGGCAGGACATGGCCGACCTCTCCGAGGTGGTGCCGACCCTGAGTCACGTCTACCCGAACGGCAAGGCCGACATCAACCACTTCCAGGCGGCGGGCGGCATGTCGTTCCTGATCCGCGAACTGCTGGAAGCCGGCCTGCTCCACGAAAACGTCAACACCGTGCTCGGTCACGGCCTGAGCCGCTATACCCAGGAACCGTTCCTGGAGAATGGCGAGCTGGTATGGCGCGACGGCCCGATCGAAAGTCTCGACGAAAACATCCTGCGCCCGGTGGCCCGTGCATTTTCGCCGGAAGGCGGCTTGCGGGTGATGGAAGGCAACCTGGGCCGTGGCGTGATGAAAGTCTCCGCTGTTGCCCTGGAGAACCAGATCGTCGAAGCACCCGCCATGGTCTTCCAGGACCAGCAAGACCTGGCGGATGCGTTCAAGGCCGGGCTGCTGGAGAAGGATTTTGTCGCGGTGATGCGCTTCCAGGGCCCGCGCTCCAACGGCATGCCGGAGCTGCACAAGATGACCCCGTTCCTAGGTTCGCTACAGGATCGCGGTTTCAAAGTGGCGTTGGTGACCGACGGGCGCATGTCCGGCGCCTCGGGGAAAATCCCGGCGGCGATCCACGTCAGCCCCGAAGCTTATGTCGGCGGCGCGTTGGCCCGAGTGCAGGAGGGCGATATCATCCGCGTCGACGGCGTCAAAGGCACCTTGGAATTGAAGGTGGACGCCGAGGAATTCGCCGCACGCGAACCGGCCAAGGGCCTGTTGGGCAACAACATCGGTACCGGTCGCGAACTGTTCGGTTTCATGCGCATGGCCTTCAGCTCGGCAGAGCAGGGCGCCAGCGCCTTCACGGCTGCACTGGAGACGATTAATTGAAACTGGCCCTGGTCGGTGACATCGGTGGGACCAATGCGCGCTTCGCGTTGTGGAAGAACCACAACCTGGAGAACGTCCAGGTGCTGGCGACGGCGGATTACGCCTGCCCTGAAGATGCCATCAAGGTGTACCTGAGTGGCATGGGCCTGGAGCCCGGTGCCATCGGTTCGGTGTGCCTGTCGGTGGCTGGCCCGGTATCGGGTGATCTGTTTCGCTTCACCAACAACCACTGGCGCCTGAGCAACCTGGCGTTCTGCAAGACCCTGCAGGTAGAGAAGCTGTTGCTGGTCAACGACTTCTCGGCCATGGCCCTGGGCATGACCCGTTTGCGTCCCGATGAGTACCGGGTCGTGTGCGAAGGCACCCCGGAGCCGATGCGTCCGGCGGTGGTGATCGGGCCGGGCACGGGGCTGGGCGTCGGTACATTGCTGGATCTGGGTGAAGGCCGCTTTGCGGCGTTGCCGGGGGAGGGTGGCCATGTCGACCTGCCGATGAGCAGCCCGCGGGAAACCCAGCTCTGGCAGCATATCTACAACGAGATCGGTCACGTCAGTGCCGAAACCGCCTTGAGCGGCAGCGGCTTGCCCCGGGTGTACCGGGCGATCTGCGCGGTGGACGGGCATGAACCCGTGCTCGATACCCCCGAATCCATTACCGCCGCAGGCCTGGCCGGTGACCCTATCGCCCTGGAAGTGCTGGAGCAATTCTGCCGCTGGTTGGGGCGTGTGGCCGGCAACAACGTACTGACGGTGGGCGGTCGAGGTGGTGTATACATCGTCGGCGGGGTGATTCCCCGGTTTGCCGATTTCTTCCTCGAAAGTGGCTTCGCCCGCTGCTTCGCTGACAAAGGTTGCATGAGCGATTACTTCAAGGGCATTCCGGTCTGGCTGGTCACCGCACCATACTCTGGCCTGATGGGCGCGGGCGTGGCGTTGGAGCAATCGGCCAGCTGAAATGCAGTCCCCCCTGTGGGAGCGAGCCTGCTCGCGATAGCGGAGTGTCAGCCACCTGTTCGGCGCCTGACACTCCGCTATCGCGAGCAGGCTCGCTCCCACAAAGGACCTGTGGTGTTTATAGGCTTTCTCCATCAGGCATAATCCGCACTAATCCAAACAACAAGGACGCGGCCCCGTGAGTTCAGTAAACAAATCGATTTTGTTGGTCGACGACGACCAGGAGATTCGCGAGCTGCTGGACACTTACCTCAGTCGTGCGGGGTTCCAGGTGCGGACCACGCCCGACGGAGCCGGGTTTCGCCAGGCATTGAACGAGGCGCCGAGCGATCTGGTGATCCTCGACGTGATGCTACCCGACGAAGACGGCTTCAGCCTGTGCCGCTGGGTTCGCCAACACCCGCGCCAGGCCCATGTGCCGATCATTATGCTCACCGCCAGTTCCGACGAGGCCGACCGGGTCATCGGCCTGGAGCTGGGAGCCGATGACTACCTCGGCAAGCCGTTCAGCCCCCGTGAATTGCAGGCGCGCATCAAGGCCCTGTTGCGCCGGGCACAGTTCGGCCAGGAACGCTCCGGCGGCGAGGTGCTGGCCTTCGACGAGTGGCGGCTGGACATGGTCAGTCATCGGCTGTTCCACACCGACGGTGAGGAAGTGATCCTCTCCGGCGCCGATTTCGCCCTGCTCAAACTGTTTCTCGATCATCCCCAGGAAATCCTCGACCGCGACACCATCGGCAACGCCACCCGGGGTCGGGAACTGATGCCCCTGGACCGGATTGTCGACATGGCGGTCAGTCGCCTGCGCCAGCGCCTGCGTGACACCGACAAGCCACCACGGCTGATCCGTACGGTGCGCGGCAGTGGTTATCAATTGGCGGCCAATGTGGTTGCCAGCAATGGGCATTGACTGGGCCAGGAAAATCGCCCGACGGGTGCCGGTGCCGCGCTCGCTGCTCGGAAGGATGCTGTTGTTGACCTTGCTGGTGGTGTTGTTCGCCCAGACATTGTCCAGCGTCATTTGGGTGTCGCAACTGCGCGCCACGCAGCTCGAAGGTTTGGTCACCAGCGCCCGCAGCCTCGCCCATTCGATGACGGCCAGCGTCAGCTACCTGCGTTCGCTGCCGGTGGCGTACCGGCCGCTGGTGCTGGACCAACTGCGCAGCATGGGGGGGACGCGGTTTGTCGTCACGCTCAACGACAAGCCCCTGGGCATGGATGTGCTGCCGGTCACGCCGCGCAAGCTGGCAGTGCTCAAGGCAGTGGACGAAGTGCTGCGCAAGTCCCTGGGCAATAACACGGATATTTCCGTCACCTTCGTCAGCCCCGATGACCTGCGGATTTTCAACGGCGGGCTGAAGCTCGACGAGTTGCCACGCTCTTGGGCGCACTATGCCTTGACACTTGAACCTGTGAACCCGCCGGTGCTGGTCACGCAGATCCAGATGGCGCCAGGTGAATGGTTGTACATCGCCTCGCTATTGCCTGAACCCTACACCAGCCTCGAAGAACAGGACCTGCCGAAGCAACAGGTCGGCTTCATCGTGCTCACCAGCAGCCTGTTACTGCTGTTCATCGGTTTACTCGTGCACTGGCAGAGCCGGCCGCTCAAGCGCCTGGCCCGGGCGGCCCGGGACATGTCCCTGGGCGCCGAAGTGGAGCCGGTGGCCGAGGGAGGCGGCAGCGAAGTGGTGGAGGTGGGCCGGGCATTCAATGCCATGCGTGAGCGCATCAGCCGCTACCTGACCGAGCGTAGCCAGTTGTTCAGCGCGATTTCCCATGACCTGCGCACGCCGATCACCCGCCTGCGGCTGCGGGTCGAGCTGCTGGAGGATGAGAACCTGCAAGCCAAGTTCGGCCGCGATCTGGACGAGTTGGAGTTACTGGTCAAAGGGGCGCTGCAATGCGTCAAGGACACCGACATCCACGAAAACATCGAGCCGGTGGACCTCAACCATGTGCTCGATTGCCTGGTGGAGCCTTACCTTGCCCCCAACGGCAATGGCCGTGTCACCCAGGATGGCCGGGCGCTGGCGCCGTATCCCGGCAAGCCGCTGGCCCTCAAGCGCTGCATCGGCAACCTGATCGACAATGCCTTGAAGTACGGGCAGAACGCCCACCTGCACATCGACGACGATGAAACCGCGTTTGTCCTGCATGTCGATGATGAAGGGCCGGGGGTGCCGGAGCAGCGTCTCGAGCAGGTTTTCGAGCCACACTTCCGTCTGGCCGGACAGCAGCAGGGATATGGCCTGGGGCTGGGTATCGCCCGCAACATCGCCCACAGTCATGGGGGGGAAGTGAGCTTGCAGAATCTGCGCGAGGGCGGGTTGCGGGTGACGTTGCAACTGCCTCGCAGTGTTGATTAGCGAGACCGCGTTATCGTTCATCGCGAGCAGGCTCGCTCCCACAAGAGCACTGCGGCGTTCACAATTTCTGTGTCCACCATCGAACCCTGTGGGAGCGAGCCTGCTCGCGATGGCGCCAGTCGTCTCACCTGTTTTGTAACAGGCTGGTGACATAACTCGTCCCTTTCGTTACCTGCCCGCCGTCATCCCTTGTTTAGACTCCCTGCGTCAAAACAACAAAAAAGGTACGCCTGATGGACTCCTTCCAACCGGCCTTCAGCAGTTGGCTGAACGCCCCTGCCCACCAGCAATGGCTCGCCGCCGAAGGCCTGCGGTTGCTGGCGTTCGCCAAGGCGTCGAGGGTGCCGGACGGTTTCGGCAACCTGGACGAGCGCGGTTGCCTGCCGACCGGGGCCCGGGCTGAAACCATGAACACCGCCCGCATGACCCACAGCTTCGCCATGGCTCACGCCCAGGGCCTGCCGGGTTTCGCCGAACTGGTGGACCACGGCATCCAGGCCCTCAGCGGCCCCTTGCGCGACGCCGAATACGGTGGCTGGTTTGCCACGACGCAACCCCATGAAGACGACACCGGCAAGGCCGCCTACCTGCATGCCTTCGTGGCCCTGGCCGCCAGTTCCGCCGTGGTGGCCCAGCGCCCCGGCGCCCAGGCGCTGCTGGACGAGGCGGTGCGGGTCATCGACGGGCATTTCTGGAGCGAGGAAGAAGGCGCCCTGCGCGAGTCCTTCAACCGTGACTGGAGCGTCGAGGAAGCCTATCGCGGCGCCAACAGCAACATGCACGCCACCGAGGCCTTCCTGGCCCTGGCCGATGTCACCGACGATCCGCGCTGGCTCGCTCGCGCGTTGCGCATCGTCGAACGTGTGATCCACGGCCACGCGGCGGCCAACGATTATCTGGTGGTGGAGCATTTCGACCGCCACTGGCAGCCGTTGCGCGAATACAACCACGACAATCCCGCCGATGGCTTTCGTCCGTATGGCACCACGCCGGGCCACGGTTTCGAGTGGGCCCGCCTGCTCTTGCACCTCGAAGCGGCGCGCGTGCGGATCGGCATGCTGACCCCGGGCTGGCTGGTCCAGGATGCGCAGAAACTGTTCGAGCAGAACTGCCGTCACGGCTGGGACGTCGATGGCGCGCCTGGCATTGTCTATACGCTGGATTGGGACAATCGCGCGGTGGTCCGCCATCGCCTGCACTGGGTCCATGCCGAAGCGGCCGCCGCTGCCAGTGCCTTGCTCAAGCGCACCGACGAGGCGCAGTACGAAACCTGGTACCGGTGCTTCTGGGAGTTTTGCGAGAAGCACTTCATCGACCGGTGCAACGGCAGTTGGCACCACGAACTCGATCCGCAGAATCGCCCCAGTGCCGATATCTGGCCCGGCAAGCCGGACCTGTATCACGCCTGGCAGGCGGTGCTGATTCCACGCCTGCCCCTGGCGCCGAGCATGGCCTCGGCCCTGGCGCAATTTCCCGCTCCGGCGGCCATGTAACCAAGTTGTGACACTTACGCATCCCTTCGTTACCTGCGAAGGGAATACCCCTGATTAGAATCCATGCAGCGCAAGCCACAGACTTGCATGCATAACAACAAAAAAGGTACTCAGATGAACGCGATTAATCGCCTCGCAGTTGCTGTTTCCATTGCCTCGTTGTTTCCCCTCAGTGCTTTTGCCGCCGACTCGAAAGGGACGGTTGAAGTGGTGCATTGGTGGACTTCGGGCGGTGAGAAGGCGGCTGTTGATGTCCTGAAGGCCCAAGTCGAGAAGGACGGTTTTACCTGGAAAGACGGTGCCGTTGCCGGCGGTGGTGGTGCCACGGCCATGACCGTGCTGAAAAGCCGCGCGGTTGCCGGCAACCCGCCAGGCGTTGCCCAGATCAAGGGCCCGGACATCCAGGAATGGGCCTCCACCGGACTGCTCGACAGCGACGTCCTCAAGGACGTTTCCAAAGAAGAGAAGTGGGACTCCCTTCTCGACAAGAAAGTCTCCGATACCGTGAAGTACGACGGTGATTACGTGGCCGTGCCGGTGAACATCCACCGCGTCAACTGGCTGTGGATCAACCCGGAAGTCTTCAAGAAAGCCGGCATCACGAAAAACCCGACCACCCTCGAAGAGTTCTATGCCGCTGGCGACAAGCTGAAGGCCGCGGGCTTCATTCCGCTCGCCCACGGTGGCCAGCCTTGGCAGGACAGCACCGTGTTCGAAGCCGTGGTGCTGTCGGTCATGGGGGCTGATGGTTACAAGAAAGCGCTGGTCGACCTGGACAACGCTGCGCTGACCGGACCTGAGATGGTCAAGGCGCTGACCGAGCTGAAAAAAGTCGCAACCTATATGGATGAGGACGGCAAGGGCCAGGACTGGAACCTCGAGGCGGCCAAGGTCATCAACGGCAAGGCCGGCATGCAGATCATGGGTGACTGGGCCAAGAGCGAGTGGACAGCGGCCAAGAAAGTCGCCGGCAAGGATTACGAATGCGTAGCCTTCCCGGGTACCGACAAAGCCTTCACCTACAACATCGACTCCCTGGCGGTGTTCAAGCAGAAAGACAAGGGCACTTCTGCTGGTCAGCAGGACATTGCCAAGGTCGTGCTGGGTGAGAACTTCCAGAAGGTCTTCAGCATCAACAAAGGTTCGATCCCGGTTCGTAATGACATGTTGAAGGACATGGGCAAGTACGGTTTCGACTCCTGTGCCCAGACCGCTGCCAAGGACTTCCTGGCCGATGCCACGACCGGCGGCTTGCAGCCGAGCATGGCGCACAACATGGCGACCACATTGGCGGTACAAGGCGCGTTCTTTGACGTGGTGACCAACTACATCAACGACCCGAGTGCCAACCCTGCCGACACTGCCAAGAAACTCGGCGCTGCGGTCAAGTCCGCCAAGTAACGGTTAATACCTGGATCCCTGGGAGCGAGCCTGTAGGAGCAAAGCTTGCTCGCGATGAACGATAACGCGGTCCGTCGAAAGACCGAGGCGTTTTCATCGCGAGCAAGCTCGGCTCCCACACAGGCGGCTCCCACAAGGGATGTCACTGTAGTTTTCAAGTAGTGGATTTCCCCATGAGCTCTGTTGCTGTGTTCAGCAAAGCCTCGCCGTTCGATGCACTGCAGCGCTGGCTTCCCAAACTGGTGCTGGCGCCCAGCATGTTCATCGTCCTGGTGGGCTTTTATGGCTACATCCTGTGGACGTTTGTTCTCTCGTTCACCAACTCGACGTTTCTGCCCTCCTACAAATGGGCCGGCCTGGCGCAATACGCTCGGTTGTTCGACAACGACCGCTGGTGGGTCGCGAGCAAGAACCTCGCGGTGTTCGGTGGCATGTTCATTGGCATCACCCTGGTGATCGGCGTGCTGCTGGCGGTATTTCTCGACCAGCGTATCCGTCGTGAAGGCTTCATCCGCACCATTTACCTGTACCCGATGGCGCTCTCCATGATCGTGACCGGTACCGCCTGGAAATGGCTGCTCAACCCGGGCATGGGCCTGGACAAACTGCTGCGTGACTGGGGTTGGGAAGGCTTTCGCCTGGACTGGCTGATCGATCCGGATCGCGTGGTGTATTGCCTGGTGATCGCCGCCGTGTGGCAAGCCTCGGGCTTCATCATGGCGATGTTCCTGGCCGGCCTGCGGGGTGTCGATCAATCGATCATCCGCGCTGCGCAGATCGATGGCGCGAGCATGCCCAGAATCTACTGGAAAGTGGTCCTGCCGAGTCTGCGTCCGGTGTTCTTCAGCGCCGTGATGATCCTGGCGCACATCGCGATCAAGAGTTTCGACCTGGTGGCGGCCATGACGGCCGGTGGCCCTGGCTATTCGTCCGACCTGCCCGCCATGTTCATGTATTCCTTCACCTTCAGCCGCGGCCAGATGGGCATGGGCTCGGCCAGTGCGATCCTGATGCTCGGTGCGATCCTCGCGATCATCGTGCCTTACCTGTATTCCGAGCTGAGGACCAAGCGTCATGACTAGTCTCGCCACCAAACCTGGCATCAGCCTGAGTCGCATCGCGATCTACACGGTGCTGATCCTCGCCGTACTGCTTTACCTGGTTCCGCTGGTGGTCATGCTGTTGACCAGCTTCAAGACCCCGGAAGATATCAGCACCGGTAACCTGTTGAGCTGGCCGACCGTGGTCAGCGGCATCGGCTGGGTCAAGGCCTGGGCAACGGTCAACGGTTACTTCTGGAACTCGATCAAGATCACCGTTCCGGCAGTGCTGATTTCCACCGCTATCGGTGCACTGAACGGCTACGTCCTGTCGATGTGGCGCTTCCGCGGTTCGCAGCTGTTCTTCGGGCTGTTGCTGTTCGGCTGCTTCCTGCCGTTCCAGACCGTACTGCTGCCGGCCTCGTTCACCCTCGGCAAGATGGGCCTGGCCAGCACCACCACTGGCCTGGTGTTCGTGCACGTGGTGTACGGCCTGGCGTTTACCACGCTGTTCTTTCGCAACTACTACGTCAGCATCCCTGACGCGTTGGTGAAGGCGGCGCGCCTGGACGGTGCGGGTTTCTTCACCATCTTCCGCATGATCATCCTGCCGATGTCGACGCCAATCATCATGGTCTGCCTGATCTGGCAGTTCACGCAGATCTGGAACGACTTCCTGTTCGGCGTGGTGTTCTCCAGCGGCGATTCGCAGCCCATCACGGTGGCGCTGAACAACCTGGTCAACACCAGCACCGGGGCCAAGGAATATAACGTTGATATGGCGGCGGCGATGATCGCCGGGCTGCCGACCCTGCTGGTCTATGTGGTCGCAGGCAAGTATTTCGTGCGCGGGCTGACGGCCGGCGCAGTCAAGGGGTAATCATGGCAACGCTTGAACTTCGCAATGTAAACAAGACCTACGGCGCCGGCTTGCCCGACACCCTGAAGAACATCGAACTGTCGATCAAGGACGGTGAGTTCCTGATCCTGGTCGGGCCTTCGGGCTGCGGCAAGTCGACCCTCATGAATTGCATCGCCGGCCTGGAAAACATCACTGGCGGCGCGATCATGATCGGCGACCAGGACGTCAGCGGAATGAGCCCCAAGGATCGCGACATCGCCATGGTGTTCCAGTCCTATGCGCTCTACCCGACCATGAGCGTGCGCGAGAATATCGAATTCGGCCTGAAGATCCGCAAGATGCCGCAATCGGCCATCGACGAGGAAGTGGCCCGTGTCGCCAAGCTGTTGCAGATCGAACACCTGCTCAATCGCAAGCCCGGCCAGCTCTCCGGTGGCCAGCAGCAACGCGTGGCCATGGGCCGTGCCTTGGCGCGGCGGCCGAAGATCTACCTGTTTGACGAACCACTGTCCAACCTCGACGCCAAGCTGCGGGTCGAGATGCGCACCGAAATGAAACTGATGCACCAGCGCCTGAAGACCACCACGGTCTATGTGACCCACGATCAGATCGAGGCCATGACCCTGGGCGACAAAGTGGCGGTGATGAAGGACGGGATCATCCAGCAGTTCGGCACGCCGAAAGACATCTACACCAACCCGGCCAACCTGTTCGTGGCGAGCTTCATCGGTTCGCCGCCGATGAACTTCATTCCCCTGCGCCTGCAGCGCAAGGAAGGTCGCCTGGTGGCGCTGCTCGACAGTGGCCAGGCCCGTTGCGAGTTGCCGTTGGGCATGCAGGACGCCGGTCTGGAAGATCGCGAAGTGATTCTTGGCATGCGTCCGGAACAGATCGTACTGGCCGGCAGCGAGCCGAACGGTTTACCGACCATCCGTGCCGAAGTCCAGGTCACCGAGCCCACCGGCCCGGACACCCTGGTATTTGTCAGTCTAAATGACACCAAGGTTTGCTGCCGCCTGGCTCCGGACGCGGCTCCGCAGGCCGGTGAGACGATGACGCTTCAGTTTGATCCGCAAAAAGTATTACTATTTGATGCGCAGACGGGTGAGCGCCTGGGTGTGGCTGGTCAGACGCAAGCCGAAGGGCGCGCGCCGAACGTGGCGCAGTTCAAAGGCCGGTGAAGAGCAAATGTGAGAGTGAGCCTGTGGGAGCAAAGCTTGCTCGCGAAGAACGATAACGCGGTCATCCAAAGACCGAGGCGTTTTCATCGCGAGCAAGCTCATCTCCCACCCAGGCTCGCTCCCACAAAAAGAAGTATGCGGTGGGTGGGGGACTGCCCACCGCAATCGTTGTAAACGGCGTTAGAAAAAATAAAAACAGTCAATAACAATAAGACGAGGAATGTAGGGATGAAGAAGAAAAACAATGCCCAGCTTATCTGCCAGTTATCAGCCGTTGCGGCGATGATGCTGGCCGGTAGCGCACATGCTGCCGACGCGTTCAGCGCCGACTCGCAGTGGATGACGGGTGACTGGGGTGGTGAACGGACCAAGCTGATCGAGCAGGGTATCGACATCAAGGCCGACTATGTCGGTGAAGTGGGTGGCAACCTGCATGGTGGCTACAACAACGACAAGACCGCGCGTTACTCCGACCAGTTCGGTCTGGGCGTGGCACTGGACCTGCAAAAGCTGTGGGGCTGGGATAACACCCAGGCCAAGATCCAGCTGACCAACCGTAACGGCGAAAACATTTCCAACGACCGTGTCGGCGACCCGCGTGCCGGCACCTTGAGCTCCTCCCAGGAAGTCTACGGCCGTGGCCACATGGTCCGTCTGACCCAATTGTGGATCAAACACCAGTTCCTCGACGGCAAGCTGGACGTCAAGGCTGGTTACTTCGGCGAAGGCGAAGACTTCAACACCTTCCCTTGCGAATTCCAGAACCTGGCGTTCTGCGGCTCCCAAGTGGGTAACTGGGCCACCGGTATCTGGTACAACTGGCCAGTCATGCAGGCTGCGCTGCGCGTGAAGTACAACATCACGCCTGAGTTCTACGCGCAGATCGGTGCCTACAACCAGAACCCTTCGCAGCTGGAACACGGCAACGGCTTCAAGCTCAGCGGCAGTGGTACCAAGGGCACCGTGATCCCGGTCGAGCTGGTCTGGTCGCCGAAGGTCAACAGCCTGCCGGGTGAATACCGTGTCGGTTACTACAAGAGCACGGCCGATGCCAACGACGTCCGTGAAGACGACAATGGCGATGACGCCGCAACCACCCGCAATGCCTACCGCAGTCACAACAGCAAGCACGGCTACTGGTTCGTGGCGCAGCAACAACTCACCACCCACAACGGTGACGCGTCCCGCGGCCTGAACATCGCAGCCAACGCGACTTTCCATGACAAGGACACCAACGTCGTCGACAACTACCAGTCGTTGATGTTCGTGTACAAGGGGCCGTTCGATGCCCGTCCTAAAGATGACATCGGCATCGGTTTCTCCCGTATCCATGTCAACGAGGACGTGAAGAAAAACGCCGAACTGACCAACGCTGCCAATGGTGTGACCGATTACAACGACCCACTGTTCGCGCCGCTGCGTAGCACCGAGTACAACTACGAGCTCAACTACGGTGTTCACGTCACCAACTGGCTGACCGTACGTCCCAACCTGCAATACATCACCCACCCAGGTGGTGTGGATGAAGTGGACAACGCGCTGGTGGCCGGCCTGAAAATTCAGTCGGTGTTCTAACGTTGTTGCGATAAGCTCCTCTCTATGTGCGCATATTTGCGGACGGCCAAGGCTGTCCGCTTTTTTTTGGGGTGTTCCCGCGTTGAGAGGTCATTTGTGGGAGCAAGGCTTGCCCGCGATGAAGCTGAATGCGGTTTGCCCAAGAACCGAGGTGCCTGTGTCGCGAGCAAGCTTTGCTCCCACAGCAGGCTCCCTCGCCATAGAAACGCGCTGTACCCGTTGAGTATTGAATGATTTCCAGGACCGCGGCCCATGCATGAGCATCCGCTACAACGCTTTTTCAGATCCTTGCGCGAGCGCCCGGTGTTTGCGTGGGAGCGCTATCGGCAGCGCGATGTGCTGGTGATCGATCATCCGCTGTGCCAGGCGGTGTTCAGTCGCCAGGGCGCGCAGTTGCTGCACTTCCAGCCCCGTGGGCAGAAACCCTGGTTGTGGTGTGCGGCGAAATGGCCCCAGGTCGGGGCGATACGGGGTGGGGTGCCGGTGTGCTGGCCGTGGTATGGCCGTCATCCGAGCGAAAATGCCTGGCCGTCCCATGGTTGGGCGCGGCTGATCGACTGGAAGTTGCTGGACAGCCGCAGCGACGACGATGGCGTGCATTTGCATTGGCAATTGCAGTTGTGCGACTGGCAGGTGGACTTGCACGCGGACCTTGGCGAACGCATGGAGCTACGCTTGAGCACCGAGCATCAAGACAGCCTGCCGTGCCAGTTGAGCCAGGCTTTGCATGCCTATTGGCGTATTGGTGACGTCGGTGAGGTAGCGCTGTCTGGGCTTGAAGGCGCGCAAGGTTACGACCATCTGAACCGTGCGGTGTGCCAGCAGGAAGGCGAGTTGCGGGTCGAAGGCGGCTGCCAGCGAGTGTTCCAGCACGAAGGCGAATTGCAGCTCAAGGACCACGCCTGGCAGCGAGCGCTGTGCATCGATACCGGCGATAGCGCCGACACAGTGGTGTGGCATCCCGGTACCCGGCCGTTGCTGGGGGTGAGCTGGGATGAAGTCAGTGAGTTTGTCTGCGTCGAAGCGGCCAGCGGCGGCACCGACAGCCTGTGCCTGGCGCCAGGGGAGCGGGCGCACCTGAGTCTGCAGGCGCGGGTGGGGGCATAGTCCAGGTACTCGGCGTTGCTGTTGGCCTCTTCGCGAGCAAGCCCGCTTCCACACGGTGAAATGCATTTCAAATGTGGGAGCGGGCTTGCTCGCGAAGACTGACTAACGGACGCCAAAGCTCCTGAGCCGAATCAGTTGAACTCATCCCCTACCGGATACCGGCTGGCATTCAGGCTTTCCTTGATCTTGCGCAGGTGCGGCTGGAAATCCACGCCCCGACGCAGGGTCATCCCAGTGGCGAGCACATCCAGCACGGTGAGCTGGATGATCCGCGAGGTCATCGGCATGTAGATGTCGGTGTCTTCGGGGAGCGGAATATTCAGGCTCAGGGTACTGGCCTTGGCCAGGGGAGAGTTTTCAGCGGTGAGGCCCAGTACCGAAGCGCCGTTTTCCCGGGCGATGCGGGCCACCTCCACCAATTCGCGGGTGCGGCCGGTGTAGGAAATGATCACGAACAGCTCACCGGTGTGGGCCACCGACGCGATCATGCGCTGCATCAGCACGTCGGCATGGGCGGTCACTGCCAGGTTGAAGCGGAAAAACTTGTGCTGGGCGTCCAGCGCCACCGGGGCCGAGGCACCGAGGCCGAAGAAGTGGATCTGTCGAGCCTGGATCAGCAGGTCCACGGCACGGCTGATCAAATTTGGATCAAGTGCCTGGCAGGCACTGTCCAATGAAGCAATGGCACTGCCAAAGATTTTCTGGGTGTAGGCTTCGGGGTTGTCGTCGGCCTCTACCGCACGGCTGACATAAGCGGCGCCGCTGGCCAGGCTCTGGGCCAGTTGCAGCTTGAGCTCCGGGTAGCCGCTGACGCCGAACGAACGGCAGAAACGGTTGACCGTAGGCTCGCTGACCGACGCAGCCTGGGCGAGGGCGGCGATGCTGAAACGGGTGGCCTGCTGTGGGTTGAGCAGGATCACCTCGGCCACCTTGCGTTCTGCCTTGTTCAGGTCTTCAAGGCGACTCTGGATCTGCTCCAGTAAATTTCGCACGCGGTCCATAGAGGATTCCTAGAAAGACGGGTCTTTGATACGACCCTTTGCGGTGGCCTATCCTACTGATGGCTCCGACGGACCACCACTCGGAATCGGTATTTTCGGAAAATGTTGTGGTTATTACTACATTTTTCCTTGAGTGATGCCTTGAAAAAAGGTATTTGTAGCCTAACTTGATAAAAGAACAAACATCATGCCTTCGATAACGGTTGAACCGTGCACCTTTGCCTTGTTCGGCGCGCTGGGCGATCTGGCCTTGCGCAAGCTGTTTCCCGCCCTGTATCAACTCGATGGTGCCGGCCTGTTGCACGAGGACACGCGAATCATTGCGCTGGCCCGTGAACCCGGCAGCGAGCAGCAGCACCTGGCGTTCATCGCCACGGAACTGCGCCGCTACGTGGGTGACAAGGACCTGAACGAAACCGTGTTCGAGCGCTTCATGGCGCGGCTGACTTACCTGCATGTGGATTTCCTCAAGGCCGACGATTATGTCGCCCTGGCCGAACAGATTGGTGCGGCCCAGCAGGTCATTGCCTATTTCGCCACACCAGCGGCGGTATACGGATCGATCTGCGAGAACCTGGCGAAGGTCGGCTTGAGCGAAAACACGCGCGTCGTGTTGGAGAAACCCATCGGCTCGGACCTGGAATCCTCGCGCAAGGTCAACGACGCCGTGGCCCAGTTCTTCCCGGAGAACCGCACCTATCGTATCGACCACTACCTGGGCAAAGAGACGGTTCAGAACCTGATCGCGCTGCGGTTCGCCAACAGCCTGTTCGAAACCCAGTGGAACCAGCATTACATTTCCCATGTGGAAATCACCGTGGCCGAAAAGGTCGGCATCGAAGGTCGCTGGGGTTATTTCGACAAGGCCGGACAGCTGCGGGACATGATCCAGAATCACCTGTTGCAGCTGCTCTGCCTGATTGCCATGGACCCGCCGGCCGAACTGTCCGCCGACAGTATCCGTGACGAGAAGGTCAAGGTGCTCAAGGCATTGGCGCCGATCAGCCCCGAAGGCCTGACCACCCAAGTGGTGCGCGGCCAGTACATCGCCGGCCACAGCGAGGGCAAGGCGGTGCCGGGCTACCTGGAAGAGCCCAATTCCAACACCCAGAGCGACACCGAAACCTTCGTCGCCCTGCGCGCCGACATTCGCAACTGGCGCTGGGCCGGGGTTCCGTTCTACCTGCGCACCGGCAAGCGCATGCCGCAGAAGCTGTCGCAGATCGTCATTCACTTCAAGGAACCGTCCCACTACATCTTCGCTCCCGAGCAGCGCTTGCAGATCAGCAACAAACTGATCATCCGCCTGCAACCGGACGAGGGGATTTCCCTGCGGGTGATGACCAAGGAGCAAGGCCTGGACAAGGGCATGCAATTGCGCAGCGGTCCTTTGCAACTCAACTTTTCCGACACCTGGCGTAGCGCGCGGATTCCCGATGCCTATGAGCGGTTGTTGCTGGAAGTCATGAACGGCAATCAGAACCTGTTTGTCCGTAAAGATGAAATCGAAGCCGCGTGGACGTGGTGTGACCAGTTGATTGCCGGATGGAAGAAGTCCGGTGATGCGCCCAAGCCGTACGCGGCCGGGTCCTGGGGGCCGATGAGCTCCATCGCACTGATCACGCGGGATGGGAGGTCGTGGTATGGCGATATCTGAAGTGAAACTGCCCCAGGGCGTCAGCGCCCAGGCATTCAAGAGCCCGGTGCTGTTGGCTGAAGGCCTGGCATTGAAAGTGGCCGAGCAACTGCGCGCGGCGATCGACGCGCGCGGTACGGCGGTCCTGGTGGTGTCCGGCGGTCGCAGCCCGGTGGCGTTTTTCCAGAGCCTGGCCAAGCAGGCACTGGATTGGTCGAAGGTGGTGGTGAGCCTGGCGGACGAGCGCTGGGTACCGGTTGAACATGCCGACAGCAATGCCGGCCTGCTCAAGCGTTACCTGTTGCAAGGCGCGGCGGCCAAGGCCCAGTTCCTGAGCCTCTACAGCGCCAGTGCCAATCTGGAGGCCGCCGCCGAGCAGGCGGATCGCCTGCTGGCCGAGCTGCCGCCCATCGATGTGCTGGTATTGGGCATGGGTGATGACGGACACACCGCTTCGTTGTTCCCCGACAGCCCGAACCTGGCCGCAGCCTTGGACACCCAGGGCGCTCGTCGTTGCTGGCCAATGCTGGCGCCGACCGTGCCGCACCAGCGCCTGACCATGAGCCGCGCCTTGCTGGCCTCGGCGAAGCACAAAGTGCTGTCGATTTCCGGTCAATCGAAATTGACCACCCTGAACGCTGCGGTGGCCGGTGACAACGTCGCCGAAATGCCGATCCGTGCGTTTTTGCAACCTACGTTAGAGATTTACTGGTGCCCATGAACCAAGGATCAGCCGCTATGACAACTCTACCCCCGACCGTTTCCATGGCGGACAAAGTTACCCTGATCGATGACCTGTGCGCCAAGGCGCGGATCCTGCCGGTCATCACCATCGCTCGCGAACAGGACATCCTGCCGCTGGCTGATGCCCTGGCGGCCGGTGGCCTGACGGCGCTGGAAGTGACCTTGCGTTCCCAGTTCGGCCTCAAGGCCATTCAGGTGTTGCGCGAGCAACGTCCAGAGCTGGTGACCGGTGCCGGTACGGTACTCGACCGCCAGATGCTGGCGGCTGCCGAGGCGGCCGGTTCGCAATTCATCGTGACCCCGGGCATCACTCGTGACCTGCTCGAAGCCAGTGTCGACAGCCCGATCCCGTTGCTACCGGGCATCAGCAACGCGTCCGGCATCATGGAAGGCTACGGCCTGGGCTATCGCCGCTTCAAATTGTTCCCGGCGGAAGTCAGTGGCGGTGTCGCCGCCATCAAGGCCCTGGGCGGCCCGTTCGGCGAAGTGAAATTCTGCCCGACCGGCGGCGTCGGCCCGGCCAATATCAAGAGCTACATGGCGTTGAAAAACGTGATGTGCGTGGGCGGTAGCTGGATGCTCGATCCGGAGTGGATCAAGAACGGCGACTGGGCCCGCATCCAGGAATGCACCGCCGAGGCACTGGCGCTGCTGGACTGATTGTTTTACCGAACTTCGTTGGGTGTTCTACGGCTTTACGGTGCGCTTGGTCGGCGCGCCGTTTTTTTTTGCCTGTTTTTTGGCCGAACACTGATTGGTGTTGAGAGCACCTATTCTGTGGCGAGGAGATTCATCTGTGGCGAGGGGATTTATCCCCGCTGGGTCGCGCAGCGGCCCCATTTTTTGGGGGCTGTTGCACAGCCCAGCGGGGCGGTGCGACGTTTCGCTAAATCCCCTCGCCACAGATAATCCCCCTTGCCACAGGGGGCTGTGCAGGCTATGTGCGGCTCAGCTCGATCAAGGCCCGGGTAAGCCGCTCGATATCACTCGCCAGAGTGATCAGTCCCGGCGTGATACGGATACAAGGCCCGACGCTGGTCTGGCGTACCACGGTGAAGATCCCATAGTCGTGGAGCAATCGATCGGCCATCGCCTGCTGATCCGCCTGGGCGGTAAAGCGCATCGAGGTGATGCCGCAGTAGAGTCGCCGATCATCCGGGGTCATGACTTCGATACCCGGCAGATCGCGCACCGCGCTGACCCACAGGTCGCGCAAGTAGCAGAGACGCGCACCTTTGGCCAGGGCGCCGCCCAGGGCGCGGTGTTCTTCGAACACCAGGGGCAGGGTCAGTTGGGCCGGAATATTCGGGGTACTGTGGGGCGTGCGTGAGCGGATGTCGTTGGCCGGGTAATGACTGTCGTCCATGTCCGGATCGATGTCGGCCAGGCGTTTCGGGGCGATGTACAGGAAGCCCAGGGCCAGGGGCCCGCCGATCCATTTCTGCAGATTGAATCCGGCGAACGGGATACCCATTTTGGCCAGGTCAAAATCGATCTGGCCCAGGGCGTGGGCGCCGTCGAGGATGATGTCGACATCGAACTCCCGAGCCGCTTCGGCAATGGCCTTTACCGGCATCACCAGCCCGGTGAGGTGGTTGACGTAAGTCAGCGTCATCAGTTTCAAGCGCGGGTAGCGAATGAACGCTTCCCGGTAAGTCCCCACCAGGCTCTCGAAACTGGCCGGATGCTGGTGGACCAGTTCGATCAGCTCCACGCCACGCTGGCGGGCCAGCCAGCGCATCGCGTTCTTGACCGACTGATATTCCAGGTCACAGATCAGCACCTGGTCGCCAGGTTTCAGGCCGTTGTAGTTGCGAATCAACGATTGCAGGGCGTCCACGGCACTGCGGGTCAGCGCCACGGTTTGCGCAGGCGCCTTGATCAACTCCGCGACTTGGCGGCGAATGGCCTCGCCCTGGTCATGGTCGAAATGCTGGCGCACGTACACCGAGTTGCTGCGGTTGATGAAATCGATGTTGCGCTGGTACTCCTCGACCACCGTCCGCGACATGCGTCCGAAGTAGCCGTTCTCCAGGTTCAGCGGTTCATCGGGGGCGACGTCGTAGCGGTCGACAAAGGTCTGCCAGAAAGCTTCATCGTGGGCACGCAGGGTATTCTCGGGCATGTGAGGACTCAATCAGGGGCGGGGCTTGGGTTTGCCGTGCTTGACGCGCAGGGGATCGAGCAGGTCGGACAGACCGTTGTGGTCGATTTCCTGCATCAACGCCAGCAAACCGCCCAACTCACCGTGGGGAAAACCTTCGCGGGCGAACCAGTTCAGGTATTGACCGGGCAGGTCGGCCAGGATTCGGCCTTTGTATTTACCAAAAGGCATCTGGCGCGTGACCAGCAGTTCGAGGGTTTCCGGGTTCATGGCAAATGTCTTGAATCAAACAGGTTTGAAAATACAGGCATTCTGCATGCAGGCCAAATGACAGATCATGCAAATAACGCGGATACAGATTTTGTCTGTTTAATTAACTTATTGATTTTTAAGGTTTATTTTTGTAGGTCGGAGCTGGCATGCCCGATGCAATATTCCCTGCAGGTTTTGTATTCACCAGCAAAGGAATTGAAAAATGACTGATATGAACAAAGAAGCCATCGCCGTCCTGAACGACCTGATCCAGACCAGCAAGGATGGTCAGGAAGGGTTCAAGACCTGCGCTGAAGACATCAAGCATCCACAGCTCAAGGCTCTGTTCGTGCAACGTTCCGTCGATTGTGCCACGGCTGCATCCGAACTGCAGGCGGCCGTTCGCTCGTTGGGTGGTGATCCGGAAACCTCCACCAGTGTCTCCGGTGACCTGCACCGCCGCTGGGTGGATGTGAAGTCGATGTTCACCGGCAAGGATGAGGAAGCGGTGCTCAACGAAGCCGAGCGCGGCGAAGACCATGCGCTGAAGGCCTATAGGGAAGCCATGGAGAAGATCACCAAGCACAATCTGGTCGGCATCCGCGATCTGGTTGAACGCCAGTACCATGGCGTGCAACGCAACCATGATCAGGTCAAGGCGCTGCGTAACCAGGCACGCGCCAGCTGATACACGCGCTTGATCGAAAAAACGCCAGCCTTGTCTGGCGTTTTTTTTGTGCGACTTATCGGCAAGCACATTTGTGGCAAGGGATTGATCGCCACAGATTCGGAAAAAGTGTCTTGTCAAATCCACAGGTAATCAACTCTGGACTCAAATAGGTAGCTAGCTAATAATTGCGCTTGCCCCATCACCCATCTTTGCAACTATCGTTACTGCAACCCCTGAAAGAGTTTCCTGAGTGCCCATTACCTTCCAGGCCTTGTTCGCCCCCGACCGCCTCGCTGTGCAGTTCGCCATCAAGACCGTACTCGGTGGTGGGCTGGCGTTGTGGCTGGCATTGCGGTGGGGGTTGGAGCAGCCGTCGTGGGCGTTGATGACCGCGTTCATCGTGGCGCAGCCGCTGTCGGGGATGGTGGTGCAAAAGGGATTGGCGCGGCTGCTCGGTACCCTGGTGGGGACCGTCATGTCGGTGGTCTTCATGGGGTTGTTCGCACAGACCCCCTGGTTGTTCCTGTTGGCGCTGGCCTTGTGGCTGGGGCTGTGCACGGCCTGTTCGACATTGCTGCGAAGTGCCTGGTCCTATTCGTTCGTGTTGGCCGGGTACACGGTGGCGATCATCGCCTTGCCGGCCATTTCCCACCCGCTGGGGGTGTTCGATCAGGCGGTGGCGCGCTGCACCGAAATCAGTCTGGGGATTGTCTGTGCCACGGCCGCCAGTGCCTTGCTCTGGCCGTTACGGGTCGAGCGACAGCTGGCGGGCCAGGCCCATGCCGCTTGGCAGAGCGGCATGCAGGCGGCCCGTGCCACCCTGGCCGGCGACGCCCAGGCACGCAAGGGCTTGCTGGAAATTCTCGGCAGGATCGTTGCGGTGGATGCCCAGCGCGAACATGCCTGGTTCGAAGGCAGCCTGGGTCGTCAGCGCGCCCGGGCCATCAGCGGCTTGAGCCAGAAATTGCTGATGCTGCTGCGCATTGCCCGTTCGGTGCGTCGGCAATGGAAGCAACTCGAACCCGCAGAAGCCGAGGCCCTCCAACCCTGGATGAACGAGGTTCAGCAAGCCCTCGATGCCGACACGGCGACGCTGCAAGCCTTGCGACCACGGGTGCTGGACGCCTCTCACGATCCCTCGATCAGCTCGGCGCAAAGTTACTGCCTGGCACGTTTCGCCTTGTTGCTCGACACCGCGCTGGCCGCTTGCGCGGCGCTGGCGGCGGTGCGAGAGGGCAGGGAGGCATCGGATCCGCCGCGCACCTTGACGCCCCATCGCGACGTGTCCCTGGCCATGGTATTCGGTGCCCGTAGCGCCTTGGCATTTCTGGCGGTTTCCTGCTTCTGGCTGGCAACGGCCTGGCCCGCCGCCAGCGGCGCGTTGGTGTTGACGTGTGTCGTGTGCAGCCTGTTTGCCAGCCGCGAAAACGGTGCGCAGATCGGCATGAGTTTCCTACGGGGCATCCTCTTGGCCGTGCCGACGGCGTTCGTGGTCGGCGAGATCCTGCTGCCGCAGTGGAGCAGCTTCGCCATGCTTTGCATGGCCATGGGCGTGCCGTTGTTCTTCGGTGCGCTGGGCATGGCCAAGCCGCCGATCTTTGCCACGGCCACGTCGTTCTGCTTGCATTTTGTGGTGCTGATATCACCGCTCAACTTCATGAAGTACGACGTGGCGACATTCTTCAATAGCGCTCAGGCGATGATGATCGGCGTGGGGGCGGCGGTATTGGCATTCAATCTGCTGATTTTGCGCGATCCGGCCTGGCACGGCCGTCGCCTGCTGGCGGCGACCCTGGATGACCTGGTGCGCCTGACCCGGCGCAACTTGAGTGGCGCCGAGAGCTGGTTCGGCGGACGCATGGCCGATCGGCTGTTGCAGCTGGCGCGGCATTACCCCGAGCTGCCGGTCCCGTCGCGCAGCCGTTGGGATGATGGATTGCTCGGCCTGGATATCGGCGATGAGCTGTTGCACCTGCGTCTGAGCCTGGCCGTCGCCCAGGTGTCCGACAGCCGGGCGCAACGGCGCTATTTCGAAGCGCTGGAGCAGGTGCTCGAACGCGGCCCGTCCGGTGAGCAGGCCGATGCGTTGGCCCCGGCCAGCGCCGAGTTCCTGAAGGTGTTATCGACAGAGCCCCCCGGCGATGCGCTGAAGTTGGCGCAGGGCGCGGTGGTGCAATTGCAGAGCAGCTGGCGCGCCTGGTGTGGCCAGCACGAACCGGAACGACGGGAGCACAGCCATGGGCTTGCGTGAATGGTCGATTGGCGGGGTGTTGCTCAGCCCGTTCCTGATTTATGTGGTGCTGGCCTTGCTGGTGACCGGTGCATTGCGCCTGTTGCTCAGCCTGGTGCCGGCCGGGCGTTGGATCTGGCACGAAGCCTTGTTCGACTGCGCCCTGTATGTCTGTGTCCTGACAGTGATTACCCTGGTCCTCGGGCCGTTATAAGGAGTTGAACATGCGTACCTCCGTACGTGTCGCCATTACGCTGGGCGTGGTGGCATTGGCGATTTTCGCCGGGTTTCACCTGTGGCAGTACTACATGCTCACGCCCTGGACCCGGGATGCGCGGATTCGCGCCGACGTGGTGGTGATCGCCCCCGACGTGTCGGGCTGGGTGCGTGAACTCAAGGCGGTGGATAACCAGCAGGTCAAGGCCGGCGATCTGTTACTGAGCATCGACCGCGAACGCTTCGAAGCCGCCGTGGAGAAGGCCAGGGCAGTGGTTCAGACCCGCCAGCAGCAACTGAGCCTGCGCGAGCGTGAAGCCAGTCGCCGTGCCGCCCTGGGGCCCCAGGCCATCAGTGCCGAGCTGCGGGAAAATGCCCAGATCAACGCCGGCATCGCCCGGGGCGAGCTGCGCGAAGCCCAGGCCGAGGCCAAGGTCGCCGAGCTCAACCTGGCTCGCAGCCAGGTCTTGGCGCCTCGTAGCGGTCACATCACCAACCTGCGGCTGGCCGAAGGCAATTACGTTAACGCCGGGCAGCCGGTCATGGCATTGATCGACGATTCGACGTTTTATGTGCAGGCCTATTTCGAAGAAACCAAACTGCCGAGGATCCGCGTGGGCGATCCGGTCAAGGTCTGGCTGATGAGCGCCGGTCATGCCCTGGAAGGTCACGTCGAAAGCGTCAGCCGTGGCATTACCGATCGCAATACCAACCCGGACGCGCAGTTGCTGGCGGAAGTTGAACCGACCTTCAACTGGGTGCGCCTGGCCCAGCGGATACCGGTGCGGATCAAGCTGGACAAGGTGCCGGAAGGGGTGAACCTGAGTGCGGGGATGACGGCGAGTGTGCAGGTGCAGGAGCACGATCAATAACTTGTCGCAGGACCTGTGGGAGCAAGGCTTGCCCGCGATGAAGTGAATGCGGTCTACCTTGAAATCGAGGTGCCCTGATCGCGGGCAAGCCTTGCTCCCACAGAAGGGATGAATTCCCTTGCGATAATCAGCCGATGCTGATCGCCGGCAGCGTCGGCAAGGTCACGGTCTGCTGTTTGCGCGGCGCGAGGATCTCGGCTTCGCCATCCACCACCAGCTCATCGCGCTGGTTGAACACGCGGGTGGCGATGCGTACGCGAAACTTCGGCAGCTTTTCCAGGATCTCCAGGCGTACGGTCAGGGTATCGCCGATCTTTACCGGTTTCTGGAAGCTCATCTGCTGGCCGATATAGATGGTGCCGGGCCCAGGCAGCTCGCACGCCACCGCGGCGCTGATCAGCGCACCGCTGAACATGCCATGGGCGATGCGCTCCTTGAACATGCTCGCCGCGGCGAATTCGGCGTCCAGGTGCACGGGGTTGTGATCGCCCGACATGGCGGCGAACAGCTGGATATCACGCTCTTCGACGGATTTGCTATAGCTGGCGGTCTGGCCGACTTCGAGGGCTTCGTAAGGGGTGTTGGTAACCTGGGTCATCTGTTTCTGATCCTGTGGCGGGTAAGGGAAAAAGCGCTGGCAAGCTACTCGCTTCGTGGCGGGCGCTTGTGGTTCAGGGCCTGGGCAATCCAGGCCAGCACATCGGCCGTCACTTCATCGCGGTTGGTTTCGTTGAACAATTCGTGCCGGGCCTGTGGGTAAATCGTCAATTGCAGGTGCTGGCTGCCGGCGGCGCGCAGGGCGTCGGCCAGATCCTTGAGACGCTTGCCGTCGCTTACCGGATCACATTCGCCGCCAATGACCAGCAACGGCAGGTCCGGATCGATCTGGGCGAGATTGGACGCTTTGCTGATTTGCTGCAAGCCACCGAGCAGGTCGACCCACAGCTGATTGCTGCAGCGAAAGCCGCACAGTGGGTCGTGGACGTACTTGTCCACTTCGGCCGGGTCGCGGCTGAGCCAGTCGAAGGGCGTGCGGGTTGGTTTGAATTTCTGATTGAAACTGCCGAACGACAGCCATTCGATCAAGGCGCTACGCCCGGTGGCACCCTGGCGCCAGCGTTCGAAGCGGGCAATCAGGCGGGCGGTGCGATACAGCGCCACCGGTTGGAAATTGGAACCGCTGAGAATCGCCCCATGCAGGCTTGCGCTGTGATGCAGCAGGTACGCCTGGGCGATGTAGCTGCCCATGCTGTGGCCCAGCAGCACGATTGGCGTGTCGGGATGTTGCTGGCCGATGTGATGGTTGAGGCTGGCCAGGTCGCCGACCACCTTCGCCCAGCCATCCTCGTCGGCATAATGGCCGAGGAGCGCCCCCTCGCCGGTCTTGCCATGGCCGCGCAGATCCGCAGCGTAAACACCGTAGCCTTCGTCGCACAGGGCCTGGGCCAGGCGCTCATAGCGGCCGCTGTGTTCGGCCATGCCGTGGGCCAGCAAGATCACCGCCCGAGGTGTGGTTTGCGGCAACCACTGATTGACGAATAGGCGGCTGTGATCGGTTGCGGTCAGCCAGAACGTTTGATGAGTCATGACGATCCTTTACAGGGGAGCATGCGCAATGTTGCTCCATTGTATAGCGCATCCGTTGCGTCTCGCCTGATCAGGCCACACGTAGGCGGCAAGATTCACACAATCTATGACACAAATTGCTGTATTTGCCTGATTGGCCAGAGCTGCTAGTGTCCCAAGAGCTCCGCTTCTACGAGTCGTAACGAAGCGGCCCGGGATAGGTTCAGGTAAAGAGGATAAAAACAATGCAGCCTGATTTCTGGAATGACAAACGCCCGGCCGGCGTGCCCCTGGATGTCGACCTCGGGGCCTATAAGTCGGTCATCGAGGTGTTCGAGCGTTCCTGCAAGAAATTCGCCGACCGCCCGGCGTTCAGCAACATGGGCGTGACCCTCACGTATGCCGAGCTCGAGCGCCATAGCGCAGCCTTTGCCGGTTACCTGCAAAGCCATACCGATCTGGTTCCCGGTGACCGTATCGCGGTGCAGATGCCCAATGTCCTGCAATATCCGATTGCCGTCTTCGGTGCCTTGCGCGCCGGGTTGATCGTGGTCAACACCAACCCGCTGTACACCCCGCGGGAAATGCGCCACCAGTTCAAGGATTCCGGTGCCCGGGCGCTGGTGTACATGAACCTGTTCGGAAGCAAGGTCCAGGAAGTGATGCCCGACACGGACCTGCAGTACCTGATCGAAGCGAAAATGGGTGACCTGATGCCCACCGCCAAGGGCTGGCTGGTCAACACCGTGGTGAACAAGGTCAAGAAGATGGTCCCGGCGTATTCGCTGCCCCAGGCCATTTCCTTCAAGAGCGCCTTGCGCCTGGGGCGTGGCCAGGCCATCAAGCCATTGAAGGTCAGCCTCGACGACATCGCGGTGCTGCAATACACCGGCGGCACCACCGGGTTGGCAAAGGGCGCGATGCTGACCCACGGCAACCTGGTGGCCAACATGCAGCAGGCCCGGGCCTGCCTGGGACAGCTCGGCGATGACGGCCAGCCGCTGCTGCGCGAAGGCCAGGAGGTCATGATCGCGCCGCTGCCGCTCTACCATATCTACGCCTTCACGGCGAACTGCATGTGCATGATGGTGACCGGCAACCACAACGTGCTGATCACCAATCCGCGGGATATCGCTGGCTTCATCAAGGAGCTGAAGAACTGGCGTTTCTCGTTATTGCTGGGGCTCAACACGCTGTTCGTGGCGTTGATGGACCATCCGGATTTCAAGACCCTGGACTTTTCCCACCTCAAGGTCACCAATTCCGGCGGCACCGCGTTGATCAAGGCCACCGCCGAGCGCTGGCAGCAGATCACCGGTTGCGGCATTACCGAAGGGTATGGGCTGACCGAAACCTCGCCGGTGGCGAGCGCCAATCCTTATGGCGGTAAATCCCGGCTGGGCACGGTGGGGATGCCAGTGCCGGGCACGCTGATGAAAGTGATCAACGATGATGGCGTCGAGCAGCCTCTGAGCGAGCGTGGCGAGCTGTGCATCAAGGGCCCACAGATCATGAAAGGCTACTGGAACAAGCCTGAAGCCACCGCCGAAGTGCTGGACAGCGAAGGCTGGTTCAAGTCCGGTGACATCGCGGTGATCGACCCGGACGGTTTCGTGCGGATCGTCGATCGCAAGAAGGACATGATCATCGTCTCGGGTTTCAACGTGTACCCCAACGAAATCGAAGACGTGGTGATGGCCCACCCGAAGGTCGCCAATTGCGCGGTGATCGGTGTGCCGGACGACCGCTCCGGGGAGGCGGTGAAACTGTTCGTGGTGGCGCGGGAGGCGGGCGTCAGCCTCGAAGAACTCAAGGCCTACTGCAAGGAGAACTTCACCGGCTACAAGATCCCAAAGCACATCGTGTTGCGAGAGTCGCTGCCGATGACGCCGGTGGGCAAGATCCTGCGCCGGGAGCTGCGCGATATCGCGTGATGTAGACCAAGCACATACCCTTGTGGGAGCGAGCCTGCTCGCGATAGCGGTGGATCAGTCATGGGAATATTGGCTGACACACCGCTATCGCGAGCAGGCTCGCTCCCACATGGGCTTCTGGGGTTTAAACAAAAAAGAAGGCCGGATTCAGAACGTTCCTACAGTTCGTAGAATTTTTACTCTAAAAATGACCATTGCATATTCTTGAGTCGGATTAGTGACCGTGTCGGCCACTTTTGGCTCTAGTCGACCCTTGGCAAAGCTGCTACTCTCGGCGCGCTTTTGTGACTTCTCGGCCTTCATCCAAGCCAGATTCACCAACAAACACACCAATAATAATCGCATCAAATGCGGTGAGAATTCGCGTTGCTGAGGAGTGGGCTTCCATGATCGAAGACTTTTGGAAGGATAAGTACCCAGCTGGGATTGCTGCCGACATCAATCCAGACGAGTATCCGAATATTCAGGCGGTGTTGAAGCAGTCCTGCCAACGCTTCGCCGACAAGCCGGCATTCAGCAACCTCGGCAAGACAATCACCTACGGTGAACTGTACGAATTGTCCGGTGCCTTTGCCGCGTATCTGCAACAGCATACCGATTTGCAGCCGGGCGATCGAATCGCCGTGCAATTGCCTAACGTTCTGCAATACCCGGTGGCAGTGTTCGGGGCCATTCGCGCCGGCCTCATCGTGGTCAATACCAACCCGCTGTACACCGCGCGGGAGATGGAGCACCAGTTCAACGATTCCGGCGCCAAGGCACTGGTGTGCCTGGCGAACATGGCGCACCTGGCCGAGACCGTGGTGCCGAAGACAGGCGTCAAGCACGTCATCGTCACCGAGGTGGCCGACCTGTTGCCGCCGCTCAAGCGGCTGCTGATCAACAGCGTGATCAAGTACGTCAAGAAGATGGTCCCGGCGTATCACCTGCCCAAGGCCGTCAAGTTCAACGACGTGCTGAGCAAGGGCCATGGCCGGCCAGTGACCGAAGCCAACCCGGGCAGCGATGACGTGGCCGTGTTGCAGTACACCGGTGGCACCACCGGCGTGGCCAAGGGGGCGATGCTGAGCCACCGCAACCTGGTGGCGAACATGCTGCAGTGCAAGGCGCTGATGGGTTCCAACCTCAATGAAGGTTGCGAAGTGCTGATCACGCCGCTGCCGCTGTACCACATCTATGCATTCACCTTCCATTGCATGGCAATGATGCTGATCGGCAACCACAACATCCTGATCAGCAACCCGCGCGACCTTCCGGCGATGGTCAAGGAACTGTCGAAGTGGAAGTTCAGCGGTTTCGTCGGCCTCAATACCCTGTTCGTGGCACTGTGCAACAACGAAGGTTTCCGCAAGCTGGATTTCTCCGCGTTGAAAGTCACCTTGTCTGGCGGCATGGCCCTGCAACTGGCCGCTGCCGAGCGCTGGAAAGCGGTCACCGGTTGCCCGATCTGCGAAGGCTATGGCATGACTGAAACCAGTCCGGTGGCCACGGTCAACCCGATCCAGAACATCCAGGTCGGCACCATCGGCATTCCGGTGCCATCGACGCTGTGCAAGGTCATCAATGACGCAGGCGTCGAACTGCCTCTGGGCGAAGTCGGCGAGCTGTGCGTCAAAGGTCCGCAGGTGATGAAGGGCTACTGGCAGCGCCAGGAGGCCACCGACGAAATCCTCGACAGCGAAGGCTGGCTCAAGACCGGTGACATCGCGCTGATCCAGCCGGACGGCTACATGCGCATTGTCGACCGCAAGAAGGACATGATCCTGATCTCCGGCTTCAACGTGTACCCCAACGAGCTGGAAGACGTGCTGGCGACCCTGCCGGGCGTGCTGCAATGCGCCGCCATCGGTGTACCGGACGAGAAGTCCGGCGAGGCGATCAAGATCTTCATCGTCGTGCGACCCGGAGCCACGCTGACCAAGGAGCAAGTGATGGAGCACATGCGCGCCAACGTCACCGGCTACAAGGTGCCCAAGGCGGTCGAGTTCCGCGATGCGTTGCCGACCACCAATGTGGGCAAGATCCTGCGACGTGAGTTGCGGGATGAAGAGCTCAGGAAGTTGGGTGTGAAGAAGTGAATTGCGTGTAAACAAAAAGCCCCGCCGAAGCGGGGCTTTTTGTTGGGTGGCTACTTGAAGCGACGCCGTGTGGGAGTGAACTGTGGGAGCAAGGCTTGCCCGCGATGAAGTTGATTCGGTCTGCTTGGCGTCGTGGTGCCTTCATCGCGGGCAAGCCTTGCTCCCACATAATCCCCAAGCTACATACGTCGGCGGTCGGGGTTACAGCCTGAACTGCGCAAAATCCAGGTTGGTGCCTCCCGGTCGCAGGTCTTGCAGGTACGAATCCCTGTCGGCGCTCAGCTCCAGGCTCAAGGCCGCCTTGCGCTTGCCTTGGTTGCGCACTTCCAGGCCTTCCATTTTTTCCCGCAGGAACACGGTCGGCACTTTCAGGTGCAGCAATTCGTCGGTGGCCGGAGTGTGCAGGAGCAGATGAATCCATTCGTACTGGCCGACAGCCAGGCGGGTCACCGGGATGTTGAACCAGAAGATGTTGCGGTTGCGGTTCAATTCGCTGAAATGGCAGTTGTTGACGCCCAGGACGGCGCCGCCCAGTTCCTGGTTTCTGCGGGCGATGGCCTGCTTCTTATCGAGTTTCATAACGTTCCTACGGGATTAAAGCTTCGGGCCGGGCCTGAATACATGCGGCATTCTCGACGGTTGCCGGGCAAACATAAAGCCCTGCCGGTGCGAAGAATGAAACTTGCGCTGTGGGGCATTGGTCAATTCTGCGTCGGGATGAGATTGTCCCAAAGTCGCCAAACAGGCTACTTTGAGGTAAAAAACGCCCCTTGAGTCGCCACGCGACCCCTTTTTTGCGGCGAAAGGAGACGCTCATGATATTTCCGGACATGAAAGGCTTGCCTTTGCATCGCGTGATGATGCGTACGGTGACCGAGTTTCTCGACGACGAGATGTCGACCTACGCCTCGGCACTGGCCTACCAGATGCTGTTTTCCCTGTTTCCTTTCATCCTCTTTCTGATCGCGCTGATCGGCTTCCTGCATCTGCCGGATTTCTTCTCGTGGCTGCGCCTGCAGTCGGAGCTGGTGCTGCCGCCCCAGGCGCTGGAGCAGGTCAACCCGGTGATCGACCAACTCCAGCAATCCAAGGGCGGGCTGTTGTCGGTGGGTATCGTGGTTGCGTTGTGGACCGCCTCGGCCGGGGTGCGGCTGATGATGAGCGCCATGAACGCCGCCTACGATGTGGTCGAGGGACGTCCGGCCTGGAAGCGCTTTCCGCTGTCGATTTTCTATACGGTCGGCATCGCCGGCATGCTGCTCATCGCGGCGGCTCTGATGGTCCTCGGTCCGCAGGTGATGGAGTGGATTGCGGCCCAGGTCGGGTTGGAGGAATTCATCGTCACGCTCTGGACGATCGTGCGTTGGCCGGTGATCGTGATCCTGTTGATGGTGGCGGTGGCATTGATCTACTACGTGATGCCGGACGTGAAGCAAGAGTTTCGCTTCATCACGCCGGGCTCGGTGCTGGCCGTGGTGGTCTGGATCATCGCCTCCCTGGGCTTCGCTTTTTACGTCAAGACCTTTGCCAACTACAACGCCATGTATGGCAGTATCGGCGCGATCATCGTGTTGCTGCTGTACTTCTATATCTCGGCGGCGGTGCTGTTGCTGGGCGCGGAGATGAACGCGGTGATCGAACACATGTCCGCCGAAGGCAAGGAGCCTGGTGAGAAGGTGCCCGGCGAGCACTGGAAGCACCATGTCTCGGGACTGGCGCGCGACCACTCCATCAAACCGGACGCCGATCCGAACGCAGAAGAAGCCCGACCATGATTCGAGAAATCCTCAAGATGGGCGATGCGCGCCTGCTGCGAATCGCTCCACCGGTCCCGCCGCAGATGTTCGACACCCCAGAGCTGTGGCAATTGATCGACGACATGTTCCAGACCATGGAAAGCGTCGGCGGCGTCGGCCTGGCGGCGCCGCAGATCGGGGTGGACCTGCAACTGGTGATTTTCGGCTTCGACCACAGCGAGCGTTACCCCGATGCGGAGGCAGTGCCCCAGACCATCCTGATCAACCCGCTGATCACGCCGCTGAGCCCGTTGCTGGAAGAAGGTTTCGAAGGTTGCCTGTCGGTGCCCGGCCTGCGGGGGGCGGTCGATCGCTTTCAGCACATCCGTTACGAAGGCTTCGATCCCAAGGGCGAGCCGATCGTGCGGACAGCCTCGGGCTTTCATGCACGGGTGGTGCAGCATGAATGCGACCACCTGATCGGGCGCTTGTACCCGTCGCGGATCACTGACTTCAGCAAGTTCGGGTTTACCGAAGTGATGTTCCCGGATCTGGACCCGACGGCCGACGACTGAACCTTCACCTCAATCACTTGTGGGAGCGAGCCTGCTCGCGATAGCGGTGGGTCAGCTTGCATCGTTGTGGAATGTCCTGCCGCCTTCGCGAGCAGGCTCGCTCCCACAGGGCATCAGGACCGGCTTCCCGGCTCCAACCCCATCGCAATCATCGGCTTGCTGCGGGCATACCGGCTCAGGCGCTCGGCCATCGCATAGGGCAGGGCGGGCTCGAACATGAAGCCGTGCCGTTCATAGAACCCGCGCAATTCCGGGTGGCAGAACAGCCACACCGGTGCGTCCACGGCTTTCACCGCTTCGCTGATCAAGCGTGCCGCGACACCTTGCCCGCGGTGTGCCGGGTCGACAAACAACCCCGTCAACCAGTGCCCGCCCGCCACTGATCGCAAGCAGAGGGCGGCGACGATGTCATCCTGCCTCGCCACCCACAGCTGCGCGTCACGCACGGCTTTCATCGAGGATTGATGGGCGCGGTAGAACTTGTTCATCAGCGGCCACAGCGGTTCATCGAGCAGCGCATAGCGGATTTCGGACATGGCAACGTCGTGGAGGGGGAGGAGGGCAGATTATAAGGGAACACGTTTCGATAAACCTGTGGGAGCAAGCTTTGCTCCCACAGGTTTGCACTCCGGCGGCTCATCTGCTGGCCGCCGGCGGGCTCAGAGGGACGTGAGGAGCATCGCCGCGGCCGGATCCTTATCGCCCGTGTCGCGCTGTTCCTGGGCCTTTTCCACCTGCGCCATCGCGGACTTGTCCTGCATGCGCTGGGCAATTTCCTGGCCGACCGCCAGTTGCTTCTCGGGTGGCATCGCCTCGTATTCCTCTTCGCTGATACCCATCTCGGCGAGAATGGCGTCACGTAGGCGCTCTTCAGGCGTCTTGCTCATGTAGTCCTTGAAATCCTTCAGTGCCGAACTGTCGGTCTGGCTCGCCGGGGCATCCTGGGCAGCGGTGGTCTGCAACTGCACGCGGGTCTTGGCGAACGCCTCATCGACGTTGTCGCTGATGGCCGTGGCCGCGTTGACCTGTTGCGTAGCCTGTTGGGTGACGGACTCCCGCACCTGGGCATTGCCCTGGCTCGCCTGGGCCTGGACGTTATCGCGCAACGCCTGTAGCGCGGCGCTTTGCAGGCCGCTGGCGGCGTCGGCGGTCGGGTCCTCGCCCGGACGCTTGAGCGGCAGAATCATTGCCTGTTGTTTGGCACTGACCAACATGATGGGCACCTGTAGGTAATGGCTGAGCGATGGGCAGGAGCAATTCCCATGCCGACGCCGGGTGCCCCGTGTTTCGAGGGATGCAGGGCGGTGGGCGAGGCGAAGCGGCCAGCCCTTGCCGTTGACCGGCAGGGATCGACCGCCTCGGCGCGGCGAGGGGGAGGGGTCAGGTACTTTCGCGAATCTTGAGCTCGAACCCCATGTCCACCACGGGTTGGGCGATGCGGTTGCCTGCCATCAACGTCAGCATCTGTTCGGCGGCACGGCGGCCGATGGCTTCCCGTGGCGTGCTGATGCTGCTCAGGCGCGGCACCATGTGGGCCGAGGCGGGCAGGTCGTTGAAGCCGAGGACCGAGATCTGTTCGGGAATCCTGATGCCACAGCGCAAGGCTTCGAACAGGGCGCCATGGGCAAGGTCGTCGTTGCCGAAGAAGATCCCATCGACATCCGGGTGGCTGGCCAGCAGTTGCAGAAACAACTCGCCGCCCAGGCCCACCGATGACGGGCGCGGTGTCAGCAGCTCCAAGTCCGGGTCGTACAGCCCGGCCTTCTGCAGGGCCCGGCGAAAACCTTCGCCGCGCAACAAGGTGCGCTGGTCCAGTTGTGCGCCGATGTAGGCCAGGCGTTTGCGACCGCGGGAGATCAGGTGTTCGGCCGCCGTCTCGCCGGCCTTGAGCTGGGAAAAGCCGACGCAGTTGAGCCCCGCCCCGGGGTCCAGTTCCATCATGTAGACACACGGAATGTTGCTGGCCTCGATCATGCGGCGGGCGCTTTCAGTGCGGTCGAAACCTGTCAGCAGCAAGCCACGGGGCTGATAGGCCATGTAGTTGCGCAGCAGGTCTTCTTCTTCATCCCGGGAGTAGTGATAGTTGCCGATCACCACTTCGAAGCCCTTGGGCCTCAAGACACGGTGAATGGCTTCCAGGGTGTCGATGAACAGCAGGTTGGACAGCGACGGCACCAACACCACCACCGAATGGCTCTGGGCCGAAGCCAGGGCGCGGGCGGCGGGATTGACGACATAATTGAGTGCCTGAGCCGCCTGTCGGACCTTTTCCACCAGGTCGGTGGCCACGGTGCTGACGCCGCGCAAGGCACGGGAGGCGGTGATGGGGCTGACACCGGCCAGGCGTGCGACTTCGTTGAGCGTAGGGCGACCGGTGGTGCGGGTATTCTTATCGTTCTTGGGGACGGTCATCAGGTGGCTTGCCAAACAAAAATCAAGGCACTAAGGTAGCGCTGTCTCGACGCGGCTGCAAATGCGCGAGTGGGGTTTGCCTGAATCCCATCCGTTGGTGTCGTGAACGAAAAATGCTGCAACCACAAAAATGACAAGAAGGCGTCGGCAACTTCTGCTTTTGCTGCGGTGTCATAACTGGCAAAGGTAGCGCTGTCTGCGCGCTGAGGTGTTACATGAACAATCCCATCACCGCCCTGGTCATCATGGGCGTTGCCGGTTGCGGCAAGACTTGCGTCAGCCAGGCCCTGTGCCAACTGAGCGGCGCCACCGCCATCGAAGGCGACACATTCCACCCCGCGGCCAACATCCAGAAGATGAGCGCCGGTATTCCCCTGAACGACGACGACCGTGCCGGCTGGCTAGACAGCCTGTGCGATGAGTTGCGCCGCATCGACGCCAAGGGCGAGCGTCCGGTGTTGACCTGCTCGGCCCTCAAGCACAGTTATCGCGAGCGTCTGCGCAGCGCCTTGCCTGGCCTGGGTTTCGTGTTCCTGGAACTGACGCCCGAAGTGGCGGCCGACCGTGTGTCCCATCGCCCCGGCCATTTCATGCCGTCGACGTTGATCGACAGTCAGTTCGCCACCCTTGAATCCCCCGTCGGCGAACCTCTGGTCCTGGCCCTGGATGCGTCCAGCCACGGCGTCGATGAGCTGGCTCGCCAGGCTTACACCTGGTGGTTGGAACACGGTTTGAAGCTGGCCAGTTGAACTCGATCATTTTTGCGTCAGAAAGATAGCGCTGTCCCGACGGCTTACAAATAACTGCTTCAATAACAACAACAAATCAGGAGACACCCCTCATGTTTGGCATGTCCCACGAGACGTTCCTACTGCTCGATGCAGTGGTCACGGTGATCGGACTCATCCTCCTCATCACCCAGTTCAAATTCCACCCGTTCATTGCCCTGACCATCGCGGCCGCGTTTCTCGGCCTGACGTCGGGCATGCCGATCGGCACCATCATCAAGGCCTTCCAGGATGGTTTCGGCGGCGTGCTGGGCTTTGTCGGGATCATCCTGGCCCTGGGCACCATGCTCGGTAAGATGATGGCCGAGTCGGGCGGGGCGGATCAGATCGCCCAGACCTTGATCCGCGCCTTCGGTAAGGACAAAGTGCAGTGGGCCATGATGTTCGCCGCGTTCCTGGTGGGGATCCCGCTGTTCTTCGAAATCGGTTTCGTGCTGCTGATCCCGCTGGTGTTCATCGTGGCGCGCCGCACCGGCGTGTCGATCATCAAGATCGGTATCCCGCTGCTCGCCGGCCTGTCCGCGGTGCACGGCCTGGTGCCGCCACACCCGGGCCCGCTGCTGGCCATCGGCGTGTTCGGTGCCGACATCGGCAAGACCATTCTCTATGGCCTGATCGTAGCCTTGCCGACCGCCATCATTGCCGGTCCGATTTTCGGTACGTTCATCGCCAAGCACATCCCTGGCCACGCCAATCAGGAGCTGGTCGATCAATTGGCCCGTGAGCCCGAGGCCAAGGAACTGCCGAGCTTCGGCATCACCCTGGTCACCGTGCTGCTGCCAGTGTTCCTGATGCTGCTCAAGACCTTTGCCGACGTGGTGCTGCCGGACGGCAACATCTTCCGCACCTTCATGGACCTGATCGGTCACCCGATCTCGGCACTGCTGCTGGCCTTGCTGCTGTCGCTGTACACCTTCGGCCATCGCCAGGGCATCGGTTCCAACCAGATCCTGAAGTTGCTCGACGCGAGCCTGGCGCCGACTGCCGCGATCATCCTGATCATCGGTGCCGGTGGTGGCTTCAAGCAGATGCTGGTGACCAGCGGCGTGGGTGACGTGATCGGCCATATGGCCGTGAGTGCGCAGATTTCGCCGATCCTGCTGGCCTGGCTGGTCGCAGCGGTGATTCGTATCGCCACCGGCTCGGCCACCGTCGCCACCATCACTGGCGCAGGCATCGTGGTTCCGGTGGTAGGGATGATTCCAGGTGTGAACCGTGAGCTACTGGTGCTAGCCACCGGCGCCGGTTCGTTGATTCTGTCTCACGTCAATGATGCGGGCTTCTGGCTGGTCAAGCAGTACTTCAACATGACCGTGGCCGAAACCTTCAAGACCTGGACGGCGATGGAAACCATCCTGTCGGTGGTGGGGTTGGGCTTCATCCTGTTGCTGTCGCTGGTGGTCTAAAGACCCAGCACAAACAACTGTGGGAGCGAGCCTGCTCGCGATGGCGGTATGTCAGAAGCATCCATGCAACTGACCCACCGCTATCGCGAGCAGGCTCGCTCCCACATTGGGCTTGTATCAGGCGTTGGTCTTGCCGACCAACCCATCCGCCCGGAACATCGCCCGGATCCCACGCACAGCCTGGCGGATCCGGTCCTGGTTCTCGATCAGCGCAAAGCGCACATGATCATCCCCATATTCGCCGAAGCCCACGCCCGGTGAGACGCAGACCTTGGCTTCGGCCAGCAGCTTCTTGGCAAACTCCAGCGAGCCCAGGTGGGCATAGGCTTCGGGAATCTTGGCCCAGACGTACATCGACGCCTTGGGGTTCTCCACCATCCAACCCAGTTCATGCAGGCCCTTGACCAACACATTGCGGCGCTGGCGGTACTGCTCGGCGATGTCGCGCACGCATTGTTGGTCGCCTTCCAGCGCGGCGATGGCGGCCACCTGCAAGGGCGTGAAGGTGCCGTAGTCGTGGTAGCTCTTGATCCGTGCCAGGGCGCTGACCAGTTCCGGGTTGCCGACCATGAAGCCAATGCGCCAGCCGGCCATGTTGTAACTCTTGGACAGGGTGAAGAACTCCACCGCAATGTCTTTTGCGCCGGGCACCTGCATGATCGATGGCGCTTTCCAGCCGTCGTAGACGATGTCGGCGTAGGCCAGGTCGTGGATCACCAGCACATCGTACTGCTTGGCCAGGGCGATGACCCGTTCGAAGAAATCCAGTTCCACGCACTGGGCGGTGGGGTTGGACGGGAAGCCCAGGATCATCATCTTCGGCTTGGGAATCGAACCTCGAATGGCCCGCTCCAGTTCGTCGAAGAAATCCACGCCCGGTATCAGCGGCACCGAGCGCACCTGGGCGCCGGCGATCACTGCGCCGTAAATATGGATCGGGTAGCTGGGGTTGGGCACCAGTACCGTGTCGCCCTGGTCCAGGGTCGCCAGCATCAGGTGGGCCAGGCCTTCCTTGGAGCCGATGGTGACGATGGCTTCGCTTTCAGGGTCGATGTCCACCTCGTAGCGGTCCTTGTACCAGCGCGAAATGGCGCGGCGCAGGCGCGGGATGCCTTTGGAGGTGGAGTATCCATGGGTGTCTTCACGCTGGGCGACGGTGACCAGTTTTTCCACGATGTGTGGGGGCGTGGCGCCGTCGGGGTTACCCATGCTCAAGTCGATGATGTCTTCGCCGCGCCGACGCGCAGCCATCTTCAGCTCGGCAGTGATATTGAATACGTAAGGGGGGAGTCGATCGATGCGCGCAAAGCGGCGCGGCGAACCTTGTTCGGCCATTGTTGCCTCGAGATACGTGAGCGCCCGGAACCGTCCGAGCGACGTTGGCCACTGCGGTGGCCTGCGGCGCAAGATAATGGCCGCCATGGCCGCTTGTCCAGTGGCGGCCCACAACTATTTTCGACGACACTGTCGACCCGTCCGTGGAATGCGTGCGGACTGCTCAATTCGCCATACCCAACCCGAACGGAATGATGATGGAATTTTCCAGCGGTTTTTTGCTGAGTCTCTCCCTGTGCCTGGACATTGGCGTCGCCAATATCGCGATGATCACGCTTGCCATGCAACGTGGTTATTTCCAGGGCTTTGCCCTGGGCCTGGGCACCTGCGTGGGCGACTTGGTCTATGCGGTGCTGGCCCTGGCCGGCATGACGGTGTTGCTGCAATACGAAGCGGTGCGCTGGGTGCTATGGATCGGCGGTTCGGTGCTGTTGCTGTATTTCGCGGCGAAAATGGTCCATTCGGCGATTTATCACGGCGCAGTGCTGGAACAGGCGGGTGAGGCGCGGGGCAACTCCTCTGGCCAGGAATTTCTGCGCGGGATCTTCCTGGCCATGTCGTCGCCCAGTGCCATTCTCTGGTTCGCGGCCGTGGGCGGTACGCTCATCGCCCGCTCAGGAGGTGGCACTGTGCTCAGCTCGATACTTTTCCTCGGTGGTTTCCTCTGCGCCGGGCTGCTGTGGAGTGCCGGCCTGTGCCTGGCGGCGACCCAGGGCGGAAAATTATTGGGGGATAAATTGCTGCGTTATTCCTATTGGGCATCCGCTGCGATCTTCTGTTATTTCGCTGTTTACGTGATCGTTTCTGGCTACAACGAGTTTGTAGGGGCCTCTGTAGCGACGCTGGTTCCCGCGGCCTGATAAGCGAAACGGCCCTGGCATTCATGGTTTGGCTTCTATACTGCCAAACCCGACCTCATGTTTTGCGGAGTGTTGACGCATGGAAAAGCCCCAACGCGATTACACAGCCGAGCCACGCTTCGAACACGGAAACTTTCATCTTATCGCCGGTTTTGGCGGCCGTTTTACCCAGGAAACCGCCCAGGGTATCCCCCTGCTCTGGGAAAAGTTTTTGCCCTGGCTCGGTAACGTGCCAGGGCAGAAAAGCGAAGTTACCTACGGTGTGTGTTGCAACCCGGACGGGAACGGCGGATTCGAATACATCGCCGGGGTGGAGATCAGTCGACTCGACGATCTGCCGGAACAGTACCGCTGGATCGAAATCCAGCCCGCTCACTATGCGGTGTTCGAACACCATGGGCCATTGAAGAGCCTGCAGGACACCTTTCACTACATCTGGAATGTCTGGTTGCCCCAATCGGGTCACGAAGCGGCGGACGCTCCGGAGTTCGAGCGCTACAGCGAAGACTTCAACCCCAAGACCAACGAAGGAACTCTGGAGATCTGGATACCGCTCAAAAGCTAGTGGCCTGTACGGTTAATTCGAGTACTCAAATTAGCCACACAGGCCACTAGGGCCCTGGAACATCAAGCCCATCCGCCGCTCATAACCGATGCGGCCCTTGTAGGCTTCGCCACAGTCGATCCAGCCCATTTGGGTGTACAGGCCAATAGCCGATTCGTTATCGGCATCGACCGCGAGCTCCAACCCCCTGATTTCCGGCCAGGCCGCACGCGCCACTGCGGGCAGTGCTTGCAGGCAGGCCCTGCCGTGACCCTTGCCCTGGGCCCGGCGATCGACCTGCAGGGCATGCAGGGTTGCGCTGTGCTCATCGGCCCAGGCGGGCAACATGGGCGGACGCTTGAGCAGCAGGAACGCCACCGGCGCGCCGTCGACCAGCAACGCGAAACCCTTGACCCCCGGGCAGGGCCGGGACAGCAACATGTGCAGTGCACCGTGGATATCGCCGGAGAACCGGATCTGTTCGGGAAGGAGCTCGATGGCTTCCACCTGTTGGCGCTGGGCAGCGCTCAGATTTTCATAGTCGACAAGTTGAGCAGTCACAGTCACGTCCGTTGTTTGTCTGCAGGATGGAGCGCAATTCTAGCGAATTTTCTTCCTTGAATTATTTTCATCCGAGATGTCGATTCGCCGTCTCCCCAAACGACAAAGGGTGTCTTCAACAAAAACTGTGGAGAATCACCATGAACACCCAAGCCACCGAAACCGAAATCCAGGCCCTGATCGATACCTATCGTCAGGCCGTCATGGCCAAGGACGTTGAAAAAGTCATGGCGCTCTATGCCGACGACATCGTCTCGTTCGACGCCATCCAGGCCCTGCAATTCAAGGGCAAGGTCGCCTATCGCGCCCATTGGCAGGCCTGCATGGAAATGTGCCCCGGCCCGCACAAGTTCGACTTCCACCAGGTCAAGATCAACGTGGCGGACAGCATCGCTTTCGCCCATTGGCTGGCCTATTGCGGTGGCACCAACGACAAGGGCGAAGAACAGGCGTGCTGGATGCGAGTGACGGCCTGCTACCAACGTGTGGCGGGACAGTGGAAGATCGTCCATGAACATTGGTCGGCGCCGTTCGATCCGATGGCGGGCACGGCGATCTTCGATCTTCAGCCCTGATCGTCGGTTTTTTCGCCGCCGCGTCCTTCTACCGTCATAGTTGATCCGTTCGATCCCGGAGTTTTCCATGAAGTACTTATGCCTGGTGTATAGCAACGAACAAACGCTGCACAGCTCGCCCGACAGCCCGGAGGACGCCGAGTGCATGGCCTACGCCGAGTCGATCCAGGGCAGCGGGCGGATGATCGCCGCCGAGGCCCTGGAGTCGGTGCAGACCGCGACCACCGTGCGCATGCGCGGCGGCAAGCTGTCGATCACCGACGGACCGTTCGCCGAGACCAAGGAACAACTGGCGGGTTTCTACCTGATCGACGCCAAGGACTTGAACGAGGCCATCCAGGTCGCCGGCAACATCCCGGCGGCCCGGGTCGGTTGTGTCGAAGTCCGACCGGTGCGCCAATTGAACCCCTGAACAACAATCACAAACAGGATTCGATTCATGAACCTCACACCTGCTGCTTTCGAGTTGTCCATCAGTCGGCTGATCGATGCCCCGCGCCAGAAGATCTTCCGAGCCTGGACCGAGCCTGCCCTGCTGGTCCAGTGGTGGGGGCCCCACGGCATGACCACGCCGGAATGCGAAATGGACCTGTGGGTAGGCGGTCAGTTTCGCACCCTGATGCGTGCGCCTGACGGCAGCGAATACCCGACCATGGGGGTGTTCCTGGAAATCGTCGCCCCCCGGCGGCTGGTGTTCACCGATGCGTTCGTGCCTGGCTGGGTACCCTCTGGCAAGGCCTTCATGACCGCCGAGGTGGTGCTTGAAGAGGAGGGCGGAAAAACTCGCTACACCGCCCGAGCCCTGCACTGGAGCGAAGAGGACCGGCAGGCCCACGAGGCCATGGGGTTCCATGACGGCTGGGGCCAGAGCCTGGACCGGCTCGAAGCGTTGGTCACCCAAGGCATGCCCGACTGATGTCGGCCGATGTGGTCAAGGCGCGGGTCGAGCAGGTCTATCGGCAAGACTCGCGGCGGATCCTGGCAACGCTGATTCGCTTGCTGGGGGATTTCGACCTGGCGGAGGAAGCCCTGCACGAAGCCTTCTTCATTGCGGTCGAGCGTTGGCAACGTGACGGTGTGCCGGACAACCCTAGGGCCTGGCTGGTGTCCGCCGGGCGCTTCAAGGCCATCGACAGTTTGCGCAGGCGAGCGCGCTTCGCGGCGTCCCAGCCAATGCTGATCGCCCAGCTCGAGGCGCTTGAACAGTCTGACTGGAGCGACGAAGACGTGGAAGACGATCGTCTGCGGCTGATTTTCACCTGTTGCCATCCGGCCCTGGCGGCGGATGCCCAGGTGCCGTTGACGCTGCGGGAAGTCTGCGACCTGACCACCGAGGAAATCGCCCGTGCCTTCCTCGCCGCACCAGCCGCCATCGCCCAGCGTATCGTGCGGGCCAAGGCGAAGATTCGCGACGCGAAAATTCCCTACCAGGTCCCGTCCCGTCCGGAACTGCCCGAGCGCTTGGACAGTGTGCTGCGGGTGATCTACCTGGTGTTCAACGAAGGTTACTCGGCTTCGATGGGCGCCGAATTGACCCGAGAAGACCTGACCCGCGAAGCCATTCGCCTTGCACGGCTGCTGATGGAGTTGTTGCCTGAAGCCGAGGTCATGGGATTGTTGGCGCTGATGCTGTTGCACGAATCCCGGCGGACGGCGCGCACCTCGGACACTGGTGAGTTGGTGCTGCTGGATGAACAGGACCGCTCCTTGTGGAATGCACAACTGATTGCCGAAGGCTGCGGTTTGGTGGAAGCCGCGTTGAATACCCGCCGGTTTGGGCCTTATTGCCTGCAAGCGGCGATTGCCGCTGTTCACGCCGAAGCGCCTACCGCGCAGGAGACCGACTGGCCGCAAATCGTCGGGCTTTATGACGTGCTGCTGCGGGTCATGCCGTCACCGGTGATCGAACTCAATCGCGCTGTCGCTCTGGCCAAACGTGACGGGCCGGAGGCGGGATTGCGCCTGATCGAGGCGATCCTGGGGCGTGGCGACTTGCTTGACTATCATCTGGCTCACTCGGCACGGGCGGAATTCTGCCGGCAGTTGGGGCGAGTGGAAGAGGCGAGGGCGGCTTATCGGCGTGCGCTTGAATTGACACAGCAACTGCCGGAGCGACGGTTTCTTGAGGGGCGATTGGCGGAGTTGGCCAAGCAATAAACCTGTGGGAGCGAGCCTGCTCGCGAAGGCGTCATGACATCCAGCATCTGCGTCGACTGACCCACCGCTTCGCGAGCAGGCTCGCTCCCACAGGGGATCGCATTTCAAATGTGGGAGCGGGTTCTTCTGCCCATGAAAAAGGCGACCCGGAGGTCGCCTTTTTCAGTCAGCCCAGCGTTGATCAGAACTCGTGATCAGCGTTGTCCGGGTTCAGGTCGCTGATGCCCAGTTTGCCGGCAGCCTGTTCGATCGAACCGGTCTGCTTGACCAGGGCGGCGATGGCGTCGCGGACGATCTGGTTGCCGGCGGTGTTGCCGGCAGCGATCAACTGGTCGTAGTGCTCACCCTTGTTGGCGTGATCGACCATGACCTGGATCTTGGCTTCGGTATCGGCCAGGTCGGCCTTGAGCGCGGTATCCGCGGCCGGGTCGGCCTTGGCCACCAGGGACGACAGGCTGGCGCCGGTCATCTTGGTACCGTCGACGCGGGTGTATTCGCCCAGGTACACGTTACGCACGCCCTTGGCGTCGTAGAAGTGCGAGTTGTGGGTGTTGTCGCTGAAGCAGTCCTGCTCGTCTTCTGGCGAGTTGGCTTCCAGGGATACCTTCATGCGCTCGCCCGCCAGTTCACCGAGGGACAGGCTGCCCATGCCGAACAGCATCTTGCGCAGGCCGCTTTCGGCCGGCTCCGCTTCCAGGGTGGCGCGGTAGTTGTCGGCCACGTTCGGCTTCCAGTTACCGACCATTTCTTCCAGGTCGCTGACCAGCAACTGGGTCACGGACTTGAGGTAGGCACGACGACGGTCGTTGTGGCCGCCAGTGGCGCCGGCGCCTTCCAGGTAATCGGAAGCCGGGCGGTTGCCGGCGCCCGGGCCGGTGCCGTTGAGGTCCTGGCCCCACAGCAGGAATTCGATGGCGTGGTAGCCGGTGGCGACGTTGGCCTCGGAACCGCCCAGCTCATTCAGGCTGGCGAGTTTTTCCGGGGTGATGTCCTTCACGTCGACCTTGTCTTCACCCACCTGGACTTCGGTGTTGGCGATGATGTTGGCGGTGGCGCCTGGGTTGCCCAGCGCATGCTCGTAGGATTTGTCGACGTAGTCGATCAGGCCTTCGTCCAGGGGCCAGGCGTTCACCTGACCTTCCCAGTCGTCGATGATGGTGTTGCCGAAACGGAACACTTCGCTCTGCAGGTAAGGCACGCGTGCGGCGACCCAGGCAGCCCGGGCGGCTTTCAGGGTGTCGGCGTTCGGCTTGGCCAGGAACGCGTCGACGGCGGTTTGCAGGGTTTTTGCGGTAGATTCGGCATCGCTGTAGACGGCATAGACCATATCGGCATAGTGCGCGACGACAGCCTTGGCGGCGGCTTCGTCGAGCTTGCCGGCGGCAGCAGGGGCGGTCGGTGCCGCGGTGCTGGCGGCAGGCGTCGGCGCTTGCGGCGCGGCAGCCTTGTCCTTGCCTTCGCCGCAGCCGGCGAGGGAAATGGCGATGGCCAGCAGACTGGCGGTAGCCAGGGGCATACGAATCATGGCAAACATCCTGCTTCGAAAATGGATGGGACTGGCGCAAGGGCGCGCAAAGCTGCGACATAATGCGAAAGATTTGCATTATGTGTAAAGAGCTGCGGCTGTAAATATTTCTTATTTAATGTACGCGGATCGCAGGCTTGGCCAGTTCCTACAGAAAGATGCAATTTCTCTGTAGGAACTGGCCAAGCCTGCGATCTTTAGAGCGTCAGAGAATGGAGGCCTTGCTGCGCTGCGCCTGCTTCAGATAAACACCCAGCTCCCGTGCTGGCAGGGGTTTGCTGTAGTAGTAGCCCTGACCTTCATGGCAGCCCTCGGCGATGATGTAGGCTTCCTGTTCGACTGTCTCGACGCCTTCGGCGATCACCTGCATGCCGAGGCTTTTACCCAGTTGGATGATGGCGCGGACAATGGTCGCGTCGTCTTCGTCGTCGAGCAGGTCCTGGACGAAGCTCTTGTCGATCTTGATCTTGTCCAGCGGCAGGCTCTTGAGGTAACTCAGGGACGAATAGCCGGTCCCGAAGTCGTCGATGGCAATCAGCGCGCCGGAACGGCGCAGGCTCAGCAAGTGCTGGGCAGCGGTGGTGATGTCTTCCATCAGGCCGGTTTCGGTGACTTCGAGTTCCAGGCTGCGAGGCGGCAACCGGTACATCTGCAGGAGGTTGTTCACCACCCGGGGCAGTTCGGCATGGTGCAGTTGCACCGTGGACAGGTTGACCGCCATGCGCATTTCGACGAAACCCTGGTCGTGCCAGTCGCGCAATTGCTTGCAGGCCTGGTCCAGCACCCATTCGCCGATGGCAATGATGGTGCCGTTCTGCTCGGCCAGTGGAATGAACAGATCCGGCGGCACGAAGCCGTGTTCGGGATGGTGCCAGCGAATCAGCGCCTCGGTGCCCACCACCCGCAAGTCGCGATAGCTGATCTGGGGTTGGTAGACCAGGGTGAATTGGTTGCGGACCAAGGCCTCGCGTAAATCTTTCTCCAGCTCCCGACGGCGGCGCATTTCGCTGTCGACGCTGGCGATGTAGAACTGGTAGCGGTTGCGCGAGCGGGACTTGGCCAGGGTCATGGTCTGCTCGGCTTTCTGCAACAGCTTCTCGGTGCTGTCGCCGTCTTCGGGGAACAGCGTGATGCCAATGGTGGCGCGCAGGCGGATTTCCTGGTCGTCGAGGGCGAAGGGCGCCTCCAGGTCGTCGAGGATGCTTTGCGACAGCTCGGCGGCTTCGTAAGGTTGCTCGATGTCGGCCTGCACCAGGGCGAACTGGTCGCCTCCCAGCCGTGCCAGCGCACCCAGGCGTCCGCTGTGGGCCCGCAACCGATCGGCCAGGGCCAGCAACAGCTGGTCGCCGGTCTGGTAACTGAACTGTTCGTTGATGCTCTTGAAGTCATCCAGACCCACGCACAGCACCGCTACCCGGCGTTGCAGGCGGCCGGCATCCACCAGGATCTTGTCCAGTTGCTGCTGGAGCTGCTGGCGGTTGGGCAGGCCGGTGAGGAAGTCGTACTGGGCCATCCGCAGCAGACTGTTTTCCGCTTCGTGGCGCAGGTGTGTATTGCGTTCGATGGAGGCGAGCAATTGGTTGGCCGTGTTGATCCACAGGCCCAGTTCGTTCTGCTCGTGGCCGCGCAGCTGCGGAATCTTGTGGGCACTGGGGCGATCGGGATTGATTTCCGTCAGGTGCTCGATGATCCGCGACAGCGGCTTGGTCAGCAGCCAGTGGTAGACCAGGTACAACACCAGGCCCATGGCCAGGGCCCGCAACATGCCGGAGATGAAAATGATCACGGAACTGATGATGAACCCCTGGCCGTAGGTGGCGGTGTCCAGGGTGATGCTCAGGTCGCCGTAATATTCGCTGTAGGGACCACGGCCGACCAATTGTGTGGTGAAGGTGCGTTCCTTGCCCAGGATCAGGTCGGTCAACCAGCGGCTTTCGGAATGCTGCAAGGGCCGGCTTTTTTCGGCGAGCATGGTTTCGTGAGGGTGACCAATGGAGGCCATGCGCACGGCCTCGTCCTGGAACAGCCCTTCGATCACTTGCATGCCCACTTCCCGGTCGAGGCTGTAGACGGCCTGGGTCGAGGGGTCGCGAAACATATCGAGAATGCGCTGGGCATCGCTGGCGACGGCCCGGTTGGTTTTGTAGGCATCGAACACGATCTGAGCGCAGCTCAAAATCATGCCAACGATCAATGCCGAAAGGAGCACGACCCGGAGCAACTTCACAGACAAGCTGTTCTTGAGTTCCAGCTTCAAAGAGGGATTCCTTGTACCGTGCGGGTAGCGTCAAGTTGCCATGAGTATTGGCAATCCTGTGATGTCAGTCAAAGGGACAATCAAACACAAGGGATTTTGCCTGGAACATGGCCGATATGCGGTTTTTCCAGAGTGATTGCTCTACGGTCATTGTGTCGGTTGCAGAGGCCCGTAACTTGAGGCCTTCAGGGATTTTTTGTTGGGATTCGGACGTGAGGTCATCCGCGCGAAAACGAGGGCGAGCATTTATACCGGGCAAAAAAAACCCGGCAAGGTGCCGGGTTCTTTTGTCGGGCGTCGGATCGAAGCTTAGGCGGTGAACGCCTTGCCTTCGAACTGCTCGGCCACGAATTTCCAGTTGACCAGGTTCCAGAACGCTTCGACGTATTTCGGACGAAGGTTGCGGTAGTCGATGTAGTAGGCGTGTTCCCAGACGTCGCAGGTCAGCAGCGGGGTGTCGCCACTGGTCAGCGGGTTGCCGGCGCCGATGGTGCTGGCCAGGGCCAGGGAGCCGTCAGCCTTTTTCACCAGCCAGCCCCAGCCGGAACCGAAGGTGCCGATGGAAGTCTTGCTGAATTCTTCCTTGAACTTGTCGAACGAACCGAAGGCCTTGTTGATGGCTTCAGCCAGTGCGCCGGTAGGTTGACCGCCGGCGTTGGGCGCCAGGCAGTTCCAGTAGAAAGTGTGGTTCCAGACCTGAGCGGCGTTGTTGAAGATGCCGCCCGAGGAAGTCTTGACGATTTCTTCCAGGGTCTTGCCTTCGAACTCGGTGCCAGGCACCAGGTTGTTCAGGTTCACGACGTAGGTGTTGTGGTGCTTGTCGTGGTGAAATTCCAGAGTCTCTTTGGAGATGTGCGGCTGCAGTGCATCGTGTGCGTAGGGCAGCGGCGGCAATTCGAAAGCCATGGTGATTCTCCTAATCAGGTCAGTTGCGGTGAGCGCAAGGCCGATCACGGGCGGCCGGACTAGCGCCGGGGAGTTTGTACTCTTTGCGGCGCAGGGTCGGATCATAGCACCGGGGGTGCGGCATAACCACGCAACAACTGTGTGGGATAGAGGTTCCAGAGCGGTTTCGAATAATCAGCCCATGACGATCAGCTGCACCGCCACGGTGAACATCATCACCGCCACCAGCAGGTCGAGGATCCGCCAGGTGCTCGGGCGAGCCAGCCAGGGGGCCAGCCATGCGGCGCCGATGGCCAGGGTGAAGAACCACAACAGCGAGGCGCTGGCGGCGCCCACGACATAGGCGCCGGGCACACTCTGCTGGGCACCGAGGGAGCCGATCAGCAGCACGGTGTCGAGGTAGACGTGGGGATTGAGCAGGGTCACGGCCAGCGCACTGAGCAACACCGCCCGCAGTGAGCGCACGGCCTGGCGTTCGCCTTGCTGCAGGCTTTGCGTCGAGCAGGCCCGACGCAAGGCGACGCTGGCGTACCAGAACAGGAACGCCGCGCCCCCCCAGCGGGCAATCGCCAGCAACAACGGGCTCTGGGCCAGCAGTGTAGCCAGCCCGAATACGCCGGCCATGACCAGCAGCGCGTCGCAGGTGACGCACAGCGCAGCCACGGGCAAATGATGTTCGCGACGCAGGCTCTGGGCCAGCACAAACGCGTTCTGGGCGCCGATGGCCATGATCAGCCCGAGGGCCACCAACAGCCCGTTCACATAGCTTTGCCACATAAACATTACTCTCCGTTCGCGGCCAATTGCTGGAGTACCGTCATGGCCTGTCCGGCGTCGTCGTGTCCAACGAACAGATGGTCGTGGTAGTAACCGGCGATCACGTTGCAACTGATGCCGGCATTGCCCAGCGCCGTGGCGAAGGCTGCGGTCAGGCCTACGGCCTGCAGGGCCGAGTGCACATTGAGGGTGATCCACGCGGCGACGTAATCGAAGCTCAGCCCGGCTTTCTGTGCCTGGGATTTTTCCAGGATCACCGTCAGTCCCTCTCGCTCGAGAAAGCTGCCAATGATCATGATGTCCGCCGGTACCCGGCCGTCGGGCAGGCTACAGAACACGTATTCGCCCTGATTGAGCTGCGGGCTCATGCTGCGCAGCAGGGTTTTCAATGATGTTTCGCCAGACATGGCTCGCTCCTTCCAGTGAATGCTGGTCATTTTCCGGTCGAAAGCTGTATAAGAAAAACCAATATTGCTGATTGCTCATTAGGAATACTGATGTTCGATTACAAGTTGCTGGCGGCCTTGGCTGCCGTGGTGGAGCAGGCCGGTTTCGAGCGTGCGGCCCAGGTGCTGGGTTTGTCGCAATCGGCTGTTTCCCAGCGGATCAAGCTGTTGGAGGCGCGAGTCGGCCAGCCCGTGTTGGTACGCGCCACGCCGCCGGCGCCTACCGAGATCGGTCGCCGTTTGCTCAACCATGTGCAGCAGGTGCGCTTGCTGGAGCGCGATCTGCAAAGCCTGGTGCCGGCACTGGATGAAGATGGGCTGCCCGAACGTCTGCGCATCGCGTTGAATGCCGACAGCCTGGCGACCTGGTGGGCGGCGGCCGTGGGCGATTTCTGCGCCGAACATCACCTGTTGATGGATCTGGTGGTCGAGGATCAGACCGTCGGTCTCAAACGTATGCGCGCCGGCGAAGTGGCGGCGTGTCTCTGCGCCAGCGAGCGCCCGGTGGCCGGGGCCCGCAGCGTATTGCTGGGCGCCATGCGCTATCGTGCGCTGGCGAGCCCTGCCTTCATTGCCCGGCACTTCCCCAATGGCGTGCGCGCCGATCAATTGGCTCGCACGCCGGCCCTGGTGTTCGGTCCGGATGACTTCCTGCAGCACCGCTACCTCGCTTCCCTCGGCGTCGACGGCGGCTTCGAGCACCATTTGTGTCCGTCTTCCGAAGGTTTCATCCGCCTCGCCGAAGCCGGGCTTGGCTGGGGCCTGGTGCCGGAACTGCAGATGCGTGAACAGCTGGCGCGTGGGGTGTTGGTGGAGTTGCTGGCAGATAAACCGATCGATGTGCCGTTGTACTGGCATCATTGGCGTAATGGTGGGCAGTTGCTCGGGTTGTTGACCGATCAATTGATTCACTGCTCGAAGCGCTGGCTGGTGCCTTGGGGACCGCAATGAGCGTCAAGCCGCAAGCGGCGTACAGATTAATTGGCCGTGGCGGCTCGATGCCCGCCACTGCACGGGTTGGGAGCATTCATGAAAATTCTGGTTACCGGCGCAAGCGGCTTCATCGGCGGGCGCTTTGCGCGTTTTGCCCTTGAGCAGGGCCTGGATGTACGGGTCAACGGACGCCGGGCCGAGAGCGTGGAGCACCTGGTGCGTCGCGGTGCGCAATTCGTCCCGGGGGATCTGAGTGATCCGCTGTTGGCCCGTGATCTGTGCCTGGACGTCGACGCCGTGGTGCACTGCGCCGGTTCCGTGGGGTTGTGGGGCCGCTATCAGGATTTTCATCAGGGTAACGTCCAGCTCACGGAAAACGTTGTCGAGGCCTGCCTCAAGCAAAAGGTCCGGCGCCTGGTGCACTTGTCGTCACCCTCGATCTATTTCGACGGTCGTGACCACTTAGGGCTGACCGAAGAGCAGGTGCCCAAGCGCTTCGGGCATCCCTATGCCGCCACCAAGTACCTGGCCGAGCAGAAAGTCTTCGGCGCCCAGGAGTTCGGTCTTGAAGTGCTGGCGCTGCGACCGCGTTTCGTGACCGGTGCTGGCGACATGAGCATCTTCCCGCGCCTGTTGAACATGCAGCGCAAGGGGCGGTTGGCGATTGTCGGCAATGGTTTGAACAAGGTCGACTTCACCAGCGTGCACAACCTCAACGAGGCGCTGCTCAGCAGTCTGCTGGCCACCGGTTCAGCCTTGGGCAAGGCCTACAACATCAGCAATGGGGCGCCGATTCCGCTGTGGGACGTGGTCAACTATGTGATGCGGCAGATGGACGTCCCGCAGGTCAGGCGTTACCGTTCCTACGGGCTGGCCTACAGCATGGCCGCGTTGAACGAAGGGGCCTGCAAGGTGTGGCCGGGCCGGCCCGAACCGACGCTGTCGCGCCTGGGGATGCAGGTCATGAACAAAAATTTCACCCTCGACATCAGCCGGGCCCGGCATTATCTCGATTACGATCCGAAGGTCAGCCTGTGGACCGCTCTCGATGAGTTCTGCACCTGGTGGAAAGCCCGCTGATCGGTCCGTCATGAACCGAGTGCCGGGTTCGGGGTCAATCGGTGCGGCGGGCGAGGGGGTTATACTCGGCGCATCAAGCCATTACTGGTTTTTCAAAGGTTGAATCCATGCCCACGCGTAATGATGAACACGACGACTTCGACGATGTACCGAGCCTGCGGATGCGTGCCGACATCCCCGATGACGATGACTTCCTGCCCAACCGTCAGCCTCATGTGCAAGCGCGTCCGACGCCCGTGGCGGCAGCCAGGGTCAAGGGGGCCAGCACTGGGCCGCTGTGGGCGCTGGTTGGCGCGTTGCTGTGTGCATTCGGTTTCCTGGCCTGGTGGAGCTTCCAGCAGATTTCCCTGATGGAGCAGCAGTTGGTGGCGACCCAGGAAAGTTTCGCGCGGATCAGTGAGGACGCGGCGGGACGCTTGCAGGACATTTCCGGCAAGGTGGTGGCCGGTCAGTCCAATGTCATGAGCGACAGTGAAGCCTTGAAGCTGCAGGTCAAGCAGTTGGACAACAAGCTGCAAGACCAGGCCCGGCTCTTCGAAAGCAAGTTGCAAGAGCAGTACAAACAACAGCAAGCCACGTTCGGTCCATCCGCCGACCTGGACAAGGAGCTGGCCCAGCTTATTGCCCAGGCCACTGAACAGCAGAACGCCACGACTCAGCTGCAAGCTTCCAATAAGGAGCTCCAAGCCCAGCTCAAGACGCTGGCGGCTGAAGTGACCACGCTGAAGAACCAGGGTGAAGGCGGCGTGCTCGATGCCCAGCTCAAGAGCATCGGTGCCGACATCACCGCCCTGAAAAGGAATAACCAGAACCCCGCCATCGAACGCTTGGAGCAGGAGATGATGGTGCTCAAGAGCCAGCAGGATAACCGCTCGGGCGGCGGCACGGCCGAGTTCGATGCCTTCCGCGGCCAGGTCACCCGCAACATCAATACGCTGCAAGCGCAGATCCAGAACCTGCAACAGCAACTCAGCGCTCGGGGGCAGTGACGGGTTTTTTTGGTGCTTGCTGTTCGGCGCTGTTCCCTGCGGGATAAGCAGCATTTGTATACGCCGCAATCCCTGTGGGAGCGAGCCTGCTCGCGATGGCGTCAGTCCAGCCAATATTCCATGACTGACCCACCGCTATCGCGAGCAAGCCTGCTCCCACAGCGTTTCGGGGATGTTTGTGAAAGGTGGGCTCGGCGCACAAAAAAGGCCCGCAGCGCTGCGTAATGCCAGTCAGTTAAGCCACAAACCTGTGGGAGCAAAGCTTGCTCGCGATTGCGGTAGGTCAGTCAGCAACAATGTTGACGGGTCCATCGCTATCGCGAGCAAGCTTTACTCCCACAGGCGTTGCGCCGTTTGATCCTTAACTGACTGGCATTACGCAGCGCTGCGGGCCTTTTTTGTGTTGCCAGGGCTGATCAGCCCGCCACCAACACCCGGATCGCTTCCAGGCGCAGCGCAGCTTTTTCCAGCATCGCCAGGCCTTGTTCGCGCTGTTGGCGCAGGGCCATCAGTTCGCTGTCGCGCACGGTCGGGTTGACGGCTTGCAGCGCGGTCAGGCGGGCCAGTTCCTCGTCAGTATCGGCCGCCAGGCGGCGCTGGGCTTCGGCCACGCGCTCGGCGTGCCGTGGGGCGATCTTCTCTTCACCGGCATTGATGCGCGGGGTGAGCTGGTCACGCTGGGCCTGGATGAACTTGTTGGCACTGGCGCGCGGTACGCTCTCGAGCTGGTCGTTCAAGGTCTCGAACGAAACCCGGGCCGCCAGATCGTTACCGTTGGTGTCCAGCAGGCAGCGCAGGGCGGCCGGTGGCAGGTAACGGCCGAGTTGCAGCGCACGCGGGGCAACCACTTCACTGACGTAAAGCAGTTCCAGCAGCACGGTGCCGGGCTTGAGGGCCTTGTTCTTGATCAGCGCCACGGCCGTGTTGCCCATGGAGCCGGACAGCACCAGGTCCATGCCGCCTTGCACCATCGGGTGTTCCCAGGTGATGAACTGCATGTCCTCGCGGGACAGCGCCTGGTTGCGGTCATAGGTGATGGTCACGCCTTCGTCGTCGCCCAGAGGGAAGCTGGCATCGAGCATTTTTTCGCTTGGCTTGAGAATCAGCGCGTTGTCCGAATGGTCCTCGCTGTCGATGCCGAAGGCGTCGAACAGGGTTTCCATGTAGATCGGCAGGGCGAACTGATCGTCTTGCTCAAGAATGGCTTCCACCAGTGCGTCGCCTTCACCGGCGCCGCCAGAGTTGAGCTCCAGCAAACGGTCGCGACCGGTGTGCAGCTCGGTCTCCAGGCGCTCGCGTTCGGTGCGGGCCTCGTCGATCAGCGCTTGCCATTGGCCATCGTCGGCTTCCTCCAGCAAGGGCAGCAGGCGTGGGCCGAACTGATGCTGCAAGGCGTTGCCGGTCGGGCAGGTGTTGAGGAAGGCGTTCAACGCCTCGTGGTACCACTGGTACAGCCGCTCCTGTGGACTGGTTTCCAGGTATGGCACGTGCAACTCGATGGTGTGCTTTTGCCCGATTCGGTCCAGACGGCCGATCCGCTGTTCCAGCAGGTCCGGGTGAGAGGGCAGGTCGAACAGCACCAGGTGATGAGCGAACTGGAAGTTGCGCCCCTCGCTGCCGATTTCCGAGCAGATCAGCACTTGTGCGCCAAACTCTTCGTCGGCGAAATACGCAGCGGCACGGTCTCGCTCGAGGATGTTCATGCCTTCGTGGAACACGGTGGCCGGGATGCCGGAGCGCACGCGCAAGGCATCTTCCAGGTCCATGGCGGTTTCGGCATGAGCACAGATCACCAGTACCTTGGTGCGCTTGAGCATTTTCAGTTGGTCGATCAGCCATTCGACACGTGGGTCGAATTTCCACCAGCGTTCTTCTTCGCTGGCGTCCGGCTGGGCCTGGAAGCTGACTTCCGGATACAGCTCGGCATGATCGCCCAGGGGCAGCTCGAGGTATTCGTCCGGGCACGGCAGTGGATAGGCGTGCAGTTTGCGTTCCGGGAAGCCCTGTACGGCGGCACGGGTATTGCGAAACAGCACGCGGCCAGTGCCGTGGCGGTCCAGCAGCTCGCGAACCAGACGGGCGCTGGCTTCGCTGTCGCCATCGTTGACGGCGGTCAGCAGCGCTTCGCCTTCATTGCCCAGGAAACCGTGGATAGTCTTGTGGGCTTCGGGCGAGAGGCGGCCCTTGTCCAGCAGCTCCTGCACGGCCTCGGCCACCGGGCGGTAGTTTTCGCTCTCGGCGCGGAAGGCCTTGAGATCGTGGAAGCGGTTCGGGTCCAGCAGGCGCAGGCGGGCGAAGTGACTGTCCTGGCCCAACTGTTCCGGGGTTGCGGTCAGCAGCAGTACGCCCGGGATCGTCTCGGCAAGCTGTTCGACCAGCGCGTACTGCGGGCTGACCTGATCTTCGTGCCACACCAGGTGATGGGCTTCGTCGACCACCATCAGGTCCCAGCCGGCGGCGAACAGCGCGTCCTGGGCCTTCTCGTCGTCCACCAGCCATTCCAGCGCCACCAGCGCCAGTTGCGTGTCTTCGAACGGGTTGCTCGCATCGCTTTCGATGAAGCGTTCTTCATCGAACAGGGCGACTTGCAGGTTGAAGCGCCGGCGCATTTCCACCAGCCACTGGTGCTGAAGGTTTTCCGGGACCAGGATCAATATGCGGCTGGCGCGTCCGGACAACAGCTGGCGGTGGATGACCAGGCCGGCTTCGATGGTCTTGCCCAATCCCACTTCGTCCGCCAGCAGTACCCGCGGTGCAATGCGGTCGGCCACTTCCCGGGCAATGTGCAACTGGTGGGCGATGGGCTGGGCCCGAACACCACCCAGGCCCCAGAGCGGGGACTGCAACTGGCGGCTGGTGTGTTCCAGAGTGTGGTAACGCAGGGAGAACCAGGCTAGCGGGTCGATCTGGCCGGCGAACAGACGGTCGCTGGCCAGGCGGAACTGGATGAAGTTCGACAGCTGGGTTTCCGGCAGGGTGACGACTTCGTTCTGCCCGTTGAGGCCGTGATAGACCAGCAGCCCGTCGACATCATCGACTTCGCGCACGGTCATTTTCCAACCTTCGAAGTGAGTGATCACGTCGCCCGGTGAAAACCGTACACGTGTAAGAGGCGCATTCCGTAGCGCGTACTGGCGGGTGTCGCCAGTGGCCGGGTAGAGCACGGTCAACAAGCGGCCGTCCTGTGCCAGAACGGTGCCTAAACCCAGCTCGGCTTCGCTGTCACTGATCCAGCGTTGCCCCGGTTGATACTGCTGCGCCATGCTGCCTGACTCCCGCCTTGAAAAAGCCGATTATCTTAACGGAATGATCCCGTAGACCAAAGGAATTACGCACGTAACGGGCTGTTATGAGCGCCATTCCTTCGACCGGCGCGATGGAACTTCAGCGGGTTTGGCGATCAAACAGGCTTGTGCCTGCCTTGCATTAATGCCAACCGGGTCACAAGTTTCGGACCAGTGGTTCAAGCAGCCTGCGCCGCGGCCGATAACCTGATGACAGGAGATTTCTATGTTGCTACCCACGCTCCCTTTGAGCGCCGTACCTATCACCGCACAACAGGATCCAGTCCGCCAGCGACCGGACATCCCGCCCGTGGCCCCGGTACAGCAAACCTCCAGCGAAAGCACCATCGACCTGCAAAAGCGCGATCCGGAAGAGGCTGCGCTGTTGCTGCGCGAGGAACAGCGTCGCCAGCAAGAGCGCGACAGGCGTCGTCGCGAAGCCGATGAAGACCCCGAGGAACACCTGGCCATACCGGGGACCGAACTCAACGCCGACAACACCGTGCCGGTGAAACCCCTGATTGACGATGAGGCGCGCCAGGGCCTGTGGGTCGATATCCAGATCTGATTTCCGATGTTTGCCCACGCACGCAGGCTGGTCAACGCAGCCAACAGCCCCCATCATGAGCACATTCGCACTTCACTGCATGATGCCGACACGCCATGAGCCAAGACGACAAACTGATTGACCTGAGCGCTGAGCGCGCCAAGCGCGTTCATGATCTCAACGAAAAACGCCTCAATGAAGTCCGCCAGGCATTCGAGCAGGCCATGCCCCTGGGCAAGGCCAAGAAAAAGCCGAAGAACAAACCGAAGAAGCGTTGACGCCCCCTCGATCCCTTCAGCGGATCAGTTATTTCCCTCCTTTTCGCTCGGTCGCGAGCGTTATTGACCCCGGTCAATGTTCATCCCGGTTCGATTGGTTAATGTGGCTCCAACACAACAGGAGCAGGACCAAGGAGGCCAATCATGTTTTTCGATAATGTGGTGTTTGCCGGAATGTTAACGGTCGGCTTCATGTTCGTATTCTTCGCTGTTTTTGGATTATTCATCTGGAAAGACGCCCATAAGCGCAAAAAACCGTAGGTCTTTCCAGTTGTAACGAGCACGCAAGGCATTTTGGGCGACTTCGGTCGCCCTTTTTTTTGTGCCAGATTCTTGCCCATACACCGAAGCCCTGTTCGAGCCGGTGGGAGCAAAGCTTGCTCGCGATGAATTGAAACACGGTCTGTAAATCGAGGTGCCTTCGTCGCGAGCAAGCTTTGCTCCCACAGGCTTTGCTCCCACAGGGCCAGTGTTCCGGGCATAAAAAAAGGTGCGATCCGCAAGGATTGCACCTTTTTTGTGAGCTGCTGGAATCAGCTGCCCAGGGCCTTGGAAGCCAACCAGAACAACCCGGCCGAGAGCGCCACCGTCGCCGGCAGGGTCAGCACCCAGGCCAGCAGGATGTTGCGTACCGTGCCGCCTTGCAGGCCGCTCTTGTTGGCGATCATGGTGCCGGCCACGCCGGAAGACAGCACGTGGGTGGTGGATACCGGCAGGCTGAAGACGTTGGCCAGGCCGATCATGCACGCGGTGGTGATCTGCGCCGACATGCCCTGGGCGTAGGTCATGCCCTGCTTGCCGATTTTCTCGCCGATGGTCAGCACCACACGCTTCCAGCCAACCATGGTGCCCAGGCCCAGCGCCAGGGCGACGGCCAGGATCACCCAGAACGGGGCGTATTCGGTGGTGGCGGTCAGGTCCTTGCGCAGCTTGTTCAGGTCGTCTTTTTCACGGGCTGCCAGGTTTGGCAGCTTGCCGACCTTCTTGGCCGTGTCGTCCAGGCAGAGCAGGTAGCGACGAATCTCGATGCGGCTTTCCGACGGCAGCGAATGGTAGTCGGCCACGCCTTTGAGGGTGTCGAGCAGCGCATTGATGGTGGGTTCGGTCTGCTGCGGGTTGCAACGGAATTTCTCCGGCAGATCGCCCGGCACGCTTTTGCCCAGCGCCAGGTATTCACCCAGGGATTCGCTGTTGCGCTGGTAGAACTGGCTCAGGTGCAGGGTCGCGTCACGGGTGCGCTCGATCTGGTAGGTGGTACTGCTCAGGTCGAGTACGAACTGCGCGGGCACGATACCGATCAGTACCAGCATGATGAGGCCGATGCCTTTCTGGCCGTCGTTGGAGCCGTGGACGAAGCTGACGGCCATGGCCGAAATCACCAGCACCAGGCGATTCCAGAACGGAGGGTGCTTCTTGTCGTCGATCTTGCGGCGCTGTTCCGGTGTCTTGTGCATCTTCGACAGCGGACGCCACCATTTCAGGCCGATCAGCACCAGGGCTGCAACCAGGAAGCCGGCCATGGGGGAGAACACCAGGGAGGCGCCGATATCGATCGCCTTCTGCCAGTTCACCCCGTCGCCCAACGGGATATCGTTGATCAGCGCGTTGGCCAGGCCCACGCCGAGGATCGAACCGATCAACGTATGGGAACTGGACGCCGGGATACCGAAGTACCAAGTACCCAGGTTCCAGGTGATGGCCGCAGCGAGCAGCGAAAATACCATCGCCAGCCCGTGTCCTGTGTTCACGTTGATCAGCAGCTCCACGGGCAACAGGTGGACGATGGCATACGCCACGCCAACGCCGCCCAGCAGCACGCCGAGGAAGTTGAACACCCCGGAAAAGAACACCGCCAGGTGCGGCGGCATCGCCTTGGTGTAGATAACAGTGGCAACCGCGTTAGCGGTGTCATGAAAGCCGTTGATGAACTCGAAGGCGAGGACAAAAGCCAGGGCGAGCAAGAGGCTCACAAGCACCCAAGCATCCAGTCCGCTGAATAAATCGATCATGAAGGTTTTCTGACCCGGTCATAAGGGGGCGCGATTATGCCAGAAAACCTCATTGATCGATGCATTGCCTGCTCATCGGTAACATTCTTCAACGAAATAATTTGTAGGAAACCCTCCGGGAGCAGGTTTTCCAAGGGCTGCGCAACCCATTGATTCCGGGGGTTAAAAGCCAGGCGAGCAAGAGACGCCAAGGCTGGGCAGGGGGCCAGGAATTTGTATGAAATATCTGAAAAGAAGGTCAGTCACGGCTTCATCCAGCCCATGGCGGAAGGAGAGGGCGGCCCGCTCATGACGGGCGTCCAGCCGCGGTGTCCGGTCTGGGTGGCGACCGGATACCGTTTTCAAGGAAAGCGTGTCATCGCTCTTCGGGCCTGAGTTCCTTTTCCATTTTCTGAAGTTCCTGGGAAAAGGCCTGGTCCTGAACAGTGGCGCGTTTACGCCAGGGTTTGCGTTCCGGTTCAGGTTGTGCGGCGTAGGTGGTGACTTCCCCACCGTAAACTTCCTTGTAACGTTGTTCCTGGCGCTCAAGTTCCGCGCGCAGTTCGTCTTTCGTCACAGTATTACCTAGCAAAGTGAAATTGAATCTGGTGATACGCACTGCATGTATCCACGCAGACGGCCACGGCACCAGAGCTGACAGCTGACGTAGCATCAGGGCTTCGTGTTGTTGCCGATACAGGGGAAGCGGCCATGGGGCTTCAGGCACCTGAGGACGGAGCAGGCCAATGGGCCTTACCGTCGCTGAGTTGCATTATAGCGGTCCACCCGAAGAACACTATCGGGAAATATTTAAAGGGCGGATTGTTGTGTGTACCCATATTTGCGTGTGCAACTTATGGCAATTACGTTTCAAGCAATACCACCCGTGCCGATACCCTCGCGCCGTTCAAGGCGACAAGTTCAATATTGCAACCTCGTTGTTCAAAGTCAAATGTGCCTGACGCCGCTCTTCAAACTAATTGTCGGATTCGTTGAGCGCTCGGACGATTCCGAAGGCGTCTCGTTGATTGCGATTATCGGTCGAGGGTTCGATAATCGAACGGTGTTGATGGCCAGCCCTTGTTGTTCCGCTGGCCGCCGTTTGTAATAACCCTCACTGCCGGGGAAGTACCAGACATGAACGACCAACTGCGCAACGCCTTCTCTTCAGTCGCGCCACCGATTGTCGCCTCGCCGGCCAAACGGATCCAGGCCCTGACCGGCGACCCGGACTTCATGACGTCCCTGGCCCGCGGACTGGCCGTGGTCCAGGCGTTCCAGGAGCGCAAGCGGCACCTGACCATTGCGCAGATCAGCCATCGCACCGAAATCCCCCGTGCTGCGGTCAGACGCTGCCTGCACACGTTGATCAAGCTCGGCTACGCCACCACCGACGGGCGCACCTATTCGCTGTTGCCCAAGGTGTTGACCCTCGGCCACGCCTACCTGTCGTCGACGCCGCTGGCGGTTTCTGCCCAGCCGTACCTGGATCGCATGAGCGAACAGCTGCACGAGGCCTGTAACATGGCGACGCTCGAAGGTGACGACATTCTCTATATCGCCCGGTCAGCCACCACCCAGCGGCTGATTTCCGTGGACCTGTCCGTCGGTGGACGCCTGCCGGCCTATTGCACCTCCATGGGCAGGATTCTCCTGGCGGCCCTGGATGATGCTTCGCTGCGTGACTACCTCGACCACGCCGATCTGCAGGCCAAGACCAGCCGGACATTGCACACCCCCGAGGCGCTGCTCGAATGCCTGCAGCAGGTGCGACTGCAGGGCTGGTGCATCGTCGATCAGGAATTGGAGCAGGGGCTGCGGGCCATTGCCGTTCCGGTCTATGACGCTTCCGGCCAGGTCGTGGCGGCGCTGAATGTCAGTACCCATGCCGGACGTGTCAGCCGCAGTGAACTGGAGCAGCGGTTCCTGCCCAGTCTGTTGGGGGCCAGCCGGGACCTGAGCGCGCAACTGTTCGCTTAAGCTGTTCGATAAACGCACAGAGACGTCTCGGGTGAATTGACGGTGTTTATCTGGCCTCATTAATGTCGCGGCAGCGTCATCCGGCGCGATCGGGCCCACCCATGTAGGGCCCGGCACAATAATAATGAGACAGACGATGAACCAGCCCCAGACCTCCGTAGGCCATTGCCTCGACGTGCAGTCCTTCATCAACGGACAACCCATTTCGCGCTATCAGTGGCGGGTGGTGATCCTTTGTTTCCTGATTGTCTTCCTCGATGGCCTCGACACCGCGGCCATGGGCTTCATCGCCCCGGCCCTGTCCCAGGATTGGGGTATCGATCGCGCCAGCCTCGGCCCGGTCATGAGCGCGGCGCTGATCGGCATGGTCTTCGGCGCGCTGGGCTCCGGTCCGCTGGCTGACCGCTTCGGGCGAAAGGTCGTCCTGGTGGGTGCGGTCGTGCTGTTCGGTGCGTTCAGCCTGGCGTCGGCCTATAGCGCCAATGTCGAGCAATTGCTGGTGCTGCGCTTCCTGACGGGCCTGGGGTTGGGCGCAGGGATGCCGAATGCCACCACCTTGCTGTCGGAATACACCCCGGAGCGCAAGAAATCCCTGCTGGTGACCAGCATGTTCTGCGGATTCAACCTGGGGATGGCCGGCGGCGGCTTTATCTCGGCCAAACTGATCCCGACGTTCGGCTGGCACAGCTTGCTGTTGATCGGCGGGATCCTGCCATTGATCCTGGCGGTGGTGCTGCTGTTCTGGCTACCGGAGTCGGCGCGCTACCTGCTCGTGCGCAATCGTGGCACCGACAAGGTACGCAAGGCCCTGGCACCGATCGACCCAGCCACCATTGCCCAGGCGGCCAGCTTCAGTGTCCCCGAGCAGAAAACCGTGAAGGCCCGAAACGTCCTCGCGGTGATTTTCTCCGGTACCTACAGCGCCGGTACATTGTTGCTGTGGCTGACCTATTTCATGGGGCTGGTGATCGTTTACCTGTTGACCAGTTGGCTGCCGACGCTGATGCGCGACAGCGGCGCAAGCATGGAACAGGCCGCTTTCATCGGCGCGCTGTTCCAGTTGGGTGGCGTCCTGAGTGCAGTGGGCGTGGGCTGGGCGATGGATCGGTTCAATCCCCACAAGGTCATCGGCTTTTTCTACCTGATGGCCGGAATATTTGCCTACGCAGTAGGGCAGAGCCTGGGCCATATCACGTTGCTCGCGACGTTGGTGCTGGTGGCCGGCATGTGCGTCAACGGCGCGCAATCGGCGATGCCTTCCCTGGCGGCGCGTTTCTACCCGACCCAGGGCCGGGCCACGGGGGTGTCGTGGATGCTCGGCATCGGTCGTTTCGGCGCGATCCTCGGGGCCTGGATGGGGGCGACTTTGCTGGGCCTGGGCTGGAACTTCGAGCAGGTGCTGACCGCCCTGGTCATTCCTGCCGCGTTGGCGACTGCGGCCGTGGTGATCAAAGGCGTGGTCAGTCATGCGGATGCGACCTGACTCGCTGGCCTGAGCGCCTTACCCCTGTGGGAGCGAGCCTGCTCGCGATAGCCATCTATCAGTAGCGATTCTATTGCCTGATACACCGCCATCGCGAGCAGGCTCGCTCCCACCCGGAATTCATTGACCAAGTAAATCGATAGCCAAGCAACAATCCGTTCGATAAACGAACACTCAGTCGATTATCGGATTGTTTGGCTTTTTCCCGCAGCTTAATCTTCAGTCACTCCGGCGCTGAACCTCGCGCCTTTTTCTTCATATCGGTCCACTGGAAAACGGGAGCCTGCCCATGGCTGAAATCCTTTCGCTGCACGACGCGGTGAAGCAATTCGTCAACGACGGCGATACCGTCGCCCTCGAAGGCTTCACCCACTTGATCCCGACGGCGGCGGGTCATGAAATCATTCGCCAGGGCAAGAAAGACCTGACCCTGGTGCGAATGACCCCGGACCTGATCTATGACCAGCTGATCGGCGCAGGCTGTGCTCGCAAATTGATTTTCTCCTGGGGTGGCAACCCGGGCGTGGGCTCGCTGCACCGCCTGCGCGATGCCGTGGAAAAACAGTGGCCGCAGCCCCTGGAGATCGAGGAGCACAGCCACGCCGACCTGGCCAACGCCTACGTCGCCGGCGCTTCCGGCTTGCCATTCGCCGTGCTGCGGGCCTACGCCGGTTCCGACCTGCCGAAGGTCAACCCGCTGATCAAAAGCGTGACCTGCCCCTTTACCGGTGAAGTCCTGGCCGCAGTGCCTTCGGTGCGCCCCGACGTCACCGTGATCCACGCCCAGAAAGCCGACCGCAAGGGCAACGTGTTGTTGTGGGGCATCCTCGGTGTGCAGAAAGAGGCCGCCCTGGCCGCCAAGCGCTGCATCGTCACCGTGGAAGAGATCGTCGACGACCTGAACGCGCCGATGAATGCCTGCGTCCTGCCGACCTGGGCCCTGAGCGCGGTCTGCCATGTGCCCGGTGGTGCTCATCCGTCCTACGCTCATGGCTACACCGAGCGTGACAATCGTTTCTACCAGGCGTGGGACGCCATCGCCCGGGACCGTGGGGCCTTTACCGCGTGGATCGACGAATACATCCATGGCACTCGGGATTTCAGTGAATTGCAGGCCAAACTGGCAGCCGCTTCGGAGGCGAAACAATGACGTACTCCACCAACGAAATGATGACCGTTGCCGCGGCCCGTCGGTTGAAGAACAACGCCGTGTGCTTCGTCGGCATCGGCCTGCCATCGAAAGCGGCCAACCTGGCGCGGTTGACCTCGTCGCCGGACGTCGTGCTGATCTACGAGTCCGGCCCGATCGGTGCCAAGCCCAGCGTGTTGCCACTGTCCATTGGCGACGGTGAGTTGGCTGAGACGGCGGATACCGTCGTACCGACCGGTGAGATTTTTCGCTACTGGCTGCAGGGTGGGCGTATCGACGTCGGTTTCCTCGGCGCGGCCCAGGTCGACCGTTTCGGCAACATCAACACCACGGTGGTGGGCAATTACCATCAGCCAAAAGTCCGTCTGCCGGGCGCCGGCGGTGCACCGGAAATCGCCGGTTCCGCCAAGAGCGTGCTGATCATCCTCAAGCAGTCGGCGCGCTCCTTCGTCGATAAGCTGGACTTCATCACCTCGGTCGGTCACGGCGAAGGCGGCGATTCGCGCAAGCGCCTGGGCCTGCCAGGTGCGGGGCCGGTGGGTATCATCACCGACCTGTGCATCATGGAGCCGGAAGCCGGTACCCATGAATTCTTGGTCACTTCACTGCACCCCGGCGTGACCCGCGAGCAAGTCATTGCGGCCACCGGGTGGGCGATCCGTTTCGCCGACCAGGTGCACACCACCGCCGAACCGACTGACGTGGAACTGCGCGCACTGCGCGACCTGGAAGCTCGCACGGCTGCGGCCCACGGCCAGGCACCGGGAGAAGCCTGATGCGCGACGTCTATATCTGTGATGCGATTCGAACCCCCATCGGCCGCTTTGGCGGCGCACTGTCTGCCGTGCGTGCCGATGACCTGGCGGCCGTGCCGATCAAGGCACTGATGGAGCGCAACCCGTCGGTGGACTGGAGCGCGGTGGACGAGGTGTTCCTCGGTTGCGCCAACCAGGCCGGCGAAGACAACCGCAACGTGGCGCGCATGGCGCTGTTGCTGGCAGGGTTGCCGGAGAGCATTCCCGGCGTGACCCTCAACCGTCTCTGCGCTTCGGGCATGGACGCCATCGGCACGGCGTTCCGCGCCATTGCCAGTGGCGAAATGGAACTGGCCATTGCCGGCGGCGTGGAATCGATGTCCCGCGCGCCGTTCGTGATGGGCAAGGCTGATGCGGCGTTTTCCCGCAACATGAAACTGGAAGATACCACCATTGGCTGGCGCTTCATCAACCCATTGATGAAAGCCCAGTACGGCGTGGACGCAATGCCGCAGACCGCCGATAACGTGGCGGACGATTACGCGGTGTCCCGCGCCGATCAGGATGCGTTTGCCCTGCGCAGCCAGCAACGCACGGCGGCGGCCCAGGCCGCAGGATTTTTCGCCGAAGAAATCGTACCGGTGCGCATTGCCCACAAGAAAGGCGAAACCGTGGTCGAGCAGGACGAGCATCCCCGTGCCGACACCACACTGGAGGCCTTGAACAAACTCAAGCCGGTCAACGGGCCGGACAAGACCGTCACCGCCGGCAACGCCTCGGGTGTGAACGACGGTGCGGCGGCACTGATCCTGGCCTCGGCCGCAGCGGTGAAAAAACACGGCCTGACCCCCCGCGGCAAAGTGCTGGGCATGGCCAGTGCCGGCGTGGCGCCACGGGTGATGGGTATCGGCCCGGTGCCGGCGGTGCGCAAGTTGATCGAGCGCCTGGGCCTGGCGGTCGCCGATTTCGATGTGATCGAACTCAATGAAGCGTTTGCCAGCCAGGGCCTGGCGGTGCTGCGCGAACTGGGGGTGGCCGATGATGCGCCGCAGGTCAATCCGAACGGCGGCGCCATCGCGCTCGGGCATCCATTGGGGATGAGCGGGGCACGACTGGTGTTGACGGCGCTGCATCATCTGGAAAAAACCGGCGGCAAGAAAGGCTTGGCGACCATGTGTGTCGGCGTCGGCCAGGGCCTGGCATTGGCGATCGAACGCGTCTGACGCGTCGTACTACTCATAAGAAAACCGAGGAATGCTTCATGACTGACAAGCCTGGTTACCGTCGCCCCCAAGCGGGCACCCAGCCGGAGTACCTGCACCCGCCGTATCAGTCCACCAACCTGCGCTCGCCGTCCAAGCCGTTGGTGCACCTGCCTCATTCACTGTCGGAAATCACCGGCCCGATCATCGGCGCCGAGCGTGTCCAGGAGAAGGACAATGACCTGACCGCCCAGCATGCCGGCGAGCCACTGGGGGAACGGATCATCATTCACGGACGTGTGCTGGATGAGAACGGCCATCCCGTGCCGGGCATTCTGGTGGAGATCTGGCAGGCCAACGCCGCCGGTCGCTATCACCACGACCGCGACAAACACGATGCGCCGCTGGACCCGAATTTCACTGGCACCGGTCGCGCCATCACCGATGCCGACGGCTGGTACCAGTTCCAGACCATCAAGCCCGGCGCCTACCCCTGGGGCAACCACCACAATGCCTGGCGCCCGGCGCATATCCATTTCTCGTTGTTCGGACCGAGCATCCTGACGCGCCTGGTGACGCAGATGTATTTCCCCGGCGACCCGCTGCTGGCCTACGATCCGATCTACAACTGCGTGCCGGACACCCGTGCCAAGGAACGCCTGATCGCCAGCTTCGACCTGGAAAAAACCATCCCTCACTACGCCCTCGGTTATCGCTGGGACATCGTCTTGCGCGGCCGCGATGCCACGCCGATGGAGAAATAAGATGACGCTTACCGCCACCACGTCCCATACCGTTGGCCCTTACTACCACATCGGCCTGACCTGGCTGAACCGCGAAGACATGACCGTCGCCGAAACCCTCGGCCAGCGTGTGGCGATCACCGGGCAGGTGATCGACGGCAACGGCGAGTTCGTCAACGATGCGATGCTGGAGGTCTGGCAGGCCAACGCCGCCGGCAAATACGCCCACCCCGATGACGATCAGGACAAACCTCTGGACCCGAATTTCGAAGGGTTCGGCCGGGTGCCGGTGGACGCCGAGGGGCGCTTCCGGTTCACCACCATCAAGCCGGGCACCGTGCCGGGCCTGGGCGGCACAACCCAGGCACCGCACCTGGTAGTACTGGTCTTTGCCCGTGGCTTGGTCAAGCACCTGCTGACGCGTATCTACTTCGACGGCGAGCAGGCCAACGAAGCCGACCCGCTGCTGGCCTGCGTCCCCGAAGAACGCCGCGCCACCATTGTGAGCAAACCCGATGCGTCGGGCGTGTACCAGTGGAATGTGATTCTGCAGGGGACGGATGCCGAGACGGTGTTCTTCGATTATTGAGTGAGTGCTCAAGATTGCATCGCGAGCAAGCTTTGCTCCCACAGTGTCGCCTCCTTGCCGGGCGAGCACGCCTCTGTGGGAGCAAGGCTTGCCCGCGATGGCGCCAGCACAGGTACCGCGAATTGAGGAACGGGACTGTTACGAAGTGTGTCTAGACTTTGTCGATTCCCCAAGAGTGAATAACCCATGACCACCTTAACCAGCCACTACACCGGCGAAGAACGCAGCAAGCGCATCTTCGCCATCGTCGGCGCCTCCTCCGGCAACCTGGTCGAATGGTTCGACTTCTACGTCTATGCGTTCTGCGCGATCTATTTCGCGCCGGCCTTCTTCCCTTCCGACAACCCCACGGTGCAACTGGTCAATACCGCCGGTGTCTTCGCCGCCGGGTTCCTGATGCGGCCGATCGGCGGTTGGATTTTCGGCCGGGTGGCGGACCGTCACGGGCGCAAGAACTCGATGATGATTTCGGTGCTGATGATGTGCTTCGGCTCGTTGCTCATCGCCTGCCTGCCCACCTACAAGGACATTGGCGTCTGGGCGCCGCTGTTGCTGTTGTTCGCCCGCTTGCTGCAAGGTTTGTCGGTGGGGGGCGAATACGGCACCACCGCCACCTACATGAGCGAAGTCGCCCTCAAGGGCCAGCGTGGCTTTTTCGCTTCATTCCAGTACGTGACGTTGATCGGCGGGCAACTGCTGGCCGTATCGTTGGTGGTGATCCTGCAACAGTTCCTCAACGAAGACGAACTGCGTGCCTATGGCTGGCGGATCCCCTTCGTGGTCGGCGCCGTGGCGGCGTTGATTTCCCTGTTCCTGCGCCGCTCCCTGAAGGAAACCAGCAGCAAGGAAATGCGTGAGAACAAGGACGCCGGCAGCATCGCCGCGCTGTTTCGCGACCACAAGGCCGCGTTCATCACCGTGCTGGGCTACACCGCCGGCGGTTCGCTGATTTTCTACACCTTCACCACCTACATGCAGAAATACCTGGTGAACACCGCTGGCCTGCATGCCAAGACCGCCAGTTACATCATGACCGGCGCACTGTTTCTCTACATGTGCATGCAACCGCTGTTCGGCATGCTGGCGGACAAGATCGGTCGCCGCAATTCCATGCTCTGGTTCGGCGCATTGGGGGCTGTGTGTACGGTGCCGATCCTGCTGACCCTCAAAAGCATCAGCAGCCCGTTCCTGGCGTTCGTCCTGATTACCCTGGCACTGGCAATCGTCAGCTTCTACACCTCCATCAGCGGCCTGGTAAAAGCTGAAATGTTTCCACCCGAAGTGCGGGCGCTGGGGGTAGGGTTGGCCTACGCGGTGGCGAATGCGATTTTTGGCGGCTCGGCGGAGTACGTTGCCTTGAGTCTGAAAGCCCAGGGCATGGAAAACGCCTTTTACTGGTACGTCACGATCATGATGGTGGTGGCGTTTCTGTTCAGCCTGCGCCTGCCGAAGCAGCCGACGTATTTGCACCACGATCTTTGAACCACTCCTTTGATCCCACCGCGACCGGCCGTGAGGCCGGCGCACCCAAGGACTGTTTATGAGCGAACGACCGGGCAATCAGCTGTTCGATGCCTACTTCACTGCCCGCGACATGCGCGAGGTGTTCTGCGATGCGGGTCGGGTGCAGGCCATGCTCGACGTCGAGGCGGCACTGGCCAGGGCCGAGGCGCGGGTAGGGCTGATCCCCCAGGACGCGGTGGCTCCCATCGAGGCTGCCTGTCACGCCCAGTTGTACGACTTTTCGGCTTTGGGCGAAGCGATTGCCAGTGCCGGCAATTCGGCGATCCCGCTGGTCAAGGCCTTGGGCAAACGCATTGCCAGCGAGCACGCCGAGGCCGAGCGGTACGTGCACCTGGGTGCCACCAGCCAGGACGTGATGGACAGCGGCCTGGTCTTGCAACTGCGCCAGGCACTGGAACTGATCGAAGGCGAGCTGGCGCAACTGGCCGCCATCCTGGCCCGACAAGCCGAGCGCTACGCCGCCACGCCGTTGGCCGGGCGCACCTGGCTGCAGCATGCGACACCGGTGACCCTGGGCATGAAAATCGCCGGATGGCTGGGCGCGATCAGCCGCAGCCGCCAACGTCTGTCGGAGCTCAAGCCGCGCTTGCTGGTGCTGCAATTCGGCGGTGCTTCCGGAACGCTCGCCGCATTGGGTGAACAGGCGCTGCCGGTCGCCGAAGCCCTGGCCGCCGAGCTGCGACTGGGTCTGCCGGAACAGCCCTGGCACACCCAGCGCGACCGGTTGGTGGAGTTCGGCTCGGTGCTGGGCCTGATCGCCGGCAGCCTGGGCAAGCTCGGCCGCGACGTCAGCCTGTTGATGCAGACCGAGGCCGGCGAAGCGTTCGAGCCGTCGGCACCGGGCAAGGGCGGTTCGTCGACCATGCCCCACAAGCGCAACCCGGTGGGCGCGGCGGTACTGATCGGCGCGGCGACACGGGTGCCTGGCTTGTTGTCGACGTTGTTCAGTGCGATGCCCCAGGAGCATGAGCGCAGCCTGGGCCTCTGGCATGCCGAATGGGAAACCCTGCCGGAGATCTGCTGCCTGGTGTCCGGCGCCCTGCAACAGGCGCGGCTGCTGGCCGAAGGGCTGGAGGTGGATGCGGCGCGCATGGCCCGCAACCTCGAACTGACCCAGGGCCTGGTGCTGGCCGAAGCGGTGAGCATCGTCCTGGCCCAGCGTGTCGGACGGGACACCGCGCACCATTTGCTGGAGCAGTGCTGCAAGCGTGCCGTGGCCGAACAACGTCACCTGCGCGACGTGCTGGGAGACGAATCCCAGGTTTGCGCGCACCTGTCCGCTGCCGAACTCGATCATTTGCTCAACCCCGCCCATTACCTCGGCCAGGCCCAGACCTGGGTCGCCCGGGCAGTGGCCGAACACCTGGCTTTGAAGGCCTGAAAGGAGATTGTTGTGGGATTCGTCAAACTCGCCGACGGCGAACTGAACTATTGCTTTGACGGCCGGCCAGACGCGCCGGTGCTGGTGTTGTCCAACTCCCTGGGCACCGACCTGCACATGTGGGACGAGCAGATCGCGGCGTTCAGCGAGCACTTTCGCGTGCTGCGTTTCGACACCCGTGGTCACGGCCAGTCGCTGGTCACCGAAGGCCCCTACAGCATCGAGCAATTGGGCCGCGATGTGCTGGCGATGCTCGACGCGCTGGACATCGATAAGGTGCACTTCTGCGGGCTGTCCATGGGTGGTCTGATCGGCCAATGGCTGGGCATCAATGCCGGCGAGCGACTGCACAAGTTGGTGGTGTGCAACACTGCGGCCAAGATCGGTGATCCTTCGATGTGGAACCCGCGCATCGAAACCGTGCTGCGTGACGGCAAGGCGGCCATGGTGGCGCTGCGCGATGCCTCGATTGCCCGCTGGTTCACCCCTGAATTCGCCCAGGCCAACCCGGACACGGCGAGGAAAATCACCGACATGCTCGCCGCCACCTCGCCCCAGGGGTATGCCGCCAACTGCGCCGCGGTGCGCGATGCCGATTTTCGCGATCAATTGTCCTCTATCCGTGTGCCGCTGTTGGTGGTGGCCGGTATCGAAGATGCAGTGACGCCGCCGTCGGGCGGGCATTTTATCCAGGAGCGGGTCAGCGGGGCGCAGTATGCCGAGTTCCATGCCGCGCACCTGTCCAACGTCCAGGCCGGCGCTGCGTTCAGCGAGCGGGTGCTGGATTTCCTGCTTGATTCCAGTCGCGCCTGAGGAGTTTTTTGTGGACGAGAAACAACGCTACGACGAAGGCATGCAAGTCCGCCGCGCGGTGCTGGGCGATGCCCATGTGGATCGCAGCCTCAATGCCCTGACCGAATTCAACAGCGAATTCCAGGAGATGATCACCCGTCACGCCTGGGGCGACATCTGGACCCGTCCGGGCCTGCCGCGCCACACCCGCAGCCTGATCACCATCGCCATGCTGATCGGCATGAACCGCAACGAAGAGCTCAAGCTGCACCTGCGCGCCGCGGCCAACAATGGCGTGAGCCGTGGCGAGATCAAGGAAGTGATCATGCAGAGCGCCATCTACTGCGGCATTCCTGCCGCCAACGCCACGTTCCACCTGGCCGAGTCGGTTTGGGACGAGTTGGGTGTCGAGTCCCGAGAGTAGGCTCATCGTAATCCCGGTGGGGCAGTCGATGAAGATGTTGAATGTGCCACCGCCATCGCGAGCAGGCTCGCTCCCACAGTGGTTCAGTGCAGTATGCAGATTCTGCGTACACCGCAAATCCCCTGTGGGAGCGAGCCTGCTCGCGATAGCGGTGGGTCAGCTTGCATAGAGGTTGGATGTACCGCCGCCATCGCGAGCAAGCTCGGCTCCCACAGTGGTTTGGCGTCGCGTTCAGATTCTGCGTACACCGCACATCCTCTGTGGGAGCGAGCCTGCTCGCGATGGCGGTGGGTCAGCCGCCACCTGAACGACAGACCCACCCCAGCCGCCTTACAACAAACTCATCGGATAGCTGACAATCAACCGGTTCTCATCGAACTCGTTGGTGCTGAAGTCCCGCCGCAGCGTCGAGTTGCGCCATTTCACATTGAGGTTCTTCAACGCACCGCTCTGCACGGTGTACGCCAGTTCGCTTTCACGACCCCATTCCTTGCCGTCGTCCACCGTGGCGGTGTGCACGTTGTCGCCGCTGATGTAGCGGTTCATCAGGGTC
>NZ_VCNG01000012.1 GCF_006227205.1 Pseudomonas sp. ICMP22404
CAACAACGTCAGGCTCCATAGCTACAACGACTATCGGTCGCCGGTAGCTATGGAGAAACTGGCGGCGTGAAACCTTAACTGGTGTCCAGAATTACTTGACCAGTTCAGGCTTGCCCGCGAAGACGGCGGCACAGTCAACATTGCCGCAAGCAGACCCACCGCTATCGCGAGCAGGCTCGCTCCCACATGGATTCCGGGTGTATGCAGTATTTGCCTGCGCCAGCAGACCCTGTGGGAGCCGGGCTTGCCCGCGAAGACGGCGGCACAGTCAACATCGCCGCAAGCTGACCCACCGCCATCGCGAGCAGGCTTGCTCCCACATTGGATTCGGGGCGTACGCAGAATTTGCAGACTCCCACACCTGCTATTCCATGGCCGGACTCAGCGTACCCAGCCAGGCCACCAAAGCGAGGATGACCGCCGCTACAGAGAACTCAAGGATCATGCTGCGCCGCAACGCCCTCACGGCGACACTGTGTTCGCCGGTTTGCCTGGCCTGTTCCAGCTGCGGGCTCAGGTGAAAACGGTTCAGTGCGGCGAACACCAGCATGGCCGCAAACAGGACGAGTTTGAGTGTCAGCAATTGACCGTAGGCACTGTCGAACAGCCCGTCGATACTCGGGCCGACGATGAACAGATAGTTCATCACGCCGGTCACGCTGATAATCAGCACGATCACCGCGCCGGCGTTTTCAAAGCCGGTCAGCGTCCGAGACAGCACCGGCAATCGGTGTTCGGCCTGGCGAAGCAGCAGCACAAACGCCGCCAGGGCACCGACCCAGGCACCCGCTGCCCACAGGTGCAAAAAGTCAGTGATGAAGTGCCAGCTCCGTCGTTCGCCTTCGTCCATGGCGCCATGGCCGGCCCAGGCCAGTGTCGCAAGGGCCACGCCTGCGGCCAGCGTGCCCAGCCACAGGCTGGCGCTCGGCCAGCGCTTACTTTGCGTCGCGGCGACAATGGTCAGCATCAATGCCAGTATCCGCAGGCTCCAGCTTGAGCCCATGTCAGTCTCCAACACCATCATTTCAACGTGTGGCTGTAACTCGGCCCAGTCCGTAACGCCGCTCATGGCCCAGACCATGCAGAGCATGCCGGCGACGGACAGCAGCACGCCGATGATGGCCGTGCTCGCCAGGAGCCTTGCGAAAGGCAACACCTCACCCGACTTTCGTTCCTGGCCCCGCAGACCATAAAGGCCGAAAGCCGCCAGGCCGAACAGCAGCATCAGATCCAGATAGAGGGCCAGGCGTAGAGCGATGTTGATCAGCGCTATGTCGATCGAGTCGCTCAACTCACTTCACCTTGAATGTGACGTTGCCGGTGATCGGGTGAGTATCGGACGATACCGCGCGCCATTGGACCTGATAGGTGCCCGACGTGAGCGGGGTATTGGGGACGATGACCATGGTCTTGGGGTCTTCGCTGCCCGACACCTTGGCCGGCATGGGCATCGGCGAGTGGGCCGACATGCCGGGCATCTCGGTCATCAGCAGCTTGGCGCCGGAGAACTTGGTCATCAGGTTCTCGGAAAAGTGCAGTTCGATTTTCTCAGGTGCCGATCCCTGCGAACCTTCGGCAGGGGTGGTGGACAGCAGCTTGGGGTGTGCCTGGGTCAGGCCGCTGCTCAGCAGGCCGGTGGACAACGCGACGGTGATCACAGCGTTTTTGATGAATGACATGCAAGGACTCCTACAACGGTTTTCTAGTTTTTTGGGGAATGGAGGGGGCTCAACCCGTTAGAACCACATACGCACGCCCAGGACCAGGCGTGCCTCGCTACGGTCATCGCCTTCTTCGCGAGCGTAGTCGGCGGTATTGCCATAGGTGCGGTTCCAGGTGACGCCGATGTAAGGGGCGAATTCGCGACGAATTTCATAACGCAGCCGCAGGCCCAGCTCGGTGTCCGATAGCCCTGAACCCACCGCGCGCTCCGGATCGTTCTTGCCGTAGAAGTTGGCTTCGGCGGTGGGCTGGAGGATCAGGCGGTTGGTCAACAGGATGTCGTAGTCGCCCTCCAGGCGCACGGCGCTCTGGCCGTTCTCACCGAGGTATGCCGTGGCCTGGGTTTCGAAGTTGTACAGCGCCATGCCCTGGATGCCCAAGGCAGCCCAGGTTTGCGGTTCGTCCGGCTTGAAGTCCTGGCGCACGCCGGCCACCACGTCCCACCAGGGGCTGATGGCGTGGCCCCAGAGGGCCTGGAGTTCGGCTTCTTCGGTCTTGCCGTTGGTGCGTTCGCCTTCGGTGCGCAGCCACAACCGGTCGATGTCGCCGCCGATCCAGCCGGAGGCGTCCCAACTCAGGGCGCTGCCCTTATCGGCGTCTTGCCATTCCAACTGATTGATCAGAAAGAAGGAGTTGAGCGCGCTGTCATTCATCATGTGGCTGCCGTGGTCCTCATAGACCGCTGCGCGATCGGCGGCGGTCAGTTCGGGGATCGGCGTGCGACTGGTGGTGGGGGGCGGCTCCATCGACTGCATGCCCTGCATGGAATCCATTCCTTGCATCTGGCCATGGTCCATGCCCTGCATCTTGCTGTGATCCATGCCTTGCATAGCGTTGCCGGCTGCCCAGGCAGGCGTGGCCATGCCTTGTGCCAGGCCGGCCATGATCATCATCGACAGGAGGGGGGATTGAATGTGTCGGGTCATGGTTCGGCTCCTCATTCCTGTACCCGGATTTCACGGAACATGCCCGTTTCCATGTGGAAGAGCAGGTGACAGTGATACGCCCAGCGTCCGAGGGCATCGGCGGTGACCCGGTAGCTGCGCCTGGAGCCGGGCGGCACGTCGAGGGTGTGCTTGCGCACCATGAACTGACCGTTTTCGTCCTCCAGATCGCTCCACATGCCGTGCAAATGGATGGGGTGAGTCATCATGGTGTCGTTGATCAGCACGATGCGCAGTCGTTCGCCGTACTTGAACAGCAACGGCTCGGCGTCGGAGAACTTCACGCCATTGAATGACCAGACGAATTTTTCCATGTGTCCGGTCAGGTGCAATTCAATGGTGCGACCCGGTTCGCGGCCGTCCGGGTCGGGGAAGGTGCTGCGCAGGTCCGCGTAGGTCAGCACCTTGCGACCATTGTTGCGCAGGCCCATGCCGGGGTCGTCGAGCTTGGGCTTGACGCTCATGGCTTGCATGTCCACCAGTGGGTTGTCTTGCTCCGATGGCGGATGGGACGGCATGTTGCCCATACCTGGCATCGCGCCGTGGTCCATCATCGGCATGTCACCCTGATCCATGGTCGACATTTCGCTTTGATCCATGCCCTCCATACCCTGCATGTCCTGCATGGCGCCGTGATCCATTGCGGGCATCTTGCTGTGATCCATGCCTTGCATCGATCCATGGTCCATGCCGCTCATATCACCCATGCCAGCCATGCCTCCGTGGTCCATGCCGCCCATGCCCATATCGTCCATGGTCACCAGCGGTCGCGGATCAAGCGGTGGGACCGGGGCCGAGAGCCCGGCTCGGGTCGCCAGGGTGCCGCGGGCATACCCGGTGCGGTCCATCGACTGGGCAAACAGGGTATAGGCCTGCTCGGTCGGCTCGATGATGACGTCGTAGGTTTCGGCCACGGCGATCCGGAACTCATCCACTGGCACCGGATTGACGTATTGGCCGTCGGAGGCGACGACCGTCATTTTCAGGCCGGGGATGCGCACATCGAAGTAGGTCATGGACGAACCGTTGATGAAGCGCAGGCGAATCCGCTCGCCCGGCTTGAACAGGCCCGTCCAGTTCATGTCCGGCGCCTGGCCGTTCATCAGGTAGGTGTAGGTCGCGCCGCTGACGTCCGCCAGATCGGTGGGGTTCATTTTCATCTCGGCCCACATCTTGCGATCGGCCACGGTGGCGCCCCAGCCCTTGCTGGCGACATCGTCGATGAAGTCGCCGACGGTGCGTTTGTTGTAGTTGTAGTAGTCCGACTGCTTCTTGAGTTTGCGGATGACGTCGGCGGGGTCTTCGTCGGTCCAGTCGGTGAGCATCACCACGTAGTCCCGTTCGTACTGGAAGGGCTCGGGCTCCCGGGCATCGATGACCAGCGGCCCATACACCCCGGATTGCTCCTGGAGTCCGGAATGGCTGTGGTACCAGTACGTGCCGTTCTGGCAGACCTTGAATTGGTAGACGTACTGGCCGTCGGGTTCGATGCCCTTGAAGCTCAACCCGGGTACGCCGTCCATGTTGGCCGGCAGGAGAATGCCGTGCCAGTGGATGGACGTGGTGTCTTTCAAGCGATTGCGTACCCGCAGGGTCACTGTGTCGCCTTCGCGCCAGCGCAGCAGCGGGCCGGGAATGCCGCCGTTGATGGTTTGGGCGATACGGGGATGGCCGGTGAAATTGACCGGGCTTTCGCCAATGAACAAGTCGAAGTCGGTGCCGCTCAATACAGTGGGCTGGCCTGGGCCGGTCACCGCCCAGACGGGGGTGCGCCACAGGCCCAGACCACCCAGGATGCTGCCAGCGGTCAAGCCCTTTACGAAGGTGCGCCGGGAAGTTTTTGTTTGCATCGATAAAAGTCCATCCGTCGATTCGCGACATGCACAGGGGCTGTCCCCGTACAGGTGTGAAGCAAAGATGACACAGGCAAGAGGGGCGGGTGATTACATTTCAGTCAGGTTGGTTCGGCTTTCCGCTCCCCAGCGACGCAGTGTTTGATGGCGTTGGAGCGTGCCGGCCAGGCACCAATCAGAATGATCTTTTGCATCGGCGGGATATTCTGTAGCCTTGCCGGCTTCACGCTGTCCCGTGCCTGATTGATACCCACTTTCCCGGCGGTACCCGAGTGGTCCGGAGCCGGGTGTATACTCGACTTCCGCGCAAATGCGCCTGCAGGTCTTGCGAACATGACGCAAATTTCCGAACGCCTTCTGGTCCAGGCTCACCTCGACGCCAAACAGCCCAAGCCGCTGAGTGCCGAGCAAGAGGCCTGGTACCGCGCCGCCATCGCCGCCGAGCTCAAGGCTCAGGACGCGGTGCTGGTCGCGCACTTCTACTGCGACCCGATCATCCAGGCCCTGGCCGAGGAAACCGGGGGCTGCGTGTCCGACTCCCTGGAAATGGCCCGCTTCGGCAACGCCCATCCGGCCAAGACCGTGGTGGTGGCCGGGGTCCGGTTCATGGGCGAGACCGCCAAGATCCTCAATCCTGAAAAACGCGTGCTGATGCCGACCCTGGAAGCCACCTGTTCCCTGGACCTCGGTTGTCCGGTGGACGAGTTCTCGGCGTTCTGCGACCAGCACCCGGAGCGGACCGTAGTGGTGTATGCCAACACGTCGGCGGCGGTCAAGGCCCGTGCCGACTGGGTGGTGACGTCCAGCTGTGCGCTGGAAATCGTCGAGAGCCTGATGGACAACGGCGAGACGATCATCTGGGGTCCGGACAAGCACCTGGGCACTTACATCCAGCGCAAGACCGGTGCCGACATGCTGCTCTGGGACGGCGCTTGCATCGTCCACGAGGAGTTCAAGTCCAAGCAACTGGAGGACATGAAGGCCTTGTACCCGGACGCCGCGATCCTGGTGCACCCGGAGTCGCCGACCTCGGTGATCGAACTGGCGGACGCCGTGGGTTCCACCAGCCAACTGATCGCCGCAGCCCAGAGTCTGCCGAACAAGACGCTGATCGTCGCGACCGACCGTGGCATTTTCTACAAGATGCAGCAGCTGTGCCCGGACAAGGTCTTCATCGAAGCCCCTACCGCCGGTAATGGCGCGGCCTGCCGCAGTTGCGCCCACTGCCCGTGGATGGCGATGAATACCCTGGAGCGTACCCTCAAGAGCTTGCAGGAAGGCACCAACGAGATCTTCGTCGACCCGGCGTTGATCCCCCAGGCCATTCGCCCGCTCAAGCGCATGCTGGACTTCACCCAGGCAGCGCGGATGAAGCTGGCTGGTAACGCCTGAGTCCTGATGTTCGTTCCCATGCTCGGCGTGGGAATGTCTCTACGCACGCTCCGCGTTCGGCTCTGGGACGCGGAGCGTCCTTGGCTGCATTCCCACGCAGAGCGTGGGAATGAGACGTGTGAATCATTTGGTCTTCTTGGGAACCCGCACCAATTGCGTGTCCGAGTAGATGTCATGCCAGCTGCGCTTGCGCTTGTCGAACAACGACCAGAGAAAGCCCAGCCCTACCGGCAGCCATGAGGCAATCGACACCACGAACCGCAACAGCGCCTGCCACAGGCTGATGGCCGAGCCATCGGCGTTCTGCACGCGGATGCCCCACACCTGCATGCCCAGGGTCTGGCCGTTGTGGGTCCAGAACTTGGCGAAGAAACCGAACAGCACGAACAGCAGCACGGTGGACAGCAAGGGGTCGCCATCCAGTGCGCCGGCTTCGGTGAGGGTACGCATTTTCTCTTCGCCGATGATCCCCATCTGGACCATTTTGTAGATGCCGCTGGTGACGATCAGCAACGCCGTGCACAGCAGAAAGTCATAGAACATCGCCGCCAGGCGACGACCCAGGCCAACGGGGGGAAAGTCGCCCTGAGGGGTAAGCAGGTGTTTCGGCATGACGGCCTCGGACCAAAAAGAAGCCCATTCTACGGACTTACGCCCATAAAAAAGCCCCTGATATCAATCAGGGGCTTCTGGGGTTGCGAAAGCTTAGGCTTCGGCAACAACCTCGTCAGCCTGCATGCCTTTCTGGCCTTGCACGGCAACGAAGGTGACTTTCTGGCCTTCTTTCAGGCTCTTGAAGCCGCTGCCCTGGATGGCACGGAAATGCACGAACAGATCCGGACCGCTCTCAGGAGTGATAAAACCAAAACCCTTTTCGTCGTTGAACCACTTGACGGTACCGCTCTGACGCTCAGCCATTTTCTTATTTCCTTTGACGCTTAAATTGATGACAGCCTCTTTCACTTGAAAGAGTACTGGGGCTGGGTTGCAGGAAAGTAAGAGACGTCGAACGGGATGTAGCGAACTTCATAAGCTACTGCCCAGGTCACGATTCCAAGCGACCCATGCAAACACAGTGACCAAACTCTACGCCAACTACGAATGAAAAAACAACCCCCTCTGAAGGGCCCGGTTTTCCTAAGCTTTGCGCTATTTATGCGTTTCGCTGGCCTGGGCTTAATCGATAGGCTAGTTCAATTGTTTGCCAACCTTATAAACACCGTTCAATAGGAAATAAATGCACCTTTTTATGGCGGTTGCGTTACACATTAGTGCACGTATAACGCAATCGCGTTACTTATAGAAACAGTCAATCAGCCGCGGTAGTAGCGTTGTGCAACGAATGGCATTTTGCTTACAAGCAAAGGCACCTTTTTCCCACGGACAATGGCCCAGACGGGCGTTTCCAGGGCGGTATAGGCGGCGTCAAGATAACCCATCGCCAAAGGACCGCCCAGGGTCGGACCGAAGCCGCCGCTGCACACCGCACCGATGATCTCGCCTGCCTCGTTGACGATTTCCGCACCTTCGCGCACCGGGGTGCGTTCCTGGGGCAGCAGGCCGACGCGTTTACGGCGCACGCCATTCTGTTGCTGGGCGAACACGGTTTCAGCGCCCGGGAAGCCACCTGCGCGGGCACCGTCGGCACGGCGAACCTTGGAGATGGCCCACAGCAGGCTGGCTTCGATCGGTGTCGTGTCGGTGTTCATGTCATGGCCGTAGAGGCACAGACCGGCTTCCAGCCGCAGGGAGTCACGGGCGCCGAGGCCGATGGCGGCCACTTCCGGTTCCGCCAGCAGGGCGCGGGCGAGCTTTTCCGCATCGGCGGCGGGCACGGAGATTTCGAAACCGTCTTCACCGGTGTAGCCCGAACGGCTGACAAAGCAGTCCACGCCCAGCAGCGTGACGCGCTGGAATTGCATGAAGGTCATTTTCGCCACGTCCGGTGCCAGGCGGGCCAGTACGGTGACGGCTGCCGGACCTTGCAGGGCGAGCAGGGCGCGGGCCTCGAACAGCGGCTCGATGTCGCACTGGCTGCCGATGTGAGCGCGCAGATGGGCCAGGTCCTGGTCCTTGCATGCTGCGTTGACCACGAGGAACAGCTCGTCGTTGCCCAGGTTGGCGACCATCAGGTCGTCGAGAATGCCGCCGTTGGCGTTGGTGAACATGGCATAGCGTTGCATGCCCACCGGCAGGTCGATGATGTCCACCGGCACCAGGGTTTCCAGGGCCTGGGCGGCGCCCGGGCCGGTCAGGCGGATCTGGCCCATGTGGGACACGTCGAACAGCCCGGCCTGATCGCGGGTATGCTGATGTTCTTTCATGACCCCCAATGGGTATTGCACCGGCATGTCGTAGCCGGCGAACGGCACCATGCGGGCGCCCAGTTCTAGGTGCAGGGCATGCAGCGGGGTCTTCAGCAGTTGTTCGGTGGACATATCAGCTCCTGGAAAAATGAAGAGAGGCAAGCAGCGCGCATCAGCATTCGATGATGTTGACCGCCAGACCGCCACGGGCGGTCTCCTTGTATTTGCTTTTCATGTCGGCGCCGGTCTGGCGCATGGTGCGGATGACTTTGTCGAGGGACACGAAGTGATGCCCGTCGCCGCGCATGGCCATGCGCACCGCGTTGATGGCTTTCACCGAGCCCATGGCGTTGCGTTCGATGCAGGGCACCTGCACCAGGCCGCCGATCGGGTCGCAGGTCAGGCCGAGGTTGTGTTCCATGCCGATTTCAGCGGCGTTTTCCACTTGCTGCACCGTGCCGCCCAGGACTTCGCACAAGGCACCGGCGGCCATGGAGCAGGCGACGCCGACTTCACCCTGGCAACCGACCTCGGCACCGGAAATGGAGGCATTTTCCTTGTACAGGATGCCAATGGCGGCGGCGGTCAGCAGGAACCGCACCACGCCGTCCTCGTTGGCCCCGGGAATGAAGCGCATGTAGTAATGCAGCACGGCCGGGATGATCCCCGCCGCGCCGTTGGTGGGCGCGGTGACGACACGCCCGCCAAAGGCGTTTTCCTCGTTGACGGCCAGGGCATACAGGTTGACCCAGTCCAGCACCGACAATGGGTCGCGCAACGCCGCTTCGGGGTTTTTGCACAACTGGCGGTGCAGTGCCGCTGCCCGTCGCTTGACCTTCAGTCCGCCCGGCAGGATCCCTTCATTGCGGCACCCGGCCGCCACGCAATCTTGCATCACCTGCCAGATCTTCAGCAGGCCGGCGCGGGTTTCGGCTTCGGGGCGCCAGGCGCTTTCGTTGGTCAGCATCACCTGGCTGATGGACAGGCCATAGGTGCTGCAGTGGCCCAGCAGGTCCTTGGCGCTTTTGAACGGGAAGGTCAGGACCGTGGCGTCTTCGACGATACGGTCGGCGCCGGCGGCGTCTTCATCGACGACGAAACCGCCACCCACCGAGTAATACTCGCGGCTGCGCACTTGCAGGCCCGCACCGTCGAAGGCACGGAAGATCATGCCATTGGGATGGAAGGGCAGCGGCTTGCGAATCATCGCCAGGTGCAGCTTTTCGTTGAATTCGATGGAATGTTGGCCCAGCAGGTTCAAGCGACCGTTGCTGCGAATGTCCTGCAGGCGGGCGTTTACCGTTTCGGTGTCCACGGTGTCCGGGTGTTCACCTTCCAGGCCCAACAGCACGGCCTTGTCACTGCCGTGGCCCTTGCCGGTGGCGCCGAGAGAGCCGTACAGCTCGACCTTGACGCTGGTAATGGTTTCGAGCAGGTCATCACGACGCAGCCCTTCGACGAAACGGGCAGCGGCACGCATCGGGCCGACCGTATGGGAGCTGGAAGGGCCGATACCGATCTTGAACAGGTCGAACACGCTTAACGACATGGTGTTTCTCCGGTTTCTTTTTATGACGATCGAAAGATTGAGAGGGAACCCTGTGGGAGCGAGCCTGCTCGCGATTGTGGAGTGTCAGTCAACATCTGTATTGGCTGTCACACCGCAATCGCGAGCAGGCTCGCTCCCACAGGGGATAGGCGGTGTTGTTGCGAGGGGGCGGTTGACCCGCCCCCTCACAGTTCAAGCGTAGCTTTCGATCGACGGGCAGGCACAGACCAGGTTGCGGTCGCCGAACACGTTGTCGACCCGGCCCACTGGCGGCCAGTATTTGCTTTCGATCAACGACGCGACCGGGTACACCGCTTGTTCGCGGCTGTAGGGGTGGGCCCACTCGCCGACGATTTCCGCCGCGGTGTGCGGGGCGTTTTTCAGCGGGTTGTCGTCCTTGTCCAGGCTGCCGTTTTCCACTGCGCGGATTTCTTCGCGGATGCAGATCATGGCGTCGCAGAAGCGGTCCAGTTCTTCCTTGGATTCACTTTCGGTCGGCTCGATCATCAGCGTGCCGGCCACCGGGAACGACATGGTCGGGGCGTGGAAGCCGAAGTCGATCAGGCGCTTGGCCACGTCGTCGACACTGATGCCGCTGCTGTCCTTGAGTGGGCGCAGGTCGAGGATGCACTCGTGGGCCACCAGGCCGTTGCTGCCGGTGTAGAGCACCGGGTAGTGCTCTTCCAGGCGACGGGCGATGTAGTTGGCATTGAGGATCGCCAATTGCGAGGCGCGCTTGAGGCCGGCGCCACCCATCATGCGGATGTACATCCAGGTGATCGGCAGGATGCTGGCGCTGCCGAACGGCGCCGCACATACCGCACCTTCCTTGCGCTCCATGCTGGCATGGCCCGGCAGGAAAGGCGCCAGGTGCGACTTGACGCCAATCGGGCCGACGCCCGGGCCGCCGCCGCCGTGGGGAATGCAGAACGTCTTGTGCAGGTTCAGGTGCGACACGTCGCCGCCGAACTTGCCCGGGGCACAGAGGCCGACCATGGCATTCATGTTGGCGCCGTCGATGTACACCTGGCCGCCGTTGTCATGGATGATGCCGCAGATTTCGCGGATGCCTTCCTCGAACACGCCGTGGGTGGACGGGTAGGTGATCATCAGCGCGGCGAGGTGTTCGCGGTGCTCGATGGCCTTGGCACGCAAGTCTTCGATGTCGACGTTGCCACGGGCATCGCACGCGGTGACGACCACACGCATGCCGGCCATGTTGGCGGTGGCCGGGTTGGTGCCGTGGGCCGACGAAGGAATCAGGCAGATGTCGCGACGGTCTTCGCCACGGCTCTGGTGATAGGCGCGGATCGCCAGCAGGCCGGCGTACTCACCCTGGGAACCGGCGTTGGGTTGCAGCGACACCGCGTCGTAGCCGGTGGCGGCGCAAAGCATGGCTTCCAGTTCATCGGTCAACTGCTGGTAACCGGCGCTCTGCTCGGCCGGGGCGAATGGGTGCAGGGCGCCGAATTCGGCCCAGGTCACCGGGATCATTTCGCTGGCGGCGTTGAGTTTCATGGTGCAGGAACCCAGCGGGATCATGGTGCGATCCAGGGCCAGGTCCTTGTCGGCGAGCTTGCGCAGGTAGCGCATCAGCTCGGTTTCGGAGTGGTAACGGTTGAACACCGGGTGGCTGAGGACCGGCGACTGGCGTACCAGTTCGGCAGGGATACGGCTTTGTACGCTGGCGGCCAGGGTGGTGAAGTCCGGCAGGGCCTTGCCGCCGGCCAGCAGTGCCCACAGGGTTTCGATGTCGGCCTGGCAGGTGGTTTCGTCCAGGGACAGGCCCAGGCGTTCAGTGTCTACCGCGCGCAGGTTGATGCGTTTGGCGCGGGCCTGGTCGTGCAGGGCAGCGGTTTGCGCGCCGGTGTGCAGGGTCAGGGTGTCGAAGAAGCTGTCCTGTTCGACGCTCACGCCCAACGCACCCAGACCCTTGGCGAGGATCGCGGTCAGGTGATGGATGCGGTTGGCGATTTGCACCAGGCCCTTGGGACCGTGGTACACGGCGTACATGCTGGCGATGTTCGCCAGCAGCACCTGGGCGGTGCAGATGTTGCTCGTGGCTTTCTCGCGACGGATGTGTTGCTCGCGGGTCTGCATCGCCAGGCGCAGGGCCGGCTTGCCGAAACGGTCCACGGATACCCCGACCAGGCGGCCTGGCATGTCGCGCTTGAAGGCATCCTTAGTGGAGAAATACGCCGCGTGCGGGCCGCCGAAACCCAGCGGTACGCCGAAGCGTTGGGCGCTGCCGATGGCGACATCGGCGCCGAATTCGCCCGGCGGGGTCAGCAGGGTCAGGGCCAGCAGATCAGCCGCGACTGCCACCAGGGCATTGGCCCCGTGGAAGCGCTCGGTCAGTTCGCGGTAGTCGAACAGGTCGCCGTTGCTGGCCGGGTATTGCAGCAGCGCGCCGAAGAACGGGCTGGCATCGGTCAGCTCGCGTTCGTCGCCGACCACCACGTCGATGCCCAGGGGCTCGGCACGGGTGCGCAGCACGTCGAGGGTCTGTGGGTGGCAGTGGCGCGAGGCGAAGAAGGCATTGCTGCCCTTGTTCTTGCTCAGGCGCTTGCAGAAGGTCATGGCTTCGGCGGCGGCGGTGGCTTCGTCCAGCAACGAGGCGTTGGCAATCGGCAGGCCGGTGAGGTCGCTGATCAGGGTCTGGAAGTTCAGCAGCGCTTCGAGACGACCCTGGGAAATTTCCGGTTGGTACGGCGTGTAGGCGGTGTACCAGGCCGGGTTTTCCAGCAGGTTGCGCAGGATCGGTGCCGGCGTATGGCAGTTGTAGTAGCCCTGGCCGATGTAGGTCTTGAACAGCTGGTTCTTGGCGGCGATGGCCTTGATCGAGGCCAGTGCATCGGCTTCGCTCTGGCCATCACCCATCTCCAGCACGCTGGTTCCCTTGATGCTCTCAGGGATGACGCTGGCGCTCAGGGCTTCCAGGGAGTCGTAGCCCAGGCGTTCGAGCATGGCTTGCTCGTCGCTGGCCCGCGGGCCGATATGACGGGCGATGAATTCGTTGGCGGTGCCCAGATTAACGGTCATGTGGCGCTCCTCAGGCTTCGGCGTTGGCTTTGATCAGACGGTCATAGGCGTCCTGATCCAGCAGTTGGCCAACTTCAGCGGCATTGGCTGGCTTGAAACGGAAAAACCAGCCTTCGCCCAGCGGATCTTCGTTGACCAGTTCAGGATTGCTTTCCAAGGACGGGTTGACTTCCAACACGTCACCGTCCAACGGCATGTAGACACCGCTCGCGGCCTTCACCGATTCCACGGTAGAGGCTTCGTCACCCTTGGCGTAGGTTTGCAGTTCCGGTAACTGAACATAGACCACATCGCCCAAAGCGTTCTGTGCGAACGCGGTGATGCCGACTGTGACGCTGCCATCGGCTTCGGCGCGCAGCCATTCGTGATCTTCAGTGAAACGCAACTCGCTCATGGAAACTCCTGGGGCCAGATTCGTCTGGTGGACGCGAAGAAAGGCGCGGGACATGACCCGGCCGTATGGTTATATCCATAGCAAGAATGCGGCCAATATCGATAAGTGCTTATGGATCAATGATTTGAGGGGGGGTGGAGCGGTGTGGATAACCTTGGCTGTAGCGAAATCGCTACAGCGTCGCGCCTGGAAAAAATGATTGTGGGATCAAAGCCTTATCCGGCGCAGTTTACCGCTGCCTGTAGCGATATCGTTCCACTGTAGCGCTTTCAGTACAGATGGAGGTCGTTTTTGAGCCGATTATTGGTCAAGGCAGGCCCTGTGGGAGCGAGCCTGCTCGCGATGGCGGAGTATCAGTCAATATTTCTGTAGCAGGCACGCCGCCATCGCGAGCAGGCTCGCTCCCACAGAGGTCCTTCCAGAGGGCCCTATGGCTTGTTGGGAATCCCGTACTTGCGCAACCGGTGGGCGATCGCCGTATGGGAGGTCTGCAGGCGGCTGGCGAGTTGGCGGGTGGACGGGTAGTTGACGTAGAGGCTTTCGAGCAAGTGTTTCTCGAAGGTTTCCACGGCCTGTTCCAGGCTTTCGACGTCTACATCGCCTTGTCGCGCGACGGAAGTGCCGGCGATGTCCAGGTCACCAATGTCCACCAGGCTGCTCTCGCAGATCGCCGCGGCGCGGAAGATCACGTTCTGCAGTTGTCGCACGTTGCCAGGCCAGCGGTTACCCAGCAGCGCCGGATAGGTGCCGGGGGCCAGGCGACAGACCGGTCGCTGAATCTGGGCGCAGGCCTGTTGCATGAAATGCCGGGCCAGCAGCAGGATGTCCTGGCCGCGCTCACGCAGTGGCGGGACCTCGACGTTGAGCACGTTCAGGCGATAGAACAAGTCTTCGCGGAACGAACCTTCGTTGACCATTTTCTCCAGGTTGCGATGGGTCGCGCTGAGGATCCGCACGTTGACCTTGATTTCCCGGTCGCCGCCGACCCGGCGGAAGCTGCCGTCATTGAGGAAACGCAGCAGCTTGGCTTGCAGATACGGCGACATCTCACCGATTTCGTCCAGGAACACCGTGCCCTGGTTCGCCAGTTCCATCAGTCCTGGTTTACCCCCCCGTTGGGCGCCGGTAAAGGCGCCGGGGGCGTAGCCGAACAGTTCGCTTTCGGCCAGGTTCTCCGGCAGCGCGGCGCAGTTCAAGGCCAGGAACGGTGCGCCGTGCCGCGCACTGATGGCATGGCAGGCCCGCGCCACCAGCTCCTTGCCGGTGCCGGTTTCGCCCTGGATCAGCAGTGGTGCGTCCAGCGCCGCAACCCGTTGCGCCCGAGCCTTGAGGGTGCGGATCGCCGGGGAGTCGCCGAGCAGCGCATCAAAACCTTCGGCATGGTCGTGGTGCAGCGCCGACAGGCGTTCGCCGATGCGGTTCGGCTGGTACAGCGTGAGCAGTGCGCCGGCGTCGGTGATGGGCGTGGCGTCCAGCAGCCAGGTCTGGCCATTGAGGGTGATTTCCCGCAGCGGCAAGCGAAAGCCGTTCTCCAGCAAGGTGCCCAACAGCGCCTCGTCCCCGAACAGCCCGGCCACGCTTTCGCCGGCCGGTTCCCGACCGTACAGGGCGATCAGCGCAGGGTTGGCGAGCAACACGTTGCCAGCGCTGTCGAGGGCCAGCACCGGGTCGGTCATGGCCGCCAGAAGGGCATCGAGCTGCAGGTGCCGACGCTGGCCCGGCAGGATGTCCACCACGGTAACCGCCTGCACTCCCCGCACGCTGAACAGCGCCTCACGCAGCTCGTCCAGCACCTGCGGGCTGAGGGTCGGGGCGTCGATGTAGACGTTGGGCGGCACCATCTCCACCGCATCCAGATTGAGATTGCGCCCACCCAGCAACGCCAGGACTTCCTGGGTGATGCCAACGCGGTCGATGAAACTGACGTGGATACGCATGGGGCGGTTTCGGGTTCTGGAGTGCGGAGGGTGGCAAGTATGCCTTGGGGCGGGCTGTTGGTGGAATCCAGGTGCACGACTTGAGAGGCGTATTGCCCCCAGTGGGAGCGAGCCTGCTCGCGATGGCGATGTGTCAGTTGCGCAAATGTTGACTGATACTCCGCCATCGCGAGCAGGCTCGCTCCCACAGGGACAGTGGTGAGGAAGTATTTTTTACAACCCCACATCCCACTCCGGCGTCTCGGGAAACCTCACCACCAGGAAGTCCACCAGGCTGCGCAGCGCCGACGGCATGTGTCGGCGTGATGCGTACACCGCGTACATGTTCATCTGCCGGGGTTCGGCGTGGGCCAGCAGGCGGGTCAGTTCGCCGCTCTTGATGTGGGCGCCGGCCTGGTAGCTGGGCAGCATTGCCACGCCGGCACCGGCCATGGTCGCCCTTAGCAAGGTGCTGGCGTCGTTGCCGCTGATATTGCCCTGCACCGGCACCGAGACCTGCTCGCCATCCTGCTCGAAATGCCAGAGGCTCTTGCCCACGTAGGAGTGGGTCAGGCAATTGTGCTGGCTCAGGTCCTCGACCCGTTGCGGTACCGGGTGTTTGCGCAGGTAACCGGGCGAGGCGCAGATCACCGAGCGGCAGACGGTGAGGCGCCGGGCGATCAGGCTGGGGTCCAGGTCGTTGCTCATGCGGATCGCCAGGTCGATGCGTTCGTCCACCAGGTTCACGGTGCGATCCAGCATTTGCAGGTCGACGCTCACCCCCGGATACCGGGTGACGTACTCGGTGATCGCCGCTGCCAACTGGGCCTGGCCGAACGAGGTGCTGGCGCTGATGCGCAAGATGCCTCGCGGGGCGTCGTCTGGCGCGCTGACAGCCGCCTGCATATCGCTGGACAGTTCCAGCATCTGTCGGCAGCGCGGCAATACCTCCAGGCCTGCGGCCGTCAGGCTCAGTTTGCGGGTGGTGCGGTGCATCAGTCGGGCACCGACCCAATCCTCCAGCTCCGCCAGATACCGCGAGACCACCGGCCGCGACAGGTCCAGGTACTCGGCCGCTGTCGACTGGCTGCCCAGGTCCACCACGGCGACAAACACCCGCATTGCTTGTAGACGATCCATGATTTGCCCGCTTTCAGAAACAAACTATGTCGTAGCATCGCATTTTTTGGAACGAACCAGATGACTAAGCTCCGTTTCATTGCCCTCGGGCCCATGGACAACGGAGCACAGCATGACCGCAATCCCCTCACTCAAGCGCCTGTTGCTGGCAACCGCCGGCCTGGTCTTCACCGCCCACGCCTGGGCCGCCGACCTTACGCTCGACGTCTACAATCCTGGCGAGGCGGCGGTTTTCCCGGTGACCTCGGTACTGGTCAGTGGCGCAAAGGAGGCGATTCTGGTGGATGCCCAGTTCGGCAAATCCCAGGCTGAACAGGTGGTGCAGAAAATCCGCGCCAGCGGCAAGCAATTGATCGCGATTTATATCAGCCATGGCGACCCGGACTACTATTTCGGCCTGGAAACCCTGACCGCTGCGTTCCCTGAAGCCAAGGTGCTGGCGTCTGCACCGACCGTCGAGCACATCAAGCAGACCGTCGACGGCAAGCTTAAATACTGGGGGCCGATCCTGAAGGCCGACGCGCCGGCCAAGGCTGTCGTGCCCCAAGTGCTCAAGGGCGACAGCCTGATGCTGGAAGGCCAGCGCTTGCAGATCGTCGGCCTCGACGGTCCACAATCGGACCGCAGTTTCCTGTGGATTCCTTCGATCAAGGCGGTGGTCGGCGGTGTGGTGGTGGCCGAGAACATTCACGTCTGGATGGCCGACACCCAGACGCCGCAATCCCATAAGGATTGGCTGGCGACCCTGGCCGGTATTGAGAGGTTGCAACCGAGCACCGTGATCCCGGGGCATTACCTGGGCGAGAGTGCCCGCTCCCTCGCCGCGGTCACCTTCACCGCCGGGTACATCAAGGCGTTCGACGAAGAGACCGCTCGCGCCAAGGATTCCGCTGCGCTGATCGCGGCCATGGAACAACGTTATCCCAACCTGGGGGAAGACAGCTCCCTGGCGCTCAGTGCCAAGGTGGCGAAGGGGGAGATGAAGTGGTGAGGGACTTGTTCTTGTTATGCAGGAGCAAGGCCTGTGGGAGCAAGGCTTGCCCGCGATGAATTTGATTCGGTCTTTCTGAAAATCGCGGCGTCTGCATCGCGAGCAAGCTTTGCTCCCACGGGCTTTGTATTCACAACAGTATTTTCAAACATCGTTAATCACTGGAGAACATCATGAGCAAAATCGCAATCATCGGCGCTACCGGTCGTGCCGGTAGCCAACTGATGGAAGAAGCCCTGCGTCGCGGTCACAGTGTGACGGCCATCGCCCGTAATACCGCGAAAATCGGGGAAAGGACCGGGGTGACCTGCAAGCAACTGGACGTACTGGACAGCGAGGCGTTGACTGCCGCAGTCGACGGTCACGATGTCGTGATCAGCGCTGCCCACTTTGCCACCGTATCGGCCGACAAGATTGTCGCTCCGCTGAAGGCCGCCGGGGTCAAGCGGTTACTGGTGGTGGGCGGCGCAGGCTCGCTGCTGTTGCCGGACAATAGCCGGGTGATCGACAGCGATGGTTTTCCAGAGGAATACCTGGCCGAAGCCACTGCCGGTGCTTTGTTCCTGGACGTGCTGCGCAAGGAGCAGGACCTGGACTGGACCTTCCTCTCGCCCTCGGCGGAGTTCGTGGAAACCGCCCGCACCGGCCAGTTCCGGCTCGGCAAGGACCATCTGATGTTTGACGCCGCCGGGCGCAGCTGGATCAGCTTTGCCGACTATGCCATTGCGATGATCGATGAAGTGGAAGCACCGCAGTTCTCAGGCACGCGGTTCACCGTCGGCTACTGATCCGGCGCGATCGCGCGCATGCTCTCCCACAATGGTATGGGGTGATCGCAGAGACCGCGGTCGCACCGGCCCCTGTGGGAGCGAGCCTGCTCGCGATGGCGGCAGTACAGGTAGCATCGCCACACGCTGATCCACCGCGATCGCGAGCAGGCTCGCTCCCACAGGGTGCCGTCTACATTCAGCCGTGCACCCTCACCCAGACACTGACCAGCACCGTCGCCGCCATCAGCCAGGCCACGGCCGCCACGGCCAGCGAAGCCTCGAGGCGCATGCGGTCGACCATGATGTACAGCGTCGCCAGGTACACGAAGTAGGGAATGATCGACCACATGCCAAACACGATGGTGGTCTTCAGGTCGTCCACCGAACGACCCTTGCCGACGATATAGTGGGCAATCAGGGCAAAGGTGGGGAACAACGGCACCAGCCCGGCGATGTAATAGTTTCGGGTCTTGGCGAGCATCGCCAGGACCACCACCACCGTCGCGCCGAGCGCCGCCTTGAAAATCAGGTCCACAGCTTTATCGTCCCCGGTTAATGGCTCAAGCCGTACTTTTTGACTTTGTCGAAGAGCGTGGTCTTGGCCATCCCCAGTTCCAGGCTGGCCTGGGTCAGGTTGCCACCGCTGCGTTGCAGGGCGTCGACCAGCAGGTTGCGTTCGAAGGCTTCCACCGCTTCGGCGAAGGCCAGGCCCTGGCTGCCGCCGCTGGCCCCGGACTTCTTGAAGGCCGGCAGGCCGAGGGCGAAACGTTCGGCGACGTTGCGCAGCTCACGTACGTTGCCCGGCCAGTCGTGGCTCATCAAGTTCGACAGGGTCTGGTTGTCCAGCGTCGGCACCGTACGGTCGAAGCGCAGGGATGACTGCTGAAGAAAATGCTCGAACAGTTGCAGGATGTCTTCGCGCCGTTCCCGCAGCGGCGGCAGTTCCAGGGTCACCACGTTGAGGCGGTAGTACAGGTCGCTGCGAAACTGCCCGGCCCGACCCAGTTCATCCAGGTCGGACTTGGTGGCGGCGATCACCCGGCAATCCACGGCCACGCTCTGGTTCGAGCCCAGCCGTTCGAGGGTGCGCTCCTGCAGCACGCGCAACAACTTGATCTGCAAGGGCAGGGGCATGCTTTCCACTTCGTCGAGAAACAGCGTGCCGCCGTCGGCGTGCTCGATCTTGCCGATCCGACGCTTGCCGGCACCGGTGAAGGCATTGGCCTCATGGCCGAAAATCTCGCTCTCGAACAGGTTCTCTGGCAAGCCGCCGCAGTTCAGTGCGACGAACTGTTTACCATGGCGTCGGCTGAAATCGTGCAGGCAACGGGCGACCAATTCCTTGCCGGTACCGGTTTCGCCTTCGATCAGCACGTTGGCCGAGGTATCGGCGACGTTGGCGATCAATTCCCGCAAGTGCTGCATGGCTGGCGAACGGCCGATGATCCGGCCCTCCAGGGAGTCGCGCTCGGCCAGTTGCCGGCGCAGCGAAGTGACCTCGCGGGCCAGGCTGCGCTGTTCCAGGGCGCGACGGGCAACGTCCACCAGGCGTTCGGGAGAGAAGGGTTTCTCCATGAAGTCGTAGGCGCCTTTCTGCATGGCGCCCACCGCCATGGAGATGTCGCCGTGACCGGTGATCAGCACCACCGGCAGGCTGCGGTCCCGTGCCTTGAGGCGGGTCAGCAGCTCCAGGCCATCGATGCCCGGCAGGCGGATGTCACTGATGACGATGCCGGCAAAGTCATCGCCGACCCGTGCCAGGGCTTCCTCGGCGCTGCCCACGCCGACGCAGGGAATGTCTTCCAGGGCCAGGGCCTGCTGGCAGCCCAGCAGGACATGGGGATCGTCTTCGACGATCAGTACGCTCAGGTCGTTGTTCATAGCGGCTCGGCAGATAAAGGGCTTACCAACGGTAAACTGAGGACAAAGGTGCTGCCACCGCCATCCGGGTGCTCGACATCCAGGTGCCCGCCAGCGGCAGCGGCCAGGCTCGCCGAGAGCGTCAGGCCCAGGCCCAGGCCTTGTTCGCCGGGTTTGGTGGTGAAAAAGGGCTCGAACAGATGCTTGCGTGTTTCCGGGTCGATACCGTGGCCATTGTCCCGTACCCGCAGGCGATATTTCCCATCCTGGGCCTGGCCTTCGAGCCACAGCCGTGGCTCGGGTCGGCCCTGCATGGCGTCCAGGGCATTGCCGATCAGGTTCACCAGGATCTGTTCCAGGCGCGTCTGGTCGATCTGCACCTGGACGTTATCGAAACCGGTATGCACCTGGACATGCTGGCTTTCAAGGCGAGCGGCCAGCAGTAGCTGGGCGGCCTCGACGGCCTTGCCGAGGCTGGCGCGGCCCTTGTCATCCCCGCGCCGGGCGAAGGAACGCAGGCTGGCGGTGATCCGCCCCATGCGATCGATCAGTTCGTTGATGGTCTTGAGGTTGGCGCTGGCCGTATCCAGCTGGCCGCGTTCCAGGAAGCGCACGGTGTTACCGGACAAGGTGCGCAGCGCGGCCAACGGCTGGTTGAGCTCGTGGGCGATGCTGGTGGACATCTGGCCGATGGCTGCCAGTTTGCCGGCCTGTACCAGTTCGTCCTGGGCCCGGCGCAACGTTTCTTCGGCCTGCCGGCGTTCGCGGATCTGGCTCTTGAGCCGATCGTTGCTGGCTCGCAGGTCGGTGGTGCGTTCGGTAATCCGACGTTCGAGCTGGCTGTTGGCTTCCTGCAAGGCTTCGCGGGCGGCGAGGCGGGTCGCGATGACCTTGCGCCGTTCGTTCCAGGCGATCAGCAGGAACGCCACCAGGGCGAAGGCCACGGCCACCAGGATGCCCTGGTTGATCGATTGGCGTCGCAGGTCTTCAAGGGGCGTCAGCAGGGTGAAATTCCACGGCGTGTCGTTCAGGGGCCGGGTCTGCGAGAGGTAACTGATGGCCTGTTTTTCGGCGGCCACTTCGGTGTTGGCCGGGAACGTCAGTTTCTCCATGCCTTCGGTCAGCCGTTCTCGGGCCAGGGGGATCAGTTCGTTCAGCGGGAACCAGTAATACTGCAGGCTGCGGGCCAGGCGTTCCTTGGTGTCATCACTCAGCGGACGTACGGACTTGAGGCGGCGTGCCGGGTCGCTGGAGAGAATGATGATGCCGTTCTCGTCGCTGACGAACGCTTCCAGTCGCGCCCGTTGCCAGCGTTCCTCCATGGCTTCGAGCCGGACCTTGACCACGGCCACGCCGATGATCTTGCCCTGTTGTTCCAGACCATGGGCCAGGTAATAGCCGGGTTCGCCGTTGGTGCTGCCGATGCCGTAGAAGCGTCCCGGCTGGCCGCGAACGGCGTTCTGGAAATAGGCGCGGAAGGACAGGTCTTCGCCCAGGTAACTGTCGACGTCGCGCCAGTTGCTGGTGGCCATGACCCGGCCTGTGGTGTCCATCACGTAGATGGCCCGGCTGCGGCTGCGGCGGTTCAGGCCTTCGAGGTATTCGTTGACGGTCTTGCGATGTTCCGGTGTCGGGTCGTCGAGCAGTTGCGAGACGCTGGACTCAAGCTCCAGCAGGCTGGGCAGGTAGGTGTACTTGCTGATCTCGCTCTCGACCGCGCGGGCGTGCAATTCCAGCTGGCGCTCGCCATTCTCGGCGAGACCGCGAATGCCGTAGTGCTCGCTGATCCAGAAACCAAGGTAACCCAGGCCGATCATCAGGGCGATGATCAACGGCGGCAGGAACAAATGGCGGATCAGGCGGGGTTTCACGGCAAGTGATGGCGGCGTCGCGCGATAGAGGGTGGGGTCGCATTTCATCACAGAAGCCTTGGGTCAACCACAACACAAATCCACAAAGCAGCTCCGATCCCTTGTGGGAGCGAGCCTGCTCGCGATGAGGACAGTACAGTCGACATGGATGCTGACTGTTGGTCCGCTTTCGCGAGCGGGCTCGCTCCCACATGGGAACGGGTTGAGCTGTCAGTGCTGCAGGATTTTCTCAAGGAAGTGCTGCGCACGTTCGGAGCGGGCGCTGATGTCGCCGAAGAACTCCTCCTTCGGGCAGTCTTCGATGATCTGGCCCTGGTCCATGAAGATCACCCGGTTCGCCACCTTGCGGGCGAAGCCCATTTCGTGGGTCACGCACATCATGGTCATGCCTTCGTGGGCCAGTTGCACCATCACGTCGAGCACTTCATTGACCATTTCCGGGTCGAGGGCCGAAGTCGGTTCGTCGAACAGCATCACCACCGGGTCCATCGCCAAGGCGCGGGCAATCGCCACGCGTTGTTGCTGGCCGCCAGAGAGCTGGCCCGGATGCTTGTGGGCGTGGGCCGAGAGCCCGACCCGATCAAGCAACTGCAGGCCTTTCTTGGTGGCTTCTTCCTTGCTGCGGCCCAGCACCTTGATCTGCGCGATGGTCAGGTTCTCGGTGATGGTCAGGTGCGGGAACAGTTCGAAGTGCTGGAACACCATGCCCACCCGCGAACGCAGTTTCGGCAGGTTGGTCTTCGGGTCGGCGATGGACGTGCCGTCGACCACGATGTCGCCTTTCTGGAACGGCTCCAGGGCGTTCACGCACTTGATCAGGGTGGACTTGCCCGAACCCGACGGACCGCACACCACCACCACTTCACCTTTGCTGACCTCGGTGCTGCAATTGGTCAGTACCTGGAAGTCCCCATACCACTTGTTGATGTTCTTGATAGAGATCATACGGCGAACCTTTTTTGCAGACGCTTGACCAGCAGCGAGGCGGCAAAGCTGATTGTGAAGTACACGAGACCTGCGACGATCAGGAACTCATTGGAGCGGCCGATGATGTCGCCATTGGCTCGCGAAGCATTGAGGAAATCCACCAGGCCGACGGTGTAGACCAGCGAGGTGTCCTGAAACAGGATGATGCTTTGTTGCAGCAGCAGCGGGGTCATCTTGCGAAACGCCTGGGGCAGGATGATCAGGCGCATGGTCTGGCCATAATTCATGCCCAGCGCCTGGGCGGCGCCCATCTGGCCCTTGGGGATCGACTGCACGCCGGCCCGCACGATTTCGCAGAAGTACGCGGCTTCGAACATCATGAACGCCACGACGCAGGAGCCAAACGCGCCGATTGGCGTGTCTTCGCCGGTGATCCAGCGCAGCACGAACGGCACCGCCAGGTAGAACCAGGTGATCACCAGCAGCAGCGGGATCGAGCGGAAGTAGTTGACGTAGGCGCCGGCGATATTGGACAGCAACTTGTTATGGGACAGGCGCATCAGCGCCAGGATCGTACCCAGAACGATGCCGCCGACCACGCCCAGGACCATCAGCTTGAGGGTCATCACCATGCCGTTCCACAGGCCGGGAATGGCCGGAACGACACCACTGAAATCGAATTCCATTATTTACCCCCCACGGAGATGAGGCCGGGCACCGCGACTTTCTTCTCGACCATGCGCATGAGCAGCATCAGGCTCATGTTCAGGGTGAAATAGATCAAGGTCGCCAGGGTGAAGGCTTCGAACAGGTTGGCGGAGAACTCGGCGGTCTGCTTGGTCTGCGCGAGCAGTTCCATCAGGCCGATCAGCGAGGCCACGGAGGAGTTCTTGAAGACGTTGAGGAATTCCGAGGTGAGCGGCGGAATGATGATCCGGTAGGCCTGGGGCAGCAGCACGTTCCAGTAGATCTGCGGCAGCTTGAAGCCCATGGCCCGGGCAGCGGATTCCTGGCCGCGTGGCAGCGCCTGGATACCGGTGCGCACTTGTTCGCAGACCCGGGCGGCAGTGAACAGGCCCAGGCACACGACGACGCTCAGGTAGGCCGAAGTCGTCGGGTTCAGGTCCTGCTTGTACCATTCCTGCAGGTTTTCCGGCAGCAGGTCGGGTACCAGGAAGTACCAGATGAACAGCTGCACCAACAACGGCACGTTACGGAAAAGCTCCACGTAGCAGGTGGCGATACCCGACACCAGCCGGTTCGGCACGGTGCGCATCACACCCAGGACCGAGCCCAGCAGCAGGGCAATGATCCAGGCCACGACGGCGATGGCGATGGTCCAGCCCAGGCCGGCGATGTACCAGTCGAGATAAGTCTCGCTGCCCACGCCGGTGGACTTGAAGAACACGCCCCAGTCCCAGTTGTAATTCATTAGGGTCTCCCCTCAGATCGTTCGATGTACAGATGCCCGCCTGGGGAAGCTCCGTTCCCGCCCGACCTTGAAGGCCAGGCACACGCGTCCGGCTCGACAGCCACCGGTTCGAGTGTTTCCTTATTGTCAGCTGGGAGTGACCATCCCCTGAAAGGGCCGGGCCCCTTCAGGAGATAAGGTTAGTCAGAAAAATCAGGACTTCTTGTCGTCAGCCGCCTTGTCGGTCGGATTGGCGATCAGTGCCTTGAGCTCGTCGCTCATCGGGAAGTTCAGGTTCAGGTTTTTCGGTGGGATCGGCTGGGTGAACCACTTGTCGTAGATCTTGTTGATCTCGCCCGACGCGAAGGTGGCCTTGATGGCGTCATCCACAGCCTTTTTGAACGGCTCGTCGCCTTTGCGCATCATGCAGCCGTAGATTTCGTAGGACTGTGGCGTACCGGTGACGGCCCAGTCATCGGCTTTCTTGGCCTTGGCCGCTTCGCCGGCCAGCAGGGCGTCGTCCATCATGAACGCGACGGCACGACCCGATTCCAGCATCTGGAAGGATTCGCCGTGGTCCTTGGCGGAGATGACGTTCATGCCCATCTGCTTGTCGGCATTCATGGCCTTGAGCAGTCGCTCGGAGGTGGTGCCGGCGGTGGTCACGACGTTCTTGCCTTTCAGGTCGTCGAAATCCTTGTACTTGGAATCTTTCTTGGAGAGCAGGCGGGTGCCGATCTCGAAGATGCCGACGGAGAAGTCAACCTGCTGCTGACGCTCGACGTTGTTGGTGGTGGAGCCGCATTCCAGGTCCACGGTGCCGTTCTGTACCAGTGGGATACGGGTTTGCGAAGTGACCAGGTTGTACTTGACCTGCAGATTCGGCAGGTCCAGGTCTTTTTTCAGGGCTTCGACGACTTTCAGCTGGATGTCGTGGGAGTAGCCGACCGGCTTGCCGGAAGCGTCCGCGATGTAGGAGAACGGAATGGAGGCGTCGCGATGCCCGAGCGTGATGACGCCGGACTCTTTGATCTTTTTCAGCGTGCCGGTCAGTTCGGCAGCGAAAGCTGGGGTGCTGATCAGAGCGACAGCAACGGCTGCGCCCAGGAGATGGGGAACGATACGCATCGATGTTTCCTCGACATTGTTTTTTTTATTTCAGCCGGTTCGGCCCTGAGTACTTCGAATGTCCAGTTGCTCCTGGTGTGTTGGCGTCCAGGCATTCGTCTCCAGGAGTGTAGAGCATGACCCGTGCCAGACCAGGGAGTCGTGGTTAACCTGTTGTTTTGTATAGGTATTAAAGTTTTTCTTCAGGTTTTTTGTGAACAGGTCATCCGGTTAGCCGAACCGACTGCCGGGTCGCGTTCGGAAAACCGAATGCCTGAGTCCCCTGTGGGAGCGAGCCTGCTCGCGATAGCTGTGTGTCTGAATCAATAGAGGTTGGATGTGCCGTCGCTATCGCGAGCAGGCTCGCTCCCACAGGGCCGGTGGCGAGATTTCAGACAGCAAAAAGCCCCTGAATCGGAGGACTCAGGGGCTTCGGTCGAGCAGGCTATCGATCAGGCCGCTTCGATCTTGCGGCGGTTGTGGGCGACTTTATCCAGGTATTGCTGCAGCTTTTCCTGTTCGGCCGGGGTGGTGAACAAGCCCAATTTGCTGCGGCGCCACAGAATGTCCCGGGCATCGACGGCCCATTCGTCGCTGCACAGGTAGTCGACCTCCCGGGTATAGAGGTCGGCACCGATCAACTCGCCCAGGTCGCTCAGGTTATGCACGCCTTCGAGCATGCGCCAGGTACGGCTGCCGTAGGTGGTGGCCCAACGGCGCGCGAGGGCGGTCGGTACCCAGTCGAACTTATCGCGGATCACCGAGCAGAGCGCTTGCGGGGTGGTCATGTTCTCGCCGCCGGGCAACGGGGCGTTGGCGGTCCAGCTCGGTTGCATCTGGGTGAAATAGGGGGCCAACTGCGTCATGGCCGATTCGGCCAGCTTGCGGTAGGTGGTCAGCTTGCCGCCGAATACCGACAGCAAGGGCGCCTCTTGACCGCCACCGGAAAGCGCCAGGGTGTAGTCCCGGGTCACGGCCGACGGGTTGTCGGACTCGTCGTTGCACAGCGGACGTACACCGGAATAACTGTGCAGGATGTCGTCACGGCTGATCTGCTTCTTGAAGTGGGCGTTGACCACATTCAACAGATAATCGGTTTCGCCGTCGGTAATCGCCATTTTAGCCGGATCACCGGTGTATTCGCGGTCGGTCGTGCCGATCAGGGTGAACTGGTTCAGGTAAGGAATGGTGAACACGATGCGCTGGTCTTCGTTCTGAAGGATATGCGCGTGTTCGCCTTCATAGAGTTTCGGCACGATCACATGGCTGCCCTGGATCAGACGAATACCGTAGGGGGATTCCATCTTCAGGTCATCGCGAATGAACTTGGCGACCCACGGGCCGGCTGCGTTCACCAGCGCCTTGGCACGGATTGAAAACAGGCTGCCGTCGGCGCGTTCCAGATGCAAATGCCACAGTCCATTGCTGCGGCGAGCGTTCACGCAACGGGTCCGGGTGTGGATGTGCGCGCCTTTTTCTCTCGCCGCCATGGCATTGAGCACCACCAACCGTGCATCGTCGACCCAGCAATCGGAATATTCGAAGCCCTTGGTGATTTCGCTTTTCAGCGCGCTGTCGGCACTGAATTTCAAACTTTTGGAGCCGGCGAGTTGTTCACGCTTGCCCAGGTGATCGTAGAGGAACAGACCGGCACGGATCATCCAGGCCGGACGCAGGTGCGGGCGGTGGGGCAGTACGAAGCGCATCTGCTTGACGATGTGCGGGGCCTTGGCCAACAGCACCTCGCGCTCGGCCAACGCTTCACGCACCAAGCGGAATTCGTAATGTTCGAGGTAGCGCAGCCCGCCGTGGATCAGCTTGCTGCTGGCCGAGGAGGTATGGCTGGCCAGGTCATCCTTTTCGCAAAGGAACACCGAAAGACCGCGACCGGCAGCGTCCGCGGCAATCCCCACGCCATTGATGCCGCCGCCAATGACGGCAATGTCGTAGATTTCGGCGATAGGGGGCGTAGGCAATGTGGAGGTGGGCATCGGCTGGCCTCGGGTTTCTTTCATGACATTTGAATTCGAACATAAATGTTCATTTGCGAAAATACTAGCCCATTAATACAGCAGCGGCTAGTCGATCCCGATTGAAAAAACTCATCGAAAGACGTCAAAAAGAAAATTTTCGAACATAAAAAAGATCGCAGGCTTCGCCAGCTCCTACAGGTATGGTGTAGGAGCTGGCGAAGCCTGCGATCTCTTGAAGCTGAAAAGTAGCAGCTTGAAGCTGCCGTTAAACCACTTCCAGCCGAATCTTGTGCTGGTTCAGCAACTGCACCAGGGCCGGTACTGGTTGCTGGTCGGTCACCAGGCAATCGATCAGGCTGATGGGCCCCAGGCGGACCATGGCGTTGCGCCCGAACTTGCTGGAGTCCGCCGCCAGCAGCACTTGCCGGGCGTTGGCGATGATTGCCTGGGAGACGCGCACTTCCTGGTAATCGAAGTCCAGCAGGCTGCCGTCTTCGTCGATGCCACTGATACCCACCAGGGCGAAATCGACCTTGAACTGGTTGATGAAGTCGACGCTGGCCTGGCCCACCACGCCACCGTCGCGGCGTACGTTGCCGCCGGCGATCAACACTTCGAAGTCGTCCTTGGCGCTGAGGATCGAAGCCACGTGCAGGTTATTGGTGATGACCTTGAGCTGGTTGTGGTTGAGCAGTGCCCGGGCGATGGATTCGGTGGTAGTGCCGATGTTGATGAACAGCGACGCATGATCGGGGATCTGGGCGGCGATGGCTTCGGCAATGCGTTGTTTCTCATCGCGCATCTGATCGGCGCGCATGGCGTAAGCGGTGTTTTCAACGCTCGAATCGTAGGCGGCACCACCATGGTAGCGACGCAGCAGGTTCATCTCCGCCAGTTGATTGATATCGCGGCGGATGGTTTGCGGGGTGACGACGAACACCTGAGCCATTTCCTCGATGCTGACATAGCCGCGTTCACGGACCAGTTCGAGGATTTGCTGCTGACGGGGAGGCAGATTCATGGGGCTTCCTTTGGGCTGCCATGCAAAATTTGCCCATGATGCCGCAGGAATCCACTCCCGACCAGTTTCAGTCCTTCTTCATGGTGGTTTCAGGCTACTCGGCGTCTTCGTGGGATTCCCAGTCGCGGGTGCGGCTGATGGCTTTTTTCCAACCGGCGTAGAGTTTTTCCTTCGCCTGTTCGTCCAGTTGTGGTTCGAACCGGCGCTCGATCACCGCTTTGCCGCGCAGCTCTTCCAGGCTGCCCCAGAAGCCGCATGCCAGGCCCGCCAGGTAGGCGGCGCCCAAGGCTGTGGTCTCGCGCATTTTCGGGCGTTCGACCTGGGTGCCGAGGATGTCGGCCTGGAACTGCATCAGGAAGTTGTTCGCCACCGCGCCGCCGTCAACGCGCAAGGCCTTGAGGCGCTCACCGGAATCCTGCTGCATGGCGTCGAGTACGTCGCGGGTCTGGTAGGCAATCGACTCCAGCGCCGCGCGAATGATGTGATCGACCCGTACGCCACGCGTCAGGCCGAACAGTGCGCCACGGGCATAGGGGTCCCAGTACGGCGCGCCAAGGCCCGTGAAGGCGGGCACGAGGTACACGCCGTTGCTGTCCTTGACCTTGTTGGCGAAGTATTCGGTGTCGAGGGCGTCGTTGACGATTTTCAGCTCGTCGCGCAGCCACTGCACCGTGGAACCGCCATTGAATACCGCGCCTTCCAAGGCGTAGGCCACTTCACCACGGGGGCCGCAGGCGATGGTGGTGAGCATGCCGTGATTGGATTTGACTGCCTTGTCCCCGGTGTTCATCAGCAGGAAACAACCGGTGCCGTAGGTGTTTTTTGCCTGGCCCGGTTCCACGCACATCTGGCCGAAGAGGGCGGCCTGCTGGTCGCCGGCGATGCCACCAATGGCAATGCCGCTCTTGGTGCGGCCGTAGATTTCCGAGGAAGACTTCACTTCCGGCAACATTTCCCGGGGGATGTCGAGGATGTCGAGCATCTTCGCGTCCCACTCCAGGGAATGGATGTTGAAAAGCATGGTGCGCGAGGCGTTGGTGTAGTCGGTGACATGGACCTTGCCGCCGGTAAATTTCCAGATCAGCCAGCTGTCGACGGTACCGAACAGCAGTTCACCGTTGCGCGCACGCTCACGGCTGCCTTCCACGGTGTCCAGGATCCACTTGAGCTTGGTGCCGGAGAAGTACGGGTCGGTGACCAGGCCGGTGGTCTGACTAATATAAGGCTCGTGGCCGTCGCGCTTGAGCTGTTGGCAGATTTCGGTGCTGCGCCGACATTGCCAGACGATGGCGTTGTAGATCGGCCGGCCGGTGGTCTTGTCCCACACCACCGTGGTCTCACGCTGGTTGGTGATGCCGATGGCGGCCACCTGATCATGATGCAGGCCGGCCTGGGCCAGGGCTTCGACCATGACCGCGCTCTGGGTGGCGAAGATCTCCATCGGGTCATGTTCGACCCACCCGGCCTGGGGATAGTGCTGGGCGAATTCGCGCTGGGCAGTGCAGACCACATTGGCGTCACGGTCGAAGATGATCGCGCGGGAGCTGGTCGTGCCCTGGTCGAGGGCAATGATGTAGTTCTTGTTCTGAATGTCGGTCATATCGATTGCCTTGGGACGTAAATCTGGTCTCGGCAGTGCTCGAGACATGCGTTCTGGCTTTCACTTTCGAAAAAATATAGACAAGAAACGCTGCTGTCAAAGATTGAAAGTGAACCTTCGGTCATATTTTCAACTATTCGTGAAGTATGACTTAGAATCCCGGCCCACTCTTTTCTGATTTCTTCAGGAGCGGTCATGACCCCCGCATTGGATCTGCTTAAAAAAGTGCGCGCCGAGCATCGTATCCACAGCTACGAACACGACCCCAAGGCCGCCTCCTATGGCCTGGAGGCTGCGGAAAAACTGGGGTTGGATCCGGCGCAGGTGTTCAAGACACTGCTGGCCGCCAGTGAAAAAGGCGAGTTGCTGGTGGCGGTGGTGCCGGTGGTCGGCAGCCTGGACCTGAAAGCGCTGGCCCATGCCGCCGGTGTGAAAAAAGTCGAGATGGCCGACCCGGCCGCCGCGCAACGCTCCACGGGCTATCTGCTGGGCGGTATCAGCCCGTTGGGGCAGAAGAAGCGCTTGCGCACCTTCATCGACCGTTCCGCCCAACCCTTTGCCAGCATCTATGTCAGCGCGGGGCGACGCGGGTTGGAGGTGGAACTGGCGCCAGGGGTACTGGCCGAGCATACCGGGGCGGCGTTCGCCGATATCGGTCGCGCCTGATCTCTTGCGGGCAGATCTTGCCCTACGCTGTAGGGTGAAAATTCACTGAATCTGTCACTGGCGTGACGGCGTCAAGGCGCTTCATGCTCGCGCCCCTATAACAAGGATCAAGGAGAAGGCCATGCAGCTTGCGTTTCATCAAGTCGATGCGTTCAGCGACCGCCCCTTTGGCGGCAACCCGGCGATAGTCTATCGGCTCGATGCCTGGCTGGCCGATGACTTGATGCACAAGATCGCCGCCGAACATAACCTGGCCGAAACCGCGTTCCTGGTGCGCGAAGGCCAGTATTGGCACATCCGCTGGTTCACCCCCACCACCGAAGTCCCGCTATGCGGACACGCCACGCTGGCCAGCGCCCATGTGCTGTTCGATATCTACCACGAGACTGCCGACCGGTTGGATTTCATGTGCAAATCCGGCCCCTTGAGCGTCAGTCGCGAAGGTGACCGGTTGTGGCTGGATTTTCCGGCCATGATCCCCAGCGAACTGGGCGCCTCCCTGGCCGTGCAGAACGCCCTGGGGGTCGAGGCGGTGGACGTCCTCACTTCCAATGTGCTGATGGTGGTACTGGAGTCGGAACAAGCGGTGCTCGATTGCAAACCGGACATGACGGCCTTGGCCAAACTGCCGTGGCCTGGCGCTATCGTTACCGCGCCGGGTAGCCGGCATGACTTTGTCTCGCGTTACTTTGCGCCAGCGATTGGTATCAACGAGGACCCGGTGACCGGATCGACCCATTGCAGCCTGGTTCCGTACTGGTCCAAGCGCCTGAGCAAACTGGGGCTGACGGCTTATCAATGCTCGGCCAGGGGCGGAGCGCTGTTCTGCCGGTTGGAGGGGGAGCGTGTGAAGATTGGCGGGGATGCGAGGTTGGTGGCCAGTGGGACGTTGTTGCTGGGTTGATCTGAACTGAGTACAGCCGGGAGAGCGATGTCGGCTGTCAGGCCGCCATCGCGAGCAGGCTCGCTCCCACATGGGAGTTGGGGTGTGCGCAGCCTTTGCATACACCACCAAGACCTGTGGGAGCGAGCCTGCTCGCGATGACGGCGGCAAAGATAGACAGTTGCCCCCCGCAATCAAAGATCAGAGACAACGGGAAGAGGGCATCTCGGCCTGACTCAATGGGCCGCGCTGTACCGCCGTACCCCACTCTCCACCAACGGTATATGCGCAGCCGTACTACCCGAGGCCTGGAACAGCACCAGATGTTCAGCCAACACGCGAATACCGACATGGGCGCCGACCTGATGATCGGCATGGCTCGGAAAGATCGACTCCAGCTGCGCTCCCGTCGGCAATTGCAGGCGATACAAGGTCGAAGCCCCCAGGAAGGTCTTGCCGACGATCCTGGCCGTCAGTGGGCTGTCCGGTGCATAGACGATATCGTCCGGCCGCAACAGCACATCCACTGCGCCACCGACAGGCCAGGTGTAGGCCCGGTTGCCGCGCAGGATACCCAGCTCGGTCTGCACCGATTCCGGGCTTTCGAGCCGGCCACGGATGAAATAGCCCTGTCCGATAAAACTGGCGACGAAGGGCGTCAGTGGTTCGTGGTACAGGTTGTAGGGCGTGTCCCACTGTTCCAGTCGACCTTCCTTGAACACGCCGACGTGGTCGCTCACGGCGAAGGCTTCTTCCTGGTCATGGGTGACCAGAATGGCGCTGGTGCCGCGGGCCTTGAGAATGTCCCGCACCTCATGGCTGAGCTTGCGACGCAACTCGCCGTCGAGGTTGGAGAACGGTTCGTCGAGCAACAGCAGCTGTGGCTCCGGCGCGAGCGCTCGGGCCAGTGCCACGCGCTGTTGCTGGCCGCCGGACAGTTCGTGGGGAAAGCGTTTACCCAGGTTCTTCAGATTGACCAGCTCCAGCAGCTCTTCCACCACGCGTTCCCTGTTCGGATGCTTGCGGATGCCGAAGGCGATGTTCTGCGCGACACTCAGGTGGGGAAACAGTGCGTAGTCCTGGAACACCATGCCGATACGACGTTTTTCCGGGGCCAGGGTGAAGCCGGCGCGGGAAAGGGTTTCCCCGGCCAGTTGGATTTCACCTTCGTGCACCGGCTCGAAGCCGGCAATGGCCCGCAATGTCGTGGTCTTGCCACACCCGGACGAGCCGAGCAGGCAGCCGATGTCGCCGGCATTGAGGTGCAGGTTGAGATTCTGCACGACCCGTTGGTCCTGGTAACCGCAGGCCAGGTTGTGCAGATTCAACAGCAGGGGATGACTCATGCGTGGTGATACGCCGGCTCGACAAGGAACTCGAGCAGGGCCTTTTGTGCATGGAGACGATTCTCGGCCTGGTGCCAAGCGACCGAGCGCGGATCATCCAGCAGGTCGAAGCTGATCTCCTCGCCACGGTGAGCCGGCAGGCAATGCATGAACAGCACCTCGGCATCCGCCAGGTCGAGCAGGGCCCGGTTGACCTGCAGCGGCGCGAACAGCTCGAGGCGCTTGGCGGTTTCTTCTTCCTGGCCCATGGAAGTCCAGACGTCGGTGCTCACCAGGTGCGCACCGGCCACGGCCAGTTTCGGGTCACGGACAATGGACACCCGGTCCCCGGCCTTGGCCACCAGTTCGGCGTTGGGGTCGTAGCCCTCGGGGCAGGCGATGCGCAACTGGAAGTCGAATTGCATCGCCGCTTCTATATAGCTGTTGCACATGTTGTTGCCATCGCCGATCCAGGCCACGGTCTTGCCCTGGATCGAGCCACGGTGTTCAAGGAACGTCTGCATGTCGGCCAGCAACTGGCACGGGTGCAGGTCATCGGACAGGCCGTTGATCACCGGCACACGGGAATGGGCGGCGAATTCGGTCAGGGTGCTGTGGGCAAAGGTACGGATCATCATCACGTCGAGCATGCTCGACATGACGATGGCGCAATCAGCAATCGGCTCGCCACGGCCCAGCTGGGTATCGCGAGGCGACAGGAAGATCGCCTGGCCGCCGAGCTGGATCATGCCGGCTTCGAACGAAATACGGGTACGGGTCGATGATTTCTCGAAGATCATGCCCAGTACGCGGTTCTTCAGGGGCTCGAACAGTACGCCGCGGTTACGCAGGTCTTTGAGCTCCACGCCTCGACGGATCACGCCGAGCAACTCATCGGGCGTGAGATCCATCAGGGAGAGAAAGTGCCTTGCGCTCATGATTGACTACCTTTTTGTAACAGACCGCAGATGCTCAAAGCCTTGTTTAATAAAAAAACGGGCGAGACCTGCGGCAAAAGCCGCACGGGGGCGACGAAAATAGGGGAAGGCGCGATATTGACATTAAATGTCGCGTCTTACCAATAGGGCTACGGTTTTTGGGGATTTCAGCAGGGTCATCACCAGACTGTGATGACATGTTTGAGGCCGGTTTCCTGACAGCAGCGACCCATTTGTACACTGGCGTTGCGCGGCTTGGCAATCAGTCGGGGCGGGCCTGGCATGACGGGTGGTCGCTTTATGACCTGGCGCTCAATGATTCGCCTGTCTGTTGGTCAGTGTGAAACATTTCCTAATGCAAAAAGGGTGGGTTATAAAAGAACCCCTAGACGCAGGAGCTTCGAAATGGATTCGAAAGAGCAACAACTGATGGAGCTGCTGGGGCTGACGGCGCGCTCCCTGACTCACCTCACCGCTTCGGTGACGTCCATGTCATTCGAGTTGTTGCGCAGCGACGATGAAGTCATCAAGGCCGCCGGTCGCCGAATGATCGATCGCATGGCCACCATCAGCGGCGGGCTCGACGAGCATTGGCGGTTGATCGGGGAGCTGACGGGAGAACCTATCGCTCAGGAACAGGTGCAGACCGTCGAAGAGATCCAGCTATTGGCGCCGCCCCCCGAGCATTGATGCCAGTTCATCGGTAAGCCTGATGCCCGGCAATTCACAGGACGAACCTCGCTGGCAAAGGCGTGGATCGCGCGCCATAGTTTTGTTCCCGCGGCCGAAAGCGGCCGCCACGAATAAAACAGAGACTGGCCATGACCAAGACTCTTCATCACCGTGCGTGCCATCTGTGTGAAGCCATCTGCGGCTTGACCCTGGAAACCACCGAAACCGAAGGCCAGGGCCTGGCGATCACCTCGATCAAGGGCGATCCGCTGGACAGCTTCAGCCGTGGCCACATCTGCCCCAAGGCGGTGGCCCTGCAGGATATCCAGAACGACCCGGATCGTTTGCGCCAACCCATGCAGCGGATTGGCAGCGAATGGCAGCCCATCGCCTGGGACGAAGCGTTTGCATTGGTCGCTGAACGCCTGGCGGCCATTCAGGAGCGCCATGGTCAGAACGCGGTGGCGGTCTACCAGGGCAACCCCAGCGTGCATAACTATGGACTGACGACCCACAGCAACTATTTCCTGGGGCTGTTGAAAACCCGAAGCCGTTTCTCGGCTACTTCCGTGGACCAGTTGCCCCATCACCTGACCAGCCACCTGATGTATGGCCACGGCCTGCTGCTGCCGATACCGGACATCGACCACACCGACTTCATGTTGATTCTGGGCGGTAATCCGTTGGCGTCCAATGGCAGCATCATGACCGTGCCGGATGTCGAAAAGCGCCTGAAGGCGATTCAGGCCCGGGGCGGCAAAGTGGTGGTGGTCGACCCGCGTCGCAGCGAAACGGCGGCCATGGCCAGCCAGCATCTTTTCGTGCGCCCCGGTGGTGACGCCGCGCTGTTGTTTGGCCTGCTCAACACCTTGTTCAGCGAAGGCCTGACCCGTGACAGCCACTTGCCGGTGGATGGCCTTGAGGAGGTGCGCGAGGCTGTCGCAACCTTCACCGCCGAAGCGATGAGCCCGCTCTGTGCGGTGCCGGCGTCGCAGATTCGTCAGTTGGCCCGGGACTTCGCGGCCGCGCCCTCGGCGGTCTGCTATGGGCGAATGGGCGTCTCGACCCAGGCTTTCGGCACCCTGTGCCATTGGCTGATCCAGGTGATCAACCTGGTGACCGGTAACCTGGATCGGGTTGGCGGGGCGCTGTGCACCGAGCCGGCGGTGGATCTGGTGGCCAGCACCTCGGGCGGGCATTTCAACCGCTGGCAAAGCCGTGTATCCGGGCGTCCCGAGTACGCCGGCGAGCTGCCGGTGTCGACCTTGGCCGAGGAAATGCTCACTGAGGGCGAAGGCCAGATCCGGGCGCTGGTCACCGTGGCTGGCAATCCGGTACTGTCCACGCCCAACGGGCGGCAACTGGAGCAGGCGCTGGACGGGCTGGAATTCATGGTCAGCGTCGATTTGTACATCAACGAGACCACCCGCTACGCCGACCTGATCCTGCCCTCGACCTCCGCCCTGGAAAATGACCATTACGACACCACGTTCAATCTGTTCGCGGTGCGCAACGTCACCCGTTTCAACCGGGCCATCCTGCCCAAGCCCGAGGGCGCCCTGCACGACTGGGAGATCTTCGTCGGCCTGGCCAAGGCCTTCGCCGCCAGGACCGGCAAGGAACTCAAACCAACCATGCCGCCCGCGCAAATGATCGACGCCGGCTTGCGGACGGGTGCTTACGGGGATGCCTCGCCGCACAAGCTGTCCCTGGCGACGCTGTTTGACCATCCCCATGGCATCGACCTGGGGGCGCTCAAGCCTAACCTGACGTCGCGGCTGAAGACCGAAAACCGGCGGGTGCAGGCCGCCCCCGCGGTGATTCTCGCCGACATCGGGCGTTTCGCCGCGTTGCCGACACCCAAGCCGGATGAGTTGCTGATGATTGGCCGTCGGCATGTGCGCAGTAACAATTCCTGGATGCATAACTTCCATCGACTGGTGAAGGGCAAGCCGCGTCATCAATTGCTGATGCATCCGGATGACCTGGCCAGTCGTGGTCTGAGCGATGGGCAACGAGTGAAGGTCAGTTCACGGGTGGGGGTGATCGAAGTCGAAGTGCTGGGCAGCCCGGACATGATGAAAGGCGTGGTCAGCCTGCCTCACGGTTGGGGGCATGCCCGGCCGGGTGTGCAGATGAGCATTGCCAGCGAGCAGCCGGGCTCCAGCGCCAATGACCTGACCGACGAACGCCAGCTGGACGAGTTGTCCGGCAATGCGGCGCTCAATGGCGTGCCGGTAACGGTGGCGGCTGCGTGAACTTGTCTGTGGAGGAGACCGAGCACCTTGCTCGGCTTTCCGTTACAATGCGCCACCGTGTCGACGACTTGAGTCGCGAAGTTTAAGCCGAGGTGCTCCATGGATATCATCGAAACGATCAAAGATCAGATTGCCAACAACACCGTCCTGCTCTACATGAAAGGCTCGCCGAATGCGCCGCAGTGCGGTTTCTCGGCCAAGGCTGCTCAGGCGGTAATGGCATGTGGCGAGAAGTTTGCCTACGTGGACATCCTGCAGAACCCGGAAATCCGTGCCAACCTGCCGAAGTACGCCAACTGGCCAACCTTCCCACAGCTGTGGGTCGCAGGTGAGTTGATCGGCGGTAGCGACATCATGACCGAGATGGCCGCTGACGGTTCGCTGCAGACCACGATCAAGAATGCTGTCGTAAAAGCGGCAGAGAGCAAGACCGAAGCCTGATCCTCATGTTCGCCACACACGCTGTGGTTGAACAGGGATCTTGTGGGAGTGAGCCTGCTCGCGATTGCGGCGGGTCAGATACAGTGATGGCGGCTGATACACCGCAATCGCGAGCAGGCTCGCTCCCACAGTAGATGTTCAGTGTCGCCTGGGTCGCCAGGCAATAAAAAGCCCCGCCTCTCGTCAGAGGGCGGGGCTTTTTAGTGGCTCGTTTTTGGCGAAGGTTATTCTTCGCCCATCTGCGATTGCAGGTAGTTCTCAAGACCGACCTTGTCGATCAGGCCCAGTTGGGTTTCCAGCCAGTCAATGTGCTCTTCCTCGGACTCGAGGATGTCTTCCAGCAGTTCACGGCTGCCGAAGTCACCAACGCTTTCGCAATGAGCGATGGCGGCTTTCAGGTCGGTGTGGCCGGTGCGTTCGATACGCAGGTCGCACTCGAGCATTTCCCGGGTGTGTTCGCCGATGTGCAGTTTGCCCAGGTCCTGGACGTTCGGCAGGCCTTCGAGGAACAGGATGCGCTTGATCAGTTTATCCGCGTGTTTCATCTCGTCGATGGACTCGTGGTACTCGTGCTTGCCCAGCTTGTTCAGGCCCCAGTCTTCGTACATGCGTGCGTGCAGGAAGTACTGGTTGATTGCGACCAGTTCATTGGCGAGGATCTTGTTGAGATGCTGGATGACTGTAACGTCGCCTTTCATGGTGAGGCCTGCCCTGTAGTAGCTGTCTATGAGGCAGAGTTTGAGCCGCGTATTTACGGGTGTCAAACCTAAGTTATTGAATAATAAATGAAAATTAATCGGAATAAGAATGTTTGTGTTCCGCGTCTTGAAGCTAAGCAATTGATTTACAGGCATAAAAAAACCGGACACTGAGTCCGGTTCTTTTGAAAGCTGGTTATTAAGCGGCGCTGAATTCCACGGGGAAGGGGATCGACGCCTGGGCCGTTTGCGCTTTGGCGAGGGTTTCACGCACCACTTCCTTGGCCAGGCAGGCGCATTTGCCGCATTGGCTGGCTACGCCGGTGGCCTGGCGGACTTCGCGATAGCTGCAGCAACCTTCATAGATCGCTTCGCGGATTTGTCCGTCGGTGACGCCAGTGCAGAGGCATACATACATAAGTGAGAACCGTCGCTGGTTGTGACTCAATTGAGATGGATCTTAATGTTAACGAGAATGATTGTCAAAGTGGTTTCTGAAGTGTCTGGGCTGGAGCCGCCACGGGCTGACGAACGGTTTTTTAGTGGCACTCTGGCGATTTTTCGATAACGCCAAAAAACCGTTGAGGACAGCCCAAATGCCCGGTGTATGATGGTCGGTCCTTGCGAAGCGGGTTCGTGTCACAGGGCTGTCGCCGGAGGGTGACAGGCTGACGCGAACCTCAGTTTTTCACGTTATTACACCAGGAGATATCCAATGAGCGTACTCGTAGGCAAGCAAGCCCCTGACTTCACCGTTCCTGCCGTTCTCGGCAACGGCGAAATCGTCGACAGCTTCACCCTGTCCTCGGCCATCAAAGGCAAATACGGCCTGGTGTTCTTCTATCCGCTGGACTTCACCTTCGTCTGCCCGTCCGAACTGATCGCTCTGGACCACCGCATGGACGATTTCAAGGCTCGTAACGTTGAAGTGATTGCCGTTTCGATCGACTCCCACTTCACCCACAACGCCTGGCGCAACACGCCGATCAACGGCGGCGGCATCGGCCCGGTGAAATACACCATGGCTGCCGACATGAAGCACGAAATCGCCAAGGCCTATGACGTCGAGTCCGAAGGCGGCGTGGCTTTCCGTGGTGCATTCCTGATCGACGACAAAGGCGTGGTCCGTTCGCAGATCGTCAACGACCTGCCACTGGGCCGTAACATGGAAGAGCTGATCCGTCTGGTCGACGCCCTGCAATTCCACGAAGAGCACGGCGAAGTCTGCCCTGCCAACTGGAAAAAAGGCGACAAGGGCATGACTGCATCGCCTGAAGGCGTTGCCGCTTACCTGGGTGAGCACGGCGACAAGCTGTAAGCGAACCAGGCATAAAAAAACCGGCTCTCGATGGGCCGGTTTTTTTATGGTTTAGAACTGCACGCAGTACTTGTGGCGAGGGGATTTATCCCCGCTGGGCTGTGCAGCAGCCCTAAAAGCACTCACTCGGTGTATCAGTTCCGGTTGAGTCGTTGCCATTGGGGCTGCTGCGCAGCCCAGCGGGGATAAATCCCCTCGCCACATAAAGCCAAGCCAGGATTTGCATCAGTCGTCGAAATCCTGCCAGCCACCCATCTCCTTCCAGCGATTGACGATCCCGCAAAACAGTTCGGCCGTTTTCTCGGTGTCGTAGCGGGCCGAGTGGGCTTCACGGCCGTCGAAGTCGATGTCGGCAGCCTGGCAGGCCTTGGCCAACACGGTCTGGCCGTACGCCAGGCCGGCCAGGGTGGCGGTGTCGAAGCTGGAGAAGGGATGGAACGGGTTGCGCTTCATGTCCAGGCGCGCGACGGCCGCGTTGAGGAAACCGAGGTCGAAGCTGCTGTTGTGCCCGACCAGGATCGCGCGTTTGCAGCCGTTGGCCTTCAGCGCCTTGCGCACACCGCGGAAGATGTCGGTCAGGGCTGTTTCTTCACTGACGGCCATGCGCAATGGATGATCGAGCTTGATCCCGGTGAATTCCAGGGCCGCCGCTTCGATGTTGGCACCTTCGAAGGGTTCGACGCGAAAGAAATAGGTGTGATCGGGGAACACAAAGCCTTTTTCGTCCATGCCGATGGTGGTCGCGGCAATTTCCAGCAGCGCATCGGTGGCGGAGTTGAAACCGCCGGTCTCTACGTCGACCACGACCGGCAGGTAACCCCGGAACCGGGCAGCCATGGGGTGGCGAGTGCCGCTTGAACCGCCGTTGCCGTCCAGTTCGTCATCGAAATGCTCTTCACTCACGCGCTTTCCTCCAGCAGGCGCCAGCGCAGTTTTTCACCGGCGCGCAGCGGGATGACAGTCTGCTCGCCGAAGGGCAGGCTGGCGGGGGCGGTCCATTCGTCGCGGACCAGGGTAATACGATCGGTGTTCACCGGCAGGCCGTAGAAACGTGGGCCATGGAGGCTGGCGAAGCCTTCGAGCTTTTCCAGCGCATTGCGTTGTTCGAACGCCTCGGCGTACATCTCGATGGCGGCATAGGCGGTGTAGCAACCGGCGCAGCCGCAGGCCGCTTCCTTGGCATGGCGGGCGTGGGGCGCCGAGTCCGTGCCGAGGAAAAACTTGGCGCTGCCGCTGGTGGCGGCATCGAGCAGGGCTTCCTGGTGGGTGTTGCGCTTGAGGATCGGCAGGCAATAGAAATGCGGCCGGATCCCGCCCACCAGCATGTGGTTGCGGTTGTACAGCAGGTGATGCGCCGTGATGGTTGCGCCGACGTTGGCCGGGGCCTCATTGACGAACTGCACGGCATCGCCGGTGGTGATGTGTTCGAACACGACCTTGAGTGTCGGGAAGCGCTCCACGACGCGGCGCATGTGCTCGTCGATGAAGATCTTCTCGCGGTCGAATACGTCGACGTCGCCGCGGGTGACTTCACCGTGGATCAGCAAGGGCATGCCGACTTCGGCCATGGCCTCCAGCGCCGGGAAGATCTTGTCGATGCTGGTGACCCCGGAGTCCGAGTTCGTCGTGGCGCCGGCAGGGTACAGCTTGGCGGCATGGACGAAGCCGCTGGCCTTGGCGTCGCGGATTTCTTCGGGCTGGGTACGGTCGGTGAGGTAAAGCACCATCAGCGGTTCGAAGCGGCTGCCGGTCGGGCGTGCGGCGAGGATACGCTGGCGATAGCCGTCGGCCTCGCTGGCATTGCGCACGGGCGGAACCAGGTTGGGCATGATGATTGCGCGCCCGAAGGTGCGCGCGACATCGGCGACGGTATGGGTCAACACAGCACCATCGCGAAGATGAATATGCCAGTCGTCGGGACGCAGCAGGGTCAGGCGGTCGGACATTGGGGGGCTTCCAGGCGGGTCAAACTCTGGGGAATGCTACCGGAAAAGACCGATGCAGGCACTCGCTATCAAGTTTTGCCGCAAGTGACCGATAGCTCCTTCAGGCATGAACCGAATCCGTGCCGTGTCTCGGGGCGGCGTGATGCGCCCAGCGAGTACCGAATTTCGTACAAAAGCCAGTGGAGCCTCCCGTGCGCCAGCGTTATCTAGCCTTGCTCAGTGTGTTTGCCAGTCTTCCTGCCATGGCGCTCACTTTCCAGACCCGTCTGGAGAGCATTGAGTGGACGGTTGAAGGCGACAAGTTCGAGTGCCGGCTGAGCCAGCCGATCACCGATTTCGGCAGCGGCGAATTCGTTCGCCGGGCGGGCGAGCAGGCCACGTTCCGCCTCAAGACCTATAACCCGATGCAGGGCGGCGGGTCGGCAACCTTGCTGGCGGCGGCTGCGCCGTGGCAACCGGGGCGGGGCGACATCAACCTGGGATCGGTCAGGATCGGCAGTGGCGACGTGCTGTTCAACAGCTCCCAGGTCCAGGCGGGTCGTTTGATCAGCGGGCTGATGGAGGGGCGTAGCCCGGTAGTGCGTCGCAACACCGAGGACGGGAGGGTGTCGGAAGTCCGGCTACTGCCCGTGCGCTTCAACAAGGCCTTCAGCGACTATCAAGGTTGTGTGGCGAAACTGTTGCCAAAGAATTTCGAGCAGATTAAGCAGACCCAGATCGGCTTCCCCGGCGAAGAGGTCGAGCTCGACGCACACGCCAAGGCCCAATTGCAGGTGATGCTCGACTTCATCAAGGCCGACCCGAGCGTCAATCATGTCGAGCTTGACGGTCACTCCGACAACAGCGGTAACCGTTTGACCAATCGTGAGCTGTCGCGCCGCCGGGCCCTGGCGGTCCAGGATTTCTTCAAGGCCAATGGCTTCCAGGAGTCGCAGATCACCTTGCGCTTCCATGGCGAGCGCTACCCTCTGGTACCCAACACCAACGCCGCCAACCGGGCCAAGAACCGCCGTGTGGTCGTCCAGCTGTCGCGTGTGTCCCCCACCGAAGCGCCGGTACCTCAACCTGCCCTTCAGCCAGCACCCGCGCCCGCTGCGGCTCCGGCCAAGGCGCCAGCACCGACCGCCGCACCCGCCAAGGCCCCGTCGCCCGCGGCTGCGCCGGCCAAGACCTCGGCCCCGAGTCCCGTTCCAGCCACTGCGCGGACATCCTGATTCGATTTGATCGTCGCGCGGTCGACATAATCTGTCGCTTCGTCGTCATAAGCTGTCGCGCCTCTGTAAATTATCTGCGCCGGACGTTAGACTTGACGGCTTTCCGTACAACCCGTGGAGTGATGGCATGGCGGACGTAAACAAGGTCGTTCTGGCGTATTCCGGCGGCCTGGACACTTCGGTGATCCTCAAGTGGCTGCAGGACACTTATAACTGCGAAGTGGTGACCTTCACCGCTGACCTGGGGCAGGGCGAAGAAGTCGAGCCTGCACGCGCCAAGGCTCAGGCCATGGGCGTCAAAGAGATCTACATCGATGACCTGCGCGAAGAATTCGTCCGCGACTTCGTGTTCCCGATGTTCCGTGCCAACACCGTTTACGAAGGCGAGTACCTGCTTGGTACGTCCATCGCCCGTCCGCTGATCGCCAAGCGCCTGATCGAAATCGCCAACGAAACCGGCGCCGACGCCATTTCCCATGGCGCCACCGGCAAAGGCAACGACCAGGTGCGTTTCGAACTGGGCGCCTATGCCCTCAAGCCCGGCGTGAAAGTCATTGCCCCGTGGCGCGAGTGGGACCTGCTGTCCCGTGAAAAACTGATGGATTACGCCGAGAAGCATGCGATCCCGATCGAGCGTCACGGCAAGAAAAAATCCCCGTACTCGATGGATGCCAACCTGCTGCACATCTCCTATGAAGGCGGCGTGCTGGAAGACACCTGGACCGAGCACGAAGAAGACATGTGGCGCTGGACCGTTTCCCCGGAAAAGGCCCCGGATACTCCGCAATACCTGGAGCTGACCTATCGCAACGGCGATATCGTCGCTCTGGACGGCGTGGAAATGAGCCCGGCCACTGTGCTGGCGACCCTGAACCGTATCGGCGGCGAACACGGCATCGGTCGTCTGGACATCGTCGAGAACCGTTATGTCGGCATGAAGTCCCGTGGTTGCTACGAAACCCCAGGCGGCACCATCATGCTGCGTGCTCACAGGGCAATCGAATCGATCACCCTGGACCGCGAAGTGGCGCACCTCAAAGACGAGTTGATGCCCAAGTATGCCAGCCTGATCTACACCGGTTACTGGTGGAGCCCTGAGCGTCTGATGCTGCAACAGATGATCGACGCCTCCCAGGTCAATGTGAACGGTGTCGTACGCCTGAAGCTGTACAAGGGCAATGTGATCGTGACCGGGCGCAAGTCCGACGATTCGCTGTTCGATGCCAACATCGCGACCTTCGAAGAAGACGGTGGCGCCTACAACCAGGCCGACGCGGCCGGGTTCATCAAGCTCAATGCCTTGCGCATGCGCATCGCGGCGAACAAGGGTCGCAAGCTGTTCTGATCCTGTCGATGTGAAAACGGCCTGCCCTGAGCAGGCCGTTTTTTTTGCCTTCCCTACCTGTGCTGCACCCCGTCGCGGCGCTTTCTGCGTAGCGCTCATCCGTCCGGCACAACGCCTGCCCGGTCGCGGTTGTACATGACGTACACGACTATCTCTGTGGGCTGCGCAGCCTGTTTTGAGCGTTTTGCTCGATCGACTTCGATCAGCCGTTCCGAAGGGTTGCACACGACCAGTATCACTCGCCGTGGATCATGCTTTCCTCGCTGAAGGCGCTCCCGCCATTTTTTTATTTTGTGGGGGCGACGGAACACACGTTTACCGCGGCATATCGGGTCATCCATGGTCTTGACGAAGTGTTTGTTCTTGCGAAAGTCTGAAGGGGAATACAACGAGCGATAGTTGAAGTTGAGCGTGATGAAAAAAAGAAGCAGGAGATAAAAAGGAAAGCTGATCAGGAACCACAGATAATATTTACGATCCTGATCATCCAGAAACGGCAAGGAAATCGCCGCGGAGGTTTCGGATAAGGTTGCGAATATGGCGATGAGGGTCATGGGGTTTGCAATGGTTTTCAAAGGCTTGTTCATGGTGAATGCTCATGAGTGATCCAGTTCGGTTAGTTTAAGTGGCATGAAATTTAATGGTTTGTTGGGTTTGATGAGCTTGAATATATAAGATGGGGGTGTCTTGTTGTGAGTGTCGTATTGAATGGTCCTGTCCTTTTATATGAATTCTGATGCGCGGGTAGGAGAAAATGACGTTTATGGGTAAATAATTCAGTTACTTTTTATGAACTGTCGAGTCTCTATCTATATGTAAAAGGAACGCTTCTACAGGGTAAAAACCGCGCTATTCATAGGGGGGCGGGGACTGTGAAAGCGCCACCCGCTTTCTGCGGACCCATTCATGGCACATTATTTCCGCGAGAATTTGTAGGAATTTTCTGTGTTGCCTGTAGGTTGCGTCTTTCGGTGTGGGCGGCCAGGGGGCGCGGCATGCCAAGGTAGAAATGACTAGGCTATTGTGCCTGCTCTAAAAATTCGAACAGCGAAGTTGGATTTGCCCATGAATAAAGTGCTGATCGTTGATGATCATCCCGTCATTCGTCTTGCTGTACGTTTACTGATGGAGCGTCATGGTTATGAAGTTATTGCCGAAACGGATAACGGCGTCGATGCGTTACAACTTGCCCGGGAGCAAGCCCCCGATATTGTCATCCTGGATATTGGTATTCCGAAATTGGACGGGCTGGAGGTCATTGCGCGTCTGACCTCCAACCCCTCACCATTGAAAGTGCTGGTACTGACCTCTCAGGCACCCGGGCATTTTTCGATGCGATGCATGCAGACAGGCGCGGCCGGATATGTATGCAAGCAACAGGACCTCACGGAGTTGTTGAGTGCGATAAAAGCCGTACTCTCCGGCTACAGCTACTTTCCCAACCAGGCGCTGCACACGGTGCGTTCGAGTCTTGGCAATGCCAGCGAATCCGATATGGTGGATCGTTTGTCTGGAAGGGAAATGATGGTGCTGCAGCAACTGGCTCGCGGAAAAACCAACAAGGAAATTGCGGATGGAATGTTTTTGAGCAACAAGACCGTCAGTACCTACAAGACCCGTTTGTTGTTGAAGCTCAATGCCCGTTCGCTGGTCGATTTGATCGAACTGGCACAGCGTAACGGGTTGGTGTGAGGTCTCGGGCACGCGTACTCAGTAAAAAGCCTCCACATGGGAGGCTTTTACGTGTCAGAGGTCAAAGTCGTAATCGGCCAGCTGCTTCTGCAGGCGACGCTCTTCCAGCAGGTTGTCGATGGTTCGGCGTTTGCTCAGATTGGTCTTGGGCACTTCCACCACCGGTTCGGCGTCTTCGGTTTCAATGGCGATGAAATCGTCTTCTACATCCAGTTGTTCTTTGCCAGTACTCATGGGTTCGACTCCAGGCTAAGACTGCCTTTGGGGCACCTTATATCGATAAACCACGAACGGGTAAAAAAGATTTTTTCAATCGATGTATCTATAAAAGCAATAACGCCTCAATCGTCAGAGGTCTTGTCCTTGTATTCGCACAGGTCTTCGATCCGGCAACTGCCGCAGCGGGGCTTGCGGGCCAGACAGACGTAGCGCCCATGCAGGATCAGCCAGTGATGGGAGTCGAGAAGATACTCCTTGGGCACGAACTTCATCAGCTTCTTCTCCACCTCCACCACGTTCTTGCCCGGCGCCAGGCCGGTTCGGTTGCTGACGCGGAAAATGTGGGTGTCCACTGCCATGGTCAACTGGCGGAATGCGGTATTGAGCACCACGTTGGCGGTCTTGCGACCTACGCCGGGAAGGGCTTCCAGCGCCTCGCGGGTCTGGGGAACGACACTGCCATGGCGCTCGATCAGCAGACGGCAGGTTTCGATCACGTTCTTTGCCTTGCTGTTGAACAGGCCGATGGTCTTGATGTACTCGGACAGCCCCTCTACGCCCAGTGCATGGATCGCCTCCGGGGTGTTGGCCACCGGAAACAGCTTGGCCGTGGCCTTGTTGACGCCGACATCGGTGGATTGTGCCGAGAGGATCACCGCGATCAACAACTCGAACGGCGAGGAGCAGGCCAGTTCGGTTTTCGGCTCGGGGTTGTCTTCGTGAAAGCGACGAAATATTTCCAGGCGTTTTGCGGCGTTCATGGGCGCGGCGTTTCCTCGAGGGTTGATTGGGTTTTGGCAGGCATCCAAGCCTGGTAGGCCGCCAGGAGCAGGCCCAGCAGCAGGAACCCTCCGGGGGCAAGCAAGGCCAATGGGGTGCCGTTGCCGATCAGTTCGCGCAGGGTGCCCAAGCCGATCATCAACAAACCGAACAGCCCCGTCAGCTTGAGATAGCCTGGCAGGCGTGGCTCGATGAAAGAACTGTCGTGTTCCAGCGCCACACAACTCAAGGCTATCCAGCCGATGTAAAGGTTCAACGACCGATACCCTTCCAGCCACCAGGCCTGGGCGGCGAGACTGGCGCAGGCGGTCAGGGTCGCGGCCAGGACGACAGAGCTCAGCAAGCGCTGATAAGCGCTCAGGCGCGGCCGCACAAGGCCCATCGCCCAGCCATGGCCGCCGCTGATCAACGTCCACGCCACCCATAGGCCCAGCGCGTTGACCAATGAGTTGCTGGCGCCAACCAAAGGCACGAGCAGCAGGCCGCGGGTCAGTGACTGTTTATTCATGGGCAACGCCTCCGGTCAATGATGCCTTGTGTTCGTCGAAATAGCGCAGCGCATCGTGTACGGCCTGGAGCACTGCCCGGGAGGTCACCGTTGCGCCGGCCAGTTGATCGAATTGCCCTTGGTCCTTTTTCAAGGCCCAACCGCTGTCGCTGGGGGCCTCACGGGATTTGCCGTTGAAGCCTTGCAGCCAGGCGTTAGGCCAACCGGCAATGGCCGCGCCCAGGCCCGGTGTTTCGGTCTGGCGCAGGGTTTTCACCCCCAACAGACGGCCCGACGGGCCGATGGCGATCAGCAATTCGATGCTGCCTTCGTAGCCCAATGCCTGGCTGCGTAGCAGTACGGCGGCGGGCTGGCCGGTACGGGTCGCGAGGTAGCCACCCAGCAACGTGCTATGGGCCAGGGGTACCGGGTCCGTCAAAACCGGCTGTGCCAATGGCTGGTTGTCGTACAGGTCGGTGGGCAAGACCTCGAGCAGGGTTCTATTCGCGAGGGTCTGTTGCTGGTCCTCAATGCGCTCGGCGGTGCCGATTTGCATGAGGTAAGTGGCACCGAGGCCGAGTGCGGTCAACAGCGCCAGGAGGGCAACGCCGCCGGGATTTCTCATGGCGCTTGCCGTCCTTGCCGTGCTTCGACGAAACGCTCCAGCGCCGGCACCCCGAGGTTCATCAGCAGCACCGCAAACGCCACGCCGTCCGGGTAGCTACCCCAGATGCGGATCAGGTAGACCAGCAGCCCCACTCCGACGCCGAACAGCAGGCGAGCGAGCGGCGCCTTGGGCCCCGAAACCGGTTCGGTCACGATGAAAAACGCCCCCAGCAGGGTCGCTCCCGTCAGCAGATGAAACAGCGGTGAACCGTGGGAGTCCGAGCCGGAGCCGTTCCAGCACAACAGGCTGATGGTGAACAGGCCGGCCAGCATGCCCACCGGCGCGTGCCAGCTGAATACGCGTTGCTGCAGCAGGAACAGGCCGCCCGTCAGGAATGCCAGGTTGATCCACTCGGCCCCGCGACCGCCGAAACGTCCGAACGCCGGATTGCTGGCGAACAACTCATCGATGGTCAGGCTCTTGTTGATACGCAAGCTGTCCAGCGCTGTCGCGCCGGCCCAGGCATCGGGAGTGGGATGAACGCCAGCCACCTGTTGCAGGCCTTCAAGCAAGCCGACGCCGTGGGGCATTGGCCATTGACTCATGTGGACGGGGAACGCCACCAGCACCAGGGCGTAACCGAGCATGGCCGGGTTGAACGGATTGTTGCCGACGCCGCCCCACAGGTGCTTGCCGAACAACAAGGCGCAAGCGGCCGCGGTAACTGTCAGCCACCATGGACAATAGGCTGGCAAGGCGAGGGCCAGCAATGTGGCGCTGACCAGCGCGCTGCCGTCGTTCAGCTCGGGTTTGAGCGGTCGATGCCGCAAACGCAGCACCAGTGCTTCGACCGCCAAAGCGGTGATCCCGGACAGCAGCAGGTTGAGTACCACGCCCCAGCCATAAAACCACATCAATGCCAGCGCACCGGGTAGCGTGGCCAGCAGCACGCGCATCATCGCTTGCCGTAGGCGCTCATCCGGGGCCTCAGGAAGTGGCATGGGCGTCCACCTGGCGTTCGGCGTTTCTTACCGCCTGCTCCAACGCCTGTACGTCTGCGTCCGGGGCTGCCGCCGCCCGGGCTTTGCTGAGTTCGGCGCGCCGCATCGCCAGTTGGATCTTCGCCCGCTTCAGTTCGGCATCCTGCGCCGGTGCGGCAGTTGGTGCGGCCGGCGGTACGCTGCTTTCCAGCTGTGCCAGGGCCTGCTCCGCCGCTTCGTACTGGTGTTGCAGCACAATCAATTGCGACTGCTGCTCAAAGGTCGGTGGATGACCGAAGGCTTTCAAGGATTTGTTCAGTTGTGCCCGGCTCATGGCCAGGTCGACCTTGGCCTTTTTCAGTGCGGCATCGACGCTGGCGGCTTTTTGCGCACGTACCCGTTCCAGTGCGGCCTGCACCGGATCCATTGCCTGGGGCTGGGCTGGGGTTTTGGCGGCGTGCTGGGTACGGGCCAGGCGCTCCGCCTGACGCTGCTCTTCTTCGCGACGCAAGCGCGCATTGCGTTGTTCGAAGCGCCGCCGGGCATGGTTGCGCTTGGCGGTACGTGCTTGTTGTTCCTCGGGGCTGAAGGCCAGGCCTCCGACAACCGGCAGCACGGTCGCCATCGGCAAGGGCCGCATTTCGATACAGTCGACCGGGCAGGGGGCCACGCAGAGATCGCAGCCCGTACATTCGTCGATGAGGACGGTGTGCATCAGCTTTGCTGCGCCGACAATCGCGTCCACCGGGCAGGCCTGGATGCACTTGGTGCAGCCGATGCATTCGGCCTCGCGGATGAAGGCTATTTGCGCAGGGGCCGAGCCACGGCTGGTATCCAGTTCCAGCACCGGTATTTTCAGCAGGTCGGCCAGCGCGGCGATGGTTTCGCTTGCGCCGGGCGGGCATTTGTTGATCGGCTCGCCCTCGGCGATGCCTTCGGCGTAGGGCTTGCACCCTGGATGGCCGCACTTTCCGCATTGGGTTTGCGGTAGCAGGGCGTCGATACGTTGAATCAGGTTCATGTTTTGACCAGCCCGCGTAATCCAAGGAACGCCACCGCCATCAACCCGACGGCAATCAACTGAACAGGCAGGCCTCGAAAGGGCAGGGGAATATCGTTATTGAGGGTGCGTTGGCGCAAATCTTCGAACAGACTCAACACCAGCCACAAGCCCAGCCCGGCACCCAGGCTCAAGGCGATGGCGTGGGCCAGCCCTCGATCGTCCTGGCTATTGAGCAGCGCGACGCCCAGTATGCCGGCGTTGCCAAGCAACAGCGGCCACAATCCCTCGAACGGCAGTGCCGGCAGCCAACGCGCCAGCAGGCGCAGCAATGGCCCGATCAGCAGGACGCTCAAGGGCAGCCAGGCGAACAGGCGCAGCGACGTCAGGTTTACCGAGACCAGCAGCCAGTGGTCGATCAGGTAACCCAGGGTGCCGACCACCAGCATCAGGCATGTCGAGGCCAGGCCCAGGGCATGGACCTGCTGTCTTCCAGCGGCCTTCAGCAGCGGATCGACGCCCAGCGGCGAATGCAACACCAGGTTGTTGATCAGGGCAGTGCCGAGCAATGTGAGAAGGATATCGGACATGATGTATTAGGTGACAAAAGGACCTGTTACAAGATTAGGCATTATCCGGCAGGCCAGATATGAAAATCCCACAGCCGCTTGCAAAGCGTCTGTGGGATCGGTGTAGCGTGCAATCGTCTTACTTGATCCGCTGACCCGGCTTGGCGCCGCTGTCGGGGCTCAGCAGATAGATTTCCTCACCGCCGGGGCCTGCCGCCATCACCATGCCTTCAGAGATGCCGAAGCGCATTTTGCGAGGCTTGAGGTTGGCGATCATCATCGTCAACCGGCCTTCGAGCTTGGCCGGATCCGGGTAGGCGCTCTTGATGCCGGAGAACACGTTGCGTTGCTCGTCACCGATGTCCAGGGTCAGGCGCAGTAGTTTGTCGGCGCCCTCGACGGCCTCGGCCTTGACGATCAGTGCCACGCGCAGGTCAACGGCGGCAAATGCGTCGAACTCGATTTCCGGTGACAGCGGGTCCTTGACCAGTTCGCCGTTGCCGGTTGCAGCGCCGGTGTCGGTCTGGCTGGCGGCCAGGTCTTCCTTGGAGGCGTCGGTCATGGCTTGCACCTTGGCGGCATCGATGCGGGTCATCAGTGGCTTGAACTCGTTCAACTGATGATTGCTCAACAGGGTCTGGTGATCGTTCCAGGTCAGCGGCGCGACGTTCAGGAACGCCTCGGCATCGGCGGCCAGCAGCGGCAGCACCGGCTTGAGGAAAATCACCAGTTGGCGGAACAGGTTGACGCCCAGTGCACAGATCGCCTGGACCTCGTCCTGCTTGCCTTCCTGTTTGTTCAGCGACCACGGTGCCTTGTCGGCGATCCAGGCATTGGCACGGTCGGCCAGGGCCATGATCTCGCGCATGGCGCGGGCAAAGTCGCGGGCCTCGTAGGCTTCGGCGATGCTTGGCGCTGCGGCCAGGAACGCGTCCGTCAGCTCCGGTGCGGCGTTACCCGCCACCAGCACACCGGCGTTGCCCTTGTGGATAAAACCGGCGCAACGGCTGGCGATGTTGACGACCTTGCCCACCAGGTCGGAGTTGACCTTCTGGACGAAGTCCTCGAGGTTCAGGTCCAGGTCGTCGACGCCACGACCAAGCTTGGCCGCGTAGTAGTAGCGCAGGTATTCCGGCGACAGGTGGTCCAGGTAGGTGCGGGCCTTGATGAACGTGCCGCGGGACTTGGACATTTTCTGACCATTGACGGTCAGGTAGCCGTGGACATTGATGCCGGTCGGCTTGCGGAAACCGGCGCCTTCGAGCATCGCGGGCCAGAACAGGGCGTGGAAGTTGACAATGTCCTTGCCGATGAAGTGATACAGCTCGGCGGTGGAGTCCTTGCCCCAGAACGCGTCGAAGTCCAGCTCCGGCGTGCGGTTGCAGAGGTTCTTGAAGCTGGCCATGTAGCCGATGGGGGCGTCCAGCCAGACGTAGAAGTACTTGCCCGGCTCGTCGGGGATCTCAAATCCGAAGTACGGCGCATCACGGGAGATGTCCCACTGCTGCAGGCCGGCGTCGAGCCATTCGGCGATCTTGTTGGCGACCGCGTCCTGCAGGGTGCCGCTGCGGGTCCAGCCCTGCAGCATCTGCTGAAAGTCCGGCAGCTTGAAGAAGAAATGCTGGGAGTCCTTGAGCACCGGCGTCGCACCGGAAATCGCCGATTTCGGATCTTTCAGGTCGGTCGGCGCGTAGGTCGCGCCGCATTTTTCGCAGTTGTCGCCGTACTGGTCCTCGGTGCCGCATTTCGGACAGGTACCCTTGATGAAGCGGTCGGCCAGGAACATTTTCTTTTCCGGGTCGAAATACTGGGTGATCGAACGGGTTGCGATGTGCCCGGCGTCACGCAGTTTCAGGTAGATCTGGCTCGACAGCTCACGGTTTTCTTCGGCGTGAGTGGAGTGGAAATTGTCGAAGTCCACCAGGAACTCGGCAAAGTCGGCGCTGTGTTCAGCCTGGACATTGGCGATCAGTTGTTCCGGGGTGATGCCTTCCTTTTCCGCGCGCAACATGATGGCCGAACCGTGGGCGTCGTCGGCGCAGACATAAATGCATTGGTTGCCGCGATGTTTCTGGAAGCGCACCCACATATCGGTCTGGATGTACTCCAGCATATGGCCGAGGTGAATCGAACCATTGGCATAGGGCAGGGCGCTGGTGACGAGAATCTTGCGTGGCTCGGACATGGGGCTCGGCTACTTAGATGAAACGGAGGTCGGCCACTATAAAGCGCCGGCGGCTTTTTTTCACCCTTCGGGCCGGTTTCGGGGCTGCGGAAAATATTGCGTCATGCGCGAACTATGAGCACAAAAGTATTCACATATCGGTAATCGGGTCTAGGATAGCGACCTGTTTTTCAAGTCCTGCTATCGGAGTTGCCCATGAGCGCCGTCAATCGCGCAACGGTGGAAGCCGTCCTTCGCCAATACACCGACCCCTACCTGAACCAGGATCCGGTCAGCGCTGGATGTGTACGCGCCATCGACATCCAGGGTGAGCATGTCAGTGTCCAGCTGGAAATCGGCTACGCCGCTGATCTGTTCAAGAGCGGTTGGGCGCAGATGCTGCAGATGGCAATCGAGGCCCTGGACGGTGTGACCACCGCCAAGGTCGATGTCACCAGCGTGATCGTCCCCCACAAGGCCCAGGCGCAGGTGCCGGGTTTGGCGAACGTCAAGAACGTGATCGCTGTGGCCTCGGGCAAAGGCGGTGTGGGCAAGTCCACCACCGCAGCCAACCTGGCCCTGGCCCTGGCCCGTGAAGGGGCGAAGGTCGGGATGCTCGATGCGGACATCTACGGTCCGAGCCAGGGCATCATGTTCGGCATTGCCGAAGGCACCCGGCCGCAGGTCAAGGACCAGAAGTGGTTCGTGCCGATCCAGTCCCATGGCGTGGAGGTCATGTCCATGGCCTTCCTCACCGACGACAACACGCCGATGGTCTGGCGCGGGCCGATGGTGTCCGGTGCCTTGCTGCAACTGGTGACGCAGACCGCCTGGGGCGACCTGGATTACCTGGTGATCGACATGCCGCCGGGCACCGGCGATATCCAGCTGACCCTGGCGCAGAAAGTCCCGGTGGCCGGCGCGGTCATTGTCACCACGCCCCAGGACCTGGCCCTGCTGGATGCCCGCAAGGGGGTGGAGATGTTCCGCAAGGTGAACATCCCGGTGCTGGGCGTGGTGGAAAACATGGCGGTGCACATCTGTTCGAACTGCGGGCACGCTGAACATCTGTTCGGCGAAGGCGGCGGCGAAAAACTGGCCACCCAGTACGGCGTCGAATTGCTGGCTTCGCTGCCACTGTCGATGCTGATCCGCGAGCAGGCCGACGATGGCAAGCCGACGGTGATCGCCGAGCCGGACAGCCAGATCGCCATGGTCTACCAGGAACTGGCCCGTCATGTGGGCGCGCGGATCGTGTTGCAGGAAGCGGCTGCACCGGCGATGCCGAATATTACTGTCAGCGACGACTGACAGGTCGGAGGCAAATCCTGTGGGAGCGAGCCTGCTCGCGATAGCGGAATTACATTCAACCTTGCGTTGACTGACACTCCGCCATCGCGAGCAGGCTCGCTCCCACACTGGTTTTTGCGGCGGTTTTACATCCGCAACCCGCCATCCATCTCCAGGATCCGCCCGGTGTAATAGTCGTTCTCGAAGATATAGGCTGCTGAATGAGCGATCTCTTCGGGCCGGCCCATGCGCTTGAGTGGAATCCCGGAGGTCATTTTCTCCAGGGCCTCAGGCTTCATGCCCAGGGTCATCTCGGTTTCGATGAAGCCCGGTGCGATGCCGGCGACACGAATGCCGTAGCGCGCCAGTTCCTTGGCCCAGGTCACGGTGGCGGCTGCCACACCGGCCTTGGCGGCCGAGTAGTTGGTCTGGCCGATGTTGCCGGCCCGGGAGATCGACGAGATATTGATGATGGTGCCGCTGTTCTTCAGCTCGACCATTTTCGCCGCCACTTCACGGGTGCAGAGGAACACACCGGTGAGGTTGACGTCGATCACGGCCTGCCACTGGGCCAGGCTCATCTTGGTCATTTCGCCGTCCTTGACCTTGAGCAACAGGCCGTCGCGCAGGATCCCGGCATTGTTGATCAACCCGTGGATCGCGCCGAAATCCTCGGCAACCCGGGCGACCATGTCGCTCACCTGTTCTTCATTGGCGACGTTGCACAGGTATGCCCGGGCTTCGACGCCCTTGGCCACGCAGGCGGCAACGGCCTGGTCGAGTTTCTCCTGGTTGAGGTCCACCAGGGCGAGCTTCGCGCCTTTGTCGGCAAAATACTCGGCCATGGAGCGGCCCAGACCCTGGCAACCGCCGGTGATAATGATTACTTTGTCAGTGAGTTGCATGCGTATATCCAGGTGTCTGAGCGTTTTTAGACGAATTTTATCAAGGGAGTCATAAATTGAGCGTTGATGCTGCCAAGCATGCCCGAGAATTGCTGCTCAAGGAATACCGTGGAATGCTCTCCACCCATTCCAAATCCATGCCTGGATTTCCGTTCGGCTCCGTGGTGCCGTATTGCCTGGACGAGCAGGGCCGGCCGTTGATCCTGATCAGCCGCATCGCCCAGCACACCCACAACCTGCAGAAAGATCCCAAGTGTTCCATGCTGGTGGGCGAACGGGGCGCCGAAGACGTACAGGCCGTGGGGCGCCTGACCTACCTGGCCGAGGCACGGAAACTTGAAGACAGCGCCGCCATCGACGCTGCCGCCGAGCGTTACTACCGCTACTTCCCTGAGTCGCAGAACTACCACAAGGCCCACGATTTCGATTTCTGGGTGCTCGATCCGGTGCGCCATCGCTACATCGGCGGTTTTGGCGCCATCCACTGGGTCGACCGGATCACCTTGGCCAACCCCTTTGCCGGCAAAGCCGAGGCGAGCATGATCGAGCACATGAATGCGGATCACGCCAAGGCCATCGCCCATTACGTCGATCTGGCCGGCCTGCCCAGGACCGAAGCGGCGCAACTGGTGGGCATCGACAGCGAAGGCATGCATCTGCGCATTGGTCAGGGGCTGCATTGGTTGGCATTTCCAGCACCCTGCAATACGCCGACACAAGTTCGCGAAGCCTTGGTTTATCTGGCCCACGCCGAAGAATGGCCGAAAAATGCAGAGGCCGACGCTTGAATTCACGAAAGGCCGACGTCATTTAGGTTTTCATAGCTAGTGGCCTGTGTGGCTAATTCGTGCACTCAACTTCGGCGCCAGGGTTTGTCAGCCTGCGTTGCCATTCCTCGCCGTAGCGGGGCTACGACTCGTCATGGCGCCTTGCCTGGCAAGCCCTGACACTCGAATTTGAGTACTCGAATTAACGTACAGGCCACTAGGCATTCTTGCGTTGAGGAAACCATTTGATGCGCCCTTTTTTATTGCTCTTTCTGCTGTTCCCGGTGTTGGAGCTGTTCGTATTCGTCAAGGTCAGCGGTGCGATCGGGTTTTTCCCGGCCCTGCTGCTGGTCATTCTCGGCTCGATGCTCGGCGTGTTCGTGTTGCGCATCGCCGGCCTCGCTACGGCCTTGCGTGCCCGTGAAAGCCTGAGCCGCGGCGAGCTGCCTGCCCAGACCATGCTCGAAGGCCTGATGCTGGCCCTGGGCGGTGGTCTGTTGATCCTGCCTGGCTTCATCAGCGACGTGGTGGGCCTGATCATGTTGCTGCCTTTCACCCGTCGGTTGCTGGCCAACAAGATGCGCCAGCGAGCCGAGGAACAGGCGATGCGTCAGCGGGCGTTTGCCGACGACCTGCAGCCCCGTGGTGGCCCGGCGCCGCGAGAACCCCTGGGCCGCGAGCCCAATGTGATCGAAGGCGAATTCGAGCACCGCGACTCCAAATAAAACCCACCACACGGCACCTTCGGGTGCCGTGTTCGTTTGTGCGATGAAGAAATTTTTTTCGGTCCGGCTCTTGTAATCCCCTTGTACGCCCTTATGTATCGGTCACCGCAAGGTTTCCGGTGGCAACACCGGACAGACTTCCGCGGTTCGACTGACGAACCGCACCCGGCTCTGCCGGCTTTTGTTAAACCCGCCGGGACTACACCGGCCGATGAAAACCAAAATTAGGAGAGATCGACAATGAAGCTTCGTCCTCTGCATGACCGCGTCGTCATCCGTCGCAGCGAAGAAGAGAAGAAATCCCTTGGCGGTATTGTCCTGCCAGGTTCGGCTGCCGAGAAAGCCAACCACGGTGAAGTTCTCGCTGTAGGTACCGGCCGTGTGCTGGACAACGGTGAAGTGCGTGCGCTGGCCGTGAAAGTGGGTGACAAGGTCGTGTTCGGCCCTTACTCCGGCAGCAACACAGTAAAAGTCGACGGCGAAGAACTGCTGGTCATGGGCGAGAGCGAAATCCTCGCTGTTCTCGAAGGCTGATTTCCCCGCTCATCTTCCCGCTACTACACAGTATTTAAGGAATATCGATCATGGCTGCTAAAGAAGTTAAATTCGGCGATTCCGCCCGCAAGAAAATGCTCGCCGGTGTCAACGTCCTGGCTGACGCAGTAAAAGCGACCCTGGGCCCGAAAGGCCGTAACGTAATCATCGAGAAGAGCTTCGGCGCTCCGACCATCACCAAGGACGGCGTTTCCGTAGCCAAGGAAATCGAGCTCAAGGACCGTTTCGAAAACATGGGCGCGCAGCTGGTCAAAGACGTTGCTTCCCGTGCCAACGACGACGCCGGTGACGGCACCACCACCGCCACCGTCCTGGCTCAATCGATCGTCAACGAAGGCCTGAAAGCCGTCGCTGCCGGCATGAACCCGATGGACCTCAAGCGCGGTATCGACAAGGCGACCATCGCCATCGTCAAAGAGCTCAAGGCCCTGTCCAAGCCGTGCGCTGACTCCAAGGCCATCGCCCAGGTAGGCACCATCTCGGCCAACTCCGACAACTCCATCGGCGACATCATTGCCGAAGCCATGGAAAAAGTCGGTAAAGAAGGTGTGATCACCGTTGAAGAGGGTTCGGGCCTGGAAAACGAACTGTCTGTCGTGGAAGGCATGCAGTTCGACCGTGGCTACCTGTCGCCATACTTCGTCAACAAGCCGGACACCATGGTTGCCGAGCTCGACGGCCCGCTGATCCTGCTGGTCGACAAGAAGATCTCCAACATCCGTGAAATGCTGCCAGTGCTGGAAGCCGTTGCCAAAGCCGGCCGCCCACTGCTGATCGTGGCCGAAGACGTTGAAGGCGAAGCCCTGGCGACCCTGGTTGTGAACAACATGCGCGGTATCGTCAAGGTGGCTGCCGTCAAGGCACCAGGCTTCGGCGACCGTCGCAAGGCCATGCTGCAGGACATCGCCGTCCTGACCGGCGGTACCGTGATTTCCGAAGAAATCGGCCTGAGCCTGGAAAGCACCACCCTGGAGCACCTGGGTAACGCCAAGCGCGTCATCCTGTCCAAGGAAAACACCACCGTGATCGACGGTGCCGGCGTTGAGACTGACATCCAGGCTCGCGTTGCCCAGATCCGTGCACAAGTAGCCGAGACTTCCTCCGACTACGACCGTGAAAAACTGCAAGAGCGTCTGGCCAAGCTGTCCGGCGGTGTTGCTGTCATCAAGGTTGGCGCCGGTTCCGAAGTTGAAATGAAAGAGAAGAAAGCCCGCGTTGAAGACGCCCTGCACGCCACTCGTGCAGCCGTCGAAGAAGGCGTGGTACCTGGCGGTGGCGTGGCGCTGGTTCGTGCCCTGCAGGCCATCAGCGAGCTGAAAGGCGACAACGCCGATCAGAACGTAGGTATCACCCTGCTGCGTCGCGCTGTCGAAGCACCGCTGCGCCAGATCGTTGCCAACTCCGGTGACGAGCCAAGCGTCGTGGTCGACAAGGTCAAGCAGGGTTCGGGTAACTACGGTTACAACGCTGCTACCGGCGAATACGGCGACATGATCGAAATGGGTATCCTGGACCCGGCCAAAGTGACTCGTTCGGCTCTGCAGGCTGCGGCCTCCGTTGCCAGCCTGATGATCACCACCGAGGCGATGATCGCTGAAATCAAGGAAGACGCTCCAGCTGGCGGCGGCATGCCAGACATGGGCGGCATGGGTGGCATGGGCGGCATGATGTAAGCCAGCCTTACCCCTGCACTGAAAAACCCCGCCTGCGCAAGCAGGCGGGGTTTTTTATTGGCTGGCTTTGGAAGTACTTTCGTTATTCAGCCAACTACTGTGGGAGCCGAGCTTGCTCGCGATAGCGGTGGATCCGTTTGCAATGATGTCGGACATCCCGCTGTCATCGCGAGCAAGCTTGGCTCCCACAGGTCCGATGCTGCTCAGGCATTGACCGGTTGTGCTTCGGCCAGGGGCTCTGCCCTCGTGGCCGGCCGATAGAGGACGAAGTAATAACACCCCAGGCTAATCAGCCAGCAGAACACCGCTGTCCACACGTTGTGCGAGAAGAAGTGTGCCCCTTGCATCATCCGGCCCACGGAGAACACCGTTCCCAGGGTGAAGGCAAGTATGAAGGCCCGTCGGGCCAGGCGCGGCTTGCGGTCGCGCAGTACGAAGAACAATGCGAACAGTGTAAATCCGGTGGCCGCATGGCCTCCGGGCCAGCATCTGCCCGGTTTGTGGGTGTCTGGCCGCGGGCTCAGCAGTTCACTGTAGGTTTCCTTGCCACCGAACTCCTTCAGGCTCCAGGGGCATTGCACCGCCGTCACCGCTTTCATCGGTGTGACGAAAGATGTCGCCAGCGCCAGGGAGAGCACCAGGCAGCCCAACTCACGTTTGAAGGGTTTAAGTCGGGTGACAAAAAAAGCGCTGATGAAGCCGATGACGGAAAACACCGAAAAGGCGATGACCACTTGTTTCGCCCGGTCATGGAGGATGTCTTCCAGGAAAAAACTGTGTCGTCCAATGAAGTCGCCAGCGGCCGGGTCATAGAACAGCTGGGCAAGGTTCATGTCCAGGTCGGTCCATTCCAGCAAGATCAGAATGATCGCCGTAACGACGGGAATACCCAGATATAGCCAGAAATTCAGGGGGCGAGGGGAAGAGCGTGGAACGCTTGACGGCATGACGGATCCTGCACAAAGAAAGCGCCCCAGGCCATCCTCCCGGGGCAGTTTGGTTAACGTTCGCTGACTTGCTCGGCACCCTCCATGGGTGCTCTCCAGCCAAGCAGCTGTTGCTTGAAGCCATAACTGGCGGTTTGGTAATACGTAATGGCGCGGCCGATCAAAGGATCGTCACTGGTTGCCCGGGACTCGCGGCTTTCGGTCAGTGCATCATCATGCCGACGCAGGCCCTGACGCGGGCTGAGGATCGCCAGATCCTTGCCGTCGAACAAGCCCAGATGCTGGTAATTGCCGACGACGACGCGGGGCGGTAACGGATTGTCCTGTAACAGGTTGCGACCGAAGAAGGTCGATCTGTAGTCCAGATTCAGCAACCCGAGCAAGGTCGGAGCCAGGTCAATCTGACTGGCGAGTTGGGCGTTTTCCCGTGGCTCGATCAGCTTTGGCGCGTAAATGAACAGCGGGATCTGATAGTTACTGATGGGCAGGTCTTCCTTGCCGGCGCTGCCAGCGGTGTGGTCGGCCACGAAGACGAAAATCGTATTATCGAACCACGGTTTCTGCCGTGCCTGTTCCAGGAACTGACCAATTGCATAGTCGGTGTACTTGACCGCTCCATCCCGTCCGTTGCCGGATTTGATATCGATCCGGTTATCCGGGTAGGTGTAGGGGCGATGGTTGGAGGTCGTCATCAATTGCAATAGAAACGGCTGCTGCTTGGCATAGTTGGCGTCGGCCAGTTTCAACGTCTGCGTGTACAAGTCCTCATCGGCCATGCCCCAGGCATTCTTGAAGTGGATTTCGGACTCCTCGACGCTGCTCTGATCGACGACACGATAACCGTTGCCGCTGAAAAAAGCGTTCATGTTGTCGAAGTAGCCGCGGCCACCGTAGACGAACACGCTGTCGTAACCGATCGCGCTCAATTGTTGCCCCAGGCTGGCAAAGCCGCTTTCCCGGCCGATCCGCTTGACGATCGAACGTCCTGGCGTCGGCGGAATGGCCAGGGTAATGGCTTCCAGGCCACGGTCGGTACGGGTACCGGTGGCGTAGAAATTACTGAAATACAGGCTTTGCTTGCGCAAGGCATCCAGGTTGGGGGTCAGGTCGCGTTTGTCACCGTTGCTGCCCAGGTACTTGGCGCTGAGGCTTTCGATGGTCACCAGCACAATGTTCGGTTTGCGGAGGGTGCCGGGATTGTCGATCATCCGCCGGATGTCTTGTGGGTCTTCACCGATGAAACGTGTATTGGGCTCGTTCAGTTCGGCGCGAATATGTTGGGCGACGGTCGCCGGGGCCAAGCTGCTGTAGAACTGTCCGTAGTCCAGTTCGTTGTTACGGAACGCAGCGAAGAACTGGTATGGCCCGTTGCTCGCCAACTCGTTCTGATAGGCGTTGCCGCCCTGGGCGCGTGGCGCATCCTGGCTGAGTAATTGCAGGCTCAGGCCGGCGACGGCGAGCAGGCCCAAGGCATTGACCAGGCGTCCGCGAACAGCGGGCAATGGGGCGTCCAGCGCGGCCTTGAGCGGTTTGCGCAAGGCCAGGCTCAAACCCACCGCCAGTACGGCGAGAATCGTCAGCAGGGTGCCGATCGGGTAGGACTCCAGTACGTTGTTCAACACCTCATCGGAATAGACCAGGTAGTCGACGGCGATGAAGTTGAAGCGCACGCCGAACTCATCCCAGAACAGCCATTCGGCCACCGAGGTGAACAGCATGGCGAACAAACTGACCGTCAACAGTCCCTGAAGAAACCAGCGATGGCCGCGACGGCGCCACAAGGCCGCAGGACAAAGCAATAGATACAGGCCCAGCGGCAGGATTGCGTAGGCGAGGAAGCCCAAGTCATACAACAGGCCAATGCCGAAGACCGAAAGGGCGCCACCACCGGATTCATCCAGGTGTGCCAACAGCAAAACGGTTCGGGTCAGCAGAAACACCACCAGCCAGGCGCCGGTGATCAGCAGCAAAAAGCGCATGGGCGCCATTTTCAAAAAGTCCATTTACTACATTCCCTATAGATCAAATCGATAGCGCGAAAGTGTTGCGCCCTCACTGTAGTCAGGTTGTGAACCGATAGTGAAAACTTCATCAATAATGTGATCGTCCGAAGCCGTTGACGCATGTCGTTTCCGGTCCGTGTGCCGAGTGGGCGCACGAATTAGCCACATCACTGGTCCTGAGTCTTCATTGGCCGTAAGCTGCGCGGGCCAAGACGGCCGTTAACCGTATACGCAGAGGTGCCCATGCGAATTCTATTGGTCGAAGACAACCGTGACATCCTGGCCAATCTGGCCGATTACCTGGGCCTCAAGGGCTATACCGTCGATTGCGCCCAGGACGGTCTGTCGGGCCTTCACCTGGCTGCGACCGAGCATTACGACCTGATCGTGCTCGATATCATGCTGCCGGGCATCGACGGCTACACCTTGTGCAAACGCCTGCGCGAAGATGCCCGGCGCGATACGCCGGTGATCATGCTCACCGCCCGGGATCAACTGGACGACCGCCTGCAAGGCTTCAAGTCCGGGGCCGATGATTACCTGATCAAACCCTTCGCCCTGTCGGAGCTGGCGGCGCGGATCGAAGCGGTCATGCGCCGGGCCCAGGGGGGCGGGCGGCGTGCGTTGCAGGTCGGCGATCTGAGTTATGACCTCGATACCCTGGAGGTGACCCGCGAGGGCAAGCTGCTCAAGCTCAACCCGGTCGGCCTGAAGTTGCTGGCGGTACTGATGCAGAAGAGTCCTCACGTGTTGCGTCGGGAAATCCTTGAAGAAGCCTTGTGGGGCGATGACTGCCCGGACAGCGACAGCCTGCGCAGCCATGTCCACCAACTGCGCCAGGTGATCGACAAACCGTTCGAAAAACCATTGCTGCATACCGTGCACGGTGTCGGTTATCGCCTGGCCGAGGGCCGCGATGGAGTTTAAGCAGAGCCTTGCCCAACGGATCATCATCGCGTTTGCCTTGATGAGCGCATTGGTGGCCGGAGCGTTCGCCATGGGAATCGTGGCAACGGTGCACCTGGTGGAGGAGAAGTTGATTTCCTCCGGGTTGGGCGGCGATCTGCAACGCCTGTTGCTGATGGACAGTGTCTCGGACTGGAATCATCGTCCGGAACCTGACCAGTTGTTCTATTTCAGCGGCGGCCAGGGTGATTTCGAACTGCCCAAGGATCTGCGCCATCTGGAGCCCGGCTTCCACGAGGTGTTTCGCGAACAATTGTCCTATCACGCCATGGTGGAGATCGTTGACGGCCGGCATTACGTGTTGCTGCAGGACCAGAGCGACTTCGAAGAACGCGAGCGGGTGCTGTTCGCCGTGGTGCTGGTGGGCTTCGTGCTCAGCCTGGCCTTGGCGGTGTTCCTCGGCTGGATCCTGGCACGCCGGGTGATGGCGCCGGTGGTGCGCCTGGCCCGGCAAGTGCGGCACCGCGACCAGCTCCTCGGACTCGCCCCTCCGTTGGCGCCTGATTATGCCGCCGATGAAGTGGGTGAACTGGCGGTGGCGTTCGACGCGACACTGGGGCGTTTACGCCAGGCCTTGACCCGCGAGCGGTTGTTTACCAGTGATGTCAGCCATGAATTGCGCACGCCGTTGATGGTCTTGGCGACCTCCTGCGAACTGTTGCTGGAAAACCCGGCGCTGGATCAACGTGGTCGTACCCAGGTCGAGCGCATCAGCCGCGCCAGTGAAGAGATGCGTGAGCTGGTGCAAACCTTCCTGATGCTGGCCAGGGCTCAGCGCGAAGATAGCGGCATGTCGCCTCGCCTGACCCTTGGTCAGGTGGCGGAAAATCTCCTTGGCGCATGGCGTGCGGCCATCGAATCCAAAGGCCTGACGCTGATTTTCGAGCCGGGCCAGCCTGTGGATACGCCCTATAACGCCACGTTCCTGACGGCGGTCATGGGCAACCTGCTGCGCAATGCCTTGCACTACACCGACCAGGGCTTCATTCGCCTCACGCTCTGTGGGACTGGATTCGTGGTGGAGGACAGCGGTGTGGGCATTCCCGAGGAGAAGCGCGAGGCGATGTTCGAACCGTTCGTGCGCGGCAATGAAAAGCGCGGCGAGGGTCTTGGGTTGGGGTTGTCGCTGGTGCAGCGGATTTGCGAGAACCAGGGGTGGGTGGTGAGCCTCAGCACGATGGAGCCTAACGGCTGCCGTTTTGAAGTGGAATTGAATCCGAAGGGGTGAGTGCGTTCTTGTAAAATCCTGTAACCATTGAGAAGGTTGCATGACTTTTTTTTCACAAAGCGATGACACACCGATTTATAAGGTTGGACCTGTCTGAAATGGAGGTCTCCTTAATGTCCAAACCCGTCAAGCTCGATTTTTCCGAAAAGTACGACGAGCAGCATGCCCAGAAATACTTCCATAAGCATCGAAGCGGCTTGAGTCGCCGTCTCTCCAATTGGCGAGATCAACAACTGGCCAAGCGTGCATTGGCACTTGCCGGTGACCCGGGGCTGGTATTGGATCTGCCTTGCGGTGCCGGACGCTTCTGGTCCTTGCTGGCCGAAAAACCGAATCGCGTTATCATCGGCGCGGACAATTCCGAGGCGATGATCAAGACTGCAATGGAGTCTCAACCCGCTGATGTCGTAAAACGGGTACAACCCTTGCACACATCTGCGTTTGACATCGCCTTGCCTGATAACGCCGTCGACAGCATTTTTTGCATGCGTCTGCTTCATCACATTGGTGAACCTGCGCATCGACTGGCCATTCTGAAGGAGTTCGCGCGTGTCAGCCGCGACAGCGTGATTATTTCATTGTGGGTCGATGGCAATTTCAAGGCCTGGAAACGCAAGCGTCAGGAGCGTAACCGTGGGCAGAAAGACTACCAGAATCGATTTGTGTTACCGGTCGCTACAGTAGAGGAAGAGTTTCGGCAGGCTGGGTTTCGTATCCAGGAACAACTGGACTTCATACCGCTCTATGCCATGTGGCGAGTTTATGTATTACGCAAGAGGTAACAGCATGGTTGCGCAGGTAGCAAACACCCAGGAGATTTCCCGCAACAGTTTCGACCATTTCTGGAGCATGCAAGGTGAGTGGGTAGAGGAGCCCAATGTGCGCCGTGGCGGCGAAAGTGGTGTACAGCGGATCATCGGCAAGGACGGCGAGCTGCTTTACGCCAAGCGCCAGACTGGACACATTTATCGCAGTTGGCTGCATCCGTTCGGTCGTCCGACCGTGCTGCGTGAACAGGACGCGCTCCTGGCGTTGCCTCGACTCAACGTCCGGGTACCCGAGCTGGTTTTCTGTGCGGCCCAACCGGACCCGGACCATAAATGGCGGGCGTTGCTGGTGACTCGTGCGCTTGAAGGTTTCGAGGAGATCGAGCACTGGTATGCCGGCGGCGGTCGCGAGCGTCATGGCGAAGCGGTGCATGACCAGATCCTTCGGGACCTTGCCGAAAACCTGGCCCGCATGCACAAGGGCCGATGGCAACACAGCTGCATCTACATCAAGCATGTTTTTGTGCGTGTGACCGGGGAAGGCGAAGCGGCGAAACCCGAAGTCGCCCTGTTGGATCTGGAGAAGTGTCGCCAGCGCCTGACTGCCCGACGGGCTGCATCCCATGACATGAAGCAGCTACGGCGCCATTCGTCGTTCAGCGATTCTGACTGGAAAAAACTCGTCTACTTTTATGAGACGGCGTTTGGCAGCGCTATCAAAGGCTTATAACGATGAAACTTGAAATTGCTAGAGGTGTGTTTTTGGTTGGAGCCCTGGCAGTTGCATCGATGGCGGTGGCTGTGTGGGAACAGCCCCGTTCTCAGGTACTCAGTGCCTCCAACTCTGACGCTCACTGCCCCTTACCGCGGGTGGCCAAGGCCAGCGAGGTCATCCGGCCGGATAATGACCTGTTGCTGTTCATGTTCAGTCTTTCCCAAGGCGTGAGGCCACAGAGTTGAGAGTTTCGGAGCCCAAATAAAGGCTGCCTTCGGGTAGCCTTTTTTATGTCTGGTTACTTATTGGGAAGGCAATTGTGGTGATGTGGCGAGGGGATCCTCTTCAATAGGGGTCAGGCTTTATCCGGCTTGGCCAGCAGCGTGTAGATGCAAGGCAATACGAACAGCGTGAACAGGGTGCCAATCGACATGCCGGTGGCAATGACCATGCCGATGTCGAAGCGGCTCACCGCTCCGGCGCCGGTGGCCAGGATCAGCGGCACCATGCCAAACACCATTGCGGCAGTGGTCATCAGCACCGGCCGCAAACGAATCGACGCGGCTTGCTCCACGGCTTCCCGTGGCGTCAGGCCCTGTTCCTTGCGCAACTGGTTGGCAAACTCAACGATCAGAATCCCGTGCTTGCTGATCAGGCCGATCAGCGTCACCAATCCCACCTGGGTGTATATGTTCATGCTCGACCAGCCGAGGAACAGCGGAATCAGTGCGCCGCAAATGGACAGCGGTACCGTCACCAGGATCACCAGGGGGTCACGAAAGCTCTCGAACTGGGCAGCCAGCACCAGGAAAATGATCGCCAGCGCCAGGGTAAAAGTGACCCACAAGGCACTGCCTTCCTGGACGAACTGACGCGAGGCCCCGGCGTAATCGAAGGCAAACCCTACCGGTGCTTCTTCATGGGCGATCTGGCGGACGGTCTGGATGGCCTCGCCCATGCTCACGATGGGGAAGCCGGAAATTCTCACCGCATTGAGTTGCTGGAACTGATTGAGTTGCCGCGGGCGGGCCCGGTCGCTGACCTTGATCAGCGTCGATAGCGGTAGCGATTCACCCTTGGCATTTTTCACGTAGTAATTGTTCAACCAGGCAGGATTGTCCCGGAATGGCCGTTCGACCTGGGCAATGACCTTGTAGCTGCGCCCTTCGAGGGTGAAGCGGTTGATCTCCGACTCCCCCAGCAAGGTGGCGAGGGTTCCGCCCAAGTCCTGCATCGAGACGCCCATCTGGGCTGCCTTGTCACGATCGATGTCGACGACGACTTCGGGCTTGTCGAAGGCCAGGTCAATGTCCATGAACGCGAACTTTCCGGTTTCCACTGCGCGTTTCTTGATCCTCTCGGCCACTTCCAGAAGCGTCGCGTACTCCTTCGGGGAGTTGATCACGAAGTCAAAGGGCAGGCCTTCACCGGTGCCGGGCAGGGAAGGGAGGTTGAAACCGAAGATCTGCAGGCCCGGGATGCTTTCCAGCTTGGCCTGGACATCAGGCAGGATTTCCATCTGGGTGCGGCTGCGTTCGTTCCAGGGCTTGAGCAGGAAACCGCCGATGCCGGATTGCACGCCGTTGTAGCCGTTGATCTGGAACGAAGAGTAGTACTCCGGGAATTCCTTGAAGATTTCGAGGAAGTGGCCCGTGTAGGTGTTCAGGTAGTCGAGGTTGGTCGGCTGCGGCGCCGTAGCCATCATGAAAATGATGCCCTGGTCTTCGTCGGGAGCCAGTTCGGATTTGGTAAACATGAGCAGTACCGGAATCAGCAACAGAACGATCACGGCGAACACCAGCACCACCGGCCGGGTATTGAGCGTGCCATGAAGCATGCGCTGGTAACGGGTCTTCAAGCGTTCGAAAACCATGTCCAGTCGATGGGCCAGCCCCGAAGGGTTCTCGTCGTGGCGCAGCAGCATGGCGCACATCATGGGCGACAGGGTCAGGGCGACGATCCCGGAGATCACCACGGCCCCGGCCAGGGTCAGGGCGAACTCCTTGAACAGGGCGCCGGTCAGGCCTTCGAGCAGGCCGATCGGCGCATACACCGCCGCCAGCGTGATGGTCATCGAGACCACCGGCATGGCGATTTCCCGAGCACCTTCCAACGCAGCATCGAACGGGCTTTTGCCTTCCTCGATATGCCGGTGGATGTTCTCCACGACGACGATGGCGTCGTCCACCACCAGGCCGATGGCCAACACCATGGCGAGCAGCGTCAGCAGGTTCATCGAGTAGCCCATCAACTGCATGAAGAACATCACGCCGATCATCGACAGCGGGATGGTCACCACCGGGATGAGTACCGAACGCAGGGCGCCGAGAAACAGGAACACCACGACGATGACGATCAGCACCGCTTCGAACAGGGTTTTCACCACCTCATCGATGGATGCCTGGATGAACAGGGTCGCATCGTAGGCAATCTCGGCCTTGAGGTTCACCGGCAACTGGGCCTCCATTTCCGGCATGATCTTGCGCACTTCCCGGATCACATCCAGCGGGTTTGCGCCGGGCGTGGCCTTGATCCCGATGTACACCGAGGGCGTACCACCGAAGGAGCTGATGGTGTCGTAGTTCTCGGCACCCATTTCCACCCGGGCCACATCCCGCAGCAAGACCCGGCTATCACCGTCGGTCTTGAGCGGTATCGCGGCAAAGGCCTCGGCGGATTTGAGTTCGGTGTTGGCATTGATGCTGGTGACCACGTATTCGCCCTTCACCTCGCCAGCCGCCGAGAGAAAGTTGTATTGGCGCACGGCGTTGGTCACGTCGGCGGCGGTCAGGCCGAATCCGGCGAGCTTGGCGGGGTCGAGCCACAGGCGCATGGCAAAGTCCTGGTTGCCAAGGATTTCCGCTTCAGCCATGCCCGGGAGTGTCGCCAGCTTGGGCTGGATCACCCGTGACAGGTAGTCGGTGATCTGCGGGTTGTTCAGTTCCTTGCTGAAAAAGCTGATGTACATCAGGGCCGAGGCATCGGCGGCTTCCCGGCTGAGCACCGGGTCCTCGGCATCCTGGGGCAGTTGGTTCTTGACCTCGTTGGCCTTGGCCAGCAGTTCGGTGAAGAGCCGGTCGCTGTTGGAGCCGATGCGGGCGTGGACTGATATCACCGAGAAGTTCTGGCGGCTGACCGAAGTCATGTAGTCGATGCCCTCGGCGCTGGCCAGGCTCTGCTGCATCGGCTGGGTGATGTAGCCCTGGATGGTCTCGGCGTTGGCCCCCGGGTAAGCGGTGGTCACCGTGATCAGGGCGTTTTCCATCTGTGGGTACTGGCGCAGGGGCAGCTTGCTCCAGGCCTGGAAGCCCAACAGCACGATCAACAGGCTGACCACGGTGGCGAGCACCGGGCGGCGGATGAACGGATCGGTAAAAGCCATGGGGATTCCTTGATCAGTCCGCGCGGCGCGGGCTGTTCTGTTCGGTCAGGGTCTTGTCGTCGCTGATGGCGATGTGGGTACCGTTATCCAGTCTGATCTGGCCGGCGATCACGACCTGTTCGCCGCTCTGTATGCCCTTGGTAACCAGCACCAGCCCGTCACGACGTTCGCCGGTCTCGACGAAGCGCCGTTCGACAATCAGGACCGGCTGGCCCTTGTCGTCCTTCTCGACACTGCCGTCGGCGGCTTTTTTCTGTGTGACCACGTACATGGAGTTGCCATAGAGGGTGTAGGTCACGGCACTCTCCGGCACGACAATTCCGGCCGCCACGTCCGGCAGGATCACCTGCAGGTTGGCGAACATGCCGGGCAACAGCTTGCCATCGGGGTTGGCGAGGGTGGCGCGTACCAGCACATTGCGGGTGCTGTCCTCGACCTTGGGGTTGATGGCACTGATGGCGCCGACGAACGTCTGGCCGGGGTAGGCCGAGACGCCGACGTTGACCGATTGGGCAACAGCCAGCCTTGGCACCGTTTGCTCGGGGACGTAGAAGTCGACGTAGAGGCTGCTGAGGTCTTGCAGGGTGGCGATGACCGTGCCGCTGGCAAGGTAGTCGCCGACATCCACCTGGCGAATGCCGATGGTGCCGCTGAACGGCGCGACGATGCGTTTCTTGTCCAGAGAAGCCTTGAGCTGATTGACCGTGGCCTGGTTCTTTTTCAACTGCGCCGAAAGTCGGTCGAATTCACCCTTGGAGATCGCCTGGCTGCCCACCAGTTGCCGGCCGCGGCCGAAGTCCAGTTGTGACAGGCCCAGGTCGGCCTCGGCGGTTTCCAGCAGGGCACTTTCGACCTCGCTGTCCAGTTGCAGGAGCGGCTGTCCGGCCTTGACCTTCTGTCCGGACTGGAACAGCACCTTCTGCACGGTCCCGGCAATCTCCAGGCTCAGGTCCACGCCTTGCAACGCCTTGAGACTGCCAACGGTAGGCAGCCGGCTCTGCCAGGGCTGCTCGGCGGCACTGGCCACGGCAACACCGATGGGTGGTTTCGGTACAGAAAACGACTGGATCTGCTGGTAGATGGAGAAGGCCTTGTAGCCGCCCAATAACAGCACCACCAACAGGACAACACCCAACATGATCAGCATGCGGCGTCGCAGCATGTTCCACTTCCTTGGACAGGCGTTTAAAAAGACATTCAGGCCGGCACATTACTCTGAGTGTGCGGGTGATTCCAGATCCTGCAAGGCCTACGTCGCGTAGGAATATTCCTGAAATACAGGGGGCTGCATCGATAGCTTCGCCCCCATTCAATCAGGCCAGATGCAAATGGTTGTCCCAGAGCCCCGCCGGCAGGTCCAATGGCTTTGCTACCAGTTGGGCCTGTCGGCAATCGTAATAGCGGCAACGCCCCTGACCCGAGGTCACGACGAAGCCATCCGCCACCGCACCCACCCCGGCGCAATCCGGCAGAGGGGCATCCAGGCGGACTTCACCACTGTCCAGGTCCCAGATGAAAAAGCGATTGCCACGAGGGGCCGTCAGGGCGACCAGGCGCAGGTCGCTGTGCACGGCGACACTGGCGGTGTAGTGCCCCATGGCTTGCAATTGCTGTTCGGCCACCGGAAACGCCTTGAAGGGCTGGCCCGGACGCTTGATCGCCACCAGCTCCGAGGATTCGTGGGCGTCCCCCATGAACTGCTGGCCGGAAACGATGGTGCCGTCACTGGCGATGCCCAGGTGGCGCACGCTGTTCATCTGCTGGGGGAGGGTCTCCTTGCTCAACAGCGTGCCATCGCGCTGCATGAGCACCAGGCTGGGCTCCATGGCGTCGAGGTTCATCTCGACCCGGCTCTCGGCTTCGGTGCGGATGCCGCCGTTGGCCACTACCAGGGTTTCGCCGTCGGGCATCCACGACACCTGGTGCGGGCCGATGCCGTGGGTGGGGATTTCGCCGCTGTGCACCAGCCGATCGCCTTCGAAGCGGTACACGCCCAGCAGGCCGCGTCCGGGATCCGAGGTGTCATTCTCAGTGGCGTACAACCACTCGCCGCTGCGATGGATCACCGCATGGCCGTAGAAATGCCGGTTCGGCAAGGACGTGATGGTCTGCAGCAATGTCCCGTCGCGCAGATCGATCAGGTAGCTTTTGGTGCCCGGGCGACGGGCAACGAACAGCGCAACCGGCTGCGATGGATGATTGACGATGTCATGGCAACGCTGGTCGACCTGGGTGGCAAACACCCGTGTGCCGTCCAGTCGATAACCCACGGCGTAGTGCTTGCCGTCGCCATCGTCCCGTGCCGAAAGCAGCAGCGCAGGGGTGTCCTTTTGCTTGAACAGCGTCCAGCCACCCAGGGTAACGGCGCCGAGCAGCAAGCTGCCCAGCGCCAGAGCCTGACGTCGAAACATGATCAGTCACCGTCGTTGGCATTGAAGCCCAGTTGGATGCCCAGCGCCTTGGCCAGTTCGCCTTCATGCAGGCGATGGACGACGTTGAGGCTGTCGTACAAATCATTGAGCTGCTGACGCCCGGCGTCGTCGTTGAGCATTTCGGTCAGCGAACGCTGGGTGCTGGCGAACAGCTTCAACGATGCGTCATAGGCGGCGTCGATCTTGTCGGCCAAGGGCTTCTGGTCGCTTGGCAACAGACCGCGCAGGCCTTTGTTATCAACACCGACCCAGACCGTCCTCGCCGCGTTGAGGCTGGCTTCCAGGCCTTGCAGCGACGACTGGCTGCGCCAGGCGTCGGCCTGGAAAGGTTGCGGCACGCCTTTGGTCTGACGGCCCATCGGGGTGCCGAGTTTCTTCTTCAATGTGTCGAGGGCAGTGACCTGGACCCGCAGCAGATCGGCGATCGCTTCGTGGGAATCGGCGTAGCGCTGGTTCGGGAACTTGCTCATCTGGGCGAGCATGCCGTCGTTGGTGTTCCAGCGCGACAGGATCTCTTCGGCCAGTTGCTTCTGACGTTCACCGATGGCCATCAGCAGTGGGCAATACTTGGCTTTCTGCGCGCTGTCGGCCATGTCGATCTTGGCGTCGAACAGCAGGTATTCGTAGGCCGAGAGGCCCTGGACCACGACGCTGGATTTGGCCAGGGCGGCGGCATCGATCTGTGGCTGGCTTTCGACCAGTTGCTCGACCTGACGGCCCACCAGGTTTTTCTTGTCCGGCCAGAACTGTACCTGCCAGGCGCGGTTGCCCTCGGCCAGCGGACCGATCAGCAGCGGTTGCAGCTCGGCCCAGGCCTTTTGTGCCTTGAGGAAGTCGGCGCGGGCGGTGTCCAGGTTTTCCTTGCCTTGGCAGAACGCCAGGGCGCTGCTCGCCAGTTGCCGGTCGGCATCGACCCAACGGCTGTAGGTCGGCAGGATCACTTGCTTGGCGATGGCGGCCGACGTGACGGCTTGCGGGTCCTGCGGCGAGCAGGCGCCGAGGGCGATGGCGGCGAGGCTGGTGAACAACAGCTTGGGACGGAACATGTCGGACTCCCGTTTCGGAAAATTGTTTAAAGGGAATTCAGGAAAGCCAGCAACGCGGCGCGTTGCTCGGCATTGAATGCTAAAACCTGGCGCTGTGCCGCTTGCGCTTCACCGCCATGCCACAGCACGGCTTCGAGCAGGTTGCGGGCGCGCCCGTCGTGCAGGAATTGGGTGTGGCCGCTGACGGTTTCGGTCAAGCCGATACCCCACAGCGGCGGGGTCCGCCAGTCACGGCCACCGGCCTTGAATTCGCTGCGGTTGTCGGCCAGGCCTTCGCCCATGTCGTGCAACAACAGGTCGGTGTAAGGACGGATGACCTGGTTCGCCAGCTCCGGCTCGGCGGCGTTCGGGGACGTGGTGTATTTCGGTGTATGGCAGGACTGGCAACCGACCTGGAAAAACAGATTCTTGCCGGCCAGCACCTGGGGTGAACCCACGTCCCGGCGCGCCGGTACGGCCAGGTTGCGACTATAGAACAGCACCAGCCGCAGGATGTTGTCGCTCACCTCTGGTTCGCCGTCCGGGCCGTTGCCATTGGGCGCGCGCTTGCAATCGACCTGGGCCTCGGTGCAGTCGTCGAACGGCCGCAGGCTTGTCGTCAGGCCCATGTCGCCGGAGAACGCGTGGACGTTCTGCTGGTTGAGGTTGGGTTGTCCGGCTTTCCAACCGAAACGTCCCATGACGGTTTTCTGCTGGGCATCGTCCCAGACCTGATTCGGTCGACCGGCAATGCCGTTCTTCTCCCGCGCCTGGGCCGCGGCGTTCGCCAGGATGGCTTCATCGGGAATGGCTTCCAGCAATCCCAGGCCGATCATTGGCGGCGCGACCCGGGCGGATAATCGTGTGTCAGGGTGCATCGGACCGTAGCCCAACTGGCTGATCTGCAGGCTCGGCTTGCGCAGTTCCACCACCGTGCCGTCGTTGAAACGCACCGGGACAGGCGCGTAGTCAACCCGCACCTTGCCTTCCGGGGCGACGCCGGGGACGGACATATCCTGTAGCTGCCCGCCGTAGACCGGCTCCGGCACCACGCCCAGGTGCTCGATGACCTTGGCGTAGGGCGGCGCATCGGGGATCGACAGGCGCACCAGCATCGACACCGCATTGGCCGTGTCCGGCGTTGGCGGATGGCCGCGACCGTCCTTGATATGGCAGTTCTGGCAGGCATTGGTATTGAACAGCGGCCCGAGGCCATCCCGGGCAGTGGTGGTCGACGGTGCGATCACCCAGGGGCTGCGGAAAAAACTGTTGCCGACGCTGAAGTCCACGCGCCGCGAAGGCGGGAGGTTGGCCGAGGGCAGGGAGAATGCGTTCTGGTCGGCCTTGCGTACCGTCGCGGCGCCGCCAGACCGGGCTTCACCGGGCTCGGCCTGGGTAAAGCGCGGCGCATCGTCGCAGGCACTCAGGCCCATGGCCGTGGCCAGTGCCATGAACAGCGCGCATAGAAGAGGCAACGACGGCATCGAGCATCCCGGAAGACGAGTGAAACGAGGGCGCAAAGTCTAACAGGATGGGGGACTTTGAATAAGAGGAATTATCGTTTGGTTTTGGGGCGGCAGTCCTGTCGCCACAATCCTGTGGGAGCGAGCCTGCTCGCGAGACGATGGTTCAGTCGATGATGATGTTGACTGACACGACCCCTTCGCGAGCAGGCTCGCTCCCACAATTGTTTTGCGGTGACTGCGGGCATGGGCTTAAGGCTGGACAACCGCCCCCGGCACCAACGGCAGTTCCAGGCTTGCGATGAACCCGCCCCCGGGATGATTGGCCAGTATCAACGTACCACCGTGGCGTTCGGCGGCACGGCGCGCAATGGCCAGGCCCAGGCCATGACCGGCGGCAGTCTGGCCCGGCGCACGATAGAACGGTTCGCCCAATTGGCCCAAGTGTTCGGCTTCCACGCCCGGGCCATGGTCGCGCACACTCACCATGACTCGTTCGCCCTGGCGCACCGCGCGCATCTCGATGGGTTGTCCGGCGGGATTGAAGCGCTGGGCGTTGCGCAGCAGGTTGTCTACTGCTCGCTCGATCATGGTCGGCCAGCCCTTTAGGGTCAGGTTCGGCTCGGCGTTCAGTTGTACGCTTTGCTCGGGAGAGGCCAATTGCGCATCTTTTTGCAGGGTGACCAGCAAGCCATTGAGGTCCACGTCTTCGGCGCTGGCGTTGTCGGCATCGACCCGGGCCAGTACCAGGATTTCACTGATCAACGCTTCCAGGCGATCGCATTCGCGGGTCAGGCGCGGCCATAGCGCTTCGCGCTCCTGTGGGCCGGCCCGCTCCGCCAATGCCAGGGCGATGCGCAGGCGGGCCAGGGGCGAGCGCAGTTCATGGGACACGTCCCGCAGCAACTGTCGCTGGCTGCCGATCAGGCTTTGCAAGCGCGCGCCCATGCGGTTGAAGTCTGTCGCCAGTACACCGAATTCGTCGCGGCGGTTGGCCAGTTTGGCGAGGCTGTTCTGCTGGTAGGTGGTCTGTCCCAGGTCATGCACGGCGCCGCGCAGTCGGTTCAACGGGCGAGTGATGGAGAGGGTCACCAGCAGACTGAACACGGTCAGTACCACCAGGGCGATCCCCAGGGCACTGAGGGGCCAGAGCAGGCTGTCACGGTGCCAGGCGTCCAGCTCGGGATGGGGGATGCGGTAGATGAACAGGTAAGTGTCGCCGGTCTTGGCGCTGGTGAACTCGTCGGTCAGGCGCCGCCAGGGCAGGCGTCGGTCGTCGTTGTTCTGTCGTGCCTCGAAGGCGGCCGCGCGATGGGGAAACGTGCCGCGCACCACCGGGTCGCCACTCTCGTTGAACACCTGAACGTCGATGTGATACTGGCGTTTGCGCTGCTGCAGAATATCCTGGGCGGCGTCTTCGCCCTGGCTTTCGTAGGTTTGCGTCCACTCTTCGGGCAGGGTGTTGAGCCCCGGATGGCGGCTGAGAATCCAGGCGTCCTGGTTCAGCATGTGCCCCAGCAGGATGGAGAGCCCAGCAACCAGCGTGATGGCCAGCCAGAAACTGGCCAGGATGCGCCAGAACAATGAACGCACGGTAAATCCTCGAAGACAGGGAAAACCCAGCGGCGCGCAGCCGCTGGGCTGGGGAGTATCAGCGCATTATTGCGCTTTTTGCGGCTGTTGCGCCTTCCAGGCCTTGAACTCCGCCCACTCGGCGCGACGCTCGGCCTGTTTCTTCTGGATCGCGTCGAACTCTTTTTGCTGCTCGGGTTTCAACAGACCACGGATCTGGGCGTCGACTTTCTGATGGCGGGCTTCCATTTCATCCTGCATGGCCTTCTGGTCGGCCGGCGACAGTTTCGCCAGGTATTTTTCTACCAGCTCCTGACGTTCATGGCGCTGTTCGCCCATGATCCTGCGGATCTGCTGACGTTGTTCGTGGGTCAGGTCCAGTTGGCTGTACGGGCCTCTGTCGTGCATCTGGCCGCCGTGACGCGGGCCGTCCATCGGCCCCATCGGACCAGCGCCTTCCGGCATGGCCATGGCCACGGTTGGCAGGGCGGCAGCGAACATCAGAGCGGTAAGGGTCTTGCGCATGGTGTGTCTCCTTGTCTCGTTCCCGGTCATTCCGGATGTGTGCAGATTACGGAGATCAAGGTCAGCGGCGGTCAGGGGTGGGTAAAGCTTGGGTAAAGAGGTTTTGGCGCGATCCTGACAAAAAGTCAGTGAAGTGAATGGTTTCTTTGTGGCGAGGGGATTTAGCGAAACGTCGCACCGCCCCGTTGGGGTGCGAAGCGCCCCCAAGTCTGTCTGCCACCGCGTGACATCAGATAGATCTTAAGGGGGCTGCTGCGCACCCCAGCGGGGATAAATCCCCTCGCCACAGGGGGTTAGAGGCTGTAGTAGTAACCCCGGCTGCGCAACGCCACGATGCGCGGGCGGCCGTCGGGATGGGGGCCGATTTTCTTGCGCAGGTTGCTCACGTGCATATCGAGGCTGCGGTCGTACAAGGTCAGCTTGCGGCCCAGGGCGATCTGCGCCAGCTCCTGCTTGTCCAGCGGCTCGCCCGGCTGCTTGAGCAGCGCTTCGAGCAGGCGGCTCTCGGACACGGTGAGGGTCTGTTCCTGTTCATCGATGCTGACCACACCACGTACCGGGCTGAAGGTCAGGTCGCCCAGTTCGATCTGGCTGGACACCGCCGTCGGATGACTGCGGCGCAGCACGGCGCGCAGGCGGGCGGTCAGTTCCCGTGGGTCGCAGGGTTTGGCCAAGTAGTCGTCGGCGCCCAGTTCCAGGCCAAGGATGCGGTCCAGCGGCTCGCCGCGGGCCGACAGCATCACCACCGGCAGTTCCGGATGGTCGTTGCGCAATTGCTTGAGCAATTCCAGGCCACTGCCGTCGGGCAGCATCACATCCAGCACCACCGCCGCCGGAGCGGTTTCGGTCAGGGCTTTGCGGGCACTTTGGCCATCGTGGCAGGCCCGTACCTGGAAACCTTCCTGACCCAGCCAACTGCCGAGGAGCTCACACAGCTCCTGGTCATCATCAATCAGTAACAGCTCGCTCATGAATCACTCAATTTAGCCATTGCCGACGCTGTCTACGTCCACCGCTGGCAAAGATACCGCAGAGTAGGGCCAATAGCGCTACCCCGGCGCCAATGACGAACCATTGCTGTTGATCGGTCAACAGGCGCGGCAGCGGGCTTGACTGGGCTTCCTTGAGTTGCAGCTTCAGACGCTGGTTCTCCTGGCGCAACCGGCTCACCAGTGCGGTTTCACGCTCGCCGTTGGCGTTCTGCAATTGTTGGGTCAGTTCTTCGCGCAGGCGTTCGCTGTCTTTCAAACGTTGCTGCAGCTCGGTGATCTGGCCGCCTGCGCTCAGGGACAAGGGGGTCGAATGACTGCCCTCGGTGCTTTCTTCGCCATGGGCAGGTGCCCCGATCGACAACATGACCCATAACAGGCACAACGGACCTTTGCGCATTGTCACTCCTGAATTCCAATCGAGACTAGACAGATTAGACAGGTTGTCGGCAGGCAAACGGGAACAATGAGCAGTTGAGCGCAATGAGCCATGAAGGCTCATTGCGCCGCGGGTTACGGCAGGACTTGCTTGAACGGCTTGACCACGACATTGGCGTAGACGCCGGCGGTCACGAACGGATCGGCCTCGGCCCAGGCTTGTGCGGCGCCCAGGGAGTCGAACTCGGCGACGATCAGGCTGCCGCTGAAACCTGCGGCGCCTGGGTCGTTGCTGTCCACCGCAGGGTGCGGGCCAGCCAGCACGATACGGCCTTCGGCCTTGAGCTGCTGCAGGCGCGCCAGGTGTTCGGGGCGGGCGGCCAGGCGTTTTTCCAGGGAGTTGGCGACGTCGGTGGCAATGATTGCGTAGAGCATGTCAGTCCTCGGTTTTTTGCGTGGGGGTGTCGGCATCGTGCAGATGACGGGACAGGTAGATGCCCTGGCCGATCAGGAACAGCAGCGTCATGCCCAGGCTGCCGAAGACCTTGAAGTCGACCCAGTAGTCCTGGAACGTGAACGCGACGAACAGGTTGGCGCCGCCGCAGAACAGGAAAAAAGCGATCCAGGCGATGTTCAGGCGGGTCCAGATCACGTCCGGCAGACTGACGGCATGACCCATGATGCGCTTGATCAGCAGGCTGTCGCCGATGAAATGACTGCCGATAAAGGCCAGGGCGAACAGCCAGTTGACCACCGGCGCTTTCCATTTGAGGAAGGTGTCGCTGTGGAAGGCCAGGGTCAGGCTGCCGAACACAAGGCAGGCAATCAGGGTCAGCCACTGGCTTTTTTCCAGCTTGCGCTGGGAGATGAACAACGCGCCGTAGACCACCAGGGAACTGATGATGAGCACCGCGGTGGCGCTGTAGATACCACCTACTGTGAGGGTCTGACCGGCAATGTCGACGGTGCGAGGGTCAAGTTTATAGGTGATGAAAAACAGCAGAAGCGGGATGAAGTCGATGAATTGTTTCACAATGGCAGCCAGAAGCAGGATGTGACGGCATAATAACAAACATCCCAGGCCGCGATAGGGCCAGCTGATTTGAGGTAACAAACCCCCGTGAATGTTGATTTGCACTGCCATAGCACGGCGTCCGATGGCGCCCTGGCGCCTGCAATTGTGGTGGCGCGGGCGTTCGAGCACGGCGTGCGAGTCCTGGCCCTGACCGATCACGACACCCTTGAAGGCCTCGACGAGGCCCGCTGCGCGGCGACGGCGTTGGGCGTGCAACTGGTCAACGGGGTCGAGTTGTCCTGCACTTGGGGTGGGGCAACCATCCATGTGCTGGGCTACGGTTTCGATGTCGATGCGCCGCCGCTGGTCCAGGCCATCGCCGAATTGCGCGACGGTCGCTGGCTGCGTGCCGAGGAAATCAGCCGCAAGCTGGCCCTCAAGGGCATGCCCGGTGCGCTGGAGGGCGCCCGGCAGATCCAGCAGGAGCTGGGAGACAGCGGCAATGCGCCGGCCCGGCCGCACTTCGCCGACTGGATGGTGCGCGAAGGTTTCGTCAAGGACCGTGCTGAAGCGTTTCGCAAATGGCTGGGGGCCGGCAAGCTGGGGGACGTCAAGCAGCATTGGCCTACGCTGGAGCAGACGGTTGAAACCCTGCGGGCCGCCGGGGCCTGGGTCAGCCTGGCGCATCCGTGGCACTATGATTTCACCCGCAGCAAACGTCGCCGCCTGATAGCCGACTATATTCAAGCAGGGGGCCACGCCATTGAGGTGGTCAATGGCCATCAGCCGGCCGAGCAGGTCGGCAGCCTGGCGATTCTGGCCCGGGAGTTTGGCCTGCTGGTCACGGCCGGCAGTGATTTCCATGGCCCTGGAGGCTGGTCCGAGATCGGCGAGTACCGCCCGTTGCCCGAAGATCTGCCACCGCTTTGGTGTAGATTCAAACATGATCTTGTTACCGACGCCGTCTGAACAGGTAGAACACGTGAGTCAATTTTTCCAGATTCATCCGGAAAACCCGCAAGCGCGCCTGATCAAACAGGCGGTGGAAATCATTCGAGGTGGTGGTGTGGTGGTCTATCCCACCGACTCCTCCTACGCCATCGGCTGCCAGATCGGCGACAAGAATGCCGTGGAGCGGGTCAGGCGCCTGCGCCAGTTGGACGACAAGCACAACTTCGCGCTGATCTGCAGTGACCTGTCGCAACTGGGCCTGTTCGCCAAGATCGACACCGGCACCTTCCGGCTGCTCAAGGCCCATTTGCCGGGCCCCTACACCTTTATTCTCAACGCCACCCGCGAAGTGCCGCGACTGTTGCTGCACCCGAAGAAACGCACCATCGGCCTGCGGGTGCCGAGCCATCCGATTGCCCTGGCGCTGTTGGCGGAACTGGGTGAGCCACTGATGAGCGTGACGCTGATCATGCCCGGTGAAACCGATCCCCTGACCGATCCCTACGAAATGCGTCAGTTGCTCGAACATCAAGTCGACCTGATCATCGACGGTGGTTACGGCGGTATGAAGGCCTCCACCGTGATCAACCTGGCCGACGGCGAGCCGCAGGTGGTGCGCGTCGGTTGCGGCGATCCAGCGCCGTTCCTGGTCGAGGCCTGAATGTCCGCCGTGGAAACCGTGGTGGACAGTGTGGACAGTCAGGCCGGCGCCCAGCAGGAGCTGCCGTTCGCCATGGTCTATGGCCAGGCGGTCACCGAAATGCCCCTGGACCTGTACATTCCGCCGGACGCCCTGGAAGTGTTCCTCGAAGCTTTCGAGGGCCCGCTCGACCTGCTGCTGTACCTGATCCGCAAGCAGAACATCAATATCCTCGACATCCCCGTGGCGGAAATCACCCGTCAGTACATGGGCTATGTCGAGCTGATGCAGTCGGTGCGCCTTGAGCTGGCGGCCGAATACCTGGTGATGGCGGCCATGCTGGCCGAGATCAAGTCACGGATGCTGTTGCCGCGTTCGGCCGAGGTCGAGGCGGAAGAGGACGATCCCCGCGCCGAACTGATCCGTCGCTTGCAGGAGTACGAGCGCTTCAAGGGTGCTGCCGAAGGCATCGATGGCTTGAGCCGGGTCGGGCGCGACGTGGTGGTGCCCAAGCTCGATGCTCCCGAGGCTCGGGCACGCAAGTTGCTGCCGGACGTGAGCCTGGAAGAGTTGCTGATGTCCATGGCTGAAGTCCTGCGCCGGGGCGACATGTTCGAAAGCCATCAGGTCAGCCGCGAAGCGCTGTCCACCCGCGAGCGCATGAGCGATGTGCTGGAACGGCTCAAGGGCGGCGGTTTTGTACCGTTCGTCGAGCTGTTCACCGCCGAGGAAGGGCGGTTGGGGGTGGTCGTCACGTTTATGGCGATCCTGGAGCTGGTCAAGGAATCCTTGGTCGAGCTGGTGCAGAATGAGCCGTTCGCAGCGATTCACGTGCGGGCACGAGCCGAATAACGAGCAAATCAATGAATCTGACTGAACCCCGCGAGCTGGCCCCCTTGCTTGAAGCTTTCCTGTTGGCCTCGGGAAAGCCGCAATCGATGGAGCGTCTGTTCGAGCTTTTCGAAGAAGGCGAGCGGCCGGAGCCGGCCGTGTTCAAGAAAGCCCTGACCCTATTGGGTAAGTCCTGCGAGGGGCGGGCTTTCGAACTCAAGGAAGTGGCCTCCGGTTATCGCCTGCAGATCCGCGAGAAATTCGCGCCCTGGGTCGGGCGTCTGTGGGAAGAGCGGCCCCAGCGTTACTCCCGCGCCATGCTCGAAACCATGGCCTTGATTGCCTACCGCCAACCGATCACCCGTGGCGAGATCGAGGACGTGCGGGGCGTGGCGGTGAACAGCCACATCGTCAAGACGTTGCTGGAGCGCGAGTGGATCCGAGTCGTCGGCTACCGCGACGTGCCGGGTAAACCGGCGATGTTCGCCACCACCAAGGCTTTCCTCGATCATTTCAACTTGAAAAACCTCGATGACCTGCCGCCGCTGGCCGAACTGCGGGAGTTGGAGCCCGAGCCGATGCTCGAGTTCGACGACGCCCCGGTGCCCCAGGGGTTGCAAGACCTGGCCGACGCCAGTGCCGAACCGGAGGAGCCCAAGGAAGAAACCAGCTTTCATTCGTTGCTGCTGGAACTGGACACCATGGAGGAGGGGCTCAAGACCGATTTCGACGACTTGCTGCGTGACGGTCCGGAACCTGAAGGCGAGGCGCCTGATCATGCAGTTGAACCCGCGGCCGAGGCTGAACCCGAAGAGGACATTCTCGGGGTTGCCGAAGCCCGGGAAAAACTGTTGGCTGCTGTTGCTGCCCTTGAGCCGCACGTACCCGAGCCTGAGTTGAGCGACGAAGAAGCCGAAGCCCGGGCGCTGGCTGAAGCGATCGAAAACGAACGTCGCCAGTTTGAGGATTGATCCAGCTGACATCGCCCCCCATGTGGGAGCGAGCCTGCTCGCGATTGCGGTCGTTAAGCTTGCATCAACGTTGGACATGCAGCCGCCAGCGCGAGCAGGCTCGCTCCCACAGGAGAATGCAGGGACGGTAGACCACCGATCGGCGGAAAAACCACTGAGCACCCATCGATCAACTAGTCTCTGATGCGCAAACCCCTCAACGGGCGTATGATTCGCGACCCTTTGGCGAACCCTTCGCCAAACGACCCTTTTCAAGACCACACCGGGAGGTGCCCAGCATGAAAGACCAAGACCAGAACGACAGCCACGAAATCGGCCCCGCAGGCGAGAAACTGCAGAAAGTCCTCGCCCGTATCGGCGTCGGCTCGCGCCGTGACGTGGAAGCCTGGATCACTCAGGGCCGGATCAAGGTCAACGGCAAAGATGCCACCTTGGGCCTGCGCGTCGACATGCACGACGCCATCACCATCGATGGCAAGGTGATCAAGCGCGAAGAGGCCGCCGAAACGGTGCGCCGCGTGATCATGTACAACAAGCCCGATGGCGAGATCTGCACCCGTGACGACCCGGAAGGCCGTCCGACCGTGTTCGACAAGATGCCGCGTCCGAAAGAAGGTCGCTGGATCAACATCGGTCGCCTGGACATCAACACCACCGGTCTGCTGATGTTCACCACCGACGGTGAACTGGCCAACCGCCTGATGCACCCGTCCTACGAGATGGACCGTGAGTACGCCGTGCGTGTACGCGGTGAAGTCGACGACGAGATGATCGAGCGCCTGAAGGCCGGCGTCGTACTGGAAGACGGCCCGGCGCGTTTCACCGACATCAAGCAGGCGCCGGGTGGTGAAGGTTTCAACCACTGGTACCACTGCGTGGTGATGGAAGGCCGTAACCGTGAAGTGCGTCGTCTGTGGGAATCCCAGGGGTTGGTGGTCAGCCGTCTGAAGCGCGTGCGTTTCGGCCCGGTGTTCCTCAACTCCGACCTGCCGATGGGCCGCTGGCGCGAAATGAGCCAGCAGGAAGTCGACATCCTGTCGGCCGAGGTGGGCCTTGCGCCTGTGGCAATGCCGCAGATGACCGCCAAGAGCAAGGACAAGCTGGAGCGGATGCAGCGTAAATCCTCGCGTCCGATGGGCAAGACCGAGCGCGTGCGGACTTTGCGTCCAGCGGCTGAGGGCGCGGCGCCTGGTCCACGAGCTCCCCGCCAGCCGCAGATCGAAGGCGAACGTCCGGCCCGCAAGCCGGGCCCACGTCAGGATGGCGAACGCGGCCCACGCACGCCACGCCCGGCCAACGGCCGGACTGAGCGTGGCGACGGTCGCGGTACGCCGGTGGCTGAACGTCCGGCCGACGTCAAGCGTCCGGCCAAGCCGACCTCGAAGAAACGCCCGGCCATTACCTTGGTGGATCGCGATGCGCCGTCGGGCAAGCGTCGTGGTGCACCGGCGGGCTCGGGGCAGCGTCCGGGGTTTGGTCGTCGTAAGCCGGAATGAGGCCGCTTTGAGTTTCTAGCGGCAAGCGGCAAGAAAAAACGCCAACCCTAGGGTTGGCGTTTTTTTTGGTCTGGCTTTAGTGATGGGGTGTAGCTGAGACCGCCATCGCGAGCAGGCTCGCTCCCACAGGGGAATGGTGACGAGCACAAGTTTTCCATTCAGTTGTGGGAGCGAGCCTGCTCGCGAAGAGGCCGGCATCACCAACCACAATCCCCAGCGGACTAAAGCACAAACCGCCCATCAAACATCGGCTCATTATCCAGCGCCAGCACACCGCTCTCGAAAATCAGATCCAGGTGATGACTGCCCTTGGCGCCGCCACCCAGTCCCAGGTGCAGGCCGCAATGGCGCTCCTCGAACCCGGCGTTTCGCGCATACAGGCTCTTGACCCCTTCGTTGGTGCCAATCCCCAACTCCTCGATGCGCCGGTTGGACGGGTTGGCGTCCAGGTATCGGTTGAAGTCATGTTCCAGGCCCGGCACTTCGGTGGCGATTTTCTGGATGGTGGAGTCTTCGATCCACAGTTCCAGCGGCGACTGCAGCACGCCATATTTGCGGGCGAACGGGATGGTGCTCAGGAATGTGCCGACGAAACTCACCCGACCATTGATGGTGTCGCTGTGGGTCGCGATTTCGCCGGGGGCCAGGTCGTAGTTGCCGAGGCCGTTGATGTCGGTCCACTTCTTGACGCTGTCCAGGGACGTGTCGAAGTACGAGCCGTGCTGGTCCTGGAAGCTCAATGTGCTGGCCTGGGACATGCGCTGGATGAGATGGCTGTTGAGCCCGGCGATACGTTGCGGGATGACGCTGAAGGTATCGTAGAAATAATCGCCGTAGTCCTTGAACAGCAGCGATTTCTTCCAGTTGTCCGCCATCACGGCTTGCAGGGCGCGGACAAAGTCCGGGCCGTCAGGCCGTGGATTAGGCAGGGTGGAAGAGTCGTAGAAGAAAATATACAGATCGCTGTCGGCGATGGCCTTGGACAAGCGCTCGGTGGGTTCAAGGTCCAGGCGCATGGCGCTGAACCGGAAGGGCGAGCCGCTGCCTGCCTGTTCGGCGATGGCGCCGGTCAGTGCTTCGTAGTCGGCGGTATGGCCGAGCAGTACCTTGGCGGGCTGGATACCGGCCAGGGCAGGGTGGTGTTCGAGGTAGTAAAGGAAATGAGAGATGGCTCGTTGTGTGTCCATACTTGTTTTCTTCCCTGATCGATTAGCGTCCCGGACAACCTGCTAAAAGTGGCGGAGCCGACCGGCCGGATCAACTCCGCCGGGTTGCGCTTACAGAGGCCACATCGCCGTGCCGAATGGAACGACGGCATCGGCTTGCATCATTTCTACGGCGGCTTCATGGGTTGGCGCTTCAAACCATTCGTCCAGTTGCAGTTCGGTTTCCAAGTCTTTGTCCAGTGCTTGCATAGTGAATCTCCTAGATGACTTTTACGGAAAGTTGCGGGCAATCCGGTGAGTGAAAGCTGACCGTAGATAGCACCGCAGAGGCTTGCCGGCACGATGCCTGGGCAAGTCGCTAAAACCTAGTCGACGGGTTTTTGGAATGCAAAAAATAATTTTATTTTTTTGATATGAACTTTTTGTTCTATTTTTCGCGGATTTTTTTACCTATTTAAAACAGCCACCTGCAAGGTTTATTGAATAGGAAGCTTCCTACCGTCAATTTGTAGACGGCTTACAGAAAATTCCTACATGGAAAAAATTCGTTACGCATCGTAAAGAAAAGCTGACGAAAAGGAGGCGGGCGCCCGGTTAGAAATTCTCCTTCATGTGAATGTAAGAAAAACCTTCCAGCCGGCCTTCCACGCGTTGTGTCAGAGGGTGTTGGCCGGCTTGTTTCCAATCGATGAGGAGGGTCAGATGCGCCTCATACCTTGTCAGGGTGTCTGGCAGCCAAGGGTCGGCGGTGTACAATGCGCCGCGTTTTACTGTGACCCTTCGCGTACCCACGCACCTTCAAGGTTATCCGCCTTGCTCATTCCGCCACGTCACAAGCGTGTCGGGTTCGATTTCGTCACAGATAAAAACAAACAGGTGACGCATGACCGGTGTAAATACAGGCGAGCTGAAACGCGGCCTGAAAAATCGACATATTCAATTGATCGCCCTCGGCGGCGCGATCGGTACCGGCCTTTTCCTGGGCTCGGCAGGGGTGCTGAAATCAGCCGGCCCGTCGATGATCCTGGGCTACGCCATCTGCGGTTTCATCGCCTTCATGATCATGCGCCAGTTGGGCGAAATGATCGTCGAAGAGCCGGTGGCCGGTTCTTTCAGCCATTTTGCCCACAAGTACTGGGGCGGTTTCGCCGGGTTCCTGTCGGGTTGGAATTGCTGGATTCTGTATATCCTGGTGGGCATGTCCGAGCTGACGGCGGTGGGCAAGTACATCCATTACTGGGCGCCGGACATTCCGAGCTGGGCTTCGGCGGCGGCGTTTTTCATCCTGATCAACGCCATCAACCTGGCCAACGTCAAAGTCTTCGGTGAAGCCGAGTTCTGGTTCGCGATCATCAAGGTCGTGGCGATTGTCGGCATGATTGCCTTGGGTAGCTACCTGCTGGTCAGTGGTCACGGCGGCCCGCAAGCGTCGTTGACCAACCTGTGGTCCCATGGCGGGTTCTTCCCCAATGGCGTGAGCGGCCTGGTGATGGCGATGGCGATCATCATGTTCTCCTTTGGTGGTCTGGAAATGCTCGGCTTCACCGCCGCCGAGGCCGACAAGCCGAAAACCGTGATCCCCAAGGCCATCAACCAGGTGATCTACCGGATCCTGATTTTCTACATCGGTGCCTTGGTGGTGCTGTTGTCCCTGACTCCTTGGGACAGCCTGCTGGCCACCCTCAATGCCTCCGGCGATGCCTACAGCGGCAGTCCGTTCGTGCAGGTGTTCTCGATGCTGGGTAGCAACACGGCGGCGCACATCCTCAACTTCGTGGTGCTGACCGCCGCGCTGTCGGTGTACAACAGCGGTACCTACTGCAACAGCCGCATGCTGCTGGGCATGGCCGAGCAGGGCGATGCGCCCAAGGCCCTGGCCCGGATCGACAAGCGTGGCGTGCCGGTGCGTTCGATCCTCGCTTCGGCGGCGGTGACGCTGGTGGCGGTCTTGCTGAACTACCTGATCCCGCAACATGCGCTGGAGCTGTTGATGTCGCTGGTGGTCGCGACCCTGGTGATCAACTGGGCGATGATCAGCTACTCGCATTTCAAGTTCCGCCAGCACATGAACCAGACGCGCCAGGTGCCGCTGTTCAAGGCGCTGTGGTACCCCTATGGCAACTACATCTGCCTGGCGTTCGTGGTGTTCATCCTGGGCGTGATGTTGATGATTCCCGGCATCCAGGTTTCGGTTTACGCGATTCCGGTGTGGCTGGTGTTCATGTGGGTGTGCTACGTGATCAAGAACAAGCGCAGTGCCCAGCATGAGTTGGCCGTGGCGGCTGCCAAGTAAGCATCCTTGAAATACCCCAAACCCGGCCGAGTGCCGGGTTTGTTTTTTCTGATTCACCCTCTGTGGGAGCGAGCCTGCTCGCGATGGCGTCGGGTCATAAGCGTCAATGGTGGCTGGCACACCGCAATCGCGAGCAGGCTCGCTCCCACAGGGATTGAGCGTTGTCCCTGGGATTCGGAGTATTCTGTGGGGCCTGATACCGGACACTTTTCATGCTGGCGATTTCCAACAACGTGCACATCCCCGATGCCGAGATCGAGCTGACGGCCATCCGCGCCCAGGGTGCCGGGGGGCAGAATGTCAACAAGGTGTCCAGCGCCGTGCACCTGCGCTTCGACATCCCGGCTTCGTCATTGCCCGAGTTCTATAAGGAGCGGTTGCTGGCCCTGCGTGACAGCCGCATCACCAGCGACGGCGTGTTGATCATCAAGGCCCAGCAGTATCGGACACAGGAACAGAACCGGGCCGATGCATTGGAGCGCCTGGTCGAACTGATCCTCAGTGCCACCAAGGTTGAGAAGAAGCGCCGCCCGACCAAACCGACCCTGGGGTCGAAGACGCGTCGCCTGGAATCCAAGAGCAAGCGTGGCTCGATCAAGGCCGGGCGGGGCAAAGTAGACTTCTAGTGGCCTGTGTGGCTAATTCGCGTACTCGAATTAACCGTACAGGCCACTAGCTTCTGCTCCTTTCCTCGCGATACCTCGGCGCCTGCCGGTACAGGTAGATGCTCAATCCCAAGCCGCCGATCGCTGCCAAGGCCGCGAACAGGAAGATCGAGGCAAAGCCAAACCCTGCCGCAATCGCACCGGCCAACGGTCCGGTGATCCCCAGCGACAAATCAATGAACAGCGAATAGGCGCCCACCGCCGCCCCACGGCTGGAAGCCGGCACCAGGTTGACGGCCTCGACACCCAGTGCCGGGAATACCAGCGAAAAACCGAAGCCGCTCAACGCTGCGCCCGCCAATGCCCACTGCGCATCCGGTGCCAGCCATAAGAGCAACAAGCCAAGGGTTTCCACCGACAGGCAGGCAATCGCGACCCGAAAGCCCCCCAGGCGATTGATCAGATTGCCGAACAGCAAGCGCGCGCCGATGAAGCAGGCACCGAACAGGCTCAGGCATAGCACCGCGTTGTCCCAATGCCGGGTCGCGTAGTACAGGGTAATGAAGGTGGCGATGGTGCCGAAACCGATAGAGCCCAGAGCCAGGCCGCAGCCATGGGGCAGGACGCGCCCCAGCACATGCATGAATGGCAGGCGTTCGCCGACAACGATGGGGGCGGCGGTTTTTGGCCAGGCCAGCGCGACCCCCAGCACGGCCAGCAGGATGATGCTGACGCCCATGCTCCATAGTCCCAGGGACTTGACCAGCCATACCCCCAGCGGCGCGCCAATCGCCAGCGCGCCGTAACTGGCAATGCCGTTCCAGGAAATCACCTTGGCCGTATTCGCTGCGCCGACCCGGCCAATGCCCCAGCCAATCGAACCCGAACCCACCAGGCTTTCAGCGCTGCCCAGCACCAGGCGACCGATCAGCAGGCTGATCAGGCTCAGGGTCGGCAGCTCATGGGTCCAGGCGGACGCCAGCATGAACACGCCGCTCAACCCACATCCGGCGAGGCCGAAGATGACGGCGCGCTTGCTGCCCAGGTTGTCGATGATCTTGCCTGCGTAAGGGCGGCTGAGGAGGGTGGCCAGGTACTGGACGCTGATCACCAGCCCGGCGATCACCGCGCCAAAACCCAATTCGCCGTGGACGAACCCGGGCAGCACGGCCAGGGGGATGCCGATATTCAGGTAGCCGATGAAGGTGAAGAGGACGATGGAAACGACTTGCAGCGTGACCGCCAGGGGGCGCTGGGAATCTGACATGGGAAAAGGTCCACGGAGCAGCAGGATAGATAGGCTGCTTATGATAACGGCGCGCGCGGGGATGAGGCGTGGGAAAGTAAAACTATTTGCCGGTCAGCCGTCGTTTTGCCCAGCGACCAGGTGTGTGGTGACCAGCGCGGCGAGGGCATTTTCCTCGGTGCCGAAACGGGCGAGCAGCGCGGCTTGTTTCTCGGGTGAAAGGCGCATCCAGATCTCGACCATTTTTTCAGTGGTGCCGATCAGCACACTGGCCTGGGCTTCGCTGAAGTTGGAGGTGTCATTGGTCATGGTCGGGGCTCGGGATTCAGGCAGTGTGGAAAGCGCATCTTAGGCTCTGTACGAAAAGTCTTGAGACGAAGGTCAGGCAAGGCGAAAACAGCCGAGGAAGCGCAGTGTACTGGAGTACATGAGCATTCCGAGGCTGTTTTCAACGCAGCATGAACGAGTATCAAGGCTTTTCGTCCAGAGCCTGCGCTTTCCACACGGTCTGGTGGTGCGGGTGGATCAGTCTTCGCTGTCGGCCTGGCGGCGTTCAGTGGCTTCTTTGGGCTCGGGCTGCCGGGCGTCTGGTTGCCCTCCGGCCTGTAGCGTGGTCGTCTGCTCAGTGTCGTGCAGGCTTGGGAAGGGGAGATTAGGAATCTCGTGCATATCGCGCTCCTCGCAAAGTCTGTTGGTAGATCTGGTAGATCCTCGCTTTTGTAAAGCCCGGGCAGGATACCGCAGGAGAGATGACAAAAAGACTTTTAAATCCCGTTGCACCGACAAATGGGATTGTCTGGACAGGTCAAGGCAAGCTCATCGATGGCCCTGCGAAAGCTGTCGATAATCGGATAAACGGCGCTCGCGAAGGCTCAAGAACGGGGCCAGCAGGCCGATGCGAAAGACAGTATTCCCGCATGCATGCCGTGACGCCGGTTGCTTGAGACATGGACGGTCTAGACGTACTGGGCCGTGGGCCCGGCTTTATCATTCCCGGAGATTTACTTCCATGTTCCTGCAAAAATCCCTGAGAGCCCAGATCCTGGCTTTGCTAGGTGGCAGCCTGTTGGCGATGCTGCTGATCGCCCTGGCCTCCTTTCATTTCCTTTCCAATGGCCTGCAGGACTATCGGCGCCTGATCGATGGGCCTTTGCATGCCTCGCAGTTGATCGACGAAGCCAACCTGCAATTCAAGGTGCAGGTCCAGGAGTGGAAAAACGTCCTGCTTCGCGGCAAGCAACCGGCGGATCTGGAGAAATACTGGAAGCAGTTCGAGGAGCGCCAGCGTGAAGTCCAGGGCATCCTGGGTACATTGATCGCGCGTGAAGGTGTCCCCGCGAACATCAGGACGCGTATCGAGCAACTGCGCAACGAACATCTTCAACTGGGGGCGGCCTACCAGAAAGGACGTGATGCATTCGTGGCGGCAGGTGGCGATCCGGCGGCGGGCGATGTGGCGGTCAAGGGGGTGGACCGTGCGGTCAGCGACCAGATGAGTGAGCTGGTGGTCGAGTTGCACAAGTTGGGCAACGAGCAGTCGGTGCTGATCAGTGCCGGTGCCGATCGTACGATTCTGTTGGGCATCGCGGTCATGCTGGTTTCTGGCCTGTTGATTGGGTTGCTCAGCCTTTGGCTGGTCAACCGCAATCTGGTGCAGCCGATCCGCAGCCTGATCGAATACGTTACCCAGCTGAGTCGCGGGCGTTTCGCCGATCGGGTGGTGAGTAACCGCCGGGACGAGTTGGGTGACCTGGCCCTCGCGGCCAATACCCTGCGTGACTTTCTGGCTGAGACCTTCACCCGCCTGCAACGCAGTGCCACGGAGCTGGACAGCGCCAGCGGTGAACTCAATGCCATCGCCAGCCTGATGAGCCAGGGCACCCACGAGCAGTTCGAACGGACCGATCAAGTGGCGACGGCGATGAACGAGATGTCCGCCACGGCCCAGGAAGTCGCTCGCCATGCCGCCGATGCGGCGCGGGCGGCGGACGATGCCGATCAGTCGGCGCAACAGGGCGAGAAGGTCATGCAGGGGACCATCCACACCATCGCCCGGATGCGGGGGGAAATCGCCAACACGGCCACGGTGATTCGCCGTCTGGAAGCCGACAGCGGACGCATCGGCAAGGTGCTGGAAGTCATCCGCGGAATCGCCGAGCAGACCAACCTGTTGGCCCTCAACGCTGCCATTGAAGCGGCTCGTGCCGGTGAGGCCGGACGCGGTTTCGCAGTGGTTGCCGATGAAGTGCGCAGCCTGGCCCAGCGCACGGCCTCGTCCATCATCGAGATCAACCAGATCATCCAGACGGTGCAAACCGGTGCAGTGGACGCGGCTCAGGCCATCGAGAGCGGGCAGTCGCGCAGCGAAGAGAGCGTGGAGCAGGTGACCCAGGCCGGCGCGATGCTCGAACGCATCACCCAGGCAGTCGAGGCGATCCGGGACATGAACCGCCAGATCGCGACGGCGGCGGAAGAACAGACGTCGGTGGCTGAAGACATTTCGCGCAATCTGACTGAAATCACCTGTATCGCCAGCACCAATCAGGACAACGTGCAACGCACCGAAGCGGCCAGCGGGAACTTGCACAGCCTGTCGGGGCAGTTGAATGAAGTGACGGCGCGGCTGAGTGCCTGATGCATCATGGCGAGGGTGCTTGCTCCCTCGCCACAGGCTCAATAATCGCGTCGCTTGCGAAATGCCCAGCGGCCGGCGATCAGGGTGAAGGTCGCCACCAGGGCCACGAGGATCCAGAAACCCTCGGGATCAGTGGCCAATGGTACGCCGCCGACGTTCATGCCAAAGAAACCGGCAATGATGTTGATGGGCAAGGCCAGTACCGTGACCACCGTCAGGGTGAACAAGGTGCGGTTGGTCTGTTCGTTGAGGTTGGCGGCGATTTCTTCCTGCAACAGCTTGATCCGTTCGCCCAGCGCGGTCAGGTCGTTGATGATCAGGGCGAATTCCTCGGTGGATTTGCGCAACTCCTTGACGTCCTCTTTTTGCAGCCATTGCGGCGGGCGGTTGAGCAGACGCAGTAATGAGCCCGGCTCCAGCGCCAACAGGCGTTGCAGGCGCACCAGCACCCGACGTTGGGCGCCGAGCTCGGCGCGATTGGTGGACAGTCGCGAAGAGAGCAACTGATCCTCGATCTGGTCGACGCTGAGGCTGGTCTTGCGCACGATCTGGGTCAGCACTTCCCCTTGGTCGCGCAGCAGATGGACGAGCAATTCCAATGGGGAGCGAAAGCACTCGCCGGCCTTGACCGATGAGCGCAGCTTGTCGACCGAGTGCAGGGGTTGCAGCCGTGCGCTGACAATCAATCGACTGTGGACGCAGACCCATAAGGTGGAGACGTCTGAGGAGACCATGTTGCTCAGGTTGAACACGACATCGTTCACCACCGCCAGCAATGCCGAGTCCACATGCTCGATGCGGGTCGAACGCGAGCCTTCGTGCAGTGCTTCGAAAAACTCCTGTGGCAAGGCCAGCTGACTTTTCATCCAGCGCTCGCAGGCGGCATGGGCCAGATTCAAGTGGAGCCAGAGAAATTCATCTTCATCTTGCGGCTGTTGCAGGCGTCGCAAGGCCTGGGCTGAATCGAGCTCCTGTCCACGCTCGCCAGGACGGAAGCGAAATCCGTAGAGCAGGCCGAACAGGTCCGGGTCGCGGTGGCTTTGGTCAATGCTGTGGTTCATGCAGTCTCGCTGGCGGGAAGTGCCTGTCGCGGCTACAGGTTCACTTGAGTGGCATCATCGCAAGCTTTCTTGATGGTTTTGTGACAGTTGTGGGTGGCCAGCGGATTTCTTCCAGGTAAAAAAAGAGCCGCGCAACGAGAAAGTTGCGCGGCTCTTTTTTGGCCGATGAATCAAGTATCCTGCTTGTTGCTCAGGACTTTACCGGTGGTGGCGTCGAAGTCGACATCGAACTCTTTGCCGTCAGCGGTCTTCAGTTCAACTTCATACTCATAACCGTTGAAGTGATTGTCCAGGTCGGTATCGGTGATGGTCGCGCCCGGGTGCAACTTCAGGGCTTCTGCATTCATCGACTCAAGGGATTTGATTTTGCCTTCCTTGACCAACTGGGGAATCTGGTCGATCCGCACATCGGCTTGGGCAAGGCCGGCAGTCAGGGTCAGGGCGGCGGCGGTAAACAGGGCAGTCAAAGTTTTCATAAGGTCTTTCCTTGGGTGTGTCGTTTAAGTGGGACCAGATTAACTGTGGCAACTTAATTCACCCTTAATTCGAAAAAACCTTTGCCCGGGACTGCTGAAGCAAGGTTCGTTGGGACAAGAACAGTGAACGCCTGTGGGAGCAAAGCTTGCTCGCGACGAACGATAATGCGGTTGTACTGAAACCGCACCGCCCGTATCGCGAGCAAGCATTGCTCCCACAGTTGATCAATAACCGTTCTTTTCCAGCAACTGCGTCACACTGCCAGTTTCGGGACGCTTGAAGTACTTGAGCAATTCACTGGCCCGGTTGGTGAAAATGCCATCCACGCCGGCATCCATCACTTTCTTGAAGTCCACCGGCTCATCCACAGTGTAGACATGCACCAGCAAACCCTGGTCGTGGGTGTACTGGTTCATCCATGGCTGCACCAGGTCTGCATAGCTCTGGCTGCCGCCATGGGTCAGCGCGGCGGACGGTCCGGTGCCGATGGCGCCCTGGGCCTTGGCGTACTGGACCCATTTCTCGAACTCGGCGCGGTCCTTGGGTTGCTGCTTGGCGTAGTAGGCCGCCTTGTCGGTTTCTCCGGACTCGGCAAATGTCACCTTGGACTTGGGCTCGATGTTGCCTTCGCCCACCCACAACAGCAGGACCTTTGGCACCTTCGGCATTTCTTTGTGCAGCAGTTCCAGGCTGCTCTTCTCGAAGGTCTGCAAGACCACTTTGCCCTTGCCTTGGCCTACGCCGGTAGCGCTTTTGGCCAATTTGGAACCGGCCGGACTCAGCCAGCCGCGGTCCTGCAATTTGTCCTTGAGGTCGCGTTCGATGCCGGGGAACAGTTTCGGCTCCTTGGTTTCGATGTACAGGCCCGGTTTGTGTTGCGGATTACTCTCGGCGATGTCGATGACTTCATCGAGGGTCAGGATCTTCAGCCCCGCGAACCCGGGGCGCGCGCGGTCCGGGTAGGCGGTGTTGAACCAGCTGCCGGCATCGAGGGTCTTGAGCTCGGCCATGGTGAATGCGTTGGCGCTGCTGTCCTTGCGCTCGGGGAACTTGGTCGCGACGTCCGTGGTACGCAGCAGGCTGTCATCGTGCAGGACGAACAGCACACCGTCCTTGCTGCGTTGAAGGTCCAACTCCAGGTAATCGGCGCCGAGGTCTCGGGCCAGCTTGTAGGACGCGGCGGTGGATTCCGGTGCATCGAACGAAGCACCACGGTGAGCGATCACCGCCGGATGGGGGATACCTTGGCGGGCGGCCAAGGCCTTGGGGTTCGGCGCCTCGGCGGCCTGTGTCTGACCGAAGCCGAGCAACAGGCTCAGCATCAACGCGCTACGGGTGAAGGTGACGGGCATGCTCGAGATCCTTTCGTCGTTGTGCAAAACCTATCTTTTAACAACTGAATGCTCTGAGCGCTATCGCCAAACCGATATAAAACCGTGGGAAACAGATTTTTCCCACGCCTTTGCGGGCAGGTTTGCAGTACCCTTGGTCGTAGCAGTTTCCCCGGCAGAGGGAAACCGGAACCAACATTTGCCTGCCCTGCGTGTAAACCATCGATCAGACGTCCCGCGGGACGCATCCATGAGGTTTACCATGCGCACCACTTCAACCTTCATCTGCCAGGCCGCCGACCAACTCAAGGGTTTTGTCGGCCTGAACCGCAAGACCGGCCAATACATCGTGCGCTTCAGCGAAGACGCCTTCGGCATGGACGTGGCCGACGACGGCATCATTCCTACCTGCGAATTCGTCTGGACGCCCGCCACGGACGGCACCATGACCCTCAAGCGCGAGCGAATCCAGCTGCTGCTGGACCAGAACATCGACGACCGCATCAACCTCACCGAACCTCTGCGGGTATACATGGCACGCAGCGACCTGCCGGAAATCGTGGCGATGCGGCAATTGGTCGAGGGCTGACTCCTTGCCGCAAATCCTGTGGGAGCGAGCCTGCTCGCGATGGCGTCGGCACAGTCGGCATGGATGCAGGCAGGCCCACCGCTATCGCGAGCAGGCTCGCTCCCACAGGGGATTTGTGGTGGATGTCAGGGCTGGCGTTGGAACGCGTAGTCCCGTTCGACCTTGCACACCCGTGTATGGCAATAGGCATACCAGGTAGAACGGCCACGCTCGCGGATTGCGCTGTGTTCGGGATGTTGCTTCCAGGCCAGAATCGCCGCCTCGCTGCTCCAGTACGACACGGTAATACCCAGGCCTTCTTCGCCCCGGGCCGATTCGATGCCGAGAAATCCTGGCTGCTCTCTCGCCAGCGCCACCATGCGCTCGGACGCTTCGGCATACCCCTGATCTCCCGCAGTACGCAGGGAGGTGAAAATCACGGCGTAATACTGACCGTTCATGGCATCTCCCTCGCACATGCCTGGACAAAGGCTTTGACGAGCGGCGGTACGCGATCTTCCAGCGCTGCGCGTTCGGGCTGGAACAGGGTTGCGACAAAGAATGGATGATCCCGCAGTTCCACGGCCCGCAGCTCGCCGGCTGAGTCCCGGGCGACGGCATGCAGGCGGTCGCTCAGCAGATCCCGCTCAAACGCCGGGTTGACCCCAAAGCGGCACCGGTAACCTTCGAACACTGTCCGGCGGCCATAGGCTTCGGCCATCAACGACTGCGCATCCAGCTGAAGGCTGTCGATGGTTTCGACCAAGGCACAACTCAGCGGCGTCAGAAGCGCCCGTTCTGCCTCGGGGGAGGTTTCGCCGTGAGCGGCATCGGTCCAGCCCATCACGTGGCGCGCGTATTCCAGCACGGCGTGCTGAAACCCACCGCAGGTGCCGAGGAACGGACGGCGCTGTTCGCGGGCAAAGCGAATGGCGTGCAAGGCGCCATGTTCGTTTCGGTAGGGGCTGCCGGGTACGCACCAAATGCCGTCGAAGTCGTCCAGAGAGGTAGCGTCGGTGATCAGATCCGTTGCCAACCATTGAAGGCCAATGTCATGGCCGGTTTGCCTGCTGGCTAGCTCAAGTGCAATGGGGATAGCCCGATGGGCCGTTATCTGCGGATCGTAGTCGCCGATCAGGGCGATGTGCAAAGGACGCTGGATTTTCATGGAGGGCACGCCGCTTGTTGATTCCTGGTCGCCACTATAGATTGGCGTTCGTGCACTCAATATTGGCGTTTAACCAAGTGATCAATGCAGCGACGCACTATCGTCTGGACTATCCCGATCTCTCCCTGATCCTGGCGTTGGTCCGTGGCGGCTCGCTGGCTCGGGCGGCGCGGTTGCTGAGCGTGGATGTGTCTACGGTGTTCCGCTCGGTGCGCCGGCTTGAGGCGGCCCTGGGCCAACCCTTGTTCGAAAAAAGCCGTGCCGGGTATTTGCCCACGAGCCTGGCCCAGACGCTGTCCGAACAGGCCGAGCGCGCCGAACAGGCTCTGGAGGCGGCACGTATCGGTGTGGAGCAGGGCGGTGAGGTGGTCACTGGCACCGTGCGTCTGACCTGTACCGATTCGGTCCTGCAAGCGTTGCTGCTGCCCGCGCTGGCGCGGTTCATGCCGGCCTATCCAGCATTGACCCTCGAATTGAGTACCTCGAACGACTTCGCCAACCTGAGTCGCCGCGATGCCGACATCGCCTTGCGCCTGACCCGTACGCCGCCGGAACATTTGGTGGGTCGGCACCTGGGCGATGTCGTCTACCGAGTCTGCGGGAGTCCGGCCTACCTGCCCGGCGCGAATCTGGATGACTTGGCGTCCCTGACCTGGATCGCGCCGGACGACTTCCTCCCCGATCACCCCACCGTGGCCTGGCGCCGACAACATCTACCCGCGGTGATGCCAGCCTATCGCTGCAACAGCATGCTCTCAGTCGCCGAGTTGGCGCGGGCCGGTTTGGGTGTCGCCGCGTTGCCGGACTTTCTGATCGGTGAAGACCAGGGCCTGATCCCCTTCGGCGAACCGCTGGAGGGATATGACACGGCGCTCTGGCTGCTGACACGTCCAGACTGCCGCGCCTTGCGTTCGGTGGTGACTCTGTTCGACGAGTTGGGGCGTAGTTTGCGGCAGCGCTGATGTTTCAACAGCGGAGCGCGCTGGGTTAGATGATGGTCGTCCAGCGGTTATAGTGCCTTATAGCACCAGTCCCAGGCGGAGAACATCATGGCGACCCCTTACCAACCCACCCCCACAGCTCCCGTTGATCACTTGCGTTTTCATCGGCCTCACGCGCATCTGGGACCCACCTTCGGCAATGATCGTTTTGCGTTGCGAGCGGAGGCGTTCGCGCGTTTTTTTGGCACGCCGATGTTCCTCGGCGCACAAACCCTGATCGTGCTGATCTGGATAGGCTTGAACCTGTCGGGCGTCGTGCATTTCGACGCTTACCCGTTCATCTTGCTCAATCTGGCGTTCAGTCTGCAGTCGGCCTACGCCGCCCCGCTGATCCTGCTGGCGCAAACCCGCCAGGCCGCTCGGGACAAAGCCCAGGCGGAAGCCGATGCACAACACCGTGAAGCCCTGGCCATTGCCAACACTGAGCGTCAAGCCCAGGCCGCGCACAATACGGCGCAACTACTCGAATTGTTGGAGCAGAACACCCGCCTGACGGAAATGACCAAGGCACTGACCGAGCGTATCGACAGCCTGACCACAGAAATGCACCAGAAATTTGTCAACACGCCCCCGGGGCGGTAATCCTCATACCGCGTTCGTGGCGGGGCGCTCAAGCCTGGTAACAAATCAGGAACATATCGAGAGCCGATTCGATCACCTGCACTTGTTCATCCAGGCTCAGGCTCGGTTGCCCCATGGAGATCTGTGGCCAGAATGCGAACGTCTTGATCAACCCGTGCATTTGCTGGGCAGCAAATATCGGTTCCACGGGCTTCAGTCGTCCATCGATCTGGGCTTGGCGAATCCAGGTGGTGAGGCCTTCTTCACGCTGCCCCATACGCGAAACCATGTTCTGGGCCCGCTCGGGAGAATGTATGGTCGCAGCGATGGCGATTCGTGCCAGATCGAGGAAGTTCTCGTCCGACATCAGCCGCAGCTTGGCTTGCAGCAACCGGCGCAATTGCTCACGCAAAGGCTCCAACGGGTTGTACGCCATCTCCTGCTCAGCGGTAATGCTGTTCCATAGACGATTCAGGATTTCGGCGAACAACTCTTCCTTGCTGGGAAAGTGGTTGTACACCGTACGCTTCGACACACCGGCGGTCGCCGCGATCCTGTCCATGCTGGTGATCTCGAAACCGCTGCTGCGAAACTCGGCAATCGCGGCCTGGAGAATGGCCTCGCGTTTTCGTTCGGTAAGGCGTTGCGGTACGGTCATGGGCATTCGTCGGTTGAAAAGGGGGAGTTACACTCGGTAGTTTACTTGCCTCCAGGATTCATGCAATCTAGAAACTACACCGAGTGGTGTAGATTTAGTGTGAGCGGCTGAGCGTAAACCTCGCAGCCACCCATGTCCCGCAACGGCGAAGCGCACTTTCGGCGACGCCCTTGGAGTTATCGCACCATGAGCATTCCTGCTTCCTCGACCGACAGTACGGCTGCCAGCCCTGCCTCCCGACACGAACAAGGGAAGTATCGCAATCACGCCCATACCCCGCGAGAAGGGTTCGGCCAGATGCTGCGTATCATCTGGAACATGCTGCTCCACAAACCGCGCACCACCCGTCCGGCGGGCGCCATCACCGTTCAGCCGCTGACACGCGCCGAGTTGCTGGCAGCACCGAACCAGAGTGTGTTCCGTCTTGGCCATTCCACGGTTCTGCTCAAGCTGCGCGACAAATTCTGGATCACCGACCCGGTTTTCTCTGACCGTGCGTCGCCCGTGCAATGGGCCGGTCCCAAGCGTTTCCATCAACCGCCCATCAGCCTGGAGGATCTACCGCCGATCGAGGCGGTGATCCTTTCCCATGACCATTACGATCACCTCGACCACCAGGCCATCCTCAAGCTTGCCGCCAAGACCCGGCACTTCCTGACGCCCCTTGGCGTGGGTGACACCCTGGTCAAATGGGGCATCGAGGCCAGCAAGGTTCGTCAGCTGGATTGGTGGCAAGGTACCGAAGTGGACGGCATCGAGTTCATAGCCACGCCGTCGCAGCATTTTTCCGGTCGCGGTCTGTTCGATGGCAACAGCACGCTGTGGGCGTCATGGGTGATGATCGACGGCGGCACGCGGATCTTCTTCAGCGGCGACACGGGTTATTTCGACGGTTTCAAACGCATCGGCGAGCGATACGGTCCCTTTGACCTGACGCTGATGGAAACCGGCGCCTATAACGTCGATTGGCCCCATGTCCACATGCAGCCGGAGCAGACCCTCCAGGCTCATATCGACCTCAGGGGCCGTTGGCTGTTGCCGATTCACAATGGCACCTTCGACCTGGCGATGCATGCCTGGTTTGAACCCTTCGACCGCATCCTGGCCCTGGCCTGGGAGCGCAACGTGTCCATTACCACGCCGCAAATGGGCGAAGCCTTCACCCTGACCCATCCCCAACGCGGCTGTGCCTGGTGGCTGGATGTGGAGACCTCGGCCTATGAAAGCCAGGCTGACGCGGCCTGATACCTGATGCAACGATCCCGCTATTCGATCATCGCGTAGTCGGGCCGTCCCGCCGGATCCGGTGTGGCGCCCTTGATGTTCATGCCACGCCCCGGTGCAAAGCCGGGGAAGAACACCAGGCCTTCGGCTTCAAGGCAGAACGCGAGCGCCAGGCGTGTCACATCGAGCAATTCGCCTCCCGCTTCGAAGCGCCGGATAGCCTTGACCGAAACCCCGGACTGCCGGGACAGTTCCTCGACGCTCCAGCCGAGCATGGCTCGGGCCTGTGCGCTGTGGGCAGGAGTGAATTGATAGACAGCGATGCGTTCCAGGGTGGTTTTGATTGCGAGAGAGGCCATGGGATACTCCAAAGCAGTGGATTCAAAAATACTGTGTTTTTGTACAGTTGTTTTGAGGCCGGATCAATCTCATTTTTTTGATGGGTGACCAGTGGCCTGCTCCAGCCAAGCGCTCGGTGTACCCTGGTGTCTAGCGAAGGAGGGTGGTATGTCGATTTCCGACAGTGACTGGAAAAATTACAATGAGCTTTACAAGCTGGCACTGGACCGCTTCTGCCAAGGGGTTCTTGCTGATGCCCAGACGATCGCTCAGAACGAAGCTCTATCGGCCCACGCTCGATACGCAACGCTGTATGGCCTCATACGCAATCGAGACAAGGACCTGGCGATGGCCTTCAACGGGCGTCGACGCAAAGAAGTTTCGCTATCTTTGAGGCTGATGGTCGCCTATGACCTGCTGAGCGATCAGGAGCTGATGGTTCTGAGCGACGAGTTACGAGAACGGATTTCCGACGCTGTTCGTCAGCCCTATGAAATCGAATGGGTCACAGACGCATAGTCCTTTTCAAGCAGAGAACAGCATGTTGATCTTCAATTGCACCGAAGCGGCTTGTAACTTCTTTAGCCGCGTGCACAAAGGCAAGAAAATCACTCCCATGGAGAAGCCACCGTCACCCGTTATCGAGGACGATGAGGTGGTTGAATTCGCCGAACAGTGGCTGGTCCATGCCATCACTGTGCAACGCAAGCACGTATTGTTCGTCATCCACGTGCATACACGTTATTGCATGATCTTCGCTGACGCCAAAAAAGCTGACGTGGAAGGTTTTATTCATCGGTTTTCCGAGCGTTGGATCAATGGCTTGATGCGCCACGCCGGGCAATATGACCTTTTGCACTGGATCGATGACGAGCCAATGATGGCCCGCTTCCAGGAAAGTTGTCATGAGTACGTTTTTTACAAGCGCGGCCATCGCGGTGCGCAAAAGCACATCAACGAAATCTCCTGGGTTTTCGAGGACTGCGCCGCAGAGTGGGGAACGTTGCCTTCTGATGAATTCTCCGCAGGCCGCTTTGATGGTGATATGAACAACACGCCGAGAAGCAGCAAGGGGCACAAGGACTATTACTTCCCCGATGAGGAAATGATCATTCACTGGTTGCGGCGTTATGGTGGCCTGGATGAGCCCAGCCTCCAGAAAGCCTGTGCACGACGTATGGAAGTGAAACGGGAAATGTGGGCATTCGAGCGGCAACTTGCCCAAGATGCACTATGAACAGAATACCGACGCGTGCAGGGTTGCTGTCAGCCCAAGGCGAGATCAGCTATCGGCCAACCCCGGCGCTTCACGAATGATGAAGTGATCCAGGTTCTCGATCTGGGCGCTGAACACCCCGAACGTCTGTTCGGGGTTTTTCTTGCTTGGCACCTGTTTCAGCTCCGGCGTCACGCCATAGAAGAAGCAGTACAGATCCCGCTCGCTCTCGGCGGCATGCTTGATCTCTTCCAGAAACGCTTTGCGCTTACGGTACTGATCGATCAGCTTCTTGCTCAGGTAAACGTTGACCGAATAGGGCCGCTTCTTCGCTTCGCCCGGTAACTTGACCCAGACCTTTTGCTCGAAGTCGACACGAAAACTGGCGCTGTGATAATCCTCGATCTTCTTGATCTTGCCCCAGTAGATCAGCCCCTTGTTGTCCAGCAGGTATTCGATCTTCTTGAAGAACGATGCATAGGGCGCCGTGTGCTCGCCAATCTTCAGCGGCCTACGCTTGAGCAGGTCCTTGTCCGCGAAGTTCGATACAAAGCACTCCACCGGATGGGCGAAGACACTGGTCTTGTCCGGCGCCGAATCACGGCTGGTGTGCTCGCCATGTCTGGCGGCTGAAGGCACTCGCTCATCGCGCGTCACGTCCGCCGCCACTGCCGGTCTGGAAGGCTTGCGCACATACTCGCGCCGGGTCAGTAACAGCTCCGAAGGAAAGTGTTCCTCCCGACCGTCATCCGCTTCCGACGCGTCCGTCTCCAGGCTTGTCGGAGTTTTCAGGCTGGCATAAGGACAACCCTCGACATGCCGCGTACTGGGGGTGTTCTTGAAGTGCGGTGTGCGCACGTAATTCACATTCTTGGCGTTGAACGTCACCAGCACATTCGCCGCATCGAACGCCGCTCGACAGGCATCGTTGGGACACTGGAATTGTTCCTTCGCCGAATCGAAATCCACCGTTTCGTCAAAATTCAAATCGCGCACGTCATAGATCGACAACTTGTCGTCGAGGCTGCGGCAGTAGGCGAGGTCGAATTTCATGGCGGGCTCGGGTCCTTGAGTAGAGGAGGGTATTAATAGCGGGTGGAGAGGTGGGTTGCACTGAATGTTTTCAATTCAAAATCGCAGCTATTCACCCACCAGTGGCCAGGGCGTGTAGGACAGAATGCAAAAAACCCCGTTTTCACGGGGTTTTTAGTTAAGCGTCAGCTGACAGGCCAGCTTGGGATTTTTCTCTCGACATCAATCCCAGCTAAGCGCACCACCGGTCTGATACTCAATCACCCGCGTCTCAAAGAAATTCTTCTCTTTCTTCAAGTCCATGATCTCGCTCATCCAAGGGAACGGGTTAGTCGTGCCTGGATACTCTTCTTTCAGACCAATCTGCGACAGACGACGGTTAGCGATGAACTTCAGATAGTCTTCCATCATCGCCGCGTTCATGCCCAATACGCCGCGAGGCATGGTGTCACGGGCGTATTCGATCTCCAACTGAGTCCCTTGCAGGATCATCTGGGTCGCTTCTTCCTTCATCTCGGCATCCCACAGGTGCGGGTTTTCGATCTTGATCTGGTTGATCACGTCGATGCCGAAGTTCAGGTGCATGGATTCGTCGCGCAGGATGTACTGGAACTGCTCGGCGACGCCGGTCATCTTGTTGCGGCGGCCCATGGAGAGGATCTGGGTGAAGCCGCAATAGAAGAAGATGCCTTCCAGGACGCAGTAGTAGGCGATCAGGTTGCGCAGCAACTCTTTGTCGGTTTCCGGGGTGCCGGTTTCGAATTTCGGATCGGAGATCGAACGGGTGTACTTCAGGCCCCAGGCGGCTTTCTTCGCGACCGATGGGATCTCGTGGTACATGTTGAAGATTTCGCCTTCATCCATGGCCAGCGATTCGATGCAGTACTGGTAGGCGTGGGTATGGATCGCCTCTTCGAACGCCTGGCGCAGGATGTACTGGCGGCATTCCGGGTTGGTGATCAGGCGGTATACGGCCAGGACCAGGTTGTTGGCGACCAGGGAGTCTGCGGTGGAGAAGAAGCCCAGGTTGCGCATTACGATGCGGCGCTCGTCGTCGGTCAGGCCTTCCGGGTTTTTCCAGAGGGCGATGTCGGCGGTCATGTTGACTTCTTGCGGCATCCAGTGGTTTGCGCAACCGTCCAGGTACTTCTGCCAGGCCCAGTCGTATTTGAACGGCACGAGCTGGTTGAGGTCGGCGCGGCAGTTGATCATGCGCTTTTCATCGACGGCGACACGGGCGGAGGCGCCTTCGAGTTCGGCGAGGCCTTCGGCAACGTCGAGTTTATCGAGGGCGGCCTTGGCGCGAATGATCGCGGCCGAGTCGCTGGCCGTCACGGCGCGGGCTTCGAGCGCGGCGGCACCGCCGGCGCTGTCGAGGCGGTCCATGTTGGCTTCAGAAGCGTGGCCGGCATTGGCGCCTTTTACAGCGACTTCGCCGTCTTCTTTGTCGAATTCGTCCCAGCTCAGCATGACGTGTCGTCTCCTGCGTGAGGGCCAGAAGCCTGGTGAAGGCCTGCTGGCGGCGGTGGATCTTGGAAAATCGTTTCTTGCAGCTGACGCAGGCAATAAACAGAAAAATGTACGGGTCATGCTGAAGCGGCTGTGAACGCGAAGAGGCGAGGGGCCTTTGCGTGGGCTTCAGGCTGGCTTGATCCCCTGTAAGGGAATATTGCAGGCCCGTTTAAGGCGGCATTATAAGGACTTTTTTGCCTACGTGGTGCGGCGAAATCGCCCACGGAGGGCGCGGTGGGGGGCTGATTCGCGTTGGAGCGAGGGTTTACAAGGCTTTGGCGGTTATAGATTTTTTTTGCATGAATCGGATGGCGTGTTTTTTTGATCAAAAAACGACCTGTTTTTGCGTTTTTACACTACATGTTGTGTTTGGGGAGGGTTTTCTTCGGTTCCAGACACAACCAGGCCCGACCGGAGTCGGGCCATGGAAACTGCCAATAATGATCAATCGGTATGGGCCGAGCCGGAGCGGTCGCTGCCATCGGCGGCGACGGTCCTCGGATCGGTAGGGGCGTGGTGGTCGGTATCGACCGTGGCGGCGTTGGCGAGGTCGTGACGGTTCATTGCGGCGGCTGAACCGGTGTGATCGAAGCCGTCGGCGGCGAAGCTATTGGCGGCCAGTACGGACAGGGCCAAGGCGCAGAACAGTTTGTATTTCAAAGTGGATAACTCCTGGTTCGTTCACACACTGGTTAGCCGTTGGAGCAACCGTTGCCCATGACGCTGTAGCGCAGGATATGGAGTTGGCCCTTGGAGTCTTGGTATTCCATTTTTGCCGGGACCACTTCGCAGACATCCGGGACCGCGCTCATGGAAATGACTTTGGCGATGTCCAGGTGGGTGGAGTAGGTGTATTCCTCAATGGCAGGTTTTTGCTGAGCGACATCGGTCGGGGCCTCGTCTGCCATCGCCATTGCGCTGAGGCTGCCGAGGACCAGAACCCATAAAGCTTTCATCTGATTTCACCTTTTCTGAGGTCGAGTGGGGGCACGCAACCTTTTTGGGGTTGCGTGTGGAGCAGGTTTGGGAAGTTTGATTAACGGCCTTCGTGGGGGCTGTGTTGCGTCAATCGTATTTGCCGGTTGGCGAGGTGGATTCTAGGGAGTGGGGGTGGATGCAAACAGACCGGGTTTTGATAAAGACTTTTGGTGGATTTGGTAATAATCGCCAGGAGTCGAAGACTTCCTGTTGGATCTGTTTTGGATTGGCTGGCGTCATCGCGAGCAGGCTCGCTCCCATGGGGGATCTATGTTGGTGACAAAAACAGGTATTCACTGAAATTCATGTGTGGATGGGTCTTGCACGTTAGTACCGACATTTTGTAGGGACTTGTTACTACCATCGTCGAATGGTTCTATAGGCCCGCCCCGGGCTACAACGGGACCATACAAAAACAACTATGTCACCGAGGTAAGAAACATGAGTGCGGCTTCTGTGTATCCCGTTCGTCCCGAGGTAGCAGCCAATACGCTGACTGACGAGGCGACCTACAAGGCCATGTACCAACAGTCGGTGGTCAACCCGGATGGTTTCTGGCGCGAGCAGGCCAAGCGCCTCGACTGGATCAAGCCGTTCACCACGGTGAAGCAGACGTCCTTCGACGACCACCATGTCGATATCAAGTGGTTTGCCGACGGCACCTTGAACGTTTCCTACAACTGCCTCGACCGTCACCTGGCCGAGCGTGGCGATCAGGTCGCGATTATCTGGGAGGGCGATGACCCGGCCGAGAGTCGCAAGATCACTTATCGCGAACTGCACGAAGAAGTCTGCAAGTTTGCCAACGCCCTGCGCGGCCAGGACGTGCATCGTGGCGACGTGGTGACGATCTATATGCCGATGATCCCGGAGGCTGTGGTCGCCATGCTGGCCTGTGCCCGGATCGGCGCGATTCACTCGGTGGTGTTCGGTGGTTTCTCCCCTGAAGCGCTGGCCGGTCGCATCATCGACTGCAAATCCAAAGTGGTGATCACCGCCGACGAAGGCGTTCGCGCCGGCAAGAAGATCCCCCTCAAGGCCAACGTCGACGACGCGCTGACCAACCCGGAAACCAGCAGCATCCAGAAAGTCATCGTGTGCAAGCGCACCGCGGGCAACATCAAGTGGAACCAGCACCGCGATATCTGGTACGAAGACCTGATGAAAGTCGCCGGTACCGTTTGCGCGCCGAAGGAAATGGGTGCTGAAGAAGCGCTGTTCATCCTCTACACCTCCGGTTCCACCGGCAAGCCAAAGGGCGTGCAACACACCACGGCCGGCTACCTGCTGTACGCCGCCCTGACCCATGAGCGCGTGTTCGACTACAAGCCGGGCGAGATCTACTGGTGCACCGCCGACGTCGGCTGGGTCACCGGCCACAGCTACATCGTCTACGGTCCGCTGGCGAACGGCGCGACCACGCTGCTGTTCGAAGGCGTGCCGAACTACCCGGACATCACCCGGGTGGCCCAGGTCATCGACAAGCACAAGGTCAATATCCTCTACACCGCACCAACCGCTATCCGCGCGATGATGGCCTCGGGCACCGCCGCCGTCGAAGGCGCCGATGGCAGCAGCCTGCGGCTCTTGGGTTCGGTGGGTGAGCCGATCAACCCGGAAGCCTGGGACTGGTACTACAAGAACGTCGGCAAGGAGCGTTGCCCGATCGTCGACACCTGGTGGCAGACCGAAACCGGTGGCGTGCTGATCAGCCCGCTGCCAGGTGCCACGGCGCTGAAACCGGGTTCGGCCACGCGTCCGTTCTTCGGCGTGGTGCCGGCCCTGGTGGACAACCTCGGCAACCTGATCGAAGGCGCGGCCGAAGGCAACCTGGTGATCCTCGATTCGTGGCCAGGCCAGGCGCGGACGCTGTACGGCGACCATGACCGTTTCGTCGACACCTACTTCAAGACCTTCAGCGGCATGTATTTCACCGGCGACGGCGCGCGCCGCGATGCCGATGGCTACTACTGGATCACCGGTCGGGTGGATGACGTGCTCAACGTGTCCGGCCACCGCATGGGTACCGCCGAGATCGAAAGTGCCATGGTCGCCCACCCGAAAGTCGCCGAAGCGGCGGTGGTCGGTGTGCCGCACGACATCAAGGGGCAGGGCATCTATGTCTACGTCACCCTCAATGCCGGCGAAGAAACCAGCGAAGCCCTGCGCCTGGAGTTGAAAAACTGGGTGCGCAAAGAGATCGGGCCGATTGCTTCGCCGGATGTCATCCAGTGGGCACCCGGTTTGCCGAAGACCCGTTCCGGCAAGATCATGCGCCGCATCCTGCGCAAGATCGCCACGGCGGAATACGACGGGTTGGGTGATATCTCCACGTTGGCCGATCCGGGTGTGGTGGCGCATTTGATCGAGACGCACAAGACCATGAACGTCGCCTGACGACGGTTTGTGATCCCTGAAAGCCCCGCCCGGTAAATGCCCGGCGGGGCTTTTTCTTGGGAGCTGACTGACGTTCCCACGCTCCGCGTGGGAATGCCTCTACGGACGCTCCGCGTTCGGCTCTCAGGGACGCAGAGCGTCCTTGGCTGCATTCCCACGCGGAGCGTGGGAACGATCAGTGTGGAAAGGTCTACGAATAAATATCGACGTTCCGCGTCAGATCTTTCGAAGCGTTACCGATGTTTCTAAATGTGTAACCAAAGGCACCCTACCGAGGCGATGGGAAACGCCAGGCCCCGTTTCAGGGCGTTCGCAGCCTCTCGATAAAATTTGCCGACACGCTGTGCTTGCCGGATTAGAAGGGTTTGCGAATAATGGGCCCGCAATTTGCAACGTGTATTGGTTTCCTTTCTTTCGCTCTTGCATGAATTTGCTGGGCTGTCAATGTGCTCGAACTGCTTTCTCGGTGCTTCTGTAATTTGTTGTCGCATTGAAGAAATATCGGCTTCGGGCCTGTCGTTAGAATGCCGATCACTCGCTCGTCGTGGCCTGCGTTGATAAAAACGCCCGCTTCCTAGGACGCAGCACCTACGTTCGTTTCACCCATTCGCATATTGGGCTGTTGCTCACTCTGCCGTTTTGCCCTTTACCGATGGAGTCCCAAGATGAAGAAACTTGTGCTGCTTGGCGCCCTGGCACTGTCCGTGCTGTCCCTGCCGACATTCGCCGATGAAAAGCCCCTGAAGATCGGTATCGAAGCGGCTTACCCTCCGTTTGCATCCAAAGCCCCGGACGGCAGCATCGTCGGTTTCGACTACGACATCGGCAACGCGCTGTGCGAAGAGATGAAGGTCAAGTGCGTGTGGGTCGAGCAGGAATTCGACGGCCTGATCCCGGCGCTCAAGGTGCGCAAGATCGACGCGATCCTGTCCTCCATGTCGATCACCGAAGATCGCAAGAAGTCCGTGGACTTCACCAACAAGTACTACAACACCCCGGCGCGTCTGGTGATGAAGGCCGGTACCCAGGTCAGCGATGGCCTGACCGAGCTCAAGGGCAAGAACATCGGCGTGCAGCGCGGTTCGATCCACGAGCGTTTTGCCCGTGAAGTCCTCGCCCCGCTGGGTGCCGAGATCAAGCCATACGGTTCGCAGAACGAAATCTACCTGGACGTCTCCGCCGGTCGTCTTGATGGCACTGTGGCAGACGCTACCCTGCTGGATGACGGTTTCCTGAAGACCGACGCCGGCAAAGGCTTCGCGTTCGTGGGCCCGGCCTTCACCGACGTCAAATACTTCGGCGACGGCGTAGGGATCGCGGTTCGCAAAGGCGATGCCTTGAAAGACAAGATCAACGGCGCAATCGCCGCGATTCGCGAGAACGGCAAATACAAGCAGATCCAGGACAAGTACTTCGCCTTCGACATCTACGGCAAGTAATACCGTCCCGCCACTCGTGCGAAATGGCGCAAGCAACAGGCTCCCTGCGGTTTGCGCCATTTTTTCATCCCACTTTCGAGGACCTGAATCATGTTGAAAGGCTACGGGGCTGTCATCCTCGATGGCGCATGGTTGACGCTTCAGCTCGCCTTGTCGTCCATGGCCCTGGCCATCGTCCTGGGACTGATCGGTGTCGCGTTGCGCCTCTCGCCAGTGCGCTGGCTGGCGTGGCTGGGTGACCTGTATTCCACGGTCATCCGCGGTATTCCCGACCTGGTGCTGATCCTGCTGATTTTCTACGGCGGCCAGGACCTGCTCAACCGCGTGGCGCCGATGCTCGGTTATGACGACTACATCGATCTCAACCCCCTGGCGGCCGGCATCGGCACCCTGGGCTTCATCTTCGGTGCCTACCTGTCGGAAACCTTTCGTGGCGCGTTCATGGCGATCCCCAAGGGGCAGGCCGAGGCGGGCATGGCGTATGGCATGAGCGGGTTCCAGGTGTTCTTCCGGGTGCTGGTGCCACAGATGATTCGCCTGGCGATTCCGGGCTTCACCAACAACTGGTTGGTGTTGACCAAGGCGACCGCGCTGATTTCGGTGGTGGGTCTGCAAGACATGATGTTCAAGGCCAAGCAGGCGGCGGATGCCACCCGCGAGCCTTTCACCTTCTTCCTGGCAGTGGCGGCGATGTACCTGGTGATCACCAGCGTCTCGTTGCTGGCATTGCGTCACCTTGAGAAGCGCTACTCGGTAGGCGTAAGGGCGGCTGATCTATGATCTTCGACTACAACGTCATCTATGAAGCCTTGCCGCTGTACTTCGGCGGTCTGCTGACCACCTTGAAGTTGCTGGCACTGTCGCTGTTCTTCGGTCTGCTGGCGGCGCTGCCCCTGGGGCTGATGCGGGTGTCCAAGCAGCCGGTCGTGAACATGACGGCCTGGCTCTACACTTACGTGATTCGCGGCACGCCGATGCTGGTGCAGCTGTTCCTGATCTACTACGGGCTGGCGCAGTTCGAGTTCGTGCGCGAGAGCTTCCTCTGGCCGTGGCTGTCCAGCGCGACATTCTGTGCGTGTCTCGCGTTCGCCATCAACACCAGTGCCTACACCGCTGAGATCATCGCCGGCAGCCTGCGGGCCACGCCCAATGGCGAGATCGAGGCGGCCAAGGCCATGGGGATGTCGCGCTTCACGCTGTACCGCCGGATCCTGCTGCCGTCGGCCCTGCGCCGGGCACTGCCGCAATACAGCAACGAAGTGATCATGATGCTGCAGACCACCAGCCTGGCCTCCATCGTGACCCTGATCGACATCACCGGTGCCGCGCGCACGGTAAACGCCCAGTATTACCTGCCGTTCGAGGCCTACATCACGGCCGGCGTGTTCTACCTGTGCCTGACCTTCATCCTGGTGCGCCTGTTCAAGCTGGCCGAGCGTCGCTGGCTGAGTTACCTGGCCCCGCGCAAGCACTGATAACGCGTCGACCCGATCGACTGCCCAACGACTGACGTTTTGTGAGAACCGACCGCATGTACAAGCTCGAAGTCCAAGACCTGCATAAACGCTATGGCAGTCACGAAGTGCTCAAGGGTGTGTCCCTGAAAGCTGCCGCCGGCGATGTGATCAGCATCATCGGTTCCAGCGGCTCCGGCAAAAGTACCTTCCTGCGTTGCATCAACCTGCTTGAGCAACCTCATGCCGGCAAGATCCTGCTCAACAACGAAGAGCTGAAGCTGGTGGCCGGCAAAGACGGCGCGTTGAAGGCCGCGGACCCCAAGCAGCTGCAACGCATGCGTTCGCGGCTGTCGATGGTGTTCCAGCATTTCAACCTGTGGTCCCACATGACTGCGCTGGAAAACATCATGGAAGCGCCGGTGCATGTCCTGGGCGTCGCCAAGGCCGAGGCTCGCGAGAAGGCCGAGCATTATCTGAACAAAGTGGGCGTGGCCCATCGCAAGGACGCCTATCCGGGCCACATGTCCGGCGGCGAGCAGCAGCGCGTGGCGATTGCCCGGGCGCTGGCGATGGAGCCGGAAGTCATGTTGTTCGACGAGCCGACCTCGGCCCTCGACCCTGAGTTGGTGGGCGATGTGCTCAAGGTGATGCAGGCCCTGGCCCTGGAAGGCCGAACCATGGTGGTGGTGACCCACGAAATGGGCTTTGCCCGCGAAGTGTCGAACCAGCTGGTGTTCCTGCACAAAGGCATCGTCGAAGAAAGCGGCAACCCGCGTGAAGTGCTGGTCAATCCGCAATCGGAGCGCCTGCAACAATTTCTTTCGGGCAGCCTCAAGTAATTGCTCCCGTTACGCACCTGATTTGGGTCATGCTGCGCACCACGTGCCAGATGGTCTAATTTGGTTGCAGCCGCTTTTGGCTTTAACACTGTTTTCGTTTCGGATCGCCCGCCATGACTGCCCATCGAATTGGTTTCCTGATTTGGCCCAGCACTAAAGCCTTGACGCTGGCGCTGGCTGAGGAGGCCTTGCGTGTCGCTCAGCGGGTGCATCCGGAAGTGGTCTACGAATTGTCGTTCCTGCAGGCCGAACCGGCGGGCGAGGGGGCCTGGCAGTTACCCGGCGAACCCTGGGCGGGCAAGCTCGAAGGTCTCCAGAAGCTTTTCCTGGTGGCCGATGAGCCCCCGGCTGCGCTGGCCTCCAACCTGAGTAGCGCGCTCAAGCAACTGGTGCGTGCCGGTTGTGTGATTGGTGGCTTGTCGGCAGGGGTCTATCCCCTGGCTCAATTGGGCTTGCTCGACGGTTACCGCGCCGCCGTGCACTGGCGCTGGCAGGATGATTTCTCCGAGCGCTTCCCCAAGGTCATCGCCACCAGCCATTTGTTCGACTGGGATCGCGACCGTCTTACGGCCTGCGGTGGCATGTCGGTGCTCGACCTGCTGCTGGCGGTGCTGTCGCGTGATCACGGTGCGGAACTGGCTGGGGCGGTGTCGGAAGAGCTGGTGGTCGAGCGCATCCGTGAGGGCGGCGAGCGCCAGCGCATTCCGCTGCAGAATCGTCTCGGCTCCAGCCATCCGAAGCTCACCCAGGCGGTGCTGCTGATGGAGGCCAACATTGAAGAACCGTTGACCACTGACGAAATCGCCCAGCATGTGTGCGTATCCCGCCGGCAACTGGAGCGGATCTTCAAGCAATACCTCAACCGCGTGCCGAGCCAGTACTACCTGGAACTGCGCCTGAACAAGGCCCGGCAGATGCTGATGCAGACCAGCAAATCCATCATCCAGATCGGCTTGTCCTGTGGTTTCTCCTCGGGGCCGCACTTCTCCAGCGCCTACCGCAACTTCTTCGGCGCCACGCCGCGGGAAGATCGCAACCAGCGACGCAGCAGCAGCCCGTTCGAATTGTCGTCGGTGCCGGCCGAGCGCGGTTAGGCAGCTCCCGCCGGAGGGCAGGGGGCGCAAAAGTAGGGCGGTCTACGCAAAACACCTGTGGGAGCGAGCCTGCTCGCGATGGCGTCGGTTCAGTTGGCATCGATGTCGACTGACATTGCGCTATCGCGAGCAGGCTCGCTCCCACAGGTGATCTGTGTCTGGCAATGGAAATGTGGACGTCGACGCCTAAAGTCCCCCGACAACGTTTAAACTGCGCCTTTGCGACGCTATTTGTCGCATTGCCATAAACCCAATGAAAACGGGGGTTGGCGCTATAAGAAGTTGTCGCTTGGCGGCAAGGCCGGGCTGAAAACTGTCCTTACAATCCTCACCAAGCTCGCCATTTCCAGGCGAGTGTTTCTCTTCAGGAGACTCCGATGTCCGTTGAGCAAGCCGCGGTACAACGCGCCGATTTCGACCAGGTAATGGTCCCCAACTATGCGCCTGCTGCCTTCATCCCCGTGCGTGGCGCCGGTTCCCGTGTGTGGGACCAGTCCGGCCGCGAGTTGATCGATTTCGCCGGCGGTATCGCAGTCAACGTGTTGGGCCACGCCCACCCGGCGCTGGTTGGCGCGCTCACCGAGCAGGCCAACAAACTGTGGCATGTCTCCAACGTATTCACCAACGAACCAGCGCTGCGCCTGGCCCATAAACTGGTCAACGCGACATTCGCCGAGCGTGCGTTCTTCTGCAACTCCGGCGCCGAAGCCAACGAGGCCGCCTTCAAGCTGGCCCGTCGTGTTGCGTTCGATCGTTTCGGCACGGAAAAGTACGAAATCATCGCCGCGCTCAACAGTTTCCACGGCCGCACGCTGTTCACCGTCAATGTCGGCGGGCAGTCGAAATATTCCGATGGCTTCGGTCCCAAGATCACCGGCATCACCCACGTTCCCTATAACGACCTGGCAGCCCTGAAAGCGGCCATTTCGGACAAGACCTGCGCCGTGGTGCTGGAACCGATCCAGGGCGAAGGCGGCGTGCTGCCGGCCGAGCAAGCCTACCTGCAAGGCGCCCGCGACCTGTGCGATGCGCACAATGCGCTGCTGGTGTTCGACGAAGTACAGACCGGCATGGGCCGCAGCGGCAAACTGTTCGCCTATATGCATTACGGCGTGGTTCCGGACATCCTCACCAGCGCCAAGAGCCTGGGCGGTGGTTTCCCGATCGCGGCGATGCTCACCACCGAAGCGCTGGCCAAGCACCTGGTGGTCGGTACCCACGGCACCACCTACGGCGGCAACCCGCTGGCGTGCGCGGTGGCCGAGGCAGTGATCGATGTGGTCAACACCCCCGAGGTGCTTGACGGCGTCAAGGCCAAGCATCACAAGTTCAAGGCCCGCCTGGAGCAGATCGGCGAGAAGTATGGCCTGTTCACCCAGGTACGCGGTCTGGGCCTGTTGATCGGCTGCGTGCTGAGCGACGCCTGGAAAGGCAAGGCCAAGGACATTTTCAACGCCGCCGAACAGGAAGGCCTGATGATCCTGCAAGCCGGCCCGGACGTGATCCGTTTCGCCCCGAGCCTGGTGGTGGAAGACGCCGACATCGACGCCGGCCTGGACCGTTTCGAGAAGGCCGCGGCGAAGCTGACCCAAGCCTGATTCTGAAAACTGGCTCCATGGGAGCCAGGTTCCTGTGGGAGCTGAGCTTGCTCGCGATGGGATCGCCTCGTTGTGAAAGGTGAAGCCCAGTGTCTGCATCGCGAGCAAGCTTTGCTCCCACATGAAGCCGTTTTTTTCTTTGTGTCGACCTTTTGGTCGAACCCTTTATTTCAAGTTAAGGAGTGACACCATGCTGGTGATGCGCCCCGCGCAAATGGCGGATCTGGGCGAGGTACAGCGTCTGGCTGCGGACAGTCCGATCGGTGTCACTTCCTTGCCGGATGACGTGGAACGCTTGAGCGACAAGATCGCCGCGAGCGAAGCCTCGTTTGCCGCCGAAGTCAGTTTCAACGGTGAAGAAAGCTATTTCTTCGTCCTTGAAGACACGGCCACCGGCAAGCTGGTGGGCTGTTCGGCCATCGTCGCGTCGGCCGGTTATTCCGAGCCGTTCTACAGTTTTCGCAACGAGACGTTCGTCCATGCCTCCCGTGAGCTGAAGATTCACAACAAGATCCACGTGCTTTCCCAGTGCCACGACCTGACCGGCAACAGCCTGCTGACCAGTTTCTATGTGGTCCGGGACCTGGTGGGAACGCCGTGGGCGGAACTCAATTCCCGCGGGCGCCTGCTGTTCGTCGCCAGCCATCCGGAGCGGTTCGCCGATTCGGTGGTGACCGAGATCGTCGGCTACAGCGATGAAAATGGCGACTCGCCGTTCTGGGACGCCATTGGTCGCAACTTCTTCGACCTCAACTACGCCGCCGCCGAGCGCCTGTGTGGGTTGAAGAGCCGTACCTTCCTCGCCGAATTGATGCCCCATTACCCGATCTACGTGCCACTGCTGCCGGACGCCGCTCAGGAAGCCATGGGGCAGGTCCATCAGCGTGCGCAGATCACCTTCGACATCCTGATGCGCGAAGGCTTCGAGACTGATCATTACATCGACATCTTCGATGGCGGCCCGACCCTGCATGCCCGCGTCTCGGGGATTCGCTCGATTGCCCAGAGCCGCGTGGTGCCGGTCAAGCTCGGCGAGCCGGTCAAGGGTGCCGGCCGGCAATACCTGGTGGCCAATGCCCAGTTGCAGGATTACCGCGCGGTGTTGCTCGAGCTCGATTACGCGCCGGGTAAACCGGTGACCCTGGACATGGAAGCGGCCGAGGCCCTGGGCGTTGGCGAAGGCGCCAGCGTGCGCCTGGTGGCGGTTTAAGTCTGAGTTTCGCGGGTGGCATGAGCGGCCCGTCTGAGGAGATAGCATGATCGTTCGTCCCGTACGCAGCAGCGATTTACCCGCTCTGATCGCCCTGGCCCGCAGCACCGGCACCGGCCTGACCACCTTGCCGGCCAACGAAGAGCGCCTGGCCCATCGGGTTGGCTGGGCCGAGAAGACCTTTCGCGGCGAAGCCGGGCGTGGCGATGCGGACTACCTGTTCGTGCTCGAAAACGATGATGGCCAAGTGGTAGGCATCTCCGCCATCGCTGGCGCCGTGGGCCTGCGTGAGCCCTGGTACAACTTCCGCGTGGGCCTGACGGTGAGCGCTTCCCAGGAGCTGAACATCTACCGGGAAATCCCGACGCTGTTCCTGGCCAACGACCTGACCGGCAATTCCGAGCTGTGTTCGCTGTTCCTGCATGCCGATTACCGCAATGGCCTCAATGGCCGCATGCTGGCCAAGGCGCGGTTGCTGTTCATTGCCGAATACCCGCAGTTGTTCGGCAACAAGATCATTGCCGAGATGCGCGGCATGTCCGACGACACCGGCCGTTCGCCTTTCTGGGAAAGCCTGGGCCGGCACTTCTTCAAGATGGAATTCAGCCAGGCCGATTACCTGACCGGGGTCGGCAACAAGGCGTTCATCGCCGAACTGATGCCCAAGTTTCCGCTGTATACCTGTTTCCTGTCCGAGGATGCCCGCGCCGTGATCGCCCAGGTTCATCCGGACACCGAGCCGGCCTTGTCGATGCTCAAGAGCGAAGGGTTCAACTATCAAGGCTACGTCGACATCTTCGATGCCGGCCCGGCCGTGGAATGCGAAACCGCTAAGATCCGTGCTGTCCGTGACAGCCAGGCCCTGGTGCTGGCCATCGGTACGCCGGGCGACGACGCCACGCCGTTCCTCATCCATAACCGCAAGTGCCTGGATTGCCGCATCACGGCGGCACCGGCGCGCTTCGCCTCGGGCACCCTGGTGGTCGATCCGTTGACCGCCAAACGTCTTCAACTCAATGCCGGCGATCAAGTGCGCGCCGTTGCGTTGTCTGCTGCTCGGGAGTCGAAATGATGAACTCGCTGTATATCGCGGGAAGCTGGCTGGAAGGCCAGGGCGACATGTTTGAGTCGTTGAACCCGGTGACCCAGCAAGTGCTGTGGTCGGGCAAGGGCGCCACGGCCGCGCAGGTCGAGTCGGCGGTGCAGGCTGCGCGTCAGGCGTTCCCGGACTGGGCCCGGCGTTCCCTGGATGAACGCATTCAGGTGCTGGATGCCTTTGCCGCGGCGCTGAAGAGCCACGCTGACGAACTGGCCCACTGCATCGGCGAGGAAACCGGCAAGCCGTTGTGGGAAGCGGCCACCGAAGTCACCAGCATGATCAACAAGGTCGCCATCTCGGTGCAGAGCTACCGCGAGCGGACCGGCGAGAAGAGCGGCCCCCTGGGCGACGCCACTGCGGTCCTGCGGCATAAGCCCCACGGTGTGGTGGCGGTATTCGGCCCTTACAACTTCCCTGGCCACTTGCCCAACGGCCACATCGTGCCGGCGCTGCTGGCAGGTAACTGTGTGCTGTTCAAACCGAGCGAGCTGACCCCGAAAGTCGCCGAGCTGACGGTCAGGTGCTGGGTCGAAGCCGGTTTGCCGGCGGGTGTGCTGAACCTGTTGCAAGGCGCACGGGAAACCGGCATCGCCCTGGCGGCGAATCCGGGCATCGACGGGCTGTTCTTCACCGGCTCCAGCCGCACCGGCAATCTGCTGCATCAACAATTCTCCGGTCGCCCGGACAAGATCCTGGCGCTGGAAATGGGCGGTAACAATCCGCTGGTGGTGGACGAAGTGGCGGACGTCGATGCGGCGGTCTACACCATCATCCAATCGGCATTCATTTCCGCCGGCCAGCGCTGCACCTGCGCGCGCCGGTTGCTGGTCCCGGAAGGGGCGTGGGGCGATGCCCTGCTGGCGCGCCTGGTGGCGGTCAGCTCTGCGATTGAAGTCGGTGCTTTCGACCAGCAACCGGCGCCGTTCATGGGCTCGGTGGTTTCCCTGGGCGCGGCGAAAGCCTTGATGGACGCACAGAATCACCTGTTGGGCCTCGGCGCCGTGGCGCTGCTGACGATGACTCAGCCACAGCCTCAGGCCGCGTTGCTGACGCCAGGGATTCTCGATGTGACGGCGGTGGCCGAACGTCCAGACGAAGAGCTGTTCGGGCCATTGCTGCAAGTGATCCGCTACGCGGATTTCCCAGCGGCCATCGCCGAGGCCAACAACACCCAATACGGCCTGGCCGCCGGCTTGTTGTCCGACTCCCAGGAGCGCTACCAGCAGTTCTGGCTGCAAAGCCGTGCCGGTATCGTCAATTGGAACAAACAGTTGACCGGCGCTGCCAGCAGCGCGCCGTTCGGCGGCGTCGGTGCTTCTGGCAACCATCGCGCCAGCGCCTATTACGCGGCTGACTATTGCGCGTACCCGGTGGCGTCCCTGGAGACGCCAAGCCTTGTCATGCCAGCCAGTCTCACGCCGGGTGTGCGAATGGTATGAATCCATCGCGGGCAAGCCTTGCTCCCACAGGTTCCATGCCGTCCCTGGGGGAACTGACCTTGGCCCACAGGCTTTGTATGAATCCCCTGTGGGAGCAAGGCTTGCCCGCGATGGCCGCGCCGCAGTTGCTACTTGATGCCTATAAAAAACAGATCCTCGTGGAGCCTCGCTGATGAAATCCTTTGAAGTCAACTTTGACGGTCTAGTGGGGCCGACCCATAACTACGGCGGGCTCTCGTACGGCAACGTCGCGTCCCAGAGCAACAGTCAGGCGTGCTCCAACCCCAAGGAAGCGGCGTTGCAGGGCCTGGCGAAAATGAAAGCGCTGATGGACATGGGCTTCCAGCAAGGTGTGCTGGCGCCACAGGAGCGTCCAGACGTGGCAGCCCTGCGCCGGTTGGGTTTTGCCGGCAGCGACGCCGAGGTCATCCAGCAGGCCGCGAAAGAAGCGATGCCGCTGCTGGTCGCCAGTTGCTCGGCCTCCAGCATGTGGGTGGCGAATGCCGCCACCGTCAGCCCGAGTGCCGACACCGCTGACGGCCGCGTGCATTTCACCGCCGCCAACCTGAACTGCAAGTACCATCGCAGCATCGAGCACCCGACCACCAGTCGCGTACTGGGGGCGATGTTTGCCGATCAACAGCACTTCGCCCATCACGCCGCGTTGCCCGCGGTGGCACAGTTCGGCGACGAAGGGGCGGCCAACCACACCCGTTTCTGCCGCAGCTACGGTGAGGCAGGTGTCGAATTCTTTGTGTTCGGTCGCAGTGCTTTCGACACCCGTTACCCGGCGCCGCAGAAATACCCGGCTCGCCAGACCCTCGAAGCGTCCCGCGCGGTCGTCCGTTTGCATGGCCTGCGGGAAGAGGGCGTGGTGTACGCCCAGCAGAACCCGTCGGTGATCGACCAGGGCGTGTTTCACAACGACGTGATCGCGGTCGGCAATGGCGAGGTGTTGTTCTATCACGAGGACGCGTTTCTCGAGACCGACCGGATGCTGGCCGAACTGAGCAGCAAACTCGCCAAGGTCGGTGGGACCTTTCAGTCGGTGTGCGTGCCGCGCTCCGCAGTCAGCGTCGATGACGCGGTACGTTCCTACCTGTTCAATAGCCAGCTGCTGTCGCGTCCCGACGGCTCGATGCTGTTGATCGTGCCGGAAGAGTGCCGCAGCAATCCGCGCGTTTGGCAATACCTGCAAGGCCTGACGGGTTCTGGTGGGGTGATTCGCGAAGTGAAGGTCTTCGACCTCAAGCAGAGCATGCAGAACGGTGGCGGCCCGGCTTGTCTGAGGTTGCGCGTGGCGCTCAATGAAACCGAGCTGGCGGCCGTCAACCCAGGGGTTATCATGACGGCGCCGCTGTACGATTCGCTGACCCAGTGGGTCGAGCGGCATTACCGCGACCGTATGACCGAAAGCGACCTGGCGGACCCGCAATTGCTGCTCGAATGCCGGTCGGCACTGGATGAATTGACACAAATCCTTAAACTTGGCGCGGTCTATCCTTTCCAGATCAATTGAAAGCGCGCGCGACCTGACTACAGTCAAAGCAGGGCGCGTGGCCTTATCTCCAGACGAGAACGTAAAAACATGAGCGATGCACTGCAGCTGATTCTTGAAGACACCGACGGCACCCAACTGGAAACCTCTTGCACCCGCGTGGCGGTGATGTGGCAGGGCAAGGAGTTGTGGATCCAGCAGGACGGCCGCGGTCAGCTGCTGATCGGCGTGGACGTCGAGGAAGGGGATGAGGAATACGCCAACCTGTTGTTGCGTCCGCTGGCAACCAACCTGGTCAGCCTGCAGCTGGAAATGGAACCGGCCGACCTTGGCGACGACGACCATGTCCATGGCCCGGATTGCGGCCACGACCATTAAGGAAACCGCGCTATGCTCGCCCTCGGCAAACTGCTTGAACTGACCCTCGCCGGCCGTGAACCGGCGGAGAAGACTCAACTGACTGTCGAAGGCGTACGGATGCGCTGGTTGAGCGAGGGCGCGCTGGAGGTCAAGCCGCCCGAAGCCCGGGATAATGGCCTGGACCTGCTGTTATCGGCGGGGATCCACGGTAACGAAACCGCGCCAATCGAATTGCTCGACCGCCTGCTGCATGACATCGCCCGTGGAGACGTGAAGCCTCGGGCACGCATTCTGTTCCTGTTCGGCAATCCCGAAGCCATCCGCCGCGGTGAGCGTTTCGTCGAACAGGACGTCAACCGGCTGTTCAATGGCCGTCATGAACTCAGCGGTGGCCCGGAAGCGCTGCGGGCTTGCGAGCTGGAGCGGCTGGCCGCCAGCTTCTTCAACCGGCCAGAGCGCAGTCGCTTGCATTACGACCTGCACACGGCCATCCGTGGCTCGAAGATCGAGCAGTTCGCCCTGTACCCCTGGAAGGAAGGTCGCCAGCATTCACGTCGTGAACTGGCCCGCCTGCGTGCGGCGGGTATGGAAGCCGTGTTGCTGCAGAACAAGCCGTCCATCGTCTTCAGTGCCTACACCTACGACCAGCTCGGCGCAGAATCCTTCACCTTGGAACTGGGCAAGGCGCGGCCGTTCGGGGAGAACGAAGGCGTCAATGTCAGCCTGCTGGAAACCCGCCTGAAGCAGATCATCGAAGGTAACGAGCCTGAGCTGGACGACGGGCTGGATGGCCTCCAGCTGTTCAGCGTGGCCCGGGAGATCATCAAGCACAGCGACAGCTTCCGCCTGAACCTGCCGGCGGACATCGAGAATTTTTCGGAGCTGGGAAAAGGCTACGTGCTGGCCGAAGACATTGCCCAGACCCGTTGGGTGATCGAAGAAGAGGGCGCGCGGATCATCTTCCCGAATCCCAAGGTGAAGAATGGCTTGCGGGCGGGCATCCTGATTGTGCCGGCCACCGGCGAAAACCTGGCCTGAACCAACACCGAACCCTTGTGGGAGCGAGCAAGCCCGCTCCCACAGGAGGATGTGTTTAGACGGCTAAGGCGCGCTGTTCGCTACGGCGTAGCGCCCGGGTCTTGTGCAAGGTGTCAGCGCAGGTCTTCGCCGCTTCCTGGCCCTTGTGCACGAAATGCTCGAAGAAAAACTTCTGGTGCTCTTCCCCGGCATGGAAGTGGTGCGGCGTGAGCACCACCGAGAACACCGGCACCTCGGTTTCCAGCTGTACCTGCATCAGGCCGCTGATCACCGATTGGGCGACGAATTCATGCCGGTAGATGCCGCCATCCACCACCAGGCCGGCGGCGACGATGCCAGCGTAGCGGCCGGATTTGGCCAGCAGCTTGGCGTGCAGCGGGATCTCGAAGGCGCCACCGACTTCGAAGAGGTCGATGTCACTTTCCTGATAACCCTGGTTGATCATTTCCGCGACGAAGCCGTTACGGCTCTGGTCGACAATTTCCTTGTGCCAGCAGGCCTGGATGAACGCAATGCGCTCGCCCGGATGTTTGATTTTGCTGTCGATTGCAGTGGGTTGCATGTTCTGGTTCCTGTTTGTGTGAAAAACAGGGCGTCATGAATCGAAGGGGAGTCGAGGATGCGCCGCGCACAAACAGCCGCAAGCGGTCCTTGGGTGCCGATCCCGTTCTCTCTTCATCCGGACTATGACCGTCGGCCCCGGGATCACACCGGGTCTGCTGACCTTGCCGCCGCACCGCAAAAAGCCGTGCCTCGCCAAGCGCTCGCGGGCTATGCACCTTGCGTGCAATTACCGCCGGTGGGGAATTACACCCCGCCCTGAGAACGTTTTTGCCGCTACGCTGTGTGGCGGCGCAGGATTTTTAACACATAACCCCCTGTGGGAGCGAGCCTGCTCGCGATGGCGGTCGTACATCCAGCATCGCTGCAAGCTGAACCACCGCTATCGCGAGCAGGCTCGCTCCCACAGGGTGTGTCTTTTCCTTCTGGCGGTCTTGATTATTCGTCGCCGTGACCGCAGTAATTGCCATTCGAAAGGGAATTCCCCCGCACCCACACCCGAGGCCCGATTCATGAGCGTTATAGACCTTCGCAGCGACACGGTCACCCAACCTTCCGCCGCCATGCTGGATGCCATGGCCGGCGCGCCGACCGGCGACGATGTGTATGGCGAGGATCCGACGGTCAATCGTCTCGAAGCCGAGCTCGCCGGACGCCTGGGGTTCGCGGCGGGGCTGTTCGTGCCCAGCGGCACCATGAGCAACCTGCTGGGGTTGATGGCTCACTGCGAGCGTGGCGATGAATACATCGTCGGCCAGCAGGCCCACACCTACAAATACGAAGGCGGTGGCGCGGCAGTGCTCGGTTCGATCCAGCCCCAACCCCTCGAGGTGCAGGCGGATGGCTCCCTGGACCTGGCGCAGGTCGCCGCGGCGATCAAGCCGGATGACTTCCATTTTGCCCGCACCCGTCTGCTGGCCCTGGAAAACACCATGCAAGGCAAGGTGCTGCCGCTGGAGTACCTGGCCCATGCCCGGCGTTTCACCCAGGAACACGGCCTGGCGCTGCACCTGGACGGGGCGCGGTTGTACAACGCGGTGGTCAAGCTCAATGTCGATGCGCGGGAGATCACCCAGCACTTCGACTCGGTGTCGGTGTGCCTGTCCAAAGGCCTGGGCGCGCCGATCGGTTCGGTTCTGTGCGGCAGCGTCGGATTGATCGACAAGGCGCGCCGGCTGCGCAAGATGGTCGGCGGTGGCATGCGCCAGGCCGGAATTCTGGCGGCAGCGGGGCTTTATGCCCTCGATCATCAGGTCCAGCGCCTGGCCGACGACCACGCCAATGCCCGGCGTCTTGCCGAAGGGTTGCAGGCGGCGGGTTATGAGGTCGAGCCGGTGCAGACCAACATGGTCTATGTGCAAATGGGCGAGCGGGCCGAGGCGATCAAGGCATTTGCCGCTGAGCGAGGCATCAAACTCGTAGCCGCACCGCGCCTGCGGATGGTGACCCACCTGGACGTCAGCGCTGCGCAAATCGACCGGGTGATCGCCACTTTCGTCGAATTTTCCGGCAACTGATCGCCCAAGCGGCCCAATTGACAGTTTCTATCGCATAACACGCTGTACCCCAAGCGCAGGGCCGATATAATGCGGCCCTTTGCCGTTGCTTCGTCTGTTGACGTTTTGCACAGGCCTTTGGCCGCAGCCTCCGTGGAAGAACCTAATGAAAAGCGCAGAAATCCGTGAAGCCTTCCTTCGCTTCTTCGAAGAGCAAGGCCACACCCGAGTAGCCTCCAGCTCTTTGATCCCGAGCAATGATCCGACCCTGCTGTTCACCAACGCGGGGATGAACCAGTTCAAGGACTGCTTCCTGGGCCAGGAGAAACGTGCCTATACCCGCGCGGTGAGCAGCCAGAAATGCGTGCGTGCCGGCGGCAAGCACAACGACCTGGAAAACGTCGGTTATACCGCTCGTCACCACACGTTCTTCGAAATGCTGGGTAACTTCAGCTTCGGCGACTATTTCAAGCGCGACGCCATCACCTTCGCCTGGACCTTCCTGACCTCCGACAAGTGGCTGAACCTGCCCAAGGAGAAACTCTGGGTAACGGTCTACGCCACCGATGACGAAGCCTATGACATCTGGACCAAAGAGGTCGGTGTCCCGGCCGAGCGCATGGTGCGCATCGGCGACAACAAGGGCGCGCCTTACGCCTCCGACAACTTCTGGACCATGGGCGATACCGGCCCGTGCGGCCCTTGCACCGAGATATTCTACGATCACGGCGCCGATATCTGGGGTGGTCCACCCGGCTCGCCGGAAGAAGACGGCGATCGTTACATCGAGATCTGGAACAACGTCTTCATGCAGTTCAACCGCACCGCCGACGGCGTGTTGCATCCGCTGCCGGCACCGTCGGTCGACACCGGCATGGGCCTGGAGCGGATCAGTGCGGTGCTGCAGCATGTTCACTCCAACTACGAAATCGACTTGTTCCAGAGCCTGCTGGACGCTTCGGCCAAGGCCATCGGTTGCACCAACGACAACCAGGCTTCGCTGAAAGTGGTGGCCGACCATATCCGTTCCTGCGGCTTCCTGATTGCCGACGGCGTGCTGCCATCCAATGAAGGCCGTGGCTACGTGCTGCGCCGGATCATTCGTCGCGCCTGCCGTCACGGCAACAAGCTGGGCGCCAAGGGCAGCTTCTTCTATCAGATCGTCGCGGCCCTGGCGGCCGAGATGGGCGACGCCTTCCCGGAACTGAAAACCCAGCAGGCGCATATCGAGCGCGTGCTCAAGGCCGAAGAAGAGCAATTCGCCAAGACCCTGGAGCAGGGCCTGAAGATCCTCGAGCAGGACCTGGCCGAGCTCAAGGGTAACGTGGTACCGGGCGACGTGGTGTTCAAGCTGTACGACACCTACGGTTTTCCGATGGACCTGACCGGCGACATCGCCCGCGAACGCAACCTGACCCTCGATGAAGAAGGGTTCGAGCGTGAGATGGAAGCCCAGCGGGTGCGTGCGCGCTCCGCCAGCGCCTTCGGCATGGACTACAACAGCCTGGTCAAGGTTGACGTGGCCACCGAGTTCACCGGTTATGCCGGCACCACCGGCTCGGCCAAGATCGTGGCTATCTATAAGGACGGCCAATCGGTCGACATCCTGAGCGAAGGCCAGGAAGGCGTGATCGTGCTCGACACGACCCCGTTCTACGCCGAGTCCGGCGGCCAGATCGGTGATAGCGGTTACTTGCAGGCTGGCAGCTCGCGTTTCGACGTGCGCGACACCACCAAGACCGGCGGTGCGTTCCTGCACCACGGCGTGCTGGCTTCGGGCAGCCTGATGATTGCCGCCCCGGTGTCCGCCCATGTCGACGCCGAAGTGCGTCACGCCACTTCGCTGAACCATTCCGCCACGCACTTGCTGCATGCTGCGTTGCGCCAGGTGTTGGGCGAGCATGTCCAGCAGAAGGGGTCGTTGGTGGATAGCCAGCGCCTGCGCTTCGACTTCAGCCACTTCGAAGCCATCAAGCCGGAGCAGCTCAAGGCCCTGGAAGACATCGTCAACGCCGAGATTCGCAAGAACTCCCCGGTGGAAACCGAAGAAACCGACATCGACACCGCCAAGAAGAAAGGCGCGATGGCGTTGTTCGGCGAGAAGTACGGCGACAGCGTACGCGTGCTGAGCATGGGCGATTTCTCGGTGGAACTGTGCGGTGGCATCCACGCCAACCGGACTGGTGACATCGGCCTGCTGAAGATCATCAGTGAAGGCGGTGTGGCCTCCGGCGTGCGCCGTATCGAGGCGGTCACCGGTGCCGCGGCACTGGCGTACCTCAACGCTGCCGAAGAACAACTCAAGGAAGCGGCGAGCCTGATCAAGGGCAGCCGTGACAACCTGATCGACAAGCTGTCGGCAGTGCTGGAGCGCAACCGCCTGCTGGAGAAGCAACTCGAGCAGTTGCAGGCCAAGGCTGCCAGCGCCGCGGGCGACGATCTCTCGGCCCAGGCCGTGGACGTCAAGGGTGTGAAAGTGCTGGCCGTGCGTCTGGACGGTCAGGACGGCAAGGCCCTGCTGGGGCTGGTCGATCAGCTGAAAAACAAACTCGGCCGCGCAGTGATCCTGCTCGGCAGTGTCCATGAGGAAAAGGTCGTTCTCGTCGCAGGCGTGACCAAGGACCTGACCGGCCAACTCAAAGCCGGTGATTTGATGAAGCAGGCCGCTGCGGCAGTGGGCGGCAAGGGCGGTGGTCGTCCGGACATGGCGCAAGGCGGCGGTACCGACGTTGGCGCACTGGACGCAGCACTGGCCCAGACTGTTGCATTTGTAGAACAGGGTATTTAAGGCGGTGCTTCGGGCTCGCGGTCTAGTCGCGGGCCCGACCGCCGTAGTAACTATTGGGCGCCCTTCATGGGCAGAGGCGGCTTTGAAATGGCTTTGATCGTACAGAAATTTGGAGGCACCTCGGTCGGCACTGTCGAGAGAATCGAACAAGTTGCCGACAAGGTTAAGAAATTCCGTGATGCGGGCGATGACCTGGTGGTTGTGCTGTCGGCAATGAGCGGCGAAACCAACCGTCTGATCGATCTGGCCAAGCAAATCAGCGGCGAGCAGCAGCCGGTTCCTCGTGAACTGGATGTGATCGTGTCCACTGGCGAGCAGGTGACTATCGCCTTGCTGGCCATGGCGCTGATGAAGCGTGGCGTGCCGGCGGTGTCCTACACCGGCAACCAGGTGCGTATCCTGACGGACAGCGCGCACAACAAGGCGCGTATCCTGCAGATCGACGATCAGAAGATCCGCGGTGACCTGAAGGCCGGCCGCGTTGTGGTGGTCGCCGGTTTCCAGGGCGTGGACGAGCACGGCAACATCACCACCCTCGGTCGCGGCGGTTCCGACACCACCGGTGTTGCGCTGGCGGCGGCTCTCAAGGCTGATGAGTGCCAGATCTACACTGATGTGGATGGCGTCTACACCACCGATCCGCGAGTGGTTCCCGTGGCTCAGCGCCTGGATAAGATCACCTTCGAAGAGATGCTGGAAATGGCCAGTCTCGGCTCGAAGGTGCTGCAGATCCGTGCGGTCGAATTCGCTGGCAAGTACAACGTTCCGCTGCGCGTCCTGCACAGCTTCAAAGAGGGTCCGGGCACCCTCATTACTATTGATGAAGAGGAATCCATGGAACAGCCGATCATTTCCGGCATCGCCTTCAACCGCGATGAAGCCAAGCTGACCATCCGTGGCGTGCCAGACACCCCCGGCGTGGCCTTCAAGATTCTCGGCCCGATCAGTGCCGCGAACATCGAAGTCGACATGATCGTGCAGAACGTCGCGCACGATAACACCACCGACTTCACCTTCACCGTGCACCGCAACGACTACCAGGCCGCTGAAGCGGTGCTGAACAAGACCGCAGCCGAAATCGGTGCCCGGGAAGTGGTGGGGGACACCAAGATCGCCAAGGTTTCGATCGTCGGCGTCGGCATGCGCTCCCACGCAGGCGTGGCCAGCCGGATGTTCGAAGCCCTGGCCAAGGAAAGCATCAACATCCAGATGATCTCGACGTCGGAAATCAAGGTTTCCGTGGTGATTGAAGAGAAGTACCTGGAACTGGCCGTGCGCGCCCTGCACACGGCTTTCGAGCTCGACGCCGCCGCCCGACAGGGCGAATAAGGCGTTGTCCCAAGGGCGCGGTTTTACCGCGCCCTTTTGTTTTTTTGAATGGCGCGTCTCAAAACTGTTCTTTTGCTCGCGCTGGTCAATACTGAGGCCTGTAGGCTGCGACCGTTGCGGTTGCAGGTCCGACGTCCTTGTTTTGCAGACTTGTAGTCCCTGAACTGAATTGCGTGAGGAGAAAGGTATGCTGATTCTGACTCGTCGGTGCGCAGAGAGCCTGATTATTGGCGATGGCGAAATCACCGTGACCGTGCTCGGCGTCAAAGGAAACCAAGTGCGTATTGGCGTCAATGCCCCGAAAGAGGTCGCGGTGCACCGGGAGGAAATTTACCTGCGTATCAAGAAAGAGAAGGACGACGAACCAAGCCATTAATTTTTATCGATTTTTATGTTTGCAAACGGGGAGGAAGGTGGTTAATATACGCCCCGTGTTGCGGAGAGCTGGCCGAGTGGCCGAAGGCGCTCCCCTGCTAAGGGAGTACACCTCAAAAGGGTGTCGGGGGTTCGAATCCCCCGTTCTCCGCCATTATTCATGTAGTGCGTTGTAATCTGGCTTGTTCGGTAAGTTGTTGAAATTACTAGAAAAAAGCGCTTTACAAAAAGATTCGACGACCTATAATGCGCGGCAACACATGCACTCGTAGCTCAGCTGGATAGAGTACTCGGCTACGAACCGAGCGGTCACAGGTTCGAATCCTGTCGAGTGCACCATTTAAGAGTCGTTTGCAGCAATGCAAATAACTTGGCTTCAACCAGTTGTGATCTGGTATAAAACCACAACCTGCACTCGTAGCTCAGCTGGATAGAGTACTCGGCTACGAACCGAGCGGTCACAGGTTCGAATCCTGTCGAGTGCACCATATATCAAAAAGCCCGCGTTTAACGCGGGCTTTTTGTTGTCTACGATTTGCCTTTCACACAGCCTTTCTCATCGAACACGACCTCTGCGCTGCGACCGTTTCTCGCTTTATAGGTGTAGCGGGTGCTCGAATTCCTGATCCTGATTGAATCGGGTTTGCCGAGGGCGCTTTCCACGTCCTGCTGGTTCATGCCGGTGACGATTCGCCTGTCCATGATTGCATCACGACGCTGCCCGGGGCTCAGCAGGTTCCCGCAGCGCTCTTCGAGCTGGCCAACGACCGTCGGTTCCCTGCGCTTGGTTTTGTTGCTGGATGTTTGTCGGTGTTCCGCTTCGGGCAGCATAGATTCGCGGGTTGGCTCGGTTGAGCCCGGGCTGTACGGATGGATTCGTTGCAATGACAGATCCTCCCCTGGCCCGCAGCTCAAGGTGGTAAAGGTGACATGCCCTGCGCTGTTTTCGCAGCGATGAACGGTGTGTTCGGTGCCCCATGAGGGCAGGCAGTACAGGGTGGCGAGCAGAAAAATATAGCGATTGAGCGGCATTCGAGCGCCTTCCTTGCGGATGAAAAGGTGGGGGTTGATGCATTCATTACCTGTGGGAGCAAAGCTTGCTCGCGACAGCGGCAGCTCAACCGATTCGCTGTCTGTTGACTGGCTGCAATCGCGAGCAAGCTTTGCTCCCACGGCTCGTGATCGGCTGACTGACCTCAGGGTAGCCGCTCCATTTTTGCCGGGTGGTGTGTTTTCTTTTCAGGATAAAACGTCGTAAATCCACAGGTTCAGCCTGTGTTCAGGTTTGTCTCGCAAGCGCTTGTTCTTGCCATGATTTTTTAACGTTTTAAAACGCCAAGCGGTGTATGATTGCGCCCGTCAGCCCCGCCGGGGCTTTGGAATACTTCCATGGACTTACCCAGTAGTTACTCAAAAGCTCGTTTCACCAATCATGAATTGACTGATTGATCCTTCCGGCGTGCCCCACTGCTGGGAGTGGAGTTCGCCTATGACCGAAGTTGAAGTAAAGAAAACGCAGGAAAGCCTTCAGGACCGTCTCGCGCAAGTCGTTGAGCTGCTGCATCGCCAGCGGGTCGTGGAGGACCTGACGCATCGTCAGGAAGGCCCACATCATGACCGGGTCGAGAACCTGGTCCACCGGCAGAACCTCGTTGAGCTGCAACGCAAGCTTGATGACCTGCACTCCGCCGACGTTGCTTACATCCTTGAAGCCTTGCCACTGGAAGAGCGTCTGACGGTCTGGCAACTGGTCAAGGCTGATCGCGACGGTGACATCCTGCTCGAAGTGTCCGACTCGGTTCGTGAAACCCTGATCGCCGACATGGATGATCACGAGTTGTTGGCGGCGGCCAAGGAAATGGACGCCGACGAGCTCGCCGACCTTGCGCCCGAACTGCCACGGGACGTTGTTCACGAACTGATGGAAACCCTCGACGGCCAGCAGCGTGAGCGCGTGCGCTCGGCGTTGTCCTATGACGAGGAGCAGGTCGGTGCGCTGATGGACTTCGAGATGGTGACGATCCGTGAGGATGTCAGCCTTGAAGTGGTATTGCGCTACCTGCGTCGTCTCAAGGAACTACCGGGGCATACCGACAAGCTCTTTGTGGTCGATTACGACGGCGTGCTCAAAGGCGTGCTGCCGATCAAGCGATTGCTGGTCAACGATCCTGAGAAGCAGGTCGCCGAGGTCATGGCCAGCGATCCGGTGAGTTTTCATCCGGACGAAGACGCCTATGATGCGGCCCAGGCGTTCGAGCGTTATGACTTGATTTCCGCCCCGGTGGTCGACAAGAACGGCAAGCTGATCGGCCGTCTGACCATCGATGAAATGGTCGACTTGATTCGTGAGGAAAGCGAGAGCGAAGTCCTCAACATGGCCGGTCTGCGTGAAGAGGAAGACATCTTCGCCTCGGTCTGGAAATCCCTGCGCAACCGTTGGGCCTGGCTGGCCATCAACCTGATCACGGCGTTTGTCGCCTCCCGGGTCATCGGTTTGTTCGAGGGCTCCATCGAGCGGTTGGTGGCGCTTGCGGCGCTGATGCCTATCGTTGCCGGTATTGGCGGCAACTCCGGCAACCAGACCATCACCATGATCGTTCGTGCCATGGCGCTCGACCAGGTCAGCACCGGCAATACCTCGCGATTGATGCGCAAGGAGCTGGCGGTGGCCCTGATCAACGGCGTGCTGTGGGGCGGAGTGATCGGTGTGGTGGCGTATCTGCTTTATGGCAGTTGGTCATTGGGAGTGGTCATGACGGCCGCGATGACCCTCAACCTGCTGTTGGCGGCATTGATGGGCGTCTTGATCCCCATGACCCTCGCCCGCTTGGGGCGTGACCCGGCCATGGGTGCGAGTGTGATGATTACCGCCATGACCGACAGCGGCGGGTTCTTTATTTTCCTGGGTCTGGCGACCATCTTCCTGCTCTGAGTCGTTGGTCAAAAAAACCGCTTATCTGGTGTAACGCTGTCCACTTAAGGCTTGCCCAGCTCATTGTGGCGAGGGGATTTATCCCCGCTGGGGCGCGCAGCGGCCCTAAAATCAGACTACTCGGTGCATCAGGCAGAGCGAGTCGACTGCTTTGGGGCTACTGCGCAGCCCAGCGGGGATAAATCCCCTCGCCACAACGGCATTACGCTTGTCTGGCGGTTTTTTATGGGGCTCGAAAATACAAGTCGAGCCCAAATCCCAGGCAAAAAAAAGCCAGCGCAAGGCTGGCTTTGGGTATTGCAGTGCGATCAGGACGCGTCGGCGGCCATCTCTGCGTCGTGGGCAATCAGCGAAACGAGGGCGTTCTGCTGACGGTGGGAGAGTTGTCGGAAGCGTTGAAGCAATTCGCGCTCATGGAGTGACAGCTCCGGGCTGTCCAAGCGCATGCTCAATTCTTCACCCAACGCGCCTTCCTGGATAAGGCTTTGCTCGAGGCGCGCGATGATTTCAGAGTTCATGCTGCGGTGATGATTGCGAGCCACCTCGGCAATGCGTTCCCGCATTCCGTCTGGCAGACGTACGACGAACTTGTCAGCCGTACGGCTGGAATAAATTGCCTTTGTCATTGGGCGCATATTTATTTAACCGGTTAGTTCAGGGGAGCGGTTCTCGGGATTGGCCGCAGGATGTCGCATAGGACAAGCACCGTGACCAAATGTTCAACCTGAATTGTTAAGAGGCCCGCATCATGCCTCAAAATTGCCAGATCATTGGCGCCAATTCTGTGACAAATATTGATCCGCGTAAAGGCGTTCTGCCATTACCCTTCATCAAAAATGCGGACTGGTTTGAAAAACCAACAGGTCTGCACGTTGTGACCACCGCATCGTGTCTATGTGCCATACCGTCCGGCGGATAACCGAAACGACAGCAAAGACCGGTGCTGTCCTTGTATTGTATAGGATAGTGGCAATTTGCCGATTTACTAGCAGGGGCGGGCTGGGGAGGATGAGCGGCGTCCCGTTTATCCGTGTCATCGCACGGAGGGGTGGTGAACGGCAGCATTTGCCTACACTTAAAAGGCCTACGGACGACATGACAAACGCCAAGCCGGCCGTTAACATGCACGCCGTCCATCGCACCGCGTTTCTCGTGGTCGACCTGTGTCTCAGTAGCTCAATTGGATAGAGCATCCCCCTCCTAAGGGGAAGGTTGGCAGTTCGAACCTGCCCTGGGACACCACTATTGTCAGCCTGCCTCCCTGTAGCGCATTGCCCCTTCCTCTATTCACATGATCGATTGGCGTTAACCGTCAGCCAGCACGGCCTCCCGCAGCCCGTGCTGTGAACCAGTGCCCATTTTTTCAACCGTGTCACAAACGCGTTTACCGGACGCGAAACTTTCTCCTCTGATGGCAATCTGACCGTCTCGGTACGTTGTAGGAAACTTCCTAATTACGTGCCTTTTTAATGGGCATCAGTGCCGATGCTCACCGTACTCCCGGATTCAAGCCACAAGGATGTGTCATGCGCGCAGCCGCACCTTGCCGAACGCGTCAATCACGCACTGCTCGTCGCCCGGTCGACCGCGCTCGTTCTTCTTCACAAAACGCTCAGCGGCTTGCGCTGCTGTTGCTGGCCGCCTGGACGGTGGGGGCGGGGAGCGTTGCCCAGGCGGCTGGGCCGGAAGAAGAGTTGCTGCGTCAGCGTGAGCGTGAGCGGGTGTTGCGTGATCAGTTGGAGTCCCGGCCGGATGTGCGCCTGCAAGCGGCGCCTGTCGCGGACGGTGCCGATCGCCTGCCCGCCAAGGAAAGCCCATGCTTTGCCATCGACGACATCCGCCTGATCGGCGAGGCGTCGGAAAAATTCCAGTGGGCCTTGCGCGCCGCCAACCCCAAGCATGATCCGGCCATCGGTCGTTGCCTGGGGGGCGCGGGGATCAACCTGACGATGAAGCGCATGCAGAATGCGATCATCGAGGCCGGCTATGTCACCACTCGGGTGCTCGCCGAATCCCAGGACTTGAACAGTGGCGTCCTGGTGTTGACCCTGGTGCCGGGGCGCATTCGCGAGATTCGCTTCCAGGAGGGCACCAGTTCCCGGGCCAATGCCTGGAATGCGATGCCGGCCAATCCGGGCGACCTGCTCAACCTGCGGGACATCGAGCAGGCGCTGGAAAACTTCAAGCGCGTGCCGACCGCCGAAGCCGACATTCAGATTGCACCGGCCCGTGCCGCCGACGCCAAGCCCGGTGAAAGCGACGTGGTGATCGCCTGGACCCAGCAGTTCCCGGCCCGCGTCAGCCTGTCGGTGGACAACTCGGGTAGCAAGACCACCGGTAAGTACCAAGGCAACGTGTCGTTGTCCCTGGACAACCTGCTGTCGCTCAACGATCTGTTCTACGCCAGCGTCAACCACGACCTGGGTGGCGGCGAGTCCGGCCATCGCGGCTCCGACGGCAACACCCTGCATTATTCGCTGCCGTTCGGTTACTGGCAGTTGGGTTTCACCACCAGTGAATACAACTACGAACAGTCCGTCGCTGGCGCCAACCAGACCTATCAGTACCGCGGCGAGAGTCGTAACAACGAACTGCGCCTGTCGCGCCTGCTGTATCGCGATGCCGTTCGCAAGACCACCGCGTGGGGCAGCCTGTGGACGCGTTCGTCGGAGAACTTCATTGACGACACCGAGATCGGCAACCAGAAACGGCGCATGGCCGGCTGGCAACTGGGGCTGAACCATCGCGAGTTCATCGGCGCCTCGATTCTCGACCTGGGCGCCGCCTACCGCCGTGGCACCGGGGCCCATGACGCGCTCAGGGCGCCTGAAGAAGATTTCGACGCGGGCACCTCACGCTCGCAGATCATCACTGCCGACGCCCAGTTGCAGGTGCCGTTCCAGGTCAGTGACCAGCGCCTGCGCTACATCGGCGGCTGGCGTGCGCAATGGAACCGGACGCCGCTGGTGCCCCAGGACCGCTTCTCGATTGGCGGGCGCTACAGCGTGCGGGGCTTCGACGGGGAAAACATTCTGTCCGCCGACCGTGGCTGGACCCTGCGCAACGAGGTCGGCCTGTTTTTGGGGCAGACCGGCCAGGAACTCTACACCGGCATCGACTATGGCGAGGTCAGCGGCCCTTCCAGCGAGTTCCTGATCGGCAAGCGTCTGGCGGGGGCCGTGGTGGGTATACGCGGCGGCTACAAGGGCCTGTCCTATGACTGGTCGTTCGGGACGCCATTGAAGAAGCCCGATGGTTTCGAGACGGCCAACGTGACCAGCGCGTTCACCGTCATCTGGTCATTCTGAGGTGATCCCATGCAGTTCGAGACGCTAGACATCATTGCCCCCGGCTTGATCGACGAGCCCTGGAACGAGGCTGCCGTGTTCGGCTCGGCCACTTGGTTGTGGATGCATTCCAAGGCCCACCGCGATGCGCCGTTGCACAGCTTGCCGACGTTGTTGTTGCCGGCCCTCAAGCATCGTCAGTTCGTGCTCGCCAGCGAACAGGGAAAACCGGTGTTCTACCTGTCCTGGCTCAACCTCGACGCGGCCACCGAGCAACGCTACCTGAGGCAATCGCCACTGACCCTGACAGAGGCCGACTGGAACAGCGGCGAGCGCCTCTGGCTCAACGACTGGGTCGCGCCGTTCGGCCACACCGGCGTGGTCACCCGCCTGCTGCATCGACAGTTGTTCGCCAACCGGTGTGGGCGTGCGCTCTATCACCGAGGCGAGGAGCGCGGCCTGCGGGTCAAGACATTCCAAGGGATCGGTGTCATCCCTGAACAGGCCAAGGCCTGGTTTGCCGCTCACCCGCTGGCAGTCGCACCGTAACGCTAACCCCGAGTTAATTGCGGGCCAGAACCGCAAATGGAATTGCCATGAACAAGCACCTGTACCGAATCGTTTTCAACAAGGCTCGCGGACTGCTGATGGTGGTGGCCGAGAATGTCACCAGCCAGGTCAAGGCTCCGGGGACCCGTTGCGGCCCGATGACGGGACCGGTGGCTTGTACGGCGACCCTCGGGCCGTTGCGCTTTGCGGTGATGGCGGCGATCGGGCTGGTGTCCTTGAGTGCGGCGCCTGCCTGGGCCGCTACCATCGTGGCGGACCCCGGGGCGCCGGCCGGCCAGCGCCCCGGCGTGATCGAAAGCGCCAACGGTACGCCCCAGGTGAACATCCAGGCCCCCAGCGCGGGGGGCGTTTCGCGCAATACCTACAGCCAGTTCGACGTCGACAACCGTGGCGTGATCCTCAACAACGCCACGACCAACAGCCAGACCAAACTGGGCGGCTGGATCGAAGGCAACCCGATGCTGGGCAATGGCAGCGCGCGGGTTATTCTCAACGAAGTCAACTCCGCCAACCCCAGCCAACTGCGCGGCTATGTCGAAGTCGCGGGCCAGCGCGCCGAAGTGGTGATTGCCAACCCGTCCGGCATTACTTGCAACGGCTGCGGCTTCATCAATGCCGACCGGGCGACCCTCAGCACCGGTCGGGCGCAGTTGGAGAACGGACGCATCAGCGGCTACACCGTGCAGGGCGGGACGATCAATATTGAAGGCAAGGGCCTGGATGCCCGCGAGACCGACTACACGGACCTGATCGCTCGTAGCGTGCAGGTCAACGCCGGAGTCTGGGCCAACGACCTGAAGGTCACGACCGGACGCAACCAGGTCAACGCCGATAACACCCAGGCCACGCCACTGCCGGGTGACGACGCAGAAAAGCCCAGCGTGGCCATCGACGTCGCCAAGCTGGGCGGCATGTACGCCGGCAAAATCATGCTGGTGGGCACCGAGTCCGGCGTGGGTGTGCGCAACGCCGGGCAGATTGGCGCCATGGCCGGTGAGGTGGTCGTCAGCGCCGACGGTAAGTTGCAGAACCAGGGCGCGATCAGCAGCGCTACCGCGACCCGCATCAAGGCCACCGAGGTCGACAACAGCGGCACGCTCTACGCCAAGGGCGACATGACGCTCGACAGCACTGGCGACATCGACAACAGCGGCACCGTTGCCAGCCAGAACCACACGACGCTGACCGCCCGCAACATCCGCAGCACCCAGGCGTCCAGCGTGGCGGCGGGTGTCGGCGCGGACGGCAAGCTGGCCGGCGCGGGCAACCTCGCGCTGCGGGCCGGCACGGTCAAGGCGCAAGGGCAGAACCTGGCGTCCGGGGACGTCAGCGTCGCCGCTGCTGACCTGGATCTGAGCGGCAGCCAGACCCAGGGGCGCAATGTCACCCTGACCGCCAGCACGGGCGACGCTAATCTCGCCGGCAGCCAGGTCGATGCCACCCAGGCGCTGAACGCAACGGCGGCCAAGACCCTGCGCACCGACGCGGCCAAGGTCAACGCCGGCAACCTGCAATTGAGCGCCCGGGACATTGCCAACACCGGCGGTGAGCTGATCCAGACCGGCACTGCAGACGCCTCGATCAAGGCCAGCGCGACCCTCGACAACCGCGACGGGCGAATCGCCGCCAATGCCGACAACCTGAAGCTGGGCGCCAGTCGCCTGGACAACGGCAAGGGCAAGGTCGAGCACGCCGGCAAAGGCACCCTGGATATCCAGGCCAATCAATTGGCCGGCGGCAAAGGCAGCGTGGCCAGCAACGGCAAGGTGACGATCAAGGCTACTGACGTGGTGGTGGACGATGGCCTGACCCAAGGCCAGCAGATCACGTTCGACACCCAGACCCTGTCCAACCAGCGCGGACAGATTGTGCAGACCGGCGCGCAGCCCTTGCAGGTGACCGCCCGTGAGCGCTTCGACAACCAGGACGGGCGCGTCAGCAGTGCCGGCGCGGTGAACCTGGATGTCGGCACGCTGAACAACCAGGGCGGCAAAGTCGTCGCCACCGACGGCGGGGCGCTGACGGTGACCGCCGGCCAACGGATCGACAACAGCTCAGGCACCCTGGCCGCCAGCGGCAACGCTCAGGTGAAGGGTGCCCGCCTGGACAACAGCCAGGGTACCGTGAGTGCTGGGGGCGAGTTGCGGGCGACGTTCGATCAGTTGAACAACATCGGCGGCACGATGGCCGCCACCCAGCGCATGGAGATCATCGCCGGGCAATTCAATAACACCAATGGCGTGCTGGGCTCGGTGCAGTCCGGGCTGCGGGTCAGCGTCTCCGGCGATGGGCTGAACAACAGCGGCGGGCGTCTTGAAGCGCTGGGTGACATCACACTGTCGGCCCTGGGCCTGAATAACCAAAGTGGCGTGATCAGCGGCGGCGCCCTGGACCTGGACAGCCACGGCAACCGGGTGGACAACAGCCAGGGCACGCTGAACGCCACCGCAACCCTCGACCTGCGCAGCGGCCAATTGCATAACGCCGCCGGCTTGATCCAGGCCAAGGGCAAGCTGCTGATCGACACCGGCAACCAGGCGCTGAACAACCTGCAGTCGGGCACCACCCAAGGGATCAGTGGCCAGGACAGCGTCGAGATCCGCACGGCCAGCCTCGACAACAGCGCGGGCTTCCTGGGGGCCAAGGGGGCCCTGTTGCTCAAGGCCACCGACCTGGGCAATGGCAGCGGCGGCCAGATCATTGGCGAGAAAACCGTACGGGTCGAGAGCGCCCGGGTGGACAATCGTGGCGGTCAGTTGCAAGGCCTCGGCGATGTCCAGATGGTGCTGGGGAAGACGCTCAATAACCAGGGCGGGTTGATCCGCAGCGCAGGAACGCTGGACGTACGCGCCGACGTGCTCGACAACAGCGCCACCCGAGGCACCCAGCAAGGCCTCGAAGGCCGTGCCATGACCCTGGCGGTCAATACGCTTTCCAACCAGTCCGGTGCGATCCGCGCCGACCAGGGGCTGAGCCTGGGGATCAGCCAGGCGTTGAACAACGAAGGCGGGCTGATTTCCTCCGGCGCTGGCTTGAGCATCAGCGACCGCGACCCGGCGCAACGGCGCCAGGCCGTGCACAATCAGGGCGGCACCTTGCTCGCGGGCAGCCTGCTATCGCTCAATGCGGCCTACTACGGTGGCACCGGCAGGGCCCTGAGCCTGGGTGACCTGACCTTCAGGCTGCAAGGCGGCCTGGACCTGAGCGGCCAGATCCAGGCCAACGGTCAGGTCGACCTGAGCACCGAGGGCGCCTTCAACAACAGCGGGCAACTGCTGGCCGGTAACCTGCTGACGGTCCGGGCGCAGACGCTGGACAATGCCGGCACCGGCGAGATCAGCGCCGGCCAGGTTCGCCTGACCGTCAACGACAGCCTGACCAACCGTGGCCTGATAGATGGCCAGCAGGTGCGGGTGCAGGCCCTCTCGCTCAACAACATGGGCACGGGCCGGCTCTACGGCGACCGCCTGGCGATCAGCGCTTCGACGCTAAACAACCGGGACGAAAACGGCATCGGCGCGACCATCGCCGCCCGCGAGTCGCTGGACATTGGCGCCGGTAGCCTGGACAACCGCGAGCAGGCCCTGATCTTCAGCGCTGGCGACCTCGCCATCGGTGGCGCATTGAGCGCGGCTGACAAGGCCCAGGACCGCGCCCAGTTGCTGACCAACGCCAGCGCGACCATCGAGGCCCTCGGCAACCTGTCGCTGAACGTGCAAAGCGTGCGCAACACCAACGAGCATTTCAGCACCCGGCAGGTGGAAGTCAGTCGTACCGCCTTGCAGGAATTCCAACTCACCGGTTCGACGAACCGCTACCAGGGCAACCAGGTTTCGGTCAGCAGCGACGAGGTGCTCTACCTGGCCACCCCCGAGGGCCGGCAGGACAACTGGAACCGCTACGACTACACCCGGGTGGTGGAGGAAACCCAGATCGCCACCTCGGCACCGGCGCAGATCCTCTCCGGCGGGACGATGCAGATCAGCGCCGGCGACGTGCTCAACGACAAGAGCCGGATCATTGCCGGCGGACTGCTGCAAGCCGACATCGGCAGCCTGACCAACACTGAGCTGACGGGCCAGCGCACCACCACCGACAGCGGCACCGCCACCCACTTCTATCGCATCCAGCGCAAGGGGCGCGACCGCCAGGGCACGGCCGTCACAGGCTACACGCCGGCACCGATGATCCAGGACATCACCCTGCAACCGACCGTGTTCGCCGAGAACACCGCGGGCAACGGCACCGGCACCCAGATCGCCGCGCGCGCCACCCAGGGCGTCACCGAGCAGGTCGCCGCCGCAGGCGCGGTCAACGCCACGGGCAGCCGCACCCACCAGGTCGCGCCGATCGTCCAGATCGCCGCCCAGACCACCCTGAACAGCAAAGGCGTGGCCGAGCAGATCCGCAGCGGCGGGCCGTCCCTCGAGCTGCCCAACAACAGCCTGTTCAACACCAACCCGCAGAACACCGGCGGCTACCTGATCGAAACCGACCCGCGCTTTGCCAGCTACCGCACCTGGCTGTCCTCGGACTACATGCTGCAGCGTCTGCAAGTCGACCCGGCCCTGACCCAACAGCGCCTGGGCGACGGTTTCTACGAACAGAAGCTGATTCGCGAGCAAGTGGCGCAACTCACCGGCCGACGTTTCCTCGATGGCTACGCCAATGATGAACTGCAGTATCGTGCCCTGATCGACAACGCCGTCACCGTCGCCAACCAATGGCAATTGGTGCCCGGCGTGGCGCTGACGTCCGAGCAGATGGCCCAATTGACCAGTGACATCGTCTGGCTGGTGCAAAAGCAGGTGACCCTCCCTAACGGCGACACCCGCAACGTGCTGGTGCCGCAGGTCTACGTGCGGGTCCAGGAAGGCGACCTCAACGGTTCCGGTGCGCTGATCGCCGGGCAGCGCCTGAACCTGAACATCGCCGGCGACCTGGTCAACAGCGGCAGCCTGGCCGGGCGCAGTGTCATGGCGATCACCGCGCAGAACATCGAGAACCTGGGTGGGCGTATCCAAGCCGACAACGCCTCGGTCACCGCCAGGGACAACCTCAACAACCTCGGTGGCCTGATCGGCGCCGTGGACAATCTGTCGGTGAAGGCTGGGCAGGACATCAACGTCATTTCCAGCAGTCGCGACAGCAGCAGTGCCCAAGGTACCCGGACGCAGTTGTCACGGGTGGCCGGGCTGTTCGTCAGCGGTGCCCAGGGCACGATGAATGTCAGCGCCGGCAAGGACCTGAATCTCACCGGGGCCCAGGTCGTGAATGCAGGCCAGGGCGGCAGCACGTCGCTGGAGGCCGGCAACAACCTCAACCTCGGCACCGTGGGCGAGGCGCATCAGCAAGCGTTGACCTGGAACAGCAGCAACTGGCGCAACGACGCCAGCCAGACCGAAGTCGGCTCGCTGATCCAGGGCCAGGGCGACGTCCGCCTGAGCGCGGGCCAGGACCTCAACGCCCGCGCCGCCCACGTGACCAGCGAGCAGGGCGCGGTGTTTGCCGAGGCCAAGCGTGACGTCAACCTCACCAAGGCCCAGAACTACCAGTTCGCCGACGAAGCGCACAAGGTCAAAGGCAAGAGCGGGTGGTTCTCCAGCAAGACCACCACCACCCGCGACACCGTCAGCCAGACCCAGGCCGAAGGCTCCACCCTGAGTGGCGAGCAGACTTATGTGCAGGCTGGTCGCGACATCAATCTGAGTGGCAGCAACGTGGTTTCCACCACCAAGACCATCCTGGTGGCGGACAACAACGTCAACATCGAGGCGGCCACCGCCAGCAGCAGCGAACGCCACGACAAGACCGTCAAGAAAAGCGGCTTGTTCAGCGGCGGCGGCATCGCCGTGACCCTCGGTACCCAGAAACAGAGCGTCAAGGATCTCGCCACGGAGCACACGGCCGTGGCGAGCACCGTGGGCTCGACCACCGGCGATGTGCTGATCGAAGCGGGCAAGGGGTACCGTCAGGTGGGCAGCCAGGTGTCGGCGCCCCAAGGCAACATCGACGTCACGGCGCAGACCATTGATGTCGTCGAAGCCCGTAACACCCGTGAGCGCGAGCGCGAAACCCTGTTCAAGCAAACCGGGTTCACCCTCACCGTGACCAACCCGGTGATCAGCGCGATTCAAACCAACCAGCAGATGAAACGGGCCTCGGAGAAAACCGACGACGGACGCATGAAGGCCCTGGCCGCCGCGACCGCCGTGCTGGCGACCAACAACGCCGCCACCGCCGTGGCGATGGACCCAGGCTCGGCCGGCGGGATCAACATCAGCCTGTCGCTGGGCACCAAGAAAAACCAAAGCACCACCACCTACACCAGCGACAGCGCGGCCGGCTCGACCATGACCGCCGGCAACGACATCCGCCTGCGTGCCACTGGCGCGGGGGCGGCCAGCGACATCACCGTGCAAGGCAGCGATATCAAGGCCGGACGCAACGCCAGCCTGCTGGCGGACGGCGACATCAACCTGCTCGCCGCCCGCAATGTCGACAAGCAGGAGACCGACAGCAAAGGCAGCAGCGCGAGCATCGGCGTCGGCTTTTCCCTCGGTGCCCGCAACGGTTTCACCCTGGACCTGGGAGCGTCCGGCAGCCGTGGCCAGGCAGACGGCGATGGCCTCACTCACACCAATACCCATGTGCAGGCGGGTAACCAGTTGCTGTTGTCCTCGGGCGGCGATACTCACCTCAAGGGCGCGGTGGCCAGTGGCAAACAGGTACTGGCCGACGTCGGCGGCGACCTGACCATCGAAAGCCTGCAAGACACCAACACCTACGTCGTCGATGAGAAGAGCCTGGGCGTTGGCATCAGCCTGTGCGTCCCGCCGTTCTGCTACGGCATGAGTTCGGTCAACGGCATGAGTGGCAGCTTCGGGGCCACGGACATCGACTCCAACTACGCCAGCGTGATCGAGCAATCCGGGATCAAGGCCGGCGACGAGGGCTTCGACATTCGCGTGGGCGGCAACACCGACCTGGTCGGCGGGGTGATCGCCAGCAGCGACAAGGCCGTGCAGGACGGCAAGAATCGCCTGGTCACCGCCAGCCTCACCAGCCGCGACATCAAGAACAAGGCCGAATACGACGCCAGTTCCGTCAGCGTCGGGGGCGGCTATCGCGAAGTCGGCAAGGACCAGCAGGGCAACGCCACCAGCGGCGGCACGCAAACCCCGGGTACCGGGCTGCCGCAGAACGGCAATGAGCTCAGCGCCACCATGCCGATTGCCATCAGTGCCAGCGACGACGCCAGCAGCGTCACCCGCAGCGGCATCAGTGGCGGCACGGTCGTCATCACCGATGATGCCGAGCAGCAGAAGCGCACCGGCAAGAATGGCGAGCAAACCGTCGCCAGCCTCAATCGCGACGTCTCCAGCGACCGCGATACCAGCAACGCGCTCAAGCCGATCTTCGACGAAGATGAGATCCGCGCCGGTTTCGAGATTGTCGGCGCGTTCGCCAACGAAGCCAGCACTTTGCTCGCCAACAAGGCCAAGGAGGTCGATGCCAAGCGCAACCAGGCCGAGGAAGACAGGGCCAAGGCCCTCGACCCGAATGCGAACCTGACCGACGCCGAGCGATTGGCGTTGCTCAACAATTCCCAGCGGCTGACTGTCGAAGCCCGCGACATCGCCGACAAGTGGGGCGCGGGCGGCACTTACCGCCAGATCACCACCGCCCTGGTGGGCGCGGCCAGCGGCAACATCAGCGGCAGTAACGGCGCATTCGTCCAGAGCCTGGTGGTCAACTACGTGCAACAGCAAGGCGCGGGCTACATCGGCGACCTGGTGGCGGACGGCAAACTCACTGAAGGCTCGCCGCTGCATGCCGCGCTGCATGGCATCGTCGCCTGCGCGGGCGCCGCGGCCAGTAGCCAGAGCTGCGGCAGTGGCGCAGCGGGCGCGGCGGCGTCGAGCCTGCTCACTGGCTTGTTCTCCGAAGCCAGCCCCAACGAAAGCGAAGCCCAGCGCGAAGCCAAGCGAAACCTGATCGTCAGCCTGGTCACCGGCCTGGCCGCCAGCAGCGCCTCGCTCGACCCGGCCACCGCCAACAGCGCGGCCGGCGCGGCGGTGGACAACAACTGGCTGGCGACCCAGCAACTGGTCCAGGCCGAGAAGGAATACAGCGCAGCCGATGGGCTGGCGGCCAAGGCGCAGGTGCTCGCCAAATGGGCCTACATCAACCAGAAACAAGACGTACTGACCCGCTTCGGCGTGGGCAAGGGCCTGGTGCAGGCGGGATGGGGCGACGTCGAAGGCCTGGCGCAGTTCCTCCTCCATCCGATTGACGGAATCAACGGCCTCAAGGCCCTGATCAACGACCCCGAGGCCCGCAAGCAGTTCGGCGATGGCGTGGTCAATGAACTCAACGCCAAACTCGATCGCGTCAAGGATGCCCTGGAAAATGGCGGCGACGACCGCGCCGTGCAGTTGGGTCAGGACCTGGGCGAACTGGTTTGGCAGGTGGGTAGTATTGCCACGGGCGTGGGTACGGCGGCCAAAGGCGGCGTGGCGCTGGCAAAAACAGGGATCAAGGTTGGGGCGCAAGGGCTTGAAAAGATGGCCGATATGGCCAAAATTGCCAAAGCTGAAGCGTCGGCTGGTAAGCCGGTGCAGTGGAGCAGCGTGGAGGGAGCCTATAGCGGGAAGCTTGAGGGGGGGTATGGCCCTGGCACGACGACCGTTAATGGGAAGGTTGTTGAAAATCCTGGGGATTACAGTGCTGGGATAAAAAAACCTAGTAAAGTGCTTCGCGAAGTAGAAATTAACTCTGGTGGTAAGGGCGCATGGTCCAAAGAGCTCAACAAACCTGAACCCAATACAATTTATAAAGTTGATGGGAACAAAATTTATCAAACAGATAGTTTGGGGCGCGTTGAAAAAGTTGAGTCTGATCTTTCTTTTGTGAAGAATGACAGGAACACGTATCAGCAGTGTGTGGCTGGTAAATGCGGGGTGGCGGGTGATGAGGGTGGGCACCTAATTGCAAGTATTTTTAACGGTCCAGGTGAAAAGTTAAATCTACTCCCCATGAATGGGAACTTAAACAAGGGTGTCTGGAAAGCAATGGAGAATTCTTGGGCGGATGCTCTAAAGGAGGGTAAGGCTGTTAGGGTAAAAATTGAGCCTGTTTACTCTGGTGGGAATGTTCGGCCAGATAGTTTTAACGTCGAGTACTCAATTGGTGGTGGTCGTCCTAAAGAAGTTTTGTTTAATAATTCACCAGGAGGTATCTGATGCGTAACGATAGCGATATTTATAATGATATTGGCGCGATTTTATTTGATGTCGCTCCAGAGGGGGCGTGTAAAGTTGTAATGCGCGCACAGTTAGCGCAGGAGTTGGACAGCTGCGAATATGAATATGACTTCGTGGATGAGCAAGGTAACGTGTCCTGGTTTACTGCTGGAGGACGTGCAAATGCTGATATGTTGAAGCTGTTGGTGGAACTCCGAAATTGGTATTTCCAGAATAAGCTAACGGCAGGTATGTCTGTTTGGAGTGGCTGTGAAGTGACGATTGACTTGGTTGAGGGAAAAATCGGGATTGAGTTTGTATATCCGCAATGAGGACGACTTCTGTGCGGGAAGTTTTGGGTCTTAAGTTTTGATTATGGGGCGGGACAGGATGTATTTAGAGGGAGGGTTTTTAATTGCTTGATTTTTAATGGTTTTTCCCTGTTTTATGAGGATTTCTGGGGCGAAGTGATGGGGGGAAGTGTTGTTTCAATCTTGAGAGAAGGGCTAGCTCAAGCACTGGAGGAACTATGTAAGTTTCATTTCTCCAATTCTTAGGACGGCGGTGCGGCGTGGGGTCCTGAGTTCAAATACACACCTTTCGATCTGCTACCTTTAGAGATTCACGCAATTTTCCGTGTGCGATAAAAACTAGGTTTGACTACGCCGGTTGTGGCAAGTCCTTTGCTGTTTGCCGAGGCGGTTGAGCTAGAGAGCATAGGCATCATTCTGATCAGCTTGTTGACCGGGTGGAGGCAGCCTACGCGCGTTTCTTCGGACTTCAGCAGCAAGAGTGACTACGGGTTCCTAACGTAAATACCAGAAATTTTCACGATATGGGCTTGAAGGAAACTTAAATGGTTCGGGCACCACTGGGAGATTCTCGCTACTGGTCTGAATGGGTTGCGTATGTTGACGAACGCATTGCCCGAGCGCTTGAGAACGCGCGGGCCCCGGCGGGCGATCCCGACTACGCGCCGCAGTACGTCTATACCATCGCCCAGGACCATTGGCACCAGATGCTAAGTCGCTACTCTGCCGGATGCCCTGTCGCCGACTTGCCTCCTTATTTCCCTGGGCTACTCGATGCCTGTGAAGAGGCCGAACGCCTGGGGGCAACGGTCTGGACACCTGAGCAGCAATTCACCCGCCACAGCTGGCGCGTCAACTATGACCATTACATCGTCTGCTTCTGGCTGGTGGGCTTGGGGTTGGCTCTGGAGATACCAGATGATCAATGGCGAAGGCTGCTGACCCTTATCGGCAACGAAGGCGAGGACGTGTTGCTCGACCGGGTCATCGCGAGTCGCACTCCCGAGCGCAAAGTGGGGGCCGCTCTCCTTTATCCCAAACCTTATGGACGACTGTTGGCGGCGGTGGATGCGCCGGTGGAGACGCAGGCTTCCAAGTTGGAAGCCTTTGTCAGTCACTGGTATCAGGAAGTCCGAACAGGGGCGAAATCCGGCTCCGATCCCCAGGCAGTCAGTTACAAGCATCCCTACTGGTACACCTATGGCGACGAGAATTTTGAAGGTGGCGCGTATTTCGGTCGCTGGTGCGTGGAAGCCGTGGCGGCGGTGAAGGCTTTTGGGTTGGATGATTCGCAGTGCCTGGGGCTTGAGCATTATCCAGGGGATTTACTCCGGTCCGATGGTCCGAGTACGCATCCGGTAAGGCAGGAGGTCGTGCCACCTGCGCCAGTGGTCGAGGAGACTAAAGTGGGATTTTGGGGACGGCTGTTGGGGCGTCGCTAAGTGACGATCTGACGAGCAAAGCCGGGCATGGCGCTGCCAGTTCAGCGAATCCCAAGTGGGCACGCTGTGGCGAGGGAGCTTGCTCCCGCTGGGCTGCGCAGCGGCCCCGACAAGGCAAGGGCCGCTTCGTGCCCCCGCGGGAGCAAGCTCCCTCGCCACAGATTCCACCTGGGGCTGCCAGATCTTTCTGACGAACTGGCATTAGCGCCTTTCTCGCACTAAACCTCTCCCATACGATCGGTTAACGGAACGCCACTTGCGGCCGATAAGCTGACGAGCACCCTTTTGGGCGCATCTTTTTTACTTGCCTGGACATCCTCGATGCTGGCGTACCACCAAAAAAGTTTTCTGATCGTCGATGATTTCTCGGATTTCCGCAGTTCGATCCGCTCCATGTTGCGTGAGCTGGGTGTCAAGGACGTGGATACCGCCGACACCGGTGAAGTGGCGTTGCGCATGTGCTCGCAGAAGCGCTATGACTTCATCCTGCAGGACTATCACCTGGGCGACGGCCGCAAGAACGGTCAGCAGGTGCTGGAAGACTTGATGATCGAGAAGCTCATCAGTCATGAAAGCGTGTTTCTCATGGTGACTGCCGAGACCAGCCAGGCCATGGTACTCAGTGCCCTGGAGCATGAGCCCGATGCCTACCTGACCAAGCCTTTCAACCGCTCCGGCCTGGCCCAGCGGTTAGAGCGGCTGGAGCAGCGCAAGACCCTGCTCAAGCCGATTCTCCAAGCGCTGGATCGTGGCAAGCCGCTGGAAGTGCTCAATGCCTGCATCGCCCTGTGCAAGCAGGATCCGCGCTACGGGCCGTTGTGCCTGCGATATCGGGCCGATGCGCTGCGGGACCTGAACCAGAACGAAGCCCTGGAGCGCCTGTACAACACCATCCTGGCCGATCGTCCGTTGCCTTGGGCCTATGCGGGCCTGGGCAAATTGATGTTCAAGCGCGGTCAGGTGGCGCAGGCCAAGGCCGTTTATGAAAAGGCCCTCAAGACATTTCCTATGATGCCTGCCTTGTATGACGGCATGGCCGATGTCCTGGTGGCCGAAGGTGACACGAAGCAGGCGCAGGAGGTGCTGGAAGAAGCGGTTCGCCTGTCGCCCCTGGCGGTGCGTCGACAATCGCTGCTGGGCAAGTTGGCAATGACCAACGAAGATTACGACACCGCCTCCAGGGCCTACCGCCAGGCGGTCGGGCAGGGCGCGCAGTCGCGTTTCAAGGATCCGGAAAGCAACCTCGGCCTGGCCCATGCACTGATCAGCAAGGGCAGCGAGAAAGGCCTCGACACCCGGACCCGGCTGGAGATCAACACGACCCTCAGCGCGGTGGCGAAGGAAAATCTCAACGACCCGGGACTGCAGGTCCGGGCGCGACTGATGAAAGCCACGAGCCTGTTGCTGAACGATGCCGAAACCGCGGAAAAACTCACCGAGCAGGCTTTGCAGCGTCTCGACGGCATGGAGCAATTCATGAGCGCCGAGGCCGCGCTGCTGGTGGCCAAGCAGTTGCAGATGCTCGGCCAGACCAGCGCCGGCGAGTCGATGCTCAAGAACTGTGCGGAAATCTACGGTGATGACCCGACGGTAATGCAAGGCATTGCCAAGCTCACTGACGACCCGAATATTCTCAATCAGGGCAATGCCGCCGCCGAGCTGAACCGCGAAGGTGTGCGTGTCTACAAGACCGGTGCGTTGCCCGAGGCGCGGGAGTTGTTCCGCCGTGCGCTGAAGATGCAACCGAAGAACATCAGTATTGCCCTGAACATGGCGCAATCCCTGCTGCATGGCACCGATACCAGTGTGGAATCGGAGCTGCTGGAGGAATGTCGCGCCTGCCTGAAACTGGTGGGCATGATACCCGACACCGATGCGCGTTTTGCGCGCTATCAGAAACTGCGAAGCAAGGCATTTGGCGATGAATGACAGCGAACAGGCACTCGATTTTTCCACGGTGATCGCGTCGACCGTGCACGACATGAAAAACTCCCTGACCTTGCTCATGCAGGCTCATACCCAGTGGCTCGAGCGCCTGCCCGAAGCGGCGCAGCAGACCCCCGAGCAGGGTGTGATGGAGTTTGAATTCGCCCACCTCAATGGCTTGATGGTGCAACTGCTGGGACTGTACAAGCTGGGTGTCAACCAGTTGCCGCTGCACCCGGCCTACCATGAGCTGGACGATTTCATCGAGGCGCAGTTGGCCGGCCATCAGGAGGTGTTCCGCAGCCGTGGGATCATGGTCACCTATGAGGTCGACCCTTTGAGCCCCCTGGGCTTTTTCGACCGAGAGCTGATTGCTTCGGTGCTCGACAACTGCATCAACAATGCCATTCGCCACGCCCGGCAGACGCTGTTGATCAGTGCGAGCGATGAAGCCGGGCAGTTGGTGCTCACCATCAACGACGACGGCCCAGGCTATCCACCCGAAATGATCGAGCGTCAGGCCGACTATGTTCAGGGCATCAACCACAGCAGCGGCAGCACCGGGCTGGGCTTGTACTTCGCCGCGCGGATCGCCGGGCTGCACCAGCGCGGCGGTGTGTGCGGGCGAACCGAAATTGCCAATGGCGGTGTGCTGGGGGGAGGCGTGTTCAGGATTTATCTGCCCTGAGCCTGTCCCACGCAGGAGGCCCCGGCAGCCTGCATCCTTGTGGGAGCGAGCCTGCTCGCGATAGCGCCGGGTCGGTTTATGCCGGGTTGTCTGATACGCCGCCATCGCGAGCAGGCTCGCTCCCACAGGGTGTTCCCAGGCTCGATGTTTATTGTCTCCAGGTGCTTGATATTCCGAACAGCTGAAGCCTATTTTGTACGGGTTGCCGTTCGCGGCTCGCACATAACAAGGAATGCGTCATGACGACCGATGGCCTGGGTTCACTCGCGCAGCGACTGACGGGCATTGATGAGATTGAATGTGTCACGCCGGACCTCAATGGCGTACCGCGGGGCAAGGTGATGACCGCTGCGGGTTTCCTGGAGGGGCGGCGGTTGCAGATGGCCCGGGGTGTGCTGTTGCAATGCATCATGGGCGGTTATCCGCCATCGCGCTTCTATGGCAGTGACGATGGCGACCTGGCGTTGGTGGCCGATCCGAAACAGATCCACCGCCTGCCCTGGAGTTCGCACCCCCGCGCCCTGGCAATCTGCGATGCCGATGAACTGACCGGTGAAAGCTCTCGTCTCTCGACACGCGGCCAGCTCAAGACGGTGATCGCCCGGTATGCTGCCCGGGGCTTGGCGCCGGTGGTGGCGACCGAACTGGAATTTTTCGTCTTCGCGCCCAACCCGGATCCGACCCAGCCATTCCAGCCCCCGGTGGGCTTGGATGGACGTCGTGAAGACGGCCACTCGGCATTCAGTGTCAGTTCCAACAACGGCCTGCGCCCATTCTTCAACGAGGTCTATGAATGCATGGCAGCCCTGGGGTTGCCGCGCGATACCTTCATGCATGAAATGGGTGTGAGCCAGTTCGAGATCAATCTGCTGCATGGCGATGCTCTGCTGCTGGCCGACCAGACCTTCCTGTTCAAGCACCTGCTCAAGGAGGTCGCTCTCAAGCACGGCCTGACCGTGGTGTGCATGGCCAAACCGCTGGCCCATACGCCGGGCAGTTCGATGCATATTCACCAGAGTCTCGTCGAGCTGGACAGCGGCCGTAATGTGTTCAGCGACGAGGCCGGCGAGCCAACGGCGGCGTTCAGGCACTTCATCGGCGGGCAACAGGCCGGCATGGCGGACTTCACGGCGCTGTTCGCGCCGAACGTCAACTCCTACCAGCGCCTGTGTCATCCGTTCGCGTCGCCGAACAATGCCTGTTGGTCTCACGACAATCGCTCGGCCGGGTTACGGATTCCGGCCAGTTCACCAGTGGCCCGACGGGTCGAAAATCGCTTGCCCGGGGCCGATGCCAACCCTTACCTGGCTATCGCTGCCAGCCTGGCGGCCGGTCTTCATGGGATTGAAAATCGCCTGGAGCCGAGCGCTGCGATCCAGGGTGAATTCCAGGTGCCGGATAATCTATCGTTGCCATGTACCTTGCATGCTGCCCTGGAGCGTCTGAGACGTAGCCTTCTGGCGAAGGAACTGTTCGGTACAGAGTTCATCGAAGGCTACATCGCGACGAAAACCCTGGAACTGACCAGCTACTTTGATGAAATCACGCCCTGGGAACGGCGTGTGCTGGCAGCCCAGGCTTAACGAAACGTCGCATTCGGGCTGCCTTCACAGGCGGCCCCTACTTATCTCAAGGAGCCGCTCGGAACGCCGATGCGCCAAGTCTGGAAACCTTTTCGAGCGCTTTATTTCGCCTCGCTGATGATGCTGATCGGTTCGGGGCTGTTGAGTACTTACCTGGCCTTGCGCCTGGCTGCCGAGCATGTGGACAGCCTGTGGGTCGGTGCGCTGATGGCCGCCAACTATTTCGGCCTGGTGCTGGGCGGCAAGATCGGCCATCGGCTGATTGCCCGTGTCGGGCATATTCGTGCCTACTCGGCCTGTGCAGGGATCGTCGGTGCGGCGGTGCTGGGTCACGGCCTGGTGAGCTGGCTGCCGGCCTGGGTGGTGCTGCGGGTGATCGTCGGTCTCGGCATGATGTGCCAGTACATGGTCATCGAGAGCTGGCTCAACGAGCAGGCCGATGCGAAGCAGCGTGGGGTGGTGTTCAGCGGCTACATGATCGCCTCGTACCTAGGGATGGTGCTGGGTCAACTGATCCTGGTGATCCACCCGGCCCTGGGGCTGGAACTGCTGATGCTGGTGGCGCTGTGCTTTGCCCTGTGCCTGGTGCCGGTGGCGTTGACCCGCCGGATCCACCCGGCGCCGTTGCGTCCGGCACCGATGGAGCCGCGGTTCTTCATCAAGCGCGTGCCACAGTCATTGAGTACGGTGTTGGGCTCCGGGCTGATCGTTGGCTCGTTCTATGGCCTGGCGCCGCTCTATGCCTCCCAGCAAGGGCTGTCGACCGAGCAGGTCGGCCTGTTCATGGGTAGCTGCATCTTTGCCGGCCTGCTGGTGCAGTGGCCGCTGGGTTGGCTGTCCGACCGTTACGATCGCGCGCTGCTGATCCGTTGCTTTGCCCTGTGCCTGGCGGTTTTCGCAGCGCCATTGGCAATTCTGTCGGCGGTGCCGCTGGAGGTGCTGTTCATCGCGGGGTTCTTCTGTTCGCTGATGCAATTCTGTTTGTACCCGCTGGCGGTGGCGTTTTCCAACGACCACGTCGAAGCTGATCGCCGGGTGTCGCTGACCGCCATGCTGCTGGTGACCTACGGTGTGGGTGCGAGTATCGGCCCGTTGGTGGCCGGGGTGCTGATGAAGTCGTTCGGCAGCCACATGCTGTATGCCTTCTTCACCTTTTTTGCATTGGTACTGGTGTGGCGCATACGGCCGAAAGCGGTGACCAACCTGCATCAGGTCGATGACGCACCGCTGCATCACGTGGCGATGCCCGACAGCATGTCCAGTTCGCCGCTGGTGGCGTGTCTCGATCCGAGGGTTGATGAGCAGGTGGTGCAGGAGCAGATGCAGGTGTCGCCGAATCCGGAGGTCGAGCCGGTGGCAGAGCCGGTTACCGAGGCGGCTGAGGCTGAGGAGCCTCAGGCCAGGTAAGAGAAGTGCGGCGCGCCCATCGCGAGCAGGCTCGCTCCCACAGGGACTTGGGTAACCCATGTGGGAGCGAGCCTGCTCGCGATGAGGTCAGTCCAGAAGCAGCGATACTTTAGGGCTGAAGATCAGAGATCGTCTTTATCGAAACGGCGAGCTTCACGCTGCAACTGATAAACGAAACGCTCGACCTGCCGCTGCACCAGGCCACTGATATTGTGGAAGCGCACGCCGGCGAAAGTGGTGTTGATGCGCTCTTCGAAATGCAGGTAGCGCAGCTCGACCGGCGCCGTCATATTGCCAAAGGGCAGGGCGGCGATGAAGCGCTCATACACCTGGCCCAATTGCAGGCGCTCGGTGATGTCGCCATCGAAGCGCAGCTTGCAGCCGGTGGCGGAGATATCCAGCAGTTTGCCGTTCACCGGTGACTTGAGCTTGTCGCCGCCCAGTTCGATGTTCACCAGTTGCGCCAGTTTCAGGGCGGCGCGGAAGGCGTTGCGACGTTGGTGATAAACCACTTCGTCGGGCAAGGCGCCGCGATAGCAGCGGCCATCGTTGGACTCATTGATCGTCAGCGGGCCATTGCCTTCCCATGCGATGCGCACGCCATCATGGAAACCCTCGACCCGAAACGGCTCGCCCGCGAGCAGGAAGCGTTCTCCGTCGCGAGGGATCATTTCATCCAGGGCAATGGTGTTCTTCTCGCGATCGACGTCGACCAGGTAGCTCTGGAAGCGTTGTGTGCGTTCATGAAAGGTAATGATCAGTGGATCGTGACTATCTTGCAGCATCCGCAAGTTGCCGGAGATTTCCAGGGGCGTGGTAAGGACCTTAGGCGGTTGCGGAGCATCATCCGCGTTTGAGGCGTTGAACACGGTGGGTCAATCTCCAGGCAAAATACGACTACGAATGGCTAGCATTTTGCCAGCATCTATCGCGGGTTGATAGAGCGCATGCATGGTTCGTTTCATGCCTGGCTGAGCGGGCGATGCTTGACCATTTTGGCGGTCGAGCCGCGAGCATCGTAAAGCGTCGGGATTTCACCGCCATTGAGGATGCGCAACTGGTTGGCGGTAGCGGCCTGCTGGAGTTGGATCGATTGGCCATTGCGGGCGTTGGCGGCCTGGCACTGGGCGAGCAGCTCATTGAGCACTGCACTTTGGGAGAGCAACTGATCGCCGATCGTCGACTGGCTCGCCAGTTGCTCGAGGCCATCGTTGTTCGCGGGCAGGTTAAGGCTGGCGAGAATCTCGCTACGTTTACGGCCATGCTGATCGAGCAAAATGATCAATGCCTGTTTCTGTGCCAGGATATTTTCCAGCAAGGGCATGTCGCGACCGTGCAGCGCCAGGGATTCGGTCTGCAGGAGTTCCAGCAATTGTTGCGCTGGAACAAAATCGTCGATGATCAGTTGCAATAAATGAGTGTCGTGCATGGCTGGCCTTGGGTCTTAGCGTCCAAAAGCCTGCGCAGGCGGCGGCCTAGCGCTGGGCTTCGAAGTTGAGCAGTTTGCTGGCTACACGGTTGCTGTCGACTTTATAGCTGCCATCGGCGATGGCTGCTTTCAACTCGGCCACGCGGGCGTTGTTGACGACAGGTTGATCGCGCAGCTTGTCAGTGACCTTCTGCAACTGTTGAGCCTCATCACTGAGGTGTACCGATTCCCCATTCTTGACGACTGTCGCTTGCTCGGCCGGCGAGGATTTTTCGGTTTCCTTGCTGGCGCTGGGGCGCGTGGTGCCCGTCAATGGTGAAGAGCTGTTTAAACGGTTGAAATCGATGACCATGGTAAAAAACCTCTGGGTATTTGGACGCTTGCCATGTTTTCGGCCATCCCCAAAAAAACTTTAGGCTCATTTGTTCAATGAGCGTGCGCACGTCTGCGCTTGCCTTGCGTAAGGCACAGTCTAGGGAACAGCAGGGTCAAGCGCCAGCTTTCTACCCATTTCTACCGATCGCTACATAGCCACTTCCACCTGGCCTGGGGCTATCACCTGCGCCTTGATGACGCGCTGGGAATTGAGGTTTTTCACCCGAATCTGTTCATTCATGCCGCCATTGGACAGGGCTTCACCAGGCATTCGTACGGCCAAGGTGCCGCTGCGGGCGGTGATCACTACCTGGTCACCTTTACGAACGACTTCGGCCTGCTCCAGATGCACGAGGGTCACGATCTGATCGGCTACCATTGGTCGGACAAGTTTCTGTCCAATGGCCTGATCGACAGAGGTCAGGAAGCCCTGGGTTATCTGGCTGACGTCCCGTTCACGCAGCGTCACGTCCTGAGGTTCAACGATTCCGGCCCGTTTCAATGGTCGGGTGGTGGTGACGATTTCGCGGAACAGGCGCACCTGGGCCGGCACGAATACCGTCCAGGGCGCCGCGCTGTCGCAACGGACCTTTACTGTTACACGTCCCAGGGGCCTGGCGGGGCTTTCCAGGGAGGCAGTCAATTCCTTGTCGCACATCGGCATGCGCAGGCGCGGGTCGATCTGGTTGACTTCGATTTCGTAGCGACCTTCGGTTTGACTGGAAGCCAGATAGTCTTCTACGGTGAATTCAAGAAAGCCCTGAGTGACGCCGATAAGGAGATCAGGCAAGGTAACCGGAGCATCGGCAAGGGCACGTCCCCCCGAGGCGAACAGGCAGGCAGCCAACAGCACACCGAGCCAGAGGCGGCAATGAGTGGTCAGGCGTCGAGAAAATGTCGTTTGTGCGTTCATGCCGGTTGAATAGCAAGCCCCGTGCCGTTTAGTGATGAATGCGCGTCGGACACATTAGCGTTAGGTAGGAGTCAGGGCATGGCGGGAGTGATGGATTCGGTAAACCAGCGCACGCAGCTGGTCGGTCAGAATCGCCTGGAGCTGTTGTTGTTCCGTCTCGATGGCCAGCAGTTATATGGGATCAACGTATTCAAGGTCCGCGAGGTGCTGCAATGCCCCAAGCTGACCTTGATGCCCAAGTCCAGTCCCGTCGTGTGCGGTGTGGCGAACATTCGGGGAGCGACCATTCCGATTCTCGATCTGGCGATGGCCACCGGTTCCGGTCGGCTGCTGGATCAGAGCAGTCCGTTTGTGATCATCACCGAGTACAACACCAAGACCCAGGGATTCCTGGTGCGCTCGGTGGAGCGCATCGTCAACATGAACTGGGAGGAGATCCATCCACCGCCCAAGGGGACCGGCCGCGATCACTACCTGACGGCGGTGACCCGGGTTGATGGCCAGTTGGTGGAAATCATCGACGTGGAGAAAATCCTCGCCGAAGTGGCGCCGACCACGGAAACCATCTCCCACGGTGTGGTGGATGCCGAAACCCAGCACAAGGCGGTTTCGCTGCGGGTGCTGACGGTGGACGATTCGTCGGTGGCGCGTAAGCAGGTGACCCGTTGCCTGCAGACGATCGGCGTCGAAGTGATTGCATTGAACGATGGGCGGCAGGCGCTGGATTACCTGCGCAAGTTGGTCGACGAGGGCAAGAAGCCGGAAGAAGAGTTCCTGATGATGATCTCCGACATCGAGATGCCGGAGATGGACGGGTACACCCTGACATCGGAAATCCGCAGTGATCCGCGTATGCAAAAGCTGCACATCATCCTGCATACGTCCCTGTCGGGTGTCTTCAACCAGGCGATGGTCAAGAAAGTCGGTGCCGATGATTTTCTCGCCAAGTTCCGCCCTGACGACCTGGCTTCCCGGGTAGTCGATCGGATCAAGACAGCGGAATAAAGGTCGGGCGCGTTGTGCGCCCGGCAAATCAACACAATGAAAGAGGCGGTAACTTGTCTACGGGTAATTTGGATTTCGAACAGTTCCGGGTCTTCCTGGAAAAAGCCTGTGGCATATTGCTTGGTGAAAACAAGCAATATCTGGTGTCGAGCCGTCTCAACAAATTGATGGAGCAGCAGGGCCTCAAATCGTTGGGCGAACTGGTGCAGCGTATCCAGACCCAGCCGCGTAGCGGTTTGCGCGAAATGGTGGTGGACGCCATGACCACCAATGAAACCCTGTGGTTTCGTGATACCTATCCGTTCGAAGTCTTGAAGAACAAAGTGCTGCCGGCGGCCATCAAGGCCAGCCCGGGCCAGCGCCTGCGGATCTGGTCGGCCGCCTGCTCGTCGGGTCAGGAACCGTATTCGCTGTCGATGTCCATCGACGAGTTCGAGCGGACCAATATCGGCCAGTTGAAGGGGGGCGTGCAGATCGTCGCCACGGACCTGTCCGGGACCATGCTCAACAACTGCAAGACCGGTGAGTACGACAGCCTGGCTATCGGCCGCGGCCTGTCGCCCGATCGCCTGCAACGCTACTTCGATCCGAAAGGGCCGGGGCGCTGGGTGGTCAAGGCACCGATCAAGAGCCGGGTGGAGTTCCGCTCGTTCAACCTGCTGGACAGCTACGCCAGCCTGGGCAAGTTCGACATCGTGTTCTGCCGCAACGTGCTGATTTACTTCTCCGCCGAAGTGAAGAAGGACATCCTGTTGCGCATCCACGGCACTCTGAAGCCCGGCGGCTACCTGTTCCTAGGCGCCTCTGAAGCACTGAACGGCTTGCCGGATCATTACCAGATGATCCAGTGCAGTCCGGGGATCATCTACCAGGCGAAGTGATGCAGTCGGGTCGTCAAAAAGCGGGAGCCCCTACAGGCTCCCGTTTTTTTTTGCCTGCTGATTAGTGCTTCGCTCACTCTGTGGAGCGAGCTTCTGTGGGAGCCGAGCTTGCTCGCGATGCAGGCAACACGGTTTCAACTCCCGACCGCGTCATCGTTCATCGCGAGCAAGCTCGGCTCCCACGAAAGCCCGGTCCCACTGTAATTGCCAGTGTCACTCAAAAAGCGGCAGAAAAGCGGCAGCCGGCGGAAAACGGTTGCCGCTTTTCTGGCATTGCCGCCTTGCCCATGCCCGCAAAGCCCCGGTTTATGGGGTTTTGGAAAGTGGCACGACGCTTGCTAAGTCCATGTACGTACATTCTGGTCACCCAAAGGTTTCCGACATGAGCATCAGCTTCGATAAAGCGCTCGGTATCCACGAACAGGCCCTGAGCTTCCGCGCCCAGCGTGCCGAAGTTCTGGCCAACAACATCGCCAACGCCGACACCCCGAACTACAAGGCGCGGGACCTGGACTTCTCCAAAGTGCTCGCCGAGCAGAACGAGAAAACCAAGAACGGCTCCTTCGCCCTGAACATGACCAACAGCCGTCATATCGAGGCCGAAGGCTTGGGTAACGGCGACGAGTCGCTGATGTATCGCACGCCGATGCAGCCTTCGATCGATCAGAACACCGTGGACGCTCAACTGGAACAGTCCAACTACGCGGAGAACTCCGTGAACTTCCAGGCCAGCTTCACCCTGCTCAACAGTAAATTCAAAGGGCTGATCTCGGCCCTGCGCGGAGAGTAAGTCATGTCGATTGCGAGCGTATTCAACATCGCCGGCAGTGCCATGAGTGCCCAGACCACTCGCCTGAACACTGTCGCCAGTAACATCGCCAACGCCGAGACCGTTTCGTCGAGCATCGACCAGACCTACCGCGCCCGTCACCCGGTGTTCGCCACCATGTTTCAAGGTGGCCAGTCGAATGGCAGCGGCTCGCTGTTCCAGGAGCAGGACGCGGCCGGGCAGGGCGTGCAGGTAATGGGCGTGGTCGAAGACCAGAGCAACCTCGAAGCGCGCTATGAGCCGAACCATCCGGCTGCCGACGCCAAGGGCTATGTCTATTACCCGAACGTCAACGTCGTCGAAGAAATGGCCGACATGATTTCCGCCAGTCGTTCGTTCCAGACCAACGCCGAAATGATGAACACCGCCAAAACCATGATGCAGAAGGTCCTGACCCTGGGTCAGTGATAAGGGGCGAGTCACATGAGCGTTACCAACACCACCAGCGGTTTGAGCCTCAACGAGATTCTGGCCAACTCCTCGGTCAAGACCAACACCACCACCGACGGCCTGGGCTCGCTGACAGGTGCGGCGACCGGCAAGAAGGAGCTGGGCAAGGATGCGTTCCTGCAACTGCTCGTCACCCAGCTGAAAAACCAGGACCCGTTGTCGCCGCAGGACAACGGTGAGTTCGTTGCCCAGCTGGCCCAGTTCAGTAGCCTGGAAGGCATCACCACCCTCAACGATACCGTGAGCGGGTTGGCCAGCAACTACAACTCGTCCCAGGCCTTGCAGGCCTCGTCGCTGGTGGGGCGTTCAGTCATTGCCCCTGGCGACAAGGCGGTGGTCGACACCTCCAAGAGCCTCAACGGCACGGTGGTGGTGCCCTCGGCGGTATCGTCCGTCGCGGTCAAGATCGTGGACAAGGATGGCAAGACGGTTCGCACCATCGACTTGGGCAGCCAGAAGGCCGGTAACTCCGCCTTTATCTGGGATGGCAAGAACGATGCGGGCACGACGGTCGAAGCGGGTACTTACAGCTTCGTAGCCTCGACCACCATCGACGGCCAGGCCACGTCGCTGATCACCAACCTGCCGGCGACCGTCAGCAGCGTGACGATCAGCCAGACAGGGGGAGAGCTGATGCTCAACCTCGCCGGGCTGGGCAGCATCGCCCTGTCCAAAGTACAAACTATTGGTATGTAGAGCCGACTAACCCGGCAAAGGAGTGGAATATGTCTTTCAACATCGGCCTTAGCGGTCTCTATGCTGCCAACAAACAGCTGGACGTCACCGGTAACAACATCGCCAACGTGGCAACCACCGGCTTCAAATCGTCCCGCGCGGAATTCGAAGACGTCTACTCGGCCACCAAGCTGGGTTCGGGCAGCAAAACCGTGGGTAACGGCGTGCGCCTGTCCAACGTTTCCCAGCAGTTTGGCCAGGGCGACGTCAACAACACCGGCAACGTGCTGGACATGGGTATCCAGGGCCAGGGCTTCTTCGTCCTGAGCAACGACGGTTCCCTGAGCTACACCCGTGCCGGTACGTTCAAGACCGACAAGGAAGGCTATATCACCAACAGTGACGGCACTTCGAGGCTGCAGGGCTATGGCGTGGATGCGAACGGCAAGATCCAGAACGGGATCCTGACCGACCTGCGTATCGACACCTCCAACCTGCCACCGAGCGCTACCAGCCTGGTTTCGTCGACCATCAACCTGAACTCCACGGCCACTGCTATTACCGCTGCGTTCAATCCGACCGATACTTCGACCTTTACCAAGCAGTTCACTACGCCGGTCTACGACACCCAGGGTAACCAGCACTCCATGGACCAGTACATGGTCAAGACGGCTGGCAATACCTGGAACGTCTATACCTTGATCGATGGTCGTAACCTGGACGGTAGCTTGCCGACCACGACCGGTGCGACCGCGCCGATTCCTTCGACCATGACCTTCGATTCGAGCGGCAAACTGACCCAGGTCAGCACTCCGCCAGTGCCACCTGCCACTGTGCCGACTATCAACAGCGATCTGGTCTTGACTGGCTGGGTGCCTGGCACAGTGACCAACGGCGTATGGGCCGCCAACGGTGCCGCGAGTGCGCCAACCATCACGATCTCCATGGGCAACACCACCCAGTTCAACGCCGACACCGCGCGTTCGATCCCGACCCAGAACGGTTACGCCACCGGCCAGATCACCAACCTGACCATCGATGGTTCTGGTGTACTGCTGGCCAACTTCAGCAACAACCAGACCAAGCCGATCGGTCAGCTCGCCCTCGCCAGCTTCACCAACGAGCAAGGCCTGCAGCCGGTAGGCGGCACCAGCTGGAAGGAAACCTTCTCGTCGGGTATCCCGGGCTACGATGCTCCAACCACCGGTACCTTGGGTTCCATCGTTTCCAACGCCTTGGAAGAGTCCAACGTCAACCTGACCAACGAACTGGTCGAGCTGATCAAGGCCCAGAGCAACTACCAGGCAAACGCCAAGACCATCTCCACCCAGAGCACGATCATGCAGACCATCATTCAGATGGCCTGATTCTCGATGGTTGCTTGAAAGGTTACACAAGGAGCCCCTCGCAAGAGGGGCTTCTTTTTGGGCGGGTGTTTTGTGCTGCCTGGACTGGCCTCATCGCGAGCAGGCTCGCTCCCACAGGGGAACGCATTCCAATGTGGGAGCGAGCCTGCTCGCGATGAGGTCAGCCCGGCCACCACTTTCCTCCAGGCAAAAGAAAACCCCCGATAAACCAGCGGTCTATCGGGGGCTTTCTTTAAAGGTAGGCGCCTTGCAGCGTCCACCCGCTCAGCTTATTGGCAAGCTTCGCAATCCGGTTCGTCGATCGCGCAGGCCTTTGGCACTGGTGCCGGGCCGGCTGGAGCAGCCAGGACCGAGTCGTCACCGTGGTTGCCGCCGCTGGAAACAGCGTTCAGCTTGCCGGTGTTGATGGTCGACTTCTCGGTGCTGGTGGCGGCCAGGGCACGGAGGTAGTAAGTGGTTTTCAGACCACGGTACCAGGCCATGCGGTAGGTCACGTCCAGCTTCTTGCCCGAGGCGCCGGCGATGTACAGGTTCAGCGATTGAGCCTGGTCGATCCACTTCTGGCGACGGCTGGCTGCGTCGACGATCCAACGGGTGTCCACTTCGAACGCGGTCGCGTAGAGCTCCTTGAGCTCCTGCGGAATGCGCTCGATCTGCTGTACCGAACCGTCGTAGTACTTCAGGTCGTTGATCATGACCGAGTCCCACAGGCCGCGGGCCTTGAGGTCGCGGACCAGGTACGGGTTGATCACGGTGAACTCGCCCGACAGGTTCGATTTCACGTACAGGTTCTGGTAGGTCGGTTCGATCGACTGCGACACGCCGGTGATGTTGGCGATGGTGGCGGTCGGTGCGATGGCCATGATGTTGGAGTTACGGATGCCTTTCTGTACACGGGCGCGAACCGGTGCCCAGTCCAGGGACTCGGTCAGGTCGACGTCGATGTACTTCTCGCCACGGGACGCGATCAGGATCTGTTGCGAGTCCAGCGGCAGGATGCCCTTGGACCACAGCGAGCCCTGGAACGTCTCATAGGCGCCACGCTCGTCGGCCAGGTCGCAGGAAGCCTGGATCGCGTAGTAGCTGACCGCTTCCATGGACTTGTCGGCGAACTCGATGGCCGCGTCCGAACCGTATGGGATGTGCTGCAGGTACAGCGCGTCCTGGAAGCCCATGATGCCGAGGCCGACCGGACGGTGCTTGAAGTTGGAGTTCTTCGCCTGCGGCACCGAGTAGTAGTTGATATCGATCACGTTGTCGAGCATGCGCACGGCGGTGTTCACGGTGCGTTGCAGCTTGGCGGTGTCCAGCTTGCCGTCGACGATGTGGTTCGGCAGGTTGATCGAGCCCAGGTTGCAGACGGCGATCTCGTCCTTGTTGGTGTTCAGGGTGATCTCGGTGCACAGGTTCGAGCTGTGGACCACGCCTACGTGCTGCTGCGGGCTGCGCAGGTTGCACGGGTCCTTGAAGGTCAGCCATGGGTGGCCGGTCTCGAACAGCATCGACAGCATCTTGCGCCACAGGTCTTTGGCCTGGACGACCTTGAACAGCTTGATCTTGTTGTACTCGGTCAGGGCTTCGTAGTACTCGTAGCGCTCTTCGAAGGCCTTGCCGGTCAGGTCATGCAGGTCCGGTACTTCGGATGGCGAGAACAGGGTCCACTTGCCGTCGTCGAAGACACGCTTCATGAACAGGTCGGGGATCCAGTTGGCGGTGTTCATGTCGTGGGTACGACGACGATCGTCACCGGTGTTCTTGCGCAGCTCGATGAACTCTTCAATGTCCATGTGCCAGGTTTCCAGGTAGGCACAGACCGCGCCCTTGCGCTTGCCACCCTGGTTGACCGCGACAGCGGTGTCGTTGACGACTTTGAGGAACGGTACGACGCCCTGGGATTTACCGTTGGTGCCCTTGATGTACGAGCCCAGCGCACGAACCGGCGTCCAGTCGTTGCCCAGGCCACCGGCGAATTTCGACAGCATGGCGTTGTCGTGGATCGCGCCGTAGATGCCCGACAGGTCGTCCGGCACGGTGGTCAGGTAGCAGCTCGACAACTGTGGACGCAGGGTACCGGCGTTGAACAGGGTCGGGGTCGATGCCATGTAGTCGAAGGACGACAGCAGGTTGTAGAACTCGATGGCACGCTCTTCTTTCTGCTTCTCTTCGATGGCCAGGCCCATGGCCACACGCATGAAGAAGATCTGCGGCAGTTCGAAGCGGATACCGTCCTTGTGGATGAAGTAACGGTCGTACAGGGTTTGCAGGCCCAGGTACGTGAACTGCTGGTCGCGCTCGTGGTTGATCGCCTTGCCGAGTTTTTCCAGGTCGAAAGAGGCCAGGACCGGGTTCAGCAATTCGAATTCGATACCCTTGGCTACATAGGCCGGCAGGGCCTTGGCGTACAGGTCGGCCATTTCGTGGTGGGTCGCGCTCTCGGCGACTTCCAGGAAGCCCAGGCCTTCGGCGCGCAGGGTGTCCATCAGCAGGCGGGCGGTCACGAAGGAGTAGTTCGGCTCGCGTTCCACCAGGGTCCGCGCAGTCATCACCAGAGCGGTGTTGACGTCCTTGAGCGCGACGCCGTCATAGAGGTTCTTCAGGGTTTCGCGCTGGATCAGGTCGCCATCGACTTCTTCCAGGCCTTCGCAGGCCTCGGTGACGATGGTGTTCAGGCGGCCCATGTCCAGCGGCGCCAGGCTGCCATCGGCGCGAGCGATGCGGATCGACGGGTGGGCCTGGACCGGTGCGTCGGCCGGGTTGCGGGTGGCGCGTTCCTTGGCACGGGAGTCGCGGTAGATCACGTAGTCACGCGCTACCTTTTGCTCGCCGGCACGCATCAGGGCCAGTTCGACCTGGTCCTGGATTTCTTCGATGTGGATGGTACCGCCCGACGGCATGCGACGCTTGAAGGTCGCGGTGACCTGTTCGGTCAGGCGGGCCACGGTGTCGTGGATGCGCGACGAAGCGGCAGCGGTGCCACCTTCAACTGCGAGAAATGCTTTGGTGATGGCGACGGTGATCTTGTCATCGGTGTAAGGAACGACAGTGCCGTTACGCTTGATCACACGCAGTTGGCCAGGCGCGGTGGCAGCCAGATCCGGAGTCGAATCAGCGGCCAGCGGCGCGGTGCCCTGCGGGTTCTCGCGAGTTGTGTCGGTGTGCATGGGTGTCTCCACGTTCTCTATGTTTGTTTGGGCACCATCACGGTGCCCACCGTTCCGTCCTGAAGCACTACAACCGACTGGCGCCGGGTATAACAACTTCGGGACAGTAGGAAGCAGCCCTGTGGGGCTGCGTCCATCCGAAGTTCATGGGTTGCGAGCCTGGGCTCGAAACCGGGGTTGCAGGGGTGGCAGCAATGGACTGCAACACCCGTACCGTTTCGGTCGTTTTCGACCTTTGAAACAGTGGCCATCCGCAGGGGCGGTCTGGTCTTTGGAAAACACGATGTTTCAAGTGGAGAGAGGCACGAAAAGCGCTTGAATTCTCTGTCCGACTTGTGTTTGGTTTTTGGCTTCAACCCCTACATGTAGGGTTTTTTTTGCAGCGGGCTACAAGATAATGCGTTTTGGGGGATGAATGCAACGTACTGCCTGTGGATAAACCTGTGCGTAATTTGTGTGCGAAACAGGGAACTGCGCTGTAGGCCGCGACCCTGCTGGAGTGGGCCTTTTTTCATCGTTTTCGAGGCGCTGAAAACAGCCTGCCGGTTTTTGCGGGCGCGGACGTTACCACACAAATCCCGCTCGACCGAACGCATTTGTTCGCTTGTTTTCTCCCAAGGCGCCGTTTATACAATCGGCCCGTGCGTCGGACAGGGTTATCCTCCTTTGACATGACAAAAGAGCGAGGGGGCGAGCGCGAATACCCTCGCCACAAGGGATGAGCATTTGTCCTTTTATATTCACAGCAGACGAGGTCCCCCGTGGAACAAGACGCCTGGCATATATTGATCGTCGAGGATGACCAGCGTCTGGCCGAGCTGACCCGTGACTACCTGGAAAGCAACGGGCTGCGTGTCGCCATCGAAGGCGACGGCGCGGTGGCGGCGCAGCGGATCGTCGCCGAGCAGCCGGACCTGGTGATCCTCGACCTGATGCTGCCCGGCGAAGACGGCCTGAGCATCTGTCGCAAGGTCCGCACGCAGTACGACGGGCCGATCCTGATGCTCACGGCCCGCACCGACGACGCCGACCAGATCCAGGGCCTGGACCTGGGCGCCGACGATTATGTCTGCAAGCCGGTTCGCCCGCGTTTGTTGTTGGCGCGTATCCAGGCCCTGCTGCGGCGTAGCGAGCCGGAGCCGTCCTCCCCACAGAAATCGCGGCGCCTGCAATTCGGCCCCTTGGTGGTGGACGACGCTCTGCGCGAGGCCTGGTTGCAGGGCAACGGCATCGAACTGACCAGCGCCGAGTTCGACCTGCTGTGGCTGCTGGTGTCCAATGCCGGGCGCATCCTGTCCCGGGAGGAAATCTTCACCGCCCTGCGTGGTATCGGGTATGACGGCCAGGATCGCTCCATCGACGTCAGGATCTCGCGCATCCGGCCCAAGATCGGCGATGACCCGGAGCATCCACGGCTGATCAAGACCATCCGCAGCAAAGGTTACCTGTTCGTGCCTGAAGCTTGTGTAGATCCGGCACCGTGAATTCGATCTTTCTGCGCATCTATGGCGGCATGTGTGCGGCGCTGGTGCTGGTGGCGGTGCTGGGAGTGCTGGCCCTGCACTTGCTCAACCAGACCCGTAGCGAGCAATACCGCGAGCGCCTGGCCCATGGCACGTTTTCCCTGATGGCCGAAAACCTGCGGCCGATGAACGACACCGAGCGTCACCGGGCGCTGCTGTTGTGGGAGCGGCTGCTGGGGATCCCCCTGGCGTTGCAGACCTTCGCCCAGACCGATCTGGACCTGGGGCAGCGCACCCGCGTGCTGCGTGGCCAGGCGCTGGTCGAACAGACCGGGCCCCATGCGGCGAAGGTCTATCGACTGGTCAGCGATGGCGAGCAATTGATGTTGGTGGGGGAAGTCCAGCAGATCAGCGAGCAACTGGCCCGGGCAACTATTTATCTGCTGGCCGACGAACTGGTGCGCTACCCGGTGGGCGAGCAACCCCGGCGACTCGCCCAGCTCATGGAAGAAAAAGGTTTCGGCTTCGATCTGCGGTTGATGACCGCCGAGCAGGCGGACATGGACGAAGACCAGCGCCGTCGTGTGTCCGAGGGCGATACGGTGATGGCCTTGGGCAAGGGGGGCGATTCGATCCGAGTGTTCGCCGGCATGGTGGGCACGCCGTGGGTATTGGAAATCGGCCCGCTGTACCAGATGAATCCTTATCCGCCCGAATGGCTGGTGCTGATCGCCGCGTTGGGCTTGAGCCTGATCGGGTTGATCGTCTACCTGTTGGTGCGTCAGTTGGAACGGCGCCTGAGTGGCCTGGAGGCCGCCGCCACCCAGATTGCCCAGGGCAGTCTGGAAACCCGCGTGCCAGCTCGTGGTGCCGACTCGGTCGGGCGGTTGGCCGCCGCGTTCAACGGCATGGCCGAGCACCTGCAACAACTGTTGGCGATCCAGCGTGAGTTGGTACGGGCGGTTTCCCACGAACTGCGTACCCCGGTGGCGCGCCTGCGTTTCGGCCTGGAAATGCTCGGCAGCGCTGCCACCCCCCAGGCCCGGGAAAAATACCTGGCGGGCATGGACCATGACATCGAAGACCTGGATCGGTTGGTGGACGAGATGCTGACCTATGCGCGACTGGAGCAAGGCTCACCGGCGCTGAACTTCCAGCGGGTGGATCTGGATGCGCTGGTCAACCAGGTAATCGAGGAACTCGGCCCGTTGCGGGCCGGGGTCACGGTCGAGCGCGGGCTGTGCCTGTCTGCCGTCGATTGTGACGGCGCCTGGGTCGAGGCCGAGCCACGCTTCCTGCATCGCGCCTTGCAGAACCTGGTGGGCAACGCCATGCGCCATGCCAAGTCCCGGGTGACCGTCAGCTATCAGGTGGGCCAACTGCGTTGCCGGGTGGACGTCGAGGATGACGGGCCCGGTGTGCCGGAGGCGGCCTGGGAGCGGGTGTTCAAGCCCTTCCTGCGCCTGGACGACAGCCGTGCCCGGGCTTCGGGCGGTCATGGGTTGGGGCTGTCGATCGTGCGACGGATCATTTACTGGCATGGCGGCCGGGCGTTGATCGCCAAGAGCAAGAGTCTGGGGGGGGCATGTTTCAGCTTGAGCTGGCCGAGGCATCAGGACAGAGGTTGAAGGATATAGCGACTGGATTGTCCTCATCGCGAGCAGGCTCGCTCCCACATGGGAACGCATACCCCCTGTGGGAGCGAGCCTGCTCGCGATGGCGCCGTCAAAAGCGACAGGAAAGCTTCAGGCCTTGACGCCCACCAGACTCAACAACTGCCCATCCTTCACCCCAAACCGCGCCTGCAACTCACTGCCATGGCGCCATTCGGCCGACAGGTCCGTCAGCAAGCGCAATCGCACCTGCCCGTCGCGGGTCCATTCCAGCATCTCGGCATGTTCGAAATAGAAGCGCTGCCCGACGATCGGGTACAACGCCTTGAACAGGCTTTCCTTCACCGAAAAGGTCAACGTCACCAGCAAGGCCCGGTCATCTCGCCGGGTGGTGGCCATGCGTTGCAGTTCCGGTGGGGTCAGGATTTCACTCGCCAGCCGCTCGGCGCGCTCCGGGTCGAGCAGGTTCTCCAGATCCATGCCGAGCCCTTGCCAGTGGTCCTTGCTGGCGACGATGGCCGCCGCCCGGCCGGTGCTATGGGTGATCGAGCCGCTGACATGGGCCGGCCAGATGGGAGCACGGTCTTCGCCGATCGCCGGTACGCAGTGCTGGCCGTTCAGCTGATGAAGGGCTGCCCGGGCACAGATCCGCCCGGCAAGGAATTCGGCCTGGCGCTTGGGCACCGAACGCTGGATGCTCGCGGGCGGCTCGATGGCACTGTTCGGAAAGTCGTCACCGATCAGCAACAGCGGATCGAAGCGGGTGCTCAGCAGGATTGTATCGGGCAGGGCGTCGGGCAACAGCCAATGTTCATCCAGGGGCGAGCAGCAGGCGGGCAGGGCAGGAAGTCGGTTCATGCCGGGCATTTTGCCGGGTTGGCTTGATGCTGGGTAGTGGGTGACGCCGGGGAGTTGTGAACACTGTTGTGGCGAGGGGATTTATCCCCGCTGGGCTGCGAAGCAGCCCCATCCCAGAACACTCGATCTGTCTGACATACCGAGTCAGCAGGTTTTGGGGCTGCTGCGCAGCCCAGCGGGGATGAATCCCCTCGCCACAGATAGCTTCAGTGATCAACCAAAGATCTTCTTGAAGAACTTCTGCATATCCGCCCACGACTGCTCATCGGCCGCCTTGTTGTAGCCGATGTCCGGTCCGCCATGTTCACCGTGGCTCAAGCGGTCGGCATCGGGGTTGCTGAAGCCGTGCTTGGCGCCTTTCAGGCTGACGAACTTGTAGTCGGCGCCGGCCTTGTCCATCTCGCTCTTGAACGCGCTGACGTTTTCTTCGGTGACCATGCTATCCAGCGCGCCGTGTTCGACCAGTACCTTCGCCTTGACGCTGCCGGGCGTGGCCGGGGTGTTGGTCACCAGGGCGCCGTGGAAGCTCACCACGCCGGCCAGTGGAACGCCCTGGCGAGCCGCATCCAGCACCACTTTGCCGCCGAAGCAGTAGCCGATGGCGGCGAGTTTGTCCGGATCGGTCTGGGGCTGTTTCTTCAACAGGTCGAGCCCGGCCTGGAATCGCGCGCTGGCGGCTTTGCTGTCCTTGAGCGCCGCTTGCATGAACGCCATGGCGTCCGTGGGGTGCTCGGTGTTCTTGCCATCGCCGTACATGTCGATGGCCATGGCGCTGTAGCCCAGGCCAGCGAGGTCGCGGGCACGGCGCTTGGCATAGTCGTTCAGCCCCCACCATTCATGCACCACCACCACGCCCGGGCGCGGCCCCTTGATCGCATCGTCGTAGGCGTAATAGCCGATCAGCTTCGTGCCGTCGGCACTGGTGTAGGGGATTTCCTGGGTCTGGACGGCGGCGTGGCCCGCGCCGCTCAAGGCCAGAAGTACAACAGCAAGCAACCTGCGCATGGGGAATCTCCTTGAAAGAATGGGTTCGCTCGAGACTGGACACTCTAGCCGATTCATTCAGCGCAGGTTCAGAGAACGTTCAAGGGGTGTTCAGGGACCGCTGGTTAACGTGACCACGACTTCACACACCACCCACGTTTCAAAGGAACCTGAACATGACACACATGAAAAAACTGCTGCTGGCTTTCACTGTGCTGGGTGCCAGCGCCATGGCCCATGCCGATGACAACTTCGCCAGCCTGACCCTTGGCCAAACCAGCGACAAGGTCAAGAAGTCCAGTGCCCTGGACCAGGCGCTGAACAATCCGAACGCCGACGGCGTGATCGGCAAGGACACCACCTATGGCCTGCGCCTGGGCAAGCAGAACGACCAGGGCCGCTACTACGCCACTTACGACAACGTTTCAGGGACCCACAACGGTATCAAGTTGCGCCAGGAAAACCTGCTGGGCAGCTACGACCTGTTCTACCCCGTCACTGGCAGCACCAAACTGTTCGGCGGTGCGACGGCGGGCCTGACCAAAGTCACCCAGGACTCCCCCGGCTTCAGTCGCGACAGCGACATCGGTTTCACGGCAGGCCTGCAGGGCGGCGTCCTGCAACAAATTTCGCAGAACACCTCGGTGGAACTGGGTTACCGTTACCTGCGCAGCAACGCCAGCACCGAGATGAGCCCCCACGGCGGCGACAAGGTGGGGTCGCTGGACCTGACCAGCAGCGCCCAGACCTACCTGTCCGCCAACTACACGTTCTAAGCGGTCGGAGGGTGAGCGTGTCCCGCCGGATCGGCCCAAGACGATCCGGCGGCTTTCGTTGCGCTGCACAGCATCGGATTGTCTGATTTGCCTGGAGAGAGGCTCCATGAAGTTACTGGTCGTCGAAGACGAAGCGCTGTTGCGCCATCACCTGCAAACCCGTCTCACCGACAGCGGCCATGTGGTGCAGGCCGTCGCCAATGCCGAGGAGGCGCTGTACCAGGTCGCGGAATTCAACCACGACCTGGCGGTGATCGACCTTGGTCTGCCCGGGATCAGCGGCCTGGAGCTGATCCGCCGGCTGCGTGCCCAGGACAAGACCTTTCCGATCCTGATCCTCACCGCCCGTGGCAACTGGCAGGACAAGGTCGAAGGCCTGGCCGCCGGGGCCGATGACTACGTGGTCAAGCCGTTCCAGTTCGAGGAACTGGAGGCCCGGCTGAATGCCCTGTTGCGCCGTTCCAGTGGTTTTACCCAGTCGACCATCGTCGCCGGTCCGTTGCTGTTGGACCTCAACCGCAAGCAAGCCTCCCTCGACGAGGAGCCCCTGGCACTGACGGCCTACGAATACCGCATCCTCGAGTACCTGATGCGCCATCACCAGCAAGTGGTGGCCAAGGACCGCCTGATGGAGCAGCTGTATCCCGATGACGACGAGCGCGACCCCAATGTCATCGAAGTCCTGGTCGGGCGCCTGCGCCGTAAACTCGAAGCCCCCTCCGGCTTCAAACCGATCGATACTGTGCGTGGCCTGGGCTACCTGTTCAACGAGCGCTGCCAGTGATTCGTTCCCTGCGGCTGCGGTTGATGCTGGCCGCCACGATCCTGGCGGTGTTGTTCATGCTGGCACTGCTGCCTGCCATGCAAGGCGCGTTCAGCCTGGCGTTGCAGGAATCCATCCAGCAACGCCTGGCCTCGGACGTGACCACGCTGATTTCCGCCGCCCGGGTGGAAAACAATCACCTGAAGATGCCGGCACAGTTGCCCGACGAACGTTTCAATCTCGCCGACGCCCGTCTGCTGGGTTACATCTATGATCGTGACGGGAAACTGGTCTGGCGGTCGAAGGCGACCCGGGAAGAAAACATCAACTACACGCCTCGCTATGACGGCCAGGGCAATGAGTTTGCTCGCATTCGCGAGCAGAGCGGCGAGGAGTTCTTTGTCTATGACGTCGAGATCAAGTTGCTCGCCGGCCAGAACGCGGCGTTCAGCATCGTCACCTTGCAGCCGGTGCGCGATTACGAAGTGACCCTGCAGGGGTTGCGGGACAAGCTCTACCTGGGGTTCGGGGCGGCGCTGGCGGTGTTGCTGGCGTTGCTGTGGATCGGTCTGACCTGGGGGCTGCGGGCGTTGCGCCGCCTGAGTCAGGAGCTGGATGAAATCGAAGGCGGCACGCGGGAGAGCCTCAGTACCGAGCATCCCCGGGAACTGCTGCGCCTGACCGGCTCTCTCAACCGACTGTTGTACAGCGAGCGGGAGCAGCGCAGCCGCTATCGCGACTCCCTCGACGACCTGGCCCACAGCCTGAAGACGCCGTTGGCGGTGTTGCAGGGTGTCAGTGAAGACATGGCCCGACGCCCTGAAGACCGTGGGCAGGCCTGGGTGCTGCAAACCCAGATCGAGCGCATGAGCCAGCAGATCGGCTACCAGTTGCAGCGGGCCAGCTTGCGCAAGAGTGGGCTGGTGCGCCATCAGGTGCGCCTGCGACCGGTGCTGCAAAGTCTCTGCGACACCCTGGACAAGGTCTATCGCGATAAACGGGTCAACGTCCGTTTCGACCTGCCGGAGCACTGCCAGGTGCCGATCGAGCAGGGCGCCTTGCTCGAGATGCTCGGCAACCTGCTGGAGAATGCCTATCGGCTGTGCCTGGGCGAAGTGTGCGTCAGCGTGCACCAGACCCTCGGCGGGATCGAGCTGTGCGTCGAGGATGACGGGCCGGGCGTGCCGCCGGACCAGCGTGCGCGGATTCTGCAGCGCGGCGAGCGGCTGGACCGCCAGCATCCGGGACAGGGGATTGGCCTGGCGGTGGTCAAGGACATCATCGAGAGCTACGGTGCGCGCTTGACCTTGGGCGACTCGGAGCTGGGCGGCGCGGCGTTCCGGGTGCTTTTTCCAGCGGTTTGATCGGGGTTGGGTGGTGGAGCCGCTGACGCCATCGCGAGCAGGCTCGCTCCCACAGGGGATGTGTGCCGATCACAAAACCCTGTGGGAGCGAGCCTGCTCGCGATGACGGCAGTCAGTACACCGCAAACCCCCAGCCTTAGTTCTCCTGCTCCCGGTAAGCCCCCGGCGTCAGCCCCGTCCATTTCTTGAATGCCCGGTGGAACGCCGACGGCTCCGAGAACCCCAACTGCTCGGCGATCTGCTGCAACGACAGGTCCGCGCGTCCCAAGTGGTAGATGGCGATATCCCGCCGCAGGTGATCCTTGAGCTCCTGGAAGCTGGTGCCTTCCTCCCGCAGATGGCGGCGCAGGGTCTGGGGGCTCAGGTGCAGGTGATTGGCGGCAGCCTCCAGGTCCGGCCAGCGTGCGGTATCGCGGCCGAGCAACCGACGCAGTTGGCTGCTCAGGCTGTGGCCATCGTCCGGACGCGAGAGCAGATCGGCGGGGGAGTGCTCGAGAAAACGCTTGAGGGTCCGTTCGTCCTGAAGCAACGGCATGTCCAGGTAGCGGCTGTGGAACAGCAGGCCGCTGTGTTGCGCCTCGAACGCCAGCGGACAGGGGAACAGCAAATCGTACTCGGCGCCATGGGCGGGCCTGGCATAACTGAAGCTGGCCTGCTCCAGGGCGATTCGCTGACCGATCAGCCAACTGGCGAGGCGATGCCATACCACCAGCAGGCTTTCGGCGAGGAAATGATCCGGGTCCCACAATGCCGAATCGTTCAGCACCAGGCGCACCCGTTCGCCTTCGGCGACCAGTGTCAGGTCCGGGGCGTCGGGGAACAGGCGGTAGAACAACAGCCCACGTTGGAGAGCCTTGCCCAGGGTCCGGCAGTGGATCAGCGTATGGCACATCATGGCGAACGTCCCGGGTTTACTCGGGGCGCTGCCAAATCCAAGGTATTCATCACCCAATGCCAGCCACAGCGATTGCAACAGACGGGCGAACTGCTCCGGCGCGATACGCGCGCGGGGTTCGTCCAACAGCTCAGGGCTGATGCCCAGTTGTTGCAGTAGGGGAAGAGCGTCGAATCCCTGCCGACGTGCGCCGCCCAAGGCTGCGCGGGCAAAGTGACTGGCGATCGTGCGTTGGCGCATGGCATCAATCCGTTCGATAAGCGACCGATGGTAGCAGGGAGCTCCATCGCGACAAGGCGGATATCCGCCAAATCCTGGAACAGGAATCAAGCTGTTGGCGGAAATCCGCCATCTTATACGCTATCGTTTAACCTTTGATTAGTCATAAAACCTGTCTGCCATGGCGGCTGTAGGGCATTTCTGAGAAATGGCACGGGCTTTGCGATGCGTTACGTAGGTCTGCCCCTGTGCAGCCGACAAAACAAATCCCTCCAGTGCAGGAGGGTTCGCAAAGTTGAGGTGTCGTGGACAACAGATGGATGTTGTCACACGGGACGCTTGAGGAAGGTTTGCCATGACGACTCGTCAGCCCTTGTACAAATCCCTGTATTTCCAGGTGATCGTTGCCATTGCCATCGGTATTTTGCTCGGTCACTTCTACCCGCAGACCGGTGTGGCCCTCAAACCGTTCGGTGACGGGTTCATCAAACTGATCAAAATGGTCATCGCCCCAATCATCTTCTGTACCGTTGTCAGCGGTATCGCCGGCATGCAGAACATGAAGTCGGTGGGCAAGACCGGCGGCTACGCGCTGCTGTACTTCGAAATCGTCTCCACCATCGCCCTGCTGATCGGCCTGGTCGTGGTCAACGTCGTGCAACCGGGCAACGGCATGCACATCGACGTGACGACCCTGGACACCAGCAAGATCGCCGGCTTCATTTCGGCTGGTAAAGACCAGAGCATCATCGCCTTCATCCTCAACGTGATCCCGAACACCATCGTCGGCGCATTCGCAAACGGCGACATCCTGCAAGTGCTGATGTTCTCGGTGCTCTTCGGTTTCGCCCTGCATCGCCTGGGCGCCTATGGCAAGCCGGTGCTGGACTTCATCGATCGCTTCGCCCACGTGATGTTCATCATCATCAACATGATCATGAAGCTGGCTCCCCTGGGTGCGTTCGGTGCCATGGCGTTCACCATCGGCGCCTACGGCGTGGGTTCGCTGGTGCAGTTGGGTCAGCTGATGATCTGCTTCTACATCACCTGCGTCGTGTTCGTGCTGGTGGTGCTGGGCGCCATCTGCCGCGCTCACGGTTTCAGCGTCATCAAGCTGGTCCGCTACATCCGTGAAGAGCTGCTGATCGTACTGGGTACTTCCTCGTCGGAATCGGCCCTGCCACGCATGCTGATCAAGATGGAACGCCTGGGTGCCAAGAAGTCGGTCGTAGGCCTGGTCATCCCGACAGGTTACTCGTTCAACCTCGACGGTACTTCGATCTACCTGACCATGGCTGCGGTGTTCATCGCCCAGGCCACCGACACCCCGATGGACCTGACTCACCAGATCACCCTGCTGGCCGTGCTGTTGCTGTCCTCCAAGGGGGCTGCTGGCGTGACCGGTAGCGGCTTCATCGTACTGGCGGCCACCCTGTCGGCCGTAGGTACCCTGCCGGTCGCCGGCCTGGCGCTGATCCTGGGTATCGACCGCTTCATGTCCGAAGCCCGCGCCCTGACCAACCTGGTGGGCAACGCCGTTGCCACCATCGTGGTTGCCAAGTGGGTCAAGGAGCTGGATGAGGAGCAGTTGCAGACCGAGCTGGCTTCCGGCGGTCGCGGTATCTCCGACGTCCGTGAAGACGACGAGCAGATCGCAGCGGCGCAGATTGCGGCGGCTGAAACCTCTGCGCCAGGCGCGGTGAGGTAATCATCAGGCTGCAATGAAAAAACCCGCTTCGGCGGGTTTTTTCATGGGCACTTTCTAGAGGTTGGCTAAATCCCCTCGCCACAACAGAGGTGCGCAAGTCTTGAGCGCATTGGTCATCCCAAACGACACCTGCGGTAATTGCCCCGCCGCCAGCGCCTGCCTAGTCTTTGCTCATCATCCTGCGGAGACCTTTCATGCAAGGCCCATTGGCATCGCTCAAGGTTCTGGATTTCTCGACCCTGCTACCCGGTCCGTTCGCCTCGCTGCTGCTGGCGGACATGGGCGCCGAGGTGCTGCGCATCGAATCACCGACCCGCCCGGACCTGCTACGGGTTCTGCCGCCCCATGACCGGGGTGTTTCCGCCAGCCATGCCTACCTCAATCGCAACAAGCGCAGCCTGGCCCTGGACCTCAAGCAACCGGAGGCGCTCGAGGTGATCAAGCGGTTGCTGGCCGACTACGACATTCTGCTGGAGCAGTTCCGTCCCGGCGTGATGGAGCGACTGGGGCTCGGGTATGAGGCGTTGAGGGCCATCAATCCCCGGCTCATCTATGTGTCGATCACCGGTTACGGCCAGACCGGCCCCTACAGGGACCGCGCCGGGCATGACATCAACTACCTGGCCCTGACAGGGCTGGCCAGCCATACCGGGCGTGCCGACAGCGGTCCGCTGCCGCTGGGCATCCAGGCGGCGGACATCGCCGGTGGCTCGCTGCACGGAGTGATCGGGTTGTTGGCGGCGGTGATTGCCCGTCAGCAGAGTGGGCAGGGCCAATACCTGGATGTGAGTATGGCCGATTGCGTGTTCAGCCTGAACGCTCTGGCGGGCGCCGGTTACCTGGCCAGCGGTGTCGAACCCGGCTGGGAAAAGCACCTGCTCAATGGCGGCAGCTTCTATGACTATTACCGCACCCGGGATGGCCGCTGGATGTCGGTGGGCAGTCTGGAACCGGCCTTCATGCAAGCGTTGTGTGAGGTCCTGGGGCGGCCGGAACTGGCCACTCACGGGCTGTCACCCGAGCCCGAGCGACAACAGATGCTCAAGCAGGCCCTGCAAGCCGAGTTCGAAAAGCATGACTGCGCCGAACTCTGCCGGTTGTTTGCCGATATCGATGCCTGCGTCGAGCCGGTGCTGAGCCTGGAAGAAGCGCTCGGGCATCCGCAAATGCAGGCCAGGGCAGTGGTCACCCAAGTGCCTCGCGGCGATGGTTCGAGTCAGGCGCAGATGGCTTGCCCATTGAAGTTCTCGGAAGGCTTGCCCGAGCCCCGGCATATTGGTGCCGGGCTGGGGGCGCATACGGATCAGGTGTTGGCGGAGTTGGGGTTCAGTGCCGAGCGGATTGCTCGACTGCGGGAGGGCAGGGTGGTTGTGTAGTGGTGTTGCTGGCCTCATCGCGAGCAGGCTCGCTCCCACATTGGCTCTGTGGGCGCTGCACCCCCTCTATGGGAGCGAGCCTGCTCGCGATGAGGCCGGCCCAGGCACCCCAGATCCCGCTACTCCACCCGCGTCTCCCCGCTGAACACCAACGTTCCGCGACAACTGCGACACAGATACCGCCGTCCCTGGCGCACCAGGCTATGGCGCTGGGCCGAGAACGGGAAATCGCTGCCTTCGCAGGGGCATTTGTAGATGTAGCGGGTGACGCTGCGGCGTTTGATTTCGTAGGTATGGCAGCGGTTGGGCGGCAGTTCGTACACCCCGCGCATGATCAGTTGCCATTCTTCGCCATGGGGCTGGATGCGTTCGCCAAACAATTGATGGGCGATCAGGTGCGCGACTTCGTGGGCGACGGTCTGCTTGAGGAAGTCCTCGGCATTTTCCCGGTACAGCTGCGGATTGAAGCGCAGCAGGTTTTCATGCAAATGCGCGACACCGGCTTTCTGGCCACGCAATTTGAAGCTGACCACCGGGCGTTTGAAAGGACGTTTGAAAAAGGATTCGGCTTGTTGGTAACACTCTTCGACGCGGGTATTGAGTTGCTCGAGCATGCTTTACGGGTCTCCAGAAACCCGAGTATGCCGCAAGCGTCGGCCGTTGCGAATCGCTCAGGTGCCCAGCGGTCGTCTCACCGTCAGACATAGGAAGGCCGCCTTGCGGCGGCCTGTGTCGGCAGACCCTGTTTTTTTAGGAGAGCCTTGGTTTTTCAGTTGGTATAGACCGGGCCGACGCCCAACCCCCAGACAATCACTGTGAACGCCATGATGGCAACCAGCACCACCAGGCCAACGGCAAGTACCGAACTGGAAAACAGGAAGCCTTCGTCCTGGGGAATATTCATGAAGGTCGGCAAGCCCACATACAACAGGTAGACCGTGTAGCAGATCGCCGCCGTACCCACGATCATTCCCAGCCACATGTGGGGATAGAGCGCTGCCAGGCCGCCGATGAACAGGGGGGTGGCGGTGTAGGTGGCGAACGCGACGCAACGGGCCAGGCTCGGGTTGGCGTCATAGGTGCGGGCCATCCAGTGGATGAACGCACCCATCACCGCGACACCGCCCAGCATGGCCAGGTAGGACATGATGGTCATCCACAGTGCGCTTTCATGGGTGAGCATGACCGGGGCACGATTGCCTATGACCCATCCTACCTGCGTCGTGCCGATAAACGCCGATACAGCGGGAATCGCCGCCAGGATCAGCGTGTGGGTGAGGTACATGTGGCTGATGCTTTCCTCCTGATCGCCACGGATGTCTTTCCATTCTTGATCAGGGTGGGTAAAGAGCCCCACGACATGATGGATCATAGTCAGTCACTCCTTTGTTATTGCCATCGCCCCCCAACGGAGCGCCTACGGGCCAAATGGCCAAGTAAGTTAAGGTCTGAATATGTGTGCGACCTTATGACGCAGTATAGAAAGGACTCATCCCGAGGGGGATGGGGGGCTTAGAGCAAATCGCGCTGTAGGTGGGCGGGTTAATCGCCGATAGGTCTGTGTACACAGTCTTGAAACGGGTGAATAACCCTGTGGCGAGGGGATTTATCCCCGCTGGGGTGCGAAGCAGCCCCTACGTTCGGCCTGCTCCACCGTTGGTTGCATTGAGATATTAGGGCCGCTACGCGCCCCAGCGGGGATAAATCCCCTCGCCACAACAGGGGCGTGCCAGCCTCTTCGCCGCAGGCCTGTTTTTGCGTAAAATGCCGGCCCTTCGTCACACCTCACGGATTTCGCGTCATGGGCACTCTTACGGTCAACCAGAACAAACTGCAAAAGCGCCTGCGCCGCCTGGCTGGTGAGGCGGTTGCCGATTTCAACATGATTGAAGACGGCGACAAGGTCATGGTCTGCCTGTCCGGTGGCAAGGACAGCTACACCATGCTCGATGTGCTGATGCACCTGCAGAAGGTTGCGCCGATCAAGTTCGACATCGTCGCGGTGAACATGGACCAGAAGCAGCCGGGGTTCCCCGAAGATGTGCTGCCGACGTACCTCAAGTCGCTGGGCGTGGAGTACCACATCGTCGAGAAAGACACCTACTCGGTGGTCAAGGAACTGATTCCAGAAGGCAAGACCACCTGTTCGCTGTGCTCACGCCTGCGTCGCGGCACGCTCTACACCTTCGCCGACGAGATCGGCGCAACCAAGATGGCCCTGGGGCATCACCGCGACGACATCGTCGAGACGTTCTTCCTGAACATGTTCTTCAACGGCTCGCTCAAGGCCATGCCACCCAAGCTGCGCGCCGATGACGGGCGCAACGTGGTGATCCGCCCGCTGGCCTACTGCAGCGAGAAAGACATCCAGGCCTATTCGGATCTCAAGCAATTCCCGATCATCCCCTGCAACCTGTGCGGTTCCCAGGAGAACCTGCAGCGCCAGGTGGTCAAGGAGATGCTTCAGGACTGGGAACGCAAGACGCCAGGCCGTACCGAGAGCATCTTCCGTGGTTTGCAGAACGTCGTTCCCTCGCAGTTGGCGGACCGTAACCTGTTCGACTTTACCAACCTGCGTATCGACGAAAGCGCTGCTTCGCGCTTCGTCAACGTGGTGAACCTCTGACCCGCTACACCGGACCCAAGGAGCAGGAATGCGCGATTACAAGTGGCTGCATGAATACTGCCTGAACCGCTTTGGTTCGACGGCTGAACTGGAAGCCCACCTGCCTGTTCCCAAGACCCCGGCGCAACTGCGCAAGATCGGTGATGACCGTTACCTCTCGACCATGTCGCTGCGGATCTTCCGCGCCGGGCTCAAGCACAGCCTGGTGGATGCCAAGTGGCCGGCGTTCGAGGAAGTGTTCTTCAAGTTCGATCCGGAAAAAGTCGTGCTGATGAGTGCCGAGCACCTGGAGCGGCTGATGCAGGATGCGCGGATCATCCGGCACCTGGGCAAGCTCAAGAGCGTGCCCCGCAACGCGCAACTGATAGTGGACGTGGCCCATGAAAAAGGCAGCTTCGGCGCGCTGGTCGCCGACTGGCCGGTGACCGACATCGTTGGCCTGTGGACCTACCTGAAAAAGCATGGCCATCAACTGGGCGGCCTGTCGGCTCCGTACTTTTTACGGATGATGGGCAAGGACACCTTCGTGACCAGCTACGACGTCGTGGCGGCGCTCAATGCCCAGGGCATCATCGACAAGGTCCCCACCAGCCTGCGGGACCTGGCGACGGTGCAGAATGCCTTCAACCAGTGGCATGAAGAGAGTGGCGGGCGGCCGATGAGCCATATTTCGAAGATGCTGGCGTATACCGTGAATCATTGAGACCGAGTCGGATCCATCGCGAGCAGGCTCGCTCCCACAGGGGATTTTCGGTGTTCATAAATCCAGTGTGGGAGCGAGCCTGCTCGCGATAGCGGTCTATCAGGCGACGGAGATGTCTCCCTCGCCAGCCAACCGCCGGTTCAACTGAAACCGCCAGCGCACATACAACAACGCCGAACAGAACACCGCCACGCTCGCCAGCATCTCCAACACGCCGAACAGTTGCCGGTTCGGGTCATAGGCCGCCAATGCGCCCTTGATGAAATACAGGTTCACCACGAAGCACATCCATGAATGGCCGCGAGCACTGCCGGTGAGCATCCCGGGTGCCAATATCAAAAGTGGCACCAACTCGATCAGCAGGATCACCCAGGGCCGTGCGCCGTGCAGATCGGCGATCAGCAGGTAATACACGCTGAGCACCCCCACCAGGCCGAAAAAACACAGCAGACTGAGGACGCGGGCGATGCGTACGCGCGGCTCCAGCCATTGGATGGAGGGCAGGATCTTCGGCTTTTTAGCCACGGCCGCTCTCCAGCAATTGTGCGGTTTTCGCCAGGCGCGAACCCAGGGCCCGGCACAGGGCGACTTCATGCTCGTTCAAGCCGCTTTTACCGTCACTCCCGGCGTGATGGCTCGGCCCGTAAGGCGTGCCGCCGCCCTCGGTATCGATCAGGGCCGACTCGCTGTAGGGCAGGCCGGTGATCAGCATGCCGTGGTGCAACAGCGGCAGCATCATCGACAGCAGGGTGGTTTCCTGGCCGCCGTGCAGGCTCGCGGTGGAGGTGAACACCCCAGCTGGCTTGCCCACCAGGGCACCGGTCAGCCACAGGTTGCTGGTGCCGTCGAGAAAGTACTTGAGCGGCGCGGCCATGTTGCCGAAACGGGTCGGGCTGCCCAAGGCCAGGCCGGCACAATTCTTCAGATCGTCGAGGGTGGCGTACAGCGGACCCTGCTCGGGGATGTCCGGGGCTACCGCTTCGCACTCGGTGGAAATCGCCGGCACCGTGCGCAACCTGGCTTCCAGCCCGGCCTGTTCGATGCCGCGGGCGATCTGCCGGGCCATTTCGTTAGTGGAGCCACTGCGGCTGTAATACAACACCAGGATGTACGGTGTGCTCACGGCAGGATCTCCAGGATTTTCTCTGGCGGACGGCCGATCACGGCTTTGTCGGCGGTTTCGAGAATCGGCCGTTCCATCAGTTTCGGGTGGGCGGCAATGGCGGCGATCAATTGCGCCTGGCTCAGGCTTTCGTCGGCCAGGTTCAGGCTGGTGTATTCGTCTTCGCCGGTACGCAGCAGTTGCCGGGCCGTGATGCCGAGCTTGCCCAGCAACCGTTCGAGCTGCGCTGCATCGAGCGGCGTCTCCAGGTAGCGGACCACGGTGGGCGTCAGGCCGCGGGCCTCCAACAGTTCCAGCGCACCGCGGGATTTAGAGCAGCGCGGGTTGTGATAAAGCGTCAGATCGGTCATGAGCGGGTCGCATCTTGCGTAAGGTGGCGGCTATTCTACTGTGCCACGATGGGTCGTGGCAGCGTTCACATTCAGACAAGGATTGGCACATGGCAAGGCGATTGACGGCGGCACTGGCATTTATTGGCATTCTGTTGCTCGCCGGTTGCGGAAACGACTACGGAGTCGACCAGAACGGCCAGGCGATTGCCTCGCAACGGCTGGACAAGCAGTGGCTGGTCATCAACTACTGGGCCGAATGGTGCGCGCCGTGCCGCACCGAGATCCCGGAACTCAATGCCTTGGCCGAACAGCTCAAGGGACGCGGTGTCGGTGTGTTCGGAGTCAATTTCGATCAGGTGCAAGGCGAGGAGCTCAAGAGCGCCAGCGACAAGATGGGTATCCGGTTCACCGTGCTGGCCCGGGATCCGGCCGAGATCTTCGACCTGCCGCGCAGCGAAGGGTTGCCGGTGACCTACATCATCGACAACGAGGGCAAGGTGCGCGAGCAATTGCTGGGCGAGCAGACGGCGGCGGGGGTGATGGCGAAGCTTGAGGCGTTGCAGGCGCTTAAATAGCACTTTGTGATGAGGAGGTTGTGAGGGCTGTTGTGGCGAGGGGATAAATCCCCTCGCCACTGGTTCACGGTTGAGGGCCTCAACCCTCTTCCAGCCACCACCGCAGCGGCTTGCCCTGGGCCGGCCAGAAGCGTACCTGCTCGATGGGCGAGATGTCCCAGCGTTCGACCTTTTCCAGCGCCTGCAAAAACCGCGACTCCTGCTCCATCACCGCCGGCCCGCAGAGTTTGCGGGTGCTGCCGATCTTGCCGAAGCTCAGACGGTGGCCTTCCAGGGTATAGGGGGCGAACCAGTGATTGCAGCCGGCATTGCCATAAGCCCGGCCATCTTCCCCCAGGGTGATGGTCAGGTGGCTGTAGTCCATCAACGGCCGTTCACCGATCCATTCAAGAATGTAGCTGCGGTTCTGTTGCAACTGTACAGGTTCGGCGGCACAGCCCATCAGGCTCATGCCGATCAACGCGGACAGGGCCAGACGTTTCATCAGGCGGCTTCCCGGCACGTCGGACACAGGTGTTTTTCACCCACGGTGGTCCAGCCCAACTCGGCGATGCGCGCGCTGGCGGCGGGTTTCTGGGCCTTGACGCCGAGCTTGGCGTCAACAGCAAACTCGAAGCTCAGTTCCTTGGCGCAACCGTTGCAATTGACCTGCCAGGTGTGGATTGCCAACTCGCCGAACACCGGGCCGGTGGTCATGGCGGTCCATTGGCCCATGGGCTTGAGCAGGTGGCGAACGGTGTCCACGGTCAGGCGCATGGACAAATCCTTGCTGCCCTTGAGGGTGACCAGCAGAACATCGTTGGCCTGGATCGAACCGCCGTTGCCGGTGACCTGGTAGCGGCCCGGCGCCAGTGCGCGGACTTCGGTCAGGGTGTGCTGCGGGTTCATCAGGGTGTAGCGGAAATCGTGCTCGGCCATGGGTCCTCCAAAATAGGCGCGACATGCTAGCACGCGGCATGGGTGGCGATGGCCCGGATGCGACGAATACCCCTCTACTTGTGGGAGCGAGCCTGCTCGCGCTGACATCAGTGCCGACTGATCTGCCGCTATCGCGAGCAGGCTCGCTCCCACAGGGGGCTGGTGTTGGAGTTGGCTTTAGCCGTTCACCAGATTCTGCGGCGTGCCGTTCGCCCAGGCGGCGATGTTGTCCAGGGTGGTCGCGGCGATTGCATCCAGCGCTTCATGGGTCAGGAACGCCTGGTGCGCGGTGACCACCACGTTTGGAAAGGTCAGCAGCCGCGCCAGCACGTCGTCCTGTAAGGGTTGGTCGGAGCGGTCCTTGAAAAACAGCTGGGCCTCTTCCTCGTAGACATCCAGCCCCAGATAGCCCAACTGGCCGCTTTTCAGCGCTTCGATCAGGGCCGGTGTGTCCACCAGGCCGCCGCGCCCGGTATTGATCAGCATGGCGCCGGGCTGCATCGTCGCCAGCGAATCGGCATTGATCAGGTGCCGACTGTGTTCGTTCAGCGGGCAGTGCAGGCTGATGATCTGCGCTTGCGCCAGCAGATCGGCCAGGGGCAGGTAGCGAGCCCCCAGGGCTTCGACCTGAGGGTTGGGGTAGGGGTCGCAAGCCAGCAAGCGGCAACCGAAACCGGCCATGATCCGCGCGAACGTCGCGCCGATCTGTCCGGTGCCGACCACCCCGACCGTCTTGCCCACCAGGTCGAATCCGGTCAGGCCATGGAGGCTGAAGTTGCCGTCGCGGGTGCGGTTATAGGCCCGGTGCAGGCAGCGATTGAGTGCCATGATCAATGCCACCGCATGTTCGGCCACTGCATGGGGCGAATAGGCTGGAACCCGGACGATGCTCAAACCCAGGCCCCTGGCGGCGGTCAGGTCGACATGGTTGTAGCCGGCCGAGCGCAGGGCGATCAACCGGGTCCCACCATTCGCCAGCCGTTCCAGCACTGGAGCGCTCAGGTCATCGTTGATGAATGCGCACACCACCTCGTGCCGTTCGGCCAGGGCCACGGTGTCCAGGTTCAAGCGGGCGGGCTGGAATTGCAGTTCAAGGCCGGCGGGGAGCGGGGCTTTGGTGAAACTGTCTCGATCGTAGGTCTGGCTGCTGAAAAGAATCGCGCGCATGGCGGCCTCCTGGCACTTTGAATCGTGTCAGCTTAGCCGCCATCGAGCTTGGGTTTATTGCCTTGGATCAGGCGCTGATGCGTGCCTCGCTGGCCAGCCTATCGATGGCGCGATCCAGGTCTTCCAGGGCGATGCTGGCCTTGGGATCCTGTTGCTTTAGCAAGGTTTCGCTGCGCTGGCAGGCGGCGCGCAATTGCGGGACGCCGCAGTAGCGTGTGGCGCCATGCAGGCGATGGACCCGCTCGATCAGGGCATTATGGTCGTTGGCCTCGCTGGCCTGGCGAATCGCTTCGCGGTCGGCTTCCAGGGAGGCCAGTAGCATCGCCAGCATGTCTGCGGCCAGGTCGGCCTTGCCGGCGGCCAGGCGCAGGCCTTCTTCATGATCGAGCACCAGCAGTTCACTGCCGCCCTGGGCATCGAAGCCTCGCTCCGGGGATTGATTGCGCAGGGCCAGGCCGGTCCATTTGAGCACCACCTGGGCCAGTTGCCGCTCGCTGATGGGTTTGGTCAGGTAGTCGTCCATGCCGCTTTGCAGCAGGGCGCGTTTTTCGTTGGCCATGGCGTGGGCGGTTAGGGCGACGATCGGCAGCGGCGTGCAATGGCGCTCGCTTTCCCACTGACGGATGGCCTCGGTGCTCTGGCGACCGTCCATGCCGGGCATCTGCACATCCATCAGGACCAGGTCGAAGGTTTCCTTTTGCACGGCCTGGACCGCGGCATAGCCGCTTTCCACCGCCAGCACCTTGGCACCCATGTCTTCGAGAAGGGTTTGCACCAGCAACAGGTTGGCCGGGTTGTCGTCCACGCACAGGACCTTGGGCGCGCGGCTGGCCACCGGCTCGTTGGGTTCGTTGCGCGGCGGGCGCGGGTTGACCAGATCGGACAGCGAGCGGCGCAACTTGCGGGTGCAGGCCGGCTTGGCCTGCAGCTGGCTGTGGGGGTTGGGCACCGAGAGGTGGTACAGCGTCTGCTCGGTGGTCGGGCACAGCACCAGGACCTTGCAGCCAAGGTGCTCAAGGTCCCAGATGTGCTGGTTGAGGCGCTCCGGCGGCATGTCGTTGCTGGTGATGCCCAGCACGGCCAGGTCGATGGCCTGATCGGTCTGGTGGGCGAGGGTCACGCCATTGGTCAGGTTTTCCAGGGTATTGAACGGCGTCACCTGCAAGCCGCAATCTTCGAGCTGATGCTGCAAGGCCTGGCGAGCCAGTTCATGGTTCTCCAGCAGGGCCACATGACGACCCAGCAACGGTGGGCCGGGCTGGTCCTCGGCGTCGTCACGGGTCTTGGGCAGGCGCAGGCTGATCCAGAACTCCGAACCTTCGCCCGGTGTGCTGTCGACCCCGATCTCGCCGCCCATTTGCTCCACCAGGCGCTTGGAAATCACCAGGCCCAACCCGGTGCCGCCCGGTTGCCGCGACAGCGAATTGTCGGCCTGGCTGAACGCCTGGAACAGCGCCCGTACGTCCTGGTTCGACAGGCCGATGCCAGTGTCCTGGATGCTGATGCGCAGTTGCACGCTGTCTTCGTGTTCGTCTTCGAGCATGGCCCGGGCGACGATGGTGCCTTCGCGGGTGAACTTGATGGCGTTGCTCACCAGGTTGGTGAGAATCTGCTTGAGTCGCAGCGGGTCGCCCACCAATGACAACGGGGTGTCGCGGTAGACCAGGCTTACCAGTTCCAGCTGTTTGGCGTGAGCTGCTGGGGCGAGGATGGTCAGGGTGTCCTGCAACAGGTCCCGCAGGTTGAACGGAATGCTATCGAGCACCAGCTTGCCGGCCTCGATTTTCGAAAAATCCAGGATCTCATTGATGATGCCCAGCAGGCTGTCGGCGGACTTTTCGATGGTGCCCAGGTAATCGAGCTGGCGCGGGGTCAGTTCGCTTTTCTGCAACAAGTGCGTGAAGCCGAGGATGCCATTGAGAGGCGTACGGATTTCATGGCTCATGTTCGCCAGGAATTCGGACTTGATCCGGCTTGCCTCCAGGGCCTCCTTGCGGGCCAGGTCCAGCTCGATGTTCTGGATCTCGATGGTTTCCAGGTTCTGGCGCACGTCTTCCGTGGCCTGGTCGATGCTGTGCTGCAATTCTTCCTGGGCGTTCTGCAAGGTACCGGCCATGCGGTTGATGCCCGACGCCAGCTCATCCAGTTCCTGGCTGCCCAGTGGAGGCAGGCGCGTTTCCAGGTGACCGTCCTTGAGTTGCGCCACGGCCAGCTTGATCTGGCTCAGCGGTCGGTTGATCGTGCGGCCCATGCGCAAGGCCAGCAACCCGGTCAGTCCCAGGCCGGCGGTAATCAGCAAGAGGCTGGCAAACAGACTGCGGTAACCGCGCAGCAACATGCCGCTGTGGGACAACTCCAGCTCGACCCAGCCCAGCAAGCGGTCGGCTTCTTCGGGGATCAATTCGCCGGCGAGGTTGCGGTGCTTGCCGAACACCGGCAGCAGGTAGCGCGTGGCGTCGTTGCCGGTGCGTTGCAGCAGCTGGGCGCTGTTGCCCTCCGGTGCGCGGTTGAGCATGGTCGGGCCGGCGTGGGCCAGCGGCGTGCGGTCAGGGGCGAGGAACGTCACGGCGCGCACGTCCGTCTGCTCGAGGGACTGGGTGGCGATGCGCTCCAGCAGGTCGCTGTCCTGGCGACTCATGGCCGGGGCGACCAGCGGAGCAAGCTGTTCGGCGATCATCTCGCCACGCTGCAGCAACTGGGCATGCAGGTCCGATTGCTGCATCCAAGTGAAATAGCCGCCCAGGACCAGCGCCATCAGGCTGGTCGGCAATAGGGTCAGCAACAACACGCGGCCTTTGATTCCCAGTTTCTTCAGCACACTTGTCTCCTGCATCCAGCGGTCTGATCGACTTTGCGCGCATCCGGCACGCAATACCTGCGCAGTGTAGCGATTTGCAGGCGGGCAATCTCCGTAAAATTCATGTCGCCGTGCATCCGTAACGCTGGCTGCACCGGTGTCGCGATGCGTGGCGGTTGCCTCCAGAGGGGTGATCTTGAATAATCCGGCAACTGAGAATTATTTGCAGATAATCATGAATCCCACTTCTGCTGTTCATCCCCGTATCCTCTCCATTGAAGACGATCCCGTGCTGGGCGCCTATGTCCACGAGCAACTCGGCCGCAGCGGGTTCGACGTGACCTGGTGCCAGAACGGCCGGGAAGGGTTGGAAATTGCCTGCCGCCAGGCTTTCGACGTGGTGCTCATGGACATCCTGCTGCCTGGTATGGATGGGCTCGCGGTGCTGACCCGTTTGCGCCAGAGCCATTCGACCCCGGTGGTGTTGATGTCTGCCCTGGGCGCCGAAGCCGACCGCATCAGTGGTTTTCGCCTCGGTGCCGACGATTACCTGCCCAAGCCCTTCAGCATGGCTGAGCTGCACGTGCGTATAGAGGCCATTCTGCGCCGGGTGGCCCTGGACCGGCGTCCGGCCCCGACATTCCCCGTCCATCAGGTCCAAGGACTGGATTTCGACGAAGAACGCAGTGACGTACAGGTCGCCGGACAATATGCCGGGCTGACCCGCAGCGAGTACCGCCTGCTGGACGTTCTGCACCGCAGCGGCGACGAAGTGCTGAGCAAGGCCTTCCTTTATCAGCACGTCTTGCAGCGTGGCTATGCCCCCCACGACCGTAGCCTGGATATGCACGTCAGCCAGATTCGCCGCAAGCTCAAGGCCATCGGCTACACCGCGCGGGAAGTGCGCACCGTATGGGGCAAGGGGTATGTCTTGAGTGCCGCCGATGAAATGGTCTGATCTGCCCTCGCGGCATTCGTTGTTCTGGAAACTGGCGTGTCTGCTGGTAGCGTTCTGTCTGCTGATGATCTGGTTGAGCTGGTCCTGGGGCCGCTACATGGAACAGCGCAACCAATTCCTCTCGGACGAGGCCCGAGGCACCCTCACGCGCTATGCCGCCGAGGCCGAGCAGGCTTGGCTCGGGGGCAGTCAGGCGGGTGTCGATCAGTGGTTGCAGGGCATGCAGCAGCGCGAAGCCAGTTGGGTCGGCGTCATTGGCGCAGACTTGCAGTCCCTGAGCGAGCACCCGCTGACGGACAAAGAGATCGAGCGCCTGACGTTCCTACGGGGTCTCGATTGGCCCATTCACCGCAAAGGCCGGCCGTGGCTGCGGGTGCCATTTCCCGATGATCCGTCCGCAGGCAGCCTGGTGATCGAGCTGCCCGAGCGTTTCCTGCCGGGGCGATACCGGGTGTTCTGGCGAGTGATTACCAATGGCGTGATTCCCGGGCTGTTCACCTTGTTGCTGTGCGTTGGCCTGTATCGCTTGCTGGTGGTGCCGCTCAATCAACTGCGCGAGCAGGCCAATGCCTGGCGCGTCGATCAGTTGAACGTGCGCCTGCCCAGTCGCACGACCGACCGGAGCGATGAGTTGGGTGAGCTGGGGCGTGCGTTCGATCACATGGCCGAACGGCTGCAATCGACCGTCATCCTGCAACAGCAATTGCTGCGCGACCTGTCCCATGAACTGCGTACACCTCTGAGTCGCCTGCAAGTCGCCAGCGAAAGCGAGCAAGCGTTCGAGCCATTGCGTGAGCGGGTCGCCCGGGAAGTCGAGGGCATGCAGCGACTGGTGGAAGACACATTGCAACTGGCCTGGCTCGACACCGACCGTACGCCGCTGCCTGGGGAAACCATCCAGGTCCAGGCGCTGTGGGAAATGCTCACGGAAAATGCCTGCTACGAAAGCGGCTGGCCCGCCAGCCAACTGCATTGCGCCGTAGCGGCCGACTGTTGGGTGCAGGGCAACCTCAATACCCTGGCCCAAGCCCTGGAAAATATCCTGCGCAACGCCATCCGCCATTCACCGCCCGAGGGCATCGTGCGGCTGGATGGCGAGCGCGAAGGCGCGTTCTGGCATCTGTGGCTGGAGGACGAAGGCGGCGGGGTGGCGGAGCAGGATCTGCGGCGCATCTTCGATCCTTTCACACGCCTCGATGGCTCTCGTCCCGGCGATGGCGGTTTCGGCCTCGGCCTGAGCATCGCGCGCAATGCGGTGCAGCGCCAGGGTGGACGAATGTGGGTGGAGAATGGTGAGCGAGGGTTGCGGTTGAATCTGTGGCTGATGGCCGATGACCATCTCATTACCACGCCGACTGCAATCCCTGTGGCGAGGGGATTTATCGAAACGTCGCACCGCCCCGCTGGGGCGCGAAGCGGCCCTCAACAAACGATCTGACACCGTGGACTCAGGCCTAGGGGCCGCTTCGCAGCCCAGCGGGGATAAATCCCCTCGCCACAGAGGGCATTTGGCAGGCCTTATTCCTTTAAGCCATAACCTCCACACTTTGCGTGATATGGCCGGGCAGGGTTTGCCGGTATGATAGGCGCCCCCGCAGCCCGGATTGCGAATACGCCATGACTGTGCAATACCCCACCATCGCCGATTGCGTCGGCAACACCCCGCTGGTTCGTTTGCAGCGCCTGCCCGGCGTGACCAGCAACACGCTTTTGCTCAAGCTCGAAGGGAACAACCCGGCGGGTTCGGTCAAGGACCGGCCGGCGCTGTCGATGATCACCCGTGGCGAGTTGCGCGGGCAGATCCAGCCCGGTGACACGCTGATCGAGGCGACCTCCGGCAACACCGGGATTGCCCTGGCGATGGCGGCGGCGATTAAGGGCTACAAGATGATCCTGATCATGCCTGACAATTCCAGCGCCGAGCGCAAGGCGGCGATGACCGCCTACGGCGCCGAGTTGATCCTCGTCACCAAGGACGAAGGCATGGAGGGCGCCCGTGACCTGGCCGAGCGGATGCAGGCCGAGGGGCGTGGCAAGGTGCTCGACCAATTCGCCAACGGCGACAATCCCGAAGCCCACTACACCAGCACCGGCCCCGAGATCTGGCGCCAGACTGACGGCACCATCACCCATTTCGTCAGCTCAATGGGCACCACCGGGACCATCATGGGCACTTCGCGCTATCTGAAAGAACAAAATCCAAACGTGCAGATCATCGGCCTGCAACCGATGGAAGGCGCGTCCATCCCCGGCATTCGCCGCTGGCCCGAGGAGTATCTGCCGAAGATCTACCAGGCTGACCGTGTGGACCGCATCATCGACATGGCCCAGAGCGAAGCCGAGGACGTGACCCGTCGCCTGGCTCGCGAAGAAGGTATTTTCTGCGGCGTGTCGTCCGGTGGTGCCGTGGCGGGCATGCTGCGTTTGTCGAAGGAAGTTGAAAACGCGGTGATCGTCGCGATCATCTGCGACCGCGGCGACCGCTACCTGTCCACCGGCATTTTCGACGCGCCCAACTGATGGCCAAGCATGAAAGAGGCTTGCGCTTCCAGCCCAGCGGCGGAAGCCGGGCCCCACAAGTGCCGACCGGCAAGAAACAGCGTCTGACCATCGAGCGCCTGGCCAATGATGGCCGGGGCATCGCTTTTGTCGACGGGCGAACCTGGTTCGTCATCGGCGCCCTGGCCGGCGAAGAGGTCGAGGCGCGGGTGCTGGGTGCCCATGGCAAGGTGGTCGAGGCACGCACCGAGCGGGTGTTTCAGGCCAGTGAACTGCGCCGCGCTGCGCCGTGCATTCATGCCGGTCGATGTGGCGGTTGCAGCGTTCAACACCTGCCCCACGACGAACAGCTCGCCCTGAAACAGCGCATGCTCGCCGAGCAATTGTCGCGGGTCGCCGGTGTGGCGCCGGACGAATGGGCTGCGCCGCTGAGCGGGCCGGAATTCGCTTACCGGCGTCGCGCCCGCGTGGCGGTACGCTGGGACCAGAAAGCGAAGAAACTTGAGGTCGGATTCCGTGCCGTCGGCAGCCAGGACATTGTCGCCATCGGCGATTGCCCGGTGCTGGTACAGCCTTTGCAACCGATCATGAGCCGCCTGCCGGACATGCTCCGCCGCTTGAGCAAACCCCAGGCACTGGGGCATGTGGAATTGTTCGCCGGCTCGTCCCTGGCGGTATTGCTGCGGCACATGACGCCGCTGTCGGAAGCCGACCTGACGATCCTCAAGGATTTCTGCGCATTCCATGGCGCCCAACTGTGGCTGCACGGCGAAGGTGAGCCGCAACCGGTCGAAGCTGGATTGACCTTGGGTTATCGCCTGGACACTTGGGACCTGGACCTGGCTTATCGGCCGGGGGATTTCATCCAGGTGAACGCCGGGGTCAACGAGGCGATGATCGCCCAGGCCCTGCAATGGCTGGCGCCGCGATCCGAGGAGCGGGTGCTGGACCTGTTCTGCGGCCTGGGCAACTTTGCCTTGCCGTTGGCGCGGTGCGTGCGTGAGGTGGTGGCCGTGGAAGGCGTGCAGACCATGGTGGATCGGGCGGCGGCCAATGCCGTCAGCAATAATTTGAATAACACTGCCTTTTTTCAGGCCGATTTATCCCAGCCACTGGCGGGTGCCGAGTGGATCGGCGAAGGCTTTTCTGCGGTACTCTTGGACCCACCCCGTGACGGTGCTTTCGAGGTGGTGCGCAAGCTGGCGTCCCTGGGCGCCAAACGGTTGGTTTATGTATCGTGCAACCCGGCAACTTTGGCCCGGGATACGGTCGAATTGATCAAGCAGGGCTACCGGTTAAAACGTGCCGGGATTCTCGATATGTTTCCTCAAACGGCGCATGTCGAGGCCATGGCGTTATTTGAAGCGAGCCAGGATGGCTTGTCCGACTGACCCGTTCGTGTCACCCCGCCACAGTCCTGGGCGGAAACACGGGCAACGAAGGTCAGCGATGTTGACGCATTGAATCTGCGTCGTAGGGAAGGTAAGCAAAGATGGTACAGGTGAGAGCACACCAGCCGATCAACACCGACGGCAGTATCAATCTCGAGGCTTGGCTCGATCACGCGGTCAGTATCGACATGGCACTGGATCGCGAAGCCTTGAAGGAAGCCTGCGAGTTCGCTCGTGAGGCGGAACAGCAACACAACGCGGCGAAGAACCTCTGGTCCGAAGGCACGTCGAGTTTCCAGACGGGCCTGGAGATCGCCGAGATCCTCGCCGACCTCAAGCTCGACCAGGATTCGCTGGTGGCTGCCGTGCTGTACCGTGGCGTGCGCGAAGGCCAGATCCAGCTGTCGGTGGTCAGCCAGCGCTTCGGCGCGGTGGTCGCCAAGCTGATCGATGGCGTGCTGCGCATGGCGGCCATCAGCGCCAGCCTCAGCCCGCGTCATTCCATGGTCCTGGGTACCCAGGGCCAGGTGGAAAACCTGCGCAAGATGCTCGTGGCCATGGTCGACGACGTGCGCGTCGCGCTGATCAAGCTGGCCGAGCGCACTTGCGCGATCCGCGCGGTGAAAGCCGCCGACGACGAAAAACGCAATCGTGTCGCCCGGGAAGTGTTCGACATCTATGCCCCCCTGGCTCACCGTTTGGGCATCGGTCATATCAAGTGGGAGCTGGAGGATTTGTCCTTCCGCTACCTGGAGCCGGATCAGTACAAACAAATCGCCAAGCTGCTGCATGAGCGGCGCCTGGACCGCGAGCGCTTCATCACCGACGTGATGACCCAACTGCGGGAAGAACTGCAGGCCACGGGCGTGGAGGCCGACATCAGCGGCCGGGCCAAGCACATCTATTCGATCTGGCGCAAAATGCAGCGCAAGGGGCTGGAGTTCAGCCAGATCTATGACGTGCGCGCCGTTCGCGTGCTGGTCCCGGAAATGCGCGACTGCTACACCGCGCTGGGGATCGTCCATACCTTGTGGCGGCACATTCCGAAGGAGTTCGACGACTACATCGCCAACCCCAAGGAAAATGGCTATCGCTCGCTGCACACCGCGGTGATTGGTCCCGAGGGCAAGGTGCTGGAAGTGCAGATCCGCACCCACGCCATGCACGAGGAAGCCGAGCTGGGTGTCTGCGCCCACTGGAAATACAAGGGCACCGACGTCAAGTCCGGGTCCAACCACTACGAAGAGAAAATCTCCTGGCTGCGCCAGGTGCTCGAATGGCATGAGGAACTGGGCGACATCGGTGGCCTGGCGGAACAGCTGCGGGTGGATATCGAGCCGGACCGGGTCTATATCTTCACTCCTGACGGCCATGCCATCGACCTGCCCAAGGGCGCGACGCCGCTGGACTTCGCCTACCGGGTCCACACCGAGATCGGCCACAACTGCCGTGGTGCCAAGATCAACGGGCGGATCGTGCCGCTCAACTACAGCCTGCAGACCGGTGAGCAGGTCGAGATCATCACCAGCAAGCACGGCACGCCGAGCCGCGACTGGCTGAACCCGAACCTGGGCTACATCACCACCTCCCGGGCGCGGGCGAAAATCGTCCATTGGTTCAAGTTGCAGGCCCGCGACCAGAACGTTGCCGCTGGCAAGACCCTGATCGAGCGCGAACTCAGTCGCCTGGGTCTGCCGCAGGTGGATTTCGACAAGCTGGCCGAAAAGGCCAACATGAAAACCGCCGAGGACATGTTTGCCGCCCTCGGGGCCGGCGACCTGCGCCTGGCGCAACTGGTCAACCTGGCCCAGCAACTGGTGGAGCCGGAGCGGGGCAACGAACAACTGGAGCTGATCCCGCGCAAGGCCACCGGCTACAAACCGGGCAAGCGCGGCGATATCCAGATCCAGGGCGTGGGCAACCTGATGACCCAGATGGCGGGCTGCTGCCAGCCGTTGCCGGGGGATGCGATCGTCGGCTACATCACTCAGGGGCGTGGCGTGAGCATTCACCGCCAGGACTGTGCCTCGGTGTTGCAACTGGCCGGTCGCGAACCCGAGCGGATCATCCAGGTCAGTTGGGGGCCGGTGCCGGTGCTCACCTATCCGGTGGACATCGTCATTCGCGCCTACGACCGCTCCGGGCTGCTGCGTGACGTGTCCCAGGTGCTGCTGAACGAGCGCATCAACGTGTTGGCGGTCAACACCCGCTCGAACAAGGAAGACAACACCGCGCTGATGTCCCTGACCATCGAGATTCCGGGGCTGGATGCGCTGGGACGGTTGTTGGGGCGGATCTCCCAGTTGCCGAACATCATCGAGACCCGGCGTAACCGGACACCGGGTTAAGCGCAGTCAAAAAATGTGGGAGCAAGCGGGTGGGAGCAAAGCTTGTTCGCGATAACGGGGTTTCGGTCAGCATTCTGTTGTTGGCCAGACCGCCATCGCGAGCGAGCTTTGCTTCCACAGGCTCGCTCCCACAGGGTTTTGTGTGACGAGATGGATTTATGTATAGCCTTGAAGACCTGCTCCATCTGATGAACCGCCTGCGGGATCCGCAGTACGGTTGCCCGTGGGACATCAAGCAGACCTGGGAGACGATCGTCCCCCATACCCTGGAAGAAGCCTACGAAGTGGCCGATGCGATCGAACGGGGTGACTTCGATCATGTGCAGGGTGAGCTGGGCGACCTGCTGTTCCAGGTGGTGTATTACAGCCAACTGGCCCGGGAAGAAAACCGCTTCGAGTTTGCCGGTGTGGTCGACAGCATCACCCGCAAGCTGATCCGTCGCCATCCCCACGTATTTCCCACCGGCGACCTCTATGCGCCGCTGGATGTGCCGCGCCTGAGCGAAGAGCAGGTCAAGCAGCGCTGGGAGGAAATCAAGGCCGAGGAACGTGCCGAGAAGTCCGCCGCGCCGCAGCAGCTCTCGCTGCTCGACGATGTACCTGGCGCATTGCCGGCACTGTCCCGTTCGGCCAAATTGCAAAAGCGTGCCGGGCAGGTTGGTTTCGACTGGCCGGACGCCTTGCCGGTGCTCGACAAGGTCCGGGAGGAACTGGACGAAGTGCTCGAAGCCATGTCGGAAAACGATCAGGCGGCAGTGGCCGACGAGATCGGCGATCTGCTGTTTTCGGTCGTCAACCTGGCTCGGCACCTCAAGGTCGATCCGGAAGGCGCGCTGCGCGGAGCCAACGCCAAGTTCGAGCGACGCTTCCGTTTTATCGAACAGGCATTGCGCGACACCCACCGTCCCATGGAAGATTGCACCCTCGAAGAGTTGGACGCCTTGTGGGGCGAAGCCAAACGTCAGGAAAAGAATTTGCCCAGCTGCGGCTGAGGCCGTTGCCTAAGTGAGTAAGCACCATGAGCCTTTCCCTTCGCGACCAGTTGCTCAAAGCAGGACTGGTCAACCAAAAGCAGGTCAAGCAGGTCGGCAAAGACAAGCAGAAGCAGCAGCGCCTGGCCCACAAAGGCCAGATCGAGCTGGATGATTCCCAGCAGCGCGCCGCCCAGGAAGCCATGGCCGAGAAGGCCCGGCGCGACCAGGAACTCAACCGGCAGCAGCAGGAGAAGGCCGAGCAGAAGGCCCGTGCCGCGCAGATCAAGCAATTGATCGAAGTCTCGCGCCTGCCGAAGCTGACCACCGAGGATTACTACAACTTCGTCGACGACAAGAAGGTCAAGCGCATCTCGGTGAACGCCCTGATGCGTAACAAGCTGAGCAGCGGCTCGCTGGCGATCGTCCACCATGCCGGCGGCTACGAAGTGATCCCGCGCGAGGCCGCCCTGAAGATCCAGGAGCGAGACCCCAAGCGCATCGTCCAGCTCAATACCCAGACCGAAGAAGTGGACGCCGACGATCCGTATGCGGCGTATCAGATCCCTGATGATTTGATGTGGTAAGCCTGGCGCACTGCCGGTGAGCTAAACCCAAAATTCTGTGGGAGCCGAGCTTGCTCGCGATGGCGGCGTATCAGTCAGCAAACGTATCGACTGACATACCGCCATCGCGAGCAAGCTCGGCTCCCACAGAGGGGCTCCTACAGGGTCAGAGTTGTTCTTGGGATTCTGTTGCCTCATGGGCACGCTGACTTTCCTCGCGCTCCAACTCGGCCTTGTAGCGGTAGGCCTCTGTCTCGGAGTGGAACATCCCCACCAGCAGATCCTGTTGGCGCACATCCCAGATCTGAATGCCGGCGGCAATGGCTTCGTGGGACATATGGGCATCATCGCGTTCATTTACTTTCACAGTCATCTTGCAAACTCCAATCTCTGTCATCTGCAGCAAGGCGTGTGCAGGACTTTGTTATAGATTTGGATAGCCTGCTAAGTAAATGCCCTGGCCGATTAAGAAGTTTTCATGAACAGCGCAATAATCCCGCAGGCCGGGCAGGGCGCGGCGTTTGCTCGCAGGCGGGTGGTTCATGAAAAAGGTTTCATGTGGCAGAAACCACGCTTGAGTGATGCAGGCCCCGTGGGAGCAAAGCTTGCTCGCGATAAACGATGACGCGGTCGGCAGAAACCGAGGCGCCTGCATCGCGGGCAAGCCTTGCTCCCACAAAGCTCCCACAGAGTCGAAATCCAGGCAAAAAAAAGCCCCGCATCGGCGGGGCTTCCTGGTGTTCGCGTCGATCAGCTGCCTTTCACAGGCTTGCCGTTGACCGTGCCGTCCAGGAGCATGATGTTGTACTCCTTGCCGTCAGTCTCGACCTGTTGCAGGCGGACCAGCAGGTAGTCCCAGTCCTTGGCGAACCAGAGTACGGTGGTGCGTTTGCTCTGTGTCGGATCGCGTACGCGCTCGACCTTGATCGCGTCGATCTGGCCGGCCTTGGTGTCGACCTTTTCCGAGCCCAGCACGCGGAAGTCGTAGGTATCGACTTCGCCGTCATCGACGACCTGGTAGCTCATGCTCTTCTTGCCGGCCGCGACGTCGTGCTGCAGGGCCAACTGATAAGTGGATTTATCGACCATGCCACGGTTCAGCGGCAGCTTCACCGCATCACCGCGATCGGTGCCGGTGACCATCTTCGTGCTCCAGTCGAAGTCCAGGTCGGCCTTCTTGGCCTTGCCCAGGCCACCGCGTTCGAAGTGGTAGGACTGCGGCAGCAGCGTGTCCTTGTCCAGGGTCAGTGTGCTTTCTTCCGTCAGGCTGGCGATCATCATCGACGCCTTGAAGCTCAGCTTCCAGGTGCCGTTGGCCTCCTTGGTCAGGCTGCGCTCGGCGGTGCCGCTCATCGGCAGCTGCTTCCAGTCGGCGGTGTAGCTGGCGGAGAACGGTTGAAGGTCTGAAGCCTGTGCCAGGGGCAAGGCAAGCAGAGCACAGGCGAAGAGCAGGGCGCGACGCATAAAATCTCCTAGTGTCGAATCAAATGGCCGCTGGCGGCGAGCAACTGGCCGTCCAGTGAGGCACCACGATCGTCGAGGGTCAGCCGTCCTTCGGCAAACCAACGCACGGCCATCGGGTAGATCTGGTGTTCCCGGGCGTGAACCCGTTCTGCCAGGCTTTGCGGCGTGTCGTGCAACTCTACCGGTATTACTGCCTGTACGACCAGTGGTCCGCCATCGAGTTCCTCGGTGACAAAGTGCACCGAGCAGCCGTGCTCGGTCTCTCCGGCCTCCAGCACGCGCTGGTGAGTGTGTAACCCTTTGTATTTGGGCAGCAGCGATGGGTGGATATTGAACAGGCGGCCCTGATAGTGGCGCACGAAGCCAGCGCTGAGGATGCGCATGAAGCCAGCCAGGACCACCAGGTGGGGAGTGAAGGCGTCGATCTGTTCGATCAGTGCGGCGTCGAAGGCCTCGCGGCCGTCGAACGCCTTGTGATCCAGGACACGGGTGTCGATACCCGCGTCCTTGGCACGTTGCAGGCCGTAGGCATCGGCGCGGTTGGAAATCACCGCGCGGATACGGACCGGGCTGTCGCCGGTCCGTGTGCTGTCGATCAGCGCCTGCAAGTTACTGCCGGTGCCGGACAGTAGCACCACGACGTCACAGGTTGCAGGCATGTTTTCCTGCATCAGTGAGCCTTGAGGTTTTTCAGCTCGACCTGGGCAGCGCCTTCGGCCGCGGTTGCGATCTGGCCGATGACCCAAGGCTGTTCGCCCGCTTCACGCAGCACGTTCAAGGCGGTCTCGACGTGCTCCTGAGCCACGCAGATCACCATGCCCACGCCGCAGTTCAGCACGCGGTGCATTTCGGTTTCGTCGACGTTGCCTTTCTCTTGCAGCCAGTCGAACACCGCCGGGCGGGTCCAGCTTGCCACGTCGACCACCGCCTGGGCGCCTTTTGGCAGGACGCGCGGGATGTTGTCCAGCAGGCCGCCGCCGGTGATGTGGGCCATGGCCTTGACGGCGCCGGTGTCCTTGATCAGCTTGAGCAGCGGCTTGACGTAGATGCGGGTCGGGGCCATCAGCAGGTCGGTCAGTGGCTTGCCGTCGAGCTGGATGTTTTCGATGTCGGCGCCGGACACTTCGATGATCTTGCGGATCAGCGAGTAGCCGTTGGAGTGCGGGCCGGAAGACGGCAGGGCGAGCAGGGCATCGCCGGTGGCGACTTTCGAGCCGTCGATGATCTCGGCTTTTTCCACGACGCCGACGCAGAAGCCGGCCAGGTCGTAGTCTTCGCCCTCGTACATGCCTGGCATTTCAGCGGTTTCGCCGCCGACCAGGGAGCAGCCGGACAGTTCACAGCCGGCACCGATGCCAGTCACGACCTGGGCGGCGGTGTCGACGTTCAGCTTGCCGGTGGCGTAGTAGTCGAGGAAGAACAACGGCTCGGCACCGCAGACCACCAGGTCGTTCACGCACATGGCCACCAGGTCGATGCCGATGCTGTCGTGTTTGTTCAGGTTCAGCGCCAGGCGCAGCTTGGTGCCCACACCGTCGGTGCCCGAGACCAGCACCGGTTGTTTGTAGCCGGCCGGGATCTCGCAGAGGGCGCCGAAACCGCCCAGGCCGCCCATGACTTCCGGGCGCGCAGTGCGCTTGGCGACGCTCTTGATGCGTTCGACCAATGCTTCACCGGCGTCGATGTCTACACCGGCGTCCTTGTAGCTCAGGGAGGGTTGCTTGCTCATGATCCAGGCCTTTAGGGGGGATTTCTGGGTAACGACCGATCGCCGGGGCCTTTGAATAACCGTTGTACGAATTATTCCGGGTGCCCAGCCATTGCCGGTCTGCGAAGGCGCGCGATTTTATCAGGCTTGTGGGGCAGCGGCCATCCTCGCGCCGACGGGCAGGGACATATCCGAGGAAAAAAACCGATATTTCTTCTGTTGGTGCTGCGCGGTGCGCCTGTATAAGGTGTAGCGGTAACCGGCTATGGTTACGCGGTGCGAAACTTCCATCGGGTGTGTGAATGTTTTGCCAGGTGCTGTGGTCACAGCCATGCTCCGTTTCTTCACACGGCTTGTTCCAGTCGTTTATGTCCGGGAATATTCCATGCGTTTGTTCAAATTCTTGTCCGTGGGCTGCTTGTCGCTGATCAGTCTGGCGAGCCATGCCGAAACCCTCAACGGCCTCTATCAAGTGCTCGAACCGGTGAGCAGCCAGACGCCGGAAGAGCGTGACCAGGCGACGTTGCGCGCCCTGGATACGCTGGTGCTGCGCCTGACCGGTGACGTCAAGGCCGCCCAGAACCCGGGGCTGGCGGCGATCCGCAAGGACCCGCAGCAGATCATTCTTCAATATGGCTACGACGCTGGTCCTCCGGAAAGCCTCAAGGTCGACTTCGATCCGGCGAGCACCGACCGGGCCTTGCGCTCGGCAGGGCTGTCGCTGTGGGGCGTGAACCGACCATCGATCCTGGGCTGGTGGCTCAACGACTCGGCTGAAGGCTCCAGCCTGGTGGGCGATGGTCAGGCCAGCGCCACGCCGTTGCGCCGTGCCGCCCAGCACCGGGGCCTGGCGCTGCACTTGCCGCTGGCGGACTTGAGCGAGCAGATCGTTGCCACCGCACCGAACCTGGAAGGCAGCGATCCGGCGCCGTTGCACGATGCCTCGGAGCGATACGCGGCGGATGCCCTGCTGGCGGTCCATGCCAAGGAAGAGGGCGGTCAGTGGCACGGGACCTGGCGCCTGTGGCTGGGTGATCAACGCGAGCAAGGCACTGTCCAGGGCGCCGATCAGGCTGCGCTGGCCGATGCGGTGATGCTGGCGGTGAGTCAGCGCCTGGCGCCGCGCTTCGTGGCCAAGCCGGGTGTGGCCACCGAGCAGTCGTTGGAAGTGCAGGGCATGAATCTTGAGCGTTATGCCGCCCTTGGGCGTTTGCTCGAACCGTTCGGTGGGCAGGTGCAGCGGGTCGAAGGTGACCGGATCGTCTATCGGGTCAACGGCAGCGCGGAGCAACTGAAGGCGCAACTGGCCCTGGCGAAGCTGCAGGAAATTCCCGCCGGTGAAGCGGTTGCCCCGACGCCTGCGGTTCCGCCGGCTACAGATGGAACGGTTCCGGCAGCAGCACCGGCGCCCGCGCCGACGGCCAGTCTGCGGTTCCGCTGGTAGATTTTCTTTCTTTATATAGCTGGGAGTGGTTCATGGGCGATACGCGGCGTTGGTTCTGGTTGGGCGGGATTGCCCTGCTGTTCGCGTTTATCTATCTGCTGCATCCGATTCTGACGCCGTTCCTGGTTGCGTTGCTGCTGGCTTATCTGTTTGACCCGGTGGTGGATCGCCTGGAAAAGCTCGGTCTGTCGAGAACCTGGGGCGTAGTGGCGGTATTTACGCTGTTCACCTTGATTGTCAGCGCCCTGTTGCTGGTCTTGATACCGATGCTCGCCAAGCAATTGGTGCGTCTGTACGAACTGGCGCCACAGATGCTCGACTGGTTGCAGCACACGGCGGTGCCGTGGGTGCAGTCGAAACTGGGGTTGGCGGATGGTTTCTGGAAGTTCGACAAGGTCAAGGAGGCCATCAGCGCTCACATGGGCCAGACCACCGACATTGTTGGCGTCGTGCTGAGCCAGGCCACCGCCTCGGGCCTGGCGCTGATCGGTTGGCTGGCCAACCTGGTGCTGATTCCGGTCGTGAGCTTCTACCTGTTGCGGGATTGGGACTTGATGATGGCCAAGGTCCGCAGCCTGCTGCCCCGTCATCGCGAAGAGCGCATCATGACCCTGGCCGGTGAATGCCACGAAGTGCTGGGTGCCTTTGTGCGTGGGCAGTTGCTGGTGATGGTGGCGCTGGGCTTCATCTATGCGGCGGGGTTGATGCTGGTGGGTCTGGAGCTGGGGCTCCTGATCGGCATGATCGCCGGGTTGGCCGCCATCGTTCCGTACATGGGGTTCGTGATCGGCATTGGCGCGGCATTGATCGCCGGGTTGTTCCAGTTTGGCGGCGATCTCTACCCCATGGTGGGCATCGTGGCGGTGTTCATGGTGGGCCAGGCTCTGGAAGGCATGTTGCTGACGCCGTTGCTGGTGGGGGATCGCATTGGCTTGCATCCAGTGGCGGTGATCTTCGCGATCCTGGCGGGCGGCGAGTTGTTCGGCTTCACCGGGATCCTGCTGGCGCTGCCGGTGGCAGCCGTCATCATGGTGCTGGTGCGGCACATGCATGATTTGTACAAGGATTCGGACATCTACAGCGGCGCCGAAGACCCCGAGCTGTAGGGTGAATGTCAGGAAAACCGTCGCTCCCTGGCGTTGTCGCTGCAAACCTTTGATTTTGCTCGTGGTCCGGCGCATTGTGCGGTCCGCGCCACGGGTATAGACTTTGCCAACTTTACACAGAGGCCACTCACGGTTCCTTTGGAGCTGTCCAGCCAGCATGAAACCGATTCAGCTGCCCCTAGGTGTGCGTCTGCGTGATGACGCCACCTTTATCAACTACTACCCAGGCGCCAATGCCGCTGCACTCGGCTATGTCGAGCGGCTTTGCGAAGCCGACGCTGGCTGGACCGAGAGTCTGATCTATCTGTGGGGCAAGGACGGGGTAGGGCGCACGCACCTGTTGCAGGCCGCTTGCCTGCGGTTCGAGCAGTTGGGCGAGCCGGCGGTGTACCTGCCGCTGGCCGAGTTGCTGGATCGCGGCGTGGAAATCCTCGACAACCTTGAACAGTACGAACTGGTCTGCCTGGACGATCTCCAGGCCGTTGCCGGCAAGGCTGATTGGGAAGAGGCGCTGTTCCATCTGTTCAACCGGCTGCGGGACAGCGGTCGGCGCTTGCTGATCGCTGCCTCGACGTCGCCGCGGGAGCTGCCGGTGAAACTGGCGGATCTCAAGTCCCGTCTCACTCTGGCGCTGATTTTCCAGATGCGTCCGCTGTCCGATGAAGACAAGCTCCGTGCCTTGCAGCTGCGTGCTTCCCGCCGTGGCCTGCATCTGACCGACGAAGTCGGGCATTTCATCCTCACCCGTGGCACCCGCAGCATGAGTGCGCTGTTCGAATTGCTCGAACGCCTCGACCAGGCTTCCCTTCAGGCCCAGCGCAAGCTGACTATTCCTTTTTTGAAAGAAACCTTGGGCTGGTAGAACCGTTGCCAGTAGTGGCTCCTGGCCTTGTCCGGACACGGCGAAACCCGCGGTCCTGCTGGGCGGCAGGCCACATGACTTTCAAAATGGGCTTAAGCGCTTAGATGTAAACGTAAAACCGAGAAGTCACATTTGCATCGATTGAATTTGCAAATGAAGTCGATAGAAGGCATAGTCTCGCCATCTTTACTACTTCAGCCACGGTCGTGCCCATGCTAAATCGCTTCGCACCCCTCGTGCCTCTCGCACTCGTTACCCTGTTGTTCGGTTGCGCTGCCCACTCCCCAGTGTCCCAGCAAGTACAACAACCACAGGTTCAGAACACCGTTACCGCCCAGTCTTCCTCCGTCTCCTTCCAGGAAGAAATGGCCAACGACAAAGAGCTGGCAGCCTTCGCCGGCAACAAGCCTTACCAGCTTCCGGTGCTGGCCGACAGCATCCTGGAACGCGGCATGTCGTTGATCGGCACCCGTTACCGTTTTGGTGGCACCTCTGAAGCCGGCTTCGATTGCAGCGGTTTCATCGGCTACCTGTTCCGCGAAGAGGCCGGCATGAGCCTGCCACGCTCCACGCGGGAAATGATCAACGTGAACGCCCCCCTGGTGGCACGTAATCAACTGGAACCCGGTGACCTGCTGTTCTTCAGCACCAGCGGTCGTCGCGGACGCGTCAGCCACGCCGGTATCTACCTGGGCGACAACCAGTTCATCCATTCCAGCAGCCGCCGTAGCGGTGGTGTGCGGATCGACAGCCTGGGTGACACCTACTGGAACAAGACTTTCATCGAAGCCAAGCGCGCCCTCGCCATGGCTCCGACCGTGGTCACCGCTCGCAAGTAAGCGCACAGTTTGTAAGGCAAACTTAAAGTCTTACTTGAAGTTTGCCTCATAGCCGCTAGAATCCTTGATCATTGATTGATGGCAATCCGCCTGCGTACTCCGCAGGCGGATTTGTTTTCATGTCCACGGCAGAAAAGCCGCATCCAGATCAGGATTGTTCTGCATATGTCGACGTCGGCCCGCCTCGCTCTTATCTGCCTTGCCGCACTGCTCAGCGCGTGCGCAAGCCGTACGCCACCCCCCGCGCCTGTTCGGGCTCCAGTGGTCTTTGCTCCCTCGCAACCTCTGCCTCCGGCCGCCGAAGATGTGCTCTTCCGGGCGTTGGGCCTGGTTGGGACGCCCTACCGCTGGGGCGGCAATACGCCGGATTCGGGTTTCGATTGCAGTGGTCTGATCGGTTACGTCTACCGTGATGCCGCCGGTATTTCCCTGCCACGTTCGACCCGCGAGATGATCGGCATGCGCGCCCCGGATGTCGGTAAGGACGCGCTGCAGAGTGGTGACCTGATTTTCTTCGCCACCAACGGTGGCTCCCAGGTCAGCCATGCGGGGATCTACGTCGGTGAGGGGCGCTTCGTTCATGCGCCGGCCACCGGTGGTACGGTCAAGCTCGACAGCTTGTCCAAGGCCTATTGGCAGAAAGCCTATCTGAGCGCCAAGCGGGTGCTGCAACCGGAGCACCTGGCGCGTTATCCCTGATTCGCGGAGGTTGTCATGACCGCTCGCACCCTCAATCTCGATGATGCCCTGTACCAGTATCTGCTGGACGTTTCCCTGCGGGAGACGCCCTTGCAGCGACGTTTGCGGGACGAGACCCAGGCGCTGCCCATGGCGCGCTGGCAGATAGCGCCCGAGCAGGGGCAGTTTCTCGCATTGCTGGTGAAGCTCACCGGCGCCCGACGCTTGCTGGAAGTCGGTACGTTCACGGGCTACAGCGCGTTGTGCCTGGCCTCGGCCTTGCCGCAAGATGGTTCGTTGATCTGTTGCGATATTCCCGGCGACTACAACGCCGTGGCGCTGCGTTATTGGCGCGAAGCCGGGCTGGCCGAGCGGATCGAGCTGCGGCTGGCGCCGGCCCTGGAAACCCTCGACGACCTTGAGCGCCAAGGGCAGGGCGGCACGTTCGACCTGATCTTTATCGATGCCGACAAGGCCAACTACCCGGCTTACCTGGAGCGTGCGCTACGGTTGCTGCGCAGAGGTGGGTTGGTGATGTTCGATAACACGCTGTGGAGCGGACGGGTGCTGGAAGCCCAGCCCCAGAGCGAGGACACCCGCGCCATCCAGGCCCTGAACCGCGCCTTGAAGGATGACCGACGGGTGGATCTGTCGCTGTTGCCGTTGGGGGATGGCTTGACCTTGTGTCGCAAGCTTTAAGCGCAGTTCCTGATTGGAATGACATTTGTGGCGAGGGGATTCATCCCCGTTGGGCTGCGCAGCAGCCCTAAAACCAGACCATCCGGTGTATCAGGCAGATTGAGTTGACTGCTTTGGGGCTGCTGCGCAGCCCAGCGGGGATGAATCCCCTCGCCACAAAGCTCTTTGCAGGCCATTGGCAGCTTATTTACCCGAAACCCGCCACACCTTGTTTCCCACGTCATCGGCCACCAGCAAGCCGCCCTGCTTGTCGATCACCACGCCCACCGGCCGGCCCTGGGCTTCTTCATCTGCATTCAGGAACCCGGTCAGCACATCCACGGGTTCTCCCGCCGGTTTGCCGCCGTTGAACGGTACGAATATCACTTTGTAGCCGCTGTGGGGCTTACGGTTCCAGGAACCATGCTGGCCAATGAACGCGCCTTCGGTGAAGGGCGCAGGCAGGGCGCTGCCTTCGGCGAAAGTCAGGCCCAATGAGGCCGTGTGTGGGCCGACCGCGTAGTCCGGGGCGATGGCCTTCGCCACCAGCGCCGGGTTCTGTGGCTCGACCCGCACGTCAACATGCTGTCCGTAATAGCTGTAGGGCCACCCATAGAAGGCGCCGTCCTTGACCGAGGTGATGTAGTCCGGCACCAGGTCGCTGCCGATCTCATCCCGCTCGTTCACCGCTGTCCACAAGGCACCACTGCGCGGCTCCCAGGCCAGGCCGTTAGGGTTGCGCAGGCCCGAAGCGAAAATGCGGTGATTGCCGGTGGCGCGGTCCACTTCCCAGATCGCCGCGCGGCCTTCCTCCGCTTCCATGCCATTTTCCGCGACGTTGCTGTTCGAACCGGTGGTGACGTAGAGCTTGCTGCCGTCACGGCTGGCGATCACGTTCTTGGTCCAGTGATGATTGATGGTGCCGGCCGGCAAGTCGACGACCTTGGTCGGCTGAGCCTTGATTTGTGTGTCGCCTTCCTTGTAGGGGAAGCGGATCAGTCGATCGGTGTCGGCCACGTACAGGTCATTGCCCACCAACGCCATGCCGAATGGCGAGTTGAGGTTTTCCAGGAAGACCGTGCGGGTTTCGGCGATGCCATCATGGTTGGCGTCGCGCAACAACGTAATGCGATTGGGGCTGGGGACGCCGGCGCCGGCGCGGCCCATGACTTTTTTCATCACCCAGCCACGGATGCCCTTGGCGTCGTCGGGCTTGGGCGGGGCGTTGGTTTCCGCCACCAGCACGTCGCCATTGGGCAGCACGTAGAGCCAGCGCGGATGGTCCAGTCCCTCAGCGAACGCCCCTACTTGCAGGCCTTCGGCCGCGGTTGGCTTGGCGCCCTGGGGCCAGCCGACGGCTTCGGCGATGTTGACGGTGGGGACCAGGGTCTTGTTCGGTTCGGGCAGTTTTGGCGATGGGCCAGTGCCGTCGGAGACTTGCAGTGTGGAAGACTCGCCACAAGCGACAAGCCCTGCGGCGAGGGCGACGATCAGGAGGTGCGGTGGCTTGAGCATGCTGGCTTCCCTATGAATGCATGTGGTTATTCATAGAGAAGCATATACCGGCGATGGTTCAACCGGTCAGCCGTGGGCCTGCTTGAACAGCACGGCGATGCCCGGATGGTAATGACCGGCCTCGTTGCGCAACTTGCGATAGTTGTAAGGAAAGTACCAGGCCACGGCGCAGGTGTTTTCCTTTTGCAGGTCTTCGATCATGTCCTGGAGTTCTTCGGGCGTAGTGCTTTGCTGGGCTTTTTGCGGGGCGACGAACAGGCAGCCCAGCTTCAGGTCAGTGGCGTAGCTGATGCGCTTGGCATCGCTGGTGACATCCAGCAGGGGTTGGGTCAGGTTGAGGCTCTTGACCTTAGGCCAGCGTTGGGTGGCCTGGATGAACGCGCGGTCCTCGGCCCCGGCAATGAACAGGTCGGCACTGACGTTGCGTTCGCCTTCTTCATTCTGTTTGCGGGTCGCGGTGTGTTGCAGCGTGACCATCTCGGCCATCCAGGCGGCGGCCGAGAGCAGGCCGAGGTTGGCTTTTTCATCGAACCAGTAAGGCGTGTCGTTATCGCCGCGCACGGCGTTGTAGCGATCGATACAGTCAAACCAGCGTTCCAGCACCGGGCGCAGGAATTCCAGCCTTGGATTGCTGATGATCATGCCTTGCATGTTTTTTGCCCTCTTGTTTTTGTGATATCGGGTCGTAATGCCTATTTGATATCACTTGCCGCAGCGTGACACAAGATTGGCGTCACTTTATTGATCCAGGCCCGTGATCAGTGCTGGGCTCGTGGCGGCTTTAATTGACGCTCCATCCCCAACCCTCTAACCTTCGCGACTTGTTTCAGGTGCTCTGTGACCCGGGTCGACAGAGTGAAACAGGGAAACCGGTGAGAACCCGGCGCTGCCCCCGCAACGGTAAATGAGTCAAAGCTGCCAGCAAGCCACTGTGTCTCGACATGGGAAGGCGCGCAGCCCGGCATCACGCCGCTCATGAGCCCGGAGACCGGCCTGATTCATCCAACGGCATCACGGTGGGCGATGCCAGGCTTGTTGCCGTCTTTTCCTGTGCCCGCCTGCCGTTATCCAGTTCCCAACGGAGGCTTCCCCATGACCGGCTCCCCCAATACAGATGCGTCCGACCGCGACGAGCGTCACCTGGCGCGCATGCTGCGCAAAAAAGCCGTGATCGACGAGCGTATCGCCAATGCCCCGAACGAATGCGGCTTGCTGCTGGTGCTGACCGGCAACGGCAAGGGCAAGAGCAGTTCGGCCTTCGGCATGCTGGCCCGGGCCATGGGGCATGGGATGCAATGTGGCGTGGTGCAGTTCATCAAGGGCCGCAATAGCACCGGTGAGGAGTTGTTCTTCCGGCGCTTCCCGGAGCAGGTGCGCTTTCATGTCATGGGCGAAGGGTTTACCTGGGAAACCCAGGATCGACAGCGCGACATCGCAGCCGCCGAAGCGGCCTGGGCCGTGTCGCGCCAGTTGCTGAGCGATCCGTCCATTGGCCTGGTGGTGCTCGACGAACTGAACATTGCCCTCAAGCATGGTTACCTCGATCTCGATCAGGTCCTGAGCGATCTGCAGGCGCGTCCTCCCATGCAGCATGTCGTGGTGACCGGTCGCGGCGCCAAGCCGGAAATGATCGAGCTGGCGGACACCGTCACCGAAATGGGCATGATCAAGCACGCCTTCCAGGCCGGCATCAAGGCACAGAAAGGCGTCGAACTGTGAGTGACGCTTCGTTTCCGGACCGCCAATGCCCGGCGGTGCTAATTGCCGCCCCGGCGTCGGGGCAGGGCAAGACCACCGTCACCGCCGCCCTGGCCCGGTTGCATCGCAACCAGGGGCGCAAGGTGCGCGTATTCAAATGCGGCCCCGATTTCCTCGACCCGATGATCCTGGAGCGTGCCAGTGGCGCGCCGGTCTATCAATTGGACATGTGGATGGTCGGCGAGCAGGAAAGTCGACGGTTGTTGTGGGAAGCTGCCGCCGAAGCGGACCTGATCCTGATCGAAGGGGTGATGGGGTTGTTCGACGGCACGCCGTCCAGCGCCGACCTGGCGCGGCATTTCGGTGTGCCGGTGCTGGCGGTGATCGACGGCACGGCCATGGCCCAGACCTTTGGCGCCCTGGCCCTCGGGCTGGCGCGCTATCAGCCGGACCTGCCCTTCGCCGGCGTGCTGGCCAACCGTGTCGGCACCTTGCGTCATGCACAATTGCTTGAGGGCAGTCTCACCGAAGGCCTGCGCTGGTACGGCGCGTTGTCCCGGGAAACCGGGATCGAACTGCCGAGTCGTCACCTCGGGCTGGTCCAGGCCAGCGAGCTGAACGACCTGGACCTGCGCCTCGACGCCGCAGCCGAGGCCCTGGCCGGCAGTTGCGAAGTGACGCTTCCGCCGGCGGTGACGTTCGCCGCTCCCGAGGTGAGTGCCGCCCAGCCGTGGCTCGACGGGGTCCGCATCGCTGTGGCCAGGGACGAAGCGTTTGCCTTCACTTATGGGGCGAGCCTCGATCTGCTGCGGGCCATGGGCGCGCAGTTGCGCTTTTTTTCACCGATCCATGACCGCGAGCTGCCCGAGGCCGACAGCCTGTACCTGCCTGGCGGTTATCCCGAACTGCATCACCTTGCCCTGGCGCAGAATGCGCCGATGCTGGCGGCGATCCGCGCTCACCACGACGCTGGCAAGCCGTTGTTGGCGGAGTGCGGCGGCATGCTGTATCTGCTGGATTCACTGACCGATGTCGAGGGCAATCGCGCCGAGCTGCTCGGTTTGCTCGCCGGTGACGCGCAGATGCAGAAGCGCCTGGCCGCCCTTGCGCTGCAATCGGTGGAACTGCCGGAAGGCAATCTGCGCGGACACACCTACCATCATTCGCTGACCAGCACCGACCTGGAGCCGATCGCCCGTGGTCATAGCCCTAACGGTGGGCGTGGCGCGGAGGCGGTGTTCCGGCAGGGGCGGATGACGGCTTCCTATGTGCATTTCTATTTTCCATCGAATCCGAGGGCCATCGCCGCGCTGTTGGCGCCGGACCCTGAAGCCGCTTTCGCGAGCAGGCTCGCTCCCACAGGGAATGGTGAATACCCATCCAACTGTGAACACCAACCCAATGTGGGAGCGAGCCTGCTCGCGAAGAGGCCATGACTGACAACGCATTCCCCCAGGCCGAACGCGACGCCATCTACCGCGCCATCGCCGAACGCCGCGACATGCGGCATTTCACCGGTGGCACCGTGGAACCCCAGTTGCTGCGCCGGCTGTTGGAAGCCGCCCACCAGGCACCCAGTGTGGGCCTGATGCAACCTTGGCGGTTCATCCGCATCAGTGACCGCGCCCTGCGGGCAGCTATCCGGGAATTGGTGGAACAGGAGCGCATCCGCACCGCCGAGGCCCTGGGCGAACGCAGCGATGAGTTCATGAAGCTCAAGGTCGAGGGCATCAATGACTGTGCCGAAATACTGGTAGCGGCGTTGATGGATGACCGCGAGCGGCACATCTTCGGCCGTCGGACCTTGCCGGAAATGGACCTCGCCTCGCTGTCCTGCGCGATCCAGAATCTGTGGCTGGCGTCCCGCGCCGAAGGGCTGGGGATGGGCTGGGTTTCGCTGTTCGAGCCCCAGGCCCTGGCCGATCTGCTGGGCCTGCCTGCGGGCGCCAAGCCCCTGGCGATACTCTGCCTCGGCCCGGTGGAGAGTTTTTATCCGGCACCGATGCTCGCCCTGGAGGGCTGGGCACAACCGCGGTCACTCAATGAATTGCTCTATGAAAACCATTGGGGAGTGAACCCATGAGTGTCGCGCTGCTCAGTGCCGCCGCCGTAGCGCTGGATGCACTACTGGGTGAGCCCCGGCGTGGGCATCCGTTGGTGGCGTTCGGCCGCTTTGCCGATCGCATCGAACAACGTTTCAATTCCGGCGGGCGTGGCTGGCGCAGCCATGGGGTCACGGCGTGGGTCATTGCGGTAGTGCCGTTGACCCTGCTCGCCACGGCCCTGTCCTGGACGCCGCTGGTGGGGTGGCTGGTGGATATCCTGGCGTTGTACTGCGCCCTCGGCCTGCGCAGCCTCGGCGAGCATGTCGAGCCGGTGGCCCGGGCGCTGCGCAGCGGCGATCTGGACGAAGCGCGCAAGCGTGTCGGCTATCTGGTCAGCCGCGAAACCCGTGAGCTGGACGAAACCGCCGTCGCCCGCGCGGCCACCGAGTCGGTGCTGGAGAACGGCAGCGACGCTGTATTCGCCGCACTGTTCTGGTTCGCCGTGGCGGGGGTCCCCGGCGTGGTGTTGTATCGCTTGAGCAATACCCTCGACGCCATGTGGGGCTATCGCAACGAACGCTTCGAGCGCTTTGGCTGGGCGGCGGCAAAAATCGACGATGTACTCAACTACATTCCGGCTCGGCTGGTGGCGTTGACCTATGCGCTGCTTGGCAAAACCCGCCTGGCGCTCCGGTGCTGGCGCAGCCAGGGCCCGACCTGGGACAGCCCCAACGCCGGGCCCGTCATGGCCGCCGGTGCCGGTGCGCTGGGCGTCGAGCTGGGGGGCGCGGCTGTCTATCACGGCGAACTGCACCAGCGTCCACCGCTGGGCGAAGGCGTGCCGGCGAGCGCGGATTCCATTGATCGCGGCTGGCAACTGGTGCAGCGCGGCGTATGGTTGTGGTTGCTGATTCTCTGCCTGGGAGCTGAGTTCTATGCTTGAGCACGGCGGACGCCTGCGCAAGGCGGCCCGGCAATATGGCATTGCCGAGGTGGATTGGCTCGACCTGTCCAGCGGTCTGGCGCCGTGGCCGTTCGACGTCCCGACGATTCCATTGCGGGCCTGGGCGCGCCTGCCTGAAACCGATGACGGGCTGGAGCAGGCTGCCCGCACTTATTATGGTGCGGCCCAGGTACTGCCGGTGGCCGGTTCGCAAATGGCGATCCAGTTGTTGCCACGCTTGCGTCGCAGCGGCAAGGTCGGCGTCCTGTCGCCCTGTTACGCCGAGCACGCCGAAGCTTGGCGCCGCAGCGGTTACATCGTGCGTGAGATGCTGGAGCCGGAGGTGGATTTCTTCCTCGACAGTCTCGATGTGCTGGTGGTGGTCAACCCGAACAATCCCACGGGCCTGAACCTGAGCCCTGAACGTTTGCTGGATTGGCACGCCCGGTTGGCCCAACGCGGCGGCTGGCTGGTGGTGGACGAGGCTTTCATGGATGTCACCCCGCAACTGAGCCTGGCCGCCCATGCCCATCAGGTCGGGCTGATCGTGCTGCGTTCGTTCGGCAAGTTCTTTGGCCTGGCCGGGGTTCGTCTGGGGTTTGTCCTGGCCGAGCAGCATTTGCTCAGGTTGCTCGCCGAACAGGTCGGGCCGTGGGCGGTCAGCGGGCCGACCCGGGTCCTGGGCCAGGCTTGTTTGCTCGACACCGCCGCTCACAGCCGTCAGCGAGAGCGTTGCGAAGCCGCCAGTCAACGCCTGGCGCTGCTGCTGGCCCGTTACGGTTTCAAACCCCAGGGTGGTTGCGGGTTGTTCCAGTGGTTGATCACCGAACACGCGCAGGTGCTTCATGACTTCATGGCCCATCGCGGCATTCTCTTGCGGCTGTTCACGAACAACAGCAGCCTGCGCTTCGGGTTGCCGGCCGATGAGGCCGAATTCCTGCGCCTCGAACAGGCTTTCGAGGCCTACGCCAAGGACTTCCAATGACCACAGTGATGGTGCAAGGCACCACGTCCGATGCCGGTAAAAGTACCCTGGTTACGGCGCTGTGCCGTTGGGTCCGGCGCCAGGGTGTGAGTGTGGTGCCATTCAAGCCGCAGAACATGGCCCTCAACAGCGCCGTGACCACTGACGGTGGCGAAATCGGTCGTGCCCAGGCCGTGCAGGCCCAGGCGGCCGGTCTCGAGCCGCATACCGACATGAACCCGGTTTTGCTCAAGCCCAACAGCGACACGGGGGCCCAGGTCATCATCCACGGCCGTGCGGTCACCACCATGAACGCCGTGGCCTATCACGACTACAAGGCCATCGCGATGCAGGCCGTGCTGGCTTCCCACCAGCGGTTGAGCGCGGCGTATCCGGTGGTGATGGTGGAAGGCGCGGGGTCGCCGGCCGAGATCAATCTGCGAGCCGGTGACATCGCCAACATGGGGTTTGCCGAAGCGGTGGACTGCCCCGTGCTGCTGATTGCCGATATCAATCGCGGCGGGGTATTCGCCCATCTGGTGGGCACTCTGGAGTTGCTTTCGCCCAGCGAACAGGTGCGGGTCAAGGGCTTCATCATCAACCGTTTTCGCGGCGACATCGCCTTGCTGCAACCGGGCCTGGACTGGTTGGAAGCGCGCACCGGCAAGCCGGTGGTGGGCGTGCTGCCCTACGTGACGGACCTGCATCTGGAGGCCGAGGACGGCCTGGATCGGCGTCAGATTGACAAGGCCGAGCAGGTGCTGAAGGTGGTGGTGCCGGTGCTGCCACGCATCAGCAATCACACCGATTTCGATCCGTTGCGCCTGCACCCGCAGGTTGACCTGCAATTCATCGGCCCTGGCCAGGCCATCGCGCCAGCCGACCTGATCATCCTGCCGGGGTCGAAGAGCGTGCGTAGCGACCTGGCACATCTACGGGCCCATGGCTGGGAAGCGGCCATCCAGCGGCATCTGCGCTATGGCGGCAAGCTGCTGGGGATCTGCGGCGGCTTGCAGATGCTCGGCCAACAGGTTCACGATCCGCTGGGACTGGAAGGCGCGCCGGGCTCCAGCGACGGACTGGGGCTCCTGGCGTTCGAAACGACCCTGGAGCACGAGAAGCAGCTGCGCAATGTCCGAGGACGATTGACCCTGGAGAATGCCGAGGTCAGTGGCTATGAGATCCATGCTGGCGTGACCGTCGGTCCGGCGCTGGAACAGCCCTTGGTGCAGTTGGATGATGGCCGCTGCGACGGGGCCCGGAGCCTCGACGGACAGATTCTCGGCACCTACCTGCACGGCCTGTTCGAGTCGCCCGAGTCCAGCAGCGCCTTGTTGCGTTGGGCCGGGTTGGCGGACGTGCAAGCGGTGGATTATCACGGCTTGCGCGAGCGGGACATCGAGCGGCTGGCGGATCTGGTGGAAAAGCATCTGGATACCGGGTTGTTGCGCCAACTTTGTGGGATCTAGGGTGGCTGGACTGGCCCTATCGCGAGCAGGCTCGCTCCCACAGGGGATTGCGGACACCGGGCCAATGTGGGAGCGAGCCCGCTCGCGATGGGGCTGGCAGCAACACCGCCTATTTGAAAGGTAATACACCATGCTCCAACTGATCCTCGGCGGCGCCCGCTCCGGCAAGAGTCGCCTGGCTGAAAAACTCGCAGTGGGCACTCGCTTGCCGGTGACCTACATCGCCACCAGTCAACCCCTGGACGGCGAGATGAACGAGCGAGTCGCCCTGCATCGCGCGCGTCGTCCGGCCGAATGGGCGCTGGTGGAAGAGCCGCTGGCCCTGGCCCAGGTGTTGCGGGACAACGCTGCGCCAGGACATTGCCTGCTGGTGGATTGCCTGACCTTGTGGCTGACCAACCTGCTGATGCTCGATGACGCCCCGCGACTGGGCAAGGAGCGCGACGCACTGTTGGACTGTGTGGTCGCACTGCCCGGTGAAATCATTTTTGTCAGCAACGAGACCGGAATGGGTGTCGTGCCGCTGGGCGAGTTGACTCGCCGTTATGTCGATGAAGCCGGTTGGCTGCATCAAGCCCTGGCCGAACGTTGTCAGCGTGTTGTGCTGACTGTTGCCGGCCTGCCCCTGACCCTCAAAGGTACTGCGTTATGAATCACCGCTGGTGGCTGGACCCGTGCAAGTCCCTCGATACCCAGGCCCTGGAACAAGCCGCGGCCCGTCAGCAACAACTGACCAAGCCAGCCGGTTCCCTGGGGCGGCTCGAATCGGTGGCGGTGCAACTGGCGGGTCTGCAAGGGCAGGTCACGCCAAGCCTGGATCGACTGTGGATCGCGATTTTTGCCGGCGACCATGGGGTGGTAGCCGAGGGCGTTTCGGCCTATCCCCAGGAGGTCACCGGGCAGATGCTGCTCAACTTCGTCAGCGGCGGCGCGGCCATCAGCGTCCTGGCGCGGCAATTGGGCGCTGCGTTGGAGGTCGTGGACCTGGGGACCGTGACGCCGTCGCTGGACCTGCCCGGTGTACGGCATCTGCAGGTCGGTCCCGGCACGGCGAATTTCGTCCAGGGCCCGGCGATGACCGTGACCCAGGGCGAGCAGGCCCTGCAAGCCGGACGCGACAGCGTTGCTCGCGCGACTGCCAGCGGCACGCAGTTGTTCATCGGGGGTGAGATGGGCATCGGCAACACCACGGCGGCCAGTGCCCTGGCCTGCGCCTTGCTCGATTGCCCGGTGGCTCACCTGGTCGGGCCGGGCACGGGGTTGGACGCGGCAGGGGTCAGTCGCAAAGCCCAAGTGATTGAGCGTGCCCTGACGCTGCATCGAGCCCAGAGCAGCGATCCGTTGCAGACGCTGTTCAACCTGGGTGGGTTTGAAATCGCCGCGCTGGCCGGTGCCTACCTGGCCTGCGCGCAGCAAGGCATCGCAGTACTGGTGGACGGTTTTATCTGCAGCGTTGCGGCATTGGTGGCGGTGCGCCTCAATCCCGGGTGCCGGCCATGGCTGCTGTTCGGCCATCGTGGCGCCGAACCGGGGCATCGCCACGTCCTGGAAACACTCGGTGCCGAACCGCTGCTCGACCTGGGCCTGCGCCTGGGCGAGGGCAGTGGCGCCGCGCTGGCGGTACCGCTGTTGCGCCTGGCCTGTGACCTGCACGGGCAAATGGCGACGTTTGCCGAAGCGGCCGTGGCGGATCGCCCGGCATGACCTTGCGTCTGGACCTGCTGCGCCATGGCGAAACCGAGCTGGGCGGCGGCTTGCGTGGCAGCCTCGACGATGCGTTGACGGCCAGGGGCTGGGAGCAAATGCACGCCGCTGTGGCAACGGATAGCCCCTGGGATCGGCTGGTGAGTTCGCCGTTGCAGCGGTGTGCGCGTTTTGCCGAGCAGCTTGGTAGCCGACTCAACCTGCCGGTGCACGTGGACGCGGATCTGCAAGAGCTGCATTTCGGCGCTTGGGAGGGTCGCAGCGCAGCGGCGCTGATGGACACGGACGCCGAGGCCTTGGGCCGGTTCTGGGCCGATCCTTATGCTTTCACGCCCCCCGACGGTGAGCCGGTGCTGGCGTTTTCGACGCGGGTCCTGGCGGCGGTGGAGCGCCTGCACGCGGCTTACGCGGGGCAGCGGGTGTTATTGGTCAGCCATGGCGGCGTGATGAAGTTGCTGCTGGCCCAGGCCCGAGGCCTGCCCCGGGAGCAACTGCTCAACGTTGAAGTAGCCCACGGTGCGCGATTCTCCCTTCGGGTGTCGTCCGGTCCGGTCTTTACGGAGATAAGCTGAAGATGCTGCCGTTCTGGATCGCCCTGCAATTTCTCAGCAGTTTGCCGGTTCGCCTGCCGGGCATGCCGGAGCCTGAGGAGCTTGGCCGTTCGCTGTTGTTCTACCCGCTGGTGGGGTTGTTGTTCGGAGCATTGCTCTGGGGCTTCAACACCTTGCTGCTCGGTACGCCGTTGCTGCTGCATGGCGCGCTGTTGCTGACGGCATGGGTGCTGCTCAGTGGCGGTCTGCACCTGGATGGCCTGGCCGACAGTGCTGACGCCTGGCTCGGAGGTTTTGGCGACCGCGAACGCACGCTGCTGATCATGAAAGACCCGCGCAGCGGACCGATTGCCGTGATCACTTTGGTATTGGTGCTGCTGCTCAAGTTCGCGGCGTTGCTGGCGCTGCTCGAACAAGGACAGGCCCTGGTGTTGCTCATCGTGCCGGTATTGGGGCGTGCGGCGCTGCTGGGTCTGTTCCTGACCACGCCTTATGTGCGTGCCGGCGGGTTGGGCCAGGCACTCGCCGACCACCTGCCGCGACCCGCGGGGTGGCAGGTCTTGTCGGCCTGTGCGCTGGGGTGCGTGCTGGTGGCGGGCTGGACCGGGATCTCGGCGTTGATCATCGCCGCGGTGGTGTTCATCGCCTTGCGGCAGATGATGTTGCGCCGGCTGGGTGGGTGCACCGGCGACACGGCCGGGGCCTTGTTGGAGCTTCTTGAGATGGCAGTGTTGGTGGGGGTGGCATTGGTCTGACGCCATGCGGAGGTCCGTGGGAGCAAGGCTTGCCCGCGATGAAGACACCTCGATATCAAGCCTCACCGCGTTGACTTCATCGCGGGCAAGCCTTACTCCCACAAGTTACTCCCAGAGATGTTCCTGGTTAGGCGATACATTTAAATTTGCATTCATCCAGTTAACGGGTATATACACGCATCATGCTTCCTTCCCAATGTCTGTGCATCAACCTGCGTCGCGCCGCTCGAGGCGTCAGCAGGTATTACGACGGCGCTCTCGATGGCTTCGGGATCAACGTTGCCCAGTATTCTTTGCTGAGCAACCTGGAGCGCCTGGATCAGCCGAGCATTTCGTCCCTGGCCGAGGCCATGGGCCTGGACCGCAGCACCCTGGGGCGCAATCTTCGGGTGCTGGAAGGCGAGGGGCTGGTGGCGCTTGCGGAAGGTGAAGACATGCGTAACCGCATCGTCGTGCTGACCCCCGCCGGACGTGACCGACTGGCGGCGGCGTTGCCCGCCTGGGAAGCGGCGCAACAACGATTGATCGATAAACTGGGCGCCGAGAAGCGCACGGCACTGCTGGCCTTGCTGGATGAACTGGCGTGAAGCCGGTTCGTTCGATAATAAGCGGGTATATACCCGCGAGCGGAGAATAAAAATGGTATCGATGTGGCGTACCTGTGGTTGGGTCCTGGTGGGCAGCGCGCTGATTCTGGCGTTGTCTCTGGGTGTGCGGCATGGCTTCGGGCTGTTCCTGGCACCCATGAGCGCCGAGTTCGGCTGGGGCCGCGAGGTATTCGCCTTCGCCATCGCCCTGCAAAACCTGATCTGGGGCCTGGCGCAGCCATTTACCGGGGCGCTGGCCGACCGCTTCGGTGCGGCGAAAGTGGTGCTGATCGGCGGTGCGCTCTACACCTTGGGCCTGGTGTTCATGGGACTGGCGGATTCCGCCTGGTCACTGTCATTGAGTGCAGGGCTGCTGATTGGCCTTGGTCTGTCCGGCACCTCTTTCTCGGTGATCCTCGGGGTGGTCGGTCGGGCTGTGCCGCCGGAAAAACGCAGCCTGGGCATGGGTATCGCCAGTGCCGCCGGCTCCTTCGGTCAGTTCGCCATGTTGCCGGGTACTTTGGGCCTGATCGGCTGGCTCGGCTGGTCCGCCGCACTGCTGGCCTTGGGCTTGCTGGTGGCGCTGATCGTACCGCTGGTGAGCATGCTCAAGGACACGCCGATGCCCTTGGCTAGCCATGAGCAGACCTTGTCCGAAGCGTTGCGCGAAGCGTGCAGCCATTCCGGGTTCTGGTTGCTGGCGTTCGGCTTTTTCGTCTGCGGTTTCCAGGTGGTGTTCATCGGTGTGCATCTGCCGGCGTACCTGGTGGACCAACACTTGCCAGCCACTGTCGGCACCACGGTGCTGGCCCTGGTCGGGCTGTTCAATATCTTCGGCACCTACACCGCCGGCTGGCTCGGCGGACGTATGTCCAAGCCACGGCTGCTGACAGGGTTGTACCTGGCGCGGGCGGTGGTGATCGGCGTGTTCCTCTGGCTACCTGTCACCACCACCACGGCCTATGCATTCGGCATGGCGATGGGGTTCTTATGGCTTTCCACCGTGCCTTTGACCAACGGCACCGTGGCCACCCTGTTCGGTGTGCGAAATCTCTCGATGCTGGGTGGGATCGTGTTCCTGTTCCACCAGTTGGGATCGTTCCTGGGCGGTTGGTTGGGCGGCGTGGTGTATGACCGCACCGGCAGTTACGACTTGATCTGGCAGGTCTCCATCCTGCTCAGTCTGCTGGCGGCGGCGTTGAACTGGCCGGTGCGCGAGCGCCCGGTGGCGCGCCTGCAGGTTCAGGCCGGTGCGGCATGAGTCGCGTCGGCCCCTGGTTGGTGATTGCCGGCGCCATCCTGCTGTTGGCGTTTGCCTGGTGGGGTTGGCATCGGGGCGGATTGGCCTTGATGCAACTGGGCATGGGCAACTGCTGAGCGGTGGACGCTTCAGGCCATGACGAGTAACGTCGTGGTCTGACATGTCTTCAAGGAAGTACCTACATGCTGATGCGCTGGCTAGCTGTTCCCGCTCTGTTACTGGTTGTGACCGGGCACGCCTGGGCAGCCGACTGCCCACCGTTGCTGGAGGGTTCGTTGCCCAAGCTGCGGGCCAAGGAAACCATCGATCTGTGCCAGCGCTTCGCCGGCAAGCCGCTGGTGGTGGTCAACACCGCCAGCTTCTGCGGGTTCGCGCCGCAGTTCAAAGGCCTCGAAGCCCTGAACCAGCGCTATAAGGATCAAGACCTGCAAGTGCTGGGCGTGCCGTCCAACGACTTCAAGCAAGAGTCCAAGGATGGCGCCGAGACGGCCAAGGTCTGTTACGTCAATTATGGCGTGACCTTCACCATGACCGAGCCGCAACCGGTACGTGGTGCCGACGCCATACCGTTGTTCAAGCACCTGGCAGAACAATCCGGCGCGCCGAAATGGAATTTCTATAAGTACGTCGTGGATCGCCAGGGTAAGGTTGTTGCCAGTTTTTCCAGTCGGATCAAACCGGACGACCCTGAGTTCATCAAGGCGGTGGAAGCGGCGATTGCTTCCAGGCCCTGATCGTCAATAACGAAAAAGCCCCGGCTCTTTGCAGAGCGCGGGGCTTTTTTTCGCCTCGGATGGCGAGCGGGTCAGGCTCGCCGTGAGTCATCAGAAGCGGTAGGTTGCACCAACGCCGAAGCCGTTTGCGCTGTTTTCGTACTCAGCGTTGTAGGATTGACCCAGTCGGTTGGTACGGTTGACGTTGACTTTTTCTTCCTTGAGGTAGGAGTAAGCCACGTCGATGGTCAGGTCGTCGGTCGGACTCCAGCCGGCCCCCAGGCTGAAGATGGTCCGGTCGCCAGTCGGGATACGTGGCGAGCGGTCGGTGTTGTTGGCAGGGGACTGGTCGAAGGTCAGGCCGGTACGCAGTACCCACTGTTTGTTCAACTGGTAGGAGGTACCGAGGGCGTAAGCCCAGGTGTCATGCCAGTTCTGTTCTTCGGTGATAGTGCCCACGAGAGCTGGAGCCAACCCGCCGCCGGCTGCCGCTGTCACGCCGTCGTTATTGACCGTGATGTCTTTCAGTCGGCTCCAGCGAGTCCAGGTACTGCCTGCATAGACTGTCCAGGCATCGTTGATTTGCTGGGTGACGGAGAAGTCGGCCGATTCAGGCGTGGTGATATCCAGCGAGGCGTCATAGCGTCCGTTTCTCAGGAAAGCGGCTGGAACGCCTGCGCCCGGGGTGACCTCGGTGTGGCCTTCGAGTTTGTACTTGACCTTGGAGTGGTAGGTCAGGCCGACGCGAGTGGTGTCGGTTGCCTGGACCAGGAGGCCGATGTTGTAGCCGTAGCCAATGTCATCACCTTTGATCTTCACGTTGCCATCGGTGCCGGGCAAAGGCGCCGGTAGGGTCAGCGCCGATTCCAGCTGACCGGAAATACGGTTGATCGTCGGACCAAAACCAATCGACACCTTGTCGTTGAAGGCATAGCTGACAGTAGGCTGGAAGGTGATGACCTTCACTTCGCTCTTGCTGCCGAAGTTGCGTCCCTGGAAGCTGTTTTCATAGTCGGTGATCAGGCCGAATGGGGCGTAGACACCCAGGCCGAACGCCCATTGATCATCGATAGGCTTGACGTAATAGCCCATGGGTACGGCAGTGAACGGCACCATATCGCCGTCGTTGCTACCGGTGCGGCTGCCGCTGGCATCGTTGATGTCGGTCGAAGCATCGATGGCCGCCAGGCCACCCGTCACTTGCTGGCGCTTGAGGCGCGACATGCCGGCAGGGTTGCCAAACACGGTACTTGCATCATCGGCAGAGGAAGAACGACCCGCGAAACCAGTGCCCATGCCACTGATACTCTGTTCGTTCAGGGCGAAGCCGCTGGCGAACAATTGAGTGGAGGCCAAAGTTACGGCGAGGCCAAGGGTGGTTTTGAGCATCATTTTTTTCATTGTTAGAACTCCGTGTGGTCACCGAGGCGAAAACTACCAACATTTTTGCTCAAGCGCTATAGCCTGTTTTGCGTGAGTTAGAGCGGTTTTGTAGGACAATCCGACCAGATTCGCGGCCGTTGTAGGAAGTTTCCAAACATCCTCTTCAACAGGCGACCTGATTCAGCGATGAAACACATTGTTGCCAGGCGCAGGTGAAGTCCCGCAGGCGCCCTTGGGGGTGAAATGTCTGGCGCCAGATCCGGGCCATGCCCAGCAGATCATCGGCATCGGGAAGCGGGGTGTTTTGCTCCTCCACCAGCAGCCAGGCGATGGCAGTGGCGTAACGCAGGTTGACGGTCAGTTCCAGGTGCGGACCGCTGAGAAAGGCATGTTGGCTGGCCAGGCCGCGCACGAGGCTGGCGCGCTCCGGATCCAGCGCCAGGTAATGATCCCAGAGTGCTTTGTGGCGGGGTTCGGTGATGCGATACAGGCCATGGCCGCGACGGTCGTGCAAGGCTGAGCCCAGGCCGGATTGGCTGGCGGCAATGCCCAGTAACAAGGACTCCGCCGTTGCGCTGTGGCGCCCCAGGTAAAGGAGCGTCGGGCGGATCACATATCGACACAGTTCGCTGGCAGCGATACCCATAACACCCTCGAAGCGTAAGAGGGGCGGAGCCTGGAAGCGTGGGGCTTGGCAGCGGTGGATCGGTCCAGGCTCCGCCGACAGCGGATCATGCCGCTTGACTTGAAGTGTAGTGTCATATTCCCGTTGTAAAGGACTGTTTTTAAATCATCTTCCGCCAGTGGTTATAACTGTTATATCCGTTGGTGCTTAAGCCGTTTCGCTTTATCGAGAAACTTCAGGCAATAAAAAGCCCCGCTTTTCGGGCGGGGCCTTTGGGTTTTTCAGCGTTCTGGCGTTTCAGGCAACCAGTGCCTGACGGGTACGCTCGATCACGGCCTGCAGCGGTTCTGCGCTGGAGTATTGATCGGGGTACAGGCGTTCGCTGTGACGAGCGATGCCGTGTTCATTGACCAGCGTGAAGCTGAAGCAGCCTTTGCGAGCGGCCATGATCAGGCAGTTCATTGGAGCAAAAGCGTTGGTTAGGGTGCGGATGGCATCCTGTGTCTGGATTTGAGTCGACATGTTATGGGTGTTCCTACAAATGACACGGTTAAGAACCGTGCAACGTTAAAACGTTCCAGTAACGTCGACCACCATTGGTCGAACGAAGAACCCGACTGGAACAAAGCAGCCAGTTTGAGCGCTATATGAATGTGCGCGCTTGGGCTGGCAGGTAGGTACTTAGGAGGGCAGGCGACACAGCAGGGGCAAAGGTTCTGGGCCCAGGGTGAAGATCCTGATCAATTTTGCAGGTTGGTTCGGTCAGAGTAACGAGCTTGGCAACACCCTTTGTATTCAGTCAAAGGCTGTGTTGGCGCAAGATTTACATGGAAACCATCGAGGGGGTCGGTCTCTGTTATCGGTGAGGCATCCTTGGGGATGGCTGACCGTGGAGATGTGTTCGACCCGGAATTGACTTTCAGCTTGGTACTAACGGCGCGGATGTTAACGGATCGAGTTGCAGAAGGGAAGTCTGTTGTTCAAAAAATATCCAGATCCGCTGCGTTTGGTCGGATGATCTGGGTAGGGCGTCGTGCCATATTGGGTCGGGTTATCCCCAGGCTTACCGCCAAATGCATCAAGAAAGCGCACCGATATAACCGCTCTGGGTGTTACTTGTGCACACTCCCTAGGGACTTTGTCACCGAACTGTCATGTCGCAACAATCCGGGGTGGGTGCCTGTATCCAAAATTTAAGTCAATGAAAAACATCGCTTTTTTTTACTGGTGAAAAAATCGTCAGTTTGAGCGCAACCCCCGTCCCATAGGGCTTTCGCCCCCTTCAGGGGGGGTTGTCCACTGAGTTATCCACAGCTTCTGTGGATTGTCCCAAGCACTTGCTCTAGCACGGGCGTGCCGGTTTTTTTCGGCTTTACCCACACGAAAAAAGGAGTAGAGTGGCGCGCCTTTCGATCTGCCCCATAGTGCGTTATGAAGTTTCGCTCAGTATCAAATCCTGTTACTTCCACACCCCCAAGTGTTACCCCGCCCAAGCGCATGTCGATGCGGGTTGCCGAGTGGTTGCTCGACAGCCCGCGGCTCGGAGAAAGCCCCAGCGTCAAGCACCTGGCCGGGCGCCTGCTCAAGCAACCGGCACGGGAAGGTGTCGTGGCTGCGCAAAGTCGCCTGGGTCGGTTGATGTGCCGTGAGTGCGGTAACGCCCGGGACCGGCGCATCGGTCAGGATCTGCTGCGCCAGGCCGCCCGGGCAGGGGATCATCGGGCCCGGCAGGCCCTTCTTGAAATAGAAGACTGAAATAGAAGGGCTGAGCTGGGCAACCTCCAGCGGCTTGGTTAACCTTCGGGCTTTCATCTGATCGACAGGATTTGTCATGGCTATGGATTTGACCAGCCTGTTGTTGGGCCTGGCGGGCGCTGCGGTGCCGTTGCTCGCACTGGCCTGGCACCTGCAGCGCCAGGCCAGTGCCGCGCAGACCGACGTGGCGCTGCTGGAAGAGCGCCTGGCCACCGCGCACATGGCCCATGATGGCCTGAATGCCCAACTCGATGCCTGCCGCGACGAAATCAGTGACCTGAGCCAAGCCAACGGAGCCAAGCAAGCCGAACTCGCGGCGGCCTGTCGAGAAGTCGAACTGTTGCAGATCGAGCGCGATAACGCTCGGGACGCGGCCCATGCCTGGAATCTGGAGCGTGCCAGCAAAGAGGCGGAACTGCGGCGGCTCGATGCCCAGGCGGCGTCGCTGCATGCCGAACTGCGCGAGCAGCAGGAAAACCATCAGCAACGCCTGGATGACCTGCAAGGTTCACGGGACGCGCTGCGGGCGCAGTTCGCCGAGCTGGCCGGAAAAATCTTCGATGAGCGTGAGCAACGTTTTGCCGAAACCAGCCAGCAACGCCTGGGGCAGTTGCTCGATCCGTTGAAAGAGCGCATCCAGTCTTTCGAAAAGCGCGTCGAAGAAAGCTATCAGGCCGAAGCCCGTGAGCGTTTTTCCCTGGGCAAGGAGCTGGAGCGACTGCAACAGCTGAACCTGCGCCTGAGCGATGAAGCCACCAACCTCACTCGTGCGCTCAAGGGCCAGAAGACCCAGGGTAACTGGGGCGAGTTGATTCTGGAACGGGTGCTTGAGCACGCTGGCCTGGAGAAAGGCCGTGAGTATCAGACCCAGGTCAGCCTCAAGGGTCCGGATGGCGAGCGGTTCCAGCCTGACGTGTTGATTTACCTGCCCGGCGACAAGCAGGTGGTGGTCGATTCCAAGGTCAGTCTCACTGCCTATCAGCAGTATGTGGCCGCTGAAGATGACGCCATCGGCCAGCTTGCCCTCAGGCAACACATCGTGTCGCTGCGGGCCCATGTCAAAGGACTGGCCGGCAAGGACTACAAACGCCTGGACGGTTTGCACAGCCTGGATTTCGTCTTGTTGTTCGTACCGATCGAAGCGGCGTTTTCCGCTGCCCTGCAAGCCGAGCCGAATCTGTTCCAGGAAGCCTTTGACCGCAACATTGTGATCGTCAGCCCGACCACGTTGCTGGCGACGTTGCGGGTGATCGACAGCTTGTGGAAGCAGGAGCGCCAGAGCCAGAACGCTCGGGAGATCGCCGAGCGGGCCGGGTGGCTGTACGACAAGTTCGTGCTGTTCATCCAGGACCTGGACGAAATCGGCAGCCGCCTGCAACAACTGGACAAGGCCTACAGTGCCGCGCGCAACAAGCTGACAGAAGGGCGCGGCAACCTGGTCAGTCGCACCGAACAACTCAAGCTGCTCGGCGCCCGGGCGAGCAAGCGGCTGCCGGGTGAACTGCTTGAGCGGGCGATGACCGATGAGGATGGGCTGCCCGAGTTGCCGGAAGAGGCCGATGCCAAACCCGACGCTTGACCAGGCACTAATGCAAGCCCCGTGATTGATGCGGATCCTATGGCTGATGCAAACCTTGTGGTTGATGCAAACCCTGTGGCGAGGGGATTTATCCCCGCTTGAGTGCGCAGCACTCACAACGGAGGCTGCCGCGCAGCCTGACGGGGATAAATCCCCTCGCCACAGGTTCGATGCCTGGCCGGAGTGGCGTTGCTCCTACAACGGCAAATGCCGGCTCAACAACGCCCTCAACGCCGCTGGCTTCACCGGTTTGGCCAGGTAATCCAGCCCGGCGGCGTGCACCTGGGCCACCGTCTCGGGGCGGCCGTCGGCGCTGATCACGACCCCCGGCACCGGTTCACCCATGCGGGTACGCAACCAGGCCATCAGCTCGGTGCCGGTTTCGCCGTCGTCGAGGTGAAAATCCACCAAGGCGAGTTGCGGGCGTCCGCCCTCGGCGAGCCAGCGCTCGCATTCTTCACGGTTGCGCGCTGTCCACACCTGGCAACCCCAGCGAGTCAGCAAGCTGTTCATGCCGATCAGGATGCTGTCTTCGTTATCGACACACAAAACCTGCGCGCCGCTGGGTAAATGCCCGTTGGGTTCGGCCACGATGCTGGGCGCGGCAATCTGCGTATGGGCCAGTGGCACGCTGACGCTGAACACACTGCCGCGTCCCGGCCAGGAGCGCACGCGCAAGGTGTGGCCGAGTACGCGGCACAGCCCGTCGGCAATGGCCAGGCCCAGGCCCAGGCCTTTTTCGGCACGGGTCTGATGGCTGTCCAGGCGTTTGAATTCTTCGAAAATCACCTGTTGCTTATCTTCGGCGATGCCCGGTCCGCGGTCCCAGACCTCCAGGCATAACTCGCCGTTGCGCCGACGCACGCCCAGCAGAACGGGGCCCTTGGCATAGCGGAAGGCATTGGTGAGGAAATTCTGCAGGATGCGCCGCAGCAGTTTGATGTCGCTGTCGACTCGCAGACGCGAGCCTCGAACGCGGAATTTCAGGCCCTGTTCCCGTGCCAGCACCGTGAACTCGGCGCCGAGGGTATCGAGCAGGTCATTGAGGGCGAAGGGTTTGCGGTCGGGGTTGATCTTGCCGTTTTCCAGGCGGGAAATGTCCAGCAGGTCGGTGATCAGGTCTTCGGCCGAGCGCAATGAACTGTCCAGGTGCTGTACCAGTTGCCGGGCTTCGCCTGGCAAACCGTCGTGTTGATGGGACAGTGCGGCGGAGAACAGTCGAGCGGCGTTGAGGGGTTGCATCAGGTCATGGCTGACGGCGGCCAGGAAGCGGGTCTTGGATTGGTAGGCCGCTTCGGCGGTGCTTTTGGCTTCGGTCAGGGCTTCGTTCAGTTGCGACAATTCCCGGGTGCGTTCGGCCACCCGTTGCTCCAGTCCTTCATTGGCTTCGGTCAGGGCCTGTGCGGCTTCGCGGAAGGCGGTGATGTCGGTGAAACTCATGACGAAACCGCCGCCGGGCATCGGGTTGCCGATCAGCTCGATCACCCGGCCGTTCGGAAACAGCCGCTCGGACGTGTGGGCGCGTCCCTGGCGCATCCAGTGCAGGCGCCGGGCGACATGGACTTCGGCCTCGCCAGGACCGCAGAGGCCGCGTTCGGCGTTGTAGCGGATGATGTCGGCAATGGGCCGGCCGACACTGATCAGGCCGTCGGGGTAGTTGAACAGTTCCAGGTATCGACGGTTCCACGCCACCAACCGGAGAGACTGGTCGACCACGCTGATGCCCTGGGTGATGTTCTCGATGGCGCCTTGCAGCAGGGCACGGTTGAACTGCAGCACTTCCGAGGCTTCGTCAGCGATCCGGACCACATCTTCCAGTTGCATCTCCCGACCTTCGATCGCGGCTTTGACCACGGCTCGCGTCGACGAGGCCCCGAGCACGCCGGCCAGCAGGCGTTCGGTGTGGGCGATCCATTCGCTGTCGGCGTTCTGGTTCGGGTTGAAGCCTTTGCCCTGGCGGTAGGCAAAGCGGATGAAACTCTGGCGCGCCCGTTCCTCGCCGACGAAACGTGCCGCCAGTTGCAGCAGGTCTTCGATGTGCACCGCCAGCATCGACCGAGCGCTGGGGCGGGCGCTGATTTCCTGGCCGATGAAACGTCCGGCCTGCCAGTGCTCCGACACACGGGTGCGCGACAGCACCGAGATCCAGGCAAACAGCGTGAAGTTACCGGCCAGGGACAGGACGACGCCTTGGGTCAGTGGGCTGATCGGCAAATGCAAGGGGTTGCCGTGCAGCCAGGCCAGGCCCGGGAACGCGCTCAGGGACCAGCCCAGGCTGTGGGCAGCGATCGGCAGCACCAGGGTGTAGAACCAGAGGAAAATCCCCGCGGCGAGGCCGGCGAATACACCGCGGCGGTTCGCCTGTTTCCAGTACAGCGCACCGAGCATGGCGGGCGCCAATTGGGTGACCGCGGCGAAGGCGATCTGGCCGATGGTGGCCAGGCTCGCGGTGGAACCCAGCAGTCGGTAGCTGACGTAGGCCAGCAGCAGGATCACCACGATGCTCACCCGACGCACCGAGAGCATCCACTGGCGGAACACTTCAAACGGCCGCTCGGCGTTGTTGCGACGCAACAGCCAGGGCAGCAGCATGTCGTTGGACACCATGGTGGACAGGGCGACGCTCGCGACAATCACCATGCCGGTGGCCGCCGAGGCGCCGCCAATGAACGCCAGCAATGCCAGCGCCGGATGGGCTTGTGCCAGCGGCAGGCTGATGACGAATGAGTCCGGCAGCACCGAGCTGGGCAACAGCATTTGTCCGGCGAGGGCGATGGGCACCACGAACAGCGCGGCCAGGGCCAGGTAGGCGGGGAACACCCACTTGGCCAGGCGCAGGTCCTGGGGCTCGATGTTCTCCACTACCGTCACATGAAATTGGCGCGGCAGGCAGATGATCGCCATCATCGCCACCCCGGTCTGCACCACCATGGACGGCCAGTTGATGGTTTCTTTCCAGTACTGCTCCAGGCGCGGTGCGAGCATCGCCTGGTCGAACAAGTCGTCGAAGCCGTCGTAGAGGCCGAATGTCACGAAGGCGCCGACCGCGAGGAAGGCGAACAGCTTGACCAGGGACTCGAAGGCAATGGCCAGCACCATGCCGCGGTGGTGTTCGGTGGCGTCGAGGTTGCGGGTGCCGAACACGATGGTGAACAAGGCCAGGATCAGCGAGACGATCAGCGCGGTGTCCTGGGCGCGGGTGCCCATGGCATCGGCACCGGCGCCGATCAAAAGGTTCACCCCGAGCACGATACCCTTGAGTTGCAAGGCAATGTACGGCAGCACGCCCACCAGGCAGATCAGCGCGACCACCACCGCCAGCGACTGGGACTTGCCATAGCGGGCGGCGATGAAGTCGGCGATGGAGGTGATGTTCTCCTGTTTACTGATCATCACCATTTTTTGCAGGACCCATGGCGCCAGCACCAGCAACAGGATCGGTCCGAGGTAGATCGGCAGGAATGACCAGAGCTGTTCGGCCGCCTGGCCCACCGCGCCGAAGAAGGTCCAGCTGGTGCAATACACCGCCAGCGACAGGCTGTAGACCCAGGCCCGTACCCGTGGCGGCAACGGCGTGCTGCGCCGGTCACCGTAGAAGGCGATGGCGAACATGATGGCCATATAGGCCAGGGCAACAACGGCGATCAGCCCGCTGGACAACGACATGGAAACTCCCGACAAAAGGCACCGGGGCTTGAGCCCGACGAGACAGTCTCGCACGCCCGCCAGGGTTCGTCAGTGTCGACCAAGGTCGATGCACTGTCAGTTCCTACAGTTGTTCGGCAAAAAGAGCTGTGCTCTATTCATTTCAAGGTTGTGGGGTCCAGGCGTCTTTCTTTGGAGAACTTGCAATGCCAGCGGATCTTCCCTCGTCATCAGCTTTGCGGGCTCTGTGGGCGACAACCCTGCTGTCGCAATTGAATCCCGGCGCAAGCGCAACGATCGATGCCATTGTGGCCCAGGCGGGCTCAATCCTGGCGCTTGCGCGCGAGCGTCCTGAGCGTTGGGTGGCCCAGGGGTTACGCATCGGCCCGGCCCGGGAACTGCACGAGCGTGCGATGAGCGCGGCAATCTGGATGACGCGCCAGTATCGCGAGCGGGAACTCAGCGGCGCCGATCGCCTGACCTATGATGTGCGCCGTGGTTTTGCCTCGCTTACGGATGGGCCGCGCTATGACCTAGAGTTTGACGAGGACTGGTCGAACATGGCTCGTCCGAATGCCATCGAAGCAAGAACCTCGCCCGTGGCTTATCTGTTCAGCCTCTACAGGAAGGCATTGTTGCTGGAAGCCGCTGGAGAGGAGGGGAACCGCTTTCGCCTGGAGGACCGACGGCCGGATATTGCCACCGAGCCGATCGATAGCACGGCGATGACTCAGGAATGCTCGGTGTTATCGCTCTCGACGCGGATTCTGGAGGCCGCCCTTCTCGACGTCGCGCAGCGATTGGAACCCGACACGGTCGAGGCCGACAGGGTCCTGGCAACGGCGCGTTATCCCTTGACCATGCCGTACGAGCATTGGGTTGAGCAGCTTCAAGTGATCCTGTCGCTGTTTGACTCCTCGGTTGCAGCCTTTGGCGAGCTGGCGCGGGCGACTGATCCGGATTTCCATTATTTTGCCGTTTCGGGCATGCAGACCGATCGCGGCGACGATACCTTCCTGTTGAGCCTGCCGATCGGCCCGGCGCGTCGTGAACTGCTTCTGGAGGCACTGTTCAATGGTGCTCTGCCAGGCAACGAAGAAGAGATGGCGAACTTCTACTGGACGACTTATCGGGTCTATTCCAGGGTGGCCCTGGAGCACAGTGCGGAATTCTGTACGCGCACCGGGATAACGCGGGACGCGCTTGCCAGCCTGTTCGCCGTGAAGGAAGACAGGCCGGTCCTGTCCAGCCATGTGTCTGCGGCGGTGGTTGCCTTGCAGGAGCCCGGCCCGCAGGCGTTTGGCGCGGTCTACATCAACGGTGCGCAGCTCCCCGCCATCGACCTGGTGGCCGCGCAGGACACACGGGTTTTCCAAGAAACAAGAGACACGGAACCGGTGCCGCTCGACCCACCTGTCCAGTTGACCAATTTCACGGACGAACGTGCTGACCGAATCCACCGGCTGATCCGGCTCAGTCGCTGGCTTGGGACCTCTTTTCGAGAGATGGATCAATTGATTGTCGCCGCCCATCGCGCCGAGAAGGGACATGGCGCGCCACAAATCACCCGCAACACGCTCAAGGCACTTGGGGTGTTCTGCGAAATGCGCCAGCGTTATGGCGTGAGCGCGGAGGATTTTGCCGCCTGGCTCGACAAGGTGTCGGTCTTTGGCGCTGGCGAACAGGCTGCTCACTATGACCGTATCTTCGTCAACCATGGGCTGCTGGGCACTCCCCTGGTCCTGGACAACTCCCCATTCAGTGCTCGGGTCGAGGACAACGCCGATGAGCGCGGGCGTGAAACGGTCCAGGCGATTTGTGCAAGCCTCGGCCTGGATACATCCGAGTTCACCTATATGGCACGGGTGATCGCCAACAGCTATGACCCGCCGGAGCTAAAACGCAACCTGGAGATTCTGTCCTCGTTCTATCGCATTGCCAGCATCGCCCGCTACCTGGAAGTTCCGCCGACTGTCCTGATCGGGCTGGTGCAGACGCTTGGCCAGTCGGGCCCGATCTTGAAGCAGATTGCTGGCGTACCGTCGGTAGAAGCGCTGCCCACGCTGGGGGCAACGGACTTTTCAGCGGCGTTGATGGCCGTCGTCGATTGTGTGCGCTGGTGCCGCGAAAAAGGCATCGACCTGGCGTGGTTCGTGCGGGCCATGCGTTCGAACACCACGGTGCCCGTGGCCAGTGACAGTGAGCGGCAACTGGTGGCCAGCCTGCATACGATGCTGGACAGCCTCCGGATCACCCATGAAGCGCTGGAGCAGGCGGGTGTGCCAGCCACCTTGAATGCGCGGTCGACGGCCGTTGGCATTGATTGGATCGCGGCGCTGACGGACGTTATCGATGCCCAGGGCATTGTGCTTGACGGTGTCTCGGGTTCGGACACGGATTACGCAATGAGTGTGCGCAACATCGTCGCCGATGTGGTGGAGCGGATCGCCCAAGGGGAGGATTCAACCCATGTTGACGACGAGGGTGAGGCGCAGACGCTCAAGAGTACGGTGGTGGAATCCGTGACTGCGGTCATTCTCCGGATGCGGGCCTCGCAGCGGGCGCTGGTCGAAGAGCACCTGGCCACTTACCTGAGGATTTCGTCCGATCTGGTCCTGCCGCTGATCGAGTGGGCGGATCAGAGCGTCTACGATATCTTGCGCTGGGTGTGGGAAACCGAAGGTGTGGTAACCCCTGCCGGGTCGATGCGAGCGATGGCCTTGCGACTGTTGAGCCCGTTCGATCCGGTCGCACAGCGTTTTCGTGCCGCAATGCCGCTTCGGCACGCGTTCCTCCAGGGCGATGATTTCGAAGACTGGAGTAATGTCGACGTCATGCTGCAGAAACTGGGGAGCCTGCAACGCCTGGCCGATGTCGTCCGTCAGTTCGAGCTCGATGGCGAGATGCTCAGCCGGCATGCCGCCAGCAGGCGGCAGTTGCAAGCCTGGCCGCAAGCCCCCGAACCGTTTGGTTTCGCGCCGGGCCTGGATGCCACCGGTGCGATTGCCCTGGGCACGCTGTATCACCTTCAGACTTACCGCGATGTCACCTCGCGAATGGACGCGCCCCCATCGGCCTTGATGGACTATTTATCCCTGGTCAACGATCCCCAGGCCTTCGATCCTGATCTTATCGCCGAAAGCGAGGACTACGCCCGCCTGATGCAGGACGCCGCCGCCGTCAAGGTCGCGGAGATGCTCGGGGTCAGCGCGCGCGAGGTACTGGAGGCCGCTCGTGTCATCACGCCCATGGGGGTGATGACCCAGTTGAGCCAGTTCAATGGCTTTATCCGCATGCTGGAAATGGCCCGCACAAGCGAGCTGAGCATCCTGGCCCTGCACGAGTTGGGCGGATTGCCGGTGTCCGCGAATACGGAAGACTATCGCTACGCCGTGCAGTACGCCCTCGGCAGCCTCTACGCCGGGCGGCTGAAACGGGGCGGGTCGGGCAATGCCCCCGAGGTCGGCCAGGCGACAACGAGCGAGGCGTCGGTCGACCAGGTGCGCCTGGTTGCCAATACGCTGAGCTCCGCCCCGCAAAAGGCGCAGGCGCTGTATCGCCTGCTGGTGCGGGACTTGAGTGGTAAACCGTTGGTGAACATCCGCGTGCGCTGGTCGCTGACCGGTCCCGGGTCCCTGGACGCGGACGTCTCCCATACGGATGCGGACGGTGTGGTCGAGGTCACGCTGATCGCGGGCGGCGAGATGGGCATCACCACCGTCTTTGCAACCATCGGACTCGACCAGCGCATTGCCATGCCCACGGTGACCATCGACTGCGACGAGGAAACGCTGGCCCTGCGTCAGCCGAAACCGGATGAAGAGGTTGCGCCCAAGCTGGCCGGTCGTCGCGAGGCCTTCGACTTGTCGGTTATCTTGCGCGACCGCTATGGGAACTGGGGGCGCAACCGGCGGGTACGCTGGAGCGTCAGCGAAGGGCTGGGGCAGTTCAAGAAGGATACGACGGTTGCCGATGAAAACGGGGTTGCCCGTGCCCAACTGTTCAGCAATGAAGAGGGGGTGACGAAAGTCCGGGCAAGCCTCGGCGAAGGCCTGGAACTGGAGGGGTTTTCCGCATTTCGCTTCATCGACGCACCGTTTATCGATACGAAACTCCACGGGCTGCGCTTCAAAGGGCCGAACGTGATGGGGCTGGACGTTGCCATCGCTTGCCGCGTTCTTTCACTGAGCGCCGTGGGCAAGCCGCAGGAACACGTCGCCTGGAGCGTGCAGTTCGCCGACGGGTCGAGTCATGAACCCGACGAGCCGGTTGTTTCTGATCCTGATGGATATGCCGTGCTCCAGTTGCCTTCCTCCGTAGTGAAGGAAGGCGTCATGACGGTCCGTGCGACCCTGTTGCCTTCCCAGGCAGGAGACGACAGGGAAGAGTTCTTCGAACAAGACATGATCATTCTTCCCGAGCCGAGGCTCGCCGCGGCGTCACCTGCCGGTGTGTCAGTGATTGCCCAGGCCGGCGAGGTTGTGCATCTGCGGGTACGGGTGGAGGCCGAGGTCACTGACGGCACCGCGACGGGCTTTCAAGGGGTGGCTGAGTACCCTGTGCATTGGGCCATGGACGATGACGAAAGTGGCAAAGAGACACAGACCGATTCCGAAGGCATGACGGTTTTTGCCGTGCCGATCGACCAGGCAGCAGAGCGCACGCTGTTGGCAACGTTGAGTGCCCCCGCGGGCCAGACAGTGACCTTCACGGTGAAGGTCCTGGCCGAACCGGATTGGCACTTCTCGTTGACGCCGGTCGATCAACAGGGGAGCGAAGAGCCGCTGGATTCGCTGACGTTCGTTGTCGGCAAGCGCTACACGTTGAGCCTCGAGGACACGTCCGACGCCAGCATGACGGCGGGACGCGAGATCGCCCTGACCTGGAGTGGCGTCAATCCGGTCGGCCAGGGCCTGGTGGCCACTCCAAGTTTCTTGCAGATGCGTCCGCTTCCCGAGGACGGACGTTTGAGCTGGCAGCTCGATTGCAGGCAGTTCCCAGACCCTTCTGCGGTGTTTTCCATTGGCGCGACGCTGCAAGGCACCCGCTATAGCCAGATCCTGCGCACGAAAATCCAGGGGGATGAGCAATCGTCCCGACGACCTGGGCACTGAGCGTATCGGTCGCGGTAATGGTTCTAGCACTTGAGACGTATATCGATTCCCCAGGGCTGACGTCGAGCCCGGACGAGGAATCAGCCATCAGGAATGAAATTCCAGGAGGGCGCGGTCATGACAGACCTTACGACGAAACTCGAAGCCTTGGACAAGCAGCGCCAGGCCGCGCTCCTTGAATGCTATCTGGGCGCCGTGGCGGCCCGAGACGGTGATACCAATGTGTTGGCGGCGGCCGCTGATCTCGATGCCTATCACTTGTTCGACCACCATGTCGGCACGGCGCCGAAAACTTCAGCCGTGGGCGAGAAGATCGCCAGCCTGCAACGTTACATCCACGGCATCTACTCCGGCGACGAGCCGGGGTTCGGGCAGGATTTCGATGAGCGGGAAGTCGAGACCTGGCGCCAGTGGGAAAGCCGTTATGCGATCTGGGCCGGTGCGGAGAAGTTGCAAAGCTATCCGGAAAACTACATCGACCCGCAATTGCGCATCGTCAAGTCACGGTTTTACGAACAACTGGAAGGGGACCTGGCGCAAGGGCGTCTGAACACCGAGCGTGCGCAATCGTCCGTTCTGGCCTATCTGGAGAGATTCGAGGATGTCGCCGATATCGATGTGCTCAACGGTTATATCGATGGGCCATTCGTGATATCCGATTCAACGGTTTATCGGGCGGACTATTACCTTCTCGGGCGCAAGCGCGCCGATAACAAATATTACTGGCGCAAGGTTGCGATCGTTCTCGGTCAGGAGCAAACCCGCGTTCCTCCCAGTGCCTGGAGCGAGTGGGAACCTATCGAAGCCGGGATCGGCGATGCTTCGAGCGTGCGCCTGACTTTTTTTGGTCACCGGCTTTATGTCTTCTGGGTTAGTAGGTCCTCCCTCAATGAAATCGGCGAGCGTGAGGGACTCAACTGGGACCTGTTCGATATTCGTTTTTCCTATCGCGGGTTGAGCGGCACTTGGGCGCCGCCCTCGACCGTTGACACGGTCATGCTCGAACGCGAAAGCGCGCCACCCGGCAAGCGTCACCGACGTGCTCGTGCCGATGAAGGCCAGAGTGCTCTTCTGGCGATCACCAGCGACAGCGGGCTTACCAAAGAAGCGAAACAGATGGTGCTCGGCATTATCCTGTCGACCGCCGATGGCGACCGCACGACATGTTATTACGCGTGGGATGAGTTGTTGAATCGCATCGAGCTCGCAGAAAAAGAGCGGCGCCATATTGACCGCTTGCTCGCGCAGTATTCGCAGGAGGCGCCGAATCAAGGCCCTTCTTACCTCCAGCGACGCTTGCCGCAGCTGGGTGAGGAGGGGGGTTACAAGGAATGGCCAGTGGAATCCATCCGAGTCAAAGGCAGCGCGCATCCGTCCCTGCTCACAGACTATCTGCGCCTTCGGGCAATGAACATTACCGGAAAAAGCCTGTTCGTCACTGTGAATAGCGCGGAGAAACTGCATGAGAAGTGGTTGTCTCACGCCGTGGCGCGAGTTCAACCCAATGACCCGCAAACACAATCTACCTTTTTTGATATCGAAATGGTGTTCACTGAGTCGTCTTCTGGCCGCCCCTACTACGGCGTGAAACTTGATTTTTCATCGTGGCGTGGTTATTCGCTCCCCGTGCGGATCGAGTTATTGAACGAGCACGGTGCGGTGGAGCACCACGTGAATTTTGCGGGGGCGCCTCCCAGATTTGGCACATCTTTTCCGGCAGTGGACAGGGAAGGGGTTTATAGCGATACGTTCTTGCACATGGCGAATATGTCGGATGACGCTTATTACACCTTTGGAACCTGGCTGAAGGTTACGGGTGGCAGCCATTCCGACTTTAAACTGAATAGAGCGTTCACTCGGCGTGGCACCCAATTGGCAAATCCATTGGCTATGCCGATCTGGGTGGGAGAAGACAAGACGCCCGGCAGTGAGCTGCCGCTCTTTCGATTCAATGGCGCGGCGTTGTATTTGAAAACGCTTCCCTTGGTGAGCAATTCCCAGATCGTTGCCGTCGGGTTGGGGGAATATGCCAACGATACCTGGAGCCAGGGCTACCAAGAGTACGAGGTCAGGTTGAAGGCCCCGTCCCTCGACGGGCCGAGGATCGCCAGGGGACCCGAAAGCGCTCAAGGTCAGGCTGGTCAGTTTCTTGATTTTGGTCTTGAGTTCGGCGCGGATAAAACCGTCGACGCCATCCGTCTGAATACCACGTTCGGTCGCGAATTGGTGGAGCGGGCCGCGCTCTCCATCGACAGTTTGCTCTCCTGGGACAGTCAGCACACCGAAGAACCGCCGCGTCCAGGGTCCAATGAACCGGAGTTTCTCGACTTCCACGGAGCGAACGGGCGCTATTTCTGGGAAATTTTCTTCCATCTTCCGCACCTGGTAGCGGTACGGTTACGCCGTGAGATGAGCTACGAGGATGCGCTCGGCTGGCTGCACCATCTGTTCGATCCATCCACCAGGATCAATCCGGGACGCATCGAAACCACCGCCTATTGGCGCTCGCGCCCGCTGCTGATGGAGGGTGATCCAAGCTTTGAAGTGGCATCGCCCGCCGATCCGGATGCCATCGCCTACAGCAACCCGATCCACTATCGCAAACGGATCTTTCGCGACTATGTCGAAACTCTGATCGAATGGGGCGACTGGCTCTACAGGCAACTGACCCGCGACAGCCTGACCGAAGCCAAAATGCTCTATCTGCGGGCCGCACGTATGATGGGGCCGGCACCCGACGTGCGCGGTGCTTCCAACTGGACACCCAAATCACTCAATGAGCTGCAAGATGCCCGCAACCTCGAGTGTTTCGATGCACTCGCCCGCGTTCTGTCGGCCGATACGCTGGTCAATCTGCCACTGACATCCGGCCATGTACTGTTGGCCCCGTTGTTGGATCACCCGGACTTCCGACCGGAAATCAACCGCGACCTGCTGGACGTCTGGGACACGTTGCAAGCCCGTCTGCACAACCTGCGGCATTACCTGACGCTCGACGGCAAACCCATCGACCTGCCGCTTTACGATACGCCCATCAACCCCAAAGACCTGATGCGCGCCCAGGCCGGTGGCGGTGGGTTCAACCTGCGAGACATCTTGACGCCGCCGATCGTTCCGCCTTACCGCTTCATGGCCATCCTGCCCCGTGCGCAACAGGCGGTACAGACCCTGTGCCGGTTTGGCGATCAACTCCGGCAATACATGGAGCAGGCGGATCGCTGCGACCAGGAAACCCTGCAACAGGAACACCTGATCGAGATGGGCGATTTCAGTCGCGAGCTGCAATTGGAACTGATGCGTCATGCTGAAATCGTGCGGGAGGCCCTGGAGGCTTCCCGACAGGCGATTGGCGAGCGAGAGGCGTACTTCAAGGGATTGATCGAAAAGGATCTCAATCAGGATGAAATCGAGGCGACCGAGAATCTGAAGCGTGCAAAAACGGGCGCCTTGGCCTCGGGAACCGCCAGCAGTTTTGGACACGCTGCGGAGACCTTTGCCAATATTTTCGGTGTGGCCTCGGGGGGCATGAAATACGGCGGTACGGCACTTTCTGTCGCAGCGACAGCCAGTACTTACAGTCAAAGTGAAGCGCTCTACAGCGGTCTGCATGACCGCTACGGTTCGCAACAGCGCTTGCGTCAGGAGTGGAACTTCCAGCACAAGGCAGCGATCGCCGAGCGGACCGCGCTGGACAAGCAACTGGAGGCCCAGACAATCCAGATCCAGGCGTCGGTAGTCTCGGTCAACCAGCAGGTGCGTGCCATTGAGCAAGCCAGGGAGATGTATACGTTTCTCACCCAGACCCGCACGTCCCGGGCATCGCTCTATCGCTGGATGCAAAGCAAGATGGCCACGCTTTATTTCCAGACCTACGATGCCGTGACCGCCCTGTGTTTGTCGGTGCAGGCCTGTTGGCAATATGAAATCGGCGATTATGAAAGCCATTTCATCCTGCCGGGTGCATGGGTCGACAGTCATCATGGTTTCACGGCCGGCGAGACGCTGACGCTGGGCCTGCTGCGCATGGAGTCGGCGTTTGTCCATCGCTATGAGCGGCGGCTGACGATCAAGAAAATGCTCTCGCTGAGCGACTATTTCGCGCCGCAGGAGTGGTCCGATAAACTCCGCACCCTGCAGAGCACCGGAAAACTGGATTTCAACCTGGATAGCCGGTTTTACGACAGCGATTACCCCGGCCATTATCTGCGCCAGATCCGGCGCGTATCGGTCACGTTGCCGGCGCTGCTCGGCCCTTACGAAATGGTCAGCATGACGCTGACGCAGATCTCCAGCAAGCTCCTGATCAAACCCGATCTGGGCGGCGCCCGCCATCTCTACGATCCGCAACACCCCGATGCCGATACCACCTATGTGCGCTACAACCTGCGCGCTCAGCCGCAAATCGCTGTTTCCGATGGCCTGGACGATGATGGTACCGGGTCGCGGTTTGCTTTCGACGAAGATCGCTACGCGTCCTTTGAGCGAACCGGCGCCATTTCCTCGTGGCAGATCGCTATTCCACGGGCTGTTTCAGGCGAGCAAGAGCTGCTTCTGGCATCGCTGACCGACATTATCGTCCAGGTGGAATACACCGCTCTAGATGGCGGCCGCGACTTTGCGGCGCAGATCGAAACGCTTTTGAACGAGACAGGGTTTCGCCAGTAGGACGGGGAGTGCATGAAGCCTCGTTGAAAACTGGCACGCAGTCGCCCGGCCTGACGCAAACACAACCTGTCAGGGAGTGTGGACATGAACCTGCAAAAACGCATCAAACGGAACCTGCTGGGCGCGGCGGGCGACCTACCCAGCAGTACTTGGCCTAGCGAGTGGAAGCGACGCACGGGCGAAGGTTTCAGCGGTGCCGATCTCATCTATGTGTCGAGCAATGACATCCAGCGTCGGTTTGTCTATCTCTATGGCGAAGTGCAAGCGGCGATCGACTTCGACCTGCCCATCGACTTGCGTCTGACAGCGCAATCCGGCTACCAGGTCCGGTTCCTGTACCAGCCGACGCAGCGCGCGAGTGAAAATCCAAGAGTGGTAGCGTACTTCAACGCCGGTGCGCATTTCTGGACACGTGAGTTGCAGACCAGCACCGCGAAGGCCGGCGCAGAGGAGCCACGGGATTGGCTGATCTGCGAAGACAGCATTGAGCTGAACGACGAAAACACTCAGGCCAAGGCGACCCTGGCCCTTGAGTCCGGATTGTTCGATCTGGCTACCGCCGCCGCTGATGTGACGACGGGGCCCGAGCGTGACTTGCCCATCGCCCAGGAACCGGGTTGGCCGGTCGACCCCGGCGAGTTGCATTTCTCCGGTAAGGCTCTGGGGACGGAGATCACTCCCGAGCTGGCCACAGGTGTGTCGGTGTTCGTGCATCTCAAGCCGCTGACGCTGGACACCTCTGAACCCATGCCCGAATTTGCCGGGGACAGCGCCCGCTATTGGGTAGAAAAGGATGGACGTGCCTATATGCCGATCTGCCGGGGAGGCGGTGTGCATCGTCTAACCCTGCCGGTGGCCGAAGACTGCGGCTGGGCCGGTGGCGGGGTGTATACCGGCACCAGCGCCTACGTCTCCTTTACCGATGCGAACGAGGCGGGGGCGGCGAGGCTGCAAGTGGCGCCGACCGACCCCGATGCGGATGACGACGCCCAGCATATCGGCAAGATCTGGGAGATTCGCAACGACGCCGACGAGGATGACCTGGAGGTCAACGGCAGGACGGCCACCCTGCGCTTCGAGAGTGTCTACCATGCCGACCCCCATGAGGCGTTGGCCTGCATCGTCGGGCCTTACAAGCTCGACATTGTCGAGCACCGGCAGCCCGACCATTGGCCCAGCGTCGAGGAAGCGCAGACCATCGATCTCCAGGTCAAGGTCCATTACGCGGTCTCCGGCAAGCCGGAACCCGGTATCGTCGTTGAATGGCGTAACGAGGACGAACGGCTGGAAACCCAGTTCACTGGCGAGGACGGTTGGACGGTATTGCGCTATCAGCCCACCGCCGATGCCACGATCACCGCAGTCGCCGACAGCCCCTACAAGCCTGAAGCCGACACCCAGGCCTTTGTCGTCAAAACCATCCCGACCCGCCTGTGGGGGCAGTTCGAGCTCAGCGTCGGTGACGTGGCGATTTCACCCGAGGAGCATTGGTGGATTCTGCCCGGTCAGTCCTACCAATTGACCCTCACGCCCCGCGCCGACAGCGTGCTGATCGGCGAGGAGCTGGTGCTCACCGTCGATCCCGTGCAGCGGCTGCAGCTCGCGCCGACCGGTGCTCGCCCCCTGGTCGCGGGCGGCCTCAGCTGGAGCGTCACGACGGCGCAGGATGCCACTGGCGACTTTGCGTTGCACTTGGACTGCATTCGCTTCAAACAACCGCTGGAAATGAAAGGGGGCGTCAACGAATTGCCTCCCCTCACCGTTGAGGAGGCCGCCGGCGAGCAGCTCGATCCGCTGCAGGCATTGACCACGCTGACGGCGCTGGTGCCGCACTATGAGGGCATGCGCAGCACTGACGAGATCAACGTCACCTGGACCGGGGCGGCGGGCAGCCCGGAGGAGGGCTCGCACACCACGCCAGCGGTTGAGGTGGGACCGGTGGAGGAGAAAGAGATCCCGTTGCCGGTATCGTTGATTGCCTTCAGCCTGGGCCAGTCGGTGACGGTGAGCTACACCGTGACTCCGGCCGGCGGCACATCGCTACCGGCTTCGGACGCCCTTGCGCTGAGCATCGGCGCCTTGCCGCAGAGCGCGCTGGAACCGAGCAAGCCGCGTATCCTCCAGGCCACGCAGGAGGGGCATGGCGAAGAACTGGACATGCGCAGCGTGTCGGACGATCTCACGATACGTATCGATAGCTGGCCGCATATTGCCCATAACCAACGCACTTGGATACGCGTGGAGGGCACGAAAAGCGATGGCTCCACTTATCAAAAGGTCTGGAGCGGAACAGGCAGTTGGGTGAGTAAGGAATGGTACGACCGAGGATACGGTGAAAAAATCATCCCTTACGATGAGCTGCCGAGGCTACGCGACAGCAGCACGCTGAAGATTGAGCTCAAGGCTTCCCTCAACCAGAGCACGGACGAAAGCCACGCTATCACCTTTCCCCTGCGCACCTATACAGTCCGCGCGACCATTGACCTGCCCGCCCCTGATGTCGAGCAGGCCACCGGCAGCGCGCCCGACCAGCAACTCAATCCGGTGGCGGCCAAGGAAGCCCTGACCGTGGTGATTCCGGATTATGGCATCCAACCCGGCGATCAAGTCAGCGTGACCTGGGCCGGGGTTGCCGGGGAGGGGTCCTACACCACTGCGATGCAAGCCCTACCCGCCAGCCACGAGATCGCTATTCCAGTGACGGTGGTCGGCTACAACCTGAACCGATCGGTCACGGTAAGTTACACCATGATCTATGGAAACAACGAACCGCTGTCATCAGACTTGCTCAACCTGGCGGTACAAGCTTTTGAGCTAGACGATTTGCTGGCAGCCAAACCGAAGATCCTGCAAGCCACTGGCAGCATCGAGGGCCCTGTGCTGGATTTGAAATACTTCAGTGCAGATGTCACTTGCTGGGTCGGCGTCTGGCCGCTTATCGCCCCAGATCAGGATGTGTGGCTGCGTCTCAAGGGTACTAAGGCTGACGGGAACGTTCCCTACGACTTGAATATCTGGGCACCGCCACCACGGGGGCCAAGAACCAGTCCAACCTGGATCAATCAAGGGTTCTATGAAGTTACGGCCGCCTATAGCTACCTGGAGCAACTGAAGGACGGCAGCACCCTGACGATGGAATTCAAGGCGGACTTGAGTAAAGCTACTGATGAGGCCAATGCCAGCAACTTCCCACTACGTACCTATACTATCAAGGTTTCGCCACCAACCGTTGAAAGTGTCAAAGACCCCTATGGGCGAGAGATCCCGAATTTCGGAAGCACCCTGAGTACAACGTTGAAACTGTCGGGTAAAGTAAGCAAAGGTCAGAAAGTCGAAATATTTTACGGCGAAGGAGGCGTAACAGTTTCTAAAGGATTAGGGACAGTTGATCCAATAACCGGTCTCTGGACTCATGATATAACCGTGCCAGGTAGTGGTTATGTTTTTGCCATGTTGTTCTATCACAGCGGTAGCCCAAGATCCTCTAACGTAAGCAACTTTTTGGTTGTGCCGCTGCTCACTCCGACCCTTGAAAGTGTCAAAGACTCTAACAAGCAAGAGATCCCGGATGGTCACAGTACCACTAGCACGGAGTTGATATTGAGCGGTAAAGCGAGCCGCGGACAGAAAGTTGAGATATTCGACGATAGTGGGGCCAGCGCGGTTTCCAAGGGGCAGACTAAGAGCGATATCCTGTTCGGTAACTGGAGCCTTACTATCACTGTTCTACAAGGCTTTCACCGGCTTTACGCGAAGTCGCTATATCACAGCTGTGGTGAGGTGTACTCGAATGTACGCACCCTCACGGTCACTTGACAGCTATGATCGATGGCTGATTGCTCGGCTCGGTCAGTTGCGCGACACGTTCTATGAAAAAGCAGACGGCGCTTCAGCCGCTAATCGTTTATCTACGTAACAGATAATAGTTAGAGAGTTACCGACAACGGGGACGGACCCCGATCACGAGGCGCGCCATGCGCGGTTCGCACAAGGTATTGAACATCACCGATTACAGATGAGTTCAAAAATGGGTCTGCCCCAGTTTCTTGCATAACCGCAGACACACCCCAGATCTCCTGTGGGAGCGAGCCTGCTCGCGATGGCTGCCTTACTGACCCAACGCGATATCAATCAACCGATACAATTCCTCTACCTCCAGCGGCGCGCTGGCAAACAGAATGCGAAACACCGTCGGCGCCACCATCACATTGATCAATCTCTCGATACCGGGATTCGGCTCATCGGGATAACGCTCCAGGATGATCTGCAACTGAGCGCTGATGATCCCCACGCAATGCCCTGGCGTGGCGCAGGCCTGGATGTCGCGCATCATGTTGCGACCGGGTTCGGAACTCATCTCGTCCAGGTATTGTTCGGCCCAGGCGCGCAGGTCGCCGCGCAGGCTGCCGGTGTTGGCCGGTTCGCTGTCGAGGCGCATGCGGGCGACAGCGACGTCGGCCAGCAGCGCCGGCAGGTCACCCCAGCGCCGGTAGATGGTGGACGGCGTCACGCCCGCGCGCGCTGCAATCTGCGGCACGGTCAGCGTGGCACGGTCCTGTTCCTGGAGCAGGGCGCGGACGGCCGAATGGATCGACTCTTGTACCCGGGCGCTTCTGCCGCCGGGGCGTAAACCTTCTTTAATAGCCATGAATCGGACCTTAACACAAAGAATTTGCTTTAAGCACGCATCGGTAGCACACTCGGCAAAAGCAAAAAATTAGCTTTTGCTGATGTTTTGTGAACAGCGTCTGCGGAGTGTGCCCATGTCCCGTCCAGCTTCGACCCGTGCCAGCCTGATATTCCTGGCCATCACCTTGCTCGGTTTCCTCGCCGCGTCCAGCGCGCCGACGCCGTTGTATCACCTCTATCAGGAACACATGCAGTTTTCCCCGGCCATCCTCACGCTGATCTTCGGCGTATACGCCTTCAGTCTGTTGGCGGCGTTGCTGACCGTGGGCTCGTTGTCGGATTACCTGGGACGCAAACCGGTGATCTTCGTGGCGCTGGTGCTCAACATGCTGGCGATGCTGCTGTTTATCAACGCCGACAGCATCGCGTGGCTGATCGGGGCCCGGTTGATCCAGGGCTTCGCCACGGGCATGGCCACCAGTGTACTGGGGGCCGCGCTGCTGGACTTCGATCGCCAGCAGGGCCCACTGATCACCAGTGTCGCGCCCTTGCTGGGGATGGCCTGCGGGGCGCTGGGGTGTGGCTTGCTGGCGGAGTTCGCGCCGTTGCCCCTGCAACTGACCTATTGGCTATTGCTGGGCCTGTTCCTGGCCCAGGCGATCTATCTCTGGCGTCTGAAAGAAAGTGTCAGCCCGCAATCCGGTGCCTGGCAGTCCCTGCGTCCAACCTTGCATGTGCCGCCGCAGGCGCGACGGCCCCTGTGGCGGGTCCTGCCGCTGAACCTGGCGGCCTGGGCGGTGGGTGGTTTCTATCTGTCGTTGGCGCCGTCCCTGGTGCGGGCAGCGACCGGATCGACCTCCAACCTGATTGGCGGTGCATTGGTGGCAGCCCTGACGCTTACCGGGGCCTTGTCCATCTACACGCTGCGCAACCAGAGTGCAGAGAAGATGCTGCGGCTTGCCGCCAGCTTATTGATGACCGGCCTCGCCCTGGTATTGATCGCCGCGCACACAGGCAGCCTGCCGTTGTTCTTCATCGGCACCCTGGTGACCGGCAGCGGTTTCGGCGCGGGTTTCCTGGGCGCGCTGCGCAGCATCATGCCGCTGGCCTTGCCCCATGAGCGGGCCGGCTTGATGTCGGCCTTCTATGTGCTCAGTTACCTGGCTTTCAGCTTGCCGTCACTGCTGGTCGGGAACCTGACACGGGTGTTCGGGTTGATCCCGACAACCGATGGCTATGGCCTGGTGCTGATCCTGTTGGCGAGCGCTGCGTTGCTGGGGCTGTTGCGTCAGGCCGCCAAGCCGGCAGGCAGTGGCGTTCGACCTTGATGCGTTGAATGCAGACGGTTGAATTGAGCTAGCCTAGGCGTCTTGCCATTTATCTCTGGTGATTTCCCTTGAAGATTATTCGCAGCAAGTCCTTCACCGGCGACCGTGCCTGGTCCGCGTTGGACATCGCTAACATGAACGGCATCACCACGCGCCTGCACTGGACCGATCAGCCGTACAAATGGCATGTCAACGATGGTCAGGAAGTCTTCGTGGTGCTCGATGGGCTTGTGCAGATGTGCTATCGGGAGGAGGGGATCGAAAAAGATACCTTGCTGGGGGTTGGGGATATTTTCTACGCCTCGGTCGGGACCGAGCATGTGGCCAAGCCCCAGGGACCGGCGAGAATCCTGGTGATCGAAAGCGAAGGCAGCGTCTAATGGGTTATCTGTAAAATGGATAACATATAGAGAAATTACCCGTTATATCGATATTCGATCCGGCTCTAAGATGACTCCACCTCAACCGGGGACTGGAGTTCGTCATGACATGCTGCCCTGCAACAAACCGTTTGCGCCCACTGAGCCATTTGCCCAGGCCGTTGGAGGCCATTCGCCAATTCACGCCCAACTGGTTCGCCGTGACCATGGGGACCGGCGTACTTGCCCTGGCCTTGGCGCAATGGCCGGGCAATGTGCCTGGCCTGCGAGTCGTGGGTGAAGGGTTGTGGTGGTTCAACATCCTGCTGTTCGTGTTGTTCAGCGGTTTGTACGCTGCCCGCTGGCTGCTGTTCTTCGACGAAGCGCGGCGGATTTTCGGCCACTCAACGGTCTCGATGTTCTTCGGCACCATTCCCATGGGGCTGGCGACCATCATCAACGGTTTCCTGATTTTCGGCCTGCCGCGCTGGGGAGAGGCCGTGGTGTCGCTGGCTGAGGCGTTGTGGTGGATCGATGTGGCGCTGTCCCTGGCTTGTGGCGTGTTGATCCCATTCCTGATGTTCACCCGGCAGGAACACCGGATCGACCAGATGACCGCCGTGTGGTTGTTGCCGGTGGTGGCCGCCGAAGTCGCTGCCGCCAGTGGCGGGCTCTTGGCGCCGCATCTGGCTGACGTCCATTCGCAACTGGTCATGTTGGTCGCCAGCTACGTGCTCTGGGCTTTTTCCCTGCCGGTGGCGTTCAGCATTCTGACGATCCTGTTGCTGCGCATGGCCTTGCACAAATTGCCCCACGAAAGCATGGCGGCCTCAAGTTGGCTGGCCCTGGGGCCCATCGGTACGGGGGCCCTGGGCATGTTGGTACTGGGCAGCGACGCCCCGATGATCTTTGCGGCCAACGGTTTGCCTGGCGTCGGTGAAATCGCCGCCGGCCTGGGGCTGGTGGCCGGCGTCACGCTATGGGGTTTTGGGTTCTGGTGGATGTTGATGGCGCTGCTGATCACGGCGCGCTACTTGCGCGAAGGCATCCCGTTCAATCTCGGCTGGTGGGGCTTTACCTTCCCCTTGGGCGTGTACGCATTGACGACGCTGAAACTGGCGAGCCTGTTGGGCCTGGGGTTCTTCACGCTGTTCGGTTGCCTGCTGGTGGCGATGCTGGTGGTGCTGTGGCTGATAGTCGGTTGGCGCACGCTGTCGGGTGCCTGGCACGGCGAGTTGTTCGTGTCGCCGTGCATTGCCGGGCTGGCGAAATAATTGCCCGGCGGCTCCCAAGCGACGTGCCGTAGGTTAATGTGTGGCCTGGATAAAAAAACGTTATTCCAATAAGCGTCCACGCCACTCAGGAACATGGAAGATGAGTCACCCTTCGCAGTTCACCTTGCTTCGCCGACGGCGTTTCCTGCCGTTTTTCATCACGCAATCCCTAGGGGCCTTCAACGACAATGTGTTCAAACAGTCGCTGATCCTCGCCATTCTCTACCGGCTGACCATCGAGGGCGATCGCTCCATCTGGGTCAACCTGTGCGCGCTGCTGTTCATCCTGCCGTTCTTTCTGTTCTCGGCGCTGGCGGGGCAGTTCGGGGAAAAATTCGCCAAGGATGCGTTGATCCGTCTGATCAAGCTTGGCGAAATCGTCATCATGACAGTCGGCGCGGTGGGCTTTCTGTTCGATCACTTGTCGCTGATGCTGGTGGCGCTGTTCGCCATGGGCACCCACTCGGCGCTGTTCGGTCCGGTCAAATATTCGATCCTGCCCCAAGCGCTGCACGAGGACGAACTGGTCGGCGGTAATGGCTTGGTGGAGATGGGCACCTTCCTGGCGATCCTCGCCGGCACCATCGGCGCTGGGGTCATGATGTCTTCGGCCCACTATGCACCGGTGGTGTCGACCGCGATCATCGGCATCGCCGTGCTCGGTTACCTGGCCAGCCGCGGCATTCCCCGGGCGGCGGCCGCGTCGCCGCAAATGCGTCTGGACTGGAACATCTTCAGTCAATCCTGGGCCACCTTGAAACTGGGCCTGGGGCAAACCCCGGCGGTGTCCCGTTCCATTGTCGGCAACTCCTGGTTCTGGTTTGTCGGGGCGATTTACCTGACGCAGATTCCGGCTTACGCCAAAGACTGGATGCACGGCGACGAAACCGTGGTGACCTTGATCCTGACGGTGTTTTCGGTAGGGATCGCCCTGGGTTCGCTGCTCTGCGAAAAGCTGTCCGGACGCAAGGTCGAGATCGGCCTGGTGCCGTTCGGTTCGTTCGGCCTGACGGTGTTCGGGCTGTTGTTGTGGTGGCATTCCGGTGGAATCCCCGACAGTATCGACGGCCATGGCTGGCTCGAACTGCTTGGCTTCGGTCATGCCTGGCTGGTGCTGATCGATATCCTGGGCCTCGGCGTGTTCGGCGGCTTCTACATCGTGCCGCTGTACGCGCTGATCCAGTCGCGCACCGCTGAAAACGAGCGGGCACGGGTGATTGCCGCCAACAACATTCTCAATGCCTTGTTCATGGTGGTCTCGGCCATTGTCTCCATCGTATTGCTGAGCCTGGCCAAGCTGTCGATCCCGCAGCTGTTCCTGGTGGTGTCGCTGCTGAATATCGGCGTCAATGCCTACATCTTCAAGATTGTCCCCGAGTTCACCATGCGTTTCATGATCTGGCTGTTGAGCCATTCCATGTACCGGGTGGAGCACCGCAATCTGGACGCTATTCCCGATGAAGGCGCCGCGCTGTTGGTCTGCAATCACGTCTCCTTCGTCGACGCGCTGCTGATTGGCGGCGCGGTGCGTCGGCCGATTCGCTTCGTGATGTACTACAAGATCTACAACCTGCCCGTTCTGAATTTCATCTTTCGCACTGCCGGGACCATTCCGATTGCCGGGCGCCAGGAGGATATTCATATCTACGAAAAGGCCTTCACGCGGATCGCGCAGTATCTGAAGGATGGCGAGCTGGTGTGCATCTTTCCTGAAGGAAAGTTGACCGCTGATGGTGAGATCAATGAGTTCAAGAGCGGCTTGACGCGCATCCTGCAGGAGACGCCGGTGCCGGTGATTCCCCTGGCGTTGCAGGGCTTATGGGGCAGTTTCTTCAGTCGCGATCCGGCCAAGGGCCTGTTTCGGCGGTTATGGTCGCGGGTGACGCTGGTGGCGGGGTCGGCGGTGGCGGTGGAGATGGCTGAGCCGGCCAGGCTGCAAGCGCTGGTCGGCGAGTTGCGCGGGAGTGTCAGGTAAACACTCAGGCCTTATGAGGCCCCAATCTGTGGGAGCAAGGCTTGCCCGCGATGGCGGTCTTGAGATCGCTATCGCGGGCAAGCCTTGCTCCCACAGGCCTTGCTCCCACAGGCCCTGCTTCCACAGGCTCTATTTGCAAAAGGGTCTAGGCGCTGACTTTAAGCCCGATCAATCCCGCAATGATCAACGCAACGCTGACCAACCGAACCAGCGCCATCGACTCACCAAATAGAATAATCCCGGCGATCACCGTGCCCACGGCGCCGACTCCGGTCCAGATCGCGTAGGCCGTGCCCAGTGGCAATTCCTTCATGGCAAGGCCGAGCAGGCCAAGGCTGATCGCCATGGCTGCAACCGTCAATGCAGTGGGGAGAGGGCGGCTGAAGCCGTCGGTGTATTTCAGGCCGACAGCCCAGCCGACTTCGAACAGGCCGGCAAAAAACAGAATGATCCAGGACATCGAGCACCTCCATCAGTCGATGGGGTCGTCCCCGGATTGACACTTGATCGGCGGGTGGGATCAAGTGGCGGGGTCGTCCCCGCGCTGAAAGGGTAGAGTGCCCATTCCCGGGCACTCGATCAAGCCTGCTTTCAGTCGGCCGCTTGCCCGGCGGCGAGCGCTTCGCGGTCCTGCTTTTCGCTCATGCGGCGGAAGTAGGTTGAGAGCAGCGCCCCGGAGATGTTGTGCCAGACGCTGAACAACGCGCTGGGCACCGCCGCCAATGGCGAAAAGTGCGCACTCGCCAGGGCCGCGCCCAGACCGGAGTTCTGCATGCCCACTTCCAGCGCCAGGGTCTTGCGTTGCGCCAATGGAAGACCGAACAAGCGCCCGGTGAAATACCCCAGCAGGTAACCGAAGCTGTTGTGCAACATCACAATGGCCATGATCAGCAGGCCGGATTCGGCGATCTTCGCCTGACTGGCCGCCACCACCGCGGCCACGATGATCACGATGCTCACCACTGATATCAGCGGCAGCACTTCTACAGCATGACGAACCCGTGCACCCAACAGGCGTTGGGCGATGATGCCCAGTGCAATCGGCAACAGCACGATTTGCAGGATCGACCAGAATAGCGCCGAGAATGACACCGGCAACCAGGCCGAGGCCAGCAACCAGATCAGCGCCGGGGTCAGCAGGGGAGCCAGCAGGGTCGTGATCGCGGAGATCGCCACGGCCAGGGCCAGGTCGCCGCGCGCGAGCCAGGTCATGACATTGGACGACGTGCCGCTCGGGCAGCAGCCCACCAGAATCACACCGACGGCGATCTCCGGCGGCAGGCTGAACACTTGGCAAAGCAGCCACGCGGTACCGGGCATAATGACGAACTGGGCAATCACCCCCAGGGCTACACGCCCTGGACGGCGGGCCACTTCGGCAAAATCTTCCAGCTTGAGCGCCAGGCCCATGCCAAACATCACCAGCCCCAGCAAGGGCACGATGGCGACTTTCAGATCCACGAACCACTGCGGCAGCAGGAATGCCACGATGGCGAAAATCAGTACCCAGTAAGCGAAGGTATTGCCGACAAAGCGGCTCAGTGCAGCCAATGCGCGCATGACCAGATCCTTGTTATTAGTAATTGAAACAACACAAAACCAATGTGGGAGCGAGCCTGCTCGCGAAAGCGGTGTGACAGTCAGTGAAATGTCGACTGGCATACCGCTTTCGCGAGCAGGCTCGCTCCCACAGGGGTAACGCTATGTCGTCAGATCCCCTGAGGCGTCTCTTCCCCACCCAACGCTTCCACCAGCGCCGGCAGGAATTCGCCGAAGGTCAACATCATCAGCGTGAAGCTGGCGTCCAGTTGGCCGAGGGCTTCATCGCCGCCGTCCTGTTCCGCCTGGTCCTGCAACAGATCTTCGAACTTCAGGCGCTTGACCACCATTTTGTCATCGAGGACAAACGACAGCTTGTCCTGCCAGGCCAGCGACAGTTGCGTCACCACCTTGCCGGTGTTGAGGTGCAGCTGGATTTCGTCGCTGGTCAGGTCCTGGCGCTTGCAGCGCACGATGCCACCGTCTTCATGGGTGTCGCGCAGCTCGCATTCGTCCAGCACGAAGAAGTCGTCCGCGGCTTTCTGGGTCTTGACCCAGTCAGTCATGATGGCGGTCGGTGCGGTCTTGACCGTCAGTGGACGCACAGGCAGCGAGCCGATGACTTCGCGCAGGGTGGACAGCAGGTCTTCGGCGCGTTTCGGGCTGGCGGAGTTGACCAGGATCAGCCCCTGTTTCGGCGCAATGGCGGCGAAGGTGGAGGAGCGACGAATGAATGCACGGGGCAGGAACGCCTGGATGATTTCATCCTTGATCTGGTCCCGTTCCTTTTTATAGACCTTGCGCATCTGTTCGGCTTCGATCTCTTCGACCTTTTCCTTCACCGCATCGCGTACGACGCTGCCAGGCAGGATGCGTTCTTCCTTGCGCGCAGCGATCAACAGGAAATCCTGGCTGACATGCACCAGAGGAGCGTCTTCGCCTTTGCCGAACGGCGCGACGAAACCGTAAGTGGTCAACTCCTGGCTTGCACATGGACGCGCCAGTTTGCTGGCCAGTGCAGTTTCCAACGCCTCGGCATCAAAAGGCAGATCTTGGGTCAGGCGATAGATAAGCAGGTTTTTGAACCACATGGGGTGAGTCTCTCCTTTATACAAAGGAGCGCATTATTCTCTTCGCGGCGCCATAGGCCAACCCTTCGCTAAGCCTTTGGAAGACCTGAGGAAATTAATTTAAAAAGTGCTTGCCAGCTTGGGAGACGCTCCGTAGAATGCGCGCCACACCGAAAGCGAAGGGTGATTAGCTCAGCCGGGAGAGCGTCTGCCTTACAAGCAGAATGTCGGCGGTTCGATCCCGTCATCACCCACCATTCGTTTCAAGTGTTACGCGCAGCGGTAGTTCAGTCGGTTAGAATACCGGCCTGTCACGCCGGGGGTCGCGGGTTCGAGTCCCGTCCGCTGCGCCATATTTGGTTATCTGGAATACTGAACGCCAGATGACCACCAGGAAGCCCGCTTATGCGGGCTTTTTGCTGTTTGCGATTCCTGCGGTGCGTATCGATTACTTTTTTCTGATTTTGCTAATTAAATCAGCACATTACGAAAAAGTGTGAGAGAATGCGCCCCGCATCGAGAGTGAAGGGTGATTAGCTCAGCCGGGAGAGCGTCTGCCTTACAAGCAGAATGTCGGCGGTTCGATCCCGTCATCACCCACCAAACTTTCAATGTTACGCGCAGCGGTAGTTCAGTCGGTTAGAATACCGGCCTGTCACGCCGGGGGTCGCGGGTTCGAGTCCCGTCCGCTGCGCCATATTCGATGACCTGGAATACTGAACGCCAGGTCACCAACAAAAAGCCCGCTCATTGAGCGGGCTTTTTGTTGTCTGCCGTTTGAGTGGGCACGCCTTGGCTGTCCCTGCTTGCGTCCCCACGCGGAGCGTGGGATCGATCATTCCCAAGGCATTTATCTACTGCTCGGCGTTCCGGCTGTGACGGTAATCGCTGACTGCCTCGTACACCGCCTTACGCAAGCGGTTGATGCCGCCGATAGGGCGGTGCGCCTCGATGCCGAACCACGGATTGAACGACAGGTTGTCGCAGGCCAGGTTCAGCTTGGGGGTGTCGAAGTCCTGGGGCGGTACCTTGATTCGCGCCACCGTCTCGAACGGCGCGTCACTTTCTCGCCATTCAACGCTGGTGTCCTCGATCGGCATGTATTTGCCTGGGTCCTGGCGTTGGATCTGCAGGACAAAACACGCTGGCACCCGGTCTGTGGATAACTGCTGATGCAACGCGCTGCGCAGAAAATTCGGCAGTGCCTGGTTTTGTGTTGGCAAGGTATAGCTTGGGCAACTGTCCGGGTCTGGCGCGACGCGAAACTTGGCGTTGGCCTCGCCGAACTTGTAGGGCGATACCGAAAAATACGTAGTCTGGGTCGGACTGGCGGGAGGCGGTGACAATGTCGCCAGGGCGATGAACAGGTGGCGGATCTGCCAGCTGCGCGGGTCCAGCCCTGGGAAGAAAGCCATCACTTTTTTTCCATCGGCCTGGGCAGCCACATTCTGACGGTACTCGGCGACATCACTGACGAAGAAGTTCGGGTGATTGAACATCACGAAATCCTGTTCGCCCTGTGACTGTCGGTCCGCCAGCAGCGGCTTGCCCGGCACGTTCAACAGCTTGATGGCCATCCCGCGTGCGTCACGCAGGCTATCGAACTGAGGGTACGCGTTGCCATTGGACAGGCGCATCGTCGCCTGCCAGACCTTGCCCGGCTCGGCAAACACGCCCTGGCGCAGGGGGGCAGGCAGGTCGGTCGGCACCTGGACTTCGGCCATCACGCAGCCGTGTGCCTTGGCATGGGCGTCCCGCAGATAACGCGTGCCTTCGCGATGCTGATCGACGATGCGGATGGCGGTCTGGATGATCTCTTGGGTCATGGCGGCTTCGCCGGGTGGCATCTGTTCCTTGTCCGACACCGGTCCGCTGTGTTGCCAGGCGAGCCACGCCGTGGCGAACGCCCAGCCGAACAAGCCGATGCCCAGCAGCCACAGGAGTGTCTTGCCCAGAAAGGCGCCGAGGCGCAGCCAGAGCGTGATCAGCATGGGTCAGTCCTTTTGCCTGAGAGATTCATCATTACAGTTGCGATTCCAGCGGCCCGCCCAGCACCTTGAGGTACTCCAGCAATGCCCAGCGTTCCTGCGGTTGCAGCAGGCGACCGATCACCCCGTTACCCCGTTCGCCGGCGCGGAATTCATGACCGCTGTTGTGGTTGCCGGTGATCCGGGTGTCGAAGAGAAAACCGTTGGTAAAGGCTTCGGTGCGATAACCCAGGTGCCGGGGATCGTACTCGAAGCTGCCTTTATAGAAGGTGGTCGCTCGTTCGTCCTGAGGGGACAGCAACTGATAGATCGTCGGCACCGAGCCGTTATGCAGGAACGGTGGCGTGGCCCAGACGCCGGCCAGTGGCCGGGCCTTGTAGGCGCGCAGTTCGCGTACACCGATGGGCAAGCCGAAGCCATCCATGGCCGGCCGCTCGACCGGGGTGACGCCGGCGTCGCGGTAGGCGCGGTTCTCGACGAACGCCGTGACGTAGGCCAGGCCCTTGGCGACCGAAACCTGGCTCAGGTCCAGCGGTTGCGTCGGCGTCGGGTGCAGTTGTACGTCCAGTTTCGCCAGTTCGGCCGGGTCCCATTGCAGGCTGGTCAAGTCGAAGCGGTGGTCGGCAATGTTATTGGCCGTGCCCGGGTCGGTGCCGATCACCTTCACTGGCAGCATGTGCAGTTGCTGGACCGGTCTGTCGGGGCCCTGGACCACCTTGGGCACATGGCAGCCGGCGCAGTTTTCCGCGAACAACGCCCGGCCCTTGGCGGCGAGGGGTTTATCGATCGAGCCCAGCAGTGCTTCCGGCCACGCCGGGGGTTTGAGCAGTTGCAGGGTTTCTTCGATCGTATGCAGATCGCGCACGCGTACGCTGGAAGGGTAGCGCGCATCGCCCTGCAATGGCTTGCCCTGGGCGTCGAAGAAATTCAATGTGGCGCCCACACCCAGCGCCTCACCGACGTTACGGGCCATCGGCTGTTGGGCCGAGCCGTTCCATTGCACCCAGTCGAAGGTCCAGATGTCCCACAACTGCGGGTAATCCACCGGGGCGTCGGCGACCCGGTAATTCGTCGCCGAAATGGCGTCGCCGAAACTGGCATTGGCGATGCGGCCAAACGCGTCGGTACGGCCAGGACCTTCCTCGGTGGGGTAGAGGCCGCGGTGGGTGTCATTCCAGGCGACCCGCAGGAACGTATCCAGGGAGTCCTTGAATGCCTTGCGCAATGCGTCGTGGCGGGCATCATCGTAGTCCTGGCCCAGGACCTGGCGAGCGAAGCGTTCGAACTTCCACGGGTTGTAGTAGGTCGAGGCGAGGCTGGCGACCAGTGCCTGTCCGAAACTGCCGCCGCGCAAGGTTGGCACGCTGGAGGGCAGGACATGTTGCGCCGAGCCGCCGTCGATCCGTATCGCCTGGCCCTTGAAACGTAATTCGCCGGTGTGGCAGGCGGCACAGGTGATGTCCAGGAATTGTTCGGTGCTGCCCGGGTTCTGGTGTCGCGCAAAACCCACCGGCAGGTTGCCGGGGTTGTCCTGGGAGGCTTTCTGCGCCGGATCGACCAGAAAGCCGAAGCGCGCCAGGTATTCGGGCGACGCGAAGCGCTGCTGCGAGAAGGGCAACTCGAGGGCCGTGAACCACTCGTAACGCAGGCCTTTGACTTGCGTCCCCTGGGGCGTGAAGTAATACGTCTGGCGCTCGGCGGCGCTCCATTGATCCAGGTAGTGGACCTGTTCGACGGGCGTGTAGAACGGCAGGCGCGGATTGGCGACGTAATAAAGCACCACGGCCACGGCGACCAGTACCAGTACGAGGAGCAGCAGGAAAATGCGAGAGAGGAGGCGCACGGTCACATCCTTGTTTTTTGATACGCCCTTATGCCTCAGTGCCGCGCGGCCGGCAAGTGGCCATTATTTGCCGGCCGCAAGGTGCGGCGATAGGTCCCTGTACGTAATGGATGACAGATGCTTCATCTGCACCGGATCAAAAAGCGTTTGTGGCACCTGAACTTATCACCGGTTTTCCGCTCACATGCCGGTAGCCATTGGTCGTGGCGGCCTGATAAGCTCGCGGCTTTACTCGATTGCCCTTTAGGCGCATGAACAAGGAAATAGCATGAAACAGCATCGGTTGGCGGCGGCGGTTGCCCTGGTTGGCCTGGTACTCGCAGGTTGCGACTCGCAGACCAGCGTTGAGCTGAAAACCCCGGCGCAGAAAGCTTCCTACGGTATCGGCCTGAACATGGGCAAAAGCCTGGCTCAGGAAGGTATGGACGACCTGGACTCCAAAGCGGTCGCCCAGGGCATCGAAGATGCCGTCGGCAAGAAAGAACAGAAGCTGAAAGACGAAGAACTGGTCGAAGCCTTTGCCGCACTGCAAAAGCGTGCCGAAGAGCGCATGGCCAAGATGAGTGAAGAGTCGGCGGCCGCCGGCAAGAAATTCCTCGAGGAAAACGGCAAGAAGCCTGGCGTGACCACCACCGCTTCCGGCTTGCAGTACGAAGTGGTCAAGAAAGCTGACGGCCCACAGCCCAAGCCGACCGACGTAGTGACTGTCCACTACACCGGTAAGCTGACCAATGGCACCGTGTTCGACAGCTCCGTGGAACGCGGTAGCCCGATCGACCTGCCGGTCAGCGGTGTGATCCCGGGTTGGGTCGAAGGTCTGCAACTGATGCATGTCGGCGAGAAGTACAAACTGTACATCCCGAGCGACCTGGCCTACGGTGCCCAGAGCCCGAGCCCTGCGATCCCTGCCAACTCGGTCCTGGTCTTCGACCTGGAACTGCTGGCGATCAAGGATCCGGCAAAAGAAGACGCAGCCAAGTAATCGCGTCTGCTATAACGACAACGCCTCGCTTATGCGGGGCGTTGTCGCATCCGGGCGGCGGAAAATCCGAAAAAACCGAACGCACATCGCGGACGGCAGTCATAGGCAATACAGGCGCTGGGCTAGACCCAGTCGGCCTGTCAAGTCAATGAAATATTGGGTTTTTTTATGTGAGTAAAAAACGCCCGATCTGAGCTCAGGCCTTATGAAACGGGGGCTTCAGCGGTGAAATGCAGCTCTGTTCACAAGGTTATCCACAATTTGTGTGGATAACATTTCAGCAGGAAGAAAAAATGAAGGCACCGTGGAATTTTGCACGATTCCTGCCTTTGGCAGGACGGTTGCTGGCCCGTGGCCGCTTGCCGACGCTGTTGTTTGCTGTCGCCCGCAAGAGTGCCCGGGAAGGCGGACGGCTGGGGAGGCTCAAGGACGATCTGCGTTTGTTGCAGGCGTTATGCCTGGCTTACTGGCGTGGCGAATACCGGGCGGTCAGTGCCAAGTCGCTGCTATCGGTGGTGGCGGGGCTCATGTATTTCCTCAGCCCCCTGGATGCGATTCCGGACCTGCTGCCAATGTTTGGCATGATCGACGATATCGCCGTGCTGGCGTGGATCATGAAAACCCTCGATGACGAGCTCAGTGCCTTCCGCGCCTGGCGTGATGCGCAGTCCCCCGACAAGCTCGCACGGGTCGAAAGACTTCCCGATACCCCTCGACAACTGCAGCTCCAGGAGCAGAAAAAGCCCTGATTCTGTTCGTTTCCCTTCGGACGACCATCACCCCGCGACCTTAGCCGCCATTTAGGATTACACTTCCAAGGAAAAGGCTGACTCGCTAAGTGTCATCGTCCTACGGGGTAGAGATGGATATTCAGATAATCACACGCGACGGAGAGCCCGAGTACGCGGTTTTGCCGTGGGACCAGTACCAGTCGTTGTTGAAAGCCGCAGGCATCCATCAAGCACCGCCGCAAGAGGCCAAGGCCCAGCACGCGGCGGCACCGGACCAGATTCTTCCTGGCCTGGATCAATTACGCAGTTTGCGCGAAGGGAAGGGCATCGCCATCGAGGCGCTGGCCCGCACGGTAGGTATCAGCCCGTCTTATCTGGCCATGATCGAAAGCGGCGAGCGTCAGCCCGATGCTGCGATTCGACGTAGTCTGGCCTGGGAATTGACGGTGCCGGGTTGGAGGGAAGGATCGTGAGTGTACGTATCAGTCGGCAGCATTGGGATGGGTTGTTGGGTGAGTTGGACCAGGCGCGCCGCCAGCGCCATTTGTTGACGTATCGTGCCTTGCTGGAGCGTTTGCAGCTGCCCAGCCCGGCCATGCAGACCCTGACCGCCGCCCTTGAACATCTGGCGGCGCTGGACGCCCGGGCCGAACAGCCGTTGCGCAGCTCCCTGGTCATCAGCCAAGGCGCCAGCCGGTTACCCCGAACCGGTTTCTTCGAGTGTGTCGAACGCCTGGGGCGTTTTTCCGGCCCTTCCGATGGAGTGGCCGCCGCGTCCTGGCATGCTTCGGAAGTGGTCCGGGTGTTCGAGTATGAGTATCCGGAGTCGGCGGAGGCCTGATTGTTCTGACGGATCCTGGCGCGGACCGGTTAAAGAAAATCGGAAAAACCGGGCATTCTTGAGATTTTCCTGGGCCGCTCAAGAAAAATCGGGCAGCCAAGTCGAAAATGAATATGTTTGCCTGGGGCTCAGTTGGGTATGCGGCTTTAAATCGCGGGCGCTTCAGCAACTGACGCATGCGCTGAGCAATCGCCGCCGACGATCTTTTTGGCGGGTTAAAGACCCATCGACTCCAAGGGGGCGATGGGTTTTTGCATTTAGCGAATCGCCCTACGTCTACTGCATCTTTCCCTGACTTATTTCCTTTGCGATCCCCGGCAAAGTCTCGCGCTTCCTGAGTGCTGCGAGACGTTTGCCCATGTTCGACCGGTTTTTCCTGATGGCCCTTGATCGCGTCATGCCTTGATGGATCAGGTGCACCGTATCGAGCAGGAGCTCGACAGTTTCAAAGACACCCTTTCCCTCTATCGCGAGCAACTGGAGCGCTGGTACGGCCGTGCGGCAGACCGGGCCAGCCAGGCGGCCGACCTGCCTTCGCTGATGGGCATGGAGCGGCTGATTCGCTTCGGTGACAACACCACCGTCGTCAGCAGCGGCGATGATGATTTCCTCTCCACCGTCGTCCAGTGCCCCCAAGGCGGGGTGATGACGATCGAGAGCAAACTCGAATCGGTGTACGACATTCCGCTGGGCGACATCGTGGTGGATGTGGTGGCGGTGGACAGCGGCGAGGTCACGCCGGTCATCCTAGATGCCCAGGGGCTGGGAGTCTTCAGGGGGGATGCGGGGAAGTTCTATCGGGTCCATGTCCAGGGCGAGGTATCGCCCGCGCAGATCGGTCAGTTGTTTTCCTCCTACGATGGCCTGACCACGCAACTGACAGACTGGTTGCGCGGCGAGTGGCAGGGGTTCAAGCCGCAGTGGGCGCAGCAATCCCTGGCCACCTCGGCAACTGCGGTGGGCAACGGCTTGCTCGCCGGCAGTTGGGCGGCAATCGAAGGGGTATGGGACAGCCTCTACCTGCTCTCGGACATCCTCAAGGACCCCGGGCAGTTTGTTGACCGCCTGGGCAGCAGTGCCAGTCAGTTGATGAGGCTGGCGCAGGACGCGCCGCAAGTGATGGCGAAGCTGCAGTTGCTGACCAGTGACGAAGCGGCGCTGTGCCTGCTGGTTCGCACCGCCAGTCTCTGGCTGGAGATGCTGCCACCCAGTGAGATCGCCGGCGAAACGAGCGAAGCACTCTCGACGGTGGTGGTGCAGTTGCTGCTTGACCTGCTGATTGGCGTGGCGCTGACCTTCGCCGGGGCGGGGGCTGGCATCGCGTACCTGGCGATGCGGCTGGCCAAGCACGGCGCAAGCCTGATAAATGCCGTACAGCGTTTCGTCAGCGCGATCTTTGCGGTCGTCAACGGTTTCATGGGCTACGTCGACCGTTACAAGACTGTGGCGGCGCGCGGCATTGCGGCCGGAGTAAAAAAAGGCCGGATGCAGCTGCGCTGGGATGCGCAACGCAACACCACACTGAAAAAGCCCGAACCCCACGACGACGCCCCGGCCCAATCGAAAAACCCCAACGGCGACAGCGCCGACAGCGCGGCCCTGACCCGCACCGACGGCTGTCCGGTGTCGATGGTCACCGGCGAGGAACTGCTGACCCTGGACGACGGCACGCTCGATGGCCGCTTGTCGTTCGTCTTCACCCGCCTGTACCGCAGCAGCGCGGCGGATCAGGACGTGGGGCTGGGACGCGGCTGGAGCCATGCCCTGGCGCACCGCCTGCTGCTTGAGGGCGAGCAGGTCATCTGGATCGACCAGGAAAACCGTCGCACGACCTTTCCGCTGCCCAATGCCCAGCGCCCGGCAATCCACAACAGCCTGGCCCGGGCGGCCATCTACCTGGGCACCGAGCCGGACGAACTGATCGTCGCCCAGCCCGGCGAACAGGCGCCTTTCCTACACTTTCGCGACGGTCATCTGACCGCCCTCAGCGACCGCTACGACAACCGCCTGACGATCCAGCGCAACATCCATGGCGACATCAGCCGCCTGGACAACGGCGCCGGACGCGCCCTGCAACTGCGCTACGAACAGCGTCACCTCATCGCTCTCGACTACCAGAGCTTTCACCCGGCCCTCACCCTGGACGAAGCCTGGCGCACCGAACAGACCCTGGCGACCTACCGCTACGACGCGCGCTCACGGCTGGTCGAAGCGACC
>NZ_VCNG01000013.1:0-80303 GCF_006227205.1 Pseudomonas sp. ICMP22404
GAAACGATGCATCGCCGATGGTAGTGTGGGGTTTCCCCATGTGAGAGTAGGTCATCGTCAAGATTAAATTCCGAAACCCCTATCTGCTGACGCAGGTAGGGGTTTTGTTTTGCCCGTAGGAAAGTTCTTACGACAAGCGCGGACCGTTCCCGGCTGCTACAACCCCCCGACAGTGCTAAGGTTCGGCCCTAGCTTTTTGCATTTTCAAGGATGCCTTTATGCCGGACGCAACGTCCCTCAGCCCAGCCTTCATGGTGATTCATGGCAATCGCCTTGATGAGCTGCGCAGCCTGGTAATCAGCTTGATGCGACGTTATCCGCTGGCTCCGCTTGAGAATGAAATTGCACTGGTGCAGAGCAACGGTATTGCCCAATGGCTCAAGCTGGCACTGGCAGAGGATCCGGAAGACGACGATACCGGCGGCTGCGGCATTGCGGCAGCCATTGATGTACAACTGCCCGGCAGCTTCATGTGGCAGCTTTATCGAACGGTTTTGGGACGCGATGAGATTCCGGCCAAGTCCCTGCTGGATAAAGCCCCCCTCACCTGGCGACTGATGCGCCTTTTGCCACAGTTGATCGAGCAGCCTCATTTCGAGCCCCTGCGTCGGTTCCTCACCCACGACACTGATCTGCGCAAGCGCTATCAGTTATCCGAACGTCTTGCCGATCTGTTCGACCAGTATCAGGTGTACCGGGCCGACTGGCTCGAAGACTGGGCAGAGGGCCGGCACCAGACGAGAAATGTCCGAGGCGAAATCAAGGCGCTTGCGCCCGCTAATTGCTGGCAAGCCGAACTGTGGCGAGCCTTGCTGGTGGATGTGGGAGAAGAGGGCATGGCTCAAAGCCGTGCGGGCGTCCATCAACGGTACATTGAACGTATCAACAGCCTGGAAGCCGCTCCGAAAGGACTTCCTGCACGGGTGATAGTGTTTGGTATTTCCTCGCTACCGGCCCAGGCCCTGGAGGCGCTGGCCGGTCTGTCGCGGTTCAGCCAGGTTCTACTGTGTGTCCATAACCCTTGTCGTCATCATTGGGCGGACATCGTGGCCGACAAGGACCTGCTGCGCCATCAGTACAAACGTCAGGCACGCAAGGCCGGTATGCCCGCTATCCTCGATCCGCAGTCCCTGCATCAACATGCTCATCCGTTACTCGCGGCATGGGGCAAGCAGGGGCGCGACTATATCAACCTGCTCGACAGCTATGACGACCCCAATCGCTATCGCTCGGTGTTTCGCGACGGCCGAATCGACCTGTTCAGTGACGGCAATCCCACGACCCTGCTCAGCCAGTTGCAGGATGACATCCTTGAGCTGCGCCCCCTGGCTGAAACCCGGGAACGCTGGCCTGCCGTCGATACGGAGCGAGATGGATCGATCCGTTTCCACGTCGCCCACAGCGCCCAGCGTGAAGTCGAAATTCTGCATGACCAGTTATTGGCCCATTTCAGCGCGGACTCGACGCTACGTCCTCGGGACATCATCGTCATGGTTCCGGACATCGACAGTTATGCTCCGCATATCCGTGCCGTGTTCGGTCAGCTCGACAGGACGGATCCGCGCTTCATTCCCTTCACCCTCACCGACCAGGGACAGCGTGGACGCGATCCATTGCTGATTGCCGTCGAGCATTTGCTGAAGCTGCCCGATAGCCGCTTTCCCGTCAGCGAAATCCTCGACTTGTTGGATGTCCCGGCCCTGCGCAAGCGATTCGGCCTTGATGAGGCTGATTTGCCGACACTGCACCGTTGGATCGAGGGTGCCGGTATTCGTTGGGGCATGAACGCCGAACACCGCGCCGGGCTCGGTCTGCCCGCCGAGCTTGAGCAGAACAGCTGGCGGTTTGGTTTACGGCGGATGCTGTTGGGGTATGCCGTCGGCAGTTCGGACGCCTATGAAGGCATTGAACCCTATGACGAAATCGGTGGCCTTGACGCAGCGTTGATCGGGCCCCTGGCCGCATTACTGGATGCGCTGGACGTCGCCCATCAGTCGCTCACCGAGTCCGCATCTCCACAGGTGTGGGGATCGCGTCTGCGTGACTTGATGCAATTGTTTTTCCAGGCGAGCAGTGAGCATGACGACTATCTGCTGGCCCAGCTCGAAGACCTACGCGAAACCTGGCTGGAAACCTGCGAGTCGGTGGGGCTGCAGGATGAGTTGCCGCTGACGGTGGTACGGGAGGCTTGGCTGGCAGGTCTGGATCAAGGTCGGCTGTCCCAACGCTTTCTCGCCGGCGCGGTCAACTTCTGCACCTTGATGCCGATGCGTGCAATTCCCTTCAATCTGGTGTGCTTGCTGGGAATGAACGACGGCGATTATCCGAGAGCTCAGCCGCCGTTGGACTTCGATCTCATGGGCAGTGACTATCGGCCCGGTGATCGCTCCCGGCGTGAGGACGATCGTTATCTGCTATTGGAGGCGCTGCTGTCGGCCCGGGAAAAACTCTACATCAGCTGGGTAGGACGCAGTATCCGCGATAACAGCGAGCGACCCGCATCGGTATTGATCGGTCAGTTGCGGGATCATCTGTCCAGTGGATGGCGACTGGTCGACGACAGCAAGGACCTTCTCGAGGCGCTGACCCAGGAGCATCCCCTGCAACCGTTCAGCGCTCGTTATTTCCTTCAGGGTAATGAACTGTTCAGCTATGCCAGCGAGTGGCGGATGCTTCACGACAACCAGGACCATGGGAGCGGTGTCCAGGTGCTGGATCCCTATGTTCAGGAAGAGCCCCTGAGCCTTGGGCAATTGCAGGACTTCCTGCGCAACCCCGTCCGCCATTTTTTCAGCCAGCGACTCAAGGTGTTCTTCGAAGCCATCGAAGCCCCGCTGGCCGATGACGAGCCCTTCGTGCTCGATGCCCTTCAACGCTACAGTCTGAGCGACAGCTTGCTGGAAGCCGCCCTGGTGCGCCTGGACCAGCCGGATCTTGCCCTGGAGGCCCATGCCAAGCGTCTGCAGAACAGCGGCCTGTTACCGATGGCGGGTTTCGGTGAGTGCATGCAACGCGAACTGATCGAGCCTCTGCCGGGTCTGCTCCAGCGTTATCAGCAACTTCTGGCGTTATGGCCCACTCCGTTGACCAGCGCAGTGCCTGTCAGTCTCCAATTGCATGGCGTCAGTGTCGAAGGATGGCTCAGCGGCCTGCACCAGCGTTCCGACGGGGCGGTCCTTGCCATCACTGCCATACCCAACAGCATCGGCTCCGTCAGGACCCGGAAGTGGCACCGCCTGATACGTCCCTGGGTCAATCACCTCGTGGCGTGCGCCAGCGGACTGTCGATGACCACCGCATTGGTGGCCAGTGATGACAGCTTGCTGTTGGCACCTTTTGAAGAACCTGTGGCGCGAAGACTGCTCGGTGACCTGTTGCAGGCTTGGCAGTCGGGCATGCGCCAGCCGCTTCCGATTGCGGTGAAAACCGCCTTCGCCTGGCTTGGCCAGACGGATCCGGATAAAGCCGAGGCGGCGGCCCGAAAAGCCTACGAAGGCGATGGGCTGACCTCTGAAGGCGAGCGACGGGAGAGTCCGGCCCTGGCCCGGCAGTTTGCCGACTTCGATGCCCTGACGGCAGACGAGACATTTCCTGACTGGTGCGATGCGCTTTATCGGCCGCTGTTCGAGGCTCCATGGCGTTCCGCAATCGGCGAGGAGGCGTAATCATGAGTCGGCAGACACCTCTGGCTTTGGCGTTTCCCCTGCGCGGCAGCCAATTGATCGAAGCCAGTGCGGGCACTGGCAAGACCTTCACCATTTCAGCGCTGTACCTGCGACTGGTATTGGGCCATGGCGGCTCGGCGACCGGGTTCGGTCGTGAACTGCTTCCTCCACAAATCCTGGTCGTGACTTTTACGGACGCCGCCACCAAAGAGTTGCGCGAACGTATCCGCACGCGCCTGGCCGAAGCCGCGCGTTTCTTTCGGGATGAGATTCCGGCCCCCGATTCACTGATTGCCCAGTTGCGTGACGAGTTCGACGAAACGCAGTGGCCCGGTTGCGCCAATCGGCTGGACATCGCCGCGCAATGGATGGATGAAGCAGCGGTTTCGACCATTCATAGCTGGTGCCAGCGGATGTTGCGTGAACACGCCTTCGACAGCGGGAGCCTGTTCACCCAAACCCTGGAAACCGATCACAGCGAATTACTCGGCGAAGTGCTGCGCGATTATTGGCGGCTGTTCTGCTACTCGATGCAAGGTGAAGCGCTGAACTGGGTGCGCACCCATTGGGGAGGGCCTGCTGCCCTGCTGCCGCGGGTAAGGGGGCTGTTTTCCAGCGAGCGTGACAACGGTGAGGGGCTTGAGCCTGCCGAGCTCATCCTGGCATCGCTTCAGGAGCGCAGCGCCGCCTTGCTCGACCTCAAGGCGCCCTGGCGGCAATGGGCGGCGGAGCTGCTGGAGATCTGCCAGCAAGGCGTAGCCAACAAGAGCGTCGACGGGCGCAAGATGCAGGCTCGCTATTTCGAACCGTGGTTTCAGAAAATCTTCGCCTGGGTGGATGACGAGAGCCTCGAACTCCTGGATATCGGTACCGGGTTTACGCGGCTGACCCCCGAAGGCATGGCAGAGGCCTGGAAAGGCGAAGTGCCCAGCCATCCCGGGCTGGAGGCCATGGCCAGTCTCAAGGCCAGCCTGGAGGCGTTGCCCACCCCGGATGCAGCGGTGTTGCAGCATGCGGCCCAATGGGTGGGCGCGCGCTTTGAGGCAGAGAAGCGCCGACGCGCGGAGATGGGCTTCGACGACATGCTGCTGAGGCTGGACGCAGCCCTGCTGGCCGAGGGTGGAGAGCGTCTGGCGAGCCTGATACGCGAGCAGTTTCCGGTCGCGTTGATCGATGAGTTCCAGGATACCGATCCGGTTCAATACCGGATCTTCGAAAGCATCTACCGCATCGAAGACAATAACCCTGAGACGGGGCTGTTCCTGATCGGTGACCCGAAACAGGCCATCTATGCCTTTCGTGGCGCCGATATCCATACCTACCTGCGTGCCCGTGAGGCGACCGCAGGCAGGCTCCATACCCTGGGCACCAACTTCCGTTCCAGCCACGCCATGGTGGGCGCGGTAAACCATATTTTCCAGAACGCCGAATCCCGTCCGAACGGACGCGGTGCGTTCCTGTTTCGCGAAGCACCGGACCGGAACCCGGTGCCGTTCCTGCCCGTTGATGCCCAGGGCCGCAAGGAGTCCTTGCAGGTCGAGGGGCAGCCCCTTGCAGCGATGAACCTCTGGCACTTGCCGTCGGACAAGCCGCTCTCCGGTGCGGTCTATCGGCAGCAAATGGCGGCTGCCTGCGCCAGTGAGATCACGGCGCTTCTCAATGGCGGCCAGGCGGGGCACGACGGCTTCATCGAGGATGGAAAGGCACTGCGCGGGCTGTTGCCAGCGGATATCGCGATCCTGGTGCGGGACGGTAAAGAGGCGCAGGCGGTGCGGGATGAGTTGTCTGCCCGGGGCGTACGCAGTGTCTATCTGTCCGATAAGGATTCGGTGTTTGCCTCGCAGGAAGCGCGCGACCTGCTGATCTGGCTCAGGGCCTGTGCCGAACCGGATGTCGAGCGGCCATTGCGGTCTGCGCTGGCGAGCATCACGTTGAACCTGCCGCTCACGGAGCTGGAGCGACTCAACCGGGATGAGCTGGCCTGGGAAGCGCGGGTCATGCAGTTCCGTGGCTACCGTACGGTCTGGCGCACCCAGGGGGTGCTGCCCATGTTGCGGCGCCTGCTGCATGATTTCGAACTGCCCCAGGCCTTGATGGCGCGCAATGAGGGTGAGCGGGTGCTGACCAACCTGCTGCACCTCAGCGAGCTTCTGCAACAGGCAGCCGGTGAGCTGGACGGTGAACAGGCTCTGATCCGGCATCTGTCGGAGCACCTGGCCTTGTCCGGTCAGGCCGGAGAAGAGCAGATCCTGCGCCTGGAAAGCGATGAGCAGTTGGTCAAGGTGGTGACGATCCACAAGTCCAAGGGGCTGGAGTATCCGTTGGTGTTCCTGCCGTTCATCTGCTCGACGAAGCCAGTGGATGGCAGCCGGTTGCCCTTGCATTACCACGATGAGGCCGGCAGGGCACAAATCAGCCTGAAGCCATCAGCCGAACTGATAGCCAAAGCTGACGACGAACGTCTGGCCGAGGACCTGCGCCTGCTCTACGTGGCGCTTACCCGCGCCCAACATGCCTGCTGGTTGGGGGTTGCCGATCTCAAGCGGGGGAATAACAGCAGCTCGATCCTGCATCTGTCTGCGCTGGGGTATCTATTGGGTGGCGGTGCGCCGCTGTCCGATTCGGTGCAATTGCGGCGCTGGTTGGAAGACCTGCAACAAGGCAGTGCTGCGGTGAGTTGCCAGGAGATGCCCCAGGCCACCGACGAACGCTACCGTCCCCCGCGCAACGAAGCCGTGCTGCTCGCCCCCTTGAGGCCGGTACGCAAAGCCAGTGAAAACTGGTGGATTGCCTCGTATAGCGCCTTGCGCATCGGCGAGACCCTGAGTGCGGGCAGCGACACGGCGCCGGAAGATCCCCAGGCCCAGAAACTGTTCGACGATGAGCGGCTTGATCCGGATGCGCCCAGGGAAGTTGTCGCTATCGGGGGGGACATTCATCGCTTCCCCCGCGGCCCCAATCCCGGCACTTTCCTCCACGGCCTCCTTGAGTGGGTCGCCGGCGAAGGGTTTGCCGTCGCGCCAACGGCCATCGAGGACGCCATTGCCCGACGTTGCAATCGTCGAGGCTGGAAAGGCTGGATCACGACGCTCAGCGATTGGCTGCAGCACTTGATGGCAACGCCTATGCGGATTGGCAATGATCAGCCGCCGGTGGTGCTTGAGCGTTTGACCCGGTTCCAGGTCGAGATGGAGTTCTGGTTCGCCAGCCATAAGGTCGATGTGCTCAAGCTTGATGAGCTGGTTTGCCGATTCACCCATGGCGGTGTGGCCCGCGTCGCCGCGGAACCTGTGCTGCTCAACGGCATGTTCAAGGGATTCATCGACCTCACGTTCGAGCATGAAGGGCGATATTACGTGGCGGACTACAAATCCAATTGGCTGGGGAGCGATGACGCGGCTTATACCCCTCAAGCCATGGAGCAATCGATCCTCGACAATCGCTACGATCTGCAATATGTGCTGTACCTGTTGGCGCTGCATCGTCAGCTCAAGGCGCGCCTGCCCGACTATGACTACGACCGACATGTCGGCGGTGCGTTGTACCTGTTTCTCCGTGGCACCCGTGCGGCCAGTCAAGGGGTCTATTTCACCAAGCCGGCGCGAGCACTGATCGAACAATTGGATCGCCTTTTCCAAGGGGCGCCCGAGCCCAAGGCTGAGCCAGCATGGGTACAGGGAGAATTGCTATGAGTCGGACGTTTGTCGATCTGCTGCCCAAATCGTCGGACGACGAGAGCCTGGTCGAACTGGCGCCTTTGGACCGTGCAAATGATCTGCTGCTGTTGTTGACGCGCTGGGTCGAGCGCGGTTGGTTGCGCGCTCTGGACAAAGCCTTCGTTGCATTCCTTCATGAGCTGGCGCCCGACGACGATCCATTGGTGTTGCTCGCCGCGGCGCTCGCCAGTCATCAGCTGGGCCATGGACATGTCTGCCTGGACCTGTTCGAAACGCTCAAGGAGCCGGATTTTGCCTTGTCGCTTCCCCCCGAGGGCGATCCGCAAACGGGTGCGATGCTGTTGCCATCGCAAATACTGCGGACCCTGGAGGGAGCTCATTGGTGCAAGACCCTGGCGTCCAGCCGTCTGGTGGCCTTGGCTGCCGATGAGCGCGAGCAGGCGCTGCAACGCCCGTTGGTGCTGTCCGGTAAACGTCTTTATCTGCGGCGATACTGGACCTATGAGCGGCAGATCGATGAGGCGTTGCGTCAACGGCTGGCCGAACAGGAAGCCACCCCCGTCGATCTGGGCGAGCGCCTGAACGGGCTGTTCGGGCCAGCCGCTGCCGCAGGTCCGATCGACTGGCAGAAACTGGCCTGTGCCCTGGCGACCCGGCGCGCCTTCAGCATCGTGACCGGCGGTCCTGGCACCGGCAAGACCACCACCGTCGTGCGTTTGCTGGCGCTGCTTCAGGCTCCCGCCGTCGAGGCCGGAAAGCCGCTGCGGATTCGCCTGGCAGCGCCTACCGGCAAGGCGGCGGCGCGCCTGACCGAATCCATCAGCCAACAGGTCCGGACCCTGGACGTCCCCGATGCCGTGCGCGAGCGGATTCCTTGTGACGTCACCACTGTCCATCGTTTGTTGGGCAGCCGGCCGGGAACCCGGCATTTTCGGCACCATGGGGGGAATCGGTTGCCACTGGACGTACTGGTGATCGATGAGGCGTCCATGATCGATCTGGAGATGATGGCCAATCTACTGGATGCGTTGCCGCCCCATGCGCGGTTGGTGCTGCTCGGGGACAAGGATCAGTTGGCCTCGGTGGAGGCCGGAGCGGTGCTGGCGGATTTGTGTCGGGATGCCGAGGAGGGCTGGTACGACGCCAGAACCCGGGCCTGGCTTGAATCGGTCAGCGGCGAAGACCTGGCGGCCAGTGACCTGCAGCAAGACATCGATGGCACTCATCCGTTGGCACAGCAGGTCGTCATGCTCCGGCACTCCCGCCGTTTCGGCGAGGGCAGCGGTATCGGCCAACTGGCTCGATGGGTCAACCAACAGCAGCCCGAAAAGGCGCGTCAGTTGCTGGTGGGCAAGCAACATGCCGATCTGTTTTCCCTGGCCTTGAAAGGTGAGCATGACGGAGCGCTGGAGCACTTGCTGCTTGAAGGCCAGGCAGAAGGTCCCCAGGGTTATCGGCATTACCTGAGCCTGCTGCGGCAACGACGTCCGGCAGCTACCCGTCCACTGGCGGATGCCTGCTGGGTCGATTGGGCTCGGGAGGTCCTTTCTGCATTCGACGCTTTCCAACTGCTCTGTGCCGTGCGTAGAGGCCCGTGGGGTGTGGAAGGGTTGAACCAGAGAGTGACTACTGCGCTGCTCAAGGCCCGTCTTATCGACAGCGATCATCAGTGGTACGAGGGCCGTCCGGTCTTGATGACCCGCAACGACTATGGTCTGGGGTTGATGAACGGCGACATCGGGATTGCCCTCAAATTGCCCGAGCATGATGGACCGGACGCGGGCAAGCAGGTCCTGCGTGTGGCGTTCCCTCGCAACGACGGACAGGGCGGTGTGCGCTTCGTCCTGCCCAGCCGCTTGAATGATGTGGAAACGGTGTATGCCATGACCGTGCATAAATCCCAGGGCTCGGAATTCACCCATACGGCGCTGATTCTTCCGGATGCGTTGAACCCCGTATTGACCAAGGAGCTGGTGTACACAGCCATTACCCGGGCCAAGCAGTGGTTCAGCCTGATCGAGCCACGGCCAGGGATATTCGAGGAAGCGGTTCGGCGTAGGGTCAAGCGCCTGAGCGGGCTGATGCTGGATCTGGAGTCTCGGAGCTGAATGAACAGACGTTCATGACAATGGATTTAATGACGTCGATTTTTTGTCGGAAATCGCCGTAAAGGCGTTGTCTCGCTGGCTTTTTGGCACTGTGCTATCGTTCCGACATTTACTGGATCGATCAAGAGATTTTCCATGGGTGGGGCTGTTCGGCAAGCACTGCGCGCCAAGGACTGGAGGCATTATCTGCTCGCCAGTTTTTTGTGTTTGCTGTCGCCTGTCCTGGTGGCTGAAAACCAAGAGCCCGTGACTCACGCGCAAGTGCGGGCCGAGGCGGTGACCCAGGTCGTATTGGGCATTCTCAGCTACGCCCGTTGGCCTGTGGAGCCAACCCAACTGCAGCTCTGCATTGTCGGGCCGACCCAATACACCGACGATCTGGTCAAAGGCACAATCCAAGCCACTGGTCGAACGGTGAACGTGCAGCGCTTGCTGGCAGATCACCCCGGCATCGCCGATGAATGCAACGCGGTCTATGTCGGCAGGCTGACCGCCGATGAGCACGCTCAACTGTTCGCTTCCTTGTCCGGCAAACCGGTATTGAGCATCAGCGAAGGCGGTGACCAGTGCACCGTGGGCAGCCTGTTCTGTCTGCGGGTGGGTGATGAACAAGTGGCGTTCGAGGTCAACCTCGATTCGGTCGCGCGCAGTGGCGTACGCATCCACCCGAGTGTCTTGCAACTTTCACGTCGCAGGTCAGCGGCGCCATGAACCTGCCAGCCTCGCGTATCCGTCCCACCCTGGGCTCGGTCATCGGTCGCGGCCATCTGATCGTTGCGCTGGTGGCGGTGGCCATGGCCAGTGTCTCCCTGACGTTGCTGGGGGTACTGGCGTTACGGGTTTACGCTGATCACAACCTGCACCTGATTGCTCGGTCGATCAACTACACCGTGGAGGCGGCCGTTGTATTCGATGACTCGGTGGCAGCCACCGAGGCGCTGGCATTGATTGCCACCACCGAAGAGGTCGCCGATGCCCGGGTATTCAATGAGCATGGCCGTCTGTTGGCGCATTGGCAGCGACCGGAAACCGGTCTGCTGTCGGAACTGGAGATGCACATCGCCAAGGCATTCCTGGAAAAACCCATCAGCATGCCGATCCTTCATCAAGGGCAGGCCGTTGGCAGTGTCCACCTGGCGGGGCATGGCGGCAGCCTGTTGCGCTTTTTGCTCAGCGGTCTGGCGGGGATCATCGTGTGCACGGCGGTGAGTGCCTGGGTGGCGTTGTACTTGGCCCGGCGCCAGTTGCAGGCGATCACCGGCCCCCTGCGCAGCCTGGCGGATGTGGCCCACGCGGCACGCAGCGAGCGAGCCCTGGATCGACGGGTGCCGCCGGCTGCCATTGCTGAACTGGATAATCTGGGTAACGACTTCAACGCGTTGCTCGCCGAACTTGAATCCTGGCAGACCCACCTGCAGAGCGAGAACGAAACCCTGGCCCATCAGGCCAGCCACGACAGCCTGACCGGACTGCCGAACCGGGCGTTTTTCGAAGGCCGGCTGATTCGTGCCTTGCGCAATGCCAGCAAGCTCGATGAGCAGGTGGCGGTGTTGTACCTGGACAGTGATCGGTTCAAGGGCATCAATGACAATTTCGGTCACGCTGCCGGTGATGCCGTGCTGACGGCGGTGGCGACCCGGGTCCGTGCCCAGCTTCGTGAGGATGACCTGGTGGCGCGCCTTGGGGGGGACGAGTTCGCGGTGCTGCTTGCACCGTTGCACAAGCTCGAGGACGCCGAACGGATCGCTGAGAAGATCATCGCCAGCATGGATGTACCGATTCAATTGCCCGGTAACGCTTCGGTGCTGACCTCGCTCAGCGTCGGCATTGCGGTTTATCCCGATCATGGCGCCACTCCAGGCGCCTTGCTGCATGCCGCCGACGCAGCGATGTACCAGGCCAAGCGCCTTGCCCGAGGCGGCCAACATTCGATGGGGACGGAGCACCCCGTTGCCTAACTTCAAAACCAGGAGCTGACGCGTGCGTTCATACCCTCAATCTGTCCTGCAAATATTCATTTCATTTGTGTTCATGGCCGTCCTGGCCCTGAGCGGTTGCCAGACGGCACCGCCAAAAGGCCTTACACCTGCGCAGATTGCCGTGCTCAAGCAGCAAGGGTTCAAACTGACCGACGAGGGTTGGGCGTTCGGTCTGTCGGGCAAGGTACTGTTTGGCAGCGACGTGGAAAGCCTGAATGAAGCCAGCACAGAAATCGTCGAGCGAATCGGCAAGGCGCTGCTGGAGGCTGGAATCGAACGGGTACGCGTCGATGGTCATACCGATGCATCGGGTTCCCAGGCCTATAACGATCAACTGTCGATACGTCGGGCCAATAGCGTGAGCAAGGTGCTGATTGGCGTTGGCATGCGCGAAGAAAACATTCAGTCCCGCGGCCTGGGCAGCAGCAAACCGGTCGCATCCAACGACACAGTCGAAGGCCGGACGGAGAACCGTCGTGTGGCCATTGTGGTCATTGCCGATTAATCGGCAAATACCATTTCCCGGGTCTCGCCCATCAGCAGGGCCCGATTCTGTTCGGTCACCTCTCTGATGTAATCCCACAACAACGTAATCCGCTTGAGCTTGCGCAGATCCTCCCGGCAGTACATCCAGAACTGCCGGGTGATAGTGATGTCCTCCGGCAATACCGGCAGCAACCGTGGATCCTGGGCGGCGAGGAAGCACGGCAGAATCGCCAGCGAACGTCCTTGCTGCGCCGCCACGAACTGCGCAATCACGCTGGTACTGCGCAGATGGGCGCTGGCGTCGGGTAGCACGTTTGCCAGGTAGAGCAGCTCTGAACTGAACGCCAGGTCATCCACGTAGCTGATGAACGAGTGCTTGCTCAGGTCGGACGGACGGTGGATGGGCGGATGGCTGTCCAGATAGGGCTGGGTGGCATAGAGCTGCAACCGGTAGTCACACAGTTTGCAGCATACGTAGGGGCCATGTTCGGGGCGTTCCAGAGCGATGACAATGTCGGCCTCGCGCTTGGAGAGGCTGATGAAGTGCGGCAGCGGCAGAATGTCCACCGAGATGGCGGGATAGGCGTCGACGAAGTGGCTCAGTTGCGGGGTGATGAAGTAGCTGCCAAAGCCTTCCGTGCAGCCCATGCGCACATGACCGGACAGCGCGACGCCCGAGCCGGACACCTGTTCGCAGGCCATGTGCAGGGTGCTTTCAATCGATTCGGCGTAGCTCAGCAGGCGTTGCCCTTCGGCGGTCAGCACGAAGCCGTTGGTCCGGGATTTTTCGAACAGCAGCGTTCCCAATGAAGCTTCCAGCGAGCTGATGCGTCGCGACACCGTGGTGTAGTCGACGCCGAGGCGCTTGGCTGCCGTGCTGGCTTTGCGGGTGCGGGCCACTTCGAGGAAAAACTTGAGGTCGTCCCAGTTCAGCGAACCGAGGGAGGTGATGTTTTTTTGCATGATGGACCGGTTTTTATGTGCGTTCTTATTAGAAGTTTGCACATCTATACTCCAAAAATCGTCTCATCACCAAGGTGTCTTTTGCGCCTTGGTCTCTGCTGAATCAACGCTCTCTATAAGAACAATCCCGGAGGCCAGCATGAACGTTTCCCTCACGCCCAGTGACACCACCCTGCAGACCGTTAAGCTGTTGATCGACGGCGAGTGGGTTGAATCCCGTTCCAGCGAATGGCACGACATCGTCAACCCGGCCACCCAGCAAGTGTTGGCGAAGGTCCCGTTTGCCACCGCATCGGAAGTCGATGCCGCCATTGCCGCTGCCCAGCGTGCCTTCCAGACCTGGAAACTGACGCCCATCGGTGCGCGCATGCGCATCATGCTCAAGCTCCAGGCGTTGATTCGCGAACATTCCAAACGCATTGCCGCCGTGCTCAGCGCGGAGCAGGGCAAGACCCTCGCGGACGCCGAAGGCGATATTTTCCGTGGCCTGGAAGTGGTCGAGCACGCCTGCTCCATCGGCACCCTGCAGATGGGCGAGTTTGCCGAGAACGTCGCCGGTGGCGTAGACACCTACACGCTGCGCCAGCCGATCGGTGTCTGCGCGGGCATCACGCCGTTCAACTTCCCGGCAATGATTCCGCTGTGGATGTTCCCGATGGCCATCGCCTGCGGCAACACCTTTGTCCTCAAGCCATCGGAACAGGATCCGCTGTCGACCATGTTGCTGGTCGAACTGGCGGTCGAAGCCGGTGTGCCGGCGGGTGTGCTCAACGTGGTGCATGGCGGCAAGGACGTGGTGGATGCGCTTTGCACTCACAAGGACATCAAAGCCGTTTCGTTTGTCGGCTCGACGGCGGTCGGCACCCATGTGTATGACCTGGCGGGACGTCATGGCAAGCGCGTGCAGTCGATGATGGGGGCGAAGAACCACGCGGTGGTGCTGCCGGATGCCAATCGCGAACAAACCCTCAATGCCCTGGTTGGGGCCGGTTTCGGCGCGGCGGGCCAGCGTTGCATGGCGACCTCCGTGGTGGTGATGGTGGGCGCGGCCAGGCAATGGCTGCCGGACCTGAAAACGCTGGCGCAGAAACTCAAGGTCAACGCCGGGAGTGAGCCGGGCACCGACATCGGCCCGGTGATTTCCAAGCGGGCCAAGGCGCGGATCCTCGAATTGATCGAGAGCGGCGTGCAGCAGGGCGCGAAGCTGGAGCTCGATGGCCGGGGCGTCAGCGTGCCGGGCTTCGAACAGGGCAACTTCGTCGGGCCAACGCTGTTTTCCGGCGTGACCACCGACATGCGTATCTACACCGAAGAGATTTTCGGGCCGGTGCTGGTGGTGCTGGAAGTCGACACCCTCGACGAGGCGATTGCCCTGGTCAACGCCAACCCGTTTGGCAATGGCACAGGCCTGTTCACCCAAAGCGGCGCGGCGGCGCGCAAGTTCCAGAGTGAAATCGACGTCGGTCAGGTAGGGATCAATATCCCGATTCCGGTGCCGGTGCCGTTTTTCAGCTTCACCGGCTCCCGCGGTTCGAAACTCGGTGACCTTGGTCCATACGGCAAACAGGTGGTGCAGTTCTACACTCAGACCAAGACCGTTACCGCGCGCTGGTTCGATGATGACAGCGTGAATGACGGCGTGAACACCACCATCAACCTGCGCTAAGGAGTCGGACATGAACATCGCATTTATCGGCCTGGGCAACATGGGCGCGCCCATGGCGCGCAACCTGCTCAAGGCCGGCCATTCGCTGAACCTGTTCGACCTGAACCAGGCCGTGCTGGCCGAACTCGCGGCGTTGGGCGGCACGGTCAGTGCCTCGCCTCGCGATGCGGCCCAAGGCGCGGCGCTGGTGATTACCATGCTGCCGGCCGCCGCTCATGTGCGCAGCGTCTGGTTGGGTGAAGACGGCGTGCTGGCCGGCATTGCCGCCGGTACGCCAGCGGTTGATTGCAGCACGATCGATCCGCAGACCGCTCGCGACGTCGCCGCCGCTGCCGCCAAGCAAGGCGTGGCGATGGCCGATGCGCCGGTCTCGGGTGGCACCGGCGGTGCGGCGGCTGGCACGTTGACCTTCATGGTCGGTGCCACCGCCGAGTTGTTCGCCACCTTGCAACCGGTGTTGGCGCAGATGGGCCGTAACATCGTCCATTGCGGCGAAGTCGGCACCGGCCAGATCGCCAAGATTTGTAACAACCTGCTGTTGGGCATCTCGATGGTGGGCGTCAGCGAGGCCATGGCCCTGGGCGATGCCTTGGGAATCGACACCCAAGTGCTGGCCGGCATCATCAACAGTTCCACGGGGCGTTGCTGGAGTTCGGATACCTACAACCCATGGCCGGGCGTGATCGAAACGGCACCCGCCTCCCGTGGCTACACCGGTGGTTTCGGTGCCGACCTGATGCTCAAGGATCTGGGCCTGGCCACCGAAGCCGCCAGGCAGGTTCATCAGCCGGTGGTGCTGGGTGCAGTGGCGCAGCAGCTATATCAAGCGATGAGCCAGAGAGGCGAGGGCGGCAAGGATTTTTCGGCCATCGTTAACAGCTATCGCAAGCCTCAATAAACGCGAGGCGGATCGTGGCGAGGGGCGTGAGTGCAGTGTCCTCGCCACACGTGCCGCAGATGTATCGAACCGCGTCAGGCAAAGACGAAGTATTTGCGCACGGTTTCAACCACTTCCCAGGTGCCTTTCATCCCAGGCTCGATGACAAAGATGTCACCGGCCCGCAGATGGATGGGTTCCATGCCTTCCGGGGTGATGATGCAGTAGCCTTCCTGGAAGTGGCAGTATTCCCACTTTACGTATTCCACGTACCATTTGCCCGGCGTGCAGATCCAGGTGCCCATGATTTTGCTGCCATCTTCGCTGGTGTAGGCGTTGAGGTTGACGGTATGCGGGTCGCCTGCGAGCTTCTCCCATTTGCAGGCATCGAGTACGGGCAGCGGATGGGTATCGCGCAGGACGGTGATAGGTGCGGTCATGTGGACTCCGGGCAATGGACGTAAGCTGAAGAGGCACCCTATAGGCGTCTGCGTTCCTCCAGTTGTCTGTACTCGACATCGGGCTACCCAGAAACGCAAATCAATGCTCGGACAGATGCACGGCGAGAGCCTTGGCATAGGCCGGCAACGCCTCGAAATTACGAGCCGCCAACAACAGGGCCCGTTGTGCCCAGGCCTCGTGCAGCGGCACGCACCGATACGATGGCCCGGCAGATCGACGGTCGATGGCGGCCCTCGGCACGATGGCGATACCTGCGCCATGGGCCACCATGCGAATCATCCCATCGAAACTGTCGGCGCGAATGCGGATTCGCATGCGTAACCCGGTGTGCAGGGCCTGCTCTTCGAGGTACACCGCCAGGGCGTTAGAGGCGTTCAGGCCCACGTAATCATGATGGAGGGTTTCGCTGAAGCTCACCGCGCGACCGTCGGCCAATGGATGTTCGGACGGTAGGATCAATACCAGTGGATCGTTGCGAAAAGGCCGGGTCTGAAGGTCATCGGTGTCGACTGCGTCGGATACCACACCCAGGTCTGCCGCACCCTGGCGCAAGGCATGGGTGATGCGTGAGCTGGGCAGTTCCTGCAGGTCGATGTCGAGATTGGGATGGTCCTTGAGGAAAGTGGCCAGCAACTCGGGCAGGTATTCGCTCATGGCGCTGGTGTTGCACAGCAGCCGTACCCGGCCCTTGACCCCCTTGGCGTACTCCGCCAAATCCTGCTGCAAGTGCTCCGCGTGTTGCAGCAACACCCGGGCATGCTGCGCCAGGGCCTTGCCGGCCGGCGTGGGCGTCACGCCACGCCGCCCGCGTTCGAGCAATTCGGTGCCCAGGGACGCTTCCATGGCACGGACCCGCGCACTCGCCGCCGCCAGGGACAGGTGACTGCGGGTTGCACCGGCGGTGATGTTGCCGGTGTCGAGGATGTTCAGGTAGAGGCGCAGGTCGGTGAGGTCGAAGTGCATGGGGGGATCCTGTGCCGGGTTTTGTGGTGTCTGATGGATTGCCATCGCGAGCAGGCTCGCTCCCACAGTGATCGGTGTGAGCACAAGATTTGTGTTCACCCTGTGGGAGCGAGCCTGCTCGCGAAGGGGCCAGTAGCACCGCCAAAGTCTTCAGCCTCTTGTTGAGCAAGAGGCAGGCTCAGTATATGGCAGATTTCAAAACGATCCGCTTGGGCCCAGGATAGCCCCATGGACACCTTCATCGCTTTCTATCAGAACCTCGGGCCGGCGCTATCGCTGTTGGTCATCGCCACGTTCCTGCTGGCCGGTACGATCAAGGGGGTGATCGGCCTCGGCCTGCCGACCATTTCCATGGGGTTACTCGGGCTGGCTATGGCTCCGGTGCAGGCTGCCGCATTGCTCATCATCCCGGCCACTTTGACCAACCTCTGGCAACTGGCCTTCGGCGGTCACTTGCGTACCTTGATCCGGCGCTTGTGGCCGCTGTTGCTGGCGATTTTCCTCGGCACCGGCCTTGGAACCTTGTGGATTGGCATGGCGGGCGGTCCCTGGGTGGTGCGGGCCTTGGGCGGCGCGTTATTGGTATACGCCCTGAGTGGACTGGCGCTGCCGACGCTCCGGGTCGGCGGCCACGTTGAACCCTGGCTCGCCCCGCTCTGCGGGCTGCTGACCGGTGTCATCACGTCCGCCACGGGTGTGTTTGTCATTCCGGCGGTGCCTTATCTGCAAGCACTGGGCTTGAGCAAGGACGAGTTGGTGCAGGCCCTGGGTCTGTCCTTCACCGTATCGACATTGGCCCTGGCGGCCGGCCTGTTGTGGCGCGGCGCCTTGGGCGGGGGTGAACTGTGCGCGTCGATGCTGGCGTTGGCACCGGCGCTGCTTGGGATGTGGCTGGGGCAGTGGTTGCGCCAACGGATCAGCGCCATGTTATTTCGGCGGGTGTTTTTCATTGGCCTTGGCGGCCTTGGCACTCATTTGCTGATCAGCGGCTAGACGAGGCACTCAGCATCTCGACGCGGCGGATCTCGAAGTCGCGCTCCAGGTAATCCATACGATGTTCAAAGAACTGCTTCATGTGTGGCAGATTCGAATGCACGTCCAGGTGGGCCTGGGATTGCCAGATTTCATAGAAGATAAACAGCGTCGGATCCTGTTGGTCCCGCAGCATGTGATATTCGATGCAGCCCGGTTCGGCGCGACTCGGTTCGACGTAGGCGCGAAACAGGGCTTCGAAGGCTTCGGCTTTTTCCGGGCGGGTCTTGGCGTGGAGGATGAAACCATGCAGTTCGCTCATCGCGTGTCTCCTGAGTGAAAGTGAGTTGAATCCTACGGCAACAATCGGCTGTTGATTCGTGCATGTAAGTCAAAACAGTTTTGCCTCGGTTGCGCTTACTCCGCGTGACGCTCATCGGTAGTCTGCCCCCCATCTTTTCCAACCCTTTCCATTCGGCAGCCCTGCGTGGCGCTCGCCATGGACCCGATGAGGCTCCCCATGAAAAAAGTCCTGCTGCTCAACGGTGGTAAACAATTCGCTCACTCCGACGGCCGCTACAACGCGACCCTCCACGACACGGCCCTGAGTGTGTTGGACCGTGGTGGCCTGGACGTGAAAAGCACGTTCATCGACGGTGGCTACGACATCAAGGAAGAGGTCGCCAAGTTTCTCTGGGCCGATGTCGTCATCTATCAGATGCCGGGCTGGTGGATGGGCGCGCCATGGACCGTGAAGAAGTACATCGACGAAGTGTTCACCGAAGGTCATGGCAGTCTATACGCCAGCGACGGCCGCACCCGCTCCGACGCCTCGCAGAAGTACGGCAGCGGTGGCCTGGTGCATGGCAAGCAATACATGTTGTCGCTGACCTGGAACGCCCCGCAGCAGGCCTTCGATGATCCGACCGACTTCTTCGAAGGCAAGGGTGTGGACGCGGTGTATTTCCCGTTCCACAAGGCCAACCAGTTCCTGGGCATGACCGGCTTGCCGACCTTCCTGTGCGTCGACGTGATGAAGCGTCCGAACATAGAGGCTGATGTGGCGCGGTATGAACAGCATTTGATCGAGGTATTCGGCCTTTCGCGGTAATCCGGCTACTCTCGCCACATTGACTGTGCATCCGATGAGAGGACATTTGTGAAAGCCAGATCCGACGAGTTGCAGATCTTCGTCTGCGTGATCGAGTGCGGGTCGATTTCCGCCGCCGCCGAGCAGGTCGGGCAGACGCCGTCGGCGGTCAGTCGCACGTTGTCCCGACTGGAAGCCAAGCTCGACACCACGCTGATCAACCGCACCACTCGACGCATGGACCTGACCGAGGAGGGCCGGTATTTCTTCGAACAGGCCAAAAGCATTCTCGACCAGTTGGAAGCGTTGGAGGAACGCTTGTCCTCCCGCCAGCAGAAGCCTTCAGGGCGGTTGCGGATCAACGCTGCGTCGCCGTTCATGCTGCATGCCATCGTGCCGCACATCGATGAGTTCCGCAGGCTCTACCCGGACATCCAGCTCGAGCTCAACACCAATGACCTGATCATTGATTTGCTCGAGCAGAGCACCGACGTCGCCATCCGCATCGGCGCCCTCACCGATTCGACGTTGCATGCCCGTCCCCTGGGTTGCAGTCCGTTGCACATCCTGGCCAGCCCTGCCTATCTGGAGCGGCACGGTACGCCTTCAACCGTCGCCGAACTGACGGAGCATGCATTGCTGGGGTTTGCCCAGAACGATGGCCTCAACCAATGGCCTCTGCGCCATCTTCACGGCGACCGTTGGCCCATCCAGGCGGCCATCAGCGCGTCCAGTGGCGAAACGGTGCGCCACCTGGCGCTGCAAGGGCAGGGCATCGCCTGTCTGTCGGATTTCATGACCCGCGACGACATCCGTGCCGGTCGATTGAAGGTGCTGCTGGCCGAGACCAATAGCGGGTACCGCCAGCCGATCAACGCCGTCTACTACCGCAACTCTCAGTTGGCGTTGCGCATTCAGTGCTTTCTGGACTTCATCCAGGACAAACTCGCCGAATACGCCTCGCGGGATTTTGAGACTGATTCGTGACTTCAAGGCAAGAGTGATTTGGGCAATGTGGACTGTTTCGCCAAGGATCGGTCCTCGATACTCGTTCCATCACTGATCCTGCCAAGGAGTTTTTCCATGAACGTATTCGTCACTGGCGCTGCCGGTTTTATTGGCGGCTCCATTGCCACCGGTCTGGTTCGGGCCGGGCATCAAGTCATCGGCCTGGTACGCAGCGCCGAGCAGGCGAGAGAGCTCACTGCCCTGGGTATCCAGCCGGTGATCGGTACCCTGGAAGACAGCGCGTTGCTGACCGCACAGGCCCGCGCCGCCGATGCGGTGATCAACGCCGCCAGCAGCGACCATCGCGGCGCGGTCGAAGCGCTGCTCGAGGGCCTCAGGGGCTCGAACAAAGTCCTGCTGCACACCAGCGGTTCGAGCATTGTCGGCGATGCTTCGGGTGGTCTTGCCAGTGCTGACATCTACCAGGAGAACAACCTGCCGGAGCCTACCGTCGACAAGGCTGATCGTGTCGCGATCGATAACCTCGTCCTTGACGCGGCAAAGGACGGCGTGAACTCGGCGGTGATCTGCAACACCTTGATCTACGGCCACAGCCTGGGTGTCAAACGCGACAGCGTGCAACTGCCGCGCCTGCTCAAGCAGGCTCGTAAAAGCGGGGTGGTGCGGCATGTCGGACCGGGGCGGAATATCTGGTCCAACGTGCACATCGAGGACGTGGTCGAGTTGTACCGGCTCGCCCTGACCCGCAACCTGCCTGGCACGTTCTACTTCGTCGAAAGCGGCGAGGCCTCGTTCCTCGACATGACCACGGCCATGGCCCGGGCGCTGAACCTTGGCGAACCCCAGGACTGGCCGCTGGCCGATGCCGAGGCCGAGTGGGGCTATGAAATGGCCAACTACGGCCTGGGCTCCAACAGCCGCGTGCGAGGACTGCATGCCCGCGAACTGCTGGGCTGGGCACCGAAGCGGACGTCGGTGGTGGAGTGGATTCTCAACGAAATGGTGTAAGACGCAGCACTTCCCCCTGTGGGAGCGGGCTTGCTCGCGAAGGCGTCAGACCGGTCAATCATGAGTTGGCTGATGCACCGCCATCGCGAGCAAGCCCGCTCCCACAGTTGTTCAGCGACGACCGCAAAATCCCGATCCAGCCCGGTTCCCCTGTGGGAGCGAGCCCGCTCGCGATGGCGTCAGGCCGGTCAATCTTGAGTCGGCTGATAGACCGCTTTCGCGAGCAAGCCCGCTCCCACAGTTGCATCAGTCGTGGTGCACGCCGGCACGCTTGAGCATCTGCTTGCAGCGCTCCGAGAGGTGGAACACCCGCAGGTGTTTGCCGGCCTTGCTGTAGCGTTCACGCAGGGTCTTCAGAGCGGCGATGGCCGAGTAATCGACGAAGCGCAGGTGACGGCAGTCCAGGGTCACGTGGGTTGGATCGTTCGTCGGGTCGAATTGGTTGAGGAACGGCGTGGTCGAGGCGAAGAACAGCGTGCCGTGCAGGCGATAGAGTTTGCTACCGTCAGCCTCCAGGTGGGTATCGGCGTAGAGTTCCCGGGCTTGTACCCAGGCGAAGTTGAGCGCTGCGACGATGATCCCGCACAGTACCGCCACGGCCAGGTCGGTGAACACGGTGATGAGGGTCACGGCCATGATGACCAGCACGTCATTCGCCGGCACCTTGTTGATCACCCGCAGCGAGGCCCAGGCAAAGGTCTGCTGCGCCACGACGAACATCACGCCCACCAGGGCAGCAAGCGGGATGCGCTCGATCAGTGGCGACAGGAACAAGACGAACAGCAACACCATCACCCCGGCCACTGCCCCGGACAACCGGCCGCGTCCCCCCGAGCTGAGGTTGATCACCGTCTGGCCGATCATGGCGCAACCGCCCATGCCGCCGAACAGACCGGAGGCGATATTGGCCGCGCCGAGCGCCACGCACTCGCGGTCCGGATAACCGCGGCTTTCGGTGATTTCGTCGGTCAGGTTCAGGGTCAACAGGGTTTCCAGCAAACCGACCATCGCCATGATCACCGCATAGGGCAGCACGATCTGCAGGGTTTCCAGGTTCCAGGGAATGCCCGGCAAGGCAAAGTCGGGTAGGCCACCGGCAATGTGTGCCATGTCGCCCAGCGTGCGGGTGGGCAGGCCGAGCAGGTAGACCGCCAGGCCGACCCCGAGAATCGCCACCAGGGCTGGCGGCACGCTACGGGTCAGGCGTGGCAGTAGGTAGACAATGGCCATGGTCAGCGCCACCAGGCCCGCCATCCAGTACAACGGTGCGCCACTGAGCCAGGCCTCACCGTTCTTGAAATGCTCCAGTTGGGCCAGTGCAATGACAATCGCCAGGCCGTTGACGAAGCCGAGCATCACCGGGTGCGGCACCATGCGCACCAGCTTGCCCAGCCGCAACAGCCCGAATGCCATCATGATCAGCCCACCCAGCAACACCGTGGCCAGCAGGTACTGCACGCCGTGTTGCACTACCAGTGCGACGATCACCACCGCCATCGACCCCGCTGCGCCTGACACCATGCCCGGCCGTCCGCCAAACAGCGCGGTCAGGGTGCAGATGATGAAAGCGCCGTACAGCCCCATCAGTGGGTTGAGATGGGCCACCAGGGCGAAGGCGATACATTCGGGGAGCAAGGCGAAAGACGTGGTGAGGCCGGCGAGGACGTCGGCGCGAAGGCGTGCTGGTTTCATGGTTTACCTGACTGGGCGCCGGTTGGGAGTCGGCTGCCGGGGGACGTGGTGCAAAAAGCAGAAGGATGGTACGCAATTGCCGGACGTAGGAACAGTGGACCTGTGGGAGCAAAGCTTGCTCGCGATCCAGACAAGTCAGTCGCAACGGCATTGGCGGGTCTGCCGCTGTCGCGAGCAAGCTTTGCTCCCACAGGCATGAAAGTTTCGCGATGGATTTTCATGACGATTGCTTCGCAATGTCCGTCAGCGACAGGTCTTATCCAGGTACGAAAGTTATTTTCAAAGCATTTGAAGATTGTTCCTTGAAATGATTTATGAGTTTCACAACTCATAGACGTGACCCTGTTCAAGGAGTACCGCATGGCACCTGCTTTCGGTTATTGGCTACTGGTCTACGCGGCCATCGCCATCATTGCGCTGATTGTCCTGATCGCCCGCTACCGGCTCAACCCGTTCATTGTGATCACGCTGGTCTCCATCGGTCTCGCGCTGTTGGCGGGGATGCCGCCGTCGGGTGTGGTGGGGGCGTATGAGGCCGGTGTGGGCAAGACGCTGGGGCACATCGCGCTGGTGGTGGCCCTGGGTACGATGCTCGGCAAGATGATGGCCGAGTCCGGCGGTGCGGAGCGGATGGCGCAGACCCTGATCGAACGTTTCGGCGAGCGAAACGCCCATTGGGCGATGGTGTGCATCGCCTTCCTAGTCGGGCTGCCGTTGTTCTTCGAAGTCGGTTTTGTGCTGCTGGTGCCCATCGCGTTCACCGTCGCCCGGCGCGTGGGTGTGTCGATCCTGATGGTGGGGCTGCCGATGGTCGCCGGGCTCTCGGTGGTCCATGCCCTGGTGCCGCCGCATCCGGCGGCGATGCTGGCGGTGCAGGCGTTCCAGGCCTCGGTGGGACAGACCCTGCTGTACGCGATCCTGATCGGCATCCCCACCGCCATCATCGCGGGCCCGCTGTATGCGAAATTCATCGTGCCGCGCATCCAGTTGCCTGCAGAGAACCCGTTGGAGCGACAGTTTCTCGACCGCGAACCTCGCGCCAGGCTGCCGGGTTTCGGCATCACCCTGGGGACCATCCTGTTGCCGGTGATCCTGATGCTGATCGGTGGCTGGGCCAACCTGATCTCTACGCCGGGCAGCGGTTTCAACCAGTTCCTGCTGTTCATCGGCAACTCGGTGATTGCGCTGTTGCTGGCGACTGTCCTCAGCTTCTGGACCCTCGGCCTGGCTCAGGGCTTTAACCGGGAGTCGATCCTCAAGTTTACCAATGAGTGCCTGGCACCCACTGCCAGCATCACCTTGCTGGTGGGCGCCGGTGGTGGCTTGAACCGCATCCTGGTGGACGCCGGAGTCACGCAACAGATCGTCGGGCTGGCCCAGGAATTCCAGTTGTCGCCACTGGTCATGGGCTGGCTGTTCGCCGCGTTGATGCGGGTCGCCACCGGTTCAGCCACGGTGGCGATGACGACTGCCTCGGGCATCGTCGCGCCTGTGGCGATCGGCCTGGGCTATCCCCATCCCGAGTTGCTGGTGCTGGCAACCGGGGCCGGGTCGGTTATCTTTTCCCACGTCAACGACGGCGGTTTCTGGCTGATCAAGGAATATTTCAACATGACCGTTGCCCAAACCTTCAAGACCTGGACCGTGCTGGAAACGCTGATCTCCTTGGTCGCCTTCGGCCTGACCCTTGGGCTCGCGCGTTTGCTCTGAGCACAACGCAATCACACAGGAGCCGTCATGGACATCCTCTACCAGATCCGCGTCCGTCAGGATTCCTTCAGCGCCGGCGAAGGACGAATCGCCAGGCTGATGCTCGACGACGTAGGATTTGCCGCCTCCGCCAGCCTGGACGACCTGGCTCGGCGCGCCGAAGTCAGCAGCGCCACGCTGTCGCGGTTCGCCCGCACCGTTGGTTGTCGCGACCTGCGGGACCTGAGGCTGCAACTGGCCCAGGCCAGCGGAGTCGGCAGCCGTTTTCTCGACCCTGCGGGCGCGCCCGAGCAATCGGCGTTTTATGGGCAGATTGTCGGCGATATCGAATCCACATTGCGTCAGCATCTGTCGGCATTCGAGGAGACGCAGTTTGCCGATGCCGTGCGGATGCTCGGCAAGGCGCGGATGATCCATGCGTTCGGGCTCGGTGGCTGGTCGGCGTTGTGCAGCGAAGAGTTGCAGGTGCGGCTGGTGCGTTTCGGCTATCCGATTGCCGTGTGCCGCGACCCGGTGATGATGCGCATCACCGCCACCTCGTTGAGCGAGGCGCATGTGGTCATTGCTTGCTCACTCACCGGCATCACTCCGGAACTGCTCGGTGCCGTTGAATTGGCTCGGAGTTACGGCGCGGCGATCCTGGCGATCACCCGGGCCGGCTCCCCACTGGCCCGGCTGGCCGATGTCGTGCTGCCCCTGCAAGGCGCCGAAACCTCGTTCATCTACAAGCCCACGGCGGCGCGCTACGGCATGCTGCTGGCTATCGATGTGCTCGCCACTGAGCTTGCGTTGGCCAACCCCGAAGACAATCAAGAACGCCTGCGACGAGTCAAACTCGCCCTGGATGATTACCGTGGCGGCGACGATGACCTGCCGCTGGGAGACTGACATGCTGTACGACACCCTTATCCGTAATGCGCAGGTCATCGATGGCCGTGACACACCCGGCTATACCGCCGATGTGGCGATTCGTGCCGGGCGCATCGAGCGCATCGGCGACCTGGGCGCTGCCCGGGCCACCGCGGAAGTCGACGCCGCTGGCCGTGTGCTGGCCCCAGGGTTCATCGACGTGCACACCCACGACGACACCATGGTCATCCGCCAACCGCAGATGTTGCCCAAGCTCAGCCAGGGCGTGACCACGGTGATCGTCGGCAACTGCGGCATCAGTGCTTCACCGGTGCGTCTGCGGGGCGATCCGCCGGACCCGATGAACTTGCTGGGCACCGCCCAGGCATTCGTTTACCCGCGCTTCAGCGATTATCGTGGCGCGGTAGAAGCCGCCGCTCCGGCGATCAACGTCGCCGCCCTGGTGGGCCACACGGCATTGCGCAGTAACCACATGGACGATTTGTTGCGCACGGCCAGCGTGGGAGAAATCGCCGCCATGCGTCAGCAACTTCGCGAAAGCCTGGAAGACGGTGCGTTGGGCTTGTCCACCGGCCTGGCCTACGCCAACGCGTTTTCAGCGTCTACCGAGGAAGTCATGCAACTGACTGAAGAGCTGAATGCATACGGCGCGGTCTACACCACTCACCTGCGCAGCGAGTTCGAACCGGTGCTCGAGGCCATGGCCGAGGCCTTCCAGATCGGGCGCCATGCACAGAGCCCGGTGATTATTTCCCACCTAAAATGTGCCGGCGTCGGGAACTGGGGGCGTAGTCCGCAGGTGCTTGCCGCGCTGGAGAGCGCCGCAAGGAACCACCCGGTCGGCTGTGACTGCTACCCCTATGCGGCAAGCTCTTCGACACTGGATCTCAAGCAGGTGACCGATGCCCATCCCATCACCATCACCTGGTCGACGCCTTACCCAGCGATGGGCGGTCGCGACCTTGTCGACATTGCCAGCGAATGGGGGGTGTCGTTGTTGGAGGCGGCGCGCCGCTTGCAACCGGCTGGTGCGGTGTACTACGGCATGGACGAAGCTGATGTCAGGCGAATCCTCGCGCATCCGCTGTCCATGATCGGTTCCGACGGTTTGCCCGAAGACCCGTTTCCCCATCCACGTTTGTGGGGCGCTTTCCCACGGGTACTGGGACATTTCAGTCGTGACATCGGACTTTTTCCGTTGCACACCGCCGTGCACAAAATGACCGGTCTCTCCGCGGCACGCTTCGGCTTGAAAGAGCGCGGTGAAATTCGTGAAGGGCATTGGGCGGACCTGGTGCTGTTCAACCCGCACACCATTCGCGATGTCGCAGACTTCATAGAGCCGCAACGTGCTGCCGAAGGCATTGATGGGGTGTGGATCAACGGCGTTCTGAGCTACAGCGATGGGCAGGCGAACGGACGCAGGGAGGGGCGGTTCCTGGCGAGAGAGGGACAGACGGGCTCATGAATTCCCTGGCCACAGGTTCACTTCTGTTCTTCACGTGACAGCAGTGTCGGTGGGTGGTGGCACTGCGACATTAAAGAAGCCGGCGCCAAGGCCGAAGCAGTGGGTTCAACCTGTCTAAACGGGTCCTTCAGCCAGGGAGCAACCCATGAGCTTCGGTAAAACTACCCCCGTCCTGCGGATCTTCGATGAAGCCAAGGCGTTGGCGTTCTACGTCGACTTCCTGGGCTTTACCGTCGACTGGCAACACCGCTTTGGCGACGACTTTCCACTTTACCTGCAAGTTTCCCGCGGCGACTGCGTGTTGCATTTGTCCGAGCACCATGGCGATTGCACGCCGGGCTCGGCGCTGCGAGTCGAGACGGATGAGCTGGAAATGTTTCAGGCACAGCTGGTCGCCAAGCCATACGCCTTTGCGCGTCCACAGATCCAGGCCATGCCCTGGGGCAGCCAGGACATGGCGGTGGTCGATCCGTTTGGGAATCGGTTGGTGTTTACCGATGCGATCTGTGTCTGAGTGTTGAATAGCCCACGCGCTAAGGTCGAGTGAGCGCGAGGATATGAGCGTTGTACGCCTCATAATTCCTGGGGTGGCGCCCTGTCTCGATATTGACGCTTTCCGGGATAATGCCGCTGCAGTTGAAACAGGCAATGAAAGCTTCCGGTTCGGTCACGCCGGTCAATTTTTCGGTAAACAGGTACGTATCCGAAAGCACTCTTTCAGCTTGGCCCGGGTAGAGCGCGACGACGGTGTTCAACACCCGGACTTCGCCATGAGCTCCCGGTCCCCCGGTGCGCACAGGAATGATTGCGTTGGATTCCTCGATATGCGTCGCAATGAGATGCTGGGTGTGTTGCTGGAGGTCGGAAATGGTGTCGATGGTTCGACTCAGCGTTGGCTCGCGCTTGAGCATCTCAGGATCCAGTTCGAGTTTATGAACCGGGTCGTTTTTCGTCGCGCTGTATCGTTCGGCCAGGTCTGCCAGGTATTCGCTGGTATTCCCGATCTTGTAGCTGCCGAAATTCAGGTAGAAGTGCTCGCTTTTCGCGCTGCCATCGTAGCTGCTGTCTACGCCACGGTATCCCGTCGGACCAGATTTGGGGCCGGGCAGATTGTAGGACTCATAGAGGCTCCTGTGCTTACCTTCCGTGCGATCCTTGACCACGCCAAATGAGTGGACAACCAAGTCCTTGCGCTTTGTCTTGCTGAAGCTGGGGGTGGGGCGGAGGGCGAGTCCGGGAGCGGAGTCATCTCGGTCAGCCCTGGCAGCTCTCCTTGCCAGTGGATCCTGCATCATCGTCACGGAACGGGCATGACCATCGCGCTTCACCGATTCGACCACGTCATCCTTCAGCCATCCCTGATGATCGACAAACCTGAGCGGATTGTTCCCCACCATGCAATACAGGTTCAACCCATCCACCGCCCCCGCCGGGTCGGGGCTGATCCAGCGTTGCAACCACGGCGCGTAGTACCGTTGCCCGTAGTAGTACAGCCCGCTGGCATCGCGCTCCTTTCCGGAGTAGCGAATGGTCCGGTAGTCGGCTTCCACGGCCGAACGGGACGCCAGCCAAGCGGTACCACCATAGGGCAGGTAGCTTTCCTGGCTGATCAGGTGGCCCTGGTCGTCGAGTTCCAGTGAACTGGAGCCCAGGTGGTCGCCAAGGTTGTAGCGCATCTGGTTGGCGGCGATACCGGACGGTCGACCTTCGGTCCAGTGCAGATAGCGCACGTTGAAGCGACCGGCTTGCAGGGTGATGACTTCCAGGCGTTCGTTATGGCGGCTGTGGATTTCCAGCCCTGGCAGATAACGGACTTCACGGGTGTGGGTGACTGCCGCGGTGTGGGTTGTCCGGACCTTGCGCACCCGTTGGCCGGTGTAGTCGTAGTGATAGCGTTCAACGTCATTGGGCGCGTTATCGCGCTGGACCAGCACCACGCTGTCGAGTTGGTTACGGGTGTTCCAGGCCAGTGCCTGACCCGGTGACAGCGCCTGCTGGTTGCCATGGGCATCGACGTCCACCCTGACATCGGCCGCCGAGTGGCCCGTGTTCCACGACAGAAGGCGATTGCTCGTGGCGCTGACGTTCAATGTCCGGGTGTAGTTGTTGCGTTCGCTAACATGGCGCAGTTCGGTCAGGTTGCCGCCGGCATCGTATTCGTAGTGCTCGGTGTAGTTGAACAACTGATTGGCGTCGATCGGTAGATCGAGGGTCGTAGGCGCCAGGCCGGCAGTTTCACGCCCGGTCGCACTGGTCAATTGATAAAGGCTGTCGTAGGTGAATGCGCTGATGGCTTCGACCCGCTGGTTACTGCCGAACCGCGCCGGTTGGGCCTTGTCCTCGATATGCGTCACGTTACCCACCGGGTCGTAGGTGTAGCGCAGATCCTGCAAGATCCTGGCGGACAGCGACACGCGAAGGGCGGTCAGGCGCCCATTGGCAGGGTCGAATACGGCGTGACTCATGACGCCGTTGCCGGCTGTCTGGGTTTCGAGCTGGCCGAACGCGTTGTAGGTGAGGTGGCTGACGATGGTTTGTTCGATGGCGGCGTCTCTGGTCTTCAGGCTCACGGAGCGGAGTTGGCCTGCGAGGTCGAACGCGTACCGCCGTTGGTGCCGGGCAGCATCGGACTGCTGGATGATCTGCGCGAGTGCGTCGTAGCGCCAGCTCGTGGTATGGCCGTCGCCTTTTTCCAGCAGCAGGTCACGGTCCTTTTCCTCCGTTGGCCAGTCGGCTGGTCCAGCGTCGGCCCGCATATGCCTTGTCTGGCGCAGAGGTGTGGCGCAGAGCGCATAGCCATGGGTCAGCAGGGTGCCCGCGCTGTCATCGTGACGAACCACGGCACCGCACAGGTTGTGCGCGGCAGACGTCGGCGAACTGTCCCCGTAGCGCAGGCATTCGACCCTGCGCGGATTCTGTCCTGGCGTTTGCTCGCGCAGGACGGTCGGCCGCAATTGGCTGTCGAAGGTCGTCCGCCGATGATTTCCCCGTTGATCCCAACTGTGCAGTAACTGCCCGGCATCGCCCGGCAGGCTCAAGCGCCACCCGGCGTCGACGCTGTCCACCAGTAGGGTCTTGCCGGACAGGCTGTGGACGGTTCGCAGGTTGGGCGCGGGGGCGCTGATGAACAGCCGGGCGTCCCATTGCTCCACCCGTCGTCCGGCCTCGTCGTTGCGGTATCGGGTAATGCGCGCCTGGCTTTGCTCGTCCGCGTTGCGTCGGTAATAAGCCACCTGTCGCACGGGCAGGCCACGGTTGTCGATGACGTTGATCGTGGGTGTCCTGTGGTGAAGACGGGCGCTCATGCTTCACTCCCGGTGGTCGACATGACCTCCTGCAGCGTGTCGTTCTCGTCTTCGTCCACGGTGTACCAGGGATGGCGCGTGTGACGGCGCATGTAGCAGAGGCCATTTTGCCTGGCGAGAAGCCTGTGGACGGGGCGTCCGAGAGGGTCGTAGAACTGCTGGTCGAAATGCCCGGACTGGCGCAGGGACACATCGTTGATGTGGCAGTGCCGATCGGCAAAATAGGGACGATAGATGCGGATTGCCAGTCCCTTGCTGTTGTATTCCACTCGCTCGCTGACACGCCAGCGGACCGTGGCGATCTGCTCTTTTGGTCTTCCATCCGTCAGTGCCAGGTTACCTTTGGCGTCGACAACATAGGCCATGCCTGACTCGACGCGATGCTTGCTTTGCAGCGCTCGACCAAAGCCATCGAAACTGGTGATCGCGACGCGGATTTGTTGCTGCTCATCGTCGGGATAACGATCGGCGGCCAGGGTCGCGACCTGCACAGGTTCACGTGTCGAAGCCTCGAGTTCGTCTTTCAGCTTCAGCTCATCGGCCGACAATGCTTGGAGAGCCGGCAGCCTGGTTCGGGCCGAGGCGCAGATATGTCCGCTGGGAAGCAGGTCACCCTTGGCCACGCAACGGGTCAGCCAGTCGGTGTCTGCCAATGCTGCCTTCGATACGTTACCCATCCAGCTGAAGGGCGCGTAATAGAGGGCCGTCGCGGCATCCTGCACAGCGTTCTTTGCCTGGCTGACCACTTCTGCCAGACGCTTGAACGAAGGCTGTTTGAACTGCGCGAGCGGTTTGAAGCCCACGCGGGTGTTGTGTTCGTCACCATAAAAGGACGTGGCCAGTACCTGGCCGAAAGCATCGAACAGGCCTTCCTGTACGTTACCGTTGGGATCGACGATGCGCAGGGGTTGGAGCGAGCGATAGTCGTAAGTGGCCTGGGTGGTACAGCCATCGGGAAGTTTGAAGGCGGTGACGAAACAGGCGTACTTGTCGTAGCCGATTTCGGAGACTCCGTGGCTTTGGCTCGGCTGTACGGCGTTGACTTTGTAGAAGCCTTCCAGCGGAGCGTAGGTCGCGAAGCCGCTCTTGACTGACCAGCGCTTTCTCGCTGGTTGCGGCGCGGGAAGAAAATCGGTCATTGGGTGATACCCCATTTGTTCCAGCTCTTTTTCTTTGGGGCGGTTGTCCTCTGGCAGTAACCGAAAGACGTCCAACGCTGTTTCATCCAGCTCGGCGCGTTCCAGATGATCGGCCAGGGCCTGCAGATCCGCGACGCCATCGGGCAGGGTTGCCCCGCTCGACGCGTCTTTGTAGCGCTGCACGGAGAGGCCGGTCAGCACGGCTTGGGTTTTCCAGGCGGTCTGCTTTACCCGTTCGTTGAGTGTTTCAAAAGACAGGTCCTGTGGCGCCAGCCCCCCGTCTTCAGGGGCCTTGGGGCATTGCCATGCCTGGGTGCGCTGGCGATAAGGCAGGCCCAATCGCCATTGCTGAGGGGCTTGCAGATGGATGAACTCCGCGTGGGTTTCGCTTAGGTGGTAGAGCTGCTGCGCCGGATCATGAGCGTCGCGCCACCACTGCTGCTGGTCGGCGTCGCTGAACGGCGGTGTATCGCTGGCGTTTTTTCGGCGGGCGTAATGGATGTCCACGCTGTGGGTCAGCGCACCGCACAGATCGTGTTGCAGGTTCAAGGTGTGCTGGCATTGCGGGTCATCGGTAATGCCTTCGTACTGGTAGGTGATGGTCTCCAGCAGCAGCGGCAGCATTCGGGCATGGTGCCGAGCGCTGTCGGGTGCCTGCAGTAGACGGAGCCCATAGCGGTTTTCCTGGACCGAGTACAAACAAGTGGTTTTCAGGTGTCTATCGACGCCGAAGACCTCGCTTCGCAGCAAGCGACCCGACAAGGCGCGGGCCATTTCCAGATCGGTCGCTGCGTCTGGCAAGGCGATGATCCGGTCGCTTTGCGACTCAGGCAGGTATTGGCAAAGCAGTGTCTTGCCCAGCGCCACGGCTTCTTTGTCTGCGCGGCTATAGCCGTTGCGTGGCGGATCCGTTTTTCGCCCGGTGTGAAACCAGTTTTTCTTCAGGCAGGTTGCCGTGAAACTCTTTGCGTCGGTATCGCCTGGGCTTGTTTCAGTGTCGGTTTGCAACAGCAGACCGAAACCCCGAAATTCGCGCTCGATGCCGTCGTAATAACCCAGGCGATAGGAAAGCTCCTGGGTCAGTTGATTGCCGGTCGTTTCATCCCGTTGGGTTTGACGGCATACCAGGTGCAGGGCCAAGGGCAGGCGACAGGTGAGGGGCTTGCCGGCTGCTGCTCTTTCCAGTTTTTCATCCAGCCATTCCTGCGCCGAGCTGCGGTAGTCGATGCGATGGTCGGCCCCCATGTTGTTGTTGGTGCCGGTGAGCAGATAGGGTTTAGCGCTGACGAAGTCATAGTGCCAATGTTGCGACCTCATGTACGGTGAACTCAGGATCAGGCTGGAACAGCCGAGCCCGTGCAGGTCAGCGACGCTCACTTGGCACAACGGATCGTAGCGCAGCTCTTCCGGCCAGGGCAGCGCAACGGCGGGAGCGAAGCCCTGGCCGCAGCGGTTCATGAAGATCAGTGCCTGATCCGCTTGCAGGTAGATCAGGTCGACGGCGCCGGAACCATCCAGGTCCGCCAGGCGAATACGCGAGGCGTCGAAGCTTTCGTAGGCAAGCCCGGGGAAGTCCAGCGTCCTGCCCTGGCCGAAATGCCCGCGGCCGAGGTTTGGCCAGCACTTCACTTCGTCATGACGAATGCGCACCAGATGCTGCTGGCCACTGCCCAGTACATCGCTGAAAGCCACCAGCTCGCCGGGAGAGCCGGTAAATACGGGCAGGGCGTCTTCATGCTCCTCTCGGGGGACCTCGAATGGCGGCGAAAAACCGTACGTTCGTTGATTGGCGTACAGGCGAACGCTGCGCGGGCCGATCAATGCCAGATCGCCGAGCCCGTCGCCCATCAGATCGGCCAACTGTCCTTGAGGACTGAAAAACTCTGGGGCAAATGCATCGAACGTGGCGAAGTCCGACCAACTTCGATCGGCATCGAGGGAGAAGAAACCGCTCACTTGCGGCCGGGCGACGAGCCAGTCCAGACGACCGTCCCCCGTGAGATCGCTCAATGCCTGGTGCACCGGTGTTGCCGTGTCGGCTACCGGGATGTTGGGGAGCGTTCGCCACGGCGCGTAGGCCACTTCATTGCCTTTGGCCCTGGCGCGCACGGGTTCGCGGTAATGCCAGCCTTTTTCGTTTCGATGGAGCACGCCCGGCAGGCCTTCGCCGTACAAATCCACGAGTTGATAGGTGTGGCCGTCGTTGAGACCCGGCATGTCCGGGAAACGCCGCCAGGCGAGGGGCTCAGGCGTGAGCTTGAAAGTGCTGTAGCTGAACTCGACGGGAGGGCGGCGTTCGACCGCTTCACCTTCGCCGAACGCCTGGTCGTGGGCGGCGCTCAAATGCTGGTAGCCCAACGGCGTTTGACGATAATCAAGCAGCAGGCGCCGCACCAGGACGGGGCCCGCACCCAGTTCGTCGAGGAAACGGTGAAACATCAGGACCTGGCGGCACAGTCGTTCGGTGCGTAATTCAAAACCGTAGGCGAAGTTGGAAAATGGATCGCTACGGACGTGCCACTGCCGGCCTTCATACAGCGGTTTTTCGGTGTAGGCAGTCGTCCGCTCGCCGTAGTCGAACACCAGTTCGAAGTGCCATTGCACAGCCGCGAGCCGATCCGCTGTCCATGAGTAGAGATGCGCGTCGGCCTTGAAGTTGCCATAGCTGACCTGGCTCAAATAGCGCTGTGCGGTGGTGTCTGATTTATATCGGTAAAGGATGTGTTCGCCGTGGGCGTTCAGGCTCTCCTCCAGCAGCCATTCGCCGACACGGCTCGTATCCTGGGGATCGGCCCGACGCGATGCCGGGTCTTTTCCAAACAGGTGAAGGCTGCCGTCGGCACCGTGCACCAGCCAGAAGCCTGCTTCATCACCTTGCGAGGACCAATGTTCAATGCGCTCGAAGCGGCTTTCGGTTCTGGGAAAGTGTCGGGTGACGGTGTAGGCCGTGCCCAGGTCCAGATCGTTGTAATGGTCGACGCGTGTCGAGACGGTGACGTCTTGCGAATCACGCTCGGGTAGCCATATCACTCCGGTGGGGCCGACGATTTCGTCATCTTCGGTATAGGCCGGTACACCTTTGCTGGTACGTCGCGCCACGCTGGGTAATGACAGCCCCCAGCCGATGCCGAACACACCGTTGCCGAGCGAGCTGGCATAGTTCAGGGACAAGGGGGGCGCAAAGCCGCGCCCCGGTGAAATGGGCAAGGCAATTTCATAGGAGGCCGTACCGTGGGCGCCGACGGGGTTCCATCCTTTGCCGATGCTTTGAATGGCACCACCGCCCTTGGGCAGTGAGGGTGCGGTGACCGGCAATGGGGATTGTTCATTCATTGCACACCTCCGCCGACCCGGGCCGTATAGCTCACGTGCACGATGATGTCGGTCAGCGATTCAAGCAGGTCTTTTTGCGCCTCGGGGTTCGGGAAGGTCAGCTGCCATTTGGAAATGGCGCCGGTGTATTCGAAGGGCAGGTAGCGTTCATCGTTGAAGCTCAGGGTAAACAGACCGTTGTCGTCGATCCCTGTCGAAAGGGCTATCTGCTGGTTGGCGCGGCGGCTTTCCATGGCCTTGCCTCGATCACCTGGCGACAGGAACACCGTGCTGGCGGTCTGGGTCAGCGTGGCCCGAATGTTTTCATAAGGACCGACCACGGCCGGCAAGGTCACGCTGATGGTCTTGATGCGCCGCAGGTAGTGTTGCTGGCCCTTGTAATCGTCTTCGAATAACTGATGGGTCAGCTCGAACTCACATCCTCCTTTCTTCAGCTCGGTATGCATCTGCGACCATTCTTTATTGAGGCTGGTGGTGGTTTTACCCTTCAACTGTCGCAGCGATATCGTTTTGTGGATCTCCAGCTCCCTCTCGTGACGTTGCAGGTACCCGGCGTGCATGTTCAGCAGGTTCAGCTTCAGCAACTCGCCCGCGCCGAGCCCTCGATAGGTCGTATGCCATGCCCCCGGTTGAATGAAGCGGCTGTTGAAGTCGGCGGTCTCATACTGCCAACAGGCTTCGGCGGCCAGGCACAGGCTCAGTGTCGCGTCGTAGGCCTGGCGATAGAGCATAGCCAATTGACTATTCAGCCATTGGTACAGTTGCGCTTTGGTGAAGCGCTTGACGAGGAAGTCGTAGTTGGCCTTGGCCTGGCCCAGGGTCGCTTCCGCCAGGCGCAATTGCAGGCGGGTGGCGGTTTCCTGCTCGGTGAAATGCGCCAGTTGTGCGTCGATCTGGGCCAGTTCGAGTTGTGATTGATCGTAGGCGTGATGCCATTCATCCCGACGGCGATCGAATATGGCCTGACGGTCGAGTTGGGCCGCTACCGTACGACTGATAATCGCGGCGCTATGGGCGGCGGCAGAGGCTGCGAGCGCCGGGCCTTCCCAACGGCTGCCGCCAATGCAGAGTCCAGCCATGTTCGGCGCCATCATCAGCCCCGCCGCCGCGATTTGGCAGGCCATTGCACCGGCTTCCAAGGTACCGCTGGCCACGTAGAAGTAACTGGCCTTTGTTTCGGTGTCACTCAGGTCATCGTCCAGCAGTTTTTTGTAATGGGTACTGCGGTTTTGAACAATGGCCTGGCTGGCCAGCAGCGCCTGGCGGTTTTGACGGTCGATGTTCAAGGCCTGGCGTTGCAAGTCCAGAGAGATTTTTGCCAGGTCCCAGGCTTGCCGTTGTTGCAACTCCTGCAACTGGGTCTGTTCCTTGCGCTCGATCAGCGACAGCAGCAGGGTGCCGAACTGGCTGAGGCTTTCCACGGCGTACTGGGCGTGGTTGTGCATGACGGTGAAGCGATAGTGGGGAATGGCGACGCTCGGCAGGCTTGTCGACGAGCTGTCCGAAAGTCCCAGGGCATTGGTGCCGAGGAGGGCGCGAGGGTCCAGCGGCGCCGCGATGACCGGCAGATGCAGCGGCTTGCCGGCGATGTCGAGGTTATGTCGCAGGTTATGCAGGCGGCTTTCGGCCGTATCCCAGCACTTGAGCAACTGCGGATTGAATGGCAGATGCAGGTACGGGCTATCGATAGCCGGCAGGGTCGAGCGCGAGCTGCTTTCGTGAAGGACCAGTGCGCGGTCGTCGGTCAAGCGGGTCACCGAGTATTCAAAGGTGCGCAGGCCGTCATCGGGGGTGTCGACCAACGTCTGCAGGCTGACGGCCGTCCAGGGGGCGGCCAGTCGAACGACCGGGCGTGGGCCCAGCAGGTCGAGCACCCGCACGTACCAGAGCTTGGCTTCGCTGAGACCGTCAGGCGTCATTGCGCGGTACGCGGCATCGCCTCGGTTGATGAGGATGTCCAGGTACAGGAAGTACAGCGCCTTGCAGAAGTGCACGGGATGACTGAGGGCAATCTGGTGCGGATCATGGGGTGCCTGATTGGCGTATGACGGCATGCTGTTATCGATCAGCGGCACGCTCCTCCAGCATTCGTCGTTGTTGCGACCCGGATCGAAGGTGTAGCGCAGCCAGCGCTCGGCTTCCTCGTACTGATGTTCGACATTCAAGCGATGGGCGACCAGCCATGGCACATGGAGGAACAGTTCGGTGAAGTAACGGCCATAGGCACCGTGAAAATCCATCGCGTTGGCCGAGTCGCCGGGGATCGAGGGTTCCGGCAGGTGCTGGGTCGTCCAGTCGAACAGTTCATCCAGGCTGTTCTCGGTGCGACGGATCAGCTCGGCGGCGAATACGGTGTTCAATCTGATTGGCGAGCGTAGTGCGTTGGAGGCGTCGCTGTTTTTGATCGCGGACAGGGAGAAGTCGATGAATTGGGTGGTTCCCAACCCGGGTGTCGTGACCTGGGTAATCTCTGGCGGTTGCTGGTTTTTCACCAGATATTTCAGCGTAATGGCCCTGAGGACGGAGTAGAGCTTTCTTGTCGGCTCGAAGGGGTGGACGAACGCCACCCCGAGAATAAGGAGGGTGTCGTCGTCGCCGGGGTCGGTGTCGGGCCATTGGAAATCAAAGGACGGCGCCAGATGCTCGGCGGGAATGGACTCGGCCACGACGGTCAGGTCTTCGTAGGTCAGCGGCCGGTCTAATGAGGCAGATGGTGGCCGGAAGACGACATACTGCTTATCCAACGGTTCATCGCAGAGAACGATGACGTGTTCCACGTCAAAAGGATCGGCGTGCTCTGCCTTCAGGGTAATGGTTTCCGATTCGGTGGCGGCGGCGCTTCTATTGCCGAGCCGGCTGGCCTTGATCAGGTGTCTGACGGCCTGCGTGGAAATGAATTTTCCTTCAAGGCTGGTCTGGCTGGATAGCGTGATATTGGGCACACGCTCATTGTTTCTCAGTGCGTCAGTCGTGTGTGTGAAGGACAACGTGAAGCTTCGGTCGAGGGAGGCCGGGGATTTGGAGAGCTTAAAACTCGACCCCTTATGCAGCCTCATGTAAGGAGTCTGCGGCAGGCTTTGGGCAGGAAACACCAGATCCATCTGGAGGTGAGGTTCACGACTGAAGGCGGTCTCAATCCGCAAGCGCATGATGTTGCGCGGCAGGTATCTCATGTCCCCTGCGCTGGTAATGCCAATGTTTGCCTCCAGGTGCAAGGTGAGCGTGGAGTCGTGCCTGGTGTAGCGGAGATTGATGCGATCACGGTAGGCGCTTTCGAAATCCGACAGGGTGGGGGCCATGTTGCCGGGCAGGGAAGCTTCTGCCAGTTCGAGGTCTACGGAGCTTGTGGCTTGGATGCGCTGGACGGCGGCACTCAGCAGTTCCTTCTCGGCAGCAGAGTCCGTTGAGCGACCCGGTTCAAGGCTGAGGTGCTTGTCGATACACATCGTCTTGCTGAAGGCGGGGCGGTTACCGGTGGCGCTGCCCGACGCTGCCTGGGATTGATAACCATATAAGGCTAGGAACAGTGAGTCGCGCGAACCCTGGCGCAGATGCACGGCTACTGTTCTGATCAATGTATTGATCACCACGAGGTTCTTGCTGCCCAGCGTTTTGTCCTCGCAATAGCCTTGCAGGGCAACCCGCGGTGTACTCCAGCTGCCATCCTGTTTCCTGAAGCAATAGCTCAGGCGCAACAGCGGGTGATGCTTGCCCGGTAGCGTTGTGTTGTCCTGCGAAGGGGCACTGCTTGAGGTCGAGGGATCCTGATGGATGCATTCGGCCCAGATCACGAACAGGCGATTGTTGAACCAGACCGGTCGCACCGAGTGTTCGGCCGCATGCTCGGGGATGGGCACGTCGGCTTTTTCCCAGTCCGACCAGGCGTATGGATCTGGCTGGTCCAGTTTGGGCGCGGTGGCCGGCGGTTGTGGCGGCGCGCCATCGAGCGGGCGCTGGGCCATGTCCAGCGAACGCCAGAAGTAACTGTTTTCGGTTCGGGACTTGGCAATGAAATAGTAGGTGCTGTTGGCGAAGTCTTCGCCGTCGATGTAGCCATTGAGGATATTCAGGTTGGCGACTTCTTCGAAGCGCGCCAGGTAAGCCATGATCGCCGATTGAACGGCATCGGGTTGGATCTGGTTCTGGCTGAGGGTGTTTTCCAGTTGCCGGAAGTTGTCGCTTTTTTGGGTTCGCAGGGCCGGATCGAGATACGTCGCAGGAAAGTGGAGCAGTTTTTGATGAGCCGCCCAGGTGGGGTATTGATGCATCTCGTCGCGCCACGTTTGCCGAAGCTCGGCGGTGATACTGGTGGGGTCGTAGCCGGGCTCCAGGTGCATCAGGATGCGGTTGATGTACTGCTGCAGGCTGGCAATGGCGCAGGCCACGGGCGTGGTAGGCACGTCCTGGCTGACCAGTACGTCGAGCAGCCAATATTCGTAGAGGTCCCGGGCGGTCTTGATCTTGTAGGGTTTCATCCTGTCCCGGTCAGGCGCGACCTTGTTCAGGTAAAGCGCCAGCAGCGCGTCGCGCAGGCTTTCATCGAGCTGCTTCTTAATGGCAACGGTCATGTTCAATCCTTGAATGTTGAAGCGGGGCGCCGGTCAATGGCAGGCCGCGATCAGTGCTGCGCCAACGGCTTTCCAGTCCGATACGGGACTTTGGGTTTTCAGTGAGGTTGCCTGGAGCAACAGGTCTGCCGACAGTCCTGTGCTGACGCAGCACGCCTGGCAGCGCATGATCCAATCCACCGCTTCCATTGAGTTCGCCTGTGCTGGCTCCAACTGCGCCGTCAGACGACTCACTTCCTCGGTGCTCCAGTTCAGGAGGTTGGCCAGCAGGTTATTGATCTCTTTTTCCGAGTGCCGCCCATCCTGATTGGCAACTTGCAGGTAGTGCAGCAGGTTCTCTTCCGACTGCGCCTGATGACGGGCGCAATGACTGAAGCGCTCGAGCAGATACAGCGTATGGGGTGTGAGGGTTTTGGAGGTGTTCGAGGCAAGCCATGTCGGGTTCTCCATCAAGGCTTTCAGCGTGCTGCTGCCCAAGTGCAGACGCTGGCAAGCCTCGGCGGTGCGAAGTACTGTTGCCAGCACAGGGGGCATGATGCCCGGGGCGGCCTTGATCGCGGCGACGACCGCCAGCGCATCGGTGCCAGCCAGCTGCATGACGCAAGGGACGTATTCGGCGCCAAGGTCGGTAACGTCATGCAGCAGGGTTTCAATCAGATGCTGTGGGTCGTGGTTGGCGTCCGCTTGCAGTTTCGCCAGGCGTGTCTCCAGATTCTGATTGAGCGACAAGCTCGTTTCCGGTTCATCGAACAGGCGACACCACTGCAGTACATCAAGCTCGTTTTGCCTGAGCCAGCCGACGGCCCAATCCAGTGCCATCAACACGTCGAGAATGTCCGCCCCTGCGGACTCCGAGGTTTGCAATCGTCCGGTTACCAGTGCCTTGCAGAAGTCGTCCCCTCCCAATAACCGGGCCAGCTCGGTGCATTCGAGAGGCGACAGGCCCAGCGTCCGGGCGATACGGGCCTGGCGGTAGAGAGAAGAGACTGTGGGCAAGTCGTGTTTCGGCGAGCCGAGGTACTTCTCGCTCTGTCCCACAAGCAACAGCAGCGAATCCTGGGTCATGGGAAGTCCGAGACCTGCGCTCAGGTAGCTGAGGGTCTGCCGGTCTGTGGCGGTCATTGGGCTCAGGGGGAGCTGCCATACGGGGCTTTCAAGCAGTCGGGTGCGATTGAACACTTGATCGAACAACGGCATGCGGTCGCCGCAAGCGTCAACCGGCATGTCGTGTAGCAAAGAGGCAAACTCTTCAGGAGCAATGCCATGGCGTTGATTCAGGTAGCGATAGACGCCAAGTGTGCGCAACGTGTTGGCGTTGAGTGCGTCAGTCCCTTCGGATCGCTGGGCATTGACGATCAGCGTATCCAGTTCGGCAACGGGGATACCGGTCCAGCGATGCAGGCGGATCATTCGCTGGATACGGTCGAAACGCTCATGGGAGTGGTGGGTGAAGACCCGCATCTCCCCTTGGGTTTCAATACTCAGGACGGAAGTCTGTTCCGGCCCGTTGATGTAGCTGGCGCCATAGCCGGTCTGCCTGGCGTCTGGGCTATTGATTGAGGACCGAGGGCTGTAGCTGCCTTGCGCCAGCAGCTGTTCCACCTGCTCCGTCGTCAGCCCGGTGCGCTCCTTGAAAAACTCCAGCTGGCCCAGGTTCGTTATGTTTCGGGTACCGTAGCTCTTCTTCAGTGGATCTGACTTGGAGATCGACGCAATTGGCGCGAGCAGCAGGTTCTGTTGTTCCGGACTGAGTCCGGACAGCAGTATTTGCGCGTCGAGGTGGGACGTCGTTAGGCTGCCGTAGGTTGAGTTGCCTGGTGAAAACGGCAATTGCAGGCTGATCCGATAGTTCAGCTCGCCCAGTGCGGGTTTGCCTGCCCCCAACCCGAGCAGACACTGGTGATGGTGCAGGTTGTAGGGCAGCGAAAAGGGATAGCGCTCGCTGGCCAGCGCCTGCTGGACTGTCCTGCCCTTGCCTTCATCTTCCAGGTACGCCTCGATGTTGCTGCGCAGGGTGTCATTGATGAGGTCGAGCATCGGACGCGTAGCGAAGGCACTCTGTTGATCGAGGGTCAGCTTCTTGAGGTCTGGGCGTCGCTCCTCCAGAGTGATCCTGGCGGATTGCGCCGGCACCGCCGGTAGCTGCTCCAGTTGCCTGGCAAACAGATACAGAGCCCGCAGATACGCCACGGGCGAATCGATTGCGCCGATATCGCCTTCGTTGCAGAACTGATCCCAATTTTCTTCAAAGAGTGCCTGATAACCGGCGGACGCTGACGTCGAGTCCGAACCCAGGCTGCGTCGGACACGTCGCTGGGCATCCCTCCCGGACGAGACGCGATGTTCCTGGTACAGGCGGCTGATTTGCCTGGCATAGCTGGCAGCGTTGTCATAGACCTGTCCGGCATCCACGTCGCAATACTTGGCGAATACAAGGGCGAACGGCGCCTTGCCCATGCGCACGATGTCGAAGACCGACTTCAAGCCCATGCGCTGCACGGCGGTTCTGAAGCTGGCTTTTACGGTGTCCTCGCCGTTGGGGAAGGCGACGAGTCTGTGCAACAGCGAGTCGTTGCTTGCGTCCATGTGTGGTCCATCTCCTGTTCGCACTGAAGGTGCTTATCCAGGGGAAAACCGTACAGGAGCGTGCAGAAAAAGAGGGTAGGACTGAAAGGGAAGATATGTACGAAATGTCGATGCGTTGTGCGGGTTGGTTGACCGCAGGGACGGTCGAGAGGTTACTGCTGGTTGGCGATGGATCTGGTCATTTGCGCTATTACGGTAGCGGAGATTCTTCATGGCATCGCCCGGCTACCCTTTGGCAAACGCAAGCAAAAGCTTGAATCCCATGCAATGGCAATGTTCGAAGAGGATTTTGCCGGCAGGATTCTGCCCTTTGATGCCCATGCAGCGCTTGAGTATGCAACCCTCGTTGCGTCATGTGAGGCCAGGGGAAGGGCTGCCGGTATGGCCGATGCGCAAATTGCCGCTATTTGTCGGACTCATGGGGCGCTGGTTGCAACTCGAAATACCAGAGATTTCGAATTCTCAGGAATTGAAACTATCAACCCCTGGAACGCTTGAGTCATGCCTCACAAGAACGCCCGTCTCCCACCGGAAACGGGCGTTTTTCATGGTCAAACCCTGAAGTGGCTGACCATCATCTGCAACTGATTGCCCAGTCGCGCCAGTTCAACGCTGGAGGCAGCGGTTTCTTCGCTGGCGGCGGCGGTCTGTTCGGATACGTCGCGCACGTTGATGATGCTGCGGCTGATTTCCTCGGCCACGGCGCTTTGCTGCTCGGCCGCGGCGGCGATCTGCTGGTTCATCGCCTGGATGTTCGACACCGTGCGGGTGATATTCTCCAGTGACGCCCCGGCCTTGCGGGTCAGGGCCACGCTGCTGTCGGTGAGGCTGCGGCTGTTGTTCATCACGGCCGCCACTTGCTGGGTGCCGTTCTGCAGGCCGGCCACCAGGCCTTCGATTTCCTCGGTGGATTTCTGCGTGCGTTGGGCCAGGCCACGGACTTCGTCGGCGACGACCGCAAAACCGCGACCGGCTTCACCCGCGCGCGCCGCTTCGATCGCTGCGTTGAGGGCCAGCAGGTTGGTCTGTTCGGCCACGGCCTTGATCACGTCCATGACGCTGCCGATCTTGTCACTTTCCTGTTGCAACACGGTCATGGCGTCGGTGGAACGTACCACTTCGCTGGCGAGGCGTTCGATCTGGGCGATGGCTTCGCTGACCACCTGATCGCCGGCGCGGGCTTCGCCGTCCGCCGCGGCCGCGGCATGGGAAGCTTCCTCGGCGTTGCGGGCCACTTCCTGCACGGTGGCAGTCATTTCGTGCATGGCGGTCGCGACCTGATCGGTCTCGACTTTCTGGTTGTTGACCCCGGCGCTGGTCTGCTCGGTGACGGCGGACAACTCTTCGGCGGCGCTGGCGATCTGGGTCACGCCATCGCGGATGCCACTGATGAGATCGCGCAACGTCACGCCCATGCGAGCGATGCCCTGCTGCAGCACGCCCAGTTCATCGCGGCGGGTGACGATGATGTTATGGGACAGATCGCCGCTGGCAATGCGTTCGACCACGGCCAGGGTTTCGCTCAGCGGCCGGGTAATCTGTCGCGTGATGATCACAGCGGCAATGATGCCCACCAGCAAGGCGAGCAACGTACTGATCAGTTGCAGCGTGCGGGCCTGGGCGCTTTCGGCGTCGCGGCGGTCGAGCTGGATCTGATACAGCTGGTCGCTCAGGTTGACGATGGTCGCGCCCTGATCGGTCATCTCCTTGCGCGCCTGCACGGCGTCGGCAGTGGCCGACTTGAAGGCCTGCAAGGCGCTGCGATATTGCGTCAAGGCGTTTTCAAGCTGGCGCAGTTCAGCCTGACGGGTGCTGGTGAAATGTTGGTTCAGCGGTTTGAGCGAAGCGATGGCGGCGTCCAACTGGCCGACGGCTTTCTGCTCCGTATCGGCGTTGCTGTTGGCGGTGTAGCCACGAACTTCATAGCGAGCCAGCATGAACGCCTGCTTCGCCTGGGTGATCGCCTGGAACTGTTCGAAGCGTTCATCGCCCGGGGCCATTTGCGCTACATCGGTACCGATCACTTCGATCAGTTTATAGGCGGTTTCGGCGTTGGCACCCATGGCGTCCCGGGCGGTATTGCCGGTGCGGTAGGCGCTGCGCATTTTGTTCAGGGACGCCTGATAGGCGCCGATGGTCGCGCTCTGCTCCTTGAGCAGCTTGACGTTTTCCGGGCTCTTGAAGCTGCTCAGCAGCGCGTTCTGTTGCGCCACGAAGCCATCGAGGGTGGTTTGCACATTCTGTGCGGCCGTCTCGTCGCCGTTGGTCAGCATGTATTGCAAGCGAGTGACCCGAAGTTTGGTCAGCCCGGCGTTGAGCTGGGTGATGTCACTCATCCAGTTACTGCGGTCGATCAGCCCGCCCAGGCTGTTCCAACCGGTCATGGCCAGGATGCAGGTCAGGAGCAGCACCAGGCCGAAGCCCAGGCCCAGTTTCATATTGACGCTAATGTTGCCAAACCAGCTATTCATCAAATTCCTCCAGGAACGTTGTGCTGCTTGATCGTCGGTTGGCTGGAAGTTTGTTGTTGTTAAGCCAGCAAAATAGGGAGCAGGCCTGTATCGGCCACCGGCTTGATATCTGAAAGATTTTTCCCCGGTACCCAGCTATTCACCGAATTTTCAGGCGCGTGTACCAAGCTTTTTTTCACATCCATTTCACTAGCTGCCTACGCCACCGTCTCTACTGTCACGCCATTGAATGACTGGGGTGGATGCCGTCGGGGCGGCTTGATGTGGAACTGAGACTGAGTTTTTTCGGCTTGACGCGCTCGATCGAGCCCCGCCGGTTTGCCCGCTACCGAAACGCCATCGTCGTCCTGGCCTCGGCATTGCTGGTGATTCCATTGGCTCTCTGGTTGCTGAGCCCGGCGGCGTTGCCGGACCTGGCCCATGGCAATGTCGCCGGCGCCCGGACCTTGGCCGAAGGCTGGGCCAAGGGGGAGGTGATTGTGCTGGTGCGCCATGTCGAGCGCTGCGATCACTCCAAGGCTGAGTGTCTGAACGATCCCGCTGGCATCACTGACCGGGCCCGTGCCGTCGCGGTAGGTCTTGGTGCCCAGTTCGAGCACCTGGGCCTGGACAACACCGACATCTACAACAGTCCGGCCACCCGCACGGCCCAGACGGCGGGGTACATGTTCAACAAGGTGAGTGCTGGCGACGATTGGCTGATCAATTGCCGGCGTGACCTGTTGCGCAATGCCTTGGCCCACAAGGTAGCCGGGCACAACCTGATCCTGGTGACCCATAGCGAATGCATGCAGGCATTGGAAACCTCGCTCAAGCTACCGACCTCGACGTTTGGCTATGGTGCGTCGCTGTTTGTTTCCACAGCTGAGCCACAGGCGCCTCGGTTAATCGGTTTTATCGAAGCGTCTGACTGGCGTTCGGTGACATTTAAGTAACTTTTCCCACGATTAGGACAGCCCATGCTGACGTCTGCTCGCTCCCGTTTCTACGGGCTCAATCTCGGAATTCCCCTGGTTTGCGCTGCCGTGGTGTTCTTGCTGTTCGACATGACCCGCATCGACATTGCTTTCAGCGATCTGTTCTATGACCCCGTGCACCAGCTGTTCCCCCTGGAACACGTAAAGCTGTTCGAAAAAATTACCCACAAATGGGCCAGGATCATTCCGAACTGGACCGGCGAGGCGGCCATCATCGGTGCGCTGTTGTCGTTTCTCTGGCCGATCTTCAAGCCGGAGAAGCGCCCTGGACTGCTGCGTTTCCTGGAGAAAACCCGGCTGGCCGCGCCGCTACGTTTTGCCTACAAGCACCGTCGTGATTTCCTCTATGTGGTCTTTGCATTTTCCCTCAGTACCGGGGTAATCCATTACCTCAAGGGACATACCAGCGTGTATTGCCCGGTAGAAACCACCCAATACGCGGGCAAGATCGAGCACAAGGAGTGGTACCAGAACTTCGACCTGCTGAAGGTCGCCGGCGACGGTCGCTGCTGGCCCGGCGGTCATGCTTCCGGTGGCTTTACCATGCTGGCGCTGTACTTCGTCGCACGCCGCTACCGCTGGCGATACTCGAAAGCGCTGATGTATGGCGCCCTGGGCTTGGGGTTTGTCTATGGCACAACGCGAGTCCTGCAGGGATGGCACTACATGTCCCATACATTTTGGGCAGGGATCTTCGTCTGGTTGAGTTGTTTGCTGATGGCGTTGGCTTTCTATGGGCGTGTGGCCTTGGAACAGCCGGTAGCGACCAAGGCTTCATTGCAGGATACGGAAGGCTTGCCTGGGCTGGCTGATCCACAGTCCTGCGCCTGAATCGCGGGCAAAAAAAAGCCCGCGGGAGAGCGGGCTAAAACCTTAGTTTCTTGAATGAGCGAGGGGACTTTACCGAATCAAATGTGTGCGTAGGGTGAAGAAAAGTTCATGCGATCTCTCGTCATGACCGTTCCCTGGTACAGACCTGCCGAAATTCCCTGTGGGAGCGAGCCTGCTCGCGATGACGGTGTGTCAGTCAACATCTCTATTGAATGTACCGGCGCCATCGCGAGCAAGCTCAGCTCCCACAGCAATCTGTTGTGAATGAAAATCCGTGTGACGCCCTGGATCCCTTGTGGGAGCGAGCCTGCTCGCGATGACGGTGTGTCAGTCACATCTCTGTTGAATGTACAGACGCCATCGCGAGCAAGCTCAGCTCCCACAGCGATCTGTGTGAACGAAAATCCATGTGTCGCCCTGGATTTCTTGTGGGAGCCGAGCTTGCTCGCGATGACGGTGTGTCAGTCAACATCTCTATTGAATGTACAGACGCCATCGCGAGCAAGCTTGGCTCCCACAGGTTCGGTGGTGCCTGATCTCGCTCTGGGACAGGCCGACGACTCCGTGGTGAGGGAGCTTGCTCCCGCTGGGCTGCCGGCAGCCATGCTTTGCGGGGCTCCGCTACAGTCGAGGTTAACGACGCGTCTTGTGAGACACGTCTCTTTTTTTAACAGAAAATTCCCTCCCCCTTGAACCGAAAGCGATATGCACAGTCTGGTATGCGCGTGGTTTTGCGTATCAGCAGCGTGAGCGGTTTTCGAGGCAGCCTTGAGCGCCTGGCACCTTCGAAAACAGCACTGGAGACCTGTCTTCAGTCAGCTCGCGAGCGTGCTGTCATTTCCGTATCGAGGGATCGAACATGTTCTCACCCGCCCATTGGGCGAGGTTGTGCCTGGCTTTGCTGTGCCTGTCTCCGCTTACCCTGGCTCTCGCCGCCCCGACTCCTGGTGAAACCGACCTGATCCGCGAGCGCCAGAACCGTTTGCTCGAAGAGCAGCGCCGCCGTCTGGAAGAGCTCAAGGACTTGCCCGGCCAGGAGGCGAAACCGACCCAGCCGACCGCGCCGGCCGATACCCGTTGCTTCCCCATCAAGACCATCGAACTCAAGGGCGCCGACAGCCTCTCGGCCCGTGAGCGCGAGCGGCTGCTTGAGCCCTACATCGGCCAATGCCTGGGCGTGCCCCAGCTCAATGAACTGCTCAAGGTCATCACCGACCATTACATCGAAAAAGGCCTGGTCACCAGTCGTGCCTACCTGCCGCAGCAAGATCTCTCCAGCGGTCACCTCCAAGTGCTGGTGGTCGAAGGCCGGCTCGAAGGCCTGAAAGGTGCCGAGAACAGCCAACTGTCGGAGCGTGAACTGGCTATGGCGTTTCCCGGCAAGACCGGCGAGCTGGTCAACCTGCGAGAAATCGAGCAGATGGTGGACCAGCTCAACCGCCTGCCGTCGAACCAGGCGCAGATGGAGCTGACCCCCGGCCAGAACGTCGGCGGCAGTGAAGTGCTGGTCAAGAATACCCCGCAAAAGCCCTGGCGCGCCGGGCTGTCCCGCAGCAACGACGGCCAGCGCAGCACCGGCGAGCAGCAGTGGGGCACCCGCTTCGAGTGGGACAGTCCACTGGGCCTGGCCGATCAATTGATGCTGCGCGGCGGTCATGACGCGATGAGCGATCACCAGCACACCTCCCGCAACGCCATGCTCTATTACAACCTGCCGTTTGGTTGGTGGAACATCAGCTACACCTACAGCCAGAGCGAGTACCGCTCACAGATCGCGGCCAACGGTTTCAACTTCAAGCAGAGCGGCGACAGCCAGAACCATCAGTTGCGGGTCGAGCGTGTCATCCATCGCGATGCCATGAGCAAGACCTCCCTCAACACCGGGTTGGCGTATCTGCGCAGCAATAACTTCATCGAAGACAGCAAGCTCAGCGATAGCAGCAATCGCATCAGTGAGGCGCAGTTCGGTATCAACCACGGCCGTCGGGTCGGCAGTGCCTTCGTCAACCTGGACCTGGGCATGCAGCAAGGCATCGGCGCGTTCGATGCCCAGGGCGACCATGACCCGGGCCGCGGACTGCCGAATGCGCGCTACCGCAAATACACCGCCACCGTCAGCTACCTGCAACCCTTCCAGCTATGGGGCGAGTCCCTCAGCTTCAGCAGCCTGATGACCGGCCAGCGCAGCGAGGATGCGCTGTTCGCGCCGCAACGCATAAGCCTGGGCGGGGAGTCCTCGATTCGGGGTTACAAGGACCAGTCGTTGGCTGGCGACAGCGGTGGCTATTGGCGCAACGACCTGCGCTGGAGCCGCCCGGTGACCCTGGAGTGGCTGCGTCCGGTGTTTGCCGAATACGGCACCAGCCTCGGTTATGACCAGGGCGTGATACGCGGCAATCACTACAACAAGGAACCGAGCGGGCGCATGTCGAGCAACTCAGTGGAGTTGTTCGCCCGCGGCGAGCACCTGAGCGCCAGCGTCACCTTCGCCCACTCCCTGGAACGTCCGGCTGCCCTGACCGAGCGCGAAGCGCCGATCTATTTCCGCGTGGAAGCTCTTTTTTAAATTCTGCCCTTTTAAATGCTGTAGCAACGAGACCTGATCATGGACGACCGCCAATACGCCTTGCTGGCCCGCCAACCTTCTGCCGCCCTGAAAACCCGAGAACTGTTCTGGGGCATGCCCAAGCGCGGCCTGGCGTTCCTGTTGGCCAACGTCATGTTCTGGCAACCGATGTGGGCCCAGGCCGACGGCATCGTCGTCAGTGCGCCGGGCACCAGCCTCGGCCAGGCGGGCAACGGCGTGCCCATCGTCAACATCGCCAAGCCCAACGGCAGCGGTCTGTCCCACAACCAGTTCAAGGACTACAACGTCGGCAGCAACGGCGTCATTCTCAATAACGCCACCAACCCGGCTCAATCCACGCAGTTGGGCGGGATCATCCTCGGCAACCCTAATCTGAAGGGGACGGCGGCCCGGGTCATTCTCAACGAAGTCAACGGTGGCAGCCCCAGCCAGTTGCGCGGCTACACCGAAGTGGCGGGGCAGTCGGCCCACGTCATCGTCGCCAACCCCTATGGCATCACCTGTAATGGTTGCGGTTTCATCAACACTCCGCAGGCGACCCTGACCACCGGCAAACCAGTCATTGAAAACGGCCAACTCCGGAGCTACCAGGTCGACCAGGGCAGCGTCACCGTCGAAGGCGCGGGCCTCAACGCCAACAACGTCGACCGCTTCGAAATCATCACCCGCAGCGCCAGGATCAACGCCGAGATCCAGGCCAGGAACCTGACCATCGTCGCCGGCCGCAACGACGTCGACGCATCCACCCTCAACGCCACCGCCCGGGCCGACGACGGCAGCGCCAAGCCGCAACTGGCCATCGACTCCTCGGCCCTGGGCGGCATGTACGCCGGGGCGATCAAGCTGGTGGGCACCGAGGCCGGCGTCGGGGTGAAGCTGGACGGCAAACTGATCGCCAGCGGTGGCGACATCCAGCTCGATGCCAATGGGCATTTGAGCCTGGCCCAGACCGCTGCAGCCGGTGCCGTCAACGTCAACGCCGCCAGTCTCGACGCCCAGAGACCGGTCTACGCCGGCACCGCGTTGACCGTGAAAACCCAGGGCGACCTGACGAGCCAGAACAACCTGGTGGCCCGCGACAGCATTCGCCTGGACAGCGGCGGCACCCTGCGTAACAACGGGATCATCGAAGCTGGGGTCAACGCCGATAACACGCGCAATACCAGCGGCGACGTCACCCTCACCGCCAAACAACTGAACAACAGCGGCAAAACAGTCGCTGCCAGTCGCGACCTGACGGTGACCACGACCGATACGTTGAACAACCAGGGCGGTACGCTCAGCGGCCAGCGCAAGACCACCGTCACGGCCAAGGTCGTGGATAACCGCGCCAAAGGCCGCATCCTGGGCAATACCGAGGTGAACGTTAAGGCCGATCAAGTGCTCAACGGCAGCGGCGGCCTGATCAATAGCCAGGACGTCTTGCAAGTGATGGCGGGCCAGTTGGATAACAACGCCGGTGAACTGTCGAGCCTGAACACCGCGACGCTGGTGCTCGGTAGCCTGGACAACCTCACCGGCCTGGTGATGACCGGCAAGCAGCTGGATATCACCGCGACCGGCGCGGTCAACAACCAGGGCGGCGAACTGTCGACCCAAGGCCTGATGACCCTCAAGGCGGCAAGCCTGAACAACCGCGACAAGGGCACCATCGCCGCCAACGGCAACCTGATCGTGACCGCCACGAAAGGGGCAATCGACAACGGCAACAATGGCCTGATTGCCAGCCGCAACGCCGAGCTGAAGGTGACCGCCGCCAGCCTGGACAACGCCAAGGGCACCCTGCAGGGCAAAGGATTGGTGAAGGTCGACATTGCGGGCGATATCGATAACCAGGCCGGCTCGATCATCGCCCAGGACGCGAACCTGAATGTCTTCGCCACCAACCTGGACAACCGCGGCGGTGTGCTGTCCAGCGTCAAGGCTGCGCTGGAGGCGCAGGTCAGCGGCGTGCTGAAAAACGGCCATGACCTGAATGGCCAGGGCGGCACGATCCAGGCGAAAGGCCTGACCCTCGAAGCCCTCGCCGGGCTGTTCAACGACGGCGGACGCATCGCGGCGCAGGCTGGGGATGCCGTGCTCGATACCGGCAGCGCCCGTTTCGACAACAGCAACGGCGGCCTCTATGCCAGCGGCAAGGTGAAGGTCGACGCCCTGAACCTGGACAACAGCCACGGCCAGATCAGTGCCAGGCAGATCGATCTCAACCTCAACGGTATTCTGAACAATACCCAAGGCATCATCGAAGGCGACAACAGCCTGGATGTCCTCGCCGCCAGCCTCGTCAATCACAACGGCCAGCTGCGCACGCTGGGCCGCGACAGCACCACCGTGTTCTCCATCGGTGGCCTGTTCGACAACAGCAACGGCACCCTGGAAACCGTCAGTAACGACGTCGGCTTCACCCTCGGCAGCCTGAACAACCAGAGCGGCAAGCTGCGCCACATCGGTGCCGGCGCATTCGGCCTGAACCTCACGCAATTGGGCGCAGTCGGCGGCAGCCTGGTGACCTACGGCACCCTCGTGCTCGATGCTGACCGCTGGACCAACAGCACCTCGATCCAGGCCGAACACCTCACCGTCAACGTCAAGCACCTGACCCAGACTGCGACCGGCCAGTTACTCAGCGCCAACAGCTTTACCGGCACCGGTATCGACTGGCGCAACGACGGCCTGATCGGCAGCGACGGCTTGATCGATGTCCAGCTCTCCGGCCAATACGCGGGTAACGGCCGCTTGAGCAGCCTGGGCACCTTGGGCCTCAAGGCCGCACTGATCGATCTTGAGGAAAACGCCAGTGTCGCCGGCGGTGGGAATACCACGGTGCATGCCGACGGCGTATTCAACAACCGCGGCCGCGTGACCTCGGCGGCGGGCATGAATGTCACGGCGCAGGGCATCAATAACCAGGGCACCCTGGGCAGCGCCGGGTTGCTGAGCGTTGGCACCGGTGCACTGCACAACGAAAACGGCCTGATCTTCAGCGGTGCCGACATGGCCCTGAAGGTCGACAGCCTGACCAACCTCAACGCCGACATCTACAGCCTGGGCAACCTGAGCATCGACCGTGACGGCCTGGGCACGAAGGCCTCCAGCATCGTCAACAGCTCGGGTTCGCTGCAAAGCGACGGCAACATGAACCTGGCCGCCAGCACGATTGAAAACGTGCGAACCCTATTGACCACCCACGACGCCGGCATCTACACCGCGTCGATCAGGGAAGTCGCCTGCATCGAAGGCGTCAACGCTGGGGATTGCAGCGGCGGCAAGGAAAACCACGTCTGGCAGATCATCCAGCGTGACAAGTTTGAGGTCACCGCCGCCAGCGTGGCCTCCAGCATCACCTCCGGCGGCAACCTGAATATCCGGGCCGGTGACCTGACCAATAGCAGCAGTACCATCGGCGCAGGCGGCGCCCTCACCGCCAACCTCGTCAGCCTGAACAACATCGGCATCGAAACCCACGACACCGAAACCTCGCGCACCTTCGTGTCCGAGCGCACGCGCAGTCCTGGCGGCTGGCGTACCCTCGCCGATAATTTCACCAACAAGTACTGGTTCCAGAGCCCCGGCTACAACCCTGCCAACCTCGGCGGCCTGGAAGCTGACATGAGCCGTTTCATCGGCACGACCGAGCGCGAACTACTGCAATTCGGCAGCAGCCGGGCCCTGTCCCACGATACCCAGACCTACGCCGCGATCATCCAGTCCGGCGGTGCAATCGATATCCGCACCCAGAGCAACGCCAACAACAGTGTCATCCGGGGCGGCTACAACTACGTCGGCGCCGGCCCGCGCACCGACACGGGCGCCGACGGGCAATTTTCAACCCGCATCACCGTCAACCAACAGCTCTCACCCGACCTCGCCCAACAGCAAGTCAACCCGGTAACCCTGCCCGGCTTCGACCTGCCCACCGGCCAGAACGGCCTGTTCCGCCTGAACGAAGGTAGCGGCACTCCGACCCAAGGCAGCGGCCTGACCCAAGTGCGCGGCCTGCCGGACCGCTCGTTCCAGGCCAACCCGCAAAAATACCTGATCGAAACCAACCCGACGCTGACCGACATGCGCCGGTTCATGAGCTCGGATTACCTGCTGTCCAACCTGGGTTACGACCCCGACGATGCGGCCAAGCGCCTGGGCGACGGCTTCTACGAACAACGCCTGATTCAGCAAGCCGTCATCGCCCGCACCGGCCAGCGTTTCCTCGACGGCCAGACCTCCGATGAAGGCATGTTCAAGTACCTGATGAACAACGCCATCGCCAGCAAGGACGCCCTCAACCTGTCCTTGGGCGTAAGCCTGACCGGCGAACAGGTCGCGGCGCTGACCCACGACATCGTCTGGATGGAAAACCAGACGGTGAACGGCCAGCAAGTGCTGGTGCCGGTGCTTTACCTGGCGAACGCCAACCATCGGCTGGCGCCGAATGGGGCGTTGATCCAGGGCAGCGACGTCACGTTGATTGCCGGTAAGAACCTGAACAACGCCGGGACGTTGCGGGCGTCCAATAACCTGGTTGCCACGGCTAACGACAGCCTGGTGAACAGTGGGTTGCTGGAGGCGGGGAATCGGCTGGATGCGTTGGCGAGTAATGATCTGACTAACCGGGCGGGTGGGGTTATTTCTGGCCGGGATGTCAGCGTTGTTGCGCTTGCGGGGGATGTGACCAACGAGCGGACTGTCACCCGTCATGCCAGCAGCACGGGCTACAAGACTGAGCAGCGGGATTTCGTCGACAGCGCGGCGCGGATCGAGGCGAGTCATGACCTGAGCGTGGGTACCGGGCGCGATCTCAACAACGCGGGCGGCGCGCTGAAGAGCGGTAACGACACCACCTTGCGCGCTGCCAGGGATCTGAAGATTACGGCTGCCGAGCAGGCCGATAGCAACCGGTTGGGTAACCGATATCGGGATCAAACCATCACCCAGAACGGTTCCAGCGTTACGGCTGGCGGTGATCTGAACGTAACGGCCGGACAGGACCTGAGGGTTGTAGCAAGCAACCTCATCGCCCAGACCGCTTTGGCGCTGAGCGCCGGGCGAGATATCGCTATCGAGTCCGCCGCCAACGAAAGCCACCGTTCTTCGCAAAGCAAAAAAATCAAAAGCAGCAACGACCTTGTTCGCCAGCAGTCCTCGGTTGTCCAGTCGGGCGGGAATCTAAGCGTCCAAGCGGGGCAGGACCTGAGCCTGGTCGCCAGCCGCCTGAAAGGCGCCGGGAATGTTGCCCTCGATGCCAGTCGAGACATCAATCTCTTGTCGGCAAAGGACGAAACGGCCGAGTTCTATTCGAAGAAAAGCAAAGGCTCCTTTGGCCGCAGCAAAAGCGAACAGCGGGAAAGTTACGACAGCACCAATGTCGCGTCGGTGGTCGAGGCCGGACAAGACCTGACCGTCAACACCCGCAAAAACGCCAATGGTGGCATGAGCATCAATGGTGGGCGCGATGTAACGGTCGTTGGCAGCCAGCTCAAGGCTCAGGGTGACCTGATGCTGGGGGGCACGGGTGATATCGCCGTGCTATCGGGGGTTGAAGAGCACGGTTCCTACAGCAAGAAGACCAAATCGGGTTTCCTCGGCCTGTCCAAAAGCGGCAAGAGCGAACTGAAGACCACCGCGTCTCAGGTCGCCAGTGAACTGGACGCAGGCAACGATGTGGTGGTGGCCGCCGGCAACGATCTACGTGTGCGGGCCAGCCAAACCACCGCTGGCAATGATGTCGAGCTACGTGCGGGGTTGGTCAATAAAGAGGGCGATATCAATCTCGTCTCTGCCAACGACACTGCTTATAGCCGTACTGAGGAATACAAGAAGAAAACCGGGCTTTCGGTTTCGGGTGGGTTCTTGTCGTTTGCTTCGGCCAAGGAGGCGGGGCGAATAGCGCAGAGCAGTACCAGTGTGGGCAGTCAGGTGACGGCGGATCGTGACGCGATGCTGCAAGCAGAGCGCGATATCAATCTGATTGGCAGCGGTATCGATGCCGGGCGTAACGTCAGCCTTAATGCCGGACGTGACGTCAATGTGGCCGCGGCGAGAAACGAAAACTCCGAGCAGCAATGGTCCAAGGAGAAGCAGTCGGGTATAGGCGTTTCCAGCGATGCCAATGGAATCAACTTCTTCGCCGGTACCGATAGCGTCAAGGAAAAGGATCGCCTCGAACAGCAGACAGCTGCCGTCAGTCGGATCAGTGCGGGCCAGGACGTTGCCATCAACGCCCTGCGCGACATAAACCAGACCGGTTCCGACCTTCGCGCCACGCGTGATATCGACCTCACGGCTGGTCGCAATATCAACATCGATGCCGCGCGCGAAACCCAACTGACTGAACAGGAACGCGAAGCCAGTCGTAACGGGCTTGGCGTGTCTTTCAGTCACAACTATGGCCGCACCAGGGATGCGGTCAGCGGCGCGGGGAAGGGTGAGAACGGAGTCAGCAAGGCTTCCAGCACCCTCAAGGGCATTGATGCCGTCACCCAGTTCGTCAACGGCCCGACGGCGGACGTCAAATTCGGCAACAGCACCCAAACCAGTAGCCAGCAGGTTATCGAACAGACCAATCGAGCGTCGACGCTGGATGCGGGCAATGACGTTACCCTGGACGCTGGCAACGATGTCATCGTCAAGGGCGCTCAGCTACAGGCCGGACGTGACATCAACATCAAAGGTCGCGACGTCACGCTGGACGTGGCAAAGGGCAGTGTCACCCAGGAAAGCAGCGAGCGCCAAAGCTGGAGCGGTATTCATGGTGGCACCAGTGGCGGCCTCAAGCTGGGCGTGGGTGGCAGCTACGGCTTAGCCACCGGGGATGGCGTCTACGGCAGTTCGACGCCGACCCAGGTCGCTGCCGGTAGAGACTTCAATGTCGATGCCAGCCATGACATCAATCTGGTTGGAACCCAGGCCAAGGCCGGGCGGGATATCGCGCTTGATGCCGGCAATGACCTGAACATCCGGTCGGCGCAGAACGACAGCAACAGCGAAAACAACCGCCACAATGGCGGTGGTGAAGCGGGCCTGACGTTCGGCTCACAAGGCTTCGGCGTCTACGTCAGTGTGAACATTGGCAAGGGCGACCTGGAACGTGAAGGCAAGCGCCAGCAAGAAGCCTACCTGTACGCCGGAAACCGACTGGGCTTCGACAGTGACAAAGACACCAACATCACGGGCGCCACGTTGCGTGGCGATGAAGTCGTTGGCCGCGTTGGCGGCGACCTGAATGTCTCCTCGGCACCCGACACCGGCAAAGTCAAGGGTAAGGAATTCGACCTCAGTGTCACAGCCACCTTTGGGCCGGGTGCTGGCGTCAGTGGATCGGTGGGGTATGGAAAGACAACCGGTGAGACTAATTGGGTCGAGCAGCAAGCCAGCATCATCGGCAAAAACAAGGTCGACATTCGCACTGAAGATCATACCCAACTGGACGGTGCTTTGATTGCTGCCGACAACGGCAACCTCAAACTGGACACCGGGACCCTGGATTTCAGTGACATTGCCGGTAAGGACAAGGAGCACGGCTATTACCTGAACGTCGGCGGCAGTTACTCCGCTGGCAGCAGCGGCGAAACCACCCAGGACCCCAGTCAGGTCGGCAAGGGCAAGGAAGGAGAGAACGGCTGGAGCGTCAGCGGCTGGGAGTATGAGAAAGACCGTGAGCAGATCGTCAGGGCCACGGTGGGGGCTGGCGAGATTGTGGTGCGTGATGACGCCCGGACCGGAGCTGATTCGACCACGGGGCTAAATCGGGATGTGAGCAAGGCCTACGAGATCACCAAGGATGATGAGTCGCGCACTGATTTGTATGTGACCAAGTCTTCGCTGGAGGCGGTGGGCGATGCTTCGGGCACCCTGCATGCCTGGAAAACCAGCATTGAAAAATATCCGGAGAACAGTCAGAAGGCCTACAAAGAAGCCCTTGAGCTGATTCAGGGACCGGTTCGATCCGCTGAACAAGCCTGGAACAGCATCCAGGCGCAGAGGGTTTCGATTGAGGAGGTGCCTGCTTCGGCCCGAGCTGCGTTGGGGGATGAGGCTGCGCTGAATATCGCGAAGAATCTCGTTCGAAATGGTCGGGATCCTGGCGAGATTAAGGATCTGAAGTCCGAGGACGTCGCTGTTATCCAGAGTTTCGCGAAGCGATTCTCGGACTTCGCCAAACTGCAAGAGGCCTGCGACGTCACAGGAGGCTGTGCACCGGGCGATCCTAGCGACAAGCAGCGTACTGCTGCCATCTACAAAGACGTGGATGGCACCTTGAAGTTCAGATACGTCACCGACGTTCAGGTAAACACCCCTGGCAGGAAGTTGCTGCAAGAAACAGCGAAGCTGCAAACCTATCTGGATGGCCTTCCAGTTGAGCAAGCGCAGCTCTTGGGCTTGGGAATTCAGGCCGTTATGGGCCCCGGCAAGATGGCGGTCGGTCTGGCTGGCAACGTGGTAGTCAACAAACTGTTTGGCGACAAGATCGCTACGGCCAAGGATTCGATATCGAAATCGATTGCCAGCGAGCTCAGCGGCAAGAACAAGAATGACCTGGAGGTTAGCGACAATCTCTTTAAGGTTCGCTACGAACAGGGCCGGGATGAGCAGAAGGGAGATGTGTATGTTCGTGGCGCAACGACGCTACTGAATATCGCCTTGGGGACGGTTACGAATGCGGCGGGTGCGGCGACAGGTAAGGTTGTTGGTGTTGTAGGGAAAGGGCGTTCGGATGGTATAACGGACGGTGCCGATGGGCTGGGAAGAGGGCCGATAGATCCTGATTGGGATAAGAAGTTTGGGGAAACGCCGTCGAAGGGATGGGTAGAGGCCGGGCCAAGAGGCGATCAGTCATCTGTTTCGCCTAATGAATCGAAAACAGGCACTGGTAGTAACGCAACGTCATCCCAAGCCGTCGTAAAGGTAAACACCGGCGAGTCAGTAAAAGGATCTCCGACGTACGAGATACTCAACAATCCAAATGTCCGGAGCCCTAACACGCGATACGAGCTTGATAATGGCGACTCTTTTGTCACGAACAGTAAAGGTATGGTTGAAGAGCTGACGTTTACTCCCAGTAAGGTCAAGGTTCCAAGGGACTCCAGACAAACGGCTGCGGGTAAAGAGGGGCGTGAGACAGATGTCGGTGGGCATGCGCAAGCATGCAGCCAGGGCGGTACCTGTGACGGATACAACCTCTTTCCTCAGGATAGAAATTTCAATAACTCTGCCTATAAAGTTTTTTATGAGAATAAAGTTAAAGAAGCATTGAATGATCCTACCAAAATGGTTGGCCCAACAACGATAAAATTCAGGCGCACTGATCCGGCCTCGGCAAGGCCTGATGCGATACAGCTAACATATACGATAGATGGTAAGACAAAAACATTGGTTTTCAAAAATGAAGCAAAAGCCCCACCGGAGTTCTTATAATGGTTACCCAGGATTTTGATTTGCTAAAGCAAATATTTGAGTTGATTGATTCGGGTATTGTCGGCGGGTATGACTCGTTTATTTATGAGGTTGAAGTCGGAATTGGCTGTATGGAGGCGGAGTTGACGGTGAAGAAAAATGGCGTAGAGTCAACTGATGCTGAAACGGATTTTGATAGCTTTCTAATTTTCGATTTGGTTGAGCAGCTAAAAGAAAATGCTGTTCGTCGGGGTGAAGGCTGGCATTCATTTGTTATGAGTTATCACCAAGGCGAAAGTGTAAAGACGAAATTCAAGCACTAGGCGCGAGGAGTAGAGGGTAAAACTTCTGAAAAAGGGGACGGATTTATTTAATTTTGAGGTAAAAATAAATCCGTCTACTTTTTTCGTCCCCTTTTTTATAGCCGTACAAACCGCCAGCGTCATTGAACGCCAAACATGGCTTGCTAAGAAAATGTTGCAACCCAAATAGGCTTGATATGGACGCACGACAGCGAGCACTTTGTAAGGAACTCAGAAAGATGAGCTCTGCTCAGGCCGCCGACTGGTTGATTGGAGCATATCCATTAGATTCCGATGATTGGGGTGAAGCGATGGTACTCTTGCCGCACCGGTCTTGGGGGAAAACTGAGCAGCATCAACTGGCAGACCATTTTTTCAAGAAATTACCATTTTCAGGTTATCGAGGGTATGAAAGTTTTGCCTCTATTATGTCTATAGCTTCACTGATTGGCTGTATTGAAAAAGCTTTGTCTGACGATGCAGCTAGGCGAGAGTTGCTGCTGTACTATCTGATTCCGGTATTGAATCGTGCTGCAAAGAGTGATCCGGATCGGAAGATGATAAATGAATTAGTTTTAAGGGTGGCGTAGGGGAAAGGGGCGGATCTATTTAAGTTTTGAGGTAAAAAATAAATCAGTCCCTTTTTACGGAGCTGATGGTTCCATTCTGAGGTTTGAGCCGTCAACTGGATATTTTGGTGTCATGCGGAATGGAAAAATAAATACTTTCCTTAGAACTAGCGGCGACGCTGCTGCACGACTGAAGTATTTCCGGGAACAGTTATGAAAAGTGAAAGTGCTTCTGAGATCTGTTCGAATATTTTAACCCGGCTAGGTTTTGGTGGTGAGACGTTAATGTCTTTGATGCGAAAGTGGAGTTTTTGGTTGAGGAATGCGAGGAAGGGTATGGTTGGGATTATTCTGAGTATAAAAATGAAATTGGAATAAGGCGGTTAATACAAAGATTACTTGTGAAGAAAAAGGGGGCGGATTTATTTAATCTTGAGGTGAAAATAGATCTGCCCCCTTTTTTTGCCTACTCGCGCCTCTCCAAAGAAGGTGTTGAGTTGAATCGGATTGATTTTGAAAGGAAACTGCCCAGCCTCCGAAAAGAGTGGGAGAAAAACACTGGTGAGAGCTGGCCAAAAGAAACCTATACTGACAAAAACGGCAGTATTAAAACCAGAAATTATGATGCTCATCATGTAATAGAGAATAAATTTGGTGGTAAAGCTGAATGGTGGAACATTACACCTGCAATGCGAGGTGTAGAGCATCAGGGAGGCATCCACAGAACGCAAGGTCCTGCAGAGAAATTATTTGGTAGATAACTATGAAGAAATCAGTAGAAATACGAAGTCTTATAGATGCAATAACGACCGCTGAGCTTTATGAAGGTGATTATGGTGACTGTATAACTAACGTTGATGCCATACTGAGCGGTGTTGACGAATCGGACCGAAAAGGTGTGCCTGTCGATTACCTGGAGTTTCTTGCGGATTTTGGTTTTGGTGAACTAGATGCTGCGTTTTATGTAGATGATGGCCCGGTAAAATATTCTTCTATATCTGGTAGGGAGATAGATGGGTATGATGGTGTGTATGTGTTTGCGGGTAATTCAAGTGATGTGTTATATGCTTTTGATTCTAAAAATAGTTGGTCTGTAGTGGAAATTAGCTCTGAAGTTGATGGCTTTAAATTGCTGTCTATGGATTTTTCTGGTTTTATATTGGATAAGCTGCGGTATGTTAAGGGGTTGGTCGACTGGCGTGCAGGTAACTGAACGTCGAAGCACTCCTGATAGTGGCGGGGTCCACAATAGAAAGCTGGCGAAAATTAGGGGAAAGGGGACTAGCAAAAGGGGCGGATTTGTTTGATTTCGAGGTGGAAAATAAATCCACCCCCTGTTTAGTTGTTTTCCGCTTTTGTGGTTTTTACATATAAGGATTGATTGATGTTTCCACGATATTTCCGCTGGGTCTCGATGTTGGGTGTTCTTGCTGCCATAGGTTTATTCGCTTTTACAAGCCTACAAGTGTTTACCGGCAGCGCTCCGACAACAGATTTGATTCGTCCCGTCATCGGAGCTGTCGCGTTTGCCTGGGCTTTCACTCAATCGACCAAGGTCTGACCTGGAGTGAAAAAATCAGGGAGAAAAGGAGAGGATTTCCTTTTTCCACCTTGGCCTATTTAAAACGGACACCAAGGATCCCCACCGTTAGCGCTTTCCAATATCTTCGGAAAATTACGTCCAAAGCCCCAGCCGGACGCAACGGCGGTTAGGGTGGTTTTGCAGACGGGATTTTTTTCCGAGACGATCACGTTCATATAGAACTGGTCGCCATAGATCGTCGGCGCCCAAAGCACCATGTCGCTTCTTTCGGCGTTGGTGTCAACTTTCAACTGGATGGTGCTGACGAGTGTTCCGCCCGTCGTGAGATTGGTTACTTGAGGGTGGTAGCAATGATTCAAATACCCTTGTACCCGTTCTACGACCACCGTCCGATCCTGCGTCAAGCAATACTCGGGGCTGGCTACGCCAGAGCGCAACAGGTCATCCTTGGTGTGCGGATGCAGCGAGCAGCCGCTCAGCAACAGAAAAGTGAGTGCTACGTATTTCCTATACATCAATGAGCGTCCTGATTGTTGGGTAGGCAGTGACTCGACGACAGGCTTTGTCTTTGTCATTTATCAGCGTTAACGGTCACGCTTACCTCTTTTCGCTCACCGGCAGAGGAGAGCTCATAGACCTTCATGACGTAGTCGTCTGCGATAACCGTTTCAATCAGATAGTTCTTTTGAGGTTCTGGTGTGAACACCTGAGCAGCCGGCTGTGGGGTGATGGAGTAGCCGACAAGGAGTGCATGGGAATGCCGTTAAGGGTGGCTATTTGTCTCTTAACCGACGCACTCACTTTCAGGGGTTTTTCGGCCGTTACCAACGTATCAATGCTGTCCGTACCGCCTGCCATTTTCTTCAGATAGCCCGGTACGCGTTTGAAGTAGTTGGCATCGTAGACGCGCTCGCCAGCGGAGGGCATGGTGTACTCATTCGCGTCGGCAGCGCCGAGGAAATAGCTGACCGGATGATCACCTGCGCCGCCAAGGGTGCGAAAGGTAAGGCTTGCTTGGTGCTGATTTGATGCTAGCGGGATTACCGGCTTGGAGGAGGGCTGGACGCTCACTTGGCGACTTCCACAACCGGTGATTGCAAAGGCGAGCGTTACTGCTAAAGGAAGAGCGAGATAGGTTTTCATTCGATCCCTGAAATGAAATGGATTTTTGGCGGGTATAAGACGTCTAGTCTACCCGGACGTCCAGTGATTGGGGTAATGGAAGCCAATCGACGGCTCTGGTGTTATTTGCCCTGGACAACATATCCCGTGGACTTGGCGCCAGCGGATCAACCAGTGCTGAAGTCGTGGCACCGACCGTTTCGTCATCGAGCAGAAAGCGGTAGAAAAAGGGGACGGATTTATTTAATTTTGTGGTGAAAAATAAATCCGTCCCCTTTTTTCGGGATCAATAAAGAATGTTAATCCGGGTTATCCAGCTGCAGGTCGAACTCATAATTGTGTGAACTGCTCTATTGCCACCGATGCAACGCTGGCAGGAAATCCTGCGTCTGCATTGCCGATCAACCATACGAAGGGTGTTCCATTGAGTGTGCTGGAAAAAAACTTCGGTGGTAAGTTTGGGGCTGTGACGGCGCCTGAAACCATTGTCCAGCAAATGGTAGGCTCTGGGCCTGGCGCTCGGGGAATCGTATTTGGATCTTATGGGCCAGGCCAGCCAGGACATGTTTTTAATGTGATTAATCAGAATGGTACTGTAAGGTTTCTTGATGGTCAGACTGGTAGGTCAGCAAATTTAAGTAATTTTAAAACGCTGCAGCTTTTGAGGACGAATTAATGATCACCTATGCGGGCGCCTTAGTTCTGGCAAAGAATTATCTAATGGATTCCGAAATTCCTTTGCAAATTACTCATGAGGGTGAGTTTTCCGAGGGATGGTATTTCTGCTACCAGTCAAAGGAGTTTCTAGAGACAGGTGAACTGTCAGCTCAGCTAGCTGGGAATGCGCCATTTCTAATTGATAAAAACTCTGGTGAGCTTCATGTTCTTGGAACGGCAAAGCCCTTAGAGAGCTATTTAGAAGATTACATAAAAGAGAGGGTGGTAAAATTTTAATGGTTAGAGGGCGAATAAAAAAACGACGGGTTTATTTAATGTATTTAATTTCCGAGATGAAAATAAATCCGTCCTTTTTTGAAAAGCTTAACTTTTGGCCTCTTGGAGATCAATAAAAGGATAAGCAGTCGAAAGAAGGGAGCGAAAAAAGGGGGGCTGTAGTATGAGTGGTTCAGCTGCAATTCTATCTAATGCTCAAATTGGGGAAGACGAATTTGCTACTTTTCTGAAAGGGATAGGTGGGGTTGTCAATGCAGGAAAACGTACTCGTGGGACGATTAGTCATGGCGAGGCGACCTTATATTTGGCGCTCCTTAAGTATGAGCAATTCGAGGGGTTTTATGGCGAGCAAAGTATCCTTGATTGGGAGTGCATGCTTGGTGGGCGTCCTGAAACCATGATCGAAGTTCAGCTTGGTCACTCTAGGTCCTCAATGAAAATGTGCTTATGGTTGGTGGTTAGATTTGGAGAGGTGTGGAATTGTATTCTGGATGATGTCGATTCTAATGGGGTCTCTTATCTAGAAGTTTGTGAGCGATACTTGAACTCTGTAAATGGTACATGAAATGTAACAGGGGTTTAGGGCAAAAAGAGCAGAAACGGGGCAGGCCAGGTTTAAAATTCGATCTGCAATTCAGGACGAAGAGGGCGGATATATTTAGAGCAAGAGTAGAAAAGGGGGCGGATTTATTTAATTTTGTGGTGAAAAATAAATCCGTCCCCTTTTTTTTGTCCCCTTTTTTTTGAGTGAGGGATGGAGAAAAATGGAAGTAAGTCACCGTCTACCTAGCGGAGAAAATATAACCATCCAGTACAACTCCGTAACCGGTAAAGCATACGATATGAAAATTACTACGCAGCAACAGCTGCCCCCTGTGCTGCAGCCAGGTAGGACTATTGAGTGATGTGGATATGATTATTCGAGAAATTGGGCGAGAAGAGCCTGTACAGGTGTTTGGGATTTACTGGATAGAGAACGAGCGTTTTTACTGGGTCATTCCTTATGATGGCTACGGTGGCCTGATGGCACTCAGCGATAGAGAAATCGATGTTCTTGACTCTTCTTTGTCAAGTGATCTCATCCTTTGTAAGGATGGGGGGGAGGGGACATGATTCTGCATTGGGCAGCGGAAGATTTGATTGAAAAACTTGTGGAGCGTGATCCACTAGCAATGGATGAGTTCTTAGAGCGCATAAAAGGCTGATGGTGCAAAAGGAACTGCTAATACCGCATTGAAGCTTGGCGAAACCCAAACCATTAATGATGTAAGCATAACTCGTGTCTAGAAAATGGGACGGATTTATTTGATTTTTCTCTGGCACATCCGCTCAGGCCGCAGCGGAAAGCGCCTTCTCTCAAAAAGGGTTTGATGTGACAGGGAAATACATAGAAAAGGTCTGGATTCCAGATGTCAGTAACCCTAGAACAGGTGCATGGGTGCCTAAATGAGTGAAATTATTAAACAATTCGACATTCTTTGCGATGCCGCCATGGCTGCTTTTAATGAGGAGCTGGAAATCTCCTATGAAGAATCTTTATTGAATATTTTAAAGTTTGTGAAAAAGCATCCGGAGTATAGGGCGGATTTTATTGGCAGGTTTAAGATGATCTTGGTATCGAATGATTCGCCATTTGAAGCGGTAGCGTTTTGCATGCGAGAGCTTCAGTGGTCAGAAATTAAAGAGTTCGTAGTTTCAAGAATGAACCCTTCGCAGGATCCTCGTAGTGAGGCTCTTAGAAGTGTATTGACTGCATATGATGATTTTTGGCCTGATGCGGATATTTATGCGTATTATGCAAATACGTAAAATATACTGCAGCAGTATTTTGAGGGCGGGGCAGTCCCTGAGGGAACTCCACTTTTTCCTAGATGAAAACAAGAGGTTGGAATATTGTGGGCGTGGATGGGGCATGAAAAAAAGGGAGAAGGGTACGGATCCTGAGGGATCCTGTCTAGTTCTGAAATAGGTTTACACCTGTTTCAGGACTAGACAATGAGGTGAAAAATAAATCCGTCCCCTTTTTGAATGCTTAGGTTTGAACCATCAACTGGATGTTTTGGTGTGATGCGGAATGGAAAAAATAAACACCTTCTTCAGGCCGGACGGCAATGCTGCTTCGCGTCAGCTATGACTCATACCGATACCTTTAAACTATGCTCTGCTGTTTTGAGCAGGCTTGGGTTTGGTAATGAAACTTTTATGTCTTTGATTCAGAAGTGGAGGTTTTTTGTTGAAGAGTGCCAGGGTGATTATGGCTGGAATTACTCTGAATATAGAAATGAAATTAGATAAGGAATTTAATGCAGCAGTTGTTGGAAGATTCGATAATCTCCAATGCGGATGAGTTGAAAGGCTTTTTTGAAGAGTTGGACCGTCTTGATGAAGTATTTAAGTCTCTATTGCAGTCAGGCGTATCGGTAAATGAGGGCGAGAATTGGTGGGAAAGAGGCGTGTTAATTTATGCAGGGGAGGAGTATTGTTTTTATATGAGGCGTGCTCACGGAGTTGCTGTTAGAAATACAGATGATTAGCCTAGGATAGAACGGCGGGCGCACCTAAGCAATATCCATTTTTTCCTAAAATGAATCAGGAAGTTGGAGCATTTAAGAAGCCTGTATGAGTCGGCAGCTTGCGGTTAGCATGAAATTGCCGACGCCAAGAGAACGAAACACTTTGTATAAAGACCTTTCCCATTGACTTGCAGGACATTTCCTAGAAAATCCCAACCCCTTGCGCCTGCCGTTTCCGGTGCCTAGTCTCTGTCCACCGCTGCCATTCAGCGGTCGGGTTTAGCAGCTCGGAAGTTACGTTAGGCGCATGGCAATCACCATGAGTGCGGGCAGTTTTACGTCCGAATCTTCATGGCGGCTGTGCGCAGGGCATCCTCGGGTGCGCCGGTTTCCTAACGTACCGGTCTGCTAACCTGCGCACGGCTGCCACCCACTCGTTTAGCAGCGAACGTGGCGGCTTCCACTTACGTTAGGAGCACCCCATGGACAAACTCATCCCAGACCCACCCGTCCCACCGCTGCACCTGGACATCGCCGCCGATGCCAACGCCGAACGCGTCATCGATTCCTACCTGAACCCCAAACCCGCCCAATCCGACGAGAAACCATCCCCCGACCAACTCTTCACCATCGTGGATGGCGTCGATGCTGAAAGCCTGTTGGCCAACCTCAGCGAAACCCTGGCTTCCGCCAATGTCATGGCCGGTGACCTGGCGTTCGAGCTGGAAGGTTCTCGGCGACATTTTGCCTTGGGGCTGCAGCAGTTGATCGAACTGGGCCAGCTCTTGGCAAACCGGGCACTGGACACCGTCGATCCTCGATAGAAACTTAAAGTTTGGGTTTGGTCGATGATCAAACCCGTTTTTTGCGGCAGCATACGCAACCTGCTCACTTCGGACGCATAGACCGTGCAGACCTCCAACCGCAGTGCCCTGATCGCCCAACTCGCCACCGCACCCGATGACATTGCCGCGCGTGCCGCGCTTTATCGCGTCCTGCTTGATACGGCGGAGGTTTCGCTGGAGGGGTTGCGCGTTGCCGCTGGCCTCTGCGATCCGGCCGCCATGGCCGTGATTGCCCAGTTGAACACCACACCCCACAGGAATCGTCCCGGTCCCTTGTTGCCGCAGCTTCGCGGACTGCCGGTGGACCATGTGGAGCTGGACGATGCCGAGTCGCATTGGCTTGACGCCCTGGCCGGGCTGCCGTTGCGCACGCTGATACTCAACGGCCCGAGGTTCCGTTGCGGTCCGGATATATGGCGGCGTTTGCCGGGTGTTGCCCTGGAACATCTGGAGATCAGCAGCTTTTCCCGCGACGATGACGCGACCAGTCTGCCGTCACTCGAACGCCTGCGCTGCCTCAAGTTGGACACCTATGGTGAAGACTTCGACGACAGTTTCCTCCGGCAACTGGGCAGCAGCAGGCTGCAAGAGTTGTCATTGAACCGTTGCGATGACCTCACGGACCACGGCCTTCGGGCGCTGTCGTCATTCAGGTTGCGCTCACTCACCTTGAAACGCGCCGGAGAGCTGACTTCAGCGGGAATGCGGCACTTGTGCACGCATCCACTCGAACAACTGACCATCAGCTCAAGCGGCGCCATCTTGCGAGATCCTTCCTGGCTTGCCGATATGACGGCCTTGCGCTCGCTGAGCCTCGATGACTGCTACGCCTCGGACAGCCTGCTTGATGCCATCCGTGACCTGCCGATCGAACGGCTTTCGTTGCATTCCGCGTACCTCTGCGAGGACGACTTCGAGGGACTCGAAGGCATGCCGCTTGCCTATCTGGATCTCAAATGCTCACGCCAGGTGATCGAGCGTCTGGACGTGCTGCACGGGTTTCCACTCAAGCATCTGGGGCTTTCCGATGTGCAAGGCATCGACGCTCAGACATTGCGTGATCTGGAGGGGCTCGGCCTGGAATCGCTGGACCTGTCGTTGAACGAGGTGAGCTGGAAGATGCTGAAACAACTGGCCGGCCTGCCGCTGAAGCGGCTGAATCTCAGTTTCTGTCAGGGCATGGATGGCAAGACAATGCGCAAACTGACCGAGTTGGGCCTGCCGTTGGAGCAGTTGGAAATCAGCGGCCTGGACCTGCGCGATGCCGACCTGGCCTGCCTGGGCAACTTGCCGCTGAAGCGCCTCGGCTTGTACGAAAGCCCGTGGCTGACCGACGCCGGCGTCGCTCATCTTGCGGGGCTGCCGTTGCGGGACCTGACCCTTGCGGCGGGACCGGGGGAATCGCAGCTCACGACCGCCATGGTGCCGGTGCTGGAGCGGTTGCCGCTGGAGAGGTTGTTATTGAGTAATTGCTCGGGGATCAGCGCAGAGGGTTGGGATCGCTTGGCACGGTTGTCGGCCCACGTGAGCGGGCCTGGTATTTGACGCCCATACTTTAAATCCGGGCCTCGATAGAAATAGGCAAGGCTCCCAGGCAAACCGGCATAGGTGCTCCACTTTTCGATAGCTACCATAACCCCGTACCTATCGATTGGAGCTCGCCATGCACAGCAGTAAAACCCTATTCATCACCGGCGTAAGCAGTGGCTTCGGCAACGCCTTGGCCCGGGAGGCACTTGCCGCGGGTCACCGTGTCATCGGAACCGTGCGCAGTGAGGCAGCCTTGCAGGCCTTTGAAGCGCTTTCAGCGGATCGTGCCCACGGCGTCACCCTGGATGTCACGGACTTCGACCGGATCGATAGCGTTGTCGCGGCGACGGAGGCCGCTCATGGTCCGGTCGATGTGTTAGTCAACAATGCCGGCTACGGGCATGAGGGTATTCTCGAAGAGTCGCCACTGGAGGAGATGCGGCGTCAGTTCGACGTCAATGTGTTCGGTGCGGTGGCGGTGATTAAGGAGTTCCTGCCTTACTTCCGCACGCGGCGTGCCGGTCATATCCTCAATATCACTTCCATGGGCGGCACCATCACGATGCCGGGAATCGCTTACTACTGCGGGAGCAAGTTCGCCCTAGAGGGCATCTCCGATACGCTGAGCCAGGAACTGCGGCCGTTCAACATCTTCGTCACAGCTGTCGCGCCCGGCTCGTTTCGAACGGATTGGGCGGGTCGTTCGATGCGCCGCACGGCGCGTAGCATTGCCGACTACGACGCCAGTTTCGATCCGGTACGCAGGGCTCGCGAGGAGAAAAGCGGCAAGCAGCTCGGCGATCCACAGAAGGCCGCGCAAGCGATGCTGCAAGTGATTGCCAGCCCGACGCCACCTGCACACCTGTTGTTGGGCAGCGATGCGCTCAGCCTGGTGCGGGCCAAGTTGAGCCATGCGGCCAACGAGATTGATCAATGGGAAGCGCTCACCCGTTCGACCGACGGTTGACCGGCAAGCAGGAGGATGTCGATGACTGAGGCCGACTCACGCACTTCGCGGATGGTGCAGTTGATGGAGAAGCTGGCGCCAGTCGAGGGCTACAATCTCAGCGCGCTGGAGGACATCCGTTTCCTGCGTTCGAACCGCCCGCTGGCGCGCACACCGGTGTTGTATGACCCCGGTATCGTGATCCTGTGCCAGGGCCGCAAGCGCGGTTATCTGGGCGATGACGTTTACGTCTACGACGCCCAGCACTACCTGGTGGTGTCGGTCCCCGTGCCGTTTACCATGGAAACCGACGCCAGCGAAGCCGAGCCCATGCTGGCGGTCTACATGCGCCTCGACTTGCAGTTGGCCAGCGAGTTGATGCTGCAGGTCGACGAAGCCCTCGGTCCAAGCGATGCCCCGCCCAAGGGCATGTACGCCTCGCCCATGGACGATCAGTTGTGTGCCTCGACGCTGCGCTTTCTTGAAGCCATGAGCCATCCGGGCGAAGCGCAGATACTCGGGCCGTCGCTGATACGGGAGATCTACTACCGCATCCTCACCGGCGAGCAAGGCGGCTCGATGCGCGCCGCGTTGAGTCGCCAAGGACATTTCGGCCAGATCACCCGCGCAATCCGGAAAATCCACAGTTGCTATGCGGAACGTCTCAGCGTCGAGGCGCTTGCCCGGGAAGCCAACATGAGCGTGCCCACCTTTTACCTGCACTTTCGCAACGTGACGGACGCCTCACCCATGCAGTACTTGAAGTCAACGCGTCTGCATCAAGCGAGGCTGCTGATGCTGCGCAACGCGATGAGCGCTTCGACGGCGGCGTTCAACGTCGGCTACGAAAGCGCCTCGCAATTCAGTCGTGAGTTCAAGCGCCTGTTCGGTCGGGCGCCCCAGGCGGAGATCGAATGGATGAAGGCGACCTATGCCTTGCCGGCGCCGTCCGGGCCGTCCAGTTATGTTTCATCGCATTAGTGGACCCAGTCTGGACGACCGCCCTGGAGACGTCAGAGACAGTCAGAGGAACCCTGAAGCTTCGCCTCTACACCGCAGCGGCATCGCCTGTTTGCTGCACCAGCGCCATCGCAAATTTCCCCAGGCCCACCGACCAATCCGAATAGTCGTTCTCATGCATGAAGATGAAAATATCCTGCGGGCGAACCTGCGCTTGAGCGCCGAGATGGTCAGCGATTTTTTTGTACAGGTCGCGTTTCATGGCGTCACTGCGACCCCTACGCAGCGTGATTTCAATCACCACGAGCTTGTCTGAACGAGCGATGCCATTGAAGGTGCGGCTGTAGAAGAACTGCTCCGGATCATAGTCGGTGACCAGGTTGAACAGTTCATCCTCGGGCATGCCGATGCTCTCGACCAGCGCTTGATGGATGCCATCGACGATGTGTTGGCGTTGCTGCGGGCTGGTGCCCTTGATGACGGCTGTGCGAACGAATGGCATGTGAGGCTCTCTCAATTGCTTTGGGTGGGGCTCCTGTCGTTCCGGCATCCAGGACAGGTAGCCGGATGTGCTGGTGCAGCGGGATTCTGCAAAAACGAGGCGTGCCAGGAAAACGATTTATGGGCCCGAAGTAATTGAGTTAAAGTCACTTAATGAAACGTCGCCTCCCCCCATTGAATGCTCTGCGCTCCTTCGAGGCCGCCGCCCGGCTGGGAAGAATGACGTCTGCCGCCGATGAACTTTCGGTCACGCCCGGGGCGGTGAGTCGCCAGGTACGCCAGTTGGAGTTGAGTCTTGGGGTCGAGCTGTTCGAGGGCACCAAGAACAAACCGCAACTCACCGCCGCCGGCAAAGAACTCCTGCCGGATCTCACGGCTGCACTGGATCGGATCGAAGCCGCAGTCGGCCGAATCAGGGATACCGCGACGGGTATTCTGGACGTGTCCTGCTTCAGCACCTTCACGGTCAAATGGTTGATACCCCGCCTTTTCGATTTCAATGTGAAGTACCCGGACATCAAGGTTCGCTTGAGCTCTTCAGGCGACACGAGCGATCCGGGGCGCGATCGGTATGACGTGATGATCACGGCTGAGCAGGGTCGGCTCGATGGTCAGGAAAACACCCTCCTGTTATTCCCTGAGCGATTGGGCATCGTCCTGTCACCAGCGTTATCCGCGCGTATCCAGTTGACTGAACTCAGTTCGATTTTCCTGCACCCACTCCTGCACACCAAAACGCGCCCGAATGCCTGGGCAAACTGGGGAGATGCGATTGGCTATCAGGCCAGTGCACCGGCCGGCTTGGAGTACGAGCATTACTATTTCACGTTGGAAGCCGCGATTGCCGGGCTGGGGATTTGCGTTGCCCCCTGGCACCTGGTGGCTGACGACATTCGCCTTGGCCGTCTGCTGGCACCGTTCGGGTTTCATCAGAGCAGCTATCGCTATGTGGCGAAGCGGAGCCCGGAACGTAGTAAGAAACTGGAGTTGTTTTGCGAATGGTTGATGGCCCAGGCGCAGCGGGATGGCTTGCCTGGGGCTGGCCAGGGGCGATTGCCGGAGTAGTCGCGAATTTAAAAATAACGCTTACCGGCAGCAGCACCCGCCGCCGTTCCCGCCACACCCCGAGGTTTTCTTGCTCGCTACGCTTTCCACTGTCGCCAGCTGTGCGGGGTAGCCCGCGTCCTCCAGGGCTGCAAGCAGCGCGTGGCCGTCCGAAACGCCGCTGACCTTCACCCGTCCGGCTTGCAGATCCACTGTGACGTCACTGACGCCTTCAAGTGGGCGCAGCGCTTCGGTGACATGTTTGACGCATGAACCACAGCTCATGCCTTGGACTTGCAGTTCTACAGTCTTCATCGGTGACTCCTCACAAAAAGTGATCATGGAAAGACAGACGCATGAGGCTTTTCTGCGACGCTGGCTTATCCTCAACCTTGCCGCCATGGCAAGGTCAAGGGGGACTTTCACTCAATCAATGGAAGCCTGCCGCAGACGCAAGGCGTTGAATACCACCGACGCCGAGCTCACGCTCATGGCCAGTGCGGCAACGAGTGGTGACAGGAGGTGGCCGGTAAGCGGGAAGAACAAGCCGGCGGCGAGTGGGATGCCCATGGCGTTGTAAAGGAAGGCGAAGGTCAGGTTCTGGTGCATGTTTCTCACCGTTGCTACTGACAGGCTGCGGGCACGCAGGATACCGAGCAGATCGCCTTTCACCAGGGTGACCTGAGCGCTGTTCATCGCCACGTCAGTGCCAGTGCCCATGGCGATACCGACATCCGCGCGAGCCAATGCGGGGGCGTCATTGATGCCGTCGCCGGCCATCGCCACGCGGTGTCCGGCTTGTTGCAGAGCGGCCACCAGACGTTCTTTATCTTGCGGCTTGACCTCGCCATGCACCTCCTCGATGCCCAACTGGCGAGCGACCGAGCGAGCCGTCGTAAGACCGTCACCCGTGGCCATGATGACCTTGACGCCATCCGCCTGCAAACGCTCGACGGCCAGCTTCGTGGTGGGTTTGATGGGGTCGGCAACCGCCAGCAAACCCGCCAGGGCACCATTGACTGCCAGGTACATGATGCTCGTACCGTCGGCGCGCAGCTTTTCGGCATGCACGTGCAAACTCTCGGTGGAAATGCCCGCCTCCTGCATCAACGCGGTATTGCCCAGCATCAGGCGCCGCCCCTCGACCTGACCACTTACACCAATGCCCGAGGCTGACTCGAAGGTTTCAGGTGTTGCCAGTTGCAGCCCAGCGGCACGAGCCTGTTCGACGATGGCGTGGGCCAATGGATGCTCACTGCCCTGATCCAGGCTGGCGGCCAGGCGCAGCACTTCATCCTGAGTAAAACCGGATACGGCTTCGACGCTATGGAACGCTGGTCGACCCTCAGTGAGGGTGCCGGTTTTGTCGACTATCAGGGTGTCTATCTTGCGCAGGTTTTCGATGGACGCGGCATCGCGAAACAATACGCCGCTGCCAGCGGCTTTCCCGGTGGCGACCATGACGGACATCGGTGTCGCCAGGCCAAGGGCGCACGGGCACGCGATGATCATGACCGCGACAGCGTTGATCAGCCCGAACACCCAACTCGGCTCGGGCCCCCACAGCCCCCAACCGAGAAGAGTCAGCGCGGCGATACTAATCACCACCATCACGAAGTAGCTGGCAATCACGTCTGCCAGCCGTTGCATCGGCGCTTTTGAGCGTTGTGCCTGCACCACCATCTGCACAATCTGTGCGAGCAGGGTCGCCGACCCTATCTTCTGTGCCTGCATCACCAGACTGCCGTGGATGTTGAGGGTGGCGCCGATCAGCGCGTCGCCGGCCCGCTTCATTATCGGTATGGGTTCGCCGGTGAGCATCGACTCATCCACAGCGCTTTCGCCTTGCAACACCTGGCCGTCGACGGGCACTTTTTCGCCAGGGCGCACACGTAACGTGTCGCCGCTGTGTACGTGCGTCAGTGGGATGTCTTCTTCCGTGCCGTCGGCATTGATCCGACGGGCAGTCTTTGGCGCCAGTCCAAGCAGCGACTTGATGGCAGCCGAGGTTTGCGAGCGAGCCCTGAGCTCGAGCATCTGGCCGAGAAGGGTCAGTGAGATGATCACCGCCGCCGCTTCGAAGTACACCCCGATGCGGCCGTCCATCATGAAGTTGCTGGGGAATACTTCGGGGGCCAGGGTGGCCACGACGCTGTAAAGGAAGGCCGCCGCCGTGCCGAGGGCGATCAGCGTCCACATGTTCGGACTTCGCTGAATCACCGAGCGCACACCGCGCACATAAAACGGCCAGCCCGCCCAAAGCACCACGGGGGCGGCCAGTCCGAACTCGATCCAGTTTTGCGTGGGGCCGTGAAACAGCACCAAGGCATGGCCGCCCATGGCCAAGACGGTGACGATTATTGTCAGTGGCAATGTCCACCAAAAGCGCTGGGTGAAGTCCTTGAGTTCCGGGTTCTCCTCTTCCTCCAGTTCGGGAATCACCGGCTCCAAGGTCATGCCGCACTTGGGGCAGACGCCGGGGCCGATCTGTCGAATTTCCGGATGCATGGGACATGTGTATTCAGCGGCACCCGTTAACGTTTCTGCTGCTGTCCGGTGGACGTGTTCGATGTTCACTTGAGCTATTCGATAACGCTCGGGCGCTGCCCGGAAGGTCGCTTGGCATTTCTGACTGCAGAACCGGTAGTTCTGCCCCTCATATTCCGTGCTGAACGGGCTGTCGTTACTGACGGGCATGCCACATACCGGATCATGGGCGCCGATGAGTTGGGGGCCAGTGTTCTGCATCGGGCCGTGCTCTGGAGCAACCTCAGGGGTGTTCATGAGCTACCTCCTGTTCGCATCCTTGATTGAGGTTGAGGTGTCGCCGTGATGATTGTGGCCACCATGGTGATGTCCGAAAACATGCATCAGCGGGCACAGCAGCAAAATCATGTAAGGCAGTAAACCCAGCACATGGCCGTAGTGTTCTCTTGCCAGATAGAACAGCACGATCACCAGCAACATACCGAGCGCTATGCCAGGTCTGCTCCTCCAGAATGTAGGAGAGGTGTCAGCAGAAGGTGGTGAGTCCGTCATGGTTCTGTACTCCCGAGAAACGCGCTGTGGGTGATACGTCGTTTGGTCGATGGGCGTCGGTTTACCCTTGGCGTATTGGCAAAGGTAAACCGACATGCATCGTCTACAGGCTTGTGCGCGTCACTTACCCATCGGCATTTTCATCATGCTCGATTGCTGATCCATCATTTTCATCATCATGTTCATCATTCCCCTCCCCATGCCGTCCTGATTGCCGGCTTTGCCCATGCCCATGCCATTACAGTTCTCATGCAGCATGGCCATGCTGTCCTTCATCGTCTTCATGCTCTCCTGCATGGCGGCGCGGCGCTCGGCAGGGGTCTTGGCGGCGGCTGCCTTGTCGTAGGCAGCCTGCATTTTCTGCATATGCTCGGTCATGACATTGTTTCGCGTTGCCTCAGTGGCTTCGCTTGTCTGGGCGGGCGCGGTCGGCGTCTGCTCGACCGCCGAGGCCATGAGTGGGCTGCTCACGAGCAGGGTGGCGAGGATAAGTTTCAATGAGGCATGCATGGCAATCTCCAAAGGATGAGGACAACTCAGGTAATACCGAGCCGCGCCGGGCTGGCGCAGTCAGACAGTGCGCCGCAGATCGGCGCGCAGAGGGTCGGATTAATCGTTCAAGCGCACGAAAATCAGACGGACAGGCGGGCTGGCGGGTACAGGACGCCGTAATGCAAGAAAGGCAAAAGCGGAGGGGGTGGCGGGATAAAAAATCAGCAGCGCAGGGATCAGGAACAGAAGGGGCCAACTGAACAGATCAAGTATTTGAAGATGGAGCGAAGGGCTTACCGCTATCGCCGCATCGGCGCAGTGCTGAAGGCAACCGACGGCATGGGCTTCGTGGCCATCGTCATCTTGCGCGGTGTTCAACGAGGCATGAGTTGTCGCCGGATTGTGGCTGGGCTGAACCAGACACCCCTGGGCCGCCGCGAGACCAAACGCTAACACCCACAGCACGATGGCGAGGCGTAGTAACGCTGGTTGACGATGGCGAAACCAGAACATGGAGAATCTCCGGTACTGATTAGCGGGTTCTGGTTTTTAACGTACAGCACATCGAAGTGCCAGGTTTGATCTGCATCAATTTAAATTGAGCTTCAAAGGGGGATGTGGGTTGTCGACAAGACCTGGCGCAACCCCATGAACGAGCGAATCTGACGAACCCCGGGCAGGTAAAGCAATTGCTCCGCATGGAGCCGGTTGAAACTGTTGCTGTCCTTGGTTCGTATCAACATGAAGTAGTCGAATTCCCCCGTCACCACATGGCATTCCATGCAGCCGAACACCTTTTGCGCCGCGGCTTCGAAGGCGGCGAAGGATTCCGGCGTCGAGCGGTCCAGCACCACGCCGATCAACACCACCATCCCTGCATCGAGCGCTTGATTGTCCAGCAACGCGACAATGCCCTTGATCAGGCCCGCCTGCTTGAGGCGTTCGACGCGTCGCAGGCAGGCCGGCGCGCTCAGTTTCACCTTTTCGGCGAGCGCCACATTGGAGATAGAGGCGTCTCGCTGCAGGGTCTTGAGAATGGCGCGGTCGGTCCGGTCCAGCGGGTGCGGCTCCGCACCTGGGGTGGCGGGTTTCCTGTGATGATTTGTTGCGTTCATGTTGTTTTCTACACAATAAAAATATGTTTTAAGTGGTAACTGATAATTTATGTTTCTTCAATTGATTGAAACTTGCAACACATATTTTTGGCTTTGTTCTTAATATTGAACGTGTCGAAGCCCCTCTGAAAGAACCTGGAACGCAGCCTTTTGCCTTTCGGTCTGGCGCTTGGATATTCAATAAACAAGGAGCAGAGTCATGAACCTGAATCGTTTCAAACGTTATCCGCTGACCTTCGGTCCTTCTCCCATCACGCCCTTGAAACGTCTCAGCGAACACCTGGGCGGCAAGGTCGAGCTGTATGCCAAACGTGAAGACTGCAACAGTGGCCTGGCCTTCGGTGGCAACAAGACGCGCAAGCTCGAATACCTGATTCCCGAAGCACTCGAACAGGGTTGCGACACCCTGGTGTCCATCGGCGGGATTCAGTCGAACCAGACCCGCCAGGTCGCTGCCGTCGCCGCGCATCTGGGCATGAAGTGCGTGCTGGTTCAGGAGAACTGGGTGAACTACTCCGATGCGGTGTATGACCGCGTTGGCAACATCGAGATGTCTCGCATCATGGGCGCGGATGTACGACTGGACGCCGCCGGGTTCGACATCGGCATCCGGCCCAGCTGGGAGAAGGCCATGAGCGACGTGGTGGAGCAGGGCGGCAAGCCGTTCCCGATACCGGCGGGTTGTTCCGAACATCCCTACGGCGGCCTCGGGTTCGTCGGTTTTGCCGAGGAAGTGCGGGAGCAGGAAAAACAACTGGGGTTCAAGTTCGACTACATCGTGGTCTGCTCCGTGACCGGCAGTACTCAGGCCGGCATGGTCGTCGGTTTTGCCGCGGATGGCCGTTCGAAGAAGGTTATCGGCATTGATGCCTCGGCCAAGCCAGCGCAAACCAAGGCACAGATACTGCGCATCGCCCGGCACACCGCTGAGCTGGTGGAACTGGGGAGCGAGATCACCGAAGACGACGTGGTGCTCGATACCCGCTTCGCCTACCCGGAATATGGTTTGCCCAACGAAGGTACGCTGGAAGCCATTCGTCTGTGCGGCCGCCTGGAAGGTGTGTTGACCGACCCCGTGTATGAAGGCAAATCCATGCACGGGATGATTGAAATGGTCCGCCGTGGCGAATTCCCCGAAGGCTCGAAAGTGCTTTACGCACACCTGGGCGGGGCACCTGCGCTGAACGCCTACAGTTTCCTGTTCCGCAACGGTTGATTAACGCCAATGACCTGTAGAAGCGAGTTTGCTCAGGAAGCGGTGGGGTGAGTCGGCATCCATGTGGACTGTCACGGCCTCATCGCCGCCCGGAGCAAGCAGCTCCTACCAAGCCGCCGGGAGTACCGCCATGCATGCGTTATCGCAATCCGCAGTCTGGATCAAGGAACCTTCGGCGGATGCCGGAGTGGTCATCGTTACCAGCGCCGCGTTTCCCAAATACATGATCGACAAGCTGCACGTGGCGATAGATGACTGGGACCAGGTGGCTTATCTAGCCGTCAAGGAGTCCGAGGCGTTGATGCTCGACTGGCTGCGGGTCGGGTCTGGCCCGGAGCAATCTGCTGGGAACTCCACCTGTGATGCCAGTCAATTGTTGCGCTCCGTCTCCCACGGCAGTTTTTTGCTGGATGTCGAAGTCGGCGCGGTACCCGGCTTGACCTGGCTGGGGTCCGTGCTCGGCCACACGTTGCGCGTCATCGAACTGGGAGCGATAGCCTCGTCCACCGCAGCGATGGATCAACAGGTAGAACACGTGCTTTCGACGACCCGCAGTCTGGCGAAAAGCGTGTTGCAGGCGCGCGGCGTCATTTAGCCAGTGCCGCGCCCATTCGCCTGTGAATCAATCACCTCAAGCAACCAAGGCAACGCCTATGAGCCAAGCTGCCGACTGCCGTACCCACGCTCTGAAGTGGATGCGCGAGCCTTCAAATTGCACACGCATCGTGGTCATCGCGTGTGGGCTTGATAGCGATCATATTGACTTGATCCATCAGGGTTTCAGCTGTTTTGACAATGTTGCGCTGATTCATGTCGATGCTGTGCACACGGTGCCTGGTCAGCTCGCTGAAGTGCGAATGGCCACGGAGGACTACTGTTTTGTAGTGCTCGGTGAACTGGATGAGCGTTTATTGCACGACCTTTCCATCGGTCAGCCCTGCATTTACCCGATTGCATCGGACGGGGCGGCCGAACGTTCGGTCATTGCGGCGGTAGAGCAGGTGAAAAGCCTCGCCCGAGCGAACCGTTCGCACCACTTTGAAGTGTTACCCGACACCTGCAGGAGTTGCTCATGAGCCCGTCCGATATCCAGACCCAATTATCGGGCCAGACAGATGAAGATGCACTGGAAACAGCCGAATGGCAGGAGGCGTTGCTGTCCGTCATCGCCCACAGTGGCACGGTCCGGGCAAAACAGATCCTCGACATGCTGGCGACCGTGGCGAGCACTTCCGAGATCGGTTGGCGTCCCAGCCACGGCACGCCCTATATCAATACGATCAGCGTCGAGCAGCAGCCGGTGTTTCCAGGCGACCTGGCGCTGGAAGAGCGACTGGCGTCGATCATGCGCTGGAACGCGCTGGTCATGGTCGCCAGGGCCAACCAGGCCTATGGGGAACTGGGTGGCCACATCGCCAGTTACGCCAGCGCCGCCGATTTGTTTGAAGTGGGTTTCAACCATTTTTTCAAGGCCCGCACCGACACTCATGGCGGTGATCTGGTGTTTTACCAGCCACACTCGGCACCGGGCGTTTATGCGCGGGCCTTTCTGGAAGGGCGCCTGGAGGAACAGGATCTACGACATTATCGGCAAGAGATCAGCGCACGTGCCAATGGCGCTCGGGGTTTGTCGAGTTACCCGCATCCGTGGTTGATGCCGGACTTCTGGCAATTTCCGACCGGCTCGATGGGCATCGGCCCCATAAGCTCGATCTACCAGGCGCGGTTCATGCGTTATCTGGAGCATCGCGGCTTGCAAAACACCTCGGGGCGAACCGTCTGGGGGGTGTTTGGCGACGGTGAAATGGATGAGCCGGAAAGCATGTCGGCACTGACCCTGGCGGCGCGTGAAGGGCTGGATAATCTGGTGTGGGTGGTCAACTGCAACCTTCAGCGCCTGGACGGTCCGGTGCGCGGCAACGGTCGCATCATCGATGAGCTGGAGTCGCTATTCGGCGGGGCCGGCTGGAACGTCATCAAACTGGTCTGGGGCTCCGACTGGGACGGATTGTTTGCCCGGGATAAAGAGGGCGCGCTGGTGCGGGCATTGTCGGCTACAGTCGATGGCCAGTTCCAGACGTTCGCGGCCAAGGATGGGCGCTTCAACCGCGAGCATTTCTTCGGCCAGGACGAAGCCCTGGCGCATCTGGCCCAAGGCCTGACCGACGAGCAGATCGACCGCCTCAAGCGCGGTGGTCATGACCTGGTGAAAATCTTTGCCGCGTATCAAAGCGCAATGCGCGAGGGCAAGAAGCCTACGGTCATCCTGGCCCAGACCAAGAAAGGCTTCGGCATGGGCGACGCCGGGCAGGGCAAGATGACCGTGCATCAGCAGAAGAAACTCGATAATGAGGCGTTGATCGCATTCCGCAACCGTTTCAACCTGCCGTTGACCGATGAACAGGCCATCTCGCTGAGCTTCTTCAAGCCGGGCGACGACAGTGCCGAAATGCGCTACCTGCATGAACGCCGCCGTGCGTTGGGCGGTTACCTGCCTACGCGGTCTTCGACTTGCGAGTCATTGGCCGTGCCCGATGTAGCCAGCTACGCCGGGTTTGCCATCGCCGCCGAAGGCAAGGAAATGTCCACCACCATGGCCTTTGTGCGCATGCTCAGCGGTTTGCTGCGGGACAAGCGACTGGGGCCGCGAATCGTACCGATCGTGGCGGATGAAGCGCGTACCTTCGGCATGGCCAGCCTGTTCAAGCAGATCGGCATCTACTCCAGCGTGGGGCAGCGTTATGAGCCGGAGGACATCGGTTCGATCCTGAGTTATCGAGAAGCCCTGGACGGGCAGATTCTCGAAGAGGGCATCAGCGAGGCCGGCGCCATCAGTTCCTGGGTGGCTGCCGCGACCAGCTACTCGGTGCATGGCCTGCCGATGTTGCCGTTCTACATCTATTACTCGATGTTCGGCTTCCAGCGCATCGGCGACCTGATCTGGGCCGCGGCGGATCAGCGGGCTCGCGGGTTCCTGCTCGGCGCGACGGCGGGGCGCACGACCCTGGGCGGCGAAGGCTTGCAGCACCAGGACGGCAACAGTCACGTGATGGCGTCGATGGTGCCCAACTGTCGCGCCTACGATCCCGCGTTCGCCGGTGAGTTTGCGGTGATTCTGGATCACGGCATGCGCCAGATGCTGGAGCGCCAGGTCGACGAGTTTTACTACGTCACCTTGATGAACGAGAACTACCCGCAGCCCAACCTTCCCGACGGTGTCGAGCAGGCGATCATCAAGGGCATGTATGCATTTGCCCGGCATGAAGTGATGAATGCCCGCGGCACCGTGCAGTTGCTGGGGGCCGGCACTGTCCTGCGGGAAGTCATTGCCGCCGCCGAGTTGTTGGCCGACGATTGGAGCATCGACAGTCAGGTCTGGAGCGTCACCAGCTTCACCGAGCTGGCCCGGGATGCGCGGGAAGTGGAGCGCTGGAATCGCCTGCATCCCGGACAACCGGCCAGATGCAGCCATGTTCAAGAATGCCTCGACGACTCGGCGCCGATCATTGCCTGTACCGATTACGTGCGCGCCTTGCCCCAGTTGATCGCCAGTTATCTCGACGCCCGTTACACCGTGCTCGGCACCGACGGGTTTGGCCGCAGCGATACCCGCCACCAGCTGCGCAGGTTCTTCGAAGTGGACCGCCACCAGATTGTCTTGAGTGCGCTGACCTCGCTGGTGCATGAGGGGCTGCTGGACGCCAGTGTCTGTGCCGAGGCCATTGAACGCTACGCCATTGACGTTGACGCCGTGGCCCCATGGGACGCTTGAAACCAGCTTCATCCTGTGGGAGCGAGCC
>NZ_VCNG01000013.1:80403-202214 GCF_006227205.1 Pseudomonas sp. ICMP22404
TGCTCGCGATAGCGGTGGTTGAGTCACATGGATGTTGGGCTTGCTGGCCTCATCGCGAGCAGGCTCGCTCCCACAGTTTTTTGTGTCGTGTGCAGATGCTGTGAACACCCGCGAGTTCATGTGGGCGCGAGCCTGCTCGCGATAGCGGTGGTTGAGTCACATGGATGTTGGGCTTGCTGGCCTCATCGCGAGCAGGCTCGCTCCCACAGTTTTTTGTGTCGTGTGCAGATGCTGTGAACACCCGTGAGTCCATGTGGGAGCGAGCCTGCTCGCGATAGCGGTGGTTCAGCTACGTAGAGGCTGGACGTGCGTCCTGCTCTTGTTCTTGCTTTGGACTTTGATCTCGACGCCCCGTTATCTCAACAGCTCTCGCCGACCGCCAGAATAGTCGCCACCAAGGCTTGGGCGCGAGGCACCAGCGTGTCCAGTTCCAGGTATTCGCGATCGGTGTGGACCTTGCCACCCACCGGCCCGAGGCCACACAGGGTTGGAATGCCCAGGCTGGCGGTGAATCCCGAGTCGGCGCAACCGCCGGTGAACTCGCCTTCGACGCTGAAACCCAGCGCCAGCGCCTTTTGTTGGTAGATGTTCAGCAGCCGCTCGCTGTGATGGGCTTCCATCGGTAGAAAGGTCGTCGCTTCCTTGAGGATAGCGCTGGTACCGATCAGTTCTTCCTCTGCGACGATGGCCAGGATGGCGGTCAGGATCTGATCCCAGTGCTTGAGTTCGATGAAGCGTACGTCCAGCCGAGCGGAGGCGCTAGGCGCAACGGTGTTGCTGGACGTGCCACCGGATATCAGGCCAACGTTGGTGGTGATACCTGCCGAGTAGTCGGTCAAGGCATGGAGCTTGACGATCTTGCGTGCCAGGGCCTCTATGGCGCTGGCTCCGTCGGCGTGGTTGACCCCAGCGTGCGCCGCGCGGCCGCTGACTTCGATGATCAGCGTGGCACCGCCTTTGCGTGCGCTGACCACGTTACCGCTCGCCCGGCCGGGTTCGGTATTGAGCACGGCGCGAGCGGCACGGGCTGCGCGTTCAATATGGGGCCTGGCGCTGCCGGAGCCGATTTCTTCGTCACCGGTGTACAGAACCTGCACCGGATAGGGCAACTGACCGGCGCGCTTGAGTGCCATGAGGGCGAAGCAATTGAGCACCAGGCCGCCTTTCATGTCGGCGACGCCGGGGCCATAGGCGAGGTTGGCGTCGCGGCTGTAGCCGCGCGTCGTGGTGGTGCCTTTGGGGAATACCGTGTCTCGATGGCCCAGTAACAGCACCGGTTTGCCAGATTCGCCTGGCACCTCGGCGAGTATCACGTCGCCAAAACCATCGACCGGCATGCGCTTGAGCAGGATGCCGTCGGCTTCCAGCTCAGCCGCGAGCAGTGCGCCCACCGCGTCGACGCCCGTTTTGTCATAGCTGTTGGAGTCGGTGTCGACGATACGCTGTAGCAGCGCTTCCATGGCTTGGCGCTGATCAGCTAGCCAGTCCAGCGCCTGTTGTGGAGAGGCGCTCATTGCGCCTGCTCCCGTGCCAGATGTTCCTGAGTCAGGCGTGCCGCGTCGTTGCCCAGGTCCCAGAACAGCCCGGCCATGATCTGCAGGCTTTCCTTGACCACTGGTGCCAGCAGGTGTTCGTTCGGCGCATGTTGTGAGCATGCCGGGTACGAGTGCGGTACCCACAATGTTGGCAGGCCGAGCACGTCCGCGAACACATCGTTGGGCAGCGAGCCACCGAGGTTTGGCAGCAGCGCAGGTTTTTTGCCGGTGGTCTGTGCCAAGGAGCTGAGCGCCCAATCGACCCATGGGCTTTGCGGGTCCAGCCGAGTGGCATGCATCACATCGATACGGCTTTGCCTGACCTCTACATTGCTGAAACCATGGGCATCCAGGTGGGTGCGCACCGCCGGAATAAAGGTCGTGTAGTCGCTGTTCACCACGAAGCGGATATGGCAGTGGGCGTTGGCCTTGCCAGGGATCGCATGCACGGGGGCGTCCGGGTTGCCGGTCTTGAAGGCGATGACGTCGAGGGTGTTCCAGCCGAACACCTTTTCGCTCAGCGAGAGCTCCGGATGACCCCAGTTGGCGTCGATTTCCGGATCGCCCGGTCCGCCACCAACGTCAATATCGGCCAGTGCCTGCCGAACCGGCTCCGGCAGTGTCTCGGGCATCAGCCCCGCAACTTTCACCCGACCGTGTTCATCGACCATGCTCGCGATGGCATTGGCCAGAATGATGCCGGGGTTGGCCAGCAGCCCGCCCCAGTTGCCCGAGTGATGCGCACCTTCGCGTAAATGGACCGCCAGCTCGAAGTTGAACACCCCGCGTGAGCCGAGAAAAATCGTCGGTCGTGATGCTGCCAGGCGCGGGCCGTCCGAGGCGATGAAAATATCCGCCGCGAGTTCTTCACTGTGCGCTGCACAGAATGCATTCAAGCCCGGCGAGCCTTCTTCTTCGCCCATTTCCAGCAGCAGTTTGACGTTGAAACCCAGTTTGCCGACGCGAGCCTTGAGTGTTTGCTCCAGCGCGGTCAGGTTGATCAGGTGCTGGCCTTTGTTATCGGCCGTGCCACGCCCGTACCAGCGATCGCCTTCGACAGTGACTTGCCACGGCGACAGGCCTTCACGCCATTGCGCTTCATAGCCACGCACCACATCACCGTGGCCGTAACTGAGAACGGTCGGCAGCTCCGGATGCTCAATGCGGGTGGCGATCAGGAAGGGACCGCGCTCTGGCACCGGGTTGTCGTAGATCTTGACGCTGAAGCCCATCGCCTCGACATGTGGGGTGATGAAGTCACTGAGGTAGCGGTACAACTCAGGCCGGCTGTCCATTGCCTGGCTTTCGGTGTGCAAGGCGACGCTACGTTCGAGCAGGCTGAAAAATGCGCCGTTGTCGAATTGCTCCGTGGTGTTGCTGATTGCCAATGAACGACTCATGAGTGGGCAAGCTCCGATGTTTGGGCAGGATGGTCGTGAAGGTGGCAACGCACGTTGCCCCCGATAATCGAATCATTGGCCGGGTAGGCCGTCTTGCACGGTGCGAAGCAGCTCGGGCAGCGGGGATGGAACGCGCAGCCGGACGGCGGTGACATCGGATTGGGAAAAGTCCCATGCAGGCCGATATCGGGAATGCCCAGGCGCGGATCGGGCGTGAGCACCGAATCCAGCAAGGCGCGGGTATAAGGGTGGTCGGGGTGAGCGAACAGCGATTCGCGGGTGCGTTCTTCGACGATGCGCCCCAGGTACATCACCGCGACCCGGTCGGCGAGGTGTTCGATGACCGCCAGGTTATGGCTGATCAATAGATAGGTCAGGCCGAGCTCGCGCTTGAGGTCTTGCAACAGGTTGAGAATCTGCGCCTGCACCGAAACGTCCAGCGCGGAGGTGGGTTCGTCGCAGATCAACACGTCAGGGCGCATGATCAACGCCCGGGCAATGGCCACCCGTTGCCGCTGGCCGCCGGACAGTTGGCTCGGATAGCTGTCGATGACTCGCTTGGGCAGGCCGACCACCTCAAGCATCTCTTCGGTCCGCTTGCGCCGCTCGGCGGCGGTGCCGATGCCATGCACGACCAGCGGCAGGGTAACGATTTCGCGCAGTGTCTTGCGAGGGTTCAGCGAGGAATACGGGTCCTGGAATATCGGCTGGATGTGCCGGGACATTTCCTTGCGATCTGTCGCCGCCAGATGTTTGCCATTGACCAGCACATCGCCGCTGGTAGGCGGCAACAGACCGAGCAGCATCTTGGCCAGGGTACTTTTTCCACAACCGGACTCGCCTACCAGACCGAGGGTCTCGCCACGCATCAGACGCAGGGACACGCCGTCGACAGCCTTCAAGGTGGCGGCGGGTTTGAAAAAGCCCTTGTTGATCCGGAACTCGCGACGGATGTCACACAGCTCCAAAGCGATGTCTTTTTTCATGACCTCACACTCTCCTGAAGGCGGATCGGTGCCGGGGCGGGTGCGGCGAAAAGGCAGCGCGCCATGTGTCCGTCCTGCTCGACTTCGGGGATGTGTTGTGCGCAGGCAGGTATCGCCTGGCCGCAGCGATTGCGGAACGCACAACCGTGCTGTTCGCCCACCAGGCTTGGCACCAGGCCTGGAATCGAGCCCAGCGCTTCACCCGGCTTGGTCCGGCCAGGGATTGGAATACTGGCCAGCAGACCGCGGGTGTATGGATGCTGCGGGTTCTCGAACAGTTGCAAGGCCGGGGCGGTTTCGACGATTTCCCCGGCGTACATCACGGCGACCCGATCGGCGATCCGTGCCACCAGCCCAAGGTCGTGGGTGATGAAGATCACCGCCAGGCCGAGTTCTTTCTGAATGTCGCGGATCAAGCGCAATATCTGCGCTTGAATGGTCACGTCCAGTGCCGTGGTTGGCTCATCGGCGATGATCAGGTCCGGTTCGCACATCAACGCCATGGCAATGATCACCCTCTGACGCAACCCGCCAGACAGTTGATGCGGATACTGACGCAAGCGCTCGGCAGCATTGCTGATACCGACTTTCTCCAGCATTTGCGCGGCGCGAACCAGGGCATCCTTGCGTGACACTTTGCGATGCTGAGTCAGCACTTCGCTGAGCTGATCGCCAATGCTGTAGGCCGGGTTCAACGAGGTCATTGGTTCCTGGAAGATCATGGCCAGACGGTTGCCGCGCAGGTCGCACATGCGCCGCTCGCTCTGGCCGAGTATGTCGATGCCGTCCAGGGTCAGCCGGGATGCGGTGCGTTTAGCCTTGCGTGGCAACAGGTCCATCAGCGCCAACGAGGTCAGGGATTTACCGCAGCCGGATTCGCCGACGATGCACAACATTTCACCGCGCTCGACTTCAAAGTCCAGACCGCGCACGGCATGCAGCATGTCATCCGGCGTCGGACTGTTGCCCATGGGAATGTCCACGCGCAGGTTTTCAACATGGAGTAGTGCCATGTCCGGTACTCCTTTCAATTACGGCCGTCGGGCAGGATCAAATCACGCAGGCCGTCGCCGACCAGGTTGATGCCCAGTACCAGAACCATCAGGGCGACGCCGGGAATGGCGATGACCCACGGGGAAAAGAACATGTAGGGTTTGCCTTCGGCGATCATCAAGCCCCAGGATGGCGTCGGCGGTTGCACGCCAACCCCGAGGAATGACAGCGCCGACTCCAGCAGGATCGCGTGGGCCATTTCCAGGGTGGCGACCACGATCAATGCGCCGATCAGGTTGGGCAGGATTTCACTGGCCAGGATGCGCAACGTCGAGCAACCCAGGGCTTGTGCCGAAGCGATGTATTCGGCATCGCGAATCTGCTGCACCGAGGCCCTGACCACCACCGCGAAGCGATCCCATAACAGGCAGCCGAGCAGCACGATGACCACTTTCAGTGAGCCGCCCATCAGCGAGGCTGAGGCCAGCGCGACCATCACTACCGGCATCGCCAACCGGGTTGTGATCAAGTAACTGATGAGCGCATCGACCTTGCCGCCGTAGTAACCGGCCAGCAGGCCCATCACTGTGCCGATGAAACCGGAAATCAGCGCTGCGGAAATACCGATGAACAGCGAAATACGTGCGCCATAGAGCAGTCGCGACAGGTAATCGCGGCCCAGCTTGTCGGTGCCGAGGACGTGTTCCCAGGTGCCCTGGGCCATCCATACCGGCGGTTTCATGCGCAGCATCACGTCTTGCCCATAAGGGTCGTAAGGTGCCAGCCACGGGGCGAACAGTGCGCCGGCGAAGATGATCAGCAACAACACCGCGCCGATGGCGAAACCACGATGACGAAAGCTCTTGCCAAGGACTCGGCTCAGGCTGCTCGGTGGTGGCAGGTAGTCATTGATCGCGAGGGTAGTGGGGGTGCTCATGGAAGCCTCCTAGCGCACGCGAATGCGCGGGTCGAGCAGTGCGTTGAGCACATCGGCCAGCAAGGTGAGGATGATGTAGATCACCGCGATCAGCAGGACCACGGCCTGTACCACCGGAAAGTCGTCCCGGGCGATGGCGTCCCAGGCGAGCTGTCCGATGCCTTGCAGGGAGAACACGGTTTCGATCACCACCGAACCGCCGAGCATGAAGCCGAACTCCACCGCCGCCAGCGCGACGACCGGAATCAAGGCGTTGCGCAGTGCGTGCTTGAACAACACGCGGGCAGGGCGCAGCCCCTTGGCGCGGGCGGTGCGGATGTAATCGGAACTGAGCACATCCAGCATGCCTGCGCGGGTCAGGCGCATGATTGCCGGCGTCGCGTAGTAGCCCAAGGCAATGGCCGGCATGACGAAGTGCAGCAGGGTCGAGTTGCCGGACACCGGCAGCCACTTGAGCGTCACCGCGAACACCACGATCAACATCAGCGCAAACCAGAAACTTGGCATCGCCTGACCCAGTACGGCAATGCTCAACGCCAGGCGGTCAATCCAGGTGTCACGTTTGACTGCGGCCAGCACCCCAAGCGGAATCGCCACCAGCAGGGCAATGCCCAACGCCATCGCCCCCAGGCCGAGGGTGATGGGCAGGCGGTTGACGATCAGGTTGTAGACCGATTCCTGAAAGAAAAAAGAGTTGCCCAGATCCAACTGCAGCAAATCGCCCAGCCAGTTGAAGTACTGGGTCGGCAGTGGTTTGTCCAAACCGTACTGCACGCGGATCTGCTCGATTTGTTCGCTGCTGGCCTCCGGCCCGCCAATGGCAGTGGCCAGGTCGCCGGACAGATGCAAAAGAGAAAAACTGATCACCGACACGGTAATTGCAACGCAGAATGCGATACCTAGACGGCGCAGAAGGAATCCAAGCATGGCAAGTTTCCTCGTATCCATAGGCTGATAGGTGGGGGCTTGCCGTAGCGCGGCTAAGACTGCGCGTCACGGCACCTGTCGATTACTTCCAGCTGGATAGAACGAAACGCGGTAGCTCATCCGGGTAGGGCGTGAACGCCAGCTCGGAGGTATAGGCGTAGTTCATCGAGTAATTGAACAGCGGCGCCCAATAGGCTTGCTCGCTGATGCGCTGCAACGCCTTGCGGTAGTTGTCCTTGCGCACTTGCGGGTCGAGGGCGTTGTCGGCGGTCTGCAACCAGCCCTGGACTTGCGGATCCTTGATGTTGTCGTCCGGGTTGCCTTTGAACCAGGTCCCGGCGGACGCCGAGGTGTCGAGAATCGAGAACGAACCCCAGGCCTGGAACGACATCGGTATCTTGCCGCCACGTTGCTGATCGCGCAGGGCTGCGTATTTCAGGTAGCGCAGCTTGGCGTTGATGCCCACGGCGCGCAGGTTGCCGATGATCGCTTCTACGTAATCACGGTCGCGGTAAGCGAAGATTTCTGTCTCGAAGCCATTCGGATAACCGGCTTCAGCGAGCAGCGCCTTGGCCTTGGCCGGGTCATAGTTGTAGACCGTGGCCGCCGTGGTGTCGCAACCGAATTGACCCGGATAGCAGGCGACCTGCAAGGGTTTGGCTTCGCCGCCCACCAGCTGCGAGGCCAGTGCCTCGCGGTTGATGGCGTGGTTGATGGCCTGACGCACCTTAAGGTTTTTCATCGGTGAGTTTTCAGTCGAGGTGCCACGAGCATCGAGGATCAGGAAACCGATGCGCATGGTTTCGCCGCTGATCACGGTCAGGTTCGGCATGCTCTTGAGGTTGACTGCCTGGTCCGGGGCAACGCGCCAGGTCCAGTCGACACCGCCGGTCATCAGCTCGGCCAGACGGGTTTCTGCGTCCGGGATAACCCGAAACGTGAGATGCGCGATGTGCGGTTGGCCCTGTGGGCTGTCCTTGAAGTAGTCCTTATTGAGCGCCATGGTCACGCCTTCGCCCGCCACGACTGACACCGCTTTATAGGGACCGGTGCCAATCGGCTTACGACTGAATTCAGCCAGGCCGACTTTTTCGAAATACGTTTTGGGGTACATCGGTACGGCGTTGGACAGGTATTCCAGTGCCGCAGGAAACGCTTTTTTCAAATGAAGGCGAACGCTGTAGTCACCGGTTTTTTCAGCGCTGCTGATCCAGTCGACGTTTTGCACGGTAACGACTTTCGCTTCGGGCGACACCACGTAATTGAGGGTGAACACCACGTCGTCGGCGGTGAAGGCGTCGCCGTTGTGAAATTTGACGCCTTTGCGCAGCTCAAAGTCGATGGTGGTGTCGTCGACCTGTTTCCAGCTGGTGGCCAACATGGGTTTGTAGTCGCCGCTTTTGGGATCGCGGTAGATCAGGTTGTCCCATATCAGCCGGCCGAGAATCACCCCTTCGCGCAAATCGTTGTGATAGGGGCTGATGTTTTCAGGCTCGCTGTCGGAAGCGTAAACCAGGGTGTCGTTGGCTTTACCGGCATGAGCCGGAAAACTGCTGATGAGGCCCATCAGCGCAAAACTGCAGGCGAAACCTTTGATGCCCATGCCGTCGTCTCCGTTGGCGAGAGTGGTTGAATCAAAGGGCAGCGAATCGCAAACGCGCAAAGGAGGATGAAGCGGTCAGGCAATGTTTTCTTGGTCTGGACACGAATGTAGGGAAAGGGTATCAATGCCGCAAGTTCAATATTTCGATACTTCCTTTGCCGAAAAGGCAACCCTTGGGGGCTCCTATGCAACTGCATGGCGTGCAGTCCACGGCACTGCGCTACTTTCTTGAAGTGGCGCGATGCGGATCCATCAGCGAAGCCTCAATGCGGCTGAATGTTGCGGCGTCAGCGGTAAGCCGACAGATCTCCAAGCTTGAACTGGCCCTGGACGCCAGCCTGTTCGAACGTCGTGCCCGAGGCATGGTGCTCAGCGAAGCGGGGGTGCGATTGGCGGCCTATGCACGCAAGTCGCAACTTGAGGCCGAGCAGGTGGTGCTGGAAATTACCGAGCTGCACGGCTTGCAACGAGGACACGTGCATGTCGCCTGCTCGGAAGGTTTTGCACTGGAATACATGCCCAGGAGCATCAGCGCGTTCAGGCGTGAGTATCAGGGCATTCATTTCACGCTGGAGGTCTGCGCGCCTGCCGAGGCGACCGAGAAGGTTCGCTCCGGGGAAGCCGACCTGGCGATGACCTTCAGCCTGTCGCCGCAAAAGGAAGTCAAAGTCGAGCATTTCCTCAGCGGGGCCATTTTTGCCGTGGTCTCCAATTCACATCCCCTGGCCGGACGCGAAGCGGTCAGCCTCGCCGAGCTGCAACCCTGGCCCATAGCGTTACCAAAGGCCGATACCACGATACGGCAACTGTTCGACATCTGTTGCGGTGTACAGGGGTTGTTATTCGACCCGGTCCTGACCACTAACTACGTTGCCGCGCTCTATAGCTTCGTCCGCGAAGAAGGCGTGATCAGCCTGGCCAGCGAGATGACCTTGCAGAAACAAGTAGCGGACAAACAGTTGCGATGCTTGCCGATCCTTGATGAGGGCATGCAGGCACGGCGTATTGAACTGCAGAGCATGGCTGGGCGGAATTTGCCTACGGCGGTTTCTGCGTTTAGGGATTTTTTGATTGGTGAGTTGGGGAGGGGGGTGGGGGGGGGGGGGGAAAAAGGCGAGGCTACTTGAGGGGGCTGCGTTGAGGGTGTTACTAGCGTTCAAATCGGATTCTATGAGCCGGGGTAATTTGAAATAAGGCGGTATCTAGTTGTTTTGGCTGGTAAACAAATGTTTGGTCAACTTGCTTGGAATACCAGTTGGAACGCTGTGTGGACTGGATTCCGATGGACGGTGCTTTTTCAGCTCCGCCCCCTAAAACGAATCGGAGCCGAATCTATCAAGCAGATGGTCGCGCTGTTGATTGTTGCCCTTGGGCTCGCAGGTCAGGGGCTCATAGGCTCCGTACGAGAAGAGGTGTCGCAAAAACCGCATGGAACAAGCCAGCGATACCCTAGCTGCATAGCTTTTCGCGAGCTCGTCCAAGCGTGTCACGATCCGGCGGTTCTCCTTCTCCCAGCCAAACATGCGCTTGATGATGTTGCGCTGTCGATACTTGGGCCAGATCAAACAGTCTGGCTATGCTGTTACTGCCGCCAGTAGTAGCCCGAACACTCATGCTGAAGTGCGTCAGGAAAGTCCCAATTCCTGACCAGAAAGCGCTCAGAACCTTCCATTGCGCAGTCGATATGCACGCGGTTCAGAGCTGGTTTGTGAGCAGCGACTAAGATCGACTCTACGAAACGGATTTCTTGTGGCATGAGTTTCTGGTTGCAGTCTGGGGTGCCAAGTGCGACGGACAGGTTGGCGTGGTACCAAAATCGCCCTTTTAGGTGTTCACCTAGCCGATCTCGAAAGGACCGGCCACTCTCCGTCTCCTTCGTTTCGCCGATGTACAGAAGCACGTCAGGGCCGTAAACGGGATGGCGCCCATAGACGCAATAGAACCCGTTTCCATCCATATCGCCGTTCCCAGGAGGGATGTACGTCTGCTTTTGGGCGTCATATTGGAGCTTGGTCCGTTCGGTCCAGTAAATATCGACAATGGTTAACTCGGTCATGAGACTATCTCGGTAGATTGCAGCTGCATCGGGATCTCGCTTGCAAGGGGCGCGGGTTTTCCAATCTGGATCAGGCCGACATGTGAGAGGATCTAACAGAGCAACTCCCCCGGGGTACAATCGCCGCTGACGCGGATGCGCCTCCAGATCGACGGATTGAGTTGCATCTGCTCCAGTTAGATGTGCAGGGTGTAGAGAATCGGCGGCGTGACCACGTATTTACCTTTGCTCAGTGGTACAGCCAAGGCTGCAGCTCATCCAGGTTGGCGACGACAATCTGCTGCGCTGTCGCCTTGGCATGCACTTTGGTTGGGTCGATCTGATAGCGCTGCAGCACGTATTGCACTAGTGAGCCACGGGTTTCGATTGGCAGTCGGCCATCCCGCATGCCGTAGTCGGCCTCGATGATGGCGCGTTGTTCCGGTTTCAGACGCGAGTCGGGTTCGATGATCACCTGCAGCAAGGTGGTCCAGCCCGGATCACTCTCGCGGCCGTGGTCTGTAGGATCATCCATCAGATCCGGTATGCCGCGGAATCGGCTCAGAACGAAGTCGCGATAATCCCGATTCTTCTCGCAATAGGCCCGCACGTGCCAGCGCATTCCGGTGTAAACCAAGGTGTGCGGGGCGATCAGGCGAGTTTCGCCACCGGGGCTGGTGAAGGACACATACTCGCACTCCAGGCGCAGACCATCCCGGCAGGCTTTTAGCAGCGGACGCAGCACTTCCGGCCGTACCGAGCGATCCGGCACTGCTAATACCTCTGTGTGTGCATAAGCAAGTGCCAGACCCTCGATGTGTGGGGCGCGCTCATGGTTCTGGTTGAGAAGGTGCAGATAGGCACTGGCGCTGTCGTCGATGAACAGCGGTTGGAAGCGGCGGCTTGGGACGTATCCCTTCAAATGCTTGTCATATTCGAGGTTCTTCGGCGCATGTTCGTTGATGTAGGTGTTGATATCCTTCGACGCTTGTTGACGGCTGATGCCGAAGCTCTGCATCAGGTGATTGGTGGTCAGGCGGCCTTCCCACCAGACCACTGTCTCGATCAGACGATAGCGCAGTGCTAGATCCCAACGTATGGACTCGATCGACTGCTTGCGTTTCATGGTCCCTCCATCTGTTCGAAAACTTTACCTGTACAGGTAAACACTCTAGATGAGTCGCTAAAGATTACATATCGTGATTGCCGAACTCAATCAAAGGCTTGCATAGTGCGGAGTGGCCGCTTGATCGCAGCAGTACGGGCGCTTGATCAGAATGGAGCGGGAGGCCTAGCGGATGCATCCTCACGAAGGAGGGCGTTTTTCATTGAGCCCGGCCGTAATTTCTTGAATGTTTACAGCTCTACAAGGAAGTCCAATGTCATCTGTCATTTATCGCTACCTTGACAAGATTCAATCTAGGCAGCCCATCAATTTTGATGCACTGATTGCCAAGCTTTTGGCTGCTGGCGTGGCACGTGCAGATATCAGTCGAATATTTTTTTCCAAGAAGCTTAAAAAAAATAGTTATCACGTCGAAGTGCTTCTTTCGGCTGCATTCGATGAGCTCTTGATGAGGTTCAGGCCTTCTGATGTTGGGGGGCGAGTCGGTGCTGCTATAGACGGCAACAGTCATCGAATTGGTGTCTCCGAGTCGCTACTGATGTTTCGCTCTTTTCAGCACCGGCATCCGGCTGTTGCGGTGACTGAGGCTGGGTCTTGGGTGCTGCCGCGCGTGTTGGGCAAGGTGGGAGTTATTGTCGAGAATCTGGAGAACTTCCTTCGAGTCGATGAAACGCTGCCATTCATTGCTGAAATTTTGGCTGTTACTGCTAGTGATATTGAGTTGATTTCCGGTTCGGGCAACCAGGTGACTAACAGGCTGAATGCAAAAATGTTAGGTCAGTTCGATAGGCTGTATTGCTTGTTTGATGTGGACATTGGGGGGCTACGGATGTTCGCTTCCTTGACCACCTTGCTGCACGACAAGCCCCCCGTATTCCTTGTGCCGCCTGACGTGAGAGAGCGCCTGGCTCAGTCAAAGTACGCGTTGACTGATCAGCAACGCCAAGAGGTAATTAAATATCAGGGGTTATCACCTGAAACAGATCAATTGATCCAGTTTATGCGTGAGACTAGCAAAGTACTTGAGCAAGAAACCTACTTGGGTCAGTAGTATTTGGGGAGCGGCCATGAGCATTGAATCTATGTTTCACGAAACCTTTAAAATGAAGCAGATCGTTTTGATAAATAGCGGGGCATACTGCTATACGAAGGTTCGTATCGACCAACACACAGCCTTGCTCGGCGATAATAATAAGGGTAAGACTTCAATGCTCAATGCATTGAAGTTCTTTCTTTTGCCCGAAGAAAACCTCCACGATTGTGAGAGGAAGTTTGGATTCAAAAGCACAAAAGGCTATTACGGTCGAGATGCGACTTTTGGATTTTATTTTCCCGAGCGAAACTCCTTCATGGTTCTTGAAGCGGAAAACCCGCATGGTCCGTTTTGTATCATCCTTAACGTGGGAACCAAGCAATACAGCTATGAGCGTACCGCTGTGCCAGTGCAATATTCAGAAATCGAGCACCTGTTCTGGAATCATGAATCTAGCCTCAATGGAGGGATGGGCGCACCAATTGAAGAGTTGTCGAGATCACAGATTGAACTGCCCCTGAAAAGGCTAGGCGCTGTTGTGATCAAGGATGTAGCTAATATCAAGGAGCGAATTTACAAGCACCAGCCGACACGCCCTGATGCCGGACGCTTTTGTCTGCTGCCGCTCAAGAGTGGGGGGCAGCAGGCTCGCGAGATTGATGCCTGGAAGCGCCTGATCCACCTGGCCTTTGACATTGCAGCCAAAGACAAACGTACTCTGCCGGACACCATCGCCACGATTATTGAAGGCAGAAAGGATCGTACTGAGGCTGAGCTGAACGTCAACCTCATCGAAATTCTGTCGCGCTATGAAACCCTGAGCTCGGTAAAAAATCGGCTCCAGATGATTCGTAACGGACAGCCGTACTGGGACCGTTTCAATCAAGGCTTCGCAGATTTTTATGCTCAAAGTTCGGATCTGATGAACTTATTGTGTGACGTTGAGCAGAGCATCAACGAGCAGGGCTCTGCCTACCTCGACGTTCGCATGCAGTGCTCTGCGAACTACAGTGCGGTCAAAGAAGGTGCTGACCATCAGCGTGAGCAGGCGATTAGCAAAAATACCCAGCTCAAGGAGCTAAAAGGCGCAATCGGCGAGATTAGGAAGAACTACGACCGGATCAAGAAGGATTCCATCGACCTCTCAACGGCAATGCATGGCTACGCGTCTATGACCCCGGAAGAGATTGCTGCGGCACTGGCGGCGCAGGTCGAGGAGGATCGAGCCGACATTAAGGCTCTGAAGGACGATGGCGAGTTTCGCCGTGAGTTCGAGCAGTTAACGCGCGAGATCAACAAAGGCAGCCAGAAGGTCAAAGACCTTGAAATCCTTATTGAAGGTGCGAGGCCATCACTCCTGGATCTGGATCAGATCCCCAGCCGCACAGCGGACATCCTCTATTCGCTGAACCAGGAGGTCTTCACCGGCGAGTGCCCGCCATTGCTCGAGGGCAATATTGAGACGATCAGTGATTTCACCGCGCTGTTTAATGAGCTGGATGGCTCGCTCACATTTCTGAGCAGTCCGACTCCAGTCCCGGTTAAACACTACGATGCTGGAAAGCTGCTACAGAGCCGTAAGGACGAATTGGCATCTGTTGGAAAGCGCCTTACCCAGCAAAAGCGCCGCGCCAATGATCTTGCCAATAAGACGAAAATGTCAGTCGAGCAGATCGAAGCTACTATTGCTGCTAAGCAGGCTCAAATCGAGAAGGATGAACGCAACATTGCTCTTCTGAAACGCCATGAGTTCATTGAACAGGAGTTCGTGCGGCTTGGGCAGGAGCACGGCGAGGCCACCGAGCAGTACGCAATTCTTGAGGCTCGTTGTCTTGAGCTCAACCAGCAGCTCGACGAGGCCAACCGTCTGGTTGATCAGGCCAGGACGGCATTAGAGGCCGCCAAGGAGCGTGAACAATCCATGCTCCGCTGGGGTAGGACAGTCAACGACATCCTGCATTCCCGTCTGGAGTACTTGAATACCGGTTACCAGCGTGCAGAGCGGCAGGAGATCGTGGTCACTCAGGATTTGATGGATACCATCGAAAGTCGCAGCCAAGCCACCACCCGTAGTTTTAACCAGATCAAGTTGCTGGTATCCGATCTGTTGGATGTGGTGGCTCTTGACGATGATGCCGAGCATGCCCATCGCAGCGCCATCAGCCTAGAAACGCTAACCAATTTGCATGAGAAGTACCGGGTTCTTTACGGTCGTCTCGATATGGAGGAGAGCAACCATTTCAACCAAGTGGTTCAGCATAACGACGACACGATGATCCAGATTCAGTCGATCAGGCACGCGCGCACCCTGATCAGCACCTTTATCAAGGAGATCGAGAATCACCTGTCGTCAATCAAAGTATCCAACCTCACGGCTGTGGCTATCGACTGCAAGCTCCATCCCCAGTTTGATGAGTTGCTGAAGACCGTAGATTCGGTGAATCTGACCGGTGGTGAGCTACCACCACAAGTCCTCTACGACCGTCTGGGGAGTTTCTGCACTCAGTTCGTCGAGTCCGATCAACGTCGCGATGCCACCCTAAACATGGCTCGCCTGATTGTCAGCGTCGATTACCGCGTCAAGCTTCACGGCAGTGACGAGTTCACTGTAGAAGCGCAATCAACCGGCACTTCAGTGATGATTAACTGCCGCCTGCTGGCTTTCCTGCTCAAAGAGTTGCTGCAAGCCGACACCAAGGTCAGCTTGCCGCTGTTCATCGATGAGCTATCCAATCTTGATGATAAGAATCTGCGCTCTGCCCGCGACATCGCCGACGCGGATGGCTTCTGTGTGTTCGGGGCCACGCCTGGCCTGACCTCCGGTATCAGCAAAGTGCTGGGCAACTACATGAATCTCGACTACTTCAACGCAACTGACCAGTCCTACAGCCCGAACCGGACGATTCTTTATACCGGAGTAAGTGAGTCATTGATCGCCCTGGAGTGCCTTGAGGCTGTCGAGCCGGATCTTGCTGCCGAAATGGAAGAGTAGAGGATCTGATGGTCGTCAAAACAGACGTTGCACTGATCAACATGATCCAGAACAAGGCGGTTTTCCTTGATCTGATTGACCACATGGATAAAGTTGGTGAAGGCGAGGAAGTACGCATTGTTATGTACCAGCAGAAGTTACGCGCCCTGCTGGACTCTGTAGTACCGTTACCTAATACGCGGGTTTTACGTGAGGTGACGGCCGAGCGGCGCAAACTAGAAAGTGCTCTTTGTGTTGAAAACCTTGAGCGTGTTGGGCTAGTCATTCAGGTAGACAGCGCTCGTGGCGTGATGGTTTTTGCCCCCTTCGTGATCGAGATGTTCCGTCACTTCGACGGAGCGCGTCTGCGTCATTTGAACAGTGCTGATTATGAGTTGATCCGGGCCTCGTTCAATCGACTATACGAAGTGTTTGTCACTCTGCCCTCCCTGAGCAATGAAGATATCGGTTTTCAGGAGCAGGTGAGCGTGCTGCGCAAGGAGATACGCGCTGCAACCGCCAAGATGAAGGAGTGTGTGGATGCGCTACAGGGCCGGCTCCAGCGACTCGGTGAGATCGTCGATCGGATGCGCTATGACGTAATTGATGAGGTGGCTAAGGCTCAGGAAGCCTTGGGGGAGATCAACAACATCTATCTACGCAATATCCTGCCTGCTTTGCAGTTTCTGGGGGAGCACACTGACCTGAAGGGGACTAAGCCTGCTCTTACAGCACTGACCTGCATCGGCGATCAACTGGCTCACTATGGTCACGACAAGCTGGCCAGCTCGGTTTATTACTCCGTCGAGTCGATTCGCTCATACCGGCATGACATTTCGATCATCAGCGGTTCGTTGATGCGCTATGTCCAGCAGAGTGAGGCGCACCGTCGTGCCTATGACAAGATCGAACAGGCTTGGAATCGTCTCTATGGCAGCGTGCGTGAGCTGCATGATGGGAGTTTGAAGGACAATATTTTGCCCAGCACGCACCCTGTCTTCGCCCATCTGAACACCTACTCCGGGCTGAAAATGCGAGTGTTCGAAGCAAAAGTTGAGTGGCCAGACGCTAATCAGCGCTTGGCGCTGGCAGAGCATCTGCGCGCAACGCTGCCCAACATCAAGATCAGCACCGGGAAGATTCACCAGCTCAGCGGGCAGGCCAACGAGTCGGGCGAGCTCAAGCGTCGGCGCGATGCTCGCTTGTTGGCCATCGGTAATCTGGTCGAGGAGTGGGAGCCACGGCTTACCGATGACGCCCATGTCGCCATGCATGAACACCTGAAAGGCCGACTTAAAGGGTACGAGTTGACTGATCTTTTAATGTCGGTGGGCTGGCTGCGCAAGCGAGAAGGAATTCGCCTCATCCCGCACTACCATATCGGTAACCTCGCAACTGACTGCGAGAGCCTGAGGTACTACAAGCTACAAGTGGAGACTGAACATGTTTGACCACGAACCTTCGCTGCCGATTGCACAGGCCAAAGTGATTAATCGAAAGCTGTCTGTAGAGCTCTATGGTCAGCTCATGTACGGAAAGATGATCAACCGCACCGTCTTTATTGATGGTGGCTTGAAGTCAAATCCGTACTTCGAGGAGGTACTGAATAATTTCGATCATTACCGCAGTCTCTACGATCTGATTGGGTACGAGCTGGTCATGCGTGATGGCTTTGCCTACATCCGCACCAGTGATGGTATTGATGCCAGAGATGATCTAGCACGCAACATCCAAGGCCTGCTGCTGGTGCTGTTTCGGGGAGCATTGGAGTTGGGATTCACAATGGATGTGCTGCTGAAAGACTCGGCGGGTCTGTCAAACATCCATATCGAAGAAATCGGCAAGGCGGAGGATAAGGTTGAGGTTTTGATAGCGTGTGGGATGAAAAGCGGTATGTTAATGGAGCACATCAAGAAGCTCGAAACACGAGCCATTGCTTACCGTAACGGAAGGGGGAATTTAGTCTTATCTGAATCAGGCGCCGCTTTTTTTGATGATCTCCTTGGTGAAGGCGATCTCGACGTTTAGGGTGAGCTGACCCCAGAGAGGTACGTATGCCAGGGAAATTGGGCGCAACTCAATCCTTGGGTATATGGCCATGCCTACATTGCTGCCGCATCAGTGGGTGTCGACCTGACTTACGTAAGGCGAGTTGGGTGGACGCTTACGATTGTCGCCCCTGTGCGTACGATGTCCCCACTCACATGAACAGGGGCTTCTAGCAAACGATACCGTCAATGATTGCTGTGTTGGCTAAGCCGACTCTCGAAGTACTGCGCAGTCTCTTTGTCGGTGCAGTACAGGTAGCAACCCTTCATCCCACGTGTCATCAGAGTTCGGTATGTATTTTTGATGATCAGGTCTGTTTCTTTTTTCGCCAGGGTAGGTTGCTCTTTCATCATTTTTTTCCAGCCGCGAATCGATTTATCGTGCTTGTCGCGCTCGGCCGGGGATGTCACTACCTTACCGTCACGTACGATTAGGTCTGGCCCGATGATCACCCCGATGTAGTCGACTTCCAAACCTTGGCAGGTATGAATACAGCCAACCTGCTCAATGGAGTTCTCAGCGATGATCCATAGGCTGCCATCCTGATCCAGGTTCCATTGGCGTTTGTAGTCACCAATGACGATATCAGCAGCGGTGGAGTCTTTCTTGCTCAGCCAAGGCCAGCAATAGCCCGCGACCACACGAGCTTTGTTTCCGTGGTTTTTCTCGTTGATTGCTTCATGCATCGCCTGAGGTGAGTCGAACACCTTAAACTCGTACTCTTGAGTCTCAAGCGTCGGATTTGCCGTCGAGCGAATGCCTAGTGTGTCATCCAGCCATGCCAGGTAACCGTCAGAACCACTGCAGCGAAACTGCGAAGACAGCACGTGTTCTTCAACCACAGCACCCTTGGCTTTTGCAAAGGCGCGTATCGCCTGCTTGCTGCCGATATCGCTCAAGGTTACACGCTGGTCTTCATCAATGAAGAAAATTGAGCATTTCGCTGAGTCAATCAGCTCTTTGATTTGGTTCTCCCCAAGGTTTCCGTAAAGCCCGCTTTTCTCATTCAGCCGGTGAGCTTCGTCCACGATAAGCGCGTCGAATGTGTTGGGCTCAGTGTCAATGAATGCCCCAGAGCCTGAAAAGAAATTCGAGAAATGGCTGCGCTTGATGGTGCCAACCAGTTTGCTTTCGTAGACCTTGCGTGGGGCAGCATTCTTGGAGACGTATTTGCTCATCAGCTTCAATTCGGTGAGCTTCACCAGCAGATTGATAGCGAGAACAGTTTTCCCGGTGCCCGGTCCACCTTCGATGATCATCACCTTGGGTGCTTGGTCCGAGGCCTCGCTTGCCGCCGCCAGCGCCGACTCAAAAATTGCTTTCTGATCGTCAATCAACACGAACTCGGGTTTGCCTTTCATCAACCCCCCGAGTGCTTCGGCTAGCGCCTTGGACGGGCGAATTTTTCCTTCGGACAGCTCGTAAAGGACCTCTTTGTTGTCGCCATGACTTATATGCTTTTTCAGAAAGCTTCTGAGTTTACTGAGCTCTTCCGGGCCTTTCAGAAACAGGGGAGCCTTGCTGATGTGGGGCTCGTAGTGAGCCGAATCTATGATGCCGTCGCTGACGTAGTTATGGAGGTAGGCACACGGACGGATTTCGATGCTTTTGTCATACACCGCCTCGTTGAAGCCTTCCAACAGCGCTGCATATGACCACACCTGATAGGACGGGTGAATGGTCTCAATGAGGCCGCCACCCAATGCCGTTTTGACGATGGCATCCTTGGTTGTGGCGTTGGCCTTACTCCATTGCTTCAGCTCGATAAGTACGGCCTTTTTTGCCTGGTTTTCGTCGCGACCGGTGAGTAGAAAGTCGATTCGCTTCGACGACTGCGGAATGTGCAATTCAATGGCCAGGCCTGCATCGCTCGGCAGGCCCTCATCTCTAAGGACCTTGGCCATATATGTTAGGGACCCTTGCCACGACCTGATTTCCGAGGTGCCAACGTTCTTGCCGGTAGCTTCCTTGTAATGCCTGAGGATCACCTCCTCGATGTCATCGTTATCGTTGTCTTTAAGAAATTGCTGTTTGGTCGCAGCGTAAACGATCACGGGTTGTCCTTAGATGCGTGTTGGTCAGAGTCGGTCGTACTTTTTGCTGTTGCTTTTGGCTTTATCTACGGGGTACTTCTGGCCGTTCGAGGCGAGTTTCCGTGTCACAGCCTCGTTGAGGTCGATGCCGAGCACGCTGCTCAGGCGAACCAGGTACATCAGTACGTCCGCCAGTTCATCCTTTACGGCTTGGCCGATTTCGGGATCTGTTGCGGCGGAGATCGAATCGGCATCGCTCATCCATTGGAAAATCTCGCACAGCTCTCCTACCTCGCCAGTGAGAGCCAGGATGAGATTTTTGGGAGAGTGGAACTGCTGCCAGTCGCGATCATCTGCGAACCGCTGGAGGGATGCGGCAAGCTTCACTACGTCAACCAGTGGCGCGGATGAGCTGTCTGAGTCACTCACGGGGTTATCTCTTGGGCATCGGTGGGGAAAATGTGTAGGAAATCTGGCCTTGGATTGTAAGAGTTTTTGCTGTGTTCGCAGATTTTTTTGTATTTTTTCTCACCTGTTGATTGCCGGCCGGATTGCTTGCCAGTGTTCGCTATCGATGAGTGTGAATCCGCAGAGGGTGACTGCGAATTCACAGCTGGGGTCTGTCGTTTTTTTAGTGAACTACTTCTTGGATTGCCGGCTGAATGTGAGTTGCCCAAAATTTCACGAGAGGGCTACAAGTGATGTGAAACATTAGCCAGCATGCGTAGATGCAAGGGGCGCCGTAGCAGTTGCTAGCAGTGAGTTTGCCGTGAGCCATTTCGTGCCTCAGCATAGGCCCGCCCTTTAGGTTGAAAAGTAGATGGAACATGTAAGTTATGTCCTTGCCAAATGCCTGCTCTAACTCATCTTTGCGGTTCGAGTACATTTGACTGAGAGACTGGTCTTCCTGCGTAAGGTCGACATTGAGCTTTGCTGTTCTGGCGCCCCGGTTAGTAAGCACGTATCGGAGAGAGTTTTCCAATTGAGGAATGAGTGCGTGAACAGCAGAAACCATGTCTCCTTGAATCATTCGAGCGAAACCCAGTGCAAAAATTGCCTCGTGCCCTGGTGGTACGAAAGCACTGTGGTAAACGAGTGGCTCCAAATGTCTCTCGTCGATGCACTCGTACTGAGTCATGGTGATGCATGCAGGCTTAATGAAGGCTTCGGTTTCAACATGATAGTGGAACCCAACTTCTGTGAGGGCTTCATGATCGAACCACTCTTCAGAAGGCTTGTCTCCGAAACCAGCTGATGGTGATTGAGCAATCATCTTTCCTTGCTGGTCGGAATAACTTTTCCCCATGCTTGAAGATAGGAAGTATTTACTTTTCTTTTGGAGGCAGTTTTTATGTAGCGCAATTTTCTCTGGTGGCCTCGAGGCGAATGCAAGTCGGTACAGCATTTCGTGAACTTCCAGACTCTCGAAATCATCAATCGTTGCCTGTCGTGCGTCAGTTAGGTCTACGGGGATGCTGAACTCACCCAATTCAGATAGCGAGTCTTCTTCAAATTGCTGTAACTCTAGCTTTAGCTCATTGATTCGCTCATTCATTCCACCAATAGATCTGAGCTCACCAATCGCGTCTCTTGTCCATGACGCTTTAGCCATATTTGAACCGATTGCATCCCTCATTCTTAGTGTCTGGTCAACAGCGTCTAACTTGCACCGGGCCGAGGCTTCTTTGTCGCCTACTTTGGAGTATGCATAAGCGGCATGGAGCCAGACTTTTTTCACTGCTTCTGCGTATTGTTTGTCCTTGGTAGCAGTAGCCATTGACTCTGCGTCCTTGGCTATGTCTCCCCATTCAAGCAAACCGAAGTTCTGACCTAGGGAGGAAAGTCTATGGAAAGAAATCAAATTTAGTTTGTCTTTTGTAATCTCATAGGCTTTTGCGAACGTCCCTTTTGCATAATCCGGAATAGCCTTTCTCTTCCCGGTTGAAGCGTATATCGCAAATGCTCGCTCAATAAGATCAACAACCTTTGAAGGGACTTCGAAATCTGACTCGTATTGATACAGTAGGCCTCCAGTAAAGAATAGATTCACGGCATCGAGGTACGAGGTAGACGCAATCTCCGCCATTCTGTGAAGCTTTCTATTCGTGTACCAGCAACTGTCTGCGATTCGCGCACGAAGCAATGGATGGTCTATATGGTCAGTGACTTGCGTTAAGGCGTCTTGCTGCTCACCTATGTAATCACTCGGTATTAGTGACCTCCGACCATCCATGATCATTTGAGGGCTAAACGCGTCAGTCCTGTTGGGATTGAAGTGGTAACTACAAATCACAGCAAGCACGCTGTATGCACGTCCGGCAGCGGCATCTCCCAACTCTTTGGCAGCTTGAGCCGCCCTTTGGAATACTTCCTGCAATGTATGGAAGTGGAGGGTGTTCGTCATGGTAAGGATTGACGAATGACTGACGTGCTCAAAGTCATCTACGGTCGCCACGTCCATCACGGGTTGGTTTTCCTTATGATCCTGTTCACCCACGTTTAAATCCTCCACGATTCAAGGTGGAGTCAGCTTATCCGAAATCGCGGTGGTGGCCACTAGCCATTGAGCGGCCCCTGTAGGGATCTATAGGGAGTGGCAGTCGTTAGTGCCAGGACGGAAGGGGTTCAGATGGCTGTCGGAGGCTTCTGACTAGAACCAGTCATCCACGAACGTCCGCCAACCCATTGCTGCCATTCGTGGAAGACAGCTATCGGCCACAACTCGCCATCGATGTCCGAGGGCGACGATCTACTAATAGCCTCAATCGTTCTTACAACACCACTCTCGATGAGCGCGGACTGCATCCGTGAATCCCTTGTTCTATTGGTTTTGTCTCGTGATGTTGCCCAGGTCAACAGGAGTGGGATCAAGGTTCTGCCTTTGGTTGGACTACCCCGCCCCTGTAGACATCTCCAGCCTATGCGATAACCTCACACCAAGTTATCACTACCAGAGCAAAGCAAGCATCGAAAAGGCAGTCATCACGCAACTTCCAAATACTTTCTTGACGAAATAGCACTATTCATTCTGACTCAACCGCCCCAACCATAAAAACAAACAAATCTTCAGAATCAATAATAAGAAACATCAGCATCAATACTTGTGGACACACGCTTAATGGATATCCTACCGACTGACTTCCGATCAGTATAATATCTGCCCGAAAGAATAAGCGCTGAGCCGCCTTCAATAACATCAAAAATTGTCGAGCCAACATAATCCCCCCAAGATGGATTCCTGGGTGTAGAGCGATAGACGTAGTAAAGTTTCTTTTTGTTAAGCTCTATCGTAGGTGTTGTTTCAAGCGTCACTGACTTCACTGTCTCGCCATGCATATCTATTTCAGTAACCAAAAGAGCTTGCCTTATAACTGCCCTAACCTCAAAGGTCTTCTGGTCCTCTGTAGTAATTTGCCCCACCCATACCCCATTCAAATCAGGATAAAGTCCTTTCTTAAAAAATCTTGCTATAAACCAAATTTTTCGAGAGATAAAGGGCGACAACAAAACAAACATCACAACTGTAGATGCCGCAGTGGCAATTGATGCAAGTTTAAATATACTTATATTAGTACCGGTAAGCCTTTGCGCAAAAACATACGCCACGACTGAAATTAAAATTGAAATCAAAACAACCGACCTCAAAAGCAAATCAAATCTGACAACCCTGAACATATAACGCCCTATTTAAATCCATCAAGCTTTGATAGCTGATTCTTTCCATTGCTTTTTGATTTCATCAAAGCAATGTAGGCCTCCATCAAACTAGATCCAACACCTGCTGAAAAGGTGATATCGCTTGTAGAACATGAATTTAAACGAAGAAACATCTCTTCAAAATTGCAATGAGCGTTTGTTTTTGCAACTACGCCATCTGCAGCCCTGAAAATCACATGAAATCCTTCCGACTCTAATAGGCTTGCAATTTTCAAGGTGGACTCCTCAAGCTGCTTGCTAATCAACCTTAACCTACCCTCATCATTACTCAGGTAGCAGGATGTTATTCTGACCCCAATATCATCACCATCAATAGATATGTATTTCAAGATTATAGCTCGCAATGAGGTTCAGTTATCGATCATGCCTTAGCTCTCACGTTTATTAGTGAAGCTATGGAAATTATAATTCTCCGGAAGCCGCCAAGCCTGATCAGCACCCTTGAGAGTTCAGCAAATAAGATCTAAGCGTTTTCTCACGCTGCCCAAAAGAGTCTCGACCACGCTGAAAGAGTATATCCAGCTTATCTAAATTATGCTCCAATAAGTCAGTGGCCATATGCGGTTCAGTGAATGAATCGCTAATTCTTATTGTCTCAATATCATCAAAAAGTATGCTCCTTAGCTGATCCATAGACTGCGTATTAATCTCCAGCGTTTTCTGAAGCAAGCGGACACTAATCAGGCGACTTATTAGCCTTTCAATAATAGATCCCCTAGGCTTCGGATAAAAGCCGACGCCAATACTTACAACTCGAATATCAGCTTTTGGTTTATTCAGACTTTTAACCGCATCTGCGATAGCATACAATGTGGGATTGTTAGCGCAAAACCCACCATCGATCAATTCAACTTTTTCACCGAGGCTTGTGCAGACGGTCGTAGGTTCAAAAAATGGAAAGGCCGAACAAGATGCCCTAATTGCATCTTTCATCGGAACACCAAAACCAGGAACAAAACTTCCCTGCCTCCCGTGAGCCTGCTTTGGATCGCTTTTAAAAATCATAGGCCGCTCCTGAACCCAGCGAGAAGCAACAACCCCAAGTCCGGTTTTGACGTCATCAAATGTGGTCTGCCCAAATACCTCTTCAGCCAATTTTGAAAGTGACGCAGTTCGTCCAGACCGCGAGTTATGCTTCATTACCTTAGGAACATGCTCGCGATACAACTTCAAAATGTCGTCAACCTCATACCCTATGGCAATCAATGACGCAATAATCGATCCTGTGCTTGTACCAAACACCAAATCAAATGTCTGATGAAGCTTCTCTCCCGTTAGGGATTCGATTTCCTTAAGTACCCCAAGCGTATAAAAACCTTTTGCACCTCCTCCGTCTAGCGAGAGAATCCTGAAGGGGGGCACTGAATTATTCTGCGACTCATCTTTAACCATAGAGAAAATCCCGGCCCAGTAGTGCTTAGTTCACTGATCAAACACTGTATCGGCGACGATACGGCGCTCAAGGATTCCAGTATCAATATTGCTATTCCAAGGCTCAATCTCCTTGGCGATAGAAAATGAAAGCTCTCTAACTTCGTCTCTTATCAAGATCAAAGCTGGTAATCGTTCTGGAGCATCGAAGATCTTCCGGGTGCCATTCGGCACGCTAAGCGAGTTGCGATACTCAGGAGCACCGATCAGAAATGTGAAGAACGCTTCAATTCTAAGAACCAATGCAACACGCTGATAAACCGGGACATCAAGGTTGTCCCCCATATGGTATGCTAATGCCGTCAGGTCATAGCTAGACAAACCTTTTGCGACTTTTTTATCGGTTTCATCCATGTCCGAAACGAGAGTTTTCAGCAGTCTGATTACGCACTTGACGTTCCCTGAATATCGAGAATCCTTAAGATTGACCTCTTCAATGTGCTTAAATGGAAAGTTTGTAATAAACGCATCATCAGACTTGCTGTAAATTTTTATTCCTCGGTCACTTTGATCTCTAGTACGCTGATAATCAATACTGTCAAACCAGACAGCAGGAACAATATCTACTGGAACGCGAAGGCTTCCCCCGTCCATGGCTATGGACTTGTCATTACCAATGACATTTACAGCCGGGAAGTTCTCAGAAAGAATTGACTCAGACTTGTTACGAATATCTTTTACTATCTGCAAAAGAGGTCGAGAGTCACTAGCTGCAACGTAAGCACTGGAGCTTACATGAGGGCGTTCTACAAATAGAGTATCGCGCTCAATGATAAGCATATCTACGTCAGAAGCTCCTTTAATATGTATATTTAACGCAACCGACCCTTGCAATACACTAGTAACGTTCTCATTCTGTGCCTCCAGAGACTTGATTAGACTATTTGCAACTCTTTGCCCCTCAGACTTTGAAATTTCGGTCCCCCGCTTAGAGACAGGGGCCATAGCGCCTACCACGTATTTGATGCCACTCGACTCCTTCAGAGCATCATAACTTTCAAAGGATTCATTGAGCGACTTTGAAAGCGACCAATTTACTGAGTCAAGAGCAACTCCAGTACTCGCTATGTCAGTGAAAGCACGGCGCTGCCTTAGTGAATTGAGCCTACGATTAAAATCCATTTATTCCCCCAGCGATTAGCAGCTTTTTATATGAACTACTTGAGCGACCGTTTCAGACGTCCTAGTTTCACAAGAAAAGAATGTAGATGCCGAAGTAGGCTAAGATTCACTCGCCTTCCATGAGATTTTGGCAGTTCGTAATTCATTCCTTGCAAGCCGGCGCCGTCTAAGCGCTTCCGATCAATCCATGTCTCAGAATCGCACGATGCATGCATCTGGGCAATACGCCATCATGCCGATGAACGTCATTGGGCGAGTCCAGTGCTCCAGGCCGGCTTCCTAGCATCTGCCAACGGCAGCTAGAGTCGGTTGCTTCCAATGATGATTGTCGATCCAGATTTCAACGTGACGGTGAATACCCATGGTTTTTCTAATCGACGAGAAAGCAGGCGAATAGTCAGCAAATAGTAGTACCGCGCCGCCTCACTACGTCTAGCTAGACGATGCTCTAGAAACCAAGCCAAATGCTTCCGCTGCCAAGTCCAGGGCGTCTCTCGCTGCCAGCGTTGTGCAATTTCAGCTTGGATGAGCTTTGCCTGGCGCAAATGGCGTTGCCGCGTTGCGTGCGATCCCGTTAGCACCGCAGCCAAGAACAGCTCCATATCAAAGGGCCTACTCATTTCCGCCCTCCAACGTAGGCAGCGATCACATCAGTTCTACCGTGCCCCAGCTCATAGCTGATTTGCCTCCGGGCGTCACGATCAAGGTGCCTATTTACTTGGCAACATTGGCCGCGGTTGATAGGCGCGCGGTGTTGGGTGATTTGCTCATAGCGCTCACACGCATACGCCGCTCGTAGCTCATGGAAGCCTTTGAGGTTGTGTGCATGCAGGATGTCCCGCGCAGGACGTATAATTTTTTGCAGAAAAATCAGGTAACTTTCGTGGCGCGCAATCAGGTTGCGGCTACCCGCAGGCGACACCTGCCGTGCAAACCCAAGTGCACCACGAACCTGGTCATCCACCGTAATCCAACGGGGAGCCGATGCGCCAGCACGGCCGCCTTTGGTGCCATCCTGAATGTTAATCCTGCCTTGGTCGTTAGCCTCACGGCTTAGCCGTGGCAGGTCAGCCAAGATGGCCTCACGCAAGCGCATGCCGGTGGCTCGCGCCAACAGAACGATCGCAGCGGCTCGTAACTGATGACGGCTGCAAAGCGCATCGACGGTCTGTTTAACCTGTTCGCGGTCTTGGCCCTGCGGTACCGATTGTCGAACTCCGGTGCGCTGCATGCCCAACGCCTTGCTCGGACTAGGCAATTTCACGTACTGATCACCGCGAAGCGCCGCCATGGTCCTGTTAACACTGGATAGCCGGTTTTGTGCGGTGCTGACGGCGAGCTCGCCGCGTCCAACCATGTCGCGCAGATACCCCGCATAGTCGGCCAACACCTTCCGATCAATCTGCCGCGCATCATTGATACCGGGTCCCTGTTCGGAGCGGCACCACTTCACGAATGCCAGCCACCGGTCACAGTGCGCTTTGACCGTGCCGTAATGGCCATCGCCGAACATGTCTTTCAGCGCCTGCGGTCCCGCGTAGCTCAGTTGCCTGCCGTAGCCGAAATTGCGGCCATCGCGTTTACCCACCAATGCCATGCCGCTCACCTCATCGTTCGCTCTCCGATCCTCGCCCCACGTCATCCCGCCTAGAATGCTGAGTGTTATCAGGGATCAAGGCCCCTGCGGCCTGTGGGGATGTCCTCTAACGCGGGACTGTCGGCTCCTTACGACCGGGAGCAAGGGCATCTCATGATCTGGCCTCCTGAGCACCGATACCGGTGGGCGGGTGGGGGCTGCACTGGCTGACGAGACCAGCGCCTGAAGATCCTGAGCTGGGTGAACGCAGCGATGCGATGACCGGGGCATACCTGACTGTCAGTCAGGTGCAGTCCGTTCCCTGGTCTGCGGCACCATCATCTACAGCGCTGTTGCTGGTGACACCGGCGTTTGTCACGCCGATTGTCACGATAGGAGTTGCCGCAAAGCCAAGAGCGATGAGGGCTGCAGCAGTGGTAGAAGCGCCCGTCTCTTTCCAGGAGAAAGAGACGGGCGCAGGTTGGCGCAAGATTCGGCCAAGCGGATAGGTTGCTGCAGGGCAGCGAAGTAGGAGGTGTTATCTGGCGCACGAGGGCCATGATCTGAAGTAGGCATCCATCACCGGGGAGGTGACCGGGCGAGCTGCCGGATGCGAGTCGCCATTTGGGGGGAGAACCACCGCGAGAGCGGCGTGACCTTCAAGGTTCGGGCCACCTGGGTTGCTGTCATCGACAGCGTTTGCACGGCCAGTTCTACGCCTGTGGATAAACCCGGTCAAGGTTTGAAATTCAGCGCCAATGTGGGCTTGAAGAACGGTTATCCACCGGTGGAGTTCCGTGGTAAATCCTGGACAACGTGGTCGCTTTTAGCTCTTCAAAGTAAGGTCCATCCAAACAGGGCGGCTTTGCAGCCCTGTTTGGATGGACCCGCGCTGAGAAGCGGATAAGCGAGGCTGCTTGCCCCGAATCTTGAACGTTCAGTTGTTGCTGCAATTCTTGCAGCTGCACAGCGCTAGCGAATCGGCACCACGTTCTTGTCTCTGACTTGGCCGTATGCTGAGGCAAGCAGGCTGCCGGTGGCGGCTTTCTGGATGTAATCACTCCACCAGGCCATCATCGGTCGCCTGCGTTCGATGTAGTCGGCTCGGTTGTAGGCGCTTCGCACCTCATCCTTGTCGACGTGCGCCAGTGCCACTTCGATGAGCTCCGGGTCCCACCCATGTTCATTCAAGATGGTACTAGCCATCGAGCGCATGCCGTGGCTGACCAAGCGATCTTGGAAGCCCATGCGCTTCAACGCCATGTTGGCCGTTTGGCTATTGGCGTGGGTGCGCGGATTTCTGTCTGCCGGGAACACGTATTCGCGATGGCCGCTGTGGGTCTTCAATGACTCCAACAGTGCGACAGCGTGATCACTCAACGGGATGCTGTGCGGGCGGCGCTTCTTCATTCGCTCTGCTGGGATGGTCCAAACACGCCTTTCAAAGTCGATGTCTGCCCAGCGAGTAGTTGCCGCCTCGGCGGGGCGAGTCATCGTGTGCAACTGCCATTCGATCAGGCAGCGGGTCGTGCGTTTGATACTGGCGTTCGCGATCTCCAGCATGAGCTCGGGGAGTTCTTCGGGTGGCAGCGCAGCCATGTTCTCTTTCTTGGGCTTCTTGAATACTGCCCTGATGCCGCTGAGCGGGTTGGCGAAGATCAGGCCGGAGTTCACGCCGTAGGTCATGATCTCGTTAAGCCGTTGGCTAAGCCGCTTCACCGTCTCCAGGCTGCCTTTCGCTTCAATTGGACGAAGCAATGCGATCACCATCGGCGCGGTGATTTTTACGAGTGGTGTCGTCCTCAAGTCGGGGAACACGTGCAGTGTGAGCGACCGCCAGATGTCCTCGGCGTAGGCCGGGGTGACCGAGTCTTTCTTGAGCTCGAACCAGGCGGTGGCCACGTTCTCGAAGGTGTATTCCGTTTCTGCGCGCTTGGCTTCATTCAACGTATTGCGCTGCACCTTCGGATCGATGCCTTGGGCGAGCAGCTCGCGCGCTTCGACTGCCTTCTTTCGTGCGTTCGCCAGTGACAGTTCGGGGTAGGTCCCGAAGCCGATGTTGATGCGCTTCTTGGTCACCGGTTCGCGGTAGTTGAAATTCCACAGCAACGAGCCGTTGCTGCGTACTCGGAGCTGCAAACCGTCACCGTCAGTGAGGACGTAATCCTTGGACGCGGGTTTGACTCCCTTGAGCTGTCGATCGGAGAGGCGGAGGTTTTGAGCAGGCATGAGATTGTCCTCAGGCACTGATTCGGTATTCCAAAGATTAGCACCAGGTGAGCTGGAATACCGTCTGGAATACCCGAATGGCTGGAACTCAAAAACTCTCAAAAGACCGCAAAAGCGCTGGAAGCCGCGTATTTACTGGATCGCAGGCACAAAAAAAGACGTCCGTGGACGTCTTTTTTTGATCATTTGGTGGAGCCGGGGGGATTTGAACCCCCGTCCGCCAGTACTCCGCTGTCGGTACTACATGCGTAGCCGTGTCTATTAAGTTAACCCTCAGCGACCCGACGGGCAGGGTGCTTTGGGCGAGTTGTGTAAGTTTTAGCCGCTTCGTCCACAACGTACTGCACGGCGATTCTGTTCTATATGACAATCACTTTGGGTTTACAGACATCCCCTGATGATTGCTGGACCCGAAGGTACCAGAAGGGAAGGGCTAAGGCTGCTTACGCAGCGAGAGCGTATTCCCCGTAGGTTTCGTCATTGGCAACTATAGGAAGTTGCAACAGTGGATTTACGAGTTCTGTTACCAACTCGGCATGCACCTAAAGTTTCGCAACCGGCGTCGAATCCTAAACGGCCCCGAACCTGTCACTCGGTGAAGCTGTTGGAGCGACAGGCATGTGCAGTGTACGCCAATACGTGGCTGAGGCCAACCCGGAGGTTGGCCTGGCTGTGATTACTGCTTCGGTTCGTTACGAAGTTTATCCACGTCAGACAGCGCTTGGGTGGCTTCGGTGACGCATTTCTTTTCATCACCGGCAGTCTGGGCCGTTTTGGCGTTCGCTAGCTGCTGCTTGATGTCTACGGCGGTGCTTTCAGAGGTTGCCGGCAACGTGGTGACTTTATCCTGCAGCTCCTGAAGCTTGGTGGTGCACAGGTCGTTATCCGCTGCAAACACCGGAGAGGCCAACAGTGCAGCGGAAATGAACAAGCCAGCAAATGCGGTGTGCTTCATGTGTATCTCCTTGAACGTGTGGTCTCGGTGCTGCCGGTCACGGACAGGCCGAGTCGTTGTCGTAGGGCCCGACAGAGCCGGGCCTATTCAAGTGACTACAGCGAAGCGCAGGAATTCGATTTTTCGTCGGGCCCTGTAGAAAGCCCTCCACCGCTGGCGGGTTTGGCCTGGGTGACGCGGTCTACCAGGTACACCAGACCGTGGTAGTCGATTGCGCCATGTTGTGTCAGACCAATCTCACAGGTGCGGCTGGTGGAGATACCCTCGGTGCAGTATTGAACCGCGTCCTTGAGGGTGCGCAGCGAGTGGGCGTTGAGTTCAGGCATGGTAAAGCCCTTGTCGCCGGCGAAACCGCAGCAATGAATGCCTTCGGGAATGACCACGTGCTTGCTGCACTTGCGCACCAGATCGATCAGCGCCTGACTTTCGCCGAGGTGCTGGGTGCTGCACGTGACATGCACTGCAATCGGCTCATCCTGAGGGCTGAATGCCAGGCGCTCCATCAGATGCGTGCGAATGAAACGCACGGGGTCGTACAGGTCCAGGCGCGCTTCGCCGAGATCCTGAACTAGCCGCAACGTACACGGGCTGGTGTCGCAGTAGATGGGGTCGAGGCCGCCGCGACTGGCATGCAGTAGGGCACCGATCAGTTCCTGGCGTTTGTGCTCGGCTTGTTCGGCATAACCTTTTGAGGCGAAAGGTTGGCCGCAGCAAAGGCTGTCGACGTTGTCGGGAAAGACGACCTGGTAACCGGCTTTTTCCAGCAGCTGTCGGGTTTTTTCGTACAGCGAAACCTGCTCTTTATCTCCCGCCGCAGGGCCCATGACCCGCGACACGCAGGCCGCCAGGTACACCACTCTCGGGCGTTGATCCGACACGGTCGGGCTGAAGCGGATGGGGTTTTCCGGCTGTGGCATGGCGGGGGTCCATTGCGGCACCTGGCCCTTGGACAAACGGTGCAGCCCGGTTGACCAGCGTGCCAGTCGCGGTGCCCCCAGCAGCATGCGCGCGCCGTTGGCAACGTGCAGGGTAAAGCGCGCTCCTTGCAGGGCCAGGGCGAAGTTGCTCGCGAGCCAGTCGGCGGTTTTCGTACGCGTTGCGGTACGGCCGCGGAGCTTTTTCACCAGGTCGCCGGTATTGATGCCTACCGGGCAGCGTTGGGCGCACAGCCCGGTGGCGGCGCAGGTGTCGATGCCTTGATATTGATAGGCCGTTTCCAGCTCGGACGTGTCGACGCCCGCGCGCTTTTTCGCCTGGATGTCGCGCCAGATCACGATGCGCTGGCGCGGGCTCAAGGTCAGGTCCTTGGACGGGCACACCGGTTCGCAGAAACCGCATTCGATGCATTTGTCGACGATCTCGTCGGCGGCGGGCAGGGGTTTGAGGTGCTTGAGGTGGATCTGTGGGTCTTCGCTGAGCACCACATCCGGATTGAGGATGCCATTGGGATCGAGCAGGCGTTTGAGTTGCCACATCAATTGGTAGGCGTCACTGCCCCATTCCAGTTCGACGAAGGGCGCCATGTTGCGTCCGGTGCCGTGCTCGGCCTTCAGCGAGCCGCCGAATTCCACCGCGACCAACTGCGCCACGTCATCCATGAACGCCTGGTAGCGTGCGATTTCTTCAGGGTTGTTGAAGCCTTGGGTGAAGACAAAGTGCAGATTGCCTTCCAGTGCGTGTCCGAAAAGGATTGCTTCGTCGTAGTGATGTTTGTCGAACAGCTCGATCAGGCGGTTCACACCCGTCGCCAGCTGTTCTACCGGGAAGGTCACGTCTTCGATGATGACCGTGGTCCCGGTTTTGCGCACTGCGCCCACCGCCGGAAAGGTGTCCTTGCGGATGGCCCAGAGTCGGGCGTTTTCCTTCGGGTCCTCGGTGAAGTCGATCTGCTTTTCCACCGGGAAGCCGGCCAGGGAGGCCATGATCTGCGCCAGTTGTTCTTGCAGCAAAGACGAAGACGCGGCGCGGGATTCGATCAGCAGGGCGCAGGCATTTATCGACAGGTGTTGAACGAAATCCGGCATGCCTGGCTTGTCCTGAACCGAGCGCAGGCTGCGCCGGTCCAGCAGCTCTACGGCCGATACCGGCTGGCTTTTCAGCACGGTGACGGCGTTGCAGCAGGTTTCCACGTCCGGGAACACGATCAGCGCCGAGGCCTTGTTCGGATGGTCGATTACTGTGTTGTAGGTCACCGCGCTGATGAAACCGAGGGTGCCTTCGGACCCCACCAGCAAGTGGCTCAAGATATCCACAGGCTCGTCGAAATCCACCAGGGCGTTGAGTGACAGGCCGGTGGTATTTTTCAGACGGTATTTGTGGCGAATTCTGGCGGCCAGTTCGGTATTGGCGCGGGTCTCGCGTCCGAGAGACGCCAGCCGCTCAAGCAGTTCGCCGTGACTGGCTCGGAACGCGGCCACGCTGGCATCGTCTTCGGTGTCGAGGCGGGTGCCATCGGCCAGTACCAGGCGGATGCCGGCCAGGGTGTGATAGGTGTTCTGCGCCGTGCCGCAGCACATGCCGCTGGCGTTGTTGGCGACGATGCCGCCGATCTTGCAGGCGTTGATCGACGCCGGATCAGGGCCGATCTTGCGTCCGAACGGTGCCAGCCAGGCATTGGCCTGGGCACCGATCACGCCCGGTTGCAAACGGATCTGTGTGCCCTGTTGGCGAATCTCGCGGCCGTTCCAGTTATCTCCCAGCACAATCAGCACCGAGTCGCTGATGGCTTGCCCCGACAGGCTGGTGCCGGCCGCGCGGAAGGTGACGGGAACGTGGTCGCGCTGGGCCAGTTTCAGCAGGGCGACCACTTCGTCTTCGCTTTCGACCCGTACCACCAGTTTCGGAATCAGCCGATAGAAACTGGCGTCGGTGCCGAAGGCCAGAGTCGACAGGGGATCGTCGAAACGGCGCTTATGTGGGATCAGTTGCTGTACGTCATTCAGGAAAGGGGCGGGAAGGCTCATTGGTCCTCCAGAATCAATACCACCAGATCCTTGGGACCGTGGGCGCCATAGGCGAGGACTTGTTCGATGTCGGCGGTTTTCGAGGGACCTGACACCAGCAGGGCGTTGGTGGGCATGCCTTGGGCCCATTCGAATTCCTGCTGCACTTCATAGAAGTTATCGCGGATCTCGCTGGCCTTGAGCAGGGCGAAATGTACTGGCGGTACGAGGCTCATCAGCCGCGGTTCTTCTCGCGTCGGCCACAGGATCAGGCTGCCGGTCGCGGCGATTGCACCCAAGGTTCCGGTCAGGCTGGCGGGGGTGTCGTTGAACAGTTCGGCTTTCCATTCCTCGACCGGCCGGTCGTAGGCCTTGAGAGGCGGTAGGTCCGGATTATTCGCCCAGAACTGTGTGATTTTTTTCCCATGAGTGGTGGTTGGGGCGATCAGCAGGCTCGGCAGCTGCCGGTCGCGCAGCAACTGCGCCAGCAGCGTCGTCCAGCCTTCGCCCGACGTCAGGTGGATTTCGGTGTGCACCGCTTCCATCAGCTTGCGCAACTGCGGGATGCGTTCTTCGGGCGCGTAGCGGTAGGTTTGCGTGACCAGATCGACGTCGAATTGGTCGGCAACCGGGGTGGTGCCGGTCAGGCTTTTACGCAGCTTGGCGAGGATATTGTCCCGAGCGCTCATCGGCGGTCTCCCTGGGCTTTCAGGTGGTCGCGGGCCAGGTCATGCAACGAGCGGGCGGCGGGTTTCGGGGCGCTGTGGTTCTGGGTCCAGGGGCCGACGTTGCTCGGCGTCAGGGCACGCAGGCGCGTGGCCAGAAAGCCGAACAGCCGATACAGCCGTGGCGAACTGTTGAGCCAGGCCCAGGCATTCCAGATGAAGCGTTCCTTGGGCGAATACTTGCTGCCCTGGCCACGCATCACTTGATTCGGACTGTCCGGTGCCTTGACGTTTTCTTCCCGCAGGCGCCGCAGCAGGGCGGGGATCGGGATCTTCACCGGGCACACTTCACCGCAGGCACCACACAGCGAGGAAGCGCTCGGGTGGTCCGGGACCTTGGCGAGGCCGACCATGTGCGGTGTGATGATTTTTCCGATAGGTCCCGGGTAAACCTCGCCGTAGGCGTGACCGCCAATTCGGGTGTAGACCGGGCAATGATTCATACAGGCGCCGCAGCGGATGCAGTTCAGGGTCTGGCGCAATTCGCTGTCGGCAAAGGCCTGGCTGCGACCGTTGTCCAGCAGCACCAGGTGCACTTCCTGGGGGCCGTCCAGTTCGTCGGCCTTGCGCGGGCCGGAGATCATGTTGACGTAGGTGGTGATCGGCTGGCCGAGGGCCGAGCGGGTCAGCAGCGAGAGCAGCGGCACCACATCGCGCAGGTTCTCCACCACTTTTTCGATGCCGGTCACGGCGATATGCACCGGTGGCACGGTGGTGGACATCCGCCCGTTACCTTCGTTTTCCACCAGCAGCAGGGTGCCGGTTTCGGCGACGGCGAAATTGACGCCCGACACGCCGATGTCGGCCTCGAAGAATTTCTGCCGCAAGACCTTACGACCGATCTGAATGAGTTGGTCGACGTCCTTGGTGTACTCCACGCCGAGTTTGTCGTGGAACAAGGACGCGACCTGACCGGCATTCTTGTGGATCGCCGGCATAATGATGTGTGAAGGCTTCTCGTGGTCGAGCTGGACGATGTATTCCCCCATGTCGGATTCGAGACATTCAATGTCCCGAGCCTCGAGGAAATGGTTCATCTCCATCTCTTCGCTGACCATCGATTTGCCCTTGATCACTTGCCGCGCCTCGTGAGCGCGGATGATCGAGAGGACGATGCCGTTGGCCTCGTCCACCGTTTCCGCCCAGTGCACAGTCACACCGTTGCGGGTCAGGTTGCTTTCAAGCCGCTCGAGAAGGTCGGGCAGCTTCGATAACGCACGGGCGCGGACGGCATTGCCCAGCACCCGCAGGTGTTCTCTTTCGTGGGCATCGCTGAAGGACGTTGCCCGCTTGGTCATCAGTGAATCCATCGCAGTGCGAAAGTTGTTTCGCAATTGCGTGTCGCCCAGGGCCTTGTGGGCCCGGGCACGAAAATCGTCCTGCAGTTCAACGGTCGGAATCAGCGTCGGCGTGCTCATGCGACACCTCCGGTACGCTGCCAGAGGAAGCTCGCCAGGTGCTGGCCGCGCAACGCCGCCTGCTGTTTTTCCAGTGCGCCGTTGATATTCATCAGGCAGCCGCAGTCGGCACTGATGACCTTGTGCGCGCCGGATTCCTTCAACGCCCGGGTCTTGTCGGCCACCATCGCGCCGGAAATATCCGGCATGCGAACGCTGAATGTCCCACCAAAGCCGCAGCATTCGCTTTCGTGGCTGTGTTCGACCCGCTCCACATTGCGTAGCTGCGCCAACAGCGCGCGGCCGTGCAGGTGGGTATTCATTTCACGCCGTGCCGAGCAGGACGTGTGCAGCGCAATCTTCACCGGTGTGCCGCTGTCCTCGAGCTGCACCTTGCAGACGAACAGCAGGAACTCGGCCAGTTCGTAGGTCCGGGCAGCCAGGGCCTGGATCTGCTTGAGCGTTTCGGGCTCGTCCTTGAACAGGTCGGCGTAATGCTCGCGCATCATGCCGGCGCAGGAACCCGAGGGCACCACCACCGGATAGTCTTCGGCGAACAACGCCAGTTGCGCCTGCGCCACCGTCCGGGCCTGCTCGGTATAGCCCGAGGTGTACGCCGGTTGCCCGCAACAGGTTTGCCCTTGCGGATACTCCACCCGGATCCCTTCGCGCTCCAGAAGATGAATCGCGTCCATTCCGGCTTCGGGATAGAACAGGTCCACCACGCAGGTGCCGAACAGGTAGACCCGTTGCGGTTTTTCGCTGGGGTATTGCCGAGGCTCGGGCAGTGGCGGGGCGACACGGGTCGCGTTCGGCACGGCGTTGTAAAAAAGCTCGCTCATCAGGCGTGTCTCCGGGTGGTCCCGGTTATCCGTCCGCTGAGGCTGCTGAATATAGAGATCAAATCTTTCAGTAGCCTTGCAGACCCGGTTATCGATAGCGGACGCCGAAGGGTTCCGGCGTCGGTTTTTTCCATGCAGCTTGTAGGACTCAGTGCACCAGCATGCCGGTGAACCAGTAGGCCTGGGCCAACGTGATCAAGCCGACGATCGTTGCAAAGAATAGGCTGTGTTTCAGGGTAAAACGGAACAGGTCCGACTCTTTGCCCACCAGCCCGGTGGCTGCGCAGGCCACCGCGATCGATTGCGGCGAAATCATCTTGCCGGTCACGCCGCCACTGGTATTGGCCGCCACCAGCAGCGTGTCGTTGACACCGATCTGGTGTGCGGTGGTGGCTTGCAGCGAGCTGAACAGGGCGTTGGAGGAGGTATCGGAGCCGGTCAGGAACACCCCCAGCCAACCCAGGAAGGGCGAGAAGAACGGAAATGCCGCGCCCGTGCCGGCCAGCACCAGGGCCATGGTCGACGACATGCCCGAGTAGTTGGTGACGAAGGCGAAGGCCAGCACCATGCCGATCGACAGGATGGGCCAGCGCAGTTCGAAAAGGGTTTCCTTGAAAGTGGTAAGACCAGTTTTAGGGTTGATCTTCAGCACCAACATCGAGATCAGCGCTGAGAAGAAAATCGCCGTGCCGGTGGCAGAAATCGGATCAAGCTTGAACACGGCCGGAATGGCGGTGGGGTTGACCACGATGGGGGCGACCTTGATCACCATCTGATCCAAGTGCGGAATGGCGAAGTTGAATACCCAGGCGTACATCGAGCCGCCGGCGGCGAACATCGCCTTGAAGGGTTTCAAGGTCCAGATCGTGACCAGTACGGTAAGGATCAGGAACGGCGACCAGGCCTTGATGATTTCTCCCGGGCTGTAGGGCGAAGCCACGGTGCTGCGCGGTTGGCCGAAACCGCCGACGCTGGCGGTCACCGTTGTGCCGGAAGTGGCGCCGGCAATCTGCGCGCCTGCGCTGCGTTTGGGCTGCCAGACTTTCAGGAACAGCGTCAGCGAGATCAGGCTGGCGAGGGCCGAGGTGATGTCCGGCAGTTCCGGACCGATGAAGTTGGAGGTGAAGTACTGAGTGACGGCGAAGCTCAGGCCCGCCACCAATGCCGCCGGCCAGGTCTCCCGCACGCCGCGCAGGCCATCCATCATGAACACCAGCCAGAACGGCACGAACAGCGACAGTAATGGCAGCTGGCGTCCGGTCATGGCGCCGATCTTGACGGCGTCGATCCCGGTGACTTGGCCGGCCACGATAATCGGAATGCCCAGCGCGCCGAACGCCACGGGCGCGGTGTTGGCGATCAGGCACAGGCCGGCGGCATACAGCGGGTTGAAGCCCAGGCCCACCAGCAGCGCGGCAGTAATCGCCACCGGTGCACCGAAGCCGGCGGCGCCTTCCAGAAAGGCGCCGAAACAAAACCCAATCAACAGCACTTGCAGGCGCTGGTCATCGGTGATCGACAGCACCGAGCTGCGGATGACCTCGAACTGGCCGCTCTTGACCGTCAATTTGTAGAGGAAGACGGCGGCGACGATGATCCAGGCGATGGGCCACAGGCCATAGGCAAAACCGTAGCCGGCGGCGGCGAAGGCCATGTCGGCCGGCATGTTGAAGGCAAAGATCGCCACGGCAATCGCCAGGGCCAGGGTGATGCTTCCCGCCACATGCCCCTTGAGGCGAAACACCGCCAGGGCCAGGAAGAAAAATACGATGGGGATAACGGCCGCAAGTGCGGACAAGCCGAGACTGCCGAGCGGGCTGTAAAGCTGTTGCCAGGTTTGCATGGTGGGTGAGCCCCTAATTGTTGTTGGTCAGGCACTGGTCAGCGGTTTTGGTTAATTGGTAATACCAATTTACAAGCGCTGTCGGCTAGGGTAAAAGCCTTGGTTGTCATGTGTCAATTTGCCGCCCTGAAACTTTCGTCGAATAAGTGCGGCAGATCCCATCTGATCTGTTTGCCTAAATGGCTTCTGGTGGATGTAGGCAGGGCCCGGATGGGCCAGAATAGAGAGCCCGGCGAGCGGTCGGGATCGTGGAGAGTCGAGTTATGGGGTTTGATCAGATTCGTCAGCGCCGTTTGTCTGACGATATTGTCGAGCGGCTTGAAGGAATGATCCTTGAGGGCACGCTGAAGTCTGGTGAGCGGCTGCCGGCCGAACGGACCCTGGCCGAACAGTTCGGCGTTTCACGTCCCTCGCTGCGCGAGGCGATCCAGAAGCTGACGGCCAAAGGCTTGTTGGTCAGTCGTCAGGGCGGTGGTAACTATGTAGTGGAATCGTTGGGCTCGACGTTCAGCGATCCGCTGTTGCAGCTATTGGAAAGCAATCCCGAAGCGCAGCGTGACTTGTTGGAGTTCCGCCACACGCTGGAAGCATCCTGTGCCTATTACGCGGCGCTGCGGGCCACGGAAGTGGATCGCGAGCGGCTGACGGCGGCGTTCGATGAGTTGCAGGATTGCTATGCCCGCCACGATGAAGTGAGCCGGGCGGAAGAGGGCGCGGCGGATGCCCGGTTCCACCTGGCGATTGCCGAGGCCAGTCATAACGCGGTCCTGCTGCATACCATCCGTGGGCTGTTCGACCTGCTCAAGCGCAATGTGGTGACCAACATCGGTGGCATGTACAAGCAGCGCAGCGAAACCCGCGACATGCTGATCAGCCAGCATCGGGAGCTGTACCAGGCAATCATGGACGGACACGCCGAGCAGGCGCGGGAAGTGTCCAGCCGACATATCTTGTATGTGCAGGAAGTGTTGGAAGAGGTGCGTCAGGAAGTGCAGCGGGTGGCGCGGGCGGAGCGGCGCAAGGGGATGTAGCCAGCCAGGTTTCGGCAACCTGTGGGAGCGAGCCTGCTCGCGATAGCGGTGGGTCGGTCGACTTCGATGTCGACTGATCCACCGCTATCGCGAGCAGGCTCGCTCCCACATTGGATTGTGCGCGGGCTTACTCTTCCTTGCCCTTGTTGCGCACAGCACGCTGCAGTTCGCGACCGGCATCGCGCTCACGCTCGGTATCGCGCTTGTCGTATTCCTTCTTGCCCTTGCCCAGCGCAATTTCGCACTTGATCAAGTGCTTGCTCCAGTACAGCGAGGTGCAGACACAGGCGTAGCCCTTCTGCTGTACGGCAGCGAAGAGTTTTTCCAGCTCGCGCTTGTTGAGCAGCAGCTTGCGCGAGCGCACCGGGTCGGCAATCACGTGGGTACTGGCGGTGGTCAGTGGCGTGATATGGCTGCCCAGCAGCCAGGCTTCGCCATCCTTGAGCAGCACGTAGCTGTCGACCAGTTGCGCCTTGCCTGCACGCAGGCTCTTTACTTCCCAGCCGGCCAGGACCATGCCAGCCTCGAAACGCTGTTCGATGAAGTAATCGTGTCGCGCCTTTTTATTTTGCGCGATGGTCCCTGTGGGGTGTTTCTTCTGTTTAGCCATAGGGGCGGCATTATAGGCAGTTGCGTGCGTGTCGGCTACGGTGAAGCAGCATGCTTGAGCACGTTGAATGAATCCCGGACAATGCGGCCTCTTTTTTGAACGCTTGGGCGTGATCACGATGTCGACAGACAAGGTTTCTGTCCACGGCAGTTGGGCTAGCCGCTGGGTCTTCATACTCGCTGCGACCGGCTCGGCCGTGGGACTGGGTAGTATATGGAAATTCCCCTACATGGTCGGCGTCTACGGTGGCGGTGCCTTCGTATTGATGTTCCTGGCATGCATAGCACTCATCGGCGCGCCGGTGATGCTGGCCGAGACCTTGATCGGTCGCCGCGCCCGGCAAAGCCCGGCCAATGCCTTGAAGGTGCTGGCCGTGGAAGCGGGGCACTCGCCCAAGTGGTCGTGGGGAGCCTTCGCCGGGATGATCACGGCGCTGCTGATCCTGTCGTTCTACAGCGTGGTCGGCGGTTGGTCGCTGGATTACATCATCGACATGGGGCGCGGCGACTTTCAAGGCGTGGCACCCGATCAGGTGGGCGCCTACTTCGGCGGTGTCATCTCGGATCCCTGGAGATTGACGCTCTGGCACACCGTCTTCATGTTGCTTTCCGCCGTGGTGATCGCCAAGGGCGTGGTCGCGGGGCTCGAGCGCAGCCTGCGAATCATGATGCCGCTGCTGTTCGTGATGATCCTGGTGCTGCTGGGCTACAGCATGACCACCGGGCATTTCATGGAAGGCCTGCACTTCATGTTCGACTTCAAGCCGGAGAAAGTCCTGGACGGCCTGCTGCCAGCCATGGGGCATGCGTTCTTCTCCCTGAGCGTCGGGGTCGGCTCGATCATGATCTATGGCGCCTACATGCCGAAGAACGCCTCTCTCACCAGGACTGTCGTCGGTGTCGCGCTGCTGGATACCTTCGTGTCTCTGATGGCAGGTATGGCGTTGTTTCCAATTGTGTTCGCCGCCGGCCTGAACCCCAGTGAGGGCCCAGGCTTGATGTTTGTCAGCTTGCCCTTTGCCTTTGGCAACATGGCGTTCGGTCAGGTGATGGGCGTGATATTTTTCGTCCTGGTCGCCATCGCGGCCTGGAGCTCGGCGATTTCCCTGTTGGAGCCCATGGTGGCTTACCTGGTTGAGCGGACCCGGATCCGTCGCGCCTGGGTGACGTTCTGGCTGGCCTTCACCTGCTGGTTCGTGGGGCTGGGGACGGTGTTTTCCTTCAATATATGGAAGCAGGCGAAGTTTTTCGTGAACGAAGACGGTCTGTTCCGCCTCTACCAATGGGGAGCAACCGGAGGACTGGATTTCTTCGGCGTGATTGATTTCTTTACATCACGGATCATGCTGCCACTGGGTGGTTTGTGTTTCGTGGTATTTGCAGGGTGGATCATGGGGCGTGAAGCCGTACGCGATGAGTTGTCGCTGCGCAGCCCTGTATTGTTCGCCTTGAGTCTGTTCCTGATGCGCTACGTGGCGCCGATCGGCATCCTCGTGGTGTTTGCCGCCCAGCTGTGGAAGTGACGCTTACATGACGACACATATTCAACGCTCGGCCTTGCTGCCCTATCCGGCGCAGGTGCTGTACGACCTGGTCAACGATGTGGCGAGTTATCCGCAGTTCCTGCCCTGGTGCTCGTCCGCCGAGGTGCTCGAGAGCTCCGAGACCCATATGCGTGCCAGCCTGAGCGTCGCCAAGGGCGGGTTGAGCCAGCATTTCGTGACGCGCAATACCCTGGTGCCGGGTCAATCCATCGAAATGAACCTGGAAGAGGGGCCTTTCAATCAGCTCCACGGTGTTTGGGTGTTCAAGCCGCTGGGTGAGAAGGCCTGCAAGATCAGTCTGGATCTGTCGTTCGACTACGCAGGCCCGCTGGTTCGGGCCACGCTGGGGCCGTTGTTCAATCAGGCGGCCAATACCCTGGTCGACGCGTTCTGTCAGCGCGCCAAGCAACATGCAGAGCTCAAGCGTTGATTGAGATAGAAGTGGTCTATGCCGCTGTCCAGCGGCAGGTCTTGCGAAAATTTACGGTGCCGCAAGGCACCACGGTTCGCGCTGCACTGGCGGCCTCGGGCATTGCCGATGAGTTCCCGGAGCTCGACCTGGCCACTTGTCCGGTGGGGATTTTCAGCAAGGTGATTGCCGATCCGGAGCACCAGGTGGTCCAGGCGGATGATCGGCTTGAAATTTACCGGCCGTTGCTGGCGGACCCGAAGGAAATTCGTCGTCTGCGCGCGGCCAAGGCTGCCCAGGCACGTAAGCCGAATCCATAACAGGCCTGGATTGCAGGCAATAAAAAACCCGGCATGCCGGGTTTTTTTCATGTCGCAATTTATTGCGGCGTGGTGTCCAGTGGTTCTGGCGTCGGGACGGGAACTGTCTCGACGCTGTCCACATCCTTCTGGATCTGGTCCAGCAACGAACCTGGCTTGACCGGTTTTTCCGGTTTCGCCTTCTCGCCGTTCTCGGCCGGTGTGACCGTCGTGCCACTGTCCTTGCCCATGATGGCCTCGTCGCGACTCACGCCAGGCATGAAATCGCCTGACAGGCTGACGAGTTGATCGTTGGCATTGAAGATAACGCTGATGCGTTCCTGCTGGCGTTCACCGCCGCCAGGCTGCAAGCTGTAGAGATAATCCCAGCGATCGGCGTGGAACGTGTCGGTCAGCAGGGGATTACCCATGATAAACCGTACTTGCCGGCGGGTCATTCCCGGGCGTAACTGGTCTATCATGTCCTGCGTCACGACATTGCCCTGCTGGATGTCGATTTTGTAAACCCCGGGGAATGAACAACCGGCGAGTGCGAGCAGTCCCACGAAGGTGAAACTGGTTAGCAAGAGCTTGGTGTTTTGCATCGGTGGGCGACTTCCACTATCTTGGCTGGGACAACGTAAACGCCGATCATACCCGCATTAAGAGTAGCTGCGAAGCAGCATCGCGAGAAAGCTGACCATGGTTGAAAATAGCGAACTACGCAAAGCCGGCCTCAAGGTGACACTGCCACGGGTCAAGATTCTGCAAATGCTCGACTCCGCCGAGCAGCGGCACATGAGTGCCGAAGACGTCTACAAGGCCCTCATGGAAGCAGGCGAGGACGTCGGTCTGGCCACGGTTTACCGTGTTTTGACCCAATTCGAGGCTGCCGGCCTCGTGGCTCGCCATAATTTCGATGGCGGTCATGCGGTCTTCGAATTGGCGGATGGGGAACACCACGACCACATGGTGGATGTGGAAACCCGTGAGGTTATCGAGTTCATCAGTCCTGAAATCGAAAAGCTGCAGAAAGCAATTGCTGAAGAGTATGGCTTCGAGCTGATCGATCACCATCTCGTCTTGCATGTACGCAAGAGGAAGTAAGCGTACCAAATGAAAGAAGGCGACCTCAGGGTCGCCTTCTTTCATTTGGGTGATCGTCCCGGCTTCTTCAGGATTTCGCCGCAACGACCATTTTTTTCGCATGGGCCAGGGATTCCTTGGTGAGATCGATCCCTCCGAGCATCCTTGCAACTTCTTCAACGCGCTCGCTCTTGCTGAGCTTGGACACTGCGGTACGGGTGGCATCCTCGCCACGCACCTTGTGGACAAATAGATGTTGATGCCCTTGTGCGGCGACCTGAGGCAAGTGAGTGACCGTCAGCACCTGGCCACGTTCCCCCAGTCTGCGCAGCAACTGACCGACAATTTCTGCGGTCGGCCCGCCAATACCCACGTCCACTTCGTCGAATACCAGCGTCGGCACGCGTGAGGTTTGTGCAGTGATGACCTGGATGGCCAGGCTGATTCGCGACAACTCGCCGCCGGATGCAACTTTCGCCAACGCCTTGAGGGGTTGCCCAGGGTTGGCACTGACCAACAGCTCCACCTGCTCCAGCCCGTTAGGCTGAAGTTCGTCCCCTGCGTTGGGGCGCAGTTCTATAGTGAAGCGCCCCCCTGGCATGCCCAGGCGCTGGATTTCCTGCTCCACGGCGCTGGCCAGTCCGGTGGCGGCTATACGGCGCAGCTCGCTGAGCTCCTTGGCCTTCTCCTGGTAATGACGGGCATAGGAGGCCAGTTCATCTCCCAGGCGTTCGATGGACTCGTCATTGGCATTCAGGGTTTCCAGCTCTTCCAGCAGGCGTTGCTGCAGCTCGATGACATCGGTGGGCTGGACGCGGTGTTTGCGGGCCAGCGTATAGATAGTGTCCAGGCGCTCTTCCAGGTATTGCAGGCGCGCCGGGTCGGCGTCGAAATGATCGAGGAACCGGTTGAGTTCCCCCACGGCTTCTTCGACCTGGATCTGTGCGCTGGTCAGCAGGTTGGTTGCTTCGCTCAGGGCGCCGACGGAGTTGTTCACGCTGGAGAGTCTGTTCAGGCTCGCCGTCAGCGCATTGAGCACATTGCCCGAGTCGCTTTCGCTGCATTGCTCGACGACTTGCCGGCAGATGCCCAGCAGGGTTTCGGCATTGGTCAGGTTCTTGTGCTCCTGCTCCAGTTCTTCCAGCTCGTTTTCTCCCAGTGCCAGGTTCTCCAGCTCTTCGAGTTGGTAGCTCAGCAGTTGGTGGCGGGCACGCTGTTCGTCGCCGGAGTTGGAGAGTCGGTCCAGCTCCTGCCGGGTCTGGCGCCAGCGTTGGGCTGCCAGTTGAACCTGGCGGGCCAGGTCGGTGGCCCCGGCATATTCATCGAGCAGGCGACGATGGGTGTCGGTCTTGAGCAGGGATTGGTGTTCGTGCTGGCTGTGGATGTCGATCAGCAATTCCCCGAGAGCCTTGAGGTCACCCAGGGGGCAGGGAGTGCCGTTGATGTAGCCTCGGGAGCGGCCTTCGGCGGTGATGACCCGGCGCAGGATGCACAGGCCATCGGTATCCAGGTCGCGCTCGGCCAGCCAGGCGCTGGCTTCGGGGATATCGACCAGGTCGAAGGTCGCCAGGATGTCGGCCTTGTCTGCTCCGGGGCGTACCACGCCGCTGTCGGCGCGATCACCCAGTGTCAGACCCAGGGCGTCGAGCATGATCGACTTGCCGGCACCGGTCTCACCGGTAATCACGCTCATGCCTCGGTCAAGTTCGAGGTCGAGGTGTTCGACGATGGCGTAGTTGTGTACGGACAGGTGCACCAGCATAAGGCCGCTCCCAGGCGTTAGGTCTGGTTATTTATACAGTGTTTTGTTTCAGGCTGACAATGCCTTCGCTTAGCTCGATTTGCTTGGGGAGGCGAATTTCTTAGTGCGGCAGGTAATAGATATGCAATTGCTTTTTGTAAGGTCAATTCGTCGAACACCCCTTGAAGCTGGAAAACCCGGCCCCATATACGGGGGCAGAAGCGCGAGTAGAGCTCGCGGACGAAGTTGAGAGGAGAAAACTATGGCTGACGAACAGACGCAGGATACGCAAAACCAAGAGGCCAATCAGACCTCCCAGGATTCGGGTGGCGATCTGGCGGCCCGTGTACAAGTGCTCGAGGAGCAACTGGCCGGTGCGCAGGATCAGGCGTTGCGCGTAGCAGCCGACCTGCAGAACGTCCGCCGTCGCGCCGAGCAGGATGTGGAAAAGGCTCACAAATTCGCCCTGGAGCGTTTCGCCGGCGACCTGCTGCCGATCATCGACAGCCTGGAGCGCGGCCTGGAGCTGTCCAATCCGGACGACGAGAACATTCGTCCGATGCGCGAAGGCATCGAGCTGACCCTGAAAATGTTCCAGGACACCCTCAAGCGCTATCAGCTCGAAGCCCTCGATCCTCACGGTGAACCCTTCAACGCCGAGCACCACCAGGCCATGGCGATGCAGGAAAGTGCCGACGTCGAGCCAAACAGCGTTTTGAAGGTTTTCCAGAAAGGTTACCTGCTCAATGGCCGTCTGTTGCGCCCGGCCATGGTCGTGGTCAGCAAGGCGCCAGCACCGGTTTCACCTTCTATTGACGAGCAGGCTTGAAATCGGGCGCAGCGGCCCCATCTAAGAAGTCAAGCGTTTAAGTGCTACCGCGGTTAACCACCACTGCCGCGGCAACAAAATCCAAGTTCCGGGAGAGTTAACATGGGCAAGATTATCGGTATCGACCTGGGGACCACCAACTCGTGCGTCTCCGTGCTGGAAAACGGCAAGGCCAAAGTCATTGAAAACGCCGAAGGCGCGCGTACCACGCCGTCGATCATCGCGTACGCCAACGATGGCGAAATTCTGGTTGGCCAATCGGCCAAGCGTCAGGCAGTGACCAATCCGCATAACACCCTGTATGCGGTGAAGCGTCTGATCGGTCGTAAGTTCGACGAAGAAGTCGTTCAGAAAGACATCAAGATGGTGCCTTACAAAATCGCCAAGGCTGACAATGGCGACGCCTGGGTTGAAGTGAACGGCCAGAAAATGGCGCCGCCACAGATCTCGGCTGAAATCCTGAAGAAAATGAAGAAAACCGCCGAAGATTACCTCGGCGAAGCGGTGACTGAAGCCGTTATTACCGTTCCTGCCTATTTCAACGACAGCCAGCGCCAGGCGACCAAAGACGCCGGCCGCATCGCGGGCCTGGACGTAAAACGCATCATCAACGAACCTACCGCGGCAGCTCTGGCCTATGGCATGGACAAGGCCAAGGGCGATCACACCGTGATCGTTTATGACCTGGGTGGCGGTACCTTCGACGTGTCCGTGATCGAAATCGCTGAAGTCGATGGCGAGCACCAGTTCGAAGTATTGGCTACCAACGGTGACACGTTCCTCGGTGGTGAAGACTTCGACATTCGCCTGATCGACTACCTCGTCGACGAGTTCAAGAAAGAAAGCGGCATGAACCTCAAGGGTGACCCGCTGGCCATGCAGCGCCTGAAAGAAGCCGCTGAAAAAGCCAAGATCGAACTGTCCTCGAGCCAGTCGACCGATGTGAACCTGCCGTACATCACTGCAGACGCCACCGGTCCTAAGCACCTGAACGTAAAAATTTCCCGCGCCAAGCTCGAAGCGCTGGTGGAAGACCTGGTTCAGCGCACCATCGAACCTTGCCGCATCGCGATGAAAGACGCCGGTATCGACGTTGGCTCGATCAACGACGTGATCCTGGTGGGCGGTCAGACCCGTATGCCGCTGGTGCAGAAGCTGGTGACCGACTTCTTCGGCAAAGAAGCACGTAAAGACGTGAACCCGGACGAAGCCGTTGCCATGGGTGCTGCCATCCAGGGCGCCGTTCTGGCCGGTGATGTGAAGGACGTTCTGCTGCTCGACGTCAGCCCGCTGACCCTGGGTATCGAAACCATGGGTGGCGTGATGACCGCGCTGATCGAGAAGAACACCACGATTCCTACCAAGAAATCCCAGGTGTTCTCGACCGCCGACGACAACCAGGGCGCCGTGACCATCCACGTCCTGCAAGGCGAGCGCAAGCAGGCTGCCCAGAACAAGTCCCTGGGCAAGTTCGACCTGGCCGAGATTCCGCCAGCGCCACGTGGCGTTCCGCAAATCGAAGTGACCTTCGACATCGACGCCAACGGCATCCTGCACGTCGGCGCGAAAGACAAGGCCACCGGCAAGACCCAGTCGATCGTGATCAAGGCCAACTCCGGCCTGTCCGAGGAAGAAATTCAGCAGATGGTTCGCGATGCTGAAGTCAATGCCGAGGAAGACCGCAAGTTCGAAGAGCTGGCCAGTGCCCGCAACCAGGGCGATGCCCTGGTGCACTCGACTCGCAAGATGATCGCTGATGCTGGCGAAAAAGTGACTGCTGAAGAGAAGACTGCCATCGAAGCGGCCGTGGTTGCCCTGGAAGCCGCCGTCAAAGGCGACGACAAGGCTGCCATCGAAGCGAAGATCGAAGAGCTGTCCAAGGTCTCCGCGCCAGTGGCCCAGAAAATGTATGCCGAACAGGCTCAGCCAGCTGAAGGCGCCGCGCAGCAAGGCGAATCGGCCGAAAAAGCCGACGACGTCGTCGACGCTGAGTTCGAAGAAGTGAAAGACCACAAGTAATCGCTTGTTGGTCGGCCGGTTGACTGCGTTTGTGCGGTGGCTGGTAGGATGTCGCCGCGCGGGAGCTTGCTCCCGCGTTGGCGTGTCTGGAACCCATGAATTTTTACAGCATGCGACAACGTTCGGGTGCTGATGGCGTGATCGGGAAAGCTCCTGCTTTTCGTAAAGCCTGAGACCAGGATCGCTGAATCGACGTGGTTGGGTCCGGGCCTGTAGGGGCTCAACGAGTTGGGCGAGGCTCAGGAGAGCTTTGCCGGACGTCCTATAAGAGTGCAAAGACTAATGGCAAAGCGTGATTTCTACGAAGTATTGGGTGTCGAGCGGGGGGCGAGCGAGGCGGATCTGAAAAAGGCCTATCGTCGCCTGGCGATGAAGCACCACCCGGACCGTAATCCCGGCGATAAAGCGTCGGAAGAAATGTTCAAGGAAGCCAACGAGGCTTACGAAGTACTGTCCGATTCCAGCAAGCGCGCGGCTTACGACCAATACGGGCATGCCGGTGTCGACCCGAGCATGGGCGGCGGCGGTGCCGGTTTTGGCGGCCAGAACTTCTCCGACATCTTCGGCGACGTGTTCAGCGATTTCTTCGGTGGCGGTCGCGGCGGTGCCCGTGGTGGCGCCCAGCGTGGCAGCGACTTGCGCTACACGCTGGAGTTGAACCTGGAAGAGGCGGTGCGTGGTACGACCGTCAATATCCGCGTGCCGACGCTGGTCAATTGCAAGCCGTGCGATGGTTCGGGTGCCAAGAAGGGCTCCTCGCCTGTCACTTGCCCGACCTGCGGCGGTATCGGTCAGGTTCGCATGCAGCAGGGCTTCTTCTCGGTGCAGCAGACCTGCCCGCGTTGCCATGGCCAGGGCAAGATCATTTCCGATCCGTGCGATTCCTGTCATGGCGAAGGGCGCGTCGAGGAATACAAGACCCTGTCGGTGAAAGTGCCGGCTGGCGTCGATACCGGTGACCGCATTCGCCTGTCCGGCGAAGGCGAGGCGGGTGCCCAGGGCGGCCCGACCGGCGACCTGTACGTAGTCATCAATGTACGCGAACACTCGATCTTCCAGCGTGACGGCAAGCACTTGTTCTGCGAAGTGCCGATCGGTTTCGTCGATGCCGCGCTGGGTGGCGAACTCGAGATTCCAACGCTCGACGGTCGTGTGAAGCTGAAGATCCCCGAGGGCACGCAGACCGGCAAGCAGTTCCGGATCCGTGGCAAGGGCGTTGCGCCTGTGCGCGGTGGCGGTGCGGGCGACCTGATGTGCCGCGTTGCGGTCGAGACGCCGGTCAACCTGAGCCGACGCCAGCGCGAATTGCTGGAAGAGTTCCGCAGTTCGCTGGCGGACGACAACAGCCACTCTCCGAAAACCACCGGTTGGTTCGAAGGCGTGAAGCGCTTCTTCGGCGATCTGTAAGGAGGTCGCATGCGACGTATAGCTGTGATGGGCGCCGCTGGGCGCATGGGCAAGGCGTTGGTGGAGGCGGTGCAGCAGCGCTCGCCGCTCTCCGGCCTGACGGCTGCCATCGTTCGGCCTGACAGCACGTTGGTCGGTGCCGACGCGGGTGAGCTGGCGTCGCTGGGGCGCATCGGTGTGCCGATGTCCGGTGGCCTGGAAAAAGTGCTCGACGAGTTCGATGTCCTGATCGATTTCACATTGCCGGAAGTGATGCTGAAAAACCTTGCCATCTGCCGCAAGCACGGCAAAGCCATGGTCATCGGTACCACTGGGTTGGACGCTGCCCAGAAGCAGTTGCTGGCCGATGCAGGCAAGGATATTCCGATCGTGTTCGCGGCGAACTTCAGCGTCGGTGTAAACCTGTCGCTGAAGTTGCTCGACCTGACTGCCCGGGTCCTGGGGGATGACGCTGATATCGAGATCATCGAGGCGCATCACCGGCACAAGATCGACGCGCCTTCGGGAACCGCCTTGCGCATGGGTGAAGTGATTGCCGATGCGTTGGGGCGCGACCTGCAGGCCGTGGCCGTGTACGGGCGCGAGGGGCATACCGGCGCCCGTGAGCGGGAAACCATTGGTTTTGCCACGGTACGCGGTGGTGATGTGGTGGGGGATCACACGGTGCTGTTCGCCACCGAGGGCGAGCGCCTGGAGATCACCCACAAGGCTTCCAGCCGGATGACGTTCGCCAAGGGTGCCGTCCGAGCCGCGCTGTGGCTGGATGGCCGCGAGCCTGGTTTGTACGATATGCAGGACGTACTCGACCTGCGTTGATGCCCATGAAGGCGGGGTTCAGGTTATACTGCGCCCCGTTTTACACCGCGTCGCGACGCCCTGTCGCATTCCCCTGCCTTTAAGGCTCATTAGCGGTGGACCAAAAAAGCCTTTTTCTGTAAGCTACAGCTTTAGTGTGTCCACTAAAAGCGCGCAGAATAATTCAGTGAAAAAAGCGGGGTGACGTGTCCATACGTCACTCCGCTTTTTTACAACCTGCGATCGCCCTTTCAGGCTTTATTTACGGGAGGTCTTCTTGACTAAGCCAGCCATACTCGCCCTTGCTGATGGCAGCATTTTTCGCGGCGAAGCCATTGGAGCCGACGGTCAGACCGTTGGTGAGGTGGTGTTTAACACCGCAATGACCGGCTATCAGGAAATTCTTACCGATCCTTCCTACGCCCAGCAAATCGTTACCCTGACTTACCCGCACATCGGCAATACCGGCACTACGCCGGAGGATGCCGAGTCCGACCGCGTCTGGTCTGCCGGCCTGGTCATCCGTGACCTGCCACTGGTTGCGAGCAACTGGCGTAATACGATGTCCCTGTCCGATTACCTGAAAGCCAACAACGTCGTGGCGATCGCTGGGATCGACACCCGTCGCCTGACCCGTATCCTGCGGGAGAAGGGCGCGCAAAACGGCTGCATCATGGCCGGCGACAATATCTCCGAAGAAGCTGCCATCGCCGCCGCCCAGGGGTTCCCGGGTCTCAAGGGCATGGACCTGGCGAAAGTCGTCAGCACCAAGAAGCAGTACGAGTGGCGTTCCTCGGTCTGGAACCTGAAGACCGACAGCCACCCGACGATCGAAGCGTCCGAGCTGCCGTATCATGTGGTTGCCTACGACTACGGCGTCAAGTTGAACATCCTGCGCATGCTGGTCGAGCGCGGTTGCCGCGTGACCGTGGTGCCGGCGCAAACCCCGGCGGCTGATGTACTGGCCCTCAATCCCGATGGCGTGTTCCTGTCCAACGGCCCGGGTGATCCTGAGCCTTGCGACTACGCGATCCAGGCGATCAAGGATGTGCTGGAAACCGAGATCCCGGTATTCGGCATCTGCCTCGGTCACCAACTGCTGGCCCTGGCGTCGGGGGCCAAGACCCTGAAAATGGGTCATGGTCACCACGGTGCCAACCACCCGGTCCAGGACCTGGACACCGGTGTGGTGATGATTACCAGCCAGAACCACGGCTTTGCTGTGGATGAAGCGACCCTGCCGGCTAACGTGCGTGCGATCCATAAGTCGCTGTTCGACGGTACGCTGCAAGGCATCGAGCGCACCGACAAGAGCGCGTTCAGCTTCCAGGGCCACCCTGAAGCGAGCCCGGGCCCGAACGATGTGGCGCCGCTGTTCGATCGCTTCATCAATGAGATGGCCAAGCGACGCTGACCGCGTGAAGCCCGAGGGCGGCCCCGAGTACGGCGGCCCCCGCGGGCGCTTCAAAGATTGTTCGACGGCCTAGCCGACAGACCTGCGGATTTGAGTGACAAACCCATGCCAAAACGTACAGACATAAAAAGCATCCTGATTCTCGGCGCCGGCCCGATCGTGATCGGCCAGGCCTGCGAGTTCGACTACTCCGGCGCCCAGGCCTGCAAGGCCCTGCGCGAAGAGGGTTATCGCGTCATCCTGGTGAACTCCAACCCTGCCACCATCATGACCGACCCGGCCATGGCCGACGCCACCTACATCGAGCCGATCAAGTGGCAGACCGTTGCCAAGATCATCGAGAAAGAACGTCCTGATGCGCTGTTGCCGACCATGGGCGGCCAGACGGCGCTGAACTGCGCCCTGGACCTGGAGCGCGAAGGCGTCCTGGAAAAATTCGGTGTGGAAATGATCGGCGCCAACGCCGACACCATCGACAAGGCCGAAGATCGTTCGCGCTTTGACAAGGCGATGAAAGCCATCGGCCTGGAATGCCCGCGCTCGGGTATCGCCCACAGCATGGAAGAGGCCAATGCGGTCCTCGAAAAGCTGGGCTTCCCGTGCATCATTCGTCCGTCCTTCACCATGGGCGGTACCGGTGGTGGCATCGCCTACAACCGCGAAGAGTTCGAAGAAATCTGCGCCCGTGGTCTGGATCTGTCGCCGACCAAGGAACTGCTGATCGACGAATCCCTGATCGGCTGGAAAGAATACGAAATGGAAGTTGTCCGTGACAAAAAGGACAACTGCATCATCGTCTGCTCCATCGAAAACTTCGACCCGATGGGCGTGCACACTGGTGACTCGATCACCGTCGCGCCGGCCCAGACCCTGACCGACAAGGAATACCAGATCCTGCGTAACGCCTCCCTGGCGGTATTGCGTGAGATCGGCGTGGAAACCGGCGGCTCCAACGTCCAGTTCGGCATCTGCCCGGATACTGGCCGCATGGTGGTCATCGAGATGAACCCGCGGGTTTCCCGTTCGTCGGCCCTGGCTTCGAAAGCCACCGGTTTCCCGATTGCCAAGGTCGCCGCCAAGCTGGCCGTGGGTTATACCCTGGACGAGCTGTCGAACGACATCACCGGCGGCAAGACTCCGGCGTCCTTCGAACCGTCCATCGACTACGTCGTCACCAAGCTGCCACGCTTTGCCTTCGAAAAATTCGCCAAGGCCGACGCCCGCCTGACCACCCAGATGAAGTCGGTCGGTGAAGTCATGGCCATCGGCCGGACCTTCCAGGAATCCCTGCAGAAAGCCCTTCGCGGCCTGGAAGTGGGTGTCTGCGGCCTCGATCCGAAGCTGGACCTGAGCAACCCGGAAAGCATGAGCGAGCTCAAGCGCGAGCTGACCGTGCCGGGCGCCGAGCGTATCTGGTACGTGGCTGATGCCTTCCGTGCCGGCATGACCGTGGAGCAGATCTTCGGCATGAACATGATCGATCCTTGGTTCCTGGTTCAGATCGAAGATCTGATCAAGGAAGAGGAGAAGGTCAAGACCCTGGGCATGTCCAGCATCGACCGCGACATGATGTTCCGCCTCAAGCGCAAGGGCTTCTCGGACCAGCGCCTTGCCAAATTGCTGGGTGTGACCGAGAAGAGCCTGCGCGCTCATCGTCACAAGCTGGAAGTGTTCCCGGTCTACAAGCGCGTCGACACCTGCGCGGCCGAGTTCGCCACCGACACCGCCTACCTGTACTCCACGTACGAGGAAGAGTGCGAAGCCGCGCCATCGACGCGCGACAAGATCATGATCCTGGGCGGCGGTCCTAACCGCATCGGCCAGGGCATCGAGTTCGACTATTGCTGTGTACACGCAGCACTGGCCCTGCGCGACGACGGGTACGAGACCATCATGGTCAACTGCAACCCGGAAACCGTGTCCACCGACTACGACACCTCCGACCGTCTGTACTTCGAGCCAGTGACCCTGGAAGACGTGCTGGAAATCGTCCGTGTCGAGAAGCCGAAAGGCGTGATCGTCCAGTACGGCGGCCAGACCCCATTGAAACTGGCTCGCGCCCTGGAAGCCGCTGGCGTACCGATCATCGGTACCAGCCCGGATGCCATCGACCGCGCCGAAGACCGTGAGCGCTTCCAGCAGATGGTCGAGCGCCTGAACCTGCGTCAGCCGCCAAACGCCACTGTGCGCAGCGAAGACGAAGCGATTCGTGCCGCCGCCAAGATCGGTTATCCGCTGGTGGTGCGCCCGTCCTATGTACTGGGCGGTCGTGCGATGGAAATCGTTTACCAGGAAGAAGAACTCAAGCGCTACCTGCGTGAAGCGGTCCAGGTGTCCAACGACAGCCCGGTGCTGCTGGATCACTTCCTCAACTGCGCCATCGAGATGGACGTGGATGCGGTCTGCGACGGCAAGGACGTGGTGATCGGCGCGATCATGCAGCACATCGAGCAGGCCGGTGTTCACTCCGGTGACTCCGCGTGCTCGCTGCCGCCTTACTCGCTGCCGGCGCACATCCAGGACGAGATGCGTGAGCAGGTCAAGAAAATGGCCCTGGAACTGGGTGTGGTCGGCCTGATGAACGTGCAACTGGCGCTTCAGGGCGAAGACATCTACGTCATCGAAGTGAACCCGCGCGCTTCCCGGACCGTGCCGTTCGTCTCCAAGTGCATCGGCGTTTCCCTGGCAATGATCGCTGCCCGCGTCATGGCCGGTAAGACCCTGGCGGAGCTGAACTTCACCAAGGAGATCATTCCGAACTTCTACAGCGTGAAAGAGGCGGTGTTCCCGTTCGCCAAGTTCCCTGGTGTCGACCCGATCCTCGGCCCGGAGATGAAATCCACCGGTGAAGTGATGGGTGTTGGCGATACCTTTGGCGAAGCATTCGCCAAGGCCCAGATGGGCGCCAGCGAAGTCCTGCCGACAGGCGGCACGGCGTTCATCAGCGTGCGTGATGACGACAAGCCACTGGTTGCAGGCGTGGCCCGTGATCTGATCAACTTGGGCTTCGAAGTGGTCGCCACTGCCGGTACCGCCAGGCTGATCGAGGCGGCGGGCCTGAAAGTGCGCCGCGTGAACAAGGTGACCGAAGGGCGTCCGCATGTGGTCGATATGATCAAGAATGACGAAGTCACGCTGATCATCAACACCACTGAAGGGCGTCAGTCGATCGCCGACTCCTACTCCATTCGTCGCAATGCGCTGCAGCACAAGATCTATTGCACCACCACCATTGCTGCGGGCGAAGCGATCTGCGAAGCGCTCAAGTTCGGTCCCGAGAAGACCGTCCGTCGCTTGCAGGATCTACATGCAGGATTGAAGGCATGAGCATAACCAAGTACCCGATGACTGTTCAGGGCGCGAAGGCCCTGGAAGAAGAGCACGCTTTTCTGACCAAGGTCGAGCGCCCGCGTTTGAGCCAGGCCATTGGTGAAGCGCGTGAACTGGGCGATCTCAAGGAAAACGCCGAATACCATGCCGCTCGCGAAGAGCAGGGCATGGTCGAGGCGCGGGTGCGTGACATTGAAGGTCGCATGCAGAACGCAGTGATCATTGACGTTACCACCATCCCCCACACCGGCAAGGTGATCTTCGGTACCACCGTGGAAATCGCCAACGTCGAGACGGATGAAAGCGTCACTTACCAGATCGTGGGTGAGGATGAAGCAGACATCAAGCTGGGCAAGATTTCCGTCGGTTCACCGATTGCTCGTGCCTTGATTGCCAAGGAAGAGGGCGATGTGGTGGCAGTGAAAACGCCCGGTGGCGTCATCGAGTATGAGATTGTCGAAGTCCGCCACATCTGAACGAAGGCGCCCGCTGCGTGCGGGTGCCATGCTCTGGCAACTTGCCCAGATGCTCTGGGTCGGTGGCCTTTGGCTGCTGCATATCGGCCTGCTGCCGGTGCTGGGGCGAATCGGCCTGGCACCGCTGCTGATCGATGAAATTGTAGACATGCTGACGGCGCTGATGGTGGCGTTTTCAGCGGTCTGTGTGATATTCCAGGCGTTGGTGCTGGTTCAGGCCGAGGGCCGTGCCAGCCTATGGCGCGACATTCGTGGGCAATTGCTGCTCATGTCGTTGTACGCCTGTGGGATGTTTCTGGCGGTGAGTCTCGGCTGGCCGGATGCGAGCCAATGGCGAGTGTTCAGCTACGTGGTGCTGGGGCTTTCCGGGTTGGTGCTGGTGTTGCAGCCAGTGCCTGGATGGAGTGGCAGGGTGCGCGAAGCGCACCCTTGACCCTTTGGCATTACTTGAAGCGGTGTACGTTCGACAGTTGCTTGTTGACGCTGAAATTCTTGCGATAAAGCAATGCCATCTTACCGATGACCTGTACCAGGTCCGCCTTGCCGGTCTTGCACAGTTCTGCAATGGCAGCCAGACGGGCTTCGCGGTCGAGGATGTTGAGCTTGATCTTGATCAGCTCGTGATCGCTCAATGCGCGCTCCAGCTCGGCCAGTACACCTTCAGTCAAGCCGTTGTCCGCCACAATCAGAACCGGTTTCAGGTGGTGGCCAATGGATTTGTATTGTTTCTTCTGCTCTTGAGTGAGCGGCATAATCTGACCCCTGCGTCTGATCTTGTAAAAAAGCGGCGGCCAGTTTACCCGAGCGAGTCCGGGACCGCCCACTTAATCACGACCCGTTTTATGTAGAGGTGGCCTGTGGCCCGTTCCAAGACTAGCCTGAACTGGCTCAAAGAGCATTTCAACGATCCATACGTCAAGATGGCGCAGAAGGACGGCTATCGTTCTCGTGCCAGCTATAAATTGCTGGAGATCCAGGAAAAGGATCGATTGATCCGTCCGGGCATGACCGTGATCGACCTCGGTGCCGCGCCGGGCGGGTGGTCCCAGGTGACCAGTCGTCTGATCGGTGGTCAAGGGCGATTGATCGCTTCCGACATCCTGGAAATGGACAGCATCCCCGATGTGACCTTCATCCAGGGCGATTTCACGGAAGACGCCGTCCTGGCAAAAATTCTGGAGGCCGTCGGAAATACACAGGTTGACCTTGTGATTTCCGATATGGCCCCCAATATGAGTGGATTAGCGGCTGTCGACATGCCTCGTGCAATGTTTCTCAGCGAACTGGCCCTGGATCTTGCTGGGCGGGTTCTGCGTCCAGGCGGTGATTTCCTGATCAAGGTCTTCCAGGGGGAAGGCTTCGACGAATACCACAAGGGCATCCGCAAGCTGTTCGACAAGGTGCAGATGCGCAAACCTTTGTCGTCCCGTGACCGCTCCCGCGAGCAGTATCTGTTGGCGCGCGGCTTTCGCGGAGGGGAAGGATCGGGCAGTGATGAGCGTCTTTGAAAGACCTCGATAGTTTTTTTTGTTTCGCCTTGCAAACGCCGCGTAATGACAATGGTGCGGCCAGGTTTCACAAAGGGTTACAGACGGCGCCTGCCAGAGTCGTAGGTAATGTAGTAAGTTAGGCCGGTGAATATCATGCGAAGCTCGCGCCGATAGCGGAGCCAGCTTCAGAGGGTAGTTAATTGAACGATATGGCAAAGAATCTGATCCTGTGGTTGATCATCGCCGCTGTCCTTGTGACCGTGATGAACAACTTCTCCAGCCCTAACGAGCCACAGACCCTCAACTATTCCGACTTCATTCAGCAGGTCAAGGATGGCAAGGTCGAGCGCGTTGCCGTCGATGGCTATGTCATCACCGGCAAGCGTACCGATGGCGACAACTTCAAGACCATTCGTCCGGCCATCCAGGACAATGGTCTGATCGGCGACCTGGTGGACAACCATGTCGTGGTCGAAGGCAAGCAGCCTGAACAACAAAGCATCTGGACCCAACTGCTCGTGGCCAGCTTCCCGATCCTGGTGATCATCGCGGTGTTCATGTTCTTCATGCGCCAGATGCAGGGCGGTGCCGGCGGCAAAGGCGGCCCGATGAGTTTCGGCAAGAGCAAGGCAAGGCTGCTTTCCGAAGATCAGGTGAAAACCACCCTGGCCGACGTCGCAGGTTGTGACGAAGCCAAGGAAGAAGTGGGCGAGCTGGTCGAATTCCTGCGCGATCCGGGTAAGTTCCAGCGCCTGGGCGGTCGTATCCCTCGTGGCGTGCTGATGGTCGGCCCTCCGGGTACCGGTAAGACCTTGCTGGCCAAGGCTATCGCCGGCGAAGCCAAGGTGCCGTTCTTCACCATTTCCGGTTCCGACTTCGTTGAAATGTTCGTTGGTGTGGGTGCCAGCCGTGTTCGTGACATGTTCGAACAGGCCAAGAAGCACGCGCCATGCATCATCTTCATCGACGAGATCGACGCCGTTGGTCGCCATCGTGGCGCCGGCATGGGCGGCGGTCACGACGAACGTGAGCAGACCCTCAACCAGTTGCTGGTGGAGATGGACGGCTTCGAAATGAATGACGGCATCATCGTCATTGCTGCCACCAACCGTCCGGACGTGCTCGACCCCGCGCTGTTGCGTCCGGGCCGCTTCGACCGCCAGGTCGTGGTGGGGCTGCCGGATATCCGCGGTCGTGAACAGATTCTCAAGGTCCACATGCGTAAAGTGCCGATGGGCGACGATGTGGTTGCGGCGGTTATCGCTCGCGGCACGCCGGGCTTCTCCGGCGCCGACCTGGCCAACCTGGTCAACGAGGCATCGCTGTTCGCCGCTCGCGCCGGTAAGCGCGTCGTGGAGATGAAAGAGTTCGAACTGGCTAAAGACAAGATCATGATGGGCGCCGAGCGCAAATCCATGGTCATGTCGGAGAAAGAAAAGCAGAACACGGCTTACCACGAGGCGGGTCACGCCATCGTCGGTCGCGTCGTGCCTGAGCATGATCCTGTCTACAAGGTCTCGATCATTCCGCGCGGCCGTGCGCTGGGTGTGACCATGTTCCTGCCGGAAGAAGATCGCTACAGCTTGTCCAAGCGGGCGCTGATCAGCCAGATCTGCTCGCTCTACGGTGGCCGTATCGCCGAAGAGATGACATTGGGCTTCGACGGTGTAACCACTGGTGCGTCGAACGACATCATGCGTGCCAGCCAGATCGCACGGAACATGGTGACCAAGTGGGGCCTTTCCGAGAAGCTCGGTCCGCTGATGTATGCCGAAGAAGAGGGCGAAGTATTCCTCGGTCGCGGCGGTAGCGGCCAGCATGCAAGTTTCTCCGGTGAAACCGCCAAGCTGATCGATTCCGAAGTGCGCAGCATCATCGACCAGTGCTATGGCACCGCGAAGCAGATCCTCACGGACAACCGTGACAAGCTTGATGCCATGGCTGATGCCTTGATGAAGTATGAAACCATCGATGCCGAACAGATCGATGACATCATGGCGGGGCGTCCGCCTCGCGAGCCGCGGGATTGGACGGGTGGTACGGGTACGCCTGGTACGCCTCCGGCGGTACAGGGCGAGCGCCCGGAAACACCGATCGGCGGTCCCGCTGCTGATGTCTAAGGCTTGAAATGACTTCTGTTCAGTCCTCGACCCGGTTGCCTTGTGGCAACCGGGTTCTTGATTTGGCCCGTGTGCATGTCATGGGCATTCTCAATGTCACTCCCGACTCCTTTTCCGACGGCGGCCGGTTTGGTCAGCTCGATGCTGCGCTGCGGCATGCTGAGTCCATGGTGGCTGCCGGTGCGACGCTGATCGATGTCGGTGGCGAGTCGACCCGGCCGGGCGCGCGGGCTGTTTCGCCTGTCGAGGAGCTGGAACGGGTGGCGCCGGTTGTGGAGCGCATACACCGTGAACTGGATGTCATAATCTCGGTCGATACGTCCACGCCAGCGGTCATACGCGAGACGGCTCGGTTGGGGGCGGGGTTGATCAACGATGTCCGCTCCCTGCAGCGAGATGGTGCCCTGGATGCCGCGGCGGCTACCGGATTGCCGGTGTGCCTGATGCATATGCTCGGTGAGCCGGGAACCATGCAGAACGACCCGCACTATGGCGATGTGACCCGGGAGGTTGGCGAATTTCTGGTCGAGCGCATGAATCAGTGTGCGCTGGCGGGTATTCCTGCCGAGCGGGTGGTGCTGGATCCCGGTTTCGGCTTTGCCAAGACCCTGGAGCATAATCTGAGCCTGTTCAAGCATATGGAAGCCTTGCATGCCCTGGGGCGACCGCTGTTGGTCGGGGTTTCGCGAAAAAGCATGATAGGCAATGCCTTGGGGCGTCCGGTGGGCGAGCGCTTGTATGGCGGCCTCGCTCTCGCGGCGCTGGCCATTACCAAAGGCGCGCGCATATTGCGGGTGCACGATGTGACCGAAACGATGGATGTTGTGCGGATGATCGCAGCAGTGGATTCAGCCGAATAAGAATGACGGAGCACTTATGAGCAAGAAATATTTTGGCACCGACGGTATCCGTGGTCGGGTCGGCGAATACCCTATTACCCCTGATTTCATGCTCAAGCTCGGTTGGGCTGCCGGCATGGCGTTCCGCAAGATGGGCGCCTGCAAGGTGTTGGTCGGCAAGGACACGCGAATTTCCGGTTACATGTTCGAGTCGGCTCTCGAAGCCGGCCTGACTTCGGCGGGTGCTGACGTGATGTTGCTGGGGCCGATGCCGACTCCTGCCATTGCCTATCTGACGCGCACGTTCCATGCCCAGGCGGGTATCGTGATCAGCGCTTCCCATAACCCCCATGATGACAACGGCATCAAGTTTTTCTCTGGCAAGGGCACCAAATTGCCAGATGAAGTCGAGCTGATGATCGAAGAGCTGCTGGATACGCCGATGACGGTGGTCGAGTCGAGCAAGATCGGCAAAGTGTCGCGGATCAATGATGCATCGGGTCGTTATATCGAGTTCTGCAAGGGCAGCGTGCCGACCGGCACCAGCTTCGAGGGGCTGAAAGTCGTCGTCGATTGCGCCCACGGTGCGACCTATAAAGTCGCGCCGAGTGTATTTCGTGAGTTGGGTGCCGAGGTGGTGGTGCTGTCCGCCCAGCCTAACGGGCTGAACATCAACCACAACTGTGGTTCCACTCATACCGACGCATTGCAGGCAGCGGTTCTGGCCGAGCAGGCCGATCTCGGGATCGCCTTCGATGGCGACGGCGATCGTGTCCTGATGGTGGATCACACCGGTACTGTTGTCGACGGAGATGAACTGCTGTTCATCATCGCGCGCGATCTGCATGAGCGCGACAAGCTGCAGGGCGGGGTGGTCGGCACGCTGATGAGTAACCTGGGGCTCGAGCTGGCGTTTGCGGATCTGGATATTCCATTCGTGCGGGCCAACGTGGGTGACCGCTATGTCATCTCGGAGCTGCTGGAGCGCAACTGGGTCGTCGGGGGCGAGAACTCCGGTCACATCGTTTGCTTCGATCACACCACCACCGGTGATGCGATCATTGCCGCTTTGCAAGTGCTGATGGCGCTCAAGGCGCGCAACGAGAGCCTTGCGCAGTCACGTCAGGCATTGCGCAAATGTCCGCAGGTGTTGATCAACGTGCGTTTCGGCGGTGGGGCGAATCCCATCGAGCATGCCACGGTCCAGCAGGCCAGCGAGCGTGTGACGCAGGCGATGGCGGGGCGTGGACGCGTGCTGCTGCGCAAGTCTGGCACGGAGCCGTTGGTGCGCGTCATGGTCGAAGGCGAGGACGAAGCGCAGGTTCGCGGTTATGCCGAAGAACTGGCAAAGCTCGTTACTGAAGTTTCTGCCTGAATTCGGCTTGCCAGTCATGAAACGGTTGGGTAACATCTGCGCCCACTTTGACCGACGAGGTACAGCATGCGTCGCCCTATGGTAGCTGGTAACTGGAAGATGCACGGTACCCGCGCCAGCGTCGCCGAGCTGATCAATGGCCTTCGTCATCTGGCCTTGCCAAGCGGTGTTGATGTCGCGGTATTCCCGCCTTGCTTGTATATCAATCAAGTGATTGATGGCTTGAAGGGCAAGTCGATTTCGATCGGCGCGCAGAATTCTGCGGTGGAATCCATGCAAGGTGCGCTGACCGGTGAAATTGCGCCAAGTCAGCTGGTGGATGCAGGTTGTTCCCTGGTGCTTGTCGGGCACTCCGAGCGTCGCCTGATCATGGGTGAGCAGGACAAGGCCCTGATTCGCAAGTTTGCAGCGGCTCAGGCCTGCGGTCTGACTCCGGTGCTGTGTGTAGGGGAAACCCTCGAGCAGCGTGAAGCCGGGAAGACCCTTGAAGTTGTCGGGCGTCAGCTGGGCAGCATCATCGAGGATCTGGGTGTCGGTGCTTTTGCAAAGGCAGTCATTGCTTACGAGCCGGTCTGGGCCATTGGTACCGGGCTGACTGCTTCACCGCAACAAGCGCAGGATGTGCACGCCGCCATTCGCGCCCAGTTGGCGGCAGAGAATTCTGAAGTGGCACGAGGTGTGCGGCTTCTATACGGCGGCAGCGTGAAGGCGGCCAATGCGGTCGAACTGTTCGGCATGCCGGATATCGATGGGGGGCTCATTGGTGGAGCTTCCCTGAATGCAGATGAGTTCGGTGCGATCTGTCGCGCCGCGGGAAACTGAAAAAATGCTGGAAACAGTCGTAGTCGTTTTTCATCTGCTGGGTGCATTGGGCGTAGTTGCTCTGGTATTGCTGCAGCAGGGTAAAGGTGCGGATGCTGGTGCGTCTTTCGGTGCAGGTGCTTCAAATACTGTGTTCGGAAGCCAAGGTTCCTCTACCTTTCTTAGTAAGTTTACTGCTATACTTGCCGCCGGTTTCTTCATGACCAGCTTAGGGTTAGGTTACTTTGCTAAAGAGAAAGCTCATGAGCTGACTCAAGTAGGTTTGCCAAGCCCAGCGGTGTTGGAAGCGCCAAAGCAAAAACCGGCTTCTGATGATGTCCCGGTGCTTCAAGAGCAAAAGTCGGCCAACCCGGCGACTGACGTACCTCCAGCTCAAGAGCAGAAGTAAGAAGGTTTCAAACGCTGTATTTGCCGAGGTGGTGGAATTGGTAGACACGCAACCTTGAGGTGGTTGTGCCCATAGGGTGTAGGGGTTCGAGTCCCCTTCTCGGTACCAATTGAATCAAGAAAGCCCGCAATAGCGGGCTTTCTTGTAGGTGGAAGGGTTACATTGACCCTGTAGAGGATCGGTCGTATACTTCCGCCCCAGCTTTGTCGCGGGATGGAGCAGCCTGGTAGCTCGTCGGGCTCATAACCCGAAGGTCGTCGGTTCAAATCCGGCTCCCGCAACCAGTTTTAGGGCCCCTTCCAAGGGGCTTTTTGTTAGCTGGACACTTTATAACGCCGCTGTTCAACGGCGTTTCAGGGATGGGCGATTCGCCCATTTTTTTTTATTTGCACAGCATGCACAAACATGCACGAGGGGGTTCAGGTGTCGAGCAAGCTAGAACAGTTGCAGGCCTTGTTGGCCCCGGTGGTCGTGGCCCTTGGCTATGAATGCTGGGGTATTGAGTTTTCGGCTCAAGGTCGCCACTCACTGTTGCGCGTTTATATCGATAAGGAAGGCGGTGTGTTGGTGGATGATTGTGCCATCGTCAGCCGTCAGATCAGCGGTGTGCTGGATGTTGAAGATCCAATCAGCACCGAATACACCCTTGAGGTTTCCTCGCCCGGCATGGAACGCCCACTGTTCAGCCTTGAACAGTTTGCTTCGTTTGCCGGTGAACAAGTGAAGATCAAGCTGCGTTCGCCCTTCGAGGGTCGACGCAACTTTCAAGGCCTTCTGCGCGGTGTAGAAGAGCAGGACGTCGTGGTGCAGGTAGATGACCATGAGTTCCTGTTGCCGATCGATATGATCGACAAGGCCAACATTATTCCCAGTTTTGACTGATACGTGCCAGATACTGCGGATCCCGCGGATCCAATGGCTTGCGAAAGGCGAGGCGTACGATGAGCAAAGAAGTACTGCTGGTTGTTGAGTCGGTATCCAATGAAAAGGGCGTACCGGCTAACGTTATTTTTGAAGCGCTGGAGCTGGCTCTGGCCACTGCTACCAAGAAGCGGTTTGAAGACGAAGTTGATTTGCGTGTGGAGATCAATCGCCACACCGGTTCCTATGAAACTTTCCGTCGCTGGACGGTGGTCGAGGAAGCCGACCTGGATGATCCGGCTATCGAAACCTGGCCGAGCAAGGTTGCAGAAACGCATCCTGGCGCCAAGGTAGGTGACGTAGTAGAAGAGAAGATCGAGTCCATCGAATTCGGTCGCATCGCTGCACAGACGGCCAAGCAGGTCATCGTGCAGAAGGTTCGTGAAGCCGAGCGCGCGCAAGTCGTTGACGCCTATCGCGAGAAGCTGGGCGAGATCATCTCCGGCACCGTGAAAAAGGTTACCCGCGACAACGTGATCGTCGACCTGGGCAACAACGCCGAGGCGCTGTTGGCTCGTGAAGACATCATTTCTCGCGAAACTTTCCGAGTGGGCGTGCGACTGCGTGCGCTGCTCAAGGAAATCCGCACCGAGAACCGCGGCCCGCAGCTGATTCTGTCGCGTACTGCGCCGGAAATGCTGATCGAGTTGTTCCGCATCGAAGTGCCGGAAATCGCCGAAGGCCTGATCGAAGTCATGGCTGCCTCCCGTGATCCGGGATCGCGTGCCAAGATTGCGGTCCGTTCCAAGGACAAGCGCATCGACCCGCAAGGTGCCTGCATCGGCATGCGCGGTTCGCGTGTCCAGGCCGTATCCGGCGAGCTGGGCGGTGAGCGTGTGGACATCGTTCTCTGGGACGATAACCCGGCTCAGTTCGTGATCAACGCGATGTCGCCGGCAGAAGTGGCGGCAATTATCGTTGACGAAGATGCCCATGCCATGGACATCGCCGTTGGCGCAGACAATCTGGCTCAGGCCATCGGTCGTGGTGGTCAGAACGTGCGTCTGGCCAGCCAGCTGACGGGCTGGACCCTGAACGTGATGACCGAATCGGACATCCAGGCCAAACAGCAAGCTGAAACCGGTGACATCCTGCGCAACTTCATCGAAGAACTCGAAGTCGATGAAGAGCTGGCGCAGGTACTGGTGGATGAGGGCTTTACCAGCCTGGAAGAGATTGCCTACGTGCCGGTGGAGGAAATGCTCAACATCGACGGCTTTGACGAAGACATCGTCAACGAGCTTCGCGCTCGGGCCAAGGATCGTTTGTTGACCAAAGCCATCGCTACTGAGGAAAAGCTGGCAGACGCCCATCCGGCCGAAGACCTGCTCTCGCTTGAGGGTATGGACAAGGATTTGGCGATGGAACTGGCGGTGCGCGGCGTAATTACCCGCGAAGACCTGGCCGAGCAGTCTATTGACGACCTGCTCGACATCGACGGCATTGACGATGATCGTGCCGGCAAGTTGATCATGGCCGCCCGAGCCCACTGGTTCGAGTAATTAGGCGCGGCCTGAGGAGAGAAGTGCATGACGCAAGTCACGGTGAAACAACTGGCCGATGAGGTCAAAACACCGGTAGAGCGCCTGTTGCAGCAGATGCGTGAGGCAGGTCTGCCGCACACCGCCGCCGAGGAACATGTGACCGACAGTGAGAAGCAGTCCCTGCTGACCCACTTGAAGAGCAGTCACAAGGCGAAAGTGGAAGAACCGCGCAAGATCACTCTGCAGCGTAAAACCACCAGCACCCTGCGTGTTGCCGGTAGCAAAAGCATCAGCGTAGAAGTACGCAAGAAGAAAGTTTTCGTCCAGCGCAGCCCGGAAGAAATCGAAGCCGAGCGCAAACGCGAACTGGATGAACGTCGCGCAGTAGAAAATGCCGCGCGCCAGAAGGCTGAAGAAGAAGCCAAGCGCCGCGCCGAAGAAGAAGCGCGTCGTCAGCCTGCCCCGGCCGCTGCGCAACCTGCTCCGGCGGAAGCCGTAGCGGCGCCTGCCCAGGTGGCTGAGCCCGTGCGTGAAAGTGCACCGGTCCTGGAGGCAGCTCCTGCCCCTGCGGCTGACGCTCGCAAACGCGACGAACCGCGTCGTCCGGACAAGCCACGTGCCGACGAGAACCGTCGTGGCGGTGGTGATGGCGAGCGCAAGAACGCTCCGCATCGTGCTTCGGTCAAGGAAAAGGCGCCGGCTCCAAGGGTTGCTCCACGTACCACCGACGAAGAAAGCGATGGCTTCCGTCGTGGCGGTCGCGGCAAGGCCAAGCTGAAGAAACGCAACGCCCACGGTTTCCAGAGCCCGACCGGCCCTGTCGTGCGTGAAGTGAAGATCGGCGAGACCATCACTGTGGGCGATCTGGCCCAGCAGATGTCGGTCAAGGCTGCCGAGATCATCAAGTTCATGTTCAAGCTGGGTACGCCGGCCACCATCAACCAGGTACTGGATCAGGAAACTGCCCAGCTGGTTGCCGAAGAACTGGGCCACAAAGTGACCCTGATCAGCGACACCGCCCTGGAAGATTCCCTGGCCGAGTCCCTGAAGTTCGAAGGTGAAGCGGTTCCTCGTGCGCCGGTCGTGACCGTCATGGGCCACGTCGACCACGGTAAGACCTCGCTGCTCGACTACATCCGTCGTGCCAAGGTAGCTGCTGGCGAAGCCGGCGGTATCACCCAGCACATCGGTGCGTACCACGTTGAAACCGATCGTGGCATGGTCACCTTCCTCGATACCCCGGGTCACGCCGCGTTTACCGCCATGCGTGCCCGTGGTGCCAAGGCGACCGACATCGTGATCCTGGTGGTCGCGGCGGACGACGGCGTGATGCCACAGACCATCGAAGCTGTTCAGCATGCCCAGGCAGCTGGCGTGCCGCTGGTGGTTGCGGTGAACAAGATCGACAAGCCGGGCGCCGACCTCGATCGCATCCGCAGCGAGCTGTCGGTTCACGGCGTGACTTCGGAAGACTGGGGTGGCGATACTCCATTCGTTCCGGTTTCCGCGAAGATGGGTACCGGCGTCGACGAATTGCTCGAAGCGGTATTGCTGCAAGCCGAAGTGCTCGAACTGACCGCCACCCCATCGGCCCCTGGCCGTGGTGTCGTGGTTGAATCGCGTCTGGACAAGGGCCGCGGTCCGGTGGCCACGGTCCTGGTTCAGGACGGTACGCTGCGTCAGGGCGACATGGTGCTGGTCGGTTCGAACTATGGTCGCGTTCGCGCCATGCTCGACGAGAACGGCAAGCCGATCAAGGAAGCCGGTCCGGCTATCCCGGTCGAGATCCTCGGCCTGGACGGTACGCCGGACGCTGGTGACGAGATGAGCGTTGTGGCTGACGAGAAGAAAGCCCGCGAAGTGGCTCTGTTCCGTCAAGGCAAGTTCCGCGAAGTCAAACTGGCTCGCGCTCATGCCGGCAAGCTGGAAAACATCTTCGAGAACATGGGCCAGGAAGAGAAGAAGACGCTCAACATCGTCCTCAAATCCGACGTCCGTGGTTCGCTGGAAGCCTTGCAGGGTGCTCTGAACGGCCTGGGCAACGACGAAGTGCAAGTGCGTGTGGTCGGCGGCGGTGTCGGTGGTATCACCGAAAGCGACGCCAACCTGGCACTGGCTTCCAATGCAGTACTGTTCGGCTTCAACGTGCGTGCCGATGCCGGTGCTCGCAAGATCGTCGAGCAGGAAGGTCTGGATATGCGTTACTACAACGTGATCTACGACATCATCGAAGACGTCAAGAAAGCCCTGACCGGTATGTTGGGCAGCGACGTGCGGGAGAACATCCTGGGCGTGGCCGAAGTTCGCGACGTGTTCCGTTCGCCGAAATTCGGTGCCATCGCCGGTTGCATGGTGATCGAAGGTGTCGTTCACCGTAACCGTCCGATCCGTGTACTGCGTGAAGACATCGTGATCTTCGAAGGCGAGCTGGAATCCCTGCGTCGCTTCAAGGATGACGCTTCCGAAGTACGTGCCGGCATGGAATGCGGTATTGGCGTCAAGAGCTACAACGACGTCAAGGTCGGTGACAAGATCGAAGTCTTCGAGAAGGTCCAGGTTGCTCGCAGCCTCTGACTCGCGCACTTCAAGAGCCACATCGGGTAGCCGCATGAACATGCGCTGCTTCGCTGGCGGACTCTAAACGCAACGCCCGGTCTGGCTTTTGTCAGGCCGGGCGTTTGCCGCTTTCAGACCTCACGGGTTTCACCGTGGGGCAGTAACAGGTAGCAAGACATGGCAAAAGAATATAGCCGTACCCAACGAATCGGCGATCAGATGCAGCGCGAGCTGGCCCAACTGATCCGCCGCGAAGTCAAGGACCCGCGTGTCGGCCTGGTCACCATTACCGCTGTGGAAGTCAGCCGTGACGTCGGTCACGCAAAGATTTTCATCACGGTGATGGGGCAGGACGGCGCCGATGACGTCGCCCAGAGCATCAAGGTGCTCAACGCGGCCGCCGGTTTCCTGCGCATGCAATTGGCCCGGGAAATGAAGCTGCGCAGTGTTCCACAGCTGCATTTCCACTACGACGAGAGCGTCGCCCGGGGCGCGCACCTGTCGGCCTTGATCGAGCGCGCGGTGGCTGAAGACAGTCAACACGCGGCTGAACCCGAAGACACCAAGGAGTAACCGGTGGCTCAGGTCAAACGTATCCGTCGTAACGTCAGCGGTATCATCCTGCTCGACAAGCCGTTGGGGTTCACCTCCAACGCCGCCTTGCAGAAGGTTCGCTGGCTGCTCAATGCCGAGAAGGCCGGGCACACCGGCAGCCTCGATCCGCTGGCCACCGGCGTGCTGCCGCTGTGTTTCGGCGAGGCGACCAAGTTCTCCCAGTACCTGCTCGACTCCGACAAGGGGTATGAAACCCTGGCGCAATTGGGTAAGACCACCACCACGGCGGATGCCGAAGGCGAGGTTTTACGCGAGCGGCCGGTGACCGTTGGTCAGGCTGATATCGAAGCGGTGCTGCCCGGATTTCGTGGGCAAATCAGTCAGATACCGCCGATGTACTCGGCCCTGAAGCGTGATGGGCAGCCCTTGTACAAATTGGCCCGTGCAGGCGAAGTAGTGGAGCGTGAACCACGTTCTGTTACTATTGCGCGCTTGGAATTGCTGGCCTTTGACGGTAATACTGCACGGCTAGCCGTGGATTGCAGCAAAGGCACTTATATCCGGACCCTGGTGGAGGATATTGGTGAGCAGCTCGGCTGTGGTGCGTACGTGGCGGAGTTGCGCCGGACCCAGGCCGGACCCTTCACGCTGGCCCAGACGGTCACGCTGGAAGAGCTCGAAGCGGTACATGCCGAAGGCGGCAACGAAGCGGTCGACCGCTTCCTGATGCCATCGGACAGTGGGTTGCTGGATTGGCCGCTGTTGCAGTTCTCGGAACACAGCGCATTCTACTGGCTCAATGGCCAGCCGGTGCGTGCCCCGGATGCGCCGAAATTCGGCATGGTCCGGGTACAGGATCACAACGGTCGCTTCATCGGTATCGGTGAAGTGAGCGAAGACGGGCGCATTGCGCCGCGTCGACTGATTCGGTCGGAATGACCGGAACCCGTCTGTGTAACAGCAGGCGGGCGAGTGTGGCTGTTAACAGGCACGGTCACTACTCATTTATAGATACAGGGATCTGTCCCTGGCCTGTTGGTACGGTTTCCTCGGAAACGGTACCTCACAAGAGGAAAGCCACATGGCACTCAGCGTTGAAGAAAAAGCTCAGATCGTGACCGACTACCAGCAAGCTGTTGGTGATACTGGTTCGCCAGAAGTGCAAGTTGCACTGCTGACCGCCAACATCAACAAACTGCAAGGTCACTTCAAGGCCAACGGTAAAGACCACCACTCCCGTCGTGGTCTGATCCGCATGGTAAACCAGCGTCGCAAGCTGCTGGATTACCTGAAGGGTAAGGACGTAAGTCGTTACAGCGCCTTGATCGGCCGCCTGGGTCTGCGTCGCTAATAAGCGATTGCGCTATGAGGTTGGTGGTCTGTCAGTTGCCTACGCTTTGCGTTGGCAACCGGCAGGCTCCCAGCCTCAAGTTTTATCTGGACAGTCGTTGGGCCGATTCCCCGCACTGCCCAAGAATTTCGCAAGAAGACAAGTTCCCCCAAGAGCCACAAAGAAGGTAGGACACCGTGAACCCGGTAATCAAAAAATTCCAGTTCGGTCAGTCGACCGTTACCCTCGAGACTGGCCGTATCGCCCGTCAGGCCTCCGGCGCAGTGCTGGTCACCGTTGACGACGACGTCAGCGTATTGGTGACCGTTGTCGGTGCCAAGCAAGCCGATCCAGGCAAGGGCTTCTTCCCTCTGTCTGTTCACTACCAGGAAAAGACTTACGCTGCCGGTAAGATCCCTGGCGGTTTCTTCAAGCGCGAAGGCCGTCCTTCCGAGAAAGAAACCCTGACTTCCCGACTGATCGACCGTCCGATCCGTCCGCTGTTCCCAGAAGGCTTCATGAACGAAGTGCAGGTTGTCTGCACCGTCGTTTCCACCAGCAAGAAGACCGATCCGGACATCGCTGCGATGATCGGTACCTCGGCTGCGCTGGCCATCTCCGGTATTCCTTTCGATGGCCCGATCGGCGCTGCCCGCGTTGCGTTCCACGAAAGCACCGGCTACCTGCTGAACCCGACCTACGAGCAACTGAAGGCCTCGAGCCTGGACATGGTCGTTGCCGGTACTTCCGAAGCCGTGCTGATGGTTGAGTCCGAAGCCAAAGAGCTGACCGAAGACCAGATGCTGGGCGCCGTACTGTTCGCCCATGACGAGTTCCAGGTGGTGATCAACGCCGTCAAGGAACTGGCCGCCGAAGCCGCCAAGCCAACCTGGACCTGGGCTCCGCAAGCCGAAGCCACCGAGCTGCTGGGCGCGATCCGTGCCGAGTTCGGCGAAGCGATCTCCCAGGCCTACACCATCACCGTCAAGGCCGACCGTTACGCGCGTCTGGGCGAGTTGAAGGACCAGGTCGTTGCCAAGCTGTCCGGCGAAGAAGGCCAGCCATCGGCTGCCGACGTCAAGGCCGCTTTCGGTGAAATCGAATACCGGACCGTTCGCGAGAACATCGTCAACGGCAAGCCACGTATCGACGGTCGCGACACCCGCACCGTACGTCCGCTGAACATCGAAGTCGGCGTTCTGCCGAAGACCCACGGTTCGGCGCTGTTCACCCGTGGCGAAACCCAGGCCCTGGTCGTTGCTACACTGGGCACTGCCCGTGACGCGCAACTGCTGGACACCCTGGAAGGCGAAAAGAAAGACCCGTTCATGCTGCACTACAACTTCCCTCCGTTCTCGGTGGGTGAGTGCGGTCGCATGGGTGGCGCCGGTCGCCGCGAAATCGGTCACGGCCGTCTGGCCCGTCGTTCGGTCCAGGCCATGCTGCCGGACGCCGACGTGTTCCCGTACACCATTCGCGTAGTATCGGAAATCACCGAGTCCAACGGTTCGAGCTCCATGGCTTCGGTCTGCGGCGCTTCCCTGGCCTTGATGGACGCCGGTGTGCCAATGAAGGCACCGGTTGCCGGTATCGCCATGGGCCTGGTGAAGGAAGGCGAGAAATTCGCCGTCCTGACTGACATCCTGGGTGACGAAGACCACCTGGGCGACATGGACTTCAAAGTAGCCGGTACCGCCAAAGGCGTGACCGCACTGCAGATGGACATCAAGATCAAGGGCATCACCGAAGAGATCATGGAAATCGCCCTGGGCCAGGCCCTGGAAGCGCGCCTGAACATCCTCGGCCAGATGAACCAGGTGATCGGTCAGTCCCGTACCGAACTGTCGGAAAACGCTCCGACCATGATCGCTATGAAGATCGACACCGACAAGATCCGTGATGTCATCGGTAAAGGCGGCGCGACCATCCGTGCGATCTGCGAAGAAACCAAGGCTTCGATCGACATCGAAGACGACGGTTCGATCAAGATCTTCGGCGAAACCAAGGAAGCGGCAGAAGCAGCACGCCAGCGCGTCCTGGGTATCACCGCCGAAGCCGAGATCGGCAAGATCTACGTCGGCAAGGTTGAGCGCATCGTCGACTTCGGCGCCTTCGTCAACATCCTGCCGGGCAAGGACGGTCTGGTTCACATCTCCATGCTGAGCGATGCTCGCGTCGAGAAAGTGACCGACATCCTGAAAGAAGGCCAGGAAGTGGAAGTGCTGGTACTGGACGTGGACAACCGCGGCCGTATCAAGCTGTCCATCAAGGACGTGGCGGCGGCCAAGGCATCGGGCGTTTAATCACCCCTTCGCCTGACTGCTGAACAACAAAACGCCCCGACTGGTTCGGGGCGTTTTGCTGTGTGTGGAAAATCCTTGTGGCACAGGTTGCCTGGTCACGGGCTGGATGCTAGGTTAGCTCACCGCCCGTGTAGCTCAGTCGGTAGAGCAGCGCACTCGTAACGCGAAGGTCGCAGGTTCGATTCCTGTCTCGGGCAAGATCTCCTCTCTCCTTATTTCACCTTCCTGCTCAACTCCTCAACCATGCGTTTGAGCTGATCCATCTCGCGATCCTGATCGCTGATCTTTCCTTTCAGCGTCGATATCTCGCTGTTGTTCGAACTCGAGCTGGAGCCGCTATTACGCTTGAGCTCTTCCACTTGCTTGCCAAGGTCGTTCAGGTCGCGCTCCTGTTCCTTGACCGTGCGTTTGAGTTCTTCAATTTCCCGGCTGCTGGAGTTGGAACTGGAACCGCTGTTGCGTTTGAGCTCTTCGATCTGCCGGGCCTGCTCGGCGAGGGTGCGCTTCTGGCTTTCCAGTTCGATAGCGTTGGCTTTGGCGGCTTGCTGCATGTCCTTCAAGTTATCGATGCTGATACCGGTTTTGTAGAAGACGTCGTTGCCAAATGAGCTGCGAAGGGCCGAAATTTCATCGGATGGTTCTGGATAATTGGACGAGATCTCAACTGCCGCTTGCGCAGCGCCGGTCAATACCAGGCTGGCGAGTAGCAGGGTCGTGGTAGCCCGCCGAATAGACGTTAACCTTGGAAAGCTGCGCATTACAGAATCCTTATGAAGTGCCGATATGGCACATCGCTATGACTCGGGATTCTGATAGATGTTCCTCGACCTCTTCCGTACGTGGACATAAGGTTTTTGTGCGGCAGATGTAAAGAGCCGTGTAAATCATCGGCAAAACGTCCTATATTCGTTGCCTGCATGAGCATTGCCCAGCAGTTTTCAAATGATCCACGAATGGTTCCAAGGACCAGGAAAACCGCGCTGCCAGCGGTTCTGTGTCAGAGAGATCCTTGATGATCCAGTCCCATCTTCCATTCCTTCGATCAGCGAGAACGACATGACGGCTAAAGAACTGACCCAAGAAGCCAGACACGAAGAAGCGCTGCGCAAATACGCCCTGGATACGCCTCAGTTACTGGAAGAAATCGGGAACCTGAGCGCCGATGAGCAGAAAGACCAGATTCAGTGGGCTTTCGAAGACGAGGCCGAAGCCCAGGGCTTGCAGCCTTGGGAGCTGACGCTCAAGTACACCAGCACACCTGAAGAGTTCGAGGCGCAGCGTCTTGCCTTGCACAAGGAGGCTGCCGAGGTGCTGGGTGTGGATTGGGATGAGTACTGCGAGATGAATAATCTGGTGGTCTGAAAAAAACGCCAGCCTTCAGGGCTGGCGTTTTTTTATGCTCAGAGACTCAAGCGCATCGACAGATCCACTGCCTTCACATCCTTGGTCATCGCCCCGATCGAGATGTAGTCCACACCGGTCTCGGCAATCGGCCGCAAGGTGTTTTCGTTGATCCCGCCGCTGGCTTCCAGCTTCGCCTGGCCGCCGTTCAGGCGCACGGCTTCACGCATGTCGTCCAGGCTCAGTTCGTCGAGCATGATGATGTCGGCATTGGCCGCCAGCGCTTCTTTCAATTCCGCCAGGCTTTCCACTTCGACTTCCACCGGTTTGCCCGGTGCGATCTTGTGGGCGGCCGCGATTGCCTGGGCGATCCCACCGCAGGCTGCGATGTGGTTCTCCTTGATCAGGAAGGCATCGTACAGACCGATGCGGTGGTTATGGCAGCCGCCACAGGTGACGGCGTACTTCTGCGCCAGGCGCAAGCCGGGCAGGGTCTTGCGGGTGTCCAGCAGCTTGACCTGGGTGTCCGCGACGAAGTCGGCCAGGTAGCGGGCGCGGGTGGCGACACCCGAGAGCATCTGCAGGAAGTTCAGCGCGCTGCGCTCGCCGGTCAGCAGTGAGCGGGCCGGGCCTTCGAGGTGGAACAGCGCCTGGTCGGGGTTGGCCCGGTCGCCGTCACGCACTTGCCAGTGCACCGCGACACGCGGGTCCAGTTGCCGGAACACGGCGTCAACCCAGGCGGTGCCGCTGATGATCGCGGCTTCGCGGGTAATGATGGTGGCCTTGGCCAAGCGTTCGGCGGGGATCAACTGCGCGGTGATGTCGCCGCTGCCGATGTCTTCGAGCAAGGCGCGGCGCACGTTGGCTTCGATTTCGGCGGTCAGGTCGGCGAGACGTAGGTTCGGCATAACGGGCTCCACAGGCAAAGTGGGCCGATTATAGGGCCAGTGTCCTGTTGTACAAACATTGTTCACCTTGACCTGCATTTGGTCGGCTCTTCGCAACGTTTCCCCGATTTCCCGGTCATTTATTGGGATGTATTTCGAGCTGGGTCACAGAGTCCTCTGGTGCGACGGGGTTCTTTTGCCAGATAATCCGCCTTTCGATTGACGTCATGGCTTTGACGTTACCAACCGAAGAACACCGTTTCAGGAGGCCAGGATGCACAACGACGGGAATGTAGTGCCTTTGCATAAGGTGCCTACCGATCAGGCGAATCGCTCGCCACTCGCCCGTTTGCCTGTGATTCTGCTCCAGGTTCGCGACAAGGCTGCACAACAGCTGCGCCTGGGTTTGCAGAGGCTGTTCGATAACGCCGACGACACCTTGTTCGAAATGGCCGACCGGGCGCGCAACGATGTCGAGCAGAATCTGTTCTTCGAAGCCATGCGGGACCTGCGCCTGAAACGCAAAAGTATCGAGCGCGAATTCATCGAGCAGTTCTTCGAGGCGTTCGTCAGCCTCGCCCAGTACGACCTGACCCATGCCTCCTTGAACACTGCCATCGCCCCCGGTGCCCCGGTCCAGTCGACCCATGACGATCTGGAGCGCCATCTGGCAGTAGAAGCCATGGTCACCCGGGTGCTCAGTCGCGATGGGGCTTCCCTGGATCAACTGACGGCCCGGCTCAGCGTACTGCTGGCCCGACCGATGACGACCTCACAGAACCCCCTGAGCCCGGCGCTGTTGTGCGAGACCTTTCTGCAAGCCGGGCGCAACCTGGGAGTGGAGATCAAGGTCAAGCTGATCCTGCTCAAGCTGTTCGAGCGCTATGTCCTCAGCGAGTGCGACCAGTTTTATGCCGAGGCCAATCAGTTGCTGGCGGCCACGGGTATTTTGTCGGACCTCAAGGTTTCGCCGTCCCGGCGGGCGTCGGATCGTGTCGACGATGCTCCGCGCCCCACCTCGGAGCGTGCGGCCAAGCCCCGGGCCGCCGAGGTCGATGACAGCGTGCAGGAAGTGTTCTCCGCCTTGCAGAAACTGGTGATGCAGGTGCGTGGCAGCGTGGCACCGACCCTGGAGCCCAGCGCACCGGCACAGCCGATCTCGACCCGTGACCTGCTGCGCCTGCTTTCCCATTTGCAGCAATACGTGCCGGCGCCCACGCTCCAGGACGAGTTCGACCTGCGCAGCCAGCTCGAACAGCTGCTCACCCGGGTCAGCGTCAAGAGCGGCAAGTCCCGTGTGGTCGAAGGCGCCGACGAGGACGTGATCAACCTGATCGCGATGATGTTCGAATTCATTCTCGATGACCACAATCTGCCAGACACCCTCAAGGCCTTGATCGGCCGCCTGCAAATCCCGATGCTCAAGGTCGCGGTGCAGGACAAGAGTTTCTTCAGTCGTGGCAATCATCCCGCCCGCCGACTGCTCAACGAAATTGCCGCTGCCGCCATGGGCTGGGGCGATTGCGACGATCATCAGCGCGATAGCCTTTATCAGCGTATCGAACAAGTGGTGCAACGCCTGTTGAACGACTTCGTCGATGACCCGGCGATTTTCTCCGAAGTGCTGGCTGAGTTTCTCGCCTTCACCAGTGATGAGCGGCGCCGCAGCGAACTGCTCGAACAGCGCATCCGGGATGCCGAGGAGGGGCGGGCCAAGGCGGAGTTGGCCCGTCAGCGAGTCGAGGGCGCGTTGAATCAGGTCATGTTCGGCAAGGTGCTGCCCCAGGCCGTAGTGGAATTCGTGCAGCAGGCCTGGAGCCAGGTGCTGCTGTTGACCGGCTTCAAGCATGGCGAGCGGTCGGCCGAATGGCAGGCCGATGTCCTGACCCTGGAGCAACTGATCTGGAGTGTCCAGTATCACGATGAGCCGGATGCGGGCCTGCGCTTGCTGGCCATGGTGCCGGAGCTGCTCAAGGCTTTGCGCGAAGGGCTGAGCCGTTCGGCATTCGACCCGTTCGCCACCAGCGAATTCTTCAGCGAACTGGAAGTCCTGCACGTGCAGGCTTTGCAGCGTATGGGCCAAGCCACGGATCAGGCCCAGTCGGCGGATGCGCCGGTGATGATCGAGGTGCGGGAGAAGATTGTCCTACGTCCCGCGTACAAAGCCCCGGCGGACAACGTGACGGTGCGCTTGCCGGCCGATGACGTGGGTCTGCTTCAGGTCGACCAGTTGCGCCTGGGGAGTTGGGTCGAGTTCCAGGAGGATGAGGACAACAGCCTGCGTTGCAAGCTGGCGGCGATCATCCAGAGCACCGGCAAATATATCTTCGTCAATCGTACCGGCCTCAAGGTACAAGAGCACAGTCGCACCAGCCTGGCCCTGGAGTTTCGCCGGGGGGCTGCACGCCTGTTGGACGACACCCTGCTGTTCGACCGGGCGCTGGAGTCCGTGCTCGGCAATCTGCGTCAACTCAATCGCGGCAAGTAATCGCACAGTCCGGGTCGATCACGGCATACTGACGGCATCCCCGTCGTCTTCGAAGGAACCTGTATGCAGCTGGACCCCGCGAGCGGTTGGTGCGATGGCGTGCGTCATTGCCCATCACCCAACTTCAATGCGCGCCCCGAGGGCGAAATCTCCCTGCTGGTGATCCACAACATCAGCCTGCCGCCCGCTCAGTTCGCCACCGGTAAGGTGCAGGAATTCTTCCAGAATCGCCTGGATGTCACGGAACATCCCTACTTTGCCGGTATAGCCGACTTGCGTGTCTCCGCGCATTTTCTGATCGAGCGTGACGGCACCGTTACTCAGTTTGTCTCTTGTCTGGAGCGTGCGTGGCATGCGGGCGTGTCGTGTTTCGAGGGGCGGGAAACCTGCAACGATTTTTCCATTGGCATCGAGCTCGAGGGCACCGATGACCTGCCGTTCACCGACGCGCAATATACCGCGTTGGTGGAACTGACGCGGCAGTTGCAAGCGGCCTTCAAGGCGATCACCGTGCAGCGCATCTGCGGGCACAGCGACATCGCTCCGGGGCGCAAGACCGATCCGGGACCAGCGTTCGATTGGGCACGCTATCGAGCGGCCCTGACAGAAGGGGAAGGACAATGAGTTTTCTGGTGTTGCTACTGGCGGTCTGGATCGAGAAGTTCTCGGCCTTGCGCCAGCGGCTCCAGCGCGATGGCGCGTGGCTGGGCGAACTGAACCGGATCGAGGCGAGTCCGCGGTGGGCCAACTGGCCCTGGATGGTGCTGCTGGTGATGGTCCTGCTGCCCGTGGCACTGCTGGCGTTGTTGCTGTGGGTACTGGAGCCGCTGGCCTACGGGCTGCTGGTGCTACCGGTGCACCTGCTGGTGGTGATCTACAGCCTGGGGCGTGGGGATCTGTTGGCCGAGCTGGGACCGTTTCGCGATGCCTGGCGCCGCGAAGACCTGCAAGCGGCCACCCACGTGGCCAAGCGCGACCTGGGCATTGAAGCCGACGGTGGCGAGCAGTTGCTGGGACGTGTTCAGGCCCATCTGCTGTGGCAGGCCTACCAGAGCTTTTTCGCGGTGATCTTCTGGTACTTCCTGCTGGGCCCGGTGGCGGCCTTGAGTTATCGCCTGCTGGCATTGGCCGCCGAGCACAGCCAGAACCCCGGCGTGGCCGAGCGGGCAGCGCAACTGCGCCATGCCTTCGATTGGTTGCCGGTGCGGCTGCTGGCGGCGAGTTTCGCCTTGGTGGGCAACTTCGTGGCGGTCAGCCGGGTGATGCTGCATGAGCTGCTGAACTGGAACATCAGCGCCGCTCAGTTGGTCGACAAGGTCGGCCTGGTGGCTGGCGAAATTCCTGAGCCCGTGGCCGGGCCGGACGGCATCAACAGCCTCGATCGGCTCTGGGAATTGCTGCTGCGTGCGGCGGTGCTCTGGTATGCCGGGTTTGCCTTGTGGACGGTGCTGGCTTAGGCGACGAGTTCATCCTTTATTGTGTGGAACAAACTGTAGGAGCAAAGCTTGCTCGCGATAGGGACAAGCCAGTCAACATTGTTGCTGATTGACTTACCGTAATCGCGGGCAAGCCTTGCTCCCACGGACAAATACCCTCCCAGGAAAGGAACGGAGCCCATCCCGGCGCCGTTAACCTTAAGTTACAAATCTCCCCTCCGATTTAGGCTATACAGGGACAGCGCCCGATAGTGGCTTTCTGCTGTCTCTGTGCGCATGCCCCATAACAATAAAAACATTCCCGGGAGACTTCCTTGTGAAGAGTTTGCTCTGGCCCGCCGTCGCCCTGATGAACCGCCTGAGTTTCGGCATGAAGTTCAGCCTGATCAGCGTGTTGTTCCTGCTGCCGATGCTAGCGACCAACTTCTTTCTGGTGCGCGATTCCTACCGTGAATTCCAAGGAACGCACGTGGAACTGCAAAGCCTCGACCTGCTGGGCAGCAGCCTGACCCTGCGCCGAGATCTGGAAACCCTGAACAACCTGGTGCAGATCAACGCCAGCCTGGGCCAGTCCGGCAAGGCCGGCGATGTGGACGCGAAAATAGGCACCCTCGAGCAACAGATCCTTGCGCGGCTGCAAGGCATGACCGCCATGGCCGTGGAGCCTGAACAGGCGAGTCTCTTCGACGCCAAGCGCGACGAAATAATCGCCGCGTTCAAGGCCCAGCAGGCCGAAAGCTCCCTGCAAAGCAAAAGTGCGCTGATCGGCAAGCTGCTCAACAGCTCGCAGATATTCAGCCAGATCATCGCCAGCCAGGCGGGGCTCAGTCGTGACAACCAGAGCGATATTCGTCAGCTCGGCGAACTGATTACCGGCGTGACCCCCGATGTCACCCAGATCCTGGGTGAGGGCCGCGCGCTGGGTGCTTCGGCCTTGGGCCTGGGGTTTCTCAATTCTGCCTCCAGCACCCGGTTCGATGAGCTGCTGGCGCAGATCGAAAAAATCCAGGGTGAATATGGCTTGAAGCTGCAAGATGCGCTGGTCTCCAGTCAGGCGGCCGGCCAAGCCCTTGCTGGCCCGGCTGACGCTAGCAAGGGCACTTTGAAGAAGGCCGCTGAACTGATCGAAGAACAGGTGGTGATGGCCGACGCCCTCGATGCGCCCTGGCCGGCATTTTTCGATCAGGTCAGCAGCCTGATGGAGCAGACCTACCGGCTGAATAGCGCAGCGCTGGATTTCCTCGGTGTCCAATTGCAGCATCGCCTGGAGCAGAATCGCAGCCACATGGTGCTGCAAGCCGTGGCGCTGGTGGCGGTGTTCCTGCTGATTTTCTATTTGTATGCCGGCTTCTATGCCTCCACTCGTACCACCCTCCATTATCTGGGGCGGATGATGGACAAAGTGGCGGCAGGGGACATGACGGTCAATTTCGTGGCCCGCAGCAAAGACGAGCTGGGAGAGTTGGGGGAGGTGTTCAACGGCACGGTGGCGAAGATCCACGACCTGATCGAACGGGTGGGTCAGACCGTCGTCGAGGTGGAACGCCAGGCTGGGCAAGTGGAGTCGGTATCGGCCCAGAGTAATCAGGCGGTGGCCGGCCAGCGCAGCCAGATCGAACTGGTCGCCACGGCGATGAACCAGATGTCGGCCACGGCCCAGGAGGTGGCCCGCAGTGCCGCTGCGGCGGTCAGCAGCGCTCACAGTGTGAATGATGAAACGCTTAGCGGGCGCGGGCTGGTGGAATCCCAGCAGGGCAGCATCGTCCGCCTGGCCAGCGAGATCGATCAATCGGTGCAGGTGATCAATCAGTTGGCGACCGATAGCCAGGCCATCAGTCGCGTGCTGGATGTGATCAAGAGCATTGCCGAGCAGACCAACCTGCTGGCCCTCAACGCCGCGATTGAGGCGGCTCGGGCCGGTGAGCAGGGACGTGGCTTCGCGGTGGTGGCCGATGAAGTGCGGACCCTGGCCAAGCGGACCCAGCAATCGACCGAGGAGATTGAAGCGATGATCAGCCGTCTGCACGGTGGCGTGGACGCCGCCGTCAAGGCTATGGGCACCAGTCATGAAATGGCCAGCGGCACGGTCGGTCAGTCGGAGAAGGTGCAGCGGGCGTTGGAAAATATCCTCGGTGCCGTTGGCATGATCGTCGACCAGAACCAGCAGATCGCCGCTGCGGTGGAGCAGCAGACGGCGGTGGCCCATGATATCGATCAGAACATTGTCGAGATCAACCGTGCGGGTGAGCGCACGGCCGAGGGGGCGCACCAGACTGAGGATGCCAGTCGTGAATTGTCGGTCCAGGTGGGGCAGCTCAAGGTGTTGATCAATGCGTTTCGGGTGTGATGATCGTTGCGGAATCCCTGTGGGAGCGAGCCTGCTCGCGATTGGCGGCCTTGTGATTGGCCGGGGTTTTGGGTCGAGTACATATCCGTTGCTGCGGTAACGGCGGCTTAGGGTTCCGCCCTTACGGCGGCTTACTTTTTTTCAAACGCCAAAAAAAGTAAGCAAAAAAGGCTTGGCCCCACCACTCGGCACCTCGCCTAGGCTCGGTGTGCCCTCACTCCGGCATTGCTCCGTGGGCCCGCCGCGAAGGGCCATCCATGGCCCAGCGCGGCTAACCCGGCATCCATGCCGGGTTGCCCACTACGCAATACCTGCGTTCGGCCGTCGTGGTTAACGGGGCCCGGAGATCAAAAGCAAAAGCAAAAGCAAAAGCAAAGCAAAGCAAAGCAAAGCAAAGCAAAAGCAAGGCGGCTTTGCCGCCGACCTGCTTTTTGAGCGTACGTGTTCCCCCTGTGGGAGTGAGCCTGCTCGCGATGGCGTCGGTACATCCAACCTCTCTTACCCAGGCTGACCGCTTTCGCGAGCGAGTCCGCACAGGAGAGTGCGGTCACCAGTCGAACAATTGCCGGGCGTTCGCGGTGCTGGCCTCGGCCAGTTGCTCCGGGCTGATCGCCATGATTGCGGCCAGGGCCTCGCAAATCGCTGGCAGGTGCGCCGGGCTGTTGCGTTGGCCGGGGAACATCGCGGGGGCCATGTCTGGGGAGTCGGTTTCCAGCACAACCGCTTCCAGCGGCAGTTTCGCCAGTACCCTGTGCATGCGCAGGGCCTGGGGCCAGGTGGCGGCACCGCCGAGGCCGAGTTTGTAGCCGAGCTTGATGTACTCGCGGGCTTCTTCGAAACTGCCGGCGAAGGCGTGGATGATCCCCGCGCGTTTCAGGGGAAGGCGCTTGAGGGTTGCGATCACCGCCGCATGGCTGCGACGCACGTGGATGAGTGCCGGCAGTTCGAATTCCGCCGCCAGTTGCAATTGCGCTTCGAACAGCGTCTGCTGGCGCTCACGGTCCAGGCCCTCGACGTAGTAGTCCAGGCCGATTTCACCCACCGCGCACAATTGCCGATGCCCGGCCAGACGGGCCAGCCAGTCGCGCAGGTGCGCCACGTCATCGGGGCGATGCTGGTCGAGGTACACCGGGTGCAGGCCCAGTGCGGCGTGCAGGTCCGGGTCGCTTTGTACCAGGTCCCAGACCCGCTGCCAGTTGTCCCGATACACCCCCAGCACCACCATCTGCCGGACACCCAGGGCTCGGCTTGCGGCCAGCAGCGCTGGACGATCCGCGTCGAAGTCGGGAAAGTCCAGGTGGGTGTGCGTGTCGATCAGCTCCACGATTCAGTCCTGGTGGATACGCTGCTTGAAGGTCCGCGCAATGGCCTGCACGCCAGGCTGGTAGTCGCCGTTCTCGATGGCCGCCAGGGCCAGTTCCAGTGCCTTGTTGGCGATCAATTGATGCTGCTGGGACATGGCATTGACCGGCAGCGGCAGGAAATCCAGCAGTTGCGTGTCACCAAAGGTGCCCAGGCGCAGCGGGCGCGACTTGAGCGGGAAGTCGTGCAGGGCGTCGAACACCCCTTGCAGCAGTACGTAGGAAGTGGTGATCAGCGCATCGGGCAGATGCCCCAGGCGCATGAGCAAGTCGTCCATCAACTGGCGGCCGCATTCACGGCTGAACGATTCGCCGTGCTCGACCAGCACCTGGCCTTCGAATCCGCTAAGTGCCTCGCGAAAGCCCGCGGCCCGTTCCTGGCTGATACTCAACTCGGGACGCGCGCCGACCAGCACGATCTGCCGAGGTTGCGTCTCCAGCAGGCTGCGGGTCAGGTGCAGGCTGGCTTGGCGGTCGTCACTGATCACCGAGCAGAAGTGCTCAGGCTCCATCACTCGGTCGATGGCGATGATCGGAATGCCTTTGGCCTGGAGCTGGCGGTAGCTGTCATCCCCGGCCGGCAAGCAACTGGCGACGATTAGCGCATCGCAGCGCCGGGCGCGGAACAGCTGCAACAGCTGCCGCTCACTTTCTGGCGCGTCATCGGAACTGGCGATCAGCAACTGGTAGCCCTGCGCCCGGGCGCCCTGTTCCAGCAGCTTGGCGATGCGGGCGTAACTGGGGTTTTCCAGGTCCGGCAGGATGAAGCCCAGGGTACGGGTATGCCGACTGCGCAATCCGGCGGCCTGGGGGTTAGGCGTGAAGCCATGTTCTTCGACCACCGCACGCACCCGTTCGACGGTCGCATTGCTGATGCGTTGCTGTTCGGCCTTGCCGTTGATGACATAGCTGGCGGTGGTGACGGACACACCGGCCAGTTGGGCGATATCACTGAGTTTCAACCCGTTTTTCCTTGTTTTTTCGAGTTTGCCCGACACTGAGCGCCCATCCTACCCGATTCGGCGCGACGGTCGTTGTCCAAACACTGGCGACAAGTTGCACTTCAAGGATGAGAGATTATCGAGTAACGTGCCAATCTTTCTAGATTAAACGTTTCAGCAAGCGTATTTTCAAGGCTAGCAGGATTTTTCTGGCCGCACTGCCGCGATACCGCCAAAAGCCGTCCTGTAACGCTAAGCTGTCATTCAAAACAATACCTGGCGCCAACCCGACGCCAAAAAGGAGAAAGCATGCTCGAGCTCAATCCAGAGCAGATATCCATGGCTCAAACCGCCGTGGATAAAGCCGCCGCGCTGCAATTGCTCGCTGACAAACTGGTGGCCGATGGCCTGGTGGCCGAAGGTTATCTCGCCGGCTTGCAGGCCCGCGAAGCCCAGGGTTCGACTTTTCTTGGCCAAGGTATCGCCATCCCCCACGGTACGCCGCAAACCCGCGACCTGGTGCACTCGACCGGTGTTCGTTTGCTGCAATTCCCGGACGGCGTGGACTGGGGCGACGGGCAAATCGTCTACCTGGCGATCGGTATCGCGGCCAAGTCCGATGAGCACCTGCGCCTGCTGCAACTGCTGACCCGCGCCCTCGGCGAGACCGACCTGGGTCAGGCGCTGCGTCGTGCCGGTTCCGCCGAAGCCTTGCTGAAGTTGCTGCAAGGTGCGCCGCAGGAGCTGGCCCTGGATGCGCAAATGATCGGGCTTGGCGTGTCGGCCGACGATTTCGAGGAGCTGGTGTGGCGTGGCGCCCGTTTGCTGCGCCAGGCCGATTGCGTGAGTAACGGCTTTGCCGGGGTGTTGCAGCAAGTCGATGCGCTGCCCCTGGGCGATGGCCTGTGGTGGCTGCACAGCGAACAGACCGTCAAGCGCCCGGGCCTGGCCTTCGTGACCCCGGACAAGCCCATCCGTTATCTGGGACAGCCCTTGAGTGGCCTGTTCTGCCTCGCCAGCCTCGGCGAAGCTCACCAGGCGTTGCTCGAACGACTCTGCGCCTTGCTGATCGAAGGTCGCGGCCACGAGCTGGGCCGCGCCACCAGCAGCCGCAAGGTGCTGGAAGTGCTGGGGGGCGAACTGCCTGCCGACTGGCCCAGTGCTCGAATTGGCCTGGCCAACGCCCATGGCTTGCACGCGCGTCCGGCCAAGGTCCTTGCGCAACTGGCGAAAAGCTTCGAAGGCGAGATCCGCGTGCGCATCGTCGACGGCCAGGATAGCGCCGTGTCGGCCAAGAGCCTGAGCAAGCTGCTGAGCCTGGGCGCCCGTCGCGGTCAGGTTCTGGAATTCATCGCTGAACCGAGCATTGCCGCCGATGCGCTGCCAGCATTGCTGGCGGCCATCGAAGAAGGCCTGGGCGAAGAAGTCGAACCGCTGCCGCCACCGAGTACGCCGCAGGAAAGCCCGATGGCCGAGGTTGCGACCGTGATGCTGGCTCCCGAATCCGGCAGCTTGATCCAGGCGGTGCCTGCCGCTCCGGGCATCGCCATTGGCCCGGCCCATATCCAGGTCCTGCAAGCCATCGACTATCCGCTGCGTGGCGAGTCGGCTGCCATCGAGCGTGAGCGTCTGCAAAACGCCTTGAATCAGGTGCGCCGCGACATCGAAGGCCTGATCGAGCGCGCCAAGGCCAAGGCCATCCGCGAAATTTTCATTACTCACCAGGAAATGCTCGACGACCCGGAGCTGACTGACGAAGTCGACACCCGTCTGAAGCTCGGTGAAAGTGCGCAAGCGGCCTGGATGGGCGTGATTGAAGCCGCCGCGAAAGAGCAGGAAGCCTTGCAGGATGCACTGCTCGCCGAGCGTGCTGCCGATCTGCGCGACGTCGGCCGCCGTGTGCTGGCGCAATTATGCGGCGTCGAAACCCCGAACGAACCCGAGCAACCGTACATCCTGGTGATGGATGAAGTCGGGCCGTCCGACGTGGCGCGCCTGGACCCGAGCCGTGTAGCGGGGATTCTCACCGCCCGTGGTGGCGCCACCGCTCACAGCGCGATTGTCGCCCGGGCCCTGGGTATTCCGGCGCTGGTGGGGGCGGGAGCCTCGGTGTTGCTGCTGGCGCCGGGCACTTCATTGTTGCTGGACGGCCAGCGCGGTCGCCTGCACGTGGAGCCTGATGCCGTCACCCTGCAGCGCGCCGTCGAGGAACGCGACACCCGTGAGCAACGCCTCAAGGCCGCCGCCGAACAGCGTCACCAACCTGCGCTGACCCGTGATGGTCACCCGGTAGAGGTGTTCGCCAACATCGGTGAAAGCGCCGGTGTCGCCGGCGCGGTGGAGCAGGGGGCCGAAGGCATCGGCCTGTTGCGCACCGAACTGATTTTCATGGCCCACACTCAGGCCCCGGACGAAGCGACCCAGGAGGCCGAATACCGCAAGGTGCTCGATGGCCTGGCCGGCCGACCGCTGGTGGTGCGCACGTTGGATGTCGGCGGCGATAAACCGCTGCCGTACTGGCCGATCGCGAAAGAAGAAAACCCGTTCCTCGGTGTGCGGGGCATCCGCCTGACCTTGCAGCGCCCGCAGATCATGGAGGCGCAACTGCGTGCCTTGCTGCGTTCGGCGGACAACCGTCCGTTGCGGATCATGTTCCCGATGGTGGGCAGCGTCGAAGAATGGCGCCAGGCCCGGGAAATGACCGAGCGCCTGCGCCTGGAAATACCGGTGGCGGACCTGCAACTGGGGATCATGATCGAAGTGCCGTCCGCCGCGTTGCTCGCGCCGGTGCTCGCCAAGGAAGTCGACTTCTTCAGCGTGGGCACCAACGACCTGACCCAGTACACCCTGGCCATCGACCGTGGTCACCCGAGTCTTTCCGCCCAGGCCGACGGCTTGCACCCGGCGGTGCTGCAATTGATCGACATCACCGTGCGCGCTGCCCATGCCCATGGCAAATGGGTGGGTGTGTGTGGCGAACTGGCGGCCGACCCGCTGGCCGTACCGGTGCTGGTGGGCCTGGGGGTGGATGAACTGAGCGTGTCGGCCCGCAGCATTGCCGAGGTCAAGGCGCGAGTACGCGAACTGAGCCTCGAACAGGCACAGACCCTGGCTCGCGAAGCACTGGTCGTGGGCAGTGCCAATGACGTGCGCGCATTAGTGGAGGCGCTGTAATGGCGAAGATTCTTACCCTGACCCTCAACCCGGCGCTCGACCTCACGGTGGAACTGGCGCGCTTGGAACCGGGCCAGGTCAACCGCAGCGATGCCATGCACAGCCACGCCGCCGGCAAAGGCGTGAACGTGGCCCAGGTACTGGCTGACCTGGGGCATACGCTGACCGTCAGCGGCTTTTTGGGTGAAGACAACGCCCAGGCGTTCGAGACGTTGTTCGCTCAACGCGGTTTTGTCGACGCCTTTATCCGGGTGCCCGGGGAAACCCGCAGCAACATCAAGCTGGCCGAGCAGGATGGACGTATCACCGACCTCAACGGCCCCGGCCCGAGGGTCGATGAGGCGGCGCAGCAGGCGTTGCTGGCGCGTCTGGAACAGATCGCCCCTGGGCACGATGTCGTGGTGGTGGCGGGCAGCTTGCCCCGGGGCGTCAGCCCACAGTGGTTGCAGGCATTGGTCACACGCCTGAAAACCCTCGGCCTGAAGGTGGCCCTCGACACCAGCGGCGAAGCCTTGCGCGTTGCATTGGCCGCCGGGCCGTGGCTGATCAAGCCGAACACCGAGGAATTGGCCGATGCATTGGGCTGCGAAGTGGTGACCGAGCAGGCCCAGGCCCAAGCGGCGCAACGCCTGCACGCTCAGGGCGTCGAGCATGTGGTGATTTCCCACGGTGCCGACGGTGTGAATTGGTTCAGTGTCGGTTCGGCACTGCACGCTTCCCCCCCCAAGGTCACCGTCGCCAGTACCGTGGGCGCCGGGGATTCGCTGCTGGCGGGCATGCTGCATGGCCTGCTCGGTGCGCATACGCCGGAGCAGACCCTGCGCACTGCCACGGCCATCGCCGCGATGGCGGTCACGCAGATCGGTTTCGGCATTCATGACACCGCGTTGCTGGCGTCGCTTGAACAGGGCGTGCGCGTGCGCCCCCTGACAGAACAATAAGAGGGTTCGCGAGAATGAAATTAGCCATTGTGACGGCCTGCCCGAACGGCATGGTCACCAGTGTGTTGTGCGCCCGCCTGCTGGACGCGGCGGCCCAGCGCCAGGGATGGAGCACCAGTGTCGAAGTCCATGACGCGGCCCATCCGGAGCGCCAGTTGTCGGCGGCGACCCTTGAGGCCGCCGAGTGGGTGTTGCTGGTTGCCAGCGGCCCGGTGGACTTGTCGCGGTTCGTCGGCAAGCGGTTGTTCCGCAGCACCCCGGCCCAGGCCCTGCAGGATGTCGATTCGGTGCTGCGCCGTGGCGCCGAAGAGGCAGCGGTCCTGGTGGAGTCGGATGTTCAGCAGGAGGCGGCTGTTGCTGCGCAATCGTCCGCAGCAGTGAGCGAACATGCGCCGCGCCTGGTTGCCATCACCGCGTGCCCGACGGGCGTGGCCCATACCTTCATGGCCGCCGAAGCATTGCAGCAGGCCGCGGCGCGATTGGGCTACGACTTGCAGGTGGAAACCCAGGGTTCGGTGGGCGCGCGCAATCCGTTGAGTCCCCAGGCCATTGCCGAGGCGGACGTGGTGCTGCTGGCGACCGACATCGAAGTCGCCACCGAGCGTTTTGCCGGCAAGAAGATCTACCGCTGCGGCACGGGCATCGCCTTGAAGCAAGCGGAGGCAACGCTGAAAAAAGCCTTGGCCGAGGGACAGCAGGAAACGGCGTCCAGTAGCAGTGCGGGGCCGGCAAAGGCGGAGAAGACCGGCGTCTACAAGCATTTATTGACTGGCGTGTCGTTCATGCTGCCGATGGTGGTGGCCGGTGGTCTGTTGATCGCGTTGTCGTTCGTGTTCGGCATCACCGCGTTCAAGGAGCCTGGCACCTTGGCCGCCGCGCTGATGCAGATCGGTGGCGAAAGCGCATTCAAATTGATGGTGCCGTTGCTGGCCGGTTATATCGCCTATTCCATTGCCGACCGTCCGGGCCTCGCGCCGGGGATGATCGGCGGGATGCTGGCGAGCACCCTGGGTGCCGGGTTCATCGGCGGGATCATCGCCGGCTTCCTAGCCGGTTACGCGGCCAAGGCGATCAACCGTTACGCACGTCTGCCTCAAAGCCTGGAAGCGCTCAAGCCGATCCTGATCATCCCGCTGTTGGCGAGTCTGTTTACCGGGCTGGTGATGATCTACGTGGTGGGCAAGCCAGTGGCGGGCATGCTCGCAGGCCTGACCCATTTCCTTGACAGCATGGGCACCACCAATGCGATTCTGTTGGGTGTGCTGCTGGGGGCGATGATGTGTGTCGACCTTGGTGGCCCGATCAACAAGGCCGCCTACGCGTTTTCGGTGGGCCTGCTGGCGTCGCAGAGTTACGCGCCGATGGCCGCGACCATGGCCGCTGGCATGGTGCCGCCAATTGGCCTGGGCATCGCCACCTTCATCGCCCGGCGCAAGTTTGCCCAGACCGAGCGCGAGGCCGGTAAGGCGGCCTTGGTGCTGGGGCTGTGCTTCATTTCCGAAGGTGCGATTCCGTTCGCGGCGAAGGACCCGCTGCGGGTGATCCCGGCCAGCATCGCCGGTGGGGCGCTGACCGGTGCGCTGTCGATGTACTTCGGTTGCAAGCTCATGGCGCCCCACGGCGGGCTGTTCGTGATGCTGATCCCCAACGCCATCAACCATGCGTTGCTGTACTTGCTGGCGATTGTGACGGGCAGCCTGCTGACGGCGGTGGCATATGCACTGCTCAAGCGGCCGGAGCAAGTCGAGATGGCGTTGGAGCCTGCCAAGGCCTGAGCCAACGCAATCCTCCTGTGGGAGCGAGCCTGCTCGCGATAGCGGTGTATCAGCCAACGACTCTGTTGACTGACCCTCCGCAATCGCGAGCAGGCTCGCTCCCACAGTTGTTTGGGGTGTCCAGGGGATGGTTGTCACACCCGATTAACACGAGCATGTTCTAGTTTTCCCATTTGGGAGGAACACCATGAGCGAATTCGACCTGGGCCGTCGTCGTGTGATGCAGGCCGTGGGGGCGGGGTTGTTGTTGCCGGGGTTGGCGCCGGCGGTGATTGCCTCGGTCAAGGATCGGCCGGTACTGACCGATGGTGTGCAATCCGGTGACTTGCAGGGTGATCGGGTGATGATCTGGAGTCGCAGCGACCGTCCGGCACGCATGGTGGTGGACTGGGACACCCGTAGCGGCTTCTCCAACCCTCGGCGCGTTGTCTCGCCACTGGCCGACAGCCGCAGCGATTTCACCGCCCGGGTCGAGCTCACCGGCCTGCCGCCCGACCAGGCGATTTTCTACCGCGTACACTTCGAAGACGCCCGGAGCGGCGTTGCCAGTGAGCCCTGGTTGGGCCATCTGCGCAGCGCCCCGCAGTTCAAGCGCAATATCCGTTTTGTCTGGAGCGGCGACACCGTCGGCCAGGGCTTCGGGATCAACCCTGACCTTGGCGGCATGCGCATCTACGAAGCCATGCGCCTGCGCCTGCCGGACTTCTTCATCCACAGCGGCGACACGATTTACGCCGACGGCCCGGTGCCGGCCCAGATCACCACGGAAGGCGGGCGCATCTGGCGCAACCTCACCACCGAAGCCAAGAGCAAGGTGGCCGAGACGCTGGACGAGTATCGCGGCAACTACCGCTACAACCTGATGGACGAGAACGTGCGGCGTTTCAACGCTGAGGTGCCGCAGATCTGGCAGTGGGACGATCACGAGGTGGTCAATAACTGGTCGCCGGGCAAGCAGTTGGACGAGCGCTACCAGACCAAGGATATTGGCACCCTGGTGGGCCGCGCGCGCCAGGCCTGGTTGGAATACGCGCCGATGCGCTTGCAGAAGGCCGATGGCGGCGGGCGGATCTATCGCAAGCTCGCCTATGGACCGATGCTGGATGTGTTCGTGCTCGACATGCGCAGCTACCGCGAAGCCAATGACGCCAACCTCGGCGCGGCCAAACCTTTCCTCGGTCGTGAGCAGTTGGATTGGCTCAAGCGCGAGTTGAAGCAATCCCGTGCCCAATGGAAAGTCATCGCCGCCGACATGCCCATCGGCCTGGGCGTGCCCGACGGCGAAGTCAGCCCCGGCGTGCAACGCTGGGAAGCCGTCGCCAACGGTGACCCGGGCCAGGCCCAGGGCCGCGAAGTGGAAATGGCCGAGCTGCTCGGCTACCTGCGCAAGCATCAGGTACGCAACTACGTCTGGCTCACCGCCGATGTCCACTATTGCGCCGCCCACCACTACCACCCGGAACAGGCCGCGTTCCAGGATTTCGAGCCGTTCTGGGAGTTTGTCGCCGGACCGCTGAACGCGGGTAGTTTCGGCCCCAACGTCCTGGACAAGACCTTCGGCCCCGAAGTGGTGTTCCAGAAGGCGCCACCGGCCCAGAACACCTCGCCGTTTGCCGGCTATCAGTTCTTTGGCGAGGTGAACATCGACGGGCAGAGCGGGGAGATGAACGTGGTGTTGCGGGATCTGGAAGGGGTGGCGGTGTTCGAGAAGAAGCTGCAGCCGGTGTGAATTCCTGCCGCACAACATTCCCCCTGTGGGAGCGAGCCTGCTCGCGATGCGGTGTGTCAGTCGACAGAAATGCTGTCTGATGCACCGCTATCGCGAGCAGGCTCGCTCCCACAAGGAAAGTGTAGAGTCGGTCAGTAAACGTCCCGCCGATACCGCCCCTGCTCGATCAACCGCTCCACTTCCTCGGCCCCCAGCACGTCGTTGAGCACCTGATCCACCCCCGACGCCATGCCCTGCAAGCTGCCGCAGACATAGATCACCGCACCGTCGGCCAGCCATTGCTTGAGCAGCGCAGTGGACTCGCGCAGGCGATCCTGGACGTAGATTTTCTGCTCCTGATCCCGGGAGAACGCCAGGTCCAGGCGTTCCAGGTCGCCGGAGGTCACCCATTCCTGAAGCTCATCGCGGCAATGGAAATCATGCTCGCGCTGGCGCTCGCCAAACAGCAGCCAGTTGCGTTGCGGGCCCTCGGTGACGCGAGCCTTGAGCAAGCTGCGCAGGCCTGCCAGCCCGGTGCCGTTGCCCAACAGGATCATCGGCACACCCTGGGGCGGCAGATGGAAGCCGCTGTTGCGCCGCACCCGCAGGCTGATGGCGCTGCCCAGTGGGGCGTATTCGGTGAGCCAGCCGGAGCCGACGCCCAGGCTGCCGTCGGCATGGCGTTCCTGGCGCACGATCAGTTCCAGCACGCCATCGGCCGGGATCGAGGCGATGGAATACTCACGCGGCGCCAGCGGGGCCAGTGCGTCCAGCAACGCCTGGGCGTGCAGGCCCACCAGATGGGCGCGGTTTTCCGGCAACTGACGGGTCGCCAAGGCCTGCTCCAGGCCTTGCGGCAAGCCGTCGACCTGGACGCGAGCGTTGCCGGCGATACCCAGGCCTTCGAGAAAATGCTCGATGGCCAGCAGGTCGTTGCGCGGCAGTATTTCCACCAGGTCGCCGGCCAGCCAACTGCTTGGCCCAGGGGCGCTGAGGCCCAGCAGGTACACGCCGGAACCACTGCTGTCGGGGTTGAGCAAGGTGCGCTGGCTGAGCGTCCAATGTTCAAAATCGGGGGCTTTCCAGGTGTCCGCCGGCGCCTGCCCGGTCAGTTCGGCCAATTGCTGTTGCCAATGACGCAAGGCGTAAGGGTCGCCGCTGTCGACTTCCACCGGGGCGAACAGGGTCTTGCCGCCGTGTTCCGCCAGCCAGCTGTGCAGGCGTCGGGCGAAACCGCAGAAGTTGTCGTACTGCCGGTCGCCCAGGCCCAGCACCGCATACTGCAGGCGCTCCAGGCCCAGGGGGCGGCCCAGCACCTTGCGCTCGAAACCTCGGGCGCTGTCCGGTCCTTCGCCGTCGCCGAAGGTACTGACCACAAACAAGGCGTGGGTGGAATTGCTCAGGTCCTGCTCGCTGACGCCCGCCAATGGCTGGACGTTCACCGGCAGCCCGGCGGCCTGGAGCTGGCCGGCGGTCTGCCAGGCCAACTGTTCGGCAAAGCCGCTCTGGCTGGCAAAGCCGATCAGCCATGCGGGCGTGTCGCCGTGGCTGGCCGCCAGCCCCTGGCGCGCCTGCCGGACTTGACGTTTCTTGCGGCGACGATCCAGGTACAGCAACCATCCGGTAATGAAGAACAGCGGCATGGTCAGTGCCGCCACTGTCACCAGGATCCGTCCGATCAGGCCGAAATAGCTGCCGACATGCAGGGCATAGACGCTGGTCAGCAGTTGCGCCTTGAGGCTCTTGTCGCTGTAGCGGCTGTGTTGGCTGACGACGCCAGTGGCTGGGTCGAGGACGATCTGGTTCAGTGCCCGGTCATGGGGCGAATTCTTCAACAGGTAGAACACCGTCGCCGGTTGCCCGGCCACCGGCGGCAGGCGCACGTTGTAGGACGCCAGGTCCGGGCCGGCGGCGCTGTAGATGCTGCTCCACATGGCCCGGTAATCGACCACCGGCAGCGGGCCTTCGGGCGCGGGGCCGCGGTTGCGCACCCGTTCTTGCTTCGGTGAGTCAGAGAGCAGGCGGGTCACGCCTTTGTTGTACCAGTCGTAGGACCAGGTCAACCCCGTCAGCGCCGCCAACAGGTAGAACGCCAGGCACCAGGTGCCGGCCACCGAATGCAGGTCCCAGTTGAAACTGCGGCCTTTCTTCTTCCAGTCGAGGGTCAGCCAGGCACGCCAGCTATTCCACTGGCGCGGCCAACGCAGGTACAGCCCGGACAGGCAGAAAAACACCAGGATCAACGTGCACGCCCCGGTGATCTGCCGGCCCACGTCATCCAGGGCCAGGATGCGGTGCAGCTTGAGCATCAGGCCGAAGAAGTCCTGGCCCACCACATTGCCCATGAATTGAGCGTTGTACGGGTTGAAGTAGCGCATGGCCCCACGCTTTTCCCCGGGCGGCGCGGCGAAGATCGCCCGTGCGGCATTACCGCTGTCGGTCTCGACCCAGAGCATGGCGACGGTTTTACCGGCGGTGGCCTCGATCTGCTCCACCAGTTCTGCGGGCGGCAGGACACCAGCCGGTTGTTTCTCCACCGTCAGCACCTGCGGATTCAGCGCCCGCAGGATCTCGTCCTGGAACGACACCGCCGCACCGGTAATGCCCATAAACGCCAGGACCAGTCCGGCACTGATGCCGAAAAACCAGTGCAACTGGAACAGGGTTTTCTTCAACACGTCGCCCGCCTTTCATTCATTACTGTTCATCACGGCGTGCATTATGCCGTGTGTTATCGAGAAGCATTCATAAACACACATAAAAGCCCCGCTCATAAAGATGAGCGGGGCTTTTGCGTACGGCCTGCGATGTCGAAAGCAAACCCTGTGGGAGCGAGCCTGCTCGCGATGGCGGCATGTCAGGCGATAGTGTGGTCGACTGATCCACCGCTATCGCGAGCAGGCTCGCTCCCACAGGTGACCGCATCACGGCCCCAGCCATTTCCGATCAGAAATGGAAGTTGGTGCTCAACAGCGCCGTACGCCCCGCCGCCTGGTTGGCGAAGTGGGTCGAGAACGCTTTGTCGTAGTAGGTTTCGTTCGTCAGGTTTTGCACGTTGAGTTGCAGGTCCAGATGCTTGCTGACCTTGTAGTTGGCCATGGCGTCGTAGCGCACGTAGGAGTCGACCATGGTGGTATTGGCCACGCTGCCGAACACGTCGTCGACGTAGAAGGCGCCGCCGCCGATGGTCAGCTTCGAGGTGAGCGCATAAGTGGTCCAGACGCTGGCGCTGTTCTTTGGCGTGTTTGGCAGCTCATTGCCGTCGGTGACGCTCAACGGACCGCCATCGACCTGTTCGCTGTCCAGGTAGCTGTAGCCGGCGAACACTTGCCATTTGTCGGTGATCTTGCCGCTGGCCGAGAGTTCGAGGCCGTCGACGCGGGTCTTGCCGGCGTTCTCATAAGTCGTGGTATCGACCTGGACCCGGGCGTTCTCCTTCTCGGTGCGAAAGACCGCCGCGGTCAGCGAAAGGCGGCTGTCGAGCAGGTCCCACTTGGTACCGATTTCGTAGTTCTTGGTGGTTTCCGGCTCCATGTCGCTTGCCAACAGGTTGCCGTTGCGGTCCGGCGTGCCGCCCAACGGGTTGCCTTCGGTGCCTTCGCCGACCATGTTGCCCGGCGGTGTGGCCGAGGTGGCGTACGAGACGTAGATACTGCCATTGTCGGCGGGCTTCCAGACCAGCCCCAACTGACCGGTGACGAACTCGCTGACATCGTCACCCTTGGACGTGGTGGTGCCGGCGGCGTTGTAGGTCTTGTACTTCGTATCGAAATGATCGTAGCGCAGGCCCATGTTCACCAGCCATTGCGGCGTCAGCTCCAGGGTATCGAACACATAGAGCGCACGGGTGACGCTGGTGGTGTCGGTACCCGCATAGTTGCGTGCGATGGTGCCGTTCCACGGATCGTTCGGGTTCGGGTTGGACAACGAGGTGCAGTTGAAGCCACTCGATGCACCGATTATCGATGGGGTGCAGTTGGTGTTCGCGGCAGTGGTGCCCGGTACGGTGTCGGTGTTGATGGTGTAGGAGGATTTTTCACCTTTCTCGCGGCTCAATTCGATGCCGGTGGAGAAGCTGTTCTTGAATCCGGCCACGTAGAAATCACCGAACAGGTCGGTCTGGTTGGTGGTGGTGTCGACGTTGCTGACCCGGCTGTTGGCCCGACGCCAGACTGTCCCGTTATTGACGTTGCCTTTGCTGTCGTCGGGTTGGGTCAGAATATAGTCCTGCATGCTGGAGCCGTGGCGCAGGGTGTTCTTGACCGTCAGGGCATCGTTCAAGTCGTGCTCGATGGCGAAGGTCGCAGTGTCGACGCGGGTCTTGCGGAAATCGCGGTCGGTGAGGCCATAGAAGTTGCTGCTGTCGCCGCCGTCGTTGGGCTTGTCCGGGTTGGACTGGGTGCGGTCGGCCGTTCTCCCCGAGGCTGGCATGCTGTAGGGGATGCCCGAGTCTGGCAGGTCGTTGCTTTCGAGATGGTAGTAGTCGAGGTTGACCCGAGTGTCCGTGCCGAGGCCGAACGCCAGCGATGGTGCGATGCCCCAGCGGTCGTAATTGACCTTGTCGCGGCCGGCGACGTTGCTTTCGTGGCTCATGAGGTTGAGACGGCCGGCGGCGCTGTCGCTGAACTGATAGTTGCCATCCAGGGTGTAGCGTTGGGTCTGGTCCGATCCCCAGGTGAAGCCACCGTCGAAGGAGTCGCCCAGATGCGCTTTCTTGCTCACCAGGTTGATGGTCCCGCCGGCCGCGCCGCGACCGCCGACAGCGGAGTTCGGCCCCTTGCTGACTTCAATGGATTCCACGGCGAAGATTTCGCGGCTTTGCGAGCCCGTGTCGCGCACACCATCCAGATAGGTGTCGCCCTGGGCATCGAAACCGCGGATGAATGGACGGTCACCCTGGGGATTGCCGCCTTCACCGGCGCCGAAGGTGATGCCCGGCACGGTGCGCAGGGCATCCTGCATATTGAGCGCGCCAGTGTCCTTGAGCACTTGCTGGGGGATGACAGTCACCGAGCGCGGGGTATCGACCAGCGGCGCGGTGTATTTCGGGGAAGAGGCTTTTTCGACCTGATAGGACGTCGTGTCCTGGGCCTCGCCGGTGATGCTGGTGGCATCGAGGGCAATGGCCTCGCGCGGGGATTTCTCATCGGCATTTTCCGCCGCCTGGACCAGCTGGACCACAGATGTCGCACTCAGCGCGACGCCAATGGCGGATGCCAGCAAGCGGGGTGATTGGAGCGGTAATTGTGATGGTTGACGCGACATGAAGGTGCCTTCCCCAAGGTTTCGAGGCGGCGGAATATAGGGTAAACGGGTATTTGTATCAATTGCGAAATATTGCCATTTGAGAGGAATTTACATTCTTTACAGTTTGTCTTTACGGTGTTGATCACGTGATACGTCGTGGGGGTTGTGCACAGTCAATAAGAATCACTACCATTGGCGCCCGTTTTATCCACAGGCTTGATCTCATGTTGCTGCACATTCCCGGTGTGTTTTCTCCTGACGAAGTGCAGCGCATCCGCGAGGCGCTGGTACAGGCCGAGTGGGCGGACGGGAAAATCACCGCCGGTTACCAGTCGGCCAAGGCCAAGCACAACCTGCAATTGCCCGAGGGCCATCCCTTGGCCAAGGAAATCGGCGCTGCGATGCTTGAACGGTTGTGGAGCAATCCGCTGTTCATGTCTGCCGCGATACCCCACAAGGTGTTCCCGCCGTTGTTGAACTGCTATAGCGCTGGCGGCAGTTTCGACTTCCATATCGACAACGCCGTGCGCCAACCCAAGGGCAGCGCAGAACGGGTGCGCACCGACCTGTCGGCCACTCTGTTCTTCAGCGATCCCCAGGACTACGACGGCGGCGAGTTGGAGATCCAGGACACCTACGGCACCCAACGGGTCAAGCTGCCGGCCGGAGACATGGTGTTGTACCCGGGCACCAGTCTGCACAAGGTCAATCCGGTGATTCGTGGTGCCCGCTATGCGTCGTTCTTCTGGGTCCAGAGCCTGGTGCGCGAAGACAGCCAGCGTGCGTTGCTGTTCGAGATGGACGGGGCGATCCAGGCATTGACCCGCGACGTGCCGGATCATCCTTCGTTGATTCGCCTGACCGGCACTTACCACAACCTGCTGCGCCGCTGGGTCGAGGTGTAGATGGCGGATTTTCGTCTGCGCCGCAAGGAAGCGCTCGACGGCGAACGTCTCAAGGCCATGCTTGAAGAGAGCCCGGCGCGGGCCGCCCAGGCGATCCTGCTCGCGGCGGCTGAAGGCGTGCTCGATGCCCAGGCGTTGTTGGGGCAGATCCTGCTCGACGGCCAGGGCATCGCCCGGGATTCGGCCCTGGCGGTACGTTGGTTCGGTATTGCTGCGCGGCGCGGGCATCCGATGGCGCGCAACATGCTGGGACGTTGCCATGAACACGGCTGGGGTTGTGTCGCCGATGCCAGCGTCGCCGCCCGGCATTATCGCCTGGCCGCCGAGGCGGGGTTGGACTGGGGGATGTACAACTACGCCAACCTGCTGGCGACCGGTCGAGGTGTGGCCGAAGACCAGGCGCAGGCCTTGAGTCTCTACCGTCGCGCCGCCGAGGCGGGCCACGCAAAGTCGATGAATCTGCTGGGGCGTTACCTGGAAGATGGACGCTATTGTCCGGCGGATCCGTTGGCGGCGGTTCAGTGGTATCGACGGTCGGCCGAAGGTGGCGACTTTCGGGGGCAGTTCAGCCATGCGGCGGTGCTGGCGGGGGAGGGGCTCATTGACGAGGCCTTGGGCTGGTTGCGCAAGGCGCTGGCTGCCGGGAATGTGAATTTCCTGCGGGTGAGCGGTGAATCGTTGTCGCGGGCCTCCCACCCTGAGATTCGCGCCATGGCGCATATTTACCGACAACGTTTATTGCAACTGACCCAGTTGCAATAGTTGCGTCGGCTCCGCTCATTATTCTGGCTCCAGATAAAGCGTTGTTAACGCTTGGTAATGACTGAATATTTGCCATTGGCTCAGCGCTTGTCCGGGCTCTCGGGCCATTGTCTTGTTTTCTAATAGTTGAAGAGTAGTGGGCGTGCGCGCAACTGCTTTAGAGTCATTTTGCGCGATCGGTAACTATGTTTGTGATGTTTCACTCGGATTACCATCGGCGCAACTTAAATGAACTTTAGAAGACAGGAAGTCTACGATGGAATTTAACTTTGACGATAAGGTCGTCGAGGCCGCAGCGCAAGCGCCCAAGGTTTTTATAGAGGCGTCTTTGGGCGGTGGGAGCGAATATAACCGGGAACCTGGCATACAACTTACCAAAGAGCAGATCATCAGTCTGCGCAGGTATGAGGTGCTCGGCTTGTCGCTACCTTACCGTTATAACGATGTGGTTGCCTATTTGAATTATGGCGCAGGTGATGATGGCGGTCTCGGGCTGACAGCCAGGGATTTTCTGCGCACCTTCACAATGACCTATGACCATGCCAAGCGTTGGGCGCCGTTGCGTCGGGAGATCATGCTGACCGGCACTCATCTGAAATTGTTTGCCGAAAAGATCCTCGAGAATGGCGCAGGGATCGTTGAGATTTATGACGACAGTGAGATATCGAAACACCTCAGGGAACATGGAATCAACACCGTAGAGGAATACCTGCAGCTCAAGCTCAAACACCCCAGGCTCCCCGACGTGACGCTGCCTTCGGGAGATATTCCAGAGATCAAGTACTACCTCAATGCCATGCTTTCTGATGTGAAGGATTGCCAGGCGAAGGCGCAAAGTGTCAGGTCGGAGCTGGACCGCTTCGGCACGGACCTGCGGGAAAAGGTGCTGCCGGAAGTCAAGCTGCGGTTGAAAGCGGTGAGCGAAAATTCCTATCGGCAAGACATTCAAGCGCTTCAGGATGATATCGATCAGCGTGCCGCGGAGCTCGATGAGCTTAATAAGAAGTACGATCAGATGGTGAAGGAAGCGATTGTCGCCGCCGCCACCCTCAATGTCGGCGGGTTGATTCTTGGCATCTACCAAGGGGTCCAGGCCGAGAGAATACGCAATCAACGCAAACAATTGAAAGAAGTACAGGACATTGCCATCCAGAACATGGCCAGCAAGAGCCAGACACTGAGTTCGTTGAATCGCGTGCGCGGCGATCTGCAGAACCTGAGTGCCGTTACGATTGAAGCTGAAGTGGCAACCCAGAACCTCATGCTGGTATGGGAAGCGCTCGGCTTGTATATCGATTCCTCGGTAAAGGAGGTGGATAAAATAAATAACGCCGTGAACTTGAGTCGGTTTATCCGGAACGTGAAAAAAGTGCTCACGCCTTGGCGGTATATCCGCACCAGTTCCGATGCATTGCTTGCAGTGTTTGCAGAAGCTCAACGGGAGTACGAAATGGGTAATTTGGTATCAAGGAGGATGGGGCGGATGATGTTGAGGGTTGCCGATTATCCGGCTTTTGAGGTGATGGCGTTACGCGGTCATAACTCGAGCGTTCAGAACTCCAGCGTTCGGGCACAGATGTTGTTTCAGCGGCACGCTTATCTGCCGGGTGTGGTAGAGAGAATGACCGGCCTGGCGCTTGTGATCGACAGTACGACGTTTGGCTTGCGCAGCCGTGCGCAGACAACGATGTATGTATTGGACCGGGCGCTCGGCAACCTCAAGCAGATTCAGGAGGATTTTGAAAACGCCCATGACAGGAATGAGCAACTTGAAATTTCCAGGGAAATGGAAGATGAGCTTCAAGAGGTGTTCGTCGCCGTCGCGCAGCAGACCCGCGAATTGAAAGCACTCCAAGTCGATTTGGGTGTCCGCTATGACAAGAGCGCCTCGGCGCAATGGATCGCCACACTGGAGCAAGACCGGGCGTTTGCGGAGGCGCAAAAAAACAAGGTCGAGGCCAAGCGAGTCGAATTGGATGCGCAGATGAAATCGGTTGCCGATGCGATTGAGTTGATTGGAAGAGCCGGCGTGGAAAAAATCGGTCAGCAGGCCCAATTGACCGTGGATAATCTGATGGCGATGGGCATGGCGCCTCCTCAGGTGCAAATTGCGATGTTGGCCATGGACACGCTGAAGAAAACGCTCTCCGGCATCGCCGAAACCATTTCCTATCTCAACATGGTTGCCGGGTACAACCGGCTTGAGGAACGGGCCAGACAACTGCGCCTGGAGGCAGAGGCGTATACCAGGGACATCGCCCTGATCCAGGGCAAAGTTGAACTGGTCCAGACGCTTGACGCATTGAACAGTGGACGTGGGAATTTTCTTAAGGAGTTCCTGAATATCGTGGCTGCGTTTGAACAGTTCGCGGGGGCTTTCGAGCCGCAGAAGTCGCAACCTGTCGAGGCGCGTGTACGCAGCGCATGTGATCTTATCCCAGGCATGATCAACCATTTGCGCCCCCTCCGTGATTAACCCACGCATCGGAGCGGAGTCTTCCTGACCGCAATGGACATTTCCATTAATGAAGCGATGGTGGACCCATGTCTGCCATCGCCAAGGACAGCCTATGGATCAACTTGGCTATGCATGGACGGGAGCGCAGCGAAGGACCCTGGAGCGCTACGCCCACTTCCTGGGTTCCCTGAGCTCGATCCTGGATAACATCTCGGGCGCTTTTGAACGGCGTCGAAGTGCGGGCCATCAGCCATCCGTGTTGGCGATGGATTCAAGATGGAACAACGCATTCTTCAACGGACAGTATCTATCGGCGCTCTGGCGCTACGTCAATGAGCTCAAAATGTCCTTGAAAAAGGATGTGGATGTACTGGCGGTTTTCAGCCGGGATGCACTCGACATCACCGCGCGGTTCTCCAGAAGGGAAGCGATTGAACACGTGGATTTCAGGCTGTTCAGTTTGTCCCGTTCAGCGCGATGGTTGCTGGCTCCTCCGACGAAGGTCGAGGACCTGACTCATGAGCTTCACTTGCGCTTTATCAACCATAGAAGCGCGATCAGGCAGTGGGTGTTTCGTTTCGATGAACTGTATCGAGAGTCGCTCGGGTTGAACCCGGCGTTCACCAGCGCCATGGATCACCGCGCTTGTCGTTGCCACACCCAACCGAGCGTGGCGCAGATGTTATTTCAAGAGGCGATTACCACACCCGCCTGGAACCTGGTTTATTCCTCTCGGGACGCTTCGATCAGGGCGATGGAATACAAGGCCGACATTGCCCTGTTGTTCAAGGCATTCAAGAACCTGAACGGACAGATGGGCTTGTTGGCGCAGGATTTATATCAGCGTATGGAGGACGTGGTCCTGACACTCAGGCGCGCAAGCTACGCAGTGCGGTTGGGAGAACTGAACTCGACCTTGAGCGCTGCCATGAAAGCGCTAGGTCAATGCATGGCGCTGCTGGAGGATTTCGAGAGCTGGCTGCGCAAATAAAAAAGGTCCATGCATGCTGCATGGACCTTTCTATCGACAGGTTGCGTTATACGTAGAACGACTTCAGCGGTGGGAAACCATTGAATTCCACGGCGCTGTAGCTGGTGGTGTAGGCGCCGGTCGACAGCCAGTACAGACGATCACCGATGGCCAGGTTCAGTGGCAGGCCGTACTTGTAGTTCTCGTACATGATGTCGGCGCTGTCGCAGGTCGGGCCGGCGATGACCACTTCTTCCATCTCGCCTTTCTTCTCGGTCCAGATCGGGAACTTGATGGCTTCGTCCATGGTTTCGATCAGGCCGGAGAACTTGCCCACGTCGGTGTAGACCCAACGCTCGACGGCGGTACGGGATTTACGGGCGACCAGCACCACTTCGCTGACCAGGATACCGGCGTTGGCAATCAGCGAACGGCCCGGCTCGAGGATGATTTCCGGCAGGTCGTCGCCGAAGTCTTCCTTGAGGAAACGGATGATTTCCTCGGCGTAGGTTTCCAGGCTGTTGGTGCGGGTGATGTAGTTGGCCGGGAAACCGCCGCCCATGTTGATCAGTTTCAACTCGATGCCGTCTTCTTCCTTGAGACGCTCGAAGATCACCTTGACCTTGGCAATGGCGGCGTCCCAGACGCTGATGTCGCGCTGTTGCGAGCCAACGTGGAACGAGATGCCGTATGGCACCAGGCCCAGGTCACGGGCCAGGATCAGCAGGTCCATGGCCATGTCGGTCTGGCAGCCGAATTTGCGCGACAGGGGCCAGTCAGCGGTGGTCGAACCTTCGGTCAGGATACGTACATAGACTTTCGAGCCCGGCGCTGCCTTGGCGATGTTGCGCAGGTCGGCTTCGGAGTCGGTGGCGTACAGGCGCACGCCTTTTTCGTAGAAGTAGCGGATGTCCCGGGACTTCTTGATGGTGTTGCCGTAGCTGATCTGGTCGGGGGTAACGCCCCGGCTCAGGACCTTGTCCAGCTCATAGATCGAGGCGATGTCGAAGTTCGAGCCTTTTTCCTTGAGCAGGTCGATGATTTCCACCGCCGGGTTGGCCTTGACGGCGTAGTAGACCTTGGCGAATTCGAAACCTGCGCGCAGGTCGTCGTAGGCCTGGGAGATCATCGCGGTGTCGATCACCACGAACGGGGTTTCCTGCTTGTCGGCGAACGCCTTCATTTTCTGAAAGGTTTCGCGCGCGAAATAATCTTCGACCTGGATCGACATACGTTGGGACTCCTACTGGCAAACATCAGGATCAATGGGTTTGAGGGCAAGCTGCCCCCGTGAACGTCCTCCGTATCCCCACTTTGGTTCGCCTACTTCCCAAGGCATGTCGCCGAAAGCAAAAAGGCCATGGGCTGCGTGGTGCCCTTGGCCTTGCTGTCTCGTCGTCAGTACTTGAGCCGGATGGATCGTTTCCAGCATGGACGTTCGGCGCGAACTTTAGGGCGTGAGGGGCCTGAGATCAACTAAAAATGTCGCGTTTTTGCACACATCCGTCGTGCGGTCCGCGACAGCTCCTGATGTAACCGACCTGTGTGACGGATTGATGTTCCCGTTGGATGAGTTAACGAGGCGTTCTGGGGACAGACGATTGCGATGATAAACCCGCAACCCTGTGGGAGCTGAGCTTGCTCGCGATGGCGGTGGGTCAGTTGGCGGCAGTGCTGGCTGTGCCGCCGCTATCGCGAGCAAGCTTGGCTCCCACAAGGGTTTGTGGGCAATTAAGCCTGCGCGGTCTCGGCCGGCGAGACGATGCTGGTCTTGCCGCCACGGGACTTGCCGGAACTCAGGTATTCGGCGATGGATTCCTGGGTCACCTCGCCAAGGAAGACCCGTTCGGCGTCCATCACCGGCAGCCACGAGCGGTTGAACTCGTACATGCGCGACAGCAGGATCCGCAAATGCTCGTCATAGGCGGCCGTGGCATTGAACTCCCGCAGGAATTGCGCGCAGGTGCCGGTCTGGCGGTGCAGGTCGCGACGGCGCACATAGCCCAGGGCCTTGTTCTCGGCACAGGTGACCACCACGTAGCGACGGTCATGCTCGTCCATCAATTCCAGCGCCTCGGCCACCGGGGTTTCCGGGCTGACCGAAGGCGCGTTGTCGGCCGCGTCCTCGGCCTTGACCAGCAGCAGACGCTTGAGCGTGCTGTCCTGGCCGACGAAGTTGCTGACGAAGTCGTCGGCCGGGTGTGCCAGTAGCGTGTCCGGGTGGTCGCACTGGACCAGCTTGCCGGCACGGAAGATCGCGATCTTGTCCCCCAGCTTGATGGCTTCGTCGATATCGTGGCTGACCATGATCACGGTCTTGTTCAGCGCCCGCTGCATGTCGAAGAACTCGTTCTGGATCATCTCGCGGTTGATCGGGTCCACCGCGCCGAAGGGTTCGTCCATCAGCAACAACGGCGCGTCTGCCGCCAGGGCGCGGATCACGCCGATCCGTTGCTGCTGGCCGCCCGACAGTTCACGTGGATAGCGATGCAGGTACTGCTTGGGTTCGAGTTTGATCATGCTCATCAGCTCGCGGGCGCGGTCGTGGCATTTCTGCTTGTCCCAGCCGAGCAGCTTCGGCACCACCACGATGTTTTCCTCGATGGTCATGTTCGGGAACAGGCCGATCTGCTGGATCACATAGCCGATGTTGCGGCGCAAGGTCACCTCGTCGAGGTCGGTGGTGTCTTCACCGTTGATCAGCACCTTGCCCGAGGTGGGCGGGATCAGGCGATTGATCATCTTCAGCGTGGTGCTCTTGCCACAGCCCGACGGCCCGAGGAATACGCAGATCTCGCCTTCGTTGACGGTCAGGTTCACCGAGTCCACGGCCTTGACGTCTTTTCCGTTGCTCTTGAAGGTTTTGCTGAGGTTCTGGAGTTCGATCATTTCGTTAATCCTGTGTAGGGGGTGTTCGCCGCAAATGACGGGCGCGTTGGAGCTGAGATCGCGCCGGGCAAGGCGTGGGACGCAGGGAATGGTGTTCCCTTTCCAAGTCCCACGCAGCCCGGCGCGATCTCGGCTCCAACCCGTAGGGCCGAGCCCCACAAAGCGCAATCCGTCGTTGCTCGTCGTTCATTTGGATAAACCAAACTTCTCTCCTCGCGCCTAGTCTTGCGCTTTGTGGGGCATCGGCGCGCCCGTCATTTGCGGCGAACACCCCCTACTAGTCAGCGAGCGTTGCAGCCATTGCAGGAGCAGGTCGGCGAAGATGGCCAAGAGGCTGACCAGCACGGCGCCGACGATCAGCATCGACATGTCGCTGCGGCTGATGGAAGCGAGGATGAGCACGCCCAGGCCACCGGCGCCGATGGTGGCGGCGATGGTCATGACGCCGATGTTCATGACCACGGCGGTGCGCACGCCGGCGAGGATCACCGGTACGGCGATGGGCAGCTCGACCATGCGCAGGCGTTGGCCGAAGGTCATGCCGATGCCACGGGCGGCTTCACGGATGCCCGGTTCCACGCCGGTGAGGGCCAGGTAGGTGTTGCGCATGATCGGCAACAGCGAGTACAGAAACACGGCGGTGATCGCCGGCATCGGGCCCAGGCCCTGGCCGAACTTGGAATAGAACGGCAACAACAGGCCGAACAGCGCAATCGACGGGATTGTCAGCAGCACCGTGGCGCTGGCCTGCAATGGGCCGGCGAGCGCCGGGAAGCGGGTCATGACAATGCCCAGCGGCACGCCGATGAGAATCGCCAGGCTTACGGCAATGCCCACCAGCATGATGTGCTGCCAGGTCAGGTGCATCACCTGCTGCCAGTCGAGGTGGGAAAAGGCGTTCAACAGTTCCATGGCTTTTTCCTCAATTGATGGGGTGCTGGCGCAGGAAGTCGGCGGCCACCACGGAAGGGCTTTCATGGTCGACGTCCACGCGGGCATTGAGTTGTCGCATGGTTTCATCGTCGAACAGCTCGGCCAGCGGCTTGAGCTGCGCGGCCAATTGCGGATGGGCGTCGAGGAACGCCTGGCGCACCACCGGTGCGGCGGTGTAGTCGGGGAAGTAGTGCTTGTCGTCCTCAAGCAATTTCAGCTTGAAGGCGTTCAGCCGGCCGTCGGTGGTGTACACCAGCCCGGCGAACACCTGGCCGTTGCGCAGGGCGGTGTAGACCAGACCGGCGTCCATCTGCCGGATATTCCTGCGGGTCAGGTTCATGCCGTACTGCTCGACCATGCCCGCCAGGCCGTCGGAGCGGTTGGCGAACTCGGTGTCCAGGGCCACCAGATGGTTCTTGTCCGCTTCGGCCTGCAGCACGCTGTTCAATTGGCTGATGTTGCTGATCTGCGGGTATTGGCGGGCGACTTTCTCCGGCAGGGCCAGGGCGTAGGTGTTGCTGAACTTCGACGGTGCCAGCCAGGCCAGGCCTTTCTTCGCGTCGAGTGCTTTCACCCGGGCGTAGGACTGGGCGCTGTCGAGTTTTTCCGTGACGTGGTTGTAGGCCACCAGCGACACGCCGGTGTATTCCCAGAGCAGGTCCAGTTGCCCGGTTTCATGGGCGCTGCGGGCCAGGTTGCTGCCCAGGCCGCCGGTGATCTGCGCGTCGTAGCCTTTGCTGCGCAGGTATTGCGCGGTGATTTCCGCCAACAGTGTCTGCTCGGTGAAGACCCGGGCCCCGAGGCGGATCAGCGGTTTTTCCGCCGCTTGGGCAAACCCGGCGAACAGCAGCACGCAGCCCAGTATCAAGCTCAACTTCTTCATAACGATTCCTTTATCCAGCCGGCTTTATGACGGTCGCAGACCGCGTTCCAGCCAGAGGCGGCTGGCCAGTGTCACCAGGCCGTCGAGCAACAACGCCAGCAGGGCGGTGCAGGCGGCGCCGAGCAACAGTTGCGGCTGGTTGTTCAGGGCGATGCCGGGGAAGATCAGGCTGCCAAGGCTGTTGGCACCGATCAGGAAGGCCAGCGGCGCGGTGCCGACGTTGATCGCCAGGGCGACCCGCACGCCACCGACGATGATCGGCACGGCGTTGGGCAGTTCGACTTTCCACAGCACCTGGCGCGGGGTCATGCCGATGCCGGTGGCGGCTTCCTTGAGAGAACCCTGGACGTTTTTCAGACCTTCATAGGTGTTGCGCACGATGGGCAGCAGCGAGGCGAGGAACAGGGCGAAGATGGCCGGCCCGCTGCCGATCCCCAGGACACCCAGGGCGATGGCCAGTACGGCCAGGGGCGGCACGGTGTTGCCGATGTTGAAGACTTGCATGAAGCGCTCGGCGCGCCCGACCATGCCGGGGCGGCTTAAGGCGATACCGGCGGGGATGCCCACGATCAGGGCTGCCAGCATGGAAACCAGTACCAGCATCAGGTGGGCTTGCAGGTAGAACAACAGGTCGTCGCGATAATGTCGGATCGTATCGATGCCGATCCAGTGGACCAACAGGGCCAGGAGCGCGACGACGACCACGCCTCCTGTCAGCCCTTTGCCATAGCGGATAGCCACAGGCGGACTCCTTTGTCTTTCAGTCGGCGCACGCTTCCCCGGGCGGCAGACCCATGGGGTTGCCGGGAAAACGTTCGCGAGAAGCAGCTCTTTTCGATGCCGGTAAACCAGCATGTGGATCGAGCCATGAGCGCAGCCTCGTCAGGCTAACTTGCTGATTTTTCAGCCCCTGACGAATAAATGCAGCAGGGGGGTGGACGTCTCCACGGGGCAAAAGGTTCCCCTGTCAGGAAGCTTCTGGCCATCTTCGATGTGCTCAACGGTTCGGTTCCTGGCACAAGTTGAGCTATAATCGCCGCCCTTTTTTGAATCACCTGCCAGGCGATTTCCCATGACCAAACAGGCCGCCGAAGTCGCGAAACGCCGCACTTTCGCCATTATTTCCCACCCCGATGCCGGTAAGACCACCATCACCGAGAAGCTCCTGCTGATGGGCAAGGCGATTGCGGTTGCCGGTACGGTGAAGTCCCGCAAGTCCGACCGCCATGCCACCTCCGACTGGATGGAGATGGAAAAGCAGCGGGGTATTTCCATTACCACGTCGGTCATGCAGTTCCCGTATCGCGAACACATGATCAACCTGCTCGACACCCCGGGCCACGAAGACTTCTCCGAAGACACCTACCGCACCCTGACCGCGGTGGACTCGGCGCTGATGGTGCTCGACGGCGGTAAAGGTGTCGAGCCGCGGACCATCGCGCTGATGGAAGTCTGCCGCCTGCGGGACACGCCGATCGTCAGCTTCATCAACAAACTCGACCGGGACATTCGTGACCCGATCGAACTGCTCGACGAGATCGAAGCGGTCCTGAAGATCAAGGCTGCGCCGATCACCTGGCCGATCGGCTGCTATCGCGATTTCAAGGGCGTGTACCACCTGGCTGATGACTACATCATTGTCTACACCGCCGGTCATGGTCATGAGCGCACTGAAACCAAGATCATCGAGCGGCTGGACTCCGACGAAGCGCGCGCACACCTGGGCGACGAGTACGAACGTTTCGTCGAGCAGCTGGAGCTGGTGCAGGGTGCCTGTCATGAATTCGACCAGCAGGCGTTCATTGATGGCCAGATGACCCCGGTGTTCTTCGGGACCGCGCTGGGCAACTTCGGTGTGGATCACGTGCTCGACGCCGTGGTCGACTGGGCGCCGCGTCCGCTGCCCCGGGTCGCCAACGAGCGCACCGTGGAGCCGGTGGAAGAGAAGTTCTCGGGCTTCATCTTCAAGATCCAGGCGAACATGGACCCCAAGCACCGCGACCGTATCGCGTTCATGCGCATCTGCTCCGGCAAATACGAAAAAGGCATGAAGATGCGCCACGTGCGCACCGGCAAGGACGTGCGCATCGGCGACGCCCTGACCTTCTTCTCCTCGGAGCGTGAACAGCTGGAAGAGGCTTTCGCCGGTGACATCATCGGCCTGCACAACCACGGCACGATCCAGATCGGCGACACTTTCACCGAAGGCGAAGTCCTGGGTTTCACCGGCATCCCGCACTTCGCCCCGGAACTGTTCCGCCGCGTACGCCTGAAGGATCCGCTCAAGTCCAAGCAACTGCGCCAGGGCCTGCAGCAACTGGCCGAAGAGGGCGCTACCCAGGTGTTCTTCCCGGAGCGCAGCAACGACATCATCCTCGGCGCGGTCGGCGTGCTGCAGTTCGATGTGGTCGCCAGCCGCTTGAAGGAGGAATACAAGGTCGAGTGCTCCTATGAGCCGATCACCGTGTACTCGGCTCGCTGGATTGAGTGCAGCGACAAGAAGAAGCTTGAGGAATTCACCAACAAGGCCGTGGAAAACCTGGCGCTGGACGGTGGTGGTCACCTGACCTACCTGGCCCCGACCCGGGTCAACCTGGCGCTGATGGAAGAGCGCTGGCCGGACGTGAAGTTCCGCGCGACCCGTGAGCATCACTAAGCGCTGAGCCGCAAGACCCAAGCCCCGTTGCGAAAGCCGCGGGGCTTTTTTATACCTCCTCGATTTCCTGTGGGATAGATGAGATTTGTGTACGACGCCAGAGACTGTGGGAGCGAGCCTGCTCGCGATAGCGGTGGCCCATTCGGCATTAATGTTGGTTGGTAGATCGCCATCGCGAGCAGGCTCGCTCCCACAGGTCATAGCCATTCGGAATAGACGCTATTCGAAAGCGGTCTGTCCCCAAGCGGCATTTCTGCCCCTGATTCTGCGTCCTAGTCTTACGAGCCAGCCTGTTCGGGATTAGATTTCCTGAACGCCGTGGGGTCCCGGCTTTATTCAGGAAAGAGGAATCGGCTATGAATAGGTTTCTACGCGTGATGTTGTTGCTGAAGGTGTTGGTGATGTTGTCCCTGGGATCCGGCGCTGTATGGGCCGAGTGCGTCGACCACGAGCAACATGCCTCGAGCGGGCAAGGGGCGCACGGGGCAATGATGTTTGCTGCGGCCGAAACACAACCGGGGGATCAGGACGATGACGACTCGACGATAGACCAGCCCGACACCGACGATGGGGATGAGGGCGACGAAGGCGACAGCCAGACGTAGCCTCCAGAACGACAAGTAGAAGACGGTGGCGAGGGGGCAAGCTCCCTCGCCACAGTTTCGGCTGGTGTTACGCCGCGCCGTCGAGGAACTGCTCGGCGTAGTGGCACGCTACCAAGCGATTATCCAGAGGACGCAGGGCCGGCTCTTCGGTCTTGCAACGCTCGGTGGCATACGGACAGCGCTTGTGGAAGGCGCAGCCGGGCGGCGGGTTGAGCGGGTTGGGCAGTTCGCCGACGATCTTGATCTTCGGCTTGTTCGGGTCCGGGTGGATGGTCGGTGTGGCTGACAGCAGCGCCTGGGTGTACGGATGCAACGGGCGGCTGTAGATCGACTCGTTGGGGCCCATCTCCACCGGACGGCCGAGGTACATCACCATCACATCGTCGGCGACGTGTTGCACCACCGCCAGGTTGTGGGAAATGAACACGTAGGCGGTGTTGAACTCCTGCTGCAGATCCATGAACAGGTTGAGTACCTGGGCCTGAATCGACACGTCCAGCGCCGATGTCGGTTCGTCCGCCACCAGCACCTTGGGTTGCAGCATCATGGCACGGGCCAGGGCGATACGCTGGCGTTGACCGCCGGAGAACATATGCGGGTAGCGCTGATAATGCTCGGGGCGCAAGCCCACCTGCTTCATCATCGCCTGGACTTTTTCCCGCCGCTCGGTGGCCGACAGGTTGGTGTTGATCAGCAATGGCTCGGCCAATTGATCGCCGATTTTCTGCCGCGGGTTGAGGGACGCGTAAGGGCTCTGGAACACCATCTGCACGTCTTTGCGCAACTGCTTGCGTTCGGCCTTGTTGGCGCCGGCCACCTCCTGCCCGGCGATTTTCAATGAGCCGGAGGACGGCTCTTCGATCAGGGTCAGGGCCCGGGCGAGGGTGGACTTGCCGCAACCGGATTCGCCCACCACGGCCAGGGTCTTGCCGGCCTCGAGTTCGAACGACACACCGTTGAGGGCGCGCACGGTGGCGTGGCCCTTGAACATGCCACGGGACACTTCGTAATGACGGGTCAGGTCACGGGCGGTAAGTACGACGGCCATCACGCCACCTCCTGGTTCAACGGGTAGAAGCAGCGGGCGAGGCTGTTGGTTTTCGGGTCAAGGGCGGGGCGCTGTTGACGGCAGTTGTCCTGCACGTAGGGGCAGCGTGGCGACAGCAGGCAGCCTTGTGGACGGTCATAGCGACCGGGAACGATGCCCGGCAAGGTCGCCAGGCGTTCGGCGCCCATGCTGTGCTCTGGAATCGCCGCCAACAATGCTTCGCTGTAGGGGTGGGCCGGAATGTCGAACAACTCCGGCACCTTGCCCACTTCCACGGCTTGACCGGCGTACATCACGCAGACGCGCTGGGCGGTTTCGGCCACCACGGCGAGGTCGTGGGTGATCAGCACCAGGCCCATTTCCTGTTCTTTTTGCAGGGCCAGCAGCAGGTCCATGATCTGCGCCTGGATGGTCACGTCCAGAGCGGTGGTCGGTTCGTCGGCGATCAGCAGCTTCGGTTCGCCAGCAATGGCCATGGCAATCGCCACGCGCTGGCTCATGCCGCCGGACAGCTGATGGGGGTAGGCGTCCATGCGGCTGGCGGCACCCGGGATCTCGACTTTTTCCAGCAGTTCGATGGCGCGCTTGCGGGCGGCCTTGCCGGACATCTTCAGGTGCAGGCGCAGCACTTCTTCGATTTGGAAACCCACGGTGTAGCTGGGGTTGAGCGCGGTCATCGGGTCCTGGAACACCATCGCCAGGTCCTTGCCGACGATCTGCCGGCGCTGGCGGGCGCTCAGCTTGAGCATGTTCTTGCCATCGAAGTTCAGCGCATCGGCGGTCACGATGCCGGGGTGCTCGATCAGGCCCATCAGCGCCATCATGGTCACGGATTTACCCGAGCCCGACTCGCCAACGATGGCCAGCACTTCGCCTTTTTCCACGCTCAGGTCCAGGCCATCGACCACCGGAACGGCGTTGGCGTCGCCGAAGCGGACGTTGAGATTCTTGATTTCTAGCAGTGACATGGGAATCTCCTCAGGCGGCATTCTTGAGTTTCGGGTCCAGCGCATCGCGCAGGCCGTCGCCCATCAGGTTGATTGCCAGCACGCTGAGCAAAATGGTCAAACCGGGCAGGCTCACGACCCACCAGGCGCGTTCGATGTAGTCCCGGGCCGAGGCCAGCATGGTGCCCCACTCCGGAGTCGGCGGCTGGACGCCCAGGCCGAGGAAGCCCAGGGCGGCGGCGTCGAGGATGGCCGAGGAAAAGCTCAGGGTCGCCTGCACGATCAGCGGTGCCATGCAATTGGGCAGCACGGTGATGAACATCAGGCGCGGCAGACCGGCACCGGCCAGGCGGGCGGCGGTCACGTAGTCGCGGTTCAGTTCGCCCATGACGGCGGCGCGGGTCAGGCGCACGTACGACGGCAACGACACGATGGCGATGGCGATCACGGTGTTGATCAGGCCTGGGCCGAGGATGGCGACGATCGCCACGGCCAGCAGCAGCGAAGGCAGGGCCAGCATGATGTCCATCAGGCGCATGATGGTCGGGCCGAGGATGCGCGGGAAGAACCCGGCGAACAGGCCCAGCAGGATGCCCGGGATCAGCGACATCACTACCGACGACAAGCCGATCAGCAGCGACAGGCGCGAACCCTGGATCAGCCGTGACAGCAGGTCGCGGCCCAGTTCATCGGTGCCCAGCAGGAACTGGATCTGTCCGCCTTCGAGCCAGGCCGGCGGCGTCAGCAGGAAGTCGCGGTACTGCTCGCTCGGATCATGGGGGGCGACCCACGGGGCGAAGATCGCGCAGAACACCACCAGGATCATGAACATCAACCCGGCCACGGCGCCCTTGTTACGGGAAAACGCCTGCCAGAATTCTTTGTACGGGGACGGATACAGCAGGCTTTGATCGACTGCTACCGAAGGAGTTGGAGTACTCATGGATTTGATCTCAGCGCTGGTGACGGATGCGTGGGTTGGCAAAGCCGTAGAGGATGTCCACGACGAAGTTGACCAGAATCACCAGGCAGGCGATTAACAGGATGCCGTTCTGCACCACAGGGTAGTCCCGGGCGCCGATGGCCTCGATCAACCACTTGCCGATGCCCGGCCAGGAGAAGATCGTTTCGGTCAGGACCGCACCGGCCAGCAACGTGCCGACCTGCAGGCCGACCACGGTCAGTACCGGGATCAGCGCGTTGCGCAGGCCGTGGACGAACACCACGCGCGCCGGCGACAGACCCTTGGCCCGGGCGGTGCGGATGTAGTCTTCGCGCAGCACTTCGAGCATCGAAGAGCGGGTCATGCGGGCGATCACCGCCAGCGGAATGGTGCCCAGCACAATGGCCGGCAGGATCAGGTGGTGCAGCGCGTCGAGGAACGCGCCCGGTTCATCGGCGAGCAAGGTGTCGATCAGCATGAAGCCGGTTTTCGGCTCGATGTCGTAGAGCAGGTCGATGCGTCCCGATACCGGGGTCCAGCCCAGGGACACCGAGAAGAACATGATCAGGATCAGGCCCCACCAGAAGATCGGCATCGAGTACCCCGCGAGGGAGACGCCCATCACCCCATGGTCGAACAGGGACCCTCGCTTGAGTGCCGCGATCACCCCGGCCAGCAGGCCCAGGATTCCGGCGAACAACAGGGCGGCCATGGACAATTCCAGGGTCGCGGGAAACAGGGAGCTGAACTCGGTCCAGACGCTTTCGCGGGTGCGTAGCGATTCGCCGAGATCACCGTGGGCCAGTTTGCCGATGTAGTCCAGGTACTGGGCGTACAGCGGCTTGTTGAGGCCAAGGCGTTCCATTGCCTGAGCATGCATTTCGGGATCGACCCGACGTTCGCCCATCATCACTTCCACGGGGTCGCCGGGGATCATGCGAATCAACGCGAAGGTCAGCAAGGTGATGCCGAAGAACGTGGGGATCAATAATCCCAGTCGGCGGGCAATAAAACTAAACATCTTCAGGTGTACCTCATCAGCCGGTTAGGCATGTCCGGCACCCCTTTGATCAGGGGATACCGGACGCTTTCTTATCTACTTCACCTGGGTGGTGGCGAAGTTGTTGGTGGTGAGCGGGCTAATGGAGTAGCCCTCTACGTTCTTGCGCATTGCCGTGAACATCCGGGTGTGGGCCATGCTGATCCACGGTTGGTCCTGGTTGAAAATCACCTGGGCCTGTTCATAGAGCTTGGTGCGCTCCTCGGGGTTCACTGTGGCGCGGGCCTGATCGATCAGCGCCTGGAATTTCTCGTTGCACCAGCGGGCGTAGTTTTCGCCGTTCTTGGCCGCCTCGCAACTGAGCATAGGCGTCAGGAAGTTATCCGGGTCGCCGTTATCGCCCGCCCATCCGGCGGAGACCATGTCGTGCTCGCCGTTTTTCGCGCGCTTGAGCATTTCGCCCCACTCCATGACGCGGATGTCGACCTTGATCCCGACTTTCGCCAGGTCAGCCTGCATCATCTGCGCGCCGAGCATCGGGTTGGGGTTGGTCGGGCCGCCGCCGTTGCGGGTGAACAGAGTGAACACGGTGCCCTCCGGCACGCCGGCTTCCTTGAGCAACTGGCGGGCCTTGTCCAGGTCACGCGGCGGGTTCTTCAACTCGTGATTGAAGCCCAGCAGCGTCGGTGGGTAGGGGTTGACCGCGACGGTGGCGTTGCCCTTGCCGAACAGCGCGTTGACGTAGGCTTCCTTGTCGAAGGCGATGTCGATGGCTTTGCGCACCCGCACATCGCTCATGTATTTGTGCTGGGTGTTCAGGGCGACGTAGGACACGGTCATGGCGTCCAGTTCATCGACTTTCAGGTTGGCGTCTTTCTTGATGCTCGGGATGTCATCGGGCTTGGGGTACAGCGCGACCTGGCACTCATTGGCCTTGAGCTTCTGCAGGCGCACGTTGTTGTCGGTGGCGATGGCCAGTACCAGTGCATCGGCCGGCGGCTTGCCGCGGAAGTAGTCCGGGTTGGTCTTGAAGCGAACCTGGGCGTCCTTGTTGTAGCGCTGGAAGATGAACGGCCCGGTGCCGACCGGCTTGCTGTTGAGGTCGCCGGCCTTGTTGGCCTTGAGCAACTGGTCGGCGTATTCGGCCGGGTAGATCGAGGAGAAGGCCATGGCAACGTCGGCCAGGAACGGCGCTTCGCGGCGGGTCAGGGTGAACTTGACCGTGTGTTCGTCGACTTTCTCGACGCTTTTCAACAGCTCTTTGAAGCCCATGCTTTCAAAGTAGGGGAAGCCCACGCTCGACAGTTTGTGCCACGGATGATTCGGGTCCAGCTGGCGCTGGAAGCTCCAGACCACATCGTCGGCGTTCATGTCGCGGGTCGGCTTGAAGTATTCGGTGGTATGGAACTTGACGCCTTTGCGCAGGTGGAACGTGTACGTCAGGCCATCGTCGCTGATGTCCCAGGACTCGGCCAGGCCTGGAATCACTTCGGTGGTGCCGGGCTTGAAATCGACCAGGCGATTGAAAATGGTTTCCGCCACGGCGTCGGCAGTGACTGCAGTCGTGTACTGGACCATGTCGAAGCCTTCCGGGCTGGCTTCTGTGCAAACCACCAGGGGTTTGGCCGTGGCGCCAACGGCGACACTCAGCAGCGCAGCGGCGATGGCTGCGCGTAGGGGGATCATGTTCATCGTCATATCCTCTGCAATCGGTGGAACGGCAAAGCCGGACGGCCGACCTCGTGAGTCGACCGTCCGGCGCAGGGTTTACAGAATGTTGAACGGGATGGTGGTGACGAGACGGAACTCGTTGAGGCTGCCGTCTGCCTGGTTTTCACTGGCGCGGTGCGCGGTGTAGGTCGCGCGGATCGCGGTGGCTTTCAGCGGGCCGCTCTGGACGGCATAGGATGCACCGATGCCGTATTCGTAGTGGTGCTCACCGTCCATCGACTGCACGCTGGCGTATTCGCCGCCCTTATAGTGTGTACCGTCGATACCCCAACCGCGAGCCTGGTAAATGTTGAACTTCAGGCCCGGTACCCCGTACTCAGCCATGTTTAGGCCATAGGCAATCTGGAAAGATTTCTCGTTCGGTCCGTTGAAGTCCGACAGCAGGGAGTTGGCCAGGTAGATGCCGTTGGTTTCATGCAGGTAGTCGAAGTACTCGTTACCGTTCACTTCCTGATAGGAGAACGTCAGGCTATGGGCCTGATGGGCCAGGCCGAATGACAGGGAGTAAGTGTCATTGTCGATGTCGCCCAGTACGGCTTTACCCTCGTCCACGGTCTTGTAGTAGTTCAGGCCTGTGGTCAGGCTCAGTACTGAGCTGTCACCCAAGACGTGAGTGGCGCCAAAGTAGTATTGATTCCACATGTCTTCGGCCTGAGTGGCCCACAAGCTGGTGGTCAAACTAGCTAACGGCTGATAGCTGATACCGGCCGTATAAACATGATCGATTTCGACAAGATGGTCAGCATATTCAGCGCGGAATTTACGCTGGCTTTCCTCGGTACGAGGAGAGTTCCTGTCGAACGTGGCCAAATCAAACGATAGGTTCTCGAGTTCTTCGCTATGCAGACTCACACCTTGGAAGCTGGAAGGCAGTGCCCGGTTGCCGATCACGTCGACCATGGGGCTACTGAAGTTCTGGCGACCAGCGGTCAGCGTGGTGTTGGAAATACGCGCTTTGACATTAGCCAGGCCCAACTTGCTCCATTGGTCCTGAGCGTCACCGCCGTTCTCGGTCAGGGTGCGGTTGTTGCCTCGACCACCGACGCCTGGAATGGGTGCTCCGCCGTTACCAGATGCCAGGTTCTTGCGGTCGCGCTCCAGAGCAATAGCGTTGTAGGCAGCGACTTCGGTGCTGAAGCCAACAGTGCCTTCAGTGAAGCCGGAGTTATATTTGATGATGGTACCTTGCAGCCAGTTGATACGGCGGTCGGTCTGGCGTGTTTCGCCGTTCTGGCGGTAAGAGAGTTTCGCACCACGCTTGAATTGCTCGTTGGCGTACCAGTTACGGGTCGAACCGGTCACCGATTGGCCTTCCACAAAACCCTTGGCTTCGCTTTGTGCGCTGGTGGTCTTGAGGGTCACCGGAGTAACCGCTTGGCTTTGCGACTCAGCATAAGCTGTCGCGGTAACGCTGCTGATGGCCAGGGCCAGTAACGCGGTGCTGCTCAATTTCATGGGTAACGCTCCTTTTTCTTTCTTTTTAATGCCGGTCTTTTTTGGTGATACGGCTATCGGTTTTTACTACTGGCTACAGCTCGCAAACGTTTGCAGTGGGCCTGATCGGCAAATTACGGCAAGACGTCTGCGTGAAGGCCCGCAAGGGCCCTCGCTGTAGGACTAATCGGTTATGGGGTCAGGCTGACGCCCGAGAACACGTTGCGGCCGAAGGGGCTGACCTTGAATCCTTCGACTTTGGCACTCAGCGGCTGGTTGACCGTCGAGTGGGCAACAGGGGTGATCGGCACTTGCTGCTTGAGCAACTGCTGGGCCTGTTTGTAGAGCACGGTGCGCTGGTCGCGGTCGGTGACGACCTTGGCCTGCTTGATCAGCTTGTCGTAATCCTGGTCGCACCACATGGAGTAGTTGTTGCCACCAATGGCGTCGCAGCTGTACAGCGTGCCCAGCCAGTTGTCCGGGTCACCGTTGTCGCCGGTCCAGCCGATCAGGCTGATGTCGTGCTCACCGTTCTTGGTGCGCTTGATGTATTCGCCCCATTCATAGCTGACGATCTTTACTTTCAAACCGATCTTGGCCCAGTCGGCCTGGAGCATTTCGGCCATCAGCTTGGCGTTGGGGTTGTACGGGCGTTGTACGGGCATGGCCCAGAGGGTGATTTCGGTGCCTTCCTTGACCCCGGCGGCCTTGAGCAACTCCTTGGCTTTTTCCGGATCGTAGGCAGCGTCCTTGATCGTGTCGTCGTAGGACCACTGGGTCGGTGGCATGGCGTTGACCGCCAGTTGCCCCGCGCCCTGGTACACGGCGTTGAGGATGGCCTGTTTGTTCACTGCCATGTCCAGCGCACGGCGCACTTCGACCTGGTCGAACGGTTTGTGGCGGGTGTTATAGGCGATGTAGCCGAGGTTGAAACCAGGCTTCTCGATCAACTGCAGCTTGGGATCGTTCTTCAATGCGGGTACATCGGCCGGGCGCGGATGCAGGGTAATCTGGCACTCGTTGGCTTTGAGCTTCTGTACTCGCACGGAGGCGTCGGTGTTGATCGAGAAGATCAGATTCTTCAGCTTGACCCGCTCCGGCGCCCAATAATGGGTGTTGGCGACGTAACGGATGTTGGAGTCCTTCTGGTAGCTCTTGAACTCGAACGGGCCGGTGCCGATGGGTTTCTGATTGATGTCGCTCGGCTTGCCGCTCTTGAGCAACTGCTCGGCATATTCGGCCGACAGGATCGCGGCGAAGCTCATGGCGATGTTCTGGATGAACGCGGCATCGACACTGTTGAGGGTCATGACCACGGTCAGCGGTCCGGTCTTCTCCACCTTGGCGATGTTCTTGTTCAGGCTCATGCCGTTGAAGTACGGGAATTCGGTGGCGTAGGCCTTGCGGAACGGATGCTGCGGATCGAGCATGCGGTTGAAGGTGAACAGCACATCGTCGGCGTTGAAGTCCCGGGTCGGCGTGAAGTAGTCGGTGCTATGGAATTTCACCCCTTCGCGCAGGTGGAAGGTGTATTTCAGGCCGTCTTCGGAAATCTCCCAACTTGTCGCGAGACCCGGTACGACATTGGTCGCGCCCTTTTCAAACTCGGCCAGGCGGTTGTACAGCGGCTCGGCGGCATCGTTATCGGTGGCGGTCGTGTATTGCGCCGTGTCGAAGCCGGCGGGGCTGCCTTCGGAGCAGAACACCAGGCTACCGCCAGCGGCGGCTTGGGCCACGGATGTCGCGGCCAGCAGGCCGGTACTCAGCAACGCAGAAAAAACCAGGGTATGGCGCATGACGCTCCCTCTTTCGTTCGGGGTGTTAAACAGTGAACCGGCGTCCATCCGGGAACAGGTCCGGGGCACTGAGTTCATTCCATTGCGTGCAGCAATGCCACAGGGTCAGCAGGTCTGCCAGATTCCAACGGTACGGCCGTGGGTTTGGCAGTCAATGCGTAACGTCTGAAAGACTTGTGAGAAAGAGCGATACGTCCTCAAGCAGCTGCCGTAATGCGCAGATGTTTTTGGAGGTAGGCGATTTCCTGGGTCTTGGCTGATAAAACAACGGCGCCGTCAGGAGACGCCGCCGTTGCATACCTCAGTTGCTGACGCTGACGCCGTAGAAGGAGTTCAAGCCAAATGGGCTGATCTTGAAGTCCTGCACGTTGGCGCGCATGGGTTGATACACCGTCGAGTGAGCGATAGGTGTCATTGGCACGGCATCCTTGAGGACGTGTTGTGCCTGTTTGTACAGTTCGGTGCGCTTGGCCTGATCGGTGGTGCGCTTGGCTTCCTTGACCAGACCGTCGAATTTCTTGTCGCACCATTTGGAGAAGTTGTTGCCGGACAGCGAGTCGCAGCCGAACAGCACGTTGAGCCAGTTGTCCGGGTCACCGTTGTCGCCGCTCCAGCCAATGATCATCGCCTGGTTCTCGCCGCCTTTGGAACGCTTGATGTACTCGCCCCATTCGTAGCTGACGATGTTGACGTTCAGGCCGATCTTCTTCCAGTCGGACTGCAGCATTTCAGCCATCAACTTGGCGTTCGGGTTGTACGGACGCTGCACCGGCATAGCCCACAGGGTAATGTTGGTGCCTTCCTTGACGCCGGCTTCCTTGAGCAGCGCCTTGGCTTTCTCAGGGTCGTACTTGGCGTCCTTGATGGTGGTGTCGTAGGACCACTGGGTTGGCGGCATGGCGTTGACCGCCAGCTGGCCGGCGCCTTGGTAGACCGAGTCGATGATCTGCGGCTTGTTGACCGCCATGTCCAATGCCTGGCGGACTTTCAGGTCAGCCAGCACGTTCGGCTCGTTGCTGCCCTTGATCTTGTCCATCACGTTATAGGCGATGTAACCCAGGTTGAAGCCCGCTTGGTCGGGCATCTTCAGGGCCTTGTCTTCCTTCAGGGCCTTGAGGTCGGCCGGGCGCGGGAAGAGGGTGATCTGGCATTCGTTTTTCTTGAGTTTCTGCATGCGCACCGACGGATCGGTGGTGATGGCGAAGATCAGGTTGTCGATCTTCACGTCGTCAGGCTTCCAGTAGTCCTTGTTCCCGGTGTAGCGGATATTGGAGTCTTTCTGGTAGCTCTTGAACACGAACGGACCAGTGCCGACGGGCTTCTGGTTGATGTCGGGAGCCTTGCCTTCCTTGAGTAACTGGGCGGCGTATTCGGCGGACTGGATCGAGGCGAAGCTCATGGCCATGTTCTGGATGAACGCGGCATCGACGTCCTTGAGGGTGAACTTGACGGTGTGGTCGTCGACTTTATCGATATGGGTGATGTTGGTGTCCATCCCCATGTCGGTGAAGTACGGGAACTCGGTCGGATACGCCTTACGGAACGGATCGTCCTTGTTGATCATGCGGTTGAAGGTGAACAGCACGTCGTCGGCGTTGAAGGTACGGGTCGGCTTGAAGTACGGGGTGGTGTGGAACTTGACGCCTTCACGCAGGTGGAAGGTGTAGGTCAGGCCGTCTTCGGAAATGTCCCACTTGGTCGCCAGGCCAGGAATCACAGCGGTGCCGCCGCGTTCGAACTGGGTCAGACGGTTGAACATGGTTTCTGCAGAGGCGTCGAAGTCGGTTCCGGTGGTGTATTGACCCGGGTCGAAACCCGCCGGGCTGCCCTCGGAGCAGAACACCAGGTTAGTCGCCGCTTGGGCGAAGGGAGCACTGGCTAATAGGCTTGCGCCGACTAAAAACGGAATGACCGCGTGTTTAAGCATGTTGGCCTCATGATTTGTTGTCATTTTTGGATTTGAGGGCGACCTCGTGAGTCGTCCTGCGGATACTTATGCAGGCCCCATACCCAATGCAAGATCAAGAGCGGTTACAGATCTGAAACAGTGGCACGAACGTACCTTAATGTCGCATCTGTGTAAGTTCTGACGCAGTTGATCGTTTGCGCCGGTTTTTTTGGTGCAAACATTGCTTTTAAACGGTGCGCTACGAGCTTATCGCGCACCGGGTTGGGGCGGGTTCTACTGTTGCAAACCCACGCCGTAGAAGGGTGTGAGGCCAAATGGGCTGAGTTTGAAATCCACGACTTTTTTGTTTATCGGCTGGAATACCGTGGAGTTGGCAATCGGCGTGATGGGCACCTGTTGCTTGAGAATCTTTTGCGCCTGCCGGTACAGGTCGATCCGTTGCTGGCGGTCGGTCGAGACCTTGGCTTGCTGGATCAGCTTGTCGTAGGCCGGGTCGCACCACTTGGCGTAATTGCTGCCCTTGACCGCCGCGCAGCTGTAGAGCACGCCGAGCCAGTTGTCCGGATCGCCGTTGTCGCCGGTCCAGCCGTAGATCATCGCGTCGTGTTCGCCGTTCTTGGCGCGCTTGATGTACTCACCCCACTCATAACTGACGATGTTGGCCTTGATGCCGATTTTCGCCCAATCCTGCTGGATCATCTGCGCCGACATCCGCGCGTTGGGGTTGGAGGCGCGTTGCACCGTCATCGCCCATAAATTGAGGGTGGTACCGGGTGCCACCCCGGCTTCCTTGAGTAGCGCCTTGGCCTTGGTCACGTCGTGGGGAGCGTCCTTGATAGCCAGGTCGAATGACCACTGGGCCGGCGGCAGGGCGTTCTGGGCCAGTTGCCCGGCGCTCTGGTACACCGCCTTGATGATCGCCGGTTTGTCGATGGCCATGTCCAGCGCCTGGCGGACCTTGAGCTGGTCCAGGGGCGGGTGCGTGACGTTGTAGGCGAGGAAACCCAGGTTGAATCCCGGTTGCTTGAGCACTTGCAGGTTCGGGTCCTGTTCCATCACTTCGATGTCCGCCGGACGCGGGTAGCCGCTGACCTGGCATTCGTTGCGCTTGAGCTTTTGCAGGCGCACGGCGGCGTCGGGGGTGATGGAAAAGATCAGGTTATCGATTCTCACATCCTCGGGTTTCCAGTAGGCCGTGTTGGCGGCGTAGCGGATCTGCGAGTCCTTCTGGTAGCGCTTGAACACGAACGGGCCGGTGCCGACGGGTTTCTGGTTGAGGTCGCCGGCCTTGCCTTCCTTCAACAACTGCGCCGCGTATTCGGCGGACTGCACGGAGGCGAAACTCATCGCCAGGTTCTGCACGAACGCGGCGTCGACGTTGTTCAGGTTGAAGCGCACGGTGTGCTCGTCGACTTTCTCGACGCTCTTGATCGTGGTGTTCAGACCCATGTCGGTGAAGTAGGGCGACTCGGTCGGGTAGGCCTGGCGGAACGGTTGCTGCGGATCGAGCAGGCGCTGGAAGGTGAACACCACGTCGTCGGCGTTGAAGTCGCGGGTGGGGGTGAAATAGTCGGTGGTGTGGAACTTCACACCGTCGCGCAGGTGGAAGGTGTAGACCAGGCCATCGGCGGAGACATCCCAGCTCGTCGCCAACCCCGGCTCGACTTCGGTGCCGCCGCGCTTGAACTGGGTGAGACGGTTGAAGACGGTTTCGGCCGAGGCGTCGAAGTCGGTGCCACTGGTGTACTGGCTGGGGTCGAACCCAGCGGGGCTGGCTTCGGAGCAGTAGACCAGGGTAGTGGCGGCCTGGGCCAGCGGGGCGCAGCCGATCAGGGCGAGGGTGAGCAGCAATGGTTGGAAAGTGGTTCTGTCCATGAAATCCCTTGGGGCGTGGTGACGGTTTTCATGGAGAGTAGCTTTGTGGGTGGGAGAGGGGGAAATATCCAAAAGTGAGGGGGACCGTTGGGTTTAGGTATAGCTGGGGTGGACGGGGATGAGTTGGTCTTATCGCTGACCTGTTTCCGGCGGTCTCCCTGATCTAATTGTGAGAGCGATTCTGCGCGCGAGGAGGTGTGTAGGGTCAGATTCTATCTCGGGCTCCGTAACCCACGATTTTGGCAATAGTCTCGCCGCAGCTTTGCTTTAGCACTAATTCATTGACGCCAGAATAATGGCTATCTAATATCGCGCCACTATTTTGATGCCACTGCTCTGCCGAGGTGATCGTGACTCCCCTTCGGTGTGAGGTCGTGTCTGGTTCTGCTGCTGGCTGACTTGCGCACGGATGCACTCTTTTGAATTCTGCTACATGGGACTTGAACATGGATGATCGCCAACCCGCCTTTCCAGGCCGCCAGCCTTCTGCTGCCTACAAAACTCGCGAACAGTTCCTGGGCATACCCAAGCGCGGCCTGGCGTTCCTGTTGGCCAACATCATGTTCTGGCAACCGATGTGGGCCCAGGCCGACGGCATCGTCGTCAGTGCACCGGGCACCAGCCTCGGTCAGGCAGGCAACGGTGTGCCGATCGTCAACATCGCCAAGCCCAACGGCAGCGGTCTGTCCCACAACCAGTTCACGGATTACAACGTCGGCAGCAACGGCGTGATCCTCAACAACGCCACGTCCCGCACCCAGTCCACGCAACTGGGCGGGATCATCCTCGGCAACCCGAACCTCAACGGCGCGGCCGCCACCACCATCCTCAACGAAGTCAAC
>NZ_VCNG01000014.1 GCF_006227205.1 Pseudomonas sp. ICMP22404
GGTGCCGGCGGTGCCTTTGCCGCCATCGAGCTTGATCGAGTACAGGCCCAGCACGTCCATGCCGAACCCCACCGGGCCCTGGGTGAAACCGGACTTGGCGTCGAGGATGAAGTTCTGGGTCCATTCCTCGGCCTTGCCCTGGGCGTTGTTCGAGTTGATGAAGTTGCGGTTGAAGTAGGCATTGCGCAGGGTCAACGTGGCCTTGGCGTCGTCGACGAAACCTTCGGCGTGGACGGCGGTTGGCAGGAACGCGGCCAGACCACTGCAACCGAGCAGGAGCATCGCGGGGCTGGAATGGAGAAGGGTACGGCGGGTTGGACGGCTGTCGGGCGAAAAACGGACACGTGTGCTCACGATGATGGCTTCCTACTTTTGTTGTTTTTATTTTTGTCATACGTCGTCGTACAACATGGCGTCGATTATTTGTGGGCCGTTGCGCATTGTCAACTGGCCATGATCGGAATTATCCAATTGAGCGATGCTTGAAAGTCGCCTGGATCGACGGTTTCAGCAGAGGGGAGTGCAGAACGCGGCCTTGGCAGTGGTTTGATGCAGGTAGCCGCCTTGCCTGAAAGTTATGCGATGACTGGTCTAAGACATTGGTCGAATGGTACCAGCGCACGTTCGCCGAATAGGAACACGATCAAATGTGGGAGCGAGCCTGCTCGCGATAGCGGTACACCCGCCAACCTTCATCCTGGCTGACCCGCCGCTATCGCGAGCAGGCTCGCTCCCACAGGCAATCCCGGTATTTTCGACAGTGGGGGAATGCTAGTCTTGGGCATCGCTGTTGCCAGGGAGCCCTCATGGGCAATCACAAGATCGAGATTCGTCGCAGTAACGTCGAGAAAATCCTTCTGGCCGCCGAGAAGGTCTTTGCCGAGAAAGGCTTCGGCAGCACCGCCATGGCCGACATCGCGGCTGAAGTGCAGTTGCCCCGTTCCAACCTGCACTACTACTTCAGCACCAAGACCGAGCTCTACAGCGCCGTGCTGTTCGATCTGCTGGAAGTCTGGAAGCAGGACGCCTTGTGCTTCGAAATGTTCGACGATCCGCGGGTGGTGCTCAGCAGTTATATCCGCGCCAAGATGAACCATTCCCGCAGCCGGCCCTATGGTTCGAAGGTCTGGGCCAACGAAGTGATCCATGGCGCGCCCACGCTGGGGCAGGCGCTGGACGTCAGTCTTTATGAATGGGCCAAGATGAAGGAAGCGAAAATTCGCCAGTGGGTGGAGGACAAACGCATCCTGCCGGTGGAGCCGTCGAGCCTGCTTTACATGATCTGGGCTTCGACCCAGCACTACGCCGACTTCGACCACCAGATCAACATCCTCAACGATCACCAGCCGTTGTCGGACATGCAGTTCGAGCGGGCGGTGCAGACGGTGACCGGGGTGATTTTGCGAGGGATCGGGTTGGAGCCTTAGTGTTGTGTCGGGGCTGACGGCGCTATCGCGAGCAGGCTCGCTCCCACATTGGAAATGCGATCCTCTGTGGGAGCGAGCCCGCTCGCGATGGCGCCACTCCAGGCACCGCAGCTCTCAAACGGCTACATGATAGGGATTACGCGGATCATGGTCCCAGTCCAGAAACGGCTTGCCCGTTTCCACCGGGACCATCTCGATGCAATCCTGCACCGGGCAGGTAATCTGACACAGGTTGCAGCCTACGCACTCTTCATCGATCACTTCATATTTGCGCGTTCCATCAGTTTGCTTGTGGCTGGCGATGGCCTGGTGTGAGGTGTCTTCACAGGCGATGTGGCAGCGACCACAACCGATGCAGGCCTCCTGGTCGATTTTCGCGATGACCTGGTAGTTGATGTCCAGGTACTTCCAATCGGTGGTGTTGCCCACTGCGCGACCGGAGAACGCCTGAAGGTTGGCGTGCCCCTGGCTGTCCATCCAACGTGACAGGCCGTCCTTCATCTCCTCGACGATGCGAAAACCGTGCAGCATCGCCGCCGTGCACACTTGTACCGCGCCGCTGCCCAGGGCGATGAATTCCGCGGCGTCGCGCCAACTGCCGATGCCGCCGATGCCGCAGATGGGTAAGCCGTGGGTCTGCGGATCACGGGCGATTTCCGCCACCATGTTCAGTGCGATCGGCTTGACCGCCGAGCCGCAGTAACCGCCATGGGTGCTCTGGCTGCCGACGGTGGGCAGCGCGACCATCCGCTCCAGGTCGACGCTGGTGATGGAGTTGATGGTATTGATCAGCGACACCGCGTCCGCGCCACCGCGATGGGCCGCCCGGGCGGCGACGCGGATGTCGGTGATGTTTGGCGTGAGCTTGACGATCACCGGCAGGGAGCAATAGGTCTTGCACCAGCGGGTCACCTGCTCGACGTACTCCGGCACCTGGCCGACCGCCGCCCCCATGCCCCGTTCCGGCATGCCGTGGGGGCAACCGAAGTTCAGCTCGATACCGTCGGCGCCGGTGGCTTCCACCAGCGGCAGAATGTGTTTCCAGGACTCTTCGACACAGGGCACCATCAGCGACACGATCAAGGCCCGGTCTGGCCAGTCCTTCTTCACCTGGGTGATTTCCCGCAGGTTGATCTCCAGGGAGCGGTCGGTGATCAGCTCGATGTTATTGATGCCCAACACCTCGCGATTCGCGCCGAAGTGGGCCGAGTAGCGCGACGACACGTTCACTGCCGCCGGGTCTTCTCCCAGGGTTTTCCAGACCACGCCACCCCAGCCGGCCTTGAAGGCGCGCACCACGTTGTAGGCCTTGTCAGTGGGCGGCGCGGAGGCCAGCCAGAACGGGTTGGGGGCTTTGATGCCGGCGAAGACAATCGACAGATCGGCCATTTACGCAGCCTCCACGTTGAGCATGAGTTGGGCATTGATCGCCTCGGCGGCGAGCTTGCCGTGCTGCACCGCCTGTACGGTGAGGTCCTGGTCCAGGCTTGTGCAGTCGCCGCCGGCATACACGCCGGGGATACTGGTGCGCAGGTGTTCGTCCACCAGGATCCGCCCGTCCTGGCGCTTGAGTTCCCGGGCCAGCGGGTCTACCAGTGCGTCCTCGTCGAAAGCCTGGCCGATGGCTTTGAAAATGCCGTCGGCGGGCAGGTCGAACGTGTCGGCATCGATGACCAGTCGGCCATTCTCCAGGTGGGTGCGGGAGAAGCGCATGCCCCGCACGTGCCCAGCGTCGTCGAGCAGCACCTGTTGCGGTTGGGCCCAGGTCAGCAGGCGGACCTGATTGGCCTTGGCGATGTCCTGTTCGTGCCCGGTTGCGCCCATGTCCTCAAGCCCGCGACGGTAAACCAGGCTGACGTCCCGGGCACCGAGGCGGGCCATCTGCACGGCCATGTCGATAGCGGTGTTGCCGGCTCCGAGCACGATGCAACGGTCGGCCAGCGGCAATTGACTGAGGTCGTCGGTCTGGCGCAGCTCGCGGATGTAGTCAGTGGCGGCCAGCAGCCCCGGCGCTTGTTCGTCGCTCAGGCCCAGTTGTTTGCTGGCGGCCAGGCCGAGGCCGAGGAACACCGCGTCGAACTGTTGGTGCAGTTCGCTCAGGCTGAGGTTCTCGCCCAGTTTCTGACCGTGGCGGATTTCGATGCCGCCGATCTCCAGCAGGAAGTTCAATTCGCGCTGGGCGTAGTCGTCCACCAGTTTGTACTTGGCGATCCCGTACTCATTGAGACCGCCGGCCTTGTCCCTGGCTTCGAAAATCACCACGTCATGACCGTGCATCGCACTGCGGTGAGCGCAGGACAAGCCTGCCGGACCGGCACCGACCACGGCGATGCGCTTGCCCGTGGTGGCGGCCCGTTTGAACGGGTGTTCGCTGAAGTGGGCATTGTCCACGGCGTAGCGCTGCAACAGGCCGATCAACACCGGGGCGCATTCGTGGCTGTTGTTGCGCACGCAGGCTTGCTCGCAAAGGATCTCCGTAGGGCAGACCCGGGCGCAACTGCCGCCGAGGATGTTGGCCGAGAGAATCTTCTGGGCCGCGCCCTGGACATTGTCCTGGTGGATGTTGCGAATGAACGAAGGAATATCGATCTCGCTCGGGCAAGCGTTCACGCACGGTGCGTCGTAGCAGTACAGGCACCGCGACGCTTCCAGGTGGGCTTGCCTGACGTTGAGCGGTGGCGCCAGATCGCTGAAGCGGGCGGCGAGGGTGGTCGGGTCTTCCTGGGAATGGGGAAGGTGGCTCAAGGGCTGGATCATGGAATGGGCCTCACGGTGTTGGAGGTGCTGCCTCTGGTGGGCAGTGTTTTTCTGGGTGCTGCGCTGGCCTCATCGCGAGCAGGCTCGCTCCCACATTGGAAATGCGGCCCCTGTGGTAGCGAGCCCGCTCGCGATCGGCCGAAGGCCTCGATTTCAGCGTTTAACGGCAGTGGGCCTTTGCAACTCAGCCCGCTTGCTCAGCAAGTCGAACACCGCCGGATACGCCGGTCGTTCGATATAGCGCCCGGCACCGCGCTCGGCCCGCAGGTCACCGTTGGCCCATACCAGCCGACCCTGGCTGATGGTGTGGCTGGGCACGCCGCGCACGGTCTTGCCTTCGAAGATGTTGAAATCCACTTGCTGATGGTGGGTCTTGGCCGAAATCGTGCGGCTGCCTTGGGGATCCCAGAGCACCAGGTCGGCGTCGGCGCCGACGCGGATTGCCCCTTTGCGCGGGTAGAGATTGAAGATCTTCGCGGTGTTGGTGGAGGTCAGTGCGACGAAATCCTGCATCGACAATTTGCCGCTGTTGACCCCTTCGTCCCAGAGCACGGCCATGCGGTCTTCGATGCCGGCGGTGCCGTTGGGGATCTTGCTGAAGTCGTCGCGGCCGGCGGCTTTCTGTTCGGCGCAGAAACAGCAATGGTCGGTGGCGGTGGTGTGCAGATTGCCCGATTGCAAGCCGTGCCACAGCGCTTCCTGATGTCCGCGGGGACGGAAGGGCGGACTCATCACGTAACCGGCTGCGGTCTGCCAGTCGGGGTGGCGATAGACACTGTCGTCCAGCAACAGGTGCCCGGCCAGCACTTCACCATAGACCGGTTGGCCTTTGCTGCGGGCATAGGTGATTTCGTCCAACGCTTCCCGGGTGGAAACGTGTACCAGGTACAGCGGCGTGCCCAGCGTCTCGGCAATGCGGATGGCCCGGCTCGCGGCTTCGCCTTCCACCTGCGAAGGCCGTGACAGCGGGTGCGCTTCGGGCCCGGTGATGCCCTGGGCCAACAGCTTGCGCTGCAGGTGGTAGACCAACTCGCCGTTCTCGGCGTGCACCGTGGGCACCGCGCCCAGTTCCAGGCACCGTTCGAAACTCGCCACCAGGGTGTCGTCGGCGGCCATGATCGCGTTCTTGTAGGCCATGAAATGCTTGAAACTGTTCACGCCGTGGTGATTGACCAGCTCGGCCATTTCTTCACGGACCTGCTCGCTCCACCAGGTGATTGCGACGTGAAAACCGTAGTCGCTGGCGCTTTTCTCGGCCCAGCCGCGCCATTGATGAAAGGCTTCCATCAGCGACTGCTGGGGATTGGGGATCACGAAGTCGATGATCGAGGTGGTCCCGCCGGCCAAGCCTGCTGCGGTGCCGCTGAAGAAGTCTTCGCTGGCGACCGTGCCCATGAATGGCAACTGCATATGGGTATGGGGATCGATGCCGCCGGGCATCAGGTATTGACCGCTGCCATCGAGCACTTCGACCGCGGCCGGAATCTCCAGGTTTTCGCCGATGGCCTTGATCATGCCGTCGGCACAGAACACATCGGCGCGGTAACTTTCATCATGGGTAATAACGGTGGCGCCACGGATCAACAGAGACATTCCGAGTTCCTCGCAGGCAATGACCGACTGATGTCGGTTCTTTATGTTTTATAGATCACGATTGGACAGTGACGCAGTCATGCAGGTTGTTGATCCTGTCATTGCTGTCAGGATTAGACGCTAGCTGGAGTTATTGAAATGATCAAGATTATTTTTAACAAGTTACTTGTGAATTCAACTTGTTGATATTTAAGAAGTAATTATTCAGATCACCAAAATGATGAGGGGGCTCACCATTTTGACGCACTTGACAGGATTCTTATTTGAGCGAGATTTGTCATGGTAAATCAGCGGCTTGAAAGCAGTGGACGTGCGGCCTAGACACGTCGCATTCATTCGGGATGCACCACTTTGAATCCCGGGCTCGACAGAATGCGCACGTCATCTAGCCTGAAGACGGTAACAGCGCAAGCAGCAGGGCCTTGAATGGCTGTTTTATTTCCAGGAATCAGAGGGTTGTAACGCTTATATCGATCGACCGGTCAACTCGGCGCGTTATTCGGCACGGTAATTGAGTGTCTGCGTTGCCAAGCAGGGTCGTCGGTCGCCAGCGTGCTTTACATGCAAGTACTCCGGCCATCGCCCTGTCGATGAGCAAAAATAATGAAAACAGTGGAGCGGACATGACCAGATCAACTGTGACCGAGCGCGATGGGTTGTTCGAGCTTGAAGCCGGCAGCGACGTACTCGAGAGCCCCCGTTACAACCACGACATCGCACCGACGAAAGTGCATGAGAGAACCTGGAACAAATGGCACATCACTGCGCTGTGGGTCGGCATGGCGATCTGCGTGCCGACCTACACCCTTGGCGGCGTACTCACCGCCTATTTCGGCCTGACGGTGGGCGAGGCGCTGCTGGCGATTCTGTTCGCCAACATCATCGTATTGATTCCCCTGACCCTGAACGCCTTTGCCGGAACCAAGTACGGCATTCCGTTTCCGGTATTGCTGCGCTCGTCCTTCGGGGTCATCGGTTCCAACGTTCCTTGTCTGATCCGCGCCCTGGTGGCATGCGGCTGGTTCGGGATCCAGACCATGTTCGGCGGGCTGGCGATCCACCTGTTTCTCGGTTCGGTGTTCGAAGGCTGGAAAAGCCTCGGGGGCACGGGCGAGGTACTGGGCTTCATGATGTTCTGGGTCATGAACCTGTGGGTGGTGCTGCGGGGCGCCGAATCGATCAAGTGGCTGGAAACCCTGTCCGCGCCGCTGTTGGTGCTGGTGGGGGCCGGCCTGCTGATGTGGGCCTTGCCGAATGTCTCCCTGACCGAGCTGATGGCGGTGCCGGCCAAGCGACCCGAGGGTGTCGGCGTGACCAGCTACTTCCTTGCCGGACTGACGGCCATGGTTGGTTTCTGGGCGACCCTGTCATTGAACATTCCGGATTTCAGCCGGTATGCCAAGAGCCAGAAGGACCAGATTGTGGGACAGATCATAGGCCTGCCCCTGACCATGTTCCTGTTCGCCTCCCTCGGCGTGGTCATGACCGCCGCTTCGGAAAAACTGGTGGGTGTGACCGTCTCCGATCCGGTGACCTTGATCGGGCATATCCAGAGCCCGTTGTGGGTCGCGCTGGCCATGGTGCTGATCATCGTCGCCACGCTCTCGACCAACACCGCCGCCAACATTGTCTCGCCCACCAATGACTTCCAGAACCTGGCGCCCAAGGTGATCGGCCGCTCCAAGGCCGTGATGCTGACCGGGCTGGTGGGGCTGGCACTGATGGCCCACGAACTGCTGAAAAAACTCGGCTGGATTGTCTCCGACGTCAGCCTTGAATCGGTGTATTCCAATTGGCTGCTGGGGTATTCGAGTCTGCTGGGGCCGATTGCCGGGATCATGGTGGTGGATTACTTCCTGATCAAGAAACAACAGCTGGACTTGGCCGGGTTGTACCGCGACGACGTTTACCCTGCGTGGAACTGGAACGGTTTCATCGCCTTCGGCGTGCCGGTGGCATTGACGCTGCTGTCCCTGGGCAGTGATGCGTTCAACTGGTTCTACAGCTACGGCTGGTTCACCGGCTCGGCGCTGGGCGGGGTGATTTATTACGGGTTGTGCAGTTTGCGTGCGAGCCCATCCGTCGCCAAGTCCGCCGTGTAGAGGAGGGCCCTATCGCGAGCAGGCTCGCTCCCACATGTGCAATGCACTCCCCTGTGGGGGCGAGCCTGCTCGCGATGGCGGCTTCGAATACAGCGAAAAATGCCTGGAAAAGGAGATCTCCATGAACGCCGCCATCGACGTCCTGCAATCCACCCATCAACACATCAACCGCGATCGCCTCTGGCGGTCGCTCATGGATCTGGCCCAATTGGGCGCCACGGTCAAGGGCGGCGTATGCCGGCTGGCCCTGACCGACCTGGACCGCCAGGCCCGGGACCTGTTCGTGCAGTGGGCCGAGGCGGCTGGCTGCACCGTCAGCATCGATGCGGTGGGCAATATTTTCGCCCGTCGTCCGGGGCGCAATCCGATCCTGCCACCGGTAATGACCGGCAGTCACATCGACACCCAGCCCACCGGCGGCAAGTTCGATGGTTGCTTCGGCGTATTGTCCGGTCTGGAAGTGTTGCGCACCCTCAATGACCTGAACATCGAAACCGAAGCGCCGCTGGAAGTGGTGGTGTGGACCAACGAAGAAGGCTCGCGCTTCGCCCCGTGCATGATGGGGTCCGGGGTGTTCGCGGAGAAATTCACCCTCGAAGAAACCCTGGCCAAGGTCGACGCCGAAGGCATCACCGTGGGGCAAGCGCTGAATGCCATCGGCTATGCCGGTCCTCGCCAGGTCACCGGTCATCCGGTGGGCGCCTATTTCGAGGCGCACATCGAACAGGGCCCGATCCTGGAAGACGAACACAAGACCATCGGCATCGTCATGGGCGCACTGGGGCAGAAGTGGTTCGACCTCTCGCTGCGAGGTGTCGAGGCCCATGCCGGTCCGACCCCGATGCACCTGCGCAAGGACGCCCTGGTTGGCGCCTCGATCATTGTCGGTGCCGTCAACCGTGCCGCCCTTGGCCATCAGCCCCATGCTTGCGGCACCGTCGGTTGCCTGCAAGCCTATCCGGGCTCGCGCAACGTCATTCCGGGCGAAGTGCGCATGACCCTGGATTTCCGTCATCTGGAACCGGCGCGGCTGGATTCGATGATCGCCGAGGTCAAGCAAGTGATCGACGACACCTGCCGGCAACACGGCCTGACGTATGAGTTGACCCCCACCGCCGACTTCCCGCCGTTGTATTTCGACCCGGGTTGTGTCGACGCCGTACGCGGGGCAGCCCAGGGGCTGGGCCTGTCCCATATGGACATCGTCAGCGGCGCTGGCCATGACGCGATTTTCCTGGCCGAGCTGGGCCCGGCCGGGATGATCTTCGTGCCCTGCGAAGGCGGGATCAGCCACAACGAAATCGAGAACGCCGCCCCCGACGACCTCGCTGCCGGCTGTGCGGTGTTGCTGCGAGCGATGCTCGCCGCCTCCCAGGCCATCGCCGAAGGGCGCATGGCGGCTTGAACGGGGGAATCGGCGGCTTCACCAGTACTCGCAAGGGAACGCACGACGACCACGGACGGTCGTAACCTCCATGCGCTTCTGACCTATGGAGACCCAATGAGCCAGGACGTCCCCACCACGGAGACCAATCGTCGTCAATTGCTGCAAATCATCGCCGGGCTCTCGGACGGGGTGATGTTGATCGAAGTCGACCAGACCATCGCCTGGGCCAACGAGGCCGTGCTGAACATGCACGGGGTAAAGAACCTCGGGGAACTGGGTGCCAATGCCCGGGAGTATGCCCAGCGCTTCAATTTGCGTTATCGCAACAACCATCCCTTGACCGCGGACAACTACCCCATCGCCCGGGTCGCCCGTGGCGAGGAGTTCAGCGATGTGTTGGTGGAAGTCACACCGGTGGACGATCCGGACCGCACCTGGGTCCATCGCATCCGCAGCATGGTACTGACCGATCGCAACGACGCACCGGAGTTACTGGTGCTGATTCTCAGCGACGCCACGGAGTGGGCCAGCGCCGAACAGCGGTTCGAGAAAACCTTCGGCGCCAATCCGGCGCCGGCGGTGATCTGTCGCCTCAGCGACCTGCGCTACATCAAGGTCAACCAGGGTTTTCTGGAGATGACCGGCTACAGCCGCGAGCAGGTGATCGGCCGTTCGGTCTACGAGCTGGACGTGCTGGAGGCCGCCGAGCGACGTGAGCTGGCCATCGAGCGCCTGGGGCAGGGCGCAACCATTCCGCAGATGCAGGCCGAGCTGAAGTTGCCGGAAGGCACGAGCAAGCAAGTCATCGTCGCCGGCCAGCCACTGGACCTGCACGACGAAGATTGCATGCTGTTTTCCTTCATGGACATGGAGCCGCGACGCAAGGCCGAAACGGCCCTGCGCCAGAGCGAGGAGCGCTTCGCCAAGTCGTTTCGCCTGTCCCCGGTGCCCACCTTGGTGTGCAGCGCCGAACAGCTGTTGCTGGAAATCAACGACGCCTTTCTCGAGACCACCGGCTACGCCAGTGAAGAACTCTTTGGCAAGACCGTGGCGGAAATCGGCTTTCTCGACAAGGACGCCAGTGCCACGCTGTTTGCCCGTCTGGAGAAGACCACGACGGTGTCCAATGTCGACGTCAAGGTACGCAAGAAGGGCGGCGAGCTGATCGACTGCGAGGTGGCGGCCGACACCGTGGTCATTCAGGACCAGCCTTGTTATCTGCTGGTCCTGGTGAACATCACCGAACGCAAGCGCTCGCAACTGGAGCTGGTGGCGGCGATCGAGGAGGTGATGAAGGACGCTTCCTGGTTCAGCCGTACATTGATCGAGAAGCTGGCCAACGTAAAGAGCATCAACACGCAATTGCCCAGCACTTCCTATACCGAGTTGACTGCCCGGGAACGGGATGTGCTGGGGCTCATTTGCCAGGGCCTGGCAGACAAGGAAATCGCCGCACGTTTGAAACTGGCGCCCAACACCGTGCGAAATCACGTCGCCACCCTGTACTCGAAACTGGATGTTCACAGCCGTAGCGAGGCCATTGTCTGGGCTCGGGAGCGAGGTCTGTTCGGGAATGACTGGAACATGAAGGCACCATGATAGCCAGTGCAAATGCACCGGATGGGTTAGTGCAAATTCGGGTTTCTGACGGGCAGGTGGCTGCTTAGGATGTGAGGGTGCGGCAGTGTCAGAGCAGTGCCGCGTCCCCACGAAACAGTCAAGGAATACGCCACAATGTGTAGTGATCAAAGCCAACGAGTCATTGACAGGACGTTTGCTGAAACCCGGGGCTCGGCGTTGTTTGCCGCTCCTTTGTGTGTCTTGTTTTGAGGGGGCAGACCATGACCCAATTGGCCCCCCTGCGCGCCCGACTCGAAGAAAGTTTCTCGCCGCTGTCCTGCGACTGCAACCTCAACGGTGATGGTACTTTGACTGTCCGTCTTTATCACCGCGGAAGCGGAGAGGTGGACCTGGTGGTGAGCGGCTTGAACCTCGACAGCGTTCGCTCGGAAGAAAGCCTGGCGAAGCTGATCGACGAATTGCGGTATGAACTGCAGAACACCCCAGGGCATCGCAACGATCCCGTGTAGATAATCAACTGAATGCAGTCTTCTGTGGCGAGGGGATTTATCCCCGCTGGGTCGCGGAGCGGCCCCCCTAGGTTCGTCGATCACGTGACTATTTTGGGGCTGCTTCGCACCCCAGCGGGGCGGTGCGACGTTTCGCTAAATCCCCTCGCCACAAATAGACTGGGCTCGATCTTTACAACAGCGTCGCCCGGCAATCGAGCGCCAGCCGCGCGCCGCCGTGTTCGCTGTTGCCCACCTCCAGTGTGAAGCCGTGCAAATTGACAATCGCCGCGACGATCGACAGCCCCAGGCCAAACCCGCCATGGTGGCTGCTGCCTTCGGCACGATAGAAGCGGCGGAACACGGCCTTGCGCTCTGGCTCCGGAATGCCGGGGCCGGAGTCGAGCACCTCGATGCGGGTGCTGTCGCCCTGGTCGATACCGCGCAGAGTCACTTTGCCTCCCGCCGGGGTGAACTTGATGGAGTTGCTCAACAGGTTCGACACTGCTTCGAACAGCAACGCCCGGTCGCCGTTGAGCAAAGGCAAGGTCTCGGGTACTTCGAGGCTGAAGGTCAACTCGCCTTCCTCGGCCAGGGGCAGATAGAAGTCGTGCAGCTCCTGTAGCAACTGCAGCGGGTCGACGCGCACGAAACCCGAGCGGCGCTGCTGGTCTTCCAGCTCGGAGATCCTCAGCAAGCCTCGGAACCGTGCCATCAGGGTATCGGTCTCGGCGATCACCTGATCCATCTGCAAGGCCTCGGGTGATCCATCCGCGGCTTGCTGCTGGATACGATAAAGCTGGGCGCGCAAACGGGTCAGCGGCGTGCGCAGATCGTGGGCGATGTTGTCGCATACGCCCTTGACCTCGTTCATCAGGCGTTCGATGCGATCGAGCATGGCATTGACGATTGCCGCCAGCATGTCCAGTTCATCCCGCCGACTCGAAAGCGGCAGGCGATGGGTCAGGTCGCCGGCGACGATGGCCTCGGCACTGGCCTGCAGTTTGCGGATGCGCTGCAGCGGTCGGCGGCGCAAAAGATGCCAACCGGCGATCCCCGGCAGAATGGTCAGCGACACACCCCATAACAACGCATGGAGGATGATGCGGGTCACCGCGAAGAGCGAGCCGTTGTCCCGCGCCAGCACCAGCCAGCGCCCATCCTGGGTCCGGCTCGCCACGGCATCGCAACTGTCGGAGGGTACGCTCGGGTCGTCGTAGTCGACACAATCGCTGAGTATGTGGATCTTGCCGTCCAGCGGCAGGTCGGCGGGGACCCGCAGGATCGGCCCGCTCAGGTGTCGCAGTTGGGCGTCGAACAGGCCGTAGGCGTCGACACCGCGGTCGTCCAGGGTCAGGCTGGCCATGAGCGCGTCTTCCAGTTGATCGCCGTGGATGCGGGCGAACAGATGCTGGCGCTGCATCAGGGAATGTTTGGCCAGGCTGTCGAGGTAGCCGAAAACCTCGTAGTACATCACCCCCATCAGGATGGCGCTCCAGAGCACGAACAGCGCGCTGTACAGCGCCAGCAGGCGGCTGCTGGAAGAGCGCCAGCCCTTAGCAGGGTTCAGCAATGACATAGCCCGAACCCCGCACGGTGCGAATCAGCGGTTCCAGGCCCGGCGGATCGATTTTCTTGCGCAGGCGACCGATATGGACGTCGATCAGGTTGGTGCCCGGGTCGAAGTGATAGCCCCAGACTTCCTCGAAAATCATCATGCGCGAAAGAATCTGCCCGCTGTTGCGCATCAGGAACTCAAGCAGTTTGTATTCGGTGGGCAGCAGGCTGAGCAGTTGCCCGTTGCGGCTGGCCTCACGGCTGATCAGATCCAGTTCCAGATCGGCCACGCGCAGGATGGTTTCCGGCTCCCGGGTGCCATTGTTGCGTCGTAGCAACACTTCGACGCGGGCGGCCATTTCATCGGTGGCGAACGGTTTGGTCAGGTAATCGTCGCCGCCGGCCCGCAGGCCACGGACACGCTCGTCCACATCGGAAAGGGCGCTGATCATCAGGATCGGTGTCGCCACGCCCATGGTGCGCAGGGTCGTGACAATCACCAGGCCGTCGAGCTCGGGCAGCATGCGGTCGAGGGTAATCAGGTCGTAGTCCCCGCTCACCGCTCGCTCCAGGCCTTCGCGACCGTTGTCGACCCAGTCGACGTTCAGGCCGTTACGGGTCAGCTCGGCGACGATTTCACGGGCGGTCACGGCGTCGTCTTCGATGGTCAGAATGCGGTTCATGGGCGGTACCGAGTTGAGAAATTGATGCCATTGCGCGGCATTCTGCCAAAGAAAACCTGTCGGCTTTCTGAAAAAAAGTTCATGGACGGCCAAGCGGTTTCACTGGCCTGGATCAACACTTGGTCACAAATAATCCCTAACATGAATTGAGTGCGCACCATTATGTTGCGTCCGTTACCCTGCCTTGGCGCGCTGTCGCCGTCGGGTAACGACGCTAACCGGTGATGGTGTGCTGCAAGGAGCCGAGACCTCACCGGTCTTCAATAAAAGCATCAAGGAAGAGCCGCATCATGCAGCCTCAAGACCTTCTACGCCAAAAATTCGATATCCAGCCATTGACCCGGCCTGACATGACGGTGCACCTGGACGGGCGGATCGTCAATGCCGCCCGGGGTGAAACCGTCCTGACCGTCATCCAGTCCCAGGGCCAGCGCCAGGTGGCCCGCAACGATCATGGCCAGATCAGCGGCGCCTACTGCGGCATGGGCGTCTGCCAATGCTGTCTGGTCAGGATCGACGGCCGGCACAAGCGCCGGGCCTGCCAGACCCAGGTGCGCCCCGGTATGCAGATCGAAACCCGGACCAACCGTATCGTCGAAACGGAGGCGCCATGAACCTCGATCCGGTGATTGTCGGCGGTGGGCCGGCGGGCATGGCGGCCGCCATCGAACTGGCGGCCCATGGGCTGCGCTGCACATTGCTTGAAGAGGCGCCGCGCCTGGGCGGCGTGGTGTATCGGGGGCCATTGCGCGACGGCGTCAGCCTCGACTACCTGGGACCGCGCTACAGCGAAGCCCTGGAAAAACTCCATGGTGAGTTTGACCAGCACGCCGGGCTGATTGACGTCCGTCTCAACCACCGCGTCATCGGGGCCGAAGGGGTGCGGGCGCTGATGCTGCTCGATGCCGATGAACGCGTGCGCGAGGTTGCCTATTCCCATCTGGTCCTGGCGGCCGGTTGCCATGAGCGCAGCGTGCCGTTCCCCGGCTGGACCCTGCCGGGGGTGATGCTGTTGGGTGGCCTGCAACTGCAGATCAAGAGCGGGGTGGTCAAGCCTCCGAGCCCGGTGGTGATCGCCGGTACCGGTCCGTTGCTGCCGCTGGTGGCGTGTCAGCTGCATGCCGCAGGCGTGGCCGTGGCTGGTGTCTATGAAGCCTGCGCATTCGGCCGGATCGCCAAGGAAAGCCTGGCGTTACTGAACAAGCCGCAGCTTTTTCTCGACGGCCTGAGCATGCTGGCCTATCTCAAGCGTTATCGCATACCCGTGCGCTATGGTTGGGGCGTGGTGCAGGCCCACGGGGAGGATGAATTGAACATGGTCACCGTCGCGCCGTATTCCAGCGATTGGGAGCCCGACCTCGCACGCGCCGAACAAGTGCCGGCCCAGACGTTGGCGGTCGGCTACGGCTTCATACCGCGCACCCAGTTGAGCCAGCAGATGGGCCTTGAGCATGGTTTCAGCGACGATGGCTACCTGCGGGCGGTGGCCGATGCCTGGCAGCAAAGCAGCGAGGCGCACATCCACCTCGCCGGTGACATGGGCGGGATTCGCGGCGGTGAAGCGGCCATGCTCAGCGGGCGTATTGCCGCGCTGTCGGTGCTGATGCAATGCAATGTGCTGGACTCCCATGCCGCCCTCGAACGCCGCAAGCAGTATCAGACACAGTTGGATCGGATCATCCGTTTCCGTGCCGCCGTGGATCGCTACACCCGACGCGGTGCCGGACAAACCGCCCTGCCGGCGGCCGATACGGTGATCTGCCGCTGTGAACACGCCACCCGCGCCGACATCGACCGGGCCCTGGAGCAGGGTGTGCAGGACATGGCCAGCCTGAAGATGCGCACCCGCGTGAGCATGGGCGATTGCCAGGGACGGATGTGCGTCGGCTACTGCAGCGACCGCCTGCGCGAAGCCACCGGGCGTGCCGATGTCGGCTGGCTGCGACCACGCTTTCCGATCGATCCGATACCGTTTTCAGCGTTCCGTAATGTTGGCATGGAGGTCGCTCGGCATGACTAAGCATTTAGAGACCCGGGACTACGATGTGGTCATCGCCGGTGGCGGCGTGATCGGCGCTTCCTGTGCCTACCAACTGTCCAAGCGCAAGCACCTGAGGGTCGCCCTGATCGACGCCAAGCGCCCCGGCAACGCGACCCGCGCTTCGGCCGGCGGGCTGTGGGCCATTGGCGAGTCGGTGGGGCTGGGGTGCGGGGTGATCTTCTTTCGCATGATGTCGGCCAACCGCAAGCGCCAGACCCAGGGAGCGGCTGTGGCGGTGGATGCCAGCACGCCGCATATCCTGCCGCAGTCGTTCTTCGACTTTGCCTTGCAGTCCAATGCGATGTACCCCCAACTGCACCGGGAGCTGCTGGACAACCATGGCATGGATATCAAATTCGAGGAAACCGGGCTCAAGTTCGTGATCTACGACGATGAGGATCGCTTGTATGCCGAGCACATCGTCGCCTGCATTCCCCACCTGGCCGATCAGGTGCGCTGGCTTGACCAGGCCGCCCTGCGCGAGGCCGAGCCCAGCGTCAGCCATGAAGCCCGGGGCGCCCTGGAATTCCTGTGCGACCACCAGGTCAGCCCGTTCCGGCTGGCCGACGCCTACACCGAAGGTGCCCGGCAGAATGGTGTCGACCTGTACTTCAATACCCACGTTACCGAGGTGTTGCGCAGCGGGACGCGGGTGACGGGGGTAAACACCGCCGAGGCCGGCACCTTCAACTGCCGGACCCTGATCAATGCCACCGGTGCCTGGGCGGCGGACCTGAGCGAGCAGGCCACCGGCGTGCGGATTCCGGTCAAGCCGGTCAAGGGGCAGATCCTGCTGACCGAGCGTATGCCGAAGCTTCTCAATGGGTGCCTGACCACCAGCGACTGCTACGTGGCGCAGAAAGACAACGGCGAAATCCTTATCGGTAGCACCACGGAAGACAAGGGCTTCGATGTGACCACCACCTACCCAGAGATCGAGGGGCTGGTGCAGGGGGCGATGCGGTGCATCCCGCAACTGGCCGACATCAACCTCAAGCGGACTTGGGCTGGCCTGCGCCCGGGCTCTCCCGATGAATTGCCGATCCTGGGGCCGATGCGAGGCGTGGAAGGCTACCTCAATGCCTGCGGACATTTCCGCACGGGCATCCTGACCTCGGCCATCACCGGCGTCTTGCTGGACAGGCTGGTCAACAACGAGCCGCTGCCGTTGGATATCACGCCGTTCCTGGCGGACCGCTTCGAGGTGATGCCGAGGGTGGCTGAGCCGAAGGATATGGAGTTGGCCTGAGGCATCGAGCCTATGCTCGAATGCAAGTCAGTGAAGCCTCCACCCTGTGGGAGCAAAGCTTGCTCGCGATTGCGGTAAGTCAGTCGGCAACAATATTGACTGGTCTGCCACTATCGCGAGCGAGCTTTGCTCCCACAGGGATGGGTTGTAGGTCGAGCGTCAATCCTCGAACCCCACCTGTTCATGAATCTCATCAACCTTGAGTTCCAGCCGATAGGCCACGGCAATGAACAACGCCTGGCACAGGCACAAGGTGGCACTCAGCGAGCGGAAGGCGAAGGAGCTGCCTTCGTTCACCAGCAGCACGGTGTTGGCCCGTTTCGCCAGGGGCGACAGGTTGCTGTCGGTGATGATCAGCGTCTTGGCCTGGTGATGCTGGGCGATGCGCAGACAGTGCTGGGTTTCCTTGCCATAGGGCGTGAAGCTGATGGCGATCACCAGGTCATTGGCCCGCACACTGCGCATCTGCTCGCGATAACTGCCCCCCAGGCCGGAAACCAGATGGATACGCTTGTTGGTGTGCTGAAGGTTATAGACCAGGTAATCGGCCACCGCGAAGGAGCGCCGCACGCCCACCACATAGATGTTGTCGGCATTGACCACCAGGTCGACAGCCTTGTCGAACGCCTGGTCGTCCAGCTCCTGCCCCAGTCGCTCGATGCCCGACAGCGTGGCGTTGATGCATTCGCGTGCCAGGTCGCCGCCGCTGGCTTTCTGCGACTTGTTGGCGATCATGCTGCGAATACGCTGCTGGTAGTTCTGTACCGGTGTGGTCTTGTGGGTGTAGGCCTCGCGAAACAATGCCTGCATTTCGCTGAACCCGCTGAAGCCGAACCGTTGGGAGAAGCGCACGATGGCCGACGGGTGCACTTCGCACTCGCGGGCGATGTCGCTGATGCGATCCACCATGATCCGGTCGCTTTGCTGGCTCATGTAGCTGGCAATGCGTTTGAGCTGGCGCGGCAAGCTTTCATATTCATCGGTGATCAGTTGCAACAGACGCTCGGCATTGATCGGTGGGCTGGCGAGGGCGGCCTCGGACGCGCTCTCGGATGGCGCCGGCAGATCGGGGCGGGTCATAGATAATCCTTCTGGCTTGTTCTTATAGGGCCGTTCGCTGAAAGACCGGCCCTCGACAATAAGTTGGCTGTTCGCAGTCTACAGCGTAGGCGCAGGGAAAATCATGATGGGTAACGTCGCAATCCATGACTGAAACGATGCACTGCGTCTGATACAGCTGATTGGAAGTTTATTGGAAAAAATATTCCACATAAAATTTTTATAGAAAAATTATTGATTATTGGCCCTTGCTCGTTTTAGTCTGCATCCACCAAGAGCGTTGGCGCCGGTCCGGCAGCGAACGCAGGCTGATAAAAATAACAGGAGCCAGCATGGGCCAGACTCGTTTTGCCAGTGGGCGTCAATTGGATGTGATCTGCCTGGGACGCCTGGGCGTTGACCTGTACGCGCAGCAAGTCGGGGCGCGGCTGGAAGATGTGTCGAGCTTCGCCAAATACCTGGGTGGCTCGTCCGCCAACATCGCTTTCGGCACCGCTCGACTTGGGCTCAGGTCGGCGATGTTGAGCCGGGTGGGGGATGACCACATGGGCCGTTTCCTGGTGGAATCCCTGGCCCGCGAGGGCTGCGATGTCAGCGGCATCAAGGTTGACCCTGAGCGCCTGACCGCCCTGGTGCTGCTGGGTATCAAGGATCGGGAAACCTTTCCCCTGGTGTTCTACCGGGAAAACTGCGCCGACATGGCGCTGCGCGCCGAAGACATTGACGAGGCCTTCATCGCTTCGAGCAAGGCCCTCCTGATCACCGGCACTCATTTCTCCACCGAAAGCGTCTACAACGCCAGCCTCCAGGCGCTGGATCATGCCGCCAAACACAACGTCAAACGCATACTGGACATCGACTATCGACCGGTGCTCTGGGGCCTGACGGGCAAGGCCGATGGGGAAACCCGTTTCGTCGCCGACCAGAAAGTCAGCCAGCATGTGCAAGGCATCCTGCCGCGCTTCGACCTGATCGTCGGCACCGAAGAAGAGTTCCTGATTGCCGGCGGCAGCGAAGATCTGCTGACGGCGCTGCGTACTGTCCGTTCGCTGACGGCGGCCACCCTGGTGGTCAAGCTCGGCCCGCAGGGTTGCACGGTGATTCACGGCGCCATCCCGGCTCGGCTCGAGGACGGTGCGATTTATCCGGGAGTCCGGGTCGAAGTCCTGAATGTACTGGGCGCCGGCGATGCCTTTATGTCGGGCTTCCTCGCCGGCTGGCTGGAGGACGCCAGCGATGAGCGCTGCTGCCAATTGGCCAACGCCTGCGGTGGTCTGGTGGTGTCGCGCCACGGCTGTGCGCCAGCGATGCCGACCCGGGCTGAACTCGACTATCTGTTCGACAGCCCGGTACCGATCACCCGGCCGGACCAGGACGTCGTGCTGCAACGGTTGCATCAGGTCAGCGTGCCGCGCAAGAACTGGAAACAACTGTTCATCTTTGCCTTTGACCATCGTTGGCAACTGGTGGAACTGGCGCAAAAGGGTGATCGAGACCTGAGTTGCATTGGGAAGCTCAAGCAACTGTTCGTCCAGGCGGTGGAGCGGGTCGAAGCCGACCTGAAGCGCCAGGGCATCGAGGCCGATGTCGGCTTGCTGGCCGATCAACGCTTTGGCCAGGATTCATTGAACGCCGCCACCGGGCGCGGTTGGTGGGTCGCGCGGCCGGTGGAAGTGCAAGGCTCGCGGCCGCTGGCGTTCGAACACGGGCGTTCCATCGGCAGCAACCTGATCGCCTGGCCCAGCGAGCAAATCATCAAGTGCCTGGTGCAGTTCCACCCCGATGACGAACCGCTGCTGCGTTTGGAGCAGGAGGCGCAACTGATGGGGCTCTACAAGGCTTCCCAGGTCAGCGGCCATGAATTGCTGTTGGAGGTCATTCCACCGAAGGATCATCCCTCGCAGCATCCCGATGTGCTGTACCGCGCGCTCAAGCGCCTCTACAACCTGGGCATCTACCCGGCGTGGTGGAAGATCGAAGCGCAGACTGCGGACGAGTGGAAGCAGCTCGACGCACTGATCCAACAGCGCGATCCCTATTGCCGCGGGGTCGTGCTCCTGGGGCTCAACGCCCCGGCCGCGGCCTTGGCCGAGGGGTTTCGCCAGGCCAGCCAGAGCACCAGCTGCCGAGGATTCGCCGTGGGCCGCACGATTTTCCAAGAGCCGAGCCGGGCCTGGCTGGCGGGGGACATCGATGACGAAACCCTGATCCAGCAGGTGCAGGGCACGTTTGTGGAGTTGATCGAGGCGTGGCGTGCTGCCCGGAGCTGAATAATGTGAACACTGAACCTGATGTGGGAGCGAGCCTGCTCGCGATAGCGGACTAACTGTTGACCATCAGTCGTCTGAAAGACCGCTATCGCGAGCAGGCTCGCTCCCACAAGGTTCTGCGCAGCTTTCAATTGCTATGTAAAAACAATAAAAGGTGCAGCCATGCCCGCTATTCGAATTGGCATCAACCCGATTTCCTGGAGCAACGACGACTTGCCGTCCCTGGGCGGTGAGACGCCGTTGAGCACCGCGCTGAGCGAAGGCAAGGCCATCGGCTACGAGGGGTTCGAGCTCAACGGCAAGTTTCCCAAGGACGCCAAGGGCGTTGGCGATGTGCTGCGTCCCTACGACCTGGCACTGGTGTCCGGTTGGTACTCCAGTCGCCTGGCCCGGCGCTCGGCGGCCGAGGAAATCGACGCGATTGCCGCCCACGTCCAGTTGCTGGCGCAAAACGGCGCAACGGTGCTGGTTTATGGTGAAGTCGCCGACTCGATCCAGGGCCAGCGCATTCCCCTGATCGAGCGGCCGCGTTTCCACACCGACGCCGCCTGGCAGGCCTATGCCGACAAGCTGACCGAACTGGCCCGCTTCACCTTGTCCCAGGGCGTGCGCCTGGCGTATCACCACCACATGGGGGCCTACGTCGAATCGCCCTCGGACATCGACAAACTGATGGCCCTGACCGGCAGTGAGGTCGGCCTGCTGTTCGACTCGGGTCACTGCTATATGGGCGGTGGCGAGCCGCTACAGGTCTTGCGCAAGCACATCGAGCGGATCTGTCATGTGCACTTCAAGGATGTGCGCAAGCCGGTGGTGCAACTGGCGCGCAACCATCTCTGGAGCTTCCCGGATTGCATCGTCAACGGCACCTTCACCGTGCCGGGGGACGGCGACATTGATTTCGCCGCGTTGCTGGACGTCCTGCTGGCCGCCGATTATCAGGGCTGGTTGGTGGTGGAAGCCGAGCAGGATCCGGCCGTGGCGCCGAGTTATGCCTACGCCAAAAAGGGTTACGACACCTTGCGCGCCTTGCTGCAGGAAAGGAGTTCGTCATGAGTCTGTTGATCAAGAACCAGCCCGGTGGCCGGACCATGGTCCAACTGCCCCAGGGTGAGCTGGAATACGTAGGGTTTGCGGCCTACCGCCTGAGCCTCGGCGAAACCCTGCCGGTGGCCGCCGGCGACAAGGAGTTGTGCCTGGTGCTACTCAGCGGTCGCATCAGCCTCAAGGGCGAAGCGCCGGGGCAGGGCAGCTTCGCCTGGGACAACCTCGGCGATCGTCAGTCAGTGTTCGAGGATAAATCGCCCTATGCCGCCTACCTGCCACCCGGCAGCCAGGCCCAGGTGATCGCCCTGAGCGATGTTCAGGTCGCCGTCTGTGCCGCGCCGGGCTCTAGCCACAACGACTACGGCCCACGGCTGATCCGTCCCGATAGCATGAAGCGCAGCGTGCGCGGCAAGGGGGCGAACACCCGGTATGTCTGCGACATCCTACCGGACAGCGAACCGGCCCATTCGTTACTGGTAGTGGAAGTGCGCACGCCGTCGGGTCACTCGTCGAGCTATCCACCCCACAAGCACGACACCGACGATCTGCCGCACCAGAGTTTCCTGGAGGAAACCTACTATCACCAGGTCAGCCCGTCCCAAGGCTTCGTGTTCCAACGGGTCTACACCGACGACCGCAGCATCGACCAGGCCATGGCCGTGGAGAACGGCGACCTGGTGGTGGTGCCCAAGGGCTACCACCCGGTCAGCGTGCCCTACGGGTACGAGTCGTATTACCTGAATGTCATGGCCGGTCCGAAGCGGGTCTGGCAGTTCCATAACGACCCACAGCACAGTTGGTTGCTGGATCTCTGAACACCGTTTGCTGCCCGATCACCCAAACCGTTTCGTATGGACACTGGAGGGATAACAAGATGAATAAGCCCCTGCGTTTTGCCTTGAACCGAATGGTCGCTCCGCGCCTGGCGTTGCCCGAATTCATCGATCTGGCCCTGGCCCTGAAAACCGATGCCATCGAGATCCGCAACGATCTCAAAGGCGTCGAGATCGAGAACGGCATGGCACCTGCTCGCGTGCGTGAATTGTGCGAGGAGCGGGGCATCAAGGTGTTGTCGATCAACGCCCTCTATCCCTTCGATGTATGGAACGAAGAGCGTCGCGCCCAGGCCGTGAGGTTGGCCGACTATGCACGCGAATGTGGCGCCGAGGGCCTGGTCATGTGCCCGCTCAATGAGCGTGCCGACCCACGCAGCGAGGCCGAGCGCGCGACGGGGCTGCGTACGGCGCTCAGCGAACTGGCGCCGATCCTGCGGGCCTTCGGCATCTACGGCTTCATCGAGCCCCTGGGGTTCGAGGAGTGCTCGTTGCGCCGCAAGGGGACGGCGGTGGAAGCGATCAAGGCCATCGGCGGGCTGGATGTGTTTCGCCTGGTTCACGACACTTTTCACCACCATCTGGCGGGTGAACAGGCGTTCTTCCCCGAGCTGACCGGGCTGGTGCACATCTCCGGCGTGGAGGATGCCCAGGCGCCGTTGGCGACGATCCGCGACGGCCACCGGGTGTTGGTAGGCAAGGCCGACATCCTCGGCAACGCCGCACAGATCGAGGCGCTGCGGGCCGGTGGCTATGAAGGTTACCTGTCCTTCGAACCGTTCGCCGAGAGCGTCCATGAACTGGCCGATATCCGCCAGGCGTTGGGGGCGAGCATGAGCCATCTGCAGAATTCCCAGGCCTGACACGCCTCTCAAAAATGATGAGCCCCCTTGTGGGTGCGAGCCTGCTCGCGAAAGCGATCTCACATTCGACAGTGATGTTGTCTGATATACCGCTTCGCGAGCAGGCTCGCTCCCACAGGGATCGCATTCCAGACAAGGTGCAAGCATGTCCACAACACGACTGACCATGGCCCAGGCCCTGGTGAAATTCCTCGATAACCAGTACGTCGAGGTCGACGGCGTCCAGAGCAAGTTCGTCGCCGGAGTCTTTACCATTTTCGGCCACGGCAATGTGCTGGGCCTGGGCCAGGCGCTGGAACAGGACAGCGGCGACCTGGTGGTCCATCAGGGCCGCAATGAACAGGGCATGGCCCATGCCGCCATCGGTTTCGCCAAGCAGCACCTGCGCCGCAAGATCTATGCCTGTACCTCATCGGTCGGTCCCGGCGCGGCGAACATGTTGACGGCGGCGGCCACCGCGACGGCCAATCGCATTCCGCTACTGCTGTTGCCCGGCGATGTCTACGCCAGCCGTCAACCGGACCCGGTGCTGCAACAGATCGAGCAGTTCCACGACCTGAGCATCAGCACCAACGATGCGTTCAAGGCGGTGAGCAAATACTGGGACCGGATCAACCGTCCCGAGCAATTGATGAGCGCCGCGATCCACGCCATGCGCGTGCTCACCGATCCGGCTGAAACCGGCGCGGTGACCCTGGCGCTGCCTCAGGATGTGCAAGCCGAAGCCTATGACTACCCGGATTACTTCCTGGCCAAGCGTGTGCATCGCATCGACCGCCGTCCGGCCACCGCGGCGATGCTCGGCGATGCCTTGGCCCTGCTCAAGGGCAAGCGTCGGCCGCTGATCATCTGTGGCGGTGGGGTGAAGTACGCCGGCGCCAACGCCGCATTGCAAGCCTTTGCCGAACGCTTCGGCATTCCTTTTGCCGAGACCCAGGCCGGCAAGAGCGCAGTGATATCCAGTCATCCGCTGAACGTCGGCGGTGTTGGCGAAACCGGCTGCCTGGCGGCGAACCTGTTGGCCAAGGAAGCGGACCTGATCATCGGCATCGGTACCCGCTACAGCGATTTCACCACCGGCTCCAAATGGCTGTTCCAGCATCCGGATGTGCAATTCCTCAACCTCAATGTCAGCCCATGCGACGCGCTGAAACTCGACGGCGTGCAATTGCTGGCCGATGCTCGTGCGGGGCTGGAGGCGCTGTCCAGTGCCGTGGGGGATTACCGTGCCGAATGGGGCGGGCGGATCGCTGACGCCAAGGGGCAACTGGAGGCTGAGGTGGACCGGGTCTACCAGGCCGATTATCAGGCCGAGGGTTTCGTCCCGGAAATCGATGACGGCATGGATCCGGCGGTGTTTCGCGAGTTCATCGAACTCACCGGCTCCTGCCTGACCCAGAGTCGGGTGCTGGGCACGCTCAACGAAACCTTGGCCGATGACGCGATCATTGTCGCCGCCGCCGGCAGCCTGCCCGGGGACTTGCAGCGCAGTTGGCGCAGCAAGGGCGTGAATACCTATCACCTCGAATACGGCTATTCCTGCATGGGGTACGAGGTGAATGCGGCGCTGGGGGTGAAACTCGCCGAGCCTGATAAAGAGGTGTACGCCCTGGTGGGTGACGGTTCCTACATGATGCTGCATTCGGAGCTGGCGACCTCGATTCAGGAGCGGCGCAAGATCAATGTGGTGCTGCTGGACAACATGACGTTCGGCTGCATCAACAATTTACAGATGGGGAACGGGATGGACAGCTTCGGCACCGAGTTCCGCTTCCGCAACCCCGACACCGGCAAGCTCGACGGCGGTTTCGTGCCGGTGGATTTCGCTATGAGTGCGGCGGCCTACGGCTGCAAGACCTACAAGGTGAAGACCCTCGACGAACTGCACGCGGCCCTGGCGGACGCACGGCTGCAAACGGTCTCGACCCTGATCGACATCAAGGTCCTGCCCAAGACCATGATCCACGGCTACCTGTCCTGGTGGCGGGTCGGTGTGGCGCAAGTCTCCACCAGCGCCCGGACCAACGCCGTCGCCAAGACCCTCAATGAACGACTGGCCCAGGCCCGTCAGTACTGATTTGCCCCAACCCTACATAAGGAGTTCTACATGTCTTTGAAGCTGGGCGTCATCGGCACCGGGGCCATCGGCCAGGACCATATCCGTCGTTGCAGCCAGACCTTGCTCAACAGCCAGGTGGTGGCGGTGACCGACATCAACCTGGCCCAGGCGGCGAAAGTGGTGGCCGACCTGAACCTGACCGCCGAGGTCTATCCCGATGGACACGGGTTGATCAAGGCGCCGGAAGTCGAGGCGATCCTCGTCACGTCCTGGGGGCCGAGTCATGAGGAGTTCGTGCTGGCGGCGATCGCCGCCGGAAAGCCGGTGTTCTGTGAAAAGCCCCTGGCTGTCACGGCAGAAGGCTGCCGCCGGATCGTCGAGGCCGAGGTGGCCCATGGCAAGCGATTGGTGCAGGTCGGTTTCATGCGCCCGTACGATGAGGGCTATCGGGCGCTCAAGGCGGTGATCGACAGCGGCCAGATCGGCGAACCCCTGATGCTGCATTGCGCCCACCGCAACCCCAGCGTGGGTGAAAACTACAAGACCGACATGGCGATCACCGACACCTTGATCCATGAGTTGGACGTGTTGCGTTGGCTGCTGGCCGACGACTACGTGTCGGTGCAAGTGGTCTTCCCCCGCAAGACCAGCAAGGCCCTGGCCCACCTGCGCGATCCCCAGATCGTCCTGCTGGAAACCGCCAGGGGCACGCGCATCGACGTGGAAGTGTTCGTCAACTGTCAGTACGGCTATGACATCCAATGCGAGGTGGTGGGGGAGACCGGCATCGCCAAGTTGCCGGAACCGTCGCAGGTACAGCTGCGCAGTGGCGCCAAGCTGTCCAATGCCATCCTGATGGACTGGAAGGATCGCTTCATCGCCGCCTATGACGTCGAGTTGCAGGCCTTTATCGACGGCGTCCGCGCCGGGCAGGTGGGCGGCCCTTCGGCGTGGGATGGTTTCGCGGCGGCGGTGGCGGCGGATGCCTGCATCGAGGCGCAGGGCAGTGGGCAGATCGTCAAGGTGGAGTTGCCCGAGCGTCCGCGTTTCTACGGTTGATCACTGTTTTAAATGTGGGAGCGAGCCTGCTCGCGATGGCGGTGTGTCAGGCGACATCAATGTGATTGACAGGCTGCCATCGCGAGCAGGCTCGCTCCCACAGGGCCGCATTTAAATTGTGGGACAAGGAGCTTTCATGCGAATCGGACTGGTGGGCTACGGCAAGGGTGGACGATTCTTTCATGCGCCGCTGATCAGCAGTTTGCCGGGGGCGACGTTCGTGGGCGTGGTGACCCGGTCTCCCGAGCGCCGCCAGCAACTGGCGACCGAACATCCTGATGTCCAGGCTTTCGACACGCTGGAGCAACTGGTGGCGGCCGGTGTCGACGCGGTGGTGGTTTCCACGCCTCTGGACGGTCGTCCGGCGGTGGTGATGGAGGCCATCGAGCGGGGCGTGGCGGTGGTCAGCGACAAACCTTTCGCCCCTGATGCCGCGCAGGCCGAGGCGATGGTGCTGGCCGCCGAGCGACGCAACGTGCCGCTGTGCGTGTACCAGAACCGGCGCTGGGACTCGGACTTCCTGACCGTGCGCAAATTGTTGGCGTCCGGTGTCCTGGGACAGGTCCTGCGGTTCGAGTCCAGTGTCGAGCGTTATTCGCCGACGTCGGTGGGCAAGGGCAGCGGTGGCGGATTCCTGCGTGACCTGGGCAGTCATCTGGTGGACCAGGCGTTGCAGCTGTTCGGGCCAGTGGTGCGAATCTACGCCGAACTGGACTACCGGCGGCCAGGCCAGGTTTTCGACAATGGCTTCTTCATGTCCCTGACCCATGCCGACGGCGTGGTGTCGCACTTGAGTGGCAGTTGCCTGCAGAACGCGCCGCGTCCACGGTTCCGGGTCAGTGGTTCCGAGGGTTGTTATACCGTCGAGGGCCTGGACGGACAGGAGGCCCAGGCCCTGGCCGGTTTGAGCCCGGCCACAGAGGGCGAACGCTGGGGGACCGAAGAACATCGACGCTGGGGCTGGTTCGAGCACGGCACCGAGCGTGAGCGGGTGACGTCGGAGCGGGGGTGCTGGATCGAGTTCTACCAGCGCCTGCAAACCGCATTGCAGGGAACTGGCCCGCTGCCAGTCCAGCCCTGTGATGCACTGGCGACCACCCGAATCCTGGACGCTGCCCGGCAGAGCGCGGAGCGCCATGAAGTGGTGGTGTTAGCCACGCCCATTGGTCATGGAATAAAAAACGAATAAAATTCTAAAATCTGTTGATATGGAAAATATTTTCTAATAAAGTCTTTTCCAGGTTACCGACATCCTGTTCCCGCTTGTGCAATGGCTTCTTAAACAAGCGGCGAACTCAACAAAAACAAGAAACACAGCCAGGTACCGTCGATGAAAACCTTCAGCCGCTCTGCGTTTCATCTGTCACATCTGCTGCGCTTGTCCGCAGTCCTTCCCCTGTTCGAATCCCTGTGCATCCAGCGCAACGGCGCCGTGGTGTGTTGCATGCCCGGTGCGCCCATCGTGCGTTTGCCCCGTTCCTGAGCGCCGACACGCCTTATCCATAAAACCAACAAGAATGTGGAGAAAGACCGTTCATGAAGACCAAGACCCGTATCGCCTCGTTGGCCCTGTCGTTGATGCTTGCCAGCGGCGCTGCCCTGGCGGACCTGAAGATTGGGGTCAGCATGTCGCAGTTCGACGACACCTGGCTGACTTACCTGCGTGAGTCCATGGACAAGAAAGCCAAGTCCATGCCGGACGGCGTCAGCCTGCAGTTCGAAGACGCACGCAGTGATGTGGTCAAGCAATTGAGCCAGGTGGAAAGTTTCATCAGCCAGAAAGTCGACGCCATCATCGTCAACCCGGTGGACACCGCTGCGACCCAGCGCATCACCAAGTCCGCCGTGGCCGCCGGTATTCCGCTGGTCTACGTCAACCGTCGTCCCGATGACCTGAAACTGCCGGCGGGCGTGGTGACTGTTGCCTCGGACGACCTGGAAGCCGGCCGGATGCAGATGCAATACCTGGCGGACAAAATGGGGGGCAAGGGCGATATCGTGATCCTGCTGGGCGACCTGGCCAACAACTCCACCACCAACCGCACCAAGGGCGTCAAGGAAGTGCTCGCCAAGTACCCGAACATCAAGATCGAACAGGAACAGACCGGCACCTGGTCCAGGGACAAGGGCATGACCCTGGTCAACGACTGGCTGACCCAGGGGCGTGAGTTCAACGCCGTGGTGGCGAACAACGACGAGATGGCCATCGGCGCGTCCATGGCGCTCAAGGGCGCCGGCAAGGAGAAGGGCAGCGTTCTGATAGCCGGGGTCGACGGCACGCCGGATGGCTTGAACGCCGTGAAGAAGGGCGACATGGCGGTCTCGGTGTTCCAGGATGCCAAGGGCCAGGCCGACGGTTCGATCGACACGGCGGTGAAAATGATCAAGAAACAGCCGGTGGAGCAGGCCGTGTGGGTGCCGTATCGCCTGATCACGCCGGAAAACGTCGACCAGTTCAAGTAACGTTCCACGCACCACTGGTTCGACCACAACAATAAGCAGGCAAGGACGCCACGCCGACCTTGCCGAGGGAGTACCTGACCATGTTTGCCTCAGCGATAGCTTCGAGCGCCCCGGCAATGACTGTCCAGCCGGGCGTATTACCTGACGAACCGTATCTGCTGGAAGTCGTCAATGTCAGCAAGGGATTTCCCGGCGTGGTGGCCTTGTCCGACGTGCAGTTGCGGGTACGTCCCGGCTCCGTCCTGGCCCTGATGGGCGAAAACGGCGCGGGTAAATCCACCCTGATGAAGATCATTGCCGGCATCTACCAGCCGGACGCCGGTGAACTGCGCCTGCGGGGCAGACCGGTCACCTTCGACACGCCCCTGGCGGCGCTGCAGGCCGGCATTGCGATGATCCACCAGGAACTGAACCTGATGCCCCACATGAGCATCGCCGAAAACATCTGGATCGGCCGCGAGCAGCTCAATGGCTTGCACATGATCGACCACGGGGAGATGCACCGTTGCACCGCCAGGTTGCTGGAACGCCTGCGGATCAACCTCGACCCCGAGGATCTGGTGGGCAACCTGAGTATTGCCGAGCGGCAAATGGTGGAAATCGCCAAGGCGGTGTCCTATGACTCCGACATCCTGATCATGGACGAACCGACCTCGGCCATCACCGAAACGGAAGTCGCCCACCTGTTCTCGATCATTGCCGACCTCAAGGCCCAAGGTAAGGGCATCATTTACATCACCCATAAAATGAACGAAGTGTTTGCTATCGCCGATGAAGTGGCGGTGTTTCGCGACGGCCGCTACATCGGCCTGCAACGGGCCGACAGCATGGACGGCGACAGTCTGATCTCGATGATGGTCGGACGGGAATTGAGCCAGCTGTTTCCGGAGCGGGACAAACCCATCGGCGAGTTGGTGCTGTCGGTGCGCGACCTGAGCCTGGACGGCGTTTTCAAGGGGGTCTCCTTCGACCTCCACGCCGGGGAGGTCCTCGGCATCGCCGGGCTGATGGGCTCGGGACGGACCAACGTGGCCGAGGCGATCTTCGGTGTCACGCCCAGTACCGGCGGCGAGATCTTGCTGGACGGCCAACCGGTGCGTATCACCGACCCGCACATGGCCATCGAGAAGGGCTTCGCCTTGTTGACCGAGGATCGCAAGCTCAGTGGGCTGTTCCCGTGCCTGTCGGTGCTGGAAAACATGGAAATGGCCGTGCTGCCCCATTACGTCGGCAACGGGTTCATCCAGCAGAAAGCCTTGCGCGCCTTGTGCGAAGACATGTGCAAGAAGCTGCGGGTCAAGACCCCGTCCCTGGAGCAGTGCATCGATACCCTGTCCGGCGGTAATCAACAGAAGGCGCTACTGGCCCGCTGGCTGATGACCAACCCGCGGATCCTGATCCTCGACGAACCGACCCGTGGCATCGACGTTGGCGCGAAGGCCGAGATCTACCGGCTCATTGCCTACCTCGCCGGCGAGGGCATGGCAGTCATCATGATTTCCTCCGAACTGCCGGAAGTGCTGGGCATGAGCGACCGGGTCCTGGTGATGCACGAAGGTGACCTGATGGGCACCCTCGACCGGAGCGAAGCGACCCAGGAGCGGGTCATGCAACTGGCCTCCGGCCTGGCCTGACGCGCCCGTTCAAAAAATAAAGTCGAGCAACATTGTGGCGAGGGGATTTATCGAAACGTCGCACCGCCCCGTTTTCGGGCCGCTACATCTCCCGGCAGAGAGCACTCCTCGCCAAAGAACAAAAAAAGGTGGATGGCTATGAACGCAATACTGGAAAACAAACCCACGGCCGCTTCGGCCAGGACGCGCCGGCGGTTGCCGACGGAACTGAGTATCTTCCTGGTACTGATCGGCATTGGCCTGGTGTTCGAGCTGTTCGGCTGGATCATGCGCGACCAGAGCTTCCTGATGAACTCCCAGCGCCTGGTCCTGATGATCCTGCAGGTGTCGATCATCGGCCTGCTGGCCATCGGCGTGACCCAGGTCATCATCACCACCGGTATCGATCTGTCGTCCGGTTCCGTGCTGGCGCTGTCGGCGATGATTGCCGCCAGCCTGGCCCAGACCTCGGACTTCGCCCGAGCGGTGTTCCCGTCGCTGACTGACTTGCCGGTCTGGATCCCGGTGGTGGCCGGGCTGGGCGTGGGACTGCTGGCCGGGGCGATCAATGGCAGCATCATCGCCATCACCGGCATCCCGCCCTTTATCGCGACGCTCGGCATGATGGTGTCGGCCCGGGGCCTGGCGCGTTACTACACCGAAGGTCAGCCGGTGAGCATGTTGTCGGATTCCTACACCGCCATCGGGCATGGCGCCATGCCGGTGATCATCTTCCTGGTGGTGGCGGTGATTTTCCATATCGCCCTGCGCTACACCAAGTACGGCAAATACACCTATGCCATCGGCGGCAACATGCAGGCGGCGCGTACCTCGGGGATCAACGTCAAGCGGCATCTGGTCATTGTCTACAGCATCGCCGGGCTGCTGGCCGGCCTCGCCGGAGTGGTGGCCTCGGCGCGGGCCGCGACCGGACAGGCCGGCATGGGCATGTCCTATGAGCTGGATGCGATTGCCGCAGCCGTGATCGGCGGCACCAGCCTGGCCGGTGGTGTAGGGCGCATCACCGGGACGGTGATCGGGGCGCTGATTCTTGGCGTCATGGCCAGCGGCTTCACCTTCGTGGGTGTCGATGCCTACATCCAGGACATCATCAAGGGGCTGATCATTGTGGTCGCGGTGGTCATCGACCAGTACCGCAACAAGCGCAAACTCAAGCGTTAACGATTGCCCTGTTGCGACAAAGCGCCACGCCTGACCCGCGTGGCGTTGCCATTTGTCTTCTTAATACAGCCATTACACCGAATTTCTTGTTATAAACGCACTCCGATGACCGCCAGAAGCCTGTCAGAGAACATTTGAAGGGGTTGTCGGACATTTTCCCATGTTTTCGGTTGCTGAGGCCTCGACTCGGCCTTAGACTGCCGCCCCTCGTAAATTGAGTGCCGGGTGGCGCTTGGAATAGACGGCGCCTTCCTGACGAGCGTGGCAGCTGCGCTGCGGGACGCTCCATAATTCGCCTTAATGCACGTTTTTTTATAGAGATATCAATGACAAAGGAAAAGTTGCTGGCCATGCCGGCGGATGACTACATGAACGCCGAGCAGCTGGCTTTCTTCACCAAGCTGTTGCAGAACATGAAAGTCGAAACCCACGAGCGCATCGAACAGAACCGAATCGCCATTGAAAGCCTGGATTCCCCGGCTGACCCGGCCGACGCTGCTTCCGTAGAAGAAGAGCGTACCTGGCTGGTCAACGCCATCGATCGTGACCAGCGCATGCTGCCCCAGCTGGAGCAGGCCCTGGACCGTATCAACGACGAAAGCTTCGGCTGGTGCGACGACAGCGGCGAGCCGATCGGCCTCAAGCGCCTGCTGATCAGCCCGACCACCAAGTACTGCATCGAAGCTCAGGAACGTCACGAGCAGATCGACAAGCACCAGCGCCAGGCCTGATCCTCGACCTGCCATTCGCGATACCGAAGGCTGCATAGACCTTGGGCGAGGGAGCTTGCTCCCGCCAAGTTGCGTAGCGGCCTTCGAAAAATCTCTACACCTGCGTTGATCTGCTGCAAGAACGCGACTAATGGACCATGGATAATGGCTCGGTAGTGGCGTTTAATGCTGACATAACAACGAGAAGTGTGGTGACGAAGATGGCGACAGACGGATCTCTGGCGGCGGTGCCTGCCTCGGTATCTGCTACAGAAAGCACGGCGCGCTGGCTGACGCCGACCTTGCAGAGTCTTGCCCTGACCTTGCTGCTGTGCGGCATTGTGCTGGGAGGCTGGTCGCTGTACCTGGGCCTGCCCCTGGCGATGCTGATCGTCTGGTTGCCGCGCCTGCGCTCGCGTCTGGTTACAGCACCGCAATCCTCGCCTGGCTCTGGCTCATTGGCCGAGCTGACCCGTGACCTGTCCTACACCACCAGTCATAACGCGTTGTCGGCCGCCGGTGTCGCCTATTCGGTCAGGCAACTGGCCGGCAAGGTCCAGTCGCAACTCGATGCGGCGGCGCAGATTGTCAGCAATGCCGAAGCGATGATCGTCACCGAACAGGCCACCTCTCAACTCAGCCAGCAAGCCCTGGGGGCTGCCAGCGAAGCCCATCGCAGCAGCGTTGCCGGGCGCAGCGAACTGGTGGAGTCCATCAGCCGCATGCACCAGCTCAGCCAGCGGGCAAACGACAGCCGCGAGCTGATCGAAGCGTTGAGCGTGCGCAGCGACGAGATCCAGCGGGTCAGCCTGGTGATTCAGTCGATTGCCAGCCAGACCAACCTGCTGGCGTTGAACGCGGCCATCGAAGCGGCGCGGGCCGGCGAGCATGGCCGTGGGTTCGCGGTGGTGGCCGATGAAGTCCGTGGTCTGGCGGGGCGCACGGCGGCGGCGACCGGCGAGGTCGGGGTCATGGTGGCGGACATCCAGCAGCGCACCGCCCAGGTGGTCGAGCAGATCCGCCAGTTGGCCGCCGATCTGGACAGCGGTGTGCAGCAGGTCGAGCACACGGGCCAGCATCTGGAGAACATTGCCCGGCTCGCGGCCGGGGTCGAAACCCAGGTCAGCGCCATCGCCCAGGGCACCGACACCAACCGCGAGCAACTCGACAGCCTGTTCCACGCCATCGAGCAGATGCGCAGCGACCTGTCCATCAGCGACCAGCAGACTCAACGTCTGGCCGAGGCGGCCGTGCAGATGGAAGGCCAGGCTGAAACCATCAGCGAGCGCCTGGCCGAGGTGGGTCTCGACGATTATCACCAACGGGTCTATGACCTGGCGCGTGAAGGCGCGAGTCAGATCGCCGCGCAATTCGAGGCGGATATCGATCAGGGGCGTATCAGTCTGGAGGATCTGTTCGATCGTAACTACCAGGCCATTCCCAATACCCATCCCGCCAAGTTCCAGACCCGTTTCGACCGTTATACCGATCAGGTCCTGCCGGCCATCCAGGAACCTTTGCTCGCCCGGCACGAAGGCCTGGTGTTTGCGATTGCCTGCACCCAGCAGGGGTATGTGCCTACCCACAACAAAGTCTTCAGCCAGCCGTTGACCGGCGATCCCGCCGTTGACACGCTGAACAACCGTACCAAGCGCAAGTTCTCCGATCGGACCGGGATTCGATGCGGCAGTCACCAGCAGCCGGTGCTGTTGCAGACCTACACCCGCGACACGGGCGAGCTGATGCATGACCTGTCCGTGCCCATCATGCTCAAGGGCCGCCACTGGGGTGGGTTGCGGTTGGGTTATAAGCCCGAGAAGCCGCGCTAGGTTTCCATTTGGATAGAGCAGGCTCACCGCTGATCGCGAGCAGGCTCGCTCCCACAGGGGATTTGTGGTGTTCGCGGATCTTGCGGCCACCGAAGGCCACTGTGGGAGCGAGCCTGCTCGCGATAGCGGTGGACCAGCTTGCATCGATACCGGGAAGTGCCACCGCCATCGCGAGCAAGCCCGGATGCTGTCGAGCCGCTATTTACCGTCGTGCAGGCGCACGTTCAGTTGATCCACCAACACCGCTTCTTCGCCATCGGCGAGCAGCCATTCCCGTAGCAGGTCCTTCTGCTGATCCGACCAGAAGTCGGCCTCCACCAGTTTTGTTTCCGGGTCCAGGGGGTGTGCCACGATGAAGTTGTCGATGGCTTTGTCATCCGAGGGCAGGCCCAGTTGGTCGAACAGGGTCTTGAGTTCGTGGGAGGGTTGTTCCATGGGGTTCTCCTTTGGGCATGCGCCGTCATGGCGCTTCGGTTGCGTCCCTTTATCTGAGGCAGGCGCGCGTCAGGAGTTCGATTATTGCTGTGTTCCGGCACTTCGCTCGAGATACCTGGCCAGGTAGCAGGCTTCGTTATGATCAGTGCGGAAACCTCTTACACGTCCAGTGGATGTTTCTTCAATATGGAAAAAACACTTACCGGCCAGGACGACCCGATAACGCGGTTGAATCAGCGAGAGCGGCAGGTAGTCGACGCCGTCAAAGGCGTCATGGGTGTTGACGATGCGAGGGGTGATGGGGTGGATCAAGGTTGTGAAAGTGCCCATGTGAATTCCTTTTCTATGGTTTACCGACGAATTGCCAAGTATTTCAAGTAGTCTCCGCACCTCCGGCTGCTCTAGAATCGATAGCGCTGTATGGACGGTTGCGCCTATCTAAAGCAATTTTTTTTAGGCTCGATGTCAGAAAAATGCTTTTTTAAGTGAGAATTTTCCCTAAAGTTAGTAGTCCCACCTTTTCCGATGCTCAGAGTGGCTATTTCCTTCAGCTTCTGACGACCTCCCGGGAAAGACGGCGAGAGTGGCAATCCTTTAGTCTTCTCTCGCCCCGGGACAGGGTGCGCCGTTCACTTCGAATTTCAGTTACAGGTCCATTGCGACAATACAGTCGGCACGGGTTCTCGTGGTCCGTCCTTTCTGCGGAACGGGCCGTTTTCAAAGATGGGGATGTTTCCTTGGCAGTAAGTAATCTCGACACGCATGCGTTATTTGTACTGGGTGACCTTCGGGCAAAACTGGTCAAACTGTTTCAGTCACGTTTCGTCTACATCACCGAGCAGACCGCCGAAGGTATCTACGTCGCCGAAATCGACACCGAATCGGCTCTCGTGGTCGATGACAAGCCCAGGCTCGAACTCAAGGTGGGTGATCATTTTCGCGCGGCGGTGTTGCCAAGTCGCGAGGGGGGCAAGTTTGAGATCAGGTTTCGCGAAATCAAACTGACGGTCTATGGCCTTGGGGAGTACGCGTTCGTAACGACCCCGGGCGGCCAGGCCATCCTGTTCAAGGAAGGCCACAGCGTGGTGACCGTGTATGCGGCGAACGAACAGCTGCAAGAAGGTTTGACCAAGACCTTGAAGGCGGTCACCGCCAAAGCCGCGAAGTGGCGCAAGGGCGAACTGGTGACGTTCAAGGCCAGCGAGTGATACCCAGGGGCGGCGACCGTTTTGCTGGAACCTCGGCTACAGTCAGTTGACTGAGTTATTCGGGGGCTTGCGTTCGATTACGCAGGACCGTTCAGCTCTTGCTGCCTGGTATGAGGGACATTGCATGAAACGAGTTCGACAGTGGCTGGCTGCCTGGGCCACCTGCGCTGTGTTGGCTTCGTCATTTCCGGCATCGGCTGCTTCGGCACCGATCCACTTCGCTGATCTGAACTGGGAAAGCGGCAGCCTGATTACCGATATCCTGCGGATCATCGTCGAAAAAGGCTACGGCTTGAAAACCGACACCTTGCCGGGCACCACCATCACCCTGGAAACCGCGCTGGCCAATAACGACATTCAGGTCATCGGCGAAGAGTGGGCCGGTCGCAGTCCGGTATGGGTCAAGGCTGAAGCCGAGGGCAAGGTGATCGCCCTGGGCGATACGGTCAAGGGTGCGACGGAAGGCTGGTGGGTGCCGGAATACGTGATCAAGGGCGATCCCGCCAAGGGGATCAAGCCCCTGGCGCCGGACCTGCGCAGCGTCAGCGACCTGGCGCGCTACAAGCAGGTGTTCAAGGATCCGGAAAGTCCCGACAAGGGGCGCTTCCTCAACAGCCCCATCGGCTGGACGTCCGAGGTGGTCAACAAGCAGAAGCTCAAGGCGTATGGCCTGACCGACAGCTACGTGAATTTCCGCAGTGGTTCCGGGGCGGCGCTGGACGCGGAAATCACCTCGTCGATTCGCCGGGGCAAACCGATCTTGTTCTACTACTGGTCGCCCACGCCGTTGCTCGGGCGATTCAAGCTGGTGCAACTGCAAGAGCCGCCCTTCGATGCCGAGGCCTGGAAAACCCTGACCGACGCCGACAATCCCAACCCCCGGCCGACCCGTTCCCTGGCGTCGAAACTGTCGATAGGCGTTTCGGCGCCGTTCCAGAAACAGTATCCGGAGATTGCCGAATTCTTCAGCAAGGTCGACCTGCCCATCGAGCCCCTGAACAAGGCCCTGGCCGAGATGAGCGAAAAGCGCACGCCGCCCCGCGAAGCTGCCGAGGCCTTTCTCAAGGCCCATCCCCAGGTGTGGCAGGCCTGGCTGCCCAGTGAAGTGGCGGACAAGGTGTCTGCTGGCCTCTAGGCGGCTTGAACAATTGATCCCGAGCAATGTGTCATCCGCTGGAAACGGGCAATCTGCGCCCGTCCTGCGAAATGCCAAATTCGAGCTAGGATGAGTGTTCAACCTTTTCCAGGAGGCTGGCGAATGACGCTTTTATTGGCACGGACGCTGGTCGCGGTGTTGGCGGCCATCAGTTTGATTCACGTGTACTGGGCCCTGGGTGGACGCTGGGCAGCCGAGGCGGTAGTGCCGCAGGTTCCGGTCGAGCAGGGGCAGGTGCTGCGCCCGGCATTTGACCCTTCGGGCTGGCTGACCCTGTTGGTGGCCCTGGCGCTGCTGTTCATCGCCTTGCTGGTGTGCCTGCGGGGCGGCCTGTTGGCGCCGCCGGTCACCCATCGGGCGCTGCAGTGGTTGATCAGTGCGATTGCCTTGCTGATGTTTGCCCGGGCCATTGGCGAGTCGAACCTGGTGGGCTTCTTCAAGGAGTTCAAGGAGTCGACCTTCGCCCGGCTCGACACCTGGGTCTATTCGCCATTGTGCGTCGTACTGGGCGCCGGCTTGCTGGCGGTGGCCTGGGCCTGAAACACAACATCACCGTTGTGCCCAGGAGATTTTGTGGGAGCAAGCTTTGCTCCCACAGGTTTGCACCGTCTGATCCTTCACTGACGTCGGCTGCTCACCTCCGCCGGCACATCATCCCCGGCCATGCGCTTGCGGAATAACGCCGCCCGGGCCAGCAACAGGGTGGTCACCGGTACGGTGATGGACAGCAGGATCGGTATCAGCCAGGCATGCAGCACCGGCCCGGACTTGAGCGCCGAGAAATAAATGATCGAGGCCAGCGCCACGCACCAGGCTCCCAGCGTCGAGGCCAGGGCCGGCGGGTGCATGCGCTGGAAATAATCCTTCAACCGTACCAGGCCTATGGCCCCGGCCAGGGCGAACAGGCTGCTGAGTACCAGCAGGACCGCCACCGGGATCTCCACCCACATCGACAAATGCCCGGTCATTCGATCACCTCGCCACGCAGCAGGAACTTGGCCAGGGCAAACGAACCGACAAAGCCGAACAGGGCGATCAACAGCGCTGCCTCGAAGTAGGTGTCACTGGCGTAGCGAATGCCCAGCACCAGCATCATCAGCATCGCAACGATGTACAGGTAATCCAGCGCCAGGACCCGGTCTTGCGCCGACGGCCCCTTGAACAGGCGCAACAGGGTCAGCACCATTGCCAGGGCGAACAGGAACAGACTGAGCAGAATGGCATTGGACAGCAACGGACTCATTCGAAAATCTCCATCAGCGGCCGCTCGTAGGTGGCCTTGAAATGCGCGATGAACGACGCTTCATCCTTCAGATCGAACACATGCATCAGCAGGATACGGCGATCCAGCGCCAGTTCCGACCAGACCGTTCCGGGGATCACCGTGGTGATCATCGACAACGCCGCGAGGCCATTGGCGTCGTGCAGGTCCAGGGGCACCTTGACGAAGCGCGAGCGCGGCGGGCGTCGCCCGGCATTCAGCACGCCCCAGGCCACTGCCAGATTGGACACCAGCACATCGCGTCCCACCAACAGGAACAGCCGCAGCACCACCCAGGGGCGGCGGATGCGAATGGGGCGTGGCCGCAGCGGGCGCATCATCAGCGGTGCCAGGAAGCCCAGCGCCGCCCCCAGCAGCAGGTGCCCGGCGCTGAGGGACAGGTTCAACAGCAACCACAGCGCCCAGAGTGCCAGGGACAACCATGGCGCGGGAAACAGGCGTTTCATGGCTGCACCTCCGGCACTGCGCCAAGGGCGTCGGGGCTGGGGATGCTACGTGTGGCGAGCACCGACATCACATAGTGTTCTGGCGTGTTCAGGGCGTTAGCGGCGTCCTGGGTGTAGCGCAGCAGCGGTTCGGCCTTGAACGTCAAGGCGATACCCAGGCCGAGCAGCGCAATGATCGGCAGGCATTCGAAAGGTCGCAGCAGGGGCGAGGGGCGCTCCTGCGGCGTCCAGAAGCGCTGGATGCCCAGGCGCGAGAACGCGATCAACGAGGCCAGCCCGGACAGGATCAACAGCGCCAGCAGACCCCACGCCTGATACGACACCGGCGCTCCGGCGTCGGCCCCGAGCCCCAGCGGGTTGAGCAGGGCGTTCAGCAGCCCCAGCTTGCCGATGAACCCCGATAACGGCGGCATGCCGACAATCAGCAGCGCACAGGCAATGAAACTCAGGCCGAGGAAGGCCATGGTCCAGGGAATCACTTGCCCGACCACGGCTTTTTGCTCGTCATCGAGGTTGGTGCCCTTGGGCGGTTGCAGGGACTCCAGCGGTCGCGGCAAAGCATCGAGGTCGTCCTCCAGCGACAGCTCATTGGCCGAACGCGAGCGTTCGATCAACTCGGCCAGCAGGAAGAGCGCGCACAGCGCCAGGGTCGAACTCACCAGATAGAACAGCGCAGCGCCCACCAGGTTCGGCTGGGCGAAGCCGATGGCGGACAACAGGATGCCGGCCGATACCAGGATGCTCAGGCTGGCCATGCGCTCCAGGCGCTGGGCCGCCAGGATGGCGATGGCCGCGCAGACAATGGTCGCCATGCCGCCGTAGATCAGCCAGTCGCCGCCGAAATACGCCGAAGCGCCGGCCTGGCCGGAGAACAGCAAGGTCCACAAGCGCAAGATCGTGTAGATGCCCACCTTGGTCATGATCGCGAACAGCGCTGCCACAGGCGCACTGGCGGCGCTATAGGCGGGCACCAGCCAGAAGTTCAGTGGCCACATGCCGGCCTTGGCCAGGAACGCCACCGCGAGGATCGCCGCACCCGCATGCAGCAGGCCCCGGTCGGCTTCCGGCACCAGAGGCACTTTCAGCGCCAGGTCGGCCATGTTCAGGGTACCGGTGACACCATAGATCAGCGCCGCGCCGATCAGGAACAGCGAGGAGGCCAGCAGGTTGATCGAGATGTAGTGCAAGCCCGACGACACCCGTGCCCGCCCCGAGCCATGCAGCAGCAAGCCGTAGGAGGCGGCCAGCAAGACTTCGAAAAACACGAACAGGTTGAACAGGTCCCCGGTGAGGAAGGCGCCATAGAGGCCCATCAGCTGAATCTGGAACAAGGCATGGAAGCTGGCCCCGGCGCCGTGCCAGCGGGCCATGGCGAACAGCAGGGCGCTGACGCCGATGATGCCGGTCAACACCAGCATCAGCGCCGACAGGCGGTCCACCACCAGGACGATGCCGAACGGCGCCTGCCAGTTGCCCGGCAGGTACACGCCAATGGACGCGGGCAGGGCCTGGTCCTGGGTCCAGTACAGCAACAGCACCGCGATGCCCAGGCCCAGCAGGCTGGAGAACAGGTTGATCCGTGCCTTGAGCGCGCGGTGCTTTTCCCCCAGCATCAGCATCAACGCGGCGGTGAGCAATGGCAGGAGAATAGGTGCGGCGATCAGGTGAGGCGTCAGCATCATTCCCTGGGCTCCCGTCCGTCCACATGGTCGGTGCCGGTCAGGCCCCGGGAGGCCAGCAATACCACCAGGAACAACGCGGTCATGGCGAAGCTGATGACAATGGCGGTGAGTACCAGGGCCTGGGGCAGCGGGTCGGTGTAGTGCAGCAGGTCCTGGGGCACGCCGTCCTTGATGATCGGCTCCTTGCCGATGAACAGGCTGCCCATGCTGAAGATGAACAGGTTGACGCCATAGGACAGCAGGCACAGGCCCATGACCACCTGGAAGGTTCGCGGCCGCAGCACCAGCCAGACGCCGGAGGCGGCCAGGACGCCGATTGCAATAGCGATGACTTCTTCCATCAGGGGGTGGCTCCTTTGAGGGGGGCGGCAGGCTTGGACTGCTGGGCCGGCTTGTGGGCGCGCACCGACTGGTGCGCCAGCGCGGTGAGGATCAGCAGCGTCGAACCAACCACCACGGCATACACGCCGATGTCGAAGAACAGGGCGCTGGCCAGGTGAATGTCCCCCAGCAGCGGCCACTTCACATGCCAGGTGTGCGTGGTGAGGAACGGATAGCCCACGAGCATCGCTCCCAGGCCCGTCGCCGTTGCGAACAGCAACCCGGTGCCCATCCAGCGTAGCGGCCGCAGGCTCATTTGCGCCTCGACCCACTGGGTGCCGGCCACCATGTACTGCAGGATGAACGCCACCGACATCACCAGCCCGGCGACGAAACCGCCACCCGGTTGGTTGTGGCCGCGCATGAACAAATAGAACGACACCACCAGGGCAATCGGCAGCAACAGGCGCACCAGCACCGATGGCACCATCATGAAGCCCAGCGCGGTATCGCTGGCGTGCCGTGGGTTGACCAGGTCGGTGACCACGTCCGGCGCCAACAGGCGCTGCTGCGCTGGCAGTTGCATGCTTTCCTTCGGTGGGCGGAAACGTCGGAGCAGGGCAAACACGGCCAGGGCCACCGCCACCAGCACGGTGATTTCCCCCAGGGTGTCGAAGCCGCGGAAATCCACCAGCATCACGTTCACCACGTTGCTGCCGCCGCCTTCGGGCAGGGCCCGGCTGAGGTAGAACGAAGAAATGTCGTTGGGTGTCTGGCGCGTCAGCATCGCGTAGGACAGCAGCGCCATGCCGCCACCTACCGCGCCGGACAGCAGCAGGTCTCGCAGACGACGGATACGCGCGCGCCGTTCGCTGTTGGGCCGGGGCAATGCGTCCTCGATCCGCCGTGGCAGCCAGCGCAGGCCCAGCAGGATCAGCACCGTGGTCACCACTTCCACCACCAGTTGTGTCAAGGCCAGGTCGGGGGCGGAGAACCAGACGAAGGTCACGCAGGTCATCAGGCCGCAGACGCTGACCATGGTCAGGGCCGCGAGACGGTGATACTTGGCCTGCCACGCCGCGCCCAGGGCACAGGCGATGGCCAGCAGCCAAAGGATGACGAAGACGATGGAGCCGGGAATCTTCGGCCGGTCGCCCCAGGCCAGCGAGCTGTGCAGCATCGGAATCAGCCCGGCCAGCACCGCAACCAACACCAGCAGGAATAACTGGGCCTGGAGGCGCCGGGTACTGATGAGTCGTTCCAATCGCCGGCCGAGGCGCATCGTCAGCACCAGGCTGCGCTCGAACAGACGCTTGCCGCTGAACCGACCAATGAGCGGCGTATGGGTGATCTGCCCACGCTTGAATTGCTTGCGCAGCAGCAGGTACAGCACGACGCCGCCGGACATGGCCACCAGGCTCATGATCATCGGTGCATTGAGGCCATGCCAGATCGCCAGGCTATATTCGGGCAGGCTGCCGCCCACGACCGGCAGCGCGGCCGCCGCCAGCAAGGAGCCGACCACCTGGGCCGGGAAGATCCCCACCAGCAGGCAGGTGAACACCAGCAACTCTACCGGCGCGCGCATCCAGCGCGGTGGTTCGTGGGGGGTATGGGGCAGGTCGGTGGCCGCGGGGCCGAAGAACACGTCCACCGTGAAGCGCAAGGAGTAGGCGACGCTGAAGGTCCCGGCGATGGTGGCGATGATCGGCAGCGCCAGCTCGACCCAGGCGGTGGCGGAAATGAACACCGTTTCGGCGAAGAACATTTCCTTGGAAAGGAAGCCGTTGAGCAGCGGCACCCCGGCCATCGCCGCGCTGGCGACCATTGCCAGCGTCGCCGTGAAGGGAATCAGCCGCACCAGGCCGCTGAGCTTGCGAATGTCCCGGGTGCCGCTTTCATGGTCGATGATCCCGGCGGCCATGAACAGCGAGGCCTTGAAGGTGGCGTGGTTGAGAATGTGGAACACCGCGGCCACGGCCGCCAACGGGCTGTTCAGGCCCAGCAGCAGGGTGATCAATCCCAGGTGGCTGATGGTGGAATAGGCCAACAATCCCTTGAGATCATTCTGGAACATCGCGCAGTAGGCACCCAGCAACAGCGTACAGGCTCCCGCACCGCCGACGATGTAGAACCATTGTTCACTGCCCGACAGCGACGGCCACAACCGTGCCAGCAGAAACACCCCGGCCTTGACCATGGTCGCCGAGTGCAGGTAGGCCGAGACCGGCGTGGGCGCGGCCATGGCATGGGGCAGCCAGAAATGGAACGGGAACTGGGCACTTTTGCTCAGGGCGCCAATCAGGATCAGTGGCAGCAGGATGGGGTAGAGGGCATGGGCCCGGATCAGGTCGCCCGCGGCCAGGACCTTGTCCAGTTCATAGCTGCCCACCACATGGCCGAGCAGCAACACCCCGGCCAACAGGCACAGCCCGCCGGTCCCGGTCACCATCAGGGCCATGTAGGCGCCGCGCCGGGCATCGGCGCGGTGATGCCAGTAGCCGATCAGCAGGAATGAGAACAGGCTGGTCAGTTCCCAGAAAAACACCATCTGGATCAGGTTGCCGGAGATCACCAGCCCGAGCATGGCCCCCATGAATGCCAGGAAGAACGCGAAGAAACGCGGCACCGGATCTTCCGGTGACATGTAATAGCGGGCGTACAACGACACCAACGTACCGATGCCCAGCACCAGCAACGAAAACAACCAGGCAAACCCGTCCAGGCGCAGCACGAAGTTCAAGCCCAGGCTCGGCAGCCAGAAATATTCTTCACGGATCACGCCGCCGTCGACGATCTGCGGGTAGAGCAAGGCCACCTGAACGGTGCCGACCAGGGCGACGAGGCCTGCCAGCAGCGATTCGGCGTTACGGGCGTTATGCGGCAGCAGCGCCGCGACGCCGCTGCCGATGAAGGGCAAAAGCAATAGAACTATCAGTGACATAGGATTCTATTCGGCGGGAGATAGTGAGGGATCATACGTGGCGTGTCCCCGATCACCAACCGCGAGGGTGTCGCAGAATCCTACAAGATAGGCAGATTTTTCCTGCTTTGCGTTGTTTCAGTGGCGGACCTCAACCTTCACCCTCCAGCACGTTATCCGCCTCGACGGCAGTTTTATTCCGGGTCTTCAGTTCACTGACAATCACCGCCGCCACGATCAATGCCGCGCCGAGCAAGGCAATCCCCGGCAAGCGCTCGCCCGCCAGGCGTCCGGCGATGCCGGCCCACACCGGTTCACCGGCGTAGATCAGTGTGGCGCGGGTCGGCGAGACACTTTTCTGCGCCCAGTTCATTGCCACCTGGATCGCCGCACTGGCGGCCCCCAAGCCTACGGCGCTGAACAGCAGCAGCCAGGAGAATCCCGGGATCGTTTCCTGGGTGGGCACCACCATCAGGAACGCCAGCACCGCAGTGCTGGCCAGCTGAACCACGGTGACCCGGCGCACGTCGACCTGGCCGGCATAGGTGCTGATCAGGATGATTTCGGCGGCAATCGCGATGGCGCTGATCAGCGTGGCGATTTCGCCGGAGCTGAAGTTCAGCGACGCGCCGGCCGGTCCCGATAGCAACATCAGCCCGGTGAACGCCAGCATGATGCCAATGCTTGGCATCAAGCCCGGCCGACGGCCCAGCACCAGCCACTGCAACAGCGGCACGAAGGGCACATAGAGCGCGGTGATGAACGCCGACTGGCTGCTGGGGATGGTTTGCAGGCCGACCGTCTGCAGACCGTAGCCAAGCATGATCGCCACGCCGATGAAGCAGCCGGCCTTGAGTTCGAACAGGGTCAGGTCCCGTAGATGGCGCCAGGAGAATAGCGCGACAAACGCCGCTGCGGCGGCAAAGCGCAAGCCGACGAAAAACATCGGCCCGCTGACGGTCATGGCGTGCTGCACCAGCAGGAAAGTCCCGCCCCAGATCATGGTGATCAGCACCAGCACGCACTCGGCCTTGCTGAGCCGCAGAAAGCGGGAGGAAGTTTGAGGAGAGTTCACCGATGCCATGACCTTGCGCGCCACTGGAGAGGGACGCACAATGCGTCCGAAGTTGGGCAGTATAATGCGCAACCCTAGTATGTGAGCAATATAGTGCACAAAGAATCCGGCCAGCGGGCGTCCGTCCTGCAACACGTCAGCCAGAACGTCCGCCGTCTGCGCCATGCCGCGCAGCTCAGCCAGACCGTATTGGCGGAGCGGTCCGGGGTCAGCCGGCGGATGCTGGTCGCCATCGAGGCCGGAGAGAAGAACGTCAGTCTGACCACCCTGGACCGCGTCGCCGAAGCCCTCGACGTGGCGTTCAGCGACCTGATCCAGGCGCCCGATGCCCGCGACCCGAGCCGCATCAACGAGCTGGCCTGGGCCGGCGCGATCCCCGGCAGCAAAGCCGTGCTCCTGGCCAAGGCCAATGCCAGCCGCGAAGTCGAACTGTGGGAATGGCGCCTGGAGCCTGGCGAACACTACGCTTCCGAGCCCGATAACGATGGCTGGAGTGAGCAACTCTATGTATTCGAGGGATGCCTGACCTTGCTGCTGGGCAATGAAGAGCGTCGGATCGGCGCGGGGGAGTTTTTCATGTTCGCCAGCAACCAACCCCATGGTTATCGCAACGATGGGGTGGTGGCGACGCGGTTCGTGCGCAACGTGGTGATTTGACTCCTGGAGATGAGACAGCCAGTGGCGAGGTGCAACGCGGGGTCACAAACCGCTGACTTGCACCCATCGCTGTTCCCGTGCTGACAGGCGAATCGCCGCCGCCAGCCGCTCCACTTCCCAGGCCTCTTCGAAGTCCGTCCCACTGCCACCTTGATCGGCGAGGGTCATGATCAGTTCCTGTACCTCCAGGGTCTTCAATTCGTTGTAGCCCAACTGGTGCCCGGCGGCCGGGCTGAACGCGGCGTAGCCCGGCAGGTCCGGGCCGGCCAGCAACCGCTGGAAACCCGTCTGGCCGACACGGCTCACCTGCAGTTCATTCAGTCGTTCCTGATCGAATATCAGCGTGCCAAGGGTGCCGCTGATCTCGAAGCCCAGGTGATTCTTGCGGCCGTGTTTCAGCCAACTGCTGCTCACCGTGCCGCGGGCGCCGCTGCTGAAGCGCAGCAGGGCGTGGACCTGATCGTCTACCGCGATGGTGCGCTGCTCGGGATTGCCCGTGCTGGCCGGGCGTTGGTTGTGCACGGTCTGGCTGTCGGCGCAGACCGCTTCGACATCGCCCAGCAGGTAACGGGCCATGGCCAGCAGATGGCTGCCCAGGTCCGCCAATGCGCCACCGGCATGGGCCGCTTCGCAGCGCCATGACCATGGCGAAGTCGGGTCGGCCATGAAGTCCTCGCTGAATTCACCCTGGAAACTGATGATCCGGCCCAGCTCCCCGCGCTGGATCATCTCCCGTGCCAGATGAATGATCGGGTTGTGCTGGTAGTTGTAGCCGACCCGCGTGACCACTCCGGCGGCCTTGGCGGCCTGGCGCATCTGCTCGGCCTGTTCCAGGGACACCGCCAGGGGTTTTTCGCAGTAGACCGCCTTGCCCGCCGCCAGCGCCGCCATGGCCATCGGATAATGCAGGTGGTTGGGGGTGGTGATGGCGACCAGATGGACCTTCGGGTCGTCGATCAGTTGTTGCCAGTCGCTATGAACCGTCTCGAACCCCCAGCTGCTGGCGCATTGCCGGGCACGCTGCGGATCGGCATCGGCCAGGGCCGCCAGGGTCAGGTTCAGGGGGAGGTCGAATACCGCCTTGGCATTGTTGAATGCCAAGGCATGGGCTCGGCCCATGAAACCGGTGCCAATCAAGCCAATGCCAAGTTCGCGCATGAGAAAGAGCCCTTTGAATGGTGATATTCAGAAGGGCTCTTTATGGAATAAATATTCGCAAATTGCAAATGTTGGAATAAATATTCTTGTTGGGGTGAAGGCCCCTGTGGGAGCGAGCCTGCTCGCGATGGCGGTGTATCAGTCAACATCAATGTTACTGAGCCACCATCATCGCGAGCAGGCTCGCTCCCACAGGGGGAAAGTGCGGTGTCAGGAAAGGAACCCACCATCCACATTCAGCGCCACACCGGTGGTGTAGCTCGACGCGTCACTGGCCAGGTACAACACGGCGCCAGCCATTTCGCTTGGGTCGGCCACGCGTTTGAGCGGAATCTGCGCCAGGGCGGTTTTCAGGATCGCGTCGTTCTTGACCAGCGCCGAGGCGAACTTGGTGTCGGTCAGGCCCGGCAGCAGGGCGTTGCAGCGGATGCCGAACTGCGCGCATTCCTTGGCGAACACCTTGGTCATGTTGATTACCGCGGCCTTGGTCACCGAGTAGATGCCCTGGAAGATCCCCGGCGAGATGCCGTTGATCGATGCCACGTTGATGATGCTGCCGCCGCCGTGCTCGCGCATCAGCTTGCCGGCTTCCACCGACATGAAGAAATAACCGCGAATGTTCACATCGACGGTTTTCTGGAAGGCGCCCAGGTCGGTGTCCAGCACGTTGCAGAACTGCGGGTTGGTGGCCGCGTTGTTCACCAGGATGTCCAGGCGTCCGAACTGTTCGCGAATGCCGGCGAAGACCTGGCTGATCTGCTCCATTTCACCAATGTGGCAGGCGATGGCAGTGGCTTTGCCGCCCGCGGCGATGATGGCGTCGGCCACGTGCTGGCAACCGTCGAGCTTGCGGCTGGAAACGATCACATGGGCACCTTGCTGGGCCAGCAACTTGGCGATGGCCTCGCCGATGCCACGGCTGGCGCCGGAAACGAAGGCGATTTTACCGTCGAGGTCGAACAACTGGATCTTGGACATGCTGTTTCCTTGTCATGGGGCGCTCAGAGCGTGGATTGACCGATGACCTGCAAGCTCATCTGCTCCAGCAGTTTGTTCATCTGAACGAACTGGGCGAAGCGTTGATCCTGGGTCTGGCCGTGGAAGAAGCGGTAGTAGATCTGCTGGACGATACCGGCCAGGCGGAACAGGCCGTAGGTGTAATAGAAGTCGAAATTGTCGATGTGGATCCCGGCGCGCTCGGCGTAGTAGTCCACGAATTCGCGACGGGTCAGCATGCCGGGCGCATGGCTGGGCTGACGGCGCATCAACTGGACCGGTGCCGGGTCCGTCGCTTCGATCCAGTAGGCGAGGCTGTTGCCCAGGTCCATCAGCGGGTCGCCGAGGGTGGTCAGTTCCCAGTCCAGCACGCCGATGATTTGCATCGGGTTGTCCGGGTCGAGAATCACGTTGTCGAAGCGGTAGTCGTTATGGACGATGCTGGAAACTGGATGGTCGGCCGGCATCTTGTCGTTGAGCCAGGCCTTGACCGTCTCCCATTTCGGCGCGTCGGGGGTCAGGGCTTTTTCGTAGCGTTCGCTCCAGCCACGGATCTGGCGGGCCACGTAGCCTTCGGGCTTGCCGAGGTCGGCCAGGCCACAGGCGTGGTAATCGACTCGGTGCAATTCGACGAGCCGGTCGATGAAGCTCTTGCACAGCGCCTCGGTGCGGGCGGCGTCGAAACCCAGCTCCGGCGGCAGGTCGGAGCGCAGGATGATGCCCTTGACCCGTTCCATCACGTAGAACTCGGCGCCCATGACGGACTCATCGGTGCAGTGCACATAGGCTTTCGGGCAATACGGGAACTCATCGCGCAACTGGTTGAGGATGCGGAACTCACGGCCCATGTCATGGGCGGATTTGGCCTTGTGGCCGAACGGCGGACGGCGCAGGACGAACTCCTGTTCGGGGTACTCCAGCAGGTAGGTCAGGTTCGACGCGCCACCGGGAAACTGGCTGATCCGTGGTACGCCGGTCAGGCCGGGGATGTGGGCCTTGAGGTACGGGTCGATCAGGTTGGCATCGAGTTCTTCACCGTCGCGTACGCGGGTGGACTGATCAGTAAACGCCATGCTTATCCCTTCTGCTTATTCTGGAGGCCATCGATCATTGGCTAATCAAGGGTTTGTACGAAAAGTCGCCGAGCGGCGATCAGGCAAGGCGAAAACAGGCGAGGAAGCGGAGTTTACGGGTTGTAAATGAGCATTCCGAGCCTGTTTTCAACGCAGCCTGATCGTCGCGCAGGCACTTTTCGTCCAAAGCCTAATGGCGTGTGGGAGGCGTAACAAGCACGCCCGGGTCTTATAGGTTAGCGTGTTGCCGGATAATCAGCGGGCCTGATGCGCGCAGGTGAGCTATGGTTTCGGGGTCGCTTCAAGGAGTCGCCGCGATGGGATGCCCACAGGTTTGCAGCACCGCCACCCTGCAATGCAGCTTCGGTGCAGCCCCGGCGGTGCTCAACGTCTTGCCGGTCAATCGAATGCTGACCGGTGGCATGCCGGCGGCGAATATCATGGATCACATTCCGCTGGTGAACATCACTACGTTCGGCATGTGCACGAGCCTGGCCAACCCCACCGTAGCCGCTGCGACTGCGGCGGCCCTGGGTGTGTTGACGCCCATGCCTTGTATTCCCGCTACTGCCGCGCCCTGGATACCGGGTGGGGCGCCGACCTTGCTGTTGGGCAACATGCCGGCGATCGATGCCAACAGCACCCTCATGTGTACCTGGGCGGGGGTGATCAAGATTGTTGTGCCGGGGCAGGTGCAGATGTTGATTCCCTGAGTGGGTCTGCCTGGATCTTGTTGACCGGGTGTATATCCATTGCTGCGGTAATGGCTGCTTATGGTTCCGCCCTGACGGCGGGTTACTTTTGAAAAGCGCAAAAGTAACCAAAACGCTCTTGCCCCACCACTCGGCACCTCGCCAAGGCGAGGTGTTCCCTCACTCCGGCATTGCTCCGTGGGCCCGCCGCGAAGGGCCATCCGTGGCCCAGCGCGGCTACCCCGGCATCCATGCCGGGGTACCCACTACGCAATGCCTGCGTTCGGCCAGCGTGGTTTAACGGGGCGCCCAGGATCAAAAGCACAGCAAAGCAAAAGCAAGGCGGCCTTACAGCCGGTCTGGTTCTTCCCGCATAAATCGATCCCTTGTGGGAGCGAGCCTGCTCGCGATAGCGGAGTGTCTGTCATGAAGATGTTGAGTGTGCCGACGCCATCGCGGGCAAGCCTGGCTCCCACAGGGGGCGGTGGTGTGTGAAATTGCTGCCTACATCTCAAATCCAGTGTGGGAGCAAAGCTTGCTCGCGATAGCGGAGTGTCTGTCATGAAGATCTTGAGTGTGCCGACGCCATCGCGAGCAGGCTCGCTCCCACAAGGTTTGCCGGTGGGTTCAGGTCTCAAAGTCCAGCAGAAGCTAGGCGTTCATGCCTGTGCCGGATCGTTCCAGCGCCGGAACCACCAGCGTACCCGGGAAATCGGCTTGCCGTCGTCGTCCAGCGGTCGTCCGTCCTCGGCGTAGGCATGGGCCGGTTCCAGCAGTTGGCCGTTGAGGTAACGGGCCTCGACCGCCGGGTTACCGTTGGGGTGCAGGCGGCGATAGCGGCCGTCGCGCACGCCGTCGCGATAGAACTCGGACTCGGCCAATTGCCCATCCGGGAAATAATTGTTGGCTTCGCCGTGCAGCAACCCGCCGCGATAGGTGGCTTGGCGCTGCAACCCACCTTCGGCCGCGTAAAAGCTCGCCACGCCCTGCAACTTGCCTTTGACGAACGGCAGTACCGCCGAGACCTTGCCATTGGGGTGGTACAAGGTACTGGTGCCTTGCAGTTCACCTTGGCTGTAGTTGAGTTTCGCTTGCGGGCGTCGGGCTTCTTCGATGTGCAACGGGCCGTCGAGCCGGCCGTCGATCAACTGACCGCTCAGTTGGCTGTCGCCACGTTCCACGTCCAGCTTCTTCGAGGCCATCGTCGCGCTCCTGTCAGTTGACCTTCACCATGCCGCCCTTGATGGTCAACATGCCGCCGCCGTCCACTGTCTGTTCGGCGGCGGCCTTGTTGACCAGGCTGATGCCGGCATCATTGGTCAGGGTGGTGCCGGCCTTGTTCTCCAGCGAGGTGCCGGCCTGGTTGCTCAGGGCCGTGCCGGCCTTCTGGCTGATGGACGTGCTGGCCTGGGCCGCCAGGTCCGCGCCGCTCTTGATGGCGAAACTGCCGCCGCTTTGCAGGGTCAGGGTGCCGCTGACCTTGATGGTCAGGTTGCCGTCCACGGTCAGCTCGTAGTTGCCGGTGACCTTGTGCGTGTAGTTGCCGCCGGTGCTGTGGGTCTGGTCCGAGCCCACGGTCACGGTGCGGGTGTCTTTCACATCGAGGCTGTCGCTGCCGGTCTGGATCGTCACGCTGCGCTTGCCTTTCTCCAGGGTCACGGTCTCGTCGCCATCCTTTACCGTGCGGGTGCGGGCGTTCTGCACCGTGAGGGTTTCGTCGTGGCCGACGGTGGCGGTGGTGTCGTTGAGTACGTTGATGTTGAAGTCTTTCTGAGCCTGGAGAAACACCTCCTCGGCATCCTTCTTGTCTTCGAAGCGCAGCTCGTTGAATCCGCCGCCACCCTTTGACGAGTTGGTCTTGATCCCGGATTGGGTCTGGTTCGCCGGCAGCGCGTAGGGCAGGGCGTTGTCGCCGTTGTAGACGCAGCCGGTCACCAGCGGTCGGTCGGGGTCGCCGTCGATGAATGTGACGATGACTTCCTGGCCGATCCGGGGCACGAACTGCATGCCAAAACCCTTGCCGCTCCAGGGCAGGACCACCCGCACCCAGCAAGACGAGGTTTCGTCATTCTTGCCGGTGCGGTCCCAGGGGAACTGCAACTTGATCCGCCCGTATTCATCGGTCCAGATTTCTTCGCCGGCCTTGCCCACCACCAGTGCGGTCTGGGTGTGCATGCGCGGTTTCGGCGTGAGGCGGGCCGGTCTATATGGCGTGGCCTTGGGAATCGCTTCGAAGCGATTGCGGTAGCTGTCGTGGCTGGCTTCATGACTGACCGAGGTCACCACCCAATCGATGTTCAACGACGGATCTTCGTGGCCGGCGAGGGTGAACCAATACCCCGGCACCAGCCAGCGGCAATCGCTTTCACCGACAAACCGCTGCGCCTGGCTGCGCAAGCCATCCACCCGTTGCTTGGTCAATGCATCGCCCTGGGCCTTGGCGTTGTAACCGCCCGGATGTTCGTATATCGAACTGGGGCCGGCCACGGCTTCGGCCTGGCTGTAGAGCGAGGTCGTCGGCGTGGTGAATTCATAGTCGGTCGCCTGATAGACCCCGGCCACCGCTTGCAGGGACACGTGCCCCGAGCGGATGCCATGCAGTTCCCGCCCGCCCATTCCCTGCCCGAGATAGTTCACCGTCGGCCCGTTGGGGATCGGTGCGAAGGCGTCGTTGCTGTCGGCCAGCACCAGGGTGTGCTTGCCGGCTTCATGGCTGAAGAACCAGAAAATCCCGTCTTCCTCCAACAGCCGGGAAACGAAGGCCAGATCGGTTTCTCCGTACTGCACGCAGTACTCCCTTGGCGTGTAGCTGCCGCTGAGCTTGAGCTGGAAATCGGTAAACGCGTGGGCCTTGAAGATCGTGGTGACGATGTCCGATGTGGCGAGGTTCTGGAACACCCGGTTGTTGCTGGCCAGGCTCAGCCACCAGAGCCAGGGCCTGAGCAACAGCTGATAGCGCTCGGCGGTAGCGTCGGCGGGCAACTGGCGGATTTCGGCGACCAGCCAATCCAGCGGACGTAGCAGGGCGTCCTTGTGCAGGGTGGTGGTGACATGGCTGGCGACCGCGCTGGCGAGCGTCAGCGGGGCGCCGTCGACGACGCCATTGAGGATATGCGAGCCCAGGGCATTGAGGCTTTCTTCGCCGGACAGCGATTCAGGGTACAGCGCCGACACCGTGGCGGCGGTGAGGGATAGGGTGGTGTTGCTGTCGGTGGAGCGGGCCATCGATTGATACCTCTATACCGCCTCACCCTTCACGAAATTACTGCCTAACAGCTTCTCCATCACTGTTTTCAGGTCTTTGAGTAAGTGTTCAGGTGGCGTGGTAATGGTATGAGTGGCTTTGGATATTTTTGCTTTTTTACCTTCTTCTTTCAGCAAGGTCTTCGTTGAAGACTTGACGTCAAGTTGATCGTCTTGGTCAGTTTCAAGTTGAAAGTAAATAGATCCGTTATTTTTTCCACCTACCATAGTTACATGAAAATAGGTCCACATGCCTGAATCGTTCGGAGTAATAGAAATATGCGCGCTATTGTCACCCACCTTCAGGCCATCAAGCAGAAGCATTCCCGAGCGGGTGCCGGTGACAAGATTTGTACCACCCACAGCACCGATTACATCAAGTTCCTCTCCGTAGACAGCCCCGGATTTAATGATGGAGTTCACCATCGGTGTCCAAGGATCGTGCGTGGCAATACTCGCTGCGGTAAGTGTTGATTGTGCATAGCCCATATTTGCAGCTCCTGTAGGTTTTGATCACATCTCCGATAGGCACTGGGGCAACATTTTATTCCAATGCCCATTCCGCCAGTTTTCCGGTCACCTGCGTCATCAACACATTCTCCACATCCCGCGCCCCAGCCGCGCTGCACTTGGCAAGCACCGCTTTGACGATCCCGGCATCGAACTCGAACTGCTTGCCCGTCGCCGCCTTGTAGCGCCCGCGCAGTTTCTCCAACTTCGCCAACACAATCCCTTCCAGCGTCGCCTCATCCAACGGTCGATACGCCACCACCGTCATGCGCGCCAGGAACGCCGGACGAAACGCTTGCAGCAGCACCTTGTGCAAGGCTTCGTTGAAGGCATCGCTGCCCAGTTGCGCGGCTGGTGTGTCCAGCAGCAATTCGGCGCCGACGTTGCTGGTGGCGAGCATCACGGTGTTCTTGAAATCCACCACCAGGCCCGTACCGTCCTCCATCAGGCCCTTGTCGAAGACGTTGTAGAACGCTTCGAGCACGTCCGGGTGGGCCTTTTCGATTTCGTCCAGCAACACCACCGAATAGGGTTTGCGCCGCACTGCTTCGGTGAGTACGCCACCGCTGCCATAGCCGACATAGCCGGGCGGGGCGCCTTTGAGTTGGCTGACGGTGTGGGCTTCCTGGTACTCCGAGAGGTTGATGCTGATCAGGTTGCGTTCGCCGCCATACAAGGCGTCAGCCAGGGCATAGGCGGTTTCGGTCTTGCCCACCCCGGTGGGGCCGACCAGCAGGAACACCCCCACCGGTTTCTGCGGATCGGTAAGGCCGGCGCGGTAGGCCTGCAGGCGTTGGGCGATGGTATTGAGGGCGGTGCCCTGGCCCATGACCCGCAGGCCCATGCGTTGGCCGAGGGTGCGCACGGCATGGGCTTCATCGGCGAGCATCTTGCCCACGGGAATGCCGGTCCAGCCGGCGATCACGGCGGCCACGGTCTTGCTGTCCACCTGCTCGGGCACCAGTGGATCGTCCTGGCGAATGGCATCGAGGCCGGCTTCCAGGCGCAGCAGTTCGGCGGCCAGGTGATCGATGCGGTTATCGACTTCGGTGTCGGCTTTTTCACTGTCGGCGCGTTCGCTCAGGGCCAGCAGTTCGCGCCGGGTATCGAGCAGTTCGCGCACGGCTTCGCGTTCTTCGCCCCAGCGGGTTTCCAGTTCGCGGATGGCCTGTACATTGTCGGTGGACTCGCCCTCCAGCAGGGTGATGCGTTCGCGATGGTCCAGGCCGGTGGCCTGTTCCCGGCGCAGGCGTTCGACTTCGTCCTTGAGGCTGTTCTGCCGGTGCCGCAGGCTTTCCAGAGGGGGCGGTACATCGTGCTGGCCAAGGGCGACCCGGGCGCAAGCGGTGTCGAGCACGCTGATGGCCTTGTCCGGCAGTTGCCGTCCGGAAATATAGCGGTGGGAGAGTTTCACCGCTTCGTGGATTGCCGCGTCCAGCACCTGAACACCGTGGTGCTGTTCCAGCTTGCTCGCCACGCCACGGAGCATTTCCACGGCAGTGAGTTCGTCCGGCTCTTCGACCTGTACCAACTGGAAGCGGCGGGCCAGGGCCGGGTCTTTCTCGAAGTATTTCTTGTATTCCAGCCAGGTGGTGGCGGCCAGGGTGCGCAGTTCGCCCCGGGCCAGGGCCGGTTTGAGCAGGTTGGCCGCGTCGCTGCCGCCCTCTGCGCCGCCGGCACCGATCAGGGTATGGGCTTCGTCGATGAACAGAATGATCGGTTTCTCGGCACTGCGTACCGCGTCGATCACGCCTTTGAGGCGTTGCTCGAATTCACCCTTGACCCCCGCGCCGGCCTGCAACAGGCCGAGATCGAGCACCCGCAGCGTGACCTCCTGCAGCGACGGCGGCACATCCCCGGCGGCGATGCGCAAGGCGAGGCCTTCTACCACGGCGGTCTTGCCGACACCCGGTGCGCCCACCAGGATCGGGTTGTTCTGCCGGCGCCTGAGCAGGATGTCGATGCATTGGCGGATCTCGCCGTCGCGTCCGACGATGGGATCGATGCGGCCATTGCGGGCATCGTCGGTCAGGTCCTGGGTGTACTGGTCGAGTACCGGATCCTGTTTTTGGGCTGCCTGCCCGGGTTTCGCCGGACGGGCAACGCCGGCATGTTCCCGGGAGCTTTCGGTCCATTCCAGCAGATGGGTGCGCAGGGCATCCCGGGGAATGCGCAGCAGCGACGAGGCGCTGTTGAGCAACAGGCTGCGACGCTCATCGCGCTCCAGCAGCGCCAGCAGCAACAGCCCCGAACGGATGCTGGTCAGGCCGAGCACACTGGCCTGGACCACGGCGTCTTCCAGCAGGCCGATGGTTTGCGCCGACAGTGCGGGTGTGCGGGTGCTACCGGACTTGAACAGGTCCAGGGCCTTGTTGGTCTCCGCCGCCACCGCGTCACGCTCAAGGCCGAAGCGCGGTAGCAGACAGGCGAAGTCACCGCCTTCGATGTCCAGCAACTCCAGCAACAGGTGTTCGATTTCCACGTAATGATGACTGCGTTGCAGGCAGCGCTGGGCGGCCCGTTCCAGGGCGCGGCGATTGTCCGGGTTGAGGCGTCCGATCAGGCTGGCCAGTTCCATTTCAGGCGATCTCCGGCTGACGAAGGCGGGTTTCGATCCGTTGCAGGGCCAGGCTCGACTGCCGTTGCAGGCCGCCGTTCCAGTTCAGTCGTGGCGGGGCCTGGTGGCCCAGTTGCAGTGGGCCGGCGCCACGGATCAGCAGCACCAGGGTGCAATCCAGGTCGGGGCCGAAATACAGGGCATACAGGCTGGCAAGCAACGGATGGGTTTCGCCGTTGGGCAGCAATCCGCTGGCCTGGGCTGCGCTCAATGGACCGAGGGTCAGGCGCACGCCGGCATGTTCGTCCCAGACCCGGGTACCGGCCACCGCGCTACGGCCCAGACGCAAGTTGCGGCCGCCCGGTTGCAAGCGGCTGCGGCTGGCCGGCGGGATTTCGCGCCAGCCGCCTTCATAGGCGGTCAGTTCCACTGGCAGACCGAACTGCTCGCGGACAATGGCCGCGAACCCGGCCAGGGAGCGGCGGCCGTCGGCGTACAGCGCGCTGCATGCCAGCGCGGCGGAATCGGGAGCGGCCTGGCGTTCCTGCAAGGCCTTGGGCAGCAGGCCGGTCAGGGCCCGCAGTTGTGCCTGCACGGCGGAGGCGCCCGGGTGGGTGAAGCCCAGGGCAATGCGGTGCTTGCGCATCACTTTGTAGAGCAGGCTGAGCAGCCGGTGCTGGAACAGGTCGAGAAATTCCGCCGGTGCATGATCCCGCGCTCGTGCCCGTTGTTGCAGCCATTCCTGATAGGCGTAGGGCAACGGGCCGTCGGGGCCGCCAAGGCCAAAGATCGGCGTGGTCAGCACGGGCGGCGAACCGGCTTCCTGGCTCAAGTCCTCGACTTCGCTGGCGGCGAACAGCGGCGTCAACGGTCCTCGCAGGCGCAACGCTTCGGCGTGGGGCGCGGTGCCGCTGCCCAGCGGTTCGGCCTGGGGATGTTCGCGCTCCAGCAGCAACAGAGCCTGGAGCCATTCGAAACGCTGTGGATCGCGGCGCAGGCGTTGACTCAGGTTCAGAGCGTCAGGGGTTTGCCGGCTTGGGGTTGCCATGTTTTCACCTCCCTGTCGGACTGGACCAGCACCGTGCGCACGAAGCGATTGGCGGTGGCATACAGTGAAAAGAACTGCGCCAGTACACCGGAGAACAGTACGGCGCTGCTGCCGACGAAGTGTTGCGGATCCAGTTGCAGGCGCACTTCAAGGCCGTTGCGCCAGCCGCGCCAGGCGTCTTCACCGACATGGGCGATGACCCGGTCGCAGCCCAGGCCCATGACCCCTTCGATCTGGCGGCGGGCACTGGCCTCGTCCCGCAGGTTGTGCAGCTCCAGGATCTCGCGCAGCGCATCGAGTGCCTGGGGGCCTTCCACCAGGGACAAATGGTTGAGGGTCAATTGCGACACCAGCCGCCAGCGCGATTCTCCGTCCAGCCGCGGCAGGCTCTGCGGGCTCGGCGAGTTGCGCAGCCTGGCCCAGGCCACCGGGCCCGGACGTTCGAAACCCAGCGGCGTACCCGCCGGCAGGCTCTGGGCCAGGTGCCGGCTGGTGCACAGCAATTCGGCGGTGAGGCTGTAGTCGCGGGTATCGGCGAGCGGGTCGAGCTGGGTGTCCACGAGGCTGACCATCAAGTCGGTGCCCAGCCGGTTCGGGCTCATGCCGCTGACCCGCCGCGCATGCCAATAGCAGGTCTGGTCGTTGCCGTGCTGGCTGCCGTAGTAGGCCGGCACCTTGCGCACGCCCTGGCTGGACGTGGCACGCACGGTGCGGATGCTGTGGATCTCGACACTGTTTTCCCGATGACTGTCGGCCACCAACCGGTATTCGCTGCGGGTGCCGTCCGGGCGCAGGGGTTCGCTGGTCCTGGGAAAGAGGTTGATCACCGGCGCACAGCCCAGGGCGATGTCGCTGGCCTGGAGCGGCAGGCGATTGGCAGGGGCGCGATCGAAGACGATGTACAGGTACAGGGACGAGCTGTCGCTGCTCGCTCCGGCCAGGGGCAGGTCGAAGAAACCGAACTTGTCGGGGAAGGCAAAGTATTCCGCCAACAGACGCATGCCCGGATGCACGCCATCCTCATCCGGCAGCAAGACTTCGTCGCTGGCGAAACCGACGATCCGGGGCAGGCCAGCCAGCGGTTCCGGCACGCTGCCCGGCGGGCCGGCCAGGACTTTGACCGTGTGGGCGCCGAGCAGATCGTACAGCCAGGCGTTGATCATCGGTGACGCCGCCAGGTGCACCCGCAGGTAGTCGATCCCCAGCGTCGACCATTGGCGCTCGCCCAGGCACCGCAGGTTCAGGCGCAAGGCCGAACGCGCCTGGACCACGCCGGTCAGTGCCTGGGCTTCATCACTGCCCAGCAGCACGGCCTCGCTGATTTCCAGCGGCCACAGGTGCACGGCGGCGGTGGTGCGAAAGTGAATGCTCTGGCCCTTGTCCGTGGTGACGAACAGGGGCGTGTCCCGGGGCAGGGGGTAGCCATCGTCGAGGTTGCCTTTGCTCGGGTCGGGCTCGAACTGCACGATTGCGCACGAAGGCAACGGGCGCATGGCCAGGGGATAAAGCTGTTCGAGCAGGGCATCGCTGAATTCGGCGTAGTCGTCGTCCAGCCGGCGTTGCAGCCGGGCGGCCAGCAGTGCGAAGCCTTCCAGGAGCCGCTCGACGTGCGGGTCCGGGCATTCGCCGGGGGACAGCTCCAGGCGCCGGGCGACCTTGGGATAGCGTTCGGCGAACAGACTTCCGGCATGGCGCAGCCAAGTCAGCTCGCGCTGGTAGTAATCCAACAGTTGCGGGTCAATCGAGTCGCTCATGTCGCACCTCAAGACCGTCGCCGGCGTGCTCGATGACAAATGCCACGGGCCAGGCGTGCGGGTCGCCGCGGAGCATCCCCGACAGCCGTATGCCCAGTTGTTGCGGGTGGCCCGGTACCGGGACGACCTGGACCTCGCCCAGTTGCAGGCGAGGTTCGAAATGGCTGATGGCCTGGTGGATCTCCCGGGTCAGCAGGCGCCGGTCATCGCTGCGCTGTTGTTGCAACGCGGTCCAATCGGCAATGCCGTAATCCAGGATGCTTGGCGGTTCGGTCAGCGCCCGAGGGCCGCGCCGGGTGTTGAACAGGCGCTGCAGTTCGGCGTGGACCGAGTCCTGCAGCGCCTGCCGATCGAATACCCGGCCCTGTTCATCCCCCTGGCTGGCCAGGCGTTCGAACAGTGGCGGGCGCAGCCCGAAGCCAGCCATGGCGGCAGCGTCCTTACTTGGTCATCTTGTTGGCCGCCAGGTCCCAGGTGGTACCCGCCGTGCCTTCCTTGGTGCCGTCGTCTTTCTGGGCGGTGAGCTCCCATTTGATCTTGGTGAAGTTCAGCGACAGGGTTTCCACCGGTTTGCCGCCCGTACCGCCACTGACACTGACGTTGGACAGCACGACATTGGTCAGGGTGTAGACGATGAAGGGCATGATCTTGCCGCTGCCTTCGGCGGCGTTGCGGCCAATGGTGATGACGGCTTGCGGGATCGGTTTGCCGGCGCAGCAATATTCGTTGAGGGAAGGGGTGGAGCTGTCGATGAACTTGGTCAGGGTGAACTCACCGATGTGCGGTCGACCGGAGGTGCGCTCCGAGTTGCTGACGTCGTTGGTGACTTGCATCGCCACGTTGTGGCTGTAGGACATGACCTCGATCTTGTCCGTGAAACCCTCCAGCAGGCTATCGCCCTTGATGTCGCCGCCGAGGTCGAGAATGATTGCATCCATGGTGTGGAACTCCAGAAGAAGACAAGTGGGGGTACCCAATACCGCTAAAAAACGAACGCCGAACCCCTGTGGCGAGGGGATTTATCCCCGCTGGGCTGCGTAGCAGCCCCTTGAACAGTCAGCTCAATCTCTCGAATAGACCGAGTTGCCGGGATTTGGGGCCGCTTCGCGCCCCAGCGGGGCGGTGCGACGTTTCGATAAATCCCCTCGCCACAACGAGCATCCTCGCCTCAGGTTTCAGCGGTCAGGCAGCAACCGGTGGCGGCAGGGTCGCCACCAGGCGGATCGAGGCGGTCAATTCCTCAAGCTGGAAGTGTGGTCGCAGGAACACCGTGGCGTTGTAGGCCCCGGGCTTGCCAGCCACTTCCGTCACGTCCACCCGGGCCTCGCGCAACGGGTACTGCGCCTTGATCTCCTGGGGTGCGTTGTCGTTGATCAGCACATAGTCGGCGATCCAGTTGTTGAGGTAGGTCTGCACGTTGTCGCGGGTCATGAAGCTGCCGACCTTGTCGCGCATGATCACCTTCAGGTAGTGGGCGAAACGCGAGGCCGCGAGCACGTAGGGCAACATCGCCGAGATCCGTGCGTTGGCGTTGGCCTCGTTGGTGTTGTAGACCTTGGCCCGGTTGGTGGTCTGGCCGCCGAAGAACACCGCGATGTCGCTGTTCTTCTTGTGGCACAGGGCGATGAACCCCAGGTCGTTGAGTTCTTTTTCGCGGCGGTCGGTGATCGCCACTTCGGTCGGGCACTTGAGCGACAGGTCGCCGGAACTGGTCCGGAAGGTATGGGCCGGCAGGCCTTCCACCGCACCTCCACCCTCGGCACCGCGAATCGCCGCGCACCAGCCATATTTGGCGAAGGCTTCGGTGATGCGTTGCGACAGCGCCCAGGCCGCGTTGCCCCACAGGTACTTGCTGTGGTCGGTGCCGTTGACGTCTTCGACGTAGTTGATGCCTTCCACCGGCCGGGTGTCCGGGCCGTAGGGCAGGCGCAGGAGGAAGTGCGGCAGTACCAGGGACACGTAGCGCGAGTCTTCGCTTTCACGGAACGAGCGCCACTTGATCAGCTCCTGGCTCTCGAAAATCTTCGACAGATCCCTAGGCACTGCCAGTTCGGTGAAGCTGGTCATGTCGAACAGGCGTGGGCTGGCGGCGGCAATGAACGGGGCGTGGGCCGCGGCGGCGACGTTCGAGAGTTTCTCCAGCAGACCGATGTCCTGCGGGTGCCGGCCGAACGTGTAGTCGCCCACCAACAGGCTGAACGGATGGCCGCCGAAGGTGCCGTATTCTTCCTCGTAGATTTTCTTGAACAGCGCGCTCTGGTCGAATTCGACGGCTTTTTCCAGATCGTTCTGAAGCTCTTTCTGGGTGACATTGAGCAGGCGCAGTTTGAGCCGGGTGCTGGTTTCGGTGTTCTGTACCAACAGGTGCAGGCCGCGCCAGGACGCTTCGAGTTTCTGCAGGTCGGGGTGGTGCAGCACTTCGTTGAGCTGGGCGCTGATCAGTTGGTCGATCTGGCTGATGCGGTCGTTGATCATCGCCACGGTGTCCTTGTCGATGGCCATGCCTTCGTCGAGGACCTGGGTGGCGAATTCGGCCAGCATGTCGCGGGCGTAGTCCTGTTGGCTGTCGTCATGGGCCATACGGCCTTCGGCGATGATCTTGTCCAGCAGGGACAAGGTCTGGGTCGTGCTCTCGCTGGTTTGAGCGCTGGATGAAGCAGGCATGGCTTTATCTCCCTTGAGTGATGAGCACGATCAGGCCTGTGGTTCGGCCGGGGCCGGATCATCGTTGGCGGCCACGGTTGGCAGCTCTTGCGGTGCGTCCTGGGGCCGGGCCGACTTGATCTCTTGCAGGCCTTCGGTGTTGACGATCACGTCGCGCAGCAATTTGTCCAGGTCATCGTTGCCGTCGAGCTTGGTCAGCAGGTCGCGCAGGCGTTGACGGGCTTCGAACAGGCGGCGTAACGGCGTGACCTGCTCCACGACCTTGACCGGGTCGAAGTCATCGATGTGGTGGAAGTTGAGTTCGATGTTGAGCTTGCTGTCGTCGCCGCTGAGGGTGTTGTTCACCTGGAGCGTGGCGCGGGGAGCGATGGAGGCGAGCACCTCGTTGAAATTGTCGCGATCGATTTCCGTGAAGCGCCGCTCGTTGAGCTTGGGCAGTGGGTCCAATGGCTTGCCCGAGAGGTCGGCCAGAATGCCGACGACCAGTGGCAATTCTTTCTTTTCGATGGCATTGCCGATTTCCACGTCGTAGGTGATCTGGACGCGGGGAGGACGGACTCTGTCGAGCTTGTGCTGGGTACTTTCTGCCATGGCGGCCGACTCCGATGCATGTGGGGAGCAATGCATCGGGAGGCCCGCTCATCGCATTCCCTTGCTGATCCGCAGGTTGCAAAGGGAGGGCAGAAAACCTGTCATTCCCTTGACGAACCTGGTCCATTCGACCGTGCAGGTCGAACTATCCAAGACGCTAGAACAGGTCTATAAAAATGCAAGCAAAAACAATTTTTGACCGCGACGAAAAGGAAGATTCATTTTGCGTGTGTTTTTTTATGGATTTTTTTTCAGCCTGGCGCTCAGCGGTTGCTCGTTCTTTGCGCCCAGCGTCGACCTGGACAGCCTGACCCTCGACGTCGCGTCCGGCGCCAACGACGACACGCCCATCGCCGTGGATTTCATCGCGGTGAATGATCCCGACCTGCTCAAGCAACTGTCGGCGATCACCGCCCGCCAGTGGTTCGCCGAGCGCGAACAGTTCCAGCGCGACTATCGTCAACTCATGTCGGTGTGGGGGCTGGAGCTGGTTCCGGGGCAGTTCATCGACCGCCAACCCTTTCCGCTGGAGGGCCGGCGCGCCGCTGGACTTTTGGTCTTCGCCAGCTATAACACTCCCGGAGCCCACCGGCTCCGGTTGGACGATCAGCGCAAGGCCTGGCTGAAGTTCGACAGTCGTGAGATGAGCCTCGTCGATGATGGCCAGCTCAATGCCAGTCAGCCTTGAATGACCGCGGGCCGCCTTGTGCGGCGACACTGGGATGTCGAAGGGAGTCGTATGAGTCTGTTACCTGACGCGGTGTGCTGGCATGAGGGCATGCAACTGTTGCCCCAACATTTTCAACTGCAAGGGTTGCGTGCCGAGGCCCTGGCTGCCCATGTCGCGGCAGCCTGCAATCCCTGGTTCTGGGGTGTCAGTCAACTGGAGGTCGACCCTTCGGCCCTTAGCGCCGGCCAGGTCCGGCTGCTGCAATTGCAGGGCACCTTGCCGGACGGCTTGCCGGTCAATCTTCAGGCCGGCGTCGGGCCGACCCTGGAGCTGGACATCACCGAGGCGGTCAACAAGACCGACGATGCCACCGTCACCGTGTACCTGGCGATCAGCCCTCTCTGGCGCGCCGGGCAATTGCTGCCGCTCAAGGGGCGCCTGCAATCGGTGGTCGGCGATGCGCTGCCGGACCTCACCAGTGGCGAGTTCCCCGAATCCATCACCGTCTGGCGTCCGAACCCGCGGCTGTGCACGCAACTGAGCAAGGCCGATTCGATCTGCCTGCCGCTGTTGCGCATTCGCAAGGAGGGCGGCGGCTTTCTGCGGATGCCCTATACACCACCCACGCCGGTGCTGTTGCCCGAGTCGGTGCTCGGTCGGCGAGTGGCCGGGCTGTGTGCCCGGGCCCGGGAAAAGTGCCTGTTCCTCGCCGGTCGCTTGCGCCAGGCCCAGGCAGCCGGCAACCAGGACGATGCGCTGGAGATCCGTCGGCAGATGACCGCCTTGTGGGCGCGCCTGCCGGAAGTCGAAGGCAGCCTGAACACGCGGGTGGCGACACCCCAGGCGCTGTACGGTTTGTTGCTGGGACTGGCCGGCGCCTGGTCGGCCCTCGATCCGTTGGCCGGCGTGCCGGCGTTTGCGCCGCTGGATTTCCTCGAGTTGCAGCGCGGTTACGAACCGCTGCTCGACTGGCTCGACACCACCCTGGAACTGGTCCGCGCCGGTTATCGCAGCCTGGCTTTCGAGCGCAATGAGCAGGTGTTCTCCATCCAGTTGCCCGACGACCAGCCGAGCCAACGCCTGGTGATCGGCCTGCGCATGCCCAACGGCGCCAGCGAGCAAGCCGCCGCCGATTGGTTGCGCGGCGCGATCATCGCGTCCGCGCCACACGTGCCGCTGTTGAGTCGGCAGCGCATGAGCGGTCTGCCGCACCAAGCCATGAGCCGCAACGAGCAGGTGGCCTATAGCGTGGGCGACGACACCCGGTTGTTTGTGGTGGCCGCCAGCGGCCAGTGGTTCGACGGGCAACTGCCCTTGCACATCGTGGCGCCGGCGTCGACCCAGGCCAGCAGCCCGTGGCAAGTGGTGTTGTTTGTCGCGCAAGTCGGTGAAAGTACCTGATCGCAAAAGGGGAGTCGTATGCCTGACGGAAGTGGCGGGGCGGTCCGGAGTCTGCACGAGGCGCCGCTGAGCAGCGCGTTTCGTCAGGTCTGGCTGAGGTGGTTCCAGGAATGGCAGGATTTGCCCAAGGACAACGACTCCGCGGCCCTGGTCAGCCGGGTGGTGGAGTTTTCCGGACGTAGTGCCCAACGCTTGTGGCGGGTGGCCTTTGCCACTGTCGGCGACTCGGCGACCGAGCAGGTCAAGGCGCTGGTCTATGCCTTCGTCGCCTTGGTGGACGAAACCTTGCTGTTCACCCCTTGGCCGGGACAACTGGCCTGGCAGCAGCATCCTCTTGAATCACGCATGTATTCCAGCCGTCAGGCTGGCGAACGGCTGCCCGCAGCCATCAAGAAACTGCTGGATGAGCAGATGCCCGGCACCCGGGACCTGGCGAACGTGTACCTGCAATGCCTGATCCTCGGGTTCCAGGGGCGCCTGCGCGGCGAGCCCGGCCAGATCCAGCATGAAAAATGGCGCGCGGCGCTGTTCACGTTCGCCTGGCAGCATGAGCCGGACTATGTCGACGTCAGCCAGCGCCTGGCGATGTCGGCGGCAGCCCCGCCGGTACGCATGCCGGCGCAGACATCGCTGCCCGACGGGTTGCGCCTGGGGCTGGCGATCCTGGCGATGGTGTTGCTGCTGACCGGCCTGGGACAGGTGTTCTGGCGTGACATCCGCTCGGAACTCGAGCCGGTGTTGCAGTTGAACGAGTCGGTGGTCCAGGAGCAGGACTCATGAGCCCCGTGAGCATCGTCGCCCTGGTGGTGCTGGTCATCGTCGTGGTGTTGGTGATCGCGGCGCTGATCTGGTGGCTGCGAACCCAGGGCGGCGCGGCGATTCGCAGTTTCTATGGGGCGGTCCGTCACATGGAGCAGGAGCAGGGCACCCGGGACCGCTACCAGATCCCCTGGCTGTTGATGCTTGGCAACGAGACCGACGGGGCCCAGTTGTGCACCCAGTGGCATTTGCAGCCAACGGACAAGGCCGCGTGGTTCGGACGCTGGTGGTCGGATGCCGAGGGGGCGGTACTGGTGGTGCCCCAGGCGCTGTTCCTGCCCGATGAAGGCATGAACCGGCAACGGGGCAACTGGTGGCGGCTGTTGGGACTGATCCTGCGGCTGCGCAGCCGCCGGCCGATGGACGCGGTGATCTGGACTGTGCCGTTCAGCAGGCTCGACGATATCGAGCACACCACCGAGCTGAGCCTCAAGGTTCGCCGCTGCTTCATCGACCTGCTGCAGCGATTCGGCCTGAGTCTGCCGGTGTACGTGGTGATTACCGGGATGGAAGAGTTGCCCGGGTTCCAGGAACTGGTCAGCGCGCTGCCCGCCGAGGCCCGGGAATCGACGCTGGGCTGGTCGTCGCCGTACTCACCCGACGCGGCCTGGCAGTCGCACTGGAGCGACCAGGCGCTGGATCAGGTCAACGCCGCGCTGGCGCAGTCGATCATCGAAATCGGCGCGCTTTCGGGGCAGTTAAGCGGCGATCTGTATGGGCTGCCGGAGCGCTTCGAAGGGTTGCGGCGGGCCTTGCAGATCCTCCTGGAACCGGTGTTCCAGGGTAATGCCCAGGGCGAGGCGCCGCGCTTTCGCGGCGTGTACTTCACTGCGAGTCAGGCGCCGACCGTCACCGGGGATGGGTTTGCCGCCAGCGACAAGGTCCTGCGCCAGACGGTGTTCGCCCGGCAACTGTGGGCGCGGCGTTTCGTTGCCGAACGCGGCCTGGCCCAGCCCGTGCCGCGCCTGTTGCGTTTGCGCCTGCGTTGGCATCGACTGGCGGGCGTGGTCGCGCTGGTGGTCGGCCTGGTCTGGTTGGGGGGCATGCTCTGGGTCTGGCACGACTCGGTGGAAGAGGCCGAGGGGTTGTCGCAGTTGATCTTGCGCACGCATAAGAACTACCTGGTGGTCGACCCTGACCAACCGCAGCTGGAACCGACCCGCTACAACGTGCAGACCTATTGGAACATGCTGGAGAAAGCTCCGCGTTGGCGCTACGTTGCGGTAGTTTTTCCCACCTCGTGGTTCTCCTCTGTGGACACTCAGTTGGAGCAAGGCTTGCGCCTGACCGCCCGGCATCACTGGGTGTTACCCCTGCGCGACCTGCTGGCGGCAGACCTGGAGCAGCTCAAGGCCATCCGCAACACCGAGCGGCGGGGCAACGTGGAAAGCGAAGACCCGGCGCAATGGCAGAGCTACGTGAAGGCCAAGGATCTGGTGGAGCGCGCCGTGCGCCTCGAACAGCAGAACCAGATGTTCAGCCAGGCGGTGAGCAACCCCAAGGCACCGCTGGATGAGCTGGTGCAACTGAGCAATAACGCCTTGTCGCTGAGTCTCAACGCCGGCACGCTGAGCCGGGCGCGGTTCTACAACCGGGTGCTGTTCGATGCACAAGGCATGGGCTCGCAACAGGACTTGCAAGGGCTGGACCTGAACGCTGCACGCACGGTGATCGGCGATAACTTCACCGGGCTGATGCAGCGTTGGCTCGATCATTACTTCCTGGCGGACAACTTCGTGCGCCAGGCCGGTTACCTCAAGCTGCACCTGCAACGGTTGGAGGCGGGGAGCGGCAACTCGCTGAGCGAGCTGGAAGACCTGATGGCCCTGGTCGACGATTTGCAGACCCTGGTCAACCTGACCAACGCGGCTTGGGGCCGGGGCAAGGGACAGGACCTGGTGCCCGGTTACACCCAGATGATGGACAAAGTCAGCCACAGCACCTTGCTGGGGCCGGAGCTTGCCCAGGACCTGGAGAGCCAGGCGGCGAAGCTGCAACAGAGCTTTCGCGACCAGTGGATCGTCCAGACCGGCTCCCGGGACAACCTGCTGGTCCAGCAGGGCAGTGGCTTGTTGGTGTTGCAGGAGCATGTCACGGCCCTGGATGACGCGGTGAAAGCCTTGTTCAAGCGTGACTTCGTGGCGTTGGCCCTGCAGAAGGACTCCTCTGGCGGCAGCGCCGATGCCAAGGGGCAGGGCGACGGCAGCGACGATTTCAGCGTTGCCCTGAACTATTTCGCCAGCTACAAGAGCTACGCCAACGAGGAACTGCCGCGCATCCCGCCGGACTACCGTGATGCTCTGATCCAGACGGCTGAAGGGGCCGCGGCCCGGGCCATGTGGCTGAGCCTGGATGAAAGCGAGGAGCAGTTGCCGGGCATGGGCTTCAATGTCCAGACCACCCAGGCCGTCGCGCTGCAAAAGGCTTTCATGGATGTGCACCGGGCCGACCTGGCGACGCGGTTCCAGCGCCTGCTCAACCGTCGCGCCCTGGCGCAGATCAAGAGTGGCCTGGACGAAATCGAAGCCCAGCCCCTGTTCAGCCAGCGGGCCGATGTCCAGCGCTGGGACGGCTCGAAGAATTTCGGTTTGCAGCTCTACGGGGCCAGCGATCCACAAGGTCTGAAACTGAGCCTGAACCAGCAGTTCGACGCCATGGTGCAGATCGCCGAGCAGCGCATGCCGGCCCTGGAATGGTTGATCGTCCAGCAGGACGATCTCTCGGCCCTGGAGCACGACCGGGTGTCGCGGTTCATGGCCATCAACGATGAGTTGCTCAAGTACAAGAGCCAGAACCCGGCCAGTTCCGCGGCGCAGTTGGAACAACTGGTGAGCCGGGATTTCAACCAGATGGACACCTCTTCCTGCGCGCAGATCCTGCAGACCTCCAACCTGTCCGGCGGCCGTGGTGATCTGGCCCAGCGTGCCGTCAGCTTGCAGCAGGGGGCCCTGCAACGGTGCCTGTACCTGCAACAGAACCAGGCGGCGACGGCCTGGAACGATGTGGCCAATTACTTCAACCAATACCTGGCCGGGCGCTTTCCGTTTTCCCAGGACCTGCGGGCCAGTGACGCCGACCCGGCGCGGGTGCAGCGCTTGCTGGAGCTGATCGATACGCGCCTGCCCCTGGCCCAGGCCGGGCTGGCACTGAGCCAGACCCCGGAGCGCCTGGCTGCCGAGGACTTTCTGAACCGGTTGAAGCAGGCCGGTACTTGGTTGGGGCCGCTGTTCGTGCGGGACAAGAGCGGCATTCTCGGCGTGGAAATGGACGTGCGCTGGCGTACCGACCGCGACGAGGAGCGCGGCGCCGACCAGGTAATCGCCTGGGGGCTGAACGCCGGCAATCAACAGATCAACTACCCCGGTGACGCCCAGCAGAACCTGCGCTGGATGGTCGGGCAGCCCGTGCGGCTGACCTTGCGCTGGGCCCGCAACGGTTACCAGCGACCGGCCAATGACCCGCTGCAGCCGAACCTGGTGGTGCGCGACCTGGAGGCCGGTTGGGAATACCAGGGGCCGTGGTCCTTGTTGCGCCTGATGCGTTCGCTGGTGTCGGTGCAACGCCAGCCGAATGTCGACTACACCGATTTCCCGCTGACCCTGCAACTGCCGGTAACGGGCCAGATTCCAGCCCAGAGTCCGGCCCAGGCCCAGTTCCAGGCCCGCACAACGCAACAAACCTTGATGTTCCTGCGCCTGTCATTGATGAGCCAGGGTTCGAAGCTGCCGCTGTCGATACCGCCGCTGCCGACCCAGGCACCCCGTTCACCTTTCATGGCGACCTCGTCGAGCCCCGCCATCGCCACCCGTGAGGAGGGCCTGTGAGCGTACCTATCTCCCCCTTGCCCGAGCTGATCAGCCAGTTGCTCGAGCCGATCAGCGCCGAGTCGCCCTGCGGCCAGGACCTGCGCTACGAGCTGGAATACGATCAACTGCGGGAGTTACGCCGGGAAGACGACACCAGCCTGCCCACCGGGGTGTGGCAGTCCCAGATCAAGCGCGCCCAATGGCCGGAACTGGAAAAACTCGCCACCGCGCTGCTGCTCGAACGCAGCAAGGACCTGATGATCAGCGCCTGGCTGGGGGAGGCCTGGTTACACCTGTCCGGCCTGGAGGGCTTGCCGGGCAGCCTGGCGCTGGTGGCGGGCCTGTGTGAACGCTACCCAGAGCAGTTGCATCCCCTGGCTGAAGAAGGCGACCAGTCATGGCGCGTCATCCCGCTGGAATGGCTGGCCCGGCGCTACAGCGAGGTGCTGTTGACGCGGGTGCCGCTGTTCAATGGCCGCGACTCGGCCTTCGACGGCTTCTGCCTGGACGACTGGCAGCGCTTGCGGCGTCAGCAAGTTCAGGCCAACGACAGCAAGAACGCCAAGGCCTCGGCGGAAGCGGCGCGCAGCGACCAGAAAAAGCTCGACGAACTGATTCGCGGCACACCGTTGTCGTTCTGGCTGCATCGCCAGGGCAGCCTCATGTTGAGCCAGCAGCACCTGCAACGGCTCGAAGCCTGGAGCGATGCTTACCTGGGCAACCTGGCCCCCGGCTACAAATCCCTGCAGGACGTGATACAGGCCTTGCTGGCACTGGTAGAGGAGTTCATCGCGATGCATCCACAACAGCCCACTGTCGTGCCGGCGCAAGCCTCACCCGCGGGCGCGCCATCGACTGCCCAGGCCCAGGCGGATACAGCGCCGGCCCAGGTCTTCCAGGAGCCCGCCAGCCGTGAAGAGGCCTACCGGCAGTTGCTGGTCATCGCCGGCTACCTGTCGCGCACCGAACCCCACAGCCCGGTGCCTTACCTGATCCGGCGGGGCGTGGAGTGGGGCAACAAACCGTTGAGCGAGCTGCTGGGGGAACTGATCAGCGCCGATGCCGAGTCCCGACGGTTGTGGACGTTGTTGGGGGTTCTCTGATCGTGTTGTGCTATGGCTGGCTCAGATGAACGGCTTTTGTGGCGAGGGGATTTATCCCCGCTGGGCTGCAAAGCGGCCCTAAATCCTAACACCTCGGTGCATCAGATAAATTGTATTGGGGCTGCTGCACAGCCCAGCGGGGATAAATCCCCTCGCCACAGGTTCGGTGTCAGTTCTACAGCTTTGTAATCAACTCGGCTCGGGCAGCGGCACCGGTGTCAGCACGGGTTTGCCGGAAAAGAACGCATTCAGGTTCTGGCCCACCAGCTCCACCGTGCCTCGGGTCGCTTCCGGCGACAGGCCGGCGACGTGGGGCGTCAGGACCACATTGGGCAGGTGCTTGAGCGCTTCGGGCACTTCGGGCTCGTGATCGAATACGTCCAGGGCCGCTCCGGCGATGCGTCGATGTTCCAGGGCGCTGATCAGCTCATCAGTGGCGACCACACTGGCCCGGGCGATGTTCACCAGGAAGCCTTTGGGACCCAGGGCATCGAGGGCCTGCTTGTTGATCAAGCGTCGGGTGTCGAGCCCTCCAGGCGTGGCGACGATCAGGAAATCCGAAACACGGGCCAGCTCCGTGGGCGTGGCGCAGAAGGTGTAGGGCACATCTTCGCGTACCCGCCGACTGTGGTAGCTGACGCTCATGTCGAAGCCCAGGGCCGCGCGCTTGGCAATCGCCATCCCCACCGCGCCAAGGCCCAGCACGCCCAACCGTTTGCCAGCCAGGGAAGGGCGCATGACCTTCGTCCATTCTCCGCGGCGTACACAGGCGTCGGCCCGGGGGATGTCGCGCACCAGCGCCAGCAATAGCGCCATGGCGTGGTCGGCCACCGAGGACGCGTTGACCCCGGCACCGTTGGTGACCACGATGCCGCGGTTCCGGGCAGCCTGAAGGTCCACCTGCTCGTAGCCGGCGCCGATCACGCAGATGATCTGCAGGTTGGGCAGGGCCGCCATCTCGTCGGCTGTCAGACCCAGGGGGCCGCGGGTCAGCACCGCATTGAACCGCTCGCCATGCTCGAAAATCGCCGCTTTGCGCTCGGCCGGCGTGGGTGCCAGTTCCAGGTGATAACCCTGGCGTTCGAGGATCGGCAAGTAGTCATTGACGGTTTCAACCAGTACCAGGACGGTTGCGGTCATGCTGGGCTCCTGTGGGCAAATCGTACTGACGAATACCCTGTGGGAGCGAGCCTGCTCGCGATGGCGGCGAGTCAGTCGACGCCAGGTTGGCTGACAGGTCGCCATCGCGAGCAGGCTCGCTCCCACAGGTCTTGTGGATTCTGTTTGTGAGTGTAGGAGCTGGTGCAAAGCGGCGATACCTCATGCCCTGGCATTTTTTGCCATTCACCACCGCTCCTCAGCTAAGTCTTTGCTTCTGCTCGCTAATCCCGGACAATCGCGCCCCTGTTTCGGCCAGGGCGCTGCCTGTCGGGGTTTTCCGACTCGTCCCGGCCGGGTGCATATGACCGGAAAGCGGAGATCCGACCGGATGAATGATCAGGCCAATAGCGTCGAAGAACGCTTTGAATCGACAGCCCCAGCCACCCTCAGCCAATGGAGTCGCCAGGACACGACCTGGATGCTGGGCCTGTTTGGTACCGCCATCGGTGCCGGTACGTTGTTTCTACCGATCAATGCTGGCCTGGGCGGCTTCTGGCCCTTGCTGATCCTGGCATTGCTGGCATTTCCCATGACGTTCTACGCGCACCGGGGCCTGACCCGTTTCGTGCTGTCCGGTCGCGCCGGGGCGGACATCACCGAGGTGGTGGAAGAGCATTTCGGCATCAAGGCCGGCGCGCTGATCACCTTGCTGTATTTCTTTGCGATCTTCCCGATCCTGCTGATCTATAGCGTGGCGCTGACCAACACGGTGGGCAGCTTCCTGGAGCATCAACTGCATATCCAGCCGCCCCCCCGTGCCGTGCTGTCCCTGGTGCTGATCCTGGGCCTGCTGGCGGTGGTACGGTGTGGCGAGCAGGCGATCGTCAAGGCCATGAGCCTGATGGTCTACCCGTTTATCGTTGCACTGCTGTTCCTGGCGGTGTTCCTGATCCCACATTGGAGCGGCGGCATCTTGAGCACCGCGTCCACGCTGCCGGCCCCTTCGGCGCTGCTGCATACCCTGTGGCTGGCGATTCCGGTGATGGTGTTCTCGTTCAACCACTCGCCGATCATCTCGGCGTTCGCGGTGGACCAGAAACGCCGCTATGGGGAGGGTGCCGAGCAGCGCAGCGCGCAGATCCTGTCCCGCGCCCATGTGTTGATGGTGGTGATGGTGCTGTTCTTCGTGTTCAGCTGCGTGCTGACCCTGTCGCCGGCGCAACTGGCCGAAGCGAAGGCGCAGAACCTGTCGATCCTGTCGTACCTGGCCAACCATTTCAGCAACCCGACCATCGCGTTTGCGGCGCCGTTGATTGCCTTCGTGGCGATTTCCAAGTCGTTCCTGGGGCACTACATCGGCGCCAGTGAAGGCCTCAAGGGCCTGATCGTCAAGAGCGGCCGTCGCCCGGCAGCCAAGACCCTGGACCGCCTGACGGCAGTGTTCATGTTGCTGGTGTGCTGGATCGTTGCCACGCTCAACCCGAGCATCCTCGGCATGATCGAAACCCTGGGCGGCCCGGTGATCGCGGCCATCCTGTTCCTGATGCCGATGTACGCCATCCGCAAGGTCCCGGCCATGGCCCGCTATCGTGGTCAGGCGTCCAACGTCTTCGTGGTATCTGTGGGACTGGTGGCGATTACTGCACTGGTCTATTCCCTTACGGCTTGACACCCCAAATCCCCTGTAGGAGCGGGCTTGCTCGCGAATGCGGTGGGTCAGTTGCGGTGATGCTGGATGTGCCGCCGCCATCGCGAGCAAGCCCGGCTCCCACAGGCTCTGAGGTGTTCTCGGGAATTGTGTCCACCCCAGATCCCCTGTGGGAGCGAGCCTGCTCGCGATGGCGGCGGTGCGGCTTGCATCAAAAGCCCAGGCATAAAAAAAACGCCGCCCCTCGCAAGAAGGGCGGCGTTTTCAGTCGAGCGTCGAAGCCTTAGGCTTGAACGACCGGGATGTTGGCGTTTGCAGCCGCTTCACGGAACTCGGCGATCTGGTCGAAGCTCAGGTAGCGGTACACGTCCGCTGCCATGCTGTCGATCTTACCGGCGTATTCCATGTACTCCTCGACGGTCGGCAGGCGACCCAGGATCGATGCAACGGATGCCAGCTCGGCCGAAGCCAGGTAGACATTCGCGCCGTCGCCCAGACGGTTCGGGAAGTTACGGGTCGAGGTCGACACCACGGTGCTGTTCGGCTCGACGCGTGCCTGGTTACCCATGCACAGCGAGCAGCCTGGCATTTCCATCCGTGCACCGGCCTTGCCGTAGATGCCGTAGTAGCCTTCTTCGGTGAGCTGGTGAGCGTCCATCTTGGTCGGCGGCGAGAGCCACAGACGGGTTGGCAGCTGGCCCTTGACCTGGTCCAGCAACTTGCCGGCAGCGCGGAAGTGACCGATGTTGGTCATGCACGAGCCGATGAACACTTCGTCGATCTTCTCGCCAGCTACGCTGGAGAGCAGACGGGCGTCGTCCGGGTCGTTCGGGGCGCAGAGCACAGGCTCGTTGATGTTGGCCAGATCGATTTCGATGACTTCAGCGTATTCGGCGTCGGCATCGGCTTCCATCAGCTCAGGGTTGGCGATCCAGGCTTCCATCGCTTGGGCACGACGTTCCAGGGTACGGGCATCACCGTAGCCTTCGCCGATCATCCAGCGCAGCAGGGTGATGTTGGACTGCAGGTACTCGGTGATCGACTCTTTCGACAGCTTGATGGTGCAACCGGCAGCCGAACGTTCGGCCGATGCGTCGGACAGCTCGAAAGCCTGTTCCAGCGTCAGGCCTTCCAGGCCTTCGATTTCCAGGATGCGGCCGGAGAAGGCGTTTTTCTTGCCTTTCTTCTCGACAGTCAGCAGGCCGTTCTGGATCGCGAAGTAAGGAATGGCATGGACCAGGTCACGCAGGGTGATGCCAGGTTTCATCTTGCCTTTGAAGCGCACCAGGATCGATTCCGGCATGTCCAGCGGCATGACGCCGGTGGCAGCGGCGAACGCCACCAGGCCGGAACCGGCCGGGAACGAGATGCCCATCGGGAAACGGGTGTGGGAGTCACCACCGGTACCGACGGTGTCTGGCAGCAGCATGCGGTTCAGCCACGAGTGGATGATGCCGTCGCCCGGACGCAGGGAAACGCCGCCACGGGTCATGATGAAGTCAGGCAGGGTGTGGTGGGTGGTCACGTCGATCGGCTTTGGATACGCCGCGGTGTGGCAGAATGACTGCATCACCAGGTCAGCGGAGAAGCCCAGGCAGGCCAGGTCTTTCAACTCGTCACGGGTCATTGGACCGGTGGTGTCCTGGGAACCCACGGTGGTCATCTTCGGTTCGCAGTAGGTGCCAGGACGCACACCGGCTACGCCGCACGCCTTGCCGACCATTTTCTGCGCCAGGGTGAAACCCTTGGTGCTGGCGGCAGGGGCTTCAGGCTTCTTGAACAGGTCGAACGGTGGCAGGCCCAGCTCGGCACGGGCCTTCTCGGTCAGGCCACGGCCGATGATCAGCGGAATACGGCCGCCGGCGCGGACTTCGTCCAACAGGACCGGGGTCTTCATTTCGAAGGTGGTGATGACTTCGTCGGTACCGTGCTTGCAGACCTTGCCGGCGTGCGGGTACAGGTCGATCACGTCGCCCATGTTCATGTTCGACACGTCGAATTCGATCGGCAGGGCGCCGGCGTCTTCCATGGTGTTGTAGAAGATCGGGGCGATCTTGCTGCCGAAGCAGAAACCACCGGCACGCTTGTTCGGCACGTAAGGAATGTCGTCGCCGAAGAACCACAGCACCGAGTTGGTGGCGGATTTACGCGAGGAACCAGTACCGACCACGTCACCGACGTAGGCGATCGGGAACCCCTGGCCGCGCATTTCTTCGATCTGCTTCATCGGGCCGGTCTTGCCTTGCTCGTCCGGAACGATGCCGTCACGGGCCATTTTCAGCATGGCCAGGGCGTGCAGCGGGATGTCAGGGCGCGACCAGGCGTCCGGGGCAGGGGACAGGTCGTCGGTGTTGGTTTCGCCAGGAACCTTGAACACCCGCAGGCTGATCTTGTCGGCCAGCACCGGACGCTTCTTGAACCACTCGCCGTCGGCCCAGGATTGCAGCACGGCCTTGGCGTGGACGTTGCCGTTCTTGGCTTTTTCAGCCACATCGTGGAAGGCATCGAACATCAGCAGGGTGTGCTTGAGTTCTTCGGCGGCCACTGGCGCCAGCTCGGCGCTGTCCAGCAGTTCCACCAGGGTCACAATGTTGTAGCCGCCCTGCATGGTGCCGAGCAGTTCAACGGCGCGTTTCTTGTCCAGCAGAGGGGATTGGACTTCGCCCTTGGCCAATGCGGAGAGGAAACCGGCCTTGACGTAGGCGGCTTCGTCGACTCCAGGCGGAACGCGGTTGGTGATCAGGTCAACGAGGAAAGCTTCTTCGCCAGCCGGGGGATTCTTCAGCAGCTCGACCAGGCCTGCGGTTTGTTCGGCGTTGAGCGGCTGGGGAACGATACCCAGTGCTGCACGCTCTTCGATATGTTTGCGGTAGGCTTCAAGCACAGTATTACCCTCATCAGTGGTCCCAAATGGGTGTCCGGGACGCTCATCCAGAAACCCGCGGTACCCATGCGCGTCGGGGGCTTTTTGAGCCACCACGCCAGGGTTTCCGGGGTTCCTCACAGAAGCTGCTTTCAAAGTTTTACGCCTGCAGAACGGGGAGCTGATGAGGGTTGGCGTTGGGCTTTCCCCGCTGGAAAGACCCTTCGCCAACACCGTTCTGAAGGAACGACTGTGCTCGTGACGCTTTGAAAACAGCTTCTAACGGACATTGGCGCCTTAAAAGGCTGGCTGATTCTACGGGAAAAAAAAATTAAAGGTAAGTTGGGCCGGGAAGTTTGAGGGGTGATCAATCTTAGACAAAGGGCTAACATGCCGGCCTGTCCTGCTTTTGCGTGTGCGTTCCGTTATGCCCAACCAGCTCATCAAGACCCCCTGCGTCGGCCTTTGCTCCACTGTCTACGGTGACCTGGTGTGCCGTGGCTGCAAGCGCTTCCACCACGAGGTGATTCACTGGAACGGCTACAGCGAAGACGAGAAACGCGCGGTGTGGATGCGCCTGGAGCAGTTGCTGGTGCAAGTCATGGTGGCGAAACTCGAGGTGTTCGACCCCGGGCTGCTGCGCGAGCAACTGGTGGCGCGCCAGATCCGCTTCGTGGCGCACCAGTCGGAATATTGCTGGGCCTATCAGTTGATCGCCCGGGGCGCCCGGGTGATCAACAACCTCGAAGCCTACGGCATGGTGCTGCTACCGGAGTTCCGCGACTGGGAACTGCCGGACCTGCGGGACGCCATCGATCGGGAGTTTTTCCTGCTGTCCGAAGCCCATTACCAGCGCTACATCGCGCCGGGGTTCCTGAAGGACGCGTTTGGCGGTTGAGACTGTGCTCCTTTGTGGCCCGCTGACATTCTTTGTGGCGAGGGGATTTATCCCCGCTGGGCTGCGTAGCAGCCCCATCACTGTGAGCTCAATCTGTCTGACACAGCGAGGCGGCTGGTTTCAGGGCTGCTGCGCACCCCAGCGGGGATAAATCCCCTCGCCACAAAGGTAGTTCCCACAAGGGTGGTGTTTCAGCTCTTGACCGCCAACTCCACCAAGTGATCCTCCACTTCCTGGGGCTTGAGCACCAGCACATCGCTTTCCAGGGTATCGAGCACCGCTTCGGCGGTATTGCCGATCAGCACCCCTGACAGCCCGGAGCGGGCCACGGTGCCAATGACTGTCACGGCGGCCTCGAGCTTGCGCGCCATATAGGGGATCAACACATCCGCCGGGCCTTCCTCGATGTGCAGATGTTGGTCGTCGATGTCGAATTCGGCCTGGAACGCCCGGCATTGTTCGTGATAACGGGCCTGTATGGTTTCCTTGAGCTGGAACGTCGGGTCGGCGGACGACAGCATCGGCGACGGATGGGCGCTGATTACGTGCAGGTGCGCCTTGGCCAGGAGGGCAATGTCATAGCCATGATCGATAATGGTGTTGTGCAGGTGCCGGTGTTCATCGTCGGTATTGCCCACGTCAACGGCGGCAAGAATCACCTTGTCTTTCCAGGAGCCCGCGGTTTTCACCAGTAGCACCGGGGTTGGGCAGTGGCGCAGCAGTTTCCAGTCCGCCGGGGTGAGCAGGGCTTTTTTCAGCGGGCTGTCCGGGAAATGCTGCTTGATCACCAGGCCACACCCTTCGGCCTGTTGTACATCGATGATGGTGTCGTGGAGGCTTTCGTTCCAGGCCTGTTCCGTGGTGACGCTGTAGCCGTCCGCCAGTAGCGCGGCTTTCAATACGCTGAGCATGCCGGCATGGTCATGTTTTTTGTCGCAGACCAGCAGGTGCAGATGGGCCTGGGTCACACCGGCGATCAACTTGGCGCGTTTGAGCGCCAGGCTTTCCGAGTGTTCGGGTTCGATGACCACCAGGATGCTGCGGATGGCTTGCATGATCGGCGTCTCCAGCAATGAAAAGGCATGATGTTGCTCAACTATAGTTCTTGCCGGTGAGTCGTCGACTTGATGCATATCAACAGGGGTGGCTGGTGGTCTGGGGGCAGGCCGGTATAATCGGCGCCCTTCGCTCGACTACCTTTTGCCCGTGAGCCCCATGATCCTTCCCGAAATCCACGAATTCCTTGGCTGCCGCACTCCCGATGCCTGGGTCCAGGCTGCGCTGGCCGATCAGGAAACGTTGCTGATCGACCACAAGAACTGCGAGTTCAAGGCCGCCAGCACCGCCCTGAGCCTGATCGCCAAGTACCATTCCCATGTCGATCTGATCAACATGATGTCGCGCCTGGCCCGGGAAGAGCTGGTGCACCACGAGCAGGTCATGCGCCTGATGAAAAAGCGCAAGGTCGGCTTGCGTCAGCTCTCCGCCGGGCGTTACGCCTCGGGTCTGCGCAAAGTGGTGCGCAGCCACGAGCCAGTCAAGCTGGTGGATACCCTGGTGGTCGGTGCGTTCATCGAAGCCCGTAGTTGCGAGCGTTTCGAGGCGCTGGTGCCGCATCTGGATGAAGAACTGGGCAAATTCTATTTCGGCCTGCTGAAAAGCGAGGCCCGGCATTTCCAGGGTTACCTGAAACTGGCCTACCAGTATGGCGATGCCAAGGACATCGCCCAGGTGATCGACAAGGTGCGTGAGGCCGAGCGGGACCTGATCGAGTCGCCGGATGTGGAGTTTCGTTTTCACAGTGGTGTGCCGGCGCTGTAGTACAGCGTTGTCGGTACTGACGCCATCGCGAGCAGGCTCGCTCCCACAGGGGGAATGCGTTTCCATGTGGGAGCGAGCCTGCTCGCGATGGGGGCCTTAAGCCTTCAACCCCAGGCGCTCATGCCACTGGGCAATCGATTCCTCGGGGTAAACCTCGAACCGCTGGTCGCCGGGATGCGCTTCGATTTCCACCCAGGGGGCCTTGGAGCCGAGCATCAGATGGGTGCGCTCTGGCGGAACCGGCAGCGGCGTATCGATAGCTGAGGCGAAAGGGTGGATCAATTCCGGCCATTCGGGGCTGAACAACCACAAACCCGAACCGCAAAGGGAGCAGAAATGCCGTTCGGCACTGCTGCGGTGGGCGCGTTTATCGCCTTCGTTCTTGAGCCGCGCATGATAAATCGAGATGTGCCGGCGACCGCGCACCTTGAGGCTGCGGGCATCGCCGCCCAGGTTGATCGCGAAACCGCCGCCGCCCTGGGTCTTGCGACAGATCGAGCAGTAGCAGCGCTGGTAAGGGTAGGGGTGGGCACAGGTCAGGCTGAATGACACCTCGCCGCAATGGCAGGAACCTTCGAGCAGCATGGGAGCCTCCGATGGGGTTGGGATGACCTGGGATAGCGTAGACGGTCAGCGTTTCGACAGGTCTGACGCCATCGCGAGCAGGCTCGCTCCCACATTGAAATGCGATCCCCTGGGAGCGGGCTTGCTCGCGAAGAACGATCACGCGGTCCCACGGGCAGGCACCGGCACCCGCCACAGGTACCACGCCGCCACCGTCCGATAGGGGCTCCAGGCCAGGCCGATATCGATCATCTGCTTGCGACCGGGCTGTCGTTCGAGGCCCTTGAGACGCCGATAGCCTTCGCGCACACCGAAGTCGTCCACTGGCAGGATGTCCGGTCGCTCCAGGCTGTAGATCAGCAACATCTCCACGGTCCAGCGACCGACGCCGCGCAGGGTGACCAGGCGCTCGATCAAGGCTTCGTCGTCCATCGCCAACGCTGTCGGGTAATCCGGCACCACACCGTCCAGGGCTGCCTGTGCGATGCCCTGGATGGTTGCGATCTTGCTGGCGGAAAAACCGCAACCCCGCAACTGCTCGAAGTCGGTCGCCAGAATCTGCTCCGGCCTTGGGAATGGCTGCGTCGGAAACAACGCCAGCAGTCGACCGAAGATCGCATCGCCGGCCTTGGCGTGCAACTGCTGGTAGGCGATGGCCCGCACCAGGACTTCGTAGGGATCGCGGGCCGGCTTGGGTTGCAGCAGGCAGGGGCCGGTTGTTTCGACGTGACGCCGCCACTCTTCATCGAGGTTGGCAAGAAAGACACTGGCATCGTGGTACGGCACGGGCATCGGGTCTGTGTCCTCGGGATGGTCAGAACGCCAGGGGCAGGGAAACTTGCACAGCGGCTTTTTCCAGTCGCAGCAGGAAGGCCTTGCGCGGTTGCCCACCACCATAGCCGGTCAAGGAGCCGTCCGCACCGATCACCCGATGGCACGGTACAACGATGGCCAGGCGATTCTGACCATTGGCCAATCCTACGGCGCGGCTGGCGCCAGGGCTGCCGAGGACGGTGGCGATGGCGCCGTAGCTGCGAGTCTCGCCATAAGGGATTTTTTGCAGTTCGGCCCAGACCCGGATGGCAAATGCACTGCCGGGCATGTGCAACGGGACATTGAAGGTTGTGAGGTTGCCGGCGAAATAATCCGTCAGTTCGGTTTCGATCTGCTGCAAGTGTGCGTTGTGCCCCGGCGCGACGGTGTAGCCGTAGCGCTGTTGCAGTTCTTCGATTTCCCGGGTCAGCGCCGGACGGTCGAGAAACTCCAGCAGCACCAGTCCGCGTCGTTCGGCCATGGCCAGCATCGGCCCCAATGGGGTGGTCAGGCGCGTGAACAGCAGGGGTTCGCTTTGAGCGGCACGGCCGGGGGTGATGTGGAAAGACTTCACGAAAGCATCGCGAAATCCGCTCAGGGATTCGTAGCCCGAATCGAACGCCGCATTGTCGATGGAATTGCCTTCCTTGATCCCCCCCAGGGCGATGCCCAGGCGTCGGGTGCGCAGGTAGGCGTGAAAAGTCATGCCGAAATGCTGCTTGAACCAACGCCGCAGTTTCAACGGTTCGATGCCTTGTTCCAGCAGCAGGGCGTCCGTCCAGCGCAGATCGGGTTCGGCGTCCACGGCCTTGAGCAGCGCCTGGATCCAGTCCGGTGCGATGGCGGCAGCGTCCAGGGGCTTGCAGCGCAGGCAGGCGCGGTAGCCGGCCGACAGGGCGTCGTCGGCATGGGCGAAGAACTCCACGTTCTCCGGTTTGGGTTTGCGCGCCGTGCAGGCGGGACGACAAAAAATGCCGGTGGTCTTGACCGCGGTGAAGAACACCCCCTCGTAGGCGGTGTCTCGTTCGAGCATGGCGCGGACCATCTCGGCGTGGGGTGGGAGCAGCGAGTCTTGTCTGTTCATGGGGCTGAGCATAGAGCTGCCTCCGGTACAGCTCCACCGAAAAATCGACAGTGAATTCTCTGTCGTTGGTCGGACAACCGCGAACAAAAACTGAACCTTTGAGTCTTAAAGGTTCAACCGTTGATTTTGTCTTTCGGAGACAACATGTCCAAACATAAGAAGTCATTAATTGCCGCCGCAGTTTGCACCCTGATGCTAGGGGCCTCTGCCTTGCTGCCGGCGGATCTGTCGCCCATTGGCGCGAGCTACGCTGCTGCGGGTGGAAATGGCGGTGGTAATGGAGGTGGCAACGGAGGAGGCAACGGAGGCGGCAATGGTGGTGGCAAGGGCAGTGGGAAATCCAGCGACTCCAGTGGTCACGGCAAAGGCCTGAGCAGCGATCACACCGGCACCGCGACACGCACCCGCGATCATGGCGTGAGCGGCAAGCACACCGGGACCACTCGCACTGACCGTACGAGCCATGCGTCGGTCACTTCGAGCATTGCCAACGACCGCGATACCCGCGGCTTGACCAAAGCTTCGGCTATTTCCGACAGCACGCCTGGTACCCACAACACCAAGGGACTGACCAACGCGACCAGTTCGTCGATCAAGAACGACCGCTGATCGTCTGAAAAAAGCCGCGACGCCTCCATCGAGGTGTCGCGGCTTTTTTTTGCCTTGTACTTTGCAACAGGGCGAAGGGCTCAGTACTTCCAGAACACCGGTGTGAACAACACCAGGACGGTCAGAATCTCCAGGCGACCCAGCAACATGCCAACGGTCAATAGCCATTTTGCGGCATCCGGCAAGGTCGAGAAGTTGCCCGCCGGTCCGATGATTGACCCCAGCCCCGGTCCCACGTTGCACACGGCGGTGGCCGCGCCGGTCAGGGCGGTTGTCCAGTCCAGGCCGATCAGTGCCAGCCCCAGGGCGATAGCGCCGATGGTGATGGCGAAGAAAAATGAAAACGTCAGCAGCGAGCGGGCGATTTCTTCATCGATGGGGTGGTTGTTGTATTTTTTCTGGATCACTGCCCGGGGATGAATCAGTTGTTTCAAGCTGCCCATCAGCAAGGCTCGGGCCACCTGAAAGCGAAAGATCTTCAGGCCGCCGGCGGTTGATCCGGAACAGCCGCCGACGAACGTCAGGTAGAAGAACAGCAACAAGGCAAAACTGCCCCATAGGGTGTAGTCACCCAGCGCAACGCCCGTGGTGGTGACCACGGACGTCACGTTGACGGCCACGATACGGACCGCATCCCACCATGTGTAGTCACTGTTCAGGCTCAGCCAGGTTCCTACCACGAGCCAGGTGACGACCAGGAAGCCGACAAAACCCCTGACTTGCTGGTCCTTGAACAAGGCTCGTCTGTTGCCGCGCAAGGTGGCGACATACAAGGTAAATGGCAGCGAGCCGGCCATCATGACGACGACCGATACCCAATGGATCGCCGGTTGAGGCCAGTGCCCCAGGGATGCGTCCGACGTGGAAAAACCGCCCGTGGAGATCAGGGACATCGCATGATTGATCGCTTCGAAAGGCGTCATGCCTGCCAGCCACAAGGCCAGGGTCGCCAGGGCGGTCAATCCTATATAGATCCACAGAATGTAGTTCGCTGCGACGTGGGAGCGCGGGGTGACTTTTTCCGACCAGTCCGACGACTCGGTCTGGAACAGTCGCATGCCGCCGACCCGAAGCAGCGGCAGGACCGCTACCGCCATGCCGATAAAGCCGATCCCGCCAAGCCAGTGCAGCATCGAGCGCCAGATCAACAGGCCGGGGGATGCGTTGTCCAGCCCGGTCAGGACGGTCGAGCCGGTGGTGGTGATGCCTGACATCGTCTCGAAAAAGGCGTCGGTGTAGCTGATGTGCTGGATGAACACCAACGGCAGTGCGCAGAACACGCAGACGACGACCCAGCTGGCGGTCGTCAACAGGTACATGTCCCGAGGGCGCATCTGCGTGTGTGCGGGCCGTCCGCGAGCGACCAGCACGATGCCACAGGTGAAGGTGATCAGGCTCGACCATAAGAATGCCGAGAGGTCATCGTTTCGCCCATAGATCATCAGTGTGATGAGCGGAATCACCATGCTCGCGGCCAGCGTAATCAGGAAAATACCGAGAATGAAGCCAATGAATCGCAATACCGCAAAGGACATAGGGCGCGCCTGACTGAGATAGCCGCACAGTATCGGCTCCACTGGCCGGATTCGCATAGAGTTTACAAAAAAATCACCGGGTACCGCGTGGTTGCAATGGGGCAGTTTTGTTCAATACCTGCGGCTTGCGCAGATTTACTGTGTGCGCCACCTAACCAACTTGAAGAAGGTATGCGATGACTCTGTTTTTCTCCATGGCGGCGTTTGCGCTTGTCGCCTCCATCACGCCAGGCCCGGTCAATATCGTAGCCCTGAGCTCCGGGGCCCGGTACGGCTTTCGTGCGACGTTGCGCCATGTGGCCGGTGCAACCCTGGGATTTGTCCTGCTGCTGGTGTTGATGGGGCTGGGTTTGCATGAAGTCCTGCAGCGCTGGCCCGGTCTCACGCGAGTGGTGCAGTTGGGCGGCGTGGCGTTCCTGTTGTTCATGGCCTGGAAGCTGGCCCGGGATAACGGACACCTGGGAAGTGCGAATGAAGGGCGCGCGCCCTCGATGTTCCATGGGGCACTGATGCAATGGCTCAACCCCAAGGCCTGGTTGGCCTGTGTCGCGGGAATGGGGGCCTTCGTGGCCGATGGTGAAGCGAGGCTGGTCTGGCAATTCGCAGCCGTCTACCTGGTGATCTGCTACGTTTCCGTGGGGTGCTGGGCGTATGCGGGCAGTTTCCTGCGCAACTGGCTGGGCAATCCGGCGACCATGCGCTGGTTCAATCGGACGATGGCGGGATTGCTGGTAGCCAGCGCGATGTACCTGTTGCTGCCTTGAGGTGTCACGGGTGTTTTGACCTGCAAGCTTTTTGTGGCGAGGGGATTTATCCCCGCTGGGGTGCGAAGCAGCCCCTCTAAAACGTTCAATTAACCGTACCTGATTCACTGCGTTGCAAGTTGCAGGGGCTGCTTCGCACCCCAACGGGGATAAATCCCCTCGCCACAGGGGATCACCCGATGGCCCGTGTCAGCCTCGATACTGCCCTGGCGTCGCCGCCAGGTGCTGCTTGAAGGCTCGCTGGAAATGCGCCTGGTCGGCGAATCCGCTGTCCAGGGCGACGTCGGCGATCAGCTTGCCTTCGCGCAATTGCCGGCGGGCGAACTGGATCCGGCGATTGACCAGGAAGGCATGGGGCGTCATCCCGTAGTGACGCTTGAAAGCCCGGCTCAGGTAGGACGGCGACAGTTGCGCGGCGCTGCAGATGTCTTCGAGCTTCAAGGCTTCGGCGCAATGGTCATGGATGAACTGTGCCGCTCGCATCAAACCGGGATGGCTGCCCCGGTCCGGACGTCCCGCCGGGTTGAGGCGCTGTTGCAGATCGATGAAGAACGCCTCGGCGGCGGCTTGTTTGGACGGGGGGGCGAGCCGTTCATCCACCAATTGCCCATACAACCCTTGCAACGCGGCAAACAGCTCGGCATCGCGGCTGTGGGTGGTGGCAAAGCCCTGGAAATCCAGCTCCTCGTCAAAGCCGATTCGCCGTTGCAGGTCCCTCAGCCACAGGGTGTCGACGTAGAGCATCACGTATGACCATGGCTGATCGTCAATCGGGTTGCAGGCGTGGACATCCCCTGGATTCATCAGCACCACGGTGCCGCTTTCGACTTTGAAATTCGACTGCTCATGCACGTAGGTGCTGCATCCGGCGGTGATCGCCCCGATGGAGAAATGGTCGTGGGAATGCCTTGAATAACAGACCTTGCGCCCATCCGCGATGGCCCTGGCTTCAATGAAGGGCAAGGCCGCATCGCGCCAGAAACGGGGGGCGGAATCCTGGGGGATGGGCTTCATCGGTCAGCGCCTCTTATTGAACCTGTGTCGCAGTGTATAAGCCCTCGTCGGCAAATGCCCGTCTGATTCAGTCATACGACCTCATCAGCGGTGGAAGCGGAGTGGGGCTGGGCTAGACTTGAGCCAGTACCCACAACGGAGTGACCGATGCTCGAACCAGGTAAACCTGATGACGAAGCCGTCCGTCTCAAGACTCTGCAATCGCTGAAACTGCTCGATACCGCACCTGAAGAGCGCTTCGATCGATTGACCCGCCTCGCTCGACGCCTGTTCGATGTGCCCATCGCGCTGGTGTCCCTGGTGGATACCAACCGGCAGTGGTTCAAATCCAAGAGTGGCATGAGCATCAGTGAAACGCCGCGGGCGATTTCCTTCTGTGGGCATGCGATCTTGCAGGATCAGATCATGGAGGTTAGCGACGCGGAGCAGGACGAACGCTTTCGAGACAATCCGTTGGTCACGGGTGACCCCGGCATTCGCTTCTATGCGGGGCAACCGTTGAGACTGGAGGGTGGCAGCAAGCTGGGGACGCTATGCCTGATCGATACCCGTCCGCGCAAACTCGATGACGAAGAGCGCGAGCTGCTGCGCGACCTGGCGCGGATGGCCGAGCAGGAAATGGTCGCCGTGCAGATGGCAAGCATGGACGAACTGACCCTGCTGTCCAATCGACGTGGCTTCAGGACACTGGCCCAACATGCTCTGGACGTTTGTGAGCGCCTGTCGCGACCGGCGACGCTGCTGTACTTCGACCTCAACGATTTCAAACCCATCAACGACCGCTTTGGGCATGCCGAGGGTGATCGCGCGCTGAAGACCTTCGCCGACGTACTGCGCATTGCCTTTCGCGAAAGCGACGTGATTGGTCGTCTGGGCGGTGATGAGTTCGTGGCCTTGCTCACTGGCTCTTCCCATGTCGAGATCTCGGCGATCATGGAGCGACTTCGGGAAGTCCTCGATGAGCGCAATGCGATGCAGCAGCGCGGCTACAACATCCGCTTCAGCGTCGGGCAGGTCGAGTACGGGCCACAACACCACGAATCGATCGACAGCTTGCTGGCTGACGCGGATGCCGCCATGTATGCGCAGAAACAGGACAAGCGGTGCTGATGCCCATCAACCGCCATCGCGAGCAGGCTCGCTCCCACAGGGGATTGGCGGTGGATGGAGATTTTGCGGCCGACCCAGGACCCAGGTGGGAGCGGGCTTGCTCGCGAAAGCGGCGGGTCAGTTGGCATTGACGTTGGCTGTGCCGACATCTTCGCGAGCAAGCCCGCTCCCACACCGGAGAGTCGTGGCTGGGGCATCGGGAATGAAAAACGCCGCTCGTCCCTTCCAGGACGAGCGGCGTTTTTCAGGCGCGGGGAAGATTACTCTTCGATGTTGCCCATGGCGGTGGTGTTGAAGCCGCCGTCCACGTACATGATTTCACCGCTGATGCCCGACGCCAGGTCGGAGCACAGGAAGGCGCCGGCGTTGCCGACTTCTTCGATGGTGACGTTGCGACGCAGCGGGGTTTGCGCTTCGTTGGCGGCCAGCATCTTGCGGAAGTTCTTGATGCCGGAAGCGGCGAGGGTGCGGATCGGACCTGCCGAGACGCAGTTGACGCGAGTGCCGTCCGGGCCCAGGGAGCCGGCCAGGTAGCGCACGCCGGCTTCCAGGGAGGCCTTGGCCATGCCCATGACGTTGTAGTTCGGCATGGTGCGCTCGGCGCCCAGGTACGACAGGGTCAGCAGGCTGCCATTGCGGCCTTTCATCATTTCGCGGCCGGCCTTGGCCAGGGCGACGAAGCTGTAGGCGCTGATGTCGTGGGCGATGCGGAAGCCTTCACGGGTGGTGGCTTCGGTGAAGTCGCCGTCCAACTGGTCGCCCGGGGCGAAGCCCACGGAGTGCACGATGCAGTCCAGGCCGTCCCACTTCTTGCTCAGTTCTTCGAAGACCTTGGCGATTTCTTCATCGCTGGCCACGTCGCACGGGAAGCACAGCTCAGGGCTCGAACCCCAGCCTTGGGCGAACTCTTCGACACGACCTTTGAGTTTGTCGTTCTGATAAGTGAAGGCAAGTTCAGCGCCCTCGCGATGCATGGCGGCGGCGATGCCGGATGCGATGGACAGCTTGCTGGCGACACCGACGATCAGTACGCGCTTACCGGCGAGAAAACCCATGTGTTGCTCCTCTTTCAGGTTATTCGGCAGCTGTTGGGGCCAGGAAGGCGGCCTCCAGCAACTGCTGTGTATAGGGGTGTTGCGGCGCAGCGAATATGCTGCGGGCGTCACCTTGTTCGACCACTTGGCCATGCTTGACCACCATCAATTGGTGGCTCAGCGCTTTGACGACAGCCAGATCATGGCTGATAAACAGGTACGTCAGGTTGTACTTGGTTTGCAGCGACCGCAACAGCTCCACCACCTGGCGTTGCACGGTACGGTCCAGGGCCGACGTCGGTTCATCCAGCAGAATCAACGCCGGCTTGAGCACCAGGGCCCGGGCAATGGCGATACGCTGCCGTTGCCCTCCGGAAAATTCATGGGGGTAGCGGTTCCGGGTTTCCGGGTCCAGGCCTACCTCCTTCAATGCCGCGATTATCGCTTGTTCCTGTTCGGCTTCGGTGCCGATCTTGTGGATCCGCAGGCCTTCACCGACGATCTGTCCCACAGACATCCGCGGGCTCAGGCTACCAAACGGGTCCTGAAACACCACTTGCATCTCCCGGCGCAGCGGTCGCACCTGCTGCTGCGTCAAGCTGTCCAGCTGCTTGCCTTCAAAGCGGATCCCGCCCTGGCTGCCGATCAACCTCAGGATCGCCAGCCCCAGAGTGGACTTGCCGGAACCGCTCTCGCCAACGATGCCCAGGGTCTGGCCCTGGGGCAGGCTGAAGCGAATGCCGTCCACGGCCTTGATGTAGTCCACCGTGCGCTTGAACAGGCCTTTCTTGATCGGGAACCAGACTTTCAGGTCCTCGACCTGCAACAACGGCGGGCCCATCACGTTGCTCGCCGGGTTGCCGCTGGGCTCGGCGGCCAGCAGTTCCCGAGTGTACGGATGCTGCGGCGCGCGGAACAATTCTGCGCACGATGCCTGTTCGACGATGCAACCGCGCTGCATGACACATACGCGGTGCGCAATTCTTCTGACCAGGTTCAAATCGTGGCTGATCAGCAGCAGCGACATGCCCAATCGTGCCTGCAGATCCTTGAGCAGATCGAGGATTTTCAGCTGGACGGTGACGTCCAGGGCGGTGGTCGGCTCGTCGGCGATCAGCAGTTCCGGCTCGTTGGCCAGGGCCATCGCGATCATGACCCGTTGGCGCTGGCCGCCGGACAGTTCGTGGGGCAGGGCCTTGAGGCGCTTGTGCGGCTCGGGGATGCCCACCAGTTCCAGCAATTCCAGGGTTCGACGGGTCGCGACCTTGCCGGTCAGGCCCTTGTGGATGCCGAGCACTTCATTGATCTGCTTGCCGATGGAGTGCAGCGGATTGAGGGACGTCATCGGCTCCTGGAAGATCATCGCGATCCGGTTGCCGCGGATGTGGCGGATGGTTTTTTCCTTCAAACCCAGCATGTTCTGCCCGGCGTACTGGATGGCGCCGGTGGGATGGTGGGCCAGCGGGTAGGGCAGCAACCGCAGGATCGAGTGGGCGGTCACCGACTTGCCCGAGCCGCTTTCCCCCACCAGCGCCAGGGTTTCTCCACGCTTGATGTCGAAACTGACGCCTTCGACCACGCGCTGACGGTGTTGCCCGACAACGAATTCCACCGCCAGGTCGCGGACTTCGATCAGATTGTCCTGGTTCATTTCACTTCCTCGGATCGAAGGCATCGCGAGCGGACTCGCCGATGAACACCAGCAGGCTCAACATGATCGCCAGTACCGCGAACGCGCTGATGCCCAGCCAGGGCGCCTGGAGGTTGGATTTGCCTTGGGCCACCAGCTCGCCCAGGGACGGCGCGCCGGCCGGCAGGCCGAAACCGAGGAAGTCCAGGGCGGTGAGGGTGCCGATGGCGCCGGTGAGGATGAACGGCATGAAGGTCATGGTCGAGACCATGGCATTGGGCAGGATATGCCGGAACATGATCGCGCCGTTCTGCATGCCAAGGGCCCGGGCGGCGCGCACGTATTCGAGGTTGCGCCCGCGCAGGAACTCGGCGCGCACCACGTCCACCAGGCTCATCCAGGAGAACAGCAACATGATCCCCAGCAGCCACCAGAAATTGGGCTGGACGAAACTGGCCAGGATGATCAGCAGGTAAAGCACCGGCAGACCGGACCAGATCTCCAGGAACCGCTGGCCGGCCAGGTCGACCCAACCGCCATAGAACCCCTGCAAGGCGCCAGCGATGACGCCGACGATCGAGCTGAGCAGTGTCAGGGTCAGGGCGAACAGCACCGAAATGCGGAAACCATAGATGACCCGGGCCAGCACATCACGGCCCTGGTCGTCGGTGCCCAGCCAGTTCACCGCGGAGGGCGGGGCGGGGGCGGGGACCTTCAGGTCGTAGTTGATGCTCTGGTAGCTGAACGGAATCGGTGCCCATAGCACCCAGGCATCCTTGGCCGCCAGCAATTCGCGGATGTACGGGCTCTTGTAATTGGCTTCCAGCGGGAATTCGCCGCCGAAGGTGGTTTCCGGGTAGCGCTTGAGGGCCGGGAAGTACCAGCCGCCGTCGTAATGCACCGCCAGGGGCTTGTCGTTGGCGATCAGTTCGGCGCCCAGGCTGAGCACGAACAGGATCATGAACAGCCACAGCGACCACCAGCCACGCTTGTTCGCCTTGAACAGTTCGAACCGACGGCGATTGAGAGGGGACAGGTTCATCTCAATGCTCCCGGCTTTCGAAGTCGATGCGTGGATCGACAAAGGTGTAGGTCAGGTCGCCGATCAGTTTCACCACCAGCCCCAGCAGGGTGAAGATGAACAGGGTGCCGAAGACCACCGGGTAATCGCGGTTGATGGCCGCTTCGAAACTCATCAGCCCCAGGCCGTCGAGGGAGAAAATCACCTCCACCAGCAAGGAACCGGTAAAGAAGATACCGATGAACGCCGAAGGGAAGCCGGCGATCACCAGCAGCATGGCGTTGCGGAACACGTGACCGTAGAGCACCCGGTTGCGGGTCAGGCCCTTGGCCTTGGCGGTGACCACGTACTGCTTGTTGATCTCATCGAGGAAGCTGTTCTTGGTCAGCAGGGTCATGGTGGCGAAATTGCCGATCACCAGGGCGGTCACTGGCAAGGCCAGGTGCCAGAAATAGTCGAGGATCTTGCCCCCCCAGCTCAATTGATCGAAATTGTTCGAGGTCAGCCCGCGCAACGGGAACCAGTCGAAATAGCTGCCGCCGGCGAACACCACGATCAGCAGGATGGCAAACAGAAATGACGGAATTGCATAGCCGATGATGATCGCCGAGCTGGTCCACACGTCAAAATGGCTGCCATGGCGCGTGGCCTTGGCGATCCCCAGGGGGATGGACACCAGGTACATGATCAACGTGCTCCACAACCCGAGGGAGATGGACACCGGCATCTTTTCCTTGATCAGGTCGATGACCTTGGCGTCGCGGAAGAAACTGTCGCCGAAATCCAGGTGGGCGTAGTTCTTGATCATGATCCACAGGCGTTCGGGCGCCGACTTGTCGAAGCCGTACATGCGCTCGATTTCCTTGACCAGCGCCGGGTCCAGGCCCTGGGCGCCGCGATAGGAAGAACCGGCCACCGACACTTCCGCGCCGCCACCGGCGATGCGGCTGGTGGCGCCTTCGAAGCCTTCGAGCTTGGCGATCATCTGCTCCACCGGCCCGCCGGGCGCGGCCTGGATGATGACGAAGTTGATCAGCAGAATGCCGAACAGCGTTGGGATAATCAGCAGCAGCCGCCTGAAAATATAAGCCAGCATCGGGTTACTCCACGCTCGCCGGGGCAGCGTTGTTCTGTTGTTCGATCACTTGCTTTACTTCATCGGCAGGCTTGGTGTCCGGCTTGACCCACCAGGTGGTCGTGCCGATGTCATAGGTCGGCGTGACTTTCGGGTGGCCGATGTGATTCCAGTAGGCTACGCGCCAGGTTTTGATGTGCCAGTTGGGAATCACGTAGTAACCCCATTGCAGCACGCGATCCAGGGCCCGGGCGTGGGCGACCAGGCTCTTGCGCGAATCGGCGTTGATCAGTTGCTCCACCAACTGGTCGACGGCCGGATCCTTCAAGCCCATGGTGTTGCGGCTGCCGGGCTTGTCGGCAGCGGCCGACATCCAGAACTCGCGCTGTTCGTTACCCGGCGAGCTGGACTGCGGGAAGCTGCCCACCACCAGGTCGAAATCCCGGGAGCGCACGCGGTTGATGTACTGGGACACATCGACTCGGCGGATCACCAGCTCGATGCCCAGGTCGCTCAGGTTGCGCTTGAACGGCAGCAGTATCCGTTCGAACTCGGTCTGGGCCAGCAGGAACTCCAGCACCACCGGTTTGCCCTGGGCATCGACCATCTTGTCGTCGACGATGCGCCAGCCGGCTTCCTGCAACAATTGATAGGCCTGGCGCTGGTGGTCGCGGATCATGCCGCTGCCATCGCATATCGAGGGCTGGAACGCTTCGGTGAAGACCTGTTCGGGAATCTTGCCGCGCAGGGGTTCGAGGATCTTCAGTTCGTCCTCGCCGGGCAGGCCGGTGGCAGCCATTTCCGAGTTTTCGAAATAGCTGCGGGTGCGGGCATAGGCACCGTTGAACAGCTGTTTATTGGTCCATTCGAAGTCCAGCAGCAGGCTCAGGGCCTTGCGCACCCGCACGTCCTGGAACACCGGGCGGCGGAGGTTGTAGACAAAACCCTGCATGCCGGTGGGGTTGCCGTTGGGAATCTGCTCCTTGATCAGCCGCCCTTCGGTGACGGCCGGGATGTTGTAGGCGTTGGCCCAGTTCTTGGCGGTCATTTCCAGCCAGAAATCGAACTGCCCGGCTTTCAGGGCCTCGACCGCGACGGTATTGTCGCGGTAGTAGTCGGTGGTCAGCACATCGAAATTGTAGAAGCCGCTATTGACCGGCAGGTCCTTGCCCCAATAGTCCTTGACCCGTTCATAGCGGACCGAGCGCCCGGCTTTCACCTCGGTGACCCGGTAGGGACCGCTGCCCAGGGGGATCTCCAGGTTGCCCTTGTTGAAGTCGCGATCCGCCCACCAATGCTTGGGCAAAACCGGCAGTTGGCCGAGGATCAGCGGCAGCTCACGGTTATTCGTGTGCTTGAACTTGAACAGCACCTTGAGCGGGTCTTCGGCGATGACTTCGGCGACGTCGTTGTAATAGCCGCGGAACATCGGCGCGCCGTCCTTGGTCAGGGTCTGGAAGCTGAAGACCACGTCCTCGGCGCGTACCGGATGGCCGTCGTTGAAATGGGCTTCGGGGCGCAGGTAGAAGCGCACCCAGGCATTGTCCGGGGCTTTCTCGATCTTTTCGGCGATCAGGCCGTACTCGGTGAAGGGTTCGTCGAGGCCTTGCTTGGCCAGGGTGTCGTAGATCAGGCCGATGTCATCCGCCGGCACGCCTTTGCTGATGAACGGGTTGAGGCTGTCGAACCCGCCAAAGCCACCCTGGCGGAATATCCCGCCCTTGGGCGCGTCCGGGTTCACATAGTCGAAATGCTTGAAGTCGGCCGGGTATTTCGGCGGCTCGTTGTACAAGGTCACGGCGTGCTGCGGCGCGGCACAGGCCAGCCCGGCGAAAAGCAGGCCGCCGGCCTGCAGGAGCAGGGCGCGTAAAGGCTTCATTGATCTTTCTCCGAAGATTTCAGCCACCACGCGCTCAGACCCAGGGTGTAGGGCGGCGTGGTGACAAAGGCGAACCGGTTACGGTAGGCCAGGCGATGATAATTCAGATACCAGTTGGGAATGCAGTAGTGTTGCCACAACAGCACACGGTCGAGGGCTTTGCCGGCGGCGACCTGTTCGTCGCGGGTCTGGGCGGCGAGCAGCTTTTCCAGCAGGTGGTCGACCACGGGGTTGGCGATCCCTGCGTAGTTCTTGCTGCCCTTGACCCCGACCTGGCTGGAGTGGAAGTACTGCCACTGCTCCAGACCCGGGCTGAGCGTCTGGTTCAGGGTCAGCAGGACCATGTCGAAGTCGAATTGGTCCAGGCGCTGTTTGTACTGGGCACGATCCACCGTGCGCAGGCGGGCCTGGATGCCGATGCTGGTGAGGTTCTCGATGTAGGGCTGCAGGATGCGCTCCAGGTTCGGGTTCACCAGCAGGATCTCGAAGCTCAGGGGCTTGCTGTCGGCGTTCAACAGGCGCTGGCCGTTGAGGGTCCATCCGGCCTCCTTCAGCAAGCCGAGGGCCCTGCGCAGGGTTTCCCGGGGAATGCCGCGGCCGTCGGTATGGGGCAGGCTGAAGGGCTCGGTGAACAGCCGCGGCGGCAATTGTTCACGGTACGGCTTGAGCAACAGCCATTCGTGCCCCACCGGCAGGCCGCTGGCGGAGAATTCGCTGTTGGGGTAGTAACTGAGGGTGCGCTTGTAGGCGTTGCTGAACAGCGTGCGGTTGGTCCATTCGAAGTCGAACATCAACCCCAGGGCTTCACGCACCTTGACCTCGGCAAACGTGCTGCGCCGGGTGTTCATGAACAGACCCTGGGTCTGGGTCGGGATCTGGTGGGGAATCTGCGCCTTGATCACATCGCCGCGGTTGACCGCCGGAAAGTCGTAGCCGTTGGCCCAGTTCTTGGCCTGGTGCTCGATGTAGATGTCGAACTCGCCTGCCTTGAAGGCTTCGAAGGCCACGTCGCTATCGCGGTAGAACTCCACCTCCATCCGGTCGAAGTTGTACTTGCCGCGATTGACCGGCAGGTCATTGCCCCAGTAATCCTTGACCCGCTCGAACACCAGTTGGCGCCCAGGCTGCACCTTGGTGATGCGGTAGGGGCCGCTGCCCAGGGGCGGCTCGAACGTGGTGGCCTTGAAGTCGCGGTTCTCCCAGTAATGCTGGGGTAGCACCGGTAGCTCGCCCAGGCGCAGGATCAACAAGGGATTGCCTGCGCGCTTGAAGACAAAACGGATTTTCAGCGGATTTAGGATATCGACCCGCAGCACTTCCTGCAGGCTGGTGCGGTATTGCGGGTGGCCCTCCTTGAGCAGCGTCCGGTAGGAGAACGCCACATCATAGGCGGTGATCGGCACGCCATCGTGAAACCGCGCCTCGGGCCGCAGGTTGAAGACCACCCAGCTACGGTTTTCGTTGTATTCCACACTCTGGGCGATCAGCCCATAGCTCGACGTGGGCTCATCGCCGGAGGGCGCGTACTGGCCCGTGCCGACCATCAGCGGCTCGTTCAGCTCGTTGATGCCGTATTGCAGGAAATTGGGCGTGGAGACCGGACTGCTGCCCTTGAAGGTGTAGGGGTTGAGCGTATCGAAGGTGCCGAACGCCATGACCCGCAAGGTACCGCCCTTGGGCGCTTGTGGATTGACCCAGTCGAAGTGGGTGAATCTGGCCGGGTACTTGAGCGTGCCGAATTGTGCGTAGCCATGGCTTTCGCTGATGGTTGCGCTGGCGGGGAAGCTCAGGGCCAGGCTGATCAGGAGCAGGAGGAGGGGACGTATCAAGTCTGGTATCCGATCCAGGCGGCTATGGCTTTTATGGCCTGTACAGTAACAGCTTGTATCGGCAGGAAAAAGGCGGCCTGGGGTGAATGCCGGTCAGTTAAGCGGCAAACCTGTGGGAGCGAAGCTTGCTCGCGATAGCGGGGCAGTCGACAACTGTGTCGGCTGGTGCACTGCTATCGCGAGCAAGCTTTGCTCCCACAGGGCTTTGCTTCACAGGTCTGTGGGGTTCCCACAGGTCAGTGCGGGGAATAGACCGTCAGCATCTGCCCAGGCTTGAGGGCCTTGCCCATGCGTGGGTTCCAGCGCTTGAGGTGTTGCATTTCGACATTGAAGCGCTTGGCTACCACGTACAGCGAGTCGCCCTGCTGGACCTTGTACTGGGTCTGCTGCTTCTTCTGGTCCTTGCTGTTGGCGGCTACCACGGTGTTGACGCGCTTGCCGGTGGCCTTGGTCGCCTTGGCATCCTGCATCACCAGGGTCTGGCCAACCTTGAGCTTGTTGCCGCTGAGCTTGTTCCAGCGTTGCAGGTCCTTGGTCTGGACGTTGTTGGCCTTGGCGATCTGGGCCAGGTTGTCACCGCGCTTGACCCGGTAGCTGCGCCTGACTCCCCCCACTTCGCTGTCATCGGCGGTTTCGAAAACCGGTTTGAGCGAGCGCTGGCTGATCAGTTCTTCCGGGCGCATGGTCGACAGGCTGGCGGTCAGCAACTGGGCCTTGGAGGTGGGCACCAGAAGGTGCTGCGGGCCATCGATGGTGGTGCGCTGCTTGAAGGCCGGGTTGAGCTGGAACAGCTCGTCTTCGTCGATGTTGGCCACCGCCGCGACCTTGGACAGGTCCATGCGCTGGTTGATCTCGACGACCTGGAAATAGGGCTCGTTGGCGATCGGGTTGAGGTTCACGCCATAGGCATCGGGGGCGAGCACCACCTGGGACAGCGCCAGCAACTTGGGCACATAGGCCTGGGTCTCGGCGGGCAGCGGCAGGTTCCAGTAGTCGGTGGGCAGGCCGAGTTTTTCGTTGCGTTCGATGGCGCGGCTGACCGTGCCTTCGCCGGCGTTGTAGGCGGCCAGCGCCAGCAGCCAGTCACCGTTGAACATGTCGTGCAGGCGCGTCAGGTAATCCATGGCCGCCGTGGTGGAGGCGGTGATGTCGCGGCGGCCATCATAGAAGCGGGTCTGGCGCAGGTTGAAGTAACGCCCCGTGGACGGGATGAACTGCCACAGGCCCACGGCATTGGCCCGGGAATAGGCCATGGGGTTGTAGGCGCTTTCGATCACCGGCAGCAGCGCCAGCTCCAGCGGCATGTTGCGTTCTTCGAGGCGTTCGACGATGTAGTGCATGTACAGGCTGCCGCGTTCACCGGCACCTTCGAGGAACGACGGGTTGCTGGCGAACCAAAGGCGCTGTTGCTCGATACGCGGGTTGACCCCAGCGGTCTCCTGCAACTGGAAGCCCTGGCGCATGCGTTCCCAGATGTCCTGGGGAACCTGGGGGCTGGGCTTCTCGCTGAGCCAGACCGGCTTCTGCTTGGCGCGGGCCGCCATGTTCTTCGGCTTGGCTGTGTCGTTCTGGGGCATCTGGCCCGTGCTCTGGCAGCCCGCCAGGATGGCGGACACAGCCACCGCGATGGCTTGAGCCAGGCGGGTCAATGTAGCTGACGGGACGGACCTACGTATGGATGACGACATTGGCTGGAAGTAAGTTCCGGGCAAAAATGTCGGCCGATTCTAGAAAGCGCACCCCAACAGGTCAACCATTCAGAATTTTTGTATCAGTCGATGGGGGCCTTAGAACTTATCTTTCCAAGCCCTCAAGGCCGCAAAAACCTCACTCGGCGTCCCGTTTCGCTGGCCGTTCCGTTCGTCTGCTTTTTGTTTAACGGATGTTTCAGCGGTGCGCAGGAACGGATTGGTGAGTTTTTCCAGGGCCAGGGTCGAGGGCAGGGTCATGATGCCCTCGCTGCGTTGCCGGCCGACTTTTTCCAGGCGGGCGGCGATGTCCGGGTTGCCCGGCTCCACCGCCGCGGCGAACTTCAGGTTGCTGAGGGTGTACTCATGGGTGCAGTAGACCAGCGTATCGTCCGGCAGGGCGGCGAGGCGGCCGAGGGAGTGGTGCATCTGTTCCGGCGTGCCTTCGAAGAGCCGTCCGCAACCGGCGGCGAACAGGGTGTCGCCGCAGAACAACAAGCCATGGTGGTAATAGGCGATATGCCCCAATGTATGGCCGGGCACGGCGTAGACAGCGAAGTCCAGGCCGAGCACTTCGATCTGGTCGTTGTCCTTGAGGGCCACGTCCCGCGCCGGGATGTTCTCGCTGGCGGGGCCGTGCACGGTGGCGTTCGTCGCATTTTTCAGCGCCTGGACGCCGCCGACATGATCATGGTGATGGTGAGTGATCAAAATGTCGCTCAGGACCCAGTCCGGATGGGCATCGAGCCAGGCCTGGACCGGCGCGGCGTCACCGGGATCGACCACGGCGCAGCGGCGGCTGGAGTGATCCTGTAACAACCAGATGTAGTTATCGGTGAAGGCGGGCAGGGCACTGATCTGTATCATCGCGGAATTCGCCAAGCGGAAAACAAAGGCGCATCTTAGAACTTCCTGACGCGTTGGAGAATGCAATGACTGACGAAGCGTTCGCTCAGGCTGATCCCGACTGGCTGGCGTTGATCAGCGCAGCCCGTGAATGGCTGTCCGGCCCCGTCGGGCAATTTTTGCTGGAAGAGGAACGGCGCATGCTCGAAGACGAGCTGGGTCGCTTCTTCGGCGGTTACCTGGTGCATTACGGTCCGTCGGCGCAGACGCCGCCATCGGCACCGCAGGTCCAGCGCAATGTGCGCCTGGGCGCGCCACTGCCCGGGGTGGAGATCGTCTGCGAGGAGCAGGCCTGGCCGCTGAGCGAGCACGCCGCCGATGTGGTGGTGATGCAACACGGCCTGGATTTCTGCCTGTCCCCCCACGGCCTGCTGCGTGAAGCCGCCAGCAGCGTGCGTCCGGGCGGACATCTGTTGATCATCGGCCTCAACCCCTGGAGCAGTTGGGGGCTGCGTCATGTCTTCGCCCATGATGGCTTGCGCCAGGCCCGTTGCATCTCGGCATCGAGGGTGGGCGACTGGCTCAACCTGCTGGGCTTCGCGCTGGAGAAACGCCGCTTCGGGTGCTATCGTCCGCCGCTTGCGTCGCCCAAGTGGCAAGCCCGCCTGGCCGGGTGGGAGCGCAGGGCCGGCGACTGGCAACTGTCCGGTGGCGGCTTCTATCTGCTGGTGGCGCGCAAGATCGCAGTCGGGCTGCGCCCGGTGCGCCAGGTCCGGCGCGAGCCGATGGGCAAGCTGATTCCCTTGCCGATGGCCAAGGTCAATCGTCGCCATATCGAGCCATAACCGTTTCTGATGGCCTGCCCGGCATCGTCAACCTGGAGGTTGGCGGTCCCCGGCGGCAGGCCTTTGCATTTTTTCTGGATGGATGGGCATGAGCGATAGCGTAGAACTCTTCACTGACGGTGCCTGCAAGGGCAACCCCGGCCCGGGCGGCTGGGGCGCGCTGTTGGTCTTCAAGGGCGTGGAGAAGGAACTCTGGGGAGGCGAAGCCAATACCACCAACAATCGCATGGAGCTGATGGGCGCCATCCGCGGCCTGGAAGAACTCAAGCGCCCCTGCGATGTACTGCTGGTGACCGACTCGCAATATGTGATGAAAGGCATCAACGAGTGGATGGCCAACTGGAAGAAGCGCGGCTGGAAGACGGCCGCGAAGGAACCGGTGAAGAATGCCGACCTCTGGAAGCTCCTGGACGAGCAGGTCAGCCGCCATAACGTGACCTGGAAGTGGGTTCGCGGGCACATAGGCCACCACGGCAACGAACGGGCCGACCAGTTGGCCAACCGTGGGGTGGATGAGGTGCGGGGTTACAAGCAGGCTTGATGCTTCAGCGAAGCCCCCTGCGGGGAGGGGCTCCGTGGGAGCAAAGCTTGCTCGCGAAACAGACGCCTCTACTCCAAAGACCGCATCGACTGCATCGCGGGCAAGCGTTGCTCCCACAGCTCTGACTGCGGCAGTTTTCCTTGAGCGTGTTACCATCCCCGCCTTTGCAAGCACGCCCGTTGAGAGCTGAACACTGATGGCCAACAGATCTGTAGTACTGGATACCGAAACCACCGGCATGCCGGTGACCGATGGTCACCGGATTATCGAGATCGGCTGTGTCGAGCTGATCGGTCGGCGGCTGACCGGTCGCCATTTCCATGTCTATCTGCAACCGGACCGCGAAAGTGACGAGGGCGCCATCGGTGTCCACGGCATCACTAACGAATTCCTGGTGGGCAAGCCGCGTTTCGCCGAAGTGGCCGATGAATTCTTCGAGTTCATCCAGGGCGCGCAACTGATCATTCACAACGCGGCGTTCGACGTTGGCTTCATCAACAACGAATTCGCCTTGATGGGGCAGCACGACCGGGCCGATATCAGCCAGCATTGCACCATTCTCGACACCCTGCTCATGGCTCGCGAGCGGCACCCGGGGCAGCGCAACAGCCTCGACGCCTTGTGCAAGCGTTATGGCGTCGATAACTCCGGCCGTGAACTGCACGGCGCCTTGCTCGACTCCGAGATCCTTGCCGACGTCTACCTGACGATGACCGGCGGCCAGACCAGCCTGTCCCTGGCCGGTAACGCGTCGGACGGCAATGGGACCGGCGAAGGCTCGGGTGCCCAGGCCAGCGAAATTCGTCGCTTGCCCGCCGACCGTCGGCCCGCCCGGATCATTCGTGCCAGTGAAGCCGACCTGGCCGAACATGTCGCGCGCCTGGAAGCCATCGCCAAGTCCGCCGGTGCTCCAGCCCTGTGGACGCAGTTGGCTGAAGCCGGCCAGTGAGGAATTGACGATTGAACCCCTGTGGGAGCGAGCCTGCTCGCGATAGCGGTCGAACAGTCACTCACGAGATGACTGGCACACCGCTATCGCGAGCAGGCTCGCTCCCACAGGACGGTGGGGTCATTGTTTATTGTTCATTTCTCGCCACAATCGCCAGTACCTTCTAACCTGAGGTAACGGCAGTCCATGGGTAGCCGCTTGATGTACACAGTTTCGAGAGGCAAGGGCAATGGATTGCAACGTGCCGTTGGTTGGCTCAAGGAATGAGGACTTTAACCAGTATGCAATCGGTCATGAATCCCAAACACCCTGGCCTGTCGGTGCGGGTCGTCGATGACGGCTTCGCTGCGTATATATGGGGCAGTGATTTCAGTTTCGAAGTCAGCGCCTATGGCACCGCGCAGATCGGTCGTCCCGTGAGTCAATGGCTGGTCACGCCCATTGCCCCCTATCAGAAGTGCTATGGCATCGACCCGGAAGAGTTCAGCAGCTTCCACGACGCGCCGGACAGCGAAATCTTCATGGCCTACCTGGACGACCAGCCGGTAGGGCATCTGGTGGTCAGTACCAACTGGAACGGCTTTGCCCACATCGACGAACTGGCGGTGCATGCCCCGGCCCGTCGTCATGGGGTGGCCAAGGCCTTGCTCGACGTGGCGCAATTCTGGAGTCGCAAGAAAAAACTGCCGGGGATCATGCTGGAAACCCAGAACAACAACCTGGGGGCTTGCCGGCTCTATGAGCGCTGCGGTTATGTGCTCGGCGGCATTGATCAGCTGCGCTATCGCGGGATCGACCGGCATACCGCCGAAGTGGCGTTGTTCTGGTACCGGTTGTTCGACGATCCGTTGGGCATGTCGGTCAATGGTTCAGCAACGCCTCGGCTTGTTCCGTAACCAGCTCCAGCAGCGCTTGAAGCGTGGGTGACGGGGGCGTACCGGTCAGGTGCAGGGCGTAGAGGCAGATGGGGATTGCGGGCGACACCGGGCATACGTCCAACCCGCCATCCTTGGCGCCCGAGGCGGTGAAGGGGTCGACGATGGCCAGGCCTTCGCCGGCCTCGACCATGGCCCGCATCATCTGGTGAGTCTGGACGCGGATCTGGATCACCGGCGCCGGGCGCAGCGCTCCGAGTTTGTTGTCGAATGCGGGGCTCAGTGGGTCCTGGCCATCGAGCCCCACCAACGACTGGCCCGCCAGATCCTGAAGCGAAATGTACTTTTGTCGTGGCTGCAGCCAGCCGTGAGGCGCGAGCAATTGCAGTTTGCCCTGGGCGATCATCTGGCAATGGATATCGGGATGCTCAGGGTCGTGCAGGCTCAGACCCAGGTCGCTGTCGCGCAGCAGCAGGCTGCGGACGATCTCACGGGTCGGCTGGCTCAGCAGCGTGCATGGCGCATCCGGGTAGCGGCGGCGCAGGGCAGCCATGCTGCGGGGCAATAATTGCTGGGCCAGTGGCGGGGTGCAGATGATCCGCAGGGGCGGCGCCTGGTAGTGTTTCAAACTGCTGGCCAAGCGCTGCACCGGCTCAAGGGCGTCATACACGCCGGTGATGCCGTCGCGCAGTTCAAGGGCTTCCCGAGTGGCCTGCAAGCGTCCGCGCACGCTGGCGAACAACATGAAGCCCAGTTGAGCTTCGGCATCGCGCAGGGTCGACTCGACTTCAGCGACCGGCAATTGCAGCCATTCAGCCGCCGTGCCCAGGTGGCCGGTCTGCAGCAGCGCCTGGATCACTTCGATGTGGCGTAGTCGCATGCAAGAAGTCCGTGTGCGGCGGGAGAGCCATTGAATGGCTGAATCCTAACCCAAGTCCGGGCATGACTTCTGCTTATGTCATAAAGCTATTTGCGTTTCGGGTTCGCGCACCAATTCAATGCCGGACTGTACCAGCAGGAACCTGTCCTCATCGAGCTTGCTGACCCGATCACCGATGGCCAGTTTGTAAGTGGTGACAGGCTCCTTGCCGTTTCCGTCCGGCGACGGGGTCGATTCCTGGAATTCATGCACCGAATAGACGCGACCTTCGGCGTCCCGCGCATGAAATTGTCCGACAAGTACTGCTGCCATTGCTTAGAACCTCTGGAAATAGATCACTCGATTTACGGTTCTGTAGACCTTGCCCATGCGCGGTAAGTTTTCCTACAAGAAAAAAATAGTCCAAGCGGCCGGTTTTCGACTTTCCGCTGGTCCAATAATCCGCCCGATCATCTATAAATAGAGTCCCCTTTGATCCCTAGCCGAGAACATCCAATGAGTAATGTCTATACAGTGGCCGTTTTAGTGGGAAGCCTGCGCAAGGCGTCGATCAATCGCAAGTTGGCACTGGCACTGGCGGACCTGGCGCCTGCCAACCTGAAGCTGGAGATCGTCGAGATAGGCGACCTGCCGCTCTACAACGAAGACATTGATGCCTCGCCCCCGGCTGCCTACAGCACCTTCCGCCAACGGGTAGGCGCAGCCGATGCCTTGCTGTTCGTCACCCCGGAGTACAACCGTTCCGTGCCGGCACCGTTGAAGAACGCCATCGACGTCGGTTCGCGTCCCTATGGCCAGAGCTGCCTGAGCGGCAAACCGGGTGCAGTGATCAGCGCATCGCCGGGCGCCATCGGCGGTTTTGGCGCCAATCACCATCTGCGCCAGTCTCTAGTGTTCCTCAATGTGCCGTGCATGCAGCAACCTGAAGGCTACCTGAGCAATGCCGGCACGGCGTTCGATGAGGCGGGTCATGTGTCGGAGTCGGTGAAGCCGTTCCTGCAGACATTCATCAATGCCTATGGTCAGTGGGTCGAGCAGCATAAAAAGGTCTGATGCCCCTGCGATAATCCCGATGGCGAGGGGGCAAGCTCTCTCGCCATGGGTTCATCGGTCACCCCAATCGCCGCTTTACTGAATATTCGGGCTTCCATATATTCGTCCTTCGCTTCCCCAGACTTTTTTCCGTCATGTCCAATCCCCACAATCCCGTCGAGGTCTTCAAGGCCCTGGCCGACGACACCCGAACCCGCATTGCGTTGCTGCTGGCCCGCGAGGGGGAGTTGTGTGTCTGTGAACTCACCGCCGCCCTGGACCTGAGCCAGCCGAAAATCTCCCGGCACCTGGCGCAGTTGCGTCATGCCGACCTGCTCAGTGACCGACGGCAAGGACAGTGGGTCTACTACCGTCTACATCCGCAATTGCCCGCCTGGATCCGCACGTTGCTGGAGCAGGCGCTGGCGGCCAATGCGGCCTGGCTGGCGGCGGATGTCGAGCGCCTGGCGGCGATGGCCGATCGTCCGGTGGCGCGTTGCTGCTGACGTTTCTTATCAATCCCTCCTTCCAAGGCTGTAGCGCATGCTTGTCGCGTCATTGATTTTTCTCCTGACCATTACCCTGGTGATCTGGCAGCCCAAAGGGCTCGGCGTTGGCTGGAGCGCGACGTTCGGCGCGCTGCTGGCGTTGTTGAGCGGGGTGGTGCAGATCAGCGACATCCCTCTGGTGTGGCATATCATCTGGAATGCCACCGGTACCTTCGTTGCGCTGATCATCATCAGCCTGTTGCTGGACGAAGCGGGTTTTTTCGCCTGGGCGGCGCTGCACGTGGCCCGGTGGGGGCGGGGCAGTGGGCGCAAGCTGTTCGCCTACATGGTGCTGCTCGGTGCGCTGGTGTCGGCGTTGTTCGCCAATGACGGCGCGGCGCTGATCCTCACGCCCATCGTGATTTCCATGCTGCTGGCCCTGCGCTTTTCCCCGGCGGCGACCCTGGCTTTCGTGATGGGGGCCGGTTTCATTGCCGACACCGCGAGCCTGCCGCTGGTGGTGTCGAACCTGGTGAATATCGTCTCGGCGGACTTCTTCGGCATCGGCTTCAACCGCTACGCGGCGGTGATGGTGCCGGTGAACCTGGTGGCCGTGGCGGCCAGCCTGGCGATCCTGATGTGGTTTTTCCGCCGCGATATCCCCCGTGACTACGACCCGCATCAACTGGACGATCCGGCGAGTGCCATCCACGACACCGCGACGTTCTATGCCGGCTGGGCCGTGTTGGTGATTCTGTTACTGGGGTGCTTTGCCCTGGAGCCCCTGGGCATTCCCATCAGTGCCATTTCGGCTGTCTGCGCCGCGTTGCTGCTGGCCGTAGCCGCTCGCGGTCACAAGATCTCCACCCGCAAAGCCATGAAGGAAGCGCCGTGGCAGATCGTGATCTTTTCCCTGGGCATGTACCTGGTGGTCTACGGCTTGCGCAATGCCGGACTGACCGACTCCCTGGCCCGCTGGCTCGACGTGTTCGCCGGTTACGGCGTGTGGGGCGCGGCCATGGGCACCGGGGTGTTGACGGCGTTGCTCTCGTCGGTCATGAACAACCTGCCGACGGTGCTGGTCGGTGCCTTGTCCATTGACGCCAGTCATGCCACTGGCGCGGTGAAGGAAGCGATGGTCTACGCCAATGTCATCGGCAGCGACCTGGGGCCGAAGATCACGCCGATCGGCAGCCTGGCAACGCTGCTATGGCTGCATGTGCTGGCGCGCAAGGATATCCGGATTGGCTGGGGCTACTACTTCAAGGTTGGCGTGGTGTTGACGGTGCCGGTGTTGCTGGTGACGTTGGCGGCGTTGGCGTTGCGTTTGTCCTTCTAGACCGTAGCGACGCTATCGCGAGCAGGCTCGCTCCCACAGGGGAGTATGACAAACACAAAACTTGTGTTCACTGAAGATCCATTGTGGGAGCGAGCCTGCTCGCGATGGGGGCCGCCCAGGCAGCACAAAACTCAACCATTGCCCGGCACATCCGGCCAAAGATCCGCCACCAGGAACACCCGCTCGGCCTCTTCCCACTCACCTTCGGCGTTTTCACTCAGGCGCACCATCAGTTGTGCGGGCGCCATTGGGTCCAGGGCCATTCGCCAAGCGTCCAGTTGAGCAATGCTCCAGGTCTGCTCCGCCGGATAGTGGGCCGGCGCCAGCCAGGCGGCGCGGGGCAGGGGTTGCCAGCGGCCCGGCGGGCGCTGGGCAATGAACGCCGGCCAGTCCCGTTGGCGCAGCCAACTGCCCCGCAGGTGCCTGGGATGCGCGCCGCTTGGCGGTTCGGCCTGTCCGGGCCAGGGATAGAGCAGGTAGCCCCCCAGCCAGAGCTCGGAGCGAAACAACTCGAGCCCCGACGGTTCAATGCCCAGTGCCCCCATGGCTTCCCGGCTTTCCGGGCGCGCCGAGATCGGCAGTTGGTGCTCCCGCAGATGAGTCAGTTTACGGTCGAGCCGGTCATGGCAGCCCGGGCCGAGCCACTGCGCGGTGTCCCGGCCATCGCCCTGTTGCGGTCCGAGGTACAGCTTGATCGCCAGTTCCAGGTGATGGATGCCGTCCTTATCGCGCAGCAGCAGGTCGAGTTCACCCAGGGTCTGGCCTTCGCGGCGGATCGGCAGGTTCGCGGCGATCAGCTCGATGCCCGGCGCATGCTGCACAGCAAATTGCCATAGCCGTTCGTAATAGAGGCCCAGGCGCTGGGTTCGTCCCTGGGACAACCAGTGCAGCAGCGGGTAGCTGTCGCGGTCCAGCTGCTGCAGCCAATGTTCCAGTCGGTGGGGGTGTTGCACCCAATCGCTGCCGGTCAGGGGATGACGTTGGGGCCAGGGCGTGTCGATGAGCATCGGCGGGGCGAGTATCACCCACGCAAGATCGCGCACCTCGGGATGGCGCAAGCGGCGGGGCAGGTCCAGCAATTCGGGAAACAGGATCATTTTGCGAGCATAGCCTGTAGAGAAGGCTTAAAGAATTTTGTCTATGGGCCGCTTTCGCCCATAATCGGGTTTTTCGCCCGCCGCAGACCCTCGCAGGAGCCCCATGGAGCAATTTCGCAATATCGGCATCATCGGTCGCCTGGGCAGTTCGCAGGTCCTGGACACCGTTCGCCGCCTCAAACGTTTTCTCCTGGAGCGACACCTGCATGTGATCCTCGAAGATACCATCGCCGAAGTGCTGCCGGGCCATGGCCTGCAGACGTCGTCGCGCAAGATGCTCGGCGAAGTCTGCGACATGGTGATCGTGGTTGGCGGTGACGGCAGCCTGCTGGGGGCCGCACGAGCCCTGGCGCGGCACAACATTCCGGTGCTGGGGATCAACCGCGGCAGCCTCGGTTTCCTCACCGATATCCGCCCCGATGAGCTGGAAACCAAAGTGGCCGAGGTGCTCGACGGCCATTACCTGGTGGAAAACCGCTTCCTGCTGCAAGCCGAGGTCCGCCGTCACGCCGAGGCCATCGGCCAGGGCGACGCCCTCAATGACGTGGTGCTGCACCCCGGCAAATCCACGCGCATGATCGAATTCGAGTTGTACATCGATGGCCAGTTCGTCTGCAGCCAGAAGGCTGACGGCCTGATCGTCGCCACGCCCACCGGTTCCACTGCCTACGCGCTGTCCGCCGGTGGCCCGATCATGCACCCCAAGCTCGACGCTATTGTGATTGTGCCCATGTACCCCCATACCTTGTCTGGGCGACCCATCGTGGTCGATGGCAACAGTGAGCTGAAAATCGTCGTGTCCAAGGATATGCAGATCTACCCGCAAGTGTCCTGCGATGGCCAGAACCATTTCACCTGCGCGCCGGGCGACACCATCACCGTCAGCAAGAAGGCGCAGAAGCTGCGTCTGATCCATCCGCTGGATCACAATTACTACGAAGTCTGCCGGACCAAGCTCGGCTGGGGCAGTCGATTGGGAGGTAGAGGCGACTGATGCTCGATCCTGCGCGCAGTTACGATCTGATCGGTGACGTGCACGGATGCGCCCTGACCCTGGAACACCTGCTGGACCGACTCGGTTACCACAAGCAGGGCGGGGTCTGGCGCCATCCGTCGCGCATGGCCGTGTTCCTGGGCGATATCATCGACCGTGGGCCGCGGATCCGCGAGGCGTTGCATATCGTCCGCGACATGGTCGTGGCCGGCCAGGCGTTGTGCATCATGGGCAACCACGAGTTCAACGCCCTGGGCTGGAGCACACCGGCACTGCCTGGCAGCGGCCAGCGGTATGTGCGTGAACACACGCCGCGCCATGCCCGCCTGCTCAACGAAACCCTGACCCAGTTCGAGCAGTACCCCGACGAATGGCACGATTTCCTCCAGTGGTTCTATGAACTGCCGCTGTTGATCGATGCCGGTCGCTTCCGGGTGGTGCACGCCTGCTGGGACGCCGGCCTGATCGAACCGTTGCGTGGTCTGTTCCCGGACGCCCGGATCGACGAACACTTTCTCCAGGCCTCGGCGCAGACAGGCAGTTTCGCCTGCACGGTGTTCGACCGCCTGCTGCGTGGCACCGACATGCGCCTGCCCCACGGCATGACCCTGACCGGGGGCGATGGCCTGACCCGTTCGTTCTTCCGCACCAAGTTCTGGGAGGACGATCCGAAAACCTACGGGGACATCGTGTTCCAACCCGATGCCTTGCCCGAGCCGGTGGCACGCAGGCCACTGTCCCCGGATGAAAAGAACAACCTGCTGCGCTACGGCGCCGATGAGCCACTGCTGTTTGTCGGTCATTACTGGCGCAGCGGCAAACCCGCGCCGATCCGCGCGAACCTGGCATGCCTGGACTACAGCGCCGTGCTCTACGGCAAGTTGGCCGCCTATCGCCTGGACCAGGAAACCCATCTGGACCCGCACAAGTTCGTCTGGGTCGATGTGGAACGTCCGGAGATGGTCAAATGAGCCTCGTTGCGGTGTTGCGCCTGCCTTTGACCGTGGACCTGAGCGGCTTCGTCAAGCTGTTGCAGCGCATGCAAGTGCCCCATCGCGTCAGCGAAGAAGCGGGCGAGCAGGTGCTTTGGGTGCCGGACGAGATCGGTGAAGATGTGCGCTCCCTGTACGCGCGCTTTCCGGTGGGCGATCCGGAGCAACTGTTGGAACTCCCGACCATGGGCACTGGCTCGCGGCGGCCCGGGATCGTCGAGCAACTGACCCGAAGCCCCGTCACCACCCTGGTGCTGTTGCTGAGCCTGATTGTCAGCGCCGTGACTTTGCTGGGGGACAATCTCCAGGCCCTGCGGTGGCTGACCTTCCTGGAGTTTCGTGTCGTCGGTGACTACATCCAGTTCTCGCCCCTGGCCGACAGCCTGGCGGCGGGGCAGTGGTGGCGCCTGGTGACACCGATGCTGATTCACTTCGGTTTCCTGCACATCGCCATGAATGGCATGTGGTACTGGGAGCTGGGGCGACGGATCGAAGCGCGCCAGGGCAGTATCAACCTGCTCGGGCTGACGCTGCTGTTCAGCTTCGTGTCCAATTTCGTCCAGTATTTGTTCAGCGGTGCGACGCTGTTCGGCGGTTTGTCCGGTGTGTTGTACGGCCTGCTGGGACACTGCTGGATCTATCAACTGCTGTCGCCGAACCCGACTTATCACTTGCCCCGTGGGGTCCTGGTGATGATGCTGGTGTGGCTGGCGCTGTGCCTGTCCGGGCTGGTCTCGATGATCGGTTTCGGAGAAATCGCCAACGGGGCCCACGTCGGCGGCCTGCTCGTCGGCTGCTTCACGGGCTTGTTGGGTGGGCTCTTCGCCCGCCGTAAAATGCCCCTGCAATGATACGAATGCCCCAATAGTCAGCTTTACCTTTTTTTATTATTGGCACTTAAACGAACGCGCGGAGACCCCATGTCCTCGTTCAACGAAATGATCCAGAACATCACCCCGGACATCTACAAAAGCCTGAAGCTGGCCGTGGAAATCGGTAAATGGGCCGATGGCAACAAGCTCACCGCCGAACAGCGCGAGTTGTCGTTGCAGGCAATGATCGCCTGGGAAATCCAGAACCTGCCCGAAGAAGAGCGCACCGGTTACATGGGCCCGCAGGAGTGCCAGTCGAAGTCGATCGAGGTGCCGAACATCCTGTTCAAGTCGGATGCCATCCATTGATCGAGATTGGCCGCGGTGCAATCAGCAAGATGTCGGCGCGCCTGGACGGGCCGACCGTTCAATATGCCTTTCGCCTGGGCGATGTCGAGGTGCCGGTCAACCCGTTGATCGGCAGCACGGTGCGCCTGGAGTTTCTTGGTGCGATCCACTGCAGCCACTGCGGGCGCCGGACCAAGACCAGTTTCAGCCAGGGTTATTGCTACCCCTGCATGACCAAGCTGGCGCAATGCGATGTGTGCATCATGAGCCCCGAGCGCTGCCATTTCGACGCGGGCACCTGCCGAGAGCCGGCGTGGGGCGAGCAGTTCTGCATGACCGATCATGTGGTGTACCTGGCCAACTCCTCGGGCGTGAAGGTCGGGATTACCCGCGCCACGCAACTGCCGACCCGCTGGCTGGACCAGGGCGCGAGCCAGGCGTTGCCGATCCTGCGGGTGGCCACGCGTCAGCAGTCGGGGTTCGTCGAAGACCTGTTCCGCAGCCAGGTGGCGGACAAGACCAACTGGCGCGCCTTGCTCAAGGGCGATGCGGTCGCGGTGGACCTGCCGCGGATCCGCGATTCGTTGTTTGAAAGTTGCGCCCAGGGACTGCAGGGCTTGCAGGAACGATTCGGCTTGCAGGCGATCCAGACCATAGCGGACGTCGAACCGCTGGAGATCCGTTACCCGGTGGAGCAATACCCGGCCAAGATCGTCAGCTTCAACCTGGACAAGGACCCGATTGCCGAAGGCACGCTGCTGGGGATCAAGGGCCAGTACCTGATTTTCGACACCGGCGTGATCAACATTCGTAAATACACGGCTTACCAGCTCGCCGTGCATCAGTAGAAGGATTCGACCCATGCGCACCGAACAACCGAAGATGATCTACCTGAAGGACTATCAGGCCCCCGAGTACCTGATCGATGAGACACACCTGACCTTCGAGTTGTTCGAGGACCACAGCCTGGTCCATGCGCAACTGGTGATGCGTCGCAACCCCGAGCGCGGTGCCGGGCTGCCGCCGCTGGTGCTCGACGGGCAGCATCTGGAACTGGTCTCCATCAAGCTCGACGACACCGACCTGGCGTCGGGCGATTACCAGTTGGACGACAGCCACCTGACCTTGCAGCCCAAGGCCCAGGCGTTCACGGTCGACACCACTGTGCGGATCCACCCGGAAACCAATACGGCCCTGGAGGGCCTGTACAAATCCGGCGGCATGTTCTGCACCCAGTGCGAGGCCGAAGGTTTCCGCAAGATCACCTACTACCTCGACCGCCCGGACGTCATGAGCAAGTTCACCACCACCGTGGTGGCCGAGCAGCACAGCTATCCGGTGCTGCTGTCCAACGGCAACCCGATTGCCAGTGGTCCCGGCGAGGACGGCCGGCATTGGGTGACCTGGGAAGACCCGTTCAAGAAGCCCGCCTACCTGTTCGCCCTGGTGGCCGGTGACCTGTGGTGCGTCGAAGACACCTTCACCACCATGACCGAACGCACCGTGGCGCTGCGCATCTATGTCGAGCCGGAAAACATCGACAAATGCCAGCACGCCATGACCAGCCTGAAGAAGTCCATGCGCTGGGACGAGGAGGTGTACGGCCGTGAATACGACCTGGACATCTTCATGATTGTCGCGGTCAACGACTTCAACATGGGCGCCATGGAGAACAAGGGCCTCAATATCTTCAACTCCAGCGCGGTGCTGGCCCGTGCCGAAACCGCTACCGATGCCGCGCACCAGCGGGTCGAGGCCATCGTCGCCCACGAGTATTTCCATAACTGGTCGGGCAACCGCGTGACCTGCCGCGACTGGTTCCAGCTGTCGCTCAAGGAAGGCTTCACGGTGTTCCGCGACGCCGGGTTCTCGGCCGACATGAATTCCGCCACCGTCAAGCGCATCCAGGACGTGGCCTACCTGCGTACCCATCAGTTCGCCGAAGATGCCGGCCCCATGGCCCATCCGGTGCGCCCGGACAGCTTCATCGAGATTTCCAACTTCTACACCCTGACCGTGTACGAAAAGGGCTCGGAAGTGGTCGGTATGATCCACACCCTGTTGGGCCCTGAAGGCTTCCGCAAGGGCAGCGATCTCTATTTCCAGCGCCACGACGGCCAGGCCGTGACCTGCGACGATTTCGTCAAGGCCATGGAAGATGCCAACGGCGTCGACCTGACCCAGTTCAAGCGCTGGTACAGCCAGGCCGGTACGCCACGACTGGCGGTCAGCGAGTCCTACGATGCCGCCGCCAAGACCTATAGCCTGACCTTCCGCCAGAGCTGCCCGCCGACCCCGGACAAGGCGGAAAAACTGCCGTTCGTGATTCCCGTCGAGCTGGGCCTGCTGGACAGCCAGGGCGCCGAGATCCCGTTGCGCCTGAGCGGCGAGGCAGCGGCAAACGGCACGTCCCGAGTGATCTCGGTGACCGAAGCCGAACAGACCTTCACCTTCGTCGACATCGCCGAAAAACCGCTGCCGTCCTTGTTGCGAGGCTTCTCGGCGCCGGTGAAGCTGAGCTTCCCGTATGACCGCGACCAATTGATGTTCCTGATGCAGCACGACAGCGACGGCTTCAACCGCTGGGATGCCGGCCAGCAATTGTCGGTGCAGGTGTTGCAGGAACTGATTGCCCAGCATCAGAAGGGCGAGAGCCTGGTGCTGGACCCGCGTCTGATAACTGCCTTGCGCACGGTGCTGTCGGACGAGTCCCTGGATCAGGCCATGGTCGCGGAAATGCTCTCGCTGCCAAGCGAAGCCTATCTGACGGAAATCAGCGAAGTGGCCGACGTCGAGGCGATCCATGCCGCCCGTGAGTTCGCTCGCCAGCAACTGGCCGACAACCTGTTCGAAGCCTTGTGGTTGCGCTACGAGGCCAACCGCGACCTGTCGAAGCGCACGCCTTATGTGGCCGAAGCCGAGCATTTTGCCCGCCGTGCCTTGCAGAACATCGCCTTGTCGTACCTGATGCTGACGGACAAGCCCGAGGTGCTGAGTGCCACCCTGGAGCAGTTCGACAGCGCCGACAACATGACCGAACGCCTCACGGCGCTGGCGGTGCTGGTCAATTCTCCGTTCGAAACCGAGAAGGCCCGGGCGCTGCAAGTGTTCGCGGAAAACTTCAAGGGCAACCCGCTGGTCATGGACCAATGGTTCAGCGTCCAGGCCGGCAGCCCGCTGCCGGGGGGCCTGGCGCGGGTCAAGGCGCTGATGGAGCACCCGGCGTTCAACATCAAGAACCCGAACAAGGTGCGGGCGCTGATCGGTGCGTTCGCCGGGCAGAACCTGATCAACTTCCACGCCGCCGACGGTTCGGGTTACCGCTTCCTGGCGGATCTGGTCATCCAGCTCAACGGCTTCAACCCGCAGATCGCCTCGCGACAACTGGCGCCGCTGACCCGCTGGCGCAAATACGACAGCGCCCGCCAGGCGTTGATGAAAGCCGAGCTGGAGCGCATCCTGGCGTCCGGCGCGCTGTCCAGTGATGTGTTCGAGGTGGTGAGCAAGAGCCTGGCTTGACTCATTGATCGTTCCCACGCAGGCGCACTGATCGTTCCCACGCTCCGCGTGGGAACGCATCTGGTGACGCTCTGCGTCACGCCTCAAAACGGACGCTGAGCGTCGATGGCTGCGTTCCCACGCAGAGCGTGGGAACGATCGATAACTGGAGCGCATCGCAGGCGCCCTGATCGTTCCCACGCTCCGCGTGGGAATGCATCTGGTGACGCTCTGCGTCATGCCTCAAAGCGGACGCGGAGCGTCCATGGCTGCATTCCCACGCAGAGCGTGGGAACGATCGATGCCGTGAAATGCAGCCATCACCCCACCGAATACCCCGCCATTCACCCCCTGCGCCAACCCCCCTGGTTAACAAAAGATAACGCGGCGTCGATTGTCAGGCCTTCCGAAAGCCCGATAGGATAGGTCAGCTTCCGAAGTGGCTCTAGATTGCAGGTTTGCGCCCCGATCGAGCTGCCTACGGCGCCCTGAAAGGCCGAATGGCCTAACAATAATAATGGGGGAAAAGGTCTATGAACGAGCCTGTCATGGCCGTGGGTCGCGCCCACCAGCCGGTGCTGCGCCGAGTCGCGTTGCTGGCCTCGGCGCTCTCGCTGCTGGGCTCTGTGGTGTTGTCGGCACCGGCGCTGGCCGTTGCAGCCACGACAACCGATGTCATCTATTCGGTCGAATCGGCCAAGGCCAGCAAGACCCTGATGCTCGACGTGGTTCACGCCGGCCAGCGGCTGGTGGCGGTCGGTGATCGTGGGCACATTGTCTATTCGGACGACCAGGGCGCTTCCTGGACCCAGGCCAAGGTGCCGACCCGCCAACTGCTCACCGCCGTGTTCTTCGTCGATGACAAGCATGGCTGGGCCGTGGGGCACGATGCGCAGATCCTCGCCAGCGAAGACGGCGGCAGCACCTGGACCCGGCAGTACGAAGACCTCACCCGTGAAGCGCCGCTGCTGGACGTCTGGTTCAAGGACGCCAGCCAGGGGTTCGCCGTGGGCGCCTACGGTGCGTTGCTCGAAACCACCGACGGTGGCAAGCACTGGGAAGACGCCAGCGACCGTCTCGACAACGAAGATCAGTTCCACCTCAACGCCATCGCCGCGGTCAAAGACGCCGGGCTGTTCATCGTCGGCGAGGCCGGCAGCATGTTCCGCTCCGCCGACTGGGGCCAGACCTGGGAGAAGCTCGAAGGCCCATACGAAGGTTCGCTTTTCGGTGTCATCGGCACCGCCCAGCCTTCGACGCTGCTGGCCTACGGTTTGCGCGGCAACCTCTATCGCTCCACCGATTTCGGTGGCTCCTGGGAGCAGATCGAACTCAAGGCCGCCCGGGGTGCCCTGGAGTTTGGCTTGTCAGGGGCGACCTTGTTGCCGGACGGCTCCATCGTGATCGTCGGCAACGGCGGCAGCGTGGTGCGCAGCACCGACGACGGCGTGACCTTCAGCGTCTTCAACCGCCCGGACCGGATTTCCGTGGCAGCCGTCACGGCGGCGGGCAATGGCAACCTGATCCTGGCTGGGCAGGGGGGCGTACGCACCACCACCGCCAGCGGCGCTGAACTGAACAAATGAGCCGCGGATATGAGTCGGGCACAATAACAAGAAGGCGGACCCCATGAGCAGTCATCACCAAGACAAGGCGACGTTCCTCGAGCGCCTGATTTTCAACAACCGCCCGGCAGTGATCGTCATTTGCCTGTTGGTCAGTATTTTCCTGTTCTGGCAGGCCACGCTGATCCGTCCGTCCACCAGCTTCGAAAAAATGATCCCCCTCGAGCATCCGTTCATCGAGAAGATGCTCGAACATCGCAACGACCTGGCGAACCTCGGCAACACCGTGCGGATTTCCGTGGAAGCCACCAACGGCGACATCTTCTCCAAGGACTACATGGAGACCCTGCGCCAGATCCATGACGAGGTCTTCTACATTTCCGGCGTCGACCGTTCCGGCCTCAAGTCGCTGTGGAGCCCGAGCGTGCGCTGGACCGAAGTGACGGAAGAGGGCTTCGCCGGCGGCGAGGTGATTCCCCAGAGCTACAACGGCTCGGCCGACAGCCTCGACCTGCTGCGCAACAACGTGCTTAAGTCCGGCCAGGTCGGACGCCTGGTGGCCAACGATTTCAAATCGAGCATCGTCGACATCCCGTTGCTGGAGTCCTACCCGGATCCCCAGGACCAGGGCAAGTTGCTGAAACTGGACTACCAGAAGTTCTCCCATGAGCTCGAAGACAAGATCCGCCACAAGTTCGAAGCCCAGAACCCCAACGTACAGATCCACATCGTCGGTTTCGCGAAGAAGGTCGGTGACCTGATCGATGGCCTGATCATGGTGGTGATGTTCTTCGGCGTGGCCTTCGTCATCACCCTGGTTCTGCTGTACTGGTTCACCCACTGCATGCGCAGCACCGTCGCGGTGTTGAGCACCACGCTGGTGGCGGTGGTCTGGCAGTTGGGGCTGATGCATGCGGCCGGGTTCGGGCTGGATCCGTATTCGATGCTGGTGCCGTTCCTGATCTTCGCCATCGGGATTTCCCACGGGGTGCAGAAAATCAACGGCATCGCCTTGCAGTCCAGCGAGGCGGACAACGCCCTGACCGCGGCGCGGCGCACCTTCCGGCAACTGTTCCTGCCGGGGATGATCGCGATCCTGGCGGATGCGGTGGGTTTCATTACCTTGCTGATCATCGACATCGGCGTGATCCGTGAGCTGGCCATCGGGGCGTCCATCGGCGTGGCGGTGATCGTGTTCACCAACCTGATCCTGCTGCCGGTGGCCATCTCCTACGTCGGCATCAGCAAACGCGCCGTCGAGCGCAGCAAGAAAGACGCGACCCGCGAGCATCCGTTCTGGCGGTCGCTGTCGAACTTCGCCAGTCCCAAGGTCGCGCCGGTGTCCATTGCCCTGGCGGTGCTCGCCTTCGGTGGGGGCCTGTGGTACAGCCAGAACCTGAAGATCGGCGACCTCGACCAGGGTGCGCCGGAACTGCGTCCCGACTCGCGCTACAACCAGGACAACAACTTCATCATCAGCAACTACTCCACCAGTTCCGACGTGCTGGTGGTGATGGTCAAGACCAAGGCCGAAGGCTGCTCGCGCTATGAAGCCATGGCACCGATCGATGACTTGATGTGGAAGATGCAGAACACCGAGGGCGTGCAATCGGCGATTTCCCTGGTGACCGTGTCCAAGCAGATGATCAAGGGCATGAACGAGGGCAACCTGAAATGGGAAACCCTGTCGCGCAACCCTGACGTGCTGAACAACTCCATTGCCCGGGCCGATGGCCTGTACAACAACAGCTGCTCCCTGGCACCGGTGCTGGTGTTCCTCAACGACCACAAGGCCGAGACCCTGGACCGCGCGGTGAAGGCGGTGCAGGCCTTCGCCAAGGAAAACAACCGCGATGGCCTGGAGTTCATCCTCGCCGCCGGTAACGCCGGCATCGAAGCGGCCACCAACGAAGTGATCAAGGAATCGGAACTGACCATCCTGATCCTGGTGTACATCTGCGTGGCGACCATGTGCATGATCACCTTCCGCTCCTGGGCGGCGACCCTGTGCATCGTGCTGCCGCTGGTGCTGACCTCGGTGCTGGGTAACGCCCTGATGGCCTTCATGGGCATTGGCGTGAAAGTCGCGACCCTGCCGGTGGTGGCGTTGGGCGTGGGGATTGGCGTGGACTACGGCATCTACATCTACAGCCGCCTGGAAAGCTTCCTGCGGGCTGGATTGCCGTTGCAGGAAGCTTATTACCAGACGCTGAAGTCCACGGGTAAAGCCGTTCTGTTCACCGGCTTGTGCCTGGCGATCGGGGTGTGCACCTGGATCTTCTCGGCCATCAAGTTCCAGGCGGACATGGGGTTGATGCTGACGTTCATGCTGCTGTGGAACATGTTCGGCGCGTTGTGGCTGTTGCCGGCGTTGGCGCGGTTCCTGATCAAGCCGGAGAAGCTGGCGGGGCAGCGGGGAAATTCGTTGTTTGCCCACTGACTGATACCTGTGGGAGCAAAGCTTGCTCGCGATTGCGAGAAGCCAGTCAGCAACAATGTTGATTGGTCTGTCGCTATCGCGAGCAAGCTTTGCTCCTACAGAGCGGGGCGGTGCGACGTTTCGCTAAATGCCCTCGCCACAAAAGCGGACGCTATCCCTCCAGCAATCAAGGCGCCAACGGCAGGAACCTGCTCTGCGCCAGCGACTTGCTGATCTGCCCCCGGTGTACGTTCACCACCGCGTAAGGGCTGGTGGCCTTGGCCAGCAGTGAGTGGTAGTGCTCCTTGCGTTGTTCCTTGGTCTTGAGGTGCGCGACGCTGAAGTTTTCTTTCGGCGTGTCGGCCGCTTCGTAATGAAAGTGCGCATACCAGATCGGAAAACCGTCACGGTCGTTGATGGCGTATTCCTGGAGGAAATCCTTGCGGGCGCCTTGCAGGGCCGTGCGATCGCCGAGCCGGGCCACCTGGATCAGGTTTTTCTCGAACAGGAACCGCAGGTTGCCGTCGGTGGGTGGCAGTTTCAGGCTCAGTTCGATACGCAGGTCACTGCCCTTGGCGGTCAGGTTGGCGGCGGCGTCTGACAACAGCTGGCCCAGGGCCTCGTTTGCCGGGGTGCGAGAGGTTGGCGATGCGGTGAGGGCCCGATCGAGTTCTTCGGAAAGTGTGCGGAAGTGACTCGCTTCATTGTTCAGGATTTCCTCGATTTCCTGAGGATGGCGGCAGTGGGTCTTGTAGCTTTCAGCGCGGCTCATGCGCTTGTCCAGCTCGTCGAGCAGTGCTCGCCCATGGGCCCGGATCGCCTTGATCGATCGCGTCTGGGGCGCCGGGGTCGGACGCCGTACGTCGACCACATCCCAGACATCCTCGTGGCGCGAATAGGTGGCGAGTACTTGGTTGTTGGCTTCGGAGCGCATTTCGACGACTTCGATGGGCAGGCTCGTGCCGGCGGGTTTCAGGTCGCCGATCAAGACGCCATTGTGGCGGGTTCTGATCAACTTTTTCTGTGGCAGCCCGGCGCCGATCCTGGGGCGTTTCGGCGTACGCTTGCGCGGTTTTGGCTCGGGTTTGATTTCGGCGGCGAGTTTGCTGGAGACCTCCTGGTAAAGGCCCTCGACCAGTTTGACCAGCCTGTCGAAATAGGACTCGTTGATGTCGTCCAGGTAAAGGGCCTTTGTCCCCTTCAACGTATCCAGGGTCTTGCCGTAATGCTCGGTCAGGCTTTCCAGCACTTCGAGTTTTTCCGCCGGGGAGACTTCGTATGTTTGCAGGTCCCAATGGGAGCGCATGTGCTCCATCAATGGCATGAGAATGCGAAGCAGGCGGTTGGGCAGGGCGGATTGCCGGTTTTTCACCGACAGTACGGGGAGCGTGGAGAGCTGCATGGTTTTGCTACCGATGGCGTTCTTCTCATCCAGGGGCCGGTTGCTGGTCAGTCGTTCAAATGCCCGTGCGCCCGACGCATCAAGGTTCGATAGTTGCTCAAGGTAATTGTCCTTGAGTTCCAACCAGTAGATCGCTCGGTCGTTGATGTCACTCTTGGCATCGAGGTACTTCATGTAGGCTTCGTAGTCGCGGTCGACGATTTCCCTGATGTCGGCATGCTCTCCAAACTGGGGATGTACTCGCTGGATGGCCACGCGCTCCTTTTCGGTGATCAGGAACGCCTTGCGGGCATTGTTGATCACGTTTTCCATCAGGCTGTGCATGTAGCCGGACGGAAAGCCGATGCCCAGGATGGCGCGTTCGGATGCGCTGTCCGCCAGCTTCAGGTAGATATCGGTCTGCTCCTGGAGCAGGTCATAGAACAGCTTGCGTTTCGCCGCCCGCTGGGTTTCGGTGTAGTTGCTGCCTTCTTCGGTCCGGGTCATGACTTGCTGGGCCACGTCCAGGGCTTTTTGTCGATCGACTTCTTGTGCCACCACCTGGTCGAGTTCATCAGTCAACTGCTGGGCTCGCTGCAGGTTGATGCGACGCTGTGCTTCCACCCGCTTGGGCGGTGAACCACCGAGCAGGCGCAGGCGCAGATCCAGGTGCCAGAGTCCGTTTGTATCGACTCGCAGCGGCGGACCGTTCTTGTCGGGGGCCAATGGATCGAGCGGGTCAACGATGGTTGCGCTGCCACCCGCTTCAGGCGTGATCCGATACAGGGCACCTTCAACCTTGGCATGCCATTTATTGTCGATCACGTACAGCCCCTTGAAGGGGCCGTTCTCAATCGGTGCGAGGGGGGAAGAGGGGGGCGATACCTGTAAGCGTTGCAGCCTGGCCTGGAGTGCCGGCGTCAGGCGACCACTGGCCCTGGCGAAATTGAAGTCCAGGCGCTTGCCGATGTCGGTGTTGGCGTCAGGTAAGGTAACGGTTCCCTCCACAAGGGTGGGCGCCTCCGGTGCCGGCCATTGCTCGGCGATGGCGCGGGGCGCGACAGGGCGCATGGCTTGTTCCTTTATCGATTCGGGTACGACCGCACGAGTCGCAGGCCCATGACCGGCGGGCAACTGGCTCACCAGCAGGGCCAGGTTGACGAGCAGATCGACGGCAGCCAGCTCCCGGGCCACCGGGTCTTCACTGGTCAGCGCCGGAATGTCTTGTTGGGCGCTGGCCATCAGGTTCCAGAGCCAGACGGTGGTCATGGCCGGGCCGCGTAGCAAAGGAAACAGCAAGGTGTTGAACAACAGGCCGCCACCTTCGAGCAACACCGCCCAGCGGCTCTCGCTGTTGGACACCGAATCCCGGTCGGCCTGGGTGACCAGCGCCTGGGCGTTGCAGCCGTAGAGGTACTGCATCAGCTCGCCCTCCTGCAGCGATTGCAACAGCTCGCCTCGGGTATCGTCGACGGCGAGGGTGGCTGGGGCGGGTTTGTCGGGAACACTGAATTCGTCACCGGTGAAGAACCGCACGATGTGAGGTTCCAGGAACCCGCCGTTGGCGTAGATCGGGCGTGCGGCGTCAGGCAACCAGGTCAGGATGCTGTCCTGCAGGCTCCCGGTGGCGGCGATGGCCTGCAACAGCGCTTCGCGTGTGGGAAATTCTTGCAGCGAGGGTGCGTGGAGCGGCCGATACAACAGGTGCGGGCCGGTGGCGATGTCCTGCGCTTCGATGATGAACATGTTGGTCACGATATCGGGCTGGGCCTGGGGCTTGCGCAGCAAACCCAGGTGGCGAATCACCACCGGGCGACCCTCGACCTGCTGGCTCGCTGCGTCGGGTTGCAGGACGGCTTCCAGCAGGCGCAAGCCTTGGAGGGTCACGCCATTTTCGCGGTTCAGCTGCTGCTTCAGCGCCTCAAGCATCAGTTGCGCCGGGATCTGTTCGGCGAAGATCCGTTGCCGGTTCTGCGCCTGGGGCGAATCGCCGAGTAAATGTTGTTGCAGATAGCGAGGATAGGTCGCGCCAATGTCGACCTGTTCGATCAACCCGGTTATGAAGCCCGGCGTCAGCCAGGCCGGCAGTGTCTGGCCCTGGCGATGGCTGAGGGTGAAGGTGCCGCTGGGGCGGGCGACCAGATTGTGGATGGCCAGCTCGGTCAGGCTCATCTGCCGCTTCTCGGTGACGCCGATGGTCCCGGGATAGCCCGCCGAAACGCTGAACGTCAGCACCACATCGTCGGGCTGGTAGCGGCTCGATGGCCGCGTGTCCGAGCTGTTGTCGTTGGTCTGCCGCAGGCGGCCGAGCAAGGCGTCGACGGTGAAGGCCTTGATGTCGTCGATGCCACCGAGAAAGGTCTGGCCCTGATGGCGTTTTTTTGCGCTGGCCAGGACCAGGCTGTAGTGCTGGAAGGTCGTCTGGTCGACGATGGAGGCGTTTTTCAGCCATTCGGGCAACAGCGACCCAAGGCGTGCCGAAGTGTCAGGCGATGGCCGGGGAGCCTCCAGCAGCGAGCGCGCCGGGTCGCTCAAGTCGGCGTAGAGGCGCTTCAGGTCTTGCAGGTCGACTCGGGCAGGCAGTTGCACAGCCTTGAGGTCGGCCAATTGCTGCTCCAGCAACATCGCCGCCTGGCGCTCGAAGACGTTGCCGCCGATTTCGTAGCGTTGGCAAGTGATGGTGTCGACGGTGTACTGGCGGGCAATCCATTCGCCCCAATGCTGATTGAAGGCCTCCAGGGAAGCAAAAGACTTGACGGCGCTGCCGGGGCTGCACAGCAGGAATTCGGTGGTGCCGTTCTTGATGCGGACCAGGAGGATATCGCCGCCGACCAGCACGGTGCGAGTGCTGTCCTGGGTGAGCCAGGTTTCCAGGGTGTAGGCGTACACCGGTGCCTGTCGGTTGCGACAAAAACGCAGCGCCCGGTCTGGCCAACGGACGATCTGGTCCAGGGCTTCCCGTGCCGTATCCGTGAGCCCGGGTTGTTGCAGCCCACGGATGCTCAGTGTGTTCCTGAGTACGTCGCTGAGCCAGCACCAGCGGCTGGTTCGGCCACTTGTCGTGGTCTGGTCACCGCTGTCGATGTCCTCGTTCCAGTAACGGACCAGCGCATCCTCCAACCCGATCGGCAGGGTCCAGGCCAGTTCAAGTATGGATTTCTTGACGAGCTGCATGTCCAGTCCCCGAGCGCCTGACCAAAGGCGGCGTGGCGGACTATCGGAGAGAAAACAGTCAAGCGCGCCCTGTGGGGCGAAGTCCGGGGGCGTGCCGGTGGCCAGGTAATCGACGACCGCGGACATCAAGGGCTGGAAGTGCCAACCGCGCGTGACCGGGTCTGGCATCGCCAATTGGGTCTTGGAGAGGTCGATTTTCAGCCAGGGGTCTCTTTGCTTGATCGCTTGTTCGAGCATGCCTCGGGCGACCTGTTCGAAGGTCGGGCGACTGGCGAAGTGCAGGCTGACGTTTTGGGCCAGCGCGGGGATCGCGTCAGCGGTGGAGGGGGTGGTCATGAGAAGTCCTTTTCACAAAACATGGCCGTCGGGATGACGGCGTGAAAAGTATCGACTGCTCAGTCCGGTGCGGGTGGTACATAGATACCACCGTGCCTGGGAAGAAGTGTGCCGGGGCTGTTCGGCAACGATGGTGGGGGATCAGTTGGTTTCGTTGCCCAGTACCACGTTCAGCGCGCTGCGGGCGTCGTCCAGTTGCACCAACGTCGCATGGCGGGCACCGAGGGCGTCGCGGTTTTCGATGGCGGTGAGGATCGCCTTGTGCCGTGGCATCGCCAGCTCATGCAGGTTGGGTCGCTGGTTGGAATGCTTGAGTGCTTCGGCAATGGCCACCGACAGCATGTTGCACAGGTTGGCGAGCAGGTCATTGTGGGTGGCGTCGGCGATCCGGCTATGGAAATCCAGGTCCGGTTGCAGCAGCGCTTCGGGCGTCGGTGCCGCGTCCATGCGCTCATAGGCTTCACGGATGGCGGCGATGTCGGCGTCGGTGGCGAACTGTGCGGCCAGGGCAGCAGCGGCCGGTTCGATGATGCTGCGCACGCTGGTCAGCAAACCGAAGAACTCATTCTGCGGGCTGCTCTGCATCAGCCAGTGCAACACATCCGGATCGAGCATATGCCATTCCCGCCGGGCCTTGACCACCGTGCCCACTCGCGGCCGCGAATACACCAGGCCCTTGGCGACCAGCACCCGCGTGGCTTCACGCAGCACCGGACGGCTCACGGCGTACTCTTCGCACAGCAAGGCTTCGGCGGGCAGCTTGTCGTCGGGCTTGAAGCGTCCGGACACGATCTGCATGCCCAGTTCCTGGACGATGCGCGCGTGCATGCTTTTTCGGTCGGAGGGTTTGCGGTAATCCATGGGGTACGGCGCGATCCTGTGGAGGAGATGCTGCGCATGATAGCAGGCGCAGCGAGGACGGGTCGCTAGTGCGATTTTTTGAGGTGGACACAGATCCCTTGTGGGAGCGAGCCTGCTCGCGATAGCGCTCTGTCAGCCAGCATCCATGTTGGCTGACACGCCGCCATCGCGAGCAGGCTCGCTCCCACAGGGGCTGATGGGTCAGTGGGAGTGTCGCGGCACCTCGGCGCCGCGGCAGCCTACCAGGAAGTCGAAGTCGCAGCCCTGGTCCGCTTGCAGCACATGGTCGATGTACAGCTGACGGTAGCCACCCACCAGCAGTTGTTGTGGCGGGGTCAGGTCGGCCAGGCGGGCGGCGAGTTCGGCGTCGGAAATGTCCAGGTGCAGGCGGCCGCTGGCGCAATCCAGCTCGATGAAATCACCTTCTTTCACAGCTGCAAGAGGACCGCCGGCCGCGGCCTCCGGTGCCACGTGCAACACCACGGTGCCATAGGCGGTGCCGCTCATGCGGGCGTCGGAAATCCGTACCATGTCGGTCACGCCCTGGGCCAGCAGCTTGGCCGGCAAGCCCATGTTGCCGACTTCGGCCATGCCCGGATAACCCTTGGGCCCGCAGTTCTTCATCACCAGGATCGAGCTGGCATCTACCTCCAGTTCCGGGTCATTGATTCGCGCCTTGTACTCGTCGAAGTTCTCGAACACCACCGCGCGACCGCGATGCTGCATCAGCTCTGCGGTGGCGGCGGAGGGCTTGAGCACCGCCCCCAATGGCGCCAGGTTGCCGCGCAGCACGCAGATACCGCCGTCGGCGCGGATCGGGTTGTCCAGGGTGCGGATGACTTCGTCCTTACCGTAGATCGGGGCGTCCTTGGTGTTCTCGCCGAGGCTCTTGCCATTGACGGTCAGGGCGTTCGGGTGGGGGATCAGGTTGGCTTCACCGAGACGACGCAGCACGGCGGGCAAACCACCGGCGTAGTAGAACTCTTCCATCAGGAAGCGTCCCGAGGGTTGCAGGTCGACGATGGTCGGCATGCCGCGACCGATGCGGGTCCAGTCGTCCAGGTCCAGCTGCACGCCGATGCGCCCGGCGATGGCCTTGAGGTGAATCACTGCGTTGGTGGAGCCGCCGATGGCCGCGTTGACGCGGATGGCATTTTCAAAGGCTTCCTTGGTCAGGATCTTCGACAGCTTCAGGTCCTCGCGGACCATTTCCACGGCGCGCATGCCGGACATGTGGGCCAGCACATAGCGGCGTGCATCCACGGCTGGAATCGCGGCGTTATGGGGTAGTGACGTGCCGAGGGCTTCGGCCATGCACGCCATGGTCGAGGCGGTCCCCATGGTGTTGCAGGTGCCGGCCGAGCGGGACATGCCGCCCTCGGCCGCGAGGAAATCGTCGAGGGTGATGGTGCCGGCCTTCACCTGTTCGCTCAATTGCCAGACCACCGTGCCCGAACCGATGTCCTGGCCCTTGTGCTTGCCGTTGAGCATGGGGCCACCGGTGACGACGATGGCCGGTACGTCGCAACTGGCGGCGCCCATCAGCAGGGCGGGGGTGGTCTTGTCGCAGCCGGTGAGCAACACCACGCCGTCAATCGGGTTGCCGCGAATCGCCTCTTCCACGTCCATGCTTGCCAGGTTGCGGGTCAGCATGGCGGTAGGGCGCAGGTTCGATTCGCCGTTGGAGAACACCGGGAATTCCACCGGGAAACCCCCGGCTTCGATCACGCCGCGTTTGACGTGCTCGGCGATCTGCCGGAAATGCGCGTTGCACGGGGTCAGTTCCGACCAGGTGTTGCAGATGCCGATGATCGGCTTGCCATGGAACTGATGGTCGGCGATGCCCTGATTTTTCATCCAGCTGCGGTACATGAAGCCGTTTTTGTCGGCGGTGCCAAACCATTGGGCCGAGCGCAGGGAGGGTTTTTTATCAGACATGATCGATTCTCTTATTGTATGACTATATTGTTCTGGATGAAGCGTAACATAAGCGCAATTTACGCGGTTTGGAAGTGTTGTTGGGTAAATAGTATTACTATATAGTCCTGCTCAATGGAGGGATTGTCCTGGCGTGCATTCGCGAGAGAAATCCCCCGAGGTTCCATAACAACAACAATCGGAGACCGGTCCCATGAGCCAGGAATTGCGGCTTATCCGTCGCATCACGCTGAAACTGATTCCCTTCCTGATCCTGCTGTACCTGATCGCCTATGTAGACCGCTCTGCCGTGGGCTTTGCCAAGCTGCACATGGGCGCCGACCTGGGTATTGGCGATGCCGCCTACGGCCTGGGCGCCGGGCTGTTTTTCATCGGTTATTTCCTGCTGGAGATTCCCAGCAATCTCATGCTCGAACGCTTCGGTGCCCGGCGCTGGTTCGCCCGGATCATGATCACCTGGGGCGCCATCACCATCGGTATGGCGTTTGTGCAGGGGCCCCACAGCTTCTATGTGATGCGCTTCTTGCTCGGCGCCGCCGAAGCCGGTTTCTTCCCCGGTGTGCTGTATTACATCACCCAATGGTTTCCGGTTCGCCACCGCGGCAAGATCCTGGGCCTGTTCATTCTTTCCCAACCCATCGCCATGATGATCACCGGTCCCGTGTCCGGCGGCTTGCTGGGCATGGACGGTGTCCTGGGCCTGCACGGCTGGCAGTGGTTGTTCATTGTCATCGGCCTGCCGGCGGTGTTGCTGACCTGGCCGGTGCTGCGCTACCTGCCGGATGGCCCGCAACAGGTGAAGTGGATGGACCAGGCCGAGAAAGACTGGCTGACCGGTGAACTGAAAAAGGACCTGCAGGAGTACGGCCAGACCCGTCACGGTAATCCGCTGCATGCCCTGAAGGACAAACGGGTCTTGCTGTTGGCGCTGTTCTACCTGCCGGTGACCCTGAGTATCTATGGCCTGGGCCTGTGGTTGCCGACGCTGATCAAGCAGTTCGGCGGCAGCGACCTGGTGACCGGTTTCGTGTCTTCGGTGCCCTATATTTTCGGCATCATCGGTTTGCTGATCATTCCTCGCAGCTCCGACCGCTTGAATGATCGCTATGGTCATCTGGCGGTGCTCTATGTCTTGGGCGCCATGGGGTTGTTCTTCAGCGCCTGGCTGTCGGTGCCGGTGTTGCAGCTGGCGGCGCTGTGCCTGGTGGCATTTGCACTGTTTTCCTGCACGGCGGTGTTCTGGACCTTGCCGGGACGATTCTTTGCCGGCGCCAGTGCGGCGGCGGGCATCGCGTTGATCAACTCGGTGGGCAACCTGGGTGGCTATATCGGGCCGTTCGTGATCGGTGCGCTGAAGGAATACACCGGCAACCTGGCCTCGGGGCTGTACTTCCTGTCCGGTGTGATGGTGTTCGGCCTGGTGTTGACCGGCGTGGTGTATCGCTTGCTGGAGCGCAAGCATGTACTGCCGGCGGACCAGTTCGCGGCCAGTGCGCGGGGGGCGACGCGTACCTGATTCAGGGGGGGCGCCCGATCCACTGTGGGAGCGAGCCTGCTCGCGATAGCGTCGGGTCAGCTTGCACCCTGTTGAATGTGCCGCCGTCATCGCGAGCAGGCTCGCTCCCACAGGGGGGCTGGTGCTGTATTTGAGTTGTGTTTACAGGAGAAAACCATGCGTTTAGTTCAGTTCGAATTGGATAACGGTGAGCGCCGTGTCGGTGTGGTGGACGGCGACCGGGTGCGGGAAGTGCAATGCGCGACGACCGTGCGTGAGCTGGCGCTGGCGGCCATCGGGGCGGGTGTGAAGCTGCAAGAGCAGGTCAACGGCCTGGGATTCGGTGCCGAGCATGATTACGCGCGGTTGCTCGGTGAGCTGCGCATCCTGCCGCCGCTGGATCATCCGGACCCGGCGCACCTGCTGGTCAGCGGCACCGGCCTGACCCACCTGGGCAGTGCCTCGGCCCGGGACAAGATGCACCAGCAGGCCGGCGACGAAGCCGCTATGACCGACACCATGCGCATCTTCAAGTGGGGCGTCGAAGGTGGCAAACCCGAGGCCGGCCAGGCTGGCGTGCAACCGGAGTGGTTCTACAAGGGCGACGGCAGCATCGTCGTCCGTCCGGGGCATCCGTTCCCGTTGCCGCCGTTCGCCGAAGACGCCGGCGAAGAGCCGGAGATCAGCGGCCTCTACGTCATCGGTCTCGACGGCAAGCCTTATCGCTTGGGCTTTGCGGTGGGCAACGAGTTTTCCGATCACGTGATGGAGCGCAAGAATTACCTGTACCTGGCCCATTCGAAACTGCGCAGCTGCAGTTTCGGGCCGGAACTTCGTGTCGGTGAATTGCCTCAACATCTATCCGGGACCAGTCGTATCCTGCGCAACGGCGAAGTGCTGTGGCAGAACGAATTCCTCAGCGGCGAGGCCAACATGTGCCACAGCCTCGAAAACCTGGAATTCCACCATTTCAAGTACAGTCAGTTCCTGCGTCCGGGGGATGTGCATGTTCACTTCTTCGGCACCGCGACCCTGTCGTTCGCCGATGGCATCCGTACCCAGCCGGGTGACGTGTTCGAAATCAGCCAGGCCGAATTCGGCGCGCCGCTGGTCAACGGCATAGCCCCGGTGGACGCGGTGTTCAACCCGGGTACTATCGGCACACTTTAAGAGGAGACTTGCGATGAACCAGATCCTTGGTCACAACTACATCGGTGGGGCGCGCAGCGCGGCCGGCCAGACGCGTTTGCAGAGCCTCGACGCCAGCACTGGCGAAGCCTTGCCGGGTGATTTCATCCAGGCCACGGCGGAAGAGGTCGACGCCGCCGCCAGGGCCGCCGCCGCGGCTTACCCGGCCTACCGCAGCCTGAGCGCGGTGCGCCGGGCCGAGTTCCTCGAGGCCATTGCCGATGAATTGGACGCCTTGGGCGATGAGTTCGTCGCCGTGGTCTGCCGTGAAACCGCATTGCCTGCCGCACGGATCCAGGGTGAGCGGGGCCGTACCAGCGGGCAGATGCGCTTGTTCGCCAAGGTCCTGCGCCGTGGTGATTTCTACGGTGCGCGTATCGACCGGGCCTTGCCGGAGCGCAAACCGCTGCCGCGCCCGGACCTGCGTCAGTACCGCATCGGCCTGGGCCCGGTGGCGGTGTTCGGCGCCAGCAATTTCCCTTTGGCTTTTTCCACGGCCGGTGGCGACACCGCGTCGGCCCTGGCGGCTGGCTGCCCAGTGGTGTTCAAGGCCCACAGCGGCCACATGGCGACAGCCGAATGGGTGGCCGATGCGATCATCCGCGCCGCCGAAAAAACCGCGATGCCGGCCGGCGTCTTCAACATGATCTACGGCGGTGGCGTCGGTGAATGGCTGGTCAAACACCCGGCGATCCAGGCCGTGGGGTTCACCGGTTCCCTGCGGGGTGGACGTGCCCTGTGCGACATGGCCGCCGCGCGTCCACAGCCGATCCCGGTGTTCGCCGAAATGTCGAGCATCAACCCGGTGATCGTCCTGCCTGAAGCGCTGGCGACCCGCGCCGACAGCATTGCTCGCGACCTGACCGCCTCGGTGGTGATGGGCTGTGGCCAGTTCTGTACCAACCCGGGCCTGGTGATTGGCATCCGCTCGCCGCAGTTCACTGCATTCACCCAGCAGGTCGCCGCGCTGATCGGTGACCAGGCGCCACAAACCATGCTCAATGCCGGCACCTTGCAGAGTTATGGCAAGGGCTTGCAGAAGTTGCTGGCCCACCCGGGCATCGAGCACCTGGCCGGGCGCGCACAGGAAGGCAACCAGGCCCAGCCGCAATTGTTCAAGGCCGACGCCAGCCTGTTGATCGAAGGGGACGAGGCGTTGCAGGAAGAGGTGTTCGGCCCGACCACCGTGTTCGTCGAAGTGGCCGACCAGGCGCAACTCAGCGCTGCGCTGAACGGCCTGCACGGCCAACTGACCGCGACCATGATCGGCGAGCCGGGTGATTTCGAGCGGTTCAGCGAACTGACGCCGTTGCTGGAGCAGAAAGTCGGCCGGATCCTGCTCAACGGTTACCCGACGGGGGTCGAGGTGTGTGATTCGATGGTCCACGGCGGCCCTTACCCGGCCACCTCCGATGCTCGTGGCACGTCGGTGGGCACCCTGGCCATCGACCGCTTCCTGCGGCCGGTGTGCTTCCAGAACTACCCCGACAACCTGCTGCCGGAACCCCTGAAAAATGCCAATCCATTGGGGATCCTGCGGTTGGTGGACGGAGTGCCGGGGCGCGAGGCGCTCTGACGATCGCGCGGCGGCCGCTCCATAGAGGTTCGATGGACGGCCGCCATCGCGAGCAGGCTCGCTCCCACAGTGGTTCCTGGGTGAATGCTGGATTTGCTTACACCACTTAGCCCCTGTGGGAGCGGGCTGCCCTAATCAAACGGCGCGGAAACCTGTGGGAGCAAAGCTTGCTCGCGATAGCGACAGACCAGTCGACATTGTTGCTGACTGACTTACTGCAATCGCGAGCAAGCTATGCTCCCACAAGTGTATGGCTTAACTGACTGGCATTCGGACATGCCCAGCCCTCACATAAAGTTCACGCCGTGAAGTCGCTGGCGTGCAGCTCCTTGACGCCGACCAGTTCGAACTCGAACTCGGCGGTAGCGTCGGCGTTGACGCTGCCGTAGAGAATGCCGTCGGCAAAGCGCAGCTGACCGGTGGCGTTGGTGGCGTCGAAGGCGTTGCTGCCAATGAAAGTGAAGGCATCGATATTGGCGGTCAGTGGGTTGGCGTCCAGGCCGGTGAGGTCCAAGTGGTCCAATTCGGTGCTCTTGAAGCCGTTGATCACATCGCGCGCCGCGCCGGTCCCCATGTCCGCCAGTGCGTTGAACACGTAAGTGTCCGCGCCGGTGCCACCAGTCAGGTTGTCGGTGCCGGCCCCCCCGATCAGTCGATCATCCCCCGAGCCTCCCACCAGCGTATCGTTGCCTGCACCGCCATCCAGGATGTTCCCGGCGCTGTTGCCGGTCAGGGTGTCGGCGTAGGCACTGCCGGTCAGGTTCTCAAAGTTCTTCAGCGTATCGAGACCTGAGCCTACAGTGTTCTGTTGCGCGGACGTCGAGAGGGTCACAGTGACCCCTGCCAGCGCCTGCTCGAAGGACACCGTATCGTTGCCTTCACGCCCATCCAATACGTTGTTGCCGGCCCCGGCGAACAACGTATTGTCCAGCGTATTGCCCGTGCCGTTGGCCGCGTCGGGGGTGTCGATGTACAGGTTCTCGACGTTGCTGGTGAGGGTGTAGCTCGCCAGGCGGCTGTGCACGCTGTCGATGCCTCCGGTCAGCGGATTGCTGTTGGTCTCGATCACCGTGTCGCCGGTGTTGTCGACGTAATACGTGTCATCGCCATCGCCGCCGCTCATGCTGTCGTTGCCGGCGGCACCGTCGAGCACATTGTCGGCGATATTGCCGGTGATGAAATTGCGTCGTTCATTGCCGGTGCCATCGATGTCCGAGACGCCGGTGAGCACCAGGTTCTCGAGATTGGCCCCCAGGGTCCAACTGACCGAGGCCTTTACCGTATCGATCTGCGAGGCCGAGGTGTTGGTTTCCACCACGCTGTCGAACGCGTTATCGACCACGTAGATGTCGTTGCCATCGCCACCGGTCAAGCTGTCCGCTCCCAGGTCACCGTCCAAGGTATCGTTGCCCGAGGTGCCCACCAGGGTGTCCGCCTGGTCGGTGCCCGTGATCATCCCGCCCTGGTTGGCGTGGTCGAAGATGTCCTGCACGCTGTTGTTGTCGTTGGGATTGCCATGAAAGCCCAGGTCATCGGCGATGTAGTCGGCCAGTCGTTGGCCGACGATTTCCGCCGACTCCTCGTGCAGATGCCAGACGTCGTCGGGATACACCAGCGGATCGACTTCGTAGCGCAACGGCAGGTCGGTGTAGTCCACCGCCAGCTTGACGTCGGCGCGCTCGGCCGCCATGGCTTCCTGGGCGGCGCGGACATAGCCGACACCTTCGACAATCGAAGCAATCTTGTCCTCGGAATAGCCACGGGCCCGCGCTGCGTCCTGTTCGTAGTGACCGGTTTCCATCAGGTAGACGCTGAAATTGCCGAACTGGGCATGCAGGTAGTCGAACACCTTCAGCGTCGCGGCTTTGTAGGCAGCGGCCGCAGCCTGCTTGTCGGTGGCGCGGGCGATCTCCTGCGCGGCTTCCTCGCCCTGGCCCCAGATAATGCCCATGGTGACGTTATCGATGGACTTGAGTTCGGTGAGCTGATCCTTCAGCAACGTCACGGCGCGCAACAGCGCGGGCCCGGGCTGGTTGGTGTCGGTCAGCCACCAGCACAACTTCAGCTCTTCGGGGCTCAGTGTCGACAAGCCGTTGACGGTGCTGCCGCCCACCGCGATGTCGATGCCATTGCCGTCGGCGTCGGTGAACTGGCTGCGCACGTCGTAGGTGGTGTAGCGGTCCAGGTCGTTGACCAGCATGGAGGTGCCGGATTGATCGTCGTCCTCGGTCATGCGCAGCAGGCGCGCATTGGATTGACCGAGGGTCGGCAGGTAGAGGATGTCTTGCTGGGCGCGCTCGCCGAACACGAAATCACTGGCGGTCAGGGTGTTGAGGTAGTTGCCGCTGAGGGCGATCTCGAAGCGGTTGCCATTGGCGTCGGCTTCGGCGGACTTGATGTAGGTCTTGTCGCCGGCCGAGTTCAGGGTCATGTACAGGGTGCCGTTGGTGCCGTCCCCGAGACCGATGAAGCCCAGGCTGGACACGTCGATCTTGTCCACGCCCACGGTGAAGTCATAGACCGTGTCGGTGGCTGTCACGCCGCCGGTGTCGTAGTCGCGGTAGCTGTCGAGCATGTTGGTGTAGCGGAAGGTATCGGCACCGTCGCCACCGTACAGGGAGTCGCGTCCGACGCCGCCGTCGACAATGTCCGCACCGGTGCCGGCCTTGATCGTGTCGTCGCCGCCCAGGCCCAGGATCAGGTCCGCGCCGGTCGTACCGTTAAGGGTTTCGGCACTGTTGGTCCCGGTGATGGTGTTGGCCGGGGCATCGGCCACCACCAGGGCGAAGTTGTCACTGACCGAGGCGCCTGAAGGATCGGTGGCCTTGACCAGCACGTCATAGCTACCGGCAGCGGTGCTGGTCGGTGTGCCGCTGAAGGTCAGGCTGGTGGCGTTGAACGTCAGCCACGCGGGCAGGGCCCTGCCGTCGGCGAGGGTCGCGGTGTAGGTCAATACGTCCTGGTTGGCATCGGTGAAGCTGTCGTGGGCCACGGTGTAGCGGAACGGCGTGCTTTCACTTGCATTCTGGTCGAGGAGTGGGATGGCCACGACCGGCGCCACGTTGCCGGGGCTGTTCTGGTCGGCGAACACGAAGTGGCTGGCCGTCAGGCTGCTGACCAGATTGCCCGCCAGCGACACTTCGAAGCGGTTGCCGTTGGCGTCGACGGTCAGGTCTTTGAGGTAGGTGCGGTTGGTCGAGGCGCTGTAGGTCAGTTGCAGGGTGCCATTCAGGCCGTTGCCCAGGCCGGTGTAGCCGAGCGCCGAGACGTCGATCTTGTCGGCGGCCACATCGAAGTCGAGGATCTGGTCACTGGCGCTGGTGGAGCTGGTGCGGTAGCTGTCGAGCTTTGAGGTATAGCGGAACACGTCGGCACCCGCGCCGCCGGTGAGTTTGTCCACCCCGGTACCGCCCACCAGGATGTCGTTCCCGCCCCCGCCATTGAGTGTGTCGTTCCCGGCGCCACCGAACAGCTGTTCGTTGGCCACGGTACCGGTCAGCGTGTCGTTGTTCGGCGTGCCATTGATGATGACGGAGGTGGGCACGTCCTGCACGGCGAGGGTAAAACTGTCGCTGACAGTGGCGTTGCTGCCATCGGTTGCGGTGACTTGTATGGAATAGGTGCCCGAGGCGGTGTCGCTTGGCGTACCGCTGAAGGTGCGCGTGGCGGCATCGAATACCAGCCAGCTGGGCAGGGCGCTGCCGTCGGCCAGTTTGGCGGTGTAGCTGAGGCTGTCGTTGTCCGGGTCGCTAAAACTGGTGGCGGGAACCACGTAGCTGAACGGTGTGTTCTCCGTCGCATTCTGGTCCAGCAGCGGCGTCGCCACCACCGGCGCATGGTTGGTCGGCGACGAGGTCGCGAACACGAAGTTGGCACTGGTCAGCGTGTTCAGGTAATTGCCGTCCAGGGCCACTTCGAAGCGGTTGCCATTGGCGTCGGCGGTCAGGGACTTGATGTAGGTCTTGGTGCCGGCGCTGTTGAGCACCAGGTACACGGTGTCGTTCTTGCCATCCCCCAGGCCGGTGAAGCCCAGGGCCGACAGGTCGATTTTGTCGGAAGCGACGTTGAAGTCGGTGATCAGGTCGCCCAGGTTGGCGCCACCGGTGTTGTAGTTGCGGTAGCTGTCCAGGCGGCTGGAAAACACGAAGGTGTCCGCCCCGGCACCGCCGGTGAGGGTGTCCATGCCGGCCCCACCGTCGAGCTTGTCGTCGCCGGCGCCGCCACTGAGGCTGTCGTTGCCCGCCAGGCCAAGCAGGGTATCGGCCGAGTCGCTGCCCGTCAGCGTGTCGTTGCCACTGGTGCCGGTGACCACCCGGTTGAAGATGAAGTTGTTGGCCGTCAGGGTGCTGGCGAGGTTGCCGGAGAGAATCAGCTCGAAGCGATTGCCGCTGGCATCGGCGTCGAAATCCTTGATGTAGGTGCGGTCATTGCTGGCGCTGTAGCTGATCTGCAGAGTGCCGCCACGACCGTTGCCCAGGCCGGTAAAGCCCAGGCCGGCGAGGTCGATCTTGTCTTGGGTGACATCGAAGTCGGTGATGGTGTCATCGAAGCTGGTGGTTGCGTTGCGGTAGCTGTCGGACTGACTGGAGAAGCGAAACGTATCGGCGCCTGTGCCGCCGGTGAGTTTATCGACGCCCGCGCCGCCCACCAGGATGTCGCCGCCGGCTGCGCCGTTGATGGTGTCGTTGCCGGCGCCACCATAGAAGATCTCGCTGGCGCTGGTGCCCAGCAGCGTGTCGTTGCCGGCGGTGCCTTGTACGGTGGTCATCGGTTCCGCGGCACTGACGTAGCTACCATCGCCATAGACCAGCGTCGCGCCCTTGCTGGTGTGGCTGATGGTGTTGGCGATGATCGCATTGCGATCGGTGCCGTCTTCGTTACGCTCGGCCACGCCATAGGTCGACAGGTCGCTGCCACTGATGAGGTTGCCCTGGATCGTGTTATCGCTGCCGTTGAAGTACTTGCCGGAGACACCCAGGGTGTCGTCGTAGGACTGGATGATGATCTCGGGAACGGCGCCGCCCAGGGAATTGTTGTTGAGGGTGTTGTCGATGATCTCGACGTGGTTGCTGCCGTAGATGCGTACCCCGGCGCTGGCGTTGTCGTGGATATCGACGCCGGTGACTGTCACTTCGCTGGACAGTTTGATCAGCACCCCTTCGGCGCCGTTGCCGTACACCTCGCCACCGGTGATGATGATGTTGCTGGGGGAGGGGATGTTCTCGCTGCCGCGCTGCACCACGATGCCGTTGCCGCCGTTGTCATAGGCGACGTTGTTGGTGAGGGTAAAGTCGTGGGTGCTGGTGACGACGTTGAAACCGTGCCGGTCATTGTCGTAGGCAACGTTGTTTTCGAAGGTGCTGTCGCTGAGGAAGTCGGCCACGAAGCCGTCCAGGCCGTTGCCGTGGGATACGCTGTTCTTGATGACCATGTTGACGGTCTGTTCGTGGGGGTCGAAGCCGTACCCCGAGCAGTCCTTGATCTCGACGCTGTCGATGGTGACGTTGGAATCGTAGCCTTCTTCGCCGGGAATGTACCCGTTGAACCAGCCGTCGATCTTGCCGGTGGTGTGGTCGCGGTTGCCGTCGATGGTGAGCTGGCTGATGCCGAAATCGTGGGTCTCTTCGCCGTAGGCGGAGCGGATGACGCCGGTGATCTTGGTGTCGGAACCGTCGGCCACCTTGACGGTGGTCTCGCCCATGCCGTCGCCATACAGGTGGACGTTGCTCTTGAGCATCAGGCAACCATCGGAAGGTTCTTCGCCGGCCGAAACGATATAGGTCCCCGCTGGCACATACACCTGCCCCCCACCTGCCGCTGCCGCCGCGTCTATCGCTGCCTGGATGGCCGCGGTGTCATCGGTAATACCGTCTCCTTTGGCGCCAAAATTTTGTACTTTGAAAATCATGAGCTTATCTCCGTATCGGGCTGGAACCACGGTAGATGCCAATATTCCATCGGCGACCACAGGGTTATGACCTGACGGAGCGTGAAAGTTGTGACCGAATGTCGGGGAAGTGTCAAAAAGCTGAACTACCTGATCAGCGGTCGGGAACCTTGTGCGGGAAAGTTACGTTTCATTGACGCGGCGCCCTCTGTGGGAGCGAGCCTGCTCGCGATAGCGATGGATCAGCTGGTATCGATACTGAATGTGCAGCCGCCAATCGCGAGCAGGCTCACTCCCACAGGGGAGTGGTGGCTTGATGAGCGGTTGCTTGATTGGCATCAACTCGGGGATCCGGCCCACGCGTTAGTCTCGGGTAAACCATCGAGCGCAACCGGACGGCCCCCATGATCTATCCGCTGTTCCTGACCCTGCACCTCTTCGCCGCCCTGGTGTTCATCGGCACGGTGTTCTTCGAGGTGCTGTTCCTGGAGAGCATCCGCCAGCAATTGCCCGCCAAAGTCATGGTGCTGCTCGAACAGGGCATCAGCCGGCGTGCCCGCCAGTTGATGCCCTGGGTGCTGCTGGTGCTGTTCGGTGCGGGGGTTGGAATGGTCTGGTTGCGCTACTGGCCGTTGTTGATCTCGCCGTGGCAATCGTCGTTCGGTCTGTTGCTGGGGTTGAAGATCCTGCTGGCGGGCAGTGTGCTGGGGCATTTTCTCTGGGCCATGTGGCTGTTCAGGCGCGGGCACATGAACGCACGCTACGTCCAAGTCATCCACACTCGGGTGTTCCTGCATCTGGTGGCGATCGTGCTGTTGGCCAAGGGCATGTTCTACGTCAGTTGGTAACAGGGTGGCATGGGTTCAAGGCGCTTGATACAGGTCAAGGTGGCTTGGGAGGTGAGGCCGGACAATATCCCCGCGCAGCCACTCGGAGATTGTCATGTTCGACCTGCTACATAAATTCCACGGAGGCGTCGGCTCCCTCGATCTGCTCCGAGGGTTGCGCCACAGCCGCCAGAAACGGCGACCCCTATCGTTGTCGGTGCACCTGCCGTCGCGCCTGAGGCTGGCGTCGTGTTCACCCCTTGCCAGCGTTTGCCAGTGCGCCGGGATCGATGTCTATCTGCAATCGCTGATGTACGAGATGGGCCTGGTCGGCTGTCACCTGGGGACGGGCCGGCGGGTCGATCAGTTCTGGCTGACCGGCGGCACGCCGGTGATCGTTCATCTACAGCGGCTGGTGGGGGAATTGCGCAAGCGCTTCGACTTTTCCGAGAGCGGCGACCGGGGCATCGAGCTGGACCTGCATCACACCGATTGGTCGACCATGGGCCTGATCCGCGACCAGGGCTTCACCCACGTCAGCATCGGTGTCCCCGACATGGGCGCCGACCGCGACCTGTCGGTGGATTGCTACCAGAATCCGGCACCGATCCATTCATTGATCGACGCGGCGCGGACTTTCGGCTTTCGCTCCATCAGTATTGACCTCGGTTATGGTCACGCCTGGCAGACACCCCACAGCTTCGCATTGAAGCTGGCCACCTTGATCGAACTGGAGCCGGACCGGCTGCACGTGTTCGATTACGCTCGGGCGCCTTATCGCTACCGTTTGACGGACGCCACCATGGCCGGCAGTTTTTGCAGCCAGGCGGACAAGGAGGCCATGCGCCGGATCAGCTGCGAACAGCTGATCGGAGCGGGGTATCACTACATTGGGAAAGGACTGTTTGTCCGGGCCGACGATGACCTGGCGGTCGCCCAGGAGCATGGGCGCTTGCACCATGACTGCCAGGGTTTTACCCGGCATGGTTGCTCTGATCATGTGGGGTTCGGGCTGGCGGCCATCACCCAGATCGACGATCTGTACGTGCAGAACACCGAGGATTTGTTGCTGTACCGCCAGCAACTGGGGGCCGGGCAACTGCCGGTCTGTCGCGGTTGGCGTTGTGAGGCCGGGGCTCAGGTCAGGGCGGCGGTAACCGAACAGCTTTCCTGTGACCTGGAACTGGACATCCCCGCCATCGAGGCCCGTTTCGGACTGGTTTTTCGCGACCATTTCGCGTCGATCTGGTCGCAGCTGGAAGCCTTGAATGTCGATGGATTGATCGAGTTGTCGAGCCGCTTCATCGGCATCCTGCCGGCCGGTCGATTGAGCGTGGACGCGATTTGCAGTCTGTTCGACCCGTGCCCTGACGATGCACTTGCCATGCCCTTCGAACCGATACCGACCAAGCCTTTTGAAAGGTTGAATCCATCATGAATGCCCCATCCACGTTCAATCGTGCCCTGGTCGAGAAGTACGATTGCCCGGGACCTCGCTACACCTCCTATCCCACGGCGCCGCAGTTTCACCAGGCATTTGCCATGGATGAATACCGCGAGGCTGCCCGGCGCAGCAACCAGGCCTTGGTGCCCAAGCCGTTGTCGGTGTACATCCACGTCCCGTTCTGCCAGAGCCTGTGTTACTACTGCGCGTGCAACAAGATCATCACCCGCAAGACCCATCGCGCCGCCGAATACCTGAGCTACCTCAAGCGTGAAATCGCCCTGCAAGCGAGCTTGTTCGATCGCACGCGCAAGCTGACCCAACTGCATCTGGGGGGCGGCACGCCGACCTATCTGACCCACGAACAACTGGCCGAGCTGATGGCCTGCCTGCACCAGTCGTTCGACATGGACGACAGCGACGCCCATGAGTTTTCCATCGAGGTCGATCCGCGGACCATCGCTGCCGAGCAGGTCAAGGGGCTGCGTCAGTTGGGCTTCAACCGCCTGAGTTTCGGCATTCAGGATTTCGATGCCCAGGTGCAAGCCGCCGTCAATCGGGTACAAAGCGAGGCCCAGGTCGCGGCATTGGTGGCGGCGGCCCGGGAGGCGCGCTTCAAGTCGGTCAGCGTCGATCTGATCTATGGTCTGCCGTTGCAGACTCTCGCCAGTTTCGATACTACCTTGGACAAGATCATTGCCCTGCGCCCCGACCGGATTGCGGCCTACAGCTACGCGCACCTGCCGCAGCGGGTGAGGGCGCAACGGATGATCCGCCCTGAAGACATGCCCCCGCCGGAGCGCAAACTGGAGCTGCTCGAACTGACCATCAATCGGCTGAGCGAGGCGGGTTATGTCTACATCGGCATGGATCACTTTGCGCTGCCGGACGATGAGCTGGTGCGTGCCCGTGGGCAGGGTACCCTGCAGCGCAATTTCCAGGGCTACTCCACCCACGCGGACTGCGACCTGATCGGCCTGGGCGTGTCTTCGATCGGCAAGGTCGGCGACAGCTATAACCAGAACGTCAAGGAGCTGTCCCAGTATTACGCCCGCCTGGACCAGGGCCTGCTGCCGGTGCAGCGCGGCTATCGCCTGAGCGATGACGACCGCTTGCGGCGTGAAGTCATCAGCGAATTGATGTGTCATGGGCGCGTGGATGTCAGCCGGATCGAGACTGGCCACGGCATTTGCTTCAGCGAATACTTCGCCGGCGCGTTGTCCCGGCTCCAGGAACAGGTGCGTGACGGATTGCTGCAAATCCACCCCGACGCGCTGGTACTGCTGCCCCAGGGACAACTGATGATGCGTAGCGTTGCCATGGCCTTCGACGCCTACCTGGAAGCAGCCCCGACGGTCCAGTATTCGCGAACGGTGTAAGGCCGTGATGAAGCGCTACGATGTTGGCTGTGCCGCCGTCATTGCGAGCAGGCTCGCTCCCACATTATCAGGGGCGCTTTCGGCATTTGCGTCCGGCGCCAATCCCCTGTGGGAGCGAGCCTGCTCGCGATGGCGATAGGTCAGCTTGCGTGGGTGTTGAAGGTGCCCGAGCCAGGTCAGGTTCTTTCACCGTCGGGTGTCGCAGACGCCGGGATCAGGTCGCGCACGGCATAGAAACCCTGCACCAGCCGATTCTTGGCCCGGTACTCGCAAAGTAGCAGCAGGGTGTCGGGCAACTGGGCGATCGATGAGGCAGGCTTGACCACCATGGTCTTGCCTCCCGAGCGTAAACGGACAAGTGTTCCAGGTTCGAATGTGCCCATCTTCGTTCACCTCACAGTCATGGTGTTTGTGCGTTCTACCCAACCCCCACCCAGCGCCTTGTACAGGTTGACCTCGGCGAGCAGCTGCGACAGTCGATCGACGATAAGGGTCTGCCGGGCGCTGAACAGTGAGCGTTGTGCATCGAGGAACGTCAGGCTGCTGTCGACGCCAATACGATAGCGACGCTCCGCCAGCCTGTAGTAGTCCTGGTTGGCCTGTACCAGATCGGTCTGCGCGACCAACTGTTCCTTGTAGGTCTTGCGCGCCGCCAGGCCGTCGGAGACTTCCCGGAAAGCCGTCTGGATCGACTTCTCGTACTGGGAGACGCGGATATCCTTCTGGATTTTCGAATAGTTCAGGCTCGCCCGAAGGCTGCCGGCATTGAAAATCGGCAGGTTGATCTGGGGCTGGAACAGCCAGCTGCCCGACCCGCTCTTGAACAGCCCGGACAACTCATTGCTCGAGGTGCCGGCGTTGGCGGTCAGGCTGATGCTCGGGAAGAAGGCAGCACGGGCCGCGCCGATATTGGCGTTGGCCGCTTGCAGCAGGTACTCGGCCTCAAGCACATCCGGACGGCGTTGCAACAGGTCCGAAGGCAGGCCGGCCGGAACCTCGCTCAGCAGCTCTGAAGCCAGGGGGCGGGCGGGCAGGTCATCCGCGACCGAAGTGCCGACCAGCAAGGTGAGATTGTTGAAGTCCTGGGCAACCTGGCGCTGGAACTGGGCCAGGCGGGCCCTGGCATCTTCCACTGAGGTACGAGACTGGCTGAGGGCCAGGGCCGAGGCGGTGCCCACCTGATTGCTTCGTTCTGTCAGGCGCAGGCTTTGTTCATAGGACTGCAGCGTGTCCTGGGTCAGTGCCAGTAATTCCTGGTCGGCACGCCAGGTCAGGTAGGCACTGGCGACACTGCCCACCAGGCTCAGTTGGGTGCTGCGGCGAGCTTCTTCGCTGGACAGATAGATGAGGGACGCCTGGTCGCTGAGGCTGCGTATGCGTCCGAACAGATCCAGCTCATAAGCGCTGATGCCCAGCGTGGTGGAATATGAGCTGCTGATCCCCGGTTTGCCGGTTCCCGTCAGGCTGCCCGGCAGCCGCTGGCGCGAGCCGGTGCCGTTGGCACTGATCGCCGGGAAGATGTCCGCGCGCTGGATCCGGTATTGCGCCTGGTAGGCCTCGACGTTCAGGGCCGCCACGCGCAAGTCGCGGTTGTTGATCAACGCGCTTTCGATGACTTGCTGCAGCGCCGGATCATGGAACAGGTCCCGCCAGCCCTGATCGGCCGCGGCAGGTCCCGACAGGGCCGGGGCATAGGCGGACGTCTGGGGATATTGCGCGGCGACGGGGGCATCGGGGCGCTGGTAGTCCGGGATCAGCGAACAACCGCCGAGCAGGAGTGTCGCGGCCGTCAAAGGGCTCAGAAGTTTACGCATCGACCTGTCTCATCGTGATGCCTGCCAGGCCCCGGTGGCACGGGCAGGGGTTCGGTTAGATCCGTGCGCGCCGGTGCCTGCGCATCAGGATCCGATCATCCATTTCGCCAGCCCATGCCGTCCGCTGACGCCAAGTTTGGCGGCGGCGCGTTTGAGGTAGGTTTCGATGGAGCTGTTTTTGACCTGCAGCTTTTCCGCTATCTCCGGGACGGTGCCGCCTGCCAGGAGTCCCAGGCAGACCTCTTTTTCCCGCACCGACAGGGTCACGTCACAAGGGCTCAATCGTTCATCGAAATCCCGTTGCAGCTGTGTCTGGTCAGCGATGTTCAGTGGATGAGAGGTGGCGCTGCCCGGGCTCCTGAGAGACGATTGCCGATTGAGGTGGGCATGACGCTCCCCCAGCGGCAACAGTGTCTCGGAGAGGTATTTCAAAAAGGACAGTTCCTGCAGGGAAAAGTCGCGCTGTGCCTGGGGCCGGTGCAACGAGATCACGCAGCGACGATTGCCCTTGCGCGAAATCAGGCTGCATTGATGGGAAGTACCCAGGCAGTTGTTGTCTCTTTCGTTCTTCATCCGTGCGCCCAGGTGGATCAGCAGGGCGTCGTCCACTTCCAGGACCCGTTTCACCAGGGGGTGGTCGTTGCGCTGTATTGCAGTGGTAGGGCAGACGGATTGCATCTGCGGGCTTTTCGGCTGGCCTGCATCCCCGAGCAACTGCACATCGAGGACCGTTGCCTGGGCATCGTCAATTGTCCACTCACTCAGTTCGAGTCGACTGACAGGCACCGATGTTTCGATCAGTTGGTGCATGTTGGTCAAGAAACTCTCGTGTCCGACACTTGAAATCAGCTTCCCTAGCTCCGCGTAGATGTGCGTGTTTTGCGCACCTCCAAAAACCGCATGTCGATTCATATGCTTATCCTGCATATCGAAACTGCTTTGCATCTCAGTGACCGTCGACGGAGAAAAATCCGATCGCTTCCTAAAATGCTGAAGCCTTTTCTGGATTTAAGACCTGAGGATCAAAATCACCTGTGAATCCATTCACATGAAAAACGATTCAGCCGGTGGGACTATTAAGCATTCTCATGTAGGAAAAGTCTGTAAGGGAAAACAGGGACAGTCCGACGGTCCTGTTTTAGCTGACGATTCCTGGCAAAAACCTCTCCCTTTGCAAAATGCCTGGTCAGTACGGTTAGCCAGCCTGATTGGCTGATATTAAAATTCACCCCTAAAAACATAAGGTTATAGAAGCGGGTGGGCCGTTGGCTGCTTCTTGTGTCTGGTTTTCGACGCCTCGATAGCGCTTTTTTTCTAGGGGTAAACGCCCAGAATTAAAGTTCCAAATCTGTAGGACGCCTCCTATTTTTGAATTTTTTTTCATTTTTTGTCTATGCGTGAGTCGATTTCAGTCATTGACGTAGGCTGCAACCGGTTGTAGGTCGGGTTTGAACGACAGGATGTCGAGGTTCTTTTTGCGCCAGCTGCTCTGTGGTGTCAGGCGGAAGTACCATTCCCGGGCCCAGCAGGCGAATGTCGATTCGGCCTGTTCGATACCGCTCATGAAACGTGCGGCATTGACGATGCCGTTGGCCCGGGGGAGTCGGTACGCCTGGTAATGTGCCAGCGCGCTGCCAAGGTCCGGCGCCTGCGCCAGGCAATCGGCAAGCACCACGGCATCCTCAATGGCCTGTGCCGCACCCTGGCCCAGGCTGGGCAGCATCGGATGAGCGGCATCGCCCAGCAGCACTACGTGCCCATCGCGACATTGCTTCACGGGATGACGATCCCGGGCGTGCATTTTCAGCAGGGCACTCTCGGGCGTGGCCTCGATGGCGGCAACGACCTCCGGTGCCCAGCCGGCATAGGCGGCGAGCACTTCCTGTTTATTGACGTTCAAGGCGTCGTCAGCCGCATTGGCACGGTTGCAGGTGCCCCACCAGTACGCATGGCCATCCCCTACGTCACACAGCCCGAACCGCTTGCCGCGACCCCAGTAATGGGCCACATAGCCCTCGGTCATCACCGGATGGCGCAACGGCGTTACCGCGAGCCAGGCGATATAGCCCGAGGGGCGTGTAGGTGTCTCGCCGAGCATCTGCCGGCGGATGACCGAGTTCAGGCCATCGGCGCCGATCAGCAGGTCGGCTTCCTGGGTGCTGCCATCTTCGAACTGCACCGCCACGCCATCCGGGCGATGGCTGTAGCTCACGCAACGCAATCCGGTGGTCAGGCTGTCGGGGGCGAGCTGCTGGGCCAGGGCGCGCAGCAGCAGCGGGCGTTGGATGTTCACATTGGGATGGCCCAGTTGCTCGCCGACTTCGTGGATCGGCATGCGGGTGATGGGCTCGCCGTTGTGCTTCTTGAAGAAAAACTGGCGGATCGCCTGGCCTGCCTGTTCCACCGGAACGTGGGCGTCGATCGAGTGCAGCGCCGCCATGGCATTGGCCATGATGGACAGACCGGTGCCACCGGTGCGCAGCGTCTGGGCCGCTTCGAAGACCTTGACCTGCCAGCCCGCTCGTTGCAGGGCGATGGCTGCGGTCAGTCCGCCGATACCGGCGCCTGCCACGATGGCTTTCCTGGGTGTTGTCATGTTGGTTTCACCTGTTCCGTGGTGCTATTCACTTGAGATTTGTATGAATCATTGTGGCGAGGGGATTCATCCCCGCTGGGCTGCACAGCAGCCCCAATACAGTTGATTGAATCCAACTGACACATCGCTGTGACTGGTTTGGGGCTGCTACGCAGCCCAGCGGGGATGAATCCCCTCGCCACAGATTTAATTTCAGCTGGACCCTTGAGCAGCTAGGCCAGCGCCGCCTGGGCACCGGCATGTGCGGCCCGGGCCGCGTCCATTCGTGAGCGGATGATCTCGCCCACCCGCTCGATGTGCGGCTCGCGCATCATGGTCAGGTGGTCGCCTTCCACGGCCACCCGCTGCACCTGGGGAGCAATCGTCCGCCAGCCGCGATACGGGTCGTGAAAGGCAGTGCCCACCTGCTCATGGGGCGCCTGCAGCACGTCGGGCAGTTCGACATCCGCGGCGAACAACGTGATCGGCAGGTCCATCGGCGGGAAGCGGTAGTCCAGCAGCGACTGCCAGTTGGCATGGAAGACCTGGAACAATTGCGTCAAGGCGGTCCGGGTGATGTTGTTGTCGAAAATGCCTTGCTCGATACCATGCTGCTTGATCGCATCGAAGGCGTCCGCGTCAGTCATGGAAGAGAAGTCCAGGGCCTGGTAGTCGTATTCCTTCTGGCCGTCGCCGCTGAGCAATTCCCACATGAACCAGTTCATGAACTCGCTGCGTTCTATTCGGACCTCGCCCTGCTTGACGCGCACGATGGTGTCCAGCAGGAACACGTTGTGCAGGCGCCGTCCGCGCCGCCGCAACTCGCTCGCCAGCTCATAGGCCACGATGCCGCCGTAGGACCAGCCGCCGATGTTCAGCGGGCCTTGGGGGGCGACCTGTTCAATGGCGTCCGCGTAGCACACGGCCTGGGCCTGCACCGATTGCAGCGGCTCACGGGCATCCCAGGTCCCTGGCGCTTGCAGCGCATAGAGATGAACCTGATCCTTGAGCGTCCGGGCGAGGGCGGCGTAACACAGCACATGCCCACCGATGGGGTGGACCAGGAACAGCGTCGGCGCCCGGCTGGCATTCTTGAAGTCCACCAGCGCGCCGGTGTCGGAGGGCGCGGCGTCGGTCCGCTGCAGGACCTGGGCGAATTCGGCAATGGTCGGAGCCTGGATGAAGTCGGACAGTGACGGCTCCAGGCCCTGGTGCCGGGTCAGCATGGCAACCAGTTGCACGGCCTTGAGCGAATTGCCGCCGAGCTCGAAGAAGTTGTCGTGCACGCTGATGTCTTCCAGGCCCAGGGCTTCTTGCCAGTAGGCTTGCAACAGGTCTTCCGTGGCGTTCCTGGGCGCGGTGAACGGGCGTAGCAGGGTGGTTTGCACCTCGACCTTCTGCAGTTGTCGGCGGTCGATCTTGCCGGTGGGGCCAAGGGGGATCCGCGCGATGCCGACCAGGGTGTTCGGCACCATGTAGTCGGGCAGCGCCAGGCGCATCTCGGCCTTGAGTTGATCCAGGTCCGGCTCGCGCCCCGGCATGGCCTGGACGAAGCCCACCAGATAACGACTGCCGTCCGCTGCCGCCTTGTCGATGACCGCCACCTGCTGGATGTCGGCACCGAACCGGCTGGAGCCGAGCATGGCCACCTCGATTTCCCCCAGTTCGACGCGATAACCGCGGATCTTCACCTGCGCGTCGCTGCGGCCCTGATAGACGAGGTCACCCGAAGGCAGGTAGAACCCGATGTCGCCGGTTTCATAAAGACGCCGGGTCTTGCCGTCCAACTGGCGATAGATGAAGCGCTCGTCAGTCAGGTCAGGTCGATTCCAGTAGCCGTTCGCAAGGCAGATGCCTTCGATGAACAAGTCTCCCGTGACCCCGACCGGGCAGGCGTTGCCCGTGGCATCCAGGACATGCATGCGAACCCCGTCGATGGCGGTGCCAATCGGCGGCATGCTCGGCCAGGACGCTGCGGCGCCTTCCAGCTTGAGGCAAGTGACCACATGGGCTTCCGTCGGGCCGTAGTGATTTTCCACTCGGCAATCGTCGAGACTGTCCAGCAGGTTGCGGATTTCGGCGGTGATTTTCAGCTGCTCGCCGGCCACGCTGATCTGGCGCAGCGAGGCGGGGCGGAGATCGAGTTGCTGGGCAACTTCCGCCAACCCCTGGAAGGCAACGTAGGGCAGGAACAGCCGATTGATGTCTTGCAGCTGGATAAATTTAAGCAGCCGGATGAAGTCATAGCGCAGCCCTTCGTCGATCATGGCCAGCTCTGCACCGCCGCACAGGGTGGAGAAAATCTCCTGGAACGATACGTCGAACGAAATGGGCGCGTACTGCAGTGTCTTCAACGGTTTGCCGGTGTCCTGCTGGCGGTTCTGCCAGAGCACCAGGTTGGTCAGCGCACGGTGTGGCATGGCCACGCCCTTGGGGCGTCCCGTCGAGCCCGAGGTATAGAGCAGGTAGGCGTTATCTTCGCCTGCAATGCCGGCGGCAATGTGGGCCACCAGCTCATGACTGCGGGCCAGGTCGTCATCGAATCCGGCGGCCACGTCGTTCCAATGACGCTTGACTGTCTGGCCTGCCAGGGTGTTCGCCAGGGTGGCCGACGCATCGGCAAACAGCAGCAGGCTCGGTTGGGAGTCTTCGAGAATCAGCCGGATACGTTCATGGGGGTAGCTCAGGTCAATCGGCACATACGCCGCGCCCGCCTGCACCACGCCGAGCAGGGCAACGATCAGCTCGGGCGAGCGGGGCATCATGATCGCCACCCGATCGCCTTGTCCGATGCCGTGTCGGTGCAACCAACTCACCAGTTGCGCGCAGGTGTCGCTCAGTTGGCGATAGGACAGGTGGGTCTGCTCGAAGCTCACAGCGATTCGTTCGTCGTGGCCCGCCAGGCGGTCCAGCAACAAGGACGACAGATTGTCATGGGGCATTGCCGTGACGGCCGTCGGCATGGCTTGGACGGGGTTGGGCAGCCAGGCCGGTATGCTTGGCGCGGAACCGGGCCCGGCAATCATCAGCTCCAGGGTGCGCAGCAGGTAGTCGGCATAGGCCTCGACCTGGCTGGTGGCGACCCGCGCCGTGCAGTAGTCCATTTTCAGCATCAGTGAGCCGTTGGCGGGATGGCGACCGATGGTGGTCAGCAGGTCATAGTTGCTGGCTTCGGTGGTGTCCCATTCGGTGAGGATTCCCTCGTCCTGCGTCAGCATGTCCTTGAGCACATAGAAGTCGACGTAGTTGAACACCACGTTCAGGGCCACGGCGGTTTCGCGATGGATCAGTGCGAAGGGATAGCGCCGATGGGCGAACACCTGCTGCTCCTGGGCGATCAGCGCGCGGATCACCTCGAGCCAATTGCCGCCCTGGGTGTCGAAACGGATGGGCAGGGTATTGAGGAACAGGCCCAGCACCGAGGCCGCATCTTCGAATTCCGGACGACCGTGGCTGATGACGCCACACAGCACTTCCGTCTGGTTGGACAGAATGGCTTGGGCGAAACCGTGGGCTGCCAGCAGGACCGCGCGCAACGGCAGGTCCTGGACGCGGCAGAACGCCTCGAGCCGCGCCAGGTCCGCCGGGGGCAGTTCCCGCCAGGCCGAGCGGTGCTGAACCGGGTCGGGGGCGACCACGGAGACCCAACTGGTCATGGAGGCGGCCGGTGCATCGCGCAGGTATTCGCTCCAGAAGTGGCGGTGGACGTCGGACGCCATGGCTTCCCGCTCCAGGACGGCGAAGTCGGCGGGTGTCGTGGTCAGGGCGGGCAATACGTCCGTGCCGGGTTCCGAGGTGTATAGCGTGATCAGGTCACGCATGAGGGTAGCGACGCTCCAGCCATCGAGAATCGCATGATGGAAACTCAACACCAGGTCGATTTCCTGGGCCGCGACAAACACGCAGAACTGATACAGCGGCGCCCGTTGCCAGTCTTCGCGGTAGCGCTTGCGCTCCTCTACATAGGCAGCAATCGCCTGGGCCCGGGCTTCAGGGCTCAGTGACACGGCGTCGATGACTTGCACCGGCGGTTCGACGCTTGAATGAATCCGGGCCATCGGGGTTTCGGCATGGCCGATGTCGAACGACATGCGCAATGCCGGGTGACGGCGGATCAACGCGCGGCAGGCCCGGTCCCAGGCGAGCGGATCCCAGCGCAGGCGCAGGCGGTAGCGGAAGATGTCGTGATAGATCGCCGAATCCGGGTGCATCATCGAGTGGTAGATCATCCCGACCTGCAGTTGCGAGGCGGCAAAAACATCCTCGAACTCACCTTCATTGGCCAGGCGGATCGCCTCCGGCACCTGGGCGAACGGGGCGACATGGGCCGAGGGCGCCAGGTCCGCCGGCGCGACGGCCTGCGCCTGCAGGCTCTGGGCCAGTTCGGCGATGGTCGGGTGCTGATAGACCTGTGCCAGCGTCAGGGCGATCCCATGTTCACGGGCCTTGATCTGCAAGTGGATGACTTTCAGGGAGTCGCCACCGAGCATGAAGTAATTGTCGTGGACACCGGGCACGGGGCGTTGCAGATTGTCCGCCCAGAGTTCGGCCAATGCCTGTTCCAGGGCGTTGCGCGGCGCGGTCGCGTCGGTGCTGCCGAAGGATTGTGCGGGTTCCGGCAAGGCCTTGCGGTCGAGCTTGCCGTTGGCGTTCAAGGGCAATTGTTCGAGCTGGATCAGGTGCCGGGGCACCATGTAGTCGGGCACGTGCTGGCGCAAGGTTGCACTCAGGGCCTGGGGTGACAGCACACAGCCGGACTCGCCCACCAGGTAGGCGCTGAGGCAGGCATCGCCTTCGGTTTCCTGGCGTGCAATGACCACGACTTCCTTGACGCCTGCACAAGCCGCCAGGTGCGCTTCGATCTCACCGAGTTCGATACGCAGGCCTCGGATCTTCACCTGGAAATCGTTGCGGCCCAGGTATTCGATGCTGCCGTCGGGCAGCCAGCGACCCAGGTCGCCGGTTTTGTACAGGCGCGCCTGCGGGTCGGCCTGGAACGGGTCGCGGATGAACCGTTCGGCGGTCAGTTGCTCACGGTTCAAATAACCCCGTGCGACCCCTATACCGCCGATGTGAAGCTCACCAGCGATGCCCGGCGGCAACAGTTGCAGGTTGGCGTCGAGGATGTACAGCTGGGTATTGGCGATCGGCCGGCCGATGGGAACGATGCCCGGGTGCACATCGGGTCGGCAATGCCAGGCCGTCACGTCGATGGCCGCCTCGGTGGGGCCATAGAGGTTATGCAACTGCACCCCTGGCAGGCGCTCGAAGAAACGCGTCTGCAAGGCATAGGGCAAGGCTTCGCCACTGCACAGGACTTTTCGCAGGTCTGGCAACGGTTGCGCGGTGACCTGATCGAGGAAGACCTGAAGCATCGATGGTACGAAGTGCAGCAGGGTGATGCCGGCACTCGCCATGATGTCCAGGAGGTAGCGGGGGTCCTGATGCCCGCCGGGAGCGGCGACCACCAGTTGCGCGCCACTGAGCAGCGGCAGGAAAAACTCCCAGACGGACACGTCGAAACTGAACGGGGTTTTTTGCAGGACACGGCTGTGTTCATCGACCTGATAAGCGTCGCGGGCCCAGAGCAATCGGTTCACCACCCCGTCATGCTGGTTCATGACGCCTTTGGGCAGGCCGGTGGAGCCGGAGGTGTAGATCACGTAGGCCAGGTGCCGCGGGGTCAATCCCAGGGCGATGGGGTCCGGGTTGTGCCGCGGTTGGCGGGACAGTTGCTCGAGATCGCTGTCCAGGCAGAGCACTGGCATCGTCACGGCGGGCAGGTTCGTGAGCAACGCGCGCGTGGTTATCAGGGTGCTGGGGGCACTGTCGCTCAACATGTGGCGCAAGCGGTCGGCAGGATAGCCCGGGTCCAGGGGCACGTAGGCGCCGCCCGCCTTGAGAATGCCCAACAGGCCCACCACCATTTCCAGGCTGCGCTCCAGGCAGATGGCGACCCGTGCGTCGGGGCCGATACCGGTTTCGAGCAGGGCGTGGGCCACCTGATTGGCCCGTCGGTTCAGCTCGTCGTAGGTCAGCGTCCGGTCTTCGAAACGTACCGCTGTGGCTTCGGGGCGCGCGGCTACCTGGGTTTCGATCAGTTGATGAAGCAGTACGTCCCTGGGGTAGTCGACAGGGGTGTGGTTCCATTCATTCGCCACCCGGTAGCGCTCAACGGGAGGCATGATGTCGAGGGCCTTGACCGGCACGTCGAAATCATCGACCACACCGTGCAGTGCGGTCATGAAGCGCTGTTGCAAGGCCTCGATCTGCGCCGCGTCGAACCAGGCCTCGTTGTAGATGAAATGCATCCATACGTCGTCGTCCGGCGCGGCTTCGCGAATGTGCATCGCCAGGGGCATCTGTTCGTAGCCATTGCTGAGCTTGACCGGTTGGGCGGGTGCGGAGCCGTACCAGGTGTCCTGGTCTTGCTCGTAGGACACCACCAGGTCGAACAATTGCCGGCGGCCCACGTTCTGCAGGCCCAGCTCACGGTTCAGTTCGCTCAACGGATAACGTTGATGGCGATAGTCCTGCTTGAGTGTCAACGCGATCCTGGCCACCAGCTCACTGAAACTCAGTTCGGTGCCCAGGCTGAGGCGTACCGGGCTCATGCCGACGAACAGGCCGAGGGTGGCCTTGTGTGTGGCGTTGGCACGGTTGAGGACCGGCATGCCGATCACGATTTCATCCCGTTGCGCAATGCGCGCGAAGTAGCTGTAGAGCAGCCCCAGCATGGCATGGAAAACCGTCGCCTGTCCGCAGGCCTTGGCCCGTTCGCCAAGACGATTGTAGAGCGCACGGGGCAAGCGCCAGGCGTGGTTCTGGCTGGGGGCCAGGCGTTGCTCGAATCGACCCGGGTGGCGGGGCGCGAGCAGGGGTTCGGGCACACTGCGGTATTTGTCCAGCCAGTACTGGCGCTGACGCTGGAAGGCAGGTGAGTCCTTGTGGTTCTTCTGTTGCTCGACATACGCCTGGTAGGTCGGCGCCGGCATGGGCGTTTCCGCTGGGTCCAGTGCGGCGGTATACGTTTCGCTGATCGCTCGGCCAATCATGGCGAAGGACCAGCCGTCGATGACCAGGTGGTGGCCGTTGACGAAAAAGTAATGGAGGTCGTCGCGAACCTTGATCAGGTCCGTGCGAAACAGCAATCCGCTGTCAAAGGAAAATGGCGTTTGCAGGTTGACTTGCAGCAGGGCCAGGGCGCTGGCCTGCGGATCGGCTTCTGCCGAAACATCGTGCAACGTCAGCGGTGCGCTGGCCGATTCCAGGAAGCGCTGGCGCGGCAGGGGATGCTCCGCCGAGCCCGGCACCAGTTGAATGCGCAAGGCGTCGTGGCGGCTGACCACGTGGTCGATGGCCTGTTTCAACCTTGCGGCATCGACCGGGCCGTTGATGCAGGCATACCCGCCTATGTTGTACAGCGGGCTGTCGCCGTGCAGCACTTGATCCAGCCAGATGTCCAGCTGCGGGGCGGTAAGCGGGTAGAGTACGTCCATGTTCGTCGTCCTTTTCAAAGCCAGACAGAAAAACGGCTGGCGTTCTTCTGTCGGTGGCTGTTTCATCCATGATTGCGCTGGGCGATGTCGGCCTTAGGCTGCGCGTGACCTGGCAGTCCGGGCGAGCGCCTCGATCTGCAGGGCTGCCGCTTCACTGGCGCTGTCACCGCTCGGAATCAGTGTGCGATAGCGGTCGCAACTGGCGCGTACTTCCTGGCTATTCAAGACCTTGTCCAGCGCCGCGGCCAGCGACTCGGCGGAGGCGGGCGGGAAGACCCGCAAGCCACAGCCCAGGCGCTCCATTCGTGCAGCGTTGTCGAACTGGTCGTGAGCGAATGGCGTGGCGATCTGCGGCACGCCGGCGGCCATGGCCAGGGCCGTGGTCCCGACACCGCCGTGATGCACCAGCGCTGCGCTGTGGGGCAGGATGCGACTCATCGGCACGTAGCGCCGTACCAGGATCCTGCCTTCGCTGGACACTGAAGGATCCACCGGCTGGCTGGTCAGGAACACGCCGCGACGGTTGATCAATTTCAGTGCCTGAACCGCTGCGGTGAAATATTGCTCGCCATTGACCATGGTCGAACCCGGGGTAAACACCACCGGTGAAGCCTCGTTCAGAAAGTCTTCCAGTTCGGCGTCGAGCGGCTGGAGTCCGGACTCATCGAACAACGGGAAGCCGGTCAGGACGGTCTGGGCAGGCCAGTCGTGTTGCACGGGGGCGAACCACTCCGGAAACAGCCCCAGCACCCGATCAGGCGAGGAAATCCATTGGCTGATAATGCGTTTGGTCGGCGCGAGCCCCAGCTCCTGGCGGAAGCTGTTGAGTTCCGGGGCCATGACCCGGTCGAGAAATGCCCGTTCGATCACCCCCAGCAGCAGCCGTTTCACGGGATAGGGCACGAATGCCGGCAGGTTGGTGCCTGGTGGATGGGTCGAGGGCGCGGCGGCCGACCAGAAACCGAACGGCGACACCTGCGCGGTGACCAGCGGGATACCGAGTTTTTCCTGCAGCAGACGCGCGGAGAATGCCCACAAGGACCCCAGCATGACCGTTTCGTCGTCACAGGCCTGTTCCAGCAGCCGGTACTGTTCGCGCAGGGTGCTGGCGATGGTTTTCCAGAGGGTAGGCAGTGACGTGCGCGGATGCCACAGCGCCGGGTCAGCCATGACCTCGTCATATTCCTCACGGGTACCCAATGGCAAGAAGGTGAAACCACAGCGCTCGATCAACGGCGCGAACGCCGCGCTGGCGCAAAACGTGACCCGGTGCCCGCGTGCCACGAGCGTACGCCCGATGCCGACAAATGGATGAACGTCACCGGCTGAGCCGACGGCCGTAATGATCACATGCATAAGGTTCCCTCCAAAGTGATCTTGCGGTTATAGGCCACCCTGATCAGCAGCGATCAGAGACTGTCCGTGGACTCCGTCCACTAAAACGGTTCAGCCTGTCGGGGGGCATTAAGCATTGGCGGGGAGCAAAAGTCTGTGGCGGAAAATGGGGACACTCGACGGTTGGTAGGCGTACAGCCGCGATCCAGTGCGGGAGCGAGCTTGCTCGCGATAGCGGAGTGTCTGTTACGGAAGTGTTGAATGTGCCGCCGTCATCGCGAGCAGGCTCGCTCCCACAGGGTCCGGTGGTGTATGCAAAAGCTGCGTACACCCCAAATCTCCTGTGGGAGCGAGCCTGCTCGCGATAGCGGTAGGTCAGCCAGCGTCCATGCTGACTGACTTGCACAAACCCGATCCTATGACATGGCGCGAGCTTTCAAGGCCTGGGACATCGCCTCGCCCAACCTGGCCACATGAGGGGCCTTGACCACGGTGTTGTGGGTGCCGGGAAGGGCGGTCACGTTCACCTGGTCATTGAGCAACCCGCGCCAGCCCAGGGTCGGGTCGTTGCGTTGCTGTTCGCTCGCGGTGAACAGCGATACCTCGAGCGGGCTCGGTGGGCTGACGTAGGCGCCGATGGCCTGCCGCATCGCATAGGCAACCCCCAGGTGGGTACGCAGCAGGGCGGCGTCGATGTCGTGGGGCAGTTCCTCCGGTAACAGGCCGTGGGTGATGCACAGCGTCAGCATCGCGTCGATGGCCGAGTGCTGTGCCAGTTCTGTCAGTTGTCCGAGCAGGTCGGGGGTGATCTGCGTGGGGAGCCAGGCCATCAGGAACTGCGCTTCGCTTACCGCTTGTGTCGGCACCGGTTCAGGGCGTGCCGACGCATCGATGATGCCAAGGAATTCCACGACCTCACCGCTGGCGAGCAGTTGACGGGCCATTTCATAGGCGATCAGACCTCCGGCCGACCAACCGGCAATCCGGTACGGACCTTGCGGCTGGACCTGACGGATGCCCGCCAGGTAACGCGTGGCCATGGACGGAACGTCCGACAGCGGCGCTTCTCCCGCCACCAGGCCACTGGCGGCCAGGCCATAGACCGGAACCTGGGGATCCAGCGACGGTGCCAGGTCCCGTGCGTATTGCACTTCGCCACCGAGTGGGTGCACCAGGTACAGCGGCCGTTGGGAACCGCTGCGACGGATCGGCACCAGGTTGCTGTTGGCCCCCGGTCGGGCTTGCCCATCGAGGGTCCTGGCGAAACCGGCAATGGTCGGTTCGACGAACAGGTCGCGCACGGCGATGGGCTTGCCAAGTACCTTGCGCAAGCGCGAAGCCATCTGCACCGCCATCAACGAAATACCGCCGAGGCTGAAGAAGTCATCGTGACGGCTGATGCGCTCCTGTTTGAACAGGTCCCGCCAGAGCGCCGCGATGGCGATTTCGGTCTCGCCCCGAGGAGCTTCGTAAGGCAAGGCTGGGGCCGGGCTGTCTTCGGTGCCGGTCGGCGAGGCCACGGCGGTGACCGAGCGCACCAGCGGCGGCGTGTTTTCCAGCAACTGTCCGATGGACTGCCGTGGGTCGGTGACCAGGTTTTCCAGCACCTTGGCGAACAGTCCGGCGATATTCTGCACGGTCTCTCGGTCGAACAGGTCGTTGGCAAATTGCAGGCTGCCGCCGATGCGCTCGCCATTGTCGACCAGTGACAGCGACAGGTCGAACTGGGTGGTGTTGTGCGGGCTTTCCAGGGTTTGCACCGCAAGCCCCGGCAGTTGCAGCGGCGCCGGTGGCGTGTTGTCCAGGCTCAACATCACCTGGAACAACGGGCTGTGGCTCATGCTGCGAGTCGGCTGCAATGCACTGACCACCTGCTCGAAGGGCAGGTCCTGGTGACTGTAGGCCGCCAGTGTCTGGTCCTTGATCCGCGCCAGCAACCCGTCGATACGGCTGTCGCGCCCGGTATCGATCCTCAACGCCAGGGTGTTGGCGAAGAAACCGATCAGCGCCTCCAGCTCCGGCCGCTGACGGTTGGCCACCGGCGTGCCGACCACCACGTCGTGCTGTCCGCTCAGGTGGCTCATCAACACCGACCAGCCGGCCAGCAGCACCATGAACAACGTGGTGCCTTGGGCCTGGCTGAAGGCACGCAGTTCGGCACTGAGGGATGCGGAAAAGGCACAGTCGACGATACCGCCGGCATAGCTCTGTATCGCCGGACGCGGACGATCCAGCGGCAGGTTCAGCAGTGCGGGCGCGCCTTCCAGATGTTGTCGCCAGAAGTCGATCTGCGCCTGCAACGCCGGGCCTTCGAGGGATTTGCGCTGCCAGGCGGCATAGTCCACATATTGCAGCGCCAGCGGTGGCAACGGGTCTTTCTGGCCTTGGGCGAATGCGCTGTAGAGCACGCTCACTTCCCGGGCCAGGACGCTGTTGGACCATCCATCGGAGACGATGTGGTGCAAGGTCATGAACAGCACATGCTCGTCGTCCGCCAGCTGCACCAGGTGGCCGCGCATCAACGGTCCCTGGCCCAGGTCGAACAACTGCGTGGCGTTGAGGTGACCGAGGTGCTCCAGCGTGGCCGTGCGTTCGTCGGCCGGCATCGGGCGCAGGTCCTGTTGCTCCAGCTGGAAGCGGTAGTCGGCCGGGGCGATTTTTTGCACCGGCTCGCCGTCCACCAGCTCGAAACGGGTACGCAGGGTTTCATGGCGCGCCACCAGGCGGTCGAGTGTGGCTTGTAAGGCGGCCTTATCCAGCGAGCCCGTCAGGCGCAGGGCCAGGGGCAAGTGGTAGGCGGCGCCGGCCGCATGGTCCAGGTGATCGAGGAACCAAAGCCGTTGCTGGGAGAAGGACAACGGCAGCCGTCCCGAGCGATTGGCCAGTGGAATCGATGCCGTCTCATTGGGCGACGCGCTGTGGACCAGCGCCGCAAGGCCACGCACCGTCGGTGCGTCGAACAGTTCGCGCAAGGTAATCCGCGCGCCCAGTTTGCGGCGCAGCCTGGACAGCAACTGCACGGCGAGCAGCGAGTGACCGCCCAGTTCGAGGAAGCCGTCGTTACGGCCAACCTGATCCAGGTGCAGCAGGCCTTTCCAGATCTCGGCGATGGCGATCTCGGTGTCACCCAGCGGCGCCTCGTAGGCTTTGCTGGCGAGGGCGTCCTGACCGGGTTCGGGCAGGGCGCGACGGTCGAGCTTGCCGTTGGCGGTGAGGGGCAGGGCGTCCAGGTGCACGAAGGCGCTGGGCACCATGTACTCGGGCAATCCGCTCAATAGCGCACTGCGCAGTTGCTCGGCCGGGACCGGCTCGCCGCAGACATAGGCCACCAGGCGTTTGCTCTCCGCGTCGCCCTGGCTGTCCTCACGGGCGATCACTACGGCTTCGCGAATACCCGGGCAAGCCACCAGGGCGTTCTCGATCTCACCCAACTCGATACGGAAGCCGCGGATCTTCACCTGGAAGTCGTTGCGGCCCAGGTATTCGAGCGTGCCATCGGCCATCCAACGACCGAGGTCGCCGGTCTTGTACAGGCGGGCGTTCGGCTCACTGCTGAACGGATCGGCGATGAAACGCTCGGCGCTCAGCTCCGGCCGATTCAGGTAACCCCGGGC
>NZ_VCNG01000015.1 GCF_006227205.1 Pseudomonas sp. ICMP22404
CAGATTCAACAGCGGCGTGACAGACACTCCGCTTTCGCGAGCAGGCTCGCTCCCACATTGGATTTGGGTTGCACGCAGCCTTTGCGGGGCGCCACCAGACCGGTGGGAGCCAGACTTGCCCGCGAAGGCGATGGCAGATTCAACAGCAGCGTGACAGACACTCCGCTATCGCGAGCAGGCTCGCTCCCACATTGGATTTGGGTTGCTCGTAACCTTTGCGGGGCGCCACCAGGCCGGTGGGAGCCAGGCTTGCCCGCGAAGGCGATGGCAGATTCAACAGCGGCGTGACAGACACTCCGCCATCGCGAGCAGGCTCGCTCCCACTGGGGAATTTGTGGTCAACAGGATTTGCGGGGCGCCGCAGAAAAACTGTGGGGTCTGCGGGATACGTTGGCTCTGTGACCGCCGGGAAAACTCATGTGGGAGCGAGCCTGCTCGCGATGGCGTCGGCACAATCGACCCCACTGCAAGCAAGCGTGCGAGGAGCGTTTCAGCCTTTGGCCGCCATCGCCGTGACTTCCACCCGCATGCCCTCGACCCCCAGTGCCGCCACGCCGATCGCAGCGCGGACCGGCCAGGGTTTGGCGAAGAAGCGTTTGTACACTTCGTTGAAGGCGGCGCGTTCGGTCATGTCGGTGAGGTAGATGGTCAGGTGCAAGACCCGGTCCAGGGAACTGCCGGCACGTTCCAGCGCGGTCTTGAGCGCTTGCAACGTGCATTCGCTCTGCAGGGTGATGTCGCCCAGCTCCAAACTGCCGTCGGCGCGGGTCGGGATCTGGGTAGTGACCAGCAGGCCGCCGAAGCCGGCGACGTCGGAAGAAATGGAGTCCGCATCCGGGTCGGGAGTGAACGTGATGTCTGGGTTAGCCATGCGGTGCCTCATGCTGGAAAGGAAAAAGACGCAGTCTACCGTCCATTGGTGCGCCGTTCCCGGTTTCCTTATCTATCCTCGTTTCGCACCAGCGCCCGGATGTAGGCTTCGATCGTGGTGGTGCCGCGCAGCCCATCCTCGACAATCTCGAAGCCGCTGTCGACGCTGACCTCGGTCATCCGAGTATAGGATTGCGCGGCGGCAGGGCTGAAACCGAGCTCCAGGAAGGCCTGTTCCCAACGGTCCCTCGGTATCACCTGCACCTCGACCGGCCGACCGAGCGCCTTGGAAAAAGCCTGCGCAACATCGTTGGGTGAATACAGGCGAGGCCCTTGCACATAACGAACGCCAACATCGGTCACTGGCGACAACAGCCTCGCCGCTGCTATTTCGCCCATGTCCTGGGGAGCGACCATGGGCAGGGCCAGGTCTGCGGGAAGCAGGGTTGGCAGCTTGCCTGTAGCGCGGACGGTGTCGAGCACGCCGTCCCAGTTGCTCATGTAATAAACGGCGCGATTGATCGCTGCCGGGATCGACTGATTGCGCAAGCCTTCTTCCAGCTCCCACAAGACGCTGAGGTCGCCGAGACGCTCGCCGGGTTGGGCACCGGCGGTGGACTGGGCGACGATCTTCTCCAGGCCCGAGCCGTCCAGCGCGGCGAGAATGTTGGCCACAGTGTGCCGTTCCACCGCATCGGTATCGGTACTCGGAGGGGCTGGCGGGTTGAGGATGAAAGCCCGGTGCCCGAGTCGCAAGGCGGCCCGCAGCGATTCCACACTCTGCGCATCCGCCTCGACGATCCGAGCGCCTTTGGCGCGCCACTCCTCCCCATGGGCGGCGTTGCGGGTCAGGACAATTACCGGCTCTGCCTGGGCCAGCAATGCCTGGACGGTGGCCGAGCCTACATGCCCGGTACCTCCCATGATCACGTACATGATTTACCTCCCTCCGGGGCCAGGGTCAAAGGTTGGCCTGGACCTGGGCTGTCATCGCCGGTTCAAGGTGCGCTTCCACGCTGTTCAGGCGCTCGGCCCATTGTTGTGCCTGCTCCCAACCGAACTCAGGTCCCAGCCAATCGAGTGCTTCGTCTGTGCTCAAGGCCAGTACGCGTTGCTGTTGGCTGGCAATATCGCCATAAGTCACCAGGGCCAGGCCGTCGCAGCCAAAGGAGGTCTCGCTGGCCTGGGCCAGGGCCGCCAGGAAAATCGGCGCCGGCTGCCGTGAGGTCGTATAGCTGAAGGGTTGCGCCTGGGCTGAGTCGCAGGGCGCTTGTGAGTCGTACCAGCCTTCCACGGGCACCAGCACGCGGCCTTCGCCCTTGATAGGTTCGAAGACCTTGGAGCGCATCACCAGATGCAGCGGCAGATGCGTCAGCGGAGGCATCGTTCCCACCGACCAGATGGGTGACCAGCCCCAACGAACCTTGATGGATTCCAAGTGCCCGCCACGGCGGCGAATGGCGCTGACCTGCATGTTCGGCTTGATCAGGTTGTGCCGCTCCTGTGGCCTGGCGGGTACCATCCTGTACAAGTCCAGGTGCGTCACGCTGGAATCGAAACGTCCTCTCGGGGTGTCTCGCTGGGCGAAATACGCCAGGGCGTCCTTTGAGGAAACGTGCTGAACAAAACCCTCACACATGGCGAAAACTCCCGGAATCGAAACGCAACGGACCGTCGCGCTAGCCGTTCGAGTCTCGACTGCTCAAGCGCGTCATCACTGATTTCAGTGGTGTCATGTAGGTCCGAGCCGTGCGCAGGGGCTTGGTTCGAAAATCTTCGGAACGGGGAGACGAGCGGCTGTAGCCGTCTGTGCGGAGCAGGATGAGCAGTACAACGGAGGGTCAGTGCCCTCGGTTCTCATTGATGAAGTCCACGAAAGCCCGCAATGGCGAGGGCAGGTAACGGCGGCCGGGGTAGTAGAGGTACGGCCCGCTGAAGCCCTGCCACCAGGGCTCCAGCACCGGCACCAGCGCACCGCTGTCCAGGTAGGGTTTGAGCCAATCCTCGAACAGATAGATCACCCCCAAGCCATCCAGCGCAGCTTTGATGGCCAGGTCCACCGCGCCTGCCACGCGGAAAACCAAGGGGCCGCCCGGGTCCACGCTGACGGTTTCGCCGTCACGTTCGTAGTCCCAGAGCGGCATGGCCCCACTGGGGAACTTGCCCCGCAGGCAGGCGTGCTGGAGCAGGTCCCGAGGATGAGCAGGGCGTCCCCTGGCCTGGAGATAGGCCGGTGAGGCGGCCGTTGCGAAACGCTGCACGCGTGGACCGATGGGAATGGCGATCATGTCCTGTTCGAGGCGATCGTCGTAGCGAATACCGGCATCGCAACCGGCCGCGAGCATGTCGACGAAGCTTTCTTCGGTGATGATCTCCAGGCGAATATCGGGGTAACTTTTCAGAAACGGAGTGATGATCGACGGCAACACCAGCGTCGCTGCACTGACCGGCACATTCAGCCTGAGGGTGCCCGAAGGACGATCACGGAACTCGTTGACCACGTCCAGCGCGGACTCGACTTCACCCAGGGCCGGCACGATGCGCTCCATCAGTCGGGCACCGGCTTCGGTCGGCACCACGCTGCGGGTGGTGCGGTTGAGCAGGCGCACGCCAAGCCGAGTTTCCATCCTTCGTACCGCATCGCTGAGGCTGGAGGCGGACTTACCGCTCAGCCGAGCGCCTTCCCGAAACCCTTTTGCATTGACCACGGCCACGAAGGACAGCAGGTCCTGGATATCCGTCATAGTGTTCTCTGTACCGTACAACCTGTGCGGATTGCACCTGATTATCAGTGGAGTGGTCAACGCCTATAGTCGGCTCACGCATTTAATTCGAGGTATTCGCGATGAGCAGGGTAGACAAGGCAGGTAGTTTTTTACTGGGCGACCGCAAGATCAATCGCATGGGCTATGGCGCGATGCAACTGGCGGGGCCTCACGTGTTCGGGCCACCGAAAGACCCGGTAGCGGCCCTCGCCGTGCTGCGTGAAGCCTTGGCGGCTGGGGTCAACCATATCGACACCGCTGACTTCTACGGGCCCCATGTCACCAACCGTCTGATTCGCGAAGCACTGCACCCTTATGCCAGTGATCTGGTGATCGTCACCAAGGTGGGTGCCGTCCGTGGCGCCGACGCTTCGTGGAATCCCGCCCTGAGCCCCGCCGAGTTGACCCAGGCCGTCCACGACAACTTGCGCAACCTGGGTGTTGACGCATTGGACGTAGTCAACCTGCGGGCCTGGGGCAACATGCAAGCGCCTACGGAGGGCTCCATCGAGGAGTCGTTCTCTACATTGGCTGAGTTGCAGCACCAGGGTCTCATCCGCCACCTGGGGTTGAGCAACGTCACGGCTGCGCAGGTCAAGCAAGCCCAGGGCATCGCCAACGTGGTGTGTGTGCAGAACCACTACAACTTGACCCATCGAGGTGACGAGTCACTCATCGCCGATCTCGGTCGGCAGGGCATCGCCTACGTGCCGTTCTTTCCTCTGGGTGGCTTCACACCGCTGCAATCACAGGCCCTCTCCACCGTCGCGGCGCGCCTGGAGGCGTCACCGCTGTGCGTTGCGCTGGCGTGGCTGCTGCAACGTGCGCCGAATCTGCTGCTGATTCCAGGTACATCGTCGGTGGCGCACCTGCGGGAAAACCTCGCGGCCAGCGAGCTGCGGATTCCGGCGCCGATGCTGGCCGAGTTGGACGCATTGGCCTAAGCCGCCTGGAGTCCCGGCGTCTCGCCATCTTCCGATGTCGAGCCCGTCGGCCATTGCAGCGACCTCAGCTACGCGCCTCATCCGTCTCGTTGCGATGATGTTCAGGCCAGCGGTCGACGGGGCGCGCGCGGTCTTCGTTGAACATGTCCGTGAGCAGCGCATTGGCGCGGCGGTAGGCATCGTGCCGGAACTTGAGGTCATCTTCCGGCTGGGCGACGATTTCTTCCAGCATTTGCAGGTTCAGGCGACGGAACTGATCCGCCCGTTCGCGGGCTTCGTAAGCCCCGACGCCCATCTGCATCAACGCGCGTCGGCCCAAGGACAGCGCACTTTCGAAGGTTTCCCGTTCGGCCGCCTCCACCCCCATCTGCCGCAGGGTGATCAGGTGTCCCATGTCCCGCGCCCGCACGATCAGCTTCAAGGTGGGGAAATGCTCCTGGATCAGCCGGGTCAGCGTCAGGTTGTCCTGCTGATCGTCAATGGCATTGATCAGCACGACGGCCTGGGCCGCGCCGGCGGCGTGCAGCAGGTCAAGGCGCGTGGCGTCGCCGTAGAACACTTTCACGCCGAATTTGCGCAGCGTCTCGATGTTGTCGGGGTCGTGATCCAGAACCACCACCTCGACGCCACAGGACATCAGCAAGCGGCCGGCGATCTGCCCGAAGCGACCGAACCCGGCGATGATGATGCGTGGATTCTGCTGATCGACGAGGTCGGATTCCTCGTGGTTTTTCTTGGTGACGGATTCCAGTCGACCCAGCAGCAGGATCAGCAAGGGTGTCAGGCACATGGACAGGGCCACCGCCAGCGTCAGGCTCTTGCCCCACTGATCGGTCAGGATGCCAGCCAGCGTCGCGGCGCCGAACACCACGAAGGCGAATTCGCTGCCCTGGCCCAGCAACACCGCCTGCCATGAGCGTTGGCCCGCGGGGACATTGAGAAACCGGCTCACGGTCTTGATCACCAGCAGCTTGATCAGGATGAAGCCCAGGGTCAGGGTGGTGACCTTCAACGGTGCGTTGATCAGGGTGCCGAAGTCGATCGACATGCCGACGCCGATGAAGAACAGCCCCAGCAGCAGGCCTTTGAACGGTTCAATGTCGCTTTCCAGGGCATGCCGGTATTCGGAACTGGCCAGCAGCACCCCGGCGAGGAAGGCGCCCATGGCCATCGACAGGCCAGCTTCTTCCAAGAGAAAACCGAAGCCGAACACCAGGAACAGTGCCACGGCGCTGAAGATCTCCCGCAGGCCCGAGCGGGCGGCGAAGCGCAGCAATGGCCGTGTCACATAGCGTCCCAGTAGCACGACGACGCTGATGGCCGCGACGATCTTGACGATCGACAGCGCCAGGGCAGTGCCTGACGGTGTTTCACCGTGGGCCGACAGCAGGGGGATCATGGCGACCAGGGGAATGGCCGCGATGTCCTGGAACAACAGCACGGCAAAGCTGCTGCGGCCAACGGCGGTTGCCGTCAGGTTGCGTTCATTCATCGCCTGCATGGCGATGGCCGTGGAGGAAAGACTCAGGGTCAGGCCGACCAGCAACGCGGCCGTCCAGTTCAGGCCCAGGGCTGCGCAGAACACCGCGATGGCAGCGCCACAAGCCAGCATCTGCAAGGCTCCGCCACCGAACACCATCCGGCGCAACGCCCACAGCCGTTTGGGGTCGAGCTCAAGCCCGATGATGAACAGCATCAGCACGACGCCGATTTCGGCGAATTCCAGAATGGCCTTGACGTCGGTAATGAGCTTCAGGCCCCAGGGGCCGATGACGCACCCGGCCAGCAAGTAGCCCAGCACCGGTCCCAGGCCCAACCTGACGGCAATCGGCACGATCAAGGTTGCCGAGGCCAGGTAGATGAGCATCTCGATCAGGCTATGAGTCTCCATTTCAATCTTCCTTCCAGGAGGCCAGGCGGGCGCGGTAGTGTTCGATCTGTGCTTGTTGGGAATGCGATTCAGCGGCATAGGCGCCATGGACGACGACCGGATCCAGCCAGCGCATGCGGCAATAGACAGCCGTTGCGTGGAGGGGCTGGGCCAGCACGGAGAAGCCCGGATGGGCACCGATCTCGAAATGGTCCGGCTCGCCACCGGTGGTGACGGCCCACAGCAGGCTCTTGTCCTTCAGGGCCGTGGAGCCTTTGCCGTATGCCCAACCATGGGTGAACACCTTGTCGATCCACAATTTCAGCAGGGGCGGCATGCTGTACCAGTACATCGGGTGCTGGAGGACGATCAGGTCCGCCTGCTCGACGACGCGCTGTTCGGCGTCGACGTCGATGTCGAAATCCGGGTAGAGATCATAGAGGGACCGTACGACCACGTCCGGAAGGCTGGAGGCCCGTTCGAGCATCTGCTGGTTGACCCGCGACTGGTCGGGGTAGGGGTGGGCGTAGACAATCAGGATCATCGGGGCGATTCCAGGGCGGGTCCAGGCGGAAAGGCCGGCCATCCTACCGAGGATGGCCCCGGTTGTTTAGGCTTTGTTTGCCAACGGGCCCGCAGTGGTCAGCTCAATGGCAGCGAAATCGTCACTTCCAGCCCACCATCGCGCCGATTACCGAGGGTCAATGTTCCACCGTGTTCTAGCACGGTCGCCCGCGCCGCCGAGAGGCCGAGCCCGACGCCACCGGTGTTCTTGTTCCGTGAGCCTTCGAGACGAAAGAACGGGGTGAAGACTTGTTCGTGGTAGCGGGCCTCGATGCCCGGACCCCGGTCCAGAATGCGGATTTCAACGCGGTCGCTCCAGGCCTTGAGCTGAACACCGGGCTCTGCGCCATATTTGATCGCGTTGTCGATCAGGTTCACCAACGCTCGCTTGAGCCCGATAGGCCTACCTACGTAAACGAAGCGGGGGGCGCCCTCGAAGGTAACCTCGCTGCCGGCGTCCTTGAAGTCATCGACGACGGTGTGCAGCAGCTCAGCCAGATCGAAGGCGGTGGCATGTTCGAGCCGTGCATCGTCGCGGAAAAACTCCAGGGCCGAATTGACCATCGTCTGCATCTCGTCCACGTCCCTGAACAATCGGGATTGCTGCTCGGTGTCCTCGATGAACTCCCCGCGCAGCCGCATGCGGGTCAAGGGCGCGCGCAGGTCATGGGAGATGGCGGCGAGCATTTGCGTGCGATCCTCGATGAAGTGCTTGAGCTGGGCCTGCATGGCATTGAAGGCGAGAATGGCCTGGCGGATTTCGTAGGGGCCGATGACCGGAATGGGCGGTGCCTTGTGGTCCATGCCGAAACGCCTGGCACCTTCGGCGAAGCGCTCCAGCGGCGCGGCCAGATGCCGGGTGGCAACCAGCGCGACGATGAATGCCGACAGCAGGATCAGCGCGATGATGATCAGATTGCGCTCCCACTCCTCCAGGCCCCAGTTGCGCGCGGGCATGGAAAACATCACCCATGAATGGTCGCTCAGCTCGATCAGCGCGGCGTAGCGCCCGCCGGGCTGGTCGGCGGGCCAGTCGCTCGGCTCGTAGCCTTCTATCCGTGCATCGGACCTGCCCAGTTGCTGGCGCAGCCGTGCCACGCCGTCGCTGTATTCCGGGTCGTCGTCGACCACCGGCACTCGCGCCTCGGCATGGTCTTGCAGCCATTGGGTGGTAAATTCCCGGTCACTGGCGGCCTTGGCAATGGCGGGCCGCTGTTCAAGCGCTACCGAGTCGATGATGCGGGCGATGGCGGAGATCTTTTCAAACAGGCCGGTTTCCATCAGGGGCGGGCGTGCCCAGGCTCCGGCCAGTTGGCTGAACAACGCGTTCAGGGCCAGCAGCGTCAGCATGGCAACCAGGGTGGTCAGGGCGATCCAGCGCGCCAGGGTATCGCGCGGGCGGCGAGTGCCAGGGCTCGGCGGTTTCATCGTTTCACCACGTGGGGGCTGAAGTAGTAGCCACTGTTGCGCACGGTGCGGATCATCGACGCGCCGCTGATATCGGTCTCCAGCTTGCGACGCAAGCGGCTGACCTGCACATCGATGCTCCGGTCAAACGCGTCGAAGGTTTCGCCGCGCGCCAGGTCCAGCAACTGCTGGCGACTCAGCACCCGACGCGGGTGTTCGGCGAACACCAGCAACAATTCGAACTCGCCCGCCGAAAGCGGGATCATGACCTTATCCGGTGAGCGCAATTCACGCCGGGTGACGTCCAACTGCCACTTTTCGAACTCCAGGACCGGTCGCGAGGCGTCGTTCGGCGTGCCCCTGGCTTCGGCGGTACGCCTGAGCACGGCCCGCACCCGGGCCAGCAACTCCCGCGCGTCGAAAGGCTTGGTCAGGTAATCGTCAGCACCCATCTCCAGGCCGACGACGCGGTCGCTCAACTCGCCCATGGCGGTGAGCATGATGATGCCGACCCTGTGTTCGGCCCGCAGGCGCTGGCAGAGTACCAGGCCGTTGTCTCCTGGCAGCATGACGTCAAGGATGATCAGGTCCGGCAATTGGCGCTCGACCGCCTGCCACAGGGCGGCACCGTCGGCGGCCACGTCGACGCTGTAGCCATGTTGTTCGAGGAATTTGCGCAAGAGGGCGAGGACTTCGAGGTCATCGTCCACCAGTAGTAAATGGCTCACGGTGGGGGCACGTCGGGTCATGAATACAGGGAGCGATACTAGGGTCAATCCACGCCCTGCGTCATATATTTCAATCCTGCAATAAAGTTGCCGGCGGGCAATATTCTGGAAATCTCCAGGCAAAAAAACAGCGGCAGGATTGCTCAATGCCCGTCCCGTTGAGCGCAGAACCTGTGGGAGCCGAGCTTGCTCGCGATAGTGGCTGGTCAGTTGATAAAGATGTTGGCTGAACCACCGCTATCGCGAGCAAGCTTGGCTCCCACGGGAACTGTGAATGGCTTCATTCCTCGACTGACTGGCGTCGCCCATTCCTTGCCGAGACAGCCCCGTATGCCGCTCACCGATCCCGCTTCGCTCCGCGTTCGTCACTCCGTGGTCATCATGCTCGCAGCACTCGCCAGCGGCTGCGCCAGCACGCCCGCTGCAAAACCTGGCAGTTGCGAGAGTGTTCCGTACACCGTTTACGATCCCGGGCAGCCCATCAACCGCGGCATCTTCGGCTTCAACCGCACCGTAGACGACTACGCCTTGGCCCCCATCGCCCGTGGTTATCGCCATCTTCCGGATGCCGTGCAGACCGGCATGCACAACTTCGTGGCCAACTTCGGTGAGCCCAAGGTGTTCATCAACGATCTGCTGCAAGGCAATGCGCAGCGCTCGGTCAACACCCTGGGGCGTTTTGTCATCAACACCACGGCCGGCATCGTCGGCTTGATCGATGTATCGGGCAAACTCGGTATCGAGCGCCACGAGGCTGATTTTGGCCAGACATTCGGCGTCTGGAACATCGCCCCGGGGCCGACGGTGGAACTGCCTCTGCTGGGGACGGCCAACCTGAGGGATGCCACCGGCAAGGTAATCAGTTTCGTGGTCGACCCGTTTGGCGGCGACAGCAGCACTGTCGATACCCTGGGCACGATCAATACCGCAGGCGGCATCGTCGATGGCCGCGCACAGGCGCTGCCGCTGACCGACCAACTTCGCACCCAGCCGGATTACTACGTGGCCCTGCGCGACGCCGTGGCGCAGCAGCGCGCCGATGTTGTCGCGCAAGGCAAACTGGGAGCGGTGACCGCCCAATGCGAGGGAGGGCAGGCCGATGACTAACGATGCGTTGGTTCTGCGGCGAAGCGTGAAGGCGCTCGGCCAGGGTGGTCTGCAGTGCCGCGAGGTAGAGCTACGGTTGGCGGAGGATGGCGATCATGTGTTGCTCAGCCGTTACGTCGAACGCTACCGCCATGAACAAGGCGGTGAGTGCGTTATCCAGCAGCATCAGGTATCGATGACGCACCTGATTCGCTGGATGATGAAGCATGGGGAGCGGGTGAGGGTGTAGCCGGGGCGCGGTCGCCGAATCTCTCGGCACGATTGCTCGATAGCCGCGACGAGTCGGAACGTCTTGCAAGTGCAAAAAGCCGTTCATCACCTGATCGATCCTGGAAAAGGTGCGCTGCTAGACTGCACCGACCAATCCCTCTCGGAGAAGCCGGATGAATAACAAGAACAGGATCTGTCTCTGGTACGAAGGTGATGCTGTGGAGGCGGCGCAGTTCTACGCTGCGACGTTTCCGGACAGCGCAGTACACGCCATTCATCACGCGCCTGGCGATTATCCATCGGGCAAGGAAGGCGATGTGTTGACGGTGGAGTTCACGGTGATGGGCATTCCCTGCATCGGGCTGAACGGCGGCCCGGTGTTCAAGCACAACGAGTCCTTCTCGTTCCAGGTGTCCACCGATGACCAGGCTGAAACGGACCGTTTCTGGAATGCGATTGTCGGCAACGGCGGCGAGGAAAGTGTCTGCGGCTGGTGCAAGGACAAGTGGGGCCTGTCATGGCAGATCAGCCCGCGCGTCCTGACCGACGCCGTCGCCGGCCCCGACAAAGCCGCCGCCAAGCGCGCGTTCGAGGCCATGATGCAGATGACCAAGATCGACGTCGCAGCGATTGAAGCGGCGCTGAAAGGCTAACCGGCTGGCGACTGACCCACCGCCATCGCGAGCAGGCTCGCTCCCACAGTAAATATTCAGTGGACCCGATATCCGCAGCACACCCAAAACCTGTGGGAGCGGGCTTGCCCGCGAAGGCGTCGGCACATCCAGCCTCGATGCCAGCTGACCCACCGCTATCGCGAGCAGGCTCGCTCCCACAATGGATCTCCAGTGGGCCCGGTATCCACAGCACACCGCAACTCCCTGTGGGAGCGAGCCTGCTCGCGATGGCGTCATCACTGATTCACCGCCCAGCGTCAGGCAACCTGGCAATCACCTTGATCTCGAACTCGAACCCATACAACCACGTCACCCCCACCGCCGTCAGTGTCGGGTGCGGCGCGTTGCCCCAGAATTCAGGCACCACCTTCCAGATCTTCTCGAACTTCGATTCGGGGTCGACCATGAAAACGGTCACGTCCACCACATCGTCAAAGCTGCAATCGGCCGCGGCGAGAATCGCTTCCAGGTTGGTGAATGCACGCCGGACTTGAACCTCCAGATCGGCCTCAGGTGAACCGTCGTCGGTGCTGCCGACTTGCCCCGATACGAAGAGAAAACCATTGGACCGGATCGCCGGTGAATAACGATTACGCTCGTAAAGCGCTTGGCGTCCAGGTGGGAAAACTACATCACGCGGTGTCATGGGAACCTCCATCGGTCATCAGCCAGGGAAACAACGATGAAGTCACTCTAGGGGCTTGTGCCCTGGGGATAAACGCGCAACCTTGGCGATCACTGTTTGTAAAATCCAAACAATCATCGACACGCGGAGCAGCAATGGATCGTTTTGATGCGATGCAGGCATTCGTCCGGGTGGTGGAGGCGGGCAGTTTCACCAAGGCCGCCGAGACCCTGCACATGAGCAAGACCACCGTGACCCAGTTGGTGCAGCAGTTGGAGGCGCGCCTGCGGGTCAAGCTGCTCAACCGCACGACACGTAAAGTCAACGTCACTGTCCAGGGCGCCGTCTATTACCAACGGGTGCTGCGGCTGCTGGCCGACATGGAGGATGCCGAAACCAGTCTGTCCGAGGCCCAGGCACTGCCCAGGGGCCGGTTGCGGGTAGACGTCCCGAGCCCGCTGGCTGCGCTGATCCTGATGCCGGCGCTCCCGACGTTCCATGCGCGATACCCGGACATCCAGATCGACATGGGCGTCAGCGATCGCATCGTGGACATCATCGATGAAAACGTCGATTGCGTGGTGCGCGGTGGTGAACTGACGGATCAGTCGCTGATCGCCCGGCGCATCGGTGACCTTGAGCTGGGCGTCTTCGCGGCGCCGAGTTACCTGGCACGCGTCGGCACGCCCGCGCATCCACGAGACCTCGAAGACTCCCTGCATCGTATCGTCGGCTTCCTCTGGGCCCGCACTGGCAAAGCCGTGCCCTATGCCATGCACAACGCCAATGAACACCTGCACATCAACGGGCGCTACGCCCTGGCGGTCGACGACGGCAACGCCTACCTCGCGGCGGGCCTGGCGGGGCTGGGGGTGCTGTGGCTACCCACGTACATGTCCAGGCCCCACGAAGCCAACGGCGAGCTGGTGCCGCTTTTCGAAACGTGGCGAATCGACCCGATGCCGCTCTACCTGGCTTATCCGCCGAACCGGCATATCAGCGCCAGGTTGAGGGTGTTCATCGAATGGATGGTGGAACTGATGGCGCGGCATGCGCCGGTTGTTGATCGAAGTGGTGTGTAGACAGAAGCCTGACTTGCCGGGCACCAATGGATTAAACCCGTAGCGACGAGGACGGTCGAAGATTTACACCGCTCGATTGCAGAGGAGACATTCCATGGACCGATTCACCGGCGGTTGCCTGTGCGGCAACGTTCGCATCGAAGCCACGGGGCGCCCCTACCGGGTAGGCCTCTGCCACTGTCTCGACTGTCGCAAGCACCATGGCGCGCTTTTCTACGCCGCAGCCATGTTTCCCCAGGAAGCAGTGAAGGTCGAAGGTGATACCCGCAACTACGCCGGTCGATTCTTTTGCCCCCGCTGCGGCTCGCCGGTCTTTGCCCGCAGCGGTGACGAGATCGAAGTGAACCTGGGCAGCCTGGATGCCCCTGACCAATTGATGCCTAGCTATGAATGCTGGACCTCGCGACGCGAGGCCTGGCTGCCGGCGTTTCCGTTGACACGATACGAGCATGATCGTGCCGGCAAAGGTCGGTCCGAGGAGTAGGGCGATCAACCAAACCCGACAATCGCCTTGACCTCCGTGTACTCCTCGAACCCATGAACACCGTATTCCCGACCATTGCCCGAGCGCTTGTAGCCGCCGAACGGCGCCAACGGGTTCCACGCCGGGTAGTTCAAGAGCACCTGCCCGGCGCGGATGCGCGAGGCCACGGTGCGTACAGCTTCAAGGTCCTGGCCTTGCACATGGGCGCTGAGGCCGTAGACGGTGTCGTTCGCGAGGGCGATGGCTTCTTCCACCGTGTCGTAGGGGATGAGGCACAGCACCGGGCCAAAGATTTCTTCCTGGGCGATGCGCATGGCGTTATCCACTTCGGAGAAGACCGTTGGGCGGGCGTAGAAGCCTTTCGCAAACCCTGGCACTCGTCCTGGGCCGCCGCAGAGGAGCTTGGCGCCCTCACTCAGGCCTGCCTCGATCATCGCCTGCACGCGATTGAACTGGGCTTCGTTGGCGATGGGGCCGAGTTGCGTTTCTTCCGACCGAGGATCGCCGACGATGATCGCGTCGACGGTGGCGGTGACCAGGACTTCGACTTCCGCCAGCCGGTTGCGCGGCACGATCATCCGGGTCGGTGCACTGCATGACTGGCCGACGTTACGAAACGCAGACATCACGCCGGGTGGCACGGCTTTGGTGAAGTCGGCGTCCGGCAAGAATACGTTGGGTGACTTGCCGCCCAGTTCCTGGGTGACGCGCTTGACCGTCGGGGCGGCAGCCTGGGCCACCAGCGCGCCTGCGCGGTTGGAGCCGGTGATGGAGATCATGTCGATATCGGGGTGGGCGGCCATGGCTGCGCCGACGTCCGCGCCGCTGCCATTCACCAGGTTGAACACGCCCGGTGGAAGACCTGCATCATGCAGCAACTGGGCGAACAGCAGGGCGCTCAGGGGGGACAGTTCGCTGGGCTTGAGCACCACAGTGCAGCCGGCGGCAATCGCCGGGGCGACCTTGGCGGTGATCTGGTAAAGCGGCCAGTTCCACGGCGTGATGAGCCCGCAGACGCCAATGGGTTCGCGCTGGATGGCCGTACCGTTTTCGACGTTGCGCAAACTGTAGGTGGACAGCAGATCACGGGCGACCCGCACGTGCTCGGCCGCCAGAGGGACCTGCATGGCTCGTGCGAAACCGATGGCCGCGCCCATCTCCAGGGAGAGCACCTGGGCCAGTTGCTCTTGTCGTTCCAGAATCAGTTCATGGATCTTGCCCAGGACCTGCGCACGGGATGCGACCGCGGTCGTGGACCAGCCGGGAAACGCCGCCCGTGCCGCCGCTACCGCCCGGTCGACGTCCGCGCAGGAGCCTTGGGCGACTTCGGCGACCATCGCCTCGGTGGCCGGGTTGATCACCGGCAGCGTGGTCGGATACGCCGGAAACGACCAGGCGCCATTGATATAAAGCTGCCCCAAAGTCTGTGGGTCGAGGTAGCTGTCAGAAGATCGGGTTGTCATGCAACGGGCTCCCATAGAGCAGTGAGGACATTGCCAGCAGCAGATCGTGAGGCTGTGCCTGCTCAAATAAACTAACAAAGCGACCCTGATGGGATGTGCCGTTCTTGAGGTTGGCAAAGGAGAATCTGCTGAATCTGCCGGGCTAACCGGACAAAACGCGCACTGCGCTCACCTGACCCCTTGCTGCGCTTCATATACGGGCCAGCGCTTCGATTTCGATCAGGTAGCCATGGTGCAAGGCTGGAACCGGCACCACGGCGCGTGCGGGCCGGTGCTCACCGAGATAACGAGCGTAGACACGGTCGAAAGCCGGCCAGTGTTCGATGCCCGCAACGTAGACGGTCACCTTCAGCAGATCCCTTGGCTGTCGGCCGGCCGCCGCGAGAATCGCCAGCAGGTTGTCCAGCGCGAGGGCGGCCTGCACGTCGAACGGTTGCTCGACGCTGTGGCTGCCATCGGCGTGCACCGGCAGTTGCCCGGACACGTACAAGACGCCTTGGTGCGCAACCGCCTGGGCGTAATGCCCACCCGGCAGGGCGGCATCGGTTGTGCGGATCGTCTCGATTTCACCAGCCATGCAGGCGACTCCAGAGTTGGACTTGGCCAGTGTCATCACAGGCGCAGTAATGGGGAAATTGGGCGCCGGTGGCACAGGCGTGGTTGGGCAGGATGCGCAGGCGGCTGCCGATGGGATAGCGCGCTGTGATGTCGACGTGCTCGGCACCTGACAGGGTGACGATGCCGTGTTCCTGATTGGCGCCGGTGAGCCGTGCCCCTTCGATCCAGTCGCCGGCGTCGGTGCATACCTGCCCATAGCCGAAATCATGCTGCTGGCGCTGAGTGCCCCGGTCACGACTCATCGCCATCCAACCGGCATCGGTGATGATCCAGCCCTTGTCTGGCTGATGACCGATGACGCTGGTCAGCACGCTCAGCGCCAACTCATCCGCCTGACAAACGCCGACGTTGTGCATCACCAGGTCGAAGAACACATACACACCGGCCCGAACCTCGGTGACGCCGTCCAGGTTCAGTGCCGACAGGGCCGTGGGCGTCGAGCCGATGCTGACCTGCGGACATGCCAGCCCGGCGTCGCGGATGCGTCGGGCCGCGCTGACGCAGACCTGCCGCTCCTGTTCGGCCAGGGCTTGCAGCGCCTCGGGGGTGTCCAGCTCGTAGCTGGATCCGGCATGGGTCATGACGCCGCAAAGCCGCTGTCCACCTTCGCCGAGGGCTCGTGCGATATCGACGAGCGCTCCGTCTTCGATGCGCACGCCGGAGCGATGGCCGTCGCAATCGATCTCGATCCATACGTCGAAGGGTTCGTCGTGACGTTGGCCGAAATCGACAATCGCCCGGGCTGCCACCAGGCTGTCCGTCAGGATGCTCAGCTGGCAGCCTTTGCGCCTGAGCGCCAGGGCCTGGTCCAGTTTGCCGGGCACGATGGCCACGGCATAGAAAATGTCCTGGATGCCGTTGGCGAAGCAATGCTCCGCTTCCTTCAAGGTGGACACCGTGACACCGCTGGCTCCAGCGGCAATTTGGGCCTGCACTACCTGCAGGCATTTGCTGGTCTTGATGTGGGGGCGCAAGCGCACGCCCAAGTCGTCCATGCGTTGTTGCATGCGCTGGATATTGCGTTGCATGCGTGGCCGATCGATGAGCGCGGCGGGGGTGTCGAGGGAAGCGGTCGAGGCTGGCATGGCAGGGCCCGGTGGTGGAAGACGGGGTCGACTCTACTCAGGCGTCGTGAAGTCATGGTTCAATGCGGTGTCATCAATCATTAAGTTGAACTGAATGATCAGCATCGAAGACCTGCGAATGGCCGCGACACTGGCGCGTTGCGACTCTTTGAGCGCGGCCGCCAGGGCATTGGATGTCTCGCCACCGGCGCTGTCCATGCGTCTGCGCAAGCTGGAAGGCGTCCTCGGGCTGACCTTGGCCAATCGCGATGCCCGGCGCCTGAGCCTGACCGCCGACGGCGAGCGTTTTTCCCGTCAGAGCGCGCTGTTGCTGGAACAGCTTGAGGCCCTCCCCGAATCGTTCAGGCGGCAGGATGATCAACTGGTCGGCACCCTGAGGCTGGCGGCGCCGTTCGGCTATGGGCGCCAGCGCCTCGCGCCGTTGCTGGCGCGTTTCGCCAGGTTGCATCCGCAGCTGTGCCTGCACCTGGATCTGCGGGAAACGCCTTGGCCGGATCGGCATGACAGCGACGCGGTGATTCACATCGGCAACCTCAGCGACAGCCAGTGGGTCGCCCGGACCCTCACGCAAAATGATCGGTGGCTGTGCGCGAGTCCCGCCTATCTGGCGCTGAACGGCACGCCGTCAGCGCCCGAGCAACTGGCTGATCATCGTTGCATTTGCATTCGCGAAAACGACGAGGACGTCACCCTGTGGCACTTGCGTAAAGATCAGCAGCACAAGACGCTGCGGATCAAACCGGCTTTATTGAGCAACGATGGCAGCGTGGCGCGGCGTTGGGCAGAAGAAGGGCTGGGGCTGGTGCTGCGTTCGCAGTGGGATGTCAGCAGGGCCATCGCCGACGGGCGGCTGGTACGGGTGCTCGCCGATTGGCAATTCGACAGCGCCCCCATCAACCTGCTGGTGCCTTCGCGCAAAGTGCGCAGCGCGCGGGTCCAGGCGTTGGTCAGCTTCCTGGAAGCTGAGTTGAAAGCCTGATCGAAGGCAGCGCCATGCTGTCTTTTGACAGTGCTACCGCCATCGCGAGCAGGCTCGCTCCCACATGGAATTCTGGGAGCCATCGCGCTTTGTGATCCAAGCCAAATCCCTGTGGGAGCGAGCCTGCTCGCGATGGCGTCAGCCCGTTCGACAAAGATGCTGAAACGCCCCCGGTTCCTGCGCAGATTCTGCCGCAAACAGCTTGCCGCCGTGCCGTTTGGTGCACCAGAACTGCCCGCAAACCCACTGAAACATGGGCGCAACGCCCGTGCCTGGAGCATCCCGCAAAGTCTGCTGAGGGAGCCCCGCAAAACGGTGGTTTGTACCAAGCCGCCACTATTTTTAACCGATTATCCACGGTCTCATGGTGTTGTAATGAAAATGTGATGCAGCGTTGTGCCGGTGCTTAACGAATGGCGCCGATGCTTGCCACGTTCATGCCTCCAACAACCATTCAGGACCGCACCCATGAGCTTTCTTCGACCCAAGTACATCACCTTCGATTGCTACGGCACGTTGACCAACTTCCAGATGGGCAGCATGACCCGCGAGCTGTTCGCCGATCGTGTCGATGCCGGGCAGATGGATCAGTTCGTCAAGGACTTCGCCGCTTATCGCCTGGATCAAGTGATGGGTGACTGGCGCCCCTATGATGAAATCATCAAGACTTCCCTGGCCCGCGTCTGCAAGCGCTGGGGTGTTGAGTATCGGGGCGAAGGTCAGCTCTACTACGACGCCGTGCCGACCTGGGGCCCTCACGCCGATGTGCCGGCGGGCCTGTCGAAAATCGCCGACAAGATCCCCCTGGTGATTTTTTCCAACGCGATGGACGAGCAGATCATGTCCAACGTCGACAAGCTCGGCGCGCCTTTCCATAAAGTTTTCACCGCCCAGCAGGCACAGGCCTACAAGCCGCGCCTGGCGGCCTTCGAATTCATGCTCGATAACCTCGGCTGCGGGCCGGAAGACGTGTTGCACGTATCGTCCAGCTTCCGCTACGACTTGATGCCTGCCCATGACATGAAGATCAAGAACAAGGCCTTTGTTGCCCGTGGTCACGAGCAGCCGGGCAACGCGATCTATGGCTATCACCAGATTCCCGATATCGGTGGGTTGGCCGCTCTGGTCGGGCTCTGAGACGCACGCACTTTCCAAGGCGAAAGGGGTTAGACATGGGCAGTGAGTCCTATTGGCTCGATACCGCACCGGCCTTCACAGGTGCTCAACTCGGCGGGTTGCCGAGGCAGGTCGATGTCGCCGTCGTCGGTGGCGGTTTCACCGGGCTGGCGGCCGCCCGTGCCCTGGCCCTGAAGGGGGCCAGCGTGGCGGTGCTGGAAGCGGGACGGGTGATTGGCGAGGCGTCGGGGCGTAACGGCGGGCATTGCAGCACCGGCGTCGCCCAGGATTACGCGGCGCTCACCGCCAGTCTCGGCGCCGATAAAGCGCGGGCGTATTACCAGGCCTACGAGAGCGCCGTGCAGAGCGTCGTCGCGCTGGTGGAACAGGAGGGGATTGCCTGCGACCTCAAGCGCAACGGCAAGCTCAAACTCGCCGCCAAGCCGATGCACTACGAAGGATTGGCACGCACCTGTGAGTTGATCCGCAAGGAAGTCGATGCCGAGGTCGAGCTGCTGTCCGCCCAAGAGACGCGGGCGGAGGTCAAGTCCGACCAGTTTCATGGCGGCCTGCTACAGCGCAATGGTGTGCAGATGCACATCGGGCGCTTTGGCGTCGGCTTGGCCGAGGCCGCCGCGCGTCACGGCGCGTTGATTTTCCAGGGCGTGGCCGTCAAGGACTGGAAGGCCAGCGCCGGTGGTTATCAGGTCAACACCAGCAAGGGAACACTGCACGCTTCGCAGGTCTTGCTGGCGACCGGTGCCAGTCAGCATGGCGGCTTGGGCTGGTATCGGCGGCGAATCGTCCCAGTGGGCAGTTTCGTGATCGCCACCGAGGTGTTGCCCCAGGCGCTGATCGACAGCTTGCTGCCGGCGCGCCGCTCCTATGTCACCAGTCGCATGATCGGCAACTACTTCCGCCTGACCCCGGATAACCGTCTGCTGTTTGGCGGGCGTGCGCGGTTTGCCATGTCCGACAGTGTTTCCGATGCCAAGAGCGGCAAGGTGCTGCAGGCGGCGATGGTGCGGATGTTCCCGCAACTGGCCAACGTCAGGATCGACTACTGCTGGGGCGGATTGGTGGACATGACGTCCGACCGGTTGCCCCGGGCCGGCCAGCATGGCGGGGTGTATCACTCCATGGGCTACAGCGGCCATGGCGTGCAGATGTCGGTGCACATGGGGCAGGTCATGGCCGAGGTCATGGCTGGCAAGGCTGAGGCCAATCCGTGGCGCGAGCTCGACTGGCCGGCGATTCCCGGGCATTTCGGCAAGCCCTGGTTCTTGCCGCTGGTAGGCGCGTATTACCGCCTGCAGGACTATCTCCACTGATTCATATGACGTTGTTTTTACGTTTCATCCACGTTGCGTCAACCGTGCGCAACCGAGCCCTTACCATGAGCGAAAGGTAGAACTGACATGACTGACACTAAGAGCAGCATTGATAGCCAGTTGATTACCGGTACAGACAGTCTGCGTGTTTTTGAAGGGCTCAATCGGGGCATGTCGCGCCGTCATGCGCTGCAGATGCTGGGCTTGGCCGGGGTGGCCGCGGCAGGGGCCGGCAGCCTGTTCGGCGCCGCTGGCAAACTGCTGGCCGACGAAACCGCGAGCCCTGGCAAGGGCAAGCCGGGTGGGCGCATTCGCGTCGCCGGTATTTCCAGCTCCACCTCCGATACGCTGGATCCGGCCAAGGGTTCATCCTCCACGGACTACGTGCGCCATTACATGTTCTACAACGGCCTGACCCGTTTCGACAGCCACATGGTGCCGCAACTGGAGCTGGCCGAGCGCATCGATACCACTGACGCCACGCTCTGGGTGATTACCCTGCGCAAGGAAGTGACGTTTCACAACGGCAAGGGCCTGACCGCCGCTGATGTGGTGTATTCCCTGTTGCGACACAAGGATCCGATTACCGGATCCAAGGTCCTGCCCTTGGCCGAGCAGTTTGCCGAGGTCAAGGCCAACGGCACCCATGAAGTGCAGATCCGCTTGAGTGGCCCGAATGCCGAGCTGCCATCGATTCTCGCTGTTTCCCATATGCTGATCGTGCCCGAAGGTACCAGCGACTTCAGCCAGGGTGTCGGTACAGGTCCGTTCAAGGTCAAGGAGTTCAAGCCGGGGGTGCGGTCCATCGGTGCACGCAACACCAACTATTGGAAACCCGGTTTGCCGTACCTGGACGAGATCGAGTTCATCGGCATTGCCGACGAGCCGTCCAGGGTCAACGCGCTGCTCTCGGGCGACGTGCAGATCATCAACGAGGTCAACCCTCGCTCGACGACGCGCATCAAGGACAGCACCACCCACCGGGTCGTGGACTCGCCGTCGGGTAACTACACTGACTTGATCATTCGCCAGGACCAGATGCCCGGGCAGAACCCGGAATTCACCGAAGCCATGAAGCTGCTGCTGGACCGGGAACAGGTCAAGTCGGCGATCTTCCGCGGGTTTGCCCGGGTCGGCAACGACCATCCGATTGCCCCCGGTTCGCGTTTCCACAATGCCGACCTGCCGCAACGGACCTACGATCCGGAGAAGGCTCGCTTCCTGTTGAAAAAGGCCGGCATGGAAAGCATCAGCATGCCGGTAATGTGTTCGCCGGCTGCCACCGGTTCGGTGGACGTTGCGGTGCTGCTGCAGCAATCGGCCAAGGAGGCTGGGCTCAAGCTCAACGTCAACCGTCTGCCGAGCGACGGCTACTGGTCCAACCACTGGGCCAAGCATCCGTTGAGCTTCGGCAACATCAACCCACGGCCCAACGCCGACATGCTGTTCTCGCAGTTCTTCCAGTCGACGGCACCGTGGAATGAGTCCGGTTGGAAAAATGCCCAGTTCGATCAGCTGCTGATACAGGCCCGGGGCGAAACCGACGAAGCCAAACGCGGCAAGATGTACGCCGACATGCAGACCCTGGTGCATGATCACTGCGGTATCGGCATCCCGGTGTTCATCAGCAACATCGATGGCGTCGACCAGCGCGTGAAGGGCTATGGCACCAACCCGCTGGGCGGCTTCATGGGCTACATGTTCGCCGAGCAGGTCTGGCTGGACGCTTGATGAGCGTCGGTGTTTCGCTGGCTGACAGTGCACGAGGATAGGGCGATGAATAGCAACACACTGTGGTTGATCGGCCGGCGCTTCGGTGCAGCGATCGTGACCCTTCTGATTGTATCGATGGTGGTGTTCGCCATCACGGCGGTATTGCCGGGAGACGCGGCACAGCAGGCCCTCGGACAATTCGCCACGCCAGAGCAGGTCGCGGCGCTGCGCGTGAAAATGGGGCTGGATCAGCCGGGTGTGTTGCGTTACCTGCACTGGCTGACGAACCTGCTCAGCGGCGACCTTGGGGTGTCGGCGTCCAATGCCACGTCGGTTGCGGAACTGATGGCGGGACGGGTACCCAACACCCTGATGCTGGCGATCGCGACGGCGCTGGTGTCGGTGCCGCTGGCGCTGGTCCTGGGCATCGGTTCGGCCATGGGCCGCGGCGGTCGCATCGACGGTTTCGTGAGCTTCTTCACGCTGATGATGGTGGCTGTGCCGGAGTTCCTGGTGGCCACCCTGGCGGTGCTGATTTTCGCCGTGAACCTGGGCTGGCTTTCAGCGCTGTCGTATTCCAGTGAAATCACTTCGCCGTTGCAATTCATGCGGACCTACGCCTTGCCAGTGATGACGTTGTGTTGCGTGATCGTTGCGCAGATGGCACGCATGACCCGGGCGGCGGTGATCGATCAACTCGACAGTCCTTACGTGGAAATGGCCCGTCTCAAGGGCGTGAGCCCGGTGCGGGTGGTGCTGCGTCATGCGCTGCCCAACGCCATCGGGCCCATTGCCAATGCCATTGCCTTGAGCCTGTCGTATCTGTTGGGCGGCGTGGTGATCGTCGAGACGATTTTCAACTATCCCGGCATCGCCAGCCTGATGGTCGATGCCGTGACCAACCGTGACATGGCGTTGGTCCAGGCCTGCACCATGCTGTTCTGTACCGCATACCTGTCGCTGGTGTTGATTGCCGACCTGTGCGCGATCCTTTCCAATCCGAGGCTGAGAAACCAATGAACAATCCCATTGTGAAATCCCCGACTGCGGCGGTAGCACTGGCATTGGGCAAAGACGCTCATGGTTCGTCCTGGCTTGGGCTGATCGGTGCCGTGATGTGTGTCATGTGGTTGCTGGTGGCGATTTTCGGCCCCTGGCTGGCACCCCACCCGGTGGGGGAAGTGGTGTCCGACAATGTCTTCGACGGCTTCAGTGCCGCTTACCCGCTGGGCACCGACTACCTGGGCCGTGACATGCTCAGCCGGATCCTGGTCGGCGCGCAATTCACCGTGGGCCTGGCGTTGGTCGCCGCGGTACTGGCGAGCGGGCTGGGAACCACTTGCGCGTTGCTCTCGGTGGTTTCACCGAAGTGGCTGGACGAACTGATCAGCCGCCTGATGGACGCGTTCATTTCGATTCCGAGCAAGATGCTGGCGTTGATCATGGTTTCGGCGTTCGGCTCGTCGGTGACCTTGCTGGTGTGCACGGCGGTACTGAGCTACACCCCGGGGGCGTTCCGTATCGCCCGCAGCATGGCGGTGAATATCGAGGCCCTGGAGTACGTGCAAGTGGCCCGCACCCGTGGCGAGCGTCGGCTGTACATCGCCTGCGTGGAAATCCTGCCCAATATGCTCAACCCGGTGCTGGCGGACCTGGGCCTGCGCTTCGGCTTCATCGTGCTGCTGCTCAGCGGCATGAGCTTCCTCGGCCTGGGCGTGCAACCGCCGGACGCCGACCTCGGCTCCCTGGTGCGCGAGAACATTGGCGGCCTTAACCAGGGCGCGCCGGCCATCGTGATTCCGGCACTGGCCATCGGCACCCTGACCATCGGCGTGAATCTGTTTATCGACCGCCTGTCTTCGCGGCGCAATCGACGTTCGGGAGGCCATTGAGATGAGCGAATTGATCCGAGTCGAAAACCTGCGGGTCGTCGCCGGTGACGAGCGCGGCGAAGTCGAAATCGTCAAGGGCGTGAGTTTCTCCCTGGAGAAAGGCGAAGTGCTGGCGCTGATCGGCGAGTCCGGCTCCGGCAAGACCACCATTGCCCTGGCACTGCTCGGTTACGCACGGCGCGGTTGTCGCCTGGCCGGCGGCAGCGTGCGCATCGGCGAGCATGACATGCTGGCCCTCGGTGAAAGCGAGTTGCAAGGCTTGCGCGGCAACCGTGTCTCGTACATTGCCCAGAGCGCCGCCGCGGCGTTCAACCCGGCCAAGAAGCTGATCGACCAAGTGGTCGAAGGCGCGCTGATCCATGGCCTGGGCAACCGGGCCACGCTCGAAGCCAAGGCCATCGGGCTGTTCCGGGACCTGGCGCTGCCGAACCCCGAACGCATCGGCCAGCGCTACCCCCATCAGGTTTCCGGCGGCCAGCTGCAACGGGTGATGGCCGCCATGGCGTTGATCAGCGATCCTTTGCTGGTGGTGCTCGATGAGCCGACCACGGCCCTCGACGTCACGACCCAGATCGACGTGTTGCGGGCCTTCAAGCGGGTCGTGCGCGAGCGTGGCGCGACGGCGGTCTATGTGTCCCACGACCTGGCGGTCGTCGCGCAGATGGCCGACCAGATCGTCGTGCTCAACGGCGGGCAGATCTTCGAGCAGAGCGCCACCGCGCCACTGCTCAAGGGGCCGGCCCACGAATACACCCGCAGCCTGCTGGCGGCGGCGCGGCCGGACACGACGATTCGTCCACCCTGCGGCGTGGCCGCGGACACGCCGCTGTTGACGATCCAGGGCCTGACCGCCGGCTATGGCGACAAGGACCGTCGCGGGATGCCGATGATCCGCGTGCTCGAGGACATCGACCTGACTGTGCGCCGGGGCCAGGCCATCGGGGTGATCGGCGAATCGGGGTCGGGTAAATCCACCCTGGCGCGGGTGGTGGCGGGGCTGTTGCCACCGGCTCTTGGCGGGTTGACGTTCGATGGCCAGCCCTTGGGCGGCAGCCTGTCCGAGCGCACCGATGAACAGTTCCGGCGAATCCAGATGGTGTTCCAGAACGCCGACACCGCGCTCAATCCGATGCACAGCATCAGCACCATCCTGAGCCGACCACTGAAAATGTATTTCGGCCTCAAGGGTGCAGCGCTGCGTGAACGTATCGGCGAGTTGCTGGACCTGGTGCGCCTGCCGCGAACCCTGGCCGAGCGCCGTCCGGGCGAACTGTCCGGCGGGCAGAAGCAGCGGGTCAACCTGGCCCGCGCGTTGGCGGCCAAGCCGGACCTGATTCTTTGCGATGAAGTGACCTCGGCCCTCGATACGGTGGTGGGCGCGGCGATTCTCGAACTGCTGCGCGACTTGCGCCAGCAACTGGGGGTTTCCTACCTGTTCATCAGCCACGACATTTCCACGGTGCGGGCGCTGTGCGATGACATCGTCGTGATGTACAGCGGCCACAAGGTCCAGGAGGGCTCACGGCAATCGTTCGCCCAGGCACCGTTCCATCCCTACACCGACCTGCTGATCCATTCGGTGCCTGAGTTGCGCCAGGGCTGGCTGGAAAGCTGTGGCACGACCACCTGCGGCACGCTGCCCGCACTGGGTGAAAAGGCCGAGGCGTCGACGCTGTGCACCTTTCTCAATCGCTGCCCGGTGCGCGTCGACGGCCTGTGCAACCGCACCGCGCCGCCCCGGCGCGTCATCGAGGGTGGCAGCGAGGTGCTCTGTCATCACGACGGTGGCGAGCTGCTCAAGACGCAGCAGGATGCAAACAGCATGATTGTCGGAGCCTACGCATGAGCGCTCGTTTCGTAAGGCTGGCCGAACAGGGCCGGCCCGTCGTCAAACTGACCGTGGATGGCGTCCCCGTCGAGGCGTTGCAGGGCGACACGTTGATGGTCGCGCTGCTGACCCACGGCCCGGCGTTGCGCCAGTCGGAGTTCGATCCGGGCAGCCGCGCCGGTTTCTGCCTGATGGGCGCCTGCCAGGACTGCTGGGTCTGGACCCGCAGCGGCGAACGCCTGCGTGCCTGCTCCAATGAAGTCCGCGAGGGCTTGGACATCATCACCCGGCAACCGGAGGCAATATGGCCACTGCGCGGATAGCGATAGTCGGTGCCGGGCCGGCGGGCATTCGCTGCGCCCAGACGTTGGTCGCGGCGGGCTTCAGGCCGGTCCTGATCGACGAAAACCGGCGCGACGGCGGACAGATCTACCGCCGCCAGCCCGAAGGATTCACCCGTACCTACACCACGCTGTACGGCACCGAGGCCGAGAAGGCCCGGGACCTGCACGACAGTTTCGACCGTTTGCGCCTGCAGATCGACTACCGTCCGGACACCCTGGTGTGGAACCTGACACCGGGGCAACTGTGTTGCGTCAGCCAGGGCGAACATTCGACGGTGGATTACGACGCGCTGGTGCTTTGCACCGGCGCCACCGACCGCCTGATGCCCATCGAAGGCTGGCAGTTGGGCGGCACCTACAGCCTCGGCGGCGCGCAGATCGCGTTGAAGGCCCAGGCGGTTTCCATTGGTCACCGGGTGGTGTTCATGGGCAGCGGGCCGTTGCTCTATCTCGTTGCCAGCCAATACCTCAAGGCCGGTGCCAATGTGGCTGCGGTGCTCGACACTTCGCCCTTGGGCAAGCGTATCAAGGCCCTGCCCAAACTCATGGCGCGTCCCCGTTTATTGTTCACCGGCATGAAGCTGCTGGCGCAGTTGCGCCAGGCGAAAGTCCCGGTGCACCTGGGTATTTCACCGCTGCAAATACTGGGGGAGGCGGACAGTGGTGTCAGTGGCGTGCGTGTGCGTACCGCGGGTGGCGTGACGCTGACGGTGGATTGTGACGCCGTCGCCCTGGGGTATCACTTGCGTCCGGAAACCCAGTTGGCCGATCTGGCTGGCTGTGTCTTGCGTTTCGACGAGGTATCCAGCCAGTGGCTGCTGGCGACGGATGAGGACGGGCGAACCTCGGTCAGCGGTGTCTATGCCGCCGGCGATGGTTCGAGCATCCGTGGCGCCGATGCCGCCGAATGCGCCGGTCGTCTGGCCGCCCTGGCGGTGCTGAGCGATCTGCAGCAGCCGGTGGATGCCGCCCAGGTCACCGAGCAGCGCCAGGCGCTCAAGGTGATGGACGCGTTTCGCCTCGGTCTGGCCCAGGCGTTTCCCTGGCCGGCGGCGCAAGCCAAGGCATTGCCGGACGAGGCCATTGTCTGCCGTTGTGAAATGATCACCGCTGGCGAGCTGCGGCGCACCGTCAGTGAAAAGGGCGCCTGCGAAGTCAACCGGGCCAAGGCCTTCAGCCGGGTCGGCATGGGCCGGTGCCAGGGGCGCTATTGCGCCCAGGCCGGGGCCGAAGTGATTGCCGCGGCGGCCGGTGTCGACGTCCGGGAGGTCGGCCGCCAACGTGGCCAGGCGCCAGTCAAGCCGCTTTCGATGCTCACCCGGGAGGTGACGCCATGACCCAGAACAAGGCCGATGTGTTGATTGTCGGCGGTGGTGTGATGGGCGCGGCGTCAGCATTTTTCCTGCGCCAGCGAGGGCAGTCGGTGATTCTGCTGGAACGCGACCTGATCGGTCAGTACGCCAGCGGCGTCAACTTCGGCAACGTTCGGCGCCAGGGGCGTTACCTCGGGCAACTGGAGCTGGCGAATCGCTCCTTTGCCCTGTGGAAACGCTTGCCGGAATTGATCGACGATGACCTGGAGTTCATCGCCAGCGGGCATATGCGCGTGTGCTATCGCGAAGACGAGATTGCTGAGCTTGAGGCTTACGCCGCAGCCCCTGAAGCGGTGCAGCTGGATTTGAAGATCTACCGTGGCGCCGAACTGCATGAACGTTTTCCGTTCCTTGGCAAAGACGTGAAGGGAGGCTCTTATGCGCCTCACGATGGCCACGCCAACCCGCGTCTGGCGGCGCCTGCGTTTGCGCGGGCGGCCCGGCGGCTGGGGGCGCGCATCGAAGAGCGGACCGAAGTGGCCGAAGTGCAGAAGGTCAACGCCGATACGTTCAGCGTCACCACCACCGACGGTCGCCGGTTCAGCGCCGCGCGCCTGCTGATCACCGCGGGGGCCTGGGGCCAGAAGCTCTCGGAGCAATTCGGTGAGCCGGTGCCGCTGGAGACCAACGGCCCGCAGATGGCGGTCACCGAGCCGGTGCCGTATGCCTTGCCGACGGTGATCGGCGTGTACACCAAGATACCCGAAGAGGTGATCTACTTCCGTCAGATCCCCCGGGGCAACATCATCATCGGCGGTGGCTATCGCTGCAAGCCGGACATGCTCAACCGTCGGGCCCATGTCGAGCCGCGCAGTATTCTCAATCAGCTGGACCAGATGCGCCGCCTGGTGCCAGGTATCGGCAACCTGAACATCATCCGCGTGTGGAGCGGGATCGAAGGCTACCTGTCCGACTCGCTGCCGGTGATGGGGCCCAGTGGCAACGTGGATGGCCTGTACTATGCGTTCGGTTTCAGCGGTCACGGCTTCCAGCTCGGCCCGGGTGTCGGTGATGTCATGGCCGAGCTGATCAGCACCGGCAGCACCAGCACTTCCATCGAACCGTTCTCCATTTGCCGGTTCGCCTCTTCTGCCGAGCAACGGAGCAAAGCGTCATGAAACCAAGGGTACTGGCGATTCTCGAACGCCTGCTGGCATTTGAAACGGTCTCTTCGGAGTCGAACCTGGCCTTGATCGAGTATGTGCGCGAGCTGCTGGCGAGCAAGGGCATCGAGTCGCTGATCGTCAAGGACGAGAGCGGCAAGAAGGCCAACCTCTTCGCCAGCACCGGCCCCCGTGAGCAGCCGGGGATCCTGTTGTCCGGGCACACCGACGTGGTGCCGGCGGCGGGACAGGCGTGGACCGTCCCGGCGTTTCAGGCGACGCTGCGCGACGGCCGGATCTACGGTCGCGGCAGCTGTGACATGAAAGGCTTCATCGCGCTGGCCATCGACGCCATGCTCGATGCCGCCGACTGCTCGTTGAGCCGACCGTTGCAACTGGCGCTGTCCCATGACGAAGAGATCGGTTGTGTCGGCGTGCGTCGTCTGCTCGATGTGCTTCACCTGGCGCCGATCCGGCCGTTCCTGTGCGTGATCGGCGAGCCCACCAACATGCAGTTCGTGCTCGGGCACAAGGGCAAGGGTTCCTACCGTACCTACTGTCGGGGCCTGGAGGCGCACTCGTCGCTGGCGCCGCTTTCGGTGAACGCGATTCACGTGGCATGCGATTTCATCGCGGCGCTGCGCCAGAGCCAGCAGCAGTTGCAGGAGCAGGGCGCCCGGGATACGGATTTCGATGTGCCCTACAGCACCGTGCACGTCGGGCAGATCGTCGGTGGCAAGGCCCTGAACATCGTGCCGAACCTGTGCACCCTGGATTTCGAGGTGCGCAACTTGCCGGCTGACAACCTGGATCAGTTCCTGGAGCAACTGCGCGAGCGCGCCGAAATGATCGTCGGTGAAGCAAAAAAACTCTCCAGCGTGGCGGCTATCGAGATCGACACCTTGAACGTCTACCCGGGCCTGGATACCCACCCGAGCGTGGAGGCGGTGCGCTTCCTGAAAAACTTCGCCGCCCCGGACACCGGCACCGCCAAGGTATCCTTCGGCACCGAAGGCGGCCTGTTCAAACAACGCCTGGATGTACCCGTAGTGGTCTGTGGCCCAGGCTCCATCGAACAGGCGCACAAGCCCGATGAGTTCATCGAGGTCAGCCAGATGGACGCGGGCGAACGGTTTCTGGAAGGGGTGTTGGGGTCCTTGAAACTGTAAACGCCTCTTGAATCACCACCGAACCCCTGTGGGAGCGAGCCTGCTCGCGATGGCGATGTCACAGTCGACATCGTCGTTGACTGACCCAGCGCTATCGCGAGCAGGCTCGCTCCCACAAGGGTTGGTGGTGATTTTCATGTCCCGGTAGAGCCTGCCGTCCCACCCCGCAACTTCAGCATCCCGCACTGCCCAACACCCGCTTTCAGCATCCTGCGCCGCGGCATCTCCCTAGACTGGAAATACCTCGGAACAGGACACGACCATGCTCAAGACGCTATTGAAAGACCCCAGCCTGCTGGCAGAGCTCGCCTATATCGACGGTCAGTGGACCGGCGCTGACGATGCCGCCACCCTTGACGTCATCGACCCGGCCAGTGGTGAGCTGCTGGCCCGCGTACCGGCCCTGCAGGGTGTGGAGACCCGTCGTGCCATCGAGGCCGCCGAGCGTGCCTGGCCGGCCTGGCGCGCCCGTCCGGCGGCGGAGCGTGCGGTGCTGTTGGAGCGCTGGTACCAGGCAATGATCGACAACCTCGACGACCTGGCGCTGATCATGACCTGCGAGCAGGGCAAGCCGCTGAACGAAGCCAAGGGTGAAATCCGCTACGGTGCCGGTTTCGCCAAATGGTTTGCCGAGGAAGCCCGCAGGATCTATGGCGAAACCATCCCGGCGCCCAGCGGCGACCGTCGCCTGCTCACCCTCAAGCAACCGGTGGGGGTCTGCGCGGCCATTACCCCTTGGAATTTCCCCAACGCAATGATCACCCGCAAGTGCGCCCCGGCCCTGGCGGCGGGTTGCCCGGTCATTGTCAAACCTTCGGAGCTCACGCCGCTGTCGGCCCTGGCGCTGGCGGTGCTGGCCGAGCGGGTCGGGATTCCCGCAGGTGTGTTCAACGTCGTCACCGGCCTGCCCGCGGGCATCGGCGAAGAGCTGACCGGCAACCCGACGGTGCGCAAGATCTCCTTCACCGGCTCCACGGCGGTCGGTCGGCTGCTGATGCGCCAGAGTGCCGAGCACATCAAGCGCCTGAGCCTGGAACTGGGCGGCAATGCTCCCTTCATCGTGTTCGATGACGCGGACCTGGAGCAGGCCGTGACCGGCATCATGCTCAGCAAGTTTCGCAATGCCGGTCAGACCTGTGTCTGCGCCAACCGCATCCTGGTGCAGGATGGCATCTACGAGCGTTTCGCCGAACGCCTGGTGCAAGAGGTGGGCAAGCTCAAGATCGGCAATGGCCTGGAAGCGGATGTGACGATCGGCCCGCTGATCAACCCTGCGGCGGTCAGCAAGGTCGCCCGGCACATCGACGATGCGTTGAGCCAGGGCGCTCGCCTGCTCTGTGGTGGCATCCCTGAAGGTGACAGCCAGTTCGTGCAGCCCACCGTGCTTGGCGAAGCCCATGCCGGAATGTTGCTGGCCAACGAAGAAACCTTCGGCCCGGTGGCGCCGTTGATGCGCTTCACCACCGAAGAGGAGGCGCTGGCCCTGGCCAATGCCACGCCGTATGGCCTGGGCGCCTATTTCTTCACCCAGGACCTGCGTCGGTCCTGGCGTTTCGGCGAGGCACTGGAGTTCGGCATGGTCGGCCTCAATACCGGGATCATCTCCATGGAAGTGGCGCCCTTCGGCGGCATCAAGCAATCGGGCCTGGGTCGCGAGGGCAGCAAGTACGGGCTGGACGAGTACCTCGAAGTCAAGGCTTTCCACATCGGTGGGTTGTGAGCCGGTCATCGTTTGAACAGACAGCAGGGGACCAGGATTGATGAGTAAACCATTCAGAATCGCCGCCATTGCCGGCGATGGCATCGGCAAGGAAGTCTTGCCGGAAGGGCTACGGGTGTTGGAGCAGGCCGCGAAGAAATGGCAGTTGGATTTGCACATCGAAGTGCTCGACTGGGCTCACTGCGACTACTACCTGGAACATGGGCAGATGATGCCCAGCGACTGGTTCGAACAGCTCAAGGGCTTCGACGCGATCTACTTCGGTGCCGTGGGTTGGCCGGACAAGGTGCCGGATCATATTTCCCTGTGGGGGTCGTTGCTCAAGTTCCGTCGCGACTTCGACCAGTACGTGAACATTCGCCCGGTGCGACTGTTCCCCGGCGTGCCGTGTCCGTTGGCCGGGCGCGAGGCGGGAGACATTGATTTCGTCGTCATCCGTGAAAACACCGAGGGCGAGTATTCCTCCGTTGGCGGCAAGATGTTCGAAGGCACCGAGCATGAGTTCGTGCTCCAGGAGTCGGTGTTTACCCGCCGTGGTGTCGACCGGATTCTCAAGTTCGCCTTCGACCTGGCCCAGACCCGGCCACGCAAGCGCCTGACGTCGGCGACCAAATCCAACGGGATCTCCATCAGCATGCCGTACTGGGACGAACGCACGGCGCTGATGGGCGAGCAGTACCCCGAGGTGACGTGGGACAAGCAGCACATCGACATCCTGTGCGCGCGTTTCGTCTTGCAGCCTGACCGTTTTGACGTGGTGGTGGCGTCGAACCTGTTCGGCGATATCCTTTCCGACCTCGGCCCGGCATGCGCCGGCACCATCGGCATTGCGCCCTCGGCCAACCTCGACCCGCAACGACGTTTCCCGTCGCTGTTCGAGCCAGTGCATGGCTCGGCCCCCGATATCTATGGGCAGAACATCGCCAACCCGATTGCGATGATCTGGTCGGGCGCCTTGATGCTCGACTTCCTGGGGAATGGGGATGAGCGTTACCGGGCGGCCCATGACGGGATTCTCAAGGCCATCGAACGCGTGATCGCCCAAGGGCCTATCACACCGGACCTGGGCGGGCAGGGCTCGACCCAGGACGTTGGCGGGGCGATTGCTGCGGCGCTTTGAGCCCACGGTCACGCAACACCTTTTGCCCGCTCACACTGCGGGCTTTTTTTTGCGTGGTTTTCTTTGTGGAAGCGGGTGGGGCCGTTGAAGGTGATGGTGACTGTGCCACCGTCATCGCGAGCAGGCTCGCTCCCACAAGGGATCTGAGGTGGACACCACTTCTGTGAACACCCGGAAACACTGTGGGAGCGAGCCTGCTCGCGATGGCGGTGGTGCTGCTCAATCAGACCTATCTGACGACATAGAACTTGCGCACGTAGACATTGCTCTTCCAGGCACAACGGGCATTGAGGGGAACGAAGACCGTGTCGCCGGTGTTGACGATCAGGTCACTGCCGTCGGCTGTCTGCAAGGTGACGCTGCCTTCGATCAGGTGCATCAGTTCATGCAGTTTGTGAGGCCGTGCCCTGCGCGTGTAGGGGGTCGAATCCCAGACACCGATGCGCAGGTCGGTGGCTTGTTCGACGAACACGTTGTACGAGCGGCACTGCGGCGCCGGGCTGAGCAGGATCTCGGCATCGGGCGCAGCGGAAGGCGAGAGCAGGGTGTGCGCAGGCAGTGCCGTGAGCCCGGGGGTGCTCGCTGCGACGGGTTGGGTGTCGGCGCAGAAGGCCCAGCGCGAATCGGGCTGTGCGTCGATCTCCACTGCTGTGCCGCGGGCGATCACCGCGCTTTCACCGGGTTTGAGCTGGAGCGTCTGCTCCTGGCTGCGCAGGGTGACGGCACCGGCGTGCACCACGATCATTTCGCTGAACGGATAGTGGTCGACTCGGGTCTGGCCGCTCAGCTCGACTACACCGGCGGCGATGCCATCCTCCCCGGCGAAGGCGATCAGCCGGTCGAAAGGATCGTTGGCGCCCAACGAGGTCAGGATGAAGGTCGTGGCGACAGGACTGCCGTCGGCGCGGGCCAACAGCATTGCAGTAGGTTCGGGCATGGGGGTGACTCTCCAGGAAAAGTATGTGTTAGCCAATGGCCTGGGTCACCAGCGCGAACTGTTGCACCGCGCCGGTGGCCTGGGGAGGTGTGCCGAGGGCCATTTGGGCGACGGTGTCGATTTGCTTGAGCCCGGCCTCTTCCAGAAAGGCCGTCAAGCCGCTATTGGAAGGAATGTCGATGCGTACGAAAGCGTCCGGGATCTGCGCCAGCAGGACCGCGATCATGTGCCGGGCCTGCTCCAGGGTCTGCGCAACGACCGGGCCGATGCTGCGACCCCGCCCGAACGGGCGCAGCAGGGCGAAGCCGCACAGGCGGCCGTCCTGCTCTATGCCTACCGCCTGCTCGACGACATCGAACAGATCGTTCAGCACGACAGTTCGATCCAGGCCGCTTCCGGCATTGGCCAGTTCGATCACTGCGGCCTGATCGGCTTCGGTCAGCGGGCGGCAGCGTTCGCCAGGGGACAGTGGCTGCGGTGCAAGCGAAAGCGCCTGTCCCTGATGTTGTTGGATATGCCCGAAATCGACGAAGCCCTGGCTGGCATACAACGGTGCACCGGCCAACGTCGCGTTGAGCATGGGCGTACGCGTCCCGCAGGCCTCGAGGGCCAGTTCCATCAGCCTGCGGCCAATGCCTTGGCCCTGGTATTCGTCATCGACGATGACCAGGCCAATGCTGGCATGGCTGCCCTGTGGGCAGGTGAACGCACTGCCGATGAGGCGACCCTGGTCTTCCACCACAAACCCTTGGGCGACACGCTCCAGCATTGCCCAGTCTTCCAGGCGATGGGGCCATTTCAGTTTCACGGACAACGTATGGGCGCGGGGGACATCTGCCGCAGTCATGGGTCGATAGAGGTAAGCAGGGCGTTGCGAAATGGACATGGCAGATCCCCGTTGGGAAGGCGTGGAATCGGACGGATTCGTCCGCTGAGAGCCCTTGTATCTCACCTGCCACCGGGCCTGACAATAGGCTGGAATGGATTCGGCAGGTTCCGTTGACGACGGCTTCACCGGCCACATTTTTTGCTCAAATCCTGTGTCGAGCCAGCAGTAAATATCGGGGCGGTTTTGCGAAGCGGTGGGGCAGTTGGAAGTGTTGCCAGCTGTGCCGCCGCCATCGCGAGCAGGCTCGCTCCCACAGTGTTTGCGGGGTGCTCACAGGAATTATCTCCACCCCCGAATCCCCGGTGGGAGCGAGCCTGCTCGCGATAGCGATGGATCAGCTTGCAGAGATGTTGCCTGTGCCGCCGTCTTCGCGAGCAAGCCCGCACCCACAGTGTTTTCGAAACGTCAGTAGGCCCGTTCGCGATTCACCTGGCCAAGCATCGATTCGCCCCGCTGATGCCGGCGGATATTGTCCAGCAGAACGCCAAACGCACTTTCGGGTTGGGTCATTGCCGCGATGTGCGGGGTCAACAGAATCTGCGGGTGATGCCAGAAGGGATGATCCGGTGCGGCCGGTTCCTGTTCCAGTACGTCGAGCACGGCCGAGCTGAGCTGGCCGTCGGCAAGCGCTTCGAGCAGATCCGCTTCGACCAGATGGCCGCCGCGGCCCATGTTGATCAGGGCCGCGCCTTTGGGCAGTTGCTGGAATACCTCACGGTTGAGGATCCCCCGGGTCTGCTCGGTCAACGGCAGCACACACAGCAGGATATCGCATTGGCCCAGAAACGCCGGCAGTTGTTCGGCACCTGCAAAGCATGCCACCCCGGCGATCTGGTGTTCACTGCGGGCCCAACCCGACAGGGCGAAGCCGAATGGCTGCAAGGCGGTGAGGATATTCCGGGCCTGCAGGCCCAACCCCAGGACCCCGATCCGACGCTGCCGGGCGGGAACCAGTCGGTGTGCCTGCCAGCACCGTTCGGCCTGTTGCTGACGGTAGCGCAGCATGTCCCGGTGCAAGCCGAGCACGGCGAACGTGGCGTATTCGCACATGCCCTGGCTGATGCCCGGATCGAGCAGGCGCACCACCGGCAGGTTCGTCGGCAGGCGACCCAGATCGAGCTGATCCACCCCCGCCGACAAGGCGAACAGCACCTCAAGATTCGGCAGCACCGTTTCGATATCGTCCGGTGCCTGCCACGCCGCCAGGTAGCGAATATCCCGTGGGTCACCGATGTCCGGCCAGGCGCGCCATTCGATATCCGGAGCATGTTCGGCGAACAGGCGCTTCCACTGTTCGCCGCGTACCGGGTCAGCTTTGTAGAGCAGGGCCATGGGTCTTCTCGCCGGGAAATAAGGAGTATCCAGCATGCCTCAATGGGGCGAGAGGATTCTGCTGTTTGCCGGGGTGTAAACAGTCGATCCGGATTTCTCAGCGGGCAAGTTCGGCTTAGAGCATTGTGTCGAAGGCTTAACCTGTGAACACATCGCAGCCGCTTCGGGTTGCCTGGCTCACTATGGGAAATGCCATGAACAGTAAAGTCGAAGAAACCCCAAGTCTGCTCCGTCAGCGTGATCAATTCGTCCCCCGTGGTCTGGTGACCGCGCACCCGCTGGTGATCGATCGGGCCCAGGGCTCGGAGTTGTGGGATGTCGACGGCAAGCGCTACCTGGACTTCGTGGGCGGTATCGGTGTGCTGAACATCGGGCACAATCACCCCAAGGTAGTGGCGGCAGTGCAGGCGCAACTGCAAAAGGTTTCCCACGCCTGCTTCCAGGTAGTGGCCTACAAGCCGTACCTGGACCTCGCCCAGCGGCTGTGCCAGATGATCGGTGGCCAGCACGCCTATAAAGCGGCCTTTTTCACTTCCGGCGCCGAAGCGGTGGAAAACGCGGTGAAGATTGCCCGCGCCCACACCCATCGTTCGGCGGTGATCGCCTTTCGCGGCGGGTTCCATGGCCGGACGCTGCTCGGCACCACGCTGACCGGAATGAGCCAGCCCTACAAACAGAACTTCGGGCCATTCGCGCCGGAAGTCTTCCACACGCCCTATCCAAATGCCTATCGGGGTGTCACCAGCGAGATGGCGCTCCAGGCGCTGGACGAACTGCTCGCCACCCAAGTGGCGCCTGAGCGGGTCGCGGCGATCATCATCGAACCGGTGCAGGGCGATGGTGGTTTCCTTTCGGCGCCGGTAGAGTTCCTCCAGGGCCTGCGTGCGCTGACCGAGAAACACGGCATCGTGTTGATCCTCGATGAAATCCAGACCGGTTTCGGGCGCACCGGCAAGTGGTTCGGTTTCCAGCATGCCGGTATCCAGCCAGACCTGGTCACCGTCGCCAAGAGCCTCGCCGGTGGCCTGCCATTGTCGGGTGTGGTCGGCAAGGCCGAGATCATGGACGCTCCACTGCCTGGCGGCCTGGGCGGGACCTATGGCGGCAACGCATTGTCGTGCGCGGCGGCGCTGGCAGTGATCGAGGCCTATGAGCAGGAACAACTGTTGGCGCGCGGCGACGCCCTGGGCGAGCGCCTGCGTCAGGGGCTGTTGCGTCTGCAAGCCCGCTACCCGCAGATCGGTGATGTGCGTGGCAGCGGTTTCATGCTGGCCATGGAGTTGATCAAGAATGATGAAGCATGCACCCCCGACGCGGACCTGAACCAACGCCTGATCGACGAAGCCCGTGTGGGCGGGTTGCTGGTCATCAAGTGTGGGGTCTACCGCAACGTGATGCGTTTCTTGGCACCGCTGGTGACCAGCGAGGCGCAGATCGATGAAGCGTTGCAGATTCTTGAAGGGGCACTGGCGCGGGTCTTGAACTGAGCGTCTGTGGCGAGGAAGCAGGCTGCCTCGCCACACTCGTTCCAACGCGTTGGATGAACTGCATTAGGGACTCATCGGAGGCTTTTAGCCATGAGGCTGACTGAATATCGAGCGTTGTTGATCGACTGCGACGAGGTCCTGGTGGATCGGGATTCCGGCATCTGGACGGCCTTGCAGCCGCTGCTGGAGACCCATGGCGACCCGCCGGACAAAACTCAGGTGCTGACCGAGTTCGATGAGGCGCTGCGGGCCCTCTATCCACGCTTTGGCGAGCTCGGTTTCAGTGGGCTGCTGTGCTTCGCCCACCGTCAGTTGGCTGAGCGCTGGCAGCTCAAGGTCAGTTGGGAGGAGGGCATGAGCTTCGCCCGCTCGGCGGCCAGTTGGACGCTGTTCGAGGATGCACCGGGTGCGATGCTCTACCTGCGCAAGTTCTACCGTCTGCTGGTGCTGGGCGACCGTGATGCCGAGGACCGGGGCGTGCTGTGCGAACGCCTGGGTATCGAGCCGGAGGATTTCATCTCACTGGCGAACGATCCTTTGCAGGATCCCGATTGGCTGGCGGCCAACGGTCTCGATCCCGGCGCTATTCTCCAGGTAACCCGTCCGGGCGCCCATTCACGCCGGGATCGGGCTGTGTGCCTGATCTGCCGAAACCCCGAGCTGCCGCTCCAGCCGTGCGCGGCGGACTACTGCATCAACAGCATGGCGGATCTGGTGGCGCAGCACCAGTTGTCGCTACGTCACTGATTTTGTTAGAAGATAGTCTACAAACGGCACGCAAGGGGTATGCGATGGAAGGTTTAGCGAAACTGGACCGTATTGACATCAGCATTTTGGTCGAGCTGCAAAAAGACGGCCGCATGACCAATGTCAGCCTGGCCGATGCCGTGGGGTTGTCCGCCAGCCCTTGCCTGCAACGGGTCAAGCGGCTGGAGTCGTTGGGGTACATCTCCAGCTACAAGGCGCACCTGAACCTGGCGAAGATTACCGATTCGGTGACGGTCTTCACCGAAGTCACCCTGAGCGACCACAAGCGCGAAGACTTCGCCAAATTTGAATCCAACATCCGCCTGGTGGACGAAGTGCTGGAGTGCCACTTGATCAGCGGGGGCTACGATTACCTGGTGCGCTTCATGACCCGCAGCATCCAGGACTACCAGGACGTGATGGAAAGTCTGCTGGACAAGAACATCGGCATCTCCAAGTACTTCAGCTACATCGTCATCAAGTCGCCGGTACGCAAGGACGAGATTCCATTGCGCAAGTTGCTGCGGCACTGATCCGATTACCTACCGGGAACAAATGTGGGAGCGAGCCTGCTCGCGATGGCGGTTTATCAGACGCATAAGATGCTGACTGATATTCCGCTATCGCGAGCAGGCTCGCTCCCGTAGAGGTTGTCGTGGGTGTGCTGGCTTTATTCCTTGAGGAAGGTCAGCAGGTCCTGGTTCAGACGATCCTTGTGCGTCTCGGTCAACCCGTGCGGCGCGCCAGGGTAGACGATCAGTCGGGCGCCCTTGATCAGCGCCGCCGAAGCCCGGCCGGCAGCGTCTATCGGCACGATCTGGTCGGCGTCGCCATGGATCACCAGGGTCGGCACGTCGAACTTCTTCAGATCGTCGCGGAAATCGGTGGCCGAGAACGCGGCGATCGAGTCATAGGTGTTCTTGGCGCCGCCCTGCATGCCCTGGGCCCAGAACGATTGGATCAGGCCCTGGGACGGCTTGGCGCCCTTGCGGTTGTAACCGTAGAAGGGGCCGGAGGCGATGTCCAGGTAAAGCTGCGAGCGGTTCTCCAGGGACGCCTTGCGCAGGCTGTCGAACACGGCGAGTGGCAGGCCACCGGGGTTCGTGTCGGTCTTGAGCATCAATGGCGGAACAGAGGACACCAGCACCGCTTTCTTGACTCGGGCAGTCCCGTGGCGACCGATATAGCGAGCCACTTCACCGCCCCCTGTCGAGAAGCCCACCAGGGTCACATCCTTCAGGTCCAGCGCTTCAATGACCGCCGCCAGGTCGTCGGCGTAGTGATCCATGTCGTTGCCTTCCCAAGGCTGGCTGGAACGTCCATGGCCGCGACGATCGTGGGCGACAACCCGATAACCTTTCGACGCGAGGAACATCATCTGCGCTTCCCAACTGTCGGAGTCCAGCGGCCAGCCGTGGCTGAAGGTGACGACCTGGCCATCGCGCGGGCCCCAGTCCTTGTAATACAGCTGAACGCCGTCCTTGGTGGTGATGTAGCTGGCGGATTGGATGACGCTGCCGATAGCCGAAGCAGTGGTCGTAGCAGTGGTCTGTGCCGGTGCGGCTTCTGCGCCGAGAGTCGCGAGTGCCAAGGTAGCGATGGCCAGGGTGCGGTTGAGTGTGTTCATTGGGCTCTCTCCATAAGGGCTGGTTGACTGTCGCGACCGCTGTCGATCGCGTTGGTGGGCAGATTAGAGAGAGAGGACGATGACGAGAACGGTGCCGGTATCGATAGCGACTATAGAAATAACAGATACTTGGGAGGCTTTGGTTGTGAAAGCCTGCTCGCGATGGGGCCTTGAAGGTAGATCGCCGGCTCAGTCAAGCACACCCGTGTTTGAGTCTATGCTTACCTTATCCTTCCCATCAGCCCACCCATGAACGGCCCGGACCCCTCCAGGAGACCACGTGAAACCTTCGATACCCGCCACGGCGCTGTTCTGTCTATTGCTTGGCACGGGGGCTGTCAGGGCCGAGGAATATCAGGTCGTCACCGAGGAGTGGGCACCGTACAACTATCAGGAGAACCATCAGCTCACCGGCATGACCACCGAGATCGTTCGGGCCATCATGGCGCTGACCGGGGATGAATTCGAAGTGGTGCTGCAACCTAGTATGCGCGCCACTCAGGTGTTGAAAACCCGGCCCAAGACGATCATGTACTCGCTGTTCCGCACGCCGGAGCGTGAGCCGTTGTACAAGTGGGTCGGACCGATCGTGGAGGAGGCCATTTATCCTTATCAATTGGCGAGTGCGCCGCCGGTGCATTCCCTGGAACAATTGCTGGGCGCCCAGCAGATCACCACGCGGCACGCCGGGCTGGTACCTGAAAAGCTGCAATCGCTGGGCTTCAAGAACCTCGACAAAAGCGCAACCGAGAGCAAGTTGCTCTACCGCATGCTGCTGGCGGGGCGCACCAATATCATCGTGGGTGACACCGATGCGGGGGTGGCGTACTACACCCGCCAGTTGAACATCGCCCCCGGCACGCTGCGAAAAATACCTATTGAACTGTACCGTTCATCGCTGTACATCGCCTTCAGTCCCGACAGTGACGACGAACGGGTCGCCGCGTGGGCCAGCGCCTTGGAACAGTTGCGCCAGTCTGGCGAGTTGAGGCGTATCCAGCATCGGTACGAGCAGCTCGCTGGGCAATGAACGGTTAACCGAAAGAAGGCATCGGCCCCAGCGAATTCAGAATCCAGGTGATCGCTGCCACCGCCACGAGCACCGCGACTACCACGCCGATGAACAGCCACTTCAGGATCTTCGGCAACACCGGCGGCTTGGACCGTGGCGCGAGGGCTTCTACGGTGACCCTCATCTCTTCGGCGCATCGCGGGCAGGCCGCGTTGTCGTCGAGGATGAGGCTCCTGCATTGATCACAGATTTTCATGTCGTCGACTCGGGGCTCAGAATTTGTGGACGATACCCAGCCTACCCATGATTTCCAACGCATTGACCAGGCCCAAGCCGTTCATGGGCAGACAGGCAAAGGTCTGGTGCTCATCGAAGTGAGTGCCGATGGCCAGCAGCTTCAGGTCATGGGCATCCAGCTGTGCGTTGAAATACTGGAGCAGCGCCCGCTCCCAATCGTTGGCACCGTTGATCGCATCGACGGTTTTACGGTCGGGTATCGCGATCTCGATGTTCAATTGCTGTAGCGGGGCAAGGGTGTTGACGGCGATGACCCCGCAGGACGACCACTCTTTCCATTCGAACTCGGCCAATTGATTGGCCTGGGCAAGGGCTGATGCGACTTGAGTCCACGCCCAGTCCCACTGTGCCGTTGGGGGCGCAATGCCTTGAATGAGCACTTGCGCGCGATCCTCGTCGAACAGGCAATCGAACAGATCGGCCAACGTCTCGACCCGATTGGGCTGTGACCCCTGACTGTCCAGGTCCCGGCTCAAGCGTTGCCACAGCGTGCCCAGCTCCTCCCAGTCTTCCTCATCCATTTCATCTTCGATCACCTTTGCCTTGTCGCCGCGCTGGTAGTTGTCCAGCCGTGTCTTGAGGACACGTATCGCGCCGTCGGCGAGATCGACTTCATAGCTGCGGTAATCCAGGTAGTTGGTCTGGAAAACGATGCGATCGGGAAATATTTCCTGGACGAGGTCTTCTTCAGCGTCGAAATACACCGCGCCCTCGAGCGAGCCATGGGCGGCGATGATGCGTTGGAACGACAGGGCGTCGATGGGGTTCATGTAGGTCCGATCATAGGGGATTGTGGCGTTCACGGGTTGAGGTCTGTCATTATCCTGGAAGCCGGAATTTGAGCAGAAGCGTATGAATCGTCAGAAAAAAATCAAGCAGCTACTAAAGGCCCACGCCAAAAAGGCGAGTGCCAAGTTGGCGCCGAAGAACAAACCCAAGTACATCAGTAAAGCGGATCGATTGAAACTGGCTGCTGAGTCCAGTGAAGAATCAGCCACTATCCCTGAAACTGAGTAGTGTCAGTGAGTAGATCACAGAACCTGTGGGAGCGGGCTTGCTCGCGAATGCGGAGTGTCAGTCGCTGAAATGTTCAATATCTGCCGCCATCGCGAGCAGGCTCGCTCCCACATTTTTGCTGGGTGGCCACAGGGTTGGTGTTCACCACAAACCCTGTGGGAGCGAGCCTGCTCGCGATGGCGGCCTGTCAGCCGCCACTGGCAAATCTGGAAACGCTCCTTTCAGGTAAAAAACTTGCTCGGCGTCTTGCCGAACTGCTTCCTGAACATGTTCGTAAACGCGCTGGGGCTGTCGTATCCCAGTGCCAGCGCGACATCGATGATTTTTTCTCCCACCGCCATTCGCTCAACCGCTTGCAGCAGGCGAGCCTGCTGTCTCCATTGTCCGAAAGTAATCCCGGTTTCCTTGCGAAACAGCCGCTGGATCGTCTTCCCGTCAAGGCCGAGGCGGGCGCTCCAGTCCGACAGTGTCGAGCCATCGGCAGGGTCGCCTTGCAGCGTGACGCAGATCTTCTTGATCCGCGGGTCCGTGGGTTGCGGAAGGTGCAGCGGCAGGGTGGGGAGCAGGGCGAGCTCATCGAGGATCAACGCCATCACCCTGGCCGCGCGGGTGTTCGGGGCATGGGGGAGCGGCAGGTGCACGGCGACCTTGATCAACTCACTCAACAGGGCGGAAATGCTGACGGCCTTCGTTTCGGTTGGAAGGTCTGCCACGGCATCAGGCCGGACGAATACGCTGCGCATTTTGACGTGCCCCACGCACCGCACGGAATGTACCTGCCCGCATGGCATCCATAGCCCCCGGTTCGACGGCACCGTCCACTGGCTTGATGCCGTGTGTACAACCATCACGCCTTCGACGGCGTAGATCAGTTGGTGCTTTTCATGGGAGTGGGGTGAGATGAACCAATCCGCAGGGTAATCGGTTGCCCTGCCGATCATGGTCCAGGCACCTTCGTCGATCTCGAGCAACGCTTCATTCAAGGGCTTGATCATGATGTCCTTTTTGCGATGGTTGATTCCCTTGTCCAGTGAGACAGACATTTCCGTGGATTCTAGGATGACGACGCGCCTGTCAGAAAGTGCTGTCACCTTCTGCCCAGGTTTTTTTTCAGACCTATCGCCTGGAAGCTTTTGTCATGTCCACCACCGCCACAGCCTCGACCACGGCATCCGTCGTCAACCAAACGAGCCCGCTTGTCATGCGGGTCATCGGTGCCTGTGCCCTCGCGCACCTGATCAATGACCTCATTCAGGCCGTGCTGCCTTCCATCTATCCGATGCTGAAGGCCAACTACGGCCTGACGTTCACCCAAGTGGGATTGATCACCCTGACGTTCCAACTGACCGCCTCGCTGTTGCAACCGTGGGTGGGCTATCACACGGATCGTCATCCCAAACCCTGGCTGTTGCCTGCCGGGATGGTCTGCACCCTCATCGGCATCATGATGCTGGCGTTCGTCGGCAGTTTTGGCGCGATCCTCATCGCTTCCGCATTGGTGGGCATCGGCTCTTCAACCTTCCACCCGGAAACCTCCCGTGTCGCACGGCTCGCTTCAGGTGGTCGCTATGGTCTGGCGCAGTCGACGTTCCAGGTCGGCGGCAATGCGGGCAGTGCCTTCGGTCCGTTGCTGGCCGCGGCCATTGTGATCCCATATGGTCAAGGCCATGTTGCCTGGTTCGGTCTGTTTGCCGTCTTCGCCATCTTCGTGCAGTACGGCCTGAGTCGTTGGTACCGCAACCACCTCAACCTGTTCAAGTTGAAACAGGGCGGCAAGGCAACCCACGGCCTGTCCAAGGGCCGGGTGACCGCTGCGCTGGTGGTCCTGGCGTTGCTGGTGTTCTCCAAATATTTCTACATGGCGAGTTTCACCAGCTACTTCACGTTCTACCTGATCGAAAAATTCCACCTGTCGGTGACCAGCTCCCAGCTGTACCTGTTCCTCTTCCTGGGGTCGGTGGCGGCCGGCACGTTCTTCGGCGGCCCTATCGGCGACAAGATCGGCCGCAAGAAGGTCATCTGGTTCTCGATCCTCGGCGTCGCGCCTTTCACCCTGGCGCTGCCTTATGTGGACCTGTTCTGGACCGGCGTGCTCAGCATGATCATCGGCTTCGTCCTCGCCTCGGCGTTCTCCGCCATCGTCGTCTTTGCCCAGGAGCTGGTGCCGGGCAATGTCGGCATGATTGCCGGCGTGTTCTTCGGCCTGATGTTTGGTTTCGGCGGCATCGGCGCTGCGTTGCTGGGCTACCTCGCTGACATCCACGGTATCGAGTATGTCTACACGCTGTGTTCCTACCTGCCGTTGCTGGGTGTGTTGACCATTTTGCTGCCTTCGACCAAAGGCGTTTAAAAGCGCTATCCCTCTGTGGGAGCGCGCCTGCTCGCGAAAGCGGTATGTCAGTCACCGAGAGGCTGAATGTGCCGCTGCCATCGCGAGCGGCCTCGCCATCCCAAGCATCATTTTTCCTGTTCGGCCGCCTCCGCCGTTCCCGCGGGCGCGATCATTCCAAGAATCGCATCACGGCACACCGCAAGAATTTCATCGGCCAGCGGCGAGTCATCCGGACAGGCGCGGGACATGACCACGGCGCCAAGGGCATGGGCCATCAAGGCAAGATGTTTTGCACGGACCTGCGCAGCGTCTGGGCCGTCCGCTTCGCTACTGCCTTCACACAGTGCCGCGAGCTGGGCTTCAATACCGGCCGCAAACGTGGTGCGAACCGTTTCTTCCTTGCGCGCGGCGTCAGCGCACAAGGCCGCCAGTGTGCAACCTGTGGCGCGATGATCGCGATGATCGCGCGCCAGGTAGGTCTTCACGAAATCCTCAGCCGAGGCGCCAGCCAATAGCGCCGCAGACTGTTCAATGCCGCACGCAGACGACTCCGCCATCAGATCGGCTTTGGAGTTGAAATGCTTGTAGAACCCTCCCTGGGTAAAACCGGCGGCGGCCATCAAATCCGCTATGCCGACGCCGTCATAACCGCGCTCTCGAAAGAGAGCCGATGCCGTTGCCACGATGTGCGCACGGTTTTCCTGCGCCTGTTTTTTCGAGACTTTCATGGTCTATCCACGTGTTTTCTATGCCGTCAGCATACATTGATGTCGTCCGACATCAAAATATTGACTTTTTAGAGTTTGGTCGTAATCATTATATGCACTTCCATTGGAAGCCGAAATCAGATCTGAGCCGCGATACGCCATAGCCCCATTCATCTATCGGAATCAATATGAAAGCACTCACATTCAAACGCTATGGCAAGTCGCCGGATGTCGGGTTTGAGCAAGTTGCTCGCCCGAGCATCAAGCCTGACGAATTATTGGTCGAGGTCCACGCTGCCGGGTTGAATCCGATCGACAACATGATTACCACCGGCATGTTCAAACCCGTCTTGAAATTCCAGCTGCCCGCCACGATGGGCAGCGATCTCGCTGGCGTAGTCAGGGAGGTTGGAAGCGCTGTGACTCGCTTCAAGGTCGGTGACGCCATTTTTGCCAGTGTGTTTGACCTTGGCATCGGTTCAATCGCCGAGTATGTCGCCGTACCGGAGCGTGTTGCAGCGCTAAAGCCAGACAACCTGGACTTCGTGCAAGCCGCTTCTATTCCGATGGTGGGGCTCACCGCCTGGCAAGCGCTGAAAGGGCGTGTACACCTTGAACCCGGCCAGAAAATATTCATCCCGGCTGGCTCGGGGGGCATCGGGACGTTCGCGATCCAACTGGCAAAATACCTGGGCGCCAAGGTCGCCACGACCACCAGCACCATCAATACCGAGTGGGTTGGCAACTTGGGCGCGGACGAAGTGATCGACTATAAGAAACAGGCGTTCGAACAGGTACTGAAGGGATACGATGTGGTACTCGGTACGACCAGGGGCGATACCCTTGAAAAGTCCGTTGGTATTCTCAAACCCGGAGGAAAAATTGTTTCCCTCATCGGCCCGTTGGACAAAGCCTTCGCGCAAACTCGCCGGCTGAACTTCTTCCTCGCCTTCGTATTCGGCCTGATGAGTCGCAAGATCATGGGCCTGGCGAAGAAAAACGACATCAGCTATTCATTTCTCTTCGTTCGCCCGGAGGGAACTCAATTGAATGCGATTGGCGAACTGATCAGAGCCGGGCACATCAAGCCAGTGATCGATCAGGTCTTTCCCTTCGAGCAAGCCAAGGGGGCGCTTGATTATTTGGCTCAGGGCCGTGCGAAGGGGAAGGTTGTGGTCAGGATCAAGTAAGGGGCTTGGCGGCCAAACTTCATATCTGGATGTAATCGCTGCATTGGCGAATGCCCTTGTGGGCACCTGCGATCAGATGGACATAATGGCCGTTCACCCAGTCAACCGGCAGGCAATCATCCACCTCAAACACGGCGTCGGTGTGTGATTTGAGCCAGTCCGTCGGCATGCGTCGCTTGCCCAGCTGCTTGGCCTGGGCTTTGTCCCGAGCCACCACCAGCAGGTAGCGGTGAGCCTCGCCAAACACATCGCGCTCGTAGCCGCCAAGGTTGATGAAAAACAGCCTTGGCTCATCAGGGCCTGGGGCCATTGGGCTGAGTTCGACCCGGTAGGTGTCGATGCCGTCCACTTCCAGCCAGGCGTCGATGTGCAAACCCTTTTGGCTACCAAACCAGGCCTGGCGCAGTTGGGGATAAGCGTGTTCCAGCGAGTCCGCCTGCGCGAACACCACGTCGTGTATCTCGATGCTGGCGCGGGGGTGACGACCGCCGAGCATGACTACGTACAGCATGAAAACTCCTTTTTCAGGGGGCCGTGCAGCGCAAAAATCTATACATGAATTGCATTTATCTGTACAAGAAACTAACTTTGTACAGATATTTTATCATTCTACAGGTTCCTCATGGCGCATCCTGTTCGTTGGGCCTGCCTCTGCCTGATGTTGACGGTGATGTCGTCGGCCGCCGCAGATTGGCGAGCGGCACTGCCAACCGCGCAACGGCTGGGTGAGGGGGATTTCACCTGGTTCGGCCTGCGTCTGTACACCGCCCGGCTGTGGACCGCCGGCCCGGCGCAGGATTGGAACCGGCCCTTCGCGCTTGAGCTGCTTTACCACCGATCGATGTCCCGGGAAACGCTGGTGCAGGCCAGCCTTGAGGAAATGCAGCGGCTTGGCCCCGGCAGCGTGACGGCCCAGTCCCTTGAGGCCTGGACCCAGGCGATGGGGGCCGCATTCGTGGACGTGCGTCCCGGCATGCGCATCACTGGCCTGTATCTGCCGGGGAAGGGCTGCCGCTTCTACGTGGACGGCAAGCTCAGCCATGAAATTGCCGACCCGGTGTTTGCCCGGGCGTTCTTCGCCATCTGGCTCGATCCGCGGGCCCGGGACCCACAATTGCGCCAGCGCCTGCTCGGCCTGGCCGACAACGACCGAGGGACCTGAACATGTACAAAGCACTGTTGCTGGCCGCCTGCCTGTTCCTCGGCAGTTGCGGCAATGTCGGTGTCGACCACTACGCTGGTGAACAACCGCATTTGGACTTGGCGGCGTTCTTCTCGCGACCGGTGCAGGCCTGGGGGATGTTCCAGAAGCGGTCCGGGGAAGTGGTCAAGCGCTTTCATGTTCGCATCGACAGTCGTCGTGAAGGCGAGCGGCTGATCCTCGACGAACATTTCCTCTACAGCGACGGCACGCGACAGCAGCGTACCTGGACGATTGTGCCGGATGGCCCGGGTCGCTGGCGTGGAACGGCAGGGGACGTGATCGGCGAGGCCCAGGGTGAAGTGGCCGGTAATGCGCTGCGTTGGCGTTACCGACTGGACCTGCCGGTCGAAGGGCGGCACTGGGAAGTAGACCTGGACGACTGGATGTACCTGATGGATGACGACACCCTGATCAACCGTTCGAGCATGAGCAAACTGGGGGTGGAGATCGGCCAGATCACCTTGTTTTTCCGTCGTCTGCCGGAGGGCACGCCATGAATTTGAATAACCTCATCGAGCGGGTCGCGGCCGGGGAAGTCGAAGCGCTTGAACTGCTATCGCTGGAAGGCGGCTTCTACATCCTGCGCGCCATTACCGCTGCCGGCCCGGTCACACTGAGCGATGCGCAGGGGCAGCCTGTTCGATTGCGTTCATCCACCGAGCTGCGCCAGTTGTTGATCGACCTGCCACCGTTGCCCTGCACGCTGGTGCAGCACGTGGTGCATGATGAAATGTGCGGGCAGCATGACGGCCCCGTCGCGCCCTTGCGGCTGCCGTTGACGCTGGCTAGCCAGTGGTAGAGCGGAAGATGCCGCGGGTCAGCGCCACGCCGCGATGCGCACGAGCAGGGGAAAGGCCAACGCCCAGATCGCGCTCAACAGCAGGCCGGTTTCCATCGTGCCCAGCGGCAAGTCGACATATGCCACCCTGGCGCCGCCTATGTACGCCAACGGGCCTGCAACTGCGCCCAGCAACGCCCCGCGCCAAAAGGGCCCGCCGGCCCAGGCCAGGCTGTGGCGCAAGCCGCTGGCCAGGACCAGCCACAACAACGCCAGCCACAGGGGCAGTGGCCAGCTATCAAATCGGAACACGTCAAATGCGCCCAGCAGGCTGTCCAGCGCGCAGCCGGCCAGTGCGGTGCGCAGCAGGGCCTTTACCTCGGCATTGAAATCCCGGCACAAGCACAGGTGCAAGGCCAAGCCGAGGGGCACCAGCAGTAACAGCCAGGGGCGTTGGGCCCCCAGCACGCAGATCCACCAGCCGACCTGCAACCAAAGTGCATTGGCGACCTGCCAACGCCCGGGCATCAAGCCTGCCCGGGCAAGGCCGCACGCCGTGCCTGAGGCGCAGCCCAAAGCAGTTGCGCCACGCCGATGGCGCGCTCCTGGAAACCGCCCTGGCAATAACACAGGTAGAACTCCCACAGACGCTGGAACGTATCGTCATAGCCCAGCGTCGCCAGTTCGGTGCGGGCCTGGCGCAAGTTGTCGCGCCAGTGTTCCAGGGTCCGGGCATAGTCCAGGCCGAAATCCTCCAGGTGCACAAGGTTGAGCCCGGTGTGACGACTGGCGGTGTCCAGCATCACGCTCAGCGAGGGCAGGGCGCCGCCCGGGAAGATGTAGCGTTGGATGAAGTCCACCGAGCGGCGTGCCTGGGCATAGCGCTGGTCGCGAATGGTGATTGCCTGCAACAGCATGAGGCCATCGGGTTTGAGCAGTGCCGCACACTGGCGGAAGTACACCGGCAGGTAACGGTGGCCGACCGCTTCGATCATTTCGATCGAGACGAGCTTGTCGAATGTGCCCCTGAGGTCGCGGTAGTCTTCACGCAGCACCGTCACACGCTGCTCCAACCCCAAGGCGTGGACGCGTTGCAGGGTATGGGCGTATTGCGCCTCGGAAAGCGTCGTGGTGGTGACCCGGCAACCATGCCGGGTGGCCGCGTGGATCGCCAGGCTGCCCCAGCCACAACCGATTTCCAGCAGATGATCGCCGGGGTGCAGTTCAAGCTTCTGGCAGATGCTTTCCAGCTTGTGCAACTGGGCTTGCTCCAGCGTTTGGCCAGGGTGCTCGAACTGGGCGGCGGAATACATCATGGTCGGGTCCAGTAGCCGCTCGAACAAGGCATTGCCCAGGTCGTAGTGGGCCAGGATATTGCGTCGGGAACCGCGCCGGCTGTTGTGGTTCAGCCGATGCAGCAGCCGCAGGGCCGGGCGCCCCAAGCGCGCCAGGCCGCCTTCCAGGGCATCGAGCACGTCCAGGTTGGCGACGAACAGGCGGGTCACCAGCGCCAGATCCGGGCTGCGCCAGAAGCCGTGGATGTAGGCCTCGCCCGCGCCGATCGAGCCATTGCCGGCAATCATGCTCCAGGTGGTGTCGTCGAGGATCTCCACTTCGGCCTGCAACGGGCTGGCGGCATCACCAAAGTTCCACTGGCGCCCGTGACTGAGCAGCCGCAGATGACCGTGGCGCAGTTTGCCCAGTTGAGCGAGCACGGCACTGCGCGCCAGCCCGCCGAGCAACGGCGCCAGGCCTGTGGACTTGTTAACGCTCAGGGTTGGGTTGGACATGGTCGGGGTTCTCGCAAGGTTGGCCGAGCGCCAGGTCGCCCTGGCAGGTCGTGTGGTCATGGATGGGGGTGCGTTTGAACAACAGGCGCAGGGCTTGCCAATAAATGGCCGAGACAGTGCGCAGGCTCATCCATGGGAAAGTCAGGATGTATCGGTGCAGCGCCTTTCGATCCAGCGGCTGGCGGCGCAAGGCAAGGTCCGCCTCGAAAACCTTGTCGGCGCCTTGCCAGTTCTCCATGTGAATGCGCACGTGTCGCTCGTCCAACGCAAATCGCAGGTGATAGTCCATGTCCAGTGGCATGAACGGCGACACATGGAAGGCTTTGGCCACGGCGAACGGTCTGGCGAGGTTGCCTTGCACCGGCAGCACGTAATGGAAACGTTCACGCCACGGCGTGTTGCGCACTTCAAGCAGGATCGCCGCCAGGTGCCCGTCGCGGTCATGGCAGAAATAGAAACTCACCGGGTTGAACGACAGGCCCCAGCAACGCAGTTGGGTGAGCAGGCGAACCGGGCCGTCGGGCGTTTGCCCCGTGGCCTGTCCGACCAGTAGGCGGGCGGCCTGGGCCAATGACTCGCCTTGTCGGGTCCGGGCGGGTAGGTAGTCGGTCTCGCGCCAGCTAAGCGGCGCCAGGTGCCAGCGTCCTAGCCAGCGCGACAGGCCGAGTAGCCAGGCCTGCTCGTCCAGGTCCAGGTAGAACAGGCCGGTCCGGTAGCGAAAGGCATGACGTTGCGGCGACAAGCGACGGTGGCTGATCCAGCCCAGGCAAAGGCTGCTGTTCACAACGTCTCTCCAAAATGTTCAGCCACCTTCAGCGCGCTGACCACCCCGTCCTCGTGAAAGCCGTTACCCCAATAGGCGCCGCAGTAGTAGGTCAATTGCTGGCCCTGCAGTTGCGCCTGGTTCGCTTGCGCGGCAGATGCGGCGAGGCTGTATTGCGGATGGGCGTACTGGAAGCGGGCGATGATCTTTGCCGGGTCCACCAGAGCCGTCTGGTTGAGGCTCACACAGAACGTCTCCGCTGCCTGGATGCCTTGCAGGATGTTCATGTTGTAGGTCACCGCCGCCGGAGCCTGGTCGCTGCCGCCGAGGCGATAGTTCCAGCTGGCCCAGGCCCTCCGGCGACGCGGCAGCAGGCGGCTGTCGGTGTGCAGCACGACGTCATTCTCGGCGTAGTGGATGGCGCCCAGCACGGCGCGCTCTTGCAGGCTTGGGGTTTCCAGCAGTTTCAGGGCCTGGTCGCTGTGGCAGGCGAACACCACCGTGTCGAAACGCTCCGGGCCGGCGGCGCTGATAAGCGTTACACCACCTTCGTCACGGCTGACGCGGCGAACCTTGCAGTTGAGGCGAATGCGTTCCGCGAACGGTTGGCACAGCGGCGCGACGTAACTGCGCGAGCCACCTTCGATGACCCGCCATTGCGGGCGCTGACTCACCGACAGCAAGCCGTGGTTGCGACAGAAACGCACGAAGAACTGCAGGGGGAAGTCGAGCATGTCCGCGGGGGACATCGACCAGATCGCCGACCCCATGGGCACGATGTAGTGTTTGATGAAGCGATGACCGTAGCCCTGCGCCCGGAGGTAACTGCCCAGCGTGGTGCTGGCGTCGATACGTCGGGCGTCCAGGTCTGCGAGTGACTGGCGGTTGAAGCGCAGGATGTCGCGCAACATTCCCCAGAACTCCGGCGACACCAGATTGCTGCGCTGGGCAAACAGCGTGTTCAGGTCGTGACCGTTGTATTCCAGGCCAGTGAGCGGGTCATGCACGGAGAAACTCATCTCGGTCGGCCGTGAGGCAACCTTGAGCTGATCGAGCAAGCGGATGAAGTTCGGATAGGTCCAGTCGTTGAAGACGATGAAGCCGGTGTCGATGGCATGCCGTTCGCCGCGCCAGTTCACATCGACGGTATGGGTATGGCCGCCGATCCATTCGTCCGCCTCGAAAACCGTCACTTCGTGTTTGCGGGACAGCAGGTAGGCGCAGGTCAGGCCCGCGATGCCGCTGCCAATGATTGCTATACGCATCGATCATCGGTCCTGTTCATGGCGAGCCAGGCGTTGGCCCAGTACCAGGCGCAAGCGCGCGGGCATGGCCCCGAGCAGGCGCAACGCCAGAGTGAAAATGCCGGGAAAATTGATCTCCAATGGGCGCCGCGACAGGCGCTTGGCGATATGCCGGGCGGCGCGCTGTGCCGACCACAGTTGCGGCATGGGGAAATCGTTGCGGCGGGTCAGTGGCGTGTCGACGAAGCCCGGGCTGACCAGGGTGACGTCGATGCCTTCGCGGGTCAGGTCGATACGCTGCGACTCCACCAGATAGCGCACGGCCGCCTTGGACGCGCCGTAGGCACCGGCGCGGGGCAACGCCAGCCAGGTCACTGAACTGCCCATCACCACCAGGTGAGGACGATGGCCGGCGCGTAGCAAGGGCAGGGCGGCCGCCAGGCAGTAGCTGACCCCCATGAGATTGGTGCGGATCACGCGCTCGACCACGGCCGGGTCGAAATGGCCAGGCTCCAGGTATTCGCAGGTACCGGCATTGAAGATCGCCATGTCCAGCGCTCCCCAAGCCAGCTGGATCCGGGCTGCGATCTCGGCGACTTGCTCCGGGTCATCGAGATCGCCGATCGCCAGCAGCACCTGGCCTGGAAAACGTTCCGCCAGAGACGCCAGGCTATCCGCGTGACGACCGCCCAAAGCCACTTGGTGGCCTTGCTCCAGCAGGCTTTGCGCGAGCGCGGCACCGATACCGCTGCTGGCACCGGTCAACCAGCAGCGGCTCATGCCAACCTGCCTTTGAGCCAGCGGATAGCGCCGCCCATGACCGGAATGTGTTCATAGAGCAGGGCACCTGCGTCGAAATAGTCCTGGTGAAAATGAACCCGGTCGCGCCACAGCAAGTGACTGCAGCCTTGCAAAGTGATCGGCTGGCCGCGGGCCAGGCGTGGGTGGCGGAATTGCAAGGTCCAGCGCAGGTAACCCTCGCCAGGGCGGACTTCGTCGGCGCCGGCGAAGGCATAGCGAATATCGTCGGCGTTGGCGTACAGCTCGGTGAGGTAGGCCCGCAGGTCCGTCAGGCCCTGAATCTGATGCAGGGGATCGCAGAAGATAATGTCTTCGCTGTACAGCTTTTCCACCGCGTCGAGATTGTCTCCCGTGAGGGTGGCGAACGCCTCGGCGAATTGCTGTAGGTAAGCTGACATGGGGCGCTCCAGGTAATCCTGTACAAAAAAGAAATGTTGTACAGGTATGTCTGAAGCGTACGGTTAAATCTGTACAAGTCAATCCTCTTGTACAGTTATTTCTTCAGCGATTGGCCTCGGCGAGTTGCTGGCGCAGCTGCGCAACTTCTGCTTCCAGCGCGCGAACCTGCTCCTCGGCGGCTATTTGCGCCGTGACGTCGCGTTGGATGCCGATGTAGTACGTCAGTTGGTCCGCCTCGTTGTGCACGGGCGTGATGGACAATTCGTTCCAGAACAGGCTGCCGTCCTTGCGGTAGTTACGCAGGACCTGACGGCAGGGCCTGCCTTGGCTGATCGCTTCGCGGATGGCGGCGATGCCTGCCTGTTCATGATCCTGGCGCTGGAGAAAGCGGCAGTCCTGGTAGAGGATGTCATCGGCGCTATAACCGGTGAGACGCTCGAAGGCGGGGTTGGTGTAGATGAGGATACTGTCGCTGCCCTCCTGCTCGGCGACGACGATGCCATCGTTGGAGTTCTCGACCATCAATTGCAGGAGTTTTGCGTCGATCATTTGGCCCACCCACGAAATTATGCAGCAGTCTGCGTAGCGCACCTGTGCGGAGCGCCGGCGCGGTTTGCCACATGATGACCTACGGATGCTCGCCGCAGAAAGACTGTATGGGTTTAGAATGTGCCACCTTTCGGATAAACCCCTCATATGACTGAAGCCACTTCACCCGATTTGCTGCCCATGCGTGATGTGGTCAGCCTGACCGGCATCAATCCGGTGACACTGCGTGCCTGGGAGCGGCGCCATGGGCTGATCCGCCCGCAGCGCACCGACGGTGGCCATCGGTTGTACACGGCCAATGACGTGCAGCGCATACGCGACATCCTGCGCTGGACGGCCGCAGGCTTGTCCATCAGCAAAGTCGGCGAAATGCTCGAAGGCCAGCGTGAGGTGGTCCCACCCCAGGACAGCGAGCTTGACGATTGGCGTGAGGCCGTCGTGCACGCCACGAGAGCTTTCGATACCCAGGCTCTGGATGCGCTCTATCGCCAGCTGTTCTTGGTTTTGCCCAAGGCTGTCGCGCTGCGCAAGGTGCTGATGCCGGTCTGGCATGACCTGGCTTCGGGCAGTGCGCCGGGTGAGTGCAGCCAATGGCTGTTCCTCGACACGTTCCTGCGTGGCCGGCTGCTGCTGCGCCTGCAGACGAATCAGGTGGAGACGCCGCGGGTGCTGCTGGCAGGCACCGAAGGGCATGCCGAACTGCAGTTGCTGTGCGCCGGGGTGCTGCTGGGCGGCAAGCAACAAGGCGTCGAGGTGCTCGGCTGCGGGCAGCCATTGGAGGAACTTCCCCTGGTGTGCGCGGCCATCCAGCCAGCAGCACTGGTGATTGCGCTGCAAGCGCCGGTGAACCCCATCCTGGCCAAGCGCCTGCGTTCGTTGCAGATGGACATCGCTTGTCCATTGGCCCTGATGGGCGCGGGGCTGGACCGTTCGCAAGCCGCCTTGGAAGGCATTCCGCTGTGCCTGTTGAACCAACAGGACGCCGATGTCGAGGGCGTGCTCAACGCCTTGATCAGGGGCAACCTGGATCTGTGACCAGCGTTTGCACGACTCTGCGGACAAGCATTCAGGCCATCCAAGTGATGGCCTTTTGATTTTAGTTGGATCCCGCTAGAATCCGCCACCCTCTCCATGAGCGGCATATAGCAAATTACGCAAGGAAGATGATATGCAATTTGGAAAAGCCATAGGCCTCGCCCTGGCCCTGAGCCTCACTGGCTGCGCCAGCTTCACCAAAGATGAAGTCGCCCCCGTGAACCTGCCTTCGATGGCCAGCTACTCGAACAAGCCGAACGTCTATGTCGACTTCGATTTCTACCAGGGCGAACCCGACAGCGCCAAGGCCACCGAGATGCCGCAAGCCCGGGACATGCTCAAGCCCGAGCTGAAACGTACCTTCGATGAATCAGGGCTGTTTGGCCGTGTGGTTTTCGATGAGTTCCAGAAGCAACCCGGCGACTACAGCCTGCGCCTGAAGGTGTACAACCACGCGCCAGGCGGTGGGCAAATGGTCCTGGCGTTCATCAGCGGTTTTTCGCTCGGGGTTATTCCTGCACTGGGAACAGATCAGTACACCATGAGCCTGGAAACCGTGGACGAGCGTGGTCAATCGTTGGCCAAGACCAGCAACCACGACGCGATCAACACCTGGATCGGCATCTGGTTCCTGCCGCTGGCAGGCAACACCCCCAAGGCGGCCGTCACCGACACCTTCAACCGCCAGGTCAATGCGCTGTTGAAGAACTGGGTCGACAACAACCGCATGAGATACTCCGCTGTCGACACCCGCATTCCACGGGGCTGACAGCCGATAAGAAAAGAGCTGCGATTGCGTAATAGCCGTCAGCAAAGCCTGTGGGAGCAAAGCTTGCTCGCGATAACGACAGACCAGTCAACATTACTGCTGACTGACTTACCGCAATCGCGAGCAAGCTTTGCTCCCACAGGTGTGTAGCTTAACTGACTGGCATTAGCTGCGATTGCGGCTCTTTATTTGTGCTTACTTCAACGCTTGAGTGAATTGTGGATCGCTGTACAAATTCTTGAGCAGGTCCTGCACCATCGGGTTGTAGTTGTTCGCAGCCGCCGGAATGGCGATCGGGCCGAAGAAACTGCTATCCCACTCACGCTGCACGTCCTTGGTGGTTTCGTAGAGAACCTGGTCACCCTTGCGTAGCGTGAAGCGCGCAGACAGCTCGCCATGACCGCTGCCCATGCCGGCAGTGAGCTGGTTCTTGATCAGTTGAACCTGCAATTGCCGGTCAGCACGTGGGTCCAGCAGACCCGCCTGGCGCAGCTCATCGTTGATCGCCGCCTGGATGTGCAGTGGAACGCTGCCTGCGGGGGAAGAGATCGGGTTCATGCGCACCATCAGCGACCCTTGGCCGGAATCGGCATTCACCTGGGCTTCGCGCAGGGGGTGCATCGGCTCATGTTGCTTGAGCTGCTGGACGTTCTGGAAATTGGGTTCATAGCGAGCCATGGTGACGCCGCAGCCTTGGAGCAGGAGAGCGCAGAACGGTAGAGCCAGGTAGAGCTTCTTCACAGCAAGTCCTTATGTGCTTTTTTGGAAGGAGGGGGATTATCGGTGGGTGGCATTGCGCTATCAAGGGTTGGAAGTGCTGACGTGCTCTTAAACATCGAGATGATAGGATCGGGTCTCTTTACATACGCGATTGACAACATGGACCAGAGATTCCAGGGAAGCTGTTTGTGCTCAGTGGTCAGGTACGAACTACTCACATCGCCAAAGGCAGTGAGTCATTGTCATTGCACTCAGTGCCGTAAAGGCCATGGGGCCGCATTTGCTTCATACGGTAGCGTTCCGCGGAGCGCGCTACGGATACTTGAAGGCGCTGCCAGTATCAAAGCATTTGCTTCCTCGAAGACGGTATTACGCGAGTTCTGCGTGGAATGTGGTTCGAGCTTGTTCTGGTCGAGAGCTGAAGGTCAGTTCGCTGATTGGGTATCGGTAGCGTTGGGTTCTCTTGATACGCCCTTCGTGGCTGGGAAGCAGAAACATGTGTATGTGGATTCTGTAGTTGATTGGTGCCCGCCATTGAAATCAGGTTCTCAGGGTGACTGAATGCCTTGGGATGGATTCATTGATCCTGGCTATTTAGACTTTATATATGAAGATTTCACTGGACTGACGGTACATGTCAAGGCGTGCCTGGAGCTCCAACATCCCTAAAGAATTTGATGTGCGTCCAGGCAGTGGCGCTGTAGTTCGCTTTCAGCCCAGGTTCGGTGAAAACGTTTGCGTCGATAGGGACAGGACTCCACGTTAAGTCTGTAGATATTCGGAGTCATCTTCACGTCTCTACAGGTCTGTCCGATATCATTCTCTTGCTTCTCTCAGATCAGGTCATGCCATGAACCATCATCCTATGGAATCCTGCCCCCGCTGTGGATCCGTCCAACACGTCAGACCAAAGGGAATTCTAATAGGAGCAGCAAGCCCAAAAAAACGCTTCAATGGGGAAGAAAAAGCAGGTTATCAACGCTTGGATCAACTAGCAGTTGATGAATGCAAACCTGCCTTTATGAAACCAGCGCCGCTGAAGCAACTGGTTGATGGTTTTTTTTGCGATCATTGCGGGGTGGGTTTTGTAACAAGCGATCTTGTGCAAGGTGTCGAGCGCTCATGAGGGACTGCATTGGTCAATTGCTACCGCTCGCTAATAGCGTCCTCCAACGGCTATCGCCCGCTTGACCCAAAGGCAAAAATGGTTATTGCCGACGGGCAAAAGTCGGTCAAGCATAGGCCGAACATATAACGGCTCAGGCGCAGCACGCGGCATCGACCACTCTCCAAGAACGACGTTTATCGTAGCGGGAAATTAATATTTGCCTTTGCCTCGGCTTTTCAACGTTTTACGGTCTCTCGATAGGTTTCTTATGAGTGAACTACCAACGGCCGGCGCGGGCCACGACGATGCGACGCGAAGAAAGGTCAAAGCAGCTGTCACTGCAAGAAATCTGACTAGCGCATCAAACAACACCAAATGGAATGAGCTGATCAGTCACTTCCGTCAGCGCGAGGGATGGCGTCCGTCTTACCGGTACAAGCCAGTAACGGGCTATGTCTCAGATTGGGATACAGAGTGGTTTTACCACCTGCCTTTTCCATTTGCAGGCGTCGAGTGGTTTGACATAGGCGTGTTCGAAAGCGGCCCGTGTGTCGGTCACTTGCTTGCCGGTGCAGTCGTCGACCATAGCGATGAAATAGCCGAGGTTGTTGGGCAGATTGGATTTGAGTTTGAAGTGTGTGGGGGCGTTTTGAGGATCTGGGGATATTTGCCGAAAACGTATGAAGACTTTCCTACAGCCTGATTGTTGCTTTCATCTGGAAGCAAGCCAGTCCGCAGCGAAACCGCGTTGGCGTTGGGGGCAAGAAAAATATAGAGCTGCTCAGGTAGGCTGTTTGCATATATTCGCGTTCAATAGCATCTCAACCAGATTCTCCGGCCATACCGTATCGCTCGTGGTTCTCAGCTCCTGAATCGACCACCAGTGATGATCCGCCATGACCATCTTCTCATGCGCTGTCCACTCAGATCGGGAAAGGACCGTATCCTGAGCATGCACGACGAAATACTGCTCAACAGCGAGCACTGTTTCGCCGCTGGGTAAAAGCAACGGAAGCCGCCGATTTGCCAAAGGCTCGCCAACGGTCGCGACTTGAATGCCTGTCTCTTCGCGTAGCTCACGTATTGCGGCTGTGTGGAGCGTCTCGCCATCCTCCAAGCCACCACCAGGCGTGGCCCAGTGGCTTTGGCCGGCCAACGCATCGTCCGTATGGTGAAATCGAAAAAGAAGGACTTCTTTTGAGGGGCTTATCACCAGTAATCGTGCTGCCTGTCGCTCTCGCATATGCGGTCCCTCGTGAAAGGGGCGCAGATTAGGGGCTGTTAAGTTAACCGGCAAGCTTGGAGAAAGGCAGGCTGGTGGCTGCCACATTCAGTGGAAAGGGACTGGTTGCACCGATAGCAAAGTAGAGACCGCCCAAGAACCTCCTTTCGTCTCGTAAAGTGGCAACCAGACTGACCCGTGTCTATGGTTTCGGGCGACAGATAGCTAACGGAGGCAAGGACATGGGCCAGAGCATTTCGCCCGCCGCTTCAGCTGTGCGGAACACAGGCATGGTGGTTACGCCCTTATGGGGGTCGGACAAAATCGGCGGTATCACGGTCGATTCGGACGGTGCAATCTGGCTGGGCGCTTATAGTCGCCTGGGACTAGGAGGCGAAGAGGATTCGGGTTTCACCGGCAGCCTGGTCCGGTTCAATACCAACGGTAGCCTGGACCGCAGCTTCAGTGGAGACGGTAAATCTCTGCTGCCTGTAACGCTCGATATCGAGGACGGCGGTAATGCCGCGGTGCAGCCGGGAGGCGGGTACCTGGCGACGCATTACGTGCAAGTTGGCGGCGCCTGGGTGTCGGGTATAAGTCGTACCTTGGCTGACGGGAGCCTCGATACGAGTTTCGGGAACGGCGGCGTCGCCACAGTGCCTTTCTACTGGAATGATTTTCTAAGCCAGCAAGCGTCGTTCTCTGTACAAACCGACGGCAGCTTTTTCGCAAGCGCTGGGTATCCCTCCGGGGAGATCCATATCGCCCGCTTCGACGCGACGGGGACTTTGGACTCGTCTTTCGCCGAGGGCGGGATCCTGGACCTGACGGCGTCCGTCGGCATTCACCCTGCCAGCATGATCGACGTTTCGCTGCAGACAGACGGAAAAGTATTGATCACGGGGCGGGATACCCTGACTCGCGTCAACCAGGACGGTACTCTGGATAGCAGCTTTGCGAACGGGGGCAGCCTGGCTCTGGATGTCCATGCAAATGCCCTCGTCATCCAGGACGACGGCAAAATCCTCCTGGCGGGCGCCTCGGGCGGCGTGGCGACTGTCATCCGACTCAACAGCGACGGCTCGCTCGACACCGATTTCGGTCATCAGGGGCAGGTCAGTTGGGGTTCGGAAAGCGCTCCTTTCGCTGTAGCCGACATGATCGTGCTGGCCGACGGCAAGCTGTTGATTGGCGGAAGCCAAGGAACGAGCGCGGACGGCTATCTGGCCGCCTTGGTTCAGTTGAACGCCGACGGCAGCCTGGACCACAGCTTCGGCAATCCCGACGACGGCTATCACCACCTTGATGGTGGCGGCGATGATGATTTCTTGCTGGGTACCGCCTCGTTCGACGATGCGATTTCGGGCGGCGCCGGTAACGATCTGCTCGATGGCCAGCAAGGCCGTGACCTGCTGACGGGCAGTGCCGGGACCGATACGTTCCGTTACCAGTCAGTCACGGATAGCTACCGAACCGCAACGGCCGCCCATAGCGACCGAATCACCGACTTCGACCCCAGCACCGATACCATCGAGCTCTTCTCCCTGGGCTTCCTCGGGCTGGGCGATGGACATGACGGAACGCTGGCGATACGAGTCAATGAAAGCGGGACGCGGACCTACCTCAAAAGCTTCGATGCCAACGCGAATGGGGAACGCTTCGAACTGGTTTTCGACGGTGACTTGAGCCAAACGCTGAATGAAACCAACCTTCTGTTTCAGCAAGCCAGCTTGACGGGCACCGAAGAAGCCGATCGTTTACAGGGCAACGCCCGAGGCGAAATCATCGAAGGATTGGCGGGCGATGATCGTCTTCATGGCGCGCTGGGGAATGACATATTGGTTGGCGGGGAGGGCCGGGACCTGTTGGTGGGGGGCGGCAACAACGATGTGTTCCGCTTCGATGCACTGAACGACAGCTACCGTACCGCCACCGAGAACCACACTGATCGGCTGATTGACTACACCGTGGGTGAAGACAGGATCGATGTGTCCGCCTTGGGCTTCACCCAGTTGGGAAATGGTTACAACGGCACCTTGGACGTGGTGTTCAATGAAACCAAGAACCTGACGTACTTGAAGACCTATGAAACCGACGATCATGGGGCTCGATTCGAGTTGAGCTTGGTAGGGGACCACTCCGGTTACCGGAACCTGGACATCATCTTCGCCGAGCCTTCGGGAGAGGAGGTTTTTCAATTGATCGGAGTGGTGGATCTCTGGGTGTAGGACTCTTTTCGGGTGTTTTTGGGGGCGGCGATACTACGTCAGTAAGCGTCTTCGTCAACAACAATCGGTCAGCGGGACAGGCTGCTTCCGGCCGATTGTGTTGAAAAAGTCGGTCCTTCCTGATTGCCCACATACTGGCTGCTGAAAATGCCTTTTTTGCGCGCAGCTATGCGAAATCTGAGCTCGGAATCCTCTGCACAAAGTAAAGATTTCAATCTCAAGCGCTTACTTTTCTGCAGTGGAAACCATGGCAGACTTTTTCAACAGAATCGGCCGAAAGCAGCCTTCCGGGTTGTGAGTTTTGATGGCAGTCTTCGGTTACGCATGATCACTGACATGTTCGATAAAACCGACGCATTAGTAAGGCTTGAGGACGCGAACGGGTGAGTCTGCCTGTGCAATCCTCCGGGAGGAAAAAACGGGCACTCTCAAGCGCACGTCGTTCTATCAGCTTTCAACCTGCGCCTGAAGTCTTCGTCCAATCACCCCCAGCAAATCACATCCATCACGCAACGGAATCACCAGAAGCTGTGCAAAGTCCGAAAGCACCACCGTATCGCTGGCAATCTCTGATCGGAACGCCATGTTCTCCAATACCTGAGTCACCACACGAATCCGGTAGTCAGCGGTTGCGTGAAGAACGTCAAGCGGTGCTTGTGTATCGATGAGCAGGGAAGCCGGGGTGCAGTCAATGCCTGTGATGGGGACGTATCGTTCCATGTTTGAAACTCCGATCTAGTGAGGTTAGACCACTCAATCGTCGCCAAACAATTGGGTGGCAGTTGCACGCAGGTTGGCGAACCGGGATCGGAAACCGGCAGACCCTAAGGTCTCCCGCGCGCAACTACCATAACGGGTAGCCGCGCAAGTGTGCCAAAGCCTTCGCAAAAAGCGCAGTACTTTTGCACGTGATCCCAGGTCGCCAAACCTGATCGCCCCCCTTGGGCGACGGGAAAGACTATAGTTTTTCGCGCCCAAACCGGACAAGGTGAGAGATTCCGAGAGCATCGTAGGAATCGTGAGAGTTCTGCGCGGAAACGAACCAACATTTTCAGGATTCGTAGGACAGTGAGAAGGAGTTCTGCATGTTGATCGGACACCGCTTCGAACGCACCGCCCAGGATGACCTGCATATCCACTCGCACAATAAGGTGCAGAGTACCGCCGTGTTGCTGGTAGGCGCGCTTGCCTTCCTCTTGCCGATGGCGTTCGCCGTGTTCGCGGTCGCTGAGGGACTTTCGCCATCGGTTGGCCTGGATCCGCTGTCCTCGTTGCTCATCGTTCTCGGGCTGCTGCTGATTCCGTCCCTTGGCCTGATGCTGATGGTTTACACCGGCATCCGCGAGAGCTTGGTGTTGTCGCGCGTCGACGGTGAAGGCAAGCGCCTGACCCGAAACTTTTTTGGACGTCGCGAGCGTGTGCAGTTGGTATTCAGAATCGACGCCGTCAAATACCTTGAACTTCGTCGTCTTCCGCAGGCTGAGCAAGCCCGAACCCAGCTGTGGCTGGTGATGCGCGATGGCAGTGAGCATCGCCTGACCACCGATAACGTTCCGGTAGTGCCGGGGAGTCAACGCACCGACGTGTGGCTGCGTGAGCTGGCCGGCTATCTGAACGTGGCGGTGCCTACCGAGGTCGTCGGTGCTTCGGCGGTGGCTGCGAAAGTACCCTACAGGCCGGTTCCAGCGCCTACCAGCGGCAAGGCGGTGAGGGAAGCCAGAAGGCGCAGAGGGAAGGGGGCCGCGGCTGCGTCCGAATCGAGCGAGGAGCTCGGTATGCCTGCCCGCGCCTTGCTCATGCTGTTGGGTACTTTCCTGGCGGTGCTGGAGCTGATTAACCTGGTCGCATGGGTGCCGTCTGTGTTTACCGGACGGTTGCATGCCAGCGGTTTTCGGACGGGCTCGACGATTTTCTATTGGGCCGAGAAACCGCTGACCTTTTCCTTCAACTTGCTGATGGGGGGCGCGGAGGTGTTGATCGTTGGAGCCATCGCCTGGGGGTGCCTGCGCGTGGCGTTTCGGGGGCGGATGGGTTCCAATTCCTGAGTGCAGTTCTGACGCCTCGATGGGGGCCGCTTCGCAGCCCAGCGGGGATGAATCCCCTCGCCACATACAAGGATATTGCCAGCGCCATGACCAACCGCAATCAACTCCACCTGGATGGCTACGTCCTGCTGCATCGTGCGATCCCAACCGAGTGGCTCGCAGAGCTGCGTAGCCTATTCGATGCGGGCGTAATACCGTCTGATCAATGGCCAACCCCCCGTGGCTGGGATTGGCGTCATTCGCTGCTGGACTGCAATCCAACGATCCAGGCGGTGTGTCGTCTGCCACCGTTGCTGGCGGCAGTGGGCGAGTTGATCGGCGAGCGTTTTTTTCTCGCGCAGGTGGAAGGACGCGAGCCCCTGGCAGGTGGCGGTCATCAGCAGTTGCACCGCGACCTGTCGGCCCAACGGCCAGGGGATACGGCAGTTGCCCTGGCTTTTTTCGACGATTACGGTCCCGAGAACGGCGCGACGCGTATCGTGCCTGGCAGCCATCGCCCGACGCCGGGAACGCCGTCTTTCGACTTCGCTGACGAGTCCCGCTCCGTGCAGCTTTCAGGGGGGGGCGGCGACATCCTGGTGTTTGATGCCGAGCTGGTTCACGCGGCCAGTCTGAACGTGAGTGGGGCTCGTCGTCGTTCGATCTTGGTGGGCTATTTTTCGGAACAGCTTTATGCGTCGCACCTGGAAACGGCGCACTTACGGAATATCCGGATGGACACGAGCGAGCGGTTCGAGCCTGCCGATTTTGTCTTTGGTTCGGTATAGCCGATGCAGCTTTCAGTTACCGTCTCTGAGTAGTACGCCCCAGCCACTGCTCACGGTCCAATGCCCATACCTCTTTGTCCAATTCCCCGCTGACAAATCGCCCCCGTTCAGTCCTGAGTAATCGCATCCCCTCACGTTCCGAAATGCGCCGAGAGGCCTGGTTACCAACGGCCTTGGGCACCACCATTACCGGGCGATCAAGCGTCACGAACCAATACTCGTTGATCACCTCGCACGCCTCGCTCATGTAGCCGAACCCTTGCCATTGCGGTGACAACCAGAAGCCGCGGTGGTTGTCTGGTTGGTCAAAGAGGGAAATGCTGCCGATGATCTGGGTCGGGTCTGACGCCAGGCGGATCATCCAGTGCCACTCTTTGCCACGCTCGATGGCGGGCAGGGCGTGGTCGCGCACGTAGGCCAGCGCGCCGTCGGCGGGGTAGGGCCAAGACACTCGGCTATCGAGGTAGCGGACCACTTCCCATTGGGGGAACAGCGCCTGGATGGCGGGGGCGTCGGTCAGTTGCAGTGGAGTGAGGATCAGGCGTTGGGTTTGGAAGGTCGGGAAGCTGGGCATGGCGGTCGGTCCTTGAGCGCGGATGGATGAAGGTAATTGGATTCCGGTATCGATGTCGACTGGGATGGGAGTGAAAACGGTAGGTCTGTTGGCATCGGTGCTGGATGTGCTGCCGTCTTCGCGAGCAAGCCCGCTCCCACATTGGATTGTGGCCTGCTACATGACCTGAGTTCGTCCCCGGATCCCCTGTGGGAGCGAGCCTGCTCGCGATAGCGGTGGGCCTGCTGGCATCGGTGCTGGATGTGCTGCCGCCATCGCGAGCAGGCTCGCTCCCACATTGGATTGTGGCCTGCTACATGACCTGAGTTCGTCCCCGGATCCCCTGTGGGAGCGAGCCTGCTCGCGATAGCGGTGGGTCTGTTGGCATCGGTGCTGGATGTGCTGCCGTCTTCGCGAGCAAGCCCGCTCCCACATTGGATTGTGGCCTGGTTACATGACCTGAGTTCGTCCCAGATCCCCTGTGGGAGCGAGCCTGCTCGCGATAGCGGTGGGTCTGTTGGCATCGGTGTTGAATGTGCTGCCGTCATCGCGAGCAGGCTCGCTCCCACAAAAGCAGAGCCTCGGGATTCCTTAGTGACTCATACCCTTGAGCCGCTCCGACATTTTGACCAACGCCGCCAACGAGTCCGCATCCATCTTGCGCATCAACGCGCCGCGCCGGACCTTCACGGTCACTTCGCTCAACCCCAAGCGTCCGGCCACTTGTTTGTTCAGCAAGCCTGACACCACCCACTCCATCACGTCCCGTTCGCCGTCAGTCAGGCTGTCATAGCGCCGTTTCAAGTCATCCATCACCGAGGCGGCCTTGCGCCGTTCCCTGTCGCGGTTCAGGCCCTGGCTGATGGCGTCGAGCAGGTCTTGCTCACGGAAGGGCTTGGTCAAGAACTCCAGCGCCCCGGCCTTCATGGCTTTTACCGACATGGGGATGTCGCCGTGGGCGGTGATGAAGATCACGGGGAGCTGGAGGTTCAAGCGTGCCATTTCCTGCTGGAAGTCCAGCCCGCTCATCCCCGGCATGCGCACGTCGAGGATCAGGCAGGCGGGGATGTCTGGCAGCGCGGCGTCCATGAATTCGCGCGCCGAGGCGAAAGCCATGCTCGGCAGGCCCACGGAGGCCAGCAGGTCTTGCAGTGAGACGCGTACGGAGCTGTCGTCGTCAACGATGTACACCATCGCTTCGGCAAGTTGGGGCTCAGTCATCGGATTCTCTTGTCACCGCCGGCAGGGTGAAGTGGAAGGTTGCGCCGGATTGCGGGTTGCTGGATACCCAGATACGCCCATCATGGGCCTCGATGATCGAGCGACTGATGGCCAGGCCCATGCCCATGCCGTCTGGCTTGGTGCTGTAGAACGCGTCGAACGCCCGCTCGTGGTCGTTTCCAGACAGGCCCTTGCCCTGGTCGGACACGGAAAACAACAGTTGCTGACCGGACTCCAGCACGGCATGAAACTCCAGGAACCGCTGGTCGGCGTCGACCTGGCGCATCGCGTCGATCCCATTCATCGCCAGGTTCAATATCACCTGTTGGATCTGCACTTCATCCGCCAGCATCGGCGGCAGGCCTTCCTGGATATGCACGCGCAGGGTGATGCCTTGCTCGTTCAGTTCTCCGGCCAACAGTCGCAGGGCGGTATTGACCGTGTCGGCGACGTTCAACCATTGCTTGGTGGGGGCCTGGTGCCGGGCCATGCCGCGCAGGCGGGTGATGATTTCACTGGCCCTATGGGTATCGGCGATGATGCGTTCCACCGCCAGGCGGGCCTTGGGCAAATTGGGTGGCTCCGTTGCCATCCAGCGCAGGCAGGCGCCGCTGCTGTTGGCGACGGCGGCCAAGGGCTGGTTCACTTCGTGGGCGATGGAGGCGGCCAGTTCGCCCAGCATGTTGACCCGAGCGATGTGTGCCAGGTGTGCGCGGGTTCGATGCACGGTTTCGATGGCGGCCGACAGGCGCAGGGCCAGGTAGGTCGTGCCGGCGATGGCGGCGAGGCTGATCAGCACGTTGATCTGGCCGGCCTCCGAATCACCGAAGCGTGTCAGCCGATAGCTGAAGATCGTCAGCACCATGCAAATGAACGATACGCCCGCGACCGCACGCGCTGGCAGGATCCTCACGGCAATCAGCACCACGACGATCTGGAAGACTCCCACGGCGATCTCGAGATCGGTGATGGTGTCTATCGCCGCGATGCCGAGCGCCAGCCCCAGCAGAAGCAGCAGACGCAGCGCCCATTGAGTTTTTCTCATTGAATATTCATCTCGTATCGCTCGATCCGGCCGGGCTTCGACCTTGTCATTTGAATCACCTCAGGACGGATTGTCCAGGCTGAACTGATCGGCCACTTCATCGTAGGCGAACAGCTCCGCATAGCGTCCCCACTGCGTGACGCAGTCCAGGGTGTGGGCGGCGTCGTGCTCGGACATGAAGTCCTCCAGTTGGTCCCGGAAACGTCGGGCGGGCGCCGTGCGGGTAGGGCGGTCGTCCAGCACTCTTCGCACATGCCCCACCAGCGGGACATACCGGAGCAGGTGCCGGGCGAACAATTGCTTGCGCTCATCGACATCTGACTCCCCGTAGCGATGCCCGGCGGGTAGCAGGGTGAGGGTCCCATCATGCAGGTCGGCGAAACGCATCAGCTGCAGCACCTCGGCGACCGGAAAAAGATCACTGTCGCTGTAGCGCAGCGCCCCCGCAAGCTCCCGCAGATCGGCCTGGCCGTCAAAGGGGTGATCCTGGACCGCTTCGATCAATCCGGCCAGTGCGTTGGTGGAGATCGACGGCAAGACCATGCCCACGCCCGTACCTGCAAACACACCCTGGCGTGGAGAATCCGCACGTCCACCACCGGCCATCTGCACGTAGATGTGTTCCACCAAGGCCTGGAACGCCAGGTCGGAGCGATTGCGCGGCTGGGGTAGGTCGACGCTGATTTCCTTCATGATGCGCCCCGGATTGGAGGAAAAGATCAGTATCCGGTCGCACATCAGCACGGCTTCTTCGATGTTATGGGTGACCATCATGATCGACTTGAGCGGCATCCTCCCTTCGCGCCACAGGTCCAGCAAGTCGGTGCGCAGGGTTTCGGCGGTGAGCACGTCCAATGCGGAGAACGGTTCGTCCATCAACAGCACATCCGGGGCGACCACCAGCGCCCGCGCCAGGCCGACACGCTGGCGCATGCCGCCGGACAACTCCTTCGGGAAGGCGCTTTCAAAGCCGTCGAGGCCGATCATGTCGATGGCGGCCAGGGCCCGTCGGCGGCGCTCGGGCACCGGCACGTTCAAGGCTTCGAGGCCGACCTCGACGTTCTGCAATACCGTCAGCCAGGGAAACAGGGCGAAGCTCTGGAACACCATGCGTACCGAACTCGCTGATCCCTGGGCATCGACGGGGAATTCAACCACGCCCGCGGTCGGCGAAATCAGGCCTGCGATGGAGCGCAGCAAGGTCGACTTTCCAGACCCTGAGCGTCCCAGCAGACCGACGATTTCGCCCTCGTTCAGGCGCATGCAGACATCGTCCAGGACCCGCCGCTCGGCGCCGCCGGCCGTGCCATAGACATGACCCACTTGCTGCACGTCGACCAGGCAGCGCTTCTCCATCACTTGCATTGGTTCATCCTCAATCGATTCGCAGTCGGCGCTCGGCGAAACCGTACAAGGGACGCCACAGCAGTTGATTGAAACCCACGACAAAGATCGCCATGACCGAAACCCCCAGCGCCACCCGTTGCATGTCTCCCGCCTCGGTGGCCTGGGCAATGAAGGCGCCGAGCCCTGACGCGTACAGATGCTCGTTACCCCAGGATACGGCCTCGGCGACGATGCTGGCGTTCCACGATCCGCCCGCCGCCGTCAGGGCGCCGGTGACGTAGTAGGGAAAGACGCCGGGCAGGGCGAACTGTCGCCACCATTGCCAACCGCGCAGGTGGAAGCTGCGGGTGGCTTCTCGCAGGTCGGTTGGGAGCGCACTGGCCCCGGCGATCACGTTGAACAGGATGTACCACTGGGTGCCCAGCACCATCAGCGGCGACAGCCAGACATCGGGGTTCAGTTTCAAGGCAACGATGGCGACCACCGCAAACGGGAACAGCACGTTGGCGGGAAAGGCCGCCAACAGTTGTGCGATGGGCTGCAGGCGTTCGGCCCAGCGCGGGTTCAGGCCGATCCACACGCCGACGGGTACCCAGACCAGACTGGCGAGCGCGATGAGCACGACGACGCGCAGCAGGGTGGCAAGCCCCAGGCTGACGGCGCTGATGACGTCCTCCAGGCCCAAGGTACTGCTAATGAAGGCTGACAACTGAAAGATTCCGGCCATGCAGGCCAGGACGATCAAGGCAATCCAGAGTAGGTCGGTCGTGCGGCTGAAACGGGCACTGGCCTTGAAGCGCAGGCGGGGCAGCGTGGGGAGTTTGTCCAGGAATAAGGAACTCCTGAGACTGCCCAGTGCCAGCAGCGCCAAGGGCACCAGGCGAGTCGAGCGCAGCAGGTCGTAGACCCTGGAGCGAGGGCGCTTCTGGGAGGCGGTCTGCTCGAAGCGAAACCGGTCCGCCCAGGCCACGATCGGCCGGAAGAACAACAGGTCGTAGAGCATGATCACCACGGCCATGGCCAGCACGGCCCAGGCGGTCGCGACGATGTCTTTGCGTTCGATCGCCAGCGCCAGCCAGGAACCGATCCCCGGCAAATTCACGGTGGTGTTGCCCACAGTAATGGCCTCGCACGCCACCACGAAAAACCAGCCACCGGACATGGACATCATCATGTTCCACACCAGCCCTGGCGTGGCGAAGGGCAACTCCAGCCTGATGAACCGCTGCCAGGGCGAAAACGCAAACTGCCGGCTGACTTCGTAGAGATCGTTGGGTACGGTCCTCAGTGATTGATAGACGCTGAAGGTCATGTTCCAGACCTGGCTGGTGAAAATGGCGAAGATCGCTGCGCACTCCACCCCGGACTCCTTGCCTGGGAAGAGCCCCATGAAGAACACCACGGTGAAGGTCAGGAACCCCAGGACCGGCACGGATTGAAGAACATCCAGTGCCGGCAGGATGACCAGGGCGGCCTTGCGACTTTTCGCCGCCAACGTGGCGATGAGCAGGGAAAACACAAAGGACGCAAACAGCGCGATGAACATGCGCAAGGTGGTACGCAGGGTGTATCCCGGCAAGTGGGCCAGATCGAGTGACAGCGGCGAGGCATCCAGCACACCGAGCGGCTGGTTCATTTGCTCGACGCCGTAGGTAATGAATACGACCAGCACCACGATGAGGCCAACCAGCGTGACATCAGCCCACCAGGCACCTGGCTCGTTGTATTTGAAAGGGGTCAATGCTGAGGCGGCGAGTGGAGAGCGCATCGTGCACCTCTTTTGTATCGTCGGTGTTTGAGTGCGGCGAGATTAAGTCCAGCCTCTGGCGATGACCACTGAGATTAAGGGCGGGAAAATATACGTTGGTATATCGAGGGGCGTGGCAAGGGGATCTGATCCGGTTTTTTTGCTGACAGGTGCGGCTGTAATGCAACCTGAGTTTCAAGCCAGAATATTGCGAGGTATTCATCGGAAACCGAGTTCACCTCAGAGTCCTGTGGGAGCGAGCCTGCTCGCGATGGCGCTCTGTCAGTCGGCAAGGAAGTTGACTGTGCCGACGTCATCGCGAGCAGGCTCGCTCCCACAGGGGTTATGAAGTGGCTGCTTGCTGTGTGTTTCTTTCTGGAGTGCTTATGACGAAGATGGCAATTTTTCTGGGTGGTTTCCTGGCGTTGACCTTGCTGATTGGCGTGCTTGCGACGATTCCGCCGGTGTAGACGCCTGTGGCGAGGGGATAAATCCCCTCGCCACAAAGCCCCCGATGGCTACCGATGCAAAATCACCTGCGCAATCTCCTGCAACCCCATCACCCGTTGTGCGGCGTTGAGTTTGATGGCTTCCTTGGGCATGCCGAAGACCACGCAGCTGGCTTCGTCCTGGGCCACGGTGGCGCTGCCGGCGTCGAGCATTTCCTTCAGGCCGCGGGCGCCGTCGTCGCCCATGCCGGTCATGATGACGCCGGTGGCGTTGCGGCCGGCGAATTTGGCCACTGAGCGGAACAGCACGTCCACCGACGGGCGATGGCGATTGACCAGCGGCCCGTCCACCACCTGCACGTGATAGAACGCGCCGCTGCGGGTCACCATCATGTGTTTGCCGCCGGGGGCGATGAGTGCCAGGCCCGGGTGGATGCGGTCGTTGTTGCGGGCTTCGCGGACTTCGATCTGGCACAGGCTGTTGAGCCGGGCGGCGAACGAGGCGGTGAATTTTTCCGGCATATGCTGGACGATGACGATCCCCGGACACACCCGCGGCAGGGCAGTCAACACCGCCTCCAGGGCTTGCGTGCCGCCGGTGGAGGTACCGAGGGCGACGATGCGTTCAGTGGTCTGCGCCATGGCGTGGCCGTTCGCGGCGGGCAGCATGGCATCGGCGTTGAGCTTGACGGCCGGTACCAGTGGCGCGGGACGCTTGCCCAGATTGCGGACATTGACCTGGGCGGCCCCCCTGATTGCCGCCACCAGTTCCGCCGCTGACTCCAACAGAAAACTCTTCAAGCCGCTGGTGGGCTTGGTGATGATTTCCACCGCGCCGGCGGCCATCGCCTGCAAGGTGGTTTCCGCGCCCTTGGGGGTCAGGGACGAGCAGATCACCACCGGAGTCGGGCGCTCGTTCATGATTTTCTTGAGGAAGGTGATGCCGTCCATGCGTGGCATTTCCACATCCAGCACGATCACGTCGGGCCACTCCCGGGCCAGTTTTTCCATGGCGAAAATCGGGTCGGAGGCCGCGCCCATGACGTGGATATCCGGGGTGTCACTGAGAATCGCCAGCAATACCTGGCGAACCACGGCAGAGTCATCCACCAGCAATACATTGATCTTTTTTGACATGGTTAATGCCGGGTCCTTATCGGTTGGTGCCTGACCCACACATCGCCGCTGCACAGGTCGAAGATGATGTTGCGGTAGCCGGTGCTGCCCATGTCCTGGGCAATCAGGTCCAGGCGGTAGAGGGCGGCCATTTCCAACGCCGCATTGACGTTCAGCCGCGCGACATCACCAAAGGGGACATGCCGTTGCAGCTCGGGGAACATCTCGCCGCCGCCGAACAGCTTGAGCTGGTACTCCTCGGGTTCGGTATGATGGACCCGCGCCTCACGGATGAACAGTTCGATGGCTTCGTCGGCGTACATGCCGTTGAGGGCCGTGGAGCAGCGTATGCGGCTGGGCAGCATGAAATGGCACATGCCGCCGATCCGGTGTTCGGGATGCCACAAGGTGATCGCCACGCAGGAACCGAGGATCGTACGCAGCCGGGTCGGGCACGTGGCGAAGCGGAATTCGCCCGGTGCCAGGTAGACCTCGGCAACGTCCCTTGTCGCGGGTTGCATGGCGGCGCTCATGGTTTGCGATAAATCGATGGCATCACCATCTTCAAGGCATCGGAAACCCCGTTGAGGCTTTCCGAATGGCTCACGATGAAATACCCCCCAGACTTGAGTCGGGGGATCAGTCGGGCAACCACTTTGCTTTTGGTGGGTTGGTCGAAATAGATCATGACGTTGCGCAGGAAAATCACATCGAACTCCCCCAGCTCCGGCAGGGTGTCGTTGAGGTTGACCTGGACGAAGTTGACGCGGTTGCGCAACGCCCGGTCGATCAGGAACGTGCCTTGCTGGCTGCCGGTGCCCTTGAGACAGTATTTCTTCAGCAGCGGCTGGGGCAGGGTGCGGGCGCGCTCCATCGGATAGTGCCCGGAGCGCGCCTTGGCCAGCACCTGGGTGCTGATGTCCGAACCGATCACTTCCCAAGGTGTGGTGCCCAGCCCTTCGGCCAGGGTCATCGCCAGGCTGTAGGGTTCTTCTCCCGACGAACTGGCCGCGCTCCAGAGGCGAAAGGTCTTGCCCGGTGTCGCCTTGGGCAGTACATGCTGGCGCAGGAAATCGAAGTGCTTGGGTTCGCGAAAAAAGTAGGTTTCGTTGGTGGTGAGCAAATCCAGCGCCACCTGCAATTCATCGCTGCGCTGGCCGTTCATGATCAGTTTGAAATACTCGCCGTAGCTGCCCAGCTCATAGTGCTTGAGGCGCTTGAACAAACGTCCGGCCACCAGGGCTTTCTTGGCGTCGGACAGGTTGATTCCGGCAGCCTTGTACAGCCAGGATTGAAACTGGCTGAACTCTCGATCACTGAGGGCCAGTGAGTTCACGGTGCGTTCCTTGCAGGTGTCGGCGTTCACTGGCTTTCAAACTCCAGCGCGGTGGGGCTGGCTTCGGCCAGTTGGGACATTTCGTCGATGGACAGCACACGCCCCACCTCCAGCACGATCACGAACTTGCCGTCGACCTTGGCCATGCCGCTGATGAAGTCAGCACGGATCTTCGCCCCGAAACTCGGTGGCGGTTCGATCTGCGAGGCCGGGATTTCCAGCACCGCCGACACTGTGTCCACTAGCAGGCCGATGTCCTGGGCGTGGCCGTCTTCGGTGTTGGCCTCGATGATCACTACGCACGAACGCCGGGTGATCGACGAGTTCTGCCGACCGAAACGGGCCGACAGGTCCACCACCGGCACGACCGCGCCGCGCAGGTTGATCACCCCGCGGACGAAGGCCGGCATCATCGGCACCACGGTCAGGTTGCCGTACTCGATGATCTCCTTGATGCAGAGGATGCCGATGGCAAACATCTCTGTGCCGAGCATGAATGTCAGGTATTGCGCTTCTTCCTCGACCGCGATGGCGGTCTGACGGGTAGTAGCGATGGCGCCCATGGCTTTTCTCCTTTAAGCGAGCCTGTGCAAGCGGACCGTCAGAACCGGGTGAATTCGGATTCGTCCGGTGCGCCGGCCATGTTGTAGGCGAACGCCTTGGGCAGAGTAGTCACCGAGGCCCGGGCCGGCTTGCGGTTGGTCGGTCCGGGTGTGTGGTCGACCTTCACTGGCAGGCTGGCCGACTTGGGTGGCGTGTCCAGGGTGAAGAAACTCATGGCCTGTTGCAGTTGTTCGGCCTGGCTGCTCATTTCCTCGGCGGTGGCGGCCAGTTCTTCGCTGCTGGAGGCGTTCTGCTGGGTCACCTGGTTGAGCTGGGTCATGGCGGTGTTGATCTGCGCCACGCCGGCGGCCTGTTCTTCGGAGGCGGCGCTGATTTCCTGCACCAGGTCCGAGGTCTTGTTGATCGAGGGCACCATCTCATCGAGCAGATTGCCGGCCTTCTCGGCCATGTCGACGCTGCTGGAGGACAGTTCGCCGATTTCCTGGGCGGCGACCTGGCTGCGCTCGGCCAGTTTGCGTACCTCGGCGGCGACGACGGCGAAGCCTTTGCCATGCTCGCCGGCACGGGCGGCTTCGATGGCGGCATTGAGCGCCAGCAGGTTGGTCTGGTAGGCGATGTCGTCGATGATGCTGATGCGCTGGGCGATTTTCTTCATCGCCACCACGGTCTGCTGCACTGATTCGCCACCGTCGGTGGCTTCCTTGGCGGCCTTGCTGGCCATGCCGTCGGTGACCTTGGCGTTCTCGGTGTTCTGGTTGATGCTGGCGCTCATCTGCTCGATGGAGGCGCTGGTTTCCTCGACGCTGGCCGCCTGTTCGCTGGTGGCCTGGCTCATGGACTGCGCGGTGGCGCTGACCTCTTCGGAGGCGCTGGCCAGGTTGTCCGCGGCGTTGCGCACTTCACCGATGATGTGGGACAGCTTGCCCACCATGTTCTGCATGGCGTTGAGCACCATGCCGGTTTCGTCCTTGGAGCCGGCCTCGATTTTCGCGTTCAGGTTGCCTTCGGCCAGCTGTTCGGCCACCAACGCGGCTTGCTTCAAGGGACGGGAAATGATCCGGGAGATGAACAGCGCCAGGCCCAGGCCGATCAGCAGGGCCGCAGCCAGCACGGCGATGATCGACAGACGTGATTTTTCAAACAGTGCCGTGCCGCGTTCGCTGGCCGCGCCAGCACCGACGTCATTGAGTTCCACCAGTTTCTGCAGGTCACCGGTCACCAGCTCGAAACGACGCCGGGACTCGCCCTTGAGCAGCGCATGGGCTTGCTCGGTGAGGTTTTGCCGGGACAGTGCCATCAGGTCTTTGCTGATCGCCAGATAGGCGACCCAGTCATTGCGGGTTGTCTCGAACAGCTGACGGTCTTCGGCGTTGGAAAGCAGTTTTTCGTAGGTCGCCATACGGGTCTCGAAACCTTTCCTGGCTTCTTCCGCTTCCTGTTCGACTGTGGTGCGTTCCTGCTCGGAATCAGCGGTGATGTGACGGTTTTCCTTGAGGCGATAGTTCGCAGCGTAGAAACGCATGCCGGATGCCGCGCGCATGGACGGCATCCAGTTTTCACGGATTTCGGTGGTGGTGCCGTTCACTTCGCCCAGTTGGATGATCGAGAACACCCCCATGACGGCGGTCAGGGCCAGCACCACAAGAAATGAGGTGATCAGTTTGGTGGCGATTCTAAGATCGTAGAACCATTTCATTGGGAAATACCTCTCCATGGAGTTGCTAAAGCGTCAGCGAGCGTTGGCTTGTGAGAATTGGGTAGGGGTGTAGCGGTTTTCTATCTGGGCGATCTGGGTGAGCAGCGCCGGCACGTCGAGAATCAGGGCCACGGCGCCGCTGCCCAGGATGGTCGAGCCACTGATGCCGCGCAGTGCGCCGAACAACTTGCCCAAGGGCTTGATGACAGTCTGGAATTCGCCGAGCAGGTCATCCACTACCAGGCCGGCCTTGAGTTCGGCATAACGCACCACCACCACGTTCTGCCGGCGCGAAGCCCGGCCTTCGTGATTGAAGTGGTCGCGCAGGTACACCAGGGGCAGCACCTCGCCGCGCAGATCCAGGTAGCCCTGTTCGCGACTGGCGGTGCCGTCGTCTTCGCTCAGCTCGATGCACTCCTGGACCATGTCCAGTGGAATGACATAGGTGGACTGATCGATGCCCACCAGGAAGCCATTGATGATCGCCAGGGTCAGCGGCAAGCGGATGCGCACCACGGTGCCCCGGCCCGGCTGGCTGTCCAGGTCCACGGTGCCGCGCAGCAGGGTGATGTTGCGCTTGACCACGTCCATGCCCACGCCCCGCCCCGACAGGTTGGTGACGGCCTGGGCGGTGGAGAAGCCGGGTTCGAAAATCAGGTTGTAGATCTCCTGGTCGGTCGGGCTGGCGCCTGGGGCGACCAGGCCACGCTCCTGGGCCTTTTCCAGGATCCGGTCGCGGTCCAGGCCGGCGCCGTCGTCGGCGATCTCCAGCACGATGCTGCCCGAGTCGTGGTAGGCGTTGAGGTGCAGATGCCCCTTGGCTGGCTTGCCGGCGGCCAGCCGCGCTTCGGCGGTCTCGATGCCGTGGTCCATGGCGTTGCGCAGCAGGTGCATGAGCGGGTCGCCGATTTTTTCCACCACGGTCTTGTCCAGTTCGGTTTCCGCGCCGCTGATGATCAGGTCGATGTCCTTGCCCAGTTCCTGGCTGACATCGCGCACCACCCGGCGGAACCGGTTGAAGGTTTCACCGATGGGGATCATGCGCAGGCGCAACGCACCGTCGAGGATTTCTTCCACCAACCCGGACACCGTCGAGGTGGCTTCCTGCAACGAGTCGTCGTGGCAGTTGCGGGCCAGCAGGCTGGTGCCGGCACTGGCGATGACCAGTTCACCCACCAGGTTGATCAGTTCGTCGAGCTTGTCGGCATTGACCCGCACATAGGCGCCATCCTTGGCTTTGTTTTCACTGCTGGCCGGTGGCCTTTCGGCAGGAAGTTGGGCCGCCGTTCGCGGCGTCTTGCGCTGGTCCGGCAGCAGTTCGCCGGTGGCGACCAGCGCCGTGCTCTCGTCGTTCGATTCCTGGGCGGTGGCGACCAGCCCGGTGTTCGCACGCTCGTCGACGGCCACGATCTCGATCAGACAATCTTCCCGGACGAAATCGAAGACTTCGTTGATTGCGCTGTGGCTGGCGGCTGAACGGAAGTCGATGTCGAATCCCAGGTAGCAGGATTCGGCGTCAAAGGCTTCGACGCTGGGCAACGTCTCTGTCTGTGTGTCGAGGTGGACGATTTCACCGAGGGTCTGCAAATAGCGCAGGAACGACAGTGGGTCCATGCCGTTGCGGAACACGTCCTGGCCGAAGCGCAGGGAAATGTGCCAGAGGCGCGTTTCGGACGGCTCCTGCGTTGTGGCTTCAGCCGCCGGTGCCGGCGCGTCGTCAGGCGGGGGCGCCTGGTACTCCTGCAAGATCTGGCACAGCTCCATCTCCCGTTTCAGGGCCGGCGGGGTCAACGTCCCGCCCTGGTTGGCCACCACGTTGATCAGTTCCAGCATGTGATCGCTGGACTTGAGCAGCACGGCGATCAGGCCGGTGTCTACCTCGACGCTGCCGTTGCGCAGGCGATCGAGCACATCTTCGACGATGTGGGTGAAGCTGACGATCGGTTCCAGGCCGAACAGTCCGGCCGAGCCCTTGATGGTGTGGGCCGCACGGAAGATCGCACCGATGGCGTCATCGTCGGCCGGGTCGTTTTCCAGTTGCAGCAGGGATTCTTCCATTGCCTGCAACTGCTCCCGTGCCTCGACGATGAACGTTTGTTGTGCCTGGTCGAGATTGATGCTCACGCTCATATCCTTTGTCGTGTCGGGCGATGACGGCTGGACCCTAGGCCAGCAGGTTGCACAGCTCGAGCGTTTCGCTGACAGCTTTGCTGCGAGCGGTCAGGGTCAACTGGGTGCCGGCCTTCGGCGCCTCGCGTAGGGCTATCAGCAGCAGTTGCAGGCCGGCGCCGTCCATTTCGGTCACCTGTGACAGGTCCAGCTCCATGGCCGGCGCATTGCCCAGGCATGGCAGCAATTGCGCGGCCAGGTCGGCGGCGGTGTAGATCGTCAGCTCGCCGTCGATCTGCACCTGTGCGGTGTCACCCTGTGTTTTGTACAGCAGCGGCATCACAGCCTCCGGCCATCAAGGAAGGATCAGTTTGGAAACCGCCGCCAGCATTTGCGCGGGTTGAAACGGCTTGACCACCCAGGCCTTGGCGCCTGCCGCCTGGCCTTCCTGTTTCTTCGATTCCTGGGACTCGGTGGTGAGCATGATGATCGGCGTGAACTTGTAGCTGGCCAGCTTCTTGACCTCCTTGACGAAGGTGATGCCGTCCATGTTCGGCATGTTCACGTCACTGATGATCAGGTGCACTTTCTGCCCGTTGAGCTTGCCCAGCGCATCCTTGCCATCGCTGGCTTCGATCACGTCGTAGCCGGCACTTTTCAACGCAATGCCGACGACCTGCCGAACGCTCGCGGAGTCGTCGACAACCAATACACTTTTAGCCATGAACGGCTCTCCTAAAAGAAGGTTATTTCCTGTGAAGCTTGTTGCACGCCCGAGTCGCCGTGGTGGTTGCGGCGTTGCTCGTCGGTGGCATAAGTGGTTTCCATGCGGGCCAGCCATTGGCGGGCATCGATGGACACGGCCTGGTCGGGCGACTGGCTGGCCTGCTGCATATGCACGTGCAGGTCCTCGATGTTGTCGCGCACGTGGCTGAGGATCTGGCTGACCCGATCCTGGAATTGCAGGCTGACCAGCACCTCGGTGAGTTCGTCGCGGATGCCGAAGCTTTCCTGCTGCAGCAGGTCCGCCGACTGGGCCAATTGCCCGGTTACGTTTTTGAAACGCTCCAATACGTGCTGGATGCTGTCCTCGGACGTAGAGACCGATTGGCTGTCCTGATCGGCGCCACTGGAGGCGGCCTGGACCAACTGGGTGATGGCGGTATTGATGATGTCGACCTTGGCCGACATCTGCTGGCCGGTCTCGCTGGACTTGCTCGACAGGCTGCGCACGGCGTCGGCCACCACCGCGAAACCGCGCCCGGCTTCACCGGCCCGAGCGGCTTCGATGGCGGCGTTGAGGGCCAGCAGGTTGGTTTGCGCGGCAATCGCGGCGACGTCGGCGGCCATGGTCCGCAGCTCGCCGGTGTAGGCGGTAAGGTTGCGCACCTGGGCCAGGGTTTCGTCACGGCTGGCTTGGGTGGCTTTCAGGGAATCGATCACCCGCACCAGTTCATTCTCGCTCTGGGCCAGCACCTGCACGGCACCGCCACTGCTTTTCCCGGCCAGCTCGCCAGCGGCCAGTTGCGAGGCTTGCACGGTTTCTTCCAGGCGTGACGAAATGCCGGTGAAGCGGCTGGTCAGCGAGACGATCGCGGCCTCGGTCTGTTGCCGGGAGCTTTCGACCTGCTTGGCCCAGATCGGCATGGCCCCGAGGATGACTTCGTTGAGTTGCGTGCTGGCTTTGTGATTGGCGTGTTCGATGGTGTGCAGGTCATGCCGGGCGGTGGCGGCGGTGACCGCGTGATCCAATTGCCGGCGCTGCGCGCGCGCGCCCCATACGCCAACACCGAGACCAAGGACCAGCAGCGCTGCGCTGAAACCGATGTTTTGTGCGTTCGTTTCGTTGAGCAGCAGCACGCCGGCGGTGGCGGCAACCGCCACGAGCACGGGACTCCAGAGGAGGCGAGGTAGGTTGGAGGAAAAGGAATGACCGTGTGGATACGACGTCATGGTTCGGTCCTTGAACAGTGTTGCTAACAGGTTATTGGCGAATAACTGGTTATCTGCGACCTCGGATTTGTCTTGAAGACCAGTCGTCCGATTTCTGACATCTGTAGGCAAGGGCCTACTCAGGGCGTGGCACTGTGCTACTTCAGGTTAGCTACAGTCTGTGAAATGTCGAATCGGGCCGACGGGATGAAACCTGTGGGAGCAAGGCTTGCCCTGATACACGAACCTGTGGGAGCAAAGCTTGCTCGCGATTGCCGTAAGTCTGCCAGCAACCATTTTGGCTGGTCTGCCGCTATCGCGAGCAAGCTTAGCTCCCACAGTTTTTGCGCCGTTTGATCCTTGACTGACTGGCATTAGGGCAAGCTTTGCTCCCACAGTTTGCTCAGGATTGCGCTAAATTACCGACACCTGAATCGTCGAACCTGCCATCAAGAGCCCCCATGCCGACCCAGCCGCTCTGGAAAACCTACCTCCTGTTCCTCATTCCCATGGTCCTGTCCAACTTCCTGCAGTCGATGTCCGGCACGCTCAACAGCATCTACATCGGTCAGATGCTCGGCACCCAGGCACTGGCGGCGGTGTCGGGGATGTTTCCAATCCTGTTTTTCTTCATTGCACTGGTGATCGGCCTGGGCGCGGGGGCCGGGGTGTTGATCGGGCAGGCCTACGGCGCCCGGGAAACCGGCACGGTGAAGGCGATTGCCGGCTCGACGCTGTTGTTGGGAGCGATCATCGGACTGGTGGCGGCGGTGCTCGGCAGCGTCTTTACGCGTCAGGCCCTGCAAGGCTTGGGCACGCCGGCGGATGTGCTGGAAGACGCCGTTGCCTATGCCCGGGTCATGATGTGGATTCTGCCAATATTGCTGGTGTTCGTATTGTTCACCCAGCTGTTGCGCGGGGTCAGCGATACGCTGACGCCGTTGCTGGCGTTGATGGTGTCCACCGGGGTCGGGATGCTGCTCACCCCGGCGCTGATTCGTGGCTGGCTGGGCTTGCCGCAGATGGGCATCCAGAGCGCGGCACTGGCGGGGCTGGTGGGCACGGCGTCGGCCATGGTGTTGCTGGCGTGGCGCTTGAACCGTCGTGAGCATGCCCTGGCACCGGACCGGGCGTTGTTCGCGGCGATGCGCCTGGACCGGGAGATCCTCGCCAAGGTGCTGCGCATCGGCCTGCCGACGGGGTTGCAGATGGTGGTGATCTCCCTGTCGGAACTGGTGATCCTGGCGCTGGTCAATCGCCACGGTTCACAGGCCACGGCGGCCTACGGCGCGGTGACGCAGATCGTCAACTACGTGCAGTTCCCGGCGTTGTCGATTGCCATCAGTGCCTCGATCCTCGGTGCCCAGGCTATTGGCGCCGGACGCCTGGAGCGCCTGGGGCCGATCCTGCGCACGGGGCTGCAGATCAACGTCTACCTGACGGGGGGACTGGTGCTGCTGGGGTACCTGTTGTCCCATTGGCTGCTGGGGTTGTTCATCACCGACCCGGCGGCACGGGTCCAGGCCGAACACCTGCTGCACATCATGCTCTGGAGCTTGCTGGTGTTCGGTTTCCAGGCCATCGTCAGCGGCATCATGCGCGCCAGCGGCACGGTGCTGCCGACGGTGGCGATTTCGATTTTCTGCATCATTGGCGTGCAGGTGCCGGCGGCTTACCTGCTCGACGCTCACTTCGGCCTGGAAGGGGTATGGATAGCGTTTCCCGTGGCGTACCTGAGCATGTTGTTGCTGCAGGTGCTGTATTACAAACGGGTCTGGCAACATCAGTCGATCGAGCGGTTGGTATAAATACCCCAGACACCATAGCCCCCCTGTGGGAGCGAGCCTGCTCGCGATAGCGGTGTGTCAGGCAACCTCCAATCGACGGTGCCGACGCATTCGCGAGCAAGCCCGCTCCCACCGGGGACCAATGTTTTGACTGTGAGAATCCGATGTCCGTAAAGCACTCATCCAAGGCCTACCACGCCTTTCTCTTCGACATGGACGGCACCCTGCTGAACTCCATCGCCGCCGCCGAGCGGATCTGGACCCGCTGGGCGCTGCGCCACGGCGTGGACGTGGCGGCGTTCCTGCCCACCATCCATGGCGTGAGGGCCATCGACACCATCGCGCGCCAACATCTGCCGGGCGTGGACGCCCAGGCTGAAGCCGAGCGGATTACCCGGGAGGAAATCGAAGACGTCGAAGGCGTGGTGGCCGTGCCGGGCGCCGTGGCGTTCTTGAATGGCCTGCCTCCCGAGCGCTGGGCGATCGTCACCTCGGCCCCTATGGCACTGGCTTTGCGTCGGATGGAGGCCGCCGGCATCCCGCGTTCCGCCGTGATGGTCACCGCCGAAGATGTCAGCGACGGCAAACCCAACCCCGCCTGTTATCGATTGGCTGCCGAGCGGTTGCGAGTGGCATCGGAGGATTGTCTGGTGTTTGAGGATGCCGACGCCGGTATCCGGGCCGGCGAGGCGGCGGGAGCGGATGTGATGGTGGTGACGGCGACGCACGTGCATCCGGTGGACACTGTCCATCCGTCGATCAAGGATTACCTTGGGCTTGGCGTTGGATTGGATGCATCAGGATTGATGCAGCTGAACACAATTCTGTAGCCGCAGCAGACCCCTGTGTGGGAGCGAGCCTGCTCGCGATGACGGCGGTACATTCAGCATCAATGCAACTGAACCACCGCTATCGCGAGCAGGCTCGCTCCCACAAGGGGCCGGGTGTTCCGGAGGGTCAGGTCACCACGCGATAGCACGGCACATAGGCCGCGCCGCCCGGCAGTTTCATCCGGTGCTGGGCGACGAAGGCCTGGAGCAGGCGGTCGAGGGGTTCCATGATGGCGGGGTCGCCGTGGATTTCGTAAGGGCCGTGTTCTTCGATCAGGCGGATCCCCTTGTCCTTGACGTTACCGGCCACGATCCCGGAGAACGCACGGCGCAGGTTGGCGGCCAGCTCATGGGACGGCAGGTCGAGGCTCAAGCCCAGGCTGGCCATGTTGGCGTGGGTCGGATCGAACGGACGCTGGAAGCCTTCATCGATCTTCAGCAGCCAGTTGAAGTGAAAGGCGTCGTTGCGCTCGCGGCGGAACTGCTTCACTTCCTTGAGCCCCTGAGTCATCTGCCGTGCCACTTCGGCCGGGTCGTCGACGATGATCTGGTAATGCTTCTGGGCCGCTTCGCCGAGAGTCGCACCGACAAAGGCATGCAACTGATCGAAGTACGGCGCGGCGCTTTTCGGCCCCGTGAGCACGACCGGGAAGGGCAGGTCCTGGTTGGCCGGGTGCATCAGGATGCCCAGCAGGTACAGGAACTCTTCCGCCGTACCGGCACCGCCCGGGAAGATGATGATGCCATGGCCGACACGCACGAAGGCTTCCAGGCGTTTCTCGATGTCCGGCAGGATCACCAGCTCGTTGACGATCGGATTTGGCGCCTCGGCGGCGATGATGCCCGGTTCGGTCAGGCCCAGGTAGCGGCCGCCATGGATGCGTTGCTTGGCATGGGCAATGGTGGCGCCTTTCATCGGGCCTTTCATCACGCCCGGGCCGCAGCCGGTGCAGATGTCCAGGCTGCGCAGGCCCAGTTCGTGGCCAACCTTCTTGGTGTACTTGTATTCTTCGGTGTTGATCGAGTGACCACCCCAGCACACGACGATTTTCGGCTCTACACCTGGACGCAAGGTGCGGGCGTTGCGCAGCAGGTGGAAGACGTAGTCGCTGATGCCCTGGGACGAGCTCAGGTCGATGCGCTGGCTGTCCAGCTCGTTCTCGGTGTAGACGATGTCGCGCAGGGCGCTGAACAGCATTTCCCGGGTGCTGGCGATCATCTCGCCGTCGACGAAGGCGTCGGCCGGCGCGTTCAACAGTTCCAGGCGCACGCCACGGTCCTGTTGATGAATGCGGATCTCGAAGTCCTTGTAGGCCTCCAGGATGGTCTTGGCGTTGTCGACATGGGCGCCGGTATTGAGGATGGCCAGGGCGCACTGGCGGAACAAGGTATAGATGCTGCCGGAACCGGCTTCGCTCAGTTGCTGGACTTCGCGCTGGGACAGGGTCTCCAGGCTGCCTTTCGGGCTCACTGAAGCGTTGATTACATGTCTTTGAGTCATTCAGCTTTCCTTGAAAACGATGCCGTGCACACAACGACGGCATCTTGAAAAAAACGTCCCCGCGCAAAGATCGCACGATCCTTGTGGTATCGCCATGGACTTTGATCCGGTTCCTTCGGCTCGTCTGCCGCACAAAATGAGCCCCAGCATAGCTAAATCGGCCGGGCAGGCGATAATGCTCGACTCTTTTTGTCCCGTACAAGGAAATTGCACTGCGATGTTCGAGATCAAACCGTGGGACGCCGACCTCTACCGACAGCAGACCCGCCGCAGCACACTGATCATCGCCGTGGTGTTCCTGGCGCTGGCCATGCTGTTGTCCAGCCTGGCCGTGATGCTGTTCGGCACGCCTGGGGCCGATAATTTTCGCTTCAACCTCGGCGGGGTGATTGTGGCAGTGCTGGTGATGGCCGCGCTGATGCGTCTGTATCTCTGGACGCAACCCTGGATGGCGGCGGCGGTGTACGGCTGGCAACTCAAGCGCAATTTGATGCGCGTCACCAACGTCATGCATCAGGTGACGGACGGCGTACAGGCCCGGGATCCGGTCGCCATGAAGGTGTTGCGGTTCTATCACCTGGGGCTGGCCCAGATGCATCACCTGGATGCCAACTCAAGTGATCAGCAGGCGCTGGTGCGAGAAGCCGATGGACATGCGGAGACGATGCGGGGGATGGGCCTGGAAACTGAGCAGTCGAGCCTGGACCTGGCGTGGATCGATACGCTGAAGAAGACTTATGCGCAGCGTTGATCGGCTATCGGATAACCTGATAAACATTTAAACACTATCAGCTATGGCTGTTTAAAGTGTCCGGGTACGCCATGTTCCTGTTCAATGGGGCGTGTTCTTTTCTGAACTTGAACATCACTCAATTGAACGTCTTGGAGTTCACTGAAAGAAACTCTTAACAGGGCTTCGGCTTCGCTGACACTCAATGTCTCGCTGTCGGCTTCCATCACGCGGCTATCAGGTTGGCCGTTGGCGATAAAGCTGACGATGAACCGCTCCTGGTTGCTCATGCTTCACCTCGACTCATCGAGCACCAGGGCGCAGCAAGGCTGCGCCCCAGCGGGTCTCAGGGGTTAAGACTTCCTGCCAGCGCCGCTTTGGCCGCGTTCGCTGCCTTTGCTGCCAGCGCCAGAGCCTTTTTGGCGGTCGTTGGTGTTGCTGCCGCCCGATGCCTGTCCGCCTTTCTTACCGGCTTCAGATGCTTTTTCACGATCATTTGCGAAGTTGCCTGGGTTTTTGTTTCCGCTGTTAGCCATTTCGAGAATCCTCATACTGGTTTAAGCGAGCAACGTGCCTCGCATTAAATGTGAAAGGTAAGTGGCGAAGGAAGTTTAATAAAAGCGTTGTACTGGCGACGAATGGTCATTGGATGTTAATTAAAAGAGTTGTCTCGCCGCTTCGCTTCGTAGTTATAGGGAATTGAATATTTTTATAATGAAGCAAGGAATACCTCATTTTGTTAATCGCATTAAAAGAGCGTTGCTCCCACAAACGGTGGCTTAACTGACAGGCGTTGCGCCACCCGGGGCCTCAATCCTCACCACCGCTGACTTTCCAGTGCCTGGCGTCCGTGGGGAAGACCACCTGTTCGACCCGGTGGGCGATGCCGAAGGCCAGGGAATTTTCCGCCGGAATGACCCTTTCCTCGTTGCACAGGCATTTGAATATATCCAGCTGCGTGGCAGCCCCGGCGGTTTCCTTGACGTAGATCTCCACGTATCGCGCGACGTCGTTGTCCAGGCTGGACAGGTATTCGCGCAGACGCGAGTGATCCACCGATTTCTGGCCGAAATACCAGTTCATGGGATGGATCAGGAAGCGCGAATGAGGGGTTGTGGTGCGGTCGCTGGCGGCCAGGTACATGACGATGCCCATGGATTCGATATTGCCGGCGTTTACCGCACGCACCGGCACGGGGAGGGACTTGATGAAGGTGTAGAGGGTGAAGCCGAAGTTGGTGCTGCCGCCGACCGTGGAGAGATTGAGCATCAGTGAATCTGCGCCTTTCTCGATCGCCTCCAGGCAGTTGTCGCGGAAACGTTCGGTGGTTCCCTGATCGATCTGGCAATGAAAATGGACAATGTGTTCAGACATCGAGGACTCCTGTCGATTTCACGCGTGAGGTATTGCGGGACCGTACAGTTGGGAGTTCACCGTTGGCTGGATGTTCCTGAGGGAGAAACCATTGTTCGGGTCGTGTCAGCTTCCGAACTTCGACTCGCACGCTTGCGTGGCTTGCATCACCCGTTGCAAAAAAATCGCCAGCCCGGCTTCTTCTTCGCTGAGACCTTTACGGGCCCGGGGCTTGGGCAGTTGCTTCAACGTGCCGAGCAGGAAACCTTCCAGCACCGCAGGATGAATGTAGCACTTGCGACAGACGGACGGCGTATTGCCCAATTGCCGGGCGACCTGCCTGACCATCTCGGCGATGTGTTTTTTCGCTTCTGTCTCGGTTTCCCAGCCCAACGTCCGCAAGCCTGCCAGGGCCGCCGCACTGCCGGCCCAGGTGCGGTAATCCTTGGCGGTGAACTCGGCGCCGGTCAGGGTCTTGAGGTAGGCATTGATGTCCGAGGAACTGATGGCGTGGCGCTCACCGTGTTCGTCCAGGTACTGGAACAGATTCTGCCCGGGTATTTCCTGGCAGCGCTTGATGATCCGTGCCAGGCGCCGGTCCTTCACGGTGATCTGGTGCTCGACGCCGCTCTTGCCACGGAACTGGAAGGCGATGGCGCTGCCGTTGACCTCGACATGTTTGCTGCGCAGGGTGGTCAGGCCATAAGAGCGATTCTCCCGGGCGTACTGGCTGTTGCCGACGCGGATCAAGGTCACGTCCAGCAAGGTGATAACGGTGGCCATGACTTTGTCGCGACTGAAACCGGGTGTCGCGAGAATCGCCTCCAGGCGTTTGCGCAAGCGGGGCAGGGTGCGACCGAACTCCAGCATCCGCGAATACTTGTCGGCATCGCGCACCTCGCGCCAGCGCGCGTGGTAACGGTATTGCTTGCGCCCGCGGGCGTCCCGGCCGGTGGCCTGGAGATGCCCGCGCGGGTCGGTGCAGATCCACACATCGGTATAGGCTGGCGGCACCGCAAGGGCATTGATGCGCTGGATTTCGGCCGCATCGGTGATACGTTGACCCTGAGGATCGAAATAACAGAACTTGCCCCGTAACTTCCTGCGGGTGATACCGGGGCCGGTGTCGTCGACATAATGCAGATCGGCCGGCAATGCTTCGGGCAGCGGAGTGTCGGGCATGGAGAAATCCTTGGCAGCTATGCGGTGGCCTATGGATTCATTGACCGCGGCCCGTTGCGGTCGTGCCGAAATTCTGAGAACACCCAGAACCCCTGTGGGAGCGAGCCTGCTCGCGATGACGGCGGTACGTTCAGCATCAATGCAACTGAACCACCGCTATCGCGAGCAGGCTCGCTCCCACAGGGAATAGCGAACGCTTCAAAAGACCGGTCGGCTGTCAGGCCGCGTCTACTGCTCAGGCCAACACCGCCACCGCCTTGATCTGCGCCCACAGCACCTGCCCCGGGTGCAGCGCCAACTGATCGCGGGAATAGCGGGTGATGCGGGCCAGCAGCGGCGTGCCGGCGGCTTCCAGGCGGATCAGCACGTGGGCGGCGTTGTCGGCGGCCAGTTCGCTGGTCACCGTGACCGGCAAGCGATTGAGGATACTGGTCTGGGCATCGTTCGCCAGGCTGAGGCTGACGTCCCGGGCCTGGACCTTGAAGCGCAGCGGCTGCCCGATGGCCAGCGGCGTATGGGCTACCCGCACGTGCAGCGGGCTACCGGGCAGTGTCAGGGTGAGCAATTGATAGGCGGGGTCGTAATCGCTGACCGTACCCTGGATCACCACGCCGGCGTCATCCCCCAGGGCCAGCGGCAGGTCGAGCCGCGCCAGGGTCTCGCCAATCGGCCCGCTGGCCAGCGCGCGGCCACCGTCGAGCAACACAATGTGATCGGCCAGGCGCGCCACTTCGTCCTGGGAATGACTGACGTACAGCACCGGGATGTCCAGCTCATCGTGGAGCCGTTGCAGGTAGGGCAGGATCTCGTTCTTGCGCCGGATGTCGAGCGCGGCCAGCGGCTCATCCATCAACAACAGGCGTGGGCTGGTCAGCAGGGCGCGGGCGATGCCCACCCGCTGGCGCTCACCGCCGGACAGGTTGTGGGGCTGGCGGTCGAGCAAGTGGCCGATGCCCAGCAGTTCGGTGGCCTGGTCCATGTCCACCCGCCGTTGCCCCGGGGCGATGCGCTTGAGACCGAATGCCAGGTTGGCCCGCACCGACAGATGGCTGAACAGGCTCGCCTCCTGGAACACATATCCCACTGCCCGTTGATGGGGCGGCACGAACATACCGCGCTCGCTGTCCTGCCACACCTCGCCGTTGATCCGCACGAAGCCTCGTGGCGCGCGCTCCAGACCTGCGATGCAGCGCAGGCAGGTGGTCTTGCCGGAGCCGGATGGACCATACAACGCCGTCACGCCCCGGCCCGGCAGTTGCACATCCAGGTCCAGGGAAAAATCGCCCTGGTCGAGCTGCAAACGCGCCTGAATCATCGATCAGCTCCAGGCTGTCCGGGTCCTGCGGCGGGTATACAGCGCCAGCAGCACAACGAATGAAAATACCAGCATCGCCGCCGCCAGCCAGTGGGCCTGGGCGTATTCCAGGGCTTCGACGTGGTCGTAGATCTGCACCGACACCACCCGGGTCTTGTCCGGGATATTGCCGCCGATCATCAGCACCACGCCGAACTCGCCGACAGTGTGGGCGAAGCCGAGGATGGCCGCGGTGATGAAGCCGGGGCGGGCGAGGGGCAGGATGACGCTGAAGAAGGTGTCCCAGGGACCGGCGCGCAGGGTGGCGGCGACCTCCAGGGGGCGACTGCCGATGGCCGAGAACGCGTTCTGCAGGGGCTGCACCACAAACGGCATGGAATAGATCACCGAGCCGACTACCAGCCCGGCGAAACTGAACGTTAGGGTGCCCAGCCCGAGGGCCTGGGTCAACTGACCGATCCAGCCATTGGGCCCCAATGCCAGGAGCAGATAGAAACCGATCACCGTAGGCGGCAGCACCAGCGGCAGGGCCACCACCGCACCCACCGGCCCGCGCAACCAGGATCGGGTGCGCGACAGCCACAGGGCGACGGGCGTGCCGATGAGCAGCAGAATCACTGTGGTCAGCGAGGCGAGTTTGAGGGTCAGCCAGATCGCTGAATAATCGGCACTGGTCAGCGGCATTTAGCGTTGGTAACCGTAGGCTTGGATGATGGCGGTGGCTTTCGGGCCCTTGAGGTAGTCCATCAATGCCTTGGCGGCGGGGTTGTCGCGGCCTTTACTGAGGATCACCGCGTCCTGTTTGATCGGGTCGTGCAGTTCGGCCGGGACGATCCATGTCGAACCGCTGGTGAGCTTGCCGTCCTTGTACACCTGGGACAGCGCCACGAAGCCAAGTTCGGCGTTGCCGGTGGAGACGAATTGATAGGCCTGGGTGATGTTCTGGCCTTCGACGATCTTACCCTTGACCTCTGCGGCCAACCCCAGTTTGTCCAGCACCTGGGTCGCGGCCAGGCCGTAGGGCGCGGCCTTGGGATTGGCGATGGACAGGTGCTGGAAGCCGTTGTTCTTGAGGACCTGGCCCTGGTCGTCGACATAGCCGTCCCTGGCCGACCACAGCGCCAGCGTGCCGATGGCGTAGGTGAAGCGTGAACCCTTGACGGTGTCACCTTCGTTTTCCAGCTTGGCCGGGGTGGTGTCATCGGCGGCGAGGAACACTTCGAAGGGCGCGCCATTCTTGATCTGGGTATAGAACTGCCCCGTTGCACCGTAGGCTGCCACCAGTTTGTGGCCGGTGTCTTTTTCGAAGTCAGCGGCGATGGCCTGGATCGGTGCGGTGAAGTTGGCGGCCACGGCCACCTGTACTTCATCGGCCTCGACGGCGCCAGCGGCCAGGAAGGTGGTCAGCAGCAATGACGCGAAGCGGGTGGGGCGCATTGAAGACTCCGTAAGGGGTGGTTTCGCTATATACGGAAATATATAGCGAATGCCTGACAAACGGAATGTGAGTTTTGTGTTGTTGCTGTTGGCAGTGGGGTGAGAATGTGCCGGCCTCATCGCGAGCAGGCTCGCTCCCACAGGGATCTGTGCTTGATCCTGTTCTAGTACCGGACACTGTGGGAGCGAGCCTGCTCGCGATGGCGTCCGGGCCGGCGATGAGGCTCTCAGGCACTTGAACACTTGCCAAGCCGCGCCAGTGTTTCATCAGCCAGGCGCCGGGTCAGTTCGCCGGTCGGCAACTCCCGGCCCATGGGAAACGCCTGGCCCGCCCAGAGGTTGCTGAAATCGGCTTCGTCCTTGGCCCGTAGCGGCATCAAGGCACCACCTGCCAGGGGAAATGCCGGTGCCAGCGGGCTCATCGGGCCGACTTCGCGCATCACCCGGTTGACGATGCCCCGGGCCGGCCGCCCGGTGAATAGGTTGGTCACGGCGGTCTGGCTTTCCCGGGCGGTGCGCAGCGCCCGGTGGTGGGATGCGCTGATCTTGGCCTCGGGGGTGAACAGGTACGCGCTGCCCAGTTGCGCCGCCGATGCGCCGAGGGCAAACGCCGCAACGATTCCCCGCGCATCGCCGATGCCGCCGGTGGCGATCACCGGCACTTTCACCGCATCCACCACTTGGGGCAGCAAGGCGAACAGACCTACCTGGGTGTTGAGGTCGTCGCTGAGAAACATCCCACGGTGGCCGCCGGCTTCGTAGCCCATGGCGATGATCGCGTCGCAACCGTGCTGTTCCAGCCAGATAGCCTCCTCGACGGTGGTTGCCGAAGAAAGGATCTTCGCCCCGGTGGCCTTTACCCGATCCAGCAGGGATTGCTCCGGCAAGCCGAAATGGAAGCTGACCACTTTCGGTCGCATCTCCTCCAGCACCCGGCAGGCGGCATCGTCGAATGGCGTGCGGTTGGACACCGGCGTCGGCGCCTCGAAATCGGCGCCCAGTTCGTCATAGTAGGGCTTGAGTCGCTGCTTCCAGGCCTCGGCCCGCTGCTCGTCGAAGGCCGGTGGCTGATGGGAGAAAAAGTTCACATTGAACGGCTTGTCGGTCTGCTCGCTGATCGTCGTCAATGCCTGGCGCAGTTGCTCGACGTCCAGCATCGCCGCCGGCATCGAGCCCAGCCCGCCGGCATTGCAGGTGGCGACCACCATGGCGGGCCCGGTCACCCCGGCCAGCGGCCCCTGGATAATGGGCAGCTCGATACCGAGCAGGTCGAGGAGGCGGGTGTCTGGCCATTGGCTCATGTGCAGGGTGCTCCGGCAGGGCAAGAAACCCCGTTTGTAGCAGGTGTGGCCCCGCCAGGGCCAGTCGAGTTTTTCAATCGAAGGCAGCGCTTGATCCCTCGGGCGAGAGGATTACCATGCGTGCTTCACTCACCCAGGAGCCTTAGCCATGGATGTAAAACTCAAGGCAGTCGAACCCTTTAGCGTGGCGGGTTTGCAGGTCCGCACCCGCAACACCGATGAGCAGCAACCCGACACGGCAAGGATCGGCCCGATGTGGGAGCAGTTCTTCACCGAGGGCCTGTTCGACCGGATTCCAGCCAGACGCTCGGAGTCGTTCGTCTATGGGGTGTATTCCAATTATGAGTCCGATGCGACCGGGCACTTCGATGTGACGGCCGGCGTGGAGGTCGACGCGACGAGTCCAGGCTACCCCGCCGTGGACATCGAGGGCGGGGATTACCTGGTGTTCTCGGCCAAGGGGCCGATGCCCGACTGCGTGATCCAGACCTGGGGTCTGATCTGGGCGTATTTCGCCGACAACCCACAGACGGTGCGCCGCTTCGCCACCGACTTCGAGGTCTACAGCGGCCCCGATTCGGTGGCGATCTACATTGGCGTTCAGTCCCCGGACGAGCGCTCCAACGCCAGCAACTGACGCTTGCGCTCCACGCCCCAGCGATAGCCCGAGAGGTTGCCGTCGCTGCGCACCACCCGGTGACAGGGGATCGCCACGGCCAGGCTGTTGGCGCCGCAGGCCTGGGCCACTGCGCGCACGGCCTTGGGCAGGCCGATGCGCTGGGCGATCTCGGCGTAGCTGGCGGTGCTGCCGGGCGGAATCTCCCGCAGGGCCTGCCAGACTCGCTCCTGGAACGCCGTGCCTTGTAAATCCAGGGGCAGGTTCAGGCCCAGGGCGGGCGCTTCGATGAAGCCGACCACCTGGGCGACCAGTTGCTCGAATTCCCGGTCGGCGCCGATGAGGTTGGCGCGGCGGAATTTATCCTGCAGGTCGCGGACCAGCGCGTCCGGGTCGTCCCCCAGCAGGATGGCACACACGCCTCGTTCGCTTTGCGCCACCAGGATCGCTCCCAGGGAGCATTGCCCGACGGCGAAGCGGATGTCGGTGTTCTGCCCGGCGGCACGGTAGTCGGCGGGTTTCATGCCCAGCACTTTATCGGCCGCTTCGTAAAAGCGGCTGTTGGAGTTGAAGCCGGCGTCGTACAACGCTTCGGTGACGGTCCCCGCGTCGGCCAGGCGTTCGCGCACCCTGCGCGAGCGGTGGGCGGCGGCATAGCCCTTGGGGGTCAGGCCAGTGACGGTCTTGAAGATCCGATGGAAATGGAAGGGGCTCAGGCCTGCGCTTTGCGCCAGTTCATTGAGCCCTGGCAGCTCCTCTGCCGCCTCGATCTGCCGGCAGGCCGCCGCGACCCGGGCGGCTTGTTGGGCGGCCACCTGGGTCTGGTCCCTGGCGGCGCGTTTGCTGGGACGATAGCCGGCGGCCTGGGCCTGTTCCGGCGTGTCGAAGAATTCGACATTCCGCGGATTGGGCAGGCGCGACAGGCTGCTGGGGTGGCAGTAGATACCGGTGGTTTTCACGCCGTAGACGAATTGCCCATCAGCGCGTGGGTCCCGGGCGAGCACGGCGGCCCAGCGGGGATCCAGTTCAGGGGCGAGGGTGTTCGAAGTGGTGTTCATGGTCGTTTTGTCCATTGGCCCGTTTTGGCTACCGTAACCAGCCTGCGGGAGGGCGACACTCCGGCTCTTGCGGTTGAATTCTGCACGGTTATCCGGCGGTGCGGAATGTCATGTTGATGCGCTGCGCGCCCAGCCGTGAATGCCGGCCGTCCTTGAGCGGCAGCACGCCGTGGTAACGCAGCCGGTCGACGCCGCCCCAGACCACGATGTCGCCGTGAAACAGCGGAACGCGCAAGGGCTTGTCGCTGCGCTCGAATCCGCCGAACTGGAACACCGCCGGCAGACCCAGGGAGATCGAGACGATGGGGGCGGTGAGGCTGTGCTCGTCCTTGTCCTGGTGCAACGACATCCGCGCGCCCGGCACGTAGCGGTTGATCAGGCAGGCGTCGGGCACGAAGTCCTCGAAATGTGCTGTCCGCGCGGCGGCCCGGGCCAGTTCGCGGAACAGCGTCGGCATGTCGGGCCAGGGGCGGCCGCTCTGTGGGTCATAGGTGGTGTAGCGATAGCCGCTGCGGTCGGTGGTCCAGCCCAACGCGCCGCAATTGCTCAAGGCCACCGACATGGTAAAGCCGCCGGGCGTGACCATCTGCCGAAACGGCGCAGCCTCCAAGACCGTTTCCAGGTCCGGCAGCAACCGTTCCAGCCAAGGCAGGGCGAAGCCGCGCAGCACGAACGCCTGCTGGCCAATCTGTTCGATCTGCCCGGCTGTCGTCGTCGGCTCGTCGGCGAACAGGTCCAGCGTGATCGGGGTGTCGTCATTGCGCGTCATGAAAAATGATTCCGAGGGTGTGCCGTTGGCCGCTGTGCACGCGGCTGACGCCATGGCGCATGTTCACCCGATAATAACCGCGAACGCCTTTGACCGGTCGTTGATGCACGGCAAACACCACGGCATCGCCTTGTTTCAGACCGATGACCTGGGGACGTGACTGCATGCGCGGGCGTTGTTCGGTAAGCACGAACTCGCCACCGGTAAAGTCCTGGCCCGGTTCCGACAGCAGAATAGCCACCTGCAGCGGGAACACCTGCTCGCCGTACAGATCCTGGTGCAGGCAGTTGTAATCCTGGGGACCGTATTGCAGCAGCAACGGCGTCGGACGCTGTTGCCCGGCGTCATGGCAGTGCTGGATGAAATCGCTGTGCGCGTCGGGGTATCTCACCTCAAGGTCCATGCGTTCGTTCCAGCGATTGGCCAGGGGCGCCAACAGCGGATACAACGCTTCTCGCAGTTGCTGGACGATAGCGGGCAGCGGGTAGCGGAAATACTGATATTCACCGCGTCCGAAGCCGTGGCGAGCCATGATCACCCGGGAACGGAACAGCCCGGACTGCGCGTACAGGCTGCTGAGCTGTCGGCATTGAGTCGCCGACAACAGGTGGCGAAGCACGCCGCTGCCATCCTGTTCGAGGCTCTGTTCCAGGGCTGGAAGGTCGACTGCGTTGATGAACTGGGGCGGAGGAGACATGGTGACAATCCTGGGGGAGAGGATTGGTCAGTTTGGTGGATGTCCTGTTGGCCAACACTCCGGGGCTTGCGGTCAATGTTCCATTCTGGACCGGGGGCCATCTCTCACGCCGCATCACCCTGTGGCGAGGGGGTAAATCCCCTCGCCACAAAAAGCTTTACAACGCCTTGCTGACCTTGACCTCGCTGATCACATCGTCGGACTTTCCATGCATCGCTTCCAGCGCCGCCCGGGCTTCTTCCTCGGTGCCGGTTTCCAGCTGCGCGAACTCGAAGCGGCGTTCGTCGTTGAGTTTGTACTTGATGACGTATTTGGTTGTCTGGGCCACGGTTTTGCCTATGTGAGCTGGGGGCTCAGCTCAGTTTCGAGCTGGAGCGCCGGATGATTTTGATCTTGTGGGTCAGGGTCGGCTTGCGCGTGACGCTGATGGCCCGACGGCTGACGGTATCGATGGTGATGTTCCAGAAACCGGTGCTCGGTGCGGTGATCCGCGCCGGGAACGTATCGAACGCGCCGCCATGGTAAGTATGCCGTCCGCCATTTTTGAAACTGCGGAAGTTCGCGTCGTTCATCAAGCGGATGTTGCACGTTTGGGAGCATTCGATGACGACAATATCGTCTTCGTTGAGGTGCTCGCGTTGGTGGATGAATTTCATGGGCGCCTCCAGAAGGGCTTTTTCTACACGCTCGACACGGTAGGGGGCTGCAATAATGGGACGCAGTTTATCAGCACCGAGGGTGAAATAGCCGCCCTCGACCTAGGCTCTGTACGAAAAGCCTAATACGGCGCAAAACCTGTGGGAGCAAAGCTTGCTCGCGATAGCGACAGAGCAGTCCACATTGCTGCTGACTGGCTTACCGCAATCGCGAGCAAGCTTTGCTCCCACAGGTTTGTGGCTTGACTGACTGGCATTAGCCCTCGACCCGGCTTTGCTGATTTAGCGCAGCAGTAGCGGATAAAAAAATGCAGGGCACCGGAGAAAAACAGCTTCTACGCTGTCGGAGGGTCTTTGTCGGAGGAATCATATGAAGCGTAGTGCGTGGGTGTTGGCAGTGGCCGTAAGTGGATGTGCATCGGTATCGGACATCAACCAGACGCCGCCCACCATGAGCGTTATCTCCGGTAAGAAACCTCACGAATATGCCAAATGCGTCGCCGACAAGCTGGCCGGCAGCCGTGGCGCATTGCAGATGGAACCCCATAAGAACGGCGTCCGGCTGATCGTTCCCGGCAAACTATCGAGCCTGCCGGCGGCCGTGTTCGATATTGACGAACGCTCCAGCGGCAGCAGCATCAAGCTGCATGAAAGCATGTCCAATGTACCGCTGCGCCCGGGTGATGTGCAGGATGCGGCCAACGCCTGCATTTCCGGTTGAGAAAGGTATCAGCTCCGGCTGGAGCTTACTTGCATACCACCACGACACTGCGGCTGGTGAAGTTGCCGACATTCACGCCCAGGGTCTTGTCGCTTTCATTGGCCTGGGGCGTACCTTCGGTGCCGACGATACGGTAGCCGGTGCCGGCGCAGGAGGCATCTGCCTTTTCATAGCAGGCGGCCCAGGAATTGGCTTCGCCTGAACAGTCAATGGTCAGGCCCTGTTCGCCGTTGGCCAGATAGGTATTTTCAGTCGAGGCACAACCCGCCAGGGCCAGGACCGTAAACAGCGCCAGAAAAGTTCTCATGGAGTGGTCATCGCAAGGGAAGGGACAAGCGCGAGGTTATAGCGAATGGTCATTTCGGTACAGATAAACAACAGGCCTGCGCCAACGCCACAAGGCAATTGACCCAGGCCCGTCCGGTTATTTCTTGCGGCGATCGGTGCGTGCCGGAGCTTTTTCGCGCTCCTTGGCGGCGGGCGCAGGGCGCTCATCCTGGAACACCGCGGCCACTTCCACCGCCATGGTCTTGGTGGGCAAGGGACCGGCAACCTGCTCGCCATGGTAATTGACAATCCACCACTGGCCGTCCTTGTCCTGACTGACCGAATAACCGTTTGCGTTTCGTGTTGCCGACATCTAGCTGCCTCATTGGCGGGATCAAGGGCGCCATGATACGCCAAATGCACGCAAACGGTGCCTGCGGGCTTGCAGCAAGACCGTTGAACCCCCGAAACGAAAGGCGATTGAACTATCCGCCGGTTTATTTCTCTATGATGGCATCGGTTGGCCAGTGCAGGCATTGTAAGGTGCCTGCGGCCTGATTAGACTGCGCCGAAACTCGTCGTACACACCGCCTTTTAAAGGATTCATATGATCAAGAAATGCTTGTTCCCAGCAGCCGGTTACGGTACTCGCTTCCTGCCAGCGACTAAGGCCATGCCCAAAGAAATGCTGCCGGTGGTGAACAAGCCACTGATCCAGTACGGTGTCGAAGAAGCCCTTGATGCGGGCCTGACGGAAATCTCCATCGTGACCGGCCGTGGCAAGCGCGCGCTGGAAGACCATTTCGACATCAGCTACGAGCTGGAAAACCAGATCAAGGGCACCGACAAGGAAAAATACCTGGTCGGTATCCGCAAGCTGCTGGATGAGTGTTCGTTCTCCTACACCCGCCAGACCGAAATGAAAGGCCTGGGCCACGCGATCCTGACCGGCCGTCCGTTGATCGGCGACGAACCCTTCGCCGTGGTACTGGCGGACGACCTGTGCGTCAACCTGGAAGGCGACGGCGTGCTGACCCAGATGGTCAAGCTGTACAAGCAGTTCCGCTGCTCCATCGTGGCGATCCAGGAAGTCGATCCGCAGGAAACCAACAAGTACGGCGTGATCGCCGGCGAAATGATCCGCGACGACATCTATCGTGTGCACAGCATGGTTGAAAAGCCAAAGCCTGAAGACGCTCCGTCGAACCTGGCGATCATCGGCCGTTACATCCTGACGCCGGACATTTTCGACCTGATCGAACAGACCGAACCAGGCAAGGGCGGTGAGATCCAGATCACCGACGCCCTGATGAAGCAAGCCCAGAACGGCTGCGTCATGGCCTACAAGTTCAAGGGCAAGCGTTTCGACTGCGGTGGTGCCGAAGGCTACATCGACGCGACCAACTTCTGCTTCGAGAACTTCTACAAGACCGGCAAGGCTTACTGATAGCCCACGCCGCGGACTGAAAAACGCCCCGACTGGTTCGGGGCGTTTTTTTTGGGGCAATGTATTGCCGTGTCTGGCATAGAACCCTGTGGCGAGGGGATTTATCCCCGCTGGGCTGCATAGCAGCCCCAAACCAACCAACTCAATCTGCCTGACACACCAAGTCGCCTGGTTTTAGGGCCGCTTCACAGCCCAGCGGGGCGGTGCGACGTTTCGCTAAATCCCCTCGCCACAGGAGCCGCGCTTGGCTTGATGACGCTCACCCTGGCTTTTTCATTTTCCGCCCCCATAACCCACGCAACGCTGACCCGTCTGGAAACAGCGGGTATGCTGATGGCCTGCCTAAGGAGACAGTAAATGGCCTACGATTTTGACCTGTATGTGATTGGCGCCGGTTCCGGTGGTGTGCGGGCTGCGCGGTTTGCCGCCGGTTTTGGCGCCAGGGTGGCCGTGGCGGAAAGCCGTTACCTGGGCGGTACCTGTGTGAACGTTGGCTGCGTTCCGAAAAAGCTGCTGGTCTACGGCGCGCATTATGCCGAAGATTTCGAGCAGGCTTCGGCCTACGGCTGGTCGGCGGGCGAGGCGAGTTTCGACTGGGCCACGCTGATTGCCAACAAGGACCAGGAGATCAACCGCCTCAACGGCATCTATCGCAATCTGCTGGTCAACAGCGGCGTGGCGTTGCATGAGGGCCATGCGAAGATCACCGGTCCCCATGAGGTCGAGATCAATGGCCAGCGCCATACTGCCGAGCACATCCTGGTTGCCACCGGCGGTTGGCCGGTCATCCCGCAGATTCCGGGGCGTGAGCATGCCATCAGCTCCAACGAGGCTTTTTTCCTCAAGGAATTGCCCAAGCGCGTGCTGGTGGTGGGGGGGGGCTACATTGCGGTGGAGTTCGCTGGGATTTTCCACGGCATGGGGGCGCAGACGTCCTTGCTGTATCGCGGTGAGCTGTTCTTGCGCGGCTTTGACGGCGCGGTACGCAAGCACCTGGCCGAGGAACTGACGCGCCGGGGCCTGGATCTGCAGTTCAATGCCGATATCCAGCGCATCGACAAGCTGGCCGATGGCAGCCTGGAGGTGACGCTCAAGGACGGCCGCACGCTGTTGACCGATTGCGTGTTCTACGCCACCGGCCGGCGGCCGATGCTCGATAACCTCGGCCTGGAGAACACCGCTGTCACGCTGGATGAGAAGGGCTTTGTCCAGGTCAATGAAAAATACGAGACCTCCGAGCCGTCGATCCTTGCCATTGGCGACGTGATCGGGCGCGTACAGCTGACACCCGTCGCGCTGGCCGAAGGCATGGCGGTGGCGCGGCGCCTGTTCAAGCCCGAGCAGTACCGCCTGGTGGACTACCGGATGATTCCCACTGCGGTATTCAGCCTGCCGAACATCGGCACGGTTGGCCTGAGCGAGGAGCAGGCCCGGGAAGAGGGGCATGAGGTGCAGATTTTCGAAAGCCGTTTCCGGCCGATGAAGCTGAGCCTGACCGACTGTCAGGAACGTACGCTGATGAAACTGGTGGTGGATGCCCGGACCGACAAGGTCCTGGGTTGCCATATGGTTGGCCCGGACGCCGGGGAAATCGTCCAGGGCCTGGCCATTGCCCTCAAGGCCGGCGCCAGCAAGCGCGATTTTGACGAAACCATTGGCGTGCATCCGACTGCCGCCGAAGAGTTCGTCACCATGCGCACCCCTGCGGCCTGACGCTGTGGAGTAGAAGCTGCCGGGCTGCGGCAGCTTCTACAGATTTTTTCTATCTATACCGTTCCCTGATAGCCAAAACCAATTATTCGCATCAGCTTTGCCAATGAGCCAGGTTGGGCATGAGTGGGTAAGCTTCTCTCCATCAACTTTTCAACCCTGATGGAGAAACACCGATGCCTATCATCAACAGCCAAGTTAAACCGTTCAAAGCTACCGCATTCAAAAACGGCGCTTTCGTCGAAGTGTCGGACGCCGACCTGAAAGGCAAGTGGTCTGTCGTGTTCTTCTACCCGGCTGACTTCACCTTCGTTTGCCCAACCGAACTGGAAGACCTGGCCGACAACTACGCCGAATTCCAGAAACTGGGCGTCGAGATCTACAGCGTGTCCACCGACACTCACTTTGCCCACGCTGCCTGGCACAACACTTCGCCAGCCATCGGCAAGATCCAGTACACCATGATCGGCGACCCGACCCTGACCATCTCCCGCAACTTCGACGTGCTGATCGAAGAAGCTGGCCTGGCTGACCGCGGTACTTTCGTGATCAACCCTGAAGGTCAGATCAAGATCGTCGAAATCAACGACGGCGGTGTAGGCCGTGACGCTTCCGAGCTGCTGCGCAAGATCAAGGCCGCCCAGTACGTCGCTGCTCACCCTGGCGAAGTCTGCCCAGCCAAGTGGAAAGAAGGCGAGGCCACCCTGGCTCCGTCCCTGGATCTGGTTGGCAAGATCTAAGCCCGTGGGTCATCCGAGGGCGATCAGCTCTTGATCAAGTAAGCCGCTTCGCCCCCAAAAACGCCCGGGCGAGATTCGCTCGGGCGTTGTTTTTTCTGAAATTCAAAAATGGAAATCGCCCGTATGTTGGACGCCAATCTTAAAGCTCAGTTGAAGTCATATCTGGAACGGGTCACCCAACCGATCGAGATCGTTGCATCCCTCGACGACGGTGCGAAATCCCAGGAAATGCTGGCGCTGCTCAAAGACATTGCCAGTCTCTCCACCCAGATCATCTTGCTCGACAACGGCACCGATGCGCGCAAGCCGTCGTTCTCGTTGAACCGCCCGGGAGCCGATATCAGCCTGCGTTTCGCCGGTATTCCCATGGGCCACGAATTCACTTCGCTGGTGTTGGCGTTGCTGCAAGTCGGCGGCCACCCTTCGAAGGCCAGTGTCGAAGTCATCGAACAGATCCGCGCCCTTGAAGGCGAGTTCAACTTCGAGACCTATTTCTCGCTGTCGTGCCAGAACTGCCCGGACGTGGTCCAGGCGCTGAACCTGATGGCGGTGCTGAACCCGAACATCCGCCACGTCGCCATCGACGGTGCGCTGTTCCAGGCCGAGGTCGATGAACGTCAGATCATGGCCGTGCCGAGCATCTACCTGAACGGTGAGAACTTCGGTCAGGGCCGCATGGGCCTGGAAGAGATTCTCGCCAAGATCGACACCAGCGGCATCGAACGCCAGGCCGAAAAAATCAGCGCCAAGGACGCCTTCGATGTGTTGGTGGTCGGCGGTGGCCCGGCCGGTGCGTCGGCGGCGATCTATGCGGCCCGTAAAGGCATCCGCACCGGTGTGGCGGCCGAACGCTTCGGCGGTCAGGTGCTCGATACCATGGCCATCGAGAACTTCATCTCGGTCCAGGAAACCGAAGGGCCGAAACTGGCCGTCGCCCTGGAAGAGCACGTCAAGCAGTACGACGTGGACATCATGAACCTGCAACGTGCCGATGCGCTGATACCAGGCACGGACGGCGCGCTGCACGAAGTCCGGTTCGCCAGTGGTGCGCGCCTCAAGGCCAAGACCGTGATCCTGGCAACTGGCGCCCGCTGGCGTGAAATGAACGTGCCGGGCGAGCAGCAATACCGCAACAAGGGCGTGGCGTACTGCCCGCACTGTGACGGTCCGCTGTTCAAGGGCAAGCGCGTGGCGGTGATCGGCGGGGGCAACTCCGGTGTCGAAGCGGCCATCGATCTGGCCGGCATCGTGGCCCATGTGACTTTGCTGGAGTTCGATGTGCAATTGCGCGCCGACGCGGTGTTGCAGCGCAAACTGCACAGTTTGCCGAACGTGACGGTGGTGACCAATGCCCAGACCACCGAAGTGACGGGCGATGGTCAGAAGGTCAACGGCCTGCGCTACAAGGACCGTCCAAGCGGTGAAGTGCGTGACGTGGCGCTGGAAGGGATATTCGTGCAGATCGGCCTGTTGCCTAACACTGATTGGCTCAAAGGTACTGTCGAGCTGTCACCGCGTGGCGAGATCATCGTCGACGCCCGGGGTGAAACCTCCATCCCCGGTGTGTTCGCCGCTGGCGATGTGACCACCGTGCCGTACAAGCAGATCGTGATCGCCGTAGGCGAGGGGGCCAAGGCTTCGTTGAGCGCCTTCGACCATCTGATCCGGACTTCCGCGCCAGCATAAACAGCCAGGCACTGGAAAAACAAAACCCCATGGGCCTGGCCCATGGGGTTTTTTATTGAGCTTTCATATCCACCACCGAGCCCTGTGGGAGCAAAGCTTGCTCGCGATAGCGCTAGACCAGTCAACATTGTTGCTGACTGAATTTACCGTCGTCGCGAGCAAGCTTTGCTCCCACAGGTTTGTGGAGGGCGAGCCTTGCTACCACAGCTAGGTTTCTCGGTGGGTCTTAGAGCGGCGCAGGCTGGATAATCTCGACCCAGTAGCCATCCGGGTCCTTGATGAACGCCAGGCTTTTCATGCGGCCGTCGCTCAGGCGCTTCTGGAAGTCACAGCCCAACGCTTCGAAGCGTTCGCAGGCTGCGACCACATCCGGTACCGAGATGCAGATGTGACCGAACCCGCGTGGGTCGGTGTTGCCGTTGTGGTAGGCGAACGCCGGGTCGCTTTCGGTGCCATGGTTGTGGGTCAGTTCCAGGATGCCAGGAATCGATTTCATCCACTCGGTGCGCGCCGCAGCGTCCGCCGGGATCTGGCGCTTGTCCACCAGGGCGAGGAAATACAGGCTGAACTCGGCTTCAGGGAAGTCGCGCTTTTCCACCAGCGAGAAACCCAGTACGCGGGTGTAGAAATCCAGGGACTTGGTTATGTCCTTGACCCGCAGCATGGTGTGGTTGAAGACGAAGTTGGCCGTGGCGGCATCGGGTTGGGCGGTGACGCCCGGGAAAGTGTCGAGTTCGTGCAGGCTCATGGGCCCTCCGGAAAATAAGTGGGGCAAACGACGTCGCAGGGCTTGGCGCGACGGTTCTGTGGCTTGCGTCAAACATGATACGCAGGGTGCGCGGCATCGCCAAACCGTGTGCGGCTATTGCCTGGTGCTGCAGTGAGCTTCAGACTTCGCGATTCGTCCTTGAGTGCAGCGCAATGATTCGACCGTTCCTTTCGTTGTTCGTCCTGTTTTTTGCCATGGCTGCAAATACCGCCGTCCAGGCCGCCGAACCGCAGGTCACCTGGCCCCAGGGCTGGTTCATCGAGCCGCTGCCTGCCGATGCATCTGTCGCGCCGGTGGCACCGGGAACCTCTCGGCAACGGGCGACAAAGAATGACCCGGCAGGCAATGCCGTGATGGTCATGGAACTGACCACCACGCCCACCGAGCCCGGTCATCAAGTCAACTTGCAAGGCGTGCTTCTGGAAATGCGCAAGTCGATCCAGAAGGATTTTTTTCAGGGTGGTTATCAAAGTGTATGCAATAAGATTCATGCATCCCTATTGGGCGGCGTAACCGCCCTGGAAACTACCTGTACGATCACGCAGAACGGCCGACATGTGTTGTCTCAGACACTGGTCGCAGCACTTAATGAAGGTCGGGCTTATGTACTGTCCTATGCGGGACAGGCCCAGGTGTTTGTTGAAAGCCAGGATGAAATACAGGCGGTACGAAATAGTCTGAAACTATAAGGCTATCCACCTAATGCACCAGGCTTACTCCAGAAGTGTGAGTCCATGAAAAAGCCCTGCTATGTTCAGGGCTTTTTTATTCATCCTGGATGTCAGGTACGTACCCAGGAGTCGACGGTGCTTGCGCCGTATTGTTCTTTCCAGGCTTTCAGGCCGCGGTGATTACCGCCCTTGGTTTCGATCAGTTCGCCGGTGTGTGGGTTCTGATAGACCTTGACCACTCGGGCACGGCGGGTTTTAGGCGCCTTGGCCGATGAAGCCCCCGCTTTTGACGGGTTTGGGTCAAGAATTGCGATGATGTCGCGCAAACCCTTGTCGTAGGTCTTCATCAGTGCCTGGAGCTTTTCTTCGAATTCGATTTCTTTCTTGAGCCCGGCATCATTCTTCAGCAATTCCAACTGTTTGAGCTGATCCTGAAGGGCCTTTTCGGCTTTACGAAATTCAACGAGTCTGGACAATTATCGTTACTCCAATCAAATATTTGGCTGAGACCAACCGCAGACAAAGCTATAAGCCAAGCGCTTTGAAGCGCCTCGTGATAAATGACTCTCCTGCTATCCAGCACAGGCAGAAAAATTGTAGTAGTTAAACCGGACAGTGTAAATCGTATCTTTTTCATCATGTAACAAGAGCAAACGTTTTCCTCAAGTTGCATCGCAGTCTGCGCCAGGTCGGTGTGTGTACAAAGTATAGATTCAAATGGGTAATCCGATTGGAAGTTGTGCTTCGCTTGTCGATAGATGGCATTACGATATCGCCCAGTACAACCCAGGCTTTCTTCATTCAATAGCCAAAGCCAATTCGATAAATGCCCGAGTGGCAGGCGAAACCTGGCGACTGTCCAGCACCGCCAGGCCGATCTGGCGCGGTACCGGGGGCGACAAGGGCCGTACGACGAAGTGCGGTTGGTCCCCCTGTGGCAGCGAGCCTTCGGAGATCACGGTCACGGCCTCGCCCCGGCTGACGGTGTTCAAGGTGCTGAGCAGCTGTGAACAGCGATAGCGCACATTCGGGGTGAGCCGGGCGGCACTGAACAGGCGAGTGACCAGCTCCGCCGATCCGGCCTCGGTGAGCACGAAGGGGTCGTGGCACAGATCGCTGAGACTCAAGCTGGTTCGGGCAGCGAGGGGGTGGGCGGTGGGAAGGAGGGCGACCATCTGGTCCTCCATCAGGGCAAACGTATCGAAACGGTCCTCAGGCAGTACCACGAAGCCGACATCGATCCGTCGCTCATCCAGCCATTGGATGACTTGCCGGTCCGGCCCTTCGTCGATGTGCACCTCGATCCCCGGATGCAAGGCACGATAGCGCTGCAGGATGGCCGGCAACAGCTTCATCGATGAGGTCGGGCCGAACGAGCCGATGCGCAAAGTGCCACGGCGCATGCCGCGGGCGTCGGCGGCTTCCTGGCGCAGGGTGTTGGCCAGCCCAAGCATGGCGCGGGCGCGCAGGAGCAATTGCTGGCCGATGTCGCTGAGCTCTACCAAGGACTGGTGCCGCCTGAACAGTTCGACCCCCAGTTCCTGTTCCAGCGATTTGATGGCATGGGACACCGCTGATTGGCTGATGCCCAAGCGCGTCGCCGCAGCGGTGAAACCATGCAGTTCGGCCACCAGGGAGAAGATTTCGAGCTGGGTGAGGGTCATGAGGAATTGCTCATTTTACGATGACTTAATATGAGCTGGATAATGGGGCATCCGATTCGAACTGGATAGACACCATCTTGTGGCGAGGTGGTGTACCTCGTTTTATTTGTCTGTGGTGAACATGAAAACCCTCGAACACACCTTTTCGACCCCCTCGGACCTGCCGGTCTACCTGAAGCTGTCCATGGTCACCATGATCTGGGGCGGCACCTTCGTGGCTGGCAGGGTTCTGTCCGATGCCCTGGCGCCCCTGTTGGCCGCCAGTCTGCGCTTTTTGCTGGCCAGTGTGGCACTGCTGCTGTTCCTCGGCCTGGCGAGGATCCCGCTGGCCAGGCCGACGGTGAAACAGGGTCTGCAACTGGCGGTGCTGGGATTCTTCGGCATCCTTTTCTACAACCTGTGTTTCTTCTACGGCTTGCACTACATCAATGCGTCGCGGGCCTCGCTGATCGTGGCCTTGAACCCGGCGGTGATCGGCCTGGCGTCCTGGTGGTTGTTCAAGGAGCGGTTGAGTCGGTCCAAGGTTGGTGGCATCGCGCTGTGCATCGGCGGCGCGGGGCTGGTCATTGTCAGTCGCGATCCTTCCTTGCTGCAGGCGTCCGCGCAGGGCTGGATTGGCGACCTGTTGATTTTCGGCTGCGTGCTGGGATGGGGCGTCTATTCGTTGTTTTCGCGCAGCCTGAATGAAAGTCTCGGCCCGTTGCAGACCGTCACCTGGTCGATTCTGCTGGGCACGCTGATGCTGTGGCTGGCCTGTGCGGTCGGCGGTGAGGTTCGCTTCGAAGCCCTGCGCGGGTTGGACGGCAGGCAATGGTTGAGCTTGCTTTACCTGGGGGTGTTGGGCTCCGCCCTGGCCTACATCGCCTGGTACGACGGCATTCGCCGGATCGGCGCTACCCGTTCCGGTGTATTCATTGCCCTCAACCCACTGACGGCGGTGCTGTTGGGGGCGGTGCTATTGGACGAACGGCTCACGGCCTTGATGAGCGTGGGCGGCGGGCTGATCCTGACAGGCATTTTCCTGTGTAACAGACCCCTTGCGCGGTCGGCGAAAAAGACGATTTGATAGAGGAGGCGGACAAATCCGGTTACGCTGTGTAGAATCGATTTACGCATATAAGAATAACGTCTTCTGGCAGCAGAAGCCTCGCCCGCAAAAGCCTTGGGTCGACAATGAAGATACTTGGGTTACAACTGATCTATGGCGATTTCCTCGCCCGCAGCGTTCGCGGTATCTCCTGCGCGCCACCTTGCACCCTCAGCATGGCCAGCAACTAACGTTCCGTTAATTGATAAGCATGATGAGGCGCCGACATGGCAGATCTATACGAAAACCCGATGGGCCTGATGGGCTTTGAATTCATCGAATTCGCATCGCCTACACCCAATACCCTGGAGCCGATCTTCGAGATCATGGGCTTTACCAAAGTCGCCACGCACCGTTCCAAGGACGTGCACCTGTATCGCCAGGGCGCGATCAATCTGATCCTCAACAACGAACCCCACAGCGTGGCGTCGTACTTTGCGGCCGAGCATGGTCCGTCGGTCTGCGGCATGGCGTTCCGGGTCAAGGACTCACAGCTGGCCTACCGGCGTGCCCTGGAACTCGGCGCCCAGCCGATCCATATCGAAACCGGTCCGATGGAACTGAACCTGCCGGCGATCAAGGGCATCGGTGGTGCGCCGCTGTACCTGATCGACCGTTTTGGCGAAGGTAGCTCGATCTATGACATCGACTTCGTGTTCCTCGACGGTGTCGACCGTCATCCGGTGGGCGCGGGCCTGAAGATCATCGACCACCTGACCCACAACGTGTATCGCGGCCGCATGGCCTACTGGGCGGGCTTCTACGAGAAACTGTTCAACTTCCGCGAGATCCGTTACTTCGACATCAAGGGCGAGTACACCGGTCTGACGTCCAAGGCCATGACCGCCCCGGACGGCATGATCCGTATTCCGTTGAACGAGGAATCGTCCAAAGGCGCAGGGCAGATCGAAGAGTTCCTGATGCAGTTCAACGGCGAGGGCATCCAGCACGTGGCGTTCCTCACCGACGACCTGGTCAAGACCTGGGATGCGCTGAAGAAGATCGGCATGCGCTTCATGACCGCGCCGCCGGACACCTACTACGAGATGCTCGAAGGGCGTTTGCCGAACCACGGCGAGCCGGTGGATGAACTGCAATCGCGGGGCATCCTGCTGGACGGTTCTTCCAACCCGGACGACAAGCGCCTGCTGCTGCAGATTTTCTCGGAAACCCTGATGGGGCCGGTGTTCTTCGAATTCATCCAGCGCAAGGGCGACGATGGGTTTGGCGAAGGCAACTTCAAGGCATTGTTCGAGTCCATCGAGCGTGACCAGGTGCGGCGTGGGGTGTTGACGACCGAGTAATACCCGAATCCTGTGGGAGCGAGCCTGCTCGCGATGGCGGTGTGTCAGTCACCGATGCATTGACTGACAGGCCGTCATCGCGAGCAGGCTCGCTCCCACATGGGTCAAGTCCGGCGCCGCTGCCGCGTCAGATGCTTGAAGCCTTCAAACACCAACACCGCCACCGCCAGCCAGATGGGGATGTAGGTCAGCCACTCGGCGGCCTTGATGCTTTCCCCCAACAGCAGCGCAACCCCCAGCAGCAACACCGGTTCGACGTAGCTCAATAACCCGAACAGGCTGAACGGCAACAACCGGCTGGCGACGATGTAGGTCACCAGCGCTGAGGTGCTGATCACGCCGAGCACGGGGATCAGCAGCGATAACCATGGGTGTTGATCGAAAACGGCGAAACCTTGTTCACCGCTTTGGACGAACCAGAGGGCGACCGGCACGATCAGGGCCATGTCCAGCCAGAGGCCGCCCAGGTGGTCGGTCCTAAGGCGTTTGCGCAAGATAAAATAGATCGGATAACCCACTACCACCAACAGGGTCGCCCAGGAAAAGCCGCCGACCTGGATCAGCTCGTTGAGCACGCCGAGGGAGGCGAGGAAGACGGCGATTTTCTGAAAGTAGGACAAGCGTTCGCCAAAGAACATGCGCCCGGTCAGGACCATCGACAGCGGCAACAGGAAATACCCCAGCGACACATCCAGGCTGTAGCCGTTGAGCGGCGCCCACATGAACAGCCACAGTTGCAACCCCATCAACGCCGAAGAAGCCATCGCCCCGAGCAACAGGCGCGGCGTGGCGATCAGGCGCCGGACCAGTTCAGTGACCCGCGTCCACTCCTTTGCCATCAGCATGAACACGGTCATGCAGGGCATCGTCAGCAACATGCGCCAGCCAAAGATTTCCAGGCCGCTCAATGGAGAGAGCAGCGAGGTGTAGTAATACATGACGGCGAACAGCGTGGAGGCCGAAACTGATAGGGCGATGCCTTTGGACACGATAACTCTCTGGAAAATGAGACAGCACCAGAACAATGAGCGCAACACTGTGGGAGCAAGGCTTGCCCGCGATGAAGTCAACGCGATTCACCTGGGAATCGAGGCGTCTTCGTCGCGGGCAAGGCTTGCTCCCACAGCCCGGCACACCACAATGAGGTTCGCTGTACGCAGTGGTTTTATGACGTCCGCGGCACGCGCCCCGGCACGAAATGCCCCACGTCGTTGAACCCCGGTGTCGACGCATGCCCCGGCGTCACCAGCGAATCGATGAAGGCTTCGTCCTCGGCGGTGATCGTCACGGCTTGCGCCTTGGTGTAGCCATCCCACTGTTCCTCGGTGCGCGGCCCGACGATGGCCGAGGTGACGGCGCGGTTGTTCAGCACCCAGGCAATGGCGAACTCGACGATACCCACGCCCCGTTCCTGGGTGTACTGCTGGATCTGCTGGGCAATGCGCAGGGACTCGACCCGCCATTCGGTTTCCAGGATGCGTTTGTCCTGGCGGCCGGCGCGGCTGTTGGCGTCCGGTGCCACGTCCGGCGCATATTTGCCGCTGAGCACGCCCCGGGCGAGAGGGCTGAAGGGCACCACGCCAAGGCCATAGTTCTGGGCGGCGGTGATTTGCTCGGTTTCCGCCTGGCGGTTGACGATGTTGTACAGCGGCTGGCTGATCACCGGCCGGTCGATGCCCAGGCTGTCGGCGATGCGGATCACTTCGGCGATGCGCCAGCCACGGTAGTTCGACAGGCCCCAATAGCGGATCTTGCCTTGGCGGATCAAGTCGCCGATGGCCGACACGGTGACGTGCAGCGGTGTGTTGTGGTCTTCGCGGTGCAGGTAATAGATGTCCAGGTAATCGGTGCCCAGGCGGGTGAGGCTGGCCTCGATGCCATTGAACAGGTGCTTGCGGCTCAGGCCGCTGCGGTTGGGCACGCCGTCCGCCGGGCCGAAGCCGACCTTGGTGGCGAGCACCCATTCCTGGCGGCGACTGGCAATCGCCTCGCCGACGATTTCTTCGGAGCGTCCGTTGGTGTAGACGTCCGCCGTGTCGATGAAGTTGATGCCCTGGTCCCAGGCCTTGTCGATGATCCGCAACGAATCCTCGGTGCTGGTCTGTTCGCCGAACATCATGGTGCCCAGGGTCAATGTCGAGACGTGTAACCCGGAGTGACCCAGTGTGCGGTAGCTCATGACAAGATCCTTTTTATCGATGGGAAAGGCTCAATCAAACCCCAGAACCACCGCACGGATCAAACACATTTATCAAACACCCAGGAACCCATATGGGCGGGCCTCTGTGGGAGCATGGCTTGCTCCCACAGTCTTGCTCCCACAGTCTTGCTGTCACAGCCTTGCTGTCGCAGATCTGGTGTCAGGCTTTCAAAGTACGGGTCATGCGCAATGCCAGCCCGCTCCCGCAGACAATCACCCCCGCCAGCAGGTACAGCGCCGCATCGGTCGACCCGCTGGCGTCTTTAACCCAGCCCACCAGGTATGGGCTGAGAAAGCCCGCCATCTGTCCCATGGAATTGATCAGCGCCAGGCCGCCGGCCGCCGCGCCCGCGCTGAGCAGGGCGGTGGGCACCGGCCAGAACATTGGCAAGCCGGTGAGGGCGCCCATGGTGGCGATGGACAGGCCCAGTATGGCGATGACCGGGGTGCCGGCGAAGTTGACCGCGATCAGCAACCCCAGCGCGCCCATCAGCATCGGCACCACCAGGTGCCAGCGACGTTCCTTGTGCAGGTCCGCCGAGCGCCCCACCAACAGCATGAACAGCGCAGCCAGCAGGTAGGGAATCGCGCTCAGCCAACCGATTGTCAGGTTATCGCTGAAGCCCAGGTTCTTGATGATCGACGGGAGCCAGAAGTTGATCGCGTACACGCCACTCTGGATGCAGAAGTACACCAGGCCGAACGCCCAGATCGCCGGGTTCCTGAACACGGCGAGCAGGGAGTCGCTGCTGGTCATCGGTTTGTTCGCCAGGTCTTGCGCGTGGTCGGCGGTGAGCACGGCGCGTTCTTCCGCGGTCAGCCACTTGGCGTTGGCGAAGGTGTCGCTGAGCAGGAAAAACGCCAGGGCGCCGAGAATGACGGTGGGGATCCCCTGCAGCAGGAACATCCACTGCCAGCCCGCCAGGCCGCCCTGGCCCGCCGCGAAGTGGTTGAGGATCCAACCGGAGAACGGGCTGCCCAGCAGGCCGGACACCGGGATGGCCGACATGAACAACGCCATGATCCGGCCGCGGCGGAACGTCGGGAACCATTGCGAGAGGTACAGCACCACGCCGGGAAAGAACCCGGCTTCGGCGGCGCCGGTGAGCAGCCGCAAGGTGTAGAACTCGGTAGGAGTGGTGACGAACAGCAGGCAGGTCGACAAGGTGCCCCAGGTGATCATCATCAGCGCGATCCAGCGCCGTGGGCCGAATCGGGTCAGGGCCAGGTTGCTCGGCACACCGCACAGCACGTAGCCGATGAAGAAGATCCCGGCGCCGAGGCCGTACACGGTTTCGCTGAACTTCAGCGCGTCGAGCATCTGCAGCTTGGCGAAGCCGACGTTGACCCGGTCAAGGTAGTTGAACAGGTAGCAGATGAAGATAAAGGGGATCAATCGCAGGGTGATGCGTTTGTAGACGCTGTTTTTTTCGTCTGGAGTAGCCAGGACGGCTGTGGCGCTCTGGGACATGGCGAGTCTCTCTTTATTATGATTTTTGCGGGCCAAGGGGTAACGTTGACCGCCCCTTGAGTCTCGGCCAGCCCAAGGCCCCGTGTCTTTGTGCCTGGGCACAGGGTTTGCGCCCGGACCCTGTGCGCCTGACCAATCCCCCTTGCAAGGAACTCCGCCCATGTTCGAACTCGATCACGACCTGGCGCAGGACATCGTCGACCGGGCGATGGCGATCCTGCCGTACAACGTCAATGTCATGGACAACCAGGGCCTGATCCTGGGCAGTGGCGAGCGCGAGCGGATCAACACCCGTCATGAGGGCGCGCAACTGGTCCTGGCCAATGGTCGGGTGGTGGAGATCGATGCGCACACGGCGCTGCGGCTCAAGGGCGTGCAACCGGGCATCAACCTGCCGCTGATGCTCGATCAACGGCTGATCGGTGTGCTGGGCATCACCGGCGAGCCGGAGCCGTTGCGCACCTATGCCGAGCTGGTGCGCATGACCGCCGAAATGCTCCTGGGCCAGCGCAACCAACAGGCCGAACAGCAGTGGCGCCGCCAGCGTTGCGATGACTTGCTGGCGTTGTTGCTGGGGGACGCGGGGGATTCGCCGAGGTTGCTGGATGAGGCGCGGCAGATGGGCCTCAAGCCGCAATTGTCACGGGTGCCGTATCTGTTCGAGTTGGGGCTGGAACATGGGCCGGGGCAGACCGTCGAGGCGCTGAGCGCCTGGCTGATGTCCCGCTACCCCGACAGTTGGTGCCTGACCTCGTCCAAGTCCTCCTTGCTCTGGTGCCGACCGGTCACCGCCTCGGTGGAGAACGAGCGCTTGCTGGGCAAGCTCGACGGGTTGGGCTGGAATATCCTGCGGGTCGCGGTGGGCGGCCAGGCCGAGGGACTGGCGGGTCTGCGGCGTTGCTACCGACGGGTGGGGGACTTGCTGGCCTATGGGCGTGATGTGCTGCCGCAATCGAGGTTGCTGACGCTCAATCGCTATCGGTTGCCGGTGATGCTCTGGCGCCATCGCAACGATGACGCCCTGGACGAGTTGCTCACGCCGTTGCGCAAAGTCATCGCCAAGGACAGCAACGGCCAACTGCTTGCGACCTTGCGCAGTTGGTGTGAACACGACGGCCAGAGCCAGGCCTGCGCCGAAGCCCTCGGCATCCATCGCAACAGCCTGCGTTACCGCATGGAGCGCATCGCCGAGCTCAGTGGTGTGGACCCGCTGCGGTTGGATGGGATGCTGGCGTTGTACCTTGGCATCCAACTGCTGCCACAGACCGAAAGTCCCGCCACATAACCCTGTGGGAGCGAGCCTGCTCGCGATAGCGCTGTGTCAGTCCACATCAAGGTTGATTGAACTGACGCTATCGCGAGCAGGCTCGCTCCCACAGTGGATCTTCGGTGTACGCACCTGCTTTTGTGAATCTGAACAATAATCCCACGTGTCTTTTGTGCGGCAGACCGGCGCGACGTCGGCGGTCTGCTGGCAGCATGTCGAGCATCGGAACCGGAGACCAGAATGAAAATAATCATTGCCCCCGACTCGTTCAAGGACAGCCTCAGCGCCCAGGGCGTAGCCGATGCCATCGCCGTCGGGCTGGGTGAGGTCTGGCCGGATGCGCAGTTGATCAAATGCCCGATGGCCGATGGTGGCGAGGGGACGGTGGAGTCGGTGCTGGCCGCGTGCAACGGCGAATGGCGTCATACCCGCGTCCGTGGCCCCCTGGGCGCTGCGGTCGAGGCGCGTTGGGGCTGGTTGGCCGACAGTCGCACGGCGATCATCGAAATGGCCGAGGCCAGTGGCTTGCAGTTGGTGCCGCCGGGGCAGCGCGATGCCTGTACCAGCAGCACCTATGGCACCGGCGAGTTGATTCGTGCGGCCCTGGATGAAGGGGCAGGGCGGGTGATCCTGGCGATTGGCGGCAGCGCCACCAACGATGCCGGTGCGGGTGCCATGCAAGCACTGGGCGTGGCGCTGCTGGATGAGCACGGGCAACCCCTGCCGCCCGGCGGCCTGGCCCTGGCAAAGCTGTCGCGCATCGACCTGAGTGGCCTGGACCCGCGCCTGGCCGGGGTGAGTGTCGAGATTGCCGCCGATGTCGACAATCCCCTCTGCGGGCCTCACGGTGCTTCAGCGATTTTCGGTCCCCAGAAAGGCGCCTCCGCGCAGCAGGTGCAGCAACTGGACCGGGCCCTGGCGCACTTCGCCGGACACTGCGCCCAGGTGTTGAACCGCGACGTCAGGGACGAACCGGGCAGCGGCGCCGCCGGTGGGCTGGGATTCGCGGCCAAGGCATTTCTGGATGCGCAGTTTCGGGCCGGCGTGGACGTCGTCGCCCAACTGACTGGCCTGGCCGATGCCATCGAGGACGCCGACCTGGTGATTACCGGAGAAGGCCGCTTCGACGCCCAGACCTTGCGGGGCAAGACACCCTTTGGCGTGGCTCGCGTTGCACGCCGTCATGGCGTGCCGGTGCTGGTCATTGCCGGCACGCTGGGGGAGGGTTACCAGGCGCTGTACGAGCATGGCATCGATGCCGCCTTCGCATTGGTCAGCGGGCCGATGACGCTGCAAGAGGCTTGCGTCGACGCACCACGTTTGCTGCGCGAACGAGCCCGGGACATCGCCCGGCTCTGGCGGGTCGCCGCCCGGTGACCGGCTAACCGTGGCGCAGGGAGCACGCGCCCTTGCCACGATTTTTTGACACATTATGAAATATATTTCATGGGTGCCCTAAATGAAGGCTCACGTCCAGCCGATAACGGGGCAAGCGTTCTCATAGCTCCTGCAATCGATACGCTGACCGGCATGGACGCTCGACCCCATCACACCGAGGTCCACCCATGTCGTTACGCAGCCTGAATATCGCCCCCCGAGCCTTTCTCGGCTTTGCCTTCATTGCCTTGCTGGTCATTATCCTCGGTGTTTTCGCCGCCGATCGTATGTCCGACGTTCGCCAGGCCTCGCTGGACATGGAGCAGAATGAGGTACCCAGTCTCGGCCACCTGTCCAATGTGATGGAGAGCGTGCTGCGCATGCGCATTCTCTCGTTTCGCATATTGGTCAACCGGGACCCGGCCAGCTTGAAGGAAGCCGAGACCCGTATCGGTGTTCTGGTGGAAAAGCTGAACAAGGCTAACGCCGCTTACGCGGCGCTCCCGGCCGGCGCCGAAGAGGCCGGGCTGTACAAGACCTTTTCCGTGACCCTTGAGAAATACCTGAAGGATCAGGAGCAAATGCTCGAGCTGTCGCGACAGGACAAGCTTGATGAGCTACGTGCGCACATCAATACTCGGATCAAGGAAGGCACTGACCTCATGGGCGAGCAGCTCAACGGGCTGATCACGCTGAATGTGGCCAATGCCAGCAAGGCCTCGGCCAGCGCGGGTGAACACTACAGCGGCGCCATCACCGGAATCATCGCCGTCTCGGTCATTGCCGCATTAGCCACCGTATTGCTCGCTGTGCTCCTGACTCGCAGCATCGTCACGCCGCTCAACCGCGCGTTGGAGGCGGCACGGGTCATCGCCGGCGGTAACCTGGTCCAGGCCATTGAAGTCGACGGCAAGGATGAACCTGCTCGTTTGCTCCAGGCCCTGGCCGACATGCAAAGCAGCCTGCGCAAGACCATCGAGCAGATTGCCGGTTCCGCCACCCAATTGGGCGCGGCGGCCGAGGAATTGAGTGCGGTGACCCAGGAATCCTCCCGTGGCCTGCAACGCCAGCACAATGAAATCGAACAGGCGGCGACCGCCGTCAATGAGATGACCGCCGCCGTGGAAGAGGTTGCCCGCAACGCCGTGTCGACCTCCGAAGCGTCAAACCAGTCGACCCAGGCCGCACAGGAGGGGCGCAGCCGGGTGGTGGAAACCGTCGAGGCGATCCAGACCATGACCCATGACGTGCAAGCCACCGCCACCATGGTCGAGGGCCTGGCCGTCCAGGGGCGCGACATTGGCAAGGTGTTGGACGTGATCCGTGCCATCGCCGAACAGACCAACCTGCTGGCACTCAACGCCGCCATCGAAGCGGCCCGTGCGGGCGAGGCCGGACGCGGTTTCGCCGTGGTGGCCGATGAAGTCCGGGCCCTGGCCCATCGCACCGCACAGTCGACCCAGGAAATCGAAAGGATGGTCGCCGGCATCCAGAACGGCACCGGCGAGGCGGTGCAATCGATGCAGCAGAGCAACCAGCGCACCCAGAGCACCCTGGAGCTGGCCCGCGCCGCCGGCGTCGCCCTGGAACAGATCACCCAGTCGATCCACCAGATCAACGAACGTAACCTGGTCATTGCCAGCGCTTCGGAAGAACAGGCCCAGGTGTCCCGTGAAGTGGACCGCAACCTGGTGAACATCCGCGACCTGGCGACGCAATCGGCTTCGGGCGCGCAGCAGACGAGCGACGCGACCCACGAACTGTCGCGCCTGGCAGTGGGCTTGAATGCGATGGTGGCGCGGTTTGTGATTTGATATAGGGTTGAGGCTGGACACCGCATAAACCAGGAGCCGTACATGCGCTATTCAGCCTTGACCCAACGCATCACCGGCGAGGGTGCCGCCGCGTGGCAGATCCACGACCGGGCACTGGCCATGCGTGAGCAGGGCAGGGACGTGTTGTTGCTGTCGGTGGGCGATCCGGATTTTGACACGCCGCGGGCCATCGTCGACGCCGCCGTGGACAGCCTGCGGGCCGGGGACACTCACTATTGCGACGTCCGTGGCCTCCACGGTCTGCGCGCCAGCATCGCGGACCGTCATCGTCGGCGTAGCGGCCAGTCGGTCGGGGCTGAGCACATCACGGTGCTGCCGGGCGCGCAGTGTGCGGTGTATGCGGTCGCGCAATGTCTGCTCGACCCCGGCGACGAAGTCATCGTGGCCGAGCCTATGTACGTCACCTACGAAGCGGTGTTCGGCGCCTGCGGGGCGAAAGTGATACCGGTGGCGGTACGCCCGGAGAATGCGTTCCGGGTCGAACCGGCCGATGTGGCCCGCCTGATCACCCCGCAGACCCGGGCCCTGCTGCTCAACAGCCCCAACAACCCCTCCGGGGCCAGCCTGCGACTGCCCACCTGGCAGGCGCTGGCGCAACTGTGCATCGAGCATGACCTGTGGCTGATCAGTGACGAGGTCTACAGCGACCTGTTGTACGAGGGCGAGCACATCAGCCCGGCCAGCCTGCCGGGCATGGCCGAACGCACCGCGACCATCAACAGCCTGTCCAAATCCCACGCCATGACCGGTTGGCGCATCGGCTGGGTCATTGGCCCCGAACCCCTGGCCGAGCACCTGGAGAACCTGTCGTTGTGCATGCTGTTCGGTTTGCCGGAGTTCGTGCAGCGGGCGGCCCAGGTGGCGCTGGAGCAGGATCTGCCTGAGGTGGCGCAGATGCGTGAGGAGTATCGCCAGCGTCGCGACCTGGTGTGCGCCATGCTGGATGACTGCCCGTGGCTCACGCCCATTCGGCCCGACGGTGGCATGTTCGTGATGGTGGATGTGCGCCGGACGGGGCTCGTTGCCCAGGCATTTGCCGAGCGGCTGTTGGATGGGTATGGCGTGTCGGTGCTGGCGGGGGAGGCGTTTGGGCCGAGTGCGGCGGGGCATATTCGCATTGGGTTGGTGGTCGACCGGGTGAAGCTGACGGAGGCGTGCCGGCGGATTGCGTTGTGTGCGGCAGAACTGATTCGATGTGCTTGAGGGGCGGTTGAAACGCTTTCACCTCTTGGCTCTCAACCATGGCGGACAACTCCAAGTTGTAAAAAAGCGTCCGCTATGACTAATCAACATTCAAGTGCCTATCCTTATTGTTTACAGCCGCTCCAATGCCTTTTTCGTTTCAAAACATCCGGTGATCGCGGGCTGTCTGCGCACGTATCGCTCCGTCAAATCCGATAAACGGTATTCAGACCTGTCAGATATGACAGTAGGCAGTCGGATAAGTCCAGTGCCTAATTGAATCGAGGGTTTCTCTAGAAAAACATGTGCACAAAAGCACTTTCTCCGGAGTGAATATGTGATGTCATCTCCTAACGAGCAAATCACCGCTCAGCCATTGCGTATAGACGGAGTGAGTGATCAGGATCCGGAGGGCAAGATACCGCTGGAACAACTGATTAATGGCACAACCGGAAGAATACCGCGTTGGGCGGATTTTCCTGATCAACCTGGGGAATATACCGATCTTGTCGTATTTTGGGTTCAGCCTAATGACAGAGAAATTTATCGGAATAGATATACGCCCGCTGATGACAGGCCGGAGTTTACGTTTCCGATAACGCCTCAAGACATGAGTGTGGACGGTATCGCTTATATTCATTATCTGTTGACTAAGCACGACGGTAATACGGATCCTTCACCCGTACGCCGGCTGACCATCGATCATACACCTGTGCTTGTGCCGACGTTGGCGGAACCGACCTTTCCGGACAGCAACCTATGGGGCTACCTCAACTGCACTTCACCCGTGCCGATCTGGGAAAAGGTCCGAGTGGCAATAGCGCCGGAATCCATTTTCAGCGGGCAGGATGAATGTGTTCTTGAATGGCAGGGTTTTGACACTTTGAATGGTAGTCCACCGGCATTGACGCCTGTTTATGAGTTTCGCAAAACGCTAACTAGTAGCGAGGCGGTCAATGGCTTTGTCATGGAGATCCCTTTCGTACCTTACGTAAAGCCCATGGTGAATAACGATTCCGGTATTGCTCAATATACGATTTATCGAAATCGTATTCCCATAGCCAAGTCGTATAAAGGCTTGGTCAAAATTGACCGCGTCATTCCTGGGGAGGAAATGCCGTGCGGGGGATTTGCTTGAGGGAAATGGAGTTTGGGTAAGGATGAGTGTGTAAGTCGGGTCGAAGCAAGATAAGTGCTTGAGGCGTTCGTCGGTGTGGTTGGATAGATCCGCCAATTCAAATCAGGTGGTCGAGTCGATGCGTGTGGTCAATCTGGGTTCGCATGACTTGATCGATTTAATGTCATGGAGAAACGAGAGATGACTAGTAGAAGCGTAAATGTAAATGGTGAGATCTTGACGCTGCGGCAGATTGCCGACCGTTCTCGATTGGCGTTGCGCACCTCGACGACACGTTCCGGTGTCTTGGTGGAGACGCCAATCATTGTCGGTAAGATTGTAGACGACTTGATACCTAAATCGATACTGGATTCGGGTACCATGATTCTGCAGTTTAAAACCGCTGAAATTCAACCTCCTGATGAATTTGATGCATGGAGTTTGTACCAGCTTGCACCGGATGGGTCAGAAACATTAGTGGATCAACGAGCCTTCGGTCCGATAGGTAATCGCCCAGTATTACTTGATGTTCCAATACCAACTGTTCCGCTGCTGGATACTGACACGACTAAGGGTTCAAGTACTTACCAATACCAATTTAATATTATCTGGGGAGGCAATACTAACCCAGATCCATTGCCTTGGGTCCCCGTTGAAATTGACCGGTATGCACCTGAACATGACAAATCATCAGGCGTGAGGCTAAAGCCAGAGGCGGCTGAATTCGTAAACTTGAGCACCGGCGAAGTCATTGATGACGAGTGGCTCGATAACAATACGGCACTTGAACTCACCGTCAATACGACCTATGCCTTCTATCGTGAGGACGACCGTATTGACGTCTATGCAGGGTCCAATTATGGCATCGGGACGCCGATCCACACGCAAACGTTGGCGCCGTCAGGCGAGGTGTCCGTGCCAAAGGCTGATATCCCAGAACCGGATGGGCTCTACTATATTTGGTATGTGTTGCATGACGTGGTGGGCAATGAAAGTGAACCCGCATTCGCGAGTCCTTTCAATGTCCAGAAGCGTCCTCGACCTCTACTTCGAGATCCCGTTATTCCAAAAGGGATATTGCCGGATGTCATAGACCTAGCCGACTTGGAAAGCCCGGTTTATGTAGAGGTGCCCTACACCATCAACGGCCAGGAGAACGATCAGATTCTTCCGCTGATTCGCAATGCCAATGGCAATACCTCATTTAATTTGCCGCCGCAGCCGTTAGGTACGGAGGTGCCTAACAAAAGGCTCCAGTTTCTCCTTCAGAAAAATGTGTTGGTTGCACTTTGGGGGAACTCTACTGCGGACTTGCCTGTCTTTGCGGAATATAACTTTTCACGAGGTGTCGAGGGCCTGATTCCCTCCAATCCGACGGAGTCCGCCCTGGATTTTACCTACCGCGGCCCTATAAATCCGATTTTTCCAGGGTTGGAAAACCCGAACATGGTGAAAGTTACGGTTGTAGCAGTCAATGGTTCCGGCACACTCAACCATATTACTGCGGACGACCGGGGAAAACCGGCGACAATCAGCACACCAATGGTTGACGGGACCAGTACCTGGGTGCCAGTTGGCGATGAACTTGCCAAGTTGTGGTTCGATGGACAGGAAGTTCACAGTGAAGCGCTCGTGGCCGGGACGGTGTCGACATTAACGTATGAGATGGATGCTGCATTCATTGACAGCGTCGGGGTGGGTAGAAAAGTTGCCCATTGGACCATTGAGGAAAATGGTGGCCGTAACCGAATGAGGTCACTGCCTACCGAGGTCCAGATCGATGCCGTTAAGGTTGATTTACCCCCTCCTAGAATCAGCGTATTTGGATCGGGAAGTTATGTTTCGTGTGCTTCCTTGATAAGGAATACTTGGGCATTGCCGGTGAAGATTGATATCGATCCGGTTCATATGCCTGCCGGCACTGTCGTTACCTTGAAGTCAGTTGGTACAAGGGATTCGCTAGGGCTTGATCCTATTATTGGCACAGAGTACAGCGATACTTACACTATCTTGGGTACGGAGCCGGGAGGGGAGTTCCAAAAAAATATCGAGCCTTATCTGACAAAAATTAAACCCATCCAGCCTCCTTATAGTTCCGGTCTGCCGAATGGCTTTATAAAGGTATGGTATGAGGTGACTATTGGAGGCGTGCTCACGCCTTCGCAAGAGTTTTTTAATGAGGTTTCTCTACTTAACACCAGTCATAACTATTGCGAAGGAACTCCAACTCTGTAGTCGGCATTGCGCCAATGTCGGGAACGATTCGATTTCTCGACATTGGCGCTTGGTAAGACGAGGAAAAACCCCGCAGCACGATCGGACTTTTCCTACATCAGTCTGTGACAGATATCTGTAGTTTACCCGCCGTCTGGGTGAAGGGTTCGTCGCTCGTTAATCAACTTCGTCATTCTTTGTGGAGTGGCAACTGTGGGTAGTTCTGTTATGCGATCAATAAAGTACGTTGGAATGAGACCGGGGACAGCAAGATGGCTAAGCAGTTCGTCGCTGTCTTTGTCATTATTACTGGTTGAACCAACACTAGCCGGGACATTGGTCGGCCAAAGCGAGACCATTACCAACGGTCACGCCGTGGAAAGCTGGGCGCTTTCGCAGAACGCCACATTGAATGTCGATGGTGCGCAAACGCTCGATATCGTTGCTACACAATCGACGGTAAATGCCAGTGGCGCCACTACCGAACGCATTATTGGCAGGCAGGATTCAACCGTAAACCTGTCAAACACCACGGTCGTCGGTGGCAACTCGTTTGCCGGGCTGGAGCTCCAGAACAGCAGTGCTACCGTCAACGGCAGCACCATCACTGGAAATAGCCTGGGTTTATCGGCCCTGCATGTTGTCGGTACGACGACCGGCTCGACGGTAACGGCTACGGACAGCAGCTTTACAGGCGTCACGGGCGGTGCTCTCGCGACAGCCTTCAGTTCCCTGGGGTTCTCGAACTCGACAGTCGAGGGGACGGGAGCCACCAGCTTCGGGCTTTCGCTGCGCAGTGCTTCAGCGTCCGCCAGCAACGGCACACGCATTATCGGTGGTCAAAATGGCGTCGTCATGGGGCTTGAGACTGGCATATCCACTGCCAGCCAGCTAACGCTGGATCGGTCGAGTGTCGAGGGCAGAAACGGTTCTGCCATCGTTGTGGATTACGCCGGCGGATCTGCTCCAGTTGCGCAGATCGACGTGCTCAATGGTTCGACGCTCACCGGCAGCAACGGGACGATTCTGGAGGTGCGTGGGGCGGGTGACGCCGCCATGAATGTCGGACTCAGCGACCTGACGGGTAATGTCCTGGTTTCCGACAACAGCACCGCCGCATTGACGTTTACCCAAGGTTCTTTGACCGGTGACATAACGGCCGAGGCGGGCAGCACCGCGACGGTGGCGCTGCAACAAGGCTCGCACTTGACCGGTGTCATGACCAATGTCGCGACGGCCGGTATCGACGCTCAATCGAGTTGGACCATGACGGGCGACAGTCAGGTCGGTGACCTCACGCTCAATGGCGGTACGGTGAGAATGGGCGCCGATAATGCGTTCTATCAATTGAACGTGGGAACCTTGTCCGGCAATGGCCTGTTCCTCATCGGCACCGATTTTACGACCAACCAGACCGATTTTCTCAATGTCACGGGAACAGCGACTGGCAATCATCAACTCATGGTTGCCAGTAGCGGCGTCGACCCGGCCAGTGGTCAGCCTATCCAGGTGGTCCATACCGGAGGCGGGGACGCGTCGTTCTCCCTTGCCAATGCCGGTGGCGAGGTCGACCTGGGGGCATACTCCTATGGCTTGAAGCAGAGCGACACCGGCAACGATTGGTTCCTGGATCCGACGGCCCGCACAGTCAGCCCTTCCACCCGCGCAGTCATGGCGTTGTTCAATACCGCGCCGACGGTGTGGTATGGCGAACTCACGTCGTTGCGCAGCCGAATGGGGGAGTTGCGCTTCAATCCGCAGAAATCCGGTGCCTGGCTCAGGGCTTACGGTAACAAATACAACGTATCCGACAGCTACGGCGCGGGCTACCGCCAGGCCCAGCAGGGCTTCACGCTGGGTGCAGACGCGCCTTTGCCGGTAGGCGATGGACAGTGGTTGCTGGGGGTCATGGCCGGTCATAGCACTTCGGACCTGGATCTGCATTACGGTACTTCGGGCACGATTAAAAGCTACTACATCGGTACCTACCTGACATGGATGGACGATGTCAGCGGCTACTACGTCGATAGCGTGCTCAAGCTGAACCGGTTTCGGAATGAAGCCAAGGTCGGTATGAGCGATGGGCGTCGATCCAAGGGCGACTATGACAACAATGGCCTCGGCGGTTCGGTGGAGGTCGGTCGCCATATCAAGCTTGACGATGGTTACTTCATCGAGCCGTTTACCCAATGGTCTGCCATGGCGATACAGGGGAAGGATTATCACCTGGACAACGGCTTGCAGGCAGAGGGTGACCGCACTTATTCATTCTTGGGTAAAGCCGGTGTGACGCTGGGGCGCGACATGCAACTGGACAACGGCGCGACGGTACAGCCTTATGTTCGTGCGGCATTCGCCCATGAGTTTTCCAAGAACAATGAAGTCAAAGTCAACAACAACGTGTTCAACAACGATCTTTCCGGATCACGCGCTGAATTGGGAGCAGGTATTGCCGTCAACCTGTCGCAGCGCTGGCAAGCTCACGCCGAAGTTGAATACATGAATGGTAAGGGTATTGAAATGCCAATAGGGGGCACCGTCGGCGTGCAATTCAAATGGTAGGGTGCCAACAGCAGACCATCTGATGAGTGGTTAATCAGAAAACAAAAGCCCTGATTCAGAGTCAGGGCTTTTTTTATGGCCATTTAATTTACGAGCTGAGTACAGTATCAAAGCGACCTCTGCACAAATAGCTGCCGTTCCCATCGGCCTTGTCAATGTTCGCTTCGAATGATCCAGTGAAGCGTTGTGATGATCCCATTGTGTAGGTGATGCTTCCGGATCTCGCTTTCTGCAGGGTTGGATTGTCCGGATCTTCGTAGTTGTTGTAGATCAGATTGACGTGTCGATCGATATCGGTAATTTCCGCACCGATAGCGTCCTTGATATCTCTCGAATAGGTGATCGTGAATGTCCTGGGTTTGCCGTTGCTCCATTCAGTGGCGATCACGACCCACACATCACCCCGCACAGGGGTGGTAGAAGCCCTCAATGTGGTGAGGGCGGCGCTGAAATTCGAATTGTCTTCAAGGTTGGCAGTGAAGTCCACCTCGGTCTCAAGGGGGGCATTATCTAAGTTTGTGGCTGCGCTGCTCATGAGTAAAAATCTCCATACTGTTCGACGGAAGATCCAGCGGCATCCTACGATGTCGCATGCGTGGACAGTTCATATAAGACTCATATTCTTCCGCTGTATACTGTCAGACATTACAACTATACAAAGCGCAGCTTCTGTGCTTGATGCCGTGTGACGTCCTTGTCAAACCCATTCAGTTAAGATCCTTCCGGCGACCACGCACCAACCTCATCACCCCCACAAAAAACACCGGCACAAACACCACCGCCAACGTCGCGCTGATCATCCCGCCAATCACCCCGGTCCCGATGGCCTGCTGGCTCGCCGAACTGGCCCCGGTGGCGATTGCCAGGGGCACCACACCAAGGATGAACGCCAGGGAGGTCATGATGATCGGCCGCAGGCGCAGGCGTGCGGCCTGGAGGGTGGCGTCGACCAGGTCGTGGCCTTCGTCGTACAGGCTCTTGGCGAACTCGATGATCAGGATTGCGTTCTTCGCCGACAGGCCGATGATGGTCACCAGGCCGACTTTGAAGAACACGTCGTTGGGCATACCGCGCAACGACACCGCCAGCACCGCGCCGAGTACCCCCAGCGGTACTACCAGCAGCACCGAGGCGGGAATCGACCAGCTCTCGTACAGCGCCGCCAGGCACAGGAACACCACCAGCAATGAAAGGCCCAGCAGGATTGGCGCCTGGGTGCCGGACAGGCGTTCCTGCAACGACAGACCGGTCCATTCCTGGCCCAGGCCTGCCGGCCCCTGGGCCACCAGCCGTTCGATCTCCGCCATGGCCTGGCCGGTGCTGTAGCCCGGTGCCGGTTCGCCGGAAATGCTGATGGCCGGGTAGCCGTTGTAGCGGGTCAGTTGCGTCGGGCCCTGAGTCCACTTGGCCTGGACGAAGGCCGACAACGGCACCATTTTCCCGGCATCGTTGCGCACATGGATCTTCAGCAGATCGGCCACCTGGCTGCGCTGGTCGCCTTCGGCCTGGACCACCACCCGCTGCATGCGCCCCTGGTTGGGGAAGTCATTGATGTAGCTCGAACCCACAGCGGTCGCCAGCACATTGCCAACATCGGCGAAAGATACTCCCAGGGCATTGGCCTGCTTGCGGTCGACTTCCAGCTGTACTTGCGGCGCTTCGGCCAGGGCGCTTTCGCGCACGTTGATCAGCACCGGGCTTTTTTCGGCGGCGGCGAGCAATGCGTCGCGGGCCTGCATCAGCGTCGCGTGGCCGAGACCGCCGCGATCCTGCAGGCGGAACTCGAAGCCGCTGGACGTTCCCAGGCCATCTACCGGGGGTGGCAGCACGGCGAAGGCCATGGCGTCCTTGATCCCGCCGAAGGCCTGGTTGGCACGCTCGGCAATGGCACTGGCCGAGTCGTCGCTGCCACGGTCCGACCAGTCCTTGAGGGTGGTGAATGCCAACGCCGCGTTCTGCCCGCTACCGGAGAAACTGAAGCCCAGGATCACCGTGCTGTCACCCACACCCGGCTCGCCGGCGTTATGTGCCTCGATCTGCTCAACCACTTGCACCGTGCGGTTCTTGCTCGCGCCGGGCGGCAGTTGGATGTCGGTGATGGTGTAGCCCTGGTCTTCCACCGGCAGGAACGAGGAGGGCAGGCGACTGAACAGCAGACCCATGCCCACCAGCAGCAAACCGTAGATCACCAGGTAGCGTCCGGTACGTTTGAGGGCATAGGCGACCCAGCCTTGATAGCGCTCGCCCAGTTGATCGAAGCGGCGATTGAACCAGCCAAAGAAGCCGCCCTTGGCGTGATGCTCCCCCTGGCCGATAGGCTTGAGCAAGGTGGTGCACAGTGCGGGCGTCAGGCTCAGGGCCAGGAACGCCGAGAACAGGATCGACGTGGCCATGGACAGCGAGAACTGTCGATAGATCACACCCACCGAGCCCGGCATGAACGCCATAGGAATGAACACCGCCACCAGCACCAGGGTGATGCCGATGATGGCCCCGGTGATCTGGCGCATCGCCTTGCGCGTCGCGTCCTTGGGCGACAGCCCTTCGCTGGCCATGATCCGTTCGACGTTCTCCACCACGACGATGGCGTCGTCCACCAGGATGCCGATGGCCAGCACCATGCCGAACATGGTCAGCACGTTGATGGATAAGCCCAGGGCCAGCATGGTGGCGAACGTGCCCATCAGCGCCACCGGCACCACCAGGGTCGGGATCAGGGTGTAGCGGATGTTCTGCAGGAACAGGAACATCACGGCGAACACCAGCAGCATGGCTTCACCGAGGGTGTAGATCACCTTGGTGATGGAGACCTTGACGAACGGCGAGGTGTCGTAGGGAATCTTGTACTCCACGCCGGCCGGGAAGTAGCGCGCCAGTTCGTCCATTTTCGCCCGCACCAGGGTCGCCGTGCTCAAGGCATTGGCCCCCGGCGACAGCTGCACGCCGACGGCCGTGGAGGGCTTGCCGTTGAGGCGGGTGGAAAACTGATACTCCTGGCTGCCGACCTCCACCCGCGCCACATCGCCGATGCGCACGGTGGAACCGTCGGGGTTGGCCTTGAGCACGATGTCGGCGAACTCTTCCGGCGTCGACAACTGGCCCTTGACCAGGATGGTCGCGGTGATTTCCTGGGTGCCGCGGCTCGGCAAGTCGCCAATGCTGCCCGCTGAAACCTGGGCATTCTGCGCCAGGACGGCGGCGTTGACGTCGGCCGGAGTCAGGTTGAAGCCGAGCAGTTTCTGTGGGTCGATCCAGATCCGCATCGCCCGTTCGGCGCCGTACAACTGCGCCTTGCCGACGCCGTCCAGGCGCTTGATCTCGTTCATCACGTTGCGCGCCAGGTAGTCGCTGAGGGCGACGTCGTCGAGCTTGCCGTCGTTGGACGTGAGGGTGATCAGCAGCAGGAAACCGGCCGAGACTTTGTCCACCTGCAAGCCTTGCTGGGTGACCGCCTGGGGCAGGCGCGACTCCACCGCCTTGAGGCGGTTCTGCACGTCGACCTGGGCCAGTTCCGGGTTGGTGCCGGGCTTGAACGTCGCGGTGATAGTGGCGCTGCCCAGGCTGCTCTGGGAACCGAAGTACAGCAGGTTGTCGGCGCCATTGAGCTCTTCCTCGATCAGGCTGACGACACTCTGGTCCACGGTTTGCGCCGAGGCACCGGGGTACACCGCGTAGATCTCGATTTGTGGTGGCGCGACGTCCGGGTACTGGGCCACCGGCAATTGCGGGATCGCCAGCACACCGGCCAGCAGGATGAACAACGCGACCACCCAGGCAAACACCGGACGGTCGATAAAGAACTGCGGCATGGGAAACGTCCTGCTTACTGACCAAGTGCCTGGGCGAGTGGGAGAGGGGAGTTGTCGATCTGGACTTTTTCACCGGGGCGGGCATGTTGCAGGCCTTCGACGACGATGCGGTCGCCCGGCTTCAGGCCGTGGGTGACGATCCAGCGGTTGTCCTGTACGCCGCCCAGTTCCACCGGTTGCAGGCTGACTTGCTGCTCGGCGTCGACCAGCAACACCTGGGCGACGCCGGCACTGTCACGCTGGATGGCCCGTTGTGGCACGCTGATGCCTTGACGGTCGAAGGCCTGCTCCAGGCGCACGCGCACGAAGCTGCCGGGCAGCAGGTCGAGATCGGGGTTGGGGAACTCGCTGCGCAGGGTGATCTGGCCGGTGCCCGGGTCGACGCTGATGTCGGTGAACAACAGCTTGCCCGGTAGCGGGTAGAGGCTGCCGTCGTCCTGGATCAGCGTGGCCTTGGCCTGGTCCTGGCCGACCTGCTGCAACTGGCCGGCACGCAAGGCCCGGCGCAGCTCGTTGAGTTCGCGGGTCGATTGGGTGAGGTCGGCGTGGATCGGGTTCAATTGCTGGATGAGGGCCAGCGGCGTGGTTTCGTTCTGCCCCACCAGCGCGCCCTCGGTCACCAGTGCCCGGCCGATGCGTCCGGTAATCGGCGCGGTGACCGTGGCATAACCCAGGTTCAACCGGGCCCGCTCGACGGCGGCCTTGTTGGCGGCGACATCGGCGGCGGTCTGGCGTGCGGCGGCGCGGGCGTTGTCGTAGTCCTGGGCGCTGATGGCGTTGTCCTCGATCAACCGGGCGTAGCGCTGCTCCTGCAAGCGCGCCTGGAACGCGTTGGCCTCGGCCTTGCGCAACGCCGCCTCGGCGCTGTCCAGGTCGGCCTTGAACGGCGCTGGGTCGATGCGGAACAGCACGTCGCCCTTTTTCACATCGCTGCCTTCGCGGTAGACCCGTTGCAACACCACACCGGGCACCCGTGCGCGGACTTCGGCGATGCGCGGCGCGGCGATACGCCCGCTCAATTCGCTGCTGATGGACAGCGGCCGGGCTTCGACGGTTTCGATGGCAACGGTGGGGCGCGGTGCCTCGTCCGTGGGTGGCGAGGCCTTGTCGCAGGCGCTCAACGACAGTACCCCGAGCAACAGGCCCAGGGTGGCGAAAGAGTTCTTTGGCATGGTGCTTCCCCAATGATGAACATCGCCATGCTACGGAGAGCGGTGGGGGACAGCGGTAAAGGTTTGTAGGGGGTGTGTGAAATTGTGTAAGGGGTTTGCTCGCGAGCGGGTGAGGACGTATATCCTTGGCAGCTTGAGATTTTCTGCGCCTGGCAGGGCCTCATCGCGAGCAGGCTCGCTCCCACAAGGTTCACGCAAAACCCTGTGGGAGCGAGCCTGCTCGCGATGGTGCCCTGCCAGGCGCCACAGCACTTTCTGGAACTCCCCATGCCCAACATCCTCCTGGTGGAAGACGACACCGCCCTCAGCGAACTGATCGCCAGTTACCTGGAACGCAACGGCTATCAGGTCAGCGTGCTCAGCCGGGGCGATCATGTGCGCGAACGGGCGCGGGTCGATCCGCCGGACCTGGTGATCCTCGACCTGATGCTGCCGGGGCTGGACGGCTTGCAGGTGTGCCGTTTGCTGCGGGCCGATTCGGCGACCCTGCCGATCCTGATGCTGACCGCCCGGGACGACAGTCACGACCAGGTGCTGGGCCTGGAGATGGGCGCCGACGACTACGTCACCAAGCCGTGCGAGCCGCGGGTGTTGCTGGCGCGGGTGCGCACCTTGCTGCGGCGCAGCAGCCTCAGCGAGCCGCAGACGGCCAACGACCGCATCCTCATGGGCAACCTCTGCATCGATTTATCCGAACGTACCGTGACCTGGCGCGGGCAAGCGGTGGAGTTGTCTAGTGGCGAGTACAACCTGCTGGTGGTGCTGGCCCGTCATTCCGGCGAAGTGTTGAGCCGCGACCAGATCCTGCAACGCTTGCGCGGCATCGAGTTCAACGGCACCGACCGCTCGGTGGACGTGGCGATTTCCAAGCTGCGGCGCAAGTTCGACGACAACGCCGGCGAAGCGCGCAAGATCAAGACGGTGTGGGGCAAGGGGTATCTGTTCAGCCGCTCCGAGTGGGAGTGCTGAGTCGATGTGGAAGCTGTTGATCCGCCTTTACCTGGTCACCATCGTGTCCTACAGCGCGGCGATCTACCTGATGCCGGAACTGGTGATCCGCCTGTTCCATGAGCGGTTCATGAGCTACAACCTCGACTACTCCCGTGGCCTGCAAACCCTGATGAGCAAGCAGTTCCATGCCGTGCCGAGTGAGCAATGGCCGGCGCTGGCGGCGCAGATGGACAAGGAATTCGAACCGCTGCGCATCGAGTTGGCTGCCATTGATGACGCGGATTTCAGCGCGGATGAGCAGGCGCGTCTCAAGCGTGGCGAGAACGTGGTGCGCCTGGGTGACTGGGCCTGGCGCACCCTGGCGGTGGCGCCTCTGGACGAGCGCACGGTGGTCAAGATGATCGTTCCTCCTGACCCGACCGACGTCAATTGGTTGTACTGGAGCATCAACGTGTTGATCGGCGCGACGATGCTGGCGTGCCTGTTGCTGTGGCTGCGGCCGCACTGGCGCGACCTGGAGCGCCTCAGGAGCACCGCCGAACGCTTCGGCAAGGGCCATTTGAGCGAGCGCACGCACATCGCCTCCAGCTCGAACATCGGTAGCCTGGCCCATGTGTTCGACACCATGGCCAGTGACATCGAGAACCTGCTCAACCAGCAGCGGGACTTGCTCAATGCGGTCTCCCATGAATTGCGTACCCCCTTGACCCGGCTCGACTTCGGTCTGGCCCTGGCGCTGTCCGATGACTTGCCACCGGCCAGCCGCGAGCGCCTGCAAGGGTTGGTGGCGCACATTCGTGAACTGGACGAGCTGGTACTGGAATTGCTCTCCTACAGTCGGTTGCAGAATCCCGAGCGCCTGCCGGAGCAGGTCGAAGTGCCGCTGGACGAGTTCATCGACAGCATCCTGGGCAGCGTCGACGAGGACCTGGCTGCGCCGGACGTGGTGATCGACGTGCTCTTGCATGGGACGTTGGAGCGTTTTGTGCTGGACCCGCGGCTGACGGCCCGGGCACTGCAGAACCTGTTGCGCAATGCCATGCGTTATTGCGAGAAGCGGATCCAGGTCGGTGTGCGAGTGGGCGACGAGGGCTGCGAGATCTGGGTCGACGACGACGGCATCGGCATTCCCGACGGCGAGCGCGAGCGGGTGTTCGAGCCGTTCTACCGCCTGGACCGCAGCCGCGACCGCGCCACGGGCGGTTTCGGCCTGGGCCTGGCCATCAGTCGCCGCGCCCTGGAAGCCCAGGGGGGCACCTTGACGGCTGACGTCTCACCGCTGGGCGGCGCACGCTTCAGGTTGTGGCTGCCAACGCCCCAGCCATAACCTGCAGTTTCCTGTGGCGAGGATTTACTGTGGCGAGGGGATTTAGCGAAACGTCGCACCGCCCCGCTGGGCCGCAAAGCGGCCCCCCCTTCATCACCCAAACAACCCCGCCGCAATATTGATCGAGAACCCGAGAATCGCCGTGTTGAACACAAACCCGATCAACGACTGCGCCAGCACGATCTTGCGTAACTGCCGGGTGGCAACGCCCACGTCCGAGGTCTGGACGGCCACGCCGATGGTGAACGAGAAATACAGGAAGTCCCAGTAATTGGGCGTGGTCAGCCCTTCGGCAAACCGCAGGGCCGGCTCCTTACCGTCCCAGGTGTAATACAAACGCGCGTAATGAACGCTGAAGATCACCCCGATCAGCAGCCATGAACCGATCACCGTGAGCGCGGTGAAACCGTAATGCAGCAGCTTGCCTGCGGTTTGCAGGTCGCGGCTGCCGGCCAGCTCGAAGGTGATGGTCGCCAGGCTGGCCAGCGCCGCGATGCAGACCACCAGCAGGACCAGCCCGGCATTTTCGTCTTCGATCTCGGCGATGCGCCTGACGTCGGGCGCCTTGGCGCGCACGGTCAGCCAGACCATCAGTGCCAGGTACGTCCAGACTCCGACATTCCAGCCGATGAGGATTTTGCCGATGACTGAATCCGCGGGAACCAGGAGTCCCGCGATCAGGCCAAGGGCCGTTGCGCCGGAAAGGCGTGGGTGGGTGCGAGCGAGGAGGGGCACAGGTTAGTTCGTCATGTCGGTGGACTGAATCAATTGCACACCCGCTTGTTGCATCCGTCGGAGCGCCGCGTCTATCGAACCCTCGATATCGATGCCCCGGCAAGCGTCGAGTACCACGACGGCATTGAACCCCGCGATCCGCGCATCCAGGGCGGTGAACATCACGCAGAAATCCAGGGCCAGCCCCACCACATAGACGGTGTCGACGCCGCGCTCCTTGAGGTAACCCGCCAACCCGGTGGGTGTCTGGCGGTCGGCCTCCATGAACGCCGAATAACTGTCGATGTCCGGGTTGCAGCCCTTGCGGATGATCAGTTGGGCATGGGGCAGGTCCAGTGCCGGGTGCAACGCCGCGCCTTGGCTGCCTTGTATGCAGTGGTCGGGCCACAGGGTTTGTTCGCCGTAGGGCAACGGGATGGTGTCGAACGGTTGCTTGCCAGGGTGGCTGGACGCAAACGAAGCGTGTCCGGCCGGGTGCCAGTCCTGTGCTAGGATGACCCGCGTGAATGACCGGCCCAGACGGTTGATCAGTGGCACGATCTCATCGCCCCCTGGCACGGCCAACTGGCCACCCGGGATGAAATCGTTCTGTACGTCTATCACCAGCAATGCAGTAGTTGTGGCGCGAGTCATGGCTACGTTCTCCTTGAAGTCGTCTGCAAGCTTAGCGGAACCGGATCGGATCCAGTATCGTCGCGGGCTACTACGTCATCGCGAACAGCCGCGCGAAGCGGCGGCACACCCAACAGTAATCTCCATGCACGGCGAAGTGTCTTTCGTCGTAAACATTCCCAGATTGATGGCTTTTTGATACTTCCTGCGAAGGGATTGAGTACAATCGCAGCCTCAACCGGGCATGGAGGCAGTTCGGCGTTTCAGCTACGAGAAAACCCCCCATGCTCATCGGCAGTTATTCCCCCGCCCTTGTTTTGATTTCCCTATTGGTTGCAGTACTGGCGTCCTACACCGCGCTGGATCTGGCCGGACGTATCGCCACCACCCGTGGCCACGCTGCTCACCTCTGGATGGCCGGTGGCGCATTCGCGATGGGGGTGGGTATCTGGTCAATGCATTTCATCGGCATGCTGGCATTCACCTTGCCGGTGGAACTTGGTTACGACCTGTCCATCACTGCGCTGTCGTTGCTGATTGCCATTCTTTCCAGTGGTTTTGCCCTGTGGCTGGTCAGCCAGCCACGTTTACCGGCCTGGCAGTTGGCTTTTGGCGCGCTGATCATGGGCGCCGGCATCAGCGCCATGCATTACACCGGCATGGCGGCCTTGCGGATGCAGCCGGGCATCGACTACGACCCGACGCTGTTCGGCGCTTCGCTGGTGATCGCGGTAGGGGCCTCCGCCGCGGCGTTGTGGATTGCCTTTCGCCTGCGCCACAACAGTCCCCGTGTTCGACTGGCCCGTGCCGGCGCCGCCGTGATCATGGGCGTGGCCATTGTCGGCATGCATTACACCGGCATGGCGGGGGCGCAGTTCAGGGAGGGCAGCTTCTGTGGTTCCCTCGACGGCTTGAGCGGCAAAGGCCTGGACAATGTGGTGCTGATCACGACGTTGGCGGTGCTGGCCATTGCCTTGCTGACGTCGATTCTCGACGCACGCCTGGAAGCCCGTACCGCGGAACTGGCCCAATCGTTGACCCAGGCGAACCGGGAACTGACTCAACTGGCCCTGCACGACCCCCTCACCGGATTGCCCAACCGGGTGCTGCTGGCGGATCGCATCGACCAGGCCATGCACCGGGTGCAGGAGCAGGGTGGCTGCTTCGCCTTGATGTTCATCGACCTGGACGGCTTCAAGCCGGTCAACGACGCCTTTGGCCATCACATGGGTGATTTGCTGCTGCGCGACGTGGCCCTGCGCCTGCGCGAAGACTTGCGAAGCCAGGACACCCTGGCGCGGATCGGCGGTGATGAATTCGTGCTGCTGGTGCAACTGGCCGAGCCCGACGATGCCCTGCGGCTGGCGGCGCGCCAGGTCGGCTTGATCGGCCGCACGTTCCGGGTCACTGAGCATGATCTGCAGATTTCCGCCAGCGTCGGTATCGCGCTGTTCCCCGGTAACGGTCTGAGCGCCGAAGAGCTGCTGATGAACGCCGACGCGGCGATGTACCACGCCAAAGGCGCCGGCAAGAACGGCTACAGCTTTTTCGATGCTTCGATGAACAGCAATGCCCGCAAGCAATTGCAGTTGCTGCAAGACCTGCGCATCGCCGTCGAACAGCGGCAGTTCAGCCTGCATTATCAACCCAAGTTCGACGCGGCCAACGGTCGTCCGGTCGGCGCCGAGGCGTTGCTGCGCTGGCACCATCCGACCCAGGGCCTGTTGATGCCCGACACCTTCATCGACCTGGCGGAAAAGACCGGGCTGATCATTCCCATTGGCGAATGGGTACTGAACGAGGCCTGTCGGCAGATGCGTGAATGGTACGTGCTCGGTTATACCGATTGGCGTATCGCCGTGAACCTCTCGGCCTTGCAGTTCTGCCATGCCGGACTGGTGCAAAGTGTCGCCAAGGCCCTGGAGGTGCACCATTTGCTGCCCAACAGCCTGACCCTGGAAATCACTGAAACCACCGCCATGAGCGACGCGGATGCCAGCATGACGGTATTGCAGCAGCTTTCGGACATGGGTGTGGACCTGTCCATCGACGACTTTGGCACCGGCTATTCGAGCCTGATGTACCTCAAGCGGCTGCCGGCCAACGAGCTGAAGATCGATCGCGGCTTCGTGCGCGACCTGGAGCACGACAGCGACGACGCCGCCATCGTCTCGGCCATCGTCGCCCTCGGCCAGGCCCTTGGCCTGCGGATCGTCGCCGAAGGGGTGGAGACCGATGTGCAACAGGACTTCCTGACCCAACTGGGCTGCGACTCACTGCAAGGCTACCTGCTGGGCCATCCAATGCCGGCCGATCGCTTCCTGCAGAATATCCGCCAGGTGCCACGCTTGGCGGTGGTCTGAAACAGCATCGCCTGTGGGAGCGAACCTGGTTCCGGGATGACCGGAGAGCTCATGTCTACCGCCATTCCCTGTGGGAGCGAGCCTGCTCGCGATAGCGATGGCTCAGTTGCAGGTGAGTCGACTGCGCAGCCGTCATCGCGAGCAGGCTCGCTCCCACAGGGGGAGTCATGGTGCAGGAGATATCGAGTACGCCGCTGGACCTGTGGGAGCCGGGCTTGCCCGCGAAGGCGGCGGTCCATTCAACATTTTTGTGGCCGATATACCGCTATCGCGAGCAAGCCGCTCCCAGGCTTTATGTATCTTGGTTGGTCGCTACAGTAAAAGGAATGATTCGCCACCGTTGAAGTCGGAGATTCAGTACCTTGATAACTGGAGTCTTTCTATGCGTAAACCAACCTTGATCGCCAGCCTGGCGCTGATCGTCGGCCTTGGAGCCCTTGGGCCTGTTGCACAAGCGGTCGAGAAAACCGGGGATGCCTTGGAGCATTCGCCGAGCAATGGCCGCAGGCTGGTGGAGAACGACCGGGTACCCGCGGATTACCAGCGCGCGGACAGGGCCATGAAAGACTGGAAACAGAAGAAGCTCGAACAGCCGACAAACGACCAGCAATGGGTGCATATCGACGACAAGTACTTGCTGATCGAAACCGTGTCCGGCGCGATCGTCAAGATCGTTCCGGCCACGCGTTAGGCTCTGTGTGAAAAGTCTTTAGGACTTCAGAGCACTTCCCCCTTGTCCCACAGATGAACCAGCTCGCCGGGTGCCCGGTCCTCGGGCACCTGTAACACCATTTCATTGTCCTGATCGTCAGTGCGATAGCGTACTTCGATCTGGAAGAAGCGTTGATCCCCCTGACCCGAGGTGGAGGAGGTCAGCGGCAGGCAACCCTCCAGAACCGAATGGATGCGCGTGCGCTGGTCGAGGTCGCATTGGGCGAACTCGATTTCCCGCGGGCGGGTCAGGGCATGGATCGCTGCCACGCCGCCCTGGCGCGACAGGCGCACCACGGCGTTGTCGTCAAGGTCTGGAAGGGTTTTCATCAGCTCTCCTCGGTCAGGTTGACGCCGACCTGGGCCCAGCCGTCCTGTACCGCTCGTACCTCCCGCTCGCCGAACCGCTGGCGTGCATGCTCGACGGTCAGGTGGGCGAAGGCACTGAAAGTCGCGTCGTTGGCCAGGTTCCTGTCGCACAAGGTTTCATACCAGATCCGCCCGGCCTTTTCCCAGGCAAATCCGCCCAGTGCGGTGGCTATCAGATAAAAGGCGTGGTTGGGGATACCGGAGTTGATGTGCACACCGCCGTTGTCCTCACGGGTAATGACGAACTGGCGCATGTGAGCGGGCTGCGGGTCCTTGCCCAGCAGCGGGTCATCGTAGGCGGTGCCGGGATTGGCCATGCTGCGCAGGCCATCGCCGTTGATCTTATCGGTGAGCAGGTCGGCACCGATCAGCCAATCGGCCTGGTCGGCCGTCTGTTCGAGGACGAACTGCTTGACCAGCACACCGAACACGTCGGAGATAGACTCGTTCAGGGCACCGGATTGATTGGCATAGATCAACCCGGCTTCGCTTTCGGTGACGCCGTGGGCCAGCTCATGAGCCACGACGTCCAGGGAGCGGGTAAAACGCTGGAAAATTTCCCCATCGCCGTCGCCAAAGACCATCTGCGCGCCGTTCCAGAAGGCATTCTCATAGCCCTTGCCATAATGCACGCTGCCTACCAGGGCAAAGCCTTTGTTGTCGATGGAGTCGCGGCCCAGGACCTTCCAGAAGAAATCATAGGTAGCGCCCAGGGCGTCGTAAGCCTCGTCCACGGCCGCATCGCCACTGGCCGCTTGACCCTCGAGGCGCACCGGCTGGCCGGGCAGCTCCATGCTGTTCTGGGCATCGTGAACGCTGCGCTGTGGGTGTCCGGCCTTGCCCTTGGGCAGCACAGCGGCGGCGGGAGAGTTGCCAGGCGGACCCGGGTTGTGCCGCAGGCTACGCACATGGGTCAGGGTGCCGAGGGCACTGGAGCGTTGCTGTTCTGAGCCGTGGGCGATGATGCGATTGAGGATATAGGGAGGAATAAAGCCGTTGAGAGGGCGAGAGTCGATCATCAGAACATCCTTATCTGAATAGCAGGGTCGATACCCATGTGAACCGACGCGGGCGCTACGGTTCCCTCCTGTTTACCGGATTCATCCGCCGGCGCACGTTGCGCTCAAAGACCATTGGAGTTGCCAGGCGCGCCGATTTCTGCGAAAAACCGCGCCTGGAATCACTCGGGAATACCCATGAACGAAGTACTGCAAATCATCGACCTGGAACAGGGCGACGGCAAAAGCGTAGTCAAAGGCGCGCTGATTACCACCCAATACCGCGGCACCCTGGAGGACGGCACCGAGTTCGATTCGTCCTACAGTCGCGGCAAGCCTTTTCAGTGCGTGATCGGCACCGGGCGCGTCATCAAGGGCTGGGACCAGGGCCTGATGGGGATGAAAGTCGGCGGCAAGCGCAAGCTGCTGGTGCCGGCGCACCTGGCCTATGGCGAGCGATCCATGGGCGCCCACATCAAGCCCAACGCCAACCTCATCTTTGAAATCGAACTGCTGGAAGTGCTGACCAGGGACGATTGACTAGCGCTGGGGCACGTCAAGGTGCTTGGGTGCCTGACTGGTCGCTGAACATCGGGATGCGTCCGTTGATCGAGGGGCGGTAGCTCCAGGTCAAACGGTCCCATCGCGGTTCTCGTTCAAGCATCGCTTCGAGTGTGGCGTGGGCGATGCTCAGCGCCAGGGTTTGCCCGGGACATTCATGACGCCCGGTTCCGAAACTGACGCTGCGACGGTTCGAGCGATCCAGCAGGAAGTCGTCCGGTTGCGGATTGAGCCGCGGGTCACGGTTGGCCGAGGCCAGCAGCACCAGGATCACATCGCCGCTGTTCAGCGTCGCGCCGAGGATTTCGCTGGGGGCGGCGACGAAGCGGCGGGTGTTTTGCACGCCCGGGTCGAAGCGCTGGACTTCGGCCAGCAGCGGGCTGATCTGCTTGGGGGCGGCGATGACTGTCCGTCGCAACGCCGGGTCGCGGATCAGTGCCAGCACCGCGTTGCCGATCAAGCCCGCCGTGGCTTCATAGGTCTGCGAAAGCAGGCCGATCAGGTTGGGGACCAGGCTGTCCGGATCGGTTGCCAAGTCCTGACAGATGCGTTTCAGCAGAGGGCTGTCCGGCGTGTCGATGCGTTCCCGGAACAGCATTTCCAGTTGTTCGGTGGCCCGGTGCGCCGCATCCAACTGCGTGGTTTGACTCAAGGGCGACAGGCAGGCGACGAAATCCCCGGTGAGTTCACTGACCAGGTGGCTTTGCGTCGGACTGAAACCCAGCAGCGTCGCTACCACGCTGGCCGGTCCGATGAACTGCCGAGGGTGCAGGTCGACATCGTCCTCCGTGATGAAACGTGCCCTGACCAGTGCCTCCACCTGTTGCGGGTCGATGTCCTGTAGCCCAGGTGCAATGGCCGCTCGGGGGCAACGCTGGCGCTCGCCTTCGTTCATGCGCATCAGGCGCCCGAACACTCGGCCGGCAGGGCCATCGGCAATGGCTTTCGGCACGGGTTCGTGGGCCGGGCGCACATGGCAATCGGCGTGGCGCAGCACGGCACACACCGCCTCGGCGCTGCTGGCGATCCACAATTTCAGGTGCGGATCGAAGGTCAGCCCTCCCTGGGCTCGCAGGCTGGCGTAGTAAGGGTAGGGGTCGGGATGGGTCGCGGCGGTGATCGGGTCCATGCAGCGCTGCCTTGTTCGTGTTGACGAAAGTGTTGCTACTATCCCCAGTCGATGCATGACTTGATTCGTCCGGGAGCGAAATATGAGCGCAGAACACTTTGATCTAGGTGTGTCCCAGGTGGCTGCGGCCATTGCCGAACCGGCGCGTACCCGGATGCTCTGCTCGTTGATGGACGGTCATGCCCGTACCAGCACAGAATTGGCGAGCATCGCCGAGGTCAGCGCCTCCACCGCCAGTGCCCATCTGGCGAAGCTCAAGGACCTGGCCCTGGTCCGTCTACATGTCCAGGGCCGCCATCGCTACTACAGCCTGGCGGACAAGCGTGTCGCCCAGGCGCTGGAAGCGTTGATGGTGATCGGTCAGAAGCCCGCGCCGGCTTTTGTGTCGCGTACTCCGGATCGCCTGCAATTTGCTCGCACCTGCTACGACCACATGGCTGGCACCCTGGCGGTGCGGTTGCATGACCGCATGATTGACGCCGGATGGTTGGTAGAGGGGGAGGGGCAGGATTATCGGCTGAGCGAATCCGGCAAGACGCTGTTCGAGGCGTTAGGCATTGACGTCCAGGCACTGGCCAGTGAACGGCGCCGATTTGCCTGCCCCTGCCTGGACTGGAGCATGCGTCGGCCGCATCTGGGCGGTGCCTTGGGGGCGGCGTTGCTGCAATTGGCGATCAGGCGCCAGTGGCTGACTCAGGATCTGGACAGCCGGGCATTGGCCGTGACGGCCAAGGGGCGCCGGGAAATGCCCGGGCGATTGGGTGTCAGTGCGCAGAGGGATGTCGAACCCGCCGGTGCTATCGCGAGCAGGCTCGCTCCCACAGTGGATTTGCGTTGAACGCAAGCCTCATGACCACTGAGAATCCCTGTGGGAGCGAGCCTGCTCGCGATGGCGTCATCAGCAACACCATGCGAGAGGGCAAGCCCCCTCGCTTCTATCGGATCAGACCTTGACGATCCAGCCAGCCGGCGCTTCCACATCGCCGGTCTGCACGCCAGTCAGCTCTTTATAGAGCTTCTGGGTGATCGGGCCGACTTCGGTTTCGCTGTGGAACACGTGCAGCTTGTCCTTGTAGCTGATGCCACCGATCGGGGTGATCACCGCCGCGGTACCGCAGGCGCCAGCTTCCTTGAAGTCCGACAGCTTGTCGATGAACACATCACCTTCAATCACTTCCAGGCCCAGGCGGGTCTTGGCCAGCTCGATCAGTGACAGGCGGGTGATGCCCGGCAGGACCGACGGGGAGTTGGGCGTGACGAATTTGTTGTCATGGGTGATGCCGAAGAAGTTGGCCGAGCCGACTTCCTCGATTTTCGAATGGGTCAGCGGGTCAAGGTAGATGCAATCGGCGAAGCTGGCTTTCTTGGCCTGAGAGCCCGGCATCAGGCTGGCGGCATAGTTGCCACCGACCTTGGCGGCCCCGGTGCCTTGTGGGGCGGCGCGGTCGAAGCTGGAGATCAGGAAGTTGTGCGGGGTCAGGCCGCCCTTGAAGTAAGCGCCGACTGGAATGCAGAACACCGAGAAAATGAACTCGGGGGCGGTGCGCACGCCGATGTTGTCACCCACGCCGATCACGAAGGGGCGCAGGTACAGCGCGCCGCCGGTGCCGTAAGGTGGAATGAAGCGCTCGTTGGCGCGAACCACTTGCTTGCAGGCGTCGATGAACTGCTCGGTGTCGACGTGTGGCATCAGCAGGCGGGCGCAGCTGCGCTGCATGCGGGCGGCGTTCTGGTCCGGGCGGAACAGGTTGATCGAGCCGTCCTTGCAGCGGTAGGCCTTGAGGCCTTCGAAGCACTGCTGGCCGTAGTGCAGGGCGGTGGAGCCCTCGCTGATGTGCAGCACGTTGTCGTCGGTCAGGGTGCCGGTGTCCCAGGCACCATTGCGCCAGTGCGACAGGTAGCGCTTGTCGGTCTTGATGTAGTCAAAGCCCAGTTTGTCCCAATTGATGCTCTCGTTACCCATGACACCCTCTATATCTTCATAACCGTCGAAACGGTCAAGGCTTCTGACGTTTTTTGGATGGGGACAACAATACTTCATTCCAGGGGTGTTTCGCAGCCTCACTCGCATGATTGTTCACACGCTCCGCGTGGGAATACTTCAACGGACGCTCCGCGTTCGGCTTTGGGACGCGGAGCGTCCCTGGCTGCATTCCCACGCGGAGCGTGGGAACGATCCTCAGGTCGCTATCTCACAGATGCAACGCATGCCCCAATGCCCGCAGCGCCGCTTCCTGTACCGCCTCGCCGAGCGTCGGATGGGCGTGGATGGTGCCGGCGATGTCTTCCAGCCGTGCGCCCATTTCCAGGGATTGGCCAAACGCGGTGGACAGTTCCGAGACGCCGACGCCGACCGCTTGCCAGCCGACGATCACATGGTTGTCCCGACGCGCCACCACCCGCACGAAACCACTCTTCGACTCCAGCGTCATCGCCCGGCCGTTGGCGGCGAACGGGAAGCTGGAAACGATGCAGTCCAGACCGGCTGCCTTGGCTTCGTCCGGCGTCTTGCCCACCACCACCAGCTCCGGATCGGTGAAGCACACGGCTGCGATGGCCGTCGGGTTGAACTCGCGAGGCTGGCCGGCGATCAGTTCGGCGACCATTTCACCTTGGGCCATGGCCCGGTGGGCGAGCATCGGTTCACCGCTCAGGTCGCCGATAGCCCAGACGTTACGCATGCTGGTCTGGCAGCGACTGTCGATTTTCAGCGCCGAGCCGTTCATCGTCAGGTTCAAGGCCTCGAGGTTCCAACCTTGGGTATTGGGCTTGCGACCGACCGCCACCAGGACCCGGTCGGTGGACAGGCTCAAGGTGTCGCCGGCGGGGTCACGCACTTGCAACGTGCTGGTCTGGGCGTCGAAACCCTCGACGCTGTGCTTGAGGTACAACTTCACGCCCAATTGCTTGAGCGCCTCATGCACCGGCTGGGTCAGCTCGCCGTCGTAGGCCGGCAGCATCCGTTCCTGGGCTTCCACGACGCTGACCTCGGCACCGAGCTTGCGGTAGGCAATGCCCAATTCCAGGCCGATGTAACCGCCACCGACCACCACCAGGTGCTTGGGCAGCGAGGTCGGGGCGAGGGCTTCGGTGGAAGAAACGATCGGCCCACCGATGGGCAGCATCGGCAGATCGACGCTTTTCGAGCCGGTCGCCAGCAGCAGGTGTTCGCACTGGATGCGGCTATCGCCGACCTCGACGGTCTTGCCGTCGATGATCTTGGCCCAGCCGTGAATGACCTGGACCTTGTGCTTTTTCAACAGTGTCGCCACACCGGTGGTCAGGCGATCGACGATGCCGTTCTTCCATTCCACGCTCTTGCCGATGTCCAGCACCGGCGCGGACACCGTGATACCCAGGGTTGAACCCTGGCTATGGTGTTGTGCCTGATGAAACTGTTCGGCCACATGGATCAACGCCTTGGACGGGATGCAGCCGATGTTCAGGCAAGTCCCGCCCAGCGCCTGGCCCTCCACGAGAATGGTCGGGATGCCCAGCTGACCGGCGCGGATCGCCGCTACGTAACCGCCAGGGCCACCGCCAATGATCAGCAGGGTGGTGTTCAAAGTCTGTTGCATGCCTGCTCCTGGTATCAGTCCACAAACAAGGTGGCGGGTTGTTCAAGCAGGCCGCGCAGGGCCTGGATGAATTGCGCAGCATCCATGCCGTCGACCACCCGGTGATCGAAGGAGCTGGAGAGGTTCATCATCTTGCGGATCACCACCTGGCCCTTGATGACCACAGGCCGCTCGACGATTTTGTTCACGCCCACGATCGCCACTTCCGGCAGATTCAGCACCGGAGTGCTGACGATCCCGCCCAACGCGCCGAGGCTGGTCAGGGTGATGGTCGAGCCGGACAGTTCGTCGCGGCTGGCCTTGCCATTGCGGGCTGCCGTGGCCAGGCGCGCGATCTCCGCCGCGCTGTCCCACAGGCTGCGGGCCTCGGCATGACGCACCACCGGCACCATCAGGCCGACATCGCTCTGGGTCGCGACCCCGACATGCACCGCACCGGAGCGGGTGATGACCTGGGCCTCGTCGTCATAGCGCGCGTTCATCTGCGGGAAATCCCGCAAGGCCACGACCAGCGCCCGCACCAGGAATGGCAGCAAGGTCAGCTTGCCACGGCTGGCACCGTGTTTTTCATTCAGGTGAACCCGCAGCTCTTCGAGGGCGGTGACATCGATTTCCTCGACGTAGCTGAAATGGGCGGCGCGCTGGGTGGCTTCCTGCATGCGCTGGGCGATCTTGCGCCGCATGCCGATCACCGGGATCTGCTGCTCGTCGTGGCGCTCGGCGTAGCCTGAGCCGCCCTTGGCCGGCGTCGAGGGGCCTTGGGCCAGATACGCTTCCAGGTCCTCGTGCAGTACCCGGCCGGCAGGGCCGCTGCCCTGGACCAGACGCAGTTGGATGCCCAGGTCCAGGGCGTGTTTGCGCACAGCCGGCGAGGCCAGTGGGCGCTCGTCGGGATCGCGGGCCACAGGGGCCTGGGGTTGCTGGGCCGGGCGGGGCGCGGCGGCAGGTTTTTCCGCCACCGGCTCAGGCGCTTTGGGCGGTGCGGGCTCGGCAGCCGGAGTCGCAGCCGCAGCCGGTGGTTGTGCCGATTCCTTCAGGTTGCCGGCGCCTTCCACTTCGATACGGATCAGTTCGCTGCCCACCGCCATGACTTCACCCGGCTCACCACCCAGGGCGATGACCCGGCCATGTACGGGCGAGGGGATGTCCACCATGGCTTTATCGGTCATGACATCGGCCAGAACCTGATCCTCGGTCACCAGGTCGCCAACCTTGACGTGCCATGCCGCCAATTCCACTTCCGCGATGCCTTCGCCGATGTCCGGCATCTTGATAACGTGCGTGCCCATTCAGACCTCCATGACCCGTTTCAACGCCGCGCCCACCCGGGACGGCCCTGGGAAATATGCCCACTCCTGCGCATGCGGGTAGGGGGTATCCCAACCGGTGACACGCTCGATAGGGGCTTCCAGGTGATGGAAGCAGTGTTCCTGGACCAGCGACACCAGCTCGGCGCCGAAGCCGCAGGTGCGGGTGGCTTCGTGGACGATCACGCAACGGCCGGTCTTCTTTACCGACTTGACGATGGTGTCCAGGTCCAGCGGCCACAGGCTGCGCAGGTCGATGACCTCGGCATCGATGCCGGTTTCCTCGGCGGCGGCCTGGGACACATAGACCGTGGTGCCGTAGGTGAGGATGGTCACGTCCTTGCCTGGGCGGGTGATGGCGGCGACGTCCAGCGGTACCGTGTAGTAGCCGTCGGGTACTTGTGCCGTCGGGTGTTTCGACCACGGCGTTACCGGGCGGTCGTGATGGCCGTCGAACGGGCCGTTATACAAGCGCTTGGGTTCGAGGAAGATCACCGGATCATCGTTTTCGATGGAGGCGATCAGCAGGCCCTTGGCGTCATAGGGGTTCGATGGCATCACGGTGCGCAGGCCGCAGACCTGGGTGAACATCGCCTCGATGCTCTGGCTGTGGGTCTGGCCGCCGTAGATGCCGCCGCCGCAGGGCATGCGCAGGGTCATGGGCGCGGTGAACTCGCCGGCCGAGCGATAGCGCAGGCGCGCCGCTTCGGAAATGATTTGGTCCGAGGCCGGGTAGACGTAGTCGGCGAACTGGATCTCGGCCACCGGCCGCAATCCGTAGGCGCCCATGCCCACGGCCACGCCGACGATGCCGCTTTCGGAGATCGGCGCGTCGAACACCCGCGAGGTGCCGTATTTGTTCTGCAGGCCTTCGGTGCAGCGGAACACGCCGCCGAAGTAGCCCACATCCTGGCCGAACACCACGACGTTGTCGTCACGTTCGAGCATCACGTCCATGGCCGAGCGCAGGGCCTGGATCATGGTCATGGTGGTAGTGGTCATGGCGGTATCCAGCGCAATAGTGTTGTTGTGATCGTTCATGTCAGATCCCCAACTGCTGACGCTGGCGCTTCAAGTGCTCCGGCATCTCTTTGTAGACGTCTTCGAACATCGTCGCGGCGCTCGGTACCTGGCCGCCGGCGAGGGTGCCGTACTGTTCGGCTTCCTTCTGGGCCGCGATGATCTGCGCTTCCAGCTCGGCGGTGACGGCGGCGTGTTGCTCTTCCGACCATTGACCGATGCGGATCATGTGCTGCTTGAGACGGGTAATCGGATCGCCCAACGGGAAATGACTCCAGTCATCGGCAGGCCGGTACTTGGAAGGATCGTCGGAGGTAGAGTGCGGGCCAGCGCGGTAGGTGACCCATTCGATCAGGGTCGGGCCGAGGTTGCGGCGGGCGCGTTCGGCGGCCCAGCGCGAGGCGGCATAGACGGCCATGAAGTCGTTGCCGTCGACCCGCAGCGAGGCGATGCCGCAACCGACGCCGCGTCCGGCGAAGGTGGTGGCTTCACCGCCGGCAATGGCCTGGAAGGTGGAGATTGCCCACTGGTTGTTGACCACGTTGAGGATCACCGGCGCCCGATAGACGTGGGCGAAAGTGAGGGCGGTGTGGAAGTCCGACTCGGCGGTGGCGCCGTCACCGATCCAGGCCGACGCGATCTTGGTGTCGCCCTTGATCGCCGACGCCATGCCCCAGCCCACGCCCTGGATGAACTGCGTGGCGAGGTTGCCGGAGATGGTGAAGAAGCCGGCTTCCTTGACCGAATACATGATCGGCAACTGGCGGCCCTTGAGCGGGTCCCGCTCGTTGGACAGCAACTGGCAGATCATGTCCACCAATGGCACGTCACGGGCCATCAGGATGCTTTGCTGGCGATAGGTCGGAAAGCACATGTCGTCGATGTTCAGCGCCAGGGCCTGGCCGCTGCCGATGGCTTCCTCGCCGAGGCTCTGCATATAGAACGACATCTTTTTCTGGCGTTGGGCGACCACCATGCGGTTGTCGTAGATCCGCGTCTTGAGCATGGCGCGCATGCCCTTTTCCAGGATGTCGAGGGGCACGTCTTCGGCCCAGGGACCATGGGCATTGCCCTGGTCGTCGAGCACGCGGATCAGGCTCCGGGCCAGGTCGGCGGTATCGGACGGCTCAACGTCGATGGAAGGTTTGCGCACCGTGCCCGCATCGCTCAGATGCAGGTAGGAAAAGTCGGTCTTGCAGCCGGGACGGCCCGTAGGTTCGGGGACGTGCAGGCGTAGCGGTTCGTACGCTGGGTTCATGGCTTTCTACGCTCGATCTTGTGAATTTCTTGTAGTGGGCGCGCTAGCTGACAAATCCCCTGGATGAGGAGAATTGTCCTACAACAATCATAGGCTCGACGGCGAAGAATATTTTTCTCAGTTGGCTTGCTGTTCGGACCAATTGCAGATAAAAAATCTGCACAACGATAAAAATCAGGAATATCTGTCTCATGCGTAAACTGGATCGCACCGACATCGGCATTCTGAACAGCCTTCAGGAAAACGCCCGCATCACCAACGCCGATCTCGCCCGTTCGGTCAATCTTTCGCCGACGCCGTGCTTCAACCGGGTCCGCGCCATGGAAGAGCTGGGGGTGATCCGCGAGCAGGTCACGCTGCTGGATGCCGACCTGCTGGGCCTGCACGTCAACGTGTTCATCCACGTCAGCCTGGAGAAGCAGGTGGAGGAGGCGCTGCAGCATTTCGAAGAAGCGATCTCGGACCGGCCCGAGGTGATGGAGTGCTACCTGATGGCGGGCGATCCGGATTACCTGATCCGCGTGCTGGTGCCGACGATCCAGTCCCTGGAGCGGTTCATGATGGACTTCCTGACCAAGGTCCCGGGCGTGGCGAATATCCGCTCCAGCTTCGCGCTCAAGCAGGTACGCTACAAGACTGCATTGCCGCTGCCGGCCAATGGGTTGACCTTGGGTACCTGAACCTCAACGGATAGTCGCAATCCCCTGTGGGAGCGAGCCTGCTCGCGATAGCGTCAGCGCCTGCGACATCAATGCAAGCTGGCCCACCGCTATCGCGAGCAGGCTCGCTTCCACAGGGTTTTTGCCCTTAAAGCTGATTGAGCGGAATCTTCAGATACGTCACGCCATTGGCCTCGGCGGGCGGCAGGTTGCCTGCCCGCACATTGACCTGGATCGCCGGCAACAGCAGCGTTGGCATACCCAACGTGGCGTCGCGCTGGGTGCGCATGGTGACAAAGGTGGCTTCGTCGATGCCATCGTGAACGTGGATATTGTGCTGGCGCTGTTCGCCCACGGTGCTCATGCAGTGGGGCTCGCGATGATCCGGCGGATAGTCATGGCACACATACAGCCGCACGCTGGCGGGGAAGGCCAGCAGCTTGCGGATCGAGGCGTAGAGCTGGTGCGCGTTACCGCCGGGGAAGTCGCAACGGGCGCTGCCGACATCGGGCATGAACAGCGTATCGCCCACCAGGATCACATCGTCGTCGATCAGGTAGGCAATGTCCGCCGGGGTATGGCCGGGCACGTGTAACGCGGTGGCCTTGAGGTTGCCGATGAAGAACGTTTCATCGGGGCCAAACAGATGATCGAACTGCGAACCGTCCACGGCAAACTGCGCTTCGAGGTTGAACAGTGCCTTGAAGACGTTCTGGACCTGGCCGATGGACTGGCCGATGGCGATCTTGCCGCCCAGTTCCCGACGCAGGTAGGGCGCGGCGGAAAGGTGGTCGGCGTGGGCGTGGGTCTCCAGCAGCCACTGCACGGTCAACCGGTGTTCGCGTACGAACGCGATCACCCGGTCAGCCTGCGTGGTGCCGCTGCGCCCCGAGGCCGGGTCGTAGTCGAGCACCGGATCGACCACCGCGCATTGTCCTGCGTCCTGCTCATAAACGACATGGGTGTAGGTCTTTGAAGCGGGGTCGAGGAAGCTTTGGATCTGCGCGGGCATGACGACTAACCTGTACGGAAGGAACCGGTTGCAACACGTAAGGTTGGCAACATATGGTCCGCAGCTTAGTGAGGGCCAAGGCCTCCTGCAAATGCGATCGCACCTGCCAACAGGTGTGCGCGGCTTGAGAGAATCTTATGTTGCTGGCAAGTTTTTTCGGCGTGGTCATGGGCCTGGTCCTGGGATTGACCGGGGCGGGCGGCGGCATCCTCGCGGTTCCGGCGTTGGTGCTGGGGCTGGGCTTGACCATGACCCAGGCCGCGCCCGTGGCGTTGTTCGCCGTGGGCAGTTCGGCGGCGGTGGGCGCCATCGATGGCTTGCGCCATGGCCTGGTGCGCTATCGCGCGGCGTTGTTGATCGCATTGCTGGGGGCGGTGTTTTCGCCACTGGGCATCTTCCTGGCCCATCAACTCCCGGAAAAAATCCTGATGATCCTGTTCAGCTTGTTGATGGTGCTGGTGGCGGTGCGCATGTTGCGACGGGAAAGCGCGCAGCCGGGGCCGAGCGACCACGGTGCGGCCAGTTGGGGCCAGAAGAATTGCATGCTCGATCGCCAGACCGGACGCCTGGCCTGGACCCCGCGCTGCACCGCCACGCTGGCGACGCTCGGCGCGGTGACCGGCGTGGTGTCCGGCCTGCTGGGCGTGGGCGGTGGTTTCCTGATCGTGCCGGCATTCAAGCAACTGACCGACGTGCAGATACGCGGGATCGTCGCCACCTCGCTGATGGTCATCAGCCTGATTTCGCTGATCGGCGTGGCGGGGGCCTTTCATGCCGGGGTGCGTATCGATCAGGTTGGGGCAATGTTCATCGTGGCCAGCATTGTCGGCATGGTGCTGGGCCGGCGACTGGCGTCCCGGGTCCCGGCCCGGGTGTTGCAGGTCGGGTTTGCCGGAGTGTGTCTGGGGGTGGCGGCGTACATGTGGGTGCGGGCGTAATGCGCGCAGCTGTGGAAACCCAGTGTGGGAGCAAGGCGCGCCCGCGATGAAGTTAGCGCGGTTTTTACCTTGGACCGTGTCGCCTCTATCGCGGGCAAGCCTTGCTCCCACGGCAAGCTCCCCCGCCACAGGGATTACAATGGCTTGCACTGCATCGAAAACCCCAACGCCACAGACTGCCCTTGTTCCAGCAGGCGCAACCCCGGTCGCCCTGGCAGGTGGTGCGCGTTGACCGGGTGGCTGACCGGTTCGATGCAAAAGAAGTCCAGGCCCACCGGGCAGTACAGCAGGAAGTAATCGCTGCCGCTGGCTCGGCATTCCAATGCATAGCCCAGGTCGGGTTGTTCGATCAGGCAGTGTCCGTCCCAACCGCCGAAACCGTTATCCACGAGGGCATCCGGCAGCGCACGAGGCTGCTGGAAGTCCCAGTGTGCGGGAATATCACTCAACTGCGTCGGCAGCTTCGTGGCGTCGCACAACCAGACGTCGGTGGCGCAGGTCTGCAAGCGGGTGTTGATGGTCCGGGGGAAGTAAGGATGCAAGCCCAACCCATGCCAGGCCGGCTGTTCGGCCAGGTGGGTGACCTGCATCGAAACCTGCAATTGGCCACCGTCCAGGCGGATGCGCAGATTGGCGCAATAGGCGAACGGGTATTGGCTGTGCAGTTGCAGCAATGCCTCCTGAGGGCTCTGTTCGATCACCTGCCACGCCTGTTGCCAGGCGCTGCCATGGATCGGAAACGGGTCGTTGGGGCTGTTGGCCTCCAATGCCAGCCAGCCGCCGGGACAATCGAAGCCGCCGTTGGCGATCCGGTTCGACCAGGGGATCAATGGAAAACAGCCGAGCTTGCCAGGCAGGCAGTTTTCCAGCGCCTGCGGTGCGGGCGGGCGCAACAGAGGCTGGCCGTTGCTGCGCAAGGTCCAACTCACCAGGCTGGCACCCAGGTGCGGCGCCACGGTGAGGTGGGTGAGTTCGTCTTCGAGGTGCAGGAGGGATGTCATGGTGGGCGTTGTCTGCCGAGTGGGAAGGGGTGGTGCAGGAGTTCTTGTGTGAACGCAGTTGTGGCGAGGGAGCTTGGCTGTGGGAGCAAGGCTTGCCCGCGAAAAAGGCGACACGGTTTCAAAGTAAAACCGCATTGACTTCATCGCGGGCAAGCCTTGCTCCCACAGCAAGGTCCCTCGCCACAAGGGGGCTTGCTCGCTTATGGGATTACAACACCAGATGCGGCAGCCACAGCGAAATGGCGGGGACGTAAGTCACCAGGATCAGCACCAGGAACAACATGGCGTAGAACGGCAGCAGGGCCTTGACGGTGGATTCGATGCTGACCTTGCCAATGGCTGAGCCCACGAACAGCACTGCGCCCACCGGCGGCGTGATCAGGCCGATGCCCAGGTTCACCAGCATGATCATGCCGAACTGTACCGGGTCCACGCCGATGCCCATGATCACCGGCATCAGGATTGGCGTCAGGATCAGTATCAGCGGCGCCATGTCCATCACGGTGCCGAGCAACAGCAACATCACGTTGATGCACATCAGGATCACATAGCGGTTGTCCGACAAGGTCAGGAACGCGGTGGTGATCTTCGCCGGGATTTCCATCAGCGTCATGATGTAGCCGAAGCTGGCGGCGAAGCCGATCAGTATCATCACGATGGAGATGGTGCGCACCGTACGGTGCATCAGTTTTGGCAACTCGCTCCACTTGTAGTCGCGATAGATGCACATGGTCACGAAGAATGCCCAGACCACGGCAATGGCGGCCGACTCGGTGGCCGTGAAAACACCCGAGAGAATGCCGCCCAGGATGATGAACAGGGTCATCATGCCCCACATGGCTTCCTTGCAGATCTTCAACGCTTGCTTGAGCGGAATCACCTCGCCCTTGGGGTAATTGCGCTTTCTCGCAAAGACCAGGCACAGCGCCATCAGGCAGAGGTTCATCATGATGCCGGGGACGATGCCGGCCATGAACAGCGATCCGATGGAAACGGTGCCGCCAGCGGCGAGGGAGTACAGCACCGCGTTGTGGCTGGGCGGTGTCAGCAGCGCTTGCACCGAACCACTGACGGTGACGGCGGTGGCGAACTCACGGGGATAGCCGCGGCGCTCCATTTCCGGGATCAGTACCGAACCGACCGAAGCGGTATCGGCTACCGAGGAACCGGAGATCGCACCGAAAAAACTCGAGGCCACGAGGTTGACCAATGACAGGCCACCGCGCACGAAGCCGACCAACACACTGGCAAAAGCCACCAACCGGCGGGACATGCCGCCCTCGGCCATGATCGCACCGGCCAGGACGAAGAAGGGAATGGCCAACAACGAGAATTTGTTCACGCCGCCCGTTATCTGAATCATCATGGCCTGGAACGGAATATCGATCCACCACGCCCCGATCAGGGCGGCAGCGCCCAGCGCGTAGGCGACCGGCATGCCGATCAGGATCAACAACAAAAAACTGCCCAGCAGAATCAGAGCGTCCATTAAGCGGCACCTTCGTTTTCTTCAACCAGGTCGAACTGCACGACCCGACGCTTGCTTTGATCACCCAACAGGAGCTTTTCCAGGACAAAAATCAGTGTCAGGAAGCCACCGACCGGGATCGGCATGTAGGTGATGCCGACGCGCAGGGTGGGGATGGCGCTCATGAATTGATTCCAGGTGGTCATGCACAGCTTGGTGCCCCAGACGGTCATGAAAATGCACACCGCGGCCATCAGGAGCTGGGTGAAAATCGAAGCCAGGGTTTGCCAGCGTGGGGGCAGCCGGCTGGTGACCATGTCCACGGCCATGTGCGAGCCGGAGCGATAGCTGGCGGCGGCACCGATGAACGTAAAAACGATCATCAGCAGGATGGCGGTGGGCTCCGGCCAGCTTGAGCCGGTACCGAGTACGTAGCGGGCGAACACCCCCCACGGAATCATCAGCGCAACGGCAAGGACAGAAAGGCCGGCCACCCAGATGCAAGTCATGTAAATCGTGTCGTTGATACGCAGCAGCAAATTCTTCATCGGGTTCCACCGTAACCGGGCGCGCCTTTTAACCGCAGGCGCGCCCAGCCTTTTCATGAGTACAGATCGAGAGGGGTTACTGGACCGCTTCGATACGCTTGATCAGATCGGCATAGGGTGCGCCGTATTTGGCTCGGATCGGTGCGGTGGCGTCGTAGAAAGGTTTCTTGTCGACGGTGATGAACTCGACGCCGGCAGCCTTGAGTTTTTCTTCACTGGCGGCGGACTTCTTGTCCCACAGCACGCGCTCTTCGGCCTGGGCCGCCTTGGCGGCTTTTTTCACCAGGTCCTGTTGCTCCGGCGTTAGCTTGTTCCAGGTGATCTTCGACATCACGATCGGCTCGGGCAGGATCAGGTGACCGGTCAGACTGTAGAACTTGGCGTTCTGGTAGTGGTTGTGCTCGAGCATGGTCGGCGGGTTGTTTTCCGCGCCGTCGATCACGCCGGTCTGCAAGGCGCTGAAGATCTCACCAGTGTCCATCGCGATACCGTTGCCGCCCATGGCATTGATGGTCTCGATGAACATCGGGTTGCCTTGCACGCGAATCTTCATGCCCTTGAGGTCTTCGAGCTTGCGCACTGGCTTCTTGGTGTAGAGGTTGCGCGTGCCGCCGTCCATCCAGGCCAGGGCCACCAGGCCAAACTCGGAGTTGGTGATCCGGTCGAGAATCGCATCACCCACTTCACCGTCGATGACGGCGCGCATATGGGCCTGGTCGCGGAAGATGAATGGCATGTTGAAGACGTTCACGTCTGGCACCACAGGGCCGACGATACCCAGGCTGACGCGGGACATCTGGATCGCGCCGGCTTGCATCTGCTCGATGACTTCTTTTTCAGAGCCCAGTACGCCACCTGGGAAGTACTTGAATTTCAGCTCGCCGTTGCTCTCCTTCTCCAAGGTTTTACCCATGGATTCCTCGGCGACCACGGTCGGGTAGCCCTTGGGGTGGATGTCGGCGATCTTGATATCGAGGGCATGAGCTGCCTGCGCCAGGAAGGCCAGGGGCAAAGCTGCGATCAAAAGCGTGCGTTTGAAATTCATGATCAATCTCCAGTGTTGTTGTTTTTATGTCTATCGATGTGAAGCGGCAAAGCAGATCAGTTCGCGGAGTGTTTCCGTCCTCCGAAAGCAGGTTCAGCCAGGCCCTTGATGCCGGGGTTGAGGGCAAACACGCCACCGGCCAGGGATTGCGGGTCGTTGTCATCGCCTGGGCGGATCGAGGTGACGAACAGGGTGTCCAGACGGCTGCCGCCAAAGGCGCACATCGTTGGTTTCTTCACCGGTACGGCCAGCGAACGGTCCAGGCGGCCATCCGGGGTAAAGCGATGGATCAGCCCGGCATCGTTGGCGCAGATCCAGTAGCAACCTTCGGCATCCACGGCCGCGCCGTCGGGGCGCCCGGCCAACGGTTGCATATCGACGAACACGCGCCGGTTGGAGGGCGTACCGCTGTCGGGGTCGTAGTCGAAGGCCCAGATCTGCTGCACCAGGGGGTGAGAGTCGGAGAGGTACATCGTCCGTCCGTCCGGGCTGAAACCGAGGCCGTTGGGCACGATGAAACCGCTCAGTTGCGCCTCGACCGGGCTGCGTTGCCCCGCCTCATAACGGTACAGCCGACCTTCGGCGGCATTGGCGCCCATGTTCAGTACCATGCTGCCGGCCCAGAAACGCCCCTGACGGTCGCAACGGCCGTCGTTGAGGCGCATGTCGGCGCGGCTATGCTCGACGTTGGCGCACAACTCACTGTCCAGCGTCCCGTCGTCATTGGGGTGCAGGCGAAAGAAACCGCTCTCCATGCCGGCCACCCAGCCACCGTCCTGGTGACGGGCGATACAGGCGAGCATTTCCGGCGTTCCCCAGCCCTTTAGTTGGCCGGTCCCGGCGTTCCAGCACTGCAGGCCGCCACTGGGGATGTCCACCCAATACAGCGCGTTTTCCTCGGGGACCCACACCGGGCTTTCCCCGACGGCGTTGCGTGCGTCGACAATCAATTCAGCTTGCATGGTGATTCCCTTGTGCATTCGTATCCCATGAAAAACAGGCGAATCAGTCGTCGAACGGGCCGGCCGCTACGAAAGCACCGCCCTGGTAGATCCTGGCCGGGTCATCGGCGGCCGGCATCGGCTGGGCTTCGACCTTGGCACGGAAGATTTCGGAACTGTCCTTGGGCTGATAACCCAGGTGTGCGGCGTGGCTGTTGTCCCACCAGACATCGCGGTTGGCGGACATGCCGTACACCACGGTGTGCCCGACGTTCGGGGTGTAGAGCGAGCATTCGATCAACTGGGTGAGGTCGTCGTAGCTCAGCCAGGTGCTCATCATCCGGCGGTTCTGGGGTTCGACGAACGAAGAGCCGATGCGGATGCTGACGGTCTCGATGCCGTAGCGATCGAAGTAGAAGCTGGCCATGTCTTCGCCGTAGGACTTGGACAGGCCGTAGTAGCCATCCGGACGGCGAGGGGAGAGGGCGTCGAGGGCTTCATCTTGCTTGTAGAAACCGATGACGTGGTTGGAGCTGGCGAAAATGACGCGTTTGACGCCGTGCTTGCGGGCGGCTTCATAGATGTGGAACACACCGCTGATGTTGGCGCCGAGGATTTCTTCGAACGGACGCTCTACCGAAACGCCACCGAAATGCAGGATCGCATCGACGCCCTCCACCAGTTGATGCACCGCCTGTTTATCGGACAGGTCGCACAGCACCACTTCCTCGCTTTCGTCGATGGCCGGGGTCATGTTGGCGATGTCCGACAGGCGAATGTGTCGGGCGAAAGGCTTGAGACGTTCGCGCAGGACTTTGCCCAGGCCGCCGGCGGCGCCGGTCAGCAGCAAGCGATTGAAGGGATGACGGATGTGTGTGGTAGTCATGGAGTTACCTGAGCAAAACAGTGAGAGGTATCAGTTATGGGTTGCCGTTTGACCGCTGGAAAATATCCTTGTCCTCATGCTGATCTTCAGCGCCATTCCCCTGTGGGAGCGAGCCTGCTAGCGAAAGTGGTGGGTCAGCTTGCATAGAAGTTGGATGTACCGCCGCCATCGCGAGCAAGCTCGGCTCCCACAGTGGTTTGGCGTCGCGTGCAAATAATGTGTTCATCACCATCCCCTGTGGGAGCGAGCCTGCTCGCGATAGCGGTGGGTCAGCCGTCACTTGAGCGACAGACCCACCGCAGCCGCTTTACAACAAGCTGATCGGGTAGCTGATAAAGATGCGGTTCTCGTCGAACTCATTGGTACTGTAGTCCCGACGAATCGACGCATTACGCCACTTTACGTTGAGGTTCTTCAGTGCACCGCTCTGCACGGTGTACGCCAGTTCGCTTTCACGACCCCATTCCTTGCCGTCGTCCACCGTGGCGGTGTGCACGTTGTCGCCGCTGATGTAGCGGTTCATCAGGGTC
>NZ_VCNG01000016.1 GCF_006227205.1 Pseudomonas sp. ICMP22404
CAGCTTTGAGCTTGAACTCACTGGAATAAGATTTACGCATAGCCAAACACCTCAGATTTGGGCGCCATCATAGCGCCCGATTGAAGTGTCCAAAATCATTAGGCCAGTTCAGCCTGCTCGCGATAGCGGTGCATAAACCCACCCAGAATTGACTGGCCTGACGCCTTCGCGAGCAAGCTCGCCCCTACACTCGAAAGCCTTCCCCTGACCCAACGCAACTGAACCCCTGCCCCCATCAGCTAAGCTCACCTCATCACTACGACAGGGAGCATTAACATGAGCAAGGCAGACGAGCTGGCAGCCAAACTGAGGCAAACCCGGCAAAGCCGTGCCGATACGGATAACAACGCCGACCTGGCGATTGAACATTGGCCCGCCCAGGTCTATGAGCTGTACCACCAGATCGAAACCTGGCTGGCGCCGGTCTGCGAGGCCGGACTGACGATTCGGCGCAATCCTACCCACGTGTTCGAAAGCCATTCCAGCGGTTCGACGTACAACTACGCCATTGATCGACTGTCGATGGAAGGAAACCATCACCGCATCGAGCTCGACCCGATTGCCCGCTTCTCCTCTCATGGAGAGGGCTGTATTGAAATCCACCTGAAGGGGCAGACACGCTGCCTTCTGCGAACCGTCGGCGAGCATGGTGAATCGCGGTGGCATGTCCAGTCGAACGGACAACCGCAGTCCGAGCCCTTGGCACTGGACGAAGATGCATTGGTTGCGCTGGTGGAGGAAGGTCTGGGGTTAACGCACGCAGTCTAATTGCTGGCCTGGAAGGCCGACTGGAGTGTCACGCCGCTGCCAACTTCAGCGTCGGGCGACGTCACTTGCGCCATCGGCCGTGCCACCAGCCTGTTCAAGGCGTTGTCGATCTCATCGGCCGCGCCTTGTGCATAGAGGGCATTCGCCCAGCTCCAGTAGCGATCGGACATCAATCCGCCCACCGCCTGGGCACACAGCTCATCGCTGCAGACACCCATTTTCCCCGCGGCAGCGATAACGGCCATAAGGGCTTGCTCCAACTGGGGAATTCGTTCGGTAGACACAACTGACGGCCTGATGGATCGCGAGAGCCGAGTTTACCAAGATATCAATAGGCCACCAACCGCAAGCGCTCAACGGTCAGCTGACTTGCTCAGCTACCCACCGCGCTGAATGCCGCGGTGCTCGGCATCGCTAACGACTCCCGAGCCGTAGCGCGGCCAGCCAGCATGGTCAGGATGGCGGCAACGCCCAGCACCGCCGCACTGGTTTCGAAGGTCGCCTGGTAGCCGTTCAGATCAAACAGAAGACCACCGACCGTCGCGCCCGACCCGATGGCGAGCTGGACGATTGCCACCATCAGCCCGCCTCCGGCCTCTGCATCGTCCGGCAGTGTCCGCGCCAGCCAGGTCCACCACCCGACAGGCGCGGCAGTCGCCACCAGACCCCATAATCCCAGCAAGACGGTCGTGGCAACCGCGGACGCGCCGAACCCCACCAGCGCAATGGCAATCGCCGCCATCAACAAGGGGATTATGACCAGAGTCCGATACAAGCCCTTCTTCAGAAATGCGCCAATCAGGAAAGTGCCCAGGAAACCGGCCACGCCGATGACCAGCAACATGAACGAAAGCAGGGAGACGCTCACTTGGGTCACGCTTTCGAGGAACGGACGCAGGTAAGTGAACAGCATGAACTGCCCCATGAAAAACGTGCTGACCGCCAACATGCCCCATGCAACCGGCGCCCGGGTCATCAGCCTGAAGACATTGCTGCTGCCCTGTTTCGTCTGCGAGTGCCGGACCCGCATTGTCGGCATCCGCAACAGCAGCCAGACCAGGGCAATCGCAGCCACGGGCACGATGCAGAAGAACGCGCCACGCCAACCGATGATCGCGCCCAGGAAACTGCCCAACGGCGCCGCCACCACCGTCGCCAGGGCGTTGCCGCCATTGACGATGGCCAAGGCACGCGGCAGATGATTGTCCGGTACCAGTCGCATGGCCGTGGCCGCCGACAGCGACCAGAAGCCACCGATTGCAACCCCGATCAAGGCGCGTCCCGCCATGAACGTCAGGTAATCAGGCGCCAGCGCGACCACCGTCCCGGAGAGGATCATCAGCAGTGTCAGGGCCGACAGCAGCCATTTACGGTCGATCCTGGCCGCAATCGAGGCAATGAACAGACTGGTGATCAGCGCGAAGGCGCCGGACACGGCAATGCCCTGGCCGGCCTGCCCCTCGCTGACATGCAGATCCGCTGCTATCGGCGTCAGCAGGCTGACCGGCATGAATTCCGACGCTACGAGCGCGAACGCGGCGAGCGCCATGGCAAGCACGGCACTCCATGCGGGTTGGCCGTGTGATTTCGGCAAAGAGGTATCGGTCATCGAGTATGCATCCTGTCGCTGAGGTAAACGCTTTTGCTGCGCCGCAAGAGCGGGTCCGCTCGGGCCTCGGGAACAGCACCGCAGCACACGCCCATTTCAGCGGTTATCTCTAGATGACCGGTAGAGTATTTCTCTGTAATTCTTGCCCGATTCTGTGAACCTGCACGCGACATATAGTCAGCGCTTCGCTTGGCGAGGTAATGTTCTGCCTAAAGCTATCAACCCTACCTGAAACCTGAGCACACCATGACGACCCGGCGCACATCGTTGCAAGAGACACTCGCCGACAACATTGGCGCGCGGGCCCTGCGGACGGGGGACTATGCAACCTCGATCGCCGGCCTCAGCCTGTTTCGCCGTGATGCCCCCGCGCCGCCTGCCATCTGCATGATCGAACCGAGCATCGTCCTCGTGGCCCAGGGTGCGAAGCAACTGTGGCTCGGCGGCGAGGCCTATGGCTACGATGCCTCGCGCTTCCTTATCACCTCGCTGGACCTGCCCGCCGATTCCGAGGTGACCCAGGCCAGCCCGGAGCAACCCTGTCTGGGACTGGTCTTCAAGCTCGACTTGCGCCTGGTCGCCGACCTAGTCGCCCAAGGCAGCCTGGCACCCGGTCGGGATCGCCCCGTCGGCGTCGGCGCGAACATCGGCGCGGTGACGCCCGAGCTGCTCGCGCCATTCATACGCCTGCTGGGTCTGCTGGATGAACCCGACGCGATTCCGGTCCTCGCGCCACTGATCCAGAGGGAAATCCATTATCGTCTGTTGATGAGCGAACAAGCTGCCCGGCTGCGGCAGATCGCCTCCGTGGACAGCCAGGGCTACCGGATCGCCAAGGCCATCGACTGGCTGAAATTAAACTACACCGACCCGATCCGCGTGGAAGACCTTGCGGCGAGTGTGCAGATGAGCGGCCCCACGTTCCACCATCACTTCCGCCAACTCACCGCGATGAGCCCGCTGCAATACCAGAAATGGCTGCGGCTGAACGAAGCGAAACGCCTGATGCTCAACGAACACATGGATGTGGCAAGCGCGGCCTTCAAGGTGGGCTATGAAAGCCCGTCCCAGTTCAGTCGCGAATATGGCCGCTTGTTTGGTGCGCCGCCCAAGCGAGATATTGCCGGGCTACGGAACAAGGCTTGATGCAAAACACTGTGGCGAGGGGATTTATCCCCGCTGGGTTGCGAAGCAACCCCAAGACAGCCAAACATAATCTGTCTGGTACATCGAGGTGCCAGGGTTCAGGGCTGCTTCGCAACCCAGCGGGGATAAATCCCCTCGCCACAGGATGTTGTGTATTTGCTCAGGTGAAACACCCACAGGCTGAGTCTTGTAGAGGACAACCTCATTTCGCCAGGGCAATGCACTTCAATGCCAGGATCATCGTCGGGTCCACCAACGCCACCGTGTGCCCATTGATTTCAAACGCCTCGCCGTGTTCGAGCACCAGGGGCAGCTCCGTACACCCAAGGATCAACACCCCTGCCCCCAGTTCGCATAGGTGCTCGGCCGCCAGCAGCAACTGTTCCCTGCACAGCCCGTCGGTGAAACCGGCCTTGATTCCCCGCGGCCCGTAGATAGCGTCCATGACCATGGCCTGATAATCGACCCCCGGCGTCAGGATTTGCAGCCCGGCGCGGCGTGCGGCCTGGTGATAGACCTGGCTCTGTACCGTGCCGGAAGTCGCCAGGAGCCCGATGATCTTGCCCGCCCCGTATCGGTGCAGGATCCACTCCACGGTCTCGCTCAACATATTCACGATGGGCACCCGCAGGTTCGCCTGGATGCGTTCGACAAAGGCATGGGCGGTGTTGCAGGGAATCGCGATGGCGTTGACGCCCGCGCTTTCGAGGCGCTTGCAGGTGGCATACATCGCCAGGGTCGGATCGGTTTCACCCCGCAGCAGGTTGGCCGTCCGATCCGGTATCTGCGGGTTCTGTTCGACCACCATCCTGATGTGGTCCTGGTCCCTGTCCGCCGGCGTATGAGCCACCACCTTGGACATGAAATCCACCGTGGCGGCAGGCCCGACACCGCCCATGATGCCCAGTTTGAAGCTTGGTGGACTTGGCGACGTCCGCTGCTGCGTCGCGAAATCCGCGTAGATCGAGTTGATGTCCAGCACCGCCATACCCCTTCGCTGCAACTCGGCACAGACCAATGAAAGCTCGGTCATGCCGGGAAGCATCACCGTCGCCCCCTGAGCCTGCAACGACAAGCACGCCTGATGCAGCACCTCCAGCGGCGCGCCCTCCAGGTGACCGTCCTTGATGCCATCAAGACCGTACATGGCCTCCATCAAAGCCGACTGAGCCTCGGCATCGGGATAAACGATCCGGTAATCCTCCGCGAAGTACCGTTCGAACAATCCACAGTGACGCACGAAGTCGGAGCCGATGACACCCAGCGTTGCCCCCGGCCGGACGGTGCGCCTGACGTGCCGGGCCAGGGCCGCCATCATGTCCAGCACCGCAATGCCCAGCTCGTCCTGGATTTCCGCGCGGAAGGTATGGCTGGCGAAGCATGGAAGCATCACCGCGTCGAAACCATTGGCCTCGAACGACTTGCACACCTGGAACACATAGAACTTGCGCGACGTCATGCTTGCATTCGTGTCCAGGGGCAGCAGCACGTCCTTGAAGGGGTGTTGTTCGACCAGAAAATGGTAGCGGCCCTGATCCTCGAGCACCGCCCTGGACTTGAGCAGTTTGTAGAACAGGTCGCCACCGGCCAGGGAGCCAAGCCCGCCGACGATGCCCAGCTTCCGAACCGCAGGCGTCTGCCGGGTCGACTTCGCTTTCACCTTCATGACGTTGCTCCCTACACAACCGGAACCGGTTCGGATCGAGACTGGACGGGAGCTGTGTCACGGTCCTCGGCCGTCTCCTCGTGCGGTTCGGATTGAGCGACCACCGCCGTTGCAATGCTGTTGCCCACCACGTTGGTCGCCGTGCGTGCCATGTCCAGGAACTGGTCGATGCCGATGATCAACAACAGCCCCGCCTCGGGAAGATTGAACATCGGCAAGGTGGCCGCGACCACGACTACCGAAGCCCGTGCCACGCCGGCCATGCCTTTGCTGGTAATCATCAGCGTCAGGAGAATCAACATCTGCTGAGTGAAACTCAGGTCAATGTTGTAGGCCTGGGCGATGAACAGAATGGCGAAGGCCTGGTACATCATCGAGCCATCCAGGTTGAACGAATACCCTAGGGGCAGTACGAAGCTGGACACACGCTTGGGCGCGCCGAACTTCTCCAGCGCCTCGATGGTTTTCGGGTAGGCGGACTCGCTGCTGGCGGTGGAAAAGGCCAGGAGAATCGGCTCGCGGATGAGTTTGCCGAGCCGGAACACGGCACGTCCGAGGAACAGGTAGCCGGCCCCGAACAGCAACGCCCAGAGAATCAGGATGCCCAGGTAGAACTCGCCGATCAGCTTGCCATAGTCGACAAGCAAGCCGAGGCCCTGAGTGGTGATGGCCGAAGCGATGGCGGCAAACACGCCAATCGGCGCGAAGGCCATGACGTAGTCGGTGATCTTGAACATCACCTTCGCCAACTCTTCGATGGAGTCGGTCATCCGGGTGTGGCCCGCCCGTTTGGCGCCAGCCAGTGCGAAGCCAAAGAACAACGAAAACACCACGATCTGCAGGATCTCATTGTTCGCCATGGCCTCGGCGATGCTGCGGGGGAACACGTGGCCGATGAAGGCCTTGAGGCTGAAATCACCGGTATTGACCGGCACCGCAGCGGCCGCATGTTGCGCGACGTCCAGATTCAGCCCGGCACCGGGCTGAAACAGATTCACCAGCCCCATCCCGATCAGCAGCGAGACGATTGACGCCGTCACGAACCACGCCATCGCCCGGGCACCAATGCGCCCCACGGAACGGGAATTGCCCATGCTGGCGATCCCGCCGACCAGGGTCGCGAACACCAGGGGGGCGATAATCATCTTGATCATGCGCAGGAAAATGTCGGTGACCATCGAAAAGTAGCCGGCGATCTCCTTGGCGCTTTGCTCGCTCCCTGCGAAATGGTGACACGCCCAACCCACCAGCACGCCCAGGGCAATGCCCATTGCAATTCGACGTGGGAGCTTATTCTTCTTCACGGTGTTGTCCTCAAGTAGTTCTTGGAGTTTTTTTACTTGGCAAGGTCGATTCTAAGGAGAGGATCTGGGGAGATGATGAGTAATCCAGATACCTTCATGCGCTTTTGGAATAGTTACGTAACAGGCGCGCCGGGCCGGGGATTGCGACGTAAACTGACGCACCTTTAGCGGGAGATCGGACATGCAACTCAAATGGCTGGATGACCTGCTGGCGATCGCCGAGTGGAAGAACTTTTCACGCGCCGCCGAAGTCCGTTGCGTGACACAATCAGCCTTGTCACGCCGTATCCGCTCGCTCGAGGAGTGGGTGGGGGTCAAGCTGGTAGACCGCGGCACCTACCCCGTCCAGCTAACGGCGGCGGGCATCACCTTTTGCGAGGAAAGTCGGGACGCATTGGCCGGCCTGCTGCGGTTGCGCTCAACGTTACGCGATGTGGAGCGGATGCCGGGCCGCTCTATCCAGATCACCGCGGCCCACAGCCTCTCGATGACCTTCCTGCCGAAATGGCTCTCCCAATTCCAGCAACACAACGAACAGTTCAACGCCCGGGTCGTCGCCGCCAACATCCACGACGCCGTCATTGCCCTCGAAGAAGGCAACTGCGATTTGATGATGGTCTATCACCACCCACTCGCCCCCATCCTGCTGGACGCCGAGCGCTTCGGCAGCCTGACCCTCGGCCATGACGCGTTCATTCCCTTGTGCGCCCCCAATGCCAAGGGCGAACCGCTGTTCCGCCTGCCCGGCCGCGCCGGCAAACCGGTGCCCCACCTGGCCTACACCGCTACCACCTTCCTGGGTCGCGTCGCCGACATCGTCATCAAGAACGGCCCCGCACCGACGGCACTGGAGCGCTGCTACGAGGCCGACATGGCGATGCTGCTGATGCGCATGGCGGTCGAAGGCTATGGCGTGGCCTGGTTGCCGCAGAGCGCGGTGGCCGATGAATTGGAGCGAGGGTTGTTGGTCAGGGCCGGGGGCGACGAATGGAGCACGCAGTTGGAGATTCGCTCGTACTGTGCGATCGCCAATCGGAACCCGACGATGCGCAAGTTGTGGAAGACGTTGGAGGGGGCTTCGTTGCGATAGCTGGCAGACGCTGTTTGAAGAGACAGAACGCCCCTGTCAACAGGCGGGAATCGATGTGCCTGGTCGTCGTTTTCCCAGGAATACACTCTTTAACAATTCTCTGCCCCAAAGATCTAAAGGCGCTAAACCACATGCCGATAGCGTTCTAGCATCCAACTCATCCAGGGACTGAACATGATTACCTTCGGCGCACCGATCTCCAACAGCAGCCAACCCTCCGTGTTCAGCGTAGAGCCCGATAAATCAGCGAATGAAATACCAGAGGCATCGGCAACCAAACCGTCTACGGGCACGCAAGTTGAAGGGGTAAAAGTGACGCTGTCAGGCGTTGGCCTCCAAAAAGCCGCGAACGGACGCTCTGCCAATGCCAACAAGGACATTGAAGAAAGTGGATTGCCTGATCAGGTGCAGAAGATCCTGAAAATGATTCGGGAGTTGAAGCAGAAAATCCAGGAAAAGCAGTCAGAAATGCAGGCGCTCATGGCCGACCAGAGTATGTCCCCGGAAACCAAGCAGACGAAAATCGGCGCGTTGCAGGCCACGCTCTCGACACTCACCGCCAGCCTGATGACAGCGAGCGCCTCCCTGGAAAAACTGAGCAAGAATGGAAGCCTGTCTGCCGCCCAGGTACAACAAGCCGCCAAGCTGGCCATGAAAAGCTGAACCCGCTTCTCGGGGGATTTCCATCCCCCTCTCAGAGCTTTCCTTCGTAGTACTGGGCCATGTGATCAACAAACACGCGGACCTTGAGGGGCAAGTTCCGGGCGTGAGGATACAGCGCATAGTAGTGCCGCGTGCCAAGGGTGTACTCCGGCAGAATCCGCACCAACCTTCCCGTCAGCAGATCGTCCCGCACCGTCGCCAGGGTAAATGCAGCGATCCCCCCGCCTGACAAGGCGCACGCATGCAAGGCGGTGATGGTGTCCGTATGAAAGGCGCTGTTGCAATCCAACGTCATTGCCTTCCCTCCTTCGCTGACCAATGACCATTGGGTAGCCGACGCATACGTCAGCAGCCGGTGCTGATTGAGCTCAACGGCATTGCGAGGAAGTCCGTACTTGGCTACATAGCTCGGCGCCGCCACCAAGACTTGCGATGACACCCCGAGCAAACGGGCGACCAGGCTGCTGTCGGCCAACGGCCCGCAGATCCGCAACGCCACATCGAACCCATCGGCCACCAGGTCGACAAGGGGATCGGAGCACGACAAATCGACCTGGATGTCCGGATAGCGTTGCTGGAAGGCCGGCAACCAATGAGCCAGTTCCAACGTACCGGTTACCAGCGGCACGCTGATTCGCAGCAGTCCGGAGGGACGCTCCTGCTCCAGGGTAGCGGCGCGGGAGGCGGCCTCGACGCGGTCCAGGATATCCACGCAAGCCGCGTAGTACCTTTCGCCGGCCGCGGTCAGGCTCATGCGTCGGGTATTGCGATTGAGCAGACGCACGCCCAAGGCGCTTTCCAATTGCTGCAAGTGTCGCGACACCGAGGAATGAGTGGTGTCCAGCCGCTCCGCTGCGGCTGAAAACCCCTGGGACTCCACAATGCAACGGAACACGCCCATGGCGAGCATCTGATTCATATCGACTCAGCGTATCGGTAAATTGATGATCTGCTCGGTGGTCATGACATCACCGAAGGTATCCTCGACTTCAGCCAGCGCGGCCTTGTGCAAGGCGTCCTTGTCGATCGCCTCACCGTTGACCCGGGTAATCGCGCGAGTCGCCGATGCGTCGGAGGCGACCAGTACGTTGTAGCCCAAAGGCGCCGCATCCCGAGCGGCACCCGCCACGCACGCATGGGTCATGAGGCCGGAAATGATCAGGTTTTCGATACCCGCGCGCTTCAGACGCTTGTCCAGGTCGGTACTGCCGAAGACGCTGACGGTGGTTTTCTGCAACACCACATCCTGGGCCCTGGGTTGCATGTCCGGATGAAACTTCACGCTTTCACCATCCTTCGCGAACACCGCCGAACCTGCGGGGGCGACGTGTTGGACATGGAAAACCGGCATCTTGTGGTTATCGGCAAAGGCAATCAGCTTACGGGTATTGGCCAGCGCAGCCGCGCCATCAGGAATCGGCATCTTACCGGTGAAGTATTCGTTCTGAAAATCGATCACCAGTAACGCGGTTTTACCAACAGGCAACTGGCCGGCCGGCGTTGCGCCTGACATGGCCCGGATGGTTGGGTGGTTTTCCGCGAGTGCGCCGCTGCTGGCGACAATGCCGGAAAATGCACAGGCGGCGAGGAAACGGCGGGTGAATCGTTGCATGGGAATTTCCCTTCCTGGTTGTTGAGGGAAGGAATGCTAGAAAGAGGTTTGGTGCTTGAACACAGCGGGGACGGCACAGGACCTGTTCGGGATTTGCACAAACACAGCACTATGGGCTGCGACGGAGGGAAATCAGGATGAGGGAAATTGAGTTGGCAGAGGAGCGAAGTCACCCACAACGATCCGCTTCCCAACCTTCTCCCCCACCTCCAACGCCTGCCCATCCCGTTGCTTTCCCTGCCTCGCCAGCCCAACCAGCCGGGGAATCAATTCTCCCTCGGGCAAGTGCTGCCAGAAGCGCCCGGGCATGTGCTGTCTGAGTGCCTGCGGATTGACCCGCGCCGGGTTGAAGGTGTGTCGATAGTAAGTACGCCATAACTCTGCGTCCGGGTCTTCAGCGTGACGCGCCCATTGCTGCCACTGCTCAGGACATTGGCGCTGATAATCCAGGGCCTCACCATCGAACCGGATGCCATCGCGAGGCGTCGCTATCAGCCAGCGTTGTCGGCCCAGCCGCTCGGCAAAATGGCCGCTCGCACTTTCGAGGATGTCATGGGCCGGCTCGTGAAAGGCCACGAGGTCCAGTTGCAACTGCTCGGCAAGCGGCTGCGGCAAGGGTATGAAGCGCACAAACGCATGGAGGTGATGGGCCTCGCGGCTGACTTGTTTGATCCGTCGCTGCAATTCGCTGCCCAGGCGATCACCGGCGAGCATCGCCGTGCGATCGCCATGGGCGACACGCCAGAGCACTTCGTACAACAGGCTCCAGCGTTGTTCGCCCTGGTAACGGCCGGCCTGCTCGAGCTGGGTCAACAAGGCCGCCGGCACTCGTGTGGAAAACGGACCCGGGCCTGACGGCAGCGGCGTCGGCATGGCCAGCAAATCGGCCATGGGGCCTTGGGTCCAGGTCACCTCAGCGGGGTCGATGCCGTGGCCGAGCAGTTTGCGGGCCTGGTCGCGCCATATCAGGAAATCATCCTGGCAATCCAGCGCAATCATCCCCACAACCCCATTTGCATGGGCCCTTGGGGCTCACGCAAGCGCGCCCGCAGCAGGCCGCTGCGCATCTGAGCGTCGGCGGGCCGGTAGTCGCTGGTGACGATGAACGGTCGCGCCTTTTCCAGCACGCAACGCAACTGCACCAGATCGTCGTAGCGGACCCGTCGTTCCCGGCGAAGCGCCACCAGGCGTTGCACGCTGCGCAAGCCAATTCCCGGAATACGCGCCAGCAACGCGGGTTCGGCACGGTTGACGTCGAGGGGGAACACTTCACGGTTCGCCAGCGCCCAGGCCAGTTTGGGGTCGATGTCCAGGTCCAGGTTGCCGGCGCCCCCCAGGATTTCACCCGCCTTGTAGCCGTAGCCGCGCATGAGGAAGTCAGCCTGGTACAGCCTGTGCTCGCGCAACAACGGCGGCGCCGCCAATGGCACGCTGGCGGGGCTGTCGGGAATCGGGCTGAAAGCCGAGTAGTAGACCCGCCGCAGGCCATACCCCTGGTAGAGCGATTCGGCATTCTGCAGGATCGCATGATCGTCCGTGGCATCGGCCCCGACAATCACCTGGGTGCTCTGCCCGGCCGGGGCGAAGCGAGGCGCGCGCACTTCTCCAGCCACTGCTTGCTGGCCCTGATGGATGGTGCCCATGGCCTGGCGGATCGTGACCAGCTGCTTCTCCGGCGCCAGGCGCTTGAGACTGGCCTCGCTGGGTAACTCGATGTTCACGCTCAGGCGATCGGCCAGCCGCCCGGCCTCCTCGATCAGCAACGGATCGGCATCGGGAATGGTCTTGAGGTGGATATAGCCACGAAACTGATGCACCTCCCGCAACAGACGCGCCACGCGCACCAGTTGCTCCATGGTGTAGTCGGCCGACCGAATGATGCCGGAACTCAGGAACAGCCCGCTGATGCAATTGCGACGATAGAAATCCAGCGTCAGGCGCACCACCTCCTCCGGCGTAAAGCGCGCCCTCGGCACGTTGCTGGAGCGGCGGTTGACGCAGTACTGGCAGTCATAGAGGCAGAAATTGGTCAGCAGCACCTTGAGCAGCGAGACGCAGCGCCCATCCGGCGTGTAGCTATGGCAAATGCCCATGCCGTCCGTGGCCCCCAACCCGTCACGACCGCGAGAGCTGCGCTTGGGTGCACCACTGCTGGCGCAGGAGGCGTCATACTTGGCAGCGTCGGCGAGAATGCCGAGCTTGGCGATCAGTTGCATGGGAGGGCTCTCGATACTGGTTATGCATACAGTATTTGGAGAAGCAGGGCGATGCAAGCGCCATTGGTCATCGGTGGGTTATAATCCATTCACCCACGCGATTTGAGGTCCAGCCCCATGGGCACTATCAGCCTTGAAACCAAGAAGGCCTACGCGGCCAGGACACGTCGGTCCAACTATACGGCCAGCCTGCGCCTGGAAGGCTTCAAAGTGACCTTTTCCGATGGCGAATGCAAAATGCCGACCCGTGAAGAAGTCTTGAAGACCTTCACCAAGACCAGAACCTGATGCCCGACAAATATGGGGTCGGTGAAGACGCCTATTGCTACCCGGGCTCCACTGTCCTTCGCAACAAACTCGATATCCGCGACGAACCCACCTTGAGCGAAGCCGAACAACAACTCACGGCCATCGCGGCGGACCACGTCGAATTCAACCCTCCCCCTTACGACCTGGCCTACCTCCAGAACATCCACCGGCAACTCTTCTCGGATTTGTACGAGTGGGCCGGAGAACTGCGCACCGTCGGGATGGCCAAGCAAGACACACGCTTCTGCCAGCCGCAGTTCATGGAAAAAGAAGCCGGGAAAATTTTCAGCAACATGGCCGCCGCCCATTGGTTCGAAGGACTGTCCCGGGCGGACCTGATCGTTGCCGTGGCCGATGCCTATTCCGATATCAACGTCGTCCACCCCTTTCGCGAAGGCAATGGACGTGCCCAACGCATTCTCTTCGAACATCTCATCATGAATGCCGGGTTTGAAATCAGTTGGTGGGGCATCGAAAAGGAAGAGTGGATCTTTGCAAACATTGCAGCTTACAACTGCACTCTTGGCCCCATGGTGCAGGTGTTCGAGAAGTGCATTGGTCAGGCGATTCAAGCCAGTGCAACTGATGCCGCCCTATGAACTGATCGCACTATCATCGACTCGCTCAACCCCTGCCCCCTTCGAAACCGCATCGATTTATTTCATCTTGCGGGTAGGTCAGCGATAAACTCGACAGCCATTGCATGCCTCGACGCTGCAGATCATTCTCAAGGACTCCAGTATGACTCTCTTGCCGTCACGCTCCCTCTTCTTTGTCTCCAGCCTCATGGCCAGCACTTTGTGCTTCGCCGAAGCTGAACCGGCCGATGGCAGCCTCATCAAGGACTCGACCAAAGCCGCCGTTTCATCGTTCATCACGGCTGGGAAGAACCTGTTGGGCGGTGTGAGCGAAGGTGTACTCGATGGCCGCGAATCGGCCCAGGGCACCGATGGCGCAGCGATCATTTCCTCCGGCGAACAAATGAAAGAGCGCATTGGCGTCGAGGTGCTGAAACTGGAGCCCAGTGATGACAACCTGACAGTCACTCTCGGTTTCAAGAACAGTACCGACACGCAACTGCGCCTGATCAACCTCAGGCAGACGGGCGTCTTGCTGGCTATCGACCAGGCAGGTTATGCCAACAGCCTCAAGGCAATGGAAAACCCGGATGAAGTCACTGTTCCACCCAAGGCCGCCGTGCGGCAGAAGTTCATCTTCGATGGGCAGAACGAGCCCATCAGTTCTGTACGGGTGTGGGGCCAGGACTATCAATTGAAAAAATAATGTTATTGGGCCAGAAGAGCGAGCAAGCTGCTTCCTCTTCTCCCCTCTCCACATGAAATGCCGACGATGAACACGATCAGAACGTTCTCCCCCAATGGAAAAGGCCGGGACTTTGTCGTAGGTGATGTCCATGGACACTTCAAACTTCTGAAGTCGCTTTTGGTTAACGCCAATTTCAATGCTGAACGGGATCGTGTTTTCTCGGTTGGCGACCTGATCGATCGCGGCCCGGACTCCCTGGACGTGATGAACTGGCTCACGGAGCCCTGGTTTCACGCGGTCCGAGGCAATCATGAACAGATGCTCATTGACTGTGTGTCCGGACAGGGCGACATTGCCAGGCATACCCGAAACGGCGGGGCCTGGCTCTATGAACTGGCAGCCAAGACCCAGCATGAACTGTCCAATGTCCTCCAGGGACTTCCGCTAATCATTGAAGTTGACCTGGTAGACGGAAGAAAAATGGGCATCGTGCACGCCGAAGCTCCGTTACTACACGACGATGGCGACTGGCAGACTGCCAAAGACGCCTTGTCCGGACATTTTGGAGAAGACAGCCGCCACCGCGCCCTGAAAACAGCGCTGTATGCCCGGGGGAAAATCGAACAGCAGAATAATGACCCCATCAGGGGAATAAGCCGGCTTTACGTCGGGCACTCAACCGTATCGAGCGTCACCTGCCTGGGTAATGTCGTCTACATCGACACCGGCTGTTCCTTTCACGATGGGGCATTGAGCCTTGTGGAACTCAATGCGGACACCACAACCTGCATAACAATGCGCCCATAGTCGAATACGGAAACGGGTACGACACTTCGCCTGCACGTGTCAGACCTTGAAACGCGCCACCAGGCGATTCAGTTCAATCGCCAGGTTCGCCATCTCACCGCAAGCGCCGGCGGTCTGAGTAGCGCCCGCCGCGCTCTGGATCGACAGCTCGCGGATGCTGGTCAGGTTTTGGTCGGCCTCGCGAGCCACCTGCGCCTGCTCTTCGGAGGCGGTGGCGATCAGCAGGTTGCGTTCATTGATACGGGTAATCGTCTCGGCGATCTGCTTGAGCGACTGGTCGGCGTTCTGCGCCACCGAAATTGAGCTGCTGGCCATCTGGGCGCTGACGTTCATGGCGCCCACTGCCTGGGTCGAGTCGGCCTGAATCGCGCTGATCATCTGTTCGATTTCCTGGGTCGACTGCTGGGTGCGGTGTGCCAGAGCCCGGACTTCATCGGCCACCACGGCAAAGCCGCGACCTTGCTCGCCGGCGCGGGCGGCCTCAATGGCCGCGTTCAGCGCCAGCAGATTGGTCTGCTCGGCAATCGCACGAATCACCTCGACCACCTTGCTGATGTCCTGGGCCCTGCTGGACAAGGCCTTGACCTGATCTCCAGTGCTGGCCACGTTGCCGGCCAGGCTTTCGATGGCTTTGAGGGTCTGCGCCACATTCTCGATCCCCGAGCGGGTGAATTCCATGGATTCGCGGGAAGATTGGGCGGCGGCTTCGGCATTGCGTGCCACCTCATCCACCGCGGCGCTCATTTCGGTCACGGCGGTGGCGGCCTGATTGACCTCATCGTTCTGCCGCACCAATCCGCGGCTGGCGTCTTCGGTCACTGCGGTCATTTCTTCAGAGGCCGATGCCAGTTGGGTGGAAGAGTCAGCGATGCGGGCAATGGTTTCCCGCAGATTGCTCTGCATTTTCGCCAGGGCGGCCAGCAGACGACCGGCTTCATCGCGGCCACTGACCGAGACCTCCCGGGACAGGTCGCTGCCGGCGATGCGCTCGGCCACGGACAGGGCATCGTTGATGGGCGTGGTGATGCTTCGAGTCAGCACCGCAGCCAGCACCACGGTAAGGACCACGGTCATCACCAGTAGGCCAATCACCAGCGTTACGCCATGGCTATAAGTCGAGGCAGCCTCCAGGCCGGCACGCTTGGCACCCTCGTCGTTAAAGTCCGAGAGCTTGGTCATCTTGTCCTGCAGGGTATTGGTCATCGGGCTGATGCGAGCATTGATCAGGGTAATGGCAGCAGCGTTGTCACCCTTTCGCAGCAACGGCTCCAGTTCGTCCAATAGCTTGAAATACTGCTGCACGTCGGTGGACACCGCCTGGTAGAGCTCACGCTCTGTCGGTCCGGTAATCAAGGGTTCGTAACGATTGAGGGCCTCCTGCAACGTGCTGCGGTAACCGCTCAACGAAGCGATGCGGGTTTGGCGCTGTTGTTCGTCGACGGTCACCGTGATACGGATGCTTTCAAGACGCAGGCGCAAGATGCCAGTCTGCATCTTGGCTGTCTGACGGATACTCGCCATCCAGTTGGTTTCGACATCCTGCTCCGAGTCTCGCAGCTTACCCATCTGCAACAGGGCGATGATGCCCAGGGCAAAGACCACCATAACAATAAGCGAGAAGAAGGCGGCAGACCTCGGGGCGAGGTTCATGGTCCTGACATTCATGTTTTGTCTCTCTTGGAAAGGGTCGGCATAGCGCTGCCGTTATTCCGAGATATCGACCAAGATGTCTGGCGCTGCAAATCAGCCGACAAATGGGCTAGCGCGGTCTTTGGCAGGGCATCGGTGATGGAGGCCTTTCTTCCTCCGGCGGGAGAGTTTGTGCGTGTGGACGTGAGAGTGAGAACTGCGGCTTTCCGTCCAGATCCCCGACGCCTCCATACCCCGCTCCCCCGCATCCCTTGCCCCGCCGCTTCAGTGTTGCTCCATGATGGATTGGGTGGATTAATCACCGAACCCGCTACTCTGCTTGCTTAGCGCCGCTCTCTTCGTCACTCCCGTAGCAAACATCTAGCAACCGCAGCTTGGCGTGTTGCAACCGTGCGGCGCTGGGCAAGAATTACACCGCTATGTGTCTTTTACGTAATCCGAGCACATATTCGCGCCCATCCGCGTCGACAGCTTTAAAACCATGAACTATGTTCAGATTCAATACTGCTATCGCGTCAGTGCAGTCGGTCAGCATCGCACCCTTTTCGATAACCCGATAATACAATGCACTCGCTATTGTTTGGTCAGCAGCCTGGAACGAATTGAAAAATGGAGGACCTATGATCATTCCGATTACCGATAACACTGTCCCTAATGGAGGTGGTAGCTATACAGCAGACGAAACCCTTCAAATCGGAGTTAAATCCATGCAAAAAAAAGAAGTTTCGTTCTTGGAAAGAAAAAAATTCAACATCAAACTTGGCACGGCCTCCCGAGGGATAATGGTTGCTGACGAAGGGACTCCGTTGGCCAACCTCGGACCGGAAGAGAAACTCTATATACTTGGACATAGCTCCTCAGGTGACAATCTGCTGTCAGGAAAAACACCATCCGAGCTACTTGACCACCTGATCAAGCGTGGTTTGGACCTGATGCGTCCACTTAAAATAGTCCTCGTATCCTGTAACGCCGGAAGTCGCCTCACAGGAAAAAGCTTCGCCGAAATTTTTTTTGCCGAAGCATTTACGCGAATAGAAAAAAAACTCAGCTGGGATAACATGCAGATCGACATCAACCACAAGGCAAAAACCAATGGCGGCCATACATTATGGGTAAAAGCTCCGAAGGGAATGATCTCTTTTTCAAATCTTCATGATCTCAAGCCCCATATCCTCCCTATCGAGCTCTACTCAGAATACCAGCAATTAAAATTAAAGCTCGATCTTAAACAGATAGAAAAAGAAGATCTCGAAGAGTGGCTTCAAAAAAACATGCGAACAACTTTACCCACCGATTGGCAGTTCCTTCCCGAGTCCTCCGCACAAATGCATTGGGGGCTGGGCGGCGAGAATCCTGCCGCACCTTGAATTTTGCTCCACCTCCGTGAGGTGGGGAGGCCGGCTAGATGATTCTCAGATTTATTTATCCTCGACCTCATACCTACACTGACTCACCAACAAGCGAAGCCCTAGACACTCAGCTCCCATCCAAACCTCGCCGACCTCTTTCCTGATAAACTGCGGCCTTCCGCCTTTCCGCCCAGATCCCCGATGCCTCTATACCCAGCCCCCCCACAGCCCTTGTCCCGCCGCTTCAGCGTTGCCCCGATGATGGATTGGACAGACGCCCACTGCCGCTACTTCCTGCGCATCCTCTCCAAAAACGCGCTCCTCTACACCGAAATGGTCACCACCGGCGCCCTGCTCAACGGCGACCATGAGCGTTTCCTGCGTCATCACGAAACCGAACATCCCCTGGCGCTCCAGTTGGGTGGCAGCGTCCCGGCGGATCTGGCCGCCTGCGCGAAGATGGCCCAGGAGCATGGCTACGACGAGGTCAACCTCAATGTCGGTTGTCCAAGCGATCGGGTGCAGAACAACATGATCGGTGCGTGCCTGATGGGGCATCCGGGGTTGGTGGCCGATTGTGTGAAGGCGATGCGTGATGCGGTGTCGATCCCGGTGACGGTCAAGCATCGGATCGGGATCAACGGGCGGGACAGCTATGAGCAGCTGTGTGAATTCGTTGGCACGGTGCGCGAGGCCGGTTGCACGAGTTTTACCGTGCATGCGCGGATCGCGATCCTGGAGGGGCTGTCGCCAAAGGAGAATCGTGATATCCCGCCCCTGCGCTATGACGTGGTGGCGCGGTTGAAGGCGGATTTTCCGGAGCTGGAAATCGTGCTCAACGGCGGGATCAAGACGCTTGAGGCGTGCCATGAGCATCTGCAGACCTTCGACGGCGTGATGCTGGGGCGCGAGGCGTACCATAACCCCTATCTGCTGGCCGAGGTCGATCAACAGCTGTTCGGCAGTACCGCGCCGGTCATCACCCGGGCCGAGGCGCTGGCACAGCTGCGACCCTATATTGCCAATCACCTGGCCGCTGGTGGGGCGATGCACCATATCACCCGTCATGTGTTGGGCCTGGGCACTGGTTTTCCAGGAGCGCGACGGTTTCGGCAACTGTTGTCGGTGGATATCCATAAGAGCAAGGATCCGTTGGCGCTGCTGGATCAGGCCGCTGGGTTGCTGGAAGGGCGCTGACGGTCATTTGGGTTGAACCTGCACGCGGTTTTGGCATCGTATCTACCGGTACCTGCCCCGCCCTTTCAAACAGCCGTTTTCAGGTTGTTGCCACCGGGGCCATTGATCCCCGCACACGCCCTTGAGTGGCCGCCGGCCCTCGGGTAATGTCAACAGACCCATAGGACAGAGCACGCTCATGACTTCCAAGCTGGAACAACTCAAGCAATTCACCACCGTCGTGGCCGACACTGGCGACTTCGAAGCCATTGCCCGCGTCAAACCGGTAGATGCCACCACCAACCCTTCCCTGCTGCTGAAGGCCTCGGCGATGCAAGGCTATGCAGAGCTGTTGAACGCCTGCGTGGCGGACTGCAAGGGTGATGTGGGCCTGGCCAGCGACCGCTTCGGTGTGGCGGTCGGGGGAGAGATCCTGAAGGTGATTCCAGGGCGCATTTCCACCGAAGTGGATGCGCGCCTGTCGTTCGACACCGATGCCATGCTGAAACGTGCCCATCGCCTGGTCGAACTGTACGACAAGGCCGGCATTGGCCGTGATCGCGTGCTGATCAAGATCGCTTCGACCTGGGAAGGCATCCGCGCCGCCGAGCAACTGGAGCGTGAAGGCATCCAGTGCAACCTGACCCTGCTGTTCTCCTTCGCCCAGGCCGCGGCCTGTGCCGACGCCGGGGTGTTCCTGATTTCGCCGTTCGTGGGACGTATCTACGACTGGTACAAGAAAGCCAATGGCAACGACTACACCGGTGCCGATGATCCAGGCGTCCAGTCGGTGACACGCATCTACAACTACTACAAGGCCAATGACTACAAGACCGTGGTCATGGGCGCCAGCTTCCGCAACCTCAACCAGATCGAACAACTGGCCGGTTGCGACCGCTTGACCGTCAGCCCGGAACTGCTGGAAAAACTGGCCGCCGACGAAGGCAAGCTGGAGCGCAAGCTGGCACCAGGCCAAGCCGGTGAAGCGCGCTTAAGCCTCAATGAAGCGCAGTTCCGCTGGTTGTCCAACGAGGACGCCATGGCTACCGAAAAGCTGGCAGAAGGTATCCGTCAGTTTGCCCGGGACCAGGAGAAGCTCGAGGCGTTGCTGCAAGCCAAGCTCTGAGCTGATTCAAAGGCATGCAAAAGGGGGCGAACCTTGATGGGTTCGCCCCCTTTTCATGTTGGAATGGCTTGGCTGCGCACTGAGGGATTGGACGACAGAACAGACGTCATCGCGAGCAGGCTCGCTCCCACAAGTTTCGCGTAACCTTCATCAACTGAGTACAGCCCAATCCCTGTGGGAGCGAGCCTGCTCGCGATGGGCCCCCTGGTTCAGGGACGTTCCAGCGCGTTCACCAGGTCATGGAACGCTTCACGATTGGATTCGTTCAGCCCCATGAGGATCTTGTGGGCTTCGAGCACCTTGATCCGCACGTCTTCCTCGGACTGGTCCTGGTCAGGCAGGTCATCCAGGCACTCAGGGCACGGCACCGGGTCGCTCACGATGTTGAACACCTGATCGAAACCCATCGATTGCAGCAGACGGGTGATGTCGTTATGGGTGGTGACGACGGTGGGCAGCAAGCCGACCTTCTGCCGCGACAGGATCGACAGTTTGGCCAGCAGGCCAAGTGTGGTGCTGTCGATACTGCGGGTTTCGGTCAGGTCGATCACGATGGCGCTGAAATTCAGCGCGGTGAAGATCCGCTCAATAGTCGCATCCAGCGCCGAACACAGCGTCAGGCGCACTTCACCGACAAACTTCAGGACAAATGTGCCGTCCTGCTCGGCGAACTGGATTCTACCAGTACTCATCAAAGGTTCCTGCTCAACACTAACAGGGCGATATCATCCGGCATCTCCCCTAGCGTGGCTAATCCAAACACTTGGCGCAAGCCTTCCAGGCTGCCGCCCGCTGCGCTCACCCGTTCAGGCAAGGCCGCTTCTTTCTCTTTGAGTGTAGGCTCTGTCAAAAGATCCAGAATGCCATCAGACATCAGCGTCAAGCTGAATACCGGCGGCAATTCCAGCACGTGGTCTTCGTAGGTTGCCTCATTGAACAGGCCCACCGGCAAACCACGCCCTTCCAGATACCGAACACTGTCTGGCGTATACAACACAGGCAACGGCAGGTGACCGCCGATGCTATAGGTCAGCAAGCCCGTCTCCTCGTCGATGACTCCACCGACCATCGTGACGTGCTTACCCAGCTTACAACTGATCAGGCCCCGGTTGATATGCCCCAGGACCTCAGACGGCTTGAACTCTGGCAGCGTGCCGTTGCGCTTGGACTCGAACAGCAGCCGCGTGGTCATGAACTTCAGCAGCACCGTGACGAAAGCCGACGAAGCACCATGGCCGGAAACATCCGCCAGGTAGAACGCCACCCGTCGCTCATCGACCCGGAAATAGTCCACGAAATCCCCCGACAGGTACAACGACGGGATGATCTGGTGGGCAAACCGGAAATCGTCGACGGCCCAGGGGCTGACCGGCAACATGTTCATCTGCACCTGGCGCCCGGCGTTCTGGTCTTCCTGCAAAAGGTTGAGGCTGGCTTCCAGCTCACGGTTGGCGGTTTCCAGCTTTTCCCGATAACGCTGGTTTTCTACCAACAGCCGCGAACGGTCCAGGGCTCGGCGCACCGAGTGCTCGAGCACTGCCAGGTCTTCGAGAGGTTTGATCAGGTAATCCGCCGCGCCCAGGCGCAATGCCTCGACCGCGTCATTCATCACGCCGGCACCCGACACCACGATGACCGGTGTCTGCGAAGAAATTCCGGTGACTTGGCGAATGAGCTCAAGTCCGCCCATCTGCGGCATGCGCAGGTCGCAGATGACCAGGTCGGGCTTGTCTTGCTCGAATACCTGAAGACCCTGTTGGCCGTTGCTGGCCTGCAGGACGCTGAAACCACTGTCTTCCAAGTAGGCTGCGAGACTGGCTCGCACCACTTCGTCATCATCGATTATCAGCAGCGTGGCACTGGTTTTTGGCATGTGGGCAAACGGCGCCAGAATTAGGTTGGCGTAGTCGGCTGGGCCATCTGGCCTTGCACGCACTACTGGATTCGCTTTCTAGCCTCTCTGTCGTACCGGCTTCAGGCCTTTGCCCTACACACGATTACATCAGAGGTGCCCTTCTAAGGCGCAGACGGTACTCCCATCCGCGGGGCGTTTCAAGCTCATGCGAATAGCCGCTTGCCGTCTTTATTTGTCAAAGTACAGAGAGTTATAAGAACCGAGCGAAGCGTAACTCAATGGAAGGACAAATCGGCCGGACAACGCGCAAAAGCGCGGAAGGCGGCCTCCAGGGCCGCCTTCCGTTTGTCTCTGGATCGAATCAGAAATCGTCTTCGACCTGGCCATCCTTGACCTTGAACTCGCGGTTCTGCAGGTAGGCATTACGGATGAACACGTACTTGTCGCCGCTCACCAGTTTCTCGGCCGACAACAGGCTGGCGCGGGTATCGACGACGTTCAGACCGAAGATGGAGTTACGCACCGACACATTGTCGATGTAGGGATAGGGCGTGGTGTAGTTATCGACAAGCTTGGCCGGCGCATCGCGCAGCGTGCTTGGCCCCAGCAACGGCAGCATCACGTAGGGGCCGCTGCCCACGCCCCAATAGCCGAGGGTCTGGCCGAAATCTTCATCGCTACGTTGCAGTCCCATCTTGGTGCCGACATCGAAGAAGCCCAGCAAGCCGAACGTGGTGTTGAAGATCAACCGGGCCGTGTCGACCCCGGCGGAGGCCGGCTTGGCCTGCAACAGGTCGTTAGCCAGGTTGCCCACATCGCCGATGTTACGGAACATGTTATGGATGCCGTCTTCAAGGAACTGCGGCGTCACATACTGATAACCCTGGGCCAGTGGCTTGAGCGCGTAGGTATCAACGGTGTCGTTGAAGGTGAAGATAGGACGGTTGATGCTTTCCCATGGATCTTCTTCCGTAGCGGCCTGAGCGGCGAACGGCACCAGCAACACACTGGCGGAAAGAAACAACTGAGCTAGGCGATGGCTCCAGCGCATAGGGAAAACTCCTTGGTTCATTCAGGCAAGGGCGCCGAGCCCAGGCGGTAAGATGGTGGGTAGTATAAGGTGGAAAGCGCCGATAGGCAGCATGGAAAAGAAGCTGCTCGTAGGACATTTCCACGACCCGACCCTTTCATTTCTCTGTCACTGGACTGTCATTGAAGCACGCTAGGCTCGGCTTATTTCAAGGATGACCCCAATGCCCCGCGCCGAAGCCCTGCCCCTCCCCGCTCCCAGCCTCACCGCCGTACTGTTTGGCCTCAGCGGATGTCTGGTGGACTTCGGGGCACGCACTCGCCAACCAGGGACAACGCCGGCCGAACATGCGCAACCGACACCCGGCGCCCTCGAAAGCCTGCGGCACCTGCAACTGCAAGAAATTCCCTGCGCCTGGCTCGATGAACTGCCGCCAGCCGTCAGTCATGGCCTGGCGGCGTCGTTACCGGCGTGGATCAAAGCGCCGCAACTTCCTGCAACAAATAATCCGTGGCCGGCCCCTCATGCCTGCTGGCAGGCACTGATGGCGCTGAACGTCCAGCAATTGGACGGATGCGTATTGGTCAGCGGCGAACCCCGTTTGCTGCAGTCAGGGCTCAACGCCGGCTTGTGGACCATCGGGTTGGCCTCCTGCGGCTCGCTGTGTGGCCTGACACCCAGCGAATGGCAAGCCCTGAGCCAACAGCAGCGGGAAATCAGGCGCGCCAAGGCCACGGTAGAGCTGTTCAGTCTGGGGGTGCATTCGGTCATCGATCATCTGGGCGAACTGGATACCTGCCTGGCAGACATCGGCCAGCGTCGGCTCAAGGGCGAGAAGCCCTGACCGGGATCATGCAGGGAACGTGAGGGTGGATTACTCTTAGGGCAAGCCATGGACTTTTGACGCACCGCCGCGGTCCATGGCTGTGCCTATCAATTATGGGAGTTAATGCCAATGGCGCGCCTCGAACTGCAAGAACAACTCAATGCCCTGCGCGAGCAATTGGACCAGAACCCGCCCCTGTCCGAACCTGAGCGCGAAAACCTGCAACAACTGATGGCTCAGATCGAAGCCGAAATCCAGCTGGAGAACACCCTTCAGGACACCAACCTGGTGGATGGCGTGAACCTGGCCGTGGAACGCTTCGAAGTCAGCCACCCGGCCGTTGCAGGGACGTTGCGCAACATCATGCTGACGCTGGGCAACATGGGGATCTGAAACACCGGACAAAGAAAGCCCCGCTCCATCGATGGCGGGGCTTTTTTATACTGCAACCTGAAATGCCATCTTTGTGGGAGCGAGCCTGCTCGCGAAGACGATTGCACATCCAACCTCAATGTTGCCTGATTCATCGCTATCGCGAGCAGGCTCGCTCCCACAGGGGATCCCCTCTGCCAGGTGGTTACTGACGAACCAGCCGCAGGTTCGGCAGTTGCACGCTTTCAGTGCTGCGATAGGGGTTGATGTCCAGCCCGCCACGTCGGACATACCGCGCATACACCGTCAATTTCTCCGGCTTGAGCAAGCGCTGCAAGTCGAGAAAGATTCGCTCCACACATTGCTCATGGAAATCCGAATGCTGGCGGAAGCTGACGATGTAGGCCAGCAGGCTGGCAGGATCGAGCGCTGCGCCGCGGTACTCCACGACAACGCTGCCCCAGTCCGGCTGACTGGTCACCGGGCAGTTCGATTTGAGCAGGTGGCTGTGCAGGCTTTCTTCGACGATGCGCGACTCATCGCATCGCAGCAGCTCCGGACGGGGGTGCGCGTAGGAATCGACGCTGATATCCAGGTCGTCGATGCAAACGCCGGGCAGCGCCACGACGCCTTCACGCTCCACGTCCTTGAGGCTGCGAACCCGCACCTGCACCGGTTTCCCCGCCGCCGCCGAGAGGTCCTGGCGCAGGGTCGCTTCCAGGCTCGCGGTATCGGCGAACGGGGTCTGATTCAGCGAGTTGAGGTACAGCTTGAACGACTTGGACTCAATGATGTTCGGTGAGTCCGCCGGAATCGCGAACTCACCGATCGCCACCACCGGCTTGCCGGACGGTAAAAGCCACGACAGCTCGAAACAGTTCCAGAAATCCACGCCCTTGTACGGCAGGGTGTCGGCCGTCAGGCCCAGCTCCGCCCATTTTGCGGTACGCGGAATCGGGAACAGCAGTGACGGCGTGTACGTGGCGATGTATTCGCTGGATTTGCCCAGCGGCGAATGTTCGGCTGCGGGATGCATGACGGAAACCTGACTGAAGAATCAGCGGATTCTATCAGCCTTTGCCCAAGCCTTTGAGTGCTTACTGTCTGACGGTCAAGTCACCCTTCATCCCCGCCTGGTAATGACCGGGAATATTGCAGGCGAACTCCAGGCGCGTGGCCTTGCTGAACGTCCAGGTCAGCTCGGCGGTCTTGCCCGGCTCCACCAACACGCTGTTGGGATCGTCATGGTTCATGCCGGCCATGTCATGGTCCATCGAGCCATGGTACATCGAGCCATGCCCCATCCCCGTCGGCATCAATTGCCCACTCTGCTGCATCTTGAGCATTTCCTGTTGATGCTCGGCGTGCATCGCGGCGTCGCCAAGATTGAACTCGTGCAGCAACTGGCCCTTGTTGATCAGCACGAATCGCACGGTTTCGCCGGCTTTGACGTCGAGCGTGCGCTGATCGAAGGTCATGTCTCCCATCACCACATCAATGGTGCGGCTGGCCTTGGCCGCCGGCGCAGGCTGGCCGAAATCGAAATGCCGGCCCGGCGAGGCCCACGACGACGCACTGAAGGCCAGCGCACAAGCGGCCAGGATCAAACGTTTTCCCATCAACATGTCCATACTCCAACCGGATAATATTCAACGTGCGCAAACTCTATCCCCATGCGGCTGCCAGCCGACTGACAGCTTGATTACAACTTTGTCAGCTTGCGCCGCAGCGGTGCCTGCCGCGGTATAACCTCACGCCGAAACCTGTCCTGAGCCGCCCTATGAAACTGCTGATCGTCGAAGACCAAACGAAAACCGGCCAATACCTGCGCCAGGGCCTGGGCGAGGCCGGGTTCAACGCCGACCTGGTGACCGATGGCATCAGCGGCCAGCAGCTGGCCCTGAGCGGTGACTACGCCCTGCTGATCCTCGACGTGATGTTGCCCGGCTGCGACGGCTGGCAGATTCTGCAAGCGGTCCGCGGGGCCGGGCTGGACACCCCCGTACTGTTCCTGACCGCGCGGGACGCGGTACAGGATCGGGTACACGGCCTGGAACTGGGGGCCGACGACTACCTGGTCAAACCCTTCGCCTTTTCCGAGTTGCTGGCACGGGTCCGCAGCCTGCTGCGCCGGGGCGGTTCGACGCCCCTGGAAACCAGCCTGCAACTGGCGGACCTGCGCCTGGATCTGATCCGTCGCCGTGTCGAACGCAGCGGCCGACGCATCGACCTCACCGCCAAAGAGTTCGCCTTGCTGGAAATGCTCCTGCGCCGCCAGGGCGAGGTACTGCCCAAATCCTTGATCGCCTCCCAGGTCTGGGACATGAATTTCGACAGTGATACCAATGTCATCGAAGTCGCGATCCGGCGGCTGCGACTCAAGATCGATGATGAGTTCCCCAGCAAACTCATCCACACCGTGCGGGGCATGGGATACGTGCTTGAAGAGCGCAGCCTGTGAGGGGCCGGTGGTCGTTGAGTAGCCGACTGGCATTGCTGTTCGCCGCCTGCACCGCCGTGGTGTCCCTGTTTGCCGGGATACTGTTCAGCCGCGCCAGCGAGGCGCACTTCATCGAGTTGGACCAGCAGTTGCTGGAGGGCAAGCTGATCGGCCTGCGCCGCGCCCTTCAGGATCTCGATGCCGAGCAGACCCAGCGCCGCCTGGAAGACGAACTGAGCCGACAGGCCGACCTGGCCCTGCGTATCAAAGGCAGCGACGGCGTGCGCTGGTATGACAGTTCGATCCAGATTCCGGCCCAACTGCCCGAAACCCCTGGCCTATTCACCCTCAGCGATGCCGACACCGATTACCGAGTCCTGAACGCAGCGCTGTACCCCGATCGTCCGGACTCGCCGCAACTGACGCTGCTGCTGGACATCACCCACCACCAGCATTTCCTGCAACGCATGCAGCGCCTGATCTGGCTGACCGTCGGCCTGTCGGCCCTGGCAACTGCCCTTCTCGGCGCCTGGGTTGCCCAACGCGGTTTGCAGCCGCTTCGCCGCATGGGAGCCATCGCTGGCGGGGTTTCGGCACGCTCACTCAACGCCCGACTGCCCGAAGACCGCATGCCGGCCGAACTGGCGGAATTGGCCCACAGCATCAACGCCATGCTCGGACGCCTCGATGACGCCTTTCAACGGCTTTCGGCGTTCTCCGCCGACATCGCCCATGAACTGCGCACGCCGCTGTCGAACCTGCTGACCCACACCCAGGTCACCCTCACCCGCGAGCGCACACTGGAGGATTACCGCGAGACGTTGCACAGCAATCTCGAAGAGCTGCAATGGATGGCCCAACTGGTCAACGACATGCTCTACCTGGCCAAGGCCGACCATGGCCTGCTGGCACCCCACCGCGAACCGCTGGAGCTGGCGCAGGAAGTGGATGTGCTGCTGGAGTTTTTTGCGCCACTGGCCGAAGACGCCCAGGTTCGCTTGAGCCGCGAGGGCAGTGGTCGCCTCGAGGGGGATCGCGGCATGTTGCGCCGGGCCCTGTCCAATCTGCTGGACAATGCCCTGCGTTTTACCCCCATGGGCGGTGAAGTGCGGGTACGAATGATCGAGACTGCCCAGGCGTTGAGCGTGAGCGTGGAGAACAGCGGCGAAGGCATCCCGGCGGACTTGCTGCCGCGCCTGTTCGACCGTTTCTACCGCGCCGACCCGGCCCGCCGGGAAGGCAGTAGCGAACATGCTGGCCTGGGCCTGGCGATCACCCGCTCAATCATCCGCGCCCATGGCGGCGAGATTCACTGTGAATCAGCCGATGGCTGGACGCGGTTCGTGATTGAGTTGCCAAAATAGGTTGAGCCGAACGCCAGCCCTGTGGCGAGGGGATTTATCCCCGCTGGGGCGCGAAGCGGCCCTAAACCTGCCAACCCGATCTGCCAGATTGAATGAGAGCTTTTGGGGCTGCTTCGCAGCCCAGCGGGGATAAATCCCCTCGCCACAGGGGGGTCGCGCTGACCTTACGAATACCGCAACGCCTGCGCCGGTTCGATCTTCGCCGCGCGCCACGCCGGATAGACGGTGGCCAGGAAGCTCAGGATGAAGCCTGCGGCACAGATCAGCACCACGTCGCCGCGCTGAAGCTCCGACGGCAGGTTGCTGACGAAGTACACGTCGGAGCTGAAGATGTGCTGGCCGGTGACCCGCTCCAGCCAACCCACCAACTCACTGACGTTCAGCGCCGCAATCACCCCCAGCACACCGCCGATCACCGTGCCGACGATACCGATCACCGTGCCCTGGACCATGAAGATCGCCATGATCTGCCGCGGCGTGGCGCCGATGGTGCGCAGGATCGCGATGTCCGCGCCCTTGTCGTTCACCACCATGATCAGCGTGGCGATGATGTTGAACGCCGCCACCGCGACAATCATCAGCAACAGCAGGCCGATCATGGTCTTCTCCATTTTCATGGCACTGAACAGGCTGCCCTGGGTGTGGGTCCAGTCGTCGGCCTTGTAGTCCGAGCCCAGGCCCGTAGCGATATCGCCGGACACCTTCGGCGCAGCGTAGAGGTCCTTCACCGCCAGCCGCACGCTCTGCACCTGGTTCGGCTGCCAATGCTGCATCTGTGCGGCGTCGGCCAGATGGATCAGGGCCATGGAGCCATCCAGCTCGGCGCCGACCTTGAACACACCGACCACGTTCAGCCGTTGCATCCGCGGCGTGATACCGCCCGGCGCGGTGCTGACTTCCGGCACGATCAGGGTCAGCTTGTCGCCGACGTTCAGGCGGAAGCGCCGGGCGGTGATTTCACCGATCACCACGCCAAATTCCCCCGGCTTCAAGGCATCGAGACGACCCTGGACGATATGCTGGGCGACAATGGACACCTTGCCTTCCTGGGCCGGATCGACGCCGCTGATCTGGATCGGCTGCATTGAGCCCTTATAGCTCAGCATGCCTTCCATCTCGGTGAACGGCACGGCGGCGGTCACCTCGGGATTTTTCAGCGCGGCGGCGGCCACTGGCTGCCAGTCATCGATCGGATTGACCCCGACGATGGTGGCATGGGGCACCATGCCGAGGATGCGCGAGCTCATTTCGCGCTGGAAGCCGTTCATCACCGACAGCACCACGATCATCGCCAGCACACCCAGGGCGAGGCCGATCATCGAGGTCATGGAGATGAACGAAACAAAGCGATTGCGGCGCTTTGCGCGGGTATAGCGCGTGCCGATGAAGATCGATAACGGTCTGAACATTCGCGGAGCACCGTAGAAAAATTAAAGACCCGGCGCGTATCACCAGCGCCGGGTTGCGGGCGGTCAGATGGGCGTCAGGCAACCTTCCTGCAAATGCAGGACGCGGTCCATCTGCCGGGCCAGGTTCATGTCGTGGGTCACCACCAGGAACGCGGTGCGCATCGAGGTGCTGAGTTCCAGCATCAGGTCCTGGATGCCCTGGGCGGTGTGGGAGTCGAGGTTGCCGGTCGGCTCGTCGAGCATCACCAGGCCTGGCTTGTTGACCAGGGCGCGGGCAATCGCCACCCGCTGGCGCTCACCACCGGACAGTTCCGCCGGCTTGTGCTCCAGGCGATGGCCCAGCCCTACCCGCTCCAGCAACGCGGTAGCGCGCTGGCGGGCCTCTGGAATCGCCGTGCGGCCGATCAACAGCGGCATGCAGACATTTTCCAGGGCGGTGAACTCGGGCAGCAAATGGTGGAACTGGTAGACGAAGCCCAGGGAGCGGTTACGCAACAGGCCACGGCCCTTCTCGTTCAGCGCCGAGAGTTCTTCCCCCGCCAGCCAGACACTGCCGGTGCTCGGTGTATCGAGACCGCCCAGCAGGTTGAGCAAGGTACTTTTGCCCGACCCGGAGGTACCGACAATTGCTACGCGCTCACCCGGATGCAGCTCCAGTTGCAGGCCCGACAACACCACCACCGACTCCGGGCCTTCCTCGTAGGATTTGCCCAGGTTGCGGCAGCTCAAGATTGCTTTTTCACTCATGCCCGACTCACTCATAACGTAACGCCTCCGCAGGCTGGGTGCGCGCGGCACGCCAGGCTGGATACAGGGTGGCGAGGAAACTCAGGATCAACGCGGCGCCGCAGACCATCAACACATCGTCGGCCTGCAGTTGCGATGGCAGGTAGTCGATGAAATACACGTCGGCGTTGAGAAACTTGTGCCCGATCAGGCCTTCCAGGGCGGCAATCGCGGCGCTGACGTTCAGCGCGGCGAACATCCCGACCAGGGCGCCGACCAGCGTACCGATCACGCCGATGACGGTGCCCTGGACCATGAAGATGCGCATGATCTGTCCCGGCGTGGCGCCCAGGGTCCGCAGAATGGCGATATCACCCTTCTTGTCGTTCACCACCATCACCAGGGTGGAAATGATGTTGAACGCGGCGACGGCGACGATCAGCAGCAACAGCAGGCCGATCATGGCTTTTTCCATGCGGATCGCCTGGTACAGGTTGCCGTGGGTGCGGGTCCAGTCCCGGGCGTAATAACGGTCTTCACCGAGCTGCTGGGCGATGGTCCACGCGGCACGCGGCGCCTGGAACAGATCGTCGAACTTCAGCCGCAGCCCCTGGACCTGGTCCGGTTTCCAGCGATGCAGGCGCGCCAGGTCCTGGAGGTTGGTAACGCCCAGGTAACCGTCCAGCTCCCCGGCGCCGACATGGAAAATGCCGACCACGGTAAAGCGCTTCATGCGCGGGAACACGCCGCCCGGGGTCACGGTGACTTCCGGCGCGACGAAGGTCAGCTTGTCGCCAATGGCCACGCCCAGCTTGGTCGCGGCCTTGTCGCCGATCACGATGCCAAAACTGCCCGGCGCCAGGTCGTCGAGCCGGCCCTGCTGCATGAAGTTGTCGATGATCGACACCTGCCGCTCGAGCCCGGGGTCGATGCCGTTGAGCAGCACCTTGGACACCTTGCCGTCGTTGGTCAGCAGCCCCTGCATCTGGGTGAACGGCGCAACGGCCAGCACCTGCGGGTTCTGCTTGACCTTGGCGGCCAGGCTCGGCCAGTCGCTGATGGCTTCGCCGGATTCGACGGTGGCGTGGGGCACCATGCCCAGCACGCGGGTGCGCATTTCATGGTCGAAGCCGTTCATCACCGACAACACGACGATCATCACGACCACGCCAAGGGCCAGCCCGATGATGGATGTCAGGGAAATGAACGATACGAAATGATTGCGACGTTTTGCACGGGTATAACGCGTGCCGATGAATACGAAGAGAGGTCTGAACATGTCGGGGCTTGTTCGGGGGGAAAAGGAACGTCCTTGTGGCGGGGGTCTCAAACCAGCTTTACACTCAGACCACCGCCGCTACCATGGGTTCGCCATGTCGACATTAGATGAAGAAGATCGCCGCGAATACTACCGTATCGAGGACACGATCGCACTGGAAATTCGGCCCCTCTCCATTCCTGAAGCTGCTGGCCAGGAAGTGTTGCAGGATCCTTCTCCATTGTTCAATCTGCTCAGCGAACTGCACCTGAGCGAGTTCGAGTCACAGCACCTGCTGCGCCAGATCAGCGAGCGCGAACGCAGCATCGCCGCCTATCTCAAGGTGATGAACAAACGTATCGACCTGCTCAGCCAGGTCATTGCCCTGACTGTGCTCGGCGAGATCGGCGAGCCGCAGCCGGTGATCATTTCCGAAGGCGGCATCGACTTCCAGTACCCCACCGCCATTGCCATCGGCGCGCACCTGTCGATCAAACTGGTGCTCATGCCCCAGGCCCTGGGACTGTTGCTGCGGGCGCGGGTCACCCATTGCGACCCCAAGGGCGACGGCTACGACGTAGGCACCGAGTTCGAACGCCCAACCGACGCCCAGCGCCAGCTGCTGGCCCGCTACATCCTGCAGAAACAGGCGCAAGAACGCCGCCTGGCGCGGGAACAGAACGAATCAGGTATCAATAAGGAAGAACCGTGACCCTCATTTATGGCCACCGCGGCGCCAAGGGCGAAGCACCGGAAAACACCCTGACCGGTTTTCAGGAATGTCTCAAGCACGGTGTACGCCGTTGCGAACTGGACCTGCACCTGTCCATGGACGGCGAGTTGATGGTGATCCACGACCCGACCCTCAAGCGCACGACCGACCGCCGGGGCAAGGTGGTGGAGCACTCCGCCGCCGAACTGGTGACCTACGATGCGCGCAAGGGTGGCCCGGGCTGGATCACACCGTGCCCGATCCCGCGCCTGGAAGAGCTGTTCGAGAAGTGTGATTTCGAGCACTGGCAACTGGAGGTCAAGAGCGCTTCACGCACCCGGGCGGCAGCCACGGTGCTGGGGATCCGCGAGATGGCCCAGCGCTTCGGCCTGCTGGACAAAGTCACCATCACCTCCAGTTCCCGGGAAGTGCTCAAGGCCGCGCTGGAGTTGACGCCGGACATCTCCCGCGGGCTGGTGGCCGAGTACGCCTGGCTCGACCCGCTGAAGGTCGCCCAGAGTTACGGTTGTGAGATTCTGGCGTTGAACTGGACCTTGTGCACGCCCGAGCGCCTGATCAAGGCGCAGCGCCAGGGGCTGCATGTGTCGGTGTGGACCGTCAACGAGCCTGCGCTGATGCGCAGGCTCGCCGACTTTGGCGCTGACAGCCTGATTACAGACTTTCCCGGTTTGGCCACTGCCACGCTCGAGAATGGCTGAAATCGGTCTCCCCGGCCGGCTCAGGCCACCGGCCGGAGCCGCTCAAAAAAGCCGGTTGAGCCCGTCATAGGCCGCTACCCGATAGGCTTCGGCCATGGTCGGGTAGTTGAACGTGGTGTTGACGAAGTACTTCAGCGTGTTCAGCTCGCCTGGCTGGTTCATGATCGCCTGGCCGATGTGGACGATCTCCGAAGCCTGGTAACCGAAGCAGTGCACGCCGAGCACTTCCAGCGTCTCGCGGTGGAACAGGATCTTCAACATGCCTTGCGGCTCACCGGCGATCTGCGCCCGCGCCATGCTCTTGAAGAAGGCCTTGCCCACTTCATAAGGCACTTTGGCCTGGGTCAGTTCCTGCTCGTTCTTGCCGATCGAGCTGATTTCCGGAATGGTGTAGATACCGGTCGGCACGTCGTTGACGAAACGCCAGCTGCCGTTGTCGACGATGCTGCCGGCGGCCGAACGCCCCTGGTCGTGGGCGGCACTGGCCAGGCTCGGCCAGCCGATCACGTCACCGGCACCGTAGATGTTCGGCACACAGGTGCGGTAGTTCTCGTCGACTTCTATCTGGCCACGGCTGTTGACCTTCACGCCGATGTTCTCCAGGCCCAGGGCATCGGTATTGCCGGTGCGACCGTTGCACCAGAGCAAGGCGTCGGCCTTGATCTTCTTGCCGGACTTGAGGTGCAGGATCACGCCGTTATCCACGCCTTCGACGCGATCGTAATCTTCGTTATGGCGCACCGTGATGTTGTTGTTGCTGAAGTGATAGCTCAGGGCCTGGGAGATTTCCGAGTCCAGGAAGCTCAGCAACTGGCCACGGTTGTCCACCAGCTCCACCAGCACACCCAGGCCGCTGAAGATCGACGCGTATTCGCAACCGATCACCCCGGCGCCGTAGACGATGAGCTTGCGCGGGGTGTGTCCCAGGCTGAGGATGGTGTCGCTATCGTAGATACGCGCGTGGTTGAAATCGATGTCGGCAGGACGATAAGGACGCGAGCCGGTGGCGATGATGATGTGCTTGGCCACCAGCTTTTCCACCACGCCATTGCCGCACACCACTTCCACGGTCTGCTCGTCGGCAAAGCTGCCGGTGCCGAAGAATACGTCGACACGGTTGCGGGCGTAGTAGCCGGTACGCGAGGCCACCTGCTTGGAGATTACCTTCTCGGCACTCTTGAGCACGTCGGGGAAGGAGAACCAGCGCGGCTCGCCGATGGCCCGGAACATCGGGTTGGTGTTGAACTGCATGATCTGCCGGACCGAGTGACGCAAGGCCTTGGACGGGATGGTACCCAAGTGGGTGCAGTTGCCGCCGACCTGGCGACGACTGTCGACCATCGCCACCTTGCGTCCTGCCTTGGCGGCGTTCATTGCCGCGCCTTCTCCCGCCGGGCCGGAACCCAGTACCACCACGTCGTAGTTGTAGACAGCCATGCGTACTCCTCAGAACAGGCCGTGGCACCCGATATGGCGCCGACGGCTAAATCACGCCGGGTTGCGGCATGAAGGAACAATTTTGGGCCGGTTCACGCGCCCGGCCGCAGTCTATCGAAGCGTCAACGCCGCGCACATTACCCCTTGGTCGCGTCAGAGGCTAGTTTTGCTGCGTTATTTCGCCACACCTACGCTTTCACCAGCCTGTCATCATTGGGTTTTTCCGCTGCTGATCCGTTCAAACGCATCGTTGGTACGGGTGACAAAACGATCTTTGTCCCGCAGCACGAAAAATACCCCAATGTCATGTTTCTCGGCATAGTCCCAACCCTGCTCAGGCCCGAGAATCAGCAACAGCGTCGACAGTCCATCGGCCATCAACGCCGAAGGATGAATCACCGTGACTGACGCCAGGTTGTGCAGGACCGGTGCACCGGTGCGCGCATCGAAGGTGTGGGAATAGCGCGTGCCGTCCTGCTCGAAGTATCGGCGGTAGTCGCCGGAAGTTGAAACACCGTAGCCATTGACCTCGATGACACGCTCGGCCACTTGCTGGTCATCCCGAGGCGCCTCCAAGGCGACGCGCCACGCCGAACCGTCAGGTTTGCGCCCGAGCGCCTTGAGTTCACCGGTGGCTTCGGCCAGGTAGCTGTCGATGCCCAGGGCCTGGAGCCTCGCGGCGATCCGGTCGACGGCATAACCGGCGGCAATGCTGTTGAAATCGACTTCCACCGGGGCATCCTTGCACAGCCGGTCGCCCTCGATACGCAAGTGACCATGGCCGACGCGCTGGCGCACCTGGGCCTGGACCTCGGCACTCGGCACCTTCTCTTCCCGGGACTGGGGACCGAAGCCCCACAGGTTCAGCAGCGGTTCGACCGTCAGGTCAAAAGCACCGCCACTTTGCGCGGATAACTGCTCCCCCAAGCCAATCAATTCCAGCACCGGGGCGGACATGACCTGGCAACTGTTGGCCGGCAGCGCATTGAAACGTTCGATGTCCGAGTCGCTGCGATAAGTGGATAACTGCCGATCCACGTCGGCAAGGATCTGCTCGACCTCGGCCTGCACCGCTGCCGGGCCTGGCGTGGCCGCATGCCTGACGTACTGGATGGAATAATGACTGCCCATGGTCGGGCCGTCGAAACGCTCCAGGGTATCGCCGTTGCCGCAGCCGGACAGTACGCCGACCAGCATCACAAGCGTTGCCCATCGTCCAGTTAACAAATCTTCATCCCCCCTCAAAACCACGACGGCCATTATGGACTTCAGTGTCCGCCAGTCCAGATGCAACAACCTGTGGGAGCAGACCTGTGGGAGCAAAGCTTGCTCGCGACGCAAACGACTCGGTCCACCTGCAAGGCCGCGCCTTCGTTCATCGCGAGCAAGCTTTGCTCCCACAGGCTCGCTCCTACAGGTACTGCGTTTCCAACAAGATTTACCAGAGTGAGTACCTACACATGCCTTCCAACACGAGCAACGGCAAGGCGATTTTTCGCGTTGTCAGCGGCAACTTCCTGGAGATGTTCGACTTCATGGTCTATGGCTTCTACGCCACGGCCATTGCCAAGACGTTCTTCCCCACCGACAGTGCTTTCGCCTCGCTGATGCTGTCCCTGGCCACCTTCGGCGCCGGGTTCCTGATGCGCCCGCTGGGGGCGATCTTTCTCGGTGCCTACATCGACCGCCATGGTCGCCGCAAAGGCCTGATCATCACCCTGGCGATGATGGCCGCCGGCACCTTGCTGATCGCCTGCGTACCGGGCTACGCCACCCTGGGCGTGGTGGCACCGTTGCTGGTGCTGCTGGGTCGGTTGTTGCAAGGTTTCTCCGCAGGGGTCGAGCTCGGTGGAGTGTCGGTGTACCTGGCGGAAATCTCCACACCCGGGCGCAAGGGCTTCTTTGTCAGTTGGCAATCCGCCAGCCAACAGGCTGCCGTGGTATTCGCCGGGCTCCTGGGGGTTGGCCTCAATCATTGGCTGAGCCCGCAGGAAATGGGCGAATGGGGCTGGCGTGTACCCTTCCTGGTAGGTTGCATGATCGTACCGGCGATTTTCGTGATCCGTCGCTCCTTGGAAGAAACGCCTGAATTCCAGGCGAGAAAGCACCGCCCCACCCTGTCGGAAATCATCCGTTCCATCGGCCAGAACTTTGGCATCGTCTTGGCCGGCATGGCGCTGGTGGTGATGACCACGGTGTCGTTCTACCTGATCACCGCCTATACGCCGACCTTCGGCAAATCCGAGTTGAACCTGTCGGACCTGGACGCGTTGTTGGTCACCGTGTGCATCGGCCTGTCGAATTTCTTCTGGTTGCCGGTGATGGGGGCATTTTCCGACAAGGTCGGACGCAAACCCCTGCTGCTCGCCGCGACCATCCTGGCAATCCTGACGGCCTATCCGGCGCTGTCCTGGCTGGTGGCGAACCCCAGCTTCAGCCATTTGCTGATCGTCGAGCTGTGGTTGTCGTTCCTGTATGGATCCTACAACGGCGCCATGGTGGTGGCCTTGACGGAAATCATGCCGGTGGAAGTGCGCACCACCGGGTTCTCCCTGGCCTACAGCCTGGCGACCGCAACCTTCGGTGGATTCACACCGGCGGCCTGCACTTATTTGATTCATGTGTTGGGCAACAAGGCTGCGCCGGGGATATGGCTCAGCGGTGCGGCGGTGCTGGGGCTGATTGCTACCCTGGTGCTGTTCAAGGGCAATCGTCATCAACTGCGGACTGCGCAGGCTTCAGCCGTTAGCGGCGCCTGATCAACCGCTATCGCGAGCAGGCTCGCTCCCACAGAGTGTACGCGGTCAAATTGTGGGAGCGGGCTTGCTCCGGGCGGCGATCCGACGATGAGGCCCGTGAGGCCAACACAAAACCCCCAGACAAAAAAACGCCCCGACAAGTCGGGGCGTTTTTTATGGGCGGCTAGCGCTTAGCGTGGGAACGCTGGCGGGTTCACACCGGCCATGTCTTCCATCACGCGAACCACCTGGCAGCTGTAACCGAACTCGTTGTCGTACCAGACGTACAGAACAACGCGGTTGTCTTGGCTGATGGTTGCTTCAGCATCCACGACACCGGCGTGGCGCGAGCCCACGAAGTCGGTGGACACCACTTCCTGGGAATTGACGAAGTCGATCTGCTTATGCAGATCGGAGTGCAGCGCCATGTAGCGCAGGTACTCGTTCATCTCTTCACGGGTGGCGGCTTTCTCAAGGTTCAGGTTGAGAATGGCCATCGACACGTTAGGCGTCGGCACACGGATCGCGTTACCGGTCAGTTTGCCGGCCAGCTCAGGCAGGGCCTTGGCGGCAGCGGTGGCGGCGCCGGTCTCGGTGATGACCATGTTCAGCGCGGCGCTGCGGCCACGACGATCGCCTTTGTGGAAGTTGTCGATCAGGTTCTGGTCGTTGGTGTACGAGTGAACTGTTTCGACGTGACCGTTGACGATGCCGAACTTGTCGTTCACTGCCTTGAGCACCGGCACGATGGCGTTGGTGGTGCAAGAGGCGGCGGAAACGATCTTGTCGTCCGCGGTGATGTCGCCGTGGTTGATGCCGTGAACGATGTTCTTCAGCTTGCCCTTGCCTGGCGCGGTCAGGACAACGCGGTCGACACCCGGGCAGGCCAGGTGCTGGCCCAGGCCGTCGGCGTCACGCCATACACCGGTGTTGTCCACCAGCAGCGCATCCTTGATCCCGTACTGGGTGTAGTCCACCTCGGTCGGGTTCTTCGCGTAGATCACCTGGATCAGGTTGCCGTTGGCGGTGATGGTGTTGTTTTCTTCGTCGATGGTGATGGTGCCGTTGAACGAACCATGGACCGAGTCACGGCGCAGCAGGCTGGCACGCTTGGTCAGGTCGTTCTCGGCGCCCTTGCGCACCACGATGGCCCGCAGACGCAGGCCGTCGCCACCACCGGTTTTCTCGATCAGGATGCGCGCCAGCAGACGGCCGATACGACCGAAGCCGTACAGGACCACGTCAGTGCCTTTGCGAGCCGAAACGTTCTGCTGGCCAACCACATCAGCCATCTCTTCACGCACGAACTGCTCGGCGCTACGGCCATTGCCTTCGTTGCGGAATTTGAACGCCAACTTGCCCAGGTCCACCGAAGCCGCGCCGAGCTTGAGCTCGCTCATGGCCTTGAGCAGAGGGAATGTTTCGTGGACGGAGAGTTCGCTGTCGTCGGAGGAACGGTGGCGAGCAAAGCGGTGCGCCTTGAGAATCGCGATGACAGACTGGTTGATCAGGCTGCGGCCATAGATCGAGCTCACCACGTTGTTATTGCGGTAGAGCTGACCGATGAGAGGGATCATCGCTTCGGCGAGTGCTTCACGATCAATCCATTCACCAAGACACTGGTCGGGCTTCTGAGTCACGGGAACCTTCCACATGTAGGGGCTGAAAAAAGGGGCTACATTATGCCGCCGAGTCCACGCCGGAGCAATGCGCGCCTGTCGCGCCGTGGTTTTCCCCTCCGCCCGGGTAGTCTGCGACTGACAGCCGCCCCTTTACCCCGCTACAATTGTCGACTTTGTCGCAACGCTTGGAGCTCAACCTTCCGTGCCCGTTCTGCGTCTTCCGCTTCTCCCTGCCACGGCAGGTAAACAGCACTGGGGCAACCTGCCCGGTGCCGCCCTGAGCCTGGCCATTGCCGAGGCCGCCAGCGCTGCAAAGCGCTTTACCCTGCTGCTGACCGCCGACAGCCAGAGCGCCGAGCGGCTGGAGCAGGAGCTGGGTTTCTTCGCCCCGGATCTGCCGGTTCTGCATTTTCCGGACTGGGAAACCCTGCCCTACGACCTGTTCTCGCCGCACCAGGACATCATTTCCCAGCGAATCGCCAGCCTTTATCGGTTGCCGGAGCTCAGTCATGGCGTTTTGGTAGTGCCCATCACCACGGCCCTACATCGCCTGGCCCCGACCCGGTTCCTCCTCGGCAGCAGCCTGGTGCTGGATATCGGCCAGAAGCTGGATGTGGAGCAGATGCGCATCCGACTGGAGGCCAGCGGCTACCGTTGCGTCGACACCGTGTACGAACACGGCGAGTTCGCGGTACGTGGCGCCTTGATCGACCTGTTCCCGATGGGCAGCAAGCTGCCTTATCGCATCGACCTGTTCGATGACGAAATCGAGACCCTGCGTACCTTCGACCCGGAAAACCAGCGTTCCATCGACAAGGTCCAGTCGGTCCGCCTGCTGCCCGCCAAGGAATTCCCGCTGCAGAAAGACGCCGTGACCCGCTTCAAGGCGCGGTTTCGCGAGCGCTTCGACGTGGATTTCCGTCGCTGCCCGATCTTCCAGGACCTGAGCAGCGGGATCACCCCCGCCGGCATCGAGTATTACCTGCCGCTGTTTTTCGAAGAGACTTCCACCCTGTTTGACTACCTGCCCCAGGACACCCAGGTGTTCTCGTTACCAGGGATCGAACAGGCAGCGGAAAACTTCTGGAACGACGTGCGCAATCGCTACGAAGAACGTCGCGTCGACCCGTCCCGTCCTTTATTGCCGCCTGCCGAGTTGTTCCTGCCGGTGGAAGACTGCTTTGCCCGTCTCAAGACCTGGCCACGCGTGGTGGCAAGCCAGCAGGACGTGGAGCCCGGCGTCGGCCGTGAACGCTTCCCCGCCAAAGCCCTGCCAGACCTGGCGATCGAAGCCAAGGCCACGCAGCCATTGGCGGCGCTGGCCGGCTTTCTCGACGAGTTTCCTGGCCGCGTGCTGTTTACCGCCGAATCCGCCGGGCGGCGCGAAGTGCTGTTGGAGTTGCTCGAGCGCCTGAAATTGCGGCCGAAAACGATCGACAGCTGGCCGGACTTCGTCGCGAGCAAGGATCGACTGGCAATCACCATCGCGCCGCTGGACGAAGGCCTGGTACTCGATGATCCGGCGGTGGCGCTGGTGGCCGAAAGCCCGCTGTTCGGCCAGCGCGTCATGCAACGCCGTCGCCGTGAGAAGCGTGCCGATGCCGCCAACGACGCGGTCATCAAGAACCTGACCGAGCTGCGCGAAGGCGCGCCGGTGGTGCATATCGACCACGGCGTGGGTCGCTACCTGGGCCTGGCGACACTGGAAATCGACAACCAGGCGGCCGAGTTCCTCACCCTGGAATACGCCGAAGGCGCCAAGCTCTACGTGCCGGTGGCGAACCTGCACCTGATCGCACGCTACACCGGCAGCGACGACGCCCTGGCCCCGTTGCATCGCCTGGGCTCGGAAACCTGGCAGAAGGCCAAGCGCAAGGCCGCCGAACAGGTGCGCGACGTGGCCGCCGAACTGCTGGACATCTACGCCCGCCGCGCCGCGCGCGAGGGTTATGCCTTCGCCGACCCGAAAGCCGACTACGAAACCTTCAGCGCCGGTTTCCCGTTCGAGGAAACCGTCGACCAGCAAACCACCATCGAAGCCGTGCGCGCCGACATGCTCGCGCCCAAGCCGATGGACCGGCTGGTGTGCGGCGATGTCGGTTTCGGCAAGACCGAAGTGGCGATGCGCGCCGCGTTCATTGCCGTGCACAGCGGCAAGCAGGTCGCCATCCTGGTGCCGACCACCCTGCTCGCCCAACAGCACTACAACAGCTTCCGCGACCGCTTCGCCGATTGGCCGGTCACTGTGGAAGTGATGAGCCGCTTCAAGTCCGCCAAGGAAGTGAACGCCGCCGTGGCCGACCTGGCCGAGGGCAAGATCGACATCGTCATCGGCACGCACAAGCTGCTGCAGGACGATGTGAAGATCAAGAACCTCGGGCTGGTGATCATCGACGAAGAACACCGCTTCGGTGTACGCCAGAAAGAACAGCTCAAGGCCCTGCGCAGCGAGGTCGACATCCTGACCCTGACCGCCACGCCGATTCCGCGCACGCTGAACATGGCAGTGTCGGGCATGCGCGACCTGTCGATCATCGCCACGCCGCCGGCCCGCCGCCTGTCGGTGCGCACCTTCGTCATGGAGCAGAACAAGAGCACGGTCAAGGAAGCGCTGCTGCGTGAGCTGCTGCGCGGCGGCCAGGTCTATTACCTGCACAACGACGTGAAGACCATCGAGAAGTGCGCCGCCGACCTGGCCGAGCTGGTGCCGGAAGCACGGATCGGCATCGGCCACGGGCAGATGCGCGAACGCGAACTCGAACAGGTGATGAGCGACTTCTACCACAAGCGCTTCAACGTGCTGATCGCCTCGACCATCATCGAGACCGGTATCGACGTGCCGAGCGCCAACACCATTATCATCGAGCGGGCCGACAAGTTCGGCCTAGCCCAGTTGCACCAGTTGCGCGGCCGGGTCGGGCGCAGTCACCACCAGGCCTATGCCTACCTGCTGACGCCGCCACGCCAGCAGATCACCCCCGACGCGGAAAAACGCCTGGAGGCCATCGCCAATACCCAGGACCTGGGGGCCGGTTTCGTGCTCGCCACCAACGACCTGGAAATCCGCGGTGCCGGCGAACTGCTGGGGGACGGCCAGAGCGGCCAGATCCAGGCCGTCGGCTTCACCCTGTACATGGAAATGCTGGAACGGGCGGTCAAGTCGATCCGCAAGGGCGAACAGCCGAACCTCGACCAGCCCCTGGGCGGCGGGCCGGAAATCAACCTGCGGGTGCCGGCGCTGATCCCGGAGGATTACCTGCCGGATGTCCATGCGCGACTGATTCTCTACAAGCGCATTGCCTCGGCCACCAACGAGGAAGAACTCAAGGACCTGCAAGTGGAGATGATCGACCGCTTCGGCCTGCTGCCGGAACCGACCAAGAACCTGGTGCGAACGACGCTGCTCAAGCTCCAGGCCGAACAACTGGGCATCAAGAAAGTCGACGGCGGCCCCAATGGCGGTCGGATCGAGTTCGAAGCCCAGACCCCGGTCGATCCACTGGTACTGATCAAGCTGATCCAGGGCCAGCCCAAGCGCTACAAATTCGAAGGCGCCACGATGTTCAAGTTCATGGTGCCCATGGAGCGCCCGGAAGAACGTTTCAATACCGTAGAAGCGCTGTTCGAGCGCCTCACCCCGACCACTGCTTGAAGGACGCCCCATGCGCCTGTTTCGCTCACTGACCTTGCTGCTGACCCTGGTCGCTCCCCTGGCGTTTGCCGACGACCTGTATCAGGTCGAAATGATTCTGCTGCGCCAGAATGCCGAACCGGTGATTATCAGCCGTGCCGCCCCGGAAGACTGGGACGCCGGCGCGCAACGACTGCCCGCCGACAGCCAGCGCACCCCAGCGCTCAGGGGCATCGTGGAGAAACTCAACGCCAGCGGCCAATACACCGTATTGATGCACAAGGCCTGGCAGCAGAACATCGGCGAACAGGGCAGCAAAATCGCCATCAGCGACGGCACCGAACAGTTCGGCCAGTTCCCCATCGAAGGCACCCTGGGGCTGAAACTGGGACGCTTCACCGACGTGGATGCCGACTTCTGGATCAACCGGATCGATGCCAATGGCCTCGTCACCGCGAGCGAACGCATGAAGCAGAACAGCCATACCAAGAACGGCCAGCTCAACTACCTGGACAACGGTCACCTGGCCCTGCTGATCAAGATCACCTCGTTGACCGCGCCCGCTCCACGGCAGGCACCTGACGTCATTCCGGACTGAACGGCGCGCCTATGCCCTCGCCCCTGAGCAAACCCCTGGCACCTTCCTGGGTCAATCGATTCAAGGAACAGAGCCTGGAGCGTGGGCGCCGTTACGCACTGGAAAACCGCGTCAGGATCGTCGAGACCGGAGAAAGCACCATCACCGCCAGTTGCGAAGGCTCTGGTGGCAATGTTTATCGTCAGACCATTCGCCTTAAAGAATCAGCCAAAGGCACATTGATTCTGCTCGAAGCCGCTTGCTCCTGCCCGGTGCGCATCAACTGCAAGCATTGCGCGGCGGTGTTGCTGCAAGTCCAGGAAACCCTGGCCTATCCGGCTGCCGAGAAAGACGCCCAACTGCTGGAGAAACTCCAGGCGGTACTGGACAACCGCAGCCCCAAGGCCCCGCCGCAGGTGCTGGTGGACAACGTCCAACCGATGCCACGCCTGTGGCTGGCGAGCATAGAGTTCAGCGCCTTCGAGCCGCGTAACGGCAAGATGCAGCGCTACATCCAACACCGCGCGGCCCTGTCGTTCAGCTATCTGGACGAGTACGTCAGCGGCCAACGCAATACTGACGTGCTGATTCGCCAGGAAACACAGACGCTGCGAATAAAACGCCACACCGATGTGGAGCAGTCCTACCGCGAGCAGCTACGGATCCTCGGCTTCAAGATCGCGACCCGGCAAAGCAAGGCCCTGCCGGAAAGTGCCGGCGAACTTTACGAGATGGTCAACGACAGCGCCTGGCTGACGTTCACGCTCAATGATCTGCCGAAACTGCGCAGCCAGGGCTGGGAGCTGCAGATCGATGAAGATTTCGGCTTCGATCTGACCGCCGTGGACGACTGGTACGCCACCGTCGAGGAAACGCCGGAGCGGGACTGGTTCGATCTGGAACTGGGGATCATCGTCAATGGCGAGCGATTGAGCCTGCTGCCGATCCTGTTGAACCTGATGCGCTCGCACATCGAACTGTTCAACCCGGAACGCCTGGCCAGGCGCCGCGATGACGAACTCATCCTGGTCAACTTGCCGAACCGTCCGAACTCGGAGTTCGGCCCGCAACAAGTGGCTCTGCCCTACGGCCGGCTGAAACCGGTGCTGGCGACTCTGGGCGAGTTTTACCTGCACGAGCCCGGCACCACCAAGCTGCGCCTGAACAGCGCGGATGCCTTGCGCCTCAATCCCCTGCAAGACATGCCACTGCGCTGGGAAGGCGGCGAACACATTCGTGGCCTGGCCCAACGCCTGCGGGACATCAAGGACTACACCGCCACCGTGCCGGAGGGCCTGAACGCGACGCTGCGGCCTTATCAACTCGAAGGCTTGAGCTGGATGCAGTCGCTGCGGCAACTGGAAGTCGGCGGCATCCTCGCGGACGACATGGGCCTGGGCAAGACCCTACAGACCCTGGCGCACATTCTCAGCGAAAAAAACGCCGGCCGCCTCGACCGTCCCTGCATGGTGGTGATGCCCACCAGCCTGATTCCCAACTGGCTCGACGAGGCCGCCCACTTCACGCCGCAACTGAAGGTGCTGGCCCTGTATGGCGCCGGGCGCAAGAAGCACTTCGAACGGCTGGCCGATTACGACCTGGTGCTCACCACCTACGCCTTGCTGCCCAAGGATGTCGAACGCCTGAAGACGCAGCCACTGCATGTGCTGATCCTCGATGAAGCCCAATACATCAAGAACCCCACCAGTAAAGCCGCCCAGGCTGCCCGGGAGCTCGATGCCCGGCAGCGACTGTGCCTGTCCGGTACGCCCCTGGAAAATCACCTGGGCGAGCTGTGGTCACTGTTTCACTTCCTGCTGCCCGGGTGGCTCGGGGACGTGAAGAGTTTCAACCGCGATTACCGCGTGCCCATCGAAAAGCGCGGCAGCGACATCAGGCTGCAACACCTCAATGGCCGGGTAAAACCTTTCCTGTTGCGCAGAACCAAGGAACAGGTCGCGACGGAATTGCCACCCAAGACCGAAATCGTCCACTGGGTCGAACTCAGCGATGCCCAGCGGGACGTCTACGAAACCATGCGCCTGGCCATGGACAAGAAAGTGCGCGACGAAATCACCCGCAAGGGCGTTGCCCGCAGCCAGATCATCATTCTCGAAGCGCTGCTCAAGCTGCGCCAGGTGTGTTGCGACCTGCGACTGATCAGCGATGCCCCACCTGCCCGAGGCAGCACCTCGGGCAAGCTCGACAGCCTGATGGAAATGCTGGACGAGCTGTTTGAAGAGGGACGTCGGGTGCTGCTGTTTTCCCAGTTCACGTCGATGTTGGCGCTCATCGAAGATGAGCTGAAAAAACGCGGCGTGGACTACGCCATCCTGACCGGCCAGACCCGGGACCGGCGCACGCCCGTCAAGGAGTTCCAAAGCGGCAAGCGCCAGATTTTCCTGATCAGCCTCAAGGCGGGTGGCGTTGGCCTGAACCTGACCGAAGCCGACACGGTGATCCACTACGACCCGTGGTGGAACCCCGCAACGGAAAACCAGGCGACCGACCGGGCTTATCGCATCGGCCAGGAGAAGCCAGTGTTCGTCTACAAGCTGATTGCCCGGGGCACCGTGGAAGAAAAAATCCAGCTGCTGCAAAAGGAAAAATCCGACCTCGCCGCCGGCGTCCTCGACGGACGCGTGGCCGGAGACTGGAAGCTGCAGAGCGACGATATCGAGGCGTTGTTCGCGCCCCTGCCGGATAAGCTGGAGAAGCGCTGAGGCCCGTATATGGCGGCCTGATACCTGTGGGAGCCGAGCTTGCTCGCGATAGCGGTGTTTTTACCTGCGATGTTGGATGTTGCGACGCCATCGCGAGCAGGCTCGCTCCCACAGGTTTCGTGTCGTACCGTCATAGCGAGTACACCTGCATTCCAGGGTGGGAGCGAGCCTGCTCGCGATAGCGGTGTCTCAGTTACCTGCGATGCTGGATGTTCCGGCGCCATCGCGAGCAGGCTCGCTCCCACAGGTTTCGTGTCGTGCAGTCATAGCGAGTACACCAGCATTCCAGTGTGGGAGCGGGCTTGCTCGCGATAGCGTTACATCAATACACGCGCCAGGGTCGATTTCACTTTCCCCATCCCGTCATGCAGCGCCTGCTCGATCTCCGCCATGGTGATCACCGCCGTGGACTTGCCCGCTGCCGGATTCACCACCAGGGCCAGGCAGGCGTAGTCCAGCTCCAGTTCGCGAGCCAGCGCTGCCTCCGGCATGCCGGTCATGCCGACGATGTCGCAACCGTCACGTTCCAGGCGGGCGATTTCGGCCACGGTTTCCAGGCGTGGCCCCTGGGTGCAGGCGTATACACCATGGCTGCTGTAGCCACAGCCTTCGGCGGCCAGGGCAGCGATCAACTTCTGACGCAGCGACTCGCTGTAGGGGTAGCTGAAATCAATGTGGGTGACCGCTTCCAGATCATCAGCGAAATAGGTGTGCTGGCGACCGCTGGTGTAGTCGATCAACTGATGAGGCACACAGAAATGCCCGGTGCCCATCGCTGCATGGATCCCGCCCACGGCATTGACCGCCAGGATCGCCTCGGCGCCAGCCTGCTTCAACGCCCAGAGATTGGCGCGATAGTTGACCTGATGGGGCGGCAACCGATGGGGATGGCCATGGCGAGCCAGGAACAACACTTCACGTCCAGCGTAGTCACCGATCTGGATATCGGCCGACGGTGCGCCATAAGGCGTATCCACCGCCAGGGATCGGCGAATGGTCAGGCCTTCGAGCTGGGTCAGGCCAGTGCCGCCGATAATTGCGTAAACGGTCATGACAAAACGTCCTTAATCAATCAATTGGGCGGCTTTCAGCGCGCCGATTGCCGTCAGCCAGCGTGGATCCTGGCGGTATTCGGTGGTGGCAAAGGCTTGGCCACGCATGCGTGCGATCCGCGCCGACGGCTTGACCTTCAGGCGCTGGGCAGCGCTCAAGGCCAGCTCCGCGGCGGCGCGGTCGTTGCACACCAGGCCCATGTCGCAACCGGCCGACAACGCGGCCTCGATACGACTGGCGGCATCGCCGACCACATGGGCGCCAGCCATCGACAGGTCATCGCTGAAAATAACGCCATCGAATTGCAGTTCGCCACGCAGGATGTCCTGCAGCCAACGCCGGGAAAAACCTGCCGGGTTGGCATCGACCTGGGGATAGATCACGTGGGCCGGCATCACTGCGGCCAGTTGCTTGCTCAATCGGGCAAAGGGCACCAGGTCATTGGCGCGGATCTGTTCGAGGCTGCGTTCATCGTTGGGAATCGCCACGTGGGAGTCGGCCTCGGCCCAGCCATGACCAGGGAAATGCTTGCCCGTGGCGGCCATGCCGGCCGCTCGCATGCCGCGAATGAATGCGCCCGCCAACAGCGCGACGCGCTCCGGATCGCCTTCAAAGGCACGGCTGCCAACCACCGCGCTGCGCTGATAGTCGAGGTCCAGCACCGGGGCAAAGCTCAGATCGAGACCCACCGCCAGCACTTCGGTCGCCATGATCCAGCCGCACTGCTCGGCCAGGTATTCGGCATTCGGATTGTCGGCAATCGCCCGCATCGCCGGCAACCGCACAAACCCCTGGCGCAGACGCTGAACGCGCCCGCCCTCCTGATCGACCGCCAGCAGCAGGTCAGGACGAACGGCACGGATCGACGCGCTCAGCTCGCGAACCTGACGTGGATGCTCGATATTGCGAGCAAAAATGATCAGCCCACCCACTTCCGGCTGACGCAACAAGTGGCGATCTTCGGCCGTCAGCCAGGTACCGGCGACGTCCACCATCAACGAGCCTTGCAGGCCAGCAGTCATAGCATTTCCTTAGTAACGATGAACCCGCATGGCAATACAGGCACGACCGCGTTGCCAGGCGCCAGGCCCGGCAGGTCGCGGTCGTGCAATGACATTTGAAACGGATTCGAAACGAGAGTCGGCATGGGCGGCTAGCTTAGCGGATGTGGGCAGCCGCGCCCACCCGTTCACGCCTTGGCGAGGGCCGGCGTGGATTTGTTGCGCGGACGCAACTGGGCGGCTGCCATGGCGTCGTCGGTGACGCCACTTTCGGCGCGCATGCCGGCCGCCAGGAAAGGCACCATCAGGCGCATCACCTGCTCGATGGAAGTATTCACGCCAAAGTCGGTTTCGGCGATCGCCCTCAGGGCCTTGATGCCAGACATGCTGAACGCGGCGGCGCCGAGCATGAAGTGCACGCGCCAGAACAACTCGATCGGTGGGATCCGGGGCGCAGCCTCGTTGACCAGGAGCATATAGCGGCGGAATACCTTGCCGTACATGTCTTCCAGATAACGCCGCAGATGGCCCTGGCTCTGGCTGAATGCCAGGCCCAACAGGCGCATGAAGATGGACAGATCGTTACCGCTGCGCGGCTGCACGGCGAGCGCTTGCTCCACCAGCATTTCCAGCAGCTCTTCCAGGGTGGGCTTGACGTCGGGCTTGGCCTGGCGACGCTCCAGTTCACGGTCGAGGCTGAGGCAGAAAGGCCCGAGGAATCGCGAGAACACCGCCTGGATCAGCGCCTTCTTCGAACCGAAGTGGTAGTTCACTGCCGCCAGGTTGACCCCGGCCTTGCTGGTGATCAGGCGCAACGAGGTTTCAGCGAAACCCTTCTCCGCGAACAACTGTTCCGCAGCATCGAGAATGCGTTCAACGGTTTCCGACTGGGCCATGGTTACTCCGCCTGACAAACACTTGTTTGAAACATACGTTTCGACCTTGGGGTTGTCAAGCCTGACGGGACGTTTTGCGAACGCCCGGTCAGCTATTTAACCACACCTTTACAGGCTGTTGCCCAAGTGGCTTCAACCGCCCGACCGACCGTCCAGCGGCCCGCGAAAAAAGGAAGATTGCCAAGCGGCGCTCACTGTATATAATCCCAGTCACTGTATAAAAAGACAGAGCGATCAATATGCTAAAGCTGACGCCACGCCAAGCAGAGATTCTGGCCTTCATCAAGCGCTGCCTCGAGGACAACGGCTATCCGCCGACCCGCGCGGAAATCGCTCAGGAACTGGGTTTCAAGTCGCCGAACGCGGCTGAGGAACACCTCAAGGCACTGGCCCGCAAGGGCGCGATTGAAATGACCCCGGGCGCATCCCGTGGCATTCGTATTCCCGGCTTCGAAGCCAAGGCCGACGAAACCACCTTGCCGATCATCGGTCGTGTGGCGGCGGGTGCTCCGATCCTCGCCCAGCAGCATGTCGAGGAGTCCTGCAACATCAACCCCGCCTTCTTCCATCCACGGGCCGATTATCTTCTTCGCGTACATGGCATGAGCATGAAGGACATCGGCATCTTCGACGGCGATCTGCTGGCGGTACACACCACTCGCGAAGCCCGCAACGGCCAGATCGTGGTGGCGCGTATCGGCGACGAAGTCACCGTCAAGCGCTTCAAACGCGATGGCAGCAAGGTCTGGCTGATTGCCGAGAACCCTGAATTCGCACCCATCGAGGTGGACCTGCAAGAACAGGATCTGGTCATCGAAGGCTTGAGTGTCGGCGTCATCCGCCGCTAAAGGAGGCTTTATGCAGTTCCCTCACACACCACAGCACACGCAACTTCCGTTGTTCGAGGCCTTCATGGCCCAGCCGCTGGCTCCAGTCCTGAAAGATGTGATCGAGGCGCCGTGGAGCGTCGAGCCCGAGGCCTTCAGTGAACTGTCACTGCGTGGTGCAGCCGGGAACTGCCTGAATCTGCTGGCACCGATTCTGCGGGAATTAAGCCAGGACCAGGAAGCCCGCTGGTTGACGCTGATCGCACCTCCGGCCAGTGTCACACAGGCCTGGTTGCGGGACGCAGGTCTTAATCGCGAGCGAATCCTGCTGCTGCAACCGCGGGGCACCCAAAGCGCTCAACAGTTGACTTGCGAAGCCTTGCGCCTGGGTCGCAGCCATACGGTGGTCAGCTGGCTCAACCCGTTGAGCTCAACGGCTCGACAACAGTTGATCAGCGCCGCTCGCACCGGGGACGCACAGAGTCTGAACATTCGACTGGGCTAAGACAAACACAGGGGCTTCTCCAGGACAGAGAAGCCGGGCGGCAACACTACTTCCAAGAAACCGACAGACAGGATCAGTGTAGAACCCGCGGCCCCTCGTCTTCCTTGTTGTTGAATTCGCCTTCAACCAGGCGCCCTGCCATCTGGACACCCACGCTCAGCATCGCCTTGGCGACTTCGACGTGTTGGCCTTGCAGGAATGCCTTGGCATCTTCGGAGAAACTCAGAGTCACCAGGGAACCCTCGTCCTCAGCCCTGCGCAGCTCGATACGGCCATCAGGAAGTTCGACAATTTCTAGAAAGGACGTTGGCATAAAAGTCTGTTCTCCACGAAAGGCGAGGATTATATAGTCATCGGCCAGGCTTCGCTCGGGATCTTGACCAAGCGTTATCAATGAGGGTCTTGAGCTGAAAGAAAACTCAGCACTCGTTCAACCCTTCACGGAAGCGCAACGCCAGGCTCTTGAGGTTCTGACGCCAGCTCTCCAGCTCTTCCCGGCTGAGTTCTTGCTCCGGCTCTTCTTCATCCAGATTGACCGCTACGATCAACGGCTGGGTCACGTCACCCTTGGGCTTGCGAGGAGCCCGTGGCGGCTGGAACAGCGCCGCATGGGCTGCCAGCAGCTTGGCCAGCCAGGTTTCCGGGTTTTGAGCCAGTTCAATCATTTCAGCCATTTCCGGAATGGCAATATCCTGCAGCACTTCCCGTGTCAGCAGCAGTTCGGCCCGCGGGGCGCTCGCCAGGGGCAGTCGATAGAAACCGGCTATTTCATGGCACAAGCCCAGTAACGCACCGTACAGGTGAAACAGGGCCGACTCGCGTCCGGCCTGGAGCAGCGCCGGGGAGTTCATCGCACGTCCATCCTCGGTCCTGGCGAGCGCTTCGAGCGACAGGCCGGCGAAGTAGATTTTCTGGTTGGTGCGGGTATAGAGCTCGTGGGCCATGACGGCATTCTCCCAGCGACATGAAAGCTTTACGCAAGAGCGACAGTGTCGTGGATCAACCAAGACCACTGCAAGCCAAATAGAGCCAAAGGATCAAGCGGTGCCCTGTGGAAGCGAGCCTGCTCGCGATAACGGTGTCACGATCAGCATTGATGACTGACCAACCGCTATCGCGAGCAGGCTCGCTCCCACAGTTCTTTGTCTGACTGATTTGGGGAGGCTCCTTGCCTCCATCAATCAGCGCTTGTCTTCCACCGTCCACTTACCGCCGTCGTAGTAGGCCTTCCAGCCCGTAGGCTTGCCGTCGACTTCGGTCTGCACATACTGCTCCTTGGTCTTGCGGCTGTAGCGAATCACCGCCGGGCGGCCATCCGGATCCTTCTGCGGTGCTTCGCAGAGGAAATGGTACTTCGGATCGATCTCGTCCTTGTGCGGCACGATCTCCATCACCAGGGGTGCACGGGTCTCGCGGTTTTTCGGGAACTGACTGGCCGCCAGGAACAGACCGGACGCACCATCACGCAGGATGTAGGTGTCATTGACCTTCTCGCACTTGAGCTCCGGCATCTTCACCGGGTCCATCTTCGGCGGCGCGGCGTCACCGCTCCTGAGCAGCTTGCGAGTGTTCTTGCAGGTCGGGTTGGTGCAGCCGAAGAACTTGCCGAAACGGCCGGTCTTGAGCTGCATCTCGCTACCACACTTGTCGCATTCCAGGCTTGGGCCTTCGTAGCCCTTGATGCGATAGGTGCCCTCTTCGATCTCGTAGCCCGCGCAATCCGGGTTGTTACCGCAGATGTGCAGCTTGCGCTTTTCGTCCAGCAGATAGGCATCCATCGCCGTGCTGCAGATCGGGCAGCGATGCTTGCCGCGCAACACCAGGGATTCGGACTCGCCCTCGTCGTCCGCGGCGATTTCATCGCCTGGCACCAGGTTGACCGTCGCCTTGCAGCGCTCTTTGGGCGGCAGGCTGTAGCCCGAGCAACCCAGGAAGACGCCGGTGGACGCCGTACGGATCTGCATCGGGCGACCGCAGGTCTGGCACGGAATGTCGGTCATCACCGGCTGGTTGGCCCGCATGCCGCTGTCAGGGCTTTCAGCCACTTCGAGTTTTTTCTTGAAGTCGCCGTAGAACTCGTCGAGGACGTTCTTCCAGTCCCGCTCACCCTGGGCCACATCGTCGAGATGCTCTTCCATGCCAGCGGTGAAGCCGTAGTCCATCAGGTTCGAGAAGCTTTCGGACAACCGCTCGGTAACGATGTCGCCCATCTTTTCCGAATAGAAACGACGGTTGTGCAGCGCCACGTAGCCGCGATCCTGGATGGTCGAAATGATCGCCGCATAGGTCGAAGGACGACCGATACCTCGTTTTTCCATTTCCTTGACCAGGCTGGCTTCCGAGTAACGGGCCGGCGGCTTGGTGAAATGCTGGGTCGGATCGAGCTTGATCAGCTTCATCACGTCACCCTGGGCCATGTCCGGCAAGACGTCGTCGTCCCCAGGCTTGGTGATCTGCGGCATGACGCGGGTATAACCGTCGAACTTCAGGATGCGGCCCTTGGCGCGCAGCTCGAAGTCTCCAGCACCGACGCTGACGGTGGTGGACAGGTACTGCGCCGGCAGCATCTGGCAAGCCAGGAACTGGCGCCAGATCAGCTCGTAGAGACGCTCGGCATCGCGCTCCATGCCCGACAACTTGCTTGGCTCGGTGTTGGCATCGGAAGGACGAATCGCTTCGTGAGCCTCTTGTGCGCCTTCCTTGCTGCTGTAGACGTTCGGCGTGTCCGGCAGGTACTTCTTGCCGAACTCGCTTTCTATATAAGTACGCGCCATCGCCACGGCATCGGCCGAGAGGTTGGTCGAGTCGGTACGCATATAGGTGATGTAGCCGGCTTCATACAGACGCTGGGCCATCATCATGGTTTTCTTCACGCCGAAGCCCAGGCGGTTGCTCGCGGCCTGCTGCAGCGTGGACGTGATGAACGGTGCCGATGGCTTGCTGCTGGTCGGCTTGTCTTCACGCTTGACGATGCTGTAGGTGGAAGCCTTGAGCTTCTCCAGGGCGGCCATGGCCTGGGCTTCGTTAAGCGGCTTGAAGGCTTCGCCCTTTTCCCGGGCCACTTCAAAGCGCACGTTGGCGCCTTTGGCCGTGCCAAGGTCCGCGTGGACTTCCCAGTATTCTTCAGGGATGAACGCACGGATCTCCCGCTCGCGCTCCACCACCAGCTTCACCGCCACCGACTGCACCCGTCCGGCCGACAGGCCACGGGCGATCTTGGCCCACAGCAAGGGCGAAACCATGTAGCCCACCACGCGGTCGAGGAAACGGCGCGCCTGCTGAGCATTGACCCGGTCGATGTCCAGCTCACCCGGTTCGGAAAATGCTTCCTGGATGGCCTTCTTGGTGATTTCGTTGAACACCACGCGCTTGTAGCGGCTGTCATCACCACCGATGGCTTCGCGCAGGTGCCAGGCAATGGCTTCCCCTTCGCGGTCCAAGTCCGTCGCGAGATAGATGGTGTCGGCATCCTTGGCGAGCCGGCGCAGCTCCTCGATGACCTTTTCCTTGCCTGGGAGGATCTCGTACTTGGCTTTCCAGCCGTGTTCCGGATCGACCCCCATGCGTGAGACCAGCTGCTTGCGCGCCTTTTCCTTTGGCGACAGCGCCGGCGCCTCACCAGCGGCCGCCTTGCCGCGCTTGGCGGCTGGCTCCTTGCTGGCGCTAGCCGAACCGCTGGTGGGCAGGTCTCGGATATGGCCGATACTCGACTTCACCACGTATTGGTTGCCCAGATACTTGTTGATGGTCTTGGCCTTAGCCGGGGATTCCACAATGACCAGCGATTTGCCCATGGATCAGAAAATTCCTGAATTCTAAAAAGTGAAAGGCGGTAGGCGCCTGACGCGGCACCGCTATATATAGTGGCTGCAAGGTGAGGTCAAGCGCAGGGTTGTCCGCGGATTGGCCTCAAGGCTTGGAAAAAATGCTCTCTTCGGCCTGCACCAAAGCAAAGCGCGGCACTTGTTCGCCGTCAACCTCGACGGACTCTTCGAACATGCTCAAGGGACGCACCCAAAAGCCGTAATCGCCATACAGGGCTTGATAGAAGACCACTTCTTCCTCGGTCTCGGAATGCCGCGCGATGCTGAATACGCGGTACTGCGGACCTTTGTAATGCTGGTAGAGCCCAGGTTGTATCGGCATGCTTCGGCCCTCGCTGAAATCTTTTCAAAATAAAAACAAATTTTTTTATTAAACCCGGAAAAACAAAAACCGGGGCACTTGGCCCCGGCTTCCATCAACGCAACGCTTAGACGCGTTCGAAGACAGTGGCGATGCCCTGGCCGAGGCCAATGCACATGGTGGACACGCCAAAAGTGCCGCCGTTCTGTTTCATGACGTTCAGCAACGTGCCGGAGATACGTGCACCGGAGCAACCGAACGGGTGACCCAGGGCGATCGCGCCGCCGTGCAGGTTAACCTTCTCGTTCATCTTGTCGAGCACTTTCAGATCTTTCAGCACCGGCAGGGCCTGTGCGGCGAACGCTTCGTTGAGCTCGAAGAAGTCGATATCGGCCATGCTCAGGCCGGCACGCTTCAAAGCTTTCTGCGTGGCCGGTACTGGACCATAGCCCATGATCGCCGGGTCCACACCCGCCACGGCCATCGAACGGATCACCGCCATCGGCTGGATGCCCAGGTCCTGGGCACGCTGAGCCGACATCACGATCATGCACGAAGCGCCGTCAGTGATCTGCGACGAGGTACCGGCTGTCACGGTGCCGCCCTTAGGGTTGAAGGCAGGCTTGAGGGCCGCCAGGCTTTCAAGGGTGGTTTCCGGACGAATGGTTTCGTCGTAGTCGAACAGTTTCAGGAAACCGTTCTCGTCGTAACCCTGCATCGGGATGATTTCATCCTTGAACTTGCCTTCCACGGTCGCCTTGTGGGCGAGCTGGTGGGAGCGCACGCCAAAGGCGTCCTGCTGTTCGCGGGTGATGCCGTGCATTTTGCCAAGCATTTCCGCGGTCAGGCCCATCATGCCCGAGGCTTTTGCCGCGTACAGCGACATGTGCGGGTTCGGATCGACACCGTGCATCATGCTCACGTGGCCCATGTGCTCGACACCGCCGACGACGAACACATCGCCGTTACCGGTCATGATCGCCTGGGCGGCGGTGTGCAGCGCGCTCATGGACGAACCGCACAGGCGGCTGACGGTCTGACCGGCCGCGGTGTGAGGGATCTGGGTCATCAGCGAGGCCATGCGGGCGATGTTCCAGCCCTGCTCCAGAGTCTGGTTAACACAGCCCCAGATCACGTCCTCGACTTCGTTCGGATCGACCTTGACGTTGCGTTCCAGCAGTTTGCTGATCAGGTGCGCCGACATGTCCTCGGCGCGAGTGTTACGGTGCATGCCGCCCTTGGAGCGGCCCATCGGCGTACGACCGAAGTCGACAATCACGACGTCTCTAGGATTCAAGCTCATAAATGTTCTCTCGCTCTAGTCGTTGGGCGCTTAACCGAAGAAGCTCTGGCCGTTCTTGGCCATTTCACGCAGCTTCGCGGTGGGGTGGTACAGCGCGCCCAGATCAGCGTACTGGTCAGCCAGGGCAACGAACTCGGCCACACCGATCGAATCGATGTAGCGCAGCGCACCGCCACGGAATGGAGGGAAACCGATACCGTAGACCAGACCCATGTCGGCTTCGGCGGCGGTTTCGACAATGCCGTCTTCCAGGCAACGCACGGTTTCGAGGCACAGCGGGATCATCATCCAGTTGATGATGTCCTCGTCGGTGACTTCGCGCTGCTCGTAAACGATCGGCTTGAGCACTTCCAGCACCGACGGATCGGCCACTTTCTTCTGCTTGCCGCGCTTGTCGGTCTCGTAGGCGTAGAAACCCTTGCCGTTCTTCTGACCCAGGCGCTTGGCTTCGTAGAGCACGTCGACAGCCGAACGACGGTCGTCCTTCATGCGGTCCGGGAAGCCTTCAGCCATGACGTCGCGACCGTGGTGGCCGGTGTCGATACCGACCACGTCCATCAGGTACGCCGGGCCCATTGGCCAGCCGAATTTTTCCATGATCTTGTCAATGCGCACGAAGTCCACGCCAGCGCTGACCAATTTGGCGAAACCGCCGAAATACGGGAACAGCACGCGGTTGACCAGGAAGCCCGGGCAGTCGTTGACGACGATCGGGTTCTTGCCCATTTTCTTCGCGTAGGCAACGGTGGTGGCAATGGCCAGCTCACTGGACTTCTCGCCACGGATCACTTCCACCAGCGGCATCATGTGCACCGGGTTGAAGAAGTGCATGCCGACGAAGTTTTCCGGACGCTTGAGGGCCTTGGCCAACAGCGAAATGGAAATGGTCGAGGTGTTCGACGCGAGGATCGTGTCCTCCTTGACCTTGTCTTCGACTTCAGCCAATACCGCTTGCTTGACCTTCGGGTTTTCGACAACCGCTTCGACCACCAGATCGACATGGCCAAAATCGCCATAGGACAGGGTCGGACGAATGCCGTTGAGCACTTCGGCCATCTTCGCTGCGGTCATGCGGCCTTTATCGACGCGCCCCACCAGCAGCTTGGCGGCTTCGGCCAGGCCCTGTTCGATGCCGTGTTCGTTGATGTCCTTCATCAGGATCGGCGTGCCCTTGGACGCCGACTGATAGGCGATACCGCCGCCCATGATGCCGGCGCCCAACACGGCGGCCTGCTTCACGTCACGGGCGATTTCGTCGTAGGCCTTGGCCTTTTTCTTCAGTTCCTGGTCATTGAGGAACAGACCGATCAGGCTTTGTGCCGCCGAAGTCTTGGCCAGTTTGACGAAACCGGTGGCTTCGACTTCCAGGGCCTTGTCGCGACCGAAGTTCGCGGCTTTCTGGATGGTCTTGATCGCTTCGACCGGCGCCGGGTAGTTCGGGCCTGCCTGGCCGGCCACGAAACCCTTGGCGGTTTCGAAGGCCATCATCTGTTCGATGGCGTTGAGCTTGAGTTTCTCAAGCTTCGGCTGACGCTTGGCCTTGTAGTCGAACTCGCCACTGATGGCGCGCTTGATCAATTCAAGGGCCGCTTGCTGGAGCTTGCCCGGTTCGACCACCGCATCCACGGCGCCGACCTTCAGCGCGTCTTCGGCACGGTTTTCCTTGCCAGCGGCAATCCATTCGATGGCGTTGTCGGCCCCGATCAGGCGCGGCAGACGCACGGTACCGCCGAAGCCCGGGTAGATGCCCAGCTTGACTTCCGGCAGGCCGATCTTGGCGCCGGAAGACATGACGCGATAGTCCGCTGCCAGGCACATTTCCAGGCCGCCACCCAGGGCGATGCCATTGATGGCCGCGACGGTGGGTACGTTGAGATCTTCGAAGTCGCTGAAGATACGGTTGGCTTCGAGGTTGCCAGCGATCAGTTCGGCATCGGGCAGCTTGAAGTTGTCGACGAATTCGGTGATGTCGGCACCGACGATGAAAACGTCCTTGCCACTGCTGACGATCACACCCTTGATCGAAGCGTCTGCCTTGATAGCGTCCACGGCCTGACGCAATTCGTTCAGGGTTAGACGGTTGAACTTGTTGACGGACTCACCCTTGAGATCGAACTTCAGTTCGACGATGCCACTTTCAAGAGCCTTAACCGTGATGGCTTTACCTTCGTAAATCATCAACTGATCTCCACGATATGGAAGCTGAACAGTACACGTTGAACGCTGACCACTGGTTCGGCATTGACGTTACCGTCGATGCTACGCCAATCCGCCAGGCACACCCGTCAACGCGATAGTCGGGGTTCTGTAGGAACGTTCGGAAAATACAAACGCTCAATTCATACGCCCGTTTGATTTGGGTACGTCACCTTCACGGAATTTCCGACAATTGTCAATCGCCCTAAACAAGGGCTCGGACGCGACTTGACGGTCATTTCCATTACCCTGCAGATCCGCAACACGACGCTGCATGTGCGGACATTCATAAGATCAATAATTAGAAAAGTCGCCCTAATTCCAGACGCAACGAATACAAAGGGCTATGCTGGCGGTACGTTATGAAAGCGCTTGGCGCGAGGACGTTACGAACGAACACCCGGATTGAATTGGTTTACGGCCTGCCTGGCCAACCCGCCCGACGAGACTGTCGGGCTTTTTTATGGTCAGGCCAGGGCCTTGAGCACCGCCGCAATATCCTGCAAAACAGTAGCCTCGCCCTTCTCGCCCCAATACAGGGTGATCATTTGCGGGTCGGCTTCGATCTTGTAGACGTTGGCTGGCAATGTCCTGAAATGCTCGAGCAACGACTCGTCCTGGCAAGTTTCCCGCCACTGATTGACCCAAACGCCAGGCGCGCTTTGCCAGTAACTCCAACAGGCGGGCTGCTTGCCGCGCCGGGGCCGATGGTACTGCGCGCAAGGGTTTGGCGGCTGGGAATCGAGCCAGTGCGGCCATTCCTGGGGCGCCAATTGCATGGCCAGGCCGAGGCGACGGGCCTCCATGCGCAGGGCCATGCGACCACTCTGTACACGGGACGGCCGCAACCATGCCAGGGGGCTCAATACCACCAACAGGATTGACACCACTATCCAGACCGTCATATCAGTACTCCCGAATTCTGATGAGCCATTGACCCATATCGCCGTCAATGCGCTTGAAACCAGCCATACTTAACCGTATCGCCATTCTCTGGAGTGCTTTTCATGTACTACGAACACATCCTGGTCGCCGTCGACCTCACTGAAGAATGCGATCCCGTCATCAAACGCGCTCGCGCCCTGTGCGATGGCCGAGAAACCAAGCTGTCACTGGTGCATATCGTCGAACCGATGGCCATGGCCTTTGGCGGCGATGTCCCCATGGACCTTTCCCAACTGCAACAACAGCAGTTCGATCAGGCCAAGGAACGCCTTGACCGCCTGATCGTGAAGTATCCGGACCTGAAACGGGAAAACAGCCACCTGACCTACGGCCAGCCGCGCCAGGAGATCCATCACCTGGCCAAGGAACAGGGTTGCGACCTGATCGTCGTCGGCAGCCACGGTCGCCATGGGCTGGCGCTGCTGCTGGGCTCCACCGCCAACGACGTATTGCATGGCGCACCTTGCGATGTGCTGGCGGTGCACCTGGTCAAGCGCGCATAACAGCTATGAAGCCCTGAGGGGGTGAGCCTGCTCGCGATGACGTCAGCACAGTCGACATGCCTGTTAGCTGACACACCGCGATCGCGAACAAGCTCGCTCCCACAAAGGGCTGCCTTTCAAATCAGGCGTCCAGCTCTGCCCAACGCTCCACCAACGCATCCAACTCAGCCTGCAACTGCTCCAGATGCGCAATCACCTTGGCGGTTTCCGCGGCCGGCCGCTGGTAGAAGCCGGCGTCGGCCATCTCGGCCTGTACCGCGGCGATCTGTGCTTCCTTGGCATCGATATCGCCCGGCAGCGCTTCCAGCTCGCGCTGCAGCTTGTAGCTGAGTTTTTTCTTGGCCGGAGCCGGGGCCGCCGCAGCGGCAACCGGCGCAGGCTCGGCCTTGACCACCGCCGAATTCAAGTCGGCCTTGCCGGACTTGCTCTCGGTCACGCCCAGCAGGCGCGGCGAGCCGCCCTGGCGCAGCCAGTCCTGATACCCGCCGACGTATTCGCGAACCCGACCTTCGCCTTCGAATACCAGGGTGCTGGTAACCACGTTGTCGAGGAATGCCCGGTCGTGGCTGACCATCAGCACGGTGCCGTTGAAGGTCAGCAACACCTCTTCCAGCAATTCGAGGGTTTCCACGTCCAGGTCGTTGGTCGGTTCGTCGAGGACCAGCAGGTTGGCCGGCTTGCTGAACAGTTTCGCCAGCAGCAGACGAGCGCGCTCGCCGCCGGACAACGCCTTGACCGGGGTCCGGGCACGCTGGGGGCTGAACAGGAAATCACCGAGGTAGCTCAGTACGTGGCGGCTCTGGCCATCGATCTCGATGAAGTCGCGGCCTTCGGCCACGTTGTCGATCACGGTCTTTTCCAGGTCCAGCTGGTGACGCAACTGGTCGAAGTAGGCGACGTCGATCTTCGTCCCCTCTTCCACCTTGCCGCTGCTCGGAACCAGGCCGCCGAGCATCAGCTTGAGCAAGGTGGTCTTGCCGGTGCCATTGGCACCCAGCAGGCCGATGCGGTCGCCGCGCTGCAGGACCATGGAGAAGTCCTTGACCAGGAATGGGCCGCCGGGATGGGCGAAGCTGACGTTTTCCAGCACCATTACCTGCTTGCCGGATTTCTCAGCCGTTTCCAGCTGGATATTGGCCTTGCCGGTACGCTCGCGGCGCTCGCTGCGCTCGACGCGCAGAGCCTTGAGGGCGCGTACACGACCTTCGTTACGGGTACGACGGGCCTTGATGCCCTGGCGGATCCAGACTTCTTCCTGGGCCAGGCGCTTGTCGAACAGTGCGTTGGCGGTTTCTTCCGCCGCCAGTACCGCTTCCTTGTGCACCAGGAAACTGGCGTAATCGCCGTTCCAGTCGATCAGGCCGCCACGGTCCAGCTCAAGGATGCGGGTCGCCAGGTTCTGCAGGAAAGAACGGTCGTGGGTGATGAACAGCACCGCCCCCTGGAAATCCTTCAAGGCTTCTTCAAGCCAGGCAATGGCGCCGATGTCCAGGTGGTTGGTCGGTTCGTCGAGCAGCAGCAGGTCCGGCTCGGAAACCAGGGCCTGGGCCAGCAGGACACGGCGACGCCAGCCGCCGGACAACTCGGCGAGGGTCTTGTCGGCCGGCAGTTGCAGGCGGCTCAGGGTGCTGTCGACCAGTTGCTGCAGACGCCAGCCATCGCGGGCCTCAAGGTCGTGCTGCACATGCATCAGCTTTTCCAGGTCGGCATCGGTGACGATGTTCTGGCTCAGGTGGTGATATTCGGCCAACAGCGCGCCGACACCGTCCAGGCCTTCGGCAACCACATCGAATACCGTCCGCTCGTCGGCCAGCGGCAGTTCCTGGGGCAACTCACCGATCTTCAGACCGGGGGCACGCCAGACCGAGCCGTCATCGGGCTTCTGATCGCCCTTGACCAGCTTCATCATGCTGGACTTGCCGGTACCGTTGCGGCCGATGATGCACACCCGCTCTCCACGGGCGATCTGCCAGGACACCTTGTCCAACAACGGCATCGCGCCGAAAGCAAGGGACACATCGCTGAATTTGAGCAGGGTCATGAGCTTCTCCAAAAACCGGGCGCGCATTCTACCTGAGATGAGACTTCAGGGGTCCGCCATTTTCGTCGTTGAAGCACTCTGCATAACAAATGTTGCGAACTTGCGCCGACGGCCCCGCAAAGCTTTCGCCGGCTGCTGGCAAAAGGCTAAGCTACAGACAGTTACCCTGGGTTACCCCTTGGGCTTTTCATGTTTTTTTCTGCCCGGATGTCTCATGCGCAGTCGCCTTATTACTGTTCTGTCTTGTTTTTTCGTGTGTGCCACTGCCGTTCAAACCGCTCAAGCGGTGGATATTTCCACCCAGCGCCAGTATTACGATGAAGCCAAGCGAGCCTTGGCCAAGGGTGATGCCGGCCCCTATTTCCGCTATAGCGAGGCCCTGCGCGATTATCCGCTGGAGCCGTACCTGGCCTACGACGAACTGACCGCTCGCCTCAAGAGCGCGAGCAACGCCGAAATCGAGAAATTCCTCGCCGAACACGGCGACCTGCCCCAGGCCAACTGGATGAAACTGCGTTGGCTGCGCTGGCTGGCCGAACGCGGCGACTGGGCGACCTTCGTCAAATATTACGACCCCAAGCTCAACTTCACCGAACTGGACTGCCTCAATGGCCAGTACCAGCTCAGCCACGGTCTCAAGGCCGAGGGCTACGCCAACACTGAAAAGCTCTGGCTCACCGGTAAATCCCAACCACAGGCCTGCGACGCGCTGTTCGGCCTGTGGGCCTCCCAAGGCCAGTTGACCGAGCAGAAGCGCTGGGAGCGCGCAAAACTGGCGGCCCAGGCCCGAAATTATCCACTGGCCAACAGCCTGGTCAGCGGCCTGGTCACCCTCGCCCCTCGCGGCAAATTGCTGGTAGACGTGGCGCAGAAACCTGAACTGCTCAATCAACCCTCGCGCTTCGTCCCGGCCGATGAACCGATGTCCGATATCGTCAGCCTCGGCCTGCGCCGTCTCGCCCGCCAGGATCCGGATAAAGCCATGGCATTGCTGGACGGCTATGCCAGCACCATGCATTTTTCCCGCGACGAAAAAGTCGCCATCGCCCGGGAGATCGGCCTGACCCTGGCCAAGCGCTTCGACAGTCGCGCCCTTGAGATGATGACCCAATATGACCCCGAGCTGCGGGACGACACCGTTTCGGAATGGCGCCTGCGCCTGCTGCTGCGCCTGGGCCGCTGGGACGACGCCTATCAGTTGACCCGTCGCCTGCCCGAGTCGCTGGCCAGCACCAACCGCTGGCGCTACTGGCAGGCCCGCAGCCTGGAACTGGCTCAACCGCAGAACCCCGAAGCCTTGACGCTTTACAAGCATCTGGCTCGCGAGCGGGATTTCTATGGGTTCCTGGCCGCTGACCGCTCCCAATCACCCTACTCGCTCGCCAACAAGCCCCTGGTGCTGAGCCAGGCATTGATCAACAAAGTGCGCAATACACCGGGCGTTCGCCGGGCCCTGGAATTCCACGCCCGCGGGCAGATCGTAGATGGGCGTCGCGAGTGGTATCACGTCAGCCGGCATTTCAGCCGGGACGAAATGGTCGCCCAGGCGAAGCTGGCCTACGACCTGAAATGGTATTTCCCGGCCATCCGCACCATCAGCCAGGCCAAGTACTGGGACGACCTGGACATCCGTTTCCCGATGGCGCACCGCGATACCCTGGTGCGCGAAGCCAAGGCTCGTGGCCTGCATTCGAGCTGGGTGTTCGCGATCACCCGCCAGGAAAGCGCCTTCATGGATGACGCGCGCTCCGGCGTGGGTGCCGCCGGCCTGATGCAATTGATGCCCGGCACCGCCAAGGAAACCGCGCGCAAATTCAGCATCCCCCTGGCTTCGCCCCAACAGGTGCTGGATCCGAACAAGAACATCGAGCTCGGCGCAGCGTACCTTAGCCAGGTCCACAGCCAGTTCAACGGCAACCGCGTCCTGGCCTCGGCCGCCTACAACGCCGGCCCCGGCCGCGTACGCCAGTGGCTGCGCGGTGCCGACCACCTGAGCTTCGACGTCTGGGTCGAAAGCATCCCCTTCGACGAAACCCGCCAATACGTGCAGAACGTCTTGTCGTACTCGGTGATCTACGGCCAGAAACTCAACTCGCCGCAACCGCTGGTGGACTGGCACGAGCGGTATTTCGACGATCAGTGAGCCTCAAGCGGCAAGCCATGCCTGAAAAGAAAAATGCCCGTATCAAACGATACGGGCATTTTTATGGTCGGCTTTATCCCCACAATCCCTTGTGGGAGCGAGCCTGCTCGCGATAGCGGCGGGTCAGCTTGCATCAATGTTGAATACGCCGCCGTCATCGCGAGCAGGCTCGCTCCCACAGGGGGGGGTGCGATCAGTCGACCACCGCCGCATGCCCCACATTGAACTGCAACGCCGCCAACCGCGCGTACAGCTCATTGCTGGCCACCAGCTCCTGATGCGTGCCCACCGCCACCACCCTGCCCTGGTCCATCACCGCGATTCGGTCGGCGTTCTTCACCGTGGCCAGGCGATGGGCGATGACCAGGGTGGTGCGGTTTTTCATCAGGTTGGGCAGGGCTTGCTGGATCAGGTGTTCGCTTTGCGCATCGAGGGCGCTGGTGGCTTCGTCCAGCAACAGGATCGGCGCGTCCACCAACAGCGCCCGGGCGATGGCCAGGCGTTGGCGCTGGCCGCCGGATAGCCCCAGGCCACCGTCGCCCAGGTGGGTCTGGTAACCATCGGGCATCTTGTCGATAAAGTCGTGGGCGTGGGCAATCCGGGCCGCCTCGCGCACCTGCTCGGCAGTCGCGTCGGGATTGCCATAGCGGATGTTTTCTTCCACGGTGCCGAAGAACAGCGCCGGATTCTGCGAAACCAGGGCGAAATGACGGCGCAGGTCCAGCGGATCGAGTTGGGTCAGCGGTACCCCATCGATGAAAATCCGGCCTTGTGCCGGATCGTAGAAACGTAACAACAAGTCATACACCGTCGATTTACCCGCGCCCGACGGCCCGACGAGGGCAAGGGTTTCGCCAGCATTGACCGTCAGGTCCAGGCCGTCGACCGCATAGCTTTCCGGTCGGGACGGATAGGAGAACCGCACGCCTTCAAGGCGCAGATCGCCCCGGACCCGCTCCGGTAACGTCACCAGGTCCGAGGTCGGTGGCTGGATAATGTTCTGCGAACGCAACAGCTCGGCGATACGCTCGGCCGCGCCGGCGGCCCGTTGCAATTCGCCGATCACCTCGCTCAGCGTACCGAAGGCGCTGCCGACGATCAGACTGTAGAACACGAACGCCGCCAGCTCACCGCCGGAAATCCGCCCGGCGATCACATCCATGCCACCCACCCAGAGCATCACACCCACCGCCCCCAGCACCAGCACGATCACCAGGGTGATCAGCCAGGCCCGCTGGGCGATGCGTTTGCGGGCGGTGTCGAACGCCTGCTCCACCGTGACAGCAAAACGTCGCTCATCCTGGACCTGATGGTTGTAGGCCTGCACGGTCTTGATCTGGCCCAGGGTTTCGGAAACGTAACTGCCGACATCGGCGATGCGGTCCTGGCTCTGGCGGGACAGGCTGCGCACCCGACGCCCGAACACCAGGATCGGTGCCAACACCAGCGGCAGGGCAATCACCACGATGCTGGTGAGCTTGGGGTTGGTGATGAACAACAGCACGATGCCGCCGATCACCATCAGGGCGTTGCGCAGGAACAGTGACAAGGACGAACCGATCACCGATTGCAGCAACGTGGTATCGGCGGTCAGGCGTGACTGGATCTCCGAGCTGCGGTTGTTCTCATAGAACCCCGGGTGCAGGTACACCAGATGATTGAAAACCTGTCGCCGGATGTCGGCCACCACGCGCTCGCCAATCCACGACACCAGGTAGAACCGGGAGAAGGTTCCGATCGCCAGGCCTATCACCAGCACCATGAACAAGCCGATGGACTGGTTCAGCAGCTGAGGAGAACGGGTCATGAACCCCTGGTCCACCAGCAGCCGGATGCCCTGACCCATGGACAAGGTAATGCCCGCCGTGACGATGAGCGCCAGCAACGCGCCGACGACCTGCTTGCGGTAAGGAGCGATAAAACCACTGGCCAGGCCGATGGCACGGCGATGTTGGGAGGAAAGCATCAGTAACGTCCGATAATGCAACAGGGAAAGGGCCGGTCAACGGCACCGAAGCGCGGCGGAACCTTATTGAATCAGAATGAGTCAGGTTAAATATGAACGCGACGACTACCCGCTAGATGGTATCGGTCTAAAGTCTGACTGGAAACGTACAAGTATTTCTGTTTGAGTAGAGCTGTCGTCATGACCGACAAGGAGTGTCATTTCTCAGTCACCTGACGACAGTACAGTAGACATTAAAACCTGATGAGGAGACAGGCCATGTCCTTGCAACACAGCAGCGACGACAAGATTCAAGTGATCCGCACGCAACCGGACCAGTCCCTGGGCTGCTCGTTCATCGACGCCCAAGGGCGCGAAGTACCGATCACCGAAGAGATGATCCAGAAAGCCTGCAGTGAACTGGAACAACGACTGGTCAAGCCTGCCGAACAAAAGTGATACAGCCCGTCTTCGATTGAACCCGACCTTGATGTCGGGTTTTTTGTGCCTATGGACTCTACCACCCTGGGGCGAGGGTTAAAGGGGGGTGGCCCCCAGCGCGGTCACGATCTGCTGCAACGCCGCTGATTGCCCTTCAATGCGCACCTTCAAGCTGTCGATCTCCCGGCGCGGCGGGTAATGTTTGCGCAGGGCGTCGAAGGCACTGCGCTGCTCGCTGACGGTTCCCACCAGACTACGGCGGAAGTCCGCATCGTCACGACGCGGGTCGTATACGCCGCGGCACAGCGCGGCCAACGCCCAGGCCGGGTCGGTGGCGGCGTCCAGGGTGATGCCGCCCAGCCAGGGCCGAGGCAGCAGATCACCGAGACAGACTGTAACCGGTGTCTCCAGGAACGCGCATAGCGCTTCATAGATCTGCGCCGTGCCGCGCTGGCGGCCATCGAGGCTGTAGCCGGCAATGTGCGGCGTAGCGATCACGCACAGGTCGGCCAAGTCCACATCCACCGTGGGCTCCTGTTCCCAGACATCCAGCACCGCTTGCAGGTCTTCGCGTTCCAACAGCACATTGCGCAACGCGGTGTTATCGATCACCGGCCCGCGAGCCGCATTGATCAACCAGGTGCCAGGCTTGAGGTTGTTCAGGCGCTGCTCGTCGAACAGATGCCAGGTCGGTTGCTCGCCGTCGCGCGTCAGAGGGGTGTGCAGACTGATCACATCGCACTGCTCGATGATCTGTTCCAGGCTCACATAGTCGCCGCCCTCGGCCGCCTGGCGGGGTGGATCGCACACCTTCACGTCCCAGCCCAGGCCCTTGAGCACATCGATCAAGCGACCGCCCACCTGCCCTGCACCGACCACGCCGTAGGTGCGCTGGCGCAGATCCGCGCCTTCGATTTCAGCCAGGGTCATCAGGCTGCCCAGCACGTAGTCCACCACGCCCCGGGCATTGCAGCCCGGCGCACTGGCCCAGCGGATACCGGCCTCGGCAAAGTAATCCAGATCCAGGTGATCGGTGCCTATGGTGCAAGTGCCAACGAAACGCACGTTGCTGCCTTCCAACAAGTCACGATTGACCCGGCTGACGGAGCGCACCAGCAACACGTCGGCCTGCGCGACCATTTCCCGGTCGATGCCGCGCCCCGGCACCCGGCGGATCTCACCGAAACCCTTGAAAAAGGCATCGAGCAGGGGAATGTTTTCGTCGGCGACGATCAGCATGGCAAAGCTCCTTTGGCGGGGTGGGCAGTGTAGGCGTTCCGGTGTGTCTGCGCATTACCGGAAGTGAATGACGGTGAGCGGGCAGTCGCAGCTCTCTGGGGAGCAAGGCCTATCCCAATGTCGGTCAGTTAAGCCGTGGGAGCAAAGCTTGCTCGCGATAGCGGCAGGCCGGCCGACATTATTGCTGGCTGACTTACCGCTATCGCGAGCAAGCTTTGCTCCCACGGTTTTTGCCGACATTGGGATAAGCCTTGCTCCCACAGGTTGCGCACCCAAGGGACCGCTTACAAATCCCCAACACAGCTTTTTTCCTGACCATGGCGTCAACGCGTAGAATCCGCCGCCTTGCGCTTAATCTTTCGGACGCTTCGCCTGTGAATCCCGTGATCGACACCCCCACCCTTCTCTCCCGCCCGGCCCGGGTTCGCCTGGAGGTCAGGACATTGCTGGCCCTGGCACTGCCAATCATGGTGGCGCAACTGGCAACCACCGCCATGGGCTTCGTCGATGCGGTGATGGCCGGTCGTGTCGGCCCACGGGACCTGGCGGCGGTAGCATTGGGCAACTCGATCTGGGTGCCGGTGTTTCTGTTGATGACTGGCACGCTGCTGGCGACTACGCCGAAAGTCGCCCAACGCTTCGGCGCCGGAACCTTCGACGAAATCGGTCCACTGGTGCGCCAGGCCCTGTGGCTGGCGCTGGTGGTCGGGTTGATGGCAACGCTGGCGCTGTTCAGTGCCGAGCCGATCCTGCACATCATGAAGGTGGACCCGGAGCTGATCGGCCCTTGCATGGAATACCTGCGAGGGATCGGTACCGGCCTGCCGGCCGTGGCGCTGTACCATGTACTGCGCTGCTTCAGCGACGGCCTGGGCCGCACGCGGCCGGCGATGGTGTTGGGGTTGTGCGGGTTGGCACTGAACATTCCGCTCAACTACATCTTCATCTACGGGCACCTGGGCGTACCGGCCATGGGCGGCGTCGGGTGCGGCTGGGCCACCGCTATTGTCATGTGGGTGATGGCCCTGGGCATGGCCGGCTGGACACGCTGGGCGCCGGCCTATCGGTCGAGCCATTTATTCAGCCGTTTCGATTGGCCGCGCTGGGCAGTCATCCAACGCCTGCTGGGCATCGGCCTGCCGATTGGCATCGCGGTGTTTGCCGAGTCGAGCATTTTTGCGGTGATCGCGCTGCTGATCGGCAGCCTCGGCGCCACGGTGGTGGCCGGGCATCAGATCGCGCTGAACTTCAGTTCCCTGGTGTTCATGATTCCCTACTCCCTGGCCATGGCCGTAACGGTGCGGGTCGGCCAGACACTGGGACGGGGCCAGCCTCGCGAGGCGCGTTTCGCCGCTGGCGTGGGCATGGGCGCGGCCCTGGCGTATGCCTGCCTGTCGGCGAGCCTGATGTTCGCGCTGCGCGGACCCATCGCCGCGATCTACACCGCCGACCCGGTGGTGATCGACGTCGCCTCGATGTTGATCGTATACGCAGCGCTGTTCCAGTTTTCCGATGCGATCCAGGTCACCGCGGCGGGCGCGTTGCGCGGCTACCAGGACACACGAGTGACGATGATCCTAACCCTGTTCGCCTATTGGGGTATCGGTTTACCGGTGGGTTACACCTTGGGGCTGACCAACTGGTTCGGCGCGGCCAACGGCCCGAGCGGGTTGTGGCAAGGCCTGATCGTGGGCCTGAGCTGCGCGGCGCTGATGCTGTCGATCCGTCTGGCCCGCAGCGCGCGCAAACAGATCCGCATCAGCCGTTCGATGGGCTAAGCGAGCTTCTTGCGGATCCAGTAGCGGTACGTACCGTCCACTTCGTCCTGGGCCACCAGTTCGTGGTCGAGAAACACACAGAACTTGGGGATGTCGCGGCGGGTCGAGGGGTCGGTGGCAATCACCTTCAACAGCCCGCCCGGCACCAGGTCGCGGATGTGCTGGTGCAGCATCATCACCGGCTCAGGGCAGTTGAGGCCCGTGGCATCCAGCGTGCCGTCGACCGGCGTATCGTTCATTTCACTCATGTTCTACTCCTGAAACTGGCCGGCATTGTCGCGCAATGTCGGGTTGGAACAAAGCCCGCATATTTCGGTTCTGTGGGAGCAAGGTTGTGGGAGCAAGGCTTGCCCGCGATGCGGGCGCCGCGATTCTGAAAGACCGCGTTGACTCATCGCGAGAAAGCTTTGCTCCCACCAGGCTTGGTTCCCACAGGCTTCTTGCTGTCCAGCCGGCGCAAATGGCACGTCACCTCTTCACGGTCGTGGTACAGCTGCTTGCACCCGATCTCCACCTTGATCCCCCGGGCCTTGAAGCCATCGGCAATGCGTTCGAGCAGGCGTTTCACTTCGGCATAACGCTGCTTCATCGGCAGCTTGAGGTTGACCACTGCCTCGCGACAATGGCCCTCGCCGATCCACTCCTCCAGCATCGCCGCATTGCGCGCCGGCTTCTCGACGATGTCACAGACCATCCAATCCACCGGCTGCCTGGGCTTGAAGGTAAAACCATCCGCCATCAGGTGTTGCACCAGACCGGTGTCCATCAGGCTTTCGGCCATCGGGCCGTTGTCGATGGCGGTCACCAGCATGCCCCGATTCACCAGTTGCCAGGTCCAACCACCCGGCGCGGCCCCCAGGTCGACGCCGGTCATGTCACTGTGCAGGCGCTCGTCCCACTCTTCCCGTGGAATGAAGTGATGCCAGGCCTCTTCGAGCTTGAGGGTCGAGCGGCTCGGTGCTTCCCGAGGGAACTTCAGGCGGGGTATCCCCATTGGCCACATCGCCGAGTTGTCCGCTTCCGCCAGCCCCAGGAACACTTCACGGCCACTTTTGAACGTCAGCAGCAGGCGCGGCTGGTGCGGATCATCCACCAATTTGCCGGCGCCGGTCAGCGCCTTGCGCAGCGGGCCTTCGAATTTCTTGCAGAAATTCGACAGTTCCTTGCCATCGTTGGTGTCGACCACCTCCAGCCACAAACTGCCGCAGACCGGAAACTGCGCCATGTGGGACAGGATGACGCTGATACGGTCGGTTTCCGGCAAGTCAATGAAGGTGCCACGGGCCCATTGGCGCGGAAAAATCAGGCCGGCGAAACGCTGGCCACGCATCAACCGCTCGGCACCGTCCTCTTCGGTGCAAACGAATTCAGCGCAGGCACTGGCCGGCTTGGCCTTGGCATAACCGGCCACGTTGAGTCTGGCGGCGTGTTCGGCGATCTCGGAACAGACCTCGCCTTCGAAGCCCGGGCGGCAGTGCATGAAAAGCGTGTTCATTGAAACTCCGTAGCAAAGCCTGTCACGAAAATCGGCGCATGATAGCGGACTTCGGAACCCCGAACCTGCCCATAGAGTCCAGTGATTAGTCATACGCTCGAAACAGGGCTAGGTTAAAGGCTCTGTCCGTCCCGTCAGTCCGTAACCGTGCGGACTCAAAGGAGTGATTTCAATGCCATCCCTCGATAGCCTGAAAACCCTTAAAACATTGCAGGTCGACGCCAAGGTCTACCACTATTTCAGCCTGCCGGATGCCGCCCGCAGCCTCGGTGATCTGGACAAGCTGCCCATGTCCCTGAAAGTGCTGCTGGAAAACCTGCTGCGCTGGGAAAATGAAAAAACCGTCACCGGCACCGACCTCAAGGCGCTGGCCGGGTGGCTGAAAGAACGTCGTTCCGACCGCGAGATCCAATACCGCCCGGCACGAGTGCTGATGCAAGACTTCACCGGTGTCCCGGCCGTGGTCGACCTGGCCGCCATGCGCGCCGCCGTGGAAAAGGCCGGCGGCGATCCCCAGCGGATCAACCCGCTGTCGCCGGTGGACCTGGTGATCGACCACTCGGTGATGGTGGACAAGTTCGCCAGCCGCCAGGCGTTCGAGCAGAACGTCGACATCGAAATGCAGCGCAACGGCGAACGCTACGCCTTCCTGCGCTGGGGCCAGAGCGCCTTCGCCAACTTCAGCGTGGTGCCGCCGGGCACCGGGATCTGCCACCAGGTCAACCTCGAATACCTGGGGCGCACGGTGTGGACCAAGGAGGAAGACGGCCGCACCTATGCCTTCCCCGATACGCTGGTGGGCACCGACTCCCACACCACCATGATCAATGGCCTGGGTGTGCTGGGCTGGGGCGTCGGAGGGATCGAGGCGGAAGCGGCCATGCTGGGCCAGCCGGTGTCGATGCTGATTCCCGAGGTCATCGGCTTCAAGCTCACCGGCAAGCTGCGCGAGGGCATTACTGCCACCGATCTGGTCCTCACCGTCACACAGATGCTGCGCAAGAAAGGCGTAGTGGGCAAATTCGTCGAGTTCTATGGCGATGGCCTCGCCGACCTGCCCCTGGCCGACCGCGCCACCATTGCCAACATGGCCCCGGAATACGGCGCCACGTGCGGCTTCTTTCCGGTGGACGACGTCACCCTGGATTACCTGCGCCTGTCTGGACGCCCGGCGGAAACGGTGAAACTGGTAGAGGCCTATTGCAAAGCCCAGGGCTTGTGGCGCTTGCCTGGCAAGGAACCGGTGTTCACCGACACCCTGGAGCTGGACATGGGCAGCGTCGAAGCCAGCCTGGCCGGGCCGAAACGCCCACAGGACCGGGTTTCACTGCCCAATGTCGGCCAGGCGTTCAGCGACTTCCTGGGGCTGCAGGTCAAGCCCACCAGCAAGGAAGAAGGTCGCCTGGAAAGCGAAGGCGGCGGTGGCGTGGCGGTGGGCAATGCCGATCAGGTGGGTGAGGCCGAGTACGAGTTCGAAGGCCATACGCATCGCCTGAAAAACGGTGCGGTGGTGATCGCGGCCATTACCTCCTGCACCAACACCTCCAACCCCAGTGTGATGATGGCCGCCGGGCTGCTGGCGAAAAAAGCCGTGGAAAAAGGCCTGACCCGCAAGCCCTGGGTCAAGAGCTCCCTGGCCCCGGGCTCCAAGGTGGTGACCGATTACTACCAGGCCGCTGGCCTGACCGAGTACCTGGATCAACTGGGCTTTGCCCTGGTGGGCTACGGCTGCACTACCTGTATCGGTAACTCCGGCCCCTTGCCGGACCCGATCGAAAAAGCCATCCAGAAAGCCGACCTGACCGTGGCCTCGGTGCTGTCGGGCAACCGCAACTTCGAGGGCCGCGTGCATCCGCTGGTCAAGACCAACTGGCTGGCCTCGCCGCCCCTGGTGGTGGCCTATGCCCTGGCCGGCACGGTGCGTATCGACATCAGCAGCGAACCGCTGGGCAATGACCACGATGGCCATCCGGTGTACCTGCGGGACATCTGGCCCAGCAGCAAGGAAGTCGCCGACGCCGTGGCCCAGGTAGATACTGGCATGTTCCACAAGGAGTACGCTGCCGTGTTCGCCGGCGACGAGCAATGGCAAGCCATCGAGGTGCCGCAAGCGGCGACTTACGTCTGGCAGGCGGACTCGACCTATATCCAGCACCCGCCCTTCTTCGACGGCATCGACGGACCTCCACCGGCCATTCGCAACATCGAAGGCGCCCGGGTACTGGCCCTGCTCGGCGATTCGGTCACCACCGACCACATCTCCCCGGCCGGCAATATCAAGGCCGACAGTCCGGCCGGGCGGTACCTGCGCGAGCAGGGCGTGGAGCCCCGGGATTTCAACTCCTATGGCTCAAGGCGCGGTAATCATCAGGTGATGATGCGTGGCACGTTCGCCAATATCCGGATCCGCAACGAAATGCTCGGCGGCGAGGAAGGCGGCAACACGATCTACATTCCCAGCGGCGAAAGAATGCCGATCTACGACGCCGCCATGTTGTATCAGGCCAAGGGCACGCCACTGGTGGTGATCGCGGGACAGGAATACGGCACCGGCTCCAGTCGGGACTGGGCGGCCAAGGGTACCAACCTGTTGGGGGTCAAGGCGGTGATCGCCGAAAGCTTCGAGCGCATCCACCGCTCCAACCTCGTGGGCATGGGCGTATTGCCGTTGCAATTCAAGCTCGATCAGAACCGCAAGAGCCTGAACCTGTCCGGCAAGGAAACCCTGGATATCCTCGGCCTGAACGACGTCGAACTGACGCCGCGGATGAACCTGCCACTGGTCATCACCCGCGAGGACGGTAGCCAGGAGCGGATCGAGGTGTTGTGTCGGATCGATACCTTGAATGAAGTGGAATATTTCAAGGCGGGCGGGATCCTGCACTATGTCCTGCGGCAATTGATTGCCGGTTAACGCGTAATCCCTGTGGGAGCGGGCTTGCTCGCGAAGGCAGTCGGTCGTTTGTTGCTGCAATGACTGGACCAGCGCTTTCGCGAGCAAACCCGCTCCCACAGCCCTGTTCATGGCTCAAGAGTATCAATCACAAGATCAATCACCGCTTTTTGTATCGCTCCGCTTATACTCTCCCCCGTCGGCACTCAAGGATCTGAGTCAGCTGGCTGATTTCCACGCCTACGCATGAATCTGCATGGATACAAATATGTGCTCTTTGCGCGACATGGCAACGTCGTAGACGCGCCGGCCATTTTCGCCAAAGCTTCACAGCCTTAAAAGGATGTTATATGCCTGCTCTGCCCTGGCCCTACCTGGCCTTACTGTCCGTTGGCTATTGCCTGGCCCTGGCCTACGGAAAGCTGGCCTGGACCGCCGCCATCTCAATCGCACTGTTGCTACTGGCCGGTTATGCAGTCCGCCAGCGGCAGATACCGGTCGGCCGATTTCTCGGTCACGCTCTTTTCCTCGTCCTGGCCCTGGCGCTGGCCCTGCACTGGATGCCGGGCTTTTTCAACGGACGGGCGATCCCGACCCATCGCCTGACCGATGACGCCGCACCGTTTGCCATGTATTTGAATCAGGACAAGCCGCTGATCGGTTTCTGGCTGTTGCTGGCGTGTCCATGGATCGTCGGCCGGCGCCCGTTTGGCCTATCGATCCTGGCCACGGCCCTGGGTCTGACGCTGAGCGCGATATTGGCCCTGGGTGGGGCGATCGTGCTGGGGATGATCCACTGGGCACCGAAGTGGCCGGACCATGCATGGCTCTGGATCGCCAACAACCTTTTACTGGTGACAGTAGTGGAGGAAGCGCTGTTTCGTGGCTACATTCAAGGCAGCCTGAGCCGGCGCTTCAGTCATCTGGCCCATGGTGACAACCTGGCCTTGCTCCTGGCCTCGCTGCTGTTCGGCCTGGTACACGCCGGCGCGGGTTGGCAATGGGTGCTGCTGTCCGGCCTGGCGGGGATCGGCTACGGCCTTGCCTATCGCTTCGGCGGCCTGGGCGCGGCAATTGCCACCCACTTCGGCCTCAACCTGCTTCATTTCGCCTTGTTTACCTACCCGATGCTGGCGTGATACCGACGGGGAAAATAACTTCAATAAAAACCCGACGTTGCCGACAACCTTTCAAAGCCTTGCGGATTAGCACACGATGCGTAACAACCAACCCGTCACACAACGCGAAAGGACCTTCCCGGCCCAGCAACGATTGATCTCCACCACCAATGCCAAGGGCGTGATCACCTACTGCAACGACGCGTTCGTTGAAATCAGCGGGTTTTCCAAGGAAGAACTGATTGGTTCGCCTCACAACCTGGTGCGCCACCCCGACGTCCCGTCGGCCGTGTTCGCCCATATGTGGAATACCCTGAAACAAGGCTTGCCATGGATGGGCATCGTCAAGAATCGCTGCAAGAGCGGCGATCACTACTGGGTCAACGCCTACGTCACTCCGGTGTTCGAAGGCAACCAGGTGGTCGGCTACGAGTCGGTTCGGGTCAAGCCCAGCGCCGAGCAGATCGCCCGAGCCGAAGCCCTCTACCAGCGCATCAACCAAGGCAAGTCGGCAATCCCCCGTAGCGATAAGTGGGTGCCCCTGCTCCAGGACTGGCTGCCGTTCATCCTGGTCAGCCAGTTGAGCTTCATCGTGGGCGCCTTCCTAGATTCCTCCTGGGGTTTTGCCCTGGCCGCCCTGCTGTCGGTACCCCTGGGGTTGATGGGCCTGCAATGGCAGCAACGCGGGATCAAACGCCTGCTGCGCCTGGCCGAGCAGACTACGTCCGACCCGCTGATCGCCCGGATGTACACCGACAGCCGTGGCGTCCAGGCACGCCTGGAGATGTCGATCCTCAGCCAGGAGGCTCGCCTGAAAACCTGCCTGACCCGTCTGCAGGACACCGCCGAGCACCTCAACGAGCAGGCGCGACAGTCCAACACCCTGGCCCACAACAGCTCCAGCGGCCTGGAACGCCAGCGCGTGGAAACCGAACAGGTGGCCACGGCGGTCAACCAGATGGCCGCCACCACCCAGGAAGTCGCCAGCCACGTGCAACGCACGGCCGACGCCACCCAGGAAGCCAACCGCCTGACCGGTCGCGGACGCGACATCGCCGGGGAAACCCGCGAGGCCATCGAACGCCTGTCCGTGGTGGTGGGCGAAACCGGCCAGACCGTGACCCAACTGGCCAAGGACAGCGACGAGATCGGCGGCGTGGTGGACGTGATCAAAGGCATCGCCGACCAGACCAACCTGCTGGCGCTCAACGCCGCCATCGAAGCGGCCCGTGCCGGCGAGATGGGCCGCGGCTTTGCCGTGGTGGCCGATGAAGTCCGGCAACTGGCGCAACGCACCAGCGAATCCACCGGGCAGATCCACGCCCTGATCGCCAAGCTCCAGCAAACCGCCACCAATGCCGTGCAGACCATGGACGCCGGCCATCGCCAGGCCGAAGAAGGCGTGGCGCGGGTGATGGAAGCGGACGCAGCGCTGGTGGGCATCAGCGAAGCGGTGGCCAACATCACCGACATGACCACCCAGATCGCTGCCGCCACAGAGGAACAGAGCTCGGTGGCCGAGGAGATCAGCCGCAACATCAGCAACATATCGGAACTGGCCGACCAGACCTCGGGACAGGCTCACAGCTCGGCGTTACTGAGCGAAGAACTGACCCGTACGGCCAACACCCAGTACTCCTTGGTGGAGCGGTTCAACCGCTGACCGATGCCTGTTCGATAAAAAACCCGGACAGCGACAGCTTCCGGGTTTTTTATTGCCTGTCCTGGCCCCATCGCGAGCAGGCTCGCTCCCACATTTGGAATGCAATTCCCTGTGGGAGCGAGCCTGCTCGCGATGAGGCCCGCCCAATCACCTCACACCTGAAAAAGAAATCCCGACACGCCCAGCGCCGCTGCCTCCAGATGCTGCTCATGACTAAACCCTGAAGCTTTCAGCGGCTTCAAATCATGATCCCCCGCCGCCAACCACATCACCTCGATGGCAGGTGATAAGACATACCCTCGCACGGTCTCACGATTGCCCAATGCATCGCGCTCGCCCTGGACGATCAAGGTCCGGGTCTTCAACCCGGCCAAATGCTCGACCCGGGGTTTCTCCGGCTTACCTGCCGCATAAAAGGGATAGCCCAGGCACACCAGGGCGTCCGCTTGCAGCTCGTCGGCCAACAGGCTGGCCATCCGCCCGCCCATGGACTTGCCGCCGATGGCCAGCCGACCAGCGACATAAGGCCGCACCGTGGCGTACACCTCACGCCAGCATTCCAGCAGCCTGGGGGCCGGGTTGGGTGGTCGCTTGCCACCGTCCAGGCGCCGTTGGGCCATGTAGGGAAATTCGAAACGCAGCACGTTGACCCCATGCGCAGCAAGGCGCGCGGCCATTTCGTTCATGAAGCCGCTGTCCATCGGCGCACCGGCACCGTGGGCAAGAATCAAGGTGGGCGCCCCGGCACCGGCGCCCGATTGCGCGGCCGTCCACAGCCAGCCATGTTGCGCCACGCACCGCGCCCATTGATCCCCGTCAATACTGGCCTTGTGCTGTTTGTCCATGCTTGCCTCGCTTTCAGTCTGCCTATAACTCCAGGCGAAGATGCCGCGCTGCCTTGCGCAGGCGGGCTCTTCGGCTGAACCGTGGATGGGGAACCATGAACACTTCTATCAGTACCGCCTACAACTACAAGGTGGTCCGCCAATTCGCCATTATGACGGTGGTGTGGGGCATCGTCGGCATGGGGCTCGGGGTTTTTCTCGCCGCCCAATTGGTCTGGCCGCAGCTCAACTTCGATTTGCCCTGGACCAGCTTCGGTCGCCTGCGCCCGTTGCACACCAACGCGGTGATCTTCGCGTTCGGTGGCTGCGCCCTGTTCGCCAGCTCGTTCTATTCGGTACAACGCACCTGCCAGACCCAGCTGTTTGCGCCGAAAATCGCTGCGTTCTACTTCTGGGGCTGGCAACTGGTGATCCTGCTGGCGGCCATCAGCCTGCCTCTGGGCTACACCAGTTCCAAGGAGTACGCCGAGCTGGAATGGCCGATCGACATCCTGATCACCATCGTCTGGGTCGCCTACGCCATTGTGTTCTTCGGCACTGTCGCCAAGCGCACCACCAAGCACATCTACGTGGGCAACTGGTTCTTCGGCGGCTTCATCCTGACCGTGGCGATCCTGCACATCGTCAACAACCTGGAACTGCCGGTGAGCTTCACCAAATCCTACTCGGTGTACGCCGGGGCCACGGACGCGATGGTGCAATGGTGGTACGGGCACAACGCCGTAGGCTTTTTCCTCACCGCAGGCTTTTTGGGGATGATGTACTACTTCGTGCCGAAACAGGCCGAGCGTCCGGTGTATTCCTATCGCTTGTCCATCGTGCATTTCTGGGCGCTGATCACCTTATATATCTGGGCCGGCCCCCACCACCTGCACTACACCGCGCTGCCGGACTGGGCGCAGTCCCTGGGCATGGTGATGTCGCTGATCCTGCTGGCACCCAGCTGGGGCGGCATGATCAACGGCATGATGACCCTCTCGGGCGCCTGGCATAAGTTGCGCAGCGACCCGATCCTGCGCTTCCTGGTGGTGTCCCTGGCGTTCTACGGCATGTCGACCTTCGAAGGCCCGATGATGGCGATCAAGACCGTCAACGCCCTCTCCCACTACACCGACTGGACCATCGGCCACGTCCACGCCGGCGCACTCGGCTGGGTGGCGATGATTTCCATCGGCGCGCTGTATCACATGATCCCGAAAGTCTTCGGCCGGCCACAGATGCATAGCATCGGCCTGATCAACGCGCACTTCTGGCTCGCGACCATCGGCACCGTGCTCTACATCGCTTCGATGTGGGTCAACGGTATCGCCCAGGGCCTGATGTGGCGCGCGGTGAACGAGGACGGCACCTTGACCTACTCCTTCGTCGAAACCCTGGCGGCCAGCCACCCCGGCTTCATCGTGCGGCTGGTGGGCGGAGCGATCTTCCTCAGCGGCATGCTGCTGATGGCCTACAACACCTGGCGCACCGTGCGGGCCTACCAGCCTGCCGAAGCCGCCGCTGCCGCGCAGATGGCTTGAGGAGTCCGCCATGAAACACGAAACAATCGAGAAAAACGTCGGCCTGCTGATGCTGCTGATGGTGCTGGCCGTGAGCATCGGCGGCCTGACCCAGATCGTGCCGCTGTTCTTCCAGGACGTGACCAACAAACCGGTGGATGGCATGAAGCCCTACACCGCCCTGCAACTGGAAGGCCGCGACATCTACATCCGCGAAGGTTGCGTCGGCTGCCATTCCCAGATGATCCGCCCGTTCCGCGCCGAGACCGAGCGCTACGGCCACTACTCGGTAGCCGGCGAAAGCGTCTGGGACCATCCGTTCCTGTGGGGCTCCAAGCGCACCGGGCCGGACCTGGCCCGGGTCGGCGCGCGCTACTCCGACGACTGGCACCGCGCGCACTTGTACAACCCGCGCAACGTCGTGCCCGAGTCGAAGATGCCGGCCTATCCGTGGCTGGTAACCCAGGCGGTGGACAGCAGCCACACCGAAACCAAGCTGCGCGCCATGCGCACCCTCGGCGTGCCCTACACCGATGACGACATCGCCGGCAGTGTGGCCTCGCTCAAGGGCAAGACCGAAATGGACGCACTGGTGGCCTACCTGCAAGTGCTCGGCACTGCCATCAAGAGCAAGAGGTGAGCCCCATGTTTCTTGAAATGAGCACTGGAATGATCCGCGGCCTGGGCACGGTCGTGGTGTTCGTGGCCTTCATCGGCCTGCTCCTGTGGGCTTTCAGCAGCAAGCGCGGCCCGGAGTTCGCCGAGGCGCGCCTGCTGCCGTTCGCTGACGAACCACCCGCCGACATCGCCAATCCCCAAGACCCTGCAACAAGGAGTACCCGGCCATGACCACCTTCTGGAGTACGTGGATCTGCGTACTGACCCTCGGCAGCCTGATCGGCCTGACCTGGCTGTTGATCGGTACCCGCAAGGGCGAGACCAAGGGCAGCGTCGACCAGACCATGGGCCACAGCTTCGATGGCATCGAGGAGTACGACAACCCGCTGCCGCAGTGGTGGTTCCTGTTGTTCGCCGGCACCCTGGTGTTTTCCGTCGGTTACCTGATCCTTTACCCGGGCCTGGGCAATTGGAAAGGCATCCTGCCTGGCTATGAAAACGGCTGGACCGGCGCCCATGAATGGGAAAAGGAAATGGCCAAGGCCGACGCCAGGTTCGGGCCGATCTTCGCCAAGTTCGCCGCGATGCCCGTGGAAGAAGTCGCCAAGGACCCGCAGGCCTTGAAAATGGGCGGCCGCCTGTTCGCCTCCAACTGCTCGGTCTGCCACGGCTCGGACGCCAAGGGCGCCTTCGGCTTCCCCAACCTGACCGACAACAATTGGCGCTGGGGCGGCGCGGCCGACACCATCAAGACCACCATCCTGGGGGGGCGCATGGCGGCGATGCCGGCCTGGGGCGAAATACTGGGGGATGCCGGGGTCAAGAACGTAGCAGCGTATGTACGTCACGACCTGGCCGGCCTGTCGCTGCCAGCTGACAGCGGCGCCGACCTGGAAGCCGGCAAACAGACGTTCAGCACCACCTGCACCGCCTGTCACGGCGCCAACGGCCAAGGCACCGAAGCCATGGGCGCGCCGAACCTGACGCAACCGGCGGGCTTCATCTACGGCACCAGCCTGGCGCAGTTGCAGCAAACCATTCGCCATGGCCGCCAGGGCCAGATGCCGGCGCAAAACGAACTGCTCGGCAATGACAAGGTGCAACTGCTCGCGGCTTACGTCTACAGCCTGTCCCACCCTGCCGGTGCCGAGCGCCTGCAAGCCGAACGCAAAAGCGAATAAATCCTGCCCCCATGAACAGCCGCATCCATCGGATGCGGCGACTCCATGCCTGCGCGCGACGCATTGTCGCACCCTCCCAAGGTCTTTCTTTCGGTTCCTCGGAATCGGGTCTAAGCTTGCCTCTGCGTGTACTGGCGACTGCCGGTTTCAGGTCGACCCGACCCGATGTGTTCGACAATCGTTCGACAAAAACGCCGTAAAGACAGGCAGATACCGGCTGTGACGACAATGGCCCGGTGTCACCCGAACGCCGGCTTTGAACACACCCCGTTACAACCGACCTGACCCCCTCGCCTCATTCCTTCGGCGCGACACTTTGTCGAGGGCCCATTTTGTCCTTACGCGGCGCATGGAAAGGCCGCAGAATCAGCTTTTGAAAGCATTGACCCAGGTCATGGCGCGTTGCAATGACCCCCCGCTTTCTCCATACTTGCGGCCGATTTTTATCCTAATAAAACACCCAAACCGTGGAACCTTAGAATGAGCACAGCAATCAGTCCGACTGCTTATAACTATAAGGTAGTCCGCCAGTTCGCCATCATGACGGTGGTCTGGGGGATCCTTGGCATGGGGCTCGGTGTCTTCATCGCCTCGCAACTGGTCTGGCCGGAGTTGAACTTCGATCTGCCATGGACGACCTTTGGACGCCTGCGCCCGCTGCACACCAACCTGGTGATCTTCGCCTTCGGTGGTTGTGCATTGTTTGCCACTTCCTACTACGTCGTGCAGCGAACCTGCCAGACGCGACTGATCTCCGACAGCCTCGCGGCCTTCACCTTCTGGGGTTGGCAAGCGGTCATCGTCGGCGCGATCGTGACCTTGCCCATGGGTTTGACCACCACCAAGGAATACGCGGAACTGGAATGGCCCCTGGCTATTCTGCTGGCCATCGTCTGGGTGACCTACGGCCTGGTGTTCTTCGGCACCATCGTCAAGCGCAAGACCAAGCACATCTACGTCGGTAACTGGTTCTACGGTGCCTTCATCGTCGTGACGGCGATGCTGCACATCGTCAACCACATGTCGCTGCCGGTCAGCCTGTTCAAGTCGTACTCGGCCTACTCGGGCGCGACCGACGCGATGATCCAGTGGTGGTACGGCCACAACGCCGTGGGCTTCTTCCTGACCACCGGCTTCCTGGGGATGATGTACTACTTCGTGCCGAAACAGGCCGAGCGTCCGATCTACTCCTATCGCCTGTCCATCGTCCACTTCTGGGCGCTGATCACCCTGTACATCTGGGCCGGTCCGCACCACCTGCACTACACCGCGCTGCCGGACTGGGCGCAGTCCCTGGGCATGGCCATGTCGATCATCCTGCTGGCGCCAAGCTGGGGCGGCATGATCAACGGCATGATGACCCTCTCGGGCGCCTGGCATAAGCTGCGCACCGACCCGATCCTGCGCTTCCTGGTGGTATCCCTGGCGTTCTACGGCATGTCGACCTTCGAAGGCCCGATGATGGCCATCAAGACCGTCAACTCCCTGAGCCACTACACCGACTGGACCATCGGCCACGTCCACGCCGGCGCGCTCGGCTGGGTAGCGATGATTTCCATCGGCGCCATCTACCACATGATCCCGAAACTGTTCGGTCGTGCGCAGATGCACAGTACTCCCCTGATCAACGCGCACTTCTGGCTCGCGACCATCGGTACCGTGCTCTACATCGCTTCCATGTGGGTCAACGGCATCACCCAGGGCCTGATGTGGCGTGCGATCAACGACGACGGCACTCTGACCTACTCGTTCGTCGAAGCGCTGCAAGCCAGCCACCCTGGCTACATCGTCCGTGCCCTGGGCGGCGCGTTCTTCGCCAGCGGCATGCTGTTCATGGCCTACAACGTGTATCGCACCGTTCGTGCTTCTGACCCGGCTGAAGCTGAAGCCGCCGCCAAGATCGCCGTAGTTGGAGCTCACTGATGAAGCACGAAGCAGTAGAGAAGAATATCGGCCTGCTGGCCTTCTTCATGGTCATCGCCGTGAGTATCGGCGGCCTGACCCAGATCGTTCCGCTGTTCTTCCAGGACGTGACCAACAAGCCGGTCGAAGGCATGAAGCCGCGTACCGCCCTTGAACTGGAAGGCCGCGACATCTACATCGCCAACGGCTGTGTCGGCTGCCACTCGCAGATGATCCGTCCGTTCCGCGCCGAGACCGAACGCTACGGCCACTACTCGGTCGCTGGCGAAAGCGTCTGGGACCACCCATTCCTGTGGGGTTCCAAGCGTACCGGTCCGGACCTGGCCCGCGTTGGCGGTCGTTACTCCGATGACTGGCACCGTGCGCACTTGTACAACCCGCGCAACGTGGTACCCGAGTCGAAAATGCCGGCCTACCCGTTCCTCGTGGAAAACAAGCTCGACGGCAAGGACACCGCGAAAAAAATGGAAGTCCTGCGTACCCTGGGCGTGCCTTACACCGACGAAGACATCGCCGGCGCCAAGGATGCCGTGAAAGGCAAGACCGAAATGGACGCGCTGGTGGCCTATCTGCAAGGCCTGGGCACCATCATCAAAAGCAAACGGTGATTCTTAATGGATATCGGGATGATTCGCGGCCTGGGCACCGTCGTCGTGATGGTGGCTTTTATCGGTCTGGCCCTGTGGGTGTTCAGCCCCAAGCGCAAGTCGGAGTTTGACGACGCGACCTTGCTGCCGTTCGCGGATGATCCCGAAGCCATCAAGCACGTCGAGCAAGCTTCTAGGAGTAACAAAGAATGACAACGTTCTGGAGTCTGTACGTCACAGTCCTCAGCCTGGGAACGATCTTCTCCCTGACCTGGCTGCTGCTGTCGACCCGCAAGGGCCAGCGCAGCGAGGCCACCGAAGAGACGGTTGGCCATTCCTTCGACGGGATCGAGGAATACGACAACCCGCTGCCGAAATGGTGGTTCATGCTGTTCGTGGGCACCATCGTGTTCGCCCTCGGCTACCTGGTGCTCTACCCGGGTCTGGGCAACTGGAAAGGCCTGCTGCCAGGCTATAACTACCTGGATACCGAAAAGCAGACCGCGTTCGCCAACGGCCAGACCGGCTGGACCGGCGTGCATGAGTGGGAAAAGGAAATGGCGCGCTCGGATGCCAAGTTCGGTCCGATCTTCGCCAAGTTCGCCTCCATGCCGATCGAAGAAGTTGCCAAGGACCCGCAAGCCCTGAAGATGGGTGGCCGTCTGTTCGCCTCCAACTGCTCGGTCTGCCACGGTTCCGACGCCAAGGGTGCCTACGGCTTCCCTAACCTGACCGACGCCGACTGGCGCTGGGGCGGTGAGCCGGAAACCATCAAGACCACCATCATGGGCGGTCGTCATGCCGTGATGCCGGGCTGGGCTGCCGTGGTCGGCGAGCAAGGTGTCGCCGACGTGGCGTCGTACCTGGTGACCAGCCTGCACGGTCGCAAACTGCCGGAAGGCGCCAAGGCCGATCCGGCCAACGGCCAGAAAATCTTCGCTGCCAACTGCGTGGCCTGCCACGGTCCGGCAGGCCAGGGTACTCCCGCCATGGGCGCACCCAACCTGACGCACCCGGCCGCGTTCATCTACGGTTCGAGCTTCGCTCAACTGCAGCAGACCATCCGCTACGGTCGCCAGGGCCAGATGCCTGCCCAGGCCGACCTGCAAGGCAACGACAAGGTCCACCTGCTGGCCGCCTATGTCTACAGCCTGTCCCACGGCGAAAAGGCTCCGGCCGCTGACGCCCAGTAAGGCTTGCGCCTGATACACGAAAGGCCCCGTCAATGCACATTGACGGGGCCTTTTTCATGGCCGGTCCGATAGGGCGCAGCCGTTTCTCTTGCCGCCAATCAGTCAAGGTAGTAACGTGCCTACATCAACTTCAATGAGGGCATGCCCATGTCCATCACTACCATGTCCAGCCGCGAATTCAACCACGACACAAGTGGTGCCAAAAAAGCGACCCGCGAAGGGCCCGTCATCATCACCGACCGTGGCAAGCCGGCTCATGTGCTGCTAAGCATTGAGGAGTACCAGAAACTGACCGGCATCGGCGCCAGCATTGTCGAGCTGCTGGTCATGCCCGATGCGCCAGATATCGATTTCGACACCGAGCGCGCCGTCATCACTCCTCGAGCGGTAGACCTGTCCTGATGTATTTACTCGATACCAATGTCATTTCGGAATTGCGCAAACCCCAGGCCGACAGAAACGTGCAGGCCTGGGCCCGCAGCGTAGCCGCGCCCAGCCTGTATGTTTCGGCGATTACCGTATTGGAACTGGAAACCGGCGTGTTGCGCTTCGAACGCAAGGACCCGAGCCAGGGAAGCCGCCTGCGGGCCTGGCTGGACAACCACGTCCTGCCCGCCTTTGCCGGCAGGATCCTGGCGGTGGACCGCGCCGTGGCGCTGCGCTGCGCCCGGCTGCACGTACCTGATCGCAGCAACGAATGCGACGCGCTGATCGCTGCCACGGCGCTGATCCATGGCCTGACCGTGGTCACCCGCAACGTAGCGGACTTCGAGGCCAGCGGGGTTACGTTGCTCAACCCGTGGATGGCCTGACTACGCGGTGCGGCTGGCCGGGATGAAAAACCGGCCGATTGCCTGATGCGTCCGAAGCTGATCAAATGCCCGGTGCGCACGGAGACGCGGGCCATGACTGACAAGGAGAAGATGCAATGGAAGGCATCACAACGCTTGAACCGATAGAAGCCGGCGGCTCCCACTGCACGGGCAACGTGCATGTCTGACGCGCTCTGGGCCGCTCGCCTGGGCGATGCGCTGGATCACACCTCGATGATGGCCGACATCCTCGGCGGTGTGCTGGAAGTGGCGGCCAACATCGCGATCACGGCCGTCGCCACCGCTGCCGTGGTTGCGGCCACGGGCATCACGGTCGCGACCGGCGGCCTCGGTTGCTTCCTGCTCGGCGCCGTGGTCGGCGCGGTCGTCGGCCTCGCCATGAGCAAGACCGGCGCCGACAAGGGCCTGAGCAATATTTGCGAGGGCATCGGCAACGCCCTCTTTCCGCCCACGGTGCAGGCCAACATCCTCACCGGTTCCACCGACACCCTGACCAACAACATTCCCGCCGCCCGCGCCGCCGGGGCCATCGAATCCCATGTCGCACCGGCCGGCACCGAGCTGGAAGCGCCCGAGCCCAGCTACCTGGACATGGCCGAGAGTTTCTTCTCGCAGATGTGGCGGCCCACCGTCGCCACACCCGCCCCCGGTGCCGTGCCCAAGCCGCTGGACATGATCACCTGCCTGAAGCATCCGCCGATGCCGCCGCAGTTCCTGGCCGAAGGCTCGGACAAGGTCACCATCAACGGCCAGCCCGCCGTGCGCAGCGGCGACCGCAGTACCTGCGAAGCCAAGGTGGTGTCGTCCGGGCTGATTTCCCCCGACGTGACCATCGGCGGCGGCACCGTGGTGGTACGCGAGATTCGCAGCGGCAAGACGCCGGGCGTGGGCCTGGCAGTAACGGCCCTCTTGATGCTCAAGGGCAGCAAGGGCAAGTTCTTCAGCAAGCTGCCATGCATGCTGGCCGGCGCAGCGGCGTCGATGGCGGTCAGCAGTGCCATGGGCGCGGCGGCCAACGCGGCCATGGGCTCGTCGAACCCGGTGCATGCGGCGACCGGGGCCAAGGTCCTGGGCGGCGATGAAGAGCTGGATTTCGTACTGCCGGGGATTCAGCCGATCGATTGGCAGCGCTTCTATAACAGCCGTGACGAGCGCGGCGAAGGGCTGTTCGGCGTCGGCTGGAGCGTGCCCTACGAGGTGTGCGTCGAGATCCGGCCTCACCCCGAGGGCGGCGAGACCCTGGTCTACACCGACGAACAGAGCCGCCCCATCGACATGGGCTCAATCCCCTTGGGCGGTGCGGTGTTCAGCGCCGGCGAAGGCCTCGCCGTGCGGCGCCATGCCAACGGGCAATTGCTGATCGAAAGCGCGGACGGCCTGTATCGCCTGTTCGAACCGGCGCCAGGAAATGCGGCTTTGCTGCGCCTGAACCAGTTGGGCGACCGCAACGACAACCGCATCCACCTCGACTACGACGAAACCGGGCGCCTGGTACGACTGCGCGACGCTTTCGACCTGGTACAGGTCGAGCTGGCTTACGAACGTGAACGTGTCAGCCAGATCGAACGCCTGTACCCCGACCAGCAACGGGAAGTGCTGGTCAGCTACGGCTATGACGCGACGGGCAACCTGACCGAAGTACGCGACGCCACCGGCCAGGTGCAACGACGCTTCGCCTACGACGCGGGCCGGCGCATGGTGGAGCACCAGTTGCCCACGGGCCTGCAGTGCTTCTACGACTGGGCCTTGATCGAGGACCAGGAATGGCGCGTGGTCCGACACTGGACCGATGAGGGCGATGCCTACCAGTTCGACTATGACCTCATGGCCGGCATCACCCGCATCAGCGATAGCTTGCAGCGGGTCAGCACCCGCCACTGGAACAGCCAGCACCAGATCACCCAATTCACCGACACGCTCGGCCAGACCTGGTCGTTCGAGTGGAACGACGAGCGCCAGATGCTGGCCGCCACCGACCCACAGGGCGGGCACTACACCTACAGCTACGACGAAGCCGGCAACCTGATCAGCGAAACCGACCCGCTGGGTCGCAGCGAATCCACCCTCTGGCTCGAACACTGGGCCCTGCCGCAGGTGGACACCGACGCCGCCGGCCACAGCTGGACGTACCGCTACGATCAGCGCGGCAACTGCATCGCCGAAACCGATCCGCTGGGCCATGTCACCCGCTACCGCTACGACGCCCACGGCCAGGTCATCGAAATCATCGACGCCACCGGCAAGAGCAAGAAGCTGCGCTGGAACCCGTTCGGACAACTGGTGGAGCATGTCGACTGCTCGGGTTACCCGACGCGGTTCAGCTACGACCATCGGGGCTATCTGCAGACCATCACCGACGCCCTCGGCGAGCGCACCCAGTTCAGCTACGACGCCCAAGGTCGCTTGCTCGGCAGCCAATTGCCGGACGGCCGCAGCGAGCTTTACCAGCGTGACGTCGCCGGCCAGTTGACCGGCTATACGGACCCGGCCGGGCACACAACTCTTTACCAACACAACCGCCGCGGCCAGGTCCGCCAGCGCACCGACGCCCAGGGCCGGCAGGTGCAGTTTGCTTACGACAGCTATGGGCGACTGCAGGCGCTGGTCAATGAGAATGGTGAACGCTATCGGTTTGCCTGGGATGCTGGCGACCGCTTGGTCGAACAGCAGGACCTGGACGGCAGCGCCAAGCGTTACGCCTACGACCGGTTGGACAACGTCGCCGCCGTGACAGCCGTTCCGGCCCCTCACGGCACCGGCCTGGCGGTGGTCCCCGAAGCGCCACCGCCGCCCATCGTCCATCGACTGGAGCGCGACGCCGTGGGCCGGCTGATCGCCAAGGTCACCGACGATGGCCGCACCGACTACACCTACGACCCGCTGGACCAGCTCACCGCCGTCACCTTCACCGACCACCAGGGCAATGCCCAACGCCTGAGCTTCGCCTACGATGCCCTCGGCCAACTGTTGGCCGAAGACAGCGCCGCCGGCAGCCTGCAACACCACTACGACGAACTCGGTAACCTGATCCAGACCCAACTGCCCGATGGCCGCTGGCTCAACCGGCTGTACTACGGCAGCGGCCACCTGCACCAGATCAACCTCGACGGCCAAGTCATCAGCGACTTCGAACGCGACCGCCTGCACCGTGAAGTGCTGCGCACCCAAGGCCAGATCAGCACCCGCAGCGAATATGACCGCAGCGGCCGCCTTCGCTCGCGCCAACGCCGCCACACCAGCCAACCGTCGCTCCTGCCGGCAACGGTGCAAAAACACTTCGAGTACGACCCCGCCGGCAACCTGATCGGCAAACTCGACCAGCAACCGGCCGCACAGCACCGCCAATTGCTGCACTACGACACCACCGGCCGCATTATCGCCAGCCAGGACAGCCTTCACGGCCAACGCGAAACCTTTATCTACGACGCCGCCGCTAACCTGCTGGACGGCACGCAAGCCGGTGCCGGCCGGGTGGTGCATAACAAATTGCTGACGTATGAGGACAAGCGGTACCGCTACGACGCCTTTGGCCGGGTGATCGAAAAACGCAGCGCAAAACGCGGCCTGCAACGCTTTGCCTACGATGCCGAAAGTCGCCTGATCGAAGTGCGCAACGAAAACGGCAGCATTGTGCGCATGACCTACGACCCCCTGGGCCGACGTATCGTCAAGAACGAGCATGACAATAACGGTTATCCGCTCGGTGAAACCCGCTTCACCTGGGACGGCCTGCGCCTGTTGCAGGAGCATCGCCACCAGCAGAGCAGCCTGTACCTCTACGACGATAACAGCTACGAACCCCTGGCCCGCGTCGATGGCACCGGCCCACTGCAAAAGGTCCGCTACTACCACATCGACCTCAACGGCCTGCCGGAACAGCTCACCGAGGCCGACGGGCACAGCGTCTGGCAGGCGACCTATCGTGTCTGGGGCAACACGCTGGAAGAGGTGCGCGAGCCGTATTACATCGAAGAGCAGAACCTGCGGTTCCAGGGGCAGTACCTGGACCGGGAGACGGGGCTGCATTTCAATACGTTCAGGTTTTATGATCCGGATGTCGGAAGGTTTACGACGCCGGATCCGATTGGGTTAGCGGGGGGAATCAATTTCTATGTCTACGCGCCAAACCCCGCCAGTTATGTCGATCCATTAGGCTTAAGCTGTGCAACGGCGAAAGGCTTCGCCAGAAAAAACACGATCACTAAAAGATGGGTTGGGAAACTGTCCGGTAAAACCCCCGCCGATGTTGATGGATACCTGACAGCCCGAGGCTGGACAAAAAACTATCCCCAGGCAGGCAGACCTGATGCTATCCAACACGTTCAATATGTTCGCACCACAAAATCCGGAGCCACCTACAAACTTGACTACCATCCAGGTGGTAGCCCCACCCAGCCCAATATTCACGGCAATGACTATTGGAAAGTGTACAAATCCAACAAAGCCGGAGAAGATGTCGTATTCGGCCGAATTGGCCACGGCGACTTTAAAAATTACGACCTTATCAAAGACTCCCCTGTCTATGTAAACGGTACACTGATGAACGGATCATAAAATGATTGATTTTAGAGCAGAGATAAAATCAAAACATTCCGCAGCCAATATATTGCTTGGGGAAAACATTTCAATCTACACCAATGAGCTGTATGAAAAACACAAAGTCGAAGTAAAACTCTACAACCTGCCCAATAACGAAACGAGAACAGCCTACGTGGTAGATAACACCATCACTATCTCGACACTTCCCGACGGAAAAATTTTCTCCATTGGTTGCAATACCCACTACAAGGGACTGTATAGAGATGCACTTTCTACAGGCATGTCGTTTGGTCAAATAAAAAATCTCACCGAGCGCCAAAGAATCTTCAACGGCTCACTTATCCTCAATGAGGACTTCGGCTTTTCTTACGTATTACCTTCCCCCTATGATGAAATCGCTGACAGTATTGAAGACATACCACCAGACTTGACGCTAGATGAAATTTACATCTCTGACTTTTCTTCATGGCTTGGTGGTCAGCGATAATGTTAGCGGCATCATTACTGGCATTTACGGTAGCGGGCAGACTGCACAGCGGTTAGAGGCCACGGCTATGTCAGCAGACATTCATACTATCTTTTGAAGGCAAGCATCGGTATGCGACTTACGTGAACGGATGAAGACGGCGAATTCTCAGATTGGTAAAGGACGCCCGGCAGCTAAATGGACCTGTTCAACCTTCTTTCCTACAAACTTGAAAACTTCCTGAACGCCCGCCCCTACCCCAAGGCGCTGGGCGCCATTTTCTATGAAGAAGACGAGCCCTTATTACTCCGAGTCGTGGCCAGGAGAAGCAACGGCTCAGCCTTCAGCGTGAGCCGTTGGCACGACTTGTTTTCAGCAAGCGCTTTCGAAAAATCCATGGCGAAAATCGGATTCACGGAATCGGATTGCTATGCCCTGCTCCTGGTCCTGTCACGCCTTGGCTACCTGCTCGAGATCGACAACCGCCAACGAACCAACAAAGACTATTTTGTTTTCTTCTACTTGATCCAGTTGATCAGCTTGAAGAACAGCCCGATCGATTCCAATGCACAACTCAGAAACCACATGTTCAGGTTCCTGCTTTTCGAGTTGAGCATCGACGACGAGGTGTATCGTCGGTTCAGCATCGAGGGTTATCAGTTGATGATGGCGACCGATGCCTTGGGGCCTGTGCCTTTTCTGGAGATCATCGATCTGGTTTACAAGGCAATCAAGGCGGACGCCAGGAAAGAGCATGAGCTGCTGAGCCATTTGAAAAGCTATCAGACAGCCGTTATCCGATTACTGACCGAAGCTGACGGAGACACTTACCGCTTCAAGCTCAATGATCGCCACAGCGAACTCATGTACCCCGACCTTTTTCTGAATACCTATGCCCAGAACAGGCGGTGGGTACTCAACGCTGTGATCGATACGCTCAATCCACTCCAATCAACGGAAAACCTGTTCGTCTCGAACATGATTCTGATGAACTACTCCTTCCACATACTGAAAAACCGGCCTCGTGAAATCCTGAAACTGAAGAAATACGTCAATGATGAGGTGCTGTTCGGCAAATTGCTGGAGGCCATCATCCTGCGTCGTATGACCGTCACCAAAGCGCTGTTCGAAAAGATTCCTACGGGTCATGATCTGACCTCGATCAATAACGATTCAGCGTCGTTCTACAACATCCTGTATAGCCACTAGCTCCCCCGCCACCTAGTGCAGCCTTCAGGCGTTGCCTGCATTCACCGCTGGCGGCAAAACCAAAGGGACCAGCAACGCCCATGGACTGTCTATAGTCAATTGATCTGGGTCATGACTTGTTACATCCGCTACACCATTCGCCCCTTGCGCCCAACGCGACCAAAGGTCGCACCCTTGGGCTAGAGCGACAGGCGTATCATTGGGCCATTGCAGCACCCTTTCTGACCGTGGTCGGCACGCACTGGCCTCGGCACTTTTCCACTGCCGTGGGATGCATTTGATGAGCAATCAGATTCCGGTACATGACGTTACCCCGCCTGCCAAGGATGCCAACAAGAGCGTCGACTTGTATGCCTCTCGGGAAAAAATCTACACCCGAGCCTTCACCGGTCTGTTCCGCAACCTGCGGATGGTCGGCGGAGCCTTTTTGTTCCTCCTGTACTTCGGTACCGTCTGGTTGAACTGGGGCGGTCATCAGGCCGTCTGGTGGAACCTGCCGGAACGCAAATTCTTTATTTTTGGCGCGACCTTCTGGCCCCAGGATTTCATCCTGTTGTCCGGACTGCTGATCATCGCCGCCTTCGGCCTGTTCTTCATTACGGTGTACGCCGGTCGGGTGTGGTGCGGCTATACCTGCCCGCAGAGCGTGTGGACCTGGATCTTCATGTGGTGCGAAAAAGTCACCGAAGGCGACCGCAACCAGCGCATCAAGCTGGACAAGGCGCCCATGGGGGCCAACAAATTCCTGCGCAAATTCGCCAAGCACAGCCTCTGGCTGCTGATCGGTTTCGTCACCGGCATGACCTTCGTCGGCTACTTCACGCCGATCCGCGAGCTGGTGTTCGAGTTCTTTACCGGTGAGGCCGATGGCTGGTCGTATTTCTGGGTCGGTTTCTTCACCCTCGCCACCTATGGCAACGCCGGCTGGCTGCGCGAGCAGGTGTGCATCTACATGTGCCCTTACGCCCGCTTCCAGAGCGTGATGTTCGACAAGGACACGCTGATCGTGTCCTATGACCCACGTCGCGGCGAAGGCCGTGGCCCTCGCAAGAAAGGCATCGACTACAAGGCCTTGGGCCTGGGGGACTGCATCGATTGCACCATGTGCGTCCAGGTCTGCCCCACCGGCATCGATATCCGCGACGGCCTGCAGATCGAGTGCATCGGCTGCGCCGCCTGCATCGATGCCTGCGACAACATCATGGACAAGATGGATTACCCTCGCGGCCTGATCAGCTACACCACCGAACACAACCTGTCCGGGCAGAAAACCCATAAACTGCGCCCGCGCCTGATCGGCTATGCCCTGGTGCTGCTGGCGATGATCAGCTTGTTGGTGACGGCGTTCTTCATGCGCTCGCTGGTGGGTTTCGACGTCAGCAAGGACCGCGTGCTGTTCCGCGAAAACGCCGAAGGCCGGATCGAGAACGTCTACAGCCTGAAGATCATGAACAAGGACCAGCGCGATCACACCTATGTGCTGGAAGCCACCGGCCTGCCTGACTTGAAGCTGCAAGGCCGACGGGAAATCAAGGTCGCGGCCGGCGATATCTTCAGCCAGCCAGTGGAGTTGTCCAGTGCACCGGACCAGCTGCCGTCGAGCACCAACGAGGTGACCTTCATCCTCAAGGATGCCGATGACGACAGCGTTCATGTCGAAGCCAAGAGCCGGTTCATCGGCCCACAAATTCGTTGAGAGAACTGAACATGCCTGCAGCAACCGCCACCAGCCCTTGGTACAAGCACCTCTGGCCGTGGATCATTATCGGGATCCTGACCTGCTCGGTGACCTTGAGCCTGACGATGGTGACCATTGCAGTGAAGAATCCGGACAACCTGGTCAACGACAACTATTACGAAGCCGGCAAGGGCATCAACCGCTCGCTGGAGCGCGAACTGCTGGCCCAGACCCTGCAGTTGCATGCCAACGTGCAGATGGATGATGTCACTGGCGAGGTGGACCTGCGCCTGAGCGGCAACAGCCGGCCGCAGACCCTGGAACTGAGCCTGATTTCTCCGACCCAGCCGGAGAAGGACCGCAAGATCGTCCTGACCCGCAACGACAGCGAGCCGGGGCGGTACATCGGCCAGTTGACGGACAAGATCGAAGGCCGGCGCTTTGTCGAATTGCTGGGCATGGAGAACGACAAGACCTGGCGACTGTTCGAAGAGGAACAGGTCAACCACGACCAGGCCATCCTGCTGGGCGATGAGCCGCTGCAAGGTGCTGAAGACCTGAAGAAGTAGGCCGTCTTTCTGTCGTTCTGATTGTTCCCACGCTCCGCGTGGGAACACAGCCCGGGACGCTCCGCGTCCTCCCGCAAGCGTGACGCGGAGCGTCACAGGATGCGTTCCCACGCAGAGCATGGGAACGATCATTGGACAACGTCTGTGAAAACGCAATGACTACGCCCCTGCCCTGCTACCACTGCGCCCTGCCCGTCCCTCCCGGCAGCCGCTTCATCGCCGTTGTCCTGGGTGAAACCCGTGAGTTCTGCTGCCCGGGTTGCCAGGCGGTGGCCGAGGCGATTGTCGCTGGCGGCCTGGAGAGTTATTACCAGCATCGCAGCGAAGCATCGGCCAACCCCGAAACCCTGCCTGTCCAATTGACCGATGAACTGGCGTTGTACGACCGCCCCGACGTGCAGCAATCGTTCGTGCGCCACGAAGGCGAGCTGGCCGAAACCACCCTGTTGATGGAAGGCATCAGTTGCGCCGCCTGTGGCTGGTTGATCGAAAAACAATTGCGTGGCCTGCCGGGCGTGGCCGAAGCGCGATTGAACCTGTCCAATCATCGCCTGCAGGTGCGTTGGGCCGACGCTGAACTGCCGTTGAGCACCCTGCTCGCCGAATTGCGCCAGATCGGCTACGTTGCCCACCCGTACCAGGCCGACCAGGCCAGCGAGCAACTGGCCGCGCAAAACCGCCTGGCCCTGCGCCAGCTCGGCGTGGCCGGGCTGCTGTGGTTCCAGGCCATGATGGCAACCATGGCGACATGGCCGGAATTCAATATCGATCTGAGCCCGGAGATGCACACCATCCTGCGCTGGGTCGCGCTGTTTCTCACCACCCCTATCGTGTTCTATAGCTGCGCGCCCTTCTTCAAAGGCGCGATGCGTGACCTGCGCACCCGCCACCTGACCATGGACGTTTCCGTGTCCCTGGCGATCGGCAGTGCTTACATCGCCGGGATCTGGACCTCTGTCACCGGCGTGGGCGAGCTGTATTTCGATGCCGTGGGCATGTTCGCGCTGTTCCTGCTGGCCGGCCGCTACCTGGAGCGACGGGCCAGAGAGCGCACCGCTGCGGCCACCGCGCAACTGGTCAATCTGTTGCCGGCCTCATGCCTGCGCCTGGCAAGCGACGGCCAGAGCGAACGCATCCTGCTCAGCGAGTTGCGTACCGGCGACCGGGTCCTGGTGCATCCAGGGTCGGTCCTGCCGGCCGACGGCAGGATCCTCGACGGCCAGTCCAGCATCGACGAGTCCCTGCTGACCGGTGAATACCTGCCGCAAACCCGCCAAGTGGGCGATGCGGTTACCGCGGGCACGTTGAACGTCGAAGGCGCCTTGACCGTCGAGGTGCAGGCATTGGGGCAAGACACCCGATTGTCCGCCATCGTGCGGCTGCTGGAGCGAGCCCAGGCCGAAAAGCCGCGACTGGCGGAAGTCGCCGACCGGGCAGCCCAATGGTTCCTGCTGCTCTCCCTGGTCGCCGTTGCCGCCATCGGCCTGTTGTGGTGGCAGCTGGATGCATCCCGCGCCTTCTGGATTGTCCTGTCGATGCTGGTCGCCACCTGTCCTTGCGCGCTGTCCCTTGCTACGCCAACCGCCCTCACTGCCGCCACCGGCACCCTGCACAAGCTCGGTCTGCTGCTGACCCGGGGTCATGTGCTGGAAGGCCTGAACCAGATCGATACGGTGATTTTCGACAAGACCGGCACCCTCACCGAAGGTCGCCTGGCCTTGCGCGCCATTCGCCCCCTGGCAGGCCTCGACGGCGACCAGTGCCTGGCGCTGGCCGCCGCCTTGGAAAACCGCTCCGAACACCCCATCGCACGGGCTTTTGGCCGCGCGCCGCTGGCCGCCGAGCAGGTACAGAGTACACCCGGGCTGGGGCTGGAGGGCCAAGTCGGCGAACAGCGCCTGCGCATCGGCCAACCCGGCTTTGTCTGCGAATTGAGCTGCGCGGCAATACCGCCGATGCCGGACGAGCCCGGCCAATGGCTGCTGTTGGGCGATACCGGCGGGCCCTTGGCCTGGTTCGTCCTCGACGACCGCCTGCGCGCCGACGCCCCGGCCTTGCTGGCGGCTTGCAAGGCGCGCGGCTGGCGAACACTCCTGCTGTCGGGCGACAGTTCGCCAATGGTTGCCAGTGTCGCCGCCGAACTGGGCATCGACGAGGCACGGGGCGGACTGCGCCCGGACGACAAACTGGCGGTGCTGCAGCAGTTGCACCAGCAAGGCCGCAAGGTGCTGATGCTCGGCGATGGGGTCAACGATGTGCCGGTGCTGGCGGCAGCGGACATCAGTGTGGCCATGGGCTCGGCCACCGACCTGGCCAAGACCAGCGCCGACGCGGTGTTGCTGTCCAACCGTCTCGATGCCCTGATCCACGCCTTCAACCTGGCCCGGCGCACCCGTCGGGTGATCATCGAGAATCTGGTGTGGGCGGCGCTGTACAATGGCCTCATGTTGCCGTTCGCCGCCCTCGGCTGGATTACCCCGGTGTGGGCCGCCGTCGGCATGTCCATCAGTTCGTTGACCGTGGTGTTGAATGCGCTGAGGCTGACTCGCCAGCCCAAGCTGCAGGTTTTCGACGCCGCGCCCGATACCCGCCCGCTGCCGGCCTGAGCCGCGCGGGCCTGGAGTTCCGAGAATGCCAGCTCTCTACGTGATGATCCCGGCCGCGCTGCTGATCGTGGCCATCGCCGTGTACATTTTCTTCTGGGCCGTGGACAGCGGCCAGTACGACGACCTCGACGGTCCGGCCCACAGCATCCTGTTCGATGATCAGGACCCCAATCACAAGGCCGCCGTGGACGAAGCCGACGGCCAAGCCCAGCGGCCGGACGACAAGGCCCCGCCCCATGCTTGATCTGGCGCCATTACTGGTTTCAGCGGTAATCCTCGGCCTGCTGGGCGGCGGCCATTGCCTGGGCATGTGCGGCGGCCTGATGGGCGCCCTCACCCTGGCGATTCCCAAGGAACAACGCAGCCGGCGCTTCCGGCTGTTGCTGGCGTACAACCTGGGGCGAATCCTGAGCTATGCCACTGCCGGGCTGTTGATCGGCCTGGCTGGCTGGGCGGTCGCCAACAGCCCGGCAGCGATGTTCATGCGGGTATTGGCCGGATTGCTGCTGATCGCCATGGGCCTGTACCTGGCGGGCTGGTGGAGCGGCCTGACCCGCATTGAAGGCGTCGGCAGGGGCTTGTGGCGACATATCCAGCCGATCGCGAATCGCTTGCTGCCCGTATCGAGCCTGCCCCGAGCCTTGTTACTTGGCGCACTGTGGGGCTGGCTGCCCTGCGGCCTGGTCTACAGCACCCTGCTGTGGTCCGCCAGCCAGGGCAACGCATTGGACAGCGCGCTGCTGATGCTGGCTTTCGGCCTCGGCACCTGGCCGGTACTGCTTGCCACCGGCCTGGCCGCCGAACGCGTCACCGCCCTGCTGCGCAAGCGCAGCGTGCGCACGGCCGGCGGCCTGCTGGTGATCATTTTCGGCATCTGGACCCTACCGGGGCCGCACCAGCATTGGCTCATGGGGCATTGATCGGGATTCCCTGTCACTGCCACCTGTGGGAGCCGAGCTTGCTCGCGATCGAGGACGGCACCATCAATACTCAATTGACTGACCCACTGCTATCGCGAGCAAGCTCGGCTCCCACAAGTTGTACTCCACACTCAGCCCCCATCCGACAGGGTCTTGTACAGCACTCCCCCGTTGATGCAAATCAACACGCCCCAGCGTCCACCCTCCTAGACTCGCGCTCATGCCAGCCTATCCGGGGAACGCCCGCATGCTCGACGCCATTCGTTGGGACTCTGATCTGATCCGCCGCTACGACGTAGCGGGGCCTCGCTACACCTCGTACCCGACTGCGGCGCAGTTCGCCGGCCAGGTGGGGACCTTCGACCTGCTCCACGCCCTGCGCGACAGTCGCAAGGCCATGCGGCCACTGTCGCTGTACGTACACGTGCCGTTCTGCGCAAATATTTGCTACTACTGCGCCTGCAATAAGGTCATCACCAAGGACCGTGGTCGCGCCCACGCCTACCTGCAACGCCTGGAACAGGAAATCCAGCTGATCGGCTGCCATCTGGATCCCGCCCAGCGCGTGGAACAGTTGCACCTGGGCGGCGGCACTCCGACCTTCCTCAGCCACGACGAGCTGCGCCAGTTGATGGCCAAGCTGCGCAAGCATTTCAACCTGCTGGATGACGACTCCGGTGACTACGGCATCGAAATCGATCCCCGGGAAGCCGACTGGTCGACCATGGGTCTGTTGCGGGAACTGGGTTTCAACCGGGTCAGCATCGGCGTGCAAGACTTCGATCCGGCCGTGCAACGCGCCGTCAACCGCCTGCAAAGCCTGGAGGAAACCCGTGCGGTGATCGAAGCCGCCCGGACCTTGCAATTCCGCTCGATCAACATCGACCTGATCTACGGCCTGCCCAAGCAGACCCCGGACAACTTCGCCCGCACCGTTGCAGAAGTCATCGACCTGCAACCAGATCGCCTTTCGGTGTTCAACTACGCTCACCTGCCGGAACGCTTCATGCCCCAGCGGCGCATCAACAGCCAGGACCTGCCGAATCCGGAACAGAAACTGGCGATGTTGCAAGGCACCATCGAACAACTGACCGCCGCCGGTTACCGCTACATTGGCATGGATCACTTCGCCCTGCCCGACGACGACCTGGCCATCGCCCAGGAAGAGGCCACCCTGCAACGCAACTTCCAAGGCTATACCACCCATGGCCACTGCGACCTGATCGGCCTCGGCGTGTCAGCCATAAGCCAGATCGGCGACCTGTACTGCCAGAACAGCAGCGACCTGAACCAGTACCAGGGCATCCTCGCCGACGGACAACTGGCAACCAGTCGCGGGCTGGTGTGCAATGCCGACGACCGGCTGCGGCGGGCGGTGATCCAGCAATTGATCTGTCATTTCGACCTGGCCTTCGCCGAGATTGAGCAAACCTTCAATATCGATTTCCAGGGTTATTTCGCAGCGTTGTGGCCGCAGTTGCAGGCCATGGCCGAGGACGGGTTGATCGAGCTGGATAATACCCACATCAAGGTATTGCCTGCCGGGCGCCTGCTGGTGCGTTCGGTGTGCATGGTGTTCGACAGCTACCTGGAGCAGCAAAACCGGCAGCGCTTCTCCCGCGTCATCTGAGCGCGACAATTTGACGAGGAACCACGCTGGCCCAGGACCCGGAGCTGGGTTACCCTTACGGCCTATGTGTGTTTTCCCACAAGGATTGAAGAAATGTCCGAGCCAGTCAAACTGCGCGCCCACAGCCAGGCCCATTGCAAGGATTGCAGCCTGGCTCCTCTCTGCCTGCCATTGTCGCTGAATCTGGAGGACATGGACGCGCTGGATGAAATCGTCAAACGGGGCCGACCGTTGAAAAAAGGTGAATTCCTGTTTCGCCAGGGTGACACCTTCGATTCCGTCTATGCCGTGCGCTCGGGCGCGTTGAAAACCTTCAACCTGAGCGACAGCGGCGAGGAGCAGCTCACCGGTTTCCATCTGCCCAGCGAGCTGGTGGGACTGTCCGGCATGGACACCGAGAGCCATCCGGTCTCGGCCCAGGCGCTGGAAACCACCTCGGTGTGCGAGATTCCCTTCGAACGCCTCGACGAACTCGCGCTGCAACTGCCGCAGTTGCGCCGCCAGTTGATGCGAGTGATGAGCCGGGAGATCCGCGACGATCAGCAGATGATGCTGCTGCTCTCGAAAAAGACCGCCGACGAGCGCATCGCGACCTTCCTGGTCAACCTCTCCGCCCGCTTCCGTGCCCGTGGCTTCTCGGCCAACCAGTTCCGCCTGAGCATGTCGCGCAATGAAATCGGCAATTACCTGGGCCTGGCCGTGGAGACCGTCTCCCGGGTGTTCACCCGTTTCCAGCAGAATGAGTTGATCGCCGCCGAAGGCAAGGAAATCCACATCCTCGACCCGATCCAGCTCTGCGCCCTGGCCGGCGGCTCGATCGAAGGCTGATGAACACGCGCGGCTGAGGGATTCCCTTGGCCGCGCTATACTGCCGCGTTTGCAGCCCTGCCAGGACATTTCGACGATGGTCTTCGACTCCTTCGACATCAAATCCCTGATCCGCCCCGTAATCGACTTCCCCAAACCCGGCGTGATCTTCCGCGACATTACCCCGCTGTTCCAGTCCCCCACGGCCCTGCGGCTGGTGATGGACAGCTTTGCCCACCGCTACGTCGAGGCCGAGTTCACCCACATCGGCGCGATGGATGCCCGGGGCTTCCTGATCGGTTCGATCCTCGCCTACCAGTTGAACAAACCATTGGTGCTGTTCCGCAAGCAAGGCAAGCTGCCGGCCGATGTGCTGGCCGAGGGTTACCAGACCGAATACGGCGAAGCGTTCCTGGAAGTACATGCCGACAGCCTGTGCGAAGGCGATTCGGTGGTGATGTTCGATGACCTGATCGCCACCGGCGGCACGCTGATCGCTGCCGCCAACCTGATCCGCCGTATGGGCGCCAAGGTCCACGAGGCGGCGGCGATCATCGACCTGCCGGAATTGCTGGGCTCCCAGCGATTGACCGACATGGGGATTCCAACGTTCTGCCTGACGCAGTTCTCCCTGAGCGAACGATAACCGCCCGACCATCATCGGTTCGGTGGGAGCGGGCTTGCTCGCGAAAGCGGTGTATCAGTCACATTATCGCTAACTGACTTACCGCCATCGCGAGCAGGCTCGCTCCCACAGGGTTTGTGTTCGGCCGCAGAATACTAAAGCTACCCCCGACCAATGTGGGAGCGAGCCTGCTCGCGATTGCAGAGTGCCAGTCGCCTCTTGACTGACTGATACTCCGCTATCGCGAGCAGGCTCGCTCCCACAGGTCTCCCACAGGTATTTGTATCGTGCTTACAGCGTAATCGGCTTGCGCCCGGCAAACGAGTGCGCCAGCGTCCCGCCATCGACCAACTCCAGCTCGCCCCCCAACGGCACGCCGTGGGCGATGCGGGAGGCGACCAGGCCTTTGTTGCTCAGCAACTGGGCGATGTAGTGGGCGGTGGCTTCGCCTTCCACCGTCGGGTTGGTGGCGAGGATGACTTCGGTGAAAGTCCCCGCCTCTTCGATCCGCGCCATCAACTCTGGAATGCCGATGGCCTCCGGCCCCAGGCCATCGAGGGGCGAGAGATGTCCCTTGAGCACGAAGTACCGCCCACGGAAACCGGTCTGCTCCACCGCATACACGTCCATGGGCCCTTCCACGACGCACAGCAGCGTGTCGTCCCGACGCGAGTCGGCGCATTGGGGGCACAGGTCGTCTTCAGTCAGGGTCCGGCATAAACGGCAATGCCCGACCCCTTCCATGGCCTGGCTCAAGGCCTGGGCCAGGCGCGAACCGCCGCTGCGATCACGCTCAAGCAATTGCAACGCCATGCGCTGGGCAGTTTTCTGACCCACACCCGGCAAGGTTCGCAGGGCATCGATCAGTTGGCGAATCAAAGGGCTGAAGCTCATCGAGGAAATGTCCGACATAACAACGAGACGCGGTTTATACCCGCGCCTCTGACCAGCGTCAAATACTCAATCCTGCGCCACCCGCACCACCAGCTTGCCGAAGTTGCGTCCTTCCAGCAGCCCGATAAACGCCTGTGGCGCATTCTCCAGACCATCGACCACGTCTTCGCGGAACTTGACCCGGCCATCCCGCACCCATGGCGCCATGGCGCTGATGAATTCCGGCTGACGATCACCGTAGTCGTCAAACACGATAAATCCCTGCATGCGCACCCGTTTGGTCAGCAAGGTGCGTTGCAACTGCGGCAACCGATCCGGTCCGCTCGGGGCGTGCTGATCGTTGTAGGACGCGATCAGGCCACAGAGCGGGACGCGGGCCTTGGCGTTGAGCAGCGGCAGCACCGCGTCGAAGACTTTGCCGCCGACGTTCTCGTAATAGATGTCGATGCCTATGTCGCACGCCCGGGCCAGCTCTTCGGCAAAGTGCTCGCTCTTATGGTCGATGCAAGCGTCGAATCCCAACTCGTCGACCACGTACTGGCATTTCTCGCTGCCGCCAGCCACCCCGACGACCCGAAGCCCCTTTATTTTCGCCACTTGGCCGACTACAGAACCCACGGCGCCCGAGGCGGCGGCCACCACCAGGGTTTCCCCGGCCTTGGGTTGACCGATGTCCATCAGTCCCATGTAGGCGGTCATGCCCGGCATGCCCAACACTCCCAAGGCCATCGACGGACTGGGCAACCCGGATGGAATGGGTATGACGTTGCGACCATCGCTGATGCTGTGGCTCTGCCACCCCGTGGCCCCCACTACCAGGTCGCCCTCGTGAAATTTCGGGTGCTTCGAGCGCACTACGCGGCTGACAGCTCCGCCGGTCATCACTTCGTCGATTTCCACCGGCGCAGCGTAGGACGGCGCGTCGCTCATGCGCCCGCGCATGTAGGGATCCAGGGACAGGAACAGTGTCTCGAGCAGGATCTGCCCGTCCGCCAGCTCTGGCAGGGTTACCTGCTCAACCCGGAAATTCTCCGCGGTGGGCGCGCCCTTGGGACGGGAAGCGAGGACGATGCGCTGGTTGGAGGTCGATGCTTGTGACATGGAAACGTCTCCTTGATCGTTGAATGGGCACGTATAGGGAGCAGACCATTGCCTGGGGGGTGGCGTTCGATGTTTATCGCTGTGGGAGCAAGGCTTGCCCGCGATGGATTCAACGCGGTCTTTTCAGGGGGCCCCGGCGCTTATCGCGAGCAAGCTTTGCTCCCACAAGGGTTCCGGCCATCACAGCCATGCACCCGAAACAAAAATGCCAGGCGCGATGCCTGGCATTGGGTGTAGCCCATCCCGAACGGGATGGCGAATCAGAACGGCAGTTTCATGCCCGGCGGCAGTTGCATGCCGGCGGTCATGCCAGACATCTTGTCCTGGCTGTTGGCTTCGATCTTGCGCACGGCGTCGTTGACGGCGGCGGCGAACAGGGCTTCGAGCATTTCCTTGTCATCTTCGCTCAGGCCTTCGACCACGCTCGGGTCAATGCTGACGCGCTTGATGTCGTGGCGACCGGTCATGACCACGGTCACCATGTCGCCGCCGGACTTGCCGGTGACTTCGGCGTTGGCCAGCTCTTCCTGCATCTTGGCCATTTTTTCCTGCATCTGCTGCGCCTGCTTCATCAGGCCGGCCATGCCACCTTTCATCATGGGAATCACCTCGAAAGTACTTGGATAAACACCGCGCCCGGCCCTTTCGGCCCGGCGCCTTCAATTATGAGCCCTGGGTGACCGGGGCCTCGACAGGTTCGATAGTATCGTGACGGACCACCGCGCCGAACTGTTGCATCATCTGCTGGATGAACGGATCGCTGTGGATCGACTCCTCGGCCTCGCGCTGGCGGTCGGCACGGCGCCGGGACGCGGCCTGGGCCGGGGTTTCCTGCTCCGGCTTGATCAGTTCGATGCTCAGCGTCAGCGTGCGCTGATGGTACTGGTTCAGTGCATCGTTGAGACGCCGCTGCTGGGTCGCGTTGAACAGGGCGCTGTGGGCCGGGTCCAGGTGCAGCAGCCAGTGATCGCCCTCTACCGCGATCAGCGTGCAGTTGGCGGCGATGCTACCGGTCATGCCGGTGATCGGCAATTTCGGGAACAGCTCCAGCCATTGCAGGGCCAGCCCGGTGGCCGGCATCGCTGCGGGTTCCGGCTCAGGCTCGGGTGCCGGCTCGGCGGCGTGCTCGCTGGCCAGGTCATCCAGGTAGCTGTAGGCCGAGTCCATGTCCGGCTCGATGTAATCCTCATCCAACGGAGGCTCGTCGTCCAGGTCCATGCCCGGCGTGGCCATATCGACATCGGCGGCGGTCGGCTCGGGCATCGGAGCGGCGACCCACTCAGGCGCTTCAGGCACCACGCTGTCGGGCGTCGGCAGGGGCATCGGCGGCAGCTCGGGCTGCTCGGCGACGGTTTCCAGTACAGGCTCCACCACAGGCTGCTGGACGATCTCGGGTTCGACCGGATCATTCCAGGGCAGATTGATGACGGTTTCGGCGACAGGCTCGGGAATCGGCTCAGGCTCGATGACAGGCGCCGGAGCCGGTTCCACGACGGGCGCTACCGCCGCCGGGGCAGAAACCGCTGCCGGCGCAACAACGGGCGCGGCAGCCACTGGCTTGGCGGAATCAGCTGTGGCCTGGCTGATCCCCACTGGCTTTAGCGCCTGCCTCGGCGCATCCGCCGTGTCCGCAGGCCGGAACGCCAGCATTCGCAGCAGCACCATTTCGAAGCCACCGCGCGGATCCGGCGCCAGGGGCAGGTCGCGACGACCGATCAGGCCCATCTGGTAATAGAACTGCACGTCTTCGGCGGGCAACGCCTGGGCCAGGGCCAGCACGCGATCACGGTCGCCATGGCCGTTGTCGACGCCGTCAGGCAAGGCCTGGGCGATGGCGACACGGTGCAATACATTGAGGATTTCCGACAGCACGCCATTCCAGTCCGGCCCCTGTTCGGCCAGGTGGCGCACCGCTTCGAGCAACGCCTTCGCGTCGCCGTCGATCAGGGCATGCAACACGTCATAGACCTGGCCGTGATCGAGCGTACCGAGCATGGCCCGCACATCGGCAGCCATGACCTTGCCTTCCCCGAAGGCGATGGCCTGGTCGGTCAGGCTCATGGCGTCACGCATCGAACCGTCGGCGGCGCGACCCAGCAGCCACAGCGCATCGTCTTCGAACGGCACATTCTCGACACCCAGCACGTGGGTCAGGTGCTCGACGACCCGCTCCGGTGTCATGTTCTTCAGGGAGAACTGCAGGCAGCGGGACAAAATCGTGGCCGGCAGCTTCTGCGGATCGGTGGTTGCCAGGATGAACTTGACGTAGGGCGGCGGCTCTTCAAGCGTTTTGAGCAGCGCATTGAAGGAATGGCTGGAGAGCATGTGCACTTCGTCGATCAGGTAGACCTTGAAGCGCCCACGGCTGGGGGCGTACTGCACATTGTCGAGCAGCTCGCGGGTATCTTCGACCTTGGTGCGGCTGGCGGCGTCGATCTCGATCAGGTCGACGAAACGGCCTTCATCGATTTCCCGGCAGACCGAACACTCACCGCAGGGTGTCGAAGTGATACCGGTTTCACAATTCAAGCACTTGGCGATGATTCGCGCGATCGTCGTCTTGCCCACGCCGCGGGTCCCGGTGAACAGGTAGGCATGGTGCAGCCGCTGGCTGTCCAAGGCGTTGATCAGAGCCTTGAGCACATGGGTCTGGCCGACCATTTCGCGGAACGAGCGCGGACGCCATTTACGTGCAAGAACCTGATAACTCATCGAAAACCATCGCAACGAAGGAACATAAGCGGCTAATGCTAGCGGAGCAGGGGCGAAATTGCATCCGGTGCACCGTTCTAATCTGACTAAGCTTGGATCAAGGACTCGGTTGTCGACACGTTTTCATACCGTCAGGAGAGCTTATGCGCTTGGCCATGGGGGCTTTGCTGTTATTAGGGACAGAATGTTCCGCCGCCGAATTACCCTTGCGCTTTGCCGTGACTGACGGCTGGGCCATGCCCATGGTGCAGATCGAACAGGGTCGCCCGACCCAGGGAATACTCCCAGACGTCATGACCAGCCTGGCGACCCAGGTGGGCATGCCGGCCGAGTTCCATGTCCTGTCCCGGGCCCGGCTCGACGGGGCCATGCGACACGACGAAGTCGACATGCGCTGCTACGTCAGCCCCAACTGGGTAAAGGACGAAGGAGCAGGTTTCCTCTGGAGTGTCCCGCTGTTCTTCCAGCGTGACCTGCTCGTCGGCACAGCCAGTGCCCCCAGACAAGTGGTGCCGGCGACGCTGGGGCAGCAGCCGATCGGTACCGTGCTCGGCTATACCTATCCGACCTTGCAGCCGCTGTTCGACAGCGGTCATCTAAGGCGCGATGACGCACGGAGCCAGGAACAAGTGCTGACAAAATTGCTTGCCGGGCGCTATCGCTACGGCGTGAGCAACCAATGGGCGCTGGACTGGTTCAACCAACGGCACACCGCTGACTACCAACTGCATGAGGTGGCCGTTTTGCAGAAACAGCAGTTGGGCTGCTACCTGCGCAATGATCCGAAAATCCCGGCACAACGCATCCTGCGCACCTTGCAGAACATGAAATCCTCCGGAGAGATCGACGCGATCATCCAGCTTTACACCGGCCGCAATGCGCAATCCGAGCCTGAAGCCGGCTCTCCCTGAATGCCCGGACGCTGCTGCCATTGCGACGGCGGAACAAACCTCGCCACCCAGCCCGGTATCTGCTCGGCTGGCATGGGTCGGGCGATGAAGTAGCCCTGGGCGACTTCACACCCCAGGCGCAGCAGCAATTGCCCATGCTCGAGACTGTCCAGCCCTTCGGCGACGACCTGGCGATCGAACGCCTGGGCCAGACCGATCACGGCCTTGGTCAAGGCCAGGTCATCCCGATTCACAAGAATGTCGCGGATAAAGGTCTTGTCGATCTTGATGGTCTGGATGCGCAAATGCTTGAGGTCATTGAGGGAGCAGTAGCCCGTCCCGAACCCGCCCAGGGAGAAACCCACCCCCAGGGCCTGGCAAGCCTGGAGGCAGGCGCTGACATGTTGGAGATTTTCCACCGCGACGGATTCGACGATTTGCAGGTCGAGCATGCGCGGCGCCACGTCCGGGTGTCGCTCCAGCATCTGCCGCAGCCGCTCGACAAAGTCTTCGCGCTGGAAATGCCGTGCCGAGACATTGATGCTGACCGGCCACCCCTGCCCCGCTTGCTGCCACAGCTGCAACTGAATCATGACCTGTTCCATGACCCACTCGCCGATCTCGACAATCAGATCGGTCTCCTCCGCCAGCGGCAGGAACTCACGAGGCGGCACCAGGCCACGTTGCGGGTGCTTCCAACGCAATAACGCCTCAAGGCCGACCACGGTGCCGCTGCGCATATTGACCTTGGGCTGGAAATGCAGCCGCAGCTCACGGGCGGCCAATGCCTGCCGAACCCGCTCGACGGTCTGGTAGGTGGCCCGCACCTCCTTGTCCCGGGATACATCGAACAGATGGAAGCGATTGCGGCCGCTCTGCTTGGCCATGTACATCGCCTGGTCGGCATGGCGCAGCAACGTCTCGGCGTTTTCGTTGTCCCAGGGGAACAGCGTGACGCCGATACTTGCGAAGACCTTGATGCTTTTACCGTCAATGGCATAGGGCGTGGAAACAGCAACCAGCACCCGGTTCAAAGCCCCATGCAACTCATCCATCCCAGGCACATGACGCAACACCAGCACGAACTCGTCCCCCGCCAGCCGCGCAACCACATCTTCGCCTCGAACGATGCTGCGCAGCCGCCTTGCGACCTCGACCAGCAGCTGGTCGCCACTGGCATGGCCGTGACCGTCATTGACCGCCTTGAAGCCATCGAGATCAAGCATACAGACCGCGAGGGGGAAGCTTTCCGCCTGGGAAAACGCCAGGGCCTGGTCCAGCAGGTCAGACAAATAGGTGCGATTGGGCAGCCCGGTCAGCACATCGTGCCCGACTCGCCATTGCAGGGAGTGCAGTTGCCGGCGCTTGTCGCTGACGTCGAAACGAATCGCCAGGTAGCGCTCGACCTGTCCTGTCGCGTCATCTGTCAACGGTACCAGGGTGGTATCGACCCAATGCAAGGTACCGTCCTTCGCGCGATTACAGATATCCCCCTTCCAGACCTGCCCCAACGAGATGGTGTGCCACATGGCACTGAAGAATTCCCCGGGGTGGTGACCGGAATTGAGCAGGCGATGGTTCACCCCCAGCAGTTCATCGCGCCGGTAGCCAAAGAGGTTACAGAACTGGTCGTTGACGTAGGTGATACGCCCGCTCGCATCGGTCTCGGAAAAAATCGCGGCGGCGTCAACGGCTCTGCGGTACTTCTTATCCATCGAAGCAGTCATCCATGAGTCAGGCTCATTTGGCGCGCGCGGTTGCACCGCCTTCGGACAGGCGAAAATCAACTAGGCTCAAATACCGTGAGAGAAGTGGGAGCACGGCTTTGTCGGTGCCGCTCGAAAGCCCAGAACGCCTGCCCTGTGCCACGACCATGAACCCGCGACCCATTTCTTTTTGCATCTTTTGGTATCTGAAGCAGGTCACCAAATGCCCGTCCCAAACGCTGATTCTACGAAACACATCACATTTTGCAAAGCAAGGTGATGGATCACGCGGTTGCCTAATGCGAAAATCTATCGTTAAGTTCTTGATTCTAAATGGGAATTGAGCGATGCAAATTTCAAGTTTGGGTGCAGCCATCAGACGCTACCGCAAAGTAGCGGGGCTGACTCAGGCTGAACTGGGCGAAAGAACCGGTTTTGACCCCAAAACCATCAGCCGTTTCGAAACCGGCACCTACATGCCCAGCATCGAAGCCCTGTTCCTGCTCGCCAACGTGTTGGACGTGCAACTGAAAGCCTTTTTCGCCGACATGAACGATGAAGACGAACAGCGCGCCTATCTGTTCGGTGTCATACACAAGGCCACTCCGAAGGACCTGGGCAAGCTGATCGCGGCGGTGGATCAAGCGCTGTCCAAGCCTTGAGTCGGGTGTGATGGCTCCCCGGCTCCCCGGACCTGATGCACACAACCTGTGGGAGCAAAGCTTGCTCGCGATAGCGGAATCTCAGGCAACATCAATGCAAGCTGACCCACCGCCATCGCGAGCAAGCTCAGCTCCCACAGGGGATCGGTGACGAACACTGGGTTTATGGGCATCCAGAAAAATGACCTGCCAATCAGCGCCCACCCTTCGCCCGATCCACCGCGACCAGCACCAGTGAAATCACCACGAACCCCACCAACACCAACATCGCATTAACCAGCACCTGTGAATAACCCAAGTTGTTCACCTCGATGAACGGATAGGGGTAGGAGCCGATCATCTCGCCACGTATCAGGGCGTAAATGAAATAGACCAGTGGATAGATCAGCCACGCCCATACATCGCTCCAGTGCAGGGTTCCCTTTGGCACACAGAACCACCAATAGATCATGAACAGCACAGGCATCACGTCGTGCAGCAGCTCATCAGCCACCCACTGCCAGCCTTGAGGGTTCCATGTCTGGCGTAACAACAGGTTGTACGCCAGCCCGACCAGCACGATGGCAGCCGCCACCCCCGTTTGGGTCGAAGGCCGGAGAAAGAAACGTCGCAGCGCCGAGTCACCTGTCGTCGCCGCGCAGGTCAGCACGATCGCCACCAGGATATTGGTCAGCACCGTGAAGTAGCTGAAAAAGATCTCCACGCCACCCAACAGGCTCTTCTCGGCCTGCCAGCGTGAGGTCAGGATCAGGTAAAGCTGGAGAAGCAATGCAAACCATCCCAACGCCGCCGCGACCTTCACGGCGATTGCCCCCCTGCTTTGCGTCAACACCATGTCGTTGTTCATCACGTTGCCCTCTGGCCGTCTACACGAACCCTAGAAAGGCACAACGTGAAATTCTACTGTCAGAAATGACAGTGCCGATCAACGGTAATAGAGCAGACAGCAGAAGGCATCAACCGAATTCGATCAGAACAAGAAAGGCGGGGGGAAATCTGACAAACCTTGCGAATGAAGGCCTGGGGCGTTATGGAGGCAACCCCACCAGCCACACCCCGGCACACAATGTTCCCGCTGTGGCTGCTTCCTTCCGGATCTGACCAGGTTCACGGGTAATCGTTGCGGGGGGACCGATGGGGTCACCATAACGACGCCCGCCTGACGGCGAGCCGCGCCATTGTACCTATCTGACGGGAAGTTACAACCGTTCGCGCCGGATTAAAAAAGCGAAGATGTTCAAGCACTTGCCATGGGGGTGGATATGCGTTTTACAGCCATCCCGAGGAACCCTGTGGGAGCGAGCCTGCTCGCGAAAGCGGTGGGTCGGCTTGCAATGAGCTGCCGCCATCGCGAGCAGGCTCGCTCCCACAGTAGATCGAGGGTGCGCAGCCATCCTGGCAAACCCCGTCGCTACAGCAGCACCTCATCCGCCCGGCCGCCCTCCTCCTGGATCACCAGATGGATGAAATGCAGTTTGGTGATGACGGCTGCCGGCACGACGAACGGGTAGAAATCCGGTTGGCCCATACTGCGGGACAGTTCGTTGAGCATGCCTGCCAGTTCGATCCAGGCGTTGACGAACGACAGGAACGCCGTGCCTCCGGCGTGCTCCGGATCGAACAGGGTGTCGGGTGGGAACGGTTGGTAGTCGAAGTCCATGTCCTGGGCGCTCATGCCAAAGCCCAGCGCCGTGTCCACGGCGTCCATCATGTGCAGGTAGTGAGCCCAGGTTTCGGCCCAGTCCTCCCAGGGGTGCATGGTGGCGTAGGCACTGACGTAACGGGTTTGCCAGTCCAACGGTGCTCCTTGCTGGTAATGCCGCTCCAGCGCGTCGGCATAACTGGCCCGCTCATCGCCGAACAATCCGCGGAATGCTTCGAGCCAGTGGCTGTTGGCAATCAGAAGATCCCAGTAGTAATGCCCCACTTCGTGACGAAAGTGCCCGAGCAAGGTGCGATACGGTTCGCACATCTGCTGGCGCACGGCCTCACGGTGGGCGTCGTCCGCTTCCTTGATGTCGAGCGTGATCAAGCCGCTGGCATGGCCGGTGGTCGGTGGCGTGCCGTCAGGGTCGACGCCGATGAAGTCGAAGGCCAGGCCCGTGGATTCGTCGACGCTTTTCGGCGCGACCGGCAGACCGAGGGTGATCAGTTGCGCCACCAGCCTGCGCTTGGCCGTCTCGACCTTGCGCCAGCGTTCAGGGTTCTCCGGGATCGACAGGTCGGGGATGGTGCGGTTCAGCCGGCAGGCGATGCACAAGGTGTCGCGCCCCCCGGCCGGCAGCAGCCAGTTGCACGCTGCCGCGGTATCGAGGTTGGCACAGCGACGGAACAGACCGGCCTGTGGGTCGGCATCCAGGGTCCAGGTGTCGGGCAGATCACCGGGTTGCAGTGACGAAAGACGACTCTGCTCCGGCTGGTAGCCCAACGCCGCCAGGCAGGCCAGGCACTGGCTGTTGCGGAAAAACAGCGACTGGCCGCAGCGACACGGCCAGACCTTGCTGTTGCGCGAACGGTCGCCCAGGAACGGCGCGGCGATGCGTGAGCTCAGTTGTTCGAAGAAGCGGTACATGGCGATCTCTCCCTGGGGCCTGCAACACTAGATCGTCTTCTGGCACAGACGTTCAGCCTGGTGTCACACCCTTGTGGCGAGGGGATTTATCCCCTCGCCACAAGGGCTAGACCGTGATGCCGTGCTTGCCAAGGAACGCTACGAACGCCTCTTCATCCAGCACCTTGAGCCCGAGTTCATTGGCCTTGGTCAGTTTCGAGCCCGCGCCCGGGCCGGCCACGACGCAATGGGTTTTCGCCGACACGGAACCGGCGACCTTGGCCCCAAGGCTCTCCAGCTTGTCCTTGGCGACGTCTCGGCTCATCAATTCCAGCGAACCGGTCAGTACCCAGGTGTGACCCGCCTCCGGCAAGCCTTCGACCACCTTCTTCTCGCTTTGCCAGTGCATGCCGAAGTCCCGCAACTGCTGTTCCGCGGCCTCGGCCTGCTGGCGGTTTTCGGTGATGGCAAAGAATTCGCGCACGGCGTTGGCCTGCTTTTCCGGCAGGGCCTGGCGCATGTCCAGCCAATCTGCGTTCATCACTGCCTCGAGGGAGCCGAACTTGTCTGCCAGTTTCTGCGCACCACCCGGTCCGACCGACGGGATATAAAGCTTGTCGAGGAAGCCACCCAGGGTGGTGCTGGCGGAGAATTCGGCGCCCAGCTCGCCCTGGTCCTGGATATCGAGACCATGACGCAGCAGGTCCGCGATCACCTGACGGTTGTGCGGGTCCTCGAAGAAGCTGTGGATCTCATGCGCCACTTCCAGGCCCACGTCCGGCAGGTACGTGAGCACCTGGGGCAACGCTGCTTGCACGCGTTCCAGCGAGCCCAGGGAGCGCGCCAGGACCTTGGCGGTTTCCTCGCCGACGTCCGGGATGCCGAGGGCGTAAATGAAGCGCGCCAGACTGGGCTTCTTACTGTCGACGATGGCCGCCAACAACTTCCGGCTCGACAATTCGGCAAAGCCTTCCAGGTCGACCACTTGTTCGAAGGTCAGGGCATACAGATCGGCCGGCGATCCCACCAGGCCCTCGTCCACCAGTTGTTCGATGCTCTTTTCCCCCAGCCCTTCGATGTCCATGGCCCGGCGCGAGACGAAGTGAATGATCGCCTGCTTGAGCTGCGCTCCGCAGGCCAGGCGCCCGACGCAGCGATACACCGCGCCTTCGCTGATGGTTTCGCGACCCTTGCTGCGCTTGATCAGTTGCGTGCGCTCCACGTGGGAGCCGCACACCGGACACTGCTGGGGCACTTCCACCGGGCGGGCATTTTCCGGGCGACGCTCGGTGACGACTTGCACCACCTGTGGAATCACGTCCCCGGCGCGGCGGATGATCACCGTGTCGCCGATCATCAACCCCAGGCGCGCCACTTCGTCCATGTTGTGCAGCGTGGCGTTGGCCACGGTCACGCCTGCCACCTTGACCGGCTTGAGCCGCGCAACAGGCGTCACCGCCCCGGTGCGGCCCACCTGGAACTCGACGTCGAGCAACTCAGTGAGTTCTTCGCTGGCCGGGAATTTATGGGCGATGGCCCAGCGCGGCTCGCGAGCGCGGAAGCCGAGCTCACGTTGGGAAGCAATGCTGTTGACCTTGAACACCACGCCATCGATCTCATAGGGCAACGCGCTACGCCGCTCGCCGATGTCACGGTAGTAATCCAGGCATTCGTCGATGCCATGGGCCAGTTTCAGCTCGCGGCTGACAGGCATGCCCCAGGCTTTGAGCTGCTTGAGATTGCCGATGTGAGTATCGGCGATATCCGCCGTCACCTGGCCGATGCCGTAGCAGCAGAACTCCAGCGGACGGTTGGCGGTGATCTTCGAGTCCAGTTGCCGCAGGCTGCCGGCCGCCGCGTTGCGCGGGTTGGCGAAGGTCTTGCCACCCGTTTCCAACTGCGTGGCGTTGAGACGCTCGAAGCCGGCCTTGGACATGTACACCTCGCCGCGCACTTCCAGCACGGGAGGCCAGCCGCTGCCCTGCAGCTTGAGGGGGATGTTGCGCACGGTGCGCACGTTGACGCTGATGTCTTCGCCTGTGGTGCCGTCGCCGCGAGTGGCACCGCGTACCAACAGGCCGTCCTGGTACAACAGACTGACCGCCAGGCCATCGAGTTTCGGCTCGCAGCTGTATTCCACCGCCGCACCGCCGCCCAGCAGATCACCCATCGGCAGATCGAGGCCTTCAGTCACCCGGCGGTCGAACTCACGCATGGTGGCTTCATCGAAGGCGTTGCCCAGGCTGAGCATCGGGATTTCGTGACGGACCTGGCTGAACGCCGACAACGCCACGCTGCCGACCCGTTGGGTCGGTGAGTCGCTGGTCACCAGCTCCGGGTGCTGCGCCTCCAGGGCCTTGAGCTCGTGGAACAGGCGGTCGTACTCAGCGTCCGGGATGGTCGGTTCATCGAGGACGTGATAGCGATAGTTGTGCTGATCCAGTTCGGTTCGCAGCTCTAGGATGCGGGTTTCGACGGCATTCATGGGTGTTCTCTCATAAAGCAAAAGAGCAGCCGAGGCTGCTCATTTCAATCAGTCAAGTAACGCTCGGCAGAGAACCTGTGGCGAGGGGATTTATCCCCGCTCGAGCGCGCAGCACTCGCAAACTCTGTGGCAACACAACATTTTGAGGGCTGCTCGGCAGCCCAGCGGGGATAAATCCCCTCGCCACAAAAGCGGTTTGCCACAAGCGGCTACCAGAGGCGCTCTGATCAGCGCTTCTGGGTCAATGCCCGACGTTCAAACTCGACGATACGCTGGCGGTAGTGCTCGATGGTCTGGGCAGTCAGCACGCTGCGCTGGTCATCCTTCAATTCGCCATTGAGTTCCTGGGACAACTTGCGAGCCGCCGCCACCATCACGTCAAAGGCCTGTTTGGGATGACGCGGGCCCGGCAGACCGAGGAAGAAACTCACCGCCGGCGTGCTGAAATGATCGATGTCGTCCAGATCGAACACCCCTGGCTTGACGGCGTTGGCCATGGAGAACAGCACCTCACCGTTGCCTGCCATGCTTTCGTGACGATGGAAAATGTCCATCTCGCCGAAACGCAGGCCGCTTTCCAGGATGTTCTGCAACAACGCCGGGCCCTTGAAGCCGGCCGGATCGCGGCAGATCACGCTGATCACCAGGACTTCTTCAGCCTGGGCCTGATCCTTGTCGCTGCTCGACGCCTTGCTCTCTTCCGGGAAGTCGTCGCGACTGCTGAAGCTCGGGCCGCCATCCAGGTCCAGGTTGAGGTTCAGGTCACCCTGGGACGGTTCGTTGTTGCGCTTGCCACGCTTGGAACCCGATTCACGGGGCTCGCGCACCGGCGCGCTCATCGACGGCAGGTCATGCTCGTCCAGTTGCGGCTCCTTGTGGGTGTCCAGCACCCGGGGCGGGCCCAGCAGCTCGGCATTGTCATCCTCGTCCGGCAGGTTCGACAGGCTGCGATCAAGGCGGAACTTGAGTTTCCCCTTGCCACCGCGCATGCGGCGCCAGCCGTCGAAAAGAATACCGGCAATGACAATGATGCCGATGACGATCAGCCACTCGCGCAGACCGATTTCCATGTAATCCCGTGCCTCTATAAAAATGCTGAAAAATAAGGGGCTTAGCTATTTGCAAACCGCTTTAAAACGTGGCGCCAACTCTATGTTCTGAATGGCGTTTTGCCCACGCACACGAAAAATTGACATTAAACTAGCATGACCAACAGCTTGAAGCTACATAACAGCAGCTACAAGCTACAGCTGAGCTGCATCGCTTGCAGCTCGCCACTTTAAGCTCGCCGCTCGCCGCTAGGCATCCACCATCGCCATGGCCTCCTCGACATCCACCGCCACCAGCCGCGAACAGCCCGGTTCGTGCATCGTCACGCCCATCAGTTGATCGGCCATTTCCATGGCGATCTTGTTGTGGGTGATGTAGATGAACTGCACCGTTTCAGACATTTCCTTTACCAGGCGCGCATAACGGCCCACGTTAGCGTCGTCCAGCGGTGCATCGACTTCGTCGAGCATGCAGAACGGCGCCGGATTCAACTTGAAGATGGCAAATACCAGGGCCAACGCGGTCAGCGCCTTTTCACCACCGGAGAGCAAATGAATGGTGCTGTTCTTCTTCCCGGGAGGACGCGCCATGATCGTCACCCCTGTATCGAGTAGATCTTCGCCCGTCAGTTCCAAGTAAGCGCTGCCACCACCGAAAACTTTTGGGAAAAGCGCCTGCAAACCGCCATTGATCTGATCAAAGGTATCCTTGAAACGGTTGCGGGTTTCCTTGTCGATCTTGCGAATGACGTTTTCCAGGGTTTCCAGCGCTTCCACCAAGTCAGCATCCTGGGCATCCAGGTAGCGCTTGCGCTCGGACTGCTGTTCGTATTCGTCGATGGCCGCCAGATTGATCGCGCCCAGGCGCTGGATCCGCGCAGCAATGCGCTCCAGCTCCTCCTCGGCGTCTTTCTCGTTAGCCCCGGCCACCAGGGTGGCGAGCACGCCGTTGAGGTCGTAGCCGTCCTCCAGCAGTTGATCCTGCAAGGCCTTGCGGCGTACGGTCAGGGCCTGCCATTCCAGGCGTTGCTGTTCCATCTGGCCGCGAATCAGCTGGGATTGCTGCTCGGCCTGGCTACGGCGCTTCTCGGCATCGCGCAGCTCACGGTCGGCGTCCTCCAGGGCGATCTGAGCGGTCTTGAGCTCTTCATCGACACTCATCCGCTTGTCGAGCAGTTCCTCGAGTTTGAGGCGCAACTCTTCCAGCGGCGCCTCGCCCTCTTCCAGGTTCAGGCTCAACTGTTCGCGTTTTTCGGTCAGGCGTTCGGACTGCATTTCCAAACGCTCGAGAGCCTGGCGCGTGGAATCGTACTGCGCCTTGAGCGAGCCCAGGCGCACCGCCAACTGATGGGCATGATCCTTGTGCTGACGCGCTTCCTGGCGCACCCGGTCGAGGCGTTCGCGCAAGCTGTCGCGCTGGGCCAGCAACAGCTCACGCTGCTCGGTGTCCAGCGCCATGGCATCAAGGGCCTCCTGCAGTTGCAGACGCGCCTCGCCGACCTGCTCGTGCTCCAGCGCCCGTTGCTCGCCCAGCTCGGCAATTTCTTCTTCCAGACGAGTACGACGCAAGGCCAACTGCTCGGCCTTGGCCTTGCCGGCCGACAGCTGTGCCTTGAGTTCGCCCTGCTGGCGCGCCTCATCCTGAAGCAGCCGGCGCAGGTGTTCGCGGCCGTTTTCCTGTTGACGCTGCTGCGCCCGCAGATTCTGCAATTCGGTTTCCAGGGCTTCGACACTGGCTTCGCGCTCATCGCGCTCGGCGCCCAGACGCTGGATCTCCTGGCCCCGGGCGAGCATGCCGCTCTCGGCTTCGCTGGCCCGGCGCACCCGCAGGAAATGCCGGCCGACCCAATAGCCGTCGCGACTGATCAGGCTCTCGCCCGCCGCCAGTTGCCCGCGCAGCGCCAGGGCCTGTTCGAGGTTTTCCACCGGCCTGACCTGCCCGAGCCAGGGCGACAGATCGACCTTGGCCTCGACTTTGTCCAGCAGGCTGCCCGGCATCCGCACGCCGTCACCGGCCGGGCTGAGCAGGCGCAGGTCGCCCTGGGTGAAACCCGAGAGGTCGAAGCCCGCGAAATCGTCCACCAGCACCGCTTGCAGATCGGCGCCCAGCACGGTTTCCACCGCCAGTTCCCAACCGGCGTCGACCTTCAGTCCTTCGGCCAGTCGCGGGCGCTCGGCCAGATGCTGGTCGCGCAGCCATTCGGCGGTGCCGGTGCCCGGGTCCAGCGCCGCTTGCTGCAAGGCTTCCAGCGACGCCAGACGACCGTTGAGTCGTTGCAGCTCGCCCTGGGCCTGCTGCTGATTCTGAAGGGCCAGTTGCAAGGCCTGGCGCAGTTGTTCGAGCCGTTCGACCTGGGCGTCTTCGCTGGCCTGCAAATCTTCCAGGGTGGCTTCGCTGGCAGCCAGTTGCTCGCTCAGGTCGAGGATCGCCGCGTCTTCCGGGTCCGCCGCGAGCAAGGCGCGCTCCTCGGCCAGGCGGCGCTGGCGCTCGGCCAGGCGTTCCATGCTGGTTTCCAACTGCTGGATGCGCGACTGCTGGACCTCGGCCTGACGCCGCGGTTCGGCAGAAGTCAGGTTGAATCGGTCCCACTGCTCTTGCCAGCCATGCATGGTCAACTCGGCTTCTTCCAGAGCCGCGGCGGCTTCTTCGGCAGCGGCGCTAGTGATCTCCTGCTCTGGCGTGAGCCGGTCCAGTTCTTCACCGAGGGTCAGCAGCAAGGTACGGTCGTGCCCCAGGTGAGACTCGGTCTCCAGGCGCGCGCGCTCGGCCTCTTTCAAGTCGTCCTGTAACTGGCGCAACCGTTGCTGGCCATGCTGGATGCTCTGCTCGACCCTGGCGATGTCGCCACCGACCGAATAGAAGCGCCCTTGCACCAGGTTGAAGCGCTCGGACAGTTCGTGGTGCCCATCACGCAGGCGCTCGATGGCCGCATCGGCATTGCGCTGTTCGGCCACCAGCGCTTCGAAACTGACCTCCTGGTTGCCAATGATCGCTTCGCGCTGGCCGACCTGTTCATTCAACGCCTGCCAGCGCAGGGCCGAGAGCTGGGCCTTGAGCTGGCGCTCCTCGCCCTTGTATTCCTGGTATTTGCGCGCGGCCTCGGACTGGCGGTGCAGGCGTTCGAGCTGACGATCGAGTTCTTCGCGCAGGTCGGTCAGGCGAGCCAGGTTTTCGTGGGTGCGACGGATTCGGTTCTCCGTCTCGCGCCGGCGCTCCTTGTACTTGGAGATACCGGCAGCCTCTTCGATGAAGTTGCGCAGATCTTCGGGCTTGGCCTCGATCAGCTTGGAGATCATGCCCTGCTCGATGATCGAGTAGCTGCGCGGCCCCAGGCCGGTGCCGAGAAAGATGTCGGTGATGTCGCGACGCCGGCACTTGGCACCGTTGAGGAAGTAGCTGTTCTGGCTGTCGCGGGTCACTTTGCGGCGGATGGAGATTTCCGCATAGGCCGCGTATTCGCCGATCAAGGTGCCGTCGGAGTTATCGAACACCAGCTCGATGCTCGCCTGGCTGACCGGCTTGCGGCTGGTGGAGCCGTTGAAGATGACGTCGGTCATCGACTCGCCGCGCAGGTTCTTGGCCGAACTCTCGCCCATCACCCAGCGCACGGCGTCGATGATGTTCGACTTGCCGCAACCGTTGGGTCCCACCACCGCCGCCATGTTGCTGGGGAAGTTCACCGTGGTCGGGTCGACGAAGGACTTGAACCCCGCCAGCTTGATGCACTTGAGGCGCACGTTCAGGCCTTCGTCAGGGCGGCAACCACCAGATCGCAACTACGCTGACAGTAAGCCATCAGCACAATGCGAATCTGCGGCAGATCACGGGCCAGCACCGCGACGAGCAGGCGCTGGAACAGATCGAGGAATTCGCTCATTTCGGCCTTGCGCTGTTCCAGGGCCAGGAAATAGGCGCGGCTCATGGCCGGTTGCAGGTTCTCGACGGTTTCCTGCAAGTACGGGTTATTGGCAAATGGATAGGCCGCGCGCATCACGCTGAAGCTCTCGTCGACGAACATGCGGATGTCCTGGCGCTCGAAGGCCTCCTTGAGGCGCTGCTGGATCTGCAGGAACGGCGCCATGTCGGCCGAATCCCGCCAACCATGGGCAACGGCGTTGCCCAGCAGGATGTACAGCTCGCTCATCAGCGTACAGAGGCTACGCACATTATGTTCGGTAAGTTCGGTAACGTGAGCACCACGGCGCGGCAGGATCGCAATCAGATGGCGTCGCTCCAGGATCAGCAGGGCCTCGCGGACCGAGCCGCGACTGACGTTGAGCGCCAGTGTGACCTTTTGCTCCTGGATGCGCTCTCCTGGCTTCATTTCACCGCGGATGATGCGTTCGGCGAGATGATGGGCGATTTGCTCGGCGAGGCTGTCCGGGGCCTTGAACGTCATGGTTGTCCTTCAAACTCTTCGATCTGCACAAGCGGCGCAGTGTAGCGCACTCGATACGTCATGGCGCAGGGCCTGTACCGGGTTTTTGGCACGATTCAAGCAAAAAGGTTCTGTGGGAGCCGAGCTTGCTCGCGATGGCGGCATGCCAGCCTCCATCCCTGTTGAATGTGCCACCGCCATCGCGAGCAAGCTCGGCTCCCACAAGGTTCTACAGTGTCTATAGAACGTTGCTCATCGACAAACCGGATTTTCCTGACCTTTAAGTCAGAAAAACGTTGACCGAAAAGTCAGACCTGCTAAATTCGGCCTACGTCGATACAACAATAATGAATCTGCGAGGCCTTCCGTGATCCAGTTTTTACTCAACCAGGAACTCCGTAGCGAGCACACCCTGGACCCGAACCTGACCGTGCTCAACTATCTGCGCGAGCATGTCGGTAAATCCGGCACCAAAGAAGGTTGTGCCAGCGGCGACTGCGGTGCCTGCACCGTCGTGGTGGGCGAATTGGACACAGACGAAAGCGGCCGCTCGCGCATTCGTTATCGCAGCCTGAACGCATGCCTGACCTTCGTCTCGTCCCTGCACGGCAAGCAACTGATCAGCGTCGAAGACCTCAAGCACCAGGGCCAGTTGCACAGCGTCCAACAGGCGATGGTCGATTGCCACGGCTCGCAATGCGGCTTCTGCACACCGGGCTTCGTCATGTCGCTGTTCGCCCTGCAAAAAAACAGCGATCAACCTGATCCCCATAAGGCCCATGAAGCGCTGGCCGGCAATCTGTGTCGCTGCACCGGCTACCGGCCGATCCTGGCTGCCGCCGACCAGGCCTGCTGCGGCAAGCAACCCGATCAGTTCGACGCCCGCGAGGCCGAGACCATTGCCCGTCTCGAAGCGATCGCGCCCAAGGAAACCGGCGAGCTCAACTGTGGCGACAAACGCTGCCTGGTGCCGTTGACGGTGGCCGACCTGGCCGATCTCTACGACGCCTATCCCCAGGCGCGCCTGCTGGCCGGCGGCACCGACCTGGCCCTGGAAGTCACCCAGTTCCACCGCACCCTGCCGGTAATGATCTACGTGGGTAACGTCGCAGAGCTCAAACGCATCGAGCGTTTCGACGACCGCCTGGAAATCGGCGCCGCTGCCGCGCTGTCCGATTGCTACGAAGCCCTGAAAGCCGAATACCCGGACTTCGGTGAGCTGCTGCAACGCTTCGCCTCGCTGCAGATCCGCAACCAGGGCACCTTGGGCGGCAACATCGGCAACGCCTCGCCCATCGGTGATTCGCCGCCGTTGCTGATCGCCCTTGGCGCGCAGATTGTGTTGTGCAAGGGTCAGGTTCGTCGCACCCTGGCGTTGGAGGATTACTTCATCGAATACCGGGTCACCGCCCGCCAGGAAAGCGAATTCATCGAGAAGATCATCGTGCCCCGGGCCAGCGCCGAGCAGGCGTTCCGCGCCTACAAGGTGTCCAAGCGCCTGGACGATGACATCTCCGCGGTCTGCGCGGCGTTCAATCTGCGCATCGACAACGGCGTGGTCCGCGATGCCCGCGTGGCCTTCGGTGGCATGGCCGCCATCCCCAAGCGTGCCAAGCATTGTGAAGCCGCGCTGATCGATGCGCCGTGGAACGACAGTACCCTCGAACGCGCCTGCGCCGCCCTGGCCGAAGACTTCACGCCTTTGTCGGACTTTCGCGCCAGCAAGGAATACCGCCTGCTCAGCGCTCGCAACCTGCTGCGCAAATACTTCATCGAACTGCAAACGCCGCACATCGAGACTCGGGTGACCGCTTATGTCTAACCATCACGCCGTAGAGAAGACCCAAGCCGAACTGGCCGAGCTGTTTGCCCACGACCTGAGTACCGGCGTCGGTCGCAGCGTCAAGCACGACAGCGCCGCCAAGCATGTGACCGGTGACGCGCAGTACATCGATGACCGTCTCGAATTCCCGAACCAACTGCACGTTTACGCGCGCCTGTCGGACCGCGCCCACGCCCGGATCCTGCGCGTCGACACCACGCCGTGCTACGCCTTTGAAGGTGTGCGCATCGCCATTACCCACGCCGACATCCCCGGCCTCAAGGACATCGGCCCGTTGCTGCCCGGCGACCCGCTGCTGGCGATTGACGATGTGCAGTTCGTTGGCCAACCGGTGCTGGCCGTCGCCGCCAAGGACCTGGAAACCGCGCGCAAGGCGGCGATGGCCGCGATCATCGAATATGAAGACCTGGAACCGGTGCTCGACGTGGTCGAAGCCCTGCGCAAACGGCATTTCGTGCTCGACAGCCACACCCACCAACGCGGCGATTCAGCCACCGCACTGGCGAGTGCCGAACATCGCATACAGGGCTCGCTGCACATCGGCGGCCAGGAGCACTTTTACCTGGAGACCCAGATTTCATCGGTGATGCCCACCGAAGACGGCGGCATGCTCGTTTACTGCTCCACCCAGAACCCCACCGAAGTGCAGAAACTGGTGGCCGAAGTGCTGGGCGTGTCGATGAACAAGGTCGTGGTGGACATGCGCCGCATGGGCGGTGGCTTTGGCGGCAAGGAAACCCAGGCCGCCAGTCCGGCCTGCCTGTGCGCGGTGATCGCGCACCTCACGGGCCAGCCGACCAAGATGCGCCTGCCCCGGGTCGAAGACATGCTGATGACCGGCAAGCGTCACCCTTTCTACATCGAATACGACGTGGGCTTCGACAGCCGCGGGCGCCTGCACGGGATCGCCCTGGAACTGGCCGGCAACTGCGGCTGCTCACCGGACCTGTCGGCGTCGATTGTCGACCGGGCGATGTTCCATGCCGACAACGCCTACTACCTGGGCGATGCGACCATCAACGGCCACCGCTGCAAGACCAATACCGCATCGAACACCGCTTACCGTGGCTTCGGCGGCCCGCAAGGGATGGTGGCCATCGAAGAAGTCATGGACGCCATCGCCCGGCACCTGGGGCTCGATCCGCTGGCGGTGCGCAAGGCCAACTATTACGGCAAGACCGAGCGCAACGTCACTCACTACTACCAGACCGTCGAGCACAACATGCTCGAGGAGATGACCGCCGAGCTGGAAGAAAGCAGCCAGTACGCCGAGCGGCGCGAAGCGATCCGTCGCTACAACGCAGGCAGCCCGATCCTGAAAAAGGGCCTGGCACTGACGCCGGTCAAGTTCGGCATCTCGTTCACCGCCAGTTTCCTCAACCAGGCGGGTGCCTTGATCCACATCTACACCGACGGCAGCATCCACCTGAACCATGGCGGCACCGAAATGGGCCAAGGCCTGAACACCAAGGTCGCGCAGGTCGTGGCCGAAGTTTTCCAGGTGGAAATGGACCGGGTGCAGATCACCGCGACCAACACCGACAAAGTACCGAACACCTCCCCCACCGCGGCTTCCAGCGGCGCCGACCTGAACGGAAAAGCCGCGCAGAATGCCGCCGAAATCATCAAGCGGCGCCTGGTGGAGTTTGCCGCGCGACAGTACAAGGTCAGTGAAGAAGACGTGGAATTCCACAACGGCCATGTGCGGGTCCGCGATCACATCCTGACCTTCGAGGCACTGGTGCAACAGGCGTATTTCGCCCAGGTCTCGCTGTCGAGCACCGGGTTCTACAAGACCCCGAAAATCTACTACGACCGCAGCCAGGCCCGTGGCCGGCCGTTCTACTACTACGCCTATGGTGCAGCGTGCGCCGAGGTGATCGTCGATACCCTCACCGGTGAATACAAGATGCTGCGCACCGACATCCTCCACGACGTCGGCGCCTCGTTGAACCCGGCCATCGACACCGGCCAGGTCGAGGGCGGCTTCATCCAGGGCATGGGCTGGCTGACCATGGAAGAACTGGTGTGGAACGACAAGGGCAAGCTGATGACCAACGGCCCGGCCAGCTACAAGATCCCGGCCGTAGCCGATATGCCGCTGGACCTGCGGGTCAGGCTGGTGGAGAACCGCAAGAACCCCGAAGACACGGTGTTCCACTCCAAGGCCGTGGGCGAGCCGCCGTTCATGCTCGGCATCGCCGCGTGGTGTGCGATCAAGGACGCCGTGGCGAGCCTGGGAGATTACCGGCACCAGCCGAAAATCGACGCGCCGGCGACACCGGAGCGGGTGCTGTGGGGCTGTGAGCAGATGCGCGGGTTGAAGGTGAAGGCGGTAGAGCCTGAAACCGAGATGGCTTCGCTCTAGACCGCAGCGCGGCTATCGCGAGCAGGCTCGCTCCCACAGTGGGTCAGTGTTCACAAATCCCTGTGGGAGCGAGCCTGCTCGCGATGAGGCCGCAACAGACAACAAAGAACTTTGAAAGCGGACGCGGAGCGTCCAGAGATGCTTTCCCACGCAGAGCGTGGGAACGATCAATCGAGGTGAACATGTACAACTGGATCAGCGCCCTCGCCGACCTGCAAACCCGCGGTGAACCCTGCGTGCTGGTGACGATCATCGAGGAACTCGGCTCGACCCCGCGCAACGCCGGTTCGAAGATGGTCATCAGCGCCAGCCAGACGTTCGACACCATTGGTGGCGGGCACCTGGAATACAAGGCCATGGAGATCGCCCGGCAAATGCTCGCCAACGGCCAGCAGGGCACGCATCTGGAGCGTTTCAGCCTTGGCGCCAGCCTGGGCCAGTGCTGCGGCGGCGTCACCGTGCTGCTGTTCGAACCCATGGGTCAGGTGCAGGCGCAGATCGCCGTGTTCGGCGCCGGACATGTCGGCCGGGCCCTGGTGCCGCTGTTGGCGAGCCTGCCTTGTCGGGTGCGCTGGATCGACTCGCGGGAAGCCGAGTTCCCTGAACAATTGCCCCATGGCGTACAGAAAATCGTCAGCGAAGAGCCGCTGGACGAGGTCGATGAATTGCCCGTCGGCAGCTACTGCATCGTCATGACCCACAACCATCAGCTCGATCTGGAGCTGAGCGCGGCGATCCTCAAGCGCAACGACTTCGCCTACTTCGGCCTGATCGGCTCGAAGACCAAGCGGGTCAAGTTCGAACACCGCCTGCGCGATCGCGGTTTCGACAGCGGCACCTTGCAACGCATGCGTTGCCCGATGGGCATTGGCGAAGTCAAAGGCAAGCTGCCTGTGGAAATCGCCATCTCCATCGCCGGTGAAATCATCGCCACCTATAACGCGAATTTCGGCCAGCACACTGCCCGCGCCGAACCCATTGCCAAGCTGCTGCCGGCCTCGCGTCGCAGCCAAGCCAAATCCTGAGATTCCCCATGCCTACAACACGCAAAGCCTACCGCGCCGCCCTGCTCCACAGCCTTGCCGACCCGGCCGAAGTCGGCATCGAAGCCTCTTATGAATATTTCGAGGACGGCCTGCTGGTGGTGGAAAACGGCCAGATCAGCGCCCTTGGCCACGCCCATGACCTGCTGCCGAGCCTGGCGGCGGACATCGAAATCGCCCATTACCCGGACGCGTTGATCACCCCCGGCTTCATCGACACCCACATCCATCTGCCGCAGACCGGCATGGTGGGCGCCTATGGCGAACAACTGCTGGACTGGCTCAACACCTACACCTTCCCCTGTGAACGCCAGTTCGCCGACCCGGCCCACGCCGAAGCCGTGGCCGACATCTTCATCAAGGAGCTGCTGCGCAACGGCACCACCACAGCCCTGGTGTTCGGCAGTGTGCACCCACAATCGGTGAATGCCTTTTTTGAAGCGGCCGAGAAGCTCGACCTGCGGATGATTGCCGGTAAAGTGATGATGGACCGCAACGCCCCGGACTACCTGACCGACACCGCCGAATCCAGCTACACCGAGAGCAAGGCGCTGATCGAGCGCTGGCACGGCAAGGGCCGCCTGCACTACGCCGTGACCCCGCGCTTCGCCCCCACCAGCACGCCAGAGCAGTTGGCGCTGGCCGGTCAGTTGCTGGAGGAATACCCGGACCTGTACATGCAGACCCACATCAGTGAAAACCTGCAGGAAGTGCAATGGGTCAAGGCGCTGTTTCCCGAGCGCAAGGGCTATCTGGATGTCTACGATCACTACCGGTTGCTCGGCGAGCGTTCGGTGTTCGCCCACGGCGTGCATCTGTGCGACGACGAATGTGCGCGCCTGGCCGAAACCGGCTCGGCCATCGCATTCTGTCCGACCTCCAACCTGTTCCTGGGCAGCGGCCTGTTCAACCTGCCAATGGCCGAGAAGCACAAGGTCAACGTGGGGTTGGGCACGGATGTCGGCGGCGGCACCAGTTTCTCGCTGCTGCAGACCCTGAACGAAGCCTACAAGGTGATGCAATTGCAGGGCGCGCGGCTGAGCCCGTTCAAATCGCTGTACCTGGCCACCCTCGGCGGCGCCCGGGCCTTGCGCCTGGAAGACCGCATCGGCACCTTGCAGCCGGGCAGCGATGCGGACTTCCTGGTGCTGGACTACAACGCTACGCCGCTGTTGAGCTATCGCCTGAAGCAGGCCCGCGACATTGCCGAGACATTGTTCGTGTTGATGACGCTGGGGGATGACCGAACGGTGGCGCAGACCTATGCAGCGGGGCGGTTGGTGCATCAACGGTAGGGATCGTTCCCACGCTCTGCGTGGGAATGCCTCAACGGACGCTCCGCGTTCGGCTTTTGGGACGCAGAGCGTCCCAGGCTGCGTTCCCACGCAGAGCGTGGGAACGAGATGAGGTCAGAGCTTGGCCGTCGACCGTCCAGGCTTCTTGCTCTGCAACAGGTGCGAAAACACCGCGTGCAGATCGTCCGAAGCCCCCTCTTCGTCGAGGTTGAGCTTGCTGTCGATGTGATCCATGTGATGCATCATCAGGTCCACCGCCAGGGTGGCATCGCGGGCTTCGATGGCATCGATCAGTTGGGTGTGTTCATCGTAGGAACAGTGGGACCGGTTGCCACTTTCGTACTGGGCGATGATCAATGAAGTCTGGGACACCAGGCTGCGCTGGAAGCTGATCAGCGGGGCATTTTTCGCCGCTTCGGCCAGTTTGAGATGGAACTCACCTGACAAGCGGATGCCGGCACCACGGTCGCCACGGGAAAAACTGTCCCGTTCGTCGCTGACCATCTGCCGCAATTCGGCAAGTTGCTCGGCGGTAGCGTGCTGCACCGCCAGCTCGGTGATCGCCCGTTCCACCAGGCGCCGGGCCATGAACACCTGGCGAGCCTCTTCGACACTCGGGCTGGCAACGACCGCGCCGCGGTTAGGCCGCAGCAACACCACGCCTTCATGGGCCAGGCGCGACAGCGCACGACGGATGATGGTGCGGCTGACCCCGAAAATCTCCCCCAGTGCCTCTTCACTCAGCTTTGTGCCGGGCGCCAGGCGTTGTTCGAGGATGGCCTCGAAGATATGCGCATAGACGATATCGTCCTGGGTTCCGCTGCGGCCGGCTTTACCTGCTCGCGGTTGTTTCTTGAGGGGCTGCAACTGTTCGTTCATGGGCACTCGGGTCGGAAAAACTGCGGCGAATTGACCGTGACTGTAATACGGCGCAGCGGGTCGCTGGCAAGTATCGCGTAAAAAACACGGCGATTGTACACAACCTCTGATGGCAACACGACTGTATGGCTGTTTGTGGGCTTGGCTGTATTGCAATTGACCACTGGGTTGAGTTTAGGCTTAAACCCTCAATCTGTGACACCTATGACAACTGTGGGAGCATGGCTTGCCCGCGATGAAGCTGACGCGCCGAGCCTTGAAACCCAGGCACCGTCATCGCGGGCAAGCCTTGCTCCCACAGGTACATAATCTATCCAAGGACCCCCGCCCACCATGACCGAAGTCACGACTGCGCCACTTCGCCCAATCGCCGACACCTCGCCCTCAGCCATCGTCGCCGGGTTCATCGCCATGATGACCGGCTACACCAGCTCCCTGGTACTGATGTTCCAGGCCGGCCAGGCGGCGGGGCTGACCAGCGGGCAGATTTCGTCGTGGATCTGGGCGATCTCCATTGGCATGGCGGTATGTTCCATCGGCCTGTCGTTGCGTTACCGAACACCGGTCACCATCGCCTGGTCGACGCCCGGCGCGGCGTTGCTGATTACCAGCCTGGGTGGCGTGAGCTATGGCGAAGCCATAGGTGCCTACATCACCTGCGCGGTACTGGTGACGATCTGCGGCCTGACCGGCAGCTTCGAACGCCTGGTCAAGCGTATTCCGGCGTCGCTGGCGGCAGCGTTGCTGGCGGGCATCCTGTTCAAAATCGGCAGCGAGATTTTCGTCGCCGCCCAGCATCGCACCGGCCTGGTGCTGGGCATGTTCTTCACCTACCTGATCGTCAAGCGCCTGTCGCCTCGCTACGCGGTGCTGGCGGCGCTGTTGATCGGCACCACGCTGTCAGGCCTGATGGGTCTGCTGGACTTCAGCGGTTTTGCCCTTGAGGTCGCGACACCGGTCTGGACCACGCCGCACTTTTCCCTGGCGGCCACCATCAGCATCGGCATTCCGCTGTTCGTGGTGGCGATGACCTCCCAGAATATGCCCGGCATCGCCGTGCTCCGGGCCGACGGCTATCACGTACCGGCCTCCCCCCTGATCACCAGCACCGGCATCGCCTCGCTGCTACTGGCGCCGTTCGGCTCCCATGGCATCAACCTGGCGGCCATCAGCGCCGCCATCTGCACCGGGCCCCATGCCCACGAAGACCATAACAAGCGCTACACCGCAGCGGTCTGGTGCGGGATCTTCTACGGGATCGCCGGGGTGTTCGGCGCCACACTGGCGGCGTTGTTCGCGGCGCTGCCCAAGGAACTTGTGCTGTCCATCGCGGCACTGGCGCTGTTCGGATCGATCATCAATGGCTTGAGCATCGCCATGAGCGAAGCCAGGGAACGGGAAGCGGCGCTGATCACCTTCATGGTCACGGCGTCGGGGTTGACACTGTTTTCCGTCGGTTCGGCGTTCTGGGGGATTGTGGCGGGGGTGCTGACCTTGCTGATTCTTAATTGGCGTAAAGCCTAAGGCTTCGCGAGCAGGCTCGCTCCCACAGGGAAACGCGATCCAATTGTGGGAGCGAGCCTGCTCGCGATAGCGGCCTGAAGATCAACCAAAAACCCAATCGCCAGGCACAAAAAAACCGGCGCCCTATCGGGCCGCCGGTTCAGGACATCACGCCTTGGCGTTGATCGGCATGTCCGGGTGCCACACGTCGATCAGCGGGCTGACCGTCATGTTGGTCAGTTCGCTGCGGCCCTTGAGCCAGGCTTCAACGGCAGCACGTTGTTCTTCGGAAACCGAGCCGCGTTTCTGCAGGCAAACCAGACCGTAGTCGTCGCCGCCGACATAGCCCAGGCCATTGGCTTCCATGGCTTCTTTCAGGAAAGCGTCGAGGAAAGCGTCAATCGCCTCATCGTCCAGATCTTCTTTGAGATCCAGGTTCAGTTCGAAACCCAGCTCCTGAAATTCATCCACACACAGCTTTTTGCGCAGACGCCGGGAACGGTTAGTCGCCATTGGAACAATCCTCATAAGTAATAACGGCCGGCACTTTACCAGTTTGGTGCAACGATTGCCCGGTTGATCGGGCGTATCGACCTACCGTCGGTAAAAAATTGCCTCATCAGAGGCTCAGGCACGGCCCATGCCGGTGCGCCTTGGGGCATAATGCCGACACTTTCTTGACCGTTGAGGACGTTCATTTTCATGTCCTCGTTTTTTCCCCCTCGCCCGTAGGGTTTTATTACACATGATCAAATCTTTGCGTCCACTGCTTCTGGCCAGCCTTCTTCTTCCCCTGGCCCTCCCTGTTTCCACCAGCGCCGCTACGATCAACACCGCCCTGTCGCCCAATGTGCAGAAGGCCCTCAAGACCAGCAAGTTGCAAGACGACGCGTTGTCCCTGGTGATGGTGCCACTCAATGGCCCCGGCACCCCGACCATCTACAACGCTGACGTCTCGGTCAACCCGGCCTCCACCATGAAACTGGTGACCACCTACGCCGCCCTGGAAATGCTCGGCCCCAATCACCAGTGGAAGACCGAGTTCTACACCGACGGCACCCTTAGCGGCGGGATCCTCAACGGCAACCTGTACCTCAAGGGCGGCGGCGACCCCAAGCTGAACATGGAAAAACTCTGGCTGCTGATGCGCGACTTGCGGGCCAACGGCGTCCAGCAGATCACCGGCGACCTGGTGCTGGACCGCGGTTTCTTCATCCAGCCGCAATTGCCGGAGTTCAACGACGACGGCAACGACGAGAACAAGCCTTTCCTGGTCAAGCCCGACTCCCTGCTGGTCAACCTCAAGGCGCTGCGCTTCGTTGCCCGCAATGATGGCGGCCGGGTGTTGGTGTCGGTGGAGCCACCGATTGCCAGCATCCATATCGACAACCAGGTCAAGGCGGTCAATTCCAAGCAATGCGCCGGAGGTGTGCGCTACAACCCGGTGCCACAGGCGGACGGCAGCGTGACCGTGACCGTCGGCGGGCAGTTGGGCGATGGGTGCAGCTCCCAGACCTACCTGTCGCTGCTGGACCATGCCACCTACACCGCTGGCGCGGTGCGGGCGATCTGGAAGGAACTGGGCGGCAGCATCCAGGGCAAGGACCGTCTGGCCGCTACCCCGAGCAACGCCAAAGTGCTGGCCCGGGCGTTCTCCCCGGACCTGGCGGAGATCATCCGCGACATCAACAAATACAGTAACAACACCATGGCCCAGCAGTTGTTCCTGAGCCTCGGCGCGCAGTTCCGCAACGAAGCCGACGGTGACGACGCCAAGGCCGCGCAACGGGTCGTGCGCCAATGGCTGGCCAAGAAAGGCATCACCGCACCGCACCTGGTGATGGAGAACGGCTCCGGCCTGTCCCGCGCCGAACGGGTCAGCGCCCGGGAAATGGCGGCGATGCTGCAAGCCGCCTGGCGCAGCCCCTATGCGGCCGAGTACATCAGTTCGATGCCGATCGCCGGCACCGACGGCACCATGCGCAAACGCCTCAAGACCACGGCCATGGCCGGCGAAGCCCACATCAAGACCGGCACCTTGAACACCGTGCGCGCCATTGCCGGATTCAGCCGTGACATCAACGGCAACACCTGGGCGGTGGTGGCGATCCTCAACGATCCAAAGCCATGGGGCGCTTCATCGGTGCTGGACCAGGTGCTGCTGGACCTGTACCGCCAGCCGAAACTGCCGCAGACGGCGTCGGTGCTCTGATCCAAGCTTGCTCGCGATAGCCGCCATTCAACTGGCATGCGTGGGGCTGAGCTGCTCGCGATGACGGTGGATCAGTCCAAACAGCCGTCAACTGACACGCCCGCTATCGCGAGCAAGCTCGCTCCCACTCGTTCACCGGTCGTTTACCCCACCTGCATCTCGACCCGATCCCGACCGGCCTGCTTGGCCGCGTACACGCCCGAGTCGGCCCGCAACAGCAGGGCATCCGCGCCCTCCCCGGCGCGCCAGCTGGCGATGCCGAAGCTGGCGGTGACAATCCCCACATCTTCGATCTCCGTACCCCGCAGCCCCTGCCACAACCCAATGGCCAAGGCATAGGCACTTTCACCATCGGTGTCAGGGCACAGCACCACGAACTCTTCACCGCCCAGCCGACAGAAGACGTCGGTACGCCGCAAACGCTGGGTAACGCGCTGGCAAACCGCTTGCAACACCCGGTCACCCACCGCATGGCCATGCTGGTCATTGATACGCTTGAAGTGATCGATGTCGAGCATGATGACCGACAGATCCCCGGAGCCGCGTTCGACCCGGATCATTTCCGAGTTCAGGCGCTCCTGGAAATAACGCCGATTGCGAATACCGGTCAAGGCATCGGTCACGGACAATGCTCGCAACTCTTCTTCCACCCGCTTGAGATCGGAAATATCGGAGATATAGCCGTGCCATAACACGCCACCGCCTGGCAGTTGCTCGGGCGTCGCCTCGCCACGCACCCAGCGCAGGCCGCGCTGTGGCAGTTGCACCCGATACTCTTCGCGCCATGGGCTCAGGGTGTCGGCCGAGGCACGGATAGACGCCCGGACCCGCGCGTTGTCCAGCGGATGGATACGGGAGAAGACGACCTCCGCGTTCTGGACCAGCACATTGGGCTCCAGTTCGTAGATGTCACGAATGCCATCGCTGGCATAGATCACACTGAAGCGGCCGTTGAAATCCATTTTGAACTGATAGATGCCGCCCGGCACGTGAGCACTGAGCTTCTTCAACAGCAAGTCCCGGGCCGCCAGGGCCTCGTGGACGCGCTTGCGCTCGGTGATGTCGATGCAAATCGCCAGGTGTCCGACCCAGAGCCCCTGATCGTCGAGCACCGGCGTGGCCAGCATGTTCACAGTCAAGTGACTGCCGTCACGCCTTACCAGGGTCCACTCCCGAGCCTGCTGGCCGCCCGCCTCGCCGCCCTCCAGCAGCATCGCGTGGCAGGTAGGAATCGGCTTGCCGAATCGGGCGCCAAGCTCTGCGGCCCGGGCCTGGAGTTCCCGGGGCACGTGGAGACTCTCGAGGGTCATGCTCTGCAGGACTTCGCAGCTTTGATAGCCCAGCATCTGTTCGGCGCCAGCATTGAATGTGGTGATGACGCCACGCAGGTCCGTGGCGATGATCGCAACCTGGGTCGCGGCATCCAGCACACCGCGCAACTGGCCGTGGGTACCCCGTAGCTCCTGTTCCCGGGCGCGCAGCTCCTGGGTACGTTGTTCCACCAGTGTCAGGGCCCGTTGGCGCTGGCTGACCAGGACGTAGAGTAAGGCACTGAGCAGGAAACTGAGCAAACCGCCCAATACCACCAGGCTCGACATCGTGGAATGGTTGGTCGACAGGAAGATGCGGCTGGGCCGCAACTCTACCCGGTAGTCGTGATCCGCCAGGCGCAACACACGGATCGCCGCCAGGTCACTGTCCCCCGGCGGCCCGGGAGAATCGAACAGCACCTCCTCCTGGTCGGCATCGGACAAGTCCAGGACCCGCATCGAAAGATTGTCATGACCGGCCGTCGGCAGGCCGTCGCCCACCAGTTGGCGCATGCTGATGGCCGCCACCACGTAACCGAAAGGCTCCGTAGAAGAGGCCCGGGTGACCGGCGCCACCAGCAACACGCCACGGACAAAGGCCGGATCGGTCCCTACCAGGTCCAGCGGCTGCGATACCGCCAGGCTGTTCTGTTGACGAGCCCGCTCGAGCACGGCGCGGCGCAATGGATGGGAAAGCAGGTCGAAACCCAGCGTTGACTCCTGGGACCCCTGGCATTGCACATAGAGGATCGGTGCGTACTCGTCCCGTTCTGCGGCCTGCCGCAAGCCGCCTGAATCGTCCACTTCACGGATGATGAAAGGGTTGATTCGTTTATTCCGTTCCCGTTGTTCGAAAGCCTGCCGCTCGTCGCGAAACACTCGTGGCGCCCAGGCGAAGGCCTGGGTACGCCGCAACAACGGTTCGGCATAGCCGTGGAATTCTTTCTCGGAAACCGCCGCCGAATTGGCAAAGAAACGCCTCAGGCTGTCGAGGCGCTGCTCCTGCTCCTGGAGTCTTTCCTCGATACGGCTGAAGCGCTCCTCCGCTTGCAGCTCGAAGCGCTGGCGAAGTTGCTGGTTGAACAGGCTCATCATCGCCCAGCTCACCAAACCGGTCAGGAACGTGCCAGCCAGGAAGACCAGTGAAGCCACCAGCCAGGCCGATACATCTTCGCTGATAAAACCCAGGATCCTGGGACGCACCGGATGCAATGCCATAGGACACAACTCGAAAAAGGGGCAGGCGTCGGTACAGCCCTGGCCACAGCCTAGTTATAGCTATTAGCCATCACTTTGACCAGCCCTAAAATCGGCTGGAAGCCTTGATTTACAAGGCTTCGTGGATCCAATCGAAAAATCTCAACGAGCCATGATTTTCCAGGCACGGTGGATCTTGCTGTTGCGGGCAAAGTCCGGATCGATGGTTGCTGCGGTGATTTCCTCCACTGCGTAGCGCTCGCCGAGGTTGTCCTCGAGCTGGAACTTGCGGAAATTGTTGGAGAAATACAGCACGCCTCCCGGCGCCAGGCGAGCCATGGCCAAGTCCAGCAACTGGACGTGATCGCGCTGCACATCGAACACGCCCTCCATGCGCTTGGAGTTGGAGAAGGTCGGCGGGTCGATGAAGATCAGGTCGTATTCGTCACGGCTAGCTTCAAGCCAGGCCATCACATCGCCCTGCTCCAGGCGGTTCTTGTCGGAAAAACCATTGAGCGACAGGTTACGTCGTGCCCAGTCCAGATAAGTTTTCGACAGGTCGACGCTGGTGGTGCTCCGGGCTCCTCCCTTGGCGGCATGGACGCTGGCGGTCGCGGTGTAGCAGAACAGGTTGAGGAAGCGCTTGCCGGCCGCCTCCTTCTGGATCCGCAGGCGCATCGGCCGGTGATCGAGGAACAGCCCGGTGTCCAGGTAGTCGGTCAGGTTGACCAGCAGCTTCACGCCACCTTCATTGACCTCGGTGAACTTGCCCTGGGCACTCTGGCGCTCGTACTGCTTGGTGCCGCTCTGGCGCTCGCGACGCTTGATCACCACGCGGCTCTTGTCGACATTCAGCGCCTGGGGAATGGCCGCCAAGGCATCGAACAGCCGTGCCGAAGCCTTTTCCGGATCGATGGATTTTGGCGCGGCATATTCCTGCACGTGCACCCAGTCGTGATAAAGGTCGATCGCCATGGAGTATTCCGGCATGTCGGCGTCATAGACCCGATAGCAGTCCACGCCTTCGCGCTTGACCCATTTGCCCAACTGCTTGAGGTTCTTTTGCAGGCGATTGGCGAACATCTGCCCGCCTTCGCTCAAGCGCGCCTGCTCGACCACAGGCGCGGGAGCGGGGGTCGGCTTGATCGGGTTGCCATTCTTGTTGTATTGGCGCTCTTGCGGTACCTCAAGCGCCTGTCCCTGCTCTTCCTGGTCAAGGCGGGCTTGCTCACGCTCGGCCTGACGCTGTTCCGGAGTGCGACGCTCGCCGGTGACAAACTGGTCCGGCAGCACCTTGATCAGCAGCAACTTGCACGGCAAGGCACCGTTCCAGAAGGAATACTGCTTGTGGCTGCGGATGCCCATGCGCTTGCCCAGGTCCGGGGCGCCGGTGAACACCGCCGCCTCCCAGTTCAGGCACGCCTGGCGCAGCCGCTCGCCGAGGTTCTGGTAGAGGTAAAGCAGGCTGGCCTCATCGCCCAGGCGCTCGCCGTACGGCGGGTTGCAGATGACCAGGCCTTTCTGGTTCTGGTCCGGACGCGGCTCGAACGTAGCGACCTCGCCTTGATAGATCTTGATCCACTCGCTCAGGCCGGCACGCTCGACGTTGTTGCGACCTGGCTGGATCAGCCGTGGATCGGCTTCATAACCGCGAATCCACAGCGCAGGCTTGGCCAGCCCGGCGGCGGCGCGGGCAGTGGCTTCTTCGTGGAGTTTCTTCCACAGCGCCGGCACATGGCCCAGCCACGCGGTGAACCCCCACTGCTGACGACGCAGGTTCGGCGCCATGTCGGTGGCAATCATGCCCGCCTCCACCAGGAAGGTACCGACGCCGCACATCGGGTCGGCCAGGGCGCCGCCTTCAGCGGCGATGCGCGGCCAGCCGGCACGGATCAGGATGGCGGCGGCGAGGTTCTCCTTCAGCGGCGCGGCACCTTGCTGCAGGCGGTAACCACGCTGGTGCAGGCTGTGACCGGACAGGTCCAGGGAGAGGATCGCTTCACCGCGGTCCAGGCGCAGGTGAATACGCAGGTCCGGGTTGAGCTTGTCGATGGAAGGCCGCTCACCCGAGGGGGTACGCAGCTTGTCGACGATAGCGTCCTTGACCTTCAAGGCGCCGAAGTGGGTATTGTCGATGCCCGAGCCGTGACCGCTGAACTCGACCGCCAGGGTGCCATCGGCCAGCATGTGGTCCTGCCAGTCGACGTCCAGCACGCCGTGGTACAGGTCCTCGGCGTCTTTCATCGAAAAACGCTTGAGGACCAGCAACACGCGGTTGGCCAGCCGTGACCATAGGCACAGGCGATACGCCGTCTCCATGTCGGCCACGCCGCGAACGGCCGAGGTGTGCTCGCGCGCCTCTTCAAGGCCAAGCCCGATGGCTTCCTCGAGAAGCAGGCCTTCGAGGCCCTTGGGGCAGGTGAGGAAGAGTTCGAAACGATCGGACATGGGGAGTTCCAGAGCCTTTGGCTAAGTGGACCGGGGCAACGCGTTGCCGGGTCAGGTTCAATCAGGTGCTTTTCTCAAGAGCACCCGGTGGCACGAAAGTGTGCCGTCCCACCCTCGCCGCTCAGGTTAAAAGAGCTTAGATGCGGGGGCAGATAAAAAATTCGGTGTAACAAATTGATGAAAAGTCACCCCTTTCGTCGAATAGTACCCGAGTGCAACAGGGGGACATTCTCATCCGAGAAAAGACAGCGCCGTTCAACGCAGGGCCGATCATACAGGGGTCTTGCTCAAAAGCGGACGCTGAACACCCTGTTACTTATCGCCCTAACGTCTTTATTGTTACGTGCTTATGACAAAACGATCATTCCATCCATGTGACGCTTTGGTTAGAACTCAACACAGGTTGACGCCACAACGGCGCCAACACCTTGGCTCGTCACGCCGGCAACGAGCCACCAACGGCAGAATGATTCTGCCCCGGCCTCAACAGAGGCCGACGCGAAGTAACAGTCAACAAGTGAGGGCAATACCCTATGAGAAGACTTAAGCGTGATCCGTTGGAAAGAGCATTTTTACGCGGTTACCAATATGGTGTTGGTGGTAAATCCCGTGAGCTTTGCCCCTTTACTCTACCGTCGGTACGTCAAGCCTGGATCAATGGCTGGCGAGAAGGACGCGGCGACAACTGGGACGGTATGACCGGCACTGCGGGTATCCACAGACTCAACGAACTTCACGCCGTCGGCTGACACAGGGCTCAATACTCAGGAACTCGACAACTTCGATCCACACACCGATTTAACCACGCGCGTCCCATCCGGACGGCGGGCTACGGCCCAGGGGCTCCTTCGAGGAGCCCTTTTTAATGCCCATCGGAAACTAGTTGCGAACACTGTTGTGGCGAGGGGATTTATCCCCGCTGGGATGCGCAGCATCCCTCTTCGATGTATGAATTGATGAAGGTGTTTCGGTCGTGCGATTTTGGGGCTGCTTCGCAGCCCAGCGGGGATAAATCCCCTCGCCACAGATAAATCCCCTCGCCACAGAAGTATCTGACAGCCGCGAAATCAGCCCAACGCCGCAATCGCATCCACCGACTCGCGAATCAGCGCCGGCCCCTTGTAGATGAAGCCGGAGTAAATCTGCACCAGGCTCGCACCCGCGATGATCTTCTCGGCGGCATGCCGTCCCTCGGTGATCCCGCCCGCGGCGATGATCGGCAAGCGTCCCGCCAACTCCCCGGCCAGCACTTTCACGGTGTGCGTGCTCTTGTCACGCACCGGCGCACCGGATAACCCGCCCGCTTCGTCACCGTATTCCAGCCCTTCGACCCCTTCGCGGCCCAGCGTCGTGTTGGTGGCGATCACCGCGTCCATGCCGGTCTCGACCAGCGCCTGGGCCACTTGGGCGGTTTCTTCATCGGTCATGTCCGGCGCGATCTTGATCGCCAACGGCACATGCCGGCCATGGGTCACCGCCAGCTCGGCACGACGCTGGGCCAGGTCGGCCAGCAGTTGCTTGAGGGAATCACCGAACTGCAGGCTGCGCAGCCCCGGGGTGTTCGGGGAGCTGACGTTGACGGTCACATAGCTGGCGTGGGCATAGACCTTGTCCAGGCAGATCAGGTAATCATCGACGGCACGCTCCACCGGCGTGTCGAAGTTCTTGCCGATGTTGATGCCTAGTACGCCCTTGTACTTGGCGGCAGCCACGCGGGCCAGCAGATGGTCGACGCCGAGGTTGTTGAAACCCATGCGATTGATGATCGCCTCGGCTTGCGGCAGGCGAAACAGCCGTGGCTTGGGGTTGCCCGGTTGTGGCCGTGGCGTGACGGTGCCGATTTCCACGAAACCGAACCCCAATTGCGCGAAGCCGTCGATGGCCGCGCCGTTCTTGTCCAGACCCGCCGCCAGCCCGACCGGGTTGGGGAACTGCAGGCCCATCACACTCACCGGCAATGACGCCGGCGCCTTGCACAGCAGACCATTGAGGCCCAAACGTCCGCCCGCGCCGATCAGGTCCAGGGACAGATCGTGGGAGGTTTCCGGGGAAAGTTTGAACAGCAGTTCACGGGCCAGGGTGTACATGGGCGGCTTTGACTCGGGCGACGAAATGAGGCGGCGATTATAGCCGCGCAACAGCGGCTCAAGCGAGGCGCCTGCACAAAACAGCGTCGATGGCATATGCCTTGCACCCTTTTCGCTCATCGGCGCTCATGCCAACGACGGGATGAGTGCCACACTGTTTTTAGAGGACAACGGCGTCGTCATCCGGCCATGCTCTGGCATTCGTCCGGGTACGGCGCTTTTTTACGTGGAAGGTGATGCCCGATGAATGAAGTTCCAGCCACTCCCCTGGCCTGGGTCAATGGCAGCGACGCTCCGGAAAAAAGCGTGATCGATCTCGGCTTCATGGCCTTGAGTGACTGCGCCCCGGTCGTGGTGGCCGCCACTCAGGGCTTCGCCCAACCCTACGGCCTGACCTTGAACCTCAAGCGCCAGAGCTCCTGGGCCAATCTGCGGGACAAGCTGGTCAGCGGTGAAATCGACGCGGCCCATAGCCTGTACGGCCTGATCTACGCCGTGCACCTGGGCATCGGCGGTGTCGCGCCGACCGACATGGCGGTGCTGATGGGACTGAACCAGAACGGTCAGAGCATCAACCTCTCCCACGGCCTGCAGGCGATGGGCGTGACCAGTCCTGAGGCACTGGAGCGCCATGTGCACCAAACTCGCTCGAAACTGACCTTCGCCCAGACATTCCCCACCGGCACCCACGCGATGTGGCTCTACTACTGGCTCGCCGCCCAGGGCATCCATCCCTTGTCGGATGTCGACAGCGTGGTGGTTCCGCCGCCGCAAATGATTGCGCACTTGCAGGCTGGGCGCATCGACGGGCTCTGTGTCGGCGAGCCCTGGTGCGCCAGCGCAGTGAAACAGAACCTCGGCTTCACCCTGGCGACGACCCAGACCATCTGGCCCGATCACCCGGAAAAAGTCCTGGGCTGTACCCGCGCGTTCGTCGAGCAATACCCCAACACGGCGCGCGCGCTGGTGATGGCGATCCTCGAAGCCAGCCGTTTCATCGAACAGAGCACCGAGAACCGTCGCAGTACCGCCCAACTGTTGAGTGCCCCCGAATACCTCGACGCCCCGCTGGACTGCATCGAACCCCGTCTGCTGGGGATCTACGCCGATGGCCTGGGCAACAGCTGGCAGGATCCCCACGCCATGCGTTTTCATGGCAACGGCGAGGTGAACGTGCCCTACCTGTCCGACGGCATGTGGTTCATGACCCAGTTCCGTCGCTGGGGCCTGCTGCGGGAAGACCCGGACTACCTGGCCGTGGCCAAGGAGGTCCAGCAACTCGAGCTGTATCGCCAGGCGTGCACGGCGCTGGGCATTTCATCCACCTTCCAGGCCATGCGCAGCAGCCAGTTGATCGACGGCACCACCTGGGACGGCTCGGATCCGGCCGGGTATGCCCGCCGCTTCAAACTGCACGCCTTGAGCGATGCGGCTCCCCTTTTCGCCAGCCGCTGACAGGAGCCCGACCATGCTGCGTATCCTGCTGATCAACGACACCGCGAAGAAAGTCGGCCGTCTCAAGGCCGCCCTGGTGGAGGCCGGGTTCGACGTCATTGACGAATCCGGGCTGACCATCGACCTGCCGGAACGCGTCGAAACAGTGCGTCCGGATGTAATCCTGATCGATACCGAGTCACCCGGCCGGGATGTCATGGAACAAGTGGTGCTGGTCAGTCGCGACCAGCCACGACCGATCGTCATGTTCACCGATGAGCACGACCCGGGTGTGATGCGCCAGGCAATCAAGTCGGGGGTGAGCGCCTACATCGTCGAAGGCATCCACGCCGCGCGCCTGCAACCGATCCTCGACGTGGCCATGGCCCGCTTTGAAAGCGACCAGGCCCTGCGCGCCCAGCTCCAGGCCCGGGACCAGCAACTGGCCGAACGCAAGCGCATCGAACTGGCCAAGGGCATGTTGATGAAGATGAAGGAGTGCAACGAAGAACAGGCCTACACCCTGATGCGCCGCCAGGCCATGAGTCGCCAGCAGAAGCTGATTCAAGTGGCCGAGCAGATCATTGCGATGAATGAGTTGCTGGGCTGAGGCCCCGCGGCGCCTGGCCCGGCGCTATCGCGAGCAGGCTCGCTCCCACAAGGATTCCGAGTACCGCCCAATCCACCTGTGGGAGCGAGCCGGCTCGCGATGACCTCCCCTCGATACCTGCTGTTGGCACAGATCTCGCTTAAGCATCCCTACAGGTAACCAACGGCGGTTGCCCCACCTACGACAAAGACGTCGCACACCCTTCTTGCCTCACTGGCAATCCGGGTTGCGGCGTTTTTTTGTTTTGGCTCTTCGGAGCCGGTGGTGCGACCACAGACGGCGCACTGCTCTGAGCACTGACTCATTTCTCGAGACTTTTACAGCTGAGGTGCGCGATGAATTCAAGCTTCTGGAAATCCGGCCACACCCCGACCCTGTTCGCGGCCTTCCTTTATTTCGACCTGAGTTTCATGGTCTGGTACCTGCTCGGCCCCCTGGCGGTGCAAATTGCCACCGACTTGCATCTGACTACCCAGCAACGTGGCCTGATGGTCGCGACACCGATTCTGGCCGGGGCCGTGCTGCGGCTGTTCATGGGCCTGCTGGCCGACCGGATTTCGCCAAAGACCGCCGGCATGGTCGGTCAGGTGATCGTGATCAGCGCGCTGTTCTGCGCCTGGAAACTGGGCATCCACAGCTACGAACAGGCACTGCTGCTGGGCCTGTTCCTGGGCATGGCCGGCGCTTCGTTTGCCGTCGCCCTGCCATTGGCGTCCCAGTGGTATCCACCACAACACCAGGGCAAGGCCATGGGCATCGCCGGTGCCGGCAACTCGGGCACCGTGCTGGCCGCGATCATCGCGCCGGTGATGGCCGCAGCCTTCGGCTGGGGCAACGTGTTCGGTTTCGCACTGATCCCGCTGGTCCTGACTCTGGTCATCTTCGCCTGGCTGGCCAAGAACGCTCCCGAGCGGCCGAAAGCCAAATCCATGGCTGACTACCTCAAGGCCCTGGGTGACCGTGACAGCTGGTGGTTCATGTTCTTCTACAGCGTGACCTTTGGCGGCTTCATCGGCCTGGCCAGCGCCCTGCCCGGCTATTTCAACGACCAATATGGCCTGAGCCCGGTAACCGCCGGCTACTACACTGCGGCCTGCGTCTTCGGCGGTAGCCTGATGCGGCCGCTGGGCGGTGCCCTGGCGGATCGCTTCGGCGGCATCCGCACCTTGCTGGGCATGTACACCGTGGCGGCCATCTGCATCGCAGCGGTGGGCTTCAACCTGCCGAACTCCTACGCGGCACTGGCGCTGTTCGTCTGCACCATGCTCGGCCTTGGCGCAGGCAACGGCGCCGTGTTCCAACTGGTACCGCAACGTTTCCGTCGCGAAATCGGCGTGATGACCGGACTGATCGGCATGGCCGGCGGCATCGGTGGCTTCGCCCTGGCGGCGGGCATGGGCGCGATCAAGCAGAGCACCGGCAGCTACCAACTGGCGTTGTGGTTGTTCGCCAGCCTGGGCGTCCTGGCCTGGTTCGGCCTGCACGGCGTCAAGCGTCGCTGGAGAACCACCTGGGGCTCCGCAGCCGTCACCGCGGCTCGGGTATAAACAGCGACCATGAACCTGCAATTGAGTTTTGCCGAAGCCACTGCCATCGGCCCACGGGAGGAAAACCAGGACGCCCTGCGCCTGGTCACCCCGGCCCCGGCCCTGGCCGCCAGCAAGGGCTACCTGTTCGCTATTGCCGACGGCGTGAGTCAATGCGCCGACGGCGGACTGGCCGCCCGCTCGACCTTGCAGGCACTGGCCCTGGACTATTACTCCACGCCGCAAACCTGGGGCGTGGCCCAGGCGCTGGACCGGTTGTTGCTGGCACAGAATCGTTGGTTGCAGGCCAACGGTGGCGGGCAGCCGTTGCTCACCACCGTCAGTGCCCTGGTACTGCGGGGCCGGCGCTTCACCCTCGCCCACGTGGGTGATTGCCGGGTCTACCGCTGGCACGCAGATCATCTGCAACGGGTCAGCGAGGATCACGTCTGGGAGCAGCAGGGCATGCAACATGTGCTCAAGCGCGCCCTGGGGCTGGATCAACATTTGATTCTGGATTTCCTCGACGGCGAACTGCGCACTGAAGAGACCTTCGTGTTGCTCAGCGATGGCGTCTGGGCGGTCTTGGGGGATACGGCCATTGCCGGCATCCTTCGGGACCAGCCGGACCTGAACCTCGCCGCCCAGACACTGGTGAACGCCGCGCACCTGGCCGGCAGCCAGGACAACGCCAGCGCCTTGCTGATACGGGTCGATGCACTGGGCGAAGCGAGCATCGGCGATGCGCTGATCCAACTGCAGCAATGGCCCCTTCCCCCGGCGCTGAAACCGGGCCAGGCGTTCGAGGGTTGGCAGGTCGAAGGGCTGCTCGGCCAGAGCCAGCAATCGCTGCTCTACCGGGTACACGACGGCCAAGGCCAACCGTGGCTACTGAAAACCTTGCCGGGGCAGCTACGGGACGACACCCGGGCCGGGCAGGCATTGCTGTCGGAAGAATGGTTTCTCAAGCGGGTCGCCGGAAGGCAGTTTCCGGAAGTCCACGGCGTTCCCCAGCGCCAGCATCTGTATTACGTGATGCGCGAATATCCGGGCATGACCCTGGCCGAGCTGTTCCACCAGGCCGGCGCCTTGCCATTGGCTCAATGGCTGGACCTGGCGCAGCGGTTGGTGCGGGCGGTGGGCCTGCTGCATCGACGGCAGATCTACCACCGTGACATCAAGCCGGAAAACCTGCATCTGGGGGACGACGGCGAACTGCGGCTGTTGGATTTCGGGCTGGCGTACTGCCCCGGCCTGTCCGAAGACCAGGCCAACGTGCTACCGGGCACCCCCAGCTATATCGCACCGGAAGCCTTCGGCGGTGTCGCACCGACGGCGCAGCAGGACTTGTATGCCGTCGGTGTGACCCTGTATTTCCTGCTGACCGGACACTATCCCCACGGCGAAGTCGAGGCCTTCCAGCGACCGCGCTTTGGCGTGCCGGTCAGCGCCAGCCGCTATCGGCCGGACCTGCCTGAATGGCTGGGACAAAGCCTGGAGCGCGCTGTTGCAGCGGATCCGAACGAGCGCTTTGAGACCGCCGAGGAATGGTTGTTATTGCTGGAACAGGGCGAGCGCCGCAGCTTGAGCGTCAGGCCCCGGCCACTGCTGGAAAGGGAACCGCTGAAGGTCTGGCGGACGTTGGCGCTGGTGTCGTTGGTGGTGAATATTGTGTTGCTGTTCCTGGTGTTTCATAGCTGAGATCCGGTCGCGCCCATCGCGAGCAAGCTTTGCTCCCACAGAGGATCTGCTGCCACTGGGGATCTGCTGCCACAGAGGGTCTGCTGCCACTGGGGATCTGCTGCCACAGAGGGTCTGCTGTGGGAGCAAAGCTTGCTCGCGATGGCGGCCTGCCTGCCACTACAAAGCTATCGTCTGCCACGCTCCATTACCGGGCGACACGCTTTGATTCGGTGCAATAAATCCCCTTCCACCCCCCCCCGCCCCACGCTTCCCGCAATAAATCCGTGCCTTGGAGTCACTTGGCACAACCACTGCATATCCCCTCTCAACAGACATAAAGCAACGCCTCCAACGATGAAGGCGGTGCTTCCCGAGAGAACGGGACCAGGACAAAGGCGTCCTCGCTAGCACACTAGCGGGACGCCTTTTTTTGTTTTCGTGAAAATTGCCGAGCCAGTCCGATCGCCGTGATGAGACGTGACGAAACCGGGTCTGGGCTTGCGGAGAACCCTGATGAAAAAACTCAAACTGGTGATGATCGGCAATGGCATGGCCGGGGTTCGAACCCTTGAAGAACTGCTCAAGCTGAGCAACGAGCTGTACGACATCACGGTGTTCGGCGCCGAGCCTCACACCAACTACAACCGCATCCTGCTCTCCCCCGTGCTCGCCGGCGAGCAAACCTTTGAGGAAATCGTCCTCAACGACCTGAGCTGGTATCAGGACAACCACATCAACCTGCTGCTCAACCGCAAGGTCGTGGAGATCGACCGGGTCAAGCGTCGGGTCATCGCTGAAGACGGCACCGAGGCCGAGTACGATCGCCTGCTGATCGCCACCGGCTCCACGCCGTTCATTCTGCCGATTCCCGGCCACACGCTCGACGGCGTCATCGGCTATCGCGACATCGCCGACACCCAGGCAATGATCGAAACCGCCAAGACCCACAAGCACGCCGTGGTGATCGGCGGCGGCCTGTTGGGCCTGGAGGCCGCCAACGGCCTGAAACTGCGGGGCATGGACGTGACCGTGGTGCACCTGGGTGAGTGGCTGTTGGAGCGGCAGCTGGACAAGACCAGCGGCCAACTGCTGCAAACCGCCCTGGAAGACCGTGGCCTGAAATTCCGCCTCAACGAGCAGACCCAGGCCCTCCACGACGCCGGCAATGGCCGGGTCGGCTCGGTGCAGTTCAAGAACGGTGACATCATCCCCGCCGACCTGGTGGTGATGGCGGCGGGCATCCGCCCCAACGTCGAATTGGCGGAAAAAGCCGGTATCCCGTGCAGTCGCGGAATCCTGGTCAACGACACGATGCAGACCTATGACCCGCGCATCTACGCCATCGGTGAATGCGCCAACCATCGCGGCACCGCCTACGGCCTGGTGGCCCCGTTGTTCGAACAGGCCAAGGTCTGCGCCAATCACCTCGCGCAACTGGGTTTTGCCACCTATAAAGGCTCGGTGACCTCGACCAAGCTCAAGGTCACCGGCATCGACCTGTTTTCCGCCGGCGACTTCATGGGCGGCGAAGGCACCGAGACCATCACCCTCTCCGACCCCATCGGCGGCGTCTACAAGAAACTGGTGATCAAGGATGACGTGCTGGTCGGCGCCTGCCTGTACGGCGATACGGCAGATGGTGGCTGGTATTTCCGCCAGATCCGCGAGAACGCCGCCATCGGCGAGATCCGCGATCACTTGATGTTTGGTGAGAACGCGTTGGGCGACGTCGGCCACCAGGGCCAGGACAAAGCCATGAGCATGGCCGATTCCGCTGAAGTCTGCGGCTGCAACGGCGTGTGCAAGGGCACCATCGTCAAGGCGATCCAGGAGCATGGCCTGTTCAGCGTCGATGACGTGAAAAAACACACCAAGGCCGCCAGTTCCTGTGGCTCCTGCGCCGGTCTGGTCGAGCAGATCCTCATCAACACGGTTGGCGGCGCGGCCGACGTCAAACCGAAAAGCGAAAAAGCCATCTGCGGATGCAGCGACCTCAACCACGGCCAGATCCGCCAGGCGATTCGCGACGAGCACCTGCTGACCATCGCCGGCACCATGAACTACCTGAACTGGCGCACCCCGAACGGCTGCGCCACCTGCCGTCCGGCATTGAACTACTACCTGATTTCCACTTGGCCAGGCGAAGCCCACGACGATCCGCAATCCCGACTGATCAACGAACGTGCCCACGCCAACATCCAGAAGGATGGCACCTACTCGGTCGTCCCACGGATGTGGGGCGGCGTGACCACGCCCGCGGAGCTGCGACGCATCGCCGACGTGGCCGACAAATACAGCGTGCCCATGGTCAAGGTCACCGGTGGCCAGCGCATCGACTTGCTGGGCATCAAGAAGCAGGATCTGCCCGGCGTATGGGCAGACCTCGACATGCCATCCGGCCATGCCTACGGCAAATCCATCCGCACCGTGAAGACCTGCGTGGGCAGTGAGTTCTGTCGCTTTGGCACGCAGAACTCCACCCAACTGGGCATCGAACTGGAACATGACCTGTTCAACATGTGGTCGCCGCACAAGGTGAAGCTGGCCGTCTCCGGTTGCCCTCGCAACTGCTCGGAAGCTGGCATCAAGGATGTGGGCATCATCGGTGTCGATTCCGGCTGGGAGATGTATATCGGCGGCAATGGTGGAATCAAGACCGAAGTCGCCGAGTTCTTCGTCAAACTCAAGACCGCCGAGGAAGTGCGCGAATACAACGGTGCCTTCTTGCAGTTGTACCGCGAAGAAGCCTTCTACCTCGAACGTACCGTGCATTACATGCAGCGGGTCGGCATGGAGCACATCAAGAAAGCCGTGCTCGAAGACCCGGCGCGGCGCAAGGCCCTTCATGAGCGCCTGAAGTTTTCCCTGTCGCTGGAACAGGACCCATGGAAACAGCGCCTGGAACAACCCCAGCTGAAGAAAGAGTTTGAAGTCATCCCCGTGAAGCATCTGGAGGTGCCGGCATGAACTGGCTGGATATCTGCGCGCTGGAAGACATCAATGCCCTGGGCTCGCGCATCATCAACGGCCCGAAGGGCGACATTGCGATTTTTCGTACCAGCGACGATGAAGTGTTCGCACTCGATGACCGCTGCCCGCACAAGGGAGGGCCGTTGTCCCAGGGCTTGATCTATGGCAAGCGCGTGGCCTGCCCGCTGCACAACTGGCAGATCGACCTGGAGACCGGCCAGGCCCAGGCGCCGGACGTGGGCTGTGCCCATCATCATTCGGCACGGGTCGAGAACGGCCGGGTGCTGTTGGCGCTAAGGGACGCAAGCTGATGAACCGCCAGACCACTGCCTCGACCTGCTGTTATTGCGGGGTCGGTTGCGGCGTACTGATCGAACACGACGACGAGCGCATCCTCGGCGTCAGTGGCGATCCCGCCCACCCGGCCAACTTCGGCAAACTGTGCAGCAAGGGCTCGACCCTGCACCTGACCGGTGATCTCGCCGCACGAGCCCTGTACCCCGAGCTGCGCCTGGGCAAAGGCCTGTCCCGTGCCCGAACCGACTGGGATAGTGCCCTGGAGCACGCCGCCAGCGTGTTCGCCAAGACCATCGCTGAGCACGGCCCCGACAGTGTCGCGTTCTACATCTCCGGCCAGTTGCTGACCGAGGATTACTACGCCTTCAACAAGCTGGCCCGGGCCCTGGTCGGCACCAACAACATCGACAGCAATTCCCGGCTGTGCATGTCCTCGGCGGTGGTGGGCTATAAGCGCAGCCTCGGCGCCGACGCGCCGCCCTGCAACTATGAAGACCTGGAGCTGAGCGACTGCGTCATGATCGTCGGCAGCAACATGGCCTACGCCCACCCGATCCTGTTTCGCCGCCTCGAAGAAGCCAAGTCCCGCCGGCCGCAGATGAAGATCATTGTCATCGACCCGCGGCGCACCGACACCTGCGATCTGGCGGACCTGCACCTGGCCATCCTGCCGGGGACCGATGTCGCCTTGTTCCATGGGATTTTGCATCTGCTGTTGTGGGAAGACTGGATCGATCACGATTTCATCAAGGCCCATACCGAAGGCCTGGCGGACCTGAAGAGCCTGGTGCGCGATTACACCCCCGCCATGGTTGCCCAGCTATGCGGCATCAGCGTCGAGCAACTGCATCAGTGTGCCGAAGCCATCGGCACGGCCCCCAGCTTCCTGTCGTTGTGGTGCATGGGCCTGAATCAGTCCACCGCCGGCAGCGCCAAGAACAGTGCCCTGATCAACCTGCACCTCGCCACCGGGCAGATTGGCCGCCCGGGGGCCGGCCCTTTCTCGCTGACCGGCCAACCCAACGCCATGGGCGGGCGGGAAACCGGCAGCTTGTCGAACCTGTTGCCGGGCCACCGCGAAGCCGCCAACCCGGAGCATCGCGCCGAAGTCGCCGAATACTGGGGCGTCGAGCAACTGCCCGCCAATACCGGCTTGAGCGCCATCGAGTTGTTCGAGCAGGTGCGCAACGGCAAGATCAAGGCCTTGTGGATCGCCTGCACCAACCCGGCTCAATCGATGCCGGACCAGACGGCGGTTCGGGAGGCCCTGCAGGCCTGCCCGTTCGTGGTGCTGCAAGAGGCTTTCCGCACCACCGAAACCGCCGGGTTTGCCGACCTGCTGTTGCCAGCGGCCAGTTGGGGCGAAAAGGAAGGTTCGGTGACCAACTCTGAACGGCGAATTTCCCACGTTCGCCGGGCCATTGACGCACCGGGCGAAGCACGACCAGACTGGGCCATTACCGTGGATTTTGCCCAACGCCTGGAGAAACGTCTGCGGCCGGGCCAACCCAGCCTGTTCGCCTTTGACGCACCCGCCCAGTTGTTCGACGAATACAAACAATTGACCCGGGGCCGAGATCTCGACTTGTCCGGTATCAGCCATGGGCTGATCGATCGACTTGGCCCCCAGCAGTGGCCCTTCCCTGAGGGCGCCACGGTCGGGACGGCGCGTCTGTACATGGATGGCATTTTCCCCACCGACAGCGGCCGGGCGCGGTTTGTCGCCGAACCGTATCGCGCCGCCAGGGAACTACGGGACGCGCGCTACCCGTTGACCCTCAACACCGGCCGACTGCGGGACCAGTGGCACGGCATGAGCCGCACCGGCACCGCCGCGCAGTTGTTCGGTCATGTGAATGAAGCCGTACTCAGCCTGCACCCCGACGAACTGCAGCGCCAGCGCCTGCAACCGGGCGATCTGGTCAGCCTCAAGAGTCGTCGTGGCGCGGTGATCGTGGCCGTGGACAGCGACGAAAGCGTGCGGCCCGGCCAGGCGTTCCTGCCAATGCACTGGGGCGATCGGTTCCTCAAGGGTGGAGTCAATACCCTGACCCAACCGGCTTTCGACCCCTTGTCGAAACAACCGGAACTCAAACACAGCGGCGTGCGTCTGGAACCGGTGAGCCTGCCTTGGCAGCTTTTCGCCCTGATCGAAGGCGATGTCCAACAGCATCTGGAGACATTGCGTCCGCTGTGTGAGGTGTTTGCCTACGTCAGCCTGAGCTTGACCGGCCGTGAACGTCCCGCGTTGCTGATTCGCGCCGCCAGCACCGAAGCGCCTGACCCCGCACTGCTGCAAGCAATCGACGAACAACTGGGGCTGATCGACGGACCGGTACTGGCTTACGACGATCCCCGCCGCGCCATCGGGAAACGGGTGCGGATCGAAAACGGACGCATCACCGCCATCCGCCTGGCTGGCGAAACCCTCGCCCGTCATTGGCTGCAGAACCTGTGGCTGGAAGGTCGTGCCGATGAGCAACTGCGTCGCTGGCTGCTGGCACCGTTGAGCGCACCACCAGGCAACGTCGGCGCGGCGACCGCTGGCGGTAAAACATTGTGCAACTGCTTGAACGTCAGCCAGCGTGCGATCTGCGCCGGCATTGAACGAGGGTTGGACTTGCAAGGGCTGAAACAGGAACTGGGCTGTGGCACGCAATGCGGTTCCTGCGTACCGGAAATCAAGCGTCTGCTGGTTGCCACCGCGCAACCGATGGCCGCTCTCTCGTGAGGAAAACACTATGAACGCAAAAGTCTGGCTGGTGGGTGCGGGTCCTGGCGACCCTGAATTGCTGACCCTTAAGGCCGTACGCGCCCTGCGCGAAGCCGACGTGGTGCTGATCGACGATCTGGTCAATGAGGCAGTGCTGGAACATTGCTGCGGTGCACGCATCATCGCCGTGGGCAAGCGCGGCGGCTGCCGCTCCACGCCCCAGGCCTTCATCCATCGGCTGATGCTGCGCTATGCGCGCCAGGGCAAATGCGTGGTCCGCCTCAAGGGCGGCGACCCGTGCATCTTCGGTCGGGGCGGTGAAGAGGCGCAATGGCTGCGCGAGCATGGCATAGAAGTGGAGCTGGTCAATGGCATCACGGCCGGGCTGGCAGGCGCGACCCAGTGCGACATTCCCTTGACCTTGCGCGGCATCGCCCGGGGCGTGACGCTGGTCACTGCCCACACCCAGGACGGCAGCAGCCTGAACTGGCAAGCCCTGGCACAAAGCGGGACGACTTTGGTGGTGTACATGGGGGTGGCGAAACTGAGCGAGATCCGCGAGCAACTGCTGGCCGGTGGCCTGGCAGCGGACACCCCGGTGGCCATGATCGAGAATGCCTCCCTGCCTCATCAGCGAGACTGCCGCAGCGACCTGGCCTCGATGGAGGCCGATGCAGGTGCGTTTCAACTCAAGAGCCCGGCGATCCTGGTTATCGGTGCAGTGGCCGGTGCTGCGGAACTGGCAACATCTCCATCCGAATGGCGCCAGGCCTCAGCCCTGTAACCCCTTTGCTCGCGAAGGCGGCGGTACATTCAATATTGTCGCAAGCCGACCCGCCGCTATCGCGAGCTGGCTCGCTCCCACAGGTCTTGTGTCCGCCACACAGCTATGGCACGGCGCAGCCCCCTTTGTGGGAGCGAGCCTGCTCGCGATGCGGCGGTACATTCGACATTGCCGC
>NZ_VCNG01000017.1 GCF_006227205.1 Pseudomonas sp. ICMP22404
CCATCACCACCGCAGCTACCTCTACGAACCCGGCACCTTCCGCCCGCTGGCGCTGCTCGACGGCAAAGGCCTCAACGCCTGCCCGTTCTACTACCACCTCGACCACCTGGGGACACCGCAGGAACTGACCAACTACGGCGGCCAGATCGTCTGGTCGGCGCGCTACCACGGCTACGGTAAAGTCCGAGCGATAGAGCACGGCGGCGGCGAACAGCTGGAACAACCGCTGCGCTTCCAGGGCCAATACTTCGACCCGGAAAGCGGCCTGCACTACAACCGGCACCGCTACTACAATCCGGAAACGGGCCGCTACCTGACCCCTGATCCGAGCAAACTGACGGGTGGGCTCAATGGGTACCGGTACACCCTGAACCCGACGGGGTGGGTGGATCCGTTGGGGTTGGTGGATTGCCCGGGGAAGGGTGGGTGCAGGCCGGCGGTTGGGGAGCAGGATCCGGCTGCCAAGGTTGGGGTAGATGAGGGAGAGCCGCGACTGCCGATGACGGCGGAGCAGCGGCGGGCTCGGATTGATGAGTTAGCGGAGGCGAATGCTAAGCGACGTGTAGAGGAGTATGAGAGGAAATATGACATGCATACTGTTGCTAAGCATAATCCCGAGATACCAGATAGGGCGGTAAGGCAGCGGCCAATTGACGGGAGTCATCCAACGATAAACGGACAAATAGGCCCCGTGAGCTCTAGCTCTCAATTTAAGAGTTGGAGAATGCAGATGCACGCACTAAATGAAGCTCTTACAAGAACGGCTCGGGGTTTACCCGCGCATACGGGATTCGACAGAAGGCAAAACCCTATTGTTAGGATGGAAATGCCTGGCGCCGGTCGGGGGTACAAACCCAACAGAAGAGATAGAACCAATCCAATTCTGAATGAACACATGAATGGTGCAGAAGTGAAATTTGACAGAATTCAAACTGATAAACCGTTTACTGCCTTTCCTATTGATTAAGCTAGACGAAAAATGGAGTTGATTATGTTGCTAGCTCCCTTCACTGAGTTGCCTTATCAGCCAACTGTCGACGCGCTCTTGGCTGGTATAGATACGGAATATAAAGATGATTCATTTAGAAAGGAGTTGTTGAGGCTTGACCCGAATAGTGCGTCGGATCGACGAATTATAATTAAAAATTACATAATTAAAGAGCAGGCATATTTGTCGTATAGACATAAATTTTTACTCTTGATTAAGTTGAAGGAGGCGCTGGAGAACGAGTTTTATGATTTTGGTGCGCTTTTTGAGTATGACTACGAGACAGATGAATCTTCAGCTTCGCCTTGGTTGGCATCTGAAATCCATACCCCCCGTAGCTTTTTCGAGGATATATATGAACTAGTAAGCGAAGAATGGAAGCAAGATATTGAAAAAGCAGCGCTCGAAGATCCATCCACTTGGTAGGCGATCTCGAGTTGCCTACTTCATACCATCGCCCCAATAGACTCTACGGCCTCAGCCTCAACCAAATACAAACTCCCCCCAGGCACTTCCTTCGCATGATGCTTAGCCTGCGAAGCCAGTTCCGCCAACTGGCTCGCATCCAGCTCCCCGCAAACCTCTGAGCGCAGATGCACCACGCCAATCGATAGCGACAACAACGCAAATTCCTGTCGAATCCCCTGCCGGTTCAACGCCGTAAAGCACCCAGCCTCCAGATGCTCAGGACGATAGAACCGGCGGCAATGGGTCTGGAAGTCGCTCAGCAGCTGGTTCAGGCGCTTGCGCCAGTCTTCCGGGCCGAGGACCAGCAGGAAGTCGTCGCCGCCGATGTGGCCCACGAAGTCGCGGCTGGGGTCGATGCGTTCGTTCAGGCATTGGGCCAGGCACAGCAGGACTTCGTCGCCGCGACCGTAGCCATAGATGTCGTTGAAGGGTTTGAAGCTGTCGATGTCGACGTAGCAGATCACCGCTTCCTGTCGCTGTTGCAGCAGACGGGTAAGGCACTGCTGGATCGGTACGTTGCCCGGCAGCAGGGTCAGCGGGTTGGCATAGCGGGCCTGTTGGATCTTCAGTTCGGTGATGAGCTTGAGCACGTCGATCACCCGGCCCAGCCCCAGGTAGTGACCGTTGAGGGTGATGATGAAGTCTTCTTCGATGCGCTGGCGGGCGCGGCTGGTGATGAGGCGGCTGACTTGTTGCAGCGATTGGCTCAGTTCCACGGCCAGGAAATCATCGCTCATCAGGCGGCTGATGGGTTTGCGGGCGAACAGGTCGGTGGCGAAGGGTTTGAGCAAGGCGTCCGAGAGTGAATGGCGGTGGACGATGCCGCAGGGGCGGTTCTGATTGTCCAGCACGGCCAGGGAATTGAGGTTGGCCTGGCGCCGAAAAGCGTCCAGGACCCGTGCCGTAGGGGTGTCATGGGGCATGGCCGGTTGCTCGTTGAGCAGGGCGCTGAGGTCGTTGATTTCATCGCTCAGCGGCACCGTGCCGCTGTCCTGCCTGGGCATCAGCGCCTTGGCATCCCGTGATGGCTGTTCCTGAGGGCGGGCAAGCAGGTATCCCTGGACCAGATCGACGCCCATTTCCATCAGCACCGCCAGTTCTTCCGGCAGTTCGATGCCCTCGGCAATCACTTGGGAGCGGGACGTCCGGGCGATCTTCAGGATCGAGCCGACAAACTCGCGCTTGAGGGCGTCCTGGTGAATGCCGTCGATGAAGTGGCGGTCGATCTTCACGTAATCGGGCCGCAATTCGGACCACAGCCGCAGGCTCGAATAACCAGCGCCAAGATCGTCCAGGGCAATGGAGAAGCCCATGGCCCGGTAATGATGCAGCGCGTTCTGCAGAAGCTGGAAATCATCGATCGGGGTTTGTTCGGTCAGCTCGATGACCACCTGGCTGGGCGGGATGCCGAAGTCCTGCAGCAGTTGCAAGGTGCGTCCGGTCTGGTGCGCCGACTCCAGCAGCGACTCGGGCGAGACATTGAGAAACAGCTTGCCCGGCAATTTTTGCTCGTTGAAGCGTTGGCAGGCACTGCGTCGGCAGGCCAGTTCCAGTTCACTGAGGCGTCCGGCCTGGCGGGCCACGGAGAGCAAGGCGATGGGAGAGTGCAGCGGGCTGTTGGACGGCCCGCGGGTCAAGGCTTCGTAACCCAGGATGCGTCGTTCGGACAGGCATACGATCGGTTGGAACAGACTGTGCAAACCGCTTTGAGCCAGGATTGAACTCAAGGCACTCAGCTGTTCGGTCGTGGTCATGGCGATCTCTGGCGATAAAAAAAGGACCGGGCACCTTGGTGGGGTGCCCAGTCCTGTATTTCACGACAGACTGATGTCAGTTTGATGACAGTCCGACGAGAGTCACCATTAAATGGCCATCATCCTTGCTTGGCGACCGCTGTATTGAGTTTCAGGTAATCCAGCAGGATTCGCCCGGTCTCGCTCAGGTACGCATCGTCTTCCGGCTTGGTCTTTTCCGGTTCGGTGATCAGGTCTTCGTCTTCTTTCTTCAGTTCCTTGAGCGGCTCTTCGCCCTTGGCCTTGCGACGCAGGTTTTCCATCGCCAGTTGCTTGGCCTCGATGTCGGCATGCTGGGCGCGACGGTCGGCTTCGTTGAGGCTGACGGTTTTCTCCAGCATCAATTTCTGCGCCAGGGCCAGCTTGTCACGGATGAACACGAACTCGGCATCCTGAGAGGTGCGGGTGTCGTGGTCGGACTTGAGCTGGGCCAGGAACGGTTTGAACGGGTCCACCGCCGGTTTGATCGCTGGCCGGATGGTGTCCCATGGCATGGCTTCGGGCAGGGCGCTTTCGCCGATTTCCTTGGTGTCGATGATCGACGGGTAATCGATGTCAGGCAGCACGCCCTGGTGCTGGGTGCTCTGGCCGGACACCCGGTAGAACTTGGCCAGGGTCAGTTTCAGTTCGCCATGGTTCAGCGGCTGGATGGTCTGCACGGTGCCTTTGCCGAACGTCTGGCCACCGATGATCAACGCCCGGTGATAGTCCTGCATGGCGCCGGCAAAAATCTCCGAGGCCGACGCCGACAGGCGGTTGACCAGCAAGGCCATCGGCCCTTTGTAGAACGCGCCCGGGTTCTCGTCTTCGAGTACGTCCACCCGGCCATCGGCGTTGCGCACCAGCACGGTAGGGCCCTTGTCGATGAACAGGCTGGTCAGTTCGGTGGCTTCCTGCAAGGAGCCGCCGCCGTTGTTGCGCAAGTCGATGACGACGCCGTCGACCTTGTCCTTCTGCAGCTCGGTCAGCAGCTTCTTGACGTCGCGGGTGGTGCTCTTGTAGTCCGGATCCCCGGCGCGGAACGCCTTGAAGTCCAGGTAGAAGGCCGGGATCTCGATGACGCCGAGCTTGTAATCCTTGCCATCCTGTTTCAGGTTGAGGATCGATTTCTTCGCGGCCTGTTCTTCCAGTTTCACCGCTTCGCGGGTGATGGACACGATCTTGCTGGTCTGGTCGTTCGGCGCATTGCTGGCCGGAATGACTTCCAGACGCACCACCGAGCCTTTCGGGCCTCGGATCAGCTTGACCACTTCGTCCAGACGCCAGCCGACCACGTCGACCATTTCCTTGTTGCCTTGGGCGACACCGATGATCTTGTCCGCCGGGCTGACCTGCTTGGTCTTGTCGGCAGGGCCCGCCGGTACCAGGCGCACGATCTTCACCTGGTCGTTGTCGCTCTGCAGGACCGCGCCGATGCCTTCCAGGGACAGGCTCATGTTGATGTCGAAGTTCTCCGCGTTATCCGGCGACAGATAATTGGTGTGCGGGTCGTAGGACATGGCGAAGGTGTTGATGTACGCCTGGAAAACGTCTTCGGCGCGAGTCTGGTCCAGACGGGCCAACTGGTTCTTGTAGCGCTTGGTCAGGGTTTCCTGGATCTGCTTGGAATCCTTGCCGGCGATTTTCATGCGCAGCACCTCGTCCTTGACGCGTTTGCGCCACAGGTCATCGAGTTCGGCTGTGCTCTTGAGCCAAGGGGCGTCCTTGCGGTCGACCAGCAGGGTTTCCTTGGCATTGAAGTCGATCTTGTCGACGCCTTTGTTCAGCTCGGCAATGGCGTAATCCAGGCGCGCCTTCACGCGGTCCAGGTAACGCTTGTAGATGACGAACCCGGCGTTGAGGTCGCCGCTCTTGAGGAAGTCGTCGAACTGGGTCTTCCACTTGTCGAATTCAGCGATATCGCTGGCCATGAAATAGCTGCGCGACGGATCAAGCAGCTTCAGGTAGCTGTCATAGATGATGACCGAGCGCGCGTCATCGAGCGGTGGTTTGCTGTAGTGGTGGCGCTTTAGCAACTCAACGACGTTAAGGCTGGCAATCACCTCGTCGCGATCAGGTTGAAGCTTGTCCCAGCTGTTGGCTGCGAACGTATCGCTCGACAGGGGTAACAGACCGAGGCCAATGACAAGCGCGAGGGCGGTACTGGGGAACAGGTGCTTCATACTGATTCGACGCAGGGACAATTGATAACGCATATTAGGCCGTCTTTGAAGTCGCCGGTTCCATGTGGCCCGGGCGCATAATGCAAGAAAGCCCGGCGTTACAGCAGCGGGCCCAGTCGAGACTCACTATGGAGGCACCGTGAAAGCATTGCAAGGCGTTGAAGGCCAAGTGGTATGGGCTGATGAGCCAAGTCCGACATGCGACGTAGGGCAAGTTCGCATTCGTGTGGCGGCTGCCGGCCTGAATCGGGCCGATTTGTTGCAGAAAGCCGGACTTTATCCGCCGCCTCCCGGGGCCAGTCACGTGCTGGGCTTGGAGTGTTCCGGGATCATCAGCGAGGTTGGGCCGGGCTCGGCCTGGCAGGTGGGCGACCGCGTGTGTGCCTTGCTCGCCGGCGGTGGCATGGCCGAGGAGGTGGTGGTCGATGCCCGGCATGTGCTGCCGGTGCCCGAGGGCCTGTCCTTGGCTGAAGCCGCCGCGCTGCCTGAGGTCTACAGCACTGCGTGGCTGAATCTGTTCCAGTTGGCAGGCCTCAAGCCGGGGGAAAAAGTGCTGCTGCACGCCGGAGCCAGTGGCGTCGGTTCCGCTGCAATTCAACTGTGCAAGGCGTTTGGCAACCCATGCTGGGTCAGTGTCGGTTCTGCCGATCGGCTGGCTTATTGCGAGGCGCTGGGCGCCCAGGGCGGGGTTGTGCGGGCGGACGACATCGAGCGCTTGAACGACTTCGCGCCCTTCGACGTGATCCTCGATCCGGTGGGCGCCAGCTACGCCAGACTCAACGTGAAACTTTTGTCAGTTGACGGGCGTTGGGTGTTGATCGGGCTGATGGGCGGACGGGAAAGCCACCTGGACCTGGCGAAGATCCTCGCCAAGCGTATCCAGTTGCTGGGTTCGACCCTGCGCAGTCGCGACGATCAATTCAAGGCCGATCTGCTGCGGGAGCTGGGTGAACATGTCTGGCCGTTATTCACCGAGAAACGCCTGAGCCCACAGTTGGCCGCGACATTCCCGATCCAGGAAGCCGAGGCGGCGTTCGCCGAGCTGGCGACCAACCAGGTATCAGGAAAATTGGTGCTGGTGATTGATGAAAGCCTGAACTGAGTGGACCCGTGGAGCGACAGTGGGGCCTGTGGGAGCCGAGCTTGCTCGCGATTGCGTCGGATCAGTTTGCAGCGTAGTTGACTGACCCACCGCCATCGCGAGCAAGCTCGGCTCCCACAAGTATGGGTGCCCGAACATTGCTTTCATGAACCCGCGAAAACCTGTGGGAGCGAGCCTGCTCGCGATGGCGGCACCACAGACAACATCGTGCAAGCTGACCCACCGCTATCGTGAGCAAGCTCGGCTCCCACAAGGTTTCAATGTCCGGGCGTTGGTCCGAACCGCGATTCTTGAAAGTAGACGTTACCTCTGTCCGCCGGTTAATACCTTCATGGTTGTAGATCCACGCCCCCTCTGCGGCGAAATTCGCGACGTCAGCGTATTGCCGTGAACAAGCCATTGTTCTGTATGCCCCCGTACAGGTCAGTTTGATTTCACTCACTAGATGGATATACACCCTGTCAGGTCTGCCAGTAGACGGCGTGAAGACAGCCGCTCTAGATTTGCTTCGAGAGCCATAGAGGTCTCTCTGATAGTTTCCCTGACAGAAGAGGTGCCATGATGGCCAAACAAGAGATCCGCCTGTCCAAAGAAGATATTGACGGCGACAGCTCACCCGATATTCTCGTGGAGTTCTATAAAAACGAGGCGCTACAGTTCGCGACTTTTATCTCCGCTTCAAAAACGAACGGTGCCTACGATACCGTCAACGTCAAGACTGATACCGATGCTGATGGCGATATGGACGTGCAGGACGAAAATGCCCTGCTGGAACTGGCCAAGGCCTTTTCCGTGTTCGAGTAGCGTGGGGGGATGTCTGTTTACGCCGCACTACGGACATTAATGTTCGCACGCTCCCTTATCTGCTTGGAGTCGATCCGGGCACAAGTGCCATCGGACACTTCGGAACAAGGAGTCAATCCGCGCCAGCAGACAGTCATGGCACGCTTCCCTGTGGCGAGGGAGCTTGCTCTCACTGGAGTGCGAAGCGCTCAAAAAAAGCGGGCTGCTGCGCACTCAAGCGGGAGCAAGCACCCTCGTCACAAGGGCCTGTATTCCATTCATTGATCCGGTAATTGCTCGAACTGTCATTCCTGACAGTAGGCAACCCCTGACTTTCGCGCCTTTAATCGAAGCCGGTACCGCCTTGAGTGGAGTCCAGCCATGTTGGTCTCAACAACAACGAAAAAAATACTTCCCATTGCCTTTGGCATTGCACTGTTGCTGGGATGCAACGCGACTTCACAACATGCACAACAGCTGGATACCAATAATGCTGACGAAGTAGGCAGGCAGACAGCGATCAGTCTGACCGCTCGTTATTATAAAAAAGTGGCCGATTGCGGTCCCACCTCGCCGGCGTACCTGTGTTCGGGAGTTTTGTTCAGAGGAACACAGCCATCCGCCTCATATTATTTCTGGAACCCCAGCCATTTTTCAGTGGCAAGCGGCGGCGTATCTTTCTCGTACTTGAGGGAAGATTCGAAGTACATCTCCTTGACCTATGGCTATAACAACGGCTTCTTTTTTCACGCTTACAATGATTCCAAACAGGCGCTCAAGCCAGAAATCCTGTGTTCGTTTCCCGTGGACGGTTGGACGTTCGAAAGAGACGACAAAGGTTGCGGCCAATACCGGACGTTTCCAGGCACAAGTCGGGAATGCCAGTCCCAGGGGATCACCACCGCCACCCAATGGCTGACGCACTTCCAGTCCGTTGCGTCGGCGCAACGGCCACACCATCAGTGCGGCTTCAATGTGCGTGCTTCACTCGGTACAGCTTCGGCGAGTGCATTTCACGCCAGCCTCGAGGCGCGAACGTTGGGTAATGGCGATCCGGCCATAGGCCCGGTCCAGAACGAAGTGCGCGTGGCTACCTGGGCACAGAATGCAGGCCGTGACTTACCGATCGAAGCGCTTTTCTACACTGCAGGAGGATTGCTTGGTGCCCAGCAGTATCAGCGAGATTTTTACGCTGAAACCGACCGATGGCTGCCGATTATTCTCTTGACGTTACCCACGACAACGACGGGTGACGCGACATTCGTCTATCGCAGCGCTGACCAGGCATTTCTTCTTGGCGGGCCGCTGTCCATCGACCGCACGCCGTTGGCAGTGGATGGTTTCAGGATCTTCGCTTCCTGGCCCGCGACGGGAGCTGATGCTCCCGGTAACACAGTGACCCGCAGGGCAGCGGGTGGAACCCCGCCCTACCGGTACACGTCCAGCAATACCCAGGTGGCGACGGTCACGGCCAACGGCCAGGTGACAGGGTTCAGACGGGGTAATGCGGTGATCACCGTATCTGATTCGAGCACGCCGGCGCAGTCAGCAACGTATACGGCCCAAGTCAGCAATACTTGGTTGCTGGGGATCGTGGTGCCCGGCACCTTCACGAGTCTGGCGGCTTTTCATCAATGGCTGAGAACCGTCGGCGGATACCTGATCAACAGCAGTGGGCAGCTCCAGACGCTGGAGAGCCTGTATGCCCGGCCTTTCCCGCTGCCTCGCGGCAGGTATTGGCTCGGTGAGCATGGCGGCACTTGTCCGGCGGGTTACTACACCTACTACCACGCCGAAAATACCCATGGAATCGCCTGTGCATTACCTGGCGAAAGCAGCGTGAGCGGTGCGCTGTATGTCGTGCCTTATTGAGCAGATGCCAATGAAGGCCGCTGCTCTGGGCTCTCCCGGCGAACGTCGGCTTATTTCCAGCTGTGAATCGGCCACCCCGCCAATTCGGCATGGGCCTTCAACACCGGATCCGGGTTCACCACATGGGGATAGTCCACCCGTTGCAACAGCGGCAGATCATTGCGTGAATCAGAGTAGAAGCTCGCCCCCTCCAGGTTTTCTTCCTCGGCGTCCAGCCAGTCCAGCAACCGGGCGATCTTGCCTTCACGGTAGGTCAGGGTGCCCACGGTCTTGCCGCTGTAGGCCCCATGGGCCACTTCAAGCTCGATCGCCAGGATCTCATCGATGCCCAGGCGCTCGGCAATCGGCCCCACCAGATGCGTGCCCGAAGCCGAGATCACCAGGATCCGGTCGCCGGCCTTGCGGTGTTCGGCGATGGTCTTGGTGGCGTCGCTGAAGATGATCGGTTCGATGAAGTCCTCCACCCAGGGCGTCACCAGGTGTTCGACTTCTTCCGGTGTGCGGCCGATCATCGGTTCCAGGCTGAAGTCCATGTACTCTTCCATGCGCAGCTTGCCGTGGCTGTAGGCGTCCATCAGCTCGTTGTTGCGACGCATGAACGACTCGGGATCGACCCAGCCCAGACGCCCCATCTGCTCGCTCCAGAGGGTGGCGCAGTCGCCGTGGATCAGGGTTTCGTCCAGATCAAAAATTGCCAGGGCCATCAGTGCGTTTCCCTTCTCAATATCAGCTTCAAAATCAACACAGCCATCAGGCTACCTCACACAGGGCCGACGGATCGATGGAAAGCGCCAGGCGGGCGCCATCGGGATGCAGGTCGGCCGCCGAACGGTTGAGCACGTCTACCACCAGTTCCACGCCGCGGGCTTCGACCCGATAGCGGATCACGTTGCCTAGCAGGCTGTGGCTGCGGATCAGCGCATCCGGTTCGCCGTTGCGACTCAGCTCGATGGCTTCCGGGCGGATGGCGATACGACTGCTCACCGGCCGTTGCAGCAGTCGGGTGGCGCTGTCGGCGTCCAGCAGGTTGTAGTTGCCGATGAAGCCGGCTGCGAAAACGTCGACCGGCGCAGTGTAAAGGGTTTCGGCATCGCCGCTCTGTACGATCTTTCCCTGGTTCATCAGGAAAATCCGGTCAGACATGGTCAGGGCTTCTTCCTGATCGTGCGTGACGAAAATCGTGGTCAGGCCCAACTCGCGTTGGATCTGTCGGATCTGTTCGCGCAGGTGTTTGCGAATCCGCGCATCCAGGGCTGACAGCGGCTCGTCCAGCAGCAACAGGCGCGGCCGGGTCACCAGGGAGCGGGCGAGGGCAACGCGTTGGCACTGGCCGCCGGAGAGTTGATGGGGGTAGCGGGTGGCGAACTCGTGCAGTTCCACCAGGCGCAGGATCTCCTGCACGCGCTGGCGGCTATCTTCGGCCTGGATCTTTTGCATGCGCAGGCCGAAGGCGACGTTCTGTTCCACGGTCATGTTGGGGAACAGGGCGTAACTCTGGAACACCATGCCGATGCCGCGTTTTTGCGGGCTCAGGGGGACGATGTCCTGGCCGTCCAGCAGGATCTTGCCGGCATCCACTGTCGTCAGCCCGGCAATGCAGCGCAACAGCGTGGATTTGCCACAGCCGGAAGGGCCGAGGAGGGTGACGAATTCACCCTTGCCGATTTCGCAGTTGATGTCGCTGAACACCGGCGTGCCCGCGTAGCCTTTTTGCAGGTGTTGGACGCTGACGTAGCTCATTGGCTTTTGTCCTTGTTCAGAATGTTCGCCGCCCAGGTCAGGACCAGTACGAAGAAGAAGTAGGAAATCACCAGGGCACTGGTGAAGTGGCCGCTGCTGTTGCGCATGTTGTTCAGGTAGACCTGCAGGGTTTCATAGCGGGTGCCCACCAGGATGTTGGCGAACACGAACTCACCGAACAGGAAGGAGAAGGACAGCAGCAGCGCCACCATCAGGCCCTTGCGCAAATTGGGCAGCACCACCAGCAAGGCCGCCTGGAAGGTGCTTGCACCGAGCAGCTGCGCGGCGTCCATCAGGTCGCGCAGGTTGATGGCCTGCAGGTTGTTGGTGATCGCGCGGTACATGAACGGCAGGGCGACGGTGAAGTAGCAGCCGATCAGGATCCACGGCGTCCCGACCATTGCCAGTGGGCCGGAACCATAGAGTTGCAGCAGTCCTACCGACGACACCACCGGCGGCACCGCGAAGGGCAGCAGGATGAGGATGTTCATCAGTGCGTCGAGTTTCGGGAAGTGGTAATGCACCACGAACAGCAGTGGCAGGATCAGCACCACCGAGAGCACCAGCGCGCCGACGCAGACGATCAGCGACTGGCCGAAGGCGCTGAGGAAGCGTGGGTCGCTCCACAGTTGCACGTACCATTTGAAGGTAAAGCCTGCGGGTAGCACGGTGGCCGACCAACTGCTGGCGATGGAGTAGATCAGCGTGCCGGCCAGGGGCAGCAGCAGTATGGCGAATAGCAGGTACACCACGGCCCGATGATAGAGGCCGACAGGGCTCGATTCAGCGCGAGACATGGTAGCTCCTCTTGAGCAGTAGCTGATGGACAACGGTCACCAGGGTCATCAACGCCACCAGCACCACGGCCAGGGCGCTGGCCATGTTCGGGTCGAGGGAGATGTCGCCGGAAACCATGGCGGCGATACGAATCGGCAGCACGTTGAAATTGCCGGTGGTCAGCGCGTACACCGTGGCGTAGGCACCCAGGGCGTTGGCCAGCAGGATCACGAAGGTACCCAGCAGCGCCGGGGTCAGCACCGGTAGACCGATGTGCCGCCAGAACTGCCAGCCGTTGGCGCCCAGCAGCGCGGCGGACTCGCGCCAGTCTTCGCGCAGCGCGTCGAAGGCCGGATAGAGCAGCAGCACGCCCAAGGGAATCTGGAAGTAGGTGTAGAGGATGATCAACCCGGTTTTCGAGTACAGGTTGAAGTCTTCGATGATCCCCGCTTGCTTGAGCATGAGGGTGATGCTGCCGTTGAACCCCAGCAGAATGATGAACGCGAACGCCAGGGGCACGCCGGCGAAGTTGCTGGTCATGTTGGCGAAAGCGTTGACGAAGTTGCGCAGCTTCGAATCGACCCGGCGCAGTGAGTAGCTGCCGAGCACTGCGATGATGATCCCGAACACACTTGACCAGAAGCTGATTTCCAGGCTGTGCTGGATCGCTTGCAGGTAGAACTTCGAACTGAAGATCTTGCTGAAGTTGGCCAGGCCCCAACCGAACTCTTCCGACTCCAGGCTGTTGACCAGCACCCAGAGCAGCGGGGCGATCTGGAACACGATGAAGAAAATCGCGAAGGGCACCAGGCACAACGCTGCCAGCCATTTGCCGCGCGTCATGGCATTCACTTGAGCAACTCCTGGCAATAGGGTTTGTCGTGAGCAACACCGAGCAACTGGCAGAGGGTGCCGCACAGTTCGGTCTGCCGGGGATTCGCGGCGGGGTCGAGGCTGAAGCTGTCCCCAAACACGAACAGCGGCACCTCCCGTTCTTCGGCCAACAGGCCGTTGTGAGAGCGATCGTTGCTCATGCCGTGATCGGACGTCACCAGCACCTGATAACCGCCATCGAGCCAGGCTTGCAGGTAGACCGCGAGGTTGATGTCGGCCGAGCGGGCGCTGTTGCGGTATTGCGGGGTGTCGAGGCCATGCTTGTGGCCGGCATCGTCGATATTCATCGGATGCACCAGCAAAAAATTCGGCGCGTAGCGCTGACGCAAATGTTCGGCGTCGGCGAACAGATGGGAATCGGGATAGTGGTCATTCCAGTAGAAATGTCCGTACTGGATCGGCAGCTCGGGGTTGTCGGTATGACGATCCCGCCCAGCCACGAACGGTGAGGTGTTGTAGAGCTCGCTGACCCAATGGTACGCCGCGGCAGCCGTGCTCAAGCCGCCTTCGGTGGCGTAGTGGAAAACGCTTCGCTGGTTCGACAGGCGCGAGACGTTGTTGTGCACGATACCGCTGTCGATGGGCGCGACGCCGGTGAGGATGCATTCATAGAGCGGGCGGGACAGGGCCGGCAGTTCACATTCCAGTTTGTAGAGAGCCGCGCGTCCTGCGCTGACGTAAGCCTGCAAATGTCCCATGGCATGCCGGGCGACTTCGTAATTGAGGCCGTCTAGCACTACCAGGATGACGTTGTGCTTCATGGGAAAAAGGCTCCGCAGAGGCAGACCGAAAAGAAGATGCAAGTGTCAACGCGCTCAATGTGGGAGCCGAGCTTGCTCGCGATGAACGATGACACGGTCTTGAAGTTGCACCGCGGCGCCTGCATCGCGAGCAAGCTCGGCTCCCACAGAAAAGCTTGCTCCCACAAGATATCTCCAGCGGATATCCGAGCGGGAGCTACCGCCTCACTGCATATTGATGATCACTTCTTCCTGCCACTTCTGTGGCAGTGCCTTGGAGGTCTTCTCCCAGGCGTCCGCGTCCTTGATCGGGGTCACGCCTTTGTACTGCTCGTTCGGCAGCAGCTTGGCCTTGACCTCTTCCGGCAGTGTCAGGTGCTCGGCGCGGATCGGCCGGGCGTTGCCTTTGGCCAGGTTGATCTGGCCGGCGTCGCTGAAGATGTACTCGCGAGTGAGCTTGGCGGCATTCGGGTGCTTGGCGTATTTGTTGATGATGGTGGTGTAGCCGGAAATCACCGAGCCGTCGGACGGAATCAGCACGACGTAATCATCCGGGTTGGCCATCTTGGCCTTGTAGCTCAGGCCATTGAAGTCCCAGACCACACCGACTTCGACTTCACCTTTTTCCATGGTGGCGATGGTCGGGTTGGCCATGGACAGGCGTCCTTGCTTGGCGATCTCGGCGAACATCAACAGGGCCGGTTGCAGGTTCTTCTCGTTGCCACCGTTGGCCAGTGCCGCCGCCAGTACGCCATTGGCAGCCTGGGCCGCGGTGCTCACGTCGCCGATGGATACCTTGTATTTGCCGGTTTTGAGATCAGCCCATTTGGTGGGCGCTTCGGAACCATGCAGCAGCTTCTTGTTGACGATGAACGCGATGGTGCCGGTGTAGGCCAGGGCCCAGTTGCCGTCCTTGTCCTTGGCCCAGTCCGGAACCTGCTCCCAGGTGCTTGGCTTGTACGGTTGAACCACACCCTGCTTGACGGCAATCGGGCCGAACGCCGCGCCGACGTCGCCGATGTCGGCGCTGGCGTTGTCTTTCTCGGCTGCGAACTTGGCGATTTCCTGGGCCGAGCTCATGTCGGTGTCGACGTGTTTCAGCCCGTAGGTCTTGGCCAGGTCTTCCCAGGTGCCTTTCCAGTTCGCCCAGTCATCGGGCATGCCGACGCTGTTCACGGCACCTTCCGCTTTCGCAGCGGCTTCCAACGTTTTCAGATCGGTATCAGCGGCCATGGCGGCGGTGCACATGGCAATGGTCGAGCCTAACAGTGATGCCAGGAAAAGCTGTTTCATCCGAAGCTCCTATGGGCGTTTTCAACGCTGCGATTGCGGTTGTGTTGGCGGTTATGTTGGTCTAGGTCAGCAATACCTGAGCCAATGTAGGCGAGCCCTGTGACATTTTGATGTCGGTGGTGGATGCACCTACACCGATTCGGTTCGCGCGCAGTGGCTGATAGCTAAGCGTAGACCATGGTTAAACAGCTGATATGAAAGGGCTTGGCCGCAAATTTGCAGGTCTGCGGATCGACCGTTCGGCGGTTCTGTCATCTGCCAGTCATGTGCAGTGCCTAGGCTTGCAGGAACGAAAAGCGGCTCGATGCATGCGCCGATCCCGCCCCGAAACAGTGCTGGTCTAGTCCAGATAGGTAACGTTGATGCGCATTGAGACAACCAAAGCGGTGACAACCATCGGGCAGGTCCTGCAGGAGCAGCTTGACCATGGGTTGCTGGCCCCCGGCAGCAAGTTGCCGGCCGAGCGCAAGCTCAGTGAGTTGTTCGGGACCACGCGCATTACCGTGCGTGAAGCCCTGTTGCAGCTCGAAGCCCAAGGGCAGATCTATCGCGAGGAACGTCGGGGCTGGTTCGTCTCACCGCCACGCCTGGCCTATAACCTGATGCAGCGTAGCCATTTCCACGCCATGGTGACGGCCCAGGGGCGGGTGCCTTCGACCCAGGTGATCTCGGCCCGTCTGCAACCGGCCTCGGCGGCGGTGTGTGCCTGGCTGCAATTGCCGGCGTTGTCGAGTGTGATCCAGATCTGCCGTGTGCGGCGTATCGACGAGCGGCTGGTGTTGTATGTCGAGCATTACCTGAACCCACAGTATTTTCCCGACATCCTCGGATTCGATCTCAACCAGTCCATGACCGAGTTGTACGCCCGTCACTACGATCTGCACTACGGCCGGGTGAAATTCGAAATCGTACCCACGTCTCTACAGCCTGAAGCCGCGGCGGCGCTGAAGGTCTCGGTCGGCAGCCCCGGGTTGCGGATTGCGCGGGTCAATTATGACCAGCATCAACGGCTGATCGACTGTGACCTGGAGTTCTGGCGACACGATGCGATTCATGTCGGCGTGGACGTGCTGGAGGCGGCGTCAGAGTGACTCGTTGAGCTTGGTCATGATCCTGAACAGAACCGTGGCGAGGATCAGCAGCATGCCGATCCACATGGCGAAGACCCCGACATTCTTGTCGCGAAAATTGAAGCCGATGGTCAGCAGGATCATGCCGGCGAGGATGGGCACCAGCATGGCGTTGAAGATGGACGCGGGAATCATGGTGACGGCCTTGTCGGGGTGATAAGGTCAGTCTAGCTGGGGTTCTGCGAGGTCGGGATGACCTGCATCAAACGCTGTTGTGGCGAGGGGATAAATCCCCTCGCCACAAGGAATAGGCTAGTCAGGGCAACTCACGACTGGCATAGAACGCGCTCAGCACTTTCACCAGGTGCGCCAGGTCATGGCTGCCGCACAGTTCACGGATCGAATGCATGGCGAAGGTCGGCAGGCCGATGTCCACGGTGCGTACGCCCAACTGGCTGGCGGTGATCGGGCCGATGGTCGAGCCGCAACCCATGTCGCTGCGCACCACGAAGCTCTGCACCGGCACTTCTTCGGCCATGCACAGATGGCGGAAGAACCCGGCGGTTTCGCTGTTGGTGGCGTAACGCTGGTTGCTGTTGACCTTGATGACCGGCCCGGCGTTGAGCTTGGGACCGTGGTTGGCGTCATGCTTGTCGGCGTAGTTGGGGTGCACGCCGTGGGCGTTGTCCGCAGAAACCAACAGAGATTTCTGAATGGTCCGTACGAACTCTTCCCCTTCAGGCAGCAGGCGACGCAGGGTCTGTTCCAGCATCGGGCCGTCGGCGCCACAGGCCGAGCAGGAGCCCACTTCCTCGTGATCGTTGCACACCAGCACGCAGGTTTCTTCCGAGTCGGCGTTGAGCAAGGCTTGCAGGCCGGCGTAGCACGACAGCAGGTTGTCCAGACGCGCGCCGGCAATGAAGTCGCCATGCAAGCCGATGATCGCCGCGCTCTGGGTGTCGTAGAAGCTCAGCTCGTAATCGAGCACCACGTCGGCGTTCAGGCCGTGTTCGCGGGCCAACTGGTCAGTGAGCACGGCACGGAAGTCGACGCGCTCGTCGCCGGCGAACTGGGCGAGGATTGGCGGCAGTTCGTTCTGCGGGTTGATGGCCCAGCCCTGGTTGGCTTCGCGATTGAGGTGGATGGCCAGGTTTGGAATCGTGGCAATGGGCGCCTTGAAATCGATCAGTTGGCTTTCGACCTTGCCGTCCCGGCGAAAGGTGACGCGTCCGGCCAGGGACAGGTCGCGGTCGAACCACGGCGCCAGCAGCGCGCCGCCGTACACTTCCACCCCCAGTTGCCAGAACCCGTGACGTTGCAGCTCAGGCTGGGGTTTGACCCGCAGGCAAGGGCTGTCGGTGTGGGCACCGACCAGGCGGATGCCGTCGTGCAGCGGCGCGTTGCGGCCCAGCTTGAAGGCAATGATCGAAGAGTCGTTGCGCGTGACGTAATAACGACCGTTGGCCTCGGTGGCCCAGGTCTCGCGTTCGTCGAGGCGCTGATAACCCGCCGCCTCCAGGCGTTGGGCAAGGCTGGCGGTGGCATGGAACGGGGTAGGGGAGGCCTTGAGGAAATCGATCAGGCCCTGGTTCAACTCTGCGCGCATAAATAGCTCCAGACAGCAATGGGCGGAGTTTACCGTATTGGCTGTTGATAGGGAGAGGGTTGAAGTCTACGTTGGTTGTGCCGCCGTCATCGCGAGCAGGCTCGCTCCCACAGGGGATCTTCGTCGAACACAAACTCTGTGTTCAACGCCAATACCTGTGGGAGCGAGCCTGCTCGCGATGAGAGCACCGCAATCCTTCAGAACGGCGCCGGGCACTCGAAGCGCAGGCGCTCGCCGCTTTGCGGATGGGTGAAGCTGAGCATGCTGGCGTGCAGGCACAAGCGGGGCCAGGCGGCCAGGGCCTGTGGATGGGCATAGAGCCCGTCACCCAGCAGCGGATGGCCGATGGACAACATGTGCACACGCAACTGGTGCGAGCGCCCGGTGATGGGCGTCAGTTCGACCCGGCACCAATCGCCACAACGTTCCAGCACGCGCCAGAAAGTCAGGGCGTGCTTGCCGTGCTCATGGTCGACCACGTGACGAGGCTTGGTTGGCGGGTCGTAGCGCAGGGGCAGATCGATGCTACCGCTGTCCAGCTCCGGCTGACCCCAGCACAACGCGGTGTAGGCCTTTTCGGTTTCCCGGTCATGAAACTGCCGGGACAGTTCGCGATGGGTGTCCGGATCCCGGGCCAGCAGGATGATGCCGGACGTTTCCCAGTCCAATCGGTGCACGATTCGTGCTTCCGGGTAACCGTTTTCCTGCAGGCGGGTGATCAGGCAGTCCTTGTTGTCGTCGGCCCGGCCGGGCACCGACAGCAGCAGGGTCGGCTTGTCGACCACCAGGACGGCGGCGTCCTGATGAATGATGCGGATGTTGGAAAGGGGCATTGAAAACAGTCTCGGTACAAACGCCAACGGCGGCTCGGATCCATTCCCTGTGTGGGAGCGAGCCTGCTCGCGATTGCGGTGGTCCAGCTTGCATTGAAGCTGAAAGGTCCACCGTCATCGCGAGCAGGCTCGCTCCCACATAGGTTCAGGCCCGAGCCGCCGTGGCTCCAGCTGGATCGATCAGCGATCCGGCAGGGTGATATTGAGTTCCAGAATCGAGCAGCTACCCTGGCTTTCCAGTGCGACATGCACGTCATCGTTGCCGATGTTGACGTACTTGCGGATCACTTCGACCAGTTCCTTCTGCAAGGAGGGCAGGTAGTCCGGGGTGCTGCGTTGGCCGCGTTCGTGCGCCACGATGATCTGTAGACGCTCTTTCGCGACCGAGGCGGTACTGGGCTTTTTGTTGGCACGAAAGAAGTCAAAAAGGTTCATTACCTACCTCCAAACAGGCGCTCGAAGAATCCCTTCTTCTCGACGTTGAGGAACCGGTGTTCCAGGTCTTTGCCCAGCAGACGGTCAACGGTATCGCTGTAGGCCTGGCCGGCGTCGCTCTGGTCGTCGAGGATCACCGGAACGCCCTGGTTGGAGGCCTTGAGCACCGCCTGGGATTCCGGGATCACGCCGAGCAGGCGTACCGCGAGGATTTCCTTGACGTCTTCGACACCGAGCATTTCGCCCTTTTCCACGCGCTCCGGGTGGTAGCGGGTGATCAACAGGTGTTCCTTGATCGGCTCCTCGCCCTTCTCGGCGCGACGGGATTTGCTCGCCAGCAGGCCCAGCATGCGGTCGGAGTCACGTACCGAGGACACTTCCGGGTTGGTCACGACAATCGCTTCGTCAGCGAAGTACATCGCCAGGTGGGCACCTTTTTCGATACCGGCCGGGGAGTCGCAGACCACGAACTCGAACTGTTCCTTGAGCTCCATCAGGACTTTTTCCACGCCTTCCTGGGTCAGCGCGTCTTTGTCGCGGGTCTGGCTGGCGGCCAGGACGTAGAGGTTCTCAAGGCGCTTGTCCTTGATCAGGGCCTGTTGCAGGTTCGCTTCGCCATTGACGACGTTGACGAAGTCATAGACCACGCGCCGCTCGCAACCCATGATCAGGTCGAGGTTACGCAGGCCGACGTCGAAGTCGACGATGACAGTCTTGTGGCCGCGCAACGCGAGACCGGTACCGATAGCGGCGCTGGTGGTGGTCTTACCCACACCACCCTTGCCGGATGTAACCACGAGAATCTTGGCCAAGGTGTTTCACCCCTAAGGAAAAAGGACTTTGTCAGTCCCTGAAAAACATCTCTTGAAAACTGCTGCAATTGGACAGGCTTGGCTGGAATAGGGTGCTGGGCCGGGTTTACCTCCGGTAAACGCTGCCTGATCCTTTTTCCTACGTCGTTTTAGCCGTTTTCGCTACGTTTTAGAGATGCTTGGAAAATGCGGCAGTATCCGTTAAAGCCGAATGATGTTCAACACGTCGCCCGACAGGCTGACCTGGACGCCAGCCCCCCACAGCGGGTCGCGGCGTAAATCCTCGGAAACCTTGTACTGCCCGGCGATGGAGAGCAGTTCAGCGCTCAATTGCTGACAGAAGATCCTGGCTTTCGTATCGCCCTTGACGCCGGCTAGCGCGCGGCCGCGCATCGGACCGTATACATGGATGTTGCCATCGGCCAGAAGTTCCGCCCCCGGGCTGACCGAGGACACTACTACCAGATCGCCACCCTGGGCATAAATCTGCTGTCCGCCGCGCACGGGCGAGGTAATCACGCGGGTCGGCTTGATCTCGGGCTGCGGTGGTTTTTCCGGTTTCTTTATCGCTTCGGCCGGCGCCGGCTCCAGCAAGCGCTCCCGGGCGCCGGATGGTGGTAGCACCGGAATGTCCACGGCGATGGCGGCGGCGATGTCCTCGATGCGGCTGGCACGGATAGCCAGGGTGCGCAGGCCGTGCTGGCGGCAAACGCGCATCAGCCCCGGCAGATCCACCGAGCCTTCGGTGGCTGGCAGCTTGTCCAGGGCCAGCACCAGCGGGGCATTGCTGAAGAAATTCGGCGCTTGGGCGACTTTGGCCGCGAGCTGCCGGTCAAGGCCCTCCAAGTCGTTACGGGCCAGCTCCAGCACCGTAATGGCGAGCATGCTGCCCTTCAGCTGGAACACGGGATCTTGGTCTAGCGGTTCGGTTTGGCTCATGGTCGGCGTACAACGGCTTGTCACTAAAAGTGCCGAGACTTATAACGAGATCGTCCGCGAGCCGCAAGCCGGGTCGAACGATGTAGAATGCGCGGCCCATGTCTTTATGGAAGCTGTAATGGATCGCCCGCGTTTTCGAAGTGCCTTTTTTCACCCGCGTTTCTGGCTGCTATGGTGCGGCCTGGGGCTGTTGTGGCTGATCGTTCAGTTGCCTTACCCGTTGCTGTTGCGGGTCGGTCGTGTCCTGGGGGCGCTGATGTACCGGGTGGCCGGCGACCGACGGCGCATCGCCAGGCGCAACCTGGAGCTGTGTTTTCCACAAAAATCCGCGGCTGAACGCAAGCGTCTGCTCAAGGAAAACTTTGCTTCCACCGGTATCGCCTTCTTCGAAATGGCCATGAGCTGGTGGTGGTCGCGTTCGCGGCTGGCCAAGCTGGCTCATGTGGAAGGGCTGGAACATCTCAAGCAGGCCCAGCGCGAGGGCAAGGGCGTGATCCTGATGGCCCTGCATTTCACTACGCTGGAAATCGGCGCGGCCTTGCTCGGTCAGCAGCACACCATTGACGGCATGTACCGTGAGCACAAGAATCCGCTGTTCGACTACATCCAGCGCCGGGGCCGTGAACGGCACAACCTCGACTCCCTGGCGGTGGAGCGTGAAGATGTACGTGGCATGCTCAAGTTGCTGCGTGCCGGCCGGGCGATCTGGTATGCACCGGATCAGGATTACGGCGCCAAGCAAAGCGTGTTCGTGCCATTGTTCGGCATCCAGGCGGCGACGGTGACCGCTACCAGCAAGTTCGCCCGTCTCGGCAAGGCGTTGGTGGTGCCGTTCGTCCAGGAGCGCCTGGCCGATGGCAGCGGCTATCGCCTGGTGATCCAGGCGCCGTTGGAGGATTTTCCGGGTGAGACCGAGGAAGCCGATTGCATCCGCATCAATCAGTGGGTGGAGCAGTCGGTGAGCGACTGCCCCGAGCAATACCTCTGGGCCCACCGGCGCTTCAAGAGTCGCCCACCGGGCGAGCCGAAGCTGTACGACAAGCGCGGTTGAGCCAGTAGTTTCCATCCATGAGCACGGAGTGTTGCGATGATCCCAGCTGAACCGGTGACAGGTTTGATTCTTTCCGGCGGCGGGGCTCGGGCGGCGTATCAGGTGGGGGTGTTGGCGGCGATTGCCGAATTGTTGCCGGACGAGGCGCAGAACCCGTTTCAGGTGATCGTAGGAACCTCGGCCGGGGCGATCAATGCGGTCAGTCTGGCGAGCGGGGCGATGCACTTCAAGACGGCCATCGAGCGCTTGACCGCGTTCTGGCAGGCGGTGCGAAGCCATCAGGTCATGCGCAGCGACTGGTGGGGGGTCATTGCCCAGGCGAGACGTTTCCTTGGCCATAGCCTGCTGGGCCTGGGCGCCAGGTTGCCGGTGGCGCTGATCGACAGCTCCCCGCTGCGTGAGTTGCTTGAGGCACAGTTCCAGGCTTCGGGTATCGAGCAGGCCATCGCAGAGCACCAATTGCGCGCAGTGGCGGTGACTGCGTTCGGTTATGAGTCCGGCCAGGCCGTGACGTTCTACCAGGGGCGCGGGACCATTGACGCCTGGTTGCGGCACCGTCGGATCGGCGTGCCGACCGTGCTGTCGGTCGAGCATCTGATGGCCAGTTCGGCGATTCCCCTGCTGTTCGCGCCGGTCAAGATCGGCCCGCAGTATTTCGGCGACGGTGCGGTGCGCCAATCGGCGCCCATCAGCCCGGCGTTACACCTGGGTGCGAACCGGGTGCTGGTCATCGGCGTCAGCGGCAACCCCCGTGGACCCGCTGCGGTGGAGCCGGTGGCGCGCAGCTATACCGGTCTGCAACCGACCCTGGCGCAGATCGGCGGGCACTTGCTCAACAGTACCTTCATCGACAGTCTGGAAAGCGATATCGAGTTGCTTCAGCGTCTGAACGGGTTCAGTCATTTGCTGCCCGATGACGTGCCGGCCCACTCCCTGGGCGCGGCGCCGGTGGAGGTGCTGGTGATTTCGCCGAGCCAACCGATTGATGAAATTGCCGCCCGCCATCGCCAGGAACTGCCCCGTGCGCTGCGGTTATTCCTGCGCGGGCCGGGCGCGACGAAGACCAGCGGCGCCAGTGTGTTGAGCTATCTGCTGTTCGAGTCGGGGTATTGCAACGAACTGATCGAGCTGGGTCGCCAGGATGCGCTGGCCCAGCGCGATGAGCTGAGTCGGTTCCTGGGATTGGCCCGAGGGTGATGCAAGCCGACCCGGCGCCATCGCGAGCAGGCTCGCTCCCACAAGGGATCTATGGTGAACGCGAAATCTCAACCACCCATAACCCCGTGGGAGCCGAGCTTGCTCGCGATGACGGCGGTACATCCAGCACTTACTTGGCCTGATCCATCGCTATCGCGAGCAAGCTCAGCTTCCACAAGAATCTCTGTGTATCCAGGATCAAGGTGGGTAATCAGAAGTGATACTTCAGCAAGAAGCTCGTATTGCTCTGGTTGGTCTTGAACCCTTCGCTGTCTTCGATCCCGTATTTGTTCTTCCAGTAGTCATATTCCACACCCACGTACAGCTGCTTGGCACCCAGGTTCATGGCTTTGCCCAGGTCATATTTGATTTGCGGGTTGATGTGCAGGTTGGCGTGGGAGGTGCCTTTGGCGTTGCTGTCGTTGTCCACCACCCAGTCGATGAAACCGTCGATCAGGATGTCGGACGAGCCCACGGGAATCGTGTACGCCCAAACCGGGGTGATCTGCCAGACGTTGTCGCCGGCGCGTGGGCCTTCGGTCTGGCGGTTGTAGAAGTTCAGCTGGAAGTAATCGAAGCCGGGAATCGCCAGGTCGAAGCCCGGGCCGATCAAGTAGGACTCGTTGTCGCCTTCACCGAACTCATAGGTCATGGCCAGCAGCACGTCCTTGATTGGGCCCACTTCCAGTTTCTGGTCGAAAATCTTGCCGAACGACAAACGCGGGCTGAACTCGCCATAGTAGGTGTTCGGTCCCGACTGGCCGTCCTCCTTGCCGTTGTAGAAGATCCGGTCGAGGAAAAAGAAGTTGTCGCCATATTTCCAGGCATCGGCGTGTTCGAATGTCACCGTCTGCTGGATGCGCGGGTTGACCTGGAAGTCCTTGCCGTACAGGTAAGTCAGGCTGTTGTTCTGCCATTGGAACAGATCGTCGGCCATGGCTTGGCCGCCGGCCAGCAAGGATCCTGCGAGTATCAGGCTGGTGCGCGTGCGTTTCATTCGGTTTGCTCCCAAGGTAGGTGGTACCGCTTTTTTTTGTCAGCGCTCTGGTGTGGCGCTTTTTTCTCCAGATAAAACATCCGTTCGGTCAGGTTTTTGCTTGTGGCAAATACGGGTGGTCGAGCCTGGAGAGATTCCCGGAAGGCTCGTTCAACTGTCTGGGGCTCTGCGTGTCGAGATGCAGGGAGTGGCTGACAGGCGAGCGGTCGCCTGTCAGCGGGTAGTGTGCGTAACGGGTTCAATCAGACCGGTCAGGGTCACTCAGTTGGTCTGCGCGCCTTGGGTGATCCATGCGCCGATCAGGTCCCGTTCCTGCTGGGTCATCTGGGTGATGTTGCCCAGGGGCATGATCTGGGTGGCCACGGCCTGGGCCTGGATACGCGCGGCCTGTTGCTGGATCTGCTGTGGCGTATCGAACATCACCCCGGCCGGCGCCGCACTGAACAGCGGACTGGTGGGCTTGGCCGAATGGCAGACCGAGCAGCGTTCCTGAATCACGCTGTGCACCTTCTCGAACGAAGGACCCTGGGCATTGGCGGCCTGGGCAGGTGCTGCGGCAGGCTGTGCCGGCGCGGCTTGCGGCTTGGCGCCACCGCCCACTGCGGTTTCCGGCAGCGGTTGGTACTCGATGGCGGCGGGAGCCTTGGCCACGTCCGGGGCGGTGGACACGGGCTTGGGCCCGGTGACATACGCCAGGCAGATCATTGCCAGGGCGCCGACCGGCAGCGTCCAGGCAAACCGGTTGCTGTCGTGGCGGGTGTTGAAGTAATGACGCACCAACACCGCCGCCACTGCGATCCCGGCGAGGATCAGCCAGTTGTATTGGCTGCCGTAGGTGCTCGGGAAGTGGTTGCTGATCATGATGAACAGCACGGGCAGGGTGAAGTAGTTGTTGTGGCGCGAGCGCAGCAAGCCCTTGGCCGGCAACGCCGGATCGGGTGTGCGGTTCTCGGCGATGGCGGCGACCAGCGCACGCTGTGCCGGCATGATGATGCGGAACACGTTGCCGACCATGATTGTGCCGATGACCGCCCCGACATGCAGGTAGGCACCGCGACCGCTGAATACCTTGCTGAACCCGTAGGCTGCGGCAATCAGCAGGACGAACAGGATCGCGCCGAGCAGGGCAGGGCGCTTGCCCAGGGCCGAGTCGCAGAGAAAGGAATAGACGAACCAGCCGACGAACAACGAACCGATGCCCAGGGCGACGCCTTCGGGCCCGCTCAAACTGCTACCGGGAGCCAGCAGGTAGATAGTCGGGTTCCAGTAGAACACCACGCACAGCAGCGCGATACCCGACATCCAGGTGAAATAGGCTTCCCACTTGAACCAGTGCAGGTTGTCCGGCATGGATGGCGGGGCGAGCTTGTATTTTTCCAGGTGGTAGATACCGCCACCGTGGATGGCCCACAGGTCACCGGCCAGGCCGCTCCTGGGGTTGACGCGATTGAGGTTGTTTTCCAGCCAGACGAAATAGAACGACGCGCCGATCCAGGCCACGCCAGTGATCATATGAACCCAGCGGATGCTCAGGTTCAGCCATTCCAGCAAATGTGCTTCCACAGTCGTTACCTCTCGCCCGTCACGCTTGTTCTCGCGTGATCGGACGCTTCTCTTATTGGTGGGGGTCGAGGATCAAACACTCATCCTCTTCGAAGAAATGCTCATCGCAGTTATTGCCTGTGCCACTGCGATCAACCACCAGGAAGTCATCCCGCTTTTCGATCGTCAGCACCGGGTGGTGCCAGACGCCGCGATGGTAATTGATGCCCTGCCTGCCGTTGGTGACGAAGGCGCGGACCAAGCCTGATACAGGTGCATCGCCAAGTGGCGCGACCACGATCAGAAAGGGGTTGCCGAGCAGCGGAATGAACGCCTGGCTGCCCAGCGGATGGCGCTCCAGCATGCGCACGGTCAACGGCATGTCCAGCGCGTCGGCGCGGAAGATGCTGATGATCGCCTTGTCGTCCGGCGTGGCGGTTTCAACCGTCGCCAGGCGATGGAAGCGCATGGTCGAACCGTTATTGATCATGAAGTGATCGCTGCCGTCGGTTTCGATCACGTCACCGAAGGGGGCGAAGGCTTCTTTGGTCAAGGGTTCGATCTTGAGTGTGCGCATGCTGGTCTTCTTAATCTCTTGATTTGATCGTTCCCACGCTCTGCGTGGGAACGCCTCACCGGACGCTCTGCGTCCGCTTTGCGACGCAGAGCGTCACCGTATGCATTCCCACGCAGAGCGTGGGAACGATCATCGTTTCACTTCGCGACCTTGCCCAATACCCGCAGGCGGCTCACACCACCATCCGGGAACACATTCAGGCGGATGTGGGTAATCGGGCCCAGGGCCTTGATCTGCTCGGCGAAGGTGTGTTCGGCGTGCATTTCCAGTTTCTGGCTTGGCAGCAGCTCGCGCCAGAACAACGACTGGGTTTCGATCTGGCTGTCGGTGCCGCCCTTGACGAAGGCGCCCTGGATCGAGCAGCTGTCGGGGTAGTTGCCCTTGAAGTGCAGGGTGTCGACGATGACTTTCTCGACCTCGCCGGCATGGCCCAGGGCGACGATGACCCAGTCGTTGCCTGGCGTGCGGCGCCGGGCGGTTTCCCAGCCGTCGCCCATGTTGACGCCACGACCCGGGTTGAGAATGTTGCTCATGCGCCCGAAGTGCTCGTCGGAGCAAGCCAGGGCGCGACCGCCGTTGAGGGCGGCGGCCAGGTCGATCTGTTCGTTGTCGCCGACGGCCGACCAGTCGCGATACGGGATGCCGTAGACCCGCAACCGGGCCACACCGCCATCGGGGTAGATGTTGAAGCGCAGATGGCTGAAGGCCTGGTCGTTGCTGATTTCGTGGTAGTGGTGGCTGTTGCCTTGCAGTTCGACGGCGGACAGCACTTCGGTCCACCGGGTGTTGTCGTCCGGCTCGCCTTCGGCCAGGAAGCAGGCCTCCAGGGACGCCGACGGTGGGTAGTTGCCGGTGAAGAATGAAGTGTCGATGTCCACGCCCTTGATCGAACCCGGTACACCCAGGCGGATCACGGCGCTGTCGTAGCCTTCGAAGCGCTTGCGACGCGACTCCCAGCCGTCCATCCACTTGCCGTTGTCATCGAACACGCCTTCCTTCCACACGGCCGGCGTTGGCTGGAACAGGCGGTTGGCGTCGGCGAACCAGTCATCGGTGACGGAGATGATCTTTGTGCCGAGACGGGCGTCGGCCAGGTTGACGAACTTCTCGAAAGGTACGGCGTAAGCTTTCATTCTTCTTGTCTGCCTTTAAATAAGTTGGCTGGGGATGCTTGCTGGCCTGGACTCAGGCTGCTCGCTAAAGGGTCAGTAGTCGGAACAACGCGATCTTGTTGATCTCCGCCAGCGCGCACTTGAACTCGGTGTCCACCGGGTTATGGATGCGGGTTTCGAACGCCGCGAGGATCTGGTGCCGGTTGCTGCCTTTTACCGCCATGATGAAGGGAAACTCGAACTTGGCCTTGTAGGCGTCGTTCAGCTCGGTGAAGCGCTGAAACTCTTCGGCCGTGCATTGGTGAATACCGGCGCCGGTCTGTTCGTTCGTGCTGGCTTCGGTCAGTTGGCCCTGGACGGCGGCTTTGCCGGCCAGGTCCGGGTGAGCGTTGATCAGGGCCAGTTGGCTGGCGTGATCGGCACTCAACAGGATGTCGCTCATGCGCTGGTGCAGGGTTTCGATCTCGTCGATCGACGGGTCCTGGCCCAGATCGAAGGCTTTCTCGGCGACCCATGGCGAGTGTTCGTAGATGTCGGCGAAGGCGTCGACGAACGCCTCGCGGCTCAAGGTCGACGGCTTGAGGGTCTGAAACGCGGTCATTTCAAGGCTCCAGGATGCGGATGGGTCTGCTGCCAGTGACGGGCGATGTCGACGCGACGGCTGAACCAGACCTGCTCATGACCCTTGGCGTACTCGAGGAAACGCTTGAGGGAGGCGAGGCGGGCCGGACGGCCGATCAGGCGGCAGTGCAGGCCGATGGAAAGCATCTTCGGGGCCTCGGCGCCTTCGGCATAGAGCACATCGAAGGCATCCTTGAGGTATTGGAAGAAGTCGTCGCCGTTGTTGAACCCCTGCACCTGGGTGAAGCGCATGTCGTTGGTATCGAGGGTGTACGGGATCACCAGGTGCGGCTTGCCGTTGGGGGTATTCGGTTCCCAGTAAGGCAGGTCGTCGTCGTAGGTGTCGCTGTCATAGAGGAAACCACCTTCTTCCATCACCAGTCGACGGGTGTTGGGGCCGGTGCGGCCGGTGTACCAGCCCAGCGGGCGTTCGCCGGTGATTTCGGTGAGGATGCGGATCGCTTCGAGCATGTGCTCGCGTTCCTGGGCTTCATCCATGTATTGGTAGTCGATCCAGCGATAGCCGTGGCTGCAGATTTCATGACCGGCGGCAACCATGGCGCGGATCACGTCCGGATGACGCTGGGCGGCCATGGCGACGGCGAAGATGGTCAGCGGAATATCGAATTCCTTGAACAGCTTGAGGATCCGCCAGACACCGGCGCGGCTGCCATACTCGTACAACGACTCCATGCTCATGTTGCGCTCGCCCTGCAGCGGTTGCGCCGCGACCATTTCCGACAGGAACGCTTCGGACTCGTTGTCGCCATGCAGGATGTTGCGCTCACCGCCTTCTTCGTAGTTGAGCACGAAGGACAAGGCGATGCGGGCATTACCCGGCCAGTGGGGATGGGGAGGGTTACTGCCGTAACCGATCAGGTCGCGTGGGTAGTCAGCGCTCACTGCAGTGTTCCTTCTTGTTCGTACCATGTAGGTGGCGCCCGGGCGATGAAGCAACAGCTGGCGTCACGACGATGGGTTGATTGTATACAACTTTATGCGCGATTTGTAAGCCTGAATTTTTGCATTTTTCACCGCACCCCTGGCTGGTCCTACACTGCAAGAAATCTGCCGGGTTGGTCAATTAATCATTAGAAGAGCCGTGTATCCTCTGGTTTGGCCCGAACCCGAGCTTAAGGACGAGTGGGCAAAGGGTGCGGCAAATATGTGTTTTTTATTGTGTACAATTTCTATTTAAAATGTCTTAATTTGCACATCGCTGCGGCGTTTCATGCTCTGAAACGGTGCGGCTTGTCTTTCAACTGATTCAGGAGGCGTCGGGCCGGACTGCCCAGCAGCGAGGCGCGCACAATCAATGGGACGTTTGACTACTCACGTTTTGGATGCTGCACACGGCTGCCCGGGCAGCTCGATCAAGGTCGAGCTGTACCGTGTGGAAGGCCCGCAACTGCACCTCGTCGCCAGCGCGTCGACCAACGGCGATGGCCGGTGCGATGCACCGCTGTTGCAAGGGGAGAACTACCGTTCGGGGGTCTATCAGCTGCAATTCCATGCTGGCGATTACTACCGCGCCCGGGGTGTGCAATTGCCCGATCCGGCCTTCCTTGACGTGGTGGTGCTGCGCTTCGGCATTTCGGCCGAGCAGGAGCACTATCACGTGCCCCTGCTGATTTCGCCGTACGCCTATTCAACCTATCGCGGCAGCTGACCCCAAGCAGCCGCCTGCTCCTGGAAGCGCCTGCGCATGGCGCTTCTCTGGTTTTTCGCCCGCTCACACTGCGGGCTTTTTTTTGCCTGCCTGTTACAGCCGGGCATTGTCGTCCCGGATGATGAAGACGGTGTCGGCGTGGCCAGGCAGGATCTGGGAGCCGCCCTTGAGCCAGATGATCTTGTTGGCGGCATGGGCGTCCTTGACGGCTTGCGCGGCGGCGTCGCCGACCTGGGTTTCCAGGTTCATGCCGGTCGTGTTGGGGTTGGTGTGGGTGGGCAGGGACAGCTTCGGGATCCGGGTGCGGTGCAGGCTCATGAAAAACAGATAGTCATGCCCTGTGCGCCGAAAGACCAATGCCGGAAAACTGTTGAAGTTGTTGGGTTCCATGACCGTATAGCCATGACGGCTCAGGAGGTCGGCCATGAAGCGTTTGAAGTCCACTGTCGAATACGTCGAGAGGAAGTAATCCCATTGTCGTCGGAACCGCATGGGGTCGAAGTCCAGCCGGTTCAAGGTGCCCGTCGTGGACGGGAAGGGCAGCTCGATCGCGCGCGAGGTGCTTGTAATGCCTGAAGAGGTTGGCAGAACCGAGAGCATCAATAATGGATCGCTCCATTGCGGGTGCGGTGAAGGGGTGGCTTGTTTCCAGCTGTGGAAAATCTGCCTGAGTGCGGTCAGCCCCGCTGCGTCGGCGTAAGTCGAGCTGTTGGCCAGCTCGAACTGTTTTCTGGCGATGTTCTCCAGGGTGACGGTCGTGACCTCCGGGAAAACGTCCCTGACGTAGGCCGTCAGGGGTTTTTCGAAGGGCAGCCTGGCGTCTATCTCCCAGTGATTATCCGGTGGGACGCGTATGACAGCCCTGGGCTGTTCGTCAGGCGTATGCCTGAGGATGGCCTCCAGCACATCGAAATCATAGGCGGGATGAGTGGGCGGCTGAATGTAGAGGATCGGGTAATCTCGAGCTTCCATGCGGCTCATCACCTTGTAGTGAACATCGTTCACGGTGATGAAATGGGGCAGTGTCAGCGTGGGTTTGAACGCCCAATCCCGCTTGAAGACCGCCGGGCCTTGCACAGCGGCTTCACTTTGCGGAGGAGGCGACGTCGTGCGCTGGCGTTTGGGCGCGGGCCCTTCGGACAGTTCATCGTCCGACAGGCTGTGGAGGGTGATGGTCTGGGGGGAGTCACTGCTGCCCGGCTCGATGGGCTGGGGAACCCGTCGCCACAGGAGACTGCCTTCCACTTGTTCCAGGCGTGGTCCGGAGGCGATGAGCTCGGTGCTTGACCGGGCCCGGTAGTTCTGTTAGGCATCGCGACCCAGCAACACCGTTGCACCGTCTTCCAGCTCGACGTAGGTGCGTGTCCTGAACGTCCGGATGCCAGAGGTCGCGTCTGGCGCTGATAACAGGGGGACCAGTTCGGGTGAAAGGTGATAATTGTCCAGCGACACCGGGGCGGCCTGACCTTGGGCGGACGCCTGTTGTGTGATTTCGGATACCTGGAAGGTCGTGGGCTGAGATTCTGACGCTTCGGTGTGTCTTCCCGACGGCGAGACGGATACCTGGTCCGTTCCTTCCGTCCTCATGGGACCCCTGGGTGAACTTTCCGGCGTTGTATCGCGACTGGTGCGGGATGTATCGGAGGACGAAGTTGAAACATTGGGGCGGGTGTTTTTTCTTGGACTCATTGGAAGTTCGGCTCTTGGATATCAATAATGAATATGACTTGAAACAGATGGCTGATCGTCGCCTTGAAGATGTTCATGGAAAAGGCCCGCGCAGGTGCACTACATATATATTGCGTTTGAACTAAATATCTGGAAAAACCTGCATGAGGCTATGCCGGGTTGGATAGGGCCTTGTCCGACGAGAGTATCCAGTTCATATAAGGCAACTCCCTGGCAAATGGCGGCCCCAAGATGATTGCCTGGGCGAGCATCAACGACTTGCTCGGCGTTAAACCCTCTACTAACTTGGTGCATTGTTCCCGCAATAAACGCAGTGACTCGTCGTCCAAGGGGGGATGTTGGCTGAGGCCTTCCCGGGCCACCTCCTGATAGATCTTGAGATGGTGGTCACACACGTTGGTTTTTCTAAGATCCTGCGCCGTAATAACCCGAGACTTATTTGTATCCAGGGTCCACTTGCGTGTCTTGAGGTGATAGCTCAGGGCACCGGGAGTGCCGTCCTTGACGGCAACATTGAAGACCCTCAGTTGTTCGGACGACAACCTGGAAAGTTCCAGGGGCAACGCTGCATCGGGGTCGAGCGTGGGCGCAAAATACCGACCATCCAGGGCTTCTACATAAACGCTCTCGAACAAGCTGTCGACCGCATACACGACACCTTGTGTAGTGATAACGCGTATCTGGTCCACAAGGTCGTCAACTTCATAAGCGGGCAGATGAATGACCGTTCCACCGATTTGCAGCAGGTTGGATGCCAGTTTTATCTCGACCTGGCCGAGCTGTGTAGCGTCGAACTCCCACAAGGAGGCCTGGGGTAAGCGGGGGTTGGCGCTGGCCAGAGCGCCTGGCGTGGAGAGACGTAGCGTCATGTTCGTGCCCAAGTGGACAAGGTAGCTGGAGCCTTGGCCAATCAGGACTTCGACACCCGTTTGTACGGCGGCTGAAGTGAGCAGGGCGCAGGTCGCCCGGTTACCCATGTAATAGGGCTTTTTATCCAAGGGCTGAAGATAGGCGTATTTCTTTTTTGTCGGCGTGAGTGGCAGTGGTACTTCCGCTTTCCATTTCACCGGGTTCTTGTCGATGAACGTCCTGTCCAGTAATAGCCCATAGTCGGGGGTGGGTAGGGCCAGACGGTAGGATGAGCCATCATTCAAGATCAGGATCACCGTATGATTCGGACCGAGGGCGGAAAATGCACGGCGTCCCGTGGCGGTTTTTCGCGCGGTATAGCGCTCATCTGAACTGGCCAGGTTATTCATGATGACCCGGCGATTGCCAAAGTACAGCGTCAGGCCACACGCTCCATACTTCACCGTGTCCGATTCGTCTTCCTGAATGACATGGGCGTTGTAGTGGGCCTCGATCCGTGTCAATTCGGAGGGGGCGTAGTCCAGGTGGAGCGTGGTGGAGTATTCACTTTTTTGTTTGATGTTGAGGGTGGTGAGTTCGATCAGGCGAGAAACGTAATAGCTCGTATCTTTGTCATGGGCGATCGATTGCTCGCTTTTATCATTCAGGATGGCTGGGTTTCGCGGCGTCCCTTGTTGCACCATGACGGCTTCGATGGCGAGCCAGTTGTCATGTTCGATGCTGTCGGGCAGGTCGGGCACCCAATGGAAACCGTCTTTCGTGATGAACGTCAGTTTGCTGTTCTGTAAGGACCGGGGATACGCAGTGTCGCCGTAGACGTTGTTGACGGTGACTTTGCGCACGTCCCAATCGTTTGAATCGAAGCCCGAAACCAGCACCAGGTTGCCTGCTTCAATTGCCCAGCTTTCAATCAGGTCCGCTCGCCAGTCCAGTGCGATGACGCTATTACCCACGCCGTCTTCGGTGATCGACACATGACCCGGTTTATGGGCGATGGCGTAGACATCTTCGCCAGGGCCACCGGCGGCCTCGCGGTTATTCCCCCCGAGGATGGAGATCTGGTCATCTCCCGCGCCGGCCTCGATTGAATCGTTGCCGCGGGATTTGATGATGTTCGGGCCAGCCGTGCCCTTGATGACGCTGGTCCCGCCCTCAAGCAGTTCGACATGCTCAATGCTTTCAAGGACAGTAGGGCGGTAGGCGCCGCTCGCTGTGCCATGAGCGGCTTGGGTGATGACGCTGACGTGCCCAGCGGCCAGATCGACCTGATACCCCAGCCTTGGCGCCTGACTGTCGCTGGGACCGCCGGCTAAAATCAGCGTGTCATTGCCTGCGCCCCCCATCAGGCGGCTCGGTCGGGGTTCCAGGTTCCCGGCGACCATCTCGGGTGCCCCTTCGAAAATGAACACATCATCCTTCGTTCCACCGGTCAGTGCTTTGACGCCTCCCCCGTAATGGAAGACGTTTGGCTTGTTTTCAACGCCTAGAACGGTGTCGTTGCCGCCGCCGATGGACCAGTGGATGCCTTTGTGGTCTGCCGCCGTTCCAATGACTGCGCCGGGTGTTTCAGCCGTTACGCCGCTACGTGCATCGATCCAGTCATCGCTGTCCTTGATCCGGGGACGCACGGCGGTTGCCTGATGCCGCTCCCCGGTCCACCAACTCCGGGTGTTGTAGGTCACCCGTTCGAGTTCTACGGTGAACTTGCCGTTAACGATCGCTTCAGTGCTGTCTTTCAACGGCCCGCTGAGCAGGTACAAGGCATTGGCCTGGAGTCGCTTCGTCTGTTCAGCGGTTGCCTTGGCGAGGGTGTATCGGTCCTGGATATCGTCATCGGGACTGATCGTCCAGAAGGCGAACCAGCCCGTGCGGAGGCGCTCATGGACGGTGAGTTGTAGGTAATCGTCGATTTCATCGACTTGGCGAATAGCGCCCCAGATCTGTGAGCCGACCACCAGGATAAGCCCTGCGGCCAGGCCCGCAGGACCCGCTGACGTAAACCCTGCCAGCGCCGCGACGCCGAGGGTCACGGCCATGGCGGCACTGGTCACGCTCAAGGCTGCGTTGACGTAGTGGTCGGTGGCCTCGCGGCCGGTGGAGCCGGCGGCGGCCTTGAACGAGTCGACCGCGGCGATGATATCGAAAGGAAGCGTGAGCACACTGGCAATCAGGCCGCTTCCACGCGCCAGCCGGATGGCGAAGGTCGTCTTGGCGAAATCCCCCAGGGAGCGTCGGCTGGCCTTGATCATCTGGGTGGCTTGGCGGGTCACCAGCGCTTCGACACCGATGGACGCCACCTCGGCGGCCACGCTGGCGCCGTTGAAAAGGGTCTGGTAGGCGTCCTTGTCCCGGATGGCGTCTTGCAGGCCCCGCAGGCCGCTGTAGATACCGAAGGCCTGCAGCCCCAGGCCCGTGGGAATGAGGACCTGGCTCTTGGCCTGGTTGATCCAACTGGATGATCGTTGCACCAGTGCCTGGGTGTCGAGGTGCTGGGCCGCCCGCAAAAGCCTTTCAAGCGTGCTCCGATAACGACTCGGCTCAGCCTGGGTTCCAGGATTTTCCCGCAACAATGATTGCACGGAGCGTGACCGCTGGCTGGCTATTTCGAACAGCAACGTTGGCAGCCGATAGTCGTTTGCGTCGCCGGTGAGTTTTAGACGGGTTTCGATATCACTGGCATTGAACTGCAATGAGTTCAGGAAAAAGCGATTGGGAATGCGGAAAAAAGTATTCTCGCCGTTCAGGGGCTGTCCGTCGGTTGTTGCGCCGAGTGCATTCAGGGCTGAACGGGTGACGGCCACAGAGCCGATGTGGAACGGGCCGTAAAGTTTATCCACAACTTCAAGTTGCGCCTGTCGCTGCTTGAGTTCTGAACTGAGCTGCGATTGATCGGCAACTTCGAAATCGAGCGTTTCGGTTGTGCGCGCATTGGCGTGCAAACCTATATCCGTAATGACGATGCCGTGCTCGGCAGAAACGGAGGAGGGCTGAATAACCTTGGCCATTGTGAACGTCCTTGTTCAACGATGATTGAATGGCCCTCTATGTAAGATGTTTTCCTGAACGATGTATATCGATGGGTTGTTGCCTCGTTTTGCCACTCAGTGGGCGGACAATAAAGACGCCGCGCCCGCGCCTCCAAACAAACCTGCACTGATGCGATTGAACCAGCTCTGGCCTTTACCGGTACGCAGGTACCGCGCCGCGCCGTGGGCGCCGAGGCCGTAGGCCAGCTTGCAGAGCAGGTCGAGGACGGTCCAGGTGGCGATCATGATCAGCAGTTGGGGCAGGAAGGGTTGCCCGGCGCTCAGGAACTGCGGCAGGAACGCGGCGAAGAACAGGATGTCTTTCGGGTTACTGGCGCCCAACACGAATGCCCGGCCAAACAGCGCGCGAAAGCGCGGGACAGCGGCGGCCTGGGGCACTTCGGCGCCTTGGGAGGGCTGTCGCGATTGCTGCCAGCTCTGCCAGGCCAGGTAGAACAGGTACAGCGCACCGACGATCTTCAGGGCACTGAACAGTTTCTCCGAAGCCAGCAGCAATGCCCCAAGCCCCAATGCCGAGGCGCTCAACAAGCAGATCGAGGCGATCACTCCACCCAGGAATGCCGGATACGAGCGACGCAGGCCGTAGTTCAGGCTGTTGCCGATCATCAATAACGACAGGGGGCCGGGGATGAGAATCACCACCAGCGCGGCGCCACTGAACAACAGCCAGGTTTCCAGATTCATTGCTTTGCTCCTGATGTACAAAAGCCTCACCGAGTGGGTGAGGCGGGTGGATACGGTGTCGCTTACAAGAAGATGAACTTGGCGATGAAGATCGCGCAGAGCACCCACAGGCTGACAGAAATTTCCTTGCGTTTACCGGTGCCGGCCTTGAGCACCACGTAGGTGATGAAACCCAGTGCGATCCCGTCGGCGACCGAAAAGGTCAGGGGCATCATGATGGCCGTGACGATGGCCGGAATGCTGTCGGTCGGCTCGTCCCATTCGATATGGGCCATGCCGCCCATCATCAGCATGGCGACGTAGATCAAGGCACCGGCGGTGGCGTAGGCGGGGATCATCCCGGCCAGCGGCGCGAAGAACATGGCGGCAATAAATAGCACGCCGACGGTCACCGCGGTAAGCCCCGTGCGGCCTCCCGCCGCGACACCGGCAGCACTTTCCACGTAGCTGGTCACCGGCGGCACGCCGACCATGGCGCCGAATACACTGGAGGCGCTGTCGGCTTTCAGGGCACGGGAGAGGTTCTCGATCCGGCCATCGGGCTTCACCAGGCCAGCACGCTGGGCCACGCCCATCAAGGTGCCGGCGGTGTCGAACATATGCACGAACAGGAAGGCCAGCACCACGCTGATCATGCTGACGTTGAACACTCCGGCCACGTCCATCGCCATCCAGGTCGGCGCCAGGCTCGGTGGCGTAGACATCACACCGTTGTACTGCACCAGGCCCAGGCCCCAGCCGGCCAGAGTCACGGCGATGATGCTGATCAGGATCGCGCCGAACACCCGGTGATAACTGAGCACGGCAATCATCAGGAAGCACACGGCGGCGAGCAGCGGGCCGGGTTCACGCAACGAGCCGAGCTTGATCAGGGTGGCGGGGCTGTCGACGATGATTCCGGCGGTCTTCAGGCCGATCAGTCCGAGGAACAACCCGACCCCCGCGCCCATGGCGAACCGCAGGCTCACGGGAATGCTGTTGAGCAGCCACTCACGAACCCGTGACAGGGTCAGGATCATGAACAGTACGCCGGAAATGAACACTGCACCCAACGCGGTTTCCCAGTTGTAGCCCATGGTGCCGACCACGGTGTAGGTGAAGAAGGCGTTCAGGCCCATGCCCGGTGCCAGGCCCACCGGCCAGTTGGCGTACAGGCCCATCAACAGGCAACCGAGGGCGGCGGCGATGCAGGTGGCGACGAACGCCGCGCCATGGTCGATGCCGGCATCGGCCATGATGTTGGGGTTGACGAAAATGATGTAGGCCATGGTGATGAAGGTCGTCAGGCCGGCGATCAGCTCGGTCTTCACCGTGGTGCCATGCAAGCTGAGTTTGAAGATGCGCTCCAGCCAGCCACGGCTTGATGGCGGCGAGAGGTCCAGCGTCCGGGCTTCGGGTTTGCGGCTTTCCACAGCGAGTACTCCTCAACAGTTTTATTGTTATTTCCAGCGTCGCAGGCCATCCGGGGAGGCTCGCGCGCCTTGAGGCAGGTAAGGCTGGCGAGGTAGTTGACCTGCTGGTCAGAAACTCGCACGAAGCGAATTATGCTTTTGTATACAAATAAAGCAAATAATGTTTTCTGGTTTGTAGACGAAATGTCCGGCGATAGGGATATATCGCCAGAGAGGGTGCTATCGCGGGCAAGCCTTGCTCCCACAGATAGGGATCATCTTGTGGGAGCAAAGCTTGCTCGCGATGGCGATAGCTCGGGCCATGCATGACTTGATTGATATCAGTCGGCGGATACCTGACCCTTACCCAGCGCCATATTCACCGCCAACCACCCATTCACCGCCGCTTCCCCGGCCTCGGCAAACACCCGCTCCAGCAATTTCACCTGCTCGCGCCGCAACGCCTGTTCGAACCGCGCACCTTCCTCGGTCAACTCCAGCAGCCGCTTACGCTTGTCGGTCTCGGACGCGACGCTGTTGACCAGATGCATTTCCATCAATTGCCGCAACGGCATGTTCAGGGCCTGCTTGGTGACGCCCAGCAGGGCCAGCAGCTCTTTCATGCTGAGGGACGGATACCGGGCGATGAAAAAAACGATGCGCTGGTGCACGCGGCTCAACCCACGACGCTCGAGCATTTCATCGGCCTTGGCGGTGAACGCCTGGTAGCCGAAGAAAAACGCTTCCATGGCCATTTGCTGGGAAGTCGGATTTTTAAGGTCAAGCATATTGACGTATCCAGAGAGGTCGGAGTAATTTCGGTCAATCAGTTTGACTCATTTCCCCAATGCCTCGCTACAGGTGGTCCCCATGGCTTTTTCCGAACGTGTCTCGCGCCTCAAAAGCTCTTTGATTCGAGAAATCCTCGCGGCGGCCCAACGCCCTGAGGTGATGTCGTTCGCCGGCGGTCTGCCCGCCGAAGCCATGCTGCCGAAAGTGGAGTGGGACGCCATGCCCCTGGCCATGGGCCAATACGGCATGAGTGAAGGGGAACCGGCCCTGCGCGAAGCCTTGGCGGCGCAGGCACGGGCGCTGGGCCTGGCTTGTGAGGCGAGTCAGGTGCTGGTGGTCAGCGGCTCGCAGCAGACCCTCGACCTGGCGGCGAAGCTGCACATCGACGTCGGCACCGAGATCATGCTGGAAGCACCGACCTACCTCGCGGCGCTGCAGATTTTTCAGCTGTTCGGCGCTGACTGCATCACCGTCCCGCTGCAGGCCGATGGCCCGGACCTGAAACAGTTGCGGGCGCGGCTGGAACAGCATCGACCGGCATTCATCTACCTGATCCCCACGTTCCAGAACCCTTCGGCGGTGCGTTACAGCGAGGCCAAGCGCGACGCGGTGGCGGCCTTGCTGGATGAGTTCGGTGTGACCCTGATCGAAGACGAACCCTACCGCGAACTGAGCTTCGACGGCGGCAGCGCCACGCCGATTGTCAGTCGCTTGAAGAAGGCCAGTTGGATCTACACCGGCACCGTGTCGAAAACCCTGCTGCCAGGGCTGCGGGTGGGTTACCTGATTGCCAGCCCTGACCTGTTCCCGCACCTGTTGCGGCTCAAGCAATCGGCGGATCTGCACACCAATCGCATCGGTCAATGGCAGGCGTTGCAGTGGATCGGTAGCGAGAAGTACCGCAGTCACCTCGGTGAATTGAGGGATTTCTACCGGGATCGTCGCGACCGGTTCCAGGCTGCGTTGCACACGCACTTTTCCGACATCGCGGACTGGAACATGCCCGAGGGAGGGCTGTTTTTCTGGCTGACCCTCAAGCAACCGCTGGACACCCGCACGTTGCTCGCTGCCGCGCTGGCGGCGGATGTGGCGTTCATGCCGGGAGAGCCGTTCTTCCCCGAGCCGGACCAGCATCCGGGACACTTGCGCTTGAACTTCAGCCACATCGATCCGGCCCGGCTGGATGAAGGGTTGAGGCGGCTGGCAGGGGTGGTACGGGCGGCGTTGGCTGCCGAGGCGGCGTGAGGCGGTGGGTCTTGTGGTGAGCGGGCTGGCGCTATCGCGAGCAGGCTCGCTCCCACAGAAGTTTTGTGAACACTGAAGATCCCATGTGGGAGCGAGCCTGCTCGCGATGGGGCCTTCACATCTCCCCAAGAACCATCAGACCGCCGAAAACCGCTTGTCCAGGTAATCAATGATTACCTTGGACTCGTACATCCAGGTGGTCTCGCCATTCTCTTCGATACGCAGGCACGGCACTTTGATCCTGCCGCCTTGCTCCAGCAGTGTCTGGCGATCCTGCTCGTTGTTCTTCGCATCGCGCAGGGCCACTGGTACGTTGAGGCGGCGCAGGGTGCGGCGGGTTTTCACGCAGAACGGGCACGCGTGGAATTGATACAAAGTCAGGCTGCGGGCGGTCTGGTCGACCTGCGCCTGGGCATCGGCCGGGCGTTTTTTCTTGCCAGGACGGGTGATGAAGTCGATGAAGATGATCAGTTGGCCCAAACCAACTCGAAGCGCTTTGACGATCACGGTATAAGCCTCGCGGCAGGGAAGAAGAGGGCGCGCAGCTTACCTGATTTTTCACGGGCGAAAAAAAACCGGCGATCGATGCCGGTTTTTCTCGAATGACAGCTTACTTGATGAGGCTGAGGAACTCGCTGCGGGTCGCGGCGTTTTCGCGGAATTCACCGAGCATCACCGAGGTGATCATCGAAGAGTTCTGCTTTTCCACACCGCGCATCATCATGCACATGTGCTTGGCTTCGATCACCACCGCCACGCCCAGGGCGCCGGTGACCTGCTGGACCGCGTCGGCGATCTGGCGGCTGAGGTTTTCCTGGATCTGCAGGCGACGCGCATACATGTCGACGATCCGCGCGACCTTCGACAGCCCCAGCACCTTGCCGCTCGGGATGTAGGCCACGTGGGCCTTGCCGATGAACGGCAGCAGATGATGCTCGCACAACGAGTACAACTCGATGTCCTTGACCAGCACCATTTCGCTGTTATCGGAGCTGAACAAGGCACCGTTGGTGACTTCTTCGAGAGTCTGTTCATAACCACGGCAGAGGTACTGCATGGCCTTGGCAGCACGCTTGGGCGTGTCGAGCAGGCCCTCGCGGGAAACGTCCTCGCCCAGTTGGCCGAGAATCGCGGTGTAATTCTGTTCCAGTGTCACAGAGGCTGATTCCATAGGGGTTTCAGGAGGGTACTTGTTCTGTCTGTACCAGTTTTGTACCAATCAAGCTGTGTTCGAGTTTCCCGAGTTCGCTCCAGTCGGTGCTGGAGTTGATCCGTCGGGCACAGGTCGAAGCAACATTCGAGCGCCATAACCCAGCTGAATAGCGATGCAGGCTCATACCCGCCATGGGGCACATGGTAGCGTATGTGTGCCAGTAGTTGTATTGCCGGCCGGTGCTATTCATCCAATCTCATCGGCGTGTGGCTTTACCTGGCTGCGGGCTCACCGGTCTGTTCTGATCGGGTTTTTCTGACCGAGCGCCTCGTGTCATCAATTCGCTTTGGAATCATCCCAAGGTGCAACCACCAGATGGACCAGTGCGACAGCGTAGTGACTTCCTTTTGCGTGATACACGATTGACGATAGTAGTATGTGTGCATACGATAAGTCGACTTACTAAAAGGAGGCCGACATGCCCAAGCCTATGCACGCCACTGCTTCATATACTCACGAAACCCGTGCATCTGCAGCTGCAATCTGGGCGCTTTTCGAAGCTGTTCCCCGATGGAAAGATTGGAACGCAGGTGTCCATTCATGCACGCTCCACGGTTCTTTCATTGAGGGTACATGGATGACAATGGTGCTGCCTGACCAAGAGGTCATCCAGTCTCAGTTAGTAGAAGTCAATAAACCAAACGGATTCACTGATGAGACTGTACTTGGTAGCACCACTATTCGCGTCAGGCATGAAATCACTCCGCTCCTGAATGGCAATCACTCAATCGTTTATTCGATTGATGTCGTGGGAGAGGACGCAGGGGAGATCTGCACGCAAGTGTCTTGTGATTTCTCTGAGGTCCTGCGGGCGCTGGCAGCCCGCGCAGAAAGTGAGGCGGGCGTATGAGCCAGGCTTGGCTGGGTGTTGTATCTCGGTCGCACGTGTGGCGAGGCATGGAGGGCGGCTTTGCACAGGTCTGTCATGGCAAAAAGGAGCCGCTGCGCAAGATGAGCAAGGGTGATATTTTTGTTTATTACTCCCCGAATATAGAGGTGCAGGGGGCGCCGCTGAAAGCCTTCACTGCCATAGGGAAAATTGAGGACGATGAGGTTTTCGAATTCGACATGGGCGCAGGGTTTGTGCCGTTTCGTCGTCGGGTGCGATATGCCAAGGCAAAAGAAGTCGCTCTGGACCTCGTGCGTGGACAACTGGACCTCTGTGTTCCGCCAAACTGGGGCGTTGTGCTAAGGCGCGGGCTGATTCCATTGACCGATAAAGATATCTGCACAATTGCTTGCGCGATGGGTGTTGACCTGCTGGAACTGAGGCGTAATTGATGAAGTCGAAACCGCTGCCAACCCTCCATAGCGGACCGTCAGATAGTCCAGGTTTTTTGCTCTGGCGCATCTCCAACACCTGGCAGCGTGAGCAGCGCGCCGCATTACAGCCGCTGGGTCTTACCCATACCCAGTTTGTCATGCTTGCAGTCGCAACGTGGTTTGCCTCACAAGAGCCGCTCACCCAGGCACGCCTGTCACAATTGACTGGCAGCGACCCGATGACCACCTCTCAAGTGGTCAGAACGCTTCTTAAAAATGGGCTGTTTGTGAGAGACGTACATCCTACTGACACGCGAGCCAAGATTATTTCAGTTTCCGAAGCCGGTCGTGATATCGCACACAAGGCGATTGTCATAGTGGAGGAAGTTGATCGTAAATTTTTTGGAACTCTAGGCGAGCAGCAATCCAGCCTGGTCCTCCTTTTCCGACAACTGCTCGATAAGGCATCATCGACGCAATAGAGAGAGAAAAGGGGGCGTTGGCGGACACGGCGCTGCAAGCTCGGCAATCGAGGGCTACTCGTCGCGGCCTTCCATCATGGTGCGCTTGAGCATCACGTACACCGCCCCGGCGCCACCGTGTTTCGCCTGGCAGGAGGTGAAGCCCAGCACTTGCGGGTGCTGGCGCAGCCAGGTGTTGACGTGGCTCTTGATCATCGGCCGCTTGCCGTCCAGGCGCACGGCCTTGCCGTGGGTGACGCGCACGCAGCGGATTTCGAATTTCGTGGCTTCGGCGAGGAAGGCCCAGAGGGTTTCCCGGGCTTTTTCGACGCTCATGCCGTGCAGGTCGAGGCTGCCTTCGAAGGGGATCTGGCCGACCTTCAGCTTGCGCATATGGCTTTCCTGGACGCCGTCGCGCGCCCACATCAACTCGTCTTCGGGACCTACATCGATCACGAACTGATCGGACAATCCGTCCACGGTCGTGGCATCGGCGCGCACGGTGGCAGCTTGGCGCAGCTTGGCGATCTGTGCGCGATCGGCTTTCGGTTTGCCGGTGTCGGCGCGATCGTGTTTGATCGGTTTAACGCCCTGAGTCGCACTTTTGAACAGGGAAAAATCGTCGTCTTGCATGTCAGCCTCCGCGAAGGCCGACCAGTTTACCCAAGTCCGGCGGGATCGGGCGCGACAAAACGTCGGGTGGCGGGTCAGTCGTGCTTTTTCATCAGGTGCGGAGCCATGGCCAGCTCCAGGGATTGGCGGGCGCGACGGCGGCAGCGGCGCCAGAACCAGACGCCCAGCCACAGGACCAGAAGGCCCACGGCCAGAATGATCGCCGAACCAAGCGGGGTGGCATTCAAGTCGCCCAGCGCGGGCGGGCGGCCCAACAGGCTGGCGGCACCGGCCATGGCCAGCAGGACGCCGAGCGTTGCCAGGAGCGCCGCGATGGCCGCGCCAAAACGAAACCGCCAGTTGCTCGGGCCCTTGGGCCGCAAGCGACGTGCGTCAAAACCATCGGATAACTTCATTCCGATCTTCCTCAGTGGGTATCGGCCCTTCGACCGGAAGATGTTCGGGTTGTTCCTGAGGCTAGGGCAATTGCGGCTAATGAGAGTCTTTTGCGGATGAGCGGCGGACGCGGCCGCTCATCGAGGGCAATCAGATCAAGTCGTGGGTCAGGGCCAGGGTGGCGAAGTTGTCCGCCATGATCGCCATTTCGGTCTGGTGCACGTGCTCGGCGCTCAGGACGCCGCCCTTGTGCGGCAGGTCGCGGGTGGCGCAGGCGTCTTCCACCAGGGTGCAGCGAAAGCCCAGGTTCTTGGCGGCGCGCACGGTGGTGCTGACACTGGAATGGCTCATGAAACCGCAGACGATCAGGTCCAGGGGGCCAAATTCTTCCAGGCGCTTTTTCAATTCGGTGCCATGGAAGGCGCTGGGCAGCAATTTGCCGATGACGGTTTCGTCACCCTGGGGTTCGAGACCTGGAATGAATTCCCCACGTTCGCCCTGTGGATCGAACAGCCCGCCATGGGTGCCCAGGTGCCGCACGTGCACGATCGGCCGGCCGGCGGCACGGGCCGCGCCGAGCAATTGCCTGATGTTCGCAACCGCTGCATCCATGCCACTCAGGGCCAGGGGGCCGGCGAGGTACTCTTTCTGGGCATCGATGATGATCAGGGTCGCTTGACTCAGGTTGGCCGCCGCGTAACCACGGCCGCTGAGTTGAAACATCGTTTTTGGAACGGACATTCTGGGGCTCCTTCGGGTGGGGCTTTTGCGACATTCTCCTCTGGCTGAGCGGTTCTGTGAATCGCTTCCATCGCAAGCGCCGTCGTTGCTGGCCTACAGCCTTGTCAAGATGCCTGTCTTGTTCAATGGGTGGCGCAAAAAACGGAAGGTTCCTACGAGTGCTCCGGCGTTTTTCAGTCGTCCTTGAGGTGCGTTTGGGTGGGGGCGCGTTTGGCTGTTAGACTCGCCAGTCGTTTTTTCTGGAGTTTGCCGCCGTGATCACTTCCCGTCTTCGTACCCTGCGCGACCATATCCGTTGGGCCGTCAGCCGTTTCCATGGGGAGGATCTGTTTTTCGGCCACGGCACTGACAATGCGTGGGATGAAGCCCGCCAACTGGTGTTGGGCGCGTTGCACCTGCCTTGGGAAATGGCCGATAGCTACCTGGATTGCAGCCTGGAAGACGATGAGCTGGTCCATGTGCAGCGCCTGCTGCAACGGCGAATCGCGGAGCGTATCCCGGCGGCCTACCTGCTGGGCGAGGCCTGGTTCTGCGGGATGTCGTTCATTGTCGACGAGCGCGTGCTCATCCCGCGCTCGCCCATCGGTGAGTTGATCGAAAAGCGTTTCGAACCCTGGTTGGCCCAGGCACCGGCACGGATCCTAGACCTGTGCACCGGTTCCGGCTGCATCGGTATCGCCTGTGCCTATGAATTTCCGGAAGCCGAAGTGGTGCTGGCCGACCTGTCGTTCGACGCACTGGAAGTGGCCAACCAGAACATCGAGCGCCACGGCGTCGATGAGCGGGTATTCACTGTCCAGGGCGATGGTTTCGAGGGGCTGCCGGGACAGCGTTTCGATCTGATCGTGTCGAACCCGCCCTACGTCGATGCGGAAGATTTCGCCGACATGCCTCAGGAATACCAGCATGAGCCGGAGTTGGGCCTGGCCTGTGGCGATGATGGTTTGAACCTGGTACGCCGGATGCTGGCCGAGGCGGCCGACCATCTGACCGAGAAGGGGCTGTTGATTGTCGAGGTGGGCAACAGCCAGGTTCATGTCGAGGCGTTGTACCCCGAAGTCGATTTCGCCTGGCTGGATTTCGAACGCGGCGGGCATGGGGTGTTCATGCTCAGCGCCGAGCAGTGCCGCCAGCATCAGGGCTTGTTCGCTTCGCGGGTTTGACTGAAGCGAGATCGCCTGTCAGTTCCCCCTGTGGGAGCGAGCCTGCTCGCGAAGGCGTCAGATCAGTTGCAGGGTAGTGGCTGACACACCGCCTTCGCGAGCGGGCTCGCTCCCACAGGGGATTGCATCCATAGCTATAGCGTGGTCTCAGTGCCGCGTCGCAATCCAGATCAGCAAGCCCGCCTGGAACATGGCAAACGCCACCAGGCAGGTGATGGTGAAGCGCAGGCCGGTGTCTTCGCGCTTGAACTTGTTGACCTTTTCCTCCTGCTGCTTGAGTTTGACCTCCTGTTCCGCAAGGTTCTGCTCGGCCTGTTGCAGCATCTGCGCGGCTTCGAGGATTTCCACGAACTGCAGCTTTTCGGTATTCCAGTCTCCTTTCAGGTCGCCGACCTGGGCATCCTTGACGCTGCCCTTGAGGTGCTGGGCGTCGGCATACACCACCTCGAAGCCATGGGCTTGCAGGAAGCGGTCGCGACGCAGTCGGGTGTCTTCGTTCAGCGCGTCCTTGTTGTTCAGGTCGGCGCCGTCCACCCGGTAGCTTGACCAGCGTTTCTTGGCCCACGTAATGGCCTGGGCGGCGAGGAAGCGGCCGATGCCACGGTTCATGGGCTCCATCTGCAGGCTGTCCGGGGAAAAATGCAGGCGCTTTTCGACGTGATCGGCCCAGACGTCCAGGTGGTTCTGTTCCTTGCGCACGCGCTGGCCCGGCAACTGGATACTCATGCGCAACAAGCTGCGTTCCTTGCTATGGCGCTCGGCGTAGCTGAATTCGACAAACCGCAGCGGCCGCGCGCCCGTGGCACGGTCCGTCTTGAGCGGGGCCAGCCGGAGCATCTTGTGGTGCTCGGCTTGCACGTCCGCCCAAGGCAGCTCCGCCGCCGGTGTGGCGGGCGTTTCGGCGGTGGTGTCGGGTGAAGTTTCAGTCTCAGTCATAACGGCGAAATCCTGTCCTGGCCGGCTCGTCGGCAGCCAATGCGCTGTCCGACACCGGTCTATCGGCCACTTTTTCCAAGACTGGAGGGCTAAAAGCGTTTAACGGGTCGTTATCGAGTCAATAAAGGCCAGGATATGAGTGCCGAGGGCCGCCGCCAGGGGCAGGTCGGGGTTCTTGTAAGACGCCAGTTGCCGTTTCTCGTCGTTGGGCACGATACGCATCACGTGGTTCATGCCCTCGATCAGGGCCAGCTCGGCGTCGGGTTTGGCCGCCTTCAATTGCCGGGCATCATCGACGCTGACCTGGATGTCGTGACTGCCCTGGATGATCAGGGCTGGCACTTTCAGCGCGGCGAATGCCCGGGCCGGGTCCTGGCGGAACAGCGAGATCAGGTACGGCTGCACGCTGGGGCGGAAAATGAACTGCAACGGCGCTGGCACGTTCGCATCGACGCGACCGGCCTTGAGGCTGTCCAGCAGTTCATTGCTGCGCAACATCAGCGGCGGAGGCAGGCGGTTGCCCAGTTGCTGGCGCAGCACCTGGTCGATAGGCCGGGCGCTGCCGGCCACCGAGATGACTGCCGCCGCATTGGCCTGGGGGGCGGCGAGGCTGGCGATCAGCGCGCCCTCGCTGTGCCCCAGCAGAATCAACGGGCCCAGCCGTGGGTCGGCGGCCAGCTTGTGACTCCAGGCCACGGCGTCGGCCACATAGGCCTCGACACTCAGGTCGCGTTCGTCCGGTGTCGCGGCCAGGCTGGCGGCCACGCCGCGCTTGTCATACCGCACGCTGGCAATGTTGTGTTTGGCCAGCACCCAGGCCAGGCGCTTGAGGCTGTCATTGCGCCCGCCCTCGGGGTTATTGCCGTCGCGATCCGTAGGACCGGACCCGGAAATGATCAGGACAACCGGCACCGGCGTGTCGGATTTGGGCAGTAACAGTGAACCGAAGAGTTCCCCATGGCCGGTATCGAGGCTGATCGGTCTTAGCAGGACCGTCGCCTGGGCCAGGCTGGAAAACAGGCCGATCAACAGGGTAAGGCTCAGGACACGCAGGTTTAGCATCATCACGCCACTGGTTACGAAGGTGCCGGTTGGACTGGCGGTCACCGATAAGGTTCGAGGATGAACTACGCAGTTAGCCTGCGTATACTGGCGCCCATCACGAATCCCAGATTGAGTTTCTCAGCGATTTCACGGAGCACCCTGCATGTCCGGCAATACCTACGGCAAGCTGTTCACCGTCACCACCGCGGGCGAAAGCCATGGCCCGGCGTTGGTCGCCATTGTCGACGGCTGCCCGCCGGGCCTGGAGATTTCCCTGGAGGACCTGCAGCGTGACCTGGATCGCCGCAAGCCCGGTACCAGCCGCCACACCACCCAGCGCCAGGAAGCCGATGAAGTCGAGATCCTGTCCGGCGTGTTCGAAGGCCGCACCACCGGCTGCGCCATCGGCCTGCTGATCCGCAACACCGACCAGAAGTCCAAGGACTACTCGGCCATCAAGGACCTGTTCCGCCCGGCCCATGCCGACTACACCTATCACCACAAGTACGGTGAGCGCGACTACCGTGGCGGCGGTCGCAGTTCGGCCCGGGAAACCGCGATGCGCGTGGCGGCCGGGGCGATTGCCAAGAAATACCTGGCCAGCCAGGGCATCGTGATTCGTGGCTACATGAGCCAGTTGGGCCCTATCGAAATCCCGTTCAAGACCTGGGATTCGGTGGAGCAGAACGCCTTTTTCTGCCCTGACCCGGACAAAGTGCCAGAGCTTGAGGCCTACATGGATCAATTGCGCCGGGACCAGGATTCGGTCGGCGCGAAGATCACCGTGGTGGCCGAAGGGGTGATGCCCGGCCTCGGCGAGCCGATTTTCGACCGCCTCGACGCCGAACTGGCCCACGCACTGATGAGCATCAACGCGGTGAAAGGCGTGGAAATCGGTGCCGGTTTCGCCTGCGTCGCCCAGCGTGGCACCGAGCACCGCGACGAACTGACCCCGCAGGGTTTCCTCAGCAACAACGCCGGCGGCATCCTGGGCGGCATTTCCTCGGGCCAGCCGATCGTGGCGCACCTGGCCTTGAAACCGACGTCCAGCATCACTACGCCGGGCCGCTCCATCGATACTCAGGGCAACCCGGTGGAAGTCATCACCAAGGGCCGTCACGACCCGTGCGTCGGCATCCGTGCCACGCCGATCGCCGAGGCGATGATGGCGATCGTGTTGATGGATCACCTGTTGCGCCATCGCGGCCAGAACGCCGATGTAAGGGTCAGCACCCCGGTGCTGGGTCAGCTTTGATGGCTGACCTGCCGACCGCCGTGGCCTGACGACCATGGCGGCACTGCCGTACTGGCGGCTTTCCAGCTTCTATCTGTTCTATTTCGCCTTGCTCGGTTCGACGGCGCCGTTCCTGGCGCTGTATTTCGATCACCTGGGATTCAACGCGGCACGCATCGGCGAGCTCGTCGCGATTCCCATGTTGATGCGCTGCGTAGCGCCGAATATCTGGGGCTGGCTGGGGGATTACACAGGGCAGCGCCTGGCGATCGTGCGGTTCGGCGCGGTCTGTACGTTGCTGACTTTTTCCCTGATCTTCATCGACAAGAGCTATGCCTGGCTGGCGATGGTCATGGCATTGCATGCGTTCTTCTGGCATGCGGTGCTGCCGCAGTTCGAAGTCATCACCCTGGCCCACCTGAGCGGGCAGGCCTCGCGCTACAGCCAGATCCGCCTATGGGGCTCCATCGGTTTCATCATCGCCGTGGTCGTGCTGGGCCGGTTGTTCGAATGGCTGAGCCTGGACATCTACCCGCTGGCGCTGGTGCTGATCATGGGGGGCATCGTGCTCGCCAGCTTCTGGGTGCCCAATGCCCAGCCGGTGCAGGGGCCGCGGGTGACGGGCGACGGGTTCCTGTGCCAGTTGCGCAACCCCGGTGTGCTGGCCTTCTACGCTTGCGTCGGCCTGATGCAGATGAGCCACGGGCCGTATTACACCTTCCTGACGCTGCACCTTGAACGGCTGGGTTACAGCCGTGGGGTGATCGGCGTGCTGTGGGCCGTCGGCGTGGTGGCGGAAGTCCTGGTGTTCCTGGTGATGAGCCGGATCCTGGCGCGGTTTTCCGTGCGACGGGTGCTGCTGGCGAGTTTCCTGCTGGCGGCGTTGCGTTGGTTGCTGCTGGGATCATTGGCCGAATTTCTCTGGGTACTGCTGTTTGCCCAGGTGCTGCATGCGGCGACCTTCGGCAGCTTTCACGCCGCTGCCATCCATTTCGTGCAACGTAGCTTCGGCTCCCGCCAGCAAGGCCAGGGCCAGGCGCTGTATGCCGCGCTGGCCGGCACGGGCGGGGCATTGGGCGCGTTGTACTCCGGCTACAGCTGGAACGCCTTGGGCGCCACCTGGACTTTCAGCATCGCCAGCGTCGCAGCTTTCGCTGCAGCCGTTATCATTGCCACACGTATGCAAGAGGACAGGCCATGAGCCTTACCCGTGAACAGCTTGCCCGGGAAATCATCGATGCCGGGCGTTTTCTGTATGGCCGCGGTTGGTCCCCGGCCACCAGCAGCAATTATTCCACCCGTCTTGCCCCTGACCAGGCCTTGCTCACCGTGTCTGGCAAGCACAAGGGGCAGTTGGGCGTTGATGATGTGCTGGCCACTGACCTGGACGGCAACAGCCTGGAACCGGGCAAGAAACCTTCCGCCGAAACCCTGTTGCACACCCAGCTCTACCGCTGGCGCCCGGAGATCGGTGCGGTGCTGCACACCCATTCGGTGAACGCCACGGTGCTGTCGCGCCTGACGAACGAAGCGTTCATCGATTTCGAAGACTATGAACTGCAAAAAGCCTTCAGTGGCGTGTCGACCCACGAGTCCCGGGTGCGTGTGCCGATTTTCGACAACGACCAGGACATCGCCCGCCTGGCCGCCAAGGTCCAGCCGTGGCTCGCCGAGCATCCCGATTGCGTGGGTTACCTGATCCGTGGCCACGGCCTGTATACCTGGGGGGCACGCATGAGTGATGCGTTGCGCCAGATCGAGGCGTTCGAGTTCCTGTTCGAGTGCGAGCTGAAAACCCGCGCACTCCTGAACCGTTAATTTGCTGGAGTCATTGCCATGAGCAGCCTGTCCGTTTACCACGTCTCAAGTCCTGACATCCCGAACAAGGTGTTGACCCACTTTGAAGACATCGCCGCGACCCTGGCCGAACAAGGGGTTCGCTTCGACCGTTGGGAGGCCGCGATGAAAATCCAGCCTGGCGCGACCCAGGACGAAGTCATCGCCGCCTATCGGAGCCAGATCGATCAATTGATGACCGAGCGCGGCTACATCACGGTCGACGTCATCAGCCTCAACAGCGATCATCCGCAAAAGGCCGAGTTGCGCGCCAAGTTCCTCGATGAACACCGTCACGGCGAGGACGAAGTCCGCTTTTTCGTCGCCGGGCGTGGCCTGTTTACTCTGCACATTGATGATTACGTCTACGCCGTGTTGTGCGAAAAGAACGACCTGATCTCCGTACCTGCCGGTACACCGCACTGGTTCGACATGGGCGAGCACCCGCACTTCGTTGCCATTCGCCTGTTCAACAACCCGGAAGGCTGGGTCGCCAAGTTCACCGGCGACGACATCGCCAGCCGTTTCCCACGTCTGGAGGACTGAGCTCGTGTCGATCAAAGCCATACTCACCGACATCGAAGGCACCACCAGCGCGGTGAGTTTCGTCTTCGACGTGCTGTTTCCCTACGCGGCGAAGCATTTGCCGGCATTTGTCCGTCAGCACGCCGACCGCGGCGACGTAGCCGGGCAACTGGCTGCGGTGCGCCAGGACAGTGGCGAGCCGGAGGCAGATATCGAGCGGGTCATCGCGATTTTGCTGGGCTGGATTGCCGAAGACCGCAAGGCCACGCCACTCAAGGCGTTGCAGGGCATGGTCTGGGAGCAGGGGTATCAGGCCGGGCAATTGAAAGGACACGTGTACCCGGATGCGGTAGAGGCCCTCAAGCGCTGGCATCAGGCTGGCTATGGGCTCTATGTGTATTCATCGGGGTCGATCCAGGCGCAGAAGCTGATATTCGGCTGTTCGGAAGCCGGTGACCTGTCGCCACTGTTCAGCGGTTACTTCGACACCACCTCAGGGCCCAAGCGCGAGGTCCAATCCTATCAGCGGATCAGCCAAACCATGGGCATTGCGCCGGACGAGATCCTGTTCCTGTCGGACATCGTCCAGGAACTGGATGCGGCCCAGGGGGCTGGCATGGCGACGTGTGGATTGGCTCGAGAGGGGGGGGAGTTACCTGGACATCTCACCGTGAAGAGTTTTGCCGACATAAACCCCGAGGGTTTCTGAGGATCACCGCAAATCCTGTGGCGAGGGGATTCATCCCCGTTGGGCTGCGAAGCAGCCCCATGCAGTCAACTCAATCTGCCTGGTGCACCGAGTTGCCTGGTTTCAGGGCTGCTTTGCAGCCCAGCGGGGATGAATCCCTCGCCACAAAAGCTCAACCGTTAGAACTTCGGCATCAAGCGCTGTGGTACGTCGGCAGCGCGAAGCGATGCTGGCTTTGCAGCATAGCGATCTGCGGCAGCTCGCTGGCCTGTTCAGCCAAGTCACGACGGATAGCACTGATCACCCAGGACAATTGGTCCCCTGCATGCAGCTGGGCGTAGGAAATCGAGCGTTTGAACTGTTTGCCTTCGCTATTGCGCAATGTCAGCAGGATGCCGCCGTCCGGGCGAGCTTGTGTAGTCACTTCGTAGTTGGAAAACAGGGACGCGAACTTCTCTTGAATCATATTCATATGACTGCTCCTTGGTGGTGGCAAACCGTGGAGGAGAAGTTGCACTGACCATGCCAGCATTGGATCCGCTTTAAATCCTTTTAAAAACAACAAGTTATATTTTTTGTGTTTTTTCGCTTTCGTGCATCTTGCATGAATAGCCATCGTGCATCCTGCATTTTGCGTGGTCAGGCAATCATTTTTGGAACCAAATCGATTTCTGACGCTCACGTCTCGCCTGTTCCCGGCGGTGGATACAAAACATTGCAAAAACCGCGTGTACAGCGCGGCAACCGCTGGGTACTTTCGACCGAACATCGCTGCCAGCCTGAGCGCAGGAACCGAGACCCGCAGGTCGAACAGGGAGTTTCATGAGTCGTATACCCAGCGACGCCATTACCTGGGGCATGATGCTGCGCAAGCTGCCTGCCCTCGTCAGCGTCGTTCCCCGGATCGTCAAGGGTCGCAAGCTCGTCTATGTCCGGGACCCGGCCCAACCCTGCGGCCTGGGCTGGAGCTTCGAACAGGCCACGCAACGCAATCCCCAGGGCCCGGCATTGCTCTGCGGCGACATGGCCTTGAGTTATGCACAGGTCAACGAGCAGGCTAATCGCATCGCCCATTACTGGTTGGCGCAGGGCATCGGCAAGGGCGACTGCATCGCGATCTTTCTCGAAAACCGTCCACACCTGCTGATCACGCTGCTGGCGGTGGCGAAGGTCGGGGCGGTCAGCGCCATGCTCAACACCTCGCAAACGGGGGATGCGCTGGTCCATAGCCTGGCGTTGGTTGCGCCGGTCGCGGTCGTGGTGGGGGATGAGCGGGTCCCGGCTTTCGAGGAAGTGCGCGGCCGCACCGCGCTGTCGAGCGCTCGCACCTGGTGGCTGGCGGACGAGCAAGGCGCCGCTGTCCCTCGGGGGTTCGTCGACTTGCTGGGCAACAGCGATGACTACCCCGGTGATAACCCGGCCAGCAGTCGGCAGGTGTTTTTCAACGACCCGTGTTTTTACCTCTACACCTCGGGCACCACCGGGCTGCCCAAGGCCGTGATATTCCGTCACGGGCGCTGGACGCGCACGTCCACCCACCTTGGCCTGATTGCCCTGGACATGCGGCCCGACGACGTCCTCTATTGCCCCTTGCCCCTGTATCACGCCACGGGCCTGTGCATGTGTTGGGGAGCGGCGATTTGTGGCGCGTCGGGTTTTGCGATCCGGCGCACGTTCAGCGCCGGCCGGTTCTGGAGCGATGTACGCCGTTATCGGGTGACCACGCTGGGTTATGCGGGGGAGCTGTGCCGCTACCTGATCGACCAGCCCGCCAGCGTTGAAGACCGGTGCCATGGGGTGAAGAAGATGATCGGCAATGGCCTGCGGCCGGGCGCGTGGGCTGCGTTCAAGACCCGCTTCGGTGTCGAGCACATCTGTGAGTCGTACGCGGCCAGCGACGGCAATATCGGCTTCACCAACCTACTGAATTTCGACAATACCGTCGGTTTTTCCCTGACGGGCTGGGCGCTGGTGCAGTACGACCATGGCAGCGGGAGGCCGTTGCGCAACCTGCAAGGGCGAATGCAGAAAGTGCCGAAGGGCCAGCCGGGCCTGCTGCTGGCCCGGATCGATGACCAGGCGCCCTTGGATGGCTACACCGACCCAGTCCGGACCGAAGAGGCTATCTGCCGGGATGTCTTCGCCCCTGGCGACCGTTACTTCAACACCGGTGACCTGCTGCGTGACCTCGGCTTTGGCCACGGGCAATTCGTCGATCGTCTCGGCGACACCTACCGCTGGAAGGGCAAAAACGTTTCCACGACACAGGTCGAGAATGTCTTGCTGCAGCATCCGCAAGTGGCTGAGGCGGTGGCCTATGGGGTGGAGATCAACGGCAGCGATGGGCGCGCCGGCATGGCGGCGATCACCCCGTCCGAATCGTTGGCAACCCTTGATTTCGGCGAGCTGCTGCAGTTTCTGCAAGCCAGGCTGCCGGCCTGTGCGGTGCCGCTGTTCCTGCGCATCAAAGTGAAAATGGACATCACCGGCACCTTCAAATACCACAAGACCCGGCTCAGGCGCGAAGCCTTCGACCCCTGCGTCATGGGCGACGAGCCGGTCTACGCCTGGTTGCCCGGCAGCAGGACCTACGTGCGGGTCGACCGCCAGTTGGCGACGCAGATCCAGGGTGGGCAGTTCGACTATTGATTCTGGCTATGACGGGTACTGAGAAAAAGGGGATGACAGGCCCTGCGCCGCTCGGGAAACTAGCCGCATTCTCGAAGACTCAAGTGGAGTACCCCATGTCCGATACAAGCCGCCAGATGACCCCGGAAGAGGCCGCGGAATTTGCCGAACAGGTGTTCAACGTGGCGCGCCAGGGTGACGCCGCCATGATGGCGGCCTTGCTGAGCAAAGGCTTGCCGCCCAACCTGCGTAACCACAAGGGCGACACCTTGTTGATGCTGGCCGCTTATCACGGGCACGTGGAAACGGTGAAAGTACTGCTGGAACACAAGGCCGACCCGGAAATCCGCAACGACAACGGCCAGAGCCCGATTGCCGGCGCGGCGTTCAAGGGCGACCTGGCGGTGGTCTCGGCGCTGGTGGACGGTGGCGCACAGGTGGAAGGTGCCTCCTTCGACGGTCGCACGGCGCTGATGATGGCGGCGATGTTCAACCGGGTGGCGATCGTCGACTACCTGATCGGCAAAGGCGCGGACCCGAAGGCGAAGGACGCCAACGGCGCCTCGGCCCTGGACGCGGCCCGGACCATGGGCGCGGCGGATACCACGGCGCAGTTGGAGAAGTTGTTGGGTTGATATCTTTTACGAGTACGGCTCTTCAGTCTGCAATACCTTGTGGCGAGGGGATTTATCCCCGCTGGGGCGCGAAGCGGCCCCACAACCTGACAACTCGGTGTTCAGGTTATCTGGAGGGGCTGCTTCGCAGCCCAGCGGGGATAAATCCCCTCGCCACAAAAGCATTGATGCAGCGGGTCTGTTTCAGTCCCTGGCCGGGTGTGATCGGGTATCCTGCGTGCCCTTGAATTTCATTGCCACAGGATTCGCCCATGAAAGCCGCACTCGTCGAACTCATCAGCAAAATCAGCTCCGGCTGCCTGGGCGATGCCGACATTGACCGGATTGCCGACGAAGCGGCCCAGGCCTATGCCGATCCGGCGGCTTTCCTGACGGCCAACCCGGACATCAACTACGACGACACCTTTCCGATCCCCCTGGGCGAATGGGTGGTCGTCGGCAGTTTGCCGGACACCGTGCTGTTCCAGGCTGACACCTATGTGCAGTTGTTCGAGCAGATCGTCGCGTCTTTCGGCCCCGGCGTGGCGTTCAACCTCAAGCCCAAGCAACTGGCGAAAACCGAGGCCCTGACGGCGCTCAACCGCATCCAGATCCAGATGAGCAGCCTGAACAAGGAAAACGGCGGCTATGTGCTGATGAACTTCAGCCAGTTGCTCGACGATGAATTGCAGATGGTGCTGGTGTACGGCAACGACGTGCCGCGGGTGCTGGAGTTGTGCGCGCAAGCCGGCATTGCCGCCGCCCCCGCCCTGGAAGCCCTCAAGGTCGCGATCCACGTCTGAAGCAATAAAACGGAACCCTCGTCGGGGCCGACTATCCTAAGTGTGCATGCCATCACTTGGGAGCGACACCATGGGTTCCACCTTCAACGGCCTGGTTGGCCTGATCATCCTGGCGCTCGATATCTGGGCGATCATCAATGTGCTCAAGAGTGGCGCGGAAACCGGGATGAAAATCCTCTGGGTACTGCTGATCCTGCTGTTGCCGGTATTGGGCCTGATCATCTGGGCGATTGCCGGGCCGCGAGGCAACGTGCGGATTTGACGACGCTTGCGCTGTACCCGGCAGGCTTTGCCCGCCGGGCCTCTATCGATTACGCCGCCGCCAACGCGTGTTTCTGTGACGTGCCAAGAAAGCGCAGCAGGGCCAGCAGCGGGAAGGCGCTGCCGATGATCACGACCCACAACCAACCGCCATGCTCGTACACCGCACTGGCAATCGATGAGCCGAAGGCACCGCCGACGAAGATGCTGGTCATGTACAGGGCATTGAGACGGCCGCGGCTTTTGGCATCCAGGGCATAGATGGTGCGCTGGCCCAACACCATGTTCATCTGCACACAAAAGTCCAATACCACGCCCGTGACAGCCAGGCCGATGACGCTGTAGAGCGGATGGATGAACGCTGGCAGGAAACTCAAGCTGGCGAACAGCATCGCCAACAGCGAGGCGATGCGGGTGTGACCGGCGTCGGCCAGTCGACCGGCAATGGGGGCAGCGATGGCGCCAATGGCACCGACCAGGGCGAACAGGGCAATCTCGGTCTGGGACAGCCCATGGTTACGCGCCAGCTCCAGGGGCACGGCGGTCCAGAACAGGCTGAACGTGGCGAACATGCAGGCCTGGTAAAACGCCCGTTGGCGCAGCAGCGGTTGTTGTCGCAGCAAAGTGCCGAGAGAACCCAGCAGTTGCCCGTAGGTGGCACTGTGGTCAGGTTGGCGCTTGGGCACGGTGAACGCCAGGACAAGGCTGATCACTGCCATCAATGCCGCCGCAATCATGAACATCGCGCGCCAGCCGAAGTGATCGGCCACCACGCTGGACACCGGCCGTGCCAGCAGGATCCCCAGCAGCAGCCCTCCCATGATCCCGCCGACCACTCGACCCCGGGACGCTTCCGGCGTGAGATGCGCGGCGAGGGGAATCAGGACTTGCACCGACACTGAACTGAACCCCACCAGCAGCGAAACCAACAGGAACACATTCGGTTGATCGGTGAACGCCGCGCCCAACAGGCTGGCAATCGCCACGAGGGTGGTGAGGATCATCAACCGGCGGTTTTCCAGCAGGTCGCCCAGCGGCACCAGGAAGAACAGGCCCAGGGCGTAACCGATCTGGGTCAGCGAGACGATCAGGCTGGCCATGGTGTTGGACAGGCCGACGTCAGGGGCGATCAGGTCGATGATGGGTTGGGCGTAATAGATGTTCGCAACGATGGCGCCGCAGCAGAAGGCGAACAGCAGGACCATGCCTCGGGTCAGGGCGGGGGAGTTGGCGGTCATGGGGTTTCCGTCAATGACTAGTAAGGATTGCGGGCAAGGCTAAAGGCTGTGCCGGCTTTGGGGTAGTCGCCTGGATTGATAACAACCATGTCCGGGATTGATGCGACTGTGGGAGCGAGCCTGCTCGCGATGGCGGTGTGTCAGTTACCAGTGCTTGTCTGACACTCCGCCATCGCGAGCAGGCTCGCTCCCACAGGTTTTTGTGTGGCCTGGAAAGTGGCGTTTATTGCCCGTTGTAGATCTGGTCGAAAATCCCACCGTCATTGAAGTGCGTCTTCTGCACGGTGCGCCAGTCGCCGAAGGTTTTTTCTACCGACAGGAAATCCACTTTCGGGAAGCGGTCGGTGTATTTGGCCAGGATGGCTGGGTCCCGCGGACGCAGGTAGTTGGCGGCGGCGATTTCCTGGCCTTCGGGCGACCACAGGTACTTGAGGTACGCCTCGGCGGCGTCGCGGGAGCCTTTTTTATCCACAACCTTGTCCACCACGCTGACCGGAGGCTCGGCTTCGGCGGACACGCTTGGGTAGACCACTTCGAACTGGTCGCGACCGAACTCGCGGGCGATCATCTCGGCTTCGTTTTCAAAGGTCACCAGCACGTCGCCGATCTGGTTGGTCATGAACGTGGTCGTCGCGGCACGACCGCCAGTGTCCAGCACAGGCGCCTGCTTGAACAGCTTGCCGACGAAGTCCTTGGCCTTGGTTTCATCGCCGCCGTTCTTCAGCACATAGCCCCAGGCCGACAGATAGGTGTAGCGGCCGTTACCGGAGGTCTTCGGGTTGGGCACGATCACCTGCACGCCGTCCTTGAGCAGGTCGGGCCAGTCTTTCAGGGCCTTGGGGTTGCCCTTGCGCACGATGAACACCGTGGCCGAGGTGAACGGGGCGCTGTGGTTCGGCAGGCGGCTGACCCAGTCCTCGGGCACCAGTTTGCCGTTGTCCGCCAGGGCGTTGATGTCGGTGGCCATGTTCATGGTGATGACATCCGCCGGCAACCCGTCGATGACCGAGCGTGCCTGCTTGCTCGAGCCGCCGAAGGACATCTGCACGGTGATGTTCTCGTTGTGCTCGGCCTGCCAGTGCTTCTGGAAGGCGGCGTTGTAATCCTTGTAGAAGTCGCGCATCACGTCGTAGGACACGTTGAGCAGCGTCGGTGCGGCGTGGGCCAGGCTGCCGAAGGTCAGGCCGGCGGCGAGAAGAGTGGCGCCAAAAAAGTTCTTCACTGCGAATTCCTTTTTTATAGGGAAGGAGATGCCGGGCAAACTAGCCGCAAGCTCATGGTCTTCAAGCATTTAAAAGTACTTTGCTTATTCCAATTTCTTAAACAGCGCGTTGCCACAACGGGAGCAGAAAGCCGCTGCCTGTTCATGGCTGTTTTTACTGCACACCGGGCAATCGTGATTGAGTTGGTCACCGCGCATGGCGGTGGCCAGTTCCGCGGTGAAGATACCGGTGGGCACCGCGATGATCGAGTAACCGGTGATCATAACCAGGGATGAAACCACCTGGCCCAAGGGCGTCTTGGGCACGATATCGCCGAAGCCCACGGTGGTCAGCGTCACGATCGCCCAGTAGATGCCCTTGGGAATGCTGGTGAAGCCATGCGCCGGGCCTTCGATGACGTACATCAGCGTTCCGAACACCGTCACCAGGGTGGAGACGCTGACCAGGAACACGATGATCTTCTGCTTGCTGCCTCGCAGCGCCGCCATCAGGTAATTGGCTTGCTTCAGGTAAGGGCTGAGCTTGAGCACCCGGAAGATCCGCAGCATCCGGATGATCCGAATGATCAGCAGGTACTGGGCATCGCTGTAATACAGCGCCAGGATACCCGGCACGATCGCCAGCAGATCCACCAGGCCGTAGAAACTGAACGCATAGCGCAGGGGCTTGGGCGAGCAATACAGGCGCAGGCCGTACTCGACGATGAAGACGAAGGTGAAACCCCATTCGATCCCGGCCAACACGCCCGCGTAGTTCTTGTGCACGCTGTCGATGCTGTCGAGCATCACGATCACCAGGCTGGCAAGGATGATCAACAGCAGCGTACTGTCGAAGCGTCGACCGGCCACGGTGTCGGTCTGGAAAATCATGATGTAGAGGCGTTTACGCCAATTGTCGGTGCTGTCCATAACCTTCGCCTGATTCAGAGTCAGCGAAGCCTAGGGCGATTGCCCCGCAGAGCGCAAGGCGCGGTGTTGCGTCTGGCTGGGTGCCACGTTCGAATCGTGGCGCGGACCAGCCAGCCGGCGAGGATGAAAGGGGCGGTCAGCGGTGCCAGGCCGAGGGCGGCGAACCCGGGTGTGAGCAGTATCGCCAGGAGGATGCCCGCGAGCGGCAGCCAGGGTGAGCGTCGCGTTTGGCCGAGCGCCAGCGCCACCAGGGCCGGGTTATAGCCAGCCAGCCCTGACAGGGCGGCTGCATTCTCATGATGCAATAAGGCGAAGGCCAGGCCGGCAACGGAACCGAACAATGCCCAGCGTGCGGCGCGAGGGTTGGTCAGCAGCAGGCCGGTCGCAATCAGCGCTCCGGCCAACGGTTGGTCGAGAAACACGATCTGGCCCAATCCATTCAAGCAACCGGTGAGCAGGTTGGGCATTGTCAGTTCGACTGTCAGTGGGGGCGGATGCAGCGGGGCGAATCCCAGCAGCAACCAGCCCAGCCCCACGAAGGGCGCTGTGTAGGCGGGCAGGCAGCGCGGGCCACGGGTGCGCTTGAGCCATTGCTGGGTCAGCATCGCACTGAGGCCGCCGCCCGCGATGATCAGCGGCGGCAGTAAGACGGACCAGGGCAAGACCAGGCCCGACAGCAACCCCAGCAGGATGCCGTTGTAGCTGAACAGCCCGGCCTGGCGATCCGCCTTGGGGTAATCGCGTCGCTGGGCCGTGAGTAGCCCGGCCACGCCGCCCAGCAACGCCCACCCGAACAGAGCCGGCGCGCTGAACAGGATCGCCAGCAGGCACAACAGGCCGCACAGCGGATGACGTTGGAGGAAGATCTGGCTGAAGCCGTTGAGCAGGGCGGTGGCCCAGTCGGGGCAGTGGGTATTGGGCATGGCTGGGTGGTATGTCTGATGGATCGAGTCGAGCCCATCGCGAGCAGGCTCGCTCCCACAAAGAGCGACGCAATCCCTGTGGGAGCGAGCCTGCTCGCGATGGGGTCCGTACAAGCGCTAGATCAACGTCTCGATGCGCAACGAATTGGTCGACCCCGGCTGCCCGAACGGCACGCCCGCCGTGATCAACAGCGTATCGCCGCGTTGCGCCATGCCTTGGGCCTGGGCAATTTCCAGGGCGGTGGAACATACTTCATCCACCTGCCGCAGCCGATCATTGACCACGGAGTGCACGCCCCAGGCCACCGTCAAGCGGCGGGCGGCTTGAAGGTTCGGCGTAAGGTTGAGGATCGGCACCGTCGGCCGTTCCCGCGCGGCTCGCAGGCTGGAGCTGCCCGATTCGCTGTAGTTCACCAGCACCGCCACCGGCAGGACGTTGCTGATGCGACGGATCGCGCAACTGATGGCGTCCGACACCGTGGCCTCGGCTTTCGGTCGGCTGACGTCCAGTTGGGCCTGGTAATCCGGGCCGTTTTCGACCTGGCGGATGATCTTGCTCATCATCTGCACGGCTTCGAGGGGGTAGTCGCCCGACGCGGTTTCCGCCGACAGCATCACCGCATCGGCGCCTTCTGCCACGGCGTTGGCGACGTCGGTGACCTCGGCCCGGGTGGGGGCCGGGGAGAAGCGCATCGACTCCAGCATCTGGGTCGCCACCACTACCGGTTTGCCGAGGGCGCGGCAGGTGCCGATGATGTTCTTCTGGATCTGCGGCACGCTCTCGGCCGGCACTTCAACGCCCAGGTCGCCACGAGCAACCATGATCGCGTCGCTCAACTCGGCGATTTCCCGCAGTTGGGCCACCGCCGACGGTTTCTCGATCTTGGCCATCAGGAACGCCTTGTCGCCAATCAGTGCACGGGCTTCGCGGATGTCTTCGGGACGTTGGACGAACGACAGCGCCACCCAGTCCACGCCCAATTCCAGGCCGAAGCTCAGGTCGCGACGGTCCTTGGCGGTCAGAGGGCTCAGGTCGAGTACCGCTTGGGGCACGTTTACGCCTTTGCGGTCCGACAGTTCGCCACCGTTGAGCACTTCGGTGTCGATGGCATCGCTATGCCGGGCAGTCACCCGCAGGCGCAGCTTGCCGTCATCCAGCAACAGTTCCATGCCCGGCTCCAGGGCCGCGATGATTTCCGGGTGGGGCAGGTTGACCCGGCGTTGATCGCCGGGCGTTGGGTCCAGGTCCAGGCGCAGGGCCTGGCCGCGTTGCAGCAGGACCTTGCCGTCAGCGAATCTGCCGACCCGCAGTTTCGGGCCTTGCAGGTCCATCAGGATACCCAGCGGATAGTTGAGCCGCTGCTCCACTTCGCGAATCCACTGGTAGCGCTGGGCATGGTCGGCGTGATCGCCGTGGCTGAAGTTCAGGCGGAAGATGTTCACCCCGGCCCGCACCAGCTCATGGATGTCGTCGATCCCGCGGGTGGCGGGGCCGAGGGTGGCGAGGATCTTGACCTTTTTGTCAGGCGTCATGGGTGGGGTTCTCGAGTATCAGGATGGCGCGGAAGTCGTTGACGTTGGTGCGGGTCGGCTCGGTGACGATCAACCCATCCAGCGCGGCGAAATAGCCGTAGCCGTTGTTGTTGTCCAGCTCGTCGCTGGCGCTCAGGCCCAGCTCGGCGGCGCGGCGGTAGCTGCCTGGGGTCATGATGGCGCCAGCGTTGTCTTCGGAACCGTCGATGCCGTCGGTGTCGCCGGCCAGTGCATAAATACCGGGGTGGCCCTTGAGGTTGTCGGTCAGGCTCAACAGGAATTCGGCATTGCGACCGCCTCGGCCGTGGCCGCGCACGGTCACCGTGGTTTCGCCGCCGGACAGGATCACGCACGGTGCCGCCAGGGGCTGGCCGTACCGGGCGATTTGCCGGGCGATGCCGGCATGGACTTTCGCCACTTCCCGCGACTCGCCCTCCAGGTCGCCAAGGATCAGCGGGCTGAAGCCGGCCTGGCGGGCTTTCACCGCAGCCGCTTCCAGGGATTGCTGGGGGCGGGCGATCAATTGGAAATGACTGCGGGCCAGGCTCGGGTCGCCGGGCTTGACGGTTTCCGACTCCGCGCTGCGCAGCCAGGTGTGCACCGACGCCGGGACCTCGATGCCGTAGCGCAGGAGGATCGCCAGGGCTTCGGCCGATGTGCTGGGGTCGGCCACGGTGGGGCCGGATGCGATGACGGTGGCGAGGTCGCCCGGCACATCGGAAATCGCATAGGTGTAGACCGTCGCTGGCCAGCAGGCCTTGCCCAGGCGTCCGCCCTTGATTGCCGAAAGGTGCTTGCGCACGCAGTTCATCTCGCCGATGGTGGCGCCGGATTTGAGCAAGGCTTTGTTGATCGCCTGCTTGTCGGCCAGGGTGATGCCGGCCGCCGGCAGCGCCAGCAACGCCGAGCCACCGCCGGACAACAGGAAGATCACCCGGTCGTCTTCCGTCAGGTTGCTGACTAACGCCAGCACCCGTTCGGCCACCGCCAGGCCGGCCGCGTCAGGTACGGGGTGGGCGGCTTCCACCACCTCGATTTTCTGGCAAGGCGCGCCATGGCCGTAGCGGGTCACCACCAGGCCGCTGACCTCGCCCTGCCAGCAACGCTCGACTACCTGCGCCATCGCGGCGGCGGCCTTGCCGGCGCCGATGACAATCACCCGGCCGCTGCGGTCGGCTGGCAGATACTGTTCAAGGACGTGCTGCGGATGGGCCGCGTCGATGGCTGCGGCAAACAGCTCGCGGAGCAATTGTTGCGGATCGACCGACATGGCGGGCTCCCGATTCTTATTATTGGATTGATGCGATCTTCTGTGGGAGCGAGCCTGCTCGCGATAGCGATGCTTCAGTCACAGCCTTATCGACTGTGAAACAGCCATCGCGAGCAGGCTCGCTCCCACAGGGAAACACCGGGCTCAGTTATCGCGAATCGAGAAATTCGCCATGTGTTCCAACCCCTTGATCAGCGCCGAGTGATCCCAGTTACTGCCGCCGATGGCTGCGCAGGTGCTGAACACTTGCTGGGCGTTGGCGGTGTTGGGCAGGTTGATGTTCAGTTCCCGTGCACCTTGCAGGGCCAGGTTCAGGTCCTTCTGGTGCAGGCTGATGCGGAAGCCCGGATCGAAGGTGCCTTTGATCATGCGCTCGCCGTGCACTTCCAGGATCTTCGACGAAGCAAAACCACCCATCAGCGCTTCGCGGACCTTGGCCGGATCGGCGCCGTTCTTCGACGCGAACAACAGGGCTTCGGCCACGGCCTGGATGTTCAGGGCGACGATGATCTGGTTGGCGACCTTGGCGGTCTGGCCGTCGCCGTTGCCGCCCACCAGGGTGATGTTCTTGCCCATGGCCTGGAACAGCGGCAGGGCGCGTTCAAACGCGCTGCTGTCACCACCGACCATGATGCTCAGGGTTGCGGCCTTGGCGCCGACTTCGCCACCGGACACCGGGGCATCGAGATACTGCGCGCCTTTCTCATTGATCTTCGCTGCGAATGCCTTGGTGGCGGTGGGGGAGATCGAACTCATGTCGATCACCACCTTGCCCGAACCCACGCCCGCCGCGACGCCGTCGGCGCGGAACAGCACGTCATCGACCTGGGGCGTGTCCGGGACCATGACGATGATGAACTCGGCTTCCTGGGCGACTTCCTTCGGGTTGGCCAGGGCCACTGCGCCGCCGGCCAGCAGATCGGCGGGAGCCGGGTCGTGATGTTGGGACAGGAACAGGCTGTGCCCGGCCTTTTGCAGGTTCAGTGCCATGGGGTGACCCATGATGCCGGTGCCGATGAATCCGATTTTAGCCATGGGAGAATCCTCTTGTTTTGTTGCTGCTTCAGGCAAATGAAGAACTGCTTTTATGTGGGAGCGAGCTTCTGTGGGAGCAAGGCTTGCCCGCGATAACATCGGCTCGGTACCAGGACGAACCGAGGTGCCTGCATCGCGGGCAAGCCTTGCTCCCATACGGGCCCGCTCCCACAGGAGTGCATTTCAGATCGCGTTATGGGTTTTCAGCCAGTTCAGGCCTGCTTCGGTGGTGGTCAACGGCTTGTATTCGCAGCCGACCCAACCGGAGTAACCGATGCGGTCCAGGTGTTCGAACAGGAAGCGATAGTTGATCTCGCCGGTGCCCGGCTCGTTGCGCCCCGGGTTGTCCGCCAGTTGCACATGGTTGATCTCGCCCAGGTGCGCCGACAGGGTCCGGGCCAGGTCTCCTTCCATGATCTGCATGTGGTAGATGTCGTACTGCAGGAACAGATTGGTGCTGCCCACCTGCTCGCGGATCGACAGGGCCTGGGCGGTGTTGTTCAGGTAGAAGCCGGGGATGTCGCGGGTATTGATGGCTTCCATCACCAACTTGATGCCCTTGGCTTGCAGCTTCTCGGCGGCGTACTTCAGGTTGGCGACGAAGGTTTTGCGCACCAGGGCTTCGTCGCAATTGTGCGGGCAAATCCCGGCCAGGCAGTTGACCTGGGTGTTGCCCAGCACCTGGGCGTAGGCGATCGCCAGGTCGACGCCGGCGCGGAACTCCTCGACCCGGTCCGGCAGGCAGGCAATGCCACGTTCGCCCTTGGCCCAGTCACCGGCCGGCAGGTTGAACAGCACTTGGGTCAGGCCGTTGGCGTCGAGCAGGGCCTTGAGTTCGGCGGAGCTGTAGTCGTAGGGGAACAGGTATTCGACACCCGTGAAACCGGCCTTGGCGGCCGCTTCGAAACGGGCGAGGAAATCCTGCTCGGTAAACAGCATGGACAGGTTGGCGGCGAAACGCGGCATGACAGTCTCCTATGAATATTCTGAAGCCGTTGTGAGAATGGGCCTCTGTGGGAGCAAGGCTTGCCCGCGATAACATCGCCTCGGTATCAAGATGAACCGAGGCGCCTACATCGCGGGCAAGCCTTGCTCCCACACGAGCCCGCTCCCACAGGGTCAATCGAGCAACGAAATGGCCGTCGGCGCGTCGTTGCCCACCAGTGCCAAGTCTTCGAATTCGTTGACGGCGTTGATCTCGGTGCCCATGGAGATATTGGTCACCCGCTCCAGGATGACCTCGACGATCACCGGCACCCGGAACTCCTCGATCATTTCCTGGGCCTTGCGCAACGCCGGCTGGATGGCGGACGGTTCGAACACCCGCAGCGCCTTGCAACCCAGGCCCTCGGCGACGGCGACGTGGTCCACCCCATAGCCGTTGAGTTCCGGCGCGTTGAGGTTGTCGAAGGACAGCTGTACGCAGTAGTCCATGTCGAACCCGCGTTGTGCCTGGCGAATCAGGCCCAGGTAGGAGTTGTTCACCACGACGTGGATGTACGGCAGTTTGAACTGCGCACCCACGGCCAGTTCTTCGATCATGAACTGGAAGTCGTAGTCCCCCGACAAGGCCACGACCTTGCGGCTCGGATCAGCCTTGACCACCCCCAGCGCGGCCGGAATGGTCCAGCCCAACGGACCGGCCTGGCCGCAGTTGATCCAGTGGCGTGGCTTGTAGACGTGCAGGAACTGCGCCCCGGCGATCTGCGACAGGCCGATGGTGCTGACGTAGCAAGTGTCCTTGCCGAACACCTGGTTCATTTCTTCGTACACGCGCTGGGGTTTGACCGGCACGTTGTCGAAGTGCGTCTTGCGTTGCAGGCTGGCCTTGCGCTGCTGGCAGTCCTGCAACCAGGCGCTGCGGTTCTTCAGTTTGCCGGCGGCCTGCCATTCACGGGCGACTTCGATGAACACCGTCAGTGCCGAAGCGGCGTCGGAGACGATGCCCAGGTCCGGGGTGAACACGCGGCCGATCTGGGTCGGTTCGATGTCCACGTGAATGAACCGACGACCTTCGGTGTAGACATCCACCGAACCGGTGTGGCGGTTGGCCCAGCGGTTGCCGACACCCAGCACCAGGTCCGACTTGAGCAGCGTCGCGTTGCCGTAGCGGTGGGATGTCTGCAGGCCGACCATGCCGACCATCAGCGGGTGGTCATCCGCAATTGTGCCCCAGCCCATCAGCGTGGGGATCACCGGGATACCGGTCAGCTCGGCGAATTCCACCAGCAGCTCGCTGGCATCGGCGTTGATGATGCCGCCACCGGCCACGAGCAAAGGGCGTTCGGCCTGATCGAGCATCGCCAGGGCTTTCTCGACCTGCGCACGGTTGGCCGCAGGCTTGGCCAGCGGCAGCGGCTGGTAGGTGTCGATGTCGAACTCGATTTCCGCCATCTGCACGTCGAAGGGCAGGTCAATCAATACCGGGCCGGGGCGGCCGGAGCGCATCTCAAAGAACGCCTTCTGAAACGCATAGGGCACCTGGCCCGGTTCCAAGACGGTGGTGGCCCACTTGGTCACCGGTTTGACGATGCTGGTGATGTCCACCGCTTGGAAGTCTTCCTTGTGCAGGCGGGCGCGGGGAGCCTGCCCGGTGATGCACAGGATTGGGATCGAGTCGGCCGAGGCGCTGTAGAGCCCGGTGACCATGTCGGTGCCGGCCGGGCCCGATGTGCCGATGCAGACGCCGATGTTGCCAGCCTTGGTGCGGGTGTAACCCTCAGCCATGTGCGAGGCGCCTTCAACGTGGCGCGCGAGGACATGATCGATGCCACCCACTTTCTGTAGGGCGGAATACAGCGGGTTGATCGCGGCACCCGGAATACCGAAGGCGGTGTCCACGCCTTCACGGCGCATCACCAGAACGGCGGCTTCGATTGCTCTCATTTTGCTCATGGTTTTGTGCCTCTTACGTTTTGTAATTGTATACAAGTGGCTTTTCGGCGAGTTTATTCACGGCGAATGGTGCAGGTCAATCCTTTTCCTCAAGTGCCTGTTTCATTCGTCGGAAGGCCGATAACCATGGGGGCTTTGGTCGCGTATGGCGATTTAAGGAAATTATTGTATACAAAAATAAATAGTATTGTGTTCTATTTGTTGTGTGAGGTTTTGCCGAAGGTGAAACCCAGAAGGCTTTCCAACAACAAAAGAAGGACAGCATCCATGAGCGCTCTAACCTTGAACGTCGCCGTCAACCTGGCGGGGCAAGCCCTTGTCGCGGGTCGTGAAATCAACGCAGCACCCCTGACCGTCGCGGTCCTCGACAGCGGCGGGCACCTGATTGCCCTGCAGCGCGAAGACGGCGCCAGCCTGCTCCGTCCGCAGATCGCCATCGGCAAGGCCTGGGGCGCCATTGCCCTGGGCAAAGGCTCACGCCTGCTGGCCCAGGACGCCCAACAGCGCCCCGCCTTCATCGCTGCATTGAACAGCCTGGGGCAGGGCAGCATCGTGCCGGTTCCGGGTGGGGTATTGATCAAGGATCAGGCAGGGCAGGTATTGGGTGCGGTTGGGATCAGCGGCGATCTATCGGATGTCGACGAGCAGGTGGCTGTCAGGGCTGTGGAGGCAATGGGGTTGTGGGCGGATGCGGGGGTGGTTGCTTGATTCTGTATTGACTGACCTATCGCTATCGCGAGCAGGCTCGCTCCCACAGCTTTCGATGGGTGGATACAAAATGTGTGAACACCGCAAATCCCCTGTGGGAGCGAGCCTGCTCGCGATGACAATTTTGCAGACACATCCTGCTATGGTCTGGCCCCACACTCAGGTATTTGAAGGTCTAGCCTTGTCCGGAGTTCGATAACAAAGGGGCATGGAATGCCTGATCTACCTGCTTCGCGCCGACTACGCATTGGCCGCTGTACTGAGTCCAGCCGGATCTACCTATTAACCACCAACACCTCCGACCGAATGCCGATCTTCAGCGATTTTGGTCTGGGGAGATTGGTTGTCGAGCAGTTTCGGAAAGCTGAGGATCTGGGCCTCGCCAACTCATTGGCATGGGTCGTCATGCCGGATCACTTCCATTGGTTGATCGAATTACGCAAGGGGTCGTTAGGTGGCTTGATGCAACGAACAAAATCATTGAGTACCAAGTCAGTGAACCTGCGTCTTGATCGTAAACTCTGCCTTTGGCAGCCAGGTTTTCATGACCGGGCATTGCGGCGGGAAGATGACTTGGTCAAGCTCGCGCGGTATGTCGTGGCCAACCCTTTGCGGGCCGGATTGGTCAAGCGGTTTGGCGATTATCCACTGTGGGATGCGATCTGGGTCTGATTTGGAATTGAGTCGCCTCCATCGCGAGCAGGCTCGCTCTCACAAGGAAAGCAGTCATACAGCCAGACCCTGTGGGAGCGAGCCTGCTCGCGATAAAGGCGACTCGATGCTAAGCCTGGCGATCCAACTCACACCCTTTCAACACCAACCGGATAATCGTCTGCGCCGCCGCTTCATAATCGGCTTCATCCAGCTTCGTCTTGCCGGTGATGGCAGTAATCTGCCAGTCGAAGTCGGCATAGGTCTGGGTGGCGGCCCAGATGCTGAACATCAGGTGGTTGGGGTCGATGGGGGCGATCTGGCCGCGGTCGATCCAGGTCTGGATACAGTCGATGTTGTGCCGGGCCTGGGCATTGAGCTGTTCCACCAGGTCGGGGCTCAGGTGGGGGGCGCCGTGCATGATCTCGCTGGCGAAGACTTTCGAGGCGAAGGGCAGGTCGCGGGAAATGCGGATCTTGGAGCGGATGTAATGGCTCAGCACTTCGCCGGGCACGCCGTCGGCGTTGAAGGGGGTCGAGGCCTGGAGGATCGGCTCGATGATGCTTTCCAGGACCTCGCGGTAGAGGTTTTCCTTGGATTTGAAATAGTAGTAGACGTTGGGTTTGGGCAGGCCCGCCTTGGCCGCGATGTCGCTGGTCTTGGCCGCCGCGAAGCCCTTGTCGGCAAATTCCTCGCTGGCGGCACGCAGGATGAGTTCTTTGTTGCGCTCGCGGATAGTGCTCATAAACCCAGGGGTTCCTTGCCTGTTCTGGCGGTGGCGCATGGTAGCACCGGCCTCGCGCGACGCTCAAGAATGCCCCGTGGCACGGCGGCTCGCGGTATGCTGCGCGGCATTATCATTCAAGGAGCCCCTCCATGGCTGGAAGCAGTTTGCTGGTATTGATCGACGACATCGCCACCGTGCTCGACGATGTTGCGCTGATGACCAAGATGGCCGCGAAGAAAACCGCCGGCGTGCTTGGCGACGATCTGGCGCTCAATGCCCAGCAAGTGTCCGGCGTGCGGGCCGATCGAGAGCTGCCGGTGGTTTGGGCCGTGGCGAAGGGCTCATTCATCAACAAGCTGATCCTGGTGCCGTCGGCCCTGGCTATCAGTGCCTTCGTGCCGTGGCTGGTGACGCCGCTGTTGATGGTGGGTGGCGCCTACCTGTGTTTCGAGGGGTTCGAAAAGCTCGCCCACAAGTTCCTCCACAGCCCGGCCGAGGACCAAGCCGAGCACACGCAGTTGGTCGAGGCCGTGGCCAATCCGGCGGTGGACCTGGTGGCGTTTGAGAAGGACAAGATCAAGGGCGCGGTGCGTACTGATTTCATTCTGTCGGCGGAGATCATCGCCATCACCCTCGGCACCGTCGCCGATGCACCACTGACCCAGCAGGTGATTGTGCTGTCGGGCATTGCTGTTGTCATGACCGTCGGCGTCTACGGCTTGGTGGCCGGGATCGTCAAGCTCGATGACCTGGGGCTGTGGCTGACGCAGAAGCCGGGGCAGGTTGCCAGAAGCATCGGTGACGCCATCCTGCGCGCCGCGCCGTACATGATGAAAAGCCTGTCGGTGATCGGCACGGCGGCGATGTTCCTGGTGGGCGGCGGCATCCTCACCCATGGCGTGCCGGTGGTGCACCACTGGATCGAAGCCGCGGCGGCGAGTGCCGGCGGGGCCGGGTTCATCGTGCCGATGTTGCTCAATGCGGTGGCGGGGATCGTCGCGGGAGCGGTGGTGCTGGCGGGGGTGATGGTGGTGGGCAAGGTCTGGAAGGCGCTGAAAGGCTGAACCTGACAACCCGGAACCACTGTGGGAGCGAGCCTGCTCGCGATAGCGCTCTGTCAGGCAACATAAATGTTGAATGTCAGGCCCTCATCGCGAGCAGGCTCGCTCCCACAGGGGATCTCACTTGGCCGACTGTTACTCGGCAATCTGCAACTTGCGCGATTCCGTGTACACGTAGCGCACCTTTTCATACTCGAACGGCGAGTTCAGTTGGCCATAGCGGAAGGTGGTCTGGTAGCGCTTGTCCACGCCGCGCAGGAGCAGCAGTTCCGGGTGGTTGGCGCTGACTTCCGAGACGTTCAGGAAGTTGATCGCTGACTCGGCGGTGTAGTCCACCAGCAACCCCGAAGTATCCCGCAGGTTGGAAGGGCCGAAGATCGGCAGTACGAAGTAGGCGCCGGCGGGCACGCCGTAGAAGCCCAGGGTCTGGCCGAAATCTTCGCTCTGGCGCGGCAGGCCCATGGAGGTGGCGGGATCCCACAGGCCGGCGACGCCGATCGTGGTGTTGAGCAACAGCCGCGCCGTGGTCTCCATCGAACGCTTGCCCTTGAATTGCAGCAGGCTGTTCATCAGGTTCGGCACGTCCCCCAGGTTATTGAAGAAGTTGCTGACCCCGGTGCGCACGAAACTCGGGGTGACGTAGCGGTAGCCATCGACCACGGGGAGGAATACCCATTGGTCGAAACGGTAGTTGAAGTGATAGACGCGACGGTTCCAGGACTCGAGCGGGTCATAGACGTTCAGCGCGTTGAGGGTCGAGCGCTCGAATTCGCGCTGGTCCAGGCCCGGATTGAACTTGAGTTTGCTCAGCGGTTCCTTGAAGCCGTCGGCATCCACCGTGGGCTTGTCATCGGCGTGAACCACGCCCGCACCCATTAACGCAGCGATAAGCAGGAGGTATTTAGCCACGGAAGAACTCCAGCATGGCGTCGCTGTTGACGCGGTAATTGAGGTTGCCGCAGTGGCCGCCCAGTGGATACACCGTCAGGCGGTCGCCAAAGGTCTTGCGCAGGAAGCCCAGGTCGCCGGGGCCGAGGATGACGTCGTCGGCGTTGTGCATCACGGCGATCTTCGAGCTTTCATGCAGATAATCCTTCAGGGCATAGAGGCTGACCTGGTCGACCAGTTGCAGCAGGCTGCCGCCGTCGGTCCGCGCGCGCCACATCGGGATCACTTGTTCGGTGAGGTAGCAGTCGAAATCGCATTGCAGCGCACGCTTGAGAAACGGCGTCAGGCTGGTGCTTTCGGTGATCGGGAACTTGGGCGGGGTAATCAGGCCGCGACGGTTGATCAGGTCCGAAGTGAAGGCGATATCGGCCGCCGAGAAACGGAACGACGTGCCGATCAGCATCGCCATCTGTTCGTTGCTCAAGTGTTGCTTGGACTGCTGGAAGTCATAAAGGAGGGCATCGTTGAGGTCGATGTAGCCTTTTTGCTGGAAGTAGCGGGTCAGTTTGTTCAGCACCACTTCATAGAAAGTCGTGGTGCTGTTGATGCCCTTGACCTTGGTCTGGACCAGTTTGTCCAGGTTGGTGACCGAGGTATAGAGGTTCACCGGCGGGTTCAGCAACAGCACTTTCTTGAAGTTGAAGCTGCGCCGGGTTTCGTCCAGGTGCGCGACGAAGGCTGCGTCCAGCGCGCCTAGGCTGTAGCCGGTGAGGTAGTACTCGGTCACCGGCACCTTGGGGTGCTGCGCACGCACGGCTTGCATGACCCGGTACATGTCTTCGGCATCTTCCTTGGTGATGCCCGGGGTGGCGAAGCGCGAAGCGGAGCTCATGAAGTCGAAACTGGTGGGCGACGACAACTGCACCACGTGATAGCCGGCCTTATAGTAGAGGCGCTTGAGGTATTCGTTGAGGGTGCTGTCGTACCGGGCGCCGGTACCGGCGATCAGGAAGATCAGCGGGGCCGGTTTGTCCTGGGTGGCCATGCGATAGGTGAGGCTTTTCACCGGCCAGAAGTTGTCCGGCAGGATGAACTCGCGCTCCGGGCGCAGGGTGACGCTGTAGTCCGCCTGGTTGATGTCCTCGATCAAGGGCAGATCGGGGCGCAGGTCAGGCGGAGTGGTCGCAATGGTCGCCTCGAACGGGTTGGTCAAGGGGTAGCCATAACTGGCGGCGTCGATGTCCACCGCCAGTGCGGACGCACTCAGGATAAGGCCGCCGATGAGGGCAGCGAAGCGCAAGGAACGGAGCATGACTGGATCCCTTAGAGGATGGTGCCGAATGAGGTTCGCAGGCTATGACCACTGAAGCGAAACCAAGTGCCATGATCGGCACGAAACAGGTTTGAGTCGGGGGTCGGCAGCAACGGGACGATACACGGTGTGGGTGGTTGGTGGCTAGTTGCCTACACTTGTCGTGGATGGCGTTCTGATGTCGCTCCTCGCTGTTTCGATGTCGCTAACAGATCAGGTTCCAGATCGTCGCAGGTTGATGATCGTTGCATCAGTACTCCACTGATGTTCGAACTGGCTTGGCAGGCGAGCGTGATGGGGGCGCTGAGCACCATAACAACACGTTGACGTCGCTCGGCATTCGTCGGGCGCAGCACTTTCGGGGAAGTACACGATGAAGATGCGACGACTCATGGGCGCAGGTGCCGCACTGGTACTGGCGATCAGCTCCACACTGGCCAGCGCCGAAACCAAAACCCTGAGCATCGGCTACGTTGACGGCTGGTCCGACAGCGTCGCGACGACTCACGTAGCGGCGGAAGTCATCCAGCAGAAGCTTGGCTATGACGTGAAACTGCAAGCGGTGGCGACCGGGATCATGTGGCAGGGCGTGGCCACCGGCAAGCTCGATGCCATGCTCTCGGCCTGGTTGCCGGTGACTCACGGCGATTACTGGGCGAAGAACAAGGATCAGGTGGTCGATTATGGCCCCAACTTCAAAGATGCGAAGATTGGCCTGATCGTGCCGGAGTACGTCAAGGCTCAGTCCGTGGCTGATCTGAAGACCGATGAAAGCTTCAAGAACCGCATTGTTGGCATCGACGCCGGTTCAGGCGTGATGCTCAAGACCGAACAGGCGATCAAGGACTACGACCTGACCGGCTATCAACTCAAGGCCAGTTCCGGCGCCGGCATGATTGCCGAGCTGACCCGTGCCGAGAAAAAGAACGAATCCATCGCCGTCACCGGTTGGGTGCCGCACTGGATGTTCGCCAAGTGGAAACTGCGCTTCCTGGAAGACCCGAAAGGCGTCTATGGCGCAGCTGAAACCGTGAACAGCATCGGCAGCAAGGAACTGGCGACCAAGGCGCCGGAAGTGGCTGAATTCCTGAAGAAATTCCAATGGTCGTCGAAAGACGAAATCGGCGAAGTCATGCTGGCTATCCAGGAAGGCGCCAAACCTGAAGCTGCTGCCAAGGACTGGGTCGCCAAGCACCCGGACCGCGTGAAGGAGTGGACTGGCAAGTAATCTGCCTGATCTAACAATCTCCAGAAACCGCATGACGTCGTGTCATGCGGTTTTTTTATGCTCGCATAATGCTCAGGGCTTGCACTGACCCCCTGTGGGAGCGAGCCTGCTCGCGATAGCGGTGTACCTGCCTGCATCAGTGTTGAACATGACATCGCCATCGCGAGCGGGCTCGCTCCCACAAGGGAGAGGCGGTGGCGATAGTTTTTGCTGAAAATTGGCAAAACCGTCATGTCGTTCTAATACTAAGGTCGTCTGGAACCTCGCCTTGAGCCGCATAGAGTAGAGTCGTTCCATCTTAAATTGTGCTGCGAGGATAAAAACAATGAACGACAGCATTTACCTCTCGATTCAAAACAGCCCGCGCTTCAAGGAGCTGGTGAGAAAAAGAGAAAGGTTCGCCTGGATTCTTTCGGCGATCATGCTAGGGCTGTACTCCGGATTCATTCTTCTGATCGCCTACGGGCCGCACGTTCTCGGGGCCAAGATCACGCCCGAGTCGACGATCACCTGGGGTATTCCCATCGGTGTCGGCCTGATTGTCTCGGCGTTCGTCCTGACCGCTATCTACGTGCGACGCGCCAACGGCGAGTTCGATGAGCTGAACAATGCGATTCTCAAGGAGGCTCAACAATGATCCGGCGTCTACTGGCTCTATTGAGCATCGCAGCGTTCGCCCCGGGTGCCTGGGCGGCTGAGGCCCTGACCGGGGCCGTGGAGAAACAACCCCTCAACGTCTCTGCCATTATCATGTTCGTGGCGTTTGTCGGCTTGACCCTGTGCATCACCTACTGGGCGTCCAAGCGGAGCAAGTCGGCCAGCGACTACTATGCGGCGGGTGGGCGGATCACCGGTTTCCAGAACGGCCTGGCCATCGCCGGTGACTACATGTCCGCGGCGTCCTTCCTGGGGATTTCCGCGCTGGTGTTCGCTTCCGGCTATGACGGCCTGATCTACTCCATCGGCTTCCTGGTGGGCTGGCCGATCATTCTGTTCCTGATCGCCGAGCGCCTGCGTAACCTGGGTAAATACACCTTTGCCGACGTGGCGTCCTATCGCCTGGGGCAAAAGCAGATCCGTACCTTGTCTGCCAGCGGTTCGCTGGTAGTGGTGGCGTTCTACCTGATCGCACAGATGGTCGGCGCTGGCAAGCTGATCCAGCTGCTGTTCGGCCTGGACTACCACGTTGCGGTGGTGCTGGTGGGTATCCTGATGTGCCTTTATGTGCTGTTCGGCGGCATGCTGGCGACCACCTGGGTACAGATCATCAAGGCAGTGCTGTTGCTGTCCGGTGCTTCGTTCATGGCGCTGATGGTCATGAAGCACGTCAACTTCGACTTCAACATGCTGTTTGCCGAGGCGGTCAAGGTTCACCCTAAAGGCGAGGCGATCATGAGCCCTGGCGGTCTGGTGAAGGATCCGGTCTCGGCCTTCTCTCTGGGCCTGGCGCTGATGTTCGGTACCGCTGGCCTGCCACACATCCTGATGCGCTTCTTCACCGTGAGTGACGCCAAGGAAGCGCGCAAGAGCGTGCTGTACGCCACTGGTTTCATCGGTTACTTCTACATCCTGACCTTCATCATCGGCTTTGGCGCGATCCTGCTGGTCAGCACCAACCCGGCCTTCAAGGACGCGGCAGGTGCCTTGCTGGGCGGTAACAACATGGCGGCGGTGCACCTGGCCAACGCTGTGGGTGGCAGTGTGTTCCTGGGCTTCATCTCGGCCGTGGCGTTCGCCACCATCCTGGCGGTTGTGGCAGGCCTGACCCTGGCCGGTGCCTCGGCGGTGTCCCATGACTTGTATGCCAGTGTGATCAAGAAAGGCAAGGCCAACGAGAAGGATGAGATCCGTGTCTCGAAGATCACCACCATCGCTCTGGCGGTGCTGGCGATCGGCCTGGGCATCCTGTTCGAGAAGCAGAACATCGCGTTCATGGTGGGCCTGGCGTTCTCCATCGCGGCGAGCTGCAACTTCCCGGTGCTGCTGCTTTCGATGTACTGGAAGAAACTGACTACCCGCGGCGCCATGATTGGCGGCTGGCTGGGCCTGGTCAGCGCCGTGGGCCTGATGATCCTCGGCCCAACCATCTGGGTACAGATCATGGGTCACGAGAAGCCGATCTACCCGTATGAGTACCCTGCGCTGTTCTCGATGGCCATTGCCTTCGTCGGTATCTGGTTCTTCTCCATCACCGACAAGTCGGCTGAAGCCGAGAACGAGCGGGCGCTGTTCTTCCCGCAGTTCGTGCGTTCGCAGACTGGACTGGGGGCGAGTGGGGCGGTTAATCACTGATGCGGTAAGTAGCAAGCGTAGCGTTTGAAGAAATACCCCGGTCGAGAGGCTGGGGTATTTTTTTGTGCCCGGAAGAAAGGGGGGTCAGGTCTGGCGCCATCGCGAGCAGGCTCGCTCCCACAGCTGACCGCATTCCAATGTGGGAGCGAGCCTGCTCGCGATGGCGTCAAAATGGTCACTAAAGGGGGGGGGGGGCAAGCAAAACGGCCCCCGCTCTTGTATATAAGAAGCGGGGGCCGTTCAGTGAAGCTGGAGGTTGTTATGGCAAGGACTTACTTGCGATCTTCCAGCTTGGTGATGTCACGCGACTCGTAGCCGGTGTACAGCTGGCGTGGGCGGCCGATCTTGTACGGGCTGGAGAGCATTTCCTTCCAGTGGGAGATCCAGCCGACGGTCCGCGCCAGGGCGAAGATCACGGTGAACATGCTGGTTGGAATGCCGATCGCCTTGAGGATGATCCCCGAGTAGAAGTCGACGTTCGGGTACAGCGAGCGTTCGATGAAGTACGGATCGGTCAGGGCGATCTCTTCCAGGCGCATGGCAAGTTCGAGTTGCGGATCGTTCTTGATCCCCAGTTCCTTGAGCACTTCGTCGCAGGTCTGCTTCATGACGGTGGCGCGTGGGTCGCGGTTCTTGTAGACCCGGTGACCGAAGCCCATCAGCTTGAACGGATCGTTCTTGTCCTTGGCCTTGGCGATGAACTTGTCGATGTTCGAGACATCGCCGATTTCATCGAGCATGGTCAGTACCGCTTCGTTGGCACCGCCGTGGGCCGGGCCCCAGAGTGCCGCGATACCGGCGGCGATACAGGCGAACGGGTTGGCACCCGACGAACCGGCCAGGCGCACGGTGGACGTGGAGGCGTTCTGCTCGTGGTCGGCATGGAGGATGAAGATCCGGTCCATGGCCTTGGCGAGCACCGGGCTGATCGGTTTGATCTCGCACGGGGTGTTGAACATCATGTGCAGGAAGTTTTCCGCGTACGACAGGTCGTTGCGCGGGTACATCATGGGTTGGCCCATGGAGTACTTGTAGACCATCGCCGCCAGGGTCGGCATCTTCGCCACCAGGCGGACCGCGGAGATTTCGCGATGCTGGGGGTTATTGATGTCCAGGGAGTCGTGGTAGAAGGCCGAGAGGGCGCCGACAACGCCGCACATGACGGCCATCGGGTGGGCATCGCGACGGAAGCCGTTGAAGAAGGACTTCAGCTGCTCGTGAACCATGGTGTGGTTTTTCACGGTGCTGACGAACTGGGCCTTTTGTTCTGCGGTCGGAAGCTCGCCGTTGAGCAGCAGGTAGCAGGTTTCCAGGTAGTCCGATTTTTCAGCCAGTTGCTCGATCGGGTAGCCGCGGTGCAGCAGGATGCCGTTGTCGCCGTCGATGTAGGTGATCTTCGACTCGCACGAAGCGGTCGACATGAACCCTGGGTCGAAGGTGAAGCGGCCCGTGGCCGTCAGGCCGCGAACGTCGATTACATCGGGACCAACGGTGCCGGTTAAAATGGGCAGCTCGACGGGGGCTGCGCCCTCGATGATCAACTGCGCTTTTTTGTCAGCCATGTGGCCTCCTATTAATGCTTGGAATCATCAGACAGACCCCCCACGCAGGGCCCGCACCACTATAGTGAGATAAATCCGAATGTCAATTTGCCTAAAGTCTTGCTCCAGAAGGCTTTAACCGGACTTTTTCCTCGAAATTACCTGCCGTTTACGCCTTTTGCCGCTGTTGTGCAATGCGCCATCAGTGGAAGGTGAACGCGTTGTCATTAGTAACCTAACTGTCTATACTCGGCAGCCGACCGCCAGGGGCTTTTGGGCCAGCTTCGCTGGGGGTCGTCACTCCCTGGGTGGTGAGTACCTGACCAGTGCGCGCCGCAACAACTTTGCCCTGATTCTTAGGGGCTCTTCAGTGTGAAAAAAGCCGTGAAAAGCCAACGACCTGTAAACCTAGACCTAAGGACCATCAAACTCCCAGTCACTGCTTACACGTCCATTCTTCACCGTATTTCCGGTGTCATCCTCTTTGTCAGCCTGGCCATCATGCTTTATGCATTGGACAAGTCGCTCGACTCGGAAGAAGGCTTCGGTCAGGTGAAGGCGTGTCTGACCAGTCCGCTAGCCAAGCTAGTGATTTGGGGCATCCTGTCCGCCTTGCTGTATCACCTGGTTGCCGGTGTGCGCCACTTGATCATGGATATGGGCATCGGTGAGACGCTGGAAGGCGGCAAGCTGGGCTCGAAAATCGTTATCGCCGTTTCCGTGGTGGTAATCGTTCTGGCAGGAGTCTGGATATGGTAACCAACGTCACGAACCTCTCGCGTTCGGGCCTCTATGACTGGATGGCGCAGCGTGTGTCTGCGGTCGTTCTCGCGGCTTATTTCATTTTCCTGATCGGATATGTCGTCGCCCACCCAGGCCTTGGCTATGCCCAATGGCATGAGCTGTTCGCAAACAACTGGATGCGTATCTTCAGTCTGCTGGCCCTTGTCGCACTGGGCGCTCACGCCTGGGTCGGCATGTGGACCATCGCTACCGACTACCTGACGCCGATGGCGTTCGGCAAGTCGGCGACTGCCGTACGTTTCCTCTTCCAGGCAGTATGCGGCGTTGCGATGTTCGCTTACTTCGTCTGGGGCGTGCAGATTCTCTGGGGTATCTGATCCATGGCTAACATTCCAACGATTTCTTTCGACGCCATCATTGTTGGTGGCGGCGGTGCCGGCATGCGCGCAGCGCTGCAACTGGCCCAGGGCGGTCACAAGACTGCCGTGATCACCAAGGTCTTCCCGACCCGTTCGCACACTGTTTCCGCCCAGGGCGGCATCACCTGCGCCATCGCTTCGGCCGACCCGAACGACGACTGGCGCTGGCACATGTACGATACCGTCAAGGGTTCCGACTACATCGGTGACCAGGACGCTATCGAATACATGTGTCAGGAAGGTCCGGCTGCAGTGTTCGAGCTGGACCACATGGGCCTGCCGTTCTCCCGTACCGAAACCGGCCGTATCTACCAGCGTCCGTTCGGTGGTCAGTCCAAGGACTACGGCAAGGGCGGCCAGGCTGCACGCACCTGCGCGGCATCCGACCGTACCGGTCACGCGCTGCTGCACACCCTGTACCAGGGCAACCTGAAAGCCGGTACCACGTTCCTGAACGAGTACTACGCCGTAGACCTGGTGAAGAACCAGGACGGCGCCTTCGTCGGTGTGATCGCGATCTGCATCGAAACCGGCGAAACCACCTACATCCGCTCGAAAGCCACCGTACTGGCGACCGGCGGTGCAGGTCGTATCTATGCTTCCACCACCAACGCCCTGATCAACACCGGTGACGGCGTCGGCATGGCCCTGCGTGCTGGCGTGCCGGTACAAGACATCGAAATGTGGCAGTTCCACCCGACCGGCATCGCCGGCGCCGGTGTACTGGTTACCGAAGGTTGCCGCGGTGAAGGCGGTTACCTGATCAACAAGCACGGCGAGCGTTTCATGGAGCGTTATGCTCCGAACGCCAAGGACCTTGCCGGTCGTGACGTCGTAGCGCGTTCGATGGTCAAGGAAATCATCGCCGGTAACGGCTGTGGCCCGAATGGCGACCACGTGATGCTCAAGCTCGACCACCTGGGCGAGGAAGTGCTGCACAGCCGTCTGCCAGGCATCTGCGAACTGTCGAAGACTTTCGCTCACGTCGACCCGGTCGTTGCGCCGGTTCCAGTGGTTCCAACCTGCCACTATATGATGGGCGGCGTTCCCACCAACATCCATGGCCAGGCAATCACCCAGAACGCCGAAGGCGTGGACGAAATCATCCCTGGCCTGTTCGCAGTGGGTGAAGTGGCGTGCGTATCGGTTCACGGTGCGAACCGTCTGGGCGGCAACTCGCTGCTCGACCTGGTGGTCTTCGGTCGTGCCGCTGGCCTGCACCTGGAGAAGGCGCTGAGCGATGGCATCGAATACGACGACGCTACCGAAGCTGACATCAATGCGGCCTTGTCGCGCCTGAACGCCCTGAACAACCGTACCGATGGCGAAGACGTGGCCACCCTGCGTCGCGAGCTGCAAAGCTGCATGCAGAACTACTTCGGTGTATTCCGTACCGGCGAATACATGCAGAAGGGTATTGCCCAGCTGGCAGAACTGCGTGAACGAATTGCCAATGTGAAGATCAACGATAAGTCACAGGCGTTCAACACCGCTCGTATCGAAGCGCTGGAACTGCAGAACCTGCTGGAAGTGGCCGAAGCTACCGCCATCGCCGCAGAAGTGCGTAAAGAGTCCCGTGGTGCCCACGCCCGCGAAGACTATGAAGACCGTGACGACGAAAACTGGCTGTGCCACACGCTGTACTTCCCGGGTGAAAAACGCGTCGCCAAGCGTGCCGTGAACTTCTCGCCGAAGACTGTTCCGACTTTCGAACCTAAAGTCCGGACTTATTAAGGGTGACCGCCATGTTGCAAGTCAGTGTTTATCGCTACAACCCTGATCAGGACGCTGCGCCGTTCATGCAGGATTTCCAGGTCGATACCGGTGGTAAAGACCTGATGGTGCTGGACGTGCTGGCCCTGATCAAAGAGCAGGACGAAGGTTTCTCCTATCGTCGTTCCTGCCGCGAGGGCGTTTGCGGCTCCGATGGCATGAACATCAACGGCAAGAACGGCCTGGCCTGCATCACGCCACTGTCGGCCGTTGTAAAGGGCAACAAGCTGATTGTTCGTCCGCTGCCAGGTTTGCCGGTTATTCGTGACCTGGTCGTCGATATGAGCATCTTCTACAAGCAATACGAGAAGGTGAAGCCATTCCTGCAGAACGACACGCCGGCTCCGGCCATCGAGCGTCTGCAGTCCCCGGAAGAGCGTGAGAAGCTCGACGGTCTGTACGAGTGCATCCTGTGCGCTTGCTGCTCGACCTCGTGCCCATCCTTCTGGTGGAACCCGGACAAGTTCCTGGGCCCGGCCGCCCTGCTGCAAGCGTACCGCTTCCTGGCAGACAGCCGTGACACCAAGACGTCCGAGCGTCTGGCCGCACTGGATGACCCGTTCAGCGTATTCCGCTGCCGCGGGATCATGAACTGCGTCAACGTCTGCCCGAAAGGCCTGAACCCGACTAAGGCCATCGGTCACGTACGTAACATGCTGCTGCAAAGCGGCGTGTGATTCAGCTGCTGTACCCGTAGAACCGCTGTACCCGTAGAGGCTAAGGCGCGGGCTTCAACCCGCGTCGTAGCATAACCAGAACAGCCGCTTACAAAGCGGCGGTTCTTATTTTGAAGAAATGAGACAAGCAGGGGCATCCGGGCTGGTACCCGGACTATCAGCGTGATCCTAAGTGGCTTGTTTTAGTCGCTGCACTCGGACTTCTGCAAGTTTGCTCGGTGTTTTCGCCGATGGTGTTCCCCTAATCGAGGGTGACCAAGCATGCAAGAAAGCGTGATGCAGCGCATGTGGAACAGTGCCCACCTCTCCGGTGGTAACGCTGCCTATGTGGAAGAGCTCTACGAGCTCTACCTGCACGACCCTAACGCTGTGCCAGAAGAATGGCGCACCTATTTTCAGAAGTTGCCAGCTGACGGTAACTCTGCCACCGATGTTTCGCACTCGACGATTCGCGATCATTTCGTGCTGCTGGCAAAGAACCAGCGCCGCGCTCAACCGGTCTCCGCCGGCAGCGTGAGCAGCGAACACGAGAAGAAGCAAGTTGAAGTACTGCGACTGATCCAGGCCTACAGGATGCGAGGCCACCAGGCAGCCCAGCTGGACCCGCTGGGGCTGTGGCAGCGTCCTGCACCTGCAGACCTGTCGATCACTCACTACGGCTTGACCAATGCCGATCTTGATACGACCTTCCGTGCCGGCGACCTGTTCATCGGCAAAGAGGAAGCGAGCCTACGTGAAATTCACGAAGCGTTGCAGCAGACATATTGCCGCACCATTGGCGCTGAGTTCACGCACATCACCGATTCCGAGCAACGCCAGTGGTTCCAGCAGCGTCTGGAAAGCGTTCGTGGCCGTCCGACGTACTCCGCCGACATCAAGAGCCACCTGCTCGAGCGCGTCACTGCCGGTGAAGGCCTGGAAAAGTACCTGGGAACCAAATACCCGGGCACCAAGCGTTTCGGCCTGGAAGGCGGCGAGAGCCTGATTCCGATGCTGGACGAGCTGATCCAGCGTTCCGGTTCGTACGGCACCAAGGAAGTGGTCATCGGCATGGCCCACCGTGGCCGTCTCAACGTGCTGGTCAACACCTTCGGCAAGAACCCGCGCGAGCTGTTCGACGAATTCGAAGGCAAGAAGAAGGTCGAGCTGGGTTCCGGTGACGTTAAATACCACCAGGGCTTCTCGTCCAACGTGATGACCACCGGTGGCGAAGTCCACCTGGCCATGGCGTTCAACCCGTCCCACCTGGAAATCGTTTCCCCGGTGGTCGAAGGTTCGGTTCGCGCCCGTCAGGATCGTCGCAACGACCCGACCGGCGAGAAGGTACTGCCGATCTCCATCCACGGTGACGCGGCATTCGCCGGTCAGGGCGTGGTCATGGAAACCTTCCAGATGTCCCAGACCCGCGGTTTCAAGACCGGCGGTACGGTGCACATCGTCATCAACAACCAGGTTGGTTTCACCATCAGCAACCCGTTGGACTCGCGCTCCACCGAGTACGCGACCGACGTGGCGAAGATGATCCAGGCGCCGATCCTCCATGTGAATGGCGATGATCCGGAAGCCGTGCTGTTCGTGACCCAGCTGGCCATCGACTACCGCATGCAGTACAAGCGTGACGTGGTGATCGACCTGGTCTGCTACCGTCGTCGCGGCCACAACGAAGCCGACGAGCCAAGCGGCACCCAGCCTCTGATGTACCAGCAGATCGCCAAGCAGCGCACTACCCGTGAGCTGTATGCCGAGCGTCTGACCCAGAGCGGCGTGCTGAATGCCGAGCGCGTCCAGGAAAAAGTCGATGAATATCGCAACGCCCTGGACAATGGCCTGCACGTTGTAAAAAGCCTGGTCAAAGAGCCGAACAAAGAGCTGTTCGTGGACTGGCGTCCATACCTGGGCCACGCCTGGACCGCTCGTCACGACACGCGTTTCGACCTCAAGACCCTTCAGGAACTGTCCGCCAAGCTGCTGGAAATTCCGGAAGGTTTCGTGGTCCAGCGCCAGGTCGCGAAGATCTACGAAGACCGTCAGAAGATGCAAGCCGGCGGCCTGCCGATCAACTGGGGTTACGCCGAAACCATGGCGTACGCGACCCTGGCGTTCGAAGGTCACCCGATCCGCATCACCGGCCAGGACGTAGGTCGCGGCACTTTCTCGCACCGCCACGCGGCGCTGCACAACCAGAAAGACGCCAGCACCTACATCCCGCTGCAACACCTGTACAAAGGCCAGCCACGTTTCGACCTGTACGATTCGCTGCTGTCCGAGGAAGCCGTCCTGGCGTTCGAATATGGCTACTCCACCACCGAGCCGAATGCGCTGGTGATCTGGGAAGCCCAGTTCGGCGACTTCGCCAACGGTGCCCAGGTGGTGGTCGACCAGTTCATCACCAGCGGCGAGCACAAGTGGGGTCGTCTGTGCGGCCTGACCATGCTGCTGCCACACGGTTATGAAGGGCAGGGGCCGGAGCACTCCTCGGCACGTCTGGAGCGTTACCTGCAACTGTGCGCCGAGCACAACGTCCAGGTCTGCGTACCGACGACCCCGGCTCAGATCTACCACCTGCTGCGTCGTCAGGTCATCCGTCCGCTGCGCAAGCCGCTGATCGTGCTGACGCCGAAGTCGTTGCTGCGCCACAAGCTGGCGATCTCCACGCTCGAGGATCTGGCCGAAGGCTCGTTCCAGACCGTTATTTCCGAGATCGATACACTGGACGCGGCCAAGGTGACTCGCCTGATCCTGTGCAGCGGCAAGGTCTACTACGACCTGCTGGAAAAACGTCGTGCCGAAGGCCGCGAAGACATCGCCATCGTGCGTATCGAGCAGCTTTACCCGTTCCCGGAAGAAGACCTGATGGAGGCCATCGCGCCTTACACCAATCTCACCGACGTGGTGTGGTGTCAGGAAGAACCGATGAACCAGGGCGCGTGGTACAGCAGCCAGCATCACCTGCGTCGCAGCATCGGCAACCATAACAAGGCCCTGGGCCTGGAATACGCCGGTCGTGACGCTTCTGCTGCACCTGCTTGTGGTTACGCATCGATGCACGCCGAGCAGCAGGAACAACTGCTGCAAGATGCCTTCACCGTTTAATGCCTTCGCGCACCTGAAACCGAATTTAAGGAACCACAGATAATGGCTATCGAGATCAAAGCCCCCACTTTCCCGGAATCGGTTGCCGATGGCACCGTTGCCACCTGGCACAAAAAACCGGGCGAGGCCGTCAAGCGTGACGAGCTGATCGTCGACATCGAGACCGACAAGGTCGTGCTGGAAGTCCTGGCGACCGCCGACGGCGTGCTGGGCGCGATCGTCAAGAACGAAGGCGACACTGTTCTGTCCGACGAAGTGCTGGGCTCGATCGTTGAAGGTGGTGCTGCCGCCGCTGCTCCGGCCGCTGCTGCTGCACCTGCCGCTGCCCAGGCCGCCGCTCCGGCTGCCGATGGCGAAGACGATCCAGTCGCTGCGCCGGCTGCCCGCAAGATCGCCGAAGAAAACGGCATCAACATCGCTTCCGTTGCCGGCACCGGCAAGGGTGGTCGTGTGACCAAGGAAGACGTCGTTGCCGCCGTGGCCGCCAAGAAAGCCGCTCCAGCCGCCGCACCTGCCAAGCCAGCCGCACCGGCCGCTTCGGCACCGGTGTTCGCTGCCGGTGATCGCGTTGAAAAACGCGTACCGATGACTCGCCTGCGTGCCAAGGTTGCCGAGCGTCTGGTCGAAGCCCAGTCGAACATGGCGATGCTGACCACCTTCAACGAAGTCGACATGACCGAAGTCATGGCCCTGCGTTCGAAGTACAAGGACCTGTTCGAGAAGTCCCACAATGGCGTACGCCTGGGCTTCATGTCGTTCTTCGTCAAGGCTGCCACCGAAGCGCTGAAACGCTTCCCGGCCGTCAACGCGTCGATCGACGGTTCCGACATCGTCTACCACGGCTATGCCGACATCGGTGTTGCGGTTTCCAGCGACCGTGGCCTGGTGGTTCCGGTCCTGCGTAACGCCGAACTGATGAGCCTGGCCGAAATCGAAGGCGGCATCGCCACCTTCGGCAAGAAGGCCCGTGACGGCAAGCTGTCCATCGAAGAGATGACCGGCGGTACGTTCACCATCACCAACGGTGGTACATTCGGTTCGATGATGTCGACGCCGATCGTCAACCCGCCACAAGCGGCGATCCTGGGCATGCACAACATTCTGCAGCGTCCGATGGCGATCAACGGTCAGGTTGTGATTCGCCCGATGATGTACCTGGCCCTGTCCTACGATCACCGCCTGATCGATGGTAAAGAAGCCGTGACGTTCCTGGTGACCATCAAGAACCTGCTGGAAGATCCGGCTCGTCTGCTGCTGGATATCTGATATCGCCGCGAGGGCCGGTCTGTCGATCGGCCCTTTGCTGAAACAACCGGTTTCGTCCCACGGCGGTCTCCACAAGTGACCGTCCGGTTTGATTCGAGAAGGAATGACTCATGACTCAGAAATTCGACGTGGTAGTGATTGGTGCGGGCCCTGGTGGCTACGTAGCGGCCATCAAGGCTGCGCAACTGGGCCTCACTACTGCCTGCATCGAGAAGTACACCGACAAAGAGGGCAAACTGGCCCTGGGCGGTACCTGCCTGAACGTCGGTTGCATTCCATCCAAGGCGCTGCTGGACAGCTCCTGGAAGTTCCACGAAGCGCAAGACGGCTTCAAGATCCACGGTATCAGCCACTCCGGCGTGAGCATGGATGTACCGGCGATGGTCGGTCGCAAGGCCAACATCGTGAAGAACCTGACCAGCGGTGTTGCCACCCTGTTCAAGGCCAACGGCGTGACCTCGATCCAGGGCCACGGCAAGTTGCTGCTGGGCAAGAAAGTCGAAGTGACCAAGCCGGACGGCTCGGTTGAAGTGATCGAAGCCGAAAACGTCATCCTGGCTCCTGGCTCGCGTCCGATCGACATTCCACCGGCTCCGGTCGACCAGAACGTGATCGTCGACTCCACCGGCGCCCTGGAATTCCAGTCCGTGCCTAAGCGCCTGGGCGTCATCGGTGCCGGCGTGATCGGTCTCGAGCTGGGTTCGGTATGGTCGCGCCTGGGTGCGCAAGTGACCGTACTGGAAGCCCTCGACACCTTCCTGATGGCGGCTGACACTGCAGTTTCCAAGGAAGCGCTGAAAACCCTGACCAAACAGGGCCTGGACATCAAGCTGGGCGCTCGCGTGACCGGTTCGAAGGTCAACGGCGAAGAAGTCGTGGTGACCTACACCGACGCCAACGGCGAACAGACCATCACCTTCGACAAACTGATCGTTGCGGTCGGCCGTCGTCCGGTGACCACCGACCTGCTGGCTGCCGACAGCGGTGTTGAAATCGACGAGCGCGGTTTCATCCAGGTTGATGATTTCTGCGCCACCACCGTACCGGGCGTCTACGCCATCGGTGACGTGGTCCGCGGCATGATGCTGGCGCACAAGGCGTCCGAAGAAGGCATCGTGGTGGTCGAGCGCATCAAGGGTCACAAGGCCCAGATGAACTACGACCTGATCCCTTCGGTTATCTACACCCACCCGGAAATCGCATGGGTCGGTAAAACCGAGCAAGCCTTGAAAGCCGAAGGCGTTGAAGTTAACGTCGGCACCTTCCCGTTCGCCGCCAGTGGCCGTGCCATGGCAGCCAACGATACCGGCGGTTTCGTGAAAGTCATCGCCGATGCCAAGACGGATCGCGTATTGGGCGTTCACGTCATCGGCCCAAGCGCTGCCGAGCTGGTACAGCAAGGCGCGATCGGCATGGAATTCGGCACCAGCGCTGAAGATCTGGGCATGATGGTCTTCTCCCATCCGACCCTGTCCGAAGCCTTGCACGAAGCGGCCCTGGCCGTAAATGGCGGCGCCATCCACGTGGCCAACCGCAAGAAGCGTTAATAAATAATAAGAAACCACGGCGGTTCGGCCCGTCGTGAGCCTTGCGAGCAAGACTCACCGCGGAATGTCCGCTGGACGCAGTCTTGCGTAGCTCGACCGGTTGCCCGGAAGGCTACGCAAGCAGCAGTCACAGGTGGTGCGGCACTGAAACGGTGCAGCACCGAATGCGCAGTACCTAACGAAGACGGTAATAAGCATGAATCTTCACGAGTATCAGGGTAAGCAGCTGTTCGCTGAGTACGGCCTGCCAGTATCCACAGGCTACGCGGTAGACACCCCGGAAGCAGCAGCAGAAGCTTGCGACAAAATCGGCGGCAGCGAGTGGGTTGTCAAAGCCCAGGTTCACGCCGGTGGTCGCGGTAAAGCGGGCGGCGTCAAGCTGGTTCGCAGCAAAGAAGACGCCAAGGCCTTCGCACAGCAGTGGCTGGGCAAGCGTCTGGTAACTTACCAGACTGATGCCAATGGTCAGCCAGTCACCAAGATCCTGGTTGAATCGTGCACTGATATCGCTAAAGAGCTGTACCTGGGCGCTGTCGTTGACCGTTCGAGCCGTCGCATCGTGTTCATGGCTTCCACCGAAGGTGGCGTGGACATCGAGAAAATCGCTCACGATACCCCTGAGAAAATCCTCAAGGCCACCATCGATCCACTGGTTGGCGCTCAGCCATTCCAGGGTCGCGAACTGGCATTCCAGCTGGGTCTGGAAGGCAAGCAGGTCACTCAATTCGCCAAGATCTTCGTAGGTCTGGCCAAGCTGTTCCAGGACCACGACCTGGCACTGCTGGAAGTGAACCCGCTGGTGATCAAGGCCGACGGCGACCTGCACTGCCTCGATGCCAAGATCAACATCGACGCCAACGCCATGTACCGTCAGCCTAAGCTGAAGACTTTCCACGATCCGTCGCAAGACGATCCGCGCGAAGCGCACGCTGCCAAGTTCGAACTGAACTACGTAGCCCTGGAAGGTAACATCGGCTGCATGGTCAACGGTGCCGGCCTGGCCATGGGTACCATGGACATCGTCAACCTGCATGGCGGCAAGCCAGCCAACTTCCTCGACGTGGGCGGTGGTGCTACCAAGGAGCGCGTAACCGAAGCGTTCAAGATCATCCTGTCCGACACCAACGTCGCTGCAGTGCTGGTCAACATCTTCGGCGGCATCGTTCGTTGCGACATGATTGCCGAAGGCATCATCGGCGCCGTGAAAGAAGTTGGCGTGAAAATCCCGGTTGTTGTTCGCCTCGAAGGCAACAACGCTGAGCTGGGCGCTAAAGTACTGGCAGAAAGCGGTTTGAACATCATCGCTGCTACCAGCCTGACCGACGCTGCTCAACAAGTCGTTAAAGCTGCGGAGGGCAAATAATGAGCGTCCTGATCAATAAAGACACCAAGGTTATCTGCCAGGGTATTACCGGTTCGCAAGGTAGTTTCCACACCCAGCAAGCCATCGAATACGGCACCAAGATGGTTGGCGGCGTAACGCCTGGCAAGGGCGGCACCGAGCACCTGGGCCTGCCTGTCTTCAACACCGTCAAGGACGCTGTTGCAGCCACTGGCGCCACCGCCAGCGTGATCTACGTTCCGGCTCCTTTCTGCAAGGATTCCATCCTTGAAGCGGCGTTCGGCGGCATCAAGCTGATCGTGTGCATCACCGAAGGCATCCCGACCATCGACATGCTGGAAGCCAAGGTCAAGTGCGACGAGCTGGGTATCACCCTGATCGGCCCTAACTGCCCAGGCGTGATCACTCCAGGCGAATGCAAGATCGGCATCATGCCAGGTCACATTCACTTGCCAGGCAAGGTCGGTATCGTTTCCCGTTCCGGCACCCTGACCTACGAAGCTGTGAAGCAGACCACTGACGCCGGTTTCGGTCAGTCGACTTGCGTCGGCATCGGCGGTGACCCGATCCCAGGCTCGAACTTCATCGACATCCTGAAGCTGTTCCAGGAAGACCCGAAGACCGAAGCGATCGTCATGATCGGTGAGATCGGCGGTTCGGCTGAAGAAGAAGCGGCTGCCTACATCAAGGCAAACGTGACCAAGCCGGTTGTTTCCTACATCGCAGGTGTGACTGCTCCTCCGGGCAAGCGCATGGGCCATGCTGGCGCAATCATCTCTGGCGGCAAAGGCACTGCAGACGAGAAGTTCGCTGCACTGCAAGACGCAGGCGTGAAAACCGTGCGTTCGCTGGCAGACATCGGCAAGGCCCTGGCCGAGCTGACTGGCTGGGAAATGAAGAAGTAAGCTTCGGCTGATCTTTTCGTTCCAGCAACAAAGGCCACCTTCGGGTGGCCTTTGTCGTTTCTGGTACTTGTGTGGAAGCAGCGTGGAAGCAAGTGTGGGAGCAAGGCTTGCCCGCGATGCAGGCGCCTCGTTTTCGCAGGCACCGAGCCGTCTTCGTCGCGGGCAAGCCTTGCTCCCACAGATAAATCTCCTCGCCACAGGTCATCCGCTGTCCACCAGGGAGGTTATGGGGGAAAAATAGATATGTAAACGCGACACAGAAACGTCGTGTATCGGATAGTTTGCCCTGTAACAGTGCGTTTGTGCTCCAGATTGGTTAGGCTAGCAGCCATTTTGCGACCGCTGCCCACAAGGAAGCGCCGCGCTAAACGGGTCGGTCCCATACGGATCGGCAGCATTTCCCTCTACCCTCGGGGAAATCCCTCTCTAAATTCCGATTCAGTAGTGTGGTTTCCTTAATGAAAGTGTTGAAAGGCCAGGACATCCTGGCGCTTGGTTTCATGACATTTGCCCTGTTCGTCGGGGCCGGCAACATCATCTTCCCGCCTATCGTCGGTTTGCAGTCCGGGCCTCATGTCTGGATGGCGGCGCTGGGCTTTCTGATCACGGCGGTCGGGCTGCCGGTGGTCACCGTGGTCGCCCTGGCGAAGGTCGGCGGGGCGATGGATGCCTTGAGCAGCCCCATCGGCAAGATCGCCGGCGGTCTGCTGGCCGCGGTCTGCTACCTGGCTGTCGGCCCGCTGTTCGCCACGCCGCGTACCGCCACCGTCTCGTTCGAAGTCGGCCTGGCGCCGCTGACCGGCGAAAGCCCGCTGGCGCTGTTCCTCTACAGCGCGGTGTATTTCCTGGTGGTGTTCTTCATCTCGCTCTACCCGGGTCGGCTGCTGGATACCGTTGGACGGTTCCTCGCGCCGCTGAAGATCATTGCCCTGGCCGTGTTGGGGATCGCAGCGTTTGCCTTGCCCGCCGGTGGTATCGGCGTGGCCACGCCGGAGTATGTCGCGGCACCGTTCTCCCAGGGTTTCATCAACGGCTACCTGACCATGGATACCCTCGGTGCCCTGGTGTTCGGCATCGTCATCGTCAACGCGATCCGCTCCCGAGGCGTCGAATCGCCGGCCTTGATCACCCGTTACGCAATCATTGCCGGGTTGATCGCCGGGCTCGGCCTGGCGCTGGTCTATATCAGCCTGTTCCGCCTGGGTTCGGGCAGCCACGAAGTGGCGCTGGGTGCCACCAACGGCGCTGCCGTGCTGCATGCCTACGTGCAACACACCTTCGGCAGCCTGGGCAGCGGTTTCCTCGCCGTACTGATCTCCCTGGCCTGCCTGGTGACCGCGGTGGGCCTGACCTGTGCCTGTGCCGAATACTTCAGTCGCGTCCTGCCGCTGTCCTACAAGACGCTGGTGGTGATCCTGGCGGCGTTTTCGTTGCTGGTGTCCAACCTCGGCCTGACCAAGCTGATCGCCTTCTCGATTCCGGTGCTGACCGCCATCTATCCACCGTGCATCGCCCTGGTGGCCCTGAGCTTCTGCAAGGACTTCTGGCACGAACAGGGGCGCATCGTCGGCCCGGTGATGCTGGTGTCGTTCCTGTTTGGCCTGGTCGACGCGCTCAAGGGAGCAGGGCTGGCAGACTGGATGCCGGCGCAACTGGCTCATCTGCCGCTGAGCGAGCAGGGGCTGGCCTGGCTGGTGCCGTCGGTCATGACCCTGGTCGTGGCCGTGGTGTGTGATCGCCTGCTGGGCAAGCGCAGCGAAGCACTGGCTTAAGCATCTACAGCCGTTCTCGCTAACCGAAATGCCCCGTATCAATCGATACGGGGCATTTTTTTATGCAGCGGTGTCTTTTTCCTTGGGCTAACGTCGAAGCAGTGTCCTGCACAAATGAAGTTTTCCTGTGGGAGCGAGCCTGCTTGCGATAGCGGTAAGTCAGCCAATGAATGGATAGCTGATCAATCGCAATCGCGAGCAGGCTCGCTCCCACAGGAGGCGCAGCAACTGCACCATGTTCTTTTTATACAAGGAATTGCATGTCATTCATCCAAGTCAACCTGATCCATCTCCTGGCCGCTGTCTGGTTCATCGTCTGCTGGGGCGGCTATACCCGTTATGCCACGTGGAAGGCCCGTGATACGGCCTGTCTGGCCAGCGTGATGCACCTGTATCGTGAAGACTGGATGCGTCGCATGCTGCTGCGCGAGAACCGTATCGCCGACGCCAGCGTGATCGGTAACCTGGAGCGTAACGCATCATTCTTTGCCTCCAGCACGTTGATCATCCTGGCCGGCATCCTGACGGTACTCGGCGCATCCGACCGGGCGGTGTCCTTGCTGGCGGACCTGCCGCTGGTGCAGCAGGCTTCCCAGGGCATGGCCGAAGTCAAGCTGCTGTGCCTGGCGTTGGTGTTCGTGTACGCGTTCTTCACGTTCAGCTGGTGCATGCGTCAATACAACTTCGCGGCGGTCCTGGTGGGCTCGGCACCGATGATCGGCGAACGCCATGTCTCGGAGCAGGAACGCAAGGCCTTTGCACTGCGGGCCGCGCGAGTTATCTCGATGGCCGCCAACCAGTTCAACTTCGGCCTGCGTTCTTATTACTTCGGCATGACCATGTTGGCGTGGTTCGTCAGCCCCTGGTTATTCATGTTGATGAGTGCCGGCGTGGTGTTCGTGCTTTATCAGCGCGAGTTTCATTCCGATGTGCTGGACGTCATGGTCTATACGCCGACGGAAGTACCGGCACCGGAAGTCGTCAAGGACGCGGCATGACAACGGCCGGATAAATCGCAGGCAAAAGAAAACCCGCACTTGGCGGGTTTTCTTTTGCCGCTAAAACCGATCAGTTGGTTTTAGGCGCTGTGGCAGGCGCTTGTTCCTGAGCAGCGGCTTTGTTTGCTTCAGCCTGATCTTTGGCGGCTTCGGCGTTTTCTTTCGCCGCGTCGTTCACTTTATCCTGTGCTTTGTTCATGTCCTGCTGAGCTTGCTCAGCATGTTGGTTGGCATCTTGAGCTTTGTCCTCGGATTTCTTATCGCAGGCAGCGAGACCGAGGGAGGCGGCCAACATCAAGGCAATAGCTAAAGTCTTACGCATGGGGTGTTTCTCCTTATGGATATAACTACTGGCCGTTTGAGCAATCCCCCTCGGGTTAAGTTCCTCTTTTGCGACAGATATATAACTTTGCTATGCAATGGAACTTTATGAGTCGCGCCTGTTATCACGCCTCGTTACTGACAAGAGCATTGAACCCATGGCCGAAGACCCCGTTTTTGAGCGCGCCACGCGTTTCCTGTCCGCGCTGAGACATTGCCAGGTGCTGGGCCTGAAGTTGCACAGCGCCAGCCACGAAGGCTTGACCCTGGTGCTGCCTTTCAGCCCCCGGATCGTGGGCAACCCGCTTACCGGTGTCCTTCATGGCGGGGCGTTGACCTCATTGATGGACACCGCCTGCGGCATGTCGACCCTCTGCGTGCTGCCTGAGTTCGAGGTCTGTCCGACCCTGGACCTGCGCATCGACTACATGCACGCCGCCGAGCCGAACAAGGATGTCTATGGTTTCGCGCAATGCTATCGGGTGACGCCAGACGTGATTTTCACCCGTGGTTTCGCCTACCAGGACGACCCCGATCACCCCATTGCCCACGTGGTGGGTACATTCATGCGCCTGGGCCAGCACGCCAGGGGATTCACGAAGGGTGGCCCGATGGCTGCCAGGAACACGCCATGACCGACATCACCCGAGAGGAACTGCGCCAGGCCTGCGAGCAGGGCGATCATGGGCGGCTGCTCGCCGCGATCCCCTATGCACAGCTCATCGGCGTCGAATGCGTGCGCCAGGGCGATGACCTGCTCTTTCGCCTGCCGGCCAACAAGGACAACATTGGTAACCCTTTACTGCCGGCGATCCATGGCGGCGTCATTGCCGGCTTCATGGAGCTGGCGGCAGCCGTTCATCTGTTGATCGTCACTCGCGCGCCGGGTGTGCCGAAGATCATCGATTTCTCCCTGGATTACCTGCGCGCCGGGAAATTTCGCGACACCTATGCCAGGTGCCAGGTCTGGCGCCAGGGCCGACGGGTGGCCAACGTTGCCATCACTGCCTGGCAAGACGTGGAAGCCGAGCCGATCGCAACCGCGCGGGCGCATTTCAAGATCCAGGAGCCTGCAAAGTCGGACCACCCTTGAAATCCCCATCGTTGCCCCCACCTTGAGGACATCCCGCCGCCATCTCAGCGAGGCGGACACCACCATCCACTTGGAGTTTGATGACCATGAGCGTGGAAACTCAAAAGGAAACCCTGGGCTTCCAGACCGAGGTAAAGCAACTGCTGCACCTGATGATTCACTCGCTGTATTCGAATAAGGAAATTTTCCTTCGCGAGCTGATTTCAAACGCCTCCGACGCTGTCGACAAATTGCGTTTCGAAGCCCTGTCCAAGCCAGAATTGCTGGAAGGCGGCGCTGAACTGAAAATCCGTGTGAGCTTCGACAAGGACGCCAAGACCGTCACCCTCGAAGACAACGGTATCGGCATGAGCCGCGAAGAGGTGATCACGCACCTGGGCACCATCGCCAAGTCCGGCACTGCCGATTTCATGAAAAACCTGTCGGGCGACCAGAAGAAAGATTCCCACTTGATCGGTCAGTTCGGCGTCGGCTTCTATTCCGCGTTCATCGTCGCCGAGCAGGTCGAAGTATTCAGCCGCCGTGCCGGCCTCGCTGCGAGCGAAGGCGTGCATTGGTCGTCCAAGGGCGAGGGCGAGTTCGAAGTCGCCACCGTCGACAAGGCTGATCGCGGCACCCGCATCGTGCTGCACCTCAAGTCCGGTGAGGACGAATTCGCCGATGGCTGGCGCCTGCGCAACATCATCAAGAAGTACTCCGACCATATCGCGTTGCCGATCGAGCTGCCGAAGGAAGTCACCGCCGCTGAAGGCGAAGAAAAGCCAGAAGTGGAATGGGAAACCGTCAACCGCGCCAGCGCCCTGTGGACTCGCCCACGCACCGAGGTGAAGGACGAGGAATACCAGGAGTTCTACAAGCACATCGCCCACGATTACGAGAACCCGCTGAGCTGGAGCCATAACAAGGTCGAAGGCAAGCTGGAATACAACTCGCTGTTGTACGTGCCGGCCCGTGCTCCTTTCGACCTGTACCAGCGTGAAGCGCCACGTGGCTTGAAGCTGTACGTGCAGCGCGTGTTCGTGATGGACCAGGCCGAATCGTTCCTGCCGCTGTACCTGCGTTTCATCAAGGGTGTGGTGGATTCCAACGATCTGTCCCTGAACGTTTCGCGGGAAATCCTGCAGAAAGATCCGATCATCGATTCCATGAAGTCGGCGCTGACCAAGCGTGTCCTGGACATGCTGGAAAAACTGGCGAAGAACGAGCCCGAGCAATACAAGAGCTTCTGGAAGAACTTCGGCCAGGTGATGAAAGAAGGTCCGGCCGAGGACTTCGCCAACAAAGAGAAGATCGCCGGCCTGCTGCGCTTTGCGTCGACCCAGGGTGAAGATGGCGAGCAGATCGTCGGTCTGGCCGATTACCTGGCCCGCGCCAAGGAAGGTCAGGACAAGATCTACTACCTGACCGGTGAAACTTATGCACAGGTCAAGAACAGTCCGCACCTGGAAGTCTTCCGCAAGAAAGGCATCGAAGTGCTGCTGCTGACCGACCGTATCGATGAGTGGCTGATGAGCTACCTCAACGAGTTCGACGGCAAGAGCTTCGTCGACGTGGCCCGTGGCGACCTGGACCTCGGCAACCTGGATTCGGAAGAAGACAAGAAAGCCGCCGAAGAAGTCGCCAAGAGCAAGGAAGGCCTGGTGGAGCGGATCAAGACAGCCCTGGGCGATGCCGTCAGCGAAGTGCGTGTCTCGCACCGCCTGACCGATTCCCCGGCGATCCTGGCCATCGGTGAACAGGACCTCGGCCTGCAAATGCGCCAGATCCTGGAAGCCAGCGGCCAGAAAGTCCCGGACTCCAAGCCGATTTTCGAGTTCAACCCGGCTCATCCGCTGGTGGAAAAACTCGACAACGAGCAGAGCGAAGAGCGCTTCGGCGACCTGTCGCACATCCTGTTCGACCAGGCGGCCCTGGCGGCGGGCGACAGCCTGAAGGACCCGGCGGCCTATGTGCGTCGCCTGAACAAGCTGCTGGTTGAACTGTCAGCTTGATGAGGTAAGGAAAACCCCGCTTCGGCGGGGTTTTCGTTTCTGGTATCCATTAAAAAGGAGACAGTCATGAGTCAGATTACGGTTCGTTCAGTGGTCTATCAGATCGACGGCCAGACCTACGAAAGTCGCCTGGCCTTCGATGCCGCCCAGCAGGGCCCGCGTCCGGGCTTGCTGATGGCGCCGAACTGGATGGGGGTTGGGGCGGGGGCCGAGGACATCGCCAAGTCGGTGGCGGCCAAGGGGTATGTGGTGTTGATCGCCGACCTGTACGGCCAGACCGTGCGCCCTACCAATGCCGATGAGGCGGGGGCGGCGATGATGCCGCTCAAGAATGACCGGGCTCTGTTGCGCAAGCGCATGCAGGCGGCATTCGAACAACTGCAAGGGCAGGGTGAGACGCCGGTCGACGTTGCGAGACTCGCCACGTTCGGCTTCTGCTTCGGCGGTTGCTGTGCCTTGGAACTGGCCCGCGCGGGTGCGCCGCTGAAGGCCGCCATCTCGTTCCATGGCACCCTGGATACGCCGAACCCGGCGGATGCGAAGAACATCAAGGGCTCGGTGCTGGTGATGCACGGCGCGTCAGACCCGCTGGTGCCGAAAGAACAACTGCCGGCCTTCGAAGACGAAATGAACGCCGCTGGGGTCGATTGGCAGCTGCTCAGCTACGGTGGCGCGGTGCATTCGTTCACCGACCCCCACGCCAATGTACCGGGCAAGATGATGTACAACCCCAAGGTGGCCACGCGGGCGTTCCGGTCGATGCATAATTTACTGGATGAAGTGTTTGCGGGCTGAGTTGGGCTTGATCTGATTTTGTTGTTGTCTGGCCTGCCGTCATCGCGAGCAGGCTCGCTCCCACATTGGATGGGTGAACGACGCCCTCCTGTGGGAGCGAGCCTGCTCGCGATGGCGATCTATCAGGCGATACTGAACTCAGGGCAACTCGATCCGCTCACTTTCCCCCGGCACGGTCGGCCAGTCTCCGGCCGCCCAGCGGCGGCGGGCTTCGTCGATCCGGGCCGGATCGCTGGAGACGAAATTCCAGTTCATCCGCCGCGGTCCGTCCAGCGGTGCGCCGCCGAACAGCACGGCATGGCAGTCGCTGCTGGCAAACAGCGTCATCTCTTCACCGACCGGCAGTATTACCAGCGAGTGCGGCTCCAGCGGCTCGCCTTCTAACAGCGCTTCACCGCTCAATACGTACAGTGCCCTTTCTGCATGCTCGGTGGGAATCAGCAGCGTCGTCGCGGTTTGCAGGTTGAGTTCGGCATAGAGCGTAGGAGACAGCACCGGTACTGGCGATTCCAGGCAAAAGCCTGACCCGGCGATCATGCGGATAACGACGCCCAGGTTGTCGCTGACCGGCAGGGTGCGTGCCGGGTGATGGCTGTAATGCCCCGGCCCTTGTTCGTGGGATTGGGGCGAGGCCAGCCAGACTTGCAAGCCGTGCATGACGAAATCGCTGCCCAGTTGCGCGGCCGGCGTGCGCTCGACATGGGCGATGGCGCTGCCAGCGGTCATCCAACTGACATCCCCGGCCTCGACCACCTGGTCCGAGCCCAGGCTGTCCTTGTGTTGGATTTTTCCTTCGAACAGGTAGGTGAGGGTGGAGAGCCCGATGTGGGGATGCTGGCGGATATTCATCCCTTTGCCGGCCGGGTAGGTGGTCTGCAGCATATGGTCGAAAAACACGAAAGGTCCGACGCTGCGGCACTTGGCGGACGGCAGCGGGCGAAGAATCGGCTGGCCTTCGACATCTTCTGCGCGGGGGCGAACGGTCAGGGGCAGGGTCATGGTGTCTCCCGGATTGAACAACGGATGCGGCGAGCATAACCCGCCGTCGCGGTTGGCGGCACGGGCGACTTGAACCCGGGTGGGAAGGGTGGGGTCTATGCTGCTCATGGCCCTTGGAGATGACCCATTGACCCGTCTGATCTTCGCCTGGTTGCTGATCGCTTCGAGCAGTGCCGCCATGGCCCGCGAATATGCCTACAGCGATGCGCACCTGCATTACGTCGATTTCTTTCAGGAAACCGCCGGCATGCCCAAGCTGCTCCAGGCGATGGCTGACAATCGCATCGAGCATGTGATGATTTCAGGTATCCCGGTCGCCAAGAAATGGCACGAGGACGAGCCCAAGCGTCCACGTTATTACGCCGGTGACGATGCGGATGCCTATTGGTACAGCGCCACCGATGGGATTGTCGCGGCGGCGGTGAGCAAGTTGACCACCGAGCAACGCCGGCACTTTCATCCGTTCCTGTCGGGTTTCAACCCCAATGACAAGAACTCCGCCGCCCATGTCCAGCGCATGCTTGATCTGTACCCGGGGTTGTGGCAAGGCATCGGTGAAGTCTTCACCCGTCACGATGACCTCACGGCGCTGACCTCGGGCGACACCCCGCGCGCCAACAACGAAGCCATGACGATGATCTATCACTTGGCGGCCGAGCACGACCTGCCGGTAATGCTGCATTCCAACATCACCTCCAAGCGTGAGAAGAATCCGCTTTACCTGCCAGAAATCGAAGAATCGTTGCGCAGGCACCCGCACACCCGCTTCATCTGGGCCCACGCCGGCACCAGCATGGAGATTCATCGGCATCAGACCCGATTGGATTTCCTGCTGCCAACCCTGACCCGGCTGCTCGAGGCCTACCCCAATCTGTACATAGATCTGTCCTGGAGCCTGCTCACGCCCTATTTGCTCGACGAAGCGGGCACGCCTCGGCCGGAGTGGGTAAGGCTGGTGGAGCGCTTTCCGGAGCGCTTCATGGTGGGGTCGGATGTGGTCGGACGTTTCGGCAAACTGGGGAAGGAGCTGCGCGGCTTCGATCCGTTTCTCGATGCCTTGCCCGAAGAGGTAGCGAGGAAGGTGGCGCGGGATAATTTCCTGGCGGTGTTGTGTGGGAGCAAGGCCTGCCCGCGATGAGGTCAACGCGGTCTTGAGCGCTGAGGTGTCTGGATCGCGAGCAAGCTATGCTCCCACAGGGTAGAAGCAGGCAAAAAAAACGCCCCGAACCGGTCGGGGCGTTTTCGTGTGCGGCGTAGCAGCGGGGCTTACTTGCCCTGCCAGCGCTTCAGTACCAGGGTGGCGTTGGTGCCGCCGAAGCCGAAGCTGTTGCTCATCACGGTGTTGATGGTGGCGTTTTCGCGGGTCTTGGTCAGGATCGGCAGGTCGGCCACTTCCGGGTCCAGCTCGTCGATGTTGGCCGAGCCGGCGATGAAGTTGCCTTCCATCATCAGCATGCAGTAGATCGCTTCGTGAACGCCGGCGGCGCCCAGGGAGTGACCCGACAGGCTCTTGGTAGAGCTGATGGCCGGCGCCTTGTCGCCGAACACTTCACGCACACCTTTCATTTCCGCGACGTCGCCGACCGGAGTCGAAGTGCCGTGGGTGTTCAGGTAGTCGATCGGGGTGTCGACGGTGGACATCGCCATCTGCATGCAGCGGATAGCACCTTCGCCGCTTGGGGCAACCATGTCGTAGCCGTCGGACGTAGCGCCGTAGCCGACGATTTCCGCGTAGATTTTTGCACCGCGGGCCAGGGCATGTTCCAGCTCCTCGACCACCACCATGCCACCGCCACCGGCAATGACGAAACCGTCACGGTCGGCATCGTAGGCGCGGGAGGCTTTTTCTGGCGTGTCGTTGCGCTTGCTGGACAGGGCGCCCATGGCGTCGAACAGGAACGACTGGCTCCAGTGTTCTTCTTCACCGCCGCCGGCGAACACGACGTCCTGCTTGCCCATCTGGATCTGTTCCATGGCGGTACCGATGCAGTGGGCACTGGTGGCGCAGGCAGAAGCGATGGAGTAGTTCAGGCCCTTGATCTTGAAAGGCGTGGCCAGGCAGGCGGAAACGGTGCTGCTCATGGTCCGGGTGACGCGATACGGACCGACGCGCTTGACGCCTTTCTCGCGCAGGATGTCCAGCGCTTCCATCTGGTTCAAGGTCGAGGCACCGCCGGAGCCGGCGATCAGGCCGGTGCGCGGGTTGGACACCTGCTCTTCGGTCAGGCCGGAGTCGGCGATGGCGTCTTTCATGGCCAGGTAGGCGTAAGCCGCTGCATGGCCGACAAAACGGTAGATCTTGCGATCGATCAGTTCTTCGAGGTTGAGGTCAATGGAGCCGGAAACCTGGCTACGCAGACCCATTTCGGCGTATTCCGGGTTGAACCGGATGCCAGGGCGACTTGCACGCAGGTTAGCGGAGACGGTCTCTTTGTCATTGCCCAGGCAAGAAACGATGCCAAGACCAGTGATAACGACGCGGCGCATGCGGATAACCCTTAGAAGTTGTCAGTGGAGGTGAAAACGCCGACCCGAAGGCCCTCGGCGGTATAGATCTCGCGACCGTCGACAGCCACCGAACCATCGGCAATGGCCATGTTCAGCTTGCCCTTGAGGACGCGTTTGATATGAATGTTATAGGTGATTTTCTTCGCGGTCGGCAGGACCTGACCGAAGAACTTCACTTCGCCCGAACCGAGGGCGCGACCGCGGCCCGGCAGACCCTGCCAGCCGAGGAAAAAACCGACCAGTTGCCACATGGCATCCAGGCCCAGGCAGCCCGGCATGACCGGATCGCCTTCGAAATGGCAGGCGAAGAACCACAGGTCCGGATTGATATCCAGCTCGGCGACCAATTCACCTTTGCCGTACTTGCCACCCTCTTCGCTGATATGGGTGATGCGATCCACCATCAGCATGTTCGGGGCGGGCAGTTGCGCGTTACCTGGGCCGAACAGCTCACCGCGACTGCAGCGCAGCAGATCTTCCCGGGTAAAGGCGTTTTGTTTGGTCATGCGAGCTCCTCAATAGTCCCATGCGGCAGGGTTGGGCGAATCTTCCCGACCGATCGAAGCGGTCATGCCTCGAATCGACAGCCTACTCATAGACTATTGCGTTGTAGTGAAAGTCACAGCACACGGAAAATGAATGTACACCTGTGCACTGAAATTTTTTATCCGAGCTTCAATCGAGGCTCGTTCGGGTGCCTAAGACTGCCGCACTTTCGTCTTTCACGCCAGCTACACAGGCTACTAATGCACCCAACGCTGCAGAATATGCTGCAGATCAACCCTTTTGAACGGCTTTGCCAGGTAATCGTTCATGCCTGCCGCGAGGCAGGCTTCGCGATCGCCCTGCAAGGCATTGGCCGTCAGGGCGACGATCGGTACCTCGCCGCAACCTGGTAACTGGCGGATCCGTCGCGTGGCCTCGTAACCGTCGACCACCGGCAAGCGGCAATCCATGAGGATCAATTCAAACATCAGGCTTTCAGCGCTGCGGATGGCCTGGGCGCCGTCGGCGGCGATGCTGACGGTAAAGCCCAGGCTGCGCAACATGGCTTCGATCACGGTCTGGTTCACCGGGTTGTCCTCCACCAGCAGCACGTTGCGACCGGCGCCACCCTCGCCGCCGTGGGACAGTCGCGGTGGGATCTCCACCGGGCCCTGTGTGGACCGGGCCAGCGGAATTTCCAGGGTAAACACCGAGCCCTGGCCTTCCTCGCTCTGGGCCCGCAGCGTGCCGCCCATGCGTTCGGCCAGGGTGCGCGCGATCGGCAGGCCCAGGCCGGTGCCACCGTAGCGGCGGGAAATCGAACTGTCGGCCTGCTGGAACGCGTCGAACATGCGCTCCAGGCTTTCGGGTGAAATACCGATGCCACTGTCGCGCACCGTGCAGGTGAACCACAGCAATTCGTGGTCCAGGGCCTGCCACTGGCACTGCACGGTGACACGTCCCTGCTCGGTGAACTTCAGTGCGTTGCCGATCAGGTTCACCAGGATCTGTCGGATCCGCGTCGGATCGCCTTGCACCTGCAAGGCCTTCATGTCGTCCGGAATCAGCAGGTCCAGGCCCAATTTGCGTTGGGCGGCGCTGTGCTGGAACGACTGGGCGCAACTGCCCACCAGCTCGGTCAGGTTGAACGGGATATGTTCCAGCTCCAGGGCCGAACGTTCGATGCGCGAGAAGTCGAGGATGTCGTTGATCACCTTCAACAGGTGCTCGGTGGATTCCGAAGCCAGTGCCGTGTACTCGTGCTGCTCGTCGGTCATCCGGGTGGTTTCCAGCAGTTGCAGCATGCCCAGCACACCGTTCATGGGCGTGCGCAACTCGTGGCTCATCATGGCCAGGAATTCCGACTTGGCGCTGTTGGCTTTTTCGGCTTCTTCCCGGGTCTTGATCAACTGCGCCATGGCCTGGTGCTGTTCCCGGCTGGCTTGTTCCAGGCCGTCGGCCAGGTTGTTGATATGCCGCGACAAGGCCCCCAGCTCGGCGTCGTCAACGATAGGCAACGGTTTGCTGTAGTCGCCTTGCTGGATGGCCTTGACGGCGTTGCCGATGTCGCGGATCGGCCGGGACAGGTCAGAGGCCAGGCGACGCGCCACCAGGAAGGTGAACAGCAGGGCGAACAACGCCAGGATCGCGGCCTTGAACAGGATTTCCTGCTGCCGCTGGCTGAAGGCATCGCTGGACATGCCGACGATCACCCGGCCCAGGTAATCTTCGCCAGGAGTCTCGATGGGGGGGCTGCTGCCTTGCAGGAAATCGTTGTTCAGGGCGATGCGCTGCAGGCGAACCGGCGCCTGGAACATTTCGATCTGCTGGGAGTGAACACGATTCTGCTCGGGCTGCTCGACGTGCACCAACACCCGGTGTGTGCTGTCCTGTACTTCCAGAAAGCGCACGTGGGGCGTGGCCAGGGTGGCGGTGAGCAGGCTTTCCAGCACATCGTTGTTGCCGGAAATCACGCCGTATTCGGTGGCGGGAGCCAGTTGGTTGGCGATCAGTTGCCCGGTGTGATTGAGTTCCTGGCGCAGGTCCTGGATTCGCACGAAGGTGAAGAAACTGATCAACAGCACGGTCAGCAGCAACGCCGGGCCAAGGGCGATGAGCTGGGTGCGTGTACTGATATCCCAACGGCGACGCAAGGTCATGGGCGGTGTTCTCCTTCGGCCAACTGCGTAGCGACGGAAGCGGCGTCAATCGGTTCGAGCCCCAGGGAGCGGGCGACTTGCCGGTTGTCCAGGACTTTGAAGCGAGCCGGATACAGCGCGCGTGGCCAGGTGGCGACGGGACGGTCGAGCAGATCGTCGAGAATCGCCAGCCAGTCTTCCTGGTCGCTGTAGGTGCTGGCCAGACTGCCGGCCCTGACGAACGCCGCGCTCGGGCCGATCAGCGCGCGTTGTCGGGCATAGCTGCTGAGCAACAGGTTCTTCACGGTCTTGGGGTTGTACAGGTCGGGGTCGTCGAGGCCCAGCAAGACATCGCTCTGGCCCAGCAGGTTTTGCAGGGGGCGGCTGTCGCTGGTGTCTTCCCAGCGCTCGGTGACGATCTCCAGGTCCAGCGGTACGGCGGCCTGGCGGATCTCCTTGAGCAGGAACTCGCTGTGCCCGTCGAACAGCACGCCGACCCTGCGCGCTTGCGGGAAGATCGTGCGAATCAGGCGCAATTGTCGCGCTACCGGCGGATCGCTCCACAACAGGCTCAAGTGCGCGGGGATTGCCTCGCCCAGGCGGTCCCGGGCTTGTAGCCGGCTGATCCGCAGCACCAGCGTGGCCGGTCCCTGAGCCGCTTGCAGACGCCAGTCGAGGCTGGGCAGGTCCAGCAGCACCAGGCGGATATTGGCCGGCAACTTGTCCGGTGCCGGCAGACTCGCCAACGGGGTGAAGCGCACATCGTCTTCGGGGCGCAGGGCCTTCAGGGCCTGGGTAAAGGACTGCACGCCGGGGCTGTCCTGGGTTCCGGTCAACAGGATTTCGGCGGCGCGGGCCTGTAGCGTTGCCAGCAGGCCCGCCAGCACCAGGCACAGTGCCAGCGGCAGGCGGCCGGGAAATGGCCTCTTGCCCGGTTGGCTCCGGGCCATCTAGAAGGACAACTCCGCGCTGAAGTACATGACATGTCGGGAGTCGTAGCGGTTGTCGACGAAGGTGGTGGGTTGATTGTCGAGGCGTTGTTGCAGGACACCCGCCAGCTCCAGGCTGGCTTTGCCCAGCGGGATGCGCCGGGCGAGGCGGGTATCGACCCGTTCGAAGCGGTAGCCGTTGAGGGCATCGGCGGCGTAATAGAACACCGAGCTGTTCCAACCCTGGCCCCAGTCCCGCAGCCAGCCGGCCGAACCACTGTTGCGGGCGGTCAGTTGTTCATCGAGGGGCGCGCTGGCCAGGGCGTCGACGTAGGCATACGTCACGCGCAGGCGGTCGGCGTTGGTCATGCGCCAGTCGAGTTGGGTTTCGGCGCCGGAAAACTGCGACTCATTGGCGTTGCTGGCGATGTACTGGTTGTTGCGCAGCGGTTCGCTGATCATGCCGGTGATTTCGTCGTGGAACAGCCTGACGTCAACCGTCAGGCCCAGGTCCATGAAATAGCCGTTGTAGCCCAGTTCCCGGGAGCGCATGTGTTCCTGCTCGAGGTTTCCCGGACCGCGGGTCTGGACAAAGTAACGCGCGCTGCTTCGGCCAAAGGCGGTGGGTTGCAGGTTCGTGACCTGATAGCTCCAGTTGACGTTGTTCTCGAACATGTCCGGTGAGCGTACCGCTTCGGAGTACACCGCCCGCAAGCCATGCCGTGGCGTGATCAGGTAGTTGACCGCCACCCGCGGTGTCAGCGAACTGCCGGTCAGGCGGGTGTCTTCGAACATCGCGCCGCCCTGCAACAGCCAGTGCTCGGTGGCCCGCCATTCGAACTGGCCAAACAGCCGCCAGGTGGTGTCATCCAGTGTGCCGTCGAAGTACGTCTCGGAATCGGCCCGGTCATAGCGATAGTTCGCCCCGGTCACCAGTCGCAGGCTGTCGGACAGGCTCAGGGTGTCCTGGATCTCCAGGTCGTAGCGTGATTCCCGGGCACTCTGGTCGATATCGCCGCACACGGTTCGCGAGGCGCCGTTGCGCCATTGGTCGAGCACCTGGTTGGCCAACGCCTGTTCCTGCGCCGTACCGGGTGGCGCGCCGGTGCTGGTGAAGCCGGGCATGTTGCGCGCCAGCTTCTCTGCGTAGTTGGGATTGAGCAGCCACAGGTCGGTCAGTTGCGGGCTGAAGGACACCTCGGCATCGCAGGCGCGCCAGGTCTGCTGGCGATCCCAGTGCTGGATCGAGCTCTGCACATACAGGCTGTGGTTGGGGTTGAGGTCCAGATTCCAGCGCAGCGAGCCGGCATAGTCCTTGGCGATGACGTCGGAGTTATCCCCAGCGGCGGTAATACCGGCAAAGACCGGGTGGTAGGTATAAGGCCGCTGGTTGGTCCCGTCCTTGGCATTCAACTGCCAATCGATGCTCTGTTGTTCATTCAGTGTCTGGCTGACCGACAGGTTGATACGGTTCAAGCGGCGGCTATCGCGGTAGTCGGCGCCGTTGCGGTCGCTGTCGAAGCCGTCGTCTTCCTGACCGGACAAGGAAAGTCGCAGATCGCCCCCCTCCCAGCCGGTGCCCTGGCTGGCGTACCAGTCGCTGATGCCGCGCTGGCCCTGGGTGATCTTCACCCGCGTGCCGTGGCTGTTGGCCGGCGCCCGGGTGATGATGTTGACCACCGCCATCAGCGCGTTGGCGCCATAGCTGACCGTGTTCGGGCCGCGGAAGACTTCGATTCGCTCGATGTCCTCCATGGCCACCGGAATGTCGCTCCAGTCAACGGTGGCGAGACCGGCGCGGTACACCGAGCGGCCATCGATCAGCACCTGCATGCGGCGTGCTTCGCTGGCGTTGGTGCCGTGGTAGTTCACGGTGGGCTGATTACCGCTGAGGTTGCCGACCATCATGCCGGGTACCAGGCGCAGCAGTTCGCTGATGTCCCGGGCGCCACTGGCCTTGATCAGCTCGCTGTCCAGCACGGTCATGCTGCCCGGCACCGCCGCTGGCGATTGTTTCAAGCGAGTGGCGGTCAGGACCTGGGGCAGGGGTTGGCTGTCGACAAACAAGTCGTCGGCCCACACTGGCGGGCTGACGAGCAGCGCCAAGAGCAGGGACGAGCCTGAGCGGGAGGGGCCAACGGTCACGGCAGAGCCTTTGATAACAGAATGATGGCGGGCATGTTAACTGAGCTGAGAGACTTTTCCAGTTGCGTTGATAGCATTTTCCGAGCAATTGATGGTCAGCTTCCTACAGTTGTGGGTAATTAATAGCGGGGCTAGTCGCGATCTGGGCGCTCCGTATAATGCCCGGCATCGCCACTTGGTATGGATGAACGGATTGCATATGACTGAACAGCGCCCGATTGCGGTCCTGGGAGGCGGGAGTTTCGGTACCGCCGTGGCCAACCTGCTGGCCGAGAATGGTCACCCGGTACGCCAATGGATGCGTGACCCGGAGCAGGCCGAGGCCATCCGGGTCAACCGCGAGAACCCGCGTTACCTCAAGGGCATCAAGATCCGTCCGGAAGTGGAGCCGGTGACCGACCTGCAGGCCACGCTCCAGGGCAGTGACCTGTTTTTTGTCGCCTTGCCCTCCAGCGCCTTGCGCTCGGTGCTGGCGCCCCATGCCGACTGCCTGAGCGGCAAGTTCCTGGTCAGCCTGACCAAGGGCATCGAAGCCCAGACCTTCAAGCTGATGAGCGAGATTCTTGAAGAGATCGCGCCAAAAGCGCGGATCGGGGTGATTTCCGGGCCGAACCTGGCGCGGGAAATCGCCGAGCACGCCTTGACCGCCACCGTGGTGGCCAGTGAAGACGAAGAACTGTGCAAGCGGGTCCAGGCCGCGCTTCATGGCCGCACTTTCCGGGTCTATGCCAGTGCCGACCGTTTCGGCGTGGAGCTGGGCGGAGCGCTGAAGAACGTCTATGCGATCATCTCCGGCATGGCGGTGGCGCTGGGCATGGGAGAGAACACCAAGAGCATGCTGATCACCCGGGCTCTGGCGGAAATGACGCGCTTTGCCGTCAGCCAGGGCGCCAATCCAATGACCTTCCTCGGGTTGGCGGGGGTGGGCGACCTCATCGTCACTTGCTCCTCGCCCAAGAGTCGCAACTACCAGGTCGGCTTCGCTCTCGGCGAGGGCCTGAGCCTGGACGAGGCCGTGTCGCGCCTGGGCGAAGTGGCCGAAGGCGTGAACACCCTCAAGGTACTCAAGGCCAAGTCCCAGGAGGCCGGGGTCTATATGCCGCTGGTCGCGGGGTTGCACGCGATTCTGTTCGAAGGGCGCACGCTGGAACAGGTGATCGAACTGTTGATGCGTGGCGAGCCGAAGACCGATGTCGATTTCATTTCCACCAGTGGCTTCAATTGAGCCGCTGTCGATGACAAGCAGGAGTGAGCTATGAACGATTCGAAAGGGCAGACCCAATACGAGTCCATCCTGTTGCGGGTGCTGTGGATGGTGGTTTACCTGCTGGTCTGGCAAGTGGCGCAATTCATCCTTGGCGCCGTGGTACTGGTGCAATTGATCTATCGATTGATCTATGGCGCACCCAGCGCCAGCCTGATGAACTTCGGCGACAGCCTCAGCCAGTTCCTGGCCCAGATCGGCCGTTTCGGCACCTTCCACAGCGACCAGAAACCCTGGCCCTTCGCTGACTGGCCGAGCCCGCGCGCGCCGGAAGGCGAAGCGCCCCACGTCGTGGCGCCGGCGCCGCACCCTGTCCAGGATGAGGAGCCCAAGCTATGAACCTGTGGGTACTGCGTCATGGCGAAGCCGAGCCATACGGTGCCCGCCCCGATCCCGAGCGGGCCTTGACGGTTCACGGGCGTGAAGAAGTCCTGCGCAGTGCCGCCGAATTGATCGGCCGCCCGTTGACCGCCATTTATGCCAGCCCTTACCTGCGCGCCCAGCAGACTGCGCAACTGGTGCGTGAGGCGTTGGGGTTCGAACCGGAGTTGATCACGGTCGACTGGCTCAAGCCGGAAACCCGGCCCCAGACAGTCCTGGAGCATCTCGGGGATCGGGATGATGTGCTGCTGGTCAGCCATAACCCGTTGGTGGGCAGCCTGTTGGGCTTTGCGCAACACGGTCACCTGCAACAACCCGAGCGGGTGAACACGGCTGGTCTGGCTGAGCTGGAAGGTGACCTGCCGTTGGCCGGTGCGATGCGACTCAAGGGCCTTCGGCATCCATGAGAAAGACCGGGCCTTGCTGCCAGTCAAACCATATGACTTGTGGGAGCGAGCCTGCTCGCGATGAGGCCGTGTCAGTCGACATCCCTGTCAACTGACAGACCGCTATCGCGAGCAGGCTCGCTCCCACAGAAATATCGCTTGATCCTTGATTGGCCTTGGGGCCTTGCTCCCACATAAACATAAGGAAGGGTAACGATGAGTCTGTGGCGCACCACACCCAACATCGAACAACTGAACGCTGCCGCTAAAAACACCATCAGCGAGGTACTGGATATTCGTTTCGAGTCGTTCGACGACGAATCCCTGACCGCCAGCATGGTGGTCGATCACCGCACCCATCAGCCGTTCGGCCTGTTGCATGGCGGTGCTTCGGTGGTCCTGGCCGAAACGGTCGGCTCCATGGCCGCCTACCTGTGCGTGGACACCAGCAAGTTCTATTGCGTGGGCTTGGAAATCAATGCCAACCACTTGCGCGGTGTGCGCAGCGGGCGGGTGACGGCCACGGCCAGGATGGTTCATCTGGGCCGTACCACCCAGGTCTGGGACATCCGCCTGAGCAACGACGAAGGCAAGGTCAACTGTGTGTCGCGCCTGACCATGGCGGTGGTGCCGCTGGGCGAGCAACCGCCGGCGCGCTGATACCACAGATCCTTTGTAGCGACGGGATTTGTGGGAGCAAGGCTTGCCCGCGATGAAGCCAATGCAGTCTTTCAGAAATGTCGGCGTCTGCGTCGCGAGCAAGCTTTGCTCCCACAGGTGTCGTTGCCACAAAGTTTGCGGCTGGCCAGCCATAACGCCATAGCCCAAGCCAGACTGTCTTTGTAGCGAAGGGATTTGTGGGAGCAAGGCTTGCCCGCGATGAAGCCAACGCAGTCTTTCAGAAATGGCGGTGTCTGCGTCGCGAGCAAGCTTTGCTCCCACAGGTGTCGTTGCCGCAAAATTTTCGGCTGGCCAGCCATAACGCCATAGCCCAAGCCAGACTGTCTTTGTAGCGAAGGGATTTGTGGGAGCAAGGCTTGCCCGCGATGAGGCCAACACAGTCTTTCAGAAATGGCGGTGTCCGCGTCGCGAGCAAGCTTTGCTCCCACAGGTGTCGTTGCCACAAAATTTGCGGCTGGTCAGCCATAACGCCATAGCCCAAGCCAGACTGCCTTTGTAGCGAAGGGATTTGTGGGAGCAAGGCTTGCCCGCGATGAAGCCAATGCAGCCTTTCAGAAATGGCGGCGTCTGCGTCGCGAGCAAGCTTTGCTCCCACAGGTGTCGTTGCCACAAAATTTGCGGCTGGCCAGCCATAACGCCATAGCCCAAGCCAGACTGTCTTTGTAGCGAAGGGATTTGTGGGAGCAAGGCTTGCCCGCGATGAAGCCAATGCAGTCTTTCAGAAATGGCGGTGTCTGCGTCGCGAGCAAGCTTTGCTCCCACAGGTGTCGTTGCCACAAAATTTGCGGCTGGCCAGCCATAACGCCATAGCCCAAGCCAGACTGTCATCATTCCTGTCAGTTACGGTCATTGCCGCGCCACCGGCTTCTACGGACAATCGGCCTCAGTTCCCTCAATGGATCGGCTGTCATGTCGCAACAGGTGTTTTTCACCCACGCCAATGGTTTTCCCTCGGCCACCTACGGCAAGCTGTTTGCCGCACTGGCGCCGCAGTATCAGGTCGCACACCTGGAGCTGCATGGCCATGACCCACGTTTTCCGGTGGACGATAACTGGAACAACCTGGTGGACGAGCTGATCCATCACCTGGAACAACAGCCGGAACCGGTGTGGGGTGTCGGTCACTCCCTGGGCGGTGTCCTGCACCTGCACGCGGCCTTGCGCTGCCCTCGGTTGTACCGTGGCGTGGTCATGCTCGACTCGCCGGTCCTGACCCGCACGGACCGCTGGGTGATCCTGGCGGCCAAGCGTCTGGGCTTCATCGACCGCCTGACCCCGGCCGGCCGGACCCTGGGCCGGCGAGAGGAGTTCGAGGACCTGGAAGCGGCCCGGCAATATTTTTCCGGCAAGACCCTGTTTCGCGGTTTCGACCCGGATTGCTTCGACGCCTATCTGCAACATGGCCTGCAACAAGTCGGTGACCGCCTGCGACTGCGCTTCGATCCAGCCACGGAAATCAGCATCTACCGCGGCGTGCCACACACCAGTCCCGGTCGGACCCGCACGCTCAAGTTGCCCTTGGCGGTAGTGCGAGGCCGACAAAGCCGCGTGGTGATGCGTCATCACGCTCGCTCGGTGGGCAGCATGCCCCTGGGCGAGTCCTTGAGCATGCCCGGCGGCCATATGTTTCCCCTGGAGCATCCTCTGGACACGGCTGACCTGCTCAAGGGGCTGTTCCAACGTTGGCAAGGGCGCAGCGCATGAACGGAGTCGAGGAAGTCCGCCTGAGCCTGCCCCACATCGAACTGGCAGCCCACCTGTTCGGACCGGAAGATGGGCGCCCGGTGATCGCCTTGCATGGCTGGCTGGACAATGCCAACAGTTTCGCCCGCCTGGCCCCCCGGCTGGAGGGCTTGCGGATCATTGCCCTGGACATGGCCGGTCATGGTCATTCGGGGCATCGCCCGCCCGGTGCCGGCTACGCCCTGTGGGACTATGCCCATGATGTGCTGCAGGTCGCCGAGCAACTGGGCCTGCAACGTTTCGCCCTGCTGGGGCATTCCCTGGGCGCGATCGTGTCGCTGGTGTTGGCCGGGTCCCTGCCGGAGCGGGTGACGCACCTGGGGCTGATCGACGGCATCATTCCGCCGACGGCCCAGGGCGACAACGCGGCCGAACGCATGGGCATGGCCCTGCAGGCGCAGCTCGATCTGCAGAAAAAGACCAAACCGGTCTACAAAACCCTCGACCGGGCCATCGAAGCCCGCATGAAAGGGCTGGTGGCGGTCAGCCGCGAGGCCGCCGAGCTGCTCGCCCAGCGTGGCCTGATGCCGGTGCCGGGTGGCTACACCTGGCGCACCGACAATCGCCTGACCTTGCCCTCGCCGCTGCGCCTGACCGACGAACAGGCCATGGCCTTCGTGGCGCGGGTCGGTTGTCCCGCCCATCTGATCGTGGCAGCCGAGGGCATGCTGGCCCGGCACCCCGAATTGCTGGAGCGTCTACCCTTCAGTCATGAACAATTGCCCGGCGGCCATCATTTGCACCTGAACGACGAAACCGGTGCCGTGCTTGTAGCAGACTGTTTCAATCGGTTCTTCAGCACTTCTTGACTTGCGCCGGGCAACTCTCGAGGCTGGGCGGGTTGAAAGGGAGACCACCATGACAGAGCTCTGTTTACCCGCCTTGTGGCGCAGGGACGACGCCGGTTTCGTCCACGAGCGCCAGGCCAAGTCGATCCGATGAAATCATTCGTTCATTCACTTACCTGGTTGGCGCTGGCCTGCATCAGCCCGGCGTCTTTCGCCGCCGATGTACCCGGCAGCCGGGACCTGGAGCGCGTGCCGCGCCTGCCCGATGCGCAGATTGTCGATTATCGGCAAACCAGCGACGTCGAGCGCATCTACCCCCTGGGCTCGATTCGCAAGATCAGCGGCCAGTTGCGTTTCGACGGGCAGGTCGATGGCCGCGGTGCCGTCACGTCGGTGACCTATGAGCTGCCGCCGGAACATTCCGCTACCCAGGCCTTTACCGTCGCCCGCGAAGCCTTGCAGCAGCAAGGTGCCGAGCTGCTGTACTGGTGCCAGGCCCGTGACTGTGGGGAAAGCAGCCTCTGGGCCAACGAAGTGTTCGGCAACGCCAAGCTCTACGGTGCCGACAACGGCCAGGCCTATCTGTTGCTGCGCCTGGCGCCACCGGCAGACAACACCTTGATTGCGCTGTACGGCATCACCCGCGGCAACCGCAAGGCCTACCTGCATGTCGAGCAGTTCGAGGCGAGCGCTCCCCTGGGGGACTTGCTGCCGACCTCCGCCACCCTGCTGCGTCAGCTCAAGGACACCGGCGTGCTGGATTTGCCACGTCTTGCCGGCGAGCCGGACGAGACCTGGCTACGCCTGCTGGCCCGGGCACTGAACCTGGACACCGGCCTGCGGGTCAGCCTCGCGGGCCCCAAGGCCGAGGCCTGGCGCCAGGCGCTGGCGGAGCAGGGGGTTCGCGAGGCGCGGATGGAGGCGGCCGGTGATGGCAATACGGCGGGCCTTCACCTTGAGTTGCTGCGCTAAGCTGTGCCGGGCGGCAGGCGTTGCGCCGCTGCCCCGGTCCTGTTCATTCTTCGAGACTTTTCATGCTCAATAACGATCGGCTGTTGGTGCAGATCCTGCTCCTGGTGTTGTTTGGCGCAAGCCTGTGGGTCATGGCTCCGTTCTGGTCGGCGCTGTTCTGGGGGGCGGTACTGGCCTTCGCCAGTTGGCCGCTGATGCGGCTGCTGACCCGCTGGGTCAATGGTCGCGAATCCCTCGCGGCGGCGATGCTGACGGTGGGCTGGATGTTGCTGGTGGCGGTGCCTCTGGTGTGGTTGGGTTTCAACCTGGCCGATCATGTACGCGATGCCACGGCGTTCATCAGGGACGTGCAGGTCGATGGCCTGCCCGATGCCCCGGCCTGGCTGGGTGGCTTGCCGCTGGTGGGTGGGCGGCTCGTCGCTATCTGGAACAGCGTCGACCAGCAGGGGGCGGCGATGATGGTTTCCATCAAGCCGTATCTGGGGCAGGTCGGCAACTGGCTGCTGGCCCGCAGCAAGCAGATTGGTGGCGGCATGCTCGAGCTGACCCTGAGCATCGTGTTCGTGTTCTTTTTCTATCGCGACGGCCCGCGCCTGGCGGCGTTTGTCCACGGCCTGCTCGAACGCCTGATCGGCGACCGTGCCGGTTACTACATCGAACTGGTGGCCGGTACCGTGCAACGGGTAGTCAACGGCGTGATCGGCACCGCCGCCGCCCAGGCCCTGCTGGCACTGATCGGCTTCCTGATCGCCGGAGTGCCGGGTGCGTTGGTACTGGGCATCGCCACCTTCCTGCTCAGCCTGATTCCCATGGGACCGCCGCTGGTCTGGATCCCCGCAACGGCCTGGCTGGTGTGGAAGGGCGAATATGGGATGGCGATATTCCTCGGCATCTGGGGCATGTTCATCATCAGCGGCGTGGACAACGTGCTCAAACCCTACTTGATCAGCCGTGGTGGAAACCTGCCATTGGTCATTGTGTTGCTGGGGGTGTTCGGTGGATTGATCGCTTTCGGCTTCATCGGCCTGTTCATCGGCCCCACGCTGCTGGCGGTGGCGTACAGCCTGCTGACGGATTGGAGCAAGAGCCAGGCGCGGTGATTCGGTATGGGTAATTAAGTGTGGTGAAAGATTTATTTGTGGTGGAGGGATTTATCTGTGGCGAGGGGATTTATCCCCGTTGGGCTGCGCAGCAGCCCTAAAAAGCTGGCGCCTCGGTATTCAGATTGCTTCTATGTAGGCAGTTTGGGGCTGCTACGCAGCCCAGCGGGGATAAATCCCCTCGCCACAAGTGGGACTGATCAATGAGCCTGGCGCTTGTGAGTCCAGGCTCTTAGGGCATCAGGTCGCCAGGTTCAGATGTTTCCCCACGCTCGCCACGTCATCCAGCGAATACTGCCGACTGAGGTTGGCGATCATCCTGTTCAGCGCTTCGCTGACGCTGGATTGAGTGGTGGAGCTGTCGCTGGATTGCAAGACGCTGGTCAGTTCGCTGGCGGTGGCGCTGTCGTCACCATCGCTGTCGAGTTGGCTGAACAGCCCTTCACTGGAGGCCTGTTGTGGCGGCGGCGGTGACGGTGCGAGGCTGGCGTCGAGTTCGTCGAGGCTGACGGTACCGTCCTCGTTCTTGTCCAGTGCCGAGAACACTTGCGTGCTGTCGGCGCTGCTGCCGGCGCTGGAAAGGCTGTTGCTCAACTCGTCGCTGCTGACTGAACCGTCGCCGTCTGCGTCCAGGACGCTGAGCAGCGCATCGGCCAACTCGGTGTTTGGCGGCCGGTCACCTGGAGGCGGTGGCGGCGGGGCCATTGCGGCCATTTCATCGGCGCTCAGGTCACCGCTGCTGTCACTGTCCAGGTCAGCGAAATTGTCGCTCAGGCTGACTAGGATGCCGTTGTCACTCTTCTGCGACAGGGCCGTGCTCAGTTCATCCTGGTCGACCGAGCCATTGCCGTTGCTGTCGAGCTTGCCGAGCAGTTCCTTTTGGAACTGTTGGCCGCGGGCATTGTGGGTCGCGGTACTGTTGAGGCTGGTGTACGTCGAGTAGCTGCTACTGCTGACGCTGCCGATCATGGGCACTCTCCTTGGGGTGAAATAGCCGGTGGGTGCACCGGCTTATGCAGCCTCGGCGGGGCAGTTGTCGTGGGTATGTGGGGTTTGTACCGGGGGCAGTACAAAACCCTGGCTCATCCGGGGCCCCTGTGGGAGCGAGCCTGCTCGCGATTGCGGTTGATCAGCTATCCATTCATTGGCTGACTTACCGCTATCGCGAGCAGGCTCGCTCCCACAGGTGGCTTGGCACACAGGGACTCAAGCGCGAGGCAGGCGAATGACAGCGGTCAGCCCGCCGCCCGGCGTTTCTTCCAGGCTCAGTTGCCCGCCCAGGCGTTCCGCGGCTTCCCGGGCGATGGTCATGCCCAGGCCGACGCCGCCGGAGTTGCGGTTGCGTGAGCCTTCCAGGCGATAGAACGGCTCGAACACCGCCTCGCGTTTGTCCTCGGCGATTCCCGGGCCATGGTCGATGACCCGGATCAGTACCTGCAAGCCCTGGTCCTCCAGGGCAATCGACGCGTGCCCGGCGTAGCGCAAGGCATTGTCCATGAGGTTGTTGAGGCACGAGCGCAGCGCCATGGGTTGCACCTGCAAGGGCGCGCAGGAACCACTGAATTGCACGTCGGCGCCCTGGTCCTGGGCGTTTTCGCTCAGGGATTCCACAAGGGCCTGCACGTCCATCCATTGCAGCGCTTCGCTGGTGCGCTGTTCGTGCAGGTAGGTCAGGGTGGCGTCGAGCATGCCGATCATGTCGTCCAGGTCCTGGCGCATCTGGCCTTGCAGCTTGATGTCGTCGATCTGTTCCAGGCGCAGTTTCAGCCGTGACAGTGGGGTACGCAGGTCGTGGGACACCGCCCCGAGCATGCGTGAGCGCTGCTGAACCTGCTCACGAATACGCTTTTGCATCAGGTTGAACGTATGGGCCGCCTGTCGGGCCTCCCGCGGGCCGGTTTCGTCCAGCGGTGGGCTGTCGAGGTCCTCGCTCAGGCGTTCGGCGGCATCGCTCAGACGCTGGATTGGCCGGGTCAGGAGTTTGGCGCCGTACCAGGCCGCGATGATCAGACATATGAACTGGAACGTCAGCGGCACCACGGGGCCACCGAACCAGGGGCGGGGCCGGGGCTCGGGCGGCGGAGCGAAAGGGGAGGACACAAAGGGTGGTGGTCCGTCACCGTGTCGGGAAAACTCCGGAGGTGGGCCGGGAGGTGGCGGCTGGTCGTAGTGGATGAACCAGGCAAAGGCCAATAGATGGGCCAGGACGATCGCCAATAGCAGCACGCCAAACAGGCGGCCGAACAGGGAGTCGAGGCGCAATCGCATCAGCCGATGTCCCGCGCGTCGAACAGGTAGCCCTCGCCACGCACGGTCTTGATCAACTGCGGGGCCTTGGGGTCGTCGCCCAGTTTCTGGCGCAGGCGCGAGACCAGCAGGTCGATGCTGCGGTCGAACGCCTCGATGGAGCGTCCACGGGCGGCGTCCAGCAGTTGTTCGCGGCTGAGCACCCGACGCGGTCGTTCGATGAAGACCCACAGCAGCCGGAACTCGGCATTGGACAATGGCACGACCAGCCCGTCGGCGGAGATCAGCTGGCGCAGCACGCTGTTGAGCCGCCAGTTGTCGAAGCGGATGTTGGCGCGTTGCTCGGTGCGGTCGTCGCGCACCCGGCGCAGGATCGTCTGGATCCGCGCCACCAGTTCCCTGGGCTCGAATGGTTTGGCCATGTAGTCGTCGGCGCCCAATTCCAGGCCGATGATACGGTCGGTGGGTTCGCAGCGGGCGGTGAGCATCAGGATCGGAATATCCGATTCGGCGCGCAACCAGCGACATAACTGCAAGCCGTCTTCCCCCGGCAGCATCAGGTCGAGCACGACCACATCGAAATGCTCGGTCTGCATGGCGTGGCGCATGCCCGCGCCATCGGTGACGCCGCTGGCGCGAATGTTGAAGCGGGCCAGGTAATCGATCAGCAGTTCGCGGATTGGCACATCGTCATCGACGATCAGCGCGCGGATGCTCCAGCGCTTGTCATCGCCTGAGGCCAGTTGGCCGCCAGCCTTTGCAACAGGGGTGTTCTGCATGGGTGCATCATCTGCCAGGTAAGCTGCCAACGGCAAAGAAGGCGGCGAGGTTGTGGCTCCAGCATAGGCTTCAGGCCGTAGGGCGTGAAGGGCTGGAAGGACGGGGTGCGGCGGCGGACGGTAATGGGCTGGCGTATTGCCCGGATGTCTTGAATGTATCGGCTTGGACACAAAAGGCACAATTGTCCATGCTCACCAGGGCGCGATGATGATTTACCGATCATCGGGTCCCGCACGGGCGCTGGTTCCGCTACAATGCGCGCCGATTTCGACTTGCCTGAGAGCCCGCTCATGTCCGCCTGCCAGACGCCTATCATCGTCGCCCTGGATTTCCCTACCCGTGACGCCGCCCTGAAGCTGGCCGACCAGTTGGACCCCAAGCTTTGCCGGGTCAAAGTCGGCAAGGAACTGTTCACCAGCTGCGCGTCGGAGATCGTCGGCACCCTGCGTGACAAGGGGTTCGAAGTGTTCCTCGACCTGAAATTCCACGATATCCCCAACACCACCGCCATGGCCGTCAAGGCTGCCGCGGAGATGGGCGTGTGGATGGTCAATGTGCACTGCTCCGGTGGCCTGCGCATGATGGCGGCCTGCCGTGAAGTGCTGGATCAGCGCAGTGGCCCGAAACCGTTGTTGATCGGCGTGACCGTGCTGACCAGCATGGAGCGTGAGGACCTGGCGGGGATCGGCCTGGACATCGAGCCTCAGGAGCAGGTGTTGCGCCTGGCGGCGCTGGCCGAGAAGGCTGGTATGGACGGCCTGGTCTGCTCGGCCTTGGAAGCCAGTGCCTTGAAAACGGCGCACCCGTCGCTGCAATTGGTCACCCCGGGTATCCGTCCGGCGGGCAGCGCCCAAGACGATCAACGCCGTATCCTGACCCCGCGCCAGGCGCTGGATGCAGGCTCCGATTATCTGGTGATCGGCCGTCCGATCAGCCAGGCGGCGGATCCGGCCAAGGCCCTGGCGGCGGTCGTGGCCGAACTGGCCTGATCCCGCACTGAAAACCAATGTGGGAGCGTGCCTGATCGCGATGAGGCCGTGTCAGTCGACATCCCCGTCAACTGACAGACCGCTATCGCGAGCAGGCTCGCTCCCACAGGTTTTTGGATCGTGACCGGTCAGACCTTGAGGACGAGTTTCCCGAAGTTCTCCCCGCTGAACAATTTGGTCAGCGTCTCGGGAAATGTCTCCAGCCCTTCGACAATGTCTTCCTTGCTCTTGAGCTGCCCCTTGGCCATCCAGCCAGCCATTTCCTGGCCGGCGGCGGCGAACTGGGCGGCGTAGTCCATGACCACGAAGCCTTCCATGCGCGCCCGGTTCACCAGCAGAGACAGGTAGTTGGCGGGGCCCTTCACCGCTTCCTTGTTGTTGTATTGGCTGATGGCGCCACAAATCACCACGCGGGCCTTGAGGTTCAAGCGGCTGAGCACAGCATCCAGGATGTCACCGCCGACGTTGTCGAAATACACATCGACGCCTTTGGGGCATTCGCGTTTCAGGCCCGCCTGAACGTCTTCGCTCTTGTAATCGATGGCACCGTCGAAGCCCAGTTCATCGATCAGGAACTTGCATTTGTCGGCCCCACCGGCAATGCCCACCACGCGACAGCCTTTGATCTTGGCAATCTGCCCGGCGATGCTGCCCACCGCACCGGCGGCACCCGATAGCACCACGGTCTCACCGGCCTTGGGGGCGCCGACGTCCAGCAGCGCAAAGTAAGCGGTCATGCCCGTCATGCCCAAGGCGGACAAGTAACGGGGCAACGGCGCGAGTTTCGGATCGACCTTGTAGAAACCCCTTGGCTCGCCGAGGAAATAATCCTGCACGCCCAGTGCACCATTGACGTAGTCCCCGACCGCAAAGCCTGGGTTGTTCGAGGCAATCACCTGGCCCACGCCCAACGCGCGCATCACTTCACCGATGCCCACCGGCGCGATATAGGACTTGCCCTCGTTCATCCAGCCGCGCATGGCCGGGTCCAGGGACAGGTACTCGTTCTTCACCAGGATCTGACCGGCCGCCGGTTCGCCGACCGGTACTTGCTGATAAGTGAAAGTCTCGCGGGTCGCGGCGCCCACCGGGCGTTTGGCGAGCAGGAACTGGCGATTGGTCTGGGCAGTCATGGTGGGTACTCGAGATGAAATGAAGCTTTGTTGATAGCCCTTCGAAGCGCTTGTCGCAAGGTTTGCCGGGGTAGCGAATGCAGACCGATACAACCCGGTGATAATACCGCCGGGGCTGTTATCACTGGTGTCCATGCATGCCTAACCGGCACCTGGATAGTGCTGCTGCGCCATGCATGGCTGTGGCTACACTGGCGCCACCCTGCATCCTTCAAGGAACTGATCATGAGCATGACGTTTTCCGGACAAGTCGCCGTAGTCACCGGTGCCGCCGCGGGCATTGGCCGCGCCACCGCCCGTGCGTTCGCCACAGAGGGCCTGAAAGTCGTAGTGGCCGACCTGGACGTGGCGGGTGGCGAGGGCACGGTGCAGTTGATTCGCGAAGCCGGCGGCGAAGCGGTGTTCGTACGCTGCGACGTGACACTGGAAAGCGACGTGCAGAACCTGATGAACGAAGTGATCAGCACCTACGGTCGTCTCGATTATGCCTTCAACAACGCCGGGATCGAGATCGAGAAGGGCAAGCTGGCCGACGGCACCCTCGATGAGTACGACGCGATCATGGGCGTCAATGTGAAGGGCGTCTGGCTGTGCATGAAATACCAGTTGCCGCTGTTGCTGGCCCAGGGTGGCGGTGCCATCGTCAATACCGCTTCGGTGGCTGGCCTGGGCGCGGCGCCGAAAATGAGCATCTACGCGGCCTCCAAGCATGCCGTGATCGGCCTGACCAAATCGGCCGCCATCGAATACGCCAAGAAGAAGATCCGTGTGAACGCGGTCTGCCCGGCAGTGATCGATACCGACATGTTCCGCCGTGCCTATGAGTCTGACCCGAAGAAGGGCGAATTCGCCAACGCCATGCACCCGGTAGGACGTATCGGCAAGGTCGAGGAAATCGCCAGCGCCGTGCTGTATTTGTGCAGCGATGGCGCAGCGTTCACCACTGGCCATTCGCTGGCGGTGGACGGCGGTGTCACGGCTTTCTGAAGGCGGTGGGTTGTAGGAAAAAGCCCGCGCTTGCTGCGGGCTTTTTCTTGGGCGGCCGGAAATTCCCTAGACCTGCCCATCAATGTGTTTCAAGGCATGAGAATCGACCCTTTTGGCGACGTTGTCGTACATCGTCCGGCGACACCCTGTGCTTAACTTCCATCGGGAAACCGACTGTTTCTGGAAATAAAACAATCGCTTAGGAGCTTGGTTACTCATGGAGTTGAGAATCGACCGGCAGGCCCTGGTGCCTGTCGTGCAGCAAATCGTCGACGCGCTGGCCGGCTGGATTCGACAGGCTGAGGTGCAACCGGGGACTCGTCTGCCCTCCATCCGTCAATTGGCGCGGGAGAATCTGCTCAGCCAGTCCAGCGTCAATGAAGCGTGTGAACGCCTGGTTGCCCAAGGGATATTGTCCTCCCGTCATGGCTCGGGCTTTTTTGTCGCATCACCTTCTTCGATCAGGCCAGAGCCTTTCGACAAGGGTGTGCTGGACGACGTGCAGGGTGTTCGGGTCGATTCAGCCGACAATGTGCAGTGGGAACTCAAGTTGGGCAGTGGCGGATTGCCCGAACGTTGGCGTGAAAGCGATGACCTGGCCTATGCGATTCGCCAGGTCTCCCGCACCGACATGGCGGGGCTGTTCAACTACAGCACGCCGCAGGGATTGCCTGCTCTGCGTGAACAACTGTCCAGGCGGCTGAAGCAGCTCAACATCAATGTAGATGAAAACCTCATCCTGACGACGACGGGGGCGACCCACGGCCTGGACCTGATCGTGCGCACATTGTTGCGGCCGGGGTGTTGCGTCGTGGTGGAAAGTCCCGGCTATTCGAAGCTGTTCGAGCTGCTCAGGCTCCACGGGATCGACATGATCGAGTTACCCAGGACACCACGGGGCCCGGATGTCGATGCGTTGCAAGCGTTGTTGGCGACTCATCGGCCCAGCGCCTTGTTCATCAACAGCGCGTGTCACAACCCAACCGGCAGTTGCCTGGCGCCGGCCGTGGCCCAGCGGCTGCTGCAATTGACCCGCAAGCACGCCGTGCTGGTCATCGAAGACGACGTCTATGCCGACTTCCAGAGCACGACGCGGACCCGGCTGGCAGCGTTGGATGCCGACGTTCTTTACGTGGGCAGCTTCTCGAAAACCTTGAGCAGTTCCTTGCGGGTCGGGTTCGTGGTGGCCGGAGCTGCGATCATCGAGCGGTTGAGCAAGGTCAAGGAGGTCACCAGCATGGGCGGTTCGCGGTTCTGTGAATCGGTTGTCGCCGGCCTGTTGGCCAACGGCGCCTATCGCAAGCTGGTCCAGCGCCAGCGGCAACGCCTGGGGACCGATATGGCGGCGGTGCTCCAGGTACTGGAAGACGCCGACTGGACGGTCTTCGGCAAGCCGGCCGGCGGGCTGTTCATCTGGGCACGTCCGCCCATGTGCGACTACGCTGGATTACAGCGCCTGGCCAAGCGGTTCGGCGTGCTACTGTCTTCGCGTACGGCGTTCAGCCCTTCGGGTGTCGACAGTGACTGGCTACGGATCAACGTAGCCTATGCCCGGGATTCCAGAGCGCTGGCGTTCTTCCGGGCCACGGGTCTGGATCGACCTCAAGCGTTCTGAAAACGACGAGGCCGTAGCTTTTTGCCATTATTCCGACGCCAGCATCTTGTGCGATGGGGTGTCTCGTTGCGAATCTGCGATTACACACACTGGCAGAGGACTGAGCGCAATGATTTCGGCCGTGCAGAGACGTTTTGCCAACCTGGGTATGGCAAAGAAGTTGGGGATCGGGTTTGTCGTGGTGCTGCTGCTCACGGCTGTCGTGGCGGCCATCGGCGTCTGGTCCTTGCAAACCATCAGTCAACGCTTCGATGGCTTGAAGCAGATGTCCTCGCTCAGTAGCGAGTTGCTCAAGGTCCGGCTGCTTGAACGGGACTATGCATTGCGCTCCGATCCCAAGACGGTCGATGCCCTGCACCAGGGCGTCGACAGCTTGATTGCCAAGGCAAACGAACTCAAGGCGCAGTCGGCTGCCAATGTGCCGGTGATGAACGATGTGGAGCAGGCCCTTGTGGCGTATCGCAAGGCGTTCGACGAGTTCGTCGGATTGAGCCAGAGCAAGGACCTGGCGCTGGATATGGCCAGTTGGTCGGTGTCCAGCGTCGCCAATAACCTCGATGTGTTGCGGGCGGGGTTGGCGGATGATGGCACCTACACGTTGAAAGACACCCAGGGCAAGGAGGGCGCCGAGTTCGTCGAACAAGCCAACCAGGTCAGCGAGGTGTCGCGGTTGATGCTGGTGGCCATGAATGAGGCGCGGGTGCGCCTCGATCAGACCCGCAAGGGCAGCGAGGACGCCGGGCAGGGCCAGATCGAACAGGCCGAGCAGGCCATGAAGCAGGCCGAAATCCTCAAGACCGCGATCAAGGATCCGGGCTACCAGACCGTCATCAACGAAGTGGCCGGGCACATCGCTGGATTCAGCGAGAAGCTTGCCGAATACACCGGTCTGCTGGCCCAGGAGAAGGTCATCTCCGGGCAACTGCGCGAACGGGCTGCCCAGGTGGTGGAGCGGGTTGACCAGGCCTATGCCGCCGAAGACCAGGCCATGCAGGCCGAGTTGAAAAAGAACTCGTTGTTGATCATCGGTTCGTCGGCCCTGGCGTTGCTGGTGGGGTTGATTGCGGCCTGGGTCATTACCCGACTGATCGTGGCACCGTTGCGCAGCGTCATTCGTGTCGCCCAGCAAATTGCCGGAGGGGACTTGACTGCAACGGTCGACGTGACGCGCCGGGATGAAATAGGGCAGTTGATGCTGGCCATGCAGCAGATGGGAGCGGGACTGAGCAGTATCGTCAGTGGGTTGCAGTCCGGGATCGAGCAGCTGGCCAACTCCGCCCAATCCTTGTCGGCCGTGACCGAACAGACCAACCTGGAAGTCAGCAGCCAGAAAGAGGAAACCGAGCAGGTTGCCACGGCCATGAACCAGATGACCGCCACCGTGCACGATGTGGCGCGCAATGCCGAAGAAGCGGCCCAGGCGGCCCAGACCGCCGACGACAAAGTCGAAAGCGGTCAACAGGTGGTGCGTCAGAGCATGGTGCGTATCGAGCAACTGGCCGACTCGGCCACGTCGGCCAGTTCCAGCATCGAAAGCCTCAGCGCCGAGATCCAGAACATCGGCACGGTATTGAGCGTGATCAAGAGCGTTGCCGAGCAAACCAACCTGCTGGCGCTCAATGCCGCCATCGAGGCGGCTCGTGCCGGTGAGCAGGGCAGGGGGTTTGCGGTGGTGGCCGATGAGGTGCGGGCCCTGGCCAAGCGCACACAACAATCGACCGAGGAAATCGAGCGGTTGGTGAGCGCCTTGCGTTCGGCCGCCCAGACGTCCGTGCAGCAGATCCAGAGCAGCGGCGAACTGGTGAAGATGGCGGTCAGCGATGCCCTGCAGACTGAAAGTGCCTTGGGCAGCATTGCGGCAGCCGTGTCGTTGATCCAGCAGATGAACCAGCAGATCGCTGCCGCAGCTGAACAGCAGAGCTCGGTCGCCGAAGAAATCAACCGCAGCGTTACCAGCATCCGCGCCAGTGCCGATCAGTCCTCCCTGGCGATGCAAGGCAACGCCGCGTCCAGCATTGAACTGGCGCAGTTAGGTGTCGAGCTGAAGGGGATGGTGGGGCATTTCAGGTTGTGACGTAGGCAGCTTGAGACCATAACCTGTGGCGACGAGGGGATTTATCGAAATGTCGCATCGCCCCGCTGGGCCGCGAAGCGGCCCCAAAAACCTGAACACTCGGTGTATCAGTTAATAACGTAGGGCTGCTTCGCAGCCCTGCGGGGATAAATCCCCTCGCCACAATAAGGTTCGACTTGGCCTCAGTCGTAAACCTTTTTCTTCTTCCACTCATCGTTGATTTCGTCTTCCTTCAAACCTTCGGTCAGCTGATTGACTTCACCTTCGGCCGCCTTGGTGCTGGCCAGGACCATGGCATTGACGCGGGCCAGGAGTTTCTCGAGGTAAGCCAGCTGCTCGGCGTAGAGCTGTGGTTCCTGCTGTTTACGCAGGTATTGCACGCCACGTTCAAATGCCAGGCGAGCCTGCCCAGGTTGCTCCTGCTGCAGGGCCTGTTGGCCGAGGTTGTTGAAGAACTCGATGTGCAGCAGCACCAGAATGTGCCGGACTTCGCGGATCCAGCGCTTGGCTTCGTTGGGCGGCAGGAACCCGTCCTGGGCGGCGCGGGTGATCTGGCCGTGCAAGGCCTCGAGCAGGAACCGCACGTCCTTGGCCTTGGCTTCGGTCTGGATCGGTGCCGGAGGATTGTTCACCGGGATCGATTCGCCCTGGGCCGCCAGGGCGTTCAGTTCGTCCAGGCGCGCCTTCACCGCCGCATTGGTCTTCTCCATGCCCAGCAAGCGCTGGCAGACGTTAATCTCAAGGCGGGTGATCAGCAGCTTCAGGGACGGAGTCATCAACTGGCCGGGGAAGGTTTCGGTGAGCTCGCCGCAACGACGCAGCCGGTCGTTGAGCTCGATCTTGGTACGGGCCTTTTCCAGCTTGTTGTTTTCCGCCACATGGTTCATATAGCCAATGGCGATCAACAATGCGATCCCGGCTACGACGAGCAGGGTGATCATGAGTGGTGTCACCGGTAAGACCTCTTTAATAGGGTTCGCATGGATCAGTGTAGTGGCTAGGCTTTTAAGCGCATAGGCCCGAGCGACGAGATTAGACGGGCGTGCTGCTTACCAGGGGCACGGTAGCGTAGATGCACATTGCCACTATTTGCCGGGCGCGACTATAACGTCTTGGCGGGCGACAGAATATAGGCGTCAGAGACTGGACAGGCAAAATCTGCGAATCGCTCCTCAAACCGGTCGAAGTCATTGATTTAAATAAATTTATATCTGGGGGTTGACGACCCCTCAATCCATCCATAGAATGCGCGCCACTTACAGCGTAAAGCACTCAGCCAAGCGCCATAAGCAGTGAATGTTGTACGTGTGTCCCCTTCGTCTAGTGGCCTAGGACACCGCCCTTTCACGGCGGTAACAGGGGTTCGAGTCCCCTAGGGGACGCCAATGCGGGAATAGCTCAGTTGGTAGAGCACGACCTTGCCAAGGTCGGGGTCGCGAGTTCGAGTCTCGTTTCCCGCTCCAATTTTAAACAATCCTGCTTTCGAGCAGGGTTGAGTGAAACCAGAAACGATACCTTCGGGTTCGGATCTGGGCACTGGAACACACACCATGTGTTCCGGGCAGCGTGTCCCCTTCGTCTAGTGGCCTAGGACACCGCCCTTTCACGGCGGTAACAGGGGTTCGAGTCCCCTAGGGGACGCCATTTGCGGGAATAGCTCAGTTGGTAGAGCACGACCTTGCCAAGGTCGGGGTCGCGAGTTCGAGTCTCGTTTCCCGCTCCAAATTCAAAAAAACGCCGCTCATTGAGCGGCGTTTTTTTATGCCTGTGAAAAAGCCATTTCAATCGGCGCCGGACCGGCCCAGGTGCTTTAGACGAACAATTTGCATGTGTTTTAGGGCGTTGGCCTTATCACCTTAATAATGAAGGGAGGTTTGGCGAACTACATGCAAAATTACCGGAAAAGCACGTAGGAAAATTAATAATTAATTTCTAAAAAAATGCCGTTCTCCTAACCTTCCAGTACCGATTCTGGAGGTGCATCTATGTTGATTTTCGTTAAATCGATGGTCATTGGGCTTTGTATTGCGGCCCCTGTGGGGCCCATCGGGCTGTTGTGTATACAAAGGAGTCTCATGCTTGGCTGGAGAGCCGGTTTTGCGACAGGGTTGGGGGCGGCCACCGCCGATTCGATCTATGGATTCATAGGGGCGTTGGGGATCACCGCTATCATCGCGACGCTCATCAGCTTCAAGCCCTGGTTATGTATTCTGGGAGGGCTGTTCCTCGCTTACATTGGTTACCAGACAATACGCTCGAACAGCAATGCGACCGCCATGAGGGGCGAGCGTGCCAACATGTTCAAGGCTTACTCGACCACGCTGTTCCTGACCTTGTCGAACCCCATGACCATTTTATCGTTTATCGCGATATTTGCCGCCCTGAGCGATGGCATGGCCAGCGAACAAGGCAGTCAGCACTCAGTGCTGCCCATGGTGACCGGCATATTCCTGGGCTCGGCCGTCTGGTGGTTAGGACTGAGCGGCTTCTCCTCCATCTTCAAGGCCAGGATCGCTCAATCAAAAATTAAATTGATCAACTACTTTTCCGGGGCAACCATCAGTCTGTTAGGGGCGTACCAAGTGGCAACCGGCGTGATGCTGGCCACGGGAGTTTGAGAAGGTTTCCCCATTCGGTGAATGATGCCGATGTCTCAGTCCCCTTCAGTCAGGAGGGGACTTTCCCCAGCCTGGACTCAACGTAGGTTTTGAAACGACCTATCGCCTGTGTGGTTTGTGTGGCTGTGGCATTACTGAACGACAGCCTGACTTGATTGACCGCTTCGTTCGTCACTGAGAACAGGGACGTGGGGAATACAATGACCCTGAAGTCCCTGGCGCATTCGTTCATCTCAGCCTGTCCGAAGACAAAAGGCAGGTGCACATTGATGAAGAAGCCGCCCGCCGGATGATTCCAGGTGACGGTTGGTTGGGAATCGCCTTTGGAGGGGAAGGCACGCTCAAGGCATTCAAGCATGTGCTTCCTCTTCTGTGTGTAAGACAGCACTCTGGGTTGGTTCAGACTCTTCAGCGAGTAATTGTTTTCGATCAGCAAACCGCCGACGACCGCTTGGCACAGGGCTGGAGTGTTGACCGTGATCAAACTTTTGGCTTTGCACAACCTGGCGCTGAAGGGCATGACTCCTGCGCCTTCCGGAGCGACTACGTAGCCCATGCGCAAGCCCGGGAAAATCGATTTGGAAAACGAGCCGAGCAGGAATACTCGACGGCTGTCCATCGACCTCATCGATGCAATCTCATCTCCCTCATATCGGAAGTAGCGGTATGCCGTGTCTTCCAGGATGAAAAAATTCAGTTCATTGGCTAAGCGAAGCATCGCCTCCCTGGCGGGATAGGACAGGCTGTCGGCAGTAGGATTGCTAAAGTCTGGAATCGCATACAGTGCGCGTATTTTTTCCCCTTTGGACTCAAGCTCTTCAGCCAATCTGCGCAGGGCGGTTGGATCGAGAAAAGTCACCATGGGCACGGGGAGCATCTTTATACCCAGCAGTTTTGCAATGCCTGTGACCCCGGAAAACACAGGATCTGGCACCAGTAAAATGCCGCCTCCTTCAAAGAGCGATAAGAGCGTCAAAGTGCACGCTTCCTGGAAACCCATGCACACCACGATATTTTCGGGATTGGAAATTGTTATCGCTTCATCTACGTACAGGTAGTCGGCGATTATTTCATTGATGATCCCGGAGGTTTTTCCATATTGGCAAAGCAGTGTCGTTAGTGAGAGTTCGGTGCTGGCGATGTGTTGTCGATAGCGGGCCAATCCCTTGTCGATGAGCGCGGGGTCGCAGTACTCGTCGTCAGGTCGCCCGGAAGCCAGTGATATAGCCGCTGGGTTTTCCTGGGCAATCGTATTCAGAAGATGAATGACGTTGAGGATAGGGTGTTCGAATAGCGTATTTTCGACGGCGTTGGACACGCTCGCTTCTCCATAAAAAAAGCAACGAGCGCTTTGGGCGCCCGTCGCTCATGACTGACAGCCGTTACGCAGGATTGAGTGAACGTGCCTGGTCAACCTTGTTTTCCATGGCTTCGAATGCCTGCAGCAGGTCCTCTTTAAGGTCCTCGAGGTCTTCCAGGCCAAAGCACAATCGAACCAGGCCCTTTTCAATGCCCATGTCCGCTTTTTCCTGTTCCGTCATCGAGGCATGGCTGCCACTGAACGGCTGCGCAACCATCGAGGTCACACAGGCCATCCCCGTGCCTGTGCCAAACCATTTGAGGGCGCTGGTGAAGGTTTTGTAGAAGGGCACCAGGTCGGGCCGGATATCGACAAACACAATGCCGCCATAACCCGTCAGCTGCTTGCCATCGATGCGTGGGTAATAGACATGCTCGATAAAGGGCAGTTCGCGCAGGTAATTGAGCATGCTCAAGGTCGTATGGCTGTGTTTCTCCATGCGCAGGTTGAACGTCTGCATGCTTCGGCGAAGCAACCATGCGCTATTGGGGGTCAATATCGAGCCTGAATAAAAGCGGCCTTCAAGCAGGCGGTTATAGATCGCCTGATCATTGACGAGCACCAGTCCACCCATGACATCGCTATGCCCGGAGAAGTATTTCGTCGCACTGTACAGCGAGATATCGGCGCCAAAGTTCAGCGGCTTCTGATAGATCGGCGTGGCCCAGGTGTTGTCGACGATCACCAGGGCGTCTGGATTGTTTTGTTTGACTGCTTTGCTGACCTCATGGATATCAATGTCTTTCAGGAAAGGATTTGTCGGTGTTTCGAAAATGACCATGTCGACGTTGGGTGGCAACGCTTTCAGGCCGGCTTCTGTGGTGAGGTCCAGGATCGTCAGCTGCGCACCGATGCGTGCAGCGTATCTCTGGAACAGCTTGTAGGAGCAGCCATAGATATATTTGTTGATCACCAGTGACCCACCCGGTTTCAACAGTTCCAACACCATGTAGATAGCGCTCATCCCGGTGCTGTAGGCCAAGGCATATTCGCTCCCTTCAAGGGACGCGACCACCTGTTCCAATTCAGTCACATTGGGGTTGGCCTTTCTCGAATAGAAGAATGCCGAGTCAGCACTGAAGGCGCTGCATTGATAAATCGGTGTGACCGAGGGGTGAGCGTCTCGATCATCGACTTTGATATGAAGTATTTCCGTGGACACGTTCATGCCTGGGTCACCATTTTGATGACCTGTTCGTACATGTTCTGCTTGCCCTCATAGCCAATGGTCGGCGTAATGTCGTTTTGCGAAATACCAATCTCTTCGATCGATTCGGTTGGGAAGTGAGCCCTGTCGAATACTTCATGAAGGTTTGAATTCACCCCGTCGGGTAGCCAGACCTCAGGCCCCGACTCGTCGATTCGGGCCTTGGCGATAATGAATCGATAGCTTTCATGGGGGCGCAATGTCAGTGATTTCCAATCGCTGTTGAGCCCGTCGGTGTAGTTGCGCCGCAGGTAGACGGTCTGTTCGAAGTCTTCGGTATTCAGCACCTGGGCGTGCAGCGACACGATATCCCCGTGCCACTCGAATTTCCGCTTCTCGTAAGCAGACAGCGCGTCCTCTTGCATCCCGACCGGGGTATTGGCTTTGTATTCGCCCAGCAATTTGAAATGCGCATCATGGCCGCACTGAGAGCAGCAGCCTTTGCTGTCCAGTCCGATGATTTCGGCGTTCAGGCCGTAGCGGGTAACGAGCAGGGCGTTGCAGTTATTGCAACTGGTATTGGTGCCCTCGACATCATTCACGTTCCCCAGGTAGACATGCTCGACGCCCATGCTGCGGGCGACATCCCGAGCCTTCAGGAGCCTGTCCACGGGCGTTCGAACGCTATTGCTCATTTTGTAATCGGGGTGGAATCTCACGAAGTGCAGGGGCACGTTCGGCCCCAGTTCATCCAATACCCACTGGCTGATTTTTCTGGCGGTGTCTTCATCGTCGCTGATGTCGGTCACCATCAAGGTACTGACTTCAACATATTTACCGGCGTCGTAGACTTTCTTGATACCAGCCAGGACCGGCTCAACCCAGCCCGTGGTGACTTTCCGATAGTATTCGGGGGAAATCGATTTGAGCGAAATCGAGAAAATATCAATGACCGGCAACAATTCATCAATGGCTTCTTCACTGATGAAGAAGGCTGATTTATACAAGTTGATCAGGCCCGCTTCCTTGGCCAGTTTTGCCGTGTCGAGGATGAATTCATGCCAGACCACTGGATCGTTATACGTCCAGGAGAGGACGCGTATCCCGTGCTTGAGCGCGGTCTCCACAACCTGTTCCGGGGTGTAGTAATACACATCCTTGTCGGTTACATACTTGGCTTGCGAGGTTTTCCAGTTATGGCAATAACCGCAGTTGAGCATACAACCAATATTGCCCAGGGAAAGAATCCGCTCGCCCGGGGCAAAGTGGAAGACCGCCTCGGTTTCGATCGTCTCTTCAGTGCTGTGAACGCCTTTCCCGTAATTCAATGTAACGAGTCGGCCGCCTCGATTTCCGCGAACCTTGCAGAAACCTAACTTGCCCTCCTGGATGACACAGTTGCGTGGCGAAAGATGACACTTTACGGCTCCCCCCGGGAGTAGTTCTTCCAGTTTTGCCGGGGTGCTTTCCAAGGTCCAGTTTTTATTTTTTGTAGTGTCCATCTCTCATTTCCTCATTGCGAAAGTTGCCAACAACATCATCGGTTAAAAAGTCGAGGCGAAACAGTTCAGCCGCCATAAGTGGCAGTCATTTTGTTGTAATCAGTAAGCGGACGAAGCGCGGATCAAGCCATGGTTCTTGAGTGAGAAACGCCGGGTATTCATGTTCATGAACGGTTGGATAAGTGGGCCGATTACCAATAAGAAGGCAATTGTTCCCACACCGAAAGGGCCCCCCAACAACCAGCCACTTGAAAAGATACCGATTTCAATGATCATTTTGGCTTTGGTGAATGACCAGCCCCATTTGGAAACCATGGTCAATACCACCAGATCCATGATCCTGATACCAATACCGCTCATGATGATCAGCGCAGACGAGTAGGCACACAGGATCAGTCCTATCGCCAGTAAAGTGTACTCATTGACTCTGACAATCAAGTACTCGCCCATTCCCAACACCGACCACAAGTCAATCAGCAAACCTGTCAGCGTGGTGGTAATGAATGGACTGATCGGCGGGTACTTTTTGTTCCAGAGCATCCACCATATTAGAAAGAACAAGGAGACGATAGCCGAACACGCGCCCATTCCAAGGGCAAATAGTTTATCTATCGAAATGATCAGGACATCTAAAGGATCGGTTCCCAGTTGGCTGATAATGAAGCACTTGGCACCCACCGAGAAAAGTCCGACACCCATCAGGTACATCAGCAGCTGATCCCTTTTGAAATTCCGCAGATCTAGGACTTGCGTTCCAACATACTGGGCGAATGGATGTGACTTTCTTCCACACTTTATTTTTTCATCTTCCATGCGAACACCATCCCTGGAGAGAAATATTTTATTATGCAGTGCGTCATGCCAAAGAGGAGGCTATTGATTGCCCGGATTCTTTTTAGGCTTTTCAGGCAGGAAATAGGCTAGCACTCTGCTTTATTTTGGTGCATGATTTTTTTAATGAAAAACGCGGGCTTTTCATTAAATTTTACAGTTCTTACCGAGAGAAACGCACATGGACCGTATAGACATAAAAATCCTGGGGAAGGTACAGGACTGTGGCCGCATTTCCATCACGGAACTTTCCAAGCATGCGGGTCTTTCTATTCCTGCCACCACTGACAGGTTACGCAAGCTGGAAGACTCTGGGGTCATCAAGGGCTATAGCGCACAGTTAGACCCCACCAAGCTTGGGTACGGCATCTCGGCTGTCGTCGGCATCACCACCCTCAAGCCGGCGAAAGCCAAATTGATAGCGACGCTCCAGGACATTCCCGAGGTCGTGGAGTGCCTGCACATCACGGGTAACGACTCCTACCTGATCAGGATCTATGCCAAATCGATGGCTGAGATCGAGGCGATCATTGCCAATATCAACGCGTACGGAGAGACGCGCACCAGCATTGTCTTGTCAGTTCCTATCGAGAGAAGAAAGCTCGCCCCTTGAGACGCTTGAACACCAGCCATCGCATCAAAACGCCCGTCAGCCCTCCAGACTGTGCACCAGGCTCTCAAGCGCCTCCATGCTGGCTTCTTCCTCCGGCGCCGATGGCGTGACAGCCGTCGTGCGCACCTGCCGCGCCAGGCGGTATTCGCTGGGGGTGCAGTTGGCGTACTGCTTGAAGGCGCGGGCAAAGTAGGACGGGTCCTTGAAACCGGCTTCGTAGCCAATGCTGGTGATGGGCATTTCGCTGTTATCCAGCAGTTCCTTGGCAAAACTCATGCGCTTGTTCAGGACGTAGTCGGTAAAGCCCAGCCCGTTGGCTTCCTTGAACAGGCGGCTGAAGCGAAACGTGGTCATGCCGCAACGCTTGGCCAGGTCTCGCTGATCGATGCTATCGCGAAAATGCTGGTCGATGTACAGCAGGATGTGGTTGAGGGCCTGGTGTTTCTGGTGACCGGAGGTCAGGCGAATGCTGTCCGGCAGGGTGGGGGAGTGGTCGATCAGCGAGGTCTTGCCGCGACTGCCGGTATTGCGCCGCAACTCGCACAATTGCATCACCGCTGTCAGGTAGCGCTTTCTCTCGGTGGCTGAAAGGGGCAGGACCATGTATTCCCAGACATTGGAGCGCATGGCCCAGACCGCCAGCTCTTCAGAATGCTGCACGGTGAACATGGTGATGGGAATGGTGGGCACGGTCCGCTTGATCTCCAGCAACCGCCTCAGGCCCGGGGTGTCCGGCCGGTCGAAATGAATGCAGATCATGTCGACCTGCTCCCCACCCGGCAGCGTGGCGTTGGTGGCCAGCGTGCAATGGCAGGCTTGCTCGAACTGGATGGCGAGTTCCTTCGTGGACCGATCGTGAGTCAGATCGAACCACAACAACCTTGGCTTTCCGGTCAGATTCGACGTCATGTGCCTACTCAGTGGTTCTTCCTGCCCTTTAGCCGGAAGTATCGTCAATGTGCTATCACCGCGCCGAATAAATTCTTATCAAAAGCCAAGTTTTTATCGCCATTCCATCGCGACGGCTCCCGCGACCCCAGCGGATGACCTCGCGCAAAATAATCCTAGCGATGTGCAAAATCCTCCTAACGGCTATGCCGGCCTCCTGACTAGGGTTGCATCAGGCAGTTCGCAATGTACTGCCCTTGAAAAACAACCCCGATGAGGTGTGCGAAATGACTCTTCAAACTATCAAGGCTTCGGTACTGAAGTTCGCCAAAGATGAAGATGGCCTGACCATTGTGGAATACGCCGTGGCCGGTGGGTTGATCACCGTATTGGTGGCCGCTGCCTTCGTTCTTCTGGGCGGTGCCGTGAATACCAAGATCCGTGCGCTGTGCCAGGCCGTCAACGGCAACGTTGCCTGCTGATCGCAACGCTTTGCGATAGGGGGACACGGCAACTTTTACGGAATCACGCTTGCGACTCTTTTGCAGTGAGTACAACGAATACCTCAAATGGACTTGGCGCTGTCCCCAACTACTAAGTTCATGGCCGTATTACTTCCGAATGTGAGGTAAATAAAATGACTCTGCACACAATCAGAACTTCGATCCTCCGGTTCGCCAAAGATGAAGAAGGCTTGACCATCGTGGAATACGCGGTGGCGGGTGGCTTGATCACGGTGCTGGTGGCGGCGGCATTCGTCCTTTTGGGCGGCGCGGTGGATACCAAGATCCGGGCACTTTGCCAGGTCGTCAACAGCAACGTTGCCTGCTAACGAAACTGCAACCGGGAGACGCGCCATGTCCATGGAATTGCTGGTGTCGACATCAATACTGCTGGGACTGCTGGGCGTGGCGGTGGTGAGCGATCTGCTCCGCCACCGCATCCCCAACTCACTGGTCCTTCTGGGGCTCGCCCTGGGGCTGGCCGGTCAGGTCTACACGGGCGGGATCAGCGGCTTGGGCGATAGCCTGCTGGGCCTGCTGATCTGCTTCGCGTTGTTCCTGCCGATGTACGCAGTCGGTGGCATGGCGGCCGGTGACGTCAAGTTGATGACCATGGTCGGCAGCTTCCTGCCATTCCATTACGCCTTATGGGCTGCATTGTTCAGCCTGATCGCCGGCGGTGTGTGCGGATTCCTGATTGTCCTGGTCCGCGGCCAACTGCTTCAAACCCTCGGGCGTTACTGGCTGATCGTTCGGGCCCAGTCCTACCTGGCGCCCACTTCGGACGAAGTGGCCGGGAAACCCTTTCCTTATTCGATTGCGATCCTGATCGGCACTTTGAACAGCGTCTACTGGCAACTGGTTGCCGGTGGCTGGGGAGGCTAGTCATGCACGTCATCAACGATAGTGATGCCTACCCCAGCGAACGGGAGGCGGTACAACGCTTGGCACCTCAGCCTTGCACGATTCGCGACACCGGCCTGACGGACAGTTTCCTGGGCGAACTGGTGTGCAAGCATCTGCATGACGCCGGTGTGCTGGATATGCCGCGACTGGTGGAGCGCCTGGCGCTGACCGGCGCGGTGCTGGAAGAAGTCCTGGCGTTCTTGCGCAAGGACGGTCGTGTCGAGGTGCTGGGCCAGATCGGCCAGGCGAGTGTGCAGGCGTTGCGTTATGGCCTGACCGAACGCGGTCGCAGCTCTGCCCGGGACGCCTTGGCCCGCAGCGGTTATATCGGCGCGGCACCGTTCCCGGTGAGCACCTATCGTTCTCTGATCAAGATCCAGACCATTCACCACGGTCGTATTACCGCCAACGACATGCAGCAGGCCCTGTCGGGCATGGTGCTGAGCCAAGGCATGCTCGACCAGTTGGGCGTGGCCCTGAACTCCGGGCGGGCAATCATGATTTATGGCCCGGCAGGCACCGGCAAGACCTACGTCAGCAGTCGGTTGATCCGGCTGTTTGCCGAGGCCATCTGGGTGCCCCACGCCATTGTCATCAACGAGTCGGTGATCGAGATCTACGACCCGCAGGTGCATCAGCGCCTGGATGACAACAGCCAACCGAACAACCTGATGCTCAACGAAGGCATCGACCGCCGGCTGCTGTGCTGCAAGCGCCCCATCGTCATCACCGGTGGCGAGCTGAGCATGGAGCAGCTGGATGTCCGCTACGATCCGTTCACTCGTCAATACCAGGCCGCCTTGCAGCTCAAGGCCAGCAATGGCCTGTTCATCATCGACGACATGGGCCGCCAGCGCATGGCCCCGGCCGAGTTGCTCAACCGCTGGATCGTGCCCATGGAAGAGAAGCGTGACTTCATCAACCTGGGCGGTGGTCGGCATTGCGAACTGCCGTTCGATCTCGTGCTGGTGTTCTCCACCAACCTCAATCCCTTGGAGTTGGCCGACGAGGCGTTCCTGCGGCGCATTGGCTACAAGGTCCAGTTCGGTTACCTCAAGCCCGACGAATACGAACGCATCTGGCGCCAGGAGTGCGAGCGCTTGGGTGTCCCTTACGACCCGCTGTTGGTGCGTTATGTACTGCAGCGGCTGTATGCCGGCGAAGGCATGCCTCTGGTGCCTTGCCATCCGCGCGATTTATTGAACATGGCGCTCGACCGCCAGCGTTACCTGGGCGGTTCCGGACCCCTGATGCCGCAAGAGCTGGAATGGGCCTGGCACAACTACTTCGTTCAGCTCGACTTCCTTTGATTCGGAGATACCGACATGAGCTCTCGTACGCTTCCGCTGATTGGCGTTTCCCTGGTAATGGGCCTTGGCGCTGCATGGATGGCCGACTCCTGGTTGAGTGCGCGACTCAATGCGACCCCCGATGATCACCTGCGCAGCGTGGTGGTCGCCACCGTGGAAATTCCCTTCGGGCAAATGGTCGAGGCCCAGCAGGTCACCACTGTGCGCATGCCGATGGATACGATCCCGGACGATGCCTTCGACTCCAGTGAAAAGGCCGTGGGCAAGATCGCCACGTTCGACATCCTGCGCGGCGACATCGTGCGCGGTGCGCGTCTGAGCGAGCACTTGGGTGGCAGCACCCTGGCCTCGCTGATCGCTCCCGACAAGCGTGCCATCTCGGTCCGGGTAGACGATGTCGTGGGCGTCGGTGGGTTCCTGCTGCCGGGTAACCGGGTCGATGTGCTGGCGACCAAGACCACCAGCGCCGGCAGCAACAGCGCCACGTCCCGGACCATCCTGGAAAACCTGCGGGTGCTGGCGGTGGACCAGACGGCGGGCACCGACAAGACCCAACCGGTGGTGGTGCGGGCCGTGACGCTGGAAATGACAGCGGTCGAAGCGGAGGCGCTGGTCACCGCGCAAACCGAAGGCAAGCTGCAACTGGCCCTGCGCAACCCCCTGAACCTGGAGAAAAAAGCCGTGGCTGTCGCGCCGCCGGAGCCACCGGTCATGGCGGTAGCCGCCGCTCCGGTACCACGGCCCATCGTGCAACGCGTCAGGGTGCAGGACAGCTCAGAGGTGACGGTGATTCGTGGCATTGAAAGCAAGGTGATCAACCTTCGCTGAGTGGCGCGAAAACAGCCTGGTTCCCAGGCGATGGCGATCCTCAATGCAGTCAACGAGGGCGTGATGATGAATTCCGATATCGGACGGCGCCAGGGAGGGGCAGTGAGTGTATTGATGGTGATCGCCTTGGTGGCGATCACCATGATGGCAGCGTTGGCCCTGGACGGCGGCCACATGTTGCTCAACAAGACGCGTTTGCAGAGCGCAGTGGATGCCGCAGCCTTGAGCGGGGCCAAGACCCTGAGCCAGGTCACGGGCGGCCTCAACATGGCCAGCACGACCCGTGCGGCGGCCCTGGACACGCTGAACAAGAACGCCCAGGCCTTGGGCAACACGGAACTGGCCACCGCAGTCGCCGGCAATCCGGGGGCGTTTGCCGTGGTAGAGCTGGCCAGCAGCGTCTATGGCCCGTTCTCTTACCCCGGCCCTGCCGATGCCAAGTACGTGCGGGTGTCGGTATCGAGTTATCAACTGAACGGGTTTTTCTGGAGTTTCGTCCAGACCATGGGCAGTTCCGGCCTGGGCAGCAAGAGAGTGGCAGCCATTGCCACAGCAGGGCCCAGCCCTACCTCGCCTTGCGATCTGGCACCCTTGATGGTCTGCGGTGACCCTAGCCAATACAGTCCGGCTGGCGGCAACTTCTGGGGGTACCACTTTGGTGATCTGCAGGTCTTGAAGACGGCGGCGGGCAATTCGTCGCCCATCGGCCCCGGCAACTTCCAACTGCTCGATTTCGGTTCCGGCGGCAGTGCGGTGCGTGAGGACCTGGCTGGCGGCGGTTCGATCTGCAGAAGTGTCGGGGACAACGTCCAGACTTCGCCGGGCAACACCGCCGGCCCGACGTCTCAGGGCTTGAATACGCGCTTTGGTATCTACAACGGTCCCGTCAGCGCGTCGGACTATCCACCGGACCTGGTGACGACCTCCAGCTCCCCTGCGATGACCTATGACGATGCGCTCTCCCAGGCGCAATACAAGAACAAGCCTGTCACGTCTAACCATGGCGATCTTTCGGCGGGCGGCGAGGCAATACTGGATTACAACGACTGGCGAGCCAAAGTCGCCGCTTGCGTGGCGGGAGGGGCCAGTGGCTGCCAGAGCAACGGTGTCTTCGAGCGCCGGATGTTGAAGATCGTGGTTGGCAACTGCACCGGCAAGCAGGGCGGCTCCACCTCGATTCCGGTCTTGGGGTTCGGTTGCTATTTCGTCGTGCAACCGGTGAATGGTGGCGGTACGGATTCCCTGGTCTTCGGCCAGTTCGTCCAGGAATGTGAAGGCGATGGCGTGCCGGGCCCCACACCGTCCACCGATGCCGGCCCGCAGATCATCCAGCTCTACAAAACCTACCTCAACGGCAGTGGCAATCCGAGCACTGACTCGTAGGAGGCGTCATGGGACTTGTTCAATTCAAATCCTCACAGGCCCAGCAAGGCGTAGCGCTGGTGGAGTTCACCCTGGTGCTGCCCCTGGTGCTGATGTTGCTGCTGGCCTTCGGCGAGTTCGGTCGCATGCTTTACCAGTACAACGTGTTGTTGCAGGCCAGCCGTGACGCCGATCGATTCGTCGCCGGCCAGGCCTGGAATTCCACGTTGGGCGGTATCGCCCTGAGCAACACCTTGTTGACCCAGACGAAAAACGTCGCGGTGTATGGCGTGCCCGCCCAGGTCGGTAGTCCGGTTGTGTCCGGGTTGACCACGGCCAACGTGGCGGTCGCCGCGGTGGGCACCAACCATGTACGCGTCACCATCACCTACACGTTCTGCCCGGTGATTGGCGCGGGCAATTGCGCCGGGTCACTGCCGGGCTTCTTCGGCGCCGCCATGCCGCTGGGCATTCCGCTGGTCGCAACCACTGTGATGAGGGCGCTGTGATGAAGCCGATGAACCACAAACACATGCGCGGCACCTACATCGTCGAGTTTTCCTTCGTGGGCCTGCTGGTGTTCATCCTGCTGTTCGGTGTGGTGGAGATGGGCCGGTTGTACTTTACCGCCAATGCCCTGGATGAAGCCGCACGGCGCGGTGCGCGCCTGGCGGCGGTGTGCAACATCAGCGATCCGGTGGTGTTGCGCCGGGCCATTTTCAACGCCGCGACCGATGCAGGCACCAGCCAACTGATCACCAGCCTGGCCACCACGAACCTGGCGCTGACCTACCTGGACGTCAATGGCGCCGTGGTGGCGAACCCTGCCGACACGTCCAGCGCCACCGGCTTCCGGGCCATCCGCTACGTCCAGTTGAGCGTACAGAACTACGTGTTCAACCTGTTCATTCCCGGCTTGGGCGTGTCCATTACCTTGCCCGCCTTCAGGGCAACCTTGCCACGGGAAAGCCTTGGGCGCCATTCCGATTCCGGGGAGATCACACCATGCTGAATACCAGAGAAACGCCCGTTTCGAGCACCGTCGGCAAAGCCGGGCTGCGACTGCTGATCAGCAGCCGTGACGCCGCGTCCCTGCGCGACCTGCAATGTGTCTGCCAGCGCATGCCCTGCCTGGAAGTCAGTACGCGATTGGTGAGCAATGGGCATGTCGATCCCCTTTATGGCCTGGAGCGCATGCCCGACCTGCTGCTGTTGCGGGTCAGCCACCTGTGGCGCGAAGAGCTGGCGGCGTTGCTGCAACGTCCGGCCCATGAGCGTCCACCAATGCTGGTGTGTGGCCTGTTGGGCGATCAGGAAGCCATGCGCCTGGCCATGCAGGCCGGTGCCCGTGACGTGCTGCCCGAGCCCATCGCCGAGACCGAATTGGTCGCGGCGCTGAATCGCCTGGTGGCCGAGGTTCGCCTGGGCAATGGCGCCGAGGGCAAGCTGGTCGCCGTGATCGGCGCCAAGGGTGGCTCCGGCGGGACCCTGGTGGCCTGCAACCTGGCTCAACAACTGAGTGCCCGGGCGGGAAATACCCTGTTGCTGGATATGGACCTGCAGTTCGGCAGCGTGACCCATTACCTCGACGTCGCGCAATCCCACAGCCACCTGGAAGTGCTGCAGCAGATCGACGACCTGGACAGCATCGCGCTGCGCGGTTTCTGCAGTCACTTCAGTCCGACTCTGCATGTGCTGGGCGGGCGTGCCGGTGAGTTGTGCCTGCCCCAGGACGCCCAACCGGAACAGCTCGACACCCTCCTGCAACTGGCCCGCGCCAGCTACGACTGGGTGGTGGTGGACCTGCCGCGGCAGATCGATCATCTCACCGGCTCCGTGCTGGAGCAGGTGGACCGGGTGTACGTGGTGGTGCAACAGAGCGTCAGCCACCTGCGCGATGCCAGTGCCCTGGTGCGGATCCTGCGCGAAGACCTGGGTGTGCGCGGGGACCAGTTGCAGATCGTGGTCAACCGCTATGACAAGGCGGCCGCGATCAGTCTCAAGGACATCGGCGAGGCCCTGCGCTGCACGAACCTGTCCAAATTACCCAATGACTTCAACTTGGTCAGCCAGAGTCAGAACACTGGCGTGCCGTTGGGGCTGCACGCGCCGAGGGCGGCCATCACCGTCGCCCTGCGCGATTTGACCGAGGACCTGGTCGGTCACCAGATGAACACAGACAAAGGCCTGTTCAAACGCGCCTTCAACCGTTTTTTCGGGGGATGACCCATGATCAGCGATTTCCGCAACCGCTTGCGCAAACAGTCCGGTAAACCCGGTGCTTCAGTGGCCTCCCTGCAGGGCGATGGCTTGTCGGATTCGACGGAGGAACTGATGGCCTGGGAACAGGCCGTCCCGGACGTGCTCTATGAAACCCGCAGCCAGGTCACGCCGGTGGAAGCCGAGTGGCGGGAAAAGATCTACCAGCAATTACTCAAGGTCATGGACCTGTCCTTGCTCGATGCCCTCGAACAGGTCGAGGCCTCGCGGCAGATTCGCGATATCTGCCAGCGCCTGCTCGATGAACACTCGGCACCGGTGAGCACCGCCAGTCGTCAGTTGATCATCAAGCAGATCACCGACGAGGTACTGGGCCTCGGCCCGCTGGAGCCGTTGCTGGCCGACCACAGCGTGTCCGACATCCTGGTCAACGGTTTTGCCTCGGTCTACGTCGAGCGCTTCGGCAAGCTGCAACGAACCGACGTGCGCTTTCGTGACGACCAGCACCTGCTGAACATCATCGACCGCATCGTCTCCAGCCTGGGGCGGCGCATCGATGAGTCCTCGCCACTGGTGGACGCCCGGCTCAAGGATGGCTCGCGGGTCAACGCTATCATCCCGCCGCTGGCCATCGACGGTCCGAGCATGTCGATCCGGCGCTTCGCAGTGGACCTGCTCAACACCGACAGCCTGATCCAGGTGGGCACCATGACCCCGGCCATTGCCCTGTTGCTCAAGGCCATCGTACGCGGGCGCCTGAACGTGCTGATTTCCGGCGGGACCGGCAGCGGCAAGACCACCATGCTCAATGTGCTGTCCAGTTTCATTCCGCACAACGAACGCATCGTCACCATCGAGGATTCGGCCGAGCTGCAACTGCAGCAACCCCACGTGGTGCGCTTGGAAACCCGGCCTTCGAACATCGAAGGGCGCGGCGAGGTAAGCCAGCGGGAGCTGGTGCGCAACAGCCTGCGGATGCGTCCGGACCGGATTGTCATTGGCGAGGTGCGCGGTGCCGAGGCACTGGACATGCTCACGGCCATGAACACCGGTCACGATGGTTCCTTGACCACCATCCACGCCAACACCGCACGGGATGCCCTGGGGCGAATCGAGAACATGGTGTCGATGACCGGGGCGACTTTTCCGATCAAGGCCATGCGTCAACAAATTGCCTCGGCCATTGATGTGGTGATCCAACTGGAGCGTCAAGAAGATGGCAAACGACGGGTGGTAAGCATTCAGGAGATCAACGGCATGGAAGGGGAGGTCATCACCATGACCGAAATCTTCTGCTTTGCCCGCCAGGGCATCGGCGAGCACGGCGAGGTACTCGGTGAATATCGGCCCAGCGGCATGATCCCGGCCTTTCGCGATGTGTTGGCCAAGCGCGGTATCGAGTTGCCGCTGACCCTGTTCCGCCCTGAGTGGATGGAGGCCCGGACGTCATGAACAATATCCCTGCCGAATTTATCCTGATTTTCCTGGGCATGGTGTTCATCGCCGTTTTCCTCCTGTCCCAGGGCGTGGTGGTGCCGGTGTTCGGTGAGGCCGGCAAGATGCGCAAGCGCATTCGCGGGCGCCTGCATGTACTGGAGAAGGCCAACCACCTGCCCAATATGCAAACCGTATTGCGGCAGAAATACCTGACGCGCCTGTCGCCGCTGGAGGCTCGGCTCGAGCAGTTGCCCTTCATGGCCAACCTGACGCAACTGATCGAGCAGGCCGGCCATGAATACCGCGCCTATCGGGTGATGGTGCTCGGTCTGGTCCTGGGCGTGGCGGCCGCTGCCCTGGTGTTGATGGTTTCGCCAATCTGGTGGATGGCATTGCTAGCGGCCTTTGTGCTGTTCTGGGTGCCGGTGTTGAAAATAATGCGCGACCGCAGCAAGCGTTTCGCGGCGTTCGAGGAGGGTTTGCCGGATGCGCTGGACGCCATGTGCCGGGCCCTGCGCGCCGGTCACCCGTTCAACGAAACCCTGCGGTTGGTGGCCGATGAGCACAAAGGACCGGTGGCCCAGGAGTTCGGCATGACCTTCGCCGACATCAACTATGGCAATGATGTGCGCCGGGCCATGCTTGGTCTGTTGGAACGCATGCCCAGCATGACGGTGATGATGCTGGTGACCTCGATCCTCATCCACCGCGAAACCGGTGGCAACCTGACCGAGGTGCTGGAGCGCCTGAGCCGGTTGATCCGCGGGCGCTTCCGCTTCCAGCGCAAGATCAGGACCCTGTCGGCGGAAGGGCGCATGTCGGCCTGGGTGCTGGTGGCGATTCCTTTCGTGCTGGCGATTGCCATCGTGCTCACGAGCCCCAGCTACATGCCTGTGCTGATCAACGATCCCATAGGCCACAAGCTGATCATCGGTGCGTTCTGCGCCATGTTGATCGGGATTTTCTGGATACGGAAGATCATCCGGATCCAGGTTTGAACGCTGTCTTGCCGCGGGGTATCAGTCATGGATTTTTTGCTCGGGTTATTCAGTCGGCTTACCGGGAACGAAGAGCTGGCTCGCCTGCTGTTTGTCACTGCGATTGGGCTCAGTACAGTGCTGACGATGGCCGCCTTGCTGTTGTTGATGCTGGGGTTGCAGGACCCGGTCCAGCGGCGCCTGGCGCTGATCAAGCGCGGCTATTCGGGCAGCGCGGCGGGGCATGAGGCGCCCGGTAATCTGCAACTGCTGCTCGAACGGATCGGCCAGCGCTTTGCCTCGGCCGATCCGACCCAGACGTCCGCCACCCAGATCCTGCTGACGCACGCCGGTTACCGCTCCGCGTCGGCGGTGCAGATGTACTGGGCCGTGCGCCTGATGCTGCCGCTGCTGATGCTCGGCCTGGCGCTCTTGCTGCTGCCGCTGGTCAAGGTGCCCATGATCATTGGCCTGCTGGGGGTGATCCTGTTGGTGGGCATCGGCTGGCTGTTGCCGGCGCTCTACGTCGGTAAGCGCAAGCAGGCGCGCCAGGCCCGGCTGCGGGCCGCCTTTCCGGATGCGCTGGATCTGATGGTGGTGTGCGTCGAGTCGGGCCTGGCCCTGCCCACGACCATCGAGCGGGTGGCCGAGGAATTGGCGGTCAGCCAGGTTGAGTTGGCCGAAGAGCTGGCCCTGGTCAATGCGCAGATCCGCGCAGGCATCACCAGTACCGAGGCGCTCCGGCAACTGGCCATGCGCACCGGCCTGGAGGACATCCAGGGGCTGGTCAGCCTGTTGGCGCAGAGCATCCGCTTCGGTACCAGCGTGGCCGATACCCTGCGTATCTACGCTGATGAGTTCCGTGACCGGCGTACCCAGGCTGCCGAGGAAATGGGGGCGAAAATTGGCACCAAGCTGATCTTTCCGCTGATCTTCTGTCTGTGGCCGAGTTTCTTTCTGGTTGCGATTGGGCCGGCCATGATTGGGGTGTTCAGGGCGTTTGGGAATATGTAGCTGCGTGGGGCCGTTGTGGATCGAGTACATATCCATTTCTGCGGTAACGGCTGCTGGCGGTTCCGCTTTTACAGCGGGTCACTTTTGGAAGAGCGCCAAAAGTAACCAAAAACGCTTTGCCCCACCACTCGGCACCTCGCCTAGGCTCGGTGTGCCCTCACTCCGGCATTGCTCCGTGGGCCCGCCGCGAAGGGCCATTCGTGGCCCAGCGCGGCTAACCCGGCATCCATGCCGGGTTGCCCACTACGCAATACCTGCGTTCGGCCACCGTGGTTTAACGGGGCGCCCAAGATCAAAAGCAAAAGCAAAAGCGAGGCGGCCTTACAGCCGACCTATCTCTCTGGCCGAATCCCAATCCAATTGTGGGAGCGAGCCTGCTCGCGATAGCGGAGCGTCTGTCACGCAAGGGTTGAATATGCCGACGCCATCGCGAGCAGGCTCGCTCCCACAGAGGTTGGTGGTGGATGCAAAGGCTGCGTACACCCCGAATCCAGTATGGGAGCGGGCTTGAACTGGTCAAGTAATTCTGGACACCAGTTAAGGTTTCACGCCGCCAGTTTCTCCATAGCTACCGGCGACCGGTAATCGTTGTAGCTATGGAGCCTGACGTTGTTGTATC
>NZ_VCNG01000018.1 GCF_006227205.1 Pseudomonas sp. ICMP22404
CCATCACCACCGCAGCTACCTCTACGAACCCGGCACCTTCCGCCCGCTGGCGCTGCTCGACGGCAAAGGCCTCAACGCCTGCCCGTTCTACTACCACCTCGACCACCTGGGCACGCCCCAGGAACTGACCAACTACGGCGGCCAGATCGTCTGGTCGGCGCGCTACCACGGCTACGGCAAAGTCCGTGAGATAGAACACGGCGGCGGCGAACAACTGGAACAACCGCTGCGCTTCCAGGGCCAATACTTCGACCCGGAAAGCGGCCTGCACTACAACCGGAACCGCTACTACAATCCGGAAACGGGCCGCTACCTGACCCCTGATCCGAGCAAACTGGCGGGTGGGCTCAATGGGTATCGGTACACCCTGAACCCGACGGGGTGGGTGGATCCGTTGGGGTTGGTGGATTGCCCGGGGAAGGGTGGGTGCAGGCCGGCGGTTGGGGAGCAGGATCCGGCTGCGAAGGTTGGGGTGGGGGAGGACGAATTATCCCCGCCAAAACCTAAGTTTCTTTATCGTGGAGATTTGAGAACGCCAGAAGTCATTTTTAAAGAAGGATTTGTGAGTTTGGGAAAAAGCACTGACTTACGGCTTCATGTTTTGGATAATAGAAACCCGCTGAGTAATTTTGTAAGCACCTCCACCGATGTCGATGTTGGGATCGATTTTGGAACAAGATACAGGACGCAAAAAGGGTATTTGTATGTTTTAAAGAGAATCCCTGGGCGCGATGTGAATAAGGAGCTGCCGCGTAAGGATATCCCTTATAGCTATGAACATGAGATCGCAATTCCTGATCGAATAAAGACGGAAGATATCCTTGGGGTCACTCCGTTGAAGAAGGATGGTTCCTATGTTGGGTATTCTTTGCCCAATCCAGAAAGGAAATGAAAAAATGACGAAGCAAGTTGTCGTGATTATCAAAGATGGCAAAAGGGAAGAGGCACAGCTAGATGTGGATGCTGCGAAATCAACTATTTCTTTAACCTTTAAAAGCGGCTGGAAAAAAAAGTATTCTGGACTGGATGTGTATTCATGCCTTGGTGAAATTATCAAGGAGCACTCCAATCTAAAATTTTTATGTAAAGGAGCTAAGTTGAGCGTGCGCCCTTCCAGTATGTCCTCTCAAATGTCATCAGGAATAGTGGCATATGATCATGTCTTGGGTGTACGTGCCTCAAGAGCGAGTCTCGTAAATATATTTGATTATGAAGATCAGCAAATAGTGAGCGATCCTCAGCTACAAAAAGACTATTTTTTCCGTTGGCTAGAGTCTATAAAAGATATAGATGAGTAGAGTCTCGTGCTTCGCTTTCAGAAGCCCCTCAACTTAAGGGGTGACTTCGGGGGCGACTTAAGGGGTGACTTCGGGGGGTAGCAGTCTCCGTTCAGTTCAAGAGGCCGAGCCAAGGCTACCACCATCCACTGTTGAAGAGAGTCAACTCAGGGCCAGACACCAGCGGATCAAATGTAAATCAAACCCGCCCAGCCACTTCCTCAACCAACCCCCTGAACCACTGCTGTGCCGGATGAGACTCGCTGCGCCGGTGCCAGATCAGGTCGAACGCCATCCGAGGCAACGTGACCGGTGGTGGGAACATCACCAGCTTGTTGCTGCCCGCCGCGCCCATCGCCACCCGTTTCATCACCGTAGCGGTCAACCGGGTACGGGCGATCAGCGAGGGCACGGCGAACATCTGTGGCAACGTCAGGGCCAGTTCGCGCTGCTTGCCCTGTTGAGCAAGGGCGTGATCCACCAAACCGTGCAAGTCCCCTTCAGGCGAAACCAGCACGTGGCGAAGCTGCAGATAGGTCTTCAGGGTCATGGCGCGACGGGCCACCGGATGGTCATGGGCGACAATGGTGACGAATTCGTCGGTAAGCACGGTCCGGCTCAGTATCCGCGCCGCCGCTTGAGTCGGCGGCACACCCACCGCCGCGTCGATCAGGCCGCTGTCCAGCATGTCGACCGCGTGATCTCGGTCGTTGAACGCGTACACGTTCACCGAAACCCCCGGCGCCTGCTCCGCGAGTGCCTGCAACAGCGCGGGCAAGAGCACATAGGCCGGGTAATCGGAGAGGCCGAGTTTGAACACCAGCGAAGCCTTGCCAGGCTCGAACTCGGGCCGCTCGACCAATGCAACTTGAAGCTGGTGCAACGCCTGGGCAATCGGCACCGCCAGGTCCCGAGCTCGAGGCGTCGGCAAAAGCCCCTCGGCACTGCGGGCAAACAACCCATCACCAAGCAGCGTTCGCAGCCGCGATAACGCGGCACTCATCGCCGGCTGACTGACACCCACCCGAGCCGCCGCGCGGGTGACATTGCGCTCCGTCATCAGCGCGTCGAAGGCCACCAGCAGGTTCAGATCAATCCCATGAAAATCCATAAATCAAATAATCATTCATATCGGCTATTTGTTAGACGGATCATAGCCCTCAATCCCAAACTCTCGCTACCACCCCACTTCAATGGCGAGACCCCCAATGACCCTATCAACCACCCACCTTGCTGAACAGCTGCGCGCCGAGCGCCGGGCCGTCGAAACCTTCTACCGTGCATTCAGTGACCAACAGCCAGACCTCGTCGATGAAGTACTCACCCGTGACTGGGACGACATCCCGTTGGCACCCGGCCAGGTACCTGGCCCGGAAGGCATCAAGGCCATTATCCGCAGCTTCGTCCAGGCGTTTCCGGATGTGCGGATCGTCGTCCACGACATGGTCCAGGAGCCCGGAAAAATGGGCGTGCGCGCCGAAATCACCGGCACCCATGCAGGCGAACTCTTCGGCATCGCCGCCACCGGCAAGCAGGTCAGTTTCCGCATTCATGAATTCCACACGTTCCGTGACGCGAAGCTGACCACGACATGGCACATGGAAGACTGGTTTGCCCTGTTCCTTCAACTCGGCCAGTTCCCTGCCCAGGCCTGAAAGGAGTTTTCCCATGAAGAGCGCTTTGATTAATGAGTTCGGCAGCCCGGATGTGATCGTCGAGGGCGAAGCGAGGTTGCGAAACCCACAACCCAACGAAGTGGTCGTGCGCATTGAGGCCGCCAGCGTCAATCCGCTGGACGTCAAGATACTTGCCGGTTACATGCAGCCGATCTTCCCGGTGGCATTCCCCTATGCTCCAGGGACCGATTTCAGCGGTGTGATTGAGTCCGTCGGCGAGCAGGTGAGCGTCCTCAAGACCGGGGATCGAGTGGTCGGACGAACCTCCCCCGAGCATGGCGGTGCGTTCGCCACCCATCTGGTCATCGCCGCTTCCGAACTGTGTGTCATTCCCGCGCCGATGAGTTTCGAACAGGCCGCTGCATTGCCGACCGCGTATGGCACGGCCAGGCAGGCGCTTTTTGATATTGGCAAGTTGCAGCGCGGCCAACGTGTGCTGATCCACGCCGGTGCCGGCGGCGTCGGCAGTATGGCAGTCCAGCTGGCCCATCTTGCCGGCTGCCATGTGATCGCAACGGCCTCGGCGAAGAACCTCGAACTGCTGAAAAGCTTGGGCGCCGATGAAGTCATCGACTACCGAACCCAGACCCTGGACAGCGTGCGCGAAATCGACCTGGTGCTCGACACCCTGGGTGGCGAAACGCTGGAGGAATCCTGGCAGGTGCTGCGTCCAGGCGGACGCATATCTACCCTGGTGGAATTCAATATCGAGGGGCGGGACGGTCACGCGGGTGAGTTCGTCTTCTTCGCCAGCGCCGTGCCTTTCCTTCCCGAGGCGATCCGACAGTTCAGTGCGGGGCAATTGCAGATCATCATCGACTCCACCTTCACGCTGGCGGAAACCCAGGCGGCGGTGGAAAAGGTCGCCACTGGGCATGCTCGAGGGAAGGTGGTGATTCGCCCGGGTGGCTGATCCCCAACCGCATGCTATTCAAGGCAGACAATTTGAATGATTCGGTTGTCGCCGTTTAATGTCGTATGGGTCCATTGCTCTAATGTTGCTATCTGCTGTGGCGTTAGGTCATACACAAAGCAAAAGTCTTCCGGCTCTGTCCATTTCATAAGAGTTACTAACTGGTCTACATATGAGCTCGGAATCTCTACGCTCTGTAATAGCTCTTCGGTTGTCTTGTCAAAAATTTCAACGATGGGCTTCATTTTTCTACTTTCCTGGTTGGGTCGGCAGGTTTGGTTTGTTCGCCAGTTACCGGATCAAATTCACCAAGATGCTTCCCTTGTTTTGTGTATAGCTCTACGGCAGCGTGCTGTGAATCCCACTCGTAGATCCGGCCTGCTCGATCCTTCCATCGTCGACGTTTGACGCCTCCGCCACGTACAAACGTTTTTGATGGAGCAATTTTGGCATCTGGAAATGCTGGAAGCAGCGCTGGAGGCTTATGGTATTTATGATCCCCCGGAACACTTAGAACCACATAAACCGGCCGAACCTCCGCCCCCACCGGAAACACCAGAATGAAATCCCGATACTCCGGCGGATAAATCGGATCGACGATGATGCTGTCGGCCATCGGCGTGGGCGGGTAGATCCAGATGGGAGGGGCCTGCGGTGCCGCTTCCAGGGCGGGGATACCCAGGGTGTCGGACGGATCGACGGCTGGCGTCCAGATCAGCTCGATGCCGTCACCCAAGTCGGCGATGTAGTGGTCGGCGCGAGGGACCAGGTGGACGACGTCGACCATTTCCCAATCGCGGTTCTGGCCGGTATAGAAGCCATAGCCCTTGAGGCTGCCATCGGCCTGTTGCTCTATTTGCAGGCGCATGCGGCTGCGGGCCTGCTTCAAGTTGTGTAGCTGTTCTTCGGAGTAAAGGGCGCTATCACCCAGGCTGGAAGGCCAGAGCAAGGCAACCATGCCGGTCAACAGCCCCGTGACGACGGTGCCGCCCACCGTTGCCGCGGTTGCTTCAAGTGCGGTGCCGCCGAGAGCAAGCCTGCCCAATGACGCGGTTACCGCGCCGGCGCCCATCTGCTTGAGGGGCACAGTCCCCGATCCATCGGTATGCCTGCCGCCGAGCCAAACCAGATCGCCGTACTGCTTGACCAAGTCAGCCGGCACATAGCCGTTGGGGTTGCGGTAATCAATGACGCCGTCGGGTAACTTGCAGCTCTTGGCGAACACACTGCCGGTGACGGGCAGTGGCGTTCTATCGACCGTGGCCCAGCGTTCCTTTTCGTAGGCGGCCTGCCGGGCAAGCATGGTTTCATACTTCAGTTGCCCGGCTTCACGCTCGGCCAGCTCGCTGGGTGTCATGTCCCGATAGGTGACGTAATGCCCGTCGCCGCCGGGCGGGTTCTTGACTTGGGGGATGTCTTTTTGGCGTGTCACGGAGGGGCAGGTCTCGTCCAGTCGATGCGGGAGAGACGCTAACCCAAGGGCTCAGGCTGGGGCTGTAGGCGCTTTCTGTATTGGTTGTGCCTTTTTCCTCAGGCTCCGCAGGACACTGGAGCGCGTGAACGAAGAAGGCGCGTTGCAGCCAATAACTTCGCACTCAGCCATTAAAAAAAGCAGACCTTTGGCACCGATAACATCGTTTCTCGGGTGCTTTGCTTTTCCCTATATTGGCTGCCAGATCCGGTGAATGACTCAGCGTTCACCCCCTAAGTGCGAGTAGCCTCAATGAATAACAAACCTGACAGCGCAGGGCTTGATAACGCAGGAGCGGGAACCCGGGCGGTCTGGGGTGGCGAGCAAGTCAGGCATCCCTACAACGCCACACAAACCCCCATCGTGGTCAGCGCCGCGTACGGCTATGACGACATCGACGTCTGGTACGACGTCGCCTTGGGCAAGGCCCCGGGTTTTATCTACAGCCGCATGAGCAACCCCACCGTCGAGACCCTCGAAGCCAAGATCCGTGAACTGGAAATGTCCGAGTCCGCCGTGGCGTTCAGCACCGGCATGGCGGCGATCAGCAGTGTGCTCTACACCTTTCTGGCCCAGGGCGATCGGGTGGTGTCCACCAAGGACAGCTACGGCGGCACCAACAAGATTTTCGAAGAGTTCCTGCCGCGCATGGGGGTGGAGGCGACCTTGTGCGAGACTTTCGATCACGATGAGATCGAACGGGAAATCGCCAAGGGCTGCCAGGTGGTGTACCTGGAAACCCCGACCAACCCGACCCTGAAAATCCTCGATATCCAGCGTCTGGTGGCGGCGGCCAAGCGGGTCGGCGCCGTGGTGGTGGCGGATAACACCTTCGCCACGCCGCTCAATCAGAACCCCCTGGCATTGGGCGTGGACGTGGTGATCCACAGCGCGACCAAGTTCCTCAGTGGCCATGGCGATGTGCTCGGCGGCCTGGTCTGTGGCAGCGAATCCCTGATGGCCAAGGTACGGCATTACCGGGAAATCAACGGTGCGGCACTGGACCCGTTCTCAGCCTTCATGATCATTCGTGGCATGAAAACCCTGGTGCTGCGCATGCGTCAGCAGCAAGCCAGCGCGCGTGCCCTGGCGGAGTTCCTGTGCACCGAGCCGCTGGTGGAATCAGTCAACTATCCCGGCTTGCCCAGCCATCCGAACCACGCCGTGGCGTGTGCGCAAATGGCCGGCTTTGGCGCCATCGTCAGTTTCGTCCTGGTCGGAGGCATGGACACCGTCACGGCGCTCTTGCCCCGTCTGCGCTTCGCCCACTGCGCGGGCAACCTGGGTGCGGTGGAAACCATCTATGGCCCGGCGCGCACCACCAGCCATGTCGAAAACACCCTGGAGGAACGGCTGGCCCTGGGCATCTCCGAGGGGCTGGTGCGGGTCTCGGTGGGCATTGAAGACACCGACGATTTGCTCGACGACTTGAAGCAGGCGTTCGCTTTTGTCCGGGCTGCGCGGGAACAGCGGACGCAAACGAATTCGCACGCTTCAACCCTGGAAGTGTGCACCGAAACCAGCCGTTGAACTGTCAGCGTCAGACCCTCGCGACAAGGCGGTCACGGGGGTGTTCATGAATAGGAAAATAATAAAACCGGATGACGACCCGTGTTGTCTCTGTGCTGTCACTGCGCGCAGAGGTCGGGGCGTGTCCTCACGACTTTCATGAGAACAACCATGTCCATAAAACAAGAACAACTCAGTACGCAGGTCGGCTTCAAGCAGGAAATGCAAACACGCCATATCGTCATGCTGGCATTGGGTGGCGTGATTGGCACCGGGCTTTTCCTCACGTCCGGCTACACCGTGAATCAAGCCGGCCCGTTGGGTGCGGTGATCGCTTACATCATCGGCGCCTTGATGGTGTACATGGTGATGATGTGTCTCGGTGAACTGGCGGTGCAGATGCCGGAAACCGGTTCATTCAGCACCTACGCCACGCGCTTTCTCGGCCCGGGTACCGGTTATACCGTGGCCTGGTTGTACTGGCTGACCTGGACCGTGGCCATCGGTTCTGAATTCACCGCCGCCGGTATCCTGATGGCGCGCTGGTTTCCAGACACACCGGTGTGGATCTGGAGCGCGCTGTTCGCCTGTGTGGTGTTCCTGAGCAACGTGGTCTCGGTGCGCTTGTTCGCCGAAACCGAGTTCTGGTTGTCCCTGGTCAAGGTCGCGACCGTGGTGGCGTTCCTGCTGATAGGCGGCGGCGCGATTCTCGGCCTGCTGCACATCGATCAGGCCCACAGCATCGGCTTGAGCAACTTCACCCGCGAAGGGCTTTTCCCCACCGGCTTCATGCCGATTGCCATGACGCTGCTGGCTGTTTCGTTTGCCTTCTCCGGCACGGAGTTGATCGGTATCGCCGCCGGTGAAACCAAGGATCCCCAGCGCAATGTGCCCCGCGCCATCCGCACCACCGTGCTGCGCCTGGCGATCTTCTTCGTCGGGACCATCTTCGTCCTGTCGACCTTGTTGCCTCGCGAACAGGCCGGCATCGTCGAGAGCCCCTTCGTCACCGTGTTCACCTACATCGGCATTCCGTACTCCGCCGACATCATGAACTTCGTGATCATCAGCGCCTTGCTGTCGGCCGCCAACTCCGGCTTGTACGCCGCCTCACGGATGCTCTGGACCCTGAGCGACCAAGGGCACCTGCCCAAGCAGTTCTCGGCACTGACCCGCATGGGCACGCCTCTCAACGCGATCATCGTCAGCATGGCCGGCGGCGCCGCCTCGTTGCTCAGCAGTGTCTTTGCCGCCGACACCATCTATCTGGCGCTGGTGTCGATCTCCGGGTTGGCCGTGGTGGTGGTGTGGATGAGCATTGCCGCCAGCCAGATTGCTTTCCGTCGCCACTACGTCGCCAATGGCGGTGATGTGCGCCACCTCAAATTCCGCGTCCGCGGCTATCCGTGGGTGCCGCTGGGGGCGCTGGTCTCCTGCGGGTTGGCGTGTGTCGGGATTGCTTTCGATCCGGAACAGCGGGTGGCGTTGTACTTCGGCTTGCCATTCATTGTCTGGTGCTATTTCGTGTACTTCATTACCCGCAAAAGCCGCGAGCAACGCTTGCTGGTGAACCCGTTGGCACAGCCGTCCGATGCAATCTAGACGGTGCCGGGGGGAGGGCGTCAATGAGGCAGAATCATGAAGCAGAAACCGTTACCCCCGTTGAACTGGCTGCGGGCATTCGAAGTGTCGGCCCGCTGCCTGAACTTCACCCACGCCGCCGAGGAGTTGTGCTTGACCCAAGGCGCGGTGAGCCAGCAGATCCGTCAGCTGGAAAGCCACCTGGGGGTGGCGCTGTTCAAACGCCTGCCCCGTGGCTTGGGGCTGACCGAGGAAGGCCAGTCCTACCTGCCGGTGGTGCAGGATGCGATCACACGCCTGGCGGTGGGGACCAACGAGATTTTCGGCCAGCACAAGCGCCGGCCGATCAAGGTCCGCGGCAGCCTGGCGTTCTTCGTGCACTGGCTGGCGCCGAAACTGGTGGACTTCCGCCAGGCCCATCCCCAGGTCGACATCCGCTACATCAGCAACATCTGGGTCAAGGAACTGGATGGCGAGGACGACCTGGAAATTCGCTGGGGCCATGGTCAGTGGTCGGGCCTGGTGTCGCAGCGGCTGACCTGGGACACCTTGTTCCCCGTCTGCTCTCCAGCGCTGATGGCGCGTTCGCCACTGCAGGAACCGGCGGACGTGGCGAAGCATCCGCTGTTGCATGTGCTGGGGTACGAAGAAGGCTGGGGGTACTGGCTGAACATGGTCGGTGCCGACCACGTCGATTCGTCGACGGGCATGCAGTTCGACACGCTGGTCTGCACCTTGCGCATGGCCGAACTGGGGCAGGGGATCGCCCTGGCCCGGTCGTCGATGGTCGCTGACCTGCTTGAGGAGGGACGCCTGGTCGAACCCTTCACCCAGCGCATCGAAGCCAGCGAGTCGTTCTACCTGGTACGCGGTTCCGGGACCGAACAGCACCCCGACGCCGTCATGTTCGCCACCTGGCTGGTCGAGCAGGCACATCGTTTCAAATGAATGGCCGGAGCCAACCATGCGCTATGTAAGTACCCGAAACTCGGTCGTGCAGGTCGATTTCGAAAAGGTCGTGTTATCGGGCGTGGCCCCGGCCGGCGGGCTGTTCGTGCCGCTGGAGTTGCCGCTGTTCGAACCCCAGGAGATTGCCAACTGGTCGACCTTGTCCTATGACGAGCTGGCTTATCGAGTAATGAGCCCGTTCGTGGGCGAGACAATTCCCGAGGCAGACCTCAAGCGCATGCTCAAGGAGGCTGGCAGCCAATTCAGCCATCGCTCCCTGGCGCCTCTGCATCAGGTGGATCGCAACGAATGGGTCCTGGAACTGTTCCATGGCCCGACCCGCTCCTCGAAGGATTTTGCCGCCCAGCTCCAGGCTCGGCTGGTGCAATATTTCCTGCGCAAACGCGATCGCCGCGCCGTGGTGATCGGCGCCACCAATGGCGATACCGGGCTGGCGGCCATCGAAGCTTTCAAGCATTGCGAGGAAACCGTGGTGGTCGTGGTCTACCCGGAAGCGGGCGTACCCCAGGACCAACTCCGGCACCTCCAGGCGGTGGCGCATCCCCGGGTCCACCAGTTCGCCGTCAATGGCAGCTTCGACGAGTGCCAGACCCTGGTCAGCCGGTTGTTCCGGCAGTGGCAGTGCACCGGGCACGAAGCGATCAGTTTCAACTCCAGCAACTGGGTGGGGGTGCTGGCGCAGTTGGTGTTCTATTTCCACGCCGTACTGCAACTGGGCGGCGGCCAGCGGCCCATCGGTTTCAGTGTGCCGGCGGCGAGTTTTGCCGAGGTCTATGCCGGTTACATTGCGCAGAAGATGGGCTTGCCGATCACCCAGATGATCGTGGCGACCAACCAGAACGATGCGCTGCACCAATTATTCTTGAAGAACCACTACTCCCGGTTGCGCGCCAACAAGACCTTGTCGCCGGCCATGGACCTGTCGATCTTTTCCAACCTGGAGCGCTTTCTCTGGGAGCTCTACGGGCATGACGACCAGGCTGTGAGTGCGCTGATGGAACACTTCGAAAGCAGCGGCGAGATGACCATCGCCAATGAGTTCTGGCTGCAGGCGCGGATGATCATCGATTCCTACGCCGTCAGTGATGAACAGACCCTGGAAGAAATCACCTCGCTGTACCGCGACACCGGCTACGTCATCGACCCCCACACCGCCACCGGCGTGCTTGCGGCCAGGCTGTACCGGCGAAGCCTGGTGGCGCCGATGGTGACCCTGGGGGAAATCTCACCGGCCAAATCGGCGGCGTTGCTTGGCGAGCTGGGGATCAGCGTTTCGCCACTGCATCACCCGCTCGCGGAACACGGCCCGGTGCAGATCCATCGGATCCAGCCGGACGACCTCGACACCCTCCATCAACTGCTCGGCACGCTGTAAGGAGGCTCCGTGAAGCGAATTCTCGACCCGCTCGACGAACGCATCATCGCCGAACTGCGCCTCAACGCCCGGGCCGCCCATGCCGAGCTGGCGGCGAAGGTCAACCTGTCGCGCAATGCCGTGCGCCAACGCATCGAACGCCTCGAACGCGACGGGGCGATCCAGGGCTATACGGTGCGAACGGGGGAGGGGCTTTCGGCAGCGTCGAACATCAATGCGGTGATTTTCGTCTACCGCTACGACCGCATGCGCGGCGCGGAAGTGTTGCAGGCGCTGCAAGCCATGCCGGAAGTGCTTCAGTGCGACGTGATGAGTGGCGAATTCGATCTGATGCTGCGGGTCGGCGCGGCGAGCCCGGAGCGAGTGCACAGGGTCTGGAAGAACATCTCGGCGTTGCCGGGGGTGGAGAACACCGTCACCTCATTCGTACTGTCGTCAGTGATCTGAAGCTCGACACACAACCCCTGTGGGAGCGAGCAGGCTTGCTCCCACAGGGTTATGTGTCTGTTGATCGTTCCCACGCTCGCTGTCGTGCAATGCCGTGCGCCAGCGCATCGAACGCCTCGAACGCGACGGGGCGATCCTGGGTTATACGGCGCCGCGGCGAGCCCGGAGCGGGTGCACAGGGTCTGGAAGAACATCTCGGCGTTGCCGGGGGTAGAGAACACCGTCACCTCATTCGTGCTGTCGTCAGTAATCTGAAACCTGACACACAACCCCTGTGGGAGCGAGCCTGCTCGCGATAGCGGTAGACCAGCCGACTTCGATGTTGACTGTCCTGACGCTATCGCGAGCAGGCTCGCTCCCACAGGGTTATGTGTCTGTTGATCGTTCCCACGCTCCCGCGTGGGAATGCCGCCAGGGACGCTCCGCGTTCCGCGCCTGATCGACCCAGACAAACCCCTGGTCAAAACGCCCATGAAATAGAGCAAATTGGCATATTTCACTGCCCGGCCCACCCCCCTAACCTAGATCCAACAACCTCATCACCCGGATCAAGGGACACAACAAAAATGACTGAATACAAACTGGCGCTGGTCGGCTTCGGCGGTGTGAACCGGGCATTGGCGCAATTGATCGCCGAGCGTAACGACCGCTGGAAAACCGAACTGGGTTTCACCCTGAAGATCGTCGGCGTGACCGACCTGTTTCTTGGCTCGGTCATGGGCCGTGAAGGCCTGGACGCTGCGCTGCTGGCCAAACTGCCCGCCACCAAGGGCGCCTTCGCGCAATGGCCAGGAGGCAACGTCGAAGCGCTCAACGAAGCGGTGATCAAGGAGAGCGGCGCGGACATCATCGCCGAAGCCACCTTCACCAATCCGGTGGACGGCGAGCCCGCTACGTCGTTCTGCCGCTGGGCCCTGGAAGGCGGCAAGCACGTCGTCACCACCAACAAGGGACCGATTGCCCTGCATGGCGCCGAGCTGAAAGCACTGGCCCGCCGCAACAACGTCGCCTTTGAATACGAAGGCTCGGTGATGAGCGGCACGCCGGTCATTCGCGTCGCCAAGCAGTCGCTGGCCGGCAGTGCGATGACGGGTTTCGAGGGCATTCTCAACGGCACCTCCAACTTCGTCCTCACCTGCATGGAAAACGGACTGGGGTTTGCCGAAGCGGTTGGCAAGGCACAAGCGCTGGGCTATGCCGAAGCCGATCCGACCGCGGATGTTGAAGGACACGACGTGCGCCTCAAAGTGGTGATCCTGGCGAACGAACTGCTCGACGCCAAGCTGAAGGTCAGCGATGTCAGCTGCAAAGGGATTTCCTCCCTTGACCTCGGCGACATCGAAAAAGCCCGCCAGGACGGCGCCCGCTGGAAACTCATCGGCGCCGCCAGCCGACACGCCAACGGCTCGATCAGCGCCAGCGTCGAACCGCGTCTGTTGAGCAACGATCATCCGCTCGCCGGCGTGAGCGGCGCCACCAACGCCGTGTCGTTCGCCTCCGAACTGCTCGGCGCCGTGACGGTGTCGGGCCCTGGAGCCGGGCGCACGGAAACGGCGTTTGCGCTGCTCTCGGACATCATCGCCATCCACCAGTCTGCCGTGCGCAACCAGGAGTAACCCATGAACGTATCTCGACTGGCCCTGGCCGTGACGCAAGCGCACATCGACGTCCTCAACCCCTTTGACGGCAGCGTCGTCGGCACCGTGGCGGATGTCTGCGCCTCCCAGGTCCCGCAGTTGCTGGCGACCGGCCGCAGCGGCGCGCGCACCTGCGCCGCGCTACCCCGTCATCGCCGCGCCAGCATCCTCGAACAGGCGGCATCGAACATCCAGCGCGACGCCCAGGCGTTTGCCCGGCTGATTGTCGACGAGGCCGGCAAGACCCTCAAACAGGCGGAAAAGGAAGTCAAACGCTGCGTCAACACCCTCAAGTTGTCCGCCGAAGAAGCCCGGCGCAACGCCGGAGAAGTGGTGCCGTTCGACGCCTATGACGGCGCCGAATCGCGCCAGGGCTGGTTCTCCCGCGAGCCCCTGGGCCTGATCGTTGCCATCACCCCCTACAACGACCCGCTGAACCTGGTGGCCCACAAACTCGGCCCGGCCATTGCCGGCGGCAACGCGGTGATTCTCAAACCGTCCGAGCTGACGCCGTTGTCGGCCCTCAAATTGGTCTCGTATCTGGTTTCGGCGGGTTTGCCTGAGTCCGTGGTCACCGTCGCCACCGGCCGCGCCGAACTCGGCAAAGCCCTGGTCGCCGCCCGCGAGGTGCGCATGATCTCCTTCACCGGCGGCTTCGTCACCGGCGAACAAATCGCCCGCACCGCCGGCCTGAAGAAACTCGCCATGGACCTGGGCGGCAACGCACCGGTCATCGTCATGGGCGATTGCGACCTCGACGCGGCCGTTGAAAGTTGCCTGTCCGGCGCCTTCTGGGCTGCCGGCCAGAACTGCATCGGCACCCAACGCCTGCTGATCCAGGCGCCGATCTACGCAGCCTTCCGCGAATGTTTCGTCAGCCAGGCCCAAGCGCTGGTGGTGGGCAATCCCTTGCTGGCCGACACTGACATCGGCCCGATGATCACCCCGCAAGCCGCACAAAATGCCGAGCATGTGGTGAACGAGGCCCTGCAAGAAGGCGCCACCTTACTCTGCGGCCACCGCCGCCAAGGCGCCTGCTACGCCGCCACCGTCCTGGAAAACGTCGACCACGCCAGCCGCCTCTGGCGCAACGAAGTCTTCGCCCCGGTGGTGGTGTTGCAGCCCTTCGACACCTTCGACGAAGCCATCGCCCTGGCTAACGAGCCCGACTACAGCCTCCACGCCGGCATCTTCACCAACGACCTTGCCACCGCCATGAGCGCCGCACGCCGAATCGAAGCCGGAGGCGTGATGATCAACGACTCCTCCGATTTTCGTTTTGATGCGATGCCGTTCGGCGGCTCCAAATACGGCAGCCTGGGGCGGGAAGGGGTGCGGTTTGCCTACGAGGAAATGACCCAACCGAAGGTGGTGTGCCTGAATACGTTGGGTTGAACGACCCGGGAAACAGGAAGCGGGGAGCGCTGTCCGCCTGGCATTCCGCCCCGGACGACAGGCCGCATTGACGGCGTCCCCTCGGCGCGGGCGGGCCGGTCAGGCCCGGGCCATCCTTAGTTGATGCTGCGAACGCAGATCGCCGAGGTATTCGGCCTCCAGTCCTTCCAGGGCGGCGCAACGGTCGATCAGGTCGCGACGACGAACCTTGCCGGTAATTTGCGCCATGACCATCAAGCCTTTGAGCACACCGGCTTCTTTGGCAAACCGCTCGACCCGCTCTATGGTCGCCTCGGGTACACCCGTCATCGACAGGTACCGGGTAAAGCAATGGCGGGAGCCGGCCAGGAGCGTGAACACATCATGCAGCGCGCGAAACTTGGTCGTGTTGCAGGCCAGGGGATTGTCGAGCAGCTGTTCCAGGTGGGCGTAGAACCAGGGTTGCGCCTGGAAGTTATCCAGGAATGCCTGATGCCGCTGTCGGAATGCCGCGTCGACATCGTGTTGTTGAGTCGGCGTCCATTCCAGGCAAAACATTCGCCGACTGCCCTCATTCTGGAAGAACTGATCAAGCACCTCCTGGGGGTATCGGTACTCGCACAGCACGCTGGCGGGGTTGTCATCGACGATATCCCAGCTGCCATCGGCATTGGCCTGGCGCAGCACGACAACGTGCTGCGCATGTGAGCTGCGGTATTCGGGACAGTGGGCAAAGTAATACACATCCCCCGACAGGAAGGCGCAGCCGTAAGCCTGGATCTGCTGATGGATGACGGGCAGCAGATCATCCAGGCATTCGGCCTTGCGCTCATGAAAACGTATGCCCAGCAGTGCCAGGTCGTCGGCGGCGAAATAGGGACTTTGCAGCGCGTACTTGGCTTTGTTCTCCACCACCATTTGCTGGAAGATGTCGTCCACCGCAGGCAGCGCGTTATAAAAAAACCAGTCCACTTCAATGCCCAGGCGCTTCATGAACACAACGGCATGACGCTGGAAGCAGTTGAGGAAACGCCGGTCGTACAGATGTACATCGTAGGGGAACTGTTGTTCTTCCATGACGGGCAATCCTTGGCCTAGGCAGTCAGGTAGTGGTTCAGGAGAAGCCCGGCGACGGACGCCGGGCTGCCCAGGAACTGGGGGGCCAGATGGTCGGTTTCGAACTCGATTTGAAAGGCGTCTTCCAGGCGCGTCACCAGGAGCATCAGCTTCATCGAGTCAACACCTGCTTCGAGAAAAGACAACTCAGGGTTGACCTGGACGCTCTGGGGCGCCACTTCCTTCATCAATTGGTAGATCTGTGCGAGTACGGTGTTTCGATCGGTTTCAAGGTCTGTGGAACTCATCGGGTGCCTCCGTCAATCAATCATGAACGCGCCAGCGGAACGGGCTGCGAGGCTCGACGCAACTGAGCCAGCCCCAGCAGCCCAATGGCGGTGACCAGGCCGGTGCCGATCATCAGCCCTGGGCCGGATGCCGGACCGAAGACCGATGCCGAGGTTGCAAAGGTCAATAACAAAGGGCCGGTGGCCTGCATCGAGTACGCACAGAACGTGCTGCGACTGCCCACCAATGCCGCCTGGGCATCGTTGTTCGCGCAGCGCATCAATTGGCTGCGAACGGCGATTCGCAGGTGGTTGGTGACGAATCCGACCAGAAATGCCCCGACCAGCGAAAGCAGCACTTGGGGCGCCAGGACCATCAGCGCGTCGACCACGATCAGACAGGTCGCGAACATCACCAGGCGGTGTTTGCCCAGCGGCATCAGCGCGGCCAGGAAGGCCCCGATACCCGCGACGCCGGAAGCGATGCCGAAACTGGTGGGGCTCCAATGGTTAACTTGCTGATAGACGACGGGCATCATGCTGTTGAATGCGCCGATATGCAGGGCAATCAGCCCAAGGCAGGCCATCCAGCCGTAAGGCATTTCGAAGGTATCGTCAGAGGTTGTCCTGGCCTGCGTGGGTGCAGGGCCTGGAGTCTGGATCGCTGCGCTGCGTTTCATCCTGCCAGCGAGCAAGACCGGGCTGAGGGCCGCGCCCGTCAGTGCCACGGCGATCAGAAAGACCGAATCATCGAGCAGGCCCAACAGTGCTCCTCCGGCCAACGAGCCCGTGAAGCCACCGACCTGGATGGCGGTTTGCATATAGCGCGCGGCATCGTCCGCCGGTAGCCAGCCGGCGACGACCCGGCGGGTATTCTCGATTTCCAGGGAGCTGGCTGTGAGGAAGTCGACCGTACCCACCATCAATGCGATCAGCAGGAATACACCGAGAGCCGCAGCCAGTCCAAACCAGGCAAAGAGTGCCGCAATGACAAAGGCGGCGACACGCAACGCGACCAGCCAGGCGGCGCCGATGTTGGCCGCTCGCCCTCGGCTCACCAGGTCCAGCGCGAACGGTACAGCCACCGAGAGACACAGGACGACACCCAGGGGGACGCTCGAACCGGACAGTTTGAGCGACATCCAGATCACGCCAGTCAGTACAGCCTGGTCACAAGCCGTGGACAGCGCTACGACACCGTAGAACAGCAAGTTTCGCGACGACATGAATGGAACTCCGGTGGGGCCAATCGCGTGACCGGTGAGTGACGAAGCAGGGACCGTCGAACGATGTCTTCGAGAAAAACCGCAAGCCATCGCCTTCATGATCGGCTGAAAGGCGCTACGAGGACGCCTGAAAATACCCAGGCCCCGACACGCTCCGCAACTTGCGTTAGCAAAACTAAAGGCCATTGCAAAAACCTAACGCAACGCCACGAGCGCGGTTGCCGGTAGTAGGCTCTGACCACCGATGACATCGGACGCAGGAGCGAGCAGCGTGAGAAGTGAAGGACTGCAAACACTGATTTCAAAGTTGAAAGAGAACCCGCGCAACACGGTTGTGTTTCATGGACGTACTGAAATGGAACGTATCCGGTTTTCTGACTTGCACCAGGCTGTTTCGCTTGTCTCGCAGCAGCTCGGCGAGTTCGGCCTGGAGGCGGGTATGCAGGTCGCAATGGTCGCCGAAAACGGCAAGGCGGCTTTTTTGCTGGATCTTGCCTTGTTGAATATCGGCTGTATCACGCTGCAGGTTCCCGAGAAAACCGCGGGGAGCGCCCTGGCCGACATCGGCCAGCAGAACATAGCCTTTCTACTGGTCAGCATCTTGCACAGTGATGGGGTGGACACCGGTTCGTGGGAACCCATTGGAACACTGCAGGGGATGAGCCTGTTCCGTAACCCGGCCTGTTCGAATGCATTCGCTCCGGTCGCGGGACCCATTATCTTTTCGTCCGGGACGAGCGGCAAAGAGAAGAAAATTCGCGTCAATAACGCGACCGTCCTGCTGAATGCCCGGCAGTTTTTTTCAGCCATCGATGCCCGGCAAGACGACAGTTTCCTGATCTTCCTGCCCCTCTCCAATTATCAGCAGAAGTTGTTGATCTACGGCTGCATCGATACCGGCATCGATATTGTTCTCAGTGACATGCAGAACGTCATGCAGGCCCTGAAGCAAACGTCCCCCAGCCTGTTTCTGGCCCCTCCGCTTTTTTATGACTCGATGTGGCGCCTGGCGGATGGACGCGGCGAGAAACTGTGTGAGCTGTTCGGTACGGGCATGCGGCAGATGTGGAGTGGCATGGCTGCACTGCCGTCGGCCATCCTGGAGGGGTATCGCGCTGGTGGGCTGCCGCTGCTCGAAGCCTATGGCATGACGGAGTACGGCCCTATCGCAGTCAACACCCTCCAGCATAACCGGCCCGGTTCGGTGGGACGGGCGCTGGTTCCAGGCAGCGTGACGCTGGAAAGTGACGGGGAAATTCTACTCAGGTCGAGTCAACGGTTGACCTGCGGTTATGTGGACCAGCCTGTTGATGTCGAGCAAGCGGTGTATCGGGATGAGGTCGCGATCGCCACGGGCGACGTCGGTCGCATCGACGATGAGGGTTTTATTTTCATCGAGGGTCGCAAGAACGACACGATCATCACCTCGGGTGGCCAGAAAGTTCATCCCACTGCCGTCGAACAATCATTCAACAGCCTGCCTTGTGTGCAGTATGCCGTCGCGCTGGGTGCCCGTCGGCCTCACCTGGGGATGTTGCTGGTGGTCGAACAGATCGATTCGAGCGCCCGGCAACTGATTGAAAAAACCATCAGCGATTACAACGTCGGTGCCAGCGTACCGATACGCAACTATTTCCTGTCCACCGAGCCGTTCACCGCCGAGAACGGTTTGCTGACCCGGAACCTGAAGCTGCAGCGCAAGAACATATCGTCCCGATACGAAACTTGCGTATTCAACTGAGTCGTCACGCAAACATTGATCTTCCACACTGAGAAGGCAAGGAGATTTACCTTGGACGCGTTAAAAGAAGACTTCGGACTTAGCGATGAGGAAATTGCTTTTTTCTTCAAGAATGGATACGTAAAGCCGTTCAAGGTCTACGAGCCTGAAGAGATGGAACGGCAATGGCGAACGGTGCGCCTGCAGACACTGGATCGCAGCAATGCGGTTTATTCCGACAATACAATCTCCAACTCAGGCAGTAATAACCTCGCCAACTATGACCGGCATCTGGATATTCCTTTTCTCGGTCAACATGTTTGTAACCCCAAGATCGTACATAAAGTGCGTAGTCTCATGGGCAAAGACTTGCTGTGCTGGCGGACCGAGTTCTTCTCGAAGTACCCGGGAGATGCCGGGACCGACTGGCACCAGGCAAACACCTTCGCTGGGGTGGCGGGGCGCCCTCATATCATCTGGCCTGATGACTCGGGGCGTCGCGGGACGCTGACCGCCTGGACCGCTTTCACCGACACGATGAAAGACACGGCCTGTATGGCGATCGTCCCCGGCACCCACAACATGATGCATTACGACGAAGATAAGCGTCTGATATTCAATCCGGAAAAAAACAACGACCTCGTCAAGGACGGTGTTCGTCGTGGGTTGTGGGGTTACGACTACCGCGATCTGCAAGTCGATCCGGATTGGAAGCCTGACGAGTCGAAAGCGGTCTACTTCGAGATGAAAGCCGGCGAATGCGTGATTTTCTGGTCGACGGTGCTGCATTCCTCGCTTCCGCACCTGGGCCTGACCGACAAGATGCGCCTGGGCTATTCCGCTCGCTACGTGCCGCCAGAGGTGCTCATTCACCCCGATACCGACATGCTCCACGAGTTCGGTGGAGAGGTCAGCCTCGAAAACTATGGCGCTGTCGTAGTGTCGGGCGAGAACCGCTATACCCATAACCGCATTCGCGAAAAGAACATGCTGGGCGAGCCGTTCATCCCTGCCTGATCACTCTCGGGCCGGATTGTCTCCGGCCCTGTTCTGTATAAGGACGAATGCGCATGCGCATAATGATTGACGCTTGTTCCTACGCCTTGGGTGAAGTCGAACGTCCTTATCACGATGTGCCTGACTTCAAGAATATGCTTGATCGCTTTGGTTATCCGGATGAACCCTCGGTATTTGGCTGGGGAAGTTACTTCAAGACCGACGGCGATATATTCGACCTGGGCATCAGGTCCGCTCGCCAGACCCTGGCCCAGAGCCGCGTATCTTCGGACGATGTCGATTTCGTCATGTTCTGCTCGACCTGTTTTCCGGGAAACGAGATCGAGTACATCAATTACAACGTTCGACTGTATGAACGTCTGGAACTGAAGAAAGCGTTTCCCATCGGCATCACGCTGAACAACTGCATCAGTTTCATGAGTGCGATCGTGATGGCTGAAAGCATGGTGCGCAGCGGGATCTACAACAACATCCTGATCATCACCGCCGACAAGGTCTACGACGAGTCCATACGCTTCAACAACTTTGCCTTGCTCAGCGATTCGGCGGCCAGTTGCCTGGTGACCCGTTGCGATGGGCCGGGCCTGGAAATAGTGTCCGCGCGTTTCGGTGTCAGCCAGGATCCGATCACCTCCAATCACGGGAAAGACGAGCCTGAGCTTTACGGGCGCATCCTGACTGACGTACTGGAGGCTAGCGCGGTAACCCTGGCCGATATCAGCAAAGTGTTTTGCAACAACATCTTCCGCCCCGTGACGCAGCTCAAGGAAACCCGTCTCGGGTTTTCGCGTCGGCAGCTGTACCTGGATAACGTGGCGCGCTGCGGGCATTGCTTCTCGGCAGATACGTTACTCAACTATGTCGACTATGCCCGACAGAACACGCCGGCCGAGGACCAGAAATTCCTGTTCTCGATCGATGCCCCCAACCTGCGCGCCAACCTGCTTGCTCAATACAAACATCAACCGTGACTCATCCAATATCGCTCTCTGGAGGAATGCCCATGAACATGCCAACCCAGGAACTGCACACTCCGACCGACACCCATACGTTGTCGACGGTCCACGCCATTTGGGCCGAAGTGCTCAAGCATCCGGCGCAAACCGACCAGGCGGACTTCTTCGACGCCGGAGGCAACTCGATGCTGTTGATCGCGATACTGAACCTGGTCCATGAGCGGCTCGACCGCGAGATCAACCCGGCCGCGCTGGTCGACGGTATCACCCCGGCCAGGCTCGCTGAACTGGCCGCCTGAGCATGCCCAGGCCGACGCAGAGACCCACAGGGAAGGATTTTTTATGATCGAGTTCATTGATTCTCGCGGTGTGCCTGTGCGAGTGCAGGACGCCGCCGAAGCAGACGAATTGGAGACTGCCCTGACGGGCATTCTTGGAATGGAGTTCGATCCACTCCCACTCCTGCAGCGGCGCGAAGTGCGTTGCCCGATTTCTCGGTTGATCGAAAGTGTCGTCAGGTTATCGAGCATGGAAGACCGGCAGATCCAGCAGGCCACGCTGCTGCTGGGCAGCCTCGACCCTGAACAGTTGAACCCTCGTGAGCGAGGGCATCTGGCGGCCTGCAATCACTGGGTCAACCAGGACTATGATCTGGCCCACGCCTGCTGGCGCGAACTGCTGGTCCAGCATCCGCGCGACATCGTGGCCTTGTTCAGCGTGCATATGCTGGAGTTCAACATGGGATGGACCGAGCGGATGCGCGAAACCGTGGTCGCGATAAGGCCCTTCTGGGGACCCGCGCATCCGCTGTATGGGTACGTGCGGGGCATCGAAGCCTTTGCCCTGGTGGAGAACGGCGACTATGACGCCGCGAGTATCGCGGCCGAGTGCGCGCTGGCGATCAACCCTCGGGACATCTATGCGATCCATGCCGCCTGTCACGTCGGCTACGAGCGTGGGCAGTACGCCCAAACGCTGAAGTGGCTGGACGACACCGAGCGTAATTGGGCTGACAACCTCTGCATGCGCATTCATTTGTGGTGGCATCACGCGCTGTTCAACCTCTACATGCAACGCCCGGATGCGGTCCTGCAGACTTTTCATCAGAAAATCAGGATCAAGAACGACCCAGACGGATATGAGGATCTGGACGCAGTCAGCCTGTTGTGGCGCTTGTCGCTGACGGGGGTGGATGTCTCCGAACTGTGGCAGGAAGTGGCGCAATACTGGATGCCGTCCATCGATCAATCACAGTACTGGTTCAACGATGTGCATTCGATCATGGCGATGGCCAGCTCCAATCACCAAGTGCTGGTGCAGCGCATCTTGCGACGTATCGACGCCACGTATGCCAAGGTCCCGATGATTGCCAACGTGACTCGCACTGTTTGCCGGGGGCTGATTGCCTTCCAGCAAGAGGACTACGACAGTGCCCTGGAATTGTTGAGCAAGATATTGCCGGCGGTGCGGGCCATTGGCGGCAGCAATGCGCAACGTGATCTGCTGGAACTGACCACGATCGAGGCGGCCATACGGGCCCGGCAATTCGATCGTGCAAGACAGCTCATTCAACAGGGACGCAGCCTGCGTCACCCTTCACCCTTTCGTACATTCTTTGTCGACCGTTTACAGGATGAGGAACCGATCCACCTGCGAGCATGACCGGACAGGTCCGTGCGTTGCGCTCAAGAGCGCAATGCACTGTCCTCACCGGCCGCGCGGGGTGATTCCGTCAAGCAGACGTTGCATGTTTCCCGAAAGCAGCAGGCGAACATCGGCAGCGCCGATACCCTGATCCGGGTCGACGATGAACGCGCGCAGTCGTTTGTTGATCGCCTCATGATTATTGATGGGCCAATCCGTGCCAAAGATGATCTTGTGATTGATCTCGCTCTGGAACAGCGTGGTCAGCACGGGGGCGTTGCCGCGGGCATCTATTGCGTGCTGGGCGCCACTCAGGTCCAGGTAGACGTTGGGGCGGTACTTGCAGAGCTGGATACATTGGGCCTGATCGTTGACCGCCCCGTGGGCGAGGATGAAGGGGATATTCCGGTAGCGACGCGCCGGTTCGTCCACCCACATCGCTTGGGCGGGAGCGAAGGAGAGCGCCGGGGAAGTCGGCCCGATGTGCAGCAATACCGGCAGGCGATAAGCGTCACAGTATTCGTAGAAGGGCGTCAGCGCCGGGTCATCGGCCTGGTATCCGCAAGGTGGATAAAGCTTCAGGCCGCTGAAGCCGTACTCCTCGATGCCACGGATGAACAGGTCAAGCCCATCCTGTCCCCAACGTGGGTCCACGCCGGCAAAGACGTCGAAACGTCCGGCATGGCGCTGGAGAATGGCCCGGTGTTCCTGGAACATCTCGTCGATACTCAGTTCGACGTCCGGCAACGCGAAGGAGAAGTCCGGCAGCAGCAGGACGGAGCGGCTGATGCCCGCCCTGTCCATCGCGGCAATCTGGGCGTCCCCCTGGTGATCGCTCAATTCGCGCTGGAACTGATCGATGATTCTCGACCGGGAAACCGGGAATCCGCTGGCCCGCAGTTTCACTTCGATGTTATCGGCCACCCCCTCCAGGAAACTCAGCGGGGTGAAACGTGTGGAGGCGACGTGGCTATGGCCGTCGATGAGCGTCGGTTCGTCGATATCCCCGGGCACATCACTCATCGCCCACCTGCTGCTTGCGCAGAAAGCGTGCGTAACGCTCCATCATCTGCCTGACGACGCCTTCGCTTTCACGGTCAACGCCGAAAACGTAGCGGGGGAAATCCAGGTCCTTCTGTACGTCCCAGATCTGATCATGCTGGTCCGGGGAAAAGAGCTGCGCCGGATCACCCACGGCGATCCAGCCGATCGGCACCGTCGTGCCTGCCTCCAGCACGGTCTTGATATGGACCACCCCATTGATGCGGACCTCCGAGCCTTTGCCGAGGCGGGCGCCGTTGAAAACGGACGCACCGGTTGCGACAAACACCTCGTCCTCGATGCGGCAACCGGTCAGATGGCAGTGCGGTCCCACCATCACGTGATTGCCGATATGGCAGTCGTCATGGGCGGTGCTGCGGATCACTGCATTTTCCATGACGATGCAGTTCTCCCCGATCATCAGCGCGCCGCCTTCTGCGACAAGGACCGCGCCGTGCCCAATGACCGTTCCGGCACCGATGGACACATTGCCTTCCAGGACCGCACTCGATGCAATCCGCGCGGTGGGAGCAATTTTCTGTTTGGGTTCGGTTTTGTCAGGCATGTGCACGATTCCTTTCAGTTATTGTTTTTCTCCAGAGACGAAGAATACGCCGATCCCCGCCCAGCCGCCCGGGCTCTCGATGCTTTGCGTGATCACGGCCATCTCGCGTCGGGCCAGTTCGAGTTCGTCTTCTGGAATCACTTCCATCTTGTAGCCAAAGACCAGATCGCAGAAGGCGCTCGCGCCGATCAGCGAGGTAGACACCAGCAACATGCTGCAGCGGATGTCGCCGTAGCCGGTTTCTTCGAGGTAACTCGCCAGCTTGCTGCCGACGTGACGATCGCCTCCGCGAGCGGCTTGAGCCCTGGCCACGCGAGCGAGGAAGGACTGCAGCTCGGGCGGCTGGGGGGACGCGCCGAACCACCGGTCGTCAATGTCGCAGATACACAGTCGCCCGCCGATGGCCAGGCTGCGGTGGATATTGCGCAAGGCGCTCAACGGGTCCGACAAGTGCTGGAAAACCATCCGCGCATAGCTGAAATCGAACTGCCCGGGGTCGGTCAGGCTGTCGTCATAAAGGTTGCATTGGCGTACCTGCGCTTCGTCAATCCCGGCGTTGGACAATTGCTTGCGCGTTTCGCTGATACTGGTTTCGTTGCAATCCAGTGCCGTCAGGCGGCTTGGCTGGGCACGAAGCGCGATCTGGGTGGTGATGATGCCGGGACCGCAGCCGACATCCAGAACCCGTTGTCCCTGGGTCAGGCCGGCTTGCCTCAAGTGATCGAACTCCAGGTCCAGCGCAATACCTGCCTGGGATTTCAGGCGGCGCAGGGAGTCTTCGTTGTCACGAAAGGTTCCCAGCTGATACGACTCGTCAACGATCAAAACCATGAGCATTCCCTTCCATTTTTTTCTGTAGCCAGACTATGTCGACCAGATTGTTTTCCAGCCTTGCGATTCGAGGAATCCGTACACATTCGGCAAAGCCCTGAGACTTGCACCCGCGAGCACTGGCGTGATTCGGCCCCAGGATAATGGCGACCAACGATTCGAAACCTGCCTCCCGGGCCGAGACCTCCAGGGCTTGCAACAATCGAATACCGACCCCGCGTGCGCGCATGTCTCGCCGCACATACACGGCGACTTCCGCCATGGTTTCGTCGTCGGGCCGGGCGGAAAATGGCTTCAGGGCACCCCACGCGACCGTATCGCCATCACTCGATAGATAGACAAGCACGGCAAAGCGCCGATCTTTTCCAAAATAGGTCAGCCTGAACTTTTCAATCGAGTCGTGGGGGACATCGCAGTTGGCGAATACCTTGTCGGCAATGGCCTGATTGTAGGTTTCCACCATGGAGGGCAAATCATCGGGAGTGGCCGGCCGAATCATCTAGTAACTTCCTGTAAAACACGTTCAGCATCGAATTTCCGCGTGCGCCCACTGCGCCGCCCAACAGGAAGGGGCTGTCGGAAAACCATGAAGCATGGTGTTGCATATGGCTATCCACCACGCTGATCAGCGTGTGAACGCCTTGCTCTATTCCCTTTGAAGCGCATGCCGTGGAAAGCACATCGAACACAGTGGAACTGGCGTCTTCGTCTTCACTGTGCAGGACCAGCTTCATGCTGCCGTCGTAACCGGCGCGTTCGTGAAACCGAAAGTACACGGCCCAGCCGGACGGCACTCCGTCCCAGCGCGTACAGCGATAGGCGCCACCCGGCCGACGGGAATTGAATATCTCTGCGACACAATCATCCGGGCTGGAAAAACGTTGGGCGAGGACCCGTTGCCAGGTATCGCTCCCCATGGCGTCGGTCAAACATCTCAATGTGGCATCGGGGGCCATGGGGTGTGCGTGGTAAGCATCCGATACAGTACTTTTCACGATGACGAACCCTCTCGCTCACCCTGTCTTGATGTCACTTGAGTCTACGCCCAAGCATGCCGGGCAAACGGCGCGTTAGATTTTTTAAAGCCACGGCAGTAACACTTAACGAGCCTTGACGGCGTTGCGGATCGCTCAACAGGGCGTGGGTTGAAGGGACTTGCTGGCGGTATCGATGATGCGTCTTCCCACCAGATCCTTGACCACTGAATGGTTCATCCAGCCATGCCAATACAGGGGTTCCCTGTAGCAGTTTTGCGGCATCAGATCGACCAACTGCCCCTCTTCGAGCAGCGGCGCGGCGACATCCGCAGGCATCAGCGTGTAGCCAAGCCCCGCCAGGACCGCATCCTGGACCATCGGCAATGAAGGCAAGTAATGACAGGGGAAGCGCTCGATCGAAACACCCAGCAGTTCGCGGAGGAAGGCTGCATGGCGCGTGTCATTACGCCCGCGGGTGATCGCCGGCGCATCGAGCAGCGAATGTGTGCCCAGGCCCCGGGCCAGATAGCGGTGCATATAGTCAGGTGTACTGACGCATTTGTATTCCATGACCCCCAGCGGATGGACTTCAAACCCATCGAGGGGCTCGGCAACCACCGAAACGCAACCCTGGACATCCCCGCGTTTGAGAATGTTCAGACTGGAGCAACGGTCATCGGAAATGATTTCCACACAGACCTGTTCGGCCCGCATCAACTCGATCAGTAGCGGGGCGAACCAGGTGTTGAGCGAGTCGGGATGTACACCAATGGCAATCTTTGAATTTGTATTGCCCTTGCGCGAAAGCAGCCTCAGGACATCATGTTCCAGCGAACGCAATGCCGAGACATGTTGTAGTAGGGCCTGGCCGGCTGAGGTGGGATGGATCGGTCTTTCGCGAATGACCAGGATGGTTGAAAGCGAGTTTTCCAGCGACTTTATTCGTTGCGAAATGGCACCGCTGGTGATGTTGAGCGCCGAGGCTGCGCGTTCAAAACTCTTATGCTCAATGACACAGGCAAACGCTTCCAACTGTTGGCGATCCAGCATGTCAACCTCCCTGTAAGCCACTGCGTTATCAGACTGATAACGCAAGGTTATGAACATCCGTGTGCTCGTGGCTCAATGGCCACCCCACATACATTTTCATTGGCAGCAATCCGAAAAAATCGGATCGTTTGAATAAGGAAGACTGTCATGGGGAACGCTGCCCCAGTTGTTCAAATCACGAGCCCGTCCAAGGGTGTGGCGCGTCGCGTTCGAATTTCCTGTTCGATACGAATCGCGTGGCTTGCACCCGGGCTGAAGCCATAATTTCGAATGGCTATATTCTTATGCGAACACAAAATAGCCCCATTACGCCCTTTGAGACAAGTCCTGGATCCAATCCATTTGCCGGATGGAATCATGGCTTTTTAGTGCTATCTGGTCTCGTCAGAAGGCACCGTCGTGCTTGAACCCAAAGGCCAGATAATCGCTTGAGCGACAATGGTTCGCTCGCCATTGAAAGTGACGGCCGGACCGCCGTGTAGCGCATAACCCATTTTCAGGGCATCGCTGACGCGATGACAAAATGCAGCATCGTCGGGGCCTGTCAGCACCCTGTAGATGGGAAGCCCGTCGGGCGGTAGGTTCATGCTTCTTCTCCTTCAGTACACCGGCAGCGACATGTTGGCCGTCGTTCGACGCCGCCGTGGAGTGGCGTTCTGCATACCGTGAGGCAGTCTACTCGCCGTGGATCGGGGCCAACAACGGTCATGCCGCGTTGATGTCCCTGACAACCCCCTCAATCGACACTCTCGCAGCGTTGTCTGCAACTGCGCCAGAATCCGCCGGGCTTGTGCGCCTTGGGTTGGGTCGGTAGTTTGAGGCCTGCCACTGCCCACCAGTGACACCAGAAAACACCCAAGGAACGCCCCACATGCTGCAAATGGATTGGCTCAGTCATCACATGGACAAATGCGACCTGATGGCCGAATGGCTTTATCAGGAGTTCAGCTACGAATTCGCACAACAATCCCTCGCCAGTTGGCAGCACGAATTCTCGGCCGGGCAACACGATGGTCGCTGGAAATGCCTGATCGCCACGGAGCAAGCCCAACTGCTGGGCGGCGTCTCACTGGCCGACAACGACCTGCCCGACCGGCCAGAACTGGGGCCATGGTTGGCATGCGTCTACATCGCACCAGAAGCCCGACGCAGAGGGCTCGCCGCGCAGTTGATCGAAGGCATTTGTACTTATGCGAGAGAGGCTGGATTTTCCACCTTGTACCTGCACACCCACAGCCAGAATCATTATTACGTCAAGTTGGGCTGGGAAGTGTTGGAGCGCTTCGAGGCCTGGGGGAAAGAACAATGCCTGATGGCTCGGCGTTTATAAGCAGCGGCCCAACAAAGACAGCACCTGACGATGGATGACACGCTACGTCGCTGCAACATGATCACCTGGCCCACCCCCAATCCCCTGTGGGAGCGAGCCTGCTCGCGATAACTGTGTATCAGCCACCTTCCGGCCCGCTGTTTATCGTGACTCCACGAGACTAGCCACGACCGACATCGCCTTGCGCCATTGCCTACAACTACGCCAGAATCCGCCGGCTTGTGTGCCTTGGGCCGCGTCGGTAGTTTGAAGCCTGTCACTGCTCATCAGTGATCGGGTTTAGTCGCCCAGGGTGAAACAGGTTGTGCAAGGCGTCATCCAGTCAGGATTCCCATCCTGCACTCGATGGTGGCTGTGCGCAGGGCGTCCTCGGACGCGCCGGTTTCTTGTTTCCCCGGTCGACTAACCTGCGTACAGCTGCCTCCCATCGTTTAGTCGCGAGCGGGTGATGGCTCCAACTACAGGAAGCAAGACAATGGCAAAAGTTACTCCGAATCCCCCAACCACAGACGATACCGTCTCCCGCGCCCAATCGGCCCGAAACAAAAAACTCGACGACGCTGCTGCGCGAGCGTTGGACTTCTATCTGAAGCCCACACCTGAAAAAGAAACATCCGACAACGCTCACCCGCTGTTTCTTATCGCGCCTGATGTTGATTCTGAGTGTCTGCTTGCAAACCTCAGTGAGAACCTGGCTTCAGCGAATGCCATGATCAGTGATCTGGCGTTTGATCTGGATGGGTCAAGACGACATGTGGCGTTGGGAATTTTGCAGGTGATTGAGTTGAGTGAGCTGTTGGCGAATCGGGCTTTGGATATTGTTGAGGTGAGGTAGGGCAGGGCGTTCGCTGCCTCCTGGCGTAAAAAAGGTCTTGCTGAGCAAGACCTTTTTCGTATCCGAGAATCCCTAAATGATACCGGGCGCATTTGTGTCTGAGCTGGGCTTTGAGGGACTGGAGTAGGAGGGGCCGTTGTGGCTTTGTGTCTAGCCGTTGAAAAACACATTGCACCGGGTACACCACCCTTCAGCTGCGCTCCGGTTCATTGGAAAACGGAAGGGGGGATGACCTGAGTTGGCAACCGTCAAAACCAGTGAGAACCCTGTGAATTCACGCCGAATCTCCTCGGCTGGAACGCTCATGCCTACCTCATCGACTATTCGAAGAACCCCGCCCGATACCCTGCGGTCAATCCGTCGCCACTCGAGGTGCCAGCCTGTTATCCACGTGAAATCTCGAATTTGATAATCGCCGGTAGCGATTTGGCATTGAGCGAGTTTCTGGTTGGAAAGGTCAAAGACAAAAAATAGGGGGCTTGGAAAACCGAGCAGTTGAGTATCGTCCAGGCTCAAACCTTCTTTTAGGTTGATGGACGCTACAAGTGCTTTTGCTCTTCTCTTGCGCCGGATCAAATGCCATATGGAAAGGCAAAAAATAGAAACAGAAGCCAGGAAGAGCTGGCGTGCTTCGGCGGTAAGCTTATCGGGCCAATACGCAATCACGCCCCACACGAGTGCTGTCGTGGTAAGGCCGGATAACCAGGCGGCGGGGATCACCATACTGTTAGCGAGGCTGGTTCCGAGTGTCCTCAGACAGCTTTCCATTACTTATCCAATGTCATTTGTAGAAGAGCGTGCAGGTTATCACTGTGAGCGTTCAGGCATTGCACCTAGCCGGCTGAGTAGCGTGCTTTCGTACGACTGTTACGGTGACTTCAAGCATCCTTGCGTATGTTTGTCTGCTGGTTTTCAGGCATTAAAAAGCCGGCTTATGGCCGGCTTCTCGTTGACTGACTCAGTTCGTTTTTGACAAACCTTACCAGCCTTCAAAACGTACATCCGGCTCTTGCGGCCGGCTGTGGGACTTGGTCAGAAAGTGATCTGCCTTGTCGGTGCGAGGCATGGGCTCGCAAATGTGGGGCGCAGGATACGCGGGTTTTCTTCGGAAGCCCAGGGGTAAGTGTTGTGGAATCATTGGGTTACCGGTGATTCAAGGGACAAGGTGGGGGCTGCTTTGCAGCCCAGCGGGGATGAATCCCCTCGCCACAGAGGATCTCCTTGGTACAAGCAATCTCCTTGAGGCAGGGAGCGCTGGCTACTGTCCTTTAGTCCAGAGGCTCAATCGAATACCTGCGGTCGTTGCTTGTTGAGGGTGGACCACCAGAATACCCAGCCCAGTACCCTGATGTTTTGCGCTTCGATCTGTTCGGCGCTGAAGACTTCGTCCGGGTAGGCCGTGCTGTTGTGGCTGCGTAGGCGCAGGCGGTTGCCGGGGATTCGGTGGAGGTATTTGATGCGTAGCATGCCGTCGTGTTCGAGGGCGTAGATCTGGCCGTCGATGACTTGGGTGAGTCCGCGGTCGATGGCGAGGATCGAGCCGTCTTCGATGCGTTCGGCCATGCTGTCACCGACCATGGTGGTGCAGATGGCGTCGTTGGGGTTTATTTCCAGGGATTCGAGGTGGCTGCGGGGCAGGCGTATGGATTGGTCGGGGATTTCGGTGATGTGGGTTTTGTTGCTGCCCGTCGCGATAGGGGCTTCTGTGTAGAAGGGCAGTTCGACGTCCTGGGATTCCGCCACGCTGTAGACGCCCTGGACCTCGGCGGCTTCATAGGTGGTGCCGGGGCCGAGGCCCAACGGGGTCTGTGGGCCTTCGCCGTGGGCGAGCCACTGCGGGCTGACGGTCAGCAGGCCGGCGATACTGTGGATACGACCCGGCGGGATGCCGCGGTTGAACCAGTTGTTCACGTGCTGCGATTTAACGCCGTATAACTTCGCGAAGTCGGCGGATCGGATTTGTGCTTCTTTGAGAAGGGCTCTGAAGCGGTCGCCACTGGAGGTCTTTTTCATAAACGGAAAGTTTAGGAGCGACTGTGTTTTGAGCAATAAACAAGTCGTTCAAATTTATAAGACGATCTTTCCGTTTGCAGGATTTGAAAGCGGTGGGATAAACGCAATTAAACACTGTTAATACATTTTCGTATTAAGCGCTATTAAGGCATAAAAAAACCCCGGTGCAAACCGGGGTTCTTCTTTAAATCAGTTTCAGCCTTTGTAGGCGGCAACCGACTTGGTGATCGCTTCGCGAGCGGCGTCAGCACCGGCCCAGCCTTCGATCTTGACCCACTTGCCTTTTTCGAGGTCTTTGTAGTTCTCGAAGAAGTGTTCGATCTGCTGGATCAGCAGCGCTGGCAGGTCGGTGTATTCCTTCACGTTGACGTACAGTTGCGACAGTTTGTCGTGTGGCACTGCGATGACTTTGGCATCGCCGCCGCCGTCGTCGGTCATGTTCAGGATGCCGACCGGACGGGCGCGGATGACCGAGCCAGGGGCCACTGGGTAAGGGGTCACGACCAGCACGTCGAGGGGGTCACCGTCGTCGGCCAGGGTGTTGGGGATGTAACCGTAGTTGGCCGGGTAGAACATTGGGGTGGCCATGAAGCGGTCAACGAACAGGCAATCGCTGTCCTTGTCGATTTCGTATTTGATCGGGGCGTGGTTGGCCGGAATTTCGATCGCAACGTAGATGTCGTTCGGCAGGTCTTTGCCAGCCGGAATCTTGCTGTAACTCATTGGGCGGTGTCCCCGTTAGTTGACCAAAAGGCTGGTCGGATTGACCAAAAGTGGCGGCGATTATAGGCATATTCAGCCATCGATGCCACGTTACCAGGGTCTTAGAGACCTTAGTATGACGCCTGATAGACCGGATCTTCGGCCTGAAGTTGCCGCAGCCGGGCCAAAGGATCCTGGCGGTAGAACGCCTTGAGTTGGGCATAGACCTTCGGGTACGCCTGGTGCAGCAGGTCCGGGGCGCTGAAGAAGTATTCGCTGGTGACGGCGAAGAACTCCGCCGGGTTTTCTGCTGCGTAGGGGTCGATGAGGGTTTCGGCGTCGGGGTTATGGTCCAGTTGGCGGTTGAGGTCGTCGAAGGCCTGTTGCATGGCTTCGGCCCAGTCGCTGACCCGCATATCGGCGTGCAGCGGTGGCAGGCCGTTGGCGTCGCCGTTGAGCATGTCGAGTTTGTGCGCCAGTTCGTGGATCACCAGGTTGTAGCCGTCCCAGCCACCGCTGGCGAGCACGCCGTCCCAGGCCAGGATGATCGGGCCTTGGGGCCAGGCTTCGCCGCTGTGTTCGCCGTCCCATTCGTGTTCGATGCCGCTGGCGTCGCGATGGCGTTGGGGGCTGAGGAAGTCGTCGGGGTAGAGGACGATTTCGTGGAAGCCCTGGTACCAGTTCAGCTCGCCCAGGTACATCAGCGGCAATTGGGCCTGGGCGGCGAGCAGCAGGCGTTGTTCCTGATGCAATTCGACGCCGGGCAGGGCGGTCAGGTGTTTGTCCCGCAGGAACAGCACGCAGGCTTCACGCAGCCACTGGTCCTCGGCGGCGCTGATGCCGTCGAGGAAGCTCAGGTGATGACGCACGCGCTGCCAGGTGTCCTCGGCCACGGGATGCTTGGCGAGGGTGCGTTGGCGGCGCCAGTTGCTCAGGGACCACATGGGCGATCAGGCTTTCGAAGCACGCTGGCCCAGTTTACTGCGGACCAGGCTGATGATCATTGGCAACAGCGATACCAGAATGATGCCCACCACCAGCAGCGACAGGTTCTGCTTGATGAAGGGTACGTTGCCGAAGAAGTAGCCGAGGGTGACCAGGCCACCGACCCACAGGACGGTGCCGAGCACGCTGAAGCCGAAGAAGCGCGCATAGGGCATTTTCCCCACGCCGGCGACGAAGGGCGCGAAGGTGCGGATGATCGGCAGGAAGCGCGCCAGGGTCACGGTTTTGCCACCGTGCTTGTCGTAGAAATCGTGGGTTTGCTGCAGGTAGTCGCGGCGGAAGATTTTCGAGTTGGGGTTGCTGAACAACTTCTCGCCCGCCGTGCGGCCGATGAGGTAGTTGGTGCTGTCACCGAGGATCGCCGCCAGCATCAGCAGGCCGCCCAGCAGCACCGGGTCCATGCTGCCGCCTGCGGCTACGGCGCCGGCGATGAACAGCAGCGAGTCACCGGGCAGGAATGGCGTTACCACCAGGCCGGTTTCACAGAAGATCACCAGGAACAGGATGGCGTAAACCCACGTGCCGTAGTTGGTCACCAGCATGTCGAGGTACACATCGAGATGCAGAATGAGGTCGAGGGGATTGAAATCCATGCAATACACCTGTGATGACGGCCGGGTTGGGCGGGCTTGTGGGTCTGGCTTTGAGTAAGACTACTGGGTTTGTAGCTTTTCCTTACAAGCCGGGAAGATCGGGATTATACGGGCTGGAATGTGATGGGCGTGTTGAGTTTGTTGCGGGGGATTTCGGTTTTTGCAATATCGATTGATCGTTCCCACGCTCCGCGTGGGAATGCATCCTGTGACGCTCTGCGTCACCTTTGCTGAAGCGGAACGCGGAGCGTCCCTGGCGGCGTTCCCACGCGGAGCGTGGGAACGATCAGTGGCATTCAGGTGAGATCTTCGCTGATTGGCAACACGTAGTTCTTGAACTCGGTGTCTTCCTTGAAACCGATGGACTCGTAGGTCTTCTGCGCCACTTCATTGTTGCTGCTGGTGGAGACGCGCATGCGGACGGCGTTGGTTTCCTTGGCCATTTTTTTCGCGGTGCGGATCAGGTGGTCGGCCACCAGTTGGCGGCGGGCGTCTTCGGCGACGTAGATGTCGTTGAGGATCCACACGCGCTTGAGGGACAGCGACGAGAAGCTTGGGTAGAGCTGGCAGAAGCCCAGCAGCTTGCTGTCGTCGTCATCGGGCAGGGCCAGGTAGATCACCGATTCCTTGCGGCGCAGGCGCTTTTCGAGAAAGGCCCGGGACGAGTCCGGGTATGGCAGCGAGCCATAGAATTCCCGGTATTTGACGAACAATGGGGTCAGCAGGTCCAGGTGTTCCAGGGTCGCTTGAATAATCCGCATGGCAAGTCTCGTTTACAAAGGTCGACACAGAGTCTGACAACAACGGCGCGCTGCCGTGCTTTTGATGCTGCCTGAAAGCGGATCAAAAACGCAATGGATCTACGGATCAGCTTTGGGGCGGCATCAGTAGGAAATTACCTTTCATATCGGCACCGTTTTCCGACTCTAGAGTGTGCACCTGGGCTTCGTCCTTCAGATTGACCCCGGAAAGCTGTCGGCGACAGGCCTCGCGCATCAGGTAGACCAGGCGATGGGCCGCCATGCCGTAGCTCAGGCCTTCGAGCCGGACATTGGAGATGCAGTTGCGATAGGCGTCGGTCAGGCCGACCTTGGGGTTGTAGGTGAAATACAGGCCCAGGCTGTCGGGCGAGCTGAGGCCGGGGCGTTCGCCAATCAGGATCACTGACATTTTTGCCCCAAGGCGTTCAGCCACTTCATCGGCCACCGCGACCCGGCCCTGTTCCACCAGGATGACCGGTGAAACCGACCAGCCGTCGGCGGCGATCTGTTCTTCCAGGCGCGCCAGGAATGGCAAGGTATGGCGATGCACCGCCAGCGCCGACAGGCCGTCGGCCACCACGATGGCAAGGTCGACGCCGCCAGGATGGGCCGCCGCATAATCGTCCAGCGCCTGCGCCGAGGCTTCATCCAGGCGTCGGCCCAGGTCCGGGCGCTGCAGATAGCTGTTGCGGTCGCTGGCGGCGCTGTGGAGCAACAGGCTCTCGCGGCCGCGCTCGGCCAATTGGGCACGAATGCCCTGGTGGTCGAACGCCAGGTGCACCGCATCCCGCGCCTGGGCGTGGGCGTATTGGAAGTCCAGTTGCGCCTGTGTGGGCAGGCTGGTGCCGGTGCGGCCCAGGGCGATGCGCGCCGGGGTCAGGCGGCGCAGTTCCAGCCAGGGGTTTTGCGAATCGACAGGTTTTTTGTCCATCGGCAGGTCACTCATCCCAAGTGCGCCAGGGCGTGACGAAACGCCGGAGGCAGGTTGTCGCCGAACCGCACCCGGCCGTCGGCCTGGGTGAAGATGCCCATGTTTGCCAGCCATTGCTCGAACTCCGGCGCTGGCTTCAGGCCCAGGGTCTGGCGGGCGTAGAGGGCGTCGTGGAACGAGGTGGTCTGATAGTTGAGCATGATGTCGTCGGAGCCGGGGATGCCCATGATGAAGTTGATCCCGGCCACGCCGAGCAAGGTCAGCAGGGTGTCCATGTCGTCCTGGTCGGCTTCGGCGTGGTTGGTGTAGCAGATGTCGCAACCCATCGGCACGCCCAGCAGCTTGCCGCAGAAGTGGTCTTCGAGGCCGGCACGGATGATTTGTTTGCCGTTGTACAGGTATTCCGGGCCGATGAAGCCTACAACGGTGTTGACCAGGAACGGGTTGAAATGTCGTGCCACGGCGTAGGCCCGGGTTTCACAGGTCTGTTGATCCACTCCGTGGTGGGCGTTGGCCGACAGGGCGCTGCCCTGGCCGGTTTCGAAATACATCAGGTTGTTGCCCAGGGTGCCGCGATTGAGGCTGAGCCCGGCGTCGTAGCCCTCTTTCAACACGTTGAGGTTGATGCCGAAACTGGCATTGGCCGCTTCGGTGCCGGCGATGGACTGGAACACCAGGTCCAGGGGCACGCCACGGTTGGCCGCTTCGATGGAGGTGGTGACGTGGGTCAGCACGCAGCCCTGGGTCGGGATGTCGTAGCGTTGGATGACGGCGTCGAGCATTTCCAGCATGGCGCAGATCGAGGCCGTGCTGTCGGTGGCCGGGTTGATGCCGATCATGGCGTCGCCGTTGCCGTAGAGCAGGCCGTCGAGGATGCTCGCGGCGATCCCGGCCGGTTCGTCGGTGGGGTGGTTCGGTTGCAGGCGCGTGGACAGGCGGCCGCGCAGGCCGAGGGTGCCGCGGAATTTCGTCACCACGCGGATTTTCTGCGCCACCAGCACCAGGTCTTGGACCCGCATGATCTTGGACACGGCGGCGACCATTTCCGGGATCAGGCCGGGGGCCAGTGCCCGCAGGCTGTGTTCGTCGGCGGCGTCACTGAGCAGCCAGTCGCGAAAGCCGCCGACCGTGAGGTGGCTGACCACGGCGAAGGCGTGTTTGTCGTGGGTGTCGACGATCAGCCGGGTGACTTCGTCGGCTTCGTAGGGAATCAGCATTTCTTGCAGGAAATGGCTGAGGGGCAGGTCAGCCAGGGCCATTTGCGCGGCCACGCGCTCGCCGTCGTTGAGCGCCGCGACACCGGCAAGGAAATCCCCGGAACGCGCCGGGCTGGCTTTGGCCATCAGCTCTTTGAGGCTGTCGAAACGATAGGTCTGGGCGCCGACGGAATGGGCGAATGCGGCCATGGGCGGTGTCCTCCTGGTTCTCTTGATAACTCAAGTACACCGCAGAAACCCATGTGGGAGCGAGCCTGCTCGCGATAGCGGAGGGTCAGTAAAACATTTGTCGACTGATACACCGCTATCGCGAGCAGGCTCGCTCCCACAAGGGGATCTGTGTTCAGGCAAGGAACACAGTCCCCCCAGCAGGCTCTGCGTGCACTTCCATAAGGCTGGCGCCGGCCTTATGGCCCGGCGCCGGTGCACTGTCAGATACCTGTGAGCATAGCGTCCGCCGGGGCATCGGAGCGTTGTTTGGCGGTCAGTTGGAAGTACAGATAGCCAACGAACATGAAGGCGAGGAACACCAGCCCGATCAGGGTATTGAACCAGGCCATTGCTACCAGGCACACCACGGCCAGGAACAGCGCGATGCCCGGCACGATGGGGTAGCCCGGGGCGCGGAAGGTGCGTTCCAGGTTCGGTTCGACCTTACGCAACCGGAACAGGCTGAGCATGCTGATGATGTACATCACGATGGCGCCGAACACCGACATGGTGATCATCGCCGCCGTCAGGCTCATGCCCTGCAGGTTCACCAGGCCATCGCTGTAGATCGCCGCGATGCCGATGACGCCGCCGGCCAGGATCGCCCGGTGCGGGGTCTGGAAGCGCGACAGTTTCGCCAGGCTCCGTGGCAGGTAGCCGGCCCGGGCCAGGGCGAAGAACTGCCGCGAGTAGCCGAGGATGATCCCGTGGAAGCTTGCCACCAGACCGAACAGGCCGATCCACACCAGCATGTGCATCCAGGTGGAGTTATTGCCGACCACGGCTTTCATGGCCTGGGGCAGCGGGTCGTTGATGTTCGACAGCTGGCGCCAGTCGCCCACGCCACCGGCCATGATCATTACGCCGATGGCCAGGAACACCAGGGTCAGGATGCCGCTGACGTAGGCACGGGGAATCGTGCGTTTCGGGTCCTTGGCTTCTTCGGCGGCCATGGCCGCGCCTTCGATGGCGAGGAAGAACCAGATCGCGAAGGGGATCGCCGCAAAAATGCCCGGAATTGAAGCGAGGCTGAACTCGTTTGCACCAGACCAGCCGTTGAGCACGAAGTTACTGAAGCTGAAACCCGGTGCGACCACGCCCATGAACACCAGCAGTTCGGCCACCGCCAGCACAGTGACCACCAGCTCGAACGCCGCGGCGATGCTGACGCCGAGGATGTTGAGAGTCATGAACACGATGTAGGCGCCGACCGCCGCGATCTTGGGGTCCAGATCCGGAAACTGCACGTTGAGGTAAGCACCGATGGCCATGGCGATGGCCGGTGGCGCAAAGACGAATTCGATCAGCGTGGCGATCCCGGCAATCAGGCCGCCTTTCTCGCCAAAGGCCCGCCGGCTGTAGGCGAACGGCCCGCCCGCGTGGGGGATCGCGGTGGTCAGTTCGGTAAAGCTGAAGATGAAACAGGTGTACATCAGCGCCACCATCAGCGCAGTGATCAGAAACCCGAGGGTCCCCGCGGTGCCCCAGCCGTAACTCCAGCCGAAGTATTCGCCCGAGATCACCAGGCCGACGGCGATGCCCCATAAATGGAGGGTGCCGAGTGTGGGTTTGAGTTGGGTATTAGTTGTCATAAGTCCTCGCTGTTCTTTTTGATCTGTTGGACTTTCAGTAGGGGTGTGCAGCGGATACGCAAAGCTCATGCCAGCGACAGGGCATTGATTCTATGGTGTGGATGGAGGACTTCTTGTCGATCGTTCCCACGCTCCGCGTGGGAATGCAGCCTGGGGCGCTCCGCGCTCCTTCAAGCCGAACGCAGAACGTCCGTTGAGGCGTTCCCACGCAGAGCGTGGGAACGATCAGCTCCAGGCTTAGAAGAAGCCCAGCGGATTGATGTCGTAGCTCACCAGCAGGTTCTTGGTCTGCTGGTAGTGATCGAGCATCATTTTGTGGGTTTCACGACCCACGCCGGATTTCTTGTAGCCGCCGAACGCGGCGTGCGCCGGGTAGAGGTGGTAGCAGTTGGTCCAGACGCGACCGGCCTTGATGGCCCGGCCCATGCGGTAGGCGCGGTTGATGTCGCGGGTCCACAGGCCGGCGCCGAGGCCGAACTCGGTGTCGTTGGCAATCGCCAGGGCTTCGGCTTCATCCTTGAAGGTGGTGATGCTCACCACCGGGCCGAAGATTTCTTCCTGGAACACCCGCATCTTGTTGGTGCCCTTGAGCAGGGTCGGCTGGATGTAGTACCCGCTGGCGAGGTTGCCTTCGAGTTTTTCCACCTGGCCGCCGGTCAGCAACTGGGCGCCTTCGCCCTTGGCGATTTCCAGGTACGAGAGGATCTTGTCGAACTGCTGCTCGGACGCCTGGGCGCCGACCATGGTGTCGGTGTCCAGCGGATCGCCGCGTTTGATCTGCTCGATCTTCTTCATCACCACTTGCATGAATTCGTCGTAGATCGATTCCTGCACCAGGGCGCGGGACGGGCAGGTGCAGACTTCACCCTGGTTGAAGAACGCCAGCACCAGACCTTCGGCGGCCTTCTCGATGAAGCTCGGCTCGGCCTGCATGATGTCTTCAAAGAAGATGTTTGGCGACTTGCCGCCCAGTTCCACGGTGGACGGGATGATGTTTTCGGCGGCGCATTTCATGATGTGCGAGCCGACCGGGGTCGAGCCGGTGAAGGCAATCTTGGCGATGCGCTTGCTGGTCGCCAGGGCTTCGCCAGCTTCCTTGCCGAAACCTTGCACTACGTTCAGCACGCCGGGCGGCAGCAGGTCACCGATCAGTTCCATGAGCACGCAGATGCCCAGTGGGGTTTGCTCGGCGGGCTTGAGCACCACGCAGTTGCCGGCGGCCAGGGCCGGGGCGAGTTTCCAGGCGGCCATCAGCAGCGGGAAGTTCCACGGGATGATCTGCCCGACCACGCCCAGCGGCTCGTGGATGTGATAGGCCACGGTGTTGCCGTCGATCTCGGCGGCGCTGCCTTCCTGGGCCCGCAGGCAACCGGCGAAGTAGCGGAAGTGGTCGGCGGCCAGGGGGATGTCGGCGTTGAGGGTTTCGCGCACGGCCTTGCCGTTGTCCCAGGATTCGGTGATCGCCAGGGTTTCGAGGTTCTGTTCGATGCGGTCGGCGATTTTCAGCAGGATCAGCGAACGGGCCTGGACCGAGGTGGCGCCCCAGGCATCGGCAGCGGCGTGGGCGGCGTCCAGGGCTTTTTCGATGTCTTCGGCCGTGGAACGCGGGAATTCGGCAATGGGCTGGCCATTGACCGGGGAAGTATTGGTGAAGTACTGACCTTTGACAGGCGCGACGAACTCGCCGCCGATGTAGTTACCGTATTTGCTCTTGAACGAGACGATAGCGCCTTCAGTACCGGGGTGAGCGTAACGCATGGTGAGTTCTCCTTGGCTTTTGTGCTTATACGGGAGGCCGCGCAAATTGAGCGCTGGTATTTAAGCCTAGAGCAAAGGTCGGGCCATTGCCGTGCAGAGCCCGGAAATCAAGACGTTGAGGGGATTTCTTCGGACCAATGGAGGCCCCGCGTGACGATTGCGATACAGAGGGTGTGACACTTTGTGCCAATTGTGAGACAGCCGTTGACCGACGGGTCACGCCAGCATTGCAAAGCGCTTGTGCCTGGAGGATGCTGGGGCAATCTGTGAGTTGCCCAAGTATCGATGGAGACGTCGGGCATCCTGTGGGAGCAAGGCTTGCCCGCGATGAACGATGACGCGGTCTACCTGTGATCCGCGCCAAGGCAATCGCGGGCAAGCCTTGCTCCCACAGAAACAACCCTTTACCTGGGGCTAGGTGTTCAGCAGTGACTCCAGCAAGGCCGCAACCTTCGGGGAGAATAATAAGAAATGCACAGCAACCATTTGAGTCGCCATGCCCAGCAGGTCCTGACAGTTACCCAGGGTAAGGCCCATCTGCAAGGACCCGGCAGCGATCCGTCGATTGCCCGTTCCTGGCTGCGCTGCCTCGAGGACTATCACCTGGACCCAGCCCAGAACCTGGCGCCGACGGTGCTTGAGCATGGCCGGGTGCTGGAAAGCCGCGAGCGTCTGCAGCAAGTGCTGCACATTGCCGGTTCCGAAATGACCAGCCTGCACCAGCAATTGTCCGGCGCCGGCCACGCGGTGCTGCTCACCGACGCCCGGGGCGTGATCCTCAACTGCGTCACCGCTCCCAGCGAGCGCAAGATTTTCGAACGGGCCGGCCTCTGGCTCGGTGCCGATTGGAGCGAAGCCTGCGAAGGCACCAATGGCATCGGCACCTGCCTGGTGGAGCGCCAGGCGCTGACCATCCATCAGGAAGAACATTTTCGTGGTCGCCACACCGGCCTGACCTGCTCGGCCAGCCCGGTGTTCGACCCACATGGCGAACTGCTGGCGGTGCTCGACGTGTCCTCGGCCCGGCCGGACGTGTCGCGCCAGAGCCAGTTCCACACCATGGCGCTGGTCAATCTCTCGGCGAAGATGATCGAGAGCTGCTATTTCCTGCGCTGCTTCGACAATCAATGGCTGCTGCGCTTTCATCTGCAGGCCGAGTCCGTGGGGTTGTTCAGCGAAGGGCTGCTGGCGTTCGATGGAGAAGGGCGGATCAGCGCCGTCAACCAGAGCGCACTCAACCTGCTGGGGCACATTCGTGGTGGCTTGCTGGGCCAGCCGGTAGAGGCGTTTTTCGATTGTTCACTGGACGAGTTGCTGGGCCGGGCCAGCGCCCAGGCCAGCGCCAGTTGGCCGCTGCGCACCCGTGATGGTCGGCATTTGTTCGCGGTGCTGCGTGGTCAGCCTCGTAGCATCCCGGTTCCGCTTGTCCCGGCGCCCAAAGCCATGGAGCCTGCGCGACTGACGGGCATCTGCCTGGGGGATGCGCAACTGCAGGAGCATTTCCGCAAGGCGTTGCGGGTGTTCGAGCGCGATGTGCCGCTGCTGATCAATGGGGAAACCGGTTGCGGCAAGGAAGCCTTCGCCAAGGCCGTGCATCACGCCAGCCAGCGCGCCGGGAAAAACTTCGTTGCCCTCAATTGCGCGGCCATCCCCGAAAGCCTGATCGAGAGCGAGCTGTTCGGCTATCGCGGTGGCAGCTTTACCGGTGCCCGCAAGGAGGGCATGCGCGGCAAGCTGCAACAGGCCGACGGCGGCACCTTGTTCCTGGATGAAATCGGCGACATGCCCTTGGCCTTGCAGACCCGCTTGCTGCGGGTGCTGGAGGATCGTCAGGTGGTGCCCATCGGTGGCGAGCCCGAGACGGTGAACGTGCGCATCATCAGCGCCACCCACCGGCAATTACTTGAGCGGGTACAGGACGGCAGCTTCCGTGAGGACCTGTACTACCGGCTCAACGGCTTGGAAATTCCTTTGCCGGCGTTGCGCGAGCGCAGCGACAAGTCGCAGTTGCTGGACTTTCTGCTGGCCGAAGAAAGCGGCACCGAGACGGTGTTCATCGACGAACCGGCGCGCCGGGCGCTCCTGGCGTTCGACTGGCCGGGCAACGTGCGGCAGATGCGCAACGTCCTGCGCACCCTCGCCGCGTTGTGCGACGGTGGCAGGGTCGGTCTGGACGACCTGCCGGCGATGATTCGCCAGGCACGCCCGGCATTGGAGGAAGCGCCCGCGTCCGAACATCCGCTGGAGGATGCGGAACGTCTGGCGTTGCTCAATGCGCTGGAACAGACCCGCTGGCACATGACCAACACGGCCGAGCAACTGGGCATCAGCCGCAATACCCTCTACCGGAAACTGCGCAAACACGCGATCGCTCGCTGATCACCGCTCCTCCAGGCACCGAAGCCCCCCTGTGGGAGCGAGCCTGCTCGCGATAGCGGTGGATCAGCTTGCGGCCATGTTGCATGTGCCGACGTCATCGCGAGCAGGCTCGCTCCCACAGGGATTTGGGTGTGCCTTAAAGACAAGGTGCGATTTCCCCCTCCCTACGCTAACCTGCGGCCATGTTTTACGAGGTCGACTATGCACATCCATATTCTCGGTATTTGCGGCACTTTCATGGGTTCGATGGCGGTCCTGGCCAAGGAGCTGGGCCATCATGTGACCGGTTCCGACGCCAACGTCTACCCGCCGATGAGCACTCAACTGGAAGCTCAGGGCATCGAGCTGACCCAGGGGTATGACCCGGCGCAACTGGACCCGGCACCGGACCTGGTGGTCATAGGCAACGCCATGTCCCGTGGCAACCCGGCGGTGGAGTACGTGCTCAACAAAGGCCTGCCGTATGTGTCCGGGCCGCAGTGGCTGGCCGACCACGTGTTGCAGGGCCGTTGGGTCCTGGCCGTGGCGGGTACCCACGGCAAGACCACCACCAGCAGCATGCTCGCCTGGGTGTTGGAACACGCGGGCATGAGTCCGGGCTTCCTGATCGGCGGTGTGCCGCAGAATTTCTCGGTGTCGGCGCGCCTGGGCGGTACGCCCTTCTTCGTGATCGAAGCCGATGAATACGACAGTGCGTTTTTCGACAAGCGTTCGAAATTCGTCCACTACCGCCCGCGCACGGCGATCTTGAATAACCTGGAATTCGATCACGCGGACATCTTCCCTGATCTGGCGGCCATCGAGCGGCAATTCCACCATCTGGTGCGCACCATTCCGAGCGAAGGTCTGGTGATTCACCCGACCACCGAGCCGGCCTTGCAGCGGGTCATCGAAATGGGCTGCTGGACCCCGGTGCAGACCACCGGCGCGGGCGGACAGTGGCAAGTCAAGTTGCTGAAGGAAGACGGTTCGCAGTTCGAGGTGATGTTCGAAGGCCAGTCCCAAGGCGTCGTGGAGTGGGAACTGACCGGCCAGCACAACGTCGCCAACGCCCTGGCTACCTTGGCGGCCGCGCGTCATGTGGGTGTGGTGCCGTCGATGGGCATTGCCGCATTGAGTGCGTTCAAGAGCGTCAAGCGTCGCATGGAAAAGGTCGCCGACGTGCACGGCATCACCATCTATGACGATTTCGCCCACCATCCGACCGCCATTGCCACCACCCTCGACGGTTTGCGCAAACGTATTGGCGATGCGCCGCTGATCGCGATCATCGAGCCGCGCTCCAACTCGATGAAACTTGGCGCCCACCGCGATGGCCTGCCGGAAAGCGTGGTCGATGCCGATCAGGTGATCTGGTATGCGCCGGCCAACCTCGGTTGGGACCTGGGGGCCACGGCCGCACTGTGCACGGTGCCGTCGATTGTCAGCGATTCCCTGGAAGGCATCATCGAGCGCGTGAAGAGCCAGGCCCAGCCCGGCACTCACGTGGTGATCATGAGCAACGGCGGCTTCGGCGGCCTGCACGGCAAACTGGCTGAGGCGCTGCAATGAACACTCGCTTCGAGAGCAATGGTCCGGAGCGCATCACGCTGGCGATGACCGGTGCGTCCGGCGCCCAGTACGGCTTGCGCCTGCTCGATTGCCTGGTGCGAGAAGACCGTGAGGTGCACTTTCTCATTTCCAAGGCCGCGCTGTTGGTGATGGCCACGGAAACCGACGTGACCCTGCCGGCCAAGACCCAGATGATGCAGGCCTTCCTCACCGAATACACCGGGGCGGCGGCGGGGCAGATCCGGGTGTACGGCAAGGAAGACTGGATGTCGCCGGTGGCGTCGGGCTCCGGCTCGCCGGCGGCCATGGTGGTGGTGCCGTGTTCCACCGGCACGCTGTCGGCGATTGCCACCGGGGCCTGCAACAACCTGATCGAACGGGCCGCAGACGTGACGCTCAAGGAGCGCCGCCAGTTGATCCTCGTGCCGCGGGAGGCGCCGTATTCGAGCATTCATCTGGAGCACATGCTCAAGCTGTCGAACATGGGCGTGACCATCTTGCCGGCCTCGCCGGGCTTCTATCACCAGCCGCAGACCATCGACGACCTGATCGATTTCGTGGTCGCGCGGATTCTCAACCTGATGAATATCCCCCAGGACATGTTGCCGCGCTGGGGCGAGCACCATTTGAGCAGTGATGAATAAGCTGTTGATCGTTCTGCTGGCGCTGCAACTGACCGGCTGCGCCACCGCCCGCACCCTGGACGCCGCCAAGCCTGGCGCACCGGTGGTGTATGCGGGTACTCGCCTGGATCTTTACGCCCTCAACGGTGGCTGTTGCGCCAAGGATCGCTTTGGCGCCGAAGCCCCGAGCTACCCTGGCGTCGATCTGCCGGGCAGTGCGTTGCTCGACACCTTGTTATTGCCGTTGTCGTTGTTTACGGCGATGGGAGTGGGGTTTCAGGCGACGGGTGGGTTGTAATCACCGAATCCTGGCCTTATGGCGAGGTCACTTTCTGTGGGAGCAAAGCTTGCTCGCGATGCGGCCGCCTCGGTTCCAAGGCAAGAAACGCGTCAACTTCATCGCGGGCAAGCCTTGCTCCCACAGTTTGCTGCTGAAAATCCTGTTTCAGCAGCCTTAAGAGTCACTTGCCCAGCTTACGCAACTCATCCGACTCCACCACCCGCACCCCATCCTGTTCTTCCAGCGCCAGGCGCCACATGGCGCGGGCCAGTTGGCAGGCTTCGATGCCGTGGTACTTGCCGGGAATCAGTTTCGACAAGGGCCCGGCCAATTGCTCGGCCAGGCGGGGTTCGACGCGCTCGCCCAACAGCAGGGAAGGACGGCAGATGGTCAACTGCGGCCAGTCTTGGGCCTTGAGCGCCACTTCCATTTCGCCTTTGACCCGGTTGTAGAAGACGGATGACTTCGCATCAGCCCCCAGGGCGCTGATCACCACCAGATGCCGTGCGCCCAGCGCCCGGGCACGTTTGGCGAAGGCCACGACCAGGTCCAGGTCCACCGCGCGAAAGGCTTGTTCCGAGCCGGCCTTCTTGATGGTGGTGCCGAGGCAGCAGAAGGCGATGTCGACCTGGCCGCTGAGGTGAGGCAATACGTCGTCCGGTTCCCCAACCGGGTTTTCCAGGCGTGGATGCTCGGCCAACGGCCGGCGGGAGGGCGCCAGGACGCGGCTGATGGTCGGCTCGTTGAGCAGCCGATCCAGCAGGTGTTCCCCGGTCAATCCGGTAGCGCCGGCGAGCAAAACATGCTGAGGCGTCAAGTACATAGTGTTTCCCCCTTGATACGGTTCAGCTTAGTTGCTCTTTTTGGCCTCGTCGTTCAGTGCAGCACTTTGCAATGCTTTTCGTGCCTGCAATTTGCGCAGCAGTTGCCAGTGGGAGAGGACGGTCCTGGGGGCCCAGATCTGCGGCTCGGACGCCTCGAAATTATCCGCCTGCTCCCGTTCGGCCACAGTGGCCTTGGCCAGCTTGAAGGCTTGTTCCAGGTCGTCGGTCTGGTTCAGCGCCTGGGCGAACAACGCATCGCCGAAATAGGTGAAGTTGGCTTCCTCGGAGCAACCGAAGGACACCCGGTCGGCCCGTGAAGCGGTCATGACCAGGGTGCGTTCGTCCTTGAGCGCCGGGATGAAACCGCCGGAGTAGCAGGCCGAGATCACCACGATCTTGTCGCGGTTCTTCAGCGGTGCCAGCACCACGGCCAGTTCGTCGGCGGGCAGGTCGGCCAGTTCCATGCGTGGCTGGTCGAGTACCAGTTCATGTTCGCTGGTGCCATGGCTGGTCAGGTAGATGAAAATCAGGTCTTCCGGGCCGCTGCGTTCGGCCAGGGTGCTGGCGGCGCGGCGCAGGCTTTCGCGGGTCGCCATGGGGCGGTCGCCCAGGTGATCGCGATGATTGACCAGGCGGATCTGGCCGAACGCGCCGAAACGGCTGGCGAGCATGTTGGCAACATAGTCGGATTCGCGCAGGAACACGCTTTGCTTGCCGTCTCCGCCCAGAGTCAGGCTGTACAGCTCCACTGCTGGTGTCGAAGCGGGGATCTGGGCCAGGGCGTCGTCCAGCAGGCGGCCCTGTGACAGCAGGCCGAGTTCGAGTACGTCCGGCAGCAGCTTGCCATCCGCGTCGCGCACCCGCTGGCCGTTGGACCAGGTGCCGCTTTGTACCGTACCGTCGGTCAGCACCAGGGTGCCGCGCCCGTGGTAACTGTCGTTTTCGAACGCACCGATGTAAAAACTGCCATCGGGCAGGTTCAGGCGGCCCTGGCCGGTAAAGCGCCATTCATTGAAGCGGCCGAGGTAATGGCTGCCATCGGCGCCGATCAGCTCGCCCTTGCCGGTGAGCGCGCCGTCCTTGAACTGGCCGATCCAGACGTCGCCGTCGGCATTTTCGTAGCGGCCGCGGCCGTTGAGCTGGTTGTTCTTGAAGCTGCCGACATAGACATCGCCTTCGGCGCTGTTGAACGTGCCTTTGCCCTGGAGCTGGCCATCGACGAAATGCCCGGTGAACTGGTTGCCGGCGGCATCGAAGCGCTGACCATCGCCGTTGGGCTTGCCGTTGGCGAACGGGCCCTGGTACTGGCTGCCGTCGGCGAGCTCCAGGCGGCCGAGGCCCGAATACCGGTCGGCCTTGAATTCGCCGCGGTAGGTGACGCCGTTTTCCTTGAGCGTGCCTTCGCCGTCCCGTCGCCCCAGCTTGAAGCCACCGGTGTAGCTGCTGGTGGGCGTGTCGAGGCTGCCCTGGCCGTGGAACAGGCCTTGCTGGAACTGGCCGCGATAGACTTCGCCATTGCTGCCGTGCCATTCCCCGGTGCCATGCCATTGGCCTTTGTCGAACTGTCCGGCATACCAACTGCCGTTGGGATAGTCGATGCGTCCCTGGCCCTGCAGCAGCCCGTTCACCAGATCGCCGCGATAGCGTCCGCCATCGGGCAGGCGTGCGTCAGGCGGCAACAGGGATTCGCCATCGCCGCAGGCGGCCAGCAGGAGGGTCAAAGCCAGGGGGAAAAGTAAGCGCATAACGGGATCCAGATAATCAGGCGACGAGTATGCCGCAGCTATGCGCGATAGAACTAGAGAAGCGGTGCGAAACTGCCTGGGCGGTTTCGCATGCGCAAAGGGTTACACGAAGCAGAGCGACAGGGGTTCGGCGATGTAGGCCGGTTTGTCCGAGCCTTCGATTTCCAGCGTGGCGTTGGCTTTGAGCAGCCATTGGCCGGGTTTTTTCTCGGTGGCATCCACCAGGTCGACTTTGAGCCGCACCTTGGAATCGACCTTTACCGGCTGGATGAAGCGCACGCTGTCCAGTCCGTAGTTGACGACCATTTTCACGCCTTCAGGCAGGATCAGAATGTCTTCCATCAGCTTGGGCATCAGCGACAGCGACAGGAAGCCGTGGGCAATGGTGCTGCCGAATGGCGTCTGTGCGGCCTTGACCGGATCGACGTGGATGAACTGAAAGTCGCCTGTGGCTTCGGCGAACAGGTTGATGCGGTCCTGGTCGATGGTCAGCCAGTCGGAACGTCCGAGTTCCTTGCCGACATAATCTTTGAGCGCTGCAACGGGAACATAGGGCATTGAGACTCTCCTTGGTTCATCGGTTCTATCTTTGGTACGGGGGTAGGTGGCCTGCGTGGTCAATTCGTGTGCTCAAATTAGCCGTACAGGCCACTGGCGCCCCCGGGAACCACTGTAGATCAACATGACGCACAGGGCAGGTCACTGACCATGCTTTTTACGAATGCCGGTCCATAGCCTGGGCGTGCTTATAATGCGGGCGCTTTCATTGGGTAGAGGTTGCAGGGGAGAGGACGGATGTTGCTACGGGGCCTGACCTGGCTGGTGCTGTTCCAATTGCTGGGCACCGCCATCAATCATTTATTCTTGCCGGTGCTGCCGGGGCCGATCATCGGCCTGCTGCTGTTGCTGGGCTATTTGATCGTCCGTGGCGAAGTCGCCGAGCCATTGAGCCTGGCCGCCAGCAGCTTGCTGCGTTACTTGCCGTTGCTGCTGGTGCCGCCGGCGGTGGGGGTGATGGTCTACGCCCGGGCCATCGCCGCCGATTTCTGGGCCATCGTCGGCGCGCTGGTGTTGTCGCTGGTCCTGTCCATGGCGTTCACCGGGGTGTTGATGCAGCGCCTGGGCCGGCATCACGTCGCGGCCGTGGAAGAGGACCAGCCATGATCCTCGACTGGCAGGGCGCCTGGGCGTCGGTGATCCATCATCCGCTGTTCGGCATCGGCATTACCCTGGGGGCCTATCAACTGGTATTGGCGGCATTCGAAAAGACCCGCTGGGTATTCCTGCAACCGGTGCTGATGTCGATGGTGCTGCTGATCGGTGTGCTGGTCAGTTGCGGCATCAGCTACGCCGAATACCGCAAGAGCACCGAAATCCTCAGCATCCTGCTGGGGCCAGCCACGGTCGCGCTGGCGGTGCCGCTGTACCTGAACCTGCGACGGATCCGGCAATTGTTCTGGCCGATCTTTACTACGCTGGTGATAGGCGGGGTGTTCGCCACCGGCTCCGCGGTGTTGCTGGGCTGGGCGTTTGGCGCCGAGCACATGATTCTGATGACCATGGCGCCCAAATCGGTGACCTCTCCGATTGCGATGCTGGTGGCCGAGCAGATCGGCGGCGTGGCGGCCATGGCGGCGGTGTTCGTCTTGATCACCGGGGTACTCGGGGCGATCCTGGGCCCGAGCATCCTGACCAGGCTGGGTGTCCACAGCCCTGAAGCCCGGGGCATGGCCCTGGGCCTGACAGCTCATGCGGTAGGGACTTCGGTGGCGTTGCAGGAAAGCGAAGAGTCCGGCGCCTTTGCGGCGCTGGCGATGAGTCTGATGGGCGTGGCCACGGCGGTGCTGCTGCCGCTGGTGGTGTCGATGACGGTCTAGGAAACAGTTATGAATTTGCCGCTTTTTCCGTTGAACACCGTGCTTTTCCCCGGCTGCATTCTCGATTTGCAGATATTCGAGGCACGTTACCTCGACATGATCGGGCGCTGCATGAAGAAGGGCGAAGGGTTCGGGGTGGTGTGCATCCTGGACGGGCAGGAAGTCGGCATCGCGCCGCAAGGTTATGCACGGGTCGGCTGTGAGGCGCTGATCACCGACTTTTCCCAGCAGGACAATGGCCTGCTGGGAATTCGCGTGCAGGGCGGACGCCGCTTTATCGTGCATGGCAGCAGTGTCCAGGCCGACCAGCTCACCGTGGCCGATGTCGAATGGCTGGAGGATGAACCGGAGCAACCGCTGCAGGATGAGGACGCCGACCTGGTGGCGCTGCTCCAGGCCCTGGCCGAGCACCCGATGGTCGAGGCCCTGAACATGGGCACCGAGGCGACCGGCCAACAGTCATTGGCCAACCAACTGGCTTACCTGCTGCCGTTCAATGAGCTGGACAAGATCGACTTGCTGCAACTGGATGATCCGCAACAGCGCCTGGATGCGATTCAGGCGCTGCTCGATGAGTTGCAGGGCGAGCTCTTCGCCTGAGGCTGTTCACCGCAAATCATTGTGGGAGCGAGCCTGCTCGCGATGGCGGCGTGTCAGCGAAGCAGGTGTTGGCTGAGGCGCCGCCATCGCGAGCAGGCTCGCTCCCACAGGGATTCCTCTGTGCCGATGAAATCAGTCTGCATCAATAGGCATACCGCAGCATCCCATGGGGCAGGTGCCGCAGGGCAAAGAAGCTGAATGCGGCCACCAGCGCCGGCAGGATCAGCCACCAGATCTTCGGCGGCATGGCGGGCAACGGAGTCTGGCGCTGGCTCAGCCACAGGACGGCGGCGCAGACGCAGGCGGCGAGCATGGCGCCAGCCAGGATGTCGCTGGGCCAATGGGCGCCCAGGTACACCCGGGACAAGGCAATCGCCAGCGCCGGCAGACAGCCCAGCAGCAGCCAGGTCAGGCGCAGGCGTGGCGGTTGTCCGCGACCGGCCAGGACCGCGAGCGCCAGGAACAGCGCGAACGAACCGGAGGCATGGCCACTGGGCATGCTGTAGCTGGTCAGCGGATCGGCCAGGATTTCCGGGCGCACGCGGGCGAAGAAATGCTTGCTGCCGGTATTGGCCAGGGCGGTGAGCAGCATGGTGGCGCCGGCGAAGATCGCCTGTCGCCATTGGCGGGCCAGCAACAGCAATCCGGTCAGCAGGGCGCTGAAGATCAGCATGAAGCGGAATTCGCCGATCAGCGTGAAGGTCACGGCGATCTCGTCCAGCATCGGGCTGCGATGTTCCTGGACCAGGGTCATCAACCCTTGGTCGAAGGCCGTCAGGTAGCGGAAGCCGATGAACAGGCCAAGCAGGATCACCAGGCCCAGGCCGGCAATCAGCGCCGTGGCATGTCGGTGACGCCGCAGGCTGCTGTTGACACTCAACCCGATCATCACCGCGACGCTGCCGATGACGATGCCGGCCTGTAGCCAGAAGCCTTCGGGCAACGGCAGGCGAATCGCCGCCCCGGTGGCCCAGCCCGGCAACAGATACGCCACGCTCCAGCCCGACGCGGCCAGCAGGCTGACGGCGGCAAAGCGGGGGAAGGGCATGTCGCACATCCCGGCGATCATCGGCAGCATCGGTCGCAGCGGGCCGATAAAGCGTCCCACCAGCAGGCTGGCGATTCCGTAGCGCTGAAAATAGCTTTCCGCCGCGTTCATCCATTCCGGGTGGTGCCGCAGTCCCGGCAGGCGTCGGATGTTCTGGTGGAAGTGCCGGCCGAGGAAATATGAGGCCAAGTCCCCGAGCAAGCCTCCCAGCAAGCCCAGCAACAGTGTCTCGCCCAGGGACAAGGCGCCACTGCCGGCCAGCACCGCCACGGCAAACAGCAGCACGGTGCCCGGTACGATCAACCCGGCAATCGCCAGGCACTCCACGCACGCCACGATGAACACCGCCACCGCCAGCCATTGCGGGTTGGCAGCTAGCCAGCCAGTGATGCTATCGAGCCATGGGCCCATAAATACAACTCCATTGAATGTGCACTGTTTTACTGTGGGAGCGAGCCTGCTCGCGATAGCGGTGTGTCAGTCAACATCAATATTGGATGTACGGACGCCATCGCGAGCAGGCTCGCTCCCACAGGGGATCTGTTGTGAAGCAAAAAAACCTGGTTCCCACAGGAAATTGTGTTGCATCGCTCATGGCAGCAAAAAATAATCGCGCCCCTCGACCTGTCCGCGCCGCAACGGGTTGCGGGTGCACCACGGTGCGTAGGCGGCGTCGACGAAACGGTAGGGCAGATGCTCGTCGCGTCCCAGTGGGATGCCCAGGCGGGTGGTCTGGATCACATTGACCGTCGGCACCGCCACGTCTTCCACCAGCAACCGTTCAGGGTCGAAGCGTTTGGCGTCCCATTCCGGCACCTTCAGCCCCAAGGCCTTGCACAGCAGGGTCTGGCCGGCGCAGAGCTTCTGCGGCGTACGTGGGCGGCCTTGGGCGTCGGGATTGTTCAGCAGCATCTGCGCCAGGCTGTCCGGACCGGAGATGCCATCGACCCATGGGTACGCCGATTTGATCAGCACCGCGTTACCCGGTCCCTGGGCGCTGAAGTTCAGCGAGTCGCCGCCCCGGGCGTAGTACATATAGATGTGGCCGCCGTCCAGAAACAGTGCCTTGCGTTTTTCCGTATAGCCCAGGGAGGCGTGGCTGCCCTTTTCGGCGAAATAGTACGCTTCGGTCTCGATGATTCGGGCGCTGAGCCACAGCTCGCCGACCCTGTGGCGAATGACTTTGCCCAGCAGGTCCCTGGCGAGCACCTGGGCGTCGCGGTCAAAAAAGGCATGGGGCAAGGCGTTTGGCGTAGGTGGCGAATCGGTCATGGCAGTAGACGAATTGAGGCCAAAGGAAGGGCGATGATAGCAATGGAAATCTTAATCGCCGCTGAACAGGTGAAATTCCTGACAGTTTTGCGCCTCCGCCGGTCACCACTGTGAGTCCATGCTGTTAGTCGAGGGTTACGACAGCTATAATCTGCCGCTTTCCTCTTCGCCAAGACCACACAGACCATGACTGAGTCCGTTCTTGACTACATGACCCGCCTGGGTCGCGCCGCTCGCGAAGCGTCGCGCATCATCGGCCGTGCCAGCACCGCGCAGAAAAACCGCGCCCTGCAAGCCGCCGCCAATGCGCTGGACGCCGCTCGCGCCGAGTTGTCCGCCGCCAATGAGCTCGACCTGGCCGCCGGCCGGGCCAATGGCCTCGAGCCGGCCATGCTCGAGCGCCTGGCGCTGACCCCGGCGCGCATCGACGGCATGATCGTCGGTCTGCGCCAGGTGGCGGCACTGCCGGACCCGGTCGGGGCGATCCGCGACATGAGCTACCGGCCATCGGGTATTCAGGTCGGCAAGATGCGCGTGCCCCTGGGCGTGGTCGGGATCATCTACGAGTCGCGGCCGAACGTGACCATCGATGCCGCGAGCCTGTGCCTGAAGTCCGGTAACGCGACCATCCTGCGCGGCGGTTCCGAGGCGATTCATTCCAACCGTGCCATTGCCGCCTGCATCCAGCGCGGCCTGGCCGAGGCCGGTCTGCCGGCCGCCGTGGTGCAAGTGGTGGAAACCACCGACCGTGCCGCTGTCGGCGCGCTGATCACCATGCCCGAATTCGTCGATGTCATCGTGCCGCGCGGCGGCAAGGGCCTGATCGAACGGGTCAGCCGCGATGCCCGTGTACCGGTGATCAAGCACCTGGACGGTATCTGCCACGTCTACGTCAGTGCTCACGCCGAGCTGCCAAAGGCCCAGCGCATCGCCTTCAACGCCAAGACCTATCGTTACGGCATCTGCGGCGCGATGGAAACCCTGCTGGTGGACCAGGCCGTTGCCCAGGACTTCCTGCCGGCGATGGCTGCCCAGTTCCGCGAAAAAGGCGTCGAACTGCGGGGTTGCGAGCGCACCCGGGCGATCATCGAGGCGGCGCAAGCCACCGAAGAGGACTGGAACACCGAATACCTGGCGCCGATCCTGTCGATCCGCGTGGTCGACGGTCTGGACCAGGCCATCGAGCACATCAATCGTCACGGCTCCCACCACACCGACGCCATCGTCAGCGAACACCAGGGCGAAACCCGGCGCTTCCTGGCTGAAGTGGATTCGGCGTCGGTGATGATCAACACCCCGACCTGCTTCGCCGATGGCTTTGAATACGGATTGGGCGCCGAGATCGGCATTTCTACTGATAAGCTGCACGCCCGCGGCCCGGTCGGCCTAGAAGGCCTGACCTGCGAGAAGTATATCGTGGTCGGTGATGGCCAGTTGCGCGGACAGGAGCCGGTCTGACTTGGGCGACCTCGACCCGTCAGCCGCTGTGACGACGACAGCTGTGCCCAGGCGCATCGGCATCCTGGGCGGCACGTTCGACCCGGTGCACATCGGCCATTTGCGCGGTGCGCTGGAAGTCGCCGATGCCCTGGGCCTCGATGAGCTGCGCCTGACGCCCAACGCTAGGCCGCCTCACCGGGATACACCGCAGGTGTCGGCGCAGGACCGTCTGGCGATGGTCGAGTGCGCGGTGACCGGCGTGTCGCCGCTGGTGGTGGACGCCCGCGAATTGCAGCGGGACAAACCGTCCTACTCCATTGACACCCTGGAGCTGATGCGGGCCGAAATGGCCGCCGACGCCCAGGTTTTCCTGCTTCTGGGCTGGGACGCATTTTGCGGCCTGCCCACTTGGCACCGCTGGGAAGAGTTGCTCCAGCATTGCCACATCCTGGTGCTGCAACGCCCGGATGCCGACAGCGAGCCGCCGGATGCCTTGCGCAACCTGCTGGCGGCACGCTCGGTGAGCGACCCGCTGGCCCTCAAGGGGCCGAGCGGACAGATTGCATTCGTCTGGCAGACACCGCTCGCGGTATCCGCCACCCAGATCCGTCAACTGCTGGCCAGCGGTAAGTCGGTACGTTTCCTGGTGCCCGACGCGGTCCTGGCCTACATCGATGCGCACGGGCTGTACCGTGCGTCGAACTGAACGAGGCTGCTTCAAGGCACGTGAGTACGTGTAGCGAAGCGCCCGAATATACGAGCAAAACGAGTTTTATATGACTGACAAAGACGTAAACAAAGTAAAGCGCAAGGGCACCTTCAAGAGCGCCCCGCTGCCCGTGGAGGCGCACACTGGCGCCGTGCTGGCCGGCGAAGAGCTGGTCAAGGTGGCCGTTGCGGCCCTGGAAGACGTCAAGGCCCAGGACATCCAGGTGATCGACGTTCGTGAAAAGCAGAGCATCACTGACTTCATGATCATCGCCACCGGTACCTCCAACCGCCAGATCGGCGCGATGCTGGACAAGGTCCGCGAAGCGGTCAAGGCCCAGGGTATCAAGCCGCTGGGCGAAGAAGGCAAGGGCGACAGCGACTGGGTCCTGCTGGATATGGACGATGTCATCGTGCACATGATGACCGCCTCGGCACGCCAGTTCTATGACCTGGAGCGCCTGTGGGCCGGTGCCGAACAGAGCCGTGCGGCGGATGCCCGTCACCACAGCCCTGAAAACACCCATGAGCACTTCACCAAGCTCAACAAAGACCAGCAGTAAGGGATCGCTGTGCGACTGCGCCTGATCGCCGTCGGTTCCCGCATGCCCAAGTGGGTGGAAGAAGGCTGGCATGAATATGCCAAGCGTCTTCCTTCCGAGCTGGCCCTGGAACTGGTGGAAATTCCGCTCAATACCCGTGGGAAGAACGCCGACGTGGCGCGCTTCATCCGCCAGGAAGGCGAAGCCATGCTGGCCAAGGTCGGGCCGAACGAGCGCATCGTCACCCTCGAGGTCCACGGCAAGCCCTGGAGCACCGAGCAACTGGCGGTCGAGCTCGATCGCTGGCGGCTGGACTCGCGCACGGTGAATTTTATGGTCGGTGGCCCGGAAGGGCTGGCGCCGGAAGTCTGTGCGCGGGCCGATCAGCGCTGGTCGTTGTCGCCCCTGACGTTGCCGCACCCGTTGGTGCGGATCCTGATCGGTGAACAGTTGTATCGTGCCTGGACAGTCCTGTCCGGGCACCCTTACCACAAGTAATCCTGCCCTCATGCCTCAGCCGATCCGCATCAAGGACCACGAAAAAGACGCCCGCCTGGTGCGCAGTCGCGTCGTGTTCGGCGCCATTACCGTGGTGACGCTGATCGGCGTGCTGATCGCGCGGCTCTATTTCCTCCAGGTGATCCAGTACGAGTACCACTCGACCCTGTCGGAAAACAACCGTGTGCATGTGCAGCCGATCCCGCCGACCCGCGGGTTGATTTTCGACCGCAATGGCGTGGTGGTGGCCGACAACCGGCCCAGTTTCAGCTTGAGCATGACCCGCGAGCGGTCCGGCGATTGGCAACAGGTGCTGGATGTCATCGTCGAAGTGCTGCAACTGACGCCCGAGGACCGGGCCATCTTCGAGAAGCGCATGCGCCAGGGACGTCGGCCGTTCGAGCCGGTGCCGATCCTGTTCGAGTTGACCGAAGAGCAGATTGCCCTGATCGCGGTGAACCAGTTCCGCCTGCCGGGCGTCGAGGTGGTAGCGCAGTTGGTGCGTCATTATCCCCAGGGGGCGCATTTTGCCCACTCGGTCGGCTACATGGGGCGGATCAACGAGAAAGAGCTCAAGAGCCTCGATCCGGTCAACTACAGCGGTACCCACCACATCGGCAAGACCGGCATCGAGCGCTTCTACGAGCCCGAGCTGCACGGCCAGGTGGGTTACGAAGAAGTCGAGACCAACGCCCGTGGTCGCGTGTTGCGGGTTCTCAAGCGCACCGACCCGATTCCCGGCAAGGACATTGTCCTGAGTCTGGACATCAAGTTGCAGGAAGCCGCCGAAGCGGCCCTGGGCGGACGACGGGGCGCCGTGGTGGCGCTGGACCCGGCCACCGGCGAGGTCCTGGCGATGGTCAGCCAGCCGAGTTTCGACCCGAACCTGTTCGTCACCGGCATCAGCTTCAAGGCCTATGCCGAGTTGCGCGATTCCATCGACCGGCCGCTGTTCAACCGTGTATTGCGCGGCCTCTACCCGCCGGGCTCGACCATCAAACCGGCCGTGGCGATTGCCGGGTTGGACGCCGGCGTGGTGACCGCCTCGAGCCGGGTCTTCGACCCCGGCTATTACATGCTGCCCAACTACGACCACAAGTACCGCAACTGGAACCGTACCGGCGACGGCTATGTGGACCTGGAAACGGCGATCATGCGTTCCAACGACACCTACTTCTATGACCTGGCCCACAAGCTGGGGATCGATCGGTTGTCGTCCTACCTGGGTAAGTTCGGCATCGGCCAGAAAGTCTCCCTGGATATGTTCGAGGAGTCGCCCGGCCTGATGCCTTCCCGGGAATGGAAGCGGGTGACCCGGCGCCAGGCGTGGTTCCCGGGTGAAACCCTGATCCTGGGGATCGGCCAGGGCTACATGCAGGCAACGCCTTTGCAACTGGCCCAGGCCACGGCCCTGGTGGCGAGCAAGGGCAAGTGGCATCGCCCGCACCTGGCCAAGACCATCGAAGGCCAGCCGCCCGTGGACCCGGACCCGATGCCAGACATCGTCCTGCACAATCCGTCGGACTGGCAGAAGGTCAACAACGGCATGCAGCAAGTGATGCACGGTGCCCGGGGTACGGCGCGCAAGGCGGCAATCGGCTCGCCTTATCGCATCGCCGGCAAGAGCGGTACAGCCCAGGTGGTCGCGATCAAGCAGGGCGAGAAGTACGATCGCTCCAAGGTCCAGGAGCGTCACCGCGACCACGCCCTGTTCGTCGGTTTCGCCCCGGCCGACAACCCGAAGATCGTTGTGGCGGTGATGGTCGAGAACGGTGAGTCGGGCTCTGGTGTCGCCGCGCCAGTGGTGCGCCAGGTCATGGATGCCTGGTTGCTGGATGAACACGGCCAGCTCAAGCCTGAGTACGCAAGCCCCACCACCGCGGAGGCTACGGCCCGTGAAGAATAATTTCGACCGGATCCTCTCCAGCGAAGACGTGATGCGCCGTCGCGCCACGCTGTTGCAGCGCATGCACATCGATGGCCCGCTGCTGGTCCTGCTGCTGATCCTGGCCGCGGGCAGCCTGTTCGTGTTGTATTCGGCCAGCGGCAAGAGCTGGGATCTGCTGGCCAAGCAGGCCACCTCGTTCGGCATCGGGCTGGTGTCGATGATCGTCATTGCCCAGCTCGAACCACGTTTCATGGCGCGCTGGGTGCCGCTGGCCTATGTGGTGGGCGTGAGCCTGCTGGTGGTGGTGGACGTGATGGGCCATAACGCCATGGGGGCCACGCGCTGGATCAACATCCCCGGGGTGATCCGCTTCCAGCCTTCGGAGTTCCTGAAGATCATCATGCCGGCGACCATCGCCTGGTACTTGTCCAAGCGTACCTTGCCGCCGCAGCTCAAGCACGTGTGCATCAGTCTGCTGCTGATCGGCATCCCGTTCATCCTGATCGTGCGCCAGCCGGACCTCGGCACTTCACTGCTGATCCTGGCCGGTGGCGCCTTCGTGCTGTTCATGGGTGGGTTGCGCTGGCGCTGGATCCTGAGCGTGGTTGCCATCGCGATACCGGTGTCGGTGGCCATGTGGTACTTCGTGATGCATGACTACCAGAAGCAACGCATCCTGACCTTCCTCGACCCGGAAAGCGACCCGCTGGGCACCGGCTGGAACATCATCCAGTCCAAGGCCGCCATCGGCTCCGGTGGGGTATTCGGCAAGGGCTGGCTGATGGGCACCCAGTCGCACCTGGACTTCCTGCCGGAAAGCCACACCGACTTCATCATCGCCGTGATGGGCGAGGAGTTCGGCCTGGTGGGGATCTGCCTGCTGCTGCTGATCTATCTGTTGCTGATCGGCCGGGGGCTGGTCATCACCGCCCAGGCCCAGACCCTGTTCGGCAAGTTGCTGGCGGGCAGCCTGACCATGACGTTTTTTGTTTACGTTTTCGTCAACATCGGTATGGTCAGTGGCTTGTTGCCGGTCGTAGGAGTGCCGTTGCCCTTCATTAGCTACGGAGGAACTTCGCTGGTGACGCTACTGTCAGCGTTTGGGGTCTTGATGTCGATCCATACCCACCGCAAGTGGATCGCGCAGGTTTGAATAAGGTGAAGAGTTCAATGCAAGCAATGCGTGGCTGGTCGACGCGACATGCGTGGGTCGGCCTGATCAGCCTCCTGGGCGGTGCGTCGCACGCCTTGGCCGGTGATTACGAAGGCTCGCCGCAGGTGGCCGAGTTCGTCGGTGAAATGACCCGCGATTACGGCTTTGCCGGTGAGCAACTGATGGGGGTGTTCCGCGAGGCCGAACGCAAGCAGTCGATCCTCGATGCGATCTCCCGGCCCGCCGAGCGGGTCAAGCAGTGGAGTGAATACCGGCCGATGTTCATCACCGAGGCGCGCATCGCCCGGGGCGTGGATTTCTGGCGCCAGCACGAGGCCGCCCTGACCCGCGCCGAGCAGGAATACGGTGTGCCGGCCCAAGTCATCGTGTCCATCATCGGTGTCGAGACCTTCTTTGGCCGCAATACCGGGAATTTCCGGGTGATCGACGCCCTGTCGACCCTGGGCTTCGATTATCCGCCGCGGGCCGAGTTCTTCCGCAAGGAACTGCGTGAATTCCTGTTGCTGGCCCGCGAGGAGCAGGTCGATCCGCTGACCCTCAAGGGCTCCTATGCCGGGGCCATGGGCCTGCCGCAGTTCATGCCCAGCAGTTTCCGCGCCTATGCGGTGGATTTCGATGGCGATGGCCACATCAATATCTGGACCAACCCCACCGATGCCATCGGCAGCGTTGCCAGCTATTTCAAGCGCCACGGCTGGGAAGCCGGGCAACCGGTGGTCAGCCGTGCCGACGTGCGTGGCGACCAGGTGGACGAGGGCCTGAGCGAGGGCATCGAGCCGACGAAAACCGTCGGGGAGTTGCGGGCGCTGGGCTGGTCGAGTCATGATGCGCTGCGTGACGACATGCCCGTCACCGCCATCCGCCTGGAAGGTGAACAGGGTCCTGAATACTGGATGGGCCTGAAGAATTTCTACGCAATTACGCGTTATAACCGCAGTGTGATGTACGCCATGGCTGTGCATCAACTGTCTGAAGAGCTGGTCAAAGCACGGGGCGTCAAATAATGCAGGCATTGCCTACCTATCAACCCCTGAAAGCCAGGCCCCTGAAGTTCGTGGCACTGGCTGCGCTGTCGCTGTTGGTCGTCAGTTGTTCGACCAGTCGCGCACCGACCCAGAAGAGCTCCACCGCCGTGCGCGCCATGCCGGGCCTGGACATCAACCGTGCCCACAAGGACGGCGCGCCGTGGTGGGACGTGGATGTCTCGCGCATTCCCGACGCCACCCCAACCCTGCACACCGGCCCCTACAAGGCCAACCCTTACACGGTGCTGGGCAAGACCTATTTCCCGATGGCCGACTCCAAGACCTACGTCGCGTCGGGCACGGCGTCCTGGTATGGCACCAAGTTCCATGGCCAGAACACCGCCAACGGCGAGGTGTATGACCTGTACGGCATGAGCGCGGCCCACAAGACGCTGCCGTTGCCCAGTTACGTGCGGGTGACCAACCTGGACAACAACAAGAGCGTGATCCTGCGAGTCAACGACCGTGGGCCGTTCTATTCCGACCGTATCATCGACCTGTCGTATGCGGCGGCGAAAAAACTCGGTTACGCTGAAATCGGCACCGCGCGGGTCAAGGTCGAGGGCATCGACCCGCAGGAGTGGTGGGCCCAGCGTGGCCGTCCGGCGCCTTTGATGCTCAACGAGCCAAAAGTGGCGCAAAATGCCGCGCCGACCGTAACGGCGTCCACCGGCACGGTCGAACAATGGACACCACCGCCGCAGCAACACGCCGCGGCCGTAGTGCCTGTGCAGCTGGATGCAAAAAAAAACGCTTCTGCAACAGCGTCTGGCCAGTATCTGCAAGTGGGCGCGTTCGCCAACCCGGACGCTGCCGAACTGCTCCGCTCGAAGCTGAGCTCGATGGTGAGCGCTCCGGTGTTCATCAGCTCGATCGTGCGCAACCAGCAGACACTGCATCGGGTGCGCCTGGGGCCGATCGGTTCTCCGGGTGAAGTCCAGCAGGTGCAGAACAGCGTGCGCCTGGCCAATCTCGGTTCGCCGAGCCTGGTCACCGCCGAATGATTGATTGAAGGCCCGCTTGCGGTTCGAGCGGGTCCGGTTGTTGGCTCCATGAATAACAAAAGCCCGGCAGGGGTGTGAGTGAGCAACTTGCAAACGCGGCAGCCCGTCAAGAAGGCTGCCTGTTAAGTATTGCCCTTGGGCAGTTTCCATTAGCGATTTCGAGAGACGGATGAATATCACCACCTTTGCCAAACGCCTTTGCCTGCTAGTCCCGCTGCTTCTTTCACCTGCCGCGTTCGCGGCCGAGATGATGCCGGCTCCCCCTCAATTGGCCGCCAAATCCTTTGTGCTCATGGATGCCAGCAGCGGCGAGGTGCTGGTAGAGAACAACGGTGACCAGCGCCTGCCACCAGCCAGCCTGACCAAGCTGATGACCGCCTACATCGCGACCCTGGAAATCCGTCGCGGCCAGATCGGCGAGAACGATCCGGTGACCGTCAGCGAAAACGCCTGGCGCACCGGCGGTTCGCGGATGTTCATCAAGGTCGGCTCGCAGGTGACCGTCAGCGATCTGCTGCATGGCATCATCATCCAGTCTGGCAACGACGCCAGCGTCGCCCTGGCCGAGCACATTGCGGGCAGCGAAGACGCGTTTGCCGACATGATGAACAAGACGGTCGCCGACCTGGGCATGACCAACAGCCACTTCATGAACCCCACTGGCCTGCCGAACCCTGAGCACTACTCGTCGGCGCACGACATGGCGCTCCTGGCCCGGGCGATCATCCACGAAGACCCGGCGCACTACGCCATCTATTCCCAGAAGGAATTCTTCTGGAACGGCATCAAGCAGCCTAACCGTAACCTGTTGCTGTGGCGCGACAAGACCGTCGACGGCTTGAAGACCGGCCACACCGACGAGGCCGGCTACTGCATGGTGTCCTCGGCGGTGCGTGACGGCATGCGCCTGATCGCCGTGGTGTTCGGCACCAGCAGCGAAGTGGCCCGTGCCGCTGAAACCCAGAAACTGCTGACCTACGGTTTCCGCTTCTTCGAAACCCAGACGTTCTACCAGAAGGGCACCGAACTGGCCCAGGCCCAGGTCTGGAAGGGCACCAGCAGCCAGGTCAAAGCCGGCCTGGCCGAAGACCTGACCATGACCCTGCCAAAAGGCCAGCTCAAGAAGCTCGCTGCCAGCATGACGCTGAACCCGCAACTGACCGCCCCCATCGCCAAAGGCGACGTGATCGGTAAGGTTGAAGTCAAACTGGAAGACAAAGTGGTGCACAGCGCCGACTTGATCGCGCTGGACGCGGTCGAGGAAGGTGGTATCTTCCGCCGCATGTGGGATAGCATCCGGCTATTCTTCTACGGCTTGTTCAACTGAATCGAAGGTTGACTGCACGGCCCCGTTCCTGTCCGGTGCGGGGCCTTGTTCGTTTTCACGTCTACGAGGCCGTTACGCCATGACAGACTCAGAAGTAAAGGCGCCAAAGATCGAATTTCCCTGCAAGGACTATCCGATCAAAGTGATTGGCGACACCGGAGTGGGCTTCAAGGACAAGGTCGTTGCCATTCTGGAGAAACACGCCACCGTCGATCTCCTGACCCTGGCCGAGCGCCAGAGCAGCAATGGCAAGTACACGACGATCCAGTTGCACATCGTTGCTACCGGCCAGGAGCAGCTGTACGACATCAATAGCGAGCTGCGGGCGACCGGCGTCGTGCACATGGTGTTGTGATGCCGGGCACGCTGGGCTTTCGCGAGCTGGGTCAGATGGCTTACGAGCCGGTCTGGCATGCCATGCAGCGCTTCACCAACGAACGAGGCAACACCGCCGAAGACGAAGTCTGGCTGGTGGAGCACCCGCCGGTGTTCACCCAGGGCCAGGCCGGCAAGGCCGAGCACCTGCTGCTGCCGGGGGATATTCCGGTGGTGAAGGTCGACCGGGGCGGGCAGGTGACTTACCATGGCCCCGGCCAGCTGGTTGCCTACCTGCTGCTGGATGTGCGCAAGCTGGGGTTCGGTGTGCGTGAGCTGGTGACGCGCATGGAAACCTGCCTGATCGAGCTGCTGGCCAGCTATGGTGTCACGGCGCAGGCCAAGCCGGATGCGCCGGGGGTCTACGTCGACGGGGCGAAAATCGCCTCCCTGGGCCTGCGGATCCGCCACGGTTGTTCGTTTCACGGCCTGGCGTTGAACGTGGACATGGACCTTTCGCCGTTTCGACGGATTAATCCCTGTGGTTACGCGGGGCTGGCGATGACCCAGCTGCGCGATCACACAGGATCGATTGAATTTGCCGAGGTAAGTGCCCGGCTGCGCGCGCAGCTCGTCAAACACCTCGACTATGCTGAGCAGACGACCCTCACGGGCGGAATCGACTGATATGACTACTGATGCAGTGCAAACCATGATCCCGACGCAGGACGTTACCGAGCGTCCGGCCCCACGTGCCAAGGTTGAGGCGGGCGTCAAGCTGCGCGGCGCCGAGAAGGTTGCGCGCATCCCGGTCAAGATCATCCCGACCACCGAATTGCCGAAGAAGCCGGACTGGATCCGCGTGCGCATTCCGGTGTCCCCGGAAGTCGACCGTATCAAGGCCCTGCTGCGCAAGCACAAGCTGCACAGCGTCTGCGAGGAAGCTTCCTGCCCGAACCTGGGCGAGTGCTTCTCCGGCGGCACCGCGACCTTCATGATCATGGGTGACATCTGCACCCGTCGCTGCCCGTTCTGCGACGTCGGCCACGGCCGTCCGAAACCACTGGACGTCAATGAGCCGGAGAGCCTGGCCATCGCCATTGCCGATCTTAAGCTCAAGTATGTGGTCATCACCTCGGTGGACCGCGACGACCTGCGTGACGGCGGTGCCCAGCACTTTGCCGATTGCATCCGTGAAATCCGCAAGCTGTCGCCGAACGTGCAGCTCGAGACGCTGGTGCCGGACTATCGCGGTCGCATGGACATCGCCCTGGAAATCACCGCCGCCGAGCCGCCGGATGTGTTCAACCACAACCTGGAAACCGTGCCGCGCCTGTACAAGGCTGCGCGTCCGGGTTCGGACTACCAGTGGTCGTTGACCTTGCTGCAGCGCTTCAAGCAGATGATGCCGCACATTCCGACCAAGTCTGGCTTGATGCTGGGCCTGGGCGAGACCGACGAGGAAGTTATCGAGGTCATGAAGCGCATGCGTGAACATGACATCGATATGCTGACCCTGGGTCAGTATCTGCAACCTTCGCGTAGTCACTTGCCGGTGCAGCGGTTCGTGCATCCGGATACCTTTGCCTGGTTTGCCGAGGAAGGGTACAAGATGGGCTTCAAGAACGTGGCTTCGGGGCCGTTGGTACGGTCTTCGTATCATGCTGATGAGCAGGCTAAGTTGGTCAAGGCGGAGTTGTTGGGGGGCTGATCGTAGGGGGGTATATCCGTTGCTGCGGTAACGGCCACTTAGGGTTCCGCCCTTACGGCGGCTTACTTTTTTTCAAACGCCAAAAAAAGTAAGCAAAAAAGGCTTGGCCCCACCACTCGGTGCCTCGCCTAGGCTCGGCATGCCCTCACTCCGGCATTGCTCCATGGGCCCGCCGCGAAGGGCCATCCATGGCCCCGCGCGGCTAACCCGGCATCCATGCCGGGTTACCCACTACGCGATGCCTGCGTTCGGCCAGCGTGGTTAACGGGGCCTGAAGATCAAAAGCAAAGCAAAGCAAAAGCAAAAGCAAAGTGGTTCAGCTGATCTGTCTTTGAAGCGTACGTGCTCCCCCTGTGGGAGCGAGCCTGCTCGCGATAGCGGTGACTCAGTTTGCATGAAGCAACGGATCTGCAAACCAATCTGACCCCCACAGGGAACCCCACGAATGCCCCTTCACCCCACCCAAACCCTGTGTCCCCACCAACCTGTCCCAGCGTTGCCATCCGAAGGGCTGATCGGTGTGATCGCACCCGCCGGTCCCGCCCCGCTGGACACGGATAAGGCGGTGCAATGGATGCGCGCCCGTGGTCATGAGCTGCGGATATTCCCGGGTGTCTATGAGAAGGACGGTTACCTGGCCGGCAGTGACGATATGCGACTCAACGATCTGCACGGGGCCTTCGCCGACCCGGAGGTCAACGCCATCATTTGCCTGCGCGGCGGCTATGGTACGCCACGTCTGCTGGACCGCGTCGACTTCGAACTCTTGCGGCGCAACGCCAAGCCTTTCGTCGGCTACAGCGATATCACCGCGCTGCACCTGGCTATCAGCCGTTACGCGGGGTTCGTCACCTTCCACGGGCCGCTGCTCAATGCCGATCTCCTGGGGGACAAGGAACCGCCTACGGTTACCTCGTTTTTCAGTCTGCTGCGTGGGCAATTGAAGGCGGGCAGTGTACTGAGCCATCCCGAGGCTTATCCACTGACCGCGGTTGAGCCTGGCGTCGCCCAGGGGCGCCTGTTGGGGGGCAATCTGTCGATCATTGCGGCGACCATGGGCACGCCTTATCAGATCGACGCCGAAGGGGTGATCCTGTTCATCGAGGACGTCAACGAACCGCTGTATCGGATCGACCGATTGCTGACGCAGCTCCGGTTGGCCGGCACGTTGCAGAAGTTGCGTGGGGTGCTGGTGGGCGACGTGGCCGGGGTGGATGGCGAGGCGTTGAACCGGTTGCTCAAGCAGACCTTCGGGCCGTTGCGGATACCGGTGCTGTCCGGCTGGCGCAGTGGCCATTGCGATCCGAACCTGACCTTGCCCCTGGGGGCGTTGGTGAGGCTGGATGCGGGGGAGAAGAGGTTGGTGTTGGAGCAGGATGTGGTGGTGGGGCGGTAGTTCGGCGTTGATTGGAGGTCAGTCTTCGCGAGCAGGCTCGCTCCCACATTGAAATGCAATTCCCTGTGGGAGCGAGCCTGCTCGCGAAGCGCCAGCCGCCATACGGCGACTCAACGCTTGCGCAGGTTCTCCAGCAACTGGTGCGTCGGATACCCATCCGCCGGCCAACCGAGCGCCTGCTGGGCGCTGCGAATCGCTTTGCGGGTGTTGGCACCGATGATGCCGTCGGGGTTGCCAGCATCGTATTGATGCTGAGCCAGCAATGTCTGCAGTTCGATGCGCTCGGTGCGGCTCAGCGGCAGGTCGTCCTTGGGCCACTGGCCATAGACCAGCCCGCCACCCGCGAAGCGCTCCGACAACAGCCCAACCGCCAATGCGTAGGATGACGAGTTGTTGTACTTGAGGATGGCGCGGAAGTTGTCGAATACCAGGAACGCCGGGCCTCGGTAGCCAGCCGGTAGCAGCAGCGCTGCCGGCAGTTGCCGATCACCCGGAGGAATCGGCATGCCGTCGTAGGTGGATACGCCCAGCCGCATCCATTCGGAGAACGGCTTACGAGTCGTGCCGTCGGCCAGGGAGTAGTCGAACCCTTCTTTGAGTTCTACCTCGAACCCCCACGGCTGACCGCGTTGCCAGCCTGAGCTTTGCAGGTAATGCGCGGTCGAGGCCAGGGCGTCGGTGGAGCTGCCCCAGATGTCGCGGCGGCCATCGCCGTCGAAGTCCACCGCATGGGTGTTGTACGTGGTGGGGATGAACTGGGTCTGGCCCATGGCGCCAGCCCAGGAACCGAGCATTTTTTCCGGGGCGATATCACCCTGTTGCAGGATTTGCAGCGCGGCGATCAGCTGTGCCTGGGCGAAGCCTGGGCGTCGGCCTTCATAGGCCAGGGTCGCCAGGGAGTTGATGACGGACTTGGTGCCCTGGAATTGGCCGAAGTTGCTCTCCATGCCCCACACGGCCACCAGCGCCTCGCGATCAACACCGTAGCGCTGCTCGATGCTTTGCAGGATCTGGGCGTTCTGTTGAATCAGCGTCTTGCCTTTGTTGACCCGAAGCGGCGATAGCGCGCCATCGAGGTATTCCCACACGGGGCGGGTGAATTCCGGCTGGCTGCGATCGGCCTTGATCACACTCATGTCGGGGCTCACGCCGATAAAGGCGCGATCGAACAGGTCGGCGCGGATCCCGGCGGCCAGTGCTTCCTTGCGGAAGCCGGCCTGCCATTCGGCGAAGGTCTGGGTCGGGACGAGGTCCAGGTTTTCACCGGTTGGCACCACCGGCGGGACCATGGCCGGGGCGGTCACGGCAGGAACGGTCTGGAGCGGTTGGGCATCGGCGGCGGTGGGTTTTTCTGCGCAGGCGACAAGCAGTGCGAAGCTTGTGGCGGCAATCAATTGGCGCAGTGGCCAGCGGCGGGTAAGGCAAAAGGGCATGCAGGGGTCCAGAAATGCAAATCAGGTGCTGACCTTATCATGGGCAGGGTGCAAAGGGCTTGTCCGGATGTTTCAGGCCGCCATAAAGCAAGAAGCCTCCCAGTTGTCAGACTGGAAGGCTTCGCGGCGGTAGCTGCCTTTGCCCTTGGCGGGCCGTTCCTGGCGGCTGCGGAACAGGGGCTGGGCGATGATGGACTTGGCCTTGTTGGGGCCATGCTTGGATGGCTTTTTGCTCATGCTTGGATCTCTCGTGGGTGGGTTTTGCGAGGATAATCATGGGGCAGCGTTGGGGGGCTGTCCAGTCCTTGCAGGCTGGAGGAAATGTGTGCGGAAGTTGCGGCCAGCGAGCTTTGTGGCGAGGGAGCTGTGGGAGCAAGGCTTGCCCGCGACAAAGCTGACGCGGTTTGTCCTTGAACCGAGGCGCCTGTGTCGCGAGCAAGCTGTGCTCCCACAGCAGCTCCCTCGCCACAAAGGCATCTGGCAGAGCGATAGATTATTCGGCGGGCAACGCCAGTCGCTGGCCGGCCATCAGCAGGGACAGGCGACTGAGGCTCATCCATGGCGATCCGGCAGCCTGGCCCTTGATCTGTGCGTCGATGCGCTGGGCCTCCAGCAGCAATTGCGCCCAGCGCGGCGCCGAGTAACGTTGCAGGGCCTTGCTCATCAGCGGCTTGCGTTTGTCCCACACTGGCGGACGGGCCTGGCTGAAGGCTTTGTCCAGCGGTACGCCCTGGCTGTATTGCAATGACAGGTTCGCCAGCAGGCGCAGCTCCCGGGCCAGGGCCCAGAGGATCACCGGCGGCTCGACGCCTTCGCCACGCAGGCCCTCAAGCATGCGCAGGGCATGGGCGGCTTCGCCGTTGAGGATCGCATCGGTCAACCCGAAGACGTCGAAACGCGCGCTGTCGGCCACGGCGGCCTGCACCGTTTCCACGGTGATCTGGCCGCCCTCGGCCATCAGCTTGAGCTTTTCGATTTCCTGGGCGGCAGCCAGCAGGTTGCCTTCGACCCGGGCGGCGATCAGCTCCACTGCATCCTGACTGGCCGACAGGCCGGCCTGGGACAGGCGCTGGCGGATCCAGCTTGGCAGTTGGCTGACGTCCACCGGCCAGATCTGCACGAACTGGGTTTGCGGGCCTTCGACCAGGGCTTTGCCCCATTTGGTCTTTTGCGCGCTGCCGTCGAGTTTCGGCAGGCTGATGAGCAACACCGTGTCCTCGGCCGGCCTCGAGCAGTACTCGATCAGCGCGGCAGCGCCCTTGTCACCGGGTTTGCCAGAAGGCAAGCGCAGTTCCAGCAGGCGCTTTTCGGCAAACAGCGACATGCTCGCCCCGGCCTGCAGCAACGTGCCCCAATCGAAATTGGCGTCGGCGGCGAACACCTGGCGTTCGTCAAAGCCTTGCTGGCGGGCGGCAGAGCGAATGGCGTCGGCGGCTTCCTGGCACAACAGCGGATCATCGCCGCTGATGACATAGACCGGCGCGAGGGCGCCTTGCAGGTGTTTGCCGAGTTGTGCGGGGGCGAGTTTCATAAGAGAAGGCATGCGGGGCGCCGGAGCGCCCCACGAAGCTTATTCAGCCGGGATTTGCATAGGCGACTGCTGCGGAGTTTCCGCTTCAGCCTTGCGTGCCGCTTCCAGTGCCTCGGCCTCAGCCTTGGCCTTGGCGTCGGCGGTCTGTTGCAACTGTTCCAGCTGGGGCAGGCTCAGCTGTTGCAGGCGCAGCATCATGCGCTGGACGAGGTCGCGGCGCATTTCTTCGCGTACCTCGGTCGACTCCTGGTCGGAACCGGTGATGTTGTTGCCGTCATGCAGGTAGACCTTCTGCACCTGGAGCTTGTCTTCCAGCAGCAACAGGTTGTTCTGGCCGCGGATCTCATAGTTCAGCACGCTGTTCAGTTCATACTCGGCGGAACGACCGGCACCGGCGTAGCTCAGGCTGCGCTGGGTTTGTTGTTCACGGGTCAACACCAGCTTGTAGGGCGCACCGCTATAGACTTTCACCCCGCTGTTTTCCAGCGTCGAACGCAGCATCTTCACCGTGGCCCCGTAGGCATCGCGTGCACTGAGGTCCAGTTCAGTGATGGCCAGCTCGGTGGTGCCGGTGCCGCGCAGCTGGAAGCCGCAGGCGCTCAGCAGAACCGTCAGGCACATGACCAGCAGATTACGTTTCATCATCTTGTTGCTCCCCTTGAAACCTATGGGCCGGCAATGCGGCCCCGGCAGGTCATATTCGGCGCCGGGTCCCTGACCCGGCGCCCGATCCAATTAGCTTGCGACGATGTTGACCAGTTTGCCGGGCACGACGATCACCTTGCGGATTGTCAGGCCATCGACGAAGCGCAACACGTTTTCATTGACCCGTGCGGCCGCTTCGACTTCTTCGCGCGTTGCGGTGGCCGGCATTTCGATCTGGCCGCGCAGCTTGCCGTTGACCTGGATGACCAGGGTCAGGCTGTCCTGCACCAGCGCGCTTTCGTCCACCACCGGCCAGCCAGCGTCGATCACCGGGGCCGCGTGGCCCAGTTGGTTCCACAGCTCGTGGCTGATATGCGGCGTGATAGGCGCCAGCAACAGCGTCACGGCTTCGAGGCCTTCGTGAAGCAGCGCGCGATCCTGTTCGGTCGCCTGCGCGGCCTTTTCCAGCACATTCATCAGGGTCATCACCTGGGCGATGGCGGTGTTGAACTTGTGGTTCTGGCCGACGTCATGGCTGGCCTGCTTGATGGCCAGGTGGATCGATCGGCGAATGGCTTTCTGTTCGTCGTTCAGGCTTGCCACATCCAGTTTTCCTGGCAGGCCCTGGACGACGTGAGCCTGGGCCAGGCGCCAGACGCGCTTGAGGAAGCGGTGCGAACCTTCGACGCCGGAGTCAGACCACTCCGCGCTCATGTCGGGTGGCGAGGCGAACATCATGAACAGGCGGCAGGTGTCTGCGCCGAACTGGTCGATCATCGACTGTGGGTCGACGCCGTTGTTCTTCGACTTGGCCATTTTCTCGGTGCCGCCGATTTCCACCGGCAGGCCGTCTGCGATCAGTTTGGCGCTGATGACCTTGGCTTTGCTGTCGCGTTCGAGTTCGACGTCGGCCGGGTTGAACCAGGTATAGGCACCGTTGGCTTCGCGGCGATAGTAAGTCTCGGCGACCACCATGCCCTGGGTCAGCAGGTTCTTGAACGGCTCGTTGGAGCTCACCAGGCCTTCGTCACGCATCAGCTTGTGGAAGAAGCGCGCGTAGAGCAGGTGGAGAATGGCGTGTTCGATGCCGCCGATGTACTGATCCACCGGCAACCAGTGGTCGGCGGCGGATTTTTCCACCAGGCCGCCGGTGTAGTGCGGCGAGGCGTAGCGGGCGTAGTACCACGAGGACTCGACGAAGGTGTCCATGGTGTCGGTTTCACGCTTGGCCGGCGCGCCGCATTTCGGGCAGTTGCACTCGTAGAACTCGGGCATGCGTGCCAGGGGCGAACCGGCGCCGTCGGGTACGACGTCTTCCGGCAGGACCACGGGCAGTTGATCTTCCGGTACCGGTACGTCACCGCAGGCACCGCAATGCACGATCGGGATCGGACAGCCCCAGTAACGCTGGCGGCTGATGCCCCAGTCGCGCAGGCGGAACTGGGTGCGGGAGGCGCCCAGGTTCTTCTTGATCAGGGCTACTTCGATGGCGTCGAACGCGCCGGCGAAATCCAGGCCGTCGAATTCACCGGAGTTGATCAGTTCGCCGTGTTCACCGTAGGCGTCCTGCCAAGGGGCTGGGGTCTGGTCGCCGGCGCTGGTGCGGACCACGGTCTTGACCGGCAGGTTGTACTTGTGGGCGAACTCGAAATCGCGCTCGTCGTGGGCCGGTACCGCCATGACGGCGCCGTCGCCGTAGTGCATCAGCACATAGTTGGCGACCCACACCGGGAGTTTTTCACCGGTCAGGGGGTGCTCGACGAAAAGCGAGGTCGGCACGCCTTTCTTTTCCTGGGTGGCGACGTCGGCTTCGGCGACGCTGCCGCCCTTGCATTCGGCAATGAACGCCTGCAGCGCGGGGTCGTTCTGTGCCGCCAGGGTCGCCAACGGATGCTCGGCGGCCACGGCCACATAGGTGGCGCCCATCAGGGTGTCCGGACGGGTGGTGAAGACCTTCAGGGTGCCGGCTTCGCCAATGGAGGCGACGTCGTACGGGAATTGCACTTCCATGCCCCGGGACTTGCCGATCCAGTTGCGCTGCATGGTCTTGACCTGCTCGGGCCAGCCGGTCAGTTCGTCGAGGCTCTCCAGCAGTTCATCCGCGTAGGCGGTGATCTTGAAGTAGTACATCGGGATTTCGCGCTTTTCGATCAGCGCGCCGGAACGCCAGCCGCGACCGTCGATCACTTGCTCGTTGGCCAGTACGGTCTGGTCCACCGGGTCCCAGTTCACGGTGCCGTTCTTGCGGTAGATCACGCCTTTTTCGAACAGGCGGGTGAACAGCCATTGTTCCCAGCGGTAATAGTCGGGCTTGCAGGTGGTGACTTCCCGGGACCAGTCCACCGCCAGGCCCAGGCTGCGCAGCTGGGACTTCATGTAGGCGATGTTTTCATAGGTCCATTTGGCGGGCGCGACGTTGTTCTTCATCGCGGCGTTTTCCGCCGGCATGCCGAAGGCGTCCCAACCCATGGGTTGCAGGACGTTCTTGCCCTGCATGCGCTGGTAGCGGGAAATCACGTCGCCGATGGTGTAGTTGCGCACGTGCCCCATGTGCAGCTTGCCGCTGGGGTAAGGGAACATCGACAGGCAGTAGTAGGTTTCCTTGCCTGGCTGTTCACTGACTTCAAAGGACTTTTGCTCGTCCCAGAAAGACTGGGCGGCGGCTTCGATTTCACGGGGCTGATAGTGTTCGTGCATGGCTACTTTTGTACTGAATGGGGTGGCCCAATCCTCTTCGTTGCCATGCTGGACGCGGACGACGCCGAATGCGGCGCTTTCGATGCCCAGCGGAGCTGGAAGTGGAGTTACAGGAAGCGCCGTAGCATACATGACCGCACTCTGCGGAGGGAAACCCTGATTGCGTGTCGGGCAGTGTCGACAGCCGGTGCCGCCGGGCGTTCAGGGCCGTTGGTCGCGGCGTCCTGCCGGTTTGCCCAGCGAAGCTAAGCTTCTCAATGGGGAGTGAGTCTTATCTTCAATGAGGTGAGGGATGGTTGAATCACAACGAGAAGTCGCTACACCAGAGTTGTATGAAAAGCTGATCGATCGTCTCGGGGTGGCCCTGGACGCTGCAAGAACCGCCGGGCGCTTGCGTAATGAACGTCCGGTAGAGCTGGAACTGCGTGGCTTGAGCCCCGCAGAGTTCGAACTGGTCAAGGCTTACCTCGAACAGGTCGGACATCAGGCCCGCACAAGCGGGGTCCAGGTACTCCAGCGTCTTGATGCGCCCCATTCGGCCAAGGTTGTCTGGCTCAAGGATCGGACGCCCGACAAAGATGCTGTAAAAGTCCGGTCGCTGCAGTTCAAGTAAAGCCGGATACACGCGTTTCGCTTTTTTTGGTCCAGGCTTGATTCAGGCTTCTTTCGAATCAGTTGTCGCTTTGCGTCAATCCACCTAGGCTTCGGGCATCTTTGGAGATGCCCGATGCCATTTCGCTATTTCATCAAACAATTGTTGCTGCCGCCCGGCATTCTTTTGCTGCTGCTGGCGCTTGCCTGGTGGTGGCGCAACTCTCGGCCGCGCCTGGCCCGCGTATGTTTTATCGCTGGGTTCGGCGGTTTCTGGCTGATGAGCCTGCCCGTGGCGGTGCAATGGAGTGCAGAGGCGCTGGAGCGTGAGCCGCCGTTGTCGCTGAGTGAATGGGCGACCCTGGCCCAGCGTGCCGATGCCATCGTGGTATTGGGCTCGGGCCGCGAGCGCGGCGACCTGGCCTGGGGCGCCGACCAGCCCACCGGTGTCGGGTTGGAGCGCCAGCGTTACGCCGCGCGACTGGCCAAGGCGTCTGGATTACCCGTGCTGACGTCCGGCGGCTTGCATTATGGCACGCCGCCCAGCGAGGCAAAGCTGATGGCCGATTCGATGTTGGATGATTTTGGCGTCACCGTGCGCTGGCAAGAGGGGCTCAGCCGCACTACCTGGGAAAACGCGCAGATGAGTGCCGGGATCCTCCAGCCGGAAGGGATCCGTCGCGTCGTGGTGGTGACCCAGGCGTGGCATATGCCGCGAGCTGTCTGGAGCTTCCAGCGAGCCGGGTTCGAAGTGGTCGCTGCACCGGTGGGCTTCCTGGGGCAGGACAATGCCCGGCCGCTGGGCGGCTGGATGCCGGAGTTCAAGTCGATCTGGCAGTCGGGACAGTTGATGAATGAGGCGGTGGGGTTGGTGGGGTATTGGTTGTTTTACCGCTGAAGAGAACGGAGCCTCAAGGGGCCGATCAGTCAAGCCACAAACCTGTGGGAGCAAAGCTTGCTCGCGATTGCGCTAAGTCAGTCAGCAATAATGTTGACTGATCTGTCGCTATCGCGAGCAAGCTTTGCTCCCACAAGGGAGATTCGCAAGTCGGTTAAACGGTCTTGGCGATCCGGCTGGTCACCAGCGCCCAACCCAGCAGCAGGACGCACAGGATGATCAGCGGCCACGAGCGCCATTGCAGGTACGGCGTCAATTCATGCATCGGCACCACTTCGCCGTACAGGATGCCGCGTTCGAATTGCGGGATCCGGGTGGTGATCTGGCCGAAGGGGTTGATCAGGCCGGTCACGCCGTTGTTGGTGGCGCGAATCATCCAGCGACCGGCTTCCAGGGCGCGCATCTGGGCCATTTGCAGGTGTTGCAGTGGGCCGATCGAGGTGCCGAACCAGGTGTCGTTACTGATGGTCAGCAGCAGGTCGCTGCGGGCCGAGAGGCCGGCGGCGAACTCCGGATACACCACCTCATAACAGATGAACGGTGCGATCTGGTAACCCTTGGCTTGCAGCAACGGCTGATCGGCCGGACCCCGGGCGAAGTCCGACATGGGCAGGTCGAAGAAGGCGATCAGGCCGCGCAGCAGGTCCTGCAAGGGCACATACTCGCCGAACGGCACCAGTTTCTGCTTCAGGTAAGTGCCGTCACCTTCGCCGGTCACGGTGATGCCGTTGAAGTAGCGTTTCTCATGACGTACCAACTGGCGAATCGGGACGCCGGTGATCAGCGCCGAATGCCGCTCGGCAGCGAAACTGCCCATCATGTCCAGGTAGCCCTGGGCAGATTCCTTGAGCACCGGGACCGCGGTTTCCGGCCAGATCAGCAGATCGACGCGCTTGGAGGTAAAGCTCATGTCGCGGTACAGCGCCAGTTGGGCGTTGAGCTGTTCCGGATCCCACTTCATGCTCTGTTCGATGTTGCCCTGGATGGCGGCAACGCTGAGCGGGTCGCCCGAGGGGCTGGTCCAGGCATGGCCCTTGAGTGCCATGCCGGCCACCCATGGGCCGATCAGCAGGACCATGCCCGCTGCGATCAAGCCCTTGCGTCCGGCGCGGATCAAGCGGGGAGTGTTGTACAGCAGGGCGGCGGTCAGGGCCAGGGTGAAGGAAATCAGCCACATCCCACCCACCGGCGCGAGACCGGCCAAGGGGCCGTCGAGCTGGCTATAACCGGAATAGAGCCATGGGAAGCCGGTGAGGAACCAGCCGCGAAAGGCTTCCTGGCCCAGCCACAGTGCGGCGAATGCCAGGGCGTCAGCCAGCGGGGCTTCATTGCGCCGCAGCCAGCGCGCCCAAAGCCAGGCGGGCAGGGCGAAGAACCAGGCGATGGCGGCCACGAACAACAGCATCAACAGCCCGGCGAGCAACACCGAGGCGCCACCGAAGTTATGGATACTGACGTAGATCCAGCTGGTGCCCGCACCAAACAGGCCAAAACCGAAGCACCAGCCCCGGCCCAGGGCCTGGCGTGGCGAAAGTTCGCGCAGCCCGGCATAGAAAAGTCCGACCGCCAGCAATGCCAGCGGCCAGATGTCGAACGGTGCCAGGGCCAGGGTGGTGATCGCACCGGCCGCCACGGCCAGCAGGTTACCGGGCCAGCCGGGGCGGGTTATCCAGCGCATGTGTGTCCTTAGCGGGTCTCGCAGGGGTTATCGGCCAATGGGTGACAGGCGCAGCAGGTGGATCCGGCGGCTGTCGGCGTTCAGGATGCGGAAGCGCCAGGAACCGATTTCCGTGGTTTCGTTGCGCTTGGGCAGGTGCCCGAAAGCGCTCATCACCAGGCCGCCGACGGTGTCGAATTCGTCGTCGGAGAATTGGCTGTCAAAGAATTCGTTGAAGTTCTCGATCGGCGTCAGGGCCTTGATCAGGAAGTCGCCGCTGGGCAGTGGCTTGATGTAGCTGTCTTCTTCGACATCGTGCTCGTCCTCGATGTCGCCGACGATCTGCTCGAGCACGTCCTCGATGGTGACCAATCCGGCCACGCCGCCGTACTCGTCGATGACGATGGCCATGTGGTTGTGGTTGGCGCGAAACTCACGCAGCAGCACGTTCAGGCGCTTGGACTCGGGCACGAAGGTGGCCGGGCGCAGCAAGTCCTTGATATTGAAGCTGTCGCCGTTTTCCTGAAGGATCAGTGGCAGCAGATCCTTGGCCAGCAGCACGCCCATGACGTCGTCATGGCTCTCGCCGATCACCGGGTAGCGCGAGTGGGCGGAGTCGACCACGGCCGGCAGGAATTCACGGGGTGTCTGGGTCGCCTTGATGCTGACCATCTGCGAGCGCGGAACCATGATGTCCCGTACTTGCAGGTCAGCGACCTGAATGGCGCCTTCGACGATGGCCAGCGCTTCGCTGTCCAGCAGTTTGTTCTGGTGTGCATCGCGCAGCAGCTCCAGCAGCTCCTGGCGGTTTTTCGGCTCATGGGCAAAAGCCTGGGTGAGCTTGCCCAGCCATGACTTCTGCCCGTTGCTCGATCGATCTTCGCTCATAGCGATTACTCTGAATCCTTTGTCGTTACAGGTTGATGTATCAGTGTTCGTCGCCGGCGTAGGGGTCGGAATGACCCAGCTCTGCAAGCAACGTTCGTTCCAGTGCTTCCATTTCTTCGGCTTCGTCATCTTCAATATGGTCGTAACCAAGCAGATGCAAGCAGCCGTGAATGACCAGATGAGCCCAGTGGGCTTCGGAAGGTTTGCCTTGTTCCGTGGCTTCGCGCTCCACCACCGGGACGCAGATTACCAGGTCCCCCAGCAGCGGGATGTCGAGCAGTTCGTCGGGGACGTCGGCGGGAAAGGACAGCACGTTGGTCGCGTAGTCTTTCTGGCGCCAGGTATGGTTCAGCTCGCGGCCTTCGGGTTCGTCCACCAGGCGGATCGTCAGTTCCGAGTCGGCGCTGCGCTGACGCAGGGCCAGCTCGCACCACTGGCGGAACTGGATTTCGCTGGGGACGGCGTGGGCGCTGGCCAGTTGCAGGTCAAGTTCAAGCATCTTGGCGGCTGCCTTTGCTTTCGTGCATATCCTCGGCGCGCTGCTCGAAGCGCTCGTAGGCCTCGACGATGCGCTGCACCAATGGATGGCGCACGACGTCCTTGGGCAGGAAATGCGTGAAGCTGATGCCTGGCACGTCCTTGAGCACCTGGATCACATGGTTCAGCCCGGACTTGGTGCCCCGGGGCAGGTCGACCTGAGTGATGTCCCCGGTGATGACGGCGGTGGAGCCAAAGCCGATCCGGGTCAGGAACATTTTCATTTGCTCGACGGTGGTGTTCTGGCTCTCGTCGAGGATGATGAAACTGTTGTTCAGGGTCCGGCCACGCATGTAGGCCAGCGGTGCAACTTCGATGACCTGGCGCTCGATCAGCTTGGCGACGTATTCGAAGCCGAGCATTTCATACAGCGCGTCATAGAGAGGGCGCAGGTAAGGGTCGATTTTCTGGCTCAGGTCGCCGGGCAGGAAGCCGAGTTTTTCCCCAGCTTCGACCGCCGGACGCACCAGCAGGATGCGCCGCACCTGTTCGCGTTCCAGGGCATCGACCGCGCAAGCCACGGCCAGGTAGGTCTTGCCCGTACCGGCCGGGCCGATACCGAAATTGATGTCGTTGCCCAGGATTTCCTTCACGTAGCGCTGCTGATTCAAGCCGCGAGGGCGAATCATGCCTTTCTTCGTACGTAGGGCCACGGCAGGTTCCGCGGGGGTGTGGTTGTCGAGCTCTTCGACGGCCGACTCCTGCAGGAACAGGTGGACGGTGTCCGGCGACAGCTCGCTCCCCTTGGTTTCCCGGTAGAGACGGCGCAGCAGGTTTTCCGCGGAGGTGGTGTGCTTGGGTTCGCCGATCAGCTCGAACTGGTTTCCGCGGTTGCGGATCTCGATGGCCAGGCGCTGTTCGATCAAGCGCAGATGCTCGTCGAATTGCCCGCACAGATTGGCGAAGCGGCGAGCCTCGAAGGGCTCGAGAATGAAACGATGGGGTTCGATGGGTGCGTTCAAGGTCGTTTTTAGCCGCCCAGGGGCAATTGATATGAAATCAAGGATAACGCCAGTAGGCTGGGTGCGAAAGCTCTTAAACAGGCGAATCCGATCACAGGGTTGGCACAACCCATAGTGGGAGCAAGGCTTGCCCGCGATGAAAGCACCGCAACCTTGCTGAAGATCGCGCTGCCTTGATCGCGGGCAAGCCTTGCTCCCACAGGTCTTGCTTGCACAGGCAATAGTGTTTTGAAAAGGTTACTGGATCAACGAGCCCCGCAGGGAATGCGGTTGCGCGGAGTCGATGTGCACGTCGGCGAACTGGCCGATCAGGGCCGGGGTGTCGCAGCGGAAATTGACGATGCGATTGTTTTCGGTCCGGCCTTGCAGTTCGCCCGGGTCTTTTTTCGAATAATCGGTGACCAGAATCCGTTGGGTGGAGCCGACCATTTGTCGGCTGATCTCGAAACCCTGCTGGTTCAGACGGTGTTGCAAGGCGTTGAGCCGCTCTTTTTTCAGTTCTTCGGGGGTATCGTCCGCCAAGTCGGCCGCCGGGGTGCCAGGGCGCTGGCTGTAGACGAACGAGTAGGAAAAGTCGAAACCCACTTCTTCGATCAGCTTCATGGTCTGTTGGAAGTCTTTCTCGGTTTCCCCGGGAAAGCCCACGATGAAGTCCGAACTGATGCAGATTCCCGGCACCGCCGCTCGCAGTTTGCGCAGCTTGGACTTGTACTCCAGTGCCGTGTGGTTGCGCTTCATGGCCGCCAGGATCCGGTCGGAGCCCGACTGCACCGGCAGGTGCAGGTGCTTGACCAGCTCGGGGACCTCGGCATGGGCGCGGATCAGGCTGTCGGAGAACTCCAGCGGATGGGAGGTGGTGTAGCGAATGCGGTCGATGCCGTCCACCGCCGCCACCACGCGGATCAGCTCGGCGAGGTCCGCGAGCCGTCCGTCGTGGGTCTGGCCGCGATAGCCGTTGACGTTCTGCCCCAGCAGCGTCACTTCCCGCACGCCGTTTTCCGCCAGGTGAATGATCTCGGCGATCACGTCGTCGAAGGGGCGGCTGACTTCTTCGCCCCGGGTATAGGGCACTACGCAGAACGTGCAGTACTTGCTGCAGCCTTCCATGACCGAGACGTAGGCACTCGGGCCGTCGATACGCGGCTCGGGCAGGTGGTCGAATTTCTCGATTTCCGGGAACGAAACGTCCACCTGCGGCAGTCTGGTGACACGGGCCGCGTCGATCATCTCCGGCAGGCGGTGCAGGGTCTGTGGGCCGAAGACCACGTCTACATAGGGGGCACGGTCACGAATGGCAGCGCCTTCCTGGCTGGCCACGCAACCGCCCACGGCGATGACCATTTCCGGGTTGGCCAGCTTCAATTCGCGCCAGCGGCCGAGCTGGGAATAGACCCGGTCCTGGGCACGTTCGCGGATCGAACAGGTGTTGAGCAGGATCACGTCCGCGTCTTCGGCGCGTGCGGTGACCTCCAGGGCCTGGTGCTCACCCAGCAGATCGACCATGCGCGAGCTGTCGTACTCGTTCATCTGGCAACCGTGGGTTTCGATGTAAAGCTTCTTGGCCATGGAGGGAGTCATCACGTGATTCAAAGAACCGCGCATTATAGGGAACAAGTCCCGCGGTTCCTACCGCTGTGCGAGCAGTGGCTATGCTATAGTTCGCGCCCTCATTTTTACCTGCCGATGTGTTTCGCCCGCCATGACCAAACGTGAAGCTCCAATCTACAAGGTGATTTTCCTCAACCAGGGCCAGGTGTTCGAAATGTACGCCAAGCAGATCTATCAAAGTGATCTGTGGGGCTTTCTGGAGGTGGAAGAGTTCGTCTTTGGCGAGCGCACGCAAGTGGTCGTCGACCCGAGCGAAGAAAAGCTCAAGGCGCAGTTCGAAGGCGTGGTGCGCAGTTTCGTGCCGATGCATTCGATCGTACGCATCGACGAAGTCGAACGCCTGGGCACCCCGAAAATCAGCGAAGCCCGGGGTACGGTCGGCAATGTGATGCCGTTTCCGATGCCGATGCCTGAGAAGTAAATCTGGCTTTTGTGGCGAGGGGATTTATCCCCGCTGGGCTGCGCAGCAGCCCCAAAAAACTTGTAGCCGACCAGAAATATCGAGGGGGTAGGGTTAGGGCCGCTTCGCGCCCCAGCGGGGATAAATCCCCTCGCCACAGGGGACCTTGGATTCAGGGCAGGGGCGAGAAGGGCGTGCGCCCATCGGCGTTCTGCAGTTCCATCAGGTATTTGCGGAAGATCTGCCCCAGCACCTGGGTCGCAACTTCCAGTTCGGCACGGGGCATCTGCTCGGCGACTTCGTCGGCGGTGTCCAACGCATCTTCGGCGCCGTTGACCGCCGCCATCTTCAATACGATGTAGGCCTGGACGTTATTGGCCGGTACGCCTTCGCCATGGAAGAACATGCCGCCCAGCTTGAATTGTGCCTGGGCATGGCCCTGCAGCGAGGCTTTTTCGAAATAGTTGAGGGCTTGCTTGAGGTCGCGTGGCGCGCCCTTGCCTTCATAGTAGAACTCGCCCAACTCGTATTGCGCTTGTGCATCGCCTGCGTCCGCCGCTTTTTGACAGGCGTCGAGTGCCGGTGCGAGATCTTGTGGCTGGGTATTGAGCGTGCAACGGCCCACCGCCGGGATCAACAACGAGTTACCGCCTGCTTGTGCATTCGCGAGCAGCGGCTGAAGGAGCAACAGGCAGCCCAGGGCAAGGGTGCGGCCGGTGCGGTTCATGGGAATCGACTTACCTCTGAGGGGCGCGCGGACCCTCCGGGGGATCCAATAAGCGCGCATTATGAAATAAGCAGGGCCATCCTTACAAAGTCTTTACTCGTTTTTCTGCTGCCAGAGCGTGTCGATGACTGCTTTATAGATCAATACGTAGGAAAAGAGACGAAACGTGTCGGTAATCGCTGACGCCGGTGTCAGCCAGCGTCAGTTATCCACAGGCTTACTTCATGGCGGCGAAGGCCCGCTCGGCCGCGTCGAGGGTGATCTTCAACTCGGCCTCGCCATGGGCGATGGAGGTGAAGCCGGCTTCGAACGCACTCGGCGCCAGATAGACGCCGCCCTCGAGCATCAGGTGGAAGAAGCGCTTGAAGCGATCCGCGTCGCTGGCCATCACGTCTTCGAACGTCACGATGTCGTCGGCGCCACTGAAATACAGGCCGAACATGCCGCCGGCCTGGGTGGTCACGAACGGGATGCCGGCCGCGTCGGCGCGCATCTGCAGGCCGTCGAGCAGGCGGGTGGTGAAATCGGTCAGTTCGGCGTGGAAGCCCGGCCGGCTGATCAGGCGCAGCGTGGTCAGGCCGGCGGCCATGGCCAGCGGGTTGCCCGACAGCGTGCCGGCCTGGTAGACCGGGCCCAGTGGCGCGATGCATTCCATGATGGCGCGTTTGCCGCCGAAGCAGCCCACCGGCATGCCGCCGCCGATGATCTTGCCGAAGGTGCTCAGGTCCGGCGTCACGCCGTAATGGGCCTGGGCACCGCCGAGGGCGACACGGAAACCGGTCATCACTTCGTCGAAGATCAAGACCACGCCGTGTTTGTCGCACAGGTTACGCAAGCCTTCGAGGAAGCCCGGCGCCGGCGGTACGCAGTTCATGTTGCCGGCCACTGGCTCGACGATGATGCAGGCCACTTCCTGGCCAACCTCTGCGAGCATCTTTTCGACTTCTTCGAGGTCGTTGAACGGCAGGGTCAGGGTGTGTTTGGCGAACGCCGCCGGTACACCGGCGGAACTCGGCACGCCCTGGGTCAGCGCACCGGAACCGGCCTTGACCAGCAGGCTGTCGGAGTGACCGTGGTAGCAACCTTCGAACTTGATGATGCTGTCGCGACCGGTGTAGCCCCGTGCCAGGCGGATCGCGCTCATGGTCGCCTCGGTGCCGGAGCTGACCATGCGCACCATCTCCATCGACGGCACGATGGCGCAGACCAGGTCGGCCATTTCGGTTTCCATGGCGGTCGGGGCGCCATAGGACAGACCGTGTTCCAGCTGTTTGCGCACGGCGTCCAGCACCTCTGGATGACTGTGGCCCAGGATCATCGGACCCCACGAGCCCACGTAATCCACATAGCGCTTGTCGTCTTCGTCGGTTACATAGGCGCCTTCGGCGTGTTTGAAGAACAACGGGGTGCCGCCGACGCTCTTGAATGCACGGACGGGGGAGTTCACGCCGCCGGGGATATGTTTCTGGGCGTTGGCAAAAAGGGTTTCGGAACGGGACATGGTCGGTCTCTCGAAAACGGAAATTATTTGATCTTCAACAGATCGTTGAATGCGCGGGCGCGGCGCGTCACTTCATGAGCGTTGTCGGCGCCGAAAAGGCCATGCACCACGGCCAGCAGGTCGACGCCGTGGGCCACCAGCGGGGCGGCATTGTCCAGGGTGATGCCGCCGATGGCGCACACCGGTACATGCAGTTTGAGGCGAGCCTGTTCGAGCAGTTCAAGGTTTGCGCTGGGCGCACCGGGCTTGGTGTTGGAGTTGAAGAAGCGGCCGAAGGCTACGTAGCTTGCGCCTTCAGCGGCGGCCTGTGCAGCCAGGTCCAGGCTGGCATGGCAGGTGGACCCGATGATCGCCTTGTGCCCGAGCAATGCCCGTACCGGCGCCAGCGGCCCATCGGTCTGTCCCAAGTGCACGCCAACGCCCAGGCGCGCCGCCAGTTCGGCGTCGTCGTTGATGATCAACTGGGTCTTGTAGCGCTCGCACAGGTCGCGCAGGGCTTCGGCTTCCCGCAGGCGCCGGGCCTCGTCGCTGCTTTTATCGCGGTATTGCAGCAGGGTAACGCCGCCTTCCAGTGCCGCTTCTACATAGGCGAGAAATCTACCGGCCAGCAACTGGCTATCAGTGATGGCATAGAGGCCACGTAATTTCATTCCACTGCCCTCTGTTTCTGGCAAAAAATGTGACTGGCAAAAATGTTACGAGCAGAAATCCAACGGCAGGCGACGTGGCACGAACTGGCCTTTGCCCAGTTGTTCGGCGTCGCGCAGGGTGCGCCAGGTGTAATCCAGGGCGGTGCGCACGGCACTGGCGAGCTGTTCGCCTTGGGCCAGTCGACCGGCCAGGGCGCTGGCCAGGGTGCAACCGGAACCATGGTAGCTGCCGGGCAAGCGCTGGCAGGTAAACGTCTCGCGGTGTCCGTCGCGGCTGTACAGACGATTATGGACTTCATGTTCGTCGCCATGCCCGCCGGTGATCAACAGGTGCTTGACGAAGGGCAGCAGTTTTTCGGCGCACTCATCGGCGCTGCCTTCGGGCAGTTCGGCGAGGATGCGGGCTTCCGGCAGGTTCGGGGTGGCAATGATCGCCAGGGGCAGCAGGCGTTCGCGCATGGCGTAGCCGACTTCATCCTTGCCCAGGCGTCCGCCGCCGCCAGCGCGCAGCACCGGGTCGCAGACCATGGGCAGGTGCGGGTGCGCCTGGAGCAGTTCGACCACGGTGTCGACCATCTCCAGGGAGCCGAGCATGCCCAGCTTGACCGCCGCCACCGACGAATCGTTGAGCACGGCATTGGCTTGCGCCAGGACCCACTCGCGATCGAGTACGCGGAAGTCGCTTACGTTCACCGTGTCTTGCACGGTCAGCGCGGTAACGGCCGGGGCGGCATGGCAACCCTGGGCGAGAAGGGCTTCGATATCTGCCTGCAAGCCGGCGCCACCACTGGGGTCGTGGCCGGAGAGACAGAGGACAACGGGGCGAGAGCTGTAGATATTCATGGTGCGCGAGCTTACCACCAAACCCCTGTGGTCGGCGCCACCGATAAATTCCCCGTGCGATGCGCCGCGGCAGCATGCAACTTGACCAAAGCAACAGCTCTATCTCAATGCTTTGCTCTGAAACGCCCGTTCTAGAGCCTTCTGCAAGAGAGATTTCAATGGTGCAAGTTGGCCATCAACGGCTATGCTAAGGATGGATCCAACTTAATAACAGGTAATGCCGGTTTTACGTCTACTCAGGGAATGGGGGGCTTCCTGACTCAACCGGACAGGCCACGCTGGGGCTTAAATGCGCTATTTGCTGATGTTGCTGCTGTGCTTGTCCCCTTTGGCAAGCGCCCTCGAATTCGACGAGTTCACCCAAAGCCTGCCCCTGGGCCAAGCGCTGCAAGTGTTCGAAGACGCAAACGGCACCGCCACCCTCGACGATGTGCTGGCCGAAGCCGCTGCCGGTCGCTTCAAGCCCCATGACAAGGAAACGCTGAATGCCGGTTACTCGCGGTCGGCGTTCTGGCTGAAAATCGACCTCCATTACCGTCCCCACAATGTGAATGCCCAGCGCACCTGGTTACTGGAGCTGGCCTATCCGCCCTTGGATCATCTCGATCTGTATCTGCCTGATACCAGCGGAGTCTACCGTCTGGTTCGCCAGACCGGCGATGCGCTGCCATTCAACGCCCGGGAAATTCGTCAGAACAGCTACCTGTTCAGCCTGGATTTTGTCCCCGATCAGCGCCAGACCGTTTATCTGCGCCTGCAGAGCCAGGGGTCGATCCAGGCGCCGCTGACCCTGTGGTCCAGCACTGCTTATCTCGAACAGCAGCCGGTGCGCTTGTATGTGCTGGGGATTATCTATGGCGTGCTGCTGGGCATGCTGGTGTACAACTTGTTCATCTACCTGAGTGTGCGGGACACCAGTTATCTCTATTACATCGTCTATATCGCCTCGTTCGGCTTGTACCAGTTGTCGGTCAACGGTGCCGCCGCCGAGTATTTCTGGCCGGACAACCCTTGGTGGACCAACGCCGCGACACCATTCTTCATCGGCTGCGCGGCTCTGTTCGGCAGTCAGTTTGCCCGCAGCTTCCTGCAAACCGCCCAACACAGTCGCTGGCTCGATCGCCTGTTGTTGGCGCTGATCGTCTTCGGCGCGGTGGTGGTGGGCCTGTCGCTGATGGCCAGTTACGCCCTGGCCCTGCGTCTGGCGACGGCGCTGGCGCTGGTGTTCACGGTGGTGATTTTTGCTGCCGGCCTGTTCGCCTGGTGGCGTGGGCTGAGGGTGGCGCGTTACTTCATCATTGCCTGGTCGGCGTTTTTGCTGGGAGGCATCGTCAATACCCTGATGGTGCTCGGTTATCTGCCGAACGTGTTCCTGACCATGTACGCCAGCCAGATCGGCTCGGCCATCGAAGTGGCGTTGTTGTCCCTGGCCCTGGCCGACCGCATCAATGCCATGCGTGAGCAACAGGCCCAGACCCTGCTGGATGCCGGGCAGAAGCTGGAAGTGCTCAACCAGCAACTGGCCCACGGTAACAAGCTCAAGGACGAATTCCTCGCGACCCTGACCCATGAACTGCGTACGCCCATGAATGGCGTCATCGGCTCGCTGGAGTTGATGGAAACCGTCGAGATGGACGAGGAGCTGACCCAATACCAACAGACCGCCGCCGGCTCGGCGCGGGACATGATGCGCATGGTCAACGGCATGCTGACCCTCACGGAATTGCAGGCCGGCAAGCTCAAGGTCAATCCGGCGCCGTTCAGCCTGCGCGGGATGCTCGATGTCTTGCAGGTGCAGTTCGCGGCCAGTGCGCAGGCCAAGGGCCTGGATTTCAAGGTCGATGTGGCGCCGGGTCTGGCGGATCGGTTGCTCGGTGACAGCTGCAAGTTGACCCAGTGCCTGGAATGCCTGCTGGACAACGCCATCAAATTCACCCGGGTGGGCGGCCTGGCCCTGCGAGTCAGCGGCAAACCGATGGAGCATGATCGCTGGGGGCTGTCCTTCGCCGTGATCGACACAGGGATCGGCTTCACCGATCTGGGCGAGGCGACCTTGTACCAGCGTTTCTTCCAGCTCGACGGCTCCATGACCCGTGAGTACGGCGGCCTGGGCGTGGGCCTGGCAATTTGTCGGCAGTTGGTGGGGTTGATGGGGGGCCGCTTGACCCATACGTCCGAGCCTGGGCGCGGCAGCCGCTTCCAGCTGGACATCGAATTTGAAATGGCTTTGCCGATGGCGAGCTCCACGCCGTTTCCGTTCAGCAAAAGACACGGCATGCGTCAGCCTCAGGACTGTACGGTGCTGCTGGCCGATGACGACAGCATCGATCAACTGGTCATGCGCGGCATGCTGCTCAAGCTGGGCTACCGGGTGCGCACCGCCGACAGTGGCCGTGGGGCGCTGGAAATGTTGCGGGACGGCAGTTTCGATGCCGTGGTGCTCGATTGCCAGTCGCCACCTTTGGACGGTGTGTCAGTCTGCTGCCAGATCCGTACCCTGGCCGGCTGTGAGGAGTTGCCGGTGCTGGTGGTCGGCCCGAACCTGGACCCGAATGGTTGTCCGGCGGGCGCCTTGGTCGATTACTTGGGCAAACCGGTGAAGTTCGAGGTTCTGCAGGCGATTTTGCAACGTCGCGTGCTGTGTCCGGGGCAGGGCGAAAGCGCCGACATTTAGGCGGGTATGACACTTTGTTCGGCCTGGAGGCAGTGCTTAACTGGTTCCTGCTGGCCGACCGAGGAGCCCTGTCATGAACCTGCACCAGTTCGCCGAAACCCACGACGTCACCAATCAGCCGCCCTCCCTGGACGGCGCCAACCTGTATCGCATCGACTTGCCGCTGCAGCAATGGTCGCAGCGTTTCGGTGCCGGCTGGGCCCAGGCACGGATCGATGAGTACGGTGGGTTGGCCGGCGGGCCGCTGATGGAGGCAGGGTTCCTGGCCAACCAGAACAAACCGGTATTCTCCAGCCATGACCGCTATGGTCACCGCGTTGATCTGGTGGAGTTCCATCCCGCTTATCACCAGCTGATGCGTACCGCCATCGAGCATGGCCTGCCCAGCCTGCCCTGGTCTCATCCGCAACCCGGCGCCCATGTGGCCCGGGCGTCGATGACGTATCTGCACAGCCAGGCCGAAGCCGGCACGGGCTGCCCGTTGACCATGACCTTTGCCAGTGTCCCGGCGCTGCGCTTGCAGCCGGACCTGGCTGAGCGCTGGATGCCGAAAGTGCTCGCCACCGAGTACGACCCGCGCAATGTCGGCATGGCCCACAAGGCCGGCGTTACCCTTGGCATGGCGATGACCGAAAAACAGGGCGGCACCGATGTGCGGGCCAATACCACCAAGGCCTTCCCGGTGGGCGCCCGGGGGCCGGGCCAGGCCTATGAACTGGTGGGCCACAAGTGGTTCTGTTCGGCGCCGATGTGCGATGCCTTCCTGACCCTGGCTCAGACCGACAAGGGGCTGACCTGTTTCCTGTTGCCGCGCCATCGTCCGGACGACACCCGCAACCAGTTCTATATCCAGCGCCTGAAAAACAAGCTGGGCAACTGCTCCAATGCTTCCAGCGAAGTCGAGTTTCGCGGTGCCCTGGCCTGGATGATTGGTGAGGAGGGGCGCGGCGTGCCGACCATTATCGAGATGGTCGCCATGACCCGCTTCGATTGCATGGTCGGTTCCAGCGCCCTGATGCGCCAGGCGTTGACCCAGGCCAGCCATCACTGTGCCCATCGGACAGTCGGCGGCAGGCTGTTGAGTGAGCAGCCCTTGATGCAGAACGTGCTGGCCGACCTGGCGCTGGAAAGCGAGTCCGCGTTGGCCTTGAGTTTGCGCATGGGGCGGGCGCTGGATCACTTGAGTGACGAGCACGAAGCCAAGTTCGCCCGGCTGGTGACGGCAGTGGGCAAGTACTGGATCTGCAAGCGCGCCCCCGTGATGATCAATGAAGCTGCCGAGTGCATGGGGGGCGCCGGTTATGTCGAAGACAGCATCCTGCCGCGCCTGTACCGGGAGGCGCCGGTCAATTCAACGTGGGAAGGCTCCGGCAACGTGCAATGCCTCGATGTGTTGCGGGCCCTGTCCAAGGAACCTGGTGTGTTGGATGTATTGTTCAATGAGTTGGGCGACGGCCACGGCGACAAGCGCCTGGCCAACCACATCCACCAATTACAGGCGGCGTTCAAGGACACCGACGATATCCAGTTTCGCGCCCGACAATTGACCGAAGACATCGCCGTGGGCCTGCAAGCCAAGCTGTTGCTGGAGGCGGGCAACAGCGACGTCAGCGACGCCTTCATCGCCAGCCGCCTGGGTTCGACTGGCCGGGTCTACGGCGCCTTGCCACGGGGTTTGAATGTGGAAGCCATCGTGACGCGTTCTACCCCGCAAGGGTTTTGAGAAGCTCGCGACAGGCACCAGCCCAATGTGGGGGCGAGCCTGCTCGCGATGGCGTCGGTACATCCGGCATCAATGCAAGCTGACCCACCGCCATCGCGAGCAGGCTCGCTCCCACAGGGGATTGGCGGTGAGCATGGAGGGCGTGTCCACCCGAGATCAGGGTGGGAGCGAGCCTGCTCGCGAAGGCGTCGGCCCATCCAACATCGATGCAAGTTGACCCGGCGCTGTCGCGAGTAGGCTCTCTCCCGCAGTGGAGCTTCGGTGGATGATCGAGGGTGTCCAGCACGCCACTGTTCCCGTAAGACGGCGATGCAGGCAAGATGAAGGTCTGCAAGTCAGAACACAGGAAGCTGATCGTGACCGAAGCGTTTATTGTCGTTCAAACCGCCGAACAAGCCGTGGATCGCCTGGCGGCCCTGCACGAGCGTGCGACCACCGCGTTGAACCAGGCGCTCATGCGCTACCTCAAGGACCGCATCGAGCCGGATGCCGAGCAACGTGCGCTGTTCCGCTATCCGGCGTTGCGGCTGACCTACCACTGCCACGGCGAGGTCCCGCAAACCACCCGCGCCTATGCCAAGGTCCAGTTGCCGGGCACCTACAGCGTCACCGTCACTCATCCTGCCGCGTTCCGTAAATACCTGCTCGAACAACTCGTCCCGCTGATGCATGACTTTACCGTCACCGTGGAAGTGGGCGTCAGCGAGCAGAACATTCCTTACCCGTATGTGGTGGAACAGGGCGATGAACTGGCCGGTTCCGGTGTGACGGCGGCGGTGCTGGCGCGGGTGTTCCCCAGCACCGACCTGTCGGCCGCCACCGATGGCATCGCCGACGGCCTCTATGACTGGGAGAACACCGACCCGCTGCCTCTGTCACTGTTCGACGCCGCCCGCGTGGATTTCTCCCTGCGTCGTCTCGTGCACTACACCGGCAGCGATTGGCGTCATGTGCAGCCGTGGATCCTGCTGACCAACTATCACCGTTATGTCGACCAGTTCATCGTCCATGGCCTGGAGCAATTGCGCAGCGACCCGCGCTTCGTACGCATGGTCCTGCCGGGCAACGTGATCATCGACAAGAACATGGACCACAGCGAAGCGTCGGCCATCGCCGCCGGCGTGGTCTGGCACCGTTACCAGATGCCGGCCTATCACCTGCAGGCCAACGACGGCCATGGCGTGACCCTGGTGAACATCGGTGTCGGCCCTTCCAATGCCAAGAACATCACCGACCACCTGGCCGTGCTGCGACCTCATTGCTGGCTGATGATCGGCCACTGCGGCGGGCTGCGGCAGTCCCAGACCATCGGCGACTACGTGCTGGCCCACGCCTACATGCGCCGTGATGGCATCCTCGACCGGGTGGTGCCACCGAATATCCCGATTCCCGCCCTGGCAGAAGTGCAGTTGGCGCTTCAGCAAGCCGCGGCGAACATCACTGGCGAAAAAGGCGATGAGCTGAAGAAACGCCTACGTACCGGCACCGTGCTGACCTACGACGACCGCAACTGGGAGCTGCGCTGGGCCCAGGAGCGTCCGCTGATCAACCTGTCCCGCGCGGTGGCGGTGGACATGGAGAGTGGCACCATCGCCGCCCAGGGTTATCGCCTGCGGGTGCCCTATGGCACGTTGCTTTGCGTCTCGGACAAACCGCTGCACAGCGAAATCAAGCTGCCGGGCTCGGCCAACGCGTTCTATGAGCGGGCGGTCAACCAACACTTGAAAATCGGTATCGAGGCATTGGATCTGTTGCGCAACCAGCTCAATTCATTGCATTCGCGCAAACTGCGCAGCTTCGACGAGCCGCCGTTCCGCTGATACCGTTCGGACGGTAGTCATTTAACGGTCGGGCCACTAGCATGGTCGGCCCTGACCGTTAGTTAGATAGTGCCGCCATGTCCCGTCCTCCACGTCCCGTTTCCCGCCGCCCTGGCGTGAAACCCCCTGCATCCGCCGCGCGCCGGGTCGCGAAGGCGCCTCCGGCCGAGCCCAGGCTGATCCTGTTCAACAAGCCTTTCGATGTGCTGACCCAATTCAGCGATGGCGAGGGGCGAGCGACGCTCAAGGATTTTATCGACATCCCGGGCATCTACCCGGCCGGGCGGCTGGATCGCGACAGCGAGGGGCTGTTGTTGCTGACCAACGACGGGCAATTGCAGGCACGTATCGCCGACCCCAAGCACAAACTGGCCAAGACTTACTGGGTGCAAGTGGAAGGCGAGCCAAGCGCTGAACAGGTGCAACGCCTGCGTGATGGCGTGGAGTTGAACGACGGCATGACGCTGCCCGCCGAGGCGCGCTTGCTGGACGAACCGCTGCTATGGCCGCGCAACCCGCCGGTGCGCTTTCGCAAAAGCGTGCCTACGAGTTGGCTGGAACTGGTCATACGCGAGGGGCGCAACCGCCAGGTACGACGGATGACCGCTGCCGTGGGGTTGCCGACGTTGCGGCTGGTGCGGGTCAGGATTGGCGATTGGACGATCGAAGGGCTTGATCAGGGCCAGTGGAAAGAGGTCCCGGCGCGCCTATAGCGCCCCGGACTCGATCAGGCCGATCACCACGCTCTTGATGACGAACGCCGCCACGCCGAGCCCCAGCACGAAAAACAGGATGAACGAACCGAAACGCCCGGCCTTGGACTTCTTCGCCAGATCCCAGACGATGAAGCCCATGAAAATGATCAGAATGCTGACCAGGCCGGTCATCATCCACTCTTCGAAAACAGCAGGATCCATCGAAACACTCCGGCGTGGGCGGGGTTGGAAAGGCGGGGCGAGTATACGGCATGGTGGCCGGGCGAGGGATTGACCTGCGGCGGTGTGTCGCAGCTATTCATCGCCTTCTCGATGGTGCGACTGCCCCGGACCCTGTGGGAGCCGAGCTTGCTCGCGATGGCGGTGGATCAGCCAAGTCATTGTCGACTGTAATGCCGCCATCGCGAGCAAGCTCGGCTCCTACAGTGGTTGAGGCGGTTTCAGCTGCGCAGATGGGTCAACGGCAATTCGGTACTGCTGAGCACCTGGTTCAGCACGAAACTCGAGCGCACGCTGGTGACGCCGTCGATCCGGGTCAGGTGGCCCAGCAGCAGTTTCTGGTAATGGTCCATGTCCGGCACCACCACCTTGAGCTGGTAGTCCGCGTCCATGCCGGTCACCAGGCTGCACTCGAGCACTTGCGGCAGGTTGCGAATCGCGGCTTCGAAGTTTTCGAAGCGTTCGGGGGTGTGACGGTCCATGCCTATCAGCACGTAGGCGGTCAGGCTCAGTCCGAGCATTTTGCGGTCGAGCAACGCGACCTGGCGGGTAATGTAGCCGTCGTCTTCCAACTGTTTGACCCGCCGCGAACAGGGCGAGGGTGACAGGCCGATGCGCTCGGCCAGTTCCTGATTGGAGATGCGCGCGTCGCGCTGCAATTCCGCCAGAATGCTCAGGTCGTAACGGTCGAGTTTGCTCATCGGTCGGGCCTTTATCTTGATAATTGCGTGGGATTATCTATCCGGGGGTAAAAATTGCGCAAGCGATGTTTAATTGAGCAATCTTCGCAATCATCTGTCGCCGGCCCAGGCCTATTCTTATCACCAAGATCACTGCTCGGACAAACAGTCCAATGCAGCCCGCCCAAGCAGGCCGGCTGCGGTCGCGGCACCCACCGGTGCCTGGTAGCCAGACAGGCCACTCATGACCCCCGAGCTGCACACTGTCCAGAAGACGGCGTGAGGTGAGCCGACGCCACAAGCGTCGAGCACGGACGAAGTTCTCAAGGGGAGGCCGACGGGTCTCCCTTTTTTAATGCCTGCGAAATAAGTGGCGCTGCTGATAATCTGGTGCAGAACCGGCCTGGGCTTTTCCCAGTCTTATCATCAGGCCCTGAACCGTTGTGAGGAATAACATGAAGTCGCGCATCTGGCGTCTGGCAGGTGTTGGTTTGTTGTGGGCAAGTGTCAGTGCGCAAGGGATGGCCGATGATCAGCAGAATCGTGGTGGCCCCGACGGTGATCGAGGACACGACGGACGCGGCGGCAACGGTCAGGGGTACTCTGGCCAGCCGCGGCCCCAGAGCAACGAAATCATCCGTGGCGACAACAGCCGCCAATTCGAACCCGGCGCCCAGCGCCAGGGTGGCCCATCCTATGACCGATCACCCCAGGATCCCAACGGTCATGGTCGTCCGCCGCAACAGCAGCAGCCGGGCAACAACCTGCCGATCCAGGGCCGGCCCGACAGCGTGACCCAGACTCGGGAGCCGCAACCGGGTTACTACCGCGATATCCCGCGCCGCAGCGACGGTTATCCGAGCAATCGGCCACGCCCCGAGCATGACAATCGTCCAGATCAGCACTGGGCCGGTCGCCCGGACGGGCATGGCAATGGTTGGGGGCCGGGGCCGCAATATCGTCCCGGTTATGTCATCGACCGCTTCCCGGATCGCAATTACCGTGTGCCCTATCGTGGCCAGGACTACTTCTTCTCGGGTGGCTATTGGTATCGCCCGCAAGGACCACGCTATGTCGTGGTGCAGCCGCCTCGGGGCATCCGCACCCGTTACCTGCCCGACTATGCCCGGGAAGTCTGGATCGGCAGCTCGCTGTTCTTCCTCGCCGCCGGTGCTTATTACATCTACGAAGCCAACACCCAGGACTACGTCGTGGTCGACGCGCCGGTTGCCAATCCGCAGCCACAACCCCAGGGCAACAGTTTCGATGTGGTGGCCTATCCAGCCAACGGTCAGTCTCCCGAGCAGGTCAACCAGGATGGCTACGAGTGTTATCGCTGGGCGGTGCAGCAGAGCGGCTTCGATCCGCGCAGCTACACCTATCCGCCCGCGCCGGAAGTGGTGCAGACCTACCGGCAGGCCCAGGGGAGTTGCTTGAGCAGTCGTGGATATCAGGTGAGTTACTGAGGTTTGTTTGTTCAGTAAAAAAGACTGGGTGCTGAACGCCACAAACCTGTGGGAGCAAAGCTTGCTCGCGATTGGGTCAGTCAGTCGACAACAATGTTGGCTGATCGGCCGCTATCGCGAGCAAGCTTTACTCCCACAGAGGTGAAGCGCATCAGGCGCTGGCGGTTTTCACCACTTCCGACGGATCGGCGTGCACCAGCACTTCGGCCTTCGGATAGGCGCGGTGGATCGCATCGGCGGCCTGGTCGCTGAGGCCGTGGGCCACTGACAGGGTCAGCTCTCCAGGCAATTCCAGATGCAGTTGCACGAACCAGTGGTTGCCGGAAATCCGCGTGCGCAAGTCATGGGCACCCAGCACGCCGGGCACGGCACAGGCCAGTTCCAGCATGTGCTGGCTGACGTTGGGCGGCAGTTCTTCGTCCATCAGCACGGCGAAACTTTCCCGGGCGATCTGGATGGCGCTCCAGAGAATGTAGACGGCGATGCCCAGGCCGAACCAGGCGTCGAGTTGATACCAGCCGAACCCGGCCAGCAGCAGTGCCACCAGAATGCTGCCGTTGAGCAACAGGTCGGAACGGTAATGCAGCGAGTCGGCGCGAACGGCGTTGGAGCCCGTGGCGCGGATGACCCGGTGTTGCAACGCCAGCAGCGCCAGGGTCAGGGCCAGGGAAAACACGATCACGCCGACACTGAGCCAGGGCGCCTCCACCGGGACCGGGTTTTTCAGGCGCTCGAACGCCTGCAGGGCAATCAACACGGCGCTGCCGCCAATGAACAGCGCCTGGGCCATGCCGGCCAAGGATTCGGCCTTGCCATGACCGTAGCGATGATCGGCGTCGGCGGGACGCAAGGCGTAATGCACCGCCAGCAGGTTGAGCAGCGAGGTGACGCCGTCCAAGGCCGAGTCGGTCAGGCCGGCGAGCATGCTCACCGAACCGCTCAGCCACCAGGCCAGTGCCTTGGCGATAATCAGGATCGACGCCACGGCCACCGAGGCGCGGGTGGCCAGGCGTAGCAGGCGAGCGTGTTCGGGAGTGGTGGTCATGGCGCGTTGGTTCCTTCAGTGGCGCCCGTCATGCGGCCGGTTTGAGTCCGAGGGCGGCCAGTTGCTGCGCGCTGCCCTTGTGCTGGATCAGCCGTGGATCGTCCAGGGGGAAGCTGCGGCCAAGTTCGCTTTCCAGAATGGCCTGCAATTTATGGTTGTCGACGCTGCCGTCAGGGTTGACGGCCTGCTTGAGCTTTTCTGGCGCGATCTGGGCGGTCTTGCCCGGCTCGAAGTAAATGGCGCCGGTGGCGAAGTCCACCGCGAACGCGATCAGGCCGGGAATGATGTAGAACAGCAGGCCGACGGCGTCGAGCGCGGCAATGGCCGGGTCGATCTTGCCGTCGATCTGGCCGCGACGGTCAGGGTAGAAGATCGAGCCGCAGGCGCTGACCTGGGTCAGCAGGGTGGCGACCAGGACACCACCGATCACGCGAAAGGGAATACGCATAACAATCTCCTGAGCAGGTAAGGGCGTTGTGGGTTTGAGTCCAGACCACGCCAAACAGTTCGCCGTTATACTCGGCCCTCTGTTTTGGAGCCAGCATGATTTCTTTGCCGATTGATGAAGTTTTACCAACCCTGCGTCAAGCCTTGGCATCGCGCCACGAGGCTGTGCTCGAAGCGCCGCCCGGTGCCGGTAAAACCACCCGCGTTCCCCTGGCCTTGTTGAACGAGCCGTGGCTGGCCGGACAGACCATCCTGATGCTCGAACCCCGACGCCTGGCGGCACGGGCGGCGGCGGAGCGATTGGCCAGTGAGTTGGGTGAAAAGGTCGGTGAAACCGTCGGCTACCGGATTCGTCTGGACAGCAAGGTTGGCCCAGGCACCCGCATTGAAGTGGTTACCGAGGGGATTCTCACCCGCCGCCTGCAGGACGATCCGGCATTGGAAGGTGTGGGGCTGCTGATTTTCGATGAGTTCCACGAGCGTAGCCTCGACGCCGACCTGGCCCTGGCCTTGAGCCTCAACGGCCGGGAGCTGTTTCGCGAAGACCTGCCGCTGAAGATTCTGCTGATGTCGGCGACCCTGGAAGGTGAGCGCCTGGCCGGGTTGCTGGAAGACGCGCCGATCTTGCGCAGTGAAGGGCGGATGTTCCCGGTGACGGTGCGTTGGGGCCGGCCATTCCAGCCCGGCGAGTTCATCGAGCCACGGCTGGTACAGACCGTACTCGAAGCGTTGCACGATGAAACCGGCAGCGTCTTGGTGTTTCTGCCCGGACAGGCGGAGATCCGTCGGGTTCACCAGCAACTGGTCGAGGCCCTGGGCGAGGGCGGTAACGTGTTGCTGTGTCCCCTGCACGGTGAACTGGATCTCGCGGCCCAGCGTGCCGCCATCGACCCAGCGCCTCCTGGCCAGCGCAAAGTGGTGCTGGCAACCAACATCGCCGAAACCAGCCTGACCATCAACGGCGTCCGGGTGGTGGTCGATGCCGGGCTGGCCCGGGTTCCACGTTTCGACCCGGGCAGCGGCATGACACGTCTCGACACCCAGCGCATTTCCCGGGCCAGCGCTACTCAGCGGGCCGGTCGGGCCGGGCGATTGGAGCCGGGGGTGTGCTATCGGTTGTGGTCCGAAGACCAGCACGAACAACTGGCCGCCTATGGCAGCGCGGAGATCCTTTCGGCGGACCTGGCCGGGCTGGCCTTGCAACTGGGGCGCTGGGGCGTGACGCCGCAGCAATTGGTCTGGCTCGACGTGCCGCCCGGCGCCGCCTACGCCCAGGCGCAGGACCTGCTGCAGCGCCTGGGCGCGCTGGACGGCGAGCAACTGACTCGTCACGGCCAGGCCATGGCCGAACTGCCGGCCCACCCGCGTATCGCTCATTTATTGTTGCGCGGGCAGGCGCTGGGGCTGGCGGACATGGCCTGCAACGTCGCGGCGTTGTTGGGCGAACGGGACATTCTCAGGGGCGCCGGCGCGGATTTGCACAGTCGTCTGGCCTTGCTGTCCGGCGAAGAGCGGGCGGCGCGAGGTGCGCAAGGTGGCGTGACGCGGGCGCGGCAACTGGCCCGGCAGTATCGCGGCTATTTGCGGGGCAAGGCCGAAGAAGCGGTGGCTGATCCCGATCATCCGCGTTGGCTCGGGGCGCTGCTGGCGTTGGCCTACCCGGATCGGGTCGCGCAGCAGCGACGATCCGGCGGCGCGGAGTACCGCTTGGCCAACGGCCGTGCGGCGCTGTTTGCCGAGGCCGACAGCCTGATGAAGCAGCCGTGGCTGGTGATCGCTGATCTTGGCAGCCGCCAGGGCCAGCGGGAAGAGCGGATCTACCTGGCGACGGATTTCGACCCGGCGCTGTTCGATTCCGTACTGGCCGAGCAGGTGCACACGGTGGATCAACTGGACTGGGACGAACGCGAAGGCGTGCTGCGGGCCGAGCGCCAGCGCAAGGTCGGCGAACTGGTGCTCAGCCGCGAACCGCTGACCGGCCTGGATGAGTCCGCCCGTAGCCAGGCCCTGGTGAACCTGGTGCGGCGCAAGGGCCTGGAGCTGTTGCCCTGGACGCCGGAACTGCGGCAATGGCAGGCGCGGGTGGCACTGCTGCGTCGACTGGACCTGGACGCCAAGGGCGAAAGCGAATGGCCCGACGTCAGCGACAAAGCGTTGCTCGGCAGTCTTGAACATTGGCTGATGCCGTATCTGGGCCGAGTCTCGCGCCTCAGCCATTTTGCCAACCTGGACCTGTCGAGCATCGTTCACAACCTGCTGCCCTGGCCGTTGCCGCAGCGGTTGGACGAGCAAGCACCCCATCACTTGAGCGTGCCCTCGGGTTCGTCGATCCGCGTGGACTACAGCGAATACCCGCCGATCCTGGCGGTGCGCTTGCAGGAACTGTTCGGCCTGGCCGAGACTCCGCGCATCGCCGGCGGACGCCAGGTGGTCAAGCTGCACCTGCTGTCACCGGCACGCCGGCCGGTGCAGGTGACCCAGGACCTGGCGAACTTCTGGCGCAGCACCTACGCCGAAGTGAAGAAGGACCTCAAGGGGCGTTACCCCAAGCATTACTGGCCGGATGATCCGCTGGTGGCGGAGGCGACGGCGCGGGTCAAGCCGCGTAAGTGAACAGGCGTTAATCCGAGTGGACCCGAACCCTGTGGGAGCCTGCTCGCGATGGCTATCTGTCAGTCACATCAAAACTGGCCGAGCACCCGCTATCGCGAGCAGGCTCGCTCCCACATGGGCTCCGGGCTGGCCGCACGATCGTTATTCACCGCAGGATTCCTGTGGGAGCGAGCCTGCTCGCGATAGCGGCCTATCAGTCGCATAGAAGTTGGCTGACACAGTGCATTCGCGAGCAGACTCGTTGCCACAGGTCTGCGGCTATGGCGTAACCGGCAACAAAAACCGCGCAATCACCGGCAAATGATCAGAGATGCGCAAGGTATCGTCCTGCCGCACCTGGGCCTCGACCCGTTTGATACGCGGGCTGTAGAACAGGTAGTCGACGGTGCGGTCCGGGCCGTTGAGGCCGGGGTCGTTCGGGTAGTGGGTCAGCCAGTGCGCACGGTCGATGCCGCTGGCCTCGTTGTTGGTGGGAATCATCGGGTACTTGTCCCACAGCAGGTGCAGCGGGCTGTCGGCGGAGTAGGGGGTGCGCTGTTCGGGCGGCAGGCGCAGGTACTGCCCCAGAGGCAGCAGGTTGAAGTCGCCGCCGATCAGCCAGGGCATGCCTCGGGATTCGAATTTGTCCAGGGCCTTGGCCACGGCAGTGACCTGCTTGGGCAGGGTTTCGTCCGGCTGCGTGGCCCGCTCCAGATGCGTGTTGAGCACGGCCAGTTGGCTGCCATCGCTCAGCGGCATGTAGCTCACCAGCAGGGCATTCTTCGGTTGGAACTGGCGGCTGATGAAGTTGGCCTCGGCCACCGGCAGTTGCACCCGTTCGGCATGATCGATGCGGTAGCGGCTCAGCGTTGCCAGTTGTCGACCGACGCTGCCGAAGATATGGGGGCTGGGTATGAAATCGGCCTTCCAGTCGAAGGCGCTGGTGCTGCAGGGGTAAAGGTCGGCGAGCCGCTCCTGCAATAACTTGAGCTGGTCCTGGTAGTCGCTGGCCTTGGCGCCGTTGTCCAGTTCCTGCAGCAGGACGATGCCGGGTTGTTCGTCACGGATGACCCGTGCCACTTCGTCGAGGCTGAAGGCCATGTCTTCCAGGGTCGGGCTTTCATCGTCGCCTTGGGCCAGGTCGTGCCAGAACACGTAGCGCTTGCCAGCCAGGAACTGGACGTTCCAGGTCATCACCTTGACCGCCTGACCGGGCATCAGCGGTGCGGCGCTGGCGGTACAACTGACCGGCAGTGCTTCCCGGGCATGTGGGCGCCAGGTCAGGCTATAGATCGACAGGGCGGCCAGGCAAAGCACCGACAACAGGCCCAGCAGGGTGTAGCGCAGTAGGCGGGTCATGGCTCGGGTTTTTCCCCGACCAGCATGAATATCCGGAACAGCACCACGCTGGTGAACAGTTGCAGGAAGCTGTGAACGCTGTCGATCAACAGGCCTAGCCAGGGGTTCTGGGGCGGTGGGTACACCGAGACGCTGGCGCCCTTGAGCAGCCACAGCGGGCCCATCACGCCCATGATGCACAACAGGATCCGCCAGAACTGGCCGCGACTCATGCGCAGGCTTTCCTTCATCGCCGCCAACGGCGCCAGGCCTCGGAGCACCAGCAGGTATTCGCTGAACGCCAGGGTCACCATCAGCCACAGGCCCGGCAGGATGTACAACGATATGCCCAGCAGGATCAGCAGCGTGTTGAGAGCGGTCAGCAGCGCGAAGCGCGGCCAGAGGGTGAGGGCCGCGGCGAGGAGGTCGCGAATGTGCGGCGATTCGCCTCGGCTACGGGCGTCGAGAAACAGGATCAGCGCAGCGGTGTACACCGGATACACCAGCAGCCCGACGATCACGCTATAGCCGGGAAAGCCATCCGGGCCGACGGCGCGGTCGACGGCTTGTTGCAGCACGGCCTCGAGTATCACCAGTGGCAGGCACAGCTGGGCGATCCGGCCCAGATGGCGCTTGAAGAAATACAAAGAGTCACGCAGCACGTCAAACGGATTCATGAGTCGGGATCGCAGGTCCAGAAGCGGTCCGACACTTTAACCGATCAGGCACCCGCACTAGCAAACGTAAACATCAGGTAAAGACCATTGAATCCTTCGCGGCAAGCCCCATTACTGGTGGGCACCGGTTCTGCGGAACCGGCTTGGTTTTCTACCCGGCAATCTGATGAGGTCGCCATGAACAGCGAAGAACAAACCCTGATCGATGGACTGTTTTCACGGCTGCAGCAGGCCGAAAAGGATTCAGGCCCGCGCGATGCCCAGGCCGAGGCGCGGATCAAGGAGCATCTGGCCAGCCAGCCCTCGGCCGGCTATTTCATGGCCCAGGCGATTCTGGTGCAAGAGGCGGCAATCAAGCGCCTCGACGAGCAGAACAGGCAACTGACCGAGCAAGTCCAGCAACTGCAGGCGGACCTGCAGAACGCCCGCAGCCAGCCTTCGGCACCCAGTGGGGGCGGTGGTTTCCTCTCGAGTATTTTCGGGGGCAGCAGTCGTGATTCGCGACCAGCCCCTGCTCCAAGCGCTCCGGCAACCGGCGGTGGCGGCTGGCGCGAGCCGGCGCGGCCATCCTTCAACAATGCCCCGGCTCAGCAGGGCTTCGGTGCGCCGCCAGCGGGCTATGGTGCCCCGCAACAACAAGCCCCGGCGGCGAGCAGCTTTCTGGGTGGCGCCCTGAAAACCGCAGCCGGCGTGGCCGGTGGCGTGATGCTGGCGCAAGGTATCAGCAGTCTGTTCCACAGCGGCCAGCAGCCCCAGGAGATCGTCGAGATCATCAAGGAAGAGCCGGCCCAACCGGTCAACGACGTGGGTAACAGCGGCGACAACGGTTGGGGCGACGACCAGCGCATGGCTGACAACGATCGCTACGGCAACGACCAGGGCGGTTTCAGCGACGCGGACTACAGCGACGACTCTTCATTCTTTGGCGACGACGATTCTTTCGTCTGACCTGCCATTCGTCCGGGGTGCCCACGCGCCTCGGACCGATTATTCGCGGAATCCTCCTTCGGGCTGGCATACTGGGCGCCTTTTCGGGCCTGGTGGCCATATCGGCCACCAATGCCTGACCCAGAGCCTGCGCGCTTGTGCATTCAAGAGGAACCGCGGTGAAGAAAATCGCAGTGTTCGCCGATGTTCAGAACCTCTATTACACCGTGCGCCAGGCCTATGGATGTCACTTCAACTACGCCGCCCTGTGGGCCGACGTCAGCAAACAAGGGCAGATCGTCGAGGCCTACGCCTATGCGATCGATCGCGGTGACAGCAAGCAGCAGCAATTCCAGCAGATCCTGCGCAACCTGGGTTTCACCGTGAAGCTCAAGCCCTATATCCAGCGCAGCGATGGCTCGGCCAAGGGCGATTGGGACGTGGGCATCACGCTGGACATCATGGACGCCGCCGACCATGTCGACGAGATAGTGCTGGCCTCGGGTGACGGCGACTTCGACATGCTGCTCGAACGCATCATCAGCAAGCACGGTGTGCAGGCGGTGGCGTACGGCGTGCCGGGGCTGACGGCCAACTCGCTGATCCGCGCCGCCAGCCGCTATGTGCCCATCGAAGGCGCGCTGTTGCTCAAGAATTGATCGTTACGGAGTTCAGACAGGTTTGGAACGCATCGCAGTCATCGACTTTGAAACCACCGGAATCACCCCGAGCAGCAGTTGCCGAGCCACGGAAATCGCCGTGGTGATACTCGAGCAAGGCCGGATCGTCGACCGCTACCAGAGCCTGATGAATGCTGGCGTGCGGGTGCCGGCGTTCATCGAGCAACTGACCGGCATCAGCAATGCCATGCTGCGCAGCGCGCCGTCGGCCGAGCGGGTGATGAACGAGGTCAACGAGTTCGTCGGCATCACGCCGTTGCTGGCACATAACGCCGCGTTCGACCAGAAGTTCTGGGACTTTGAACTGGGGCGGATCAAGCGCACCCGCTTGCAGAATTTTGCCTGTTCGCTGCTGCTTGCCCGACGCCTGATGCCCGCCGCGCCGAACCACAAGCTCGGCACCCTCAACGCCTTCGCCGGCCTGCCCCATACCGGCCAGGCCCACCGGGCCATGGCCGACGCCGAAATGGCCGCCAACCTCACCGCGCACCTGGCGTCGGAACTGCGACACAAGCATGGGCTGCGGGAGCTGTCCCACGATCTGTTGTGCAGCTTGCAGAAGGTCCCGGCGGCGAAGATCAATGAGCATCTCAAGCGTCATCGCGGGTTCTGAGATCACCGCCATCCAAATGTGGGAGCGAGCCCGCTCGCGATGGCGGTGTGTCAGCCACTGCAGATATTGACTGACCTGGCGCTATCGCGAGCAGGCTCGCTCCCACAGGGGATTGATGGTGGGCGCGGGGATCGGATCAACCCGAATAACTGTGGGAGCGAGCCCGCTCGCGATGGCGGCGGCAAAGATAAAACAGTTGCTCCCACAGGGTTTGATCGGTGTTGGGCGATTTACTTGCCGTTGCTTTCCAACTGCCCCAACGGCACGCGCTTTTCAATGGCACTGGACAGCACGATCGAGGTCTTGCTGAAGCCGAATTTGGCGATCCGGTTGATCAGCTCTTCCAGCTCCGGCATCGAGCCGACCGCCGCTTGCATGATCACGCAGGGGTCGCCGGTCACCCGGTGGCATTCGGTCAATTGGGGAATCTTGCACAAGTCGTCGTAGACCTTCTGGTTGCCGTGCTGGTTCATCCGCAATTCGATCACGCACTGTACCGGCAGGCCAATCTTGGCCATGTCGACCTTGGCCTGGTAGCCGGTAATGATCCCGCTGGCCTCCAGCTTGCTGACCCGCTCGGCCACGGCCGGGGCCGAGAGGTTCACTTTGCGGGCCAGTTCGGCGTAGGACGCACGACCATTTTCCAACAGGGCGCTGAGCAGCATGCGGTCGTATTTATCCACGGTCTGGCTTCCAAGTGACGTGACTTTCGAAAGCACGGTTTATAGCGCTGATCTCCGTGGTTTGAAAAGTGTATGGGTGGGATAAACAGGTTTTGTAGCTTATTTTCCGCTCGTCGCCTTTCTAGAATAACGCCTCTCATTGTCCTGACTTCGAGCTGACCATGCCTGGCCCACGCCGTTTTCCACTGCCGCTGATCGCTGCCTTCTTCGCGCTCTACATCATCTGGGGTTCGACTTACCTGGTGATTCGCATCGGTGTGGAGCATTGGCCGCCGCTGTTGCTGGCCGGGATTCGCTTCGTGCTGGCCGGCTCGCTCATGTATGGCTTCCTGCGTTGGCGCGGGGCGCCGGCGCCGACCTGGGCGCAGTGGAAGGCCGGGGCCATCATCGGCGTGCTACTGCTCAGTTTCGGCAATGGCGCGGTCAGCGTCGCCGAGCATACCGGTGTGGCCTCCGGGGTGGCGGCGTTGGCCGTGGCGACGGTGCCTTTGTTTACCCTGCTTTGCGGGTATTTCTGGGGCGCACGTAATACGCGCCTGGAATGGGCGGGCATTGTGCTGGGGCTGATCGGCATCGCGATGCTCAACCTGGGTTCCAACCTGCAATCCAGTCCGCTGGGAGCCACCTTGCTGGTGTTCGCGGCGGCGTCGTGGGCCTTCGGGTCGGTGTTGAGCAAGCATCTGCCGTTGCCGGCGGGGGCGATGGCCAGCGCCGTGGAAATGCTGGTGGGTGGCGTGGTGCTGTTGATCGGCAGCTTCGCCAGTGGCGAACACCTGGAGCGCATCCCACCGTTCGAAGGCTGGTTCGCGCTGGCCTACCTGACCTTCTTCGGTTCGATCATCGCCTTCAACGCCTACATGTATCTGCTCAAGCATGTACGGCCAGCGGCGGCCACCAGTTATGCCTACGTCAATCCGGCGGTGGCGGTGCTGCTGGGGATCGTGTTTGCCGGCGAAAGCATCGGCGTCGAAGAATCCCTGGCGATGCTGGTGATCATCAGCGCCGTGGTGTTGATCGGGCTGCCCCAGTGGCGCAAGCCCAAGCCTGCGCCGGTTGAATCCTGAATTAAGGTAAACTGCCGCGCATTGCACACCCTGCGCTGATTTTTCCTACGGTACTTCCATGACTTTCGCCACCCTTGGCCTGATCGAACCCTTGCTGCGCGCCCTCGAGACGCTCGGCTACCAGACCCCGACCCCGGTGCAGGCCCAGGCCATGCCGGCGGTGCTGGCCGGTCGCGACCTGATGGCCGCGGCCCAGACCGGCACCGGCAAGACCGCCGGTTTCGCGGTGCCGCTGCTGCAGTTGCTGACCACCGAAGGGCCGAAAGTAGCCGCGAACTCGGTACGGGCGCTGATCCTGGTGCCGACCCGTGAACTGGCCGAGCAGGTCCATGAAAGCGTGCGCCAGTACGCGCAGAACCTGCCGTTGAGCACCTACGCCGTGTACGGTGGCGTCAGCATCAACCCGCAGATGATGAAGCTGCGCAAGGGCGTGGACCTGCTGGTCGCCACGCCGGGGCGCTTGCTCGATCTGTTCCGGCAGAACGCGCTGAAGTTCAACCAGTTGCAGACCCTGGTGCTGGACGAAGCCGACCGCATGCTGGACCTGGGCTTCTCCGAGGAACTGGCGAATATCTACAAGGCGCTGCCGAAGAAACGCCAGACGCTGCTGTTCTCGGCGACCTTTTCCGACGCCATCCGTTTGCTGGCCGGGCAGATGCTCAACGATCCCCTGAGCATCGAAGTGAGCCCGCGCAACGTCGCCGCCAACACTGTCAAGCAATGGGTGGTGACGGTGGACAAGAAGCGCAAGCCGGAATTGTTCGTGCACCTGATGCGCAAGAACAAGTGGAAGCAGGTACTGGTGTTCGCCAAGACCCGCAACGGCGTCGATGCGCTGGTGGAAAAACTCCAGGGCCTGGGCGTTAACGCCGATGGCATCCACGGCGACAAACCCCAGGCCACCCGCCAGCGTGCGCTGGACCGTTTCAAGCTCGGTGAAGTCCAGATTCTGGTGGCTACCGACGTCGCCGCCCGTGGGCTGGATATCGAGGACCTGCCGCTGGTGGTGAATTTCGATTTGCCGATCGTCGCCGAAGACTATATCCATCGCATCGGCCGTACTGGCCGGGCGGGCGCCACGGGGCAAGCGATTTCCCTGGTGTGCGCCGATGAAGTGAACCTGCTGTCAGCCATCGAGATGTTGACCCGCCAGACCTTGACTCGCCAGATGGAACAGGATTTCGAGCCTGAGCACCGGGTGCCGGATACCGACGCCAGTGGCCAGGTGATCAAGAAACCGAAAAAGCCGAAGAAGCCAAAGACGTCGAGCGGTGGCGGCAAGCGCAACCTGGGCAAGTGGGTGGACAGTGGGGACTCGGCACCGGTGGAGCCTTCGGTCAAGCCGGTGCGCAAAGTACCGGTGTTCAATACCGGGCCGCGTAAACGCAAGCCTTGATCATTCCCACGCGGAGCGTGGGAATGATCACTGCCTTAAGAACTCCAGCATCCCCAACCCCGCCGCTCGCCCACTGGCGAAGCACGCCGTCAGCAGATAACCGCCGGTCGGTGCTTCCCAGTCGAGCATTTCCCCTGCGCAGAACACGCCGGGTATCCGCTTGAGCATCAGGCTTTCATTCACGGCTTCGAATGTCACGCCACCGGCGCTGCTGATGGCTTCGTCCAGGGGACGGGTTTTCACCAGGGTGATGGGCAGTGCCTTGATGGCCTGGGCCAGGCGCGCAGGGTCGGCGAAGCCATCGGCCGGTGTGAGTTCGCGTAACAACGCCGCCTTGACCCCATCGATCCCCAACTGGCTGTGCAGGTGCTTGGCCATCGAGCGTGAACCGCGCGGCTTGCTCAAGGCCTGGAGAACTTTATCCACAGGCCGACCCGGCAGCAGGTCCAGATGGATCGTCGCGCTGCCATGGCGATTGATGGCCTCGCGAATCGGTGCCGACAGGGCATAGATCAGGCTACCTTCGATACCGGTGGCGGTGATCACACATTCGCCGAGACGGGGAACGTCGTCGTTCAGGCCAATGGCGATGTTTTTCAGCGGGGCGCCAGCAAACCTGCTGACCATCAGATCGCTCCAGGCCTGCACGTCGAAGCCGCAGTTGCTGGGTTGCAACGGTGCAAGGGCGACACCGCGCTGTTCCAATGCCAGCATCCAGGCGCCGTCGGAGCCCAGGCGCGACCAACTGCCGCCGCCCAGTGCCAGCAGCGTGGCGTCGGGCTGGAGCGTCTTTTCACCTTCCGGGCCGGCTATTCGCAAACTATTGTCGGGGTTCCAGCCGAGCCAGCGATGGCGGGTGTGGATTGCCACTCCAGCATCGCGCAGGCGCTTGAGCCAGGCACGCAGCAGCGGGGCGGCTTTCATGTCGGTGGGGAACACCCGCCCGGAACTGCCGACAAAGGTGTCGATGCCCAGCCCGTGGATCCAGCTGCACAGCTCATCCGCCCCGAAGGCCCGTAGCAGCGGGGCGATATTCGCGGCGTTCTCGGCGTAGCGGGACAGAAATGCCGGGAAGGCTTCCGAGTGGGTGATATTCATACCGCCGACGCCGGCCAGCAGAAACTTCCTGCCCACCGAGGGCATGCCGTCGTACAGGTCGACCTGAATGCCAGCCTGGCTCAACACCTCGGCCGCCATCAAGCCGGCAGGGCCGCCGCCGATGATGGCGACGTGGGGAGTGGAGGGCTTGGAAGCTTGGGTCATGGTGTGGACTGCAGAGATGGGAATAAGCGCGGCATTCTATCAGCACGAAAATCCTGTGGGAGCGAGCCTGCTCGCGATTGCGGTGGATCAGCGACATCAATGTTGGAGGGGGGACCGCTATCGCGAGCAGGCTCGCTGCCACAGGGGATGAGGGTGTTGCTGAAATGTGCTCAAAAAACAACCAGTCCTCTGCAAGCTATACCCGGTATAGCGTGTAGGCCGTTTCGCTCAGGTTATCCACAGGCCGCTCCACAGGCATTGTGGGTAACGCACCCAGGTTTCAATGACACCCTGATGACGTCCAGACCTTTTGTGCGCTGTGATGCAGGATCCCGTGGCGTCGGGCCAGGGCCCTGCGGTCCTTGCTGTAGCCGCCGCCGATCACCCCGACCACCGGGATGTCACGCCCGAGGCAATGGCGCATGACGCTCTCGTCCCGGGCGGCGAGCCCCTCGTCTGTCAGCTTCAGGTAACCGAGGGCGTCGTCCTTGTGGACATCGACACCGGCGTCGTACAGCACCAGGTCCGGCTGGTAGAGCGGCAACAGGTAGTTGAGGGCATCGTCCACCACCTGCAGGTACGCCGAGTCTTCCATGCCCATCGGCAGCGGAATGTCCCAGTCGCTCTGGGCCTTGCGGGCGGGAAAATTCTTTTCGCAGTGCAAGGAAACTGTCACCGCGTCCGGGGTGTCATGGAGTATTCGCGCGGTACCGTCGCCCTGATGCACGTCGCAGTCGAAAATCAGCACCCGCGAAACACGGCCACTGGCGAGGAAATAGCGGCTGATCACCGCCAGGTCGTTGAAAATGCAGAACCCGGCAGGGTGGTCGTAGTGGGCATGGTGGGTGCCTCCGGCCAGATGACAGGCCAGCCCGTGTTCGAGGGCCTGCTCGGCCGCCAGCAGCGAACCGCCCACGGCCCGTACCGTTCGCCGGGCCAGGGCTTCGCTCCAGGGCAGGCCGAGCCGCCGTTGGTCTTCGCGGGACAACTCGCCGCTCATGTAGCGTTCGATATAGCTGCGGTCGTGGGCCAGGGCGAGGATCTCGGACGGGCACAGCGACGGGCGCAACAGGTCCGCGTCACGGGTCAGCCCGCTGTCCACCAGGTGGTCGCGCAGCAGGCGGAACTTGTCCATGGGGAAGCGGTGTTCCGCCGGGAATTCGGGACTGTAGTCTTCGTGATAGATAAGCGGCAGCGGCATGGTGTTTTCAGCAGTGATTGAATGACCGATCCTACCAGCGATGTAGACTCTAGTGGCCTGTGTGGCTAATTCGTGTACTCAAATTAACCTTACGGGCCAATGGGCAAGGAAGGGGAGTAAAGATGGAGCCGATACTGGAACTGGAAAGTGCGCGACTGCTCATGCGGCAGTGGCACGACGAAGATTTGCCGGCGTTTGCGGCCATGTCTGCCGATCCGCAGGTGATGCGTTATTTCCCGGCCCCCCTGAGCCGCCTTGAAAGTGCCGCGCTGATCGGGCGCGTGCGCGGGCATTTTGCCGAACATGGTTTTGGCTTGTGGGCGCTGGAGCGCAAGGACACCGGTGCCTTTATCGGTTTTACCGGACTGGGCGTGGTGGGGTTCGACGCGCACTTCACGCCGGCAGTCGAGATCGGCTGGCGCCTGGCCCGGGAGCATTGGGGCCTGGGTTATGCCAGCGAAGCCGCCTGGACGGCGTTGCGCTGTGGGTTTGACCGCCTGGGCCTGGACGAAGTGGTGGCATTCACCTCGACCGATAACCTGCCGTCGCAAAAGGTCATGCAGGCGATCGGCATGCACCATGACCCGGTTGACGATTTCGAACATCCAAGACTCGCGGTCGGCCATCCATTGCGTCACCATGTGCTCTATCGCATCAACCGCGAGCAGTGGTTGCAGACCCTGCACGGTTAACCGACACGGACGTCTACACTGCCCGCCAGAATGGGCAACAATTGATCCACCGTCGCGGCGCAGACTGCGCGGTGTGCTGTGTGAGGAAGTCTGAATGAGCCACGTGTTGGAAGATCTGGTCGACCTGCTGACCCTGGAACCGATCGAAGAAAATCTGTTTCGCGGCCGCAGCCAGGACCTGGGGTTCCGCCAATTGTTCGGCGGTCAAGTGCTGGGCCAGTCGTTGTCGGCGGCCAGCCAGACGGTGGAAGAGGCGCGCCATGTGCATTCGATGCACGGCTATTTCCTGCGCCCGGGCGACGCGGCGTTGCCGGTGGTCTACCAGGTGGACCGGGTACGTGACGGCGGCAGCTTCAGCACCCGTCGGGTGACGGCGATCCAGAAAGGCCATCCGATCTTCACTTGCAGTGCGTCGTTCCAGTACGACGAGCAGGGTTTCGAGCACCAGAGCAGCATGCCCCAGGTGGTCGGGCCGGAGAACCTGCCCTCCGAACTGGAACTGACCCAGCAGCGGGCGCACCTGTTGCCCGAGCACATGCGGGAAAAACTGTTGTGCCCCAAGCCGATCGAGGTGCGCCCGGTCACGGAAAAAGACCCGTACAACCCGCAGCCGGCCGATCCGATCAAATACGTGTGGTTCCGCGCCGATGGCGCCCTGGTGGATTCGCCGGCGTTGCATAAATACCTGTTGGCCTACGCATCGGACTTCGGTCTGCTGACCACGTCGATGCTGCCCCATGGCAAGTCGGTCTGGCAGAAGGACATGCAGGTCGCCAGCCTCGACCACGCCTTGTGGTTCCACGCAGACCTGCGTGCCGACGACTGGTTGCTCTATGCCATGGACAGCCCTTGGGCCGGCAATTCCCGCGGATTTTCCCGTGGCAGCGTGTTCAACCGCGCCGGGCAACTGGTGGCCTCGGTGACCCAGGAAGGCCTGATCCGGCATCGCAAGGACTGGGCATGAGCCTGGTGGATGTACGGCACTGGGTCTTCGACATGGATGGCACGCTGACCGTCGCCGTGCATGATTTCGCGGCGATCCGCGTGGCCCTGGCGATTCCGGCCGAAGACGACATCCTGACCCATCTGGCGGCCTTGCCGGCGGATGAAGCCGCCGCCAAGCATGCCTGGCTGCTGGAGCACGAGCGGGACCTGGCGCTGGGCTCCAGGCCGGCGCCGGGCGCTGTCGAGCTGGTACGTGACTTGGCCGGGCGTGGCTACCGCCTGGGAATCCTGACCCGCAACGCCAGGGAACTGGCCCATGTGACACTCGAGGCCATTGGCCTGGCCGATTGTTTCGCCGTGGAGGACGTGCTGGGGCGTGACGAAGCACCGCCCAAGCCGCACCCGGGTGGCCTGTTGAAACTGGCCGAGGCCTGGAACGTGGCGCCAGCGGACATGGTCATGGTCGGCGATTACCGCTTCGACCTGGACTGCGGCCGTGCGGCGGGTACGCGGACCGTGCTGGTGAACCTGCCGGACAATCCATGGCCGGAGTTGACGGATTGGCATGCCCGGGATTGTGGCGAGTTGCGGCGGATGATTTCGGTTTGAGAGGCAGGTCGGCAGGTCAACCGCTATCGCGAGCAGGCTCGCTCCCACAATGGGGCTTCTGTGGACGCTGATGATGTAATCGACACCGTCCCCTGTGGGAGCGAGCCTGCTCGCGATGAGGCCTTCACTGCCCAAACAAGGCCTTCAGCCCCTCCGCCGAATTGAACATCCCAGTCCCGTCATGCCCCACGCCGGGCACCTCGATCAGCCGTTGGTTCAGCCCCTCGGGGTGACGTCGGGTCAGGTAGTCGAAGAAGAAATGCCCGCGCAGCAACCGATACGGCCCCTGGGTCTGCGCCTCACAGCTTTTATCCAGCGCCGGGTGCTCCGGATCGACGTCCTGTTGCCCGAGCAGGTAGGTGATGTCGCGCTTGATGTAGTTGTCCTCCAGTTGGGCAGCTGTTTGCCCGGCGGCATAGGCGGGAAGGTTGAGCAAACCGTATTTCCAGCGATTGAAAGCGGGGCAACCAGCAGGGTCGAAGGCCATGGGCCGCTGTGCATCGAAGTAGGCATAGGAGGACGGGTTGGCGATGACGAAGCGCGGGGCGATCCGGTACTGCCCATGGGCGAGCAGGGCATAGCGCTGAACCACCTGGGCGCCGCCGGAATGACCGGCGATGACGATTTCCTTCACGTCGGGAAACTGCTGCCGGTCGCTGACCCGCGCAACGATGTCGTCGAGAACCTGGTAGGAACTGACCGGACTCGGTCCTGTGGATAAGCCGCCGGCCATCCAGTCGTTGCCTTGCCAGCGCAACAGCTCATTGGGGAGCTGATGACGGGCGACGTCCTGCTCGTTGAGAAACTGCGGAGCGATGATCAACGTGGTGGCCAGTTGTCCGGCCTGGCTGGCGGCTTTCTCGGCGCTGTGCAGGTAGGTGTCGGCATTGCGCAGCCGCCCATGGAGGATGATCAGCACACGTTGGATAGACGTCGGGGGCGGGCTTACCCCGACCACCATGCTGCCGCCCTTGAGTTGTAACCGCCCCTGCGCCACCGTGTTCACAGCGTGTTCGTCAGCCTGGGCGAAGAGGCTGCACAGCACCAGTGCGATCGATGCGGCCCATTTCATCTACAGGTTTTTCGCCGCAAAAGTGTCGCATTGGCTCACTTGGCCTTGGGCGAACCCGGCCTTGAACCAGCGCACCCGTTGCGCTGAGGTGCCGTGGGTAAAGGAGTCCGGCACCACGCGCCCCTGGCCTTGTTGCTGCAAGCGATCGTCACCGATGGCGTTGGCGGCGTTCAAGGCTTCTTCAACATCTCCGGGCTCCAGCCAGTTCAGGCGCTTCTGTGCATGGTTGGCCCAGACGCCGGCCAGGCAATCGGCCTGCAATTCCTGACGCACCAGCAGCCCGCCGTCGCCTTCCATCTGCCGGCCTTGCTGGCGAGCCTCCTGGATTTTCGCCGACACACCGAGCAACGTCTGTACATGGTGGCCGACTTCATGGGCGATGACATAGGCCTGGGCGAAGTCCCCGGCGGCGGAGAAGCGTTGGGACATCTCCTTGAAGAAACTCATGTCCAGGTAGACCTGCCGATCCGCCGGGCAATAGAACGGCCCGGTGGCCGACGAGGCGAGGCCGCACGCCGAGTTGACCCGACCGCTGAACAGCACCAGTTTGGGTTGCTGATATTGGCGTCCGGCCTGCTGGAAGACCTGGCCCCAGGTGTCTTCGGTATCACCGAGGATCGAACGCACGAACTCGGCCTGTTCATCGTTGGCCGGTGGCGCCTGGCGAGTTTGAGAGGAGGTCGGTGCGGACTGATCCATCTGCCCGGCCAGTTGCCCGAGGATCTGCATCGGATCCTGGCCGGTGATCCAGCCGATGCCGACGATCAGGAGAATGGCCGTCAGGCTCAGTCCCTTGCCCCCGCCAAAGCGCATCCCACCACCGCCGCCATCACCATCGCCACGGGCGTCCACCACGTTGTCACTGCGGCGACCTTTTTTCCATAGCATGTGAGAGTCCTCTGATTGACCGTGTGGACAGTGTTGCCGTTGCTTCGGAATGCCGCCAGTTTACTAGCAGTTTTCTGACATAAGCACCCGGTAGGAGCGAGCCTGCTCGCGATTGCGATCAATCAGCTTGCATCAAGCCTGAATGTACCATCGCCATCGCGAGCAGGCTCGCTCCCACAAAAGACAATATCAGCCGATGAATGTGTACTTGGTTCCAGAATCTGCATTAGACTTTCAATATTCTGGAATCGATAACCTTGCATCGGGGTCCCATGGCTGGAAGTCAAATTGAGCGGGTTTTCGATGTGCTGGAAAGTCTCGCCAGCGAACCTCGCGGCTGGCCACTTCAAGGGCTGGCCGAACAACTGCAGATTCCCAAGAGCGCCACTCACCGCTTGCTCGCTGAACTGACGCGCCTGGGCTACGTGCGCCAGAACCCCGAGAACCTGCGTTATCACGTGTCAACCCGGCTGATCGCCTTGGGGTTTCGCTATCTCTCGCGCAGTGGTGCCGACATCGTGCAGCCGGTGCTGGACCGTCTGGCCCGGGAAACGGGTGAGCTGGTGCGCCTGGGGGTCATCGAAGGGGAACGCCAGACCTGGATCGCAAAGTCCCAAGGGGCGCGGTCCGGTTTGCGCTACGACCCGGACATGGGGCGCGAGACGCCGCTGTTCTACACGGCGTCGGGCCATGCCTGGCTGGCGTGCATGAGCGATGCCGAGGCGCTGGCGCTGGTCGAGCGCCAGGCTGCGCAGGTGCCCGCCGACATAGGGCCAAACGCGCCTCACAGTACCCATGAACTGCTCGAGTACCTGCGTGCGGCCCGCGAGCAGGGGTATGCCTGTGTCGAGGAGAGCTCGGCGGTCGGCACTTCGGCCATCGCCGCCGTGGTGCGGCATCCGCTGGACAGTCGGATCGTCGGCGTACTCAGCGTTGCCGGGCCCAGCGCGCGGATGACGCGGGTGCGGTTGCATGAGTTGGCCCCGACCTTGCTGGTGTTTGCCGAGGAATTGTCGCAAGCGAGCCAGGCGTCGGAGCTGTTCAGCTGACACTCGCAGATATTGGCCCTACCAACCAGGATCACCCCATGACCGTCAGCACCCCGCTTTCCGGTGTCAATCAGGCCTTAAAGGGCATCCTGCTGATTGTCTTCGCGACGTTCCTGTTTTCCAGCCATGACGCCTTGTCGAAGTACCTCTCGGGCTTCTATCCGATCATCATGGTGGTGTGGGCCCGTTATGTGGTGCATACCCTGCTGATGGCGGGCATCTTCCTGCCGCGCTCGGGGTTGCGGGTGCTGCGCACGAAACGTCCGTTGTGGCAGTTGGCGCGGGCGTTGTGTCTGCTGGGCACCAGCCTGTTTTTCACCACGTCGCTGCTGTACATCCCGTTGGCCGAGGCGACGGCGGTCAACTTCCTGGCCCCGGTGCTGGTCACGGCGCTGTCGGTGCCGCTGCTGGGCGAGCGGGTGACGCGCGGTCAATGGGTGGCGGTGATCTTCGGCTTCATCGGGGTGCTGATCATCGTCCATCCTGGCGGAGACCTGTTCACACCGGCCGTGCTGTTGCCATTCTGCTCGGCGCTGTTCTTCTGTTTCTATCAGTTGCTCACTCGCAAGCTCAGCGAAGTCGACAGCCCTACCACCAGCAACTTCTTCGCCGGCCTGTGCAACACATTGGTGATGAGCGCACTGGTGCCGTTCTTCTGGCAGGTGCCGAGTCTGTTGCATGGGGCGATGATGCTGGCGCTGGGGGCCTGTGGGATGACGGCGCACCTGATGCTGACCCAGGCCTTCCGCGTTGCCGCCCCGGCACTGCTGGCGCCCTTCAGCTACTGCCAGATCGTCTTTGCCGGCTTGCTGGGTTGGCTGTTGTTCAGCCACACGCCGACGCTGACCACGGTGCTGGGTATTGTGCTGATCTGTCTCAGTGGATTGGCCGCGGCGTGGCAGCAGCGGCGCAGATGACACGGACCTGTGACGAAGGAGTCTTGTGGGAGCAAAGCTTGCTCGCGATGAGCGGAAACACGATCTGTAAATCGAGGTGCCTTCGTCGCGAGCAAGCTTTCTCCCACAGGCTTTGCTCCCACTGATTTCTCTGGGATCTCTCTTCACTGCATGAATCAGTTTTCCAGCGTCGGAATCTTGCGCGGTGCCATGAAGTACAGCCAGATCAGGGCCGTGAAGTACATCGCCGGAATCAAGGTGAACAACACGGTGTAGTTGTTATTGGTCACTGTCAGGATGTGCCCTACCAATTGGGTCATGAACATCCCGCCGATGGCCGCGCACATGCCGCCGAAGCCGAACACCGTGCTCATCATGTGCTTGGGTGTGTAGTCCATCACCAGGCTCCAGATATTGGCCGTCCAGGCCTGGTGCGCGCCGATGGCCAGGGAAATGGCGAACACCGCCATCCACAGGTTGCTGGCGCCGGCGGCCATGATCACGCCGACGATGCAGCAGGCGAACAGCAGCATGGAGACCAGTCGTGCCTTGATCGGATTCAGCCCGCGACCGATCAGGAACGAAGAGAGGATGCCGCCACCCACGCTGCCGAAGTCGGCGGTGAGGTAGATGATGATCAGCGGGATACCCATCTGGGTCACGTTGATGCCCAGGCTGTATTGCTGGTTCAGGAACGGTGGCAGCCAGTAGAGGTAGAACCAGAACACCGGCGCCGTGATCGAGTAGGCCAGGGCGAACGCCCAGGTGCCGCGCATGCGCAGGATGCGGGAGAAGGGCACACGGGCTTGTTCCGGTTCGCTCTCACGTTGGATGTAGTCCAGTTCCGACTGTTTGACGCTGGGGTGGTCTTCCGGGTTGAAGTACTTCAGGCCCCAGAACAGCAACCAGATCCCGCCCAATGCCGCCATGCACAGGAATGCAGCCTGCCAGCCCCACACTTGCAGGATCAGTGGCAGCAGCATGGGCGTGAACATGGCGCCGACGTTGGTCCCGGCGTTGAAGATACCGGTGGCCACGGCTCGTTCGCCCGCCGGGAACCACAGCCGGGTGGTCTTCACACAAGCGGGGTAGTTGGCGGCTTCGGTGAGGCCCAGGATGAAGCGGCAGACCATGAAGCCCGCCGCGGAAGTGGCCAGGCCATGGGCGCCGGTCGCCAGGCTCCAGAGCAGCACGGCGAAGAAGAACACGCGCTTGACGCCGATCCGGTCGATCAACCGGCCCTGCAGTATGAAGCCGACCGCATAACCAACCTGGAACCAGAAGTTGATGTTGGCGTAATCCATCGCCGTCCAGCTCATTTCCTTGGCCAGAATGGGTTGCATCACGCCCAGGGCAGCGCGGTCGATGTAGTTCAGCGTGGTGGCGAAAAACACCAGTGCGAGCATGCCCCAACGGGTCTTGCCCACAGCCAGGGCGCCGCGGATCTTGTCACCGACGCCGCCGGTCGTGACACCCATGCCTGGGCTCAGGGAGGAACTTTGGGAAGGATTCATAGGGTGTACCCGTTTTTGAAATTCTTATGGGGTGGTCGGGGTTTCATCCATTGATGCCGGGGTTTTGGCCCTGCATCAATGTGGAGCTGATGGTGCTCAGTGGACGAAAAGTCGTCAATTCGTACCAAGGCATTTTGTTCGATAATCGCCCAAAAAACTAACCGGATGGTACATATTAAATTGCTGAAAGGCGTTGGCGCCTCAATAATCTGTCCACTCTTTCAAAAAGCGGCGAACCTTCTGTAGCCGATGCCTGTCCCGGGAGCCGAACCCATGCAGCGTTCCATTGCCACCGTATCCTTGAGCGGTACTCTGCCGGAAAAACTCGAAGCCATTGCCGCCGCCGGTTTCGACGGGGTGGAAATCTTCGAGAACGACCTGCTCTATTACGACGGCAGCCCTCGGGAAATCCGGCAGATGTGCGCTGACCTGGGCATCGCGATCACGCTGTTCCAGCCGTTTCGTGACTTCGAAGGTTGTCGCCGTGATCGCCTGGCCCGCAACCTGGAGCGCGCCGAGCGCAAATTCGACCTGATGCAGGAACTCGGCACCGACCTGGTGCTGGTGTGCAGCAACGCCTCGGCCGACAGCCTGGGGGACGAGCGGATTCTGGTGGAGGACCTGCGACAGCTGGCCGAGCGGGCCGGCGCGCGGGGCTTGCGCATCGGTTACGAGGCGCTGGCCTGGGGGCGGCACGTGAACACTTATCAACAGGTCTGGAACATTGTGCGCCAGGCCGACCACCCTAGCCTGGGCGTCTTGCTCGACAGCTTCCATACCTTGTCCCTCAAGGGCGATCCGAGTGCCATTGCCGAGATCCCTGGCGAGAAGATTTTCTTCGTGCAGATGGCCGATGCGCCGATCCTGGCGATGGACGTGCTGGAGTGGAGCCGGCATTTCCGTTGTTTCCCGGGACAGGGGGAATTCGACCTGCCGGGCTTCCTGGCACCGATCATCAAGAGTGGCTATACCGGGCCGCTGTCGCTGGAAATCTTCAACGACGGTTTCCGCGCCGCGCCGCCACGGGCCAATGCCGCCGATGGTCTGCGTTCGTTGCTGTACCTGGAGGAGAAGACCCGCCAGCGCCTGGCCGCGGAAGCCGCGCCGGTGGCCAATCTCGATACATTGTTTGCCCCGCCATCGGCCAGCGAATACGACGGCATCGAGTTTCTTGAATTCGCTGTGGACGATAACCTCGGCGCCAAGCTGTCCCACTGGCTGGAACGGTTGGGATTCGTCAAGGCCGGCCAGCATCGTTCCAAGAATGTCAGCCTGCTGCGCCAGGGCGATATCAACCTGATCCTCAACTGCGAGCCGTACTCCTTTGCCCACAGTTTCTTCGAAGCCCATGGACCGTCGCTGTGCGCCACCGCCGTGCGGGTAAAAGACAGTGCCAGCGCCCTGAAGCGGGCCGTGGATTACAAGGGGCAGCCTTATCGCGGCCTGGTGGGGCCCAACGAATTGGAATTGGCGGCGGTGCGCGCACCGGACGGCAGCCTGATCTACCTGGTGGACCAGGAGGCGGACGTCTACGGAACGGATTTCAACCTGCAACCGGGTGCGGTCATCGGGGCCGGGCTCAAGCGTATCGACCATATGGCAATGGCGCTGCCGGCCGACAGCCTCGACAGTTGGGTACTGTTCTACAAGAGCCTGCTGGATTTCGAAGCCGATGATGAAGTGGTGTTGCCCGACCCTTATGGGCTGGTGAAGAGCCGGGCCCTGCGCAGTCGCTGCAGTTCGATCCGCTTGCCCCTGAACATTTCCGAAAACCGCAACACCGCGATCTCTCACGCGCTGTCGAGCTATCGCGGTTCCGGCGTGCATCACATCGCCTTCGACTGCGATGACATCTTCGCCCAGGTCAGCCGCGCCAAGGAGGCCGGCGTGCCGTTGCTGGATATTCCGCTCAACTATTACGACGACCTGGCGGCACGCTTCGATTTCGACGATGAGTTTCTCAGCGAACTGGCGTATTTCAATGTGTTGTACGACCGCGACGCGCAGGGCGGTGAACTGTTTCATGTCTACACTGAACCGTTCGAGGGGCGATTTTTCTTTGAAATCATCCAGCGCAAGGGCGGCTATGCCGGGTATGGCGCGGCCAACGTCGCGGTGCGACTGGCGGCCATGGCCAAGTCCCGCAGCGGTGGCTTGCGGCACGCCAAGTTGTAGGGAAATCGTAACGCGGCAGTAAAACGGTAATCCTGTGCCTTCCTTCACTGCACGGGCCAGCCCATAATCGCCAGCTTGTGCAGTGATGGCCGTGAGCCCGCAATGACTATGAATCCAGAACTGTCCGACGCCCTCGACGAGCCTCTCGTCGCGCCGCGCAAGAGTCGCAAGAACAACCCGGAGAAGACCCGGGAAAACATTCTTCAGGAAGCCATCGTCGAGTTTGTCCAGCAGGGCCTGGCCGGCGCCCGGGTCGATGCCATCGCTGAACGTATCCACACGTCCAAGCGGATGATCTACTACTACTTCAACAGCAAGGAGCAGTTGTACATCGAGGTGCTGGAAAAACTCTACGGTGATATCCGCAGCACCGAGAGCCGCCTGCACCTGGCGGAGCTGGCTCCGGTCGACGCAATCCGACGCCTGGTGGAGTTCACCTTCGACCACCACGACCGCAATGTGGATTTCGTGCGCATCGTCTCTATCGAGAACATCCACAACGCCGAATACGTCAAGCAATCAGGCGTGATCAAGGCGATGAACAGCAGCATCCTCGACGCTCTGGACCTGATCCTGCGTCGCGGCGCCGAAGAAGGCGTGTTCCGCGCTGGCCTCGAACCCCAGGATGTGCATTTGCTGATCAGTTCGTTCTGTTTTCACCGCGTGTCCAACCGTCACACCTTCGGCGAGATTTTCCAGATCGATCTGGCGGACGAGGCGATCAAGCAGCGTCATCGCCAGATGATTTGCGAGTCGGTGTTGCGGTATCTGCAAGCCTGAGTGCAAACCCTTGTGGGAGCGAGCCTGCTCGCGATAGCGGTGTGTCAGTCGAAATATAAGTGACTGACACACCGCTATCGCGAGCAGGCTCGCTCCCACAGGTTTTTCAGTGATTCATGCTTTGGAAATGCTCCAGCATCCGCTGCGCATCCGGCGCCATGCCACTGAACAATTCAAACGCTTTCACAGCCTGGAACACCGCCATGTTGCCGCCGTCCAGGGTGCGGCACCCCAGGGCCCGGGCGCTGCGCAGCAGTTCGGTTTCCAGTGGGAAGTAGACGATCTCGGCGACCCACAATTCGCCCCGCAGCAACTCGACCGGCACCGGCATGCCAGGTAGTTTCGCCATGCCCATCGGGGTGGTGTTGACCAGGCCGTTCGCCTCGGCCATGGCCATGGGCAAGTCGTGCCCGGCACGGGCGCGGCCAGCGCCGAAATGCTGGTTCAGGTTGTTTGCCAGGGCTTCGGCACGGCTGAATTCGACGTCAAAGATACTCAGCGTCTGGACACCTTCCGCCAACAATGCGTGGGCAACGGCCGCGCCGGCACCTCCGGCGCCCATCTGTACCACGTATCGACGCAAGACGTCCCCGAGGCCGCGGCGAAAACCCTCGGCAAACCCGAGGCAGTCGGTGTTGTGGCCGATGCGCTTGCCATCTTTGAACACCACGGTGTTCACCGCGCCAATGCCGCGGGCCTCGGCCGAGAGCTCATCGAGCAGCGGGATGATCGCCTGTTTGCAGGGGAAGGTGATGTTCAGGCCGGTGAAGTTCATGCGCTCGGCAGCCGTCAGCAGATCGGGCAGGGCACTGCTGTCGAGTTTCAACGCGTCGAGGTCGATCAGTCGATAGAGATAGCGCATGCCTTGTGCATCGCCTTCATGCTCGTGGAGCGCGGGCGTGCGAGACGCCTGGATGCCTGCGCCGATCAGGCCGGCCAGTACGGTGCTATTCGACATGCGCTTCAACCTTTCAACCGCTGACTGAAATGTTCCAGGGCCAGGCGATAGCCATGGCTGCCAAAGCCGCACATCACACCGATGGCGACGGATGAAACGAAGGAGTGGTGACGGAACGTTTCCCGGGCGTGGACGTTGGACAGGTGGACCTCGATCACCGGTACTTCGCTGGCGACCAGCGCATCGCGGATCGCCACCGACGTGTGGGTCCAGGCCGCCGGGTTGATCACGATACCGGCACACCGGCCACGGGCGCCGTGAATCCAATCCAGCAATTCGCTTTCCTGGTTGGTCTGGCGAAACTCCACCGCCAGGCCGAACTCTTCAGCGGCGCGGCCGCATAGCGCCGAGATATCCGCCAGGGTTTCATGGCCGTAGGTCGCAGGCTCGCGGGTGCCGAGCAGGTTCAGGTTCGGGCCGTTCAGCACCAGAACGATCGGAGGCATTGCAATTTCTCCACATTGTTATTGTTGGTTTCGGTCGGATTTAAACCGGTGGAGATAAATTGTACTAGATGGTTAATTTGGTCAAACAAAGCCGCTGCCGTGGGTTAATAAGTGTTCGATGATCGGACACCAGCTTTCAATCAGGCAGGGATGGGACTGTGGTGAATAGTTATGTGGCGAGGGGATTTATCTGTGGCGAGGGGATTTTATCCCCGCTCGACTGCGTAGCAGTCACAACCAGCCAACACGGTTTGTCTGTTACACCGCGGTGCGTGGTTTTAGGGGCTGCTTCGCAGCCCAGCGGGGATAAATCCCCTCGCCACAGATAGATCCCTCGCCACAGGGATGGGCTCAACGCCGGGTCAGCAACACCCCGGATTCCATGTGATGGGTCCATGGAAACTGGTCGAATAACGCGCAGCGCGTGATGCGGTGGGTGTCGTGCAGTTGTGCGATGTTCGCGGCGAGGGTTTCCGGGTTGCAGGAGATGTACAGGATGTTGTCGAAACGCCGGGTCAGCTCGCAGGTGTCCGGGTCCATGCCGGCGCGCGGCGGGTCGACGAAGACACTGCCGAATGCATAGCTTTTCAGGTCGATGCCGTGCAGGCGGCGGAACGGACGGACTTCGTTCAAGGCTTCGGTCAGTTCTTCGGCCGACAGGCGCACCAGCGTTACGTTATCCACTGCGTTTTCACTGAGGTTGCTCAGCGCCGCGTTCACCGAAGTCTTGCTGATTTCGGTGGCCAGCACCTTGCGCACACGGGTCGCCAGGGGCAGGGTGAAGTTGCCGTTGCCGCAGTACAACTCCAGCAGGTCGTCGCTGCGATCGCCCAGGGCTTCATAAGCCCAGTTGAGCATCTTCTGGTTCACGGTGCCGTTGGGCTGGGTGAAGGCGCCTTCGGGCTGGCGATAGCTGAAGGTGCGACCGCCCACGTCCAGTTTCTCCACCACGTAGTCGTGGCCGATCACTTCCCGCTTGCCCTTGGAGCGACCAATGATGCTGACGCCCAGGTCGCTCGCCAGCTTCGAGGCCGCTGCATGCCAGTGCTCATCCAGGGGGCGGTGATAACACAGGGTGATCATCGCATCGCCCGCCAGGGTGGTCAGGAACTCCACCTGGAACAGCTTGTGACTCAGGGGCGCGCTGGCCTGCCAGGCTGCCTTGAGCTGCGGCATCAACTGGTTGATGCGCAGGCTGGCGATGGGAAACGTTTCGATGAGGATCGGCGTGCGCTTGTCGTCCTGGGAGAACATCGCGTAATGCCGTTCGCCGGCCTCGCGCCAGAGACGGAATTCGGCGCGCAAACGGAAGTTCTGCAGCGGCGAGTCGAACACGGCCGGTTCCGGTGCATCGAACGGGGCCAGCAGGTCGCGCAGGCGGGCGACCTTGTCCTGGAGCTGGGCGGTGTAGGCCTGGGTATCAAAAGTCATGCGTTGAACCAACCCAACTTGATCACGAACAGAATCGACAGGATGACCAGCGCCGGGTTCAGCTCACGGCCGCGACCGGACACCAGCTTGATGGCGGTCCAGGCGATGAAACCGAAGGCAATGCCGTTGGCGATGGAGTAGGTGAACGGCATCGCCAGTGCGGTAATCACGACCGGGGCGGCGACGGTGATGTCGTCCCAGTCGATTTCCGCCAGGCCCGACGTCATCAGCACAGCCACGAACAGCAAGGCCGGTGCGGTGGCAAAGGCTGGCACGCTGGCGGCCAGCGGGGAGAAGAACAGCGCCAGCAGGAACAGGATCGCCACGACGATGGCGGTCAACCCGGTGCGGCCACCGGCGCTGACGCCCGCCGCCGATTCGATGTAGCTGGTGGTGGTGGAGGTGCCCAGCAGCGAACCGGCCATGGCCGCGGTGCTGTCGGCGATCAGCGCACGGCCCATCTTCGGCATGTGGCCGTCCTTGCCCATCAGCCCGGCGCGCTTGGCGACGCCGATCAGGGTGCCGGAGTTGTCGAACAGGTCGACGAAGAGGAAGGCGAAGATCACGCTGACCAGACCGATGTCCAGGGCGCCCTTGATGTCCAGTTGCAGGAAGGTCGGGGCCAGGGATGGCGGCATCGACATCACGCCGCCGAACGGGGTGAAGCCCATCAGGATCGAGACGAGGGTGACCGCGAGGATGCCGATCAGCACCGCCCCGCGCACTTTCAGTGCTTCGAGAGCGACGATCAGCACGAAGCCGAGCGTGGCGAGAATCGGTGCCGGTTGCTTCAAGTCGCCAAGGCCGACCATGGTGGCTGGGTTCTTCACCACGATGCCGGCATTGCCCAGGGCGATCAGTGCCAGGAACAGGCCGATGCCGGCGGCAATGGCCGAGCGCAGCGGCAAGGGTATGCTGTTGATGATCCATTCGCGGATGCGAAAGATCGACAGCAGGAAGAACAACACGGCGGAGATGAATACCGCACCCAGCGCCACTTGCCAGGTATGGCCCATGTGCAGGACCACGGTGTAGGTGAAGAAGGCGTTCAGGCCCATGCCCGGTGCGAGGGCGATCGGGTAGTTGGCGATCAGGCCCATGACCGTGGAGCCGATGGCCGCCGCCAGGCAGGTGGCGACGAACACCGCGCCCTTGTCCATGCCGGTTTCGCCGAGGATGCTCGGGTTGACGAACAGAATGTAGGCCATGGCCAGGAATGTCGTGACACCCGCCAGGATCTCGGTCCGCACGTTGGTGTTGTGTGCCTTGAGTTGAAACAGCCTTTCCAGCATGTCTGCTCCCCGTGGCGCGCCGGGCGCCGTGAATGTATCGACCTCAACAGCAAAGCACAGACGGCCAGTGGCGTCCGGGAGTTTTCTGCGGGTCGGAAAAAGCCGCGCATGATACCAGCAGCGCGGCGATGTGACTGCGATCGTCGTCGATGTTTTACCGAAGCAAAAAGAGGGCCATACTGCGCGCGGTTCCCGGAGCTCGATAGGTGTCGAATGAAAAGAAATCTGCTGGCAGTGGCATGCGCAGTGAGCCTGTGGTTGCCCGGTCAGGTCGTCAACGCCGCCTCGGCTCCGCCCTTGAGCCAGGTCAAGGTGCTCAAGGTCGAGTCGCCGGCCTGTGGCTTTGAAGACATCACCGAAGGGCAGGCCCAGACTCGATGTGATCACCGCGGTCCGAATATCAAGGTCTACGTGCTGGAGGTTGGCTATGGCCACCAGCCCCAGGTCACGCTCGACGGTTTCGAGGTCGACGGCACCCGTTCGCCGGTGTGCGCGTTCAGCAATGGCAATCTCAATGATTGTTCCGCCCGGACCAAAGTGGTCGGCTACCTGTATATCTTCGACCTGAAGGGCAAGCAGGAAGGCACCTTCAGTTTCAGCAATACCTCGATCAATGCCCCGGGCAATCGCATGTCGACCCAGCTGTACATCAAATAGCCCGCCTGGCTCCGTAGGAGCTGTCGAGCGAAGCGAGGCTGCGATCTTTCCCCGGGCCGGTTGAGTCCCGAGCGGAAGATCAAAATCAAAGATCAAGATCAAAGATCGCAGCCTTCGGCAGCTCCTACGCTAGGCTTGCAGTAATCACCCAGCGGAGAGTCGCCATGATTCCTGGAACCAAGATCCCCAGGGCCTTGATTGCCGTCGCCGAAGGTGTCGACGACTTGCAGGCCGTCACCCTGATCGATGTGCTGCGCCGAGCCCAGATCGAAGTCGTCGTGGCGAGTATCGAAGGGCGACGGATGCTGACCTGTGCCCGCGGTACGCGCCTGACGGCCGATGGCATGTTGGTGGATATGCTGGTGCAGGACTTTGACCTGATCGTCCTGCCCGGTGGCATCATCGGCGCTCAGCACCTGGCGGCCCATCAGCCCCTGCAACAGCTGGTCAAGGGCCAGGCCGCCACCGGACGTTTCTTCGCCGCCATTGCCGAAGCGCCGGCACTGGCGCTACAGGCTTTCGGCGTTCTGCGTCAGCGGCGCATGACCTGCCTGCCCGCGGTAAGCCAGCAACTGTCTGGTTGCAGCTTTGTCGATCAACCGGTGGTGGTGGATGGCAACTGCATCACCGCCCAGGGCTCGGCGGCCGCCCTGGCGTTTGCCTTGACGCTGGTGGAACAGCTCAGTGGCAAAGGCGTGCGGGCTGTGGTGGCGGCGGAGTTGCTGGCCTGACAGACGTCAGGCGTGCTGTGGGAAAGGTTCGATAACAGGTTGTTCGCGCTGTTCGGCTTGCCACAAGTCGTAGTCGGTCTGAACCCCCAACCAGACCCTGGCCTTCCCGATCCCTGCCCGTTCCAGGCGAACAGCCAGATCCGGGCTGACAGGTGCATGGCCATGCAACACCCTAGAGAGATGAGGCCGGGCGAAGCCAAGGTGCCGTGCCAGCTCGGTGACGGTAATACCCAATTCGGGCAGTACGTCCATCAACAGCGTTTCGCCAGGGTGTGGCGGGTTGTGCATGGGCATTTTCCAGCCTCCTGTCAGTGGTAATCCAGATAATCGACCAGTTCGATATCCGATCCGATAAAACGAAAAATGATTCGCCAGTTTCCCGAAACGCTCAGGGACCAGTATTCAGCCAGTTCTCCCCTGAGTGGGTGCAGGCGCCATCCCGGGATATCGAGTGTCCTGTATCACAGATACTGCTTTTTTTGACGGTGTCTGTTGCCGTCATGCTGCGTTGCCGTTCCTCGCCATAGCGGGGCTATGACTCGTCGCGGCGCCTTGCCTGACGACAACAGCCACTCGTCAAAAAAGAACGTATTTGCGAAACAGGACACTAGGTCGTTCGGTGCGGTCGCCCTGTCCATGAACTGAAGCATGCGAGCCAGGCGCTTTCCATGGTCGGCCCGGATGCCACGAGTCGAACCCGTTTCATAGAAAATGCGAAGACCTTTGTGCTGGAAGGATTTAATCATGGAAAAGAGTGTAAGGCGATACATTACACTCGGTGCGGTATCTATATACCGCACATGGCCGACAAATTTATGCGTCGCGCAATGTTGGTGCTTATCCTTGGTCTGTGCAATTACCTTGAACACTCACCTCACCCCGAAGTCGTACCCCTTATGACGGCGGTTTTCCAAAACGCCGCGTGTACGACCAACCGTGAGGTGTTCCATGAGCGCGACCCTGTCCGAAGCGACGCAGGCGTCCTTCGTCCGTCATCCGATCCGTCTGACTCTCAATGGGCAAGTGCGTGAGTTGCAGGTGTTGCCCTGGACTACGCTGCTGGACCTGTTGCGCGAGCAGTTGGACCTGGTGGGCAGCAAGAAGGGCTGTGACCACGGCCAATGCGGTGCATGTACCGTGCTGCGCGATGGCAAGCGCATCAACGCGTGCCTGACCTTGGCGGTGATGTGCGACGGCGTCGAGCTGACCACCATTGAAGGCTTGGCCGATGGCGATCGATTGCATCCCCTGCAGCAGGCGTTCATCAAGCACGATGCCTTCCAGTGCGGATACTGCACACCTGGGCAGATCTGTTCGGCGGTGGGGCTGATCAACGAGGGGAGGGCGCAGAGCAGCGCAGAAATCAGCGAGCTGATGAGTGGCAACCTGTGTCGATGCGGCGCCTACAACAACATTCGTGACGCCATCGAAGAAGCACTGCCGCAATGCCAGCAGCAGGGGGATGACCAATGAACCCCTTCCATTACAGTAAGCCCGACACCGTGCAGGCGGCCATCGACTTGTCGAGCCCCACGTCACGCTTCATCGCCGGCGGTACCAACCTGCTGGACCTGATGAAAGAAAACCTCACCCGTCCCGCACACCTGATCGACATTACCGGCCTGCCCCTGGCGGACCTCAGTGAAACGCCTTCCGGCGGCGTGATGATCGGTGCTTTGGTGAGCAATGCCGACCTGGCCTGGCATCCGTGGATCGAACGTCGCTATCCGCTGTTGTCCCAGGCGATCCTGGCGGGCGCCTCGCCGCAGCTGCGCAACATGGCCAGCACCGGTGGCAACCTGCTGCAACGCACTCGCTGTTATTACTTCTATGACGCCAACATGCCCTGCAACAAGCGTCGACCCGGCAGTGGATGTCCGGCGCGGGACGGCTTGAACCGGAACCACGCGATTTTTGGCGCCAGCGACCATTGCGTGGCGACCCACCCTTCCGACATGTGTGTCGCGCTGGCCGCCCTCGAGGCGGTGGTCCATGTCCTCGGTCGAGGCGGGGCACGGACTATCGAGTTCGCAGACTTCCACCGCCTGCCCGGCGATGCACCGGAGCGGGACAATCAATTGGCCGATGATGAGCTGATCACCGCCATCGAGTTGCCTGCCGCCGGTTTTGCCGAACACAGCCATTACCTGAAGGTTCGTGACCGGGCTTCCTACGCGTTTGCGCTGGTTTCCGTGGCGGCAGCGCTGGAGCTGGATGGGCCGGTCATCCGCCAGGCGCGCCTGGCCTTGGGTGGCGTGGCCCACAAACCCTGGCGCGACCGGGCCGTGGAGAGTTGGCTGGCTGGCAAGACCGTCAGCCGCGAAACCTTCACGGCCGCCGCCGATGCGCTGTTGCAGCATGCTGAGCCGTTGGCACACAACGGCTTCAAGGTCAGGCTGGCGCGCCGGGCGATCATTCGCGCCTTGAGCGATGCCGCACTGGGAGGAGAAGCCAGATGAATGCACCGAACAAACCCATAGGGCAGCCGCTGGACCGGGTCGATGGCCTGCTCAAGGTGACAGGCCAGGCCCGCTATGCGGGGGAATATCCCGAGGACGGACTGTTGCACGGCAGCGTCGTGTCCGGCACCGTCGCCCGTGGCCGAGTGGTGCGAATCAATGCCTCCCAAGCCCTGGCATTGCCTGGTGTGGTCGCGGTGATCGACCATACCAACCGGCCCAAAATCGCCAGCTATGACGAGCCCTACCAGGATGCCGACGCCGCGGACGGCTCGCCGTTCCGGCCCTTGTACAACGACCAGGTGCTCTACAGTGGCCAGCCGCTGGCCCTGGTGGTTGCGGAAAATCTCGAACTGGCCCGATACGCCGGTTCACTCATTGAAATCGAATATGAAGCCCAGGACCATCAGACCGATCTGACCGTCCTGCAAAACGAAGCCCATACGGCACCGGCTGAACTGCCCAAGCCTCGTGGGAATTTTCAGGGTGAGTACGCCAGCTCCGCGATCAATGTGGATGTGTCCTACAGCACGCCGGTGGAGCATCACAACCCGATGGAGCCCCACGCCAGCACCGTGTTGTATCAACCTGACGGCAGCCTGCACATCCATGACAAGACCCAGGGCACGCAAAACTGCCAGTCCTACGTGCAAAAGGTGTTCGGGCTCGCGAAAGAGCAGGTGCGCGTATTCGCCGCGTTTGTCGGCGGTGCCTTCGGCTCCGGTCTGAGGCCGCAATACCAGCTGCCCCTGGCGGTGATGGCCGCGCTGGCACTCAAGCGCTCGATACGGGTCAGCCTGACGCGCCAGCAAATGTTTACCTTTGGTTATCGGCCGCGAACCTTCCAGCGCCTGCAATTGGGCGCTGCCGCTAATGGACGGTTGCTGGCCGTGGCGCACACTGCCATCGGCCAGACGTCGCGCTTTGAAGACTTCACCGAGCACGTGGTGGAGTGGAGCGGCATGCTCTATCACTGCGACAACGTGGCGTTGACCTACAAACTGGTACCGCTGGATGTCTACACACCGCTGGACATGCGCGCGCCCGGTGCAGCCCTCGGGCTGATCGGCCTGGAGTGCGCCATGGACGAGCTGGCCTGTGCCCTGGCGATTGATCCGCTCCAGTTGCGGTTGATCAACTATGCCGAGCGTAACGAGAACGAAGGCAAGCCGTACTCAAGCAAGGCGCTGCGCGAATGCTACGCCGAGGGCGCCCGGCGTTTCGGCTGGGACAAGCGCAATCCGGAGCCGCGCAGCATGCGCACAGGCCGGCAACTGGTGGGCTGGGGCATGGCGGGCGGTGTCTGGGAAGCGATGCAGCAGAAGGCCAGCGCCCAGGCGTCGCTGGCGGCGGATGGCAAGCTGACCGTCAGCAGCGCCACCACGGACATTGGCACTGGCACCTACACGGTCATGACTCAGATCGCCGCCGAGGCGTCAGGGGTTGCCCTGGAAAATGTCAGTTTCATCCTGGGCGATTCGTCCCTGCCTACCGCGCCGCTGCAAGGCGGCTCGTTCACCGTCTCGTCGGTGGGCACCGCAGTGCAGCAGGCGTGTGAAGCCCTGAAGGAAAAACTGCTGGCTGTGGCCCGGCAGACCTGTCCGGCCTTCAGCGGCGCGACACTTGAGCAAGTGGCGTTTGCCGATGGTCAGTTGCGCCTGGGCGATGCCTGCGTGTCGTTGGCGGAGCTGGCGCAGAACAGTGGTGAAACGCCGTTACAGGTCCAGGTGACTTCCGAGCCGGACAAGAAGCGCCAGGCCTATGCCACCGCCACGCATTCGGCAGTGTTCGTCGAGGTCTGGGTGGACGAGGACTTGGGGACGGTGAAGGTCAATCGGGTGGTCAGTGCCATTGCGGCAGGAAGGGTGATCAACCCGAAAACCGCCCGTAGCCAGATCCTCGGTGGCGTGGTCTGGGGCGTCGGTATGGCGTTGCATGAAGAGACCCTGACCGACCATGTCCTGGGGCGCCACATGAACCACAACCTGGCCGAGTACCATGTGCCAGTGAACGCCGACATCGGTGACATCGATGTGGTTTTCGTCGAGGAACCGGACGACATCGTGAATGCACTGGGCTCCAAGGGCGTCGGTGAAATCGGTGTCGTTGGCGTGGCAGCGGCCGTGGCCAACGCGATTTATCACGCCACCGGCAAGCGGGTCCGGGACTTTCCCATCACCCTGGATAAGCTGCTTTAGCGTCGCCCACCGGCTCATGCATCCGGTCGCGGTTGGCCAGGGTCGGGAACAGTTTGATCCAGGCCCCGGTCACCAACAGCGTACCGACACCGCCCATGACCACCGCCGGCACGGTGCCGAACCAGTGGGCGGTCAGGCCGGATTCGAATTCGCCCAACTGGTTCGATGCGCCGATGAACAGCCCGTTCACCGCGCTGACCCGGCCCCGCATCTCATCCGGTGTTTCCAATTGCACGAAGGACGCGCGGATCACCATGCTGATCATGTCCGCCGCGCCCAGGACCACCAGCACCGCCAGGGAAAACCAGAACGACGTGGAGAGACCGAACGCAATGGTGGCAACGCCGAACACGCCCACGGCGGTGAACATCACCCGGCCCACCTTGCGTTCCACGGCGAACCGCGCCAGCCACAGTGACATCAGCAGGGCACCGACCGCCGGGGCCGAGCGCAACAGGCCCAGGCCCCAGGGGCCGGTGAGCAGGATGTCCTTGGCGAACACCGGCAGCAGCGCCGTCGCGCCGCCCAGCAGGACCGCGAACAGATCCAGGGAAATGGCGCCAAGAATGTCCGGGCGGCTGCGGATGAAACGAATCCCGGCCAGCAATGAATCCAGGGTCGCCTTGCCTTTGTTCAGCGGCGTCTGGCGAGCGGGCAGGTTGAGCATCAGGCTGCAGGCGATGAGGTAGAGCACCACGGTCGGTCCATAGACCCAGACACTGCCGAAGGCATACAGCAGGCCGCCGAGGGCCGGGGCAACGATGGTCGCCGATTGTTGGGCCGATTGTGCGGCGGCCACGGCACGGGGAAACAGCGTGGCCGGCACGATGCTCGGCAGCAGCGCCTGGGTGGTCGGCATTTCAAAGGAGCGGGCCGCGCCCAGCAGGAAGGCGAGGATGAAGATCATCTCCCGCGTGACGTTGTCGGTAGCGCTGCCGATCGCCAGGGCCAGGGCGATCATCGCCTGCAACGACTGGCAAAGGGCCGCGACTTTGCGCCGGTCATAGCGGTCCGCCACATGCCCGGTGTGCAACATGAACAGCACCCGCGGCGCGAACTCCACCAGCCCGACGAGCCCCAGGTCCAGGACGTTGCCGGTCAGTTGATAGAGGTTCCAGCCGATGGCGACGGTGAGCATCTGAAAACCGCTGGCGGTGAATATCCGGGCCAGCCAGAAGGCGATGAAGGGGCGGTGGTGGCGGAGCAGCATTGGCGCTTGGCTGGGCATCGATGACGGGTCCAGTGATGAAGGCATTGAGATTATCACCGAGCTGTAACCGGAAGTTGCGACCAGCGGAAAAATAGTTAGCCAAACATCGATCTATGGTGGAGCAGCGAATTTCTTGTGGGAGCAAAGCTTGCTCGAGATGCTGTTCGAAGTACCCCCGAGACCGAGGTGCCTGCATCGCGGGCAAGCCTTGCTCCCACAAATTTGTAGCTCAGCCAAGCTGAAACAGCGTTGCCAGCCACTGAGTCAACCTGTCACGCGACAAAAGACCACGCCGTTCATCGGCAGGAATGCGACTACTCTTTGAACATTGCTTGATCCAGATCAACACCCGTCCGGGTGTTGGCCTGGCGGCCACTTGGCCAGATACCTGCGTCGTGACGGTTTTAAAAAGAACGATTTGAAAGGCATCGCACTCCATATCCGAGGGGACGTGATGCAGGCCCCACCCGCAGCCGGTTTTACCTGATAGAGGAAGACTTATGTTCGGTTTGGAGGCGCTCGATCTCGCCCGGATCCAGTTCGCATTCACGATCTCGTTCCACATCCTGTTCCCGGCTATCACCATTGGCCTGGCGAGTTACCTGGCGGTGCTCGAAGGCTTGTGGCTCAAGACCCGCGACGATACGTACCGCGATCTGTACCACTTCTGGTCGAAGATATTTGCCGTCAACTTCGGCATGGGGGTGGTGTCCGGGTTGGTGATGGCCTATCAGTTCGGCACCAACTGGAGCCGCTTCTCGGACTTCGCCGGCGCCGTCACCGGGCCTCTGCTGACCTACGAGGTGCTCACGGCGTTCTTCCTCGAAGCGGGCTTCCTCGGTGTGATGTTGTTCGGCTGGAGTCGTGTCGGCCGAGGCCTGCACTTCTTTTCCACGGTCATGGTGGCGATCGGCACGCTGATCTCGACGTTCTGGATCCTGTCTTCCAACAGCTGGATGCAGACGCCCCAGGGCTATGAAATCGTCGACGGCCGGGTCATCCCGGTGGACTGGCTGGCGGTGGTCTTCAACCCTTCGTTTCCCTATCGCCTGCTGCACATGTCCACCGCGGCGTTTGTCGCCACGGCGTTCTTCGTCGGCTCATCGGCGGCCTGGCATCTGCTGCGTGGGCGCGACAACCCGGCCATCCGCCGCATGCTGTCGATGGCGATGTGGATGGCCTTGGTGGTGGCGCCGATACAGGCAGTCATTGGCGACTTCCACGGGCTTAACACCCTCAAGCATCAGCCGGCGAAGATCGCGGCCATTGAAGGTCACTGGGAAAACGTCGGCAACGAGCCTACGCCGCTGATCCTGTTCGGCCTGCCGGACATGAAGGCGGAGAAAACCCGCTTCGCCGTGGAGATTCCTTACCTGGGCAGCCTGATCCTGACCCACAGCCTGGACAAACAGGTACCGGCCCTCAAGGAGTTCCCGCCTGAAGACCGTCCGAATTCGACCATCGTGTTCTGGTCGTTCCGGGTCATGGTGGGCCTGGGGCTGTTGATGATTTTCACCGGCCTGTGCAGCCTCTGGTTGCGCCGCAACGACCGGCTCTATCAATCGCGGCCGTTCCTCCACCTGGTGTTGTGGATGGGGCCGTCCGGCCTGGTCGCGATCCTGGCCGGCTGGTTCACCACCGAGATCGGCCGCCAGCCGTGGGTGGTCTACGGCCTGATGCGCACGGCCGATGCGTCGTCCGGGCATAGCTTCGCTCAGATGAGCATCACCCTGGTGCTGTTCGTCGTGGTCTATTTCGCACTGTTCGGTGCCGGACTGAGTTACATGATGCGCCTGGTGCGCAAGGGGCCGGTGGCCCACGAGGCCGAGCCGACCGATGGCGGCCCGGGCCAGAAACGTACCCCGGCGCGGCCATTGTCGGCCGCCAACGAGGGCGACGAAGAGATGGACCACAACGACCGCTCGAACAAGGGGAATTGAGTCATGGGTATTGATCTTCCGCTGATCTGGGCCGTGGTCATCATCTTCGGCATCATGATGTACGTGATCATGGACGGTTTCGACCTGGGGATCGGCATTCTCTTCCCCTTCATCAAGGGCGAGCGCGACCGCGACGTGATGATGAATACCGTGGCGCCGGTCTGGGACGGTAATGAAACCTGGCTGGTGCTGGGCGGTGCCGGTCTGTTCGGGGCGTTTCCGCTGGCCTACTCGGTGGTGCTGTCGGCGCTGTACCTGCCATTGATCCTGATGCTTATCGGCCTGATCTTTCGCGGTGTCGCCTTCGAGTTCCGCTTCAAGGCCAAGGCCGAGAAGCGGCATCTCTGGGACAAGGCATTCATTGGTGGGTCGCTGACGGCCACGTTCTTCCAGGGCGTGGCGCTGGGCGCGTTCATCGACGGGTTCCAGGTGGTCAATCGCCAGTTCGCCGGCGGCTCCCTGGACTGGTTCACGCCGTTCACCATGTTCTGTGGCCTGGCCTTGATCGCAGCCTACGCCTTGCTCGGGTGTACCTGGCTGATCATGAAGACCGAGGGCAAATTGCAGCAGCAGATGCATGACCTCGCCCGCCCGCTGGCGTTCGTGGTGCTCGCGGTGATCGGCATCGTCAGCCTCTGGACACCGCTGGCCCACGCCGATATCGCCGCGCGCTGGTTCACCCTGCCGAATCTGTTCTGGTTCCTGCCGGTGCCGATCCTGGTACTGGTGACCATGTACGGGTTATTCCGCGCGGTCGCCCGCAATGCGCACTACACGCCGTTCATCTTGACGCTGGTGCTGATATTCCTCGGCTACAGCGGCCTGGGCATCAGCCTGTGGCCGAACATCGTGCCGCCGTCCATCTCGATCTGGGACGCCGCCTCACCGCCCCAGAGCCAGGGGTTCATGCTGGTGGGCACGCTGTTCATCATTCCATTGATCCTGGTGTACACCTTCTGGAGCTACTACGTGTTCCGGGGCAAGGTGACCCATGACGACGGTTACCATTGATCGAGCTGCGGGAGGTGAAATGGCCAAGCCGGATTTGAAAGACATCGAAGCCGCCGAACGCAAGCCGCTCTGGCAGCGTCTCGGTTGGCTGGCGGGAATCTGGGTGGGCAGTGTGCTGGCGCTGTTCATCGTCGCCAGCCTGATGCGGATGTTCATGAATGCCGCGGGGCTGACCACCCATTGATAGGCCGCTGGGAGCAACGTTGCCCCCACCGCGCCAGTTATTTCCGAGCCTTGAGAATCACGAACTTCGGGGTCGCGGCCACTTGCTCGACGCTGCGGAACAGTCGCGCCAGTTTGCTGTGATAGCCCAGGTGCCGGTTGCCGACGATGTACAACGCGCCGCCGACCACCAGCGCTTCACGGGCCTGCTGGAACATCCGCCAGGCCAGGAAATCACCTACCACTTGTTGTTGATGGAATGGTGGGTTGCACAGCACCACGTCCAGCGACTGCGCCTGTTGCCCGGCCAGACCATCGCCGGCCCGTACGGTGACCTCGCGCTCGCCCAGGGCGGCTCGCCAATTCTCGGTGGCCGATTGCACGGCCATGAAGGACTCATCCACCAACGTGTAGCGGGCGTCGGGGTTGCGCAGGGCGCTGGCAATGGCCAGCACGCCGTTGCCGCATCCCAGGTCCGCGACCTGGGCTGTCCCCAGGTTGGCTGGCAGATGCGGCAGGAACGCTCGGGTGCCGATATCGAGTCCTTCACGGCAGAACACGTTGGCGTGGTTGAGCAATTCAATCTTCGGCTCGTCCAGCGTGTAGCGGGTGGGGTAGGGGGATACCTGGGGGGCTGACGAGACGGCTTGCGGCGTGGCGATCAACAGGCGAGCCTTTTTCACCGCCAGTGACGCCTGCACCGAGCCGATGTAACGCTCCAACAGGTCGCCGGCAGCCCGGGGCAGATGCTTGATCATCGCGCCAGCGACCACCTGGGCGTCGGGAGCCAATTGGCCTTGCAGGCGAATCAGTTGTTCTTCCAGCAGGGCCAGGGTCTTCGGCACTTTGATCAGGACGTGGTCAAAGGGCCCGGTCAACGGCGCGCTGGCCGGCAACGTCGGCACCGCATCGAAGGGACGCCCGTTGCGGACCAGGTTCTTCTGCAGCGCTTGCAGGGCCAGGAACGAGTCGCTGCTGCTGATCACCTGTACTTGGCCGGCCAGGCTGGCGGCGAGGGCGCCGAAACTGTCATTGAGCACCAGGACCCGGGTGTTTGCAGTCGGTTGTTGCTCGGCCAGGTAGGCGAGCAGGTACTCATCGGCCGCATCGAAAGCTTGCAGCGGTTCGTTCGGCTGTTCGGGTTGGCGGATCAGATCGAGTTGAGCGAAGGGACTGGCAAGCAAAGGCATGGTTGGGACTCTGGCAATCGACGAATGTCCCGCTGCCCTGAGGCAGGTGTTTCAGCGGGGCCGCCTGAATGAACTGCGTCGGGGGGCTGAGGGCGACATCATTCAAGTGGGGCCGTGATGGTACTTTTTTTTGCTGCGCATTACCCGAGGGTTTTCGACGTCGACGAGGGGGCCCGTATCAGATCACATGAATGTGAGCCGCCTTGGCCACGGCTGAAATCTTATTGCTGACGTTCAGCTTTCGCATGCAACTGCAGACGTGGAAATTCACCGTACGTTCGGAAAGGCACAGTATCCTGCCGACCTCCGATGCGGTCTTCCCTTCGGCGGACCATCTCAGTACTTCTATTTCCCTCGGTGACAGATGGCATTTCTGCAGGGGCGCCGTGGTGTCTGTCATTTTCCTGCTCGCCAGCGCATGCAGTCTCTGACTGGCGAAAATGGCGTAGCCAAGATTCCCATAATGCTCCTCGATATCGATAGGACTGTGAGTCCGAGCGAGGCTGAACAGACTGCAATAACCTCCATGTTCGTCATGAACGGCTTGTGTCCAACCATACCTGAGACCTTGTCGATTCAGCTCGAGCCATAACTTCGGTGCCTGGGCAAAAAGGCTCTCGTCCCAAAGGATGGGAAGAGGCGATTGATTGCAGTGTGCTATTACTGGATCGCAGGAGGCGTAACCATTCTGTTCATATAGTCTGTCCCATCCATAAGGATAATTATTCAGATTCACTTTGCTGGCGTGTTTATCCGGGCTACCGAGATAAGACACGAATGCGCAAAATTCAAACCCTTGATTATTAAAGAAATTAAGGACCAGACGATAGGCTGTCTGCAGATCTTTTTCGCAAGATAACTTCCTTAACTGTAAGTCCTTCCACTTGTCCATCGTCTTCTCCTGGATTGACGTTCAACTACGTGGATCCAATCTGGTGCGAAAGCACAGTGTAGGACTTTTCCTACGCAGTAGTTAGAATTTTTAATTTCACTGAATTCAGGCGGTATTTACGAAAAAGCACCGAGGCGTTGTTCCTGTTACAAGTCTTTTATATTTGTATAGCTTTGGTATATGTTCCAAACAGGGAGTGGGTACTTGTAATTAAAATGCCACTACTCATTGTCAGTGGTTAAGGCGCTCACTTTGCGGGAGACTGTGATCCTCGTCCCTTTGGAGTGGCTCATGACCGACAGCGCAGAGAAATTCACCCGTCAAACCCTGCTGGACGTACAGCCATTGACCTCCCATCTGTTTACCTTGCGTACCTCCCGGGACCGTGGCTTTCGTTTCCGGGCGGGTCAGTTCGCCCGGCTGGGGGTGGTCAAGGCGGACGGTGATACCGTCTGGCGGGCCTATTCCATGGTGTCCTCACCGTTCGACGAATTTCTCGAATTTTTTTCCATCGTCGTTCCGAATGGCGAGTTCACCAGTGAACTCAGCCGCTTGAAACCGGACGACAGCCTGTTGGTGGATCGCCAGGCATTTGGTTACCTGACGCTGGACCGCTTCGTTGATGGACGGGATTTATGGTTGTTGTCCACCGGGACGGGGGTGGCGCCGTTTCTTTCGATTCTCCAGGATTTCGAGGTCTGGGAAAGGTTCGAGCGGATCATCCTCGTGTACAGCGTTCGCGAGGCCAAGGAGCTGGCGTACCAGGACCTGATCGAAGGGCTGGGCCGACGCGATTACCTGGCCGAGCATGCCCATAAGTTTCGTTTTATCGCGACCGTGACCCGGGAGCCGCATCCCGGGGCACTGAACGGACGCATCACTGCGCTGCTTGAAAATGGCGAGTTGGAGCGAGCGGCCGGGGTCGCGCTGACGCCGGAGCATTCGCGGGTCATGTTGTGCGGTAATCCGCAGATGATCGATGACACGCGCAAGCTGCTCAAGGCCAGGGGCCTGCAGCTGAGCCTTTCCCGGCGGCCGGGCCAGGTGGCGGTGGAAAACTATTGGTAGGCTGGTGTTCTGTGTCGCAGATACTGTTTGCGAAACAGGACGCGAGTACCTAGCAGGAATCTTGTGGCGAGGGAGCTTGCGCCCGCTGGGCTGCATAGCAGCCCCAAGTCAGGGCTGCTGATAGCCAGCGCTCAGTGACGAACTACTCCAGCAAAGACCGCTCAGGGCCTTTCGTTCTGGGCCTTGAGCAGATCGCGAATCTCGCTCAGCAGCAGTTCTTCCTTGCTCGGCACCGGCGGCGCACTTGGGGCTACGGCCTCTTCACGCTTGAGCCGGTTGATTGCCTTGACGCCCATGAAGATGGCGAACGCGACGATGATGAAGTCGATGGTGCTCTGGATGAACTTGCCGTAGGCCAGCACCACCGCCGGTGCGTCACCTTGGGCAGCCTTGAGGGTGATGGCCAGGTCGCTGAAGTCTACTCCGCCAATCAGCAGACCGATCGGAGGCATGACCACGTCACCCACAAATGACGAAACGATTTTGCCGAAAGCAGCCCCGATGATGATCCCGACGGCCATGTCGACGACATTGCCTTTGACCGCGAAGGCCTTGAACTCGTTTAGCATGCCCATGAGTTGTTCCTTGTGACAGATGAGTTTGAATGGCAGTGTAATTCAGCCAGATGCGTCCCGCTCGACACGTCTACTTACAAAGCTTCCAGCTATCGACCTGGCGTCCCGCTAAAAGTTTACAAAGTGCCATCAATCGCGCGCGATACGCGTTTTCAATCGGACTCCCTACAAGGTTTTTTCTATCAACGCGGTATGGCATTTCTATTTAGGTTTTGCTTTTTCGAGCACTAGCCTCTGACAAGCGCACATGGATGCGCTCTATAACATCAGAGGAAATGCTATGAACACCTCCCTTGGCGGCGGGACTTTCCCCCAACGTCGCGCCCTTTTTGTGCTGACCGCTGGCCTACTGTCCTTTTCCGTCAACGCTGCCACCCTGACCCGCGACAACGGGGCGGCCGTTGGCGACAACCAGAACTCGCAGACGGCAGGCCCCAATGGGCCGACCTTGTTGCAGGACGTGCAACTGATCCAGAAACTCCAGCGTTTCGACCGTGAGCGCATCCCGGAGCGTGTGGTACACGCCCGGGGCACCGGCGCCCATGGTACCTTCACGGTGTCCAATGACCTCAGTGACTTGACCAAGGCAAAAGTCTTTGCGGCAGGGCAGGCCACTTCCGTGTTCGTGCGTTTTTCTGCCGTGGTGCACGGCAATCATTCGCCGGAAACCCTGCGTGACCCCCGTGGCTTTGCCACCAAGTTCTATACGGCCGACGGTAACTGGGATCTGGTGGGAAATAACTTTCCGACCTTTTTCATTCGTGATGCCATCAAGTTTCCGGACATGGTCCATGCGTTCAAACCCGATCCACGGACCAATCTGGACGACGATTCACGTCGCTTCGACTTCTTCTCTCATGTACCCGAGGCAACGCGAACTCTGACGGAGCTGTATTCCAACTCTGGTACGCCGGCCAGTTATCGTGAAATGGACGGTAATGGCGTGCACGCCTACAAGTTGGTGAATGCCAAGGGTGAAGTCCATTACGTCAAGTTTCATTGGAAAAGTTTGCAGGGTCTGAAAAATCTCGATCCGAAAGAAGTTGTGAAGGTTCAGGGGCAGGATTACAGCCACATGACCAACGACTTGGTCAGTCATATCAACAAGGGCGACTTTCCGAAGTGGGACTTGTATGTCCAGGTCCTGAATCCGCAGGACTTGTCCAAGTTCGATTTCGACCCGCTGGATGCCACCAAGATCTGGCCGGGCGTGCCTGAGCGTAAAGTCGGACAAATGGTCTTGAACCGTAATCCGGCGAACGTTTTCCAGGAAACCGAACAGGTGGCGATGGCTCCGGCCAATCTTGTTCCAGGCATCGAGCCTTCGGAGGATCGTCTGTTGCAGGGGCGTGTGTTCTCCTATGCCGATACGCAAATGTACCGGATAGGGGCCAACGCCCTGCAATTGCCGATCAACGCCCCCAAGGTGGCAGTGAACACCGGTAACCAGGATGGCGCGATGAACCCGGGGAGCACCAGCACCGGTGTGAATTACCAGCCGAGCCGCCTGATGCCCCGCGAAGAACTGCAGTCGGCCCGCTACAGCCAGACCGCGCTGAGCGGCAACACCCAGCAGGCGAAGATCCAGCGTGAGCAGAACTTCAAGCAGGCCGGCGACCTGTACCGCTCGTTCAACCAGAAGGAACGCAATGACCTGATCGAAAGCTTCGGTGGGTCTCTGGCGACTACCGATGACGAGAGCAAGCACATCATCCTGTCGTTCCTCTACAAGGCCGATCCGGAATATGGCACCGGCGTGGCCCGTGTCGCCAAGGGTGACCTGGCTCGCGTCAAGGCGCTGGCGGAAAAACTGACCGACTGATCTGGCAGGTACATGCCCTGTGGGAGCAAGGCTTGCTCCCACAGTTCTGTGTCAAAAGGAGGCACCATGAAGCGCTATTTCCTGTGTTTGCTGCTCGCCACCGGGTCACTGTCGGCGTTAGCCGATCAGGCCTTGCCGACCGACCCGGCAGCCGTACAAGAGGAGCTGCAAAGCTATTATTTCGACGCCGCCCGTCGGGGTGACGTGTCCATGCTCGATGCCTTTATCGACGCTCATTATTCGCTCAATACCCAGGATGAGAAGGGCTACACGGCCCTGATCCTGGCGGCTTATCACGGCCATGGCCCGGCGGTGGAACGACTGCTGGCCGCGGGGGCGGATGCCTGTGTCCAGGACAAGCGCGGCAACACGGCGTTGATGGGCGCCATTTTCAAGGGCGAGGTGCAGATTGCCCGGCGCTTGCTCTCCACTGATTGCAGCCCTGACCAACGCAATGGCGCCGGACAGACCGCCGCGATGTACGCCGGTTTGTTCAAGCGTACGGAACTGCTCGATGCCTTGAAGGCCAAGGGCGCCGACCTCCAGGCCCAGGACCCGTTGGGCAATACCGCGACGGACCTGGCCCGGGGTGAAATCAGAATGCCGGCCCCGCGCTGAACCCTCGTGGCCCGCGCCTGATTCGTGCACTCGAATTAACCGTACCGGCCACCAGCTGGGCTATCATCGCTGTTTTTCTCCCGGAGTTCAGATGGCCAAGGCAAAGCGCATGTACGGCTGCACCGAGTGCGGCTCGACCTTTCCCAAATGGGCCGGCCAGTGCGGTGAGTGCGGCGCCTGGAACACCTTGACCGAGACCATGGTGGAAAGCGGCGGTGCCGCGGCGCCCACCGGACGCACCGGGTGGGCCGGCCAGCAGGCGCAGATCAAGACCCTGGCCGAAGTCAGCGTCGAGGAGATTCCGCGATTTTCCACCGCGTCCGGTGAACTGGACCGCGTATTGGGTGGCGGGTTGGTGGACGGCTCGGTGGTCCTGATCGGCGGTGACCCCGGTATCGGCAAATCCACCATCCTGCTGCAAACCTTGTGCAACATCGCCGCACGCATGCCGGCACTGTACGTCACTGGCGAAGAGTCCCAGCAGCAAGTCGCCATGCGCGCCCGCCGCCTGGGGCTGCCCCAGGATCAGTTGCGGGTCATGACCGAGACCTGTATCGAAACCATCATCGCCACGGCGCGCCTGGAAAAGCCCAAGGTGATGGTGATCGACTCGATCCAGACGATTTTCACCGAGCAATTGCAATCGGCGCCCGGCGGAGTGTCCCAGGTGCGCGAAAGCGCGGCGTTGCTGGTGCGTTACGCCAAGCAGAGCGGTACGGCGATCTTCCTGGTGGGCCACGTCACCAAGGAAGGCGCGCTGGCGGGGCCGCGGGTGCTGGAGCACATGGTCGATACCGTGCTGTATTTCGAGGGCGAGTCCGATGGTCGCCTGCGTTTGTTGCGGGCGGTGAAGAACCGCTTCGGCGCCGTGAACGAGCTGGGTGTGTTCGGCATGACCGACAGGGGCCTGAAAGAGGTCTCCAATCCTTCTGCGATCTTTCTGACGCGTGCCCAGGAAGAAGTACCGGGCAGCGTGGTCATGGCAACCTGGGAAGGCACTCGACCGATGTTGGTGGAGGTGCAGGCGCTGGTGGATGACAGCCACCTGGCGAATCCGCGTCGGGTCACCCTGGGGCTGGATCAGAACCGGCTCGCCATGTTGCTGGCCGTGCTGCATCGACACGGGGGGATTCCTACCCACGACCAGGACGTTTTCCTCAACGTGGTGGGCGGGGTAAAGGTGTTGGAAACCGCGTCCGACCTGGCGTTGATGGCGGCGGTCATGTCCAGCCTGCGCAATCGACCGTTGCCCCACGATCTGCTGGTGTTCGGTGAAGTCGGCCTGTCGGGCGAAGTCCGACCGGTGCCCAGCGGGCAGGAACGACTCAAGGAGGCGGCCAAGCATGGCTTCAAGCGCGCCATCGTGCCCAAGGGCAATGCGCCGAAGGAAGCGCCGGCAGGTTTGCAGATCATTGCCGTGACGCGCTTGGAACAGGCGTTGGATGCGTTGTTCGAGTAACCGGTTGGCTGCGAACCTGTCAGATCTGGATCAACGCCGCCAATTCCCGCTCCAGCTCGTCGTGATCGGCCAGGTTCAACTCCACCAACCGGCGCAGGTGTGCGATGGAGTCCAGGTCGATATGTTCGCAGACAAACCCCAGGTGACCGTTGTCATTGTGGGCGAGCCGAACCTCCATTTTTACCTCGACGTCCTTGCCCAGGTGGATATCGGCTTCAAAGGGCTCCTCGGGGTCGCCGAGCCATGGCTCGGGCTTCTCGATCAGCAAGCCTTTCAGGGACAGATCCAGCAGTTTGACCGGCCAGATGTATTGGCCCTGGCTCAGTTCGGTCCTGGCATGAAACTCGATTCGTACGAAGCGGCGACGTTCGCTCATTGCCCAATCCCTCTGAAGATTCACTGACTATAGACCCAACTGAAGCGTCATCGTCACCGTTGCGCCGATGACAGACGAATGTCGGGTATGGCCTTTGCTGTCGTTAGAGCTAAACTTTGATAGCTGTCTTTCTTGTCCACCCCTGGCTGGAATAAAAAAATGAAAAACAATAATAGCCTGCTGCGCCATATCCCCTGGCTTCTGCTGGCCATTTTAGGGGCGTGCGCCCTGGGCGTAGTGGCATTGCGCCGAGGAGAGGCGATCAATGCCCTCTGGATCGTCGTCGCAGCCGTGGCCATCTACCTGGTCGCCTACCGCTACTACAGCCTCTTCATCGCCAACAACGTGATGCAACTCGATGCGCGCCGGGCCACCCCT
>NZ_VCNG01000019.1 GCF_006227205.1 Pseudomonas sp. ICMP22404
GCTTTGAGCTTGAACTCACTGGAATAAGATTTACGCATAGCCAAACACCTCAGATTTGGGCGCCATCATAGCGCCCGATTGAAGTGTCCAAAATCATTAGGCCAGTTCAGCTCGCCCGCGAAGGCGGCCGTACAGCCGACCTACCTCTCCGGTCGAACCCCAATCCCATTGTGGGAGCGAGCCTGCTCGCGATAGCGGAGCGTCTGTCACGCAAGTGTTGAATGGGCCGACGCCATCGCGAGCGCTCGCTCCCACAGAGGTTGGTGGTGGATGCAAAGGCTGCGTACACCCCGAGTCCAGTGTGGGAGCGGGCTCGCCCGCGAAGGCGGTCGTACAGCCGACCTACCTCTCCGGTCGAACCCCAGTCCCATTGTGGGAGCGAGCCTGCTCGCGATAGCGGAGCGTCTGTCACGCAAGTGTTGAATGGGCCGACGCCTGTGGGAGCAAGCTCGCTCCCACAGGCGTGGTGGCGTAAAAAATCGTCCGAAAGCAGCAACGCCTTCGGACGATCCTTTTGGTTTCCAGCACGACTCATTTGCTGCTGGTGATTTCTCCCCCCGACTTCTGTTCAAAGAACTCCGGAATCGGATAGTTGAAACTATTGAGCCAGCGCTGCATGGCCATTTCACGCTCGGCGGCGGAGGCGGTCTGCAGGTTGGTGGACGCGACCACACCACGAATCTGCAACTGCATCCAGCTTTCCGTGCCTTGTTGCGCGGCCGAAGAGGGCCCCGGCTCGATTGCCCAGGCGGAGGTGGACAGGCATGCGATGCAGACGATCAACAGCTGTTTCGTTTTCATCTCTTGAACTCCTCGTAACGCTCTACTTGGCCGCGCCGGATGAGGCATCGACTACCTCATTCGAACGGTCTGCCTGTGTCGTTCCCGTCTTGGTGGCCGAGCCTCTGATCCTCTCAGCGCGGGCCTGGGCATCCGCTACTTGTGCGGGGCTCAACTTGGCCATGCTCGCGAGTTCGGCGGCTTGCTTCCAGTTGTCCTGGTAAATCAGCAGCGTCACCATGTTGAGGGCGGCCAGGGAATCCGCCTGCCTGAGTTCCATGGCGGTCATGAACTCGAAGCGCGCTTCAGGGATCCGGCGTTGGTTGAGGTAGACGACACCCAAGTCGTTGCGGATCTTTCCTTCGGTAGGGGCCATTTTCGCCGCGCGTTCAAGGTGCTCGGCGGCGCTGGCATTATCATTCTTGGCGACGGCCAGTTGGCCGAGGCCATGTTCTCCATCAGCGGCCAGGCAGGTCCCGAGCAGGCTCTTGTACAACGGCTCTGCCTCGTTGCGGCCCATGAGGCGCAGCACCCGGGCCTTGCGCAGGCGGACCTGGACGAGGTCTTCGGGCAGACCTTCGAGGTTCGCCAGGCTGGCGTACAAACGCCCATCATTGGCCATGTCATCCGCCAGGTTCAGAGCCAGTTCCTGATCGGAACTGGGCCTGGCGCAACTGGACGGAAGGGAAGCGACTACTCCGTTACTGGCACAGCCGGCGAGTATCAAGGTCGCCGTTATCGCGATCACTGCTTTCATGGAATGTCCTCCGACACCAGGCTGAACCCCCGACCCCTTGCACATCAGGTGCCGGCTCATTGGGAAAGCCCGCTGCGGTTGTCGAACTCGCCGTGTTCGAGGAAGTACATGCGATAGAAATTCGGGTCATAGTTGCGCAGTTGTTCGCCCGGCAATGTCGGCAGTTGCGCGTCGACGGCCAACGGTTGGACCAGGTGCGGGGTGACGATCATCAGCAGTTCCCGTTCTTCCCGGTCGATGGAGTGGTTACGAAAGAAGGCGCCGAGAATCGGAATGTCGCCCAGGCCGGGAAACTTGTTCACCTGCGAGGCGTTGCGCGTACTGATCAGGCCGCTGATGACGAAGCTTTCGCCGTCGGCCAGGGCAATGCTGGTATCGGTACGACGCACGGTGAGCGCTGGAACCAGCGTGCCGGCGATGTTCACGGCATTGGTGAAGTCCAGTTCGCTGACTTCCGGCGCGACCTTCAACGCGATGCGGCTTTTGCCGATGACGGTCGGTGTCAGGGTCAGGCGAATGCCGAACTCCTTGTACTCGATGGACACGTTATCGCTGCCGGCGCTGGGCACTGGAATGGGCACCTCGCCGCCGGCCAGGAAGCTTGCGCTCTGCCCACTGAGGGCCACCAGGCTCGGCCGCGCCAGGGTGTAGGCGAAGCCGCTGCCTTCCAGCGCGTTGATCATCAGCAAGGTTTGTCCAGTGGCGAAGGACAGGTTGAACATGTCGTTATTGACCGGCAATGAAGGCCGGACCACACCACCGATGGTAGGCAAGGTCCTCGGCGCGCCGAACTGGAAGTTGCCACGGCTGCCAAAGATCGAGGTCGAAGCTTCCTTGAGTTTGGTCCGGCTGACCTCGACGAAACGGATGTCAGTCTGCACTTGGGCGAGCAGCATCGGATCTTCGGAAGGCACAGTCGCTGCAGTGGTCAGTGCTTCGGTGGCCCTGCCTTTGACGAAGATCATGCTCTGGCGGGGCATCTTCGAACACGCTGTCCAGACCATCAGGCTGGTAGCGCCTGGCGCCACGCCCGTGAGAATGAAAGCGTCGCTGCCACTGGGCTGCACGTCGGCGATTTTCGGGTCGCCTACCGCGAGTTTGGTCACAGGGGCCAGGATGCGCAATTCGCTCTGGAGTCCCTGGCCGACCTCGAAGGTCGCCGGCAAGTTGTCCAGTTGCGAACAATTGCTGGCTGCGGCCTGCGCCGCATCCAGTCCAAGGCCCATCAGGAACAGGCCATGGATAAAGTGTTTTAACGCGGGCGCGGTACGATAGCTCATAGAATGCTCCTCGACAGACAGGCCGTCCCTAGACTTAACCAGTTGCCTCGGATCATTTATGGGGTCCGGGCTACCCCCCTATCTCACCACCCGGAAATGAACCCAGGTTACCGAGCGGTGACTGGCGCAAACAGTTCGCCTGAGGCGATTTGCCGGTCACCTTGCTCGCTTCTGATTGACGGTAGTTCACCCATGGCAAAGCGCCACGCCGAAATTGAAAAAAACGTCTGAAAAGTGGCGGGGGTGAAAAAAGTGATGATGAGTGCGTCAATAAAACGTCTTTTTTCGGATTTTTTTGGCGCCTCCATGGACAACATCCTTTGGCAGGGGCACAAAAAAGCCCGCAGGGTTAACCGTGCGGGCTTTTGCATGACTGATCGCAATCAGTGCTTGCTGTCCTGGTCCGACATCGCCAGCAATTGCTTCTCCTGGTTCCAGTCGAAAGGTTCGTCATTCTGTTCGGCTTCGAAACGACGTTCCTCGAGGGCCTGGTACAGGTCGATTTCCTCGTCGGGCATGTAGTGCAGGCAGTCACCGCCGAAGTACCACAGCAGGTCACGCGGCACCAGGTGGGCGATTTGTGGATAACGGACGATCACCTGGCAGAGGAGGTCCTGGCCCAGGTACTGGCTTTCGATCGGATCGACGGGCAATTGCGCGCGCAATTCATCGAAGCGCTCCAGGAACAGCGCATGGCTTTCTTCGGGAACCTGTTCGGCCTCACCTACGGCGACCAGGATGCTGCGCAAGTGGTCAAGCAAGACAAGGTGATCGGCAACGACATTGGACACGAGATAAGTCCTCAAGAGCAAAACGGGCGCGGGAGTATAAAGCGCCTGCGCCGGTTTTTACATGGCCGTGGGTCAGCATGGGGCCAGTCCAAGATCAACGAACCTTGCCCTCGGCCAGCGTCAGCGCCTCTTTGTCGAAATCGTCCACGTCGATCACCTTGCGCCGCGCCGTTTCGGCTGCGCGCAGGGCCTGGGCTTCGCCGGCCTGCAGCACACCGGCTTCCAGAGCCGTGTCGATAAGGGGCTCGCCGGGTACCGGCTTGAGCTGACCGTGCTTGAGCGCCGCATGCAATTTTTTCTGCAACGGCTGGGCCGCCATCAGCAGGTCGGCGGCGTGTTGCAGGGCGCCGACCGGATCGTCGACCGAGTGGGGGCGATAGCATCCCTGCAGTAACTCTTCGAGAGTCGGATCGCCCTTGGCCCGGCCGATCACCGCTGCCACTTCCGCATCCAGCCTGTCGCTCGGCCCTTTGTGACGACGGCCGAAGGGGAACACCACACAGCGCAGCAGGCCACCCAGCAATCGGTTCGGGAAGTTGGCCAGCAGTTCGTCCAGCGCACGCTCCGACTGGCCGAGACTTTCCTCCATGGCCCAGGTGAACAGCGGCGTCATGTGGTCCGGCGAATCCAGGTCGTGGTAGCGCTTGAGCGCCGCCGAGGCCAGGTAAAGGTTGCTCAATACATCGCCCAGACGCGCCGACAGGCGTTCCCTACGCTTGAGCTCGCCGCCCAGCAGCATCATGCTCAGGTCCGCCAGCAGGGCAAAGGCCGCTGCCTGTCGATTGAGCGCGCGGAAATACCCCTGGCTCAAGGTGTTGCCGGGAGCCCTGTCGAAATGTCCCAGGCCGAGGTTCAGCACCAGGGTGCTGGCCGCGTTACTGATAGCGAAGCCGATGTGCTTGAGCAGCAAACCGTCGAACTCGACCAGGGCCTGGTCCTTGTCTTCGCGTGTCGCCAAGGCCATTTCCTTGAGCACGAACGGATGGCAGCGGATCGCCCCCTGGCCGAAGATCATCAGGTTGCGCGAGAGGATGTTCGCGCCTTCCACGGTGATGAAGATCGGCGCGCCTTGCCAACTGCGCCCCAGGTAATTGTTCGGGCCCATGATGATGCCTTTGCCGCCATGCACGTCCATGGCGTGGCCGATGCACTCGCGGCCGCGTTCGGTCAGGTGGTACTTGAGGATCGCCGACAGCACCGAGGGCTTTTCCCCCAGGTCCACCGCGTTGGCGGTCAGCATGCGAGCGGCATCCATCATCCAGGCGTTGCCACCGATACGCGCCATGGCTTCCTGGATGCCTTCGAAGGCTGACAACGGCACGTTGAACTGTTCCCGCACCTGGGCGTACTGGCCGGTCACCAGGCTGGTGAACTTCGCCGCCCCGGTGCCTACAGCCGGCAGGGAAATCGAACGGCCGACCGACAGGCAGTTCATCAGCATCATCCAGCCCTTGCCGAGCATGGGTTGGCCGCCGATGAGGAAGTCCAGTGGAATAAAGACGTCCTTGCCCCAGTTCGGCCCGTTCATGAACGCTGCACCCAAGGGCAGGTGGCGCCGACCTATATGGACGCCGGGAGTGTCGGTGGGAATCAGGGCAAGACTGATGCCCAGGTCTTCCTCGTCCCCCAGCAGGTGATCGGGATCATAGGCCTTGAAAGCCAGGCCGAGGAGGGTGGCTACGGGGCCCAGGGTGATGTAGCGCTTTTCCCAGTTCAGGCGCAGGCCGAGGGTTTCCTGGCCTTGCCAGTCACCTTTGCAGATGACGCCAGTGTCGGGCATTGCACCGGCATCGGAACCGGCCAGAGGCCCGGTCAGGGCGAAGCATGGAATGTCGTCGCCACGGGCCAGCCGCGGCAGGTAATGGTCACGCTGTTCCTCGGTGCCATAGTGCAGCAGCAGCTCCGCCGGACCGAGGGAGTTGGGGACCATCACCGTGGAGGCCAGGTCGCCGCTGCGGGTGGCCAGTTTCATCGCCACCTGGGAGTGGGCGTAGGCGGAGAAACCCTTGCCTCCGTATTCCTTTGGAATGATCAGTGCGAAGAACCCGTGTTCCTTGATGTGCGCCCAGGCTTCGGGCGGCAGGTCCATGGCCTGGCCGATCTGCCAGTCGCTGACCATGGCGCAGAGTGCTTCGGTGGGACCGTCGAGGAACGCCTGTTCTTCCTCGGTCAGTTGTACCTTGGGATAGGCCAGTAGCAGATCCCAATCCGGACGGCCGCTGAACAACTCGCCATCCCACCACACCGTGCCGGCGTCGATGGCATCGCGCTCGGTCTCCGACATGGGCGGCAGGGTCTTCTGGAACCAGTCGAACATCGGCGCGCTGAAATACTTGCGGCGCAGGTCCGGCAGCAGCAAAGGCGCGGCGATGGCGCCGAGCACGACCCAGAGGATCAGCATCAGTGCGCCTGGCGCGTGGCTGAATATGCCCATCGCCAGCAGGTAGACCGCGACGATCCCCAGCGTGGGCAGCGGGGCGGTGCGCCGATGCGCCAGCCAGGCTATCCCGACGACCAGAACCAGTATCCACAACAACAGCATAGGTAGTCCTCCGTGAACCAGGGCAAAACCGACCCACAGAGCTTAGACGGCATCTGTAAAAGCGGCGGTCAGCGCGATGCGATTGATTTCGTGGGAAACCCCGGATGCATTGCGCCAGTCTGGTTGGCAACAACCGTGGGAAATGGTTCGTTGCAAAAGTGAGAAAGCGCCGTTGTTTGGCTGAAATGCCATTAACTGTGGACAGATACGGGACGCTAAATCATGCAAGTGAATGCAAGACCTGTGGCGAGGGGATAAATCCCCTCGCCACAGGGATCAGTTCGGCTCTGGATCGTGGTGACGATTTGAGTCGCGACTGATCGGGCGTATGCTGCTGCGGCACTTATCCACTGAGGGAAACCGTGATGCTGAAGATCTGGGGTCGGAAGAATTCATCGAATGTCCGCAAGGCGCTGTGGTGCGCCGAAGAGCTGGGGCTGGCCTTCGAGGCCATCGATGCGGGCGGTGCATTCGGGGTAGTGGACACACCGGAGTACCGGGCGAAGAACCCCAACGGCCGGGTTCCAATGATCGAAGACGACGGTTTCGTGCTGTGGGAATCCAACACCATCGTGCGTTATCTGCTGGCGCGCCATGTGCCCGGTTCAGCCTGGTATCCGACCGATCTCCAGAAGCGGGCCACGGCTGACAAATGGATGGACTGGACCACCTCGTCCTTTGCCGGGCCGTTTCGCACTGTGTTCTGGGGTGTCGTTCGCACGCCAGCCGAGCAGCAGGACTGGCCGGCCATCCATGCGGCGATCAAGGAATGCGAGGGCTTGCTGGCAATGGCAGACCAGGCCTTGAGCGAACAGCCCTACCTCTCGGGTGAGGAGATCGGCATGGGCGACATTCCCCTGGGCAGTTTCATTTATGCCTGGTTCGAAATGCCCATCGAGCGGGCGACACAGCCTCATCTCGAAGCCTGGTACCGGCGGTTGCAGCAGCGTCCGGCTTACCGCAAGGCGGTCATGACCGCGTTGACTTAATACTTACTATCGACACGCGTGACTGTACTTGTGCGGCGACGCCAAGCACCATGGCCTTCGTGCGCCGTGGTTGTATTGCTCGCCGCTCGCCCTCATGTATTCCTTTCCTCCCTTCTTGGTGCGTAGATCCGATATGAGTTCCGCTCTGTCCATCCGGCAGCTAACCAAAACCTACGGCAACGGTTTCCAGGCCCTGAGTGGTATCGATCTGGACGTCGCCGAAGGTGATTTTTTCGCCTTGCTCGGCCCCAACGGTGCCGGCAAATCCACCACCATCGGCATTCTTTCCACCCTGGTGAACAAGACCAGCGGCACAGTGAATGTCTTCGGCCATGACCTGGACCGCGAGCCTGCCGCGCTCAAGCGCTGCATTGGCGTGGTGCCCCAGGAATTCAATTTCAATCAGTTCGAAAAGACCTTCGACATCGTCGTGACCCAGGCGGGTTATTACGGCATCCCGCCGAAGATCGCCAACGAGCGCGCCGAGCAATACCTGACCCAGTTGGGGTTGTGGGACAAGCGTGACGTGCCGTCCCGTTCGTTGTCCGGGGGCATGAAGCGCCGACTGATGATCGCCCGCGCGCTGGTGCATGAGCCGCGCCTGTTGATCCTCGACGAACCGACTGCGGGTGTGGACATCGAGCTGCGTCGTTCGATGTGGACCTTCCTGACCGAGTTGAACCAGAAAGGCATCACCATCATCCTCACCACCCATTACCTGGAGGAGGCCGAACAGCTGTGCCGCAACATCGGCATCATCGACCACGGCACTATCGTCGAGAACACCAGCATGCGGCAGTTGCTCAGCCAACTGCACGTGGAGACGTTCCTGCTGGATCTGAAGAGTGACCTGGCGGCCGCCCCCCAGTTGATCGGCTATCCGGCCCGGCTGGTGGACCGTCACACCTTGGAGGTGCAGGTGGATAAAACCGTCGGCATTACCGGGTTGTTCACTCAACTGGCCCTGCAGAACATCGAAGTGCAGAGCCTGCGTAACAAAACCAATCGCCTCGAGGAGCTGTTCGTGTCCCTGGTGGAGAAAAACCTGGCAAAGGTGGCGGTATGAGTTCCGAATTGCGCCCCAACCTCATCGCCCTCAATACCATCGTCTACCGTGAAGTCCGGCGCTTCATGCGGATCTGGCCGCAGACCCTGCTGCCGCCGGCCATCACCATGGTTTTGTACTTCGTGATTTTCGGCAACCTGATCGGCCGGCAGATCGGCGACATGGGCGGCTTCACGTACATGGACTACATCGTGCCGGGGCTGATCATGATGTCGGTGATCACCAACTCCTACGGCAACGTGGTGTCGAGCTTCTTCGGCAGCAAGTTCCAGCGCTCGATCGAAGAGTTGATGGTGTCGCCGGTCTCGCCCCACACGATCCTGATCGGCTATACCCTGGGTGGCGTGTTGCGCGGCCTGGCGGTGGGCCTGATCGTGACCTTGCTGTCGCTGTTCTTTACCCATCTGCAGGTGCACCACTTGGGTGTGACGGTATTGGTGGTGGTGCTTACGGCGACGATCTTTTCGCTGCTGGGGTTCATCAACGCCGTGTTTGCGCGCAACTTCGATGATATCTCCATCATCCCGACGTTCGTGCTCACGCCGCTGACTTACCTGGGCGGGGTGTTCTACTCCATTTCGCTGTTGCCACCGTTCTGGCAGACCGTGTCCCTGGCCAACCCGGTGCTGCACATGGTCAACGCCTTCCGTTTCGGCATCCTCGGGGTTTCGGATATCCGCATCAGCGTGGCGATCACCTTCATGCTGGTGGCGACCGTGGTGCTGTATATCGGTTGTGCCCGGTTGCTGGTCAGTGGGCGCGGCATGCGCACCTGATCCCTGTGGGAGCGAGCCTGCTCGCGATGGCGTCGGATCTGACCCATCGCAATCGCGAGCTCGCTCCCACACTTGATCTGTCTTAGCCGCAGATACGCCGCAAAAAGAAGGCCTCCAAATTGGAGGCCTTCTTTGTTTCTCACATCCGGCTTTTCCTGCGCCGGTTCCATTGCCGGGCCACCCACCAACGCCAATAACTCATGGTGACAAAATACGCCAGGACGCCGAGCACCAGGCCGGTCACCACCGAGCCCAGCAGAAACGGCTGCCACAAGGTCGACAGTTGTTCGGTGATCCAGGCCCAGGTCAATTCATCCGGCAACGTCCGGGCAGGCACGTCCATCAGCCAGGCGCCAGTCTGGTAGGTACAGAAGAATACCGCCGGCATGGTGATGGGGTTGGTCAACCAGACCAGGCTCACCGCAATCGGAATGTTGCCCCTCACCGCGATGGCCAGCGCCGCGGCCAGGAGCATTTGCAAGGGAATGGGGAGAAAAGCGGCAAACAGGCCGACCGCCATCGCCCGGGCCACTGAGTGACGATTGAGGTGCCAGAGGTTGGGATCGTGCAGCAGGGTGCCGAGAAAACGTAAGGATTTGTGTTCCCGAATGCTCGCTGGGTCTGGCATGTAACGTTTGAATAGGCGCCGGGGCATAAGGCTTCTCGGTCGGTTCAAAGCAATGAAGCGGCAAGTATGTCCGGATTCTAAGTCCGGCAGATTCAGACTTTGTGACAATTGATAACGCCCACGGTGCCGCAGACCGGCTAAGCCTGGAGAGAGAACTCTCAAGGATGGGTTATGCGCACAGGGTGGGTCGCGCTTGCACTGGGGCTGGTGGCCCCGGTTTTCTTTCCGGCGTTGCCGCCGCTGTGGCTGATCGCAGCGATGCCGATGCTGGCGCTGATGGTGCTGCCGTTTCGTGCGTATCCGCTGGGTTTTTTCCTGTTGGGGTTGGCCTGGGCCTGCCTGTCGGCGCAATTCGCGTTGGACGAACGCCTGCCGGCCGCGCTGGATGGAGAAACCCGCTGGGTCGAAGGGCGTGTCATCGGTTTGCCGCAATACAGTGAAGGCGTGGTGCGCTTCGATCTGGTCGAGGCCCAAGCGCGTCGCACTCGGCTGCCGACCTCAATGCGCCTGGCCTGGTTCGGGGGGCCTCCGGTGAGCAGTGGCGAGCGTTGGCGGCTAGCGGTGAAGCTCAAGCGGCCCGCCGGGTTGCGCAACCCACACGGTTTCGACCATCAAGCCTGGTTGTTGAGCCGAGGCATTGGCGCGACCGGTACGATCAAGGCTGGCCATCGCTTGCAACCGGCCCGGGGCGCTTGGCGCGACGGGGTGCGCCAGGCAATTGCACAGGTCGACGCCCAAGGCCGCTCCGGTGCGCTGATGGCGTTGGTGCTGGGCGACGGTGGGGGATTGAGCCGTGAGGACTGGCAGCTGTTGCAAGACACCGGCACTGTCCATCTGCTGGTGATTTCCGGGCAGCACATCGGGCTGCTCGCCGGTCTGGTGTACCTGTTGGTGGCCGGCGCGGCGCGTTATGGCCTGTGGCCGGGACGTCTGCCGTGGTTACCCTGGGCCTGCGCCCTGGCCTTCATCGCGGCCTTGGGTTACGGCATGCTTGCCGGGTTCGAGGTGCCGGTGCGGCGGGCCTGCACGATGATCGGCCTGGTGCTGCTGTGGCGCGTGCGCTTCAAGCACCCCGATCCCTGGTGGGCGTGGCTGCTGGCCTTCGATGGGGTGCTGCTGTTCGATCCTTTGGCCAGCCTGCGCCCGGGGTTCTGGCTGTCATTTGCCGCGGTGGCGATACTGATGTTCACCTTCGGCGGTCGCCTGGGGCCCTGGCGCTGGTGGCAAACCTGGACCCGCGCCCAGTGGCTGGTGGCGGTCGGGTTGTGCCCGTTGTTGCTGATATTGGGCCTGCCGGTGAGTCTCAGCGGGCCGCTGGTGAACCTGTTGGCGGTGCCCTGGATCAGCCTGTTGGTGCTGCCGTCGGCCTTGCTCGGCACGGTGTTGCTACCGGTGTCGGTCATCGGTGAAGCGCTGCTCTGGATCGCCGGGGGCTTGCTCGATCTGCTGTTCAAGGGGCTCGGGCTGGTGGCGGGGCGGATGCCGGCTTGGGTCCCTGTTCCGGTCCCCCTGTGGGCGTGGTGCATCGCTGCGTTCGGCGCTTTCTTGCTGTTATTGCCCAAGGGGGTACCGTTGCGTGTGCTGGGTTGGCCGATGTTGCTGCTGATGGTGTTTGCGCCACGGGAAGAGGTGCCGCCAGGGCAAGCGCAGATCTGGCAACTCGACGTTGGCCAGGGGCTGGCGGTGCTGGTGCGCACCCGTCACCACAGCCTGCTCTATGACGCAGGACCACGCTTCGGTGATGCCGATGTGGGCGAGCGTGTCGTGCTGCCGACCTTGCGCAAGCTGGGTGTGCGGGGGCTGGACCTGATGGTGCTCAGCCATGCAGATGCCGATCACGCCGGGGGGGCTCAGGCCGTGCGCAACGGGCTGGCAACCACCCGGGTGATCAGCGGCGATCCGGCTGCGTTGCCCGTCGCCCTTGAAGCAGGGGCCTGCGACAGCGGTGAACAGTGGGAATGGGACGGCGTCCGCTTCGACGTGTGGCGATGGTCATCGGCCCTTGAAAGCAATCAGAAATCCTGCGTCCTGCTGGTCGAGGCCAACGGCGAACGGCTGTTGTTGACCGGCGACATCGATACCCATGCCGAGCGCGGACTGCTCGCTAGCCCTCTGGCAGTGCCGACCCAGTGGCTGGCCGCGCCCCATCATGGCAGTCGCAGCTCATCGTCGATGGCGTTGCTGGCGCGCCTCAAGCCACATTCGGTATTGATCTCCCGAGGCCAAGGCAACGCGTTCGGCCATCCCCACCCCCAGGTGATGGCCCGGTATCGACGCTTGGACATGGCGATCTACGACAGCGCCGAACAGGGCGCCATTCGTCTGCAACTGGGGGCCTTCGAGCGGCCGGACACCCAGGCCGACCACTGGCGCTATTGGCGCGACCCGCCGTCTGCGGGGCCGTGAGCCGAACCTTGACCCAGGTCGCTTCCTGGCGCAGTTATCGGCGGGGCGGGGCCTCCATGGCGAGTCTCTATGATAAAGTGGCGCACTTTTTCGAGGGGGCAGTCACTGTGTGGGAATTGGTCAAATCCGGCGGCTGGATGATGTTGCCGATCATTCTGAGTTCCATCGCGGCACTGGGTATCGTTGCCGAACGCCTGTGGACCCTGCGGGCCAGCCGCGTGACGCCGGAGCATTTGCTCGGGCAGGTCTGGGTCTGGATCAAGGACAAGCAACTGAACAAGGACAAGCTCAAGGAGCTGCGGGCCAGTTCGCCGTTGGGCGAGATACTGGCGGCCGGCCTGGCGAACTCCAAGCATGGTCGCGAGATCATGAAGGAGTGCATCGAAGAAGCCGCGGCCCGGGTCATCCATGAGCTGGAGCGCTACATCAATGCCCTGGGTACCATCGCCGCCATGGCCCCGTTGCTGGGCCTGCTGGGCACAGTGTTGGGCATGATCGACATTTTCAGCGCATTTACCGGATCCGGCGTAAGTACCAATGCCTCGGCGTTGGCCGGTGGTATCTCCAAAGCCTTGATCACCACCGCCGCGGGCCTGATGGTCGGTATCCCGTCGGTGTTCTTCCATCGGTTCCTGCAGCGCCGCGTTGACGAGCTGGTGGTGGGCATGGAGCAGGAAGCCATCAAGCTGGTCGAGGTGGTGCAGGGCGATCGTGATGTTGACCTGGCCGGGAGCAAGAAGTGAAGTTCCGCCGCAAACCACGGGAAAACATCGAGATCAACCTCGCGTCGCTGATCGACGTGGTGTTCATCCTGCTGCTGTTTTTCGTCGTGACCACCACCTTCACCCGGGAAACCCAGCTCAAAGTCGAGTTGCCACAGGCGGTCAGCGGTTCGCCAGCCGAAGACCAGCAGTTGAAGAATCTGGAAATCACCATCAGCGCAGAAGGGTCGATTTCGGTAAACAACCAGTTGTTGCCCAAGAGCGACCTGGCGACCCTGATCGAGGTGCTGCAGAAAGAGTCCGGCGGCGACACCAACCTGCCGCTGTCCATCAGCGCTGATGGCAAGACTCCCCATCAATCGGTCATCACCGCCATGGACGCGGCCGGCAAGCTCGGCTTCAGCCACCTGCGCATGACCACGGTCGAGGCGGCACCCGCACCCTGATGGCCATGTCCGATCGATTGCTCGCCGCGTGGTATGACGGTCACCCGGCTCTGGCGCTGTTACGGCCACTGGAGTGGCTGTACCGGCGCGTGGTGGTCGGCAAGCGCGAGCGTTTCCTGGCGGGTGAGGGCGATATCTATCAGCCGCCGGTGCCGCTGGTGGTGGTGGGCAACATCACCGTGGGCGGGACCGGCAAGACGCCGATGATCCTGTGGATGATCCAGCACTGCCAGCGCTGTGGCCTGCGGGTTGGCGTGGTCAGCCGGGGGTATGGCGCCAAGCCTCCGCAATTGCCGTGGCGAGTCGAGGCCGACCAGGGCGCCGAGATCGCCGGCGACGAACCTTTGCTGATCGTCCAGCGCACCGGTGTGCCGCTGATGATCGACCCGGATCGCAGCCGCGCGGTCCAGGCGCTGCTGGCAGCGGAACCGCTGGACCTGATCCTGTCCGATGATGGCATGCAACATTACCGGCTGGCTCGCGACCTGGAGCTGGTGTTGATCGACAATGCCCGCGGCCTGGGCAACCGGCGTTGCCTGCCTGCCGGCCCGTTGCGCGAACCGGTCGAGCGCCTGCAGTCGGTGGATGCGGTGCTGTACAACGGCGCCGCTGCCGATCGTGAAGACGGCTTCGCCTTCGAGCTGCGGCCCACTGCCCTGGTGAATCTGGCCAGTGATGAACGATACCCGCTCGACCATTTTCCGTCCGGTCAGGCCGTGCACGCCGTGGCCGGTATCGGCAATCCGCAACGTTTCTTCAGAACCCTCGAAACGCTACACTGGCGGCCTATACCGCACGGGTTTGCCGACCATGCCGAATACAGCGTCGAGGCCTTGAATTTCACGCCGCCATTGCCAGTGGTCATGACGGAAAAGGACGCGGTCAAATGCCGTGCCTTCGCCGCGCCCGACTGGTGGTACCTGGCGGTGGACGCCGCGCCTTCACCGGCCTTCGAGGCCTGGTTCGATACGCAGTTGATGCGCCTGTTGCCCGATCGGCTATTACCTTAAGAACCTTATCCAGGGGAAAATCCATGGACACCAAACTGCTCGACATCCTGGCCTGCCCGGTTTGCAAAGGCCCGCTCAAGCTCAGCGCCGACAAGACCGAGCTGATCAGCAAGGGCGCCGGCCTGGCGTACCCGATTCGTGACGGCATCCCGGTGATGCTCGAAAGCGAAGCCCGGACCCTGACCACCGATGAGCGCCTGGATAAATGAGCATCGTCTTCACCGTTGTGATCCCGTCGCGCTTCGCTTCGACGCGCTTGCCCGGCAAACCGTTGTTGTCGATCGCCGGCAAGCCGATGATCCAGCACGTGTGGGAACAGGCCTGCAAGAGCAGCGCCCAGCGTGTGGTGGTGGCGACGGACGACCTGCGCATCGTCGAAGCCTGCGAGGGCTTTGGTGCCGAGGTGGTCATGACTCGCGAAGATCACAATTCCGGCACTGATCGCCTGGCGGAAGTCGCTGCGAAACTGGGCCTGGAGCCTGACGCCATCGTGGTCAACGTGCAGGGCGACGAACCGCTGATCCCACCCAGCGTGATCGATCAGGTCGCGGCCAACCTGGCGGCTCATCCCGAAGCGCGTATGGCCACGCTGGCCGAGCCGATCAAGGACGTACAGACCTTGTTCAACCCGAACGTGGTCAAGGTGATCAGTGATCTGAACGGCCTGGCGCTGACCTTCAGTCGCGCTACGTTGCCCTGGGCCCGGGATGCATTCGCTCAAACCCGTGACGTCATGCCTGAAGGCGTGCCGTACCGTCGCCACATCGGCATCTATGCCTATCGTGCCGGTTTTCTCCAGGACTTCGTGGCCTGGGGCCCATGCTGGCTGGAAAACACCGAAGCCCTGGAGCAGCTGCGCGCGCTCTGGCACGGTGTGCGGATCCATGTTGCCGATGCGCTGATCGCCCCGCCAACCGGCGTCGACACGGTCGAAGACCTTGAGCGCGTCCGTCGCCTGCTGGAGGCCTGATGCGGGTTCTGTTCGTCTGCCTCGGCAACATCTGCCGCTCGCCCACCGCCGAAGGCATCCTGCGACATAAGCTGCGCGAGGCCGGGCTGACCGGGCAGGTGGAGGTCGCTTCCGCCGGTACCGGTGACTGGCACGTGGGCAAGCCGCCGGACAAGCGCAGCCAGGCCGCGGCCCTGCGGCGCGGTTATGATTTGTCGGCCCAGCGTGCCCGGCAAGTCAGCCGCGCCGATTTCGCCGCCTATGACCTGATCCTGGCGATGGACAGCAGCAACCTGCGCAATCTCAAGGCCCTGCAGCCGGCCAACGGCCGGGCGGAACTGGATCTGTTCCTGCGGCGCTACGAGGCCGGCGTCGATGACGTACCGGATCCGTACTATGACGGCGAGCAGGGTTTCGAGCAGGTCCTGGACCTGATCGAATGCGCCACGGATCGCCTGGTGATCGAATTGAAGGGGCGGCTATGAGCTTGCAGGTACAGGCCGGCGTCAGCCTCAAGCCTTTCAACAGTTTTGGAGTGGACGTCAAGGCCCGGCTGTTCGCCGAGGCCCACGGCGATGCGCAGGTGCGCGAGGCGTTGGCCTATGCCGCCGGGCATGAGGTACCGCTGCTGGTGATCGGTGGTGGCAGCAACTTGCTACTGACCGGCGACATCGATGCGCTGGTGCTGCGTATGGCCAGCCGCGGCATCCGCCTGCTGAGCGATGAGGGGGAGCGGGTGGTGATCGAGGCCGAGGCCGGAGAACCCTGGCATCCTTTCGTCCAGCACACGTTGGCGCAAGGCTGGGCGGGGCTGGAGAACCTCAGCCTGATCCCTGGTACGGTGGGTGCCGCGCCGATGCAGAATATCGGCGCCTATGGCGTGGAGATAAAGGACGTCTTTGCCGGGCTCACCGCCCTGGATCGCCACACCGGCGAGTTGCGGGATTTCACCCTCGAAGAATGCTGTTTTGCCTACCGCGACAGCCTGTTCAAGCAACAACCGGGTCGTTGGTTGATTCTGCGGGTGCGCTTCACCCTCAGTCGTGCCGCCCATCTGCACCTGGAATATGGCCCGGTTCGTCAACGGTTGAGCGAACAAGGCATCGACCAGGCGACGCCTCTTGATGTCAGCCGGGCCATTTGCAGCATACGCAGCGAAAAACTGCCGGACCCGGCCGTGCTGGGCAATGCCGGCAGTTTCTTCAAGAATCCGCTGGTGCCGGCCGCGCACGTTACGCACCTCAAGCTGCAGTACCCCGACCTGGTGGCTTATCCACAGCCCGAGGGCCAGATGAAAATCGCCGCGGGTTGGCTGATCGAGCGTGCCGGCTGGAAAGGGTTCCGTGAGGGCGACGCCGGGGTGCATAAGTTGCAGGCGCTGGTGCTGGTCAACTATGGCGCGGCCACTGGCCTCCAACTGCTGGACCTGGCCCAGCGCATCCAAAAAGATGTTGCCGAACGTTTCCAGGTTGACCTGGAAATGGAGCCCAACCGCTACTGAGTCAAGGTTCGTCATGAACCATGGACGCCCTGCACAACCTCGCACAAGCATCATTTGTGCAGGATTGTGCAGGGCGTTTTGCTTGAACCTGGGTTAATTTAATCCGCTGACAATGTGACCCTAGAGGCCCGGTGCAGACCCTTGCGTGTCTGTATAAGAGAGCCCGATTAGCCTGAGCCAGTCTGCGACACCAAACCGTCACCCAAGCGGCAGATTGCTCGACCCCATAACTCGATAACTATGCGGGCGTGCCCATGATTACCCTGAAACTCAATGGACAAGACCATCAACTGGATGTGACCGAGGACATGCCGCTGCTGTGGGCTATCCGGGATGTCGCCGGGTACAACGGCACCAAATTCGGCTGCGGCATGGGCCTGTGTGGCGCGTGCACCATCCACATCGACGGCGCTCCGGCGCGCAGTTGCATCACGCCAATCGGCTCGGTGCAGGGGCAGAACGTCAGTACCATCGACGCGCTGCATGCCGACCCGGTTGGTCAGGTCGTGCAAAAGGCCTGGCTCGATACCTCCGTGGCTCAGTGCGGTTACTGCCAGGGCGGGCAGATCATGTCCGCCACCGCCTTGCTCAAGAGCAATCCCAACCCGAGCGACGAGCAGATCGAGGAAGCCATGGTCGGCAATATCTGCCGCTGTGGCACGTATAACCGGATCAAGACCGCGATTCGCCAGGCGTCCACTCACCTGAAGGAGGCCAAGGCATGAGCCGTCTGCCCAATGATTTCGTGCTGAGCAACCTCAGCCGGCGCGGCTTCCTCAAGGGCGCGAGCGCCACCGGTGTACTGGTGTTGGCTGCCAGTTGGGGTCTGCCGGAGGCCTTTGCCGAGGACAAGAAGTTCGGTGCCGAGGGCATGCCCCATGGTGCGGTCGACGATCCGAAGGTGTACGTGAGCATCGCCGCCGACGGCAGCGTGACGGTGATCTGCAATCGTTCGGAAATGGGCCAGGGTGTACGCACCAGCCTCAGCATGGTGGTGGCCGATGAATTGGACGCCGACTGGGCATTGGTGAAGGTGCAACAGGCGCCGGCCGATGAGGCACGTTTCGGCAACCAGGACACCGACGGCTCACGCAGCATGCGCCACTGGTATGAGCCGATGCGCCGTTGCGGTGCTGCCGCCCGGACCATGCTGGAGCAGGCCGCCGCGGCCCAATGGAACGTTCCGCTGGGTGAATGTCGTGCCCAGTTGCACAACGTGGTGCACCAGCCTTCCGGTCGGAAACTGGGCTACGGCGCCTTGGCCACCGCCGCCAGCGCCTTGCCGGTGCCGGCCCGTGACAGCTTGCGCCTCAAGCAACCGGCCGAGTTTCGCTACATCGGCAAGGAGGCGAGCCGGGCCATCGACGGTGCCGACATCGTCAACGGTCGTGCCGTGTTCGGTGCCGATGTGCATTTCGACGGCATGCTCTATGCCGTCGTGGCGCGTCCGCCGGTCTATGGCGGCAAGGTCAGGAGCGTGGATGATAGCGCGGCGCTGAAAGTGCCGGGCGTGGTCAAGGTGGTGCAGATCGAAGGGCGTCCACTGCCTTCGGAATTCCAGCCCCTGGGTGGCGTGGCGGTGGTGGCGAAGAACACCTGGGCCGCGATCAAGGGGCGCGATGCGCTGAAAATCGAGTGGGACGACGGCCCGAATGCCGGTTATGACTCGGTCGCCTATCGCAAGGAACTCGAAGCTGCGGCCCTCAAGCCCGGGAAAGTCCTGCGCAGCACCGGCGACCTCGATGATGCGCTGGCGAAGGCCGATTCGACCCTGGAAGCCTCCTATTATCTGCCACACCTGTCCCAGTCGCCAATGGAGCCGATGGTGGCCATTGCCCGCTTCAAGGACGGCCAGTGCGAAGCCTGGGCACCGAGCCAGGCGCCACAGGTGACCCGCGAGCGCGTCGCTGAACGATTGGGCATTCCTTTCGACAAGGTCACGATCAATATCACGCTGCTGGGGGGCGGTTTTGGCCGCAAATCCAAACCCGACTTCGTTGTCGAGGCGGCGGTGCTGGCCAAGGAGTTCGCGGGCCAGGCGATCCGGGTGCAATGGACCCGCGAGGATGACATCCATCACTCGTATTTCCACACCGTATCGGCCGAGTACCTCAAGGCCGGCTTGAACCGGGACGGGATGCCGTCCGGCTGGCTGCATCGCACCGTGGCCCCGAGCATCACCGCGCTGTTCGCGCCGAATATGGTTCATGAAGCGCCGTTCGAAGTGGGCATGGGCGTGACCAACATGGCCTACGCCATTCCCAACCTGCGCCTGGAGAACCCCGAAGCGGTGGCCCACACGCGAGTGGGCTGGTACCGCTCGGTGTCGAACATTCCCCACGGTTTTGCTATCCAGAGTTTTATCGACGAATTGGCCCACAAGGCCGGTCAGGATCCGCTGAAGTACCACCTCAAGTTGCTTGGCCCGGATCGCAAGATCGACCCGCGTACCTTGAGTGAAGAGTGGAACTACGGCGAATCCCCCGAGCGCTATCCCATCGATACGGCGCGGATCCGCACCGTGCTGGAAACCGCTGCCAAGGCGGCCGGTTGGGGACAGAAGCTGCCGAGGGGCCGTGGCCTAGGGCTAGCGGTGCATTACAGCTTCGTCACCTACGTGGCGGCGGCCATCGAAGTGGAGGTCAAGGAGGACGGCACGGTGATCGTGCACAAGGCGAACATTGCCGTTGACTGCGGTCCGCAGATCAACCCCGAACGTATTCGTTCCCAGTTCGAAGGCGCCTGCGTCATGGGCCTGGGCAATGCGATGGTGGGGGAGATCAGCTTCAAGGATGGCAAGGTCCAGCAGGACAACTTCCACATGTACGAAGTGGCACGCATGTCCCTGGCACCCAAGGAGGTGGCGGTGCACCTGGTCACGCCACCGGGCGAGGTGCCGTTGGGCGGTGTCGGTGAGCCGGGAGTGCCGCCGATTGCGCCGGCGCTGTGCAATGCGATTTTCGCGGCCACCGGCCAGCGCATCCGCAATCTGCCGGTACGCTATCAGTTGCAAGGCTGGCAGCAGGCCAAGGCCTGATGGACAGCGTTGACCTGAATGTCCTGCGTAGCGTGCTGCAATGGCGCCGCGCCGGGCAGCGCGTGGTGCTGTTCACAGTGGTCCAGACGTGGGGCACCGCGCCGAGGCCTCCGGGGGCGATGCTCGCCTTGCGCGAAGACGGCGTGGTGATCGGCTCGGTGTCGGGCGGTTGTGTCGAGGATGACTTGATCGCCCGGTTGCACGATGGTCGCATTCCAGCGGATGGACCGCCCGTGCAGATGATCACCTACGGCGTTACCCGCGAGGAGGCGGCGCGCTTCGGTTTGCCGTGCGGCGGTACCCTGCGCCTGACGGAAGAGCGGGTCGGTGACCCACAATGGGTGGCCGAACTGCTGGAGCGCTGCGAAGCCCATCAGATTGTCGCCCGTGAGTTGAGCATCGCCACTGGTCATGTGGCGTTGACGCCCGCCAGCAAGAGCGACGTGCTGGTGTTCGATGGGCAGACTCTGCGTGCCATCTATGGGCCGCGTTGGCGGCTGCTGCTGATCGGTGCTGGGCAATTGTCGCGCTATGTCGCGGAAATGGCCCGGCTGTTGGACTTCGAAGTGCTGATCTGCGATCCGCGCAAGGAGTTCGTCTACGGGTGGGAAGAACAACACGGTCGCTTCGTCTCAGGAATGCCTGACGAGGCGGTGTTGAACATCCAGACTGACGAGCGCACGGCGATCGTTGCCCTGACCCATGATCCGCGCCTGGACGACATGGCCTTGCTGACCGCCCTGGATTCCCCGGCTTTTTATGTGGGGGCCCTTGGGTCACGCGTCAACAGCCAGAAGCGCCGGGACAATCTGCTTCAGCTAGGCTTGTCAGCACAGGCCATCGAGCGGCTGCATGGTCCTATTGGCCTGCACATCGGCAGCCACACTCCGGCGGAAATCGCCTTGTCGCTGCTCGCCGAAATCGTGGCCATCAAGAATGGCGTCGAGCTGCGGCAGAAAAAGCCGTTGTAAGGCGTCGCTAGAGGCAAGGAGGGCGCATGAGCGGATCGATTGGCGTGATCATTGTCGCGGCCGGACTGGGCAACCGTTTTCGCCAGGTGGCCGGCCCCGACAAGGACAAGTTATTGGCTGACTGCACGGGGCGCGACGGCGCCGTCCGTTCGGTGATCGAGCAGGTGCTGGTCAATTTGCCAGCTTCCCTGGAAAAACGCGTGCTGGTGACCCGTGAGGGGCGTCCACAGGCCATTCGCATGGCCCAGGCCTATGGATGCGATGTCGTCGAACTGGACTCCCCCGGCCTGGGCGACAGCATCGCAGCCGGCATCCAGGCATGCCCGGACCTCGATGGTTGGTTGATAGTGCTGGCAGACATGCCATTTATCCTGCCATCCAGCATTGAGCGGGTGGCGGCTGGCATTCGCGAGGATGGCGTCTGCGTACCGGTACTCGCGGGAGAATATGGGCATCCCGTAGGGTTTGGTCGCGAGTTCGGCCCGAAATTGATGGCGCTGACAGGCGATCACGGCGCCAAGGTACTGTTTGCCGGAGCCCAAGTGGTTGAGGTTGCTGTGGATGATCCTGGTGTGGTTTGGGATGTGGATGTGCCTGAGGCGCTGAGTTTTCAGTAACCACACTGATGTCGACTGAGCCACCGCCATCGCGAGCAGGCTCGCTCCCACAGGTTCTGTGGTGGGTTGAGAATTTGTGATTGCCGCAAATCCCCTGTGGGAGCGAGCCTGCTCGCGATGACGGAGATACTTTCAATATCAATGCAAGCTGAATCACCGCTTTCGCGAGCAAGCCCGCTCCCACATTTTTCTGTGGTGGGTTGAGAATTTATGATTGCCGCAAATCCCCTGTGGGAGCGAGCCTGCTCGCGAAGACGGAGGTACTTTCAATATCAATGCAAGCTGAATCACCGCTTTCGCGAGCAGGCTCGCTCCCACAGGTTCTGTGGTGGGTTGAGAATTTGTGATTGTCGCAAATTCCCTGCGGGAGCGAGCCTGCTCGCGATGACGATCTGATAGTCGACACGAAATAAAAAGCCCCGCCTGGCATCACCAGGCGGGGCTTTTTATTGGGCGATGGAATCAGGCGTGAGGTTTGGGCTCGTGCTCTTTTTCCATTGGGGCGCGATGAGGCGTGACTTCTTCAGCTTCAGCGGAAGGCTGAGCTTCGTCGGTCACCGGCGCCGATTCAACCGGGGCTGGTTCGGCTGCGGCTTCAGTCACCGGGGCAGGGGATGCCTCGACAACTTCCACTGCTGGGGCCGGCTCAGCAGCACGGGCCTGGGCGGCAGCCTCTTCGGCTTCCTTCTGCAGACGCTCGGCTTCACGCTTGCGACGACGCACTTCACGCGGATCGTTTGGAGCGCGACCGTTCGCGGTCAAGGCGCTGGCGGGAGCAGGCTCCTCGACGGGGGCCGGTGCTTCGGCAACTACCGGGGCTTCAACCACTGGCGCTGGCTCGACCACTGCTGGCTCGGCTGCCTTGACAGGCTCTGGCATCGGCTCTGGCTCGACCGCCGGTGCCGGTGCGGCAGGTTCCGGGTTCCAGTTGAACGCGGTCTGCTCTTCACGCACAGGTGCCGCTGCTTTTTCCTCGGTGCCCGCTTCAACAGGCGTTTCAACGGCAGGTTCTGCGGCCTCTACCGGCTGTTCGACGACCGGTGCAGGCTCGACGGCGGCTTCGGCTTCAGGCTGGGCTTCACGCGCTGGCGCAACTTCCACTTCTGGCGAAGCAGTCACTTCTACCGGGGTAGTGGCTTCGACCACTGGTGTTTCAACCGGCGCATTTTCCACCGCAGCGGTAGCGCGTTCGGCCTGTTCATTGGCCTGGGCCTCGGCTGGAGCGCTGATGGTGCTGCTGGCAACTGCCGCAGTCACGGCCAGGCCGGCGGCCAGGTCTGCAGTGCTTGGCGCCTCGGTGGATTCGGACTCTTCCGAGCCTTCGATCACATTACCGTTGGCATCACGTTGACGCTCACGACGGTTGCTGCGACGACGCTGGCCACGGGAGCGGCGGCGTGGACGATCGCCTTCGGCGTTGTCCTGGCCGTCTTCCTGCAGTTGCTCTTCGGCGTTCAGCACTTCTTCTTCGCTGGCAGCGGCGGCAGCCTGCTCGGCGCGTGGTTGACGCTCTTCACGCGGAGGGCGTGGTGCGCGCTCTTCGCGAGGCTGGCGCGCTGGACGCTCTTCAGCGGTGGCGGCAGCGGCCGGGGCGGCATCCAGAGGCTCGCGCAGTTCACGTACACGCTCTTCACGCTCGCCACGAGGCTTGCGATCTTCACGCGGGGCGCGCGGTTGACGCTCTTCACGTGGTGGACGTGGTGCACGCTCTTCACGGGCTACGGTCGACACTTCCTCACGGGCTTCGCGAGGCTGGCGCTCTTCACGAGGCTCACGTGGTGCGCGCTCTTCACGCGGTGCACGTTCTTCGCGTGGCTTGCGCTCTTCGTCACGACGACCGTTACGGTTGCGGGTCTGCTGGCGACCGTTACGGCGTTCTTCGTTGCGGGCAGGACGCTCGGTGGCGGCAGGCTTGGCAACCACGGCTGGTGCGGCAGGCTCTTCCTTGGTCGCGAACAGGCTGACCAGCGACTTCACCAGGCCCTTGAACAGGCTTGGCTCAGGTGCAGCAACCGGAGCCGGTGCCGGTGCGACGACTTCGGTCGGAACCGGAGCATTGGCGCGGGCAGGAGCCGTCTTCACGGCGGCTTCCTGGCGAACCAGGGTGCGAGTGGCAGCAGCCGGCTGGACTTCTTCCACTTCGGCAGCGGCAGCGGCGATTTCGTAGCTGGACTGGTTGTTGTGGGCTTCCGGGCTGTCGTCGCGCAGGCGCTGGACTTCGAAATGCGGCGTCTCGAGGTGATCGTTCGGCAGGATCACGATGCGAGCGCGGGTGCGCAGCTCGATCTTGGTGATCGAGTTGCGTTTTTCGTTGAGCAGGAACGCCGCCACCGGGATCGGCACCTGGGCGCGGACTTCGGCGGTGCGGTCTTTCAGGGCTTCTTCTTCGATCAGGCGCAGGATCGCCAGGGACAGCGACTCGACGTCACGGATGATGCCGGTGCCGTTGCAGCGTGGGCAGACGATGCCGCTGCTTTCGCCCAGGGACGGACGCAGGCGCTGACGGGACATTTCCAGCAGGCCGAAGCGCGAGATGCGCCCGACTTGTACGCGGGCGCGGTCGGCTTCCAGGCACTCACGGACTTTTTCTTCCACGGCGCGCTGGTTCTTGGCCGGGGTCATGTCGATGAAGTCGATGACGATCAGGCCGCCGATGTCGCGCAGGCGCAACTGACGGGCGATTTCCTCGGCCGCTTCAAGGTTGGTCTGCAGAGCGGTTTCTTCGATGTCGCTGCCTTTGGTGGCGCGCGCCGAGTTGATGTCGATGGACACCAGGGCTTCGGTCGGATCGATGACGATGGAGCCGCCGGACGGCAGTTCGACGACGCGCTGGAAGGCGGTCTCGATCTGGCTTTCGATCTGGAAACGGTTGAACAGCGGAACGCTGTCTTCGTAGAGCTTGATCTTGCTGGCGTACTGCGGCATCACCTGGCGAATGAAGGTCAGGGCTTCGTCCTGGGCTTCGACGCTGTCGATCAGCACCTCACCAATGTCCTGGCGCAGGTAATCGCGGATGGCGCGGATGATGACGTTGCTTTCCTGGTAGATCAGGAACGGCGCGGAGCGATCCAGCGAAGCTTCCTTGATGGCAGTCCACAGTTGCAGCAGGTAGTCGAGGTCCCACTGCATCTCTTCGCTGCTGCGGCCAAGGCCGGCAGTGCGCACGATCAGGCCCATGTCGGCTGGGGCAACCAGGCCGTTGAGGGCTTCACGCAGTTCGTTGCGCTCTTCGCCTTCGATGCGGCGGGAGATGCCGCCGGCACGCGGGTTGTTCGGCATCAGGACCAGGTAACGGCCGGCCAGGCTGATGAAGGTGGTCAGGGCGGCGCCCTTGTTGCCACGTTCTTCTTTTTCGACCTGGACGATGACTTCCTGGCCTTCGCTCAGGACGTCCTTGATGTTGACGCGGCCTTCAGGGGCTTTCTTGAAGTATTCGCGGGAGATTTCTTTGAGGGGCAGGAAGCCGTGGCGCTCGGAGCCGAAATCGACAAAGGCAGCCTCAAGGCTTGGTTCGATGCGAGTAATCCGGCCTTTATAGATGTTGGCCTTCTTCTGCTCGCGTGCACCGGATTCGATATCCAGGTCGTAGAGGCGCTGGCCGTCTACCAGTGCAACACGCAACTCTTCGGGTTGAGTTGCGTTAATCAGCATTCTTTTCATGTAGTACCGTCGGTTTCCGGGCTGCCGGAAACGGCGTTCGGCACACACGACTTCTCACGGTCGGTGTCAGGTGCGTCATGGAAGTGGCTGACCACTCCAGTGTCCAGCGAGTTCGGCCCAATGATGGCGAAGTCGCGACGGACGCGTCCTGCTTGCTGGTACTCAAGCACTCAGTCAGGAGGAGGAATCAACCGGCGTCTGTGGACGAGATGAAGCGTCTGAAACAAGCCTAGTGCTACACAGTCCGACGGTTGTACATCTCCACCCTACACGTATCCCTGATAATTCGGGTGCTGCCGCGCGCAGAATCCGCAGCGGGTTGGCATTTACCGTGAGCTCCGGAAAGGGGAGGTCACGCATCATGGCTAATTAGGCGTTGTTTCCGCAGCTTTCGCCCGGGGTCGTTCGCAACTGACTGCACTTTGTGAACTGGCCGTGAATGTGGCGCGCAAGGCGAGTGAATACTCTGCTTTGCGGCGTATTTCAGGCCTCATGTCACCTGCGCTCGTTACACCTGCAAACTCTACCGAATCGTGGCAAAAGCCCCGTAGGACGGCCTCTCGTCCTCGTGAATTGCGTTGGTCAGGGCCGGTTTTTGACCGTTAGTCCGCTGTCCAGCCACTTTTGGCGGCGTTCGCGACTATAGCAGCAATGATTAAGTGCTTCAATTCCATAAAAAATTGTTATGATCGCCGCCATGACGACTACTGCCCCTTCGACCCCGAGCGTTCAACTGCTCGAGGTCTCGCCGGAATATGCCGGCCAACGAATCGATAACTTCCTTCTCGCCCGGCTCAAGGGCGTGCCCAAGACCTTGATTTATCGCATTTTGCGCAAGGGCGAGGTGCGGGTGAACAAAGGCCGGATCAAGCCGGAGTACAAGCTCCAGGCAGGCGATATCGTGCGCGTGCCGCCGGTTCGCGTGCCCGAGCGCGATGAGCCGGTGCCTGTTGCCCAAGGGCTGCTGCAGCGCCTGGAAGACTCGATTATCTACGAAGACAAAGCGCTGATTGTGATCAACAAGCCCGCAGGCATCGCGGTTCACGGCGGCAGCGGCCTGGATTTCGGTGTGATCGAAGCCTTTCGTCAGTTGCGTCCGGACGCCAAGGAGCTGGAGTTGGTCCACCGCCTGGACCGCGACACCTCCGGGCTGCTGATGATCGCCAAGAAGCGCAGCATGTTGCGCCATCTGCATGAACAATTGCGCGGTGACGGCATCGACAAGCGCTACATGGCGCTGGTGCGCGGTCATTGGGCGACGTCCATCAAGCAGGTCCGGGCTCCGTTGCTCAAGAGCAACCTGCGTTCCGGCGAGCGCATGGTCGAGGTCAACGACGAAGGCAAGGACGCGCTCACTGTGTTCAAGGTGCTGCGGCGTTTCGGTGACTTCGCCACCATGGTGGAGGCCAAGCCGGTGACCGGTCGTACCCACCAGATTCGTGTCCACACATTGCATGCTGGCCATTGCATCGCCGGTGACCCCAAATACGGGGACGACGATTTCACCCGTGAGATCCGCGAACTCGGCGGAAAACGCCTGTTTCTGCATGCCTATATGTTGACGGTGCCGCTGCCTGATGGGGGCGAGCTGAAGTTGCAGGCACCCGTGGACGCCATGTGGGCCAAGACTGTGGAGCGATTGAGTGCATCCTGACTACAAGCTCCTGATCTTCGATTGGGACGGCACCCTGGCCAATTCCATCGGTCGGATCGTGGAGTCGATGCATGTCGCATCCGACCGTACGGGTTTTGCCAGGCGCGATGACTTTGCGGTAAAAGGCATCATCGGTCTCGGATTGCCGGAAGCCATTCGCAGCCTGTATCCGGACATCGATGATGAGGCGCTGGTGGTGTTTCGCCAGCACTACGCTGAACACTACATTGCTCTGGAAGCCGAGCCGTCGCCGTTGTTCGAGGGCGTGGCGGATACCCTTGAGGCGTTGCGGGCAGAGGGCTATCACTTGGCCGTCGCCACCGGGAAGGCTCGTCGCGGGCTGGATCGGGTGCTGAAGGCTCATGGCTGGGAGGATTATTTCGATATCACCCGTGCCGCCGATGAGACCGCCAGCAAGCCGCACCCGCTGATGCTCGAGCAGATCCTGGCGCATTGCGAGGTGCGTCCTGAGCGAGCGCTGATGATCGGGGACTCGTCGTTTGATCTGCAGATGGCGCGCAATGCCGGCATGGGCTCGGTGGCCGTCAGCTACGGCGCGCAGACGATCGAGGCGCTGCGGGCGTTCGAGCCGCGACTGGCCATTGACCGTTTTCCTGAGTTGCACGCCTGGCTGAGCCGGCACACCGATTAAATTTGTTGAAGGATGCAAGTATGACCGATGAATGGAAGGCACCGGCCAAGGCAAGCGCTGACAACGGTGACGACAAGAGCTGGAAGTTGCTGGAAAAGACCCTCCTGGCTGGGGTGGAGGAGCAGCGTCGTGCGCGCCGCTGGGGCATCTTCTTCAAGTGCCTGGTCTTTATTTATCTTTTCGTCGGGCTGGGGGTCATCATCCAGGCGATCGATATGAAGAAGAATCCCGGCAGCGGTTCGGCCTACACAGCGGTGATCGATATCGAAGGCATGATCGCGGACAAGGAGGCGGCGAGCGCGGACAACATTATCGGCAGCCTGCGGGCCGCGTTCGAGGATTCGAAAGTCAAAGGGGTGGTGCTGCGCATCAACAGTCCGGGCGGCAGCCCGGTGCAGGCGGGCTACGTCTATGACGAGATCGTTCGCCTGCGTGCGGCGCATCCGGACATCAAGGTCTATGCGGTGATTGCCGATCTCGGCGCCTCCGGAGCCTATTACATCGCCAGCGCGGCGGATCAGGTCTATGCCGACAAGGCCAGTCTGGTGGGGTCTATTGGTGTGACCGCCGCTGGTTACGGCTTCGTCGAGACCCTGGACAAGCTCGGTATCGAGCGTCGGGTCTACACCGCCGGTGAGCATAAGTCGTTCCTCGATCCTTTCCAGCCGCAGAAGCCGGAAGAAACCGCTTTCTGGCAGGGGGTGCTCGATACGACCCACAAACAGTTCATCGCCAGCGTCAAGAAAGGCCGGGGTGATCGGCTCAAGGACAAGGAGCACCCGGAACTGTTCTCCGGTCTGGTCTGGTCTGGAGAGCAGGCATTGTCCCTGGGCTTGATCGATGGGTTGGGCAGTGCCAGTTCGGTGGCGCGGGATGTGATCGGTGAGAAGGAGCTGGTGGACTTCACTGTCGAAGAGTCGCCGCTCGATCGTTTCTCGAAGAAGCTGGGGGCGAGCATTGCCGAGCGCCTGGCGATGTGGATGGGGTTCCAGGGCCCGGCATTGCGCTAATCGGCTCAGGGTATCTGCACGCCCTCTGCCAGCAACATATCCACAAGGCGGATCAGGGGCAGGCCGATCAGGCTGGTGGCGTCGGAGCCTTCGGTGCTCTGGAACAGGCTTACGCCCAAGCCCTCGGCCTTGAAGCTGCCGGCGCAATCATAAGGCTGTTCGATCCGCAGGTAGCGCTCGACCCGTTCCGGGTCGAGCGTGCGCATGTTGACGGTAAAGGGCACGCAATCGACCTGGCAGGCGCCAGTCTGGCTGTTGAGCAGTGCCAGGCCAGTGAGGAACGTGACTTGGGTCCCGCTGGCGGCCAGCAGTTGTTCGCGGGCATTGTCGAAGGTGTGGGGTTTGCCCAGGATGCGCTCGCCGAGCACGGCGACCTGGTCCGAGCCGATGATCAGGTGTGCCGGGTGGCTGTCGGCCAGGGCCAGGGCTTTTTCCCGGGCCAGGCGCTTTACCAGTTCCCGGGCGGGCTCGCCGGGGCGGTGGCTTTCGTCGATATCCGGCGAGCTGCAGACGAATGGTAGCCCCAGGCGGGCGAGCAATTCCCGGCGGTAGACCGAGCTGGAGGCAAGTAATAAAGGCAGCATGGGCATCTCCAAAAGTCAGGGGCGAATTCTAGCGTCCTGTCTCCGAAATAAGCTGTTCATTTTTGGCGGCGTCTTGGGTGCCCGGCCGGCATCGCCACTCCTCGCCATAGCCCTGCTATGACTCGTCGCGGCGCCTTGGCCGAACACCCAAGCCACTCGCCAAAAGAGAACGTATTTCCGAGACAGGACGCTAGCGAGGCGGGCAAGTGACGGACAGGGCTGAATTTCCTTTGACATGGGCGGGGGCATCCCTATAATGCTGCGCCTATGTTGAATGACCCGATTCCACCTCACGTTGACCCGCGCAAATTGGCTGATCGTGGCACCACCCTTCAAGGTGAACTGCTGCTGGCCGATTTGAAGAGACTCTGCGACCCGCTTTCCGACGATGTCGGTACGGTCCAGGCCAAATTCGTTTTTGAACGAGATGAACGTAAATCTGTGGTAATCCACAGCTTTATCGACACTGAAGTCAAAATGGTTTGCCAGCGTTGTCTTGAGCTGGTCACCCTGCCGATCCACAGCGAATGCAGTTACGCCGTGGTGAAGGAGGGTGCGAATACCCAGTCGTTGCCGAAAGGTTATGACGTGCTGGAACTGGGCGAAGATCCATTGGATCTGCAGTCACTGATCGAGGAGGAGCTTCTGCTCGCCTTGCCCATTGTGCCTGCTCATCATCCGGAAGAATGCCAGCAGCCGGCGGGAGCAGATGAACCCGAACCGAGCGAGGACGAGGTAACGCGGTCCAACCCGTTCAGTGTATTGGCGCAGTTAAAGCGTGACCCAAACGTTTAGGAGTTAATCAATTATGGCTGTTCAGCAGAACAAAAAATCCCGCTCTGCCCGTGACATGCGCCGTTCGCACGACGCTCTCGAGGCTAGCACCCTGTCCGTAGAAAAAACCACTGGTGAAGTTCACCTGCGTCACCACGTATCGCCAGAAGGCGTATACCGTGGTCGTAAAGTGATCGACAAGGGCGCTGACGAGTAATCCTTGTCCGCTCAAGTCATCGCAATTGACGCAATGGGCGGGGACTTCGGTCCCCGCAGCATTGTTCAGGCCAGCCTTGCTTGTCTGAATGCAACACCCTCGCTGCACCTGACCCTCGTTGGTCAACCCTCCCTTCTTGAAGAAATGCTCAGTGGCCAAGCGGCTGCGGATCGTGCGCGCCTGACGATTACCCCTGCGTCCGAAGTCATCACCATGGACGAAAAGCCGGCCCAGGCCTTGCGCGGCAAGCCTGACGCGTCGATGCGGGTGGCTCTTGAGCTGCTGCGCGACGACAAGGTCCAGGCCTGTGTCAGTGCCGGAAATACGGGGGCGTTGATGGCGCTGTCGCGCTATGTGCTCAAGACCCTGCCGGGCATCGACCGGCCGGCCATGGTCGCGGCGATCCCGACCCGCAGAGGCTTCTGCCAGTTACTCGACCTGGGGGCCAATGTCGATTGCAGCGCCGAGCACCTGCTGCAATTTGCGGTGATGGGTTCGGTGGCGGCCGAAACCCTAGGTATCGCGCGCCCTCGCGTGGCGCTGCTGAACATCGGAACCGAAGACATCAAGGGCAACCAGCAGGTCAAGCTGGCCGCCACGTTGTTGCAGCGCGCTCGGGGAATCAACTACATCGGTTTCGTCGAGGGCGATGGTTTGTACCGGGGCGAGGCGGACGTGGTGGTGTGTGACGGCTTCGTCGGCAACATCCTGCTCAAGTCCAGCGAGGGCCTGGCAACCATGATCGGCGAGCGGATCGAGAGCCTGTTCCGGCAGAGCCTGGCCTCGCGGGTGGTGGGAGCCCTGGCGTTGCCCTTGATGCGTCGCCTGCAGGCGGACCTGGCGCCAGCGCGGCATAACGGGGCCAGTTTTCTCGGGTTGCAGGGGATTGTGATCAAAAGTCATGGGTCGGCAGGCGTGCAGGGTTTTCAAAGCGCTATCAACCGGGCGGTGATCGAAATCCAGGAGAACCTGCCCGAGCGCCTGCATGGTCGCCTCGAAGATTTGTTAACTTAGGCGTTTTCGCTCGACAATGCTTAAATGTGACCGGTCGGTTCAACCCGCCATCCAACAGTCAGTTTCCTAGCGCCCCACGGGGCGTCAATTTTTGACGACAAGATCATTAGGGGCTTTGTTTTCATGTCTGCTTCCCTCGCATTCGTCTTTCCAGGACAGGGCTCGCAGTCCCTCGGCATGCTGGCCGAGCTGGGCGCGCAATACCCGTTGATCCTCGAAACATTCAAAGAAGCGTCCGATGCACTCGGCTATGACTTGTGGGCTTTGACCCAGCAAGGGCCCGAAGAGCAGCTCAATCAAACCGATAAAACCCAACCGGCTATCCTGACCGCCTCGGTCGCTCTGTGGCGCCTGTGGCTGGCTGAAGGTGGTGCGCGTCCGGCTTTCGTTGCCGGTCATAGCCTGGGGGAATACAGCGCCCTTGTCGCCGCTGGCAGCCTTGGCCTGGGCGACGCGGTGAAGCTGGTGGAGCGCCGTGGCCAGTTGATGCAGGAGGCCGTTCCGGCCGGGCAGGGCGGCATGGCCGCGATTCTCGGCCTGGAAGATGCCGATGTGCTGGCAGCCTGCGCCGAGGCGGCGCAGGGCGATGTGGTCAGTGCGGTGAACTTCAACTCCCCGGGCCAGGTCGTGATCGCCGGTGCCAAGGCTGCGGTCGAGCGCGCCATTGAAGGCTGCAAGGCTCGTGGTGCCAAGCGCGCCATGCCGTTGCCGGTCAGTGTGCCGTCGCACTGTGAATTGATGCGTCCTGCTGCCGAGCGCTTCGCCGAATCCATTGCCGCCATTGATTGGCAGGCACCGCAGATTCCCGTGGTGCAGAATGTCAGCGCTGATGTTGCGCCAGACCTCGAGACCCTCAAGCGCGACCTGCTGGAACAGCTCTACAAGCCGGTTCGCTGGGTCGAATCGGTGCAGACCCTGGCGGCCAAGGGCGCGACCGAACTGGTCGAGTGCGGCCCAGGCAAGGTGCTGGCCGGTCTGAACAAACGCTGCGCCGAAGGCGTGTCGACTTCCAATCTCAACACCCCAGACGCTTTCGCTGCCGCCCGTGCAGCGCAGGCCTGAACAGGAGAAGCTTGCATGAGTCTGCAAGGTAAAGTTGCACTGGTGACCGGTGCAAGCCGCGGCATCGGCCAGGCCATTGCCCTGGAACTGGGTCGCCAAGGCGCCATCGTTGTCGGCACCGCGACTTCCGCTTCGGGCGCCGAGCGTATCGCCGCGACCCTGAAGGAAAACGGTATTCAAGGCACGGGCCTTGAGCTGAACGTTACCAGTGACGAATCCGTCACGGCGGTGCTGGCCAGCATCCAGGAACAGTTCGGTGTCCCGGCTATCCTGGTCAATAATGCCGGTATCACTCGTGATAACCTCATGATGCGGATGAAAGATGACGAATGGTTCGACGTGATCGACACCAACCTGAACAGTCTGTATCGGCTGTCCAAGGGCGTTCTGCGCGGCATGACCAAGGCCCGTTGGGGGCGGATCATCAGTATCGGTTCGGTTGTGGGTGCCATGGGCAACGCCGGCCAAGTAAACTATGCTGCGGCCAAGGCCGGTCTGGAAGGTTTCAGCCGTGCGCTGGCGCGTGAAGTGGGTTCGCGGTCGATTACGGTAAACTCGGTCGCACCGGGTTTTATCGACACCGACATGACCCGTGAACTGCCGGAAGCACAGCGTGAAGCCTTGTTGACACAAATTCCGCTGGGGCGCCTGGGGCAGGCCGAAGAGATCGCGTCCGTGGTCGCTTTTCTTGCATCCGACGCTGCGGCATACGTGACCGGGGCTACAATCCCGGTGAACGGCGGGATGTACATGAGTTAAATGTGACGGATTGCTTCAAAAAAATGTCATACGAGCTGTCTAAAATCCGTTATAAAGCTGCAACTTATTTATAGACGGCGGGCCGTCAGGGTTCGAAGGAAAAGCTTTCGGTTGAAAAATCGAAAAGCCTTTCTATACACTTACCCACCGGCCAGTTGCCTGAATTGTCCATTAGGAGTGAAAACAAGGTATGAGCACCATCGAAGAGCGCGTCAAGAAAATCGTTGCCGAGCAACTGGGCGTTAAGGAAGATGAAGTCAAGAATGAAGCATCTTTCGTTGAAGACCTGGGTGCCGACTCCCTTGACACCGTTGAGCTGGTGATGGCTCTGGAAGAGGAATTCGAGACCGAAATCCCTGACGAAGAAGCTGAAAAAATCACTACTGTACAAGCTGCTATCGACTACGTTACCGCCCATCAGGCGTAACCTTTTTAGTCGTCGCTTGCTGTCATGGAAAAACCGCACTGCCATTACGGCGTGCGGTTTTTTCTTTAGGCCTGATGAAAAGTCGTCATTAGAAAAAGGAGAGTGCTGTGTCGCGTAGACGCGTCGTAGTCACCGGTATGGGTATGTTGTCGCCACTGGGCACGGATGTGCCGAGCAGCTGGCAGGGCATTCTGGCTGGCCGTAGTGGCATTGGTCTGATCGAACACACCGACCTTTCTGCCTATTCCACCCGTTTTGGCGGCTCGGTAAAGGGCTTCAATGTCGAGGAATACCTGTCGGTCAAGGAAGCCCGCAAGCTTGATCTGTTCATCCAGTACGGCCTGGCTGCCGGTTTTCAGGCGGTGCGCAACGCCGGCCTGGAAGTCACCGATGCCAACCGTGAACGCATCGGTGTGGCCATGGGTTCGGGTATTGGCGGCTTGACCAATATCGAAGAAACCAGCCGCACGCTGCACGATTCGGGACCGCGACGGATTTCTCCGTTCTTCGTACCGGGCTCGATCATCAATATGATTTCCGGTTTCCTGTCCATCCACCTGGGTGCACAGGGACCCAACTATGCCATTGCCACGGCATGTACCACGGGCACCCACTGCATTGGCATGGCCGCGCGCAACATCATGTACGACGAAGCTGACGTGATGATCGCTGGCGGCGCCGAGATGGCGGCTTGTGGTCTCGGTATGGGCGGCTTTGGCGCCTCCCGTGCACTGTCGACCCGCAACGACGAGCCGGCCCGTGCCAGCCGACCTTGGGACAAGGGCCGCGATGGCTTCGTGCTGTCCGACGGTGCTGGTGCGCTGGTACTCGAGGAGCTGGAGCACGCCAAGGCGCGTGGCGCGACCATCTATGCCGAACTGGTTGGCTTTGGAACCAGCGGTGACGCGTATCACATGACCTCGCCGCCGGCCGATGGCGCCGGTGCTGCCCGATGCATCGCCAATGCCTTGCGTGACGCGAAGGTCAACAGCGAGCAGGTGCAATACATCAACGCCCATGGCACATCGACCCCGGCGGGCGACCTCGCCGAAGCCCAGGCGATCAAGACCGTGTTCGGCGAGCATGCCTACAAACTGGCCGTCAGCTCGACCAAGTCGATGACCGGTCACTTGCTGGGTGCCGCAGGCGCGGTAGAGGCGATCTTCAGCGTGCTGGCGATCAACAGCCAGGTGGCGCCGCCGACCATCAACCTCGACGAACCGGACGAAGGCTGCGACCTGGACTTCGTTCCGCACACCGCCCGGGGCATGGACATCGATGTGGTGCTGTCCAACTCCTTCGGCTTCGGTGGCACCAACGGCTCGCTGGTGTTCCGCCGGTTTGCCGGTTGATGGACAGCTGGGTCGACGGTCAGCCGGCTGACGTTCTGTCGCTGAAGGATCGCGGCCTGGCTTATGGCGATGGGTTGTTCGAAACCATCGCCGTGCGCAATGGCGAGCCGGTGCTGCTGGCGCGTCATCTGCGGCGGCTCGAGCTGGGCTGCCAGCGGTTGGCGCTCAATCTCGACAACCGCGCATTGAGCGCGGAACTGAGCGCCTACGCGCAACGCCTGGGTGAAGGTGTGCTGAAGCTGATTGTGACCCGTGGCGACAGCCTGCGCGGTTATGCCGCCGCCCCTTCGGCCCAGGTTCGGCGCATCCTGCAAGGGAATCCTCCGGCCGCTTATCCTGCTGCCCACGCCGAGCAGGGCGTTGCCCTGTTTCCTTGTGCGACTCGCCTGTCCGAGCAGCCGTTGCTGGCCGGCCTCAAACATCTCAACCGTCTTGAACAGGTCATGGCTCGCGCCGAATGGACCGATTCGGAGCACGCCGAAGGCCTGATGCTGGATATGTCCGGGCGGGTGATCGAAGGGGTCTTCAGCAACCTGTTTATCGTGCGTGACGGTGTGTTGATGACAGCTGACCTGAGCCGGTGCGGTGTGGCTGGCGTGATGCGTGCCGAATTATTGTTTCAAGCCGAGTCGCAGGGCATCGCCACTCAAGTGACCGATATCCATCTTGAGCAACTGCACCAGGCCGATGAGGTCTTTGTCTGCAACAGCGTGTATGGCGTGTGGCCGGTACGCGCATGCGGTTCGACACGCTGGTCGGCCGGGCCGCTCACCCGTAAACTGCAGACCCTTGCCCGCGCGTTATTGGATGTTTGATTCGTGAGACGTAAATTCTTGCTGTTGCTGGAAACCGGTCTGGTTCTGGCAGGGCTGCTGTGGGGCGCTTCTGCCTGGAAGATTCATTCGGCGTTGCAACAGCCGCTGAACATCACTCAGGAAGAACTGCTGGAGATTCCTAACGGGACCACCCCGACCAAGACCCTCTATCGCCTTGAGGCTGACGGCCTGATCAGGGACGCGTTCTGGCTGAGGGTGTATTGGCGCTTCAATCTCGCCGGCCAGCCCCTGCACTCCGGCGAATACCGGATGGTGCCGGGCATGACCATGGAAAACCTGATCGGCGTTTGGAAGCGCGGCGAGGTGGTGCAGTACAGCGTGACACTGGTGGAAGGCTGGAATTTCCGTCAGGTCCGTGCGGCACTGGCCAAGGATGAAAAACTCCAGCAGACCCTCACCGGCCTGAGTGACAGCGAGGTGATGGATCGGCTGGGCCACTCCGGGGTGTTCCCCGAAGGGCGGTTTTTCCCGGATACCTATCGCTTCGTGCGCGGAACGTCGGACGTTGATCTTCTGAACAAGGCCTACGACCGGCTTGAAGACGTACTGGCGAGGGAATGGGCCGAACGCGCCGCCGATGTGCCCTATACCCAGCCCTACCAGGCGCTGATCATGGCATCCCTGGTGGAAAAGGAAACCGGCGTACCCCAGGAACGCAGTCAGATTGCCGGTGTGTTCGTGCGTCGTCTGCGCATGGGCATGCTGCTGCAGACCGATCCCACGGTGATCTATGGCCTGGGCGAGCGCTACACTGGCAAACTCACCCGTGCCCATTTGAAAGAAGAGAATCCGTACAACACCTACCTGGTTCCGGGGTTGCCGCCGACGCCGATTGCCATGGTGGGACGCGAGGCGATTCATGCCGCGTTGAATCCTGCGTCGGGAGACAGCCTTTACTTTGTCGCGCGCGGGGATGGCAGCCACGTGTTTTCCGACAATCTGGATGAGCACAACAACGCGGTGCGCGAATACCAGCTCAAGCGTCGCGCCGACTATCGCTCCAGCCCGGCTCCGGCCACGCAGGGTGACTCGGCGCCGATTCCGGCGGCCTCGCCCGATACGGCTCCCGAAGCCCTGCCCCAGGTGCAACCGGAGAAGCCTGCTCCCGAACCGAATGCTGACGAGCTCCCGAGCCCGCAATGACTCTGACTAAGGACTGCCCGTGACTGGCTTGTTTATAACGCTGGAGGGCCCGGAGGGCGCCGGCAAGAGCACCAACCGCGAATTCCTGGCCGAACGCCTTCGGACTGCGGGGATCGAGGTGGTGCTGACCCGCGAGCCGGGCGGTACGCCGCTGGCGGAGCGGATCCGTGAGGTGCTGCTGGCGCCGGCCGAAGAAGTGATGAACCCCGACACCGAGCTGTTGCTGGTGTTCGCCGCCCGGGCACAACACCTGTCCGAGGTGATTCGTCCGGCCCTGGCCCGTGGCGCAGTGGTGCTCTGCGATCGCTTTACCGATTCGACCTATGCCTATCAAGGTGGTGGCCGGGGCTTGTCCCTGGAGCGCATCGCGGCACTGGAAACCTTTGTCCAGGGCGACCTGCGACCGGACCTGACGCTGGTGTTCGACCTGCCGGTGGAAATCGGCCTGGCCCGTGCCAGCGCCCGTGGTCGGCTGGATCGTTTCGAGCTTGAGGGCGAGGCATTCTTCAATGCCGTGCGCAACGCCTTCCTGAGCCGTGCCAAGGCCGATCCGGCGCGTTACCTGTTGATCGATGCCTCCCAGCCGCTGACCCAGGTCCAGCAATCGCTGGACAGCCTGTTGCCCGGTTTGCTGGAGCGTGTCCGTGGCTGAAGCCTATCCCTGGCAGGACGGTCTCTGGCAACAACTGGCCGGTCGTGCCCAGCATGCCCATGCGTACCTGCTGCATGGCCCGGTCGGGATCGGCAAGCGGGCACTGGCCGAACGCCTGATGGCCCACCTGCTGTGCCAGCGCCCGGGCGCCTCGAACGCGTGCGGCGAGTGCAAGTCCTGCCTGCTGCTCAAGGCTGGCAGCCATCCCGATAACTATGTGCTGGAGCCGGAGGAGGCGGACAAGGCGATCAAGGTCGACCAGGTCCGTGATCTGGTCAGCTTCGTGGTCCAGACCTCACAGCTGGGTGGGCGCAAAGTGGTGCTGATCGAGCCGGTCGAGTCGATGAACATCAACGCCGCCAATGCCTTGCTCAAGAGCCTCGAGGAGCCTTCTGGCGACACCGTCCTCTTGCTGGTCAGTCACCAGCCGAGTCGCTTGCTGCCGACCATCAAGAGCCGTTGTGTGCAACAGGCCTGCCCGTTGCCGAGCGAGGCGATGAGTTTGCAATGGTTGGCCCAGGCCTTGCCCGACAGCACCGATGACGAGCGTGTCGAATTGCTGACCCTCGCCGCCGGTTCGCCCCTGGCGGCCGTCAGCCTCCAGGCCCAGGGTGTGCGTGAGCAGCGGGCGTTGGTGGTGGACGGGGTGAAGAAGCTGCTCAAGCAGCAGCAATCACCGACGCAATTGGCCGAGGGGTGGAACGCCATCCCGCTGCTGTTGCTGTTCGACTGGTTCTGCGACTGGTCGAGCCTGATCTTGCGTTACCAGCTTACCGACGATGAGGCGGGCCTGGGGCTGGCGGACATGCGCAAGGTGATTCAGTACCTGGCGCAAAAAAGCAGCCAGGACAAAATCTTGAACATTCAGGACTGGTTGCTTGCCCAACGTCAGAAGGTGCTGAGCAAGGCGAACCTCAACCGGGTGCTGTTGCTCGAGGCATTGTTGGTGCAGTGGGCGAGCTTGCCGGGTCGTAACTGACAGACGTCGCCAAGGCTCCTAGACTCAGTACGAAAAGTCTTGAGACGAAGGTCAGGCAAGGCGAAAACAGCCGAGGAACGCCCGGGGTCGCGTCCGACTGTACTGGAATACATGAGCATTCCGAGGCTGTTTTCAACGCAGCATGAACAAGTATCAAGGCTTTTCGTACTGAGGCTAGACTCAGCTCAATCGCAGCGGAGAACAGCATGAACGAACCTGTCAGTCCCGGACCGCGCAACGGCATCCTGTCCCTGGCCATCAAGGACAAGTCGGTGCTTTACGCCGCCTACATGCCTTTCATCAGGAATGGCGGCCTGTTCATTCCCACCAACAAGCATTATCGACTGGGGGATGAAGTGTTCATGCTGTTGAGCCTGATGGATGAACCGGAGAAAATCCCGGTCGCCGGCAAGGTGATCTGGATGACCCCCAAAGGTGCCCAGGGCAACCGAGCGGCCGGCGTCGGCGTGCAGTTCAATGACGGCGACAGCTCAGCCCGCAATCAGATCGAAACCCACCTGGCCGGAACCCTGAAGTCCGACCGTCCCACCCATACGATGTAGCCCGACCCTTTATGCTCGTAGATTCCCATTGTCACCTCGACCGTCTCGACCTTGCCGCCCATGGCGGTTCCCTGGATGCAGCGCTGGACGCTGCCCGTCAGCGGGGCGTCGGACACTTCCTGTGCATCGGTGTCAGCGCCGACAATGCCGCCGACGTCAAGGTCCTGGCCGACCGTTATGAAGATGTCGACTGTTCGGTCGGTGTCCATCCGCTGGATGTCCAGCCCGATGCTGCGCCGGCCCTGGACTGGCTGTTGCGTGAGCTCGACCATCCAAGGGTCGTCGCCATCGGTGAAACCGGCCTGGACTACCACTACGAGCCGGAAGCCGCCGAAGTGCAACAGGCTTCATTCCGCCTGCACCTGGACGCCGCGAAGCAGACTGGCAAGCCGGTGATCATCCACACCCGGGGCGCTCGGGCTGACACCCTGGCCTTGCTGCGCGAGGCCGCGCTGCCCCAGGCCGGCGTGCTGCACTGTTTTACCGAAGACTGGGACATGGCCAAGGCAGCGCTGGACATGGGGTATTACATTTCCCTGTCCGGGATTGTCACGTTCCGCAACGCCGATGCCTTGCGTGACGTGGCCAGCAGGGTGCCGGCCGACCGGTTGCTGGTGGAAACCGACTCGCCGTACCTGGCCCCGATCCCGTATCGCGGCAAGCCGAATCTTCCGCAATATGTGCGGGAGGTGGCGGAGTTCCTGGCAATGCTGCGTGGCGAATCCTACGAGCGGTTCGCTGACCAGACGACGGAGAATTTCAAACGGTTGTTTCCGCTGGCTCACGTCCGGTCGGTCAAGGCTTGAATTTCGAACAAAAAAAACCCGGGTTCTGGGGGGTGAATCCGGGTTAAGACCATTAGGAGTAAAACAAAGGCACGCGGTCCTTTGGTACCTTTACCGGCGCGTCACTTGGGGGAGATGTCGCGCCGACAATTGAAGTATTGATCAGGATACCGACGCGTCCAGTTTGCCCGGGGCGGTTTTTAAACAAATTTGGAATACGCTCGCTTCGGATAAGTTCTCACTGTCGCCACCGGTTGTCGGGACGACGCGGTAGCGCAAGCGGCAGCGAGCCAATGTTGTACGATTTTGTGAGGAACTATGGCCGGGAACGGATGATCCGTGCATTTTTGCGTAAGTTAGGCATAATACCCGGCTTCGAATTTTGACCTTCAGACCTTTTTCTTATGCACAAAGAACCTCGTAAGGTCCGTGAGTTTCGCCGCCGCGAGCAGGAAATTCTCGACACCGCGCTCAAGTTGTTTCTCGACCAGGGCGAAGACAGCGTCACCGTCGAGATGATTGCGGATGCTGTGGGTATCGGCAAAGGCACGATCTATAAACATTTCAAATCCAAGGCGGAAATCTACCTGCGCCTGATGCTCGATTACGAGCGCGATTTGAACGAATTGCTGCATTCGGCGGACGTGGACAAGGACAAGGAGGCGCTGTCCCGGGCCTACTTCGAATTCCGCATGCGCGATCCCCAGCGCTACCGCTTGTTCGACCGCCTGGAAGAGAAGGTGGTCAAGGGCAACCAGGTGCCGGAGATGGTCGAGGAGCTGCACAAGATCCGCGCTTCGAACTTCGAGCGCCTGACGTTGCTGATCAAGGGCCGGATCAGCGAAGGCAAGCTCGAAGATGTGCCACCTTACTTCCACTACTGCGCTGCCTGGGCGTTGGTGCATGGTGCGGTGGCGTTGTACCACTCACCGTTCTGGAGCAACGTGCTGGAGGATCAGGAAGGTTTCTTCCAGTTCCTGATGGACATCGGTGTGCGCATGGGCAACAAGCGCAAGCGCGATACCGACGTACCGAGCAGTTAAGGCATTCAGATACCTGATTGCGCCATGTCCGCTTACATGGCGCAGTGCCCCAGTAATATACTCAGGCTTGGGTCTTGCGAAAACCTGAATTCTAGGTCAAGTTTCGTAGGTCCGATTTTTCTTTCGCCGGAGTCATCCATGATCGTTGACCGTCAGGGCAGGCGTTTTCGCAATTTGCGGATCAGCCTGACTTCCGCCTGCAACTACGCCTGCACCTATTGCGTGCCCGACGGCAAGCGCCTGGTGGCGGCGCAGGACGAATTGTCGGCCGAGGCGATGGCGCGAGGCGTGGCTTACCTGATCGAAGCTGCCGGCATCGAGCGACTGCGCATCACCGGGGGCGAGCCGTTGGTCAGTCCCAAGCTCGAACGCTTCATGACGGCGGTGGGGCAGATGGGGCTGGAGGACATCAGCCTGACCACCAACGGCCAGTTGCTGGCGAAGAAGTTGCCTTTGCTGGTGGGGGCGGGCATCCGTCGCATCAACGTTTCCCTCGACACCCTGGACCCTGCCGCATTTCGCAGCATCGCCCGCGGCGGCGACCTGGCGACGGTACTCGACGGCATGGACCAGGCCCATGCGGCGGGCATGAAGATCAAGGTCAATATGGTGCCGTTGCGGGGGCAGAACCTGGATCAGGTGATGCCGTTGCTCGAATACTGCCTGGCGCGTGGCTATGAGCTGCGCTTCATCGAGCTGATGCGCATGGGGCACCTGGCCAGCGATTCCAACGGGTTCTTGCAGCAGTTTGTCAGCCTGCAACAACTCTTGAGCCTGATCGGCGACCAGTATGAATACTTGCAAGCCGACGCCCCAGTGGATGCGACGGCGGTGCGCTATGAGATCCCAGGCATGGGATATTTCGGTGTGATCGCCAACGAAAGCGTGCCTTTCTGCCGTACTTGCTCGCGGTTGCGGTTGTCTTCCACAGGCTGGTTGCATGGTTGCCTGTCCTCGAGCAACCGTCATTTCGTCGGCGACCTTCTGGACAAACCCCGTCACGAGGCGCTGCCGGCCCTTCAGCGGCTGTTGGTCAAGGCCTTGGGGGACAAGCAAGAGGTAGCGTTTTCCGGCGGCGCAACCATCATGAAGATCATCGGCGGCTGATCCCACGCAATCGCGGGCAAGCCTTGCTCCCACAGGTACGGTGTTTACCCTGTGGGAGCAAGGCTTGCCCGCGATTACATTGTTCCAGTCAATCCATTTTCATTGAGCTGGCGCAAAAGCTGCATTCAACGGCCATTCGCCGGTTTTCCGACACCGGTTTCTGGAGGGTAGGATGCGTAGCATGGTTTTGCTGCTGGCCGTTTTGGCGCTGGCTGGCTGTATGAATGTCAGCGACATGGGGGAGGGCGTTCGTTATCACATGAGCGACGCCGGTCTGCTGGATCACAGCGACAGTCGCCGTGTGAATAACCTGCGTATTCAGCCCGATTCGTTCATCTACATCGCCCAAGGCGCTTTCGCACCGCCAGGCGGTGCCTATCCGCGTCCCAATGTCGTGGCCGAAGAAGCCTTTAACGGGTTCATCGAATATTTCCCGATGGTCCGTCGCGCCCGGGTTCCCGAAGGGCTTGATCAGGCCATGGGCGAAGCCCGTGCTGCCGGTGCTCACTATTTGCTGTACACCCGGTTCGCCAAGGCCGACAACCGCATCGGCAATTCTGACGAATGGCTGGACGAAGAAGCCGTGGATCGTCTGGGAGTCGACACCAGTGTGATCCAGATCATGTTGATCGAGACCAGCACCCAGTATTTGATTGATACTGCACGTATCAAGAGTCGTGGCGGTTTACTGACGTTGCACGACAAGCAGCCACAAGACCTCATCGCCACGCCTTTGCGTGAATATGCCCGCAGCCTGCTGGGGATGAGCGACGAGTAAATACAAGGAGTCACCATGAGCGGACCGCAAAAAGCCAATGACCTGCTGGGGCAGATCCCCAAGACCAAAGGCCTGCCGCCGGTCCACTTATGGAACCCCGACTTCTGCGGCAACATCGACATGCGCATCGCACGCGATGGCACCTGGTACTACCTGGGCACGCCCATCGGCCGCAAGCCGATGGTCAAGCTGTTCTCCACCATCATCCGCCGCGACGGCGATGACTACTTCCTGATTACCCCCGTGGAAAAAGTCGGCATCCAGGTCGATGATGTGCCGTTCGTGGCCGTGACCCTGGAGGTCGAGGGCCATGGCGAAGGGCAGTTATTGCGCTTCACCACCCACGTCGATGAAACCACCGAGGCCGGCCCTGATCATCCGATGCGGGTCGTGATCGATCCGCACACCCAGGAACCGGCGCCCTACGTGCATGTGCGCAGCAACCTCGAAGCGTTGATCCACCGAAATGTGTTCTACCAGTTGGTGGAGCTGGCGGTGAGTCGTGAGATCGACGGGCAGCGCTGGTTGGGGGTGTGGAGTGGCGGGGTGTTCTTCCCCATTGGCCTGGAACCGTAACCCTGTGGGGCGAGCCTGTGGGAGCAAAGCTTGCTGGCGATAAAACTGCCAGCGCGGATGTTGGCTGACACTACGCCTTCGCGAGCAAGCTTCGCTCCCACATGTGTGCCCAGAACGAATTCAATTGACAGCCAATCATATGATGATTAGCGTGAGCCACCAATAAGAGTGGCCCGCGGGGTTTTCATGTCCAGCAGTTTTCACGCATCGACCGTCGATTGGCTCGGCGGTTGGATTGCCGCCGGCCAGGTCAAGCCTGGGCAGACCATCAAGGTCGAGGCGGACCTGGGCGAGCAACTGGGGGTCAGTCGCACGGTGATTCGCGAGGCGATCAAGACCCTGGTGGCCAAAGGCATGCTCGAGGTCGGGCCAAAAGTGGGGACGCGGGTGCTGCCGGTACGGCGCTGGAACCTGTTCGATCCCCAGGTGGTCGGCTGGCTGTCACGCAGCGGTTTGCCAGAGAACTTTGTCGATGACCTGTTGGATCTGCGCCGCACCATCGAGCCAATGGCGGTGCGCTGGGCCTGCGAGCGGGCGACGGTCGAGCAGGTTCAGGCGATCCGCCTGGCCTACCATGCGCTGGAGCGGGCCGTGGACAGCGGCGTCGACTACAACCGGGCCGACCAGTTTTTCCACGAGTGCATCCTCGCCGCCAGCCACAATCAATTCATAGAACAAATGGTCCCGGCCCTGGGCGCGTTGCTGGCGGTGTCGTTCGAGGTATCGGCTGCCGATCCGGATGAACTGCGCCGCACCTTGCCCATCCACAAGGACATCGCCGAAGCTATCGCGTCCCGCGACGCGACACGGGGCGTCTGGGCCTGCATGACCCTGATCGACAACGCTGACCTGGCCATCAAGCGCTTCTACCCTCATGTGATGGCGGGTCGTACAGACATTGCCGGGCAAGCCGGAAACAGGAGGTTTCAATGATGTGGAAGGCGGTAACGGAGCACCGGGCGAAACTGGGCGAGGGGCCTTTCTGGGACGAGCCGACCCAGGCGCTGTATTGGGTCGACATCGCCGGCAAACAGGCGCTGCGGTTGATCGGTGCCAATGTACAGATCTGGCAGATGCCCGAGCATGTGTCGGCCTTCATCCCCACACAGAGTGGTGATGCGCTGGTGACATTGAGCAGCGGTGTCTACCGGTTGGATCTGGACTCGCCGGGCCTGGAGCCGCGCCTGACGCTGCTGTGCATGGCCGATCCCCAACCCGGTAACCGCGCCAACGAAGCCCGTTGCGATGCCCTGGGCCAGCTGTGGCTCGGGACCATGCAGAACAACATTGGGGAAAACGGTGAGGATCTGCCCCTGGAACACCGCTCCGGCGGCTTGTTTCGCGTGGGCGCCGATGGCCGGGTCATGCCGTTGCTGCGCGGACGGGGCATTCCCAACACGCTGTTGTGGAGCACTGATGGCACCACGGTGTATTTCGGTGAAAGCCTCGACGGCACGTTGTACCGGCATTTCATCCATCCCGATGGCAGCCTGGCGCCCGCCGAAGTCTGGTTTGGCCCTCATTCGCGCGGCGGCCCGGACGGCTCGGCGATGGATGCCCGGGGTTATGTCTGGAACGCCCGCTGGGATGGCAGCTGCCTGCTGCGAATCAACCCTGATGGACAGGTCGACCGGGTGATCGAACTGCCGGTCAGTCGTCCCACCAGCTGTGTGTTCGGGGGAGAGGATCTCAAGACTCTGTACATCACCAGCGCAGCCAGTCCGTTGGCGCATCCGCTGGACGGCGCGGTGCTGTCCATGCGGGTCGATGTGCCGGGTGTGAGCTGTACGCGGTTTGCGGGTTAAATCCCAAAATATGGGATGTAAATATATATATTGAGATTGTTTGGTGGCCGGGTTTATAGTCGGCTCCATCAGCAACATGCATTCACACTAAAAAAACAAAACAGGTGAAGCGATGCAACGATCCATCCCCGTACGCCCCGGTGGCGTACGTGACCCACTGTCCTCCCAGCGCCTTCGGCCGGTCATCCCTGGATGCCCGGTTTTTGTCGTGGCTGCGGATAGCGGAGTCGTGAGCCATGGCTGAAGCGCTTTCCTTGCCGCCAGTGCCCGAGCCCCCCAAGGGCGAGCGGCTGAAAAACAAGGTGGTGTTGCTGACCGGTGCCGCCCAGGGTATTGGCGAGGCCATCGTCGCTGCGTTCGCTTCGCAACAGGCGCGCCTGGTGATCAGCGACATCCAGGCCGGCAAAGTCGAACAGGTTGCCGCTGATTGGCGTGAACGCGGGGCGGACGTGCAAGCGTTGCAAGCCGATGTGTCGAACCCGCAGGACCTGCAGGCCATGGCCCGCCGTGCCGTTGAATTGCACGGCCGCATCGATGTGCTGGTGAATTGCGCCGGCGTCAATGTGTTCCGCGACCCGTTGGAAATGACCGAGGAAGATTGGCGCCGCTGCTTCGCCATCGACCTGGACGGTGCCTGGTATGGCTGCAAGGCTGTGTTGCCGCAGATGATCGAGCAGGGCGTGGGCAGCATCATCAATATTGCTTCGACCCATTCGTCCCACATCATCCCCGGCTGTTTTCCTTATCCGGTGGCCAAGCATGGCTTGCTCGGCCTGACTCGCGCCCTGGGCATCGAATACGCACCCAAGGGCGTACGCGTCAACGCCATCGCACCGGGCTACATCGAAACCCAACTGAACGTCGACTACTGGAACGGTTTTGCCGATCCTCATGCCGAACGCCAGCGTGCGCTGGATCTGCACCCGCCACGCCGCATCGGGCAACCGATCGAAGTGGCAATGACGGCCGTGTTCCTGGCCAGTGATGAAGCACCTTTCATCAACGCTTCATGCATCACCATTGATGGTGGACGTTCGGTCATGTACCACGACTGAACATTCCGGATTGCAGTCTGAAACTTTGCCTGTAATCCAATCATCATACGATATGACTATTTGGATCTATGCTGTAGCAACTTGCTGTGACCGCCCAGCCTGCGCTTTGCCACCGATGGTGGAGCAGACCCTGGACGTTTGGCTTTCAATAAAAAAAACAAGGAGTCAACTATGAATCATCGTCGTGGGATCCGTTCCCTGTGCCGCGTTGCCTTGGCAGTTGCCGCGGTCGGTCTCAGCAGTACCTTGCTGGCGGCTGAAGAAGTGAAGATCGGTTTTCTGGTCAAGCAGGCCGAGGAGCCCTGGTTCCAGACCGAATGGGCGTTCGCTGAAAAAGCGGGCAAGGACAAGGGCTTCAAGGTCATCAAGATTGCTGTGCCCGATGGCGAGAAGACCCTCTCGGCCATTGACAGCCTCGCGGCCAACGGCGCCAAGGGCTTCGTGATCTGCCCGCCGGACGTGTCCCTGGGCCCGGCCATCATGGCCAAGGCCAAACTCAACGACATGAAAGTCATCGCCGTCGATGACCGTTTCGTCGATGCCAGCGGCAAGTTCATGGAAGACGTGCCGTACCTCGGCATGGCCGCGTTCGAAGTGGGCCAGAAGCAGGGTGCCGCCATGGCTACTGAAGCCAAAAAACGTGGCTGGGACTGGAAAGACACCTACGCGGTGATCAACACCTTCAACGAGTTGGACACCGGCAAGAAACGCACCGACGGTTCGATGGACGCCCTCAAGAAAGCCGGTATGCCGGACGACCACATCCTCACCACGGCGCTCAAGACCCTCGATGTACCGGGGAGCATGGACTCCACCAACTCCGCCCTGGTGAAACTGCCCAGCGGCGCGAAGAACCTGATCATCGGCGGCATGAACGACAACACCGTGCTGGGTGGCGTACGCGCGACTGAAAGCGCCGGCTTCAAGGCAGACAACGTGATCGGGATCGGCATCAACGGCACCGACGCCATCGGCGAGCTGAAAAAACCCCACAGCGGTTTCTTCGGTTCGATGCTGCCTAGCCCGCACATCGAAGGCTACAAGACCGCCGAGATGATGTTCGAGTGGGTCACCACCGGCAAGGAACCACCGAAGTACACCGCCATGGACGAGGTGACGCTGATCACTCGGGAGAACTTCAAGCAGGAGCTGGAAAAGATCGGCCTGTGGAATTGACGGCCGGTTGATTCAAAAGCGGCCCTGGTGTCTTGGGGCCGCTTGATCTCTGTGAGTTCGAGGTGGTTATGCAAGCGCAAACAGCGACACAGCAACACAACATCGGCGCCAGCTTGCGATTCAACGGAATCGGCAAAGCCTTTCCCGGCGTGCAGGCGTTGGCCAATATCAGTTTTGTCGCCCATCCAGGCCAGGTTCATGCCTTGATGGGGGAAAACGGCGCGGGCAAGTCCACGTTGCTGAAGATTCTGGGTGGGGCCTACATCCCGAGCAGCGGCGAGCTGCAGATCGGCGAGCAGACGATGGCCTTCAAGTGCACGGCCGACAGCATCGCCAGCGGCGTGGCGGTGATTCACCAGGAGCTGCATCTGGTGCCGGAAATGACGGTGGCCGAGAACCTGTTCCTGGGCCACCTGCCGGCCCGTTTCGGCCTGGTCAATCGTGGCGTGTTGCGCCAGCAGGCGTTGGCGCTGCTCAAGGGCCTGGCCGACGAAATCGATCCCCAGGAAAAAGTCGGTCGCCTGTCCCTCGGCCAGCGCCAACTGGTGGAAATCGCCAAGGCCTTGTCCCGGGGCGCTCATGTGATTGCCTTCGATGAACCCACCAGCAGCCTCTCTGCACGGGAAATCGACCGCTTGATGGCGATCATCGCGCGCCTGCGGGACGAGGGCAAAGTGGTGCTGTATGTGAGTCACCGCATGGAAGAGGTGTTCCGCATCTGTGACGCGGTGACGGTGTTCAAGGATGGCCGCTACGTGCGCACCTTCGACAACATGAGCGAGTTGACCCACGATCAGTTGGTCACCTGCATGGTCGGTCGCGATATCCAGGACATCTACGATTACCGTGCCCGTGAGCGCGGTGAAGTGGCGCTGCAGGTCGATCGCCTGCTCGGTCCGGGGCTGCGTGAGCCGGTGAGTTTCCAAGTGCACAAAGGTGAAATCCTCGGCTTGTTCGGGCTGGTGGGGGCCGGACGCACCGAATTGCTGCGATTGCTCAGCGGCCTGGAACGCCAGACCGAAGGGAGCCTGGTCTTGCACGGTGAGGCGCTGAAACTGCGTTCGCCCCGGGACGCCATCGCCGCCGGCGTACTGCTCTGCCCGGAAGACCGCAAGAAGGAAGGCATCATGCCCCTGGCCAGCGTCGGCGAGAACATCAACATCAGCGCTCGCAGTGCCCACTCCACCCTCGGCTGCCTGTTGCGCGGCGATTGGGAAAAGGGCAACGCCGACAAGCAGATCAAGGCGTTGAAAGTGAAGACGCCGACGGCGGGGCAGAAAATCATGTTCCTGTCCGGCGGCAACCAGCAGAAGGCGATCCTCGGTCGCTGGCTGTCTATGCCGATGAAAGTCCTGTTGCTGGACGAGCCCACCCGCGGCATCGACATCGGTGCGAAGGCGGAGATCTACCAGATCATCCACAACCTGGCGGCCGAGGGCATCGCGGTGATTGTGGTCTCCAGCGACCTGATGGAAGTGATGGGCATTTCCGACCGGATCCTGGTGCTGTGCGAAGGGGCCATGCGCGGCGAGCTGCCGCGTGCCGAGGCCAACGAATCCAACCTGCTGCAACTGGCGCTGCCACGCCAACGCGTTGCCGACGCGGCGAACTGAGAGGTAAATCATGACCATTCAAAACAATGCACTGCCAACGGCACGCAAACCCCTGGACATGCGTCGGTTCCTGGACGACTGGGTCATGCTGCTGGCGGCCATCGGCATCTTCGTGCTCTGCACGCTGTTGATCGACAACTTCCTGTCGCCGCTGAACATGCGGGGCCTGGGCCTGGCAATTTCCACCACCGGCATTGCCGCCTGTACCATGTTGTATTGCCTGGCATCCGGGCACTTCGACTTGTCCGTCGGCTCGGTGATTGCCTGCGCCGGCGTGGTCGCGGCGGTGGTGATGCGCGATACCAACAGCGTGTTCCTGGGTGTCAGCGCGGCGCTGGTGATGGGGCTGATCGTTGGCCTGATCAACGGCATCGTCATTGCCAAGCTGCGGGTCAATGCCTTGATTACCACGTTGGCGACCATGCAGATCGTTCGCGGCCTGGCCTACATCTTTGCCAATGGCAAGGCAGTGGGCGTGTCCCAGGAATCGTTCTTCGTGTACGGCAACGGCCAGTTGTTCGGGGTGCCGGTGCCGATCCTGATCACCATCGTCTGCTTTCTGTTTTTCGGCTGGTTGCTGAACTACACCACCTATGGGCGCAACACCATGGCCATCGGTGGTAACCAGGAAGCCGCGTTGCTGGCGGGGGTGAACGTCGATCGCACCAAGATCATCATCTTCGCCGTGCATGGCGTGATCGGCGCGCTGGCGGGGGTGATCCTGGCCTCGCGCATGACCTCTGGCCAACCAATGATCGGCCAGGGTTTCGAACTGACGGTGATCTCGGCCTGCGTCCTGGGTGGAGTCTCGTTGAGCGGTGGGATCGGCATGATCCGTCATGTGATTGCCGGGGTGTTGATTCTGGCGATCATCGAGAACGCGATGAACCTGAAGAACATCGACACCTTCTACCAATACGTCATCCGTGGCTCGATCCTGTTACTCGCGGTGGTCATCGACCGCATGAAACAGCGCTGAAACCTGCTTCGACCGGGCGGGCCCCATCGCGGGCAAGCCCGGTTCCCACGGGTCTTGTGTCAGCCACAAAACCAGCGCCCGCCCAGACCGCATGTGGGAGCGGGCTTGCTCGCGAAGGCGTCGGCATATTCAATATCAATGTTGGCTGATCTGGTGCTATCGCGAGCAGGCTCGCTCCCACAGGTTTTTTGTCTGTCGCGAAGCCCGCAGACGCCGCAGACCGCATGTGGGAGCGAGCCTGCTCGCGATGGCGGCCGATCAGGCCGCTTTGCGCAGCGCCTCGATCAACTCCTGCTTGCGCATCTTCGAACGCCCGGGAATGTTTTTCGCCCGGGCTTCTTTCATCAGGCTGTCGACCGTCTGGGTTTCATGGGAAGTCTTGCTGCTGCGCGGATGGCCTTCCCGGGTCTTGGCTGCACGACGGGCCGATTCCTTGCGGTCGGTTTTCTTTTCCGCGGCAGGTTTGTGCTTCCCTGAGCCGCCGGAACGTTCGCCGCCGCCGGACTGTTTGTTCACCGTCGCCCAAGCGCGTGCCTCGGCCGTGTCCTCGGAGAGGCCTTTCTTCTGGTAGCTTTTTTCGATGTGCTCGGCCTTGCGCTTTTGCTCGGCGGTGTATTTGTCTTTGCTTCCACGAGGCATGGGATTCTCCTCCTCAAATGTGTGAGCAGAGGCTACTGGCTGGCGCCACCTTCGGAGCCCGAACCACCGGTGGTGGTTTTCGAGCCCACGCCGGTTCCGGCGTTATCGGGCGCTGTAGAGTCCGGTGTGTTCATGCCGCCCTGGCGGCCCATGTCATTGCCCTGCACACGCGGATCGGTACCTGTGGCGGGTGGCTGGCCATTGTTCAAGGTGCCGCCGCCGGTGCCATCGGTGTTCAACTTGGGCATGCCCTGGGTGGCCGGCGAGTTGGGTGCCTCCACCGGGTCGGTCGGTCCGGTACCGGAGGTGGTCGCCGCGAAGGCCACCGAAGACAGCAGTGCGGCAAATGTGAACGCAGTCAGCCTTGAAGTGATCATGGTGTCGCCTCCATTTTTCAGATGCTTGCCTGATCTTGGGCCGTGCGGGATCGGGGTTGGTGCCTTGCTTGCGACGAATGGTGCTTTCGCAGGAGCAGTCATCATTTGGATTGAAATGTGACGAGCGCCACGTAGCGGCTTAGTATGGCGCTTTCAATTGGCTACAAGGCCCGTTCATGTCGATCGAGATCCGTCCCGCGCAACCCAGCGATGCGCCTCAAATCCTTGCCTTCATCACCGAGCTGGCCGACTACGAAAAGGCCCGTCACGAAGTCATCGCCAGTGTGGCCGACATCGAGCGCAGCCTGTTCAGCGAAGGCGCGACCGCCCACGGGCTGATCTGCCTGCGCGATGGCGTACCGATTGGTTTCGCGGTGTTTTTCTTCAGCTACTCCACCTGGTTGGGCAGCAACTGCCTGTACCTCGAAGACCTCTACATCACGCCCGAACAGCGTGGCGGCGGGGCGGGTAAGACGTTGTTGCGCCATCTGGCCAAGGTCGCCTGCGACAACGATTGCGGTCGTTTCGAATGGAGCGTCCTGGACTGGAACACACCGGCGATCGAGTTCTACAAATCCCTCGGCGCGCAACCCCAGGAAGAATGGGTGCGCTACCGGATGGACGGCAAGGTGCTACGGGATTTCGCCCAAGGCAACTGATGGCTCAGGCGTGGTTGGCGGAGGCCCATTCGGCAAATCCGGGCCGCTGTTCCAGACGCTTGCAGTATGCCGCCACGGCCGGGTAGTCCGGCCGTTCCATGGGCGTCTGGCGCCAGCGGTGCACGGACAGGCCGATGAGCACATCTGCTAGGGAAAACTCCGCTCCGGCCACATAGGCGCCCGTACGGCTCAACTGCTGTTCAAGCAATCCCATCTTCTCATTCCAGCCTTTGACCCCAGCGGCAATCTGCTGCGGGTCCTGGCAGCTGGGATCCTTGCGCACCAGGGCATAGAACGGATAACCCCATGACGGGTTGAGTTCCGTCGCCTGCCAATCCATCCACTGCTCGATTCGCGCCCGTGCGGCAGGTTCGACGGCAAGCAGGTCACTGCGTCCATGCTTGCCCACCAGATAACGGCAGATGGTGTTCGACTCCCAGAGCACACCGTTCTCATCGATGATCACCGGTACCTGGGCATTGGGGTTAAGCGCCAGGAACGCAGGATCGTGGGTGGAGTTGAAGCCGATGCCCCAGTCTTCGCGTTCGTAGGAAATGTCCAGTTCCTGGCAAGTCCACAACACTTTTCTGACGTTGATCGAAGAAGTGCGACCGAGGATTTTCAGCAGTTGTGCCATGTCGTTGTCCCTGAGAGTTAAGGCATCCGGACAGGAAACGTAGCAGGGTCGTGGATGGATGGCGATGGTTTAGGATGGTTTTGTTGTTATCCCAATATGTGGGAGTGACATTTATATATTGAGATTTTTCTGCGCCCAGGTTTATAGTCCGTGCCACTCACTGCCAAAAAACAGAACAGGTGAAGCGGATGCAGGCGCAATTGATCGCGCTCGATTGGGGGACGACCTCACTACGGGCTTACAAACTCGCCGCGGGAGGCGAGGTGCTCGAACAGCGCTCGCTGTCGTCGGGGATCATGCAGTTGCCCTCCGGGCCGCGGACCGTGGCCGGTCGGGAATGCACCGACGGTTTCGAGCTGGCGTTCGACGAGGCCTGCGGTGATTGGTTGGACGCGCAGCCGGGCCTGCCCGTCATTGCCTGCGGCATGGTCGGCAGCGCCCAGGGTTGGTGCGAAGCGCCTTACTGCGACACACCGGCTAACGTCGCCAATCTCGGACATTCCCTACAAACCGTTCGGAGCCTTCGCGGTGTCGATGTGCACATCGTGCCAGGGGTGATCCAGCGCTCGCGGTTGCCCAATGTCATGCGCGGCGAAGAAACCCAGGTACTCGGCGCCCTGCACAGCTTGCCGAACGAAGCGGTGCTGATCGGCCTGCCTGGCAGCCACTCGAAGTGGGTGGAAGTGGCCGACGGTTGCATCGTGCATTTCGACACTTTCATGACCGGTGAAATCTTCGCCGTGCTCAGCGACCACAGCATTCTCGGCCGTACCCAACAGCGCGGTGCTGCGTTCGATGGCGTGGCCTTCGATCGGGGTGTGCAGGTGGCGCTGTCGACGGACGGACAGGTCGGTCCGCTGTCCACCGTGTTCAGCGCTCGCAGCCTGGGGCTGACCGGTGAACTTGGCGCGAGCGCCCAGGCCGACTATCTCTCTGGCTTGTTGATTGGCCACGAGCTGACGGCGCTGGCCGCCGCACAGCGGCATCGGCGCAACAGCGTGCATTTGCCGACGGTGGTCTTGATCGGCAATTCCCAACTCTGCGCCCGTTATCAGCGGGCTCTCGACGCCTGCGGCTTTGCCCGGGTGACCCTGGCCGAACAGGCTACCGAACGAGGTTTGTGGCAACTGGCCGTGGCGGCCGGGCTGCTCGAGTCCAGCGCATCGCGTTAAACCTGACTGGAGGTCTGACATGCTCACACAAGCACTGGCGCACAACGGGCTGATCGCGATCTTGCGCGGTCTGCGTCCCGAAGAGGCGGCAGCCATCGGCGAAGTCCTGTACAGCGCCGGATTTCGCGTCATCGAAGTACCGCTCAATTCCCCCGAGCCGTACGAAAGTATCCGCATCCTGCGCAATACCTTGCCCGCCGACTGCCTGATCGGCGCTGGCACCGTGCTGACCCCAGAGCAGGTGGAGCAGGTGAAGGCTGCCGGCGGCCAGGTGATCGTCATGCCCCACAGCGATCCGAAGGTGTTGCGGGCGGCGAAAGCGGCGGGGCTTTACCTCTCGCCCGGGGTCGCCACGCCTACCGAGGCATTTGCCGCGCTGGCCGAAGGCGCCCATGTGTTGAAACTGTTTCCTGCCGAGCAAATGGGCCCGGCGGTGGTCAAGGCCTGGCTCGCGGTGTTGCCGACCGGGACCGTGCTGGTGCCGGTGGGTGGGATCACGCCGGACAACATGGCGGTGTTCCTCGAGGCGGGCGTCAAGGGGTTCGGCCTGGGCTCCGGGTTGTTCAAGCCGGGCATGACGGCAGACGAAGTCGCGGTGCGCGCCAAGGCTTACGTGGCCGCATGGAATGCCTTGAACTGAAGACTTTTCCAGCGCTGCGTGCGCTGCATCTGACAAGAGAGACAACAAGATGAAAATCACCAAACTGACCACCTTCATTGTTCCGCCGCGCTGGTGCTTCCTCAAGGTCGAAACCGACGAGGGTGTGACTGGCTGGGGCGAGCCGGTGGTCGAGGGCCGTGCCCATACGGTGGCGGCCGCCGTCGAGGAATTGTCCGACTACCTGATCGGCAAAGACCCGCGCAATATCGAAGACATCTGGACCGTGCTGTATCGCGGCGGCTTCTATCGCGGTGGCGCCGTGCACATGAGCGCCCTGGCCGGTATCGACCAGGCGCTGTGGGACATCAAGGGCAAGGCCCTGGGGGTGTCGGTCAGCGACCTGCTGGGCGGCCAGGTGCGCGACAAGATCCGCGTCTATTCCTGGATCGGCGGCGACCGGCCGGCGGACACCGCCCGCGCAGCGAAAGAAGCCGTGGGACGGGGCTTCACGGCGGTGAAAATGAACGGCACTGAAGAGCTGCAGTTTCTCGACACCTTCGAGAAAGTCGACCTGGCCCTCGCCAACGTGGCAGCGGTGCGGGACGCAGTAGGGCCGAACGTCGGCATCGGCGTCGACTTCCATGGCCGGGTTCACAAGCCGATGGCCAAGGTGCTGATGAAGGAACTCGACCCGTACAAGCTGATGTTCATCGAAGAGCCGGTGCTCAGCGAAAACTACGAAGCCCTCAAGGAACTGGCGCCGCTGACCAGCACGCCGATTGCTCTCGGCGAGCGTCTGTTTTCCCGCTGGGATTTCAAACGGGTGCTCAGCGAAGGTTACGTCGACATCATCCAGCCGGATGCGTCCCACGCCGGTGGTATCACCGAAACCCGCAAGATCGCCAACATGGCCGAGGCCTACGACGTGGCGCTGGCGCTGCACTGCCCGCTGGGCCCGATCGCCCTGGCGGCGTGCCTGCAACTGGATGCGGCTTGCTACAACGCGTTCATCCAGGAGCAGAGCCTGGGCATCCACTACAACGAGAGCAACGACCTGCTGGATTACGTCAAGGATGCGCGGGTGTTCGACTACGACAAAGGCTTCGTGAAGATCCCCAACGGCCCGGGCCTGGGCATTGAGATCAACGAGGAGTACGTCATCGAACGCGCCGCCGTCGGCCACCGCTGGCGCAATCCGATCTGGCGCCATGCCGATGGCAGTTTTGCCGAGTGGTGAGTTCCCAGGCCCACCACTGAACCTTGTGGGAGCGAGCCTGCTCGCGATCGCGGTGGGTCAGCTGATTAATGCGCTACTGACATACCGCCATCGCGAGCAGGCTCGCTCCCACAAAGGATCTCCATCGGCAAGGAGGTCCCCATCCTCGCGTCCGTTTCCTCAATAAACATAAGAAGAGGCACCTCACATGCAAGCGCACACCCTGAGCGCGCAGGCGTCGTTGGTGACGCCCAGCCGCAAGCGTTTTTTCATCATGGTCCTGCTGTTCATCACCGTGGTGATCAACTACCTGGACCGCAGCAACCTGTCGATTGCCGCCCCCGCGCTGACCAGTGAACTGGGCATCGATCCGATCCATGTCGGGCTGATCTTCTCGGCGTTCGGCTGGACCTACGCCGCCATGCAGATTCCCGGCGGCTGGCTGGTGGACCGCGTGCCGCCGCGGATTTTGTACAGCGTCGCGTTGCTGTTGTGGTCGGTGGCCACGGTGATGCTCGGTTTCGCCGCCAGCTTCATCGCTTTGTTCGTGCTGCGCATGGCGGTCGGGGCCCTGGAGGCGCCGGCCTATCCGATCAACAGCCGTGTAGTGACCACCTGGTTCCCTGAGCGCGAGCGGGCCACGGCCATTGGTTTCTACACTTCCGGACAATTCGTTGGCCTGGCTTTCCTGACGCCGGTGCTGGCCTGGCTGCAGCACACGTTTGGTTGGCACATGGTCTTCGTGGTGACCGGCGCGGTCGGCATTCTCTGGGCGGTGATCTGGTACGCGGTGTATCGCGAGCCGCGGGATTTCAAGGGCGCCAACGCTGCTGAAATCGATTTGATTCGCGAGGGCGGCGGGCTGGTGGACATCCAGGCCGAGGCGGCCAAGGCCAAGGCGAAATTCAGCTGGACCGACCTGGGTGTCGTGCTGACCCGGCGCAAGCTGTGGGGCATCTATCTGGGCCAGTTCTGCCTGAACTCCACGCTGTGGTTTTTCCTGACGTGGTTCCCGACCTACCTGGTGAAATATCGTGGCATGGACTTCATCAAGTCTGGCCTGCTGGCATCGTTGCCCTTTCTCGCGGCGTTTGTCGGCGTGTTGTGCTCCGGGTTCTTTTCCGACTGGCTGATCCGGCGCGGCGCCACGGTCGGGTTCGCCCGAAAGCTGCCGATCATTGGCGGCTTGCTGATCTCGACCTCGATCATCGGTGCCAACTTCGTTGAATCGACACCGCTGGTGATCGCGTTCCTGGCGCTGGCCTTCTTCGGCAATGGCCTGGCGTCGATCACCTGGTCGCTGGTGTCGACCCTGGCGCCGGCGCGGCTTCTCGGGCTGACGGGTGGGGTGTTCAACTTCATCGGCAACCTGGCGGCCATCGCCACGCCGATTGTCATTGGTTTCCTTGCCAGCGGCGATTCGTTTGCCCCGGCCATTACCTATATCGCCGTTCTGGCGCTGGTGGGCGCGTTGTCCTACATCCTGCTGGTCGGGAAGGTCGAGCGCATCGAGTTGTAGTCCGACGGGGCGGGCGACCATAATGCCGCCCCGTTCCCCGCTCACTGTTGAAGGTCGGATATGCAGCAAGACGATCCAAAAATCACCAAGGACGCAGCGCCTACAGGCACCCAGACATTGCTGCGCGGCCTGGGTGTGGTTCAGGCGGTCGCCAGCGGTGCCCGTGACCTGAAGGAAATCGCCCGGCTGATTGGCACGACCCGCAGCACCACCCATCGCCTGGCCAGTTGCCTGGTGGACGAGCGTTACCTGCGCGTGGTGCCGCAGGTGGGGTATCTGCTGGGGCCGAAGTTGATCGAACTGGGTTTCCAGGCCCGGGAAGAGCTACCGCTGGTGAGCCTGGCGGGACCGTATCTGGACGAGTTGTCGGCATTGACCGGCGACACCGTTCACCTGGCGATTCGCGAGGGTGACGAGGTTCTGTACCTGCTGAAGAATCCGGGGCGCAACGGTCCGGAAATGCGTTCGCGGGTGGGCCATCGCATGCCGTTGGCGCGCACGGGGATTGGCAAGGCCCTGATGCTCGATGATCCCGAGGACAATTGGCGGCGGCTGTATGAAATCAGTCTGCCGGCCGCTGGGAAGAATCAGTTCTGGCCCCAGCACCAGGAGCAGTCCTGGGAACAGTTCCAGCAGCGGATGGTGGAGTATGTGGCGGGAGGCTATGCCTTCGACCTGGAGGACAATGAACCGTCGATTCGTTGCGTGGCGGCGCCGATCCGGGACGCCGGCAAGCGGATTGTCGCCGGTATCAGCATTGCCAGCACCGTGCCGTACATGCCGTTGGAAAAAATGGCCGAGCTGATTCCCCTGGTCAAAGGGGTCACAGCTCGGCTGTCGGCGGAGCTGGGTGCCAAGGTCTGATTAGTGGCCTGTGTGGCTAACTCATGCTCTCAAAACCCACTGCGTCAGGCCTTGAGCGTCGCCATGTCGATGACAAAGCGGTACTTGACGTCTCCGGCGATCATGCGGCTGTAGGCTTCGTTGATCTGGCGGATGTCGAGCATTTCAACGTCGCAACTGATGTTGTGCTCGGCGCAGAAATCCAGCACTTCCTGGGTTTCTGCGATGCCACCGATCAACGAACCGGCCAATACACGACGGCCCATGATCAAATTGGCGGCATGGACCGGCGGATCGATCGGCTCGACCAGGCCCACCAGAATATGTACGCCGTCGAAACGCAACGTCCCCAGGTAGGGATTGAGGTCGTGCTGTACCGGAATCGTGTCCAACAGGAAGTGGAAGCGTCCGGCGGCAGCGGCCATCTGCTTGGCGTCGGTGGACACGATCACATGGTCTGCGCCCTGGCGACGGGCTTCCTCCGCCTTGCTCGCCGAGCGGGTGAACAACGTCACTTCGGCGCCCATGGCCTTGGCGAACTTGATACCCATGTGGCCGAGGCCGCCCATGCCGAGCACGCCGACCTTGTCACCGGCCTTCACGCCATAGTGCTTGAGGGGGGAGTAGGTCGTGATGCCGGCGCAGAGAATCGGTGCGGCGCTGGCCGGGTCGAGTGCGGCGGGGATACGCAACACGAAATGTTCGTTGACCACGATGCTGTCGGAGTAGCCACCCATGGTATGGCCGCCGCTGATACGGTCCGGGCTGGCATAGGTCTGGGTCATGCCCTGGTAGCAATATTGCTCCAGGTCAGCATGGCAGGCTTCGCACTCGCGGCAGGAATCGACCATGCAGCCAACACCCACCAAGTCGCCGATCTTATAGCGGGTGACATTTGCACCGACGGCGGTAACCTTCCCTATGATCTCGTGGCCGGGCATCAGCGGGTAGACAGCGATGCCCCATTCGTTGCGGGCCTGGTGGATATCGGAGTGGCAGACGCCACAGTAGAGAATGTCGATTGCCACGTCGTCGGCCTGCGGGCTGCGCCGCTCGAACTTCATGGGGGCGAGGGGCGCGGTGGACGATTGAGCGGCGTATCCGATGGCAGTGTACATATTGAACCTCGCTAAACAATGAACAGTCAGGCGATCTATTCTGGGAGCCATGGCGGCATCCCGCGATGGCGATTCCTACGGGTGTCATGCCTAATCCTCCGGCCTTGACCGTAGATTGATCCTATGGAGCGCCAGACCTGCGATGATGTTCCCATCCCTTTTTCCGTGAAGTTTTTCCCATGTTGCTGACCCGCTATCTCGATGCCAACGCGGCGCTGGTTTCGCTGATCGAACCTCTGGCGACCCGTGACGGCTTTATTCCTACACAGCTGCCTGGCGTGCAAGTACTGCGGTGCAGCGAAGACATCGCCCGTGGCCCGCAGCTCTACGAGCCGAGCCTGGTGATCATTGCCCAAGGCAGTAAACTGGCGTACCTGGGACCGCGCACGCTGGAGTACGGCGCCGGGCACTACCTGATCCAGGCGCTGCCGGTACCGTTCGAGTGCGAAACCTACGCCATGCCCGATGCTCCGCTGCTCGGGATTTCCGTTGCGATCGATCGGGCGCTGTTGGGCGAGTTGGTGCTGACCATGGGATTGACGCCGGGACGGAACCTGCCGCCGCAGACACCGGAATCCATGACCAGCGCCGTGCTCGATGACGCCATGCGCGGATGCGTCGAGCGTCTGTTGCAATGCTTGCACGACCCACTGGAATGCCAGGTCATGGGCCAGGCGCGGTTGCGGGAATTGCTCTTCGCGGCGTTGCGCGGGCCCCAGGCCGATGTGTTGCGGGCGTTGGTGGAGCAGCAAGGGCAGTTCGCTCGGATCGCTGCCGCATTGAGCCACTTACACGCGCACTTCACCGAGCCGCTGAACGTCGAGACCCTGGCCAACTGCGCGAACATGAGCGCCTCGACTTTCCATGAGCATTTCAAGCGCAGTACGTTGCTGTCGCCGGTGCAGTACCTCAAGCGATTGCGCTTGCTCAAGGCGCAGCGGCTGTTGCTCAGCGAGGGCATGGGCGTGGCCCAGGTCGCACATCAGGTGGGTTACCAGAGCTCGTCGCAGTTCAGCCGGGAGTACAAGCGCTACTTCGAGCGCAACCCCGGGGAAGAGCGCGCTGCCTGATCCAGCGCCAATCCCTGTGGGAGCGAGCCTGCTCGCGATAGCGGTGTGTCAGCCGACGCAGATGTTGAATGATCGAACGCTATCGCGAGCAGGCTCGCTCCCACATTGTTTTGGGTGGTTGTTAGAGTCGCAGGCAACAAAAAGGCCCCCATTGCGGGAGCCTTGATGTTCAGCGAATCGGCTTACATGTTCGGGTAAGTCGGCCCACCGGCGCCTTCCGGCGATACCCAGGTGATGTTCTGGGCTGGGTCCTTGATGTCGCAGGTCTTGCAGTGCACGCAGTTCTGGGCGTTGATCTGGAAGCGCTTCTCGCCGTCTTCCTTGGTCACCACCTCATACACACCGGCCGGGCAGTAGCGTTGGGCCGGTTCGTCGTACAGTGGCAGGTTCTTGCCGATCGGGATGCTCGGGTCGGTCAGCTTCAGGTGGCAGGGCTGCTCTTCTTCGTGGTTGGTACCGGAGATGAACACCGAGCTGAGTTTGTCGAAACTGATCTTGCCGTCCGGTTTCGGGTAGTCGATCTTCTTGCAATCGGCCGCCAGCTTCAGGCAGGCGTAGTCGGGCTTGTTGTCGTGCAGGGTGAACGGCAGCTTGCCGCCGAAGATGTTCTGGTCGAGCCAGTTGAAGCCGCCACCGACGATTGCGCCGTACTTGTGGATCGCTGCGCCGAAGTTGCGGCTGGCGAACAGCTCTTCGTACAGCCAGCTGTTCTTGAAGCTGTCAACGTAAGCGGTCAGTTCATCACCGCCTTCGGATTCGGCGAACAGGCGATCGGCCACGGCATCGGCGGCGAGCATGCCGGACTTCATGGCGGTGTGGCTGCCCTTGATCTTGGCGAAGTTCAGCGTGCCGAGGTCGCAACCGATCAGCGCGCCGCCCTTGAAGACCATTTTCGGCAGCGAGTTCAGGCCGCCCTTGCAGATGGCACGGGCGCCGTAGCTGACGCGCTTGCCGCCTTCCAGGTACTGCTTGAGCACCGGGTGATGCTTGAGGCGCTGGAATTCGTCGAACGGCGACAGGTAGGTGTTGCTGTAGGACAGGTCGACGATCAGGCCCACGACCACCTGGTTGTTTTCCAAGTGATAAAGGAAGGAGCCGCCGGTGTTCTCGGTGCCCATGATGTCCAGCGGCCAGCCGGCGGTGTGCACCACCAGGCCGGGTTGATGCTTGGCCGGGTCGATTTCCCAGATTTCCTTCAAGCCGATGCCGTAGTGCTGGGCATCGGCGTCGCTGTCCAGGTTGAAGCGCTTGATCAGTTGCTTGCCGATATGGCCACGGCAGCCTTCGGCGAACAGCGTGTACTTGCCGCGCAGTTCCATGCCAGGCGTGTAGAGACCTTCCTTCGGGTGGCCTTCACGGTCAACACCCAGATCGCCAGTGATGATCCCGCGAACCACGCCGTTTTCGTCGAACAGCGCTTCCTGGGCGGCGAAGCCCGGGTAGATTTCCACGCCGAGGTTCTCGGCCTGCTGGGCCAGCCAACGGCAAAGATTGCCGAGGGAAATAATATAGTTGCCTTCGTTGTGCATGGTCTTGGGCACGAAGAAGTCAGGGATTTTGTTCGCAGTGTCGGCGTTCCTCAGGACATAAATGTCATCGCGCTTGACTGGCGTGTTCAGCGGAGCGCCGAGTTCTTTCCAGTCCGGGAACAGTTCATTCAGGGCGCGGGGCTCGAACACCGCGCCGGAAAGGATGTGCGCACCCACTTCGGAGCCTTTTTCCACCACGCAGACGCTGATTTCCTTACCGGCTTCGGCGGCCTTCTGCTTCAGGCGGCAGGCGGCAGACAGGCCAGCGGGGCCGGCACCGACGATGACCACGTCGAATTCCATGTATTCGCGTTCCACAGGCTATCTCCTACTCTCAAGGCTCACGGTTTTTCTAATTGGAGGTTGGGCGTTGCATCCATTGTTTCCTTCGGGAAAAACGACGAAAGTGACAATGGATGACCCGCGGTTCTCTCTTGGCGGCGCATTATATCTACACCACTCTCAAGGTCCAATACAAACGTTTGTTTGAAATAGCCGCAGGCCAGATAAATCACCGACGTGCGGCTTATGACTGGCCATTTTGCCGTATTGACCGGAATAGGCGTTCCGGTCAAGATACGGGCGGTTTTGCGCTCGCCGTAGGCTGACTGTTGGTTTCAAGAGCACCTCTAAAGACAGGGCGAAGGCAGCACAAAGTGACGTATTGCGTGTTCGAACGCGCAGTTTACACGCCGCGATAATGAATGACTCATCGGTCATCACTGACGGACGGTCTTCACTCCCGTGAGCAAGGTCATGTGTGGTTCATGCCGGCGTTTTTAGAGGTGCCCTTGCGCCCATGAGCATCAACCGCCAGGTTCGCCTAGGCGACTTTCTTTTCACCGGAGAGTAACGAGGAATCCATGAAGGTTCTTGTAGCTGTCAAACGAGTGGTCGACTATAACGTCAAGGTTCGCGTCAAGGCGGACAACTCCGGCGTCGACCTCGCCAACGTCAAGATGTCGATGAACCCTTTCTGCGAAATCGCCGTGGAAGAAGCCGTACGCCTGAAAGAAAAAGGCGTAGCGACCGAGATCGTCGTCGTCTCCATCGGTCCGACCACCGCCCAGGAGCAACTGCGCACTGCGCTGGCGCTGGGTGCCGATCGCGCCATTCTCGTCGAATCCGCCGAAGAGCTGACTTCCCTGGCCGTGGCCAAGCTGCTCAAGGCCGTTGTCGACAAGGAACAGCCACAGCTGGTGATCCTCGGCAAACAAGCCATCGACAGCGATAACAACCAGACCGGCCAGATGCTCGCCGCATTGAGCGGCTACGGTCAGGGCACCTTCGCCTCCAAGGTCGAAGTGTCCGGCGACAGCGTTGCCGTGACCCGCGAAATCGACGGCGGCGCGCAGACCGTTTCCCTGAAGCTGCCGGCCATCGTCACCACCGACCTGCGTTTGAACGAGCCGCGCTACGCGTCCCTGCCAAACATCATGAAAGCCAAGAAGAAGCCGCTTGAAGTGCTGACTCCTGACGCTTTGGGCGTTTCCACCGCCTCCACCAACAAGACCCTGAAAGTCGAAGCGCCGGCTGCACGCAGCGCGGGCATCAAGGTCAAGTCGGTGGCTGAACTGGTCGAGAAACTGAAAAACGAAGCGAAGGTAATCTAACTATGACTATCTTGGTAATCGCCGAACACGACAACAAGGCGCTGGCTCCGGCCACGCTGAACACCGTTGCTGCCGCTGCCAAAATCGGTGGCGATATCCACGTTCTGGTAGCCGGTCAGGGCGCTGGCGCCGTGGCCGAAGCCGCCGCGAAAATCGCTGGTGTGGCAAAAGTGCTGTCGGCCGACAACGCCGCCTATGCGCACCAGTTGCCGGAAAACGTTGCACCACTGGTAGCCGAGTTGGGCAAGGGCTATAGCCACATCCTGGCTGCCGCTACTTCGAACGGCAAAAACATCCTGCCGCGGGTTGCCGCTGCCCTGGACGTCGACCAGATCTCCGAGATCATCTCGGTGGAAAGCGCCGACACCTTCCAGCGTCCGATCTATGCCGGTAACGCCATTGCCACCGTGCAATCGAGCGCTTCGGTCAAGGTCATCACCGTGCGTGCCACCGGCTTCGACCCGGTTGCAGCCGAAGGTGGCTCGGCCGCCGTCGAAGCCGTAGGCGCTGCCCACGACGCCGGTATTTCCAGCTTCGTCAACGAAGAACTGGCCAAGTCCGATCGTCCTGAACTGACCGCTGCCAAGATCGTCGTTTCCGGCGGCCGCGGCATGCAGAACGGTGACAACTTCAAGCACCTGTACGCCCTGGCCGACAAGCTGGGCGCTGCCGTCGGCGCTTCCCGCGCAGCGGTCGACGCAGGTTTCGTACCCAACGACATGCAGGTCGGCCAGACCGGCAAGATCGTTGCGCCACAGCTGTACATCGCCGTCGGTATCTCCGGCGCGATCCAGCATCTGGCCGGTATGAAGGACTCCAAGGTGATCGTTGCGATCAACAAGGACGAAGAAGCACCGATCTTCCAAGTGGCCGATTACGGCCTGGTGGCGGATCTGTTCGAAGCAGTCCCTGAGTTGGAGAAGCTGGTCTAATCCGGCCTCTTCACTTATAAAGAGCCCGGCTTTGACCGTAGTGCAGCTCATTTAAGGTTCTTCTGAGTCCTTGAATGAGCGCAATACGGTCCTGGCCGGGCTTTTTATTGTCTGCATTTTCAAGGGGAGCGTAACGCCATGGATCTTCGCCGTTTGGCCGGCTGGTCGTTGCTGTGGGCGCTGGCGGGCGTGCCGGGTCTGTCTGTCGCCGCCGGCAAGTGCGAGCGGATGATCGCCACTGGCAGCCCGGATGCGCCGCCTTATCTCTGGCAAGACCCTCAGGATCCCAAGCACTTGATCGGTGCCAGTGCCGACTTGCTGACCCAGGTGGCGGGAGAATTGGGCATCAAGGTCGAATTGCTCTATGCCGGCAAGCGCGCCCAGGCACTGGACGAGGTGCGCAGCGGGCGCATGGATCTACTTGCCGACGCCCCGTTGACGCCGACCGGGCTTGATTTCCTGGACTATGTCCATCCTCCCGTGCTGGACAACGATTACCTGGTCTGGACCCGCAAGGATTCCAAGCTGGTCGTCAACGGGCCCGAGGATCTACACGGTCATCCCGGCGCCTTGTCGGAAAAGGCTCGCATGACTCAGGAATTCAGCCTCTTCGCCGAGCAGAGATTGTCCCTGGTCCGCACCTCCAACCTGACCCAGGCCTTTCAGAAATTGCTGCTGGGAGAGGTGGAATATGTCCTCGCCGGGCGCTACTCGGGCCTGGCGATGGCGCAGACACTGGGCATGGCGAACGACCTGCAAGCGGCTCCACAACCGGTGGATAAACCGGGGCTGTTCCTCGCGGTTTCCCATGACTCTGCCTGCAACGAGCCATGGTTGCGCGGACAGCTGGCGCAAAAGATGACAGAATTGGCCGCGTCCGGCCTGACGGAGGCTGTGTTGCAACGCAATCTCGAACGTTGGAACACACAGTTGCAGCCACCTGTCGGTGCCCCAAAACAGTAGGGAACATTAGTGACTATTCGACCTCTTTTCGCTGCCCTGGCCGTTCTGGCTCTGGCGGGCTGCGCAGCCGATCCGGCGCCGAATGAACAGATCCGCTTGACTGAACAGGCACTGGAGCAAGCCCGGGCGGTGGGTGCCACTGCCGATGAAGTGCCGGAACTGAAACTCGCCGAAGACAAGTTCGCCCGCGCCAAATCCAACATGGCCGACGCGTCGTACAAGAAAGCGCGCATGCGTGCCGAGCAGGCCGAGCTGGACGCACGTCTGGCCGAAGCGAAGGTGCTGACCCTCAAGAGCCAGGAGCAACTGAACGTGCTCGACACCCGCATCAAGCGCTTGCGCAAGCAACTGAGGGAGGATGCCCAATGAAGCACTCCCATGTGTTTGGCGGTTTGATCCTGGCGGGCCTGGCCAGCTTGTACGGCTGCGCGGGTCAACGCAGTGAAGTGGCACTGGAAAAAGCCAGTACCGATTTCCAGAAGGTGAAGGAAGACGCCAACGTCTTGCGCGCAGCGCCCAGGGACGTGATTCGCGCCGGTGAGTCGCTGGCTCGGGCCGATCGCCTGTCCAGTTACTGGGGCAGCGGTGAGGATGTACTGCATTACGCCTACCTCAGCCAGCGCTACAGTGAAATCGCCCGGGAACACAGTAACCAGGTGCTCAACGAAGAGCGCGCGGCAAAGCTCGAACTGGAGCGCCAGCGTCTGCAGTTGGCCTTGCGCGAATCCAAGTTGCTCAGTGTCCAGCAGCAAGGCAAATGGCTGGAAGAGCAGATCATGGAGATGACCACCACCCAGACCGATCGGGGCCTGGTGATGACCCTCGGCGATGTGTTGTTCGACACCGGCGAGGCTGAATTGAAGAACTCGGCCAACCGGGTGGTGCTCAAGATCGTGCAGTTCCTGCAGCTCAACCCCAAGCGAGTGGTGCGCATCGAAGGCTATACCGACAGCACCGGCGGCAAGCAGGAAAACCTCAAGCTGTCCCGAGACCGCGCACAGGCGGTGGCGGACGTGCTGGTAGACCTGGGGATTGATGACAAGCGCATCCAGGTCGAAGGCTACGGCGACGAGTTCCCGGTGGACGTCAACGCCACCGAGCGTGGCCGGGCGCAGAACCGTCGGGTTGAAATTGTGTTCTCCGACGAGAAGGGCCAGCTCGGCGCTGCCCGCTAAAGGGTCGCGTCACTGGAAAACCCGGCCCCCCAGGGGTGCCGGGTTTTTTTGTGCTTGTAGTTCGCACATTCGCACACAGTTGGGGCTGTCACTGCACTGTACGGTCGAGTAATCTGGCAACTGTCCCCGTACACTTCTAAACTGTTCCGGTATCGTTTCCTACAAGAACAACATGCCCGTGAAATCGAGTGCTGCGTCATGACCAACCTCCTGCTCTACCAACGTATTGCTCAGCAACTGGCCGAAGACATCCGCCGGGGTGTGTATCAGCCCGGTGAACGCGTGCCGTCGGTGCGCAAGATGAGTTCGCAGCTCAACGTCAGTCACGCGACGGTGTTGCAGGCCTATGCCAACCTTGAGGACCAGGGGCTGATTCGTGCGCGGCCGCAATCGGGTTACTACGTGCACCAGACGCCGGCGCTTACGGCGCCGACTCCGGATATCGCCCGGGTAGAGCGTCCGGGGTTGGTGACTCGCAGCAGTATCATCCAACAGGTATTGGTCGAGTCCCGTCGCGAAGGGGTATTTCCGTTGGGCGCGGCGGTGCCGAGTGTGGATTACCTGCCTGTACGGGCACTGCATCAGCAGTTGGCCAAGGTCACGCGCTTCCACAGCCCGCGGGCGTTCAGCTACATGTTCAGCCCCGGCTTCGAACCGTTGCGTCGTCAGGTGGCGATTCGCATGCGCGATGCCGGTGTCGTGGTGGACCCTTCCGAAGTGGTGATTACCCACGGTTGTGTCGATGCGCTGCAAATGTCCCTGCGGGTACTGACCCGGCCGGGGGATCTGATTGCCGCCGAATCGCCCACTTACTATGGTTTGCTGCAACTGGCGGATCTGTTGGGCCTCAAGGTCATCGAGATCCCCAGCGACCCGGTGACCGGCATGAGCCTGGAGGCCCTGCAACTGGCGGCCAACCAGTGGTCGATCAAGGCGCTGGTGCTGACCACGCGGCTGAGCAATCCCCTCGGCGGTACCATGCCTGAGGAGCGGCAGAAGCAACTGTTGCGCCTGGCTTCGGACTTCGACATTCAGGTGGTCGAGGATGACATCTACGGCGAGTTGATGTTCGAGCAGGGGCGGACCAAGGCACTCAAGGCCTATGACCGGCTAGACCGGGTCATCTACTGTTCGAGCTTTTCCAAGACGTTGTCGCCGGGCGTACGCATCGGCTGGATGATCGCCGGTAAATTCCAGCAGGAGATCCAGCGACTGCAGACGTTCAGTACACACTCGGCGTGCAGCGTCACGCAGATGGGCATCGCGGCCTATCTGGAAAATGGCGGCTATGACCGCCATCTGCGCTATATCCGCCAGGAGTACCGCAAGAACCTCAGTGCCTTCCAGCTGGCGGTGCAACAGTACTTCCCCGAAGGCACGCAAATGAGTCGTCCCACCGGTGGCTTCATCCTGTGGGTCAGCTTGCCGGGGCGGGTCAATACCCAGGAGCTGCACGTCCGGGCGTTGCAACAGGGGATCAGTATCGCGCCGGGGTTGATCTTCAGTAACACCGAGCAGTTCAACCACTGCATTCGCCTGAACTGCGGCATACCCTGGAACCGCGAGGCGGAACGGGCGTTGATGACATTGGGGCTGTTGGCCACGCAATTGTGCCAGGAGACCGCCAGCGGTTTCCTGTAGGTATCAGCGGGCTTGTCAGCGTCGGATTATCAGGCGAGCATGTACTTCTCTGCCGTAAGTGCCGTTGTCTTTATGAAAGCCATTGCTCCTGCCTCCTGGGTTTTGATCGGCCTGCTGACTGCCTTCCATGCCGCAGGCGTCGTGGCGGCTTCGGTGCAAGAAAAACCGGTCGCCAGCGCCACCCAAAATGCGTCGAAAAAGCCACCGGCGGCGAAGAAGAAAGTCGCTAAAAAAACGGCTTCCTCGCAGAAGAAACGGGCCCCTATTGCCTCGAAGAGCAAATCCGCCCATGAGGTTGCCAAGACTCCATTACCACCGGCCAACCTGGATCTGAGCCTGCCCCATGACATGGTTCAGCAGCTGCAACCACCCGGGAAGGTGCCGCTGCCCAAGCGTGAGTCGTTGCTACCGTCGATGTTCGAGCAGAAGCCGGACCCGTTCCAGCTCAATGGCCGCCTGCTGAATAACGAAATGCAGCTGCCACTGCGTAATTCGGAGCGCCGGGAAGTGGAGGGTGCGGCCCTGGATTTCGAATTCAAGCGATAAATCTTCGGTGAATACAATTCGACGCTGACTGCCCGGTCATCTTCCGTTGGGTGAAAAAACACGCAGACGGTAATTTAAAACGAGTGTTTAAGCCGCTACTCTGTGTTCCGTTATTGGGCCATTACCCGTGAGGATGTTGTCGTCATGAAATGCCGTGAAGGCTGTGGCGCCTGTTGCATTGCCCCTTCCATCAGTTCGTCGATCCCCGGCATGCCCCATGGCAAGCCGGCGGGAGAACGTTGTGTGCAATTGTCGGTCGATAACTTGTGCCGGATCTTCGGCCAGCCGGAACGTCCGGCGGTGTGCTCGGGTTTCGCGGCCGACATTGAGGTCTGCGGCAACAGCCGTGAGGAAGCCATCCGGCTGATCGGGTGGTGGGAGCAGGCCACTGCGGTGTAATGGGTCAATGGACTGGGCTGATGGTGAAGCCCAATGACGAAACTCAACTGACCGGACTTCGACAATAAGGAAAAAAACTATGGGTTCGCTGCATCGTATGGCTGTGTTGTGTGGCTTGAGTGCATTTTTGGCAACCGCAACTGCGCAGGCGGAAGACTGGCAGGTCGTCAAGGAGCAGGACGGTATCAAGGTTTCTCTTAGTGAAGTGGCCGGCTCCAAGTACAAGGCCTACCGCGGCGTGACGGTCATGAAAACCAGCATGACGAAGTTGCGGGCCCTGCAGGAAGATGTCCCGGGTGCCTGTGCCTGGATTCATGAGTGCAAAACCCAGAAGCTGCTCAAGCACGAAGGCAACCAGAGCTGGACCTACACCCAGTTCAATACGCCATGGCCGGTCACGTCCCGGGATTCGGTGTTGCAAGTCACCACCGTCGAAGGCGCCGATGGCAGCCTGACCCGCAACCTCAAGGGTGTACCGACCTACCTGCCGGAAGAGAAGGGGTTTGTGCGAGTGGCCCAGGTCGATGGCTTCTGGAAATTCACGCCCAAGGGCGCGGACCAGATCGAGGTGACCTATCAGGTCCACACCGAACCCGGTGGTGATGTACCGTCCTGGCTGGCCAACAAATTCGTGGTGGATGCACCGTTCAACACCTTGAAGGCCTTGAGGGAACGTGCCGAGAAATAATCGTCAGGCTTGATGGATGCCCACACGGAGACCGCCTGCCAGGCGGTCTTTTCGTTTGTGCCGTCCAGGTAATCAGCGGAACGATTATTCACACCCAAAGGTCGAGATAGAGGTAAGCCCGGCCATGATTTGATCGAGGAGACACTAATGCACAAGTGGGAAATCACGTTCGTTGATGACCACGGCGAAGCGATCGCCGAGCAGTTCGACTATGACCAGGAGCCCACCATGGAGCAGGCGGCACAGTTGATTCGTGAAAGATTGCTCCCGGTGCCCGCCAAGTTGGACCTCAATGACCTGGAAGGGCGAACTGCCGAGCCAACGGTCAAGAATCTCAAATCCCAGCACAGCATCGAAATCATCAGCATTACACCGATTTCATGAAGTTCGTGGCCTGGCCCCGCTTGGCAGTGGCTATCACTTGAGGCTACTCTGCAATGGAGATCAGCGAAAGGATCGCCAAGGTCCGGTCTTGTCAGCTACATGCTTGTGTCCCGACGGTCATTTGATGCCGTATCGCTTGCAATCCACGGGTTGCCCGCGTGGGAAGACGGAAAGTCTATCCATCGATCTGAGGAGGACGTTTCATGAGCACAGCCTATCAAGAAGACATCAGCACCAGTGTGTTGCGCCGCATGAAAGAAGGCGGGTTCGATTTCTCACGATTCCATCCTATCGAGTTCTACGCCATTTTCCCGGACGAGGAGCGGGCGCGCAGGGCGGCGGGTCATTTTCGGGGTGAGTCATTGAACGCACAGATCAGCGCACGGGACGACGGTGCCTGGTCATTGGAACTGAGCCGGGTGATGTATGCCACTTACGATGACATTGGAGATTTCGAGCAAGACTTCGAAGCGGTGGTGGAGCCCTTGGGCGGCATCATCGAAGGTTGGGGGGTGAAGCAGGAGATCCGGCGTCTCCAGGCCTGATATCCGTGCCCTGCCACACCACAACGGCTGACCTTCGGGTTGGCCGTTTTCGTGTGTGCAGTCTGTAGCCGAGCGCTGACAGATGCTGCGTCACAGCCACCCATCGCCATGAACCTGACTGATCTATCCCGAACAGGCTTTGTACCTGGTTGTGTCGAGTAGAGGCCATGTCTGTCTTCCATGACTATGCTTGGGAGTATTACCAAAGGGACACTTGGGTGGTCGAGGGATTGAAGGACGGATGGCCATGTTGAGTCGGACCGCCTCGAACCTGTACTGGATGGCGCGTTACCTGGAGCGGGCGGAAAACCTCGCGCGGATGCTCGATGTGAGCTATTCGCTGTCATTGATGCCCCAGGATGGTCGCGGCGATGGCTTGCACGAACTGGCCATGCCTTTGATGATCACCGGCACCCTGGACGATTACCGGGAACGGCACGGCGGCCTGCACGCCGAGCGTCTGCTGAACTTCTTCGCCCTTGACGCTGCCAACCCGGCCAGCATCTACAGTTGCCTGGGCGCCGCGCGGGCCTGTGCCCATGCGGTGCGTGGGCGAATCACCGCTGACATGTGGGAAAACACCAATGCCACCTGGCTGGAGGTTCGCGACATCGCCGGGCAGGGCCTGGGGCATTACGGCCTGAGCCGCTTCTGTGAGTGGATCAAGGAACGATCCCACCTGTTTCGAGGGGCCACCTTCGGCACCATCATGCGTAACGATGCATTCAGGTTCATTCGTCTGGGAACGTTTATCGAAAGGGCCGACAACACACTACGCTTACTTGACGCCCGCTACGAAATGGCTGGCGATCAGGCTGCCACCGTCAGCGACGGCACGGCCCACGCGTATTACCAATGGAGCGCGTTGTTGCGAGCCTTGTCATCCTTCGAGGCCTATACGCAACTCTACCGTGAGGCTCCCGGGGCTCGCCCTGTGGCCGAGTTGTTGCTGTTGCGTGCCGACGTGCCGCGCTCGCTGCGGGCCTGCACCGAGGAAATCGACCCGATCCTCGCCAGCCTGTCGGGCACCAACGGACGACTGGCACAACGTCTGGCGGCGGAAATGGATGCACGCCTGCGCTACACCGGTATCAACGAAATCCTCGACGGTGGCCTGCATGCCTGGCTCACCGAATTCATCCCGCTGGTTCGGGAACTGGGCGACGCCATCCACAGTTCCTACCTGGAGATCATATGAGACTCTCGATCAGCCACGAAACGGCCTACCACTACGAGCAGCAGGTTCGCGCCAGTATCCAGTACCTGCGCCTGACGCCCCACGACACCGAACGCCAGCATGTGCTGAGCTGGCAGCTCGATTTGCCGAGGCCGGTGCACGCGCAATTGGACCCGTTCGGCAACATCCTCCACGTCCTTACCCTGGAGGAACCCCACGAAACGATCATCATCGGCGCACGGGGCCAGGTGGACATCGACCCGCTACGCGAGGCCGAACACGAGGAGCAGTCAGCCTTGCCGTTCCTGCGCTTCACCCGGCTGACCGAGGCAGACGAGGCGCTCCGCGCCTTCGCTCGGGAGCAATGCAAGCAACGTCGCGACCGCACGGCGCTGATCGACCTGATGCACGGGGTGAACCAGCACATGACCTACGCCCCCGGTTCCACTGAAGTGGAAACCAGCGCGGCCCAGGCATTCGCCGGCCGTACCGGTGTGTGCCAGGACCATGCCCACGTATTCCTGGCCTGCGCCCGCAGCCTGGGCATACCGGCACGCTATGTGTCGGGCTACGTGTACAGCGGGGACAGTGAACACCTGGCCAGCCACGCCTGGGCCGAAGCCTGGCTCGAGGACGCCTGGTACAGCTTCGACGTGACCCACCAGTTGTCTCGTCCGGAGCGACACCTGAAACTGGCCGTTGGCCTGGACTACCTGGATGCTTGCCCGGTACGTGGCCTGCGTCGTGGTGGCGGTGAGCAGATGCGGGCCAGGGTGGCCGCGACGCCGGCACCGGTGATCACAGTGCAGCAGCAATGACGTGGAACGGTGGCGAGGGAGCTTGCTCCCTCGCCAAGGGAAGGTCTTATTGGCCCAACGGCTGTTTACGCCCGGCCATATGCTTCAGATACCCCACCAACAGATCCAGTTCAGGGTCTGGCAGCACGGCCGCTGAAAACGCCGGCATCCTGCCTTGGGGCCAGTGGCGCAGTCCCTGCGGATCCCGGATATAGCGCTTGAGGAAGTCGCCCGAGAAATATTCCGTGGGATTGAAGGGAATGTTCAGGTCCGGGCCAAACTGTGCGTCGCCTGCGCCATTGAGCCGATGGCATGCCAGGCAATTTTTCTGGAACAGCTCGAAGCCCTTGTTGACCGGATCGTCCTTGGACAGGGTGGACGCCGGCAGCAGGGCGGGGAAGCGCTCGGCCACGGCTGACATGCGCTTGATGCTCGCCACCGCGTACGGCCACTGTTCCGGGCTGATATGGCCCGCTTGAGGATCGGTCCAGACCAGATAGAAAGGTCCGGCACTGGACTTGCCCTCTCCCAGGGAGGGCCAAGGGGCGGCCGGGTCTTCGATGGCCAGCCAGGCGCGTGCGCCGTTCTTGTTGAGTAATGGCGCGGCGGACATTTCGGCGGCGAAACCGTCCAGGGCCACGGCCTGCAGATGATCATCCGGCTGGACACCGGTCAGCAGCGACGTCAGCGGTACGGCGCGATAGCTCATCGGTTTTTTGTAGGAAACGTCGTCGGGTATCTGGATCGTTCGAGCTTCAGGATGCTTGAGCAGTTCTTCGGTTTGCCAGGTACGCGCAGTCGCACCCAACTCCAGCACCAGTTGAGCGGCATACAGGGGCGTGCTGAGCAGCAACGCCCCGAACAGGATGAGAGCTTTCAATGGATCGCCTTCCATGTCGAGAGAGTGGCGCAAGGTTGGCACAGCCAACGCCGCTCGAACAACGAACCCGTCACATTTTTTGGCGACACAATGGATGGCGATACCGCATCACTGTTGATGCAGGCGCCCGCACGCAATACTCAGCCGATCATTTTGGGAATATTCGGCAAAATCAACAGCAGCGTGGTGGCGAAGAGAATGAGTCCGGCTTGACGAACTTTCGAATGTTTGAACATGGCTGACCCGCCTTTTTTGTTATTTCCTGAGGCCAGCCTGCATAACTCCATGATGGCTGGCGTTGCACTTCCTGTCTGACAAGCGCCTCGGCAAAACCCGACGACATTCTTGTACAAGGATTACATTAGGGGCCGCAGCCGCTTTGGCTTAGATCCAATTCGTATCAGGTTCAAACGTGTTGCTATAAAAAAGGAATGAGGCCTATTGCCACCTTCTTGCGGGTCCTTTAGCTAGACAGCTTGCGTTCCTGAATCGGTTAACCCGATAGCACGCTACCGTTCGTCTGACCGTGGTCGTCAATGCGGTTGAGCACTCGGGTCATTGAATCCGGCACCGCTGGGCTTATGGTTGGAGGCATTGCGTTATCCGTCGTGGTTCGAGGATGTCATGACCCAAGCGTTGATTTTCGATGCCTTGCGCACGCCCCGTGGCAAGGGCAGGGCGGACGGCGCCTTGTACAGTATCAAGCCGGTGAATCTGGTGGGAGGGTTGCTCCAGGCCTTGCAGCAGCGCATGGACCTGGACACCCGCCAGGTCGATGACGTCGTGCTCGGTTGCGTAACGCCCGTAGGCGAACAAGGGGCCGACATTGCCAAGACCGCCGCCCTGGTGGCCGGCTGGGATGTCAGCGTTGCGGGTCTCCAGCTCAATCGGTTCTGCGCCTCGGGCCTTGAAGCGGTGAACCTGGCCGCCATGAAAGTGCGCTCGGGGTTCGAGGACCTGGTGGTGGCCGGTGGGGTCGAGTCGATGTCCCGGGTGCCAATGGGCAGCGACGGCGGCGCCTGGGCGTTGGATCCGCAATCCAACCTGCAGGGGCACTTCGTTCCTCAAGGCATTGGTGCCGACCTGATCGCCACATTGGAAGGTTTCAGCCGCGAAGACGTCGATACCTATGCGCTGCACTCCCAGAAAAAAGCCGGGCGGGCCCGGGCTGATGGTTCTTTCGAGAGGTCCCTGGTGGCGGTGCGGGATCAGAACGGCATCGTACTGCTGGACCACGACGAATTCATCCGGGTCGACTCCACCCTTGAAGGCCTGGGCAGGCTCAAGCCGAGTTTCGAAGCCATGGGCCAGATGGGCTTCGACGCCACGGCGCTGAGGGTCTACAGCCATGTCGAACGGATCGATCATGTGCACACACCCGGCAACAGCTCCGGGATTGTCGACGGTGCGGCGCTGATGCTGATCGGCTCCGAAGCCAAGGGGCGCGCCCTGGGCCTGCGGCCTCGGGCGCGGATCATCGCTACGGCCGTCACCAGCACCGATCCGACCATCATGCTCACCGGTCCGGCACCGGCCACGCGCAAAGCCTTGGCCAAGGCCGGGTTGCGGGTGGAGGACATCGACCTGTTCGAGGTCAACGAAGCCTTCGCCTCGGTGGTGCTCAAGTTCATCAAGGACATGGCCATCGACCCCGCCAGGGTCAATGTCAACGGCGGCTCCATCGCCATGGGGCACCCCTTGGGAGCAACGGGGTGCGCCATTCTCGGCACCCTGCTCGATGAGTTGGAGGTGCGTCGTCTGCGCTATGGCCTGGCGACCTTGTGTGTGGGTGGCGGAATGGGCATTGCCACTGTGATCGAACGCCTCTGAAGGACATTCTCAATGACCGCTGCCATTCGTTACGAAACCGGCCACGACCGGATCGTCGTCCTGACCATGGACCTGCCTGGCCAGAGCGCCAATACCATGAACGCGGTGTACCGTGAGGCCATGGCCGTCTGCGTTGCCCGTCTGGTTGCCGAAAGAGACTCGATCGCCGGCGTGATCATCACCTCGGCCAAGAAGACCTTTTTCGCCGGCGGCGATCTCAACGAGCTGGTTGCGGTCGGCAAGTCCGAGGCCAAGGCCTTCTACGAGATGATCCTGGGGCTCAAGGCGCAGTTGCGCGCCCTTGAGACGCTGGGCAAGCCGGTGGTGGCTGCCATCAATGGCGCAGCGCTGGGCGGTGGCTGGGAGATCTGCCTGGCCTGTCATCATCGCATCGCGCTGGATCATCCGTCGGTGCAGATCGGGCTGCCGGAAGTCACCCTGGGCCTGTTGCCGGGCGGCGGTGGGTTAGTCCGGATGGTGCGCCTGCTTGGTTTGGAGAAGGCCTTGCCGTATCTGCTCGAAGGCAAGCGGGTTGACCCTCTACAAGCGATGCAGGCCGGGTTGATCGATGAGTTGGCGGTCGATCGTGAGGAACTGCTGGCCAAGGCGCGGGCCTGGATTCTCGCCAACCCGGACGCGGTGCAGCCTTGGGACGTAAAGGGCTATCGGATTCCCGGGGGGACGCCGTCCGATCCGAACGTCATGCAGACGCTGGCGATTGCCCCTTCGATTCTGCGCGCCAAGACCCAGGGTTGCTTGCCGGCACCGGAGAAAATCCTTTGTGCCGCGGTGGAAGGTGCACAGGTGGGTTTTGACGCGGCTCACCTGATCGAAACCCGCTATTTCACTGAGCTGGCCACCGGCCAGATCGCCAAGAACCTGATCGGTACCTTCTGGTTCCAGCTCAACGAGATCAAGGCCGGAGGCTCGCGCCCACAAGGGTTTGCGCCGTATCTGACCAAAAAAGTCGGTGTGCTTGGCGCTGGCATGATGGGGGCCGGCATTGCCTGCGTCAGCGCCCTGGCCGACATCGAGGTGGTCCTGAAGGATATCCACTTGGCCGCAGCTGAAAAGGGCAAGGCCCGTTTGGCCGCGCTGCTGGACAAGCAAGTCGCCCGCCAGCAGATCACCGTGCAGCAACGCGAAACCACGCTGGCGCGGGTTCATACCACCGATAACGATGCGGACCTGTCCGGTTGCGATCTGATCATCGAAGCGGTGTTCGAGGATCGTGCCCTGAAAGCCAAGGTGTCGGCGGCCGCCCAGGCGGTGGTGGGACCGGATGCGGTGATTGCCTCCAACACCTCGACGTTGCCCATCACTGGCCTGGCTGCTGCAATTACGGACCCGACGAAGTTCATCGGCCTGCATTTCTTCAGCCCGGTGGAAAAAATGCCCTTGGTGGAGATCGTCAAAGGTGCCCACACCAGCGAGGTAACCCTGGCTCGTGGTGTCGATTTCGTCCTGCAGATCAACAAGACACCGATTGTGGTCAATGACGGTCGCGGTTTCTTCACGTCGCGGGTATTCGGCGCCTTTATCCATGAGGGCATCGCCATGCTCGGTGAAGGGGTGAGTGCGCCGATGATCGAGACCGACGCCCGCAAGGCCGGGATGCCCGTCGGGCCTCTGGCGGCGTCTGACGAAGTTTCCCTCAGCTTGATCAGCCATATCCGTGACGAAACCGCGAAGGACCTTCAAGCAGAAGGGAAAACGCCGACTGAGCACCCGGCGTTCGCCGTGATTGACTTGTTGCTCAAGGAATACCAGCGGTCGGGCAAAGCTGCCGGGGCCGGTTTCTATGAATACCCAGCCGGCGGAAAAAAACATTTGTGGCCGGAGCTCAAACGTCGTTTCGAAGATGCCGACCGACAGATTCCGCCCCAGGACATCCGCGATCGCTTGCTGTTTATCCAGGCCCTGGAAACCGTGCGTTGTGTGGAGGAGGGCGTGCTCATGTCGACGGCCCATGCCAACGTTGGCTCGATCTTCGGGATCGGCTTCGCGAGCTGGACCGGCGGTGCGTTGCAGTTCATCAACCAGTATGGCCCACGGGACTTCGTCGCCCGGGCCCAGTACCTGTCCGAGCAGTATGGCGAACGTTTTTCGCCGCCGGCCCTGTTGCTGGAAAAAGCCGCCAGGCAGGCCTTGTTCTGATCGCGGGGGCTTGCCTTGAGGGGTGTTTCAAGGCAGGCTCTGGGGTGTGCAATATTCCCATCACCGTGTCAGGTATTTTTTATGTCCCTACGCATCTGCATTCTCGAAACCGATATCCTGCGCCCGGAGCTGGTCGATCAATATCAGGGTTACGGGCAGATGTTCCAGCGTCTGTTTTCACAACAGCCGGTCGCGGCCGATTTCGTCGTGTACAACGTCATGGAGGGGCAATACCCGAGCGATGATGAGGTGTTCGACGCTTACCTGGTGACCGGTAGCAAGGCCGATTCCTTTGGTACCGATCCCTGGATTCAAACCCTCAAGCAGTATCTGCTGGACCGTTACCAGCGTGGCGACAAACTGCTGGGCGTTTGCTTCGGCCACCAGTTGTTGGCGCTGTTACTGGGCGGCAAGACCGAACGCGCGACCCAGGGCTGGGGTGTTGGCACCCACCGCTACAAGCTCGCGGCCAAGGCCCCCTGGATGAGTCCGGTGATGGAGGAGTTGACCCTGCTGATCAGTCATCAGGACCAGGTCACTCAGTTGCCCGAAAACGCTACGGTCATCGCCTCCAGCGATTTCTGCCCTTACGCCGCCTACCATATCAATGATCAGGTGCTGTGCTTCCAGGGCCACCCCGAATTCATCCACGATTATTCCCGTGCACTGCTGGAGCTGCGCCAGCAACACCTTGGCGAGCAGGTCTACAGCCAGGGCGTGGCGAGCCTGGAACAGGAACATCACGGCACGACCGTGGCCGAGTGGATGATGCGTTTCGTCGCGCACAAACCCCAGGCAGAAACGACCCAGCGCTGAAGACTTTCATGTGGGAGCGAGCCTGCTCGCGATAGCTGTTTACCAGTCAGCGCTGTTGTTGGCTGATCCACCGCTATCGCGAGCAGGCTCGCTCCCACAGGGTTATGTGTACCTGGGGCAAATGGGGAGAAGGCCTGCCTACAACCATCCCGACCGCTTGAAGCTGGCCCATAACGCGGTGCATCCCACGGTAATCACCCCCAGCACCGTGAAATAGCCGTAGTGCCAACTCAGTTCCGGCATGTCCTGGAAGTTCATCCCGTAGATCCCGGCCACCGCCGTCGGAAACGCCAGGATCGCCGCCCATGCTGCGAACTTGCGCTGCACCACGCTCTGGCGTGACGCTTCGAGCAGCACGCCGACTTCGATGGTCTGGCTGGCTATGTCCGCCAGGGTCGTCAGATCTTCCATCTGCCGCGTGACATGAATCTGCACATCGCGGAAATACGGACGCATGTTCTTGTCGATAAAAGGGAAGTTCAGCTTTTGCAGTTCCTCGCTGATTTCCACCATCGGCGCTGCGTAGCGGCGCAGGCGCAGCACGTCGCGACGCAAGCTGTGCAGGTTCTGGATGTCTCGTTCGTTCAAGGCACTGCACAGCACATGGTGCTCCAGTTCATCGATCTCGTTATGAATGGCTTCACCCATCGGCTGATAGTTTTCAATCACGAAATCGAGGATGGCATAGAGTACGAAATCTTCCCCATGCTCTAGCAGGAGTGGACGTGCCTCACAGCGTTGTCGGACATGGGCGTAGGAGGCCGAATGCCCATTACGGGCGGTGATGATGTAGCCCTTGCCGGCGAAGATATGGGTTTCGATGAACTGCAGCTTGCCGTCCTTGCGTATCGGCGAATACGTGACGATGAACAGCGCATCACCGAAAGTCTCAAGCTTGGGACGGCTGTGCTTCTCCATGGCGTCTTCAATCGCCAGTTCGTGCAGGTTGAATTGACGCTGCAGATTGGTCAGCTCCTGGACACTGGGTTCTTCGAGGCCGATCCACACAAAATGCCCTGGTTTTGCAGCCCAGGCGCTGCCTTCGTCGAGGGTGATATTGGTGACTTTCTTACCGGCGCTGTAGACCGCAGCAGCAACGACTCTACCCATGATGGTGATTCACTTCTTATTGGAAAATGGCAGTGGCAGGCACCGTGCAGCTTAGCGCGCCCTGTTGCTTGAGAGTCGGCAAAATCCGCTGAGTTCTCCAATAGAAAGACCCGTCGTGGGTATAGGCTGCGCTCAGCCGGCCTGCAATTGGCTGTCCATCGCCGCGATGCACGTCTGCATCTGTTCTCGGCACTGGGCGATGAGGCGGGGCATGTCGTCCAGGGTCAGACCTTGCGTAGGAATCGCCGGCAGTGACTGTATGAGAATGTCACCGCTGTGCCAACGGTTCAGGCGCATGTGCTTGATGTAGCGGCTGACGCACACCGGAACAATCGGCACCCCGGCGGCGATCGCCATCTGAAAGGCGCCTTTCTTGAACGGCAGCAAATCCCCGCCAAGATTTCGGGTGCCTTCCGGGAACACCCAGATGGAGGTTTGTTCATGCTGCAACGTATGGGTCGTGGTCTGTATGGCGCGGCGCGCCTTGATCGCATTGCTCCGGTCGATCAACACGTTACCCGCCAGCCAGAACAACTGCCCGAACAGCGGTACCCACTTCAGGCTCTTCTTGCCGATGCACACGGTGCGGTGGGGCACCACGTTGCCGAACACGAACAGGTCATAGTTGGATTGGTGATTGGCAATGATCACGCAGCTCTGGGGTTTATCCCGCAGCGTATCGACATCGGCCATGACCCGTAGACCCAGAATCCACATGGCGGGCCGCGCATACAACCTTGCGCATAAACGGCTGTTGTCCGGGTTGAAGGGCCGGCACAGCCCGAGGATCATACCCAGCACACCTGCGACGAGAAAGTGCAGAGCCATCAACGACATACGCAGTACGAACAACATCTACAGGCCCACCGGGACAAAAGGTGGCGCAGTGTACGAATGTGCACTGTTTTCGGCAATTGTCCCTACAGAGGGAGGAGATGGGCGATGTTCGAGCGCATGTGTTCAACGGAGGGAGAGCCGCAGGCTAGAGGGCCTCGGCTTTTGTGGGAGCGAGCCTGCTCGCGATGGCAAAGGTACATTCAATAGATACGTTGCTGATGTACCGCTATCGCGAGCAGGCTCGCTCCCACAAAAGTGTGTCCTGGATAAACAGGGATTAGCCCTGGTATTCCTGGTCCAGCAGGATCGCCGTGTCCAGCGCTTCCAGCAATGCCTTGCGCACTTTCAACTTGGTGTTCTTGTGCGCCTTCATGTTGATTTTCTGCAACTGACGCGCCGCTTCCAGCGCCGCATCCCGCAGTTCCTGGGCCGCCACCACTTTATCGAGGAAGCCAGCGTCCACGGCGCTCTGCGGGTTGAACATCTCGCCATTGATGACCGAGCGATGAAACGCGGATTTGCGCAAGCGATCACGGGCCAGCTCGATACCGGCGTGATGCATGGTCATGCCGATCTGCACTTCGTTCAGGCCAATGCTGAACGGCCCGTCCACACCGATGCGGTAGTCTGCCGAAAGCAGCAGGAATGCGCCTTTCGCCACGGCGTGGCCGGGGCAAGCGACAACGACGGGGAAGGGGTGTGACAACAGGCGACGGGCCAGGGTCGAGCCGGCGGTGACCAGGCCTACCGCTTCCTTGGGGCCGGCCGTCATCACCTTCAAATCATAACCCCCCGACAAGATCCCCGGTTGCCCGGTGATGATCACGACTGCCCGATCTTCCGTCGCCTGATCCAGTGCAGCGTTGAACGCGGCAATGACGTCCGGTGAGATGGCATTGACCTTGCCGTTGTTCAAGGTCAGGGTCGCGATACCGTCTTCGAGATGGTAGGCAATCAGGTCGCTCATGACGCATTCCTTGTAAGAGAAGTGGCTCAAACGTTACCCACCGTCGCGGATCAGGTAAAGCGTCATGACTGACTCACCGGTCAGCTCCGAGCCGTAATAACAGTCTGTCCCGCCCAGTCGGCCGTGTCTGCATCCGTGGAGCGGTGTACATGCCAACCCGGAGATTGGCCGGTTTGCCCTGTTCCGTCGCGTTTGAAATGCCGGAACACCTTAACCGCATGAAAATTCTGAAAAAAACCTTTGCCATCGGAAAGGCTTTCGACTACATTAGCGCGCCTCGACAGACTGAACAGTTTGCCGAGACACGGTGAAGTGTCCGAGTGGCTTAAGGAGCACGCCTGGAAAGTGTGTATACAGGAAACTGTATCGAGAGTTCGAATCTCTCCTTCACCGCCACATTCTGCAAACACAAACCCCTGATTTTCCTAGAGAAAGTCGGGGGTTTGTGGTTTTTGGTGTCTGAAAAAAGGCCATATGGGACTGGAGGACCGTTTTCAAAGCCACGCAGGTGAGGGCATATTCATGCTCAAAACTGGCTGCGCCGTGATAGCGCCAGCAGTCGCGGTCGGCGTTGGCTGGGATGTGGTCGCTGAATAGACCGGTTAGGACGACGCCGTTAACAAGTTGGCCGGAGGGACTGAATAGGATGACTTGTTCGTTTTCTGTCGGAGGGTTCCATTCGCGGTCGGCACCGGCTCGCAAAGCGATCCAGGGGAGCCATGCGGTGGTTAGGGTTCCGGTTTTCACTCGTACACGTGGGGGCTTCATCTGGACGACTGCGATGGTGCCGTAGCGGATGAGGTTTTCGATCAGGCGGGTGAGGGTGGGTAGGTCGTTCATGAGCGCGATGGTGACGTTGCACGATCAGGCTCGCATCTAGAACAGCTTGTGTCGATAGAATTTACAGACGCTGAAATTAGACAGGAATCTTTCAGAAGAAACAGGACCAAAAGTTCTGATAGTTAGTAATAAAACGTCTATAAATCTGTCATCTCTGACAGTGGATCGGATTATGAAATTCGATCAGTCTAACCAATAGCACGTCATTCAGAGTCGTGTGCCTACGAGGCTTCCTGTCGGAAGTTGTATGTGAGTGTTTTACATTGTCTAGCGGACAAGGAGAGTTATCATGAAAGATGAAGAAGTTTCGACGGATTCTGAAAAGATACCGTTATACCCTCAAGCTGGACTCTACAAAATATACACAGCACTGAATTCCAGAATGCTTGTTGATATGTCGCTCACTGCAGATTCCAATGGGTATTATAATGTGAAGCTGTATCCTGATCGTAATGAAATCGAATCGACTTGGGCAATTATATACAATGTAGGAGGTCAGAATGCCTTTAGTATTGTTAACGCCACGGACCAGTTTCGATATATTGGGTATCTTGGGCCAGGTTACTTGGCAGCTAATGGAGGTGGTGATAGTCGAAGTTATTGGCATTTTCAGGAGGCGGGTGATGGGTTGTATTATATAGTAAATAGCTATAATTCAAACATTGTGGTGGATGTGAAGGGGAGTAATACAGCCGTTAATACAGATATCATTCCTTGGGAAAAGAAAGGGTCGTTAAACCAAAAATTCAGGCTGGTAAGAATAGGGGAATACCCTTGGTCGAGCTAATCATTGGGCATGGGTTTACGATAAATCTCAAGCGGCACCGCATTTGGTGCTGCTTGATCAGTAATTTGCTTAACCTGATATGATTATTGCTAGTAGTACCATCATGATCATAATGCCCAGGGCAGTTGCAAGCAATGCGTTGACGCTTTTCAGTAATTGTTCGGTTGTTTTTATTAGTTGTTCAATGCGCGTCGTATTGTCTAACACCGCTTTCTCTAAGTTAACGCTCGTCATCGGGACGTTGGCGATAACGGATTCGTTGTCGCTCGAGGACTTATCAGCATGCAATGCAATAATGCTGCCGCCAGCGCCAGAGCAAGCTAACAACATCACTTGACCGACCACCTCGAAATGCTCGAGAGCGTCTTGTGGTGTCTGAGTTTTATCTACAAAGACAAAAAGGTATTTAGGGTAGATGAGTTGATATAAAACTCCAAATCCTATAAGGAATATTCCTTTTAATACTCGGTCTTGTTTCAGTTCGAGCAGAATAATGAAGCAAACAAATGTTCCTAGCATTGCTAGGTTTAAAGCGAGTCTGCGATGTTCGAAAAAGCCAGTGAGTGGAGATACGACGAACATGAATAAAATTGATGTTGTCAATAATGCGGTGAGGAGATAATTTGCCTTATTATTCATTACTGCGCAATCCTTGGCCTTTTATTGGGGTGTATTCTATTTGCTTGGGTGTGTTCTGTTAAAAAATGACGCAGGAATTAGATTCTCGAAGGCTCCAATTATAGACTGAGATGAATGGCACTTACTTAACCTTCTTCGGATGTCCATTCTTCCTGACCTCGGCCCTTGCTGATTGACGTGTTTTCATCAGCATGGGGCACGGCTTGGGTTTCGTTTATGGCACGTGCTTCAATCCAGCTTGGGGCCGGACACACCGACGATCGCACCGACGGCGCGCTGGTGTTCACGGCGAGCAACCTGAACCAGCACTTCGCTGGGGCGGTCAAGCCCGGTGAGGAGCGCTACGAACTATGGCGCTTGCCGCTCAAGGGCGAGCAATCCAGTGCCAAGTGATACGCGGCGCCCCCGGTGGCATGGCTTGAGGGATGAAACTACTCTAGGACCCATTGCTCTCTGATTGGAAATGGAAAAAATGAAAGGGATTTCGTTGACAGTTATTGCATTGACACTATTCATCGCCTGTTCGACCACCGTTCAAGCTGACGCGGCTTCGCTTAGCGAGGCACGTGTACTGGTCGCCCAGACCGGGTTGGGCAAGAAGCTCTCCTCCCTTGCGCTGTTGACGGCAAAGAGCACGACCACCTACGCGACGATCGCCGATAAGCTTGGTAACGCCAGTGCGAACAGTGCGGTATCCGACGAAATCAACGCGCTGTTGCCGCAATACCAGCCCAAGTGGGATGAAAGCCTTGCCAGAGCCTATGAGAAATCCTTCTCCGAAGAAGAATTGTCGTCGCTCGTTTCGCAAGGTCGCGCTTCACAATACGCGCCAGAAGTGAAAGAACGCCAAGCCGGAATAGGTCGCTACATGCAAGCCAATGCCCAACCCATCCTGGTTTCGCTCGTCTCCGATGCGCTCAAGGCAACCTTGTCCAAATATGTTCAGTAATAGGCCGCGAAGCGATCTCGGTTCCTGCGAGTTTGCCGGACAGCATCAGGCAAGCTCGCAGCAGCATCGAGCAAAAGCTTCCGGGCGCGTGCCGTTAAGGTTCTCCTGAGATTCATTCACTGCAGGAGAACATCATGGGCCCACGGATAAGTTTGGCGCTGCGTTTTCAGGCTGTTGCACTGTGCCTGGCATTGTCGATCAGTGCTGTTTCGGCTGCGCAAACATCGACCCAGCGCACCAATACGCACTTGGTACGCGAGGCTTTCACGAATTGGCAGCAAGGCAAAGGTACGGTATTCGATCTGCTGGCGCCTGATGCCAAATGGATCGTCGCCGGATCCAGCCCGGTTTCAGCGGTATACAACAGCAAGGCGCAGTTGATGGAGCAGGCCGTACGCCCCATCAGTGCCCGGTTGGCAACGCCTATTTCTCCCAATGTCCAGAGCATTATTGCCGAGGGCGATGTGGTGGTCGTGCTCTGGAAAGGGGACGCCACCGCTCGGGATCGTAAACCCTATAACAATACCTACCTGTGGCACATGACGTTCAAGGAGGGGCAGGTCGTCGAGGTCAAGGCGTTCCTGGATACCTATGTGCTGAACGATCTCATGTTGCGTGTGCAACCTGCCCATTAGCATCGCTCCAATCGGCTAAGCTCGACTCAGAACAAAAGAACTGATGAATGGTCTGTTGAGTGGCCTAAGTTCAACCCACCTGAGGTAGCGCAATGAGCCTGATCGATTGTCCTGAGTGCTCTTCCCGTATTTCCGACAAGGCATACGCTTGTCCTCAATGCGGCAACCCCTTTCGCGAGCCGAGTTTCCGCCTGACGGAGAAAAACGTCGGGCAGATTGCCGGGGTGACCGGGGTCTGGCTGACCGCGCCGTGGATTGCACGCATGGTGTTCGGCGTGGTGCTGGTGATAGCAGTGGCGGCGGTGTTGATTCTGCGCTGATGCATAGGGCGATTCGGAGCTCTTGTGCAAACGGCTCGTTGAATAACGAGCCGTTTGCACTATGCCTTGGCGGTGATGGGTTTGCCCCACTCAGCCGCTGGTCACCACCGTGAACTTGCGGCTGAACTCCAGCACTTCACACACACCGGTATGACCTGCCGGAACGGACACCGCATCACCGGCCTTCATCTCGAAGCGTTCACCGGTGTCCAGGGTAATGGCGATGTGGCCTTCGATCAGCACGAAGGCTTCATCGTTGTCGAAACGCCAATCAAACTTCGAAGGTTGCGAAGTGAAAAACGCCACGGCCTTGTAGGGCGTTTTTACACCGACAGTCCGTAGAAGCTTCATCCGGGTGTCAGGGTTGCCTTCGATCACATCCTTCCCCAATGGGTATTCGAGCCAGCCGTCGGGAGTGTCCAGCGATGCGAGGGCTACGGAGTCGACGGGATTGGGCAGGGTGGGGCGAGTTGTCATTTTTCTTGTACCTCGTACCGAAAGGGTTGGATAGCGTCTATGACAGATGGCATAGTCGAGATCGAGGCTACACCACAATATGACGGATGACATAGTTTTTTATGAGTTCTTCCACGCGTGACCGAATGATTGAGGGGGCGGCGGATCTCTTGCGCCGCAAAGGCATGACTGCGACGAGCATGCGTGAGGTGGTTCGGCACTCTCAGACACCGCGCGGATCCATCGCTCATCATTTTCCTGGTGGTAAGCGTCAGTTGCTTGAAGCCGCGGTCGACTATGCCGGTCGTGAGGTCAGCGAGCCGCTGACACTGCTGCTGGGCAAATATGGTCCGGTGAAAGGCATGGAGCTATTCGTTGGGCAATGGCGCAAGACCCTCGAAGAGTCGGCTTTCCAGGCTGGCTGTGCGGTATTGGCCGTGTCGGTGGAGCAGTACGTGTCCGAACAGCGCGGCGAGTCTGCACCTGAACTGGAACTCCAGATTCAGCAGCAGCTCCTGGATCGAGCCGAAGCCATTTTCGGGCAATGGCGAGAGATCGTCGCCGAGGCACTGCAATTGGCGGGCGTGGCTGAGGTGCGTGCCCACAGCCTGGCATTATTGGCGATTGCTTCCATCGAGGGCTCGGTGGCCCTGTGCCGAGCCGCACGCAGCTCGACACCGCTGGAGCTTATCTGGCAAGAACTGAAGCTAAGCTTCGAACGGGAACTCTAAGCGCTGACCCTGGCGAGCTACAGCTGGCGTAAACCACGCTCGGTCACGGCATCGATATAACTCGGATCACCATAGATCCGGGCCAACAGGATCGCGCCCTCGAAATCGGCCACCAATTGTCGCGCCAGGCTCTGTGCTTCGGCCTGGCTATAGGCCGCGCGATAGAGCTCGGTAAACGCCGCGGTCCAGTCATCCAGGAAGCGTCGGATTGGCGCCATGAGCTCCACCTTTCCATACGTGGCATCGACCGCGATGACGCCCATCAGGCAGCCAATCGAATCCTCCTGGAACAGCCGCTTGGCTTTGCGCCCCATCCGAGTGAGGCGTTCCTGCGCAGACAGGTCCTCATCGAAGGCAATGCTGAACAGCGACTGTTTCAAGCCTTCATGGGTCCAGTCCAGCACATCCCGCAACAGCGCTTCCTTGTTGGGGTAGTGGTGGTAGAAAGACGCCTTGGTCAGACCGCACGCGGACGACAGCTCATCCATGGTGGTGCCATGGTAGCCGAGGCGCTTGAAGGTATTGGCACAGCGCAGCAGAAGCTCATCGCGTGGGATTTTCGGTGGGCGCACAGGTTACTCCTGCCATTAATCATGCAAATTGATTCTACGTCATAAGCCTGGGGCCCTCAATTTGACGGTTACCGAATGTTTGTTTAGGTTTGAAAAACCGAACGCTCGGTAAGTAATGAAAATAGGCCTGAATCTTTCAGGCTCACCCTCATGAAGCCAGGAGAATTTTCCATGAGCGAAACAAACAGCGGCCCGGGTCGTGTCACCCGGGAGCGGCGCGGACATCTGTTCCTCATCGGCCTGGATCGGGCCGGCAAGCGCAATGCGTTCGACAGCGCGATGTTGACCGACCTTGCTTTGGCTTTGGGCGAATACGAGCGCGACAGTGAGATACGCTGCGCTGTCATATTTGCTCACGGCGAGCATTTCACTGCCGGCCTCGATCTGATGGAGCTGACACCGAAGCTGGCTTCGGGGGCTTTCAAATACCCGGATGAAGGCATCGACCCATGGGGCGTATCGAAGCCACGGCGCAGCAAACCGCTGGTTGTTGCGGTGCAAGGCACTTGCTGGACGGCCGGCATCGAGCTGCTGCTCAACGCCGATATTGCGATTGCCGCCAGTGACGCGCGTTTCGCTCACCTGGAAGTGCTGCGCGGTATTTCACCGTCCGGCGGCTCCACCGTGCGTTTCACCCAGGCTGCCGGTTGGACCAACGCCATGCGTTACATGCTGACTGGCGAAGAATTCAATGCTGATGCTGCCTTGCGCATGCGCCTGCTGACGGAAGTGGTGGAGCCCGGCCAGGCACTGGCCCGCGCCATCGAATACGCCGAACGCATTGCCAGGGCGGCGCCTCTGGCAATCAAGGCCACCTTGCAATCGGCCTTCCAGGCCCGTGACGAGGGTGATGACGCGGCGCTCTCCAAGCTCAACGAGCTGCTATTCACACTGATCAAGAGCGAAGACGTGCGTGAAGGCGTCATGGCAATGATGCAAAAGCGTGAACCGGTGTTCAAAGGCCGTTAATTCAAGGGCAGAGCAAACGATGCAGCAGCACCAGGCGCCATTGGGGGCGCGCAATTTACCCTGTACATCCAGAACGGATCTGGCCGTGATCGAGCAAGTGACGTTGGTGGCCGACGATGGTTATCGGCTGGCCGCCACCCGTTATTCGGCCCGGGGGCCATTGAAGGGCAATCTCATCATGGCTGGCGCGACCGGCGTGCAACAGCGGTTCTACCGCCGTTTCGCCGAGGGTGTCAGTTCTCAAGGTTTCAACGTCCTGACGATTGACTATCGAGGCGTCGGGGCCTCCGGGCCGGATTCCTTGAAAGGTTTTGAAATGACCTACCTGGACTGGGGGCTGCGTGACCTGGCAGCGGCCGTTGAGTACATGGACGATGGCCACAGCCCGCTGTACTGGGTCGGTCACTCCTTTGGAGGGCATGCATTGGGATTGCTGCCCAATCACCACAAGCTCACGGCGGCCTATTGCTTCGGTACCGGCGCCGGGTGGGCCGGGTGGATGCCCAGGCTGGAGGCGTTCAAGGTTCGCTTGCTGTGGCGGTGCGTCTTGCCGCTGATCGTGGCGTACAAGGGCTACATGGCCTGGAGCATGCTGGGCATGGGCGACGACCTGCCGCTCGGGGTCTATAAGGACTGGCGGCGCTGGTGTGTCTATCCCCATTACTTCTTCGACGACCCTTCGATGGCGGATGTCGCCGCGCTTTACGCGCAGGTGCGTACCCCCTGCGTGTTCGCCAATGCGGTGGATGATCCTTGGGCGCCGCCTGCCTCGCGGGACGCCTTTATCAAGGGTTATCGCAATGCTCCGTTTCGGGTACGTGATCTCCACCCCGAGACGAAAAAGCAGCCGATCGGCCACATGGGATATTTCCGGCCGTCGGCAGAGCCGCTCTGGGATGAAGTGCTCGATTGGCTCGTGACCCAGAAGCGGGCCGTGGGTTGAACCGATGCCCTCGGTAGGGTCACGTATTCAACGCCAACTGCGGCCGGTCCGGATCCAGTTGCGTGCGCCTGAACTGTCCGGGCGGCAGCCCATGGATCTGGCGGAAACGTCGTGAAAAATAAGCTTCGTCGGCGAACCCGCACAGCCTCGCCACTTCGCCCACCGGGCGGGTGCCATTGAGCAGGTAGTTGCGCGCCGCGTGCATCCTGCGCTCGAGCACCAGCTCGGTGAATGTCTTGCCGATTTCCTTGCGCAGCCAGTGGGTCAGGTAGGTCGGCGACAGGTAGGTTGCAGCGGCTACCTTGATCAGGTTGAGGTCGGGGTCGGCAATATTCCTGCGCAGATATTCGGACATCCTGCCCAATGCATCGCGTCGGCTGATTTCGGCTGCGTTCTCTTCGGCCAACTGCTTGAGCGGCTCGGCATATAAGGCGCAGACGCTGCCGATCAGTTGCAGCAACAACCCCTTGAGGACCTCTCGGGTGCCGAACTGGCGGTTCCTGTCCAGGACACGCATCTGCTCGATCAGTCCGCAGACTTTGGCGAAATCCTCTTGGCCCAGAATGAAATCCAGGTGCTCCTGGAAACGGAATGGCGATAACTCGGGTGCCAGCAGAATCGAGACTTCTTCCAGATCCATCGGGTCGCACTGCAGATGGGGCAGCAGGAAGGTCTGGGAAAAGTTGATCACCATGAAATTGCTGTCCGCCGGGTGCGGAATCACATGCACGCGATGGGGCAGGATGAACGCCAGGGTGTTTCGCGGGAACGGACGCTCGACATGACCGATGTGCTGCACGGTGTCGCCGCCGAGGTTGATCTGGATCTGGAAGTACTCGTGGCGATGGGGGCTGGTTTCGGCGCGCCGGCCCTTCTTGTCGCGGATGTAGAAGTCCGTCAATTCGCAGCGTTGCTGCATGAAATAGGTGGGGACTTGGCTCGGTGATGACATCTCCAGGTGATCCTCGACAGCGGTTTGGTCGTTGTGATTGTGGGGGTGTCATCCGCTGCATTTCAACAAGTCATACGATGACGTCGGGGCTGCATGGAATTTATCGGCTCAAAGGAGGACGGGGCTTGTCCAAGACACGACAAGCGTCACTTATGTATATTTTTCTTTTAAAACAGAAATTTACATAAATTTTTAGAAAATTTTCGCACATTTTTCAGCGCCGATTTTTTTGGACAGCCTCATCAATCGCCGTTTTCCTGGAAAAAAACGATCTAACGCCTCAATTGATTTCACATGGTTGTACGACCACATTGGCGACCATGCAGCCCCTGCCTACCAAGGCCAATCAAGGTGTGCTGCTGGCAAGTACTTCGATTCGTCTAACAATAATGAAGGGTCAACCCATGTCGAATTCCCACACCTCCCAGACCACCGCGCCGCCACTGGCGGCCAGCGCCCTGGACGCCGCCGTGTCTGCCCGGCGGCCGTCCCGCCGGCGTTGGTTCATGCTGTCGTTGCTGTTGATTGCGACGATCATCAACTACATCGATCGGGTGAATATCTCGATTGCGGCCCCATTCCTGGCCAAGGACCTGGGCCTGGACAAGATCGAAATGGGCCTGGTCTTCTCCGCCTTTGCCTGGACCTATGCCATCGCATTAGTGCCCGCCGGATTCATCGCTGATCGCTTCGGTTCGCGGTTCACTTACGGGGTGTCCTTGATCAGTTGGTCGACAGTCACCGTCTGTCAGGGGCTCGCCACGGGATTCGCTTCGCTGTTTGGCCTGCGCCTGGCCGTGGGGGCGATGGAAGCGCCGGCGTTTCCGGCCAATAGCCGGGCGGTCACGGTCTGGTTTCCGGCGCGGGAGCGGGGCCTGGCGAGCAGCATCTACGTCTGCGGCCAGTACCTGGGCACGGCGTTGTTTACCGGTGCGCTGCTCTGGCTGGCAACCACCTACGACTGGCGGCATGTGTTCTACAGCACCGGCGCATTGGGCATTGTGTTCGGTGTGCTCTGGTTGTACCTGTACCGCGATCCCATGAACTGCAAGAAAGTCAGCAAGGAAGAGCTGAAATACATCGAGGCCGGGGGAGGGCTGGTCAAGAGCAGCCAGGAGCGTACCCGCTTCAACTGGCGGCAGATCGCCGAGCTGTTCAGCTATCGGCAGGTCTGGGCGATCTGCATCGGCAAGTTCGCCAGCACTTCGGCGCTGTACTTCTTCCTCACCTGGTTCCCGACGTACCTGATCGAAGAGCGTCAACTGACCATGATCAAGGCCGGGATCTTCGCCGTGCTGCCGTTCGTGGGGGCGACGGTGGGTATTCTGCTCGCCGGGATTATTTCCGACCTGCTGATTCGCCGTGGCTATTCGCTGTCCTTTGCCCGCAAGTTGCCACTGGTGGTGGGTTCGATGCTGGGCATGTCCATTGTCCTGGTGAATTTCACCGACTCGAACGTCATCTGCATTGCCATCCTGACCATCGCCTTCTTCGCCCAGGGCATTGCTTCGTCTTCTTGGGCTGCGGTGTCGGAGGTCGCGCCCAAGGAGCTCATCGGGCTTACCGGAGGGATCACCAGCCTGGCCGCCAACATCGGCGGTATTGTCACCCCGATCGTGATCGGTGCGATTGTTCACAAGACCGGTTCGTTTGCCTTGGCCTTCTGGTTCATCGGCGGCGTGGCGCTGGTGGGCACCTTGTCCTACTCGTTTCTGCTTGGGCGGTTGTATCGCATAGAACTCAAGACCCGAGCCTGAAACCTGTTTTTCTCCAAGACGAGGCGGTTTTTGTCCAACTTTGCCAAAGACTGCCGCCGTACGCTGACGTTTCTACAAGGACTTTTACCAGGATGAACATGACCGAGTATGTCTTTACTCCAGACCTGCCAGTGACTCTGCCGGTTGTCGGCACCCCACAGCGTTTTCCCGTCGGCCGGGTGTTTTGTGTCGGTCGCAATTACCCATGGCCCGATGCCCAGGGGCAGAACCGCCAGCCACCGGTGTTCTTCATGAAGCCTGCCAGCTGCGTGATGGATGCGGTCGGTGAAGCACCGTTTCCGTCGGTGACCGAAGAGTTTGTCCATGAAATCGAATTGGTGGTGGCCATTGGCGAGGGCGGCGCGAATATTCCCGAGAGCCAGGCGTTGGCTTATGTGTGGGGCTACGCCACCGGTCTTGACCTCACGCGCCGTGATGTCCAGCGCCAGGCCAAACGCGACGGTTTGCCGTGGGAGGGCGCCAAGGTGTTCGACGGTGCTGCGCCGATGACCGCCATCGTGCCGGTCGCGAAGGCGGGGCATCCCGAGGGTGACTTGTGGCTGAGCGTGAACGGCCAGGAGCGTCAGCGCGACAGCCTTGGCAGCCAGATCTGGTCGGTCAGTGAAGTGATCAGCCGAATCTCGCAATCGGTGGCGCTCAGGGCTGGGGATCTGATCATGACCGGCAGCCCGGCAGGCGTCGACGAGCTGCGCCCCGGCGACCTCATCAGCGCCGGCATCGACGGCATCGGCCAACTGGAAATGCGGGTCGGCCAGCGACCTTGAGCGCGGTACGTGTCCTATGGATTTGAAAAGGAAATGACAGTATGTCCAACCCATTGAAAGTGGCCCTGGTTACCGGCGCCGGCAGTGGCATCGGCCGCGCCGTGGCCCTGGGCCTGATGGAAGACGGGTACACCTTGGTATTGGCTGGACGCCGTCCCGAGCCTTTGCAGGCATTGGTCGAGCTGGCCGCCAGCGAGGGGCGGAAAGCGTTGGCGGTGCCCACCGATGTGCGCGATCAGGCCAGCGTCGAGGCGCTGTTTGCAACCATCACCGTGACATTCGGACGCCTGGACGTCGTGTTCAACAACGCCGGGGTCAACGCTCCGGCCGTACCGTTGGATGAATTGACGTTCGAGCAATGGCGCAACGTGATCGACACCAACCTCAACGGGGTTTTCCTGTGTGCCCGTGGGGCCTTCGGGCTGATGCGCCGACAACAGCCGCAGGGCGGGCGCATCATCAATAACGGTTCGATCTCCGCTCATACCCCGCGGCCGCTCAGCAGCGCCTACACCGCCAGCAAGCATGCGGTGTTGGGGCTGACCAAATCCCTGGCCCTGGACGGCCGGGAATTCAACATCGCCTGCAGCCAGATCGACATCGGCAATGCCCTGACGGAGATGTCGGTGCGCATGACCAAGGGGGTGCGCCAGGCCAACGGCAGCATCGCGGTAGAGCCGATGGTGGACGTCAAGCATGTGGCCGACGCCGTGCGCTACATCGCTGGCCTGCCGTTGTCGGCCAACGTCCTGAACATGACCGTCATGGCCACGGCCATGCCTTTTGCCGGTCGCGGTTGAGCCTGAACACAGGCATTCGCTACGCCGTAAGCGGGCAGCAATACGCTTGAATCGATCTACTCTTTCGCTCCATGAGGTCCACATGAAACCAGAAGTCCTGCAACTCAGTCCGATCCTGATTCCTGAAATCAACACCCGGCTCAATGAGTTGTTTACGGTCAGGCGCTATTTTGAACAGGCCGACAAACAGGCCTATCTGCAGGAACACAGCGCTCACATTCGCGGTGTGATCACCGGCGGACATACCGGCATCAGCCAGGCGCTCATGGCACAGCTGCCCAAACTGGAAGTGGTGGCGGTCAATGGTGTGGGCACCGATGCGGTGGACCTGGCCTACGCCCGGGATCGCGGGATCCGCGTGACCGCCACCATCGGTGCACTGACCGAAGACGTTGCCGATCTGGCCGTCGGCCTATTGATTGCGGTGTGCCGTGGCCTGTGCACCGGCGATCGCTACGTGCGTTCGGGCCAATGGCCCCACAGCGCGACGCCGTTGGCGCCATTGCCGCTGGCCCGTCAAGTGTCCGGCATGCGCGTCGGCATCGTCGGCATGGGGCGCGTCGGCCGGGCCGTGGCAACCCGACTGGCGGCGTTCGGTTGCACGATCAGCTACACCGACCTGCAGCCGATGAACGATGTCGCTCACACTTTCATCGCCGATCTCAAGCAACTGGCCAGCGCCAGCGATGCCTTGATCCTGGCGGCCGCCGCCGACCAGGCCGAAGCCATCATCGATGCTCACGTACTGCGTGCCCTGGGCAAGGGCGGTTACCTGATCAACGTGGCCCGGGGCAAGCTGGTCAACGAAGCCGATCTGGTGGCGGCGCTGGCCGCTGGTGACATTGCGGGGGCGGGGCTGGATGTGTTCGTCGATGAACCGAATGTTCCCGACGCCTTGTTCGGCAACGAGCAGGTGGTCCTGCAACCCCACCGCGCCAGCGCAACCCGGCAGACCCGCACGCGAATGGGGGAAATGGTGGTGGCGAGCCTGGTGGACAGTTTTGCCGGGAAAGTGCCGCAGGGCTGTGTCACCGGTTGAGGCATTGGCGACCTGGCTCTCTGTGGGAGCGAGCCTGCTCGCGATAGCGGCGTGTCAGCTTGCGGCGATGTTGGCTGTGTCGCCGCCATCGCGAGCAGGCTCGCTCCCACAGTTTTTGCGCGGGGCCACGCAAAGGCCGCGCGCACCCCAGATCCAATGTGGGAGCGAGCCTGCTCGCGATAGCGGTGGGTCAGTTTCAGAAGTGTGGGGTTAATGTCCCACCCTCACGATTGAAATTGATCGACCAACCACCCCTTCAGACGCACGCAAGCAGGATCCTCTTTCTTGTCCTCATTGATCATCAGATACTGGATCGATTCTCTGAGCGACAACTCTTCCGCGACCGGCCTAACCAGACGACCTTGTTGCACGAGATGCCTGACCAGATGATCCCAGCCCAGCGCGACGCCTTGATCATCCAGGGTCATTTGCAGGAGGAGGCTGTAGTCGTTGCTGCTGAAGTAATGCGGGCTGTCCGATACGGGCAGTTGCAAATCCTGGGACTGATAGGCGAACCATACATTCCAGTCGATCTGTTCCGACTGTTGGGAACGACCATAGGGATTCAGGTCCAGCAGGGTGCTGTTACGCACGCCTTCCAATGTGCGCAGTTCAGGATGCGTCTCCAGATAGCGTGGTGTGCACACCGGATAGATAACTTCGTGAAACAGCGCCTGACGCAAGTAGCCGGGGTAGTGATCGCTGCTTTTGGCGATGAAGATATCCGGGTTGATGCCGGGCTCCATGGTCAGGAAGTGCTGGGTGGTGATGACGTTCAAGTCAATGTCGGGATTGGCGCTGAAAAAGTCCTTCAGCTTATGGGATAGCCAAAGGGTCGACATGGCGGGCGTACAGCACAGGGTGAGAATGTGTTTTTCGCTTTTTTTGCGGCGGATTCTTTCCGTGGCCTGGAAAATGTTGAGCAACGACAGCTGCGCGGCATCGAATAGCGCGGCTCCCGACGGCGTCAGCTTGAGTTCTCTTCCCGTGCGAATAAGCAACTCTGTGCCCAGGTACGTTTCCAGATCGCGAATCTGGCGGCTGATCGCCGCCTGAGTGACGCATAACGCCTCGGCCGCCCGGGTAAAGTTGCGATACCTGGCTGCTGCGACAAAGGATCTCATGGCCTTGAACGAGGGCATTTTCATCAGCGCCTGATCAGGCGGGGCGTTTCGTGCCATAACAAAAACTACCTGTTTAGCCGGAAAAAAAGTTGATTCAGCCCGGCGATCATCGATGCCTACACTCTACCGCACGATGCCCTGAGCAACGTTAGCGCGAGCACAACGAACAAGGAAAACAAATGCCCTGCCAAAGTGGAAAAGAAGCTTTCATGCAAGGTATTCGTGCGCTCCTTCCATTGACGCCGGGTGTCGTCCCATTCGGGCTGGTGACGGGGGTCATGGCCATTGAAATGGGCTTGTCGCCCGGCATGAGCATGGGCATGACGCTACTGTTCTATTCCGGCTCCGCCCAAATGGTGGCACTCCAGTTGTTGCACAACGGCGTCGTGCCGGTGGCGATCGTGGCCACGGCCTTGGTCATCAATCTACGTTTCATCATGTACAGCGCTTCCCTGGCGCCGCACCTGCACCACTTGCCCCGTCGCTGGACCTGGCCGATGGCTTACCTGCTTTCGGACCAGGCCTATGCACTGTGCAGCTTGAAGTTTTCATCGGGTGAATTGGGAGCATTCGCCCATCATTACTATGCCGGTACGGCGGTGGGCATGTGGCTGGCCTGGCAACTCTCGGTGCTGGCCGGGGTGTACCTGGGCGCGAGCATCCCTGACACCTGGTCCTTGAGTTTTGCCATACCACTTTCCTTCCTGGCGTTGCTCATTCCCGGACTGCGGAGTCGGGCAAGCTGGGGCGCCGCGGCGGTCGGCGGACTGCTTGCCGTACTGGCCGTCAAGCTGCCCTACAACCTGGGGTTGATCACGGCCTCCATCGGCGGAGTTCTGGCCGGGTTGGTGATTGAGAGCATTTCAAACCGTGCAACCGCCGATGGCATCGAAGGAGAGCCATCATGAGTGATCTATCCTTGTGGGGCCTGTTCCTCGCGGCGGGTCTGGGAACCTTCGCCATGCGACTGTCTTTCATCGAGCTCTATGGCCGCTGGCGGATTCCACCCCTGATGCGTCGGGCCTTGATGTACGTGCCAGCGAGCGTCTTGGCGGCCCTGGTTCTGCCTGCGGTGATCTATCCCAACGGGCAAGGGGCATTGGTGTTGGAGAACCCTCAGATACCGGCAGCGATTGCGGCGGCGTGGGTGGCCTGGCGCTGGCGCAGTACGCTGCTGACGTTGGTGGTGGGGATGCTGGCGTTGTGGGGCGTGAAGTTCATCGGGCTTTGACTGCGCGGGGCTATCGGATAGCGGCAACGCCGGGCACTTCCATGTTTATCCGGCGCCAGAACGCTTCGGCAAAGCTGTAGACCGAGAAGGCGATCAACCCCAGAGCCATCAACATCAGAACGACACTGCCGGCAGGCAGGTTCTGAAGGGCGTCGAGCGCCTCCCTCATTCCCGGTGGATCCATCGCCTGGTAGCTCGAACCACTGATCGCCAGCAGGAGGGCGATTTCGATGAAGACCACGCCACGGGCGATCAGACCGAATCGCGACACCGGACGGACATAACGCATGACCTCTTCGTCCGCTTCGAAGTACTTCTCGAACGAAGCCTTCCAGCCCTTGAAGATATGAGCGAGGCCTGTGCCCAGCGGGACCAGGGCCATCATGTAGATCAAAATATTGGAGTGTTCCCAGGACAGCAGATGGGCCAGCAGGTCCTTGGTCTGTCCACCGCCTGAACCACTGGAACTCCTAAGTCCGCTGATAAGCAGGCCCAAGGCAAAAAAGGCCAGCGCACCGTTGACTGCACCTCCGGCCAACAGGCCTGCCCGTATCACCAGGCCTTTCAAGTCTTTGCCATGATGGTCCACGTCTTGCGTCGCTTGCAGAATGCGCCACCCGGCGAAGGCGAGCAGACCCGCTACCACCAGACCGACCAATACGTGCCCGAATGGCTGGCTCAGCAACGCCTCCAGGCTTTTGTGGCTGTCCTTGGGGCGGCTCGAATCCTGGGCCGCCAGCAAAGCGAAGATGCCGATGATCAAGTAGATAACGCCTCGGGCGGCGTAACCGCCCCGAGCGAGTACAACAAGGCCCTTGTGTGCGGACATGGTCTGATTCCAGAAGCGTGATAAGGAGAAGACCTGTCGAGGTGGGAGGCGTTCGATCGAAGTGAAAGGCAGCGTAGCGGCGGCACGGGAGGGCGGCTGCGCAAGTCCGTTGCAGCGCCTGGAGGTTCAGCCGTCTTTCAATGAAACAGTTCGACAGTCATCGGCGTAACACCAATAACCCCGCACCCAGGATCAGCGACATTCCACCCCAGGTCAGCCCGTCCGGCACCTCGTCAAACAGCCAATACCCCCAGAAACAGGCAAAGACCAGGTAGGCGTAGTCAAAAGTGCCGATCAGCGCGGCCGGTGCGATTTGATAGGCCTTTGCCGTCGCGGTATTGATAGCAATCAGGGCGATGGCATACCCGCAGACAAAGACCAGCCCTTGCCAGCCGAGTGGTTGCCAGGCCGACAGCAGGAAAGGGGCCCGGTCGGCGAGGGTTCCGTTGTCGAAAAAAGAGGCGATGCCGCCGAGGCTGGCTGCAATCAGGAACGCCACGTTCAGTCCCAGCGCCAATATCAGAGGATGTTCGTTGCGACAGTGACGGCGCGTTATCACCATGGCTATCGCATAGAAAACGGCGCCAATGACGGGCAGGAGGGCGGCAAGGTTAAAGGCGTCCGCTCCAGGGCGCAGCACCAGGGCGACGCCCGCAAAACCCGTCCCGATAGCGATCCAACCAAGAAGGGAGAGTTTCTCTCCACCATAAAAAGTCGAAAAAAGCGCAATGAACAAGGGCGTGGTGTAGATGGCTACGGCAGCCACGGACAGCGGAATGAGCGGCAGGGCTGAGTAGTAGGCCACCCACATCAGCAACAGCGAGATACTCCTGGCCACCACCCAGCCCACCGAAGTGACCTGCAGTTGCCCGGATCTGAGCCCAAGCAGCAGCCAACCACCCAGCAGTGGCACCGTCAGGCAGGACACCAGCAGGAACAACTGCCATAACGCCAATCGATTGCTGAAATATTTCACCGATGCATCGGCCAGCGACAGCAGCAGGACCGCGCCGACGATCAGTGCGATACCCTGATAAACTCGATCATGTTTCGCCGCGAGGTGACCCATGTTTTCGCCTCCGTGGCCGTTCGTGATCCAGCCCTGTCTATAAGGGTATCGATGCTCAAGGCCCGAAGCGCCTTGTCGGTTCTGGAACGCCATCCTCCAATCGACTGATCTACAATGGCCCCTCTTCAACAGAGGCCGGTCTTTCGTGGATGTGTTTCCCGTGATCTACAAGCAACTGGTCGAGTGGGTGATCACCCCCATCACCGAACAGTTCTACAGCATTTTCAGTTTCAATGGCCGCCTCGGGGTTTTGTTCCTCTGTGCGTCCTATGGCGTGGCCTATGGCCTGTTCCGTTTCAGAAAGCAACGCGGCCTGACCGAAGCCCGTTCGTTCTGGCAGTTCATCGGTGGCAGTCGGGTCTATTTCCATCGCTCCGCCTGGTTGGATTGTCGCTACTACCTCCTGCGGACGACGCTCAAGATTGCGCTCATGTTGCCCATCGTTCATCTGGTCGATCCGTATATCCTGCGGTCCGGGGACTACCTGGCTTTTTTCAACAACCTCTGGGGCGCGCGACCGCGCTCGGGGGAGGCGCTGTTGCTGGCCTTGCTCTATGGGCTGGGGGTGTTCCTGGTAAAGGATTTCGTCCACTACTGGACGCACCGGGCGTTTCATTCGCGCTGGCTGTGGGCATTCCACAAAGTCCATCATTCGGCATCGGTGCTGGTACCGGCGACGGCGAGCCGGATTCATTTTGTGGAGCGGATTGCCGGAAACCTCGGCGTTACCGCCTGTCTTGGCCTGTACGCCGGGGGCTTCTGGTACCTGAGCGGTGGTGAGATCAGCCACTACACACTGTTTGGCATGACCTACCTGGTGTTCATCTTCAACAGCCTGGCGGCCAATTTGCGCCATACCCATGTCTGGCTGTCATTCGGCCCGGTGCTCGAACACGTGTTGAACAGCCCCGCTCAGCATCAGATCCACCACAGCGATGCCCCTCGTCATTTCAACCGGAACTTCGGTACGAACCTGTCACTCTGGGACTGGATGTTCGGCACGCTCTACGTCACCAGCGCCCGGCCCGAGGCGCTGCGCTTTGGTACCGGGGAGCAGGATCAGCAGCGGTACCGGACGGTCTATAGTCTGATTGTCACCCCCTTTGTCGAGATCGCCGGCAAGCTACTGTTGAAACGCTCGCGAGGGGGCGAGAGGGAGACGCCGTATTCATAGCGTCTGGCGTTGCACGAGCAGCGGATACAAGAAAACAAGAAACCTCCTACTTTCCATACAGAAACGTCCAAAGCCAAGAAGAGCTATCGTGCAATCTCAACGTTTAAGGCCTTGAAATGAGGTCGCATCTTTGGGAGGTTGGGAATGGAATCGCGTGTCGTGAAGCTTGAGACCCATGTCGAATATATCCGGCATGAACTGAACGGAATGGGCGTGGACCTGCGGGAACATCGCACCGAAACCAGGCTGGACTTCAGGGTTCTGTTCGCAGCCTTGATCGTGGCCTCACTGGGACTGGCCGGGATGATGGCCAAGGGGTTTGGCTGGTTATGAATGAAAGCCCCTGATTCGAGCCGGGGGCTTCGGTTTCCAGCATTTCCACGCCTTACAGAGCGGACCCGGCGGGTGCTGCATCCAGGCGTCGCGCAATCACATCCATCACATCACAGCCATCGCGCAGGGATATGCAGCAAAGCTGCGCCAGGTCCTGAAGGGTCGTGGGATCGATAGGGCGTTCGTCACGCATCGCGATATTTTCCAGGAACTGGGTGACGGCTCGGATTCGGTAGCCCGCTGCGTCAAGGAGTACGTGGAGCGGGGCGGTGGTGTCGACGTATAAGGGTTGCTCGTCGGCGTTGCTGGTAAGGCTCATGTAGCGGTTCATAGGTAAGCTCCACTGGTAAGTTTCGCCACCAATCGTCGCCAAACGAATAGGTGGCAACTGTACGCAGGTTGGCGAACCGGAGTGGAAGCCGGCAGACCCGAAGGTCTCCCGCGTACAGCTGCCATAACGACAACTCTACAGATGCAAGAGCGCCTGCAACAAGCAAGCGCTTTCGCATCCCACTACGGGTCGCCAAACCCGGTCGCCATCTGGACGACGCCAAAACTATAGTCGCCACGGCAAAAATGACACAAGGGGTTGATTCGGCAGACGATTCCCAATGTTATGTAGGAGGTTGCCATAGCTTGTGCGAAGCGTTTTGTCGGCCGTTCACGGTGCGCCAACTCGATTATCCCAAGATATGTAGGACATTACCGTAGGCCAATCAGCCATCTCTGCCACGCTCCCACGATTTAATACGTTCCATCCTTCAGAATCCGTCGCACATTCCCACACTCAGCGGGATAATACGCACCGGTCTGAAGCCGGAGTGCTTCGTACCTCGACTGAATGGGCGGCAGAAGGATCTAACGCAATGACAGACTGGCTGCAAAGCTATGGGGAAATGGCCGAGCGGGTGCGGCGCCATGATTGGGCGAGCACGCCCCTTGGGTTACCGAAACAGTGGCCCGATGTACTCAAGACCACCGTGGCGCTCAGTCTCGCCTCCCATTTTCCCCAGGCCATTGTGTGGGGGCCGGACCTGATCATGTTGTACAACGATGCCTTTGTGCCCATTCTCGGCAGTAAGCCCGATGCGCTGGGGCGGCGGTTCGATGAGGTCTGGCGGGAAGCCTGGAGCGAGATCGGCCCGATCGTGCAGGGGGCCTTCGATGGGCAGGCGACCTATATCGAGAACTTCCCTCTCGTCATCGAGCGTGGCGAAGGTCCCGAGCAAGCTTATTTCACGTTCTGCTACAGCCCCATCCGTGACCAGTTCGGCAAGGTCGTGGGCATGCTCGATACCGTCACCGAGACCACCTCGACGGTGTTCATGAACCAGCGCCTGGCGGTGTTGGATGCCATCGGCACCGCCGTGGCGAACGTCACCGATCCGCAAGACATCATGGCGGCCACCACGCGAATCCTGGCGGCGCACCTGAACCTGTCCAATTGCGCTTATGCCGACATGGATGAGGACGAAGACGGTTTCACGATTCGCGGCGACTGGGCCAGGGCGGGCTCGCCCAGTATTGTCGGGCATTACCGGTTGGCGGATTTCGGTCGACTGGCCGTCGCCAACCTTCGGGCCGGCAAGGCATTGGTGGTCAACGACAACCGGGTGGAACTGGCACCGCAGGAGGCGGCGACGTTCCAGTCCCTTGGCATTGCGGCGACCATTTGCGTTCCGCTGATCAAGGGCGGGCGGTTGACGGCGTTGATGGCGATCCATGACAAAACGCCCCGGTGCTGGTCTTCATATGATCTGGCGCTGCTCAAGGAAGTCACCGAGCGATCCTGGGCCCATATCGAGCGCGCCCGTGCGGACGCCGCCGTGCGGGAAGGCCTGGCGGCCCTGGCCGAGTTGAATGCAACGCTTGAGGAGCGGGTCGAGGAACGCAGCATGCGCCTGAAACAGACTGAGGCAGCGCTGCGCCAGTCGCAAAAACTTGAGGCTATCGGTCAGCTTACCGGTGGTGTGGCCCATGATTTCAACAACCTGCTGACGATCATCCGTTCTTCCGTCGACTTCCTGCGTATGCCCGGTCTGTCCAATGAGCGCCGCCAGCGCTACATGACTGCGGTTTCCGAAACGGTGGATCGGGCCGCCAAGCTGACCAGCCAACTACTGGCATTTGCCCGACGCCAGCCGTTGAAGCCGGAAGTCATCGATGTCGGCAAACAGGTGCAGAACCTGGGGGACATGCTGGAAACCATCACGGGCGCGCGGATGCAGGTCAAGGTCGAGTTGTGCGATCGACCTTGCTACATCCGTGCGGACCTGAGCCAGTTCGAAACGGCCCTGATCAACATGGCGTTGAATGCCCGGGATGCCATGAACGGCCAGGGCACATTGTGGCTTCGGCTCAAATGTGGTGAAGGCATGCCGCCGATTCGTGGCCATGCCGGGTCTGGCCAGCCCTTTGTCGCCGTGACCCTGGCGGACACCGGGACGGGTATTGCCTCGGAAGACCTCGAGCACATTTTCGAACCTTTCTTCACCACCAAGGAGGTGGGCAAGGGCACGGGGTTGGGGTTGTCCCAGGTGTTCGGCTTTGCCAAGCAGTCCGGTGGCAACGTCGATGTTTCGACCGTTGTCGGGGAGGGCACCGTGTTTACCTTGTACCTTCCGGAAGTCGAAGCCGAAAAGCGGCATGAACCCACCAGGGAAGAATCCACGCACCTGATACTGGAAAAGGGCAGGCGCCGGGTGTTGATCGTGGAAGATAACCTGGAGGTAGGACGTTTTGCCAACCAGATCCTGCAGGACCTGGGGTACGAAACCGCCTGGGCGACCAACGCCGAAGAGGCGCTGGAGATGGCCGGCCCGGACGCCGCTGCGTTCGATGCGATATTTTCCGATGTGGTCATGCCAGGCATCGGCGGCATCGCCCTGGCTCGGGAATTGCGTCGGCGCCGTAAGGACTTGCCGGTGATTCTGACTTCGGGCTACAGCGAGGAGCTTGCCCATAGCGGCCCTGAAGGCTTCGAGTTCTTGCCCAAGCCATATTCGGCCGACCAGGTTTCCCGGATTCTAAGCCGCACGATGCGCGCCGCCGATTGAGTGTTTCCCTTTTGAAACAGTGGGTTCCATTCGTCGGGCAATGTTCGTGTGGTCGTGCGGTCCGTTGATGACCGGCTAGTCTCAAAGTCGTGAAGGTCGATATTTTTCAGGCCGTCGGGTGATGCCGGTATCGATCTCGATGAAAGGGGAAAGGCGATGGGAGCACCGTACAGCGAGGAAGTCGCAGCCGCATATCCGATCAATGAAGGGCTGCAGTGTGGTCAATCGGCGTATCGGTCGGACTTTGGCGATGAGCCGATCAAGTCCATCCGGACGAAGGTTGCAAAAGTGCAGCGAGGGGAAAAAGCCAAGTTCCTGCCCAGGGTCCCTGCCCGCAAATAACGCAGCACAGCCCCGCCACTGAAGACACATGCTGTTCATTCAAATTGGATGAGCCTGTGGCGAGGGAGCTTCTCCCACTTGGGGCCAGGCATTCACAAAGCGCTCCGCTGTGCAGCCTGGCTGGGGCGAGTTCCCTCGCTTCAGACTATGCCTGTTCTGCGATGTAAAAGACGTTTACTTTTTTTCCTACGAGCGATTTCTTTCACGTTTCTTTCACACTCGGATACGTAGGCTGAGCTCATCCGTTAGAAAGCAGTACCTGCCCGTTTCCCCAGCGGGCTTTTTTTTGCCTGTCATAAAACTCTCCTTGTGGTTGTTGTCCAAACAGCATGGTTGATGCGGTTTGGCGTAAACTCGCGCCCGCACGCACCGGCCATCTTTCCCGATGCGGCATTCTTGAGGTTTTATCATGCGTTTGACTTTGTCCACCCTGGTGCTTGGGCTTGTGGTTGCCCAAGGTGCGATGGCGGCTGGCGATGGTACCGCTGCGATCGGCGGTGGCCTTGGCGGTGTATTGGGTAATGTGGTCGGCCAGCAGATGGGCGGCAGCACAGGTGCTGCGATTGGTGCCGGTGTCGGCGGCGCGGCTGGCAGTGCGGTAGGCGCTCGCAAGGGCAGCCGTACAGAAGCAGCCATTGGCGGCGGCCTGGGGTCGGCCGGTGGTTCGATTGTCGGTAATCGCCTGGGTGGCTCCTCCGGTTCGACCATCGGCGCGGGTATCGGCGGCGCGGCGGGTGGTGCGTTGGGCAGCAACCTGTCCAACGACAACGACCGTCATTCCGGCAAGAAGTACAAACACAAAAGAAAGCATCGCTGAGTCGATGTCTGACTGAGGAAGCCCGGCCTTGTGCCTGATGCCGGTCAGTTAAGGATCAAACGGTGCAAACCCTGTGGGAGCAAAGCTTGCTCGCGATAGCGGCAGGTCGGTCAACGTTATTGCTGACTGACTTACCGCTATCGCGAGCAAGCTTTGCTCCCACGGTTGGGCGTTGTGCCGATTTTTTCCTTTCTTGGTATTTGTCGGAACGTTTACTGTCCCTGCGCCTCGAATTGATACATCCATGTGCAAATGCGAGGTGTGCCATGACGCCGGAAACCGAAGGCAAGGAAGAAAAAGGCCCGCCGGGTCTGTCTTCCGTCAATGATCCGGGCAATGAAGACCCCGGTTCGCTGATGGATGATGCCTTGGTTCCCTTGATCGAGACCGAGGACGAAACCCCGGAATACCCGCTGCCTTCGCCAACCAATTCCCTGAGTCGCGACCAACGGCCGCCGGATGATGAAACCGGCGCGGAGCCGGGGCCGAGCGAGGACGAGGAGGTCGAGGCGAGCCCGGATGATCCGGATATCGCCGGTGATGATGCTTCCGGCAAACCGAGCTGACGGCCCGGGCCGCCTGTCGATTTTCCGGCACCATCTGCACGCCCCCGTTGCCACATCAGGTAGGTACTTCGAAAAGGAGACTCACCATGATGAAGTCAAACATGACGGCAATGACCCTCGCCGGCATTCTTTCAGTCAGTTCAGTCGTTGCTGTCGCTCAGTCTTCGGGCGGCAGCCCGCCTGTGGATAAGGGCGGCATGCCACCTTCGACTCAAATGGATGCCGGCCGGACCTCCGACTCCAACGCCAATGCCAACGCGCTGCCTCCCGGTTCCGTGAGTGGCGGTAATGGCGGCGACGCCAGTGGCAGCAGTACGAGCCCCGGCACCGGCAGCGGTTCCACCAGCGGTGGCAGCACCATGGGCGGCGATTCCTCCAGCAGCGGAACCGCGGCCGGTAGCAGCGGCGGCGGTAGCTCGGGCGGCTCCAGCAGCTCAAGCCAATGACCAAGTCCTGATGGAACCCGGTAGGAGCTGTCGAGCGTAGCGAGGCTGCGATCTTTTCCCTATGTTCACAAGTTTTGGGAAGATCAAGATCAAAAGATCGCAGCCTCGCTATGCTCGACAGCTCCTACGGGATGTTCATACGATTTCCCGTTGCCTCATCCGGGCCCCCCTCGCTATTCTGCTGAATCCTTTAAGGCAAACACGTTGCTCCGGTCGCACCTGAGCCATCCCTGGAATGTTGTGTTGATAACGGATCAGATGCGATGAATGCACCCCTGAAAGAGTTTGGCCCGATCAAAGCCGTGATTTTCGACATGGATGGGCTGCTGCTGGACACCGAGGGCATCTATACCGAGGTCACGTCCATTATCGCCGAGCGTTACGGGCGCACGTTCGACTGGAGCGTCAAGCAGAACATCATCGGCCGGGGTGCCGGGGATCTGGCCCGCTATGTGGTCCAGGCCCTGGAGCTCCCGATTACCCCGGAGGAGTTCCTGGTGATCCGCGAGCCGTTGATGCGCGAGCGTTTTCCCCATGCCCTGGCGATGCCGGGCGCCGAGGAACTGGTGCGCCACCTCAAGGCCAGTGGCGTGCCCATTGCGGTGGGCACCAGTTCATCACGCCATACCTTTGCTTTGAAAACCACTTTGCATCGGGACTGGTTCGCGCTGTTCGACTTCATTGTCACTGCGGACGATCCGGAGGTGGGCGCGGCAAAACCGGCACCGGATATCTTCCTGGTGGCGGCCCGTCGCCTGGGCGTTGATCCTCGTGATTGCCTGGTGTTCGAGGATTCACCGTTCGGCGTCACGGCAGCGAAGGCGGCAGGCATGACGGCCATCGCCATCCCGGATCCGGCCATGGCCGACGAAAAATATACTCACGCCGACGGGATCATCCGTTCGCTGAAAATGTTCCAACCAGGGCTCTGTGGCCTGCCGGAGCTGGAGCGGGCCTGACGATCCGCAGCGACACAACGAAACGCCGGTCATGGTTGAAGCCATGACCGGCGTTTTTTCATGCCCGGATCAGGCGCCGAAACCACCGTCGATGGTCAGGCTGGCCCCGGTGATATAGGCCGCTTCCGGGCCCGCCAGGTAGGCGACGAAGCCGGCGATTTCGTCCGCCTTGCCGTAGCGCCCGATGGCCATCAGCTGCATCAGGCTGGACGCAAAGTCGCTGTCGGCCGGGTTCATGTCGGTGTCGACCGGGCCTGGCTGTACGTTGTTGACCGTGATCCCCCGCGGGCCAAGGTCACGGGCCAGGCCTTTGGTCAGGCCTACCAACGCGGCTTTGCTCATGGCGTAAGGAGCTGCGCCGGCAAAGGGCACACGGTCGGCGTTGGTACTGCCGATATTGATCACCCGACCGCCTTCGGTCATGTGGCGCGCGGCGGCCTGGGTGGCGATGAACACGCTGCGTACGTTGATGGCCAGGGTCTGGTCGAAGTCCTCGAGCTTGAACTCGTCCAGCGGTGCCATCGCCAGGACGCCAGCATTGTTAACCAGAATGTCCAGCCCGCCGAAGGTCTTGGCAGTCGCTTCGACGGCGTTGCGGATGGCATCGGCGTCGGCGCTGTCGGCTTTGATCGCCAGGGCCTTGCCGCCCGCTGCCGTGATGCTGTTCTGCAATTCTTCAGCCTTGGCGGCTGAGCTGACATAAGTGAAGGCCACTGCGGCACCTTCTGCGGCCAGGCGCTTGACGATGGCGGCGCCGATGCCGCGGGAACCGCCTTGGATCAAGGCGACTTTACCGTTCAATGTGTGAGTGCTCATGATGTTCTCCAAAATGTACCGGGGCGAGATGCCGCGGCGATGGGGTGAGTATCAGGATGCGGCGCCACCTTGTGTAGACGGTTTTTGCTACAGTCTGTATCAACCAAAAGTTTAGAGTGGCGCCAGTGGAGACTTTCAGCAGTATCGAATGTTTTGTGCGTAGCGCCGAAGTCGGCAGCTTTGCCGAAGCCGCGCGCCGCCTGAGCGTGACCCCGGCGGCGGTGGGTAAAAGCGTCGCCAAGCTTGAGGCGCGTCTGGGTGTGCGGCTGTTCCAGCGTAGCACCCGTAGCCTGACACTGACTGAAGCGGGCCAATTGTTCCTGGGTGAAGTGAGCAGCAGCCTCAATACCATCCAGAACGCCGTCGCCAACCTCGCCAGCGCCGGTGGACAACCGGCAGGAACCCTGAAGGTGAGCATGGGCACCGCGTTCGGTCGATTGTATGTGGTGCCATTGCTGGGGGACTTTTTGCGGCGGTATCCGGCGATCAACCCGGACTGGCATTTCGATAACCGCCAGGTCGACTTGATCGGCCAAGGCTTCGATGCAGCCATTGGCGGCGGGTTCGAACTGCCCCCGGGAGTGGTCGCACGCAAGCTGACGGTGGCTCACCGGGTACTGGTCGCCGCGCCGTCCTATTTGCAGCAACAGGCTCCGGTGGTCGAGCCGGAAGACCTGGCACAGCACCAGGGCATCTTGATCCGCTCACCGCAAACCGGTCGCATCCGTTCATGGCAACTGACCAGCCGTAGCCGGCAACACAGCCCGTTGACGCTCAAAGTGCGCATGACCATGAGCGATTCGGAGGCCGCCTGCGCTACCGCAAGCCAAGGGCTGGGGATTGCCTTGGTGAGCATGCCGTTCGCCGCACCCTATCTAAAGAGCGGTGCTTTGCAGCGGGTCTTGCCGGACTGGTACGTCGACGATGGCAACATTTCCATCTATTACGCCGAGCACAAACTGCTGCCGGGCAAGACCCGGGCGTTTGTGGACTTCATCATCGAGCAGTTTGCCGCGCAAGGGTTGGGGGAGCGGTTCAGCGCGGTGTGAGCCTGGCTTCAGACCGAGCTGCCTCCATCGCGAGCAGGCTCGCTCCCACATGAATCTGGAGCGCAAACAAATCCCCTGTGGGAGCGAGCCTGCTCGCGATAGGGGCGACGCGGTCTACAGCTGTGAACTCACCGCCCAAACCGCCCCGGCCAGCCAATGATGGTCTTGGGCCGAGGCGTCGCATAGGTGCGCACTTTCGAAGTCGACAGGCCCAACCGCACCAGGGATTCGGCAATGGTCACCGCCGCCGTCACCCCATCGACCACCGGCACTCCGGTGCGTTGGCGGATCTGCTCATCGAGCCCGGCCATGCCGCCACAGCCCAGGCAGATGACTTCGGCCTTGTCCTGGCTCACCGCCAGCTCGGCCTGACGGACGATGGCTTCGACTGCTCGCTGCGGGTCTTCCTCCAGCTCCAGCACCGCCAGGCCACTGGCCCGCACCGAGGCACAGCGGTCGTACAGGCCGGAAAGCTTGAGGCGGTCTTCGATCAGCGGCACGGTGCGGTCCAGGGTGGTGACCACCGAATAGGCATGGCCGAGGAACATGGCGGTGCTGGCGCCCGCGTCGGTGATGTCCACCACCGGGACGTCGAGCAGTTCCTGCAGACCTTCGCGGCCGTGCTCGCCATAGCCGGCCTGGATCACCGCGTCGAACGGTTGGTCGTAGGACATCACCCGATCCATCACGGCGATGGCGGCCAGGTAACTTTCGAAATTGCCTTCAACGGAGTCGGCACCGAAATGCGGTGTGAGCCCGACGATTTCGGTGCCGGGGGCGGCCACGGCCTGGGCTTGTCGGGCGATGGCCTCGGTGATGGATTCGGTGGTGTTGACGTTGACTACAAGAATTCGCATGAGCAGTTTCCTTTAACGCAGAAAAGACGGCGGCCCGCACCGGCGGGCCGCCTTGAACGATCAATGGCTGACGTTATCCACAGCGATGGATTCACCGCTGACGTCCTCGTAATACGCTTGGCGCTTGGCGATGATCAGGTACAGCAGGCCGGCAATCGAAGCACCGATCAGCCAGGAGAACGGTGAAACACTATCGAAGCCGGGCACCAGCGCCAGGACGATCGCGATCAGCGCCGCCGGGATGAATGCCGCCACGGCCCGCAGGTTGACCCCGTTGCTGTAGAAGTACGCACCGTTCGGGTCCTCGCTATACAGCTGCGGCACGTTGATACGACCTTTGCGCAGCAGCCAGTAGTCGACCATGATCACGCCGTACAGCGGGCCGAGCAGGGCACCGAGCCCGGACAGGAAGTACACGATCACCAGCGGGCTGTTGTAGAGGTTCCACGGCAGGATCAGCACGGCGATGGCGGCGCTGATCAACCCGGCGCGGCGGAAATTCAGGTACTTGGGCGCCAGGTTGCTGAGCACGAAGGCCGGCGCGACGAAGTTGGCCATGATGTTCACTGCCACGGTGACGATCAGGAACGCCAGGCAACCGAGCACCAGGAAAAAGGTGTTGGGGATCGAGGCGATCACTTGGGTCGGGCTCTCGATGATCTGTCCGTTGATCTGGAACTGCGCACCGCACAACAGGACAGTGATGGCGGCAAACACCAGAATATTCACCGGCAGTCCCCAGAAGTTGCCGACGATGATGGTCCGACGGCATGGTGAAGAGCGGGCGAAGTCGCAGAAGTTGAGCACCAGCGTGCCGTAGATCGCCAGCCACAGCGCGCCGCCGGCGAAAATGTTGCGCCACATCTCGCCGCCGGTCAGCGGCTCGCGGATCGACCAGGCAATGGTTGCGTCGGCCTGGGTATACATCCACCCGGCCAGGGCCGCAACGGTCACCAGGATCACCGGCCCGGCGAAGCCTTCGTAACGGCGTACCGTTTCCATGCCGTAGGCCAGGATCAGCAGTTGCACGAACCAGATCGCCACGAAACACACCCAGCCCAGGCTCGACAGGCCAAGGATCGAGTTGTGGTCGTAGTCGGCGAAGCCTGGATGAATCGCCGTCAGCAGTACTCGGAAAACCACCGACGCGAGGTAGGTCTGGATGCCAAACCAGGCGATGGCGATGACGGCCCTGATCAACGCGGGAATTTGAGCGCCGTGGATGCCGAAGCTGATCCGGCTGATGACCGGGAAGGGGACCCCGGTCTTCTGGCCCATGTAGCCGGACAGGTTCATGAAACCGTACACCAGGGCCGCGCCGATCCCCAGGGACAACAGGATTTGCCAGCCACCCAGGCCCAGTGCATACAGGCCGATGGCGAAGGAGTAGTTGGCGATGTTGTGTACGTCGTTGGTCCACAGGGCAAAAATGCTGTAGCGACCCCAACGTCGACCTTCGGCCTTGGTTGGCGCCAGGTCCTTGTTGTGCAGCCTTGGACTCAAGGCCAGGGTGGCTGCGGTTTTGTCATCGAAGGCAGTGGTTGGAGAGGGTAGATCCAGCGCGATGTTATTGGAGAGGCTTGTACGCATTCCGGCAGGCTCCTGATTCTCGGCGCAGCGATGACTGTGCATGAGCGCGAGGCTCGGCAATCTTCGTCGCGGCACGGCGAGCATCATTGGTTACGGGGCATCTGCAGCCTGTACGGGATAGGGCGCTTCAGGCTTGCGGATCTAAAGTGTGTGTATGTTTTATTTGGTTTGTATACAAAACACTTGTCGTCTCAAGCCAGATTTATGCCAGTCAAAGGTCTAACTACAGCAACCTTGATTCCGATTAGTTATCGATTTTAGATAAGTCACTGAAGTTACGGACTTATAAATTGACCGTTTGAACAGGTATTTATTTTCTGAGAATCGGAAGGAGAGAAACGAAGGTCAGCGGGAGAAACGCAAAGGTGTAACTTTTCGGTGCATTTCCTGACGAAGTGCACACAAAAAATGCCACCTGAAGTGACATTTTTGTGTACAGAAAGATCGGCTACGTATCAGGCCTTGGATTTGCTGATGATGTTACCGGCGTGCAAGCCGCATTCCTTTTGCGTGGCTTCCTCCCACCACCAGCGGCCTTCGCGTTCGTGCTGGTTCGGCAGCACCGGGCGGGTGCAGGGCTCACAGCCGATGCTGATGAAGCCGCGCTCATGCAGGCTGTTGTAGGGCAGCTCAAGCATGCGGATGTAGCCCCAGACTTCCTCGCTGGTCATCTGCGACAGCGGGTTGAATTTGTACAGGGTACGCTCCGGCGTGGAGAACGCCGTGTCGATTTCCAGCACAGCCACCTGGCTGCGGGTGCCGGGGCTCTGGTCGCGGCGCTGGCCGGTGGCCCAGGCGCGGACGTCGGACAGTTTGCGGCGCAGCGGTTCGATCTTGCGGATGCCGCAGCATTCGCCATGGCCGTCCTTGTAGAAACTGAACAGACCCTTTTCCTTCACGAAAGGCTCCAGTTTCGCATGGTCCGGTGAGATCAGTTCGATGTCGATCTTGTAGTGCTCACGGACCTGATCGATGAACCGATAGGTTTCCGGGTGCAGGCGACCGGTGTCGAGGCTGAATACCTTGACGTTCTTGTTCAGCTTCCAGGCCATGTCCACCAGCACCACATCCTCGGCGCCGCTGAAAGATATCCACAGGTCATCGCCGAATTCGGCGAAGGCCAGCTTGAGGATGTCTTGTGGAGACTTGTTGGCATAGGTCGTGGCGAGTTCCACGACATCAAACGTTGGGCTCATCAGGCGGTTTCCTACAGGTCGGTGGCGCTGCGCGCTCTATAGGCGCTGATGGTAACAAAAGTGGCCAGGGCTGGCGCGTTCCTGTGCGTTGCGGCTAGAGTCGGCAGGCCTTTTGTTCACCCAACCGATAAACATCAGAAAATGGAGTGTCTTGTGGAAATTGCCTGTCTCGACCTGGAAGGTGTGCTGGTTCCGGAAATCTGGATCGCCTTTGCCGAAAAAACCGGGATTGAATCCCTCAGGGCAACCACTCGGGACATTCCCGACTACGACGTGCTGATGAAGCAGCGGTTACGCATCCTCGACGAACATGGGCTCAAACTCGCCGACATCCAGGAAGTCATTGCCACGCTCAAGCCGCTGGACGGCGCCATCGAGTTCGTCGACTGGCTGCGCGAGCGCTTCCAGGTGGTGATTCTTTCCGACACGTTCTACGAATTTTCCCAACCCCTGATGCGCCAGTTGGGTTTCCCGACCTTGCTCTGCCATCGCCTGATCACGGATGAAGGGGGACGGGTGACGGGCTATCAACTGCGTCAGAAGGATCCCAAGAGGCAGTCGGTCCTGGCCTTCAAGAGCCTGTATTACCGGGTAATTGCCGCGGGTGATTCCTACAACGACACCAGCATGCTCGGCGAAGCCGACGCCGGCATCCTGTTCCATGCGCCGGACAATGTGATCCGGGAATTCCCGCAATTCCCGGCGGTACACAGCTTTGCCGAGTTGAAACAGGAATTCCTCAAGGCCTCGAACCGCCACCTGAGCCTGTAACCCCATACGCTGTTGATCGATCGTTCCCACGCAGAGCGTGGGAACGATCAAACAGGACTGTATTGAGGCTCAGAGGCTCTGCAAGGTATCGAGCAGCACTTTGACCTTGGTGATCGATTCCTGATATTCCGCCTGCCAGTCCGAGTCCGCGACAATCCCGCCGCCACCCCAGCAACACACCTGCCCATCCTTGACCAGCAGGCTGCGGATGGCGATGGAGCTGTCCATTTCCCCGCGCACGTCCAGGTACAGCAACGAGCCGCAATACAGCCCGCGTCGGGTCGGTTCGAGTTCGTCGATGATCTGCATGGCGCGGATCTTCGGGGCGCCGGTGATGGAGCCGCCGGGGAAGCTGCCGGCGATCAGGTCCAGGGCGTCTTTACCGTCGGCCAATTCGCCGGTCACGCTGCTGACCAGGTGATGCACGTTCGGGTAGCTTTCCAGGCTGAACAGTTCCGGCACGCGCACCGAGCCGGTCCGGCAGGTGCGGCCCAGGTCGTTGCGCAGCAGGTCGACGATCATCAGATTTTCCGCCCGGTCCTTGGGGCTCGCCAGTAGCTCGGCGGCATTGGCCGCGTCTTCGGCGGGCGATGTGCTACGGGGCCGGGTGCCCTTGATCGGGCGGGTTTCCACATGGCCATCGCTGACTCTGACGAAGCGCTCGGGCGACAGGCTCAGCACCGCGCCGCCGTCGGGCAGGCTCTGGAAGCCGGAAAACGGCGTCGGGCACGCCGCGCGCAGGGCCTGGTAGGCTGACCAGGCATCCCCCCGGCAGGGCGCCCGAAAGCGTTGGGCAAAGTTGACCTGGTAGCAATCGCCGGCCTGGATATAACCGTGGATGCGCTCGATTGCCTGCCGATATTCATCGGCGCTGAGGTCGGGGGCCATCGGACTTTCAAGTCTGAAGCCGGCCTCTGGCGCCGGGGCCGGCTGGCTGAACAGCGCGATCAGGCGCTGGCGTTCGCTGTCGCGGCAGTGCGGATGGAACACCAGTTGGCTGGTGCCGGCCTGGTGGTCGCTGACCAGTGCCCAGTCGTACACGCCGAAACGGGCATCGGGCAGTTGCAGGTCGTCCATGGCATGGGAGGGCAGGGCTTCGAGGTGCCGGCCAAAGTCATAACTCAGGTAGCCGATCAGGCCGCCAGCGAAAGGCAATTGCAGCGTGCCCGGTAATACAGCGTGCCCCAGTTGCGTCAGTTGAGCGCGCAAACGTTGCAGGAAATCGGCGCCGCTCTCTTCCGGCAGCACCGCCAGTTGTTCCAGCGGCCAGGCACTGAGCAAATCATAGTGCCCACGTTCCGCAGTGGGCCGGCCGCTGTCGAGCAGCACGCTTCCCGGGGCATGACGAATCGCCGCGAAATACTCGGCGGGGTTGGCGCGGTAGGGTAATGGGTGTACGGAACAGGTCGGCATGGGCGGGGTGGGTCGGCCATTCAGGCGGGGTGGCGATTGTAATCCCTGTGTAGGATTTGCTCCTAGAGGGATGTCGGAGATGAGCAAGTCCAGCGACTGGCATAGGTGTTGTGAGCGACATTGTGGCGAGGGGATTTATCCCCGTTGGGTTGCGAAGCAACCCCAGTCAGTCAATTCAATCTGTCTGATACACCGAGGTGTCGGGATTTAGGGCTGCTGCGCAACCCAGCGGGGATAAATCCCCTCGCCACAGGTTTTCTATTAAGTCGGTTAAGTGCTCAGCCTTCAACCGGCGGAATATGCCCGAACAACTCCTGGGCAAACGCCACCCGCTCCTCGACGGTCTCAACCACCCCCCGGGCCTTGAGCTCTTCCAGGCGTGCTTCCACGGCGTGGGTGCGCAAGGTCAGGCCGCAGTCGTTGGCGATCTGGATGTTCAGTCCCGGCCGGGCGTTCAGTTCCAGGATCAGCGGGCCTTTTTCCTGGTCCAGCACCATGTCCACGCCGATGTAGCCCAGCCCGCACAGCTCATAGCAGCCGGCGGCCAGCTTCATGAAGCCGTCCCAGTAGGGCAGTTGCACACCGTCTACCGCGTTGGTGGTGTCGGGGTGTTTGGCGATGATGTTGTTCAGCCAGGTGCCACGCAGTGTCAGGCCGGTGGCAAGGTCCACGCCCACACCGATGGCGCCTTGGTGCAGGTTGGCCTTGCCACCGGACTGGCGGGTCGGCAGGCGCAGCATGGCCATCACCGGATAGCCCATCAACACGATGATGCGGATGTCCGGTACGCCTTCGTAGCTGATGCTCTTGAAGATCTGGTCCGGCACTACGCGGTATTCGATCAGCGCCCGGTCGCGGTGCCCACCGAGGGAATACAAGCCGGTGAGAATGCTGGAAATATGGTGTTCAAGTTCCTCATGACTCAGGATCTTGCCGGAGACCGTGCGGTAGCGCCCCTCGAAGCGGTCGGCAATCACGATGATGCCGTCACCGCCGGCGCCCTGGGCCGGCTTGATCACGAAGTCGGTATGCCCACCAATGATCCCGTCGAGTTTGTCGATTTCCTTCTCGGTGGAGATGATCCCGTACAGTTCCGGCACGTGGATGCCGGCGGCGACGGCCCGTTCCTTGGTGATGATCTTGTCATCGACGATGGGGTACAGGCTGCGCTTGTTGTACTTGAGCACGTAGTCGGCATTGCGCCGGTTGATGCCCATGATGCCCCGGGCTTCCAGGGCCTTCCAGGTCTTCCAGAAACCGAACATTACGAGTCAGCCTTGAGGAAGGCCTTGAACCGCACCAGCTCGGTCAGGCGGTAGCCGCGATAACGACCCATGGCCAGCATGAAGCCCACCAGGATCAGCAGGATCGCCGGGAAGGTGAAGACGAAGTACACCAGCTCCGGCACGCTCATGATCAGGTGCGCCAGGGACGCGGCAAACAGGGTGCCGATGGCGACCTTCATGGCGTGACCGCCGCCGCGCTCTTCCCAGGTGATGGACAGGCGCTCGATGGTCATGGTCAGGATCACCATCGGGAACAGCGCCACCGACAGGCCACGCTCCAGGCCCAGCTTATGGCTGAACAGGCTGATGGCGGCGATCAGCACCACCACGAACGTCAGCACCACCGAAAGCCTTGGCAGCATCTGCAACTTGAGATGTTCCAGGTAGGAGCGCAGTGACAGGCCCAGGGCCGTGATCACCGTGAACAGGACGATCCCGAAGCCCAGCTGGGTTTCGCGGAAAGCCAGGGCAATCAGCACCGGGGTAAAGGTCCCCAGGGTCTGCAGGCCGATCAGGTTGCGCAGAACCAGGATCACCAGCACGCCGATGGGGATCATCACCATGATCATGAACGTCTGCTGGGTTTGCAGGGGCAGGCCGTAGAGCGAATATTCGAGGAAATTCGCGTCGGTGTTCTCGTCCGTCAGCTTGGCCAGGCGAATGGCGTTCATTTCGCTGTTGTTCATGCTGAAAGTGACGGTGGCTTTCTTGCCACCATCGACGGTGATCAGGTTTTCATCGCCGGTCCACCACAGCAGGCGGTCGGTGGGCAGGCCCTGTTCGCCGGTGTCCGGGTTGAAATACAGCCAGTCGTTGCCGTTGAAGCTGCGCAGCCACAGTTCCGGCGTTTGTGGCTGATCGGCCACCAGGCGAATGGTGTGGACTTTTTCCACCGGTACGTGGGCGATGGACAGCACCAGCTCCACGATTCTCGCTTTGTTGCTCGACGTCGGGTCGCCGGCCAGCAGCAGTTTGACGTTGTCGTCGTTGAGGTTGTTGACCCGCTTGATGGCTTCGCTGATGAAGGTCTCGACATCGGCCGAATGCTGGCGGATCGGCGCGAGCAGGGCCTCGGCGGCGATCTTCTCCGGGCCTTCGATGGCGATGCTGTCACGGAAGGTCGGTCCCTTGACCTTGGTTTTTTCGGCGCTGTAGCGCTTGGTCAGCACCAGGCGGTAATAGAGGGTCTGGTTACCCTTGGCCCGGCGGGCCGACCAAGTGACCTTGCGGTTGCCGTCGATCCGGTTCACCGCTACGCCGTAATTGTTGGAAATGAAACTCTCGTTGAGGCTGACGTAGTCGCGGCTCAACGGGGGCACGAACATCTGGATCTTCACCGGATCTTTCGCGTTGGGCACGAATTCGACCTTGGCATCGATGTTCCACAGGTCGTCCGTGGCGTCTTCGGTCACCGGGATGCCGAGCACGAAAATCTGATAGGCCGTCACCGACAGGCCCAGCACCACCAGGATGGCGATCAGCATTTTCAAATGGAGGGTAAGGGAGCGCATTGGAATTACTCTGCGGTAAGAGCGGCATTGGTGCAGGCGGGTTTGCCGGCAGCGTATTTGAGACTGGGGTCGACCAGTGCGTCGAAGCGCTTGAGCGCCTCGGAACCGATCAGCAACGGGTATTGGAAGGCGCTACGGTCGGTCAGGTTCACTTCGATGCTGCGCAAGGCCGAGCCCATGCAGATATCCAGTTCGATGACCGGCCGGGCCGTGTATTTCTTGCCTTCTTCCGGGTCGTAGTCACCGGCGCGGCGTTTGATCTTGCTGACCCGGGCCAGCGGGCGTTCGATGGGGTGCGAATGGGCCGCGTCGATGGCGAGGTAAAAACGCACCCAGGATTCGCCGTTGCGTTTGAAGCGCTTGATGTCGCGGGCACTGAGGGAGGCGGTCTTGGCGCCGGTGTCCAGCTTGGCGGCCACCTCCAGGTCGATGCCCTGCAGCGCTGCATATTCGTTGAGGCCGTACACGGTTTTTTCACCCGCCGCGGCGAGTCCCGGCAGGCACATGAAGCAGAGGGCAGCGGATAAGGGCTTGAATGTCATAGATCCTGGTGCACGGCGTTCCGTTTATCGGTTCAGGCCCTGGCATTACTGCACAAGCTCCTTCAGTAGCCTTTTCTCTATATAGAAGAACAGGAGAGTGGCCAACAGCGGCGGCATTCTAGCACGGTGGTTTTCTGACGCCACCGCTGGCCGGAGGCTACGAACCCTGTGAAAAGGTGGTGGTGGCGGACGGGCCTATTAGACGATTGTCGACAATATCGTTTTTTGTTTTGACGTATACGCTTTGATTGGGTAGTTTTTGTCGTATTGATTTTGAAGGTGTCGACAATATGCTCGATCAGCTCGAAACGCCGATGCTGGCCCAAGACGACTCGGAAACCCTTTCCGAAAACGTCTTCCGGCGTATCCAGGCCGCCATCGTCAAAGGCGAGATCGCCCCCGGCAGCAAGATTTCCGAGCCCGAACTGGCCCGTACCTACGGCATCAGCCGTGGGCCGCTGCGCGAAGCGATCCATCGGCTGGAAGGTCAGCGCCTGCTGGTGCGGGTGCCTCATGTCGGCGCGCGTGTGGTTTCCCTGAGCCATGCCGAGCTGCTGGAGCTCTACGAAATCCGCGAGTCCCTGGAAGGCATGGCCTGCCGCCTCGCGGCCGAGCGCATGACCCTGGCGGAAATCGACGAACTGCGCCAGGTCCTGGAAACCCATGAGCGCGATGCGGCCTTCCAGGCCGGTGTCGGCTATTACCAACAGGAAGGCGATTTCGACTTTCATTACCGGATCATCCAGGGCAGCGGCAACCGCACGCTGACGCAAATGCTCTGCGGCGAGTTGTATCAACTGGTGCGCATGTACCGCATTCAGTTTTCCACCACGCCCAACCGGCCGCGCCAGGCCTTTGCCGAGCATCACCGGATTCTCGATGCCATCGCCGACCGTGACGGCGAATTGGCTGAGTTATTGATGCGCCGGCACATCGGCGCCTCCAAACGCAACATCGCGCGTCATTACCAGGACAGCGCCGCCACTGAACGAGGTGAGTCATGAGTTCCAGCAAGAGCACGCCAGGCCAGCGATTCCGCGATGCGGTCGCCTCTGAGCATCCGTTACAGGTGGTCGGCACGATCAACGCCAACCACGCGCTGCTGGCCAAACGCGCCGGTTTCAAGGCGATCTACCTGTCGGGCGGTGGCGTGGCAGCCGGTTCCCTCGGCGTGCCGGACCTGGGCATCACCGGCCTGGATGACGTGCTGACCGATGTGCGGCGGATCACCGACGTGTGCGACCTGCCGCTGCTGGTGGACGTGGACACCGGTTTCGGTTCGTCGGCGTTCAACGTGGCTCGCACCGTCAAGTCGATGAGCAAGTTCGGCGCGGCGGCGATCCACATCGAAGACCAGGTCGGTGCCAAGCGCTGCGGCCATCGGCCGAACAAGGAAATCGTCTCGCAGCAGGAAATGGTCGACCGCATCAAGGCTGCCGTTGATGCCCGTGCCGACGACAGTTTTGTGATCATGGCCCGCACCGATGCCTTGGCAGTGGAGGGGCTGGAGTCCGCGCTGGACCGTGCGGCCGCCTGCATCGAGGCCGGTGCTGACATGATCTTTCCCGAAGCGATTACCGAACTCGAGATGTACAAGTTGTTCGCCAGCCGCGTGAAGGCGCCGATCCTGGCCAACATCACCGAGTTTGGCGCGACGCCGCTCTACACCACCGAACAGCTGGCCGGTGCCGACGTATCCCTGGTGCTGTACCCACTGTCGGCATTCCGCGCCATGAACAAGGCCGCCGAGAACGTCTACACCGCGATCCGTCGCGACGGCACGCAACAGAATGTCATCGACACCATGCAGACCCGCATGGAGCTTTACGATCGCATCGACTACCACACCTTCGAGCAGAAGCTCGATGCGTTGTTCGCTGCGAAAAAATAACGGGCCGATTCCCTACAAATTCAAGAACTGGAGACAGCAAATGGCCGAAGCAAAAGTACTCAGTGGCGCCGGGCTCCGTGGCCAGGTAGCCGGGCAAACCGCCTTGTCCACCGTTGGCCAGTCCGGTGCGGGCCTGACCTATCGTGGCTACGACGTTCGCGACCTGGCGGCTGATGCGCAATTCGAAGAAGTGGCCTACCTGTTGCTGTACGGCGAACTGCCAACCCAGGCGCAACTGGATGGCTATGTCCGCAAACTGCGTCAATTGCGCGACCTGCCCCAGGCGCTGAAGGAAGTGCTGGAACGCATTCCCGCCGACGCCCATCCGATGGACGTGATGCGCACCGGTTGCTCGTTCCTCGGCAACCTGGAACCCGAGACAAGTTTTGCTGAACAGCACGACAAGACCGACCGCCTGCTGGGCGCATTCCCGGCGATCATGTGCTACTGGTATCGCTTCAGCCACCAGGGCCAGCGCATCGAATGCGTGACCGACGAAGCGTCCATCGGCGGCCATTTCCTGCATCTGTTGCACGGCAAAAAACCGAGCGAGCTGCACGTCAAAGTGATGAACGTGTCGCTGATCCTCTACGCCGAGCACGAATTCAATGCTTCGACCTTCACTGCCCGGGTCTGCGCCTCGACCCTGTCGGACCTGTTTTCCTGCATCACGGCGGCGATTGGCTCGCTGCGGGGGCCGTTGCATGGCGGTGCCAACGAAGCGGCCATGGAAATGATCGAACGCTTCGACTCGCCGGAGGCGGCGGTCAAGGGCACCCTGGCGATGCTGGAGCGCAAGGACAAGATCATGGGCTTCGGCCATGCGATCTATAAGGACAACGATCCGCGCAACGAGGTGATCAAGGGCTGGTCGAAAAAACTCGCCGATGAAGTGGGCGACACCGTGCTGTTCCCGGTTTCCGAAGCCATCGACAAGACCATGTGGGAACAGAAGAAGCTGTTCCCCAACGCCGATTTCTACCATGCCTCGGCGTACCACTTCATGGGCATCCCGACCAAGCTGTTCACGCCGATCTTTGTCTGCTCGCGCCTGACCGGCTGGGCCGCCCACGTGTTCGAACAACGCGCCAACAACCGCATCATCCGCCCGAGCGCCGAATACACCGGCGTTGAACAGCGCAAGTTCGTGCCAATCGAACAACGCTGAGCTGGAGGGGTTTAACCGCAGGTACTGGAGAAACCCAGAACCCTGTGGGAGCGAGCCTGCTCGCGATAGCGTCGGGTCAGCAACCTCATGGTTGGCTGACACACCACAATCGCGAGCAGGCTCCCTCCCACAGAAGAACAGGTTCACTTCAATTCTGCGCCAGCCCCTTCTGAACCCACCGTGACCCGAGTCCTGACGATGAACACAGAATTTCGCAAACCGCTGTCCGGCACTTCGCTGGATTACTTCGATGTTCGCGGGGCCGTGGATGCCATCCGTCCCGGCGCCTACGACGGCCTGCCGTACACTTCGCGCGTGCTGGCGGAAAACCTGGTGCGTCGCTGCGACCCGGCCACCCTGGGCGAGTCGCTGCTGCAACTGATCGAGCGCAAGCGCGACCTGGACTTCCCATGGTTCCCGGCCCGGGTGGTCTGCCATGACATTCTCGGCCAGACCGCCCTGGTGGACTTGGCCGGCCTGCGCGACGCCATCGCCCAGCAGGGCGGCGACCCGGCCCAGGTCAACCCGGTGGTGCCGACCCAACTGATCGTCGATCATTCCCTGGCAGTGGAAAGCGCCGGCTTCGACCCTCAGGCATTTGCCAAGAACCGGGCGATTGAAGACCGTCGCAACGAAGACCGCTTCCACTTCATCAACTGGACCAAAAAGGCCTTCAAGAATGTCGACGTGATTCCGCCGGGCAACGGGATCATGCACCAGATCAACCTGGAAAAAATGTCCCCGGTGATCCAGCAACGGGACGGCGTCGCCTTCCCCGACACCTGCGTGGGCACCGACAGCCATACGCCCCATGTCGACGCCTTGGGCGTGATCGCCATCGGCGTCGGTGGGCTGGAAGCCGAGAGCGTCATGCTCGGTCGCGCGTCGTGGATGCGCCTGCCGGAAATCGTCGGCGTCGAGCTGACCGGCAAGTTGCAACCGGGCATCACGGCCACCGACATGGTGCTGGCGTTGACCGAGTTCCTGCGCAAGCAGAAGGTCGTTGGCGCCTGGCTGGAGTTTTTCGGTGAAGGCGCGCAGGCGCTGACCCTGGGCGACCGCGCAACCATCTCCAACATGGCCCCGGAATATGGCGCCACGGCGGCGATGTTCTACATCGACCAGCAGACCATCGACTACCTCAAGCTCACCGGCCGTGAAGACGCGCAAGTGCAATTGGTGGAAACCTACGCCCGGCAGGTGGGCCTGTGGGCCGACAGCCTCAAGGGCGCACAGTACGAGCGAGGCCTGACCTTCGACCTGTCCTCGGTGGTGCGCAACATGGCCGGGCCGAGCAACCCCCACGCCCGCGTCGCGACTGCCGATCTGGCGGCCAACGGCATTGCCGGACAATGGACCGAAGTGCCGGGGCAGATGCCCGACGGCGCGGTGATCATCGCCGCCATCACCAGCTGCACCAACACCAGCAATCCGCGCAACGTCATTGCCGCTGGCCTCTTGGCACGCAATGCCAATCGCCTGGGACTGGCTCGCAAACCGTGGGTCAAATCGTCCCTGGCACCGGGTTCGAAAACCGTGGCGCTGTACCTGGATGAAGCCGGTCTGACCAAGGAGCTGGAGCAATTGGGCTTCGGCGTGGTGGCCTTCGCCTGCACAACCTGCAACGGTATGTCCGGCGCGCTGGACCCGGTGATCCAGCAGGAAATTATCGACCGCGACCTGTATGCCACCGCCGTGCTGTCGGGTAACCGCAACTTCGATGGCCGTATCCATCCATACGCCAAACAGGCGTTCCTTGCTTCGCCGCCCTTGGTGGTGGCCTACGCCATCGCCGGGACCATCCGTTTCGACATCGAGAAGGATGTGCTGGGCGTGGTGGACGGTCGGGAAATCCGTCTCAAGGACATCTGGCCGAGTGACGAGGAAATCGAAGCAGTGGTCAAGGCTTCGGTGAAGCCGGAGCAGTTCCGCCAGGTGTACATCCCGATGTTCGCCATCCAGGAAGACACCGGGCCGAAAGTCACGCCGCTGTACGACTGGCGTCCGCAAAGCACCTACATCCGCCGTCCGCCCTATTGGGAAGGGGCGCTGGCTGGGGCGCGACCGCTCAAAGGCATGCGCCCGTTGGCGGTGCTGCCGGACAACATCACCACCGATCACCTGTCGCCGTCCAACGCGATCATGCTGGACAGCGCCGCCGGCGAATACCTGGCGAAGATGGGCTTGCCGGAAGAAGACTTCAACTCCTACGCCACGCACCGGGGCGACCATTTGACCGCCCAGCGCGCCACCTTCGCCAACCCGAAACTGTTCAACGAAATGGTCCAGGAAAACGGCAAGGTCAAGCAGGGTTCCCTGGCACGGGTCGAGCCCGAAGGCAAAGTCATGCGGATGTGGGAAGCCATCGAAACCTACATGGAACGCAAGCAGCCGCTGATCATCATCGCCGGTGCCGACTATGGCCAGGGTTCGTCCCGGGACTGGGCGGCCAAGGGCGTACGCCTGGCCGGTGTCGAGGCGATTGCCGCCGAAGGCTTCGAGCGTATCCATCGCACCAACCTGGTGGGCATGGGCGTGTTGCCGCTGGAGTTCAAGCCTGGCACCGATCGCAAGACCCTGGGCATCGATGGCAGCGAAATCTACGACGTGATTGGCGAGCGCACCCCACGCGCGACGCTGACCCTGGTCATCACTCGCAAGAACGGCGAGCGCGTTGAAGTGCCGGTGACCTGCCGTCTCGATACGGCTGAGGAGGTGTCGATTTATGAAGCGGGTGGCGTGTTGCAGCGCTTTGCCCAGGACTTCCTTGAATCGGCGGTTGCCGTTTAAATCTCACGATAAGGAGTAGGTGCTTCATGGCTCACGCACCACGCTTTTCACCACAGATCAGAATCCCCGCCACCTACATGCGCGGTGGCACCAGCAAGGGCGTGTTCTTCAATCTGACGGACCTGCCCGAAGCCGCCCGTGTCCCCGGCGCGGCACGCGATGCCTTGCTGTTGCGGGTCATTGGCAGTCCCGATCCGTACGAGAAACAGATCGACGGCATGGGCGGCGCCACGTCCAGCACCAGCAAGACGGTGATCCTGTCCAAGAGCAACCGGGCCGACCACGACGTCGATTACCTGTTCGGCCAGGTCTCCATCGACAAGCCGTTCGTGGACTGGAGTGGCAACTGCGGCAACCTGTCGGCGGCGGTGGGTTCGTTTGCCATCAGCAGTGGCTTGGTATCGTCCAGCCGCATTCCACAAAACGGTGTGGCGGTGGTGCGGATCTGGCAGGCCAACATCGGCAAGACCATCATTGCTCATGTGCCGATGACCGATGGCGCGGTGCAGGAAACCGGTGATTTCGAACTCGACGGGGTCACTTTTCCGGCGGCAGAAGTGCAGTTGGAGTTCATGGACCCGGCAGCCGAGGAAGAAGGCGGAGGCGGTTCGATGTTTCCCACCGGCAATCTGGTGGACGACTTGGAAGTGCCCGGCGTCGGCACGCTCAAGGCAACCCTGATCAACGCTGGGATCCCGACGATTTTCATCAATGCCCGGGACGTCGGCTATACCGGCACTGAGCTGCAGGGCGCCATCAATGGCGACCCCAAGGCCCTGGCGATGTTCGAAACCATCCGCGCCCACGGTGCCCTGCGCATGGGGCTGATCAAGCAACTGGACGAAGCCGCCCAACGTCAGCACACGCCGAAGGTGGCGTTTGTCGCGCCGCCAGCGGACTACGTTTCGTCGAGTGGCAAAGCCGTAGCGGCGGGGGACGTCGACTTGCTGGTGCGGGCGCTGTCCATGGGCAAGCTCCACCACGCCATGATGGGCACCGCCGCAGTCGCCATCGGCACCGCCGCCGCTATTTCCGGCACCCTGGTGAACCTGGCCGCCGGCGGTACCGAGCGCAACGCCGTGCGCTTCGGTCACCCGTCCGGCACGTTGCGCGTCGGCGCCGAGGCCAACCAGGTCAATGGCGAATGGACCGTAAACAAAGCCATCATGAGTCGCAGTGCGCGGGTGTTGATGGAAGGGGTCGTGCGGGTACCGGCAGACACGTTCTGATCCACCACAAAGGATCTGGGGAGTCACCACTGAATCATTGTGGGAGCGAGCCTGCTCGCGATAGCGGTGTGTCAGCCAACAATGATGTTGCTGACCCGACGCTATCGCGAGCAGGCTCGCTCCCACAGGGTTGTGGTTTGACTGATCGAGGCAGTTCAGCCCTGTTGGAACATCTCCCTGGCCCGTTGCTCGATCTGCTCCTGAGTCAGATCCTCCTTGTGTGTCGCCAGGAACCACACATGTCCGTAGGGATCCTTCAAGCTGCCGGAGCGATCACCATAGAACTGATCCTTGACCTCGGCGATCACCGTGCCGCCGGCGGCGATCGCCTGGGCATACACGCGGTCCACGTCCTCGACATATAAATGCAGGCCCACCGACGGCGATTGGTCCGGATTGCTCAGGGGGCCCTGATCGCACGGCGTGCCGAGCATGATCGGGCTGCCGCCGATCCGCAGTTCGGCATGACCGATGCCCCCGTCGGGCATTGCCAGGCGCATGACCTCGGTGGCATTGAAGGCTTTTTTGTAGAACTCGATGGCTTCGGCGGCTTTATGAATGCCCAAGTAGGGCGTAATGCTGTGGAAACCTTCGGGAATGGCTTTGACGCCCATGACGTTTCTCCTTTTTGTATCGGGCGAAGAGAGGCTTCGTCGATTTGCGCCCACTCACTATAGGCCAGTGATTTCGAGTCGCCCCTGGTCCCGACGAACGCCTTATGGTTCCTCCAACAGATGCGCGCCCGGTCCACGCTCGCCCAGCACATCGCCCTGGTTGCGCAGCGGGCAGGCCTCCATCGACAGGCAACCACAGCCGATACAGCCGTTCAGCCGGTCACGCAACGCGATCAATTGGTTGATGCGTTCATCCAGATCCTGGCTCCACTGTGCCGACAGGATCTGCCAGTCGGCGGCCGTTGGGGCGCGGTTGTCCGGCAGGGACTTCAACGCCTCGCCGATCTCCGCCAAGGGAATGCCCAGGCGCTGGGCAACCTTGATCAGTGCCACGCGTCGCAACACCCCTCGTGGATAGCGGCGTTGGTTGCCCTGGTTGCGGGTACTTTTGATCAGCCCCTTGGCTTCATAGAAGTGCAGGGCGGTGACGGCCACACCGCTGCGGGCGGCCACTTGGCCCACGGTGAGTTCTTTATGGATATCTATCTGTGCCATAGCGGATTCATTGCTTGACCTTGACTTAAGTAGAGGTTTTACGCTGCACGCCTTCGGATCGCAAGATTCACCTTACGTGTATCGAGGACCTTTCATGCAATTGCCAAGGAACAATCGCAGCTTCACCCAACTGATCGAATTCGACATCGAACCTCACTGGCAACAGGCGCTGATTACAGCCCTGTCGGAACAGACCGAGCGCCTGGCGCAGGATCATCAGGGCTTCCTGAGTGCCAGCATCCAGGTCAGCGAGGACGGCAGGCGTGTACTCAATTATTTGCAATGGCAGACCCGGGAAGCGGGGGAGGCGGCGTTTCGACGGTTTGAAAGCGGCGAGCAGGATTTCTGGCGGCTGATTCAGGCTCACCGGGCCAAAGCCGTGACGTTTGGCTCGTTCCAGGTGATCCGCAGCATCGAACGCAGCCCGGATAATGCGCTGCAGTGCCAGTTGGTCGATTGAGCGAATGAGGAATCCGGAGGGGCGATACCCACTATCAAGAGGGTTGATTTCTGCTGTGTGGGGCCGGCGGGTAGCCTTTATTCATCGCCCCAAAACACCGGACACTCGTCATGAATCGCATCCTTGCCGTTTCGCTGCTGTTAGTCGCCACCGTATTGAGCGGTTGCGCCGCCTCGACGCCTGAACTGCGCCCTTACACCGCCGAAGAAACCCGCGAACTGGCCCTTGAAGCCTTGAATCGCCGGGGTCTGTCGTTCGATGAGTACCACGCGAAAAAAGCCGAGCTGCTCGGTCCGTCGCAGAAAAACAGTGGTTTCGACGATCGTGGTGAGATGAGCGCCGAACAGCCCGTGCAATTGTCTGCAAAGCCAAGCTGAGAGACTGTACCGCCGGAAGTTTTACCCAACTGTCCATGGGTTTGCGACAGGACCAAGAGTAGGGTCATCACCTGACCACACGACGGACTGACTGCCATGACCCTTTCGCTGGACCTGCTGCTGGGCTTCGCCCTGTTTGCCCTTGTTACCTCGATCACACCGGGCCCCAACAACACCATGTTGCTGGCTTCGGGGGTGAATTTCGGCTTCAACCGCACCATCCCTCATATGCTGGGCATCAGCTGTGGTTTCTTTGTCCTGGTGCTGGCGGTGGGCTTTGGCCTGGGCGCGATGTTCCAGGCGTATCCGCTGCTTTACACCGTGCTGCGCTACGTTGGCGCGGCGTACCTGTTGTACCTGGCGTGGAAAATTGCCCACTCCGGCCCGGTCTCGGAGAGCGAATCGGGGGAGCGCACGCCGATCAGCTACTGGGGCGCCGCGGCATTTCAATGGGTCAATCCCAAGGCCTGGATCATGGCCATCGGAGCCATCAGCACCTACACGCCGCTTCAAGGCTACTTCTTCAACGTGGTGGTGATCGCGGCCGTGTTCGCCCTGATCAACCTGCCCAGTGTCAGCTTGTGGGTGGTCTGCGGCAGCCTGTTGCGCAACCTGCTGCGTGACCGTCGTTGGCTGCGTCTGTTCAACTGGGCAATGGCGCTGTTGCTGGTGGCCTCGTTGTATCCGTTATTGCTCGAAAGCATGAGATGAGGGGCTGAGCTTCGACTGGATGCCTGCTAAGCTCGCTGTTCAGGAGCGTTCCTACGCACTTTTAAACGAAGTCCCACTTCTTTAAGGTTGATCGGGTAGTAACCTCGAACCCAACGAGAGCGCCCGATCCCGGAACAGGCTCTGCGAGTTTTCCATGAATAAACGTCCTTTATATTTCGATTACGCCGCCACTACGCCAGTGGATGAGCGGGTTATCCGGGTCATGGTCGAATGCCTGGGCTTCGACGGTAACTTCGGCAACCCGGCCTCCAGCTCCCATGCCTTCGGGCAGGAAGCCCGGCGCTCGGTGGAGCAGGCACGTCAGCAGGTGGCGCAATTGGTGGGGGCGCAGGCGCAGCAGATCGTCTGGACTTCCGGTGCCACCGAGTCCAACAACCTGGCGCTCAAGGGGGTGACCCAGGCGCGCGGGGCGTCCGGCGGTCATGTCATCACCAGCCTGATCGAACACAAGGCGATTCTCGACACCGTCCGGCAGCTCGAAGAGAGCGGCGTCGCGGTGACCTGGCTGGCTCCGGATGCCGATGGCCTGATCAGTCCGCAAGCTGTCCGCGAGGCCCTGCGCGAGGACACCTTCCTGGTGTCGCTGATGCTGGTGAACAACGAGCTGGGTACCGTCAATGACGTGGTAGCCATCGGCGAGCTCGTCCGTGGGCATGGCGCGCTGTTCCATGTGGATGCCGCCCAGGGCGCGGGCAAGGTCAGGATTGACCTGGCCCACTGGCCGGTGGACCTGATGTCTTTTTCCGCGCACAAGATCTACGGCCCCAAAGGCATCGGCGCGCTCTACGTCGGTGAACGTGCCCGACCGCGTCTATCTGCGCAGATCCATGGGGGCGGGCATGAAGGCGGTTTTCGCTCTGGCACGCTGGCGACTCATCAGATTGCGGCCATGGGCGCAGCGTTCGAGTTGGCGGCCCAGTCGTTCGACGACGAGCTCGACAAAATCGTCCGCTTGCGCAATCGTTTGCTCGAGCCGCTGCTGGCGTTGCCCGGTGTGTGTATCAACGGCAGTACGACCCAGCGCATTCCCCACACGCTGAGCCTGACGTTCCATGAGGGTGAGTTCAACCCGGCGGCATTGGGGGCTTCCCTTGCATTTTCCGCCACATCGGCCTGCAATTCGGCGAACAACACGCCGTCCCATGTGCTGCTGGCCTTGGGGCACGATGCTCGCGCGGCAGGGCGGACCATTCGCCTGAGCCTGGGACGCTTCACCCGCGAACAGGATATCGACGAGGCCGTGCGGCTGATCAAGGCCGCCTGCGTCGCAGCACCGGCCTTCTGGACCAGTACCCCCTGAGTCGGTTGCTTGAGCCTCGAACAATAATATTGATAGACAGGAGACACGATGAGTACCGAGCCTTTGACCCATGGACTGGTTCCCCAGCGCCTGGCCCGAATCCGCCAACTGATGAGTCGGGAGGGTATCCACGCGCTGCTGGTGCCGTCGGCTGATCCGCATCTGTCGGAATACCTGCCGGGCTATTGGCAAGGACGGCAATGGTTGTCGGGCTTCCATGGCTCGATCGGTACCCTGATCGTGACGAAGGACTTCGCCGGGGTCTGGGCCGACAGTCGTTACTGGGAACAGGCGACCCAGGAGCTGAAGGGCAGCGGCATCGAACTGGTCAAGCTCATTCCCGGTCAACCCGGCCCCCTGGACTGGCTGGCCGAACAGACGCCCGAAGGCGGGGTGGTCGCGGTCGATGGCGCGGTAATGGCCGTGGCGTCGGCCCGAACCTTGGGCAGCAAGCTCGCGGAGCGAGGTGCGCGCTTGCGCACTGACATCGATCTGCTGAATGAAGCCTGGTCCGATCGCCCAAGCCTGCCTGATCAGCCGGTGTACGCACACCTTCCACCCCAGGCGACCGTCAGCCGGGTCGAAAAACTCGCCAAGCTGCGCGAAACCCTCAAGGCACGTGGCGCCGACTGGCACTTCATCGCCACGCTGGACGACATCGCCTGGTTGTTCAACCTGCGTGGCGCGGATGTGTCGTTCAATCCCGTGTTTATTGCTTTTGCCTTGATCAGCCAGCAGCAGGCAACCTTGTTCGTGGCCCTGGACAAGGTCGATGGTGCATTGCGTGCGGTCCTCGAGCAGGACGGCGTAACCCTGCGTGATTACAGCGAAGCGGCGAGCGCATTACGTGAAGTGCCTGGCGGCGCGAGCCTGCAGGTCGATCCGGCCCGGGTCACCGTCGGCTTACTGGATAATCTGGACAGTGGCGTGAAGCTGGTGGAGGGGCTCAATCCCACGACGCTGGCCAAGTCCTGCAAGAGCCTGGCCGACGCCGAGCATATCCGTCGCGCGATGGAACAGGATGGCGCAGCGCTCTGTGAGTTCTTCGCCTGGTTGGAAAGTGCCTGGGGTCGTGAGCGCATCACCGAACTGACCATCGATGAACACCTGACCGCAGCTCGCAGACGCCGGCCGGATTTTGTCTCCCTGAGCTTCAACACCATTGCTGCTTTCAACGCCAATGGTGCAATGCCCCATTACCACGCTACGGAAGAAGCCCATGCGGTCATCGAGGGCGATGGGTTGTTGTTGATCGATTCCGGTGGCCAATACCTGGGCGGCACCACCGACATCACCCGCATGGTGCCGGTGGGAACGCCCAACGCCGAGCAGAAACGTGACTGCACGCGTGTCCTCAAGGGCGTCATTGCCTTGTCCAGGGCTCGGTTCCCGCGCGGCATTCTGTCGCCGCTGCTGGATGCCATCGCACGGGCGCCGATCTGGGCCGAACAGGTGGATTACGGACATGGTACCGGTCACGGAGTCGGCTATTTCCTGAACGTCCACGAGGGACCACAGGTCATCGCCTATCAGGCGGCTCCCACGCCGCAGACGGCCATGCAGCCAGGGATGATCACCTCCATCGAGCCGGGGACTTATCGTCCCGGACGCTGGGGTGTGCGCATCGAGAACCTGGCCTTGAACCGTGAGGCGGGGAGCAGCGAGTTCGGTGAATTTCTTGAGTTTGAAACCCTGACTTTGTGTCCGATTGACACGCGCTGCCTGGAACCGTCGCTGTTGAACCTGGATGAAAAGGCCTGGCTCAATGCCTATCATGCCGAGGTTCAGCGTCGCTTGAGCCCGTTGCTGGAAGGCAGTGCGTTGCAATGGCTGCACACGCGAACGATGGCTATCTGACGCCGGGATCAGCCGAGGGCTTCACGGACGAAGTCCAGCCGATCCTGGCCAAAGAACAACTCGTCGCCGACGAACATGCTGGGGGCACCGAACACGCCCCGGGCAATGGCTTCTTCGGTGGTGGCTTTCAGGGCTTCCTTGATGTGCTCGTCAGTTGTCAGTGCCAGCACGTGGCCGGGGTCGAAACCGCCTTCTTCCAGTACCGCTGCTGCCGTCTGCGGATGGCTGAGATCACGGGCGTCGACCCATAAGGCGCGGAACAGACAATCGATGAACGCTATGAAACGTTCAGGATGACGCAGTTGCATGCCGGTTATGGCGCGCATCAACGACAGGGTATTGATTGGAAAGTGCGGATTGAGCTTGAACGCCACGCCGTAGCGTTTGGCGAAGCGATCCAGGTCCTTGGCCATATGCGCGCCTTTGGCCGGTACGGTAATCGGCGATGCATTGCCCGTCGCCTTGAAGACACCCCCCAGTAACATGGGTCGGTAGACCAGTTCGCTGCAGGTGTGTGCGCAAAGCTGCGGGAGTTGGGTGTAGGCCAGGTAGGTCGCCGGGCTGCCAAGGTCAAAGAAAAACTCCACCGATTTGCTCATGGTCACAGCTCTCTTGTTGTTATGGGGAGGGGCTTACCAGCGTTCGCTCCAGGGGCGCAGATCCAGCTCGAAGGTCCAGGCGTCGCGTGGCTGGGTATGCAAGTACCAATAGTTTTCGGCGATGTGTTCGGGATCGAGGATGCCGTCTTCATCCCTGGTCGCATATTTCTCTGGAAAGTTATCGCGGATGAAGTCGGTGTCGATGGCGCCGTCCACCACTACATGCGCCACGTGGATATTCAGGGGGCCCAGCTCTCGGGCCATGCTCTGGGCCAGCGCACGGATGCCATGTTTGGCTCCCGCGAATGCGGCGAACCCCGAGGCGCCGCGTAAACCCGCCGTGGCGCCGGTAAACAGAAGGGTCCCGCGCTGGCGCTTGACCATGCGTTTAGCCACTTCCCGGGCGTTGAGGAAACCGGAGAAACAGGCCATCTCCCAGATCTTGAAGTATTTACGGGCGGTCTCTTCGAGAATGCTGCACGGCACGTTGGCGCCGATGTTGAAGACAAAGGCCTCGATGGGGCCTATCTGGCTCTCGATTTGCTCGATGAGCGCGATCACGTCGTCTTCCTTGCGCGCATCACAGGCAAAGCCGTGGGCTTCGCCGCCTTGGGCGCGTATCGCCTCCACCAGCGGAGCGAGTTTGTCGGCGCTACGGCGGGTTACGCACGCTACAAAACCTTCCTGCGCGAAACGTTTGGCAATCGCACCTCCCGTGGCATCCCCCGCGCCAACAACCAATACGATCTTCTTGTTATCCATGGTTCGCCTCATTGGTAAACGATCGTTAGCTGAACGAACGTTATGCTACGCTCCGTTGTACGTCAAGTTGAGCGATCAGGGGCAGGATTCATGCGTTACTCAGCCAATCACAAAATGGAAACCCGGGAAAAACTGCTCGCCAGCAGTGCCGTTTCCGCCAAGAAATCCGGGTTTTCGACGGTAGGCGTCGATGGTTTGATGAAGGCGATTGGGTTGAGCGGAGGAGCGTTCTATAGTCATTTTTCCTCCAAGGACGAGCTGTTCAAGGCCATCGTTGAGCGGGAGTTGACCCAAAGCCTGGAGCGCCTGAGCGGTGATCATGTCTTGGACTTGGCCAGGTTGGAGCATTGTCTCAAGCAGTACTTGAGCATGAGTCACGTCGAACAACCTGAGGCCGGTTGCGCGTTGCCGGTGCTTGGCGCTGAAATCGCACGCTCGGATGTGCAGGTGCGGGAGGCTGCACAAACGTGGATCTGTCGTTTGCATGAGAGCTGGGCGCGAATACTGGAAAGCGACAGCCTGGCCTGGGCCATCCTGTCGCAATGCGTTGGGGCGCTGGTTGTTGCGCGCATGCTGGTCGCCCCAGAGATCCAGCGTACTGTCCTCCAGTCCAGCCAGGAGGAGATAAGCCGTCGAATGGCCGGGCAGCGGGTTGGTTGAAGGCCGTTCGCTACTTGCAGATGACGATCATGCTGCGGCTGGTGTAGCCGGCGGGGTTGAGTCCGAAAGGATAATCCCCTGGTTCCTCGACCGCGTCCCCCGATTTGGCGATGACCTTGTAGCTCTTGGGGGCGCATGAATTGGCTGCACTGGCGGCGCACTGGTCCCAGGACGACGTCAGGCCGGAACAATTGATGTGCAGAGCTTTCTTGCCGCGTTTGACTTCAGTTTTCGTCGTCGCCGCGCAGCCCGCAACCGCGAGTACGGCGATCAATATCAAGATTCGTTTCATTCCCGTCCTTAACGCCGTCGTGAATCTCTGTTCACGTATGACTACATTCGCTTGCGCTTGAAGCGTTCATGACGTCCTGTATGAAAATTCCATGTTTGACATTGGGTTACGGACCTAAACATGGCCTAAATGCGCGGCAAATGCCAGAGCTTCGTTAAATCCTGCTTCAATCCGCTGCAATGGCAGGCTTTACGGCATTGTTCAGGGTCATGGTTGCGCCGATTGACGCCAGAATGATGCAGGCAATCGCCATCCATTGGGCCAATGACAGGTACTCCTGGAGGAATACGAACCCCGATAGGGCCGCAACGGCGGGTTCGATGCTCATCAGGGTGCCGAAGGTGCGGGCAGGCAAGCGGGTCAAGGCTACCATTTCGAGTGTGTAGGGCAGGGCCGTGGACAGGATGGCGACACCAATAGCGACTGGAATCAGACTCGGTGTCAGCAGCGTGGCACCGGCATGGACGATGCCGATAGGGGCTACGAACAAGGCTGCGATCACTACCCCCAGCGCGGCAGTCTGTACGCCATTGTCTGCGCCGGCCTTCTGGCCAAACAGGATGTAGAGCGCCCAGCAGACACCCGCTCCCAATGCATAGCAGGCGCCGATTGGGTCAATGCCGGCGGTGGCGCTTCCTGTGGGTATCAGCAGGAGCAGGCCGATCACTGCCAGGGCAATCCAGAGAAAGTCGATTGCCCGGCGCGAAGTATAAATAGCTACCGCCAGGGGGCCGGTAAATTCCAACGCCACGGCAATTCCCAGTGGCGTCGTGCGAACTGACATATAGAAGAGGAAGTTCATACCGCCCAGTGCCATTCCGTAGACCACTACGGTGCGCAGGGATTGGGCTGTCAGCTTGGCGCGCCAGGGGCGCAGCAATAGCAACATGATGATGCTGGCAAAAATGAGTCGTAGTGTCGTGGTGCCTTGGGCGCCTATTACCGGAAACATACTTTTGGCCAGGGAGGCTCCAGACTGAATGGATGCCATGGCAATTAAAAGCAGGGCGACCGGGTACAAAGCGGAGGCCAGGCTGCGATGTGGGGGATTCATTACGAAGGTTTGTCCAGAGTAAGGGCGGGGAGGCAGCTGATTTGAGCAATATAGTGCGCATTTCGAGCGGCAGCGTCTATATATGAGACGGATTTCATTTGCCAGATGTCGCGGATAGATAGAAAAGCGTAATTAAGGGTTGACGGCAGATTCTGAGTCTCTATAATTCGCCCCACTTCCGGCGCAGTCGAAACGGAAAACTCCTTGAGTTTCAATGAGTTAGATGATTTAAGATGGCGCAGGGCTTCAGTTCATCGAAGTCCGGAAGGAGTCGGCAGGGCGTGTTGTTTGGCCCCGTTGACGGTTCGATCTTCTCGGTCGAAAGCGGTGAAAAAGAGGTGTTGACAGCAGCGACTAACGCTGTAGAATTCGCCTCCCGCTAACGAGAGATC
>NZ_VCNG01000020.1 GCF_006227205.1 Pseudomonas sp. ICMP22404
CTGCGGCAAGTAGGCACGGCTGGTGACCAGGCCTTTCTCGATGTAGTGGTCGGTGATGACCTTGAGCAGTTCATTGAGCTGGGGCACGCCCAGGCATTGGCCGATGTAGGGCTTGAGCAGCCGCTCGCGTTCACGGGCCGAAAGGCTGTCGGCGCCCTTGAGCTCGATGGTCTTGATGGGGAAGCAACGGGTATCGGCCGGCGCGGTCGGCTGGGTCGGTTTCGCCTCCTGGCCGGGCAAGTCCTTGAGCTCTTCCAGACGCCGGCGCTGCTCTTCGAGCAAACGGTTCTGGCGCTCGCGGATCAGGTCGGTTTCACCGGGGGTGGGGGCGGCGTGAGCCAGAGTGAGCGGAGACAGGCACAGCAAAGCCAGGCACAACCTCGCCCAAAGGGCGGGTGAGAACATGTTCGATCCCTCGATATAAGCGACATCAAAATAGTGGCGCGATACTAGTTAGCCATCATATTGACGTCAATTAAATATTCGAGTTTTTAGGCTACTGGCTGGAACCATTGATCTGAAATCAGATGCCTCCTATTCAGTGGCCAATAGTCCCGACCGGACAGACACCGTGGCCACTGTCCCCATAAAAAACCGGACCCAGTGTCTAATACCAGTCAGTTAAGGATCAAACGGCGCAAAACCTGTGGGAGCAAAGCTTGCTCGCGATAACGACAGCCCCGTCAACATTGCTGCTGACTGACTTACCGCAATCGCGAGCAAGCTTTGCTCCCACAGGTTTGTGGCTTAACTGAGTGGCATTAGACCCAGCGTCCGGTTTTTTTCGAAGCGCGCGGTGCCCGCTTCAGCAGGCGGGGTTATCCGTGCTTGCGCGCTTCACCGCTCAAGGTGTTTGTCTGCTACTTGCCTCCTTCTCAATAGCCTCCCTATTCCGGGGACCGAAAGAGTATTTCAAGGCCCGTTCCTTCATCGTCCGCGGGTCCGGCAAGCCTACGGTCTCCGGGTTCGCAAAGCCGGTTTGTTTATTACCGAGCATAGGATTGATGGCATCGAACAGAAAACTGAAACCTTGTTTCAGTGAACTCTGGGCAATGCCGTGGCACCCCATGCAGCCGCCCATGGTCAGGCTTTGGGTACTGTGGTCATAATCCGGCACATTGATGTTCGGTTGGTTGCGGGCATTGGTCAGGGTGTTGTCATTCCGAATCGGGAATACGTTGCTGCCACGAAACAGCTGGATCCCCGGCTGGCTGCTTTCGACCATGATATTGGCCAGGTAGTAATCCGGGTCGGTTTGAGTGCTCGACGGGATGGCTTGCACACCTTTAAGCCGATAGTGCTTCCAGACCGAATTGTTGAACTCACTGCTGCCGTCCATGAGCTGTCTGACCCGGTTGTTCACCGCTTCAACTTCGGAATAAATGGTCGGCGGTTGCACTACACGGATCGGGCCGGCCTGTCCTTCGGGAATCCCGTTGCTGTTGGAGTAGACGCCAGGATTCTTCGAAGTGGCGACGAGACCCGCGTTCGGCAAAGAAACCGTATAGGTTTTGTTGCCGTCAGAGAAAGTGGCGGTCGGAGGATTGTTTGTAGTATCGAGACCGGGGTAGGCAATCTCGTTGTAGTTGGCGATGTAATAAAGGCCGCTCGGTGACTTGCCATCGGACAAGGTCAGGGCATCCTCGTGCTCGAACGTGGCGAATATGAAAGTCGGGTAGTTGGGCGTCTTGTGGATGATATGCAGGGCGACCAGCGCGTAGTCTTCATTGTGCGCCACCGGCGCATCGTCCTTGCCCTGATAGGTCACCACCGTCGCCGTGTGGTAGCGAGCGCGATTCTGTACCGGAATGTCTGCCAGTTTGCGCCATGCCGCCTTGACCTCCAGCGCGCCGTCGGGCAGCACAATATGGCCCGGAAAATCGCTCAAGGTTCGCGCATACTCGTAAACGACGGGGTTGGCCTTGGCCTCGAACAGGATCTGGCTGTCGTTCGAAGGGGCATAGTCGCTTCCTGTCTTCGCCGCATTCGGCGGGTTGACCGGGAAAAATATCGCGTTCTGCCCTATCTGGGTCGCCTCGTCCAGATTGTTGTAATGGGCATAGGTGGCGCCTGCCGCCAAGGGTGCTCCGTTGGGGAACTGGATGTAGCTGTATTGCGGAGCGGAACCAAATGGACGTATAGGACCGCCTGCAGAATTCTTTTGCTCCTTTGCCGCCGGAAACAGCTCGGTACGGTGAGCGAAGGTTTGCCACAACAAGGGGTTGGGGGATTGTGAGGCCTTGCCCGAATCGGCAAAGCTGCTGTCGGGATTGCCGACGCCACGGTTAGCCGGCAACGGAGTCTTGGCCGTATTGTTCAGGGCGAAAAAGCTCCGCCAGGCGAAGGTTGCATAGTCGGTATGGCTGAGCCCCGTCGCCAGGTCCGCAGGCAGCTGCGGGTTGTCCGTCGTCAGATCGCCCGTGGTAATGGCATAGGAAACACCCAGTCCCGGCGCGCCCGTCAAATCCCCGAGCGTCTTGGAAAAATAGGGACTCCAGTTGACCCCGTCGGTTGAAGCGAACGTATTAGTGCCACTGCTGATAAAAATGCGGTTGCCGATCATTGTTGCGCGGCTCAACAGAAGCTCATTGGCTATACCCGACAGCGTTTGCTCATCGCCCCAATGAGCACTGCGGTCGTAGGCACGTACGGCCAAATGGCCAATATCATAAGAGTAGTAGAGCAACAGCTCACCGTTATAAACCACCGGCACTATGCTCAGGATCCTGTAAGCGTTTTCCTTGAATCCGAGACTTGGCTGGCTCCACTGAAGACCGTCGTCCGAAGTCACGTAATAAACAGTGCTGTCGTCCTCCTCGCAGTAGAAGACAAACAATTGCCCGTTGTACACCACAGGACTGTTATAGGCGGCATCACTGGAGGCTGTGATAGGACTGACGTTGGACCAGTTCATGCCATCTTCCGAGCTGATGCTATTTACTTGAGCTTGGCCGGTAAAGGTCAGTATCAGCTTTTGCTTGAACACCGTTACTGAAACATTACCCAAGAGGTTGGGTACGGGGATGGTCTGTGGAGAAGACCAATTATTTCCTTCCACCGAAGTGGAAAAATAGATATGAGCGGTATCACTGTCACTGACCCAGAACATATACAGCTTGCCTTTGAACGACTGCACTGCGGGTGTAAACAACCCAACCGAAGTGGCTGGCACACTGCTGGTCGCAGACGGCTTTCCATTGATAGCATCAGGACTGTCGAATACATCCACTTCGATCCCCACACCTCGTTGCGGCGTGGCAATGATTACGCTTTCCGCATAAGTCGATGAGACCACGAACACGCTGCACAGGCACAACAACAGCCGACTGAATACCGCTCTAAGCGCCATAGCTTTCATTCCTTTGAATAATCCTTTTCCAAGGAGCGGCCCAGCGTTGCAGGCGCAACGCTAACGGTCGTTTTTTCCATGGTAGACGAGTGTTTAATAACGGCCAGGCTCATTCTGAAAAGAAGTGCGGTCAGTGAACTTTCCACCCGACATCGGCCTCAACCCCTTACCTGCCCAACAAGGAATACGAGGCCCACACCATGAAAAACCTCCTGAAATTCACCCTTGCTACCACGCTCATCTGCGCCTTGCCCGTCTGGGCCACCTGTACGCCCGAAGAAGCCACCGCCAAGCGTGAACAGCTCGCTCAGGAAGTGAGCAAGCTCACCCAACAGAACCCGGCCAAGGCCAAGGAAATGAATGATGAGCTGCAGGCCATGGATCTGGAAACCGCCAGCAAGGACGTGCCGGACAAGTGCCAGTTGATTGATAAGCGCCTGGAGGAATTGAAGGATGCGGGGAAGAAGGCAGGTTGATTGCTTGGCGAATACGCATAAAAAACCGGACCCAAGGTTCTAATGCCGATCAGTTACGCCACAAACCTGTGGGAGCAAAGCTTGCTCGCGCTTGCGGTAAGTCAGTCAGCAACAACGTTGACTGATCTGTCGCTATCGCGAGCAAGCTTTGCTCCCACAGGGGTTGTGCCATTTGATCCTTAACTGACTGGCATTAACCCAAGGTCCGGTTCTTTTATGCAGCCTTACGGCCGATTCACTCAGCCGCTGGCGCTTGCGGCTTGCGACGCTTGAGCGGGGCCATGCCGTCCTTGCTGACCAGCGCCGGAGCGTCGGTCTTCGGGCGGTTGGCGGTCTTGCGCTTGGTCGGGGCCTTGGCGGCGGTTTTCTTCTTGTCGCCCTTGGCGTCGACCTTTTTCTTCTTCACGCCCACGGCCTTGCCCGAGGCCTTGACCTTTTTCGGTCCGCCGTAGGTGCCTTTGACTTCCTTGATGGTGCGGCGCTCGAAGCTCTGCTTGAGGTAGCGCTCGATGCTCGACATCAGGTTCCAGTCGCCGTGGCAGATCAGCGAGATCGCCAGGCCATCGTTGCCGGCGCGACCGGTACGGCCGATGCGGTGCACGTATTCGTCGCCGCTGCGAGGCATGTCGAAGTTGATGACCATGTCCAGGCCATCCACGTCCAGGCCGCGCGCGGCGACGTCGGTGGCCACGAGGATCTTCACACCGCCCTGCTTGAGGCGATCGATCGCCAGCTTGCGGTCCTTCTGGTCCTTCTCGCCGTGCAGCACGAACGCCTTGTATTCCTGCGCCACCAGGCGACCATAGATGCGGTCAGCCATGGCGCGGGTGTTGGTGAACACGATGGCTTTTTCGTAGGTTTCGTTGGCCAGCAACCAGTTCACGATCTGTTCTTTGTGCTGGTTGTGATCCGCGGTGATGATCTGCTGGCGGGTGGTGGAGTTCAGTTGGCTGACCGCGTTGAGCTGCAAGTGCTCTGGGTTGTTCAGCACCTTGGCGACCATTTCCCGCAGGCCCGAACCGCCGGTGGTGGCGGAGAACAGCATGGTCTGCTGGCGGTTGGCGCATTCGTCCACCAGGCGCTGCACGTCTTCGGCAAAGCCCATGTCGAGCATGCGGTCGGCTTCGTCCAGCACCAGCACTTCGACTTCCTTCAGATCGAGGTTGCCGGCGTTCAGTTGTTCGATCATCCGCCCCGGCGTACCGATCAGGATGTCCGGCACCTTGCGCAGCATGGCGGCCTGGACCTTGAAATCTTCGCCGCCGGTGATCAGGCCGGACTTGATGAAGGTAAATTGCGAGAAACGCTCCACTTCCTTCAAGGTCTGCTGGGCCAGTTCACGGGTTGGCAGCAGGATCAGGGTCTTGATGCTGACACGGACCTTGGCCGGGCCGATCAGGCGGTTGAGGATCGGCAACACGAATGCGGCGGTCTTGCCGCTGCCGGTCTGCGCCGTCACCCGCAGGTCACGCCCCTGGAGCGCGAGCGGAATGGCCGCTGCCTGCACCGGCGTTGGCTCGACAAATTTAAGCTCGGCCACGGCTTTGAGCAGGCGTTCGTGCAGGGCGAATTCGGAAAACACGGGTGCTACCTCGAAGAAATGCAAAAAAACAGCTGCATAGGGTAACGGTTTCGAGCGCGAAGGCCGAGTTTCTTTATGCAAACGGCGACAATCAGTGGCTTTTTTCACGGCCGACTCGCCATCAACAGTCACTTCGGCAGGCTTAAATGCTCTAATCCCTCGTCGAATTCCAATAGAAGACCCGTTTCGCCCATGGACATCAAACAGCTCTGGTTCAACATCCAAGACCTCTGGGGAGCCCTCGACCAGCACCCGCTCCTGCATACCGGCCTCGCCCTGATGTTGCTGCTGACCATTGCCCTGGTGCTCGGACGCGTGGCACGTTACCTGATCCTGCACGGCGCCAAGCTGCTCGGTCGCCAGCCGGCCCTGCATTGGGTCAGCGACCTGCGCCACAACAAGGTCTTCCATCGCCTGGCACAGATGACGCCCTCGCTGCTCATCCAGTTCGGCCTGCCCCTGGTACCCGGGCTCAGCAAGACCAGCCTGGTGTTCCTCGGCAATGTCGCCACGGCCTTCACCGTTCTGTTCCTGATGCTGACCCTCAGCGCCCTGCTCAACGCCCTGCTGGATGTCTACGCCCGCACCGAACACGCCCGGACCCGCTCGATCAAGGGGTACGTGCAACTGACAAAAATGGTGCTGTACGTATTCAGCGCAATCATCATCGTCGCGACTCTGATCGACCGTTCGCCGTTATTGCTGCTGTCAGGCCTGGGTGCGATGTCGGCGGTGATCCTGTTGGTGTACAAGGACACCCTGTTGTCGTTCGTCGCCAGCGTGCAATTGACCAGCAACGATATGCTGCGAGTCGGCGACTGGATCGAAATGCCCCAGGTCGGCGCCGACGGTGATGTGGTGGACATCACGCTGCACACGGTCAAGGTGCAGAACTTCGACAAGACCATCGTCTCGATCCCGACCTGGCGGCTGATGTCCGAGTCGTTCAAGAACTGGCGCGGCATGCAGCAATCCGGCGGACGACGGATCAAGCGCAGCCTGTTCATCGACGCCAGCGGCGTGCGCTTCCTGCATGACGAGGAAGAACAGCGCCTGACCCATGTTCGTCTGCTGACCGACTACATCAGCCGCAAGCAAGCCGAGCTCAAGGCCTGGAACGAAGCCCAGGGCAACGTTGCGGCGATGTCGGCCAACCGTCGCCGGATGACCAACCTGGGCACCTTCCGGGCCTATGCCCTCGCTTACTTGAAGAGCCACCCCGAAATCCAGCCGAACATGACCTGCATGGTCCGCCAGATGCAAACCACGGCCCAGGGCATCCCGCTGGAAATCTACTGCTTTACCCGCACCACCGCATGGGCCGACTACGAACGCATCCAAGGGGATATTTTCGACTATTTGCTGGCGGTGATGCCGGAGTTCGGCTTGAACCTGTATCAGCAGCCGAGTGGCATGGATTTGCGTTCAGGGTTGCTGCCGGCGGTGTTGGGCGCAAGTCATATTCCGGAGGAGCAGAAGCAGGTGATCTGAATTCACCACCGATCCTTGTGGGAGCCTAGCTTGCTCGCGATGGCGGTGGGTCAGTCAACATCCACTTTGAATATGACGCCGTCATCGCGAGCAAGCTCGGCTCCCACAGGTCACGTGTCATATCCAAAAGTCATGAACACCACAAACCCATGTGGGAGCGCGCCTGCTCGCGAATGCAGTGGGTCAGTCAACATCCATTTTGAATGTGCCGCCGTCATCGCGAGCAAGCTCGGCTTCCACAGGTCACGTGTCATAGCCAAAAGTCATGAACACCACAAACCCATGTGGGAGCGAGCCTGCTCGCGATTGGCAATACCAGTCGACATCGATGTCGTCTGATTGATTGCTATCGCGAGCAGGCTCGCTCCCACAGGGGTTGTAGCTATCTGCTGGTTACTTGACCTGACGCTGCGGAGCCTTGTGCACCATGGTGTAGGCGTAGTCCACGCCCATGCCATAAGCGCCGCTGTGTTCCAGTACCAGCCCCATCACCGCTTCGTAAGTCTCTTTGTGTGCCCAGTCACGTTGGAATTCCAGCAGCACTTGTTGCCAGGTCACCGGCACCGCACCGGCTTGAATCATCCGCTGCACCGACATGTCGTGCGCTTCTTTGCTGGTGCCGCCCGAGGCGTCGGTGACGATGTAGACCTCGTAGCCTTCAGCCAGTGCTTCAAGTGCCGGGAAGGTCAGGCAGACCTCGGTCCACAGCGCCGCGATGATCAGTTTCTTGCGGCCGGTGGCTTTCACCGCGTCAACCAGCGCCTTGTCTTCCCAGGAGTTCATCGAAGTACGCTCGATAGGCTTCTGATCCGGGTGGACTGCCAACAACTCAGGCCAGATGTAGCCGCTGAAGCTTTCGGTTTCGACCGAGGTGTAGATCGTCGGTACGTTGAAGATCTTCGCTGCCTTGGCCAGGCCGACGGTGTTGTTCTTCAAGGTTTGACGGTCGATCGACTGTACGCCGAAGGCCATTTGTGGCTGGTGGTCGATCAGGATCAGGGCGGAGTTGGTTGGGTTCAGCAGTTCGCGGATAGACATGGTGTGTTCCTTTTTAATGTCGAAATTTCAATCGGTTAGGGTTTGTCGACGTTTGCTTCAGCGGTGATGTCGTCGGCATGGGTGTACTTTAGGGGCTAGCCAAAAAAGGGACAATTACCTAAAATCGAGAATCATTGATTCTAAAAAAGGAACAATCATGGATCGCATCGAATGCATGCGCGCGTTCGTCGTCACCGTGGGCGAGAACGGCTTCGCGGCAGCCGCCCGGGCCATGGACGTGCCGAGGTCGAAGGTCAGCAAGCAGATTCAAGCGCTGGAAGAAGCCATCGGTGTGCAACTGCTGCAACGCACCACGCGCAGCCTGCATCTCACCGAAGCGGGCGCCGAGTATTTCGAAGCGGCTCGGGAGGTCCTGGCGGCCCTGGATGAGGCCGAGCAGCGGGCACGGGATGGGATCGGTGAGTTACGCGGGGTGTTGCGGGTCAACGCGCCGATGTCGTTCGGCTTGCGACGGCTGGGCAAGCTGATACCGCTGTTCCATGAGCGGCATCCGAACATCGAGCTGCAAGTGGTACTCAGCGACCAGCAGGTCGATCCGGTGCGCGGCGGTTTCGACGTGACCATCCGCATCGCCAGCATGCCCGACTCGACCATGATCGCCCGGCAACTGGCGCCGGCGCCGCGCATCATGGTTGCCGCCCCGGCTTATCTCAGCCGTGCGGGCGTCCCGCAGACGCCCCAGGACCTGCGCACCCACCAGTGCCTCAACTACGGCTACCTGCAAAGTGGCGTGAGCCTGCAATTGAGCAATGGCAAGGAGACGCAACGGGTCAATGTCACCGGCCCCTTGCACGTCAACAACGGCGACTTGCTGGCGCAGGCCGCCGAGGCCGGCATGGGCATTGCGCTGTTGCCCGATTTCATTGTGGAAGACGCTCTGGCGGCCGGGCGGCTGGTGCCGGTGCTGTGCGAATGGCAAGCGCCGGCGATCAGCATCAACGCGGTGTATTCGTCAGCCCGGCGCCTGCCACAGAAAACCCGGGCCTTCATCGACTTCCTGGTCGAACAACTGGCGACTAGACAGGCTGCGGCTTGCGCAGGCTCAACCGACTGATCCACACCGCAAGCAGAATGACACCGCCGCCCAGGAACAACCGGCCCAATGCCTCGTGCTGGTTCCAGATCAGCAGGTTCAACAACAGCCCTACAGGCACGTGCAGATTGTTCATCACCGCCAAGGTTCCGCCCTGGACCAGGCAGGCGCCCTTGTTCCACCAGTACAGCCCCAGTGCAGTGGAGACGAGGCCAAGAAACACCAACACGCCCCATTGCAACGGCGCTTCAGGCCAGAAATTGGCCTTGCCGAACAGTAGAAACGCCGGCAACGCCACCGCCAGCGCACCGAGGTAGAAGTAGCCGAAACGCCGGTAGTGCGGCAGGTCGCTCGGGTGGCGGGCCACCAGATGCTTGTACAACACCTGCCCGGCCGCGTAGGTGAAGTTGGCCAGTTGCAGCAGCAAGAAGCCCATGAAGAAATCCGGATTGATCCGGTCATAGCGAATCACCGCCGCTCCGGCCACGGCCACCAGTGCAGCGACCAGTGCCCAAGGATTGAAACGACGGTTCAACGCGTCTTCGATCAAGGTGACGTGCAGCGGCGTGAGGATGGTGAAAAGCAGCACCTCGGGCACCGTCAACACCCGGAAACTCAGGTACAGGCAGACGTAAGTCACGCCGAACTGCAAGGCGCCAATCAACAGCATGCCGCGCATGAACGACGCTTCAACCTGGCGCCATCGGGTCAGTGGAATGAATACCAACCCGGCCAGCAGCACCCGGACCAGCACCGCGAAATAACTGTCCACGTGCCCGGCCAGGTATTCGCCGATCAGGCTGAAGGAAAATGCCTGGATCAATGTCACAAAAAGTAGATAGCCCATACGCCCCTCGTTTCGGAAGGCGGCGAAGATAGCGGTTTTTGCCGGATCAGTGAAAGGCGTTCACCCCAAACCCACTTCAACAGGACACTTCATCCACCGCCGGCGTGCGAACCTGGCGTTGCTGCCGATCATTGGCTGCACGCTGAAACACGCGGGTCACGGCCTGGAAATTTGCCGGCTTGGTTAGAATGTCATCGGCACCGGCGGCCCTGAAACGTTCGACCTCATAGGAAAAAACACTCGCGGTAAAAGCAACGATGTAACAAGCATCGCCCTGGGGCAGCGCACGGATCTTGCGGATCGCTTCCACCCCATCCATCACAGGCATGTTGATGTCCATGAGAATGACCTCTGGCATCGACGTCGCACAGCGACTGACCGCCTCCAGGCCATCGGAGGCAAGATCAGAGACATATCCCAGCGCTTCCAGCATCGCCATGGCCACTTTCTGATTCACTGGATGGTTCTCTACCAGCAGGATATCGAGCGGGTAACGCGTGGCGAAATATGAGTCGAAATCCACTGCAGCATGCTCGTCATCCAAGGGGATTTCCGAGCCTCGAAAAGGCTCCATAGGGAGCGAGAAAGAGAACGTCGAACCGACACCCGATTGGCTGGTAAAAGATAAAGTCCCCTGCTGGGCTTCGACCAGTTTCTTGCAGATTGAAAGACCGAGGCCACTCCCGGTAAAACGTTGACTGACGGTGCCTTTAAGCTGAACGAAGGGCTCGAACAGACTGCCTTGCCGCTCTTCGGGGATGCCTATGCCGGTATCGTGTATGGAAAAGTCGAGCCAGACTCCAGCGTCGTGTCCACTCGTCGTGACCGTGAGCGATACTTTTCCGCTTTCGGTGAACTTGATCGCGTTGCCCAGCAAATTGATCAATACCTGACGCAGACAATCGAGATCGGTTTTAACCCAATGAGGTACGCTCGCAGAAACCTGCGTCTCGATGACGATCGGCTTGTCCTTGATGCTCTGCTGGATGATTTCAACGCTGGATGAAACCAGGCTCCGCAATTCAAATACACGAGGTTTCAACTCAAGTTTACCCGCCTCGATTTTTGCCAGATCGAGCACGTTGTCGATCAGCGAAAGCAAGCTTCGTCCGCTGGTTTGAATCGTTTTCAGGAGGCTGTTCTGCTCGACAGTCAGGGATGAACGTGCCAGCAACTCGGTTGCACCGATAACACCGTACATGGGGGTACGGATCTCATGGCTCATGGTGGCGAGAAATCTGGTTTTTGAACGGTCCGCTTCCTCGGCGGCATTCTTTGCCTCATTCAATATCCGTTCGTTCGTTTGCAACTGCTGGAGATGCGCACGGGTGCGGAAAAGGCTGAAGGCGAGAAAAACCAGAATGGCAAGAATGATATGGTGCAGCGAATCCTGATTGAGTTGGTGGTAGTAATCCGCCAACGTCATCTCCGCCCCCGCCACATAAACCGTACCGTCCTTCGACTTCATCGGAACGAAGACCGCACGAAAGTCCCCCCAATGATCCGAGTAGTCGATCCAGGTGGGCTCGCTGCGCTCGAAGCTGTCGAGTAACGCCTGGCTGGCATCGGGATAAGGGTCGAAGAAACGCACGAAGTTCTTTTCCTCGATTTCTTTCTTCGATGCGCTGGAACTGATCAGATACGCCTTTCCATCGCGCTTGATCACGCTGTAGACAAAGGCGGTGCCCATTGACTCATTGAAACTGGAAAGCCGCTGAATGGCGTCCCAGTCTTGCGCCGGCGATTTGGATTGTTTGTCGATCAGGTTGTCATGATAGCCGTCACCGAGGATGGCCGAAGCGCCCAGCGCAGCATGCAGCAGTTTGCTATTGATATTGTCGGTCAGGATCCCCTGGGTCTCGACATAGAGGTAATAGATATAGCCACTGACCCCTAAGATGTAGGCCAGAAGTAACGCCCATGTTTTGCGCCTGAGTCTGAACATCGTCCACAGCCTCCATTCTGTCCGCCCAGCATAGAGTGAAGACTGGTTAAAAACCATTCTCAAAAAAAAGCCCGATCTCGCCAATGCGTTCAATCGGGCTACTGCACTCAGGAGCAATAAGTGCAAAGGGAGGTTCGATGCGCGAAACGGTTTGAAGGGAATCGCCAGGCCACTAGACCACCCGACGATTACCCGAGGATTAACAAGTCAGGCGACTTGGGACAGTTTGGCGTTGGCCTGATTCAAGCCCTTCTCCTGGAAGTCACCGCCCAGGTTCATGCCTTCGGCATGGATGAAGGTCACGTCGTGGATACCGATGAAGGCCATGACCTGGCGCAGGTAGGGTTCCTGGTGATCGGAGCTGCCACCGGCGTGGATGCCGCCGCGAGCGGTCAGGACGAAAGCCCGCTTGCCGGTCAGCAGACCCTGGGGACCGGTGGGGGTGTACTTGAAAGTCACCCCGGCACGCAGCACGTGGTCGAGCCAGGCTTTCAAAGTACTGGGGATGGCAAAGTTGTACATCGGCGCGGCCATCACCAGTACATCGGCGGCCAACAGCTCATCGGTCAGTTGGTTGGAGCGCTCCAGCGAAGCGTTCTCGATGTCGTTGCGCTGCTCGGCGGGCTTCATCCAGCCACCCAACAGGTTGGCGTCCAGATGAGGCACGGCATTGACGGCGAGGTCGCGGACATTGATTTCATCGGCCGGGTGAGCGGCTTTCCACTGCTTGATGAAAGTCTGGGTCAGTTGACGGGAAACCGAGTCTTGCTGGCGGGCACTGCTTTCAATGATCAGAACGCGGGACATGGGATGTAGGCTCCATCTGAATGTGTTGTCAGTCGATGGAGCAGAGATTAATAGGGACTATATCGATGAAAAAGCGCAAATATTTGCTGCAAAGCATCGATAAATTCGTTTATAAGCTGAACAGACGTCCCAGGTTCAGCTTACTTTGGCTTACAGGTCAGCTCGATGCGCAGCTTGATGATGTTGCGGTTGAACTTGGCGGTGGCGTTCTTGAACTTGCCGGCGGCCACCTCGATCTTGCGGGTACGAGGGGCTTCCGGACCGTTGCGAAACACCACGGTGCAGGCCGCGTCGGTGCTGCCGTAGTTGTTGACCTGGATGGAGCCGATGTCGGCGTCAGTGTCGTAGGCGGTGTAGTCGATGCTCAGGCCGTCGAGGTGTTTTTCCACATCGATCGGGTACGCGAACGCAGTCAGCGGCAACAGGGCCAGCACTGCACAACAGATTTTCTTCATTCGGCTGTCTCCACCAAGGGACCGCCAGCTTAGGACAAGAGGAGCTCAATATGAAAGCGCCCCGCGTGACCCTTGATCAATGGCGAACGTTGCAGGCCGTGGTGGACCACGGTGGTTTCGCCCAGGCCGCCGACGTGTTGCACCGCTCCCAATCGTCGGTGAGCTATACCGTGGCCCGCATGCAGGATCAGCTCGGCGTACCCTTGCTGCGCATCGATGGACGCAAAGCGGTGCTGACCGAGGCCGGCGGCGTGCTGTTGCGGCGCTCCCGGCAACTGGTGAAACAGGCCAGCCAATTGGAAGACCTGGCCCATCACATGGAACAAGGCTGGGAAGCGGAAGTACGCCTGGTGGTCGACGCCGCCTACCCCAGTGCCCGCCTCGTCCGGGCCCTGACGGCGTTCATGCCGCAAAGCCGCGGCTGCCGGGTACGCCTGCGTGAGGAAGTGCTGTCAGGCGTGGAAGAGGTGTTGCTCGAAGGCGTCGCTGACCTGGCCATCGTTGGCTTCAGCATCCCCGGCTACCTCGGGGCGGAGCTGAGCGACGTGGAGTTCGTCGCGGTGGCCCATCCCGAACACGCGTTGCATCGACTCAATCGCGAGCTGACGTTCCAGGACCTGGAAAGCCAGTTGCAAGTGGTGATCCGTGATTCCGGTCGCCAGCAACCCCGGGACGTGGGCTGGCTCGGTGCCGAGCAACGCTGGACGGTCGGCAGCCTCGCTACCGCCGCGACCTTCGTCGGCAGCGGCCTGGGCTTCGCCTGGCTGCCCCGGCACATGATCGAGCGGGAACTGCGGGAAGGCACGCTCAAGCGGCTACCCTTGGATCAGGGCGGCAGCCGCAACCCGAGTTTCTACCTGTATTCGAACAAGGAAAAACCCCTGGGCCCGGCCACGCAGATCCTCATCGAACTGCTGCGCACCTTCGATACCGCGCCGCTGGATGCGCCGTTCGCCGCCCCTGAACAAGCCTGACAAGGAGTTCGCCATGGCCTATTTCGCACACGAAGACTGCAATCTGCACTACGAGGAATACGGCCACGGCGCCCCCCTGCTGCTGGTCCATGGGCTGGGCTCCAGCACCCTGGATTGGGAAAAACAGATCCCGGTGTTGTCCGCCCATTACCGCCTGATCGTGGTGGATGTGCGCGGCCACGGACGCTCCGATAAACCCCGCGGTCCCTACAGCATTGAAGGTTTCAGCGCCGACCTGATTGCCCTGATCGAACACCTGCGCCTGGGCCCGGTGCACCTGGTGGGCTGGTCCATGGGCGGCATGATCGCCTTTCAGTTGGCGGTGGATGAGCCCGGGCGGGTCAAGAGCCTGTGCATCGTCAACAGCGCGCCGCAAGTCAAGATCCGCACCCTGGACGACTGCTGGCAGTGGTTCAAGCGCTGGAGCCTGATGCGTATCCTTAGCCTGGAGACCATCGGCAAGGCTCTGGGGGCCAAGCTGTTTCCCAAACCTGAACAGGCGGATTTACGCTTTGAAATGGCCCGGCGCTGGGCAAAAAACGACAAACATGCTTATCTCGCCAGCTTCGATGCCGTCGTGGGCTGGGGTGTCCAGGAACGACTTTCGCAGGTGGCCTGTCCAACCCTCGTCATCTGCGCCGACCACGACTACACGCCGGTGGCAGTGAAAGAAGCCTATGTAAAACTGCTGCCCGATGCACGGCTGGTGGTCTTCACCGATTCAAGGCACGCTACCCCGCTGGACCAACCTGAACGCTTCAATCAAACCCTGCTCGACTTTTTGACTGCAGTCGATTCCACCACCCAGGATCAATGACCCCATGCTGAAAAAAATCGCCCTCGCCGCCGGCTCCGTTCTGTTCGCCGCCAACCTGATGGCCGCGCCAGCGCCCCACGTGCTGCTGGACACCACCAACGGCCAGATCGAAATCGAACTGGACCCGGTCAAGGCCCCCATCAGTACCAAGAACTTCCTCGAGTACGTGGACAGCGGTTTCTACAACAACACGATTTTCCACCGCGTGATCCCGGGCTTCATGGCCCAGGGCGGCGGCTTCACCCAGCAGATGCAACAAAAAGACACCAAGGCGCCGATCAAGAACGAAGCCAGCAACGGCCTGCACAACGTTCGCGGCACCTTGTCGATGGCCCGCACTTCCGATCCGAACTCGGCCACCAGCCAGTTCTTCATCAACGTGGCTGACAACGCATTCCTCGACCCGGGCCGTGACGCCGGTTACGCCGTGTTCGCCAAAGTGGTCAAAGGCATGGACGTGGTGGACATCATCGTCAACTCCCAGACCACCACCAAACAAGGCATGCAAAATGTGCCGATCGACCCTGTGATCATCAAGTCGGCCAAGCGCATCGACTAACTGACGGTACAGGGCAAGCCTGAGCGGCGACGGCGATCCCGCGCCGCTCACAGCAAAAAAGGAGAGCCCCGCCCGGGCTGTTTACCATGGTTTATCGCCGTTTCGAAAAGCTGATCGACATCTTCCGCGACGCACCGAGCTCGGCCCCACCGAACCGCGTCCTGCCCTTCTACACGTATTACCTGAGACAAGTCTGGCCGAGCTTCGCTGTGCTGTTGGTGGTGGGCCTGATCGGCGCACTGATCGAGGTGGCGCTATTCAGCTACCTGAGTCGCATCATCGACCTGGCCCAAGGCACGCCCAACGTCGACTTCTTCAAGGTCCATGGCCTGGAACTGGCGTGGATGGCCGTGGTGGCACTGATCCTGCGGCCCATTTTCGTGGCCTTGCATGACCTGCTGGTGCACCAGACCCTGAGCCCCGGCATGACCAGCCTGATCCGCTGGCAGAACCACAGCTATGTGCTCAAGCAGAGCCTGAATTTTTTCCAGAACGACTTCGCCGGGCGCATTGCCCAGCGCATCATGCAGACCGGCAACTCCCTGCGGGATTCGGCGGTGCAGGCCGTGGACGCATTGTGGCACGTGCTGATCTATGCCATCAGCTCGCTGGTGCTGTTCGCCGAAGCCGACTGGCGCCTGATGATTCCCCTGCTGCTGTGGATCGCCGCCTACATCGGCTCGCTCTATTACTTCGTGCCACGAGTCAAAGAGCGCTCGGTGGTGTCGTCCGATGCCCGCTCCAAGCTCATGGGCCGGATCGTCGACGGCTACACCAACATCACCACGCTGAAGCTGTTCGCCCACACTAATTTCGAACAGCAATACGCTCGCGAAGCCATCCAGGAGCAGACCGAAAAAGCCCAGCTGGCCGGCCGCGTGGTGACCAGCATGGATGTGGTCATCACCAGCATGAACGGGCTGTTGATCGTCGGCACCACCGGCCTGGCGCTATGGTTGTGGACCCAGTCGCTGATCAGCGTCGGTGCCATTGCCCTGGCGACCGGACTGGTGATCCGTATCGTCAACATGTCCGGCTGGATCATGTGGGTGGTCAACGGCATCTTCGAAAACATCGGCATGGTCCAGGACGGCCTACAGACCATCGCCCAACCGGTCAGCGTCACCGACCGCGAGCACGCCAGGCCATTGGCCGTGGGCCGGGGTGAAGTGCGCTTCGAGCATGTGGATTTCCACTATGGCAAGAAGAGCGGTGTGATCGGCGACCTGAACCTGGTGATCAAGCCCGGGGAAAAGATCGGTCTTATCGGCCCGTCCGGCGCGGGAAAATCCACCCTGGTCAACCTGCTGCTGCGTCTTTATGACGTCGAGGGCGGGCGGATCCTCATCGACGGCCAGGACATCGCCGAGGTGAGCCAGGAGAGCCTGCGCGAACGGATCGGCATGATCACCCAGGACACCTCGCTGCTGCACCGCTCGATTCGCGACAACCTGCTTTACGGCAAGCCCGACGCCACCGACGCACAGCTCTGGGAAGCCGTGCGCAAGGCTCGTGCCGATGAGTTCATCCCGCTGCTGTCGGACGCCCAGGGCCGCACCGGCTTCGACGCCCATGTGGGGGAACGCGGCGTGAAACTCTCCGGCGGCCAGCGCCAGCGCATCGCCATTGCCCGGGTGCTGCTCAAGGATGCACCGATCCTGATCATGGACGAAGCGACGTCAGCACTCGACTCGGAAGTGGAAGCGGCGATCCAGGAAAGCCTCGAGACGCTGATGCAAGGCAAGACCGTGATCGCCATCGCCCACCGCCTCTCGACCATCGCCCGGATGGACCGGCTGGTGGTGCTGGAAAACGGCCGCATCGCCGAAACCGGCAGCCACGCCGAACTGCTGGCCCATGGCGGATTGTATGCGCGGTTGTGGCAGCATCAGACGGGCGGGTTTGTGGGGATTGACTGAAACCTGACTCAACCACCTGTGGCGAGGGAGCTTACTCCCTCGCCACAGGTGGGGGTATCAGCCAGAAACCTCAGCACTGCCGATACGGCAACGCCGTCCTCGCCTCCTCGGCATACGCCAACACCCCCTCGTGTTCCCGGTTGAGGAAATCCGCCACCGCCGCTTTCAACCCGGGATGGCGCAAGTAATGCCATGACCGGGTAATCACCGGTTCGAAACCGCGAATCAATTTGTGCTCGCCCTGGGCGCCGGCATCGAATCGCTGCAAGCCTTGGGCAATCGCGTAATCCATGCCTTGGTAGAAACAGGTTTCAAAGTGCAGGCGGTCGAATTCCGCCAGGCAGCCCCAGTAACGCCCGTAGAAACTGTCGCCCCCTACCAGACTGAACGCCATCGCCACCGGCCGCGATCCTTGCTTGGCCAGCACCACGCGAATGGCCTCGGGCATGCGTTCGGCCAGCAGGCTGAAAAATGTCCGGGTCAGGTACGGTGCCTGTCGACGCACCGCGTAGGTGTTGGCGTAGCAGGCGTAGACAAAATCCCACTGGGCCTCGTCCAGTTGATGCCCCTCGAACCATTCGAAATCGATGCCCAGCCCCGCCACCTGTTCGCGCTCCTTGCGCATCTGCTTGCGCTTGCGGGAACTGAGTGCGTCGAGAAAATCCTGGAAGTCCCGATAGTCGCGATTGTGCCAGTGGTACTGGCAGCCGACCCGCTGCAGCCAGCCCTCTTGCCCGGCCAGCGCCGTGTCGGTGAAGGAATCCGTGAAGTTGATGTGGGCACTGGAAAGCCCCTCGATTTCCAGGTAGCCCGGCAAACTCTTGAGCAACTCGAAACCGTCTTCGAGCGTTGCCGCCAGTAGACGCGGCCCGCTGACAGGACTGAACGGCACAGCGGTCAGCAGCTTCGGGTAATAGTCGATGCCGGCACGCTCGCAAGCGTCCGCCCAGCCATGATCGAACACGTATTCGCCGTAGGAATGCCACTTGCGATAACTGGGCAATGCGGCGATCAGCCGGTCACCGTCCGTATGCAACAAATGCTCGGGCTGCCATCCGGAGTGCGGGCCGACACTGCCACTGTCCTCCAACGCGCTGAGGAAGGCGTGGCGCAGAAACGGCTGGCTCTGCGGTACCAGGGCATCCCAGGTGTGTGGCGCTATTTCAGACAGTCTGTGCAGGCGCTGCAACGACATCGATTTTTCTCCACTTCGCGATTCAGAGCCTCGCAAGTATCGCTTATCGCCGTGAGTTCCACACCCCGCGACGTCGACAAGGCACGCTCAGAAAAGTTCAGAACGACACCGAAACGTCACCGATGCGCCATCACATTGCCACTGCCCTGTCATAAACCATCGCGATACTGGCGCCTGTTTTTAGAGCGCCGGGTTCTAACAGCCCGGTCACCGTTTCCGTCCTTCAACGGTCGGTTGTGTCTTGGATGATCCGTCATCCTCTCTCATCCTTCGGAGATTGATATGCGTCTTGCTTCCACAAAAACTGCGGCGGCCCTGTGCGGCGGTCTGTTGCTGGCCATGAGTGTACCGGCCAGCGCCGCAGTCGACGCCAAACTGCTCGACATGCTCAAGGCCAACGGTTCGATTACCACCGCGCAGTACACCGAACTGCAAGCCGAACTGGCCCGGGATCAAAAGGAGCAACAAATCGCTCGCCAGGCTCAGCAGGAGACCAACGAACAGATCGCCGCGACCGCGAAGAAGACCAACGAGCTGAGCTCCTTCGACCAGAAACTGGCTTGGGCCGCCAAGACCCAGTTCAAAGGTGACGTGCGCTTCCGTCAGGAAACCGTGAAGAACGACGGCGTCTCGAACACCGGTGACCAGGATCGCCAACGTATCCGTGTTCGCCTGGGTGCCTACAGCGAAATCAACCCGCAAGTGGACACCGGCATCCGCATCGCCACCGGCAGCGACAACGATTCGCGCTCCACCAACCAGAGCCTGGACAACAACTTCACCAAGAAAGACCTGTGGCTGGACCAGGGCTACGTCGACTACCACCCGGACGCCATCAAGAACCTGCACCTCGTTGGCGGCAAGATGCCACAACAGTGGGTGAGCATGGGCGACATCATCTGGGATAGCGACATCAGCCCGGAAGGTCTGTCGGCCTCCTATAAATACCCGTTGGGCGCCAGCACCGAGTTGTTCGGCAGCGCCGGCCACTACACCCTCAAAGACAACGTGGACGGCGAAGGCAAACAATTCCGTCACGACCTGCGCCTGTACGCAGGCCAGTTGGGCGCTCGCTTCGCGATCACTGACAACCTGAAAATGACCCTGGGTGGCAGTATCTACGCCTACGATAACGACAACGACATCAACAACACCTGCTCGGCCAACAACTGCCGCCTGGCCATCAACGGCAACAGCGCGAACGAGCAATTCAAGCTGTACGAAGGTTTTGGCCAGCTCGACATCGGCGGCCTGCCAATGCCACTGTCGCTGTACGGCCAAGTGGTCAACAACAAGGACGCCAGCAACGATCAGGACATGGGCTGGCTGGTGGGTGCCAAGACCAAAGTCTTCGGCTTCGGCCTGGACTACAACTATCGCGACGTACAGCGTAACGCCGTGGTCGGTGCCTTCACCGACTCCGACTTCGCCAACGGCTTCACCGGTTCGCGTGGCAGCAAGCTGAAAGCGAGCTACGAACTGGACAAGAACTTCTCGCTCGGCGCGACGTACTTCATGGCCGATTCCGACTACACCAACGCCACGCTGAAGGACTCGAAGATCAACACCCTGCAACTGGATGCTGAAGCGAAGTTCTGATCACTGCTCTACAGCTCGGGCAAGGAAGCCCGACGCGCATCTTACAGCCTGACGTTGCTGCATCGGTCCCATCATCCGTCCGATTCAGCAACGCCAGGCTTTTTTCGTTCAGCCGCCCCCTGTGGTGGTGACTCAAGGTTCAGCGCGAATGCCGGCGGCGCTCGGCGGCGAGTTTTTCGGCGAGGTGATCCAGGTCGGGGACGGGCGGCTCGGGGAGCTTTCTGAGGGTGGCCTGCATCAGCTTCATCTGGCGAATGAAACGTCGGCAGTTGGGACAGAACATCAGGTGATGACGCACCATCAGGCGTTCGCGAAAGCTCAATTGACCGTCGAGATAATCGCTGGAGCGTGCCACTTGTTCCTTGCAGGTCAGCATTCGCCGGTCTCCTCGAAATGTTCCACGGTCGCGAAGACCTTCAGCCGGGCACGATGCAACAGCACACGTACGTTAGAGAGCGAGATCCCCAGAAGATTACAAATTTCTTCCAGCTCCAGCCCCTGGCGTTCGCGCAAGTTCAGCACGCTGCCTTGCAGTTCCGACAGGCTGAGCAGCGTGTGCTCGAGGCAATCGCGCAATTCGCTCTCCGTCAGCAGCGCTTCCGGCGTGTCCTGGTGCCAGGCGAACGGCGCCAGCAACCAGTGGCCATCGGCGGCGAAGCGATCATCGCCGAGCGTGCCATGGGGCGATGGCAGGTCGTCGAGCAGCACCTCGCGACGGTTCTGCTTGTAGCGCCCCTTGGCAGCGTTGGCTGTGATGGTCAGCAACCAGGTCTTGAGGCTGGAGCGGCCCTGGAAACCACTGAGGTTGCGCACCACGGACAGCCAGGCGTCCTGCACCACTTCGTCGGCATGGCGACTGCCAACGATGGCATAGGCGACCGCGCGCATCGGGCTCTGGTAGGTGCTGACCAGTTCCTTGTAGGCGCGCTGCTCCCCCGCCAGCAAGCGTTGGAGCAGTTGGGTGTCGTTGGTGGTAGTCATTCAAGCTCTCATATGCCTGACACTATTGTGGCGAGGGGAATTATCCCCTCGCCACAATAAATCCGCTAACAACTGGATCAATGTTTGCGCAGGATCACGCTACCAATCGAATACCCCGCCCCAAACGAACTGAGTACCGCCACCGAGCCGCTGGGCAAGTCATCCTGGTTCAGGTGGAACGCAATCACCGAACCCGCCGAGCTGGTGTTGGCATAGCGGTCGAGGATCACCGGGGCTTCCTCTTCAGTGGCTTCGCGTCCTAGCAGCTTGCGCACGATCAGGTGGTTCATGCTCAGGTTGGCCTGGTGCAGCCAGAAGCGCTTCACTTGCTCGACGTTCAACTGGTTTTCTTCCAGATGAGCGCCAATCAGCTCGGCCACCATCGGGCAGACATCGCGGAACACCTTGCGGCCTTCCTGGACGAACAGCTTGTCACGGGTGCCGATGCCCTCTTCCGCGGCGCGGTTGAGGAAGCCGAAGTTGTTGCGGATGTTGTTGGAGAACTTGGTGAGCAGCTTGGTGCTGACCACATCGAACTGATGCGGCGAGGTCGCCAGGTCCGCCCGCTCGATGATCACGGCGGTGGCCGCGTCGCCGAAGATGAAGTGGCTGTCGCGGTCACGGAAGTTCAGGTGGCCGGTGCACACTTCGGGGTTGACCATCAGGACCGCCCGAGCCTGGCCCAGTTGCACGCTGTTGGCCGCGGCCTGGATGCCGAACGTCGCCGAGGAGCAGGCCACGTTCATGTCGAAACCGAAACCTTCGATGCCCAGGGCTTCCTGGACTTCGATGGCGATGGCCGGGTACGCGCGTTGCAAGTTGGAACAGGCGACGATCACCCCATCGATGTCGGCGACGGTACGGCCGGCGCGCTCCAGCGCCTGTTTCGCGGCGCCGATGGCCATTTCGCAGAGCACCGACCATTGCTCATTGGAGCGCTCGGGCAGGCGTGGGGTCATGCGTTGCGGGTCGAGGATACCGTCCTTGTCCATGACAAAGCGGCTCTTGATACCGGAAGCTTTCTCGATAAACGCCGCGCTGGATTCGGTCAACGCCTCGATTTCACCGCGCTCGATGGCTTCGGCGTTGTCGGCATTGAACTGCGCGACGTAGGCGTTGAAGGATTGCACCAGCTCTTCATTGGAAATGCTGTTGGCCGGGGTATACAGGCCGGTGCCACTGATGACGACGTTATGCATGGTCGTGTCTCTGATCTGTTCAGGCAGAAAGCATTGGCACCAACGTACCAATACGCAAAGGGTCTTTTCCCATCCTGGGAAGCAGACCTGGCATCGCTTTATTCCGATCCGCCCGGGGAATTGAAGCTCAAAACCACGGGACCGGCATTTATAGCCGCGAAGTTTGCCATAAACGCTGGCGTTTGGCCCATTCTCCCTCAATCAAGACACAAAACCCTTGTGGGAGCGGCAAAAGCCAGGGCAAGACACAAGACCCTGTGGGAGCGAGCCTGCTCGCGATAGCGGTCTGTCAGTTGATAGGGATGTCGACTGACACTGCCTCATCGCGAGCAGGCTCGCTCCCACAGGCATCAATGGTGTTGCCTCAGGGCTCCACCTGCCCCCACTGCTTGCCCAGGCGCTTGTCCGAAATAGGCACCTTGGTCCCCAACTGCTGGGCGAACAGCGACACTCGGTATTCCTCCAGCCACCAGCGGTAAAGCTCCAGTTGCGGATCGCGCTTGCCTTCCTGGGCGTGTTTGCCGGCGCGGGTCTGGTACTGGGCCCAGAGGTTCGACAGTTCGCCGCTCCAGACCCGGTCTTTCTGCACCTGGCTGCCCAACTTCTCGAAACGCTGCTCGATGGCCTTGAGGTAACGCGGCAGTTCCTTGAGCCATTGATGCGGAGTTTCGCGCACGAAGCCCGGGTACACCAGATGACTGAGCTGTTGCTTGATGTCGTTCAGCGCCACGGCCTGGGCCAGATCGATCTTGCCTTTGAAGCGCTTTTGCAGACCATGCCAGAGCTTGAGGATATCCAGGGTCAGCTTCGCCAGGCGTTCGGCGTGTTCGGTCCAGCCGCCGCGCTTGCGCTCGGCCAGGGACGCCAGCGCGGCGCCGTCACGGGGCAGGTTCGCTTCGCCTTCCAGAACGCAGCTGTCGAGACTGGCCAGCAGGATGTCTTCCACCAGGTTGTCGATGCGTCCCAGTTCGCGGTAGAGCAAGCCCAGTTCCGTCAGCCCCGGCAATTTGCTCCGCAGGAACTTGGCCGACTCCGCCAACTGCTGCATCAACAACCGTTGCAAGGCCCGGCGATGCTGGTACTCGGCTTCGGCCGGGGTAGGGAAACGCCCTTCCTTGACCACACCGCCCTCCTCCACCAACGCCGGATACACCGTCATCGACAACCCGGCGATCTTCTGCTGGGTCTTTTCCGCCACCGGAGCGAAGACTTTGGCTTCCACCGGCGCCTGGCTTTTCGCGGTTTGCGGCACGGCCAAGGCAGCCTGGCTGGCTTCGGCAAAACGCGCTGTCAGCTCGGCCAGGTCGCGACCCTCGCCGAGGAACTTACCCTGGCCGTCGACGATTTCCAGGTTCATGCGCAGGTGGCCTTCCACTTGCTGCGCCGCTTCGGCCCAGGCTTCGTCGCTGACCCGCGCGCCGGTCATGCGCAGCAGCTCGCGGCCCAGGGATTGCGGCAACGAACCTTCGGCGAAGGTAATGCGTTGCAGCGCCGCCTTGACGAAGTCCGGCACCGGCACGAAGTTCTTGCGCAGGGCCTTGGGCAGGTTGCGCACCAGGGCAATGCACTTGGCCTCGATCATGCCGGGCACCAGCCACTCCAGGCGCTCCGGCGGCAGCATCGGCAACAGCGGCGCCGGCACCCGCAATGTCACCCCGTCGCGGGGATGGTTGGGTTCGAAGTGGTAGCCGAGGGGCAACGTCAGGTCGCCGACGCGCAAGGTGTCGGGGAAGTGCGCGGCGGTCACTTCGCTGGCCTCGCGAGCCAACACGTCCTCTTCGCGCATGATCAACAACTGCGGGTCTTTCTGGCTGTTGATCCGGTACCAACTGTCGAACGTCGCGGTCTGGTGGATCTCGGCCGGCAAGCGTGCGTCATAGAAAGCGAACAGGGTTTCTTCGTCCGCCAGGATGTCGCGGCGACGGGCCTTGGCTTCCAGTTCGTCGAGTTGCTCCAGCAATCGGGTATTGGCCGCCAGGCACTTGGCCTTGGACTGGATCTCGCCACGCACCAGGGCTTCGCGGATGAACAGCTCCCGCGACACCACCGGGTCCACCGGCCCGTAATGCACCGGCCGACGGCCGACCACGATCAGCCCGAACAGGGTGATCTGTTCATACGCCACCACCTGTCCGCGCTTCTTCTCCCAATGGGGTTCGAAGTGGTTTTTCTTGATCAGGTGCCCGGCCAGCGGTTCGATCCAGTCCGGTTCGATCTTGGCGACCATGCGCGCATACAGCTTGGTGGTTTCCACCAGTTCGGCGGTCATCAGCCACTGCGGACGCTTCTTGCCCAGCCCCGACGAAGGGTGGACCCAGAAGCGCCGTTGGCGGGCGCCCAGGTAGTCGCCGTCTTCGGTTTTCTGGCCGATCTGGCTCAACAGGCCCGAGAGCACCGCTTTGTGCAGTTTCGGGTAGTCGGCCGGGTCCTTGTTGAGGCTCAACTGCATGTCGCGGCAGATCAGGCTCAACTGGCGATGAGCGTCGCGCCACTCGCGCAGGCGCAGGTAGTTGAGGAAGTTCTTGCGACACCAGTTGCGCAACGGGCTGGCCGTCAGGGCCTGGCGTTGTTCTTCAAAACCGCGCCACAGGTTGACCAGCCCGGCGAAGTCCGAGTCAGAGTCCTTCCACTGGGCGTGGGCCTGGTCGGCGGCCTGCTGACGTTCGGGCGGACGCTCTCGCGGATCCTGGATCGACATGGCGCTGGCGACAATCAGCACTTCCTGCAGGCTGCCCAGCTTCGCCGCTTCCAGCAACATGCGGCCCATGCGCGGGTCCACCGGCAAGCGCGCCAACTGACGGCCCAAAGGGGTCAGTTGGCTGTTGCGGTCCACTGCCGACAACTCTTGCAGCAGGTTGAAACCGTCGCTGATGGCCTTGCCATCCGGCGGCTCGATGAACGGGAAATCAGTGATCTCGCCCAGGCGCAGATGGAGCATCTGCAGGATCACCGCCGCCAGGTTGGTGCGCAGGATCTCGGGGTCGGTAAATTCCGGCCGGCCGAGGAAATCTTCTTCGCTGTACAGCCGTACGCAAATCCCCGGCTCGACCCGCCCGCAACGCCCCTTGCGCTGGTTGGCGCTGGCCTGGGAAATGGCTTCGATGGGCAGGCGCTGGACCTTGGCGCGATAGCTGTAGCGGCTGATCCGCGCGGTGCCGCTGTCGATCACGTAGCGGATGCCCGGCACGGTGAGCGAGGTTTCGGCGACGTTGGTCGCCAGCACCACACGACGGCCCGGGTGGGACTGGAAGATCCGCTGTTGTTCGGCCGGGGACAAGCGCGCATACAACGGCAAGATCTCGGTGTGCTTGAGCTGGACCTTGCGCAGCATTTCCGCCGCGTCACGAATCTCCCGCTCCCCCGGCAGGAACACCAGCACATCGCCAGGGCTGCGGCGCTCGCTGCGCTCATGGGCGGCGATTTCATCGAGGGTGGCGAGAATCGCCTGGTCGACGGTCAGGTCGTCCTCGACGCGGTTGCCCTCTTCGTCCTGCTCCAGGGTCAGCGGGCGGTACCAGGTTTCCACCGGGAAGGTGCGGCCCGAGACTTCCACGATCGGCGCGTCGTCGAAGTGCTTGGAGAAACGCTCCAGGTCGATGGTCGCCGAGGTGATAATGACCTTAAGGTCCGGGCGGCGCGGCAGCAGGGTCTTGAGATACCCCAGCAGGAAGTCGATGTTCAGGCTGCGCTCGTGGGCTTCGTCGACGATGATCGTGTCGTAGCGCTCGAGGTAGCGGTCGTTCTGCGTCTCGGCCAGCAGGATGCCGTCGGTCATCAACTTGATCAGGGTGTTGGCGTCGCTCTGGTCCTCGAACCGCACCTGGTAGCCCACCAGCGCGCCCAATGGCGTGGCCAGTTCTTCGGCGACCCGGCTCGCCACGCTGCGGGCGGCGATCCGGCGCGGTTGGGTGTGGCCGATCAAGCCATACTGGCCGCGCCCGATTTCCAGGCAGATCTTCGGCAATTGCGTGGTTTTGCCCGAGCCGGTTTCGCCGGCGATGATCAACACCTGGTGCTTGAGCAGCGCGTCCTTGATTTCGTCACGCTTGGCGGCAATCGGCAGATTGTCGTCGTAGCGAATCAGCGGCAGGCTGGCCTTGCGCGCCAGCACCTGGTCGCACGACGCCTGCATGCGCGCCACCCACTGGGCCAGCTTGGCCTCATCGGGTTTCTTGCGCAGCTCGAGCAACTGCCGCCGCAACCGGTGACGGTCGGCGAGCATGGCGTGGTCGAGGTTCTTCAGCAGCTTGTCGATAGCGGGGGCTTGGTCAGTCATCGGGTACGCAAGGGTCGTCGGTTTTATGCAGGGGGCGATTGTCGCAGATTTGCGCCCGCTGCGCCGAACACATGCCCTCTTTGCCTGCCACCCTCCCCTGTGGGAGCGAGCCTGCTCGCGATGGCGGTGGGGCAGTCGACATGGATATTGATCGGACAATCGCCATCGCGAGCAGGCTCGCTCCCACAAGGGATCTGCGTGAATTCGAACGTTATTCGTTATCCAGGTCCTTGCGCCGATACGGGAACACATCAATCACCTTCCCCGCTCGAATGGCCTCTTGCAGGCCTTTCCAGTAGTCGGCGTTGTACAGCTCGCCGTGCATCTGGTCGAACAACTTGCGCTGCCCGGCGTCGGCGAACAGGAAGGGTGGGAACTCCTCGGGAAAGACGTCCAGCGGACCGATGGAGTACCACGGTTCGGAGGCCATTTCGTCTTCCGGGGTGCGCGGCTGGGGGATGTGTCGGAAGTTGGCTTCGGTGAGGAAGCAGATCTCGTCGTAGTCGTAGAACACCACCCGGCCATGGCGGGTCACGCCGAAGTTCTTGAGCAACATGTCGCCGGGGAAGATATTCGCCGCCGCCAACTGCTTGATGGCCAGGCCATAGTCCTCCAGCGCCTCGCGCACCTGGGCCTCGCTGGCGTTTTCCAGGTAGAGGTTCAGCGGTGTCATGCGCCGCTCGGTCCAGCAGTGACGAATCAGCACCGTATCGCCTTCCACCGACACCGTGGAGGGCGCCACTTCCAGCAACTCTTCCAGGCACGCCGGTTCGAACTTGCCCAGGGGAAAGCGGAAATCGGCGAACTCCTGGGTATCGGCCATGCGTCCGACCCGGTCGACACTTTTCACTAGCCGGTACTTCTCGATCACCGTGGCGCGGTCGACGTTTTTCGACGGCGAGAAGCGGTCCTTGATGATCTTGAACACCGTGTTGAAGCCCGGCAACGTGAACACGCTCATGACCATGCCGCGCACACCCGGCGCCATGATGAACTGGTCGTCGGTGTTCGCCAGGTGATTGATCAGGGCCCGATAGAATTCGGACTTGCCGTGCTTGTAGAAACCGATGGAGGTGTACAGCTCGGCGACGTGTTTGCCTGGCAGGATCCGCTTGAGGAAGCCGATGAATTCCGCCGGCACCGGCACGTCCACCATGAAATACGAACGGGTGAACGAGAAGATGATCGAGACCTGGGCCTCGTCGGTGATCAGCGCGTCGATCTGGATGCCCCGACCCTCGCGGTGCAACAGCGGAATCACCAGCGGCCACTGATCATCGCGGGTGTAGATCCGCCCCACCAGGTAGGCGCCCTTGTTGCGATAAAGCACTGATGAAAACAGCTCCACGGTCAATTCCGGGTCCTTGCAGACCCAATCCGGCAGGTTTTCTCGCAGCTGGGCTTCGAGGCGCTGCAGGTCGCTCGCCAGGTCGGCGTAGTCTTCGCTGAACCGGTAATCGGCGAAAATGTCCGCAAGCATCCGGTCCAGTTGGCCCTGGGGCTTGTAGGTACGGGTCTGCGCGGAGCGGGCCCGACGCAGGCTCGGCCGGGTGGTGTGGATAAACATGGTGCCGTCGCTGATCAGGTCATGGCTGAACAGGCCGCAGAAAATCGAGTTGTACCAGGTCTCGGACAGCTCATCGTCGAAACGCAGGTCGATCAGGCTGATGTAAGCACTTTTCACCAGCGGCCAGCAGCTCACATCCATCAGCGCCTCGGCATCGAAGGCCTTGCGCAGCCGGGCCACGGTTTCGAAGACTTTTTCTTCGTACAGATTGATCCGCGCCGCCGACGCCGCTTGCGCTTCCTGCCATCGGGCCTGCTCGAACCGGGCACGGGCACCGTCGGTAATCTGCCGGAAATGCTCGCGATAATCGTCGAAGCCGTCGAGAATCGATCGGGCGATATCGCTGGCGGGCCATGGCTGCGGCATAGGGAAACCTCGACGGGGGGTCTTGTCATGAGCGGCTGAGCTTAGAGGCCAATCACGCGGCAACGCAACCATTGCCATTGGTCCCAGGGAGGGCGACACTTGCCGGCCAACCATGGAAGGACTCCCTCGTGAACCTCGTCGATCTCCTGCGTCTGCTGTCATTGGCCGCCATCTGGGGGGCGAGCTTCCTGTTCATGCGCATTATCGCGCCCGTCATCGGCACGATCCCCACGGCCTTTTTTCGTGTCTCCATCGCCTTCGTCGGGTTGGTGGTGATCCTGGCACTGATGCGGGTCGACTGGAATTTCCGTGGCAAGCTGAAAGTCGCGATGGGGCTGGGCCTGATCAACTCGGGCATTCCCGCGACGTTCTATTCCCTGGCGGCCCAAACCCTTCCGGCCGGTTACTCGGCGATCTTCAACGCCACGACGCCTCTGATGGGGGTGTTGATCGGTGGGCTGTTCTTCAGCGAGCAACTCACGGTCGCCAAGGTCAGCGGCGTGTTCCTCGGGCTGCTCGGCGTCGGCATCCTGACCCGCGCCGGCCCGGTGGCCTTCGACCTGCAACTGCTGATGGGCGCCCTCGCCTGCCTGATGGCCACCACCTGTTATGGCTTCGCCGGATTCCTCACCCGGCGCTGGCTCGATCATCAAGGCGGGTTGGACAGCCGTCTTTCCGCCCTGGGGAGCATGTTCGGCGCCACGGTGTTCCTGCTGCCACTGTTCGGTTACAGCGTCATCAGCCAACCCCCGGCCAGCTGGGGTGGCTGGAGCGTCTGGCTGTCATTGCTGGGGTTGGGGCTGGTGTGCACCGCGCTGGCGTACATCCTTTATTTCCGGTTGCTCAGCGCCATCGGGCCGGTCAAATCCATGACCGTTACCTTCCTGATCCCGCCATTCGGCGTGCTGTGGGGGGCGTTGTTGCTGGATGAGCCGTTGGGGATGGCGCATCTGTATGGCGGGGTGCTGATTGCGGCAGCATTGTGGCTGGTGTTGAAGCCGGCGGCGCAGAAGCCGGTCGAGGTGTCTGCCCGCTAGCGCATCGGCGCATTCGAGCATGTCATCGCGGGCAAGCCTTGCTCCCACAGGATGTCGCAAACCTGTGTGAGCAAGGCTTGCCCGCGATGGAGGTACTGCAGTCACTGGCCCGCTAACGGCTAGCGGCGTTTACGAAACACAAACACCAGCCCGACGATGATCAGCGCCATCCCCAGCAAGCTCAACAGCGCCAGCCGGTTGCCGAACACCAGGTAGTCCATGACCGCCGTCACCGCCGGCACCAGGTAGAACAGGCTGGTGACATTCACCAGATTACCCCGTGCAATCAGCCGGTACAGCAGCAAGGTCGCCAGCACCGAGACCACCAAACCCATCCACAACACCGGCACGATGAAGCCCGCACGGGTCTCGAAATGGAATGGCTGGAACGGCACGAACACCGCACACAATAAAAGTCCGGCCAGGTACTGCACCGGCAGCGTGCCGAGGGGATTATCGGTAATGCGTTTCTGCATGATCGACCCGGCGGTCATGGACACCAGCGCCAGCAACCCGCACAGCATTCCGGTCAAGGACATCCCCGCCAATCCGATGCCCTGGTACACCACCATGACCAACCCGACCAACCCGAGCGCCAGGCCGAACAGACGCGACCAGGAACGCTGACGTTCCACGAGCACCACCGTGAGGATGGGTTGTACGCCCATCAGGGTGGCCATCACGCCGGGTGTCACGTTCATTTGCAGGGCCAGCAGATAGAAAATCTGATAGGCCCCCAGCAGCACCAATCCTGTGGTCGCGGCATAGATCAACGGCTTGCCGACCGTGGGCAGCTTGAACCTGAACACCGGGATCAACAACACCAACGCACACAGTGCAATGGCAAAACGGATCAGCAGAAAAGCGAAAGGTGAAGCGTGGGCCAGGCCCAGTTTGGAAAAGATTGCGCCGCTGCTCCACAGCAGGACGAACAGGCTCGTGGAAGCCGCCGCCAATAACGCGTTCTTGGATAGGGAAAACATGGATACCACCTGTAGTCAGGCAAAAGCCAACTCAGCCGAGGCTGAAGTCCAGTAGTTTTTTTCAGGCAGGCACAGGGGACGGCAACCGTTGCCGATCAGCCCTGAACGCCAACACCCGGCGGTGATACGACGGCGTACACCGATGAGCTACTGACAGGTGGAGGGTATTGACCGATCTGCACAGGCTGCTGATTCCCGCACGGCACGACGCCAGCGTTGAACGCTGGAACCACAACCGCGATGACAGGGGATACAGGCATGAGCCGATCTCTTTGGGGAAGTGGGTTCGAAAACCCGACGAGCGCTGACTATAACCAGCGCTCGAAGTATTGCGCAATGGTTAACCGAACAACCAATAGCCGAGTGCCGTGAGTACCACCACCGCCAGCACCGGCCGCATCACCCGATACACCTTGGGGTACTTGCGTTTCCACTGCTTGACCCGGCCGCTGATACCATCGCTGAACGACTTGCTCCAGGCGTAGACCTGGTTGATACCGCCGACGCGTTCGTCGTCCAGATTCTGCGGCGCGGTGGCGCGGCCGAGGAAGCCGCTGACAGCGCGATTGAGACGGGTCATCAACCGGCTGCTCAAGGGGCGCTCGACATCGCAGAACAGGATCACGCGGGTCTGGGGTGTTTCATTCTTGACCCAGTGCACGTAGGTTTCATCGAACATCACATCTTCGCCGTCGCGCCACGCATAGATCTGGCCGTCGACGAAGATCCGGCAATCGTCGGAGTTGGGCGTGGAAAGCCCCAGGTGATAGCGCAACGAGCCGGCGAACGGATCGCGATGGGGGTTCAAATGGCTGTCACCCGGCAGCAGTGCGAACATCGCGCCGCGGACGTTGGGAATCCGGTTGACCAGCTCGACGGTCCTGGGGCACAGCACTTCGGCCGACGGCAGCGGTTTGTCGTACCACTTGAGGTAGAAGCGCTTCCAGCCTTTCTTGAAGAACGAGCCGAAGCCGGCATCGTTGTTCTTTTCCGCGGCCCGGATGTAACCCTCGTCGAACAGGTGCATCGCCTCATCACGGATGACCTGCCAGTTGTCCTTGAGCACATCCAGTTCGGGGAACTTGCTGCGGTCCAGGTAAGGCCTGGACGGTACGCCGGAGAACAGGTACATCAGGGTGTTATAGGGTGCGAACAGCGCCGAGTGGTTGACGAACTGGCGCAACACCGGCAAACGCGCCTTGCCGCGCAGGTGCACATAAAGCGTACTGCCCAGAAACAGCAGCAGTACCGACGCCTTGGCGACAAACGAAACGGTCATTCATAACTCCTTGTCAAAAAAGCAACTGATGCGACGTCAACTGCCCGACGTGGCCGGGGGCCATGCTAAATGCTCATGGCCCGGGTAGAAACCGTCTAACGCAATATTCACTATTGTGCAGGACGCAATAAACCTAACAGGCGTCACCTGAACCCTGGCTGACGCCAGTCAAAACACCTTCAATCCTGCTGAAGGCTTCTGTGGCGAGGGGATTTATCCCCTCGCCACAGAAGCTGTCCTGCCACCGTATTACTGCTGGTTTTCCTGTTCGGTAAACAGATCACTGAACAGCATGCTCGACAAGTACCGCTCGCCCGAATCCGGCAGGATCACCACGATCGTCTTGCCCTGCATCTCGGGTTTTTCCGCCAGGCGTGCGGCCACGGCCATCGCCGCGCCACAGGAAATGCCACACAGAATGCCTTCTTCCTGCATCAAGCGCAGGGCCATGGCCTTGGATTCGTCGTCCGTCACCCGCTCAACCTGATCGACCATCGACAGATCCAGGTTCTTCGGCACGAATCCGGCACCAATCCCCTGGATCTTGTGGGGGCTGGGCTTGATTTCCTGGCCCGCCAGCGCCTGGGTAATCACCGGCGAGCTCTCGGGCTCCACCGCCACCGACAGGATCGGCTTGCCGCAGGTGTTCTTGATATAGCGGGAGACCCCGCTAATGGTTCCGCCGGTGCCCACGCCCGCCACCAGCACGTCCACCGCGCCGTCGGTGTCGTTCCAGATTTCCGGGCCGGTGGTTTTTTCGTGGATCGCCGGGTTCGCCGGGTTATCGAACTGCTGCGGCATGAAATAACTGGACGGATCGCTGGCGACGATCTCGGCGGCCTTCTCGATGGCGCCCTTCATGCCCTTGGCCGGTTCGGTCAGCACCAGCTCGGCGCCAAGGGCCTTGAGCACCTTGCGCCGTTCGATGCTCATGGAGGCCGGCATGGTCAGCATCAGCTTGTAGCCACGAGCAGCGGCGACGAACGCCAGGCCGATCCCGGTGTTGCCCGAGGTCGGCTCGACGATGGTCATGCCTGGCTTGAGCTTGCCGGTGCTTTCAGCGTCCCAGATCATGTTCGCGCCAATCCGGCACTTGACCGAATACCCCGGGTTACGCCCTTCGATCTTGGCCAGGATGGTGACACCCCGCGGGGCAATGCGATTGATCTGCACCAGTGGCGTATTGCCGATGGAATGGGCGTTGTCAGCGTAGATACGGCTCATGACTAGGTCCTTAGTGATGCGTGAATTCAAGCGCCTAAAGGTATGCCTGTTGCCCGAGGGCGTCCAGTTGCAGCGAACGTTCGCAGGGCTGCAACGGTCAATGGTTTTAATATTGCCTGAGACCGAACGACATGAAGCGTCGATACAGCTGGCCACTGTGGACTCTCACAGCCATCGTTGCGGTGTTGGTGGCCCTGCATTTCACGTTGCCTTACCTCGTGCGCAACTACCTGAACGACAAACTGGCCGACATGGGCGACTACCGCGGCCAGGTCACTGATGTGGACCTGGCGCTCTGGCGCGGAGCCTACCGGATCAACGGCCTGAAAATCGTCAAGGTCGACGGCAAGGTCCCGGTACCGTTCGTCGATGCACCGCTGGTCGACCTGTCTGTCAGCTGGCACTCGCTGTGGTACGACCACGCAGTGGTGGCCGAGGCGGAGTTCGCCCGGCCCGAAGTGAACTTCGTCGATGGCGGCGGCAACCGGCAGAACTCCCAGACCGGCCAGGGCACCAACTGGCGCGAGCAGCTAAGCAAACTGCTGCCCATCACCTTCAACGAGGTGCGGATCAGGGACGGCAAAGTGGCCTTTCGCAATTTCAACTCCAAGCCCCCGGTCAACCTGCGGGCCACCGACGTCAACGCCAGCTTCTATAACCTGACCAACGTGGTCGATACCGAAGGCAAGCGTGACGCCCGTTTCGAGGGCAAAGCCCTGGTGGCCGAACATGCGCCGCTGGAGGTGCAAGCCACCTTCGACCCGCTGAGCAAGTTCGAGGATTTCGACTTCCGCCTGCGGGCCAGGAACATCGAACTCAAGCGCCTGAACGATTTTGCCGCGGCCTACGGCAAGTTCGACTTCAATGCCGGCCATGGCGACCTGGTGATCGAGGCTGAGGCGAACAACGCCAAACTCAGCGGCTACATCAAACCGCTGCTGCGGGATGTGGACGTATTCGATTGGCAACAAGACGTGGAAAACGAGAAAAAGAACATTTTCCGTTCGGTCTGGGAGGCGCTGGTCGGCGCCGGCGAAACGGCCCTGAAGAATCAGCGCAAGAACCAGTTCGCCACCCGGGTCGAGCTCAACGGCAATGTCCATCAACAGGACATCAGCGCCTTCGAAGCCTTCCTGCAGATCCTGCGCAACGGTTTCGTCGAGGCCTTCAACGCGCGCTACGAGCAGCCGCCGCCCTCTAAGGACTAGCCTGTGGCGAGGGAGCTTGCTCCCGCTGGGCTGCGTAGCGGCCCTAAAAAGCCGGCGAGCGCTGCGCACTCGAGCGGGAGCAAGCTCCCTCGCCACAATCGCCCTCCTTTGTCCGGCCATCCGCCAAGACCGGGTCAACATGTGACGCCCCATTCAGAGACTGAATACAGCGTCTGCGTTCACAGTCGGCGGGACGTCGCGTTATAGTCGAGCACGACATTTTACTTCGCGCGCCCCGCCTCGCCGGGCCAGCGACACGTTCGAGGAAATTGCAGATGAAGTTCGAAGGCACCAGCGCCTACGTGGCCACCGATGACCTGAAGCTGGCCGTGAACGCCGCCATCACCCTGGAGCGGCCGTTGCTGGTCAAGGGCGAACCGGGCACCGGCAAGACCATGCTCGCCGAGCAGCTGGCGGAGTCCTTCGGCGCGCGCCTGATCACCTGGCACATCAAATCCACCACCAAGGCTCATCAGGGCTTGTACGAGTACGACGCGGTCAGCCGCCTGCGCGACTCGCAACTGGGGGTGGACAAGGTCCATGACGTGCGCAACTACCTGAAGAAGGGCAAGCTCTGGGAGGCTTTCGAGTCCGAAGAACGGGTCATCCTGCTGATCGACGAGATCGACAAGGCCGACATCGAGTTCCCCAACGACCTGCTGCAGGAACTCGACAAGATGGAGTTCTACGTCTACGAGACCGACGAAACCATCAAGGCCAAGCAGCGCCCGATCATCATCATTACCTCCAACAACGAAAAAGAGCTGCCGGATGCGTTCCTGCGTCGCTGCTTTTTCCACTACATCGCCTTCCCGGACCGCGTCACCCTGCAGAAAATCGTCGATGTGCACTACCCGGACATCAAGAAAGACCTGGTCAGCGAAGCGCTGGACGTGTTCTTCGACGTGCGCAAAGTGCCGGGCCTGAAAAAGAAGCCCTCCACCTCCGAGCTGGTGGACTGGCTCAAGCTACTGATGGCCGACAACATTGGCGAAGCGGTGCTGCGTGAACGCGATCCGACCAAGGCCATCCCACCGCTGGCCGGTGCCCTGGTCAAGAACGAACAGGACGTGCAATTGCTTGAGCGCCTGGCGTTCATGAGCCGTCGCGGCACGCGTTAAGCCCTCTTCGTCAACAAGCGCGAGGGCCACTGCCATGCTGCTGAACCTGTTCAATGAAATGCGCGCCGCCAAGGTGCCCGTGTCGGTGCGCGAGTTGCTGGACCTGATCAACGCGCTGAAACAGCGGGTGATCTTTGCCGACATGGACGAATTCTATTACTTGTCCCGGGCGATCCTGGTGAAGGACGAGCGCCATTTCGACAAGTTCGACCGGGCGTTCGCCGCTTACTTCAACGGCCTGGAAAAACTCGACGACCATCTCCAGGCACTGATTCCCGAAGACTGGTTGCGCAAGGAATTCGAGCGTTCGCTGACCGATGAGGAGCGGGCGCAGATCCAGTCCCTGGGCGGCCTGGACAAGCTGATCGAGGAATTCAAGAAGCGCCTGGAAGAACAGAAGGAACGCCATGCCGGCGGCAACAAGTGGATCGGCACCGGCGGTACCAGCCCGTTCGGCTCCGGCGGTTTCAACCCCGAAGGCATCCGCGTCGGCGACGCCGGCAAGCGCCAGGGCAAGGCCGTGAAGGTCTGGGACCAGCGCGAATACAAGAACCTCGACGATCAGGTGGAGCTGGGTACCCGCAACATCAAGATCGCCCTGCGCCGCCTGCGCAAGTTCGCCCGCCAGGGGGCGGCCGAAGAGCTGGACATCGATGGCACCATCGACCACACCGCCCGGGACGCCGGCCTGCTGAACATCCAGATGCGCCCCGAGCGGCGCAATACCGTCAAGCTGTTGCTGCTGTTCGACATCGGCGGCTCGATGGATGCCCACGTGAAAATATGCGAAGAACTGTTCTCGGCCTGCAAGACCGAGTTCAAGCACCTGGAGTACTTCTACTTCCACAATTTCGTGTACGAGTCGGTGTGGAAGAACAACCTGCGCCGCACCTCGGAACGCACCTCGACCCAGGACCTGCTGCACAAGTACGGCGCGGACTACAAAGTGATCTTCATCGGCGACGCCGCCATGGCGCCCTATGAAATCACCCAGGCCGGCGGCAGCGTCGAACATTGGAACGAGGAAGCGGGCTATGTGTGGATGCAGCGCTTCATGGAGAAGTACAAGAAACTCATCTGGATCAACCCCTATCCGAAGGACACCTGGGGCTACACCGCCTCGACCAACATCGTGCGGGAATTGGTGGAGGACCGAATGTATCCGCTGACCCTGCGGGGGTTGGAGGAAGGGATGCGGTTTCTTTCCAAGTAAGGATTGTTGTCGAGCATTCGGGCCTCATCGCGAGCAGGCTCGCTCCCCCACTGGATCTGCGTCACACATGAGATCCCTGTGGGAGCGAGCCTGCTCGCGATGCTTCTAGCGGTCTAAAAACCCCCGCAAGCACTCCACCTGCTGCCGATGCGCAACCTCCTGCACCACCGGACGCAACCGCACCTGCGTGCCTGGCAGGCATTGCGCCAGCCGCGCCAGGGCCAATGGCGTCAAGGCGCCCAGGCGTGGGTAACCGCCAATGGTCTGCCGGTCGTTGAGCAGCACGATCGGCTGGCCGTCCGGCGGTACCTGCACGGCTCCCAGGGGAATGCCCTCGGAAATCATCGCAGGCCCCTGATATTTCAGCTCAGCCCCCAGCAAGCGGATGCCCATGCGGTCGGCGCGGCTGTCCAGCGTCCAAGGACTGTTGAACGCATCGAACAGGCTCTGTCCGCCGAACGCGCCATTCTGCGCCCCCAGGATCAGGTCCAGCGGCTGGGTCTGCTGGAAATCCGGGATCAGCCTGCCCGGCATCGGCCGAGGTGTGACCGGGCCTGAATAGCTCAAATGCTCGCCACGGCCCAGCGCGCGCCCCAGTCCATCCAGGCCGCCGAGCTCTTCACGCACGACCGTCGCCCGGCTGCCCAGTACCGCCGGCGCATCGAACCCACCGGGGGCCGCGAGGTACGCCCGGGCACCGAGCACCGGTTGGGTCAAGGCCAGGGTCTGACCCTTGCGCAAACTGAAATAACGCCACGATGCCACGGCCTGACCGTCTACCCGCGCCCCGAGGTCCGCCCCGGCCAACGCCAGTACGCAATCCTCTTCGGCCTCCACCGTGAAACCGCCGAGGGTGATTTCCACCGCCGTCGCGTCCAGGGCATTGCCCAGCATCCAGTTGGCCCAGGCCATCGACAGCCAGTCCGCCGCGCCGCCCTGGGTCACGCCCAGATGCCTGACGCCGAAACGGCCACCGTCCTGCAGCAGGCACAGCGGTGTGCTGGCCTTGATCGACAAACGGCTCATGCCAGGGCCTCCTGCGGTGTGTCGTCACCGCCCAAGGCGATGAATTCGGCGTGGTCCACGGCGACAAAGCGTACCGTGTCGCCGGGCTGCATCAGGCTGTAGCCGTCACGCTCGCGATCGAACAGTTTGGCCGGGGTACGACCGATCAGGTTCCAGCCGCCGGGTGATACCAGCGGATACGCCGCGGTCTGGCGCTCGGCAATGCCGACGCTGCCCGCTGCCACCCGCTTGCGAGGCGTGTCGAGGCGCGGCGCGGCCAGCACTTCGTCCACCAGCCCCATGAAGGCAAAACCGGGCGCAAACCCCAGGGCAAACACCTGGTATACGTGCTCGCTGTGACGACGGATCACCTGCTCCACCGTCAACCCGCTGCGACTCGACAACAGGCTCAGTTCAGGCCCGACGCTGAGGTCGTACCACACCGGCAGCACATGGTTCTGGCCGACCGAGCGGGCGTCAGGGGAAAGATTGTTCAACGCCTCGTTGACCAGATCCCGCGCCTGAGCCGGGTTCAACGCCAGCATGTCGTAATGCACCATCAGCGTGGTGTAGGACGGCACCAGGTCGATCAGGTCCCCGGCGAACACCTCGCGCAGACGCTCACTGGCAGCGAGCATCCACGGCATGTGGGTCTCGGCGATCTCATCGAACAGGCGCACCATCAGGCAGTCCACCGCGACCACTTCCACCCGTGGTCTCATGATGCACACTGCCGGTCCAGTGCTTCGCAGATGCGTTGCACCGCCGCCACGGAGCTGGCGTTGTCACCGTGCACGCACAAGGTATTGGCATGCAGGACCAACGCGCTGCCATCGCTTGCGGTCAGCGAGTCGCCACGGGCGATGGTCAGGGCCTGCCCGATGATGACCTCGGCATCGTGATGCACTGAGCCCGGCAACTGGCGCGAAACCAGGTGACCGGCGCTGTCGTAAGCACGGTCGGCGAAGGCTTCGAACCACAACGTCAGACCATATTCATCACCCAGGGCCTGGGCGGCGCTGTTGTCCCGGGTCGCCATCAGCATCAGCGGCAACTGCGGGTCGTAGGCCGCGACGGCCTGGATCACGGCACGCAGTTGCGCCGGGTTGGCCATCATGTCGTTGTACATCGCACCATGGGGTTTGACGTAGCTGACCCGCCCGCCCTGGGCCCGGCAGATGCCGTCGAGGGCGCCGATCTGGTAATGCAGCAGGTCTTGCAGCTCCTGGGCGGTGTAAGCCATGGAGCGGCGGCCGAAACCCACCAGGTCCTGATAGGCCGGGTGTGCGCCGATTTGTACGCCATGGCTCAAGGCCAGGCTGACGGTCTTGCGCATGATGCTCGGGTCACCGGCGTGAAAACCGCAGGCGATGTTGGCGCAATCGATGAAGGGCATCACCTCGGCGTCCAGACCCATGGTCCAGTTACCGAAGCTTTCGCCGATATCGCAGTTCAAAAGCAGGCGGTTCACAGTGAACGCTCCTGTAGGTTGTTTCTTTTCTGGCCGTGGGGCATGCACCCCACAGGTTATCAATTACTCGGCATCCAACTGCTTGCCTTGGGTTTCCGGCAGGCTGAGGGCTGCCAGGATCACCACGCCGTAGGACACGGCTGCGAACGCGCCGATGCCGACACTCAGGGGCACCTTCTGGCTCAGCAGACCGATCAGCAGCGGGAACAGCGCCGCCAGCGCCCGACCGATGTTGTAGCAGAAACCCTGGCCCGAACCGCGGATACGGGTCGGAAACAGTTCGGTAAGGAACGAGCCCATGCCGCTGAACATTCCCGACGCGAAGAAGCCCAAGGGGAAGCCCAGCCAGAGCATCACGTTATTGCTCACCGGCATCTGGGTGTACAGCAGCACGATAACGAACGAACCGACGGCGAACAGGATAAAGTTCTTCTTGCGGCCCAGGATGTCGGTCAGATAGGCGCTGATGACGTAACCCACATAGGAACCGACGATCACCATCGCCAGGTAGCCACCGGTACTCAGCACACTCAAGCCACGTTCATTCTTCAGGAAGGTCGGCAACCACGAGGTGATGGCGTAGTAGCCACCCAGCGCACCGGTGGTCAGCAACGAGGCGCGAATCGTGGTGAAGAGGATGCCGGGGGCAAAAATCTCATAGAACTTCGCCGGATTGCTCGGTTCCTGACGGGCCTTGGTCTGGTTATAGATCTCCGGGTCCTTGACCAGTCGCCGGACGAAAATCACGAACACCGCCGGGACCAGGCCGAGCATAAACAGGGCGCGCCAGGCGTCTTCCGGTGCCAGCACCGAGAACAGCAGCGCATACAGAATCGCCGTCATGCCCCACCCCAGCGCCCAACCCGCCTGCACCATGCCAACCGCCTTGCCGCGATCCTTGGCGCGGATCACTTCGCCCATCAGCACCGCGCCGGCGGTCCATTCGCCACCGAAGCCAAAGCCCATCAGGGTACGGGCGATCAGCAGTTGTTCATAACTCTGGGCCAGGCCACACAGGAAGGTGAAGAAGGCGAACCACAGCACTGTCAGTTGCAAGGTACGGACCCGACCGATACGGTCCGAGAGGATACCGGCTATCCAGCCGCCAAGGGCCGAGGCAATCAGGGTGCTGGTGTGAATCAGCCCCGCCTGCCCGGTGGTGATGCCCCACATCGCGATCAGGGTCGGTACCACGAAACTGAGCATCTGCGTGTCCATGCCGTCCAGGGCATAACCGATCTTGCAGCTCCAGAAGGTGCGGCGCTCCTGCTGATTGATGTTGCGATACCAGTCGAACGGGCCGGAACGGGCCTGGGTTTGGGGGACGCCGAGTGTGTCAGGGGCACTCATGGTGGTTCTCCACGGTTTTATTGTTATAAGCCTCGACGACGGGAGCGTAGAGACCGGTTGCCCCGATTCTTGGGCCCACGGCGCGGCGCGTCCAACGAATAAAATTGCGGACGGGTCATAAGAAAAAGTTGATTGGGTGGGAAACGGTGGAGTGTCTGGTTGGAATGCTGTTGTGGCGAGGGGATTTATCCCCGCTGGGCTGCGCAGCAGCCCCCTTGGATCTGTCTGACACACCACTGGGGCTGATGTTTTTTTGGGGCTGCTTTGCAGCCCAGCGGGGATAAATCCCCTCGCCACAGAAAAGCTCTATCTGGGTGGGGTCAAAGCCCGCGCAAATCCCGCTCTTCAATCGGTCGGCTCTGGCGCAGGCGCTTGCCGCCCAGCACTACCCAGTCGATCAGGCGGAACAGGCACTCCAGGCCGAACGACAGCAGCATGGCACCGCTGATGCCCCAGATCATCGCTTCGGGGGTCAGCAGGATCTGGTAGCTGTAGCCATTCCAGGTTTCCTTGCGGATGTCCGGATCGGCGGCCAGCGCCACTTGCAGCAACCGGATATACCACGGGCCTTGCATCGCCTGGTATTGCTTGTCCAATGCCTGCTGACGCACCAGCAGGGTGTTCAGGCTGTCGGCATCGCTGCGAAAGATCGGGTCCTCGCTGGCGCGGTAATGAGCCACCAGGGCCTGCATGTCACCTTTGAAGAACTGGTTGGCGGTGCCCTGGAAGCCTTGCAGGCCGTTCTGGGCTTCGATCAGATGCGCCTCGACCCGCTTGGCGTAATCGCTGATGAAACCCGGCACCTGGACCCCCACCAGCAGGCCCACTGCAAACAACACCAGCCGTAGATAACTGAGCAACATAACGTAACGTCCTTATTCGGTGCGGCCGTGGCTGACGCATTCGCCGCGTCGCCACAGGCTCCATTGGCCCGGTTCGTAGCGGGTCCAGGTTTCGTTTTCGGTCAAGGGTTCGGTGGCGATCACCGTGACCACGTCGTTGGGCGTGGTTTCGGCCTGGAAATCCACAATCACATCCACGTCCTTGAGCCGCGCCGGGCCAAACGGCGCGCGACGGGTGATCTGGGCCAGTTTGGTCGAGCAATAGCAGAACAGCCAGTCGCCATCGCTGAGCAGGCAGTTGAACACACCCTTGCTGCGGTATTCGGAACAGGCCTGAATCAGCGAGGGCAGCAATTGCTCCACCTCCACCGGTTCCGGGAAAGCCTGGCGCACACGGTTGAGCAGGTCGCAGAACGCCGCTTCGCTGTCAGTATCGCCCACCGGGCGGTAGAAACTCACCTCCGGCTGGAAACCGGCGAGCTGGCCGTTATGGGCAAAACACCAGTTGCGCCCCCACAACTCGCGCACGAACGGGTGGGTGTTGGACAGGCAGACCTTGCCGACATTGGCCTGGCGGATATGCCCGATCACCACTTCGCTCTTGATCGGATAGCGCTGCACCAGGTTCGCCACTTCCGATTCACTGCTGGCGGCCGGGTCCTGGAACAGGCGCAGGCCGCGGCCTTCATAAAACGCGATGCCCCAACCGTCCCGGTGCGGCCCGGTCTTGCCACCACGCTGCATCAGCCCGGTGAAGCTGAACACGATGTCGGTCGGCACATTGGCACTCATGCCCAGTAACTCACACATGCTCGGACTCTCGCTTGAAGGGGCAGGCCGGGTTACAGACGCGGCTCGATGCGCGAACGCTGGGGATTGCTCGGCACCGGCGGGCGACCGTAACGGTCATCGCCGGCCACGCCGAACGGCGGCTCGTCATCCTCCGCATCAGCTGCGGCGGCAGCGGCTTTCGCGGCGGCGGCCCTTTCCTTGCGGGCGTTGGAAGCACGCTCGATGGGGAAGCGGATCAACGCGAAGATCAGGTAGACGCCGAAGGCGATCATGCCGTACATGAGCAGGTCGGACGCTGCGCGCCAGACGTTGTTGCCCACCTTGAACAGAATGTCCAGGGCAACAATGGCCAGGGCCGGGGCAAACTTGTCCTTCACCGGGTCGACAATGGTGGGGCAGAACAGCAACACCGCCACCAGCAACCGCAGCGGCTCGCGCAACCAGCGCCACATCCAGCGAGTGAGGCGCATCCATACGAGCAGGCAGCCCAGTGCGGCGAAGGCGTAAAGGCCCCAGGCGATCAGATAGTCGTTCTCGGTCATGGTGTCCATGGCAAGGCAGGCAAGTCGGGTAGGAACAGACCATTACTGGCCTGTCCCCCCCTAAGAACCGTACGTGCGCCTTTCAACGCATACGGCTCAAGTCTTTAGAAAGCCCCTTGCGGAGCCGGCTTGTTCACTGTCAATCCACGGCTATGGAGCTGCTGATGACATACTGGGTGCAATAGTACCCGGTTATCCAAGGTGTCTCCACCGCCCTGGGAGCGATGGATAATATGGTGGTCATGCCAACCACTGACCTTGGTGATCGGTTGTTTGCACAACGGGCAAAGACCACGTTGGCCTTGGAAGAGCCTGACGATTTGCTTCCGGTACTTCAGCTTCTTTAGCATCCGTTCCATCCGTAATTTTTCGCCCATTTCTTCCATGGAAGGATCGAAGGGATTGAACACCCCACTCACCTTCCTATGCCGCTCAATCGGTGTACTCGCTAACAGATACATAGGAGCTAGCGTTTTTGTCCCATCCTTCTTCAACACCGAGGTGGCGAATATCCAATTTCTCCCTTCATAAGCCCGAAAATAATTTCTTCTGACCCAATCCAACGATTTGTTGGGATGTCGCCGTTTCGCCCAATGCCATAGGGCAGAGAAAATCGTACTGTCCATCCGGCTGTACGCCTTCTTGGCAACCACTGGCTGGTGATACTGCGCCCAGCCTCTGAGCAACGGATTTAGCAGTCGGATCAGATCCGCCTGTGTCGCCGTTTTGTGGGTGCTGATGACCTCCTTGACCTTGCTATAGAACGCTTTCACGTTTTTCTTGCTCGGCTTGATCAGGAGCTTCCCATCGTACTTGCGGAAATTCCATCCAAGAAAGTCAAAGCCTTGATCAATGTGGACGACATGGGTTTTTTCAGGCGACAGCTGCAGCCCTCTTACAGCGAGAAACCGCTCAACCCAAGGTTTAATCTCGTTTTCCAGCACCTCTTTCGAGCCTCCTGTAATCACAAAATCGTCCGCATAACGCACCACATTGATCTTCAGCTTTTTGGCCTTTGTCACGCCCAGATGTTGCTTGAGCTGTGCCTCCAGTCCGTCCAGCACCATGTTTGCCAAGGTGGGCGAAATAATCCCGCCCTGTGGTGTACCGGCTTCCGTTGCCTGTAGCTGGCCTTTATGAATCACACCAGCTTTCAACCATTTCTGAAGCACCGCCTTGTCCATTGGAACGTTGGCAATGAGCCAGTCGTGGTTGATGTTGTCAAAGCAGCCCTTGATGTCCGCTTCCAAAACCCATTGGGCCGAGACCTTTTTGGATAGGCACACGAACAGCTGTCCCATCGCATCCGCCGTGCAACGTTCGATCCTAAAGCCGTAACTATTTGGATCACCGGTGGTTTCTGCGATAGGCGCCAGGGCAAGCAGATATAGCGCCTGCATTGCCCTGTCTGTCATGGTTGGGATGCCCAGAGGGCGTTCCTTTCCATTTGACTTCGGAATAAACACACGCCGTAAAGGCCGTGGCTTATATCCGTGCCGCTTCAACCCATTCGCCGCTTTCCATTTGGCATCGGGTGTATCCCAGAGCACGCGGTCGACTCCCGCCGTGCGCTTGCCCTGGTTTTCAGTAACTCGTCGTACGGCCAGGTACCTAGCCGAACGAGAGCGGGTCAACATTCGTTGCAAGGCTTTCACTCTGCGCCAATTGTTTTCCCGACAAGCCTTCGCAATCCGCACCTGCATCACCCGGACATTCCGCTGAACGCGACACCAGTCGATGTCGTGCCATTGCTGCGGAGCACCGGAAGGCGCAGGCACGGCCGTATGGCTGTGTACTAGCATGCTGCCTTCCTCTCAAATTGCCTGAGCTGAAGACGTACGCATCCCCTGACGGGAATGGACGCTCCCGTCAGAGCTGGATAAATGTGAAATCCAAACCTCGGATTTCTAAGATTGTTGAGACAGGTTCACTCAGAGTTCATGCGACGAAAGACCACGCAGAAGTCTGCCCGGTTTCCCGTGAGGTAATGTTCCAACCCCTATCCGGTCCATTACAGTCCGGCTTTCGCTTTCTCTGCGATCCCATACCCGCACAGCCAACAGTTCACCTTACGGATCCCCTGCCCTAAGGCAGCTGTACGGGCTTACCACGTTCCCCAACTGTCACACGATTGGTTTAGGGCCTACCTTTTCGCCGGTGACCTTGATGACGACGTACCCCCAGCCTCTACAGAGGTATCCGATCACTTTGCCTTTTGGCTCAAGCCTGGTAGCAGTTTCGGCTTGTTTATAATTACGACGTTTATCAGCAGTTCACATATGTTGCCCATGCCAACCAGCCTGGCGCCTCAACCCGGTACTGCTCCGAGCATCTCTGCATTGCCTCGCAGCAAGTGCAGACCCGTTTGGGGGCTACGTTGTTGGAAAAGCTTCACACCTCATCGTTGCCAATGACGCATGTTTTCCTAGGCTATCGTTGGTCGCACAACGAGTCCGCTGCTAACTTGGAGTCAAGCTAGATGGACAATGACAGGCAGAGCTTTCGCTCGAGTCTTCAGATAGATGGGAGCAAGAACTGACATCGCAGCATGCCCTGAGAAGTGTTTCCTCCTGTTTCAAAAGGAGGAGAAAACCCCTGCGGGAATTTTCTCCCGCGCGGGTTGGGTCCTAAAAGGACCGAGGATTTAGTGGGCACTCCAGAGCCAGGTGAACTGGTTCTGTGGTCGAACTTCCGAGCGCTGATCGACCTTGGGCTACCACCGCCGCAGCGGCAAGTCCTTGAAGGTAATGGACTTCTGGGCCGGTTTTGTTTCTCGAGACTGGGTACCCGAGCTTTTTGGTTTTCTTATGAAAACCCTTCAAGATGACCAATACACCTTGAAGCTGAAGACACGCTACGCGTGTCGCACAGAGGCGCTTATAGTAACGGCTTTTCGCCCGTCAGGCTGCCCAGACGTGCACCATGAATATGTTCGAGAGCCTTTCATGTCCTTATCCGCCCATGTTTCCAACGCCCCGGTAGCCCGCAAGGACCCCGGTGTCGACCCGTATGCCTGGCTGCAGGAACGCGACACCGACGCCGTACTCGACTACCTCAAGGCTGAAAATCGCTTCCAGGAAGACCAACTCGCCGACCAGGCCGAACTGCGCGAAACCCTGTTCCAGGAAATCAAGGGCCGGATCCTCGAGACCGATCTGTCCCTGCCCTCGCCCTGGGGTCCTTACCTGTACTACACCCGCACCACCGCCGGTGACGAATACCCGCGCCACTACCGCTGCCCGCGCCCGGCGGATGACAGCCTGACCGTGGACGAACACCACGAGCAGTTGCTGCTGGACCCGAACGCGCTGGCCAATGGCGGTTTCTTTTCCCTGGGTGCCTTCAGCATCAGCCCCGACCACCAGCGTCTGGCCTACAGCCTGGACACCACGGGCGAAGAGATCTACACGCTGTTCGTGAAAGAACTGTCCAACGACAAGGTCAGCGAACTGTCCTTCGAAAACTGCGACGGCAGCATGACGTGGGCCAACGACAGCCTGACGTTGTTTTTTGGCGAACTGGACGACACCCACCGTCCCCACAAGCTCTGGCGCTATCGCCTTGATGGCACCGCCGCCGAAGAAGTGTTCCATGAACCGGACGGACGTTTCTTCCTGCATTGCTACCGTTCGAGCTCCGAACGGCAGTTGATCCTGTCCCTGGGCAGCAAGACCACCAGCGAAGTCTGGGTACTGGATGCCGCCCAACCCCAGCTGCCCTTCACTTGCCTGGCACCCCGGGTGGAACATCATGAATACGACGTCGACCACGGCTTGCTCGACGGCCAATGGACCTGGCTGATCCGTACCAATCGCGACGGGATCAATTTCGCGCTGTACCAGGCCCCCGACACGGGCGTGGCGCCGACCGAGGCCGACTGGCGGAACCTGATCCCCCACAGCGACACGGTGATGATCGATGGCCTGAGCCTGAACGCCGGCGCCATGACGTTGAGCCTGCGGGAGGGTGGCCTGCCGATCATCGAGGTGCATCCACAGGATTTGCCGGCTTATCGCGTACAACTGCCGGACGCTGCCTACAGCCTGCATGTGCAGAACAGCCTGGAGTTCGCCAGCGAACGCATCCGCCTGCGCTATGAAGCCCTGAACCGCCCGGCGCAGATCCGCCAGTTGGACCTTGCCAGTGGCGAACAGGTGGTTCTCAAGCAAACCCCGGTGCTGGGTCCGTTCGACGCCGATGCCTACGTCAGTCAACGGCTTTGGGCTACCGCACCGGACGGCACCCAGGTGCCCATCAGCCTGGTGGTCAAACGCGAGGCCCTCGGTCAACCGGTGCCGCTGTATCTGTACGGCTACGGCGCCTATGGCGAAAGCCTCGACCCCTGGTTTTCCCACGCCCGGCTGAGTCTGCTCGACCGCGGCGTCGCCTTCGCCATTGCCCATGTGCGCGGCGGCGGCGAACTCGGAGAAGCCTGGTATCGCGCCGGCAAGCAGGAGCACAAGCACAACACTTTCAGCGACTTCATCGCGTGCGCCGAGCATCTGATCGGCAACGGGTTCACCACCGCCGATCAACTGGCGATCAGTGGCGGCAGCGCAGGCGGCCTGCTGATCGGCGCGGTGCTCAATCAACGCCCGGAGCTGTTCAAGGTCGCGATTGCCGAAGTACCGTTCGTCGATGTACTCAACACCATGCTCGACCCGGACCTGCCATTGACCGTCACCGAATACGACGAATGGGGCAATCCGCAGGAGCCAGATGTTTATGATCGGATCAGGGCCTACGCGCCATATGAAAACGTCCGCGCCCAGGCGTACCCGGCGCTGCTGGTCATCGCCGGGTACAACGACAGCCGCGTGCAGTATTGGGAAGCGGCCAAGTGGGTGGCTAAATTGCGCGCCACCAAGACCGATGACAACCCGTTGCTGCTCAAGACCGAATTGGGCGCCGGCCACGGTGGAATGAGCGGACGCTACCAGGGGTTGCGTGACGTAGCGCTCGAATATGCATTTGTGTTGAAGATTTTGGGCAAGGCTTGAGGAACTCTGGTTGAGGGCCGGGTCTTAGCTCCATGAGCAGGGCCCAGCCTTGGCACCATTCAGAACTGTGGGAGCGAGCCTGCTCGCGATAGCGGTCTACTTTTCAACGTTGAAGTCGACTGACACTGCGCTATCGCGAGCAGGCTCGCTCCCACGGGGATCATCCCACTCTTGCAAAGAACACAAAAAAGACCGTAAGCCATGCCAGAACCGACCTTACTGAACAACGAAATCCGCGACTGGCTGATGGACTGCGGCCTGTTCGATCAGTTTCTACCTGTGGACTTCGCCGCCGCGTCGGGCTATTTCAGCATCAGCGCCATCGCCCAGGGCGAAGCGATTTTTCGTGAGGGCGATGCCGGCAGCTTCATGTGCATCATCCACACCGGCCAAGTGGCCGTGCAGAAGACCGGTCCCGACGGGCAAGCGGTGACTATCGCCACCCTGCGCAGTGGCCGGGCATTTGGTGAAATGGCGGTACTGGATGGCGAACGGCGTTCGGCCAGTTGCATCGCCGCCAGTGATTGCCAGCTGCTGAACCTGGGCAAGGACTCCCTGGAAAAAATGCTCAACGACGCCCCCAAGGTCGCCGCAAAAATCATCCGCGCCCTCGCCGTCTCCCTGTCCAAGCGTCTGCGCATGGCTGATGGGCAGTTGCTGTCGCAGCAGGTCTAGCACTCTGTGGGAGCGAGCCTGCTCGCGATAGCGTCAGGTCAATCAACATGCAGGTGACTGACCCACCGCCATCGCGAGCAGGCTCGCTCCCACAGGGGGCCCCGTCATTCACACAGAACGGGGTCAGCCCCCTGGCGACTTGGCCTTGGGCGGCTTCACCTCCATCCCCGGTAGCGGTTGGTCCGGCGGCGGCCTGGGTATCTCGATCGGTGGCAGCAAGGGTGGCCCGTCATTGCCGGAACCAGCCTTGGGCACGCTGCTGGGTGCGACCGGTGGGTAGGGCATCGGTGTGGCGGTACCAGGCGCACCAGGGACGCTGGGTGGGCTTACCGGAATCGTCGGCTGCTGGGCCTGTGCACAACTTATTGAGAGCGCCGCCAGGGCAATGGCCGTTAGAATGATGCACTTCATCACTGGCTCCGTGGCTACTGTCACCTTCAGGCTAGACCCTACCGCACCGGTCCGCCCCTCCCTCATGAGATTTCCATGAAACGTTTCGTTCTGCTCGACACCACCCCCATCCCCGACAATGGCGGAGCCCTGTGCCTGTTCGAGTACGGCGAAGACTTCGTTATCAAGATCCAGGGCGGTGACGGCGGGCAGTTGATGAACACCCGCATGCACGGCTCCGAAGATGCCCTGGCGGAGATTCCCTGCCGCAAGGTCGCCGGCCGGCCGGGTTCGCGGGTGCTGATCGGCGGCCTCGGCATGGGATTCACCCTCGCCTCGGCCCTCAAGCACCTGGGCAAGAACGCCGAAGTGGTGGTGGCCGAGTTGGTGCCCGGCGTGGTGGAGTGGAATCATGGCCCCTTGGGCGAAAAGGCCGGGCGACCGCTGGAGGACCCGCGCACGGTGATCCGCCTGGAAGATGTGGCCAAGGTGCTGCAAGCCGAGCCCCAGGGTTTCGACGCGATCATGCTGGATGTCGACAACGGCCCCGAAGGCCTGACCCAGAAAGCCAACAGTTGGCTTTATTCGGCCGGCGGCCTCGCCGCCTGCGCTAAGGCTCTGCGGCCCAAGGGGGTGCTGGCGGTCTGGTCGGCCAGCGCTGACCGGCAGTTTTCCGACAAACTGAAAAAGGCCGGCTTCAAGGCGGAAGAGGTGCAGGTGTTCGCCCATGGCAACAAAGGCACCCGCCACACCATCTGGATTGCCGAGAAGCTCAAGGCCTGAGCTAAACTTCGTTCAACCGTCATCAGTCTTATCTACAAAGGTGAACCCATGAGTTCGTCAACGCCTCCTTCCAATACCGCGAAGCTGGACCGCATCCTCGCTGACGCCCAGCGCGACCGGGAAATGGGTTACCGCGACAAAGCCCTGAAAATGTACCCTCACGTCTGTGGCCGCTGCGCCCGTGAGTTCTCCGGCAAGCGCCTGAGCGAACTGACCGTTCACCACCGCGACCACAACCACGACAACAACCCCCAGGACGGTTCCAACTGGGAGCTGCTGTGCCTGTACTGCCATGACAACGAGCACTCGCGCTACACCGATCAGCAGTACTTTGGCGATGGCTCCCTGAGCACTCCGAAAATCGCCAAGGCGACGCACAACCCGTTTGCCGCGCTGGCTGGGTTGATGAAGAAAGACGAGTAACCGACAAGGTACCGAGCGCCTGTCAGGCCCTCATCGCGAGCAGGCTCGCTCCCACATTGGAATGCGGTTTCCTGTGGGAGCGAGCCTGCTCGCGATGGCGATGCAACCTTCACCGCCAATCTTGAAACTGACCACCCTCCCCCATTCCCCGTATAATCGCGCCTTTTCCCAAAGGCACCCCGCCCGTGGCCAACAAACGCTACAGCTGCATCGGTCTGTTCAACCCAAAATCACCGGAAAACGTCGGTTCGGTCATGCGCGCCGCCGGTTGCTACGGCGTGGCGTCGGTGTTCTATACCGGCAAGCGCTATGAACGGGCCGCCGATTTCGTCACCGACACCAAGAAAGTCCACTACGACATTCCGTTGATCGGCATCGACGACTTGAAGAAGATCCTGCCCCTGGGCTGTGTGCCGGTGGCCGTGGAGCTGGTGGAGGGTGCCCGCCCGCTCCCCGAATACACCCACCCGGACCGGGCGCTGTATATCTTCGGCCCCGAAGACGGCTCGCTGGACAAGGACATCCGCGACTGGTGCGAAGATGTGGTGTACATCCCCACCACCGGCTGCATGAACCTGGCAGCCACGGTCAACGTCGTGCTGTACGACCGCATGGCCAAAGGCAACAACACCCGCTCGGGACCGCAATTCCGCTGACCGGTGGGAAATTCCATGGAACGACGGATTCGCTCCGGCAGTCAGTTTTATACCCATTCCCACACTGGAGACAGACCATGAGCGATAACAATCCGTTCGAGCCGATCGAGAGCACGCCGTTCCAATCCCGCCCAGCACAAAACGTACATGGCTGGGAACGCGCGGGTTCCCTGGCTGGCGGCGTACTGATGATGGGCAAGGGCTTGCGTCGTGGCGGCATCATCGGTCTGGCTCAACTGGCCATCGGCGGCATGGCGCTGGCGCGGGGCATCACCGGGCATTGCTCGGCCAAGTCCCTGCTGGAAAAGAGCCGTCAGAACCTGAGCAACGCCCGCGCCCGGATCGAGCAGGCCGGCGATGAACTGAGCCGCATGAAGGCGAACGCCGAGGCGGCAACCGGCACGGCTACGGTGACCGGGAATGATTCGTTGGATTCACCGAAGGCCGGGCTTTGAGCTTGTAGCGCAGCTAAAGGCCAATCGCGGGCAAGCCTTGCTCCCACAGGAACCCCGGTGCCTGTGGGAGCAAAGCTTGCCCTGATGACAGTCAGATAAGGACCAGACGGTGCAAAACCTGTGGGAGCAAAGCTTGCCCTGATGCCAGTCAGGTAAGGATCAGACGGTGCAAAACCTGTGGGAGCAAAGCTTGCCCTGATGCCAGTCAGGTAAGGATCAGACGGTGCAAAACCTGTGGGAGCAAAGCTTGCCCTGATGCCAGTCAGGTAAGGATCAGACGGTGCAAAACCTGTGGGAGCAAAGCTTGCTCGCGATGGCGGTATTACTGGAGTAACCGGTTATCCAGCACCGTAGACGCACCACCCAGAATGCTCTCGCTGAGTTGCACGAATTCCCGGGTGTCGACCGTTTCCAGGCGCATCGCGGCCTGCAGCACATCATCGAGCGAACGTTTGTTACGGGTTTTCAAACGAATCTCTCGATCCAGCTCCTGCAGCAACAGCACCGCCTTGGCAATCATCGCCGGACTGACCTGCTCGCCGCGCAGGGTCGTCACGCCCTGGCTGTCGCGGACAAGGCGCTCGTTCAAGGTCTGGTAACGCTCGTCGCTCATGCCGCCGGCGCGGCGCAGCAGCTCGATGGCGTAGTACTCGGCCAGGCCTTCGCCGATCCAGTCACTGCGTTCACGGTCATGGACACGGGCGAGGGTCTGCACCAGTTCCCGTAGCAACGGGCTGGTGCCCCGCTCGCTGACCAGCGGCGAACGGCTGTGCAGGTAAATCGACTCACGGCCGGCCTGGGCACCACGCCACAACGGGTCCTGGGCTCCGATAATCAGCAGTTTCGTGGGGTGGCGCGGTATCAGCGCCTGCACCTGCGGCCAGACGAAAGTCAGCAGTGTCAGCACGTCCATCCGGCGCATGCCCTGGCCCTGAGGCGAGGCCACGGTGACTTCGGTTTCACCCAGGCGCGTTCGGCGGCTGCCCAGTTTGCCGGCGAGCATCCAGCCCGTGGGACGGTCGAACAGGCGCGCGGGGTTGTCGATGCGAAAGCGCTGCTTGCCGATGCGTGGCCAGGGCGTTTCGATGCTTTTCCAACCGGCGGGCAATTCAACGTCCAGGCGCGCCACCAGTTCGACGCCGTCCTGCTGGTCGAGCCGGGCCGACGGCACCAGGTCGTCGCCACGCAGCAAGGCCCAGGCGGGCGTCATGCGGGTTTCGAAGGTGCCATTCTTGCGCCCATGGCTGATGCGCACCCGGTAGGTCAGGCTGGCCTTGTCGGCGCTCGGGTGCCAGAGGCCTCGCGCGGCTTTACCCGGCGTCAGTTGCCATTGACCGTCCGCCTTGAAATCGCTGTAGCGGCTGCCGTCGCCAAGATCGAAATCCAGGCTGCGCACCGCCGAGCCACGGGCCAGGGTCAAGCGCACTTCGGCCTGATCGCTCTGGGGTAGCAGGTGCACGTGGTAATCCAGATCGACTTTCTGCGCCGCCCATAGCGGGCCGCACATCGCCAGCAGTCCGCCGGCCGCCAGCATCCGTTTCAGTCCTGCGCCCATGGGCTCTCCCCGGTGATGCAACGCCCGACGATTCAGCCGGCGCGAAAAATCAGATGATCTTCCCAATCGTCCTCGGGCACGCTGCCTTCGGCCAGCATGCGCCCGGATTGGGAAATGCGTTCGTGGTGCACGGCATCGCGGTCGCCACAGACCAGATGGTGCCACAGTGGCAGGTCCTTGCCCTCGCTGACCAGCCGGTAAGCGCAGGTCGGCGGCAACCATTTGAACTCATCGGCCTTGCCCGGCGTGAGCTGGATGCAATCGGGAACGGACTCGCGGCGTCGCGGATAATCGGTGCACTGGCAGGTTTTCAGGTCCAGCAGCTTGCAAGCGATGCGGGTGTAGTAAACGCTGTTGTCGTCTTCGTCTTCGAGCTTTTGCAGGCAGCACAAGCCACAGCCGTCGCACAACGATTCCCACTCCTGCGCATCGAGCTGATCGAGGGTCTTGCGTATCCAGAAAGGTTCGACTTTGGCGGCCATGGCTCGAGCATCAACATCAGGTGGTGAAAAGGCCGACAGTCTAGTGCCGGGGCCTCTTCAGGCCAAGCGTCGGCGACTGTCGGTAAGACAGCAATGCCACCGCCCGGTGGGAGCGAGCCTGCTCGCGATGACGGTGGTTCATCCAGTGTCAATGTTGACTGACACACCGCTATCGCGACCAGGCTCGCTCCCACAAGGCTGATTGGGGGTCAGTAGCCCCGGGTGAAATCCACTTCGCCGCGCAAGGCTTCGCCGGCCTGGTAGGCGCGCAGGTTCTCCAGGAACAGCTGGGTCATCAGCGGCGGCGATGTCGGTGCCGAGCTGTGACCGGTCAACAGCAAGCCCCAGGCCGTCCAGAATGGATGACGCTGTGGCAGCGGCTCCTGGCGGCAGACGTCGATCACTGCGCCGGCCAGGTGCCCGTCTTTCAAGGCTTGCACCAGGTCCGCATCCACCACGGCTACGCCGCGTCCGGCATTGATGAACAGTCCGGTGGGCTTGAATTGCTTGAACAGCGCCGCGTCGTACACGTCATGGGTATGGGGGGTGTTGGGCAGCAGGTTGATGACGTAATCCACTTCGCCGACCAGACGCGGCAGATCCTTCATCGCCCCAACCTCGACGAAAGGAGCCAGGTCCCGCGCTTCGCTGGCAATGCCATAGAGCTGCACACCAAACGGCACGAGGAACTGCGCCACCCGTTGACCGATATCACCCGTCCCGACGATCAGTGCCTTGCGCCCCGCCAGGCCCTGCCCCTGGCGGTTGTCCCACTTGCGCTCGACCTGGCTGACCAGGCGTGCCAGCACCTCGCGTTCATGACCAAGCATGTAGGTGAGCACGTACTCAGCCATCAACTGGCCGAAAATACCTACCGCACGGGTCAGCCGGTAGTCGCGTGTCAACCCCTCGGCCAACAGCGGCGTGATGCCCGCCCAGGTCGATTGCAACCACTGGGGGCGATGACCCTGGCGCAACAGGGTAGCCAGCAGATCGGGCTGGCCAAGCCAGACCTTGCACTCAGCGGCCAGTCGGGATAATTCGGCGGAGTCACCGCTGGTCAGCACTTCGATATCGGGCGCAGCCTGGCGCAACAGTTGGGCATATACCGCATGGTCGTGTTCGGCAATCAGAACGCGCATGAATCAAACCTTTCAAAAACAGTGCAGACGAACGCCGACAGAGTGTCGCTCCATCCATGCGGCGATCGTCAAAAAAAATTCCAATGTGTCTCAAGAAGTCCCAGGACGGGTACCTCAGTACCGCGTCAGACCGGGTCGTTGCGTCGCAGCAACTCTTCAGGCAAATGCTCGATATACTCTTCTTCGGCCGGCGGCATCTGCAGGTGATAACCCTGGGTGTCGAGGTTTTCCAGTACCTTGTTGATGTCCTCGCGGGACAACTGCCGCTCAGGGCTCAGGACCAGGTCGAAGGCATGGGTCGCCTTGCCAAAGGCCGCCATCAATGGCTCAGGCACACGCGCCAATGCGTCGCTCTTGAGCACATACAGGTACATCTCGTTTTTCTTCGAGCTGCGGTAAATGGAGCAAATACGTTTCAAGGCTGTTCTCCGGCAGTGGCCAGGCTGTCGAGCAACGCCTGGCCCATCAGTTCGCGACGCCAGCCACGCAGCGAATCAGGCAATTGATAAGGGCCCTCGGGGAAGCCGCTCTTGATCAGCGCTTCGAGGGTTTTCTTGCGTAGCATCAGTTCCGGGGCAATGCCCAGGCGTTCGGCCTCAGCCTGCCCCAGGGCCCGCAGACGCTTGACCAGTGCCGAGGCCTCGATGGGCAACGGCTCGGCTACGGCCGGCGGCCATTGCTCGGGCGGCACGCTGGCAGCGCGCTTGATCAGATCCAGCAGAAACTCGCCGTCCTGACGCACGGTACGCGGGTGCATGTCTTCGATTTTCGCCAACGCACCGAGGTTATCCGGCTGGGTCCGGGCCAGAGGCCACAGCGAATGCTCGCGAATGATGCGATTACGCGGCAAGTCACGGGCCCGAGCCTCCCGCTCGCGCCAGGCGCAGAGCTCACGCAGCACGGCCAGTTGCGCGCGGGACAGCTTCCAGGCCAGCTTGGCTTCGCGGTACACCTCATCGGGATCGACTTCGCGGCGCAGGTTGGCGACCAGCTCAGCGCCATCTTCCAGGACCCAGGCGTACTTCTCATCGGAAAGCTTGGGACGAAGTTGCACGAAAACTTCAGCCAGGTGCACCGCATCCTCTGCGGCATAGCTGATCTGCGTTTCGGACAACGGCCGCTGCAACCAGTCGGAGCGGGTCTCGCCCTTGGGCAACTCGATGCCCAGAACTTCCTGCACCAGCCGCGAGTAGCCCATGGAGAAACCCAGGTTCAGGTACGCGGCAGCCAATTGGGTATCGAACAGCGGCGCGGGCAGACTGCGGGTCAGGCGCAGCAGGACTTCAAGGTCTTCGCTGCAGGCGTGCAGCACCTTGAGCACGGCCGGGTTTTCCAGCAATGCCGCCAGGGGCTGCCAGTTATCGATGGTCAAGGGGTCGATCAGGTAGGCACGCTTGCCGTCGCCGATCTGCAGCAAACCGGCGATGGGGTAAAAGGTGTCGACCCGCATGAATTCGGTGTCGAGGGCGACGAAGGGCAACTGCTGCCATTCGGTGCAAAACCGACCGAGGCTATCGTTGTCGCGAATCCAGTGAATATCGATGGCCACACGGCTCTCCCTTGAAGAATGGCGCGCAGTATATATCGCCGTCAGCGATTGCGAGCATCCATAGAGCAAGAGCCTGAGAGAAATCGCCTGCGCATCGGCAAGAATAGTCCTACATTAGAAGCTAACTGGTCTTACGCAACACATAAACCCGCGTCAGCGCAAAACCGGGCAGGAAGTCTTGGTGCCACAGCACGTTGAAACCAGCCTGGAGGAACTCGGCCTCGACATCGGCCTTGTCTGCCAGGTTCCGTTGCGGTGGATGGCCAAGTTTGAAACGCCCATCGACTTGAACCGACACGATGACCGTGTCGCGACTGACCCGATGAAATTCGCGCAGCAGCGCCAGGCGATGCTCGCTGGCACTCACGTGGCGAAACAATTGCAGGCAACAAATGCAATCCACCGCGTTTTCCGACAGTCCGATGGTAAACGCCGAACTCGGAAAGGTCCTGACTCGCTTGAGCAACGCGCCACCATGATGGGTGAGCGCGTGTTCGAGCATATCCGGCGATGGGTCGGCTGCCAGGATCACCCGGTTGGCATGTTCGGCCAGCACCGGCCAAAACCGCCCTGCCCCACACGCCACGTCCAATACCAGCCCGGGCTCACCGGCCACTTTCAGGGCGTTGCGCACCATATGCTCATCACGCCAGAACGCCAGGCGCAGCCGTCGCGGCGCCGGCTGGCAGCAGACTTGCGCATGCTCCTGGTCGTGATGCCTGGCGAACTCGAGTTCGACGTTGGATGGGGATAGCCCGGACATACGAACGGCTCTTGGTAAATGGACAGATGACAGATTAAACGGCGCGGCGTGAAAAAAAAGTGTAGGCGATCACTCCCGCGCCAACACACCGTCAATCACTGCACCGCGACAACCAGCGAACAGATCCAGGTCCCGGTTATAAACTTTGCTGTTGACCTCCAGCAAGCCAAGCATCGAGTGAAACAGGTTGTCTTGGCTCAAGGGCTTTTCCCGACTCATCTGCAGGCAATGGGTGTCCACGGCGAAGGACTTCTGATAGCTGTCGGAAAACCAGGCGAGCATCGCCACATGCTTCTGCTGTTCCGGGGCAAGCATGTAGGGCGTGCCGTGGAGAAACAGGTTGTATTCGCCCAGGGACTCACCGTGGTCCGACAGGTACAGCATGGCCGTATCGACCTTGTCCTGGTTGGCCCGCAGTAAGTCGATCAGGGTCGAAAGCACATGGTCGGTGTACACCAGCGTATTGTCGTAGCCGTTGACGATGCTCTCGCGGCTGCAATTGTTCAGCGCGTTGCTTTCGCACACCGGCGTGAAGTGTTCGTACTCCTTGGGATAACGCTTGAAGTACTCAGGCCCGTGACTGCCCATCTGGTGCAGCACCAGCACCGTGTCCTTGTCCAGGGTGTCGATGAAATGCTGCAGCCCCTGGAGCAGGATCTCATCCCGGCACTCGCTGTTGGCGCACAGGGCCGGGTCCTTGAGATTGCTCACATCCTGCAGGGTAACCCGGTCGCACGTCCCCTTGCAGCCGGACTGGTTGTCCCGCCAGATCACCTCCAGGCCGGCGCGTTGGAGTACATCCAGTAGGCCCTCTTCATGCTTGGCCTTGCTGGCATCGTAGTTCTTGCGGCCCATGTTGGAAAACATGCAGGGCACCGACACGGCGGTTTCGGTACCGCAGGAATGCACGTCGGTGAAAGCGATCAGACCGGCCTCGTGATCCAACGTCGGCGTGGTGTCGCGGTTATAGCCGAGGATGCCGAAGTTCTCGGCACGAGCACTTTCCCCGACCACCAATACGGTCAGGGATTTGCGGGCGTGGGTCTGCCAGGCCAGATTGCGACTGGCATCCTCGCCCAGCTTGACGAACGGTTGCTTGGCCGACACGACTTGCTCACGCAGGTAGCCGACCGAAGCCCCAATGTAGTTGCTTGGCACGATCATCAGGCGCAATTCATGGTGGTTGCGAAACAGGGAAGACAGCCCCTGGTAATTCGCCAGGGCGACCACGCCAATCATCGCCGCCGACGCCACACCGACCATCAACTTGCTTAACAACTCTTTAGGCCAGCTACGGTACTTGATCGGTGTTTTGAATAGTAACCAGGAAGGTAAGACGCCAAGTAATCCAAGATAGGCAAATAACTTCAGCGACAATAGGTCACGGACTTCGGTGGCATTGGTTTCGGCAAAGTTGCGCAACATGCCGACGTCGATCAAGACACCGTATTGGGCCATGAAATACGCCACGCCGGCGCTGATCAGGAAGATCAACATCAGCACGGGTTTGAGCACCGGGCGAAATGCCACGAGCGTCAACACCAGGTTGAATGCGCAGAAAATCATCACGCCAAAGGCCGCGCACATCAGCAGGCCGCGACCGTCAGCCGTCGTGATCGTCAGCAAGTGCTGCCAGAGAATGACGTTGAAGCCGACTAATAAAAAGGCACTGGCAATCAGCGTCACCCACTCGGGGCGCACGGCTTTAATGGTCAGCATGATGGTGGGCGTTTTCCTGAAAGTTGCTCTTTGGAGAAGAAGGGCCGAAGAAAAGTGTGAAAAATTCGTTTCCTACGGCAGCACAAACTTTAGGTAGCCCACCATCAATTTTTCGTGAAAAAGTTGCTATTAAATTATTATTTAAGCGACAAACCTGACGCAGCCGTCAGGCTTGATTCAGGTACCAACGCCAGTCCTGCTCCCCCACCTCGCCCATGAACTGACGGTATTCGGCGCGTTTGACCGCCAGGTAGACACCAAGGAACTCGCCACCGAAAGCTTCTTGCGCCCAGGTCGAAGCCTCGAGCGCACGCAGGGCGGTAAGCCAGTCGGTGGGCAATAAACGGTTCGCTTGTGCGTAACCATTGCCTTCAACGGGCGCGGCGGGATCGCATTGTTCCCGTATGCCACGATGAATGCCGGCCAGTATCGCCGCGGCCGCGAGGTACGGGTTGGCGTCGGCGCCACAAATGCGATGCTCGATGTGCCGGGAAAAGGCCGGACCGCCTGGCACCCTCAGGCTCACGGTGCGGTTGTCCACCCCCCAGGTCGCCGTCAGGGGCGCGTAACTATTGCTCTGGAATCGCCGGTAGGAGTTGGCGTTCGGGCAGAACATCAGCAATGAATCGAGCAACGTGTCGAGCATTCCACCGATGGCCCAGCGCAACAGCGGTGTGCCATCGGCGGCCTCGCTGGCAAACAGATTATTGCCTTTGCTATCCGCCAGGCTGACGTGCATGTGCATGCCGGAACCCGCCAGATGGTCGAATGGCTTGGCCATGAAACACGCCACCATGCCATGTTTATGCGCCACGCCTTTGACCAGTCGCTTGTAGCGCACCGCTTCGTCCATGGCTTGCAATGCATCGGTGCGGTGTTCGAGGGTGATTTCCACTTGGCCCGGGGCGTATTCGGAAATCGCCGTGCGAGCCGGTATGCCCTGGAGTCTGCAGGCGGCATAAAGGTCCGCCAGGAACGGCTCGATCTGCTCCAGCTCGCGCAAACCGTAGACCTGGGTAGCGCGCGGCCGACCACCGTCGGCATCCCGCGCCGGTTGCGGCCGGCCCTGGCTGTCGCGTTGCGCGTCCAGCAGATAGAACTCCAGTTCCGCCGCCATCACCGGGTAATAGCCGTCGGCCTGTAAACCCTCGATCACCCGGCTGAGCAGATAACGCGGATCGGCGATGGCCGCCGGCAGGCCCTCCCGGGGATGCATAGCGACCTGCACGGCCGCAGTGGGAATCAACCGCCACGGCATGCGCTGCAAACTGCCGCTGATGGGGTAGGCCCGGCAGTCGATGTCACCGACCTCCCATACCAGCCCCGAGTTTTCCACGTCGTCGCCATTGAGGGTCAGTCCAAGGATCGTGCTCGGCAGCGGACGGCCGCTTTCATAAACAGCCAGCAGCTCATCACGATGCAACAACTTGCCCCTGGGCACGCCGTTGTTGTCGAGGATAAACAGTTCGAACAGTTCGATGTCCGGGTGCTGGGCCAGGAATGCCCGGGCTTGTTCAACGGGCGCGAAAGCAGGATTGGCAATGCTCATGAGAATGCTCGTATTTTCTTGTCGGACGGGCGTCAAGGCGCCGTCAGTCTGTGCCCGTCAGTGACGGTCACCGTGAGTTATCAACAGGAAATACGGACATCCGGAGGACGGGCATGGCGACAATGCCAGAGGGCCCAAAAAGCCAGCTCGGAGGGCAGCGCAGACAGTGATGGGGCAAGGACAAGCGTGAGTCGACCGACCGGACCGACCGCGGCAGATGCTGGGTAAAGGAGTGCTGCGGGCCGACCGTCCATAAGCGCATCACAGTAAACACACCCCGCGAGCGTCCCACGCCGACCCGCGTCGTTAAACCTGGATTTGCTGGAGCGTGGGTGCGAACGCGCTAAACAATCTTCCTGGTAGCGAAAGACGATCTGTTCGTCGTATTCCCTACATTATCTGTCCCGTTCCCGACAGCGAAACAGCCCCCACGGCATTCACTTGGGACCATCGTTCCGTTAGGATCACGGATCTTGTTTGCGCAAGATCCGCGCAAGGAGCACAGCGAGAAGCAACGGATGCTAAACAGTAACTCCCTCAGAAAGCTCGATATGCAGGACCTCATGGTGTTCAGCGCCGTGTACGAAAAAAGCAGCGTCAGCGGCGTGTCCGAGGCATTGTGTGTCAGCCAGTCAACGGTGAGTTACTGCCTGAAGAAACTGCGGACCTGCTTCAAGGACGAGCTGTTCATCAATACCCGCACCGGCATGCGCCCCACGTTCAAAGCCGAGGGCATGTACGATCATGTGCGCACCATCTTGCAGAGCATCAACCAGTGTCACGCCGGTGCCGGCTCACCCATGTCACGAACGGGCGATCGAAGCCTGCACCCGGCTGACGCCTGAGCCTCAGTTGTCGAGGATAGCCTTCGCGTAGCAGCCGCGATCCATATCGACGGTCTCCACGCTGAACTGCACGCTGAGACCAGCCGGCCAAGGGCCCAACTCCTGGATCACGGTCAACAGGCTTTCCCCCAGTTGCTTCTTGATTTCCGGCGAACGACCGCTCAACAACGCCAACTGCACGTGCACGAAACCACGCTCGCCCAAACCGGTGCCCACCCGGAAGTGTTCGACCTTCACGGCCCGGCTCTTGATGTCCGTCTCCGCGAACTGACCGGACGCCACCAGCGCGTTATTCAAGCGCAGCAAGGCGACGTCAGCGTTCAGCTCGGGCAGGTTGGCGGTGTACTCGAGATGCAGGTGGGGCATGTGTTCGACTCCGATTCGAAATGTGACGACGTGAATTCAGCCGACGCAACCATACGCCTACTTGGCTTCCAAGCACAGAATCCTGTGGAGCAGAGCTTTTTGGTTAAACCAGATTCCAGGGATAAACACAGAACTTTGTGGCGAGGGGATTTATCGAAACGTCGCACCGCCCCGCTGGGCTGCGAAGCAGACCCAAAAATCCAACTGTCGCTGCGGTGTGTCAGGTCCGACGCAGAGGGCCGCTTCGCGCCCCAGCGGGGCGGTGCGACGTTTCGCTAAATCCCCTCGCCACAGGAAAGTGCTGTTAGCCAACTGGTATAGGGGCCCCGCGTTCACTCATGAACGCCTCCAGCCGGGACCGCAACCAGCGTTCCGCCGGGTCAGTGTCGACATGGCTCAGCCAGACCATGGACAGGTCCAGGGTCGGAGTCTTGAACGGAAAGGGTTCGCTGAACAACTGGCCCGAAGCAGCCATGGCGACGGCGGTATAGTCCGGCAGGCTGGCGATCATATCGGTGCCGGCCAGCAACGCCGGCAACGCGCTGTACTGCGGCACGGACAACACCACCTGACGCTTGCGACCGATCTCGGCCAGCCACTCGTCAGCGAATCCGGCCACGTTCGCGGTATGGGACACCAACACGTGGGGCCGCGAACAATAGTCGTCCAGCGTCAGCGGTGTCTGCGAGGCATCAGCCCGCAACACGCAAGGCTGGATGTGTCGCAACAGTTTACGCTTGGCATTGGCCGGCAACCCGCGGGTCTGACTGATCCCCACGGTGATGTCGCCGGACGCCAGCAAATCGGGAATCCGCCAGTAATCGACGTGCTGCACCACGAACACCACTTGTGGCGCTTCCTGGCGCAGGCTGCGCAACAGCGGTGGCAACAGGCCGAACTCGACATCGTCCGACAGGCCGATACGAAACGTCATGGTGCTGCTGGCCGGGTCAAAGTCATGGGTCAGACTCAAGGCCGCCGACAGCGAGTCCAATGCCGGCGACAAGTGCTGGATGATCTCCTCCGCCCGCGCCGTGGGTTCCATGCGATGGCCGACGCGGATGAACAGCGGATCGTTGAACCGCGCGCGCAATCGGTTGAGGGCCGAACTGATAGCGGGTTGGCCCAGGAACAGTTTTTCCGCCGCCCGTGTCACATTGCGCTCAAGCATCAGCGTTTCGAAAACCACCATCAGGTTGATGTCAGCCTTGCGCAATTCGTTGCGGTTCATCCTTTGCTCCCGGTTCGAGTCAGTTCGAGCGAACGCTGTCATTATCGGCAATATCTCATAACCATTGGAAACGTATTTCCGATAGCGAAAACTTTCAGCTTGGCTAGGCTTTCGACGACATGTTCAAAAACATGTCTTGAATGAGTCAATCGCAGGGAGCGAACCGATGTACTTTGAAATCTACAGACAGACCCGAGGCACCCAGAGCAGCGGAAAAGGCCAATGGCGCTGGCGCTTGCGCGCAGGTAACCACGAAACGATCGCCAGCGGCGAATCCTATGTGAACAAGGCGGACTGCCTGCACGTCATCGGGTTGATCAAGAACGTCCAGGGCGAGACGCCAGTGAAGGAAATCTGACACAGCGTCACACCATAACGCCCATCAGCTGCTCCGCCAGGCCTGCCTGTCGAGCAGCTTGTTGCGGCCTCATCCAAGTACAACAGCGAGCATTGCGCGATGGCTACCCATGATTCCCCTGTCAACTTTGCCCAGAAATACGCCCTGTTCCAGGATCAGTGGGCCCCTAAGGTCGTGGCTGAAATGAACGACTACCAGTTCAAGGTCGCCCGGCTCGAAGGCGATTTCGTCTGGCATTCCCACGCCGACACCGATGAAACCTTCATCGTGCTGGAAGGCGAGCTTCGTATCGATTTTCGCGACGGTGCGGTGACCATCGGCCCTGGCGAGATGTACGTCGTCAAGAAAGGCATCGAACACAAGCCCTGGGCCGCACAGGAAGTGAAAGTGCTGTTGATCGAACCGCGTGGGGTCATCAACACGGGGGAAACCCATGAGCGAACGGCGGACAACGATGTCTGGATCTGAGATCGATCTCCGCACGCTCATCGGAGGGCGAATCAACCTTTCGGTGCGTGCTCCGTAGGGGACGTTGCTTGGGTATCCCGATCTCCCGCCCACACGGTCGGTCGTCGGCCGCGCCAGGGCATCGCACGTTCCAGCTGTGCGGCCAGTTGCAGCAGCAGGTCTTCACGACCGTAACCCGTTCCGAATTGCAGCCCGATAGGCAGGCCGCTCCGCGTGTCATGGACCAGGGGCACGGACATGGCCGGACAACCGCTGACGTTGAATACCGCGGTGAACGGCGAGTAGTTGAATACCCGGGCCATCCACTCGCGCCCGCTGAGTAACTCCTGTCCGGCGTTGTACTCCCCGATCAACGGGGCGACGTCTGGCAGCGTGGGCGTCAGCAACACGTCGTACTCGGTGAGCACCTGCCCCATGTGCCGGGTCACCAGATTCCTATTGTGCATCGCACCCAGCAACTGCATGGCGCTCAAGTCTTGGCCCATGCGGTACAAGGCCAGGGTAGCCGGCTCCAGGGTGCTGGCATCGATCGGGCGTCCGGTCGCGCTTGCGAGGGCGTCGATCCAGGCTGCGGTATTGCTGGACCAGAAGCAGGCATTGAGGTCGACGAATGCTTCCCAGCTCAGTCCGATGTCCGCAGGTACGGGAATGACCCGATGTCCGAGGGTTTCAAGCAACTTGCACACCCGGTCGAGGGCTTCATCCACTGCGGGTGCGTTCAACTGGCCGTTCAAGGCCCGATGCTGCACGGCAATGCGCAGGGGGCCGGGGTCGCGATTCAACAAGGCGGCATAGGGTCCGGCAGGGGGCGCTACGTGGAACGGGTCGCCCACGGCGGGACCGTGCAGACAGTCCAGCAAGGCCGCGGTGTCCCGCACCGTCCGGCTCAACACACCGTGCACCGCCAACCCGGACCACACTTCGTCAACATAGGGGCCCATGGGCAGACGGCCACGACCTGGCTTGAGACCGAACAGGCCAGTGGACGCGGCGGGCACGCGAATGGAGCCGCCGCCATCGGTGGCATGGGCGACGGGAACCGCTCCAGCCGCCACCGCAGCGGCCGAGCCGCCACTTGAACCACCCGCGCTGCGCGCCAGATCCCAGGGATTACGAGTCGGTCCATCTACACGATTCTCGGTGGTGGTACTGGCAGCGAGTTCCGGCGTGGTGGTGCGCCCCAGGGGCAACAGGCCTGCCCGACGCAACCGCAGCATCAATTCGGAATCCTCAGGGGCAACGCACCCCGCAGCCAGACGGCTGCCCAATTCATTACGACGATTGCGCACGGTCAACCCCAGGTCCTTGACTAGCAAGGGCACGCCAAAAAAAGGCCCCGACTGAGGTTCTGGCTCATCCTCCCAAACCTCGATGACCGCGTTGATACGGGGATTGACGGCATCGATGGCCGCTAACGCGGCGCTGCGCACCTGCTCCTGGCTGACCTGGCGATCCCTGATCAACTGCGCCAGACCTACAGCGTCCTGTTCGACGTATTCAAAGCGATTCATATGACCTCCTACCCAGACATATACCACATAGTATCGAGCGATACTGTTTGGTATCATGCAATACCGTGTAGTATTCATGTCAAGCGAAAATCTCAATCCTCGGAGAACACGTTGAAGCTCATTCACCCCGAACGCATCGCGCAATTGCCGCCGCGTGAACGCATCATTGATGCCGCGCATGCGCTGTTTGTCGAACAAGGCATTACCCGGGTGACCGTGGATGCCATCGCCGCCCTCGCCGGCTCGACCAAAATGACCCTGTACAGGCATTTCGAAACCAAGGATGTGCTGGTGCTGGAATGGCTGCGTCTGCTCACCGCCCAGTACAGCCGGGTGCTCGATGACCTCGCGACGCAATGGCCAGGCCAGCCGATCCAGCAACTGCTGGGTTTCAGCCAATTTATCGCGCAGGATCTGGCTCGCGCCGGCTACCGCGGCTGCTCCTTCACCAATTGCCTGGCCGAACTGGCCGACCCCCAGCATCCGGCGCGGCAACTGATCGAGGCGCACAAGCAACGTCAGTACCAGCGGCTGGTCGCTCTGTGCCAGGAGGCGAAGTTGCCCGACGCCCAAGCCATCGCCTGCGAGCTGACATTCCTGCTTGAAGGGGCCCAGGTTGTCGCCCAGAACAAGGGGGTGAGCAACGTGGCGGAACACCTGTTGCAGATGGTCGAAAAACGCCTTGGGATTGGGGCGCCGGACAGTCAGTCGTACTCGGCTTCCTGATGTTCGCCCAACAGGCGCCGCTGACGAGGTGACGCGGCCGCCAGCACGGCCGGGTTGAATTGCCAGTGCAGGTAAGGCGAAAACTTCTGCGCCACCATGCGTCGGCCATAGTGCACTTGCAGCAGGTAACGCGTGCGGTCGGCAGTCCGGTTGTCGCTGCCTGCATGCCATAACTCGCTGCGCAGCACCAGCACATCGCCAGCCCGACACAACATCGGCTGCGCGGCATGCCCCAACCACTGGCTTTCACCCGCCACAGGCGCCCGCCCCGCCCGGTGGCTGCCGGGAATCACCCGGGTTGGGCTCAAGTCGGCATCGATGTCATCGAGATAGAACTGCGCGGTACAGATCTGCATGGGCAACTCGAAGGCGGGGTCGGCCAAGAGACTCGCTGGCAGGGCCATCGGCAGGTAATCCAGGTGCAGCGGCGCCCCGATAAAACCGGGATGACACCGCCAGGCCGTCTGGCCGATGACATGACAATCATCCCCCAAGGCCGCCTCGGCCAGTTCGATCACCCCGTCCACCTCCAGAAATGGCAGCCAGAACGGGTCGCGGTTGAAAACGCATTTGTAATGATCGATGACACCGCTGTAATCCCAGTGCTGGGGTCTGAGCTGGTCGATTGCCTGGCGCAGTGCCCCGACTTGCGCAGCATTCAATACTGCCGGCAGCAGCACGAAACCGTCCTGATGCAGGGCCCGCAGGCGGTCGCGGGTGAGCGCCGCCTGGGACTTGCGGGTAGACACGGCCGTGCCCGACTCAGGTGCGGAAGCGGCCGGTGAGTTCCGCCAGGCTCTTCGACAGATTGGATAGCTGCCGGCTGGCCTGCATGCTCTGGGCGGAGTTCTCTGCCGCTTCGTTGGACAGGTCGCGGATGTCGGAGATGTTGCGGGCAATCTCCTCGGTGACGCTGCTCTGCTCTTCACAGGCGTTGGCAATCTGCGCGGCCATGTCGTTGATCCGCTGTATCGAGCCACTGGTGCCGCTGAGCACCTGATCGACGCCCGCGGCGCGCTCGACGCTGTCGCGAGCCTTGTCGCTGCCGGCCTGCATGGCTTGCACGGCCTTCGCCACGCCGCTCTGCAACCGCTCGATACGCACCTGGATGTCCTTGGTCGAGTCCTGGGTACGTGCCGCCAGGGCCCTGACTTCGTCGGCTACGACGGCAAAACCGCGGCCCTGCTCGCCAGCCCGCGCGGCCTCAATGGCAGCGTTCAGTGCCAGCAGGTTGGTCTGTTCGGCAATGCCTCGAATCACCTCGAGGACGGCACCGATGCTGGACGTTTCCTGGGCCAATGCGCCGATGGTGCCCGAGGCGCTCTCCACTTCCTGGGCCAGTTGGCGGATCGAATCCACGGTGCTGCTGACCACCTCGGCGCCGTCGCGGGACTGGCTGCTGGCTTGTTTGGCGGCGTCCGAGGCATTCACGGCGCTGTGCGCCACCTCATGCACGGCCGCGCTCATCTGGGTGGCGGCGGTACTGACCTGATCGAGCGCTGCATGTTCGCTGCTGATCAGTTGATCATTGGTCGCGGCCATACTGGCCATGGTGCGGGCCGCAGCATCGACCTCCCCGGTCACCCGGCCCACCTCGGCAATCAGCGGCTGGAGCTTGTCGAGGAAACGGTTGAAAGCACTGCCAAGCTGCCCCAACTCGTCAGCCGAACGCACTTCAAGGCGCCCCTTCAAATCACCGCCGCCCTCGGCAATCTGCTCGACGCGGTGAAGCAATCGACGCATCGGGCGCAACACCACCAGCGGCAGGGCAAAAACCAGCAGGATGCACCCGAGCAGGCCGATCAGCAAAATGCCGCCCTGTTGCCGCCCCACCGCTTCGCCATGGTCGATCGCCGCCTGCCCCTCGTTAAGCGACGCCTGGTCTTCCAGCTCGCCCAGCTTGTCGATGGCATCGCGCATGGTGTCGAACCGCTTTTCGCCGTCGCCGAAACTCAGGGCGCTGGCCGCCTGCGGATTGGTCGCGGCCTGCTCGACCACTTGTCGCGACAGCTGTGCCCACTGGGCAAAACTGTCATCGAACTGTTTGACCAGCGCCAGTGCATCGGCCCCCGGCTGCATCGCTGCGTACTTGTGCACGCGATCATAGGCCTGCTTCAGATTCTCGGCATGGCTGGTGCGCAGTGCTTGCACATGATCGCCCGCATTGCCGACAAGCAGGCTGCGCTCGGCCACAAACGCCTGGTAGAGATCCCGGTCGGCATTGAGCAGCAGGCTGATGGCCGGCAGATAACGCTTGGTCAATTCCGTACTGGAGTCAGTCACCTGATCGATGCCACGCACGCCCGACCAGCCCATCAACACCAACAGCAACGCCAGAAAAGCGATTGGCAAGGTGATTTTCCAGCGAAAGCCCAGGTCGGCAAAGAACCGCAGCATGGGAACTACTCCTTTTACGGGGTTTGATTTGCCTATCGGCAGGCATACCTTGAGATATAGACCATTGGTCTAATTGTCACAAAGAAGTGACATGCCCGTTGCGGATTAAACGCAAGCGTCTACTGCCCATGTTCCTCGAACCAGGCCTTCGTGGATTCGGCGCTCATGAGCGACACCGGTGGGGGACAACTGTCATCCAGGCACTGGTCATCGGGTATGAAGGTAAATATCTGACCGTCGGTGGCGTCCAATCGCAGGTGCACGATCGGCCAGAAACGCCCCGTTGTCTTGAAATAGTCATCCTGGATATAACGGGCTCCCGCGCGCCCATCCCCCGGGTTGTATGCCACCCCATAGAACAAGGCATCGATCGGCAGGCGCTCGGGAATGCGCTGCTCCCATGGGACCAGAACGAACTCGTTCCAATGGTAAGGCGGATGGGCATATGTATTGCGAAGGTCGAGCAGCACCTGAACCATATGCACCGAAGGGAGGAAACTGCAGGAGTTATACGGCGTCGTGGAATACCAGTACAGCCAGCTTTCCACGCTGTCGACTCCCAGGGTCGTGCATTCCATGCGCCCGGTACAGGCCTCGTTCAGCGCGCCCGTGTAACCATCGAATGGATAGAGGCAGCGCACCGTCAGTGGATTAGACGTCGGCGCGTCCAGCGCCTTGAACAATAAACCTTGAGGCCAAGCCGGCAACGACATCGCGGCGTCGGCCCGGACATAACTGGCGGAGACACCATTGATGCTTTCCGATCGGGGACTGGGGTTCCATGATTGAAACGCGGAGGTCGACTCAGTCCCTCTCAATACCACCCCATTGCAATAGAACGGCGCGCGCCCATCCGGACAGGTGGTGGCCGTATCGAAATAACGCGCATTCAACCGCTGGGCCACTTCATAACCGACATACAACTGATCCTGCAAATTGAAACCGAACACGATCCCCTCGGCGCCCGCCAGATCCAATCGCAGAATCGGCAGCCATTGACCCGTAGCCGCGTGATAGTCGCGCTGGTTGCGTTGGGCCACCCGCAGTCCGCCGGACCGGGATGTGTCGTAGAACAATGCTTGCACGGGCACCTGCCCCGGCACCTCGGCGTTCCAGTTACGGATCTGCAATTGGTTGGGCTGGGTCACCCAACTGCCGCCCAATTGCTCATGGGCCAACAGGCTGGCACGAAACTGCGCCGCGATCCGGCTGCTCAGCGAGCATTGCAAAGCCGGTTGCTGGCCTTGCTGCTGGAAGTGCGTCAACCAGCCCGCCGCATCACTCACGCCCAATGCCGCGCAGGACCCCGGATCATCCGCCGTACCTCCGGTTCCGCATCCATAATTGCCTTGAATCGACGCCACCAGCGGATAGGCGCAGAGCACGTCCACCGATTTGCCCTGGCTGATGGCCGTGAACGGATCACTGAAGACCATGCCGCTGTCCTGGGTCAGGCTACGGATGCCCTGGTCGCTGCGAAGATAGGAGAAACTGCGGGCGCCCAGGGCGATGGCGCTGTCTGTATGTTCCCAGAACCGGATCGGCAATCCACTCATCAGGCCACTGACCAGCACGCCGCTACAGAAATACGCGGCCTGGTTGCCGGGGCACGCCTGAGGGGTGCTGCTATAGCGGGTATTGAGCAACTGAGCGACTTCCGGTCCGGTTGCTGCGTGGGCCGTTACTCCCAACAGGATCAAGACCAGATACAGGAACTTGCCAAACAGAAGACGCCGTTTCATGAAACCTCCTTGGCACAGGATTCATCAAGTCATGCAAAGCCCTGAACAGGGACAGGTGGGATCGCGACTGAATGAAGCGACGTTGTTATGGGTCTAGATACCGTTCCAGTTTCGGACCAAAGCGCTGTCTACCCATGACCGCTACCCGAGGTGCCGGGCAACTGCTCTCCAGGCATTGATCTTCGGGAGTGAACCTGAATACCTGGCCATCCGGTGCGTCCAGGCGCAATTCGACGATGGGTAAGAATCGCCCCGTTGCCTTGAAATAATCATCCTGCAGGTAACGAGAACCCACGGGACCGTCGCCAGGAAAAAGCGCCTCGCCATAGAACACGGCATCGATCGGTAATTGCTCGGGAATGTCTTGCGGCCAGGTCCTGACCATGAATTCGTTCCAATCCCAGTCTCCCAGACGTACACGAATGTCGAGCGTCAGCTGGATCTGCTCCGGGGTCGTTGAAAAACTGCAGGATACGTAGGGATTGCCGGCATAACGGGCCATCCAGATATCTACATTGTCGATACCCATTTGCAGACAGACGCCATGGGATGAACACGCCTCCGCCAGGTTGGAGGTTCCGGCATCGACAGGGTAAGCGCAGCCCATGGTCAATGGATAAGCGGCGGGGGCCGACCATTCCTTGAAGATAAATCCCTGACGCCAGACCGGTTTCAGGACTTGTGAATCGACCCTGATAAAGGTTGTGGATACCCCATTGTTGCCCTGGGAGATGGGACTGGGATTCCAGGATCGGTAGGCCTCGGTTGCATCAGTCCCTCTCAATACCACTCCATTGCAATAAAACGAAGCTCTATTCCCCGGACAGACAGTTGCCGTATCGAAATAACGGGCATTCAACCGCTGGGCCACTTCGTAACCGACATACAACTGATCCTGCAAATTGAAACCGAACACGGCCCCCTCGGCGCCCGCCAGATCCAATCGCAGAATCGGCAGCCATTGACCCGTAGCCGCGTGATAGTCGCGCTGGTTGCGTTGGGCCACCCGCAGTCCGCCGGACCGGGATGTGTCGTAGAACAATGCTTGCACGGGCACCTGCCCCGGCACCTCGGCGTTCCAGTTACGGATCTGCAATTGGTTGGGCTGGGTCACCCAACTGCCGCCCAATTGCTCATGGGCCAACAGGCTGGCACGAAACTGCGCCGCGATCCGGCTGCTCAGCGAGCATTGCAAAGCCGGTTGCTGGCCTTGCTGCTGGAAGTGCGTCAACCAGCCCGCCGCATCACTCACGCCCAATGCCGCGCAGGACCCCGGATCATCCGCCGTACCTCCGGTTCCGCATCCATAATTGCCTTGAATCGACGCCACCAGCGGATAGGCGCAGAGCACGTCCACCGATTTGCCCTGGCTGATGGCCGTGAACGGATCACTGAAGACCATGCCGCTGTCCTGGGTCAGGCTACGGATGCCCTGGTCGCTGCGAAGATAGGAGAAACTGCGGGCGCCCAGGGCGATGGCGCTGTCTGTATGTTCCCAGAACCGGATCGGCAATCCACTCATCAGGCCACTGACCAGCACGCCGCTACAGAAATACGCGGCCTGGTTGCCGGGGCACGCCTGAGGGGTGCTGCTATAGCGGGTATTGAGCAGTTGAGCGACTTCCGGTCCCGTGACGGCCTGGGCCGTCAATACAAACAGGAACGCTATCAGAGTCAGGATCTTGCCAAGCCAGAATGAAGGCGTTTGCATCGCGGCCGTCCGTGTAGTCATTGTCCGTGCTCGCGAAACCAGGACTCCATACTCTGGACTCCCGCAGCTTGTGGGGGAGGTGGACAACTGTCAGCCAGGCACTGGTCATCCGGTGTAAAACTGAATACCAAGTCATCCGTTGCCCTCAGGTCCAATTGCACAATGGGCCAGAAGCGCCCCGTCATCTTGAAATAGTCATCCTGGAGATACCGCGCACCGGCCAAACTATCATTGGGGTAATAGGCCTCGTGGCTGTAAAAAACCGCATCGATCGGTAACTGCTCGGGAATATCCTGCGGCCAGGTCAACAAGATGAATTCGTTCCAATCGTAAGGTGGCATCGCGGCTGTCTTGCGCACCTCCATCAGCAATTGAAGGCCATCGGCCGTGGGGGCAAAACTGCAGGATTCGTAGGGTCGCGTTTGATATAGCTGCATCCAGGTTTCTAGGCTGTTGACCCCCAAGTCGGCACAGCGGCCATAACCCGCGCAGGGATCAGGCATCAGCCCTGTGTGGCCATCGTACGGATAACCACAACGCAAGGTCGTAGGATGGATCGCCGGAGCGGCGACTTCCTTGAAGAGAAAACCTTGGGGCCAGACAGGCCGTGGCACCCGGGAATCCGCGCGTAAGAACGTGGTGGAAACACCACCGTTGGCGATGGAGTAATGGCTGGGGTTCCATGAGTGATAAAGCGCGGTGGCATCGGTTCCTCTCAATAGGACGCCATTGCAATAGAATGAGGGCCGGCCATCCGCACACGTGATCGCCGTATCGAAGTAACGGGCGCTGAGTCGCCGGGCGACTTCATAACCGAGGTACAACTGATCCTGCAAATTGAAGCCGAACACGGCGCCATCGACGCCCGCCAGGTCCAGTCGCAGAATCGGCAGCCATTGGCCTGTAGCCGCGTGATAGTCGCGCTGGTTATGCTGGGCCACGCGCAATCCACCAGGCCGGGTCGTGTCGTAGAACAACGCCTGCACAGGTACCTGTGCCGGAGCCTGGGCATCCCAGTTGCGGATCTGCACCTGATTGGGCTGGGTCACCCAACTGCCGCCCAATTGCTCATGGGCCAACAGGCTGGCACGAAACTGCGTCGCGATCCGGCTGCTCAACGAGCATTGCAAAGCCGGTTGCTGGCCTTGCTGCTGGAAGTGCGTCAACCAGCCCGCCGCATCGCTCACGCCCAACGCCGCGCAAGAACCGGGGTCGTCCAGAGAGCCTCCAGTTCCACATCCATAATTGCCGTGAATCGAAGTCACCAGCGGATAGGCACACAACACATCCAGCGATTTTCCCTGGCTGATGGCCGTGAACGGATCGCTGAACACCATGCCGCCGTCCTGCGTCAGGCTGCGGATGCCCTGGTCGCGGCGCAGGTAGGAAAAACTGCGGGCACCCAGGGCAATGGCGTTGTCGGTATGCTCCCAGAACCTGATCGGCAATCCACCCATCAGGCCACTGACCAGCACTCCGCTGCAGAAATAGGCCGCATGGTTGCCGGGGCACGCCTGCGGGATGCTGCTATAGCGGGTATTGAGCAACTGAGCGACTTCCGGCCCGGTTACGGCCTGGACCATCGAGCACTGCAGTAGCAATAACAACAGCAGGGGCTTGACCACCCGACGGACTATTCCAAAGCGCAAGCAAGCGTTCATGATCGGGCCTCCTGTCACACGGATTCCGACCTGGACCGATAGTAGGAAACCCGACCCTGGAGCAAGGACTGAACGGCTTCACTGTCACCGCCACCCGCGGCATGCCCCCACGTCACCATTCGGCCATCGGCGGTCAAGGCAGTAAACCCATGGGAGTTGCCATAGATTGCCCGGACATTGACCAGCACTCCGGCCACCGGTCCCACATCCCCACCGACGGTGACGTCCCCCCAAGCCACGACGCTGCCATCGTTACGCAGAGCGGCGAAAGCTTTGGAGGATCCTGTGACCTGGACGATGTCATTCATCCGGGCAATCTCATCGCTGACCTCTCCTCCGGTCTCCACGGTTCCCCAGGCCACCACATGACCATTTTTCCGACGTGCGACAAAAGACTGCCAATTGGAGGTCACTTCGATGATATCGTCCAGATCCTGAATCAGCTCCGGCAGCACGCCACCGTGTGTCGCGGCCCCCCAGGCGATGACATGTCCGCTGGCACACCGAGCGACGAAGGCTTGTGCAGTGGCGCAACTGAGTTCAATGACATCATCGCGATAGGCAATTTCTTGCGGTAGCGTTCCGCCTTGCTCAGCGCCACCCCAGGCAACCAGCCGATGATTGCCACGCAAGGCAGCGAACGCCGCATAATTTCCGATCACCTCTTCGACGTCGTCCAGTTGCCCGATGTCTTCGCCCAGCTCGCCGCCATTGGCCACGGCTCCCCAGGCCAGCACTTGCCCCGTGCTGCGCAGGGCCGCAAAAGCCAACGAGCCGCCACACACCTTGACGATATCGCTGCATTCCTCGACAGGCTCTGGCAGCAGACCACCGCTGGCCGCATCGCCCCAGGCCGCCAACTGCCCGCCGTCCCTTATGCCGGCAAAGGCTGCGCCATTACCCACTACCTGGGTGAATCCGGTTCTCGGCACACCGCCCATAGTCGCCCCATGGGTCGTCATCCCCCAGGTCACTACATTGCCATTGACGCGGCGCGCGGCGTAAGCGCCCATCGTGGCACTCACCTCGGCGATATCATCCATGCTGATAATGGTCGCCGGGATCTTCGCACCCTCGGCGTCATTGCCCCAGCCCACCAGATCGCCAATGTCCCGACGGGCAATAAAGGCCGCATCGCCGGTGAGCACGCCATCGAGGCCACTACCGAAGATATTTCCCGGGTTCAAAGTGACCTGATAATCGGTGGAACGTACATGCAAGGGCCTGGAAGAGTCGCGGTCCTGAAAAGTCGTGCCGGCCACCCAACCATCGTCGCCCTCGTATTGCCACTGCACCAGGACGGGCCGTCCGGTCGACGTCTGGAACGCACTCAACCGCCGCGAACATCCCGAACATCGATACAGGCCACGGTTATAACGTGCCCCCATGACCCGTATCTCACCGGAGCCGATATCGCGCTTGACCTCGTACCGGGCCTCGGGGCCCGGCTCGCCTCCGTTGACGGTATAGGTCAGCACGATGGAGCGGCCTTCGTTGGCACTGATCACCGTGTAGGGAATATCGATGTACAGTGCGCCTCCCGCCTCGCTCGGCAACACTGAATGCGTTAATACAGTGCTGCCCGTGCCCGCCGCTCCCGCCAGGGTTACCTGAACCACATCAGCGGATTTCAACCAGGCTTCGGGAGCGATCCGCAGCGTCGCACCGCTGGACAGATCCTCCGGATTCAACTGATCGCCCTTGGCCTGAACGATGATGGGCATCGGCAACGGCAGTTTGGCGATTCGCAAGCCGAAGTCCTCGGAGTGCTCATTATCGCCTCCGGCGAGGTGTTCCACTTCGTAAGTCAGTGTCACGGCCAGTTCCAGAAACCGCCGGACCTGCGCCTGGGGCACGATGAAAAACAAAGGTTTGCCTATATCGTTACGCGAATAAGGCTTCTCATCGGTGTATGCCGTCACCCCCCCCGCCGTATCTGCCCAGGTAAGCCACACAATGTCGCCTTCGATCAGGCCATCCCGGGGTACAGTCACCTGGGCGCCCTGCGGAACCGACTCGGGATCGAGCACAGCGTTCTGCTCCATCCCCATCACAGAAGGGGGCGGCAGCAAAGCGCCTTGCCTGGCGTCGGCATGGATATCGTTCATGGCAAAAAACTCCTCTGAGGCGAGTCTTCAAGACGTACCGCGCGAAGCGCCCAGAACGGGCAGGAAGGTATCGGTGGTCAATGCCGTGGCATTGGCGTTGACATCCCCGCCATTCAGGTCATAGGCCCAGGCAGTACCGGCGCCCAATGTGTCGCCGGTCCAGAATGGATAATTCAGCCAGCCCAGGTACTGCGCCACGGGGCCGTTACCGGCGGAATACAAGGACCAAAGTCGCTTGATGTCCACCAGGGTGACCGGGTCCAGGCTGGCGCTGGCGCAGACCCGGACCATCCCCTGCCAGTCAGCACCAGAACTCAAGTAATACAGTTGCCGGATACCCGAGATCGTCAGCGAATAGGCACGCGGTTGATTCAGGCTGTCGGTGGCCGTGATCGTGCATTGGCCATTGCCCCTGGCGGTCACTTCACCTGTCTGGGGATCGACATCGGCCACATAGTCGTCGCTGCTGGCATAGCGATAAGGCGGGCTGCCCCAGGTTGCTTCCCGTGTCATCCGGGCATAGGCCGGTACCGTCAATGGGGCTTTGTCGGCGACGGCGACATAGTGATGCTCGCTGAGATCGAGTTCCGCCGCGTCCCCGAACCCCACCGCGATTTGCAGCGGCAACTCATCCGAGGGCTGCGTGCTGCCATCGAGCATCAACACCTCATAACGGATGGGCACGACCCCCTCGGCGTCGGCAACGAAATATTCAGCGTCGACGTAGAACACCACGTCCTTGATGTTCGTTCCGACCGGCAGCTCGTTCTCATAGTCGGGCCCGACAAACACGAACACTCTCTGCCAGTTGACGTCGGCGGCATCACGCCTGATCCGGACACGAGCCCCGTCCGGTGGGATATCGACAGGATCCAGGACGCCGTCGGGCGCTTCATCCACGGAGGGAGGCGGTAGGTTTACCACACGCTGGCCAGGGGTATCGGACATGGTGACACCTCGCAAAGACAGGAAGCCAGGCGCCCAGAGACGCCTGCTCGGATAAGCACGGAATATTCGGTTTACGAACCTACAGACGCATGCTCGGCCTGCGCCGCCAGCACCCTCGGTGCCGGTGGCGAGCGATAGTAGGACACGTTGCCCCGCAACTGTCCGTACACCGAATCGTTGTTGCCACCGCCAGTCGCATGTCCCCAGGCAACCACATCGCCACTGGCCGTCAACGCGACAAAGCCATGGGAATTGGCATAAAGGGCCTGAACATTGACCAGTCGTTGGGACGTGGCGCCGGGAATCGTTCCACCCACCACCGGATTACCCCAGGCAACGACGGTGCCGTCACTGCGCAACGCCGCAAACGCCTCGGAACTGCCGGCGATCTGTACGACCCCCGTCAACCCCGCCGGAGCGACGCCCCCCTCGTTGGGTCGTCCCCATGCGTCTACGGAACCATCACCACGACGCGCGGCAAACGCCCGCCATGTGCTGACCACTTCGACAACACCGCTATTGGGCTGCGGCGCGCCGCCTCCGCCATATTCCACCGAGCCCCAGCTCACCACCTGCTGGTTGGTATTCAGAACACAGAACGCCTGGGCATTGGCGCAAGCAAGCTGGGCGACTCCGGACAGCCCGCCAGGTAAGCTACCGCCGTAGGCGGGATTGCCCCAGGCCTCCACTCTGCCGCCGGTACGCAGGGCTGCGAAGGCCGCGAAAGAGCCTATGATGTCCACCACGTCATTAAGCCCTGGAGGAGCCGTTTCACCGTAACCGGCAATCCCCCAGGCCGCGACCGGATTGTTCAGACGACGGACCGCGAAAGCCTGGGAAGTGGCATAGACATTAGAGATATCGAGGTAGCTATTGATCGGGGCCGGCACCAGATCGTTGTCCCGGTTCGCCCCCCAGGCCACGACGCTGCCGTTGGTCTTGCGACCGCCGAAGGCGTTGCCATTGCCGACGATCTCGGCAAAGCCTGCAGCCGATACGCTTCCCATCCGACCACCTGCGGTCGGATCGCCCCAGACCCGCACCGTGCCCGAGCGGTCAACGGCCGCATAGGCGCTCTGGGTACAGCTCACATCGACGATATTGTTCAAAAGCGGAGCCGCGCCACCAAACGCCGGGTTTCCCCAACTCACCACATCGCCCCGATCGAGCAGGGCAGCAAAAGCCGCGCCGCCCTCGGTCAAGGTATCGACCCCATTGCCGAAGATATTCGCCGGGTTCAGCATCGCTTCCTGACTGCTCGAACGGACCTGCAACACCTTGGACGGCTGGATGTCGCGCCAAGTGGTAGCCGGCGCGCTCCAGGTGGGCTCATCCGCATACTTCCATTCAACCGCCAGCGGCTGCTGCGTGTTGGCATGCAAAGCACTTAACAACCTGGAGCATCCTGAAGCCCGGTAGGTTGTGCGGTTGAAACGGGCACCCATGATCTTGAAGGGCTCCAGAACCACCGGTACGCCAACATGCATATTGAACGGCAGGGATGGCCCGGTGAGGGTTCCATTGCGATTGCGGGTATAGGTGACGGTCACGTCCGTGTTGATAAATCGCTGGACGTCAGTCGATGGAATCAAGAAGCGCAGGTAATTATTAGGCAGGTCATTCCCTGTGTAGGGTTTTTCTACAGAATCATATCGGGCGACCACACCGTTTTTATCCGTCCAGGTCACCACGATCCCATCGCCGACCAGCAATGCGTCCCCCGGGACCCGAGTCCAGACCTGCACGATCAGCGAGGGATCCAGCGTACCGCCTTCAGCCACACCCTCCACGAGGGGAGCGGGCAGGTTCTGATCGGGTAGGCCGAGATGAATGTCCAGGCGCTTGACCGACGACCGGCTGAAGTTACCCAATTGATCGAACACCAGGAACTCCACCAGCGTGTTGGGATTGTCGCCCGCCTGTTGGAATGTGTCGGTGAACAGGGTGTTCACTTCTGGTACCGAGGCGTCGGCAATCTCCCACTCAACGGTGGCATTGCCCAGCAGGAAACGAATTCGATCGTAATCACGGCGGTTGCTGTAGTTGAAACCGAATGCCACCCCTTGGGCCGCTCGCTCGGCGTTGACGCCATTGCTGACGACATCGGGAGGAATCACCAGGTCCAGCCCATCGGGCGCCGGCTCACCGGGAGCCCGCAGGTGATAAAGCACGTTCAAATCCCTGGAGTTATCGAAGTCCCCACTCGGGCGGGTCGCTATGTAGTACAGCCGGTTGACGCCATTGAGCAACCGTCCCTGGGGCACATACAAACGCATGCGCAGTTGTTCCTCTCCCGGATTGACGGTGCCGCCTGCCACCGGAGTGGGATCGGCATTGACATACAAGTCGACACGATCGCCTTCCGCCATTGTCCAGCCACGACGCTGAAGCTCGTTCCACGGATCGATCAGGCACTCAAGGCCCCGGGGTTGGTCGTCGTAGAGACTTTTCGGAATGCCGCCATGAGCGAGATCGGGCGGTTTGATTGGAGACACCCAACCCGGAACGATCACAGGGTATAGTTCGAACAAATCGTTCAATGTGCTGGATTGGATATCCATCATGATCTCCTGGTGAGTGGCAGGCCGTTATCCTCTCGGGACGCCGTTATCACACTCCAGACCGGGGAGACTGGCTACTGTCAGAACTAACAGGTGTGGGGATATTCAGGACAAATGGTCGGTTGAATGGCTCATGGCTGTCATCGAGTTGAGCAAATCGTTGGCGAATCGGGCGCTGGATAACGTTGATCCGCGCTAGGGTTCGCTCCCTCACCACGGACCCACTCCAACTTTAGGCACACTGACCGCAAGATGCTAAGCTGCTGCCCGGCTGGCCTGGCTTGCGAGAGGTACCTCATGGAATTGGTGGTTCATAGCTATTGCCTGAAAGGCGCACGTCAGGAGCCTCTGCTTTCCCCCGTCACCCTGACACCGACCTCGTCGACCCTGACGGTCGCCGAGCTCATTCGCCTCACCGTTGCCGAACAGATCGCCGCGCTGTCGGTCCAGCACTGGCTGGAACAGGCGGCCGTGCGCGAGGTGCTTGATCGCCAGTACCTGAGCGAGCGGGACATCCGCCGGCAAGCCGGTGAAGGCGCAATCGTCATGCCGCAAGCCAAGGCATCCCCCCAACTGGACCTCGACGTCGAGATCGAGCGCGCCTTGAAGGGCTTTGAAAGCCTCGCATTCCGCGTCCTGCACAATGGCGTCATGCTGCAGAACCTGGATGACCTCATCGATGTGAGCCCCCCTTCCACGATTGCGTTTATCCGTCTGATGCCGCTGGTTGGCGGATGATTCCTGTCGTTCATTTCTTCGGAACCCCTCATGCAATCACGTCGTCCTGTGCCCGACCAAGCCATACGCCTCGCTGCACTGGGAGCCTTCTGTGACAGCGCATTGGATACCTATCCCGAACTCAATCGCCATGACGAATGCGAGCTCGATTTCTGGGATGGCATCGACTTCCTGCGCATTGCCAACGACTGGGTCAGGCAGCAGCCAGAGGAAGGCGCCAGGGCACTGGCCGACGGTTTTGTGTTCCCGACCGTCTGGGATGACTTGAAAGACCGCCGCGACCAACAGCGCTACGGCCTGCAATATCGCATCTGCGATGCGTGGATCACTGCTTACCCCGATGCTTACGCACTGGAGCAGATCGGTGCACGGCTGCAACACATGCTGCAATTTGCTTTCGAGGACAGCGACTATCCACTGCCCACCGGTGACGACGATCCTGCCTATTACCGAAGACGTCCGGAACACGCCTGGGCCTTTCCCGATGTGTCGGACTGCATCAACCGCCTGAGCAACTACCCGCCCACTCCGGCCTGGCAGACGTTCGCCGAATGGTTGCTGGACGGCAGTTGGAACCGTGTGCAGCCACCTTCCCCGCCTGATGAAGAGCAAAGGAGAGTCGCCGACGCGTATACCTACGTGCACAAGGACATCGAGCGCATTGCTTTGGGCCTGATGGAAGCTGGCCAGTTCGATTACCCACGCTTCGTCCGGGCAGCCAACACCTGGGGGCGCGCCATGATGTTCTATACAGACGACACGGGGCTCGACAGCGATGACCTGGAACTGAATCGGTACGCTGGTGAAACGTTCGACGAGGACGCCCCAGATGACGGGCCCCCTGAGGACGAGGGATTCGAGGCGGAACAATCTCTAAGTGAACATCCTCTGATTGAAGGGTCGGCCGACGTGCCACCCGAACTGGCGAACTTCACCGTTCGTTATGTCGAGGACGCCCTGGCCGGATTACCCGATAATGCCGAGAAGCTGGCCGACACCTTCCGTTCGGTGGAGGTCTATCAGACCCGCTGGGTGCTGCTGGCCCTGGCGGTCATCGAACGGCTGGGCATGACACCTGACACCTTTCATGACAGCTTCGGCAATACGGCCGCGGTGCTCGAACGTTTCCTGTCGCTCCAGGCATTGCCCAGAGAGCAATCGGCAGAGCTGCTCGCGTCGCTGGCCGGTTTTTCAAGAAATACCCTGCTGACCGCCCTGCCCTACGCCGGGCACGCCAGCCGAGTGGTACTCGACGCGCTCGGCTGGGGTGATCTGCAAGCCTTCCAGCGTGAATACCTGAACATCGCCCTCGCACCTCAATCCGGCTGGGGCAGCGACCTGCCCAATACGTTGGATGCAACCGTGGGTGTGGTGGACCGCTACCTGCTGGACAAGGCGCTGACGGAAGCCGACCCGGAGCACTTGCGCGAATACCTCGCCGTACTCGCCCCCTCGCACTGGGCGTTTCCCGAAACCCGCGTGCTGTTCGACGCCTATCAAGGTATCGGACGACCCGCACTGGAAAAGAAGTTGACCCGCCACGCTCAGCCGGCAATGCGCATCTATGGGTTATTCCCTGTCACGCATTCGGACGACGTACGCCAGCGCTACCTGACGCTCAAGAAATTGCACAAGGAGGTGCGTAAATACGGCCCCCAACGACAGGCAAACTCCCACGCGGCGATTCAGGCGGGGCTGGAAAACCTGGCGCGTGTGGCCAGTTATCCCTCGGCGATTCGCCTGGAATGGGCCATGGAATCGGAGATCGCCGAATCCGCCCTGACAGCCGCCACCGTCGAGGGCTATGACGTCACGCTGGTGATCGACGGCTTGTCGCCCACGTTGCGCATCTGCAAAGCCGGAAAGACGCTCAAGAGCGCACCGCCGGCGATTCGCAAAAACGCTGACTTCGTCGCCCTCAAAGCCCAGCAGACCCAACTCCAGGAACAGATCGCACGCTTCTGCCGCACCCTGGAAACGATGATGAGCAGCGGCGAAACCCTGACCCTGGATGTCCTGAAAACCCTGCTGAGGATGCCCGCCGTTCGCCTGCTGCTGGAACAGCTGATCGTGCAAGCCGATGACGCGGTGCTGGGCTGGCTCGACAGCGCAACACTGACGGTGACCGACCTTGAGGGCCGTCAATACGCCATTGAACAGAACCTGCGCATTGCTCACCCTTTTCATCTGTTCACCGCAGGACAACTGTCGGCCTGGCAGAAAGAAGTCGTCAGCCGTCGCCGCGTACAGCCGTTCAAGCAGGCCTTTCGCGAGCTGTATCTGCTGACCCCCGCCGAGCGCAGTACGCGCTTGTGGTCCAATCGATTTGTCGGCCACCGCCTGAGAGGCAAAGTAGCCGCGCGGTTGCTGCAGGTCCGCAACTGGTCGACCTCAAGCGTCGACGACATCTATTACGAGAGCAAGGAACACGGCATCCACGCCACGTTCAACTTTCTGGATACCGGCCATTACCTGTCAGAAACGGAACACTTCACTTTCGACACGATTGCGTTCTATCGCGACCAGAAAGCGCTGCCGCTTGAACAGGTACCGCCCCTGCTGTTTTCGGAAGTCATGCGTGATGCCGACCTGCTGGTTTCCGTGGCCCACGCCGCGGACGGCTACAGCACCAGTCACGAAACCCTGCAGCGACGCGCCGAACTGATCGGCGAACTGATTCAGGGGCTGGGACTGCAAAACGTCAAATGTGAGGGTCATTTCCTGCACATTACCGGCCAGCGCGCGAACTACCGCATTCATCTGGGCAGCGCAGCCATCCATATCGAACCCGGTAACTACCTGTGCATCGTCCCTGCTGGCGCCAGCGCTCCCGAGCTCTACCTGCCGTTCGCCGACACCGACCGGAAAATGACCGAAGTGCTGAGCAAGATGTTTTTGCTGCAAGACGACATGAACATCACTGACAGCCAGATATTGGAGCAGATACAGCGGGGGAGCTGATGGCGGGCTTTGTTCGGTAAATGCCCCGGCATCGGTTGCCGACTGAGCAGCTCTGAACCAAACGCCTGAAACGAAAAAGCCCAGCGGGGTAGCTGGGCCTTATAAGCAGCGAACGGCTTTATTCTTCTTCCGTCCCCGTCGTAGAACTTCCGTATTCCAAGACTTCGCAAGCAGCTATCAGGTCTGTGTAGGAGTTCGGCATTTTCCCGTTTAGGAGCATTGCGGTAAAAACTGCATACACATCATTTTTGTCGCCATCCTTCCTCAGCGTTCTCTCATCATTGAGCCATGCGTAAATAATAGTCTTCGGGGCCTCGGTTCTGAACTGAAAAAACAAGCGATACCGTGGAGGCAGCCCTTGCTTCTTTACTCGAAACCAGTGCTTGAAATCCCGCCCCAGCGTTTTACCTTGGCGATAGCAGGTATGGGTTGGATCAGACGGAACATTTATGAGGATATTCGCGCTCACTGCATCGAACAACTTATAAACCGGATGATGGTGAAAGCCTTCCGGGTCATTAGCTATAACCCGCTCGACGGAGACGGTGATCTCCTCGAGACGCGCAATGAATAATGGGTGAGCATAGAGTGCCCACCCATTTTCGATATGAATCGTGCTTTCGGTCACGCTTAGCCTTCTTGCAGCTCGCGACGACGATTATCATCTGCCTGATTGCGAATAGCTTGGATTCGCTGCAACAGGCCGCGAGGGATAGGCTGGATATCCTCAGGATTTTCCTTGATATCCCTATCAAGCAGATCAAGAAATTCGATACCTGCTTGGATCTCCGCCTTTCTTTCGGTAAACGAGACGACATTGCCTTTAGACATGACTTCTCTCCATCGCAAAATTTTTCCTGCAGTGTTAGCAGGACGTAGCCTGTACCCATCATAGTGAGCACAGCCCTATAGGGCTTCTCCGTGCCCTCTGTAGGATCACTGTAGATCACTATGGTTCAGGAGGAATGCATTTAACACTATCAAAGCCGAATAAAGGAAGCATGATGATGTAACAAAAAGGCGAGACTGATGGATGACCAGACAAAAGGAAAACTCATATCAGACTTAAGCCAGCCCGCGCCCTGTGTCGTCATGAGATCCCCTACGATGGATCTGGGCTCCCCAGACCTCGTCGCGCTATTCGTAGTAGCCGATGCGTCGATAATGACGTGAGCATGGGGGAATGACATCAGCATCCATTCCCCCAAAATCCCCCCAACACAAAAAACCCCGAGGCGGCTAAGCACTCGGGGCTTTTCTATATATGGCGGAGAGATAGGGATTTGAACCCTAGGTACTGTCGCCAGTACAACGGATTTCGAATCCGTCCCGTTCGGCCACTCCGGCATCTCTCCAGTGGCGCGCATCATACCAGCACATTCGCCGGAAGCGAACCCCCGAGCGAATTTTTTTCCGTGCTATCAGATGCTTGCGTCGATTACAGCGGCACACCCAGGCGTTGGGCGACTTCTTCGTAGGCTTCGATGACGTCACCGAGGCCCTGGCGGAAGCGGTCCTTGTCCATCTTCTTCTTGGTGGCCTTGTCCCAGAGACGGCAGCCGTCCGGGCTGAATTCGTCGCCCAGGACAATGGAGCCATCGCTGAACACGCCGAACTCAAGCTTGAAGTCCACCAGCAGCAGGCCGGCGTCGTCGAACAGCTTGCTCAGCACTTCGTTGACCTTGAGGGACAGCTCCTTCATGCGCGCCAGTTGCTCGGCGGTGCCCCAGCCGAATGCCACGACGTGGGATTCGTTGATGAACGGGTCGCCCTTGGCATCGTCCTTCAGGAACAGCTCGAAGGTGTAAGGATTGAGCTTCATGCCCTCTTCCACACCCAGGCGCTTGACCAGGCTGCCGGCGGCGTAGTTACGCACGACGCATTCCACCGGGATCATGTCCAGTTTCTTGACCAGGCATTCGTTGTCGCCCAGCAGCTTGTCGAACTGGGTCGGCACGCCGGCGGCTTCGAGTTTCTGCATGATGAAGGCGTTGAACTTGTTGTTCACCATGCCCTTGCGGTCCAGCTGTTCGATGCGCTTGCCGTCGAACGCCGAGGTGTCGTTGCGAAACAGCAGGATCAAGCGGTCAGCGTCGTCGGTCTTGTAAACCGATTTGGCTTTGCCGCGGTAGAGTTCTTCACGTTTTTCCATGATGGGCTCCGCTTGCTAAGTAGATGGGCTAGGCGATATGTCGCCAGTCGAGCCCTGAATCTTGATCGGCCAGTTGCAGCCAGTCCGGGTCGCACCCAAGGGTGTCGACAAAACATTGCCGGGCCAGCTGCGGCAGGTTGTTCTTGCTGCTCAGATGGGCCAGGACCAGGTGTTGCAAGCCCTGCCAGCCCAACTCGGCCACCAGGTACGCCGCCTGGTGGTTGTTCAAATGTCCGCGTTCCCCGCCTACCCGTTGCTTGAGAAAGTACGGGTAATAACCACGAGCCAACATGTCGCGACAGTGGTTGGATTCGATCATCAAGGCATCGAGATCCCGATAACTGTCCATGACCCTGTCGCAATACGACCCCAGGTCAGTCAACAAGCCGAAACGCCGCTCGCCGTCGCTGAACACATACTGCGTCGGCTCCCGGGCATCGTGGGCCACGCTGACCACGTCGATGTCCAGGGCGCCGATGCGCAGTTGCTCGCCACCGGCCACGAAACCGGCTGGCTCGATGGGCTTGCGCAGGCCCTCCGACGTTCCACGACTGAGGTAGACCGGCAGATTGTAGCGCCGGGACAGCAAACCCACGCCATGCACGTGGTCGGCATGTTCGTGGGTCACGAGTATCGCGCTCAGTTGCGCCGGATGCACACCCAGGCGCAGCAGGCGTTTCTCGGTTTCCCGCAAGGAGAAACCACAGTCGACCAGCACATACGTACCGGCGCTGGCTACCAGCGTGCCGTTCCCTTGGCTACCGCTGCCGAGAACGGCAAAACGCATCGGATCAGCCCAGGTTGTCCTGAATCACACCCAGCACCTTGCGGGCCACTTCGGCCGGCGCCACGGTGTTGATATTTTTCTCGACGGTCACCTGGACGTTGTCGCCCACTTTGCTCAGACGAACCTGATAGCGCTCGGCACGGGCCTCGATTTCTTCCTTGTTCGGCTTGCCGCCGAACAGACCACTGAAGAAGCCGGGCTTCTCGTCTTTCTTCTCGGCTTTTTCGGCGAGGTTGATGTAGTACAGGCCCAGGCTGCGGTTGATATCTTCAACCCGCCATTCGCCCTGCTCCAGCGCACGGCCAACGCTCGACCACGCACGGTCCAGGTCGGAGCCGACGTTGAGCACCGGGTTGCCGCTGCCGTCTTCGGTCAGGCTGACACGGCTCGGCGTGTCGAAATCCCGGGAAGCCAGCATCGAAACCGAACCGCCCTGCTCTGCGGAACGGCTCATGCTGGCAAGCATGTCGTCCACCAGCGCAGCGTCGAGGCCGGTATTGACCGAACGGTTGGTGAACGCCACGTCGGCGGTGCTGCCGGCAGGACGTTCGGCACTGACCACATAGATTTCACTGGTATTGCGCTGCACGCCCGGCTCGATACGTACCCGCACGCGGGATTCACTGTCGCTGGCGACACCGGCGGCACTCAGACGCTTGCCCATGGCGGCGGACAGTTCATCGGCGTGTTGCCAGGTGGTGGTGAACTCGCCGGTCTGCGGACGCTGTTCATCGATGCGGAAACCGTTGTCCTGGAAGAACTGGATCGCCACTGGCCAGACTTCGGCCGGAGGGTGCTGGGCCATGACCCAACGTGAATCGCCACTCTTCTGCAGGGTGTAGTCGCTGGCATCGGCGATAGCCGACAGCGGCTGCGGACGAGGAACCTCATATTCGCCCTTGGTGGTGTCGTCGGCCACGTTGCGCGGGATCGGCAGCAGCGGATCCAGACGCTTGGCGACATGGACATCCGGCGGCAGTTGCATCGGTGCAGTCTGTTGCGCGTTCAGGTAATCGCTACCACGATCGCGGAAGTAACCTTCCGGGCCCCAGATCCACCCACAGCCACTGGTGCTGGAGATAATCAAGGCAAGTGCGGAAAGTCCGGCAATTCGCTTCATGCGGTGTACTTCCTCAATTAAACCAGGACGCCGGACTGGCGCATGGCCTGCCGCAGCGGTTCGTGACAGGCGTTGCTCAGCCAGGTAAGCGGCAGGCGGATGCCTTCGTGCATCAGGCCCATTTCCACCAGCGCCCACTTCACCGGGATCGGGTTGGCTTCGATGAACAGGTCCTTGTGCAGCGGCATCAGTTTTTCGTTGATGGCCCGTGCGGTCTCTGCGTCGCCCTTGAGCGCGGCTTCACACAGGTCGGCCATTTCACGCGGCGCGACGTTGGCGGTGACGGAAATGTTGCCCTTGCCGCCCATCAGGATCAGCTCGACCGCCGTCGGATCGTCACCGGACAGCACGATGAAGTCCTTGCCCACGCCATCAAGGATGGCCTTGGCGCGCTTCAGGTCGCCGGTGGCTTCCTTGATGCCGATGATATTCGGGACGGTCGACAGGCGGATCACGGTCTCGGCCTGCATGTCGCAGGAGGTGCGGCCGGGAACGTTATAGAGGATCTGCGGGATGTCGACCGCTTCGGCGATATGCTTGAAGTGCTGGTACAGGCCTTCCTGGGTAGGCCGGTTGTAGTACGGAACGACGAGCAGGCAGGCGTCGGCACCGGCTTCCTTGGCGTTGCGGGTCAGCTCGACAGCTTCGCGGGTCGAGTTGGCGCCAGTACCGGCGATGACCGGAATGCGACCGTTGACCTGCTTGACCACGGCACGGATGACTTCGATGTGCTCGTTGACATCGAGGGTCGCAGACTCGCCGGTGGTACCGACGGCGACAATGGCATGGGTGCCGTTTTCAAGGTGGAAGTCCACGAGTTTGCTGAGGCTGGCCCAGTCAAGACGCCCTTGTGCATCCATGGGTGTGACCAGTGCCACCATACTGCCCGCAATCATGAAACCGCTCCTGCCGGAAAAAGAGAGCCGTAATGGTACTGGCGCCAAGATGCTTGTACAAGCGAACTCCCATTCCCCTTGGCGATGGTTTTCGCTACCCTTCAGACTTTGATCGGTACCGACACGCTCACAGGCCGGTTCCCAGCCTCCGTTTTCGTCGCCACAAGCCCCGATCCTGCGTTTGCCCTGGCGTATTTCCCCTCTGTTGCGGAATGCCGCGCAACCCCAGGCACCGGGCTTGAGTCGTTCGCTTTCGCAGGCCGGCGCCGTGCAGGGTGGTGTAGGTATCGACCGCTCATCGCTTTAGGAATGCTGCATGTCCACCCCCACAGTCCGCGAACAATTCCTTGTCATCAGTGCCCTTGGCGCCAACCCCATGGAGCTGACCAACGTCCTGTGCCGCGCCAGCCATGAAAACCGCTGCGCCGTCGTGACCTCACGCCTGACTCGCCACGGCGAATGCAGTGCGCTCGTGCTTGAGGTTTCCGGCAGTTGGGACGCCCTGGCCCGCCTGGAAGGCAGCCTGCCGGTATTGGCCAAGAAGCACACCTTCACCGTCAACGTGGTGCGCAGCGCAGCGCTGGAAAACCGTCCACAGGCCCTGCCCTACGTGGCCTATGTGAGCTCGGCCTACCGGCCGGACATCATCAACGAGCTGTGCCAGTTCTTCATGGACCACCATGTCGAGCTGGAGAACCTCACCTGCGACACCTACCAGGCTCCACAGACCGGCGGCACCATGCTCAACGCCACGTTCACCGTGACCCTGCCGGCCGGCACCCAGATCAGTTGGCTGCGCGATCAGTTCCTGGACTTCGCCGATGCGATGAACCTGGACGCCCTGATCGAACCGTGGCGCCCACAAAACCCAATGTAAGGAAGCGCTCATGGCCGTTGCCATCGACCAGCCGGTTACCGATTTCCAGGCGCCCGCCACCAGCGGGCAGACCGTCAGCCTCGCTGCCCTGAAAGGCAAGCAGGTGGTGATCTACTTCTACCCGAAGGACAGCACCCCAGGCTGCACCACCGAAGGCCAGGACTTTCGTGACCAATACCCACAGTTCAAGGCGGCCAACACCGAAGTGTTCGGCGTCTCCCGGGACAGCCTCAAGTCCCACGAGAACTTCAAGTGCAAGCAGGAGTTTCCGTTCGAGCTGATCAGCGACAAGGACGAAGCCATCTGCCAATTGTTCGATGTGATCAAGCTGAAAAAGCTCTATGGCAAGGAATACCTGGGCGTGGATCGCAGCACATTCCTGATCGACAAGAACGGCGTGCTGCGCCAGGAATGGCGCGGTGTGAAAGTGCCTGGGCATGTGGATGCCGTGCTGGCGGCGGCTCAGGCGCTCGATAAGGCCTGAGGCTTTTTATTGCCTGTCGGGCCCCATCGCGAGCAGGCTCGCTCCCACAGGGTTCTACACAATCCATGTGGGAGCGAGCCTGCTCGCGATGAGGCCATCAGCCTCACCTGATCAGTCAGCTAGAGCAACGGCGCCACAATCGGTTCCTTGCTCGGCCACGCATCCAGCACAGCCTTGAACAGCGTCGCCAGGGGAATCGCAAAGAATACCCCCCAGAACCCCCACAGCCCACCAAACAGCAGCACCGCGCAAATGATCGCCACCGGATGCAGGTTCACCGCTTCGGAGAACAGCAACGGCACCAGCACGTTGCCGTCCAGCGTCTGGATGATGCCGTAGACCGCCATCAGGTAAATGAACTGATCGCTCCAGCCCCACTGGAACAGCGCAATCAAGGCCACCGGTACGGTCACCACCACCGTGCCGACATAAGGCACCACCACCGAAATCCCCACCAGCAGCGCCAGCAATGCGGCGTAATTGAGCCCGAGGGCCACGAAGCCGATGTAGGTCACGCCACCGCAGATGAACACCTCGATGACCTTTCCGCGAATGTAGTTGGCGATCTGGCGATTCATCTCCTGGGCCACCCGGGTAATCAGCGCCCGCTCACGCGGCAGGTAGCCACGAACCCAGCGCCCGATCATTTCCCGGTCCTTGAGAAAGAAAAACACCAGGATCGGGACCAGCACCAGGTAAATCATGATGTTCACCAGCAGCGGCAGGCTGGACAACGAAAACGTCAGTGCCCACTGGCCGAACTTGCCGATCTGGCCGCGCACCACTTCGATGGTCTGGAGTACCTGCTCGTCCGATACCAAATGCGGATAGCGCTCGGGCAGCAGCAATAACAGGGACTGCCATTTGGCGAGCATGCCCGGCAACTCGTTGAACAGCGTCACCAACTGGTGCCAGAGCAGTGGCACGATCATCACGATGAACACCACCAACAGCCCCATGAACAGCGCAAATACCAGGCCCACCGCCACGGTGCCGGGCAGCCGCAGGCGTTCCAGCGTCGTCACCAGTCCTTGCATCAGGTACGCCAGCACCATCCCCGCCAGCACTGGCGCCAGCATGCCACCCAAGGTGAGGACCGCGGCGAACCCCAGGAATAGCAGCACTGCCAGCACCACCGCCTCTTCGTCGGAGAAGTAGCGCTGAATCCAGTCGCGTAACACTTTGAACATTAAAATTCCTTAAGCAACGCCATCGATTATTCAGGCTTTCTTCAGCCAGTAACGGTAGACACCGTCATCGTCTTCTTCATGCAGCAGCGTATGACCGGCCAGCCGGGCGAAGGTGCGGAAATCACGCTGGGAGCCCGCGTCCGTGGCGATGACCTTGAGCACGGCGCCACTGGCCAGGCGGTTGAGCTCCAGCTTGGCCTTGAGCAATGGCAACGGACAATTCAGGCCGCTGGCATCCAGTTCGGCATCGTGGGCTACAGCATCGGTCATGGGTTCACTCCGCAGCAGGTCGTAGAGCCGTCTAGAATATCTGGTCCCGGGCCCGGTGTCCGGCTACAGTAGGGTCTTTGTCGACTAAGGCCCCGTGCATGACATTTCTGCGCCCCACCCTGCTGACGCTCGCTTGCCTGCTCGCCTCACCAGGCTTCGCCGACGACCTGCCGTCACTTGGCGATGCCAGTTCTGCCGTTGTCTCGCCGGAGCAGGAACACCAGTTGGGTCGCGCCTGGCTCGCCCTGCTGCGCAGCCAGGTCGCACAACTCAACGATCCACAGCTCAAGGATTACGTCGAGACCAGCGTGTACAAGCTGGTGGAAACCAGCCAGGTCAACGACCGCCGCCTGGAATTCATTTTGATCAACAGCCCGCAGCTCAACGCCTTCGCCGCACCCGGCGGGATCGTCGGGGTCAACGGCGGCCTGTTTCTCAACGCCCAGACCGAAGGCGAATACGCCTCGGTGATGGCCCACGAACTGGCTCACCTGTCACAACGCCACTTCGCCCGTGGCGTCGAAGCCCAACAGCGCATGCAGGTTCCGATGATGGCCGCGCTGCTGACCGGTATCGTGATCGCCGCTGCCGGCGGTGGCGATGCGGGGATCGCAGCCATTGCCGGGACCCAGGCGGCCGCCATCCAGGAACAACGGCGTTTCTCGCGCCAGAATGAGCAGGAAGCCGACCGCATCGGTATCCAGAACCTGGAAAAGGCCGGCTACGATCCACGCTCCATGCCGACCATGTTCGAACGCCTGATGCGCCAGTACCGCTTCGACGCGAGACCTCCTGAATTCTTGCTGACTCACCCGGTCACCGAGTCGCGGATCGCCGACACCCGCAACCGTGCCGAACAGGCCAAGCCGGGCGGCACGGAAGACAGCATGCGCTATCAACTGATCCGCGCACGCGTCCAGTTGATCTATGAGGAAACCCCTGGCTTGGGCGCCAAGCGTTTCCGAGCGCAACTGGATGAAAACCCCAAGAATGACGTGGCCCGCTATGGCCTGGCGATTGCGCAGATCAAGGGCGGCCAGTTGAACGAAGCCCGGGAGAACCTCGCGCCACTGCTGGCCAAGTCACCCAACGAAATCATCTACAACCTGGCCCAGGTCGATCTGGACATCACCAGCAACAAGCTGACCGACGCTCAATCTCGCGTTGACCGGATGCTGACCCAATACCCGGGCAACTACCCACTCAATCAGGTGCGGGTCGACCTGCTACTCAAGCAGAACCGCCCCGCCGACGCCGAGAAGGCTTTGGAAAACCTGCTCAAGACCCGTCCGGACGATCCGGATGTCTGGTACATGGTGGCCGAGACCCGCGGCCTGTCGGGGAACATCATCGGTTTGCACCAGGCCCGCGCCGAGTACTTCGCCCTGGTGGGCGACTACCGCCAGGCCATCCAACAACTGGACTTCGCCAAGCGGCGCGCCGGCACCAACTTCCCGCTGTCGTCACGCATCGATGCGCGCCAACGGGAGCTCATGGAACAGGAGCGCATGGTCAAGGACATGATGGGTTAAGAAGACCGGTATCCACGGCCAGGCACTGTCCTCCTGTGGGAGCGAGCCTGCTCGCGAAAGCGGTGGGTCAGCTTGCAATGTTGTTGGATGTGCCAGCCCCTTCGCGAGTAGGCTCGCTCCCACAGGGGCCACATATTCGCCAATGGGTGCCCATTCACCGGGCACAAAAAAACCGCCTCTCTCGAGGCGGTTTTTCATTGAGCCGCTAACCGATCATTCGGCCAGCTTGAAGGTGATGAAGCTCGCACGCCCTTGGCGCAGAACCCGCATAGAGACCGAGCGATTCTTCGGCAAGGCCTTGGCGATCTCGGTGAACTCCTTGGTGGAACCAATCGCCTGGTTGTTCAGGTGCGTGATGATGTCACCGGGTTGCAGGCCGATGAGGGCGGCAGGACCGTCCTGCACTTCCTTGATCACCACCCCACCCTGCAATTCCAGGGCTTTCTTCTGCTCGGCCGTCAGCTCGACCACCGCCACACCCAGGCGATTGCTGCTGCGCTCGACGCCGGACTTGGGTTGCGATTCCAGCTCCGCGCCCTCTTCAGGAATGGCACCGACCGTCAGCTCGACGTTCTTGCGCTTGCCCTCGCGAATCACTTCCAGGTTGGCCTTGGCACCGGCCTTGAGCGCACCCACCAGGTGCGGCAGGTCCGCGGACATGATGATCGGCTGATCATTGAGCTTCAGGATCACATCACCAACCTGCAGGCCACCCTTGGCAGCCGGACCACCTTCCTGGATCTGCGCCACCAGCGCACCGGCTGGTTTTTCCAGCCCGAACGACTCGGCCAGATCCTTGTTCACCTCTTGGATGACCACGCCCAACCAGCCGCGACTGACCTTGCCTTCGCTTTTCAACTGGTTCGATACGTCCATGGCCACATCGATTGGAATCGCGAAGGACACGCCCATGAAACCGCCCGAACGGGTGTAGATCTGGGAGTTGATGCCCACCACTTCGCCGGACAGATTGAACAACGGACCACCGGAGTTGCCCGGGTTGATCGGCACGTCGGTCTGGATGAACGGAACGTAGTTTTCGTTCGGCAGGCTGCGACCGATCGCACTGACGATGCCCTGGGTCACGGTGTGGTCGAAGCCGAACGGCGAGCCAATGGCCACGACCCACTGACCGGCCTTGAGGTCCTGGGACTTGCCGAGCTTGAGGACCGGCAGGTCCTTGCCGTCGATTTTCAGCAGCGCCACGTCGGAACGCGGGTCGGTACCGATCAGCTTGGCCTTGAGCTCACTGCGATCGGCCAGGCGCACCAGGATTTCGTCGGCATCGGCGATCACATGGTTATTGGTCAGGATGTAGCCATCGGGCGAGATAATGAAACCCGAGCCCAGGGACTGCGCTTCACGCTGACGGCCACCGCCTGGCGAACGCGGCTGCTGCGGCATTCCGCGCTCCAGGAACTCGCGCAACATCGGGGGTAACCCTTCGAGATCGGGCATCTGCTGGTCCGAGACACGGCGATCCGGCAGCTTCTGGGTGGTACTGATGTTCACCACCGCAGGCGAGGCGTTTTCGACCAGCTGAGTAAAGTCAGGCAAGCTGTCCGCCACGGCCGGAACGGCCTGGCCGAGCACCAGCACGGTGGCAAGGATGGAGAAATAGGTTTTCAAGCTTGGTATCGACATACGGCTCCCGTTACGACGAGCAGGGTTAAGCGATATGGAACAAGAAATACCGGTGGAATGACACGCCGGTATCAACGTCCCGGAAAAACAGGCAAGGCCAGAGCCGAGCGGCTCTGACCTAATAGAAAAAAAACAGAAGTTTTGCAAATGAAAATGCTGACAGGAAGTTTCGGCATTTCGATCAAGACCGAACCACCGCGCCAGCACGTTACTGAGTCGCCGTGGCATCGGAACGCATCGAAAGCGCGATCCGTTCCGCCGTACCGATAGGGATCTCGCCGACCACGGTCACCATCATTTCGCCCTGCGGCGTCGTGAGGCGACGAGAGACGGCCGCCGTCGGGCCAAGCTGGGTACGCGTGTCGGTGACGTTTGCGCCATTCAGCGGTTCCAGGAATACCGAGAAACGGGCCAGACCATCGTCGTACATCAGGCTGCTGACCTGAACGTTGGTCTCCGGGTCTTTGCGCACAGCGCTGTTGGTCAACTCGAAGCCGGGGGGAAGCCAATCAGAATGCCATGTAGCCTTCGCCACAGCAGCCTTACCGACTTCCTGGACGACTGCCTTGCACTCGGCGCTGGCTTGCAAGTCGCTGTCCGCCGGCTCCGCAGTATTCAGTCGCGTAAACTGGAAGCGCTCGAGCAACTGACCCTTGTCGTTAAGCAGCAAGGACTTGAGCGGCAAGCCGGTCTCTTTGTCCAGGTGCAACTCGAAGCCGTAGCGATGCTGGTCCTTGGGCGTCAGGGAAACGATAACAGTCGGTCGCCCGGCCACGCGCGACTTGCCGATAACGGCAAGGTCGTACCAATTCTTGAGTTTTTGCGGATCGAGCGCACGGGCAGTGCCCTCGGTATTCCCAATCCCTGGGATCAGGGCACCGCTCACGCATTGAGTATGTCCATCAATGCGCAGGACTTCCTGTGCCGAGCCGTCCTGCTGGAGCAACCGCTCGCGTACTTTGCCATCCTGGGCGCGATGCCAGATGTTATGGGTAGAAAAACTACCGTTGCGCTCGTAGACGAAGGTGCCTTGAAAGCTTTGCTGTTGCTCGGCCTGGCCCATACGATTCAGCCAGTCCTGAGCCTCATCGGCGTACGCTGGGCCAGCACACCAGCCACCCAGCAGCAGCGTGAATAGAGGTATGGCGCGCAAGGGTTATCCTTAACGGTTTTCCAGACTGGCGGCACGGGCGTAAGGCAATGCGCTTTCAGTTCCCTTCAGGGCAGCCTGTTGGGCATGCTGACGCAGGTAGTTGGGCAGACGCTGATCATGCCAACCTGGCTGACCTTGCAGAACACCATTGACCATGGGGCCAGCAGCTTCCGAGCTTTCGCTGTAACCGGCCAGTACCGCCGGGCCCTTGACCTGTGGAGCGACCAGGCCTGGCTGGCTGGACTGCTGCGCCATCTGTACACCGGCGATCTCATCCTGGTTATACAGACGTACACCGGCCAGAACGGCGACGGTCACCGAAGCGGCCACTGCCAGACGACCCAGGTTGCGCCATGGGCTGCGGGATACTTTTGCCGGTACGGCTTCGTCAGCCAATGCAGCAGAAACGGCCGCAGCGATGTCCAGGCGCGGAAGCAGCAGGTCCTTGTGCATGACAGCCCGGGCGATCTGGTAACGCGCCCAGGTCTCACGGGTTTCAACATCGTCAAAGGCATTCAATACCCGACGCAATTCCAGTTCGTCCGCTTCGTTATCCATCACTGCGGACAGCGATTCCTGCAGGGCTTCACGACTCATGGCGTTCCTCTCTTGGCTGTCGCCGCTGTCTCTAGTTTTCCTGCAACAACGGCTGCAGGGCTTTATCGATGGCCTCCCGGGCGCGGAAGATCCGGGAGCGCACGGTGCCTACCGGACATTGCATCACGCTCGCAATGTCCTCGTAACTCAGACCGTCGAATTCACGTAAAGTTAACGCCGTACGCAAATCTTCAGGCAGTTGCTGGATGGTCCGATGGACGGTGCCCTCGATCTCATCCCGCAGCAATGCTCGCTCCGGGGATTCGAGATCCTTGAGGCCATGATCGCCGTCGTAGAACTCTGCATCTTCGGAACTCACATCGCTATCCGGCGGCCGGCGGCCGCGTGAAACCAGATAGTTTTTCGCCGTGTTAATGGCGATGCGGTAAAGCCACGTATAAAACGCGCTGTCCCCGCGAAAATTACCAAGTGCGCGATAGGCCTTGATGAAGGCTTCTTGAGCGACATCCTGGGCTTCATGGGTGTCGTGCACAAACCGCACGATCAACCCGAGAATTTTGTGCTGGTATTTCAGCACTAGCAGATCGAAAGCTCGCTTGTCGCCGCGCTGAACACGTTCGACCAGCTGCTGATCCTCTTCCTGGGTTAGCATGAACACTCCTCGATAAGCTCGAAGGAGGCTTGCATGACTAATTGACCGGACTTGCAAACATAGACTCGGGCTTTTCGCAAAAGTTCTCCCCCTTTCAAGCAAGTTTCCGGCGTGCTCTGATCCCGGCACGCACGAAAAACGCAGCACGAGATTCCCCGGCTGCGCGAATAATCTGTCACCGGGCCTGCTGGCAAGGACTCTCAATCGAAGTCTTGCACCAACCCGACGCTGTTCCCTTTTGCAGACAACCGTCTATTGAACGTAGGCGCTTGGCAAAAGTTCCCGCCATTTATAGCCATTCAAGGCAGACATTGGTCAACCGTGACGAGATCAACCGCGTTTGTCCTCGAAAAGGCGCTTTTGTCATCCATCGGCGAAAAAACCGATCCGACGAAACGCGGTGCTTTTCTGTCACGTTGGTTTCACATTGCCATGAATGCCCGACTATTGTGCCGTTCCACCCCTCTATATACTAGTGGGCTGCGTGGCTGCCTGACTCCGCTGAAGCGGATCTCTCGCGCCAACCCCGACCCGGGTCGCCTTGAGCGGAAACCTATCGAATGAGCCAACAGTTTCAACACGATGTTCTGGTAATCGGCAGCGGTGCCGCCGGATTGAGCCTTGCACTGACGTTGCCGGAGCACTTGCGCATCGCAGTGCTGAGCAAAGGCGACCTGGCCAATGGCTCGACATTCTGGGCACAGGGCGGCGTTGCAGCCGTGCTCGATGACACCGACACCATCGAGTCCCATGTCGACGACACCCTTAACGCCGGCGGCGGCCTGTGCAACCCTGAAGCGGTGCGCTTCACTGTCGAGCACAGCCGCGAGGCCATCCAGTGGCTGATCGACCAGGGCGTGCCCTTTACTCGCGACGAGCAATCCGGCACGGAAGACGGCGGGTTCGAATTCCACCTGACCCGTGAGGGCGGCCACAGCCATCGGCGCATCATCCATGCCGCCGATGCCACCGGTGCGGCGATTTTCAAGACGCTGCTGGCCCAGGCACAGCGGCGACCGAATATCGAGCTGCTGGAGCAGCGAGTCGCCGTCGACCTGATCACCGAAAAGCGCCTGGGCCTGGCCGGCGACCGCTGCCTCGGCGCCTACGTGCTCAACCGGGGCACCGGCGAAGTCGACACCTATGGCGCACGCTTCGTGATCCTGGCGTCCGGTGGCGCAGCCAAGGTCTATCTATATACCAGCAATCCCGACGGCGCCTGCGGCGACGGTATCGCCATGGCATGGCGCTCGGGTTGCCGGGTCGCGAACCTGGAGTTCAATCAGTTCCACCCCACCTGCCTCTATCACCCACTGGCGAAGAGCTTCCTGGTCACCGAGGCCCTGCGTGGCGAAGGCGCGCACTTGAAGCTGCCCAATGGCGAGCGCTTCATGCAGCGCTTCGACTCGCGCGCCGAGCTGGCACCGCGAGACATCGTCGCCCGGGCCATCGACCATGAAATGAAACGCCTGGGTATCGACTGCGTTTACCTGGATATCAGCCATAAACCCGAGGCGTTCATCAAAAGCCATTTCCCGACGGTGTACGAGCGCTGCCTGGAATTTTCCATCGACATCACCAAACAGCCGATCCCGGTGGTGCCGGCGGCGCATTACACGTGCGGCGGCGTGATGGTCGACCAGCAGGGCCGCACCGACGTACCGGGCCTGTACGCCATTGGCGAAACCAGCTTCACAGGCCTTCATGGCGCCAACCGCATGGCCAGCAACTCGCTGCTGGAGTGTTTCGTCTATGCCCGTTCAGCCGCGGCGGACATCCTCGAACAGTTGCCGCAGATTGCCATTCCCGCCGCCCTGCCCTCCTGGGACGCCAGCCAGGTTACCGACTCGGACGAAGACGTGATCATTGCCCACAACTGGGATGAACTGCGACGGTTCATGTGGGACTACGTGGGTATCGTGCGCACCAACAAGCGCCTGCAACGGGCCCAGCATCGGGTGCGCCTGCTGCTGGACGAGATCGACGAGTTCTACAGCAACTACAAAGTCAGCCGTGACCTGATCGAACTGCGTAACCTGGCCCAGGTTGCCGAGCTGATGATTCGCTCGGCCATGGAACGCAAGGAAAGCCGAGGGCTGCATTACACCCTCGACTATCCGAACCTGCTGCCCGAGGCATTGGACACTATCCTGGTGCCGCCCACCTACGCCGACTGAACCTGAGCCGCACCCGCAGGCGCCGATGAAGATCGGCTGCCAGCGCGTCGCGGGGCACGCACAGCGAGCGGATCCGCCGCTCACCCTTCAAGCGAAAGCGCAGTATCACGATCAATGGCAGTGCCAGGCTGTCGGGGCGCAACTGCACCGCCTGCCAGCCATCGGCCTTGTTCCAGAGCTGCCAGCCATCAACGTCCCGACGCAAGCCGCGGAATGCCTGGCGATGAGTCAGCAACACGTGTCGCGGTATCGTCCAGGCAGCATGGACCAGGCACAGCACAACACCAAGCCCTGCAAACCCTGGAGGGACAGCCATCAGGAACAACGAGCCCAGCGCGAAGAGCTGGGCCAGGAGATAGGCCGCCAGCAGTTGCCCGGAGGCCTGCCAGCGGCATTCGAAGCGATTACTTCGGTTGGACACGGTCCAGGATCATCCGGACCATGCGTTGCAGTTCCGGATCTTCGGATTCGCTGCGCTCCATGAACCAGCCGAACATGTCCTGGTCTTCACATTCGAGCAGGCGGACATAGCAGGCACGGTCCACTTCATTAAGATGGGGGTAGACCTCTTTCACGAATGGCACCAGCAAGACATCAAGCTCAAGCATGCCGCGGCGGCTGTGCCAGTAGAGGCGATTCAGTTCTACATCTTCGACCATGGAGCGCTCCTCAAATAGAGCGCAAGTATACAGGCACCGCCGCGGTGAAACAGACAGCTTTGGTCGGTCGCCACCGATCCTTTGTGAACTACCCATTTCAAGGGCGCGCCCTTATGATGTCCACCAGACTTTTTACCCTGCGATGACTCATGGCTGATTCCGCTTTTTTCTGCACCCTGTCCCACGAAGGCGTTCTTGCGGTCCGCGGCGTGGACGCCGGCAAATTCCTGCAGGGCCAATTGACCTGCAACCTCAACTACCTGAGCGACAGCCGGGCCAGCCTCGGTGCCCGTTGCACCCAGAAGGGCCGGATGCAATCGAGCTTTCGGATCCTGCTCGAAGGCGACGGTGTGCTGATGGCAATGGCCACCGAATTGCTCGAGCCGCAATTGGCGGACCTGAAGAAATACGCGGTATTTTCCAAATCCAAGCTCACTGACGAAAGTGCAGCCTGGGTTCGCTTCGGTCTGGAGAATGCCGACACGGCGCTGACTCAACTGGGCCTGGCGCTGCCGGCCGACATCGACAGCGTGGCGCGCCACGAGTCCTTGATCGCCCTGCGCGTGTCCCCCGGTCGAGTCGAGCTGTGGGCGCCTGCCGAACAGGCCGACATGCTCAAAACCCGTCTGCGCGCAACCTTGGCCGAGACGGACCTGAACCCGTGGCTGCTGGGCCAGATCCGCGCAGGCATCGGCCAGGTCATGCCTGCCACCCGCGAGCTGTTCATTCCGCAGATGCTCAACCTGCAAGCCGTCGGCGGCGTGAGTTTCAAGAAAGGCTGCTACACCGGCCAGGAAATCGTTGCCCGCATGCAGTACCTGGGCAAGCTCAAGCGACGCTTGTATCGGCTGCAGCTGGATGCCAGCGAACTGCCGGAACCCGGCACGGCATTGTTCTCTCCCGCTCACGGCAGCGCCATCGGTGAGGTGGTGATCGCAGCGCAAGCCGAGCGAAACATTGAACTGCTGGCGGTGTTGCAGGCCGAAGCAGCAGAAGAGGGCAATGTACATCTCGGTAGCCTGGAAGGCCCGATACTGAAATTGCTGGACCTGCCTTACGAACTGGATCGCGACCGCGAAATCCAGCGCTGATCGCAGCATTTGTCGCAATACCTAGAGAATCGAAATGAGCGATTTGGCGGATAAGGTCCAACGGGACTTGGTAGAGGCCATCGATAACGATGACCTGGTTCTGCCGACATTGCCGGAAGTGGCCCTGCAGATTCGCCGGGCCGCCGAGGACCCGGAAATCAGCGTCAGTGACCTGAGCAAGGTGATCGGTCGCGACACGGCACTTTCGGCGCGCCTGATAAAAGTGGTCAACAGCCCTTTGCTGCGCGCCACCCAGGAAGTTACCGACCTGCACACGGCCATTACCCGGCTGGGCGTCAATTACAGCAGCAACCTGGCCATCGGTCTGGTCATGGAGCAGATCTTCCATGCCCGCTCCGAGGTGGTGGAGCAGAAGATGCGCGATGTCTGGCGTAGAAGCCTGGAGATCGCCGGAGTCAGCTATGCGTTGTGCCGCACTTATACACAGCTCAAGCCCGATCAGGCCGCGCTGGGAGGGTTGGTGCACCAGATCGGCGTACTGCCGATCCTGACCTACGCCGAAGACCATAACGAACTGCTGTCAGACCCGGTCAGCCTCAACCATGTCATCGAAACGATTCACCCCGTGCTGGGAGACAAGCTGCTCAGCGTCTGGGAGTTTCCGGAGAGGCTGGTGAAACTGCCAGGCCTGTACCTGGATTTCGCCCGGGAATCCCGGCAACTCGACTACGTCGACCTGGTGCAGGTCGCTGCGCTGTACTGCTACAAGGACACTAATCATCCCCTCGGCAGGATTGACGCCTTCAAGGTGCCATCATTCCAGAAGCTGGGTATCGACCCGGACGACAAGGAACGATGCGCTCATCTCGAAGAAGCGCGATCGATGTTTTACTAGACCAGGCTGCTCACCTGTGGCGAGGGGATGTAGCGAAACTTCGCACCGCCCCGTTGGCGAAGCGGCCCTCCGCGTTCTGTCTGATACAACGTAGGGGGCCGCTTCGCAGCCCAGTGGGGATGAATCCCCTCGCCACAGATAAATCCCCTCGCCACAACCGGGTTAGCTTCAGGATCAGTCTGAGCCTGGGATAAAACTCACCCGCACCTTCAACCCACCCTCTTGCCCGTCATGCAGGCTGATCTGGGCCAGGTGGGCGCGGCAGATTTCTCCGACGATGGCCAGCCCAAGGCCAGAGCCGGCGACCTGCTGGTTGCGTCGGTAGAAGCGCTCGAAGACACGGTCGCGCTCGTGCAATGGAATGCCGGGACCATCGTCCTCGACCTCCAGCACCGCCGGCGCGGCGACCCGCAGAATCACGTTACCGCCCGAAGGTGTATGGGCCAGGGCATTGTCCACCAGATTGCTCAACAGCTCGTTCAACAAGGTCGGTTCACCGCGCAGCCACACCGGCTCGTCGGCTTCCAGGGCCAATGCCACACCCCGCGCATGAGCCAGCGGCGCCATGGCCATGCCCAGCTCACGGGCCAACTGGCTGAGATCCAGCAACTGCGCGCCCCCTTCGGCGATGGCCCGCGCACCGTTTTCCACCCGCGCCATGGACAGCAGCTGGTTGGCCAGATGCGTCAGCCGATCAGTGCCCTGGGCCGCGGTTTCCAGGGTTTCCCGCCAGGTTGCCGGTTCACTGGCGCGCAATCCCAGTTCAAGCCGCGCCTTGAGCGCAGCCAGGGGCGTGCGCAGTTCATGGGCGGCGTCAGCGATGAATTGCGCCTGGCGTTCGAACTGCCCGCGCAAACGCTCGGTAAAGTGGTTGAGGGCCCGCACCAGAGGCCATAACTCGTGCTGCACCTCCACCAGTGGCAACGGCCGCAGATCGTCCGATTGGCGTTCCTCCACCGCCGTACGCAAGCGCTCCAATGGGCGCAATGCCGCGCTGACCGCGAACCACACCAACAACAGGGCGCCCACGGCCAGCATGCCAAGGCGCAACAGCGTGTCGGCCATCAGGCCGCGGGCCATGCTGACACGTGCCTCTTCGGTTTCCGCCACACGGATTTCCGCCATGCCGTTCATGTTCGGCTCGCTCACGGCCTTGAGCAGGCTCACCACGCGCACGTCCTGGCCCTGATAGCGGGCGTTGTAGAAGCGCGCCAGGGCCGGATAATCGTCCGTGCGCGGCGTGCCGGGTGGCGGGCCGGGGAGGTTCTCGTAACCGGAGATCAGTTTCTTGTTGATGTCGTTGACCTGGTAGTAAATGCGCCCGGCGCTGTCGTAGGCGAAGGTGTCCAGGGCCACGTAGGGCACATCCGCGCTGAGGCTGCCGTCGCGTTGCGACAGACCGGCGGCGATGGTCCTGGCCGAGGCCAGCAAGGTCCGGTCATAGGCCGTGTCCGCGGCCTCACGACCGTTCCAGTAGGCGCTCAGGCCGCTGGCCAGCATCAACACCACCAGCAACAGCGCCAGGTTGCGCAGCAGTCGCCAGCGCAGGCTGTCAGGTTTATGCATCGCGGGTTTCCAGCAGATAACCCAAGCCCCTGAACGTCACGATCGCCACGGCATGCCCGTCGAGTTTCTTGCGCAGCCGGTGAACGTAGATTTCAATCGCATCGGGACTGGCTTCTTCGTCCAGGCCGAACACCTGGGCAGCCAGTTGCTCCTTGCTCATCACCCGCCCCGGCCGCGCGATCAAGGCCTCCAGTACGGCTTGCTCGCGGGACGTCAGGCTCAACAATTCGTCGTCGAGGGTAAAGCGGCGGGTGTCCAGGTCATAGATCAGCCCGCCACAGCGCTGCTGGCGCTCGCCGCCCAGTACGCTGCGCCGCAACAGTGCCTTGACCCGCGCCTCAAGCTCGGTGAGTTCGAAGGGCTTGGCCAGGTAATCGTCGGCACCGAGGTTGAGGCCATGCACCCGGTCCTTGACGTCGCTGCGAGCCGTCAGCATCAACACCGGCAAGGTCTTGCCTCGGGCTCGCAGACGGGCCAGCACTTCAAAGCCGTCCATGCGCGGCAGCCCGACATCGAGCACTGCCACGGCGTATTCCTCGCTGCTCAGCGCCAGGTCGGCCGCCACCCCGTCGTGCAACACATCCACAGTCAAACCGGTGCTCTTGAGCGCTTGGGCGACGCTTTCGGCGAGCTGCAAATGGTCTTCGACGAGCAGAACACGCATGTTTTTTCCTCAATTCAGGAACAGTCGGCACCATTCACTGGCGCGGAGTTTACAGCCGCATCCGCTGCTGTGAAGCCTAAAAACATCCTGAAAGCTTTTGAAAGGTTAGCGAAAGGTTGGGCTATTAGAGTCCTCTCACGGACAGTTTCGACTGCCGATCGCCAAACACAATCGCGAACGAGAAACGCCCCGATGCGTTTTCACATAAGAACAATAAAGCGGAGTATCCCCATGCTGTCCATGCAGCCCCAGGCGCCCATGCCTGCTCGCTTTTCCCGCCCCAACCCGCCCCCCCGTGGCCAGTGCCGCCAGCGAATACCCGGACATGTGCCGGTGGGTCAGCTATAGATTCAAGTTCCTGCGTTGGACCTGTTGCCCGATCCAAAGGGTTCGGCAGCGCAACGACTGCAATACACAACAACAACTCCTGTGGAGACGAGAATGAACCTATCAATGCGTAAAGTAGCCCTGGCCGTCGGATGCCTGATGTTCACCGGACAATTGCTCGCCGAGCCGAAACGCCCGGAGTGCATCGCCCCCGCAGCGCCCGGCGGTGGTTTTGACCTGACCTGCAAACTGGCGCAAAGCGCGCTGGTGAACCAGAAGCTGTTGACCAAACCGATGCGTGTCACCTACATGCCCGGCGGTGTCGGTGCGGTGGCCTACAACGCAGTGGTCGCGCAACGTCCGGCGGACGCCGGCACATTGGTGGCCTGGTCCAGTGGTTCATTGCTGAACCTGGCACAAGGCAAGTTCGGTCGTTTCGACGAAACCAATGTGCGCTGGCTGGCAGCCGTGGGCACCAGCTACGGCGCCATCGCGGTGAAGAGCGATTCGCCCTACAAGAACCTCGATGATCTGGTGCAGGCCCTGAAGAAGGATCCTGGATCCGTCGTCATCGGTTCCGGCGGTACCGTCGGCAGCCAGGACTGGATGCAAACCGCACTGATCGCCAAGGCTGCGGGTATCGATCCACGCAAATTGCGCTACGTGGCACTTGAAGGCGGCGGTGAGATCGCCACTGCCCTGCTGGGCGGTCACATCCAGGTGGGCAGCACCGACATTTCCGACTCCATGCCCCACATCCTGAGCGGTGACATGCGCCTGCTGGCCGTGTTCGCTGAGAAGCGCCTGGACGAGCCGGAAATGAAGGACATCCCCACCGCTCGCGAGCAAGGCTACGACATCCTGTGGCCGGTGGTGCGCGGCTTCTACCTCGGGCCGAAGGTGAGTGATGAAGACTACGCCTGGTGGAAAGACGCGTTCGACAAGCTGCTGGCTTCCGAAGAGTTTGCCAAGCTGCGTGACCAGCGCGAACTGTTCCCGTTCGCCATGACTGGCCCGGAACTGGACACCTACGTGAAGAAGCAAGTGGCCGATTACAAGGTGCTGGCCAAAGAGTTCGGCCTGATCCAGTAACCGTCTCTGTTCTCGCGGTGGCGTCGGTTCCCCCGGCGCTGCCCAGGAGTTAGTCATGCTCACCCTCCAACGTATTTTTGCCGCGGTGCTGTTGCTGGTCTGTATTGGCCTCGCGCTGATGGCTTGGCCGTACCAGGCCGCCTTTTCCTACGAACCAGTGGGCCCCCGTGCCTTTCCCTTGCTGATGCTGGGACTGATGGGCCTGGCACTGCTGTACATGGTGTTCCGCCCTGTTCCCATCGTGCACAGCGAAGACGAACCGCAACTGGACCGTGAAACCCTGCAAAAGATCGGCATCTGCGTGGTGCTGCTACTGGTATTCGCCGGAACCTTCGAGCCCTTGGGCTTCATCCTCTCCAGCATCCTGATCGGGGTGCCGATGGCTCGCCTGTATGGCGGCCGCTGGGTGCCGAGCGTGGTGATCATCAGCCTGATGGCCATCGGTCTTTATCTGTTGTTCGACAAGCTGATGGACGTGCCGCTGCCCCTGGGCCTGCTCGACGTCCTGGAGAATTGATATGGATACCCTGAATTATCTCGGCCAGGGTTTCGGTGTCGCACTGACGCCTTATAACCTCGTCACAGCGCTGACCGGCACCCTGATCGGCACCGTGGTCGGCCTGCTGCCCGGCCTGGGGCCGATCAACGGCGTGGCCCTGCTGATCCCGATTGCGTTTGCCCTGGGCTTGCCGCCGGAATCGGCGTTGATCCTGCTGGCAGCGGTGTACCTGGGTTGCGAATACGGCGGGCGCATCAGCTCGATCCTGCTCAACATCCCGGGGGAAGCTTCCACTGTGATGACCACCCTCGACGGCTACCCGATGGCCCGCCAGGGCCTGGCTGGCGTGGCGTTGTCGCTGTCGGCGTGGAGTTCGTTCATCGGTGCGTTCATCGCCACCTGTGGCATGGTGCTGTTCGCTCCGCTGCTGGCCAAATGGGCGATTGCCTTCGGACCGGCGGAATATTTCGTCCTGATGGTGTTCGCCATCGTCTGCCTCGGCGGCATGGCCGGCGACCGCCCGCTCAAGACGTTTATCGCGGCGTTGATCGGTCTGTTCCTGTCTTCTGTCGGGATCGATGCCAACAGCGGCGTGTACCGCTTCACCGGTGACAGCGTCCACCTGGCCGACGGCATCCAGTTCGTCGTGCTGGTACTGGGTCTGTTCTCCGTCAGCGAAATCCTGTTGATGCTGGAAAAAACCCATCGCGGCCAGGAAGCGGTGCAAGCCACCGGACGGATGATGTTCAACTTCAAGGAAGCCGCCTCGGTGTTCGTCGTGAACCTGCGATGCGGCGTGCTTGGTTTCATCATGGGTGTGCTGCCGGGTGCCGGCGCGACCCTGGCCAGTGCCGTGGCCTACATGACCGAGAAGCGCATCGCCGGTGCCAGCGGTACCTTCGGCCAGGGCGACAAGCGTGGCCTCGCCGCGCCGGAAACCGCCATCGGTGGCGCGGCCTGCGGCGCGCTGGTACCGATGCTGACCCTAGGCGTTCCCGGTTCGGGCACCACGGCGGTCATGATCGGCGCGCTGTCGCTGTACAACATCACCCCCGGCCCACTGCTGTTCCAACAACAACCGGACATCGTCTGGGGCCTGATCGCATCGTTGTTCGTGGCCAACATCATGCTGGTGATCCTCAACATCCCGATGATCCGCGTGTTCACCCGTATCCTGGCGGTGCCGAACTGGGCACTGGTGCCGGTCATCGCCATCATCACCGGCATCGGTGTCTACGCGGTGCACGCCACCACGTTCGACCTGTTCCTGATGACTGGTATCGGCATCTTCGGCTACATCCTGCGCAAGCTGGACTTCCCACTGTCGCCGGTCCTGCTGGGGTTCATCCTTGGCGGTCTGATGGAACAGAACCTGCGGCGCGCGCTGTCGATTTCCAACGGTGCATTGGAAATCCTCTGGTCGAGTCCGATCACCTTCGGCTGCTGGATCCTGACGGCGATCATGCTGTTCATGCCACTGCTGCGGATCTGGCGTCGCCGCGCCGCCCAACGACGTGCAGTGGCCAATGTCTGAAACAACCTTCAGACAATGGTGGGGAACACCGCTGGTCGGTCTGGCCGGCGGTTATCTGGCCAGCCTGATCGGCTGGCCTTTGCCCTGGATGGTCGGCTCGTTGCTGGCGATCATCCTGGTGCGTTGCCTGACGCCGTGGCAATTGAAGGAAATCCCCGGCGGCCGTAAATGCGGCCAATGGGTCGTGGGCATCGGTATTGGCCTTCACTTCACCCCGCTGGTGATGGAGCAGGTCCTGGGCCACTTCGGCCTGATCTTTTTCGGCGCGCTGATCACCAGCGTGTCCAGCGTGGTGAGTGTGTGGCTGATGCGCCGCACCGGCGAGGACCGCGCCACCGCTTTTTTCTCCAGCATGCCGGGCGGCTCCGGCGAAATGGTCAACCTTGGCTCGCGCAATGGCGCAGACCTGAGCCGCGTCGCCGCGGGCCAGAGCTTGCGAGTCCTGGTGGTGGTGCTGTGCGTGCCTGCTGCCTTCAAATACCTGTTGGGTGAAGGCGCACCGGTGCAGCACGCCACCACGGTGGATTGGCTGTGGCTGGTGCTGTTGTTCCCGGCGGGCGCCCTGCTCGCCTGGATCTGGGAACGCCTGCGTCAACCCAACCCGTGGCTGTTCGGACCGCTGTTGGTAAGTGCGGCGGTCAGTATCGGTTGGGACCTGCACATCGGCTTGCCCCATGGCGGCAGCCAGATTGGCCAGTGGCTGATCGGCAGCGGTCTGGGTTGTCATTTCAACCGGCAGTTCTTTCGACGAGCTCCGTCGTTCATGGGGCGTACCCTGATCGGCACCGTGTTGACGATGCTGATCGCCACCCTCGCGGCACTGGGCCTGAGCACCCTGACCCGCCTGGACCTGCGCTCACTGACCCTCGGCATGATGCCCGGCGGCATCGCGGAAATGAGCCTGACGGCAGAGACGCTGCAATTGTCGGTGCCGTTGGTGACGGCATTGCAGGTGATGCGGCTGTTGTTCGTGCTGTTTCTGGCAGAGCCGTTGTTCAGGTATTGGATGCGCCGACCGGGTCCCGACTGATCATTCGTGTCGCCCTTTTCGCGAGCAGGCTCGCTCCCACATTGATCTGTGCCAGCGCCGCACATCCTCTGTGGGAGCGAGCCTGCTCGCGATGAGGCCCGCACTGTCGAACACTTAAACCGGCGGCAATCGCCAATCGATCGGCGCCTCGCCGTGTTGTTCGAGAAACTTGTTGGTCCGGCTGAAATGCCCGCACCCCAGGAAGCCACGATAAGCCGACAGCGGCGATGGGTGGACCGAGGTCAACACCAGGTGCTTGGTGGCGTCGATCAGCTTCTGCTTGCTCTGGGCATGGGCGCCCCATAGCAGGAACACCAGATGCGGCTGATGCGCGCTGACCACTTCGATGACCCGGTCGGTAAAATGCTGCCAGCCCTTGCCCGCATGGGCGTTGGCATTGGCGCGTTCCACGGTCATGGTGGTATTGAGCAGCAACACGCCCTGGTCGGCCCAGCTTTGCAGGTAGCCGTGGCTGGGGATGTCGATGTTCAAGTCGCGCTTCAATTCCTTGAAGATATTCACCAGCGACGGCGGCGCAGGGACGCCCGGCTGCACCGAAAAGCACAGGCCATGGGCCTGGCCCGGGCCGTGGTACGGGTCTTGCCCGAGGATCACAACCTTGACCTTGTCCAGTGGCGTGGAATTGAGGGCATTGAAAATCAACGAGGCCGGTGGGTAGATCTCTTTGCCGGCGGCGTACTCCTGGCGCAGGAATTCGCGCAACTCTGCCATGTAGGGCTGGTCGAACTCGGCACGCAGCGCCTGCTTCCAGCTCGGTTCGAGTTTGATACGGTCGTCAGCAGTCATGATTGCACCCAGTAAAAACAATGGGCGCACCCTAGGAAAGCCTACATGGCTTGTCAATTGATCTGACGCAGAACCGGCACTTTCCCACACAGCGTTCATACTGAACATTCAATTTCTGATCGAGGTCACGATGAATCTGCACTTCGAAGAACTCACGGGCATCACGGGGGCCCGTATTGGCATCGCGACCCTGGATGCCGAAAAATCCTTGAACGCCCTGTCCTTGCCGATGATCAACGCGCTGCGCGATCGTCTCGATGCCTGGGCCCGGGAACCGCAAATCGTTTGTGTATTACTGCGTGGCAACGGCGCCAAGGCCTTCTGCGCCGGTGGCGAAGTACGCAGCCTGGTGGAGGCTTGCCGCGCCCATCCCGGTGAAGTGCCGCCGTTGGCGGCGCAATTCTTCGCGGCGGAATATCGCCTGGACTTCAACTTGCACACCTACCCCAAGCCCTTGGTGTGCTGGGGCCACGGCTATGTGCTCGGCGGCGGCATGGGCCTGTTGCAGGGCGCAAGCACCCGGATCGTCACACCGAGCAGTCGCCTGGCGATGCCGGAGATCAGCATCGGCCTGTACCCGGATGTCGGCGCCAGTTGGTTCCTGTCGCGCCTGCCAGGCAAGCTCGGGCTGTTTCTCGGCCTGACCGGCGCCCACATGAACGCCCGGGATGCCATCGACCTGGACCTGGCCGACCGTTTTTTGCTGGATGAACAACAGGACGACCTGATCGAAGGCCTGCTGCAGCTCAACTGGCAGGAACAGACCGATATGCAACTCAACAGCCTGCTCAAGGCCTTGCAGCGCGAAGCCCTCGATCGGTTACCCGAAGCCCAATGGTTGCCACGTCGACAGCAAATCGACGAATGGCTGGATGTCAGCGACGTGCGCTGCGCCTGGAAGGCCCTCAGCCTGCTGGTGGATCATCCGGATCCGCTGATCGCCCGGGCCGCCAGGACCATGACCGAAGGCTCACCGCTGACCGCTCATCTGGTCTGGGAGCAGATCGCCCGAGCCCGGCACTTGTCCTTGGCCAGCGTGTTTCGCATGGAATACACACTGAGTCTCAATTGCTGCCGACATCCTGAATTCAGCGAAGGCGTGCGGGCCCGGTTGATCGACAAGGACCAGAAACCCCACTGGCACTGGCCGGACATCAACCATGTGCCTGAAGCGGCGGTGGAGGCGCATTTCCACAAAGCCTGGGAGGGGCGGCATCCGCTGGCGGATCTGGCCAATGAGTAGAAGTCCCGAGCGAAACCGGGTGGGAGCGAACCTGCTCGCGATAGCGGCGTATCAGCCAACTTTAGTGTCACTGACCCGACGCTTTCGCGAGCAGGCTCGCTCCCACAGGTTTTGTTGCCGGCAAAAAAAAAGCGGCGCTCGATGCGCCGCTTTCAATTATCTGGAGATCAGCGATGGCTGCCCCGTCCATCGTGGTCGCCCCGTCCTCGATGATCACGCCCGCCACGCCGATTATCATCCCAACCACCCCGGTCACGGCCGTCCCAGCCGCCCCGACTCGGATAAGACCGATAGGCCGCCCGCGGCGGTGAATAGTAGCGAGGGCCGGGTTGATAGTAGCGCGGTGCCGAATAGTAGCGTGGCGCCGGTTGGTAATACCTTGGTGCCGAATAGTAGCGCGGCGCCGAGTAGTAGCTCCCACCGCCGTAATAGACCGGCGCTGGTGAGGTATAGACCTCGGAACGGTAATAGCTCGAGTCTCCGTCGTAGTAAGGCACGCAGGCCGAAAGAGTCAAACCGAGAAACGCAATGAGCAGCAGTCGTCGATACATGGCGGCCTCCTGGACCGCGGATGGGCCACATCAGCGACGCTGATGGGCGGCAGTCAACGTTGTGTGACTGACGCATATTCAGACAGCAAAATCGGAATCTGGTGCGATGTGGCAACAACTGGAAACATGTCGCTCGTCGCCCTCTTCCGGTGCGCGACGGCACCACAAGCACGCACAAATCCGCCCTCAAGCATCCCTTCTCAACACCCGCTCTCTCTAGTCCGGGCCTTTGCCCGAATTGGCACGGCTCTCGCTTTAATAATTCCGTGCAGGAGTCATCACAGGTTCGCGGCACCACAATTTGCAATGGCTGACTAGGGTTCCGGCTCGCTTCTGGCGAGTGGCTGGTCCGAGAGTTGGCGACCTCCAGTTGAGGTTACACGGCGGGACAAAAGCCCGGGAGACAAGCCACCGTTCGCGGTGCCGCGTTGCTCCTGTCCGCCCTTGATCAACTGGAGAACCACCATGCTCAAGCTTCGTCTGTCCGCCCTGCTCCTCGCCGCCCTTTCGGCCCTCGCGAGCCTCTCGTCCATCGCCGCCCAGAAAGACCACTTCAGCGTCTGCTGGACCATTTACGCCGGCTGGATGCCCTGGGAATACGCCGGTAGCCAAGGCATCGTCGATAAATGGGCAAAAAAATACGGCATCAAGATCGATGTCGTGCAGCTCAACGATTACGTCGAATCCATCAACCAGTACACCGCCGGTCAGTTCGACGGCTGCACCATGACCAATATGGACGCTCTGACCATTCCCGCAGCCGGTGGCGTGGACAGCACGGCGCTGATCGTCAGTGATTTCTCCAACGGCAACGACGGCATCGTCCTCAAGGGCGAAGGCAAGAAAGTCGCCGACCTCAAGGGCATGGACGTCAATCTGGTGGAACTGTCGGTGTCCCATTACCTACTGGCCCGCGCCCTGGATTCCGTTGGCCTCGCCGAGAAAGACCTGAAAGTCGTCAACACCTCCGACGCCGATATCTCCGCCGCCTTCAACACCGACCAGGTCAAGGCCGTCACCACCTGGAACCCGATGCTCTCGGACATCAAAGCCCAGCCAGGCGTGAGCGAAGTGTTCAATTCCAGTCAGGTTCCCGGCGAAATCATGGACATGATGGTGGTCAACACCCAGACCCTCCAGGACAACCCAGCCCTGGGCAAAGCGTTGACCGGCGCCTGGTTTGAAGTGGTCGCCCTGATGAACGCGAAAAACGCCGGCAGCAAGGCAGCGCTGGAGCACATGGCCAAAGCCTCGGGCACTGACCTGGCCGGCTTCCAGGCGCAACTGGACACCACCAAGCTGTTCGCCACGCCCAAGGAAGCCCTGAGCTTCGCCACCAGCGAGCAACTGCCCGCCACCATGGGCAAAGTGGCCAAGTTCTCGTTCCAGCACGGCTTGTTGGGCGAAGGCGCCAAGAGCACCGACGCGGTTGGCATGACGTTCGCCAATGGCGTGACCCGCGGCGACAAGGCCAACCTCAAGCTGCGCTTCGACCCGACCTACGTACAGCTGGCCGCCGACGCCAAGCTGTAAACCGGAGGACCTGGCATGCGCCTGATCAACCGCTACCCGGATCGTCCCAGCCGCTTGTTGCTGGTGATCCTGCCATTCGCGCTGGTGTTGTTCGCCTACTTCATGGGCTCGGCCGAACGGTTGACGGACAACCCCAACGACAAGCTGCTGCCCAGTGCCGTGCAAATGGCCGATGCGGTCGAACGCCTGGCCTTCACACCAGATGCCCGCAGTGGCGAATACCTGCTCTGGCAAGACACCGCGTCGAGCCTGCGCCGGTTGGCCATCGGCCTGAGCATCAGCGCCCTGGCCGGGTTATGCCTGGGCATGGCTGCCGGGACGCTGCCACTGTTTGGCGCACCGTTATCGCCGTTGCTCACGGTGCTGTCGATGGTGCCGCCGCTGGCCATCCTGCCGATCCTGTTCATCGTCTTCGGCCTGGGGGAACTGTCGAAAGTGATGCTGATCGTGATTGGTATCACACCGTGCCTGGCCCGCGACCTGGAACAACGCGCCCGGGAAATTCCATCCGAGCTGCTGATCAAGGCCCAGACCCTCGGCGCGTCGACCTGGACGCTGATGCTGCGGGTGGTGCTGCCGCAACTGCTGCCGCGCCTGTTGATTTCCCTGCGGCTGATGCTGGGTTCGGCCTGGCTGTTTCTGATCGCCGCCGAAGCCATTGCCTCCACGGATGGACTGGGCTATCGGATTTTCCTGGTGCGTCGTTACCTGGCGATGGACGTGATCCTGCCGTACGTGGTGTGGATCACCCTGCTCGCCTGGCTGATGGACTGGGGCCTCAAGCGCCTGACCCGGCAAGCGTTCCCCTGGTACGAGGGGGCGAAGGCATGAGCTTCATTACGGTGAACAATGTCTGGCAACAGTACGCCGATCAGGTGGTACTGGAGCGTTTGAACCTGAAGGTCGCCGAGGGTGAGTTCTGCACCCTGGTGGGCGCTTCGGGTTGCGGCAAGTCGACCTTCCTGCGTCTGCTGCTGGGCCAGGAACGCGCCAGCCGCGGACAGATTCTACTGGACGGCGAGCCCTTGGCCGGCGAACCGGATGCCAGCCGGGGCGTGGTGTTCCAGCGTTATTCGGTGTTCCCGCACCTGAGCGTGCTGGACAACGTGACCCTGGGCCTGGAGTTGCCGCGCTCGCCGCTGCTGGGCCGCCTGTTCGGCAGCGCCAAGCGCCAGGCCCGCGAAGACGCCGCGCAACTGCTGGACAAGGTCGGCCTGGGCCATGCGCTGGATAAATACCCGGCGCAACTGTCCGGGGGCATGCAACAGCGACTGGCGATCGCCCAGGCACTGATCATGAAGCCGCGTGTCCTGCTGCTGGACGAGCCCTTCGGCGCCCTCGACCCGGGCATTCGCAAAGACATGCACAGCCTGTTGCTGGAGCTGTGGCGCGAAACCCGGCTGACGGTGTTCATGGTCACCCACGACCTGAGCGAAGGTTTCAGCCTCGGCACGCGCCTGCTGGTGTTCGACAAGGTCCGTGTCGACCCGCACGCCCCCGGCGCCTATGGCGCACGTATTACCTACGACATTCCATTGAACAGCGACCGCCGCACCGCCCGTGCCGCCGTCGACGCCCTGCCCGCCGAACTGGCCGGCACGTTGCGTATCGCTTGAAAGGAGTTTTTGCCATGACCGATTCGACCCAATTGTTTACACCTTTCGCCGAAGAACTGCTGCCCGGCGGCGGCCACCGTTCCTTTGTGCTCAAGCGCGGCCAACTGCTGCGCCTGACCGATCTGCGCGGCGGGGCCAACGTGAGCCTGACACTCCTCAATGCCAACGAAAAAACCGAACGCCTGAACCTGCCCGACAGCCTCAAATGCCAACACACCGCCAAGCTCACCGCCGGCCATTGCCTCTACTCCGACATGGGCCGGGTGCTGGCGGCCATCACCGCCGACACCTGCGGCTGGAGCGATAGCCTGGGCGGCGTGCTCTGCGCCGAGGAAGTCGCTGAAAAATACGGTCAGGGCCGCTATCAGGAACTGCGCAACGGGTTCTTTCGCAACGGCACCGACAACCTGCTGGTGGAACTGGGCAAATGGGGGTTGGGCCTGTCCGACCTGTTGATGACCCTCAACCTGTTCAGCCGGGTCAACGTCGATGAGGCCGGCCGCTTTCACTTCGTCGAAGGCCATTCCAAGGCCGGTGATTACATCGAGCTGTACGCCCCGATGGACACCCTGGTGGTACTGACCGCGTTGCAACACCCGATGGACCCGAACCCGCAATACGCGCCACAACCGCTCAAGCTCAGCTGGATGAACGCCGACGCCAGCGTCGCCGAGCACTGCCGTCATTCGCGCCCGGAAAACCAGCGCGGCTTCATCAACACCGACCGCCTGTTCGCCTGAGGATCGCCGCCATGTCACTCGCCATCGCCACCGTACAAAAGCAGCCTGACGCCGCCATCTATCGCGCCACCATCCCCGCCGGGGAACCCTGGCTGGTGGAGGTCAAGAAGGGCCAGACCCTGCGCATCCTCGACCTGGAAGGCAACCAGGCGGTCGATACGCTGTTCTACAGCCTGGCCAACTCCAAGGAACGCTACGACGTGCAGCGCACCCTGCGCCGGCAGAACTGCGTTTACCTGAGCACCGGCAGCGTGCTGTATTCCAACCTCGGCCACCCGATGCTGACCATCGTCGAAGACACGTGCGGGCGCCACGACACCCTCGGCGGCGCCTGCGCCCAGGAAAGCAACACCGTGCGCTATGCCCTGGAAAAACGCTACATGCACAGCTGCCGCGACAACTACCTGCGGGCCTGCGCCCACGACGGTCGGCTGGGCAAGGGCGACATCGGGCCGAACATCAACTTCTTCATGAACGTGCCGGTCACCGCCGATGGCGGCCTGACCTTCGAAGACGGGATCTCGGCGCCGGGCAAATATGTCGACTTGCGGGCCGAGATGGACGTGATCGTCCTGATCTCCAACTGCCCGCAACTGAACAACCCGTGCAACGCCTACAACCCCACGCCAGCGGAGCTTTTGATATGGAACTGAAACTCACCCGCCTTCGCCGCTGGCTGTTCGCGTTGTGCCAGAGCCGGTCGGGGCAGTGCATCAAGTAAACACAGATTCATGCACACCACCTCCCCCCTGTGGGAGCGAGCCTGCTCGCGATAGCGGTCTGTCAGTCACAACGATGTTGGATGTACCACCGCTTTCGCGAGCAGGCTCGCTCCCACAAGGGCCGCAGTGATGCTTGGAGGTTTGCCACCTGGGACGACCCCGGCGGCCATCGAAAACTGCGGGACGGCCCGCATCCCAGTTCAGGCAGCACGCATGCCTGAGGGGTAATGCCATGTTCGAAAAAATCCTGATCGCCAACCGTGGCGCTATCGCCTGCCGCATCCTGCGGACCTTGCGTGAGCTGAAGGTCAAGGGCGTGGCGGTGTATTCCCAGGCCGACGCCGCCAGCTTGCATATCCTCCAGGCCGATGAAGCCCACTGCCTGGGCGAAGGCGCGGCGGCCGGTACTTACCTGGCGGTGGATAAGCTCCTGGCGGTTGCTAGAAGCAGCGGCGCGACCGCGATCCACCCCGGCTACGGCTTTCTCTCGGAAAACGCCGCCTTCGCTGAAGCTTGCGAGGCTGCCGGGATTGCCTTCATCGGTCCGACGCCAGAGCAACTGCGTGTGTTCGGTCTCAAGCACACCGCCCGCGACCTGGCGCGCCGGCACGGTGTGCCACTGCTCGAAGGCACCGAACTGCTCGACAGCCTCGACGCCGCGCTCTTGGCGGGTACAAAGCTCGGCTATCCGGTGATGCTCAAAAGTACCGCGGGCGGCGGCGGCATCGGCATGCGCGTGTGTCGCAGCGCCGCCGACCTGAGCGAATCCTTCGAAGCGGTCAAGCGCCTGGGCCAGAACAACTTCAGCGACGCCGGGGTGTTCATCGAAAAGTACATCGAACGCGCGCGGCATCTTGAAGTGCAGGTATTCGGCGATGGTCTGGGCCAGGTGATCGCCCTGGGTGTGCGCGACTGCTCGGTGCAACGGCGCAACCAGAAAGTCCTCGAGGAAACCCCGGCGCCGAACCTGCCCGAGGGCATGGCCGACGAACTCTGTGCAGCGGCGATCCAACTGGCCCAGGCCGTGAACTACCGCAGTGCCGGCACCGTGGAGTTCGTGTTCGACAGCGACGCAGGGCGCTTCTATTTCCTGGAAGTGAACACCCGCCTGCAAGTGGAGCACGGCGTCACCGAGCAGGTGTGGGGCGTGGACCTGGTGCGCTGGATGGTGCAACTGGCGGCCGGTGACTTGCCGCCACTGAGCGAGCTGGGCCGAGGTTTGAAAGCCGAGGGCCACGCGATCCAGGCGCGCCTGTATGCCGAGGACCCCGGTCGGGATTTCCAGCCAAGCCCGGGGCTGCTGACCGCCGTGGAATTTCCCCGGGCCGACGGCAAAGCACTGCGCATCGACACCTGGGTCGAGGCCGGTTGCCAGATCCCGCCCTACTTCGACCCGATGATCGCCAAGGTTATTCGTTGGGCGCCCACCCGCGAGCAGGCACGCCTGGGCTTGCATCAAGCACTGGACGAAAGCCTGCTGTACGGCGTCGAGACCAACCGCCAGTACCTGCAACAGATTCTCCTCGACACACCGTTTGCCAGCGGCCAGCCCTGGACCCGCTGCCTGGAAGCGCTGATCTATCGCGCCAACACCGTCGAAGTGCTCAGCCCCGGCACCCAGACCAGCGTCCAGGACTATCCCGGCCGCCTCGGCTATTGGGCCGTGGGTGTGCCGCCGTCGGGGCCGATGGACAGCCGTTCCCTGCGCCTGGGCAATCGCCTCTTGGGCAACGAAGAAGGTGCGGCGGCATTGGAAATCACCATGAACGGGCCGCTGCTGCGTTTCAACTGCGCAGCCCGGGTGGCGGTGACCGGTGCGGTGATTGCCCTCACGCTCGACGGCGAAGCGGTGCCGATGAATACACCGTTGTCGATTGCTGCCGGCGCCACCCTCGCGATCGGCAACATCTCTGGCGCCGGGGCGCGCAGTTACCTGTGCCTGCAAGGCGGCGTACAAGTGCCGGATTACCTGGGCAGTAAAAGCACCTTCACCCTCGGCCAGTTTGGCGGCCACGGCGGACGAGCGTTGTGTACTGGCGACGTGTTGCACCTGGCATCGCTGGACGAGCACGCGACACTGCCGCCAACGCGCGCGCCGATCCTGGAACTGCCAAGCGTGCGGCAGATCCGCGTGATCTACGGTCCCCACGGCGCACCCGAATATTTCACCGAACGCTACATCCAGACGTTCTTCCACACGGCCTGGGAAGTGCACTTCAACTCCAGCCGCACCGGCGTGCGCCTGATCGGGCCAAAACCCGAATGGGTCCGTGCCGACGGTGGCGAGGCCGGGCTGCACCCTTCCAATATCCATGACAACCCCTACGCCATCGGCGCCGTGGACTTCACCGGCGACATGCCCGTCATCCTTGGTCCCGACGGCCCGAGCCTGGGCGGCTTCGTCTGCCCGGTGACGGTGATCGAAGCGGACCTCTGGCAGTTGGGGCAACTCAAGGCGGGAGACAAGGTGCGGTTTGTGCCGGTGGATATCTCCACCGCCCGCTCACTGGCCCTGAAATGGGATCAGTGTGGGAGCGAGCCTGCTCGCGAAGGCGATCTTTCAGTCATTGAATCATTGACTGTCAGGCCGCTATCGCAAGCAGGCTCGCTCCCACAGGGGATCGTGTCGCCTGTGGTATTGGATATCGGTCAAGGCGACACCCGGATGGTGGCGAGATTAGCCGGCGACACCCACCTGCTGCTGGAAATCGGCGCCCCCGAACTGGACCTGGTGCTGCGCTTTCGCGCCCATGCCTTGATGCAAGCGTTGGAACACAAGCAACTGGCCGGCGTGATCGACCTGACGCCAGGCATTCGCTCGCTGCAAGTGCATTACCAACCCGAGCAAATGCCCCTGGCCGATCTGCTGCCCCTCATCGTCGGTGAATGGGACGCAGTGTGCGCCGCCCAGGACCTGCAAGTGCCGTCGCGCATCGTCCACCTGCCGCTGTCCTGGGATGATCCGGCCTGTCAGCTGGCCATCGAGAAATACATGACTACGGTGCGCAAGGACGCGCCCTGGTGCCCGAGCAATCTGGAGTTCATCCGGCGCATCAACGACCTGCCCAATCTCGATGAAGTGCAGCGCACAGTGTTCGACGCCAGCTACCTGGTGATGGGCCTGGGGGACGTCTACCTCGGCGCACCGGTCGCCACGCCACTGGACCCACGACATCGACTGGTGACCACCAAATACAACCCGGCCCGAACCTGGACCGCGGAAAACTCGGTGGGCATCGGCGGCGCCTACATGTGCGTATACGGCATGGAAGGGCCTGGCGGCTATCAGTTCGTCGGGCGCACGTTGCAGATGTGGAATCGTTATCGGGACGTCGCCGCCTTCGACGGCAAACCCTGGCTGCTGAGGTTCTTCGACCAGATCCGCTTCTACCCGGTCAGCGCCGATGAACTGCTGCGCATCCGCCGGGACTTCCCCCTGGGCCGCTTCAACCTGGAGATCGAGCAGAGCCAGCTCAATCTCGCTGACTACCAGCATTTCCTGACCCAGGAGGCTGACAGCATCGCCGCGTTCCGCCGCCAGCAACAAGGCGCCTTCGACGCTGAGCGCGAGCGTTGGATCGCCAGTGGCCAGGCGCACTTCGACAGTGAAGAACCGGCTATCGCGCCGAGTGAAGATGCGCAGCTGACTGACGGTCAACTGAGCGTCGACAGCCACATCGCCGGCAACCTCTGGCAGGTTCAGGTGAAGGTTGGCGCTCGGGTCGCCGCCGGCGATGTGTTGGTCATCCTGGAGTCGATGAAGATGGAAATACCGGTGCTGGCTCCCGTGGCCGGGGTGGTACACGAGGTGCGCGTCCAGCCCGGTTCGGCGGTGCGCGCCGGACAGCGCGTCGTGGTGCTGGAACGTGACTGAACTCAATCAAAGGATTAATACCATGAACCTTTCGCTTCGCTTGGACGACCTGCGTAATGCCTACCGCAGCAGCGAACTGACGCCTCGGAAATTGCTGTTGGACCTGCGGGAAAAAGCCGCGGCGCTGAACCCGGACTATCACCTGTTTATCCACCTGCTGACGGCCGCGGAACTGGAACCCTACCTGGCCGCGCTGGAAGGCCGCGACCTGGAGAGCCTGCCGCTGTACGGCGTACCGTTTGCCATCAAGGACAACATCGACCTGGCCGGCATTCCAACCACCGCAGCCTGTCCGGCATTTGCCTACGTACCGGACCGTTCGGCCACCATTGTCGAGCAGTTGCTGGCACTGGGCGCGATCCCCATGGGCAAGACCAACCTCGACCAATTCGCCACCGGACTCAATGGCACTCGCTCGCCCTACGGTGCCTGCCGCAACAGTGTGTTGCCCGACTATCCGGCAGGCGGTTCGAGCGCCGGTTCGTCGCTGGCCGTGGCCTTGGGCGTGGCAAGTTTTGCCTTGGGCACCGACACCGCCGGCTCTGGTCGGGTGCCAGCGGCGCTGAACAATCTGGTGGGGTTGAAGGCCACCCTGGGGTTGATCTCCACGGCGGGCGTGGTTCCGGCCTGTCGCACGCTGGACTGCGTCACCACCTTCACAGGGACGGCGAAAGAAGCCAGCCAGCTCTTGGCGCTGACGGCCCGTCCAGACCCTCGTGATGACTACAGTCGTCACAACCCGCAGTGGAACGATGGCACCGCGTTCGGCACGCCCCGGCGCTTTCGCTTCGGTGTGCCGCGCCAACAAGACCTGGCGTTTTTCGGCTGTCCTGAAGGTCCGCAACTGTTCCTGGATGCCATTGAGCGCCTCGAACGTCTGGGCGGCGAAGCCGTGGAACTGGACCTGTCGCCGTTCCTGGAAGCGGCGCGGCTGCTTTATGAAGGCCCGTGGGTGGCCGAACGCTACAGCGTTGCCGGCCCATTGATGGAGCGCGAGCCCGACGCCGTACTGCCCGTCATCCGTGCCGTATTGGCGAAAGCACCCACGGTGGATGGCGTACAAACCTTCCGCGCCCGCTATCGCTTGCAAGCGCTCAAAGCCCAATGCGACCGGGCCATGGACGCGCTCGATTGCGTACTTACCCCGACCATCGGCCGGCCGGTGACCCTCGCAGAACTGGCCGCCGAACCCGTGTTGCGCAACTCGGAGCTGGGGTACTACACCAATTTCATGAACCTGCTGGACTACGCCGCCGTCGCCGTGCCCAGCGCGTTCATGGCCAACGGTTTGCCCTGGGGCGTGACGTTGTTCGGTCGAGCGTTCACCGATCAATACCTCTTGAGCGTGGCCGACGCCTTGCAGCGTCAACAGGGCAAGGCCTTGCCCGTTCCCGGCCATCCGGCCCGCCATGACCGGGCGCGACTGGTGGTGTGTGGCGCACACCTGGACGGGTTGGCACTGAACTGGCAGCTCAAGCAACGCGGTGCCCGGCTGATCGAGGCCACCCAAAGCTCGCCGGACTACCGCCTCCATGCCTTGGCCGGTGGCCCACTCTTGCGTCCCGGCATGGTTCGGGTTCGTGAAGGCGGCGTGGCGATCGAGGTCGAAGTCTGGGAGCTGCCGAGCAGTGAACTGGGCTCGTTCCTGACTGGCATTCCCGCACCGTTGGGGCTGGGCAAGGTGCAACTGGCCGATGGGCGCTGGGAAAGTGGATTCATCTGCGAGTCGTATGGCCTGGAGGGCGCTCAGGACATCAGCCATCTGGGGGGGTGGCGGGCTTATCTGACGACCCTTGAGTAAACACTGCCCTGTGGCGAGGGGATTTATCCCCTCGCCACAATCTTGCAAACCGGCAAATCTGAATGTCTTTTCCCACAAGGCCACTAAACTGACTTCATTGGGTCTGTGCCAAGGGAATCGCCATGTCGCTCCGTTCGCCGTTGTATTCCCAGCGCAAGCCGCTCCTGGCGGTGGTGGCGCTGCTCGGTACAGGTTTCCTGATCATTGCGTTGCTGGGTTATTACGCAGCCCATGCCTCTGTGCGTGACCACATGCTCAAGACGCTGTACTTGAACCTGCTGATCGGCGTGCTCGTGACGCTGGCGGTCCTGGCCATCCTTTATCGGCTGATCAATCACTACCAGCAGCGCATCGACGCCCAATCCACCCTCGACAGCCTGACCGAATTGCCGAACCGTCGTGGCTTCGACCTGCTGGCCGTGCAAGCCCTGCACGAAGCCCAGCGCGAGCCCAAACCCTTGACGGCGCTGCTGGTGGAGCTGGACGATTTCAAGCGACTGGACACCACCCATGGTCACATCGTCAGCGACCAGCTGCTGAGCGGATTTGCCCGCGACCTGAGCGATAGCCTGCGGCATTCGGACATCGTGTGTCGCTGGAGTACCGACACCTTTGTCGTCCTGCTCAAGGACACCGACGGACAGACAGGTCTGAAAATCGCCGAAAAGATTCGTCAGCACATCGAGAGGCAGCGCTATTTCTGCAGTGGCAAGCAACTGTTGGCGACCATCAGCATCGGCCTCACCACCTTGCAGGATAACGACACCTTGCACAGCCTGCTGTCGCGGACCGATCATGCACTGCAACGTGCCCGACAGACCGGAAGCAACCGAACCTGCGTTGAGATGCCTCACTCCAGTTATGAATAAACCCGACCTGTGCCCTGCCTGCGGCAGCGCCAATGACTGCACCCTGGCCAACCCGAAAACAGCCGACCGAACCTGCTGGTGTTACGGCGTGAGTATCGACCCGGCCGTGCTCGAGGCATTGCCGGTCGAGCTGCGCGATCAATCCTGCCTGTGCCCGCGCTGTGCCCAGGTCGAGAACCAACTGCGCGCCAAGCAGCAGCCGATCCAGTAAGATTCCCGCCCTCCGCTCCCAGGCCTGAATGCCCCATGCGCGTCGACCGTTTCCTCAGTAATCTGCCGCGCTTCAATCGCCAACAGGTCCGGTTGTTGTTGGTGGCGCGCCGGGTGCGCATCGATGGGCAGGTGATCAGCGACCCGCATGCTCAGGTCAGCGAGTTCAGCCGCGTCGAAGTCGACGAGGAACTGCTGCAGGCAGGCCGAGCGGCGCGGTATTTCATGTTGCATAAACCTGCCGGCTGCGTCAGTGCCACGCGCGATCCGCAGCATCCCACCGTGCTCGATTGGCTGGACGAACCGGACAAGGACGACCTGCACATCGCCGGGCGCCTGGATTTCAACACCACCGGGCTGATGCTGATCACCAATGACGGCAGTTGGTCGCGACGCCTGACCCAGCCGCAAACGAAGCTGCCAAAGGTCTACTACGTCGAGACCGAGCAGACCATCACTGCCGAGTATGCCGTCACCTTCGCCCGTGGCCTGTACTTTGCCTTCGAAGACCTCACCACCCAGCCTGCGGAGTTGGCGCTGCTGGGGCCGAAGTCGGCGCGACTGAGTATCATTGAAGGGCGCTATCACCAGGTCAAGCGCATGTTCGGCCACTTCGACAACAAAGTGTTGCGCCTGCACCGCGAACGCATGGGGCCGCTTTCGCTGGATGCAGATCTCGAGCCGGGCCAATACCGCGCCTTGACCCCGGAAGAGGTCTGCCTGATCTGAGCCGATGACCGCCGGGCAGAAGTGTCGAACAATTTTCAAAAGGACACTTGCGCAACGGCCGTCCCCCTGCTTGAATCAAACCGTCGGCCGAAATGTGACCGATTAGTCACCCCATACCTCTAAGAAACTTTTTGTCGGCCAGAACCCTCTGGTTCCGCCTTGCCCGCCGACAGACTGCCCGCCTAATAACAACACCCGTCGACCGGTCTGTATGGATCGACTTGGGCCTTATCTTCCAGGCGAATGCCTACCTGTCACATTGCCCGTGTAATCTCATTGCGCGCATACCCGCTTGCCAGGAGTCTATGACATGAGGCCAGAAATCGCTGTGCTGGATATACAGGGTCAGTATCGGGTTTACACGGAGTTCTATCGCGCAGACGCCGCACAAAAGACCATCATTCTGGTCAACGGCTCGCTGGCCACTACCGCGTCGTTTGCACAGACCGTCAAGAATCTTCATCCGCAATTCAACGTCGTGCTGTATGACCAACCGTACGCAGGCAAATCCAAGCCCCACAACCGGCACGAGAAGATGCTGACGAAGGAGGTCGAGGGCCAGATCCTGCTGGAACTGATCGACCATTTCGCCGCCGAACACGTGCTGTCATTCTCATGGGGTGGTGCCGCCACATTGACCGCATTGTCCCATCGTCCGCGGCGCATCGAAAAAGCGGTGATCAGTTCGTTCTCACCGATCCTTAATGCGCCGATGCGTGACTACCTCGAGCGTGGCGTCGATTACCTGGGCAACCTGGACGGCGACCGGGTGGGGCATCTGGTCAACAGCACCATCGGCAAACATCTGCCGCCGCTGTTCAAGCGCTTCAACCATCGCCATGTCAGCAACCTGGCCGAGCATGAATACGGGCAGATGCATTTCCACATCAGCGAAGTGCTCCAGAGCGACCTGTGCTGCTACGCAAGGGCGGCGAAAAACATCAACGTGCCGGTACTGTTCCTGAACGGTGAATGGGACGAGTACACCTCGGCCGCCGACGCGAGGCTGTTCGCCGACTATGTGCAACACAGTACGTTCAGCACACTGCAAGCCACCGGGCACTTCCTGGACATGGAACACAAGGCCGCCTTCCGGGATAGCCGCAACGCCTTGCTGGGCTTCCTCAAGCCGGGCCACCACGAAAGCCGACCACGCTACAGCCAGGTGCAGGGCTACCATGCACTGGCAATCTGAAACCGCGTCCTCGCGAGCAAGCCCCGTCCCCTCGACAATGGGGCTTGCTCGCGAATGACCGCTCTGGTTTGAGGCTTGGGTCGACCGGGAACCTCACCGCAGGCAAAGAAAAACTTCAAATCCGCGCCCACATCTGGTACAAAGTCAGCCGCTCTGAGCGGGTGTCGTATAATGGCATTACTCCAGCTTCCCAAGCTGATAACGAGGGTTCGATTCCCTTCACCCGCTCCAATCGAATTCTGGTCTCGCGTCGTGGTGGTTTTGACGGGGGATATAAAAAACCGGCACTGAGTGGCCGGTTTTTTTTGGTCTGGTGTTTTTGAATGGCCCGCCTTGGGCTGGCTGAACGGTTAACCCCTGCTCACCGCCGAAGTTCCCGGCGCTCATCTGGGGCTTTTGTTCTCGGAGAGGCAGTTGCCCCCATCCACCACGAGCACCTCGCCCGTAATGTAGCTGGACTCCGGGGAAGCCAGAAAAGCCACCGCTGCGGCGACCTCGTCCGGCCTACCGGCACGCCCGACAGGAACATACTGCGCTGCGTTCATCTCCTCCGCTGTGCTGGACTGCGTCGCGATCCACCCGGGGGCAACAGAGTTCACGGTGATACCGTAGGGCGCGACTTCCAGCGCCAAGCTCATATTCATGCCCACCATCCCCGCTTTCGCCGCCGCATACGCGGCCTCGCCAGGGTTGCTGACGCGGGTGCCGGTCGTAGAGCTGACATGGACGATGCGTCCGTAACGACGATTCTGCATCCCCGGCAACACCGCGCGGGTCAACAGAAAGGCAGTGGTCAGATTACGGGCAATCGAAGTGTTCCACAGCTCGACGCTCATATTGGCCACTTCAGAGAAGGTTTCAGGTTCACCCTGTATCGCCATGCCGGCATTGTTCACGAGTATATCGATTCGCCCCCAGAGCGATTCAGCCCAAGTCACCAGTTCGTCGACCTGAGCCGGCTGGGTAAGATCCGCAGCGCGTCCTTGCACCTCATGACCTTCCGCATTCAGTTGCGCGACGCGATCATGGATACGGCTACTGCTGCCGGTGATGATCAGCTTTGCACCCGCTTCTCCGAGCCGCCGCGCAATAGCCAGACCAATCCCGTGTTCACTGCCAGCGCCACTGACCAATGCGACCTGACCACTCCAGCTTTTGACCATTGCACGGCTCCACAGAACGACACAGGAAATAAATACTGTCTGACAGTCCAGAGTAGACGCTAGCGCCCGCACTGATGCACTAAAGATCAGTGAGCGGCGGGGAATGACCAGAAGCGGACGGTCTGTCTCCCCGAAGGCACCTATGCCGAAGGGCCGTATCACGAGTTTGCGATCGTCTGGAGCAGCATGGGCGTCATCAAAGACTCCGTTCTCCAGGCGCCGGAATTGCAATGGGCTCCATCGCCGGAGAAAACTCAGCCCACAGGCAAATGCCCCAACGGCAACGCCCCCGGCGTCTTCACGGTATGAATCGCAAAGTTACTGCGAATATCACTGACCCCTGGCAGTTTGAGCAGCCGCCCCGTCAGAAAGCGGTCGTACGCCCGCAAGTCCGGCACCACCACCTGGAGCAGAAAGTCTGACTCTCCCGATACCAGGAACGCTGAAATCACCTCCGGCAATGCCGTGACAGCCTGGTAAAACGCTTCGGCTTGTTCGTCGTTATGCCGTTCAACCTTGATACCGACGAATATCGTCAGCCCAAGGCCCACTTCGTCTCGGTCAAGGATGGCCTGGTAGCCACGAATCACGCCGGCCTCTTCGAGCATCCGCACGCGACGCAGGCACGGCGAGGGTGACAGGCCGATTTCCTCGGCCAATTGCACATTGCTCAGGCGGCCATCGCGTTGCAATGCGGCAAGGATCTTGCGATCGAAAGCATCGAGTTTCATGATTTAGCAGTATCCATTTTCTTTTATTTGATAATTGGCAGGTTATGCCAATTTTTTATGGCTTAGAAGCTGACTTCGCAAGCACCTGCCCTGCCCTCTCACCTTAGACTGGCACTCTCAAACGTATGAAGGGGGCGTGGCATGGCAGAGTTCTGGTTGTTCTTGATGGCCTTGACGGTGGTGTACCTGTTGCCGGGCCCCGACATGATCCTGTTGCTGCAAACCGGCGCACGTCAGGGCAAGGGCCCGGCATTGGCGACGGCGGCGGGTTTGGCAATCGCACGGGGATGTCATGTCGTATTGGCCGCGTTGGGGCTTTCGGCATTGTTCAAGACCGCCCCCTGGACGTTCGACGCGGTGCGCCTGGTCGGCGCTGCCTACCTGTTATGGATCGGCTTTCAGTGCCTGCGGACTCGTTTGTTGCCAAGCCTTGAAGCGGCCGGTATCGAACCCGTAAAGCAGCGCTGGGGCCAGGCGATTCGGCGCGGGTTGCTGACCAACCTGCTCAATCCCAAGGCATTGCTGTTCTGTTCGATCTTGCTGCCGCAGTTCATCGACCCACAGGGCGGCCCGGTACTTGGGCAATTTGCAACCCTCGGCGTGGCCCTGGTGGGCATTGGCTTGCTGTTCGACTGCGCCTACGCACTGATGGGTGTGGCGCTTGGGCGCTGGTTGCAGCGTTCCCCTTCCGCTCAGCGTCTGCAGCAGTGGCTGTTTGGGAGCCTGTTGATTGGTTTTGCAGTGCGGCTGACATTCGTACAGCAGTCATAGCGCTGTGGGGGGTCAGGGCTCGACCCTATAGGGGCCTGAATCGGGGGGAACGAGCGGTTGTGCCAGGTGGCGGTCCTGTGTGCAATACACTGGACCGTCACCTTCCTCTTCACTTACAAGGGACACTCAACTGTTCAGGAAAACAAGGCATCGGGAAACTCCTTGATGCCTGTCAGGCCGATGAGCTGCATGTCAGCTGTCTGGATCTGTTCGATGGTGTCGTAACCTGCGTACCAATCCTTGAGCCGCACACCTTCTTGTGGTGTCTGCCCTGGGGCGAAGCTTGATCGGTGCAGATAGAGGTCATCGCCGATGCGATCAACCAACAGTTCAGAGCTGCTGATATAGGACAAAACCAATTTGTCGCCAGTGCTGACACCGTCGTCCTGAATTGTCACCAACGTTGGAGTATTGATGGTGTAGATATCGTCGCCCTCACCACCGTTAGCAAAACCGCCGGCCTGCAATATCAGTCTGTCATCCCCCTGACCTCCTGACAGTGAAAAGCCCACGCCTGTACCGGTCAACAGGTCGTTGCCTTCCCCACCATCAGCCATGCCATGCGCCACAGTGATAGTGTCGCTTCCAGCCTCGCCATAGGCTTGGGTACCCTCGTCGCTGGCGGCCGTGACGATGGTGTCGTTACCACCGCCACCGTACAAAATGTCTGCTTGCGGCCCATTGGCTGAACTATCGACTTTGAAAGGTCCTATCGACGAAGTCAGCCCGCCATAGAGGTAATCATTACCATCCCCGCCATCAATAACATCGTTGCCCAATCCGCCCTCCAGATAATTGACACCCGCGTCTCCAACCAAGACATCGTTGAAGTGACTACCCAACACGTGTTCGATGTTGAGCAATACATCGCCTTCGGCATCACCACCTTGATTGATTTGAGTCTGCAAGTTGATCGAGACGCCTGTTGTGCTTGTGATATACCAAGCACTGTCCAGACCTGCACGCCCATCGATGACATCTGCCCCGGCTCCACCAACGAAGATGTCCTTCAAACCGGAGCCCGATAGCGTGTCGTTAAAACTGCTGCCTTGAAACATCTCAATATTGGTGTAGGTATGGCCAGCAGCCTCTCCTGTGTTAGCGCCGCCGTTGGTCAGGTCGATTGTCACCGCGCTATCAGACTGTTCATAAGTGACCAAATCCAGGCCGCCCGTGCCATCCACCATCATGGACGAACTACCGCCATAGAAGATGTCGTTGAAACTCGATCCTCTGATGACCTCGATACCGGTATAGGTATCACCTGCCGCGATTCCCGAATGCACACCCGTCTTGAGGTTGATGGTCACAGCTTCTTTGCTGTCGAGATAGCCCGCTATGTCATAGCCAACACCGCCGATGAACTGATCCGCGCCCGCGCCACCGTACAGCGTGTCGTTACCCGAACCGCCGGTAATGACGTTGTCGCTATCGTTGCCATAACCGGTGAAGGCGCCGGTGCCAACGTAGGTCAGGCGCTCGACGTTTGCAGCCAGGATGGTGCCGCTCGGATTGATCACCGACACACGGACTTCATCGTTGCCACCACCGGCCTGCTCGATGATGGTGGGTGTG
>NZ_VCNG01000021.1 GCF_006227205.1 Pseudomonas sp. ICMP22404
TGCGCCATCTTAAATCGTCTAACTCATTGAAACTCAAGGAGTTTTCCGTTTCGACTGCGCCGGAAGTGGGGCGAATTATAGAGACTCAGAATCTGCCGTCAACCCTTAATTACGCTTTTGTTGCAGAAGACACTTTCTTACCCATCAAACGCGGGATCCGGCGCGTAATCGAAGGAATCCTCAGCATCATTAAGACACCCCCGATGAAAGCATAGATTGCCCACTCCTTCAGATCTGCCCGCACGATCCACAGCATGTGCAACAACCCAAGCCCGAGAATGAAATAAACCAGGCGATGCAGCTTCTTCCAACGCACACCGAGGCGCCGCTGGCTATAACGGTTGGACGTGACGGCCAGGGACAACAAACCGAGAAACCCGAGTACCCCGACGATGATGTACGGCCGCTTGCTCAACTCGACACCCAACTGCGACCAGTCGAATCCCAAGATGAAGGCCAAGTAGCTACTCAGGTGAAGCACCACATAGGTGAAGCACCATAATCCGAGTTGGCGTCTGACCGCGATCCACCCCGCCCATCCCGTCAACTTCTGTAGAGGGGTCATACTCAAGGTAATGAGGAGCAGGATCAGCGTCCCCAACCCCAACCGATCCACCAGCACCTTGCCAGGATCGGGGCCCAAGGTATTCATCAACGCCTCGTAGAGCCAGAACAACGGCCAGATCGCCGCCGCGACGAAGACGCCAATCCGCCACACTGGAAAACGCATCAGTAGTCCTTCCTCAGGTCCATCCCTGCATATAAAGAAGCGACTTCATCCTGATAGCCGTTGAACATCAATGTATCGCGCACATTGGGACTGAACAGTCCGCTTGGCAGGCGACGCTCATGCGCCTGGGTCCAGCGCGGGTGGTCGACCGTCGGGTTGACGTTGGCATAGAAGCCGTATTCGTCCGATGCAATGCTTTGCCAGGTCGTCTTGGGTTGTTCGCTGACCAGACTGATACGCACAATGGATTTCACACTTTTGAAACCGTACTTCCATGGCACCACCAACCGCAGCGGCGCGCCGTTCTGGTTCGGCAACTCCCGCCCATACATGCCAACCGCGAGGATAGCCAATGGGTTCATGGCCTCATCCAGCCGCAAACCCTCTACATAAGGCCAGTCGATCAGGGCGAAGCCGGAGCGCTGGCCAGGCATGGTCTTCGGATCCTGCAATGTTTCAAAACGGATGAACTTGGCCTTGGAGGTCGGTTCAACCTGCTTGAGCAGCGCAGAGATGGGAAAGCCGATCCAAGGAATGACCATTGACCAGGCCTCCACGCAGCGCAGTCGATAGATCCGCTCCTCCAATTGATAGGGCTTCATGAAGTCTTCCAGACCGTAGCGCCCAGGCTTGCCTACCTCTCCATCCACCACCACGCTCCAAGGCTCGGTTTTCAAGGACCCGGCATTGGCCGCCGGATCGCCCTTGTCGGTTCCGAACTCATAGAAGTTGTTGTAATGGGTTGCATCCTTGAACGGCGTAATCGGTTCATTCTTGACCGTCACCGCGCCCCATTGGGTTGAGGGTAGTTTTTCGGCAAACCAGGACGGCGCCTTGCCTGGCTCCACGTCGGGATAGCGCGCCACATCGGCGGCGCTCGCCCAGCGCGGCAGGCTGCTCACGGCAAGGCCAGCCATGGTTGCTCCCAGCATCTGGCGACGGGATAAATAAAAGGATTCGGGCGTGACGTCCGATTCACGGCAGTCGGACGACTTGGGGATCTTGATCAGCATGACAACTCCGCAGTATTGGAGGGCAGGTGCACCAATAGACTGCGGAGTATGGGGGAAATTACATCACTCGGCGCTTTTGTGACGACGCAGGCGCAACAGGTACTGAACCGGGCCGGACGCGGCATAGGCAAGGAATACCAGCAGCAGGATACGCGGCGGATCGCTGAAGACCACCGCGAACACCAGCACCACCGCCAGGATGGCCACGAATGGCACACGCCCCTTCAGATCAAGCTCCTTGAAGCTGTTGTACTTGATGTTGCTGACCATCAGCATACCGGCCGCCGCCACCAGCAGTGCCACCAGGAAGGACATCTTCGAACCCTGGATGCCATAGTCACTGAACGCCCAGACCACACCCGCCACGACGCCCGCCGCAGCCGGGCTCGCCAGGCCGATGAAGTAGCGCTTGTCGGCCTTGCCGACCTGGGTGTTGAAACGCGCCAGGCGCAACGCGGCACCCGCCACATAAATGAAGGCGACCATCCAGCCGACCTTGCCCATGTCCCCCAGCGCCCAACCGAACGCCAGCAAGGCCGGGGCCACGCCGAAAGCGACCATGTCCGACAGGGAATCGTACTCGGCCCCGAATGCGCTCTGGGTATTGGTCATGCGGGCCACGCGCCCGTCCAGGCCATCGAGCACCATGGCGACAAAGATCGCGATGGCGGCGAAAGCAAAATAACGGCTCGCCCCCGCGCTATCGCCAGCGCTCAACGCAGCCTGGGCGCTCATGGAGCTGATGATCGAGTAGAAACCGGCAAACAGGTTGGCGGTGGTAAACAGATTCGGCAGCAGATAGATGCCACGATGCCGGACCTTACGGCCTTCAGCGTCATGACCTTCCTCGACGTGTTCATCGATGGGCAACATGCTTTCGGCGTCAGGAGCCTGGTTTGGCTCGTCGGGACGTTCGCTCATGGACAGTACCTTGCAACGGTGTGAAAAAATTCGACAGGTGTCTGGGACGAGGGTTCGGCCGCAAACGATGCAGCTTTATACCAGAAGCCATCGCCCAAACGAAAAAACGCGGCCGAGGCCGCGTTTTTCGATCAAGCCCGCGACTCAGTTCTTGGCTTTGTCGACGATCTTGTTGGCGCTGATCCAAGGCATCATCGAGCGCAGTTGCTCGCCGATGATCTCGATGCCGTGGGCAGCGTTGTTGCGACGCTTGGCGGTCATCGAAGGATAGCCGGTAGCGCCTTCGCTGATGAACATCTTGGCGTATTCGCCGTCCTGAATACGTTTCAGGGCGTTGCGCATAGCCTGGCGGGACTCGGCGTTGATCACTTCCGGACCGGTCACGTACTCGCCGTATTCGGCGTTGTTGGAGATCGAGTAGTTCATGTTGGCGATACCGCCTTCGTACATGAGGTCAACGATCAGCTTCAGTTCGTGCAGGCACTCGAAGTAGGCCATTTCCGGCGCGTAGCCCGCTTCAACCAGGGTTTCGAAACCGGCTTTAACCAGCTCGACGGTACCGCCGCACAGAACGGCCTGCTCACCGAACAGGTCGGTTTCGGTCTCGTCCTTGAAGGTGGTTTCGATGATGCCGGTACGGCCGCCGCCAACGCCCGCAGCGTAGGACAGGGCCACGTTCTTGGCGTTGCCCGAAGCGTCCTGGTAGATCGCGATCAGGTCAGGGATACCGCCACCCTTGACGAACTCGGAACGCACGGTGTGACCCGGAGCCTTCGGCGCGATCATGATCACGTCGAGGTCAGCGCGTGGCACGACCTGGTTGTAATGGATCGAGAAACCGTGGGAGAAGGCCAGGGTAGCGCCCTTCTTGATGTTCGGTTCGATTTCGTCGCGATACAGTGCGCCCTGGAATTCGTCCGGGGTCAGGATCATGACCAGGTCGGCAGCGGCAACGGCGGAAGCCACGTCAGCCACTTTCAGGCCGTGGGCTTCTGCCTTGGCAACGGTGGCCGAGCCTTTACGCAGGCCGACGGTCACGTCAACACCGGAGTCCTTCAGGTTGCACGCCTGGGCGTGACCCTGGGAACCGTAGCCGATGATGGCGACTTTCTTGCCCTGGATGATCGACAGGTCGCAATCTTTATCGTAGAAAACTTTCATGAATTTCCCCTATATCCGGCCGTTCAGGCCATTCGCTAATTTGGTTTAGATGCTCAGTACTTTGTCGCCACGGGCAATGCCGGTGACACCACTGCGTACGGTTTCCAGAATCGAGGCAGTGCCGATCGATTGAATGAAGCTGTCGAGCTTGTCGCTGGTACCGGTCAACTGAACGGTATAGACGCTGGCGCTGACATCGACGATCTGCCCACGATAAATATCGGTAGTGCGCTTGATCTCGGCGCGCTGGGCGCCGGTGGCCTTGACCTTGACCAGCATCAGCTCGCGCTCGATGTGAGCACTTTCCGACAGGTCCACGAGCTTGACCACCTCGATCAGCTTGTTCAGGTTCTTGGTGATCTGCTCGATGATTTCATCGTGGCCCACGGTGGTCAGCGTCAGACGCGACAGGGTCGGGTCTTCGGTTGGCGCCACCGTCAGGCTTTCGATGTTGTAGTTGCGCTGCGAGAACAGGCCCACTACGCGAGACAGAGCACCCGGTTCGTTTTCCAGAAGCAGGGAAATAATATGCCGCATGATTAGGTACGCTCCGTCTTGCTCAGCCACATATCGCGCATGGAACCGTCTTTGATCTGCATCGGGTAGACGTGTTCGCTGGTGTCGACCGCAATATCGATGACCACCAGGCGATCCTTCATGGCGAACGCCTCCTCCATCTTCGACTTCAGGTCCTTCGATTCGGTGATGCGCACGCCGACGTGACCATAGGCCTCGGCCAGCTTGACGAAATCAGGCAGCGATTCCATGTACGAGTGCGAGTGACGGCTGCCGTAGCTCATGTCCTGCCATTGGCGAACCATGCCCAGCACACCGTTGTTCAGGATCACGATCTTCACCGGCAAACCGTATTGCAGGCAGGTGGACAGCTCCTGGATGTTCATCTGGATGCTGCCCTCGCCGGTGACGCAGGCGACGTCGACATCCGGGAAGCTCAACTTGATGCCCATGGCCGCCGGGAAACCGAAGCCCATGGTGCCCAGGCCACCGGAGTTGATCCAGCGGTTGGGCTTGTTGAACGTATAGTATTGCGCAGCGAACATCTGGTGCTGGCCCACGTCGGAGGTTACAAAGGCATCGCCCTTGGTCACTTCGCAAAGGGTTTCGATCACGGTCTGCGGCTTGATCACGCTACCGTCGCCCTTGTCATAGGGGAACAGGCCACGGTCGCCACGCCACTCATCGACCTGCTTCCACCAACTGGCCACGGACTCCTTGTTCGGGGTCTCGCCGATTTCCTTGAGGATCGCGACCATTTCGGTCAGGACACTCTCCACAGGACCGACAATCGGCACGTCTGCCTTGATGGTCTTGGAAATGGACGCAGGGTCGATGTCGATGTGGATGATCTTGGCGTTCGGGCAGAACTTCGCCGCACCGTTGATGACCCGGTCATCGAAACGCGCACCGACCGCCAGGATCACATCGGCATGGTGCATCGCCAGGTTGGCGGTGTAGCTGCCGTGCATGCCGAGCATACCGATGAACTGACGGTCGGTGCCCGGGAAGGCGCCCAGGCCCATCAGCGTATTGGTGACCGGCAGGTTGAGCATCTTCGCCAGTTCGGTCAGCGGCGCGGAGCCGCCACCGAGGATCACGCCCCCCCCCGAATACAACACGGGACGCTTGGCCGCCAGGAGCATTTCGGCTGCCTTGCGGATCTGCCCGGAGTGACCGCGTACGGCCGGGCTGTAGGAGCGCAGCTTGGCTTTTTTCGGGAAGATGTATTCGAACTTCTCGGCCGGGTTGGTCATGTCTTTCGGGACATCGACCACCACAGGGCCCGGACGACCGGATTCGGCCAGGTAGAAGGCCTTCTTCATGACTTCCGGGATTTCCGACGGGTGCTTGATCATGAAGCTGTGCTTCACGATCGGCCGGGAGATACCGATCATGTCGGTTTCCTGGAACGCATCAGTGCCAACCATGGTGCTGGGCACCTGGCCGGAAATGATCACCATCGGGATCGAGTCCATGTAGGCGGTGGCGATACCGGTGATGGCGTTCGTGGCGCCTGGACCGGAAGTCACCAACACCACGCCGGCCTTGCCGGTGGCGCGGGCGTAGCCGTCAGCCATGTGGGTCGCCGCCTGCTCGTGACGAACCAGGATGTGGGTCACTTCCGGTTCTTTGAACAGGGCATCATAGACATGAAGAAGAGCACCACCCGGGTACCCGTAGATATATTTGACGCCTTCGTCACGCAAGAAGCGGACGAGCATCTCACCGCCAGATAAAAGCTCCACGTTGTTCACCTCTAAAACGCCAGAATACCGCCCCTCAAAAGGGGACGGGTCTTAATAGGTTTACTTCTCGGCAGAGCATGAGCGACGGTGGTCGCCGACTACGTCAGCACTGACTGAGCAAGTATTGGGATCGTCCCAAGTGTTGCGGGCCTTTCCCACCCAGCGCGAGGTAACGCGTTGCGGGTGTAACAGGTCGACGCGGATATGCGCCTCATGATCTGCCGAGTGGGCCTGCTTCTGGCAGTCCCTCTACAGCGGACTTTGGATTCTTCTGTTTCGCCTTCTGCAAGTCAAGTCGTCTATGTGCTTTATTCGAAGTAAGCGCATGAGAACGCAAGAAAAAACCTTTAAACGGCAACTGTGTTAGCTTCAATTGCGCAACCCATGACAAGGAAACAGCATGCGAATGTTCATACTGACGGCCAGCCTGCTGGTTGGCCTGAGCCCGATGTGCATGGCCGGTCAGATCTACAAATGGGTGGACGCCCAGGGGGTGACTCACTTCAGCGCCCAGCCACCCGATGACGCAGGGGCCACGACCGTGATCAAGTCCTCACCGCCCGTCGGCAAACCGCCCGCGCCCCCCTCCGCCGGCACCATTGGCGACCAAAAGGCCATTGACGAGCAGGTCAAGCAGCAAGTGGCTGACCAGGAAGCCCAGCTCAAGGTGTTCTGCGAGCAGGCCCGGACCAACCTCGCACAATTGAAGAACAACCCACGGGTTCGTGAAGACGTGGAGGGGGAAATGCGCCGCCTCACTGACGAGGAACGACGCCAGCGAATCGACGAGACGAGCAAGCAGATCGAGGAACACTGCCAGTGACGGCAGTCAGCTGACGTCGCTGATCAACCGGTCGAACTGCGACAGCAACCGCTGCAACTCGATGCCCTGCCCTGGTCGCTGGGCATAGACCATTTCCGCCATGGCAAGGATGCCCGAGGCGTTGGGCAGCGGCAGGTCATTTTCCAGGATGGCTTTCATCCGTGGCAGGAAAATCCATTGCAGCCATTGCTCGAAGTCCAGGGTGTCGACCGCGAACGGCTCGACACTGGCCAGCGCTTCGACCGAAGGCGAAACGCTGCTCCACCAGCCCTGGACCCGCAACTCCCGCTCGATCAGCAGCAACTGATCGGCGATCTGGGGAAAACGCGTATCCATCAGAGCGAAACCTTGGCCTTCTGACGGGCCAGCGCCGCGCCGGCCGAATCGCCTTGTTTCTCACGCGCCTGGGCGATCAGTTCCCACAGGCTAGCCTGAAGGGCCGGACGACCGCTGGTGAATGTCAGACCGCGACGGGCCAGTTGTTCGGCTTGCGGCGCATCGCCCTGGGCCATGCGTACCTGGGCCAGGCGATAAAGAACCTGGGGTTCACGCGGCGCTACGCGCTGGGCACGTTCCAGACTGGAAGAGGCACCGTTGAGGTCGCCACTGGCCTGTTGCTGTTGGGCGGTCGTCAGCAGGGCCAACACCGGGCCATCCAGCTGTTCATCGGCGGACAGGCCACCGGAGCCGGCCGACGGAATGCTGCCGGGCGAGGCAGGCATGCTGTAGCTGCCCTGATTGATCGGCGAGGTTTCGATAGGGCCTGGCGTGATGGGTCCGGGCGTGATCGGCGTAGTGCTGATCGGCGCCGAGGTCGTGGCACCGCCACCGGGCACCATCACGACCACACCGGTGTCGCCTTGAGGAATCGCCTGGGCCTGGCCTTGCACCGGCCGCTTCACCGTCGTTTGACGGAAGCCGCCGTTGGCCGACACCCGCTCACTGTTGGAAACGGCAGTGCCGGAGTCGACAACCGGAATCGAGCCGCGCTGTACGGTCGAGCAACCACTGAGCAAAGCCACGGCAGTTACCGCTGGAATCAACCACTTGTTCACGTGAAACCCTCTTTGCTTAATTCATCCAGTCTTTGACCCAATCCATCACCGACTCGGCTGGATTCTGTCCGCCGCAGGCGGCTCCGGGTGGTGGTTCGCTGCCGCGAATATACGGCATCTGCACCGCGCCCGGGCAATTGGCATCGGAGCCTTGTCCGGTGCGCGAATCGACCCAGGCTTGAACGACGTTGTCCGGCTGCGGCATGTCCAGCGGCAATGGGTCGGCCTTGCGCATGAAGCTGGTCCAGACCTGCAATGCGCCCGTGGCGCCGGTGAACGGCGTCTTGCCGTTGTCATCGCGACCGAGCCAGACCACGGCCAGCAGGTCCTGGCTGAAACCGGCGAACCAGCTGTCACGGGAATCGTTACTGGTACCGGTCTTGCCCGCCAGCGTCAGGGTTCGGGGCAGCACGTTATAGACCGAGCTGCCGGTACCTTCACGCATGACCCGCTGCATGGCGCTCTGGATCAGGTAGATGGAACCCGGATCGAAACGCTGCTGAATCTGGAACGGATAACGCTTGAGTGGCTCACCGTCGGCGGTGAGCACGCTGCGGATCCCGCGCATCGGCGTATTGAAGCCGCCGTTGGCCAGCGTCTGGTACATGGCCGCAACCTCGATCGGCGTGAGGCCACCGGCTCCCAGCAGCATCGACGGGAAGGCCGGCAATTCGCGGCTGACCCCGAGACGCGCCAATGTCTTGAGCACATTCGGCACACCGACTTCCAGCCCAAGGCGAGCCGTGGACAAGTTGTAGGAATGCGCCAGCCCCTGATACAGGAAAACCGTACCGTGGGAGCGCCGGTCATAGTTCTGCGGTTTCCAGACCTGGCCGTCCGCGCCCTTGACCGAGAACACCTCGTCCGACAGCCAACTGGTCAGTGTGTACTGGCTTGGTTTTTCCAGGGCGGTAAGGTACACCGCCGGCTTGATCAGCGAGCCGATCGGGCGCACGGCATCCAGGGCCCGGTTGAAACCGGCGAAACTGGCCTGGCGGCTGCCGATCATGGCCTGGACTTCACCGGTTTCCGGGTTGGTCACCACCATGGCGGCTTCCACATCCTCGGCACCCTTGCGCGCACCCAGACGCTTAAAAGTATCCTCGACCGACGCTTCGGCTTTCATCTGCAGGATCGGGTCGAAACTGGTGAAGATCCGCAGGCCTTCTTCGGTCAAGTCTTCGTCGCGGTAGTCTTCACGCAGTTGCCGTTTGACCAGGTCGAGGAAACCGGGGAACGAGCTGTCCGCCAGACTGCCGCGCTTAGTCACGCCCAATGGCATTTTCTTCGCTGCTTCGACCTGCTCGGCCGTCGCCACGCCTTGTTGTTGCAGCAGGTCGAGCACCAGGTTGCGACGCTCGAGGGCCCGCTCCGGATTACGCCGCGGGTTGTAGGAAGACGGCCCCTTGACCATGCCCACCAGCAGCGCCACCTGATGCAGCTTGAGTTCGGACAACGGCTGGCTGAAGAAGAACTGGCTGGCGAGGCCAAAACCGTGCACCGCCCGCTGACCGTCCTGGCCGATGAAGACCTCATTGAGGTACGCCTCGAGGATCTCCTGCTTGTCGTAATGCAACTCCAGCAACAGCGCCATCATGGCTTCGGTGAGCTTGCGGGTGAGGCTGCGCTCGTTGGTCAGGTAGAAGTTCTTGACCAACTGTTGGGTCAGAGTACTGCCACCCTGACGCATATGGCCCGAGGACGTGTTGACCCAGATGGCCCGGGCAATCGACTTGGGCGAGACGCCGAAGTGATGGTAGAAATCCCGGTCTTCGACAGCGACCAGCGTATCGATCAGGAACGGTGGCACCTGGTCGATCTTGATCAGGATCCGGTCTTCGAGGTTCTTCGGATACAGGCCGCCGATCAACAGCGGCTCGAGGCGCACCACCGAAAGACTGGCATTGTTGGCACCCGTCAACGCGGCCACGTAGTCGCCGGAAAACCGCACGCGCACCGCTTGCGCCTGCTCCATGCCTTCATAGAACTGGAAGCCACGGGTATTGAGATCGACAGTGTTGCCATTGACGGAAGCTTCGCCCGGGCCGTTGGCCACACTTTCACGGCGATAGCCCAGGGCGTCGAGTTCGGTGAGGAAGTCGTCCTTGCTCAGCTTCTGTCCGACGAACAGCTCCAGCGGCCGGGCGTAGACCTTGGCCGGGATCGTCCAGCGCTTGCCGGAGAACTTCTCCTGGACCACCGCATCGAGGTAGACGGCAAAACCGGCAAGCACGACAAGGCCCACCAGGCCGAGTTTAAGGGCCCAGCCCAGCCAGGGCCGCAGGCGGCTGGCGGGTGGTTTCTTGGGGGTACGGGGGGATCGGGTACGAGTCATGGCGGCGGATTATACGCACTTTGCGATGGTTCAACATGAGCCCGATAAGCTGCGTGATGCACAGGCCATCCGGTTTGCGTTAATGCAGCTTGCCGCCATAATGACGGCCTTGAATTTTTCCAGACTCTGAAGGATCGCCTGTGAGCCAGACCCTGATCGCTGCCCTGCAAAACCCGGCCCTCTATCCGCACCCCGTCGAAGGGTTCCAGGTCATCGAAACCCACATTTCCTGGGTCTTGCTCACCGGTCCTTACGCCTACAAGTTCAAGAAGCCGGTCAATTTCGGTTTCCTCGACTTCACCGAGCTAGACGCCCGCAAGCATTTCTGCGGCGAAGAGCTGCGCCTGAACCAGCGCTTGACCCGGGACCTGTACCTGGAAGTGTTGCCGATCACCGGCAGCGCCGAAGCGCCACAGTTGAATGGTGACGGACCGGCGATCGAATATGCCCTGAAGATGCGTCAGTTCCCGCAAAGCCAGTTGCTCAGCACGTTGCAGGCCAACGGTGAACTGACCACCGCCCACGTCGACGAAATGGCCGAGCAGATTGCCCGGTTCCACCTCTCCACGCCCAAGGTTCCCGCCGAAAACCCGGCCGGCACCCCGGACAGCGTGATGGCACCGGTGCGGCAGAATTTCGAACAGATCCTCCCGTTCCTCAGCGACAAGGCTGACCTGGCGCAACTCGAGGCCCTGCAAGCCTGGGCTGAAAGCAGTTTCGAACGCCTCAAGCCGCTGTTCATCCAGCGCAAGGCCGAAGGCTTCATCCGCGAATGCCATGGCGACATCCACCTGGGCAACGCCACCGTGATCGATGGCAATGTGGTGATTTTCGACTGCATCGAGTTCAACGAACCGTTCCGTTTCACCGACGTCTACGGCGACACGGCATTCCTGGCGATGGACCTGGAAGACCGCGGGCTCAAGTCCCTGGCCCGGCGATTCGTCAGCCAGTACCTGGAGCTGACCGGCGATTACCAGGGCCTGGAACTGCTGAACTTCTACAAAGCCTACCGGGCCCTGGTCCGGGCCAAGATCGCCTTGTTCAGCATGCCGGCCGAAGCCGACCCGGTGCAACGCGCCACCACCCTGCGCCAGTACCGCAACTACGCCAACCTGGCAGAGAGCTACAGCACCATTCCGTCGCCATTCCTGGCCATTACCCATGGTGTTTCAGCCGTAGGCAAAAGCCACGTCGCGATGCGCCTGGTGGAAGCGCTGGGGGCGATTCGCCTGCGTTCGGACGTGGAACGCAAGCGCCTGTTCGGTGAGCAACAGGTGCCGAACGATCCCCAGGCCGGCATCTATAGCGGCGATGCCAGCAGCGCCACGTATGCGCGCTTGCATGAAATCGCCGGCGGGATCCTGCGCGCCGGGTTCCCGGTGGTGATCGATGCCACGTACCTCAAGCGCGAGCAGCGTGAAGCCGCAGCGAAAATCGCCGAAGCGACGGGCACCCCGTTCCTGATCCTCGATTGCAATGCCCCGCAAGCGGTCATCGAAAACAGGCTGGCGCAGCGTCAGGCCGATCAGAAAGACCCTTCCGACGCGACCCTGGCCGTCATCGCCGCACAGCAGGCTAACCGCGAAGCGCTGACGCCGGAGGAAATCCTCTGCAGCAAACCGGTGCAGACCAATGAAAGCGGCACGCTCGACAACGTGGTCGCGCAGATTCGCCAACGCCTGCCAGGCCTGTAAGCAACTATTTCGACCGTGAAGCGACACCTGGCTTCACGGTCGCCAAATACTGGCACTATACTGGCGCCATAAAACCAACAGGTGACATGACATGAACCGCCCAAAGATTCTCGACACGCCGCTGTATGCCTTGCTGCGCAAAGACGACATTGCAGGCTTCAATAAAGAACGCCCTCAAGGCCCGGTTGACTTGCGCGGCGGCGATTTTCGCGGGCTCGACCTGCGGGAATTGAATGTGGACGACGTCGACTTCACGGACGCTTACTTCCGTTCCGCTGATTTGCGTGGCGTCGATTTCCGCAAGTCGAAGCTGGAAGGCGCGAGCCTGGCCCATGCGCAGATCTCCGGCGCCTATTTCCCACCCGAGCTGTCGGCCGACGAAATTCTGATGTCGATGAACTTCGGCACCCGGTTGCGCTACCGTACCCGCTGATTTGCCAGAAAAGGCAAACCCGCACGACCAAATCCAGCGCCCCCGCCCGCGCTGGATAGGGTCCGTCGCCACTGGTTTTCCCTCATCGTGCGTTATGCCTTAGAAGCTTTTGCGACAATCCTGCCAAAGAATCACGCTTTTCCTACTGAGCGCTACACTCCTGAGAAGCTTGCCCACTGAACAGTCGGCCGTCGCAAGGAGGCTCGATGAATGATGAACTGCAACACCTGAAAAATCTGGGCAAGACGTCGGCCCAATGGCTACACGCCGTGGGCATCCACAGCGCCTCGGATCTGCGTCGACTCGGAGCGGTCGATGCCTATCGTGCGGTACGCACGCGTGGTTTCCGGGCCTCCAAGGTGTTGCTGTACGCGATTGAAGGCGCGCTGATGGATATGCACTGGAATGACATCCCCGCCGAACGCAAGGAAGCATTGAACAAGCAATTGGACGCCATTTCCACACACCACAAAGCCTGACGCCCTTGGTTATCGACATAAACCATCGCGGTTATTGCGACGAACTGGAAAACAACGTTTGACATGGTAATGAGAATCGCTATGATTACCACATCCGGTCGCGAGACTGGTCGATATTTGAAAAGCCCTTGGTTCGGACTCTCAGATATCTCCTCATCAGGCTAATCACGGTTATTTGACCCGGCTCTTGCCGGGTCTTTTTTTGTCCGCGAGAAGCCTACGGCTGTCCGCGCATTTGCGCGCAATAATCCACGGGTGGCGTGGCCGGTGTGTACCAGACGTAATCCGCCATGGCCGATGTGACCTCGCTGCCCTCCTCGGCCAGCATCAGGACCACCGGTGCTTCACCTGCCCCAAGGTCCAGGACATGCAGCGGTACGCCAATATCCTTGCGTCCATGCCAGGCACCTGCAAACAACAATGCGGGGGTTGGCGCGGCCAGTAATCGCTCGGCCATGCGCCGATCGCGTTGTTGCTGAACGGCCACCATCGCCGGCATCTGCGATTCCGGCAGCAGGCCGCAGTGGGCATCGCGAATCTGCCCCAGCAGCTCTTCTTTTACCGCCGCCCCATTGGAGCGAACACCGCTCAAGCCTGGCGCTTGCCGGTAGAAGCGCTGGATTTCGACAGCATCCAGGTTCGCGGCCAACAACGGATAAGGTTGCGCCAGTGCGTATTCGACGACAGGTCCATAGAGGTTCCAATCCCAACCCGGCGACCAATCCAGCGCGTCAGGCAAGTTTTCCGGCATGGCAGGTTGCTGGCGGACCCCATCGATCCGCGACTGCTGGCTTGGCGTCAGCATTTCCAGCAATAGACTGCCTTGCGCCCGTTGCCCGGCCAAGGCCTGGAGCAGCCATAATTGCAGCGCGTGATGATCCGGGTTGTCATGCTGCTCTCCCACGATAACCCGAGGCGCCTTCGCCAGACGTTCGACCAGAACCCTGGGCGCAACAGACTGACCGTTGTGCAGGTCACGGATCCGCCCGCTGATCGGTGGCGGTGCGATGCTCTGGCAGGCGGTCAAGGTACTCAAGACCAGAATCAGGATCAGGCGCATCGGGCAGCGTTCTCGACGAAGTTGTTCATGAATGGGCATGGAATCGTCAGGCGAGTACTCTCGACCCGACATTTGATGAATACTTCTATCTGACCGTCAACTGTGAAGTTACTCCCACAGGGAGGCATTCAACATCCGCATCGAGACTCACATGAAATTTCTGTGCAGCAACGCCGAACTGCCCGACAACGACAGTCGCGGTTTCGACATTGAGGGGCGCAAGGTGCTGGCGGTACGGCGTGCGGGTCAGGTTCATGTGTATCTCAACCGCTGTCCGCACCGTGGCGTACCGCTGGAATGGCAACCCGACCGGTTCCTCGACGCCAGTGCCAGCCTGATCCAGTGCGCCACCCACGGCGCGCTGTTTCTGATCGAAAGCGGCGAATGCGTGGCCGGTCCTTGTGCCGGCCAGTTCCTGGTGGCGCTAGACAGCCGGGAGAACGCGCAAGGCATCTGGGTCAAGGTGTAGCGGCTCGAGCAACACTGGCAACGCACGGTCCACCCACATCTGCTCGGGCGTCAGCGTGACCCCGTAGGCCAGCACCTGCACACCCGCCGCGGCCGCTTCGCGCAGGGCTGCCGCATAGCCCGGGTCGATTTCCTCGGCCGGGCGCACTGCGTCGATGCCGCTCAGGTTCACGCAATACAACTGCACCGCCCTCGTACCTTCGCGAGCCAGGCAGGCCAATTCCCTCAAGTGCTTGGCGCCGCGCTGCGTCACGGCATCGGGAAACGCGGCGACGTTCGTGCCATCGAAACCCAGGGTGACGCTCTTGACTTCGACCCAGGCCGAACCGTGCTCGTAGTCCAGGCGAAAATCGATACGACTGTTCTCCACGCCGTAGGCCACTTCCCGCTTTAACCCGATGAAGCCATTGAGCTCGCTGATCACCCCGGCACGCAACGCCTCTTCGATCAAGCCATTGGCCCGCCCGGTGTTGATGCAAGCCAGCCGCCCCTGGGGGGTTTCGCCGACTTCCCAGGTTCCGGGCAGCTTGCGTTTGGGATCGCTGGAACGACTGAACCAGACCCGTGCGCCTTCGGCCATGCAATTGAGCATCGAACCGGTATTGGGACAGTGGATCGTCAGCTGTTCGCCATCAAGGGTTTCGATATCGGCAAGGAAGCGCTTGTAGCGCCGAATCAGTCGACCTTCTTCCAGGGCAGGAGAAAAGCGCATCAGCCTTGCCAGCTCCGCAGTCCACGCGCGATTCGCTCCACCGCTTCCTGTAGCCGCGGCAGGCTCTGGGTGTAGGCGAAGCGCACATGGTGCCCAGCCTGGTGACGGCCGAAGTCCAGGCCGGGGGTGAACGCCACGTGTTCGGTTTCCAGGAAGTGCTGGCAGAAGGCAAAGGCATCGCCACCGAATGCGCGGATATCGGCATAGAGGTAGAACGCGCCTTCCGGCTCGACCGCAATGCCGAAACCCAACTCACGCAAGGCCGGCAGCAAGAAATCCCGGCGTAGCGCGAACTCGGCCCGACGCTGCTCGAAGATTTCGATGGTCGCCGGCTCGAAACAGGCCAGGGCCGCGTACTGGGCCATGCTCGGCGCGCTGATGTAGAGGTTCTGCGCCAGTTTTTCCAACTCACTGACGGCAGCCGAAGGCGCCACCAGCCAGCCCAGTCGCCAGCCGGTCATACCGAAATACTTGGAAAAACTATTCAGGACGAAGGCATCGTCGTCGACTTCCAGCACGCTGGCGGCCTCGGTGCCATAGGTCAGGCCGTGATAGATCTCATCCACCACCAGATGGCCATTACGCGCCTTGATTGCCTTCGACAGCCCGGCCAGTTCATCCCGGGAGAGGAGCGTCCCGGTCGGATTGGCCGGCGACGCCACCAGCGCACCGACGCTGTCCTGGTCCCAATGCCGGTCCACCAGCTCAGGGGTCAACTGGTAACGCACCTCCGGCCCCACCGGCACCAGCTGCGCCGCGCCTTCCACCAACCGCAGGAAGTGACGGTTGCAGGGGTAGCCCGGGTCCGCCAGCAACCAGTGTTTACCCGGGTCTACCAGCAAGGCACTGGCCAGCAGCAATGCACCAGACCCACCCGGCGTGATCAGGATACGTCGGGGGTCGATGCTCACCCCGTAGCGCTGCCCATAGAAACCGGCAATGGCTTCCCGCAGTTCGGGGATGCCGCGAGCGGCGGTGTAGCGGGTCTTGCCCGCCGCCAGCGCGGCCTGGCCGGCCTGGATGATCGGCTCGGCCGTGGTGAAGTCCGGCTCGCCGATCTCCAGGTGGATGACGTCGTGTCCGGCGGCCTGCAGTTCATTGGCACGGGCCAGCAACGCCATCACATGGAAAGGTTCGATGGCGCGACTGCGCGCACTGTAGGACTGAGCCATTAGCCTTCCTTCGCATAAAAAAGAACCGATTCTACCCAACTCTCCGCCCAAGTCAGAAACAACTGCGGAACGAGCGCGAGCAGGAAGAGGTCATAGCCCCGGATTGCAGGAAATGACTCCGGCGATTGGCCCAGGCTTGACTAGAATCAAGCATTGAGCAGGATGACCTCTTCACCGAACCGAACCCGGCCATGCCTTGCGAGGCCCCGCCCGCCGCAGGCTCGACAACCGGGAGTGGCGCGGCCCGATTCGATCTGGTAAGTTCGCCCGCTTGCAGCCGCAGGGCCGGCAGGTGTCGGTGATGGAGCAATCCTGCGTAGTGGATTACAAGAGTAGAGGCGGTCCATTCATGCCCACCCAAGCAAAGCAAAATCAAAATCAGTCGCTCAGCGGGTTTGAGCCTTATGTCCCTAAAGCGGGCGAAGAGTACATGGGCGCCCCCATGCGCGCGCACTTCACCAAGATCCTGAACAAGTGGAAACAGGACTTGATGCAGGAAGTCGACCGCACCGTGGACCACATGAAAGACGAGGCGGCCAACTTCCCCGACCCGGCCGACCGTGCCAGCCAGGAAGAAGAATTCAGCCTGGAACTGCGCGCACGTGACCGTGAGCGCAAGTTGATCAAGAAGATCGACAAGACGTTGCAACTGATCGAAGACGAAGAATACGGCTGGTGCGAGTCCTGCGGCATCGAGATCGGCATCCGCCGGCTGGAAGCCCGCCCGACGGCCGACTTGTGCATCGACTGCAAGACCCTGGCGGAAATCAAGGAAAAACAGGTCGGCAAGTAATTTGCCTGAGCTGTTACCGAAAAACGGAGCGTTCATACGCTCCGTTTTTTGTTTGCACCAGGTTCCCTACTCAGAACGTGTGCCCCCCTTGTGGGAGCGAGCCTGCTCGCGATAGCGCCAGATCAGTCACCTCTGCGGTGGCAGGCATACCACTATCGCGAGCAGGCTCGCTCCCACAAAGGGGCAGTGTTCCTCCACTATTATTTTCCTATGACTGCCACCTCCTCCTACATCGGACGCTTCGCCCCCACTCCCAGTGGCCACCTGCATTTCGGCTCGCTGGTCGCGGCCCTGGCGTCGTACCTGGACGCCAGGGCCGCTGGCGGACGCTGGTTGTTGCGCATGGAAGACCTCGATCCGCCCCGGGAAGAACCCGGCGCGCAAGTGGCGATTCTCAAGGCCCTGGAAAGCTATGGCTTCGAATGGGACGGTGAGATGGTCCGCCAGAGCGAACGTCATGAGGCCTACGATCAGGTGATCAACCGCCTGTTCAGCCAAGGCCTGGCTTATGCCTGCACCTGTTCGCGCAAACAACTGGAGGCGTATCAGGGTGTGTATCCGGGGTTGTGCCGCAACGCCGGGCACAGCACCGAAGACGCCGCCATCCGCCTGCGCGTCCCCGAGCTCGAGTACCACTTCATCGACCGGGTACAAGGCGAGTTCCGCCAGCATCTGGGCCGCGAGGTCGGCGATTTTGTCATCCGGCGCCGCGACGGGCTCTATGCTTATCAACTGGCCGTGGTGCTGGACGACGCCTGGCAAGGAGTGACCGATATCGTGCGCGGCGCCGACCTGCTGGACTCCACACCCCGCCAGCTCTATCTGCAAGAGTTGCTCGGGCTGCCACAGCCGCGCTACCTGCATGTGCCGTTGATCACCCAACCGGACGGACACAAGCTGGGCAAGTCCTACCGTTCGCCACCGCTGGCGGCCGACCAGGCCACGCCGTTGCTGCGCAGGGCCTTGCGCGCACTGGGTCAGGAATCCGGCGTCGAACTGGCCGACGCCAGCCCTCGGGAGCTGCTGGCCTGGGGCGTTCGCCACTGGGATGCGGCACGGATCCCGCGCACAATGACCCTGCCCGAGGCGCAAATACGTTGACGGCCCTTGCAGCTTGGCGCCCATCCGTTACCATCGCCGCACGTTTTCGGGCACGCGCTTAAAAAAGAGAGGCCGGGATGTACATCTATCGCTTGGTCCTGCTCCTGGTAGTGGGGATTTATCTGTTCTCCCCGGCCATCATGGATTGGTGGATCGATGCCACGGGTGCCTGGTATCGGCCGTATCTGCTCTGGCTGATCCTGATCGTCGTGACCTTCATCCTGCAGAGCCAAAAAGATGCCGATGAGCTTTAGCCTGACCCAGATGATCCTGATCAGTGCGGCCTACCTGGCGGTACTGTTCGGCGTGGCCTGGATCAGTGAACGAGGCATGATCCCCCGGGCGATCATCCGCCATCCGCTGACCTACACCCTGTCGCTGGGGGTCTACGCCAGTGCGTGGGCGTTCTACGGTACGGTCGGGCTGGCCTACCAGTATGGCTATGGCTTCCTGTCCAGTTACCTGGGTGTGTCGGGAGCCTTCCTGCTGGCGCCAGTGTTGCTGTACCCGATCCTGAAAATCACCCGCACCTACCAGTTGTCGTCCCTGGCTGACCTGTTCGCCTTTCGTTTCCGCAGCACCTGGGCCGGTGCGCTGACCACGATCTTCATGCTCGTGGGCGTGTTGCCGTTGCTGGCCCTGCAGATGCAGGCCGTGGCCGACTCCATCAGCATCCTGACCCACGAGCCGGTGCAGCACCGGGTGGCGCTGAGCTTCTGCGTCCTGATCATCCTGTTCACCATTTTCTTCGGTTCCCGGCACATCGCCACCCGGGAAAAACACGAAGGCCTGGTGTTCGCCATCGCCTTCGAGTCGGTGATCAAGCTGATCGCCATCGGTGGCGTCGGCCTCTACGCGCTGTACGGTGTGTTCAACGGCCCGCAACAGCTTGAACTGTGGCTGCTGCAGAACCAGACCGCCCTCGCCGCCCTGCACACACCGTTGCAGGAAGGCCCGTGGCGTACGCTGTTGCTGGTGTTCTTCGCGTCAGCGATCGTGATGCCGCACATGTACCACATGACCTTCACCGAAAACCTCAACCCACGCTCGCTGGTGAGCGCGAGCTGGGGTCTGCCGCTGTTCCTGCTGCTGATGAGCCTGGCGGTGCCGCTGATCCTGTGGGCCGGGTTGAAGCTGGGGGCCAGTACCAATCCGGAATACTTCACCCTCGGCATCGGCATCGCCGCCAACAATCACGCCTTGGCCCTGCTGGCCTATATCGGCGGCCTGTCGGCGGCCAGCGGCCTGATCATCGTGACCACCCTGGCGCTGTCGGGCATGGCCCTCAACCACCTGGTGCTGCCGCTCTACCAACCACCGGCCGAGGGCAATATCTACCGCTGGCTGAAATGGACCCGGCGGGCACTGATCGTCGCGATCATCATGGCCGGCTACGGCTTCTACCTGATGCTGGGAGATGGCCAGGACCTGGCCAACCTGGGCATTGTCGCCTTCGTTGCCACCTTGCAGTTCCTGCCGGGCGTGTTGTCGGTGCTGTACTGGCCGACTGCCAACCGCCGCGGCTTTATCGCCGGCTTGCTGGCGGGCATCCTGGTCTGGCTGGTTGCCATGCTGTTGCCGCTGCTGGGCAACCTGCAAGGCTTCTATATCCCGTTGCTGAACATGATCTATGTGCTCGACGACACCAGTTGGCACATGGCGGCCATCGCCTCGCTGGCGGCGAACGTGCTGATGTTCACCCTGATCTCGCTGTTCACCAACGCCAGCAGCGAAGAAGCCAGCGCCGCCGAAGCCTGCGCCGTGGACAACGTTCGCCGCCCGCAACGCCGTGAACTGCACGCGGCCTCGCCCCAGGAGTTCGCCACGCAATTGGCCAAACCCCTGGGTGCAAAGGCCGCGCAAAAGGAAGTCGAACAGGCCCTGCGGGACCTTTACCTGCCTTTCGACGAGCGTCGCCCCTATGCCTTGCGTCGCCTGCGGGACCGGATCGAAGCCAACCTGTCCGGCCTGATGGGTCCCAGCGTGGCCCAGGACATGGTCGAGACGTTCCTGCCCTACAAGGCCGGCGGCGAAAACTACGTCACCGAGGACATCCATTTCATCGAAAGCCGCCTCGAGGACTACCACTCGCGCCTCACCGGCCTTGCCGCCGAGCTGGATGCCCTGCGCCGTTATCACCGCCAGACCTTGCAGGAACTGCCGATGGGCGTGTGCTCCCTGGCCAAGGACCAGGAAATCCTGATGTGGAACAAGGCCATGGAAGAACTGACCGGAATCGCCGCCCAGCGTGTGGTGGGTTCACGCCTGAGCACCCTGGGCGAGCCATGGAAAGGTTTGTTGCAAGGCTTCATCGACTTGCCGGACGAACACTTGCACAAACAGCACCTGGCCCTCGACGGCCAGACCCGCTGGCTGAACCTGCACAAGGCGGCCATCGACGAGCCGCTGGCGCCGGGCAACAGTGGCCTGGTGTTGCTGGTGGAAGACCTGACCGACACCCAGATGCTCGAAGACAAGCTGGTCCACTCCGAACGCCTGGCGAGCATCGGCCGGCTGGCAGCCGGGGTGGCCCACGAAATTGGCAACCCGATCACCGGCATCGCCTGCCTGGCGCAAAACCTGCGTGAAGAGCGCGAGGAGGATGGCGAACTGACGGAAATCAGCAGCCAGATCCTTGAGCAGACCCGACGCGTGTCGCGTATCGTGCAGTCGCTGATGAGCTTCGCCCACGCCGGCGGCCACCAGCACAACGACGAGCCAGTCTGCCTGGCCGAAGTGGCCCAGGATGCCATTGGCCTGCTGGCCCTCAACCGGCGCAATTTCGAAGTGCAATTCTTCAACCTGTGCGACCCGGATCATTGGGTCGACGGCGATCCCCAGCGGCTCGCCCAGGTCCTGATCAACCTGCTGTCCAACGCCCGCGACGCCTCACCGGCCGGCAGCGCCGTGCGGGTCAAGAGCGAAGCCAGCGAACACACGATCGATCTGATCGTCGAAGACGAAGGCAGCGGTATTCCACAGAACATCATGGATCGATTGTTCGAACCCTTCTTCACCACCAAGGATCCTGGCGAAGGCACCGGACTGGGCCTTGCACTGGTCTATTCCATCGTTGAAGAGCATTATGGACAAATCACCATCGACAGCCCGGCCGATGTACAAGGCCAACGCGGCACCCGTATACGGGTGACCTTGCCGCGTCATGTCGAAGCGACGTCCGCTGTGAACTGAGACCGTCGAGAGAATCGAATCAATGCCGCACATTTTGATCGTCGAAGACGAAACAATTATCCGCTCCGCCTTGCGTCGCCTGCTGGAACGCAACCAATACCAGGTCAGCGAAGCCGGTTCCGTGCAGGAAGCACAAGAGCGATTCAGCATCCCAACGTTTGACCTCATCGTCAGCGACCTGCGCCTGCCCGGAGCCCCCGGTACCGAGCTGATCAAGCTCGGCCAGGGCACGCCGGTGCTGATCATGACCAGCTACGCCAGCCTGCGCTCGGCCGTCGACTCCATGAAAATGGGCGCGGTGGACTACATCGCCAAGCCGTTCGATCACGACGAGATGCTCCAGGCCGTGGCCCGTATCCTGCGTGACCGACAGACGGCGACCGGTAACCCACCGGAGCCGACGAACGGTAAAGCTGCCACCACCAAAGGTGTCGTTGGCAACAGTAATGGCGAAATCGGCATCATCGGCTCCTGTCCGCCCATGCAGGATCTGTACGTCAAGATCCGCAAGGTCGCGCCAACCGACTCCAACGTGCTGATCCAGGGCGAGTCCGGGACCGGCAAGGAACTGGTGGCCCGTGCCCTGCATAACCTGTCGCGCCGAGCCAAGGCGCCGATGATCTCGGTGAACTGCGCGGCGATTCCGGAAAGTCTGATCGAGTCCGAGCTGTTCGGTCATGAAAAAGGCGCCTTCACCGGGGCCAGCGCCGGGCGCGCCGGGCTGGTAGAAGCGGCGGACGGTGGCACGCTGTTCCTCGACGAAATCGGTGAATTGCCGCTGGAGGCCCAGGCACGACTGCTGCGGGTCCTTCAAGAAGGCGAAATCCGTCGGGTCGGGTCGGTGCAGTCGCAAAAAGTCGATGTGCGCCTGATCGCCGCGACCCACCGTGACCTCAAGAGCCTGGCGAAAATCGGCCAGTTCCGCGAAGACCTGTATTACCGCCTGCACGTCATTGCGCTGAAACTGCCTGCCTTGCGCGAACGGGGCGCGGACGTCAACGAAATCGCCAACGCCTTCCTCGCGCGCCAGAGCGCGCGGGTCAACCGCACCGACCTGAAGTTTGCCCCCGACGCAGAACAGGCCATTCGTCATTACGCCTGGCCGGGTAACGTCCGGGAGCTGGAAAACGCAGTGGAGCGGGCAGTGATCCTGTGCGAAAGCCCGGAAATCTCCGCCGACCTGCTGGGGATCGACGTCGAGCTCAGCGATCTCGACGATGAAGAGTTCATCGGCCTGGCTCCACAACAGGGGGGCGCTGCCAACAACACCAGCCACGAGCCTACCGAGGACCTGTCCCTGGAAGACTACTTCCAGCATTTCGTCCTGGAACATCAGGACCACATGACCGAGACCGAACTGGCACGCAAGCTGGGGGTGAGTCGCAAGTGCCTGTGGGAACGTCGCCAGCGCCTGGGGATTCCGCGTCGCAAGACCGGAGTGGCCAGCGAAAGCTGAGATCAAGGGTGGGAGGGTGGGAGCGAGCCTGCTCGCGATAGCGGTGTATCAGCCTGCACTCAGGGCGACTGGCACAGCGCTATCGCGAGCAGGCTCGCTCCCACAGAGGTAGACGGTTACAACGCCGTGAATGTGAAAAAACTGTTACCTCAGCTTTTTCACGTAACAGAAGCCGGGGTTTACGGTAACGAAACCCCGGCTTTTTTTCGCCCCAAAAAAAGCGGCATAACCTTAGAACCCCCGGTTTCGCTGGGTCTCGCAAAAGTTGGCACGCACCCTGCTATAGCTTTGGTACAAGAACAATAACAAGCAATGCACAAGACAATAAAAATAAGACGAATCGACTCACGCACAATAAAAACAAGACGGCGAGAGGCGCAGCTAACTGATTCTTTTGGAGAGGCGTTGTATTTGGGGCTTGCCCCACAACCAGGCCGAGAACAATAAAAACTGTCTCAAGACAGGTGCCTGAACTGGTTGGATCGATGGATCACTGCAACACAGCGACCAAAGCAATCCGTTTGCTCTTGGCTCCCGATTGGGAGGGTCACGCAGGGAAACCTGGTGACGCGGGCACTCAACAAAAACAAGAAGCCCGAAACCAATAATAAAAACAGAGCACGCAACTAATTCTGGGGGAGCTTCGGCTCCCCTTGTGGTTTCCGACGTTCCGTCACCGCGAAGCCTACAAGACTTGCCGCTTAAAGCTTGCAGCTCAAATCTGCTGCGTCCTACACGATCCCCAGACTAAATGCTAGAATCCCCGCCCATCATGCGGTCATTCTTCGTTTTGGCCGAACATTCCTTCAAACAGTGCATCCCATGCTGAAGAAGCTGTTCCAGTCACTCCGTTCTCCCTTGCGTCGTACGCAACACATCCGCAGCACGCCTGAAGTGCTCAACAGCGGCCAGCACTCATTGCAGAAGGCCCAGTTCAGCCGTTATGCGGTGAACATCGTCGAACGCCTGCAGAACGCCGGCTACCAGGCTTACCTGGTCGGTGGATGCGTGCGCGACATGCTGCTCAACATCACCCCCAAGGATTTCGACGTAGCCACCAGCGCCACGCCGGAACAGGTCCGGGCCGAGTTCCGCAACGCACGTATCATTGGCCGGCGCTTCAAGCTCGTCCACATCCACTTCGGCCGCGAAATCATCGAAGTGGCGACGTTCCGTGCCAACCACCCGCAAAATGACGAAGAAGAAGACAGCAACCAGTCTTCTCGCAACGAGAGCGGGCGCATCCTGCGGGATAACGTCTACGGCACGCTGGAAGAAGACGCGCAACGCCGCGACTTCACCATCAACGCCCTGTATTACGATCCGGTCAGCGAACGCATCCTCGATTACGCCAACGGCGTACACGACATCCGCAATCATCTGATCCGTCTGATCGGCGATCCCAAGCAGCGCTACCAGGAAGACCCGGTACGGATGCTGCGGGCCGTGCGTTTCGCCGCCAAGCTGAACTTCGGCATCGAAAAACACAGCGCCGCGCCGATTCGCGACCTGGCACCGATGCTGCGGGAAATCCCTTCGGCCCGGCTGTTCGAGGAAGTGCTGAAGCTGTTCCTGTCGGGCAACGCGGCGGACACCTTCGAAATGCTGGTGGACCTGCAACTGTTCGATCCGCTGTTCCCGGCCAGTGCCGAGGCGCTGGAACACAACCCGACCTACACCCACACCCTGATCAGCGAAGCGCTGATCAACACCGACCTGCGTATCAAGCAGAACAAGCCGGTGACCCCGGCCTTCCTGTTTGCCGCCCTGCTCTGGCCGGCGCTACCGGCCCGGGTATTGCGCCTGCAGGACCGTGGCATGCCGCCGATACCGGCCATGCAGGAAGCCGCCCACGAGCTGATCGCCGAACAGTGCCAGCGCATCGCGATTCCGAAGCGCTTCACGATGCCGATCCGCGAAATCTGGGATATGCAGGAACGCCTGCCCCGTCGCAGTGGCAAGCGTGCCGACCTGCTGCTGGACAACCCGCGCTTCCGCGCCGGCTACGACTTCCTGCTGCTGCGTGAAAGCGCCGGCGAACAGACCGATGGCCTGGGCGAATGGTGGACCGATTACCAGGATGCCAATGACAGCGAGCGCCGCGAGATGATTCGCGAACTCAGCGGCAAGGAAGACGGCGCCAGCGGCCCACGCAAACGTCGTCGCAGCAGCGGCGCCAAGCGTAAGCGTGCCGGTGTGCCGAGCGCGTCGGGCGAGTAATCGATGGAACGCATCTACATCGGCATGGGTAGCAACCTGGCGGAACCCGAGGCACAACTGCGCAGCGCCCTCCAGGCACTGGCGAGCCTGCCTGATAGCCGATTCGTTGACGTCTCGGCGTTCTATCAAAGCGATTCACTGTTGCCAGGCCAGCCACGCTACACCAATGCAGTGGCCGCGCTGGACAGCCAACTGGCGCCACTGGACCTGCTCGACGCACTGCAAGCCATCGAAACCGGCCAGGGCCGCGAACGCCTGGAGCGCTGGGGCCCGCGCACCCTGGACCTGGACATTCTGTTGTTCGGTGATCGGCTGATCGACGAGCCTCGGCTCAAGGTTCCCCACTACCACATGCACGCCCGGGCGTTTGTGCTGTACCCGCTGGCGGAACTTGCCCCCGCCGACCTGCGCCTGGCCGACGGGCGCCTGCTCCAGGACCTGCTGGCCGCGTGTCCATTCGTCGGCCTGGAGCGCATGCCGCCTCACTGACAAAGCCCCCTTGTGGGAGCGAGCCTGCTCGCGATAGCGGTGGATCCATCAATGCATATGTTGACTGACACACCGTCATCGCGAGCAGGCTCGCTCCCACAGGATCTGGCACCAAGCAGTCACATCCTGAACACCCCTCCCGGCTGAAACGCATCAGTAACCTCGGTAACACCCGCCGGTAACACATCCAATTGACTTCCCCCGTGCTCCTCACGACTATAGGCGTCCCGTTGCCGCCAACGCGGCATTGAAGGGCGCAATCCAGGCCTTACAAGCACCACGCATAGAGGGTGCGCCTGTATAAATGACGAATCATGCGCGTTACTCGCAGTAGTTCACGAGCGCCTAATGAGGACTTTTTCATGCCAGCTATTACCCTGACCACGCTGCAAGGTCTCAAGCAGAAAGGCGAAAAGATCGCCATGCTGACCTGCTATGACGCAACCTTCGCCCACGCCTGCAACGAGGCCGGTGTCGAAGTGCTGCTGGTGGGCGATTCCCTCGGCATGGTGTTGCAGGGCCACGACAGCACGCTGCCGGCGACCACTGCTGACATGGCCTACCACGTGGCCTGCGTCAAACGCGGTAACACCGACGCACTGATCCTCGCCGATCTGCCATTCATGGCCTACGCCACCCTCGAACAGACCATGACCAACAGCGCCCTGCTAATGCAGGCCGGCGCCAACATGGTCAAAGTCGAAGGTGCATTGTGGCTGGCCGAGTCGATCCGATTGCTGGCCGAACGCGGTATCCCGGTGTGCGCGCACATGGGCCTGACACCGCAGGCGGTCAACGTGCTCGGTGGCTACAAGGTCCAGGGCCGCAATGAAAACCAGGCGCGACAGATGCGCGCCGATGCCATCGCACTGGAGCAGGCCGGGGCGGCAATGCTGTTGCTCGAATGCGTGCCCAGCGAGCTGGCCGAAGAAATCACCCAGGCGGTGAAGATTCCGGTCATCGGGATTGGCGCTGGCAATGGCACCGATGGGCAGGTACTGGTGCTGCACGACATGCTGGGGCTGTCGCTCACGGGTCGCGCGCCGAAGTTCGTGAAGAACTTCATGACCGGGCAACCCGACATCCAGTCCGCCCTGAGCGCTTACGTGGCGGAGGTCAAAGCGGCCACCTTCCCTGGCGCCGAACACGGATTCTCTGCATGAACACCGTCAAGACCGTACGTGAACTGCGGGCCGCCGTGGCCCGTGCCCGCAGCGAAGGCAAACGCATCGCCTTCGTGCCGACCATGGGCAACCTGCACAGCGGCCACGTGGCGCTGGTCACCAAAGCGGCGCAGCGAGCCGACTTCGTGGTGACAAGCATTTTCGTCAACCCGCTGCAGTTTGGCGCTGGCGAAGACCTCGACAAATACCCGCGCACCCTCGCCGCCGACCAGGAAAAACTGCTCCAGGCCGGCTGCCATCTGCTGTTCGCCCCGTCCGTCGAAGAGATGTACCCCGACGGCATGACCGGGCAAACCCGGGTCAGCGTGCCACAATTGTCCGAAGGCCTCTGCGGTGCCAGCCGCCCCGGGCACTTCGAGGGCGTGGCGACGGTGGTCAGCAAGCTGTTCAACATGGTCCAGCCCGACCTGGCGGTGTTCGGCCAGAAGGACTTCCAGCAGCTGGCAGTGATCCGTGCACTGGTCCACGACCTGAACATGCCGATCCAGATCATTGGCGAACCGACCGTCCGCGCCGAGGATGGCCTGGCGTTGTCGTCGCGCAATGGTTTCCTCAGCCCTGAACAACGCGCCGTGGCGCCTGAGGTCTACCGCAGCCTCAGCCGCATTGCCGAAGCGATCCGACAAGGGCGACGGGACTTCCCGGCCCTGATTGCCGAGCAGCTCAAGCAACTCGAAGCCGCGGGCATGCGTCCCGATTACCTGGAGATCCGCGAGGCCCGGACCTTGCGCCCGGCCACGCCTGAAGATCGCGACCTGGTGATTCTGGTCGCCGCGTTCCTCGGCACCACGCGGCTGATCGACAACCTGCACCTGGATCTGGACGCCGCCTGACACCATCCCCTCTGTGGAGCAAACTGTGGGAACAAGACTCGCCCGCGATGAAGTTAACGCGGTCGGCCCTGGAGCCGAGGTGACTGTATCGCGGGCAAGCCTTGCTCCCACGGGCTCACCCACAGGGGATGGTGGAGCCATTGCCGCCCTGGCGGCCTTCGGGCAAACTGCCCGCCGTTCGGACCCGACCAGAGGAGAAAACCATGCACGCCATCATGCTCAAGGCCAAGCTGCACCGCGCCGAAGTCACTCACGCCGTGCTCGACTACGAAGGCTCCTGTGCCATCGATGGTGAGTGGCTGGACCTGTCGGGAATCCGTGAATACGAGCAGATCCAGATCTACAACGTCGACAACGGCGAGCGCTTCACCACCTACGCCATCCGTGGCGAAGAAGGCTCGCGGATGATCTCGGTCAACGGCGCCGCAGCCCACAAGGCCAAGGTGGGTGACCGCGTCATTATCTGCGCCTACGCCCACTACAGCGAAGCCGAGCTGGTCAACTTCAAGCCCCGCATGCTGTACATGGCGCCGGGCAATGAGCTGAGCCACACCAGCAATGCCATTCCGGTGCAGGTCGCCTGATCGCCCCCGCACATCCCCCCTGTGGGAGCGAACCTGCTCGCGATTGCGGTTTGTCAGTCGCCATCAACGTCAACTGAACTAACGTCATCGCGAGCAGGCTCGCTCCCACAGTGAGTAATTCTTGTCCAGAAGAGTGCTTCGTCCTCCCGTCTGTCGGCCCTTTCCCGCACCCGTTGTATAAAAAAGTACCGGGAACCGGTCTGACAAAGCCAAGACAGATCGCAACGCGAGGTTTACTGTAGTCGCCCTGCGCCCGCAGATCGTGTCGACGCAGGTGTCCGGACGCCCAGCGCGGGCCAGGCCGGAATTTTTAGTGTACAAAAGGTCGTTCAAGTAAAAGGAAACCCGCAGCGATGGCGTACTACCGAAACCCTCATGACGTGACCGCTCTGCCCGCCTGGCAGGCGCTGAATGACCACCGCAAGGCCATGCAGGATTTCAGCATGCGCGAAGCGTTCAATGCCGATCCGCAGCGTTTCAACCAATTCACCCTGTCGAGCTGCGGCCTGTTTCTCGATTATTCAAAAAACCTGATTACCGCCCAGACCCGCGACCTGCTGGTGGGCCTGGCCAATGAAGTCGACCTCAAGGGCGCGATCAAGGCGCTGTTCGAAGGCGAAATCATCAACGCTTCCGAAAACCGCCCGGCCCTGCACACCGCCCTGCGTCGGCCGGTGGGCGACCGGTTGCTGGTGAATGGCGTCAACGTGATGCCGGATGTGCACAAGGTGCTGAACCAGATCACCGACCTGGTGGGCCGAATTCACGATGGCCTGTGGCGCGGCTACACCGAGAAGCCGATCACCGACGTGGTGAACATCGGTATCGGTGGCTCGTTCCTCGGCCCGGAACTGGTGTCCGAAGCCCTGCTGTCCTACGCGCAAAAAGGCGTTCGCTGCCACTATCTGGCGAACATCGACGGCAGCGAGTTCCACGAACTGACCATGAAGCTGCGCGCCGAGACCACGTTGTTCATCGTCTCGTCGAAATCCTTCAACACCCTCGAAACCCTGAAGAACGCCCAGGCCGCCCGCGCCTGGTACCTCGCCCAGGGCGGCTCCGAAGCGGAGCTGTATCGCCACTTCATCGCCGTATCAAGCAACAACGCAGCGGCCGTGGCCTTCGGCATCCGCGAAGAAAACATCTTCCCGATGTGGGACTGGGTCGGCGGGCGTTACTCGCTGTGGTCGGCCATCGGCCTGCCGATCGCCCTCGCAATCGGCATGTCGAACTTCAAGGAACTGCTGTCCGGCGCCTATTCCATGGACCAGCATTTCCAGAGTGCGCCATTCGAACAGAACATGCCGGTGCTGCTGGCCTTGCTGGGCGTGTGGTACGGCAACTTCTGGGGCGCGCAAAGCCACGCGATCCTGCCGTACGACCACTACCTGCGCAACATCACCAAGCACTTGCAGCAACTGGACATGGAGTCCAATGGCAAGAGTGTGCGCCAGGACGGCACACCGGTGTCCACCGACACCGGCCCGGTGATCTGGGGTGGCGTCGGCTGCAACGGCCAGCATGCCTACCACCAGTTGCTGCACCAGGGCACCCAATTGATCCCGGCCGACTTCATCGTGCCGGTCGTCAGCTTCAACCCGGTTTCCGATCATCACCAATGGCTGTACGCCAACTGCCTGTCACAAAGCCAGGCCCTGATGCTCGGCAAGACCCGCGCCGAGGCCGAAGCCGAGCTGCGGGACAAAGGCGCCAGTGAAGAAGACGTGCAGAAACTGGCCGCCCACAAGGTCATCCCGGGCAACCGCCCGAGCAACACCCTGGTGGTCGAACGCATCAGCCCACGGCGTCTTGGCGCACTGGTGGCGCTGTATGAGCATAAAGTGTTCGTACAAAGCGTGGTCTGGGGTATCAACGCCTTCGACCAGTGGGGCGTGGAGCTGGGCAAGGAACTGGGCAAGGGTGTCTACAACCGCCTGGTGGGCAGCGAAGAAAGCGCGGCCGAAGACGCTTCGACCCAAGGTCTGATCAGCTACTTCCGTGGACGCCATCGCGGCTGATCCAAACGGCGCACTCCCCCTGTGGGAGCGAGCCTGCTCGCGATAGCGGTGGATAAGTTGACATCAATGTCGACTGACACGCCGCCATCGCGAGCAGGCTCTCTCCCACAGTCGTTTGTGCAGGCTTGAACCCTCCGGCTACTCGGCGCATCTTTATGACTTGTCGCAAAAACAAGAATAAGGAACCGTCATGTTCGATATCAGCCAGTACCCCCAAGCCGATGCCGTCCGCCGGGCTGCGCAACTGAGTCAGGACGAATACCAGCGGCTCTACAAAGAATCCATAGAACACCCCAGTACCTTCTGGACTGAACAGGCCACCCGGTTTCTCGACTGGATGACGCCCTGGCAAACGGTCCAGCGCTATGACCTCAAGAACGGCGATGCCACCTGGTTTGCGGGCGGCAAGCTGAACGTCAGCGCCAACTGCATCGACCGTCATCTGGAAAAACGCGGCGACCAGACGGCAATCATCTGGGAAGGCGACGACCCCGCCGAATCGGCGGAAATCACCTATCGAAAACTCCACAAGCATGTGTGCCGCCTGGCCAACGTGCTGAAAAGCCGTGGCGTGAAGAAAGGTGACCGGGTCTGCATCTACATGCCGATGATCCCGGAAGCGGCCTACGCCATGCTCGCCTGCACCCGCATCGGCGCGGTGCATTCGGTGGTGTTCGGTGGGTTTTCGCCGGACTCGCTGCGTGACCGGATTCTCGACGCCGATTGCCGCACCGTGATCACCGCCGACGAAGGCGTGCGCGGCGGGCGCTTCGTCCCGCTCAAACGCAACGTCGACAAAGCCCTGGAAAGCTGCCCGAACGTCAGCACGGTCCTGGTGGTCGAGCGCACCCAGGCCGAAGTGAGCTGGGCCGAAGGTCGCGACCTCTGGTATCACCAGGCCATGCATGACGCCAGCGACGACTGCCCGCCCGAACCGATGGACGCCGAGGATCCTCTGTTCATCCTTTACACCTCCGGCAGCACAGGCAAACCCAAGGGCGTGCTGCACACCACCGGCGGCTATCTGCTGCAGGCGGCCATGACATTCAAGTACGTGCTGGACTATCGCGACAACGAAGTGTTCTGGTGCACCGCCGATGTTGGCTGGGTCACCGGCCACAGCTACATCGTCTACGGCCCGCTGGCCAACGGCGCCACCACGTTGATCTTCGAAGGCGTTCCCAGCCATCCCGACAGCTCACGTTTCTGGCGGGTGATCGACAAGCACCAGGTCAACATCTTCTACACCGCTCCCACCGCCCTGCGCGCGCTGATGCGTGAAGGTGCCGGGCCCTTGCAGGCCACCTCGCGCAAAAGCCTGCGATTGCTCGGCAGCGTCGGAGAGCCGATCAATCCGGAAGCCTGGGAATGGTATTTCAACGCCGTGGGCGAGCAGCGCTGCCCGATTGTCGATACCTGGTGGCAAACCGAAACCGGCGGCATCATGCTCAGCCCACTGGTGAGCGTCCAGCGACTCAAGCCAGGCTGCGCCACCCGCCCGATGTTCGGCGTGCAGCCGGTCCTGCTGGATGAAACGGGGAAGGAAATCACCGGACCCGGCAGCGGTGTACTGGCGATCAAGTCCAGTTGGCCGGGACAGATCCGCAGTGTCTATGGCGATCATCAACGCATGGTCGACACCTACTTCAAGCCCTACCCCGGCTATTACTTCACCGGCGACGGCGCCCGCCGTGACGAGGACGGCGATTACTGGATTACCGGGCGCATCGATGACGTGATCAATGTCTCCGGCCACCGCATCGGCACCGCCGAGGTGGAAAGCGCCCTGGTGTTGCACGACAGCATCGCCGAAGCGGCGGTCGTCGGTTATCCCCATGACCTCAAGGGCCAGGGCATCTATGCGTTTGTCACGCCGATGAACGGGGTCGAGGCCAATGATGAATTGAAGAAAGAATTGCTGGCCCACGTCAGCAAGGAAATCGGCAGCTTCGCCAAGCCGGAACTGATCCAGTGGGCGCCGGCGCTGCCCAAGACCCGCTCGGGCAAGATCATGCGGCGCATCCTGCGCAAGATCGCCTGCAACGAACTCGACAGCCTCGGCGATACCTCGACCCTGGCCGACCCGAGCGTGGTGGAGGGGTTGATCGACAAGCGCCTGAATCGCTAGCGGACATGACGTTCCGCTGACTGATCGTTCCCACGCTCTGTGGGAACGATCCCTCACGAAGCTGTTAAACTCTCGCGCCTCATTTCCTTAAGGCGCGCTTGGCATGTCTTCCTTGAATCAGGCGCTGCGCGCCGCCCTCGACCAACGTCAGGACCTGCTCAGCCAGTTGCATCAGCAAGGCACCGATTGCTATCGCCTGTTCCATGGCAGCCAGGAAGGCGCACCCGGCCTGACCGTCGACCGCTACGGCCCGCAATTGCTGGTGCAGAGTTTCCATCAGTCGCTGGAACGCGAGGCCTTGTTGCAGTTGCATGGCATCGTCAACGAAGCCTTGGGCCTCGACACCCTGCTGGTCTACAACGACCGCGCCCGCGGCAACTCGCGAATCGATCGCCAGGACACGGTCTACCAAGCCGAAGAGGCCGCCCTGCAAGACCTGGTCGGCCACGAATGGGGCCTGAATTATCGCGTTCGTGGACGCCATGCCGGGCAGGATCCGCTGCTGTTTCTCGATCTGCGCAATGCTCGCGGCTGGGTCAAGGCGCACAGTCGCGACAAAAGCGTGCTGAACCTGTTTGCCTACACCTGTGGCGTTGGCCTGAGCGCCGCGGCCGGTGGCGCGCGGGAGGTGTGTAACCTGGACTTTGCCGAAGGCAACCTGGCGGTGGGTCGCGAAAACGGCCTGCTCAACCCCACGTTACCGTCCATGGAGTTCGTGCAGTCGGACTACTTCCCGGCGATCCGCCAACTGGCAGGCCTGCCCATCAGCCAACGGCGCGGACAGAAGCTGCCCAGTTATGTGCGCCTGGAACAACGCCAATACGACCTGGTGCTGCTCGACCCGCCGGCCTGGGCCAAGAGCGCCTTCGGCACCGTCGACCTGCTGCGGGACTACCAGAGCCTGCTCAAGCCGGCGCTGCTCGCCACCGCCGACAATGGCGTGCTGATCTGCTGCAACAATCTGGCAAAGGTGTCCATGGACGACTGGCGCGAACAGGTGTTGCGTTGTGCGGAAAAAGCCGGCCGACCAGTGCGCGAATGGAGCGTACTGACGCCCGGCGAGGACTTCCCTTCCATGGACCGTAATCCTCCGCTCAAGACACTGATCCTGCAGTTCTGAGCCAACCTCAGGACTCCTACGGAAAAAACGGACAATTCTCATAAATCCCAGTGGCTTCGGAACCGTAAACGCGTGCCATACTCCAAGGCACTCCGATTCCACCAGATGAAGCCACACATGCTCAAAGGATTGCTGCGCGCCCTCGGCGCCCTGTTCACCGCACTGGCCCTCTATAGCCTGCTGGGTTTTCTGATACTGCCAGGCATCGCCTTGCGAATCGCCAATCAGCAACTGGCCAACCATGCCACGGTACCTGCTCAGATCCAGCGCATCGAACTCAATCCTTTCAGTCTTGAAGTCACCGTCTGGGGCCTGAATATCGGCGAACCGGGCAAGGAACAGGTGGGCTTCGAACGGCTGTACGCCAACCTGCAGATCGACAGCCTGTGGTCCGGTGCCCTGCACCTGGCCGACATCGAACTGGACAAGCCCCGGACCGAAGTGCTGTTCGCCAAGGACGGCCAGTTGAACCTCCTGGGCTTGTTCAAGCTGCCACCCAGCGAGCCGACCCCTGCCAACCCCGAGACCAAGCCGTTTCCCCTGCGGGTCGACCGGATCAAGTTGGCCACCGGTTATGTCCATTTCCAGGACCTTCGCCCCAGCGAGCCCATCGAATTTCTCTACGACGCCCTTGATTTCGAGCTGAAGAACCTCAGCACCCTGCCCGACGACAGCGCCGACATGACCCTGGTAGCCGCCGGTCCCGAAGGCGGGAAGATCGACTGGACCGGTAACGTCAGCCTTTCGCCAATCGCATCCGAGGGCAAGCTCAAGGTCACCGATGGCCAGATGAAGTTCTGGTGGCCTTACGTACGCGACGCGGTACCGCTGGTGCTGGAGAACGGCATCCTCAACCTGAGCACCGACTACAAGCTCAACCTGGCCAAGGGCACCGAGTTGCAGCTCAACAACGTGGCCGTCAGTGTCGCGCCTTTCGCCATCAAGGCCCCCGATGGCCGTCCACTGGTGAAACTCGAACGCCTGGATGTCAGCGAGACTACGGTGGACCTGGCTAAACAACAGGTCGTCGTGGGCAAGGTCCGCAGCCAGAAGCTCGAAACCTGGGCGGCACGCGAGGCCGATGGTCAACTGGACTGGCAGAAACTCTTCGCCAGCCAGCCGGCCAAGCCGCAGGTCAAGGTAGAACCGGCATCGGCCCCGGCAGCCGCCGACTCCCCCAAACCCGAGCCCAAGGCACCCGGCAAGCCGTGGCAGGTACTGTTGAAGGATGTGCAACTGCGCGATTACCGGGTACATCTGGCCGACCGCCAGGCGCAACCCGCCGTGGCACTGGACGTCGGCCCGCTTAACCTCGACCTGCAGAACTACGACACCCTCAACGGCTCGCCTTTTACCCTCAAGCTTGATACCGGTGTGGGTAAACAGGGCAAGCTCCTGGCCGACGGCGAAGTCAACCTGAACCCGATTACCGCCAGGCTCAAGGTCAAGACCCAGGACATCGATCTGCGGGTCGCCCAGGCCTATATCACCCCGTTCATTCGCCTGGAGCTGCGCTCAGGGATGCTCGGCAGCGACCTGATGGTCGATCTCAAGAACACCGCACCGCTGGCCTTCGCCGTCACCGGCCGCGCCCAGGTCGACCAACTGCACACCCTCGACACCCTCAAGACCCGCGATTTCGTCAAATGGCAGAGCCTGGTGCTTGAAGGCCTCAATTATCAGCACGGTGACAGCCTGTCCATCGACAAGGTCAACCTGTTCCAGCCTTATGCCCGCTTCATGATCAACGACGACCGCACCACCAACGTCGACGACTTGCTGATCCCACAGCCGCCGGACAGCGGCACGAAGAGCGCTGCAGCAAAACCGGCGTCCCAGGAAAAACCACTGGGTATCCACATCGGCGCGATTGCCATCAACGAAGGCTCGGCCAACTTTGCCGACTTCAGTCTGACGCCGAATTTCGCCACGGCCATCCAGCAGCTCAACGGTCAGATCGGCACCATCGACAGCCGCCAGGCCAAACCGGCCAGCGTGGACGTCAATGGCAAGGTCGACCGCTACGCCCCGGTAACGATCAAGGGCGCTCTCAACCCGTTCGACCCGATGGCCAGCCTCGATATCGCCACCAGTTTCAAACGGGTCGAGCTGACGACGCTGACGCCCTACTCCGGCAAGTTCGCCGGCTATCGCATTCGCAAGGGCCGACTCAATCTCGACCTGCATTACCGGATCACCAAGGGTCAGCTCCAGGCCGAAAACAAGGTGGTGGTCGAGCAACTGCAACTGGGGGAAAAGGTCGACAGCCCGGACGCCGTGAGCCTGCCGCTGAAACTGGCCGTCGCACTGCTGAAGGATTCGCAGGGCAGGATCTCCATCGAGCTGCCGGTGTCCGGCAACCTCAACGACCCGCAATTCAGTGTGATGCCGATTGTCTGGCAAACCCTGCGCAACCTGGTGGTGCGAGCGGCCCAGGCGCCGTTCAAACTCATCGGCGGACTGGTGGCCGGCGGTGGCTCGGAAGACCTGGGCAGCGTCGCCTTCGCACCCGGCTCCAGCGACCTGAGCCAGGAAAGCGAAGGTGTGCTGCTCAAGCTCTCCGAGGCACTGGCCAAGCGTCCGGAACTGCGCCTGGAAATCGAAGGCACTGCCGCCGAAAGCAGCGACGGGCCGCTACTCGCCGGCCAGCGCCTGGAACGCGAATACCAGTACAACTACTACAAGATGCTGCAACGCCGGGGCGACAAGGTTCCGGCCAAGGCGGCGCTGCTGCAGGTGCCGGAGGACGAAAAGGCACCGCTGCTGGAAGGCATCTATCGAACCCGTCTCAAGGCCCAGCCGCCGGCCGAATGGACACAACTGGATAAAAAGGCCCGCATCGAGAAACTGCGTGAAGGCGTTATCAAATTCTGGAGCGGCAGTGACGTATTGCTGCGCGAGTTGGGCCAGGAGCGGGCCAGCAGCATCAAGGACTTCCTGGTGGACAAGGGCAAGTTGGCCGATGACCGGGTCTATTTCATCGACGCCAGCCTCGGCCAGGCCGAAAGCGACGGGCGTGTGATCACCCCCCTGCATCTGGATGCCGAATAGGATGAAGCGTCTCTACTGGCTCGGCCTGGGTTTGCTGCTCACCACCGCTCATGCATCGGCTGCCGACACATTGCGTTGCGGCAGCCAGTTGATCAGTGTTGGCGACCGCTCTAGCGAAGTGTTGCAAAAGTGCGGACAACCGGTGGCGCGGGACGATCTGGGCTACAAACGCAGCGTCAATCGCAGGGAGGAATACCCGGTGGAAGAATGGACCTATGGCCCCAACAGCGGCATGTACCAGTTCCTGCGCTTCGAGGGTAATCGACTGGTGCAGATCACCAGTCGGCGTGGGCACTGAGGTTGGCAATGACACCGCTATCGCGAGCAGGCTCGCTCCCACAGGGGATCGATGCCGAGCGTACATTTTTGGAACAACCCAATACCAATGTGGGAGCGAGCCTGCTCGCGATGGCGGTGGATCAGCCAATACAATCGTCGACTGACCTCCATCCAAAATAAAACAGGCCCCCGGCAAAATGCCGAGGGCCTGTGGCGGCCACGTCCCTGTGGCCTTTCGCATGAACTCCAAAGCAACGGCAAACGTATGACACAGCCCGTTTGCCGCGCCCTCTCCCAGTCCAGGCGAGAAGTCTTGGCCTTATTCGGCCTTCAGGCCATCAGCCGATACGGCTTTGACGCCTTTGATTTTCTTGGCGATCGCCACGGCGGTGGTTTTCTGAGCTTCGGTGACAGCAACAGTCGAAGACAGGGATACGACGCCTTTGTTGGTTTCAACCTTGATGTCGGAGCCTGGGATACCCTTTTCGGTGACCAAGTCAGCTTTGACTTTGGTGGTGATCCAGGTGTCCTTGGTTTCTTCCTTGGCTTTAGTCACTTCACCAGCAGCCAACATCATCGGAGCCTGGGTCGCTTGAGCAGTCTCGGCAAATGCGTTAGCCATGGTCAAGGTCAGTGCGGCAGCAGTAGCGGCAGTGATAGCGAACTTCTTCATACGAGTAACTCCTGTTTTTCTCAGAAACTGCCGGAGGTGATTCCCGGCAGGGTTATCAGGAGTAGTGCGAAGGGTGTGCCAGCTTTGACGAATAAAATAATTCCTTATAAATCAGCCATTTAAGCGAAGCGCCGATTTACTTGATCATGCAAAATGCATGAGCGACTGATTCTGTACATGCAAGTTGCGGTTTTTTTCCGCTTCTTAAACAGCTGAATTAACGAGCTTTTTTGTTTCACTGCCAAGAGGACGTAAAAAACCCCGCAATTAAAGCGGGGTTCTTCGCAAGGCCATGCCCTCAACTACCGGCAGCGGCACCGGTGCATCCAGCCGGCAGGTATTCCTGGGCTGCCGTCGAAGCACAGGTCCAGACACCTGCTGCCGAGCGCGACAGTGTAATGGTCTTGCCGAGTACCGGAGCGGGCGCATTCAACAAGGCGCACGCTATAGTGCCCGTACCATCTGAAGCAGTACCTGAGGCGGTCAACGTACAATTACTGGTGGGCGAGGTTCCACCAATGTTGGCCAACGTGGGGTTGGTCCCCTGGTTCATGATGTCCTCAAAGGGCACTTTCAATGCAGACACTTCCGCCAACCCGGCCGTTGCCTTCGCCCGCGCCTGATACTTGGAATATTGCGGCAACGCAAACGTCGCCAGAATGCCGATAATCGCCACGACGATCAGCAGCTCGATCAACGTGAAACCATTCTGCTTGCTCATAGACATCTCCATTAACATGAGGCGAAATCTCATGCTTGGAGGGTGTATTGCACGGCACATGCCAATCCCCGCGACCCTGCCAGCAAGAGCTTCCAGCCCAAGGAAGCCCAACGTCCTACCCCAACATCCGCACTATCTGACGTTTTTTGTCACCCGCCCCCGCTGGTTTGGCGTCGAGGCTTGACTAGGCTATAAGTCATGAACTGTCAGCAGTCGGGATCCCCATGAATGACATCGCCCTCAGCGGCCTGACCAAGCAACTGGTGCTGGCCGAGCTGATCACCGAGCAAAGCGCGCAGCAGGCGCAGCAACAAGCCCAACGCAACCGCATGCCCCTGGTCAGTTATCTGGTGCAGAACAAACTGGTCCAGAGTCGCCAGGTTGCGGAAATCGCCTCGGAGCATTTCGGCGTCGCCCTGCTGGACCTCAACAGCCTGGACAAGGAAAGCCAGCCCACCGGCCTTGTCAGTGAAAAACTGGTTCGGCAACACCATGCCCTGCCGCTGTGGCGGCGCGGCAACAAGCTGTTCGTGGGGATCTCCGATCCCACCAACCACCAGGCCATCAACGACATCCAGTTCAGTACCGGCCTGACCACCGAAGCCATCCTGGTGGAAGACGACAAACTCAGCGATGCCATCGAGAGGTTTTTCGAATCCGGCACCACGGGCCTGGAAGGCATGGGTGATGTCGACCTCGATGGCCTGGACATCGAGTCGGACGACGATCGCAAGCAGGACGCCATCGCCGGTCAGGACGCCGACGACGCGCCAGTGGTGCGGTTCGTCAACAAGATGCTGCTGGACGCGATCAAGGGCGGCTCTTCCGACCTGCACTTCGAACCCTATGAGAAATCCTACCGGGTGCGGGTGCGCACCGATGGCATGCTGCGGGAAGTGGCCAGGCCGCCGACCCAACTGGCCAGCCGCATCGCCGCGCGCCTGAAGGTCATGGCCAGCCTGGATATTTCCGAGCGGCGCAAACCCCAGGACGGTCGGTTGAAAATGCGCCTGTCGAAAACCAAATCCATCGACTTCCGAGTCAATACCCTGCCCACGCTCTGGGGCGAAAAAGTGGTGATCCGGATTCTCGACCCTTCCAGCGCGCAAATGGGCATCGATGCCCTGGGCTACGAACCGGATCAGAAAGAGCTCTACCTCGCGGCCCTCAAACAACCCCAAGGGCTGATCCTGGTCACCGGGCCGACCGGCTCGGGCAAGACTGTCTCGCTCTACACCGGCCTGAATATCCTCAATACCGTGGATATCAATATTTCCACCGCCGAAGACCCGGTGGAAATCAATATGGAAGGCATCAACCAGGTCAACGTGAACCCACGCCAAGGGCTGGACTTTGCCCAGGCCCTGCGCTCCTTCCTGCGTCAGGACCCGGACGTGATCATGGTGGGTGAGATCCGCGACCTGGAAACGGCCGAAATCGCCATCAAGGCCGCCCAGACCGGGCACATGGTGCTCTCCACCCTGCACACCAACAGCGCCGCCGAAACCCTGATCCGCTTGCAGAACATGGGCATCCCCGGCTTCAACATCGCCACCGCGGTCCATCTGATCATCGCCCAGCGCCTGGCGCGGAAACTGTGCAGCCACTGCAAGAAAGCCACGGAGATTCCCGAGGAAACCCTGCTCAAGGAGGGTTTCCCCAAGGAACGCATCGGCTCATTCACGATCTATGAGCCGGTCGGTTGCGAACAGTGCAACAACGGCTACAAAGGACGCGTGGGGGTTTACGAAGTGGTAAAAAATACGCCTGAACTGCAACGGCTGATCATGGCCGAAGGCAATTCCCTGGAAATCGACCTGCAAATGCGCAAGGACGGGTTCAACGATCTGCGTACTTCGGGGCTGCTCAAGGTGATGCAAGGGGTGACCAGCCTCGAAGAAATCAACCGGGTCACCAAGGACTGAACATGGCGGTCAAGGCAGTAAAAACCGACACCTACACCTGGGAAGGCAAAGACCGCAAAGGCACGAAGATGTCCGGTGAGCTGACCGGCCAGAGCCCGGCCCTGGTCAAGGCGCAACTGCGCAAACAAGGCATCAACCCGGAAAAGGTACGCAAGAAATCCACGTCGATATTCGGCAAGGGCAAACGCATCAAACCGCTGGACATCGCCCTCTTCACCCGCCAGATGGCGACGATGCTCAAGGCCGGTGTGCCCCTGCTGCAAGCCTTCGACATCATTGGCGAAGGCTTCGACAATGCCAACATGCGCAAGCTGGTGGAGGAGGTGAAACAGGAAGTCGCCGCCGGTAACAGTTTTGCCGCGTCGTTGCGCAAATGCCCGCAGTACTTCGACGAGTTGTATTGCAACCTGGTGGACGCCGGTGAGCAGGCCGGCGCCCTGGACACCTTGCTGGACCGTGTGGCGACCTACAAGGAAAAGAGCGAGGCCCTCAAGGCCAAGATCAAGAAAGCCATGACCTATCCGGCGGCCGTTGTGCTTGTCGCAGCAGTGGTCACCGGCATTCTGTTGGTCAAGGTGGTGCCGCAGTTCGAATCGGTGTTCTCCGGGTTCGGCGCGAAACTACCTGCCTTTACCCTGATGGTCATCGGCCTGTCGGAGTTCATGCAAGAGTCATGGTGGCTGCTGCTGGGCGGGGCGGTGGGCGCGTTTTTTGGCGTGAAGTATGCCCTCAAGCGCTCCCAGGGCTTTCGTGACTGGCGCGACAAATGGTTGCTCAAGCTGCCACTGGTAGGCGCCCTGATGTACAAGTCGGCGGTAGCCCGCTACGCCCGGACGCTCTCCACCACCTTCGCCGCTGGCGTGCCACTGGTGGAGGCCCTGGACTCGGTCTCCGGCGCCACCGGCAACGTGGTGTTCAAACGTGCGGTACAGCGTATCCGCCAAGACGTCTCGACCGGCATGCAGTTGAATTTTTCCATGCGCGCCTCAGGCATATTCCCAAACCTGGCGATCCAGATGACCGCCATCGGCGAGGAATCCGGGGCGCTGGACGATATGCTCGACAAGGTGGCGGGTTTCTATGAGGCCGAGGTCGACAATCTGGTGGACAACCTCACCAGCCTGATGGAACCCTTCATCATGGTGGTCCTGGGGGTGGTCGTCGGCGGTCTGGTGGTCGCCATGTACCTGCCCATCTTTCAACTCGGCTCTGCGATCTGACATGCCCCTGAGCGAATTCTTCGTGCTTTATCCCATGGCCTTTGTGCTGGCGGCGCTATTGCTCGGGCTGATTGTCGGCAGCTTTCTCAATGTGCTGGTGTGGCGCCTGCCCAAGATGCTCACCCGCGAATGGCGGCTGCAAGCCCACGACCTGCTGGGCCTGCCTGCCGAAACGCCCGGCCCGGCCTACAACCTGATGCTGCCTCACTCCCAATGCCCTCACTGCGGCCACCGCATCCGGGCCTGGGAAAATATCCCGTTGCTCAGCTACCTCGCACTGCGTGGCCGCTGCTCCAGTTGCGCCACCCCCATTGGGCGCCGCTATCCCCTGACCGAGCTGGCCTGCGGCGCGCTGTCGGCGTTCGTCGCCTGGCATTTCGGCTTCGGCTGGCAGGCCGCGCTGGTGATGGTCTTGAGCTGGGGCCTGCTGGGCATGAGCCTGATCGATGCCGAGCATCAGCTGCTGCCCGACACGCTGGTGCTGCCCTTGTTGTGGCTGGGGCTGATCGTCAACAGCTTCGGATTGTTCGTTTCGCTGAACCAGGCAGTGTGGGGAGCGGTGGCCGGTTATCTGGCGCTGTGGTCGGTGTTCTGGGTTTTCAAGCTGCTCACCGGCAAGGAAGGCATGGGCTACGGCGACTTCAAGCTGCTGGCGATGCTCGGGGCCTGGGGCGGCTGGCAGATCCTGCCGCTGACGCTATTGCTGTCGTCGCTGGTGGGTGCCTTGGTCGGGGTCGTCATGTTGCGCATGCGCAATGCTCCGGCGTCGACACAGATCCCCTTTGGGCCTTATTTAGCCATTGCCGGCTGGATTGCCTTGCTCTGGGGTGGTCAAATAACCGACTTCTATTGGCACTCTGTCGGTTTCTAACGATTTCCTTATGAACAATCCCGTGGAAAAACCCTGGATTCTCGGCCTGACCGGCGGTATCGGCAGCGGCAAAAGTGCTGCGGCCCAGCACTTCATCGACTTGGGCGTGCATGTGGTCGACGCCGATCATGCGGCGCGCTGGGTGGTCGAACCGGGGCGTCCGGCACTGGCGAAAATCGCCGAGCACTTCGGCCCGGACGTGCTCCAGGCCGACGGTACGCTGGATCGCGCGGCCTTGCGCAAATTGATTTTCGAGAATGCCGACGAGCGTCGCTGGCTTGAGGCACTGCTGCATCCGTTGATCGCCGACGAAATTGCCCATCACCTGGCCCAAGCCCGATCGCCCTATGCAATCCTCGTATCACCGCTGCTGATCGAGTCAGGGCAGTACGCCATGACCCAACGGATCCTGGTGATCGACGCACCTGAACAACTCCAGATCGAACGGACCTTGCAACGCGACCAGATCAGCGAGCAACAGGCCCAGGCGATCCTCAAGGCACAATCCAGCCGCCAGGATCGCCTGAGCCATGCCGACGATGTGGTGGTCAACGACCGCGACCTCGCCTGGCTGCACAGCGAGGTCGAACGCCTGCATCATTCCTACCTTACATTGCGTGGAGGCCAATCATGAGCCAGACCCCGACCGTTGATTGCCCGACTTGTGGCGCCCCTGTCGAATGGAGCCCGGAGAGCAAGTTCCGGCCATTCTGTTCCGATCGCTGCAAACTCATCGACCTGGGCGCCTGGGCGTCGGAAGAACACAAGATCCCCGTCAGCCCCGACGCCGAGGACGAACTGTTCAGCGAAGATTTCAACCCCCGCTCACACCACTAGTGGCCTGTGTGGCTAAGGCCGCATGAAACCGTAGTCCTGTTTGTCGTCGAGATTTTCCGCCAGGAAGCTCAACTCATCGGCCAGGTCCTCGGCGCTGCGCACTGTCTTGCTCTGTTGCACGATCGCACTGAGCAAGGCACGCAGGCTCAGGCCCGGATCGAAACCGATTTCCATCGCGGCATCGTGGCTACGCCTGATCTCTTGTCTCGCCCACTCGTAAACACTCATCGTTGTGCTCCTGGAAGTTTTCCAGAGCATGAGCTGCACCTGCCTGCAGGGCCTTGATATGCATCAAGACTTGTCGTCATCCTTCCAGGGTGCCGACAGATAGCGCGTGCGGTTGAAGGTTTCCAGCCATTCAGGACTGAATACCACCAGTGCACTGATCACCATGCCGTTGATGAACGCTTCGGGAAAAATGATCAACCAGAGGTAGCCAACGAAATCGCTCAGCCAGTAAGGCATGGCGAACACCCCGTCGTACCACAACAGCCCCAGCCCCAGCAGCAGGCACAGCAACGCCGACAGGGCGGCGGCGAGGAACCCCGAGCAGAAGATATACACGAATAGATTGCGTGGCTGGGCTCGCTCCACCAGGATCGCGCAGCTTTCGGTGACCAGCACCGGCAGCAGGACCAACAGCACCCCGTTGACGCCCAGCGCCACCATGTCCTGGCGCCCCAACAGCACCAGCGCAAGCTGGGCAATGAGACCGCCGAGGATCGCCAGCGGCCAATCCAGCAACAGCGTCACGGCGGTCATGCCGATGAAGTGATAGGACACACCGGTGTCGAAATCCCGTCGCACCAGCCACAACATGAACAGCGCCAGCACCGTGCCGAACAGCAGGTGCTGGCGACGGCTGTCGGTAAACAGTTCCACCCATGGCGCTCGCCACGCCGCCCAGGCCAGCACCGGGACATAGATCAACCAGCCAACCGCAAGTGTCTGGGGTGAGAGCAGTTCGGCTCCGATCATGGGGACTACACCTTTCGCTTGTTTTTCCAGCAGCCGGCACAGTGCATTCCCGTCGGACTGCGTAGGAGCTGTCGAGCGAAGGCTTCGCCAACTCCTACAACCTCAGACTCTTTTGGGCGCGCTACGCACGCCCGCGGGGATAAATCCCCTCGCCACAAGAATTGTGCACAGCTTTATGTCTCTATCGACACGCAGAGTCTACACCCCACTCATAAGACTCATTCATCAACGCAACGCTTCCAGCTTGTCGCAATTGAACGCTAAGCTTGAGTTCATGGATGATTCCGATTATTTACGCCTGCTGACCATCGCGGCCGAGCAAGCCAACGCCTTTCTCTCCAATGCCCGCAAATGGGAGCGTGAGCGTTGGGTCTGCCAGCGACTGCTGCAAGGGCTGAGCGTGCCCTACCGCGCCGACGAGTTCGCCCCCGCCGGAGATCCACCGGACGTGTTGTTCCGTGATGCCAACTTCGAGGTGTTCTTCGTCCTCGACGAAGGCCGTCGGCTCAATGACGAATGGCGTGACGAGCTGCAACGCCGCCGCAGTGCATTCTCCCTGAGCCAACTGGTGCGCCGCGAAGCCAAGCCCAGGCGGATCCCGGCCAACGAATTCCTGCTGAGGCTGGCACCGACCCTGCGCAAGAAAGCCCACAACTACACCGAACGCGGCATGGACCTGGGAGAGCTGGATATCATCGCCTTCGCCAGCCTCAAACGGGAAGTACTGGACCTCAACAGCCATTTCCCACCGCCCACCGAATACCTGCGCCAGGGCTGGCGTTCGCTGTCGCTGGTGGGGCCGAGCTTCGCCCGGGTCTTGTTCGCCCACCCCGATGCGCCGGATTTCCTGCGGGGCAACCTGGGGCGCAGCATCGTGTTCGATGTGGGGATCAGCCTGTGAATCATCACCGCGTCCACCGAACGACTATGCTGTTCGCAGCCGCAAGCAATCCCCTGTAACGTACGCACACTTCGCAACGTCTACCTGACGAGGCCTTTATGACCAGCCGCCTGAACCCTGACGACCAGAAGCATGTCGAAGAGTACCTGCAACTGTCCCAGCACCGAGTCGAGCGCCGGCCTTTCCGGCCGTGGATGCTCCTGGTGGTGGTACTGGCCGTGACGATCGGCCTGGGCCTGTTGAGCCGACTGATCAGTTACCTGACGCTATGAGCTGCCTGTTATCGAGGGATACGATACTGGCGCTCGCGAGGGTAACGGCACCGATTTCCTTTAGCCTTGCGAGATATCCCCATGACTCATCGTATTGTCATCGTTGGCGGCGGCGCCGGCGGCCTGGAGTTGGCTACCCGTCTGGGTAAGACCCTGGGCAAACGTGGCACGGCCAGCGTGATGCTGGTCGACGCGAACCTGACCCACATCTGGAAACCCCTGCTGCACGAAGTGGCGGCCGGCTCCCTGAACTCCTCCGAAGACGAACTCAACTACGTCGCCCAGGCGAAATGGAACCACTTCGAGTTCCAGCTCGGGCGCATGAGCGGCCTGGACCGCGAACGCAAGAGTATCCAACTGGCCGCCACCTATGACGAAGCCGGCGTGGAATTGCTACCCGCCCGGGTGCTGGGCTACGACACCCTGGTGATTGCCGTCGGCAGCACCACCAACGACTTCGGCACCGAGGGTGCGGCGCAACATTGCCTGTTTCTCGATACCCGCAAACAGGCCGAGCGCTTCCATCAGCAATTGCTCAACCATTACCTGCGCGCCCACGCCGGCCAGACCGATGCCGTGGAGCGGATCAGCGTCGCCATCGTCGGGGCCGGTGCCACCGGCGTCGAACTGGCGGCCGAGCTGCATAACGCCGCCCATGAGCTGGCGGCCTATGGCCTGGACCGGATCAAGCCGGAAAACATGCACATCACCCTGATCGAAGCCGGGCCACGGGTGCTGCCGGCATTACCGGAGCGTATCGGTGGGCCCGTGCACAAGACCCTGGAAAAGCTCGGGGTCAATGTCATGACCAACGCCGCGGTCGGCCAGGTGACAGCCGACAGCCTGATCACCGTCGATGGCAAGGTGATCGACGCCAGCCTGAAAGTCTGGGCCGCCGGGATTCGCGCACCGGAATTCCTCAAGGACATCGACGGGCTGGAAACCAACCGGATCAACCAGCTACACGTACTGCCGACCCTGCAGACCACCCGCGACGAAAACATCTTCGCCTTCGGCGACTGCGCCGCCTGCCCGCAACCGGACAGCGACCGCAACGTACCGCCCCGCGCCCAGGCGGCGCACCAGCAGGCATCGCTGCTGGCCAAGTCCTTGAAGCTGCGGATCGAAGGCAAGGCGTTGCCGCATTACAAGTACACCGACTACGGCTCGCTGATCTCGCTGTCGAGGTTCTCGGCGGTGGGCAACCTGATGGGTAATCTCACCGGCAGCGTGATGCTCGAAGGCTGGCTGGCGCGGATGTTCTATGTGTCGCTGTACCGCATGCACCAGATGGCGTTGTATGGAATGTTCCGTACGGCCATGTTGATGCTGGGCAGCAAGATTGGACGTGGGACCGAGCCGCGGCTCAAGTTGCACTGAAAATAGCAGTGGCCTGACACAGCGCTTTCGCGAGCAGGCTCGCTCCCACAGGGTCTGGTGGCGTATGCGGATACCGCATACACCCAGACCCAATGCGGGAGCGGGCAAGCGCTAGTGCAGTCAGTTAAGCCACAAACCTGTGGGAGCAAAGCTTGCTCGCGATTGCGCTAAGTCAGTCAGTAACAATATTGACTGGCCCATCGCTATCGCGAGCAAGCTTCGCTCCCACAGGGTTTGATGATGTATACAAATGCTGCATCCACCCCGAATCCCATGTGGGAGCGTGGCTTGCCCGCGAAGTCTCCTCCTGCACTCAAACCTGAAACCGCTGCACCATCGTGCGCAACGAGTTCGCCAGTTGCGACAGTTCATGGCTGGACGCGCTGGTCTGGTCTGCGCCAGTGGCCGAGCGCACCGACAGATCACGGATATTCACCAGGTTGCGATCAACCTCGCGGGCCACCTGTGCCTGCTCTTCGGCCGCGCTGGCGATCACCAGGTTGCGCTCGTGGATTTCGCTGACCGACGCGGTGATGGTCTGCAATGCCTCCCCCGCCCGTTCCGCCATCGCCAGAGTGCTGGCAGCTCGGGTCGAGCTGGCCTGCATGGAATCCAGGGCCTGGGTGGCGCCGCTGCGCATGCCCTGGACCATCTGTTCGATTTCCTGGGTCGATTGCTGAGTGCGATAAGCCAGCGCTCGCACTTCATCAGCCACCACCGCAAACCCTCGACCGCTTTCGCCGGCCCGGGCCGCTTCAATGGCCGCGTTGAGGGCCAGCAAATTGGTCTGCTCGGCAATGGCCCGGATCACGTCCAGGACCTTGCCGATATCCTGCGACTGGTTGGCCAAGGATTGCACCAACCCACCCGTCACCTGCACGTCACTGGCGAGGGCGCCAATCGCGTCAACCGTGTCGCTGACCCGCTGCTGTCCGAGGGATGCCGACTCACTGGACTGACGTGTGGCGTCGGAGGTGGAAACGGCGTTGCGCGCCACTTCCTCTACGGCAGTGGTCATTTCGGTGACAGCCGTGGCGGCCTGTTCAATTTCGTTGTTCTGCTGTTGCAGGCTCTGTGTGCTGTCGAGGGTGACGGCGTTCAGCTCATCGGCTGCCGTTGCCAACTGCGCCGCCGAACCACTGATGCTCTGCAGCGTATCGCGCAGGTTTTTCTGCATGGTCGCCAAGGCCTTGAGCAAGCGGCTCACTTCGTCGTTGCCATGGGTCTCGATCGGCCGGGTCAGGTCACCTTCAGCCACGCTTTCCGCGGCGCTTAGCGCTTCACCCAGGGGCTTGACGATGCTGCGCGTCAACAACATCGCCAGGGCGACGGTAGCCAGGGCGGCCAAGACGATGAAAAGGATGACGATCATGCGTGAATTGGCGTAGTGCTCCTGGGACTTCTGACTCTCGATGGACACCTGTTTGGAAAACAGCTCCGCCAGGTCGTTGAGTTGCTTGCCGGAGCCGTCCACGACGGTTTTCATGTCCACCAGCAGCAGTTTGATCAGCTCGTCGCGGCGCCCCTGCTCTGCGAGGATGAAGGATTGCGCGATACCCGCGCGGTAGGCAGCAAAAGTCTGCTTGAACTGGTCGTAGAGCGCTCTGCCTTCAGGGGTCACGACGAGCTTTTCGTAGCTGGCGATTTTTTCGCTCAGTTCCTTGTCACGAACGTCCATTTGCCCACGGTAGACCGAGGTGTTCTTAGGGTCCTGGTCCAGGGCCATGCGCAGGGAGATGGTGCGAATGCGCAGCATCCATTCGCGAATCTCGTCACCGCCGCGAATGCTCGGTAGCCACTGGGTTTCCACCGCCACCTCACTGTCACGGATACTCGACATCTGCCCCAGCGCAAACATCCCGAGCAGTGCCACCAGCACGGCGATCAAGGCAAAACCCAGCGCCGCGCGAGGGGCGATATTCAGTTGACGAAGAAACATAACGGGCGCCCTTTTTTGTTATTGGCCGGGAATGGGGACGTGCCCCTGTCGGTGAGCTATCGGCAAGTTGTACGATAACTTAAGACTTCCCGGCTTTTTTTGCAGGCAAAAAAAATCCCCGTATCTTTCGATACGAGGATTTTCAATATGGTCGGGGTAAGGGGATTCGAACTCCTGACATCCTGCTCCCAAAGCAGGCGCGCTACCGGACTGCGCTATACCCCGGTAATAAAAAGGCGACCCTTTCAAGTCGCCTTCCTCGATCAGCGCTTTTGGCCTCTGATCTTAAGATTCGATTCCAGCGAACTGGTCTCAAAAATGGTGGGTCGTGTGGGATTCGAACCTACGACCAATTGGTTAAAAGCCAACTGCTCTACCAACTGAGCTAACGACCCAAATATGGTCGGGGTAAGGGGATTCGAACTCCTGACATCCTGCTCCCAAAGCAGGCGCGCTACCGGACTGCGCTATACCCCGATTGAAATGGCTCCGTGACCAGGACTCGAACCTGGGACCCAATGATTAACAGTCATTTGCTCTACCGACTGAGCTATCACGGAACTGATATTTCAAGTTGCAACCTTGAAGCTTGATTGAAGCCAGCTTCAACCTCTTCTACCCGTCTGCATCGCTGCGTTCGTGTGTCTGAGGCGCGCTATTCTACAATCTTAAAAACCTCTGTCAACCCCTTAAATTGCTTTCAAGACAATGATTTGCAACTTATTTCGGATTCCTTCTCAGGGAGAAGTAACCCTTGGGGGTGACTGACTGCGGGGCGCACTTTACAAGCCTTTTCCTTTGAGTTCAACGGCCTGATGAAAAAAATGGCCTCGCAATGCGAGGCCATTCGGTCAACAGCGGTGCAGCCGGTCAGTTGAAGACGATTTCGTCGTTTTCCACCGTTCCGGTTACGGTTTCGCCCGGCATGAAGCGACCCGACAGGATCAACTGTGCCAACGGGTTTTCGATCCAGCGCTGGATGGCCCGTTTCAATGGTCGTGCCCCATAGACCGGGTCGTAACCCACGGCAATCAACTTATCCAGGGCCTCGTCACTCAGTTGCAGCTTCAGCTCGCGCTCGGTGAGGCGGCTGCGCAGGCGGCCCAGCTGGATTTCGGTGATGCCGGCAATCTGATCACGGGCCAGTGGTTCGAAAATCACTACCTCGTCGACCCGGTTGATGAACTCCGGCCGGAAGTGGGTAGAAATCGCGTCCATCACCGCCGCCCGTTGCGCCTCGCGATCCCCCACCAGTTCCTGGATCTGCGCCGACCCCAGGTTGGAGGTCATCACGATCACCGTGTTGCGGAAATCCACCGTGCGCCCGTGGCTGTCGGTCAGACGACCGTCCTCCAGCACTTGCAGCAGAATGTTGAACACATCCGGATGGGCTTTCTCGACCTCATCGAGCAGGATCACCGAGTACGGCTTGCGTCGCACGGCTTCGGTCAGGTAACCGCCCTCTTCATAGCCGACATAACCCGGCGGTGCGCCGATCAGCCGGGCCACGGAGTGTTTCTCCATGAATTCGGACATGTCGATGCGCACCATCGCCTCCTCGGTATCGAAGAGGAACTCGGCCAACGCCTTGCACAGCTCGGTTTTACCGACACCGGTCGGGCCGAGGAACATGAACGAACCACTTGGCCGGTTCGGGTCCGACAACCCGGCACGGGACCGCCGCACGGCATTGGCGACCGCGACGACCGCTTCGTCCTGGCCGATCACGCGCTGGTGCAGCAGGCTTTCCATCTTCAGCAGCTTGTCGCGCTCGCCTTCGAGCATCTTCGACACTGGAATACCGGTCCACTTGGAGACCACCTCGGCGATTTCCTCCTCGGTGACCTTGCTGCGCAGCAACTGGTTTTCACTTTTGCCGTGCTGGTCGACCATCTGCAGGCTGCGCTCCAGATCCGGGATGACCCCGTATTGCAGCTCGGCCATGCGGTTGAGGTCGCCCTTGCGACGGGCCGCTTCCAGCTCCTGGCGGGACTGTTCGATTTTCTGTTGGATCTGCGCCGAACCCTGGACTTCGGCCTTTTCCGAATTCCAGATTTCCTCGAGATCGGAATACTCGCGCTCGTGGCGAACGATTTCTTCCTGCAATTTCTCCAGGCGTTTCTTCGCCGCTTCGTCGCTTTCTTTCTTCAGGGCCTGGGATTCGACCTTGAGCTGGATCAGGCGCCGCTCCAGGCGATCCAGCACTTCCGGCTTGGAGTCGATTTCCATGCGGATACGGCTGGCAGCCTCGTCGATCAAGTCGATGGCCTTGTCCGGCAACTGGCGGTCAGTGATGTAGCGGTGGCTGAGCTTGGCCGCCGCGATGATCGCGCCATCGGTGATCGCCACTTTGTGGTGAACTTCATAGCGCTCCTTGAGACCACGCAGGATAGCGATGGTGTCCTCTTCGCTCGGCTCGTCCACCAGCACTTTCTGGAAGCGCCGTTCAAGGGCCGCGTCCTTCTCTATGTACTGGCGGTACTCGTTGAGCGTGGTCGCGCCGACGCAATGCAACTCGCCACGGGCCAGCGCGGGCTTGAGCATGTTGCCGGCGTCCATCGAGCCTTCGCCCTTGCCGGCGCCGACCATGGTGTGCAACTCGTCGATGAACAGAATGATCTGCCCTTCCTGCTTCGACAGCTCATTGAGCAGGGCCTTGAGCCGCTCTTCGAACTCGCCACGGTACTTGGCACCGGCGATCAGCGCCCCCATGTCCAGGGACAGCAGGCGCTTGCCCTTGAGGCCGTCCGGTACTTCACCATTGATGATCCGTTGGGCCAGGCCCTCGGCAATGGCGGTCTTGCCCACGCCTGGCTCACCGATCAGCACCGGGTTGTTCTTGGTGCGGCGTTGCAGCACCTGGATCGTGCGCCGGATCTCGTCATCGCGGCCGATCACCGGGTCAAGCTTGCCTTCCTCGGCACGCTTGGTCAGGTCGACGGTGTATTTATCCAGCGCCTGACGGGACTCCTCGTGGTTGGCGTCGTTGACGGCTTCGCCCCCACGCAGGTTATTGATGGCATTTTCCAGGGCCTTCTTGCTCACGCCCTGGCCGAGCAGCAATTTACCCAGCTTGCTGTTCTCGTCCATGGCGGCGAGTAGCACCAGCTCGCTGGAAATGAACTGGTCGCCCTTCTGCTGGGCCAGGCGATCGGCCTGGTTGAGCAGCCGCGCCAGGTCCTGGGACATGTTCACGTCACCGGTCGGATTCTGGATCTTGGGCAACTGGTCGAGTTCTTTCGCCAGCTCTTTTCGCAGGCTGTTGACGTCAAAGCCTACCTGCATCAGCAGGGGCTTGATCGAGCCACCCTGCTGCTCGAGCATGGCCTGCATCAGATGCGCCGGTTCGATGGCAGGATGGTCCAGGCCGACGGCCAGGGACTGGGCATCGGACAGCGCCAATTGCAATTTGCTGGTTAAACGGTCAATACGCATAAGGTCACCTTCCTTTTGAGCAGGCCGGACCGAAAAACATCCTGAATGAAGAAACCTGCCAGATACCGTTATAGATGTGGACGATTCTGGAAGATTCAAGCAGGTATCTGTTGATACAGATCAGTCAAATGAGGGGCTGTGGAAGCGAGCCGGCTCGCGGTAGCGGTGTGCCAATCAGTTAAAGGTTAGCTGACATGCCGCTTTCGCGGGCAAGGTCGCTCCCACAGTAGATTTGCGGTGTATGCAATCTTATGGAAAGCGCCGGACCGGTGGGAGCCGAGCTTGCTCGCGATAGCGGTGGCACACCTGACATGGATGCAAGCTACACGACGCCATCGCGAGCAGGCTCGCTCCCACAGGGGTCTGCGGTGTATGGAGTATTTGTGCACGGAGCGGGAATTGTGGGAGCGCGCCTGCTCGCGATGGCGGCGGCATATCCGGCAGCCTTCTACTGTTCGATCCAGACGAGGGAGGCGAAGCGACCGGTGCGCGGGCTGCGACGGTAGGAAAAGAAGCGTGGATCGGTCACGGTGCACAGCCCGCCGCCGTAGACCGCCGAGACACCCCGCGCGGCCAGCCGCAGGCGCGCCAGCGCATAGATGTCGGCCAGGAACTTGCCGGCGTTGTGGCTCGGCACAAAGGCTTGTACCGCCTGGGGCAGTTGCGCGATGAACGCCTCACGCACTTCCGGTCCGACTTCAAAGGCTTGCGGGCCAATGGCCGGGCCGAGCCAGGCGAGAATCTCATCCGCTGGCGTTGCCAGGCTGTCCAGGGTGGCTTCCAGTACGCCGTTCGCCAACCCGCGCCAACCGGCATGGGCGGCCGCGACGCGCGTACCGGCGCGGTTACAGAACAGCACGGGCAGGCAGTCCGCGGTCATCGCCGTGCAGGCGATACCCGGCATGGCGGTCCAGCTGGCATCGGCGGTCGCGACCTGGGTCGGATCGGCCTCGACCACGGCAATCCCATGGACCTGCTGCAACCAGGCCGGACGGATGGCGAATTGGTCGGTGAGCCGTCGACGGTTCTCGGTGACGGCCGTTGGGTCATCATCGACATGGTCGCCGAGGTTGAGGCTGTCGAACGGCGCCACGCTGACGCCGCCCGCACGGGTGGTGACACAGGCCTTGACCCAGGCTGGCGCGGGCCAGTCGGGTATCAGCCAGTCATTCATCCGACGAATGCCTCGCGGTCCTGCTTGAGCAACGTCAGCAGCCAGACGAAGTCATCCGGCAACGGCGATTCCCAGCTCATGCGCTTACCGGTGGTCGGATGATCCAGTTCCAGGAAACGCGCATGCAGCGCCTGACGCGGGAAGTGCTTCAGGGACTCGACCATGGTCACGCTGGCGGCCGGCGGGATGCGGAAGCGGCCGCCATAAGCCGGATCGCCCACCAACGGGAAGTTGATGTGGGCCATGTGCACGCGGATCTGGTGGGTACGACCGGTTTCCAGCTTGACCCGCACGTGGGTGTGGGAGCGGAAGCGTTCAAGCACGCGGTAGTGACTGACCGCCGGCTTGCCGCCCTCCATCACCGCCATGCGCTGGCGCTGCTGACCGTGACGACCGATGGGAGCGTTGATCTTGCCGCCAGCGGTCACTACACCGATCACGATGCATTCATAGATGCGGCTGACACTGCGGCTTTGCAGTTGTGCGACCAACTGGGTCTGCGCCTGGATGGTCTTGGCCACCACCATCAGACCGGTGGTGTCCTTGTCGAGACGATGCACGATACCGGCCCGGGGCACATTGACGATATCCGGCACGTGGTGCAGCAAGGCATTGAGCAGGGTGCCGTCGGCGTGACCGGCGGCCGGATGCACCACCAGGCCCGCAGGCTTGTTGATCACCAGGATGTCGTCATCTTCATAGACGATGTCCAGGGCAATGTCCTGGGCTACCCATTCGCCCTGGGCTTCCTGCTCTGCCGTCAGCTCGAGGATGGCACCGCCATGGACGATGTCGCGCGGGCGGATGACCGCCCCATCCACCGTCAGGCGGCCGTCCTTGATCCAGGCGGAAAGGCGCGAGCGCGAATGCTCGGTGAAGAGTTGGGCGGCGACTTGATCGAGGCGTTGGCCGCCCAATTCGGACGGCACCTCTGCGCGAAGTTCTATTTTATCGGACATGCTCGGACTGGGCGTCGGCACAGCCTTTGGTTTCGGCTGCGCGCTTGTGGTTAAATACGGCGTCTTTTGCCCCGAGGCTTTCAACGGGGCGCTCATCATAACAGGACGGCCCCGCCCAAGACAGCGGCCGTCATAGGGACGCAAGCCGCCATGCAAGTGAAACACCTGCTGCTGATCGCCATCCTCGCATTGACTGCTGCTTGCTCGTCGAAGGAAGTCGTAGACGAAAACCTGAGCGAAGTCGAACTGTACCAACAGGCGCAGAAGGACTTGGACAACAACAGCTACACCAGCGCCACCGCCAAGCTCAAGGCCCTGGAGTCGCGGTATCCGTTCGGTCGTTACGCCGATCAGGCCCAGTTGGAGCTGATCTACGCCAACTACAAGAACGCCGAGCCCGAAGCTGCCAAATCTGCCGCCGAACGCTTCATTCGCCTGCATCCACAGCACCCGAACGTCGATTACGCCTATTACCTCAAGGGCCTGACGTCTTTCGACCAGGACGTCGGCCTGCTGGCGCGCTTCCTGCCGCTGGACATGACCAAGCGTGACCCGGGCGCCGCACGCGACTCGTACAACGAGTTCGCCCAACTGACCAGCCGCTTCCCCAACAGCCGCTACTCGCCGGATGCCAAGCAGCGCATGATCTACCTGCGCAACCTGCTGGCTTCCTACGAAATCCACGTGGCCGACTACTACCTGACCCGTCAGGCCTACGTCGCCGCCGCCAACCGTGGTCGCTACGTGGTGGAAAACTTCCAGGAAACCCCTTCGGTCGGCGACGGCCTGGCGGTGATGACCGAGGCGTACCAACGCCTGCACCTGGACGAACTGGCAGCCAGCAGCCTGGAAACCCTGAAACTGAATTACCCGGACCACCCTTCCCTGGTCGATGGCCAGTTCACCCCCCGCGTTGCAGAAGCCGACAACCGTTCATGGCTGAGCAAGGCGACCCTGGGCCTGATCGAATCCCGTCCGCCACTGCCACCGGGCGAAACCCGCGCCAACCAGGACGTACAGCGTCAGTTCCAGGATGCCAAGGAAGCCATTCCGAACGAGCTCAAGCCAAAGGATGAAAATGGCGATGTGATTGAAGAACCGGAGGCTGAGAACAACTCCAGCGACCGCTCCTGGTTCAGCTACATGACCTTCGGCCTGTTCGACTGAGCACAGGGCATTCACAAAAGGGAGACCCGACGGTCTCCCTTTTTTATGCCTGGATCCTATTGAACTGTGCGCCGCCCCAGTCCTTGGCTAAACTGCCTCATCTCTCGCCAGAAAGCCGCCCATCATGCTTCGTCTAATCATCTTGTTCGCCGTCGTTGCCTCCGCCATATGGATCTTTCGCAACGTGAAGCCCAAGGCGTCCGCGACGCGATCATCCCGGGAACAGGATGCCCCGCCCATGGTTCGCTGCGCCCACTGTGGCGTGCACCTGCCGCGTGACCGGGCACTCCCTCTCCAACAACAGTGGTACTGCAGCCAGGCTCACCTCGAGCAAGGCCCGGGCCCTCGTGATCGCTGAGGCTTCCCCTCGCGTCAGACAGACGCAGCGCCTGCTGCGTCTCTATCACCTGTACCGCTTGAGCATCGGCATCACCCTGGTGCTGCTGATCTCCAGCAACATGGACAACCGCCTGCTGGAGTTCGCCAACGACGACCTGCTGCGCAGTGGCAGCTGGTTGTACCTGGTGCTGAACATCCTGCTGGTGGTGTTCCTTGAAAACACCCGAAGCCCCGCCCGGCTGTTTGGCCTGGCCCTGACCGATGTGTTGCTGCTGTCATGGCTGTTCTTCGCGGCAGGCGGTGCTCCCAGCGCCATTGGCAATCTGCTCATTGTTTCGGTGGCCATTGGCAACACGCTGCTGCGCGGCCGAGTCGGCCTGTTGATCGCTGCCGTCGCCACGATCGGCATAGTGGGGTCTAGTTTCTTCCTTGGCCTGCACGACTCGAACTCTCCCGGCAGTTATTTGCAGGCCGGTACCCTGGGAGCGCTATGCTTCGCCGCTGCGCTGCTGGTACAAGGCCTGACCCGGCGACTGGAAGCCAGCGAAACCCTGGCCGAGCAGCGAGCCAGCGAGGTGACCAGCCTCGAAACCCTCAATGCCTTGATCCTGCAGCGCATGCGCACCGGCATCCTGGTGCTCGATCGTCAACGCCGGGTGCAACTGGCCAACGAAAGCGCCTTGAACCTGTTGGGCATGCACGACCTGGTCGGCCAGCCAATCGATGACTACTCCGCCGCCCTCGTCGACAGCTTGAAAGTGTGGCTGAACAATCCCAGCCTGCGCCCACCAACCCTGGCCATCACCGGCACGGGCCTGACCCTGCAACCGAGCTTCATCGCCCTGGGGCACAACGAACAGCATCAGATCCTGGTGTTTCTCGAAGACCTGGCCCAGGTGGCCCAGCACGCCCAGCAACTGAAACTCGCCTCACTCGGGCGCCTCACCGCCGGCATCGCCCATGAAATCCGCAATCCCCTGGGGGCCATCAGCCATGCGGCGCAATTACTGCGCGAGTCCGAGGAACTGAACGACTCGGATCGACGTCTGACACAGATTATTCAAGATCACTCCCAACGAATGAACCGCGTCATCGAAAACGTCCTGCAGTTGTCCCGTCGCCAGCAAACCACGCCCCAGCGCCTGGACCTGCGCACCTGGCTCGACCAGTTCGTCCAACAGGCCCGCGAAAGCATGGCCGCGCACCAGCAATTGCATCTGAGCATCGCCCCGGGCGACTACACCACGCTCATGGACCCCGATCAATTGACCCAGGTGCTCGACAACCTACTGCGCAACGCCTGGCGCCACAGTGCCCAGGCCCATGAACGGGCCGAGTCCTGGCTGGAACTGTTCGTCGATCCCCATAGCCATCTCCCCACGCTGGACATCATCGACAACGGCCCCGGCGTGACACCGGACCAGCAGGCGCACCTGTTCGAACCCTTTTTCACCACCAGCAGCCAGGGCACCGGCCTTGGGCTCTATCTGTCCCGTGAGCTGTGCGAAAGCAATCAGGCCCGCCTAGACTTCAAACCACGCCAAGGCGGCGGCTGCTTTCGCATCACTTTTGCTCACGGACGGAAACAGATTTGAATACACGCTCACGGCAACGGATCCTGATCGTCGACGACGAACCGGACATCCGCGAACTCCTGGACATCACCCTGGGCAGGATGAAACTCGACACCCGCAGCGCCAGGAATCTTGCCGAGGCCCAGTCTCTGTTGGCGGAAGAGGCGTTCGACCTGTGCCTGACCGACATGCGCCTGCCCGACGGTACCGGCCTGGAACTGGTGCAGCACATCCAACAGCGCTTCCCGCAACTGCCGGTGGCGATGATCACCGCCTACGGCAGCCTGGAAACCGCCATCGACGCCCTCAAGGCCGGGGCTTTTGACTTTCTGACCAAACCGGTCGACCTGGGTCGGCTACGAGAACTGGTCACCAGCGCCCTGCGCCTGCCACCGGCCACCGCCCCGACCACCATCGAACGCTGCCTGCTGGGCGACTCCCCGCCAATGCGCAGCGTGCGCAAACAGATCGAAAAGCTGGCCCGCAGCCAGGCGCCGGTGTACATCAGCGGGGAGTCGGGCTGTGGCAAGGAACTGGTGGCACGGCTGATCCACGAACAAGGCCCCCGTTCCAGTCGGGGTTTTGTGCCGGTCAACTGCGGGGCCATCCCGACAGAGCTGATGGAAAGTGAGTTTTTCGGCCATCGAAAAGGCAGCTTCAGCGGTGCCATCGAGGACAAGCCCGGTCTGTTCCAGGCCGCCCACGGTGGCACCCTGTTCCTCGATGAAGTGGCTGACCTGCCCCTGGCGATGCAGGTCAAGCTGCTGCGAGCGATCCAGGAAAAGGCCGTGCGCGCCGTTGGTGGTCAGCAGGAGGAAGTGGTGGATGTCCGCATCCTCTGCGCGACCCATAAGGACCTGGACGCCGAAGTGGCCGCCGGGCGCTTTCGCCAGGACCTGTACTACCGCCTGAACGTCATCGAACTCCGCGTCCCGCCCCTTCGCGAGCGCCGCGAAGACATCGAGCCGCTGGCCATCCACATGCTCCAGCGCCTGGCGGCCAGCACCGGCAACCCCGCCGCCAGAATCCATCCCCAAGCCCTCGAGGCCCTTCGAAACTACCGCTTCCCCGGCAACGTACGAGAGCTGGAAAACATGCTCGAACGGGCCTACACCCTCTGCGAACACCAACAGATCGAAGCCGACGACCTGCGCCTGGCCGAAGGCAATGGCATCACCGACACCGCCAACCCCGATTTGATGCGAGTCGACAACCTGGAAGACTATCTGGAAGACGTCGAACGCAAGGTCATCCTCCAGGCCTTGGAAGAAACCCGCTGGAACCGCACCGCCGCAGCGCAGCGATTGAAGCTGTCGTTTCGGTCAATGCGGTATCGGTTGAAGAAATTGGGGTTGGATTGAGGGAGCCACCACCAGTGGCTCGGCTCAGACCGTCCCTGTGGCGAGGGGATTCATCCCCGCTGGGCTGCGTAGCGGCCCTAAGACAGTCGATACAATCTGCCCGATACACCGAGGTGTAAGGATTCAGGGCTGCTACACAGCCCAGCGGGGATAAATCCCCTCGCCACAACCGCCAGTTCTATTGATCAGTTCCTAATCCGCCGACACCGGCACCCGCTCATCCAACACCCGATTGGCCAGCAATTCGCTCAGCTCGATCAGCTGCTGCACACCCAAAGCGACATGCCGACGCGAACCATCAAGCTCGAAAGCCAGGTCGCTGAGCGTCGCGTTGGCGGATGCCAGGGTTTCGCTCAGGTTGGCGAGGAGGCATTCGGCGTCTATGCCTTCCATGACGGTGAATAACTGGCTTGAGGCTGGTTTCTTTTTGACTTCAGGTGGAGGGGCCAGGTAATAGTCGAGGGCGCGCTTGGCGGCTTCATCGAGCTTTTGAGGATCGAGCCCGCCATGGGCTGATGAGGAATCTGTTTCAGGGGGATTGGGTGTGACTTTGATCATCGTGCATCTCCAAGGTTTGGAGCTGCCACCGATCGCCGCGACGCAATTGGAGGTGGCAGCTGTACGCGGGTTCGCGGACCGAGACCTTGGTACCCGGCATACCCGAAGGTATCCCACGCACAGCCAGCCATGACAGAACGATAAATGCCGAAGCTCCATCGTAGGCTGGAATTATGCACCAAGTTAGCGGGCCGCGACGCCCGGACGCTGAATTGGCAGCGACCGAAAGAGGTTAGCGATAAGCCTTCCCACCCGGCAACCGCCAAAGCTCGTCGGAAAAATCGGCTTCAGCTTGGATGTTGTCCGACCATTCCCACAAATCTCGAACAGCTGTCAGCTCGCTCACAACAACTCTGCGGCAACCTGTTATTTCTCAGCCAACGCCAATCCCCGTGGGAGCGAGCCTGCTCGCGATTGCGGTGGGTCAGTTTGAATACATGTTGAATGTCCGACGCCATCGCGAGCAGGCTCGCTCCCACAATTTGATCTATATATGGCCGGAGAGACAGGTCGGCTGTAAGGCCGCCTCGCTTTTGCTTTTGCTTTTGCTTTTGATCTTGATCTTCGGGCCCCATTAACCACGCTGGCCGAACGCAGGCATTGCGTAGTGGGCAACCCGGCATGGATGCCGGGTTAGCCGCGCTGGGCCATGGATGGCCCTTCGCGGCGGGCCCACGGAGCAATGCCGGAGTGAGGGCACACCGAGCCTAGGCGAGGTGCCGAGTGGTGGGGCCAAGCCTTTTTTGCTTACTTTTTTTGGCGTCTGAAAAAAAGTAAGCCGCCGTAAGGGCGGAACCCTAAGTGGCCGTTACCGCAGCAATGGATATGTACTCGACGCAAGACCGCCATCGCGAGCAGGCTCGCTCCCACAATTGGATCGGAGTACACCGCAAGATCCTACATCCGCCCCGCCGGCGAATACGGCGCAGGATCAATCACCGGCTCACGCCCCAACATCACATCCGTAAACAACCGACACGACGCCGGCGCCAACACCAACCCATTGCGATAATGCCCACAGTTCAACCAAAGCCCCGCAAACCCCGGCACCTCACCGATATAAGGCACCCCCGCCGGCGATCCAGGCCGCAATCCGGCCCAATGCCCGACCACCTCAGCCTCGGCCAGCGCCGGAATCAATTGCTGCGCCGAAGCCTTCAGACTCTCCAGCGCCGCTTCCGTCGGGGTCTTGTCGAAGCCTTCGCGCTCCAGGGTACTGCCCACCAGGATATGCCCGTCACGCCGCGGAATCGCATAACGGCCCTTGGCCAGGACCATGCTCGACAGGAAGTCGGACGCGCACTTGTACAAGATCATCTGGCCCTTGACCGGCTCCACCGGCAAGTTCAGACCCAGGGTCTTGAGCAATTCCCCACTCCAGGCCCCAGCAGCCAGCACCACCTGATCGCCACGAATCGCCCCGGCCGAGCTGTTCACCCCCACGACACGTCCGCCGTCGCGGATGAATCCAGTGACCTCGCATTGCTCATGCAGCGTGACCTCGGGCAGCGACAGCAACGCTGCCTTGAGGGATTTCACCAACCGGGGATTGCGCACGTTCGCCACGTCAGCCATGTGGATCGCCCGGGAGAACCCGGTACCCAGTACCGGCACCGCATCGTGGACAGCCGAGATATCCACGGACCGCAACGATCGCCCTTCCCGCGCGGCCCAGGCGAGCGCTTCGTCCTGATCGTCCAGGTCCAGCCAATAGAGCCCGGTGACATGCACTTGCGGATCAATGCCGGTGGCCGCAAACAAACGCTGGCCCAACTGTGGGTAAAAATCCTGTGACCAGTGCGCCAGCGCCGTGACCGCCGGGCTGTAGCGCCACGGGTACAACGGCGAAACGATGCCGCCACCGGCCCAGGACGATTCCTGGCCGACACTGGAACGCTCCAGCAGCACGACACGTTGCCCTTCGGACGCCAGATTGAACGCTGTCAGCAGGCCAATGACTCCGCCGCCGACAATCACCACTTGCTGTTGCCTGGTCATGTTCTGATTCGACTCGTAAGACTGTAGGGCGCGACGCCGCGTCCTAAAAAAATAAAGCTCAGCGACCCCAGCAATCCTTGGTGGTCAGCCCGGACGCGGCGTTGAGCATGCTGCGCACGCCGGTGTTGTTGATGGTGAAGTCACCGCACTTGTCCGTCGCCATGGACGAGCCACTTTTACGTACCGCGGTCAGGGTAAAGCTCTGGTCCGCCAACGTCCGGTTGATGGTATAGAAATCATTGCCATTGCTCAGCCCGGTCGCGTTGGTATAGACATTGTTCTTCGAATAGTAGCGCTCGAGTATCTGCGCCTGTTCCGACAACAACCCGGCGATTTCGGCGCGGCGGCCCTTTTTCATGTATTCGGTCAGGCTCGGGTAGCCGACGGTGATCACGATACCGATGATCGCGATCACGATCATGATTTCGATCAAGGTGAAACCCCGGTTGGTTTTGTGCATTCCCTTACCCCTCACTGTATTTGTCGCCACATGACGCGACGGCTGCCGCCAACGGATTTGCTCAGCAGGTCGGTGATACCGCCACCTGAGTCGTTCACGACCATGTTGGTGGCTCCATTGGCACTGACGACGGCACTCAAGGTCGGGATACCACCGGTGAACACCACCCCGGCGGAGATCGTATCGAGGCTGCTGAGCTTGCCGTCGCCATTGGTGTCGAGCACCGCATAGTTGAGCATCTTACCGCTGAACGCATCCACTTCGATCAGCTTGCCGGTGCCAAAGCTGGCGCAGGGGTCGGTGGTGTCCACGGCGGCCGTGGTAAAGACCACGCGCCCAAGCACCAGATTGGCCGGGTTGATCACCCGCTCCCCGGTCAGCGCGTTGTTATACACCAGGGGCAGGTACCAGCCTTTTTTCGCAGGGTAAGTCACGTCGGTCTGGCTGGTGGTCACGAACTGCCCCGTGCTGCCCGAGAATACGCCGGTAATCGATTGAGCCTGCAGGCTCGACACCGTAATCTGCCCGGCACCACCGACGGCGTCCCAGATCGAATAGAACCCCTGCAGATCCTTGTTGAGCTTGTCAGTCGCCTCGTTGAACTTACCGGTACCGAAAAAGACCTGGACCCCACCCTGGGGGTTGTCCGCCAGCAACGGTTGAACGGTGATGGGCTGGGTCGCCCCACCGGACGCCGTGAACAAGGGCTGGCCGGCAAACGCCAGGCCCCAGGTGGTCGGGGAGGTGCCGCTGAGGTCGAATTTCCACATCCGTCCTTTCAAGTCACCACCGTAGGCAGCCTGCACCACATTCTGGGAGTTGACCCGAAGCTTGACCGAGGACAAGCCGTTATCGGTCTCGCTGCTGTTGATGACGATCTTGCGGATCAGCGAACCGTCACGGATATCCACCACATACAACGCCGCCACGCCGCTGTTGCTGCCGTAGCCATTGGAAATGAACGCCGCCCAGCGACCGTCCGCCAGCCGGGCGACTTCCGGGCGGGCATAGGCGTAGCCCAGGTCGTTGAAGGTATTGGCGGTGTTGGCCACGGCCGGCGCGCTGATTTCCCACAGCGCCCGAAGCGTATTGCCGGCTGCCGCATCGAACAGTTGCACCGCAAAGAAAGTCCTGCCACCGGCCCCGGTCCCGCCCACGGCTACCGTTTTCCAGGCACTGCCCGATTGCGTATCGAATACACCAATCTGACCATCCACCAGGAATTTGTGGCTCACCCCGTTGATGTAATTGGTACTCGCGATGTCATCCAGCCCTGGCAATACGCTCGAAGGCATGTAGGCGTAACGCCGCGTGCCGTTGGCAGCGTTGATGACGCTGAAGAAGCCGTCATTGGCGTTCACCACGAGGCTGGTGTTCATGGCCCCCGCCTTGGTCGCCAGGTACGTACTGTAGCTGGTGTCGTTCAGCAGGTCCGCAGCGGTCTGGTCATTGGGCGAGGCCAGCACCAGCGGTGAGTTGATGATGTCCCCCAGCAACGCACTGCGCACCTTCAAGCCGGTTTTGTTGGTGCCTTTGCTCCACTCCACCAGGTCGTTGCCAGTGATCCCTGTGGGCAGGTTCTGGCTGAGGGTGGTTTGCTGAGCCGCTGAAAAGTTGCTGTAGGCCAGGGTCACCGGCGCATTGGTCGTGGTGTTCCACGATTGATAAAGCGGTGCCGTGGCGCCGGGGACAATGGCGGTGTCGGTGGTCCATTGCACCGCGGCCCTGTTGACCGTGCCTGCCGAGGTGAAACCGAACGCCCGGATCGTGCCACGCCAATCCTTGGGGTCATAGGTGGTCTGGTAGAAGCTGGACGTGGTGGATAACGTCGCACCGTTGGTGGTGCCGCCGCCCCCCGACCCGGCCTTGGAGGTGATATCACTCAGGGCCGATGTCAGGGCCGAGTTCAGGCCTTCGCTGTCGGTCGCCTGGTAATACCTGCCTGCACCGTAGCGAGCGGCGTCGGACAGCATCTGGTTGGTTGCGGTGAAACCAACCGTATAGGTGTTGAGGTACTGCCGGGGGAAATCCGCAGTGTCCCAGCTCTTGCCGGTGGCATCGGTACCGGTGGAGCGCATGTCGATGTCGAAGGCGAACTTGGCGATGTCGTCCAGGTACAGCGTGTCACCTTCGCCGTCGCCATTGGGATCGGCGCCGTCATTGCTGATACCGTCCCAATTTGGCAGGCGGGGGCCTCCCGTCGCGACGGCCTGCGGGTCGTTGGTCGGAAACGTCCGGTCATAGGTGGGCAAGCCGTCGGTAATCACCACGCCGAAGTTTTTCTGGCAACGGTACTGGATCGGGCTGGTATAGGTGCTGGGCGTGCCGTTGTAGTACGGCGCCATTCCCCGGAAATAGCGGGTGACCTCGTAATAGCTCTCGGCCAGCGGTGTATTGGCGACCGCGCCCAGGCCGTTGATGGCATTTATCAAGGAGGTGTAGTTGGCATTGGCCTGGGTCTGGGTAACGCTGCCGGTCACGGGCGACAGGTCGCTGACAGAACGGGCGATAAAGCCTCCCGGGCCGGAGTTGCTGCTGTTGGGTGGGTTGAAGGTGGCAAGGCCGATGCGCAAGGCACGGTTGCTGGTGACCAGGTCATTGGAGACATCCCGGGCCACGTTGATTCGGTAATCATTGGGGATCGTGCCGGTGGTGAAGTCGCGACTCGAACTGTTGGCCAATGTCAGCAGATAGGACAGGTAGTTGGCTGTGTAGCGGGTATTACCATTGCCCACCGGATCTGGCAGCTTCAGACAGACCCTACCTATGCTACTTCGATAAAAACCGTACCAACCGCTCGAGCACCCGCCACGAAACAGGCTCGCCAGCAAAACGTTGCCGTCGTCCGGGTCCAGGCCGGCAATGCTGTTACAGCTCGTACTGGACTGACAGGTGTAGACAGTCGGCCGGGAGATCGTCGGATCAAAATCCGCCGCCCAGATGACATTGTTCATACTCCCCGAATCATCGATCAACAGCATCACGTTCGGCGTCACCGCAGCCGCACTCAACAACGGCGAATCCGAAGGCGTGAACCCATAGACCGGGGCATTCAGATAAAGGCTGAGCAGTACACCCCACAGCATCTGCCGCCAGCCATGGCGAGCTTCAATACTTCGCATAGATGCTCTCCACCACGCTGCGCTGGTTATTCCCCACCACCGCCACCGCCGTGATCCGATACAGCGTCGCCGACGTCCCGTTGGGTACATTGACCGCCGCAAGCGTGGTGCCGATGTTCTGCACCCCATAAAACCCACCGGCGGCGGCGACCCAGGTGACCCCCGACGATGAGTTGCGCCCTGCCCCCGTCAGCGTGGCGGATTCCGCCGGCGGCGCACATTGGGTTGCGGTGGTGCAGACCGCCAGCGAGTAGGTTTCAACTTGCACGGCGTTCTCGCCCATCCTCAGCGCCGCCTCGGCCATCTGGAACGACTGGTTGCGCAGCATGACGCTACTGGTCATCTTTTCCTGGAGGGTGGCGCTTTGCATCGACGACAGGCCGATCAGCGTGAGGAGCAGCAGGAAGACCAGGCTGACCAGCAATGCCATGCCGCGCTGACGTTGCCCGAAGGATCTCGATCTCATCAAGCGCCCCTCACAAGAGCCGGTTGCGCAAGGCGGCAACTACGTTGAAGGTCTGGTCGCGCACGTTGTTCTTCGGATCGAAGAGCGTCAGGGTCAGGCGCACGCTGCGGATCAATGCCGGATCCGGCGGGTTGCTGCTGTAGCTCGAGGCCGCGATGTCCGTCGAGCTGCCGGCCACGCCGAAGGTCACGTTGAACGTGCGGACGTTGTCCACCAGCACCGCCAGGGTCGGATTGCCGGCGCCGGTACCCATCGACAACTGATTGTTGCTGAAGCTGTAGATCAACCGTCGTACCGGAAACGCCAACTGTCCGGCTGCGGGAGCCCGCGCGCCAGTGTAGGCCGTGGCTGTGGTGCGGCAGTCGGACAGGACGGTCCAGGTCGGTACACCACCACTGTTGCCCACATCCGTCGTCACCAAGGTCATTTTCAGGTTGGCATTGTCCCAGCGGATCGGCGTGATCTGGCTGGCATTGAAGTCCCCTGCCGAGGACGCATCGGTGATGGTGCCCAAGCAACCGAACATCCCCACCATGCGAATTTCCTGGACCATCTTGCTCAGGGCAAAGCGAGCATCCTCCTGCATCACCGCCGCCGCACTCTGGCTGATGTAGGTGTTCTTCGCGGCGATAAAGATCTGCACCACCCCCAGGACCACGATAAGACTGATGACCAGCGCGATCATCAACTCGATCAGGCCAAAGCCCCGGCAGCGCTTGTTCATGGCGTCCCCACCGGATCGACGGCAGCGCGGCTGGTCAGCACGAAACTGCGCCGGGCATCGGCCGCATTGGTGGTGTTGGCGGCCCGGGCATCGTCCCAGGAAATGGTGATGGTGTAGACCCGCTGGTTCAGCGTGATGGTCCCGGTAGCCGTGGCGCCGCCGAAGCTGGTGATGTTGGTCTTGAAATCGTAGAGGTCCTGGTCCCGGGTCACATTGAGGTTGGGTGAGCTGGGTGGCGTCACGGTGTAGTCGGCGCCGGAGTTGGCACGAATGCGGTCCAGCATGTCGTAGGCGATGAAGCTGGCCTGGCTGGTCATGCGCGAGCTGTCGGTGTACTTCAGGGCATTGAGCTGGACCATCGCGGCCCCCAGCAGACCTACGCCAAGAATCAGCACGGCGACCAGCACTTCGATCAGTGTCATGCCCTCCTGTGGGCTTTTACTGCAACCCTTCATCCGCAACTTCCACCCAATACGATTCGTCCATTGAGGCAAACGCTCAGCGTCCTGCTCTGCGTGCCCCGCACATAATTGAAGCTCACCGGTGTGGCCGGTGCCGACAACCCACCCAGGTTGTTGAAATCAATGTTGGTCACATCTGAGGTTAGCGTCAGAGTCGCACCACTGCTCATCGCGGGAACAACCCGCAATACATTGGCCGGATTGCCAGTACTGTCGTACACCGTCAGCTCGCCGCTCCAGACGTTGCCCTGGGCGGAGGGACGAATGCGCGTGGTAATACCCCGGTCGATCGCTTCCATGCGGGCAAAGTTCAGGGCCCGACGCAGGTCGCCGATCTCGGTATCCGCCTTGGTACTCTGCATCGAACCGGTGAACGCCGGCACTGCCATGGTGATGAGAATCAGCAGTACGCCAAGGGCCACCAACACCTCGATCAGCGTGAAACCTTTTGTACGAAGATCCATCGATGCCCTCCGTTGCCGTCGGCTATACCTGCTTGTGTAACGCTAGAACAAACCATTGGCGCGTGCTTGATGCAGTTCATTCAGGGCAGTGCCCCCTGTGGCGAGGGGATTTAGCGAAACGTCGCACCGCCCCGCTGGGGTGCGCAGCAGCCCTAAATCCTGATACCTCGGTGTGTCGGACAGATTGTGTTGACTGTTTTTGGGGCTGCTTCGCAGCCCAGCGGGGATAAATCCCCTCGCCACAATGAGGCCGCCAAGTTCTCAAGGACCGCTCCACACTCTCCAGGGAGGAGACACCATGCCCCAACAGGGTTTCAGCCTGATCGAACTGCTCATGGGACTGGCGATTGCCGCAATTGTTCTGCCGTGGGCCAGTTCAAGTTTCAAAGCGCTTGTGGAATCCACTGAACGCAACGACACCGCACAACGGTTGGCCAGCGGCTTGCGCAGTGCCCGCAGCGAAGCCATCACCCGCAACCGGGCAGTGACCATTCAAGGGATAGACAACGATTGGAGCCAGGGGTGGCAAATCAGATTGGACGACGATGACCGGACACTGCTGGAGCAGCGCAGCAATCGCGCCCGGGTGGTGGGTAACTGGCCGGTGAAGCATCGGGTCACGTTCGCCGGCCATGGTGCAGCCCTGTTGCCCAGTGGTGCCTTTCAGGCGGGCACTTTGCACGTGTGCGCCCGGCACCAGCCGGTCAGTCATCATCAAGTGGTGCTGTCACCCACCGGCCGCGTCAGCCTGCGCAGCGAGGAAAGCGTGCAGGCCCTGTGCGAAAAGAACTTAAAGCAGAGAACGAACGCGTAGTTCCTTGGGCATGGAGAACGTGATGTTTTCTTCCCGGCCGGCCAGTTCATCGGCCCCGATGGCACCCCAGGCCTGCAATTGCTGGATCACACCGCGCACCAGGACTTCCGGCGCAGAAGCACCCGCGGTAATGCCGATGTGCTCGATGCCGTCGAACCAGCTGCGCTGCATGTCCTCGGCACCGTCGATCAGGTAGGCCGGCGTTCCCATGCGTTCGGCCAACTCGCGCAGGCGATTGGAGTTGGAGCTGTTCGGACTGCCGACCACCAACACGACGTCGCACTCGTCAGCCAGTTGCTTGACTGCGTCCTGGCGATTCTGGGTGGCGTAGCAGATGTCGTCCTTGCGCGGTCCGCCAATGGCCGGGAAGCGCGAGCGCAACGCATCGATCACCCGGCTGGTATCGTCCATGGACAAGGTGGTCTGGGTGACGAAGGCGAGTTTTTCCGGATTACGCACCTGCAGGGCAGCCACGTCTTCCTCGTCCTCCACCAGGTAGATCGCGCCGCCATTGCTGGCGTCGTACTGACCCATGGTGCCTTCGACTTCCGGATGCCCTTCGTGGCCGATCAGGATGCACTCACGACCGTCACGGCTGTAGCGCGCCACTTCGATGTGCACCTTGGTCACCAAAGGGCAGGTCGCGTCGAACACCTTCAAGCCACGACCCGCCGCTTCGGTACGCACCGCCTGGGAAACCCCATGGGCACTAAAAATCACGATGACGTCGTCCGGCACCTGGTCCAGTTCCTCGACGAAAATGGCCCCACGGCTACGCAGGTCTTCGACGACGAATTTGTTGTGGACCACTTCGTGGCGCACATAGATCGGCGGCCCGAACACTTCCAGGGCGCGGTTGACGATTTCGATCGCCCGGTCCACGCCGGCGCAGAAGCCACGGGGGTTGGCGAGTTTGATTTGCATACTGTGCCTCGTGTCTGTGGGAGCGAGCCTGCTCGCGATGCGGTGGATCAGTCACCTCGGTAGCGATAGTGACTCAGCTATCGCGAGCAGGCTCGCTCCCACAGGTAGTGTGAGAGCAGTGATTGCCCGTTAAACCTTAAACCGCCTTGACCTCGAGGATTTCCACTTCGAAATTCAAGGTCTTGCCCGCCAAGGGGTGGTTGAAGTCCACGGTCACCTGGACGTCGTCAAAAGCCTTCACCACACCCGGCAACTCGGTATTGGCCGCGTCGTTGAAGATCACCAGCAAGCCCTCGGACAGTTCCATGTCCTGGAACTGCGAGCGTGGCATGGTCTGCACGTTTTGCGGGTTGGGCTGACCAAAGGCGTTTTCCGGTGTCACGACCACGGTGCGCTTGTCGCCTGCCTTGAAACCGAAGATCGCCGCCTCGAAGCCTGGCAACAGGTTACCGTCGCCCACCTTGAACACGGCCGGGGCCTTGTCGAAGGTGCTGTCGACGGTGTCGCCGTTTTCCAGGTGCAAGGCGAAGTGAAGCTTCACTTCGGTGTTTTGAGCGATACGCTGCTCAGTCATGGACGGCTTCTCCGGTTTTCTTGCTCTTGAACATGTCCAGGGCGAGCATGATGGCGCCCACGGTGATGGCGCTGTCAGCGAAGTTGAACGCCGGGAAATACCAGCGGTTCTGCCAATGCACCAGGATGAAATCGATCACGTGGCCCAGGGCAATGCGGTCATAGAGATTGCCCAGCGCGCCGCCGAGCACCAGCGCCAGCGCCACGGCCAGCCAGGTTTCGCCGCGGCCCAGGCGCTTGAGCCAGACCACCAGCACCGCGCTGACCACAACGGCGATCAAGGCGAACAGCCAGCGCTGCCAGCCCGAACCGTCGGCCAGGAAACTGAATGCCGCGCCGGTGTTGTAGGCCAGGGTCCAGCTGAAGTAGTCGGGGATGACTACGATCTGCTGGTACATGGTCAACGAGCCTTCGAAGTAGAACTTGCTGGCCTGGTCGATGACCAGGACCAGCACGCTCAACCAGAGCCAGCCCAGCCGTCCGAAACGACCCGCTGCGTTAGGCATAGTGACGAACCTCACCGGCGCCGCTGATGTTGTCGACACAACGCCCGCAGATTTCCGGATGTTCCGGGTTCACGCCGACGTCTTCGCGGCAGTGCCAGCAACGGGCGCACTTGACGAAGCCCGACTTGACCACCTTGAGCTTCAGCCCGGCCACTTCGGTCACTACGGCATCAGCCGGGGCCTGCACCAACGGCGCGACACTGGCGGTGGAGGTGATCAGCACGAAGCGCAGTTCGTTGCCCAGCTTGGCCAGGTCGCCGCTCAGGGCTTCTTCGGCGTAGAGGGTCACTTCGGCTTGCAGGTTGCCACCGACGGCCTTGGCCGCGCGCTGGATTTCCATTTCCTTGTTGACCGCGGCCTTGACCGCCATGATCCGGTCCCAGTAGGCACGGTCCAGCTCGAAGCCTTGCGGCAATTCGCTCAGGCCTTCGTACCAGGTGTTGAGCATCACCGATTCGTTGCGCTCGCCTGGCAGGTATTCCCACAGCTCGTCGGCGGTGAACGCCAGGATCGGCGCGATCCAGCGCACCAGCGCCTCGCTGATGTGGAACAGCGCGGTCTGGCACGAGCGGCGTGCCTTGCTGTTGGCGCCGGTGGTGTACTGGCGGTCCTTGATGATGTCGAGGTAGAAACCACCCAGCTCCTGCACGCAGAAGTTGTGGATCTTCGAGTAGACGTTCCAGAAACGGTATTCACCGTAGTGTTCCTGCAACTCGCGTTGCAGCAGCAGGGTACGGTCCACGGCCCAGCGGTCCAGGGCCAGCATGTCTTCGGCCGGCAGCAGGTCGGTGGCAGGGTCGAAACCGGTCAGGTTCGACAGCAGGAAGCGCGCGGTATTACGGATGCGCCGGTAGGCGTCCGCGCTGCGCTGCAGGATCTGCTCGGAAACCGCCATCTCGCCGGAGTAGTCGGTGGAGGCGACCCACAGGCGCATGATGTCGGCGCCCAGGGTGTCGTTGACCTTCTGCGGCGCGATCACGTTGCCCAGGGACTTGGACATCTTGCGGCCGGCCTCGTCGACGGTGAAACCGTGGGTCAGCAGTTCGCGGTACGGCGCGTGGTTGTCGATGGCGCAACCGGTCAGCAGCGACGAGTGGAACCAGCCGCGGTGCTGGTCCGAACCTTCCAGGTACAGGTCGGCACGCGGGCCGCTCTCATGGCCCATCGGGTGCGAACCGCGCAGCACGTGCCAGTGAGTGGTGCCGGAGTCGAACCAGACGTCCAGGGTGTCGCTGATCTTGTCGTACAGCGGCGCTTCGTCGCCCAACAGCTCGGCGGCGTCCATCTTGAACCAGGCTTCGATGCCTTCGACTTCGACGCGCTTGGCAACAGCCTCCATCAGTTCGACGGTGCGTGGGTGCAGCTCGCCGCTTTCCTTGTTCAGGAAGAACGGGATCGGCACACCCCAGTTGCGCTGGCGGGAGATGCACCAGTCCGGACGGTTGGCGATCATCGAGTGCAGGCGCGCCTGGCCCCAGGCCGGGACGAACTGGGTGTCCTCGATGGCCTTGAGCGAGCGCTGGCGCAGGGTGTCGCCGCTGGTTGGCTGCTTGTCCATGCCGATGAACCACTGCGCGGTGGCGCGGTAGATCAGCGGGGTCTTGTGGCGCCAGCAGTGCATGTAGCTGTGTTCGATGACAGTGGTGTGCAGCAGCGCGCCGACTTCGGTCAGCTTGTCGACGATGGCCGGGTTGGCTTTCCAGATAAACTGGCCGCCAAAGAACTCCAGGGACGGCACGTATACGCCATTGCTCTGGACCGGGTTGAGGATGTCATCGTTGACCATGCCGTATTTCTTGCAGGTCACGAAGTCGTCGACGCCATAGGCTGGCGCGGAGTGAACCACACCCGTGCCTGCGCCCAGTTCCACGTAGTCGGCCAGGTACACCGGCGACAGGCGGTCATAGAACGGGTGACGGAAGTTGATCAGTTCCAGCGCCGAGCCCGGCGCAGTCGCCAGCACCGAGCCTTCGAGGCCGTAACGGGACAGGCAGGATTCGACCAGCTCTTCGGCCAGCACCAGCAGCTTGTCGCCAACATCGACCAGGGCGTAGTTGAACTCCGGGTGGACGTTCAGCGCCTGGTTGGCCGGGATGGTCCACGGGGTGGTGGTCCAGATCACGATGGCGGCCGGCTTGGCCAGCTTGCCCAGGCCGAAAGCGGCGGCGAGCTTGTCTTCATCGGCAATCGGGAACGCCACGTCGATGGTCGACGACTTCTTGTTCTCGTACTCGACTTCCGCCTCGGCCAGGGCCGAACCGCAATCGAAGCACCAGTTCACCGGCTTGAGGCCCTTGAACACGAAGCCACCCTCGACGATTTTCGCCAGGGCCCGGATTTCGCCGGCTTCGTTCTTGAAATCCATGGTCTTGTAGGGGTTGGCGAAGTCACCCAGCACGCCGAGGCGGATGAATTCGGACTTCTGCCCTTCGATCTGCTCGGTGGCGTAGGCACGGCACAGCTCGCGGGTCTTGTCCGCGCCCAGGTTCTTGCCGTGGGTCACTTCCACCTTGTGCTCGATCGGCAGGCCATGGCAGTCCCAGCCCGGTACATACGGCGCGTCAAAACCTGACAGGGTCTTGGAGCGGATGATCATGTCCTTGAGAATCTTGTTCAGCGCGTGACCGATGTGAATGGTGCCGTTGGCGTAGGGAGGACCGTCGTGCAGGACGAACTTCGGACGATCCTTGCCAATTTCGCGCAACTTTCCGTACAGGCCAATGCTGTCCCAACGCTGCAGAATCTGTGGTTCGCGCTGAGGCAGGCCGGCCTTCATAGGGAAGGCGGTGTCCGGAAGGTTTAGCGTGGCTTTATAGTCGGTCATTTAAGGCTCTTCATTAGCGATTGGCGCTGGTTGCGACAAGGGCACGGGCGGCGGCGATATCTGCATGGATCGCCGTCTTGAGCGCCTCCAGGGAGGCAAAACGCTGCTCTTCACGCAGCTTCTGGTGGAAAACCACCGTCAAACGCCGGTCATACAGATCGCCGGCAAAATCCAGAACATGTACTTCGAGATGGGCCTTGCCATCTCCTTGGACCGTGGGCCGTACGCCGATGTTGGCGACGCCGGGCCAGGCCTTGCCGTCGATTTCGACACTCACCAGAAACACCCCGGTCAGCGGCACACGACGACGCTTGAGTTGCACGTTGGCGGTCGGCGTACCCAATTGGCGCGCCAGCTTCTGTCCGTGCAGGATCCGCCCGGCAATCCGGTACGGGCGGCCGAGCAAGCGCTCGGCCAATTCGAAGTCGGCAGCGGCCAGGGCATTGCGGACCTGGGTGCTGCTGACACGCAAGCCATCCATCTCGACGGTCTGCGCCGCCTCAACGGTAAAGCCACGGGCGAGGCCGGCCTGCTGCAGGTAGGCGAAATCCCCTGCCCTGTCGCAACCGAAACGGAAATCGTCGCCGACCTCCAGATGCTTCACGTCGAGACCGTCCACCAGGATGGTCTCGACGAATTCAGCGGCGCTGAGCTTGCTCAGGCGCTCGTTGAAAGCCAGGCACAGGACCCGATCGACGCCTTCGGCGGCCAGCAGTTGCAGTTTGTCCCGCAAGCGGGCCAGACGGGCCGGCGCGGTGTCCGGGGCAAAAAACTCCCGGGGTTGCGGCTCGAAGATGACCACGCAACTGGGCAGGCCCAACTCCAGCGCACGCTCGCGCAGCCGCGCCAGGATAGCCTGGTGGCCACGGTGAACACCGTCGAAGTTGCCAATGGTGGCGACACAGCCCCGATGCCGGGGACGCAGGTTGTGGAGGCCTCGAACCAGCTGCATAACGCGCTTCTTGCTCATAAAGTGGCCGATTATAACCACACCCGGCGGCCAACGACAGGCAACACCGTAACCCAAAGTGATCGAACCGACAAAACCACTGCCCGCCCCGCCCTCACCGAAGGCAATCCCTCAGCGCAACGCCTTGCGATTGAAGTCACGCAGACGGAACCCCATCAGCAGCAACATGCCGAAATAGGCCACCACGCCCGCGACGACCAGCACGCCGAGGCGCAGGAAACGCTCGAGCATCTGCCCTTCGCCCCAGGCCGGCATGAAATGCATCGCCCCCAGCAACACCGCCGCCATCACTACCACGGCCACCAGCAGCTTGAGGCCGAACACGCCCCATCCCGGCTGCGCTTGATACATCTTCTGCTTGCGCAGTTGGTAGAACAGCAGCCCGGCGTTGAGGCAGGCGCCAATACTGATCGCCAGGGCCAGGCCGGCGTGAGCCAAGGGGCCGATCAGCAAGAGGTTGAACAATTGCGTCATCACCAGGGTGAAAATGGCGATCTTCACCGGCGTGCGGATGTTCTGCTGGGCATAGAACCCTGGCGCCAGCACCTTGATTAGGATAATCCCCAGCAATCCCACCGAGTAAGCAATCAGGGCCCGCTGGGTCATCAGGGCATCGAACGCCTTGAACTGGCCGTACTGGAACAACGAGACAGTCAGGGGTTCCGCCAGGATCCCCAGGGCCACCGCACATGGCAGCACCAGTACGAAGCACAGGCGCAGGCCCCAGTCGAGAATACGCGAGTACTCCTGGCGGTCCCGGCTGGCATAGGTCTTGGCCAGGGTCGGCAGCAGGATCGTGCCCAGCGCCACGCCCAGCACGCCGGACGGCAACTCCATCAGACGGTCGGCGTAGTACATCCACGATACCGAGCCGGCCACCAGGAACGAGGCGAAAATGGTGTTGATGATCAGGGAAATCTGGCTCACCGACACCCCGAGGATCGCTGGCAGCATCTGCTTCAGCACCCGCCAGACGCCGCTGTCGCGCAGGTTCAGGCGCGGCAGTACCAGCATGCCGATCTTCTTCAGGTAGGGCAGTTGATACAGCAGTTGCGCCAGGCCGCCCACCAGTACTGCCCAGCCGAGGGCCATCACCGGAGGGTTGAAATACGGCGTCAGGAACACCGCGAACACGATCATGCTGACATTGAGCAGCGTCGGCACGAAGGCCGGTACCGAAAACCGGTTCCAGGTATTGAGGATCGCTCCGGCCAGGGACGACAGGGAAATCAGCAATATATAAGGAAACGTCACCCGCAAAAGATCGGTGGTGAGCTGGTATTTTTCCGGGGTATCGGTAAAGCCTGGCGCCGTGGCCCAGATCACCCAGGGCGCGGCGAGCATGCCAGCCGTCGTGACGAGCGCCAGCACCAGCGTCAGCAAACCGGTGACATAGGCAATGAAGGTGCGGGTCGCCTCATCGCCCTTCTGGCTTTTATATTCCGCCAGGATCGGTACGAAGGCCTGGGAAAACGCCCCTTCGGCGAAGATCCGGCGCAGCAGATTGGGCAGTTTGAAGGCGATGAAGAAGGCGTCGGTGGCCATTCCGGCGCCGAATATCCGTGCGATGAGCGTGTCGCGAACAAATCCCAGGACGCGGGAAAGCATCGTGATAGAGCTGACGGCAGCCAACGATTTGAGCAGATTCATGAAAAGAGTTTCAGCCTGTCGATAAACAGCAGGCGAACAACGCGCCCACTTGTGCGATACTCCGCGCCGCTAAACAGCACAGCGCCAAAGCCCGCGAGTTTACAGGTCACACGCCGGAAAGAAATCACCCGGTTCGTTGTACCTGCCATTCAGCGGAACGCGTCACCCGCCCTTGACAAGACCTCAACTCATCGGCATGATTCGCGGCCTATTTTGTTTGCTATTTCCCAAAAAGTCTTTCGAGGAGCTCGACGGTGGCCAACTCACCTTCCGCCAAAAAACGTGCAAAACAGGCTGAGAAGCGTCGCAGCCACAACGCCAGCCTGCGTTCCATGGTTCGTACCTACATCAAAAACGTAGTTAAGGCCATCGACGCAAAAGACGCTGAAAAAGCTCAAGCTGCTTACGTTCTGGCTGTGCCTGTTATCGACCGTATGGCCGATAAAGGCATCATCCACAAGAACAAGGCTGCTCGTCATAAGAGCCGCCTGAATGGCCACGTAAAGGCCCTGAACGTTGCCGCTGCTGCCTAAGCGACGCGCTTGTTAAAAAACCGACCTCCGGGTCGGTTTTTTATTGCCTGCGATTTTATACACCACACAAATTTATGTGGGAGCAGACCTCTGTGGGAGCAAGGCTTCTGTGGGGAGCGGATCTCTGTGGGAGCAAGGCTTGCCCGCGATGCAGGCGCCTCGGTTTGTCTGAATGCTGGGGCGATGCCGTCGCGGGCAAGCCTTGCTCCCACAGAAGCCTTGCTCCCACAGAGATCTACCCCCCCACAGAAGCCTTGCCTCCGCAGGGGCTGTGCATCGATTATTGCGCGTGCGCCCACGGCAGGATCGGAATCGCCGTCACCGCATTCTGCGGACTGCCCTCGATCACGCGATCGCTGTAGACCAGGTACACCAGCGTATTGCGCTTCTTGTCGAGGAACCGCACCACCTGCATGGTCTTGAATACCAGCGAGGTACGCTCGCGGAACACTTCTTCGCCATCCTTGAGCTCACCCTTGAAGCTGATCGGCCCCACCTGCCGGCAGGCGATGGACGCCTCGGCGCGATCCTCAGCCAGACCCAGACCACCTTTTACGCCACCGGTCTTGGCCCGGGACAGGTAACAGGTCACACCATCCACCTTGGGATCGTCGAACGCCTCGACCACAATCCGGTCGTTCGGCCCGACAAACTTGAATACCGTCGACACCTGGCCAATTTCCTCGGCCGAGACCAACAGCGGCATCGCCAACAGCAGGCCGATCAATCCTTTTACCAAACCCATGTGATTTCCTTAGACAAGAATCAGGTTGTCGCGGTGAACCAACTCAGGCTCAGCCATGTAACCCAACAGGCCGACGATCGCATCAGACGACTGGCCGATGATTTTCTGTGCTTCCAGCGCGCTGTAGTTAGCCAGGCCACGGGCGATCTCGCGACCGTCAGCCGCCACGCACACCACCATCTCGCCACGCCGAAAGCTGCCCTGGACCAGCTTCACACCCACCGGCAGCAGGCTTTTGTTGCCCTGGGACAGCGCCGTCACAGCCCCCGCATCCAGCACCAACGTGCCACGGGTTTGCAGATGGCCGGCCAGCCATTGCTTGCGCGCCGCCAACATGCCGCGCTCAGGCGAGAGCAACGTACCGATGTGCTCGCCCGCTTTCAGGCGATCCAACACCCGCTCCAGCCGACCACCGATGATGATGGTGTGAGCACCGGAGCGCGCCGCCAGGCGTGCGGCACGCAGCTTGGTTTGCATGCCGCCACGCCCCAGCGCGCCGCCGGTGCCGCCCGCGACCGCGTCCAGGGCCGGATCATCGGCACGGGCTTCGTAGATCAGCTTGGCGTCGGGATTGGTGCGCGGATCGGCGTCGAACATGCCGTCGCGGTCCGTGAGAATCACCAGCAGATCGGCCTCCACCAGGTTCGCCACCAGCGCGGCCAAGGTGTCGTTGTCGCCGAAACGGATCTCATCGGTGACCACGGTATCGTTCTCGTTGATCACCGGGATGACTTTCAGCTCTACCAGCGCGCGCAAGGTACTGCGAGCATTGAGGTAACGCTTGCGGTCGGAAAGGTCATCGTGAGTCAGCAGAATCTGCGCTGTATGACGACCATGCTCGGCGAAGCTGGATTCCCAGGCCTGTACAAGGCCCATCTGGCCAATGGCGGCGGCCGCCTGCAATTCGTGCATCGCGCTGGGTCGCGACGTCCAGCCCAGACGGCTCATGCCGGCCGCCACCGCCCCCGAAGAGACCAGCACCAGCTCGACGCCAGCCTCATGCAAGGCCACCATCTGCTCGACCCACACCGCCATCGCCTTGCGATCCAGGCCCTTGCCATCCGCCGTCAGCAGTGCGCTGCCGATCTTCACGACCCAGCGCCGCGCACCCGTCACCTTGCTCCGCATCATCTTCAACCTTTGCCAGCGGACGGCGCGACCCAGCGCCGTCCATGGGATTATTCGTATTTGCGTTTTGCAGACACCAAAACGCCGCTCGAATGAGCGGCGCCCTGGAAACCGGCTGGCTGCGATGATAACACCGCGTCCCGGCAGATGAAGCATCACTGGCGGCACCGACACCGGTCAGCTGGAGACAAATCCATGTGGGAGCGGGCTTGCTCGCGAAAGCAGTGTGCCAGCCAGCATCAATATTGCTGACCGACCGCATTCGCGAGCAAGCCCGCCCCCACAAGAGCCAGGCTCGCCGCGTGATCAGTCGCGAACGTAGATGATCTCCGGACCATCTTCGTCATCCACATCCTCTTCATCCCAGTCATCTTCACCGATGTCATGGACCGACTTCACACCACTGCGACGCAGGGCACGCTGGTCATCCAACGCCTGCAGCTGCGCACGGGCTTCATCTTCGATGCGCTGATCGAGCTCGGCCAGCTCTTCCTTGTAGGCCGGATCATTGGCCAGGCGATCGGCGCGATCTTCCAGGTAGCGCATGATGTCGTGACACAGGCGCTCGGTGCCTTCTTTGGCAATGGCGGAGATCACGTAGACCGGACCTTCCCACTCCAGGCGGTCGACGATTTCCTTGACCCGCTCCTCGTGCTCTTCTTCGAGGATCTGATCGCACTTGTTCAGCACCAGCCAGCGATCACGCTCGGCCAGAGCCGGACTGAACTTGGTCAGCTCGCTGACAATGACTTCGGCGGCATCGGCAGCATTGCTCTCATCCAGCGGCGCCATGTCCACGAGATGCAGCAGCAGACGGGTACGAGACAAGTGCTTGAGGAAGCGAATCCCCAGGCCAGCGCCATCGGAAGCCCCCTCGATCAGCCCCGGAATGTCCGCAACCACGAAACTCTTCCAGCGATCGACACTGACCACGCCCAGGTTCGGCACCAGGGTGGTGAATGGGTAGTCCGCCACTTTCGGCTTGGCGGCCGACACCGAGCGAATGAATGTACTTTTACCGGCGTTCGGCAAGCCCAGCAGGCCCACGTCGGCCAGCACCTTCATCTCCAGCTTCAGGTCACGCTGCTCGCCCGGCTTGCCCGGGGTGGTCTGGCGCGGCGCGCGGTTGGTACTGGACTTGAAGCGGGTGTTGCCCAGGCCGTGCCAACCACCATGAGCCACCAGCAGACGCTGGCCCGGCTTGGTCAGGTCGCCAATGACTTCCTGGGTCGCGGAGTCGATCACCGTGGTACCGACCGGAACGCGCAGGACCAGGTCCTCGCCCTTCTTGCCGGTGCAGTCGGTGCTGCCGCCGTTGGAGCCACGCTCGGCATCGAAGTGCCGGGTGTAACGGTAGTCCACCAGAGTGTTGAGGTTTTCGTCGGCGAGCATGAAGATCGAGCCGCCGTCGCCGCCGTCACCACCGTTCGGACCGCCGTTTTCAATGAACTTTTCCCGACGGAAACTCATGCAACCATTGCCGCCGTCGCCGGCCTTTACTCGAATCGATACTTCATCAACAAACTTCATGACACACGCCTCTCGCCATACGGACGAGTCGAAAAAAACAAGACATAAGACTCTTGCAAAAATGAACGCAGCGACCAGATCAAGCGCCCGATAACAGCGCCAGCAGCCCATACAAACAGCTTTGCAAGAGACTCACCCCACAAACGAAAAAGCCCCGTCGCAAGACAGGGCTTCTCCAGCATTCTCGCGATTAAGCCGCGACAACGCTCACGTAACGGCGGTTGAACGCGCCCTTTACTTCGAACTTGATCACGCCTTCGATTTTAGCGAAGAGGGTGTGATCCTTACCCATGCCTACACCGTAACCGGCGTGGAATTGGGTGCCGCGCTGACGCACGATGATGTTGCCCGGAATGATTTTCTGGCCGCCATACATCTTCACGCCAAGGCGTTTGGCTTCTGAGTCGCGACCGTTACGGGTACTACCACCAGCTTTTTTGTGTGCCATGAGTTCAATTCTCCTAGTGAGGAATTAGGCTGAAATTAAGCCTGAATACCGGTGATTTTGATCTCGGTGTACCACTGGCGGTGGCCCATACGCTTCATGTGGTGCTTACGACGACGGAACTTGATGATGCGGACTTTATCGTGACGACCTTGGGAGATCACTTCAGCCACAACGGTCGCGCCAGCAACAACTGGAGCACCGATATTCACGTCATCGCCATTGGCGACCAACAGAACGCGATCAAAAGTCACGGATTCGCCGGTAGCGACTTCCAGTTTTTCGATCTTCAGGTATTCACCTGGGGCGACCTTGTATTGCTTGCCACCAGTAACGATTACTGCATAAGACATGGTATTTCTCCGATAATCCTGCTCACCCAGCGCTTTAGAAGAAGAGGTATTGGCTGGCATGGCTGCATGGGCTGGAAGGCCCGGATGCAATTGCGTAAGGCAGGTGCTGCCCAGGAAGTTCAGGGTGCGCGATTGTACGCAAGCTGTCCTGGCGATGCAAGTAGCCGTCCATCGTGCCTTGACAGCCCCGGACGTGGGTCCTAGCATGCCGCGCAACCCTTCTGGAGCGCCTGTCGCTGATGCAACCCCAAGCTTTCTACCGCGCAGTGGCGGACGATTTTAGTGCCGTCGACGGCATCATCAAGAAGCAGCTGACTTCCCGAGTGCCGCTGGTGTCGAAAATCGGCGACTACATCACCTCGGCTGGCGGCAAGCGCCTACGACCTTTATTGGTGCTCCTGTGTGGCAAGGCCCTGGGCCGCGAAGGCGACGACCTGCGTCTGCTGGCTGCCACCATCGAATTCCTGCATACCGCCACCTTGCTGCATGACGACGTGGTCGACATGTCCGGCATGCGACGTGGCCGCTCGACCGCCAATGCCATGTGGGGCAACGCCCCGAGCGTACTGGTGGGCGACTTCCTGTATTCGCGCTCGTTCGAAATGATGGTCGAACTGGGCTCGATGCCGGTGATGAAGATCCTGTCCCAGGCCACTCGCATCATCGCTGAAGGCGAAGTACTGCAGTTGTCCAAGGTGCGTGACGCCAGCACCACCGAGGAAACCTACATGGAGGTCATCCGCGGCAAGACTGCGATGCTCTTCGAAGCCTCGACCCACAGCGCCGCCGCGCTGGCCGGCGCGACCGCCGAGCAGAGCGAAGCGCTGCGCACCTTCGGCGATCACCTGGGCGTGGCCTTCCAGTTGGTGGACGACCTGCTGGACTACAAGGGCGACGCCGAAACCCTGGGCAAGAACGTCGGTGACGACCTCGCCGAGGGCAAGCCGACCTTGCCGCTGATCTACACCATGCGCGAAGGTACGCCAGAACAGGCGGCCCTGGTACGCCAGGCCATCCAGAAAGGCGGGATCGAAGACCTGGAAAGCATTCGCGCAGCGGTCGAAGCCTCCGGCTCGCTGGACTACACCGCGAAACTGGCCCGGGACTACGTCGCCCGCGCAATCAAATGCCTCGATGCCCTGCCGGCCAGCGAATACCGCGATGCCCTGGTGGAATTGAGCGAGTTTGCGGTCGCCCGTACCCATTGATCCAAGGGCTTTTTGTGGCGAGGGGATTTATCCCCGCTGGGGCGCGAAGCGGCCCCAAGGATGCTTGAGCCGATGGACCAATGACGGTGGGGCATAATTTTTGGGGCTGCTTCGCAGCCCAACGGGGATAAATCCCCTCGCCACAATGCCTTCGCAGCACCACCCGCCTCGCAAAAAAACCCTATATAATGTGCGCCCTTTTGCCCTCCTGATACCCAAGGAACCTTAGTGAGCACGTTGCCACCCTGCCCGAAATGCAATTCCGAATACACTTACGAAGACGGTACTCAACTGGTCTGCCCGGAGTGTGCCCACGAATGGTCTGCCAGCGGGGAAGTCGAAGCGGCGTCCGATGACACCGTGAAGAAAGACTCGGTCGGCAACGTCCTGCAGGACGGCGACACCATTACCGTGATCAAGGACCTCAAGGTCAAGGGCACGTCGCTGGTGGTCAAGGTGGGCACCAAGGTCAAGAACATCCGCCTGTGCGACGGCGATCATGACATCGACTGCAAGATCGATGGCATCGGCCCGATGAAACTCAAATCCGAGTTTGTCAGAAAAGTCTGAGCCTTCTGTATACCATCCCACGCCTCGCGTGGGATGGTGCCTCGCCCTCCCCGCCTCAGCCCCGCTCTGCACATGCCAGCCAAACGCCAGTCGCCGTGAGCTGCGACAACCCATCGTCAGAAAACAAACCGGAATACAAATAGAGCCTTGCTATTTCGATAATAAGAATTATTCTCATCAAACCCATCAAGGAGATGAGAACCATGACTTATTTGATCGATGCCTGGCTGGACCGCCCACATCCCTACCTCAGGATCCTGCATCGGGAAACCGGGGAAGTCTGTGCGGTGCTTGAAGAAGAAGCCTTGAGCGAACTACAGGATCAGGGAGATCTGGACATCAACAGCCTGAACTCCAGCGAACCGCTGGTGCTCAAGGAGCTGGTGCGAAACCTGTTCCTGTTCTGCTATGCCCGGGCATTGCGCCCGACGAGTGATTTCAATGGCAAGTTTCACGGATGAGCACACAAGCCCTGTGGGAGCGAGCCCGCTCGCGATGACGGCGTGTCAGTCAACATTAACTCGACTGACTGACCGCCATCGCGAGCAAACCCGCTCCCACAAAGGCCTGCTATTGCCTTACAGAACGTCCAGCAGCTCGACGTCGAACACCAGAACGCTGTGCGGCGGGATGCTACCAACGCCCTGGGCGCCGTAAGCCAGTTCGCTCGGCACGTACAGGCGCCATTTGCTGCCGGCATTCATCAGTTGCAGCGCCTCGGTCCAGCCTGGGATCACGCCGCCCACCGGGAATTCGGCTGGCTGGCCACGATCGTAGGAGCTGTCGAACACGGTGCCATCGATCAGGGTGCCGTGGTAGTGGGTACGCACCTGGTCTTCACGGGTCGGCTTGGCGCCTTCACCCTGGGTCAGCACTTCGAATTGCAGGCCCGAAGCCAGGGTGGTGATGCCGTCGCGCTTGGCATTTTCAGCCAGGAACGCACGACCTTCGCCCGCAGCGGCTTCGGCTTTGGCGGCCGCTTCGGCCTGCATGATTTCGCGGATGACCTTGAAGCTGGCGGACATTTCTTCCTGGCCCACACGGCTTGGCTTGCCGGCGAAGGCGTCGGTCAGGCCGGCCAGGATCGCATCCAGGCTGACGCCCGGTGGCGGGTTGTCGCGCAACTGGTCGCCCAGTTGACGGCCAATGCCGTAGCTGACGCGGGTTTCGTCGGTGGACAGGTTAACTTCGGACATGCTGCTGCTCCGCTGTGCGGACGGCTCGGGAATGGCCGTGCGTGACACAGCGCCTCCCGGAGCGCCCGGAACCAAAAGGGCGAGCAGACTAGCACAGATGCCATGACGGATGACGAGCGCCCACGTCAAAGTGACTCGCCGGAAACGACAACGCCCGTCTGCCTCTCGACAGACGGGCGCTGCGCCAATGGGGGTCTAGTGGCCTGTGTGGCTAATTCGTTTACTCAACTTCGAGTGCCAGGACTTGCCAGGCTGCGTTGCCATTCCTTGCCGTAGCGGGGCTACGACTCGTCATGGCGCCTTGCCTGGCAAGCCCTGGCACTCGAATTTGAGTACTCGAATTAGCCGTACAGGCCACTAGTGCTTGGTCAGCTTGTCCAGGTAGCCCATGGCGAACGCCGACACCACGAAGGTCATGTGGATGATCACGTACCACTTCAGGTGTTCGGGATCGACGTTCTTGGCGTCCATGAAAATGCGCAGCAGGTGGATGGAGGAAATGGCCACGATGGAGGCGGCGACTTTCATCTTCAGGGATGAAGAGTCCATGGTGCCCAGCCAGTTGAGCTTTTCCTTGTCGGAATCGATATCCAGTTGCGAGACGAAGTTCTCGTAGCCGGAAATCATCACCATCACCAACAGGCCGCCCACCAGCGCCATGTCGATCAGCGACAGCAGCACCAGGATCAGGTCGGACTCGGCCATGGAAAACACGTTGGGGATGACGTGAAAGACTTCCTGGAAGAATTTCAACGCCAGGGCCAACAGTCCCAGGGACAGCCCGAAGTAGATCGGCGCCAGCAGCCAACGGGAGGCGTACATTGCATTTTCGATAAAGCGTTCCATTGAATCTCACACCAGGGACAGAAAATGGCGGCGAGTATATCAGCCACGACGGGCCCCACAAACGCCAGGGCCGTCCCTGGCCGCTGTCTCTGGTGTCAGGTTCCGGGTGCCGGAATCCGCTCCTCAATGGGGCGGACGGAATTCGAAGCCGCCGGCACTGCGGCAACGACCGCCATTGATCTCGCGTAGCTGGGCTTGCATGTGCAGGCACCAGATCTGTGGGTCGTTGGCCAGCTCATAACCATGCAAGGTCAGCGCCTGGACGATGGTGTCGAGGATGGATTCGGCGGCATTCGGGCCGGGAAACGGGCCTTGGGCCTTGAGTGCGGAAGGTTGTTCACCGGCCATTCCGGCGGCGAACAACAGGGTCCACATGCCGGTATCTCCCGCCAGCGGACGAATGGCGCATTCGATACGCGTGACAAGACCCAGGCATTGACGGGTGAGGCAAAGGTTGCGCGACATGGCGGCGCCCCTCAGTGATACGGTATTCAGCCCCGGGGGAGGCTGTTTCGATCCGATGATGACTCTCGTTATCCTTGAACTGAGGATAGAAGAAAAGTTCCGCTTGCAAGCCAAGCGAGACCAGAAGGCGCCGAATGGTCATAGTGTGAATATTGACGCCAAGAGCGTGGCATTTTTCACAAGAAATGACCGTAAAACCTATTGTGGGAGCGGGTTTGCTCGCGAAGACGGAATACCAGTCGAGATAACTGTGACTGACATACCGCCTTCGCGAGCAAGCCCGCTCCCACATGGATCGCCTATTCGATGAGCATCAAGCCGGCTTGGTCTCCGCCAAGGCTTCTTGCGCCAGTTCCTTTTCCGCCTCCTTGATGTCGTCTTCGCTGATCATCTCGGCGATCACCCTCAGCCGCTCCACCACGCGGGCGTTGACGCTGCCCTCCGGGAACTCGCCGTTCTCATCCGGCTCACCCGCGGGCTCACCCACCAGCAGGCTCAGGGCCTCGTCGGCCTGGCGCACGGCATACACATGGAACTGCCCCGCCCGGACGGCGGCCAGCACCTTCTCATCAAGCATCAGGGTAGCGACGTTGGCCTGGGGAATGATTGCCCCCTGCTCGCCGGTCAGCCCACGGGCTTCACAGAGACGGAAGAAGCCTTCGATCTTCTCGTTGACCCCACCCACCGCCTGCACTTCCCCGAACTGGTTGATCGAGCCGGTAATAGCGAAGCACTGCTTCAACGGTGTCTTCGACAACGCGGAAATCAGCGTGCAAGCCTCGCCCAGGGAGGCGCTGTCGCCGTCGACATACCCGTAGGACTGCTCCAGGGCGATACTGGCCGAAATCGCCAACGGGAATTCCTGGGCGTAGCGGCTGCCCAGGTAACCGGTCAGGATCATCACGCCCTTGGAGTGAATCGGCTGGCCGAGGTTGACCTCACGCTCGATGTCGACGATACCGCTGCCGCCCGGGTACACCGTGGCGGAGATCCGCGCCGGCACACCGAACGCCGAGTCGCCCACCTCCAGCACCGTCAACCCGTTGCATTTGCCGACGGCCGCACCGTCGGTGTCGATCAGGATGATCCCCGCCAGCATGTCGTCGAGGATCCGCGCCGAAACCCGCCCGGTGCGGGTGGCCTTGGCCTTGAGGGCGCGCTCGATGTGGCCGGCGTCGGTCATCTCGTCACCGGCCAGTTGACGGATGAAGTCCGCCTCGCTGACCAGTTGGAACAGATCGCCGATACGGGCCGACAAGCGCCCCTGGTGTTCGGCCAGGCGGGCACTGTAGGTGGCCAGGCGCGCCACCGCATCGGCGGTCAGCGGCGCCATGCCTTCTTCCGAGGTGCGGGTCTTGAGCAACTGAGCGAACTGCTCCAGGCTTTCGTCGCCCATCGGGATGTCTTCGTCGAAGTCCACCAGCACGCGAAACATTTCCTGGAAGTCCGAATCCAGGTCCTGCAAGGCGTAGTAGAGCTGGCGAGCGCCGATGATTACGACCTTGACCTGCAACGGGATGTGCTGCGGCGTGAGGGTCACCGTGGCCAACCGGCCCAGCTCGCCCAGGGGTGACTCCATTTTCAGCTTGCGCGATTGCAGGGCACGCTTGAGCGCGTCCCAGACGAACGGCTCGCCGAGCATTTTTTCCGCTTCGAGGATCAGGAAGCCACCGTTGGCCCGATGCAAGGCACCGGGACGCAGCTGCCGATACGTGGTGTAGAGCGCGCCTTGGTCGGTGCTGTACTCGATGCGCCCGAACAGGTTGTCGTAGGTCGGGTGCGGTTCGAACACCACCGGTGCGCCGCCGCTCGCCGGATGCCCCACTACCAGGCTCGGCGCATATTGCTCCTCCAGCATTTTGCGAGCGATGGCGTCGGTCTTGCTGTCGTCCACCAGTTGCTCGACCACCGTGCGGAGCAGGTTGACCTGCATCGCCTGCAGGTAACCGCAGACTGCCGCGTTCTCCGCGTATTTTTCCGACAGCGGCGCCAACAGGGGCTGCAGCGCCAGGGTGATGGTTTCTTCGTTGAGCTGGCGCAACTGGTTGCTGGATTCACGCTTCCATTGCGGCAGGCTGGCGAGTTCTTCGTTCAGACGCTCTTCCAGGCCGGAGATGTCTTCATGGAAACGCTCGCGCTCGGACTCAGGCAACTGGGCGAATTCCGCTTCATCCAGGGCCTTGCCGTCGCTCATCGGGGTGAAAGCGATATTGCTGCTGTCACGGTACAGCGCGACATCCTTCTCCAGGGCCAGACGCTCGATGACATCCAGGGCGCGGTCGTAGCGCTGGTTGAATGCCCGGTCGATGGCGCTTTTTTTCTGTTGGTAGGACGGGTGCTCGAAGACCGCCGGAAAGGTCGACAGCAGGTTGTCGATCAGGCCGTTGATGTCGCTGATGAACGCACCGGCGGTGCCCGAAGGCAGCTCCAGGGCCCGGGGTTCGCGAGGCTCATCGAAGTTGTTGACGTAGACCCAGTCCGCCGGCGTCTGCAGGCGCTTGCCTTCGGCCTTGAGATAGCGTTTTACGAATGAAAACCGGCCGGTGCCGGGTTCGCCCATGACAAATACGTTGTAACCGGGGCGAGGCATGGCCACGCCGAACTGCAATGCTTCGACCGCACGCTCCTGGCCAAGCACACCGCGGAAGGGCTCCAGATCATTGGTGGTAGAGAAGCTGAACTGTTCAGCGGAAAACGGACGGGTCAGCGCTTCGGGCGCTAGACGCAAGCTGGCAGCAACAGGATCAGGCATCGGGCTTCCTTACATCAGGCGGGGCAGATAACGGCATTCTGGCGCCGCCCGTACCTGACTGGCAAGGAGCGCCTCAGGTCAAAGCATAGTCAACCGGCCAGGCCCTCACCGAAGTCGAGCCCCGTAACCTCATGACTTGCAGGATAGTTTTTGCAAAATGTCACGGAACCCTCGGATCGTGCCTAAACTCCAAACTGCGCGGCTGGAACAATAACCGGCCCACTGGCACGAGTGGTTGAGGCCACGAAGGCGCCAGACCCTGTCCATTGGTATGCACATAAAGAGAACATAGCTATGAAACGGATTCTTCTCGGTACTCTCTTCACCGCTGTATCCCTCAACGCCATGGCTCAGGCGCCGGGCGGGCCGGATTGCGGCTGGGGCAACATGCTGTTCGAAGGTCAGCGTGGCACCCCGGCTCACTTCCTCGCTTCCACCACCAACGGCACCTCCGGCAACGCCACCTTTGGTATGACCTCCGGCACCAACGGCTGCTCGACCAACGCGGCACTGACCTACGGCGGCAAGTCCTGGCTGTCCATGAATGGAATGATGAACGAGCTGTCCGAAGACATGGCCAAGGGTCAGGGCGAAGCGCTGACCACCTATGCCGTGGTACTGGGTGTGGCGCCAGAAGATCGCGCCCACTTCTCCGCTGTCACCCACGAGCACTTCCAGCAGATCTTCAGCAAGGCTGACGTGACCGCAGAAGACGTGCATACCAATACCCTGGCCGTGCTGAAAAACGATCCTCGCCTGGCCAAGTACGCCACTCAAGCTTAAGCTCGACTCCACTCGCTCCCTTCGGGGAGCGGGTTTTCTTTTTTTTGGGGCCCCATCCGGTCTTTATTTTTCGACTTCCAAGTAGCCGACTATGCTCAAACGCCTTGCCTGGCTGGCGCTCTGTGTGTGCGCCCCATTGTCCGCCGCACCTCATGTCGACCCTCAACGTTTGCAGCAATTGGCCAATGACCGCTTCTGGATTTCCCTGGGCCATTACGAAACCGCCAAGCTCGGTGGCTGGCGCAGCTATGTCAGCGACAAGAAATTCTTCCTCGCACCCGACGGCAACGAACATCCCGACCATGAACTGACCGCCACGCTGCAGGCCCTTTACGGCCCGGCCAGCGCCGGCCAGCAACATGCCCAGTGCGTGTACCCGGCGCGCACGCGCTGGCTCAAGGCACAGCTCAACCTGACCGATCTGCCGGTGGTCGACTGCAGCGAGTTCAACCAATGGTTCAAGGACGTCTCCCCCCACAGCGCGGTGATGATTTTCCCGGCCGCCTACCTGAACAGCCCGTCGTCGATGTTCGGCCATACCCTGTTGCGCATCGACCAGGCCGACGTGGAACGGGACAAGACCGCCCTGCTGAGCTACGCGATCAATTTCGGCGCCTACATCGAAGGGTCGGACAACAGCATCATCTACGCCTGGAAAGGTTTGATGGGTGGCTATCCCGGCCTGTTCGCCCTGGTGCCCTACCAGGAGAAACTGTCCGAGTACCGTAGCCTGGAGAACCGCGACCTGTGGGAGTACCGCCTCAACCTGAGCCCGGAGGAAACCGAGCGCATGGTCGAGCACGTCTGGGAACTCAAGCAGATCCAGTTCGACTATTTTTTCTTCGATGAAAACTGCTCATACCGCCTGCTCGAACTGCTGCAAGTGGCCCGTCCAAGCCTGCGCCTGACCGAACAGTTCCCGCTGACGGCGATCCCCACCGACACCGTCAAGGCCGTGAAGGAAGCCGGGTTGGTGGAGAGTGTCGAATATCGGCCGTCCCGCGAGCGAGAGCTGCTCAGCCGCGCCGAGCCGCTCACCGATGATGAACAACAATGGGTGCTGAAGGTCAGCGCCGACCAAAAGCAATTGCAAGCCCCCGAATTCAAGGCGCTGCCCCGCGAACGCCAGGCATTGATCGTCGATGCGGCCTATCGCCTGGAGCGTTACCGCGCCAACGGCCAGGAACGCGACCCGCAACGCGCCCAGCGCAGTTTCGAACTGTTGCGGGCGATCAACCAGAACCCTGCCCCGGAGCTCGATATTCCTCAACCGGGCCTGCCCGAGAACGGCCATGAATCGCGCACCTGGCAGGCCGGCCTCGGCACCCGAGGTGACCGGGCGTTCGGCGAATATGGCTTGCGCATGGCTTACCACGACCTCAATGACAATGGCGACAGCTTCCCCCTGGGGGCGCAGATTGAAATCCTGCAATTGAAGCTGCGCCAGTACGAAGGCAACGACTGGCAGGTGCAGCGCCTGGACCTGGCGACCATCCGCTCCCTGACGCCACGCAATGAGTTGCTGCAACCGCTGTCCTGGCAGGTCACCGGGGGCCTGGAACGGGTGCCGGGCAAGCACGACGATGAAACCCTGGTCAGCCACGTCAATGGGGGGGCCGGCGGCACCTGGGCCCTAGGCGAGGATGTGCTGGGGTTTGCCCTGGGCACGGTGCGGGTGGAACACAACAACGACTTCGCCCAATTCATCGCCCCGGCCACCGGGTTCAACAGCGGCGTGTTGTGGAAAAACCCGCTGGGCAATCTGAGCCTGGAGGCCAAGGGGGACTATTTGTTCAACGGCGAGGTGCGCCGCAGCCTGAGCCTGAATCAACAGTGGGAACTGTCCCGCAACCTCGGCCTGCGCCTGAGCGCCCAGCGGGCGTTCAGCCACCTGGCCTCGCCGGAGAACGAGGTGATGCTTGAGGTGAAGTGGTATCACTATTGATACCTGAACTGGAGACAAGCTCAAGCGCTGCAAGACGAACTTTCGGGCTCGTTTCGAAGTCAGCCAAAATCAAGTAGATTGGCCCGGATAAACCTTTAATCGGAATTGAATGCTGCGATGCTTGATTATCTGCACATGAAAAACGTGGGGCCTGCTCCTGAGCTCGAAGTCAATTGGGCGCCACGAATCAATCTGATCACTGGTGACAATGGACTGGGAAAGAGTTTTCTGCTGGACCTGGCCTGGTGGGCGCTGACGCGTACCTGGGCCAATACGCCAGCCTTGCCGGTGAATCCGGGGAAGTCCTCCATTGAATATGTTGTAAAAGGCAAATCGGGGGTCGCGCAGCCCGTTGTATCTATCTATAAACGGGAAGACAGTTCCTGGCCCTTGAAGCAAAGCCGACCCACCATGCCCGGCATTGTGGTTTACGTCAGGATCGACGGCGGCTTCTCCGTATGGGATCCGGCACGCAATTACTGGCGCACCGATAAGGATCGACCCGCCGCGTATCACTTTTCTGCCGACGCCGTATGGGATGGTCTCGACGTCAACGGGCAAAGGGTTTGTGAAGGCCTGGAGCGCGACTGGGTCAATTGGCAAAACGGCCGAAAACCCCAATTCGAAGCATTGGCAAATGCGCTGCGCGATCTCTCCCCTGCCGCTGAGCCACTCTGCATCGGAGAGCCCAAAAGAGTCTATCTGGGTGAAGGCCGAGAACGACCGACACTCACTATCGGCAATCAGAACATTCCTGTCGCGCTGGCATCTGCCGGGGTACGCCGCATATTGGGGCTGGCTTACTTTCTCGTATGGGCCTGGTATGAACACCAGGCAGCCGCCGCGATACTCGACAAAAAACCCGAACGCCGGTTTGTCATCCTGTTCGATGAACCGGAAACCCACTTGCACCCCAGGTGGCAACGCACGCTCATGCCCAGCCTGCTGCAAGCGATCAAGACGTTGCGCAAGCACCACGGCACCGCCCCGCCGCAGTTGCTGATCGCTACGCATTCGCCGCTTGTCGCAGCGTCCCTCGAACCTGTATTCGACGAAGAACAGGACGATCAGATCCAGCTATCGATCCAGGACCACAAGGTCTCGTTGACACAAGGGCATTGGGCAGCACAGGGTGACGCCAGCAGTTGGCTGGTCTCCGACACCTTTGGCCTGGACCAGGCCCGCTCCCTGGAGGCAGAAAAAGCCATAGAGGCCGCCGAAGCATTCATGCGCGGAGAAAAGCAACTGCCTGAAGGGCTTAGAACCCGAGCATCCATTCACAAGGCACTGCAGAGGCTGCTTCCTGCCCATGATGAATTCTGGCCTCGCTGGCTGATCGAGGGCGTAAGACACTTCGGCCCTGGTGCTGATCAATGATCCCGGTGGCCAAGCCCGATGAACCTGATGACTTCGAAAAGAATGTCAGGACACCTGGAAATCAATGGCTCAAGGGCAATCCTGGAGCCGCTCGTCCTTCACCGTTCTGGAACAAATGCGCTACGGAGCTGGCAGATCATTACTCCAACCTGTGCGGCTATGCAGCCATGCTCGACCCTACCGGCGGAACGGTCGACCATTACCTGAGCTACAAACATCATCCGGAACTGGCGTATGAGTGGAGCAATTACCGCTTCGCATCCGGGACGCTCAATTCCATCAAGAAAACGGCTGATGACACAGTGCTCGACCCACATGAAGTCGGTGCGGGCTGGTTTGAAATTATCTTGCCGTCGCTTCAGATGTGCACCACAGATGCCATCCCCGCAGCGTATCGCGCCAAGGCCGAATACACCCTCAAGCGGCTCAACTTGCGTGATGGCGAACGAATTATTCGTTGGCGTCAAAGCTGGTACAGCATGTACAAAAGAAAGAAGCTGCCCCTCGAGGGGTTGCGTGAAGTTGCGCCACTGATCGCAGATGCCGTTGAGAAAGCGGGCGTCTGAACCCGCAGTCATTGGCAACGATGCCAGACCTTTTTGATCATTCTTTCACTGCCCGTCGACAACGGTACTTCTACACTTCCCTTATAGATCCGTTAAAGGGCTGGGAGTCGAGATGAGGTGCGCGGTAGTGCTGGGTGTATTGATGTTGCTAGGTGGCTGTGAGAGCACCCACGAAGACTTGATTGCGAGGGGATATCCACCCGCATTCGCCGACGGCTTCGATGACGGCTGCAGCAGTGGCCGGCAAGCCGCCGGCGCGATCACCGGCCAGTTCCGCAAAGACGTCCCGCGCTACCTCAAGGATCCTCGCTACGCCGAAGGCTGGAGCGACGGCTTCCGACAATGCCAGGCCATGCGGGAAAGTGAAGACCGTGACGCCTACCGCGACCGTCACTGGGATGAACGCGAGCGCGCCTGGCAGCAGGAAAAGGACCGCGACGCCGCCCGGGCCTATCGTTCGCAGTGAGTCGCGCATAGATATCCGTCGAAACCAAAAGCCTGCGACCATGGCCCAAACTCCAAGAGAGGAGAACAGCATGAGTCGTGCTTTCGTCAACGAAGACAGCGCCGCGGCCCAGGCCGATCAACCGGTCGAACGCCAGGTCAGCGCGCAACCCAACTACGTCACGCCCACCGGGTTCGCCCAACTGCAGGCCCGGGTTGCCGAGCTACAGACGCTGCACAGCCAACAGGCAGCCCGCAAAGACCTGGCGGACAAACAGCGCCTCGCGGACCTGGAACGGGATCTGCGCTATTTCAATCAACGCCTGCAAAGCGCACAAGTCATTACGACAACCTCAACGGATCAGGTGCGGATCGGACACTGGGTGACCTTTGTCGATGAGCATGACCATGAGCAGCGCGTGCAACTGGTGGGCGAAGACCAGGCCGATGCGGCCACTGGGCTGATCAATTGGGGCTCGCCGCTGGGGCGGGCGTTGCTGGGGAGCAAGGTTGGGGATGAAGTGGTCTGGAAGCGGCCGGTGGGGGATATGGCGATTGAGGTGGTGGCGATAGAGCCGGGGTGATTCTGCTGGCCTTATCGCCAGCCAGCACACAATGGGTGCCCTGCCAAGAAACCACTGTGGGAGCGAGCCCTGCTCGCGATGGCGGTGGGTCAGGCAACATGAATGTTGATTGAACCGACGCTATCGCGAGCAGGGCTCGCTCCCACAGGTTTTGTGGCTTACCGGCTGATGGAATCAGGCCAGCTTCTTGTGCCGTACCCGATGCGGCTGGGCAGCGGCTTCGCCGAGGCGCTTCTTGCGATCGGCTTCGTACTCGGTGTAGTTGCCCTCGAAGAACACCGCTTGGGAGTCGTCTTCATACGCCAGGATGTGGGTTGCCACGCGGTCGAGGAACCACCGATCGTGGGAGATCACAATGGCGGCGCCCGGGAAGTCCAGCAAGGCTTCTTCCAGGGAACGCAGGGTTTCGACGTCGAGGTCGTTGGACGGTTCGTCGAGCAGCAGGACGTTGCCACCCTCCTTCAAGGTCAACGCCAGGTGCAGACGACCGCGCTCACCACCGGACAGGTCCTTGACGAACTTCTGTTGGTCGCCGCCCTTGAAGTTGAAGCGGCCCACGTAGGTGCGCGACGGGATTTCGTAGTTGCCGATGCGGATCTGGTCGGAACCGTCGGAGATCTGCTGGAACACCGTCTTGCTGCCGTCCAGGTCTTCGCGGCTCTGGTCGACGCAAGCGAGCTGCACGGTTTCGCCGACTTCGATGGTGCCCGAGTCCGGTGTTTCCTTGCCCATCAGCATGCGGAACAACGTGGATTTACCCGCGCCGTTACCACCGATCACACCGACGATGGCGCCTTTGGGCATGGAGAACGACAGGTTGTCGATCAACACGCGATCGCCGTAGCCCTTGGTGACGTTCTTGAATTCGATGACCTTGTCACCCAGGCGCGGACCGGCCGGGATGTAGATCTCGTTGGTTTCGCTGCGCTTCTGGAATTCCTGGGACTGCATTTCCTCGAAGCGTTGCAGACGAGCCTTGGATTTGGACTGGCGGGCTTTGGCGCCTTTGCGCACCCACTCCAGTTCTTCCTTCATGGCCTTTTCATGGGCCGACTGCTGCTTGGATTCCTGGGCCAGACGATCGGACTTGGCTTCCAGCCAGCCCGAATAGTTGCCCTCGTACGGAATGCCCGCGCCGCGGTCGAGTTCCAGGATCCAGCCGGCGACGTTGTCCAGGAAGTAACGGTCGTGGGTAATCGCCACCACGGTGCCCGGGAAGTCGTGCAGGAAGTGTTCGAGCCAGGCGACGGAGTCGGCGTCCAGGTGGTTGGTCGGTTCGTCGAGCAGCAGCATGTCCGGGGCGGACAGCAACAGGCGGCACAGGGCCACACGGCGCTTTTCACCGCCGGACAGGTGTTCGACCTTCGCTTCCCAGGCCGGCAGGCGCAGGGCATCGGCGGCGACTTCCAGCTGGCGCTCCAGGTTATGGCCATCGCTGGCCTGCAGAATCGCTTCGAGCTTGGCCTGTTCGGCGGCCAGCTTGTCGAAGTCGGCATCCGGGTCAGCGTAGGCGGCATAGACCTCGTCCAGGCGCGCCTGAGCGTCCTTGATCACGCTGACCGCTTCCTCGACCACTTCACGCACGGTCTTGGTCGGGTCCAGCTGAGGTTCCTGAGGCAGGTAGCCGATGTTCAGGTCCGGCATCGGACGGGCTTCGCCGTCGAATTCGGTATCGACGCCAGCCATGATCTTCAGCAGCGTGGACTTACCCGAACCGTTGAGGCCCAGCACGCCGATCTTGGCGCCGGGGAAGAATGAGAGCGAAATATTTTTCAGGATTTCCCGCTTCGGCGGAACAACTTTGCTCAGCCGATGCATGGTGAAGACGTATTGAGCCATGGTGAACCTAGCGTCTGTGACAGGTGAAAAGAACGAACCAGGCCATGCACGGCGCTGGCAGTTGACGGTCATCAATGCCAGCGGGGCAGATAAAGCCTGGGGATCTGGAGCTGGAACGCTCTTGTTTGACCGGCAAAGCTACCTCAACCGTCCGTCAAGGTCCAGCCACCAGGGACTGGCACTTTGCCACAACTCAAGGCATGCTAGCCGCCCTTCGGGCGTCCGGCTTATAGTGCGTGTCGCGCCAGTCCAGCAAACCGCAGGATTACAGCTTGTCCAACGTCACGCCGACCCTGTCCCCACGCGCACCGGATACCGTGCCCGGCTCGCCCCTGCGCGGGACATTGAAGGGCGCGCTGGCCACCCTGGTGCTGCTGTTGCTCGGATTGCTCTTCTGGCAGTTGCTCGATCAACTGCGCGTCACCCAGCAGCAACAGCGCCAATACACCATCGACTACACCGCCGACCTGGCCGCGCAAGTCAGCCTGAATATGGCCCTGAACGCGCAAATCGCCCTCAACCTGCTACCGATCGTCGAACAACCGCAGACAGCCGACGAACAGCAGGTGCTGTTGCACAAGCTCCAGCAGTCACTGCCCCAACTGCGCAGCCTGGCATTGCTGAGCCCTTCCGGCATGGTACTCAGCGACACCGACCCCGACAGCCACGATGCCGGCTACCTCAGCGAGCTGGTGCACCGCAGTCGTGACCAGGCGCACTACTTCAGTAACACCGACGACGGCTCCGTGGTGCATCTCCTGTTGCACCAGTCCACAGGCAACACCCGCGGTTACTGGGCCCTGCGCCTGACCCCGAGTTTTTTCTCCACGCTCATCAAACAGGTCGATACGGGTTTGCGCCCGCTATGGCTGGTGGAAAACCGCCTCAACCAGCAAATCGTCAGCCGTGACGAAAGCCTGCCGTCGATCAGCCCCTCGCACCTGTCGCCGGACGATCTGACCAATACCGTGCTCACCGTGCCCCTGAGCAGCAGCGACTGGCAATTACGGGGGTTGTTCGACCGTCGCCAGGTGCTTGAACAACTGCTGCCAGCCTTCATCGGCAAGTGTCTGCTGGGCCTGGCGTTTTCGATGCTGCCGTTGATCGCGCTGCTGAGCATGCGTCGGCGCCAGCGGCAACTGCACGAAGGTCGCCGGCGTTACCAGGACATTTTCGAAGGCACCGGCGTAGCCCTGTGTGTACTCGACCTCTCCAGTCTCAAGTCATTCTTTGCCCGCGCAGGCCTGCACAATGGCGATCAATTGCGGGCGTGGATGACCGTCGCGCACCAGCTCGAGCAACTGCAACAGGAAGTGCGCATTACCGAAGTCAACCAGATGGCGCTGCAGTTGCTCAACGTCGACTCCTGTGAACAGGCCTGGCAGTTGCTGGTGGGCAAGGGGCCGCAGGACAACAACCCCGTTGGCCCGCAACTGCTCGAAACGCTGCTTGACCAGCACAAGCAGTTGGAACTGGAGATCAAGCTCCAGGATGCCCACGGCCGTGACCAGCATCTCTGGCTGGTACTGCGCCTGCCGGAAAAACAGGACGACTACAACGCCGTTATCCTGAGCATCAACGACATCACCAGCCGCAAGCTGATCGAACTCTCGCTGCTCGAGCGCGAAGGCTTCTGGTCCGACGTGGTGCGTACCGTGCCGGATCATCTCTATGTGCAGGACGTCATCAGCCAGCGGATGATCTTCAGCAACCACCACCTGGGCCAGACCCTGGGGTACGACCGCAACGAACTGCACCAGATGGGCGAATACTTCTGGGAAATCCTGCTGCACAGCGACGACGCCGATCACTACCACACGCTGCGCCAGGAACAACGGCGAGGCGGTTATGCGCACCTGTTGCAATGCCAGTTGCGCTTCCGCCATCGCGATGGCAAATGGCGACGCTTCGACATCCGTGAACAGGCCCTGGCCCGGGACCGGCACGATCAGGTGACGCGGATCATCGGTGTGGCGAAGGATGTCACCGAGCAGATCGAGGCCAGCGAGTCTCTGCGTGACAGCGAACAGCGCTACCGAATGCTCGCCGAGAGCATCAGCGACGTGATCTTTTCCACCGACAGCAAGCTTTCACTCAACTACGTCAGCCCGTCGGTGCAAGCGGTACTGGGTTACAACGCCGACTGGATCTTCCAGAACGGCTGGCAGTCGACCATCGCCAATCCGCAGCAACTGACCGGGATCTATACCCTGATGGACCGGGTCAGCAAGGCCCTCGACAAACCCGGGCAACTGGCCGAACTGCGCAACCAGATGCAAACCCAATTGTTCCTGTTCGACTGCCTGCGTGCCGACGGACGCAAGATCCCTATCGAACTGCGGCTGGTACTGGTCTGGGATGATTCCGGCGGGTTCGAAGGAGTGCTCGGCGTCGGCCGCGACATCAGCCAGCAACGGCGCGCCGAAAAAGACCTGCGCATGGCCGCCACGGTATTCGAGCATTCGACCTCGGCGATTCTGATCACCGACCCGGCCGGTTACATTGTCCAGGCCAACGAAGCCTTCAGCCGGGTCAGTGGCTACGCAGTGTCCCAGGTGCTGGACCAGTTGCCGAACATGCTGACCGTGGACGAGCAGCAGGAAGCCCACTTGCGCTACGTGCTCAAGCAACTGCAACAGCACAGCACCTGGGAAGGCGAGGTCTGGCTCAAGCGCCGCAACGGCGAACACTACCCGGCCTGGGTCGGCATCACGGCGGTGCTGGATGATGAAGGCGACCTGGCCAGCTACGTGTGCTTTTTCAGCGACATCAGCGAGCGCAAGGCCAGCGAGCAGCGCATCCATCGCCTGGCCTATTACGACGCCCTCACCCACCTGCCCAACCGCACGCTGTTCCAGGATCGCCTGCACACCGCGCTGCAATCGGCCGAGCGGCAGAAGAACTGGGTCGTGCTGATGTTCCTCGACCTTGACCGGTTCAAACCGATCAACGACTCCCTGGGCCATGCCGCCGGCGACCGGATGCTCAAGGACATGGCCACACGGCTGCTCGGCTGCGTCACCGACGACGACACCGTGGCGCGCATGGGCGGCGACGAGTTCACCCTGCTGCTGGAGCCGCGCTCCAGCCGGGAACTGGCGCTGAACCGGGCCATTACCGTGGCCGAGCAGATCCTCGCCAGTCTGGTCCGGCCATTCGTGCTCGAAGGCCGGGAGTTCTTCGTCACCGCCAGTATCGGCATCGCCTTGAGTCCCCAGGACGGCAACGAACTGAGCCAACTGATGAAAAACGCCGACACGGCGATGTATCACGCCAAGGAGCGTGGCAAGAACAACTTCCAGTTCTATCAGGCCGACATGAACGCCAGCGCCCTGGAGCGACTGGAACTGGAAAGCGACCTGCGTCACGCCCTCGAGCAGAACGAGTTCGTGCTGTATTACCAACCGCAGTTCAGCGGCGATGGCAAACGTTTGACCGGTGCCGAGGCCTTGCTGCGCTGGCGTCATCCGCGGCGTGGGCTGGTGCCGCCGGGGGACTTCATCCCGGTGCTCGAAGAACTGGGCCTGGTGGTGGACGTCGGCGACTGGGTCATCGACGAAGCCTGCCGGCAGCTCAAGACCTGGCACCAGGCCAAGGTCCGGGTGCCGAAAGTCTCGGTCAATATCTCGGCCCGGCAGTTCTCCGATGGCCAGTTGGGTACGCGAATCGCCAATATCCTGCGCAGCACCGGCCTGTCACCGGCCTGCCTGGAGCTGGAGTTGACGGAAAGTATCCTGATGCGCGAAGTCAGCGAGGCGATGCAGATCCTGGCCGGGTTGAAAAACCTGGGCCTGAGCATCGCCGTGGATGACTTCGGCACCGGCTATTCGTCGCTCAACTACCTCAAGCAATTCCCCATCGACGTGCTGAAGATCGACCGCACCTTCGTCGACGGCCTGCCGTCCGGCGAACAGGACGCGCAGATCGCCCGGGCGATCATCGCCATGGCCCACAGCCTCAACCTGGCCGTGATCGCCGAAGGCGTCGAGACCCACGAACAACTCGACTTCCTGCGTGAACACGGCTGCGACGAAGTCCAGGGCTACCTGTTCGGTCGCCCGATGCCCGCCCACCGGTTCGAAGCGCAGTTCAGCAATGATGCGCTGTTCATGCTCGATTGAGGCCCTATGGCGCCTGGGCGGGCCTCATCGCGAGCAGACTCGCTCCCACGGGGAAACGCTTTGCAATGTGGGAGCGAGCCTGCTCGCGATGAGGCCGCCGGTTCTGGGTGAATCCCATTCGTCCGCGACATGATGTCCTTTCATATGCCTTCCAAAACCGGTTGGGGTAGAATGCCTCCCTTTTCTGCCCCCGATCCTTGAGGACCGCCATGTTCAGCCGTGATTTGACTATTGCCAAGTACGACGCCGATCTCTTTGCCGCCATGGAGCAAGAAGCTCAGCGCCAGGAAGAGCACATTGAGCTGATCGCTTCGGAAAACTACACCAGCCCTGCGGTGATGGAAGCTCAAGGCTCGGTACTGACCAACAAGTACGCCGAAGGCTACCCGGGCAAGCGCTACTACGGTGGTTGCGAATACGTCGACGTGGTCGAGCAACTGGCCATCGACCGCGCCAAGGAACTGTTCGGCGCCGATTACGCCAACGTCCAGCCCCACGCCGGTTCCCAGGCCAACGCCGCCGTCTACCTGGCGCTGCTGTCAGCTGGCGATACCATCCTGGGCATGAGCCTGGCCCACGGCGGTCACTTGACCCACGGTGCCAGCGTTTCTTCCTCCGGCAAGCTGTACAACGCCATCCAGTACGGCATCGACGGCAATGGCCTGATCGACTACGACGAAGTCGAGCGCCTGGCCCTCGAGCACAAGCCTAAAATGATCGTGGCCGGTTTCTCCGCCTACTCCCAGGTCCTCGATTTCCCACGTTTCCGCGCCATCGCCGACAAGGTCGGTGCCTACCTGTTCGTGGACATGGCCCACGTCGCCGGTCTGGTCGCCGCTGGCGTCTACCCGAACCCAGTGCCATTCGCCGACGTGGTCACCACCACTACGCACAAGACCCTGCGCGGTCCACGTGGCGGTCTGATCCTGGCCCGCGCCAACGCCGACATCGAGAAGAAGCTGAACTCCGCCGTATTCCCGGGCGCCCAAGGTGGCCCGCTGGAGCACGTCATCGCCGCCAAGGCGATCTGCTTCAAGGAAGCCCTGCAACCTGAGTTCAAGGCTTACCAGCAGCAGGTCGTGAAAAACGCCAAGGCCATGGCCGGCGTATTCATCGAGCGCGGCTTCGACGTGGTGTCCGGCGGTACCGAGAACCACCTGTTCCTGCTGTCGCTGATCAAGCAGGACATCTCTGGCAAAGACGCCGACGCCGCACTGGGCAAGGCGTTCATCACCGTGAACAAGAACTCGGTGCCAAACGACCCACGTTCCCCGTTCGTCACCTCCGGTCTGCGCTTCGGCACCCCGGCCGTGACCACTCGTGGTTTTAAGGAAGCCGAGTGCAAGGAACTGGCCGGCTGGATCTGCGACATCCTGGCTGACCTGAACAACGAAGCGGTCATCGACGCCGTTCGTGAGAAGGTCAAGGCGATCTGCAAGAAGCTGCCGGTGTACGGCGCTTGATATAACGCCAGGCGTTACAAAAAAGCCCACATCGAAGGATGTGGGCTTTTTATTTATATCCCCCAAAATAAACCCGCCTGACAAATCAATAACTCCAGTCCACCTCCTTTTCTTCACATCTCAACCCTTGAAACACACCCCTCCACACAAACAGCCGAGAAACCCATAACATCGAATCTCATCATTCACGACCACTTAGGTCGTCCATATAGGATGTGATCATTACATGGACAGTAAACTATCTTTCTCCGCAACACTCAGCCTGCCCGACATGAATATCCACTTGCTTGAAACGCTGCATGGGAAACCGGCACTGGCGACTCTTACTTCATTCAGCGGTGGTTTTTTCAGCGGCAGACCACAAACCGTCGACCACTCAAACCTGCTGGGCATGCACGCCAAAGCCGAGGGAGGCGTTATCCAGCCGCTGATGTTGCACTTTCGTCATACGGCCGGCGGCTATACCCTGTCCATCAAAAACACAGGGGAGCACCACAACAAATTCATTGGCAAAAGTTGGTTCGACGCAATAGGCGTAAAAGACTCGGGCAAACCAACCAGTTTTAAACTTGTCGACCAGAAAAACCGAGTCATCACACTGGAAAACATAAAAGCCAAACACTCTCCCCTGTCGCTCATGACGGAAAACAAAAAATATATAGGCGGATTAAGAATGCGCGGGTCGCCTTATCGTTATCTGGCGGAAACCGAGGCACATTCAAAGTTGACATTCGTCCTCAGCATCATTTGAGTCGGGATCACCACGCCACTTCAATGAGACCCACACTGTGGGAGCAGAGCATGCTCCCGATAGCGGCGGCCCCGCCCAATCGGCTTTGAACTGACTTGCCTCCATCACGAGCATGCTTTGCTCCCATGGGCCTGGTTTGACTGACGAAAATCTGTGCCTCAGTTTTTTTGCGGAACAAAAAGGCTCAGGCACAAGGGTTTTCGCCCAACTGGTAAGACCGGTAAGGCCTAAATGCGAAAATTCACCTTGCCTCAACCCCAAACCCGCGCCTAGACTGCGCCTGCACTGGACAAACCGGTAAGACCACAATAATGAAGTCCGACGCCTGCCCTCCGTGCCGGCGAATAAGGACACCGAACCAGGAATCCCTCCCATGCTCAAATGGTGCTCGCGTTCGATCTTCCTTCAAGTTGTCCTCGGATTGGTGCTTGGCATCGTCTGCGGGCTGACCCTTCCCGAATATTCCGCACAGCTCAAACCCCTCGGCGACGGCTTTATCAAGCTGATCAAAATGCTCATCGGCCTGATCGTATTCTGCGTGGTGGTCAGTGGTATTTCCGGCGCAGGCGATCTCAAGAAGGTCGGGCGCATCGGCCTCAAGTCAGTCATCTATTTTGAAGTGCTGACCACCATCGCCCTGGTGATTGGCCTGGTAATGGCCTTCAGCACCGGCATTGGCAGTGGCGCGAACATCCACCTGGAGCAGTTTTCCAGCGCGGACGTGGGTGACATCGCCCAACGTGGCCAGCACCTGGTGACCACCACCCAGTTCCTGATGAACCTGATCCCGACCTCGGTGCTCGGTGCCTTCGCGGATAACAACATCCTGCAAGTGCTGTTGTTCTCGGTACTGTTCGGCAGTGCGCTGAACCTGGTGGGCGACGCCGCCTCCGGCATCTCCCGGTTGATCAACGAACTCAGCCACGTGATCTTCCGCATCATGGGCATGATCGTGCGCCTGGCCCCCATCGGCGTCTTCGGCGCCATTGCCTTCACTACCAGCAAGTATGGGCTGGACTCGCTGCAACACCTGGGCAGCCTCGTCGGCCTGTTCTACCTGACCTGCGTCGCCTTCGTCGCTCTGGTCCTGGGCCTGGTGATGCGGTCGTCGGGCCTGCCAATGCTGCCGTTCCTCAAATACCTGCGCGAGGAACTGCTCATCGTGCTCGGCACTGCTTCTTCCGACGCCGTGCTGCCACAAGTCATGCGCAAGCTCGAACACCTCGGGATCGGCAGTTCCACCGTGGGGCTGGTCATCCCGACCGGTTACTCGTTCAACCTGGACGGCTTCTCGATCTACCTGACCCTGGCCATCGTCTTCATCGCCAACGCCACCGGTACGCCCCTGGCCCTGACCGACCTGCTGACCATCCTGCTGGTGTCGCTGATCACGTCCAAGGGTGCCCATGGGATTCCCGGCTCGGCATTGGTGATCCTCGCCGCCACGCTGACAGCGATCCCGGCTATTCCGGTGGTCGGCCTGGTGCTGGTGCTGGCGGTCGACTGGTTCATGGGCATCGGTCGCGCCCTGACCAACCTGATCGGCAACTGCGTGGCCACCGTGGCAATCGCCCGTTGGGAAAAAGACATCGATGTCCCGCGTGCGCGCAAGGTACTGTCCGGCCAGCAGGGCTATGCCTTCCAACCGAGAAAGCCGGTGGGCAGTGCCCATCAGCAGCAATTTTGAAAGCGCGCGATGCCCGCCTGCGGGCCGGCATCGCCTGATTGATCTTTGAGGAGCCCCATGTGATCAGTTCATCAACCGTCGTCAATTCCGTGGTGGAAAAACTACGCGCGGCCCTGGCCCGGGGCCAATGGCGCTCGGGCGACATGCTGCCGGGCCAGCGGGAGTTGGCCGAACAGTTGGGCATCAGCCGACCAAGCCTGCGCGAAGCGGTCATCGTGCTGGAAACCCTCGGGCTTGTGCGCTCGATGCCCGGCAAAGGCGTGGTGGTGCTGGAGGCCAACGCCAGCGATCCCCATGAAGGCAGCGCGGTAGCCGGTGCGAGCCTGGAGGACGTGCTGCAACTGCGCTACACCCTGGAGCCCTTCATCGTTGGCCTGGTAGCCCAGTCCATCAGCAGTAAGGAAGTCGGACAATTGCGCCTGACCCTCATGGACATGCGCGAAGCCCTGGAAGCCAATGACAACGATGCCTGCGCCAGCGCCTACATCGCGTTCCATGAGGAACTGTTTGCCCTGACCTCCAACCCGATCTTTCACAGTGTGGTACAGCAGACCAGCAACGCCCTCAAGCAAAGTGCCGATGTGTTGCGCAATTCGCCCGAGCATCTGGCCGAACGGCTGGAAGAGAACGAAGCCGTGGTACGCGCCATTCGTGGCAAGAACAGCGCCCAGGCCAGTGCAGAAATGCGCCGGCATATCCTCAGGGAAGGCCAGCGCATGGGCATTGAACTGAATATCCCGGACGACAACCTCGCTACCTGAGCCACGCCTTGCGGAGACCGTCATGAACAACGTCATGTCCCATCAGCATCAACGCAACGTGCTTGCCACCCTGCCGCTGCCCGGCGCTGTCGGCAAGCCGTCGGTGGACGATATCTATCCGCGGATCTTCGACGCCATCCTCGAACAACGCATTGCTCCCGCCAGCCGCTTCACCGAGGAAGGCCTCGGGGATGTGTTCGGCGTCAGCCGCAGCATCATTCGTCGTGTACTGGCGCGCCTGTCTCACCAACAAGTGGTAATCCTGCGGCCCAATCATCGGCCGCAAGTCGCGGCACCGGACCTGGAGCAAACCCGACAAATCCTGCACGCCCGCCGGCTCACCGAACAGACATTGGTGCACCTGGCCTGCAAGGCTCCGCAACCCAGGGACTTGCAGCGTCTGCGTGATCTGGTGGCGCAGGAGCAACAGTGCCTGGAACGCGGCGAGCGCGGCCCGGCGATACGCCTTTCCGGCGAGTTTCACCTGCACCTCGCCTCCATGGCCGGCAACGCACCGCTGGCGCAGTTTCTCGGCAGCCTGGTGCCCTTGACCTCGCTGGCCCTGGCCCGGCACGAGATCAAGGCCCGCCGGCATTGTGCCTTGCAGGAGCATCTGGCGATCGTGGATGCCGTGGAAAACGGCAGCAGGGATGAAGCCGTACGCCTGATGGATGAGCACCTGGACCATCTTGAGCAAAAGCTGCTGATGGCCACAGGCACGGCGACGTCAAATTAAAGCGGCCTCGAATCCCGCGCGGATCTTCTCCTCGGGCAGCTCGTCGGCGATGAATACGATCACGCTTTCCCGAGCCTCATTGGGGGCCCATTCGGTGTCCCAATCGAAGCCGTACAACTTGAGGACACCTTGGAACACCAATCGACGGGGTTCGCCGGCGATGCTCAGCACGCCCTTGTAGCGCAGCAACTGTTTGCCGTGGTCTTCCAGCAACTGGTTCATGAACTCGCTGAGCTTGTCGATATCCAGCGGCTTGTCGGTACGCAGCACCAGGCTGCTGATGCGGTCGCCCGTGGTGGCCTTGGCAACCGGGCGCAAGCTGAACCCCGCGCCCAGGTCCGCATTGAGGTTGAAGCCGCGGATGTCGAGCAATTCAGCCAGATCGATCTGGCCATGTTCCACGATCCGGATGGGCGCCCGCCGGTTGATGCGGGTCAAGCGCTCGCCAAGGGCTTCGACCTGGGCAGCGTCCACCAGGTCGGTCTTGCTCACCAGAAGGCGATCGGCAAATCCGACCTGGGCCTGGGCGATGGCTTGGGCCAGGTGGACATCGGCGTGGGCGGCGTCCACCAAGGTCAGGATACCGTCGAGAATGTAACGCTCGCGCAGCTCCTCATCGATGAAAAAGGTCTGCGCCACCGGGGCGGGATCGGCCAGGCCGGTGCATTCGATCACCAGGCGATCGAAGGTGATATCACCGCTGTCCAGCCGTTCGAGCAACAGATACAAGGCCTTGGTCAGGTCAGTGTGAATGGTGCAGCACACGCAGCCGTTGGCCAGGGTCATGACCTGCACCGGCTCGTCGCCCAGCAGTTGCGTGTCGATGCCTGCGTCACTGAATTCGTTCTCGATCACGGCTATTTTCAAGCCGTGCTCGGCCTTGAGCAGATGGCGCAGCAACGTGGTCTTGCCGGCACCGAGGAAGCCGCTGAGGATCGTCACGGGAATGGGAGAGGACAAACAGAATCTCCTTGATGCAATTTTTTTGTGGGAGCGAGCAGGCTCGCGATGGCGCTGGGTCAGTCAATATCGAAGTCGATGGATAGTACGCCATCGCGAGCAGGCTCGCTCCCACAGGGAATCAGTGGCAGGCACAAAACCTGAGCCCCGCCCAAAAACAACTGTGGGAGCAAGGCTTGCCCGCGATAGCGGTGGATCAGTCGACACCTTCATCACTGACCCGACGCCTTCGCGGGCAAGCCCGCTCCCACAGGGAATCAGTGGCAGGCACAAAACCTGAGCCCGCCCAAAAACAACTGTGGGAGCAAGGCTTGCCCGCGATAGCGGTGGATCAGTCGACATCTTCATCACTGACACGACGCCTTCGCGTGCAAGCCCGCTCCCACAGGGAATCGGTGGCGAATACACACCCTGAGCCCGCCCAAAAACAACTGTGGGAGCAAGGCTTGCCCGCGATAGCGGTGGATCAGTTGACATCTTCATCACTGACCCGACGCCTTCGCGGGCAAGCCTTGCTCCCACAGGCTCGCTCCCACAGGGGGATGACCTCAGGGCCGTCGGGTCAACAGCACTTCGGCCCACCCTTGCCACCGTAACGGGCCTCCTGGCGTTCGCGGAAGAACGCCTCGTAGTCCATCACCGGTTTGTCCGGGTGC
>NZ_VCNG01000022.1 GCF_006227205.1 Pseudomonas sp. ICMP22404
AGGGGTGGCCCGGCGCGCATCGAGTTGCATCACGTTGTTGGCGATGAAGAGGCTGTAGTAGCGGTAGGCGACCAGGTAGATGGCCACGGCTGCGACGACGATCCAGAGGGCGTTGATGGGTTCGCCGCGGCGCAAGGCCACGACACTCAACGCACAGGCTCCCAGAACAGCCACGGCAAACCAGGCAAGGTGTTTAACCAGACGGGTTGTCATTGCGTGTCTCCTGCCGAGGTCCAGTGGACTGCGGCGATTGTTTTTATAGTATGCCCCGGCTATTCGGAGCGGGCCCAATATCCCTGTACATCGTCAATAAATAAATCCGTAGTACTACGTAGATGCCCCCTGCCCCTGCGGGAGCAAGGCTTGCCCTAATGCCAGTTAAGGATCAAACGGTGCAAACCTGTGGGAGCAAAGCTTGCTCGCGATAGCGACAGACCAGTCAACATCATTGCTGACTGACCGCAATCGCGAGCAAGCTTTGCTCCCACAGGTTTTGCTCCCACAGGTTTTATCTCCAATCCGGTACGATGTTTGGCATATGATGCCGACCATCCACCTCCCCCCGTCAGGCCCTGACAGGAGTACAGATGCTGCTCAAACACAAAATCGTCGCCCTCGGGATCCTGCCCCTGGTCCTGGCGATTGCTGTCATCTGCGCGCTGGTGATCTCGCTCAACCGCCAGTTGGGCGACCAACAGGCACAACTGATCGAAGACAGCATCCTGGCCAGCAAGCGCGCCGAGCTGAAGAACTACGTCGAGATGGCGCAGAGCCTGATCGCTCCGCTGTACAACGGTGGCCTTGGCGACGAACACGCACAGCAGCAGGTGCTCGAAGAACTGCGCAAGCTCAGCTTCGGCATCAACGGCTATTTCTTCGTGTATGACCGCCAGGGCCGCAGCCTGATGCACGCGCGCCAGTCGGAGCTGGTGGGCAAATACCTCTGGGACATGAAGGATCCTCACGGCCTGCCTGTCATCCAGGCATTGATCAAAAGCGCCGAGACCGGCGAAGGTTTCCAGCGCTACGCCTGGAACAAACCGTCCTCCGGCCAGGTGACCGAAAAATTGGCCTACGTGGTGATGCTGGATCGGTGGGGCTGGATGCTTGGCACCGGGATCTACCTGGAAGATGTCGAGCGCGCCACCCAGCAGGCACGGGATGAAGTCGCCCAAGGCATCCACACCACCATGCTGGCCATTGCCGCCATCGCACTGGTGGCGGTCCTGCTGGTCTTCGCTGGCGGCATGACCCTCAACGTGAGCGAACATCGCCTGGCCGACAAAAAACTGCAGCGGTTGAACCAGCGCATTGTCAGCCTGCAGGAGGAGGAACGCTCGCGGGTATCCCGCGAGCTCCACGACGGCATCAGCCAACTGCTGGTGTCGATCAAATTCCAGTTCGAGCTGGCCAGTCATGTGCTCGAAAACGGCCAGGAAAACGGCCTGGGCATCCTCAAGAACGCAACGGATCGACTGGGAGAAGCCATCGGTGAAATCCGCAACATCTCCCACGACTTGCGCTCTTCCCTGCTCGACACCCTGGGCCTGCCCGCCGCCATCGGCCAGCTCGCGGCCGAATTCGAACAGCGCAGCGGCCTGGAGGTATCCTACCGAAGCAATGAGTTCGATTGCCGGCTGGAGAATGGCGCCCCGGTCTCGCTATTCCGCATTGCCCAGGAAGCCCTGACCAATATCGAACGCCACGCTGGGGCGAAACGTGTCGCTATCACCTTGTTTGGCTCCGCTCAATCCTTGCGCCTGACGGTGGTGGATGACGGAATGGGCTTCAATGTCCCGCAAGTCGAACGTGGCCATGCCGGCATCGGCCTGCGTAACATCCGTGAACGGGTCGAGCATTTCGGCGGACGACTGGAACTGACGTCGACGCCGGGTCGAAGTGAATTGGACGTCCTGTTGCCCATGGCCCTGTCGGCCACCGAAAGCTGATGCGCGCCCTTTATACCGAGAGCACCTGCCGATGAACCTGCCCCCTGCGATCCGCGTCGCGCTGGTTGACGATCACTCCCTGGTCCGCGATGGCATCCGGGCCTTGCTGTCCGTCATGCCCCAACTGGATGTGGTGGGCGAAGCCGAGAACGGCGCGCAGGCGATCGAGATGGTCGGGCGCTGCCAGCCAGACCTGCTGCTGATGGACATCGGCCTCAAGGACATGAACGGGCTCGAATTGACCCGGCTGCTGGGCAAACAGTACCCCAACCTCAAGATCCTGGTTTTGAGCATGTACGATAACCATGAGTACGTGAGCGAGTCGGTGCGTTCCGGCGCCAGCGGCTACGTCCTCAAGAATGCGCCTTCACGGGAAATCATCGCCGCCATCGAGGCCATCATCAGCGGCGGCACCTTCTACAGCGCAGAGATCGCCCAGCGGCTCGCCACCGCTCCCAACACCGATGACGAGCTGACACCCCGCGAGCGCCAGGTGCTACTCAAAATGGTCCAGGGTCTGAACAACAAGGAGATGGCCCGCGAGCTGGACATCAGCGTGCGCACCGTCGAAACCCACCGCCTGAGCATCCGCCGCAAGCTCAACATCGACAAACCCGCGGCCCTGGCGAAGTACGCGATCGACCATGGGATCATTGCCCACTAGACAGCGAAGCGCACCGCTGCACCGACGAAAGCCCCCAGCGACTGCCCGACGCGGCCGCGCGATGAGTCGCCAGCGCCCCGCCCCCGTGACAGCCCGCGAAGACTTTTACTACACTGCCCCGTCTTGTCCCCTTCCCTTGCGAGACGTGTGCCCCGATGAAAAATATAACAAGCACAATGACATTCTGCGGCCTGCTGGCACTGTCCTGCGGCGCCCAGGCCGAGCCGGCGCCTTCGCATCTGGACCTGGTCCTGCAACGGGGTGAATTGACGGTGTGCACCACCGGCGACTACAAGCCCTACACCTACAAGACTGAAACCGGAGAATACGAAGGCATCGACACCGACATGGCGCGCTCCCTGGCAGCAAGCCTGGGCGTCAAAGTGCAATGGGTACAGACCACCTGGAAAACCCTGATGCCGGATATGATCGCGGGCAAATGCGACATCGGCATGGGCGGGATCTCGGTGACCCTCGAGCGCCAGAAGAAAGCCTACTTCAGCAACACGCTGGACGTGGATGGCAAGATCCCGCTGGTCCGTTGCGAAGACCAGTCGCGCTACCAGACCCTCGAACAGATCAACCAGCCTTCGGTGCGCCTGGTGGAACCGGCCGGCGGCACCAACGAAGCCTTCGTCCGTGCCTTCGTGCCCAAGGGCCAGCTCAGTCTTCATGACAATGTGACCATCTTCCAGGAACTGCTGGACAAGAAAGCCGACGTGATGATTACCGATGCCTCGGAAGCGCTCTACCAGCAGAAACTCAAGCCTGGCCTGTGCGCCGTCAACCCGAGCCGTTACCTGCAATATGGCGAGAAGGCCTACCTGCTGCCCCGGGACGACACCACTTGGAAGATGTATGTCGATCAGTGGTTGCACCTGAGCAAGGCGAACGGCAGCTACCAGAAAGTCATTGGGCAATGGCTGGCGGTTCCGGACGCTCAATGACCGCTTGATGTGCTGAACGTTGAGGGAGCGAGCAGGCTCGTGATGGAGGTGTCGGTTACAGCAAGATTGACTGTGCCGACGCCATCGCGAGCAGGCTCGCTCCCACAATAATCGAGGATGACCGAAGAACGTTGTCTACCCCGGGTTCACCGCTCGCGATGGCGGCGTGTCAACTCACTGCGCAGCCCGTACCTTGGCGATCTCGTCGTACATCATTTTCACCAGGTTGGCATCCAGGGACTTGGCGAACTTATCAATCACCGGCTGCACCCGCTCGCGAAAGCGATCCTTCTCGGCTGGGCTGACTTCGTTGACCGTCATCGCGCCGGCCAGCGTCGCTTTTGCCTTGTCCATGCTCGCTGCGGTGGCATCTCGCTGGAATTTCTGCGCCTCGGTAGCGGCCTCGCGAATCATCGCTTTCTCATCGTCGTTGAGGCGACTCCAGGTTTTCTGGCTGATGATCAACGACTGCGGGTTGAAGATATGGCCCGTTACCGAAAGATACTTCTGCACCTCGTAGAACTTGTTGCCTTCGATCACCGTGAAGGGGTTCTCCTGGCCGTCGATGGTGTGTTGCTCAAGGCCGGTGTAGACCTCGGGAAACGCCATCGGCACAGGGTTGGCCCCCAGTGCGGAGAAGGTTTCCAGATAGATCGGCGACTGAATGACGCGAATCTTCAAGCCCTGCATGTCTTCAAGCCGGGTCACCGGGTGCTTGCTATTGGTCAGGTTACGAAACCCGAGATCCCAATAGCCCAGGCCCACCAGCCCTTTGCTGTCCAACTGCGCCGCGAGCTTCTGGCCGACCGGGCCATCGATCACTGCATGGGCTTCTTCGGCGTTGTTGAACAGGAAAGGAAAGTCGAGCATGGCAAAATCGGGGGCCTGGGCCGCCAGAATGCCGGAGTTGAGCACGGTGATGTCCAGCGTGCCGCCCTGCAGGGCCGAGACCGTCTGCACGTCGCCGCCCAATGTCCCGCCAGGGAACAGACGGACCTTGATCTTGCCGCCACTTTTTTCGCTGAGCAGGTCAGCGAATTTCTGCGCACCCTGGCCCTGTGGATGCTCCTTGACGTTCTGGAACGCGAATCGCAGGGTGCGTTCGCGGATCTCCTCCGCGTGGCTCGCCATGCTGCCCAACAACAACCCCGTTGCACACGCCCCGGCCACCAGGGCTTTCATCAGTTTTTGCATTTCACTCTCCAATCATTATTGTTTTAAGGTCGAGCTACCAAAGGCTTACACCGGTGTCACCCGGTGAAGAATTTCAACGGCCCAAGGACCAATTGCGGGAACATCACCAACAGGAACAGCACCACAAGCTGCGCGAGCAGAAACGGCCATACGCCGCGGACAACTTCTTCGAAGTCCAGCTTTGCCACCCCGCAAACCACATTGAGCACCGTCCCCACGGGCGGCGTGATCAGGCCGATGGCCGTGTTGATCAGAAACAGCACGCCGAAGTACACCGGGTCGATACCCGCCTGGACGACAGCAGGCATCAATACCGGAGTGAGGATGAGGATGGTCGGGGTCATGTCCATCACCGTCCCCACCAGGATGATCAGCACCATCATCACCATCAGCAGCAGGGTCGGGTTGTCCATGAACGGTGACAGCAATTCCGCCAACTGGCCCGGGAGATCGGCGATGGTCACCAGCCAGGACGAAACCATGGCCGCCGCCACCAGTAACATCACCACCGAGGTGGTCTTGGCCGAGGACAGGATCACTTCATATAGCTGGCTGACTTTCATCTCCCGGTAGATCACCAGGGACACGAACAGCGAATAGACCGCCGCGACCACCGCGGCTTCAGTGGGGGTGAAGATGCCGAATTTGAGACCCAGGACGATGATCAGTGGCAGACCCATCGCCCAACTGCCGTCGAGCAATGTACGCAGCACTTCGGCACGGGAACGCTTCGGCGGCGTCTCGACATGCTCACTGCGCGAGATGTACCACCAGGCCAAGGCCAGCGAAGCCCCAAGCATCAGTCCAGGCACGATGCCGGCCAGGAACAGCTTGGATATCGACACCCCGGATGCCACGCCAAACACAATAAAACCGATACTCGGCGGGATGACCGGTGCAATGATGCCACCGGCCGCGATCAGGCCGGCCGACCGTCCCCGGTTATGCCCGGCCAACACCATCATTGGCACCAGCAACGCCGCCAGTGCCGCGGCATCGGCCACGGCGGAGCCGGAGAGCGACGCCAGCAGGCAGGACGCGATAATCGCCACGTAACCGAGACCGCCGCGCTTGTGTCCCACCAGCGCCATGGCGATGTTGACAATGCGTTTGGACAAGCCGCCGGCATTCATGACCTCGCCGGCCAGCATGAAGAACGGCACGGCCATCAGCGGGAAGCTGTCCGCGCCGTTGAGCAGGTTCTGGGCGATGATTTGCGCATCGAACAGATCCAGGTAAAACATCAGCGCCACGCTGACCACCAGCAACGCAAACGCAATGGGAATGCCCAGCGCCATGCTGCCTATCAAAGAGCCGAGAAAAATAACCAGCGTCATGGTCGATCACTCTTGATGGGGTTATGCGTCATCGCCTCGACGGCGTCATGGTCCTGGATCACGACCCACTCGTCGTCGCCGAGCTTGCCAGACAAAGCCAGGTAGAGCTCATAGAGCAGGATCAAGGCTGCGCTGGCGCCAAACACCAGGCCGGCAGCGTAAAACACCGCCATCGACAAGCCGGAGGCCGGTGCGACCACGTGCAGGTTGATCACCACCTGCTGCCAACTGCCCATGAAGATCAACCAGCAGATGTACAGCATCAGCAAATGCCCGATGACCAGACAGGCGCGCCTGACCAAAGGCGGCAAGCGCTTGACCAGGCTGTCCATCCCCAGGTGCGCACGATCCTTGAGCGCCACCAAGGCTCCGAGAAAAATCATCCAGACGAAGAACCAGCGTGAAAGCTCCTCGGACACACTGATTCCGGAATTGAAGGCATAACGCAGCACCACATTGCCGAACACCAGCACGGTCATCGCAACCATGCACAAGACAATCAGCAGCTTCAGCAGCTTGAAATACAGATCGACGACTTTGGTCATCTTGAAGACCTCTCAGGTTTGTCGAATACCGGCACATGGCGCGATGGAGCCGCAGCCGCATAGGCCTGCTACTGGGCCGGATCGGAGATCAAGAGAATGGCTTCGGGATTGAAGCGAAGGGGCGAAGGGATGGCGTCGGGTGCCCGCAGACAGTTACGCATGGGTATTCCTCTGTTTTTATTATGGGTCTTGTTCGTACCGACAAGACGTACTGCGCCTAAAATGTACCAACCGGTTAGTACGGTCAATAACCCAAGCGCATGCGCATAACAAAGGGTGCGATTATCGGCTAATCCGGAGCCTCCACTCCGCCACGTCCCAAGGGTTTGTATCAGTCTGTGTATGAACCGCCGATTGATACGTAACTGTCGACTTCCCCTTCTTCCGACACACGGCCCAGATACATCCGTGCGTTTAACTGTGATCACCGGACAGCAGCACCCCTTCGCTGCTGCGCAATTGATCCATTAACCGCAAGGAGAACCACCATGTTCAGTTTCCCAAAAGCTTTGTCCCTGGTAATCGCACTGGCACTGGTTAGCGGCTTCGGCCTGTCGAATGTCGCTTCGGCAACAGACAGCAGCGCCGCGGCGCATCAGTTGGCCGAAGGCGGCTCCGATCGCCTGATTCAGAACCGCGTGGCCGAAGGCGGCTCCGACCGTCTGCTTGAGAATCGCGTCGCTGAGGGCGGGGCTGATCGTTTGCTTGAGAATCGTGTCGCTGAGGGCGGGGCTGATCGTTTGCAGGAGCTGCGCGAGCGCAACGCCGCGGCAGTCGCCTAGATCGTCTCGAAACTCAGCGCTGCGACGCCCGCCGGGACCGTGTTATTCACTGCGGTCCCGATATCACCCTGTAGCGCTCACTCCTGTGTGGGCAAGCCTGTGGGAGCAAGGCTTGCCCGCGATAGCATCGCCCCGGTATTACTGTAGATCGAGGCGCCTGCATCGCGTGCAAGCCTCGCTCCCACAGTTGTTTTTGGGCAACTTCAGGTTCTGTGTCCACCACCGATTCCCTGTGGGCGAGCCTGCTCGCGAAAGCGGCCGACCAGCCCCCCCACTTCCTGACTCAATCAACAGGGCTCTGGCGAAAACTCACCGCCAGCCTATTCCAGCTGTTGATGGTGCTGATCGCCATTGTCAGGTCCACCAGCTCCTCCTCACTGAAGCAGGTACGGGCCTGGGCATAGACATCGTCGGGTACCTGGCTCTGGGCCAACAGCGTCACCGCTTCGGTCCAGGCCAGGGCGGCGCGCTCACGGTCAGTAAAAAAGCAACTGTCGCGCCATACAGCCACTGCGAACAGACGCCGTTCGGTTTCACCCAGACGTCGTGCATCCACCGAATGCATGTCGGTGCAGAAAGCACACCCGTTGAGTTGCGAAGCGCGGATCTTGATCAGGTGCAGAAGCGCCGCTTCGATACTCAGGCGGCTGGTCAGCGCTTCCAGGCCAATCATCGCTTTCATCGCCCCTGGGGACGCACTGTAGTAATCCAGACGCTGGTTCATGACGGGCTCCGTGGCAGTGATCCCTTCACGGTAGAACCTGAAGGCCATCGGCGACAGATCCAATTGGCCGAAAAAACCAGGGCCATCCAACGCCAGACCAATCTGCCGGATTTTCTCCACGCAACTTCTATCCAGACGCACAATGCAGGTAATCTTGCAGCTTTGACGCTGCCGCCAGGCGATTGTCCGGGAGCCCGCGGGTATGGAACTTCATGTCGTCATCAATGGCCGCAAGGACCTGACAAGTCAGTTGTACCAGCAGTTGCGCAGCGCCATCGAAAGCGGTCGCCTGACTGCCGGCACACAACTGCCCCCCAGCCGCCTGCTCGCCGAACAGTTGGGCGTTTCGCGCAAGACCGTTTCCGACACCTACGCCCAGCTGACCTACGAAAACTTTCTCACCGGCATCATCGGCAAAGGCACCTACGTCAATGCGCGGCCAGCCAAGATCGTGCGCAAGCAAAGCCATCGGGAGCTGGCCGGGGCCGACGTGGTCGAGGCCTGGCGCAACATGCCGGACCTGTTGCGCCATCCGACGCCGGAAAGCGCATTACGCTACGACTTCATCGGCGGTGCCACCGGCAAGGGGCAGTTTCCCCTGGACGATTGGCGTCGTTGCACTGCCCACGCCCTGCGCCAGATCGCCAATGCCAAGGGGCTCTACAGCCAACCCGGGGGCCTGCCGGCCCTGCGCAATGCCATCGCCCGGCACATCGCATTTTCCCGGGGGGTCAATTGCCAGGACGATGATGTGGTGGTGTGCAACGGCGCGCAACAAGCCCTGGACCTGATCTCACGGGTATTGACCCGGCCCGGCAGCCTGGTGGCGATGGAAGACCCGGGGTATCCACCGGCGCGACTGCTGTTCGGCTCCCACGGCGCCACGGTGGTCGGGGTCCCGGTGGATGAGCAAGGCATGCGGGTCGACCTGATTCCGGACGGTACGCGGCTGATCTACGTCACGCCTTCCCATCAGTTCCCCCTGGGCATGCCCCTGAGCCAAGCACGCCGCGAGGCCCTGCTGGCGCGGGCCTATGAGCTCGGCGCGATCATCATCGAAGACGATTACGACAGCGAGTTCCGTTATGAAGGCCGGCCTGCCGACTCGCTGCAGAGCATGGACGAACGAGGCATCGTGGCGTACGTCGGGACGTTCTCAAAGACCCTGTTGCCGGAGTTGCGGCTTGGCTACGCCATCCTGCCGCCAGCGATTCTCGAAGCGGTGATCCTGGCCAAGCGCCTCACCGACCAACACACGTCCACCCTGCCCCAATGGGCGCTGGCCAAGTTCATCGCCGAAGGTTGCCTGCTCAAGCACATTCGTCGCTGCCACACCTTGTATGCCGGACGTCGCGAGCGGATCCTGGCGCGCATGGCCGGTGACCTGTCGCCCTGGTTCGAAGCCGTGCCCACCACCGCCGGCTTCCACCTGGCGGTATTGTGCAAAGTACCGATCGATCTGCCGCTGGTGGTCGAGTTGGCGAAAAGAGTCGAGGTCGGTCTGTACCGCCTTGATGGTTTTTTCAACGAAGCACCACCGCGACAAGGGCTGTTCTTCGGTTTTGGTGCCATCGAAGTCCTGGACATCGACATTGCCCTGGATCGCTTGCGGGACATCCTGCAGCAGGTCGCCTGAACGATTGGACTGCCTGCTTATCCGCCCATTGGCTGTTTAAGCCTCGCCCATGCAGGCCTATCCTGCACGGGTACCGTTGATTGTGAACATCCCGTCCGACTTGATTCAGGAGCCTGAACGATGTCTCGCCAAGTGATCAATACCGTCCAGGTGCAAGCCACCCCCGGTCGCTCGGAAGAGCTGGGCCGACAGTTGCAGCAAATCGTCGAAACCCTGCGCACCCAGCCCGGTTGCGACGCCTACATGGTCGACCGGTGTCCGGTGGACGGCGACCGCTGGACCGTCAGCGCCCGCTGGCAATCGGAAGCAGCCATGCAAGCCCACTTCAACTGCCCCGAAGTGCAGGGCTTTATCGGCCTGATCGACAGTCGCCTGGCCCGGAGCGTGGACTTCAATAGTTTCCCGATTGTCTGAGCTGCCCGCACTCCTGGGCCGTGCCCCATGTGGCGAGGGGATTTAGCGAAACGTCGCACCGCCCCGCTCGAGTGCGCAGCACTCGCCAGATAGGCTCCGTCACGAATATCTTGGGGCCGCTGCGCAGCCCGGCGGGGATAAATCCCCTCGCCACAGGGTTACGGTCCAGTCAGTTGCAAATCCGTAGTAGGCCAATTGGTCTACCGGCCTTCCGAAAGATTGGACGTTTGCTTGCCCCGCCAGCGGGCATAGGGTGGATCCATCGCCGCAACAGCGCGGACCCACTCCAAACCCACGAAGGCCACTGCCATGAAAACCCTCTGCCTGATCGCCGCCCTCAGCCTGCTGCCTGTCGCCCAGGTCTACGCCCACGAAGCCGCACCTTCGGAAAAGGTCCAGGTGTTGCAGGAGAAAATGCTGAAGAACCTACCGGGCAAAAAAGCCATGATGCTGACCGTTGACTACGCCCCAGGCCAGTCATCCATCGCCCACAAACATGAAGGCACGGCCATGGCCTATGTGCTCGAAGGTGCCATTACCTCCCAGGTCAAAGGCGAGCCGGCGACCACCTACAAGGCCGGGGAGTTCTGGTACGAGGCGGCGGGTTCCGAGCACCTGGTCTCGAAAAACGCCAGCGCGACCGCGCCGGCGAAACTGCTGGTCTTCATGGTGATGGGTGAGAAGGAGGCGGTGTTGATTCCGCTGAAAAACTGACTAACACCACAATCCCCTTGTGGGAGCGAGCCTGCTCGCGATAGCGGTGGTACAACCAACATCATCCTCGACTGACCCGCCGCCATCGCGAGCAGGCTCGCTCCCACAAGGAAAATCGGTGCTGCGCATGAACCGCGCCCAATAAAAAGCCCCGCATCTCTCGATGCGGGGCTTTTCATTCAACGCCGAATCAGTTGGCCGTTACGACCGCCTGACCTGCCAACGCCAGGTCCAGCAGTTCGCGGTTGGCGACTGCGTACATGGCGTAATCGGTGGCGCTGGCGGCACGAATGTCCACCAGCATGGCACGCCAGCGCTCGACCATGTCCTGCTGCTGCTCCAGCCACAGCGCAAGACGGGTTTCCACGTCCTGGCTGCCGTCGCCCTGTTGCAGGACCGAGATGGTGATCGCCCGTTGCTGCCAGTCGACGTCATCGCGGAACGCTTCGCGGGCCAGGGCCTGCCAGTTGTTTTCCACCGGCAAGGCACTGATCTGCTGCAGGTACCAGGTGATGTCCAGGGCGCTGCCCACGGCGAAGTAGGCCTTGGCCACATCGGCGGCGTTCTGACCGGTGACGTCGGAGGCCTCGATGATCGGCAGCAAGGTGTACAGGTGCGTAGTGCCTGCAACCATGCGCGCCAGCAGCTCCGGCACACCGGCGGCCACGTAGGCCTGGTAGCGGGTCTGCCAACCTTCACGGGTCGGGCCTTCCAGCAGTTCGTCGAGCTTGAGGCCCAACGCCGCCAGGTGCGGACCGAAGTGAGCCACATCGCGAGCAGCGTTCTGCTCGTTACGGCGGCTGCGCAGGAACCAGCGGGTCGCACGACGGCCCAGGCGCATCAACTCATCCATCAGCTCCAGTTGCACGTCGGCCGACACCTGGTGGTCCAGGGCTTCGATCTGACGGAACCAGTGTGGGAGGTGGAAGATGTCCCGCACGATCACATATGCACCCGCCACGTTCGCCGGGCTCATGCCCGTGGACTCCTTGAGCCGTTGAACGAAGGTGATGCCCATGTGGTTGACCAGGTCGTTGGCGATCTGGGTGCTGACGATTTCACGCTTCAGGCGATGGCGACGCATGGCCTCGGAGAACTTGTTCACCAGCGTCGCCGGGAACGCGGTCTCCATGTCACGGGTCAGGTAGTCGTCGTCCGGTACCAGGGAGTTGAGCAGCGCTTCCTTGAGGTCGATCTTGCTGTAGGAGATCAGCACCGACAGCTCTGCACGGGTCAGGCCATGGCCCGCCGCGACACGTTCGGCCAGCTGTTCTTCGGTCGGCAGGAACTCGATTGCACGGTCCAGCTTGCCACGCACTTCCAGATCGTTCATCAGGCGCTTGTATTCGGCGATCCGCACGAATGCGCGACGGGCCGCCAGGGACAGGGCCTGGGTCTGCTTGTAGTTGTTGCCCAACACCAGGCCACCGACTTCGTCGGTCATGCTCGCCAGCAACTGATTACGTTGCTTGTCGGTCATGTCGCCGGCCTGCACCACTTCGTTGAGCAGGATCTTGATGTTCACTTCATGGTCGGAGCAGTCCACGCCGCCCGCGTTGTCGATGAAGTCGGTGTTGGTGGCGCCGCCATGCAGGCCGAACTCGACACGACCCAACTGGGTCATGCCCAGGTTGCCGCCCTCGCCCACCACCTTGCAGCGCAGTTCGTTACCGTTCACGCGCAGCGCATCGTTGGCCTTGTCGCCGACATCGGCGTGGCTTTCGGTGCTGGCCTTGACGTAGGTGCCGATACCGCCGTTCCACAACAGGTCTACCGGCGCCTTGAGCAAGGCGTTCAGCAGTTCGGTCGGGGTCAGCTTGTCGGCCTTGATGTCGAAGCGTGCCTGCATCTGCGGGGTGATGGCGATGCTCTTCGCGCTACGCGAGAAGATGCCGCCGCCTTCGGACATGATGCTGGTGTCGTAGTCGGTCCAGGCCGAACGCGGCAGGTCGAACAAGCGCTTGCGCTCGGCGAAGCTGCTGGCAGGTTCCGGGTTCGGGTCGATGAAGATGTGCAGGTGGTTGAACGCCGCGACCAGTTGCAGCTTGTCGGACATCAACAAACCGTTACCGAACACGTCGCCGGCCATGTCGCCCACGCCGACCACGGTGATGCTGTCTTCCTGGACGTTGATGCCGCGCTCGCGGAAGTGGCGCTGCACGCCGACCCACGCGCCCTTGGCGGTGATGCCCATTTTCTTGTGGTCATAGCCAGCCGAACCGCCGGAGGCGAAGGCGTCGCCCAGCCAGAAGCCGTAGTCGATGGCAATGCCGTTGGCGATGTCGGAGAAAGTCGCCGTGCCTTTGTCGGCAGCCACCACCAGGTACGGGTCATCGTCGTCATGCCGCACGACGTTGGCCGGCGGCACCAGGGCGCCATCCTTGAGGTTGTCGGTGATGTCCAACAGACCGGAGATGAAGATGCGGTAGCAGGCGATGCCCTCGGCCGCGATCTCGTCCCGGCTGCCGCCCAGTGGCAGGCGACGCGGCAGGAAACCACCCTTGGCGCCGACCGGCACGATCACCGAGTTCTTCACTTGCTGGGCTTTTACCAGGCCCAGGACTTCGGTGCGGTAGTCTTCTTCACGGTCGGACCAGCGCAAGCCGCCACGGGCAACGTTGCCGAAGCGCAGGTGCACGCCTTCAACCCGTGGCGAGTAGACGAAGATCTCGAACTTGGGCACCGGCTTCGGCAGTTCCGGGATCAGGTGCGGGTTGAACTTGAAGCTGAAGTAGGACTTGTTCTGGCCGTGGGCGTCGGTCTGGTAGAAGTTGGTCCGCAGGGTGGCCTTGATCAGATCCAGGTAGCGACGCAGGATGCGGTCTTCGTTGAGCACCTGGACGTCGTCCAGTGCCGTGAGGATCGCCTGCTCCAGACGCAGTTGCTTGTCTTCCAGGTCCTCGCCGGTGAGCTTGCGGGCCAGGTAGAAGCGGGTCTTGAACAACCGGGTCAGCTCGCGAGCGATGTCGGTATGGTTGTTCAGGGTGCTGGCGATATAGCCCAGGTCGAAGCCCAGGCGGATCTGCTTGAGATAGCGGGCGTAGGCACGCAACAGTGCCACGTCGCGCCACGGCAGGCCGGCGGTCAGCACCAGGCGGTTGAACGCATCGTTCTCGGCGTCACCGCTCACGATGTGGACGAAGGCGTCCTGCAAGGTGTCGTTGAGCTGCTGAATGTCGAGGTTCACCCCTTCGGCGGCGGTGAAGGCGAAGTCGTGGATCCAGAACTCGCGGCCATTGGTATGGCGCAGGCGATACGGGAACTCACCCAGCACGCGCAGGCCGAGGTTTTCCAGGATCGGCAGCACATCGGACAGCGCCAGCGGCGTGTCAGCGTGATACAGCTTGCAGTGCAGCTCACGCTGGCCGGACACCTGGCCCAGCGGCTGGTAGAAGCTCATGACCAGCGGATTTTTTTCGTTCAGGCTCAGCAGGTGCTGCATGTCGACCACCGCCGAATGCGCAGCAAAGCGCTCGCGGTAGCCGGCCGGGAAGCCTTTCGGGTAGTCGGCGAGCACGTTGGTGCCCTGGGCCTCGCCGAAGCTCTCGATGACCAGGCTGGCGTAGTCGTCCTGCCAGCTGCGGCAGGCCTGCACCACTTCTTTTTCCAGCAGCAGCGGGTCGATGTCGATGCGGTTCTTCGGGTCCACTCGCAGGATCAACTGCACGCGGGCCAGTACCGACTCGGAGAAGAACGTCCAGAATTCGCAGTCCGAGGCCTTCAGGCGATCCATCAGCACTTGCTGGATCTTCTGGCGCACTTCGGTGGAATAGATATCGCGCGGCACGTAGGCCAGGCAGTAGCAGAAACGGCCGTACGGATCTTTGCGCAGGAACACGCGGATCTTGTTGCGTTCCTGGATCTGCACGATGGACATCACGGTGCTGAACAGCTCATCCACCGGGGTCTGGAACAGATCGTCGCGGGGCAGCACTTCGACCACCTGGGCCAGTTCCTTGCCCAGGTGCGCCTTGGCCTGGAAGCCCGAACGACGTTCGATTTCGGCGACCTTGCGGCGAATGTACGGAATAACGCGCACGCTCTCGCCATACACCGAGGAGGTGTACAGGCCCATGAAGCGGCATTCCTTGATGACCTTGCCGTCAGCGTCGATTTCACGGATCGACACATAATCCGGGTAAGCCGGACGGTGTACACGGCTCGGATGCGCGGCCTTGGCGAACGACAGCGGCGTCGGTTCGCGCAGGTAGTTGACGGCGTAGTCCTCGATGCGCAGGTCATCGGCGGTCAGGCCGGCGCGCAGCAGCTTGGTCAGGCCGAGGAACGACTCGGGGTCGTACTCGATATGGCCGCCATCGGCATCGTCACGGACCACGAACTCTTCATAGCCCAGGAAGGTGAAGTGGTTGCCCACCAGCCACTCCAGGAAGGTCTTGATCTCGCTTTTTTCGTCGGCATCGATGGTGTAGGCGCTGTTGTCCAGGCTGGTGAGGATCTCCTGGACTTTGTCCTTCATCGGCTCGAAGTCGGCCACGGCCACGCGCACTTCGCCCAGCACCTGCTCGAGTTCCTTGCTCAGGACGTTGAGTTCGGCGGCGTTGGCGCAGCGGTCGATTTCCAGGTACATCAGCGACTCTTGCAGGACGCCCTCGCCCTGGGTGCCCTTCGGCAGGATTTCCAGCAACTCGCCCTTGCTGCCACGACGCACGCTCAGCACGGTGGTTTGCAGGGTATGGATGCTGTAGCCGCGGCGGTTCAGCTCGGTGCGTACCGAGTCCACCAGGAACGGCAGGTCGTGGTGCAACACTTCTACGGCCGTATGGGTCGACTGCCAGCCGTGGCGTTCGTAATCGGGGTTGTAGACGCGAACCTGCGATTGCGCGTGGTCGAAGCGCTCAAGCAGGCGCCAGGCGGACAAGGTGCAGCCGGCGAGGTCGGACAACCGGCGCTGGGTAAGTTCATCGAGGGAAATGATGCCGAAGAATTGTTCAGCAAACAGCGCCACTTGTGGCAGTGCCTGTTCACTGATGTGCTGCGCCAGTACCGCTTGCAGTTGATGCTGGAAGTCGGCTTTGCTGGCTGCGGTGAAGAACGCCATCTGTGGTACTCCGCTTGGGCTTGTTATTGATGGAAGCGTCATGCAGCCCCTTTCGGGCTGCCGGCCATCCTGTTCCTGATTCTCGGGCAGAGGAAACAGGACGACAGGTGGGTGAAGCTGGACAAGACCCGCAGGTCACATTCCATTTCCATGTCACGGGCATCTACAGGAAATGCCCGTGCAAGTGCGCATCCGTTGCGCAGCTTAACGAGTGCGATAAGGCCCCTGCTTGCAGCGCTGCGACATATTCGGACATCGACTAGCGTATGCATCGAACAACCCTAGCAGCCTGGGGAACAATCGGCACCCCGCGATGTGAAATCGTGCACAGATGACGGCTGTGGTCGCAGTAAATCCCCCAGGCTGGCAAACTCCGCTTCTTCGCACCCGCAAGGCTCATCGAGCCAGGAGCCGTCCCGATGCAAATGACCACCGCCCTTCTGATCGCCAACCCGTGCGATGACGAAGAAGACAACATGGCCATGCTTTGCTGCCACAGCGCCCAGGGCGAAATGTTCCTGATGACCCGCTACCCCGACGAAGACGAACTGGAAATCGCCCTCGATGGCGAGCCGTCGACCCTGGACGGCGTGAAAGTCACCCTCAGCCCGACATTGCTGAAAATCGAAATCGCTGCGGCCGATGCCGATGCGCTCAATGGCGACGATGTGCTGGAAATCAGCCATGACACCGATGAAGCCGACTTGGCGGAGGTGGAACTGACGTTGCAGAACATCCTCAGGGGTGTAGGGACCTACGTCAGACAGAATTGATTTCAGCGTCAGCGCGGCCGCTATCGCGAGCAGGCTCGCTCCCACAAGGGACCTGTGGCGGCCACTATTCCGATGCCACCTCACAACCCTGTGGAAGCGGGCTTGCCCGCGAAGACGGCGTGTCAGCCAACCTCATCGCCACTGATCCACCGCTATCGCGAGCAAGCCCGCTCTCACCAGGGACCTGTGGCGGCCGCTATTCCCGAGAACACCTCGTCCCCACTGTGGGAGCGAGCCTGCTCGCGATAGCGGCGGTCCAGCCACCTGCCCCCTGATCGACATCCACCGTCGGTCGCCCCTCCCGCACAACGCCCTTGACGACTCACCGGGTTCTGAGGTTTCCTGAAACCGGTTTCAGAGCCGCTAATAAATCCAACAGGCAGGTTTCCAACCGTGAATTCTTTCTCCGCCGCCCAGCGCAGCCGCGTGACCATGCTCGATGTCGCCGAACGCGCCGGGGTTTCCAAGGCCAGCGTCTCGCGGTTCATCGGCGAGGACCGCGCCCTGCTCTCCGAGGCCATCGCCCGGCGCATCGAGCAGGCGATCAGCGAGCTGGGCTATCGCCCCAACCAGATGGCCCGAGGCCTCAAGCGCGGCCGTACCCGCCTGATCGGCATGCTGGTGGCCGATATCCGCAACCCCTATTCAATTGCCGTGATGCACGGTGTGGAGACCGCCTGCCGCCGCCACGGCTACAGCCTGGTGGTGTGCAACACCGACCGCGACGATGAACAGGAACGTCAGCATCTGGCCCTGTTGCGTGCCTACAACATCGAAGGGCTGATCGTGAACACCCTGGGTCATCACCGGGACGAACTGCTTGAACTGCGAAGCGAGATGCCCCTGGTGCTGGTGGATCGCAAGGTCGATCGGCTCGAAAGCGACTTGGTCGGCCTGGACAACCCCGCAGCGGTGAAGATGGCGCTCGATCATCTCGAACAGCGCGGCTACCGCGACCTGCTGCTGGTGACTGAACCGTTCGACGGCACCAGTTCACGGATCGAGCGGGTCGACAGCTTCAAGTCGGAGATCGAACGACGCCCGGCCCTGGCCGGCGCCGTGGTGGAAATCCGCGATCAACTGACGACCCGGATCAAGACCTTCCTCGCCCAGCCGGGCCCTGGCCCCAAGGCGCTGTTCTGCGCCAACGGCATTGCCGCCCTGGCCGCCACCCAAGTATTGCGCGAACTGGGCTGCCAGCTGTTCGACGACGTGGGCCTGATCGCCCTCGATGATCTGGACTGGTACCCGTTGGTGGGCAGCGGCATCACCGCCCTGGCCCAACCGACCGCGGAGATCGGCGCCCGAGCCTTCGAGTGCCTGCTCAAGCGCTTGCGCGGCGACAACGGGCCGGTGCAGACCCTGGATTTTGCGGCGCAGCTGATTGAGCGTGGGTCGACCCGGGGGTTGGATCAATGATGGCCTGCTCACGAAGGGCCCCCCAAGCCTTTAATGCCAGTCAGTTAAGCCCGTGGGAGCAAAGCTTGCTCGCGATAGCGGTAAGTCAGTCAGCAATAATGTTGACCGGCCTGCCACTATCGCCAGCAAGCTTTGCTCCCACAGATTCTGCACCGTTTGATCCTTAACTGACTGCATTGCCCCAAGCGCTCCCCTTTTTTTGAACAAAACTGAAACCGGTTTCAGAGGTGTAGAACAATGAATAAACCACCCGTTTCCATCAGCCTGTCCAGCTACGGCGCCGACTTGGTGCGGCAGCAAGGTCAAGGCCGTTTCACCCTGCTATTGGCTGCCGCCGGCGCCTCGCGGATCGAATGGCGCGAAGAACTGCTTACCCACGAGCAGCCCGCCGAGCTGGCGGCCAGCGCCCAGGCCCAAGGCCTGCAAAGTATTTTTTCATCGCCCCTCGAACTGTGGCTTGCCGACTGCGTCCAGCCCAATCCCGCCCTGTCGCTGGCCTTGCAGCGTGCCGAGGCGTTCGGTTCGAAATGGCTGAAAGTCTCGCTCGGGCATTTCACCGCGTCCCATGACCTGGCCGTCCTGGCGAACATGCTCGCCGTCAGCCCGGTGCAGTTGCTGGTAGAGAACGACCAGACGTTGCAGGGCGGCCGGATCGAACCCTTCCAACGGTTCTTCGCCGCCACTGAGCGACAAGAGTTGCCCATTGGCATGACCTTCGACATTGGCAACTGGCAGTGGCAGGACCAATCGGCGACCCAAGCGGCCCGGCAGCTCGGACGCCATGTGAGGTATGTGCATTGCAAGGCTGTGGCCCGTCGCGACGACGGCAAACTGATTGCGGTGCCGCCGGCGCAGGCTGATCTGCATCTGTGGGAACAGCTGTTCAAGCAGATGCCCGCCGGCGTGATGCGCGCCGCCGAGTACCCGCTCCAAGGCGATGACCTGCTGCAATTGACCACTGAACACGTCACCATTCTTGCAGGCCTCGGGCAGGCACACCGGGAGCCCGCCCATGTCTGAATTCGATATCTTGTCGTTCGGCGAAACCATGGCGATGCTGGTGGCCGACAGCTGCGGCGACCTGGCCAACGTCAACCATTTCAGCAAGCGTATCGCCGGGGCCGACAGCAATGTCGCCATCGGCCTGGCACGGCTGGGCTTCAACGTGGCGTGGCTGAGCCGGGTCGGCGCCGACTCCCTGGGACGCTTTGTCGTGCAGACGCTGGAGCAGGAAGGCCTGGATTGTCGTCACGTGGCGGTCGATCCAACGCACCCTACCGGGTTCCAGTTCAAATCCCGTAACGACGATGGCAGCGACCCGCAGGTGGAATATTTCCGCCGCGGCTCGGCGGCCAGCCACTTGTCGATCGACGCCATCGCTCCGGCGCTGCTGGGCGCCCGACACCTGCATGCCACCGGGATTGTGCCAGCGCTGTCGGTGACGGCCCGCGAGATGTCCTTTGAGTTGATGACCCGCATGCGCGAGGCCGGCCGCAGCCTGTCCTTCGACCCCAACCTGCGACCCAGCCTGTGGTCCAGCGAGTCGTTGATGATCCGCGAAGTCAATCGCCTCGCCGCCCTCGCCCACTGGGTCTTGCCCGGGCTCGGGGAAGGCCGGTTGCTGACCGGTTTCGACGACCCGGCCGACATCGCCGCCTTCTACCTGGACCAAGGCGCCAACGCCGTGGTGATCAAGCTCGGCGCACAAGGCGCCTATTACCGCACGCCGCAGGCCCAGGGCTTCGTGGCTGGCGTGCCAGTGGCCCGGGTGGTGGACACGGTAGGCGCCGGGGACGGGTTCGCCGTCGGCCTGATCAGCGCGCTGCTGGAACACCGCGATATCACCGAGGCCGTACAGCGCGCCAACTGGATTGGCAGTCGCGCGGTGCAGAACCGAGGAGACATGGAGGGGTTGCCGACCCGAACCGAGTTATCGGCCGAATTTGAGGGCGCCATTCGCGAGCAGGCTCGCTCCCACATGGGTTGCCGTTAAATCCGTGGGAGCGAGCCTGCTCGCGATAAAGGCCTGAAGTACACCGCAAATACACCTGCTGCAACAAAAACAACAAGCTCAGGAGTCAACGACATGCAAACGCTCAACCTCGCCACCCGCCGCTGGTGGTACATCATGCCCATCGTGTTCATCACCTACAGCCTGGCCTACCTGGACCGAGCCAATTATGGATTCGCCGCAGCCTCCGGCATGGCCAAGGACTTGATGATCACCCCGGGGCTGTCGTCACTGCTCGGCGCACTGTTTTTCCTCGGCTACTTTTTCTTCCAGGTGCCGGGAGCGATCTACGCGCAGAAGCACAGCGTGAAGAAACTGATCTTCGTCAGCCTGATCCTCTGGGGCTCGCTGGCGACGTTGACCGGCGTGGTGTCCAACGCCTACTGGCTGATCGTGATCCGTTTCATGCTCGGCGTGGTCGAAGCCGCCGTGATGCCGGCCATGCTGGTGTACCTGTGCCACTGGTTCACCCGGGCCGAACGCTCGCGCGCCAATACCTTCCTGATCCTCGGCAACCCGGTGACCATGTTGTGGATGTCGGTGGTGTCGGGTTACCTGGTGCAGCAATTCGACTGGCGCTGGATGTTCATCATCGAAGGACTGCCGGCGGTTCTCTGGGCCTTCATCTGGTGGCGCCTGGCGGACGATCGTCCGTCCGAGGCCAAGTGGCTCAGCGCTCAGGAAAAGCAGGACCTGGAAAGCGTGCTGGCAGCCGAACAAGTCGGCATCAAGGCAGTGAAGAACTACGCCGAGGCCTTCCGCTCGCCCAAAGTCATCATCCTGGCGTTGCAGTTCTTCTGCTGGAGCATCGGGGTCTACGGGTTCGTGCTGTGGTTGCCGTCCATCCTCAAGGCCGGCCTGCAAATGAGCATGGTCGAGGCCGGGTGGCTGTCGTCGTTGCCGTACCTGGCGGCCGTCGTCGCCATGCTCGGCGTGTCCTGGGCCTCGGACAAGGCACAGAAGCGCAAGCGCTTCGTCTGGCCGCCGCTGCTGGTGGCTTCCATCGCGTTCTACGCCTCGTACCTGCTGGGGCCTGAACATTTCTGGTGGTCCTACAGCCTGCTGGTGATCGCCGGCGCCTGCATGTACGCGCCTTACGGGCCATTTTTTGCCATCGTTCCGGAAATCCTGCCGGCCAACGTCGCCGGCGGCGCCATGGCGCTGATCAACAGCATGGGCGCGCTGGGCTCCTTCGGTGGTTCGTACCTGGTGGGCTACCTCAATGGCTCCACCGGCTCCCCGGGCATGTCCTTCCTGCTGATGAGTGGCGCGCTGCTGCTGTCAGTGGTGCTGACCCTTGCCCTCAAACCCGGCGCCAGCGACCGCGCCACCCCTCATTCCGCGACGCCGCACCCGGCGCCCGCCCATTCCTGAATCGAGACCCCGCTCATGAAAAAGCACGTGGTGTTGTACAAGGCGCTGTCGGCGTCACTGATGGCCCGTTTGCAAGCCCAGGCCGACGTCACCCTCATCGACCGCCTGGATGCCCAGGGCCTGGCGCACCTGCGCGACGCCCTGCCCGGCGCCCATGGCCTCTTGGGCGCGAGCCTCAAGCTGGACGCTTCGCTACTGGACCTGGCGCCGAACCTGCAAGCCATCGCCAGCGTCTCGGTGGGGGTCGACAACTATGACATCGACTACCTGACCGAACGCCGGATCCTGCTGAGCAATACCCCGGACGTGCTGACCGAGACCACGGCCGACACCGGGTTCGCGCTGATCCTGGCGACGGCCCGCCGAGTGGTGGAACTGGCCAACCTGGTTCGCGCAGGCGGCTGGCAACAAAGCATCGGCCCCCGGCATTTCGGCACCGATGTCCACGGCAAGACCCTGGGCATCATCGGCATGGGCCGTATCGGTGAGGCCTTGGCACAGCGCGGCCACTTCGGCTTCGGTATGCCGGTGCTCTACCACAGCCACTCGCCCAAACCTGCCGTCGAGCAGCGATTCAATGCCCGCTACTGTTCGTTGGAAACGCTGTTGCGCCAAGCCGACTTCGTTTGCCTGACCCTGCCGTTGACGGCCGAGACCCAAGGCTTGATCGATGCACGAGCATTTGCGCAGATGCGCCCCGAGACCCTGTTCATCAACATCTCCCGGGGCAAGGTGGTGGACGAAGCGGCGCTGATCGACGCCCTGCGCAACGGCCAGATCCGTGGCGCGGGACTGGACGTGTTCGAACGCGAACCCTTGGACCCGGACTCGCCGCTGCTGCACATGGACAACGTGGTGGCCACCCCGCATATGGGTTCGGCTACCCACGAGACCCGAGAAGCAATGGCGCGCTGCGCGGTGGACAACCTGCTGGCGGCATTGGCGGGAGAGCGGCCGATGAACCTGGTGAACCGGGAAGCCTGGAAAGGTTGAGTCGTTTGTCACCGGCATCACGATCATCGCCAGCAGACTTGCGCCGACAGGGTTTGAGAACCACCAAAAAACGGGCCCCCTCCCTAATACCAGTCAGCTAAGGATCAAACGGCGCAAAACCTGTGGGAGCAAAGCTTGCTCGCGATAATGACAGATCAGTCAACATTGCTGCTGACCGACTTACCGCAATCGCGAGCAAGCTTTGCTCCCACAGGGCTGTGGCTTAACTGACTGGCATTAGCCCCGTCCGCCCCTTCGCAGGCGCGAGCCAGCCCACCAAGACGCAAGACCCGCAGGCAAAGACGCGGGATGAACGGCCGTCATCTCAAGCACGCTCGCTGCCGCGATGACTACGAGCCGATCACAATTGTGAACACCCGATCAAAATCCCGTTAGTCGCCACCCCCCGCCATGCATTAAAGTAACGCCCCCAGCCCCGGCGTTATCCGAACGCCCTGGGCCACCCTTTCCAGGAACCGTCACCGATGGAACATCGTGAAGCGCTGCTTGCGCTGCGAACCTTTCTTTCAACGCAGATCCTCGGCCAGGAAAAACTCATCGAGCGCCTGCTCATCGCCTTGCTCGCCGACGGCCACATGTTGGTAGAGGGCGCGCCGGGCCTGGCCAAGACCAAGGCCATCAAGGAGTTGGCCGAAGGCGTCGAGGCGCAATTCCACCGCATCCAGTTCACCCCCGACCTGCTGCCCGCCGACATCACCGGCACGGAAATCTACCGTCCGGAAACCGGCAGCTTCGTGTTCCAGCAGGGCCCGATCTTCCACAACCTGGTGCTGGCGGACGAAATCAACCGTGCCCCGGCCAAGGTCCAGTCGGCCTTGCTCGAAGCGATGGCCGAACGGCAGGTCAGTGTCGGGCGCAGCACCTATGAGCTGTCACCGCTGTTCCTGGTCATGGCCACGCAGAACCCGATCGAGCAGGAAGGCACCTATCCGCTGCCCGAAGCCCAGCTCGACCGGTTCCTGATGCACGTCAAGATCGGTTTCCCGGATGCCGCCGTGGAACGCCGCATCCTGCAACAGGCCCGGGGCGAAGCGTTGCACGGCGAAACCACGCCGGAGCGTCGGGTGAGCCAACAGGCGATCTTCTCTGCCCGCAAGGAAATCCTCGGCCTCTATATGGCCGACGCCGTGGAGGAATACCTGGTACAGCTGGTCATGGCGACCCGCACCCCGGCCAAGTTCGACCCGGAGTTGGCCGAGTGGATCGCCTACGGCGCCAGTCCACGGGGCTCGATTGCCCTGGACCGCTGCGCCCGCGCCCACGCCTGGCTGGCCGGACGGGACTTCGTCAGCCCGGAGGACATCCAGGCCGTGCTGTTCGACGTGCTGCGCCATCGCATCATCCTGTCGTTCGAAGCGGAAGCCGCGGGCATTGATCAGGACCGGGTCGTGCAGCGGATTCTCGACGTCGTCGCTGTCGCTTGAGCATGAGTCATGAATAACCCACTCGCGCCTGCACCGGGCATCCGCGTCAGCCTTTCGGAGCTGATCGAGATGCGCCATCGCGTGCGCGAAGTGCAATTGTTCTCGACGCCGGGCCAGCGCAGCCCGCTGATCGGCCTGCACCACTCCAAGCTGCGCGGGCGCGGGGTGGACTTCGACCAGGTGCGGGTCTACCAGGCCGGCGACGACGTGCGCACCATCGACTGGCGCGTCACTGCCCGGACCCAGGAGCCCCACACCAAACTGTTCCATGAAGAGCGGGAGCGGCCGATCTTCATCATGATCGAGCAGAGCCATCGCCTGTTCTTCGGTTCGGGGCAGGTGTTCAAGTCCGTGCTTGCCGCCCAGGCCGCCAGCCTCATCGGCTGGGCCGCGCTGGGGCATAACGACCGGGTCGGCGGGCTGGTGTTCGGCAACAATACCCATTACGAGGTCAAGCCACGGCGCAGCAAGCAGAGCCTGTTGCAACTGCTCAACCGCCTGGTGCGGGTCAATCAGTCGCTGCACACCGAAAGCGAGCCGGACCGCGATTCATTCGGTGTTGCCCTGCGCCGGGCCCGCGAGGTACTGCGCCCCGGCAGCCTGGTCATCGTGATCTGCGACGAACGTGCGCTGTCCGACAGCGCCGAGCAGCAACTGAGCCTGCTGTCCCGTCACTGCGACCTGTTGCTGCTGCCGCTGTCGGACCCGCTGGACCACGCCCTCCCCGCTGCCGGGTTGCTGCGTTTCGCCCAGCGCGGCGCGCAGCTGGAACTCGACACGTTGAACGTCGAACTGCGCCAGGCCTATCGGGCCCAGGCCGAGGCACGCCAGGCGCGCTGGGAGTGGCTGGCGCAGAAGTTGCGAATCCTTATGCTGCCCCTCAGCACCCAGGGCGACATGGTCGAACAACTGCGCGAATACCTGAATCCCGGCCGAACGGGGAAAAGCCGATGAGCAGCCTCGATCAGTTGCAGCCGCTGATAGCGCCCCCTCCCGTCGGGTTCTGGCCCCCCGCGCCCGGCTGGTGGCTACTGCTTGTGTTGCTGCCGCTGCTGGGCCTGGGCCTATGGCACCTGCGCCGGTTCCTTCCCGTCAAGCGCACCACCGCCCGCACCGAGCAGCCCCTGGACCCGGTGCGCCTGGCCGCCCTGGCCGAACTGGCGCTGCTGCCCAAACCCTATGACGGCGCACCGGCCGGTGCCTGGCTGCAACAACTCAACGGACTGCTCAAGCGCCTGTGCCGCAACCACTATCCCTACAGCCAGAGCCACACCCTCAATGGACGAAAGTGGTTGGCCTTCCTGGATAACCGCTGCCCGGCGGCCGGCCTGACCCGCTGGATGGTGTTGGTCGAAGGCGCCTACAAACCCGAATGCAAGCTGGATGACAAGGCTATCGCCGGCCTGACCCAAGCCGTTGAAATCTGGATTCGCAAGCATGTTTGAGTTCGCCTGGCCGTGGATTTTTGCCCTGTTGCCGCTGCCCTGGCTGATGCGCCTGGTGCTGCCGGCGGCCGACAGCGGCGAGTCGATGCTCAAGGTCAGCTTCCTCGAAGACCTGGAAGGCCTCGTCGGACGTCGGGCCCGGACCAGTTTGCCGAGCTGGCGTCAGCAGGCGCCCTTCATCCTGCTCTGGCTGCTGTTGCTGATTGCCGCCGCTCGCCCGCAATGGCTGGGAGAGCCGCTGCCGATTGCCGCCAGCGGCCGTGACCTGCTGGTGGCGGTGGATGTCTCGGGTTCCATGGACTTCCCCGACATGCAGTGGAAGGACGAAGAAGTCAGCCGCCTGACGCTGGTCCAGCACATGCTCGGGGATTTTCTCGAAAGCCGCGAAGGCGACCGGGTCGGCCTGATCCTGTTCGGCAGCCAGGCCTATCTGCAGGCCCCGCTGACGTTCGACCGCCACACGGTACGGCGCTGGCTCGACGAAGCGCGCATCGGCATCGCCGGCAAGAACACCGCCATCGGCGACGCCATTGGCCTGGCCCTCAAACGCCTGCGCCAGCGCCCGGCCCACAGCCGCGTGCTGATCCTGGTCACCGATGGCGCCAACAACGGTGGCGAGATCGACCCGCTGACCGCCGCCCGGCTGGCCGCCGATGAAGGCGTGAAAATTTATCCCATCGGCATCGGTGCCGATCCGGAGCAAAGCGGCACCGCGGGTTTTCTCGGCGTCAATCCGAGCCTGGACCTCGACGAGCCGACACTCAAGGACATCGCCCACGCCACTGGCGGCCGCTACTTTCGCGCCCAGGACGGAGAGCAACTGTTGGCGATCAAGAACACCCTCGATCAACTCGAACCGGTGACCCAGCAACCGACCCAGGCCCGTCCCGCCCAGGCGCTCTATCAGTGGCCGCTGGCCGTTGCGCTGTTGTTGAGCGTGTTGCTGGTGGCCCGGGAACGCTGGCCGGACAACCCGTTGCAACGCCTGTTCAACCAGCCGCTGTTCCAACCGGCCCACCACGCCGAATGGCGCCAACGCCTCAAGCGCCTGCGTTTGCGGAGGCGCCGATGATCGCGCTCTGGCCGCACTGGCTGCGCCCCGCTTTCGTGTTGCTGCTGCCCCTGCTGGGCTGGTTGCTCTGGCAACTGTGGCATCGGCAGAAACGGGTGGGCCGTTGGCAGATGATCCTGCCCCCGGCGTTCCATGCCGTGCTACTCAGTGGCGGCAGCGGCCGGGAAAGCCGACTGCCCTGGATCGCTCTGGGCCTGGGTTGGTTGCTGATGGTGCTGGCATTGCTGGGGCCAAGCTGGGCGCGGGTCGAACAGACCAGCCAGAAACCCGCCGACCCGCTGGTGGTGGTGCTGGAACTGACGCCGGAAATGCTCGCCACCGACGTTCCACCTACCCGCCTGGAGCAGTCTCGGCGCAAGCTGCTGGACCTGCTGCATAACCGCAGCGATGCGCAGACGGCGATCATTGTCTATGCCGGCAGCGCCCATACCCTGGTGCCGCTGTCCGACGACCTGTCCACCAGCACCAACCTGCTCGAAGCCCTGGCGCCGTCGATCATGCCGCAAAGCGGCCATCGCGCTGACCTGGCGATCAACAAAGCCATGGCTCTGCTGGACCAGGGCGGGCTGGGCCATGGTCGGATCCTGTGGATCGGTTCGTCGTTGAACGAGCAGGAACGCCAAGGCATTCACCAGGTGCTCGATGGCTCCGCCACGCGCTTGTTGATGCTGGGCATCGGTACCCGGGAAGGCGCTCCGATAGCCCAGAGCGATGGCAGCTACCTGAAGGATGACCAAGGTGCGATCCTGCTGCCGCGCCTGGACAGCCCAAGCCTCAAATCCTTCGCCAACGAACTGGACGGCCGTTACCGCCCGGCACGCCTGGACGATAGCGACCTGAAAGGCCTTGGACTGCTGGCCGGCCCGCGCCATCTGCGCAGCGACGGCCAGACCCTGCGCCTGGACACCTGGGCCGATCAGGGTTATTGGTTGCTCCTGCCACTGTTGCTGCTGGCCGCCTGTGCCGGGCGTCGAGGCTGGCTGTTCTGCTTGCCGCTGCTGTTCGCCTTGCCGCAGACCGGCCATGCCTTCGAATTCCAGGACCTGTGGTTACGCCCCGACCAGCAGGGCCAGCATCTGCTCAAACAGAAGCGCCCGGCCGAAGCCGCCGAGCACTTCGAAGACAGCCAGTGGCAAGGGGTCGCCCTGTACGAAGCCGGCGCCTATGGCGAGGCCGCCCGACGCTTTGCCGAAGGCAACGATGCCCGCGCGCATTACAATCGGGGTAACGCGTTGGCCAAGAGTGGCGAATTGGAGGCCGCGCTGGATGCGTATGAACAGGCCCTGGAGTTGCAACCGGACCTGCGCCCGGCGCAAACCAACAAAGCCCTGGTGGAAAGCCTGTTGAAGGAACAGACACCGCCACCGGATGAATCCAAGCCAGCCGAAAGCGAAGAGCCGGGCCCCGTCGAGCAATCGCCGAACGCCGGTACGCCATCCCAACCTTCGGAAACCGAATCGCCCGCTGCCGAGACAACCACGGCGCAGGATGAAACCCAGGCGCCCCACAAGCCTGCGGTGGGCGAACAGGACGTACCGGGCAGCGAGTTGCCCGACGAGCAGACCACCACCCCACCGTTGCGTCCCGCCGCCGGCCAGCGCAACGAAGAAGAACAGCATCAAGCGCTGGAGCAATGGCTGCGCCAGATCCCGGATAATCCGGGCGAGCTGCTCAGGCGAAAATTCTGGTATGAACAGCAAAGCCATCAGGCCCAGGGAAAAACCCAATGATTCGCTTCACCGCCCAGTTCCTTGTCTTGCTGTTCTGGATCGGCGCCGCCCAGGCAGCGCAGTTGACGGCCAGCGTGGATCGCAGCCGCCTGAACTCCGGGGAAACGGTAGAGCTGACCCTGGAATCCACCGATGCCACGCTGTTCGGCAAGCCTGACCTGAGCCCGCTGCAGTCGCTGTTCGATGTGCGCGGCACCCGCCAGGTCAACCAGTTGACCACCCTGGACGGCGAAAACCGCGCAACCACGCGCTGGATCGTGACCCTGTTGCCACGCCAGAGCGGCACCGTGGTGATTCCCGCCGTGCATCTGGGCGAAGTGTCCAGCCAGCCGATCACCCTGCAAGTGATCGAAAGCGAGACCCGCAACGCGGCCGGAACCCTGGCACCGATATTCATCGAGGCCAGCCTCGACCAGAGTCACGTGTATGTACAGGCCCAGGCGATCCTGACCCTGCGCATCTACCATTCGGTGTCGCTGTACGACGACAGCAGCCTGACGCCCTTGCACATTCCCGATGCACGCGCCGAACAGTTGGGCGAGTCCCGCACCTATGAAAAAGTCATCAACGACGTGCGCCACGGCGTGATCGAACTGCGTTACGGCATCTATCCGCAACGCAGCGGCGAACTGACGATCCCGGCCCAGACGTTCAGCGCCACCCTGGTCGAGCCCGTGACCCAGGACTCGGCGCCGTCGGGGCCGAAGCCCGGCCAGTTGATGCGCGTCAGCTCGACACAACTGCGGCTGACCGTCGACCCCAAGCCGGCCAGCTACCCGGCCAATGTGCCATGGCTGCCGGCGCGCAGCCTGTCCTTGAGCGAGAGCTGGAGCCCGGAGCCGACCCACAGCCAGGTCGGTGATTCCCTGACCCGCAGCCTGACCCTTGAAGCCGAAGGCCTGGCCAGCGCCCAACTCCCCCCCCTGCCGGCCACGGAAATCAACGGCCTGCGGCGCTATCCCGACCAGCCGGTGCTGAGCAGCCGCAGCAGCGAACGCGGGCTGGTGGGCAGCCGTGAAGACCGCGAGGCATTGGTGCCGAACCGCAGCGGCACCATCGAGCTGCCGCCCGTTGAAGTGATCTGGTGGAACACCCTGGAAAATCACCTGGACCGCACCAGCCTCCCGGCGCGAACCCTGCAAGTGGCAAACAACCCGAGCCTGATGGTGGATACACCAACGGGCACGCCGCAGATCGTGACCACTGTCGACAACGAAACCTTGTGGTACTGGCAACTGAGCTCGTTTCTCCTGGCCTGCACCACGCTGCTCGGCTTCGGTCTCTGGTGGCGCGCCCGCTCGCAGCCGGCGATCCTGCGCGCGGCCCAGGCCGGACCGAGCCCACGCACCCTGCTGGACGACCTCAAGCGTACCTGCCTGGCCAACGACCCCCACGCCACCCGCCAGGCACTCGACGCCTGGGCCCGCCAGCAGCCGGAAACCCTGGCCGACATGGCGGCGCGCTTCGTGCCGCTGTCCGACGCCCTGGATGGCCTCAACGGCGCACTCTACAGCGAGACCGGCCAGCACTGGCAAGGCGAAGACCTGTGGCGCGCCATTCGGGCCATTCCCGCCGCCGAGCGCTCCCAGGACCCATTGGGTGACAGTGGGTTGCCACCGCTCTACCCGAAATAATCACCGGCCCTTGTGGCGAGGGGATTTATCCCCGCTGGGCTGCGAAGCGGCCCTAAATACTTACGCCTGGATGTACCAGACAGATTGAGTCGCCTGTTCTGGGGCTGCTTTGCAGCCCAGCGGGGATAAATCCCCTCGCCACAGGATCGGTTCTTCCCAGTAAACTCTGTACTTTTCCAGCCGCCGTCTTCACCCGCGGCCATCACCTGTTTTCTGGAGTTTGCCTTGCGTCTGTTCCACACCTCCGACTGGCACCTGGGGCAAAGCCTGCATGGCCAGGAGCGCGATTTCGAACACGCGTGCTTCCTCGAATGGCTGCTGCGCCAGTTGGCCAGCGAAAAGCCCGATGTCCTGCTGATCGCCGGCGATATCTTCGACACGGTCAACCCGCCGGTCAAAGCCCAGGAGCGGCTGTACGACTTCATCGTCAGCGCCCATGAACAGCACCCCGACCTGACCATCGTGATGATCGCCGGCAACCACGATTCCGGCTCGAGGATCGAGCTGCCCGCGCCACTGATGCGACGGCTGCGTACCCACGCCCTCGGCCGGGTGTTGTGGCTGGACGACGGGCAACTGGACGTCGAACGCCTGCTGCTGCCCTTGCCCGATGCCAAGGGCAAGATCAAGGCGTGGTGCCTCGCCCTGCCGTTTCTGCGCCCCGCCGAAGTGACCGGCGCGCAACTGGGCGACGACTATCTGCGGGGCATCGGCCAGGTCCACGAATGGCTGATCGCCGCCGCCAACGGCAAGCGCAAGAAGGGCCAGGCGCTGATCGCCGTCAGCCATGCGCACATGGCCGGCGGTTCGGTGTCCGAAGACTCGGAGCGCAGCCTGATCATCGGCAATGCCGAAGCCCTGCCCGCCAGTCTCTTCGGTCCGAGCATCAGCTACGTCGCCCTCGGCCACCTGCACAAGCCGCAGAAGGTCAACGGCGAGGAACGCATCCGCTACAGCGGCTCGCCGATTCCGCTGTCGTTCTCGGAAATCGGCTACCCGCATCAGATCCTCGACGTCACCCTGGACGGCGACACCCTGGTCAAGGTCGAGCCGCGACTGATTCCCCGGGCCGTCAACCTGCAACGCCTGGGCCCGGCACCACTGGCCGAGATCCTCGGGCAACTCAAGGACCTGCCGGACGTCGACCTGCTGGCCGACGTCCAGCGGCAACCCTGGCTGGAAGTCCGGGTGCGCCTCGACGAACCCCAGCCGGACCTGCGCAATCAGGTGGAAACCGCGCTGCAAGGCAAGGCGGTGCGGCTGGTGCGGATCGCCGCCGAATACGCGGGCCACGGCAGTGCTGCGAGTGCCGATGACGACGCGGCCTTGATCGAGCTGGATCAACTGAGCCCACAGGAACTGTTCAGCCGGGCCTGGCAGGACACCTATGGCGACGAAGTGGATGAGCAGACCCTCAAGGATTTTGCCGTGCTGCTGCAAGACGTCCAGATGGAGAGCGAGCAACCATGAAGATCCTCGCGATCCGCCTCAAGAACCTCGCCTCCCTGGCCGGTCCTTTCGACATCGACTTCACCGCCGAGCCCCTGGCCAGCGCCGGCCTGTTCGCCATCACCGGCCCCACTGGCGCCGGCAAAAGCACCTTGCTCGATGCCCTGTGCCTGGCGTTGTTCGGTGCCGTGCCGCGCCTGAACAACACCGGGCGCGATGCCAAGGTGCCGGACGCCGACGGTGAAATCGCCACCGGTGACCCCCGCACGTTGTTGCGCCGCGGCACCGGCGATGGTTACGCGGAAGTGGATTTCCGCGGCATAGACGGGCGCCGTTATCGCGCCCGCTGGGAAGCCAATCGCGCCCGGGAAAAGGCCGGTGGCAAGTTACAGGCCAGTCGCCAGAGCCTGCGGGACCTGGACAACGACCAGTTGTTGGCGAGTCAGAAAGGCGAGTACAAGGCTCAGCTCGAAGCTGCGTTGGGCCTGAACTTCGAACAGTTCACCCGCGCCGTGTTATTGGCCCAGAGTGAGTTCAGCGCATTCCTCAAGGCCGACGACAACGACCGCAGCGAACTGCTGGAAAAACTCACCGACACCGCTCTGTATACCCGCCTCGGCCGCCGCGCATTCGACAAGGCCAAGCAGGCCAAGGAAAGCCACAAGCAGTTGCAGGACCAGGCCACCGGCGTCACGCCGCTGTCCCCCGAGGCCCGGGCCGAGTTGGACGCGCGCTTCGACGAAGCCCAGCAACAGCTCAAGACCCAACAGGCACAACTCAAGCAACTGGAGTTGCAACACACCTGGCTCAAGGACCTGCGACAGTTGCAGGAAGAGCACGCCAGCGCCGCCGAACAACTGCAGCAAGCCGAGGCCGACTGGAACGCCCTGGCGGACGAGCGCCTGAAGCTGACCCGTCTGGAGCAACTGGCTCCCCAGCGTCATCAGTTCATTCGCCAGTCGGAACTGACCCGGCTCCTGGCGCCGCTGACGATCCAGATCCAACAGCTCGACCAGCAGCAGATCGACCTGAATGAACAGCAGGCGCAACTGGAAAAATGCCTGGCCGCAGCACAACAGGCGCTGGCCGCAGCCCGTCAACAAAGCACGGACAACGCGCCGTTGCTGCGCCAGGCCTTTGAGGAACAGAACACCCTCGCCCGCCTGATCAAGGAGGCCAATCAGGCCGCCGAGCGCCAGACGCAGGCACAACTGGCCTGCACGGATGGCCAGCGTACGATCGACACCCTGCTCGAACAGCAAAACCAAGTGGCCGCGCGCTTGCAACGCATCGCCGGCGAGCTTGAGCAGAGCACCCACCTCGCGCCACTGAGCGATGCCTGGAACGCCTACCGTGATCGCCTCCAACAGTTGATGCTGATCGGCAATCGCCTGAACAAGGGCCAGGCCGAACTCGCTGCGCTGGAACACAATGCCACCCGCGCCGCCGAGGAACTGGTGGCCCGTCGGCAAGAGCTCGAGGTGCTTTACAAGGAAGCCGGCGCCGAACCCGAAGCCGTGGCCGAACAGATCCAACTGCTCGGCACTCTGCTGCAAGATAATCGCAAGCAACAACGGGCCTTCGAGGACCTCACGCGGTTGTGGTCCAGCCAGCAAGCGCTGGACAAACGTGGCGCCGAGCTTGAACAACGCCAACAGCAGGCGTTGCAAGAGCGCGACCGACTGGTGCGCGAAGGCGGCGAAGCCAAGGCCGAGCTGGCGGTTGCCGAACAGACCCTGACCGTGACCCGCGAACTGCTGGCGCGCCAACGACTGGCCCGTAGCGAAAGCGTCGAGCAATTGCGTGCACAGCTACAGGACGACCAGCCTTGCCCGGTGTGCGGCAGCGTCGAGCATCCCTATCATCAGCCTGAAGCACTGCTGCAAAGCCTCGGCCGCCACGATGAACACGAAGAGGCCAGCGCCCGCAAAACCGTCGACCTGCTCAATGAAAAAGTCATCGACCTACGTGCGCAGTACAGCGGTGTCATGGCCCAGCTCAAGGAGCTGAAACAGCAACAGGAACAACTGGCAGCCCAGCAACAGGACCTGGCCCCCAGCCTGGAAGCCCATCCACTGTCCGCGCAACTGCTGGCGCAGGACGCTGTCAAGCGCGATGCCTGGCTGATCCAGCAAAACACCCAACTGCACCAGCGCATCACCCAGGACGAGCAGCGACAAACCGCCCTAATGACCCTGCAGCAGGACGCAGCCCGCCTGACCCAGCACCTGCGCAATGCTGAAACGGCGAGCCAACAGGCGTCACTGCACTTGAGCAATCAGCAACAAGAACTGGACCGGGATCGCCGACGCCTGGACGACGAACTGAGCCACTTCAGCAGCCTGTTGCCGGCCGACACCTTGCAAGCCCTGCGCACCGAGCCGGCCGCGACATTCATGCAGCTCGACCAGCAGATTGCCCAGCGCCTGGAACAACTGGAACAGCAGCGCGACGAGCTCAGCGAACAGCTCCAGCGTCAGCAGACCCTGGAAAAGGAGCAGGACCGCCAACAGACTCGCGCCCAGCAACTGGAGTCGGCGCAACAACAACTCAAGGGCCTGACCGAACAACAACAGGCTTGCCAGCAGACCCTCACGCAATTACTCGGCGAACACCGCAGCGCCGAACAGTGGCAGCAACAACTCGACCAGGCCCTGGAACAGGCGCGCACTGCCGAGGCAACGGCCAATCAGCAATTGCACGAGTTACGCAACAGCCTGGTGCAACTGGCCGCCGAACTCAAAGCCCGACAAGAGCAGGCACAGTCCCTGGAAGCTGAACATCAGGCACTGGCCGCCGGTATCGCCCAATGGCGCACTTCCCATCCCGAACTGGACGACGCCTCCCTTGAAGCTCTGCTCGCTCTCGATGAGCAACAGGTCGGCCAGTTGCGCCAGCGATTGCTCAATAGCGAAAAAGCCATCGAACAGGCCCGCGTACTGCTGACCGAACGGGAAAAGCGCCTGCAGAATCATCAGGCCCAGCACAACGGCAACCTGTCGCCCGAACAACTGACCAAGGCCCTCACCCAACTGCAACAGCAATTTTCCGCCAGCGAACAACGCTGTGCCGAACTGCGCGCCGAACAGGCTGAAGACCAACGCCGGCAAAGCGCCAACCAGGCTCTGGCCCTGCAAATCGAGCAGGCCTATGCCGAGTACCAACGCTGGGCCCGGTTGGATGCACTGATCGGTTCGGCCACCGGCGATCGCTTCCGCAAATTGGCCCAGGCCTACAACCTCGACTTGCTGGTGCACCACGCGAACGTCCAGTTGCGGCAACTGGTGCGGCGCTACCGGCTCAAGCGCGGCGGCAGCATGCTCGGGCTCCTGGTGCTGGATACGGAAATGGGCGATGAACTGCGTTCGGTGCATTCCTTGTCAGGGGGTGAAACCTTCCTGGTTTCGCTCGCCCTGGCGCTGGGCCTGGCCTCAATGGCGTCCAGTACCCTGAGGATCGAGTCGCTGTTCATCGACGAGGGCTTTGGCAGCCTCGACCCCGAGTCCCTGCAACTGGCGATGGACGCCCTCGACGGCTTGCAGGCCCAGGGCCGCAAGGTCGCGGTGATCTCCCATGTGCAGGAAATGCACGAACGGATCCCGGTGCAGATTCGGGTCCAGCGTCAGGGGAATGGGTTGAGTACGGTGGAGGTGAAATGAAACAAGTGATCTCTGCAGGAGCAAGGTTTGCTCTAACGCCAGTCAGTTAACGATCAGACGACGCAAAACCTGTGGGAGCGAAGCTTGCTCGCGATAGCGGTGGGCCAGTCAATATTGTGGCTGGCAGACTTACCGCAATCGCGAGCAAGCTTTGCTCCCACAGGGGTCGGTGGTTTGCTGACCCGATCAGTCTTGAAGCAAACTCAGCAGTCGCTCACGCGCCGCTTCCGGCTCGTCGGGGACCGGCTGGGCAGCCGAGACGATCGGGGTGGAATAGAGAAACAGCAGCATCATCGCCAGACGCATCGCCATGGTGTCGATCCTTATGGAAGAAAGGAGTCAATTTTTCAGCGTCAAATTTAAACACATGGCTATGTGATATTACAGTGGGATTTTCAGAACACGCTGAAGCGCCTGATGAAAATGACGAAGCCTGCGATCTTTTCTCTCCCTGTCGAGACGAAAAGATCGCAGGCTTCAGTCGTTCCGGCGCGCTCAGTGCTGGGTCTTGTGATCCAGAGCGGCGTAGAAGTTGGCGCTCTGTTGCAGGTATTTCTCGGTGTAGCTCTGGGTACGATTCTTCTTGTCGCTGATCTCGATGCTGGCATTGGCCGGCAGTGCCACGGTGGCAGAGATGGCGGAAGCGGCGATAATGGAGAAGAGGTTCAGGTTCATGGCGGTATTCCTCGGATTCAGTTGGCTGGCTTGCCCGGTTGGGCCGTGAAGCAAACTTACGCGCCGAGGCGTCTCGTCTAGAAATGCTTTGCAATGCTAGCGAATATCACTCCCGTTGATATAAACGCGCAGGCCCCGAAAAACGGGGCCTGCGACCTATTGACGCTGGATGAACTTCACATCGCTCGGCGCATCCATCGGCAGTTTCTGTACCGATTTACCCAGCAGGCCGGTCTTTGGATCACGTTCGAACACCACGATCTGATTACTCTTCTGGTTGGCAACCAACAGGAACTTCCCGCTCGGATCGAGGCTGAATTCCCGCGGATGGTCGCCTTCCACGGAGCGGCGTTGCAGTTCTTTCAGCGTGCCGGCCGCCGGATCGATGGCAAATACCAGCACTTCGTTGCTAGTGCCACGGTTACTGACGTACAGGAACTTGCCGTCCTTCGAGGCGTGCAATGCCGCAGCCGCCCTCGCCGGCTGAGGCTTGCCCGCCGCCAGGTCAACCAGTTGGCGCTGGACCAGGCGACCGTCCTGGTAATCGAACACCGCCACTTGCGCGGTCATTTCCAGGGTCAGCCAGGCGTGCTTGCCGTCGGCGCTGAACAGCAGGTGACGCGGTCCGCTGCCGGGGGGCAGTTGCACGAATGCCGGGGCGGCGGCGGTCAGCGGCAGCTCGGGATTGGCCTTGGGGTCGTAGTGGTAGACGAACACCTTGTCCGCCCCCAGGTCGTTGGCGAACACGTACTTGCCATCGGGCGACGACACCGCCGAATGCACATGGGCCGACATCTGCCGCTCGGGATTGACCCGGCTCGGCTGGTGACTGCTCAATTGCACGACGGACGACAGCTTGCCATCGGACCCCACGGGCAATACCGCAAGCGTACCGCCCGGATCTTCCACCACCGAATAGTTGCTGACCAGCAGATGCCGGCCATCGCCGCTGAGGCTGGAATGGGTCGGCTCATTGCCCAGGGATTGCACCTGATTGATCAAGTTCAGGGCGTGGGTAGCCGGGTCGATGGCGTAACTGCTGACCTTGCCCACCGGATCCTTCTGCCCTGGCCCGTTTTCGTTGACCACGAACAGGCGGCTCATGTCGGGGGAAAGGGTCAACCACGAAGGGTTGTCCGTCTTGATCACCTGCAACGGCTTGGCATCGAGCTGGCCGGTACGGCTGTCGAACTGCAGCCGGTAGACGCCCTGGCTCTGGCCCGCCGTGTAGGAACCCACCAGCAATTGGTAGTGCTCATCGGCGTTGGCCTGCATGCCCATGGCGCCCACGCTGCCGGCCATCAACAATGGCCAGAGGCTACGCATCTTCATGTTCGTCGTCCTCATCGTCGTGGCCGCTGGTCGCTTCCACGCACTCCAGGTGGTGGTCGCCCGAATCGCTGGAAATGATCCAGTGTTTCGACGCCGGGTCGAATGTCGCGGCCTGCATCTGCGCAGGCGTAAAGCGCCAATGCGCGAGGGTGCGGCCGTTCATGCACTCGACGTGCAACTGGTCCTGCTCGTCGAGGGAAAAATCGAATGCGTGCAGCCCGTCGATGATCAGCATGTCGCAGGTGTCGAGGGCGTGCAGCAGGGTGTCGGTTACGGCAGTCATGGGAATCGGTCGGTCGCTGGGAAAGTGTGCATCATAGCTCAATGTCCGGGTTGGCCTTGGGCTATCAAGTCCGGAAGCGGTGCTGACCGGCAGATCGTCATCGCGAGCAGGCTCGCTCCCACAGGGGATTGGCGGTGGGCATGAGTCTCGCGGCCACCCCGGAACCCTTGTGGGAGCGAGCCTGCTCGCGATGACGGCAACCCAGGCACCTTCGACAAACCTGCCCACCCGGAACATCAGAACAACCGCTGCACCTGCTCCAGCACCGCGCGGTTCATCTGGCCGGTGTGGGTGTGCAGGCTGACATAGCTTTGCAGCATGTCGAGCTTGGTATTGAGCAGATCCCGACGGGCCTGGAACACCCGCTGCTGGGCATCGAGGATGTCCACCGTGGAGCGCACGCCGCCCTGGAAGCCTTTCTCCGTCGATGTCAGCGCGCGCTGGTTGGACTCCACCGCGCGCTGCATCGCCTTGCTCTTGGCGAACCCGGCCACCACGCCGAGGTAATCGGTTTCGATGTTCTCGGCCAACTGTTGACGCTGCACGTCATAGTCCGACTGGGCACCGGCCAGTTGCGCTTCGGCCTTGGCCACCGAAGCACGCACCGCACCGCCGCGATACAACGGGATATCCAGTTGCACCCCCACGTAATAGGTGTCCTGGCGCGGATCGAGCTCCTGATATTGACGGGTTTCGCGGCGGGTCAACTGAGTGGTCAGCGACAGGCTCGGATAGTGCCCGGCACGCTGGCTGTCGGCCTGGGCCTCGGCCACTTTCACCGCCGCCAGACGGGCCGCCAGCTCGGGGCTGGCGTCACGGGCGATGGCCGTCCAGTAACCCAGGTCCTGTTCCGACGGAATCGGACTGCCGGGGGGCAGTTCCTCGCGCATCGGCTGGATGTCGTCGATGGGCACGCTGGCCCGGCCGGACAGGGCTCGCAATGCTGCTACCCGGCGGGCCTGGGCCTCCGTTTCCTGGGCCTCGACCAGATCGAGCCGCGCCTGGGCCTCGTCGATGTCGGTGATCGCCCCCTGGCCGCCCTGGTAAAGCTTCTTGCTCTGGATGACCAACCCATTGATGGCCGCCTTTTGTTGGGCGATCAACTTGATTTCGTTCTCGGCCCGGGCCACGTCGAAATACCCTTTGGCAACCCGGTCGAACAAGGCCTGGCCGGCGACATCGAACTGCTGGCTGCCCAATTGCCCGCGAGCCTTGCCCTCCTGATAGGCCGCCCAGCGAGCCTTGTCATAAAGTGGTTGCTGCGCCGCGAGGGTGACGCTGTTCGCCTGGTAGTCGTTGCTGTTGACGTAGTTCCTGTCGTCGCCGCCGTCGGTACGTCCGCCGTAACCGTAGCGCGACGTCAGGGATACCTGCGGATATAAGCCACCGCGACCAATGGCCTCTTCGTTCCGGGAAGCATCGAAGGCATGGGTGGCCGATTGCAGGGTCGGATCATTCAGGCGTGAGGCATCGTACGCGGCGGTCAGGCTCAGGCCACCCTCGGCAGCCCATGCGGGGCTGATCGCCACCCAACCGGTATACAGACTCAGCAGGACGCGGGAGCGATAGAGGCGCCGGTCAGTCATGCTCATTCCTCCTTGAAGGCAGCCAGCAAGCGTTCGCGCAAAGGTTTCATCAGGTAATTCATCAAGGTCCGTTCGCCGGTTACCACCGTGACATCCGCCAACATGCCGGGACGTACCCACAAGCCGGCGGCCTGCAGCGAGGCAACAGTGTCGGCGGGAATTTCGACCTTGGCGGAGAAGTACGGCTGGTGCGTCTGCTCATTGATCAACTGATCCGCCGACACCGTACTGACCGTGCCCGTGACCGTCGGTGTATCCACACGCTGCAGCGCCGTGAAATGCACGTGCACCGGCAGCCCCGGCCGCAGCTTGTTGGCCATCAGCGGCTCGAACCGCGCCGTGATCGCCATCGGCGCATCCAGCGGGACCACTTGCATCAGGGTCTGACTGGCCTGGACGACGCCACCGACGGTGTGAATGTTCACGTCCATGACCTGCCCGGACGCCGGTGCGCGGATGGCGCCGTTGTCGACTTCGAATTGCAAGGCGCGGATCTGATCGGCGTAACCCGCCGCCTCGGCGGACACTTCGCTGAGTTGGGTCTCGGCATCGCGGCGGAACTCCTGCTGCGCCTGCAAGGCCTTGAGCCGGCTTTCGTTGATCGACTGACGGGTTCTGCCGACATCGCCGATCCCGGAAGCAATCTGACCGGCCAGTTGAGCGGCGTTGCGCTCGGCCTCGAAAAGTTTGTTGCGCGGGACATAGCCTTCACGCGCCAGGTCCCGCAATCCCTCCAACTCTTGGCGCTGGAAGCGCATCTGCTCGTCGTAGTTGCGCTTGACTCCCTCGTAGCCGAGCAGTTGCTGCTCCAGCGCCGCCACTTCGTGCTCGATGATCTGCAAGCGGCTGCCCAACTCGGCACGACGGCTCTGGAACAACTGGCTCTGCAATGCCATGGCAGCCTTGACCCGTGGCTCGTCAGCACGGGCCAGCAGGTCCTCCGGCCACTGGATCTCGGTGCTGCCCAGACGCTCGGCAATCAGGCGGGCCTCGATGCTGCGGTCGTTGAGCAACTTGCCCAGGGTCACGTCCAGCTGCGATTGCGCCTGCACGGTATTGAGCTGCACCAGCAACTGCCCCTGGCTGACGCGATCGCCATCACTGACCAGCAGCTTTTCCACCACGCCTCCCACCAGCGACTGCACCGCCTTGCGCTCGCCCGCCACCACCACGGTGCCGCTGCCGACAACCCCCTGATCCAGCGGCGCCAGGCAGGCCCAGAGCAATGCGCCGCCCAACGCCAGCACCAGGAAACCCACACCATAACGCGCCGCACCGCCGGCATCGGTACTGGCGCCAGGCAACGGGCTGACGCTGCGCAGGCTCCTCCCCGGCTCGCTATACGCGTGTGGACTTGGAGTCAGATCATGCATCTTCGCCAGCCTCCCTCACCGCAGCCGCTCGCGGCCCCGGCATCAGCGCCTTGAGTACCCGGTCGCGGGGACCGAATGCCTGTTGGGTTCCGTCCTTGAGCACAAGGATGTGATCGACCATCGCCAGCACACTGGGCCGGTGGGTAATCAGCACCACCGTGCTGCCGGCGGCCTTGAGCACGGCGATGGCCTGCACCAGGGCCAGCTCACCGGCTTCATCGAGGTTGGAATTGGGTTCATCGAGCACGATCAGCGCCGGGCGCCCATAGAGCGCGCGGGCCAGGCCGAGGCGTTGCTTCTGTCCGCCGGACAAACCGAGCCCTCCAGGCCCCAGTGGCGTGTCATAGCCCTTGGGAAACCTCAGGATCATTTCGTGGATGCCGGCGTGACGGCTGGCGGCGATGATCTTGTCGGCATCCTGCTCGCCGAAGCGGGCGATGTTGTCGGCCACGCTGCCGTCGAATAACTCGATGTCCTGGGGCAGATACCCAAGGTGGGGGCCCAGGGCATCATGGGACCACTGGCTGATCTCGGCGTTGTCCAGGCGCACCGATCCGCCCAGGGGGGGCCATACACCGACCAACGCCCTGGCGAGGGTTGACTTGCCACTGGCGCTGGGGCCCACGACCGCGAGCACCTCCCCTTTGTCCAGATGGAAATTGATCCCCCGCAGAATCGGCTGTGAAGCGCCGGGTGGGCCGACGTACAGCTGCTCCAGGCGCACCGCACCGGTGGGCGGCGGCAAAGGCATGCGCAGGCGATCACGGGGATGCTGGGCAAGGAGCAGGCTCAGACGCTGATAGCTCTGGCGCCCGGCATTGAATTGCTTCCACGAACCGATGGCGATCTCCACGGGTGCCAGGGCCCGGCCCAGCAGGAGCGACATGGCGATCATCATGCCCGCCGACAACTGGCCTTCCAGTACCAGCAACGCCCCCAGCCCCAACGACAGCGACTGGCCCGAAATGCGTACAAACCGTGTCATCGAGCTGATACGGGCACCGCGATCACTGGCATGGGCCTGGGCAGCAATGATGCGCTGCTGCAGCAGGCTCCAACGTTGGCGCAACGGCCCGAGCATGCCCAGCGCCTGAATGACTTCGGCGTTGTGCAGCGTGCTGTTGACGTAGGCTGCCGATTGCACGCCCAGGCGGTTGGCTTCGCCCAGGCGCGTGCGGGTCGCCAGTTCGCCCCACAGCGCCAGGCCGACCAGCACCAGGGCGAGTACCAGGGTCAACACCCCGAACCAGTGATGAAAAATGAATGCCACCAATAGGAAGATCGGCAGCCACGGCGCATCGAGCAAAGCGATCAGCCCCTGCCCGGTAATCAACTGCCGTAGTGTCGCCAGATCGCTGAGCACCTGCGCCGGGTTGGCGTTGTGCTCGCGCAGGCTGCGGGCAAAAGCGGCATCGAAAATCCGCTCGCCCAAGGCCTCGTCCAGCCCGGCGCTCATGCGAATCATCACCTCGCCGCGCACCCACTCGATCAACGCGCTGAACATGAACAGCCCCAGGGCGATCAGGGTCAGCATGAACAGAGTGGTTTCGTTGCGACTGGTCAGCACCCGGTCGTACACCTGCATCATGTAGAGCGAGGGCACCAGCACCAATAGATTGATTACGCCGCTGAACAGCGCCAGGGACCAGAACACCCGGCGATAGCTCAATAACGCAGCATCGATGTCGTGACGAGGATCGAGAAGCAGCCCCATAGAATGGCAACCCGCAAAAATATAGTCGGTCCAGGACGCAATCCATCGCGAGTTTTTTTGCCCGAAGGCGTTTCGATAAGTCCATCGATACAGCTGACGTGACGCCGCCAAGGCGCCAATTAATGACAACGCTCGAACGGGTTAGTGCCAGATCGGCAGAAAGGGTTTGCAGGCAGGGTGACAGGCGGAGGGTCTGACTTCAGGAGGGTGTTTCAGGGGTGAAACAGATCGGGAATGGAACGCCTCTTGTGGCGAGAGGATTTATCCCCGCTGGGCTGCGAAGCAGCCCCAAACCAGACAATTTAAAATCGCCGGCAAATGAATGCTCTGCATGAGGGCTGCTGCGCAGCCCAGCGGGGATAAATCCCCTCGCCACAGATAAATCCCCTCGCCACAAGTGTTTCATCTAGCTCTCCCTGGGGCTATCCCAGGGAAGCCGCCCTCTCCCCCTGCGGCTGCTGCCGCGACGTGACCAGTCCGATAAAGGAAATGATCAGCGCCAGGCCAAGGGTCGAACTGACTTCACTACGGTGCTCCGGCGTCACCATCATCACCGCCAGCGCCGCGCAGATGAACACGATGACCAGCCAGGTCAGCCAGGGAAACAGCCACATGCGAAAGGTCAGCTCGACGTTCTGCTGACGCAGCAACCGGCGCATGCGCAGTTGGGAAATGGCAATCGCCAGGTACACCAGCAACGCGATGGCGCCGGAACTGGCGAGCAGGAACTGGAACAGCCCGGCGGGCATGAAGTAGCTGAACAGCGTGATACCCGCGCCCAACACGGTACTGGCAATCACCGCTGTGCGCGGGACGCCGTCCCCCGACGTCACCTTCAGGGCCTTTGGCGCATCACCGCGCCGCCCCAGCGAATAGAGCATGCGCGAGGCGATGTAGATCGAGGAGTTCATGCAACTGGCCACCGCGATCAGTACCACGGCATCCACCAGGAACTTGGCATGGGGAATGTTCATCAGTTCCAGCGCTCGTTGGTAGGAGCCCACCGAAGCCAACTGCGGATCGTTCCATGGCACCACGGAGATGACCACGAAGATCGACAACAGATAGAACACGCCAATGCGCCAGATCACCGAACGCGTCGCCTTGGCAATGTTCTGCGCGGGGTTATCGGATTCGGCCGCCGCAATCGTCACCGCCTCGGTTCCGATGAAGCTGAACATGATGGTGATGAAGGCCCCGACCACCGCCGACAAACCGTTGGGGGCGAAACCGCCATGTTCGTCCATCAGGCGGCTCAGTCCGCTGGCTTCCCGCTCGGGAATCCAGCCCATCAGGACCGCGAATCCCAGGGAAATGAAACCAATGATCGCGACGACCTTGGCCATCGCGAACCAGAACTCGAACTCGCCGTACTTGGAGACGCTGAACAGGTTCGTCACGGCCAGGGCCACGATCGATACCGAAGCAAACAGCCAGGCATCAACAGACGGAAACCACTGGTTCAACACATGCCCGGCGGCCAGTGCCTCAATGGGAATCACCAGTACCCAGAACCACCAGTACAGCCAACCGATGGTGAAGCCGGCCCAGCGCCCGATGGCCTGGTCGGCATAGGTGGAGAACGAGCCGGTGTCCGGGCGGGCCACCGCCATTTCACCAAGCATGCGCATGACCAGTACTACCAACAGGCCGGAGAACAGATAAGCCAGCAGCACTGCCGGGCCCGCTGCCGCAATGGCATGCCCCGACCCCACGAACAAGCCTGCACCGATGATTCCGGCAATGGATAGCATGGTGACGTGACGAGGCTTGAAGCCCTGTGCCAGATGGCCGTTCGAATCCTTGAAACTGGGGCTGGTCATTTTCTTGTTCTCTTTTTAATCGACATTGAACGTACCGAGGAACAGACGCTACGAAGAAACGGTGCGCCACGTTACCCGTCTCACTTGCTCGCTGAATTATCTGTAAGCGCTCCTTTTGTGCCTGATCTCGTCATAAATTACGTAGCATTTAGCCATGCACTCTTCATCCAAGGGGCATTGCAGAGCGTTCGCACTAAAAAGCCAGTATCTAAATAAACGCTTTAAATATTTTATCGAGTTAAGTATTTTGCATGAATCCCGGGCACTGTATGCCCTCTTTTCCAGTGACAAAGGACCTCCCGTGAGCGGACTGCGTGAACGTCAAAAAGCCGAACGACGCCAAGCCATCAGCAAGGCAGCGATCGAACTGTTCGAGCGCCAGGGCTTCCAGAACACCACCATCGAGCAGATCGCTGGCCAGGCCGGCGTGTCAGCCCCTACCGTGTTCAAGTACTTCGGCAACAAGCAGGAGATCATCCTGGAAATCCTCCACGAGGCCGACCAGCGCGCGCTCAAGGACACTCGGTTGCAGGTCCCTGAAATAGAGGATCCAGTCGAGGCGCTGTGTTACCTGGAACGGCTGCTGACGGGCTACGCGCTGGAAGTCATGCACCCCAGCCTCTGGCGTGAATTGCTGCCCTTGATTCTGTTTGGCGGCGACGGCGGGCTGCCGGATGGTTATCGCGCCATGAACGATGCGCTCAGGGCTGAAATCAGCGGCTTGATCAAGGAACTGCAGCAGGCCGGCAAGCTGCGCGCCGACCTCGACGTCGAGCTCGCCGCCTTTCTGCTGAACGACTATTCACACTTGCAGCTGTTCAGGCTGGTCAACCAGGAACAACCGGATATCGAGGCGCACTCCGCCCAGGTCAAGCGGATTACCGCGCTACTGTTCCAGGGCATGCGTGCCTGAAGGAGGACACTGACAGATCGCCATCGCGAGCAAGCCCGCTCCCACAGGGGATCGGCGCCGGACGCAGAATGTGTGTTCACTGAAAAACCAATGTGGGAGCGAGCAAGCTCGCTCCCACAGGGGATTGGCGCCGGACGCAGAGTGTGTGTTCACTGAAAAACCAATGTGGGAGCGAGCCTGCTCGCGATGGCGGTGGATCAGTCACTGCTGAGTCGACTGATTAACCGCTTTCGCGAGCAAGCCCGCTCCCACAGGGGATTGGCGTCGGACGCAGAATGTGTGTTCACTGAAAAACCAATGTGGGAGCGAGCCTGCTCGCGAGGGCGGTGGATCAGCCACTGCAGAGTCGACTGATTAACCGCTTTCGCGAGCAAGCCCGCTCCCACAGGGGATCGGCGTCGGACGCAGAATGTGTGTTCACTGAAAAACCAATGTGGGAGCGAGCCTGCTCGCGAAGGCGGTGGATCAGTCACTGCTGAGTCGACTGATCAACCGCCTTCGCGAGCAAGCTCGCTCCCACAGTTCGTATAGCCCGGATCAGCGGTTGGTCTTGATCGCCGTCCAGGTCCGTGTGCGGATCCGCTCGATTGCCGCCGGCACGGGCTCCAGGGCGAACAGCGTCTTGCGTGCGTCGTCCGGGATGTACATCGCGGGGTTGTCACGGATCTCGGGGTTCACCAGCGCGGTGGCGTCCTTGTTCGGGTTGGGGTAACCGATCTTATTGCTGATACGGGCGATGACGTCGGCCCGCATGATGTAGTTGATGAACGCATGGGCCTCCTGGGTATGGGGAGCGTTGGTGGGAATCATCATCACGTCCGACCACATCGGTGCACCTTCCTTGGGCAGCGCCATTGCCACTTTGACACCCTTGCCAGCGGCATCGGCCAGACGCTTGGCGAGCGCCACGCCGCCCGACCAGCCTACGGCGATGCAGACGTCGCCATTGGCCAGGTCCATGCCGTAGCGTGACGAATTGAAGTAGGAGATGAACGGCCGGATCTTGACCATCGCCGCCTGCGCCTGCGGGTAGTCCTCACGTTTCTGGCTGTTGGGGTCCAATCCCTTGTAATGCAAGGCGATGGGCACGATCTCGTTGGCGGCATCGAGAAAACCGACCCCGCAACTCGCCAGTTTGGCCAGGTTTTCTTCCTTGAAGATGATGTCCCAGGTGTCTATCGGCACATCGGCTCCCAGCGCCTGCCGAACCTTGTCGACGTTATAGCCAATCAGCGTGGTGCCCCACAGGTATGGCGCCGCATAGCGGTTGCCCGGGTCACCCACGGCTTCCAGGCCTTTCATGAACTCCGGGTCCAGTTGCTGCCAGCTTGGCAGTTGGCTGCGGTCCAGGGGCTGGACGGCGCCGGCGGCGATCAAGTGACTGACGTTGGAACTGCCCGGGTACACCACGTCATACCCGGAGTTGCCAGTCAGCAGCTTGGACTCCAGGGTCTCGACACTGTCGAACACGTCATAGATCGGGCGGATTCCGGTCTCTTCCTGAAAACTCTTGAGGATTTCCGGCGGCAGGTACTCGATCCAGTTATAGATTCGCACCGTCCGCTCCTCAGCCATGCATGCACCGCTGGCCAGTAACGAAACGAGAGCACCCAACACCGTGTTACGCAAAGACTTGTTCATGGCAAAACACTCCAGCGCGGCCGCGAAGGCTCGCGGCATCAATAGCGATAGGTGAACGATAATTCCAGCGCGCTGAATTTCCGGTCGTTGCCGAACACCTGCTTGGCCGCGGCCATCGGCTTGACCCAGTTATAGGACAGCGAAGAAACCAACGCCTTCGACGGCGCCCAATCCAGGAAGACAACGCTTTCGTCGGCAAAACGCCGGTCACTGACGGCCGTGCCCATGTAGTTCTTTTCGTCCAGCCAGAACTGGTAGTGGATGGCCCCCAGGTTGAGGGTTTCGTTGAGGTGGGTCTTGATCGAGAACTGCTGAACCTTTTCGTTGCTGTTGAACAGCAGGTAGTTGCCGACAACATCTCCTACCAGCCAGGTGCCCCAATCGACATAGCCCTTGCTGAGCGGATCCCAGGATTCCTGGCGGTTGTCCGTCAGGTTGTCATCGCCGGAAAAACTCGCGTAGCGGTAACCCACGACCGGCGTCAGCGGCAAGGTATCGAAGGCATAGTCCGCCTGGCCATACCAGGCCTTGGCATCATACTCGACGCCTTCGCCGTTGCCGCGTTCCAACGCGTACTCGGCGTTGAGGGTCAAGGCCGGCAAGCCCGGGACCTTGGCATTGAGCGCCCGCAGGTTATACACCTGCATGCCGTCCCGGCGCAGCGGCGTGGCGCCTTTGGGGCCGAGGGCGTTGAGCTTCATGGCCATGGCCCCGAGCGTCACTTGATCGTCGAGGTTGTAATCGAGGTTGGCCCCGGTCATCCGGAAGTCACCCAGGTCATCGTCGGTGCGCAAGGTGAACGCCTGGGTTTTCAAGGCGCCGTGATCCCAGGCCAGCACCGCCGAATCCTTGAAAGCGCTCCTGGGTGCGAGCCAGTAGGCGCCGTCCTTGAGCTGATCCAGGTTACCGTCCATGACGATGAAGCCGGTGCCGATCATGTAGTTCTGGCGGCCGGCGGTGAACGTCCACTCCCCGGCCCGGAACCCACCGTAGAGTTCTTCGGTGGCCACCTCGCCATCGGAACTGCGGGTGAAGCCGCCGGCATCGCCATCGCCGAAGGTCGTCGCCCCGACCAGCGAGCCACCGGCCAGCAGGCTGAAGTCCGGCTGCAAGGCGTACTCCAGTTTGACGCCCGGCTTGACGTAGAACTCCTGCCAATCGATTTTACTGCCGCCATTCTTGCGGCTGCGCATGTCGACACGGCCAGCGCCGAAGTTGACGTTGCGGGTGAAAATGGCTGCACCACCGGCGGTGACGTTGACCTCACCCTTGAGGTTGCCATCCTCGAAGGTGTAGCCCGCCAGTGCGACCTGGGCGCTCAGGGGTAACCCGAGCGCTAAGAGCGTTCGAGAGAAACGCGTCGTGGAAACCATGTGAAGCTCCTGTGTGATTTATTGTTGTTACAGGGCAGTGAATGGCGGCGCAGAACGTCGCCAACACCTGGCGAGGCCAGGTGAATGGAACGTGATTCTTGTAATCGGGATGCGTGGTCAGTCGCCGAGGTGCGCCGCAATGGCGCGCAACATGCGCACGCTGTCCCCATCGAACGGGCTGACGGCCTCGTTCAGGGACGATTGCTTGACGATCACCACGCCGGATGGCTTGTCGACGAACAGGTACTGGCCATGGATGCCACCGGCCATGAGCGCCTGGCTGTGGTCGTTGAAGACGTACCACTGGCTGCGGTAGGAAGCGCCCGGGGTCCAGGCCTCAAAGTCGGGGGATGTGGCGTAGATCGCCGGGTCGGCGCCGGCGACGATGCGCGCGACCGTTTCGGGCGACAGCAACTGGCGCCCGTCGTGACAACCGTCATTGGCCAACAGGCGACCAAAGCGCGCCATGTCGCGCAAGGTGGCGTTGAAACCGGCACCGGCCACGCTACGCCCCCAGGGGTCGGCCATGAAGTAGCCGTCGCGCTCGCACCCCAACTGGCTCCAGATCTCTTCCAGCAAGCGATGGCAGGCCTTGCCGCTGGCGCGCTCCATGACCCAGGCCAAGGCCTCGGTGGTGGCCGTGACGTAGTGAAAGAAACCGCCGTGCTCGCCTTGCTTGCGGAGCGACGGCAGGAATTGGTACAGCGACTCGAACTGGGCGTACTGCGCGGGTGCCGGTTGGAAACCGCAGGCATAGCCGTACTGGGAACTCTCCGAGTCCGGGTCTTCGTACACTTCGCTGTAGTGGATGCCCACGGCCATGTCGAACAACTGGCGCACGGTCGCGTCGGCGTATGCACTGCCTTCGAATTCCGGCACGTAGTGGGCGGCGGGCAGCGCTGGATCCAGCACACCGTCACTGACCAGCTGTTCACCGAGGGTGCCGATCAGCGATTTGGTCACCGAAAACATCACGTGTCGGTCCTGGGGCGCCTGACCGTTGAAGTAGCGCTCGAACAGCACGGTGTCGCCCTGCATGACCAGGAATGCGTCGGTCTGGCTGGCCACCAGGTGCTCGAACACACTGATGCTCAAGCCGCACTCGCTGTTGAAGTGCAGCTCATCCAGTGCGAGTGGCGCCTGCTTCAAGACGCTGACCGGCCCTGCCCCCGCCTGCACATCGATAGAAGGCCGCAGGCGCGCCAGATTGCGGAAGCCCCATCGATTGAAGGGCGGACGCATCCAGTTGTGCCAAGTGACGCGACGATGAGGTTCGGCCGGAAAGCCTTGCATGAGCGAAGAGGTAAAGCGTGTGCCGGATGACGACTCATGCGTCTCGACATAAAGACAGGCCAGTGAAGGCACGGTGTTCTGATTCATCGGGTTGCCCCTGGAAATGACTCTGCGTGACAGCAGATGCAGGGAAATAATTACCCGATGATATTCTTTAGTCAATAAATGTTTTTACAGCGATTACTTTTTTGCTGTGGGGGACGCGACCCCATCACCACCTCCGGGAATACATCGAACCTGTGGGAGCCGAGCTTGCTCGCGATGGCGGCGGCACATTCAGCATGGACGCAAGCTGACCTACCGCTATCGCGAGCAAGCTCGGCTCCCACAGGGTTATTCGGGTATTCAGGATATCTGGGAAGGTGCGAAAATCGGGGTTCAGCGACTCGGCCCGGCGCTCAGCGACTCAGCCATTCGAACCAGGTCGGCGAAAGATTTGGCGTGCATTTTCTTCATCGCATGGGCGCGGTGGATTTTCACGGTGATTTCGCTCAGGTTCATCTGCCCGGCGATCTGCTTGTTCATCAAGCCCTTGACCGCAAAAGCCATCACCTCTTTTTCGCGGGCGGTCAGGGTCTGGTAGTGGGCACGGAGGTCGGCAGATTGCCGCCGGATTTCGCGACGCTGGGTGTCTGCCTGGAGTGCGGCGGTCACCGCATCCAGCAGATCCTGTTCGCGGAAGGGTTTGGCCAGGAAATCCACGGCACCGGCTTTCATGGCCTTGACCGACATTTCGATGTCGCCATGGCCGGTGATGAAGATGATGGGAATATTCGAATCCGACTCCGCCAACCAGCGCTGGAAGTCCAGGCCACTGCTCCCCTGCAGTCGCACATCGAGGACCAGGCAACTGGCGCAATCCGCCTTCGGTTGCTGGAGAAACTCCGCGGTGGACGCAAACGTCTCGACGCGGATCCCGACCGAGCGCAACAGATTGCTCAATGCGTTGCGAATGGAGGCATCGTCATCCACCACAAACACCATGGAATCCTTGCTGCCCGGCTCATGGGACGAGGGACTACCGTTCATGCACGATCCTCTTGGGTGGACGGAAAAATTCTAGCACAGGCCACTAGGCCACCCAGCGGGGTTCCAGCGCCGAAATCATAGCGAACAGATCATGGGGGCGATGGAAGCAGGCGTAGACCTGGGCGCTGTAGCTTTCCCCGCTGACGCACCAACTGCAGAAGTGCTCGCAATTGTTGAAGAATACCCGGTACTGCTTTTCACCCAATCTCGAACGCGCCCGATCAGCGATTTCGTCGCTGGAGTATTTGCAGAGTTCATGAAGCATCCAGACCGGTTTGCCATTGGCAAAATGCTCAAGATTGGTCACCTCGATGGGCCCCGGCCGGAGCGAACCGCTGAACCCCGAGTAATGGGCAACGTCTGCCCCACCCAGGTAGATCCCATGGTGCAGGTAGAACCGGCGCGGGCTGATCAGGTGCGCGCCTATCGGCAGGTGATCCGCAGGTTTTTCGATATCGACCGGTCGTAACGAAACATCCACCAGGCGCGCCGCACTCGGCTTGCAGTGACCTGGTTCGGCGAGCCTGTGACCCTCGGCGACTGGCATGCTCAAGCGGTAGAAAGCGCTCGTCGTGATGAGCGCCATGCAAATCAGCGCGATCGAACGAAGGGATGACAGTTGCTCTGCTGCTCTGGCGGTCAAGTTGTTCACGACACATTCTCCGCAGTCCTTGATGGGGAATATATCGCCGGGGTTATCGCGTTTCAGTTGTACGTGGGTTGGTTCGGGTGACCGATTGATATACAGCCCCTAAACCTAAGTATTAAACCGGCGCCCTCAAGGGCGCGCGATGGGCAGCGTGAATTGCACAGTGGCGCCACGCGGCGGGTTGGCGACGGCACTCAGACACCCGCCATGGGCCTCGATGATCGAGCGACAGATCGACAGTCCCAACCCCAGGCCGGCGGGCTTGGTGGTGTAGAACGAGGTGAACACCAGGTCAGTGCTTTGTGAGGCGAACCCCGGGCCGGTATCGCTCACACTGACAAGTACGCAATCTGCCTCCACCAACGTCGCGCAGATCCCCAACCGCCGCTCGCCGGCACTGACACTGCCCATGGCCTCCAATGCATTCATGATCAGGTTGAGCAGCACCTGCTGCAGCTCCACGCGGTCACCTTCAATCAGGGGCAAACCGTCCATGAGTTGCGTCTGTATCGAGGCACCGCTCTTGATGATCTGGCCGCGGGTAAACTCGATCATTTCCTCGATGGCTGCGTTGATGTCCACCGGCCCCTTCTGTGGCGGCGCCTTGCGGATATGTCCACGGATCCGGCCAAGCACGTCCGCCGCCCGATTGGCATCGAGGATGAGGCGTTCCAGTACCGGGCGGACCTCTTCGATTTCCGGTGGTTCGGCGTTCAACCAGCGTAACGCCGCATTGGCATTGAGGATGGCCGCGGCGATCGGCTGATTGACCTCGTGGGCGATCGAGGCCACCAATTGCCCCATGGTCGCCACACGGTTGGCATGGGCCAGTTCGGCTTGCACCTCGCGATAGCGGCGTTCACTTTCACGGATTTTTTCTTCCGCCTGCCTGCGCTCGGTCAGGTCCACGACAAAGGCGACGCCCTCGTTGCTACCCGCTTCGAACAAGGCCAGGCCGACAATGACCGGCAAGCGACTGCCGTCCTTCCTGAAGTATTCCTTCTCGTAAGGCCGGGTGTGCCCGGTCAACAACGCCTGCGCCAGCGAGCGGTCGCTGAGTTCGCGAAACTCCGGTACGGTCAGGTCCCTCCAGCGCAGCCCCCCGGCGGCAAGGTCTGTGCGCTCGTAACCCAACATGCGCAGGAACGCATCATTGGCCTCGATGATGTGTCCATCGGCGTGCCAGACGAGAATCCCGATGATGTTGGCATCCACCAGGCGGCGGATCTTCGCTTCGCGCTCGGCGACCTCGCGGTACAGGCGGGCATTCTCCAGGGAAACAGCGGCCTGTGAAGCCACCAGCTTCAACACGGCGATCCGGCCAGGACTGAATACATGGGCCGCCAGATTGTTTTCCAGATAGAGCGCACCGACGAGCTTGGCCTGGTTCGTCAGCGGCAGGCACAGGATCGAACGGGCGCGCTGCTGACGGATATAGGGATCCGTGGCGAACGGCGCTTCGACCAGGGCATCGTCCAGCACCACACTCTCGCGGGTGCGCAGGACATGATAAAGAACCGACTCCGGCAACGATGCCGCACTCACGGGCGCATTTCTCAGTTGAGTGGTGGCGCCGCCGGCCGTCACTTGCGCCGCGATCCGCTGCTCACCGTCCTGCCACAGAACCAGCAGCCCGCGTTCGGCACCGGCCTGCTCGATAGCCGTGGCCATGATCATGTCGATCAATTTTTCCAGAACGATTTCGCCCGACACGGCCTGGGAAACCTTGAGGACGGTGGCCAGGTCAAGGTGCTCGACCAGTGTGGCCATCGTAGTGGTCGGACCGGGCGCAGGTTCTTCTGCCCTGAGCGAGGGGTACTTGGCCTCGAGCTGCCGCACCTTGCCGTCGGCGCCCCAACGCAGGTAACCGTAACGGGCATCCTGCAAATAGACACGGGCGATCTTGCCGAGCCCTCGCGCCCGATAGAAACGCGAAGCCAACTCATTGGCAAGCGCCTCGATATGGATAAAACCGCTGGCCTGAGCGGTTTGCAGGGCCTGTTCGTAGAGCCGCTCTGCCTCGATCACCCGCCCCTCGACCCGGGCGATCTCGGCACCGACCAAGGCGGCGCGGCTGGCGAAATTCTCCGGACATTGCCGGGCCCAGGCCTCGAGCCACTGGTGATCGACCGCCATGGCGATCAAGTGCTGCGTCTGCTCGTCTACCGAGACGCTGTCGCAGCGGGCGGCCCGGGCCAGTGCGCTGTAGAAGTGATATTCGGCTTCCTCGAAGAAAGCCTGGCAAACCCAGAGCAACTGGTGGGCCTTGCCGGCCGCCTCAACGGCTGCCTCGGCATCGTCGGCCAGGTAACGTGCCTGTAGTTTGCGAACCCAATACAAGCACTCGGCCAACACCAGGTCCGGGTTACTGGACAAATGAGCTTCGGTTGCGGACTCGTTCAACTCACCGTCGTCCAGGCGACCGAATGCAGTTGTTTCGCCACGGAGCACTCGGATCAGCGTCAGTTGCGTGACGATGAAATCGGTCACCAATCCGAACCCCACCTTCCTTGCATACGCCAGGCCTCGTTCGGACTCACCTTGCACGTCATGCAACGGCTCGCCGGCGAACAGCAGGTCGGCGACGAGGTTGTTGCCGGCATAGGCACCGTAGGGCAGATCGCCGATCCGGTTCGCCGCTGCAAAGGAACGGCGCAGCAGATCGCGACACTCCCCCACCGGCCTCATCCAGCGCACGGCAAAACAGGAGAAGCACAGGTAGGTGCTGGCCTCGAATCGCGTCAGGCCCCGTCGTTCGACGAGTGCGCAACCGAGCTGGCCGAATCGGAACCCCATTTGGTAGTCACCGAAACGCCGGCCGGCGACCCGGAAGAAATTGGCGTAGAGCACACAGGACGCATCGCAGTTGCCCCGTTCCAGGCTCAGGTTGACCGCTTTGCAGATCAGCAGATCCGCCAGGTTGCCATCGCTCTGCAGGGCCGGCGCGAAGAGTTTGCCCAGCGCGTTGAGGGTCATGAGGGACGTCGGATCCTCCATGAGCGGCAAATCGATAAGGTCCTCGATGACCCGCTCGCCGAGCAACGCCCCGATGCACTCGTACTCCTCACGGACCTGGGCGTCGCTCGGATGGGCAGACCACTCGATGCCCACATGTCGCAGGTAGGCCAGGCAGACCGCAACCGCGCCGTCACTGCGATCCAGCAGCAGGTAGACATCCATCAGCAGGCAAGCGACGCTGGCCCGCTCGATCACCGTAGTGGCGCGATCCGCCAGGGCGGTCAGGCACGCGTCCGCGACCTCCAGCCGTCCAGTCAGCAGCTCGCACTCGGCCCGGCTCAACGCCAATGCGAACATCAGCCCATGACGACGAGTCCAGCACTCCTCGTCCAGCAACTGCATCCCGGTACTGAAATAATTAAGCGCCGATGAATAGGCGGTCGACGCCTTGGCCCGCTGACCGGCAATCAGGTTGAATTGCGCCAGTTGCTCGCGCTCACCCTGATCGGTGATCAGCGCGGCGCCGCGGTTGAGCTGGCCGACGATTTCGAAGATCGCCTCATCCCGCTCTTGTTCGGACGTCTGAGCGGCAAGCAGACGTCCAATGCGCAGGTGGGCCTCGGCACGTGCGTCCTTGGCAATCAGCGAATAGGCCGCTTCATGGATGCGGTCATGAACAAACCGATAGGCGCCGTCCAATCGTTCGACCAGTTCCTGGCGAATCGCCTCCCACAACACGGCCCTGAGTGTCTTCTCGGGGATGCCCAGGGCGGTCGAAAGCGTCTTGAAGCCGGCCACGTTGCCCAGGCACGCCAGTTGCTGCAGCGCCAACTGGGTGTCCTCCGGCAGACGGACCAGCTTGCCGACCATCAGGTCGACGATATTGTCGGTATAACCTTTGGCATGGATACGATCCGGGTCCCACCACCATTGCCGCGCCTCATGGTCATAGGTCAGTAGATGTTCCTCGGCCAGCGCGTGCAGGAACTGGATCACGAAGAATGGATTGCCGGCGGTTTTATCCAGCACCAGTTGCGCCAAGGGCTCGATACGTGAGGGTTCGTCCTGCAGCGCCTCGGTGATCAACTGCTCGACATGCGCCTTGGCCAACGGCGTCAACGTGATCTCACTGACCTTGCCACCGGCGCTGCGAATGGCCTGGAGCTTGGCGGTCAGCGGGTGCGCGGCATCCACTTCGTTGCTGCGGTAGGCACCGACGAGCATCAGGTGTCGCACATCGGAGCTGGTCAGCAAGTCCTCCAACAGGTCGAGGGTCGCCGCGTCGAGCCATTGCAAATCATCGAGAAACAACGCGAGTGGATGGTCTTCGCGGGCGAACACCCCGATAAAGCGCCGGAACACCAGCAGGAAACGGCGTTGCTCCTGTTGCGGATCAAGGGTCGTGACCGGTGGCGGCTCGCCGATGATCAGTTTGAGTTCGGGAATCAGGTCGGTCATGAGACGCGCGTTCGCGTCCAGTGCCTCCTGCAAGGCGTCACGCCACGTCGCCAGTTCCGCGTCACGCTTGCCCAGCAGTGTACGCACCAGGCTCTGGAATGCCTGTACCAGCGTCGAGTAGGGAATATCGCGCCGGTACTGATCGAACTTGCCACTGGCAAAGAGCCCTCGAGGCGGCACCAGCGCCTTGTGCAGTTCATTGACCACCGAGGACTTGCCGATGCCCGAGTAACCGGTGACCAGCACCAGTTCCGGTGAGCTGCTGTTGACGATCCGCGAGAACGCGGCAATCAGGGTGTCGACCTCTTGTTCACGGCCATAGAGCTTCTCGGGAATCAGCAGCCGATCCGACGCGCCGTGCTCGCCCAGCGCAAAGGCATTGATGCGGCCCAGTTGCTGCCAGTCCGCCAGGCATCGGCGCAAGTCGTGCTCGACGCTGGCAGCCGTCTGGTAACGCTCCTCGGCGGTCTTGGCGAGCAGCTTCATGACGATCTGGGAAAGCATCTCCGGAACGGTTGCGACCCGTTCGCTGGGGGCCAGGGTTTTCCTGGCAATATGGCAGTGCACCCACTCGATCGGGTCGGACGCGGTGAACGGCAGCGAGCCGGTCAACATCTGATAGAGGGTGACGCCGAAGGAATAAAGGTCGCTGCGCGAATCGATCGAGCGATTCATTCGACCGGTCTGTTCGGGGGCCATGTAGGCGAGCGTACCAGCCAAGGTCTCGGGCGCCTGTCGTTCCCTGGGCAAGCGCGAGGCAAGGCCGAATCCGGTGAGCCGGGCCTGGCCGTCGGTGCAGTTCACCAGAATATGGCTGGGCTTGATGTCCTTATGGACGAGGCCCTGTTGATGCAGCTTGCCCAGGGCCACGGTAATGCCCACGGCCAATCGCAGGAACGTGGCAATCTCCATGGGCGCGATCAACAGTTGCATGAGCGGTACGCCGCCCGGGTCCTCGAGCACCAGCTGCATCTGGGCGCCTTCGCGCAGCATCTCCAGCGGGCGCACCGACCAGGTGCTCTCCAGCTCATCCTTCAGGCCAAATTCATGGGCGAGACGGCCCAGGCAGCCAGGGGGAGGTTGTTCCCCCGCAGGCCGGGCAACCAGTACCGAATACGTGCCGTCTGCGCCCGAACGCAGTTGCCGACAGAAGGTACGCTCACCATCGTCCCATAATATTTGCATGTTGTTTTCCATCGGCACGGAACAGTGAATCGTTGGTTATCCGGGCTGCTGCAAGCTGTCGGCGGGAACGGAACGAGTCGTGTCACCAGCCTGTAGATTAACGTCCCGCGAAAGCCCTTCACAGCGATTTCCGTTGAGCCGCATTGGGCCGGTTCATCGAGCAGAACGAAACGACCCTTTGGTCTTAACAGGTTATACGTAGGTATACTTCTGTGCCCTGCGAGACCGCGTATCGTGTGATTCACGACAGGCGCTGTCACGAGCGACCCTTATGGACGATACCCAGATACGCAGCAGGCAAACCATTGCAGTCGTCGATGATGACGAAGCCGTTCGGGCAGCCCTCAAAAGCCTGTTGCGCTCCAGCGGCTACGACGTCCGCACCTATGGCAGCGCCCTGGACTTTCTCGACGCCGCTGGCCCCGCCGGGACGAACTGCCTGGTGTCCGATATCCAGATGCCGGGCATGAGTGGCGTGGAGCTGCACGAGCGACTCGGCGCGATGGGTTTCAGGATACCCACCATTTTCATCACCGCCTACCCCGGAAAAGCCTCCCATCTGGCGGCTAACGCCCCCGGGCTGGTTGCCTGCCTGCCCAAACCATGTGAAGCCGACCGGCTGCTGGCGTGTATCGAAACCGCCCTCGCCCAACGGCACTGATCCCCCCCGCTCATACCTTCGTATAGTCCGCCACCACTGACGTATGGTTTTTCTGAACCGATGTAGAAGTGCGCCCGCAAGCGGCCCTCAATAGCATGGGCTCACGGCGGGCAACGCGCCCGTGAATCCTGCGGGGACTGGTCATGTCGGTATTTTTCGAGTCACCCCAACGTATCCTGGGACGCTTCAGAATTGGCTTTATAGCCGTGGGAGCAATGACCCTGGCGGGCTGCATGGTCGGTCCCGACTTCATGAAACCCGGCAACAATCTCGACGCCCTGCAACTCACGCCCCGGCCCGAGCATGCCAACACCACCTCCATGTCCAGCGCCGCCGTTCCATCCCAATGGTGGCGCCTGTTCAACGACGCGGTCCTCACCCAACTGCAATCACGAGCCCAGGCCGGCAACCTCGATCTGCAGATGGCCTCCGAGCGCATAGAACAGAGCCGCGCGCAATTGGGCATCACCGCATCGCAGTTGCAACCCAACGTGGGCGCCTACGCCAGCTACACCCGCGAGGCCAACAGCGAAAACGGCAAGTTCGCCGCCCTGGGAGCGCCTACCGACGCCACCAATTTCTGGCAGCTGGGCTTCGACGCCAGTTGGGAAATCGATCTATGGGGCCGGGCCCGACGTGCCCGTGAAGGCGCTGCGGCTGCCCTGGAAGCCAGCGTGTATGACCGCGAAGCCGCCCGCGTGGCCTTGTCCGCCGAAGTGGCCCGCACCTATCTGCAGTTGCGTGGAACCCAGGCGCAGTTGGACATCGCTCGGCAAAACCTCGCTGTCGCCGAACGGACCCTGGGCCTGGCTGAAAGTCGCGAACGCAATGGCGTCGCCACCCACTTCGAAACCGCGACCGCTCGCGCGCAACTGGCGACGATCAAGGCCCTGCTGCCCGAGCTGAGCCAACGTCGCAACGCCCAGATGAATGCACTGGCGTTACTGCTGGGCGAGCAACCCCGCACGCTCGACGCCCAGTTGGGCCCGGCGATGCCCTTGCCTTCGCTTCCCACCCGCATACCGGTCGGCGTTTCTTCCGAGCTGGCCCGCCGGCGCCCCGACATTCTGCGCGCCGAAGCACGGCTGCATGCCGCGACCGCGGCCATCGGCGTTGCCAAGGCTGATTTCTACCCGCGTATCGGCCTCAAGGGACGCATCGGCGTGGAAGCCTTCGACAGCGGCGACCTCAGCAGTTGGGATTCACGCACCTTCTCCATCGGCCCGACAGTTTACCTGCCGATCTTCCAGGGTGGTCGACTGACCCAGCGCCTGACGCTGAATGAATCACGGCAAAAAAGCGCTGCCCTCGCCTACCGCAAAACGGTGCTGCGGGCCTGGCATGAAGTGGACAATGCCCTGGATGCCTGGGCCGCCCAACAGCGCCAGCACGACGAACTGCAGATGTCCTTCGAGCAGAACCGGCAGGCACTGCATGCGGCTGAGCGTGGCTACCAGCAAGGCGCCGCCGACTATCTGAGCGTGTTAACCGCACAACTCAACGTGCTCGCCAGCCAGACCCGCCTCAACGCCAGCACGACCGACGCCACCCTCACCGTGGTCAATCTCTACAAATCCCTGGGCGGTGGCTGGGATCCGGAAGGTGATCAATGAACGTCGCCGCCATATCGCCGGTCGCCGCAGCGGCTGGCGCAGCGCCCGGGGTCCAATCCTCCATCCGGCCGTTGGTGGGGCTCGTCGGTATTTTCCTCGCGGCCATGATGGCCGGGTTGAACACCCGGGTCGGCGCCCTGGCGCTGGCGGATGTCAGGGGTGCGCTGGGCCTGGGCTTCGACGACGGCTCCTGGCTGACCACGGCCTACAGCGCCGGAGAACTGATCGCCATGCCCTTTTCGGCCTGGTTCGCTCTGACCTTGTCGCTGCGACGCTTCGAACTGTGGATGCTCGCCACTTGCACCCTGCTCGCCTTGCTCCTGCCGTTCATTCACAACCTGGAGCTGTTGCTGGCCCTGCGTTTTGCCCAAGGCATCGCCAGCGGCACGACGATCCCCTTGCTGATGATGGCGGCCCTGAAGTTCCTGCCACCGGCCATACGGCTGTACGGTTTGGCACTGTACGCGATGACCGCGACCTTCGCGCCCAACCTGTCCATCTGGCTGGCTGGAAGCTGGACGGATGGATTGCACGACTGGCGCTGGGTGTATTGGCAGATCATTCCCCTGGCGCTCGTCGCCGCTGGTTTGATCGCCTGGGGACTGCCTCGGGAACCCGTCCAGACCTCGCGTTTTCGCCAGGCCAACTGGTCCGGCATGGCCTGCGGCGTACCGGCGCTGGGCCTGATCACCGTCGCGCTGGACCAGGGCGTGCGACTGGACTGGTTTCAGTCGCCGTTGATCACCGCATCCCTGCTCATGGGCCTGACCTTGATGGCGGTCTACTTGTTGACCGAATGGTATCACCCCTCGCCGTTCATCAAGTTGCAGATCCTCGGGCGCCGCAACCTGGGCCTGGGCTGCATCCTGTTTCTGTCGTTGCTGGTGGTGCTGATGTCCAGCTCATTGTTACCGGCCAGTTATCTCGGCCCGCTGCAAAACTATCGTCCACTGCAAATGGCATCGATTGGGCTGATCGTCGCGCTGCCGCAGCTGGTACTGGGGCCTATTGTGGCGCTGTTGCTGTACCGCAAGTGGGTCGATGCGCGCATCGTGTTTGCCTCGGGTTTGTTGCTGATCGCCCTGGCGTGCCTGTGCGGCGCACAACTGACGGCCGACTGGCACCGCGACCAGTTCGTCCTGGCGCAAACGCTGCAGGCCTTCGGACAACCGATGGCGGTGGTGTCGATGCTGTTCCTGATCACCAGCGTGGTGCAGCCCCCCGAAGGGCCTTATGTGTCCGGCACCATCAACACGTTGCGGGCCTTTGGTTCACTGTTCGGCGCGGCGGTCATCGGCCAGCTCATGACCGTGCGTGGTCGCTTCCATGGGGACATGCTGCTGGATCAAGCGGCCCTGGCCGGCAACGCCCTTGTCGTGCCAGAGCCGTCATCGCTGATGGGCATCGTCAGCCAGCAGTCGCTGGTGCTGTCCATCGCCGATGCCTATCGCGTGCTGGGCCTGCTGGCGCTGCTGATGATTCCCCTGGTGCTGCGGCTGGCCTACATCCCGGCGCCTGTCTTGACGCCTCATTCTCCCTCACACGGGTAACTCATCATGGCCTTACCGAAGAAAGCCCGGATCCTCAGTGCTGCGCTGCTGCTCACCGTGGCCATCGGCAGCGTGTTCTATCTCAATCGCTCCGAGTCCAGCGCCTCGACCCAATCGACGGACGATGCCTATGTCCTCGCCGATTTCACCACGGTGGCGCCGCAGGTATCGGGGACGGTTGAAAGGGTGTTGGTCGAAGACAACCAGCCGGTCAAGAAAGGAGATCTGTTGGCGGTCATCGACGACCGGGATTTCGTCGCCTCCGTGATCGTGGCAAAGGCCCAGGTCGCCAGCGCCCAAGCTGGTATCGCCAACCTGGAAGCACGCCTGATCCAGCAGCAAACCGTCATACGCCAGGCCCAGGCCGCAGTCGCCGCGGACGACGCCGCGCTCAAGCTGGCCAAGGTCAACCACGCTCGCTATCGCAACCTGGCGGCCGACGGTTCGGGCACCGTGCAGGCCCAGCAGCAAGCAGAAGCGCAATTGAGCGTACAACAGGCGGGACTGGAGAAAAGCCAGGCGGGTCTGCAGGCGGCCCGGCAGCAGGTGGACGTCCTCAAGGCCGACCTGGAACAAGCCAGGGCCACCCTCGCCCACGCCCAAGCCGCGCAAGCCATCGCCGAACTGAAGTTGTCCTATACCCGCATCACCGCGCCGATCAATGGCACGGTCGGGGAAAAATCCGTGCGTATCGGCGCATTCGTCAATGCCGGTAAACCCTTGCTCGCGATTGTCCCGCTCGATGCCGTCTACATCACCGCCAACTTCCGGGAGACGCAACTGGCCCGTGTGCAAACCGGCCAAGCCGTGGACATCGAAGTGGATGCCCTGCCCGGCGAAACGCTGACAGGAACCGTACAAAGCCTGGGACCTGCCAGCGGCGTCAGCTACTCCGCCATCGCCCCCCATAACGCCACGGGCAACTTCACGAAGATCGTCCAACGCTTGCCCGTGCGCATCCGCATCGAACCCGACCAACCGGCGACGGCGAAACTGCGGGTGGGGATGTCCGTTACGCCGCACATTCGTATCCATGGATGACCACATCGACGTGACGTCGCACACAACCCCCACAAACACCGCCGATCCACTGTGGGAGCGAGCCTGCTCGCGATAGCGTCGGGTCAGCCTACTTCCATGTTGAATCTGCCACCGCTTTCGTGGGCAAGCCCACTCCCACAGGGTCCGGTGTCGGGCACATACCCCGCATACACCACACATCCACTGTGGGAGCGGGCTTGCTCGCGAAGGCGGCGGGTCAGCCTGCATCCAGGTTGAATGGGCCACCGCTATCGCGGGCAAGCCAGGCTCCCACAGGGTCCGGGGTGGTACACAAATCCTGCATCCACCGAAAACCCACTGTGGGAGCGGGCTTGCTCGCGAGGGCGTCGGACCTGCCTGCTTCCATGTTGATTGGGCCACCGCTATCGCGAGCAGGCTCGCTCCCACAGGGTCCGGGGTGGTACACAAATCCTGCATCCACCGAAAACCCACTGTGGGAGCGGGCTTGCTCGCGAAGACGTCGGACCTGCCTGCTTCCATGTTGATTGGGCCACCGCTATCGCGGGCAAGCCAGGCTCCCACTGGGTCCGGGGTGGTACACAAATCCTGCATCCACCGAAAACCCACTGTGGGAGCGAGCCTGCTCGCGATGGCGTCGGGTCAGCCTGCATCGGGTTCAATGAAGGCTAAGCCTTAAGCAAATAACAAAAAATTATTTATTTAACATTTTTTAGATCATTTAGATTCCCCCTAAGTCTTTGACCAACATGGTGTGTGAGTCCCGGCACTCCGATCTGCGATCTCATTAACGAGTCACCGTCCATGCAACTTCTCACGCTTCCGCCTTCCCCAGCCCTGGCCACATCGATTCGTGCCACGGCCCAGGTCTTTGAAGACCCGAGCTCCCAGGCCCTGCTGGCTCATTTGCAACAAGTGGCCCCCAGCGATGCCAGTGTGCTGATCATCGGCCAGACCGGCACGGGCAAGGAGTTGGTCGCCCGGCACATACATAATCTCAGCGCCCGCCGGGACAAGGCGTTCGTTGCGGTCAACTGTGGGGCGTTCTCCGAGACGCTGGTGGAAGCCGAGCTGTTCGGGCACGAAAAAGGCGCCTTCACCGGCGCGTTGACCGCAAAGGCCGGCTGGTTCGAAGAAGCGGACGGCGGCACCTTGTTCCTGGATGAAATCGGCGACCTGCCTCTGCCGATCCAGGTCAAGCTGCTCAGGGTATTGCAGGAGCGTGAAGTGGTCCGCCTGGGGTCACGCAAGAGTATCAAGATCAATGTGCGCGTACTGGCGGCCACCAACGTACAACTGGAAAAAGCCATCAACGCCGGCCACTTTCGCGAGGACCTCTACTACCGCCTCAATGTGGTCAGCCTTGTTCTCAAACCGCTGCGCGAGCGCCCCGGTGACATCCTGCCGTTGATACACCACTTCATCGCCGAATACAGTCGCAAGCTGGGTTACGGCGAGGTCGCGCTGGATGCGCAGGCAGAGCGCAAACTGCTCGATTACTCCTGGCCGGGCAACATCCGCGAGCTGGAAAATGTCATCCATCACACGCTGCTGATTTGCCGCAGATCGCTGATTGGCGTCCAGGACCTGCACCTGTCCAACTTCCGCATCGACCGCCAGAGCACACCCGCGGATAGCCCCCCTCAAAATGCCGAGACGCTCTTGCAGAAAGCCTTTGAAAAGCTGCTTGAGCAAGAGCACGGCAATTTACATGAGAAGGTCGAAACGGCCCTGCTGCGCGCCGCCTACCGATACGCCCATTGCAATCAGGTCCACACCGCCGCCCTGCTCGGCCTGAGTCGCAATGTCACACGCACGGCGCTGATCAGGATCGGCGAATTGGTGGTCAACAAGCGCCGTCCAACGTTGAGCACGCTGAACGGCCAAGTGGTCAATCTTTCAACCTGATCCTGCATCAGCCCTTGAGGATAGAGCCCTCGCGCGCCATGTCGCCGCGTCTACGCAACCGCCGCTGTTCTCGCAACCCTGCGCTGTTCCAACTCGCGCACCAGCGGCAGGACCCTACGACCGAAATACTCGACCTCTTCCTGAAAGTGCAGGAAGCCCGCCAGCACCAGGTCGACACCCACAGCCTTGAGCGCGACGATGCGCTCGGCGATCTGCCGCGGCGTGCCGATCAGGTTGGTCTTGAAGCCATCGTTGTACTGCACCAAGTCTTCGAAACTGGACTTGGCCCAGTTACCTTCACCTTCCGGGCTGGATTTGCCGGCCTGTCTTGCCGCGTCACCAAAGGAATTCACCGCCTCCGGATCGGCCTGATCGATGATTTGCGCGAGCACCGCACGCGCCTCTTCTTCGGTGTCGCGCGCAATGACGAAGGCGTTTATCCCGACCTTGACCTTGTGGTTGTTGGCGGCGGCTTTGGCCTGAATGTCATCGATCTGGGCTTTGACGCCCTCCACGGTGTTGCCATTGGTGAAGTACCAGTCGGACACCCGCGCCGCCATGTCCCGCGCCGCACGGGAGCTGCCGCCCTGGAAGATTTCCGGGTGCTGCTGCAAGGGTTTCGGCTTGAGGGTGTAGTCATGGAAGCGGTAGAAGTCACCGCGAAACGTGAAGTTGTCGGTGGTCCAGATGCCCTTGAGCGTCGTGATGAACTCTTCGGAACGACGATAGCGCTCATCGTGCTCGAGCCATGGCTCGCCAATGGCGGTGAACTCGCCCTTGAACCAGCCGGACACCACGTTGATCGCGACGCGGCCGCCGGTCAGTTGATCGATGGTCGCGATCTGCTTGGCCAGCACCGAAGGCGTCCATGGCCCCGGCAACACCGCCGCGATGACTTTCAGGCGCGTGGTGGCGGCCAGCAAGGCGTGGCTGAAGGCCACCGATTCGTGCTGGTACTCGGCGCCATAGCCGGCGGTAAAACGCACCTGCGTCAACGCATAGTCGAATCCCGCCGCCTCGGCGATCTGGGCCAGCTTGCGGTTGTAGTCGATCCCCCAGTCGGTACGCTGCGCGACCTTGCTGACCACCAGCCCGCCGCTGACGTTAGGTACCCAGTAGGCAAACTTGATCGTGTCCTGGCTCATTGTATGTACTCCACGGCTTGTTGAAATGAATCTGCACAAGGCATTGAGCAGCAACCGTGCCAACGATTTTTTTCTTTTATAATCAATGCATTATCAGAAAAACCGCAACCCCTTCACTGTCACCCGGCAGACAGGTTATTGATCCGCTGTTGCCAGGCCAACACCAAGGGCGTCACGGCTTACGAGTGCAACTGTTGGCAGGCACACAGCCAGGCAACACATTGCCCGCAGGACGACAGCGCCTTCACTCGAATAGCGGCCTCAATCCCCCGGCTCCACGGGCTTTCGGTGTTGGGCATGGAGCGTGCAATACCGGTGCTGCAGCGGCAGGTTCTTCCTGCCCGCCCCTCTCGTCATCAGAAGGAACTTCGCCATGACCGCACAGCAACAACATCTGCCCCATCGCCTTTCCACCGGCACCGACTACGAGGCCTTGGCCGAGCGCTTCCGGCCGATCTTCGCGCGTATCCAGGCCGGCGCGCTGGAGCGTGAACAGTCCCGCAGCCTGCCCTATGAGCAGGTCAAATGGCTGAAGGAAGCAGGCTTCGGTGCCGTGCGCGTGCCCGTTGAACATGGCGGCGCCGGTGCTTCGCTGCCGCAGTTGTTGCAACTGCTGATCGAGCTCGCCGAAGCCGACTCCAACCTGCCCCAGGCCTTGCGCGGCCATTTCGCCTTTGTCGAAGACCGTCTCAATGCCCATGCTGGCAGTGCCCAGGACACATGGTTCAAACGCTTCGTGGACGGTGAACTGGTGGGCAACGCCTGGACCGAAATCGGCGACGTGAAAATCGGCCAGGTCGGTACCCGGGTTTCTCGCCAAGGCGATCAATGGGTGGTCAACGGCACCAAGTACTACAGCACCGGCAGCATCTTTGCCGACTGGATCGACCTGTATGCCCAGCGCGACGACAACGGCGCCGATGTGATCGCGGCAGTCCGCGTCCAGCAACCGGGCGTGCGGCAAATCGATGATTGGGACGGCTTCGGCCAACGCACCACCGGCAGTGGCACGTCGGTGTTCGAGAATGCCGTGGTCGAGGCAGAAAACCTCATCGACTTTTCCACGCGTTTCAAATACCAGACCGCGTTCTATCAGTTGGTCCTGCTGGCCGTGTTGACCGGCTCTGGCCGCGCAGCGGTCCGCGACATCACCGAACAGGTGCAGAAACGCACGCGGATCTTCAGCACCGGCAATGCCAGTCAGGTCAGCCAGGACGTGCAGGTGCAGCAAGTGGTGGGCAAGGCCTCGGCCCAAGTCTACGCGGCCGAAGCCACCGCCCTACGCGCTGCGCAGGCCTCGCAACGTGCCTATGAAAGCCGCTTCGGCCACAATGCCGATATCGAACACCAGGCCAACATCGCCGCCGAGCTGGAATCGGCCCAGGCTCAGGTCGCCATCGCCGAGCTGGTATTGCGCGCCACCAGCGATCTGTTCAACGCCCTCGGCGCGTCGGCCACCAGCACCGCAAAGGCCCTCGACCGCCATTGGCGCAATGCGCGCACCGCGGCCTCGCACAACCCGCTGATCTACAAGGAACGCATCATTGGCGATTGGGCGATCAATGGTACGGAGCCGCCGTATGTCTGGCAGATTGGCGGCGGAGTGCAGCGCGAGGTCAATGCAGCAAGTCGCTGATCCAGTCGATCTGTCGGACGAGATCCTGTACCACTTCCTCGGGCACGGCCCGTCGCGCCCGGGCGAAGCCCTGCAGGGTCTTGTGCTTCTGGCGCAACCTGCGCTGCCACTTACCGAGGAAAGCAGGGGTGCGTGCCTCCATCAGCAACGGGCCGAAGTACAGTTCTTCGGCGCTGTACATCACCGGCCCGGTGCGCTCGGCGACGATGATTTCATAGTCGAAGCGGTTCTCCCGCAACACTTCCTCATCGAGAATGCGGTAGCCGTTTTCCATCAACCACCGGCGCAGCGGTTGCTCACCGCCGTTGGGTTGCAGGATCAGACGCTCCTGGCCGCTCAATCGCGACCTGTCGCGCTCCAGGATGTCGCGGATCGTCTCGCCGCCCATGCCACAGAAGCTGATCGCCGTGATCCCGTCCTCCGGCTCGATTGCCGCCAAGCCGTCAGCCAGGCGCACGGTGATCCATGGTTCGAGGCCATTCTCACGCACCGTCCGTCCAGCCGCGTGAAACGGCGTCACCGCCACCTCCCCGGCCACCGCCGCGACAATGACGCCACGGCGCATCAATGCCACCGGCAGATAACCGTGATCCGAGCCAATATCGGCCAAGCGCGTCCCCACCGGCACCTGCGCCGCCACCCGCTCCAGGCGCATGGACAATGTCTGTTCGTTCAACCGCCCCCCTTAACACCACAAGCGTCCGACAGCGTTGGCCGGATCGGGCTGCGATTCTGTCGGGCTACACGGTGCATTTCAAATTTATGTGATCAGGGTCGTGACTTTGACAACACCGGCCTGCGCACCTATAACCGCTCCTGGCCCACCGCCAGGTCAATAAACCAGATGAGAAGCCGCCATGAATGACCGTCAAGCAATCATCAGAGACTTGATCGCAGCAGTGATGAAAGCCCGCAAGTCCGACGAAATCGTCTATCAGTCGGAGTGGCTCGGCTACATCCCATTCGGGGTCTACCACTGGGTCGAATGCCAGGGCGAAGACGTTTCCGGCGACTTTCCGTTTGGATGGTCGCTCGAAGACCTGGCGGGTCTTGAGCAGATGGGGTTTCTGAAAACGCTTGAAGCTTATGAGAACCCTGACGACTCGTTTGATCGGGAGATCAGGTATCGCGTTTGTGGCTGAGCTATGGTCATAAGCAGCAGGCCTTGCCCGTCGAAAATCTCACCTTTACAGTACCCTCTCGTCCATGGAGGATCTGAATGGAAGAAAGTCCTCACGGATTACCTGTGCAGCCAGTTTCTGGACGTCCCTAAGGGCGATTACCTTCGTCCCTTTCCAGTCTTCTTTAGGCAACAAACTCCGGACAGGAGCCTCTGGCCCGTTATAGGCCACTGATGCAGTGTTCGACGTGAAGTCGATTCTGAAAAAGAGCAGGTGGTCGGCAAAGCCCACTCCCGGTGTAAAAGCGGGTCCCGAATTGATCCTACCCGTTGCCTTCACTTGTACGGTCCTTCCATTTCGAGTCAACGCATCCACACCACCTGTACGTTTAGGTGGCAGCACGAGGTCGAAGTACTCCAGTGCCAAAGCTTCTGCGATGTCGCCCACCAGACGCCCGTCGAGAGTGAACTTCAGTCTCGTACTCGAATAGTGATTAACCAGTGCTTGTTGTGCCTTCCATAAATCGCGTATCACCTCGGGTAACTGCAATACGGGCTCTTTTCCATCCATTCAAACCTTCTCCTTTATGGCAATTTCCAAATGTCTATTGTGAAGTACCGATGATCTGGACCGTAGTGCTGCCGACTTCTGATCTTGCCAGCCAAGCACAACAAAATTCCTTAGGCTTCGCAGCCAAAAATAGCGCGTGCCAAGATGGCTCAGGGTCTTTCGTGGCGCCCATCATCACCATCCAGATACAGGGATGTCCACGCTCCATATACACAAGACTGAAGGCGCCGCGTCGCTACCTTCAATGCTCGGCAATCTGTCAGCCATCTACCACTACAGACGCTTGCGCCTCGATGGCAATGACGGCACGCCTTACAACCGGGAGTTCGAGCACATGGAAGTCAGTTGCTTTACCCGCGAAGCCAGTAACCGCCAGGTTTATCGCCTAAGTAGCCAGCACTTATCGTCGACGTCTGCTCAACCGCTTGAGAATGCATTGAATCCAGAATAACGCACCCGATTCGCTGACGCCGTGTGCGCCGAGCCGCTCAATCTTGACCAACTGGCAACGCTCACCACTCGGATAACGCATGGAAATCAGCTAACGTGTACCTCTACCTGGAAGCCTATGACCTGTTTATAGAAACCGCCGGCAGTTCCATCCTTCTCGTTCGGATCAATACGCTCAAGGTTGCGGAAAAGCGCGCATGTGAAGTCAGGGAAGTTTTGTATTGCGCGGATTCGTCGAAACAGAGTGCCCCTGTGTGCGAGCCTGCTCGCGATAGCGATGAACCAGTCAGCTCATCGCCACAGGTAGATTGCTATCGCGAGCAGGCTCGCTCCCACATTGCCCATACAAAGTAGCCAGGCCAAGGCCAAGACCATGCTCATCGAACCCTTCTCCATCGACATCCCCGAGCCCGCCCTGGAAGACTTGCGCCATCGCCTGCGCAATACGCGGCTGCCCGAGCCCTTGCTCGATCAAGGCTGGAGCGAGGGCATGGACATGGGCGTGTTGCGCGATTTGCTCGCGTATTGGTCGACCGGGTTCGACTGGCGCGCGCGGGAGGCTGAGCTCAATCGCTTGCCGCAGTTTGTCGCCGACATCGGCGGGCAGCGGGTTCACTTTGTTCATCAACGTGGCGTCGGGCCGGACCCGATGCCGCTCGTCCTGACCCACGGCTGGCCCGGTTCGTTCATCGAGATGCAGCGCATCATCCCGCTGCTGACGGACCCGGCCAGTCATGGTGGCGACTCGGCGGATGCGTTCCATGTGGTGGTGCCGTCGCTGCCCGGCTACACCTTTTCCGCGCCGTTCATGCAAGCGGGCATGGGACCCTATGAAATTGCCGGGCTGTGGCAGAAGCTGATGGGCGGGCTGGGTTATGAGCGTTTTGGCGCCCAAGGCGGGGACATTGGCGCGGGTGTCTCGACCTGGCTGGGTGTGCGGTTTCCCGAGCAGGTGACAGGGATTCACCTCAATTACATTCCGGGCTCCTACCGCCCTCCCCTGGGCGAAACCGAGCCGCCGCAAACAGCGCAAGAAACGCTTTTCCTCCAGCGCGCCGCCGCATTTGGCGATGCCGAAGGCGCATACGCCCACCTGCAGCGAACCAAACCCCAGAGCCTGGCCGTGGGCTTGAACGATTCACCGGCCGGACTGTTGGCCTGGATGGGGGAAAAGCTGTTGGCCTGGTGCGATGCCGACCCGGCCATCGACCGTGACTGGTTGCTGACCAATGTGACGCTCTACTGGCTGACGAACTGCATTGGCTCGTCGTTTCGTCAGTACGTGGAAGGCAGCAAGCGTCCCTTGCAGTTCAACAGCGGCGAGCGGGTGAAGCCAGCGGTTGGGGTCGCGTTGTTTCCCAAGGAACTGCCCATGCCGCCAAGAAGCTGGGTGGAGCGGTGCTGTACAGTGGAGCGCTGGACCACGATGCCCCGCGGCGGCCACTTTGCGGCGCTGGAGCAGCCGGCGTTGCTGGCGGCGGATATCAGGGCGTTCTTTCGGGCGTTGCGCTAGCGATGATGCATCTGTGGGAGCGAGCCTGCTCGCGATGACGGCGACACATTCAACCTCGATGCAAGCTGACCCGGCGCCATCGCGAGCAGGCTCGCTCCCACGGAGATCCGGGTGTTAGTGACGGAACTGATTGTTCGAACAATCTTGTAGGCAATCACCACCGTGACGAGGGACGCAAACCTGTGGGAGCGAGCCTGCTCGCTCCCACAGGGGATTGGCGGGGAATGAAGGACTTTGTCCTCTGAGATCTTCTCGCAGGCTGACAAGGACTGAAACACATCACCCCACCGCACTATGCCAATCGGCCGATGTTCATCCGCCAGGGGTTTTCGATACTCGAATCTCCGGCACCACCTGGAACCGTCCGCGGTTCGAGCTGGATGGCCTTCGTTCGAATTGTGGAGTGATGCATGCGTAAATCGAATCTTCTGAACACCGCCCTGTTGATCGGGGTGATGTCGGCCACCACCGCCCAGGCTTTCGAAGCGGGCGATGTTCTGATCCGCGCGGGAGCCGTGACCGTCGACCCTCGGGAAAGCAGCTCCAGCGTGCGCGTCGATCGCGGTAGCCTCGCCGGTACCGACCTGGGCGGCAAGGCGAGCCTGAACAGCGACACCCAGTTGGGCCTGAATTTCGCCTACATGATCACCGACCACCTAGGCGTCGAGCTGCTGGCGGCGACGCCATTCGAACACGACGTGAATATCTCCGGCACCTCCGGTGGCATTGCCGATGGCAAGTTGGGATCCCTCAAGCATCTGCCGCCAACCGTGAGCCTGATCTACTACCCGCTCAACAACAAGGCAGCCTTCCAGCCCTACCTGGGCATTGGTATCAATTACACCTGGGTCTACGATGAAAGCGTCGGCAGCCGCGCCAGCGCAGCAGGCTTCGACTCGTTTCACGCCAGCAATTCTTGGGGATGGGCAGCCCAGGCGGGCGCAGACTACATGCTCACCGATCGCCTGATGCTCAACGCACAGATGCGCTATATCGACATCGAGACCGATGCCTATGTAAGCAATACAACGCTTGGGGTCAGGTCCAAAGTGAATGTCGAGGTGGACCCTTTCGTGTACATGGTTGGGCTGGGTTACAAATTCTGAACACAGCAGCCCTCTGTGCCCGGGGAACGGTGCGCAGCCGACCAGGGCTGCGCACCGAACCTTTGCGCTAGGATTCCGTCAACGCCGCCTGCACCAGCGGGTGCAGCCCATCGCCGGGGTTTTCCACCTGCCACTTCATCAGCTGATTGCGCATAACCGGCGTCCAGAAATTCTGGATATGCTGACGCACGCCATTCACCGCCAGTGTCCTGTCCGGCTCGCTGGAGAAGTACTGGCCGATCTGGTTGGCCATCTTGATCAGGCTTTCGGTACTCATCGACGCACCTCGGCTTTCTCGGCATGACGACGTTCGCGCAGCAGACGCCCCTGTTCATCGCTGAAGGCCTGGTAGCGTTTCTGCCATTCCGAAGGTTGGCTGACCCGCACGATTTCCACCGCCGTCACCTTGTATTCCGGGCAGTTGGTGGCCCAGTCGGAGTTGTCGGTGGTGATCACGTTGGCACCCGATTCCGGGAAGTGGAAGGTGGTGTAGACCACCCCTGGCGCCACTCGCTCGGAGACCTTGGCCCGCAGCACGGTTTGCCCGGCGCGGCTGCCGATGCCGACCCAGTCGCCCTCGACGATACCGCGGCTCTCGGCGTCGCTCGGATGGATTTCCAACCGGTCTTCCTCGTGCCAGGCGACGTTTTCGGTGCGACGAGTCTGGGCACCTACGTTGTACTGGCTGAGGATACGTCCGGTGGTCAGCAGCAACGGATAGCGACTGTTGACCTTCTCGTCGGTCGGCACGTAGCCAGTGAGCATGAAGCGCCCTTTGCCACGGACGAACTCGTCGATGTGCATGATCGGCGTACCGTCCGGCGCGTCATCGTTGCACGGCCATTGCAGGCTGCCATGGCGATCCAGTTCGGCGTAGCTGACCCGGGTGAACGTCGGCGTCAGGCGGGCGATTTCATCCATGATCTCGGAAGGATGCTTGTAGTTCATCTTGTAGCCCAGGGCTTCGGACAGGGCCATGGTGGCCTCCCAGTCAGCCTTGCCTGCCAGGGGCTCCATCACCTTGCGTACCCGCGAGATACGGCGCTCGGCGTTGGTGAAGGTACCGTCCTTCTCAAGGAACGAGCTGCCCGGCAGGAATACGTGGGCGAACTTCGCCGTCTCGTTAAGGAAGATGTCCTGCACCACCACGCATTCCAGGGCGCTCAGGGCCGCGGTCACGTGCTGGGTGTTCGGGTCGCTCTGGGCGATGTCCTCGCCTTGGCAATAAAGTGCCTTGAAGGAGCCATCCAGCGCCGCCTCGAACATGTTCGGAATGCGCAGCCCCGGATCGGGTTGCAGAGTCACGTTCCAGGCCTGCTCGAACTGGGCGCGTACCACATCGTTGGAGACGTGGCGATAACCGGGCAGCTCGTGGGGGAACGAGCCCATGTCGCAGGAGCCCTGCACGTTGTTCTGCCCGCGCAACGGGTTCACGCCGACGCCTTCGCGACCGATGTTACCGGTGACCATGGCAAGGTTGGCGATGCCCATCACCGACGTACTGCCCTGGCTATGCTCGGTAACGCCGAGGCCGTAGTAGATGGCCGCGTTGCCGCCAGTGGCGTAGAGCCGTGCGGCGGCGCGGATCTGCTCGGCAGGCACGCCGCACACCGGGCCCAGGACCTCGGGCGCGTTCTCCGGCAGGCTGACGAAGTCACGCCAGCGGGCAAAGTCCGCGGCCTCGCAGCGCTCGTCAACGAAAGGCTGGTTGACCAGCCCTTCGGTGACAATCACATGGGCCAGCGCATTGAGCATCGCCACGTTGGTGCCCGGGCGAAGTTGAAGGTGCAGGTCGGCGCGGGCATGGGGCGAATCCACCAGGTCGATGCGCCGTGGATCGATGACGATCAGCCGCGCACCCTGGCGCAGGCGACGCTTGAGCTGGGAACCGAACACCGGGTGGGCATCGGTCGGGTTGGCGCCCATCACCAGGATCACGTCGGCCAGCATCACCGAATCGAAGGTCTGGGTACCGGCGGACTCGCCAAGTGTCTGCTTGAGGCCATAACCGGTCGGCGAATGGCAGACCCGGGCGCAGGTGTCGACGTTGTTGTTGCCGAAGGCGGTACGCACCAGCTTCTGCACCAGGTAGGTTTCTTCGTTGGTGCAGCGGCTGGAGGTGATGCCGCCGATGGAGTCGCGGCCGTATTTCAACTGAATGCGACGGAATTCACTGGCCGCGTAGTTGACGGCTTCGTCCCAGCTGACTTCCTGCCACGGATCGTTGATGTGCTTGCGGATCATCGGCTTGGTGATGCGATCCGGGTGAGTGGCGTAGCCCCAGGCGAAACGACCCTTGACGCAGGAATGGCCGTGGTTGGCCTGGCCGTTTTTGTCCGGAACCATGCGCACCAGTTGGTCGCCTTTCATTTCGGCGCGGAAGGAGCACCCGACACCACAGTAGGCACACGTGGTGATGACGCTGCGCTCCGGCTGGCCGATTTCCACCACGCTTTTTTCCATCAGCGTGGCCGTCGGGCAGGCCTGCACACAGGCGCCGCAGGACACGCATTCGGAGTCGAGGAAGTTGTCACCGCCAGCGGCCGCCACACGCGAATCGAAGCCGCGTCCGGTGATGGTCAGTGCGAAAGTGCCTTGGGTTTCCTCGCAGGCCCGCACGCAGCGGTTGCAGACGATGCATTTGCTCGGGTCGTAGTCAAAATAAGGGTTGGAAACGTCTTTCGTTTCGGCCAGGTGGTTGTCACCTTCATAGCCATAGCGCACTTCACGCAGGCCGACCTGCCCCGCCACTGTCTGCAATTCGCAGTTGCCGTTGGCCGAGCACGTCAGGCAGTCCAGTGGGTGGTCGGAGATGTACAGCTCCATCACGTTACGCCGCAAGCCGGCGAGTCGGGAGGTCTGGGTGCGCACCACCATGCCTTCGGTGACCGGTGTGGTGCACGAGGCCGGATAGCCGCGCATGCCGTCGATCTCCACCAGGCACATGCGGCAGGAGCCGAACGGTTCCAGGCTGTCGGTGGCGCAGAGTTTGGGGATGGTGGTGCCGAGCAATGCCGCGGCGCGCATCACCGAAGTACCGGAGGGAACGATGATTTCGCGGCCGTCGATGCTCAGGCTGACTTGCACCTCGCTTTCGCGTTCGGGGGTGCCCAGGTCGATATCGCTGGCGGGATCGAAGATATTGATCATTGGTCGGCCTCCGTGGTCGCCAGACCGAAGTCGGCAGGGAAATGCTTGAGGGCGCTGGCGACAGGATAGGAGGTCATCCCACCCAAGGCACAGAGCGAACCGTATTGCAGGGTGTCGCAGAGGTCCTGGAGCAACAGGACCTGTTCCTGGCGGGCACCGGCATCGGTGCTGGCGAGCAGCCGGTCCACCACTTCCACCCCACGGGTGGAGCCGATCCGGCACGGCGTGCATTTGCCGCAGGATTCTTCGGCGCAGAACTGCAGGGCGAAACGGGCCATATGCGCCATGTCCAGGCTGTCATCGGCCACCACCACGCCGCCGTGGCCAAGCATCGCGCCCATAGCGGCAAACGCCTCGTAATCCAGCGGTGTATCGAACTGCGAAGGTGGCACCCAGGCACCCAGCGGGCCACCCACCTGGGCGGCCTTCAATGGCCGGCCGCTGGCGGTACCACCGCCATATTCTTCCACCAGCTCGCGCAGCGTCAGGCCGAAGGCGCGCTCCACCAGGCCGCCATGGCGGATGTTGCCGGCCAGTTGGAACGGCATCGTTCCCAGGGAACGGCCCATGCCGAAGTCGCGGTAGAACTGGGCGCCCTTCTCCAGGATCACCGGGACCGAAGTCAGGGTCAGCACGTTGTGAACCAGGGTTGGCAGCCCGAACAGGCCTTGCAGCGCAGGCAACGGCGGCTTGGCGCGAACCGTGCCCCGCTTGCCTTCGAGGGACTCCAGCAGGGCGGTTTCTTCGCCGCAGATGTAGGCACCGGCGCCCACCCGGACTTCCAGTTCGAAAGCACGGCCACTGCCCGCCACGTTGGCGCCCAGGTAGCCGGCCTCGCGGGCGATGCCCAGGGCATCGTTCAACGTCGCGACAGCGTCCGGATATTCCGAACGCACATAGATGTAGCCCATGGTGGCGCCTACCGCGATACCCGCAATGATCATGCCTTCGATCAGCAGGAACGGATCGCCTTCCATCAGCATGCGGTCGGCGAATGTGCCGGAGTCGCCTTCGTCGGCGTTGCACACCACATATTTCTGCGTACCCGGCGCATCGCGCACGGTGCGCCACTTGATGCCCGCCGGGAACGCCGCGCCGCCCCGGCCGCGCAGGCCCGAGTCGAGCACGCTGGCCACCACTTGCGCGCCATCCTGCTGGATTGCGCGAGCCAGGCCCTGGAAGCCGCCATGGGCGCGATAGTCATCCAGCGACAGCGGCCGGGTGATACCGGCGCGAGCGAACAGCAGGCGCTGTTGGCTCTTGAGATAAGGGATGTCCTCCACCGGCCCCAGGGCCAATGGATGGATGCCGGGGTCGCCTGCCAGGGCGTCGAGCAGCCCAGGCACGTCCGCCGGTGTGACGGGGCCGAAGCCCAGCCGGCCGCTGGTGGTTTCCAGCTCCAGCAGCGGTTCCAGCCAATAGAGGCCACGGGAACTGGTGCGCTGCACCTCCAGCGGCAACTGCCGCCGCTCGGCCTCGCGCATCAGCGCGACGGCCACCGTGTCCGCGCCGACGGCGCGGGCTACCGAATCGCGGGGAATGTAGAGCTTCAGCATGTGCCTTCCTCCTGGCAGCCATTGACCAGCTCGCGCAGGCGCTCAGGCGTCAGCCGTGCGTGCAACTGGCCATCCAGCTCCAGGGCCGGCGAGCAGACACAGGCCCCCAGGCAATAGACCGGCCGCAAACTGATGCTGCCATCGGCGCTGGTGCCGTGATCGTCCAGAGACAGTTGTTCGCGCAATTGGGCAGCCAACTGTTCGGCCCCCATGCTTTGGCACGACTCCGCCCGGCAAAGACGCAAGGTATGGCGTGCGGGCGGCGCGGTACGGAAATCGTGATAGAAACTGATAACGCCGCGCACTTCAGCCAGACTGAGGTTGAGGGCATGGGCGATCTCCGGGACGGCCGCGTCGGGAACGTACCCGCAGCCCTCCTGGATGGCATGAAGAATCGGCAGCAAGGCACCGGGGGTGTCCTTTTCGCGCTCCAATACACGTTGAATCAGAGGCAGGTGAAGCGTCTCATCGGGCATAAACTTACCTCGGCATCTCGAACGAAACTGCTGAAGGCAGTCGTCCGGAGTCTTGGCTGCGGCGTCCGGCCACGTCACGGAAGCGTGGTTGTCCGGTCGCCCTCCTCGCTCTCCGGTCAGGCATCTTGGTGCGCCTGATCCGGGGCATCGTTACAGCTTGCCACTCCCGGGAACTGGCAATTGCACATGGACGACAAAACGCGTTCTGAAAGCGACTCGAGGTGAAAGTCGCCCGCGTTCCACGGGAACTTGTTTTATAACCCATTGCCGGCGACTTGCACATTGGCGAAAACAGCTCTAAACCCACTCATTCATATAGCTCATGAGAAACGCAGGATGCGGGAAGCAACGAGTGAACTGGAAAAGCAAATTGATCTGGCAACGAAGCTGCTTTCCCTGGCGGCGAAAGTTGGCTTACTGACTGGCGGGACGTGCATCGTCAGCTACCTGCTCGGCAATGGCCATTACCCGCAAGGCGTTTCCATCGGAGACAGCCTGCTGTTTTTGGTCGCGGCGTTTTGTTTCGGGGTCATCTGTCTTTACTTTTCGGTGTCCGTCACGGCTGCGGGCGTGTTGCTTGCACCAATGTTCGTACCGGTGCTGAGATTTCTCATCTGGGTGACAACGATATTCCGTGCTGAAAAGTCCAAAGCGGAACTGAAACTACAAAAAATAACGTTCCTGACGGTGTTTTTTGGCATCTGTGGTGTGGTGACCATTTATTTTCTTGCGCGCAAGAATCCCCTGGAACATATCCCTCTCGTTCTGTTGCCAATCTTTCAATACGTCGTTTATTCGGCCTTCCTACAGCAGAACAACAAGATCAAAGCCGCTTACGGACCGCCCCCGAAAATAGCCGATACCGAGTCTTCCGAGACAGACGCCCGGGTCGATGTGAAACCCATGAAAAGACTCAGGGCGATGATCGCCGGACTCCTCATCCTTACCCCCATTCTCATGGGCGGCGTCACCTCGGACTTACTGCAAACCGCCATGAGCCTGGCAAAGATACGCATCGAACGAGCGACGATTCTGGTAAAGCCGCCTTATGCCAACTTACTGCCTGCTCCCCAGGACTCACCCTTGCAAGACTATAAAACCTTTGAAAATGCGACCGTGGTGTTCCGCGGGGTTGGCAACTCGACACTGATTGAAATGCGTACCGCAGATACGGCTATCCGGCTGGAAATCCCCAATGACTCGATCATCATCGAACGCAACACGAGACTCATCACTCAACCCAAACCGGAAACTGGAGATAAAGCCGGATAATCAGGGCAATTGAATCCCGCACAGCCCTGCGGGATTTCCAGATAGTCGGCAACCTTACAATAAGGGGCGCACAAAACACTGTTCCATGACCCGCCGCCCCCACTGCTGCCCTTCCTGCTCATGTTCCAATCTGAAACCGAAATCTTCATATAACCTGCGGGCTGCATCGAGCCCCTGGAATGTCCAGAGCCGGGTAGCAGGAAACTGCCACTGGTCGCAGAACTTCATCGCTTCGGCCAACAGGCGCCTGCCTGCCCCCTTGCCCCGGGCGCAGTCGTCGAGAATGAAACAGCGCAGGATCGCTTCACCCCCTTCGCCTTCACCGTCAATGGCAATCGAGCCGACAATGCGCTCACCCTCCAGGGCCACCCAGACCTCATTGCGTGGGTTGTGCAAACGCCCCATCAGTTCGGCCATGTCCGAGGCCACCAGGCTTTCGAAGGGCTGGCCGAAATCCGAATGCCGGGCGTAATAATCCGCATGCATCTGGACAATGCGGCCGATGATGCCGGGGCGGTACCCGCGGGCAATGTCCAATGGCACCGGGGATGACACTTCAGCACCGAGTCGATGCGCGCGAAGTGCGACAGCATAGTGAGCGATGCCTTCACGGACTGTCCGGCGTTGTTCCTCGCTCAAGTGAGACATGGCCGCTTCTACCTGCTGCGTGGCGAAGCGATCGATGGAGCGCAGGGTTTTGGCGCCCTGCGCAGTGAGTCGCAGGTGCTTGGAACGCGCGTCAGCCCCATTGGGAACCTCTTCGAGCTCACCCGCCTCGATGAGCTTGCGAACCATGCGGCTCACACTGGACTTTTCCAGCCCAAGGAGCTCGACCAGCTCGGCAGCCGTCAGCACCTTCCGGCTCCCGATCTCGACGATGGCGTGCACGGATGAGGGCGGATACGCCGTAGCCGCCAGCGTGGCATTCATGAATCCCAGTTCTCGCACCATGAGGCGCGACGCCGAACGGATGTGGTGGATCAGGTCATGCGGGAAATGGCCCATGGCACACACCTCAGCAGAAATATGCAGTTAGTTGTATAGCACAACCAACTTAACCCTGGGCATGAGGTGCTTTCATTCGAACTTTATTCCTGGCAGGCCGGCTCAAGAAATGCGCGCAACCTGACCGACGCGGCGCTGACGTCAGGAACTGAATTTTCAGGGCCAGGCCTGACACTGCCCCTACTTCAACTCCACCAACCGGAGCGCCTGCGACCCGTCCAGCGACAGGTGAATGGTGGCCGCCCGGCTAGGAAAATTCGGCGCATCGTCGTCGGTATTCTCCATAACCGGAATATCGATCAACGTCTGCTCACCTGTCGGATCACTGACCAGTTTGGCATCCAGCTTGTCGATCGAACGCCAGCTGTCACCACCAATGCGCATTACGTCGAGCAAGTTGTAGCGTTGCTTGCCCTCTTCGTTCTCTTCAGGGTTGAAAACCGCCAGGTATTGGCTGTAATTGTTGCCCATGCCAAAACCTTCAATGGTGAACACCGCAAGCGTTACTTCGCTGTCCTCCCCAGTATCCAGCGTCTGCACCAGCGTCGCTTCAGGGTAGCCGGTGGCGTAGCTGTCCTTGAGGAGTGCCACCAGATGCCCGACCTGTTCCTCCAAAGGCTTTGGAAGGGACTTCGGCTCGGCGGCGTGAGTCAGGGTACAGGCGAGGAACAGACTGGCAGTCAGCAGGTGCAATTTCATGGAGGAGAAAGTCCGGGATACGGGAGGTGAGCGCGGATATTAGCGCATCGACAGCAGGATTGATTAGCCCCGCATTACCCACAGGAGACTATTATTCAACTCGTCGACGCCGGTACAAACACCGTTTCACGCCCTTTGCGGCCATCGGTCACGATACGATTCACCAGTTCATCCTGGATATGAGCATACTCAGATAAAGAAAGTCGCAGGCGAGCTGCGTTGATCACCTGCGAGAAGATTCGCGTGCCGTTCAGCAGCACTTCCATGGTAATCAGGGTGCTGATCAGTGTTCCGGGGATGCAGTCTGCCTTGACGCTGTAGGTCAGGGGCCGCTTGCCATCGAATTGCTGGAGCACCATTTCGATGGCTGCCATTTCACTGTTGGCTCCGTGACTGCCCGCGACCAGATTACTGGGCTCTTCCCTGCCACCGAGACCATGGCCGCGCAGATGAAGCCATTCCTGATCGTCGCGGACGGCATAGCGCGATGCCGACAGCGACCCACTTTCGATCAATTCACTGCCCTCCTTGCGTCTTCAACAGTGACGCTGCTCAAGGGGGGCAGCAGGCCGAACGCCGTACCGTTAGCGACGGCAATAAAAAACTTCGCCATGACGCTGCCTTGGGACTTGCGCTTATCGGCATTGCGGCCGGTGCCCACCAGCGCTTGTTCCAGCGACATATTACTGTAGCCCGACTCATCAACCGCCCATTGGCGATGGTTCCAGTCGGCGGCGATCTGGTGCATCGAAGGCTGCTCGCGCTCAAGCCGCATCGTCATGTGGAAGCCGCCCCCTTTGCGCTTGGCCCTGAAGATCTTGCGCCAATGGTAAAGGCTGGAGTGAGGTCGATTTCTCATCAAATACCAACCACGCCCCTTTGAATCAACAAGCCGGCCGAGTGCACCGGTTCCGCCGGGGGTTGGATTGAAATTGAACGGCGGGGTCACCCCTTCCGGCGGATCCATCTCGCCCAGCCCTTCGATTCGAACCTTACCGATGGCAATTTTCGGCGTGACGCGTGCGACATGTTTGATCGTTGCGCTGCTCGGTGGAGAGGCGCTTGGTAGAGAGGCTGAAGCGTCGTCCAGTAACGTATTGCAATAAGGGCAGTACATGAACAGGTCGCTGACCGGGTAGTGGCACTTCTTGCAATTGGACACGGCGCTCACCTCCTTGGATGCGTTGAACAAGGCTAGCACCGGAGTCGACTCCCAGCAGATCAATCAGAAGAAAATAGCGGCGTTGTCCAAATGCGCTCAGCGGGCGACGCATTCTGCGTTGAGGGAAGCTGCCCGGGAGGCGCTGGGTCAGTTTGCATGGGTATTAAATGTGCCACCGTCATCGCGAGCAGGCTCGCTCCCGCAGGTTTTGTGATGAGTCCGATTTTCCTGGAAACCTCGAATAACGTGGGAGCGAGCCTGCTCGCAATGGCGCTGGGTCATTGCGCAGGAGTATCACGTCGACGCCCGATGCCTCAACGCCTGGGTCATCCGCTGCAGCAATTCGCTTTCCGAAAACGGCTTATGCAAAACCGGGTACCCGGCGAATTCGCCTGGCACTCCGCTGGCGCCGTATCCGGTGCTGAACAAGAACGGGATGCCGCGATCGCGCAGGATTTCGGCCACCGGAAAAACCCGTTCGCCGGCCAGGTTGACGTCCAGAATGGCCAGATCGATGTGCGCCGCGCTGGCCTCGTCCCGCGCCGTCGCGAGCCGGGCGACCGAGGCCACGATTTCGCAGCCCAGGTCCTCCAGCATTTCCTCAATCAACATGGCAATCGCGCCTTCGTCCTCGACCACGAGCACCCTGACTCCAGCGAACGGAGGCATGCCTAGGCTCCGATCAGAAAGGAGAAGCGGCAGTAAACGCCCTCCGGGGCGAAGGTCAGGTCGAACTGGCCGCCCAAATCGCGCTCGATGCAGCGCTTCATCAACCGCGAGCCCAGCCCTTCCCGCTCCGGCCGGGCCACGGGCGGTCCGCCCTGCTCCCGCCAATCCAGGGTCAACAAGGTGCCGTTTGGTTGGGGTTGCAGGTCCCAGGTCACCGAAAGCGAGCCTGTCTCGACGGACATCGAGCCATATTTCAGCGCGTTGATCGCCAGTTCATTGAGGGTCATCGTGAAGTTGAGCGCCACCCGTGTGCCGACGTCGATAGTCGCACCCTCGATCGTGATGCGATCGGGCTCGAGCCCGAAGACCGGCATCAGCACTTCCTTGGCCAGGGCGTCCAAGGGCGTATTTTCCCAGTGCCGCTTCGTCAACAGGTCATGGGCCCGCGACAGCGCCAGCAGCCGTGCTTCGAAGCGACGGTAGCCGTCTTTTGCATCCTCCGCGTTGCGCGCGGTCTGGGCGGCCAGGGATTGCACCGTGGCCAGGGTGTTCTTGACCCGGTGATTGAGCTCGTCGATCAACGTCTTCTGCCGGTTCTCTGCCTGCTTTCGCTCGGTAATGTCCACCAGCATATTAATCGCGCCCACGAGGTTGCCATCGGCATCATGCAGGGGCGTGGGATAGGGATTGAACGGCACACGGGTGCCATCCGGCCGCTGGGCGATGGCCTCGGCCCCGCGAATCGCACGGTTCTCCTTCAACGCCACGGCCATGGGGCATTGGTCGTGGGGAAGCGGACTTCCGTCGGTATTGAACAGTTTCCAGGTCACGCACCACATGTCACCCAACTCGGGCGTACGCCCGGACAACTCCACAGCCGCGCGATTGTAGAACGTGATACGGCCTTCGGCGTCGGTGGTATAGACCGCTGCGGGCAGTGCTTCGAGCACATTGCGCAGCTGCCGCTCGCTCTCGCGAACCTGGTTTTCCATGCGCTGCGCGAGGGTGACGTCCTGCAACACCCGCACGCCATAGCGGAACTCGCCGCCCACATCGCGTACCGACGAACTGTGTATGTCGAGGTAGACAATCTCGCCATCGAGCTTGAACGCGCGCTTGCGCAGCACGTAATTGTCCAGTTCACCGGCAACCTGGCGAGCGTACAGGGCGGCGTCCTGCCCGACACTGTCCGGGTGGGTATAGTCCAGGAATGTCATCGCCAGCAGTTGTTCGCGAGTGCGGCCCAGCATACGGCAGAGGGCATCGTTTACCCGCAACAGCCGACCGTCCTCGTCGGCCTCGGCAATCCCGATGGTCGCCGCCTCGTAGGTGGCCGAAAGCCTGTCATCGCTCTCCTGGCGCGCCGCCTCGGCGGCATGAACACACGTCATGTCGATGGTGAAACAGCGGGTGTTGAAGAGTTTCCCCTCCTCGAACCGCCCATTGGAAGTAATCGAAACATGCTTGATGGAGCCATCCTTGGCCCGCAAGCGCGCCGGATAGCTCTCCAGGCAATCACCGCTGCTCAGTTTATTGAGAATGTCGCCAATGACCGGCTCATCGACATGAAACTCGGTGATAGGGCGGCCGATGTATTCCTCTTCCGAGTAACCCAGCAGAGCCAGTTCGGCCTTGTTGGCGCGCAGGATGATGCCCTCGCCACTGACGATATGCAGGCCCACGGCGCTGTTGTCGAAGAAATCTTCAAGGTCGGCGCTCTTGCGCCGAAGCTCCTCAGCCAGGGCGTGCTGTGCAGAGATGTCCTGGAAGCAATTGATCGCCCCTTGGATGACGCCACGCCGGTCTCTCAGGGCCCGGATGTTCATGAGTGCCACAAACCGCGACCCGTCCGGGCGCTGGATGACGATTTCCTGGTTGCGCGTCACCTCACCGGTACTGAGCGCCGAGGCCGTCGGGCAGTCCTCAAACGCCAGCGGCGTACCGTCGCTCAAGAACAACCGATGGGAACCGCAGAAGCGATCACCGTTCACGCCGAGCTCCGGCTTGCGCCCCCACAGTTCAGCCGCCTCACTGTTGTACCTGACGAGCCAACCCTCGCGGTCGCACAGGTACACCGCACCGGGAATGGCCTCGAGCGCGTTTACCCCCATCGAGACCAGGCTTTCGTACTCGCTCGGCACCAGCGCTTCCCTGGGAAGTTCTTCAACGTTTGACATCAGTGATCCTCAATCCACCTGGCTAAGCGCCCTTGCTGTCCATCGCCCCATGCGTATGCCCGTGTCGGCGGTGCCGGCTCGAATAACGCACTCTGAAGTCAGGTGGGGGGATCTTGCATACAGCGACAATGGAGTCTAGATCCCTATTCGTCGTACGAGTTCAGATTGACTGGATACCCCCGTCCCGGGAGGTCAAAAACCGAACAGCTCTTGAGGCGTTTGCAGCATCAGCGCTTGCATCAGCGATGCCGAACAGTCCAATGCCCGCAACTGCGCCATCACCGTCTCGAACCCAACGCTGTGTTCATGTTGCGTATGCGGCCAGTCACTGCCCCATACCAGCCGTTGCGGGCCGAAGCTGCGCTCGAGCAAGGCCAACGAGGCTCGGGAAAATTCGAGGTTCTGTTGATCCGTCCCCGCCAATCGGTAAATACCGGATACCTTCATCCAGACTTGTCCGCTCAAGCCCAGCTCCAGCAATTCGGTAAAACCCGGTTGGTCGATACCCAGGCGCGAATCCGGCCGACCGAAGTGATCCACCACCAGCCTGATGCCAAACGGCATCAGTTGGCGGGTCAGCCCCGGTAAGTCCGCCAGGTTGCGGTGTAACTCGACATGCCAGTCCAGCGCAGCCAGATGGCCGAAAAAATCCTGCCAGGCTGCGTCACGAAAATCAGGCAGGTCCTTGCCCATCAGATTCAAGCGAACACCGACCACACCCAGTCGGGCCATGTCATCCATCACGGCACGGCTGATACCTGGCTCCAGCACCACAACCCCGCGCAACTGCTGCGGAGCCTGCTGGAGCGCGGCCAGCAGATAGCGGTTATCGGTGCCAAGAAAGCTGGGTTGCACCAGGACGCCATGGCTCAGGCCATGGGCTTGCAAGTGCTGCAGGTATTGGTCAAGCGTCGCGTCATAGTCAGGTGTGTAGCGTCGTTCGACGGTCAGCTCCAGCCCACGACTGAACACGTGGGCATGGGAATCGATGCCGGTGATTGGCGTAGCAAAGGTGTCAGGCATGGGCGCTCTCGTTACCGTCGACCGTGGCGTTTGCCGATGCAGTGGAGGTTTGAAGGTTGCGCCCGCGGGTTTCCGGAAGACACAGCGCCGCGAGCACCGCCACGCCGTAGGCTATCCCGGCGTCGATGCCGATGGCTGAGCCCAGGGACATGGAGTCGCTCATGTGGCCGACCAGGAAGGGAAAGACCGCCGAGAGTACCCGGCCGAAGTTGTAGCAGAACCCCACGCCAGCGCCACGCACATCCGCCGGGTACAACTCGTTGAACAGCGCCCCGAGGCTCGCCGGAATGCCGGCGGCGAAGAAACCGAGCGGGAACCCCAGGAACAGCATCTGGGTGTTGCTCAACGGCAGGAACACATAGCACTGCACGGTCACGACACAGCACAGCGCGAACAGCACGATGTTCTTGCGACGGCCGATGCGATCAATCAACAAGCCGCTGACCACGCAGCCACACCAGAAGGCAAAGATGATGACGGCCAGGTAACCGCCGGAATTGAGTACCGACAGGTTACGTTCGGTCTTGAGGAAGGTCGGCAGCCAGGTCATCACCGCGTGATAACCACCGTGTGCGCCCAGCCCCAGCAACCCACCAAACAGCGTCACGCGGATCAGTTCAGGACGAAAGATGCCAGCCAGGGATTTGAAGAAGCTCTGCGGGATGGCCTGTTCTTTTTGCAGACGCTGGAAACTGTCCGGCTCCTCGACGTTACGCCGGACCCAAATGATCAGGAACGACGGCAGCAGGCCGACGATGAACATTACCCGCCAAGCCATGTCCTGGGGTACGAACGAGTAGATCAACGTGAAGACACCGACCGCCAGGCCCCAACCCACCGCCCAGGCGCTTTGTACCGTGCCCATGACCTTCCCGCGGTACTTGGGATTGATGGTTTCGGCCATCAGCACCGCACCGGCGGCCCACTCGCCACCAATTCCGAATCCCTGCAGCGCCTTGACGATCAGCAACTGGTGAAAGCCGGTGACGAACGCGGACAGAAAGGTGAAGAATGAGAACCACAGAATCATCCATTGCAGCGTGCGCACCCGGCCGTAGCGGTCCGACAACGTGCCGCCGACCCAGCCGCCGAGAGCCGAGGTCACCAGGGTCACCCCACTGATCAGCCCCGCATCGCCCTTGGACAAGGCAAATGCCGCGATCAGCGCCGGTATCGCCAGGCCAAACATCTGTACTTCCAGCGCGTCGAGCGACCATCCGCCGAAACAGGCCCAAAACGTTTTGCGCTCCCGCGCAGTGACTTGGCGATACCAACTGAACATGATTTTTATCCTTATAAGCAGAACGAAAGGCAGCCGAGAGCGAACCGCGCCGCTACAGGGCCAGTGATGGCAAACACAACAGTAAAAGCCGCGGCGAACGACTCGCCGCCGGGTGACCGTTAATCCGCCACGGTCAACGAATTTCCACGCTGTAGCGGAAATGCTCGGCATGCCCGCGGGAGCGTCGCCACTCCAGCGGGTTGCCGGCGTAGTCCCGCGCCAGACGCTCGATCACCACGACCGGGCTGTTGACCGGTACTTGCAGCAACCGGGCATGAACGTCATTCACCGATTCGGCGGTGAGGGTTTCTTCGGCATAGGCGACAACCTGACCGCAGGTTTCTTCGTAGATGGGATAAAGCAGCGGCCCTTTCTGGCTAAGGTCGATGTCGAGCAGCGGTTGAAAGCGACTACGCGGCAACCAGATTTCTTCGGCGAGCACCGGCTCGACCTCCAGCAGCCGTACACGAACGATGCGGATCACCGGTGCGTCGACGGGCAATCCCAACGCCTGCGCCACCGCCGACGGCGCAGCCACCGGCTCGATGGACAAGATGCGGCTCTCCGGGACCCGACGTTCGCCCGACGCGCTTTGAAACCGGAAGAAGCGGAACAACGAAGACTGGAACTGAGGACGGCGAATAAAGGTACCGCGCCCCTGCTGACGCTCCAGAACGCCCTCGCTGACCAACGCATCGATCGCCTTGCGCACGGTACCGGTAGACAACTGATACTCCGCCGAAAGGGCTGCCTCGGTGGGAATCGCTTCTCCCGGACGCCAGCGATTATTGGCAATCTGTTCAGCCAACTGGTCTCGCAGGCGTTGATAAAGCGGCAGGCGGACATCACTGGAGAGGGCTTTCATCGACTTTATTCACCTTGTTATCTAGTCATATATATGAATATGCGCCGAGTATTTGCCCAGGCAGCGAGGTTGTCAAGAATGGCCTTGGTATATGGCTGACGAATGGCGTGCTTCGAGTGGCCCGGATACTGATCGGAGAAGCTTGATGAGCGGCGACTGACTGAACTTCACACCTTGGCCATGCTGCCGGGCGTGGCCGTGTTTTCTGTGCTGGAAGGCCGACTGCGTCCTTGATCAATATCCCGCGTGACGAGGCAATGCCATGGAAATGAGGGCGGCGAGGAGGACAAAGCCGCTGGAAATCCACAGACATGCTTCCAGTCCGTGGATTTGATAGACCCAACCGGAAAGCAGCGTGCCGATCAATCGGCCCATGGCGTTGGACATGTAATAAAAGCCCACGTCCAGTGATACGCCGTCCTCCTTGGCATAGGACACGATCAGATAGCTGTGCAGGGAGGAATTCACCGCGAACAATGCACCAAACACTGCCAGTCCGCCGAGCAGCACCATCGGTTGCGACAGCCCGGTGCCCAGGCCCAGCGCAATAGTCATCGGCAGGCCAGCCAGTGCCAGCGCCCAGAGGAACGCGCCACGGCCGTCCGGTACATGCCCCCGTTTTTTGCCAGTGATGTAGGGCGCCAACGATTGCACGAGGCCGTAGCCGATCACCCAGGCGGCGAGGAAACCGCCGACCTTCCAGAAGTCCCAGGCAAAGACGCTGCTCAGGTAGACCGGCAAGGCCACCACGAACCAGACGTCGCGGGCACCGAACAAGAACAGCCGCGCCGCCGACAGGATATTGATCGCGCGGCTCTTGGACAGCAGGTCGCGGAACTTGGGCTTGGCTTTTGCCTTGCCCAGGTCCCTTTTCAGCAGAATCAGGCTACCGATCCAGATCAGCGCCAATGCACTGGCCATCGCCAGCAGCGCGCCCCTGAACCCCATCGACGCCAGCAAGGCCCCGCCGAGGAAAAAACCAACGCCCTTGAGGGCATTTTTCGAACCGGTGAGCATCGCCACCCACCGGTAGAGCGTGCCCTGTTGCTCGTTGGGGACCAGAAGCTTGAGGGTGCTTTTGGCACTCATCTTGTTCAGGTCCTTGGCGATCCCGGACAAAGCCTGGGCTGCCATGACCCAGGGAACGGTCAGCCACACTGCCGGCACCGTCAACATGAGCAATGCCAAGACCTGCATGCCCAGGCCGATGTTCATGGTGCGGTTCAAACCCAGCCGGGCACCGAGATAGCCGCCCACCAGGTTGGTGATGACGCCGAAGAGTTCATAGAACAGGAACAACGCAGCGATTTGCAGCGGGCTGTAGCCCAACGCGTGAAAGTGCAGCACCACCAACATGCGCAAGGCACCGTCAGTGAGGGTGAACGCCCAGTAGTTACCCGTGACGAGCAGGTATTGCCGCACTTCCGGAGCGAGGGTCGCCAGTGACTTCATGAATGCCCGGCCAGACCAGCCATCCGCGCCAGCTCGACGGTGCGGTTGGCATAGCCCCACTCATTGTCGTACCAGGCGTAGAGTTTGACCTGGGTACCGTTGATGACCAGGGTCGACAGCGCATCGATGATGGATGAGCGCGGGTCGGTCCGGTAGTCGATGGACACCAGCGGCCGCTCTTCGAAACCGAGGATGCCTTTCAACTCGTTCTCGGCGGCGTCCTTGAGCCATTGATTCACCTCTTCGACCGTAGTGGCTCGCTCGACCTCGAAGACGCAATCGGTCAGCGAAGCATTTGCCAGTGGCACCCGCACGGCGTGACCGTTCAGGCGCCCGCGCAACTCGGGGAAGATTTCCGCGATGGCGGTGGCCGAGCCAGTGCTGGTCGGGATCAGGCTAAGGCCCGAGGCACGGGCACGGCGCAGGTCCTTGTGGGGTTGATCGAGCAGGCTCTGGGTGTTCGTCAGGTCATGGATGGTGGTGATCGAGCCGTGGCGGATGCCGAGCTTTTCATGGATGACCTTGACCACCGGGGCCAGGCAGTTGGTGGTGCAGGAGGCGGCGGTGACGATGGGATGTTCAGCGGGTTTGAACAGGTGGTGATTGACCCCCATGACGATGTTCAGCGCGCCCTTTTCCTTCACCGGCGCGCTGACCACCACCCGCTTCACGCCTTGATCGAGGTAGGCCTGAAGCACCGCGACGGTCTTCATCTTGCCACTGGCCTCGATCACCAGATCGCAGCCTGACCAGTCGGTGTCGGCAATGGTCTTGTGGGCCGTCACCTTGATCCGCTTGCCCTCGATGACGATGTCATCGCCGTCTGCATCGGCCTGGTGGTTCCAGCGGCCGTGCACGGAGTCGAAGTTCAACAGGTGCGCATGGGTGGCCGCGTCACCGGCCGGGTCGTTGACCTGCACAAAATCGAACTCGGGCCAATGCCAGGCGGCCCGCAGTGCGAGACGACCAATCCGGCCAAAACCATTGATTCCCACTTTGATCGTCATGTTGTTCGAATCCATATGCGAAAAATCGAATATATGTTTTCCCGTATGTAATGGGAAGCCCCCCGTACCGGTATTACGGGGGCAAATTGGAAGAGCGGTGGATCAGGTCGTTCAATGTTGGATGTGCCGCCGCCTTCGCGGGCAAGCCCGGCTCCCACAGGGGCCTGTGTCGTACATAAGCAATGCATGCACCGCAGCTCCAATGTGGGAGCGAGCCTGCTCGCGATGACGGTGGCTCGGCTTGCATCCATGTCGAATGTACCACCGCCTTCGCGGGCAAGCCCGGCTCCCACAGGGGCCTGTGTCGTACATAAGCAATGAATGCACCGCAGCTCCAATGTGGGAGCGAGCCTGCTCGCGATGACGGTGGTAAAGTGCACGGCAATCGAATGAGAATCCACTTTGAGAGACCCAGGGTGTACAACCCCCATCTCTCGTCATCCGCAGCGATAACAGCATGATCGAAATCACTGAAGTTTCCATTGCCCAGTTGCGCGCCGCGCTCGAATCTGGACAGACGACAGCGGTAGAGCTGGTCCAAGCCTACCTCGCCAGGATCGAGGCCTACGACGGGCCGGACACGCCAACCGCCCTGAACGCGGTCGTGGTGCGAAACCCCGAGGCGTTGAACGAGGCACAGGCATCCGATGTCCGTCGGGCCCAGGGCAAGACGCTGGGACCGCTCGATGGCATTCCCTACACCGCCAAGGACAGCTACCTGGTGAAAGGCCTCACAGCCGCCTCCGGAAGCCCCGCCTTCAAGGACCTGATTGCCTATCGCGATGCCTTCACCATCGAGCGGTTGCGTGGTGCAGGGGCGATATGTCTGGGCAAGACCAATATGCCGCCCATGGCCAACGGCGGCATGCAGCGTGGCGTCTACGGCCGCGCCGAGAGCCCGTACAACGGCGACTACCTCACCGCACCCTTTGCATCAGGTTCATCCAACGGCGCCGGAACGGCAACGGCGGCCAGTTTCGCCGCATTCGGCCTGGCCGAAGAAACCTGGTCCAGCGGACGCGGCCCGGCCTCGAACAATGGCTTGTGTGCCTACACGCCTTCGCGTGGTGTGATCTCGGTGCGCGGCAACTGGCCGCTGACGCCAACGATGGACGTGGTCGTGCCTTACGCACGGACCATGGCCGATCTGCTGGAAGTGCTGGATGTGGTGGTCGCACAGGACCCGGATACCCGGGGCGACCTATGGCGCCTGCAACCCTGGGTGCCCATTCCGAGCGTCGATGCCGTGCGGCCCGCGTCCTACCCCGCGCTCGCCGCCGCTCCCGAGGCGCTGGCAGGTATCCGCTTCGGCGTTCCCCGCATGTACATTAATGCCGATCCCGACGCCGGCACGGCCGAAGCCCCGGGCATCGGCGGTCCGACCGGGCAACGCATCATCACCCGGGCTTCAGTGATCGCCCTCTGGGAAGAAGCACGCAAGGCCCTGGAAGCCTGCGGCGCCGAGGTGATCGAAGTGGATTTCCCGCTGGTATCCAATTGCGAGGGTGACCGCCCCGGCGCACCGACGGTGTTTACCCGTGGCCTTGTTTCCAAGGCGTTCCTCCACCACGAACTGTGGGACCTGTCGGCCTGGGCGTTCGATGATTTCCTGCGGGCCAACGGTGATCCGAAACTCAATCGCCTGGCCGACGTGAACGGCCCGCTGATCTTCCCCCACGACCCGGGCACCCTGCCCAACCGCGAGGACGATCTGGCCGCCGGCATGGACGAATACGTGAAAATGGCCGAACGCGGCATCACGCCCTGGGACCAGATTCCCACGCTGCCGGACGGTCTGAGGGGGCTGGAAAAGACCCGGCAGATCGACCTGGAAGATTGGATGCAGCAGCTTGGACTCGATGCGGTGATTTTCCCCACCGTCGCCGATGTCGGGCCGGCAGACGCCGACGTCAACCCGGTCTCTGCGGATATCGCCTGGAGCAACGGCGTCTGGGTCGCCAACGGCAACCTCGCCATCCGCCATCTGGGCGTACCTACCGTCACCGTGCCGATGGGCGTCATGGCAGACATCGGCATGCCTGTCGGCTTGACGTTTGCCGGTCGTGCCTATGACGACTCGAACCTGCTGCGCCTGGCCTCGGCATTCGAGTCAACCGGCTCGAAACGGCGGGTACCGCCGCGCACGCCGCCGTTGTCGACTCGCTGAAACCAAAGGGTGGTGGAGCGTTGTCCACCACCCCGCTACGCCGATGCGGGGTACGTCAGCTTGAGCCCGTGCGCCTTTGCGGCAGGATTCAATATCGCCCTGCTCGATTTATCCTTGTCCATGATGTGGATGACCTCGACGTCGCGAAGCAACAGATAGTCGGCGACGATCCTTCGATGGCAGCGCCACCAGACCGCTTCCGCGCACATGATGACGCACCGGTGGGTTTCACCGAGCGCCAGCAGCCGGTTCAGACCGCCCTCGAACGCCTCCGAGAGCGCATAGTCGGCGTAATTGTGAAAACTTCGATTGGTCCAGAACGCGTTGGTCTCTTCAGGGACGGTGCTTGACTTCTTTCGCAGCCCTCCCAGCTCCACGATCTGCTCATGGTTGATTCCAAGCCGGGCCAACTGCCCAGGCAAGGTATCCAAGTTGTATTGGGGATTCGTCCGGGATCGCGGAACCGTTCGCACATCGACCACGGTGTCGATCCCAAAGCTCCCGATGGTTTCCACGAACTGTTCGAGGGTCCTGGTCGAATGACCTATCGTGTAAACATTGTTCATGACGAAGACCCTCGAAACAGCACGGTCAATGGCTGCCGGAGTCGGCGCTTACGCCATATTTCTCCAACAACTTCAGCGTGACACCATTGGTCCAGCCGAAGCCATCCTGCAACTCATATTCGCCCCCGCCACCGCCCTGCCCCGCGCCGGATACGTCGTATTTCTCCACCAGCTTGTCTTCGTCGCGATAGAGATTCTGCACCTGTGCCAGGAAGCGCGTACCAATCTGCTCCGCCAGCGCGGTCTGCTGGTAACGATTCAAACCATCCACCGCCACCCATTGCAGCGGTGCCCAGCCATTGGGCTCGTCCCACTGCTGGCCGTTGCTGACCTGGGTGGTCGCGATGCCACCCGGACGCAGCAAGCCTGAACGTACCGCATCGGCAGTACGACCTGCGCGCTCGGCCGAGGCCAGACCGGTGTATAGCGGAAACAGCGTCGCAGCGGTCAAGTTGGGGCGTTGCTGCTTCAGTTGCCAATCGTAGTCCACGTAATAGCCGCCATCGGCCTTCCACAGATGCTGCTCGATGGCCCGTTGGCGCAGGTCGGCGCGCTGGCCATAGGTCTGGACGCAGGGCACGTTCTGGACAGTCCCGCAGGCCTTGGCGATGGTGCGCTCCAGGTGATACATCAGGCTATTCAGGTCCACCGGCACGATGGCGGTGGTCCGTATCGTCGTCAGGTTCTTGCCGTCGCCCAGCCAGCGGGAGCTGAAGTCCCAGCCACTTTCGGCGCCGGCACGCAGGTCTCGCCAGACCTCCTGTTTCGGCCTGTCCGGCGTCTGTTCGGCGGTCTTGACGTCCTGCAACCACGACTCCTGCCGTGGCGTCGGGCTGGCATCCCAGTAGCGATTGAGCACGCTGCCATCAGCCAGTTTGACCACGTGTTGGGCTGCCGCGCCGGGCTTGAGCGTCTGCGCGCCAGCCATCCAGTAGGCATACTCCTTTTGCAGTTGTGGCAGGTATCGACTGTAGGCCTGGTCCCCCTCGATGTGCGCCTGCAACTCCACCATGTAGGCAAAGAACGGCGGCTGGGAGCGGCTCAGGTAGTACGTGCGATTGCCATTGGGGATATGGCCGTAGGTATCGATCATGTAGGCGAAGTTGTCGACCATCTGCCGCACCCGGGCCTTGTCGCCACTTTGCTCCAGACCGAGCATGGTGAAGTAGGAATCCCAGTAATACATCTCGCGAAAACGCCCGCCCGGAACCACATAGGGTTGGGGCAAGGGCGACAGGCTGCTGTACTGAGGCACTTCCCTGTAGGTTCGGCTCAGCACCGGCCAGAGATTGTCGATGTGCTCCCGAATCGGCGCGCCGGGCTTGGGTGCCGGGCTTTCGGCTTGACCGGACTCGGTGAAATTGGCCTTCACGAAAGCCTTGAGATCGAAGCCGGGGCTTTCACGGCGGGCCAGGTAATCGGCACGGATCTGCGCCGGGTCGCGGTTCGGCAGTGCGTCCACGAAGTGTTTCTGGTCGGTAAACACCTGGCCGCGTTGCACCGCTTCAAACAGCTCCGGGTAGGCCTGGTCAGGTGGCGAGTTGGCCCGTCCCTGGGCATCGGCGTAGCTCCATGTTGCCGGCGGTTGACTGGAACAGGCCGCGCAAAGCACGACGGCGAAGGACAGGCTGGTGAAATGCAAAGGTCGCATCAGTGGACTCCCTGTTGTCGTTCCTGGACAAACGAGTGACATGAGGGAGTGACACTGGGTTCATTTAAATCGCCGGATCGATGGAGTTTGGCCTTTGTCCGGTGACGTCAGGCCCAGGATCACGAAGCATTCGCCAGCCTGGTCTGATTGCGGCCCCGTGCCTTGGCCATATAGAGCGCCTGGTCGGCTTGCTTGAGCAGGTCTTGTGCCGTCACCTCCTCCATGAGCACCATGACTGCCAGGCCAATGCTCACCGTCACGAAGCCGAACGGCGACCTGGCATGGGGCAGCGCCAGGGCCTCCACGGCTTCGCCCAGGGCCTTGGCATGCTGCAGCGCACTGTCGACGTTGGGTGTCGTGGAGATGAATACAAACTCCTCGCCCCCATAGCGCGCCACCAGGTCACCGGCCCTTTGGGTATGGGCTTTCAGCGCATTGGCGATGCTTCGCAGACAATCATCGCCAGCCTGGTGTCCGTAATGGTCGTTATAGCTCTTGAACAGGTCGACATCGATCAGCATCAGCGACAACAGTGTTCCCGCGCGCACCGAACGCCGCCATTCGTTGACCAGGGTTTCATCGAAGTGCCGACGGTTGGCGATTCCCGTCAAGCCGTCAGTGGTGCTCAGCACAACGAGCTGCCGATTGGCTTCCTCAAGCGCCGCGGTCCGGTCCTTGACCTTGAGCTCCAATTGTTCATGGGCATCCTGGATTCGATCCGCCATCGACGCAAAGTCCCGTGCCAGTTCGCCAATTTCATCGGCGGAGCGGATCGGTAGTCTGTCGCGGTTCAGGCGTTCCCGGGACAAACCCAGCGAGCGTGTTGCCTGCATCAGGCGAAACAGCGGGATGGCTACCTGCTTCTGCAGAATGGAGCGCAGGATGAAGATCTCCACCAGCAGTGTCAGCAGTCCAAGGGCAACCACGATCAGCAGGTTGTTGAGAATCGCCGGCACCATCTGCGCCCGGGGAAAGTGCACCGCGAGTGCCCAGGGCGTACCCGGAACGAGGCCCATCGCGACAATGTCGTCGCGTGTCTGCACCACGATGGCCTGACCGGGCGCCAGCTTGGGCACGGTCTCTAGAAGCGGATAGTCGCCGTCCAGCCCGAGCGAACGGATGGAGGCCTTGCCTTCGCTGGTCTTGACCTGGTCCATCTTGCCTGGATAGTAGATCAGCGTGCCGTCGCCATCGGCGATGAACATAGTGCTGTACGCGCCATCCACGAAGGGTCTGGCCGTGCGTTTCATGAGTTCATCGAGCAGTACATCGACACAGGCCAGGATCTGGTGCTTGCCGGAGGCGTCGGCCACGTCGGGCGTGGCCACGGTGGTCATCCAGGCGTTGTTGGAGGCATCCCAATACATCCGGGTGAACAACGTTTCGCTAGCTGGGCTCGCAAAGCCGCGCGCATAGAACTCATAGGTTTCCAACTTCAGCGCATCCGGCCCGGAATAGGTAAAGACCTTGGCGATATCGGCCTGCTGGTAGATGGGAAAGCCTTTCTCAGGCACTACGCCATAAAAATTGAACAGGCGCCCCTGGACGCTGGAGCCATATTTGTACGAGAGGATATACGACAAGGCAAACCGGGCCTTGATGTCATCGTTGGGTGGAATATCGGGCGCGTAGGTGGCTGACATTCCGGCGAAGCGACGGCCGTCCGGCAGCGGTTCACCTTCGAACAGCATCGGTCGCTGGGTGTAGGAGCCATCCTCGTGCCGGTAGAAGATCCGGTCGAAGTCCTGCACCAGTGCAACTCGGCTTCCCGGGTTGTCGAGGCGGCTCCTGAACTCGTTCAGGAAATTGCGCTGCAGGTCCTTTATTTCGTTGAACGGCAGGGATTCGCGCTGCAAAGTCTGCTCGGTGGAGAGCAACAATTGCGTGGTAATCGCTTTTTCCAGCGAGGACAGGTTCACATAATAGGAAATCGCACCGGCACACAACGAAACCAGGCCGATCCGCAGGACCGCCAGACGCAGCGCACGGGTTGTGAGTGAGTGTTTGCCGGAGCTCAGCCCTGGGTCTTCTTGCGACATCTCTTGCTCTCCGATCCAACATCTCGCCAACGCCAACGCCAACGCCAACGCGCATATGAGCAATATCGGCCCGACCGCCCAAGGCTGAAGTTTCCAGGGCGAATTACACGCCAATCCGCCGGACGAGCCGTCCATCTTCCCCAGGTGACGAACGACGACAGGTGCGACTCAAGCCTGAGTCAACCCAGCCGATAACTATCGAGGAGAGGGCTCTTTGGCCCCACCGTGTCCTGCCGGTTTCTTAGGGTAATTTTCGATGGTCCTGTCGCTTGACCGTTTGCTGGTGCTTGGTGTGCTGATGCTCATGGCTGCAAGCGGATTCTCGCCGAATGCCACGGCAGAGCCTGCGCTGCGCATCGTTACGGAGGAACTGCCACCCTATAACATGACGCAGGACGGGCGGATGACCGGCATGAGCACCGAGGTGGTCCAGGCCGTGCTCAAGGAAATCGGCATGCAGGCCCCGATCCAGTCCATGCCTTGGGCGCGCGCCTATCAGTTAGCGCTCGATGACAGCAACGTGCTGATCTACTCCATCGCCCGCACTCCTGAACGCGAATCGCTTTTCCAATGGGTCGGCGCCATCGCACCGACCCGCTGGTACCTGTATTCGCTGGCTGACCGGCCCGTGAAACTCAACTCGCTAGACGAGGCCCGTGGTCACCAGATCGCCACCGTCAACCAGGACGTGGGCGAGCAATACCTGGTCTCGAAGGGTTTCCGTATCGGCGAGGAATTGCAGTCGAGCACCAAGTACGAGCACAACTACCGCAAGCTCAAGGTCGACCATGTGGAGATGTGGATTTCCAACGAACTCAACGCCCAATACCTGGTTCGCCAGAACGGCGAAGACCCAGCCAAGGTGTTGATCCGCACATTGCCGATTCCCGCCTTGAGCCGCGAGGAAGGCCTGAGCATGGCGTTCAGCCGCAAGACGCCGGTCGAGACCGTGGAGAAATTCCGCGCCGGCCTGGAGACCATCCGTCGCAATGGCGTCTACGATGCCATCCTGCACAAATGGCTGTGAGATGGCGCGTCACTCCGAGACTCCTTCAATCCAACCACAGGTCAAGGCGTTCAGCTCGCTAGGGCGTCGCCTGGTACTCGCGACACTGTTGTTCTGCCTGCTTTTTACCCTGGCCATGGTCACGCTGCGTACCTGGCTCGCCTGGGAAAACAATCTGGCGGAAATGAATTCGGAACTGGTCCTGATCGACCAGGTGTTCCAGAACACCTTGTCCCACGCCATCTGGGAACTGGACCGTGAATCCCTGGGCAAACAACTCTCCAGCGTCGCCAAGGCGGCGCCGGTGGGCCGCGTGGTGCTCAAGATCCTGCGACCCGGACAATCGCCCGAGATCATCGAACTCAATCGATACGCCGTCGTCATGTCCGGCCCGGCGCCCACGCTGCAGCGTGAACTCGTCGCGCAACCCTACGAAGGCGCCAACGAAAAGGTTGGTGAGCTGACCATCGAAGGCGATAACAATCTGCTGTGGGAACGCCTCTGGAGCGAGGCGCGCAGCATCGTCATCACCCAGGTGATCCAGTCGCTGTTACTGGCCGGGTTGGTCATGACCGTGTTCAATCGCCTGGTGACCGTACACGTCATCCACATCGCCCGGCACCTGGGTCAACTCACGCCACAGACCCTCAGGCAGCACTTCAAGCTGCAGCGTTCGGTGCGTCGCCAGGACGAACTGAGCCTGCTTGAATCGCAGCTCAACGAACTCCAGGACAACCTCCACACTCACCTGGAGCGCCAGCGCCTGGATGAACTGGCCATGGAGGCCAGCCGCGATCAGTTGGCCGAGTTGGTCGAGGCACGTACCGCGGAACTCAAGGCAGCCAACCAGGCCCTCGAAGCCCTGTCGCGGCACGATGCGCTGACCGGGCTGCCCAACCGTCGCTATTTCGACGAGCTCAAGGAAGTCGAGTTTCGTCGTGCGCTTCGCTATAAGACCCCATTGTCGGTGCTCATGTGCGACGTCGACTTTTTCAAGCTCTACAACGACACCTACGGCCATATCCAGGGCGACCAATGCCTGCAGCAAATCGCCGAAACCCTTCGCGGCGTCTTCGAGCGCTCCGGTGAGCTGACCGCCCGGGTGGGTGGCGAGGAGTTCGTCGTGATGCTGCCTAATGTCGACGCAAAGCAGGCCTATGACGCCGCCCAACGGGTTCGTGCCAGCCTGGCCAAGCGCGAACTGCCCCATAGCGGCTCGTCGGTTTCACCCTTTGTCACCCTCAGCATCGGCGTCGCCGAGCTGGACCCGCAGACCATGGATCATTTCGACCTGTTACTACAACGTGCCGACCAGGCGTTGTATCGGGCCAAACATCAAGGACGTAATTGCGTTGCCTTCTAAACCAGTGAGGCCTGTATGCACTATCGCCTGACGCTCTGCTTATGTTTGTTCGCGGCCTTGACCAGCCTGCACAGTCACGCCGAGGGGATCGAAGTCGTCACCGAAGACTCGCTGTACGCCTACCTGCGTGATGGCAAGCTCGTCGGGCCGGGCACCCGCGTCGTAGAAGAGACACTGACTAAAGCCGGGCTGACCGACCACCATATCCTGCTGTACCCCTGGGCCCGGGCTTACGACAAGGCCCTGCACGAGCCCAATGTACTCATCTATCCCATGGATCGCACGGTGCTGCGCGAGCCGCTGTTCAAATGGGTGGGTGAGCTGGAACGGGTGACCATCAAGCTCTACAAGCTGCGCGAACGCCACGACATTACCCTGGCCAACCTCGAGGATGCCAAGCTCTATACCACGGGCGTGGTGCGTAACGACTCCAAGCAGTTGCTCTTGCAACAGCAGGGGTTTACCCGGTTGGTGGTATCAGCGGATCGTCGTGATAACTTCCAGAAACTGCTCAACCGTCAGGTCCAGCTCTTGCCGATGCCGGAAAACGCGGCACGGATCATCTGCGACGAAGAGCATGTAGCCTTCGCCGACCTGGAAGAGGTCTACTCTTTCGATGAGCGTCCCGCCCGCGTCTACATGGCCTTCAGCCTGAGCACGCCGGATGAGATCGTCGCCCGAGCGCAGCGCGCTTTCGAGCAGCTCGAGGCGTCAGGTGAAGTGGCGCGGATCATGCGCGAAGAACGCTAAAGCCTTGTGGGAGCGAGCCTGCTCGCGATTGCGGTGGGACAGCCTGCATTGAGGTTGAATATGCCGCCGTCATCGCGAGCAGGCTCGCTCCCACGGAAATCCTGGGTTAGTGGCGAAACTGACCATCCGAAAATATCATGGGTAATCACCACCCGTGCTCGCTACCTGAGCAAATGCGGCTAGGCGAACACCTGTCGGCATGACCGATCCTGTGCCCAACGTCCTTCCAGGAGCCTTTGCCCGGTGCACGCCAAATCGACCAACGCTACCTACCTAAAGCGATTCAACACAGTACTCGCCTACATCGACGCCAACCTCGAGGGTGAGCTGTCGGTGAATACGCTGAGCCAAGTGGCAAACTTCTCGGCGTTTCACTTCCATCGACAGTTCACCGCCTACATGGGTTTGCCTGTCGCACGGTACGTGCAACTGATGCGTCTGCGGCGGGCGGCCAATCGCCTGGCATCGCGTGCAGATTATGCGGTGCTGGAGGCAGCCTTCGATGCCGGTTTCGAAAGCCCCGAGGCATTCAGCAGAGCCTTCAGGCGGGCGTTCGGTGTAGCGCCGAGTACATTCAGGCGGCAACCGAGCTGGCAAGTCTGGAATGCGGCGTTTGAAGTCCCCCACTTTTCCAGGAGCGTCATCATGCAATTACACATCGTGGACTTTTCCGAAGTCAGGGTCGCCGCACTCGAGCATCGCGGTCCGACACAGCTTCTCGATGAAAGCGTGCGCCACTTCATCCAGTGGCGCATGCAGAGCGGACAATCGCCAGTGGCATCGAGTCGTACCTTCGGTATTCCCTTCACCAACCCCGATACCACGCCGCCGGAAGCATTTCGCTTTGCCATTTGCGGTGAGATACACCAGGCCGTCGCGCCGAACACCTTCGGCATACGCGAAACCCTCATCCCCGGAGGCCGTTACGCCGTGGTGCGACACCTGGGCTCGACGGACCTGATCAGCGAAAGCATCTACCCGATCTACCGCGACTGGCTTCCGAACAGCGGAGAAGAGCTTCGCGACCAGCCGCTGTTCTTCCACTACCTGAGCGTGTATCCAGAGACACCGAAGGATCAGTGGGAGACGGATATTTATGTGCCGTTGCAGTAGCGATTTCCGGATGGGGGGAACTGCATACGCCACAACCCCCTGTGGGAGCGAGCCCTGCTCGCGATGGCATCAGCACAGCCAACATCCCGGCAACCTGACCCACCGCTATCGCGAGCAGGCTCGCTCCCACATCGGACCTGAGTGTACGCAGCCATTGCATACGCCACAAAACCCTGTGGGAGCGGGCTTGAACTGGCCTAATGATTTTGGACACTTCAATCGGGCGCTATGATGGCGCCCAAATCTGAGGTGTTTGGCTATGCGTAAATCTTATTCCAGTGAGTTCAAGCTCAAAGCTG
>NZ_VCNG01000023.1 GCF_006227205.1 Pseudomonas sp. ICMP22404
CTCCCGCTCAGGCTTCACCTTGCCTTGGCGCTGACGCCAGGCGTAAAAGCTGCTGCGGTTGACTCCAAACGCCCGACAGCAATTGTTAACGCCGTACTGCTCGTCCAGCTCGTTGATCAACGAGAATGATCTTTGGAGTCCAAAAGCAGGAGAGCACTGGCTTTTTTTAGGATTTCAATGTCCAGGTCTTTTTGCCTGAGCAGCGCTTTGAGCTGCTGAATTTCTCGCTGTTCGGCGGTAATTGCCTTGGCCCCCTGCGGAGTGGTGCCCAAACGCTCTTGGCGAACCTGATCAACCCAACGGCGCAATGCGGTAGGGCCAATATCCAGACTGGCGCAGACTTCGGGAACTGACTGGCCTTCGTCCAGCACCAAGCTGGCAGCCTTGAGCTTGAACTCTCGGGAATAAGATTTGCGCATATCCAACACCTCAGATTTGGGCGCCATCATAGCGCCCGATTGAAGTGTCCAAAATCATTAGGCCAGTTCAGGCTCGCTCCCACAGGGGCAATGCGGCGTGTGCCTACTATTTTTTTATCGCACCCTCTGTGGGAGCGGGCTTGCTCGCGAAGGCGGTGGGTCAGTTTGAATCGATGTTGAATTTGATGACTTCTTCGCGAGCAAGCCCGCTCCCACAGAGGTCAGGGACGCCTACTGTGCGTCCAGACGGCACTCTACCGGCAGAGCGGCGACGAACTCACCCACCACCTCCCGGGTCAGGCTGACGATGTCTTCCACCCGTTCCATGCCCGCGCCGGTACGCCAACTGGCAACGATGTCCATCACCGAGGGCAACGGCACGCCAGTCACCAAGGTCAATGTGCCTTGGGCCAATTCGCCCTGTACCAGCGCCGCCGGCATGGCGCCGATGCCGAAGCCGTCGCGAACCAGGCGGGTGATGGCCGAGGCCGAGTTCACGCAGTTGATGCGCGGTGACACGATGTTCGCCGAGTGCAAGAGATTGAGGATGTCCTGATGGGGCCGCGAGTTGCGTGAGAACGTCACGATGCGTTCCTGGGACAGGTCCTCCAGCGAGGCGTATTGCCGGTCATAGACAGAGCCGGTGCGCACCACCCAATGCATCGGATAACGGGTCAGCAGGGCATTGCGCACGCTGTCCAGGCGTAGGATGTCGGTCTGGAAGATGACGTCCTGATAGCCTTTCTCCAGTTGGGAACACAGATTGCTCGCCGTGTCGGCCGATAATTCGATTTCCAGGGCCGGATAGCATTCCATCAGGCGCGTCACCAACGGGCTGAGCCAGGTGTGGATGACCGTATCCATGGCGCCGATGCGGATCCGGCCGCGAACCTGGCGCGGATCCTGGATCACCGCCTTCATGCTTTGCATGGTGTCCATGATGCGCTCGGCGTATTCCAGCACCCGTTGCCCTTCGGAGGTCAGCGACACACCTTTGGAGTCGCGCACGAATAGCCGCACACCCATCTCGTCTTCCAGGGCCGCTATCCGGCTGGAGATGGAGGCCTGGGTGGTGAACAGTTTCTCTGCCGTGAGCCGGAAACTCTTCAGGCGAGCGACCCAGACGAAGGTTTCCAGAAACTTGATATTCACGTTGGCGGCTCTCCGGTACTGAGATTGGCAATGAGTGGATTACTGCGCTTGGACCGCCACATACTGGAGCACCGCTTCAAGCCCCGCGGTATCCGGCACGCTGTCCATGAGCGCGCGAACGTCGCACCACGGATAGTCCAGCGCCGAGACCCACGCCATGACCGGCGCCAGATCGGCTGCCGGCAACGTCACCATGTGCTCGATGGTGATCGTCAGCCCCTCGGCCAGATTGGACTCAGGCTCGAACTGCCAGTCATACAGCCCACAACCGACCCTGACCTCGCCGCTGTGCTTGTCCGACATCGCCACCAGCCATGTGCACTGGAATGCCTTGGCATTCCCGGAAGGCGGGGCGCTCAGGCAAAACGTATAGACGTTTTCGAAGGTCTGGCCAAAGCGCCTGACCAGGACATCGCCAATGGCCTCGCGGCTTTCCACGTGCCCCGGAAAAGAAATCGAGCCGGTGCGCACGACCATGTCCAGCGTGGCATCGGTAGTGAAGGCCTGGTCCAGCAGGTGAGGGCGATTGCCGTCCTTGGCGTTGATGTACTGTTGGATCGATCGTTGAGCCGTGTTCATCGGGTGTCCATATCGGGTTGAAAGGTGCTGTTCTAATAAATAAGGTTCAAGCAACCCAATACCTGTGGGAGCGAGCCTGCTCGCGAAGGCGGTGGGTCAGGCAACTCGATACCGAGCTTGCCGCCGCTATCGCGAGCAGGCTCGCTCCCACAGGGTGTGTGGTTAACCGAGAAGTCTACAAAGCACTATTCCACAAATCCGTCACCAGCATGCAACCCGGTGCGTGGGTGATGCACAGCGGCGGACGGGAGGCCTGGACCACCGATTGCGGGGTTACGCCACAGGCCCAGAATACCGGGATCTCATCCGCCTCGACCGGCACGGCGTCGCCGTAATCGGGTCTGTCCAGGGATTGAATGCCAATCAGCGTAGGGTCGCCGATGTGTACCGGAGCGCCATGGACATTGGGCATGCGACCAGTGATCTGGATCGCCTGGATCGCGGCGGCGGCTTTCATCGGCCGCATGGTCACCACCATTTTGCCGGAGAGCCGGGCGGTGGGGCGAGTGTCGATGTTGGTGCGGAACATGGCGATGTTACGGCCCAGATCAATGTGTCGCAGCCGAATGCCGGCTTCCAGCAACGGTTGTTCGAAGGAGAAGGAACAGCCCAGGGCGAAGGCGACCATGTCGTCCTGCCACAGATGCTCGATGTCCAGCGGTTCTTCGCTCAACTCGCCGTCACGGAAAACCCGGTAGCGGGGCACTTCGTGGCGGATATCGATGGGGTCGCCCAGGTTGCGAAAGTACGGGTCGCCGGGTTCGGTCACGTCCAACAGCGGGCAGGCCTGGCGATTGAGGGTGCAGTAGCGTAGGAACTCGTTGGCCCAATCGCCGGGGAGGATCACGATATTGGCTTGTACCCGTCCCTTGCCCAGGCCGCTGGTGTGCCCCTGATACTGGCCGGCCGCAATGCTCTGGCGCAGGGCGAGGGGGGCGTACTGTTGCAGTTGTTCAAATGACAGGGCGGGAAGGGACATCAGGGTTTCTCCTTGTGGTTGTCGGTCCTTTTTAGAAAACCCAGGCGATGACGTCCAACAAGGAATGTTGCTACCCCGCGACAAATAAAAGTTATTCGAGGGGCACCGGGCCGTTCAGGCCGGGCGCTGCCACCATGCGTTGCGGACCCACATCCAGGGCATATTGACCCACCACCTGGCGGCTCATCTGAACGATGCTCTCGACCAGCTCCAGCCCAACGCCCGCGCGCCAGGAAGCAACGACGTTCAACTGGGGCAGGGACGTGCCCGGCTCCAATTGGATCAGCTCACCGCTCGCCAGGGGTTTGGCCACCAACGCCGCGGGCAGAGCGCCGATACCGAAACCGTCACGAATCAACCGCGTCATGGCCGACACCGAGTTGACGCAACTGACCCGTGGCGCGTTGACCCCCTGGGCATACAGCAGGTTGAGTACATCCTGATGGGGGCGTGACTGCTTGACGAACGTGATGATGCGTTCACTCGCCATCTCGGCCAGCGACGCATAGGGCCGGGCATAGATCGAATGACTGGCGGCGATCCAGTGCATGGGGTAGTGCCCCAATTCGAGGTTGCGCACACTTTCGTGGCGGACCAGGTCGGTCTGGAAAGCGATGTCCAGGTAACCCTTCTGTAGCTGATCGCACAAATTGCGTGCAGCGTCGGCAGTGATTTCGATTTCCACCGCCGGAAAGGCCTGCATCAGCATCGACATCAGGGGACTCAGCCATGTGTGGATCACCGTATCCATCACGCCGATGCGCACCAGGCCTTGCTGTTCGTTGCCGGTGTCCAGGGACTGTTTCAGCGCACGCTGGACCTCGAGCATCTGCTCGGCGTAGTTGAGCACCTTGAAGCCTTCAGGCGTCAGCGACACCCCCCGGGAGTCGCGGACGAACAGGCGCAGGCCCAACTCGTCCTCCAGCGATGCGATCCGGGCGGAAATCGCCGCCTGGGTGCTGAACATCTTTTCGGCGGTCAGGCTGAAGCTCTGCAGGCGTGCCACCCAGACGAAGGTTTCGAGGAACTTGAGGTTCATGACGGGTCTCTTGGTGCGTGTGGTTCTTATGATTGCAATTGTTACTCCAGATCAGGCCATCGAGCGCATCAATTTTTCTTATGTCCGACCGGGCTTTTTTCCCGTTTGACGCTTTCAGAGCGTGGCGCGAAGAATCCACGCCGACGACGCAGCTCACTGCGCCCGTGTCCGAACGACAACGTCTTCACACAAGAATAACGAGGCGCCCGCAGAGCCCCCCGAGAGGGTCCGCTCGCGCCGATAAAAGGAGCACGCATGCAGCATTTCAGATCCTCCCCCCGGATATACGCCCCAATCGGTACGGTGCTTGGCTTGAGCCTGATCGGCGTGCCTGCCGCCCAGGCGGACTTCATCGCCGACAGCAAAGGCAGCCTGGAGGCGCGCAACTTCTACTTCAACCGCGACTTTCGCCAGGAAGGTTCGCGGGACAAGGCCGAGGAGTGGGCCCAGGGCTTCCTGTTGCGGATCGAATCGGGCTACACCGCCGGCACCGTCGGCTTCGGCCTGGATGCCTTGGGCATGGCCGGTTTCAAACTGGATTCGGGTGGCGGTACGGCGGGCACCAACCTGTTGCCGGCGGATTTGTCCGGAGGGTCGCAAGACCGCTACGGCGAACTGGGCCTGACCGCCAAGGTGCGGGTATCCAACAGCACCCTCAAGGCGGGAACGCTGCAGATCAAGGACCCGGTGGTGAGCTCCAACGATACGCGGCTGTTGCCGGCGACGTTCAAAGGTGGACTGTTGAACGTGCAGGAAATCGATCGATTGAAGCTGACCGGTGGGCAGTTCACCCAGATCAACGTCGTCGATTCCACCGATTATCAGGACATGACCGCCAACCGCATCGGCGGCACCAGTGACAAGTTCCAGTTTGCCGGGGCGGACTATCAGTTCCTGCCGAACCTCACGGCGCAGTACCGTTATGGAAAACTGCAGGATATCTACCAGCAGAACTACCTCGGGTTCGTCCACACCCTGGACCTGGGGGGCGGCCAGGCGCTCAAGAGCGACGTGCGCTATTCGCGCAGCACCGAGGACGGCAACTTCCGCAACATCGACAACCAGGCCTTCGGCGCGCTGTTTACTTACAGCCTGGGTGGGCACGCACTGGGTCTGGGTTACCAGCGCATGAGTGGCAACGATCCTTTCCCGTATATCAGCCGTAGCGACCCGTACCTGGTCAACTTCGTCCAGATCGGCGACTTCGCCAACGTCGACGAACGTTCCTGGCAAGCCCGCTATGACTACAACTTCGCCGCACTCGGTGTCCCTGGGTTGACGTTCATGACCCGCTACATTTCCGGTGATAACGTGCAACGTGCCGCGCCGGGGGAGGGCAAGGAGTGGGAACGCAATACCGACATTGCCTATGTCGTGCAGGACGGGACATTGAAAGGACTTGGGTTCAAATGGCGCAACGCCTCGGTGCGCTCGAATTTTGGCAATGACCTGGATGAGAACCGGTTGATTGTCAGCTATACGATGGCGCTCTGGTAGCACTGGGAGTGCAAGGCGCTGTTCCAATGGACAGCGCCCATAACAAGTTAAAAAATATAATCAATTTTTCATGGGGTTGCGGTTTCGGCCACTGATCCAGTGTTCTCAGAAAACGCACCCGTCCGATTGAGTCATTGCGCGACGCAAGCCATTTTTTGCGATTTCCTCCCTGTTTGCTGGCTAAAATGCCACTCATTCGACTGCTGAAAATAAGGAAACTTATGGGTTTCCTTTGTTTTGTTTTTTGTCATACTCCACCTGCGAGTCGGCAGAGGTGCCTGCTTGCCCGGTATTAGTACTGGCTAATAACAATTCCACCAGCAGGAACCCACGCCATGAGTATTCTCGGTCACCACGCTACAGCGGCTCCCACCGAACAACTCGCTACCGCACTTGCACGCATGAAACAGGCCCACCTGGACGAAGGGCCCGCAAGCCTGGCGTTGCGCCGTGACCGTCTTGATCGGGCGATTGCCCTGCTGCTGGATAACCGTGAAGCCATCGTCGCGGCGGTGTCTGCGGACTTCGGCAACCGCAGCCGCGAACAGACTCTGCTGTCGGATATCGCCGGCTCGGTGGCGAGCCTCAAACATTGCCGCGAGCACCTGGCCGAGTGGATGCAATCGGAGACGCATCCGGCTCCGTTCCCCGGTTGCGAGGCGCGGGTCGACTATCAGCCGTTGGGTGTAGTGGGGGTGATCAGCCCGTGGAATTTTCCCATCGTGCTAGCCTTCGGGCCGCTGGCAAGCATTCTTGCTGCCGGCAACCGGGCCATGCTCAAGCCCTCGGAGCTGACCCCGCGTACCTCGGCGTTGATCGACGAGTTGATCGCCCGTTATTTCGACGAGCGTGAACTCTGCACGGTATTGGGCGATGCGCAGATCGGGGCGTTGTTCAGTGCGCAACCGTTCGATCATCTGATATTTACCGGCGGGACGTCAGTGGCCCGGCACATCATGCGTGCCGCCTCCGACAACCTGGTGCCGGTGACCCTGGAACTGGGTGGCAAGTCTCCGGTGTTGGTTTCCCGTAGCGCCGACCTGGCTACCGTGGTGCAGCGGGTATTAACGGTGAAGACCTTCAACGCCGGCCAGATCTGCCTGGCCCCGGACTATGTGTTGTTGCCGGAAGAGTTGCTGGAGGACTTCGTCGGCGAGGCCACTCGTTTTGTCAGCACCATGTACCCAACCCTGCGCGGCAACGCCGACTACACGTCGATCATCAACCCGCGCAATTTCGACCGTCTGCGGGGTTATCTCGCCGATGCCGAGGCCAAGGGTGCGCGACTGGTGGAGATCAACCCGGCGCAAGAAGACCTGAGCGACCGCGAGATCCGCAAGATCGCCCCGACCCTGGTGCTCGATCCCAGTGAGGACATGCAGGTACTGCGCGAGGAAATCTTCGGCCCGTTGTTGCCGATCAAAACCTATCGCGACTTCGCCACGGCCATCGACTACGTCAACGGGCAGCCTCGGCCGTTGGCGGCCTATTATTTCGGCGAGGATGCGAATGAACGCGAGCAGGTGCTGGCGCGCACGACGTCGGGCGGTGTGGTGATCAACGACGTGATGAGCCATGTGCTGTTCGAGGCGCTGCCCTTTGGCGGGGTCGGTCACTCGGGCATGGGGGCCTATCATGGCGTCTATGGTTTCCGTACCTTCAGCCATGCCAAGGCAGTGGTGGTGCAGAGCGCCATCGGTGAGTCCAACCTGGCGATGCGTGCTCCCTACGGCCCGATGATCCATGGCCTGCTCGACCATTTGCTGACGGCCAACTGAGGCCCCGGGAGGCTGACCATGAACCTGTTGCAAACGCTCAAGGCCAAGCTGCTGCGCGCCCTTGCCAAGCGCATGAAAGGCAAATTCATCTACGACGCGGCACGTTATCCGCTGCGCGCGGTAGAGGAACGGCACATCCCGACAGCCTGGGGGCCGGCGCGGGCGTTGTTCTACTGGCCCGATACGTCGCCTGGGGAACCTCTCCCGGTGTACCTGAACCTGCATGGCGGTGGATTCGTCGCTGGAGTGCCGGAGCACGACGACAGCTATTGCCGCCGTCTGGCTCACAACCTGGGTTGCCTGGTGGTCAATCTGGATTATGTCCTGGCGCCCGAGCATCCCTTTCCCGCAGGTTTGCGTCAGAGTTTCGAGGTGTTGGAGTGGCTGGCCGGGCAGGGTGCGACGCTGGGTATCGACCCACAGCGTATCGCTGTCGGAGGACACAGTGCCGGCGGCAATCTGGCTGCCGGGCTGGCCAATCTGGCGCGAGGACATGAGCGACTCAGGGTGGTGCACCAGGTCATAGATTATGCGGCGCTGGACGTCTCCCAGGCTCCTGAACTGAAGCATTCGACGATCGACAAGCCGCTGCTCGGTCCGGGCTTGATGCGCTTCTTTAACCAGTGTTATCTGAGCGACCCGACCCAGGCCCGCGATCCCCTCGTCTCGCCGTTGCTGGCGCCGGTCGAGGCATTACGGGGCCTGCCTGCCGCCACATTGATCACTGCCGAGTACGATATCCTGCGCGCCGAAGGCCAGGCTTATGGGGAGAAACTGCGTCAGGCCGGCGTTGCGGTGAACGAGAGAATGTTCCCAGGCTGCGATCATATGTTCACTCACCTGGGGCCGGATGCTTCTGCGGATGAGGCGTGGCAGTTCATCGAGGATGGGTTGCGCGGGGCTTTTGAGGGGGCGAGGGTGGAAGAGGCTGATAGCGCACTGGTTTAGAGTCTTTGATGACGCTTGTGGCGAGGGGATTTAGCGAAACGTCGCACCGCCCCGCTGGGCTGCGAAGCAGACCCAATACTGGCGACTCAATTAGCATGACACACCGAGCTGTCTGCTTGGGGCCGCTTCGCAGCCCAGCGGGGATGAATCCCCTCGCCACAGGGTACTATGTTGCTTGTTTGATTAACGCTAGCCAGGATCCGTCATGCCTGAAACCTCCCCACAGGCCGTCAAGCGCGGGCGGGGCCGTCCGCCACTGCGCAGTCGCGAGGAACAGATGAATCTGTTGCTCGATGCGGCGGCGCAGATACTCGGCAGTGGCAACTTCGCCAACGTCACCATGGACACCATCGCCCGCGCCACCGGCATCTCGAAGAAAACCCTCTACCAGCTGGTCACGAGCAAGGAAGCGCTGCTCTCGCAATTGGTGGCCCGGGACCTGTCGACGCTCGAGCTGTTGTTGGAAAGCGGTATCGACTGCGCCGAGGGTCTGCTCAGTGAACTGCGCATGTACCTGACCCTATGGGCGCGCCTGACCTTGTCGCCGTTGGCGCTAGGACTCTACTTGATGGCAGTGGAAGGACGTGAGACTGCACCGGACATCGCCAGGATCTGGTATCAGGAAGGCGCCGAGCGATGCCTGGGCCTGTTGCACAGTTGGTTGGACAAGGCAGCGGGCAAGGGGCTTCTTGTTCAGGAGGATGTCGAACCGGCGGTCGAACTGATCGATGCGTTGCTGATCTCGCAACCGCTCAAGCTGTTCACCCTCGGGGTCCAGCAGAGCTGGTCTGACGAACAGATCGGCCAACGGGTGGACGTGGCCCTCGACATGTTTGGGCGTTGCTTCATCCAGCGTGGGCCAGTCCAATAACCTGTGGCGAGGGGATTTATCCCCGCTGGGCCGCGCAGCGGCCCCAAAACTGACGACTCAATTAGCATGACACACCGAGTTGTCTGTTCTTGGGGCTGCTGCGCAGCCCAGCGGGGATAAATCCCCTCGCCACAATGATTTCAATGGTGCCTTGAGCTTGCGTTATTCACCCCCTGAACGCCGCGACAGCCGATACGACAGTTGAGCTCGGGTCAGACCAAGCCGGCGCGCCGCCTCGGAGACATTGCCTTTCACCTCGGCCAGGCAATGGTCGATCATCGTTTCCTCGATCTCCTGCAGTGACAGCCGACTCAGGTCCTTGCCGCCGAACAAGGCCTGGATCGCCTCGTTGCCAGCATGGACGGGCGCGACAGGCGCAGGGGTGGCCGGGTCATTCGGAGCGGCCGCCAATTGGCCCCGGTTGCCAATGGAAAACATCGGCTGGGCCAGGCGTTCGCCACTGGTGAACAAGTGGGCCAGGTCGATGGCCCCGCCATCCGGCGCACTGATCACGCCGCGCTCCACCAGGTTCTGCAGCTCGCGGATGTTGCCCGGAAAGTCATAGGCGAGCAGGGTGTCGGCCGTGCGCGGGGTGAAGCCACTGATCTGGCGGCCATGATGGCGGGTGAAGCGGTGCAGAAAGTGAGTCATCAGCAACGGGATGTCTTCCTTGCGCTCGCGCAGGGGTGGCAGGTGGATCGGGAAGACATTCAGGCGGAAGAACAAGTCCTCGCGAAACTCGCCGCGTTGTGCGGCGGCGCGCAGGTCGACGTTGGTCGCGGCGACCACCCGCACATCGACCTTCAAGGTCCGGCTGCCGCCGACCCGCTCGATCTCACCTTCCTGCAAGGCCCGCAACAGTTTGCCTTGGGCGACCAGGCTTAGGGTGGCGATTTCGTCCAGGAACAGCGTACCGCCATCAGCTCGCTCGAAACGCCCGGCGCGGGATTGGGTGGCACCGGTGAAGGCGCCGCGCTCAACGCCAAACAGCTCTGATTCCATCAGGTTTTCCGGAATGGCGGCGCAGTTGATCGCGACAAAAGGCGCATCGTGTCGCGGACTGATGCGGTGCAGCATGCGTGCGAACATTTCCTTGCCGACGCCGGATTCACCGGTGAACAGCACCGTCGCCTGGGTCGGGGCGACTCGGCGCAGCATGTGGCAGGCTGCGTTGAAGGCCGAGGAGATGCCGACCATGTCGCCGTCCTGGGTCGGTTGCGGATCGGTTTGCGGGTCGGGCGGCGATACGCCCTTGCCGCCAGGGCTGGGAGGTACCGTGCTACGCCCGCTGCTGCTGACGAAAGGTTCCGCTTTCAGGGCGGCCAGGTCTTCTTCGGCATCATCCCATTCTTCAGCGGGTTTACCGATCAGCCGGCAGATGCTGGAACCGGTGGAGCGGCATTCGACCTCGCGGTAAAGGATCAATCGACCGACCATCGCCGAGGTGTATCCGGTGGCATAGCCGGTCTGCATCCAGCACGCCGGCTCGGTGCCGATGCCGAATTGAGCGATGTGCTCGTCATCCTCGCTGGAGTGGTGCCAGAGGAATTCGCCGTAATAGGTGCCCAGGTTCATATCGAATTCGAAATGCACCGGCTCGACTTTAACCGCGCCTTCGATGGCGTGGATGATCGGGCCGGCGGCGAACAGCGCCAGGAAGTCGGCCTCTGGGAAGCGTTCCTTGATCAGTGCCGCATCCCGCGCACCGCAGTGGTAGCCGGTGCGCAGCAGGATGCCACGGGCACGGGCCAGGCCCATGCTTTCAATCATCTCCCGACGAAGCGCGCCGACGCCGCTGCTGTGCATCAACAGCATGCGTGCGCCGTTGAGCCAGATGCGCCCGTCGCCCGGGCTGAACATCAGGCATTCGGTCAGATCCTGAAGCGTAGGGGCGGCGCCGGGCGGCAACTGCTCGCTGGCGCCGCGCACGTGTTTCTTTCGGACTCCGCCGGAGAGTTCGGCCAGGGAGATCAGCTTGTCTGCCATCGGAAATCCTTAATATGAGTAATCATAATCTGCATAGTGCAGCATGAAATTACTGAAATCATCACTTTTTTCGGCGCCCGATTTCCCCCGTCTCACGTCGATATTCACCAAGAATGTCTGTATGCCGCGAGCTTGAGCGGTTGCCCCGTTATTGCCGTTAGATGGCATATCGCTTGCTACAACTAGTTACCGAGCTTAACTAGTTCGGCAATAACAATATGACTTGGCTGCCCGCTTTCATGGGAGGCAGTACGAGCACGAATCGGGAAACCCGTATGAAGCTGACCAGCAAAAGGATCGTCGTGACCGGAGTCTCTTCGGGCATCGGCGCCGAGACAGCCCGAACCCTGCGTGCCCACGGGGCCATCGTGATCGGCATGGATCGCAACGAGCCCAACCTGAGCCTGGATGACTTTGTCCAGGCCGACCTCAGTCACCCCGAGGCCATCGATGCCGCCGTGCGCCGGTTGCCGGAACAGATCGACGGCTTGTGTAACATCGCCGGAGTACCAGGAACGGCCGATCCGCAGCTGGTGGCCCAGGTCAATTACCTCGGCCTGCGTCACCTCTGCGCGGCGGCGCTGCCGCGCATCCGTGCCGGCGGCAGTATCGTCAACGTTGCCTCTATTCTCGGTGCGCAGTGGCCGCAGCGGTTGGAACTGCACAAGGCCCTGGCCCGCACGGAGAGCTTCTTCCAGGGACAAGCCTGGTTGGCCCAGCACCCGGTGCCCCAGGAGAGCTGCTACCAGTATTTCAAAGAAGCCCTGATCGTCTGGAACTACGTGCAGGCCCAGCCCTGGTTCCTGCAAACCTCGGTGCGCATGAACAGCGTGGCACCGGGCCCGGTGTTCACGCCCATCCTGGGTGATTTCGTCAGCATGCTCGGCCAGGAACGTGTCGAGGCCGATGCTCATCGCATGAAGCGTCCGGCCTATGCCGATGAGGTGGCGGCTGCCATCGCCTTCCTGAGTGCGGACGAGTCCCGCTGGATCAACGGCGTCAACCTGCCTGTGGATGGCGGCCTGGCGTCCACCTACATCTGAACGAGGAACCACCGCCTGCGCATTTGCGGGCCGCTCATTGCCGGTCGTTTTCCAGACAACACGTTTCCAAACAACAAGAACAATGAGGAACACCATGCACAACACTCGATGCTACCCGGGCTTCAAGCGTTCCACCTTGGCACTCTCGGTGTGCCTTGCCGGCCTGGCCTCACAGGCTCAGGCCGCACAGATCGATCTGGGCGACAGTGACTGGCGCCTGCGCTGGGACAACACCATCAAGTACAGCCAGGCCTGGCGCTTGCAGGGTGCTGACGACCACCTGACCAACGCCTCCACGGCGGGCGGCTTGTACCCTTCGATCCAGGGCCAGGGCGACAAGAACTTCAGTCGCGGCCTGGTCTCCAACCGGCTGGACCTGTTCAGCGAAATGGACCTGAGTCGGGAAAACTACGGCCTGCGTCTCAGCGGGGCGGCCTGGTACGACGATGTCTATAACAAGGACACCGACGACAGCGCGAATCCACACTTCCTCAGCGATACCCGCGAACTGCACGGGCGCGACGCCGAACTGCTGGACGCCTTCGTGTTTCTGCGCGGTGATGTCGGTGACGCGAGCCAGGGCACCGTACGCCTGGGCCGCCACAGCCTGATCTATGGCGAGAGCCTGTTCTACGGCAGCAACGGCATCGCCGCCGCCCAAGGACCCACCGACGTCGTCAAGCTGCTCAGCGTACCGGGAACCCAATTCAAGGAAATCCTGCGCCCGGTCAATCAAGTGTCCGGCCAGTTGCAGATCAACCCGCAGTTGTCCGTCGGGGCCTACTACCAGTTCGAGTGGGAGCGTTCCAACGTGCCCGGAGCAGGCAGCTACCTGAGCGATAACGACGGCATCGGCAAAGGGGCAGGGGACTGGACCGAGGTGTTTGGCAACACCACCGTCCATGCTTCCGATATCGAGGCCAAGAACTCGGGGCAGGGCGGCATGCAACTGCGTTTCAAACCCGAAGGCACCGAACTTGAACTGGGTTTCTACGCCGCCCAGTATCACGACAAGACGCCAAGTGCGCTGTATGCCTACCTGGACGGTGCGGCGGCCGCCGCCACCGGGCTGCCGATCCTGAGTTCCTATCGCCAGGTCTACGCCGAAGACATCAAGACCGTCGGCGCCAGCTTCTCCACCGCATATGGCCCGTTCAACTTCGCTGGTGAAACCTCGGTGCGCTGGAACGCCCCCCTGGTCAGCAACCTGCAAGTGGTGACACCGGGCACCGCGGCGGACAACAACGGTGATGCGCTCTACGCCAGGGGCAAGACCGCGCACGTGAACCTGTCGACGATCTACCTGCTATCGCCCGGCGCGCTTTGGGACGGTGGTTCGGTACTGGCCGAACTGGCCTGGAACCGTACCCTCAGCGTGACAGACAACCCGGGGGCACTGGACCCCAACACCACCCGGGATGCCACCGCGCTGCGGGTGTTGGCCGAACCGGCTTACTTCCAAGTGGCCGACGGTCTCGACCTGAGCGTACCGGTGGGTTTCGGCGTGGGTCTCGACGGTCGCTCCTCGGCCGTCAGCAAGGGTGGTTTCGGCAACTCCCACGCCGGTGACTGGAGCGTAGGGCTCAAGGCCACTTACCTGCAGCGCTGGGACTTCGGCATCAACTACGTGAACTTCTTCGGCAAGGCTGCGGCAGGGCTGAACGAGGCGGGCAACTTCAGCTATGCGCAATCGCTGGCCGACCGTGACTTCGTCTCCATGTACGTGAAAACCACATTCTAATAAGAGGTTTCATCCCCTATGCAAAGCCAATTTTCCTTGCGTATGTCGGCCCTGGCCATTGCCTTGCTCAGTGCCGGCGCGGTGCAGGCGGCGGTTTCCCCTGATCAGGCCGCACGGCTCAATACGGAACTCACCCCCATGGGCGCCGAGCGCGCGGGCAACAAGGACGGCAGCATTCCGGCATGGACCGGGGGCTATACGACAGTGCCCGCAGGCTACAAGAACGGCGACAAACGTGCCGATCCCTTTGCCGCTGACAAGCCGCTGTACTCGGTCAGCGCGGCCAACATGGCGCAATATGCCGACCAGCTGTCCGACGGCGCCAAAGCCTTGCTGCAGAAGTACCCCGGTTATCGCCTGGACGTCTATCCGACTCACCGCAGCGCCGCTGCACCGCAATGGGTGTACGACAACACCCTGAAGAACGCGACCCGCGCCACTCTGGAAGTGGACTCGGAAAAAGTCAGCGGCGCCTATGGCGGGATTCCGTTCCCACTGCCACAGAACGGTGCCGAGGTGCTATGGAACTACCGGCTGTCCTGGCAAGGGGCTGACACCTTCTATTCACCGTTCGACACCTGGCTGATGACCGCCGGCGGCAAGAAGATCCAGGCCACCCGGGCACGTTTCTGGTATCAGAGCCCTTATTACTTCAAGGACGGCAGTCTTGAAACCTTCGGCGGCAAGTTCCTCATCGGCAAACTGGCCACGGAGCTGCCATCGTCCAAGGCCGGCGAGGGCTTGATGACCCACTGGGACATGGACCCGGGCAAACGCGCTGCCTGGCAGTACCTGGTCGGCCAGCGTCGGGTACGGCGCGCACCGAACATCGCCTATGACACGCCGGACTTCGTCACCTCGGGTGTGGGTTTCTTCGACGAGGCCTTCATGATTTTCGGCCCGACCGACCGTCACGACCTCAAGCTGGTGGGCAAGAAAGAGCTGCTGGTGCCTTACAACAACAACCGTGCGGCCGCGGCGAAGAGCGACGATCTGGTCAAGCCGAACTTCCTCAACCCGGATCTGGTGCGCTGGGAGAAACACCGGGTCTGGGTGGTGAACGCCACGCTCAAGGACGGTAAGCGTCACGTGGTGCCAAAACGCACCTATTACGTCGACGAGGACTCCTGGCAAGTGCTGCTGGTGGACGGTTACGACGCCCAGGGCAAATTGGGTCGTACCAACTACTCGCTGACCCTGCTGGCCCCGGAAATGCCAGCGCTCACCGCGCAGATGTCGTGGGGCAGCTACAACCTGGAGACCGGTGCCTACTTCCTGAACTCCGCGGCCAACGACCTGGATGTCCAGTACCAGAGCTACCCGCGTCCGCCATCTTCGTTCTTCACGCCTGACGCCATGGCCAACGACAGTTCGCGTTGAGTCATTGCCCAGCGCGCCGGAGCCCCGGCATCGGCGCGTTGCGTTTGGATAACTCTTGAGTGGTGGTTGGAGCGGGATATGAACGGTAACTTTTCACTCGGGCGGGCGTTGTCGGCGATCCTGGCGCTGACGGTCTTGCTGATGTCGGGCTGGACAACGGCCAGCCCCCGGATTGCCTTGCTCGACCAGGCGGCACTGCAGAGTGCCAAGGCCACCCACGCCGCGTTGCTGGCGGTGACTCGCGCTGGCGAACGGTTGGTGGCGGTCGGCGAGCGCGGCATCGTCCTGCTCTCCGATGACTCCGGCCAGAGCTGGCGCCAGGCCCGGGTGCCGGTCAGCGTCAGCCTGACGGCGGTGCAGTTCGTCGATGACGAGCAGGGCTGGGCCGTCGGCCACATGGGCGTGGTCCTGCACAGCACTGACGGTGGCGAAACCTGGGTCAAGCAACTCGATGGCGTCGCTGCGGCACAGTTGGCGCTGGTTGCCGCGCAACAGGGCGGCGATGCCAAGCATGTCGAAGACGCCGAACGGTTGGTCGCGGACGGGCCGGACAAGCCGTTTCTCGACCTGTACTTCAGCGACCGTCGCAACGGCTATGTGGTCGGTGCCTATGGTCTGATCCTGCGTACCGTGGACGGTGGCGTGACCTGGAAACCGTGGATGCAGCAGGTGGACAACCCCGAGGGCCTCAACCTGTACGGCATTCGTGCAATGGGGGGCGAACTGTTCATCGTCGGCGAACGGGGTCTGTTATTGCGCTCCAGGGACAACGGCAGCAGCTTCCAGGCACTCGAATCACCCTATGACGGCAGTTTCTTCGGTCTGCAAGGCAGTGCCAGCGGCGAACTGATCGCCTTCGGCCTGCGCGGCAATGCCTTCTGGTCGGGTGACCAGGGGAGCAGTTGGCGGCGTATCGAAACCGGCCTGGAAGTGGCCTTCTCCGCCGGCACTCAACTGAAGGATGGGGCGCTGGTCCTGGCCAGCCAGGCCGGTGACCTGTTGCTCAGTTCCGGTCGAGGAAGCCGCTTGCGGCATCTTTCCGGCCCGGTCGGTACCTCGATCGCCGGTCTGGTGGCCGCCCCGGATGGCAGCTTGATCTGCGTCGGCCTGGGCGGGCTGACCCGCCTCGATCAAGCCCTTGTCTCGGCGCAACGCTGAACCTACTTGCCAGAGCGCTATTTGCACAGCCCATGCGGCCGTATTTGGAGTCCGATGTGAACGACCATAATTCCTCCCTCGAACAGCAAGTGGTGATGGCCCGCCTGGAGGATTTCGATCCGCGTTCCGGCAACCTCGGCGAGCGGGCGATCTTCAATCACCGGCCCTGGGTCATGCTGCTCTGCCTGCTGGTGACCCTGGTGCTGGGTTATCAGGCCAGCAAGATCGGTCTCAATGCCAGTTTCGAGAAGACCATCCCGACGTCTCATCCCTACGTGGCCAACTTCCTTGAACAGCGCAGCGAACTGAGCGGCCTTGGCAACTCGATCCGCGTCGCCGTGGCGGTCAAGGAGGGCACTATTTTCGACAAGGATTACCTCGATACCCTCGCCAAGCTCAACGACGAGATCTACTTGCTGCCCGGTGTCGACAAACCCTATATGAAGTCCTTGTGGACACCGACCACGCGCTGGACCGCCGTGACCGAAGATGGCCTGGATGGCGGTACGGTGATTCCGGATAGCTACGACGGCTCGCCGGCCAGCCTGGAGGAGGTGCGGACCAACGTCGCCCGTTCCGGCGAGATCGGTCAATTGGTGGCCGGCAACTTCCAGTCCAGTGTGATTTTCGTGCCGCTGCTGGAAATCAATCCGGCGACTGGCAAGGCACTGGATGCCGGTGAGTTTTCACGGCAACTGGAAGCCTTGCGCTACAAGTACCAGAACGAGCGTATCCAGATCCACATCACCGGTTTCACCAAGATCATTGGTGACCTGATCGCCGGGCTGGGGCAAGTCTTGCTGTTCTTCGCGGTTGCCGTGCTGGTGACCGTGGCAGTGCTCTATTGGTACACCCGCTGTGCGCGCAGCACGGCATTGGTGGTGCTCTGTTCCCTGGTGGCGGTGCTCTGGCAGATCGGCCTGCTCGCCACCCTTGGCTACGATCTGGATCCGTACTCGGCGCTGGTTCCGTTCCTGGTGTTCGCCATCGGCATGAGCCACGGCGCGCAGAAGATGAACGGGATCATGCAGGACATCGGCCGTGGCACCCACCGGGTCGTCGCGGCACGCTACACCTTCCGCCGTCTGTTCGCCGCCGGCATGACCGCGCTGCTCTGCGATGCGGTGGGTTTCGCCGTGCTGATCGTGATCAAGATCCAGGTGATCCAGGACTTGGCGATCACCGCCAGCATTGGCGTGGCGGTGCTGATCTTCACCAACCTGATCCTGCTGCCGATCCTGCTCAGCTACATCGGCGTCGGTGCCAAGGCCGCTGCCCGCAGCTTGCGGGCGGAAACCGCCGAGTTGACCGCGAACGTCAAGCACCCGCTGTGGAGTTTTCTCGACCTGTTTACCCGGCGTTCCTGGGCCATTGCCGCCTGCCTGTTCGGCCTGGCCCTGGCAGCAGGCGGGTTTGCCGTCAGCCTGCACCTGAAGATCGGCGATCTGGATCCCGGCGCGCCGGAGCTGCGTCCAGACTCGCGCTACAACCGTGATGCAGCGTTCATGACGCAAAACTACGCGGCCAGTTCGGACATCTTCGTGGTCATGGTGAAAACCCCGGAGGACCAGTGCACCCGCTATCCGACCCTGGCCGCGGTCGATTCGCTGGCCTGGCAACTGGAGCAGTTGCCCGGGGTGGAGTCCACCAACTCCATGGCCGCCATGAGTAAAGTCGCGGCCGCCGGGTACAACGAGGGCAACTTTAAGTGGTACGAGTTGATCCCCAACGACGGCGCCCTCGGCGCCGTGCAGACCCGGGCACCGCGAGAGTTGTTCAACCAGGGCTGCTCGCTGCTTTCGCTCTACGTGTACCTGGCCGACCACAAGGCCGACACCCTGGAACGGGTGGTGCAGACCAGCGAAGCGTTCATCGCGCAACAGAAACTGCCGGAGGTGAAGTTCATGCTGGCCGCCGGCAGCGCCGGGATCGAGGCAGCGACCAACATTGTGGTGAAAAAGGCCATGCACGAGATGCTGTTCTGGGTCTACGGCGCGGTGATCCTGCTGTGCTGGGTGACCTTTCGCTCCTGGCGTGCGGTGCTGGCCGCAGTGCTGCCGCTGGTACTCACGTCGATTCTGTGCGAGGCGCTGATGGTCGGGCTGGGCATGGGCGTCAAGGTGGCCACCTTGCCGGTGATCGCCCTCGGTGTGGGCATCGGTGTCGACTACGCGCTCTACGTGTTGAGCATCATCCTGGCGCACATGCGTACCGGTGCCTCGCTGTCCGAGGCGTATTACCGCGCCTTGTTGTTCACCGGCAAGGTGGTACTGCTGACCGGCATCACCCTGGCCATCGCGGTGGCGACCTGGGCCTGGTCACCGATCAAGTTTCAGGCCGACATGGGTATCCTGCTGGCGTTCATGTTCCTGGTAAACATGCTCGGCGCCTTGATCCTGTTGCCGGCGTTGGCTTACTTCCTGTTGCCGCAGAGGTTGTTCGCAAAAAAGCCTGAAGCCTGCGGCGCGTTGCAGGCGGTCGAGGAGGGCTGACGGGGCGGTTCAGCGAGTGTATTCACCGGTGCTATCGATCTGCTTCAGATATAGGATAAGAATAATGCTGAAGAAAACTGCCCGCCTGCTTGCCGACTGTTCGGTGGGGCAGAAGCTGCTGCTCGGTTTCGGCCTGGTGTCCTTGCTCGCGGTGGCCGCCATCGCCCAGGGTTTGTATGCGACCGGCAGTTTGCTGGAGCACGGCCGGCAGGTCGATGCCATGGTGGAGATCAATCGCCTGACCTTGCAGCTGCGCAGTGCCGAGAAAACCTACGCACTGGATCCCGACCCTCTAGCGATGCGCCAGGTTCGGGACCTGATCCAGGCGCTGGGCGCTCAACTCCAGAAGGCGAAGGCCGGCGCATCGAGCGAGGATGTGCCGTTACTGACCGCCATGCAGCAATCCGTCGATGGCTATGAGGGCCAGTTTGCACATTTCATCGATCACCAGCGCCTGGCGGCAGATGCGTTGCGCCATATGCAGGAGCAGGCGGAACAGGCCCGCCTGCAGTTCGAGGCTGTCGAACTGGATATGTACGACCAGGTACGCGGCGTATTGAACAGCGGCCAGGCCTCGGAAGGCGATCCGCTGAGCCTCGCGGAACAGGCCTCGGCGTTGCAGCGAAAACTGCTGGTCACCCGCAACAGGGAGTTTATCTATGTGGAGGAGGGCGCAGCGCAGGCGCTCCAAGGCTGGACCGAGTCAGTGGAGGAAATGAGCGACGCGCTGGAACTGCTCCAGGGCCGGGTGGATGAGAACTCCGAAGCGTCCCTGGCGGCGGCTCGGGCGGCGCTGGTCGAATATCGCAAGGCATTCCAGCGCTATCGGGATAGCCGGGCGCTGAGCAAGCAGACCGCCGGGCAGATGGACGCCCAGGCACAGACCGTGCTGAGCCAGGTCGAACAAGCCGCCGCCGATCGACAAAGGCAGATGGGCCAACGAGGCCGTTCGATGATGCGCCTGCAAGCGGTGGGCGCCCTGGTGATCGTCGCCCTGGCGTTGTTGGCATCGTTGGTTATCCGTCATCTGATCGTCGTGCCTCTGCGTGAAGCACTGCAGGTGGCCCGGCGTGTTGCCCGGGGCGACCTGAGTGATGCGGCCGAAGGCATGGCCATGCGTCGAGACGAGTTGGGCCAGTTGATGACCGCAGTGGGAGAGATGACCGCCAACCTGCGCCAGTTGGTGGCGCGTATCGGACTGAGTGTCGTGGGACTTGGGCAAACGACCCGGACCCTGAGTACATCCAGTGCCCAGAGCAGTGGGGCGGCCCAACGCCAGAGGGTCGAGACCGAACACGCCGCCACGGCCATGCAACAGATGACCGCCACGGTCGCACAAGTGGCATGCAACGCCGAACAGGCCTCCCAGGCCGCCGGCGAGGCCGACCACCAGGCACGCAATGGTGAGCGGGTGGTGCAGCTGGCGAGCCAGCAGATCCATCGACTGGCAGCGGAAATGGCACTTTCCGAGCAGGCCATCGAGTCCTTGCAACGGCAGGTCGAGACCATCGGCACGGTCGCCGACGTGATTGCCTCAATTGCTGAACAAACCAACCTGCTGGCACTCAATGCGGCCATCGAAGCGGCTCGGGCGGGAGAGCAGGGCCGTGGCTTTGCGGTGGTTGCCGATGAGGTGCGGGCGCTGGCACGGCGCACCCGGGACTCGACCAGCGAGATCGAGACCCTGATTGTCGGACTGCAGCATTTGTCGCAACACAGCGTTGGGCAGATCCAGGGCTGCGCGCGCCTGATGGTGGATACCGTCACCCTGGCTGATCAGGTGAGCACCGCCTTGGGCGGCATTACCGGAGCGGTGTCGCTGATCGAGCAGATGAACCAGCAGAACGCCGCCAGCGCCGAGCAGCAGAGCATCGTGGCCGAGGAGGTCAGCCGCAATGTCATGCAGGTGCGCAATGAGGCCGAACATTGTGTCGGAGTGAATCAGCAAGTGGTCCTGGCTTGCGGGGATCTGGCCGGGCTGGAGCACGAGCTGCGGGAGGCCGTCGCACAGTTCCGGACCTGAAGCCAGGTTGGTCAGGCTCTCGTCATCTCCTCAAAAAAACCTTTGGACATTTCGATGAATTGCTCGGCTGCCGGCGCCATTGTCTGGCCCTGGCGGGTGATCAAGCCGATCTGACGGGTAACGCCAGGATGGTCCACGGGGATTTTCACCAATCCCTCCCGACCTTCGTCCGCCGACTCCGGCAGCAGACTTGCGCCCAACCCCTGGCGCACCAGCGCCAGGACCGTCGACATGTAATTGGCTTCGAGGCCCGGCGACAATGGGAGGTTGGCGTCGGCGAACAGCTGCTCCACCAACTCTCGAACGCTGCTGTCGCGCCCAGTAAGAATGATCGGTTGCGCCGTCAACTCGCTTAGCTTGACCGTGCGTCGACGGGCCAGGGGATGGTCGGCTGGAATGAACAGGCACAACCGATCCTCCAGCACCGGTTGAAATTCCAACCCATGGCTCGTCCTTGCCCGCACCCCAAGGCCGAAATCCACCTCGCCGTCGCGCACCAACGTGTCGATCCGGCGCGCCACCACGTCCCGCAGGCGCACTTCGATCCCGGGAAACTGTTCACGGAACTGTTTCAACAGCGGCGGTAGCGCAGCCGCGCAGAGCGAGGGCAGGGCGGCAATGGTAACGACACCCCGACGCAGCGCCGCCAGGTCCCGGGAGGCGCTGACGATGTTGTCCAGGTCCAGCAACAGTTTCTCCATGGGCAGCAGGTTGTTCTGTCCGGCACTGGTCAACGCCACATGACGTGGGCTGCGTTCGAGCAGCGGCACGCCGAGCCAATCTTCCAACTGTTGAATCTGCACGGTCAGGGCTGAAGGCGAGAGGTTCAGCATCGCGGCAGCCTTGGCGAAGTTGCCGGTTTGCGCCACGACCAGGAAGGCGCGGATGTGCTGGATCGAGTTCTTCATTTTGTTTTTCCGAATACAGGCAGCCGAACATTTCAATTTACAAAGAATACCGGCAATTCCAATACTCGGTGAAAACAACAACAGCGCATTTCATCGCCATGGCGGTCAGGAATGCCGAACAGGACCTACCTATGCTCGCCATACTCGGTGTCGTCACCATTCTCTGTCTGCTCATCTGCGTGATGAGTAAGCGCCTGTCCCCCCTGGTTGCACTGATCGCATTGCCGATCATCGCCGCACTGATCGGTGGTTTTGGCCTGCAAACCAGTGCGTTCATCATTACCGGCATCAAGAACGTCGCCCCCGTGGTCGGGATGTTCGTGTTCGCGATTCTGTTCTTTGGCGTCATGACCGACGCCGGCATGCTTGACCCGATCATTGACCGCATCTTGAAACGCGTCGGCACCCGTCCGACGCGCATCGTCGTGGGTACCGCGTTGCTGGCACTGCTGGTGCACCTGGACGGTTCCGGCGCCGTGACCTTCCTGGTGACCATTCCGGCCATGCTGCCGTTGTATACGCGCCTGGGCATGGATAAACGCATCCTGGCTTGTGTCACGGCGATGGCGGCCGGGGTCAACTTCCTGCCATGGACCGGCCCGGTCCTGCGTTCATCGGCGGCCTTGCACGTGCCGGTGGCCGACTTGTTCCAGCCGCTGATTCCGGTGCAGATCGTCGGTTTGGCGTTCGTCTTTGCTTGCGCCTGGTTCCTTGGTCGTCGCGAAGAAAAACGCCTGGGGTTGGGTGCCGGGGCAGGGGTGGAGGTGATACCTCAACGGGTACTGTCCGAGGCCGAAGTCGCCTTGCGCAAGCCACGGCTGTTCTGGCTCAACCTGATACTGACCGTGGTGGTGATGGGCGTGATGATTGCCGGTGTGGTCGATCCGGTGGTGATGTTCATGCTCGGCACGGTATTGGCGTTGTGCATCAATTACCCCAACGTCGATGCCCAACGGGCACGCATCGACGCCCATGCGAAAACCGCCCTGACGATGGCGAGCATTCTCCTGGCCGCCGGGGTCTTCACCGGCATCATGCAGAGCAGCGGCATGCTGAAGGCCATGGCCGAGGTGGCGGTGGCACAGATTCCCGCCGGGCACGGCAAGCTGATTCCGATGGTCGTGGGGTTCATCTCCATGCCGCTGAGCCTGCTGTTCGATCCCGACTCCTTCTATTTTGGCGTGATGCCGGTGGTGGCCGAAGTCGGCCGTGCCCTGGGTGTCGATCCGTTGCAAGTGGCCCAGGCATCGCTGCTGGGTGTCCACACCACCGGGTTCCCGGTCAGCCCATTGACCCCGGCGACCTTCTTGTTGGTGGGGTTGTGCAAGATCGAACTGGCCGATCATCAACGGTTCACCATTCCTTTTCTGTTCGCCGCCTCGGTGCTGATGACGGTGACGGCGCTGCTCATTGGAGTCTTTTGAATGAAAAGCTTACGCATCGGCTCAGGTGCCGGTTACTCAGGTGATCGCATCGAACCGGCGATTGAACTGGCCGAGCACGGCGAGCTGGATTATCTGGTGTTCGAATGCCTGGCCGAACGCACCATCGCCCTGGCACAACAAGCGCGACTGCTCGATCCGCAGGCGGGCTTCGATCCGCTGTTGAGCGAGCGCATGCGTCTGGTACTGCCCTTTATCGGTCGCGGGACCGATGGCCGGCGCCGCCGCTTGCGCGTCATCACCAACATGGGCGCGGCCAACCCATTGGGCGCAGCGCGGGAAGTGCGGCGCATTGCCGGGCAGCTTGGTTTGTCTGGCCTCAAAGTGATCGCCGTAACGGGTGACGATGTGCTGGCGACACTGCTCGGCGATCCGACGCAAACACTGGACAACGGCATCACCCTGGCCTCATTGGGCGAACGCCTGATTTCGGCCAACGCGTACCTGGGCGTGGACGGCATCATCGAGGCCTTGCAGGCGGATGCTGACGTGGTCATTACTGGGCGAGTGGCGGATCCGTCGCTGTTCCTCGCGCCACAGATGTTCGAGTTCGGCTGGGCCGCAGACGATTGGCCACGATTAGGACGCGGCACCTTGGTCGGCCATCTGCTCGAATGCGCAGGCCAGATCAGTGGAGGCTACTTTGCCGATCCTGGGTTCAAGGATGTGCCGGACCTGGCGCGGCTGGGATTTCCCCTCGCCGAAGTGGACGCGACGGGCCATGCAGTGATCAGCAAAGTCCCAGGCTCAGGCGGGCGCATCGATACCGCGACCTGCACCGAACAGATGATCTATGAAGTGCACGACCCCGCCGCATACCTCACGCCAGACGTCAGCGCGGACTTTTCCGAGGTGTCGTTTACGCTCCAGGGACCGAATCAGGTACAGGTCCAGGGCGCCGATGGCCGGGAGCGCCCCTCATCGTTGAAAGTATCAGTGGGTTATCTCGACGGCTGGATCGGCGAAGGCCAGATGTCCTATGGCGGCCCAGGGGCCTTGGCGCGTGGCCGGTTGGCGCGGGAGGTCGTGCTGGAACGTTTGAAACTGACAGGCGTGGCCTATGAAGAAATCCACGCCGAGTTGATCGGCGTCGATGCCTTGCACGGCCCTGAGCTGGGTGCCCGACTGGACGGCGAGCCTTGGGAAGTGCGCCTGCGGGTCGCGGCCCGTTGCACCGATCGCGCCGAGGCCGTGCGGATTGGAAACGAAGTGGAAACCCTCTACACCAACGGTCCTTACGGCGGCGGCGGAGCGAGTAAATCCGTGCGCCAAGTGGTGGCGGTGGCGTCGCTGTTGCTGCCACGGGACGCTGTCAGCGTGCAGATTCATTTGGAGGACGTGTAGTGACTCGTCTTAAATTGCGTGACCTGGCCCATTCCCGTACGGGAGATAAAGGCGATACATCCAATATCTCCGTGATTACGTTCCACGCCGAAGATTATCCACGCCTGTGCGAATGGCTGACGGTAGAGCGGGTGGCCGAGCATTTTGCTGAACTGCTGCCCCCCCATGGACCGGCGATACGGCGCTATGAACTCCCTCGGGTGTGCGCGCTCAACTTCGTCTTGCCCGGTGTCTTGCGCGGTGGCGTCACCCGTTCGTTGGCACTCGATGCCCATGGGAAGGCGTTGGGGGCGGCGCTGCTCGACTTGGATATGCCGAGCGCTTGAGCCGGGTTTCAAGGCTGTCGCTTGGCGTCGGTCGAGACCACGCTGTCCAAGGTATTCGCGCCGGGTACCTTGCTCGGCCCCCACGACCGCTCGCTGCGACATTTGAACTTCACGCCCTTGCGGGGCGTTATGTCCCTGGCTTTCTCCATACACAACTCTTTAGTGACATAGGTCGGCTCCGTTTTGCGCACGTCCACGCAGCCTTCGTCGCCCCTGCAGAGTGTCATAACCATAATGTATACGGTCATCATCCTGATGTTGCTCCCATAGAAGCAATGCAATTGATGTGTCCTGCAAAAGCCCGGAGGGCTTAAGCGAGTAGCAGTGACAAGCGGATGATGATCCTTCCTTCGAACCTCCAGCAATGGCGTATTGATGCCTTCCGTCGGGAAAACGTCACTTTTTCAAATATTGATGATTAGAGCGAAATGGACGCCATTATGTTGGCGTTTTTTCATTGATCAGTGGTTAATTGCTATGGAGAATCTACAGGCATGCCTGGCAATCTCGCGACCGGATAACCACTTGTATCCGAACGAAAAGTCCAGGCAATTCGACGATCCGGGGGCAGGGTAGAAGGGCTGAAGGAGCCCGTTGCCGCGAGCAGTCAGCCAGCGCTAGTGGCCTGTACGCGGCATGAACGAGTATCAAGGCTTTTCGTACAGAGCCTAGGGCGCCTCAAAGTTCTCATAGGCCAGGGAGATAGTATCGTTCCTTGGATAACTGACATACACCATCTCGCCATAATTGCTGGCGACCAGTACGTACGGCCACTTGCCGTTGGCCTTGCGTAGTTGCTCATACAAGGGAAGAAAGAAATCCTTGGTCTGACCCTGAGGGTCGTACGGGACTTCACCCAGAAAGATCGGATAGCGTCCACCGTTACATAGCTGAACCCGCTCCAGCTTGATGCCGTTTTTCTCCAGCACGGTTCGCGCTGGATGCTGCCAGGTGCTGAGATCGACATCCTGGCAGTCGCTGGCGTTTTGGGTGTAAAGCTCGGTGTCCTTGAGGGCTGGGTACGCCATGGCCTGGCTGGTCAGGAGGAATAGAGCCAGGGGTAAGAGACGCTGCATGATGATGGTCCGAATAAAGGGAAAACGATTGTAAGTGCTTTTCTAGTTCCAAGGCTTCGCGGACTATTTCGTTGAGCCTTGGAGACCTACGTGCAGCAGACTTGCACGGGCTTCCTCGCAGAACAAGAGCCAGGCCCGTAGCGTGTGAGCTGAGTCTCAAGGGATCGACAGGCACCCGTGTTTGTCTTGATCCAAATCCTGTAAGCGCTGGAGCGAGGTACGCTCATATCCACGCTGCATTGGTAATATCTTGTTACGCATAATGTATATTATGTTAAACGACAGGTCATGTCATGGATGTTCATAAGCTGCCTAAGCCACTGATTCGACAAACCCGCTTCTGACGTCCACTCTCTCAACGGGCCATGTACTCCATGTTCATGGCGAGTCCTTGAATGAGGTGGCTGCCGATGACGCTGATTCAGTGCCGTTTCTCTTCAGGTCAGCGTGTGCCGCTGCTCGTGCAAGCTGGTCACGCAGCGCCGTTGCCCATACTCATTCCGTTCATCTACGTTCAACTCAAGCTAAGGTATCGCGCTTACAACACTACTGCGGCACATCTGCGCGCGATCCAGGCTTTCTACACCGATGACGCCATCTTGGCCTGCCACTTCGAGTCGATTCTGGCTTTACTGGATGGTTACGCCATCTGGCTCCAAAGCGGCCGTCAAGCCGACAATCTGGTCGCCCGAATCGGCAAAGCTGCAACGGCACCTTTTCCGCAGATCGATCCGCGTACCCGTGACCAGTACCTGCGGTTGCTGAAGCAGTACCTGTCCTGGTGCGTGACCCGTTACATTCCGCGCGCCCGTCAGAACTCAACCACCCTGGCTAACATCGAAGTTGTATTTGCCGATGTCGCCGACTATCAACATTTGTGCGGATTTCCAAGAGCGAGTAACCGGTATCATGCAGGACTGGATTCAATGCAAATACAACGAAATGTCCGCGTCTAACCTCTTTTATATTTTCTCCATGACGACCTTCTTACTCGGAATGGTACTGTCACAATGGCTCGGCGCCCTTGCGATGGATATTGTTGTAATAATTGGATCAGTCGGAGTTGTAGGAGGTTTCATTTCGTGGTGTATGCCAGCGGTTCAATGGATCAGCGCTGTATGGGAAAGTACGCTGGGGAAAACCGCCGTGGCCCTTCTTCATTTTGTAGTCCTTCTGATCGCCACGGTGATGGCTCGGTCGCTTGTTTCCGAGTCGTTAGGTTTACCGCCACAAAGCTTTGACGTAACAGTCGGTTTTCTCATCGTCGCCTTTTACATCCCTGCACTGATGACCGTTGCGTCCATAGCCCTCCTTTTCTTTGCGCTCGTGATGATCATAGTCGGATTTATCCAGACGATGACACTTAATTCAATACAGATGCTCGCCCCCGTATTGGAAGTGGTGGGCCTAAAAAAGAAAATCCCCAGACCCACCGCAACTGCAATGCTCCATTCGTTTGGTTCGCTGATGATGGCGGTTGTGCTGGTGAGCAGCAGTTCATACATGACGGGCCAGCATGGTTCATGGGTGCATACAGCAGTAAAAGTGATAGAAGTTCTAAGCGATTTTCAACTGGCAGTTAATTATCCCGGAGGAGAAGACGATGTGCGAATTCATCCTTTAGAGAACGGATTGGTAGCCTTTGCCAAAGTTGAAGATGACCGTAGCATTTCTATTCACATTCGAAAGCAGGGAGACGAAATCGGGTCGCATCAGATCGGAACCTCGATTCCTTCCATCAAAAAAATGATTAGCCCTTTGATTGAGAGCCTTCGTTGAGCAACGTCTTGGTGATGGAGAACAGAACGTCCCGAAAGTCCGGGTGCAACCAGTAGGCGCTCGCGCCTCTAACGGCGCATCGGTAAGCGGATAATCCGGAGATTACAAAGCTAGCAGCTCATAAAAGGCAGGCAGTGAAGGTCCTGCGCGCCCTTCTCTGAACGATAGAAGTGCGTTTCCGCCTTAAGTCTTTTGTTTGTAATCGCGACTAAAGACACCTTGGTGATTAGGCATATCAATAACAAAATTATTGAATATATAATACCAGTCCCTGGTATTATTCCCAAGTTGTCGGGTTTTATTTATTAATTCAACGAAGTGCTCGGTGCTTCTGGAATATTTTAAGATACTCATAAATTGCCCGACACTAAAAAATCTATTGCCGAAATTTATCGATCTTCCGTAAGGTTTCTCATAGACTTCTCGGAATACATCGCACTGCTGTTGCATCTTCAGCTTGTCTACTACTTTTTTAATTTTTGAAAGCTCTTCTTGTTCGTCCGACTCCTTCGAAAAAAACTTCATGCTAGGAATAAATGCCAGTAGATCTTGAATTAAATTCACGTCAGCCAGACTATTGAAGTCGAAGACTGTAAGGGAGATCTTTTCAATGTCTCGCCCCTTCAAATCTAAGGACGTTCCGTCCGTAAAATCAATTTTCCCTTTCCTTCTGAGGGCGTATTCATGGCGCCCTGCCTGCTCGATCGAAGTGAAGAGCGAAAGGGCAAGATCAAGTAGTACGGAAATACTATTCCCACTCCGGGCGTTCGCTGTAAGCGTCTTTGACTTCAACTCTATGAACATAATGTGGCTAGGGCTTTCGATCACAAAGTCGCACTCCCCCTCTTTAGCGGTGGAGCCAATTTCATCAAAAAAATCTTTTGTAACAATATACTTTTTTCCTGCTAAATATCTGACTCCATATTGAGATAGTATGTTTTCCACTAGCTTCTCTGACCTTCTGCCGATCTCTTGAGAAAGGCGGGCTCCTTTATAATTCCGCTCTTTTAAAGATGAGAGTAATTTATCATACATAGTGTAAATGAAGCCTGTGTGTGCAAAATGGGGGTGGGGGAACAGATAATCATCCTTTCTTTTTATAAATGGCTTTTGGAAAGAGTTTAATTTTTCGATATTTAACGGGTTTAAATAATCTAAATTAATCTCCTGCGACGAAAAAGAAAGCTCATCGATTGCATTGCCAACATCGGCCGCGGTGTGTCTCATGCAAAGCTCTCTGACAATTAAATCCTTGTAAAAATATAACGACTGTCGTCCTGGATGTTTGATCATTGCACGATAAATATCTCTATATACTGCCAAGCTCGGACAATCACTAAACAGTCCATCCATCAGAGTTAAAGCATCCTGCTTGTTCATCTGATCTAGGGTAAATAACTGATCATGGATCGTACTTTTCTGAAGGAAGGGTAGCAGATCGACAGGTTTATTCATGAAGCCCTCAAGATAGTCAACCCTCTGAACACCCATCAGTGTGACAAGATCCTCCGATAACTCGAATATTTCCTTGAGTTGCCTGAAAGTATCGCGGTTCTTTTTTTTCTTTTCCAAATGGGCAAGAGAAAGCTGGTACAAATACCCCAGAGGAGATTGAGGCGAATTGCTTAATATCGACAGCTCTTTTCGAAAATAATAACGCTCGTGCATCGGGCGATAATGTTTCGTTTCTATTATGTGCAATACCATTAAGAATAAATTATGACCTACTTTCTCAGCCCTATACTTTATGCGCGAAAGTATTTGAATTCTCACTTTTTCCGTCAGAACGGCATCTGCCTGATCAAGTATGATTTCTATGCCGTTGCTTCTTAGTCTTAGTATGGCCTCTGCGCGACATTTTATGTTTTTGTCGTATAATGGCTCGAGAGTTTGATTTAGTTTCGCAATCTGACTCCACACATCAATCCACTCTGTTACCCGGCTCGAATAATAGAGTGGACGTGCAGTGTGGCTATCAACTTGATTGATAAGCAAAACTATGCACTCGTACTTTTTTTCGCAGAGCGCAAAAAGCTGGAAGTAATTCTTCAAATCTAGAAACTCTTCAGCCGAGACTCTCTCATCAACTGAAGGATTCGTCAGTGCGTCAATAGAACTCCTCAGTTGTTCACTAGCGCGCGGCAAAAGAATATTTTCTGATCTCGCCGAATGCACTTCAAAAAAATTTCTATTGGCGATGAGATCGTTGATTAGCTTATCAGTGGCTGGGCTCATAATTCTATTCCTTGATTGTACTTAGTTGAGGTAAAGTGAAAGTCATGCGACTCCTGTTAAGAGCGTCTCTGGGTAAGCCAAACAGGTAAAATAGCGCCACTTTATGCAAAACTCAATACTATATTGCGGGCCTGCGAATAGCAATGAGTCTAAATTTCTGGTCGTACTTTAGAAAAATTATGACCCCTTAGGCGTCGTATTTAGTTTAATGCGTAGTGCGCGAAACTTTATGTACTGTAGGAGAAGCTCGCACGTGTCGTTTGAGTCCACTAAATCCACTATCTCTAGAATTTAAAATCTAGTTAAAAAATCGTCACAATGGAGGATCTCACAATCATCTGAAGCCAATATTGTATTCCTAATACTATTGCTGCCTCACGCGGGCATGAACTACTTGGGCGTGGATAAAGCGTTGTGAGAGCACTAGAGCGCTAATATTTAAGCCTCCTGCAGGGAGGCGCCAGACATCCCTCCATTTGTTGGTGTTGACTCACGACATTGCAATGATCAGCATCGTCAAGCCGTCGCGTGAAGATCAACCAGTCGTGAAGTGGGGGCGTCGTCTGCGTGGCTTGCACCCCGGCGTTTGCTGATAATTTTTTGGCGCCCTGATCATCTGAAGCCAAGGGCCGATTCAAGGCGGAGATTGTGTTTTTGATACTGGCTATTAGCTATTATCTCCACTAATCTTCCGATAATATTTCAATTTTTGGATCAGGGTTTAGGTAAGGAACGTTATGAATTGCCACCTGCACGTGCGTCAACATTTCCATCCGGTAGGCCACGGAACGTTTTTCACCGGGGTAGTTTGGAATAAGAAGTTGCGACGGGCCGCATTCAGTTGGGCTTATGACTGCGGATCTAGAAGTCAGCATCGTGTAGAAAAAGCCATTAATGATCAAAACATCGCAGGCTGGTTGCCGCAGGAAATCGATTTGCTGGTTCTTTCCCACTTTGACAACGATCATGTGAACGGTGTGGAGCATTTCTTACAAAACAGGCGCGTACGCTGGTTGGCAGTCCCTTATATGTGTATAGGCCAGCGAGTTGAAGAGGTTTTGGCTGGCGATGCCAGCACATGTTCTGCGTCGACAGCGCTCTTCCAGCTCGATCCAGTCCAGTGGCTTCTGACGCGTGGTCTTTCTGAGCAAGTTGGGGCGGTGATATTCGTGAAGGGTGGCGTTTCTGGGGACGAACGCTCGACGCTCCCTGATCGCGGCGATAATCCATCGCCTGAGTGGGACGAGCTTGCCAGTCGCCCTAGCGATGATGTGTTTGGCTCATCCCTCGAGCCACTTTTGGTTGATGATATGTCACCGGCAGTTGCTGCACGTTCCAAAAAATGGGGCGGCGCCTCATTCGAGATGGATCATGCGGCCAGCTTCGGACCAGGTACGCTCCCCTTGGAATTTATGTTCTTCAACTCCGACCAACCTGACTTATTTATTACAAAAGGAGGTGCGCGGGTAGCACGAAAATCGTTCGCGTCAATAGATGTCGTGCAGGATCAGATCGCAACTGCGATTGATTCATCTGGATTGAGTTACCCCCTCAGGCTTCACCGAAATTGGCGATCACACTTTAAGAAGGTCTATGAGCACCACTTCGGAGCGACTAGTAAGCAACGAAATAACATCTCGCTCTGCCTGATGGTGCGCCCTCTGAGCGAAGTGAGTGCATGTTCGTACTTTGACGGTGAGCGCAGCGTGCTAATGAGATCGCCGAGGCGTCCTTCAGCGATACTGGATCGAGCTGGCCTCCTCTGCCTCGGCGACTTGTGTATGGACATGCCAACGTTCAATTCAATGCAGGCGCACTATGGTGCAAATCGATTGGCTTTGGTGGCGACCGTACAAGTACCTCATCATGGCTCACAGCACTCATGGGTGAAAGGCATGGCTGCCAAATTTTCGCCTGATCATTTCGTTCATTGCATTCCTGACCGCTGCAATGGTCACCATCCGCATAAGCTCGTAACAAACGATCTGCACGGCTTTAGAGTGCATCGAGCAAATGGTCATTCTGCAGTTGTACTGCACTATCACTTCCACTGAAAAGCAGTGCGAAGTTAGCAGAACCGCCCTTTTTCTTCTGAGCGCGGTTCGATGAGCACTAGAGTGGCATGTGACCTGGATATATTCATATTTATCAGTTAGTTGCCGCTCTTGTGTACATATCACATCGCCCATAAGTTAAATTAAAGGTTATGCTATAGATATTCATGTAGACCTTTTCAACAATCACCGGCATCGTTGTCTGCCTTCACCGAACCCTTTCGTTCTCAGGCCGCTTAGCACCGCTTCTGAAATCAAACCCTCAGGAGCCAATTCACTAATCGCCGACTTGAGCGCTGCAAAGCCCGGTGATATTTGGCTCATCCTCTGGCTGCGGCTAAACCTAAATCACCTAGATCGCCGTCTGCGATTGTCTGGAAAAGGTTTGTCCCGATGCTCAGCCTTTCAGTGGTACTTGGTACTGCATGGAGGTCCTCACACGCAGCGCGATTACGAACCCCGCTGGCATTCACCCCTCTGCTTCAGCCAAGCTTTGCCGTTCTCTCATTGCGAACGAGGTAACGATCAATATTGATGGTTTCAATAGCGAACAGATAGAGCGCAAACATACGAATGAAATTCGGCGTACCGAGGAGCTTGAGATTTATAGGGTCAGGCACGCTGGATACATACCAAAAAGTGACAGACAAACAAAATGCCAGGATCCCTCCACCAGTTATCGGCCCCCAACTAGCGTGATCATGGTCGGCCAGGTAGCTATTGAGGCGATTAATGAATTGCACCCAAGCAATCACAACGACCGAAGCCACCACCACCAGTATTGGCAGTATCAAACTGCTCGCAGAAAAAGGATGGGCAATTGTCCCGCCCTCCTCTAGAAATGTAGAAAGTGCTAACGCCAGAAACACTATTGTCAGCGAACGGGACTTTACCTTCCCTAGAGCTTCGAGAATATCCTTGAACATACATTCACTTCCAAAACGCCGCGCACGGCAAAATCAGGGTCATTTATTGTTGCTTAAAACTTGCGCAGCCACCTGCTCTCAGAGAAAGCTCACGCTATAAACACGGCACCAATCAGCTGCTGCCGTTACACGGCCATGGCAGCGACTCACACCCTGAACTCATCCAATTTCGTGAAGGTGTCGTAACGAAACTCACCCCAATTGATGTGTGTCCATACCTGTTTCACCTTCCCTCAAACTCAAAACGCATGCGCTCTAATCAACGCACAAAAATCCCTACCGCACCTTTGGCAGCGATCACCATGAGCGCCGGCAATCCCTCAACGCTCATCTTACGATGCAGGGTGCTCAACAGATTATCGTCGAGTTCACTCGGACAAGCAGGACACCCATCGGGATGCGAATGCCATTCGCCCACATAGTCCACCATGCCGGCAGTACGTTGATGTACCACCTCCAGCGCTTTCGCCTGGCCTTCTTGTCCTCTGATGAAATGGCTCGAACTGGCCTCGCTGTCTGGCGGTGCCGGCAGAACGTCAACAACGACAATTGTTTTTGTCTTCAGATCGGTGACGCCAAGGATCGCGCCACCCGTTTCGTTCGGCAGGGTCTTCTGCCGAGCAGCGTACAATTTGTGAACCAGTGACTCGTCGTACTTCACCGTCCAGCCGGATGATTGCACCGTGTGCACTTGCGCAATGCCGATCTCATGAGCGGTGACTGATCCGGATTGGTCATCTGACTCCCAGACGCAAATCCTGGCCTGTGGCTTGGCCACTGCCTGCCGCAGTTGCCGGGAAAGGATCCCTGCATGACCATGAATGGACTCGCCAGACATCCTTACCGAAATGTCACGGCAGCCACCGCCCACCCAGCGATCCCCCAGAGGCAAGGCTAAATGCTCACGTCCCCAATCGTTCTCCAGAATTGCTCGGTAGTATTGTCCCTCCAGGCCATCGATGCGCTGAAGCCTGTCCTGATCTTCGAGAATCATCACGCTTGAGAGTCCTGAAGGCGTAACGAACAAACTCACGGTTCGGGGAACATCCTGCCTGTGAGCGAGCTCACGTGGCACTTCTAATGTAGTCGTCACATCCACCACGATTTGCGCAGCGCTCAACGACGAGGCTATCTCTTCACTGCCCTCAAGCAGGCTTTTGGCAATTGCCTTGGGTGGAACCCAGTTTGGAAAGATTGCGGCAGCCAGTTCGCTCACGACATTGACCTTTGGCAGGCCAACGCACGAATCGAACGCCACATGGCGACATAAATTGTGAGGCAGCACCCGATCAGGGTCTATGATCGTCCACCGCCCCCAGCCTTGGCGAATCCACAGATCAGCCAATACGCTGCCTAAGGCCCCTACCCCGGCCAGGACGCCTAGGAGGTCACTGTTTTCTTCAGGGGTGCCCGATAGATCGCGGGCGGCTTTGGGTGTAAGAGCCGTTCGAACCTCTACCGACATAAGCGTGAACGCTCGCCAGGCAGTACCGCCAGTTCCGCCGATGACGAAGCTACGGTGACTCACCCCGTTCGAATCGGGCGGCGCCAACATATCCAGGGCCTTTGCAAGGTCAAACAGAGAGACGTCCAGCATGTACCCAGCGACGTCAAATCGCTCAGCCTCGCCATCGCGTACGCGCGGAATCCAGACAGTGATGAGGACGCCTTGTCCTTGGGCGGACGCAGCAGAAACACCACCTTCAACGGCCTCATAAACGTTCGCATGGAGTACTTGATAGAGGTCGCTGCCCCAAGAGACCAGTTGGTCATGCAGATCACCCAATGTCTCGGGATAACCCGCCAACGTTGGCGATCCCACAGGATTGACCACCATTGAAACCATCCTGACCTTCTTCGACTGATCACCTGGTTCAGTGGGGTCGGCCCTCAAGATGATCGAATCACCTGCATCCACTTTGCTGACGGTCAACGTGTTGCTATTCGACTTTGCGTAATCGGCATAGTTGGAAGGCAGGATGAGCTGGTAAGGGCTCAGGAAAAAAAGCTGCTCAAGCGGCTGATCTTCCCTGTGCAGCTTCAATAGCGCAGACTCTCGCAGCCACCAGAACATCCGAGCAATGAAACGCTCCGGTGTCCAGGTTCGCTCGACCGTCGACCACGCGTGGTCATACAGACAAAGCACCCTAGCCCCGCCTGCGGATGGTGGATGCTGGTGCGACAGCACAGGAAAGTCTTTGCGCAGTGCGTAGACCACCACCTGCACGCGGAAGCCGGGGTTCACCCCTACGGCCAGTCGCTCGCGTCGCCTGATTCCGGCGAGATTTCCCGAATCCACTGTACCGTCTCCAGCATCGATGACGATGTATTCGCTGACTGTAGTCCCCGGCTTGTTCCTCCTGATTTCTCGAACTTCGGTGTAGGGACACGCCCGTAAGGCGTTGAGCAGCGCCTGGGTCTGGGGATAGAGTTGATCTTCCCCTGACCCGGCCCATGGCTCACCGAGTTCGTAGTACTCGATCATTCGCATTTGCCCGCGCGAGGCGGAATCGACGCCGCTACGGAGCTCGGTACCGCTCCGGCAAGCGCTGCAGCAACCGCCAGCAGCTTGACCTTGCCATCCGACCGAACCTCGAAGTCCATGCAAGCCTTCTCGCCAAGATCCCCTGTGCAAGAAAACCAACCATCCACTTCGTCCAGGATGTCCTGATATTCCCGCTTCGCCCGAATGCAGGGTGGATCGCAATCATCGTCGAGAATCTCGACACTACTGGAGACGATCGTTGCGCCATAGCGTGCTTGGCTCAAGGCTTGTCGGGCGTCCCAGCTAATCTTGGCCTCTTCCCCCTTGCCTGACCAACTGTCCCAAGACAAGGTGTGCCAGGAACAGTGGTGCGGAGCCAGGAGCAGATCATATTCAAGTACTTCGGGCGTGGACGCGTAATGACTCCACATCCGCTCCCAGATCAATACCTCAGCATCACCACCGACCAGGAACTTGGTTTTTGTTTGCGAGTAAGCAAATGGCGAGATCTGAATATTCATAATCACGCTCGACTCGTTTTTCGACAGCTTGTCTTCCAGATCCGCATCATCTTCATGCGGTGCCGGAGCAAGTAAGTGCGAAGTGAAATACTGCGGCAGGCTTTCACCTGCGATCTGGCTGAAGGTCTGGCCGGCTTTAACCAGAATGGGACCTAGGTCGTCAGTCTTCCCCTGGTTGTCTTCGCCCATGATGCGGATTCGGTTCCCATCACCTGCGATCCGATGGTTGCGCCAGTAGGTCACTCGGCGCCGTGCCTCTTTATCGAAAGCCTTCGCGTCCTCACAGAGAATGTGGGTCTTCGAGCTCCGACGGAATACCAGCGGCGACGACCACATTTCACGGATCAAAATACGTTTTTCCCAACGACTCTTGTCATCGTCAGGGTAATCCGCAGGATCGCCGAGCCAGAAGTGATTCCTCAGACCCGCGCAATGGTCTTGGTCAGGATGACTCAGCAGGAAGGCGTTGACGAATGGACGATCCTTGGCATCCCACTGCAGCCGTTCCCTTAGCGCCCTCCCTACGTCAGGCATGTCATCGTCCGGGTTGTCCGCTGCCTGTCGGATCCGGGAGTCAATCAGAATGCTGGTGACAGACGTATCGGCCAGCCGAATCAACGTCATGTCGCCGGTACCTACTTGGAAAAACGTTACCTTGGCAGACATTATCCCTCCCCGGGCAGTGCGCCATCTTTGAGAAACGCTACAGTCAAGGTAAGATACGTATAGAAATTAAACGCGTCTAGATACTATGCGAATATTTTTTATACCCATCAACGACCAGGCTGTTTTCAAATGACTGCAACCGTTACTCGTACCGGACGTTGGGGCCAAGAGCGCCGCCTTGAATTCATTGACTTTCGGCTGCTGTGGGAGCGAAAACTTAATCGCTCAGACCTGACTAGCTTTTTTGGGATTTCTGTCCCCCAAGCGTCACTGGATTTCGCGACCTATCAGGAGCTTGCCCCTGAAAACATGGCCTACGACCGAACGCTAAAAGCCTATGTGGCAGGCCCTGACTTCAAACCCGTCCTGACCAACCCAGATCCAGCGTACTATTTGAATGAGCTGCTGCAGCGCGGCGTTGGCAATATCGCCCCCACGGATAGCTTCATCGGTTGGACGCCCCCCGTTGCAAGCCTGCCGTCCCCCACGAGGCAGGTTGATCAGCAGATCCTGATCAAGCTGATTCGGGCGCTCCAGGTCGGCGAGGCCGTGGACGTCGACTATCGATCAATGACCAACTTCGACGAGCCCGCCGTTCGGACAATCCTCCCAATGTCGTTTGCCCATGACGGTTTCCGTTGGCACACCCGCGCCTTCTGCTTCAAATCACAGGCCTTCAAGGATTTCGTTCTAGGTCGCATCAATGCTCTGAAAGCTTCGTTCGCCCCTCCTTCAGAGGTGCCAGAAGACGTTGAATGGGAGACCTTCATCGAAGTGGTCATCGGCCCGAATCCGAGCTACCCGCCTCAAAAGCGAAAAGCGATCGAGCATGATTACCAAATGGTGAATGGTGAAGCTCGGCTTAAGGCTCGCAAGGCACAACTGTATTACCTAAACCGCCGGCTGAATCTGAATGAGAAGCCAGGCGATCCAGTCAATGAACATCAGCAAATCGTGATGCTTCGGATTGAGAACGCTCACAAGGAGTCAGCAATAAATGAGTGAAGCAACTCCAGCCAAGCCAAAGAGGAATCTGACGATTCCCATCATCTTGTATCTGCTGGCACTACTGGTCTTCGCGACCTATTCCATCGGTGCAATGGCTCTGGGTTGGCTTTCTGAACCCTATAGGCCGCTGAGAGTGCCTTTGATGTGTGGCGCGATCGCCTACGTTGGCGGAGCCCTGTACTGCTTCCGCGCGATCTACCTCAACAAGTGCGTTTACAAACGCTGGGATTCGGACTGGCACGTCTGGTATTTCATCCGTCCCATCACCAGCACAATTGCTGGTGCAGTGAGCTACCTCTTCTTGAAAGCAGGTTTGTTGGTACTGGAGTCGACCGCGAACGCCGGAGCAAGCGAAATTGGATTTTTCGCACTGGCCTTTATAGCTGGCTTCAACGTCGACAAGTTCGTGGCGAAAATTGAGGAGGTTGCGAAGGCGGTTTGGGGCATTGATAAAACGCGCAGCGGGCAGGTCAAAGCGGATCAGGCCGAGCCAACCAAACCCTCTCCCCCAACGACACCTTAAGCCTGATCTTTTTGGGATGTAAAACGATAGGTTACCAGCCTTCTGTCCATGACTTGGCATGGGTGCTCAGTGGCACCTCATACCTGTAGCTCCGTCAGCACCTCAGAGAAGGTCGGATGATCTGCAGAAGGACAAGAAGCAACCGCCGCTGGCTAAGAACAGACCAATAAGTACGATATACCCTGCACAGGTCAATTGGAGTCCACAGATGCGAAAGCAAATGCTCGCTTTCACTCTCTTCGCTGCTGGTCATCAGTACATTACCATCAGTACAACACCGGCCACTTCACTGCTTCCAGCCTTGCCTTTACCGCTTCGCCATAGTCAGGCTCGATCTGAATGGCGTAGGCAGCGAGTCCCATCAGATGGTTGCGCATGCCAGCAACCGCTGAAAAGCCCCGACGCTCTGCATGTTTCAACGGTCCTACGTCCTCGCGCTCCAAGTAATGTAAGTGCATCCGGATTTTCATTTTGAATGTTCGGGTCAGCCTGGGTGACTCCTGAGCCACCTGTAGCCCCAGCACGACCTTTCGGCTCCGTGGCGATGAAATCGTAGTCTTGGCCAGGTTTGGGTTAAGCCCAAATTGGTAGAGGATCCTATAGACCTCATTCACTGTCCGGCGAGCCTGCTCCCGCTTGAATGCAACGTCAGTTGTAGAGAGCGTAAGATCATCCGCGTAGCGGGTGTAGGTTAGCCCAAACCTCCCGGCAAGCTCGGTTATCAGGTTGTCGGCTTCTATCATCGCAAGGTTTGCGAGCATGGGACTGGTGGCAGCGCCTTGTGGAAGATGGCCAATGTCGCGAGACGCATACTTGGGAATCTTTGATTTGGACAAGGAAACCTTTCGCCGCCATTTAATGGCGCGGCGGATGCGACTGAAGTTACCGTTTCGGGTGCAGAGGCGTGTCAGTTCAAACGATACCAAGGGCTGGTATCCGAGGTTACGGAAAACCCGGTAGCAGTCGATTTCCGAGATTGATTCGAAAAATCTTTGGACATCGATCTTGATTAACCAGCGACTCGCACAATGAGGCGAAGCCGCGTCAATGAGCCTGCAGTTGCGTGCAAAGGCCGTGCTGGCCGCATGAGGCCTGGCTTTGGCCAATACGTGTTGCGCGATCCAACGCTGTGCTACTGACAGGCTCGGAGGTGGAACGCAAATCACGCGGAATGCGGTAGGCTGACCCGGCCGGGCGCGCTTTCGGACGCGGAATATCTTGTAGGACTCAGTCTCGCGAGTAACGTAATCTCTCAGATGTTTGTAAGGCACCTGGGTAAGATGGGCGAGATGCTTGAGGGTCAATATTGGGGGCAGTGACGGATGAACGGCGACCGTCTTCTGAGACGCCGCGATAGCAGCTTCCATGACTTGGGCTGCAACGGTCTCTGCTCCTTTGGCTCGGCGGTAGTGTTGAGGCGTCCAGTCCTTCATCTACTTTGACACCCGCAGGGTGAGTGCTCGCGCCACAGTCAGAAGGCTACGCCACTAGACTGTGGCGTGAGCGCTTAACCGTAAGCAGGAGCTAAGACATAGGGCAGCAGTAGTCTGCGCCCGGTGATGAGTTGAGAATCCAACCCATCATGGCAGCAACATTCTAGGAACGTACGCCGGAGCTAGAATCTAGACTGGATGCCTCAACGAGGATGGATAGTAAGGCTCTAGTATCAGATTGCCAACAGGTGCGGCTTCTTTTGCGAGATGCTCTTGCTTTCTGGCATGCTCGAGCTGGCCATAACCTCTGTCAGTGAGCCTGCGTTGGGAGTCAATCCACCCGTACCGAGTCATTGTTTGGAGAAGATTCGACAGCTCATACGTTTTCAGGCCCGTTCGAGTTGCAAGTGCGCGGTCGCTCATGCGGGAGCGCCGCAACAGCGCGCTTAGCACTAGGAAAGACATTCCTGTGTCGATGTCGGATTTCAAAATCGCCTTGGACTTGGCTAGGTTCTGGTCGCCAAGGTTAGCCAGGCGAGCGCTGATGCTCTCGGCCGTCAAGTCAATCCCGAACACCTCTTTGCTGATACCGGCTGAAACCCGGGCGGGGAACAAAGGCGTCCAAGTTTTTTTCTTGTCCTTTGAGGCCTTGTGAAACATCAGCGGGACGTTGTTGGGCGCACCGTGTGCGAATACAAGCAGCGCTCCGGTGTTGCCGTAGCCAAGGCTTGGGCCGCACCAAAACCATGGACCGTGGCCTGGTTCCCCATCAGTGGGATCGTAAGTGGTGCAAAGCACCTTCATCTGCTCGGCTTCTTTGGCGGAAAAACAAGTGTCGATGGTGGGACAGGGTAGAACGATATGGATTGTCGGTTTTGATGGATGTCTGGTTACCCGACGCTCACCCAATCCAGTGGCGGAATACGCCATGACAGCAAAGCTCATCAGTTTTCCTGACCACCAACTGCGGACGGATCTCACAAGCCACGCCGCTTCAAGATAGCTTGATGCTCGATCACCGCTTCCAATAAGATCCGTAACCACCCAGAAAGCCCGTACACGTTTTCGGCGAATTTGCTCCGGGCCAGGGTGATTCAGGAATTTTCCGGGATATTCCTGGCAAAGCTGAGAAATCATCTGTGCAACAATGCCTTCACTGCCAACCGAGGGGTCATAGGCTTTCGTTGGCCTCACCGCGTCAGGCCCTTTTGCGCCAATGGCACGCCTGATGGAGCGTCGGGTTTCGCTGAACAAACGGTTAGGTTTACCCAAGCGATGCCTAAGTTCGCGCTCGGCATACAGCGCCACGGTGCCCTGTATCGATTCTGCTTCCCGCAGGAGCATGGCACGCATGTGATTGATGAAGTCATCTCGCGATACGAAAGCAAACGCCTCCAGCAGCTTCCGGGCACGCGAACGGTCGCCAAGATTGAACTGCTCTAGCCAGGCGCGGGCGCGGGCGTCACTCGCTATGGGAGTAGGCTTGTCCATGGTTCACATATTCCTATCAGCCGGTGTGGTCTGCACGGTAGGCGTGGTGGCATTTATAGCCCATTGTGCTAGTTCAGATGATAGTCCCTGCTCCATAGCCATTCCGCCGACACTTTCGGAAGGATCCTATTCACAACCAGCACTCCTGCTCTTTCCGCACCAAAGTGTGCATGGCATCAATGCTCAACGACAAGGCGGCAGCGCGACGCTTTTCAACGTGTGCAGGAGATAGGAAACGTTTAGTGTTTTCGCTAGCGCTGGATAGACAGATCTCCTGGAAGCTCGCTTCATCTGCCCGCCCAGAGAGCATCCGACGAGTGTTGTCATCGAACAACATGAAGCGGATCGGATTCAAATGCAGTAACGCCCGCCACTTGGCATCTAACGAGACAAAAAACGGAATATAAAAAGCGTCATAGCTATATTGAGCGGCCATACGCTCCATTAATCGTAGGTGTGAGATATCCCAAGCCATTCCCTTTGTTTCTTCGAGCATTTTGTGCGAACGACCAGTGACAGGTCCAAAAAAGCCGGCCGGCTGTTTGGTCGCTATTCCTTTCCAGATCAAACTCAAGTCGGTCATCGGAATGAAACCTAGATCACTGACGCAGTAATCGATCAGTTTTCCAAAGATCGTTTTCACATCTCGATTGGGTACATGCCAAAGCCCCGCCAGCCTCAGCAGTAAGGCTTCTGTAGCCAAGGCTGATGCCTCATGGCGTAAAAAATCTTCGTTCGTGTGAAGATCGCAAACAAACCGCTCAGCCGCAGGACGAAGTCGTGCCTTCAAGGCGCGGATCGATTCGCCATTAAAGTGCAACTCCTCTGTGTTGCGGTAGCGCTCCCAATCGAGATAGTCCAAAGTGCGGAACGCGACAAGCGTGTCGATCGGTCGTTCGTTACTGGCGTCATCTCTTGAAAATCGGACATTCTCATAAAGAAACGGCAAAATATCGAATTGGACCCGCGGATTGTTCGCCTTCAACATGAGAACGCTTTTGACTCGTGCAAGATCCTGATCTGCAGAAGCAGTTTTTTGATTGATTAGCCGCCTTAATCTTTCAGCGAAATTCGAGTCAAAACTAAGCGAGTAATCAAGCAACAGATCGGAGCGACCTGCCTGCAGCGCTCCCTGCACAGCCGTCTTCGCTGAAACAAAAAACGCCCTAGGCCCCTGAATAATCGGGATTATAAATTCGTTGCCATCCACGCCAAGTCCAAGACTTAGATCTATTCCTCCTCTTTGATCGGTACTGATTAAGCTCCGCATCGCTGCGCACTCAGCAGCGCGCTCATCGAGCTGCTGCCAAGCCTCCTGATGATTAAAAACCACCGCTCGATACAACACATCGATTACTGCTGGCTGCAAGCGCTTTCTCCTTGATATCACTCATGTCTTGGAACACTCGAAGTCGTGTTTAGGCCCCATTGACATCTACTGAATTGTGGAAGTTTGCTCAGCTATCCGAAACTCGCTAGCTTGCGGGGTCAACAAGCGAGTAAAAGCTAGCGTACAACTCGCCTCTTCGCGCACGAGGTTCTCTTGGTTCGAGGATTTACATTTGTCATTGCTGGATTATCGATGAGCAATTTCAAATCCAAGCCGTTGGAGGGTGGTTCGTTCTGCGGCTTTCAATTTTTTGACTGCCCAAACCAACAAATTCCTGGGTCTTGAACTCGCGACATAGGCAAGCCTTGCCGCTTCCAAGTTCTTGTCACTAATCCAATCCGCCCAATGTGACTGATCCCCTCGTCTGGAGGCCGAGACCAGCATTGTCGCTTCGTGGGTTTCTCCTTTGATCTCATGAATCGTTGCCAGCCGAATGCGACTCTGGTGCAACGCCACCAATGAAAGTCTCTGAGTGACCAGTTGCTCACCGAGTCCCGCCGGGGAGCGCAACCCATGTGCTGCCAGTGGAGCAATAGCCACAGCGATATCCGCGATGACAAAGGCCTGCATTGGCAGTTCATTGAGACGGGCCTTGGCCACCCGGCACCACCCACTCCAGTGCTGACCCGCGACAGAGGCGCCTGTGCTTGTGAAAAATGCCAACGCCTGATGAAGAAACAATCGCCATTCGAGTTCGGATTCGACATCCACAGGGCAGTGAAAGGCGTTGGGTTTTGCTGAGTAGTTCAACTTGCTCGCCAGCCACCCTCCAAACAGCGCGAGCGACTTCTGGATGGCGAACGCCGAATCATTGCACGCCAAGGAGCAAGCAAGTGCCAAGCGTTCAGTATCGTTCAGGTCGTTGGCGCCGCTGAAAAACCGGTTCAGCGTCGAATGACCACGCGAGACGATCACCCGGTTCGCATAGCTATCACTGAGGCGCATGAACAGAGGCATCGCTTCCGAGGGACAGTCGTCATACTCGACAATCACTGGCACAGCCGGTTGAATCGTTGGATTGCCGTGAATTTTGCTTCCCGGCACCAGCTCAGAGCACAGGTCGACAATGGCCTGCGAACTGCGAAAGTTCTGACGCAGTAGCAGACAGGTAAATCCATGATCGCGGATGAACCGTACGACACGTACAGGATCCGCATGGCGAAACCCGTAAATAGACTGGTTGAGATCCCCTACGATATGCATTTTCACACCCAGCTTGAGTAAACCTTCCAGGACGGTCAACTGCTCCACCGAGAGATCCTGACACTCGTCAATCACCAAAAATGGATAGCGCAAGGCCAATCGCGCGCAAAAGGCTGACAACTTTGCCTCCTGCAGGATCTGGATGGCGAGATGTTCGACATCTCGGTACGTGGCAAAACCTGCCGCTTTGAAACGCGTCTTGGCATCTCTGAGGTCACGCAATTGCCACTCGGCCAAGACCGCGGCGTTCAGCTTACGGTCCAGCCCTGGCTCCCCCGTCCGGAAGACAAACTGTCCCGTAGCCAGATCAAAGTCATACTGGTTGGCGGGAACGTGGATGTGTTCTATGGCGTATTTAGTTTTGACGTAAACCGTTGACGAGGCATCGACTAACCGCAGCCGGAAGTCGCCATCCTTGCCGGCATAGCCGGTGAGTCGATGGGCGACGGGCCCCACGAGACAATTGAGGATGAAGCTGTCAATCGTCGACACCCAGTGCGGGTAGGCCACCGGGGCCCGTTGCCGGTGAGCGATCAGCCGGCTCCTCAGCTCATCGGCGGCGCTGTTGGCAAATGACAACAGCGCGATCCCCCCCGGATAATCTTGCCAATCTTCGATTTCGCGCGCCACCTTGGCGGCAATCACTTCGGTTTTTCCGCTCCCTGGACAGGCTTCCAGGTAAACATTGTCGTCAATGGAGGAGTCGAGGTACCGCCGCTGCTCTTCGCTGGGAAAGGTCATTGAACTGCTTCCTCAGCGATAGCGCACGCCCAAAAGATGGCCTGTTGGATGTAGTACGGTACGGCAAACGCGCAGTTGCCCTGTTCAAGCTTGTCGGCCAGTAGCTGGGCGTACAGCCCCTTCCCCATACTATTGGAATCAATGCGTTCCAAAAGCTCGTAGGCATATTCGGCTTTCTGCGCTTCAGACAGAGCCCCAAAGTCGGCCGCAAGCATGTCATTGAACGAAGCCTTGATCGGGCCATCGGTGGGCCAGTTGTCATACGCCACCTGCAGCATCAGCTGCAGATTGCTCGCCGTCATTGCGAGGTCATACTCAAAGGTTTTCAGCTCGCCACTAAACAAGCGCCCGTATTGGGACATCGCAATGTTGGGGATCAGGCCCAGTGCAGGGTTGGTCCCGTCCGCCAAATTCCTTGCATGCGGTTTCACGACCACGTCGACCAACTGATCCTGTACCCGCACCTTCTGGGTTTTGACCGGATCCTTATCAGTGAGACCTGCGCAGGGGATGGGCAGGTTACGGCTACGCATTTGCCCCTCGACTTCGCAAAACAGTTGCATGAAATGGGCGAAATAGATGCCATTGAGATTGATGACGGACACCCCATAGTCGTCCAACGTGTTCAACCCTTTGCCGCGATTCGCGAGAACGATTTTAGCCAGCTCTGGTAGCACAATGGCTTCGGCCACACCCTCGACAAGAATGACGCCTTTAGAAAAAAGTAGGTTGGACTTGGTGACGTCCAGCCAGCGGTCGATAAATCGCCGACTTGGTTCCGACAGACCGCAAAAGCGCGCCGGAACGGCCAATGGTTCGACGCCGCCATTGATATGGATGATGTTATTGATGGAAACAGCTGACGAAATCACCGTTGAATGGGTAGTAATCACCACCTGAATATTCTTGTTGAGGGCCACCTCCTGTAGGTGTTTTAAGAGCCTGATTTGCAGCTGCGGATGCAGGTGCGCTTCGGGCTCCTCAATCAGCAACAGCTTATGCAGTGTGCGCTCCCCTGGTCCCTCGCCATCTTCGACAATCAACTCGGCGAGGATGGAGGCGATATAGAGCAGATTGTTGTAGCCCAGACTGTTCTCATCCAGTGAGCGGAATTGCGACAGTTCGGCGGGTGATGCGTTGGGGAAATACAGCAACCGCAAACCTTCGACGATCCTGGTGAAGTTGGATTCGAAAAACTGAATCGTCGTGTTTTGCGACAGCCTTTCCCCGAGAGCCGCACGCAGACTACTAGAGATCAGAGCGTTCGCCCGTTTAATGTCCTGTTCAGCGGCCAACTGGGAGTTGAAGTCAGCGACTTTTACTTCAAGAGGATGCAACGTTCCGGTCTTGGCGCAGGCTTGCAACTGATCCTTGCATAAAGCCTTCATCAGCCTGGATAGTCTGGACTGTCGCCCTTCCCGTAACTTTTGCTCCGCATCACGCAGCGGCGGCAAATAGATGCAGTGAATAAGGTCCAGCGTCTGCTGGTTAAAGACGCCCGTCCTGATAGCTCCGCCCCACAAGTCCTGACTATAGCGACCGCGCATCTCGCGGTTGAGCACGGTCAAATTAAGCACCGCCTCGTCCTGCTCGCCACACCAGGAATCGAGTGCGACTTTCTCAAAGATGCTGAGGTCGCCAAATATCGCCTTGATGGCGAAACTGGAGGCTGGCACGGCATCAAGCTCGAACGACTTGTGAAAGTCGCGCTCGGCGACCGAGCGTTTACCCGACTCCGAATCCTGAAACAACTGACGCAACGCATTGATCACGCCGGTTTTTCCGGCTCCATTTTCTCCGACCAACACGTTCAGCCCTGCGTGGAACTCAACCGTGAAACGCCTGCCGAAACTCTTGAAGCCCTCAATCTCTAGCTGTTTCAAGTACATTAAATCTCATCCTTGCCGTTTAACGTTGGCGCCCGCGGGGTCTGACCAATGTCTCTAAATGGCCGAAGGATGTCCATAGGCCATTAGCCCATGATCTATAGGTGCGTTGCTACACAGTGGTGCAGAACGGCGAGCAAGGCCCCCCTAGCCTGGTTTTAAGCCGTCGCCCCAATCAATAAATAGCGCCAGCACGGAGAGGCGCAGGCTGAATTCTTACTTTTTCCGCTTTGAAGCCATTGTGGGACGTTTACGGCCCTTCGGTTTCGACACTGGCTAGGAGGACTTGAAGCGTCAGTTGCTGAGATAGGATGTCGGCTTGCGTCCGTTGAGATGCTGTATGAACTTGCCGCTGATCCAGCAATTGTTTATGCCAGCTGGGTTTCAACCGCTTGGCGGGCCGCTACCGCCTCGCCAGCCTGTCAGTGTGCGTGTGCGGCTCGGACTCCCAGCATGGCTAATTGCTCGAGCTTCTCCGTCAGCACCTTGCGCTGCTCGTCCACTGATTGCTCTAGTACTCCATCGCCTGCTGCCAGATGGCGACGAAGGCCTGAGACACTTCCGCCGGCAGGTCTGGCGACCAGGACCGAGTTCCAGGTGTAACCGCTCCATCGTCGGCCGCTCACCACGGGCCAGCACCGCTCCTTGAGCTGGGGTTTAAAGGGCGTTGGCCGGAGGATGGGCCAACTAGTTTTCGTAATGATCTTCTATTCGGGACTACTCTCAAGACCTTTTTCAGAGAATACAAGGACGTCCACATGACACGCTCCCTGCACTACCCATCAATTGAGTTCCAGGATACCGACGCGCTGAAGCGGTCGCTGCTGGTTTGGGATGGCATCCACCGGATAGTACCTGCGGAATATGCGCCACAAGACGACGCGGAAGTTCGGGAAGCAGTCCAGGCCGGGGCAGTAGTCGACCTGACACTTGAACCGATCGAGAAGCACAACGCCGCGACTCGCTTTCTGGACTTTTATAACCTTCGAACCCGCACGGCGAGTCCCCTGGTTTGGCCCGCAGGATGCTCGTCAGAATCATTCACGCGGATCAATCCGGACAAGATCGAAGCCAAGCTTTTGCCGTTGTTTGAGGGACTGGCCCAGCGCTTGAACGCGGATGGTTTTCTGGAGGTGCCGGAAGACTTGGCCGGCGGCTACATGTTCTACCTTGCAACGTCCGTTGCCGAACGACGTTCTCTGCAGCTTACAACGGATTCCTCGGACTGCTGGGCCGTCGGTACCTACTTCGCCAACGAAGGATGTTTCACCGAGGCCGTTTACGATGATGACGCCAATTCGTACCTCGCAAATATGGCCATCAACGACCTGTTGCCGCACAATCTGGAGCACGTGAAGATCGACAAGCTTTTGAGGTTTCGCGAGGAGCATACCGAGGTTAGGACGCTGTTTCAGAACGAACTAAAGCTGTTGAAGGCCGAGATCTCAACGTGCAACAACAAAGGCCACGCTCAGTACATCGTCGGCGATTTTGTGAAGCGATTTGAGCGGGCAAAAGCTGACTATAGGGATTCGATTAAATTCTTCTGTACGGATGACATCTGCAGCATCTTCTCCGTCGGGATTCCCGTGGCTGCCACGATGATTGCCCTCCCAACCATCGGTTCCGGCAATCCTTATGAGCCTTGGAGGATATGCACAGGGATGTTGATTGGTGCCGTTTCAGCATTGGCCGCTCGCGAGCTGGGGCGAAAGCCCAAAAGCATTGCTTCCTATCTTGTAGGAAGTGAGCGTATCTCCAGGTATCCGGGTCATACGCTCCACCGGAAATTTGAAGAGTTCATCAACGACTGAGGGAAATGGGTATGAGCTCTGGTGGCGGCGTATGTGGCTCGCCATGCCATTTGAGCGTCGCCCAGATCAGGATTTTGTCTGTGAGAAAAACACAACCCGCGGGGCGGCTGAGAATGTTTCGGGGACGGGCACAGTGGCATAGGCGCTGTTACGACTGGCCGCCCCGCGTTCAGCTAACCACAGCCGTAGGCGATTCAGCTTCATCAGCAGCAAGCGAAGCGGCGAAATTCGGCATCTGGTGAGCAGAGTTCGCTTGCAAGCGAGCTGACTCATCAATACTGAGCAAATCTACCCTACCGTTCGGTAAATATCTGACCCGGGTCAGGCTCTCCATCCCCCCTACTCCCTCGAAAAAGCGCATGCGGCCGGTTCGACAGAGTTCGGCCAGCACGCCCATTCGCTCTTCAAAATCAGCGCGCGTTCCTGGCGTGTCAAAAAAATTCATCGCGATCTCCTGTCCTATTAACTATTCATTACGGCCAAGACTTTGCCATTCAGACGAATCTCCCAGCCAATATCCCATCCATGCGGGAGTGTTAATGCACCTTCATGGATAGCAAGCATCGCCGCCTCGTAGCAACGACTGCTTCCGCTTCCCGCTACGGTACTGCCATCACGCCAATGGTAACGGACAGTCGCCGATTCGCTTGCCCCGATCAACTGGAGGAACTTGCGCGTCGGCACGGAAGGCGTGTGCGATGCAAAATACGCCACCGTAGGCCGGGCCCGCACGCAAATGGCCATTTGCCCGTCAGGCATAAGTGGGGCCACGTCGTTGGCTCTGAACCCTTCAAACGATAAATACGCTGACTGCCGAGGATCCGGAGGACGAAGGTGAGCCAGCAGTTCAACGGTGGCCATTTCCCCATTGAGCTCGATAACGGATTGCACGTCGAGAAACACTAATCCCTGACTGAACGGCCGGAATCCTTTTAGCGACCGGTTTTTCAGCGCTGCGATGAAGTCTGAGAGCAGTTGCGGCCCGTTCTGCGGCGTTGCGCTACTGTTTGGGTTATAGCAGCGTAGCAGGTTGTCTATAACGTACAACTGCTCTCGGGACATGGGTTGATACAAGCCAATATTGAACGCATAACCTACCTTGTTGGCCCAGCGGCTCGTCGGGAATTGTTCCGCTTCTCTGAAGTTTTCTGCGACGCGCAGCTCCAGTAACTGCGCGACGTCTGTTGACAGCGGTGAGCAGAGGCGCGCCAGCGTCTCATCGGTTGTGATCCGCGTGGCTGGCGTTACCAGACCTTGCCCGACCAGGGTCTCCCAGTGCGTACGCAGACTCTTTGGGAAGTAGTCTGGTGGGGCGCTCTGCTCGACAGACAAACCAGTGGTCTGCTGGATTAAAACGGTGTCTAGTGCTGCCCGTGCGGTGCATGCCGAGACGCTGCCCTGCCCTGCGGCGCGATCAACGATTCGTGAAAATATTGCCAAGCGCGACACGTGTCGACATGCGCTGAGCAGCGCCGCAACATCTATCTGTGGCGCGAGGCGCTCCCAACAATCCACAGGATTGCGTTGGGAGAGCAGGTCCAGCGCCGCCGCCGCGAGATCCGCCCGGTTACGCGGATCCATCGAAAATGCCAGTCGCGCCACTTGGGGAAAATAGCGCTCCTCTTGGCTCACCAACCAGAGCAACATCGCTGCCGCACTATCGCGCCGCTCCCAGGACGGATGATCGAGCGTCCACAGTAATAAGTCGAAAAGTGCTGCGGCGGGATCCGTGGTTGAGCCTCCGAGGTAGTCGAATCCCGTCGATGAGGCGGCTCCGACCATGTGCCCTACATGCTCGAGAGAAATGTCGAGTAGCCTGATTTGCTCTTTCGCATCCAGCTTGATGGCCACCTTATCGATGAGGTGGGACGCGATCCACCAGCGTTGCGCATGGCGTTCATCCAAAACCAGCGGGCCATAGAGCCTAACCACCGCGTCAGCCTCTGCAACCGCGTCTTGAATCAGTTGTTCTGCGGGTGCTCCAGTGTGGTTGTTCGTCCAAATGGACCAGCCGCCCTCCTGCAACGTCTGCAATACGTTGACAGCCGCCTTGACGGCAGCCGCAGTATTACCACGACGCTTGAGTGTCAGGGCCGCCTGCAAGTCGATACGCGCCTTGTCGTCAACCGAGAACCGTCCAAACACGCCGGGCTGGTAGAGTGATTCCTCCACGGTGCTGGCGTGGACGGACTCAGCCTCTGGCGTCGCCGCAGGTTCAACCGCTGCCGGCTGCGCAGCGGAAGCGCCATGGCTGGAGCTGGCGGGCAACGGTTCGAATAGTTCTGGCTCGGCCCGTTTCTCGATGGCGACAAGCAACGGCTCAAAAGCGGGGGCATGGGTCGTAGGCAAGGCTGATACCATGGCGCGCAGCAGACTGCGTGACTTTTTGGTACTCATGCCCTGCGAAATGGTCCATATGCGACGTGTCGCCCAGATGAGCTCGTCGGAACCGGCTGCCATTACGCCGATCAAGCGGGCATAGTGCGTTCCCCAGTCGTCGAGGTAGCGTTCATCGCCATGCTGGTAAACTTCCAGCAAAGCCCAGTGCAACCGCCAATCAACACTGTCCGATGTTTCCCGCAGCAGCGCGAGCAAAGCGGACTGCTCTTCAAGCGCGCCGCCAGGGAAATGCATACCGGTCAATGGCCCCACCCGGTCCAAATCCCCTGCCGCCGCTTGTACTTGCAGTTGCGACAAGGTTCCACACGTTTGATGCTTGAAGTAGTCAACGGCCTGGCTGTACAGGGATCGTCGGCACAGTTGCGCTATGAAATGGCTTTTACCAGCCCGCACATAGCGCTGAAACGTCATCTCCCCGCTCGCCCGCTCTAGGTACGCCGCAACCTGCACCAATGAGGCGGTCGGTACCGGCGTGACCGCTGGCAGCGCTGCGAGTGTGCTGGACATCAGCGACAACTGATCTTCCTTGTACCAACTCGGCCCCATCGAAAAGCGTAATACCGCCTGGTAGGTCCTGGCCGCCTCTTCCTGTGCGTCCAAGCGCGTCAGCAACGGCACGATTTGCAACAACTCTGGAATGAGCTCGTAACGGTTTTCCACGTTGGTCTGGACGTAATCGCGCCAACGGATTACCAGATCAAACAATGCATCAGCGGTGGCAGGCTCCAAAGCCGCAGTCAGAAATTGGGCCGTCACCAGGGCCAGGCTCTGTCGAAACCCTTCGTTATACAGCCCCAATTGCTCGGCGAAGCCCTGATCGAGAACCTTTAACAATTGCCCAGCCTGCTGTGGCAGACAGTCCAGCAGCAGTTTCGCCAAACGCTGGAAAAGCGCAGGGAAAATGGTTTCCGGAATGGCATACGCCTGTTTCCATTGGCTGCGCACACTCAACGGACGCGTGACCATCGGCAGTACTTGGTCCGACAGAAACGCCCATACGTGACATAGAGACTGCTCATTAGCACCTGCTTTTGCCCGACGGGCAGCACCGTCTGCCCAGGCGACAGCAGCCACCAACGAACGTAACCACGCCTCCCAGTCATCGCCTGGAGCGGGTCGAATTGTTGGTTGCACCTGACTCTCATCGAGAAACTCCGCAGCACGCCACCGTGCATAGGACTCCTGGAACCCCTCCAGGTCCGGCCGCGCTCGATTGTCCCCATAAAGCACCAGTGTCCGGTCCTTGACGATACTGGTCCCGCCACACTTGCGGATCAGGTCCGGTGACGCACCGGTTTCAATCAATGTGCTGACCACACCTGAACTCAATTCGGTGGGCTGCTGAAGTCGATCACTGGCCACCTCCAGATCACTGAGCAGTGAGCCAACCTTGCTGGCAGACAAGGGTGTCCCGTACAGGCCCGCGCTAGTTTCAGCATGGTGCAGCACGCCGAGCAGCATCGACACCAGGGCTTCCGGCGGAGCAGCGGCCAACGGCAATTGCGCAACCGGGGTATACCGCCCGTCCAGACATAGCCTCGTCCCATGGAAGCTGCCGCTTAGGTTGGCGAGTACGTCAACCAAGCCGCTCTCGCCAAATGCTTGCGGCGTAGCGCGAACCTGCCGAATCGCCGCCGCCAAGATGCGACCTGTCGGTGGTTCGCCACCGGCGGAGCATTCCAGAGCGAATCCATGAAGTCGCAGCATGATGGTCTGGAGAAAAAGATCCGTTTCGATACTCCCTGTCGCTCGAAACGCTTCGAAAACCGGATCCAATGATTGTTGAATGGTGTCGAGGAGTTGAATGGCGTGCTCAGTATTACCCATCCGAATCAGGGTGTGAACGACTACATAAGCCCCCAGCGGAGGGGCGATCAGGCGGCCGTTGCGAATAACATGACGTAGCGCCTGGTCGGTCTGCCCGAGTGCACACAAGGCCAAGGCCACTTGCTCGGCCGCTTGGGTGAACAAGGTGTTGTACCGGAAAGTCAGGCGTTGCGACAACAGCAGCAAGCGAATCGTATCCTCCGCGGCGCCGATATGTGTCGCCGCGGCCAGTGTCGCCGCAATGTCACCAAGCAGCACATCGGGTTCCGCTCCGAGCGTGACCGAGGTATCCACCCAGGTTTGCTGGCAGAGCTGGATCGCCTGCTGCTGCGCCGCGGTGCCGCCCCGCAGCCCGTGATAAACCCGGTTCAACTGTCCATAGTCACCGCTGTGAGCTGTGCAACAGAACACCGCTAACCGTTCTTGCAGCCGCTCACTCACCGCAGCGGTTTTGTGCTCGACAAATTCCGAAAACGACGCGTGGTAGATTTCGGTGTTGTCCGCTTCAGTCAACAGATGGCGAATCCGGGTGAGGGTTGGGACGTACACCGCGCTCTCGGCCGGATGCAGCATATCCGCCAAGTCCTTGGTCGGAATTCCCCAGCGCAGCCGCGCCAGAATGCCCAGCAGGTTGACCGCATCCTGATCAGCCAACAACTGCCCCCACAAGGTTTCATAGTAATCCTGGATGGTGCCGCTAAATGCGGGCATTTGGACAATGTCGGTCTCGCTTGCGCCGCAGTTCACCATGTCGGTCAGGTAACGCAGGTACAGCGGATGCCCCTTGGCCCGCTCACACAACAGGGTGACCAGTCTTGAGGTCACCATGCCCTGATCCAGCAACTCGACACACAGCGCTCGCTGGCTGTCCGGCCCCAACGCCGGCAGCGTGAGCCGAATCGCCCCCGGCAGTACGGTGCTCAGGCTCGCGGCATGCCCATCCAAACCGGCACCGGTGATCACGATGACCAGCCCGTTCGACAAGGTCGGCGGGAACAACGCCGCTAGACGTCGCAGCGCGTCGGTGCCAGCGCCGGCGGCTTCGTTCAGGCCGTCGATGAAGATCACGCCAATCTTGCCTACGGTTACCTGTCGATCGGCCAGCTCTTGAAGGCGCTTGTGGCTGGCCCGGATCAGCTCCGGGTAAGAAAACTCCTGCAGATGCGCCGGTTTTCCGCTCATCGTCCTCGACCACAGCGAATTGACCCAATCGAAAAAAACCTCCGGCTGAGCCTGGTGCGCAGGCGTGATCCCGCGTCCGCGCTCAGACAGCGCATACACACCCAGCACCTCGATCGATTCTCCGGTGGGCACAAATTGCTGGCAATAGGTCGACTTGCCGATGCCATGTGCCCCGTCCATGATCAGGTAACCGTTCTGCAGTGTGGCCAGCCGCTCTTCAAACAACGCGTCGAAGTCCGGACGGGCGCCGACGGGCTCGTTCGGCGTTGCGTCCGCAGCGGCCTTCGCCAATACGCCGTTGGCTTCCAGAAACGGGCGCATCTGGTGAAAGCTGATGGCCGCGACAGCGGTGTTTACACTGACCCGCAACAGGCCGCGACAATCCCCGGCGACCATCAACACCGCTCCGGAAAGACCACCATAATCGGTGAGTTGGGTCTCGGGGCTGACAGAGAGGTCAAGATCCACGCCGTGAATGAGTTCGTCCAACGTCTGCTGGATCGTGCCTTTGAGGGCGTGGCCTAGGTTCAGCTTATGTACGGCATAGCCAAACGCGGACCATTGCTCACCGCCTCGGGGCAGTCGGCTATCAATCGTGAGGGGCTCGATCTGCAGAGCGACAGGAAGCCGCAGCAGACAGACATCCAAATCCTCATCGTGAGCCTGAACCTCCACGCTATGCCGTATCGCTGCGGAACCGATGCCAAATTCGACGGAGAGATCTGCCCCGGCGGCCACCGCTGCTTCCACGCAGTGAAAGGCCGTCACTACCAAGGAGGGGCTAATCAGCCAGCCTGTGCCCACCTGATGATCATTGGTGACCCGGCATGTCGCTTGTTTAACTGCTTCATCCGCCACAGCTGACGTCTCCTAGTTGAATCCATTCATCCGTGACGACGTGAACACTGAAGCGCGCTCCGGTTTTTGATGAATAGCTCCGTAGCCGTTGTGCGGCTGCGGTTTCATAGTTGAAATAGAGCTTGCGTTCAAAGCTCGCAGGTCGATCAACGATCGCTGCCAGGACTTCAAAGTCTGGATGGCCGTGCCTTCCACCGTTGGTGGAAATGAGGTAGCAAGGCGCATCGATCAATGCAAGCAGCTCCGGACTGGTGTTGTAGTGGCTGCCGTGATGGGCGATTTTGACAGCACTGAACATCAGCTGCTGGGTCCCCGGATGGCGCCGTGTCAATTCGTCGAGGACATCTTCTGCCCACGCGTCACCTAAAAGCAGCATACGGTCCTGACCGGCGGTGAGCACCAATGCAATGGAACTGCCATTGGCTTCCGAAGTATCCGGCGTATAGGTTTCGGCGAGGGTGGGGGCGCGGTGAGCCGCAATGGGGCGAACACTCGGCGCGCTGGTTTGTTGTGCTGCGCAGCTGCACCACATTTCATAGGCGTCGTCGACCAAGTCGCTGTTGAGCAGTTTGCCTCGATGGCCAAGTCGGCGTATTTCTCGCAGCCACAGCGTACGCAAGGCTTCCAATCGTTCGAGGCGAGGCCCGAGCACCTCCAGGTGCACCTGGTTGAGCAAGGTGTAAGGAACACTGCGGTTATCGATCAAGCGAGAGCCGTCACCATTATTCCAGTGATACCCCTGAGTCCTGAGGAGTTTGGCCAGCGAACTCCCCTGCTCGGCCCCGATAGGATTGACGGCAAGCGCTGGCGGCACGGGGAAGCCGCGTCGTTTAATGGCCTCCAGCACACCGGCATGATCGCCTAAACGCGGACCCTCTGCCGTGTAAGGCAGCGAGCGCAGACTGTTATGCCAGACCGCGTCGATCTCGATCCGGCGACGCCCGGGAGGACCGTTGTCGTTGAACAAGGCCAACAGACCACCGATATGGTCCGCGTCGATGTGAGTGCATACCACTAGCCTGAGGGGCTCTCCCCGCTCGGCCAGCTCAGCCAACTCCCCCGCAAGGTGCGTGGTGTAGGTGCTGGCATAGCCGGCATCGACCAGCACATGCTGACCATTGGCATTGATCAAGAAGGCATCGCCGTTCTTGGCCGGGTACATTTTCAGTTTAAGCATGTGAGGGTATCAACAAAATTAGGGGCGCACCGGCCAGGGTTCGCTTGAAGCAACTTATGAAGGGCAAAGGAGCGAACTAGGATGCATGATCCTTTCTAGTTCGACATGACCTCAGTGTGATATCAGATTTGTTGCCTGACCACAATCGAACGCCACTCGCCTCGGACGCGAATACAGGGCCGCAGCTCATCCGATCATTCAACCGGCGGATCGCTACCAGCCCTTGATCACACAAGCCAGGTGGCGAGCCTGGTTCCAACTGCGCGCCGGTACTAAGCTTGGAAGCACCGCGCCCAATGACCTACGCCTTGCCTTCAGGCTCATCAGGTTGCCGCTCCGGCCAGAGCGCCTAGGGGAGGAGCAATGGGCCCAGCGGGCATTACGCCTGCTTGGGGTCGGGCGCGGCGGTGACGCCTGCAGGTCGGGCTTTTCCGCGTTTATTGGACGCGGCCTTGCGCGGCTGCCCAGCAGGCTCCGTCGCAACACTGCGGGTGGCCGCCGCCAGCTGCTCGGCCTGAATCTCGGCTCGTGCCTGCGCCGCTGCCGCCCGTTCGCGGGCGCTCACCAAGTCGGCTTCGGCCTGCAGCAAACGTTGCTGCACGGCGTTGCGCTGTTCCGTCGCCTCCAGGCTTGCCTGACGGTACTGCTGCAGTTGGTCTTGGAGGCCTCGGGCTTGGCTCGAGGCCTCGCTACGTTGCTCACGCGCCTCGCTCAACTCCATCTGCCCGCAAGCAACGCCTGTTGCAGACTTTGCAGGCGGGCATGGGCTTTCTTGAACTGGACGGCCAACGCTTTGCTCTCCTTGCGAACTCAATCGACCTCGCGATAAGACCGGTCTTCGACCTCGCGACTGTAGTGCTGCTGGGCCTCGCGTGCCTGTTCCGCCTGTTGGCGCATGTCCTGCAACTGCTGATGCGCCAGGGCCAGTTACCCGACGTGCTTTAGCTATTGGAGCTGAAAGAGCAGCCGCAAACCGCCTTTCACTGAACTGCCCCTCTCCGCAGTGGCACAAATCAGAGCTATCTTTCCAAGATCTCATCATTCGCCTACGGATTGAAAGTATGGCCAGACAGGCGAAGCTGCTTGAACGTCACCTCCTCGTCGACCGACCTCCAAATGCCTCCGCGCACCTTTTCCCAGCCAAACAATCGCATCAGAGCGACGGTTGCATCCGTGGCCTTAGTGGCGGCCTGTGACTCGGTCAGGAACCCGAGGGATCGTTTGCTAAGCACCTCAATCGGTCTGTGCAGCGATGTCCAATCTGCGCCCTTCCCTGCGAAGTGCCGGTTGATTCGGACATTTGGTTTGGTGCTATAACCTACAAAATAGTACCCGCCCTCTAGCTTGAGAACGAATAAGCCATACTCCGCTCCACTCAGCACATGCCTAGACGTTGAAGATGCTTCTGGGAATTGACCCGGGGGCTGTGTCGATAGCCTATGAACGGCCTCAACCACTGGCGGGTCGACGAGGTTGGCCAGGCCGGCACTCACAACACAACCGTGGCCATGGCTGACCAGGTTTTTCTCAACATGCTCAACACTGGTATTTGCAAAGAACCCTCCGCGGACGTTGTGAAATCCATACTGCCGCATCAGCTTCAGCACGAGCTCATTCTCTGCTAACTCCGCGGCTCGGTAGTCGACGTCTTGCAGGCTCTCGCGCATCAGCTCCTTCACTGGAGCATGCAGACGTGTCCATTCGGAGCCGCTACCGTTGAAATGCTTACGAATACGCCGATCAGGATCCTTCGCTTGGCCAACGTAAAACTTGCCGTTCTCCAGCTCCAATACGTAAAGGTGGCGGGTGCATCGTTCTAGCTTCCAATCCATGGTTGCTCTCTCTAACAGTCACTTCTGACCGCAGATCCTCCAGATGAGAAGGCCCACCGTCAACCACGCTTTCGACTTCCACTTCCGTGCAGTCCAAGGGGGCGGTTTAAACGCGTCGATCCATGTGTCCCCAGGAGCAGTGGATTGGCGCTAGAGGCAGAGTTGAGACTTTCCCAGCCGAAGAGCGCACCGCTGGCCTTGCCTCAGGATATTGATCGTGGGCGGCCAAGAACTCTTCCTGAGGGCCTTCAAACCCAAGAGCGCTAAGGTAGTAAGTCCCGGGCTTTACCACTTCCGTATGCACGACTTCGGAATTCACGCGGATAATTTCGTCTTTCACCAAAGCGTAGCCGACGCCGTGCTCCGTGAAGCGACCATTTAGCTCATCCAAACATGCTCAACATGCGCTCGACCATCGACTCCAGGGTAATACTCAGGAGCTCCATCTGCCCACTCGCGCATTTGAATGCCAATTCGAGGACATCAAGCATGAGGTGCAGTTTATTGCCATTTCGTATCGCTAATGGATGAACGCGCTGTACGGTGGCAAGCCTCGACTGCTCCAGCCGACATAGGCAAGCACACGCTGCGGGACGCTTTGCACTACACCACATCCGAGACAAAGGCTTAAGGGAGTCAATGGATCAGATCGTTCTTCGACAAAACCCAGGCCGACGAAATCATTATGGACGCCCGTATTTACGATGCGGAAGCACGCAGTCGGTCATTCGAACTGGTTTCCGAGGCCAGTGATGGCCTACTCCACCGACAGCCGGGCAAATGCGGAACTGTCTAGGGGTGCCTATGTCATCCAGGGCGCGGCGCCTCCCTGCTCCTCTGAACATTGAGGGCATGAACAACGAAGCCCATAGCCTGTTCGAAACGCTTGCGATTGCATCAGAATGTTGTTTGTGGGCAGAACACCATCACTAAGTTATTCTTACCCGCAAAAATGCTCAGACCTGAGCGACCTTTCTTAGTAGGCAATATCAATCATTCGGCCAAGGGAACTCACTTGATTACAGCCTTTCACAATGACGGTTTTTCGATACCTTTAGTAGAGTCGCCTCTTATCGGCTCGACTGAACAACCACTGTTTGCTGCTGATTCGATGACGCTTTTGGTAGGCCCCAACGGTAGCGGCAAAACGCGCGCAATGATGGGATTGGTATCGGCACTATCTGGAAAAAAGCCTGCCAATGGCGCCGCAAGTATCACTTGGGTTTCTGAAGAGATTCATAAGTCGACGTGCGCCGTATACTACACCTCTGCTCCTTATCATCTGCCAATTTCAAAGCATGGGCATCAATATCGAGCTATTAAAACCAGTCTCTCAAGTACTGAGAAGCCGCTAACCTCTGAGCATAAAGAAGTCATTGATCAGCTAAAGCTGGCGTTTGGGCTTGAAGCACGGAAAGTGCTTAATTTACCAAGGATGTCGGAGGTTGAAGTTGGCGATCTGTTGAGGCAGTTAGGAAGCCCTTCCAAAGGAGTCATCGATACATGGCCGGCCCCGTTTATCAAAAGATATAAAGAAATTGATCACATAGCTAGGCGCGACGACGGTTCTATCGATTGGGAGACTTTTCACGGTACCAGTAGGCTTCGCTCCGAAATCATCCAGGCTTTCGGTCAGGAAATGAAATTAAGAGTAGGGGCGGAGTTTTCACTGAAAATTCGAGCATACGAGCATGTCCGTAAAGGGCGTATGCAAGGTAGCACCGCTGAACTTCAGATCTTGAACGCCCTCGGGTTTTCAACGAGACATAAGCTACCCCAAAAACTCTCCGTCTTTAGGCAACGCTATGATGAAGCGCTGGAAAAATTTCGGAAAATTGCTGCTATTGTGGGGGATGAGCAGTTAAAAAAGAATGTTTATTACATTGATGACGATCAGCATGAGCGATTGAAATCCTTGGAGCTTGGTACGCTTGGTACGCTGAGCCTCACAGAACTGAGCTCTGGCGCAGCCGCTTTGATACATCAGTTTTCAAGCATCGAGTTAGCTTGTATCGCTCTTCTCAAAGAGGCTCCCTATACAAATCTGGTGCTGATGATTGATGAGGGTGACGCGTTCCTTCACCTGGCGTGGCAGCAACGTTACATAGACTATCTTGACAAGACTGCAGCACTGCTCAAGCAAAAGTTCAAAACTGTCCAGATCATTGTCGCCACTCACTCGCCAGTCCTCATGTCGGACTTTCCACGGGAGTGCACCTTCATACTCGATGGGAACAGCTGGTTCGAGGACTTGGCCGGGGACACAAAGCCCCGCAGGCCCTCCGAGGCCTTTGGGGCCCCTCTTGATACTGTGGTGCGTGAGGTTGGCCAGACCGGCACAATGGGAACCTTCGCGGCAAATGTAATTAAAAAAATAGTGGACGATGTTTCTAATGGTATTTCAGTCCCGCTCAAATGCATTGAAATGATCGGTGATCCCATCATTCGGCGGCAGATAAAAGGAAGATTGGTCGAGCTGGGGTTGCTGGAGCGCAAGGACTGATATGCATATTAATATTTCGGACATTTGGTCCAGCTCTGTCGAAGCTACCCATGAAGCTTTCTTGAAAGCGATCCTCGCACAAGCGTTGCCGCCTCAAAGTGCCTTGTTGGCTAAGCTACTTGGCAGACATGGAGCCCGCTTGGCCATCTCGCGACCGGCTAAGCTCAGAGAAATCATTGAAGATGTGGAGTCGTTCAAGTCAACCGCTAGCGATGCACAGCGAAAACACTTCGACGCCGCTTGCGAAAAGCTTTTTGACTATGGTCGCTTTGCGACAAAAAGCAGTAGACCTTGGAGCGCCTATCAACTTTGCATGTCTTCATCCTATCGGATGTGCCCGTACTGCCAACAAAGTTTGGCTGTAACAATTTATAGGGATCATAAAACCAGTTCGCTGCGTCCAACCCTAGATCACTTTTATCCGAAGAGTGAGTACCCTTACTTGGCTTTGTCGCTGTACAACTTGGTTCCGAGTTGCCATACGTGCAATAGCTCACTCAAGGGCAAAGAAAATTTCTTCACGCGCAGGCACCTTCACCCCTACGAAGATCTGGAAGCTATCTCGTACGATTTCGACATCGTATCCTACATTGCACATCGAGCGAGCGCATCGACTTCGCCAATGCCTCAGATAAGCGTCAAGTTACCACTCGCCAATGATCCGCTGCATGAAAAAGCTAGAAGGTCAGTTGAAACCTTTTTAGCAAGAGAGCGACTCGCGATTTCCGAACTTGAACTCTTTCGTTTCGTTGAGGCGCTGTTGGTGTACAGCCAAGGCCGGCTTGATGAAATAAATGCTTCAGTCTTTCCAGGGGGCAAATGGTCACTCACTCCCGAAACTGCACTAAATTTCTCCCGCTCCAATTACAAAAATGAATGGCTTGGTGCAATAAAGCGCGATCTTTATGATCTGGGTTGGAGTGAGTAGCAAGACTGCATGAACGAGCCCCCACCGAGAGACAGGACACTGTTCCCCAATTAGTACGGGCTAGGTAGACAGGCATGTTAGTACAGCGCGACAAGGGTGGCGAACTGCTCGGCCAGGAGCACCGGCGCCGCTGTAGTACCGACCAGAAGCTAACCATGGTTCGCGAGAGTTTAGGACCCGGGCAGAGCGTGGTCGTATTGACCAGCCGCATCGGCACCAATGCCGAACAACTGTTCCAGGGGCGCAAGCTCCCCAAGACGGAAGCCTGTCAGCGGTTAGTGCTGATGAGGCCGTGGTACCGGTGTCGGAGCTGAGCGATGCGCTCAAGCAAACTCGCGAATTGCAGCGAATGTTGGACAAGAAGACGATGGAGATTTAAGCCTCGAAAAGGCTGTGGAGAGCGCCCTATCGCGAAAATGGATTGCGCACTCACCCTTGGTTGCCGAGGGACGACCAGTGAGGTTGGTCAGCGAAATCGCACCCCATTGTGAGTAGGCATCGCCAAGCGGTCTGTTTGGCCCTGCTACAGAGTACGGCCGTTCCTTCCCGTCAGACATTCTCCAGGTCCCCGCTCCAGCGGATCGGCGAGGACGTCAGTGAAAAGCTGAAGTACAGGGCGGGCATGTTCGCCATGGGCCTGCATGTGCGCGGGAAGCGGGTCTGCCGCGAGTATCGAGCTTAGGATCAGACCCGCTCAATATATTTCAAATTATATGAATCGAATAATGTACGCGGTTACATTGTACTTCGCACAACTTGGCGATCAGGTCTACCTGTAACAACTCGCATCATATAATGGCTTTCGTCGCTATTGCCCCAAAGGAGACATTAACTAAATATTGCATCGACAGGAGATCACAGGCCCTTGTGGCTATGCCCGTGCAAGCTAAGTAAAAGTGAGGAGCACTACATATTTGAGTCATATAACTCCCAGTAGAATATCCTGTTGGTCGCAAATTGAGCTGACCTGTGCTCATACGATGTGATGTAACGACGCATCAAAATCTGTACTGCCCTAGCTGTGTGCCCATTGCAGGGCAATCGATAAGGAAATCCAGTGGAACTTCGCCATCTACGCGGCTTCATGGCCGTAGCAGAAGAGCTTCACTTCGCGCGGGCCGCGGAGCGATTACACATCGAACAATCCCCTCTCTCTAGAACCATCAAGGAACTCGAAACAACGCTAGGCGCCCGGCTGTTTGATAGAAACTCCAGAGGAACTCGGCTGACTTGGCCTGGAGAGGTATTAGCTGCGGACGTGAAACGAATCTTCCGGGCAGTCGAGCAAGCGCGCAGCAACGTACAGGCCGCAGCGGCGGGCTACCGAGGTTCAATCCGCGTTGCGTTGTCCGATGGCGTGTTGCCCCAACGACTATCCTCAATTTTGGCACGTTGCCGATCTGAGGAACCTGAAGTAGAAATACGTCTTTACGAAGTCTCGCTCGCTGAGCAACTCAAGGGGCTGTGCGAGGACCTTTTCGATGTCGGTTTCGCACGTTCCAATCAAACAGGTCCAGGTTTTTCGGCTCAACCAATATGGCACACGCCGCTGGCCATCGTCGTACCTGCTCGCCACCCTCTACTGGCGTTCAAGGAGATACCGTTGCTGGAGGCGTTGCGTTTTCCATTGGTGTTGTTTGACCCCAAAACGCATACCGGTTTGAACGAGCAGATTACGAGTTTGCTTCGTCAGACTGGTGTCTCAATCAGCGTCGCAGAAAGGGTTTCGAGTCACGAAGTGATGATTTCTCTGATTGCTGCGGGCTACGGCATTGGGTTGACCTGCGAAGCACAGATGGCCCTATGTCAAAGTAATGAAGTCGTCACCCGCCCTTTATCAGGTAACCCTCCGCCGCTGACCAGCTATCTGCTACGCACTCAAAACACGCCCAGCGAACAGCTGCAACGATTTATTACCAGAATCTCCGAGATGGACAGCCCAGACAGGCGGCTCACGACGCAAAGCGAAGTGACAGTTTAGGTCTTAATCCAGACGGGTAAAACCATACGTTTTACTCATAAACACTTGTAGATCCTAGGTAAAAAGCGGTGCCCGCGACCGTCTCGGTCATCTGAGCCCTGACCTCAGAAGTCTGAGGCGGTCAACAAACTAAACGGGTACCCACCATGACGCATTGAGTCTTTCGCAGCCCCTAGTATCTGCCGTTCCATAGACGGACCTTGCATCTATGGAACGACTCATGACTCAACATGACCAGCTCGTTGGCACAAAGGATTACTACAGCCCGCTGGAAGCAGCGATCCGATGGAGTGATTTGCTGGAACAAGAAGCCCATGTGTTCAAGCTGGCAGCGTTGATGTCAACTCCAACGCCAGAGGCACTTGCACAGTGGCCCCTGCTCACGCTGAACGTTCAACGCCTTTACCTCGCCCTACGTCGTCAAGAACTGCCCTCATGGGCACACGGCACCATCTACGACGACTCTTTGCTGGCGAAAACGCCGTACCTGATCATTCGTCATGATGATCTCAAGCATTGGATGTCCTGGGCCTACCCTGATCAGAAGCCCATGTTTCTGTTCGCTCATCGGGACCAACGACAGCATGAAATTGATCTGCGGGACGTGCGGGTCATGCCGTACACAGCCGAAGCCATTCATCTGAACATCATCGGTAGCCTACTGACATTGATGTTGGGCCAAACCTGCAGCGGCGCTCGCTATTCGACGTTCCACTCATTGGATTCGGTCATCCACACCCTGATCGCCTATCACGGAAACCGCGCTGGAATCTGTGAGCCCGCGCTGCGAACGACGTTCGAGAAAGCCAGGCGCCATCTCTGCGCTCAATCCTAACCGGCTCCTCGAGGGTGGTGCTTTACCTGCCCCTAGCTCAACCGCTAACTCTCCCTAACAAGCGCGAACAAGCGCCAAGGAATGTCCAGCATGATGTTGCAAAGTGATCTGCCTCCACCTCACCAGGAACGCCGTATATTGCGCCGGCCGAAAGTTGAGCAGAAAACCGGACTCAAGCGTTCCTACCTCTATCACCTAATGAACCTGAGCAAATTTCCCAAGCCCATCCGCATCGGCGTTCGAGCGGTAGTTGGGATTCCGCAGAGGTTGATCAATGGATTGCCGATCGTTTGGAAGATCGAGACTGAGGAGTGATGTGCGCGTGGTAACAACTTTTCCTACTCAATCCGAAACGTCAGTGAATGCTTCAAACGGGCCTCGAGATCAAACAGCGTCACTGCATCAGGATGATCCACAAACCGATACGCCCATGATCGTCACCTTGAACTGCTTGAAACCCTACGATCTGGACCCGCGGGTAACGCGCAACCCCAAGTACGATGAGATCAAGGCTTCTATCTTGCTGCGGGGGCTGGATGCGCCACCACCCATTACCCGGCGACCAGGCGAACTCCACTTTCGAATTCGCAACGGTGGCAATACTCGATTGTCGATCCTTCGTGAGCTTTGGGCTGAAACAAAGGACGAGCAATTCTTTCGCCTGACCTGCATGTTTCGCCCTTGGCCAAGTCGTGGCGAGATCCTCGCCCTGACAGGGCATCTGGCTGAGAATGAATTGCGAGGCGGACTGACGTTCATAGAACGTGCCCTTGGCGTTGAGAAAGCCCGTGAACTCTACGAGCTAGAGTGTGGCGCTACGCTTTCGCAATCGGAATTGTCACGGCGATTGACCGCGGACGGCTACCCCATCCAACAATCCCATATCAGCCGCATGCGTGATGCTGTTCGCTACCTTCTGCCGGCGATTCCGAATGTTCTGTATGGCGGATTGGGACGGCATCAAGTGGAACGCCTCGCCGTTTTACGCCGTACATGCCTCAAACTTTGGGACGAGCACGCCAAAGATAAGGACCTCGGCATCGACTTCGAATCCCTGTTTCAAGAGGTTCTGATCTCCTTTGATGGTGCGGCCGCCGAGTTTTCCTTTGAGCGCGCTCAAGACGAGATCATAGGCCAGATGGCGCACGTTCTTGGCATCGATTACGACTCGCTTACTTTGGCCTGCCAGGTTGGAGAACAACGAGCCCAGGCATTGAACCGTGTGCCTGGAGAATCCTTATCACCAATGCCAAAGAAACATCCCGCAGAACCGCTTGGCGTGACTCAGCGCGACAGTTCAGTCCCCTCTTCATCTGGTAGGCGACCTGCACCCAGTGAAGACGAAAACGGCAAGTCTGATGGTTCAGTCGACGTTAATCGCCTGCAGTCCATTCAAGCGCTGGTGGCTAAGCACGCTGGAGACGAACCGTCACTGCCTACGGATGCCTTGCCCTTTTCTCAGGGCAGCCTGTTTCCAATCTCAGATATCTGGAGCATTGATCCTTCACTAGATGAACCACGGCGCCTGCGCATTCATATCAGTCAATTTGCGCGAGAGATTTGTCAGAACGTTGCCAAGGCCGATGTTATTACCGAAATCGAGGAGGGCATCGGATTTCGTTGCAGCCTGAAATCAGTCGAGCCCGAATCCTCAGCACCGTTGACCTTACTCGCTCTACTGGAAACGCTGACGTCCCCTTCTACATCCACAAACGTTCCGCTAGACATCGGCCCGCTGCTGTTGGGGACCACACAACCCGAAACACAGGCTAACCGATTGAGCGACGACGATCTGATCCGACTGTTTCGCTTGATTCGCTTGGCCCGGCGTTTGATTGATCTCAAGACAGCGCTCAACAGCGAAGGCGATGTGCATTCCAGGGAGGCCCAATGACAATACCTCATCCGATAAATCAAGCCGTCATTGCGCAGGCTTTGCACGATTTACGTAACGGTCAACTCCGACGCTGCAAGACGATGGGATTCGCCGACGAAGACCTGGCCGTGCTCAAGGAGCCCTCCTTGATCAGCATCCTCGTCAACGCTCGCGTACCGTGGTGCACCGTTCAGGTAAACCGAGGTGTGCTCCACAAGATCCTGGGTCAGGTGAAGGACGCGACCCAGGAAATCGCTGACATCGACCGGATGCTGCGCCTGGGGGCCAGCACGGACATGGTCAGCTCCCTCTATGGCCTCAGTCATCAAGAAATAGCATTACGCCGAAACATACTGGGGTTGCCCAAACGTAAAGGTCGACACCACGTGCTTAGCGAGGCCCAGGACATAATGCTCTGGGAACGTTGGCATCCTCGGTTCAAGGCCCGAAAAATTCGCGTGAGCGATGACAGAGCGCTATTGGATTTGGCGCTTGATCTGGCTGAGGAGCTTTCATTACCAGCCTCCGTGATCTGGGCAGCGGTCAAAGGCTGGATCGATCAAGGGTTGGTCTAGTACCGTGAAAACTTCAGGCCCGTCACCACTTACCTCAGTACTCGATACTGCGCTGAAGAGTTTGCGCTCACAAAGCACTCAAGGTAACGGAGACGGTTTCTTATTCAGCGGCAATCGCCATGAGACGGTCCCCCGCTCATTGCTGTTGGATGATCGCCTGACCCCACTCGAACGCAATGCCTGGCAAGTCTTCCGAATGCTACTCAACGACGATGGGGTCACCGCGTTTCCCACGTACGAAACGCTGCGACGTCACTTGGCGTCTGTGCCTTGTGGTGCGCAGGCCTCTCACGAAACGGTGGCCAAGATACTAAAGCAACTGCGGTTGACGCGTTGGCTGAGCCTGGCGCGTCGACGTCGGGACACACGTACAGGACGAGTACTGGGAAATTTATATGTGCTACATGATCGGCCTCTGACGCCCTTTGAGGCCATGCAGATCGACCCTGAATATATGCTTTTGGTCAGCCAAACACTCAAGCACGCCAATAAGGGGATCCAACGTGTTGGATTGGTCGTGCTGGAGGAAATCAGTCATGACCCCAGTGTGCAAACACGGCTGCTACCAAGCCATTTGCAGGTTCTTGCTGCTCGCTTGCAGGAACAACAGACCGGCGATCTCAAGCCTGTGTCTGCATCCGAAGAGCGGGCTGTGCAGGCTCTTCGGAAAGAAGCGGCCCCGTCTTCGGAATCCGAATCAGGGCCAAGGGCCGCGCAGTCCCACGGTCTTCGGCAACCGAAGTCAGCGAGTACGTTAAGTACAAAAGCGTTAGAAGTACAACGTACTAGGGAGCGCTTGCCGGATGAATCAGAATTGGCCCTTCCCTCTCGCTTTGCATCACTCACACCCGCGCAGCAAGCCGGCGCGAAAGTTGCCTTGATGCAACTGCCTGCACCGATGCGACAGGCCGTCGTGGATGAATGGGCAACCCGTTGTCGGGACGCTCATATACGCAATCCTGCTGGTTACCTGTTCGGCATCTTGCAGAAAGCCATGCAAGGTCATTTCACCGTCTGGGCGGCCAAGGACAATTCAACCGAACCCGTCTGCTCACAGACTAAGCCCAAGCAGTCACCTAAAGCTGAGCGCGATCCTGCCGTCGCCCACGCTTATTTGGATGAACTCAAGGGCCTGCTCAGGGACCGGTAACCCGCCATTGTCCGGGCTATCCCCAGGGGATAGCGGAAAAACATCTCCTGGTGGGTAATCAGGCTTGAACGGCTTGCGCATTGTTCGCTGACAGCTCTTTACCATGCCTTAAAGCTGAGCCCTCCCCCACGATTTGAGAGAGCTCTTATGGCGAACGATCTGCAATTGAACCTCGGAACCCTGCGTAGCAGCATGCAGTTGACACTTCATACCCATCAGGCCTCCCGTATCTGGCATGGCCGAGACGCCTCACAGGGTCGCCCCACCATCATCGGGCTCAACGGCTTCATTGCCGTGATGAACAAGATGAAACGTAGTTCAGAGCTGGATGACCCCTACGCTGACGCCTGGATGGTAAAAATCGAAGACAAGCTCAACAGCACCAAAGCCACCCTCAATGCCCTACGTGAAAAGGTCGACCTGGCGTTATCAGAAGTACCTCCCGCTTTGAGCCTAGGCGAAAACCTCAACGTACAGCCCGTCAAACTGCCTTTGTTCGTCAATGCTCAACTGGGTTTTATGGCGGTGTTCCTGCTGGCCGATTATGACGACATCGCACGCCGCTTGATTCTGGCCCATCACACCGCGCTGATTGATCGAACCACCTTGGAGCGTTGGCTGAACGAGGGAGCACATGCCCTGCGAAGCCTTTTCAGCCTGGCTCAGCAATTCAAACCCTCCGGCACAAAACGTGTGGACTTTGAGACCAACACCCCTGCTGCTGCCCTCGCCAAAACCCGATTTGGTGATGTTTCCAAAGATGTCCTGGAAGGCACGTGTCGCTCACGCTTCGCTGCGCCCCTGGCCCGTCGGCTGGCGATCCATGACTCGGAGCATAAGGACAATGACAGCGCCGACGCTGCCGTCGACGGTCCTGATTCACCTGACGATGACGAGGCAGCTCCCAGGCATCCACAGTCTGAAGAGGAGGATCGGTAATGGCCCTTCATTACTTCACACCACTGGCCCAGTCGGACTTTGAGCAACTGCAACACACAGCCTACCTAAAAGGCCTTTTCAAGCCTTTTAAAGGTAAGGGGTGTTTGAAGGATTGGGCCAGCGAATGCATTGCGCTGCGCGACGAGTTGAAGGCGTTGGCGCAGGGGCGAATTCTGACGCAAGCCCGGCGCTATCCATTCAATTTGCTGGCAGCCCAACTGACTCCGCACAGCAGCGGGGCCGGGACAATGTTTCTGCGTTGGCGCAGCCCGGACCGCACAGCGATGGGAGTTTCATTGTGGCAGCAATGCATCGAAAACGAGGCCACGCCCAACCTGGTGATTGACGACCTTTACGCCCTGGAGCAACAGAGGATCGTGCTGAACATGCAAATCGGCCTGGTCCATACCCTGGCCCGTCAGGCCAATGACTGCGCGATCAAAATGGCATACGCCGAAGAGATCTATCAACGCTGCGTTATGCAGCGCGCCCTTACTTGAGCGAGCCCCTTTATGAGTACTCATTTTTTTGGTGAAGGCAACATCGGATCGGTTCCCGAGTTTCGGGAGTTCAACAACCGTAATGACGAGCCACGTCGACTGCTACGGCTTAACGTTTACTTCGACAACCCGGTTCCCATCAAAGACGGCTATGAAGATCGAGGAGGCTTTTGGGCTCCGGTCGAGATCTGGCATCGCGACGCGGAACGCTGGAGCACGTTGTACCAGAAGGGCATGCGGGTGATGGTCGAGGGTCGTTCGGTGAAGGAGGAATGGTCGGATGCGGACGAGAACACCCGGGTCACCTTCAAGATCGAGGCTCGACGCGTGGGGATTCTGCCCTATCGGATCGAGCGAGTGACGCTCGGTGGCAAGCTGTCTTCAGTCGATGGCGATGATCACGCCCATTAACGCAGGGCCTGAGAGCGGCTATGCCCCACTTATGAAACACTCGGTAACCGGATGGTAGGTTGACAGTCACGACCAAGCGACGCAATTTACGCTGGTGTCTTGCTGACGTGTTCAGCTACATGCCAGCCGTAGGGATCTTCTATACGGCGCTGCGATAATCGCAGGATCCGTCCCAATGACTGCATCGTTTCGGTAGCGCAGTCAGTCGACTCAAGGTCGATGGAAGCACAACTTTTTCTCACCCTCGACGGGCCTTCCCCGTCGTGGGCAAGGCCCTTAATTTTCTAGGAGGCCTTAATGAAAATGGAACTGGCTCTGTACCAAGCACTGATCGCTATCAACGTGCCCGAGCCCAAAGCCCATGCAGTAATTAACGCATTGGAGTCGGATATGCACACCCATCTGGCAACCAAGAGCGATCTCACTAAAGTCGAACATCGACTGACGGCTGAGATAGCTCAAATCCGCTCGGAGATTGCACACCTCGACGTGAGGTTGACATTGCGAATGGGCGTCATGCTTTCAGCCACCATCGGCATATTGATCGCTGCGATGAAGTTCATTCATTGATTTGCTTTCTTCGAGGCGCTGCGATTTTTCGCAGAGCTCACCCAATGACTGCATCGTTTCGGTAGCGCAGTCAGTCGACTTAAGGTCGATGGAAACACAGATTTTCTCACCCACGACGGGCCTTTCCCGTCGAGGGACAAGGCCCTTAATTTTTTAGGTGGTCTTAATGAAAATGGAACTGGCTCTGTACCAAGCACTGATCGCGATCAACGTGCCCGAGCCCAAAGCCCATGCTGTAATCGACGCATTGGAGTTTGACTTGCGAACATCACTTGCCACAAAAGCAGATCTACGTGCGGAGTTAGCTCAACTTGAGGTCAAGCTTACGATTCGTATGGGTGTCATGCTGTCAGCCGTGGTGGGCGTTCTCATCGCTGCAATGAAATTCATTCAGTGATGTTCACTCACTGATCCTCGCCAAAACCACCTGTCCCTGACAGGTGGTTTTTTAATGCATCAGTCCTATTGAACTGCTGTTTGCCGAGTGTTCGAGGAGGTCCCACTGGTTTTCCGGCCCCCTGGCCGACGGTAGGGTTCTCCATCAGAGCCGCTCTTGAGAGCGGCTGGCCCAGTTGTTCGACGCTCTATTGCGCCAACCGTCCTGCTGACCCGATGGCTCTGTCCACAGACATCCATCCTATTCCAGCCGGCGGCACATGACGAATCAGTTGCGGCACACATCTTCTCACTCATGCCCGGCTCATGGAGGTACCGGGTCATCGGACAATACGCCTCTTGCGCAGATCGCTTTGACGCTCGCATCGACAGGCTCCGCCGGCGCATCTTCCTGAGCCCCTCAACTCCTTTGCCGGTCACACCATGCGACTCTTTCTGTGTGAAAAACCCTCTCAGGGCAAAGACATTGCCCGGGTGCTAGGTGCCCATCAACGAGCCAATGGCTGCTTCAAGGGGGCAGGCGTCAGTGTGACCTGGTGCATTGGACATCTGGTCGAAGCGGCACCACCAGAAGCCTATGACGAACGCTTCAAGCGCTGGTCGCTGGACCACTTGCCGATCATCCCAACTACCTGGCAGGTCAGCGTTAAAGCAAACACCTCTGCGCAGTACAAAATCGTCAAACAACTATTGGCCGTTGCCACTGAACTGGTCATCGCAACCGACGCCGATCGTGAAGGTGAAATGATTGCCCGCGAGGTGCTTGAGCTGTGTCGGTACCAAGGCGCTATTCAGAGACTTTGGTTGTCGGCACTCAACGAGGCCTCTATTCGCAAAGCACTGGCCCAGCTACGGCCGGCAGAGCAGACTCGGCGCTTGTATCACTCTGCCCTCGCCCGCTCTCGAGCCGATTGGCTGATTGGCATGAACATGAGCCGCCTATTCACCCTCCTCGGTCGGCAGTGCGGTCACAACGGAGTGCTGTCGGTCGGGCGAGTTCAGACACCGACGTTACGGTTGGTGGTCGATCGTGATCGGGAGATCGAAAGATTTACGCCCGTCGCTCACTGGGTTATCGAAGTGCACCTCTCTCTTGCCGGGCAACCTTTTACAGCGCAGTGGGTGCCGCCAGACACTGCGATAGATACCGCGGGTCATTGCATACGTCAGGCGGTAGCGCAGCAGGCGTTACAACATCTCAAACAGGCAATCGTTGCGCATGTACTGGACGTTGAAACGCTTCGTATTCGAGAGGCTGCGCCGTTACCCTTCGACTTGAGTACCTTGCAAGAGGTTTGCTCTCGACGGTTAGGGTTTGGCGTGCAGCAAACCCTGGACATAGCTCAATCACTTTATGAAACCCATAAAGCCTGCACTTATCCTCGTACCGACTCAGGCTATCTTCCCGAAAACATGCGGGATGAGGCGCAGGCTGTACTGGATGCGCTGATCATCAGCGATCCCAACGTGGAGTCGCTGGTGCGGTCCGTCGACCGCAATCTGCGTTCACGTGCCTGGAACGATGCTCAGATCACAGCGCACCACGGCATTATCCCTACGCTGGAGCCCTTTGCGCTGGATGCGCTAAGCCAGGACGAACGCGCCGTCTACGCATTGATTCGGGCCCATTATCTCGCTCAATTTCTCCCGCATCACGAATATGACCGTACCGTCGCGCGGTTCGACTGCGGAGGCTGGGTATTGAAGGCCAAAGGCAAGCGGATCATTGAGCCAGGTTGGCATCAGATGCTGCAAAGTGATCTTAGCGCTGATGAAGATGAGGCTTTGCAACGTAGCCAGTTACTGCCCGTCCTGGAGGAAGGTACTGGCTGTGTTGTACGGCAAGTGACCCTGAAGTCCCTCAAGACGCAAGCCCCCAAAGCGTATACCCAAGGTGAACTGATCAAGGCCATGAAAGGAGTGGCCAGACTGGTGACCGATCCCAGACTCAAGCAGGCGCTCAAGGACGCTACGGGTATCGGGACTGAAGCGACACGGGCCAATATTATCAGTGGGTTGCTCAGCCGCGGTTATCTGTACACAAAGGGTAAATCTGTACATGCCTCTGAAGCGGCATTCACATTAATCGACTCAGTTCCACCCGCTATTGCGGATCCGGCCACTACTGCCATTTGGGAACAGGCATTCGATCAAATTGAATCCGGCCACATAACGTTGGACAGTTTTCTGGCTAAACAAACTGCCTGGGTCACTCAGCTGGTTGAGCATTACCGGACAAAAACCCTGTCAATGCACATTCCAGGTGGCCCAACCTGTCCACTATGTGGCGCCCGCATGCGTCAACAGCATGGCAAACACCGTACCTTCTGGTCATGTACCCGGTACCCTGATTGTCGCGGTGCCCTTCCCGTTGCTGCCGCAGCATCGAGTACCAAACACCGCAGAAAGCCAAGTCGCTCGAAGCCACCAGGTTATTGAGCGACTCGCCCAAGCACGCTTTTCCTTCTGTAACAGCGTGCGCGTCTCGCCCGGTCAACAACCGGTCACGTGAGGGAACACATATTCCTAATGGTGTTGCAGCACCAAGTTACTGTGGGACAAAGCCAAGCCGAAGGGTCTCCTGATCGCCCTGAAAGGACGATCAGGAGACCCTTTGGGGTGGACGTAATCGGTACCGGCACCCGCCGGTTAACAACGGGCTCCTTTTGTACGCGGATGTGTGCCTCACGATACCGACCCAAGCCACGAGACGGGTCGGGTGAATGGCTGTGATGGGTCTGGTTATGACGACTACCAGACACTTACACAACCCACGGGTGGCTTCTTGATTCAAGCCGAAGGTCACATCTTCGGCGCCTCTGTTCCTCCCCCATTTATGCGCCGCACTTGACCTATATCGTCAGGCGTTTGAGCGCGCACCAGGGGAAAGACAAGCCCATGAGACAAGTGTAACAACGTGAACGCTGACAGCCCCGTTACGAGCCATTGGAAAGCAAACGATGCCTGTCCGACATGGATCGTTAAGCGCCTGTCCAGCGCACTCTCGAAATGCGGTACAGAGCATGAAGGTATTGATCGCTGACAAGTGGATACTCAAAAACCATCCTTGGTTCACGCATCGCCGATCACGGATCGGTGGTTGCCCAGGCAGCGAAGGTCTTCAAGGCTGCGGCGTGAATGGTTCACGTTGACCCTCCCAGTTCGCTCAGCATCGCTTTCGCGGACGTGCGTCTTGAATGACGTTGATGCCCTTCACTTCCTCGTGCGAGTTCGTCCGAACATCACACATCACTTGATCCAAGGAGTCACCACGATGAAAAACTCTACGCTTGCACAGCTTTCCTCCCTATCCCAGCCCACGCGCACTGATCATCTACCTGCCGCGGCAGATAACACCGCAGCCGCTTTCTTCTTTGCCTGGAAACAAGGTGTCGCCTTGGCTGGCCACACCTACTTTGGCGATGGATCCATAGCTGGTTTCAACAAAGCCAGTTGCAGATGGGACCTGAGGCCCATCATGCGCATGATCGACAAGAACTTTGAGGTTTTGAGTAATCATGAGCGAATTTTTCTGGCTGCGATGGTGAGCTTCCACGACACCAACAAAGGCTGCGACCTGCTCAAGCAGGCGGGTGTAAAAGGCCTGGCTGATCTCGGGCTTTTAGTGCCTGGGCAACGTGACGTCATCGCCTCACTGGTCATGCACTACCACGGCTGGTGACCAGCTTCCTCTAAACACCGGGACACGCCACAAGCGTTGTTTCCCTGTCGCATCATCTGACTATTCACCCATAGGGGGCAACCGTCCCCATCGGGTGTGGTGCCTCCCCACTGCTCTTTCAACTCCGGAGGCATCTCATGAGCAACACGTTTTCTGAAGTCGAGTACTTCGATCTTCATATCACTGGACTGGGTTATCTCAATCGCATTCGCGAAGTGAAGCTCAAGAAAGGTGAATCGTTTTTGGCTTGTGACATTGCAGCGCTCAATGGTCCGACTGACTGCGCGGAGTACCGGCGCTTTGACGTCCGGGTCACTGGCGAAGACGCACAACATCTCGTTCGTCGTCTCGCCAAGGTTGTCGAGTTGGAACGCAAGGTCTTGGTCGGTTTTCGCCTAGGAGATCCTTGGGTGGACACCTTCACTTACTCCAAAGGCATAAACCAGGGGCAAATGGGAGTCAGCTTCAAAGCCCGCCTGCTTCTACTGAACTGGATCAAGGTCGACGGAACGCTGGTGTACAAGCGCGAGCCGACGAATCAAGACAGTCCGGCGCCTGGAGCACCAGCACCGACTGCAGCTGCGCAATCCCAGAGCCCAAGCGAAGGGGCTCCCTTCTGATTTCAGATCCGGCAACGGGTCCTGGTTTTTCCTAATCGTCGTTCACTTTCGACGTTTGACTATTCCCACCCTCCTCGTGAGCGATGACGCCCGAGGTGGGTGTCATGGCCCATCTTTAAATAGGAAGCAGACCATGATTGTTATCAAATTTGGTGGTTCGGACAATCTTATTGCTGAGCACGGCGCCTTGGTTATCACCCCTGGTGTCGATGCCTTGATGAGAACGAAGCGCTTGGATCCGTTCTACTACTTCGGCCGTCATATCCTTGGCGACTGGGGAGACATCTGCGATGAGGATCGTCAGCTCAACGAAGAAGCACTGATGTGCAACTATCGATTGATGTCTGTCTACCACGTCGACGAGATCGAGCCGGGGTTCAAGTTGTGGATCATCACTGAAGCTGACCGCAGCGTGACCACCATTCTCCTACCTGAAGAGTATTGAGGCCTGCGGCCAGGCCTCCCTCACCTTTCAGCCATCACTCTTAACGGCCTCCTTGGAGGCCGTTTTCTTTGCGGTCGTAAAACGGGAATGTGCTGTTTCCTATTGATCGCTGCGAAGGCGGCACCTGCTTGAGATCCTTCACAGATCATCCCCAGGAGCCCGATGTATGCCAGTGATTCCTCTGCGTTTACTTCTACCCATGCTGCTGAGCAGTCTTTCGCTCACGGGGTGCCTAACCACTGAGCAGTTGCCTGCCGACCCCGTAGTCGGGACTGCCGTTACCCACCCGTCCGATCAATACATTCCTGTACAACGCTATGGACGCTACACCTTGGTCGAGCTTGCACCCGAGGCGGCACAGCAGAACCTGCTGTTGCAGGTCATAGACATCGACCTGCCCAGTACCTGGTCTGTCTCAGTATCAGACGCCTTCCGCTATGCGCTACTACGTTCGGGGTATCAGCTTTGCGAGCCTACACCTCAGAACGCGAGTCTATTCGCTCTTCCACTACCAGCCGCTCATTTGAGACTAGGGCCGATGGTGCTGCGCGATGTCTTGCAAACCCTGGCAGGTCCAGCGTGGTCGCTACAGATCGACGAGCAACATCGCCAGGTCTGTTTTACGTCCTCGAATGACCACTCGACTACAGGACCAGAGGCAAACGCGCTCCTCCGCTCGGAGGCTTCCCTGTGATTTATTCCACGCTCTCAGATACACCAATACGTACCCGACTGATGCGATGGACAGCGCCTCTTTTTCTGACGCTGACGTGTTGCACTCTTATTTCACATCAAGAGTCACTGTCGACCCTAGCTCAACGGCTTGATGGGACAAATGACGAAACCCAACTCCAGCACCTTGAGAGCAAAATCCAGGAACTGGAACAGTTCATCCTGACGGCGCAGCAAGCGGACGATACGGCAACCCGCTCAGCCATCAACAACATGCGAGATGAGGTGAATGAGCATTTTGAAGGCATTGAGCTGGCACTTACCGCTCATGTGTCCCGTCAGGACCTGAAGCCCTTGCTGCAACGGATCGAACTGATCGAGGCCAGCCACCAACGGCCCATGCAATCACTCCCCTCACCCAAAAGCACCTACCGAAAGCCGAAGAAAAAAACTGAGCCTGAGTTCCAGGTACTGGGCCGGGAACTGCGCGGCGGGCACCCATTCTTGGCCGTTGGACTGGCAGGTATCCAATCGCTGGATCAGAGCCACCTTCTCAGAGTCGGCGACTCATTCCAGGGTTGGAAACTTGAAGGATTCGACGAACAGACCGCGGTGTTTGTCGCCGATGGCATTACTCACCACTTGAGCATTCGATAGGAGTGGCCATGTCTGGTTTACGATTGCTGAATTCGCTGATCTTTTCGCTTTGCTTCGATGCTAATGCGAATGAGAGCGCTACGAACACCTCCATCGAGGCCAACGCCAAGTTCCGCGCTGATACGACTCTTGCAATGGAAAAAACACTACTTGCACAGCAGTGGGGCCTGCAACAAGAGGAACTGGATCGATTTGACGCGCTGATGAGGGGACCACTGGGCACCTACTCTCCAAATCTGGACCCATTAAGCGCACTGGGGATAGAAGCGCCTACGGATGCCGAGCGACAGCGCTATGCACGACTTCAGGTGGAAGCTGAGGCTCTGCGCGTTGAGAAGTTGCTCGGCTACCAGCGCGCCTATGACCAAGCTTGGAAAGATCGTTACCCAGGGATGTCACTCATCAATCTGCCTCCCATCAGCAGCCCTCTTATGTTCAAACCTGCCGAGCGTAAATCTGTCTTCGTTCGGTTGGACTGCCCCGAGTGCGATCAGAAGGTCAGGCAACTGTACACGTCAGGCGCCGCGTTCGATCTTTATGTTCTCGGCAGCGAACAAGACGACAAGCGCATTCGGCAGTGGGCGCAGAAAGTCGGCATCAAACCCAAAAGGATTCGAGACGGGAACATCTCCATCAATCATGACAACGGACGCTGGGCATCCATCGGCGCACATGGAGACTTGCCGGCAGTGATGCAGGAGGTAAACGGTCAATGGCTGCGCCAGTAAACATAAACAGCGCACAGCGCTACCTCCTTCGCTTTGCTGCGCAATTGGAGGTGGCCTGCGCCAGGAGATCAGGGCTTCGGCCCCTTATAGCTGAGGACTGTGGTCGTCCCTGCGTCAGACCATTCGAAGCTGCGCGGATGTTTAAACTAGCGCTTAAACATCGTGTAGCATTACGAGATGATATCGGTCTGGTGGAGATCAATCTGGGCCACCGACAGTGGTTCTGTTGGCACCCTGATCAGCCGTTGCGGCCTGATCGGTATCTGGAAGTTGCCGCAATTAGTTTGCCGCCGTTTAGCCCGAGTGAAGACGGAGTCTTTGCTACGGGTCTTGATTATCGTCCTACTAGCGAACCGCTTGCGGCACGTTATCGGCAAAACCTCAGCGCAAATCTGACCCTATTGGCTTTGTAAGGATACTCACGCCATGAAAATACGTTATGCATGGACCGGCCTACTATTGGCGTTCTACTACGGCGCATGTGTGGCCGACGCACCCAGTCTCAGTTACGCGCAGGAGCGTTACAGCGAAGAAGACTTTCTGCCGGTTCGCTCGACAAATCTATCCCCAGGGGCTGTCGAACGAAGGGCGTTGGACGCAACAGGTCTTCCGGCGTTCTTTCTGATTGGAGACGATGCTCGCTCCAGGTCCTGGTTAAAACAGCGTCTACCGCAGTTGGCCAAACTCAAGGCAGTCGGTCTGGTAGTCAATGTCGAATCGAAGATGGCGCTTGCTCAACTTCGTCAGGCGGCCCCTGGCCTGACCCTGACCCCGGTAACTGCTGATGATTTGGCTCAACGCCTTCACCTTCAGCACTATCCCGTGTTGATCACTGCCAGCAGCCTTGAGCAGTAGCAATGACACAGAGCCACGCCGTAGAAACGCTGCTGCGGCCGGCTGTTGAACTGTACAGCGTCGCCGCCTGTGGTTCAGCGGCGATTCTGTGTCTTGCCGCTCCCTGGTCGCTGGCACTGACTCCTACTTTGGGAGCTGGAGCGGCATGTATCTGTGCAGTACTGGGTGCCATTCGCTTGAGGCAAGCCTGTATCGTCCTACGTTATCGCCGGCAGATGAGGCGGTTGCCGCGTTACGTGATGACCAGTCGTGAAATGCCTGTCAGCCACCAACGCTTGTTCGTGGGTAAAGGATTTCGGTGGGATCAACGCCACACGCACCGTTTAATGCAGACCTATCGACCTGAGTTTCGGCGGTATGTAGAGCCGTCTGTCTTGTATCAAATTGCACGTCGAGTGGAAGCTCGGTTGGAGTTTGCACCTACCCCATTGAATCGACTGCCTCGACTCACCGGTTGGGACCATCCCTTTAACCCTGTCAGACCCTTGCCTCCCGTGGGGGGTATGCCCCGCCTCCATGCTGTGGAACCTCAGGAGGTCGATGTTACGCTGTCCCTGGGTGAGAGGGTTGGCCATACCTTGGTACTTGGGACGACTCGAGTCGGCAAGACTCGATTGGCGGAGTTGTTCATCACCCAGGACATCCGTCGTGGTGAGGTTTGTATCGTGTTCGACCCGAAGGGGGATGCTGAGCTGCTCAAACGCATGTACGTTGAGGCTCAACGCGCAGGGCGTGAGGGGGAGTTCTACGTATTCCATCTGGGGCAACCCTCGATCTCAGCTCGCTACAATGCGATTGGACGATTTGGGCGTATTACCGAGGTCGCGTCCCGCATCGCTGGGCAGTTGTCAGGAGAAGGCAATTCCGCGGCGTTCAGGGAATTTGCCTGGCGCTTCGTCAATATCATTGCCCGTGCCTTGGTTGAGCTGGGGCAGCGTCCGGACTATCTGCTGATTCAGCGTCACGTGATCAACATCGACGCGCTGTTTATCGAATACGCAGCCTGCTTCTTTGCCGAAAAAGATCCCAAAGCTTGGAACGTCATTGTCCAGCTCGAAGCCAATATCAGCGAGAAGAACACCCCGCGGCACATGATAGGCCGCGAGAAACGGGTGGTCGCGATCGAGCAGTATCTGGCACAGGCGCGACTGTATGACCCCGTCCTTGATGGGCTGCGCTCCGCGGTGCGCTACGACAGGACCTATTTCGACAAGATTGTTGCTTCCCTGTTGCCGCTGTTGGAGAAGCTCACCACCGGTGACGTTGCTCAGTTGCTGGCTCCCGATTACACGTACCTGCCAGACTCGCGACCGATATTTGACTGGATGCAAGTGATCCGCAAGCGCGCCGTTGTTTATGTCGGCCTTGATGCGTTGTCGGATTCGGAGGTGGCCTCAGCCGTCGGCAATTCCATGTTTTCTGACCTTGTTTCTGTGGCGGGCCATATCTACAAATTCGAGGTCGACGAAAGGCTGTCTGATGCAGAAGTAAATCAGAAAATACCCATCAATGTGCACGCTGATGAGTTCAACGAACTGATGGGCGATGAGTTTATCCCGATGATCAACAAGGGTGGTGGTGCAGGCATCCAGGTCACGGCATACACCCAGACACTCAGCGACATTGAAGCGCGAATCGGTAACCGGGCCAAAGCAGGCCAGGTCGTTGGCAACTTCAACAATCTGTTCATGTTGAGAGTCCGTGAAACGGCTACGGCCGAGCTGCTCACCAACCAGTTGCCCAAAGTCGAGGTCTATACAACCTCGGTGATGAGCGCGGCCACCGACAGCTCAGATCCCCATGGAAATACCGCGTTTACCTCGAACACACAGGACCGAATCACCGCCACCAGCGTTCAGATGATTGAGCCTGCGCATGTGGTCGCTCTACCCAAAGGCCAAGCATTCGGATTGATTGAAGGTGGTCAGCTTTGGAAAATTCGCATGCCCCTGCCCGCGCCGGATCCTGATGAAATCATGCCCAAGGACCTACAGATGATGGCCGGTTACATGCGCAAGCGTTACGTCGCAGCGGACGAGTGGTGGAGTTCGGCAACAGAGCAGGATCAAGACGCGCCGTTACCTGAGGATCTTCTTGATGGGGCTGCACAAACGGAGTCTACGCAGCTATGAGCGGCCCTTCAGCGACTGCCCAGCATCAGCAGCGGCAACAGCAAGGGATGTTCATCAATCTGCTGACCCTGCCCTTTCGGTTCGTGGCCGTTCTGCTTGGATCGCTGTTGCTGAACATTGTGATCGAATGTGTCGGCATATATGTTTTCTGGCCAGAAGAAGGCTGGCGGCATTCACAGCGAATGTTTGAATACGAGCTGGCTCAGCTGTCCAACGACTTCAAGCGCAGCGCACTGGTGCAGGAGCCGGGACGAAGCGCCCGAGAAATCGTCCAGTTTGTGTATGACGAAGTTCTGGTGAATACGGGTGTTACCCATGCACTGATGAGCACATCGCAGCGTGCGCAGGATGCTCGTATTGCCGATGCTCGCTTGTCTCGTGACTACATCGGGGTGTTCTACTCGCACCTAGAAAACAACCTCATCGCTGCAGCTTTTAGCGTACTGGTTTTCATCGTCCGCTTGCTTGTACTGTGTTTGTCGGTGCCGCTCTTTCTCGTAGCAGCATTTATCGGGTTGATCGATGGGCTCGTACAACGAGACATCCGTCGATTCGGTGCAGGCCGCGAGTCAGGGTATGTCTATCACCGCGCCAAGGCCTGCGTGATGCCGTTGCTCACCTTCCCCTGGGTCATCTATCTGGTGCTGCCAGTGAGCGTGAACGCCGCTTTTATCTTGCTGCCCAGTGCGGTCCTTCTGGGAGGTGTTATAGGCGTCACAGCAAGCAGATTCAAAAAGTATCTGTAATTTCGGTAAGTCCAGTGTTTGTGATCACTTGTTACCGTGGCACTCGAAAAAACCTCAGCAGCACGACTTGGAGATGAAGTCGTAGACCGAATGAAGAATATCGCCTCAGCAATTTCAGAATCGACTTTCTGTTACTTGGCAACCAACACCCTTATCACCAATATTCTTTTGCCATGGTATCGACGGCTCCCAACCACCTCAAGCCTCAAATTTTGAGTAATGCTGGATCATTCCAAAAATCTTCATATTCCTCCGTGATAAGAAATCTTGACCCGGGAGGAAGCCCTAAATATGGGATAACTAGTGGCACCCAATCTGTAAGATGCAATCCATGCAAAGGCACAAAAAAATCATGCGCGTCAGAGAACACCTCCCCAGCCCAGATATACCAACCAGATGTTCCGGACTCAGGTCGAACTCTCATGCCATTTAGAGGACGAAGACCTTGTTTCACTCCGAGTGAGATCCCTACTTTAAGATCCAGGTCACAATCAAAAAAATCAGCATCCCACCGTGCACAAGTTTCCCGCTGAGCGGCCTTAACATCGTCATTCATACCAAAGTCTAATGTGCTTTCTCATGGGGTGTTCTCATTGTGGTGCAGCTCGTTGACGTACTTCCTCCCCGCTCCTCTAGCCTATTACCTGTATCGGGATACGATACCTTCCAACGCTAACGACAGCAAACCTATGTTTGCATTGTTGCCTTGCAGTCTGTAGATCTCTTTTCTCACTATGTAGCTGGTAACGCTTCAAGATCAAAATCTCCTTCCCGCTCTATTTCTGCATCAGCTTTCAATATCAAAAAACTAGTCACACCCTTGTTTAATCGAACATTGATTCTCGGTATACCTTCACCCCCTGCGCCACAAAATTCAACCTGTAAGATGTAGAGCCCTATCGGCAATTCAAGAGGCACTGAATGTGAAATGCTTGCGAGTTCAACGTTATTGTCCGAGACGTCAAACGGTACTCGAAAGGCCCGCACGACATCCGAATCAATTTCAGGCACAGCTTCCTCGATAAAGATGGCTATTTTATGCTCACCTTCTTCCACCAAAGCTCTAAAGGAAACACTACCGGCACGCCAGGAGAAGCCCTGTGAGTAATTTCTATCACTCCAATCATTATACGGATGTGAAAGCGAGCTAATAAAAATACAAAGCTGTGAATATGAAAGATATAGATCCGCCGCTAGCTTAGCCATTATTCCACCACCTTAATTCTAACTTTTTCGCCATCTTCTAGCCCTCTGCATGCATTCCCTATACAAGCACCCGCCCCCATATTATTCTTAGGGGTTATGGCGCGAACACTGGCTCCTTCCCCTCCCTCCTTAAACATAGCGGGAGGGTACTCATCTAACTGCATTCCGGGAACTTTAGGAAGCCCTCCTATCGATTCTTTCCTGTTTCCCGGCGCCCCTGGGCGATCAATAGTGAGTACGTCGGGATAACCCGCCTCTTGCGCATCCGATATATGGTCTGCTGCATCCCCATATCTAGCTCGAGATATGGGGATTTCCTTTGCAACCCCATTGCTCCCTCCACCACCGCCACCGAGACGAGGTCCTTGCAAAATTTCGGTAGGTTCGATCTTGCCTAGCTCATCTTGCTCCTGTTGTGGGATGTGTTCCCCCAGTTCTTTCCTAAGCTCATAATCAGCTTCCGCTTCTTGATGCTGATGCAGTTCGTTGTTGTACTTTTCTCCAGCCCCACCGATCAAACTGCCGGTATTGGGATTACCTCCTGCCAGAGCCGCCGAAAGCAGACCGATGATTTGAGCCGTCGCGATCTTGTCTTGACTGCCCTGCTGACTAAGATCGTTAGCATTGAAATGCTGATCAACGTATTGAGCCAAAAACTCGTTGGCCTTGGGCGTCAGCCCCTCAGCAACGCCGCCGGCAATAGCGCCGCTGGCAAAACCCTCGCCTTTGGCCGACGAGATCAGCCCGCCCAATACAGCATGAAGGAATATAGTCTGGGCGGTGCCAGGGTCGACTTTCAGTTCCTGGGCAAGATCACCAATCCCCTTGTTGCCTGCGGCGGCGGCGAGATCCATTCCCTCGCCCAACAGCGCCCCACCAAGATTTTGACCAAAGCTACCGCCATTGATGGCCGTTGAGATGCCACTGTTGATCAACGCATGCGCGCCACTGCGCAATACGGTTTGCTCAGCATTGCCCCAGCTCAGCATGTCGCTGGAATAGCCAGGATTCTGGATCGCCCCGGCACTCGTGACTTGCGAACCGCCGTTGGTGGCGCCACTGGGGGTCTTGAACCAGGTACTGTCTGCGTAACTCAGCGCGCCGGCAGTCAAGCCCCCGATGGCTGCGTTTTTCAAACTGTCACTGCTGAAGGTGTCCTTCAGCGCCAGGCCCAAGTTACCCTTGTTGTTGATGACGCTGACTGCACCGGTACTGGCCATGGAAGTCAGCGCCGCAGAGGCCATGACATTGCCCCACCCTGCCGCCGTAAACTCCGCTCCGGCAGCAAGCGCTTCAGAGGTCGTGGCAGCCGCCATTGCCGTACCTGAGCCCGCCGTTGCACCTGCCGCAGTCCCTACAGCTGCGCTCGCTGCTCCTGCGGTTAAGACTGTTACGACGATAATGATCGCCAGCATTGCCCCTTCGCCCAGCCCAGAGTGGCTGTACTTGAAGGAGTCGTGCAGTTCTTTTACTTGCTTCCAGTCCACGTCACCGCGTTGTTCGGCATCCTTCAACCAAGCCAGCTGAGGATCCGCCTTGACCATGGTGTCGATGGTCTGACTGACGGTCTTCTCGTTGATCTGCTTGACGTCGATATGCAATCCATTGACTGCATTGATGGTCAATTTACCTTGGGCTACCAAAGTGCTTTGACGCAGGGTTTCGTCGGTACTGCCTTTGCCCTTCATTGAGGTCCAGGCCAGGCTGTTGCTGCTTTTCTCGTGGCTCTCCTGATGCAGGTCCTTCACCCCTTCGAAGGTGATGGCACCGCCACTTTGCAACGTCAGGTCTTTGCCGCTCTCCAGCTTGGCGACCTGATAGCGCTGATCACTGCTGCTGATCAAGCCGATATCCCCGCCGGCCTTGATCTCACTGCCCACGTTGGTGACCTGAGTCACTTCATCACGCTGAGTTTTCTTGCTCCCCCAACTCCCTTTTTTCTTCATGTCGTACAGCGAGTAATCACTGTTCTGGGTAGCCAACAGCTCAAGCTTGTCACCGGCCACCAGATAGGCTTCATCTCCTGCGTTGACCTTGCTTGAGATCAACGTCAAATCCTTGCCCGCACTCAAAGCCACATCCCCACCTGCCGTCACACTGGTGGCAACCTGACTGACATGATCTTGCTGGCTCGTAACCTTCTTGCTCTTACTGTACGAGTGCTGCTCATCCGCAGCAGATGCCAAGGTCAAGTCATCCTTGGCGGCCATGGCAACGTCGCGTTTGGCGTCGATCTGGCTGGCGACGGCAGTGAGGTCACGGCCAGCGCTAAGGCTTAAATCGCGACCAGCATCAATACTGGAGCCGTACTGGGTAATGGTTTGATCGCGGTGTTTAGAACCACGCTCGTTGCTATCGACCTGCTCTACGGAAGTGACGTTGATGTCGCGCGTGGCACTCAGGGTTGTGTCGGCGCCGCTCTTCAGCACTCCACCGACGTTGTTGATGTCCCGCCCGGCGTTGATGGTCAGGTTGTTGGCGGCTTCGATGCGGGCGGCGCTGTCGATGAAGTCGGTGCGTTCGCTGCGGTATCCGCTGTCACTTTCGTGGGTGGTGACGGTGCGTTCGTTGATCACGTCGCCGTTGGTGGCGGTGAGGCTGACGTCGCGTCCGGCGATGATTCCGCCGGCCTTGTTGACGAGGTTGTTGCCCGCCAGCAGGTCGAGGCGGTTGCCGGCTTCCACCAGGCCGCTGTTGACCAGGTCATTGGTGGCTTTAGCCGACAGGTTGTTGCTGGCGCGCAGGGTGCCGGCGTTGTTCAGGTCCTTGCCGGCGATTAGGGTCACGTCGCTGCCCTGGATCAACGCGCCGTTGGCCGCGAGGCGATTGTTGGCGTTGGCCAGGTACAACACCGGTACCAGGACTTGCTCGCCGTTGACCTCGGCGTTTTCCATCCAGACGATGTCGTGGGTCAGGGCCGCGACTTGTTCGGAGGAGAGGCTCACGCCCAGCGACAGGTTGAGTTCCTGTTTGCTGACGATGGCGTTGTTCATCAGGTACTTGAACATGTCCTCGTTGGAGGTCTGGCCGTCGATGAAGCGTTGGCCCGTGCGGGCAACCACGGCTTGCTGGATCAGCGTCTGCTCATACAGGCCGTCGCCCAGGCGCTTGGCGCTCTGGTCCGGGTCGTAGCCGAGGTTCTGCAGCAGGTAGTCCGAGCTCATGAAACTCTTGAGGTCGGTAAGCACCGGGTTGGTTTCGATCAGGTATTTGTGCGGGTTGGCCGCCACGGTGCTGGTGGGCAGGCCCTGGACGCGGTTGAGCGTGAAGTCGGCGCTACGGCCGGGCGAGGTGCCTGCCACGGTAGTGCTGGTGTCGAAGGTGCTCGCCTGGCCAATGGGCGGTGTCTGCTGACTTTGAGCTGGCGTCAGGCTTACGGTGCCCAGGGTCCAGCTTTGTGGACCGCTGCTGGCCGGAGCGCTGCCATCCTGCCCGCTCAGGCGGAACAAGCCATTTTGGCCTGTGGGCAGGCTGAAACCGGGCAAGGCGACCGGGTTGACCTGCTGTTGCGCCAGGTTGGGGGGCAGTTGGTGGTTGAGGGTGATGCGGGTCGAGTATTGGCTGCCCGCCGCTGCCGTGTTGGTGCGTGGGCCGCTACCAATGTAGCTGTAGCCCGGGCGTACGACGCTGTTGTCGATGTTGTTCTGGGTCGAGATGTTGACCGCGCCACCGGCCTGGATTACGGCCGCGTAGCTTTGGTCGCCGCCGGCGAGTTGGGTTGTCTTGCGAAATTGCCCAAGCTCCGTTTCGGTCATGCCGATGAAATTGGCGATACCTCCCTCGAGGCCGCCCAGGTTATCGGCGTTGTAACCTGCGCTTTCGAACCAGTACTGGTTGTTGAAGTTGCTCGCCGCGCTATACCAGCCACCTGCATTTCGGGTCCGTTCGGACATGTAAGTCCGCGAGGTTTCGGTTTCACCCGTTTCGACGCCGCTGTTGGTCAGGTTGGCCAGGGACGCGGTCAAGTTGCCGCCGCTGGCAATGGTGCTGCTCTGGTTCAGCAGATCGCCGCCACGCAGGGTCAGGTTGCTGCCAGCGGTGATGCTGGAGGCGGCGCTGGCGGCGGTGACTTCGGTTTTCTCCCGCTGCAGGATTTCCCAGACGTGGTTCTGTTTACCGCTGCAGTCCCCGGCGTTGTAGCCCTCGATGCAGGTGACTTCGTCGATTCTGGCGGTGTAGATCCCGGCATTGCCGACGGTCAACAAAGTCCGGATATTCTGGATGGTGCTGGCCGCCAGGCTCATGCTGGCGTCGCTTTGGATCGAGCCGGACCGGTTGAGGATGCTGCTCGCCAGCACGCCCTGGCCGTTGCGGTCAACGGTGAGGTTGCCCAGGCTGTAGATGTTGGCGTCGAGGTTGTTCAGCGTGTCGACCCGCAGGCCCATGTCGGCGCCGCTGAAGATCAACCCTTGATTGTTCGTCAGTAAACCGGTCGTGACGGTCAGCCCCTGAGTGCTGCCCAACGTCCCGAAATTGTTCACCCCACCGGCGTTGACCACCAGGTTGGCGGCGGAGGTCAGCCGACCGGCGTTGTCCAGTTGACCGCCGACATTGAGGGTGGTGTTGCCGCCGCCGGCGATGCTGGAGTTGACGCTGTTCAGGCTCACTTGCGCGGCGCCAAGCGCCAGGGTGCCCTGGCTGCTCAGACGACCAGCGCCCCAGTAGGCACCGCTCAGGCCGATGTTCACGCTGCCATTACTGGCAAGCAGCCCTTCGTTGAACCAGTTGATACCGCTACCGGTGAAGCTGTCGGAGGCCAATAGTTGACCACTGGCGGTCTGGGTGAAGTTGTTGACGTTGACGTTCAGGCGCCCGGCCTGGATGACGCCGCTGTTGCTCCACGTGTCGGTGCTGATGGTCAGGCCGCCACGGGTGACGAGCGTGCCGCCGGCGCCGGTGACGTTGGCGGTGGAGATGTCGAAAAGCCCGGTGCCTACGTGCAGCAGGCTGCCACCGGTGTTGAGGAAACCGGCGGCGCCAAGCGTCAGGTCGGTGTTGGCGGTTTCCAGAGTACCGTTGCGGTTGTCGAACAACCCACCGATCTGAAACTCGGTCTTGCCACCGCTACCCAACGCCCGCAACTGCCCGGTCTGGTTATCCAGGCTCGCTGCCTTGATCGCCAGGGTGCTGTCACTCTCGATAATGCCCAACCGGTTGTTCAATGCCCCGGTCAGATCCAGATCAATCTGGCTACCCGCAATCTGCCCGTCGTTGTCGCCGCTGTTGTCGAAATCGTTGGCGGTAACGCTGACCTTGCCCTTCGCGTAGAGCCCACCGTTGCGGTTGTCGAAGTTGCGGGTGGTGACACTGGCGTCGCCGGTCTGCGCCGAAATCCGTCCGCCGTAGTTGTCGATACCGCCCAGGGCGATCAGGTTCAGGCGCTGGGCCTGGGTGATGCCGCCCTGGCGGTTGTTGTTCAGGTCGTAGCCGTTTTTCAGCACACCGCTCAGTTGGCTGGTGAGCAAACCTTGCAGGCTGGCGAGCACGCCGCCACGGTTGTCCAGGTTGCGGGCGACGACCATCAGGTCACCGGCCTTGGCCTGGAGGCGACCGCTCTGGTTGTCGAGGTCGTTGGCAACGGTCAGGGTCATGGCGCCCTGGCTCTGCACGGTGCCCTTGCCGTTGGTGAGGCTGGCGGCGTCGATCCGCACGCCGCCGTTCTGGCTGTAGATCAGGCCATCGGCGTCGTTCTGCACGGTGCCGGTGCTGGTCAGGACGAGTTGATCATTGGCGGCGACGGTGCCGCGGTTGTGGTTGTCCAGGCCAGCGGTGAGCAAGGTCAGCAGGCCCTGGCTGGCGATCTGGCCGCCCTGGTTGGTGATCTGCGTGGCGCGCTCGACCCGCAGCGGGCCGGCACTGGCGAGTTTGCCGTTGGTGTTGGTCAGGGCGCCGAGCAGGTCGAGGGTCACGGCGGCGTTGCCGATCAGCTGGCCGCCGGTGTTGTCCAGAGTGGTGCCGGTGAAGTTCAGGGCATTCTGGGCGTTGACGGTGCCGCCGGCGTTGCCGAGGGTCATGGCGTTGATGACCAGGGCATTGCCGCTGTCGATCAAGCCGCCCTGGGCGTTGTTGAGCAGACCGCCGCTGACGGTCAGGGTCTG
>NZ_VCNG01000024.1 GCF_006227205.1 Pseudomonas sp. ICMP22404
AATCATCATCGGTTCGGCTCTGATGGCTCTGAACGGCCAAGACGACAACGAAATGGGCACCACTGCTGTCAAGAAGCTGGTGGAAACTCTGGACAGCTACATCCCAGAGCCAGAGCGTGCTATCGACAAGCCGTTCCTGATGCCAATCGAAGACGTATTCTCGATCTCCGGTCGCGGTACTGTTGTGACTGGTCGTGTTGAGCGTGGCATCGTCCGCATCCAGGAAGAAGTTGAGATCGTCGGTCTGCGCGACACTCAGAAAACTACCTGCACCGGCGTTGAAATGTTCCGTAAGCTGCTGGACGAAGGTCGTGCTGGCGAGAACTGCGGCGTGCTGCTGCGCGGCACCAAGCGTGACGACGTTGAGCGTGGTCAGGTTCTGGTCAAGCCAGGCACCGTCAAGCCACACACCAAGTTCGTTGCAGAAGTTTACGTTCTGAGCAAGGAAGAAGGCGGTCGTCATACTCCGTTCTTCAAAGGCTACCGTCCACAGTTCTACTTCCGTACAACTGACGTGACTGGTAACTGCGAGCTGCCAGAAGGCGTTGAAATGGTAATGCCAGGTGACAACATCCAGATGACTGTCACTCTGATCAAAACCATCGCGATGGAAGACGGTCTGCGTTTCGCTATCCGTGAAGGCGGTCGTACCGTCGGCGCTGGCGTCGTAGCCAAAGTCATCGAGTAAGTCTCTTTTAGAGTCTGCCTGATGAGTTGAAAAAGCCCCCGCTTAGCGGGGGCTTTTTTATTGGGTTGACACCTATCAGGGGCGTCTATAGAATTGCGCCTCCTTTTAACGGGCGTATTGCGCCCGGTGGGAATAGCAGCCGGAGTCTGAAATCCAATGCAAAATCAGCAAATCCGTATCAGGTTGAAGGCTTTTGACCATCGCCTGATCGACCAATCCACCCAGGAAATCGTGGAAACCGCGAAACGTACTGGTGCTCAAGTGCGTGGTCCAATTCCACTGCCTACCCGTAAAGAGCGGTTCACCGTTCTGGTCTCCCCGCACGTCAACAAAGACGCGCGTGACCAGTACGAGATCCGTACTCATAAGCGCGTTCTGGACATCGTCCAGCCAACGGATAAAACCGTTGATGCACTTATGAAGCTCGATCTTGCGGCCGGTGTGGAAGTGCAGATCAGCCTCGGCTAAGACTCGGTCTTAGTCGTGTAACGCTCTGAAATGGGCGGCCATAGCGGGTGAAAGCCCCGTACACTCATGAGGTTTACAACATGACTATTGGTGTAGTCGGTCGTAAATGCGGTATGACCCGTATTTTCACCGAAGAAGGTGTCTCCATTCCGGTCACGGTCATTGAGATCGAGCCGAATCGCGTCACCCAGTTCAAAACTGAAGAGACCGATGGCTATCGTGCAGTGCAAGTCACTGTCGGCGAGCGTCGTGCTTCGCGTGTAACAGCTGCTCAAGCTGGCCACTTCGCCAAGGCGAACGTTGCCGCTGGTCGTACCGTACTGGAATTCCGTCTTGAAGAAGGCGAGTACCAGGCCGGCGATCTGATCAACGCTGAAATCTTCGCTGCTGGTCAACTGGTTGATGTAACCGGTCAGTCCAAAGGTAAAGGCTTCCAGGGTACGATCAAGCGTTGGAACTTCCGCGGGCAAGATAACACCCACGGTAACTCCGTATCCCACCGCGTTCCAGGCTCTATCGGCCAGTGCCAGACTCCTGGTCGTGTATTCAAGGGCAAGAAAATGTCCGGTCATATGGGCGCCGAGCGCGTGACCGTGCAGTCCCTCGAAGTAGTGCGCGTGGACGCTGAACGCAATCTGTTGTTGGTCAAGGGCGCTGTTCCTGGCGCTACTGGCGGCAACGTGGTTGTACGTCCAGCAGCCAAGGCTCGCGGTTAAGGGGAAGCTGACATGCAATTAAATGTAAATGACGCTCAAGCGATCGAAGTTTCCGAACTGACATTTGGCGGCGAATTCAACGAGACGCTGGTTCACCAAGCAGTCGTGGCCTACATGGCTGGCGGCCGTCAAGGTAGCAAGCAGCAAAAGACCCGTTCCGACGTTTCCGGTGGCGGTAAGCGCCCATGGCGTCAGAAAGGTACTGGCCGTGCTCGTGCCGGTACTATCCGTAGCCCAATCTGGCGTGGCGGCGGTACCACTTTCGCAGCTCGTCCTCAGGATCACTCCCAGAAGCTGAACAAGAAGATGTATCGCGCAGCAATGCGTTCCATCCTTGCTGAGCTGGTGCGTACTGATCGTCTGGTCGTGGTTCAGGACTTCGCTGTTGAAGCACCGAAAACCAAAGATCTGCTGAACAAGCTGAACGGCATGGGCCTGACTGACGTCTTGATCGTGTCTGACGCTGTTGATCAGAACCTGTACCTGGCTGCTCGTAACCTGCCGCACGTCGATGTTCGTGACGTACAGGGTTCCGATCCGGTCAGTCTGATCGCATACGACAAGGTGTTGATCACCGTGTCGGCCGTGAAGAAATTCGAGGAGCTGCTGGGATGAACCAGGAACGCGTATTTAAAGTTCTGCTTGGCCCGCACGTTTCCGAGAAGGCTACGGTTCTGGCAGACAAGAAAGGCCAGTTCGTTTTCAAGGTTGCTACCGACGCAACCAAGCTGGAAATCAAGAAGGCCGTCGAAAGCCTGTTCAGCGTGAAAGTAGAGCGCGTGACTACCCTGAACGTTCTGGGTAAAAGCAAGCGCACTGCTCGCGGTCTGGGCAAGCGTAATGACTGGAAGAAGGCAGTTATCTCCCTTCAGCCAGGCCAAGATCTCGATTTCAGCAGCAGTGCTGAGTAAGGAAGGGGTGCATCATGGCAATCGTTAAATGCAAACCGACTTCCCCTGGCCGCCGTTTTGTGGTCAAGGTGGTCAACCAGGAGCTGCATAAAGGCGCTCCTCACGCACCGCTGCTCGAGAAAAAATCGAAGTCTGGTGGTCGTAACAACAATGGCCGTATCACTACACGTCACGTGGGTGGTGGTCATAAGCAGCATTATCGTCTGGTCGACTTCCGTCGCAACGACAAGGATGGCATCGCTGCCACCGTCGAGCGTATCGAATACGATCCAAACCGTACTGCTCACATCGCTCTGCTGCTGTACGCAGATGGCGAGCGTCGCTACATCATCGCCCCTAAAGGCGTGAGTGCTGGCGACCAGCTGATCGCAGGTGCCCTGGCACCGATCAAGCCGGGCAACGCTCTGCAACTGCGTAACATTCCAGTTGGTAGCACCGTACACGGCATCGAATTGAAGCCAGGTAAAGGCGCGCAAATCGCTCGTTCCGCTGGTGCTTCGGCTCAGCTGATCGCTCGTGAAGGTGTCTACGTGACCCTGCGTCTGCGTTCTGGTGAGATGCGTAAAGTACTGGCTGAATGCCGTGCGACCCTGGGCGAAGTCTCGAACTCCGAGCACAGCCTGCGTTCGTTGGGTAAAGCTGGTGCCAAGCGCTGGCGTGGCGTTCGCCCAACCGTTCGTGGTGTTGCCATGAACCCGGTTGACCACCCACATGGTGGTGGTGAAGGTCGTACCTCTGGTGGTCGTCATCCGGTATCGCCATGGGGCTTCCCGACTAAGGGCGCGAAGACTCGTGGTAATAAGCGTACCGACAAAATGATCGTCCGTCGTCGCAAGTAAATAGAGGGATACGACAGTGCCACGTTCTCTGAAAAAAGGTCCTTTTATTGATCTTCACCTACTGAAGAAGATCGAAGTGGCGGCGGAAAAGAACGATCGCAAACCAGTTAAGACCTGGTCGCGTCGTTCGATGATCCTGCCACAAATGGTCGGTCTGACCATCGCAGTACACAACGGTCGCCAGCACGTCCCAGTTCTCGTGAACGAAGACATGGTCGGCCACAAACTGGGCGAGTTCGCCGGTACCCGCACATACCGTGGGCACGTGGCTGACAAGAAAGCCAAGCGTTAAGGGGTAAGGAAATGGAAGTAGCCGCTAAGTTGTCGGGCGCTCGAATCTCCGCCCAGAAAGCCCGCTTGGTCGCCGACCAGATCCGCGGGAAGAAGGTGGGCGAAGCGCTCAACCTGTTGGCTTTCAGCAGTAAGAAAGCCGCCGAGATCATGAAAAAAGTGCTGGAGTCGGCCGTAGCCAACGCCGAGCATAACGAAGGCGCAGACGTTGATGACCTGAAGGTCAGCACCGTTTTCGTCAACGAAGGGCGTTCGCTGAAGCGCATCATGCCACGTGCCAAAGGCCGTGCTGATCGCATCGTCAAGCGGTCTTGCCATATCACTGTCAAGGTTGCTGACAAGTAACGGAGTCGAAGAGATGGGTCAGAAAGTACATCCCATTGGCATTCGCCTGGGAATCGTCAAGGAGCACACCTCCGTCTGGTACGCAGACGGTCGGACTTATGCGGACTACTTGTTCGCTGATCTGAAGGTGCGTGAGTATCTCCAAGACAAACTAAAAAGCGCGTCCGTAAGCCGTATCGATATCCATCGTCCGGCTCAGACTGCACGTATCACCATCCACACCGCTCGTCCAGGTATCGTTATCGGGAAGAAAGGTGAAGATGTTGAGAAACTGCGTCAGGACCTGACCAAGCAAATGGGTGTGCCTGTGCACATCAATATCGAAGAGATCCGCAAGCCGGAACTCGACGGTATGCTGGTTGCGCAGAGCGTAGCTCAGCAGCTGGAGCGTCGCGTAATGTTCCGTCGCGCTATGAAGCGCGCTGTACAGAACGCAATTCGCATTGGTGCCAAAGGCATCAAAATCCAAGTGAGCGGTCGTCTCGGCGGTGCTGAAATCGCACGTACTGAATGGTATCGCGAAGGTCGTGTGCCACTGCACACCCTGCGTGCCGACATCGACTATGCCAACTACGAAGCTCACACCACCTACGGTGTGATCGGTGTAAAGGTTTGGATCTTCAAAGGCGAAGTAATTGGTGGTCGCCAAGAAGAGCTGAAACCACAAGCACCAGCGCCTCGTAAAAAAGCTGCTAAGTAAGGGGTACGCCAAATGTTGCAACCAAAGCGTACGAAGTTCCGCAAGCAGATGACCGGTCACAACCGTGGCCTGGCATTGCGCGGTAGCAAAGTCAGCTTCGGCGAGTTCGCGCTGAAGTCTGTTGCTCGTGGTCGTCTCACCGCTCGTCAGATCGAGTCAGCGCGTCGTGCTCTGACCCGTCACGTAAAACGTGGCGGCAAGATCTGGATCCGTGTATTCCCGGACAAGCCTGTCACCAAGAAGCCACTCGAAGTTCGGATGGGTAAAGGTAAGGGTAACGTGGAGTACTGGGTTGCCCAGATTCAGCCAGGCAAAGTCCTGTATGAAATCGAGGGTGTTTCTGAAGAGCTGGCGCGTGAGGCTTTCGCCCTGGCTGCTGCAAAGCTGCCGCTCGCCACCTCCTTTGTTAAACGGACGGTGATGTGATGAAAGCGAATGAACTTCGTGAAAAATCAGCACAGCAGCTGAACGAGCAACTGCTCGGCCTGCTGCGCGACCAGTTCAATCTGCGTATGCAGAAAGCAACTGGCCAGTTGGGGCAGTCTCATCTGCTCTCGCAAGTTAAGCGTGACATCGCTCGCGTGAAAACTGTGCTCAACCAGCAGGCAGGTAAGTAATCATGGCTGAAGCCGAAAAAACTGTCCGTACGCTGACTGGCCGTGTTGTCAGCGACAAGATGGACAAAACCATCACCGTTCTGATCGAGCGTCGCGTTAAGCACCCGATCTACGGTAAATACGTTAAGCGTTCGACTAAGCTGCACGCGCACGACGAAACCAATCAGTGCCACATCGGCGACAAGGTCACTATTCGTGAAACCCGTCCGATGGCCAAGACCAAATCTTGGGCGCTGGTTGATGTTCTCGAACGCGCTGTGGAAGTCTAAGGGCTAGGGGTCGGAGAAATTATATGATTCAGACTCAATCCATGCTTGATGTGGCCGATAACAGCGGCGCTCGCCGCGTTATGTGCATCAAGGTGCTGGGTGGCTCCCATCGTCGTTACGCTGCTATTGGCGACATCATCAAAGTTACCGTCAAGGAAGCAATTCCTCGCGGTAAAGTGAAGAAAGGTCAAGTGATGACTGCTGTTGTAGTCCGCACTCGCCATGGTGTTCGTCGCGCTGACGGCTCCATCATCCGCTTTGATGGCAACGCTGCTGTTCTGTTGAACAACAAGCAAGAGCCAATCGGCACCCGTATCTTTGGGCCAGTGACCCGTGAACTTCGTACTGAGAAGTTCATGAAGATCGTCTCGCTCGCCCCAGAAGTGCTGTAAGGAGATCCGACATGCAAAAGATTCGTCGTGACGACGAGATCATCGTGATCGCCGGCAAAGACAAGGGCAAGCGCGGTAAGGTGCTCAAGGTTCTCGCTGACAACCGTCTGGTTGTTGGTGGTCTGAACCTGGTCAAGCGCCATACCAAGCCTAACCCGATGTCGGGCGTACAGGGCGGTATCGTCGAGAAAGAAGCGCCACTGCACGCTTCCAACGTCGCCATTTTCAACGGCGAAACCAACAAGGCTGACCGCGTTGGTTTCAAAGTAGAAGACGGCAAAAAAATTCGTGTCTTCAAGTCGACCCAAAAAGCGGTTGATGCTTGAACACTGCTAGGTAGAAGACCATGGCACGACTGAAAGAGATTTACCGGAAGGAAATCGCACCGAAGCTTAAGGAAGAACTTAAGCTGGCGAACGTGATGGAAGTTCCGCGCATTACCAAGATCACCCTGAACATGGGTCTGGGCGAAGCGATCGGTGACAAGAAAGTCATCGAGCACGCGGTAGCTGACCTGGAGAAGATCACCGGCCAGAAAGTCGTTGTGACTCACGCTCGCAAATCCATCGCTGGCTTCAAAGTCCGCGAAGGTTGGCCGATCGGTGTCAAAGTGACCCTGCGTCGCGATCGTATGTACGAGTTCCTGGATCGTCTGCTGTCGATCTCCCTGCCTCGGGTTCGCGACTTCCGCGGCCTGAATGCCAAGTCCTTCGACGGTCGTGGCAACTACAGCATGGGCGTGAAAGAGCAGATCATTTTCCCGGAAATCGATTACGACAAGATCGATGCTCTGCGCGGTCTGGACATTACCCTGACCACCACTGCCAAATCGGATGACGAAGGTCGCGCTCTGCTGCGTGCTTTCAAATTCCCGTTCCGCAACTGATTGGAGTAGGAAAATGGCCAAGAAGAGCATGAAGAACCGTGAGCTGAAGCGTCAGCTCACCGTTGCCAAGTACGCCACCAAGCGTGCAGCGCTGAAAGCTATCATCGTTGATCTGAACGCAAGTCCAGAAGCACGTTGGGAAGCGACCGTAGCACTGCAGAAGCAGCCACGTGACGCAAGCGCCTCGCGCATGCGTAACCGCTGCCGCCTGACTGGTCGTCCGCACGGCGTATACCGCAAGTTCGGCCTCGGCCGTAACATGCTGCGCCAAGCTGCAATGCGTGGTGACGTTCCAGGTCTGGTTAAAGCCAGCTGGTAAGCACCGTCAAAGTCTCGGTGTTCGGGATCTCAGGATCCTGACCGCCGGTGGCCTTGAAGCAGAATCAAGCCCCTTTTGGGGCTTGATTCATTTCTGGGGTATGTCTAGAATGACCGGCTCGCCTGAGCCCGTGTTTTTCATGCCCGGAGTTTCTCGGCGACACGTAGTAGCCGCAAGGCTAATTTTTTTGCATTAGGAGCGTCTAGCCCATGAGTATGCAGGACCCGTTAGCGGACATGCTAACTCGAATCCGTAATGCCCAGATGGCTGAAAAGTCCGTCGTAAGCATGCCGTCTTCCACGTTGAAGGTGGCTGTAGCAAAAGTCCTGAAGGACGAAGGTTACATCGCGGGTTATCAGATCAGCAGCGAAATCAAGCCACTGCTGTCCATCGAGCTGAAATACTTCGAAGGCCGTCCGGTCATCGAGGAAGTGAAGCGCGTTAGCCGTCCAGGCCTGCGTCAGTACAAGTCCGTCGAGGATCTGCCGAAAGTTCGCGGCGGTCTGGGCGTGTCTATCGTCTCCACCAACAAAGGTGTGATGACTGATCGTGCTGCGCGCGCTGCCGGTGTCGGCGGCGAAGTTCTTTGCACTGTGTTCTAAGGGGGGATAAGCATGTCTCGCGTCGCTAAGAACCCCGTTAAGCTGCCAGCCGGTGTCGAAGTCAAATTCGCAGGCCAACAGCTTTCGGTGAAGGGTGCCAAGGGCACTCTTGAACTGAACATCCATTCGTCCGTTGAGATCGTTGAAGAAGCCGGTGAGCTGCGTTTCGCTGCTCGCAATGGCGATCAACAGACTCGCGCAATGGCTGGTACCACTCGTGCGTTGGTAAACAACATGGTCCAAGGCGTAAGCCAAGGCTTCGAGCGCAAGCTCCAGCTGGTCGGTGTTGGTTACAAAGCGCAAGCAAAAGGCTCGGTTCTGAACCTGGCTCTTGGCTTCTCGCACCCAGTGGATTACGAACTGCCGGAAGGCATCACCGCTGAGACTCCTAGCCAGACCGATATCCTGATCAAGGGCATCGACAAGCAGCTGGTAGGTCAAGTGGCCGCCGAGATCCGCGACTTCCGTCCACCAGAGCCGTACAAAGGCAAAGGTGTGCGCTACGCGGACGAAGTCGTCCGTCGTAAAGAAGCCAAGAAGAAGTAGGGCATAGCAAATGACCGACAAAAAAGTTACTCGACTGCGTCGCGCTCGCAAAGCACGCCTGAAAATGCACGAACTCGAAGTCGTGCGTCTCTGCGTGTTCCGCTCTTCGCAGCACATCTACGCCCAGGTCATTTCGGCCGACGGCAACAAGGTCCTGGCAAGTGCCTCGACTTTGGATAAAGAACTGCGTGATGGTGCCACCGGCAACATCGACGCGGCCACTAAGGTTGGCCAGCTGGTCGCTACGCGTGCTAAAGCCGCTGGCGTCTCGCAGGTGGCTTTCGACCGCTCTGGCTTCAAGTACCACGGCCGCGTCAAGGCGCTGGCTGATGCTGCTCGTGAAGCTGGGCTGGAGTTCTAAGTTATGTCAAATAACGACCAAAAGCGCGACGAAGGCTACATCGAGAAGCTGGTTCAAGTTAACCGCGTAGCCAAAACCGTTAAAGGCGGCCGTATCTTCACTTTCACCGCGTTGACCGTGGTTGGTGATGGTAAAGGCCGTGTTGGCTTCGGCCGTGGCAAGTCGCGTGAAGTGCCTGCTGCGATCCAGAAGGCAATGGAAGCTGCTCGCCGCAACATGATCCAGGTTGATCTGAACGGCACCACCCTGCAGTACGCAATGAAGTCTGCCCATGGCGCTTCGAAGGTGTACATGCAGCCTGCTTCTGAAGGTACCGGTATCATCGCTGGCGGCGCTATGCGTGCTGTCCTCGAAGTTGCTGGCGTTCAGAACGTTCTGGCCAAGTGCTACGGCTCGACTAACCCAGTAAACGTGGTTCACGCCACTTTCAAGGGTTTGAAAGCAATGCAGTCTCCTGAATCCATTGCCGCCAAGCGTGGCAAAAGCGTCAAGGAGATCTTCTGATCATGGCTACCGTAAAAGTTACGCTGATCAAAAGCATGACCGGCCGCATCCCTAACCACAAACTGTGCGTTAAGGGTCTGGGTCTGCGTCGCATCGGTCACACTGTAGAAGTCCAGGATACTCCCGAGAATCGCGGGATGATCAACAAGGCTTACTACATGCTGCGTGTCGAGGGTTAATCGATGAAACTCAATGATCTGAGTCCAGCGCCGGGTTCCCGTCGCGAAAAGCATCGTCCGGGCCGTGGTATCGGTAGTGGTTTGGGCAAGACCGGTGGCCGTGGCCACAAAGGTCAGACCTCCCGCTCCGGTGGCACCATTGCTCCAGGCTTTGAAGGCGGTCAACAGCCGCTGCATCGTCGCCTGCCGAAGTTCGGTTTCGTTTCCCTGAAGGCCATGGACCGCGCAGAAGTGCGTCTGTCCGAGCTGGCTAAGGTGGACGGCGACATCGTCACCGTGCAGTCCCTGAAGGATGCCAACGTGATCAACCAGAACGTACAGCGTGTGAAAATCATGCTGTCGGGCGAAGTTGCTCGCGCTGTCACCATCGGAAAGGGAATCGGCGCCACCAAAGGTGCGCGTGCGGCTATCGAAGCAGCTGGCGGCAAGTTCGAGGAATAAATGGCTAAGCAAGGTGCTCTCTCTGCGCTCGGCAAAGGCGGTATGTCTGAACTCTGGGCTCGTCTGCGTTTTCTGTTCCTGGCGATTATCGTCTACCGAATAGGCGCACACATCCCGGTTCCAGGTATCAACCCGGACCGACTCGCAGACCTGTTTCGACAGAATGAGGGGACCATTCTTAGCTTGTTCAACATGTTTTCCGGCGGCGCGCTTGAGCGGATGAGCATCTTTGCACTGGGGATCATGCCGTACATTTCGGCATCGATCATCATGCAACTGATGACAGCCGTCAGCCCGCAACTGGAGCAGTTGAAGAAGGAAGGTGAAGCTGGCCGTCGCAAGATCAGCCAGTACACCCGCTACGGCACTGTCGTACTCGCTCTCGTCCAGGCCATTGGCATGTCCATTGGCCTGGCAGGGCAGGGCGTTTCGTTCACTGCTGACTTCAGCTTCCATTTCGTCGCGGTTTCCACGTTTGTGGCAGGCGCGATGTTCATGATGTGGTTGGGTGAGCAGATTACTGAGCGTGGTGTTGGCAACGGTATCTCGATGTTGATCTTCGCAGGTATCGTCGCCGGTCTTCCGAGAGCGATCGGGCAGTCTTTCGAGTCTGCGCGTCAGGGTGATATCAACATTTTCGCCCTGGTTGCCATCGGTTTGCTGGCAGTAGCGATTATCGGTTTCGTGGTGTTCATTGAGCGTGGTCAGCGTCGTATTGCTGTTCACTACGCCAAGCGTCAGCAGGGCCGCAAGGTGTTTGCTGCGCAGACCAGCCACTTGCCGTTGAAGGTGAACATGGCCGGCGTTATCCCGGCTATTTTCGCGAGCAGCATCTTGCTGTTCCCGGCTTCGTTGGGTGCCTGGTTCGGCCAGTCTGAAGGTATGGGCTGGTTGCAGGACATCTCGCAGTCGATCGCTCCTGGTCAGCCGTTGAATATTCTGCTGTTTAGTGCAGGGATTATTTTCTTCTGCTTCTTCTATACGGCGTTGATGTTCAATCCGAAAGACGTAGCGGAAAACCTGAAGAAGTCCGGTGCCTTTATTCCGGGTATCCGTCCAGGTGAGCAGTCTGCGCGCTACATTGATGGCGTTCTGACTCGCTTGACCATGTTCGGTGCTCTTTACATGACGGCCGTCTGCTTGTTGCCCCAGTTCCTGGTGGTTGCGGCAAACGTACCGTTCTACCTTGGCGGGACCTCGTTGCTGATCGTGGTCGTGGTTGTGATGGACTTCATGTCCCAAGTACAATCGCACCTCGTTTCGCACCAGTACGAATCCCTGATGAAGAAAGCCAACCTGAAGGGCTACGGCAGCGGCATGCTGCGCTGAGTAGCGTCCATAAGGTTCGAGGAGTTGGTGATGAAAGTTCGTGCATCGGTGAAAAAGCTGTGCCGTAACTGCAAGATTATTCGCCGCGAAGGTGTTGTTCGAGTAATTTGCAGCGCGGAACCGCGTCACAAACAGCGCCAAGGCTGAGTGTGATTGTGCTTTAAGCCCGGCAGCTAGTGCGCTGCCGGGTTGATTATTTGTTATTACAGCGATATTATCTCGCGCCCTATTTCTTGGCTTCCGGGGCGTAGGTAGCTGTCAATTGGAGTCCCACTGAATGGCCCGTATTGCAGGCGTCAACATTCCAGATAACAAGCATACTGTTATCTCGCTGACCTACATCTATGGTGTTGGTCGCACTACTGCGCAGAAAATTTGTGCAGTGGCTGGGGTCAACCCAGCGGCAAAGATCAAAGATCTGAGCGACGAGCAGATTGAACAGCTGCGTGGCGAAGTGGCGAAGTTCACCACTGAAGGTGACCTGCGTCGCGAAGTCAACATGAAAATCAAGCGCTTGATGGACCTCGGTTGCTATCGCGGTCTGCGTCATCGTCGTGGTCTGCCAGTACGCGGTCAGCGTACCAAGACCAACGCGCGTACCCGTAAAGGTCCGCGTAAGCCGATCCGCAAGTAATCGCCCCAGCGAATCGACAGGAATTTAATCATGGCAAAACCTGCTGCTCGTCCTCGTAAAAAAGTTAAAAAGACAGTGGTTGATGGCATCGCCCACATCCATGCTTCTTTTAACAACACCATCGTGACCATTACCGACCGTCAAGGTAACGCTCTTTCCTGGGCTACCTCCGGTGGTTCGGGTTTCCGCGGTTCCCGCAAGTCCACCCCGTTCGCTGCTCAAGTAGCTGCTGAGCGTGCTGGTCAAGCTGCGCTGGAATACGGCCTGAAAAACCTCGACGTCAACGTCAAGGGTCCAGGTCCAGGTCGTGAATCCGCAGTTCGTGCTTTGAACGGCTGTGGCTACAAGATCGCCAGCATCACCGACGTGACGCCAATCCCGCACAACGGGTGCCGTCCGCCGAAGAAGCGCCGCGTGTAATCCAGGAGATTGTAAAGAATGGCTCGTTACATTGGTCCAAAATGCAAACTCGCTCGTCGCGAAGGCACCGATCTCTTCCTGAAGAGCGGCGTGCGCGCGATCGAATCGAAGTGCAACATCGAAGCAGCACCTGGTATCCACGGCCAACGCCGCGGTCGCCAGTCCGATTACGGCACCCAACTGCGTGAAAAGCAGAAGGTCCGTCGTATCTACGGCGTTCTCGAGCGTCAATTCAGCGGCTACTACAAAGAAGCTGCTGGCAAGAAAGGCGCAACCGGCGAAAACCTGTTGCAACTGCTCGAATGCCGTCTGGACAACGTTGTATACCGTATGGGTTTCGGTTCTACTCGTGCCGAATCCCGTCAGCTGGTATCGCACAAGTCGATCAGCGTTAACGGTCAAACCGTAAACGTTCCGTCCTACCAGGTTCGTGCTGGTGACGTGGTTGCTGTTCGCGAGAAAGCAAAGAACCAACTTCGCATTGTCCAAGCTCTCGATCTGTGTGCCCAACGTGGCCGCGTAGAATGGGTAGAAGTAGACACTGAGAAGAAGTCGGGCGTTTTCAAGAACGTTCCAGCTCGCAGTGATCTGTCCGCCGACATCAACGAAAGCCTGATTGTCGAGCTCTACTCCAAGTAAGGGCTAGAAAATAGGTGCATCCATGCAGATTTCGGTAAATGAGTTCCTGACACCCCGCCATATTGATGTGCAGGTTGTCAGTCCAACCCGCGCCAAGATCACTCTCGAGCCTCTCGAGCGTGGTTTCGGCCACACCCTGGGCAACGCGCTGCGCCGCATCCTGTTGTCCTCAATGCCCGGCTGTGCAGTAGTCGAGGCCGAGATTGACGGTGTACTCCACGAGTACAGCGCCATCGAAGGCGTACAGGAAGATGTCATTGAAATCCTGTTGAACCTTAAAGGTCTGGCTATCAAGCTGCACGGTCGTGACGAAGTTACGCTGACCTTGTCGAAGAAGGGTTCGGGGGTGGTTACCGCTGCCGATATTCAGCTGGATCATGATGTCGAGATCGTTAACCCCGATCACGTAATCGCTAACCTGGCGTCTAACGGCGCCCTGAACATGAAGCTCACCGTAGCTCGTGGTCGTGGTTATGAACCGGCAGACTCGCGTCAGAGCGATGAAGACGAAAGCCGCAGCATCGGTCGCTTGCAGCTTGACTCTTCGTTCAGCCCGGTTCGCCGTATCGCATACGTGGTGGAAAACGCCCGTGTCGAACAGCGCACCAACCTGGACAAGCTGGTTATTGATCTGGAAACCAACGGTACCCTGGATCCTGAAGAGGCTATCCGCCGCGCTGCAACCATCCTGCAACAGCAGTTGGCTGCGTTCGTCGACCTCAAGGGTGACAGTGAGCCAGTGGTTGTCGAGCAGGAAGACGAGATCGATCCGATCCTGCTTCGCCCGGTTGACGATCTGGAACTGACTGTACGTTCGGCTAACTGCCTTAAGGCGGAAAACATCTACTACATCGGCGACCTGATTCAGCGCACCGAAGTAGAGCTGTTGAAGACTCCGAACCTTGGCAAGAAATCCTTGACTGAAATCAAGGACGTTCTGGCCTCCCGCGGTCTGTCCCTCGGCATGCGCCTCGACAACTGGCCGCCTGCAAGTCTTAAGAAGGACGACAAGGCGACTGCCTGATCGTCGTAATCACCGAACGTTGTGTTTGGTAAGGAATGAACCATGCGTCATCGTAAAAGTGGTCGTCACCTGAGCCGCACCAGCTCGCACCGCAAGGCCATGTTCCAAAACATGGCGGTGTCGCTGTTCGAGCACGAGCTGATCAAAACTACACTGCCGAAAGCCAAAGAACTGCGTCGCGTTGCTGAGCCGCTGATCACTCTGGCCAAGACAGATAGCCTGGCTAACCGCCGCCTGGCTTTCGACCGTACTCGTTCGAAAGCTATCGTTGGTAAGCTCTTCAACGACCTGGGCAAGCGTTACGCTACCCGTGAGGGTGGCTACCTGCGCATCCTCAAGTGCGGTTTCCGCGCTGGCGACAACGCGCCTATGGCGTACGTCGAGTTGGTTGATCGTGCTACCGGCGGTGAAGCTGTATCCGCTGAGTAAGACGGCAATATACAAAGAACCGGGCCTAGTGCCCGGTTTTTTGTGCCTGATAGAAAAGCAAAGGAACCGTTGCGGCTGGCTTCGCTATTGGCAACAGGGCAACGTTAGATAATGACTATCGACGCCCATGATTTAATAAATTTGGATACTGTCACTAACATGTTCGATACTCCTTTCCAGCCGATTAGCCGGCAGTTCGAAGACCGACCGAGGAAGATTGAGCATGAGCCAGATCAAAACGCTTACGACCGCAAGCGGCGCTCCTGTCGCCGATAACCAGAATTCTCGCTCAGCTGGCCCGCGTGGCCCGCTGTTGCTCGACGATTTCCACCTCATCGAGAAGCTTGCTCACTTCAACCGCGAGAACATCCCTGAGCGTCGTGTACACGCCAAGGGCTCGGGCGCCTACGGTACATTTACGGTAACTCGGGACATTACTCAGTACACCAGCGCCAAGCTGTTCGATTCGGTCGGTAAGCAGACACCAACGTTCCTGCGGTTCTCCACCGTGGGTGGCGAGCGCGGATCTGCCGACACCGAGCGCGATCCCCGTGGTTTTGCCCTGAAGTTCTACACCGAGGAAGGTAACTGGGACATTGTTGGTAATAACACGCCGGTTTTCTTCATTCGTGATCCGCTGAAGTTTCCAGACTTCATCCATACCCAAAAGCGCCTGCCACAAAGCAACCTGAAAAGCGCCCAGGCGATGTGGGATTTCTGGTCTCATTCTCCAGAAGCCTTGCACCAGGTCACCATTCTGTTCTCCGATCGCGGCATTCCTGACGGCTACCGTCATATGCACGGTTTCGGCAGTCACACCTACAGTCTGATCAACGCCCAAGGTGAGCGTCACTGGGTGAAGTGGCACTACAAGACCAAGCAAGGCATCAAGAACCTGGCGCCGGCTGAGGCTGCGCGTCTGGCGGGTACCGACCCGGACTACGCGCAGCGTGACTTGTTCAATGCCATCGAGCGCGGTGACTTTCCGAAATGGAGCGTTTGCATCCAGATCATGACCGAAGCTCAGGCCGCCGCCCATTACGAGAACCCGTTCGACGTGACCAAGACCTGGTCGCAGAAGGAGTTTCCGCTGATTGAAGTCGGGGAACTCGAACTCAACCGTAATCCGCTGAACTACTTTGCCGAAGTGGAACAGGCGGCGTTCGGGCCGAGCAACATGGTGCCGGGCGTAGGCCTGTCGCCGGACCGCATGCTGCAGGGGCGCGTGTTCGCTTACGCCGATGCCCACCGCTACCGTGTCGGCACCAATCACCAGCAATTGCCGGTGAATGCACCGCGCAGTCCGGTCAATACCTACCAGCGCGACGGAGCCATGGCGTTCGGCAGCAATGGCGGGGCAGCACCGAACTACGAGCCCAACAGCTACGTAGAGGCGCCGAAGCAGGCGCCGCATTATGCGGAACCAGCCTTGGCCCTTACCGGGGCGGCGGATCGTTACGATCATCGGGAAGACACTGACTACTACAGCCATGCCGGTGCGCTGTTCCGTCTGATGAGCAGCGAACAGCAGGCCCTGCTGATCAGCAACATCGCCGGTGCGATGGGCGGTGTGTCAGCGGATGTCGTCGACCGTCAGCTGCAGCATTTCTCCAGGGCGGACGCCGCTTATGGAGAAGGTATCGCAAAGGCGTTGGGCGTAGAGCTTAACTAAGTCTAAACGAGAAGCAGAACCGCCCTCATTAGGGCGGTTTTTGCGTTATTTAGCCCAGTTTTCTCAGATTTTCTTCGCATTTATTGCGATAGCACAGTGACCTGGCGGCCGGCTTGGTTCAAACTAGGGCCTTTCAAGGCTTGTGGAGATGTAGGGCGATGCAAGGTCACCCGGACGTAATCGATTACCTCAACACGTTGCTGACAGGCGAACTGGCAGCCCGTGATCAATATTTCATCCATTCGCGGATGTACGAGGATTGGGGTTTTACCGAGCTCTACGAACGTATCAACCATGAAATGGAAGAAGAAGCCCAGCATGCCGATGCGTTGATGCGCCGCATCCTGATGCTCGAAGGTACGCCGCGCATGCGCCCGGACGATCTGGACATCGGCACCACAGTGCCCGATATGCTAGCTGCCGACCTGCGCCTGGAATACAAGGTCCGCGCCGCGCTGTGCAAGGGTATCGAGTTGTGCGAACAGCACAACGACTATGTCACCCGCGAAATCCTGCGTGTTCAACTCAATGACACCGAGGAAGACCATACCTACTGGCTTGAGAAGCAGTTGGGTTTGATCAAGTTGATCGGGTTGGAAAATTACCTGCAGTCGCAGTTCTGATTGCCGGTTACCGGACGCGGAGCGTCATTGGATGCATTCCCACGCGGAGCGTGGGAACGAGCCCCTGTCGTCGATGAGATGACAGGGGCTTTTTCATGCTAGGGAATGAATCAGTCTCGATCACGTTCCAGCAACGGCTTCAGGTAGTGCCCTGTGTGGGACTGCTTCATCCCGGCGACTTGCTCAGGCGTACCCACCGCAATGATCTGGCCGCCCTTGGAGCCACCTTCCGGCCCCAGGTCTACCAACCAGTCGGCCGTCTTGATCACGTCCAGGTTGTGCTCGATGACCACCACGGTGTTGCCGTGGTCGCGAAGGCGATGCAACACGTCGAGCAATTGCTGGATATCAGCGAAGTGCAGACCGGTGGTAGGCTCGTCGAGGATGTACAAGGTTTTGCCGGTGTCGCGCTTGGACAACTCGCGGGACAGCTTGACCCGCTGGGCTTCGCCGCCGGACAGCGTCGTTGCCGATTGGCCGAGCTTGATGTACGACAGGCCGACATCCATCAATGTCTGCAGCTTGCGCGCCAGGGCTGGCACTGCGTCGAAGAACTCCCGGGCCTCCTCGATGGTCATCTCGAGGGTTTCGTGGATGTTCTTGCCCTTGTATTTGATCTCAAGGGTCTCGCGGTTGTAGCGCTTGCTCTTGCACACATCGCAAGGCACATAGATGTCTGGCAGGAAGTGCATTTCCACCTTGATCAGGCCGTCACCCTGGCAGGCTTCGCAACGCCCACCCTTGACGTTGAACGAGAACCGTCCCGGGCCGTAACCCCGGGAGCGCGATTCCGGCACGCCGGCGAACAATTCGCGGATCGGCGTGAACAACCCGGTGTAAGTCGCCGGGTTGGAGCGCGGTGTGCGGCCGATCGGGCTCTGGTCGATGTCGACGACCTTGTCCAGGTGCTCCAGGCCCTTGATGCTGTCGTGGGGGGCAGCCTCCAGGGTGGTCGCGCCGTTCAGGGCCGTGGCGCTGAGGGGAAACAGCGTATTGTTGATCAGCGTCGATTTGCCGGAGCCGGATACGCCGGTGACGCAGGTCAGCAGGCCGATCGGGATCTCCAGGTCGACGTTGCGCAAGTTGTTGCCACGGGCACCCTTGAGGGTCAGCGACAGCTTCTTGTTGCGCGGCGTCCGTTTGGCCGGCACCTTGATCTTCACCCGTCCCGACAGGTACTTGCCGGTCAAGGAGTCGGGGTGCGCCATGACTTCGGCGGCGGTGCCCTGGGCGACGATATGTCCACCATGCACACCGGCTCCCGGGCCGATGTCCACGACGTAATCGGCCAGGCGGATCGCGTCTTCGTCATGCTCGACCACGATCACCGTGTTGCCGATGTCCCGCAGGTGCTTGAGGGTGCCGAGCAGCCGGTCGTTGTCCCGTTGGTGCAGGCCAATGGACGGCTCGTCGAGGATGTACATCACTCCCACCAGGCCGGCGCCGATCTGGCTGGCCAGGCGGATACGCTGGGCTTCGCCGCCGGACAACGTGTCTGCGCTGCGGTCGAGGGTGAGGTAATCCAGGCCGACGTTCACCAGGAACTGCAGGCGCTCGCTGATTTCCTTGAGGATCTTGTCGGCAATTTCGCCCCGGCGGCCGGTGAGTTTCAGGCCGGCGAAGTAATCGGTGGCGTCGCCGATGGGCAGGTTGGTCACTGCCGGCAGTGTCTTCTCGCCCACCCACACATGACGTGCCTCGCGACGCAAACGGGTGCCGCGGCAATCAGGGCAGGGCTGGGTGCTGAGGAACTTGGCCAGCTCTTCGCGCACGCTGGCCGATTCAGTCTCGCGGTAGCGTCGCTCGAGGTTCGGCACGATGCCTTCGAACGGGTGGGAGCGCTTGACGATATCGCCACGGTCGTTCAGGTATTTGAAGTCGACGTTCTGCGAGCCGCTGCCATGCAGGATGTATTTCTGCTGATCGGCGGGCAGTTCGTTGAAGGGCTTGTCCAGGCTGAACTTGTAATGAGCTGCCAGCGACCCGAGCATCTGGAAGTAATAGACGTTGCGCCTGTCCCAGCCGCGAATCGCGCCTTCGGCCAGGGTCAGTTCGCCGTTGACCAGGCGCTTGGTGTCGAAGAACTGCTTGACCCCCAGGCCATCGCAGGTCGGGCAGGCGCCGGCGGGGTTGTTGAAGGAAAACAGCTTGGGCTCCAGCTCGCTGATGGCATGGCCGCAGATCGGGCAGGCGAAGCGCGCCGAGAAGATGATTTCCTCACCGGGCTCGTCGTCCATCGGCGCCACCAGGGCGATGCCATCGGCCAGTTTCAGCGCGGTCTCGAAGGATTCGGCCAGCCGCTGTTGCAGATCGGCCCGGACCTTGAAGCGGTCGACCACCACATCGATCGAGTGCTTCTTCTGTTTGTCCAGCTTCGGCAGTTCGTCCAGCTCGCAGAGCTTGCCATTGACCCGGGCCCGCACGAAGCCCTGGGCCCGCAGTTCCTCGAAAACCAGCAGGTGTTCGCCTTTGCGCTCGCGAATGACCGGCGCGAGCAGCATCAATTTGCTGCCTTCCGGCTGGGCCAGCACCAGGTCGACCATCTGGCTGACGGTCTGGGCTTCCAGGGGAATGTCGTGGTCGGGGCAGCGGGGAATGCCCACTCGCGCATACAGCAGGCGCAGGTAGTCGTAGATCTCGGTAATGGTGCCGACCGTCGACCGCGGGTTATGGGACGTCGATTTCTGTTCGATCGAAATGGCTGGCGACAGGCCTTCGATGGTGTCGACGTCCGGTTTCTCCATCATCGACAGGAACTGCCGGGCGTAGGCCGACAGCGATTCGACATAGCGTCGCTGGCCTTCGGCGTACAGGGTATCGAATGCCAGCGATGATTTGCCGGATCCGGACAGGCCGGTGATGACGATCAGCTTGTCCCGTGGCAGGGTCAGGTCGATGTTCTTCAGGTTGTGGGTACGGGCCCCACGAATCAGGATCTTGTCCAAAGTGGCCTCGCTCGGCGGGCATCGAAAACGTAGGAGTATACGGGCAAATACTGGATGGATAAACACTATTGAGCGTGCGATCGCAGCCATACATGAAGACTGCGCGTCAAACAGTCGCGATATACCCTCTCAATCGATGGGACTGGTAGAATCGCCGCCGGTTCAGATGAGGTTTTTCCATGCACGATCCCCACAGCGAGCGCATGAGTGGCGGCGAGACCCGGGCGGCAAGCGGGCTGGCCCTGGTGTTCGCCTTCCGTATGCTGGGCATGTTCATGGTGTTGCCGGTGCTGGCGACCTATGGCATGGACCTGGCGGGTGCGACGCCAGCCCTGATCGGGTTGGCGATTGGCGCTTATGGCCTGACCCAGGCCATTTTCCAGATCCCGTTCGGGATCATTTCCGACCGCATCGGCCGACGTCCCGTGATCTACCTTGGACTGATCGTCTTCGCCCTCGGCAGTGTGCTGGCGGCCAACGCCGACTCGATCTGGGGTGTGATCGCCGGACGGATCCTGCAAGGCGCGGGGGCGATTTCCGCTGCCGTCATGGCCTTGCTCTCGGACCTGACCCGCGAACAGCATCGGACCAAGGCCATGGCCATGATCGGCATGACCATCGGTCTGTCGTTCGCCGTCGCCATGGTCGTCGGCCCGTTGCTGACCCGCGCTTTCGGTTTGTCGGGCCTGTTCCTGGCGACCGGCGGCATGGCGCTGGTGGGTATCCTGATCGTGGCGTTCATGGTGCCCCGTTCCACCGGGCCGCTGCAGCACCGTGAATCCGGGGTGGCGCGCCAGGCGCTGATCCCGACCCTAAAGCACCCGGACCTGCTGCGCCTGGACCTGGGTATTTTCGTGCTCCACGCCATGCTGATGTCCAGTTTCGTCGCCTTGCCGCTGGCCTTGGTCGAGAAGGCCGGACTGCCCAAGGAGCAGCATTGGTGGGTCTACCTGACGGCGCTGCTGATTTCGTTCTTCGCCATGATTCCGTTCATCATCTATGGCGAGAAACGACGCAAAATGAAACGAGTTTTGCTCGGCGCCGTCGTGACGCTGATGCTCACTGAGCTATTCTTCTGGCAGTTCGGCGACAGCCTGCGAGCCCTGGTGATCGGCACGGTGGTGTTCTTCACCGCGTTCAACCTGCTGGAGGCGTCGCTGCCGTCGCTGATCAGCAAGGTTTCACCGGCGGGCGGCAAGGGCACGGCAATGGGGGTTTATTCCACCAGCCAGTTCCTGGGTTCGGCTTTGGGCGGGATTCTCGGTGGTTGGCTGTTCCAGCATGGCGGTTTGTCGGTTGTCTTCCTGGGATGCGCCGCGCTGGCTGCACTTTGGCTGGTCTTTGCTGTTACCATGCGCGAACCACCGTATGTGACGAGCCTGCGCTTGCCGTTATCGCCCGAAGCCATTCGCGAAGCAGGCCTGGTCGAGCGCCTCAGGGCCGTCGTTGGCGTAACCGATGCAGTGGTGGTCGCCGACGAAGCGGCCGTTTATATCAAACTGGACACCGAATTATTGGATCGTGCGACCCTCGAGCGCCTGGTGAACAACCCGGCCCCGACTGCGTGCGAAGCCTAGGAGAACGTTATGGCCCGTGGGGTTAACAAAGTCATATTGGTCGGTACGTGCGGCCAGGATCCCGAGGTTCGCTACCTGCCTAATGGCAACGCCGTGACCAACCTGAGTCTGGCGACCAGCGAACAGTGGACCGACAAGCAGACCGGCCAGAAAGTCGAGAAGACCGAATGGCATCGGGTGTCGATGTTCGGCAAAGTGGCTGAGATCGCCGGCGAATACCTGCGCAAGGGTTCGCAGGTGTACATCGAAGGCAAGCTGCAGACGCGCGAGTGGGAAAAAGACGGCATCAAGCGCTACACCACTGAAATCGTGGTCGACATGCAGGGCACCATGCAATTGCTGGGCGGCCGTCCACAGGGTGACCAGCAGCAAGGTGGCAACAACTACCAGCAGTCGGCCCCACGTCAGCAGGCGCCTCGCCCGCAATCGGCGCCACAGCCACAACGCGAGCGCCCGGCCCCACAACAGGCCGCGCCGCAACCGGCTCCGGATTTCGACAGCTTTGATGACGATATCCCGTTCTAAGGCTGCGTCTCAGGCCTAGCCTGCCCGGTATCGCCCCGAAAGCCCCAGAGCCCCGTGCCTGGGGCTTTTTGTTTCGACGCTGGTCAGATCGGGCTGGCTCCTGCGTCCAGGACCGATCACAAATCCAAATCCAAGACCTCCTGCATCTTTTCGCCAATGGACTGCCGTAACCAGGTTGAATGAAACGCCATGTCCTTGAGTGGAATGTGCATCCAGAACCGGACCTCCATCGGCTTGCCATTGTCCCCGGTGAAGCACACCACCAAATGACAGGCGTGAGCGATAGAGTTTTCCACGCAGGGCGTGATGGAATAGATGTCGCTGTAGGGCACGCACTCTTCGGTGGGCGCGCGTGCTGGGCGGCGCTGGGTGAAGGTGAGGCGTTGCTGGCGTTCGTCAAAGCAGAAGCCAAGCACTTGAGGGCCGGAGAAAAGCCAGTAAAGCAGACCGGTGGCCGCTAATGCGCTGACGCACATGAGTGTCAAAAACAGAGGATCCTCGATCGTCCTGGTATGAGTGCTCGACAGGCCTTCGGTGGAGAACAGCTCGATCGATACCACCACCAGCCCGTAGACCGGCAAGGCAAGCAATAGCATCACGGCGTACAGCAGGGTACCCAGGTATCCTGTTGTGGATATTTCGCTTGGGTAATCCCACGTGGGAGGATGTTGTGGCGTGGGTGCGGCGGTATCGGTCGGGACTGGGGAGGAAACCAGGCGCGACGGGTGTTTGCGTTTCATGCGGCTGGCTCTTGGGAAACTCAGCGGCCATTCTTATCGTTATTCCTCAACTACGCCTAGTGGAAATCGGTAATCGTCAGTTTCTAATGAAAAACCGCGCCTCGGTGCTCGAAGCGCGGTTTGTTTTTGCCTGGGGCTCAGTGGCTGGCCGCCAGAAATTGCTCCGTGCTCACTACCTTCGCATAAGCAAACCCCAACGCCGCCATGAAGGCCGCGTGGACCTGGGCTGCCGGAACGACGACGCCGTTGAATTCCAGGTCCAGGGTTGCGCAGGCGTCGTGGATCACCGTGACGTCGTAGCCCAGGTCCGCCGCGGCCCGAGTGACACCGTCGATGCACATGTGGCTCATGCTGCCGACGATGACCAGTTGAGTGATGCCGTGATGGTCGAGGAGGGATTGCAGTTCGGTTTCGCGGAATGAATTGACGAAGTGCTTGAGCACTACCGGTTCATTGGCCTGGTTAAGGACCTTGGGGTGCAGTTTCGCGCCTTCGGAGCCCGGGGTGAAGAATGGCGCGTCTTCGGAGGTGAACTCGTGGCGGATGTGCACCACTTGATTTCCTGCCTGGCGAAAGGCTGCGATCATTCGTGCGGCGTTGTCCGCGGCGGTTTCGACGCCACTCAGGGGCCATTTACCCTGGGGGAAGTAGTCGTTCTGGATATCGACTACGATGAGCGCTTGCTTGGACATGAGTGCTTCCTTGATCAATGAGGGGTGAAGCCAGTATTGGCTTTTGCCATCGGTTCGAGGATTGGCCGCAACGACAATAGGCGGGGGAAAACTGACAAATGACGCAGGAGAAGGCGGTTGCCGAGCTTGGGGTGCTGATCTATCCCGGTGCGCAACTGGCGGCGGTGCATGGCTTGACCGATCTGTTCTGCGTGGCGGACCGGATCGCGACCGAGCATGCCGGCGCACAGTTGCCGCGGTTGCGGGTCAGTCACTGGCAGGCACAGGAGGGTGGGGCGCCGTCGCGGGTATTCGACAGCGCACCCGGTCCGGACGGGCCGCTGGCGGCATTGCTGATTCCACCGGCCCTTGGCGGTTTCAGCAAAAGCCAGTCCTCGGCGCCGCTGATGGCTTGGCTGCGGGCCCGGCACGGCGCTGGCACCGTGTTGGGCGGGGTGTGCGTAGGGTCGATCCTGCTGGCTGAAAGCGGCTTGCTCGATGGGCGTAGCGCCACCACCCACTGGACGTCGGCCAAGACCTTTGCCGAGCGTTACCCGAAGATCAAGCTCGACGCCGACAAGCCGATTGTCGACGACGGCGACCTGATCACCACCGCTGGGCTGATGGCCTGGGCGGAGTTGGGGCTGCGGCTGGTGAATCGCTTGCTGGGCCCCAGCATCGCGACGCGCACGGCGCGGTTCCTGGTGATCGAGCACAGTGACAGCGCCAGCGAGTGCGGCAGCAATTTCGCGCCGATCCTCGGGCACGGCGACGGGGCGATTCTCAAGGTGCAACACTGGCTGCAAGGCAGCGGCGCGGTAGACGTCTCCCTGGCCGCGATGGCCGAGCAGGCGGGCCTGGAGGAACGCACCTTCCTGCGCAGGTTCCGTAGCGCCACCGGGCTCAAGCCCACCGAATACTGCCAGCACCTGCGGGTCGGCAAGGCTCGGGAAATGCTGGAGTTCACCAACGGCACCATTGACCACATCGCCTGGACCGTCGGTTATCAAGACCCGAGTGCCTTTCGAGCGACGTTCAAGAAAATCACCGGGCTGGCGCCGAGCGATTACCGGGCAAAGTTCGGAGTCAGTCCGCCAAGCGCTTCGAAACAGTAATGGCTCCCTCACTAGAGGGGGGTATGAGATTCAAATCATCGTGCAATTTGCGGGATCCCCGTCACGGATCGTGCAGAATGAGACAGGCTCGATGCTACCCATCTTCCGAAATTCGCCCGTTTCCTTGGCCGTCCACCAGCGTCACCCTGTTGGCCTGATCTCTGCACCCGTTTACCCACAGCCATGAGCGCAGGTAAAAGGGCAACGCATGACGCCAGTCAATCGCAACAAAACCGTGGTGGCCCATTCGGTCAACCCTCACGCGCCACTTCATGAAGTGGAAACCAATCGTGCCCTGGCCCGTTGGCTGGCGCAGATCCTCGGCATGGAATACGGCGGCAGCTATGACAGCCAGCAGCATGCCGGGCGCGATTTGTATCTGTTACCCACGCAAACCCTGATAGGTCCGGAAGCCGCGCGGCATTTGGGTGTCTCGGGGCCGGACGATCTGTGGGGCGGTTACGTCGAGCATGATTTCATCTGCACCAAGGCCATCACCCACGGTCTACTGAATAAGGATGCCGTCGCCCCCATCGGCTGGTCGCCGTTGTTTGCCAAGCTCGCCCGTAGCGTGGTGCTCGATGGCGTGAGTGTTTTTTCACTCAAGGACGCACGTCTGGCCGCCGAACATCTGCTGTACACCGGACCGATCCGCTTCAAGCCGATTCATGCTTGTGCCGGGCGCGACCAGCGGGTGATCGAGAACCTTGCACAGTTCGATGAAATCGCCGCTGATCCCGAGGCCCAGGCCGTGTTTCGCGACGGTGTGGTGCTGGAGCAGAACCTCAATGAGGTCAGGACCCAGAGCGTTGGCCAGAGCGCTATCCATGGCAAGAGCCTGAGCTATTGCGGCGTGCAGCACCTGACCCGGGACAGCCAAGGGCTGGAAGTGTACGGCGGCTCGGACCTGTTGGTGGTGCAGGGCGGCTACATCGAGTTGCTCAGGCTTGAGCTGCCCGATGAAGTACGCGAAGCGGTGAGGCTCGCGCAAGTGTTCGACGATGCCGCCAATCAGGCCTATCCCGGTTTCTTTGCCTCTCGGCGCAACTACGACATTGCTCAAGGCATCGATACTGGCGGCCAGCCCCGTGGCGGTGTGCTGGAGCAATCCTGGCGCATGGGCGGGGCCAGCAGTGCGGAACTGGCGGCGCTACAAGTATTCGTTCAGGAACCGTCGACCAGCGTGGTCCGCGTGTCTTCGGTGGAAACCTACATCGACCAGCCGTTGCCTCCCGGCGCCATGGAGGTGTACCGCGGCCCGGCGCACAACGGTGATTTCCTACTCAAATACGTAACGGTTCATTCCCATGACGGCTAGAAGTGAAATCATTCAGATCGAGATCGACGACGAGCACATGAACGGCACGTTCCTGAGCCCCAAGTCGAAAGTCCCTGGCGTGTTGTTCGTGCACGGATGGGGCGGCAGCCAGGAGCGTGACCTGGAACGGGCCAAGGGCATTGCCGGCCTGGGTTGCGTCTGTCTGACCTTTGACTTGCGTGGGCACACCGGTGGTGCGGGCATTCCGCTGTCCCGGGTGACACGGGAAGACAACTTGCGGGATCTGCTGGCGGCCTACGACCGGCTGCTCGCTCATCCCGCCTTGGACACTTCAGCAATTGCGGTGGTCGGCACCAGCTACGGCGGTTACCTCGCCTCGATTCTGACCTCGCTACGCCCGGTACGTTGGCTGGCGTTGCGGGTACCGGCGCTGTACCGCGACGAACAATGGCACACGCCCAAGCGCGACCTGGACAAGACCGACCTGCTGGATTATCGCAGTACGCTGGTGCACGCCAGCACCAACCGCGCGTTACACGCCTGTTCACAGTTCACCGGTGATGTGCTGTTGGTGGAGTCGGAAACCGACGACCATGTGCCCCATGCCACCATCATGAGCTACCGCGCGGCGTGCCAGCAGACCCATTCGTTGACCCATCGAATCATCGATGGCGCCGACCATGCCTTGAGCGACCCCGTATCACAACAGGCCTACACCTCGATCCTGGTGGACTGGATCACGGAAATGGTGGTGGGAGAGCGGTTGAGCATCATTCAGGAGCGGTAGACTTCATTGTCTATGCGGGCGCCATCGCGAGCAGGCTCGCTCCCACATGGGCTCGCATTCCCCCTGTGGGAGCGAGCCTGCTCGCGATAGCGTCGGTTCAGACAATGATCATCTGAGCTCGGGCTTCTTGAGCCCGGGCTTGACCCGCAACGCCTTGGCCTTCGCCTCGATCACCAGGTACATCACCACCGTGACCAGCAACGGCAGGATGAAATAGATTGCCCGATAGGCAATCAACCCCGCCAGAAGGCTGCCCCGGGACGCGTCGTGTTGCAGCAGCGCGATGAAGACCGCCTCCAGCACGCCGAGCCCCGCCGGAATGTGCGTAATGACCCCGGCAATGCTGCTGATTAGCAATACCCCAAGCACCACCGGGTACTCCAGTTTGCTGGGCAGCAAAGTAAAGATCACCGCCGCCATCAACGACCAGTTCAGCGCCCCCAGCGCCAGTTGCAACACCGCCATGCGCAGCGAGGGCAAGTTGATTTCCATGCCGCGGATCGTCCAGGCACGACGCTTGGAAAACCGGCAGGCCAGCAGATACCCGGCACTCGCCAATAGCAACAGCGCGCCCACGCCCTGCAAGGCATCGCTGCTCAGTTTCCAGCCCGGCGGCATCGTCACCAGACCGCTGCTGAACACCACCCCGGCCAGGGTCATGTAGCCGAACCAGTTCGTGGCCAGGCTCAGGCCGAGGATCTTGGCGATGTTGCCGTTGCTGACCCCCAGCCGGGAATACAGCCGGTAACGCATGGCGATGCCACCGACCCAGGCGCTGAGGTTGAGGTTGAAGGCGTAGCTGATCACCCCCACGGGCAGGATCTGTCGCCAACCCAGTTTCTGGCGGATGTAGGTGCGACCGATCAGGTCGAAGCAGGCGTAGGTAAGGAAGCTGGCGACGGTCAGCGTGGCGGCGATGATCAAGGTCCGCACCTTGAAGTCGGCCAGGGTGTCGAATACCTCGGACCAGTCGATGCGCCGGGCCAGGGTCGTGAACAGCACGATCAGCAGCAGGAAGAACGCCAGGGTCAGCGGTCTTTTCCAGCGGCTCCAGCGGCTCCAGCGGCTCCAGCGTGACTTGGGTTTGCTCTCGTCCCGGACACGGGCATCGCTTGGCGCGGTGTGCGCCTCAGAGTGATTCATGGGGCTCGCTCCGAACCGCCGTCGGCGGCGAAAAAGGTTTCAGGCGCGGTTTATGGGCCGGCAGCCATCCGGCCCAGGCCGGGAAGTGACGCAGGAAGTGGAACACCATGAAACCGATGGTCATGCGCCAGAGCAGGCCCCGTGGGGCGCGACTGGCGGGCATGGCGGTGCAGTGCTCGCGGCTCAGGTAATCGAGGCGCTGGAACAGTTCGCGGTTGAACCCCCGGTCGCGGATCAGCACGTTGGCTTCCAGGTTCAGCGACAGGCTCAGGGGGTCGAGGTTGCTCGAACCGACGGTACTCCAGTCCTCATCCACCAGGGCGACCTTGCCATGCAGGGGCCGCTCGCAATATTCGTGGATCGTCACGCCGGCTTTGAGCAGGTAGTCGTACAGCATCCGCGCCGCGAGCTTGGCGATCATCATGTCTGGCTGGCCCTGCAGGATCAGCCGCACCTCCACGCCACGTCGCGCCGCATTGCGGATCTCCCGCAGCAACCGATAGCCGGGGAAGAAATAGGCATTGGCGATGACCACGCGCCGTTTGGCGCTGCGCAGCACTTGCAGGTAGACCTCTTCGATGTCGGTCTGGTGTTCGTGGTTATCGCGGTAGACCAGGCGTACCTGGCCGTCGTGGTCACTGAAGGCCAACTCGCTGCGCCGACTACGGCGGCGCTGCCACCAGTACTTGGCCCGGGCCGGCCGGCCGCTTTGCATCAAGGCGAAGTGATGGATATCGACCACTGCCGGACCTTTGACCTCCACCGAATAGTCCTGCTTGGCCTCGGGGCCGAAATCGCCCAGATGGTCGGCGGAAAAATTGATCCCGCCAATGAAGGCGATCACGCCGTCTATCACCACCACCTTACGGTGCAAACGGCGGAACCAGTTGGTACGAATGCCCAGGTGAAGAGGGGCCGGATCGAACATTTGCAGGCGCACACCCGCGTCGCTCAACGAGGCCAGGAAGTTCGGTGTCAGCTCCCCGCAACCGAAGCCATCCAGGCTCAGGGTGACTCGCACGCCCCGTTGGGCGGCGTCCACCAGCACGTCGCGCAATTCGTTGCCGACCTTGTCCTCGAACAAAATGAAAGTCTCGATGAGGATTTCATTTTCGGCTCGACGGATAGCCTCGAACACTCGGGGGAAATATTCCTCGCCATTTTCCAGCAGGGTGATGCGGTTGTTGCCATGCCAGCCGTATTCGACGTCTACCAGCGCCGGGTCGCGCTCAGTGGGCGGCGTCTCGACCTTCTCCACTGCTGCCTTGTTCATCGTCGCGCTCATAGTTCGATCTCCACCGACAGCGGGGCGTGGTCGGACAGGTGCGACCACGGGCGTACGCTCAACACCTTGGCCTGATTAGCCTTGAGGTTGCGCACATAGATTCGGTCCAGGCGCAGGATTGGCAGGCGCGCGGGAAAACTGCGGGCCGGCTTGCCCCATTGTTCAGCAAACACTTCCCGCAGGCCGCAGGGTTCGAGCAGGTCGGTGGCCTTGCCGCGCCAATCATTGAAGTCCCCGGCGACGATCACCGGTGCCTCGGGCGGCAGCTCGCTCAAGCGCTTGCACAACAACTTCAGTTGTTCGACACGATGACTTTCGCGCAAGCCCAGGTGAACACAAATGGCATGGACCTGCGGACCGTTACCCCCTGGCAGGCGCAACACGCTGTGGAGCATGCCCCGGCTCTCATGGCCGCTGATGGACACGTCCAGGTTGTCGTGGCGAATGATCTGGAACTTCGACAGCAGTGCGTTCCCATGGTCGCCCGCCGGATACACGGCGTTGCGCCCGTAGGCGAACTGCGGCCAGAGACTGTCGGCCAGGAATTCGTATTGCGGCATGCTCGGCCAGTTGGAGAAGCGCTGGGGGTGCTGTTCGTGGGCACCATGCACTTCCTGCAGGAACACCACGTCGGCGGACACGCTGCGCACCGCTTCGCGCAGCTCCGGCAGGATGAAGCGCCGGTTCAGGGCGGTGAAGCCCTTGTGGGTGTTGACCGTCAGGACCGTGAAGCGGCTGATCCGGTCGAGGTCGTGCGCCAGGTTCTGGGGAGCGTCGGTGGTTGCGTCGCGGGTCGCCTCGGTAGGGCCTGGCGTGCTCATGGCAACACCCCCTCGGCCGGGCGTTCGCCGGGCGTGGTCGCGAGGTCCTTGTCCAGGTCGAAACGCTCCAGCAAGTGGCGCGCGTCATAGGGCGCGCGGACCTTGATGTCGTTGTCGAAATAGCAGAACACTTCCCGGCTCTTGCGCGCCCTGGGTTTTTTATTCGGATCGATCAGTTGGGCGTCCTGCGGTTGTGTGCCGTGGCTCCAGGCCTCGATCCGGTCGCCCCAGCGTTGTAACGCCTCGTCGGTGTAGCCGCTGGCGTAGAGTTCTTCGGCACCGTGCAGGCGCAGGTAGACGAAATCGCTGGTGACGTCTTCGCGGTAGGGCCACTTGCCGGCGGTGTCTGCGATCACCAGCGCAATGTCGTAGCGCTTGAGCAAGGCGACGAAATGCGGGTCGACGAAGCTTTCATGGCGGATCTCGACCGCGTGGCGCAATGGGCGCTTCTTATCGGTTTCGGTGCTGGCGTGGCCGTCCAGGCGCGGCTCGTGCTCCCGGGCCAGAGCGGCGGCACTGACAGTGTCATGGGGCAGTTGCTTGAGGAAGTCTTCGAACAGCTCGGGGTCGAATTTGAAGCTGGGGGGAAACTGCCAGAGGATGGCGCCGAGCTTTTCCTTGAGCTCCAGCACCCCGGACGCGAAGAAATTGGCCAGCGGCTTATGGATATCCCGCAGGCGCTTGATGTGGGTGATGAAGCGCGGTGCCTTGACGCTGAACACGAAGCCCGGCGGCGTCTCGGCATACCACTGGGCATAGCGTTCGGGACGTTGGAGGGCATAGAACGAGCCGTTGATTTCGATGCTGTTGACCGCTCGCGAGGCGAACTGCAATTCACGCTTCTGGGTCAGCCCCTTGGGGTAGAAATCCCCCCGCCAAGGCGTGTATCGCCAACCGGAAATGCCGATGTGGATCGCCGTCATGTGTCCCTCCCGTGCCAAATGACCTCGTACTGCCGGTGTCTTGCTGATGACTGTCGGGCGGCGCAGAAAGTTTCGACGAAGTGCCCGGTGGCGAAAGCGGTGGGGTTCTTGTGGCGAGGGTTTTGTATTGGTCTTGAGCGAACTTGCCTGCCTGATATGGATCAGTTCCTTACCGATCCCCATCAAGGAGCCTCGCGTTTTGTCTCGATTGAGCCGTGTATTCCTGCTGGTATTGCTGGCGCTGACCGGCGGCATCGCCCACGGCGCAGCCGCTATTCCCGGCATGCCCGCGCCCAGTGAAGCGCCTGCCGAACCCGAACCCCTGGTCCAGGGTGGTTTGCTCGGGGCGATCAGTTCGAGCATCGATGACGTCCAGGACAAGCTCGACCTCAACCAGAGCCTGATCGATGCCTGGCGCTTGCGGGCGGACCGGGCGGCGGATGAGGTGGACCGGCTCGTGGACCAGACCTCCCGATCTTCCTGGCGGGTGGCAGGGGATTTCCTGCTGCTCTCCGGCGCCTGGCTGGGCGCCTTCGGGCTGATCTGGGCCGGCGCGCGGCTGCTGGTCCATCACCTCGGCCGACGCCGTTGGCTGCGCACCCGCCAGCGGGTGCTGGACCTGCTCGGCTACCTGTTGCCCTACACCGTGCCGGCGCTGGTCTGCTTGCCGCTGACCCTGTACGTCAGCCACTTCCTGCAAGTGTCGGTCGGTCGTGCCCTGGCGCTGTGCTTCGCCTATGCCACCAGCAGCGGCGTTTTCTCGACCTCAGTGCTGCTGTGTCTGATCGTGATGTTCAACGCCGGCCACAAGCGCCGGGCGGTGGCGATCATTCGCCATTTCAGCCCGCGGCCGTTGTTCCTGATCGGTTTCCTCGCCGCCCTGAGCGATGCGCTCACCAGCCCGCAGATTGCCCGGCAATTGGGTAGCAACATCACCAGCAGCGTGGCGGTGTTCACCGGGTTGCTGGCCTCGGTGATCTTTGGCTGGCTGGTGATTCGCATGCGCCGGCCGGTGGCACACCTGATCCGTAACCGGCCGCTGGCCCAACGCCTGAAACAGCCCGCCCTGCAGGAGTCGCTGCGGATCTTTTCCGGGCTCTGGAACTGGCCGATCCTGTTGATGGTGCTGGTGTCGGCGGTGAGCCTGATCGGCGTCGGCGAAGACAACCAGAAAGCCCTGCGTTGCGCGCTGTTCACCACCATCCTGCTGATCGCCACGGTGTTTCTCAGCACCGTGCTCCAGCATGTGTTCAAGTCGCCCAAGGCCGAAACCATCCAGCGCAACAGTGCCTACAAGGGCCGGCTGCTGAGCCTGTTACACGCCTTGCTGCGGATCGTCATGGCGGTGGCGTTCATTGAAATCCTCGGACGGATCTGGGGGATCTCGCTGTTCGAATTCGCCTCGCGCAATGCGGTGGGGCGGGCGATCAGCGATTCCCTGAGTCGCATCGGCTTGATCTTCCTGGTGACCTGGCTGATGTGGGTGGTGCTCGACACGGCGATCCAGGAGGCTCTGAAACCGCCGATGAACAAGCGCGGCGCACGTCAGCCCAGCACTCGGATCAAGACCATCCTGCCGCTGTTGCGCAACGCGGCGAAAATCATCCTGGTGGTGATTTGCGCCATCACCACCATGGCCAACCTGGGCATCAACGTTGCGCCGCTGCTGGCGGGCGCCGGGGTGGTGGGATTGGCGATCGGCTTCGGTTCGCAGCAACTGGTGCAGGACGTGATTACCGGGCTGTTCATTATCATCGAAGACACCCTGTCCATCGGCGACTGGGTGGTGCTCGACTCCGGCCACGCCGGCACCGTCGAGGGCCTGACGATCCGCACCCTGCGCCTGCGCGACGGCAAGGGTTTCGTGCATTCGGTGCCGTTCGGCCAGATCAAGGCAGTGACCAATCAGTCCCGGCAGTTTGCCTTTGCTTTTTTCTCGGTGCAGTTCACCTACGACACCGACGTGGACCAGGCCATCGAACTGATCCGCGAAGCCGGGCGTTCGATCTCGGAAGACCCGTTTCTGAAGTTCAACCTGCAAGGGCCGCTGGACGTGTTCGGCGTGGACCGGATGGACCTCAATGGTGTGGTGCTCACGGCGCAGTTCCGCACCGTTTCGGGTGGGCAGTATGCAGTGAGCAGGGCGTTCAACCAGCGCTTGAAAAAGCTTGTGGATAACCACCCGGCGGTGCATTTCGCGCAGATTTATCCACAGCAGGTGATGTTGCCGAAGCGATTGGTGGAAGATCCGGTGGAGGGGGCTGAGGTGCCTGATCGTCCTCAGTAGAAGCTGGCTTTGTAGTGGGGTTGCTGGCCCCATCGCGAGCAGGCTCGCTCCCACAGTTGAAATGCATTCCTCGGTGAAATTGCATTCCCCTGTGGGAGCGAGCCTGCTCGCGATAGGGCCCGCCCAGCCACCTCAATTTCTCTGGATAAGCTTGCTGCGGATTTCCCCCATCGCCTGCACATCCAGCTCCATCCAGAAATGCAGCTTCCCGGCAATCTGCGCCGCCACCGGCATTCCATCGCGATACACCAGCCGATTGCTCGCCAGCGCCGGCACTTTTGCCCCAGGCAGCAATGTCCCGGCCAGGTTCAGCGGGTCGACGCCGCACACCGCAATCACGCTGCCGTCAGTGGGACGGCGACGGACTTCGCGCAGCAGCGGGATGGCTTCGGGCAGGGCGAACTGCTCTCCGGCCAGACCGCTGACAAAGCGCCCGCCACGGATTTCGCCGCGTGCCTCCAGGCGATGGAACGTGCGCAGCAACTCGCGCCAGCTCGGCAGCCAATCCGCCTCCCGCTCCAACAAGCGCCAGAACACCACGCCGTAACGGCGCAGCAGGGTCATTGCGATGTGCTCCAGGGTGTCGGGCGGTGTGGGCGCGGGTCGGTTGCCTTCGGTCGGTGCTGGCTGGCTGCGGCGCAACAAGGCCCAGCGCCCGGCATCGTCCATGCCACCGACAAACGCCCCGCGCCCACGCCGACTGCTGCGGGCCTGGCGTTTGCTGGCGGGTGTGATCAATGCCCGCAGCCCGGCGAAGCTGTCGGCATTCACCAGGCCGGCACCCACCAGCTCTTGCAAGGCGATTTCCAGTTCGGCGCGCAGCAGGTGGGCTTCGTGCAGCAACTCGTCGAAAAACAGCGCGCCATGTTCGCTGAGGGCCTGGTGGACTTTTTGCGTCTTGAGGGACAGTTCGCTCAGTGGTGTCTGCTCTGTCAGGCTGCTCCACAGGGAGACCTGACTGCGCGGCAGCAACACCACCGGCGTGCTGCGCAGGGCCGTGGCGGAGGCTTTCTGCCGGGCGCTGAGGCGAGTCCAGACCAGCTTGCCGCTGCGACACAGTTCGTCGAGCCAACTGGCGGAGTAGTCCTTGATCCGCGCCGGCAAGAGGTCGCTATCCCAGGCCGAGGCCGCAGCGGGGTAGCCTTCGAACTGGCTGACGATCGACGGCAGCACGGCGCTGCCCCGGCCCTGGGTCGACGGCGACAGGTGTTGCCAGTCGAACAGGAACCGCATGAAATCCTGCAGCATCACCGGTTCGATTTCCCGGCGCAGGCGCTTGACGGTGTAGCGGTGGATGCGGGCCAGCAGATGCCGTTCGCACCATTCCTCCTGACTGGTGCCCGGTGTGAAGCGGCCGCGCAGCACGTAGCCTTGTTGTTCAAGGTGCGCCAGGGCCTGGGTGGCTTGCGCTGTCGATAATCCCAACGGATAGGCGATGGCAGTGAGTGGCAACGGGCCAAAGGCGCTGAGCCGGGCGCGGAGCACTTCCACCACGGCTTCGTCGCTGTCCCACGCTTCATCGACCCCGGCCAGGGGTGTCAGCGCGGGCTGCCATTGGGCCTGTGGATAAATCCCTTGTAGGCAGGTCAGTCGCTCCAGTGGCACCCACAGGCCGCGCTCGGCGCTGATCTGCACATGGCTGGCCCGCCCGCGTTCGGCCAACGCTTGCAGCCAGCCCGGCCACGATTCGTGGGCGCGTGCTTCGCTGTCGGCGATGCAGGCCAGGCTCATCAGCGCTTCGTGCATTTCATCGAGATTGGCGGGCGTCGGCCAGGCTTCCTCCCTGACCGACTGGATGGCCTCGGCGTCCAGCGCACCGAGGTCGTCAGTGGATTGCGGATCGCTCCAGCGCCGGTTGATGACCGCCTGGGTTCGGCGCTCTTCCAGCGGCGCGTCGTCGAGGAAGGTGTAGGGGCGGGCGCTGAGGATTTCTGCCGCCAGGGGCGACGGGGCAGGCAGGTCGCGACTGATCAGGCGAACTTCGCCCGCCTCCATGCGCCGCAACAGCGCCAGCCAGCCTTCGCTGTCCATGGCTTCGTGCAGGCAGTCATCGAGGGTCTGTTCCACCAGCGGGTGGTCGGGGATTTCCCGCTCGCCGGCGAGGTTCTCCAGGCAGGCGATCTGATCAGGGAACACGCTGGCGATCAGGTCTTCGCTTTTCATCCGCTGGATTTGCGGGGCGACCTTGCGTCCGCCGGTGTAGCGCGGCAAGGCCAGGGCTACCCCGGCATTCCAGCGCCAGCGCACGCCGAACAGCGGCGCATCCAGCACCGCCTGTACAAGGATCTGTTCGGCGCTGTGACTGTTGAGGTAACGCCAGACCTCATCCAACTCGAAACTGTGGCTGGTGGACAGCGACAGCACGATGGCGTCTTCGCTGGCGGCGGCCTGCAATTCGAAATTGAAGGTGCGGCAGAAACGCTTGCGCAGGGCCAGCCCCCAGGCGCGGTTGATGCGGCTGCCGAACGGCGTATGGATGATCAGTTGCGTGCCGCCGGACTCATCGAAGAACCGCTCCATGACCAGCGTGTCCTGCGACGGCAGGGCGCCGAACGCCAGGCGGGCCGGGGCCAGGTAATCCACCAGTTGTTCGGCGCTGGCCAGGTTCAATTGCAGGGTGCCGGTCAGCCAGTCGAGGGCCGGCTGCAGATTGCCGGGGGTGGCGCCGAGCAGTTGATCGAGCTGTGCTTGCAGGCGGGCCACGGCCAGGGACAGTTCGGCGCTGCGCCCCGGGGCCTCGCCGAGCCAGAACGGAATGGTTGGCGGCTGGCCCTGGGCGTCCTCGACCCGCACGCGGCCGGTCTCGACGCGAATGATGCGGTAGGAGGTATTGCCGAGCTGGAACACGTCGCCGGCGATGCTTTCCACCGCGAAGTCTTCGTTGACGCTGCCGATGTTCAGGCCCTGGGGTTCGAGCAGCACGCTGTAGTCGGCGTTGTCCGGAATGGTGCCGCCGCTGGTCACGGCGGTCAGTTTGCTGCCCCGGCGCCCGCGCAGGGTACGGGTGACTGCGTCACGGTGCAGGTAGGCGCTGCGCACGCCCTGGCGACCGTTGAGGCCTTCGGCGAGCATCTGCAACAGTGCCTGGTAATGCCCTTCGTCCAATTCGGCGTAGGGCGCAGCACGGCGAAAGGTGTCCAGCAGCGCCTGTTCCTGCCATTCCTGGCAACTGACCTCGGCGACGATCTGCTGAGCCAGCACGTCCAGCGGTGCCTTGGGGATGTGCAGGATGTCCAGTTCACCCCGGCGTACGCAATCGAGCAGGGCGGCGCACTCGATCAGGTCGTCGCGGGTGGTGGCGAACAGGCGTCCCTTGGGCGTGCCGCCGACCTGGTGGCCGGAGCGGCCAACCCGTTGCAGGAACGCCGAAATCGAGCGGGGCGAGGCGATCTGGCACACCAGGTCGACGTCGCCGATGTCGATGCCCAACTCCAGGGACGCGGTGGCGATCAGCACCTGCAATTCGCCGCGTTTGAGCCGCTGCTCGGCATCGAGGCGAAATTCTTTCGCCAGGCTGCCATGGTGGGCGGCCACGGCGTCCTTGCCCAGGCGCTCGCTCAAATGGCGGCTCAGGCGTTCGGCCAGGCGCCGGGTATTGACGAACACCAGGGTGGTGCGGTGTGCCCGGGCGAGCTCGGCGAGGCGGTTGTAGACCAGTTCCCACACATCATTGGCCATCACCGCCGAGAGCGGCACCGGCGGCACCTCGATGTCCAGGTCGCGGGGACGGGCATGGCCGATGTCGACGATTTCGCACGAGCGACCTTCGCCCACCAGAAAGCGTGACACTGCTTCGATGGGTTTTTGCGTGGCGGACAGGCCGATGCGCACCAGCGGCTCGCTGCACAGCGCTTGCAGGCGTTCCAGACTCAGGGCCAGGTGGCTGCCGCGCTTGCTGGCGGCGATGGCGTGGATTTCATCGACGATCACCGTGCGGGTACTGGCGAGCATCTGCCGGCCGGAATCGGAACCGAGCAGCACGTAGAGCGATTCGGGCGTGGTCACCAGAATGTGCGGCGCGGTCTTGCGCATCGCCGTGCGTTCTTTCTGCGGTGTGTCGCCAGTGCGTACGGCGGTGGTGATTTGCAGGGCTGGCAGGCCCATCTGCCGCAATTGTTCGGTGATGCCGGCCAGCGGGGTTTGCAGGTTGATCCGGATATCGTTGCTCAGGGCCTTGAGCGGCGAGACGTAGACCACCAGGGTCTGGTCCGGCAGGCCGCCCTGTTCCAGGCCCCGGTGCACCAGCTCGTCAAGCACGGCGAGAAACGCCGTGAGGGTCTTGCCCGAACCGGTGGGCGCGGCCACGAGGGTCGAACGACGCTGACCGATCAACGGCCACGCCCGGGCCTGGGCGGCCGTGACCGCCGGGAAGGTCTGGCCGAACCAGGCACGGACGGCGGGGTGAAAGCCTGCCATGGCGTGGTCGGCTGCAAGGGGCAGATTCATAGGGGCAGTTATGCGGGTGGGATGGGGAAGATGCAAGTACTGGCTGATATCTCCGTTGCCTGGCAGGCCCCATCGCGAGCAGGCTCGCTCCCACAGGATGGAGCACCACAGAGCCATTGTGGGAGCGAGCCTGCTCGCGATGGGGCCCTGAAGCGCGGCGCAAAATCCCCGATCTGCACTTTACGGATGACGGTTGCGCACTAAACCCGCAAAATGCAACGATTCCGGCAACGCCTGCGGGTGTTGTCGATCAAATTCTTGTGCCAACAGACTGGGCCTGCGAACTTTATGCGAATGCGCCTTATGTTACTGGGCGGCGGAAATGCCCTTGGGCAGGCGCTGATTCGCCTCGGTGCGGAAGAAGACATCGGTTTTCTCGCCCCCCGCCCCCCCGAAGATGGCTGGGATGCCGCGAGCCTGACGCAGCTGCTCGACGACACCCGTCCGGACGCCTTGATCAACCTGGCGTACTACTTCGACTGGTTTCAGGCCGAGGTCGTCAGCGAGCAGCGCCTGGCCAGCCAGGAGCGCGCGGTCGAGCGCCTGGCCGAATTGTGCCAGCACCACAATATCGTCTTGCTGCAACCGTCGAGCTATCGCGTGTTCGACGGCTCCCGCGCCACCGCCTACAGCGAAAAAGACGAGCCCGTGCCCCTGGGCCTGCGGGGTCAGGCCTTGTGGCGGATCGAGCAGAGTGTGCGCGCCACGTGCCCGCAACATGTCCTGCTGCGCTTCGGCTGGCTGCTGGACGACAGCGCCGACGGCATCCTCGGACGTTTTCTCGCCCGGGCCGAACAGCCCGAGGAGCTGTTGCTGGCCGATGACCGTCGAGGCAACCCGACGCCGGTGGACGACGCTGCCCGGGTGATCATCTCCGTGCTCAAACAACTCGACTGCGCCGCGCCGCTGTGGGGCACTTACCATTACGCCGGACATGAGGCGACCACGCCGCTGGCGCTGGGCCAGGCGATCCTCACCGAAGCCCGCGCCCTGCATCCGCTGGCAATCGAGTCGCCCACGCCCCAGGCCCACGCCGCACGACCGGATGCCGCGGAAGAACCGCAGCATGCGGTACTGGCCTGCAAGAAAATTCTGCACACTTTCGGGATCAAGCCCCGCGCCTGGCGCGCCGCACTCCCGGGCTTACTGGATAGGTTTTATCGCCATGGCTGACGGCCCTGTTTTAATCACCGGCGGTGCGGGTTTCATTGGTTCACACCTGACCGACGCCTTGCTCGCCAAGGGGCATTCGGTGCGCATCCTGGATGACCTGTCCACTGGCAAGCGCAGCAACCTGCCGCTGGACAATCCCGCTGTCGAACTGATCGAAGGCGACGTCGCCGACGCCGCCCTGGTGGCGCGGGCCATGGTCGGCTGCAGCGCCGTGGCGCACCTGGCCGCAGTGGCTTCGGTGCAAGCCTCGGTAGACGACCCGGTGCGTACTCACCAGAGCAATTTCATCGGCACCCTGAATGTCTGCGAAGCCATGCGCCAGGCCGGCGTGAAACGGGTGCTGTTCGCCTCAAGCGCAGCGGTCTATGGCAACAACGGCGAAGGCCAGTCCATCGACGAAGAGACCCCCAAGGCCCCGCTAACGCCCTATGCCTCGGACAAACTGGCCAGCGAGTTCTACTTCGACTTCTACCGCCGCCAGCACGCGCTGGAGCCGGTGGTGTTCCGCTTCTTCAACATCTACGGCCCGCGCCAGGACCCGTCATCGCCGTATTCCGGGGTCATCAGCATCTTCAGCGAGCGGGCACAGAAAGGCTTGCCGATCACCGTGTTCGGCGATGGCGAGCAGACCCGGGATTTCGTCTACGTCGAAGACCTGGTGGATTTGCTGGTGCAGGCCATCGAGAAGCCTGAGGTGGAAGTCGGGGCGGTGAACGTCGGCTGGAACCAGGCCACGACTCTCAAGCAAATGCTTCAGGCCCTGGCCACGGTTGTCGGTGACCTGCCTCCGGTCAGCTACGGCCCGGCGCGTTCGGGGGACATCCGCCATTCCCGGGCCGATAACCATCGGCTGTTGCAGCGCTTCAGCTTCCCGCAACAGACGCCGATGAGTGTGGGGCTGGCGCGGCTGTTGGGTCGCTGAGTTTCCAATAGGCACAAAAAAACTGTGGGAGCGAGCCTGCTCGCGATAGCGGCATGACAGTCACTGAAGAGGTGAATGTCAGGCCGCCATCGCGAGCAGGCTCGCTCCCACAGGGGCATCTTATGTTCTGGTTCGGTTAGAACTTGTAACCCAACCCCACCATGTAGATCCACGGATCCACATCGACATTCACCTTGGCCCGGGTGCCACCGGCCACGGCGTTGTTGTCGACATACGCCGTGGTGTCGATGTCGATGTAACGGATCTGGCCGTTGATCATGATGTTGTCGGTCAGCATGTAGTCAGCGCCCACTTGCCATGCCATGCCCCAACTGTTGCTCGCCCGGAAGTTGCTGAAGCCGTTGGCGCTGGCTTCGCTGCCGACATGTTCGTCGTAGATCCAGGTGTAGTTGATGCCGGCGCCGACATACGGTTGGAATGCCGATTTGGCCTCGAGTGGGTAGTAGACCAGGCTCAGGGTCGGTGGCAGGTGCTTGAGGGTGCCGAGCTTGCCGTTGGCCGCGCCCAGGGCGGTGCCCTTGATCTTCACGTCGTGCTCGAACGGCGAGGCTGCCAACAGCTCGATGCCCAGGTGGTCGGTCATCATGTAGGCAAAGTTCAAGCCCAGTTGCGTGTCGCTGCTCATGGTCGCTTTGCCACCTAGATCGGCACCGGCTAGGGGGCCACGGTCGACCTTGACGCTGGAACTGTCGGCTTCCGGATTGACGGTGATGGCGCCGGCGCGAACGATGATATCGCCGGCCGTATGGGCCTGGGCGAGAGGGGCTGTGAGCGCGAGGGCGACGAGGGAAGCGCTGAGCAAGGACTTGTGCATGGGGGCTCCAGAGGACATTTCAAAAGGATGTCCCATGGTACGGAGGCGTCTGGTTCCGTCTTTTGACTCAGCTCAATGAAAGTGTGATGAGCCCTTTGAGGGCCTCATCGCGAGCAGGCCCGCTCTTACACTGATCGTGAGAACACCAACGATCCCATGTGGGAGCGAGCCTGCTCGCGATAGCTATTTCACAGACAATGCATGACCACCGGATTCACTCCGGCAGCTCATACACATAAATCTTCTCAGCCTCCATCTGATACCCGGCATCGGCCAGTTCGCTGGTGGACGGCTTGACCTGCATCGGCCCTTCGACCCAGTACGGTTGATACAGCTCATCGAGCTTCACCCCGACTTCGCTCTTCACATGCACGATCTGGTTCGAAGGCGGTGGCGGCACATGGATACAGGCACCGAAATACGGCACCAGCAAGAAGTCCGTGGTGCGGCCTTCCTCGCTCACTTCCAACGGCACGATGTAGCCCGGCAAACGAATCTGCTGGCCATCGAGCGCCTTGACCACCGGTGCGTTGGGCAGGTCCTGTTTGGCGGCCGGGGCGGATTCGGCGGACAGTGCAGTGCTCATCTGCGACAGGTCATGCAACGGGGTCATGTTCGGCACTTCCGGCGGCGCGTCGGGCGGGATCATTTCCGACCAGGCCAGGTCCCTCGGCTCGGCCGCCCACAGTGGCAGGGCGACCATCATCAACAGCGCAAACAGGGCGCGGGGCATCTTCAATGTCCTCATAAACGGATCGACAAGCCGTCGGCCAACGATTGGCGATAGGCGCGCCAGGCCGGCACGCTGCCCATCAGCAGGGCGGCGATCAGGATGCCAGCCATGAGCGTCCATTCATATTCGCTTGGCCAGCTCAACGGCAGGTATAAGCCGTAGGCCGACTGTACGTAACCCTGGGCGCCGCCGATGCCGATGTACAGCAAGGCCAGCCCGGCGGCGACCCCGGTCAATGCCAGGGCAAAGGCTTCCAGCACCAGCAGGCTCGCGATGTGCCACGGCCGCGCGCCCACCGAGCGCAAGATCGCCATCTCCCGACGACGCTCGTTGAGACTGGTTAGGATCGCCGTGAGCATGCCGATCAACCCGGTCAGGACGACGAACAGCGAAATCACGAACAAGGCTTTTTCCGCCGTGCCCATCAGGCTCCACAACTCTTGCAGGGCCACGCCGGGCAGGATCGCCAGCAATGGCTCGCCCCGGAACTCATTGATTTCGCGCTGCAAGGCAAAGGTGGAGATCTTGCTGTTGAGGCCGAGCATGAACGCGGTGATGGCCTGGGGCGTGAGGTCCATATTGCGGGCCTGGTCGGCGCTTATGCGACCGTTGCCCTGGGCCGGCACGCCGTTCTTCCAATCGATGTGGATCGCTTCCATGCCGCCGAGGCTGATGTGCAGTGTGCGGTCCACCGGGGTGCCGGTGCGCTTGAGAATGCCGACCACGGTGAAGGGCTTGTCGTCATGCTTGACCAGGCTGATGGCCGCTACGCCGTGGGCCAGCACCAGTTTGTCGCCGAGCTTGTAATGCAGCGCCTCGGCCACTTCGGCACCGAGCACCACTTCAAACGGGTCGCTGGCGAAAGCCCGGCCGTCGGCCAGTTCCAGGTGTTGCTGGCGGCCGTACTGGTAATGCTCGAAATAGGCCTCGGTGGTGCCCATTACTCGGTAGCCGCGATGGGAATCACCGAGCGACATGGGGATTGCCCACTTCACTTTCGGGTTGCTGGCGAAATGTTCGAAGCTGTCCCAGCGAATGTTGTTGGTGGCGTTGCCGATGCGAAACACCGAGTACAGCAACAGGTTCACCGAGCCGGAACGGGCGCCGACGATCAGGTCGGTGCCGCTGATGGTGCTGGCAAAACTGGCTTTTGCCTCGGTGCGCACCCGCTCCACCGCCAGCAGCAGGCAGACCGACAGGGCGATGGCGAAGGCAGTGAGGATCGCAGTGAAACGGCGGTTTGCCAGGCTGGCCATGGCTAGACGGAACAAATACATCTCAGACCTCGAGTGGCTTGGCGGCACGATTGAGATCGGCCAGCGAGAGGTTGCGGTCGAACAGCGGCGCCAGGCTCTGGTCATGGCTGACGAACAGCAGGCTTGAGCTGGCCTCGCGGCATTCGGCGAACAGCAGCCGCAGGAAGTTTTCCCGGGCGTCGTAGTCCAGGGCCGAGGTCGGTTCGTCGGCGATCACCAGTTCCGGCTGGCCGATCAACGCCCTGGCGGCGGCGACCCGTTGCTGCTGGCCGATGGACAGCGAGTCGGCGCGGCGCTCCAGCAGGTTCGGGTCGGTCAGCCCCAGGTGAGTCAGCAGCGTGGCGGCGGCCTGATCGATGCTGCCGTGGCGCTGGATGGCTCGTTGGGCCCGCAGCCTGGAAAAATGGCAGGGCAGCTCGACGTTCTCGCGCACCGAGAGAAACGGCAGCAGGTTGAATTGCTGGAAGATGTAGCCGGTGTGGTCCACGCGAAAGCGGTCGCGGCTGCCGGCACCCAGTTCGGTGAGCGGCTGGCCGAGCAGGCGGATGCTGCCGCGATCCGGCGTCTGCACCCCGCCCAGCAGCCCTAGCAAGGTGGTTTTGCCACTGCCGCTGGGCCCTTTGAGGAACAGGGTTTCGCCGGCTTCGAGGCGAAAGGCCGGGATGTCCAGCAGTGGCGGATGCCCGGGCCAGCTGAAGACCAGGTCGGACAGTTCGATGAGTGCTTGGGTCATGGTGGCTGATATCAGGATGATGGAAGCCCCTGTGGAGTACCTGTGGGAGCAAAGCTTGTCCACGATGGGCTTGTCACATTCAACGTCGATGTCGACGGTCGGACCGCTATCGCGAGCAAGCTTTGCTCCCACAGGCTTCCACCGCAGGGCGTGCAGTGTATTCAGAACTTCAGCGATGGCGCCTTGGCCGTCACTTCCACGCCTTGCTGGCCGCTCGGGCTGATCAGTTGTACCTGAATTTTCTGGGTGGCCGGGAAGGTTTTGAACAGCGTCGCCAGGTCGAGGTTCTTCAAGGCACCGGGTGTGGCGCAGGTGAACTGGTAGTGGGCGTGGATTTCGCTGTGCTCGTGGTGGTGCTCGTCACCGTCGGTGTCTTCGTCTTCGTCATGCTGTTCATGATCCGGTTCATCACCGAACAACGGGCTTTCCAGTTCCTGCTGGGCCAGGGTGCATTGGGCGGCGGCCGGCAGGTTGAACAGTGCCAGTGGCTTCTCAAGACGCGCCCGGGCCGCTTCGACCTTGGCCTTGTCGGCATCGCTGGTGGCTTCGTGTTCAAAGCCGACCAGGTTCATGGCCGGGCTCTCCAGCTCGAGCTCCAGGGTCTGGCCGTCGAGCGCAGCGTTCAGGCGGCCAACGCCGTGTTCATGGGCACCCAGGCTGCCGTGCTCATGATCATGGTCGTGCTCGACCGCCGCATGAGCAACGGCCAATGGCAGCAGGGCGAACGGCAAAGCAAGAAGCAGACGACGCATGACGAGTCTCCAGACAAAGTGAATATTTTGTTATGTAATCTTATAACGAATTTGCACAGAGTTTGACCGTCTGCTTGGCGTCGCGCAAGGCCCATGGGAGCATGGGAACATTAAATCTTCAGGAGCACGGTGATGTTGCGCATACGCGGAACCGTCGGCGATTGGCCGGTGGACTTGTCGATCGAAATGGACGAGGGCGACTGGGCGCAGCTCGGCGCGCAGTTGCAGGTGGTCAAGCCGGAGGGCGCGGCGATGACGGCGGCCAAACCGGCGAATCAGGACGATGCGCTGTGGCAGATCGCCAGGGAGTTGCTGCGCAAGGCCGGGCAGTTGAGTGGCCCGGACCTGCTGGAACAACTGGAAGGCCTTACGGGCAGTGCTCCGGCGGGCAAGCGCCTGTTGGTGCGCTTGCGCCACAGCGCCGAGGTCAAGGTGCTGAGCGGCGGTGATACGCCGCTCTACAGTTGGGTGGGGGCTGAGGCTTAGTACAACGCGGCAAACAGCTTGCGGCGATAGGTCGTCACCAACGGATGATCGTTGCCCAACAGTTCGAACACTTGCAGCAGCGTCTTGTGCGGCAGACCCTCGCTGTAGCCCCGGTTACGGCTGAACAGCTTGAGCAGTGCGTCGAGAGCCGGCTCATATTGCTGGCGCGCCAGTTGCTGGATCGCCAGTTGATACACCGCTTCATCGTCCTGTGGGTCTTTTGCCAGGCGGGCCTTGAGGTCGGCGGCGTCTGGCAGATGCTTGGCCAGGCCGAGGAACTGGATCTGCGCCTTGGCCCCGGCCAGTGCGGCCTTGTGCTCGTCGCTTTTCACCGAGTCCAGCACGGTCTGCGCTTCGCCCAGCTCGCCGCGTTCAGCCAGGCAACGGGCAAACAGGATCAGCGCCTTGGCGTTGGTGTTGTCTTCACCCAGCAGCACGGTGAGCAGGGCTTCGACATCGGCGAAACGCCCGTCGTCGAACAACGCCTGGGCCTGCTCGAGCGGATCGGCCGCGGCGGGAGGCGGCATCTGCACATGGGGTTCGAGCATCGCCCGCACCGCCGATTCCGGCTGGGCCCCGGCGAAACCGTCGACGGGCTGGCCGTCCTTGAACAGCACCACCGTCGGCAGGCTGCGGATGCCGAAGCGGGCGACGATGTCCTGCTCGATGTCGCAGTTGACCTTGGCCAGCAGCAACTCGCCCTGATAGCTCTCGGCAATACCTTGCAACATCGGCATCAGCGCCTTGCACGGCGCACACCACTCGGCCCAGAAATCCACCAGCACCGGTTTGTGGAAAGAGTTCGCGATCACCGACTGATCGAAATCGGCGGTGGTGGCGTCGAAGATGTAGGGAGTGTCCTGGGTCATGGGAATCTCTTAGAACGCTTGAATGAGGCAACTATACGCGGGGTCTTGCGGTGCCTGGTAGGTCGCTATCGCGAGCGGGCTCGCTCCCACGGTTTGATCGCGTGCTATCTGAAAAAAACTCGATCACCTGTGGGAGCGAGCCTGCTCGCGATGCCTTTCAGGGCGAACGCCGCGCGTGATACAGGCTCACATGCCGAAACTCCTCGGGCTCGGCCAGGTCCGGCAGGGTCATGGCTTCGAGCAGTTCGATACGTCGGTACAGTGGATGCTGGAAATCCCGTACCCGGGAGTCGGCCACCAGGGCCTCGCGGCCGCGGCTGAGGAACTGGTCCAGCAGTGGCAGGTTGGCCCGGTCGTAGAGCACATCGGCGACCAGGATCAGGTCGAAGCGATCCGCTTCGGCGAAGAAATCCGTCGAATAAGTCAGCGCCACGTTATTGAGCAGGGCATTGGCCCGGCATGCCGCGATGGCCAATGGATCCAGGTCGCACGCCACCACTTCCAGCGCCCCGGCCTTGATCGCCGCGATGCCCGCCACGCCGGAGCCGGCACCGAAGTCCAGCACCCGCTTGCCCTCGACCCACTGCGGTCGCTCGGCCAGGTAGCGCGCCATCGCCAGGCCGCTGGCCCAACAGAAGCTCCAGTAAGGCGGTTCATGGAGGATGCGCCGGGTTTCCTCCGGGCTGAAGGCGCGGTCCATGTTATCGCCGTCGATCAACCACAGCTTCAAATCAGTGCCGGGTAACGGGCAGTCCACCAGGTGCGCGTCTCCCAGCAACTCGCTCAGCGCGTGTTGCAGGTCCTGCGGTGCATTCATGGCGCTTTGACTAACTGCAAGGCGCCCAACGCCTGGGTGGTTGGTTGCGCGATGCGCTGCTCCGGCAGGTGCAGGATCAATTGGCCCGACTGGCTGGCACGGCCACGCAGTTCCACGCGGGCGCCGACCGGGAAGGCATCGGGGTTGAAACGCAGGCGGAAGGGCAGGGCGCGGTTGGTACCAATCAGGCTGGAGCTGGCGAGCAATTGCTGTGGACGGCCCTTGTCGTCGATCACCAGCAGCGCCAGTTCGACCTCGGCCCCGGTCGGTACGCCTTCGAGGGTGCCGCTCAGTTCCCGCTGGTACGCTGGCAATGGTCCCAACTCGGCGGCTTGCCGGGCTTTATCCTGGGCCTGTTTCGGTGCGGGCGCCGGTGCGGGCGCGGCGGGCTTGGGAGCGTCACTGCTGCACGCCATCAACAGGCTGAAAAGACTGAGCAAAACGAGCGATCGTAGCGGCATGTGCGGCTCCAACAGGGGTGAATTCCATGGATCTGACGGTAAGCCCGTCTGTATACCGTAAACCCTATGGCTTGTCTTGCCAGTGGGATGCGCTACCATGGCCCTCCCATTTTTTGTTGCCTGCCACCATGCACTGTCCCTTCTGCGGTGCCAACGACACCAAAGTCATCGACTCGCGACTGGTCGCCGAGGGCGAACAGGTCCGCCGTCGGCGCGAATGCCTGGCCTGCGGCGAACGTTTCACCACGTTCGAGACCGCTGAACTGGTGTTGCCGCGCCTGATCAAAACCGACGGCAGCCGCCAGCCGTTCGACGAAGAAAAACTGCGTGCCGGCATGCAGCGAGCCCTGGAAAAACGCCCGGTGAGCGTCGAGCGCCTGGAAGCGGCGCTGGTGCACATCAAGCACAAGCTGCGGGCGACCGGCGAGCGGGAGGTCAAATCCCTGGTGGTTGGCGAGCTGGTGATGGCCGAGCTGCAGAAGCTCGACGAAGTCGCCTACATCCGTTTTGCCTCGGTGTACCGGCGCTTCCAGGACCTGAACGAGTTCCGCGAGGAAATCGACCGCCTGGCCCGCGAACCGGTGAAAGAATGACCGTCCCGGCACAGCAGGCCGTCCTCGACGCCCATTACATGGCCCGCGCCCTGGAACTGGCGCGGCGCGGTCACTACACCACCCATCCCAATCCGCGGGTGGGTTGCGTGATCGTGCGTGACGGGCAGATTGTCGGCGAAGGCTGGCACATCCGCGCCGGTGAACCCCATGCCGAAGTCCATGCCTTGCGCGCCGCCGGTGAACTGGCCCGGGGCGCCACCGCCTACGTGACCCTCGAACCCTGCAGTCACCACGGCCGTACGCCGCCTTGTGCCGATGCGCTGGTCAACGCCGGTGTTGCCCGGGTCGTGGCGGCGATGCAGGACCCGAACCCGGAAGTCGCCGGTCGCGGTTTGCAACGGCTGGCCCAGGCCGGTATCGCCACCGAAAGCGGCGTACTGGAAGGCGAGGCCCGTCAGCTCAACCAGGGTTTTCTCAAGCGCATGGAGCACGGCTTGCCATTCGTGCGGGTCAAGCTCGCCATGAGCCTCGATGGCCGCACCGCCATGGAGAGCGGCGAAAGCCAGTGGATCACTGGCCCGGCGGCACGTTCAGCGGTGCAACGGCTGCGAGCCCAGGCCAGCGTGGTACTGACCGGCGCCGACACGGTGCTGGCGGATAGTGCCCGGCTGACCGTACGCGCCGATGAGCTCGGGCTGGATGCCGATCAGACAGCATTGGTCATGAGTCGTCCGCCGCTGCGGGTACTGGTGGACGGTCGCTTGCGGGTGCCGCTGGATGCCCCCTTCTTCAAGGCTGGCCCGGCGCTGGTCGCCACGTGCATGGCGGTGGAAGAACAGTACGCCAACGGTCCCGAATGCATGATCGTGGCAGGCGATGATGGCCAGGTCGACCTGCGGCGCCTGCTGGTGGAGCTGGCGGCTCGTGGCGTCAATGAGGTGCTGGTGGAAGCCGGCCCACGCCTGGCGGGGGCATTCGCCCGGCAAGGCTTGGTGGACGAATTCCAGATTTTTATCGCCGGCAAGTTCCTGGGATCTTCGGCGCGACCCCTGCTGGATTGGCCGCTGGCGCACATGAAAGATGCCCCGGCGCTGAAAATCACCGAAATCCGCGCCGTGGGCGATGACTGGCGAGTCATCGCCGTTCCCGTTCCGCCGGCCAGCGTATAATTCCCGGCCTTCGCTCAAGCGGCGGCCTGTTCTCGAGGAGGACTCCATGTTTACCGGCATTATCGAATCCATCGGCAGTATCCGTGCACTCACCCCCAAGGGCGGCGACGTGCGGGTTCACGTCGAAACCGGCAAGCTCGACCTGAGCGACGTCAAACTGGGCGACAGCATCGCCGTGAACGGTGTCTGCCTGACTGCCGTCGAACTGCCCGGCAATGGTTTCCTGGCGGACGTCAGCCGCGAAACCCTCGACTGCACCGCCATGAACGACCTCAAGAGCGGTAGTCCGGTCAATCTGGAGAAAGCCCTCACGCCCACCACCCGGTTGGGCGGGCATCTGGTCAGCGGCCATGTCGACGGCGTCGGCGAAGTGGTTTCGCGCACCGATAACGCCCGGGCCGTGGAGTTTCGCATCCGTGCGCCGAAGGAGCTGGCCAAGTACATCGCGCACAAGGGCTCGATCACCGTCGACGGCACCAGCCTGACGGTCAACGCGGTGGATGGCGCCGAATTCCTGTTGACGATCATCCCGCACACCTTGAGCGAAACCATCATGGCTTCGTACCGGCCTGGGCGCCGGGTCAACCTGGAAGTCGACCTGCTGGCCCGTTACCTGGAGCGCTTGCTGCTCGGTGACAAGGCCGCAGAGCCGACGTCCGGCAGTAACATCACCGAAAGCTTTCTGGCCGCCAACGGCTACCTCAAATCCTGACCCAAGGGGGTGCCGCGTGGCGCTCAATAGCATCGAAGAGCTGGTTGAAGACATCCGCCAAGGCAAGATGGTCATCCTCATGGATGACGAAGACCGCGAGAACGAAGGCGACCTGATCATGGCCGCCGAATGCTGCAAGGCCGAACACATCAACTTCATGGCCAAGCACGCCCGTGGCCTGATCTGCATGCCGATGAGCCGCGAGCGTTGCGAGCTGCTGAAGCTGCCGCTGATGGCTCCGCGCAACGGTTCCGGCTTCGGCACCAAGTTCACCGTGTCCATCGAGGCCGCCGAGGGCGTGACCACCGGCATTTCCGCCGCTGACCGCGCACGCACCGTGCAAGCCGCCGCCGCGAAGGACGCCAAGGCCGAAGACATCGTCAGCCCTGGCCATATCTTCCCGCTGATGGCCCAGGCCGGCGGTACCTTGGCCCGCGCCGGCCACACCGAGGCAGCGTGCGACCTGGCGCGCATGGCCGGTTTCGAGCCCAGCGGCGTGATCTGCGAAGTGATGAACGACGACGGCACCATGTCCCGTCGCGCGGAACTGGAGGCCTTCGCCGCCGAACACGACATCAAGATCGGCACCATCGCCGACCTCATCCATTACCGGATGATCCACGAACGTACCGTTCAGCGGATTGCCGAGCAGCCGCTGGACAGCGAGCTGGGCCATTTCAACCTGGTGACCTACCGCGATTCGGTGGAAGGCGACGTGCACATGGCACTGACCCTGGGCACCGTCTGCGCCGAAGAGCCGACCCTGGTCCGCGTGCATAACATGGACCCGCTGCGGGACCTGCTGATGGTCAAGCAACCCGGCCGCTGGAGCCTGCGGGCCGCGATGGCCGCGGTGGCGGAGGCCGGCAGCGGCGTGGTGCTGCTGCTCGGACACCCCCTCGATGGCGATGTGCTGCTGGCGCATATCCGCGAAACCGGCGAGCAATTGCCGGTGAAGAAGACCACCACTTACAGTACGGTCGGCGCCGGTTCGCAGATCCTGCGTGACCTGGGCGTACGCAAAATGCGCCTGATGAGCGCACCGATGAAATTTAATGCGATATCCGGTTTCGATCTGGAAGTTGTAGAATACGTGCCCTCCGAATAATGACCTCGTTCAGTTAAGGAGGTCTTCCCCCTGTGGGAGCGAGCCTGCTCGCGAAAGCGGTGCATCAGGCGACATTAATGTCTCTGAGCTGACGTCATCGCGAGCAGGACCGCTCCCACTAGGGGTGCAGTTTCCTGGAATGAACGGCTGGCCCTGTAATTCGTGGCTAAATATCACCGAGGAGCGCGCACCGAGCGCGTTCCGGCTCTTTAAGAGAATTGACGAATGACCCTGAAGACCATCGAAGGTACCTTCATCGCCCCCAAAGGCCGCTACGCTCTGGTAGTGGGCCGTTTCAACAGCTTCGTGGTCGAGAGCCTGGTTGGCGGTGCGGTCGATGCCCTGGTTCGCCATGGCGTGAGCGAAAGCGACATCACCATCATCCGTGCCCCTGGCGCCTTCGAAATTCCGCTGGTTGCGCAGAAAGTCGCTCAAAAAGGCGAATATGCAGCAATCATCGCCCTGGGCGCGGTCATTCGTGGCGGTACTCCGCATTTCGAGTACGTGGCTGGCGAGTGCACCAAGGGCCTGGCCCAGGTGTCCATGGAGTTCGGCGTGCCGGTGGCTTTCGGCGTGCTGACCGTTGATTCCATCGAGCAAGCCATCGAACGTTCCGGCACCAAGGCCGGTAACAAAGGCGCCGAAGCCGCCCTGTCCGCCCTGGAAATGGTCAGTCTGCTGGCGCAGTTGGAGGCCAAGTGATTAGCGACGAAAGCGATCGTTTCAACCCGCGCGATCCCAAGCCTGCCGATGCCGGCAAGCCTTCGAAAAGCGTCAAGCGTCGCGAAGCCCGTCAGCTTGCGACCCAGGCGCTGTATCAATGGCACATGGCCAAGCAGTCGCTGAACGAGATCGAAGCGCAGTTTCGTGTCGATAACGATTTCAGCGATGTTGACGGCGCGTATTTCCGCGAGATCCTCCACGGAGTTCCGGCGCACAAGACCGAAATCGACAAGGCCCTGGCACCTTGCCTGGACCTGACCATCGAAGAGCTGGACCCGGTTGAACTGGCGGTGTTGCGCCTGTCCACCTGGGAACTGATGCAGCGCGTCGACGTACCGTATCGCGTAGTGATCAACGAAGGGATCGAGCTGGCGAAGGTCTTCGGTTCCACCGACGGACACAAATTCGTCAACGGTGTGCTCGACAAGCTCGCCCCGCGTCTGCGGGAAGCTGAAGTGAAGGCGTTCAAGCGCTGAATGGGTGAGTTTGAGCTGATCCGCAGCTATTTCGCCGCAGCGCCTTGTGCGCAGGGCGGCGACGGCGTTGCGTTGGGGATCGGCGACGATTGTGCCTTGCTGGCGGTTCTTCCCGGGGAGCAGTTGGCAGTGTCCACCGACACGCTCGTGGCCGGTGTGCATTTTCCAGATCCTTGCGATCCATTCCTGCTCGGCCAGCGCTCGCTGGCCGTGGCGGTCAGCGATCTCGCCGCCATGGGCGCCAGGCCCCTTGCCTTTACCCTCGCCCTGACCTTGCCGACGGTGACAGCCGATTGGTTGCAAGCCTATGCCCGTGGTTTGAACCAGATGGCCCAGGCTTGTGGCGTTGCGCTGGTGGGTGGTGACACCACTCGCGGGCCGCTGAGCCTGACCATGACCGTGTTCGGTCGCGTGCCGTCCGGCCAGGCGTTGACCCGGAGCGGCGCGCAGCCTGGCGATCTGCTGTGTGTCGGTGGTGAACTGGGCAATGCTGCCGGTGCATTGCCGCTCGTGCTTGGCCAGCGTCACACTGAGCCGGCCGTCGCCGAGCCGTTGCTGGCGCATTATTGGTCACCGCGTCCGCAGACCAGCCTGGGGCTGGCGCTACGGGGCAGGGCCAGTGCGGCCATGGATATTTCCGATGGTCTGCTGGCCGATTGCGGGCATATCGCATTGGCGTCCGGCGTGGCCATCCAGGTTGAACGGGAGCGCTTGCCGCTGTCCAACGCTTTGCTGGCCTTCCTCGGCCGAACGGACGCGGAGCAGGCCGCGCTGAGCGGGGGTGACGATTATGTGCTGCTGTTCAGCTTGCCACCGGTCCGATTATCGGCGTTGCAGGCCGAAGGCTGGCCAATCCACGTGATCGGCAGTGTCATGGCAGGGCAGGGTGTCATGCTGGTGGACGCCGATGGAAGCGACATCACCCCGCAAATCCGGGGTTATCAACATTTTCGGGAGACACCGTGACAGATCATCCCAACCAGGTTCCAGCCGAATTCGTCCCCCCCTCGGTCTGGCGTAATCCCTGGCATTTCCTGGCATTTGGCTTCGGTTCGGGTACTTTGCCCAAGGCGCCAGGTACATGGGGCTCGCTGGTTGCGCTACCCTTCATACCGTTGTGGCAGATGTTGCCGGACTGGGGCTACTGGCTGATGCTCGGCATCACCATGCTGTTCGGCTTCTGGTTGTGTGGCAAGGTGGCGGACGACCTGCGTGTGCACGATCATGAAGGGATCGTCTGGGATGAAATGGTCGGGATGTGGATTACCCTGTGGCTGGTGCCGGAAGGCTGGTACTGGCTCTTGGCGGGTTTCCTGATGTTCCGCTTCTTCGATATTCTCAAGCCATGGCCGATCCGGTGGATCGACCGGCATGTCCACGGAGGCGTCGGTATCATGCTCGACGACATCCTGGCCGGGGTGTTTGCCTGGCTGGCAATGCAAGGACTGGTGTGGTGTCTTACCTGAGGGATCCAGGCATGAGCGTAAGTCGAGCGCTGTTGCTGGTGTTGTGTCTGGGCGTGAGTCTCGGCGCCCTGGCGGTGGAGCCGACGCCATTGCCCGGCAAGATCCGCGCCGCCAGCGAGGAATGGGCCGACTACACAGAAGCCGACGGGCGGGGCATGGCCTGGGACATCCTGCGCGAAGTGTTCGAGCCCGAGGGCGTGAAGCTGGAGACCCGCACCGTGCCCTACACCCGTTCGATCGGCTTGGTACAGCGTGGGGAGGTCGACGTGCAGGTCGGTGCCTATCGCGATGAAACAGAAGGGCTGCTCTACCCCTACTGGCACTACGACGTTGATCACATCTATGCCCTGGGGCTGGCCTCCAAGCCGACGCCCACGCTGGAGACGATCGGCAACTACCGGTTGGTATGGATGCGCGGCTACGAATACAACAGCTACTTGCCCAACATCAAACGCTTCAATGAAATCCATCGTGCGGTAGGAATCTTGCCGATGCTGGCCCATGACCGGGCGGATTTCTACATCGACGCCTTGATGGAAATCCAGGGCGTGCTCGCCAAGGCCGACAATCCCCAGCAATTCAAGCTCTCGCCGTTGATCAACCTGCCGCTGTACCTGGGCTTCGCCAATAATGAAAACGGACGGGCCCTGCGTGCGCTGTTCGACCGGCGTATGGAAGTGTTGGTGAAAAGTGGTCGGTTGAAACCGATTTTCGAGCGTTGGAAACAACCTTATCCTTTCGACGAGCACGGTAAGCCACCGAAGCCGTAATCAATCTCTTCGATAGTAATAGTCGACAATTCAGCCTAAGCGTCTGCCGGGACCTGCTGTTACAATGCTCTCCTCTGCGAATCTCCAGTACTAGATCAGGAGCACACCGGTGCCTGTCGTTTTTGTTGCCGCTTCCAAGCTGCCAACGCCCTTTGCGCAATTCACCATGCATGGTTTTCTGGATGAGGCCACCGGCCGCGAGCACGTTGTGCTGAGCCTGGGTGATATTGCCGACGGCGTTCCGGTACTGGGCCGCTTGCACTCCGAATGCCTGACGGGCGATGCCCTGTTCAGCCAGCGCTGCGACTGCGGCTCGCAACTCGAAGCCGCCTTGCAGGCCATTGCCCGCGAAGGTCGAGGCGTGTTGCTGTACTTGCGCCAGGAAGGGCGTGGCATCGGTCTGTTGAACAAGATCCGTGCCTATGAATTGCAGGATGGCGGTGCCGATACCGTGGAAGCCAACGAGCGCCTCGGGTTTGCCGCCGACCTGCGTGACTACAGCATCTGCCTGCCCATGCTCGAACACCTGGGCGTCAAGTCCCTGCGGTTGATGACCAATAACCCGCGCAAGGTCAAGGCGTTGACCGAAATGGGCATCGTGGTGGCGGAGCGGGTGCCGCTGCACACCGGCCATAATCCCCACAACAAGCTGTACCTGGCGACCAAGGCCAGCAAGCTCGACCACATGATGGGCAATGAGCACCAGGGCGAGGTCGACCGGGCGTGACGCGGGGTCAGGTGCGGCGACGGCTGTCCATCAGCTGGTGGAAATACCTGGCGTTGGCGTTGCTGCCGCTGTTCGTGATCAATCTGGTCTTCGGCCAGGGCGAAGCGATCCTGCCGGTGTTGGCGATGCCGCTGTTCATCGCCGGCGTGGCCTCGATGTTCGTCAGCCTGCGATTCTTTGGCGCATACAAACACGCTTTGATCGCCACCCAGAATGCCCTCGATACCCCCGAAGAGCCCCAGGCCTGGATCACGTTGGCTGCCAGTCGGCGTGCTGCGTTCCTGGTCGCCGGGCTGCCGGCCTGGATCGGTGCCCTGGCGGTGTTCGTGGGCCTGGAAGCCGTGCCGCTGATGTTGCTGGCCTTGTCTTCCACGGTGCTGTTCTACCTGTATCGCCTTCCGCGTCAGCTCGGCTGATAGACCGCGGCGTCCCTATCGCGAGCAGGCTCGCTCCCACAATTGAATGATGGTGTCTGTTCGGGCGCGGTCCCTTGTGGGAGCGAGCCTGCTCGCGATGGCGGTGTATCAGTCCAAACAGTCGTCGACTGACAGATCGCATCGCGAGCAAGCTCGCTCCCACAGGGTAGGTAGGTTACAGGCCCAGCAACTGCAGCCGCCGGCGCACGGATGCTTCGATCCCAGCCTCGTCCAGCCCGCACTCGGCCAGCATTTGCGCAGGCTTGGCGTGTTCGACGTAGATGTCCGGCAGGCCCAGGTGCAGCACGGGCTTGAGGATGTTCTCCCGGGCCAGGAACTCACTGACCGCCGCGCCGGCGCCGCCCATGATGGCGTTTTCCTCGATGGTCACCAGCAGCTCATGGCTGGCGGCCATTTCGCGGAGCAGGGCTTCGTCCAGCGGTTTGACGAAGCGCATGTCCACGACAGTGGCGTCCAGGGTCTGTGCGACTTTCAAGGCCTCGGCCAGTTGCACGCCGAACACCAACAGGGCGGTCTGCTTGCCCTGGCGGCGGATCACACCCTTGCCGATCTCAATCGGCTCGAGGGTGGTCTCGATGGTCGCGTTCGGTCCGCTGCCACGGGGATAGCGCACCGCCGCTGGGCCATTGAACAGGTGGCCGGTGGTGAGCATCTTGCGCAGCTCGTTTTCGTCGCTCGGGGTCATCACCAGCATGCCGGGGATGCAGCGCAGGTATGAAAGGTCGAAGCTGCCGGCGTGAGTCGGGCCGTCTTCGCCCACCAGGCCGGCGCGGTCGATGGCGAACAGCACATCGAGATTCTGCACCGCGACGTCATGGACCAGCTGGTCGTAACCGCGTTGCAGGAAGGTCGAATAGATCGCCACCACCGGTTTTGCCCCTTCGCACGCCATGCCGGCGGCAAAGGTCACGGCGTGCTGTTCGGCAATCGCTACGTCGAAATAGCGTTGCGGGTAGCGTTCGCTGAAGGCCACCAGGTCCGAGCCTTCCTTCATGGCGGGGGTGATGCCCACCAGGCGCGAGTCCTTGGCGGCCATGTCGCACAGCCATTGGCCGAATACGGCGGAGTACTTGGGGCCACCGGCCTTTTTCGGGGCGGAGGCCGGGGCATCCAGCGGTTCGAGCTTGGTGATGGCGTGGTAACCGATAGGGTCGACTTCCGCCGGGGCGAAGCCCTTGCCCTTCTTGGTCACCACATGCAGGAACTGTGGTCCCTTGAGGTCACGCATGTTGCGCAGCGTGGCGATCAGCGTCGGCAGGTCATGACCGTCGATCGGGCCGATGTAGTTCCAGCCCAGTTCTTCGAACAGCGTGCCGGGGACCAGCATGCCCTTGGCATATTCCTCGGTGCGGCGAGCGATTTCCCAGGCGCCGGGCAAGCGCGACAGGACCTTCTTGCTGCCTTCGCGCATGCTGGCGTAGGTGCGGCTGGAAAGGATCTTCGCCAGGTAGTTGGACAAGCCGCCGACATTGCGCGAGATCGACATGTCGTTGTCGTTGAGGATCACCAGCATGTTGGCGTTGACTTCCGGCGCGTGGTTCAGCGCCTCGAAAGCCATGCCCGCCGTCAGGGCGCCATCGCCGATCACGGCAATGGCCTTGCGGTCGCTGTTCTGCAGCCGGGAGGCAATGGCCATGCCCAGGGCAGCGCTGATGGAGGTGCTGGAGTGACCGACGCCAAAGGTGTCGTATTCGCTTTCGGAGCGCCGTGGGAATGCCGCGATGCCGTCCTTCTGGCGCAGCGTGCCCATGCGCTCGCGGCGACCGGTGAGGATCTTGTGCGGGTAGGCCTGATGGCCGACGTCCCACACCAGCCGGTCGTCCGGAGTGTCGAATACGTAATGCAGCGCGATGGTCAGCTCGATGACGCCCAGGCCGGCACCGAAGTGCCCACCGGTCTGGCCGACCGTATAGAGCAGTTCCAGGCGCAACTCATCGGCCAGGGTTTCCAGCTCGGCTTCACCCAGCCGACGCAAGCCGTCCGGCGTGTTGGCGCGGTCCAGCAGGGGCGTGGTCGGGCGTTTGCGGGGAATCTCTTGAAACGTCGTGGGCATCAGGCGAATCGTTATAGGTATAGAAAGAGGCGGCAGTTTACCTTATGCATCGCAAGCTGCCCACGCGTTGGCCGGAACTTGGCCGATACGCAGTCTGAAAGGTTGACCCCGTATCAGCTGCGTCGTTCGACGATATAGCGCGCCAAGTCGCGCAGCGGTTCGGCCGCCGCGTCAAACAGCCGCAACGCTTCCAGGGCCTGGTCGCGCAATTCCAGGGCGTAGGCCTTGGCGGCGTCGAGGCCCAGCAGGGCCGGGTAGGTCGGCTTGTCGCGGGCGATGTCCGCACCCTGGCGCTTGCCCAGAGTCTGGGTATCGCTTTCGACATCGAGGATATCGTCCTGCACCTGGAACGCCAGGCCGATGGCTCGGGCGTATGCCTGCAAGGCGTGCAACTGTTCTGGGGTGGCCCGGCCGCTGGCGAGGGCGCCGAGCTTGACGCTGGCTTCGATCAGGGCACCGGTCTTGTGCCGGTGCATGTATTCCAGCGCACCCTGATCCAGCTTCAGGCCGACCGAACCCAGGTCGATGGCCTGGCCGCCGACCATGCCGGCGGGTCCTGCCGCCAGTGCCAGGGTGCTGACCATGTCCAGGCGGACCTGTGCCGGGCAATCGCTCAGGGACGGATCGAGCAGGGCGCTGAAGGCCAGGCTCTGCAAGCCGTCACCGGCCAGGATCGCGCAGGCTTCGTCGAATTGCTTGTGGGTGGTCGGCTGGCCGCGACGCAGGTCGTCGTCATCCATGGCCGGCAGGTCGTCGTGCACCAGGGAATAAGCGTGGATCAGTTCCACCGCACATGCCGCGCCGTTGGCCTGTTCGGCCACACCGCCCAAGGCTTCGCATGCGGCATAAGCCAGCAGGGGCCGCACACGCTTGCCGCCGTTCATCACGCTATAGCGCATGGCTTCGTACAGGCGCGCCAGCTCGGGGCTCGGCGCGGTAAACAAAGTGCTCAACGCAGCATTGACCCGGGCCTGGCTGCTGGCCTGATAGGCGCCGATCATTCAGGCTGTTCCGCGTCGAAAGGTTCTTCGGTCAGCTCGCCATCGCGCTCGAGCAGCAACTGCACCTTCTGCTCGGCCTGGGCCAGCGCCGCCTGGCAGTCGCGAGTCAGGCCGATACCTTGTTCGAAGGCAGTCAGCGAGTCTTCCAGCGACAATTCGCCGTTCTCCAGCCGTTCGACCAGCGTTTGCAGGTCGGCCAGGGATTGTTCGAAGTCCAATGCAGCTTTTTTGCGGGCCATGGCGGCTATTCCGGTTGACTGTTAAACCGGCGCGACACTAGCAGACATGGGGTTTTGGGGCAAATCAGGGCGGGTTACAGGTGGCGTGTTCGTTTGTGGCGCCCCTTTGCAGCATCTGCTCGCTATAAACGCAATCTCATGCCGCTGGATAATTGATCCGGTACCGAGTGCTGCGTCCACCTCCCGGTAAGCGCTCCAGACAGCCTTTTTCCAGCAACTCCGTCAGATGTCGGGTTGCCGTTGCCTTGGAAACCTTGGCTACGGCCTGGTACTGCGCGGCGCTGATACCCTGCTCAAAACCTTTTTCACCACCATCGAGCAACCGGTTAAGCACTTTGGTCTGTTCTGGCGTGAGTCCTGAGGCGCGATGGACCTGCCAGAACCGTGCCTTACCTAGCACGCTTTCGATCTGCACCATGGCTTTGTGCAAGCTGCGTGACAGGGTCTGCAGAAACCAGCTAAGCCAATCGGTGATATCCAACGTAGCTTTCTGAGTGCTTTCGAGGGCTCGGTAATAGCCTGCGCGGTCTTCCAGAATGCTCACGGACATGGCGTAGAAACGGATTGCCTGGGCTTCGCCCTGAGCCAGTGCGAGATCGGTGAGAGTGCGGGTCAGGCGGCCGTTGCCGTCGTCGAACGGATGCAGAGTGACAAACCAGAAGTGGGCGATACCGGCCCGCAACAATGGATCGAGTCCGGGTTGATGGCGGCTGGCCTCAAACCAGTCGAGGAACGTTTGCAATTGCCGTTCGAGACCTTGGCGAGGCGGTGCCTCGAAATGAACGGTAGGGCGGTCCAACCTGCCCGAGACCACTTGCATCGGCTCGTCCCCCCGCAGCGAACCTACGCGGATGTGCTGGTGGAAAAGTTCCTCCGCCTGCTCAGGGAACAGCCACTCATGCCATTCAAGTAGCCGCTCGACCGTCAGGGGCTGGCTGAAATGCCGGGTCGCATCCAGCAGAAGGTTTGCCAGACCCTCGCTGCGCGGGCTGACGGGGTTATCGCCGGCCCGCTCCAGGCCCAGGCGTCGGGCCAGGGACGACCGCACCGAGCCCACATTCAATTGCTCCCCTTCAATGGCCGAAGAGGTCACGATGTTCTGCAACAACGCGTCAAGTTCGTTCTGGGCGTTGAGCGCCTTAGTGACAGCGCCGGTCATTCCGAGCAATTGACCTTGGGTTTGTACGCATTCCCGTAGCAGAGGCGTTAACGCTTCAGACTGCCAGTGAAAGTTGGGCCAGTCGGGCTGTTGCCAGATCCAATAGGGTTCCATGAGTCTCTCCATTCCTGGGATGAGCCGAATAATAATGCTATTCGGCTCATTTTGTGAGCCGAATAAATTCACTAATCGGCTCACGCTCTCCTCAAGACGTGATTTCCCACACAGAATCACGCGTTCCCCGATTGTGAATAACGCGCCGAATCGCTAACCTTCGCGCCATCTACAGCCCCCGTATGGCGGGCCCCTGACGAAACCTGAAAAAAGATAATCAATGCGCCGAGGAAGGGCGCCGGGTTGCGTTGTGCATGGCAGGAGGCATACATGCGTTTTCTTTCATTGCTGATCGCGCTGACGGTCGCACCGCTGGTGTGGGCCGAGCCTACGGCCGAGATGTCGGAGCCGGTGGGCGGCTGGCGTTACAGCGGCTTGCTCGATCGCACTGAAAACCCGCAGGTGGCCTATCCCACGCCGCCCATCGACCGGGGCGTGCAGCGCAATCGCACGATGATCGAGGGCCGGCTCAAGGCCATGGGCACCGCCCGTCCGCCCCACAGCCTGGCGGTCAATGGCAATCCACTGAATCTCTATACCGACGACGAAGGCCGTTTCGCCCGGCCGTATGCGTTCGGTGCCGGCTCCAACAGCGTCGAGGTCCGCAGCTCCGAAGGCAAGTCCCTCAAGCGTGTGCAGTTCTACGAGGCCAACAACCTGCGGACCCCGGCGCAGATCCGCGTGGTGCTGGGCTGGGACGATCCCAAGGCCGAACTGGACCTGCACATCATCACCCCCGACGGCCAGCACGCCTTCTTCGGCCAGCCGGCGCTGAGCAACGGCGGCGGCCTCGACCCGGACGGCGTCGATGGCCCCGGCCCCGAAATGTTCACCATGACGGCGCCAATGCACGGCACCTACCTGGTCTACGTGAACTATTGGGGCAACTACGGCGACGGCGGCTATAACTTCGACGAGACCAGCAACCAGAACGAGGTGATCACCTCGCAGATCAATCTGGTGCTCAACGAAAACACCGTCAATGAGAAACGCGAAACCTTTGTCGTGCCCTTGCGCGCCATCGGCGATCTTTTGCTGGTCAAGACTTTCAACTACTAATTCCGCTCCACGGATGAACAGGCCCTTGTGAATATGAGCGACAACACTGCTTCCCCGACCGTGCCGACACCTGTCGCTAAACCTGCGCGCCGCTGGCCGGCGCTGCTGATCGGGCTGTGCCTGGTGGCCGGTGTCGCCGCCGGGTTGGGCTGGTTCATGCACAAGCCCAAGGCGCCGCCCACGGCGCTGGCCCTGGAAAAGCTCGGCCTGAGTCGTCCCGACGGGCTGCTCGAAGCCCATTCCCTGAGCCAGTTGCCCAAGGACCTGTTAGCGGTGCCGTTCCTCAAGGCCACGCTCACCGAGGATTTCGTCTTCTATTACCAGGCCCATGCCGACCGCCTGGGGCTGATCGGCAGCCTGCGCCGGATCATCTACGAGCATGACCTGAAGCTGCAGGACAGCCTGATCGAAGAGCTTTTCGACCAGCCGGCCGATGTGGCGCTGTGGCGCGGCGCGGATGGCCGGCTCAAGGATTTCCTGCTGGTGATGGACCGCGGCGGGTTGGCCAAGGTGCTGGAACCGCTGGCGAAAGTCGCCCTGGACGATACGCAGTTGAGCAAGCTCAGCGACCTGAAGGTCGGCGGCGATGACGTCGCGCTCTACCAGCTCAGCTACAACGCCAGCAAATCCCTGGTCTTCGCCTCCCACGGCGACAAGCTGGTGGTGCTGTCCGACCCGACCAAGCTCTATGACCCGGCCAATGGGGCGTCCGAAGAGCACGGCAGCGTTTCGACCACCGCGCTGGCTGCGCTGCTCAATGGCGACAAACTCTTCACCGAAGCCTTCGGCCTGCCGCCCAAGGCGCCTGAGGTCAAGCAACGTATCTCGGTCAATGCCAGCGTGCTTGCCATGGGCTACCAGCGTTTCATCCCGAACTTCGCCGGGTTGCGTTTCGACATGGACGACAAGGGCTGGCACAGCTTCCTGGCCATGGACGAACTGGAGAACCAGCCGGATTTCGACTTCAAGCCGATCTGGCAAGCCATGCCCGTGGGCGCGAGTGCCTGCGTGGCCTTGCCATTGGCCGCTGAACAACAGAAACCGCTGCTGGTGAAACTCGGTGCCGAGGAGAAAGCCGCCCAGGCCATGGTCGACCATATGGCCGGCGCGGCGGGCCTGTGCTGGTACGCCGATTCGCGGCTGTACACGCCGCTGCTGGTGGCCAGCCTGAACGAAGACGACGGCAAGATCGACGCCGACCTGGGCAACCTGTTCGGGTCGATGGTGGGCGCCTATGAAAACAATGTGGCCGAGCACGCGTTCCCGGTTGTCGAGAAGCAGGAAGGCTCGATGCATCATTGGCAGCGCCAGGTGAGCTCCAATTTCGGCCCGTACCTGGCCAAGGACTCGCTGCAACCCGATGCCATCACCGGCAAGGCGTTCATGCGGGTCAGCCTGGCGCGCCACGGTTCGACCCTGCTGTTCTCCCTCGACGACAAACTGGTGGACAAGGCTCTCGGTACCCTCGACAAGCGCTTCCCGCCGATGGCCGACGTGGTGCCCAAGGATCTGCTGATGCCGTTCTACTTCGGCCCGGACTCCATGGCCCAACTGATGCAGCGTGAAACCCTGGACAGCTTGCCCCAGGACATGGAACCGGTGTTCTACAACGCCGCGCAGACCTACCTGATTCCAAAACTGCGCACCCTCGGCGGTTATGGCAAATACGCGTTGACCCTGCCGGCAGGCAGCGAGCCGGACGGCCACTGGCAGTGGTTGCCGCTGGAATGGAAAGCACTGTGACCGGATTGATCCGCACGCTCGGGCTGATGGCACTGTTCCTCGGAGGGCAGGCCTTTGCCGTGGAAACGCCGGCGCTGGATGTGCAGCAATCCCAGGTGTTCCGTGCCTGGTTCGTGCGCATCGCCGAGGAGCAGTTGAGCCGGGGGCCGAGCCCGCGTTGGTATCAGCAGGACTGTGCCGGGCTGGTGCGTTTTGCCGCCAACGAAGCGCTGAAGGTCCACAACGAAAAATGGCTGCGCAGCAACGGCCTGTCCAATCGCTACCTGCCGCCGGAGCTTGAGCTGAGCGACGAGCAGCGGCGCCTGGCCCAGCAATGGCAGCAGGGCGGCGGCAAGGTCGGGCCCTACGTCAACGCCATCAAGTTGATTCAATTCAACAGTCGCCTGGTGGGCCGTGACGTGGCCCAGGCCCGTCCCGGCGACCTGATGTTCTTCGATCAGGGCGATGACCAGCACCTGATGATCTGGATGGGCCGCTACATCGCCTATCACACCGGCACCACAACCCCTACCGACAACGGCATGCGCTCCGCAAGCCTGCAACAACTCATGAACTGGAAGGACACCCGATGGATACCCGACGCAGCCAACCCCAACTTCATCGGCGTCTATCGACTCAACTTTCTCTCCCAATGACCGGTGCCCGCATGCTGCGCTTGTGTTCGAAACTGTCCCTGCTGTTTGCCTTGTTGCTGGCCTCCTTCGTTCACGCCGAAGACACGGTGGAACCAAGCGGCTACACGCCGGTGTCCGGTGAAAGCTTCTTCCTGCTGGCCGACAGCAGTTTTGCCAGCGATGAGCAGGCCATGGTACGCCTCGAGGCACCGGGCCGCGACTATCGCCGGTTCCGCATGGAGCCTTACGGTGGCGCCGATATCCGCGTCTATCGCATCGAAAAGCCCCTGGACTTCCTCAAGCGCCAGAAGAACCTGCACCGCGTCGTCAGCGACGGCCAGTTCAAGGGTGAAGGGCTTTCGAACACCCTCGCGTACCTGTGGGACAACTGGTACCGCAAGTCCCGGCGGGTCATGCAGCGGGCGTTCTCCTACGAGTCCCGCCAACAGGTCACCGAAGAAGTACCGGAGCTGAAGATCGGTGACGCCCTGGTCGCACCGACGCCTTACGAGGCTCCGGCCCAGTTCGCCCTGATCCCTGGCCTGCCGCTGGTCAGCCAATTCCGTTATCCGCTGTGGCAGGCCAAGCCGATCCAGCCGCCGGCAGGCGTCAATTTGGCCGGTTCGTCCAGCGAGTTCGTCAACGTCGCGCCGGGCAACGTCTACGTCCCGCTCGGCCAGCTCAAACCAGGCCTGTACCTGGTGGAAGCACTGGTCGGCAAGTACCGGGCGACCACCATGGTCTTCGTCTCGAACACCGTGGCGGTGAGCAAGATTTCCGGCGACGAGCTGCTGGTCTGGGCCGCCCGCAAACATGAAGGCAGCTCGGTGCCCAAGGTCAATGTGCTGTGGACCGACGGCCTGGGCGTGATGAACAGCGGTGCTACCGATGAAAGCGGCCTGCTGCGCCTCAAACACGTCAGCCCGGAGCGTTCGTTCGTGATTGGCGAGGATGAGGAGGGTGGGGTATTCGTCTCCGAGAACTTCTACTACGACAGCGAAATCTACGACACCAAGCTCTACGCCTTCACCGACCGACCGCTGTATCGCCCGGGGGATTGGGTCTCGCTGAAGATCGTCGGCCGTGAGTTCAAGAATGCCCGCGACTCGGTGCAACCGACGGCGGCCGACGTCAACGTCAGCGTGCTGGATGCCACGGGCACCGCGCTGCAGACCCTGGCCCTGAAACTGGACTCCAAGGCCGGTACCCAAGGCCGTTTCCAACTGCCGGAAAACGCTGTGGCCGGTGGCTATGAACTGCGCTTCAGCTACAAGGACCAGCTCTATAGCAGCGCCTTCCGCGTGGCTGAATACATCAAGCCGCATTTCGAGATCGCCTTGAACCTGGCCAAGCAGGAATACCGCACCGGCGAGCTGGTCAAGGGCAACCTCGTGCTGCTGTACCCGGACGGCAAGCCCGTGGTCGATGCCGCGGTGAGCCTGAGCCTGCGGGCCCAGCAACTGTCGATGGTAGGCAACGAACTGCAATACCTGGGGCAATTCCCGGTGGAGTTGACCAGCAGTGAAGTGACCACCGACGGCCAGGGCGTCGCGACGCTCGAACTGCCGGCCGCCGACAAGCCGAGCCGCTACACGCTTACCGTGTTTGCCAGCGATGGCGCGGCGTATCGGGTCAAGACCACCAAGGAAATCCTCATTGACCGCGGTGCCGCGAATTTCCGCCTGAGCGCTCGCCAGCGTTTCAGTGCGGCCGGCGAGAAGGTCGCGTTCAGCTACGTCAACGAAGGCGGCAGCGAACAGAGCAAGGCCGTGACGCCGGCCGGCTACGCCTGGGTACGCCTGGAAGACCAGAGCACTGGCGAGGGCAAGCTGACGGCCAAGGACAAGGGCTTCACCGTGGCCTTTGACCGTCCCGGTACCTACAACCTCACCCTCAAGGACGACCACGGCCGGGTCATCGGCGCCGCGGCTCATGCGGTGACCGGCGAAGGCGTCAAGGCCGTGCCGGGCACCGTCGAGATCGTCCTCGACAAGCCGGAATACAAGGCTGGTGACGAAGCACTGGCACTGATCACCTTCCCGGAGCCGGTCAGCGATGCGCTGCTGTCCCTGGAACGGGACAAGGTCGAGGCCACGGCGCTGCTGTCCAAGGGCGGCGACTGGCTGAAAATGGAAAGCCTCAGCCCGACCCAATACCGTGCTCGCATCCCGGTGAAAGACAACTTTGCGCCGAACATGACGTTCTCGGTCCTGTACACCAAGGGTGGCCAATACAGCTTCCAGAACGCCGGCATCAAGGTGGTTACGCCGCAGATCGACGTCGCTGTCGTCACCGACAAGGCCACCTACCGGCCTGGCGACACAGTGACCGTGGACCTGAGCACCCAGTTCGCCGGCAAGGCGATTCCGGCGCACCTGACCGTCAGTGTCGTGGATGAAATGATCTACGCCCTGCAACCGGAAGTGGCGCCGACCATCGATCAGTTCTTCTATCACCCGCGCCGCAACAACGTGCGCACCAGCGCCAGCCTGTCGTTCATCAGCTACGACGTGGCATTGCCGGGCAGTCCGGGTGCGCCGGGCAAGGCCAACCGCAGCGAACGCGGAGTCAAGGTGCTGGAGCGGCCGCGTCGTGAAGATGTGGACACGGCTGCCTGGCAGCCGGAGCTGGTCACCGATGCCAGCGGCAAGGCCCGCTTCACCTTCAAGATGCCGGACTCGCTGACCCGCTGGCGCATCACCGCCAAGGCCATCTCCGACGACGGCCAGGTCGGTCAGAAAAAGCAATTCATCGCTTCGGAAAAACCGCTGTACCTGAAGTGGAGCGGCCCGACCCGGTTCCGCACCGGCGACAAGCCGCAACTGGGCCTGTTCGCGTTCAGCCAGTCGGATAAACCGTTGAAGGCGGAACTGCTGATCCGTTACGCCGGTGCCGAGCAACGTGTGGTGGCGGACCTGAAGAAAGGTATCAACTACGTGGCGCTGCCAGCCATGGAGTTGAGCAGCGGTGACCTGAGTGTTCAATTGCAGTTGAGCGGTGAAACCCAGGACGCCCTGGCCGTTCACCTGAACGCCGTCGGCAATGGCTGGCAGGTTACCCAAAGCCAACGCCTCGATGTTGCCGTCGGCGACACGCCACTGACCTTGCCGGCCGACGCCAGCGATGTCCGCCTGCGCCTGGACGACAGCCCGCAAGCGCTGTTCCGTTCCGCCCTGGACGACCTGTTGAGTTACCCCTACGGTGGCGTCGAGCAGACCGCCAGTAGCCTGCTGCCGTTGAGCATCGCGTACCCGACCCTGGCGTCGGACTCGCAGACCCGCGACCGCTTGCGCCTGATCATGCAGAACAGTCGCCTGCGCCTGGTGCAGATGGCCGGCCCATCGGCGAGCTTCACCTGGTGGGGCCAGGACGGCGAGCCGGATGCTTTCCTGACCGCCTATGCCTATTACGCCGACTGGCACGCCAGCAAGGCGCTGGACATCAGCCTGCCGCCGGAACACTGGCAGCGTGTACTTGAGGTCTACGCCAAGCAGGCCGGTGACACGCCGCTGTTGCAGCGCGCATTGATCCTGTCGTTCGCCAAGCAGATGCAACTGCCGGTGAACACCTTGCTCAGCGGTCTGATGGACGATCTGGCGAAGGCCGGTGCAGGCAGCGCCGGGAGCGTGATGGACAACGGTGACGACAGCCTGGTCATGAACGCACCGGATTCGGCCCTGGGGCTGGCCAGTGCTCGGGTACTGACCGCAGCCCTCGCCAAGCAGGCGAAAGTGCCGCTGCCGGATGCTTTCAACCGTCAACTGGCCGCCGCGCAACAGCAACTGGACGTCAGCGTCGAGCCGTTTGCCCAGGCCCTGGTGCTGTCGTTGCAAACCTTCGATCAGGCCCGAGCCGCCGCGTTGCTGGAACGACTGCTGCCACAACAGTCCACCCTGGAACGGGCCCTGGCCCTGACCTGGTTGCAGCGCAGCATCGAGCAGGCGTCGCCGGCCGTGGCGCTGGCTCCTGGCGAAGGTTGGAAAGCCCGCCAAGGCGCCACCGGGGAAACCTACTGGCAGTGGCAGGGCGCGCAGTTGCCGACCACGCTGACCCTCAGCGGTGCGCAGCAGCGTCCGTTGCAAGCGGCGCTGAGCTTCCAGAGCCAGCAACCACCAGTGGCACCGATGGCAGTGTCCATCACCCGTCGGTTGTCGCGCCTGGTACCGGGTGGCGATGCCTTTACCTTCACGCTTGAGGCCGTGGGCAACAAGCCGTTGTCCAGCGACAGCCTCTACCTGGATGAAGTGATCATCAACAGTAAGGCCACCGTACCGCTGCGCTACGGCATGCTCGAAGTACCGCTGCCGCCGGGCGCCGACGTGGAACGCACTACCTGGGGCATCCAGTTGCAGGGCAAAGCCGACAGCGAACCGACGTCGCTGGAAAAGGCGCGCTTCGAGCCGGGCCAGATGGCTTATGCGGTGCCGGTGGATGCCCTGAGTGGCGAACTGCGCCTGCGTCATCTGGTGCGTTTCTCCCAGAAAGGGCAGTTCAACCTGCCACCGGTGCGCTTCACTCAGGTCTACGCACCACAGAACCAGGCCTGGGAAAAGAAACCAGCGCTCGGCCAGGTCACGGTCAACTGACATGCGCCTGCGGTGGGTGGGTTGGTTGTTGTGCTTGATACCTGCGTTGGCGACAGCGCAGGACGAACCCTTGCGCCTGGCCTTCGATGGCCAGTTGCTGCGGGTGAGCCAGACCCAGGTGCTCGATCGCCAGCCATTGCCCGATTCCCTGCAGACCCCGCTGGGCAGTCTGTGGAAGTTGTTCGTCTACGCGTGGCTGGTGGACACCGATGCCCACGAGCCGGCCTATGAGTGCCGCGGTGGGTCGAAAGAAGAGGTTTACTGCTGCAGCGCCGGGAAAAGCATCGGTCGCGATCAGGCACTGGTGAAGTCCTGCGGCTTGTATTTCGAACCGCAGCGGCTCGGGTTGTCGGCCGCCAGTTGGCGCGACTACTGGCAGATCCGTCAGGCGCCCGAGTGGCTGCTGGACCTGCCGGCCCTGCAACCGCAAAAACAGGTTCCCGTCGCGCAATTGCTCAAGGCATTGGCGACGCTGCCGGCTCAGGACCAGGCCCGCCGGGTGCTGCTGGACGTGGTACTCAACGCAGCGGATGGTCGCCTCGTCGGGCAACTGGGCAGCCGTTTGCGGGTCAAGACCTGGAGCTGGCTGGGCGACCAGGGACCGTCGTCGCGCCAGGGTGGTTTCGCCGGTTGGCTGGCCGACGGCACGCCCGTATGGGCCGGTGGACGCGGCACCAGCCAGCAGGTCCTGAAGGTGTTCGGTGATGGCCTGGCTACGGCGCTGCCGACCCAGTGGCCGGCCGAAACCGGGCGTTGCGTGGAAGTGGGGTTGTTTGCCCGTTATCCGTTGCAGCGGGTCATGTCGGGCAACCAGCCAGCCTCGCCGGGTCAGTTGCGGGGCGATTACCGTGTCGAGTTCACCAATGGCAATCAGCTGGATATCCACAGCGATGGCGAGCTGTTCCTCACGCCCGGCAAGCTGGTGGCGCGCCTGGATCGGGAGGAGTATGTCGCCCGAGTCCTGCAACGGGAGGCCAAGGCCGAGCCCGCCGAGGCGGCCAAGGCCCTGGCCGTGGCGATCCGCACCTACCTGCTGCAAAACGCCCAACGCAACGGCGATTGTCTGAGCATCGACGACAGCAGCCATCGCCAGCGCGTCGCGCCACGCCCGGCGGCACCGGAAACCCGCGCTGTCGCGGCCTGGACCAGCGATCTGGTCCTGGCCGGCACCGACGTCACCTATCACTCCGACCAATCCGGCCCGGACAAATTGTCCTGGCTGCAAGCCGTAGAACAAGCCAACGCCGGCCAACGCTACGACGCCATTCTGTTGCATGCCTATCCGCGTGCCAGCCTCAGCCGCTGGGACAATCCGGTGGCGTCCTGCGAAGCACTGCCGGCCGCCCAGGACTGGTTGCTCAAGCAGCGTCGAGGCTGGCGTTCCAGGCTGGAAAGCGAAGTGGGCTACAACGAAATCAGCTCATTCGCGGTGTGCCGCGTCGCTTTCGGCCGGCCTTACGTCGACCGCGAACGCCAGCGCATCTACGTCCGTGGCGTGCTGTCGCTGCAGGACCGTCTCGACCTGACTCACGAATATTTGCACCTGGCCTTTGAAGCTCATCCCAACGGCCAGGACGAAGACTATATCGAAGGGCTCGCCCGTCACCTCTTGCTGGAATAGACCATGACACTCCGTTACCCACAGGTCTTGCTGTTGCTCTGCGCCATGACCGCGTTGCCCCTGGCCATTGCCGCCGATGAGATCAAACTCGACACTCCGATTGGTGGGTGGCGCAGCGGGGCGCCGGGCGGCGAAGGTGAAAACTTCAGCCAGACCGTCAATTACCCGGCCTCGTCGGTCAATACGCCCCAGGGCCAGGCCAACACCGCGCGCATCACCGGCCAGATCAAGGCCATGCCCAAGGACAGCAATGACCCGGGCAAGCTCATCGTCAACGGTGTGGCCTTGCCGTTGAAACTTGATGAGGAAGGTCGCTTCGACCGGCCGTTCTCGTTCCCCAACGGCAGCAACAGCGTCGAGGTGCGCAGCCCCGATGGCCAGCACCGTCACCGCACCCAGTTCCTCAACACCAGCGGCGGCGCCACACCGGCCAAGCTGCGGGTGCTGCTGACCTGGGACAGCGACGGCACCGACCTGGACCTGCACGTCATCACCCCGGACGGCGCTCACATCTGGTACGGCGACCGCGTCGCCCCCAACGGCGCGGTCCTCGACGTCGACGTCACCACCGGCTACGGCCCGGAAATCTTCGCCATGCCCGCACCGATCAAGGGGCAATACCAGGTCTACCTGAACTACTACGGCGGCGGCTATCGCAGCGTTTCGGATGATGAGGAAGGCGACGGGGAAAGCAGCGGCGGCCAGGACGCGGTGCAAGCCCTGACCACGGCGCAAGTCACCGTGATCACCGAGGAAGGCACCCCGAGCGAGAAGATGGAAACGTTCGTCGTGCCGATGCGGGCGGTGGGGGAGCTGACGTTGGTGAAGAGCTTTAGCTATCCGTGAAAAGGAATTGTCCGACAGCGGTTGGACAATTCAATAGGCTGCTCGGAGAGCGCTTATCAATCGGATGAGATGCGCTCCTGCGCATCTTGATAAACTGCTTCACGCTCGCGTTTTCCTATCGCAACAACGAGCACCACAACTTCCTGATCAATAACTTGGTAGATCAGGCGATACCGGCGCTTCGCAATTTCAACTTGTAGCAGTCGGGAAGTTGTCTAAGTCGATTGGCTTCGATGCGAGGGTTTTCAAGTACCTCGATCAGTTTCTTTTTGAACTGTTGTCGCAGTGTATCGCCTAGCTTGTTCCATTCTTTTAATGCACGTCGATCAAACTCGAGGCTATAGGTCATCCAGGCTGACCTTCACTCGTTGAGGGTTGGAAAGACGCTCCGTTACCACCGCAATGAGTGCTTCGTCTTCTTCACTGAGCAGAGCTGCTTTAAAAGGCAGCTTGCCTCGCTCTGCTACGTACTGAAGTGTCTGACGCAGCAACTCGGAAGGTGTGACGCCGAGCTTCTCCAGCTCGGCGAATGATCGCTGCTTCAGGTCGTCGTCGATGCGAATGTTGATAGAAGCCATGGGGTGGTACCTGTAATGACGTTTGACGTTACGTTAACAATTGACTCTTGTATTCGGCAACCTCGATTTGCTGATCGGGTGTCTTTCAGACGAAGAGGAGGTCTGACGGGTGCCGCCGCTTGTCGCCTCCCCTGAATTCTCCCCCTGACTTCCAGTCGATTTCAAAGAGCTCATTCATAAAACAGGGCAAGCCCACCCTCGCGACAGGAGGCCACCCATGCGCGTCCATCACCTGAACTGCGGTTGCATGTGCCCGGTGGGTGGGGCTTTGTTCGATGGCTATAGCGGGGGGCTGACGGCGTGTCTGGTGTGTCATTGCCTGTTGATTGAAACCGACACCAACGGCCTGATCCTGGTGGACACCGGGTTCGGCCAACGGGATATCCAGACGCCGGAGCGGCTGAGCCGATTCTTTCGTGTCTTCAACAACATCAAGTTCGAACATCGCCTCACGGCTCTGGAACAGGTACGGCGCCTGGGTTTCGACGCCCACGATGTGCGCCATATCCTACTGACCCATCTGGATTTCGATCATGCCGGCGGGCTGCAGGATTTCCCCCAGGCCCGGGTACATGTGATGCGCGATGAAATGGCGGTGGCCCGCTCTGCAAACACCTGGATCAGTCGGCGTCGGTTCCAGGCCCGCCAGTGGCAGGGTGTGGACAGTTGGGAGTTCTACACCACCGAAGGCGACACCTGGTTTGGCTTCGATTCGGTGCGGGCACTGATCGGTGCGGAAGAGGAGGACATTTTCCTGGTGCCGCTACGGGGCCACACCGCCGGTCACGCCGGAATCGCCCTGCGCACCCCGGACGGCTGGATGCTGCACGCCGGCGACGCGTATTTCTTTCATGATGAAGTCCATCAGCCCGAACCCCATTGCCCACCGGGCCTGAAGTTCTACCAGTACATGATGGACACCCATCGCCCGGCGCGCCTGCATAACCAGGGGCGTTTGCGGGAACTGGCACTGTCCCGCAACCATCAGCCCGTGGACATTTTCTGCAGTCACGATGCCCGGGAATGGGAGCGCGCCCTGGCCCGGGCGCGCAAGGTCCGGGGCGATTGCACCGCTATGCCATCCGCCACCGGCAAACAGTCAAGCTGACGCTTCTCGGCGTGCAGAGCGCTCGTTTCCCCTTGCCCACTTCAAGTGGGCTTTTTTTTCAGGTCCACCAGTACCGCACCAGATGGAAGAAGATCGGCGCGGCGAAGCACACCGAGTCCAACCGATCGAGCATGCCGCCATGACCTTCGATCATGTGCCCCCAATCCTTGACGCCCCGGTCGCGCTTGATCGCCGACATGACGATACCGCCGGCAAAGCCCAGCAGGTTGATCAGCAAGGCGATGAGGAACGACTGCCAAGGATTGAACGGTGTGATCCACCACAGCGCGCCGCCGATCAGCGAGGCCAGGAAAATACCGCCGGCAAAGCCCTCGACGGTTTTCGACGGCGACAGGTTCGGCGCGATCTTGTGTTTGCCGAACAGCTTGCCGCACACGTACTGCAGCACATCCGACAGTTGCACCACAATCACCAGGTAAGCGATCAACAGCAGGTTGCGTCCTTCAAAACCGGCGATATCCAGGGTCAGCAAGGCTGGCACGAAGGAGATGCAGAACACCGCGATCATCAATCCCCACTGCACCTTGGACGCACGCTCCAGGAAGTGCGTACTGTCGCCTCCCAGGGACGCCAGGATCGGCAGCAGCAGGAACACATAGACCGGGATAAAGATCGAAAACAGCCCGTACCAGTCGTAGTAGATCAGCAGATACTGCAGCGGCAGCGCCAGGTAGAACGCGGCCACCAGCGCCGGATAATCGCTGCGTCGGGTCGGTGTGAGGGTCAGGAATTCCCGCAGGGCATAGAACGACACCGCATAGAACAGCAGGATCACCGCCGCATTGCCGAGCCAGAACGCGACGCCGATCACCAGCACCATGATCCACCAGGCGTTGATTCGCGCGTTGAGGTTGTCGATGACCGAGTTCGGCGTACCTTTGGTCTTCAGCTTGAGAATGAAACCGATCAGCGAGGCCAGCACCAGAATCGCGCCAATCCCGCCAAACAACATCAGGGTATATCGATCCATCAGACGTGCTCCGGGGCCAGTGCCAGCAGTGCGGCGCGGCTGCGTTCAAGGAAATGCTCTTTGCTTTCACCGTCTTCGATGCGAAGCGGTGCGCCGAAACTGGTGGTGCACAGCAGCGGCAGGGGCAGCACGCGACCCTTGGGCATGACACGGTTGAGGTTGGCGATCCACACCGGAATCACCTCGACCTCGGGGTGGCTCTTCATCAAGTGATAGATCCCGCTCTTGAACGGCAACAAGCCTTCGTCGGGGTTGCGCGTGCCTTCGGGAAAAATGATCAGCGAGTCGCCATTTTCCAGGGCTTCGAGCATCGGTTGCAGAGGGTTGTAGGACGGGTCCTTGCGCTCCCGATCCACCAGCACGCCGTTGAACACCCGGTTGATGATGTAGCGACGCACCGGGCTCTTTTGCCAATAATCGGAACCCGCCACGGGCCGGGTGAGCTTGCGCAGCGCCGGCGGCAGTGAGGCCCAGAGCAGCACGAAATCACCGTGGCTGCTGTGGTTGGCGAAATAGATCCGCTGCACCGGCTGCGGCGCGCTGCCGAGCCACAGGCTGCGGGCGCCCGTGACCATGCGGGCCGCGGAGGTGATGAGGTTGGCAACGACGGGTTCGAGCATGAGGATTCCTTATCCTGTAAAAGCTAACCAAGGGCTGGCCAGGATGAAGCCCAGCGTCAAGACAATTTGTGCGGCCAATAACAGCGACTGCGTGCGCAGCAACCGCAAGGCGCCGTGGCTGCGTTCGCTCCAGGGGCGGCCAGCGCGTTCGACCGGCTGAAGGCCTAGCGTGCTCAAGGCCTGATCCAGTGCCTGGGTGCGTTCGGCCAATGGCTGGATACCGTCAGCCACGCGCTGGAACAGATCGGCATCGAACGCCACGCGCAACGCCCAGTATTTTTGCAACACGCCGAGGCTGAACAGCGTGATGCTGAACAGCAGCAACCAGGGGTCGACGCTGCCCACCAGCCATTGCCCCAACCCCAGCAGCGCCGCCAGCAGGGTCAGACCGGTGGAAAACTGGTCCAGCGAATGGCCTCGACGCAACAGGCTCGCCACGGCGTGCAGTTGCATATCACTGCTCATGGCGATGGCCTTTGCGCAGTGGCTCCAGCGCCTGACGGTGCGCCTGATGCAAAACGATATGGGGGCGGACGCGCTGGAGCTGCACAATCGCGGCATCGACACTGGCCGCCCGGTCACTGTGCAACAGCCAGGCGATCATGGCGGTAGCGCTGCGCGAATAACCCAAGGCGCAACAGACCAGCACCGGCCCTCGCTGGCGCAGTTGTTCAATGGCCAGCGCGGCCTCCAGGCATTGCTCGGCGGTCGGTGCCGTGAGGTCGAGCACCGGCAGCGAGCGATAGGCAATCCCGGTGCTGTCCATGGACATTTCGGCACAGAGGTCGAGCACCCCGGTAAACGCACTGTCCTTCAACTCCAGTGGCGTGGGAATGCGACCCAGCCAGACGTTGTCGGTCACGTGATCCGGCTGCGGATGGTTGCGCGTCCACCAGCGGGAATTGATCCAGGCGGCGGCGAGATACGGCGCCAACAACCAGCGTACCGCTGGGCTCAGTTGGCCATCGGCCCGCTTCTGGAAGCCGCCGGCATCGAACAGCAGATAATTGAGCGCCACAAACAGTACCGCCACCGCCGGCCAGATCAGCCAGAGCCACGCGCCGCCGAAGGCAAACGCCGGAATGAACAACGCCGCCGCACCCACGCCGTAGCGCAGGGCCAGTTGCAGGCGGCTGCGGTCTGACGTCAGCCGAGCGCTTTGCAGCGGGCTCGGCCGGTCCAGCGGCCACAGCCAGACGCACAGCCAACCGGCCAATGCGCCGGTCGGTACGTCGACAAAGTGGTGCTGGTAAGTGGTCAGCACCGACACGCCAATCAACGCGAACCAGCCGTGCATCACCCAGCGCCATACGCCCCGCAAGTGCCGCTCATAGCAAACCCAGAGAATCACCAGCAAAGCGATGTGCAACGACGGTGCCTGGTTGAATGGCTTGTCAAAACCGGCCAGCACCTCGAACAGCCAACCGAACACCCCATCCATTTCCGGCCGGGGGAAGGTGAAGCGTAGCGGCCAGATCAGAAAGCAACTGACCGCAATGGCCTGGGCCGTGAGCAGGCGCAGGGCGTGGCGCTTGAGTTCGGCGCGGCTGGTGGGCAGCAACAGCGACAGGCCGTAAAGCAGGTCGATCGACCAGTAAGGCACGATGGTCCAGGCCAGGAACGGCATGTGGCTTTCCCAGCCGAACACCAGGCTGCCGACGTCGCTGCGCTGGGCCGTCACCCAGGTGGCGAAACCGTAGGTGCTGAAGAACAGCGGCGCGAGCAACAGCAGCCAGTACACCGCCGGTTTCAGCAGGGCAGGTTCGCGGGGCGGTGCGATGACGGCACTCATCACTGCACGCGCTGCGCCAGCGAAACGCTGAAGATGCCCCACTCATCGACCCGCAGGGTGATCTTGCGAAAGCCCGCCGCCTCGACCAATTGATCCATCTCGGCCTGGCTGCGTCGACGCATCACCCAGGCCTGGCCGGCACGGTGGCTGGTGAGGGCGCGGGCAATCAGTTCCAGTTGCGGGTGCCATGGCTGGCCGGTGTAGACCAGGTAACCGCCAGGCTCCACCGCTTCAGCCAGGCCGGCGAGCGAGCCGCCGACCATCTGGTTATCGGCAAACAATTCGTACAGGCCAGACACTACGGCGAGGGTCGGCTTGGGCTCCAGCGCCGCGAGATCCTGGCGGTCGAAGGCGTCGCCTTTGACGAACCGGGCGATGTCACCCAAGCCTTTTTCGACGATCAGCGCGCTGCCGTCGCGCACGTTGATATCGCTGTAGTCGCGCAGCAGGATCGACTCAGGCAACGGGCTGACGCCTTGCAGCGCCTCGAGAATGTAACGGCCATGACCGGCGGCGATGTCGACGATGCGCACCTCGCGATTCTCTTCGCGCAACTTGCCCATCGCCAGGCGCAGCAACTCCTCGACGTTCAGCTTGCGCTGGCGAATGCCGCGCCAGCCGATGGAGTTCAGGTAGTTCTGGTCGATCATCTTGCCAATCGGCGAGGTGCCGGTGGGGCGGTTGCGGTAGACATAGTCCAGGGTGCTGCCGGAATCGAAACCGGTGTCGAAACCCAACTTCACCCCGGCCGACAGCTTGCTGCCGAAGCGCATGCTGGCGCGGGTCATGCGCCAGTACAGGTCGCGCAACGAATTGTGGGGCAGGGGTGTTGCCAGGGCTTCGGACTCGGCGCAGGTCGCACCGATGCGGTCCGCATCCAGCAAGGAAGGGCGGTCCAGCGGGCGGGCGAAATTCTGCAGGATGAAACGGCGTGCACTGGCGACGGCCGGCGCGCGGTTCTTCTCGCCCAGGGTGTCGTGGAAGAACCCCGGCAGGATGTGTTTTTCCTTGTGCAGGCTGCCCAGCCGCTCGAAGAATTGTTCCTGGGGTTTGCGATGCACCACAAAGTCGGAACCGGAGATCAACAGCTGCGTCGGCACCTGGATCGCCTGGGCATCGGCGACCACGCGGTCGGCGGCTTCGTACAGGCCCAGCAGCACGTTCACCGAAATCGCCTTGGTGATCAGCGGGTCGCTGTCATAGGACGCCACCCGTTCCGGGTCATGGCTGAGGAACTTGGCCTTGACGTAGCTGTTGACGAAGAAGTTGCCGCGAAACTTGCGCATCAGCGCCAGGCCCGGGCGGGCGAACGGCACGTACAGCTTGACCTTGAACGCCGGCGACGCCAGCACCAGGGAGCGAATGCGCGGCGCGTAATCGTGAACCCAGGTAGACGCGATCACCGCGCCGACGCTTTGCGCCACCACGGCGATGTTCTGCTCGTCGATCTGATGCATCGCGCTGATGTGGTCGCAGAAGGTCTGCACGTCCCGCGCGCTGGTGGCGAAACTCGGGCTGTCACCGCGTTCACCGGGAGACTGGCCGTGGCCGCGGGCGTCCCAGGCAAAGAACTCGAAACCGGGCAGGTCCAGTTCATCCACCAGATGCGCGATGCGCCCGGAGTGCTCATGACCTCGGTGAAACAACAACACGGCCTTGCGGGGTTCGCCCGGGTCCACGGCCACGGCCGGCCAGTGCCGGTAGAACAACTCCACGCCATCATGGGTGGTGAATGTCCGGTCTTGAGCTTCGCGCATTGCAAGTTCCTTTATGCTGAGGGAGCGTTTTCCTTCACTTGGTCCAGGCCATGACGGACCCGGTTGACCAAGGTATAAACCAGCAGGGCGGCAACCACCGCCATCACACCATCGACCCACAGCGCCCCGAGCCAACCCAAGGCAATACCGGTCGCCAACACGCCGCATACAAAGGCCCGGTCACTCTTGCCCATGGGCCCGTCATAGCGCCGCGAAGCCCCGACCATCGCCCCCAGCACACCCGCGTATTCGCTGAACAACGCCAACAGCGTGACCAACAACACGAGCAACAGACTGGCATCGGGAATCAGGGCAAAGGGGAGGATCAGGGCCGCGTCGGCGATGATATCGCATAGCTCATTCAGGTAGGCCCCCAGATGCGATTGCTGCCCGAACTCCCGCGCCAGCATGCCGTCCACGGCATTCAAGGCCATGCGCAGGAACATCCAGACCGGCACCAGTACAAACACCCACGGATGACTGGCGAACCAGGCGATCGCCACACCCACCAGCACGGAAATGATGCCTGCGAGCAGGGTGACCTGGTTGGCGGTGACACCCTTGTCGTAGAGCCGTTGGACGGCGGGACGCAGCAGGTTCTGGAAGGCGGGCTTGAGTTGGTAGATGGAGGGCATCGGGGCGAGATCTCGGGCCGGTTGCGGGCATAAAGGATTCAGCAGCGAGATTACGATAGGTTGAGGGTTTGCTGGTGGTTATTTGTTGGGAATGAGCTTCGGTCTACATCTCGCGCTGAATCCTCCTGGGATGGAAACACCATTCAAATGTGGGAGCGAGCCTGCTCGCGATAATGGTGTGTCAGTCGTCGCTGATGCTGGCTGTGCCGACGCTATCGCGAGCAGGCTCGCTCCCACATGGACTTGCGGATCTCCCGAATCCCAAACTCCAGCACTGATCCCCTGTGGGAGCAAAGCTTGCTCGCGATGGCATCGCGACCGGATTTAGCGAATCGCCCTACAGCCAATACCTCCTTCCCTGACTTATTTCTCCAGTCCGCCCCGGCAGAGTCTCGCGTCCGTCCCTGTACCGCGAGATCCCTGCATGTTTGCCCCCGACCGACTCCTGGTCCTGAACAACGCCATCGGCTCGCTGGTAGTGGCGGCCATGGACCCCGATCAACCCGATGCGGCAGCGGTGCTGGCGGATTTTCGCAACTGCCTGAACGACTACGACAGTTGGGCGCAGAGCTTCTGGACCGGCTGGGCGCTGGACATCGAGCAGGTCTTCAAGGTTAGCAACGAGGTAGCCCTGGCGGCGCCGAAAAACCTGGATGAGCCCTTCATCGCCACCATGGCGACGTGTCCGGCGAGCGGCCCGCTGACGCTGGTGCACATGTTCCAGGCGGCGCGCTTCGTGCCGATCGGCAACACGCCGGTGATGCTGGAGCCGGTCATCGACGGTGCACCGGGGAAGGAAACCTTCGGCGAGCCCGTCCATCACACCATCGGCCCCAGCGGCATCCTGGAAATTCCCAAATGCTGGCGGGGGCGCCGCTATCGCATCAGCTTCTTCCCCGAGGTCACCGCGGATCACGTCAAGGCGCTGTACGCGTCTTATCAGGATGTGATTGGCGAGCTCGAGGGCTGGCTTAAAGAGGAGTGGGAAACCCAGTTTCAACCGCTCTGGGCGGAGTTTTCCGACGCCGGGTTTCGCGAACGCAACAACCTGTTGCAGCAAGCCGACTGGCGCGGCCTCGAAAACGCTCTGCAGGCACTGTGGGATGACGTCAAGCAGGTCTTCGAGCTGCTGGCGGATTTGCAAGCCAACAGCGAGAAATTGCTGGAATACCTGACCCAGGCCGAGCTCGAACAGTTGCTCAAGGCCTCATCCGAGGCCATTGCCAAGGGACTGATGGTGCTGAGCGACGAGCCATTGCTCTTCGTGCACATGGCCGCATTCGCCAGTTGGTTGCGGATGCTGCCGCCCCAGTACCTGGCCGAAGTCGTCGGACAGATACGGGCTTCGGTGCTGATCAATTTCCTGCTGATCCGATTGACCGGCGCCCTCGGTCTGGGCGTGCGCATGAGTGGCAAGGTGCTGGACCAGCTTCAGTCCGGGCGAGCACGGGAGTGGTTACGAGCGTCGAGCCAACGGCTGGGCCAATTCGCCCCGGACCGGCTCAACCAGCATGCCGATGTGTTGAAACCGATGGTGGTCAGCGCCCAGGGCGCGTCATTGAAACCGACCCCTGTTCGTCCGTTGCAGATTACGCCTGAACATGGGCCGTCCTTGTCAGTCAGCAATCCCGCCGCCGTGGCGCGGGAAAAATCCCAAAATGCTACCCGGCTGAGCAAGTACGAACCCCACGACGACGCCCCGGCCCAATCGAAAAACCCCAACGGCGACAGCGCCGATAGCGCGGCCCTGACCCGCACCGACGGCTGTCCGGTGTCGATGGTCACCGGCGAGGAACTGCTGACCCTGGACGACGGCACGCTCGATGGCCGCTTGCCGTTCGTCTTCACCCGCCTGTACCGCAGCAGTGCGGCGGATCAGGACGTGGGGCTGGGACGCGGCTGGAGCCATGCCCTGGCGCACCGCCTGCTGCTTGATGGCGAGCAGGTCATCTGGATCGACCAGGAAAACCGCCGCACGACCTTTCCGCTGCCCAACGCTCAGCGCCCGGCCATCCACAACAGCCTGGCCCGGGCGGCCATCTACCTGGGCACCGAGCCGGACGAACTGATCGTCGCCCAGCCCGGCGAACAGGCGCCTTTCCTACACTTTCGCGACGGTTATCTCACCGCCCTCAGCGACCGCTACGACAACCGCCTGACGATCCAGCGCAACATCCATGGCGACATCAGCCGCCTGGACAACGGCGCCGGACGCGCTTTGCAACTGCGCTACGAACAGCGTCACCTCATCGCCCTCGACTACCAGAGCTTTCACCCGGCCCTCACCCTGGACGAAGCCTGGCGCACCGAACAGACCCTGGCGACCTACCGCTACGACGCGCGCTCACGGCTGGTCGAAGCGACC
>NZ_VCNG01000025.1 GCF_006227205.1 Pseudomonas sp. ICMP22404
GAAACGATGCATCGCCGATGGTAGTGTGGGGTTTCCCCATGTGAGAGTAGGTCATCGTCAAGATTAAATTCCGAAACCCCTATCTGCTGATGCAGGTAGGGGTTTTGTTTTAGTAGAAGTTATCGATTTTCGCCGGCACGTTGCTGTTGAACGGGCTGGTCACAGAATTTCTTGACGACCATAGAGCGTTGGAACCACCTGATCCCATCCCGAACTCAGCAGTGAAACGATGCATCGCCGATGGTAGTGTGGGGTTTCCCCATGTGAGAGTAGGTCATCGTCAAGATTGAATTCCCAGAACCCCTGTCTGCTGACGCAGACAGGGGTTTTGTCGTTTTGGGCCGGTAATCGGATCGTGCCCCTGATTACTGCCGACACCCCGGCAAACCGTGGGGCCGTTGCTATGCTGTGAGAGTCGGGGACTGGCAAAAAAAGAGTCCGCGACGTCAATGCGTCACTGGTCATGGGGATTCCAATAATGAAAAACCCTTATGTTCCCGGTTTCTGGTGCGCCATCGCGGCGTTGGTGCTGCTTTCGGCCACTTATTTCTATGGCGTCATGCTGACTCACCAGATCGAAAAAGCGCTGATATTCCTGGACAGTGCATCTGCGCTGATCGGCGTGATATCCATCGCCATCGTTGCCTGGGCGTCGCTGCAAGGGCAACGCATCAAGAAGAAACACCTGGGACAGGGCAAGACCCTGGTGCTGATCTGGGACACCAAGGTCGCATTAAGACGCGTCGAAACGGTGTTCGATCGTTATTTCTGGGGCAGCTACTGGCAGCCTGGTCGTACCTTCCAAGAGGTCATGGGTGAACTCACAGGCACTCCGCTGGAAAAAAGTCTCGAAGCCCTGAAAATCCAATGTGCCGCTCTGGACAAACAAATCGCCCAGGACGGCTGGCATTGGCTGAGCAATGCCCGTGAGCTATGCGATGTGGCCAATGCCATGGCCCGTGAACGTTATCAGTTGGATTTCTGCGACCCTCGTGCAGAGTCATCGGGCGCGGCGGTCATCAACCGCGATTTCGAGGTGCTGGTGTACACCTGGACAGCACGGCTCAGGACTTTCGACCATCAACTGGACGAAATTGAAGTCCAATATTCGTAGACCACCTCTCAAGAATTTGCTTTATCCCCTTTAAACATTGGGCCCCCAAGGGTGCCTGATGGTAATCTCCCCCCCTCTTTACGGCGTCAAGCCATACCCTTCGCGGGTCAGGGAAGACGACGGCTTTTTCAACCATGGATATCGATCGGGTCACTTATGAATAAATCAGCAAGCGTACTCTTGGGAATCGTTGTAGCGATCGGAGCTGTCAGTGCGGGCGGCGCCTGGTACACCGGGACCAAGCTTGAGGGCGTGCTGCAAACTGCCATTGCCGAAAGTAACAAGCAGATGGTGACTGCCTTGGCCGGCTCCAACAGCTCGTCCTCCATCGAACTGGTTTCGCTGGATCGTGGGATCTTCAGCAGCACCGCTCATTATCGTCTCAAGGGTGAAGGCGATATGTTCGGTGGCGAAGCGGTGGAGCTGCTGGTCGTGGACAACATCGAACACGGTCCGCTGCCTTTTTCCCGTCTGATGACCCTCAAGTGGCTGCCGGTCATGGCCACCAGTCATGCCGAAATCGAACGGACCCCGCTGACCGAAAAATGGTTCGCCGCCGCCAAGGACAAGTCGCCGGTCAAAGGTGTGTTCAACCTGGGTTACGACCAATCGGTCAACGGCACGCTGGAATTGCTGCCGCTGGACGCCAAGCTGGATGAGCAGTCCCAGGTCGTCTTCTCCGGCCTGAAACTCGACCTGGCCGCCAATGCCCAGGCACAGAAGATCAAGGCGGACGGCTACATGGACAGCCTCAAGCTGACCAGCGTCGCGGAGGATCAGAGCCCGGTACTGGTTGAACTGAATGGGCTGACCCTTGCCAGCAACCTGAGCAAGAGCACCTACGGCTATTACATGGGCGATAACGCCCTGATTCTGAGCAACCTCAAGGCCAGCTTCGGTGAGCAGAAGTCGGTGGTGGGCCTGAAGAATATCGAGATGAAAAACAGCAGCACCGAAAGCGGCACCAGCGCTTCGGGGCGTGCCGATTACAAGATCGGTGAGTTGTCGTTCAACGATAAGACCATTGGTGCCGCGCAGATGGCAATCAGCGCGAAGAACCTCGACATTCCCGCCACCATGTCGCTGATGCAGGTTTATCAGGCCAAGTTGCAACCCTATGAAAAAGCCGCCGCCGAAGCCGCTGAAGCTGGCGAGCCCGCTCCGGAACTGAACCTGACCGAGGCCGAAGAGGCGAAGGTCAAGGCCGACCTGGAAAAACTCCTGGCCGCTGGCCCGCAGATCGCGTTGGAGAATCTGTCGTTCAGTACCGCCAGCGGTGAAAGCCGTGCGAGCCTGGTCGTCGATCTGGCCAAGCCGCAATCGATGGACCTGCCGCCTGATGAGCTGGGTCGTCAGTTGCTCGCCCTGCTGGAATTCAACGTGAAAGTGTCCAAGCCGATGCTGGTGGACCTGGCGACCGTGCAAGCCCAGATGGAAGGTCAGACTGACGCCAAACTGATCGCGGATCAGGCCCTCGCCACCAGCGATATGTTCAGCGCCATGGCAGTGGGTACGCAGCTGGCGACCCTGGAAGGCAACGATGTGGTGACCAAGCTGCGTTATGCCAATAATCAGGTTGATTTCAACGGTAAGAAAATGACGGTCGAAGAATTCACCACGTTTGTGATGAATCAAGTGGGTGGCGGCGTCGCCGTTCAGTAACAGCGTTTAGCAACATCTGGAACCGGTCCGTGCCTTGCGCACGGGCCGGTTTTTTTTCGCCTTTCGATAGGAGCCGAATCTGTATCGATTCTGAAGAATTGTGGCGTTCTCAAAAATGCAGCGCCCCGCGATGCAAGACTAGGCCCATTAGAGCTTGGCTGGATTTCTTTGATCCGGCTTCCTGTTTGATGGGCAAGGGGCACTGCGACCCGGCTGGCCATGTAAGGATGCTGACGAATGCCGCGTACTGTGGGTCCTCTTATTCAATGCGGTTTGCGCCCGTTGTTTGGCGTCGTGTTGTGCAGCCAGTTGTGCTGGCCGGCCTTCGCATTCGCCGATACCACCTATGACCAGATGGTGCTCGACGCCCGTGCCGGCCATTACACGCCTGCGTTGACCCTGTTGCGTCGGGTACCGGCCGGACAGGCCAGTGCCGCCCAGACCAGTGATTATCTGCAGATTGCCAGTTGGGCCGGCCTCGATACTGAAGTGGTGCAGGTCTATGAAACTCAGGGGCGCCACCGCAACCTGCCAGTCCAGGCGCTGAGCGCAACGGCTCGTGCCTACCGCAATCTCAGGCGTTGGGATTCGGCCGCCGAGCTGTACCGCCAGGCGCTGCTGATCGAACCCCAGAATCCTGACCTGCAACTCGGCCTGGCCTTGACCCAGGCCGATGCCGGCAAGCCCGATGAGGCCGTCGCTCGCGCAAGGGCCATGGTCGCCGCGAAGCCTGAAGACCCGACGCGTCGGATGGCCTTGGGCTATGCCTTGACCCGCGCCGGTAACCCTCACGGAGCGCTGTTCGAATACGACCAGGCGCTCTCGCACGCTGGCAGCAGGCCCGAAATCGCCGGGGAATACATCAATGCCCTACAGCGTGCACGCCTGCCGGAGCCGGCATTGCGGCTGGCCCGTCTTCAGCCGGGTCTGATTGACCGCGGCGTGCAACGGCGGCTGGAAGGCGACGTGGCGGCCGAGCGGGTTCGCTTGGCGGACATGGCCAGTCGCAGCGAAAAGGACCGCTTCGTCATCGCCGATCGTGCCCTGGCCGATTACGATAAGTTGCTCGCCGCCTGGACGCCGGTGCCCGAAGCCCATGATGACGTGCTTCGCTGGCGAATCGACCGCATGGGTGCGCTCAACGCCCGGGCGCGTAGGGCGGAAGTGATTGCCGAGTACCAGAAGTTGATCGCCGAAGGCGTGAGTATTCCCACCTATGCCTTGCGCTGGGTGGCGTCCTCCTACCTGGAGCAGCGTGAGCCGGAGATCGCCGTCGACCTGTACCGACGGGTACTGAGCGCACCGGACGCCGATGCCGCGGATCGCTTTGAAGACAGTACCGCCCTCTATTACGCGCTGCTGGAAAGCGAAAGATCCGAAGAAGCCCGTGCCTTGGCCGAGGACCTGGCGAAGTCCCAGCATCCACGAGTCGAGCTCAAGGGCTTGCCAATCGGCAACCCCAACGACGAGTGGATGGATGCTCAACTGCTCGCCGCCCAGTCCGGGACCTATGGTGCCGATCTGCCTACCGCGGAGGCGCGCCTGGAAACCCTGGTCAATCAAGGGCCCGGCAATATCGGCCTGCGGCTGGCCCAGGCTGATCTGTATCAGGCCCGGGATTGGCCGCGCCGTTCGGAGAGCCTGCTCAAGGAGGTTGAGGCGACCACCCCGCGCAACCGGGACCTGGAAATCGCCCAGGCCCGCGCCGCCATGGATTTGCAGGAATGGCGGCAGTTGGATGTACTGACCGACGATGTTGTTGCTCGTTACCCGGAAAACGCCCACGTCAAACGCTTGCAACGCCTGCGCGATGTGCACGACATGGCTGAACTGCGCATCGAGGCCTACACCGGCAAAAGTTATGGCGGTGGCAACGGCGATGCCGGTGCGGTGACCGGCAGTCGGGACTTCGGTGTCGAAACGTTGCTCTATAGCCCACCCATCGACGAGGACTGGCGGCTGTTCGGCGGCGTCGGCTATGCCACGGGCGACTTCGAGGAAGGCACCGGCCATCATCGCTGGCAGCGCCTGGGTGTGGAGCGTCGCAGCCGTGACATGACCCTGGAAGCGGAAGTCTCCAACCATGCCTACGGCTCCGGTGACAAACAGGGCGCGCGCGTGGCGTTGGCCCGGGATATCGATGATCACTGGCAGTACGGCGGCAGCCTGGATTACCTCTCGGCCAACACGCCGCTGCGTGCCCTCAACAGCGGCATTAGCGCCAATGGCGGCAGCGGTTTCATCCGCTGGCGAGCCCATGAAAGCCGCGAATGGCGATTGACGGTCAGCCCGTCCCACTTCAGCGATGGCAACAACCGTCTCGAAACCCTGCTGACCGGCCGCGAAGGTCTCTACAGCACCCCGCGCCTGCAACTGGAGCTGGGTCTGGAGGTAGCGGCCAGCCGCAACAGTGGCTCCAACGAAGTGCCCTATTTCAACCCCAAGTCGGACCTCGGCGTGATGCCGACCCTCACGGCCAACCATGTGCTGCATCGCCGTTACGAAACCGCATGGAGCCAGCAATTCCAGGTCGGTGCCGGCAGCTACAGCCAGCGCGACCACGGCACCGGCGCCATGGGACTGCTCGGGTACGGCCAGCGTTTCCTCTGGAACGACGTGCTCGAGGCCGGTGCCACGCTGAGCTGGCTCAACCGCCCTTACGATGGCGATCGTGAAAGCGATCTGCGCCTGCTTGTCGACCTCACCTACCGTTTCTAGAAGAGTTTGAAAATGCCTGTCATTTCGCGATTCATCCTTCTGCTGGGGGTCTTGCTGATCAGCGCGTGTGCCCAGCAGGCCCCGGCATTCACGCCGCCCTCGCAACGCCCCCTGGCGGCCAACGATGAGCCGTGGCCGAAGAACCATGTGCTCGGCATCGCCTATCACGACGTCGAGGACCTCGATCCGGACCAGGCGCTGGTGGCTGTGCGTACCGAACGACTGATCGAGCAACTGGCGTGGCTGCGGGAAAACAACTACCAGCCGGTGACCGTGGACCAGATCATCAACGCCCGTAAAGGCGGCCCCGAGCTGCCGCCGCGTGCGGTACTGCTGAGCTTCGACGACGGCTATGCGAGTTTCTACACCCGCGTAATGCCGATCCTGCGCGCCTATAACTGGCCGGCGATCCTGGCGCCGGTGGGCAGTTGGATCGATACGCCGCTGGACCAACCGGTGGATTTCGCCGGGGTGCCGCGCAAGCGTTCCGAATTCCTGACCTGGGAGCAGATTCGCGAAGTGTCGAAATCGGGTCTGGTGGAGATCGCCGCCCACACCGACGCCAATCACAAAGGCATCCTCGCCAACCCGCAAGGCAACCAACAACCTGCGGCCACTACCCGGCGCTACGATCCCGCCACCGGTCGCTATGAAACCGAGGCCGATTTCCAGGCTCGCCTGCGCAAGGACGTGGCGTCGATCTCCGAGAAAATCCGCAAGGTCACCGGTTACCGTCCGCGAATCTGGGTATGGCCTTACGGGGAAGCCGATGGCACCGCGCTGCAGGTGATCGACAGCGAGGGTTATAAAATGGCCCTGACCCTGGAGGACGGCCTCGACAGCCTCGGTAACCTGATGAGCGGGCCGCGGTTTTTGGTGGCCTCCGATCCGGATGGCGCGCATTTCGCCGAAAGCATTGTTTCCGTGCAGACGAACGACCCGATGCGGGTGGTCCATGTCGACCTGGATTACGTTTACGACCCCGACCCTGTGCAGCAGGAAGCCAACGTCGGCAAGTTGATCCAGCGCATCTATGACCTGGGCGCCAACACGGTATTCCTGCAGGCCTTCGCCGATCCAAAAGGCGATGGCTTGGTGCGTTCGCTGTACTTCCCCAACCGTCACTTGCCGGTACGGGCCGATCTGTTCGACCGGGTCGCCTGGCAGTTGCGCACACGGGCCAATGCCAAGGTCTATGCCTGGATGCCGGTGCTCAGTTTTGCCCTGGATGCGAAGCTGCCGCGAGTGCAGCGCTGGGATCCGGAAACCGGCAGGACTGGCATCGCCCCGGACCAGTACGTGCGCTTGTCGCCGTTCGATCCGAACGTGCGCAAAGTCATCGGCGAAATCTACGAAGACCTGGCGCGGTTGAGCTCAGTGGACGGGGTTCTGTACCACGACGACGCCGTGTTCTCCGACTTCGAGGATGCCGGTCCCGCGGCCCTGAAAGTCTACGCCGCCAATGGCCTGCCGACGTCCATCGCCGCCCTGCGTGAAGACCCGGCAGCGATGCAACGCTGGACCCGCTTCAAGAGCCGCTACTTGATCGATTTCACCCGTGAGCTCACCGCCAAGGTCCGGGCGATTCGTGGTCCACAGGTGCTGACGGCGCGCAATATTTTTGCCGAACCGATGCTCAATCCCGACAGCGAAGCCTGGTTCGCCCAGAACCTCGACGACTTCCTCGGTGCTTATGACTGGACGGCACCGATGGCCATGCCGTTGATGGAGAAACAGACCCGCGCGCAGTCCGGCCCATGGCTGGAGCGCCTGGTCCAGACCGTCAAGGCCCGCCCCGGTGCCCTCAAGCGCACGGTGTTCGAATTGCAGGCCCGTGACTGGGACAGCAAGCCGGCCAGCGATATCGAGGGTGAACAACTGGCCGACTGGATGGGGCGCCTCAAGCGCCAGGGTGCGACCAGTTTCGGCTACTACCCGGACAACTTCATCGAAGACCAGCCCGCGGTGAAAACCGTGCGGCCGGCGCTCTCCAACAAGTGGAATCCTTGACATGCTCGACAGACTGCTCGCTCTGCTGGTGCTGGCGATCGTCCTTGGAGTGCCCCTGGGCCTGATCTTCCTGGTCACTGGGCAATTCCTGATGGACTTCGTGTTCTTCTACCCGCTGTTCATGTCCGGCCTGTGGATCGCCGGTGGCCTGTATTTCTGGCTGCACTGGGAGCGCCACTGGCCGTGGAAGGACGACACTCTGCCGCCGGCCCTGGCCGGCGAGCCGCTGATCAGCATCCTGGTGCCTTGCTTCAATGAGGGCGACAACGTCGCCGACACCATTCACGCGGCGCTGGGCCAGCATTACCCGAACATCGAAGTCATCGCCATCAACGATGGCTCCAAGGACAACACCGGCCAGGTCCTCGATCTATTGGCGCTGGAAGATCCGCGCCTGCGGATCCTGCACCTGGCGGAAAACCAGGGCAAGGCCGTGGCTTTGCGCATGGGTGCCATTGCGGCTCGCAGCGAATACCTGGTGTGCATTGATGGCGACGCACTGCTGGCGCCCAATACCTGCGCCTACTTGGTGGCGCCGATGCTGGAGAATGCCCGTCTTGGCGCCGTGACCGGCAACCCGCGTATCCGTACCCGCTCGACATTGGTGGGTCGGGTCCAGGTCGGCGAGTTCTCCTCGATCATCGGCCTGATCAAGCGCACCCAGCGGATCTTTGGACGGATCTTCACCGTCTCCGGCGTGATCGTCGCCTTCCGTCGCACGGCCCTGCACAGGGTCGGCTACTGGAGCCCGGACATGATCACCGAAGACATCGACATCAGCTGGAAGCTGCAACTGGACCATTGGAGCATCTTCTACGAACCCCGTGCGCTGTGCTGGATCCTCATGCCCGAAACCTTGCGCGGCCTGTGGCGGCAACGGCTGCGCTGGGCCCAGGGTGGTGCCGAGGTGCTGTTCAAGAATATCCGCGGCATCTGGCAATACCGTCATCGCTACCTGTGGCCGCTGCTGTTCGAATATTGCCTGTCCACGGGGTGGGCGTTCACGTTCCTGCTGTCGGTGGTGTTCTGGGGCGCGGGTAAATTCGTCGAGATGCCGGCGGCCATCGCGGTCGATCATTTGATGCCGCCGGCCTTCACCGGCCTGTTGCTGGCGGTGGTGTGCCTGGTCCAATTCGCGGTGAGCATCCTCATCGATCGCCGTTACGAAAAAGGCCTGTGGCACATCATGTTCTGGGTGGTCTGGTACCCGTTGGTGTTCTGGTTGATCAGCCTGTTCACCACCCTGGTGAGTTTTCCGAAGGTCTTGTTCGGGCAGCATCAGAAGCGTGCGCGCTGGGTCAGCCCGGATCGGGGTATCAAACCGTTTGGTGATGATGAAGAGGAAGTGATCCGATGAAAATTATCAGGACCCGGCAAAGGCCTTTTCTGGTGCTCATCGATGTGTTCTTCACGGTGCTGGCATGGGTTGGGCTGCTGTACCTGCTGGTCAATGGGCTCTGGCCGCTGTTCGACAGTCACGCCGGGCCGCGCTTCGGCGGAACGTGGCTGGATACCCTCGGGACGTTGCAGATCTACGGTTGGGTGGCACTGGTCAACGCGGTCATCCTGATTGCCTGGGCGCGTTATCAGCAGCGCAAGAGTCGAAGCTTCGCCCAGCGTCGATTGCCAGCGCCGGTCGTCGACGATCAGGGTTTGAGCGACAGTTTCAAACTGACTGACGAGCGCCTGGACACCCTGCGCCGGCCGGGCTCCAAAATCATCCATAACAACCAGGAGGGTGACATCAGCCATGTCGTGCCGCACTTTCATGTGCTGAGCAAGGAACTGCAACCGCCGCCCCTGGCGCCGTTTGAGCCGACGCGGGTTATCCAGCTGCCGGCCGATCATTCGATGTAGAGGCCGCCGACGCCTTCGCGAGCAGGCTCGCTCCCACAGGGATTGGTGTGAGCCCAAGTTTGTAGGCAACGCAGCTTAATGTGGGAGCGAGCCTGCTCGCGAAGGCGATAGGTCAGGCGCTTGAAAAATCCCGGATCAACCGCCACGCCTCGTCCACCGGCAGCGGTTGTTTCATGCGTTGGGCCAGCGCCGCCATGGCTCGGCCTTCATCGCAGGCCACAGCCGCGGCAACCAGGCCATCCTTGCCCAACAGACCAATGAAGGGCGGATGCTCGGGGGTGCCCTTGAACTGCACCTCATCCCATTGTTCGGCATGGCCGAGGTAGTCGTAGCGTTTGTCGAAGTGATAGGTCCAGAAAAACGGCACATCCAGGTAATGTTCTTCACCACCGAGCATATTCGCGGCTGCGATCCGGGCCTGTTGCTGGGCCAGGCGCCAATGTTCGATTCGCCGGGGCTGGCCGTTGAGAGGAAAGGTCGCGATATCACCGACGGCCCATACGCCATCGGCCACGCGCATGCCGGCGTTGACGGTCAACGACTGGTCTTCTTGCCGTGGCAAATCGGCGAACGGTTCGGTGGCCGGGCGCACGCCGGTCCCGACAATCACCAGGTCCGCCGCAAAGCGCTGGCCGTTATCCAGCACCACGGCCTCAACCGTGCCGGCACCTTCGATGCGCGCCGCTTCGCCCTCGCTGTGATACACCACGCCGTTGGCTCGATGCCGGGCGAGGATGGCCTGGCCGACGCTGTCGCCCAACTGCGCCGCGAACGGCACGGGATGCCGGGCCAGGACAGTGACGCTCAGCTCCCGTTTGCGCAGCGACGAGGCGACTTCCATGGCAATGAAACTGTCACCGATAATCACCGCCCGTTGCCCCGGCCGGGCACTGTCGAGGATGTGCCTTGCGTGCTCCATCGAGCGCAGCACGAACACCTGCGGCAAATCGATGCCCGGCAGGTCCGGGGTCTTGGGCGTTCCGCCAGTGGCAATCAGGGCTGCGTCGTAGCTCAGCGTCTGCCCGTCGGCCAGGCGAATCTGGCGAGAGGCGCTATCCAGACCGATGACCTCGCCGTGAATCCGTTCGATGCGTTGCTGGGTGAAGTAAGTTTCATCGCGCAGTGCGGGGGTCTCGTCGACGGTCATGTCACCGGCCAGGACGTATTTGCTCAGCACTGTACGGTCATACCCGGCGTCGGGCTCGCGATCAATCATCTGGATCCGGCCGCCGAAGCCTTTATTGCGCAATGCCGCAGCGCATGCCGTACCGGCTGCCCCGGCACCGATGATGACAAAGGCGCGTGGGTCGTCGGCCGGCGGGATTTTCTCGTCGGGCAGCGGTTGATCATCGACCCAGATGTCGCCGTCGCGCACCTCGACGTGGTAGCGCTCCAGGCTGTCGAGGGCCGGCGGTTCGCACAGGGCGCCGTCTTCAGCCCGAAATGCCGCCTTGTGCCAGGGACAGATCAGCCGTCCGTGACACACCGCACCCTTGGCCAGCGGCGCACCAGCGTGCGGGCATTTGCCCTGGAAGGCGCGTACCTGATCGCCGGTGCGCAGCAGCACGATGGGCGTTTCGTTGATCTTGACTTCGAGGCCGCGGTCTTCGCGTACATCCGTGAAGCGGGCGACTTGATGCAAGGGCATGGTCGGTCCTCCGGCAGGCGTTTCTCGTTGGAGTCGGCTGATTGGAGTGAGGTTCATCATAATTGTCACTGCAACCCGGGCGAAGCTGGGGCTATAGTGCGCAGGCCGTCCATGGCCTGACCCGCATAAGGTGCCCGGTATGACCCGATTGACTTCCCTCACTCCCTGGCTGGCAGCCTTCACCCTGGTGCTGTGCGCACAAGGGGCTGCCCAGGCTGACGAGCGCTTCACCCTCAACATCCCCGGCGTGTCGGATGACCGTCTTTTCACCGCTGCGGCCGCCAGTGATGCCAACAATTGCGGGGGCAAGAACATTTCCCCTGCCTTGAGCTGGAATGCCGGCCCACCGGGCACCCTCAGCTACGCCATCGTCATGCTGGATCCGGATGGCCAAAGGGGTCAGGGCGTGGACCATTGGGTTCATTACGGTATCAAGGCCACTACGCGGCAAATACCGACCGGGGCGGGCAGCAAGTCCACGCTGGAAGGCATGAGCGGTATCAACAGCAAGAATACCCGTGGTTACATCGGTCCTTGCCCACCCATCGGCGACAGCGCTCATCACTACCTGATCCAGCTCTTCGCCCTGGACCTGCCACCGGATGCGTTGCCCGCGGGACTGACCCGTGCCCAGCTGATGGAAAAGATCAACGGCCACGTGTTGCGCAACAGCAGCGTCGTGCGGCGTTACCACCGCTGATCTCTCTCCCTGTGAGCCTTTGTGGCGAGGGGATTCCCATCCCCCCGCCCTTTCAACAACCTGATATTCAAATCTGCCCATGACAGCCATCACCCATCCGCCAGGCGACCGGTTCAGCCGGTCCGACTACAAGACCCTGGGGCTTGCCGCCTTGGGCGGGGCGTTGGAGATCTACGATTTCATCATCTTCGTTTTCTTCGCCCTGACCCTCAGCCAGTTGTTCTTCCCACCGGAAATGCCCGACTGGCTGCGCTTGCTGCAAAGCTTCGGGATTTTCGCCACTGGCTACCTGGCGCGGCCACTGGGCGGCATCCTCATGGCACACTTCGCTGATCGCCTGGGACGCAAGCGGGTATTCAGCCTGAGCATCCTGATGATGGCCTTGCCATGCCTGCTCATCGGCGTGATGCCGACCTACGCACAAATCGGTTATTTCGCACCGTTGCTGCTGTTGGCGCTGCGTATCCTGCAGGGCGCGGCGGTGGGGGGTGAGGTGCCGAGCGCCTGGGTGTTCGTGGCCGAACATGCCCCGCTCCACCATCGTGGCTACGCCCTGGGCTTCCTCCAGGCCGGGCTGACCTTCGGCTACCTGCTCGGCGCGCTGACCGCCACGGCGCTGGCCCGTATCTACACCCCAACGGAAATCCTCGATTACGCCTGGCGCATGCCTTTCCTGCTGGGCGGAGTCTTCGGCGTCATCGGCGTCTGGTTGCGGCGCTGGTTGAGCGAAACACCGATCTTCATGGCCTTGCAAGCCAACCGCGAAGGCGCAGCGGAACTGCCGTTGCGCACGGTGCTGCGGGAGCATCGGCATGCCTTGCTACCCGCCGCCATTCTGACTTGTGTGCTGACCTCCGCCGTGGTGGTGTTCGTAGTCATTACCCCGACCGTGATGCAGAAAAGCTTCGGCATGACGCCTGGCCAGACCTTCGCCTTGAGCAGCCTGGGCATCGTCTTCCTGAACATCGGCTGTGTCCTGGCCGGCCTCATCGTCGACCGCATCGGCGCCTGGCGCACGGTCATGCTCTACAGCGTGTTGCTGCCCCTGGGCATCTTCGTGCTCTACGCCAGCCTGATCAACGGCGGTGCCTGGCTGGGCCTGGCCTACGCCGTGGCCGGCCTGGGTTGCGGCGTGGTCGGCGCGGTGCCTTCGGTGATGGTCAACCTGTTTCCGCCGAAGATCCGCGTCTCCGGCATCTCGTTCACCTACAACATCGCCTATGCGCTGTGGGCCAGTGTCACGCCGCTGGTGCTGATCGCGCTGGTGCCTTGGAGTCCGTGGGTGTGCGTGGGGTATAGCGTGGTGATGGGGGCGGTGGGTGTCGCGGCGGCGCTGTTTTTCTCGCGACGTCCCATGAAGTCGGCGCAGCCTTCATTGGCGTGTGACGCCTAGTCCTGCTCAGGCGCCTCTGCAGGTCCAGCCTTCAAAGGTGTTCACGCAAGAAGTCCACAAACGCCCGGGTACGTGCCGAGCGGCGTCGGTCCTGACTGAATACCGCGTGGATGGGCAATGCCATCGGCAGGTAATGGGCAAGCACGTTGGTCACGGTTCCCTGGTGAACATCGGCGGCGAACAACCACTGTGGCGAAAGCGAAAGCCCTAACCCGGCAAGCACCATTTCCCGGATCGCTTCGCTGCTGTTGCTGGTGACGTTGCCCTTGATCGTCACGTGATGTTGCTCGCCATGGTGGTCGAATTGCCAGGCGTCATAATGTTCCAGCAGGGTAAACCCCAAACAGTTATGGCGGCTCAGGTCGGACGGTTCGAGTGGCGTGCCATGCCGTTGCAAGTAGGCGGGGGAGGCATACACCCGGCGTGTGCTTTCGCCGAGCTTCAGGGCTACCAGCCCTTCGTTTTTGATCCCGCCGATACGGATGGCCACGTCGATATTTTCCTTCAGCACATCCTCATGTTGATCGCTCAGCCTCAGGTCGATCCGAACCTGTGGATGACGCGCCAGGAAGTCCCCCAGCAAAGGCGCAATGCATAGCCGTCCGAAACTCACCGGCGCCGCCACGCGCAGAGGGCCGGCAACCTGCTCCTGTCCGCTGGCGAAACTGAGCCTTGCAGTGTCCAGGTTGGCGAGGATCTCCTTGCTTTGGGCGTAGAAGCGCTGGCCTTGGTCGGTCAACGCCAGATGGCGGGTGCTGCGGGCAAACAGCGCCCCACCCAGGTGTTTCTCCAATCCGCTGATCTGCTTGCTGACCGCTGGTTGACCCAGGTTCAGTTCCCTGGCGACGGCCGAGAACGAGCCGCGTTCCACCACCCGTACGAACACCTGCATTGCCTCGAACAGATCCATGGGATTTGGCCTTTATGAGGAATAAATCCTATCCATTCTTGCTTACTTATCGGAATAGCCCGGCGCTCGCAATATAAACCTACCCACCCATTGGAGGTTTACCCGTCATGAACAACACCATGTCCGCTGCCATCGCCGAAGTTGCCCAGGCGCCACTGGTCGTCCGCTCTATTCCCCGGCCTGTTCCGGGCAAGGGACAGGTCCTGATCAAGGTTCAAGCTGTAGGGATCAACCCGCTGGATACCAAGATCGCGGCAGGAGGTGGTGCCCATGCTCGTCAGCCGCTGCCTGCTGTATTGGGGATTGACCTGGCCGGGACAGTTCTTGAGCTGGGGGAAGGCGTGCATGACTTTATCCCCGGCGAGGAGGTATTCGGCATGGCGGGCGGTATCGGTGGTGCACAAGGTGCCCTGGCCGAATACATTGCCGTCGATGCTCGCCTGATCGCCCCCAAGCCCGCTTCACTGAGCATGCGGGAAGCAGCGGCACTGCCGCTGGTCTTCATCACGGCTTGGGAAGGGCTGGTGGATCGTGCCAATGTCCGGGCCGGCCAGCAAGTGCTGATCCATGGTGGCGCGGGCGGTGTTGGCCAAATGGCTGTGCAGATTGCCAGGGCACGGGGTGCCGAGGTCTATGCCACCGGTTCGATCGACAGCCTGGATTTCATCCGCGAACTGGGCGCGACGGCCATTGACTACCGATCCGAGGACACCGACAGCTACGTACGCCTGCACACCGATGGCGAGGGCTTCGACGTCGTTTATGACACGGTCGGCGGCCCGACCCTGGACGCGTCGTTCAACGCCGTGAAGACTTACACCGGCCACGTCCTAAGTTGCCTGGGCTGGGGGCAACACAGTCTGGCGCCATTGTCGTTTCGTGGCGCGAGCTATTCCGGCGTATTTACCTTGATGCCCTTGCTGACCGGCAAGGGACGCGAGCGCCATGGCCAGATCTTGCGGGAGGCGGCAGGGCTGGTAGAGGCGGGGAAATTGCGGGTCAGGGTGGATCCGCGGCGGTTTAGCCTGGACGAGGTCAATGACGCGTTTGTGCAAGTGGCCGAAGGACGCGGGCAAGGAAAAACGGTGGTGGAAATCGGCATCGAATGATCGGATCTCCCTGTTGCGAGTCATGTGCCAACCAAAGCTCCGGTCCATCACGACCGGGGCTTTTGGCTTCTGGGGGAAGGTCGTCAGGGCAGCACAGTCGCGTAAACAACAAAACAGCTTGAGAAGCCTTCCAGACTCCGTAAAATCCGCCGCGCTTTACAATCAACTCTTCAAGGACGAATTCGGATATGCGCTTTTTTGCCACATTCCTGGCCCTCTGCCTCCTGGCGGGCTGTGCCTCCAAGCCCGATTACTACATTTCTCCCGCGCCGGTAGCGATCCCCAAGACCGCCACTTACTGGATCGATACCTTCAACGTTGAAGTCGTCGGCAAGAATGAACGCTTCCTGCCTGACGAAGCCGTTCGCGAGCAATTGAACGGCGATCTGGTCCTGCGCCTGCTCGATGCCAACCGCTATGCCTCCAGCCGGGAAACAGCGGACTACCTGCTGGATGTAAACACCGTTTACGCGCGCCGCATCCAGGACACCCAGGGCGGCTTCATGAACAAGGTCGTCACCGACGGTACGTACCTTGCCAGCGTCGATTTCAGCTATCAGGTCAAGGTGAAGAAGGCCGGCGCCGAAGTGTTGCACTTTGCCCAGGCCCGTGAGGGGTTGATGCCTGGCGGCGCGATAGGGCAAATGCAGAACATGAAGAGCATGCTGGGCGCGCTGACCAACAAGGGTAACTCCGATGTGGAGGGTTACTATACCGGCGTGTTGAGCCGCTTTATCGTCGATGATCTGCAAGCCATTCCGTCTCGCTAGTCGTGTCTTGCGCCTGGACATCTAGGGTGACCAGGCGCTGCTGTTTCAGTACCCCCAAAAAAAATTTTGCCATCGTTAACCCGAACCGCAAATCCTCCTCGTCTGAGCTTGTGAACGGATCATCCACTCACGAGGTTCAGCCCCATGTCCCGTCCCCGTCCATTTCTTCGTCCTGCAGCCCAGGGCTTCACCGTGACCTTATTGGTGGCGCTGGCGGGCTGTGGGTTGTCTTCGTCCCGAGAGACTGCCGTTACCGCCGAGCCCGCCGCCGCGCCCGCAAAGCCTGGACCGCAACGCGAGATCGCCCCCATGCAGCCCCGGTTCAAGCGCATGGACGTGCCAATGACGATTGGCTCGTATCTGGTGATGGACGATGATGCCGTCACGCGTTACCGCAGCGCGCCCGGGGAGCGATATGAAAACTTGCCAGGCAATCCCGTCCGCAGCGTTGCGCAGAAACCGGTGTCGACCTTCAGCGTGGATGTCGACACCGGCAGCTACGCCAATGTGCGACGTTACCTCACCCAAGGCAGCCTGCCGCCCGAGGGCGCTGTGCGGCTGGAGGAGATGGTCAACTACTTTCCCTACACCTACGCGCTGCCCACCGATGGTTCGCCTTTTGGCGTGACCACCGAAGTGGCGCCGTCGCCGTGGAACCCTCACACCCGTTTGCTGCGCATCGGCATTAAGGCTTCCGACCGCGCCGTGGCGGACCTCGCGCCGGCCAACCTGGTGTTCCTGGTGGACGTCTCCGGTTCGATGGACCGTCGCGAAGGCCTGCCGCTGGTCAAGGGCACGTTGAAATTGCTGGTTGACCAATTGCGCGATCAGGACCGAGTGTCCCTGGTGGCCTATGCCGGTGAGTCCCGGGTGGTGCTCAAGCCGACCTCGGGTCGCGACAAGGTGAAAATCCGCAATGCCATCGATCAGCTCGACGCCGGCGGTTCCACCGCAGGCGCCTCGGGTATCGAAATGGCTTACCAGATGGCGCGGGAGAGCTTTATCGACAAAGGCATCAACCGCATCCTGCTGGCCACCGACGGCGACTTCAACGTCGGCGTCAGTGATTTCGACAGCCTCAAGCAGATGGCAGTGGACCGGCGTAAAAGTGGCGTATCCCTGACGACCCTGGGTTTCGGTGTGGATAACTACAACGAACGCCTGATGGAGCAACTGGCCGACGCCGGCGACGGCAACTACGCCTACATCGACAACCTGCTCGAAGCACGCAAGGTGTTGGTGGACCAGCTCAGCTCGACCCTGGCGGTGGTGGCGCGGGATGTGAAGTTGCAAGTGGAGTTCAACCCCGCCCAGGTCAGCGAGTATCGCCTGTTGGGTTATGAGAACCGCGGGCTGAAACGTGAGGATTTCAGCAACGACAAGATCGACGCCGGCGAAATCGGTGCCGGGCACACGGTGACGGCGTTGTATGAAATCGTGCCGAAAGGGGAGCAGGGTTGGCTGGAGCCGCTGCGCTATGCCAGCCCGCAGCCCAAGCAAGAGGGCAAGGCCGGTGAGCTGGCAATGGTGCGGGTACGCTACAAAACCGCTGAAGGCGGCAGCAGCCGACTGATCGAACATCCCATCGCCAGTGCGCAGGGCGAAGGCAAGGCCAGCGATGACCTGCGTTTCTCGGCGGCGGTGGCGGCTTTTGCGCAGCAGCTCAAGGGCGAGGGACGCTACACTGGGTCGATGAGTTTGAAGGACACCGCTCAGTTGGCCCGTTCCGCCCGGGGCGATGACCCGTTCGGGCTGCGTGCCGAGTTCGTGCAGATGGTCGAGCTGGCGCAGAGCCTCAAGCCCGAGGTCAAACACGGCTCCTGAAGATTAATGGGATCAAAGTGTGGGAGCCGGGCTTGTGGGAGCAAGGCTTGCCCGCGATTGCGGTAAGTCAGTCAGCAGCAATGTTGACGGGGCCATCGTTATCGCGAGCAAGCTTTGCTCCCACAGGTGTTGCGCCGTTTGATCCTTAACTGACCGGCGTTAGAGCAAGCCCGGCTCCCACAGTGGATCGGTGTTGTTTGCAGGATCGCATTTCTATTGGAAGGAGTCCGCTGCCCAAATGCCCACCCCGATTGACTCTGTCAGCGACGAAGCGCTGCTGGCCCGCTACCGCAATGGCGATGGCGCCAGCTTTGAAAGCCTGTATGCGCGGCATCGGCAGGGGCTTTACCGTTTCCTCGTGTCCTTGAGCAACAAGGCCGAGCTGGCCGAGGAAATCTTTCAGGACACCTGGCTCAGCCTGATCCGCAGCAGCACCCAGCCACAAGGACGGGCGAGTTTTCGCACCTGGCTGTTCCAGATCGCCCGCAATCGCTTGATCGATCACTGGCGCCGGCACGGTGTTCACAATCCGTTGCATGACAGCTATGACGAACAGCTTCACGTCCAGTCCGACGACTCCAACAGCCCGGAGCAGCAGTTGAGCCTGAGCCGCGATCAGGGCCGTCTGGAGGCCGCGTTGCAAGCCTTGCCGGAAGACCAGCGAGAAGTCTTCCTGCTGCGCCTGCACGGCGACCTGGAGCTGCCACAGATCGCCGCCCTGACCGGCGTCCCGCTGGAAACAGTGAAGAGCCGTTTGCGTTACGCCCAGCAGAAGTTGCACCGGCTGCTGGCCGAGGAGGTACCCGCATGATTGACTCCCGAAAGACCCCGGATCCCGCTGACGAAGCGCTGATCGAGCATTTCCGCCAACACGCCAGCGGCGAGCCACCTGCCTCCCTGGACGCCTTCATCCTGGCCACCGCCCGCCGCGAAGCGCCGGCGCCCAAGCCAAGCCTGTGGAGCCGCTGGTTGCAGGCCTGCCAACGGCCGCGCTGGCAAATGGCGTTCGCCACGGTGGCGGGCGTGGCGCTGATGATCGGCCTGGTGCTGCGTTCGCCGGTCCCGAAGGACGAACTGGCTGCACCGGCAGCGCTGGATTATTCCGCGGCCCGGCAGGAGCTTGCCGTTGCCCCCGCGCCGGCAGCCCCTGCTGCCTCGGCGCCGATGGCGCGCATGGCGCCCCTGGGCGAACTGAGCCGGGAACCGGAGCAGCCTGTGCAAATTCAGGCGGATGAGCCCATGGCGAAAAAGAGCAAGCCCGTGCCCGCCGCCGCCCCTTCGCTGGAGCAGGGATTGCTGGAAATCCTGCGGTTGCGCCAGGCGGGGGAGACCAAGGCGGCGGATGAGAAGTTGCTTGCTCTGCACAAGCGGTTTCCCAAGGAAGACTTGCCGGCGCGGCTGGAGGCGTTGCGCAAGCGTTGAGTGAACCAACGCCCACAAAAAAGCCCCAAGTCTCGCGACTTGGGGCTTTTGATCATCTGTATGGTGCACCAGGCGGGATTCGAACCCACGACCCCTGCCTTCGGAGGGCAGTACTCTATCCAGCTGAGCTACTGGTGCAACGCGGCGCCATGATACTCATATGCATGGCGGGCGTCCATGCTGCTGATTTGCCGTTGTTTTCCGGCTCTGAGGCATGTGTTGGCTACGCTGATCAGAAAAAACGGTCAATTTCGTCTTTTTCGTTCTTTTTTTCGAACAGCCTATTGTCCTTCACCCCCATCGGCCCTAGGATTCGTTTGAGATTTCAAACGCTCTTGTCTGGGTGCTGAACCGCACGTCTATGCTTGTTGTGCGTTATTTCTGTGCTTCAGCCCGGTGAATGATTTCCCTGACGGCAGCCCATAAGGCGCCTTTCTACAACTCTAATTCGCTCCGCGTGCGCGCGGTGCTGTTAAGGAAAGCCGACATGCAGCTTAAAGACACCCAGTTGTTCCGCCAGCAAGCCTTCATCGATGGCGCTTGGGTCGATGCGGACAATGGTCAGACGATCAAGGTCACCAACCCGGCCACGGGCGAAGTGTTGGGTACCGTGCCGAAAATGGGCGCTGCCGAAACCCGTCGTGCGATCGAAGCCGCCGACAAGGCCCTGCCGGCCTGGCGTGCGCTGACCGCCAAGGAGCGCGCCAACAAGCTGCGCCGCTGGTATGAATTGCTGATCGAAAACCAGGACGACCTCGGTCGCCTGATGACCCTGGAGCAGGGCAAGCCGCTGGCAGAAGCCAAGGGCGAGATCGTCTATGCCGCGTCGTTCATCGAGTGGTTCGCCGAAGAAGCCAAGCGCATCTACGGTGACGTGATTCCCGGCCACCAGCCCGACAAGCGCCTGATCGTGATCAAGCAGCCGATCGGCGTGACCGCCGCCATTACTCCGTGGAATTTCCCGGCCGCGATGATCACCCGCAAGGCCGGTCCAGCCCTGGCCGCCGGTTGCACCATGGTCATCAAGCCGGCCTCGCAAACCCCGTTCTCGGCACTGGCCCTGGTGGAACTGGCGCACCGTGCCGGCATCCCGCAAGGCGTGCTGAGCGTGGTCACCGGCAGCGCCGGCGATATCGGCGGCGAGCTGACCAGCAACCCGATCGTGCGCAAGCTGTCCTTCACCGGTTCGACCGAGATCGGTCGTCAACTGATGGCCGAATGTGCCAAGGACATCAAGAAAGTCTCCCTGGAACTGGGCGGCAACGCGCCGTTCATCGTGTTCGACGACGCGGACCTGGATAAGGCCGTCGAAGGCGCGATCATTTCCAAGTACCGCAACAACGGCCAGACCTGCGTCTGTGCCAACCGTCTGTACATCCAGGATTCGGTGTACGACGCGTTCGCGGAAAAACTCAAGGCCGCGGTCGCCAAACTCAAGATCGGCAACGGTCTGGAAGACGGCACCACCACCGGCCCGTTGATCGACGAGAAAGCCGTTGCCAAGGTCCAGGAGCACATCGCCGATGCCGTCGGCAAAGGCGCGACCGTGCTGGCCGGTGGCAAACCGATGCAAGGCAACTTCTTCGAGCCGACCATCCTGACCAACGTCCCGAAAACCGCTGCGGTAGCCAAGGAAGAGACCTTCGGACCACTGGCGCCGCTGTTCCGCTTCAAAGACGAAGCCGAAGTGATCGCGATGTCCAACGACACCGAGTTCGGCCTGGCCTCGTACTTCTATGCCCGTGACCTGGGCCGTGTGTTCCGCGTGGCTGAAGCCCTGGAATACGGCATGGTTGGCGTCAACACTGGCTTGATTTCCAACGAAGTCGCGCCGTTCGGCGGCATCAAGGCCTCGGGCCTGGGCCGTGAAGGCTCCAAGTACGGCATCGAGGACTACCTGGAAATCAAATACCTCTGCCTGGGTATCTGATCCTGCTGCAAGCGCAAAGGGCACGAGAGCGCTGTCCCTTTGCGTGTTCCACCTGTTCTGTTTCTTGTGGCCGGAACGCTGCGGCAGTCGATCATCGCATGCTGTCGCAGTTGCCTCCCCGCCATGTATTCCTTGGACTACGCCGACCGATGAGCGGCGAATGAGGACCGTAATGAGCAAGACTAACGCTGACCTGATGGCCCGCCGTACCGCTGCCGTTCCACGTGGCGTCGGCCAGATCCACCCGATCTTCGCTGAATCGGCGAAGAACGCCACGGTAACCGACGTCGAAGGCCGTGAATTCATCGACTTCGCCGGCGGTATCGCCGTGCTGAACACCGGCCACGTGCACCCGAAAATCATCGCCGCCGTGACCGAGCAGCTGAACAAACTGACCCACACCTGCTTCCAGGTCCTGGCCTACGAGCCGTACGTGGAACTGTGCGAAAAAATCAACGCCAAGGTGCCAGGCGACTTCGCCAAGAAAACCCTGCTGGTAACCACCGGTTCCGAAGCGGTGGAAAACGCCGTGAAGATCGCCCGTGCCGCCACTGGCCGTGCCGGTGTGATCGCCTTCACTGGCGCTTACCACGGTCGCACCATGATGACCCTGGGCCTGACCGGCAAGGTCGTGCCGTACTCGGCCGGCATGGGCCTGATGCCAGGCGGTATCTTCCGTGCGCTGTATCCGAACGAATTGCACGGCGTGAGCATCGACGATTCCATCGCCAGCATCGAGCGCATCTTCAAGAACGACGCCGAGCCGCGTGACATCGCTGCAATCATCATCGAGCCGGTGCAGGGCGAGGGTGGTTTCTATGTGGCGCCTAAGGAGTTCATGAAGCGCCTGCGCGCCCTGTGCGACCAGCACGGCATTCTGCTGATCGCCGACGAAGTGCAGACCGGCGCAGGTCGTACCGGTACTTTCTTCGCCATGGAACAGATGGGCGTCGCTGCCGACCTGACCACCTTCGCCAAATCCATCGCTGGCGGTTTCCCGCTGGCCGGTGTCTGCGGCAAGGCCGAGTACATGGACGCCATCGCCCCGGGTGGCCTGGGTGGCACCTATGCGGGTAGCCCGATCGCCTGCGCGGCGGCGCTGGCGGTGATGGAGGTATTCGAAGAAGAACACCTGCTGGATCGCTGCAAGGCGGTGGGCGAACGCCTGGTCAGCGGCCTCAAGGCCATCCAGAAGAAATACCCGGTAATCGGTGAAGTCCGCGCCCTGGGCGCGATGATTGCCGTGGAGCTGTTCGAAAACGGTGATTCCCATAAGCCGAACGCCGCTGCCGTGGCCCAGATCGTAGCCAAGGCGCGCGACAAGGGTCTGATCCTGTTGTCCTGCGGTACTTACGGCAACGTCCTGCGTGTCCTGGTGCCGTTGACCTCGCCAGACGAGCAACTGGACAAGGGCCTGGCAATCATCGAAGAGTGCTTCTCCGAACTCTGACGCAGCCAGCTGTGCACTGATCCACAAAAAACCCGCTTTTAGCGGGTTTTTTCATGTCCGGGCACCTATTCTCAACGTTCAAGCTGTCTGGAACGACGGTCATTGTCTAAGGTGCAGGTATTGCAAGGGAGCGATGCCGCATGACTGCTGTGGACTTACCCGCTGTACCCCGCGTGTTGATCGCCGAGGCCGACCCGGCATCCCGTGAGCTGCTGGAACAGGTGTTGTCGGGCTTGCGCTGCGATGCGCGGGTGGACATGTGCAGTGAGGGCAAGCAGGCGCTGGAATTGCTGGCGCATCATCCTTACGACCTGGTGATCGCCGACTGGGAGCTGCCGGGTGTCGATGGCTTGAGTATCCTGCGGGGCCTTCGCCATCAACAACGCACTCCGCCATTGCCATTCATCCTGATGAGCCGGCGCAATGACAGCGCCAGTGTACGAGAGGTATTGCCACTGGCGCCGGCCGCTTATCTGACCAAACCCTTGAACCGGGAAAGCCTGACCCAGCGTCTGCAAGGCTTGCTGTTGAGTGGCTCTGAAGACGTCGCCAGCGATGCGCCGACGCCTGGCCCCGCCCAGACCCTGGCGACGTATCTTGAGCGTCGGCGCGAGCAGTCCGAAGGCGCGCCGCTGATGACCGATGTGCAAGTGGCGGTCAAACGCAGCCTCAACCCCAGCGGCCTGGACCTGAAATTACTGGAAGAGGAAATTCGCACCGACCCGCAGATTACCGCCGTGCTGATCGCCGCGGCCAACAGCGCCGCCCAGCATCAGGGCGGCGGTCCGGTGCAAACCGTGGCCCAGGCGCTGCACCAGCTCGGCACCGGGCAGAGCATGAACCTGATTCTCGGATTGACCCTCAAGCGCTGTGCCCGACTCAACGATCCCTGCCTGGCGGACTATGCCGAGCGTTATTGGCTGTTGTCGCTGCACACCGCCGAATACGCCCGGACGATGGCTCGCTTGCTGGATCTGGATCAAGAGCGCTGTTATTGCGCCGGGTTGCTGCATCGCCTGGGTGAACTGGCGGTGTTGCGCTGTCTGGAGGAATGGAAGCGGGCCGATGGCGAACTGGATGAGCCGGAGGAAGTGGGGAACTCCCTGGCGCAGTACGGTGCCGGTTTCGGCTCGGCGTTGCGTACCCGCTGGCGCTTGCCACTGGAACTGCGGGAGTTGATTGCGGCGGTCTATAGCCTCGGCGGCGGGGTCTACTCCCGCGAGGCCCTGGTGATGAACATGGCGGCGCAAATGGCCCACCTGACCGAGCATGAAGGCCTCGAAGAGCTGGCCCGTGGACGCACGGCGCGTTTGCTGAAGATTGGCTTGCCGGAGTTGATGCGTTTGCGCAGGAAGTAAGAACGTCGATTCAACCCTGTGGGAGCGAGCCTGCTCGCGAAAGCGGTCTTGCATTCAACGATGCAGTGACTGTCAGACCGCTTCGCGAGCAGGCTCGCTCCCACAGGGAATTGTATAGGACGTCGGTCAGGCGACGATGATCCGATTCTTGCCCTGGCGCTTGGCTTCGTACATGGCGGCGTCAGCGCGCGAGAACAGGCTGTCGAGGGTCTGGTCTTCGTCGGTGATGCTGGTCAGACCCTGGCTGACGGTGATACCGAAACCCTGCTCCCCACTGCGGAAGGTCAGGCGCTGGATTTCCCGTTGCAGGCGCTCGGCCACTTGCATGGCCATGTCCGGGGCACAGCCGGGGAATACGGCGGCGAACTCTTCGCCGCCGATCCGTCCGAACAGGTCGCCTCGCCGGAGCACGGTCCGCCCGCTTTCGGCGATTTTCTGCAGCACGCTGTCGCCTTCCTGATGACCGTAGGTGTCGTTGATCACCTTGAAATCATCGATGTCCAGCAACAGGAACGCCATGGGCGTCCCTTGCAGTCGTGCCTGCTCGAATTCGCGGTGGGCGCATTCGAAGAAGTGGCGGCGGTTGCTGCTCTGGGTCAGCACGTCGGTGGTCGCCAGTCGCTGCAGCTCGCTTTCCAGCAGCTTCTTTTCGGTGATGTCTTCGGCGATGCCCACCACGATTACCGGCTGCCCCGATTCGGCCTGGCGGTTGATGAAGCATTTGTCGCTCAGCCAGCGGATCTGGCCATCGGCGGCGATGATGCGGTACTCGCGATCCTCCACGGCACCCTTGACCAGCACTTCGGCCAGGCTGCGCTCGGCATAGTCCAGGTCGTCGGGGTAGATTGCGTCACGCCATTCGTTGAAGTCGGCCAGTACCAGGCCGACGGGCCGGCCAAAAATCCGTTCGTAGGCGGGGCTGACGTAGAGCAGTTGCCGGGTTTCCCAGTTGAACGCCCAGAGCACCGCGTTGACGCTGACCAGTAACGAACTGAAGAGCTGTTCACGCTCGCTCAGGCGCGCCACTTCGCCTTGGGCGTGCATCAGCGCCATGAGCGTCTGGGCCGCTTCAGGCCAATGAGGTTGGGTTGAATCCTGCAGGTTCTTGTCGACCATTGGCACAAATCTCAAAGAGCGTGCACTGTTGAAGGTTCGCACGCGCTTGCTCCAAAGCCCGCCTGGATGGCGAAGTGCTCTTGAGATAGGGGATTCGAGACGAAGTTCCTTTTCAGGCGACGAAGGGGCGGGGTTTCGGCAGCCAAATCTGTGGGATCGTGCAGGAAAGAAAACCCCGCCGGGTGGCGGGGCTTGGTTATCAAGCCGTAGCAGGCCGCAACGAGTAGGTCTTGAGCTGATCGGCAAAGTCCCGCAAGGATTGGATACCGCTGATCTCGGCGTCGTGGACCCATTCCTTGATGGCCGCCAGCATGTCGTGGCCGTTGCTGCTGGTCTTGACCCAGATCTGCTGCAGGGCCAGGCGTTTTTCGTAGATCACCTTCAACGCCTGGCTGTGTTCCAGCATGTTCTGGATGCGCAGATGGTGACGGTCGTCCAGCAGGCTGGTTTCCCGCGACAGCAGGCGCTTGGCCCGATGGAATTGGTGGCGAACGGAATGATCGACCTTTTCCAGTTCCTGCTTGACCAGCGGGGCGATCACCAGCTTGCGGTACTGGGCCATGATCTGGAACCGGTTGTTGAGGATCGCGATAGCGGTGTCCATGTCCAGGTGGCCCTTGCCTTCGATCCGATGGGCAATCGGCGCGACCCGCTGGACCTTGGCCAGGCGCAGGAAGCGGAACACCTGGATCCAGGCCCAGCCCAGATCGAATTCCCATTTGCGTACCGACAGCTTGGCCGAATTGGGGTAGGTGTGGTGGTTGTTGTGCAGCTCTTCGCCACCGATCAGGATGCCCCAGGGCACCAGGTTGGTCGCCGCGTCGCGGCATTCGAAGTTGCGATAGCCCACGGCATGGCCCAGGCCGTTGACCACGCCGGCCGCCCAGACCGGAATCCACATCATCTGGATGGCCCAGATGGTGATGCCAATGGTGCCGAACAGCAGCAGGTCGATCACGCCCATGATCGCCACGCCCAGGAGCGGGTAGCGGCTGTAGAGGTTGCGTTCGATCCAGTCTTCGGGACAGTTCTTGCCGTAGATGCGCAGGGTTTCCGGGTTTTCCGCTTCGGCGCGGTACAGCTCGGCGCCTTTGCGCAGTACGGTGGACAGGCCTTTGACGACCGGGCTGTGGGGATCGTCGACAGTTTCGCATTTGGCGTGGTGCTTGCGATGGATGGCGGTCCACTCGCGGGTGTTCTGCCCTGTGGTCAGCCACAGCCAGAAGCGGAAGAAATGTTTGAGGCCGGCGTTGAGCTCCAGGGAGCGGTGAGCCGAGTAACGGTGCAGGTAGACCGTGACGCTGATGATCGTGACATGGGTCATCAGCAGGGTGACTGCCACCAGTGACCAGGGTGACAAGCCAAGAAAACCTTCGTACCACATAGGCTGTAGGGCCCTCGATAAAGATAGAAACAGCCGTTGCATTATCACCAGCCCTACAGATAAAACCAGTCGGCCTTTCAGATAAGAGTGGCAGGATGTTTCTTCCTCTATAATCCCGGCCTATTTATAAGGACATGGACGACCGAATGACTGCCCATCACCGCATTGCCATGCGAGAAGCGCTGTTTTATCTCGTGCTGTCAGTCGCCTGGCTGCAGCTGGTTGGTTATTTATTAAGCAATTTCTTCGATCAATCCGCCGTCAGGCAGAACTGGCAACTGATCAACGGTTATGTCTGGATGTTGATCAGCGCCGGGTTGATCTTCTTCGCGCGGGCGCGCATGTGCCAGTCGCTCGGCGAAGGCGGGCACACGGCTGATCGCGAACGTCTGCGCCAGGCCGCCGCTGTTTTCGACTGCACCCGCGAAGGGGTACTGGTGACTGATCGCAGTGGCCTGATCGTGCACGTGAACCGGGCCTTCATGGCGATCACCGGTTATGACCGGGACGAGGTGCTGGGCCGGCGTCCCAACCTGTTCAAATCCGGCCGCCACGGGGCGGATTTCTACCGCGACATGTTTGCCTCCCTGGACGGGCGGGGGGAATGGAGCGGTGAAATCTGGAATCGACGCAAGAGCGGTGAGATCTTCCCGCAATGGCAGACGATTCGCGCGCTTATCGACGATAACGGCCAAGTCAGCCAGTACGTTGCAGTGTTCTCCGACATCAGTGCAATCAAGGATTCGGAACACGAACTGGCGCACCTGGCTCACCACGATCCGCTGACCGGCCTGCCCAACCGCATGCTGTTTTCCGACCGCGCGGAACAGGCCCTGGCCTCGGCGCAACTGCACAAGCGCGGGTGCGCCCTGCTGCTGGTGGACCTGGACCACTTCAAGAACATCAATGACAGCCTCGGACACGCGGTGGGCGACGAGTTGCTCAAAAGCGTGGCCGAGCGGTTCCAGGCACTCTTCGTGCCGGGGGTGACCCTGGCTCGCCTGGGCGGCGATGAATTTGCCGTGCTGGTGGAGAACTGCTCGCAGCCGGGGCAGGCAGCGGTCCTGGCCCAACGTATTCTCGACACGTTGAAAGAGCCATTGCGGCTTGATGGTCATGCCCTGTTCATCAACGCCAGCATCGGCATCAGCCTGTTTCCGGGCGACGCCCTCAGCGCTGGGCAATTGCTACGTAACGCCGACTCGGCCCTGTTCAAGGCCAAGAGCGCCGGACGTGACGGCTACGCCTTGTACACCGAAGAACTGACCGCCCACGCTCAACAACGGGTCGAGATAGCCTCCGAATTGCGTCGTGCCCTCGCCCAGCAGGAGCTACGGGTGCACTACCAGCCGGTGCACGACCTGACGTCCAGTCGCCTGATCGGGGTCGAAGCGCTGGTGCGCTGGGAACATCCTGTACGTGGTTTGATCTCGCCGGCCGAATTCATCCCCGTCGCCGAGCGCACCGGGCTGATCGCCCAGATCGATGGTTGGGTCGTGGCCCAGGCCTGCCGACAGATGTGCCAGTGGCAGCAGGCCGGGATTGCGTTGACGTTCGTCGCGGTGAACGTTTCCAGCCGATTGTTCGCCCATCGTGAGTTGTACGAGCAGGTTTCACGGGTGCTCCATGAAACCGGTCTGGATCCGGCGTTCCTGGAGTTGGAGGTGACCGAAAGCGCGGTGATGGAAGACCCGGAAGTGGCGTTGGAGCAGATGCATCGGTTGCGGGAACTGGGTGTGCGGTTGGCGATTGATGACTTCGGCACCGGTTACTCATCGTTGTTGCGGCTCAAACGCCTGCCAGTGCAGAAGCTCAAGATCGACCAGGGCTTTGTCGCGGGGTTGCCGTGTGATGAAGACGACGCGGCAATTGTCCGGGTGATCATCGCCCTGGCCCGTAGCATGGGTATGCAGGTGCATGCCGAAGGCATCGAACAGCGCGAGCAGGCAGGATTCCTGCTGGAGCAGGGCTGTGGGATGGGACAGGGTTATTGGTTCGGACGACCGATGCCGGCGCAGCAGCTGGATTGGGAGCGGGCTCCGGCGATCACCTGACAGACAAAAAAACCTGTGGGAGCGAGCCTGCTCGCGATGGCGCCAGATCAGCAACATAGGTGTCTGACTGACACGCCGCCATCGCGAGCAGGCTCGCTCCCACAGGGTTTGCTGGTGATGTTTTTGGTTATATAAAAATTCTTAAATAGTCTTTTTAAGAATATCTCGGCTTATCTAGTATTGCTCCACGCCCCAGGCAGTGCCGCCCATTGCCGGGCATTCATTCAAGGAGCAGCAGTATGAGCGCATCCCTACGTAGCGTTGACGGCCAGGACGAAGCAACCATCTTGCGTGAGATCCAGAGCGCATTGCGCGACCTGCGCTTTGGCGCGGTGGAAATCACTGTGCACAACGCGCAGGTAGTCCAGATCGAACGCAAGGAAAAATTCCGCCTGCAGCAGCCGAGCCATAAGCCAGGCTGAAACAGTTTGGCTGTGGGGAATTCTCGAGACCATCCGATCTGCCAGAAACCATAAGAAATCAGCACTCCAGGAGCTTTCACCATGTCGTCGATTCGCCGTTATGCCTTGGCCGCTCTGGCCAGCGCTGTTTTCGCAGGTTCCGCCGTCGCGAAGGATTACGAATTGCTCAATGTGTCCTATGACCCGACCCGCGAGCTGTACCAGGATTACAACGCCGAATTCGTCAGTTTCTGGAAGCAGGCGCACCCGGACGACAGCGTGAAGATCCAGCAATCCCATGGTGGTTCGGGCAAGCAAGGCCGGGCGGTGATCGATGGGTTGCGCGCCGACGTCGTGACCCTGGCCTTGGCCGGCGACATCGATGAAATCGCCAAGTTGGGTAAAACCCTGCCGGTGGATTGGCAACAGCGCCTGCCGGACGCCAGCACCCCTTATACCTCCACCATCGTGTTCCTGGTACGCAAGGGCAACCCCAAGGGCATCAAGGACTGGGGTGACCTGATCAAGAATGACGTCTCGGTTATCACCCCGAATCCGAAGACTTCCGGCGGTGCGCGCTGGAACTTCCTCGCGGCCTGGGCCTATGGCCTCAAGGCCAATGGGGGGGACGAGGCCAAGGCCAAGGAATACGTGCAGGCGCTGTTCAAGCACGTGCCGATCCTCGACACCGGCGCCCGTGGTTCGACCATTACCTTCGTCAACAACGGTCAGGGCGACGTGTTGCTGGCCTGGGAAAACGAAGCCTTCCTGGCGCTGAAAGAAGAAGGTGGAGCCGACAAATTCGATATCGTCGTGCCGTCGTTGTCGATCCTTGCTGAACCACCGGTGTCGGTGGTGGACAAGAATGCCGAGAAAAAAGGCAACCTGCAGATCGCCGAAGCCTATCTCAAGCATCTGTACAGCCCGGCCGGACAGGAAATCGCCGCGAAGAACTTCTACCGTCCGCGGGACAAGGACGTGGCCGCCAAGTACGCCCGGCAGTTCCCGAAACTGGAGCTGGTGACCATCGACAAGGACTTCGGCGGCTGGAAAACCGCCCAACCGAAATTCTTCAACGATGGTGGTGTGTTCGACCAGATCTATCAGGCGCAGTAAGCTGGGCTGATCTGAAAAACCGGACATTGAATCTGTGGCAAGGGGATTTTGTGGGAGTAAGGCTTGCCCGCGATGAAGGCGATGCGGTCCTTTAGAAACCGAGTCGCCCCCATCGCGGGCAAGTCTTGCTCCCACCCAGTTTTGCTCCCACGGTGTGTTTTCAACCAAGGACTTTTATGTCGCGTCGCATCTCCCCCGTCATACCCGGCTTCGGGCTGACGCTGGGCTACACCCTGGTGTACCTCAGTCTGATTGTGCTCATACCGCTGGCGGCGATGTTCGTGCATGCCGCCCAACTCACCTGGGACCAGTTCTGGACGATCATTTCGGCACCGCGGGTGTTGGCTGCCTTGAAGCTCAGCTTCGGCACCGCGCTGTGCGCCGCGATCATCAACGGCGTGATCGGCACGCTGCTGGCCTGGGTGCTGGTACGGTATACCTTTCCTGGCCGCAAGATCATCGACGCGATGATCGACCTGCCCTTCGCCCTGCCCACCGCCGTGGCCGGTATCGCCTTGACGGCCTTGTATGCACCGACCGGCCTGGTGGGCCAGTTCGCCACCGACCTGGGGTTCAAGATCGCCTATACCTCGCTGGGGATTACTCTGGCACTGACCTTCGTGACGCTGCCGTTCGTGGTGCGCACGGTGCAGCCGGTGCTGGCGGATATCCCTCGTGAGGTCGAAGAGGCCGCCGCCTGCCTCGGTGCCAAGCCGTGGCAGGTGTTTCGCCATATCCTGATGCCGGCGTTGTTGCCGGCCTGGCTGACCGGTTTCGCCCTGGCGTTTGCCCGGGGCGTGGGCGAGTACGGTTCGGTGATTTTCATCGCCGGCAACATGCCGATGAAAACCGAGATCCTGCCGCTGTTGATCATGGTCAAGCTCGACCAATACGACTACACCGGCGCCACCTCCATCGGCGTGCTGATGCTGGTGGTTTCCTTCGTCCTGTTGCTGCTGATCAACTTGCTGCAGCGGCGCATCGAAACCCCATAAGGAGGCGCGAACATGTCCCAATCGTCTATTTCCGCGGCCTCCACCAACGCCGCCCGCCGCGGCAGCGCGACGTCACGACGGATCCTGATCGGCTTCGGCTGGCTGTTCTTTGCCTTGTTCCTGCTGTTGCCGCTGTTCATCGTGGTGTCCCAGGGCCTGAAGCTCGGCCTGGGCGCGTTCTTTACCGCGATCTTCGAACCCGACGCGCTGTCGGCGCTGAAGCTCACGGTGATCGCGGTGCTGATTTCGGTGCCGCTGAACCTGGTGTTCGGGGTCAGTGCCGCGTGGTGCGTGAGCAAGTATTCGTTCCGTGGCAAGAGCATGCTGGTGACCCTGATCGACCTGCCGTTCTCGGTCTCGCCGGTGATCGCGGGCCTGGTCTACGTGCTGATGTTCGGTGCCCAGGGCCTGTTCGGGCCGTGGCTGGCGGACCACGATATCCAGATCGTGTTTGCGCTGCCGGGCATCGTGCTGGCGACGATTTTCGTCACGGTGCCGTTCGTGGCCCGTGAGCTGATCCCGCTGATGCAGGAACAGGGAACCCAGGAAGAAGAAGCCGCGCGCCTGCTGGGAGCCAATGGCTGGCAGATGTTCTGGCATGTCACCGTGCCGAACATCAAGTGGGGGCTGATCTATGGCGTGGTGCTGTGTACCGCACGGGCCATGGGCGAGTTCGGCGCGGTGTCGGTGGTGTCCGGACACATTCGCGGGGTGACCAACACCCTGCCGTTGCACGTCGAGATCCTCTACAACGAATACAACCACGTGGCCGCGTTCGCCGTGGCGAGCCTGTTGCTGATCCTGGCGCTCTTCATCCTGCTGCTCAAGCAGTGGAGCGAAAACCGAATCAACCGCCTGCGCGCCAGCGCCGCGGAGGAATAAGTCATGTCGATCGAAGTTCGTAACGTCAGCAAGAATTTCAACGCGTTCAGGGCACTGGACGACATCAGCCTGGACATCCAGAGCGGTGAGCTGGTGGCGCTGCTGGGCCCGTCGGGTTGCGGCAAGACCACGCTGCTGCGGATCATCGCCGGCCTCGAAACGCCGGATCAGGGCAGCATCGTGTTCCACGGTGAGGACGTGTCCGGCCACGACGTGCGCGATCGCAACGTCGGCTTCGTGTTCCAGCACTATGCCTTGTTCCGCCACATGACCGTGTTCGACAACGTCGCCTTCGGCCTGCGCATGAAACCCAAGGGCCAGCGCCCGAGCGAGAGCCAGATTGCGACCAAGGTTCACGAGCTGCTGAATATGGTGCAACTGGACTGGCTTGCCGACCGCTACCCCGAGCAACTCTCCGGCGGCCAGCGCCAGCGTATCGCCCTGGCCCGCGCACTGGCGGTAGAACCCAAGGTGTTGCTGCTGGACGAACCGTTCGGCGCCCTCGATGCCAAGGTCCGCAAGGAACTGCGCCGCTGGCTGGCGCGGCTGCACGAGGACATCAACCTGACCTCGGTGTTCGTGACCCACGACCAGGAAGAAGCGATGGAAGTCGCCGACCGCATCGTGGTGATGAACAAGGGTGTGATCGAGCAGATCGGCTCGCCAGGCGATGTGTATGAAAACCCGGCCAGTGATTTCGTGTATCACTTCCTGGGCGACTCGAACCGCCTGCACCTGGGTGAAGACCGGCATGTGCTGTTCCGTCCCCATGAAGTCTCGCTGTCGCGTTCGGAGCTGGAAGACCACCACGCCGCCGAAGTGCGGGACATCCGCCCGCTGGGCGCCACGACCCGGGTGACCTTGAAGGTGGAAGGCCAGAGTGAACTGATCGAAGCCGAAGTGGTGAAGGACCACGACAGCCTGGTGGGACTGGCGAAGGGCGAGACGCTGTTCTTCAAGCCGAAGGTCTGGCAGAAGGTCGCCAACCTCTAGGATCAAAAGCATCGCGAGCAGGCTCGCTCCCACAGGGATCGTGGTCTCCCTGAAGTCCCTCTTGTGGGAGCGAGCCTGCTCGCGATGGCGTCCACCATGACACCGCTCTTTGAATTCGAATAACGCCGTCCGGCCTTGCTTCGATTGGTTCTACGTCCACCGCTCTTCTTGCATAAAACCCTACCTAGACTCTGACGTGCCAGGAGGCAGTGAGAGTCCATGACGGACCGGAGTGATTTCCTGGCGCCCTGATGCCAAGGAGATCAAGCATGAGAATGGAAGTCAGTCGGCATGGCCCGCTGGGCTGTGCCTTGTTGAGCGTTTTGCTGTGCCCGTTCGCCAGCGCCGACCCCTCGTTGTCGCCGCAAATACCCTTCGATGTCACGGCCACCCAGCCTGTCTCCCTGTCCAGCCTGCAAGGTAATTTCGATGACCTGTCGTGGCAGACCTTCATCGCCCTGAACTGGCCGGCGCTGGACAACGGCAATCCCAATACCGGTACCACCATCGGCCAGCAGGACGGGGCCACGGTCTGGGAAAGCTGGAAAGAGAGCTACCAGATTTTCCGCGCCAAGGGCCAGGCACCCTTGCCCTGGGATGCGCCGGCGACGCTTCCCGAAGTGTGCAAGCAGCTCAAGCCCGGGCGGTTGCTGCAGCAGATGGGCAAGGTCCCCGACATGCTGGATGAGTTTATCCAGCCCTTCGATAGCGGCCCGCTGGTGGATCAGAACGGCGTGTATACGCGCAACGAAATCGTGGTCAACCAATCCATGTTCAACGGGATCGTCGACAACGGTCTGTACAGCATCGAAGGCCAGCAGAAATTCTTTGCCGCGAACAAGACCAACACCGTGGCGTTCAGCTGTGGCTCCAACGACACGAGCCAGGTCGGTTCGGTGATGGTGAAGGCATCCTGGAAGGTGCTGGGCGCCAACGACCGGCCCCAGGATTTCCACACGGTCGATGCACTGGTCTATACGCCGGGCAACAGTGACCCAAGCCATGGGCCGATTGTCGAGGAGTCGTGCGCGTCCCAGTCGGTCGGTCTGGTGGGCCTGCACATCGTTCATAAGACCGCCAGCGCACCGCAGTGGGTCTGGTCGACCTTCGAGCATGTGAACAACGTGCCGGAACAATCCACCCCGGTGGCGCAGCGTAAAGGCCCGTACCTGTTCTACAACGCCGCCAGCACCAATGCGATCAACCAGCCTCCGCCACGACCATGGAACCCGGCCGTCAAGGCGACGCCCTCGCAGATCGTGCGCGAAGTACCGCTGACCGGACCTACCAATGCCTTGAACGCCAAATATCAGGGCCTGTTGCGCACGGTCAACCCGCAGAGCGTCTGGGCCAACTATCAGTTGATCAGCACCCAGTGGCCGAGCGCCGCGCCGCCACCGAACTGCCAGATTTCGGCGGCCAACCCGCTGGGCAATCCCGCGCCCCCGTTCCTGGCCAACGCCACGCTGGAGACCTACATCCAGGGCACCACGCCCCAGGCGTCTTCCAGTTGCATGGCTTGTCATGGCAATGCCGCCACTCATGTCACCGAATCTCCGCGTACCAGCTTTGCGGACTTCACCTATTTGCTCGAACGCGCGCAGTCCACTTCCGGACAAGGAGCCAAACAATGAGCACTGACCTGGACAATTTCGTCGGCCTGTCATCGGCCCTGACCGGTATCCCCATCGCGCGCCTGGCGCCACAGCTCGACCCGATAGGTCTGCCTCCGCTCTTTCTCGATTACGTCACCCCACGCATCACTACCGATGTGCTCAACCCGTTGCTGGCGCAGTACGCCACGTTGGCGGCCGACAACGTGCCCCCGGACAAGATCGCCCAGCAGGTGCTGGTCACCACGCAACCGATCCCCAACTCCGTGCTGGCGGCGCGTTCAATCATGAAGCTCTGGTTCCTGGGTGTCTGGTACCAACCGTATGACGCGGGGAATTACAAAAAGGGTGACTCGGCGGTAGTGTCCGATCAGGCCTACATCAACGGCTGGTCCTGGAAAATCGCCCAGGCTCACCCCATGGGCTACAGCGAATCCTTCTTCGGCTACTGGAACGAACAGCCGTCGAGCCTTGAGGACTTGACCGGCGTACCCGCCACCGCGTCCTCCAATGCACAACAAGGAGACCGGTCATGAGTACTGAACAAGCCGAAGTGGTGATCGTTGGCGCTGGACTGGCCGGTAGCATCGTTGCCTATCAACTGGCCATGGCCGGGGTGGAGGTACTGGTACTCGAGTCGGGGCCGGAGATCCCGGTCAATCGGGCTCAATACCTGGAGCGGTTCTACACGACCACGCTGAAAACCCCGGAATCGCCCTATCCACCGGTCACCAGCCTGGACCCGCCCCGTGACCCTGCCGGGCAAAACGCCCCGCGTGCGACCATCGCCGACCTGATCCTGGGCTGGGACAATCCAAAGGTCAGTTATCTGGTGCAGAAAGGCCCGATGCCTTTCACCAGTACCTATGAGCGAGTGGGCGGCGGGACCACCTGGCACTGGGTCGGAACGAGCCTGCGCATGGTGCCGAACGATTTTCGCCTGAAATCCTTGTACAACGTCGGAGTGGACTGGCCCATTGGCTACGACGATCTGCAAAGCGCCTACTGCCGGGCCGAGGCGGAAATCGGCGTCTCGGCCAACGTCGCCGACCAGGCGTACCTGGGCATTACCTTTCCCGAAGGCTACGCCTTTCCGATGCACAGCATTCCGTTGTCGCTGGTCGATGGCAGTTTTGTCACGGCGGTGACAGGGCAGACCTTCGATGGCTTGCCGTTGGTGGTCAGTCCGACGCCCGCTGGGCGTAACTCCCAGCCCTATGCGGGGCGCCGGGTGTGTGCCGGCAATACCAATTGCACCCCGATCTGTCCGATCCAGGCCAAGTACGACGCCACCGTGACGATGACCAAGGCCCTGGCCACCGGCAAGGTCAAGGTGCTGTACCGAACCGTGGCGAGCAAAGTGACCGTGGGCGCGGACAACAATGTCAGCGGAGTGGAGTTCATGCAGTATCAATTGGGTGACGGACCGGTCACCGGCACTGGCGTGGCCCTCGGCCAACGTTATGTGATCGCCGCCCATGCCATCGAAACCCCCAAGCTGTTGCTCAACTCCGCCACGCCCGCCTGGCCCAAGGGCGTGGCCAACAGCAGCGGTCAGGTGGGACGCAGCCTGGCCGATCACCCGATCTACCTGGCGTGGGGCCTGATGCCTGAAGGCAAGGCGATTTTTCCGTACCGCGGACCCCTGTCCACCGCGGGTATCGAGAGCTTGCGCGACGGTGCCTTCCGCAGCCAACGAGCGGCGTGGCGCATTGAAATCGGCAACGAGGGCTGGAACTGGCCGGCCAACGATCCTTACGACACGGTGGCCGACTTCATCGACGGCACGAACAACAACCGCGTCAACCCGCTGTCGTCGAATCAGGACCCCAAAGCCCCTACCGAAGCGCTTTATGGAACAGCGCTGGTGCAAAAACTCAACGACATTTTCATCCGGCAGTTCCGCATCGCGTTCCTGGTGGAGCAGGTGGAAGATGATCCCGATAACGCCAAGTGCTACATCGTGCCGTCGACCGAGTACAAGGACCGCCTCGGTATTCCCCGGCCGGAAATCCACTATGAATTGTCCAAGTACACCCAGAAGGGGTTCCTGGAGGCAAAACGGCTGGCTACTCACATTATCAAGGACCTGCTCGGTGCCGTAGAGCTGACCAAGCCTCTTACGCCGGGGACATTCACTTACGGGAACGAATCTATGAGCTTCCAGGGTGCCGGTCACTTGATGGGTACCTATCGCATGGGCAGTGACCCGGCCAAATCGGTGGTCGACAAGGACCAGCGCAGTTGGGATCACAAGAACCTGTTCCTGGTGGGCGATGGTGTTTTCCCCAGCAGCGGGACCTCGAATCCGAGCCTGACCATCGCGGCGTTGTCGTTCCAGGCCGGGGATACCGTGGCCAACGACCTGAGGGCGGTGACGATGAAGGTCCAATCCAACGTCGCCTGGCAGGGCACCGGTGTGCAGGTCAACGGTTTGGTGCCGCGCCTGGTTCGCTACGTCAGCGGGCTATGGTGTGCCAGCCCGCAGGGCGGCAATGTCGATGGGAAGGGTGGTTCGAGGCACATCGACTACAGCAGCTATGCCTTGCCCGGTGCTGCCGAAGGTGCCTTGGTTGGTCGCGTGGGAGACAGTGGCACGCCGTTCCTGGTGGGGGATCTGGCGCAAGTGCCGGGCAACCAGCAAGGGGAGCTGCAACTGTGCATCAATGATGACCTGACCGGGAAATACGGGGCTGGCTTGAGCGATAACACCGGTGCGCTGACCATCCGGGTCGAGTTCGGTGCGCTGTAACGCTTGACTGCTAAGGTCTGGCACTTGTGGGAGCGAGCCCTGCTCGCGATTGCGCCCTGTCAGTCAATAGTGTGTTGACTGACCCACCGCTATCGCGAGCAGGCTCGCTCCCACAGGGTTTGCCCGGACAGCCTTGTCGTTGGTGATCAGGCGGCCGAGCGCTGGTTGTGCAAGGCCACCGGGCCGACGCGTTCCTCAATGGCCTGCTTCAGTTCACCACGAAGTCCCAGTAGGAATCCTGCCTCGACCACCACGAACAACGGCCCGACGATCAACCCGGTCAGGTCATCGACGAATGCCGGTTTACGGCCTTCGTAATAGTGACCGACGAACTGGATCGCCCAGCCCACCACGAACATCCCCAGGCCACTGCCCAGCCACACCGCTGTGCCTTGCGCGGCCAACACCTGTCCCAGCCACACGGCTAGGCCCAACAGTACCGTCATCAGCACACCCAGGCGCAACTCCAGGCGCAGGTAGAACCAGGCACTGGCCGCCGCGACCAGCAACGCCGGTGACAGCAGCAGCGCGCCCATTGGCCAGCCCGGTCGTGACAACAGCACGGCGACAGCGACGAAGATCAGCGGAATGCCAATGAAATGGCTGGCAATGTTGCGCGGGTCGCGGTGATAGGCGGCGTATTGACTGAGATGATCGACGAGGCTTTTCATTGTTGTTCCTCCTGAGGTGATGCCTGCATGATGCCCAGGTCCTATATGGTGTTCTGTCAGTTAGCCGACACTTCCCGGAGTTTCCATGAATTCGCAGCCCTGGCACTCGCACCTGATGGCTGGCCACTGGTACAGCCATCTGCCCATTGAACTGCAGGATAGCCTGCTGGGCATGTCACGGCTGCGTCGACTGTCGCCGGGGCAGCGGCTGTTCCAGCGCGGCGATCCACCGTGCGGCCTTTACGCCGTATTGGAAGGCGCGGTGCGGGTCGGTTCGGTGAACGAGCAAGGCAAGGAAGCGCTGTTGAGCGTGGTGGAGGCGCCTCACTGGTTTGGTGAAATCTGCCTGTTCGACGGCCAGCCGCGTACCCATGACGCGGTCATCGTCGGGCAATGCACGCTGCTGCATTTGCCCCAGGCGACGTTATTGGCCTTCCTGGAACAGCACCCGGCCTACTGGCGGCATCTCGCGCTGCTGATGAGCCACAAACTGCGCCTGGCTTTCATCAACCTCGAACAACTGAGCTTGATGCCTGCCCCGGCCCGCGTTGCCCATCGCTTGCTGCTGATCGCCGAAGGCTACGGCGAAATCGAATCGGCGCGACAGGTCCTGCAACTGTCCCAGGAACAACTGGCGCTGATGCTCTCGCTGTCACGTCAGACCACCAACCAGATCCTCAAGGACTTGCAGGCCCAAGGCATCCTGCACCTCGGTTATGGCGAGATCGAGATCCTTGATATGGGGCGGTTGCGGGAGATGACACTGGTCTGAGAGCGGTATCGACTGATCCATCGCTTTCGCGAGCAGGCTCGCTCCCACATTGGGTCTGTGTTGGCCGTGCATCCCTGTGGGAGCGAGCCTGCTCGCGATGAGGCCAGCCCTGCTAGCGCAGCCCCTCCCGAAACTGCCCGGGCGTCATCCCGGTCCAGCGCTTGAATGCGCGGCTGAAGCTGCTGGCGTCGGCAAAGCCCAGCAGGTAGCCGACTTCGCTCAACGAGCATTGGGGGTCGCGCAGGTGCAGCAGCGCCAGGTTTTCCCGGCACTCGTTGAGCAGCGCATCGAAGCGGCAGCCTTCGTCGGCCAGGTGCCGTTGCAGGCTGCGCAGGCTCAGGTGCATGGCTTGGGCGATGCGTTCGGCGCTGGGTTCACCTTCGGGTAATTGGGCCTCGATGGCTGCACGCACCTTGCGCTCCCAGGTCAACGGCTGGAGGTGGGCGAGGGTGCGCTTGAGCACCGTTTCATTGTGCTCGGCCAGTTCCGGGTTGGCATCGTCCAGGTGGCTGTCGAAGTCGGCGAGGCTGAACTCCAGACAATCCTGTTCGGCGGCGAAATGCACCGGCGAACGGAACGCTTTATGCCACGGCGCAGGGTCCGCCGGCTCAGGGCGTCGCAGGTACACCGCCAACGGTGCGTAGTCGCGACCCAGGCGGTTACGGCAGGTGCGCACGTAAATCGAGGCGAACGCGTCGATGGCTTCGAAAGCGGGCACGGGGTGGCCCTGGGGCAAATCAAGGGTAAAGCGGTAACGGTCCTCGCAGCGCCTCAGTTGCAGCGTCAGCGCGTCGCTGACCACCGGGTGATAGCGCACGATGCGCTCGAACACTTCCCGCAGGCTGCCGCTGGCCACCAGGGCGTAACCCAAGGCGTGAAACGTCGTGGGGCTGACGAAGCGCGATACCCGCAGGCCGATGGCCGGATCACCGCTGGTTTGCACTGCCAGGGCCCATAAGCGGGTGGTGGCTGAAAGCGGGTAGCGAGCGTTCGGATCGTCCATCAGCTGTGGGTCAAGCCCGGCTTCGAGGCACAGGGCATGGCCATCCAGGCCCAACGCATCGAGCTGTTTGCGCAGGGCGCGGGTCCAGCTGGCGAGGGTGGTCGGTTCAGTCATGGCGATTGGCGCTTGCGGTCAACAGGTTGGCGTCTACGGCTACCACCCGGCGGCGCAAGGCTCGTCAGGATGAGCACATCTTTAACAGAGGATTTAAGCCATGCATGGCCGTAGCGCAAGTCCCGAGCGATTGAATGCACAACAACGATCCGCCCATATTCGCCAGGTGGTATTGGCCCATGGCGAAGAGTTGCGCCGACGCTACCCGATCCTGCTCCATCAGGATGCCTTGGGGGCGGGCATTCTGGCGTTCGCCCTGGCGGGGATGATCGGATCGGCACTGCTTTACATCAACGGCCATCTGGCTGGCTGGGCGTGCCTGCTGCTCAACGCTTTTTTCGCCTCGTTGACCCACGAATTGGAGCACGACCTGATCCACAGCATGTATTTTCGCAAGCAACGCCTGCCCCACAATCTGATGATGGGATTGGTGTGGCTGGCGCGGCCGAGCACTATCAACCCGTGGATCCGCCGTCACCTGCACCTCAATCACCACAAGATGTCCGGCACCGAGGCCGACCTGGAAGAACGGGCCATCACCAACGGCGAGCCGTGGGGGCTGGCGCGGTTGCTGATGGTCGGTGACAACGTGATGTCGGCCCTCATCCGTCTGCTGCGGGCCAGGACCTGGGCGCACAAGCGCAACATCCTCAAACGCACGCTGAAGGTGTATTTCCCGCTGGCACTGCTGCACTGGGGGGCCTGGTACGTGTTTCTCGGTTTCCATGGGGCCAATGGCGTCGCGAGCCTGTTGGGTGCATCGATTGACTGGTCGGCGGACACCCTGGCGATGATGCACGTGATCGATATCGCGGCGGTGGTGATCATCGGTCCAAACGTGTTGCGCACCTTTTGCCTGCACTTCATCAGTTCCAACATGCATTACTACGGCGACGTCGAACCTGGCAATGTCATCCAGCAAACCCAGGTGCTCAACCCGTGGTGGCTATGGCCGTTGCAGGCGTTCTGCTTCAACTTCGGCAGCAGCCACGGGATCCATCATTTTGCGGTGAAGGAGCCGTTCTACATCCGTCAGCTGACGGTGCCGGTGGCACATAAGGTGATGCGCGAGATGGGTGTGCGGTTCAATGACTTCGGCACCTTTGGCCGGGCGAACCGGTTTGTAGGCGAGGATAAACCGAGGCAGGAAGCGGTGAGTGCTGTTCAGGGTTGAGGAGGCTTTTTCACACGTCGTCGATAGACCCATAGTCCGTGGCGAGGGAGCAATTCCCTTTGCCACTGAGGTCGCGCCCGTTGGCCATGCAGCAGCCCTGGCGAGCGGGTGCATAACGACTACGCTCATCCTCTCGTCGGGCCATCCCAAAAAAACCTAATTTTTTCCCGGGGCTTGCCGAAAGACTGATATGCGTGCACCAAAGTGGAGCAGACCACAAGTCCTGCCCGCGCTGGCATGTGAACGTTGCAACCGGAATGCACCCCCACTCCCTGCATAAGAAGCCTCTTCGATGAATTTGAAATTCAGCCATAAAATCCTTCTAGCCGCCTCTGGTGTGGTAGTTCTGGCTTTTGCCCTGTTCACCCTCTACAACGATTATTTGCAGCGCAACACCATCGGCCGCAGCCTTGAGTCCTCTATCGAACAATCTGGTGACCTGACGGCCAGCAGCGTCCAGAACTGGATGAGCGGTCGCATCCTGGTACTGGAAAACCTGGCGCAGAACATCGCGCACCAGGGGGCTACCGCCGATCTGGCGGGGCTGGTGGACCAGCCGGCGCTGACATCGAATTTCCAGTTCACCTACGTGGGCCAGGCCAACGGTGTCTTCACCCAGCGCCCCGACGCAAAAATGCCCGACGGCTACGACCCGCGCCAGCGCCCTTGGTACAAACAGGCGGTGACCGCCGATAAAACCATGCTGACTCCGCCTTATTCGGCCGCCGTCGGCGGGCTGGTGGTGACCATTGCCCTGCCGGTGAAGAAAAGCGGCGAATTGCTGGGTGTGGTGGGCGGCGACCTGAGCCTCGATACCCTGGTGAAAATCATCAACTCGGTGGACTTCGGTGGCATCGGCCATGCCTTCCTGGTCAGCGGTGACGGTCAGGTGATCGTCAGCCCGGACAAGGACCAGGTAATGAAGAACCTCAAGGACATCTATCCAGGCACGCCTGTGCGCATTGGCAAAGGTATCCAGGACGTCGAGTTGAACGGGCAGGATCGTATTCTGTCGTTCACCCCGGTGACCGGCCTGCCGGGCGCCGAGTGGTACATTGGCCTGTCGATCGACAAGGCCAAGGCCTATGCGCCGCTGAGCCAGTTCCGTACCTCAGCGCTGATTGCAATGTTCGTCGCGGTCGCGGCCATCGCGTTGCTGCTGAGCCTGCTGATTCAGGTACTGATGCGTCCGTTGACCACCATGGGCCGTGCCATGCACGACATTGCCCAGGGCGAAGGCGACCTGACCCGGCGTCTGGCCGTACAAGGCAAGGACGAGTTCGCGGTATTGGGGGGCTCGTTCAACCAGTTCGTTGAGCGGATCCACGCCTCGATTTCCGAAGTGTCTTCCGCCACCCGCCAGGTGCACGACCTGTCGCAGCGCGTGATGACGTCGTCCAACGCTTCGCTCGTCGGTTCGGATGAACAGAGCGCCCGCACCAACAGCGTGGCGGCGGCTATCAACCAGTTGGGCGCTGCGACCCAGGAAATCGCCCGCAATGCCGCCGACGCCTCGCAACAGGCCAGTGGTGCCAGCGAACAGGCCGATGACGGTCGTCAGGTGGTGGAAAAAACCATTCAGGCCATGACCGAGCTGTCGCAGAAAATCAGCCTTTCGTGCACCCAGATCGAAACCCTGAACGCCAGCACCGACAACATCGGGCACATCCTGGACGTGATCAAGGGCATTTCCCAGCAAACCAACCTGCTGGCCTTGAACGCCGCCATCGAAGCGGCCCGTGCCGGTGAGGCGGGGCGTGGTTTTGCGGTGGTGGCCGATGAAGTACGCAACCTGGCGCACCGTACCCAGGAATCGGCGGAAGAAATCCACAAGATGATCACCTCGCTTCAGGTCGGCTCCCGTGAAGCGGTCACGACGATGAACGCCAGCCAGGTTTCCAGCGAAGAGAGTGTGGAAGTTGCCAACCAGGCCGGTCTGCGGCTGGTCAGCGTGACGCAGCGTATCGGTGAAATCGATGGCATGAACCAGTCGGTGGCCGCCGCGACCGAAGAACAGACCGCCGTGGTGGAAACCCTCAACATGGACGTCAGCCATATCAACCTGCTGAACCAGCAAAGCGTGGCCAACCTCAATGAAACCCTGAAGGACTGCGATGCCTTGTCCCAACAGGCCAATCGACTGAAGCAGTTGGTGGACAGCTTCAAGATCTGACCCAGTCCTGTGGGAGCGGGGGGTGGGTTCGTATATTGCGGTTAGTCAGGAACCAGTGTGGGAGCGAGCCTGCTCGCGATGACGGCGGCACAGTCGACATCATCGCTAGCTGACCCAGCGCTATCGCGAGCAGGCTCGCTCCCACAGGGATTTGCGGTGGATTCGCATTTTGCATTCACCCAGGAACCCGTGTGGGAGCGAGCCTGCTCGCGATGACGGCGACACAGCCAGCATCATCGTCAACAGACCCAGCGCTATCGCGAGCAGGCTCGCTCCCACAGTGGCATTACCTAGGCGAACATCTTCCGCACATTCCCCATGGCCTCGTCGGCAAAGCCTTGCAGGAAATCCCTGAACCCCGACGGCGAATGGGCTTCGGTGTGGTCGGCGATGATGGTCCAGGTGGCGCGGCAGCGGTTGTTCGCCATTGGCTCGACGCGCATGGCGGCCCACAGGTTGTCGATGCCCAGGGTGTTGTAGATCAGTGTCCAGGTCATGTGCATGGCCTGGTCGTCACGGCTGTTGAGCTGTTCCACCACCAGGTTCTGCCCGTCGACAAAGAACTTCTTGCGCAGGGATCTCACCCCCTCTCCGGTCATTTCGATGCGCTCGAGCGCCGGGATGAAACGATTGAAACCGCCAAAATCGCCCACCAGTTCCCAGACCTTTGCCGCGTCCGCCGTCACCTCCACTGAGGTTTCGACTTGGCAGGCGTGAGGGTTCCTGATCAGGGTATCGGGTTGAAATGCATTCATGGTCTTGCTCCTTGCTTCGGGTTGGATGGCTTCAGATGAAGTCGATGGCTTTGAGGTAGTCGGCACCGCGCCGCAGCAGCGCCGGGGATTTTTCCGGGTAGCGGGCCCCCATCTGCCGCACCCCGGTCCGAGCGTTGTCATGGCGGATCATCGAGATGTCGCCGATGTCTTCTTCGAAGCCGTTGAGGTAGAACCCCAGCACGCCGAACAGCGCGTTGTCGGCATCGACCCGGCCCAGTTGTCGCTGCCAGTCCGCGACGCTCACCAGGGAAAACTCCCGGCCGCTTTCGCGGAACGACGCCACGTAGGCGTCCCAGCTCAAAGGCTCGGGGTTGTGCAGGTTGAACACCGCTTGCGTTGGCTGGTAGCGGCTGGCGTGGAAGGCGATGAAGCGGGCCAGGAAATCCACCGGCATCAGGTCGAAGTTGAGTGACAGATCCGGCACCTGGCCCAGCTGGATCGAGCCCTTGAGCATCAGCATCAAGCGATTCTTGTGGGGCTGGCAGACCCCCGTCAGGCTGTTGAAACTGATGTTGCCTGGACGGAACAGGTTGACCCGCACCCCGCGATCACGCGCCCGCTGCAGGATCCGTTCGCCGACCCATTTGGACAGGTTGTAACCGTTCTTGATGTAGATCGGTGGCGTCGGTGCGGCGGGTTGCTCCAGTACCTGGCCGTCGGCGCCCAGGGCACTGGAGGCCGAAAGCGTGGAGACGAAGTTGAAGATCTTCTTGCTGCGGCCTTCACACAGGCGCAGGCATTCGAAGATCGGCTCCACGTTGTCCCGCGCCAGGGACTCGTAGTCGAGCACGTGGTTGACGTGGGCGGCGTTGTGCACCAGGGCACCAAAGGTTCGGTCGATACGGGCATAGACATCGTCCGGCAGACCCAACTGCGGTTGGGTGATGTCGGCGGCATAGACACTGACCCGGCTCAGGTCCAGATGAGTCAGGCGATTGTCCTGCAGGGCCTGAGAAAAGCGTTCTGCCGCGCTTTGTCCGGCAGACGCGCGCACCAGACAGGCGACTTCGGTGGCGCCCCAGGCCAGCAGCGCCTCGACAATGTGCACTCCGAGAAAGCTGTTGGCGCCGGTCACCACCACTTTATGCACGTCACCGCATTGACTGATGGGCAGTGGATCGATGTTGAGTTCCGCCTCGGCATCGATGAAGGCCTGGGGACTGAGCACCGATGTGTCGCTTTGTTCAGGGCTGTCGAGCAGTTTCGCCAAGGTCATCAGCGTCGGTGCCTCGATGAAGCGATTGATCGACAGGCTGCGCCCGAAGGTCTGGCGAATGCTCAGCAGCAGTTGCGACAGCAGGATCGAATGCCCGCCCAGGTTGAAGAAACTCTCGTCGGTGGCAATGTCTTCGGCCGGCAGCTCCAGCAGCTCGGCCCACAATTGCTGCAACTGGGTTTCCAGCGGGTTTTGCGGCTGGCGTCGTTGGCCACTGACCTGAACCTGCACCGACAGGGCGAGCAAGGCGCGGCGATCGACCTTGCCGTTGCTGGTGTAGGGCAGGCTGGGCAGCTCGATGAAGGCGCCAGGGTGCATGTAGCTGGGCAACGTGTCCTGCACATGCTCGCGCAGCGCCTGGAGGGCGGTGCCGGGCCGGTCTTCTCGAGGATGGACCAGGAACGCCAGGATCCGTCGACGCTCGTCCACACCCACGGCCACCTGGCGGTACAACTGGCTTTCCCGCAGGCAATGTTCGATTTCCTCGGGTTCGACCCGAAAGCCCCGGACCTTCACCTGATTGTCGCGCCGGCCGCACAGTTCGATGCCGTTGTCGCTCCACTGGCCGATATCGCCGGTGCGATAGACCCTCAGCTTCTGTCCACCGGGCAGGGTCAGGTCAAGATACCGCGAGGCGGTCAGGGTCGGGTCGTGCAGATACCCCAGGCCGACGCCCGGCCCGGCGATGTAGAGCTCGCCGGGTACGCCTTGGGGCACCGGTTGCAGCTGCTCATCGAGGATCAGTACCCGAGCGTTGGCGATGGGTACGCCGAGGTTGCGGTTGTTATCACCCACGCCAAACTGCCGCGTGGTGGCAAGCACGGTTGTTTCGGTCGGGCCATAGATGTTGTGGAAGCGGCACTGGGGCGCGAGTCGCTCGATCACGAACGGCTCGCAGACATCCCCACCGGTGATCAAGTGCGCCAGGCCCAGGGGGGCGTCCAGCGGCAGCACGCTCAGCAGCGCAGGCGGTAGAAAGGCGTGGCTGACGCGCTGCGCGTGAATCAACGCCACCAGTTGCTGGGGATCGCGGCGCTGGTCTTCGCTGGGCACTACCAGCAATGCACCCTGGATGAAGGTCGGGAGGATATCCAGCAGCGACGCATCGAAGTTGATGGTGGAGAACTGCAACGCCCGACTGTCGCGCTGCAACCCGACGTAATCGCTGTACCAGGCACAGAAATGACTGAGGTTGCGATGACTGAGCAGCACGCCTTTGGGTTGGCCGGTGGTGCCGGAGGTGTAGATCGCCACGGCCGGTTCGTCGATGTCCACCGAGCGACGGATCAGCGAGACGGGGATGCCCGGCTTGAGCGCTGGCAGCCGATGCACGTTCAGCGCGGGCACGGGCAGATCGCCCAAGTCGCTGTCGCCATCGTGCAGCAGCAGGTCGGCCTTGGCGTTTTCCAGGATGAAGCGTCGACGCTGCACGGGGTGTTGCGGGTCCAGCGGCAGGTACACCGCGCCACAGCCCAGAACGGCCAGGATCGCTGCATATAACGGCGCGGATTTAGACAGGCACACCGCAATCACCATTTGAGAGCTAGGCTTGTGGGTGCAAGGCCTGTGGGAGCAAGGCTTGCCCGCGATGAACGATGACTCGGTCTGGTTGGGTACCGCTGTGTCTGTATCGCAGGCAAGCCTTGTTTCCACAGGTTTTGCTTCCACAGATTCTGCCTGCCCCAGCCGGTCCAGCATGGCCTGCTGCAACCTCAGCGCCTGGGTGCGCAAGGTTTTGTAGTCGGTGAGCTGGCCTTCGACCCACAACGCCGGTTGCACCGCATCATCGAGCATGCGCTGTTCGATGCCGTGCATCACCGGCACTTCGGCGGCGGCCAGCAGCCAGGGCACTGGCCGCCGGTTGAGGCCATGCTCGAAAGCCAGCACGTCCAGCGCATCGAGCCCCTGTAAAGGGTGTTCGGCAGCGTCGGCCTGCACCGTCGGCCAGTGATCGAGGCCGGTGTCATCCCGAGATAATTGGCTGACCAGCTGCGCGCCGATCTCAACCACCACTGCCAGGGCCTGCAGTCGCAAGGACTGACCATTGCCGCTTTGCGCAGCTATCACCTCCTGGCATAACAGCCGCTGCGCACCGTCGCGAAAAATAATGATCGGTTGTGGCAACGCTTCGCCGGGTACCGTTCGCAGCGCTACACGCACCTCAAGGCGTGAGCGGGCTTCAATGGCGCACGGCGCCGTACCGTCGTCGATCAACAGGTCGACCGCCGGAGATTGAATCGTCACGACACCATGGCCGTGCAGTTCAAGTTCCTGGGTCAGTTCGGCCATGGCCCGGCTGGTGCCAGGCACTGCAATTTCGAGGCGTCTCATCGGCAGCTCCTCATGGGGTCAGGTAGTCGGCCAAGGCATCGCGCACGCAGGGGGAAGCGAGCATCGAACTGCTGCGGAAAAAGCGGGTGATGTTGCCCACCAGCGGATGAAAGCGATTGATGGGGTAGGCCAGCGCGCTGGCCTCTTCACGCAGCGACTGGCGCACCGATTCATCAACGGGCAGATGAGCGATCAGCTCGAAATCGAAGGCCTGCTGCAGATCGCTCGCCAGGTACTGGACGATGAAGCCGGGCATCAACCGGGCAATCGCTTCGTGGTCTTCTTCGGGGGCTGCACGCCAGTACATCTGCACCAGCCGCGTCCAGAAGCCCGAGTGTCGTCCCTCGTCCATCAGATGATCGGCCATCAGGCCTTTGATCGAAGCCTTGACCGAGTCGTCCCGGGCGAACGCCGCGACTTCGTTGGTCACAGTGTTTTCGGCGATCGCGATGCAGATCAGTTCCACGGCGCTTTGCAGATGTTCCGGCGCCTGGGCCAGCGTCGTCGGTATCGCGCGGCTGAGCTCGATCTGGGTCGGCAACGGAATCGGTTCGATGCCGGTCATGTCGATGGTCTGCTGCATGAAGTCCATCGCCACCAACGCGTGGTAATCCTCGTCCACCACCACGGTCATCGCGTCGTAGCGGCAGGCGAACGGGAACTCGATGCCGAAGCGATTCTTGGCGATGCGCCGGGCGGTGTGATCCACCAGTTCGGTCTCGAAGATCACGACGTCGTTGATGAACTTGTAGAGGCTCTGCACCAGTGCGTAATCGCGCAGCTGCGGGCAATGGCTGAGAAAGGTCTGGCTGTGCACCAGGGGCTGACGGCTCATGGGAAAGATCAGTTTGTCGTCATTTTCGACCCGGCGCCGTGGCCGGGTACGGATCGTGGCGCGGCTTTCCCAGGTGTCGGCGAAGGACTGGTATTGGATGGCGTTCATGGCGTCACCTGCGCGACCGGTTGGGTCATGCTCTGGCGCAGGCCATCCCACAGGGCCGCTCGACTGTGGACGGCGGCGAGCGCGGCGGACAGCACCTCGGTTTCGCGCTGCGGATCGCCGTCGATCAAGCGGGCCAGCAATTTTTCCGCAGCAGGGCCGTGGTCTTCGGAGTCGACCTCGATGTGCCGTTGCAGGTAGTACCGAAATGTCGGCGCCTGATCCAGGCCGATGCCCCAGGCATCCAGCATGCGTTGGAACATCTGCGGGATGACGCTCTCGCGACCATGCACGAATGCGGCTGCTACGCTGTGGGCTGGGGCATGCAGGGCGGTGTGCAGGGTCTGGCGAACGAACCGGGCCGCCGCGGGTTCAACCTCGACGCTATCCAAGGCGGTTTCGGGGCTGACGCCTTCCTGCTGCAGGGTGATGAATTGTTCAATCGCCCGAGTGTCCGCGCCGACTTCCCGCATGGCGTCCAGGTACAGCTCGAAATGGCTGCAATACCCGGCGCCGGGGCGATCGTCGGACTCTTCCCCCAGCACGATTTCATTGATCAGGCGTGCCGCATGCGGGTCGGCCGGTGGTAGCCAGGGTAGATGAACGCAGGTCAGCTCCCGTTGCAGCCGCTTGGTCAGCGACATGAAGTCCCACACGGCAAAAACGTGGCTTTCCATAAAGCGGCGTAGTAGATCGATTGATGTTATTTCAGAAAAAACAGGGTGTTGGCCAAGTTCGCGTTTCTTCAAAAAAAGTTGTTCTTTTGTTGGCTGCATTTGAACGTCCTCATCAATGATGTTTGTCCGGTAGGGTGCTCGTTATTTTTAATAAGGCGAGCGGGTGCCTGAACCGAAATCCATGAATTACCCAAGTTATGCAAGTGTGTGCTGCTATTTCAGTTGTAAGGTCTGAATGCCTTGTTTTTTAAGCGCTTGAGGGAAAATTAAGTCATCGACAACAACTCGACGTAGAAAAAATTAATACACGAAACAAGTCCGCGGCAAGCGATTTTTTAATTATTTAAAGTTGTGGTTTTATTGGGCGTGAAGAGGCTTTATAAAACTTATAAGGTAAGTTTTATTTAGGCGAAGTTGCTCCTTCCGATGTATAACGATCAGAATCGATAGTTCGAGTGAATGCCTCACCCGGAGCACTTCAGGGAACAGGGAATAATGAAGTTCGTGTTTTATGGGCGGGGCGTCGGTCGGACACTCGATTCTCCCGCCGGTGGGCGACGCTCCTTGCGTGGTGGCTTCGATCCGCCTGGTATGTACCAGGCGCTGACTTCTTCAGGTCTTTTTTTGAATCGACAAACGCAAGAGTGAGCCCAAATCGACGGCAGTGCCATTGAACTGATGTGGCGGCGAGTCGCAGACGCGGCCAAGCCGCGTCAGGCGGGCGGGAAGACGGGTGGGAAGGATGTGTAAGAAAGTAATACGCCGGCTGGGTCGCCGGCGCGCGATCAGTTGGATGACTGTTCCAGATAGCGTCGAATAGTCACGCAGGCTTTTTCCAGATGACGCTCCAGCAAGGTTACCGCTGTATCGATGTCTTTGGTTCTTGCGGCCTCGAGCAGTGCGCGATGATCATCCTGGGTCAGCTTGCCCAGCCCCATGGACGACAGATGAAAGCGCAGGAAGCGCTCCTCCTCATTGAGCTCGCGTTCGATCAGGTCCAACAACTTGCTATTGGGTGCCTTGTGATAAAGCGACATGTGGAACAGCCGATTGAGTTTGCCGATCTCGGCATGATCGGTTTGTGCTTCCAACTGTTCGATGTAATGGGCGGCCAGCGCCAGGTCGTCGGCATCGAGCAAAGGTACTGACAGGCGCAAGGCGAACGATTCCAGCACCGCGCGTAGCGCGTAGGTTTCGATGGCGTTATTGGTGATCAGCGGGGCGACCACGGCGCCTTTGTGTTGAACCACATTGAGCAGCGATTGCGCTTCGAGCTGGCGCAGCGCCTCGCGCACCGGCATGCGACTCACGCCGAACAGGTCAGCCAGTTCCTGCTGACGCAGGGCCGTGCCGCAGGGCAGGCGTCCGTCGAGGATCGCTTCGCGCAGAGCACTCTCGATGATCGAACGGGCCTGGGCAGCGGGGATGGGTCCGTTGACCTGGATAGTGCTTAACGGCTTGGGCTTCTTTGTCACGACCACGCACCCTGAATGAGGAATTGGATCCATGCCAACATTAGTGACAGATTACCAGCCCGTCAAAGTCTCACGGCCGGGGTTCATAAACTAAAGTGTTCCTGAACTAAAGTTTAGCGTGCCTTGGGTGATTGCATCCTGCCATTGTCTTTTGCCGGGTCAGGCTTCACCATCCCACGCATCCTCAACGGCCTTTTCTGGACGCATTCCCTTGGCTGCACCTTCCCCTGCCCTCAGGTCCCTGCGCTGGCTGTGTTCGGCATTGTTGCTGGCCGGCCTCATGCTGGGTGGCCTGCGGGCCGACTGGGACTTTGCGCAGATCAGCCGACGGGCGCAGGCACTGTACGGGCCGCTGGGTGAAGGGCAGCAGCGGATCGATGCCTGGCAGCACCTGCTGGCGACCGAGAAGCAGACGCCTGAGCTGGAGCAGCTCAAGGTGGTGAACCTGTTCTTCAACAAACAGGTGCGCTACGTGGAAGACATCGACCTGTGGCATGAGGTCGATTACTGGGAAACCCCGATCCAGGCGTTATGGAAGGGCGCCGGCGATTGCGAGGACTACGCCATCGCCAAGTACTTCAGCCTGCGGCATCTCGGGGTGTCCAGTGACAAGTTGCGCATCACTTACGTCAAGGCGTTGCGACAGAACCGGGCGCACATGGTGCTCACCTATTACGCCACGCCCGAGGCGATGCCGCTGGTGCTCGACAGCCTGATTGATGCTATCCAACCGGCCAGCCAGCGAACCGACCTGCTGCCGGTCTACTCTTTCAATGCCGAAGGGCTGTGGCTGTCGGGCGTCAAGGGCAACAAGAAAGTCAGCGACACCAAGCGCCTGTCCCGGTGGCAGGATGTGTTGAAGAAAATGCAGGCCGAAGGTTTTCCGGTCGAGACGACTAACTAGGAGCACGCGCTCAGATGTCTTTGTTCAAACAACTGTTGATCGCTATCTGTCTGTTCCTGGTGGTTGCCTTCAGCGGCAGCTTCATGGTCAGCCTGGAGAGCTCGCGGGCCCAGTACGTCAATCAGCTGCGCTCTCATGCCCAGGACGCGGCCACGGCGCTGGCGTTGTCCTTGACGCCGAACATCGACGATCCGGCGATGGTGGAGCTGATGGTCAGTTCCATCTTCGACAGTGGCTACTACGCCAGCATCCGTGTGGTCGACGTGGCCACCGACAAGACCCTGGTCGAGCGCACCGGCACGCCGGACGCCGGCAGCGTGCCGCAGTGGTTCGTCAAGCTCATCGGTCTGGAGCCGGCCGGTGGCGATGCGATCGTCAGTCGTGGCTGGGAGCAGGCGGCGCGGGTCGAAGTGGTCAGTCACCCGATGTTCGCGCTTGCCAAGCTGTGGCAGAGCGCACTGGGCAGCCTGGGCTGGTTGCTGCTGTGCGGTGCCGTGAGCGCGGTGCTGGGGGCCTTGCTGCTGCGTCGCCAGCTCAAGCCATTGGATTACATGGTGCTCCAATCCCAAGCCATCGCCCGGCGCGAATTCCTGAGCCTGCCGGAGCTGCCGCGTACTCCTGAACTGCGCCGCGTGGTGCAGGCGATGAACCAGATGGTCGAGAAGCTCAAGGCGTTGTTTCAGGAGCAGGCCGAGCGCAGTGAAAAGCTGCGGGTCGAGTCCTACCAGGACAATCTCACAGGGCTGGCCAATCGGCGTTATTTCGAAATGCAGCTCAATGCCCGGGTGAGCAACCCGGAGCAAGCCAGTTCCGGTTATCTGTTGTTGTTGCGGGTCCAGGACCTGGCCGGTCTGAACCAGCGCTTGGGTGGGCAGCGCACCGACCAATTGCTCAAGGCCGTGGGCGAGCAGTTGTTGCGCGAGTGTGCCCGATACCCGGAAACCCAGAATCTGGTGACACGTATCCGAGGCGGGGAATTCGCGGTGCTGGCGCCGGGGCTGGTGCGCGAGGAAGCGCTGCAACTGGCGCAGAATCTCGAAGTTGCACTGGCGAGCCTGCATGCCACCGGCGCGACCGACGTGGCATCGGTGGCCGCGATCGGGCTGGCGCCCTTCGTCCATGGTGACTCGCCGCAAGCGGTGTTGCAGCTTGGCGACCAGGCCCTGGCCCAGGCCGAAAGCCAGGGCGAGCCGGGCTGGGCCTGTCTGGAGCACAGTGCTTCGACCAGTATCGGCGACGATCATCATGCCTGGCATACGCTGCTTGACCGGGCGCTGGACAATCAGCGGTTCGAGCTCTACTTCCAGCCGGTGGTGGCTGCCCAGGACACTCAACTGGTGCTGCATTACAAAGTACTTTCCCGGTTGCTCGACGATCAGGGCCAGACCATTCCCGCCGGGCGTTTCCTGCCTTGGCTGGAGCGCTTCGGTTGGACGGCGCGCCTGGACCGCTTGATGCTCGAGCAGGTGCTGCGGCAAATGGCCGGGCACGAAGAGGCCCTGGCGCTGAATCTATCCTCTGCCACCCTGGCCGACCCGCAGGCACTGAACAAAGTCTTTGAGGTCTTGCGGGCCCATTCCAACCTCGGGTCGCGCCTGACCCTGGAAATCGGTGAAGAACAGTTGCCCGAGCAGGCGGTGCTGGAGCAACTGACTCGACGTTTGCGTGAGCTTGGTTTTTCCTTGAGCCTGCAGCGTTTTGGTGGGCGTTTCAGCATGATCGGCAATTTGTCGCGGTTGGGGTTGGCCTATTTGAAAATCGATGGCAGTTATATCCGGGCTATTGATCAGGAGAGTGATAAGCGTCTGTTTATCGAGGCTATCCAGCGTGCTGCCCACAGTATCGACCTGCCGTTGATTGCCGAGCGGGTGGAGACGGAGGGGGAGTTGGCGGTGATTCGGGAGATGGGGTTGTTTGGAGTGCAGGGGCAGTTGGTGGGGGGGCCGCGGCGTTGGGATTGAGTACATATCCGTTGCTGTGGTAATGGCTGCTGGCGGTTCCGCCCTTACGGCGGGTTACTTTGGCAAACGCCGGAATGCCGGCCCAGCCCAAAGTAACCAAAGGTCTGCGCCCCACCACTCGGCACCTCGCCAAGGCGAGGTGTTCCCTCACTCCGGCATTGCTCCGTGGGCCCGCCGCGAAGGGCCATCCATGGCCCAGCGCGGCTAACCCGGCATCCATGCCGGGTTGCCCACTACGCAATGCCTGCGTTCGGCCAGCGTGGTTAATGGGGCCTTCAGATCAAAAGCAGAGCAAAAGCAAAAGCAAAAGCGAGGCGGCCTTTGGGCCGGCCTATTTCTTGCGGCTGACCTCAATACCCCCTGTGGGAGCGGGCTTGCTCGCGAAGGCGGCCTTACAGCCAACCTGTCTCTCCGGACGTACCCCGATCCACTGTGGGAGCGAGCCTGCTCGCGATGACGCCAGCCCAGACAACCCAGCCCTTGGGGTTATGCAGAGAACAGCCAGGTCCTAGGAGATTTCCTTCAAGTTGTAGCGAAGTTGGTGAACTTGTCCGGCGTCGGGCTCATGGCTAGTCTGGGTTTGTCACTGAAAAAACGGTGACACCGGCGTGCAAGCCGGTTAAAAGAACGTCCTATATCTCACTAGCCGTCTATCGTGCATTCGTGCTCGTTTTTATGGCAGCTGTGTGTGGGAGACCTTCGGGTCTGCCGAGGTCTTGGGCGTTGTCTTACTCGGTCTTGCACACTCGCACATAGCTGCCACCCTTCATCGCGTGCAAGCGAGCCGGGGTGGCTCTGAATTGAATAGGAAGCCCAAGCCATGTTCAAACCTACGCCTAACCCTCCACAGTCGTCTTCCAAATCCCGCGTCGAAACCCTGCAAGCCAAAAAACTCGACGAAGCCGCCGAACGCGCCCTCGACTATTACCTCAAGCCCAAACCCGTCGACGAGTCTCCATCCGGTCAGCTCTTCGTCGTCGCTCCGGACATCGATACCGAAACCCTGCTGGCCAACGCTTCCGAAGACTTGCTGTCCATCAGCGCCATTGCCGCTGACCTGGCCGACGATGTCGACGGTTCGCGTCGCAGCGTGATCCTGGCGATCAGTCGGATGGCCGATGGGGTGCATCTGTTGGTGGAGCGAGCGATGGACCGGCTGGAAGCCCGGGTGTCGGGCTGAGGGGTTTTCGGTGGACTGAAGATCGCTATCGCGAGCAGGCTCGCTCCCACAAGGGATGGGTGTTGCCCCGGTTATTGCGGTGAGCACCGATCAACTGTGGGAGCGAGCCTGCTCGCGATGGCGTCAGTCCAGGCGCCTAGATCAAGCCCTTTTCATCATCATCGATCAATCGGCTCAGCCCGCCCAAGGCTTCCCGGGCCTGGTTGCGGTCCATCAGCTTGGCCTGGGCGGCAGGGGGCAGGTCGGTGACGCGGATGACGCCTTTACTGGTCAGCACTTGAATCAAGTCGTCGAGTACCCGGATCATCTCCAGGTCGCTTTGCTTGAGTTGCTTGAGGCTGTTTTCCACGGCTTGGTTGGCGAACCAGTCCTGGATCTCGTGGTTGTCGGCCGGCAGGGTTTCGGTGGCTTCGGCATAGGCGATGGCTTCTACGCGCACCAGCAGGCCTTGTGCATCGCGTTGCACATAAAACATCGGGCATCCCTCATGGATTAAGCAGCGTCATGCCGAGCAGCATAGGCCAACTGTGCGCGAGTATGAACCCTTATCCCATGGCGAGGGAGCAAGCGCCCTCGCCATGGGTTTTGTGTCAGGTTCAGCTGTTGTTGTGATCGACCTTGATGGTCGGGTCACTGCCGGCGATCAGCGTGTTCAGGTTGACGTTCGACCAGTTGTTGCCTTCCAGCTTGATCGTCACGTCCGGCGCTGCCGATGCGCCGTTGGCCCCGTTGAACTGGCCGGTGGTGCTGACCTGCAACGACGACACCCCATCGACCGTACTGATCTGCAGGAAGTGATCAATGGTGCTGCCGGATTCGCCTTGCAACAGATCCCGCAGGTCGATCCGGTCGCCATCGGCAGCCTTGAAGTCCTTGATCACGTCGTTGCCGGTGTCCCCGGCCTTCCAGACAAAGGTATCGCCGCCCAGGCCACCGATCAGCGTGTCATGACCCTGACCGCCGATCAGCGTGTCGTTGCCAGTACCGCCGAGCAGGATGTCATTGCCCTTGCCGCCGTTTAGCGAGTCGTTACCGCCCTGGCCGAAGAGGATGTCGTTGCCGCCGCCACCCAGCAGCGTGTCGTTGCCATCATGGGCACCGGACACGTCGAACGCGGTGTAGTGCTCGGTGATGTATTGGTGCACGTTGCTGGTGGTGACTTTGCTGACATCCACGCCGCTCTGCTGGGCCACGAACGCCTGGATGGCCTGGTAGCCTTCGCCAGTGACGCCGTTGAAGCTCACCAGGTCGCCGAAGAGGATGTCGTTGCCTTCGCCACCGTTGACCGTGTCGGCACCCGGCAGGGTTGCTTCGGTGTGGCCGATGATCGAGTTGGCCAGGTTGTTCGGGTCGATGTTGGTCTGTGGTGTGCCATCCGAGTCGTACGGCTTGAGGTCGTTCAGGGTGACGTCATTGTTCAGGCCAATGGCTTCGACATTGCTCAGGCCCTTGAGCAGGGTGAAGCTGGCGCTCGAACCCGTCGCGGCCCAGGAGTCGGCGTAGCCGCTACCGTCCACGTAGGAGAATTCGAAGGTACCGTTGCCCTCGGCATGCACCGTACCGACATAGTTGTCGTTCCAGTTCCTGCCGTTCTTGGTCGACAGGTACATGTCGCCGTTTTCGTAGATGGTGTATTTGTGCGTGCTGTCGATAGTCTGGGTGTAGTACTTGCCAATGGAGTAGTTGGCCGCACTCAAGACGTCATCGAGCTTGACGTTGCCGTACAGTGTCGGGTTCGTCTGTTCGCCGGACTGGTAGAGCGTCGGCTGGCCGTCGGTGATGAAGTACGTCAGGTTCTTCGCGCCGGTATTGTTCAGGGCCTGGGTGCTGTTGAAGAAGTTCGCCGTGGTCTTGAACACGTCTTCGTAGTTGGTACCGCCGCCGGAGACCATCGAATCGATGACGCTCTTGAGCAGCGTCAGCGCGTTCGGGTCATTGAGGTTCACCGCAACGTTCTTGTTCACCTGGTTGTCGAAGTCCGCCAGGAAGATGTTCACGGTCCCGGAGTTGCTGCCCAGGCTCTGCTTGAGGGTATTGAATACCTGGGTCAACGAGTTCTTGGCTGCGGCAATGGACGACGAACTCATGCTGCCGGAGCTGTCGACCATGAATGCGATGTTGTAGTTGACGCCCGGCACGACGGTCAGCCCGCCAATGTCGGCAACCATGATGTCGTTGCCATCGGTGCCGGTGACGTTGTCACTGCCCGAGGTCGCGGTCACGGCGTTGTAGACCGCCGGGTACACGGTGACCGGGATGTGTGCGGTGGTCACCGCCGACCCGCCGAGGGCTTCCGTGGACGTGGAGGTTACAGTCAGGTCCAGGTGACCGTTGTAGTAGGCCGGTGGCGTCAGGGTCAGGCTGCCCAGGTTCCAGCCGCTGACCGTGGCTTCGCCGTTGCTGCCCACGGTCGCGGTGTGACCCGCGCCGTCGGTCAGCACGCTGCCTTCGGGCATGCCACCGATCTTCACGCTCAGTTTCTCGGAACCGTCGGTGTCGGTCAGGGCGGTGGTGATTTTCGACAGGTGCACGCTGGTGCCTTCGGCGCCTTCGTTGAGCTTGTAGCCGTCGTAGTAGCCTTCGCCGTTGGTGCCGTGCAGGTCCGAGACGGTTACGCCGGCGTTCGCCAGATCGGTCACGCTGGTGTACAGCGGCACACCCGCGCCGCTCAGGTCGATAGGCGTGCCGCCATTGACCGACAGGTTCACGTCATAGCTGCCCGGGCCGCTCTGGTTGTGGTGATAGATATCGAGGGTGTAGTAACCGCTGGTGGTCGGCGTGAACGAACCGTTCAACTTGCCGCCCGCGCCCCAAGTGATAGCTGCCACGTCCTTGCCGCCGACGGTGACCAGCAAGCTGTCGTCGCCGGTGCCGCTGAAGGTGTAGGTCTTGCCCGCTTCGAGGTAGATCAGGCCCGATGTCTTCGAGGCCGTGCCGGCGTTCACGTTGCTGTCGGACTGCACGTTGGTCACGGTGCTGGTGCTGTTCGGTGTGCCGGCAGCATCGATCACCGACTTGAGTGTGCCGGACGGCGCGCCGCTGCCGTCGGTGCCCAGGCCCGACAGGCTGGTCCAGACTTCCTTGATCAACCCGGTGGAGGTCACGTTGTTGTCGGCCACACTCAGGCTCGGTGCATCCGCCACCGGGGTGATGTCGATCTTCACGGTGCCGGTGTTGCCCAGTGTCTGGCCGTCGGTGGGCTGGAACTGGATCTGTGCGTAATCTGACTTCTGATCGCCCACGCCGGTCGGGTTGCCGTTGGCGCCGGATTCGTTGGCGTCCGGTGTGAAGCGCAGCTTGCCGCCGTCGATGTCAGCCTTGGTGAAGGTCTGGTTGCTGGTCACGTCCTTCCAGGTCGTGCCGTCCAGGTACTGCAACTTGCCGTCGCCTGGCAGGCCGGTGATCTTCACGCCCTGGCTGGCGGCGGCACTGTCCACGTCGCTGACGCCAAAGGTCGACCAGCCGAGAACCAGCGAAGTGTCCTCGGTACCGGTCACCGTGCCTCCGGTGGCAACCGGCGCATCGTTGACCCCGACCACGTTCACGGTGGTGGTGGCGGTGTTGGAGACGTTGCTGCCATCGGTCACTGTCACGGTGATGATGCGCGGGACACTGCTCGGGTCGTCGCTGTTGTTGGTGAAGGTGATGTTCTTGATCTGCTGCATGTAGTCGGCCAGCGTCGCGTTGCCCGACATCGTCAGCGTGACGGTGCCGTTGGTGCTGTTGGCGTTGATACTGATGCCGTTGACGCTGTTGCCCAGGTTCAGCGCATCGCCCGGCTGACGGTTGGTCAGCACGACGGTGGCGCCGGTCAGCATGGTGCTGTCCGGGTCGGTTATCTTCAGGTCGGTATCGCCAATCGACACGCCCGGGCCCGCGGTGCCTTCGGTGAAGGTGACCTGGTAATCGGCTCCGGTCTTGCCGCTGGAATTGTTGGCATCCAGGTCGAGTACCGGTGGTGCGTCGTTGTCGATGATCGAGGTACTGACGCTGCCATTGGTGTTGCTGATCGCCAGGTGCTCGAAGTTGCCACCGGTCGCGGAGTCGATCTTGACCACGAAGTTTTCCGTGCCTTCGGTGATCTTGTCGTCCAGCGTCGCCACGTTGAAGGTCGTGCTGGTGGCGTTGGCTGGGATTTTGACGGTGTAGACGCCAGTGAAGTCCGTGCCGTCGGCCGCAGTGCCGCTGTAGACGAGCTTGAGGGTCACCTCGGTCTGCGCCGGGTTGGTCAGGCTGACGGTGTAGGTCGCGGCCTGGCCTTCGGTGACCGACGAGCTGCCACTGATGCTGACGGTGGTGTCATCGACCGTGTCGGTGACGGCGGTCACCGCTGGCGCGGTGCTCGGCACCAGGTGCTCGAAGTTGCCGCCGGTGGCGGACTGGATCGTCGCCTGGACATTGCCGGCATCCTGATAGACATCGTCCTTAGGTGCGTCGACGGTGACAGTACCGGTGGTCTTGCCGGCATCGATATTAATGACCGCGCCGTTGCTCAAGGTCACGGTAACCGGTGTGCCGGCGGCATGGGTCAGGGTCGCGGTGTAGGTGATCTGACCACCCTCGGCAACCGTGCCGGTGGCGCTCAGGCTCAGGCCGGTGTCGTCCTGGACATCGGTGACCGCGGTATTGGCCGGTTTGCCGTCGATGTCGAGTTTTTCGTAATTGCCGCCCTTGGCGTCGTCGATCTTGACGCTGAGGCTATTGCCGCCAGCGAGGGCATCATTCGGTGCGATGAAGTTCACCGAACCGGAGCTCGCGCCGACCGGGATGGTGATGGTCTGGCCGTTCGACAGGGTGACAACCAGCGGAGCATCGGTCACTGGTGCGTTGACCGAAGCGGTATAGACGACAGTGCCGCCTTCCGCGATGGTCGACGTGGCGCTGAGCGAAACGGTGCTGGTGTCGAGGGTGTCGGTCACGGTGGTGACGGCCGGGGTGGTGCTTGGCACCAAGTGCTCGAAGTTGCCTCCGGTGGCGTGGTCGATGCTGACTTCGACTTTGCCGGCGTCTTTGTAGACGTCGTCTTTCGGCGCATCAACGGTGACGGTGCCCGTGGTCTTGCCGGCGTCGATGGTGATGACGGCGCCATTGCTCAAGGTCACGGTGACCGGCGTGCCGGCGGCATTGGTCAAGGTCGCGGTATAGGTGATCTGGCCACCCTCGGCAACGGTGTCGGTGGCACTCAGGCTCAGGCTGGTGTCGTCCTGGGCGTCGGTGACCGCGGTGTTGGCCGGCTTGCCGTCGATGTCGAGTTTTTCGTAGTTGCCGCCCTTGGCGTCATCGATCTTGACGCTGAGGTTGTTGCCGCCAACGAGGGCGTCGTTTGGCGTGACGAAATTCACGCTGGCGCTGCTCGCACCGACCGGGATTGTGATGGTCTGGCCGTTCGACAGGGTGACAACCAGCGGAGCATTGGTCACCGGTGCGTTGACCGACGCGGTGTAGACAACGGTGCCACCTTCAGCGACGGTCGACGTAGCACTGAGCGAAACGGTGCTGGTATCGATGGTGTCGGTGATTGTGGTAACCGCTGGCGTGGTGCTCGGCACCAGGTTTTCGAAATTGCCGCCGGTCGCACCGGTGATGGTGGTGCTGACGGTACTGCCATTGTTGTAGACGTCGTTGGCAGGCGTATTGACTGCAACAGTGCCGGTGGTTTCGCCAGCGGCGATGGTGATCACCGAGCCGTTGCTCAGCGTCACGGTCACTGGCGTTTGCGCGGCGTTGGTCAAGGTCGCGGTGTAGGTGATCTGACCGCCTTCAGTGATGGTCTCGCTGGCACTCAGGGTCAGGCCAGTGTTATCCACCGAGTCAGTGATCGTGGTGACGGCTGGTGTGGTGCTTGGCACCAGGTTCTCGAAGTTGCCGCCATTTGCGCCGGTGATGGTAGTGCTGACGGTGCTGCCATTGTTGTACACGTCATTCGCAGGTGTATTAACCGCAACGGTACCGGTGGTTTCACCGGCAGCGATGTTGATCACTGAGCCGTTGCTCAGCGTCACGGTCACTGGCGTTTGCGCCGCGTTGGTGAGCGTCGCGGTATAGGTGATCTGGCCGCCTTCGGTGATGGTTTCGCTGGCGCTCAGGGTCAGG
>NZ_VCNG01000026.1 GCF_006227205.1 Pseudomonas sp. ICMP22404
CCACCCGTGAATCCGGCCGCACGCCCTGCTTGCGCAGGTAATGCGCCAAGCGGTTGGCCTGCTCATTCAGTTCGCCGTAGCTCAGACGCTGATCGCCATGCAGCACTGCAACCGCATCCGGCGTGCGCTGCACCTGTTCCTCGAACAACCCATGAATGGTCTGTTCCAGCGGATATTCAGCGTCGGTGGCGTTGAATGCCACCAGCAGTTGCTCGCGTTCCGCTTCCGGCAGAATCGGCAGATCGGCCAGGGACGACTCAGGCGCACATTCCAGCGCTTGCGCCAGACTCGCCAGCGCCGCTTCCATATAGGCACCGACCCGCTGCGCGTCGACGCCATTCACCGCCTGGACGGTGAGGCTGAAGCCTTCGCCCAGATCGTCCACCGACAGCGCCAACGGATAGTTGGTGCGCTCCTCGCCACCCAGCGCCTCAATGCCTTGCCAGCCAGAGGACGGTTGCAGTGCGAGGGGCTCCGCCATCGAATGACGATAGTTGAGCAAAGCACTGAACAATGGCGTCGGTGCAACCACGCTGCTGCAACGCTGGGCCAATGCCAGGGAAGCGTGCTCATGCCCCAGCAATCCGGTCAGCCGCGCATGCGTCGCCAATACACCATCGCGCACGCTCTGCGCCCCCACCTGCACGCCCAGCGGCAAGGTATTGATGAACATCCCCAGAGCGCGGTCGGCCCCCGCGCCCCCTTGCATCCGGCCCATCAATACGGTGCCGAACACCACCTCTTCGCGACCCGATACCCGGCCCAGCACCAGGGCCCAGGCCAAGTGGTGCAGACTCGCCGCGCTCACGCCCAACCGACGGGCCTGGCTGCGCAGACGATGGCTCAGATCGATGGCGACCTCTTGCCTGGCCTCCTCGACATCGCTGCCGTCGCCACGCACATCCTGCAAACCGAATGGCAAGGTGGGTTCGTCGATGGCACCCAGCATCTCGTGGAAGAACGCTTCGTGTTCTTCACGGCTCACACCCAGGCGGGCCTGGGCCACATAGTTGCGGTACGGCACCGCGTCGCCCAATTGGTCAGCCTGGCCCGACAAGTGTGCCTGCATTTCGTGGCGCACCACTTCCAGTGCGGTGTGATCGAGCGCCATATGGTGAAACAACAGCGTCGCTACCCAGCGTTGGTGAATTGCATCCTGGGCAAAACGGATGCACATCAACGGCGCCTGGCGGATATCCAGGTGCTGCCGGGTGTTCAACTGAACGGCAACGTCGCCGTCCTCAGACAGCAGCTCCACCTGTTCAATGCCCAGCGAGGCCTCGCGCCAGACCACTTGCACCGGCTCGTCCAAGCCCTCCCAGGCCATGGCCGTGCGCAGGATGTCGTGGCGATCGATCACGCCTTGCAAGGCCTGGGTGAAATCGTCCAGGCGTTCGCGGCTGTCGAAGGCGAACTGCGCTTGCAGCACGTAGGGGTCACCCTGTTCGGCCGCCAGGTGATGATAGAGGATGCCCTCTTGCAACGGTGCCAGCGGGTAGATGTCCTGCACATTGGCCGCGCCGCCCGGCACGGTCGCGATGATGCGGTCGATGGCGTCCTGGGACAACGTCACCAACGGCAGCATGTCGGGGGTAATGCGTTGGCAATCCGGCGCAATCAGGTTGGCCGGAACTTTTACCTCATTGCCGCCATCGTTGCCGACAGCCACCGCCAGCGCGGCCAGGGTCGGTTGGCTGAACAACACGCGCACATCGGCACTCAGGCCGACCTGGCGCATCCGCTCGATCAGGCTGACGGCCAACAGCGAGTGGCCGCCGAGTTCGAAGAAGTGATCGTGACGACCCACTTGTTGCAGACCTAGCAGGTCCTGCCAGATCTGCGCCAGGACGGTTTCGGTCTCGCCTCGGGGGGCTTCGTAGCCACGGGTGATCAGTGCATCGTGTTCCGGAGCCGGCAAGGCCTTGCGGTCGAGCTTGCCATTGGGGGTCAACGGCATGGCATCGAGGCGAACGTAGGCCACGGGAACCATGTATTCCGGTAGCTGCGCTTGGAGATGGCTGCGCAGGGTTTCGATGTCCGCTGTGTCGTTCGCCGGCGTGAAGTAGGCCACCAGGCGCTTGTCGCCCGGCACGTCTTCACGGGCCAGTACCACCGCTTCTTTCACCGCGTCGTGTTGAGCGAGCTTGGCTTCGATCTCGCCCAGTTCGATGCGGAAACCACGGATCTTCACCTGGTCGTCGTTGCGGCCCAGGTATTCGATGTTGCCGTCCGGCAGGTAGCGGCCCAGGTCGCCGGTCTTGTACATCCGGGCGTTGGGCGTGGCGCTGAACGGATCCGTGAGGAAACGCTCGGCCGTCAGGTCATCGCGGTTCAGGTAACCCCGCGCGACACCGGCACCACCGATGTAGATCTCACCCGGTACGCCCAGCGGGACCGGTTGCTTGTGCTCATCCAGCAGATAGAACTGGGTGTTCGCGACTGGCTTGCCGATATGGGCGGCAAAGCCGTCTTCCCGGGCCATGGAGACCCAACTGGAATAGGTCGTGGTTTCCGAAGGACCATAGAGGTTGCACAAGCGCTTGACTGAAGTCTGTTCGAAGAGCGTTTCCACCAGACTGCGCTTGAGGGCTTCACCGGCCACGTTCACCGTATCCACGCCCTCGCCCAGCCCACCGGATTCCAGCAACGCCTTGAGCGCCGACGGTACGGTGTTGATCAGGGTGATGTCGTGCTCGCCTTGCTGCAGTTCCAGCACATTATTGACGACTTCGATGCTGCCGCCCGACGTCAGCGGTGCGAAGCATTCGTAGACCGCCAGGTCGAAGTTCAGCGAAGTCGAGAACAGGGTTTTGGACAGGGTTTGCGCATCGAACGAACGATGGGCCCAGGTCAGGAAATTCACTGTGTTGCGGTGTTCGATCATCACGCCTTTCGGCAAACCGGTGGAACCGGAGGTGTAGATCACGTAGGCCAGATGCGCCGAGGTCAGCTCAGTGACTTCAGGATTCTGGACGGATTCGTCCTGCCAGCGCCCACTACCGAGGTCGATCACCGGCATCAAAGCACCGGCCAACAAACCAACCGTTGCCGACTGAGCCAGCACCACGGCCGGCGCGCTGTCCTCCAGCATGTAGGCAATCCGATCCGCCGGATAGGCCGGATCCAGCGGCACATAACCGCCGCCCGCCTTGAGGATCGCCAGCAAGCCCACGACCATGTCGAGACCACGCTCGACACAGATCGCCACCCGCGAATCCGGCCGCACGCCCTGCCCACGCAGGTAATGCGCCAAGCGGTTGGCTTGCTCGTTCAGCTCGCGATAGCTCAGGCGTTGCTCACCATGCCGCACCGCCAGCGCATCCGGCGTGCGCTGCACCTGATCCTCGAACAACCCATGAACGGTCTGTTCCAGCGGATACTCGGCATCGGTGGCGTTGAAGTCCTGCAGCACCTGCCTGCGCTCGTTTTCAGACAGGATTTCCAGATCGTTGATCGCGGATTCAGGCGCACACTCCAGTGCCTCCACCAGGCTCGCCAGGGCCGTCTGCATATAGGCACCGACCTGACGCGCATCAACCCCACCGGCCGTCTGCACGCTCAGCAGGAAGCCTTCGCCCTGATCGTCCACCGACAACATGCATGGATAGTTGGTCCGCTCCATGACCTCCAACACCTGCGTACCCGCCCAGCGGTCGACACTGTCGCCGTCCTGGAGCGGGCTGTGCCGATAGTTCAGCAACGCACTGAACAGCGGTAGCGAAGCCGGCACGCCACTGCAACGCTGGGCCAAGGCCAGCGAGGCGTGTTCGTGGCCCAACAGGGCCGTCAGGCGGGCGTGGGTCGCCTTGACCCCGGCACGCACGTCCTGCCCGCCCACGTTGACCCGCAACGGCAGGGTATTGATGAACATGCCCAGGGCGCGGTCCGCGCCCTCGCCGCTCTGCATGCGCCCCAGCAGTACGGTGCCGAAGACCACGTCCTCGCGACCGGCCACACGCCCCAGTACCCTTGCCCACGCCAGGTGATGCAAGGCTGCCGCGCTCACGCCCAGTTGGCGCGCCTGCTGCCGCAGACGCCGGCAAAGATCTGGATCGAGGTTCAGCTTGACCTCTTCGATACCCCGGCCATCCCCCTGGACTTCCCGCAGGCCGAACGGCAGCGTCGGCTCGTCGACATCAGCGAGCATGTCGCGGAAGAAGCGCTCATGCTGCTCACGCGGCACACCCAACAGCGTTTGCGCCACGTAATTGCGATAAGGCATGGCCGCTTCCAGGCGGTCGCCCTCGCCATTGAGGAACGCCAGCATTTCCTCCTGCATCACGTCCAGGGCGGTATGGTCCAGGGCGATGTGGTGGAACAGCAGAACCGCGACCCAGCGCTGGTGCACACTGTCCCAGGCGCAGGCCAGGCGCATCAATGGCGCCTTGTCGAGGTCCAGCCGGCAATGGCGCGGATCGAACAACCCTTGCAACTGCGCCGCGATATCGCCCCTGGCCGGATCGAGGGCCTGCTCTTCGAGCGTCAACCGGCTCTGGCGCAGAACCACCTGCAACGGCGCCTCAAGACCTTCGCGCAGCAGCGCGGTCCGGAGGATATCGTGCCGGTCGATTACGGCCTGCAAGGCCGTGACGAAGCCGTCGAGTTGAGCACGGCTGTCCATGGCGAAGGTGGCTTGCAGCAGGTAGGGGTCGCCTTCTTCGGCGGCGATATGGTGATAGAGAATGCCTTCCTGCAACGGCGCCAGCGGGTAGATGTCCTGGACATTGCCGACACCGCCCGGTACACCGGCGACGATCCGATCGAGGGTAGCCTGGTCCAGCGTCACCAGCGGCAGCATCGACGGAGTGATCCGTTCGCACCCCGCAGCAATGCCGTTGGCCGGCACGCTCACCTCGGTACGACCGCCCACTGCCGCCGCCAGGGCAGCCAAGGTAGGTTGACCGAACAGCACCCGCACATCGGCGCTCAGCCCAGCCTTGCGCATCAGTTCGATCAGTTTCACCGCCAGCAGCGAATGGCCGCCCAGTTCGAAGAAATGATCGTGTCGCCCCACCTGCCCGACACCGAGCACGTCAGCCCACAACCCTGCCAGCGTGGTTTCCACCTCGCCCAGTGGCGCTTCATAGGCACGGCTGGCGAAGGCGTCCGCTTCCGGGGCCGGCAGCGCGCGGCGGTCGAGTTTGCCGTTGGGCGACAAGGGCAGTTTGTCCAGGCGCACGTAGGCCGCCGGAACCATGTAGTCGGGCAGCAGCGCCTGCAAGTGCGCGCGCAGTGCATCGGCCTCCGGCGCCGCATCCGCCACCTGGGCGGTGATGTAGGCCACCAGGCGTTTCTCGCCGGGTTGGTCTTCACGGGCGACAACAACCGCCTCCTTGACTTCGCCGTGTTGGCAGAGCCGGGACTCGATCTCACCCAGCTCGACACGGAAGCCACGGATCTTGATCTGATCGTCGTTGCGTCCCAGGTACTCGATATGACCATCGGGCAAGTAGCGGCCCAGGTCACCGGTCTTGTACAGGCGAGCCTGTTTATCGGCCGCGAACGGATCGCGGACGAAGCGCTCGGCAGTCAAGTCATCGCGGTTCAGGTAGCCACGGGCAACGCAGATGCCGCCGATGTGAATCTCGCCGGCCACACCGACCGGAACCGGTTGCTGCTGTGCGTCCAACAGATAGACACGGGTGTTGGCCACCGGTTGCCCGATGGCCGGCAGCGTCGGCCAGGCGGCGACATCGTCCGGCAACGTCAGGGCGGTGGCGACGTGGGACTCGGTCGGCCCATAGTGGTTGTGCAAGCGGCAGCCGTCCAGGCGCTCGAACAATGCACGGATCTGTGGCGTGATGCGCAACTGTTCGCCGGCGGTGATGACGTCTTTCAAGTCGCAGGTCAGCGGCGTGCCTTCACGCTCGCCGGCAACCGCTTCGGCCAGGGCCTGCAGGGCGATGCACGGCAGGTACAGGCGTTCGATGCGCTGTTGGCAGATGTGTTCGAACAGGCGGTGGAAATTCAGGCGGATGTCGGCATGGATCAGCGACAGCTCGCCGCCGGCACACAAGGTGCTGAAGACTTCCTGGAACGCCACGTCGAAGCCGAGCGCGGCAAACTGCAAGGTGCGCGCAGCGGCCCGTCCCTGCTGCGCGGCTTGGTCGATCTGCCACTGCATCAGGTTGACCAGGGCGCGGTGCGGCATCGCCACGCCCTTGGGCTGGCCGGTGGAGCCTGAGGTGTAGATGACATACGCCAGGCTGTCGGGGTTGAGGCCGATCACCTGTGCGTCCGGGTTGGTGGACGGCTGGCGGTCGATGCCGGCGGCGTCGCGGTCCTCATCGTCGAGCAGCAAGGCTGGCAAGCCCGCCGCGGGGAAGCGCTCTTGCAGGCTGCGCTGGGTCAGCAGCACCTTCGGTGCGCTGTCCTCCAGCATGTAGACCAGGCGCTCGACCGGGTAAGCAGGATCCAGCGGCACATAGCCCGCCCCGGCCTTGAGGATACCCACCAGCCCCGCGACCATTTCCAGGCTGCGCTCCACGCAGATCGCCACCCGGTCGTCGGCACGGACACCCAACTCGATCAAGCGATGGGCGATCTGGTTGGACAGCCGATTCAGTTCGTCGTAGCTCAGGCGCTGCCCCTGATACGTCAGCGCAACGGCTTCCGGATCAGCCTCGGCATGGGCCTCGAACAGTTGATGGAGCAGCAACCCCGACGGGTACTCCGCATCGAAGGCGTTGAAATCGTGCAACAACTGCTGGCGTTCGTTGGCGGGGACAAAGGCCAGCGTGTGCAGCGGGGTGTCGCCATCCTGGTCGAGGGCATCGGCCAATGCTTCGAGCACGGTGTGCACGTAGCCGCAAACCCGCTGCGCACCGATCCCGGCCACGGCTTGCACGGTCAGTCCAAACGAATCACCGAGATCATCCACCGACAGCGACAGCGGGTAGTTGGTCCGTTCTTCGCCGCCGAGAATTTCCGCTCCGGCCCAGATTCTGGCGTGGCCCGCATCCTCGCTCGCCTGTGCCGCCACGGCGGTCTGCCGATAGTTCATCAGCGCACTGAACAGCGGCGCCGGCGCCGCAACGCCACTGCACCGTTGTGCCAACGACAACGGCGCATGTTCGTGGCCCAGCAGCGCCGCCAGGCGGCCGTGGGTCGCCTGCAGCGCGGCCAACACACCCTGGTTCCCCGCCTCGACCCGCAACGGCAGGGTGTTGACGAACATGCCCAAGGCATGTCCGGCCTCCTGTCCGCTGTGTAACCGGCCCATCAATACGGTGCCGAATACCACGTCCTGACGGCTGGACAAGCGCCCCACCACCTGGCCCCAGGCCAAGTGGTGCAGGCTGGCAGTGCTCACCCCCAGGCGCCGGGCCTGGGCACGCAGACGCCGGGCCAGCCCGACCTCCAGCGCCAGCGTCGCTTCTTCGATGCCGCTGCCGTCGCCCTGCACATCCTGCAGGCCGAACGGCAGGGTCGGCTCGTCCACGTCGCCGAGCATCTCGCTGAAGAACGCCTCATGTTGCTCGGGATGATTGTCCAGGCGGACCTGAGCCACGTAGTTGCGGTAAGGCACCGACACCGGCAGCTCCGTCGCACGACCTTGCAGGTACGCATCGATTTCCTTGCCCAGCATGCCGAGGGAGGTCGCGTCATCAATCAGGTGATGGAACAGCAACACCGCCACCCAGCTGCCGCTGACGGCATCTTCGGCAAAATGAATACGCATCATCGGCGCCTGGCGCAGATCGAAGCGGGTATGGCGCGGATCGAAACGGACCTGCAACTGGTCGGCGATGTCGCCTTCGGCCGGGTCCAGGACCAGCTCTTCGACCCTCAGGCGCGCCTCGCGCCAAACCACCTGTACCGGTTCGCCGAGCCCTTCCCACGCCACCGAGGTGCGCAGGATGTCGTGCCGGGCGATGACCGCCTGCAAGGCTTGCGCGAACGCCTCCAGCTGCTGGCGGGTGCCGAAGCGCAATAGGGCCTGCAACAGGTACGGATCACCTTCGCTGGTCGCCAGGTGGTGATAGAGAATGCCTTCCTGCAACGGCACCAGGCCATAGATATCCTGCACATTGTCCACGCCGCCCGGCACGGTTGCGACAATACGATCGATTTCGTCCTGGGTCAGGGTCGCCAGGGGCAGCATGTCCGGGGTGATGCGCTCGACGTCGCGGGGAATCCGGTTCTCCGGCACCCGCACGCCGCCGCTGTTACTGGTCGCAGCAGCCAGGGTCTCCAGCGTCGGCTGGCCGAACAACACGCCCACGTCGGCGTTCAGGCCCAACTGGCGCATGCGTTCGATCAGCTTGACCGCCAGCAGCGAGTGGCCGCCCAGTTCGAAGAAACGGTCATGACGACCCACCTGCTCGACGCCAAGCAGCTCGGCCCACAGCGCAGCCAGGGTGATTTCCACATGGCCCACCGGCGCTTCATAGCTGCGTCGGGCAAACGCCTGCGAATCGGGTGCCGGCAGCGCCTTGCGGTCGAGCTTGCCGTTGGTGGTCAGCGGGAAGGCTTCGAGCATCACGAAGGCGCTCGGCACCATGTAGTCCGCCAGCGAGCCCAGCAGCTCACTGCGCAACTCGCCAGCAGACACGCGGGCGCCGTCTTCGGCAAGCACATAGGCCACCAGGCGCTTGTCCCCCGGCTCGTCTTCCCGGGCGATCACCACGGCCTCGCGCACTTTCGTGCAGGCCGCCAGCCTCGCTTCGATTTCACCCAGTTCGATACGGAAGCCGCGAATTTTCACCTGCTCATCGTTGCGCCCCAGGTATTGCAGTTCACCGTTGTGCAGCCAACGACCGAGGTCGCCGGTACGGTACATCCGCGCGTTCGCATCGGTGTCGAACGGATCGGGCAGGAACCGCGTTTCATTGAGCTCCGGCCGGTTCAGGTAGCCTCGCGCCACACCGGCGCCCCCTACGTACAACTCGCCCTCCACGCCCTTGGGCACCGGCTTGCCATACTTGTCCAGCAAGTACAGGCGCAAATCGGGAATCCGCTTGCCGATCGGGCTGACACCGATCAACTGGGCATCGGCCGCTTGCAACGCACGATAGGTCACATGCACCGTGGTTTCGGTGATGCCGTACATGTTCACCAGTTGCGTGCCGGCATTGGTTGCCCGGGCGTACCACGGCTTGAGGATGCCGGTTTCCAAGGCCTCGCCACCGAAGATCACCTGGCGCAGGCTGTGGTTCAGGTCACTTTCACCCTGGGCCGCGATCAACTGGCGGAACGCGCTCGGCGTCTGGTTCAACACCGTGACACCGGCCTCGCACAACAGCGCATAGCAGTCCTGCGGCGAACGGCTGACCAACTGCGGCACCACCAGCAGACGACCGCCGTGGGTCAGCGCGCCCCAGATTTCCCAGACCGAGAAGTCGAAGGCGAAGGAATGGAACAGCGCCCAGACATCCTGCGGGCCGAAATCGAACCACGGTTGCGTGGCCGAGAACAGCCGCGCAACGTTGCGGTGCTCGACCATCACCCCTTTGGGCAAGCCGGTCGAGCCCGAGGTGTAGATCACGTAGGCCAGGTGATGGGATGCCAGGGTGCCGATATTCGGATCATGCCGTGGTTGCTCGGCAAAACCTGCGGCTTCTGGCTGATCGAGCAGCAGCACCGGGACAGCCGGCGCAGGCACTCGGTCTTGCAACGCAGCTTGGGTCAGCAACGCCACCGGCGAGCTGTCCTCGAGCATGAAGGCTAGACGGTCCAGGGGATAGGCCGGATCCAGCGGCACATAGCCGGCACCGGACTTCAGGATGCCCAGCAGGCCGATGATCATGTCCAGGCCACGCTCGACGCAGATTGCAACCCGGTCATCCGGGAACACACCCAGGGCCAGCAGCCGATGGGCGACCTGGTTCGCCCGGGTATTCAGTTCGCCGTAGGTCAGGCTCTGGCCTTCATGGACCACCGCCACCGCGCCAGGCCGCGCGGCGGCCCGCGCTTCGAACAGACCATGGATCGTGCGGTCGTGCTCATACCGCTGCGCATCGCTCGTGTTCCAGACCTGGAGCAGACGGGCCTCAGCCGGTGTCGGCAGGACAAAGTCCTGGATCGGCAGCGTATCGTCACTCAGTCCTTGCTCCAGCACGTGGACGAAGCGCTCGGCCATTGCCTCGATTTCGTCGGCCTGCAGGAACGCCTGGTTGTAGATCCAGTGCACCCAGGCATTTTTTTCGTTGGGGTTGGTCCGGAAATGAATCGCCAGGGGCATCTGCTCCTGACCGTTGGAACTCTTCACCGAGTAGGCCGTGGCGTCGCCGAACCGGTATAGATAGTTCTCTTCCTCGTAGGAGAACGACACATCGAACAGCTGGGCACGATTGTCACGCCGCAGCTCCAAGGAGCGGTGAATGTCGCTTAACGGAAACCGCTGATAGCGATAGTCCTGCTTGAGCGCGCGCGCCACCTCTTGGATCAACTCGCCGAACGAAAGGTCATCGGCGAATCTCAAGCGCATGGCACTGACCTGAGTGAACAACCCCACGGTTTGCTTGAAGGTCGGATTGGAGCGATTGAGGATTGGCAGGCCCACCACCAACTCGTCGCGCTGGGTGGTGCGGACAAAGTACACGTACAGCGTCGCCAGCAGCACCGGGAAACGCGAGACCTGATGGGTCAGCGCCAGGGCGTCGATCCGCTCGTTCAGCGTCTGTGGGAAAGACGTCATGGCATGAGCGCTGGGCACCACGGGCTCGACAAAGCGATCACGGTAACGGGCAGTGAACAATGGATCCGGCACATCCCGGTACTTATCGAGCCAGTAGGCCTGGTCCCGCTGGAAACGGTCCGATTCGTGGTAACGGGCGTCATCCTCGATGAACCCTGCATAGGATGGAGCCGACAGGTCAGGTTCGCGATTTTCTTCCAGCGCGTTGTACAGGTCACTGAGGGACGCGAGCATCAGGTTGATGCCCCAGCCGTCCTGGATAATGTGGTGCAGGTTGACGACGAAATAGAACGAAGCGTCATCGAGCTTGATCAGGTAGAAGCGGAACAGCGGCCCCTTATCGAGCTCAAATGCCACTTCCAGCCCCTGTTGTACCCAGGTCTGGGCCGCGGTCTGCGGTTCGGGGCGGTTGGAGAAGTCGATCAGCGGGACCCGCACCTCCAGCGACTCCACCAGGGTCTGCATGGGCACGCCGTCGCCACCGACGTCGCAGTGCAGGACCGTGCGCAAGGCATCGTGCTTGCGGACCAACAGCTCGACGGCCCGCTGGATACGTTCAGGGTCGACAGCACCCCGGATGTGAAGGTAGCCGCCCATGGTGTACAGGGGTGAATCGCCCTTGGTCATCTGGTCCAGCCAGATGTCCCGCTGGGACGCCGTCAGCGGATAGGTCGCAGCAAGCTCCAGAGGCTGGTTCATACGCGGCCTCCTGTCACTTGCACTCCGGCAGGCTCTGGATGACGGCTGGCCGAAAGGCCCGTTGCGACAACAACGCCCACAGCAAAGAAAAATGTCATACGTTCCTTCTCAGATATTTGTCAGTGCTGCCCGGGGCAAACGCAACAGGGCACGCCTGGAGTTGATGATGCAGATCCGCGCAGACAGCCAGCGCCACCCGGCAGGAGGTTCACTGCTGTCGGGTGGGTTCGATGTCAGGCGTCTTTCATGGGTTGGCGGAGATGTTGTCGCGACAACATCGCCAGCCGGACGGTGCAGTCAGAACAGCCATTCAGGCGCGCTTGTCGCGAATGGCGCAGTTGATATCGGAGGCAATGTGCCCGTCCGCCAGCTTGATGATCCGGTCGGCCAGCTGGAAGTACTGGTCGTCATGGGTAATGATCAGCACCGTCTTGCCGCGCCGCTTGAGGTCGGGCAGCAACTCTTCGTAGAAGAATTTCTTGAACGGCGGATCCTGGTCGGCCGCCCATTCATCGAGCACGTACACCGGCCGGTCTTCCATGTAGGCGCATACCAGGGCCAGGCGTTTCTGCTGTCCGTAGGACAACGCCTTGAGGGTCGAATAACCCAGCCCTTCGATCTTGATCTTGTCGGCCAACCCGAGGGTTTCCAGGTATTTGCTCGCCAGATCCGGGTTGCCATCCTCTTCGTCGGGGCCGATGAGGCGATTGAACAGATGAAAGTCCGAGAACACTGCGGAAAACAGATCACGGTATTCACTGCGGCTCTCGTCAGTGATCGCCACGCCGTCGAGCAGCACCTCGCCGCTTTGCGGGATGTAGAGCCCGCACAACACCTTGGCCAGGGTGCTTTTGCCGCAACCGTTGCCGCCAACGATGTAGATCAGTTCACCCGCCTGTACCGTCAGGTCGATGGGTCCCAGGGAGAAACCGCTTCCGGCATGCGGGTCCTGGTAATGCATCCGCACGCCCTTCAACTCGATGCTGTCCCAGGTCTTCTTGTGCTCGAGCAGATGCACCTTCGGCGCTTCGACTGCTACGGGTTCGGGATGCGGATCATTGATCGCGAAACCGAACTCCGCCAGCCGGGTACAGGCGACCCGGCCCGCCGCCAGCACCGGCATCGCCCCCACCAACAGCGACAGCGGCCCCATGATGTAGAGCACCGCCAGCACACTGGCGGTCATCACCTTGGGATCGACCGTGCTGACCAGCGGCGCGGCGAACAACAGGCAACCAATCAGCAACGACAGGGTGAACTGGCCCACGTTGTCGGCGGCGGTGTACCACAGGCGCTCGACGAAGTTGTAGCGCGCCACCCGGGTCGAAGACGCCTCGATAGCGGAGCGGCCAAACCAGCGACGACGGATGCCGTTGAGCTTGAGTTCCTTGAGGCCGAACACCAGGGCGTGAGTGTATTCGTTGAACGCGGTGAACTCGTCCCGAACCCGATTGGTGGACCTAACGCCGCTGGCGAAGAAGAACAGGTACAAGCCCACGCCCAGGATCATCAGCGAAACCGTCAAGGCCAGGACCACCCATGACAGGTACGCCAGGTAAGCGATACCGAACAAGAACACCGTCGCTTCCACCAGCACCGTGGGCATGACGATCAGCGTCGTGTTCAATTGCGGGATGTCGTTGGTCAGCATGGTCAGTACGTTGGGCGGGCCGCGCCGGTCCACCTCTTCCAGCGGCGTGGCGAGGATCTTGCGACACAGGGCGATGCGCAACCGGGTCATGATCCGCATGCTGGCGTAGGCCGGGAACAGCGCAGCACCGTTGCGCAGGATCAGCGCTATGGCACTGAGCCCGACGAACCAGTACAGCGCCTGCATGCGATCGCCATCATTGTGGATCGCCTGGTTGATCACACTCACCACCGCGATGGATGCGACCCCGCTGATGACACCACAAATCAAGGTGAAAAACGTCAGCCAGGGGTGGTTGCGCCACAGCAGGCGCATGACCGACCCCGGCTTGGGTTTCTTCTCTTTCTGGTTTTTCATGGGTTGCTATCCTCGAATGAACTCGCGATATGGCTCAGGCCGGCTGCCAGACGTCGCCCCGGGCGGTCATCTCGCCCATCGCCACGACAATGAGGCGCGGCTCCTCGTAAGGATCACGGGCATGGGCGGCCAGCATGTTGTCGAGCATGACCACGTCGCCCTTGCGCCAGTCGAACCTGACGGCGCAGGCCTCATAGGCGTCGCCGACCAGGGTCATGACCTCGTCTTCAATCGGTGTTCCATCGCCGTAGCTGACCATGCGCGGCAAACGGTCCGCGCCGAACATGTCGAGCAGGTCTTCGCGCATTTCCTCGCCGAGGCAGAACGGATGGTGCAGCTGCACCTGGTTGAAGAACGCCGCCTCGCCGGTTTGCGGATGCCGGATCACCGCCGGGCAGAGGGTGCGCACTTGCAGGCTGTCGCCGTCGAGCCATTCGAAATCGGTGCCCTGCTCCTGGCAACGCCGTTCGACTTCGCCGCGGTCGGTGGTGCCGAAGAACGATTCCCAGCTTGGTTCGACGCCAGCGGTAAAGGTGCGGCTGTACATCAGCCCTTTTTGGGCGAAGCGGGCCACCACGTCTTCTGGCAGGTGCCGTAGCACTTGTCGAATGTCCGCCAGTGGCGTCGCACCACCGACCCGGGAAGGCTGTTCGCAATAGAACCACTGCTTGCGTGGCCAGCTTTCCAGGTGCGAGCTCTCGTTGTGGTAGAGGATCATTTCCCGTTCGGGATAAGGCGTGGAGCGGTAAACGTTACGTCCGCCCTCCTTCTTCGGCAGGTCGCCGTAGCTGCCGTGCAACCCAGGAGACAAGGCTTCGGCAAACGCTTCGAAGGCCGGCACCGAGGCGAGCTCGAAACCACGAAACAGCACCGCGCCATGGCGACACAGCAAGGCCTCGATGGCCTCGCGATGGGTGCCGGCCCATTCCGATGGATCCAGGCCAGGGGCGATCGCCTCGATCACCACGGGCAGGCTCAGGCCGTCGGCAAGCAGCGACAATCGAACCTGCCCATCGACTGGCTGACCGGGCCAGGAAAGCGAATCCGCCGTCCCGTCATCGCTCATCACAGGCGAAGCGTTAGTTTGAAGACTCATGAATAACTCCTGAACCACGGATCCTCGGATCCACGTCGTACGGGGCAAAACCAATGCGCCCCACTGTCGGGCAAGGATAAAAACACTGATCCACGGTGATGTCTGGCACCGCAAACCGGGACAGACCCGACACCCCCGGTTACACCACCGGTGTCGACGCTCATCCCAAAGCGGCTTGTCCCCATTTCCCGCGACAGACGCCGGCATGAGTCGGTGCTGAAATGCGGCAGCTGCGAATCGCACAGGCGCATTAAACGATCCCGTGGGCCGCAGTGACGTCTCGAGTGCAACGGTTTTCGCAAATGCGCAAATACGCTGCACCTGGCAATTAACAGGAGCGTTAGTCATGCCGATTAAGAACACTGGCGGATCGGTCAACCCCGCGCCAGCCCCCCTCACGCCCGGTGCATTCCTGCATGAAATCTTTACCGCCCGGGCCCGTGAATTTCCCGAGCGAACGGCCGTCTCCGACGCCACTCGCGCGTTGAGTTATGCGCAACTCGATGCGGCCTCGTCGCAACTGGCAGCGCGTCTTCGCCAGGAAGGCGTCAAGGACGGCATGCTGGTCGGGATGAGCCTGACGCGCAGCGTCGACCTGGTCGTCAGCCTGCTGGGCATCCTCAAGGCCGGCGGCGCCTATGTCCCGGTCGACCCGCAATACCCCGGCAAGCGCGTCGAACACATCGTGCGCGACAGCGGCCTGAGCCTGATGATCGGCGAGCCCGCCGACCTGGCGCAAAGCCCGTCCGTGCGCGTCCTGCCCCTGGCCGATCTGCTGGCCGGCCCGGCACTGGAACCGATTGGCGAGGTCGACCGTCGCAACCCCGACCAGGCGCCGGCCTACGTCATCTACACCTCCGGCTCCACCGGTGAGCCCAAGGGTGTGCTGGTGGCCCACGCGAACGTCAGCCGCCTGTTGGAAAGCACTCAACGTGAATACGCTTTCAACGAGCACGACGTCTGGTCGATGTTCCACTCCATCGGCTTCGATTTTTCGGTCTGGGAGATCTGGGGCGCGCTGGCCCACGGTGGCCACGTGGCCGTCGTGCCTTACGATGTGTCGCGCTCGCCAACCGCCACCCGTCAATGGCTGGTCGATCTGGGCGTGACCGTCCTGAGCCAGACCCCCTCTGCCTTCCGTGGCCTCGAAGAGGCGGACCGCCAGGCCAAGGCGCCATTGGCGCTGCGCTACGTGGTCTTCGGCGGCGAGGCGCTGCCGGCCACGGTATTGCGCCCTTGGGTCGAACGCCATGGCGACCGGAAGCCTGCGCTGATCAACATGTACGGCATCACCGAAGCCACGGTGCACACCACCTTCAAGCGCGTGCTGGGCCAGGACCTGGAAAGCGCGGCCATGGTCTCGATCGGTGCGCCGCTGGATGGCTGGCGCCTGAACCTGCTCGATGCTGATCAACAACCCGTACCCCAGGGCACCGCCGGTGAGTTGTACATCGAAGGCGCCGGTGTGGCGCTGGGTTACCTGAACCGCCCGGCCCTCAACAGCGAGCGCTTCGTGCAACTGCCGGGGACGTCAAGCCGCGCCTATCGCACCGGCGACCTGGTGATATTGGGCGATGACGGCGAGTACCGCTACGCCGGTCGTTGCGACGAGCAACTGAAGATCCGCGGTTTCCGCATCGAGCCCGGCGAAGTCGAAGCCTCCCTGCAAACCAGCCCCGCCGTGGCGGCCGCCCATGTGACCGGTCACGACTACGGCGACGGCGACTGGCGCCTGGTCGCCTACGTGGTACCGGTCCAGGGCGTGAAGGCCTGGACCGAACAGACCCGCAGCGAAGTCGCCGCGCTGGTGGCCGCCAACCTGCCGGACTACATGCGTCCGTCGGCCTACATCGTCCTGGCGCAATTGCCAGTCACCGACCACGGAAAGATCGACAAGCAACGCCTGCCCTCGCCCGAATCCGTTGAAGCCACCGTGCAACATGCGGCCGACGGCCTTACCGAACAAGAGCAGTTCGTGCTCAAGGTCTGGTCGCAGGATATCGGCCTGAAGAACATCGGCCTGAACGATGACTTCTTCGACTTTGGCGGTACCTCCCTGGCACTAATTCGCTCCCTGAGCACCTTCAAGGCCCACTACAAGGTCAACCTGGACCCCGGTGTGCTGGCCAACGGTGCGACCGCCAAAGTATTGGCCGACTGCATCCAGCGCTCCCTTGTCCAAGCCCATTGACCGAAAAGGAACAGCCCATGAGCAAGAAATTCGCCTTGACCCCGGAAGAACGCGCGTCCTTCGAGAAGAACGGTTTTATCGGTCCTTTTGACGCCTATACCCCCGAAGAAATGAAAGAAACCTGGAAACGCACCCGCCTGCGCCTGCTCGACCGCAGTGCCGCGGCCTACCAGGACCTGGATGCGATTTCCGCCGGCACCAACATCGCCAACTATGATCGCCACCTGGACGACGAATTCCTCGCCAGCCACATCTGCCGTCCGCAGATCTGCGACCGCGTCGAAAGCATCCTCGGTCCGGATGTACTCTGCTGGCGCACCGAGTTCTTCCCCAAATACCCAGGTGACGAAGGCACCGACTGGCACCAGGCCGACACCTTCGCCAACGCCTCGGGCAAGCCACAGATCCTGTGGCCGGAAAATGAAGACTTCGGCGGCACCATCACCGTCTGGACCGCGTTCACCGACGCCAACATCGCCAATGGTTGCCTGCAGTTCATTCCTGGCACCCAGAACAGCATGAACTACGACGAAACCAAACGTATGGCCTACGATCCCGATGCCAACAACAGCTCGGTGGTCAAAGATGGCGTGCGCCGTGGTTTCTTCGGCTACGACTATCGCCAGTTGCAGATCGACGAGGACTTCAAGCCTGACGAGTCCGCCGCCGTGCCGATGCAGATGAAGGCCGGCCAGTTCATCATTTTCTGGTCGACCCTGATGCACGCCTCCTACCCCCACAGCGGCGAGTCCCAGGACATGCGCATGGGCTTCGCCTCACGCTATGTCCCGTCCTTCGTGAAGATCTACCCGGACTCCGAGCACATCGAGGAGTACGGCGGTCGCATCAGCCTCGAGAAATACGGCGCGGTCCAGGTGATCGGGGACAAGACCCCGGAATACAACCGCCTTGTCACCCATACCACCCGAGGCAAGAAATTCGAAGCGGTCTGATTTTTCAGTGCCATAAGACAGTGGCATGCGTAACGTGCCTGACAGGAGTCCCCCAATCCATGACTATTTCCACTGACGCAGCGACGCGCCTGTGCGAGACCGTGAGGATGCTTAGGCACCTTGCCATCCATCTGCCCGATCCCATTTGCCTGAGCTTTCTCGCTCAGGCAAATGAGCCGCCACCCGACCAGGCCTCCCCCAGCGTGAGAGCCACGGAACGGGCGGTCAGCGCCACCTTCGCACGCATCGGTGTCAAAGCCGTGCAGTACGTGCACGATGGCGAGGCGCAGCTGTCTTCCTTCGAGATGTTTATCAGCAAGAAAATCTGCCAGGCGCTGGATTTTTCCTATGACCACTTCGACGAGTTCGAAAGCGTCAGGGAATTCGGGCGCCTGGTCAGACACTTCGATTTCAGTGGTTCGGTGCCCGAGGTTGAAACGGTGCACCTGATCACCCGCGACAACGTTGCGTTGTCGGTGCATGCCAGCACGGATCAGAACCGCCCGGCGATCGTCCTGGCATTGCCCTGCGGCATGCCGTTCGACCTGTGTCGCGACTGGTTCAACGCCCTGAGCGAACGATTCTTCGTGGTCACCTGGGAAACCCGGGGACTGTTCGGTTCCTGTACCTCGTTCGACCAGCTCTCCGTGGACACCGATGCCCAGGTCGGCGACCTGATCAACGTGATGAACCACTACGAGCTGCCCAATGCGCACTTGATGGGGATTTGCGGCGGCGCGGTGATCGCGTTGAGCGCGGCAGCCATCCACCCTGAGCGGGTGAACTCCCTGAGCCTGTGGCACGGCGACTACAACTTGGGCGACAACAGCCTGCGCACCGCCCATCAGCAGAATTTCGAATGGCTGATGGAGTCGGCCGCCGTCGACCGCAACGAAGCCAGCGACTTGCAGGCGTTATTCCTGGACCAGGCGACACTGGCGACCATCCCGGACTCGATCGCCCATGCGGCGCTCTATCCCTATGTCAACGAGGAGCTGTTCTACCGTTATGCGCGGCTCAACGATGCGTTGAACAAGACCGAACTGCAGTCACGGTTGGGGCAGATCAGCGTACCGACGCTGGTGGTCGCCGGCGACGCCGACGAAACCACCCACATCGGCGGCTCCCAGCGCATTGCCGAGTCCATCAGCGATGCACTGCTGCACGTGGAGAGCAACGGCAGTCACCTGGCATTCTTCGAGTCGACCCATCACTCGAAACAGACCGCCTTCCGCTTCCTTGAATCGACCCTGGAATCGGTCGCCGTCTGAGCTGCAAGACAGAGGCCTGCCCTGATGCCAGTCAGTCAAGGCTCAAACCTGTGGCAGCAAAGCTTGCTCGCGACTACGGTACGTCAGTCAGCAACAATCTTGACTGGTCTGCCGCTATCGCGAGCAAGCTTTGCTCCCACAGGGTTTTCGCCGCTAGCTGGCATCAGGCTCTGCCCGCCTTTGGACTCATGACCTGAGCACGGTGCCAACCATTGAGGTCGGCACCCTGTGGTTGAACAGGCAGTGTGCTCAAGGCGGGCTGACCACGCTTCTACTCTTGCCATCGACATGACGCAACGGCACTGCGCGGTAATCCAACCCATCAATACAGCACGCATTCACACTGAGAACCTCAGGATTGCTACGCCGTCGGTGGTACACATAGATACCGCATGTCCCGCAAAAGTAATGCTGGGCCACGCCGCTGTTCCAGCGATACAGACGTAGCACGTCTTCACCACGGCTGATGCGAAACTGCTCCCGCGGCACCGTAGCCATCAACGCATTGCGCTTGCTGCACAGCGAACAGTCGCAACTGATCAGTTCTTCAATTTCGGCCTCAAAAGCAAAGCCAACCGCTCCACAGTGACAGGCGCCCGTGTAGTTCATCGTGGGTAATCTCCATTGTCAGTGAGTTCGCCGCCTCATCGTAGTGGATTACCCGCCGCGTTGCGTCGGAGGTTCGAAGTTCCTGCAGGCATTAAAAAGCCCCGATACCGCACGGTACCGAGGCCAGGTGCCTGCACCCGCAGGCTTTATTTTTTCAGCGAGTCGTACGCTTCCAACGTGCGTAACGAATAGATGTAGGCAGCGCCAGCGTTGAGCGAAATGGCGGTTGCCAAGGTAGCCGCCACTTCTTCGCGGCTCGCTCCAGCCTTGATCGCCGCGTCCGCGTGAACCGCGATGCAGCCGTCGCAGCGAGTGGTGACAGCGACGGCAATCGAAATCAATTCTCGGGTTTTCCCATCCAGCACATCGTTTTCGGCGGAGGCTTCGCCAAGGGCCATGTAGGCCTTGACCATTTTCGGGTTGCTTTTTCCGAGCGAGCCGAAAGCCTTCTGAATGGTGGGTAGCAGTTCGGACCAGTTGTTGAACATCGCATGACTCCTGAGCAAGTTGGTGTACTGTTTCGACAGGCTCAGTCTCCCTCCAGGGCGAGATTCGAGTTTGTCCGATCCGCTCAAATTTTTATGCGAAGCGCTCAAATGAATTCGATCGATAAACTCATCAGCTTGGCCAACGTGCGAGGCAGTGTGGATCTGCGGTGTCAGTTTCAAGGCGATTGGGCACTCGATCATCAGCAGGAAGCCTTGGGAAAAGCGCCTTATCACATTGTGTTGACGGGAGAGTGCCGCGTCGAACTTCCGGACGGCCAGCGCCTGCCAATGCGCGCAGGAGACATTCTGCTTCTGCCTCGTGGGGCACCGCACCTCCTGCATGGCATCGGAAGAACGGCTGAGCCGCAAACCCCGAGGCTGGTGTCCGGTGGAACGCTGCCGCTTTACCGCATTGGCCGCGGGAGCACGGACCTGGACATGCTCTGCGGAAGTTTTCACTACAATCGTGCCTCCCTGTTGTTCAGCGCCCTCCCCGAACATCTCGTGATACCCAGTGCGGCTCTCCCTGCAAGCGCTCCCCTGCCGGCCCTGGTCGACATGTTGCGAGGTGAAGCCGATAGCGATCAGGTTGGGGCGCATTTCTTACTCGATGCCTTGTCCCAAGCGTTGTTCACCCTGATCCTGCGCGCTCACCTCGCGAGCCACGGCCAACACACCGGCACCCTGGCCTTGTTGTCCGAAAAGCAGCTGGGCCGCGCCTGGCAATCGATGCTGGCGGACCCGGGCTACGAATGGACAGTGGATGCGCTTGCCGAGATTGCGAGCATGTCCCGTGCAACGTTCATGCGGGCTTTCGTGCGGGTAGCCGGCGTTTCGCCTTGGGTCTTGTTGACGCAGGTTCGAATGGAACTGGCCTTCAGCCTGCTGAGCCATTCGCACTTGGGACTGACTGACATTGCATCCCAGGTGGGGTATCAATCCCAGGCGGCTTTCAGTAAGAAGTTCAAGGAGGTATATGGTGAGGCGCCGGGGCGGGTGCGGCGTGGGATGTAATTGATCGTCCGGGTAGAGCGCTACATTAATGCGCAGGAGCAGCAATGACGGAACAGCCAGAAGAAAACAGCCTATTACGAGTCAGGACACCCGACGATCTCGACGCGCCTGAGGCACTGGGTTTTACCGCCTGGGCTCGCGTCTGGACGGAGCTTGGGGTCAGATGCGTACCGCGAGAGGCACACCAGGAACTCATTCGACATTACGACGAGCCACACCGCGCGTACCACAACCGCCAGCACTTGGCTGAGTGCCTCCGGGTGCGTCGACTCCTCAACGCGGCCTGCCAGGCACCCGCCGAAGTCGACCTCGCGCTGTGGTTCCACGACGCGATCTACGACCCCCTGCGCAGCGACAACGAGTTGCGCAGCGCCCAATGGCTGGACGAAGTGGCCCGTGCTAGCGGCCTGGACGACGAAACGCGCCGCAGGCTTTACGACCTGGTCATGGTAACGCGACACGACAGTGCCCCGCAGTCGGTAGACGAGGCGGTGTTGGTGGACACGGATCTGGCGATCCTCGGGGCGTCGTTCGAGCGGTTCGAAGAGTACGACCAACAGGTCCGCCGCGAGTACCTGCACGTGCCGATGTCTATATATCGCCAAAAGCGACGTCAGATCCTGGAGGGCTTTCTAACGCGCGACCGCATTTATGCCACCGCCCCCTACTTCGACGCATTCGAGCAGCAGGCACGCGCAAATCTTGCACGTGCCATCGGCCGTCTCGATTGACATCGGATTCATGCAGCAGCATCGGCGCTTACTTGCACGCGCCTCGTCGACAGGGCTTACCGTATCCGATACAGCACAGCAGCCCCTGACTTGGGTTCGAAAGCCGGCACAGTGCGCTGCTTGAGGGGCATACCCGTCGCATCCCAAACCAAGGTGTCCGACGGGTACTCGTCCTTGCGGGTCATGGTGTCGATCTGCTTGACGATCACCTCCGAGCTTGCAGGCACTTCAGGGTTCCACCCGAATACGCCAACCCTCCCGTAAAACACGGCAGGTGCATCGACATCAAGACGCCGGTCGGGACACATCACCAGGCCGCGATCAAGCATGACCCGCAACGCGCCGACAGGTACCGCCTTCACCGTGGGCGTGGTGCGCTCGGTGCTGTGGCCTGGGCAGACGTTGGCCGAGCGGGTCACCATGTCCTCGACCACTTCACGATCAGATTGGGCCTGCGCCGAAAAGGCAACGGCAGACAGGGCGAGCACTACAAGATTTGATTTCCAGGGCACCCGAAACCTCCTATGTAAAAAATACTCCAGCGTTGCGGACCGCCCCCGGTAAGAACAGCCTGTTGCCTGGGGGCACACTTGAAGACTACAACGGCGTTGGTTTGTTCCGCTTGCTGACTGATACCCCTGGCTCTGGATATCTGTCACATTAATTTGTCCGCTTCTGGCCGGTTAGCGACAGTCTGACTTCGACCGTCGCTATGCATGGTCAAACCTCAGTCTGTTCCGCCATCTCGTATGGCCGAGTAATAACTGAACCGCCCGCCGGTCTTCGTCCTACGATAGATCAGTGATTCGTTCGTCTCATTGTGTGGGTGCCATACATTGCCGGATCAAGCCGTACGGCTTTCACCCAGCCTTTGACGATACGACCGTATTGACGAGTGGATAGATGGTCTGAAGTATGCGGCCGGCTAGGAAAAAGGCAGTCCTCGCTGCGTAGCTGGGCCCGATGTATCCAGATCGAAGAGAGCCAGGTCTCGGTTTTTTTCCGCAATTTGAAGCCTTACTCGGATGGCCCAGATATCTCTCAGTCGGAGTGGTGCAGTCTGTTTTTTTATTGAGCCTGTTATTACCACGTCACAGGCTGGGCTTAGCTCCGTCCAGATTGACGAGCACAGCTATTGCACATTTAGCTGAACGGATACCTCTTTAGCCACCTCGATGAAAACTCGCATCGCTGCGCTCTGAAAGGCGTCTTTGCGCCGCAAAAGGACGGCGGTGCGCTGCAAGCGCTCGGGCTCCAGTGCGATGGCCACCAGATCGTCATGGGCCAACGCGATTTTGGCCGGCAATAAAGTCGATAGATTCGTCCTACGAACGATTTCGATCACTGCACCGAGGGCATTGGCCTCCATTTGCACCTGAGGGCGAATCGCGTGTTTGCGGCAGTAGCGATCGATTTGTTCGCGGGTTGCAAACTCTGGGCTGAGCAGAATCAGGGACTCGGCATTCAGAGCCTGTAATCCAATGGACCGCTCCTCGGCCAAGCGGTGTCTGCGACTCACCACTAAAGCGAGGGTTTCGTTCAGCAAAGGGATGGCATCAATATTCGGTGTACTTATTTCATCGAACGCGATCCCCGCGTCCAATTCTCCAACCAAAAGCAATTCCTCAATGCGCTCTTGGGAAATCTCCTTCAGGTTGAGAGTGATCTTAGGATACCGAGAGTGAAATGCTTCGATCACGGGCCCTACCAGATAAGTCGTGAACGTGGGCGTCACGGCCACGCGCAATGAGCCTCGGGAGAGGTCGCTCACATCGTGGATGGCGCTTTTAGCATCTCGCAATTCCTGATAAGCACGGCGCGCATACAGAAGATAGACGTCTCCCGCGTCAGTCAAGCGAGTTGTGCGTCCTGAGCGGTCGAACAACTGGGCTCCAAGACTTTCTTCCAACTGTTTCACCTGCTGCGATAGGGCTGGCTGAGACACGTGCAGCGCCGCTGCGGCCTTCGTGAAGCTGAGATGTTCCGCAACCGCGAGGAAGTATTGGATGTGACGAGCAAGCATGATTTCACTCATAAGATAATCTGATGCACACCATAATAAATGAGACTTTTATCTTATGTAATGTGTTGCTTAATCTTTGTTTCACACCCAGAGACATTGAGACAGCAACCATGAAAGCGATCATCGACGGTTTTCTGAAATTCCAAAAAAACGCCTTCCCTGAGCGGGTCAAACTGTTCAAGGACTTGGCTAATCAGCAGAGCCCAAGAGCGTTGTTCATCTCTTGCTCAGATAGCCGATTGGTGCCTGAACTCGTCACCCAGCGCGAGCCAGGCGATCTGTTTGTAATCCGCAATGCCGGCAACATCGTGCCGTCATATGGCCCGGAGCCGGGTGGCGTTTCGGCCTCTGTTGAATATGCGGTCGCCGCTCTCCAGGTCGCAGACATCGTGATCTGCGGCCACTCCGACTGCGGCGCGATGACCGCCATAGCAACGTGCAAGTGTCTGGATCACATGCCTGCCGTTGCCGGATGGCTCCGTTACGCCGACTCGGCCAAGGTGGTTAACGAAGCCCGCAAACATGCGGATCTACCGAGCAAAGTTACGTCCATGGTGCGTGAAAACGTCATCGCGCAACTGGCCAACCTCCAGACACATCCATCCGTTCGCCTGGCTCTCGAAGAAGGCCGCGTCACCCTGCATGGTTGGATCTATGACATCGAGAGCGGGCGTATCGATGCCTTCGATGGCAATACCGGGACTTTCGTGCCCCTCGCAGACAACCCCGAAGTTCACGCCGTTTCCCAGCAAGCCAGGCACGTCGCCTGAAACCCGTACCTGTAACCCTTACTAACCTAGGAGATTCGCCATGATCCAGACTCAAGCCACCCGCACCGCGCGCCAAGAACTGACCGAAACCATCATTTTGGCTAAGGCTCGCAAGGACCTGTCCTTCGCCGAGATCGTTGACGGCACCGGCCTGTCCGAAGCCTTCGTCACTGCCGCCCTGCTCGGCCAGCATCCGCTGCCTTCCAGCGCCGCCCACGTCGTGGGCAAGAAACTCGAGCTTGATGCTGATCAAGTCGCTTTGCTGCAATCGATGCCAGTTCGCGGCAGTTTTTTTGACGGCGTACCGTCCGACCCGACTATCTATCGTTTCTACGAAATGATGTCGGTATACGGCACCACCCTCAAAGCTCTGGTTCACGAAAAGTTCGGCGACGGCATCATCAGTGCCATCAACTTCAAGCTGGACATCAAGAAAGTCGAAGATCCGGAGGGCGGCCATCGCGCTGTGATCACCCTGGACGGCAAGTACCTGCCTACCAAGCCTTTCTGATGTAAGTCAGCCCGGCGTCTGACGGCAACCGGGCTACACCTCAACCCTTTTTACGACTGAGCACCGCTCAAGTGCTTTGGTCTTCTCACGCCCTCACTACAGGTGTTCACTATGAAACTGTTACTCGTGTTACTCCTAGGCTCCATTGGCTCTGTCGCTATGGCCGATGAGCAAGATACTCAGACTGCGCATATTACGGTCGAGCCCTATCGCTACTCTCAACACCTGGACATCGCTCACATTGTGTCGATTACTCAGATACCCGATAGCTGCGATGTAGTGCCGGCGCAGATGACTTACGACGACTCCAAGGGCGACCGGCACATCATGGAGTACCACGTTATAGGTACCGGCTGTACGAATTGACTCTTCTCCCGTCCGCTCATCTGGCGCTAGATCGCTCGGCGCCAGGGACGGGGGCTCAAACACCCGCTGTCTCCTGTCCTTCTGAGAAAATAACTCTTCGCTACTTGCGCCCATACAGCGCGCTTCCCGCCTCTACTCGGCAGTAATAGCACGGAAGTGCATTTACTCAGTCCGTATCCACTACCAAGAACCGCCAACGGCTGACTGCCAAAATCCAGCTCACCGCGAGTTCCCGCTTGCTACAAACGGAGTAGCGAGAGGAAATCGGCCAACGTGGCACTTCTGTCACTCTCATGTCGACGTAAGGCAAAATCAGAAGCGGAACCCTTATCTTGAATCCTCTATTCGGGCCAGCACACCTTGCCGTGTCTTCAGGCGGGGAAGCCATACGACCACGAGCGCTGTTGCTTGAGCGAGATGGATTGCGTTCAGTCTGTAAGTGCGGCAGTCATCAGCGCGCACCACTTGGCTGCGCATGGATCTGAGAAACAACTTGCTACCACCTCGTGCATTACGGGGAATCAGTTGCCGCCGTTAAGAATAGGGCCACAGCACCGCGCCGACTGGACTTGATTCGTATAGTCCAGATCAATCATGGAGCATCACATTGAGAATCGAGTACACAAAAGTGCAGGTAACTCTATTTCCCTAAACGGTAGTGCCTGAAAATTACGCACCTCTCGTCTGTCCCGCCGGTACTGATGCCTGCTTTAGCCGGCTGCCCTCAGAACCCTTACGAAGCCTTTGCAGCCTCATGGATGGACCTGATGGAGCAGGCATTGCTAGAGGACTTCAGTAATAGACTCATGGCTGGAAAACTGCGACCGCTAGACCTTTCGCGAAGCAGGCGGTGAGGATCGTTGGCAGGTGGAAGAGCTGGATAGGACCGGCAAAGAATTGGAGGATAGAACTTTGGAGGGACTGCGGGCGGTTACGGGTTAGAGAATTTTTGATGAAGAAACTATTTATAGCGTTAGGCTCAAAAACCGACCTGAGCCTTTTCAACAAAAGGATCAGGTCGGTTGAAATATTTACAGACCGAGGTCAGACAGGCTTGGATGGTCATCTGGGCGGCGTCCCAGTGGCCAATGGAACTTGCGTTCGCTCTCCTTGATAGGCATGTCGTTCACGCAGGCGAAGCGACGGTGCATCAGGCCATCCGCTTCGAATTCCCAGTTTTCGTTACCGTAAGAGCGGAACCAGTTACCTGAATCATCATGCCACTCGTATGCGTAACGTACAGCGATGCGGTTGTCGGTAAACGCCCAGAGCTCTTTGATCAGGCGATAATCAAGCTCTTTTTTCCATTTGCGAGTAAGGAAACCTTTGGCTTCTTCGCGGTTGGTAGCAAATTCCGCTCGGTTGCGCCATTTGGTATCCTGTGTATAGGCAAGCGATACTTTTTCGGGATCGCGGCTGTTCCAGCCATCTTCAGCGAGTCGGACTTTCTCAATCGCCGTTTCACGAGTGAACGGAGGAAGTGGCGGACGAGTTTGTGCATTGGACATGGTAGTGCCTCCAGGACAATTGGATGTATCGGTTTATTTAACGTTTTCGGAACTCAGCAGAGCGGTACAACTTTCTTTCAGCGATCATCATCACAACATCAACGCGTCACGATAATCGCGATTTACATCAGCATCTCAACAATCCAGCTATGCGAACGGATACGAGCAGCCACGCAGACTAATATGCGTCAGGGGCATATTTGAACCGCACGTCTTGCGAAGATGTCAGAAAGTCACTTTCTTGAAGCGACACCTATTCAATCAGCAACTGTGCAACTTTTTTTGCGTCATCGACGGCACTGTAATCGCCCATCACGCGCGCCATGGTGATTGCGCCTTCGATTAATATGAGCAGTTGTCTCGCCAAGACGACTGGGTGCTCCGTATTCAACTGCTCGGTCAGCTCGAGTGTGTAATTGAGTAATTTCTGCTTATGCAGTTTGGCAATATGGCGAATAGGATCATCGGGATCCCCAACTTCTCCGGCTGTATTAATGAAAGCGCAGCCTCGAAATCCGTCTGACTCAAACCATCCCTTGAGCACCGTGAATATATTGAGAATACGCTCTTGCGGAGTATCCGCTCTGTCGCATTCCGTTCTGAACCATTGCATCCAACGTACATCACGAGCATTCAGTGCAGCAGCTGCCACTTCATCTTTGGTCGAAAAATAGCGATAAATACTTTTGCGAGCGACACCTGAGGTCTTCACCAGAAGATCCATGCCCGTCGCATGAATGCCATTCTGATAAATAAGTTTCTCAGCGGTCGTTAGAATCTTTTCTCGGGTATCTGTCATTTTCATCTCCACGGACTCAATGTAGAACGATCGTTCTCCTCGGTCAAGCCTCGCTTGAATTTTTTTTGAGCGACTGTCGAGCACTGACGATACGAGGGACCGCATAGCCGGGCCTGATGCATCCAGTCTGCGACAAAAAACCTTGTCGCTCAGTTTCTCGAACTGCACTGGCCTGCTTTTTCTGCTGCATCAGCCCCAGCTCTTTGATGGTGTTGGCAGCAAACTCGATGAACGCTGAATGTCCGCTTCTGGCCACTTTCTACCACTCGCGAGAGGCTACAGCCGGCCAGAAGCCTGGAGTCGCTCCAGCGCTGCTCGACTGAATCTCGGGCCATCTCATGATTCTCAAAAAAACCACAAACAGCTCACAAAATTTTCATCCGCTTTCGCCAACCCTGTAATCGCTGGCGAAGGGCCAGCTCTCGAAGGCGTTACGTGGTACGCCACCGGAGCCAAACATGAATTTGAGATCGCTCAATATCGCGCGCAGAGCCGCATTCTGCTTCGGTGCTATCACCTTGCTTTTGATCGGGCTGGGAGGCTTCTCCTACGTTCAAGTCGGCCAATTGCGCGCCGCAGAACAAGACATAGAAGAAAAATCACTGCCTAGCATTCAAGTGGTCGATGACATTCAAATTGCACTTCTGCACGCTCGCCTCGAGAGCATCAGAATGCTGGCCAGCACCGACCCCTCAGTCAAAAGCGCGTCGCAAGCCAAAGTACGACAAGCCATGGAGACCCTGCAGTCGCGCAGCGAATACTATCGGCAGAATCTGATTACAAGCGATGAGGACCGCGCGCAGCTCAATGACGCTCAAATCGCGATGAACACCTACATCGATGGATTGAAGCAAGTCATTGCATTGGACACTTCCGACCATGACAAGGCCGTTGCCTTAGCCAACTCCGAGCAGGCAAACCGCGCCACGGCCTATCAAGAAAAACTCACGCTCATGCGCGAGCTGAACGCAAAAGAGACGGAGCAGTCAGGCGCCATTGCAACGGCGGTGTATAGCCATAGCGTCAACGTCCTGATGATTGTGGTAGTCGTCGCGCTGATTCTCACCATCTTCCTCGCTATCGCCTTGACCCGCAGCATTGTCGATCCGATCAATACATCGCTGAAACTGGCTGAAGACATTGCCGAAGGGGATCTGACCCGGCAGCTTGAGGTTACCGGGAAAGATGAAGCATCCCGTCTGATGCAGGCGCTCAACATCATGTCGGAGAAGCTGCGGCGAACTGTCCTGGAGATTTCCGGTGCATCTACGCAACTGAGCACTGCCGCCGTCGAAATGACGTCCATTACTGAAAGCGCTGACCGGACATTGCAGCAACAGAACAGCGAAATCGAGCAAGCCGCTACCGCAGTCAACGAGATGAGTGCGGCCGTTGAAGAAGTGGCTCGCAATGCTACGTCAACCTCTCAGGCAGCCCAGCAGTCGAGCCTGTCGGCAGACTTGGGCAATGAACGTGTGACTGAAACCCTGGCGGCCATGCGCAACCTGACGAGCCTGGTAGAAGGTTCATCCGCACAAGTGCTGGCGCTGGCCGGCCAAGCCCAAGACATCAGCAAAGTGTTGAGCGTCATCCGGGGCATTGCCGAGCAGACCAATCTCCTGGCATTGAACGCCGCCATCGAAGCGGCGCGAGCAGGCGAGCAAGGTCGAGGCTTCGCCGTGGTTGCCGACGAAGTCCGCGCCTTGGCGCATCGTACGCAAACCTCCACCCAGGAAATCGAACAGATGATCGCGGCGATCCAGGCAGGCTCTTCTGCCACGGTGGAGTCGATGCACAAAAGCACCCAGGAGGTGCATAGCACCCGGAAAATTGCCGAAGACGCCGGGCAATCCTTGCAACAAATCACCCATGCCGTACTGGAGATAAACGAACGCAACCTGCAAATCGCAACGGCGTCCGAGCAACAGGCGCATGTAGCACGTGATGTGGATCGAAGCCTGGTCAGTATTCGCGATCTGGCGGTGCAAAGCAGCGAAGGAACCCGTCAAACCCTCATTGCCAGCAACGAGCTGTCGCAACTGGCAGTGAACCTGAACAACCTGGTGCTGCGTTTCAAGACTTGACCACTCGCCGTCTCTCTGGAAGGTCCGGACAGGGGCTTCCAGGGAATCACCGCCTTGGCCCATTTCCAAGCGGGTACTCACCCTTTCCCGGGCTACTTCGCCTTCTTCTTTTTAATGCTTTTCATCCGAGCGGACGCTTTCTGCACGGTGGTGATTTTCTCGGGCCGTTTCATGCTCCGCCATTTGCGTATTTCCTCCCTGGTACGCCCACAACTCACGCACATCTCACTGTTCAACTGACAAAGTGAAACGCAGGGATTTTCAATGTCTTTGGCCATGCTTGTTCCGGAAATAATGGCGAGCGGCTAGTTTCCCACCGTCCTGTATTCGATCGTGAGATGAGTCACCTCATGGACCGCAACCAACGTGGCACGCACCTCATCGGCAGAAAACCCTCGCGGCCCCTGCACGCTGACGATGGCGGCACGCGCTGCAGGTCCCACCCGCCATACATGCAGGTCGGTTATCTGGAACTGGGCTGCTTGATCAAGCAGCTCCCGGATTTCTTCGGCGACGTGCTCATCCGTCTTATCCAGCAGCACCGACGCGGTATCTTGCATCAGGGACCACGCCCAGCGGGCAATGACGAGCGACCCAACAATCCCCATGAGCGGATCGAGCCATACCCACCCCAGGAACCTGCCGGCCAGCAACGCAACGATAGCCATGACTGACGTGACTGCATCGGCGAGCACGTGGACATAAGCGGAGCGCAGGTTGTTGTCCTGGCCGTGGGAGTGGCCGTGATGGCCGTGGGAGTGATCATGGGAATGACCGTGTTCATGACCGCCCCCGGCCAGAAGCAAGGCACTGGCAATGTTCACGAACAGTCCGATGACCGCGATCACGGTCGCCGTTGTGAACTGCACCTGGGACGGTTCGAAAAGCCGAAGGACCGATTCGACTCCGATGCCTAACGAAATCAGGCCAAGGATCAACGCGGAGGCGAACCCTCCCAGGTCACCCACCTTGCCGGTACCGAAACTGTAGGCGGAATTCTCCGAATGCTTGCGTGCGTAAGCATATGCCGCCGCCGCGATTCCCAGTGCGCCGGCGTGGGTTGCCATGTGGAAGCCGTCCGCCAGAAGCGCCATCGAGCCGGTGATGTAACCGGCGGCGATCTCGCCCACCATCATCACGACGGTGAGCGTCACCACCCACAATGTGCGCTTGGCATTGGCGTCGTGGGCGGCACCCAGAAAATTGTGGCTATGAACGGAATGAGTGCTCAAGGTATCTCTCACTTTGAATACCGACGTATGGCTTCGAGCAGTTCCTCTACGCCCTGTGCCCGCTCCTGATCGGTCAGGCCAGGCTTGGCGACATGCTCCCGAGCATGGTCCTCGATGATTTCGTCGAGCAGACCGTTTATCGCCCCACGGGTCGCCGCCACCAGGTGCAAGGTCTTCGCGCAGTCGGCCTCGCCCTCCAGTGCGCGTTCGATTGCCTGTACCTGCCCGGCAATACGCTTCACGCGCTTGAGCAGATCTTCTTTTCCCGCCTGCGCATGCGACATAGCATACCCCCCTACCCTATATTGGCGACGAGCATACCACGTAGACAGGTCTTTCATCAGTTAAGGATCAGACAGCGCAGAACCTGTAGGAGCAAAGCTTGCTCGCGATTGCGGTAAGTCAGTCAGCAACAATGTTGACTGGTCTGTCGCTATCGCGAGCAAGCATTGCTCCTACAGGTTTGTGGCTTGATTGGGATACCAGGGGAGACGCCGCCCGACAGCGCCGATATCTACAAGCCCGCCGCCTGTGCGATCTGCAACCGCCAGTTCTCGGCGTCCTGCCAGTCGTTGCCAAACGACCAGGTTGTCCAGCAAGGCGTGCCGGAGCCGATCTGAAACTGAATCTGCAAGGTAAAGGTGTGGTGGGTCGTACTGGACGTGTAGGTGGTGGAGTTTGACGTGCCTTTGCCGATCTCGCCGCCAAAGTACGTGCTGCTGACCCTTCGCTCACTGTGGGTGGTATGAGTGTTGGAGGTATGGACGGTCTGGGTTTTCTCGTCGACCCGTACCTGACGGACCACCTGCGGCGCATCGATCAGCGCATGCTGGTAGCCGGACACCTCTGAATAGAGATAGAGCAAAGCGGTTTCCGGAAACAGTCCGAGCATGTTCTCGCCGCGAGAGATCCAGCGATACGGCCCCAGGGCCTGTTCGGCGAGGAAGTCCGTGCACGTCTTGTGCAAGACGACGCCGACGTTATCCTGAACGCGCTTGAGTTCGCGACTTTCCTTGCGCCAGAACAACCCCAGCGGCAGGCTGAAGACCCAGGTCACGCACCAGAGCAGTCCCGCGAGAATCGGGCCACCGAAGTAGTGCCCCTGCGCCACCCATTTGATCAGGAAGTATCCACAGACGAGCCCTTGGACGATCTTGAACGGCTTGAGCACCACGCGCTTGCGCTGCGCCAGGCGCTCTTCGGCGGGAGGTATCAGTTGGCGGGCCTGTTCAACGCTTGGGGAAAGTGGAAAGTGGGTGATTTCAGGGCGGGTAGCGATTTCGCCATGGGACATGTGAAGGGTTCCTGTGACTGCCGTGTCAGTGCCGGAGCGGCGTAAAGCGGGCACTATAGCGACTACTGGGCAGGCTGCCCACGCAGGCGTCGGTCAAATGTGCGCTGATTCGCGCTTGCGTAGGTTTCGAGCAACCCCGCCAAAGCCAGGTAGCCAGCCGCCAGGTCATGGGCGTCAAGGCGGGTCAGTGACCTGGACGTTCGACGGGCCTGGACCGCGCTGATCGCTGGATGGGAGGCGTACCGGGAAATCCGTCGGTCGCCCCGTCGCGCGCACTTGCCCACCGATGATTCAGGGTCCAGGTCGCGGGTTTGACGTTGCAGTCGAATCCATTGTCGGCTCAATTGCAGGGCCGTCGAACCAGCCTGCGCAGACTGCTGATCATCTGCCCCCGACAGCGCCTGCAAGGTCACCAATCGGTGCTGCTGCCTTGCCTGCCACTTGAGCAGGTCCATCCGGTGTCCATGACGAAGCAGTCGCCGGGTGTCCTGGAGTATCGCCTTCTTCAGGACGTGCGGGTGGCGGTGGGGTTTTCCCGGCAGTAACAGGAAGGCCAACAGGCATATGGCAAGCGCCACGATCCAGGCGAGAGCCTGGTTGGCGAAGTCGGCGAAGTCGTACTGGGCGGCCAGGCCTGTGCTGACGAGCGTGTTGAAGCCGATCAGATAAGCGATGCCTTGCAGGGCATGACGCGGGCGGGTCGTGGCCTGAATCCCCACGGCCCAGAACGCAATCATCACGACCGTGAGCAACGCGAGCCCGCTGATGTGCGGCAACACCAGGAACTTGCACGCCGCTGCCGCCACTATTGCGTAGACGGTGCCCTCGAAGAAGCGAGCCAGGCCTTGAGCAGGCGCCGGGCTGGTGGCCAGCAAAGTACAGCACGGTCCCGATACCGCCAGCAACGTTGGCCCTTGGTCCCAGGCAGACAGGTACCAGAAAGCCGCGATTGCCAATGTCGCCAACAGCGCTCGCACGCCGTTACGCAGCGCGTCGCCATAATGTCGATGAAAACCCACCGCGCGAGCAGGCATCTGACCCCGATGCTCAAGGCTGGCGAAGCTCGACAAGGCGCTGAACAGGTCTGCCAATTGTTCCTTCAGGCGCTGTTGGCTCGTGTTGTTTTCCGGCAACTGCGCAAGGCGGTGTTGCATCTCCCGGACTTCATCGGCCGCCACGCAAAAGCCCGGCAATGCGTCGGCCAACCGTTGCAGGTCCATGCCCGTTCGGGCGAACGAAGGCGAAACAGGCTGATCGGTCGCGCCTTCGTCCAGAACCACGGCATGCAGATACGCCAGCCCTGCCTGCAGGGCCGCAAGCCTGGAACGGATCAGCAAGGACTCACCTCGGCCGATCCCGAGCAGTTCGTCCACCTTGCTGATGTCGATGGCGAGCGGGCGTTGCGCAATCGCCGGATCCGCACTGTGTTCCCCCTTGAATCGCGTGGCCAGCAACCGCACGGTGCGAGAGCAGACGTCGTGGAGGGCCCGGTTCAGTTTGGGCTCGACGGTCTTGCGGCTGAACAAGGTGGCCACCAGGCTCAGGCTCAACACCCCCAGTGCGACCGCCGTGCAGCGCGCCACGATATGATCGAAACCCAACTGCGGCGTGACGATAGCGGGCCCCAGGGCAAGGCAGACCGTGTAGCCAGCGACGACGGCCGCCGTGGCGTGATAATGCCGAAGCAGGGTCATGGCCCCCACACAGAGACCGAGCCATACCCCGATCCCGAGGATGAACAGCAACATTTTCTGGGCGAACATGCCGGTCAGGAGCAACGCAACGGCCAGTCCCACCACGGTTCCCAGGACCCGATTGAAACCCTTGCCGACCACCGCGCCTTGAAGCGGATGGATCAGCAGCAGCACCGTCGAAGCCGCCGAGAATGGCGCCTCCAGGTGTAACTGGAAGCCTAGCCATAGCGCCAGAGAGGCCGCCGCAAGACTGCGCAACATGTAGCCAGATGCCAGGGGACTCCATGATCCGGCCCATGCGCCGAGCGTTCGCCATGCGCGGCCCTTCACAGGAGCGCCTGAAGCCACTGCGTCAGCCTCCAACGTGGCCCTGCCCCCGCCTCGGCGACCTCGATACTGGCGGTCATCCCGGCTGCCAGCTCCACGTCCGGCGGCACGTGGTCCAGCTCGATCCGTACAGGCACCCGTTGGGCCAGGCGTATCCAGCTGAACGTCGGCGCCACTTGAGGCAAACCATTGTCGCCGCGCTGTTCGTTGCCGTCGGCGATACCCCTGCCCATGCTTGCGACGTGCCCTTCGAGCAACGGCGAAAAGCCCATGAGCTTGATCGACGCCGCAGCGCCCACTCGAATACCCGCCAACTTGGTCTCTTCGAAATAGCCGGTGACCCAGAAGCTATGGCTATCGACCACAAAGATATTGGTGTCACCCGCCGAGGCGTAGTCACCCGGCTGAAGGCGCAGTTGGGTCACGTATCCATCGACCGGTGAGCGAATGGTCGTGCGGTCCAGGTCAAGCCGCGCCTGGGCCAGCTGGCTCTGGGCGGCGTCCAGACGCGCCCTGGCCACCGCCAGATCCCGGGCGGCGTTGTCGATCTCCTCCCGCGCAATGGCATCGCCGAGCTGGTTGCGACGCTTGAGCTGTGCGCTGCGCTGTTCGAAGATACTGCGCGCCTCGGCAAGCTCGGCCGTGCGCTGTTGCTGGGCAAGCAGATAGGCGCTGCGATCGATCTGATACAGCGAAGCGCCCTTGGCGACCCATTGGTTGTCTCCCACGAGCAGTTGTTCAACCTGGCCAGACACCTCGGGGGCGATACGAATGACGTGCGCACTGACCCGCCCGTCCCGCGTCCAGGGTGCCAGCTCATAGGTGCGCCACAACTGCATGCAGAACAGCAGTGCAATCAGGCCGAGCCCAAGGGTTACGAGCATCTTGAGGAAATGATTGATGGTCATCGCGCCGCCCTCAACACTTCAGGACCAGGATCGAGAGGACAATCAGCGACACGAAGAAGCGCGCCATGCTCGGGTGCCAGGTCCAATCCAGCCAATGCCGCATGCTCCGCTCCAGCACGCCGTACACCAGCACTGCGACGCCCAGGTAGAGCAGCAAGGGTGGAAGGTAGAGGTGGGCAATCGTGATTTCGCTCAGCATCGTTGAGTCTCACCGGAGGCAATCACCTTGATGGCCTTGATGACGATGGTAGGGACTGCGAGAACGTGCCGATATTGAGTATGCTGCCAATCTATAATCAAATTCGGACAATCCGGATGGAGTGCCATGGACGAGACGAAACGCTATGCGGTTGATCAGTTCGAACTGGATAGCTTCGACCAGCCCGCCGTCGCGCTGATGTTGGAGAGCCAGCGAAACGACACCGAATTTCCCGTGCACACCCATCGCAAGGGCCAACTGGTGGTGGCTTATCACGGGGGCATCGTATGCACCGTAGAGGATGGTGTCTGGATGGTGCCGTCGGGTTTCGGCGTATGGATTCCGGGCGGTATCGCCCATAGCAACCGGGTGACTGCCAACGGCAAGATCGGCTATTTGTTCGTAGAGCCCGGCGCCGCCGCTCTACCGGAGAAATGCTGCACGCTGGTGCTTTCCCCATTGATCCTGGAGTTGATCCTGCACCTGAGCGCACAGGCCCAGGACTATCCGCCCACCTCTGCCAACGCACGCGTGGCGAGCGTACTCCTCGAACAATTGGCACTGGCCCCTTCGGAACAGCTGTACCTGCCGCTTCCCGCCGCCACGCAATTGCGTTTCATCGCCCGCGGCTTGGCCCAGGACCCGTCGAATCGTTGCACCATGGCCCAGTGGGCACGCCAGGTCGCCATGAGCGAGCGGTCCCTGGCGCGTCTGGTCAAGAGCGAAACAGGGCTGACCTTTGGCCAATGGCGCAAGCAATGGCAAATCATCGTGGCGTTGCAGAGCCTTGCCGAAGGTGAGTCGGTGCAACGAACCGCAGAAGCGCTCGGGTACGAGTCGGTCAGTTCGTTCATCAGCATGTTCCGCAAGACACTGGGCTCGTCGCCGGCGCGTTACATCCGCAGCACCGCGATGCGTTAGCCGGACCCGCGCAAGCCAAGTGCGAACACAGATGCGCCGTGATGCCAGGAGGACGCTCCCTTTCAAGGGAGAGTCCGCTCGCGATGACGTCGGTCCAGCCGGCGATGATATCGGCTGGCACCCCCCCTACGAGCAGACTTGGCCCCACTCAGACCTCACGCCGCCATGTGCTTCTCGCGATAGAACTCAAGATAAAGCACGGTGCGGTGCGCCCGTGAAGCGTTGACGGCGAAGTGGTCGAGGGAGCCGTCGAAGATCACCAGGTTGCCGTTGGTGCTCTGGTTGAAGTTGCCATTGACGTTGAGGTAGGCATAGTTCTGGGTGGTCGGGGCATCGATGGTCAGTTGCATGTGCAACAGGCCTTCTTCCCAAGTGCCGGTGTGCGAGTGGGTGCCAAGGAAAACGTTGGGCTCCATGCGCAGCAAGGCGCAGAGCTTGATGCCGGGGATCTTGCTCAGCAGGTCGATGGTCCCGGGCATGGCGGCGCGGGCATAGGGGATCGGGGTGTCATAGGCGACCAGGCCGTATTGGGTCCATTCCGGCATGACGTCCATGTCATCACCCCAGCCCCAGAGCCAGCCATACTCACCGCCGGCCTCCATGTGCGCGGCCACTTCATCGACGATCTCGGTGATCGACTTGCCCACGCGGTTGATGGTCAGGGTCGGTGCATCGAGGGCCAGGAACTCCTCGCGGATCACTTCCCAGTTGTCGGCCAGGTTCTTGAGGTGCGGAAAACGGCTGGAATCATAAAACGACGGGCGCATAGGTGCTCCTTTTGTTGAGGGTTGTCGATTCCGGTGGCGATGAAGGGCGCAGCGGACCAGCCTGGGAAGGTTGACCCAGCGGGCCCGGCCTGTCTGTCACGGGAATCCGGTACAGCATCACAGCGGGTCGACCTGCGGGCCGTCGGCCATCCGCACCACGGCCACTGGCGTGGGCGCCTCGTCCAGGCGACGCATCGGTCCGTAGAGCAGGACACCCAGCGGCAGTAGCGCAAACAGCGCCCCGGCGACCACGAACAGCATCCCCACGCCACGTCCCGGACCTGTTCCCAGCCAGCGCCCGATCGAATCGGCGTACAGTCCGCCAGGCATCAGCGCCGGCTGGAACCAGTGGTCGACCAGGAAACCGCCGACGATGACGGCCAGACTGGTGGCGGCAATGGTCAACATGCTGATCAAGGCAAACACACTGGCGCGGCTGCCGGCGGGAATCCGGCGCATCCACAGCGCATTCACGCTGGCATCGGCGATGCTGGCCATGGTGATCGCCACGAATGCCAGGGCGCAGTAAGCCACCGCCTGCGAGACCATCCCCAGGGCTACGACGCACCCCGCCAGCAACAGGTCGGCCACCGCCACCATTGCCATCAACCGGCGCGGATTGCCCATGGAAATCAACAACCCCGCACCGGCCAAACCACCCAGCGCCGCCCAGGTATAGGCCATGCCCAGGACCTGGCTGCCCAGGGTCGACAACAGCAACGGCGTCATCATCAAGGTCGCCAGGGCCAACAGCGCGCTGCGCATCATGGTGTACACCAGCAGCCCGGCCATCAGGCGCTCGGCGACGAAGAACTTCAGCGCCGCGGCGACATTGCCCAGGGCTCCGCCGAACACCGTGCCCTTGGCCAGCGCGTCGTGATGGGCCGCTGGCGGCCGCACATGGGAAAACGCCTTGATCACCAACAGCGTGCCGGAGCAGAACGTCACCAGGTCCACCGCCAGGATCGTCACCAGCCCGGCCTTCGCCATGATCGCCCCGGCCAGGAGGGGCGCCACCAGGGCCGAAGCGTTCTTGCTGATGCTGATCAATCCCGAGGCCCGGGTGAACTTATCCGGGGCGACAATCGTGCTGACAGCCGCCTGGTAGGCCGGCTTGCGAAAGGCACTGACAATCGATGCCAGGCAATTGAAGATGTACAGGTGCAACGGCTCCAGACGCTCGAACCAGAGCAACGCCATGACGCCCAGCAGCAGCACCGCCAGGCTGACATCGCAACAGACAATGATGACCCGGTGGCTGATCCGGTCCGCCAGCCCTCCCGCCAGTGGCAGAAAGAGCACCGCCGGCAAGGTGGCCGCCAGTACCACGTTGGCGAACGCCACCGCCGAACCGGTGTGGGTGTACACCCAGACGCCGAGGGCGAACTCCATCAGTGCCGTGCCGATGACCGCCAGAGACTCGCCACACCAGAGGAAATAGAAACCCCGTCCCAGATCGAAGCCCTTGCGGTCGCTCACCAGGCTCATGTGCGCACATCGCGGGACGTGGCGACATCGACCAGCTTGCTCATCAACCGGTAGACCATGGAGTACGCCACCGCACCCACCACCAGGGGCGCGTAGCGGGAAAACAGGTAGTTGCGCAGCACCCGTCTGGCGATGGGCGAGCTGATGTTGCCGCTGACATGCAGAGGTGTCGGGAACGTGGCCGCGACCGTGGCGCCAAATGCGTCGTCCATGGACTGGACCGCATGCCACCAGTAGACCGGGATGTACAACGCATCACCCGGCTCCACCACCGTGCGCAGGGCACGCAGGTCCCGCGTCCCGGGAAAACGCCCGGTATCGATGTCGTACAGGTAGCCCGCTTCCTCGATCACCGGCCGCAACGCCCGCCAACTGGTTTCGTCCGGCGGCAGCAGCAGGACTTCCTTGGCCCCGACCACCTGGGCCATGAACGTCTCGTCGGTGACATGGAAATGCCAATCGGTGTAGGAGTTGCGGTACAGGAAACTGCGATGGGGAGGATAGGCCCGGGTCTTGCCCAACTGAGGCATGAACGGCAGGCCACCGACGTCCTCCTTCAGCCGCTCGATGGCCGAGCCTTCGGAGAAACGGCAACTGTCGGCCACCAGCGGCGAATCGCCCTCGCCCAGGCTGTCGAGGAACTCATGGAACGGCATGTCCCGGTAGACCGTGTTCGCATACTCGGTCAGCTCGGCCTTGACCTTGGGATTGGACCAGCCGATGACCTCCGAGACAATCTGCGAACGAACCACCACGGCACTGTTGTGGGAGTGAGCCTTGAGGTAGTCCAGCCGATTCCACTTATGGAAAGCCGGCCAGTGCCGCACGGCATTCTTGATCAGGCAGGGCCGGTTGCGATTGACGTAGCGGCGGGTGAAATCCTCTTTGGATATCGCCAGCGCATCGATCACTTCGACCGCCCCTGCCTGCGGGTGATTGGGAAAACGGGACAGGCTCCAGAACTTGGAAACCGGACGCTCCGATTCGGCGATCAGTGACATGTTCAACCCTCGCAAACTCACTCAGGGTCGTTGGTATAACAGACTCGCGCGACCACGCCCAAGCGTCGCAAAGCCGCGTTTCCCGCCGTTGTCCCTGCTTCCCATGACAGACATCGGGAAGCGGATCCTCTAATTTTTTCCCACATTGTGAAGGGACATCAGGCGTGACCGGACGGCAGGACGGCCCATCGACAGCCGCACCGCAGCCCCCCGACGCCCCCATCGCATCAGGCGCCTGCCCACGGCCCCGATGTCCCTCCCCACGACTATTTGCATCCGCCGATTGGCAGTCGCCCAGGCCTTCATGCACCGCCATTCGAACGGAGACAAACCTCAATTGATTCTGCCTGCAGGTGCTCCGAAATGGATTCGTCGACCGAAAAGCTGCCCACGCAAGACTGCGCCACCCACGAACTGGCCTCCGTCCAGCAGGGCATCTGGCTCGACCAGATCGCACACCCGGACCTGCCCTACTACAACATCGGCATGTCCCTGGAAATCAAGGGCGAAATCGACATCCCGCTGTTCGAGAAAGCCATCGAGCTGGTCGCCAATAACCATGACGCCCTGCGGCTGAGCTTCAGCCATGAGGGCGGCATCGGCCGTCAACGGGTCTTGCCCGAGGTCAAGGTCAAGCTGGACATCGTGGAGTTCACCGAGGCCGAAGCCGACGCCGGACTGGCGATGGAGTACCTGCGCAACGCTTTCCGCCAACCGTTCCCGGAACTGACCGGCCAACTCTGGGAAGCGCGCATGGTGCGTTGCGGGCCGAACCGTCACTACTGGCTCAACCGTTATCACCACCTGGTCACCGACGGTATCGGTGTGGCGTTGATCGGTCATGCCGTGGGCGCTGCCTACAACGGCTTGCTGGCTGGTAACGACGAAGTCGCCGAAGGGCATTCCTACCTGTCGTTCCTGGAGGACGACCGCGCCTACCTGCAATCGTCACGCTACGAGCGCGACCGCGAGTTCTGGCAGGAAACCTACGCGCAATTGCCGCCGTCGCTGCTGCAACGCCGGGCCGACTTCAAGACAGGCCAGGCCAATGAACTGGCCCCCAGCGCCCAAGTCCAGGCGATGCTGCCACGGGCGCTCTACAACGACCTGACGCAGTTCGCCAGCGAGCGCAGCCTGTCGGTGGCCCACGTGCTGATCAGCGTGGTCGCCACGTATTTCTGCCGGACCGTGGGCGTCGACGAGATGGTCATCGGCATGCCCGTGCACAACCGCACCAACGCTCGCACCAAGGAAACCGCAGGGATGTTTTCCTCGGTGAGCCCGATTCGCCTGCCCGTCGACCTCGACGCCTCGCTGCTGGACCTGATGCACGCCGCCGGCGGCCAACTGCGCCGCTGCTACCGCCACCAACGCTTCCCGATTGCCGAACTCAACCGCATCCTGCGCCTCGCACAGGCAGGGCGTCGGCAACTGTTCGACGTTTCGCTGTCATTCGAAAGCCTGGACGGTGACGACCAGTTCGGCGGCACCTCTTCCACCGTCATCACCATGGACAACGGCTACGAACAGACGCCCATGGCGATCTTCGTGCGTGACTACCACCCATTCGAAGACGTGCACCTGGACTTCAACTTCAACACCGCCTACTACAGCGTGGAAGAAGCCCGCCTGCTGCAACAACGCATCGTCTCGATGCTCGAAGCGGTACTTGAGCAGCATGACACGCCGGTGGGCGACTACCCGCTGATGAGCGCGGCCGAACGCCAGCGCCTGCAAGTCGAGTTCAATGCCACCGCCCGCGAATATCCGCGGGATGTGTTGATTCACACCCTGTTCGAACAGCAGGTCGAGCAACGTCCTCATAACTGTGCCGTGCGCGGCGACAGCGGACCGCTGCTCAGCTACGAACAGCTCAACCGCCAGGCCAACCAGCTCGCCCATCGCCTGATCGAACTCGGCGTGAAGCCGGATGCCAGAGTGGCTGTGTGCCTCAAGCGCAGCCCGGAAATGGTCGTCGCCCTGCTGGGCGTGCTCAAGGCCGGCGGCGCCTATGTGCCCATCGACCCGGACCTGCCGAGTGCGCGCCAAGCCTATATGCTCGAAGACAGTGCCCCCCGCGCTGTACTGAGCAGCCACACCTTGCTGAACCAGTTGCCGCCATTGAATATCCCGGCGCTGGCGCTCGATGACGAGGACGTCCTGAGCGCCCTTCCCACACACAATCCAGATTCGCAGGCGCTTGGCCTGACGCCGCAGCACCTGGCCTACGTGCTCTACACCTCGGGTTCCACCGGCACCCCCAAGGGGGTGATGAATGAACACCTCGGTGTGGTCAACCGCTTGCTCTGGGCCCGTGATGAATACGGCGTCGATGCCAGCGACCGGGTCCTGCAAAAGACCCCGTTCGGTTTCGACGTGTCGGTCTGGGAGTTCTTCCTGCCCTTGCTGGCCGGCGCCGAGCTGGTCATGGCCCGTCCCGGCGGTCATCAGGAACCGGCTTACCTGGCCCAGGTGATGCGCGAGGCGAGCATCACCATGCTGCACTTCGTGCCGTCGATGCTCGACCTGTTCCTGGAGCACCCCGACAACCGTGACTTCCCCGAACTGCGTCGGGTGCTGTGCAGTGGCGAAGCCCTGCCCCGTGCCCTGCAACGGCGTTTCGAACGGCAGCTGGCCGGCGTTGAACTGCATAACCTCTATGGTCCGACCGAGGCGGCCATCGACGTGACCGCCTGGCACTGCCGCCCCAGCGATCCCGGCGAGAGCGTGCCCATCGGCAAACCGATCGCCAACATCCAGATGCACGTGCTCGATGCCCGTGGCAGACCGCAACCGTTGGGTATCGCCGGGGAAATCCATATCGGCGGTATCGGCGTGGCGCGCGGGTATCTCAACCTGCCGCAACTCAGCGCCAAAAGCTTTATCGCCGACCCGTTCAGCAATGCCCCGAACGCGCGGCTGTACAAGACCGGTGACCTCGGTCGCTGGCTCGCCAACGGCGCGCTGGAGTACCTGGGCCGCAATGACTTCCAGGTGAAGATCCGCGGTTTGCGCATCGAGATCGGTGAAGTCGAAGCGGCCCTGGCGCTGTGCCCCGGTGTCCGCGAGGTGGTGGTGATTGCCCGCGAAGACCATCCCGGCCAACCCGAGAGCAAGCGCCTGGTAGCCTATGTCTGCGGCGAACCGGTTCCTGCCGAGCAACTGCGCAGCGCCCTGCTCAAGCACCTGCCCGAATACATGGTGCCCAGCGCCTTCGTGCACCTGGACGCCCTGCCGCTCACCGCCAACGGCAAGCTCGACCGCCGCGCCCTGCCCGAGCCCGGCCTGGAAGCCCTCGCCAGCAAGGCCTATGAAGCGCCGCAAGGTGACACCGAAGTCGCCATTGCCGAGATCTGGAAGAACCTGCTGCACCTGGACCAGGTCGGCCGTCACGACGGCTTCCTCGAACTGGGCGGCCACTCCCTGCTCACCGTGCAGTTGCAAGCCCGCCTGCACCAGGACCTCGGCGCCGAGATCGACCTGCGCACCCTGTTCGCCCAGACCTCCCTGAGCGAACTGGCCCAACACGTCGAACAGGCCGGTCAATCCCGACTCCAGGCAATTGCCGTGGTTTCTCGCGAGCAACCGCTGCCGCTGTCCCTGGCCCAGCAACGCTTGTGGTTCCTCGATCAACTGGACCATGCCGCCAGCGTCGCCTACCACATGCCCGCCGCCCTGCACCTGCGCGGCAGCCTGGACCGAGACGCCTTGCAGCGGGCCCTGGACCGCATCGTCGCCCGCCACGAAAGCCTGCGCACCACCTTCGAGCGCCAGGATGGCGAAGTGCGCCAACGTTTCGCCCCGGCCGACATCGGCTTCGCCCTGGTCGAGCACGACCTGCAAGCCCTGGCCCCCGAAGCCCGGCAACCGGCCGTTGAACAGCTGTCCCAGGAAGAAGCCCGC
>NZ_VCNG01000027.1 GCF_006227205.1 Pseudomonas sp. ICMP22404
ATTGCCATAACCGGTGAAGGCGCCGGTGCCGACGTAGGTCAGGCGCTCGACGTTTGCAGCCAGGATGGTGCCGCTCGGATTGATCACCGACACACGGACTTCATCGTTGCCACCACCGGCCTGCTCGATGATGGTGGGTGTGAACCCCATGCCGATGTTGTAGATGTCATCGCCGCCCCCCCCTTCCAGCCGTACCCCTGTGGCTGTGGTGTACGGGCCGGCGGAGAGAACGTCGTTGAAGGCGGAGCCTATGACCGTTTCGATACCAGTGAGAATATCCCCCTCTGCGTCGCCACCCCGTCCAACAAGTCCAGTTCCCTGGCGCAAATCTATACTGATACCTTCAGTAGATGCCGAATAGTCAACAGTATCTGAACCAGCACCGCCATCAATTTTGTCTGCGCCGGCAGTACTCTTGATGACGTCATTGCCACCCAGAGCGTTGATCTCATCATCCCCTGCGGTGCCAATTAGTGCATCTGCGCCGGCTGTTCCATTAATAACTGCCATTTTTCTTCTTCCTTGATTTTAAGGAGGGTGGAGAGGGTCTTATACAATCACTGTTTTCTTACAAAATTGAACAAGAGCTCTGCAACACTTCGGCTATTCCCAGTGAAACTTGAACGGAAGTTTCGTCCAGAATAGGAAAAATAAGCGGGTGTTAGTTTTGTCATGCGTTGATGCACAGGGTGGTAAACAGCTAGCGCCAGGATACGAAACCTGGCAGAGCTTGCTCTCGACGGCGGAGTGCCAGGCAACGCCAATGTTGCTGAACCATCGCCATCGCGAGCAGGCTCGCTCCCACAGGGATGGCGGGTCCATGTCTATTTTTTCTGGGCGTCGGACTCTTTCATCTGCACCGAAGACTTGGTGCCGTCGGTGTTGTCCTTGGTTTCATTGTCCGAATTGTCGAAGCAGCCTTGCAGGAGGAACAGGCTACAGGCGAGGCAGAACGTGCGCGTGAGGTTCATGGTGTACTCCGGCTGAGGGCTTTAAGGAGTGACCGATGAAGGCAGCAATGGTTGCGACAGTCTTCCGCCAGGACGACAGACGTTCGCCCAGGCGCTGCACCTAAATGTAAGTAGAATTTTCACCGAGGCGTTGCTGTCAAACCAGACAGGTGCAATCCCATAAGGAACACAGCAATGACCTTCGCTAAAATCGCGCAAAAACTGGCCCTGTGGGCGGGGAGCCCCAAGACATTTCTGGGGGCTATCGTGCTCCTCGTGCTGTGGGCCTTGAGCGGGCCACTGTTCAAGTTCAACGATACGTGGCAGCTGATCATCAACACCTCCACGACGATCATTACCTTCCTGATGGTATTCCTGATCCAGAACACACAAAACCGCGACACCGATATCCTGCACCTGAAGATCGACGAATTGTTGCGCGCAACCAATGAAGCGCAAAACGCAATGCTCGGACTCGAGTCGCTGGACCTCAAGCAATTGGAGGCGCTGAGGAAGCATTACCAAGCCATGGGACAAGGCGAAGCCAAAAGTCTTGAAGGGTTGGAGCAGAAGAACAAGATCGATCTGAATCAATGTTGATCGCGATGCGCGAGTGGTACGGCGCCACTCGCGCATCCTTAGCACGCCTCAAGGCAGCGGATTACCACCGGTCACGCCGAAAACTTCGCCGGTGATGTAGCTCGATTCCTGAGACGCCAACAGTACATATAACGGCGCACATTCGGCCGGCTGTCCGGGACGCTTCATCGGCACCTGGGAGCCGAAGGTAGGAATTTTCTCCTGGGGTTGTCCGCCGCTGGGTTGCAGCACCGTCCAGATCGGCCCGGGTGCCACGGCGTTGACGCGGATGCCCTTGCCGATCACTTGCCCCGCCAATGCCTTGGTGAACGCCACGATGGCCGCCTTGGTGGTGGCGTAGTCCAGCAGCGTCGCGGACGGATCGTAAGACTGGATCGAGGCGGTGTTGATGACCGTTGCCCCTGCCGGCATCAGCGGCACCGCGGCCTTGCAGATCCAGAACATCGCGTAGATGTTGGTTTTCATGGTGTCATCGAATTGTGCGGTGGTGATGTCGGCGATGTCCTTTTGCGCCTCCTGTTTACCGGCAACGTTTACCAGGATATCCAAGCCCCCCAATTGCTCGTGGGCGCTCCTCACCAGTTGGACGCAGAAGGATTCGTCCTTGAGATCACCGGGAATCGCAATGGCCTTGCGGCCTTCGGCTTCGATCAGTTCGATGACTTGCCGAGCGTCGCGCTCTTCGCTGGGCAGGTAATTGATCGCGACGTCAGCCCCCTCCCGGGCGTAGGCAATGGCTGCCGCGCGGCCGATCCCCGAGTCAGCACCGGTCACCAGCGCCTTGCGACCTTCCAGACGGCCGAAGCCTTGGTAGCTTTTTTCACCATGATCGGGCTTGGGCACCATGTCCTGGTCGATACCGGGCGGCGATTGCGGCTGGTCGGGAAACGGTGGACGGGGATATTGGGTCAGCGGGTTCTGCATCGCGTATTGGTTGGGTTCTCGGCGTGTGGACATCGAGGCTCTCCTTTTCGGCGGGCAAGACAAGCCGGGAGCTGACGCCCCGGCCCTGAATGTAAGACGTGCCGCGATCAGCGGCTGGCCTGCAGCGCCCTTGCCATCTCCAGGTGGGTCTGCAATTTAGGCAGGGTTTCATCGGCAAACGCTTTGATTTCCGGCACTTCGGTGGTTTTGGCCTCCTGCTCGATCTGTGCGATGGCGTCCTCGGTGGCCTTGACCTGGCTGGCGGCATAAGCGGCTTCGAACGACTCGCCTTCCTGCATCTGCGGGATCATGGTCTTGGCCTTGTCAGCGACTTCCTCCCGCGGTGCGACAGGCAGGTCGAGTTTTTTCGCAATCTTGGCCAGATGCTGATTGGCGGTGGTGCGGTCGTTGATCACCATGATGGTGTAATCCTTTACCTCCCTGGACTCGGCTTTGCCGTGGGCCATGCGACTGGCCTCGATGTCGGCCATGCCTTTGGCAGAGGCATCGTTGATGAATTCAGCTGGCGATTGGGCCCAGGCACTGTTGGCACCCAGGCCCATCAGCACGACGAGACTGGTGGTGCGAAAAAAGGTAGCCATCCGGCTCATGGTCGCGCCCTCCTCGTAGTTAAAAGTTCGGGCAGGTCTCCCTGCCTCTGTATCAGAACCACCGATGACCGATCAGCGACATGTCCGACCCGCTTTTCCGCAGGGGCTTGTCGGCGGTCATGAGGGTGGTCCTCCCACTTTTGCGACCCGCTCCAAGCACCTTGGTTCGATCATGGGCGATATTTCCGGGATGAATGCTTCGTGAGCCCGGCATGGTCTGGCCCTCAAGATGCTTGAATGTTGGCGAGCCGGGCCTGCCTGATATTCGAAAGGACCAGGGGCGCAAAGGTTTGAATAAATACGCGGCGCCACGACGAACGGTGACGTGCTTTCAGATGTCGAAGGCTCTGTGATTCTGGCGCTTGGCGGCGTACATCGCTTGGTCAGCATGGCGGAACAGTGCGACGTCTTCGATGCCATGGTCCGGGAAACAGGCCACGCCGATACTCGGCTCGATGCTCAGGCAGTGCCCATCTAGTCGCAGCGGCTGGGTCAGCGCCTGACGGATCTTTTCTTGCACAACGTGGGCATCTTCCAGCGCCTGGATGCTATGGAGCAACACCACGAACTCATCGCCACCAATACGCGCAACCGTGTCGGAATCACGTACGCAGCCCTGGAGCCGACTGGCCACCGCTTGCAACAGCATGTCACCGACGCCATGACCATAGGTGTCGTTGACCTGCTTGAAGCGATCCAGGTCGATGTACAGCAATGCCATGCGCCCTGACGCTACTCGGGCACTCGCCAGCGCGGCCTTGAACCGTTCACGCAGCAGTTCGCGATTCGGCACCTGGGTCAACTGGTCGTATTGCGCCATGCGCTGCAACCGGGCATGCAATTGCTGGCGTTCGACGGCGAGGGTGATCTGCGCACAGACATACTGCAGCAATTCCATGTCCTGCTCGGTGTAGCGCTCCTTGTCCTGGGCACTCTTGAGGATCATTGCGCCAATCGTGCCGTTTTGCGAGTTCAGCGGCACACCCAGCCAGCATGGCGCGCCCGGCTGCTCCACGAGGTCGAAAAAAGCCGGTGGCAATGGGTTGCAATCAGGTGTCAACAGGATCGGCTGACCGCTTCGGATCACCTCGGCGCACAAACGCCCGGTGATCGTCCCCGGCAGTTCGGGTTGCCGTTCCTCGTCGTCGACGTGATAGGCAAAATTCAGTTGGGCGCATTGTTCATCGTACAGCGCCACCGAGAAGTTCAGGGCCGGCAGCCACTCGCCGATGATCAGGTGGATACGCTTGAATAGCGCAAGCAGGTCTGCCGCGGCATGGGCCGCTTCGGAAATGGCGTACAGCGCTGCCTGTCGGGACTCGGCCAGTTTACGTTCGGTAATGTCGCGGGCCACGGCGATGCGCAATTGATCCATTTCTGACCAGCGCGCCGACCACAGGATATGCACCACCCGACCGTCCTTGCGCAGGTAGCGGTTCTCGAAGTTGAGCTTGGGCTCGCCGTCCATGATCTCCCGCGCAGCGTCAAGGGTACGCTGGCGGTCGCCGGGGTGAACCAGTTCGATCATCGGCCGACCGATCAGCTCCTGGGGGGTGTAACCGAGAATGCGTTCGCAGGCGGCACTGACAAACACGAAACGTCCCTGGCCGTCGACGGCACACACGGCGTCCAGCAGAAGGTCGATGTAACTGGCCAGCGGTGCGGAATCTCGAATACCCATTGGCTGGAAGCCATCCGGAGAATGCAGCGGTGGGCGAATTGGGTGATCGGACTACACCCACGATACAAAGAGGATAGCGCAGGCAATCAAACCATCCGAGAAATTGATTGCAATATGCCACCCATTGGCTAATCGGTATGACAGAGCGGCCCCTCAAGGGACTTTCGCAAAAAAAAATGACTGTTACGCCTGTTTACCGATGCCTTGACAGCGCTTCAGGCCAGGTAAAACGCAGCGGATCCGGGGACATCCGGACAAACCCACCTAGCTCCGACTCCCCGCAGGGATTCCCCGTCCACGTTCATAGGCAAGCTCCTACACGGAAGACTCCGGCAGCCCTCAAACACGCCGGAAACAGCCGATTCAAAGCCCTGGGCGATGGTCTGTAAAGTCCGGAAACACACAGATATTGAAACACCCACGGACAGCACTTCTCAACCAAGGAATGTAATCGCACCATGAACCAGATCGCGCAACCCACCCATCGTTTCACCAACTACCGCAAGGTCATCTCCCTGTCGGATCAGGACTGGCAGTGCGCCGAGGCCGGAAAAATCTCGGGGCTCAATGTCGAGGTCAAGACGCCCAACGTCCTGGTCGACCAGTACGGCCGCACCTTTCACCACTTCGGGACGACGTCCTATCTGGGCCTGGATTATCACCCTGCCTTGCTGGATGGCGCCATGACCGCGCTATGGGAAACCGGAACCCTGCATGTCGCCAACTCGAAGAGTCGCTGCAAGCTGGCGATCCTGGCGCAGTACGAAACGCAACTGTCGGAACTGTTCGGTGCCAGCTGCCTGAGTGCCTTGTCCTGCAGCGCGGCCAGCGCCGGGATCCTGCCGCTGCTGGCCAGCGGTGCACTTACGGGCAATCGGCCACCCGTCATGGTGTTCGACAAACATGCCCATTATTCGATGAACCACTTCAAGACCGCCTGCGCCGATGAAACCCAGGTCATCACCTGCCCGCACAACGACATGGACTTCATCGAAGACCTGTGCAAACGAGAGCGCAACGTCGCCTATGTAACTGACGGCGCCTACAGCATGGGCGGAACGGCGGACCTGGACAGCCTGCTGTTTCTCAAGCAGCGATATGGCCTGTTCCTGTACCTGGACGACTCCCACGCATTGTCCACCGTCGGCAAATACGGTGCGGGGCTGGTCCGTTCGCGTCTACCCGCCGTGGACGAGCGCACGCTGATCGTCGCCTCGCTGGCAAAATCGTTCGGCGCCAGTGGCGGGTTGGCCATGTTCGGCAGTGAACGGCATAAAGCGCTGGTGCAGCGTTACGGTGGGCCGAGCACCTGGTCCCAGAGCCTGAACGCAGCGGCCATTGGTGCCGGCATGGCTTCGATCCGGCTGCATCGCAGCCGGGAACTGGTCTCGTTGCAGGAGCGTTTGCAGACTAATATCCGCGTCTTCGATAACCTTGTCCGTACCGAGCAGTACGGCAACCCGATGGCGATACGTCTGGTGCCCTGCGGTGAGGCAACCCTGGCCAACCGCGTGGCGGGTGAGCTGGCCGAGTTGGGGTACTTCACTTCGGCGGTGTTTTTCCCCGTGGTGCCACAAGACAAGGCGGCCATCCGCATTACCCTGCGCGCCGACATGGAGCCGAGCGTGATCCGGTCCTTCTGCGAACAGATCATCAACCTGCTGCAAGCCCACGGGCGTGATATCCGCACCTGACATGAGTCCTCGATGAAAAACCGTACAACCCTGATCGTCACTTGCACCACCGTTTTCCTGGCACAACTGGGCATGAGCATCTACCTGCCCGCGCTACCTGATATTGCCCGGGATCTTGGAGCCGATGCATCCCGGGTGTCCTGGGGCCTGTCGGTGTACCTGATCGGCATGGCACTGCCCATGCTGGCGTGGGGCAGCCTGAGCGAACGCCTGGGGCGTAAAGTGGTTTTGCTGGCGGCATTGGGGCTGTATGGGCTGGGCAACCTGGCCCTGCCCCTTGGCACCTCGGTGGAGGGGTTCCTGGCGTTCAGATTGATCCAGGGCATCGGGGCCAGCGGTATATCGGTGATGGCACGGGTCCTGATCCGTGACAGCTTCAGCGGCGATCAGCTGGCAAAAGCCTTGTCATGGATATCGATAGCCTTCGTGATCGCCCTCGGCATCGGCCAATACCTGGGCGCGTTGATCCAGGCTGCTCTGGGTTGGGAAGCGATCTTTTATGGAATGGGCACCGCCTGCCTGATCATGGCTGCGGCGGTTTCCCGGGCCAGGTTCCCGATACTGACGGAGAGCAGCAGTGGACAGTCGGCATCGAGTGCATACGGACAGATACTGCTGCAGCGCAGTTTCCTGCTGCCGGCCCTTGCGGGAGGGCTGGGGTACGGTGTGATCATCGCCTTCAACACAACAGCGCCGCTCATTCTGCAAGAAGGCTTTCATTGGTCGGCGATCGAGTACGGCCTGCTGGGCTGGCCGATCAGTGCCGCGTACCTGCTCGGCGCACTGGCGGTGAATGCCTTTGTGCTGCGCACCGGCCAGCGACGGCTGATGGACTGGGGCATCGCGCTGGTGCTGGGAGGAAGCGCGACCATGCTGGTGAGCAGCCTTACCCTGGGCAGCATCGCGTTGCTGTTCTGGTTACCGTACTGCCTGGCCGTGTTCGGCCAGTCGTTGAACTACCCCATCAGCCTGTCCCTGGCCAACGAAGGCTCACCCGTGCCCGGCGCCTACGCCATGGCATTGAGCGGTTTCCTGCACCAATTGATGGCCGCGCTGATCGGGGCCATGGCCAGTCTGTTATCGAGTCAACAGGCCTGGCCGTTGGCGACGTTGTGCGCGCTGCTGGCAGTGGCGGCCATGGTCTGCGTGCGAGTCATGCCGCCCCGGAGCCCTTAAAATGCGCTGCGGAAAATCTCCTCTATCTGCCGTTGATCCGCTGCCCGCGGGTTGGTCAGGCCGCAGGCATCTTTCAGGGCGTTGGCGGCCAGCACCGGCACGTCACCGAGGCGCACGCCCAACTCACGCAGGCCGGCCGGGATCTCCACGTCCCGGGCCAGACTGACGATCGCGGCGATGGCTGCCTGGGCGCCTTTTTCCGGGCCAGACAGGTGCGTATCGACCCCCATGGCACGGCCCACATCGGTCAGGCGCGAGGCGCACACCGAAGCATTGAAACTCTGTACATGGGGCAACAGCACCGCATTGCACACGCCGTGGGGCAAGTCGTAGAACCCGCCTAACTGGTGAGCCATGGCATGCACGAAGCCCAGCGAAGCATTGTTGAATGCCATCCCGGCGAGAAACTGCGCGTAGGCCATGTTTTCCCGTGCCGCCAGATCGTTGCCGTCACGCACCGCCAGGCGAAGATTGTTGCTGATCAGGGTGATGGCTTTCAGGGCACAAGCATCGGTGATCGGGCTGGCGGCGGTGGACACGTAGGCTTCGATCGCATGGGTCAGCGCATCCATGCCCGTCGCAGCCGTGAGTCCCTTGGGCATTGCCAGCATCAGCGCCGGGTCGTTGACCGACATGAGCGGCGTCACGTTGCGGTCGACAATGGCCATTTTCACGTGGCGCGATTCGTCAGTGATGATGCAGAAACGAGTCATCTCACTGGCGGTGCCGGCCGTGGTGTTGATGGCGATCAGCGGCAACTGCGGCTTGCCCGACCGGTCGACGCCCTCATAGTCGCGGATCTGCCCGCCATTGGTAGCGCACAGGGCAATGCCCTTGGCGCAGTCATGGGGCGAACCGCCCCCCAGCGACACCACGAAATCGCATCGGCTCTCCTTCAGCAATCCCAGGCCACGCTCGACATTCGCGATGCTCGGATTGGGCTTGGCACCGTCGAAAATCACCGATTCGATGTCCTGCTGGGCCAGCAGATCGGCAACCTTGCCCGCAACGCCGGCCTTGGCCAGTCCCGCATCGGTTACGATCAGGGCCTTGCGAAAACCGTAATTGCGAATGGCAATCATGGCTTCGTCGAGGCAACCCAGCCCCATGACGTTCACGGCGGGAATGAAAAAAGTGCTACTCATGGGACGCGTTCCTGAAAGAGGCCGGATCGGCGGGTCCACAGCATTGACCAGTCAGTCACGCGGCACCTTGATCTGGCTCAAGAGTCGGTCGTGATAAAGTCGCGCCCTGCCCTTGCCACGTTTTGAGATGACTTTCCAAATGACCGACTTCCAGGAATACGACGCCCGGCTTGAAGACTGGGAAACCTTGCGCGCCCATACCGCTTTCAGCGGGCTGCTGGTGGGCAATGGTGCCAGCCGCGCCGTATGGGATGATTTCGGCTACGACTCGCTGTTCGAAAACGCCCGCACCGTCGAGGAAAAGCCCTTGAGCCCGTCGGAACTGAGCGTGTTCGACGCGCTGCAGACCCGCAGCTTCGAACAGGTGCTCGGTGCGCTGAAAACCACCAGCCGGGTCAACAAGGCCCTCGCCGTCAGCTCCGCCGCCCCGCGCAATCGCTACTACGCGATCAAAGAAGCGCTGATCAACACCGTGCATGCGGTGCATATCCCATGGCGGCTGGTACAACCGTCGACCCTGGCGACGCTCAACCAGGAACTGAGCCGTTATGCCACGGTGTTCACCACCAACTACGACCTGCTCAACTACTGGGCGATCCAGCATGCGCCGCAGACCATTACCGATCTGTTCACCGACACCGACCACGGTTTCGATCTGAGCCAAGTGACCACGGACAAACCGCGCCTGCTGTACCTGCACGGCGGCCTGCACCTGGTGCGCAACCAGGACGGCACGGCGCGCAAGCTCACGTCCACCGAAGGCACGCTGCTGGGCAGCTTCGCCATCAACAACACCCTCAAGACCCTGGACGACGTACCGTTGTTCGTCAATGAAGGCCCCAGCGAGGACAAACTCAAGACCATCCGAAGTTCCGACTACCTGTCATTCTGCTACGACCAACTGCTGCACCACGGCGACAACCTGTGCCTGTTTGGCCATGCCCTGGGCGAGCAGGACCAACACATCGTCCGCGCCTTGCGCCAGGCGAAACCCCGCACCGTGGCGATCTCGATCTACCCTCGCAGCCAGGCGTTCATCCAGCACCAGAAGCGCCATTACGCCAAGCTGTTCCAAGGATTGGACATCGAGCTGCGGTTCTTCGATGCCAAGAGCCATCCGTTGGGCGATCCGAAGCTGTCGGTACCGGTGGAGGTGTAGGAATGGAATCCGCGCAGAGACCTGTGGCGAGGGGATTTATCCCCGCTGGGGTGCGTAGCGCCCCCGACAGTGGATGTCTCAGATCCATCTGACACTCCGAGTTGCCAGGATGAGGGCTGCTACGCACCCCTGCGGGGATAAATCCCCTCGCCACAGGAGAAGCGTCTTCATTACTGGTAGGTTAAAGCGCCAACAGGGTCTTGTCCTTGATCACCATGCTCGGCCCGTTCGCCTTGACGCTGGCAATGCCCTTGTCCCGGGCGGCGTCCGATGAAAAGGCTTCGCTGCTGCCGATCACTTCATGGTTGGCAGCCTTGAGATTGAAGTAGGGATGACCGTCCCTGGTGTTCTTGAGCTCATAGCGCTCGGTCAACGGGCTGTTTTTCTGCACCGCAGCGATGCCACCGCCGGCACCGCTGCGGGTGGTGTACAACTCGCTGGTCAGGATCGTTTCGGCGTTGGCGGCCTTGAGCACGAACCGAAACTGGCCACTGCTGTTCTTGCTGATTTCGTACCATCCGGACATGATCATTTCCTCGAGAGGTCAACAGCCTCAAGAGTAAAGACCTGCCCCGCCGGCTCTGCCAGTCGACTCCGCTACAGCGTGATGGCCGTGCCCAACAGCGTCAGGAACCCCGCCAGCCAGTTCGGATGAGCGGGCCAGGCCGGTGCGGTCGCCAGGTTGCCCTGGACATGGCCTTCGGTCACCGGAATGTCGATGAACGTCCCACCCGCCAGGCGCACTTCCGGGGCACAGGCCGGATAAGCGCTGCATTCACGCCCTTCCAGAATGCCCGCCGCCGCCAGCAATTGCGCGCCATGGCACACCGCGGCGATCGGCTTGCCCGCCACATCGAAATCGCGCACCAGTTGCAGGACTTTCTCATTCAGACGCAGGTACTCCGGCGCCCGCCCGCCGGGAATCAGCAGCGCGTCGTAGTCAGCCACGCCGACACCGAAAAAATCATGGTTCAGGGTGAACAGATGGCCCGGTTTCTCGCTGTAGGTCTGGTCGCCTTCGAAATCGTGGATCGCCGTGCGCACGGTCTGCCCGGCGGTCTTGTCGGGGCACACCGCATGCACGGTATGGCCGACCATCTGCAAAGCCTGGAACGGCACCATCACTTCATAGTCTTCGACGTAATCGCCGACCAGCATCAGGATTTTCTTTGCGGCCATGGCTTGGACTCCTTTGAGAATGCGTGAAGGGTGAATGCATTAAAGGTAGTCCGGCGGGGAAGTCTTCACCCGTCATCTGACGGGCTGCACGACGAGTTAGGTCGAATGTTGCTCTGTGAGAGCAAAGCTTGCCCGCGATTCAGCGCCGAGGTTAAGCAGCACAATTGAGTCATCGTTCATCGCGAGCAAGCTATGCTCCCACAGCGTTGCATCTGTCCCGCTTCAGGCGAGATAACCGTCCGCCCGCAGCAGCGTTTCGAGACAGTGTTCGGTGATGTGGTAGAACGCCTTCAGTTCCTGGATCTTCGCCAGCAACTCGGCCGGATCGATCGGCGTGGCGCGTTTGACCGCCAGGATCATCTTGTTCTTGTTGGTGTGTTCCAGGGATATGAACTCGAACACCTTGGTTTCGTAGCCACAAGCCTCCAGGAACAGCGCCCGCAGGCTGTCGGTGACCATTTCCGCCTGTTGGCCCAGGTGCAGGCCATATTGCAACATCGGCTTGAGCAGCGCCGGGCTCTGGATCTGCAAGCGGATCTGCTTGTGGCAGCACGGCGAGCACATGATGATCGAAGCACCCGAGCGAATGCCCATGTGGATCGCGTAGTCGGTGGCGATGTCGCAGGCATGCAAGGCGATCATCACGTCCACCGCGCTCGGCGCCACGCTGCGCACGTCACCGTGCTGGAAGCTCAGGCCCGGGTGTTCCAGGCGCGCGGCGGCCTCGTTGCACAGCCGGACCATGTCCTCGCGCAACTCGACGCCGGTCACCACGCCTTCGGCCTGCAGGGTGTTGCGCAGGTAGTCGTGAATGGCGAAGGTCAGGTAGCCCTTGCCCGAACCGAAGTCCGACACCCGCACCGGTTTGTCCAGGGCCAGCGGCGAGGAGGTCAACGCATGGCTGAAGACCTCGATGAACTTGTTGATCTGCTTCCACTTACGCGACATGGCCGGGATCAGCTCGTGCTTGTGATTGGTCACGCCCAGATCGGCCAGGAACGGTCGACTCAGGTCGAGGAAGCGGTTTTTCTCACGGTTGTGTTCCACCGAGGGTACTTCGCGCAGCTGTTGGGGCTTGCTTTTGAACAGTGAAGGCTTGCCCTTCTTGCTGTACTCCAGCTGTGCCTCGTCGGTGACCGCCAGCAAATGGGCGTTCTTGAACGATGCCGGCAACAACCCAGCGATGGTCGCCACGCCTTCGGCCAGGGGGAAATTCTTGGTGATGTCGCGGGTTTTGTAGCGGTAGACGAAGGACAGGCAAGGCTGCTCCTTGACCGTCAGTTGCTTGATGATCAGCCGTTGGAGGTCCGCTTCGTCGCCGACATGCCTGGCCAGCACCAGCTTGATGAAAGCATTCTGGTCGAGGCTGGCCTGCAGCAGCTCGATGAACTCGGCGTGAGGATCCGGCGCGGGACGGGCAGGAGTTGCAGTAACGGACATGGAAAAGCGGCCTCGGGGCGGGCGGATCGGGAATGGCGGGTATTTTAGGGGGGATGGGGGTCGAGGGCACGGAGAATTATTGTGGCGAGGGGATTTATCTGTGGGAGCAAGGCTTGCCCGCGATGAAGTTGTCGCCGCAGCCTACCCTGGGACCGAGGCGCCTTCATCGCGGGCAAGCCTTGCTCCCACAGGTTCCCCACAGTTTCCTCCCCCGATGTGTTCCGCTGGCAGTTTCTAGCCCAGCACCACCAACCGGTTCGGCAGTTCATTGCGTTCGTGGGTCACGGGGACGTGCTCCTTGAGCAATTGGCCGCAGGCTTCGATGCAGGTCACGAAGCCCTGCAAGGTCTGGCCCTGGCGGACCTGCTCGGTGAAGGCCGCGACGATGGCATCCCAGCTCCGGTTGTCGAGGCGTTTGGAGATGCCTTCGTCCACCAGGATCTCCACATAGCGCTCGGCCTCGCAGACAAAGATCAGCATTCCGGTGCTGCCCACGGTGTGGTGCAGGTTCTGTTCGAGAAACTGCCGGCGAGCCAGGTTGGACGCCCGCCAGTGGCGCACCGACCGGGGGATCAAGTGGGTGGTGACCTTCGGAATGCGAAACACCAGGCACAGCACGATGAAGCTGACCCATTGCACCAGCAACAGGCTGTGCATGGTCAACCAGCCCGTCAGGTAATGCAGCACACCTGGCACCACCAGGGCCAGCAAACTGGCCCACAGCAGTGGGATGTAGGCATAGTCGTCGGCGCGCGCAGCGAGCACCGTGACCAGTTCAGCGTCGGTGTCCCGCTCGACCCGGGCGATGGCTTCGGCCACTTTGCGTTGTTCGTGTTCAGTCAGTAATGCCATGGTTAAAAGTGCCTGCTCATTATTATTGTCACCAGCCGCCCGACGAACCGCCGCCCCCGAAACTGCCACCGCCGCCGCTGAAACCACCACCCCCGCCACCGCCGAAACCGCCACCGCCAAAGCCTCCCCCGCTTGAGCCGCTTGAGCCGCCCCGCCCGGCCGGCAGGATCCCCAGCACCTGGCAGACCATGATCGTGACGATGAACAACATCACCAGCATCGCGAATGTCCACGGATGACGCGAGACGAAGTCGCCCTCCTCCTGCTCGCCTGCATTGTACGCAGTGGCCGGCTCGTCCAGAGGGCTGCCCCCCAACACCACCAGCATCGCCGCCACGCCGTCACTGATGCCTTTATTGAAATTGCCGGTCTTGAAGGCCGGGGTGATGACCTGGTTGATGATCACCGAACTCTGGGCATCGGTCAGTCGATCTTCCAGGCCGTAACCCACTTCGATCCGCAGCTTTCGCTCATCCCGGGCGACGATCAGCAGTGCGCCGTTGTTCTTGTCCTTCTGCCCGATACCCCAGTGGCGTCCGAGCAGATAGCCGAAGTCTTCGATCCTGGCCCCCTGCAGGTCAGGCAGTGTGACAACCACCACCTGTTCGCCGGTCGCCTGCTCGTGGGCCGTGAGCTGTGCCTCCAGTTGCGCCCGCACCGCTGGCTCGAGCATCTGGGCGGCGTCCACCACCCGCCCGGTCAGCGCCGGAAACTTCAACTCGGCCTGGGCCGTGACTGCAAACACCCAGAGCAACAGCACCAGGCCAAATTTCAACACGCGCATTGGAACTCCTGTGGGAGCCGGGTATCGATCAGAATTTCACCTGCGGCGCTTTTTCGGCGTCGGGACTGGTGGCCTCGAAGGTTTCGCGGATTGGCAGGTCGCTGTACATCACGCTGTGCCACAACCGCCCCGGAAAGGTCCGGATCTCGGTGTTGTACTTCTGCACCGCCAGGATGAAGTCGCGGCGGGCCACGGCGATACGGTTCTCGGTGCCTTCGAGCTGCGACTGCAGCGCCAGGAAGTTCTGGTTGGCCTTGAGGTCCGGATAGCGCTCGGACACCACCATCAAGCGACTCAGCGCACCGGTCAATTGATCCTGGGCCTGTTGGAACTGCTTGAGCTTCTCCGGGTTGTCCAGGGTGCTGGCATCGACCTGGATCGAGGTGGCCTTGGCCCGCGCCTCGATCACGGTAGTCAGGGTTTCCTGCTCGTGCTGGGCATAGCCCTTGACGGTTTCCACCAGGTTCGGGATCAGGTCGGCACGGCGCTGGTACTGGTTTTGCACCTGGCCCCAGGCAGCCTTGGCCTGTTCGTCAAGGGTCGGAATCGTGTTGATGCCGCAACCGGCCAGTAGCGAGGTGAACAGCATCAGGGCCAGCAGTTGCAAGCCGCTTCGGTGGTTCAGTCGTAGATTCATCGGGTGAAGCTCTCCCTTGCCTTTACATTGGAAAAACACGGCCACCTATCCCACCGGTGTCTGGGGCATAATCTGCCGCCGCACTGGATTGAAACGGATCGATGGGCTAAAAGATGCGCGGTGCGAAACTAAGTTCAGCCCCCTGGGTTCGAAAGTGTGCTGCATTTGACCAAACAACAATAGCCACTCCTCACATTTTGGCTGACGGCGTGTCCTGATTACCGCCTTTGGGCCTGCGAGAAAACTATTCATGAAGAAGCTGTGTTTGCTGGGCCTGTTTGTCAGTCTGGCCAGTCAATCCGTATTAGCCGACAACCTGCCAGCCCCCATAGAGAACAAGGACGCTTTCATCAGTAACCTGATGAAACAAATGACCCTCGAGGAAAAGATCGGCCAGTTGCGCCTGATCAGCATCGGCCCGGAAATGCCCCGGGAGATGATCCGCAAGGAAATCGCCTCCGGTAACATCGGCGGCACGTTCAACTCCATTACCCGCGCCGAAAACCGTCCGATGCAGGACGCGGCCATGCGCAGCCGGCTGAAGATCCCGATGTTCTTCGCCTATGACGTGATCCACGGCCACCGCACCATTTTCCCGATTCCCCTGGCACTGGCTTCGAGCTGGGACATGGACGCCATCTACCACTCCGGCCGCATCGCTGCCCAGGAAGCTGCGGCCGACAGCCTGGACATCACCTTCGCGCCGATGGTCGACATTTCCCGTGACCCGCGCTGGGGCCGGACCTCCGAAGGCTTTGGCGAAGACACCTACCTGGTGTCGCGCATTGCCGGGGTGATGGTCAAGGCGTTCCAGGGCAGCGGCGCCAACGCGGCCGACAGCATCATGGCCAGCGTCAAGCACTTTGCCCTGTACGGCGCCGTTGAAGGCGGCCGGGACTACAACACCGTGGACATGAGCCCGGTGAAAATGTACCAGGACTACCTGCCACCCTATCGCGCCGCCATCGATGCCGGTGCCGGCGGGGTGATGGTGGCGTTGAACTCCATCAACGGCGTACCGGCCACGGCCAACACCTGGCTGATGAACGATCTGCTGCGCAAGGAATGGGGCTTCAAGGGCCTGGCCGTCAGCGATCATGGCGCCATCTTCGAACTGATCAAGCACGGCGTCGCCCGGGATGGTCGAGAAGCGGCGAAGCTGGCGATCAAGGCCGGCATCGACATGAGCATGAACGACTCGCTGTATGGCAAGGAATTGCCGGGGCTGCTCAAGTCCGGCGAGATCGAGCAGAGCGACATCGACAACGCCGTGCGTGAAGTGCTTGTCGCCAAATACGACATGGGCCTGTTCAAGGACCCGTACCTGCGTATCGGCAAGGCCGAGGATGACCCGGCCGACACCTACGCCGAAAGCCGACTGCACCGCAGCGATGCCCGCGACGTGGCACGCCGCAGCATGGTCCTGCTGGAAAACCGCAACCAGACCCTGCCCCTGAAGAAGAACGCGAAAATCGCCCTGGTCGGCCCGCTGGCCAAGGCACCGATCGACATGATGGGCAGTTGGGCCGCCGCCGGTCGTCCTGCGCAGTCGGTCACCCTGTTCGATGGCATGAGCCGTGCCCTTGGTGGTGACGCCAAGTTCATCTATGCCCGTGGCGCCAACATCACCAGCGACAAGAAGGTGCTCGACTACCTGAACTTCCTCAACTTCGACGCCCCGGAAGTGGTGGACGATCCACGCCCGGCCCAGGTGCTGATCGACGAAGCGGTAAAAGCCGCCAAGGACGCCGATGTGGTGGTGGCCGCCGTGGGGGAATCCCGCGGCATGTCCCACGAGTCTTCGAGCCGCACCGATCTGAACATCCCCGCCAGCCAGCGCGAGCTGATCAAGGCCCTGAAGGCCACCGGCAAGCCGCTGGTGCTGGTACTGATGAACGGCCGTCCGCTGTCGTTGCTGGAAGAAAAGCAGCAGGCCGATGCGATCCTGGAAACCTGGTTCACCGGCACCGAAGGCGGCAACGCCATCGCCGACGTGCTGTTCGGCGACTACAACCCGTCGGGCAAACTGCCGATCAGCTTCCCACGCTCGGTGGGTCAGATTCCGACCTACTACAACCACCTGAGCATTGGCCGTCCGTTCACCCCGGGCAAGCCAGGCAACTACACCTCACAGTACTTCGATGACACCACCGGCCCGCTGTACCCGTTCGGCTACGGCCTGAGCTACACCGAGTTCAGTCTGTCGGACATGGCCCTGTCCTCCACCACGCTGAACAAGACCGGCAAGCTCGACGCCAGCGTGACCGTGGAGAACACCGGCAAGCGTGACGGCGAAACCGTGGTGCAGCTGTACATCCAGGACGTGACCGGCTCGATCATCCGCCCGGTGAAGGAACTGAAGAACTTCCAGAAGGTGATGCTCAAGGCCGGCGAGAAGAAGGTCATTCACTTCACCATCAGCGAAGACGACCTGAAGTTCTACAACGCCCAGCTCAAGTACGCTGCCGAGCCAGGCAAATTCAACGTGCAGATCGGCCTGGACTCCCAGGATGTGAAACAGCAGAGTTTTGAGTTGCTCTGACTCCAGAGCGACATGACTCCCCTGTGGGAGCGAGCCTGCTCGCGATAGCGGTATGTCAGCCAACTGAGTGGTTGACTGATTCACCGCTATCGCGAGCAGGCTCGCTCCCACAGTTGTTTATGGGTGTCTGGATCAGCCCCGCCGATCCAGCAGATTCACCACCAACCGATCCACCAGCCCCCACAACCGCTGCTTGAAGCGCTTCCACAATGGCCGGCGCTGCCAGGCGTCGAGGCTGACTTGCAGGCTTTGGCTGAAGTCCTGCTCGAAGCTCGCCGCCACTGCACGGCTGAGCCCGGAATCCAGGGCTTCGAGGTTCGCTTCCAGGTTGAAGCGCAGGTTCCAGTGGTCGAAGTTGCAGGAACCGATGCTGACCCAGTCGTCCACCAGCACCATCTTCAGATGCAGGAAACACGGCTGGTACTCGAAGATTTTCACACCGGCCTTGAGCAGGCGCGGGTAGTAGCGGTGCCCGGCGTAACGCACGGACGGGTGATCGGTGCGCGGGCCGGTGAGCAACAGGCGCACGTCGATGCCCCGGGCGGCGGCCTTGCGCAAGGAGCGGCGCACGTTCCAGGTCGGCAGGAAGTATGGCGTCGCCATCCAGATCCGTTTCTGGCCGCTGTTCAAGGCCCGGGACAGCGATTGCAGGATATCGCGGTGCTGGCGGGCGTCGGCATACGCGACCCGGCCCATGCCCTCGCCCGCCGGTGGCACCCGGGGCAGACGCGGCAGGCCGAAGTTGGAAGCGGGCTTCCAGGCCCGGCGATGGCGGTTGGCGAGCCACTGGCGATCGAACAGCAGTTGCCAGTCCAGCACCAGCGGGCCGACGATTTCCACCATTACTTCGTGCCATTCGCTGCGATCGTCGAGGGGGTTCCAGAACTCATCGGTCACCCCGGTACCGCCGACCACGGCCAGACGCTGGTCCACCAACAACAGCTTGCGGTGGTCGCGATAGAAATTACGCACCCAGCGACGCCAGCTCAGGCGGTTGTAGAAACGCAGTTCCACACCGGCCTCGATCAGGCGGTTACGCAAGCTCAGGGTAAACGCCAGGCTGCCGTAATCATCGAACAGGCAACGCACCCGCACACCGCGCTCGGCAGCCTGGACCAGGGCCTGGACCATCGCTTCGGCGCAGGCGCCAGCCTCCACCAGATACAGCTCCAGTTCGACTTGCTCCTGGGCACGAGCGATCTCCACGAGCATGCGTGGGAAGAACTGCGGGCCGTCGATCAACAGCTCGAACCGATTGCCTTCACGCCATGGAAAGACCGGGCCGCTCATGTCAGCGCGCCGTGAAGATCAGTACCGCATTCACCGGCACCGAAAGGCTGATGGCCGACAACCCGGCCATTTTCCGCAACATCTCCAGCCCCGGCGCCAGGTCGAAGTCCGCCGCGTTGAGCACCACCGGCTCCAGGGTCACCACCTGGAAGCGGTGTTCATCCAACCGCGTCGCCAGGAGTTCGACGTTGTATTCGTGTTGCTTGCCGTGCAAATCCACGGTCAGCGGCAGGCGCAGTTCCAGCTGTGCACCATTGGCCAGGTCCTGGATCGGCGACAGGTCGATCTGCGCAGTGACGATGGCTTCGCCGAACTGCTTGATGTCGAACAGTTCGGCGCGCATGCGCTCGTCCCGCAAGGGAATGCCACTGTTGATCGATTCCAGCTCCACTTCCAGTCGCGCCAGCCCCTTGGGCTGGACCTGGCCATGCAGCACCAGGAAGCGCTGGACCTCGGAAACATTGCCGTTCTTGCTGCTGATAAACGACAACCGTGACGACTCGCCGTCCAGGTACCAGTCGGCCCGGGCGGGCAGCACAGCACCGGCCAGCAGCAAGGTCGCGACAGCGACGCAAAGAAACCGCTTGAACATACACACTCGGAGGGCAGATAAACCTGTGGCGAACCTTAACCGGGCCGAGGGCGCTTGCAAACTGTCTCTTTAACCAATCGCCCGGCCAGCAGACTCCTTGTGGCGAGGGGATTTATCCCCGCCGGGTTGCGAAGCAACCCCAGGATCCATCAGCCACTGCGATGAATCAGGCAGGACGCAAGGGGGGTTGCCTCGCAACCCAGCGGGGATAAATCCCCTCCCCACAAGGTTCGCGTCGATCCAGGCTCATGGCTCCAATCGACACCCCTGCCGCTCCCCCAACCACCGCGCGCTGTTGCTGCGCCCCAGCCCGGAGACCGTCACGCGTTTCGCTTCAGGGGTTTCGAGAAAACCGCTGATGGGCACCGACTGTTTCACGTAGCCGCGGCAATAGTCGGCCGGTTGCCGCATCACGTAGCGACACGAGCAATATTCCTTGGCGGTGTAGGCGCTGATGATGTCGGGGAACGCCCGCAGCGCCACCCGATCGATCCAGATCCAACTGAACAGCGCGATGAGCAGCGCCACCATCGAGGTCAGCCATGGTCTACGCCTCATGGTTGCACCGCCCCGGCGAACGCCGCTATGACGCGCTTGAGCAATTCGTTATGGCGATAGCTGCCATCGCGGTCGTCACCGTATCGCACGATGACCAGCCGGGCGCTGGGGATGACATACAGCGCCTGCCCCCAATGCCCAAGCGCGGCGTAGGTATCCGGTGGCGCGTCGGGCCAGGGATGGAGGGTGGGATCGGCGGCGCGGTTGAGCCACCAATGTCCGCCGGGCACGGCCTCGTCCTGGCCGGCCTGGAAGCGAGCGAAGGGGGCGCGATTGAACGCCACCCAATCCTTGGGAATCAGTTGCCGCTCGCCCCAACGGCCATCACGCTGCATCAGCAAGCCGACACGGGCCAGGTCGCGGGCGGTGAGGTAGGCGTAGGACGAACCGACAAAGGTGCCGCTGACATCGGTTTCCCACACAGCATGGCGGATGCCCAGCGGGTCGAACAACGCCGTCCAGGGATAATCGGGATATCGCGCCGGGCCGACGATATGTTTCAGGGCCGCCGCCAACAGGTTGCTGTCGCCGCTGGAATAACGGAACGACTCCCCCGGTGGACTGTAGCGTTCATGTTGCGCGGTGAACGCCGCCATGTCGCGGCGTCCCCGGGTATAGAGCATCGCCACCACCGAGGAATGCAACGGTGCGTATTCGTAGTCTTCCTGCCAGTCCAGGCCCGAGGCCCAGTGGAAAAGATCGGCCAGGGTCAGGTCCGGCGAGTGGCCCAACGCGGGGTAATACCGAGCCACCGAATCCGTCAGGGCAAACCGCTGTTCACCGTAGGCCACGCCGAATACCGTCGCCATCAGGCTTTTGCTGATGGACCAGGTCAGGTGCGGGGTGTCTGCGCGGGTGGGGCCGGCGTAGCGTTCATAGACCAGGCGACCGTCCTGGATCACCAGCAGCGCGTCAGTGCGAATGCCTTGGCGGGTGGCGTCGTCGCGCAGCGGAAAAGCATACTGCTCAAGGGCTTCGAGGGCCGAGCCGACGGGCGTCGGACCGGTCGACCATTGCTCGCCGGGCCAGTCTTCGGCGTGGACGTTCAGGTTGAACAGCAGAATCGGAATCAGGAACCAGCCTTTGCACATGCGGTGGGGCTCGGAGGATTGAACCTGTCGAGCTTAGTCGAGATTGATGACGGTTTCAGGATCGTTCCCACGCTCCTGCGTGGGAATGACGCAACGGACGCTCCGCGTTCGGCTCTGGGGACGCGGAGCGTCCCGGGCTGCATTCCCACGCGGAGCGTGGGAACGATCAACAGGGGGATCCTTGAGGGCTGTCATATAAGCATCACCAAAGCTTCATGGCGATGACACCGGGGCTACATAGCCTGACTTTGCACAACATGGCTGCATAAAGAAAGTCGATTGGCTCAACCCCAAGACGGGTACACAGCCCGCACGGAGATTCGCTATGACTCAGATCGCCCGCATCAGCGACACTGGCAATGAACGCCGCCTGCAAGCCGAACGCCTGATCGGCGCCCAGGCCTTGCAAGAAGCCCAAGCCCTGCGCTTCAACGTCTTCAGCGGCGAGTTCAACGCCAAGCTCAAGGGCGCGGAAATGGGTCTGGACATGGATGACTACGATGTTCACTGCGCCCACATCGGCGTACGCGACCTGAACACCGGGCGCCTCGTGGCGACCACCCGCCTGCTCGACCACCAGGCCGCCAGCAGCCTGGGCCGTTTTTATAGTGAAGAAGAATTCAACCTCCACGGCCTGATCCAGCTCAAGGGCCCGATCCTGGAAATCGGCCGTACCTGCGTCGACCCGGCCTACCGCAACGGCGGCACCATTGCGGTGCTCTGGGGTGAACTGGCCGAAGTCCTGAACGAAGGCGGCTACAGCTACCTGATGGGGTGCGCGAGCATTCCGATGCAGGACGGTGGCATCCAGGCCCAGGCGATCATGCAACGCCTGCGTGAGCGCTACCTGTGCACCGACCACCTTCAAGCCGTACCCAAAAAACCGTTGCCGGCCCTCGACGTACCGTCCAACGTGATCGCCGAAATGCCGCCGCTGCTCAAGGCCTACATGCGCCTGGGCGCAAAAATCTGCGGCGAGCCGTGCTGGGACGAAGACTTCCAGGTGGCCGACGTGTTTATCCTGCTCAAGCGCGACGACCTCTGCCCACGCTACGCCCGCCACTTCAAGGCAGCGGTCTGATGAGCCGGTTACGGGTGTACGCGCGTATCGCGCGAGTGCTGCTGGTGGTGGCGCTGGGCCTGACGATGGCCACCGTGTTCGGACTGTTCGAGCGCCTGGGGCTTGCCAACTCCATGATGCGTCGTCAGCGCTGGTCGCGATTTTTCATGGCGCGCCTGAGTAACGCGCTGCCCTTTTCCGTGACTGTCCACGGTCAATTGCCACAACGGCCGATGTTGTGGGTCAGTAATCACGTGTCCTGGACCGATATTCCGCTGCTGGGCATGCTCACCCCACTGTCGTTCCTGTCCAAGGCCGAAGTGCGCACCTGGCCGGTGGCCGGTTGGCTGGCGGCCAAGGCCGGCAGCCTGTTTATCCGGCGCGGCTCGGGTGACAGTCAGTTGATCCGCAAGCAGATGAGTCGTCATCTGGAACAGGCTCATCCGCTTCTGATGTTCCCGGAAGGCACCACCACCGACGGCCGTTCGTTGCGCACTTTCCACGGTCGCCTGCTGTCGGCGGCCATCGATGCCGACGTAGCGTTGCAGCCCGTGGCGATCCGTTACCTGCGCAACGGCGAGCCTGATTCGCTGGCGCCGTTCATTGGCGATGACGACTTGTTGTCGCACCTGATGCGCTTGTTCAGCAACGACTTGGGTGATGTGCACATCCACCTGTTGCAGCCCATCGCCTGTCACGGCCAGGAACGTGCAGCCCTGGCCTTCCAGGCGCAGCAGGCAGTGCACAAGGCCTTGTTCGGTGTGGTTCCCGAGAAGCAACAGGCGCCGATGCGCCCGGCCATTGCGGCTTGATCCAAACCTTTGCGCAATCCCTTGTGGGAGCGAGCCTGCTCGCGATAGCGGTCTGACATCCAATAGCGATATTGACTGTTACACCGCTATCGCGAGCAGGCTCGCTCCCACATTTAGATCTGCGGCGTGGCGGGGTTTGTCGCAAACGCTTGAAGCTGCGGATAGAACAAGCGGAAATCCTCGCTCAACGGCTCATAGAGCCGGATCAACTCCTCCATCGCGCCCGCCAGTTCCTCCGGTCGGGACAGGCGTCGGGAAATGCCCCGCAATACCTGCCCGAGCACCTCGAATTCCTGGTAGGACCCCAGCCAGTCATCCGCGGCCATGTAGGGCGCGATGTGCGCAAGGCGTCCCGGTAACTGCGGTTCGTCGGCCAACACCCGGTACACCCGGGAAGTGAAGTCCGCCAGAGCCCCGTCGCCATAAAAAGCCCAATCCCGGGCCAGGCAATGGTCGAAAAACACGTCCAGTACGATACCGGCGTAACGCCGCCGCACCGTGGAAAAACGCGACAACGCAGTATCCACCAGCGGGTGTCGGTCGGTGTACTGGTCGATGCGCCGATGCAGGGCAATGCCCGCTTCGATCCGTGGGTCGTAGGTGCCTTGCAGCGGTCCCTTGACGAAATCGCCATAGAGACTGCCGAGCAGTTGTTCCCGGCCGGTGCCGCCGAGGTGCAGGTGCGCGAGATAGTTCATGACCGGCAGCTTAGCATCGTCGCGCCCATATCGTTATAACCCGATATAGCGATTTGTTCGGTATTCAGATCAAATTCATATTGGTATATCGCGAAATAACGATTTAAGGTTCGCTTCATCGCGATATAGCGTTTTACTCACCTACATCCACTACGAACTGCCCTCATGACCCTTGACCTCGACGAAATAATAAAAGCACTGGCACACCCGGTACGGCGAGACATCCTCAACTGGCTCAAAGACCCCAAGGTCCAGTTCCCTGAACAATTGCACAACCACGAATTCGGCATCTGTGCCGGACAGATCGACCAGCGTTGCGGCCTGTCGCAGTCCACGGTGTCAGCCCATCTGGCGGTGTTGCAACGGGCGGGGCTGATCACCAGCCAGAAGGTCGGTCAATGGCACTTCTTCAAACGCAACGAGGAAGTGATCCAGCAGTTCCTCAAGCAAATGAGCCAAGAGCTCTGACAAGGATTCGCCATGCCCCTCTCACTCCTTATCCTGGCCCTGAGCGCCTTCGCCATCGGCACTACCGAGTTCGTCATCATGGGCCTGTTGCCCGATGTGGCGGCTGACCTGGGTGTATCGATCCCTGGCGCGGGCTGGTTGGTGACCGGCTACGCCCTGGGGGTGGCCATCGGTGCTCCCTTCATGGCCCTGGCCACCGCCCGGCTGCCGCGCAAGGCCGCCCTGGTGGCGCTGATGGGAATTTTCATCATCGGCAACCTGCTGTGCGCCATTGCCAGCGACTACAACGTGCTGATGTTCGCCCGGGTCGTGACCGCCTTGTGCCACGGCGCCTTCTTCGGGATCGGTTCGGTGGTGGCCGCCGGTCTGGTGGCGCCCAACAAGCGTGCCTCGGCCGTGGCCCTGATGTTCACCGGCCTGACCCTGGCCAACGTGCTCGGCGTCCCGCTGGGTACGGCACTGGGCCAGGAAGCCGGCTGGCGTTCGACCTTCTGGGCCGTGACCCTCATCGGTGTGGTGGCGCTGATCGGTCTGATCCGCTTCCTGCCGGCCAAGCGCGATGAAGAAAAGCTCGACATGCGCTCGGAACTGGTGGCACTCAAGGGCGCAGGGCTGTGGCTGTCCCTGGGCATGACGGCGCTGTTTTCCGCCTCGGTGTTCACCCTGTTCACCTACGTCGCCCCGTTGCTGGGTGAAGTCACCGGCGTGTCGCCCCGTGGCGTGACCTGGACTCTGGTGCTGATCGGCCTGGGCCTGACCCTGGGCAACATCATTGGCGGCAAGCTGGCGGACAAGAGCCTGGCGAACACGCTGATCGGTGTGTTCATCACCATGGCCGTGGTCTCCACCGTATTGAGCTGGACCAGCGTGGCGCTGATCCCGACCGAAATTACCCTGTTCCTCTGGGCCACTGCCTGCTTCGCGGCCGTGCCGGCCCTGCAGGTCAACGTGGTGACCTTCGGCAAAGAGGCACCGAACCTGGTGTCCACCCTGAACATCGGCGCCTTCAACATCGGCAACGCCTTGGGCGCCTGGGTCGGCGGCAGTGTCATCGACCAGGGCCTGGGCCTGACCAGCGTCCCCCTGGCCGCCGGTGCGCTGGCGGTACTGGCGCTGCTGATCACCCTGATTACTTTCCGCCAGGGCGCCAACCCCGACCTGGCTCCGGCAACTCGTTGACTTTTACCTTCCACTTTCGAGGCTTGTAATTCATGACGACTATTTTCGACCCCATCAAACTCGGCGACATCGAGCTGAACAACCGCATCATCATGGCGCCACTGACCCGCTGCCGCGCCGACGCAGGCCGCGTGCCCAACGCGTTGATGGCCGAGTACTACGTGCAACGTGCCTCCGCCGGCCTGATCCTCAGCGAGGCCACCTCCGTCACGCCAATGGGCGTGGGTTACCCGGACACCCCGGGCATCTGGTCCAACGACCAGGTGCGCGGCTGGGCCAACGTCACCAAGGCGATCCACGGCGCCGGCGGCAAGATCTTCCTGCAACTGTGGCACGTCGGCCGGATCTCCCATCCGTCGTACCTGGATGGCGAAACCCCGGTGGCACCCAGCGCCATACAACCTAAAGGCCACGTGAGCCTGGTGCGTCCATTGGCCGACTACCCGACGCCACGGGCCCTGGAAACCGCTGAAATCGCCGACATCGTCGACGCCTACCGCGTGGGCGCCGAGAACGCCAAGGCCGCCGGTTTCGACGGCGTGGAAATCCATGGCGCTAACGGCTACCTGCTCGACCAGTTCCTGCAAAGCAGCACCAACCAGCGCACCGACAACTACGGCGGCTCCCTGGAAAACCGCGCTCGCCTGTTGCTGGAAGTGACCGACGCCGCCATCGAAGTCTGGGGCGCTGGCAGGGTTGGCGTGCACTTGGCGCCACGTGCCGACTCCCATGACATGGGCGATGAGAACCGCCTGGAAACGTTCAGCTATGTAGCCCGCGAGCTGGGCAAGCGTGGCATCGCGTTCATTTGCTCCCGCGAGAAGGAAGGCGACGACAGCATCGGCCCGCAACTCAAGCAAGCCTTCGGCGGTCCGTACATTGCCAACGAGCGCTTCACCAAGGACAGCGCCAATGCCTGGCTGGCCGAAGGCAAGGCCGATGCCGTGGCATTTGGTGTGCCTTTCATTGCCAACCCGGACTTGCCGGCACGCTTGAAAGCCGATGCACCGCTGAACGAGCCACGCCCGGAAACCTTTTATGGGAAAGGTCCGGTGGGTTATATCGATTATCCGGTAATGTAAGTTCCAGAACGGCCCCTACTGAAAAGCCCCGACTCGAAAGAGCCGGGGCTTTTTTATGCCTGGCAACTTTAAGCCCGTATTATTCACTCAAAGCCGAAATATCAAATAACAAGACAAAACCTGTTCACTATGGATTCCCGCCCCGGACAGCGCTAATAATAAAACCCGAACAACACCTGCCCCACTCAAAGGACTGACGCTTATATATTTATTTCTAAAAAACATTCAAAGCGCTGATCAATGAAAATCAGCAACAACATTTACTCAATCAAACACAACAGCATACACGCCCAACGCATGCAGGCTTCAGCGAGCCCTGCTTTCATGAGAGACCCATAACTATGAACCCCCTGAAAAGTCTTATCCTTGCCCTGATAATGGGCACCACCATGGTTGCCCATACCATGGCCGCCACCGAAGTCACCGTGGAGATCACAAACAATACTCGCGGCACGTTGAACATGACTAACTTATTGACTGATCCAGCGCAAGACGCGGACTTCCCCTTAAGTGCTCATGACGTACTGCCAAAATCAACTTACATCCTCCGTGTGGCCCACGAAAGAAATTACACTTACCCAACATCCGGCTGGCAGCCCACGCTGAAAAAAGTCAAACCTATCGAACTCGTTCTCAACTACAAAATGAGCAACTTCAATTTCGAGTGCCAGATGCAAACCCGCTTCCAGGCGCCCATCGTTATTGGCGCCCTGGAACCCAGTTACAAGCCGGACTGGAAAAGTCGATCGAACTACACCGGCAATGGCCAGTTCACTTGCAGAACAGAAATCACCCGAAAAATGCTCGAGCCGCCCTTCAACTACACCGTCCGCCTGATCGTCGAATAGACCAGAGGGTCGGTAGGCGGTAGCGACCGAAGCGCTGCCAATCTGCCTGCGGTTCATCTATAAAGTATCCCGTCGGGCTCGAAGTCCGACGGGGTATGTGCTATCCGCTATTGACACATATCGACGCAATTACGCATTTTGTTTCATTTGCGCAGGTTGGGGCTCAGGCGCAGCATATCCAGCCCGACGTCCACCCAGCGCTCGGCCTCACCAGCCAGGGCGAAGCTGTCGGGGACCAACAGCCACTGGTAGAGGATGCCGTCGATGTAGGCATGAAGGGCCACCGCCGCCCTTTCCGGGTCCAGATCACCCGGCAGCTGTCCACGCTTCATTGCATTGCGCAGCGACAGCGCAATACGCACATTGCAGTCGAGGCTGACTTCGCGCCGCTGCTGGCGCAAATCGCACATCTCATCGGTGAACTCGCACTTATGGAAAAGAATCTCATTGATGCGTCGGGTTTTCGGGTCCAGGGCCACCTGCTGGAACAACCGCACCAGCAACTTCTGGACGCAGCCCAACGGGTCCAGCTCTTCTTCATTTTCACTGGCGCGCGCCAGTTCATCGAGAGGCTCATGCAAGGTGTCGAGCATGGCCTGAAGCAGATCCGCCTTGTTGCTGAAATGCCAGTAGATAGCCCCGCGCGTCACACCAGCGAGGGTCGCAATGTCGGCCAGCGTCGTGCGCGCCACGCCACGCTCGAAAAAGGCCTTTTCGGCCGCTTCGAGTATCTGGCTGCGAGTCTCCAGGGCTTCCTCTTTGGTACGACGAACCATGGCAGTAAACACCTCAATCAGGATGCATGAGCAATGCGTAAAGTCAGCTGAGCGAATAGAGAACGCTTGCGCATAGAGCGCGTCTCCGGTCAACAGGGCCTTTGTCAGGCTTTTGTAAAGCTGGATGGTACGCAATTTGGCTGTTTACAAACAACCATGTACGTAAGTATATTTCTTAGCAACCTACTAATTGAAAAATGACGCCTTTCTAACTTTCCACCTTTCGAGTGCGCCTGTTGCGCGCCTGACCCGAGGATTTCCATGCAATTCAAGCCAGCTGTTACCGCTCTGGTTACCGCCATCGCCCTGGCATCACTGCTCAGCGGATGCAAAAAGGAAGAGGCGGCCCCCGCCGCACCACCCCCTCAGGTCGGCGTCGTAACCCTCAAAACCCAGCCTTTCACCTTGACGTCCGAGTTGCCCGGCCGTACCAGCGCGTTCCGCGTCGCAGAGGTTCGCCCTCAGGTCAACGGCATCATCCTCAAGCGTCTGTTCAAGGAAGGCGCCGACGTCAAGGCCGGTCAGCAGCTGTATCAGATCGACCCGGCCGTGTACGAAGCGACCCTCAAGAGCGCCGAGGCCAACCTGCGGTCGACCAAATCCATCGCCGATCGCTACAAGCAATTGGTGGATGAACAAGCCGTCAGCCGCCAGGAATACGACACCGCCGTGGCCAATCGCCTCGAGTCGGAAGCCAACCTGCAAACCGCTCAGATCAACGTGCGCTACACCAAGGTCTATGCACCGATTTCCGGTCGCATCGGTCGCTCTTCGGTGACCGAGGGCGCGCTGGTCAGCAACGGTCAGGCCGACGCACTGGCGACTATCCAGCAGTTGGACCCGATCTATGTCGACGTGACCCAGAGCTCGGTCGAGCTGCTGCAATTGCGCCGTGAACTGGAAAGTGGCCGGTTGCAGAAGGCTGGCGACAACGCCGCCATGGTCAAGCTGACCCTGGAAGACGGCAGCCCGTACCCTCATGAAGGCAAGCTGGAGTTCTCCGAAGTGTCGGTCGACCAGACCACCGGCTCCGTCACCTTGCGGGCCGTGTTCCCCAACCCTGACCACACTCTGCTGCCGGGCATGTTCGTCCACGCGCAGTTGCAAGCCGGTGTGAACAGCGCGGCGATTCTCGCGCCACAGCAAGGCGTGACCCGCGACCTCAAGGGCACGCCGACCGCCTTGGTGGTAGGCCCGGACAACAAGGTCGAACTGCGTCAACTCAAGGCCAGTCGCACCGTGGGCAGCCAGTGGCTGATCGAAGACGGGCTCAAGGCTGGCGACCGCCTGATCACCGAAGGCCTGCAGTACGTACGGCCAGGGGTTGAAGTCAAGGCCACCGAAGCCACCAACGTGGGCACCGACGCAGCCACCAAGAACCCGGCCCCCGCTCAGGCAGCTGATAAAGCAGCCGGCGGCAAAGGGGAGTAAACCATGTCGAAATTCTTTATCGACCGTCCGATCTTCGCCTGGGTGATCGCCCTAGTGATCATGCTGGTCGGGGCTCTATCGATCCTCAAGTTGCCGATCAACCAGTACCCGAGCATCGCGCCGCCAGCCATCGCGATCCAGGTCACCTACCCGGGTGCGTCCGCGCAAACCGTGCAGGACACCGTGGTCCAGGTCATCGAGCAGCAGCTCAACGGTATCGACAACCTGCGTTATGTGTCCTCGGAGAGTAACTCCGACGGCAGCATGACCATCACCGCGACCTTCGAGCAGGGCACCAACTCCGATACCGCGCAGGTCCAGGTCCAGAACAAGCTGAACCTGGCCACCCCGCTGCTGCCGCAAGAAGTGCAGCAACAGGGTATCCGCGTGACCAAATCGGTGAGGAACTTCCTGATGGTGATCGGCGTGGTGTCGCGCGACGGCACCATGACCCGTGAGGACCTGTCCAACTACATCGTGTCCAACATGCAGGACCCGATCTCGCGCACGGCCGGTGTCGGTGACTTCCAGGTCTTCGGTGCCCAGTACGCCATGCGGATCTGGCTCGACCCGGCCAAGCTGAACAATTACAGCCTGACCCCGTCGGACGTGAGCACCGCCATTGCCGCGCAGAACGTCCAGGTCTCCTCGGGCCAGCTCGGCGGCCTGCCCGCCCTGCCCGGCCAGCAACTGAACGCCACCATCATCGGCAAGACCCGCTTGCAGACCGCCGAGCAGTTCAAGAAGATCCTGCTCAAGGTCAACCCGGACGGCTCGCAAGTACGCGTCGGTGACGTGGCGGAAGTCGGCCTGGGCGGTGAGAACTATGCCATCAATGCCCAGTTCAACGGTGCCCCGGCCTCGGGTCTGGCAGTACGACTGGCCACCGGTGCCAACGCCCTCGACACGGCCAAGGCCCTGCGCCAGACCGTCAATAACCTCAAGCCTTTCTTCCCACCTGGCATGGAAGTGGTATTCCCCTACGACACCACGCCGGTGGTGAGCGAATCGATCAAGGGTGTAGTCGAAACCCTGGTCGAAGCCGTCGCCCTGGTGTTCCTGGTGATGTTCCTGTTCCTGCAGAACTTCCGCGCCACCATCATCACCACGATGACCGTGCCGGTGGTGCTGCTGGGTACGTTCGGGATCCTCGCGGCGTTCGGCTTCAGCATCAACACCCTGACCATGTTCGGCATGGTGCTGGCCATCGGCTTGCTGGTGGACGACGCCATCGTCGTGGTGGAAAACGTCGAACGGGTGATGAGCGAAGAAGGCCTGTCCCCCAAGGAAGCGACGAAAAAATCCATGGGCCAGATCCAGGGCGCCCTGGTGGGTATTGCCTTGGTGCTTTCGGCGGTACTGTTGCCGATGGCGTTTTTCGGCGGCTCCACCGGTGTGATCTATAAACAGTTCTCCATCACCATCGTCTCGGCCATGGCCCTGTCGGTAATGGTGGCGCTGATCTTCACCCCGGCACTCTGCGCGACCATGCTCAAACCCATTCCCAAGGGTGACCATGGCGTAGCGAAACGTGGCTTCTTCGGCTGGTTCAACCGCAACTTCGACCGCAGCGTGCAAAGCTACGAGCGGGGTGTCGGCAATATCCTGCGCCATAAAGCACCGTACCTGCTGGTCTACCTGATCATCGTCGTCGGCATGGTCTGGCTGTTCATGCGTATCCCGTCCTCGTTCCTCCCGGAAGAAGACCAGGGCGTGTTGTTTGCCCAGGTACAGACGCCCGCCGGCTCCAGTGCCGAGCGCACCCAGGTGGTGGTAGACAAGATGCGCGAGTTCCTGCTGCGTCCGGGCAAGGACGGCGGCGAAGGCGACGGTGTGGCGTCGGTGTTCACCGTGACCGGTTTCAACTTCGCCGGTCGTGGCCAGAGTTCGGGCATGGCGTTCATCATGCTCAAGCCGTGGGAAGAACGTAACGCCGACAACACGGTGTTCAAGATCTCGGCCCGCGCCCAGCAACACTTCTTCACGTTCCGCGATGCGATGGTGTTCGCCTTCGCCCCACCGGCCGTGATGGAGCTGGGTAACGCCACCGGTTTCGACGTGTTCCTGCAGGACCGCGCCGGGATCGGCCACACCAAGTTGATGGAGGCGCGTAACCAGTTCCTGGGCATGGCGGCTCAAAGCAAGGTGTTGGCACAGGTGCGTCCCAACGGCCTGAACGACGAACCGCAATACCAGTTGGAAATCGACGACGAGAAGGCCAGCGCCCTGGGCGTGACCATTTCGGACATCAACAGCACCCTGTCGATTGCCCTGGGTAGTAGCTATGTCAACGACTTCATCGACCGCGGTCGGGTGAAGAAGGTGTACGTGCAAGGCCAGCCGGGTGCTCGCATGAGCCCCGAAGACCTGAAGAAGTGGTACGTGCGCAACAGCTCCGGAACCATGGTGCCGTTCACCGCGTTCGCCAAGGGTGAGTGGATCTACGGTTCGCCGAAACTGGCCCGCTACAACGGTGTGGAAGCGATGGAAGTCCTGGGCGTTCCGGCGCCGGGTTACTCCACCGGTGAAGCCATGGCTGAAGTCGAAGCCATTGCCAAGAAGCTGCCGGCCGGTGTCGGTATTTCCTGGACCGGCCTGTCGTACGAAGAACGACTGGCAGGCTCCCAGGCGCCAGCGCTGTTCGCCCTGTCGATCCTGATGGTGTTCCTGTGCCTGGCGGCGTTGTATGAAAGCTGGTCGATCCCGATTGCGATCGTACTCGTGGTGCCGTTGGGGATCATCGGAGCATTGCTGGCCACCAGCTTGCGCGGTCTTTCCAATGACGTGTACTTTCTGGTGGGCCTCTTGACCACCATCGGCCTGGTCGCGAAAAACGCCATTCTGATCGTCGAGTTCGCCAAGGAACTGCACGAGCAGGGCAAGAGCTTGCAAGAGGCAGCCATCGAGGCTTGCCGGATGCGATTGCGGCCGATCATCATGACCTCGCTTGCGTTTATCCTGGGCGTCGTGCCTCTGGCGATCTCCACAGGTGCTGGTTCAGGCAGTCAACATGCCATCGGTACCGTGGTCATCGGCGGGATGATCACCGCCACCGTCCTGGCGATCTTCTGGGTGCCGCTGTTCTTCGTGGCCGTGTCGTCGATAGGTCGTCGCAAGCAGGACGACACCCCTGAAACTTTTAATGAGGCTGGGCAATGAGCAAGTCGCTACTCTCTCTGACCATCGCCGCCGTCGTGCTCAGCGGCTGCTCGCTGATCCCCGACTATCAGCGGCCCGAAGCACCGGTCGCGACACAATACCCGCAAGGCCCGGCCTACGAGCCGGCCAAGGCGGCCGGTCAGGCAGCCGCGGAACAGGGCTGGAAACAGTTTTTCCATGACCCGGCCCTGCAGCAGCTGATCCAGGTCGCCCTGGAAAACAACCGCGACCTGCGCGTCGCGGCACTGAACATCGATGCTTACGCGGCGCAGTACAACATCCAGCGGGCGGACCTGTTCCCGGCGGTCTCGGCCACGGGTTCCGGCAGCCGCCAGCGGGTACCGGCGCGGGCCTCGCAAACCGGTGAAGCGGCCATCAGCAGCTCCTACTCGGCCACCCTGGGCATCAGCGCCTACGAACTGGACCTGTTCGGTCGGGTTCGCAGCCTGAGCGAGCAAGCGCTGCAAAGCTACTTCGCCACCGAAGAAGCCCGCCGCAGCACCCAGATCAGCCTGGTGGCCAGCGTCGCCAACGCTTACCTGACCTGGCAGGCCGACAAGGAACTGCTCAAGCTGACCCAGGAAACCCTGGTAACCTACGAGCAAAGCCTCAAGCTGACCACCCGCAGCGCCGATGTCGGCGTCGCCTCGGCGCTTGACCTGAGCCAGGCGCGCACGGCGGTGGAAAACGCCCGCGTGCAACTGGCCCGCTACACCCGCCAGGTGGCCCAGGACGAAAACAGCCTGACCCTGCTGCTGGGCACCGGCCTGCCGGCCAACCTGAACTCGCAACCGTTGAGCGCTGACCTGCTCAGCGAAGTGCCGGCCGGATTGCCGTCGGACCTGCTGCAACGTCGTCCAGACATTCTCCAGGCCGAACACAACCTGCTTGCCGCCAACGCCAACATCGGCGCCGCACGGGCCGCGTTCTTCCCGAGCATCAGCCTGACGGCCAACGCCGGCACGCTGAGCCCGGACCTGTCCGGCCTGTTCAAGGGCGGCTCGGGGACCTGGACCTTCGCCCCGCAGATCAACCTGCCGATCTTCAACGCCGGCAGCCTGCGGGCGAGCCTGGATTACGCCAAGATCCAGAAAGACATCAACGTCGCGCAGTACGAGAAGTCGATTCAGACGGCATTCCAGGAAGTCTCCGACGGCCTGGCCGCACGCCAGACCTACAACGAACAGTTGCAGGCCCAGACCGACTTCGTCGCCGCCAACCAGGACTACTACCGCCTGGCCGAGCGTCGCTATCGCATTGGTGTCGACAGCAACCTGACCTTCCTCGACGCCCAACGCCAGTTGTTCAGCGCCCAACAATCGTTGATCACCGACCGCCTGGCGCAATTGACCAGCGAGGTCAATCTGTACAAGGCACTGGGTGGCGGCTGGAATGCCGAGACCGGCAAGAACGAGCCGGTGAAGGAAGAAGCGCCGAAGATGAAATTGTTCTGACTTTATGCTTGAACGCTGAAACACGAAGCCCACCGAGAGGTGGGCTTTTTTATTGGGTTTCTACAGAGTTGTGTGGGAGCAAGGCTTGCCCGCGAAGAAGGCGACATGGTCATTCTCCTGTGGGAGCGAGCTTGCTCGCGATGGTGGCCTGACAGGCGGCCGGGGGGGTTGTTTACTGAGTACATATCCATTGCTGCGGTAACGGCCACTTAGGGTTTCGCCCTGACGGCGACTTACTTTCTTTCAAACGCCAAAGAAAGTAAGCAAAGAACGCTGGCCCCACCACTCGGCACCTCGCCTACGCTCGGTGTGCCCTCACTCCGGCCAGCGTGGTTAATGGGGCATTCAAGATCAAAAGCAAAAGCAAAAGCGCGTGATCAACTGAAGTACTGTCATCGCGAGCAAGCTTTGCTCCCACAGCCCAGCTGGGGGATAGCCCCACTTGGCTAACGCGGGTCGACGATATCCAACGCACGATTAGCCAATAGCTCACTCAATTCAACCATCTGCGCCACGCCCAATGCGACATGCCGCCGCGAGCCTTCCAGATCGAACGCCAGATCATTGACCATGGCATTGGCCGAGGCCAGGGTTTCGCTGAGATTCGCCAGCAGAGACTCGGTGTCGAGGGTATCGATGACGGTGAAAACTTGAGTTGAGGTTTTGGGCTTGGGATCAGGGTGGGTGCCAAGATGGAAATCGAGTGCTCGGTCTGCTGCCTCTTGGAGTTTGTCTGGATCGGGGTCGTTGTAGGGGAAGGTGGAGCCGGGCGCAGGGGGATTGGGTGTTTCTTTGATCATGATGGTGCTCCTAACGAAAATGGGAGCCGCCAGCATCACTTGCAGATGATAGGTGGCAGCTGTGTACGGGTCTGCAAGACCGAGTCGTTAGGCAACCTCGGCAGACCCGAAGGTCTCCCGCACACAGCCACCATAAAACGATGGCATCAGAAAACGCCATGGATTATAGGGGCGCGGCTAGGCGCCTAACAAATTCGGCGGGCTTGCAGTCCCGGTCGCTGAATGGGCAGCGACACAAAAAGGCTAGAGGCACGGCTTCCGAGCGACAACCTTAAAAGCTTGTCGGAAAAATCGACGCGTCTGTCAGACCGTCCACGAACCCTGTGGGAGCGAGCCTGCTCGCGATAGCGGAGGACCAGGCACAGCTGTGTTGTCTGACACGCCGCTTTCGCGAGCAGGCTCGCTCCCACAGGGTTTTGTGGTTCGGCTCAGGTGTTTTTGCCGTTCGATAATCGCCCAAAACCGATAATCGCCAATTGAAGCGATCCCGGCCTGCCCTTCACCATCCCTCGCACACAACAAGAACGACAGGTGCCTCGCCATGACCTCACGCCCCGCCTCGCCCGGCTGATCCACAGCCATCTACCCGTTTGGTTCCACCGTTTCGTCTGCAACCCAGGTTTGCGGCAGCGGTTCTTTTCGTCCATAAAAAATAGAGACACGCCCATGAAGTCCACACAGCATTTGTTCCCCAGCCTCATCGCCGTTGCCCTGGCCGGTTCCGCCCTGCCTGTCCTGGCCGCAGAGTCGGGGTTTGTCGAAGATGCGAAGGTCAATCTCAACCTGCGCAACTTCTACTTCAACCGTAACTTCACCAACCCGAGCGCGGCCCAGGGCAAGGCCGAGGAATGGACCCAGAGTTTCATCCTCGACGCCAAGTCCGGTTTCACCCAGGGCCCGGTGGGGTTCGGCATGGACGTGCTGGGCCTGTACTCGATCAAGCTCGATGGCGGCAAAGGCACCGCCGGCACC
>NZ_VCNG01000028.1 GCF_006227205.1 Pseudomonas sp. ICMP22404
GGTGTCCAGGCCGCTGATGATCACCGGATCGTCGTTGTTGTGTATTTGCAGCACCAGGTTCGCAGTGCTGGTATCGCCATCCGCATCGGTCAGGGTGTAGGTGAAGGTTTCGGTACCGCTTCCCCCGCCGTGCAGCGCCACGAATTGCGGGTCGCTGGTGTCCAGGGTGTAGGTGTATGTACCGTTGGGGTTGAGCACCAGGGTGCCGTAAGTGCCAGTGAACGTCCCGCCGATGATCGGCCCGCTGTCGGGACCGGTGGGAATGCGGTCGGCGCCCTGGTGGTCGTTGGGCAATACGCTGCCGGTGAGGGTGACCAAGGTTTCCGATGCGGTGTTGGCGTTGTTGTCGTCGATCGCCTGGGGCACGTCGTCGGTGATGTTGACGTCCAGGGTGCCGGTGACGCTGTCGCCGTCGGTGTCCACGGCCACGACCGGGAACTGTTCGGTGAGGGTATTGGCACCGTCGCCGGCAGGATGGATTTCATTGTCGAGCAGAGTGTAGGTGTAGCTGACCACTCCGGTGGTGGGGTTGTACCCGGTGATGGTCAAGGTATTGCCCAGTGCCGTGGTGATAGCCTGAGGAAACCCTGCGGGAACGCCGCCGTTGATCACGCTGATGCCGCCGATGCTCAGGCTGCTCAGCCCGTCCGGTGCGTTGACGGTAAAAGTGCCACTTTGTACCAATGCACCCGGATTGCTGGCCGAGCCGTCGGGCAGGTTGGCCTCGTTGGCGGTCAGCTCGCCACCTTCCACGTTCAGGCCGTCGAGGGTCACGGGATTGTCCGGTGGTTCAGGGGTCACGGGGGGCACGGTTTGATTGTCGCCATTGTCATTCCCATCGCCAGCCAGACGTACCAGCGGAAACTCGGGAATCCCATTGAACCCGGCCGTAGGGAAGCCGATCTGCGGTGCAACGGTGCCGCCCACCTCCTCCAGCAGGACGAAGCTGTGCCCTCCACCCAAGGCGCCGGGTGCATTACCGGCACCGGGGCCAGCAGCCGTGGCTTCACCGGTCTGGGTCGGGTCGGCACCGGCGGCGATGGCTTGCTGCAGTTTCTGCACATCGGTCAGTTGCCCGGTGGTCGGGGTTAACTCTTCAGGTGCATCGACATGGGGAGCCTGGTGGGCGAGCAACTGCGTGGAGAGTGTCAGGTTGCTTTCACGGCCCAAGGTCAGGTCCTGGCCGTTGGCAAGGTGTACGGCCACCGCCCCTTCGGCACCGGTGATCAGGTGCTCACCGGCATACAGTCGATCCCCTTCGACCAGCGGTCGCCGCTGGCCTGCGATCGTTTCTGCGAAAACCTGCCCCACAATCTTGCTGACGGTACCGATGAGCGCTGCCATGTGCATTCCTCCGTTGCCAACCGCAGTCGGCACCTGTTTTAGGTGAAGAAATTCGTGCTCGGGGGCGGCCAAGAAATCTGGAAAATCTGCCAGCTTTGGCTGGCTCCAGAAGCGCTAGCTATTTGCCATAGTGACAAAAAAACGTCGCTTAAAACGCCTTCGCACTCAGCCCGGTCGGCACCTCTTCATGTTGTTTCACAATTGCGATGGAACTTTTATTTGACGTCTAAAAGCCGTCAGAGCCCGCATTTTCAAAGCGTTTCTCCCTGAACAATGTGCCGCTTTTTTTCGGGCACATAAGTTTTTTTCGGCATAAGCATTATGAAAAATTCTTCTTAGGTTTCTCTCAGGATGTTCTTAGCTGTGTTGTTACAAGGTTGAAACGGTTTTGATCTTAAATACGTCAATATTCTGGCGACACAGAAGCACAACAACCCCCAGGAGATGTACCCCATGCGCGTTTTATCCCCTCTTTGCAGCGCCGTTTTGCTGGCCATGGCCTGCTCTTCTGCTGCGCAGGCCATGTCGCTGACCGAAGCGATCCAGAGCACCATCGCGACTCACCCGGAATTAGCGCAACGGGTAGACAGCCGTCTGTCGGCCAATGAAGACGTCAAGGTCGCTAGAGGGGGCTTCTTTCCATCGGTGGATTTGAATGCCGGCTACGGCCGTGGCTATAGCGACAACCCCAACACCCGTGCACAGGGTAATCACAACACCAACACCCTGAACTACACCCAGTCGGAGCTGCGCCTGCGGCAGATGCTCTTTGACGGGTTCAATACCAGCAATGAGGTGGAGCGCACCAAGGGCGTGGTCAATTCCCGGGCCTATTACGCACAAGGCACCGCCCAGGACCTGGCCCTGCGCACCATCGAGGTCTACCTCGAAGTGCTCAAGCGGCGGGAACTGGTGACCCTGGCCAAGAACAACCTGCAGGCGCACCTGCGTGTCAACGACCAGATCGGCCTGCGCACCCAGCGCGGGGTGGGCAGCACGGCCGACTCAGACCAGTCCAATGCCCGTCGGGCACTGGCGGAAAACAACTACGACACCGCCCAGGTCGACCTGGCCGACGCCGAGGCGAACTTCTACAGCGTGGTCGGACGCATGCCCGATGAGCTGGAAACACCGCCGTCGACCAAAGGGGAAATGCCCGCCGACCTGCGCGAAGCCCAGCAGAGCATGGTGGACAACCACCCGTACCTGAAATCGGCCCAGGCCGACGTGCAGTCCGCCGAGAGCCAGTATGAAGTGGCCAAGTCGCCGTTCTACCCGCGCTTCGACGCCGAGGCCGCGGTGGGCGCCAATAACAACATCGGTGGCGAAGAAGGTCATGACAACAATTGGCGGGTCGGTGTGGTGATGAACTACAACCTGTTCCGCGGCGGTAGCGACAAGGCACGGCTGGCGTCCAACGCGCACCAGATCGACCAGGCCATGGACATTCGCAACAACGCCCTGCGCCAGCTCAACGAAGATACGCGTCTGGCCTGGAACGCGATGCTCAACGCTCGCAAACAGACCCCCACCGCCCGGGAATACGCCGACACCACCGCACGGGTGCGCGCCGCCTACCAGGATCAGTTCGGCCTCGGCCAGCGGACCCTGCTCGACTTGCTCGACAGCGAAAACGAGCTGTACAACGCCAACCGTCGCTACACCGAAGTGCGCTACACCGAGGAATACTCGATGTACCGGGTGCTGGCGAACATGGGCCTGTTGTTGAGCAAACAACGGATCGTGCTGCCGGCCGACGCCATCGCCCAGACCGAAGTCAAAAGCGAAGCACGGCTGCCCGAATTGAAGTAGCCCACTGGGAGCGATCGATGTGACCAGCATGGAACCCGCTATCCCCGGCGCCGACCCGCGCCTGAGCTTCGATGACCCTCTGCTGGATGGTCTGTTGATCCTCTGCAAACTCCATGGCGCGACGGTCAGCCGCGCCAGCCTGAGCGCCGGGCTCCCAATGGCGCACCAACGGCTGAGCCTGGACCTGCTGCCTCGTGCAGCGGCCCGAGCCGGTTTGCAGGCGCGGCTGCTACGCCGTGGCCTGACCGAGATTTCACCGCTCAATCTGCCGGTGATGCTGATCCTGGCCGGTGGTCGTTGCGCGGTCTTGCGACGCTGGCACGAGGACGGCCGGGCACTGATCCTGCCCTGTGAAGCCGACGGCGGCGAGCAGTGGGTCGGCCGCGATGAACTGATCACCGACTACAGTGGCCAGGCGCTATTCGCCCGGCCACGCCATGAACTTGAAGACCTGCGTTCGCCCCTGGTACCACGGGTCGAAGCGTGGTTTCGCGACACCTTGAAACTGTCCCGCTGGCTGTACAGCGATGCGATCCTGGCGAGTCTGCTCATCAACCTGCTGGGGCTGATGGTGCCGTTGTTCGTCATGCAGACCTACGATCGCGTGGTGCCGAACCAGGCCACATCGACCCTGTGGGTGTTGGCCGTGGGACTGTTGATCGGCACCGGCTTCGAACTGGTGCTGCGGGTGGTGCGCGCCCACCTGCTGGACAGCGCCGGCAAGAAAACCGACGTGATTCTCTCCGCCACCCTGTTCGAACGCATCACCGGCATGGCGATGAAGGCCCGGCCGGTGACCATCGGCGGGTTCGCCCAGAGCATCCATGACTTCCAGGGCCTGCGGGAATTCCTCACCGCCGTGACCCTCACCAGCCTGATCGACCTGCCCTTTGCCATGCTGATGCTGCTGGTGATCGGCTTGCTGGGGGGCTGGCTGGTGGTCATTCCGGTGGTGGCGTTCCCGATCACGGTGATCTTCGCGATGATCATCCAGGTGCGCCTGCGCGACACCGTACAAAAAAGCCTGGCTCTGGGGGCCCAGCGCCAGGCCTTGCTGATCGAAACCCTCGGCGGCCTGGAAACCCTCAAGGCCTGCAGCGCGGAAAGCGAGCGCCAGCACCAATGGGAAAGCACCCATGGCGCCCTCACCCGCCTGGACAGCCACGCACGCAGCCTCTCGGCGCTTGCGACCAACGGCACCCTGTTCCTGCAACAACTGGCCGGCATGACCACCATCGTCGCCGGGGTCTACAGCATCATCGCCGGCAACCTCAGTGTCGGTGCGCTGGTGGCGTCCTATATGCTGGGCAGCCGGGTCCTGGCGCCACTGGGGCAGATCGCCGGGTTGATCACCCGTTACCAGCAGGCCCAACTCACCATGCGCAGCACCGACGCCCTGATGGCATTGCCCCAGGAACGCGATGCCAAGCAGCGGCCCCTGGACCGCACCCAATTGCAAGGTGCGCTGGACGTCCAAGGCGTGACGTTCCACTACAACGACCAGAGCACACCGGCGCTGTCGAGCGCGAGTTTCCATCTCAAGGCCGGCGAACGGGTCGGGATCATCGGTCGCAGCGGCTCGGGCAAGAGCACCCTGGCGCGTCTGGTGATGGGATTCTATGAACCGCAGGAGGGCCAGTTGCTGCTCGACGGTCTGGACCTGCGGCAACTGGACATTGCCGACCTGCGCCAACAGATCGGCTATGTTGCCCATGACCTGCCGCTGCTGGCTGGCAGCCTGCGCGATAACCTGACCCTCGGCGCCCGCTACATCAGCGATGCCCGCATGCTCGAGGTGGCGGAACTGACCGGCGTCAGCGAACTGGCCCGCCAACATCCCCAGGGCTTCGACCGCCCGGTGGGAGAACGCGGCCAACTGCTCTCCGGCGGCCAGCGCCAGGCTGTGCTGCTGGCCCGAGCCCTGCTGCTCGATCCACCGATCCTGCTGTTGGACGAACCCACCAGCGCCATGGACAACAGCAGCGAAGACGCCTTGCGACAAAAACTCCACACCCACATCCAGGGCAAGACCTTGCTGCTGGTCACCCATCGCACCTCGATGCTGAGCCTGGTGGATCGCCTGGTGGTGCTGGACAACGGCCGGATCGTCGCGGACGGGCCTAAAGAAGTGGTGATTGATGCGCTGCGCAAGGGGCGGGTGGGTTCCGGAACGGTTTAGCAAACACCACCGGCCCCTGTGGCGAGGGGATTTATCCCCTCGCCACAAAAGCCGTGCCCAGCATTACTTCACTTAACCGACGGGTATCCCCATGTCTGCCCAAACATCCGATCAAGCCGCCCGAAGCTACTTCGGCAGTTTCAGCAAAAGTGCCGAAAGCGAGTTCATGCCGGAAACCGCCGGTGCGGCGCTGCAGGATTCACCCCGCCGATCCCGCGTCACCGTATGGCTGGCCGCCGGGCTGATCGTCACCGCACTGGTCTGGGCGAAACTGGCGATTCTGCAGGAAGTGACCACCGGCGAGGGCAAGGCGATCCCCTCGAGCAAGGTCCAGGTGATCCAGAACCTGGAGGGCGGCATCGTCACCGAGATTTTTGTCCGCGAAGGCCAGATGGTGAACAAGGGCGACACCCTGCTGCGCCTGGACGATACGCGGTATCGGTCGAACAAGGGCGAGAGCGAGGCCGACCGCTATGCCTTGATGGCCCAGGTCCAGCGCCTGTCGGCGGAAGCCGAGGGGCGGCCGTTCCAGGTATCGGCCGAGGTGACCGCCAACGCTCCGCAAGTGGCCGAGGACGAGCGCTCGCTGTATGAGCAACGACAACGGCGCCTGGCCAGCGAACAGCGGACCCTGACCGAACAACTGCGGCAGAAGACCCAGGAGCTGGCGGAATTTCGTTCCAAGCAAGGCCAGTTCAGTTCCAGCCTGGCCCTGCTGCAAGAGGAAATGAACATGTCCGCGCCGCTGGTGAGCACCGGGGCGGTATCACCGGTGGAAATCCTGCGGCTCAAGCGCAGCGCGGTGGAGATCCGCGGCTCGCTCAACGCCACCACCCTGGCGATTCCGCGGGCGGAATCGGCAATCAACGAAATCAAGAGCAAGATCGACGAATCGGAACAGACGTTCCGCTCCGACGCGGCCAAGGAGCTCAACGAGAAACGCACGGACCTGTCGAAGATCACCGCGTCGAGCATCGCCATCGACGACCGCGTGACCCGCACCACCGTGGTCTCACCGGTGCATGGGGTGATCAAGCAGCTCAAGGTCAACACCATCGGCGGCGTGGTGCAGCCGGGCAGCGACATGGTGGAAATCGTGCCCATGGAAGACAACCTGCTGATCGAAGCCAAGGTCCGTCCACAGGACGTTGCCTTCCTGAATCCGGGCCAGAAAGCCATGGTCAAGTTCAGCGCCTACGACTACACGATCTACGGCGGACTCAGCGCCCGGCTCGAACTGATCGGCGCCGACACCATCACCGACGACAAGGGCAACAGCTTCTACCTGATCCAGGTGCGCACCGATAAGAACCATTTAGGTGGCGACACCAAACCGCTGCTGATCATCCCGGGGATGGTGGCGACGGTGGACATTATTACTGGGGAGAAAAGTGTGCTGGATTACCTGCTCAAGCCAGTGTTGAAGGCGCGGACCGAGGCGATGCGCGAGCGGTAATGGCCTGATCGTTCCCACGCTCTGCGTGGGCACGCATCCTGTGACGCTCTGCGTCACGCTTGGGAGGACGCTGAGCGTCCCTGGCGGCATTCCCACGCGGAGCGTGGGAACGATCATCAGTGGGTGTGATTACGCTGGTAAGTCTCCTCCCCCATCGCCGCGATCTGTCCCTCGATCAACGCCTCGAACGGTCTGAGCAACGGCTCGAAACTCATCGGCGCCTCCAGTACCTGCAACGCCTGGACAATCGCCTCCACCGTCGACAACGCCCCAGGCCCTGGAGCCTTGCGCAGGCGGTAACGGGACACGCCGCCGTCGGCCAGCGTCACCCGCGGCAACGCCGCCAGTAAAGGATTGAGGTGCAGCAACTTGCGCGCCTTGCGCCAGGTGCCGTCCGGTACGACCAACAGCAGCGGATCATCGGACGTTCCATAGGCCTGCATCGGCTGCGCCTCCTCGCCGGGAAACAGCAGGCAGGCCCGATAACCCGGTCGATTGAGCAACTCAGGCAGATGCTCGAACACTTCGCCCACGATCAACTCGGCATTGTTGAGCCCCAGGGCCGCCAGCCGGGCGGTGTTCAAGGCGTGGTTCACTTCGCTGGGATGTTGCAGCAACAGGACCCGGGTGCGGCTGTCGAGACTGGGGATCAGCGGACACAGGCAATGGCTTTGCGGCCTGTGGCAGCGCGGGCAGTGGATTCTGGACATCGTCACCTCAGGCCTGATGGAGCTGCGCTTTAAGCAGATCGCGGAAAGTCTGGATCAGCGGCTCGCGGCTGCGGCCCCGGCGCATGATCATCGAAAACGGCGCCTGATAACCGAACGTGGCCGGCAGCAGCACCCGTAAGTCGCCCTTGTCGACCCAGGCCTGGGCGTAATGCTCGGGTAAATAACCGACGTAGGCGCCAGACAAGACCAGGATCAGTTGCGCCTCCATACTCTCCACCGTCGCGGCGCTGTGCTTGAAGCCGTGGCGGGCCAGCTCGGCCTGGCTCCAATAACCGCGCCCGACCATGCGCTGCTGGGTGATGAGCTGTTCAGGGATACGCCGTTCATTGAACAGCGGGTGGCGATTGCTGCAATACAACCAGTGCTGCTCGCGGTACAGCGGCATATAGACCAACCCGCTCATGCGCGTGGAAAACGCACCGATGGCCAGGTCCAGGCGGTTGTCCTGCACGCCGAGTTGCAGTTCGTAAGGGCTCATGACCGACAAGTGCAGGTGCACCGCCGGGTGCTCAAGGCTGTAGGCGCCAATGACTTCGGCGAACGGCAGGGCCTTGTCGCTGACGGTGGAATCGATCACCCCCAGGTTCAACGTGCCGCGCAATTCACCCTTCAAGGCTGCGGCGTACTGCTCGAAACCTTCGAGCTCGCCCAACAGGCGCAGGGTTTCCTGATGAAACAACTCACCCTTGCTGGTCAGGCTGAACCCGCCCCGACCGCGATGACACAGCACCAGGCCCAAAGCCGACTCAAGCTGGCTCATGTAAGTGCTGATGGCCGATGTAGAGAGATTGAGTTCGTGCTGGGCATTGGCGAATCCCTGGTGCCGGACCACGCTGACGAAAATGCGCAGCAGTTTCAGGTCGGGTAGAGCGTTGGTCATTGGGGGTTCTCCATACCGGCGTTCACTGCAAAACCTTGTGGCGAGGGGATTTATCCCCGCAGGGCTGCGAAGCGGCCCTAAATCCTGACGCCTCGGTGTAACGGGCAAATTGAGTTGACTCTTTTTAGGGCCGCTTCGCGCCCCAGCGGGGATAAATCCCCTCGCCACAGGGTATCCATCAGGGCCAGCCTTTTCTGGACTGGAGTCTATCGCCCCGCGCCGCATTAGTTTAGAAAAATCTGAACTAAGTATTTGCCCCCAGCGATTCTTCGCGGCCACGGCTTTTCGCAGAATCGGCCCCTGATAACTAAAACAAACGATGAGGCCCTACCTGTGGACAAGATTCTTCACCAACCACTGGGCGGCAACGAAATGCCGCGCTTCGGCGGCATCGCCACCATGATGCGACTTCCCCATGTACCTACTGCCGCCGGGCTGGACGCTGCGTTCGTCGGCGTACCGCTGGACATCGGCACCTCCCTGCGCGCCGGCACCCGTTTCGGGCCCCGGGAGATCCGCGCCGAATCCGTGATGATCCGCCCCTACAACATGGCCACCGGTGCCGCACCGTTCGACTCGCTGTCGGTCGCCGACATCGGCGATGTGGCGATCAACACCTTCAACCTGCTGGACGCCGTGCGGATTATCGAGGAGTCGTACCACAAGATCCTCGAACACAATGTCATCCCGCTGACCCTGGGCGGCGATCACACTATCACCCTGCCGATCCTGCGGGCCATCCACAAGAAGCACGGCAAGGTCGGCCTGGTGCACATCGACGCCCATGCCGATGTGAACGACCACATGTTCGGCGAGAAAATCGCCCATGGCACCACCTTCCGCCGCGCCGTCGAAGAAGGCTTGCTCGATTGCGACCGCGTGGTGCAGATCGGCCTGCGGGCCCAGGGCTACACCGCCGATGACTTCAACTGGAGCCGCCGCCAGGGCTTTCGTGTGGTTCAGGCCGAAGAGTGTTGGCACCATTCCCTGGCACCGCTGATGGCCGAAGTCCGGGAGAAAGTCGGCGGCGGCCCGGTGTACCTGAGCTTCGACATCGACGGCATCGACCCGGCCTGGGCCCCCGGCACCGGCACCCCGGAAATCGGCGGCCTGACCACCATCCAGGCCATCGAAATCGTGCGCGGCTGCCAGGGCCTCGACCTGGTCGGTTGCGATCTGGTGGAAGTCTCGCCACCGTACGACACCACCGGCAACACCTCGCTGCTGGGCGCCAACCTGCTGTACGAGATGCTCTGCGTACTGCCCGGCGTGGCCCATCGCTGAGGTGTCGTCATGAACGAACGAGATCAAGTACTCAGGGCCGCCGCGGAGCTGGTGTCGGCCTTCGCTCGCAACGATCGTGGCGCCTACTTCGACGCGTTCACCGTTGATGCAAGCTTCGTGTTCCACACCCTCGAACAGCCCCTGCTGTCGCGCGATGCCTATCAGGCATTGTGGGACCGCTGGCGGTCCGAGGACGGTTTCGAGGTGCTCTCGTGCACCTCGACCAACGCCTTCGTCAGCCTGCAAGGAGACGTGGCGGTTTTTATCCATGACGTGGCCACCGAGCTGCGCATGCTAGGGGAGCGACACTTTAGCCAGGAGCGCGAGACCATTGTGTTTCGCCAAGAACAACAAGGCCTATGGCTGGCCTGTCACGAACATTTGTCCGCAATGCCGGAAGGGCTGCCAATCCCTTAGCAACAGGTGACGCCCGCACACGACGGGCGCGCCTTTATGATCGGAGCAGATCATGCATAACAATAACGACAACAGCCTTACGCAAATCGAAACCAACGGAGTCGAACAGATTCCGGACCACGAACGAACCGCCGGCCCGGGGGATCTGTTTCGCCTGATCTTCGGCGGCGCCAATACCTTCGCCACCGCCGTGCTCGGCAGTTTCCCGGTGCTGTTCGGCCTCTCGTTCCAGGCAGGGGCCTGGGCGATCGTGCTGGGCGTGCTGGTGGGTTCGATCATCCTCGCCCCCATGGGCCTGTTCGGTCCGCTCAACGGGACCAACAACGCCGTGTCTTCCGGCGCGCACTTCGGCGTACATGGGCGGATCGTCGGTTCGTTCCTGTCGCTGCTGACGGCCATCGCGTTCTTCTCGCTGTCCGTCTGGAGTTCGGGGGACGCGCTGATCGGTGGCGCCAAGCGGTTGATCGGCGTGCCAGAAACCGACTTGAGCCTGGGCCTCGCCTACGGCCTGTTCGCCCTGCTGGTGCTGACGGTGTGCATCTATGGCTTCCGCTTCATGCTGTGGGTCAACCGCATCGCCGTGTGGGCTGCCAGCCTGCTGTTCCTGCTGGGCATCTTCGCCTTCGCACCGGCCTTCGACAGCCAGTTCGCCGGCACCGTCGGTCTCGGCCAGCCGGGTTTCTGGGCAGCCTTCATCGGCGCGGCGCTGGTGGCCATGAGCAACCCGATCTCCTTCGGCGCGTTCCTTGGCGACTGGTCGCGCTACATCCCGCGCCATACCCCCAAGCGTCGCATCATGGCGGCGGTGATCGCCGCGCAACTGGCGACGCTGATTCCGTTCCTGTTCGGCCTCGCCACCGCCACCATCGTGGCGATCAAGGCGCCGGACTACATCGCGGCGAATAACTACGTGGGCGGGCTACTGGCTGTGTCGCCGACGTGGTTCTTCCTGCCGGTGTGCTTGATTGCGGTGATCGGCGGCATGTCCACCGGCACCACGTCGCTGTATGGCACCGGGTTGGACATGTCCAGCGTATTTCCCCGGGTGCTGTCGCGGGTCAAGGCGACGCTGTTGATTGGCGTGCTGTCGATTGCCTTCATCTTCATCGGGCGCTTCGCGGCGAACCTGGTGCAGAGCGTGTCGACCTTCGCCGTGCTGATCATCACCTGCACCACCCCGTGGATGGTGATCATGATCATCGGCCTGCTGGTGCGACGCGGCTTCTACTGCCCGGATGACCTGCAAGTGTTCACCCGGGGCGAAACCGGCGGTCGCTACTGGTTCAGCCACGGCTGGAACTGGCGTGGCCTGGGGGCCTGGATCCCCAGCGCGCTGGTCGGGCTGTGCTTCGTCAACCTGCCGGGGCAGTTCGTCGGCCCGCTGGGCGAACTGGCCGGCGGCATCGACATCAGCCTGCCGGTGACGCTGGGCCTGGCTTCGGTGGTGTACCTGGTGTTGCTCGGGATGTTCCCGGAACCGAAGGCGGTGTATGGGCCGGATGATCCGCGTAACAAGAGCCAGCCGAGCGCTGACCCTGTGGCGAGGGGATTTATCCCCGCTGGAGCGCGCAGCGGTCCCAACCCCTGATTGCTCGGTGTGCCAGACAAATTGAGCTGAGTGTTTGGGGCTGCTGCGCAGCCCTGCGGGGCGGTGCGACGTTTCGCTGAATCCCCTCGCCACAAAGGCAGCACACGCCCCGACTTCACTATAAAAAGACAATCGGAGACACGCCATCATGGCTTTGGATTTAATCGTCGTTCTCATCTACGCCACCGGCATGATCGCCCTCGGCTGGTACGGCATGCGCCGCGCCAAAACCCGTGACGACTACCTGGTCGCCGGGCGCAACCTCGGCCCGGGCTTCTACCTGGGCACCATGGCCGCCACCGTACTGGGCGGTGCGTCCACCATTGGCACCGTGCGCCTGGGCTATGTCCATGGGATTTCCGGGTTCTGGCTGTGCGGCGCCATCGGCCTGGGGATCGTCGGCCTGAGCCTGTTCCTGGCCAAGCCGTTGCTCAAGCTGAAGATCTACACCGTCACCCAGGTATTGGAGCGCCGCTACAACCCGGCCGCACGCCACGCCAGTGCGCTGATCATGCTGGTTTACGCACTGATGATCGGTGCCACCTCGACCATCGCCATTGGCACCGTCATGCAGGTGCTATTCGGCCTGCCCTTCTGGGCTTCCATCCTGGTGGGCGGCGGCGTGGTGGTGCTGTATTCCACCATCGGCGGCATGTGGTCGCTGACCCTCACCGACATCGTGCAGTTCCTGATCATGACCGTCGGCCTGGTGTTCCTGCTGATGCCGATGTCCATCATGGACGCCGGCGGCTGGGATGCGATGGTGGCAAAACTGCCGGCCAGCTACTTCGATTTCACCGCGATCGGCTGGGACACCATCATCACTTACTTCCTGATCTACTTCTTCGGCATCTTCATCGGCCAGGATATCTGGCAGCGGGTGTTCACTGCCCGCAGCGAAGGCGTGGCCAAAGTGGCCGGCACTGCTGCCGGTTTGTATTGCGTGCTGTACGGCCTGGCCGGGGCGCTGATCGGCATGGCGGCCAAGGTGTTGCTGCCGGACCTTGCCAACGTCAACAACGCCTTCGCCAGCGTGGTCCAGACCAGCCTGCCCAGCGGCATTCGCGGGCTGGTGGTCGCCGCCGCCCTGGCGGCGTTGATGTCCACCGCCGCGGCGGGCCTGCTCGCGGCCTCGACCACCGTGGTCCAGGACCTGCTGCCCCGTCTGCGCCAAGGTCGGGAGAACACCAGCGGCGACGCCCATGAAAACCGCATCGCGACCCTGTTGATGGGCGTGGTGGTGTTGGGCATCGCCCTGGTGGTCAGCGACGTGATCAGCGCCCTGACCCTGGCCTACAACCTGTTGGTGGGCGGCATGCTGATTCCGCTGATCGGCGCCATCTACTGGAAACGCGCCACCACGGCGGGGGCGATCACCAGCATGTCTCTGGGCTTTCTGACGGCGCTGTTCTTCATGCTCAAGGATGGCCTGGACGCCAACACGCCGATCTATTACAGCCTGGGCGTGGCGCTGGTGAGCTTTGTGGTGGTCAGTCTGTTGTCGCCACGCCCGAACGTGGTGGCGAAGATGGTTTGATCTACAACTGAGAAAAGTTTTCTTCTAAGGTGTGGTGTCGGTGGCCACACCTTTTTTATTTGCTTAAGGCAAAAATAGAAATAGACGCAGTTGTGGCGAGGGGATTTATCCCCGCTGGGCCGCGGAGCGGCCCTCGCATCAGGATTATTCCGACATGACAGACGAATGGAGTGGGTTTGTCTGGGTCTGCTTCGCAGCCCAGCGGGGATAAATCCCCTCGCCACAGGTTAGCGGCGGCGTTGCTCGTCATCGGTGCGGATCGGTATCGGCTGCATGGGCGGTTCGATCAGGCCGAGCGCGACACCCAAGTCGTGAAGCCAGTTCTGGATTTTCTCTTTCATCGTGGTGCCCCCTCAGGGTCATGCGAGCGGCAGATTTCTGTGGCCCCTTCGCGTTGATAATAGTCCGATGTGCTGCGCAATGCTCGTCTCTGTTTGCAATGATCTGTTACTGAATTGATCCAAATCCCGCGCCCGTAGTTCAAGCCGATTGGGCCGTTGCCACGGGCATCCGCGGCCAGGCCTGTTGCTGCAACTCGATCCAGGCATTCAGGTTGGCCCCGACCATGCCTTTGCGCCACATCAGCCAGGTCGTGGCGCTGGCGAACGGCTCGGCCAGTGGGTGCACCGCCACCCGCTCGCGGCCCGGCATGCTGGCCAGCATCGACTCGGACAACAACGCCACCCCGGACCCGGCGATCACGCACGCCAGCATCCCCTGGTAAGACTCGATCTCCATCGCCCGGCCCATGGTTGCATGATCATGGGCAAACCAGGCTTCCAAGCGCATGCGGTACGAACAACCCCGGCGAAAGGTGAACACCGAACGGCCCTGGACGTCCAGCGCACTGCGCACCGGCGGATGATCGGCCTCGGTAATCACCACCAATCGCTCGTCGCACAACGGCACGCCATCAAGCCCGGCCAGTTCCAGCGGGCCATCCACCAGCGCCGCATCGAGCCGCCCGGTGAGCAAGCCCTCGAGCAATTCGCCGCTGGGCCCGGATTGCACTTGCAGGTTCACCGCTGGATACGCCCGGTGATAACTGGCCAGCAGGTCCGGCAGATGAATCGCCGCCGTGCTGTACATGGTGCCCAGCACAAACTCCCCGGCCGGTTGGCCACCCTGCACGGCCGCATGGGCTTCATCGTGCAAGGCAAAGAGCTTGGCCGCGTAGTCCAACAGGACTTTTCCCGCAGGCGATAGCTGCAAGCGCTGACGCTCCCGCAGGAAAAGATCCACGCCCAATTGCTCTTCGAGCTGCTTGAGCCGGGTCGACAGGTTCGACGGTACCCGGTGCAGGCGCTCGGCGGCGCGGGTGATGGACCCTTCCTCGGCCACGGCCTGGAAAATCCGTAACTGGCTGAACTCCACGACATTCTCCAAAAAGGAACAAGTTAGTCACTATTATTCATTTTTAATGAAAGTCAATCGGTTCTAGCCTGACGGTCATTCGCCTCAATGTGGAGAACGACCATGTCGCCCCTTGTTCGCCTGCTTGCCAGCTTCATCGCCTTGATGATGGCCATGGGCATCGGCCGCTTCGCCCTTACACCTCAGTTACCTCATCTCATCGGCGAAGGTCAGATCGACTTGACCGCCGCCGGTCTGATTGCCGCCGCCAACTACCTGGGTTATTTCCTTGGCGCACTGGACGCCATGTTCGCCCGTCGCCCGGAACAGGTGCGCCGACGCTTGCTCGGCGGCCTGTGGCTGTGCGTGCTGCTGACCCTGGCGTCGCTCTGGGCCTGGGGCTTCTGGCCGCACCTTGCACTGCGCTTCGGCACGGGCGTAGCGAGTGCGTGGGTGTTGGTGATGATCACGGCCTTGAGCCAACCCTTGGCAGCCGCGGCGGGACGGCCACGACTGGGCGCGCTGGTATTTGCCGGACCGGGGTTGGGGATTTTTCTCACAGGCCTGCTGGCCTTGGGTTCGAACCTGTTGGGCCAGACGTCCGCCACGCTGTGGCTGGTGTATGCCGGTGTGGCCCTGGCGATGCTGCTGGTGGTGCTGCCGATCCTGCCGCAACCCGCCGCAGCCGTGACCGTTGCGCCGCCGGCCGGCTCATCGTCGAACCGTGGCATTGCCCGGCTCGGCGTGGTGTACGCCTTGTACGGCGTGGGCTACATCATCCCCGCCACGTTCCTGTCGCAAATGGCCTCGGCGCAATTCCATGGCCAATGGCAGGCCGACCTGTTCTGGCCCTGCTTCGGTCTGGCCGCCGCCCTCGGTGTGCTACTGGTGAGCCTGCGCCGACCGGCTCCAAACAGCACCGGCCGCTGGTTGATCGGCACGTTATGGCTGCAGGCCGCCGGAGTGTTCGCCTGTTTGCTGGGCAGCGGGCCGGGGCTGGCGCTGGGGGTCATCCTGTGTGGCACGCCGTTCCTGGCGTGCATGCAACTGGTGATGCTGCGCTCCCGGGAACTGGCCCCCCATGCCACCCAGCGCAACGCCGGGCTGTTGACCGCCTGCTTTGCCGTGGGCCAACTCAGCGGACCGTTGCTGGCGGCGCTGAGCAGCCACTTCAGCGGAGGCCTGCAACCGGCACTGATCGTTGCCGGCTGCGGCCTGGTGCTGGCCGGTGGGTTGTTGCTACCGCGCCGGAGCGCGGTAAACCCTTGTGCCCAAACCGTCCTGCGTTGATCAGGACTGGCCAACCGAACTGAACGATGGGCTCGGTTGCGCGGCCGGCTCACGCCGCGCCAGGGCAAAATACAACACCCCGCCGAGGAAGCAGCCGGTGAACCAGGCAAAGTTGGCCATCGGTTGCAACAGCGGCGTGAAGGTGATCGCCACGCCCATCAGCGTCGCCGGCACCAACGCCTTGACCGCCGTCCAGTTGATACCGCCGCTGTAGTAATAGCGCCCACTCGGGCCGTCATTGAACAGCGCATCGACGTCAATCGACTGCTTTTTGATCAGGTAGAAGTCCACCAGCAGAATCCCGAACAACGGACCGATGAAGGCTGCCAGCACATCCAGGGTGTAATGGATCACTTCAGGATTGTTGAACAGGTTCCAAGGCGTGATGAAAATCGACGCCAGCGCAGCGATCATGCCACCGGCACGCCAGCTGATCTTGCTGGGTGCGACGTTGGCAAAGTCGAAGGCCGGCGAGACGAAGTTGGCGACAATATTGATGCCGACGGTGGCCGTCACGAAGGCAAAGGCCCCGAGCAACACCGCCACATCGTTGTCGATGCGCGCCACGGTGGCGATCGGGTCATGGAGCATTTCGCCGAACACCGGCAAGGTCCCGGAAACAATCACCACGGTGACCAATGAGAACGCCAGGAAATTCACCGGTAGCCCCCAGAAATTACCCCGGCGCACGTCAGACATGCTTCGGCAGTAGCGACTGAAATCGCCGAAATTAAGGGTCGGCCCGGAAAAATATGACACCACCAGCGCCGTCGCCACGATCACCTGACCGAACGCCTGCCAGCCGGACAGGGATTTTTCCGCCAGCGTAAAGCTGATGTTGCTCCAACCGGCCTTCCACACAATCCAACCGGCCAGCAGAAACATCACGGCATAGACCACTGGCCCCGCCCAATCGATGAAACGGCGGATCGACTCCATGCCCGTCCAGAACACCAGCGCCTGGACGAACCACAGGCTGAGGAAACCAAACCAACCCAGGTAGGACAAACCGGCAAAATGCGGCGTCGCATACACTTCCATTGTGGGAAAGAACCGCAGCACCACGATGATCAGCGCACTGGACGCCAGGTACGTCTGAATGCCGTACCACGCGACGGCAATCAAGCCGCGAATCACCGCCGGGATGTTCGCCCCAAACACGCCGAACGCCAGCCGACAGATCACCGGATACGGCACCGCCGCCTGCTGGCTAGGCTTGGCCACCAGGTTGGCGATCACCTGCACGATGCAAATCCCGCCCAATAACGCGATCAACACCTGCCAACTCGCCAACCCCAATGCGAACAGACTGGCGGCGAACACATAGCCACCGACGCTGTGCACATCACTCATCCAGAACGCGAAAATGTTGTACCAATTCCATTTCTGCGGCAGCGGGCCCAAGTCTTCGTTATAGAGGCGGGGGCTGTAGCCGTTGGGCAATTGCTCGGACATCGCGGGGCTCCTTATGAGTACCGCCGTGCCCCCGGGATGACTTGCTCACCATACTGCGCACGGGAGCCGGCATGGTTTGTATACGAAGCGCTACGCAGAATGCGTGCCATAGGCATGGAATATGAGACAAACAGCGGTGTTTGGCAGGGGTTGATGGGCGGACAGGAAGGGACATATGCCCACGAACAGGGCGCGGATGCATGCTAAAGGTGCAGAATTTTGTATACAGCCAGATCAAAGAGTCCGACTCAGCTCTTGTGGCGAGGGGATTTAGCGACCCGTCGCACCGCCCCGCTGGGCTGCGTAGCAGCCCTAAAACCTGACACCTCAGTGTGCCAGGCAGAAGAACTTGGCTGTGTTGGGGCTGCTTTGCAGCCCAGCGGGGCGGTGCGACGGGTCGCTAAATCCCCTCGCCACAAGAGCATCCTTTTTCCAAACAAATTCTGTTGTCGGCTGAAAGATCAGCTCAACTCAATGCGATCCGCATGAATGACAATCTGCCCATTCTTGTACAGCGCACCAATGGCTTTCTTGAAGTTGCCCTTGCTCACGCCAAACAGGCTGCTGATCAGCGCCGGATCGCTCTTGTCGCTGACCGGTAGGGTGCCGTTGTTGTCACGCAACTTGGCGAGGATCTTGGCATTCAGGCTGGTGGCGGCTTCCTGGCCCACCGGTTGCAGGCTCAGGCTGATCTTGCCGTCTGCGCGGACTTCCTTGATGTAACCTTTTTCCTGCTTGCCTGGGCGCAGGAACTTGAAGACTTCGTTCTTGTGGATAAGTCCCCAGTGGCGGTTATTGATGATCGCCTTGAAGCCCATGTCGGTGGCCTCGGCAACCAGCAGATCCACTTCCTGCCCCGGCGTATAGTTGGCCGGCGTCTTGTCCAGGTAACGGTCCAGGCGCGCCGTGGCGGTGATGCGGCGGGTGTGCTTGTCGAGGTAGACGTGCACCACACAATAATCCCCGGCAGTCATCTGGCGTTTCTCTTCCGAGAACGGCAGCAGCAGATCCTTGGGCAGGCCCCAGTCGAGGAACACACCGATGCTGTTGACTTCAACCACTTTCAGGCTGGCGAATTCACCGACCTGGACTTTGGGTTTTTCCGTGGTCGCGATCAGTTTGTCGTCGCTGTCCAGGTAAATAAAAACATTGAGCCAATCTTCATCTTCGCTGGGAATATCCTTGGGGATATAACGATTGGGCAAGAGGATTTCGCCGTCCGCACCACCGTCCAGATATAAACCGAAGTTCGTGTGTTTAACCACTTGCAAACTGTTGTAGCGCCCGACTAAAGCCATTTCCGAATACCCTCATTGCGTGGGCGGCATTCTACCCGGTTTTACGGCGCGATTCGTGACCGACGGGAAAGCGCCCGTCCCGGCCTCGATTTTCCAGCGTTTTACCTGTGAAGCGGCCATTCGTCAGGCAGACGCCGCTCGGTGCGGCCGATCCGCACAGACCGCCCGGCGTTATATTTCCCGCTCGGTTGTTATTTAAAACAGTGGCTTAGGGCATTGATTGGGGCTTAAATCCGCCAATCGTCCAGTCTCATCCAGATCAATCAGCGGGATATGAGCCAAGCAAGGGTCATGTATTTCCTGTACGATGCCTGGCCCAATTAATTATCGACAGGTTAATGGCCGCCATGCGTGTAAAAGCATCCAACAGCAAAGCAAAGCCAGCTCCAGCCGTTGAAACCAGCGAATCGATCAACGACCAGATCGCTGCGTTCCTCAAGTCCGGCGGTGAAATCCAGCAAATCGCCAAAGGCGTCAGCGGCCAGACATTCGGCCCGTCCAAGCAAATCAGCCTGGGCAAAAAGTAATCCCCGCATCACCTGGTCCCAAAGCGCTTTGAGCTTCGAAGCGCTTGGACTGGAACCTCCCCCGCCACACATCCCACTCGTAAAAATCGACGAACGGCCTTCACCGCCGGGTATTCGCCGGTATGCTTGCACCTCTCTAGCTCAAGTGTTCTAGCTCAAGTGTCCGAGCTTGTCCTGCTCCTCGCTAATTCACGGAGTGAAGCATGCGTATCCCCATTGCCCTGCTGAGCATCAGCCTGCTGGCCTGTCCGCCTGTCCACGGACAGATCTTCCAGCGCGAACTCGGCGACTTCGACCTCAAGCTCGGCACCAGCCCCAGCCGCAGCATGGCCCAAGGCCTCGTCACGCCTTCGAGCACCGGCTCGTTTCACGGTGGCCTGGACCTGAGTCACGACAGCGGCTGGTACTTTGGACAATGGTCACCCAGCGCCGGCCTGACCTCCTCCGCCGATCTCGAGGTGGATTCCTACATGGGGTTCAAGCATCCCTTCGACCAGACCCTTGGCTACGAAGTCGGCATGATCCACTACAGCTACCCCACCGTCGACACCCTCGACAGCCAGGAGTTCTATGGTGGCCTGACCGTGCTCGGCAGCCGTTTCGGCGCCGCCCTGAGCAACGATCCGGACAAACAGAACAGCACGCTGTTCGCCGACCTGGGCGGTAACGTACCGTTCGGCATCGGCGTCAGCGCCAAATACACCACCCATCAGCTCAACACACCGGTTTCGGTCGAGAACGGCTATGTAGGCAGTTTCAGCGACTGGTCGTTGAAAATTTCCCGTCCGTGGCGCGGCATCGATCTGGACCTGATCTACAGCGACTCCAGCCTCAGCGGCAGCAGCTGTTCGGCCTACTCCGGCCATAACAGCGAATGCGACGGCCTGCTGACCCTGAAGATGGCCCATCCGTTTTACTAAGGGTTACGTATTCAATCGGCTGAACTGCCGCGCGCCTGTCATGCTCAAACAAAACACCGATGGCTTCGCAAGGACTCGCTCATGTCGCGCCGGCTTACACGCACCGTCACGTTTATCGCCTTCCTGTTGTTGCTCACAGCCTGTACCCGCATCGGCCTGGCCTACCGCAACCTCGACCTGATCATCCCCTGGACCCTCAACGACTACCTGGAGATCAACGGCGAGCAAAAAGACTGGTTCAACGAACGCCTCAAGGAGCACCTGAGCTGGCACTGCACCACGCAACTGCCCGGTTACCTCGATTGGCTGGACCGCTTGAAGACCATGGTCCAGACCGACCAGGTGACCGATGAAGCCCTGCAACAGCGCACCGATGAAGCCAAGGCCGCCATTGCCGAAACCGCTCGGGAAATCACGCCATCAGCCATCGAGTTGCTGCAAGGTCTGAACGACGAACAAGTCGACGACATGGACGCCGCATTCACCAAGGACCAGCGCAAGCGCCAGCAGGAATACCTCAAGCCGTCGCTGCAACAGCAGATCCAGGAACGCAGCGAGCGCATGGAAAAACGCCTGAACGACTGGCTGGGCCCCCTCAACATCGCCCAACGCCAGCGCGTGGTGGCCTGGTCCACCGCCCTGGGCGACCAGAACCAGCAATGGATCGCCAACCGCGCCCACTGGCAAAACCAGTTCAGCGCCGCCGTGGCCCAGCGCCACGCCCCCGACTTTCCGAAACGCATCGAGCAACTGCTGGTCAACCGCGAAAGCCTCTGGACCCCGGCCTACCGCGAGGCCTACAACAACACCGAAGCCCAGGCCCGCAGCCTGCTGGTAGACCTGATGGCCGACAGCACCCCGCCCCAGCGCGAACGGCTGCTGAAGAAGATCGACGGGGTGAAGAAGGATTTCAGTGACTTGAAATGTCTGAAAGCGGCAAGAAACTGAACGAACAAGCTCTCAAAAACACTGAGACCCCCTGTGGGAGCGAGCCTGCTCGCGATAGCGGAGTGTCATCCTGCATACATGGCGACTGACACACCGCTATCGCGAGCAGGCTCGCTCCCACAAATGTTGTGTACAACCCTCAGGCAATCTGCGCCTTCGAAGCCAGATCATCAAAGGTAAACTCATCCAGCGCATCCTCCTGCTCATCCAACACCTGGCGCGGATGATCATTACCAGGAATGCTGCTGTCGATCAGGCTCAACAAGCGCGAACCCCGTACCGTCAGCACGAAATTCTCGCCATTGCCGCCCTCTTCCTCCGGCCGAGGCTCAATGAAGCCACGCTCCAGCAGCAACTTCTCATACTCCCCGGCGACCGCCTTCAGATGATCGAGGTTCTCTATCTCCTCGCCTGCGGCCGCCTTCGCCGCCGCGTACTGCTCCGCATAAGGCCGAGGGGTAAAACTGTGGCCGGCGCCGTTCTGCACTTCGTGCAACAACCGTTCGATCAAGTCCCAGTTATAAGTCGTCATCCTGGTCCATCCTCCAAAGAGTGAGATGTCTACTTAAGTTGTGACCGAGGCGCCACGCCGCCGTTCAGCCAGGCTTCCAGGCGGACCGTCTCGACAACCGACCAACGGTCTGTCGAATTCATCCAGGGCCAGACGACCACTGGTTGAAACGCCCTGCCTCCAGGAGAAATCACCATGAACGTAGAGAATCATCCAGTCGTCTCGCGGGAAGAATGGCTCAAGGCCCGTCAACAACACCTGGCCCACGAAAAAGCCTTCACCCGCGAACGGGACAAACTCAGCGCCGAACGCCGCGCCCTGCCCTGGGTCAAGATCGACAAGCCCTACCGCTTCCAGGGGCCCCATGGCGAACTCAGCCTGGCCGCCCTGTTCGGCGGCCGCAGCCAACTGATCGTCTACCACTTCATGTTCGGCCCCGGTTGGACAGAAGGCTGCCAAGGCTGTTCCTTCCTCTCCGACCACATCGACGGCGCCAACCAACACCTGGCCCACCATGATGTGGCGGTGGTTGCAGTCTCCCGCGCCCCGTTCGCCGAATTCCAGCCATTCAAACGCCGCATGGGCTGGGCCTTCGACTGGGTCTCCTCAAACGGTTGCGACTTCAACTACGACTTCGGCGTCAGCTTCAAAGCCGAAGACACCGCCGCCGGAACGGCCACCTACAACTACGAAAAAACCGACACCGCCGAAGGCGAACTCCCAGGCTTGAGCGTCTTCTATCGCAACGAAGCTGGCGAGATCTTCCACACCTACTCAACCTACGCGCGAGGTCTGGACATGCTGGTCGGCACCTACCAATACCTCGACCTGACGCCGAAGGGGCGTAATGAGGACGAAATCATGGATTGGGTGCGGCATCATGATAAGTACGAGGATGCGAAGCCCAACGGGTGCTGCCACGGTTGATGCAGAGCATTCACCTACCGCCCAGTCGAGCAAAGCTCCCTGTGACGAGGGGGCTTGCTCCTGCTCGACCGAACAGCAGACGCGCGGTCACCCGTTTCGCATTGGCTAACCAGATCAGAGGCTGGGTGCGCTCGTAACAAGAATGCGCTGCTGAGGCTGTGTGGTGTCATAGACCTGCAGTTCACAGCCCTGACCCACAAACTGAAACTCCGCCAGATAAACCTTACCTTTCTCCGGCGTGAACGTGGTGTTGATCGGTCCACAGCGGTAGCCATGGTTGATACTCTCACCGCTTGCGTAACCCGATACCTCGAATGGCTGACCGGGGTCAGCTTGTACTTCCAACTGAGGGAAGTGCTTCAAGGTCGCGCTGTGAGTCGCTTCGTTAAGCTTGGCAATCCAGCCGAACACTTTGCCACGCCCGGAATCCACTACGATTCCCTGCACATCCAGGCGCTGGTCGGGATCCGTTGCGCGCCTGATCGAGAACTCTACCGGAACGACGTTGCCTGTCGCTTTCATGATGACCTTGGCGTGCTGGGCGTCGACGGTCACTTTATTTTGCTGGAGTTGAATTCCGTTGTTGAGCAGGGTTGGGGAAGAATCTCGGACGTTGGATTTGCAGCCTAGTAGCGACAAGATCAGGCTCAACATAAGCAGTGTGGTTTTTTTCATTAATGCTCCTAACACGTTATTAATAGTTAAATAAAAGCAGAGAGAGCCACACTCAATCGCATCCTCACACTTGAAAGTCGAGCCGTTTTTTTCAGTCAACACTTTCAACATCTAACCCCAACAAAAATCAGGTGAAACACTATAAACAACCCCGACAGAATCGAGAATATTTCTAACCCGCAAAACTTCCTCAGCCCGCCCAGAAAAAACAAGGAACTCACCTTCCTGAAGAGCCTTTCTAGATATTAAAAAATTTGAGCCCATCACCTCAGACACGGCCCTGATATGAGCCCGATTTTTATAGTCCCCACTACACCTAACCTCGTAAACTGTCTCGTCAACCTTAACATCCGAAATTTTCGTTGTCACTACTGACCAACCGCAGCTAGAACACTTCAATCCTTGCGTACTTGCTTGCCTGAAGACCTCCAACCTTCCCCCACACTGTTCACACACCATAGAGTTTATTTTTTTCATTTCGGCCCACCGGGATTGAATATTTTAAACGTCCCTTGATTTGATAGATCGGGAGTATTGAACAGCGGGGAATTAGGATTAGACGAATAACGCGGAGCGACTACCATCTGACCATTACTATAAGCCCAAACCAAATTAGTTGGTGCCTTCACCGGAACCCCCATCTTATTTGCTAGATTCTGAGCAAATCCAGTATCACATGCCCCAGTATCACACGACAACAATCGGATAGGTTGCCCATTGTATCCAGGATTATTCTCTATAAGCCTGGATACAACCCGCTGGTCGGCCATGATCGTTCCATTAGGGGTAACGATTTCGATTTTCTGTTGACTTCCATGGGCTATCACGTCAAAAAAGCCGTCTGGATCAACATCTGCTCTTTTTGAAGCATTTCTAAAGAATAGGTCCGTATCACCCATAAAGTTTGCCGGACCAGGAGCCGCCTCATTAGTTTTAGCAGCCCCACCTTTAATACCATAGAAACTAGCCAACGTCGCAGTAAGTGTGCTAAGCGTCATTGCAGTATCGTAACGACGCTCTACTTCCTCGCGGCTCAACCCAGACTCTTTTGTCAAGGCCGTAATTACCGCATCCCTTGTAATGTCTTCTTGTCCTAAACCTTGCAGCACCTTTTCAAGGTTCTCCGCATCTGCGGGATACAAGTCCTTATAAATCAGGCGGTAGGAAACACTTTTTCCATATTGTGAAAGAGCGTCTTGAGCTTCCGCAACCAAAACTGCACAAGCTCCCGAGGCTTTATTCCCCGTTGTACATATCGATGCGATGGCAGCATCTCGGTCTTTATCAATCTGTTTGATCGAGGCCAGCTCGGCCTTTTCCTCATCAGTCAGAAAGTTTTTATGCTCAAGAACGGCTTTTCTTGTAGCTTCATGAAGACTGAGATAGTTATTTTCTACCGCATTTTTTCCGGCCAATGCCGCCGCTACCGCGTCCAGAGAACCGTTCCCGGCCGATGCTCCACCGATGCCGGCAACCAGCGTAGCTAAGCTGGAAATGGTTTGCTTCTGTTCAGGAGTAAGTTGTTCATTACTGACGTCGCCGTACAGCTCTTCTTTAATAATCCGAGCCGTTTCTTCAGCCGCAACCGCCCCTACCGCTCCAGCTAACGCAGAGTTACCGCTGGCCTTGGCAACCAATGCACCAAGTACCGCGTGCGCCATCAGGTTAGCTGTCGGATCGCCGTCAGTAGCATCTCTGATCTCTTGAGCGATATAAGGCGCTGCAGCGCCACTTAAAGCACCAATAATATTGCCACTCAGCACGCCTTGTACGATAGAAGTAATCGCCTGAGATGCCTTCTGGAAGCTGCTCCCCATCCCATAGTCGCGTTGGACCTGCTGGCTGATTTGCTCGTCTGTCGGATTAATGATCCCCTGATCTTGAAGCTTCTGAATAGCGACTTTCGACGCTTCACTATCCTTCTTCTTAGCCTCGTCAATCTTCGCCGCAGCAATTGCGTCCCCTACACCTTTCACCAATTCCACCGAACTCTTCACCAGCTCGATGCGGTCATTCATCGCCTCTTCATCAGGCTTATCAAGCTTCTCGTTGGCATTCGCCGTGTCGCGGTTCAACCCGACCACATCCTTCGCACCTTCCGGATTGCGAACGATGATCGTGCCTTCACTCACCGCACTACGCGTATGGCTCTTATCCGATTCGCTGAGGGAGATCCCGTACAACCCACCCATCGAGGCTGAAGCGCCGGCGCCGCTATAGCTGCCCGAGATGCTGGCACCTGCGGATTGGGCGTGGATTTCGCTGATGTTCTTGATATCGGTGGCGATGAGCCGGTCGGTGATCAGCGTGTTCTTGTCGGCCGAAGCATCGCTGGCGATCACACCGCCTTCGAGGGTGGTGGTCTTGCCGACATCGACCGTATAGCCGCCCGTGCCGGCGAAGAGACCGGTCTGGTCCGTAACCGCTTTGTATTCACTGTTCATGTTGCCCGCGGCCACGTTTGCCGAGGCCGCGACAGGTGTGCCGTAGCAGAACGGTGGAATGCAGATGCTGGCACCGAAACCGCCGCTGCTTTGTTTGCTCTTCTGGTCCTGGGTGTCCTGACGGGAAACGATGTTGAGGTTGCCGTCGATCAGCGCATTGATTTCGTCGGCATGGACCTGAGCCCCTGCCAACGTCGTGTCGCCGCCACTGCGCAGCAACAGCGAACCGGTATTCACCGTGCTGTTGACCTGGGTGACGGAGCTGCCGTTGCCCATGCCTTTTGCGAGCTGGGCGCCCAGGTCCAGGGTGAAGCCGTTTTGCTGGCCGATGTTGAAGCTGGCACCAATGGCGGTTTTGTTGTTGCTGTTGTGGTTGGACCAATCGGCGGTGTTTTGCGCGCTCTCCAGGATGATGTTGTTACTGGCAAGCAACGACGTGTTGCCCGCCTTGATGCTGCTGCCGATAACGTGGAGATCACCATCGTTTGCCGCCGCATTGCCATTGGCAATGATGGATAAGGTACTGCCCGCATTGAGGGTGCTTTGCTTGGCGGTTTGGCTGGCGTAGTCGCTGGTGCTTTTGCTGTGGGTGCTGGCGAGTTCGGTGCCGATTTTGATCAGCGAACCGTTGCTCGCGGTTCCGCCCTGTTTATCGGCGAAGCCGGTTTTCTGGGCATTCGCGTCTTCCGTCATACCCCCGAGGTTGTAGGCCGCCAAGGCTGCCTGGGCGAGTTTCACCGCTTTGAGGCGAGGGTCATCCGTATCCTTCGCGGCCTCGACGGAGGAGCGAATGGTGTTGACCGTATCGATGATCGCACCACCGACGACACGACCAACCGCCAGGCTGTTGGCCTTGTCGACGGTGCTTTGCGTCGCCGTTTCCATGCCCGCTGCGATGGTGACATTCGAGCCACGCAGGCTCATGTCCTTGGTGCTGACCAAGTCACTGGCGATGACGTTGAGGTCGCCGCCCGCCACGAGGCTGACGTTGCCTTTGCTGGAACCTATGGTGCTGCCGGTTAACGTGGTTTGTGACGCCGTGCCGTTGTGTTTCTGGTTACTGATCGACAGGTGCTGGTTGCCGGTGATGTCATCGAGGCCCAGGTTGTTACCCGTCAATACACCCGTCAGGTCGCGATTTTTCTCCTTGTGCATTTGGGTGCGGGAAAAGGTGTTTTCTGCCGCGTCGATGGTCAGGTCACGTCCCGCACGTATCGTGAGGTCGTCGGTGCTGACCAATGCCGAGCCGGTGACAGTGGCATCGCGTTTGGCAACGACGGCGATGGTGTCGCCCGAGATCATGCTGCCGACGGCGGTGGTCTGGGTTTCGGCCAACTGGTCCTGGACCTTGCTCGACTTCAAGCCACCCCAGCTGCTTTTGCTTTGTTTGCGCTCGTGCCGTGCGCTGTTGGAATCGGTGACCGCGAGAATTTCCACGTCGTTGCCAGCACTCAGGCCAACACTGCCTTTTTCCGACGTGACGTTACTGCCCTTGATCGTCAGGTCATTGCCGGCGCTCAACACATTGTTGCCACCGGACGTCACCGAACTGGCCACGTTGGTTACGGAACTGGTCTCATCAAGCCGGAATTTCTTCCCGGAAGACGACTTCTTGGTCTTGCTATAGAAGCTGTAGTCCGAATCCTCGGCCGATTGCAGCACCAGGTTCGCGCCCGCCACCAGATAGGCTTCATCCCCGGCATTGACCTTGCTGGCAATCAACTCCAGATCCTTCCCGGCACTGAGCGCCACATTCCCACCCGCGGTCACGCTGGTGGACACCTGACTCACATGGTCTTCCTGAGCCGTAACCTTCTTGGTCTTCCCATACGAATGCTGCTCATCCGCCGCCGACGCCAACGTCAGATCACCCACCGCGCTCATGCTGATATCGCGCTTGGCATCGATCTGGCTCGCAACCGCCGTCAGATCACGCCCTGCCTTCGCCGTCAGGTCGCGACCGATGTCCAGGCTGGAGCCGTATTGCTTGATGTCTTCATCACGATGCAGACCGCGGGTCCCACTGGCGACGCGTTCGGCCGAGGTGAGATTGACGTCGCGGGTGGCGCTCAGGGTTGTGTCGGCACCGCTCTTCAGCACCCCACCGACGTTGTTGATGTCACGCCCGGCGTTGATGGTCAGGTTGTTGGCGGCTTCGATGCGGGCGGCGCTGTCGATGAAGTCGGTGCGTTCACTGCGGTAACCGCTGTCGCTTTCGTGGGTGGTGACGGTGCGTTCGTTGATCACATCGCCGTTGGTGGCGGTAAGCGTGACGTCGCGTCCGGCGATGATGCCGCCGGCCTTGTTGACGAGGTTGTTGCCCGCCAGCAGGTCGAGGCGGTTACCAGCTTCCACCAGGCCGCTGTTGACCAGGTCATTGGTGGCTTTGGCCGACAGGTTGTTGCTGGCGCGCAGGGTGCCGGCGTTGTTCAGGTCCTTGCCGGCGATCAGGGTTACGTCGCTGCCCTGGATCAACGCGCCGTTGGCCGCGAGGCGATTGTTGGCGTTGGCCAGGTACAGCACCGGTACCAGGACTTGCTCACCGTTGATCTCGGCGTTTTCCATCCAGACGATGTCGTGGGTCAGGGCCGCGACTTGTTCGGAGGTGAGGCTCACGCCCAGGGACAGGTTGAGTTCCTGTTTGCTGGCGATGGCGTTGTTCATCAGGTACTTGAACATGTCCGCGTTGGACGTCTGGCCGTCGATGAAGCGTTGGCCGGTGCGGGCGACCACGGCTTGCTGGATCAGCGTCTGCTCGTACAGGCCGTCACCCAGGCGCTTGGCGCTCTGGTCCGGGTCGTAGCCGAGGTTCTGCAGCAGGTAGTCCGAGCTCATGAAACTCTTGAGGTCGGTAAGCACCGGGTTGGTTTCGATCAGGTATTTGTGCGGGTTGGCCGCCACAGTGCTGGTGGGCAGGCCCTGGACACGGTTGAGCGTGAAGTCGGCGCTACGGCCGGGCAAGGTGCCTGTCACGGTAGCGCCCGAGGTGCTGGTGTCGAGGCTGCTGGCCTGGTTGGCGATGTTGGCGGTTTGGCTGTCAGCGACGCTCAGGTCGAGACTGCTGGCGGTGGGTTGGGTGATGTTCCCTACACCTGGATTCCGCGCCTGGCCAGTGGGCAGTACCTGTTGGCGCTGGGCCGTCGTCAGGCTCGCGCTACTCAGGGTCCAGCTCTGCGGGCCGCTGGCGGCCGGCGTGCTACTACCCTGCCCGCTCAGGCGGAACAGGCCGTTCTGGCCGGTGGGCAGGCTGAAACCGGGCAAGGCGACCGGGTTGACCTGCTGTTGCGCCAGGTTGGGGGGCAGTTGTTGATTGAGGGTGATGCGGGTCGAGTATTGGCTGCCTGCCGCCGCCGTGCTGGTGCGTGGGCCGCTACCAATGTAGCTGTAGCCCGGGCGTACGACGCTGTTGTCGATGTTGTTCTGGGTCGAGATATTGACCGCGCCACCGGCCTGGATTACGGCCGCGTAGCTTTGGTCGCCGCCGGCGAGTTGGGTGGTCTTGCCCAGGTTCAGCTCGGCTTCCGTCATGCCGATGAAACTGGCGATACCCGCTTCAAGGCCACTGAGGTTATTGACGTTATAGCCAGCGCTTTCATACCAGTACTTATTGGTGAAATTGCTGGCCGCGGTGTACCAGGCACCGGCACCGCTCACTCGTTCGGAACGGAATACTCGGGTGGTTTGTGTCTCGCCGGTTTCGACGCCGCTGTTGGTCAGGTTGGCCAGTGACGCGGTCAGGTTGCCGCCACTGGCAATGGTGCTGCTCTGGTTCAGCAGATCGCCGCCACGCAGGGTCAGGTTGCCACCGGCTGTAATACTAGAAGCCGCGCTGGCTGCGGTGACTTCGGTTTTTTCGCGTTGCAGCAACTCCCAGACATGGTTCTGCTTGCCGCTGCAGTCCCCGGCGTTATAGCCCTCGATACAAGCGATTTCGTAGATTTTGGCGGTGTAGATACCGCCGTTGCCTACGGTCAGCAAGGTCCGGATGTTTTGGATCGTGCTGGCCGCCAGGCTCATGCTGGCGTCGCTTTGGATCGAGCCGGACCGGTTGAGGATGCTGCTCGCCAGCGCGCCCTGGCCGTTGCGGTCAACGGTGAGGTTGCCCAGGCTGTAAATATTGGCGTCGAGGTTGTTCAGCGTGTCGACCCGCAGGCCCATGTCGGCGCCGCTGAAGATCAACCCTTGATTGTTCGTCAGCAAACCGGTCGTGACGGTCAGCCCCTGACCGCTGCCCAACGTCCCGAAATTGTTCAGCCCAACGGCGTTGACCACCAGGTTGCCGGCGGAGGTCAGCCGACCGACGCTATCCAGTTGTCCCCTGACGTTGACGGTAGTGGAGCCACCGCCGGCGATGCTGGAGTTGGCGCTGTTCAGGCTTACTTGCGCAGCGCTAAGCCCCAGAGTGCCCTGGCTGCTCAGGCGACCAGCGCCCCAGTAAGCGCCGCTCAGGTCGATGTTCACGCTGCCATTACTGGCAAGCAGGCCTTCGTTGAACCAGTTGACCCCGCTACCGGTGAAGCTGTCGGAGGCCAGCAGTTGACCACTTGCGGTCTGGGTGAAGTTGTTGACGTTGACGTTCAGGCGCCCGGCCTGGATGACGCCGCTGTTGCTCCACGTGTCGGTGCTGATGGTCAGGCCGCCACGGGTGACGAGCGTGCCGCCGGCGGCGATGAGATTTGCTGTGGAGATGTCGAACGTGCCGGTGCCCACGTGCAGCAGGCTGCCAGCAGTGTTGAGGAAGCTGGCGGCGCCCAGCGTGAGGTCGGTGTTGGCGGTTTCCAAGGTACCGTTGCGGTTATCGAACAGCCCACCAATCTGGAAATCGGTCTTGCCGCCCGCACCCAACGCCCGCAACTGCCCCGTCTGGTTATCCAGGCTCGCCGCCTTGATCGCCAGGGTGCTGTCACTCTCGATGATGCCCAGGCGGTTGTTCAACGCACCGGTGAGGTTCAGATCGATCTGACTACCGGCAATCTGCCCGTCGTTGTCGCCGCTGTTGTCGAAATCGTTGGCGGTAACGCTGACCTTGCCCTTGGCATACAGGCCGCCGTTGCGGTTGTCGAAGTTGCGGGTGGTGACGCTGGCATCGCCGGTTTGCGCCGAGATACGGCCGCCGTAGTTGTCGAGGCCACCCAGGGCGATCAGGTTCAGGCGCTGGGCCTGGGTGATGCCGCCCTGGCGGTTGTTGTTCAGGTCGTAGCCGTTTTTCAGCACGCCGCTGAGTTGGGTGGTGAGCAAACCCTGCAGGCTGGCGAGCACGCCGCCTCGGTTGTCCAGGTTGCGGGCGACGACCATCAGGTCGCCGGCCTTGGCCTGGAGGCGACCGCTCTGGTTGTCGAGGTCGTTGGTGACGGTCAGGGTCATGGCGCCCTGGCTCTGCACGGTGCCTTTGCCATTGGTGAGGCTGGCGGCGTCGATCTGCACGGCGCCGTTCTGGCTGTAGATCAGGCCATCGGCGTCGTTCTGTACCATGCCGGTGCTGGTCAGGACGAGTTGATCATTGGCGGCGACGGTGCCGCGATTGCGGTTGTCCAGGCCAGCGGTGAGCAAGGTCAGAAGGCCCTGGCTGGCGATCTGGCCGCCCTGGTTGGTGATCTGCGTGGCGCGCTCGACCCGCAGCGGGCCGGCGCTGGCGAGTTTGCCGTTGGTGTTGGTCAGGGCGCCGAGCAGGTCGAGGGTCACGGCGGCGTTGCCGATCAACTGGCCGCCGGTGTTGTCCAGGCCGGTGCCGGTGAAGCTCAGGGCATTCTGGGCGTTGATGGTGCCGCCGGCGTTGCCGAGGGTCATGGCGTTGATGACCAGGGCATTGCCGCTGTCGATCAAGCCGCCCTGGGCGTTGTTGAGCAGACCGCCGCTGACGGTCAGGGTCTG
>NZ_VCNG01000029.1 GCF_006227205.1 Pseudomonas sp. ICMP22404
TACAACAACGTCAGGCTCCATAGCTACAACGATTACCGGTCGCCGGTAGCTATGGAGAAACTGGCGGCGTGAAACCTTAACTGGTGTCCAGAATTACTTGACCAGTTCAGCTTGCCCGCGAAGACGGCGGCACATTCGACATCTTCGTGACTGACATTCCGCCATCGCGAGCAGGCTCGCTCCCACATTGGATCTGGGGTGTACGCAGCCATTGCATACGCCAAAAAACCCTGTGGGAGCGAGCCTGCTCGCGATGGCGGCGGCACATTCAACCCCTGCGTAACTGACATTCCTCTATCGCAAGCAGGCCTCAGATCGGCCTGTCCACCACCCTGGCATTCCACTGCGCTCGGTAGCGCTCTCGCCACCCCGGGCTGCCTTTATCCAGCCATTCCAGGGTCGCCTCGATACTGTCAGGGCTGATGATGAAGTGCTCGATATGTTCCTCGATCCGCTCATGGGACAGATGCAGCGAATCCAGGTAGCCGGTAAAGGAACTCGCCAACACGACGTATTCATCGCCTTGCTGGCGGCGGCCGGTCCAAGCGGGTAAGCCGGCGACCATGGCGGCCACGTCCTGGCGCCCTTCTCGCAGGTCCAGGAGCAAGAGGCTTGCGCCGCCGTCACGCCCGATTGGAAGCAGCCCGGTCGCGGGGAAGCCGGGTTCCGCCCGCAGTTGCTCCAGTTCAAAGGGGTTGGACTCATACTCTTTGTCCGGATCCAGCCCATACAACGAAAAGCTCAGCAGCTCCTCATCGCCATTGGCCAGGGTCGCGACAACATCATATTCCACGTAGGCGCCGTTGCAGGTCTTGAGAAACTGCCGGTAGTCTTCCGGCAGGCGGGCGCCAAGGCTGGTTTCCAGTTGCGCGATGGCACTGTCCGTGGCACCTGCACGGGTTCGTTCGAGGATCAATCCGCGGTATTCAGTCATTGAGATCTCGCAAGCGCATTACGTGGAGGCGGTACGGGACTAACCCTTGGCCGGGTCCTTGCCTGTCGGTTTGCGCTTCCTGGAAGCGGCCACCTTGTATTCATCGGTACCGGCCTCGGTTGCCAGGTGTGCGACCAGCGGCTCGTTGCGAACGCTGTACTTCGCGGGCTTCCTGGCCGTAGGGCGAGCGGTTTCAATAGGGGTCGGCTTGGCCGGGGCTGCCGATAGAAAAGCACCCGGCTCCATCGCAAACCGCTGCGCCAGCGCATACGCCATCTTGTGACTGATGGGCCGATCCCCACTCAACACCTTGGACACCGCCGTCTTGTCGCCAATTTCAGGGAGGTCCGAGCCCGTGAGCCCGAGCGTCTCCATCAGGTCCCTGATCAATTGCACCGGGGTGCATGTCGCTTCAAACGCGGCAGTGGATTCGCGAAACTGGTCGGAGTCGCGCTGGTAGGCAAGTATTTCGTCTTCGAGCTCGACGAGAATTTTCTCCTCGACCTTGCTCAACTCGCGCCCGTCGGTGAGTTCATCAAGCAGATCGGTCGCACGCTCATAATCGGCGGGCGTCTCGATGCCATGTACGAACTCACCCCGCAGGCGCTCCAGCACCGCATGTAGCTCGCCAAGCGTTGCGATCACGGTCTGAAAGTCATTCCGGACTGCGCTCATCGTTTTACTCCTTTGTTTCTTGCATACCAGACGTTGGCAACGTCGTAATCGGCATGCATGCAGATGTGTTTGACGTAGAATTTCTGTCGGATGTAGTGGACACCCCCTATCACCCTGAGATTGTTGCCCCCTACGTCAATCACGACCCAATTCGCTGCGGCTCTCGGCTTGAACAGATCGATACCGTGGGTACCGAACAGTTTCTGCAGGTCCGCGAACGCTGTCGGACGGGCCATCCTCAACATGCGCCGGCAGCGATCCAGCCCGGCCTTGTCGTTCGGGTACAAAATGGCGGCGGCGTCAAAACGTGATGGCTTGAGTATATCCATAGGCTTCCCTGTCCTTGAGTCGGATGCTACTCCAGTTGTGTTTTTTCACAACCGGAATTTTCAGCAATGGTGAAATTCAAAGAGCGCTTCCCGGAGAAGGGGTCGCGCTCCTCCTGCTGATACTGCCTGGGTGTGCACCCAAACTCCCGACGAAATACTGTGTGCAGATATTGCGCCGACTTGAAGCCGCAGTTGCGGGCAATGTCAGCGATCGCCAAATCCGTCCTCTCCAACCCTCTGGCCGCCGCGGCCAACCTGAACCGCAAGATCTCGTCATGCACGCTGCACCCCCGCTCCTTGCGAAAATGCGCTTCCAGCGATGACCGCGACACCCCTACATATCCCGCCACTTGCGCGGTCTTGATACCCTGACAAGCGTATTGGCGAATGAACAGCAGCGCCTGCATGACATAGGGGTTGCCCAACGGTTGATGCAGGCTCGAGGCCTGCACGTTGATCGCGTCGGGAGGTATCAATATCTGCATGCCCGTGGAGGGCATGCCGTGCAGCATCTGGTGGAGCAGGCGCGCGGCGGTGCGGCCCATGGTTTCGGTGCCCTGGATCACTGAACTCAGGGGCACCCGGGTCAGGCTGCGGGTCAGTGGGTCGTTGTCGATGCCGATCAGCGCCACCTGCTCCGGCACCGCGATGCCCGCGGTCAGGCAGGCTTGCAGCAGTTGTCGGGCACGGGCATCGCTGACGGCGATGATGCCGATGGGTTTGGGCAGGCTTTGCAGCCAGGCGATCTGCTGTTCGACGGCACTGTCCCAAAGTGGCGCGCTGGTGCCCATGCCGCGATAGATCTCCGCCGGCAGGCCATCGCGCTGCACCAGTGAACGGAAAGCTTTCTCCCGCTCCTGAGCCCAACGATTGGCTTGTGCTTCGGGCAGGCTGAAGCAGGCAAAGCGCGTGAGGCCGGCTTCGATCAAGTGCTCGTAGGCCAACTTCATCAGCGCGAAATTGTCGGTGGCGACATAGGGAATGCCCTTGGGATAGGCACGCTCATCCTGGTAGGAACCGCCCACCGCCACCACCGGCAAACGGATCCCGGCCAGCGCCTCGCCAATCAGCGGGTCATCGAAGTCGGCGATGATCCCGTCGCCCTGCCAGCGTTCGATCCCCTTCAACCGGCACAGGAAATCCTCCTCAAGAAAGAGGTCCCAGGACGCGCGGGTGCTGCTCAGGTAGTTACCGATGCCGCTGATGATGCCGCGATCGTAGATCTTGCTGCCGTTGAACAACAGCGCAATGCGGTGGACGGGGGGGATGGTTTTCATTGTTTTCACCCTGGGCCGGTGAACACAGACTAGGCGCGTGGCCCCCGAAGCTCAATACAAAATCGAACTGCCCTCTGGTGATTTTCATAATCATCAGCCACAGGGCCGGCGTTAGTATCGGGACACCGCCAAGAATAAAAAGGATATCGCCCATGCCGTACTTTCCCGGTGTCGACAAGATTCGCTACGAAGGCCCCGCCAGCGATTCGCCCCTCGCCTTCCGTCACTATGACGCTGACAAGCTCGTGCTCGGCAAGCCCATGCGCGAACACCTGCGTATGGCGGTGTGCTACTGGCACACGTTCGTCTGGCCGGGGTCCGATGTGTTCGGTGCCGGTACGTTCAAGCGCCCCTGGCAACACACTGGGGATCCGATGGAGCTGGCCATCGGCAAGGCCGAAGCCGCCTTCGAGTTCTTCTCCAAACTGGGCGTCGACTATTACTGCTTCCACGACACCGATGTCGCCCCGGAAGGCAGCTCGCTGAAGGAATACCGTAACCACTTCGCGTTGATGACCGACCACCTGGAACGCCATCAGGAACAGACCGGGATCAAACTGCTGTGGGGCACTGCCAACTGCTTCAGCAACCCGCGCTTCGCCGCCGGGGCCGCCACCAACCCCGATCCGGAAGTCTTCGCCTGCGCCGCCGCCCAAGTGTTCAGCGCCATGAATGCCACCCTGCGCCTCAAGGGCGCCAACTACGTCTTGTGGGGGGGGCGCGAAGGTTACGAGACCCTGCTCAATACCGACCTGAAACGCGAGCGCGAGCAACTGGGCCGCTTCATGGGCATGGTGGTCGAGCACAAGCACAAGATCGGCTTCAAGGGCGACCTGCTGATCGAGCCCAAGCCCCAGGAGCCGACCAAGCACCAATACGATTACGACAGCGCCACGGTCTTCGGCTTCCTGCAACAGTTCGGCCTGGAAAACGAGATCAAGGTCAACATCGAGGCCAACCACGCAACCCTGGCCGGGCACAGTTTCCATCACGAGATTGCCACCGCCACTTCACTGGGAATCTTCGGCAGCATCGACGCCAACCGTGGCGATCCGCAGAACGGCTGGGACACCGACCAGTTCCCCAACAGCGTCGAGGAAATGACCCTCGCCACCTACGAGATCCTCAAGGCCGGCGGTTTCAAGAATGGCGGGTTCAACTTCGACGCCAAGGTCCGTCGCCAGAGCGTGGACGAACTCGACCTGTTCCACGGCCATGTAGCAGCGATGGACGTCCTGGCCCTGGCCCTGGAGCGCGCAGCGGCCATGGTGCAGAACGACCGGCTCCAGCAATTCAAGGATCAACGCTACGCCGGCTGGCAGCAGCCGTTCGGTCAGGCGGTGCTGGCGGGCAAGTTCAGCCTCGCCTCGCTGGCCGAGCATGCCTTCCTCAACGAGCTGAATCCGCAGGCGGTCAGCGGCCGGCAGGAGATGCTGGAAGGGGTCGTCAACCGGTTCATCTACCCCTGACTCCGTTGTGGCGAGGGGATTTATCCCCGCTGGGCTGCGAAGCGGCCCCCAAAAGCAATCCTGATTAGTCTGACCTGCAAAAGAGGCAGTGACATTCCCACGACAAATCTCCGCCCACGACGCTGTGCAACGCTCTACAGTTCTACCGGCATCACGCTCATCGTCAGGCAGTGTCTTTCAAACAAAAATAAAAGGACGCACCACAATGAAAACTGTAAAACGCACCTTACTCGCCAGCGCCCTGGCCCTGCTGTCACTTCCGGTCATGGCCGATGCGGCGCACCCGAAGATCGGTTTTTCCATCGATGACCTGCGCCTGGAGCGCTGGTCCCGGGACCGTGATTACTTCGTGGCGGCGGCGGAAAAAATGGACGCCAAGGTCTTCGTGCAATCAGCCGATGCCAACGAGCAGAAGCAGATTTCGCAGATCGAAAACCTCATCTCCCGTGGCGTCGATGTGATCGTCATCGTGCCGTTCAACGCCACAGTGCTGACCAACGCCGTCGCCGAAGCCAAGAAGGCCGGGATCAAGGTGGTGTCCTATGACCGGCTGATCCTGAACGCCGATATCGACGCCTACATTTCCTTCGATAACGAAAAGGTCGGTGAAATGCAGGCCAGCGGCGTGCTGAAAGCCGCACCCAAGGGCAACTATTTCCTGCTCGGCGGCGCGCCTACCGACAACAACGCCAAGGTCCTGCGCGAAGGCCAGATGAAGGTGCTGCAACCGGCCATCGACAAGGGCGACATCAAGATCGTCGGCCAACAGTGGGTGAAGGAATGGAACCCCACCGAAGCCTTGAGCATTGTTGAAAACGCCCTGACGCGGAACAACAACAAGATCGACGGCATTGTCGCCTCCAACGATGCCACCGCAGGCGGCGCCATCCAGGCCCTGGCCGCGCAGAAAATGGCCGGCAAGGTACCGATCTCGGGCCAGGACGCCGACCTGGCAGCGGTCAAGCGGGTGATCGATGGCACCCAGACCATGACCGTCTACAAGCCCCTGAAGCTGATTGCCTCCGAAGCCGCCAAGCTTTCGGTACAACTGGCGCGCAACGAGAAGCCAGCCTTCAGTTCGCAGTACGACAACGGCAGCAAGAAAGTCGACACCATCCTGCTCACCCCGACCCCGTTGACCAAGGACAACATCGACCTGCTGGAAAAAGACGGTTTCTATACCAAGGCACAGATCGCCGGGCAGTAAGTTGAACACCGCCGGTCAGTAAAACTTGGTCCCTGTGGGAGCGAGCCTGCTCGCGATGGCGACAGCACATCCGACATCGATGCACGCTGAACCACCGCTATCGCGAGCAGGCTCGCTCCCACAGGAGATTGACCGGCAGGCTTATGTGTAAGACCTTTTCCACGAGTCCTTGCCATGTCCGATTACCTGCTGCAAATGAACGGCATCGTCAAAACCTTCGACGGTGTCAAAGCCCTGAATGGCATCGACATCAAGGTCCGGCCGGGGGAATGCGTCGGCCTGTGCGGCGAGAACGGCGCCGGCAAATCCACCTTGATGAAAGTCCTCTCGGCGGTCTACCCCTACGGCACCTGGGACGGTGAGATCCTCTGGGATGGCCAACCGCTCAAGGCACAGTCCATCAGCGAAACCGAAGCCGCCGGGATCGTCATCATTCACCAGGAACTGACGCTGGTACCCGACCTGTCGGTGGCCGAGAACATCTTCATGGGCCACGAGCTGACCCTGCCCGGTGGGCGCATGAACTACCCGGCGATGATCCACCGTGCCGAAGCCCTGATGCGTGAGCTCAAGGTACCGGACATGAACGTCTCGCTCCCGGTGTCGCAGTATGGCGGTGGCTACCAGCAACTGGTGGAAATCGCCAAGGCGCTGAACAAACAGGCGCGCCTGCTGATCCTCGACGAGCCGTCATCGGCCCTGACCCGTTCGGAAATCGAGGTGCTGCTGGATATCATCCGTGACCTCAAGGCCAAGGGCGTAGCCTGCGTCTACATCTCCCACAAGCTCGATGAAGTGGCGGCTGTGTGCGACACCATTTCAGTGATCCGCGACGGCAAGCACATCGCGACCACCGCCATGGCCGACATGGATATCCCACGGATCATCACCCAGATGGTCGGGCGGGAAATGAGCAACCTCTACCCCACCGAACCCCATGACATCGGCGAGGTAATTTTCGAAGCGCGCCACATCACCTGCTACGACGTTGATAATCCCCGGCGCAAACGGGTCGACGATATCTCGTTCGTGCTCAAACGCGGTGAAATCCTCGGCATCGCCGGGCTCGTCGGTGCCGGTCGCACGGAGCTGGTGTCGGCGCTGTTCGGTGCCTACCCCGGGCGTCATGAAGGGGAAGTCTGGCTGGACGGCCAACCGATCGACACCCGCACGCCCCTCAAGTCGATCCGCGCCGGCCTGTGCATGGTCCCCGAGGACCGCAAGCGCCAAGGGATCATTCCGGACCTGGGCGTCGGCCAGAACATCACCCTCGCCGTGCTGGAGAATTTCTCGAAGCTGACCCGCATCGACGCCGAAGCCGAACTGGGCAGCATCGACCGGGAAATCTCACGCATGCACCTCAAGACGGCGAGCCCGTTCCTGCCGATCACCAGCCTCTCCGGCGGCAACCAGCAAAAAGCCGTGCTGGCGAAAATGCTCCTGACCAAACCCCGGGTGCTGATTCTCGATGAACCTACCCGGGGCGTGGACGTCGGCGCCAAGTACGAGATCTACAAACTGATGGGGGCGCTGGCGGCCCAAGGGGTGTCGATCATCATGGTTTCCTCGGAGCTGGCCGAAGTGCTGGGGGTTTCCGACCGCGTACTGGTGATCGGCGAAGGCCAGTTGCGGGGTGACTTCGTCAACCACGGCCTCACCCAGGAACAAGTGCTCGCTGCTGCGCTCAGCCATCCCGATGGCCATAACAATAATGATCGGAAGTCCGCGTAGATGAATCAGGTCAAACAACTCTTCACCCGCTACAAAATGCTCGCGCTGGTGATCGCCGTGGCGGTCATCTGGCTGTTCTTCAGCTGGCAGACTGACGGCGGCTTCCTGACCCCGCGCAACCTGTCCAACCTGCTGCGGCAGATGTCCATCACCGGGATCCTCGCCTGCGGCATGGTGCTGGTGATCATCAGCGGTGAAATCGATCTGTCGGTGGGCTCGTTGCTCGGGTTGCTGGGTGGCCTGGCGGCGATTCTCGACGTGGTCTATCACATACCGCTGCTGGCCAACCTCAGCCTGGTGGCCCTGTGCGGCTTGGTCATCGGCCTGGCCAACGGTTTCATGACCGCTTACCTGCGTATTCCGTCGTTCATCGTGGGACTGGGCGGCATGCTGGCGTTTCGCGGGGTCCTGCTGGGCATCACCGGCGGCACCACCATTGCCCCGGTCTCGCCGGAGCTGGTCTACGTCGGCCAGGGTTACCTGCCGCAAACCGTGGGTGTGGCGCTGGGCGTACTGCTGTTCTCCCTCACCGTTTTCCTGACCTGGAAACAACGCCGTAACCGCGCCCTCCATGGCCTGACGGCACACTCCCTGGTGCGCGACGTATTGCGCGTGGTGGCGATTGGCGCGGTGCTGGCCGGGTTCGTCCATACCCTCAACAGCTACGACGGCATTCCGGTTCCGGTGCTGCTCCTGCTGATCCTGCTGGGAGTGTTCAGCTACGTCACCAGCCAGACCGTGTTCGGACGCCGCGTCTACTCGGTGGGCAGCAATATGGAAGCCACACGCCTGTCCGGCATCAACGTGCAAGCGGTGAAACTGTGGATCTTCGGCATCATGGGGGTGATGTGCGCCCTCGCCGGCCTGGTCAACACCGCACGCCTGGCAGCGGGTTCCCCCTCGGCCGGCAACATGGGCGAACTCGACGCCATCGCCGCCTGCTTCATCGGCGGCACCTCCATGCGCGGCGGCTCCGGCACCGTCTACGGCGCCCTCCTCGGCGCGCTGGTCATCACCAGCCTGGACAACGGCATGTCGATGCTCGACGTCGACAGTTACTGGCAGATGATCGTCAAGGGCAGCATCCTGGTGCTGGCGGTTTGGGTGGATGTGAGTACGCGCGTGGGGCGGCGTTGAGGGAGCCAGGGCCTTCTGAAAATCTCGTAGGAATCCACCCGTGGCGAGGGGATTTATCCCCGCTGGGGCGCGAAGCGCCCCCAAAACCTGAGCATGCGGTATGTCAAACGGGTTGGGGGGACCGCTTCGCAGCCCAGCGGGGCGGAACAAGGAGAATATCTGGTCTATAGTTTCCCTCTAATTAATTGATGTTTTTTCGCACGGACGCGCAGGTGTCATTCAGGGAGCACATCATGTCGATCCAACGGACAAGTGGACTGAGACTGGCTCCCGGTATCACGGCATCCGAAGACTCGACATCCGAGGGCACGAGCCCCGTCTTCCGAGATGGACTCGGCCACCTCAGGGAAGCCTATATCCTGCTTCCGCTATTGTCCGCCCTGCTCTTGCTTGCCCTCTGGGCCGCGACCCTCTACCTCATCCAGGTCGAACAGACCCGAGCCCAGCGCAACGCCGCCACGGTCAGCCAGGAAATCGGCGCCACCTACGAAGCGCAAATCCTGCGCGCGGTTCGTGAGATCGACCAAACCCTCAAGCTCGTCAAATACACCTACGAGGCCGAAGGCGAGCGCAACCCGTTGCCGCGGCTCAAGGAGCGGGCGTTGTTACCACCCGCCCTGCTATTCGATGTCAGTGTGGTCAACGCCGACGCCAAGCTGTTGGCCAGCACCCGGGCGGACGAAACGGGACCCGCCAGCGACCTGGATGAACTGCGGACGTTGCGCAACAACGATACGCTCCTGATCAGTCGCCCCTGGAGGGATCCTCTGACCGGGGAATGGCGCTTGCGCTTCAGTCGGCGCCTCAACGCGCCAGATGGCACGTTCTCGGGCGTTGCCAGGGTCGAGGTCGATGCGGCCTATTTCGCCAGCAGCTATGACACCTCGAAACTCGGTGAGCGGGGTGTGCTGGGGCTGCTGGGCACCGATGGAGTCTTTCGGGTGCGGCGCACCGGAGAGTCGATCCAGGCCGGCGATGCGGTCGACTACGAGGCGCTGGTCCCGGATACCGAGGACATCCAGACATCGTTGTTGACCAACAGCTGGGACGGGGTGCGGCGCTACACCAGCGCCCGTCAGCTCTATGACCTTCCCCTCGCGGTGATCGTCGGCTTATCCGAAGAAGAACAACTGGTTGCCGTGAACCGGCAAGCCCAGACCTACCTGCGGCGTTCGGCGGGTGTCAGCCTGCTGCTGGTGCTCCTCGCCGGCCTACTGAGCCGCATGAGCTGGCAGCTTGCACAAAGCCGGCTGCAGGCCGCTGAAGCCAAGGTGGCCTATGCCGAGCGTGTCGAATACCTCGCCTATCACGACGCCCTCACGGGGCTGCCCAATCGCAGCCTGTTCAGCAAACTGTTGATTCAGCACATCCACGAAGCCCATCGTTATCAGCGGCAAATGGCGGTGCTGTTCCTTGACCTTGACCGCTTCAAACAAATCAACGACACCCTTGGCCACGATGCTGGCGATCAGTTGCTGCAAGAAGTCGCGAACCGCCTCAAGGCCTGTCTGCGCGAGAGCGATATCGTCGCCCGATTGGGCGGTGACGAGTTTGTCGTGTTACTGCCGCAACTGTCTGATGAAAAGTATGTGGCAGGCACCGCCCAGAAAATCCTCGCCGCAGTTGCCCGGCCCTTCCACCTTAGAGAGCAAGAGTTTCGGGTTACCGCCAGCATCGGGATCAGTCTCTTCGCCCGGGATGGCCAGGACGAACAGACGCTGAAGAAAAACGCCGATATCGCGATGTATCAGGCCAAGCAACAGGGAAAAAACACCTTTCAGTTCTACTCCGAGAAACTGAACGCGGAGTCGCTGGAACGGCAGACGCTGGAACTCGGCCTGCGGCATGCACTTGAACGCAACGAGTTCCGCCTGCACTACCAGGCCAAGCGGGATATTGACAGCGGTCAGATCACTGGCATGGAAGCCCTCCTGCGCTGGGAGCACCCTGACCTGGGACTGGTCGCGCCCATGCAGTTCATTCCGGTGGCCGAAGAGACCGGCCTGATCCTCCCTATCGGCAAGTGGGTGCTCAGGACGGTCTGCGAGCAGAACGTGGCCTGGCAACGACAGGGCCTGCCACACCTGTGCGTCGCCGTGAACCTGACGGCCCGTCAGTTTGCCGATGAGCATCTCTTGACCGACCTTGCGACGATACTGGCGGACACCGGCATGGACGCCCGTCTGCTGGAGCTGGAGATCACCGAGAGCCTGCTCATGCAGGATGTCAGGAAGACCCTGCAGGTGTTGACCGACCTCAAGGCACTGAATATCCGGATCGCTATCGATGACTTCGGTATTGGCTACTCTTCGCTTTCGGCACTCAAACAGTTCCCGCTCGACTCGATCAAGATCGATCGCTCGTTCATCCGCGATGTCACCAGCCTGGCGGAAGACAGAGCCTTGACCGAGGCGATCATCACCATGGGCAGGACCCTCAGCCTGACCGTGGTTGCCCAGGGCGTGGAAACCAAGGAGCAGGCCGATTTCCTGCGGGACAACGCCTGCGACGAATTCCAGGGGTTCTACTTCAACAAGCCGGTACCTGCCGATCAGTTCAAGGTATTGCTGCAAGGACAGACAACGCATACCAAGACGGACGTGTAATTGCTCATTGCGGATCGGACAACACGACCCTGACACTGTCATCCACTTCGCGCGCATCGATATAGCCGATGGCACCGGGATTCCCGGCAACGTGCTTCTTGACTTCCGCACTGTTGGAAAGCGTCTCCGGAGGCTGGCCCCGGCCGGTAAATATGATTTTTGACCAATGCGTCTTGAGTTGCGCGGCGGATTTGCCGGTGTATTTGGTGTAGAACTCATCGCGCACGGCTGCGCCCTCAGGCTGGTCGACTGGCATGGCTTGCTCGCCTTCTGGAAAGCGGCTGGCCTTGCCCAGGAAAATATTCGCCACCTGGCTGCTCGCCAGCGCTTTCACCGGACTGGCCGTCGAGACGACCACCACCACATCAGCCATTACGAGCGTACTGCCTGCATACAAGGTGATTCCTGCCACTGCGCATCCGGTGCGCTTGAGAAACCCCATGATCGGCCTCATCAGAAGACAAAATCGACAGCGAGGCTGAGCACGCTGAACGAGCCGCCCGGCTCGAAACCCGGCTGGAAGTTGGTCAACGGGCCCGTCGTGACGCCATCCATTCGCGTGTGGTCGTACTGCAATTTGGCATCCATGTTCTTCGTGAAATCCCAGCGCACACCCAGCGACAGGGTTTGCTGGCGGCTGCCGGCGCCCAGGATGGCGTTGAGCGTTCCGTTGAGCCCCCCCGCGGCATCGGCCAGTTCCGGCGGCAACGTCGAGGTGTCCAACCCATCGGTGGACGTTTCGCTCAGAGTCTTTGATCGCGCATACGTGACATAAGGCGTGAACGCCTCGATCCGGTAGCCAGTACTGACATACCAGGCACTCATCTCACCGAACACCGCGTGACTGTCGAAATGCCCCCATTCGCCCATGACGAACCAGTCGCCAGGATCATAGATCGCCCCGACACCGACGAAGTTGAAGGCCTTGCCCTTGGTGTCGTAGCGGTCGGCGATGTCGTTGCCGTCCTCGCCGAACTGCCGGAAACCATCGAAGAGCGGGTTGAACGGCTCGAAGGTCAAGCGCGTGTGCTGGTAGGTGATGCGTGTGGTCAAGGCACCGTATTCGGTCAGGTTGGAAACACCCCACGAGCCTCTGGCCCGGGTCTCTCCCGTATCGTTGGGCATCCGGACCGTGCTCTGCCCGACATTGCCTTGCACGGTATTGATGACATCGCCCAAGTGCAGCCGGTAGCTGAGGTCCATGCCATCGGTCGCGGTGACGGGGATCATGCTGTAGACCTCTCCCGGGGGACGCACCCAGGGAAGCGTATAGCCTACCTTGCGGCTGTCGGAAAACAGGAAGGCTGGCTGCACCGTGCGGCCGATACGCAGGCTGAAATCGGGTGTGACCTGATACTTGAAGTTTGCCCATTCGACGTAGGGACGGTAGCTGTTGTCGTAACGCTGCTCCGAGATCACCTGCACCACCGCCGAGAGTTCCGGGGTGAAGCGTGCCGTCACTTGCGCACCGATCAGGCTGTCGACATCGGCACTCCAACTGCGCGAGTGACCGGCGCCGTTGGGCTTGTAGATGGTTGAGGTGAAGTCGGCTTTCCTTTCGCTGGAATGAACCATGCCCACCGTACCGAAGCTGCTCACGGAAAACGTCGGCCCACCGGCATCGGCGGCATTGGCGGTGCAGGCATAGAGCGACATCACGGCCAGGGTCAGCGGATTGAGTCTGGGGGCCATGGGATTCAGTGCAGCCTCGACAGGAGAACGAACCCATCCAGACAGGTTATTGTGCAGGGACCTTGTGCAAGATTGACTGACAGATTGCCTGAAGGAATTGCCACCATTCGTTCCAGTCCTTATGACGTCGGCTCAATACCATGACCGAATTGTAGACGACAAAATTCTACGTGCCCGGATCATGCAACGGTTGCCTGGCTCAAGGCCGTGATGGGCAACTCCAGGGTGAACGTGGCCCCCTGCCCCGGCCCGTCGCTTTGGGCCTTCAGCACACCGCCCATTTCCATCGCCGCCAGGACACAGCTGTGCAAACCGAAACCATGGCCTTCCTTGCGGGTGGTAAAGCCATGGGCAAAAATGCGCGTCAGGTTTTCCTCGGCGATACCTTCCCCGTTGTCGATCACCTGGATGATCAACTTCTGCTCTGGCGTCAGCTCGGCATGGAGGGTGATCAGCGGCGCTCGATCCGACATGTTGAGCATCGCACCGCTGGCATTCTTGATCAGGTTGACCATGATCATCAGCACTCGATGCTTGTCCAGTTGCACGGTGGGCATGGCCGAAAACTCCTTCAGCACCGTGACCCGACGGGCGGTGATAATACTGGCGTTCATGCGCAACGCGTCCTCCAGCAAATGCTCGACCTGGACGCTCTCACAGAGACTGGATACGCCCGAGTAGGACTGCTGGGCCGCGACGACTTCCTTGATGTGATCGATGCTCTTGGCCAGTTGCTCAAGTTCATCGAACATGCTTTTTTGTTCGACAGCCAAGGCTTCCGTCACCTGATTCAAATACCCCGGAAGCAACTTGCCTTTCTCGTCCTCAACGAGGAAGTGGCCCAGGTCCGTGGCATGCTGATTCATCAACTGCATCGCTTTGTTCAGCCCCAAGGCTTTGCTGGTGCGCAGTTTCTGCGTCAACACTTCGGCGGAGACATTCACGCTGTTGAGCACATTCCCCACGTTGTGCAGGACGTTGGTGGCGATCTCGGCCATGCCCGCTTGACGGGCAACGGCGACCAATTGGGTCTGGGCTTCAGCAGTGCGCAAACGGCTTTGTGCAAGCTGCCAACTCATCCGGCTCAGCAAGACCACCAGAAACACCAGTAACAGACTGCCTCCAGCGGCTCGCCACTGATAGGTGTGAGCCAGCTCGGTGACCGCGGCCAGTTGTTCCTCTTCGGATAACCCGACAATCACCGCCAGGGGAAGGTCATAGAGCTGACGGGCACTGGTGTAGCGCCGCACCCCGTCCCAACTGTTGGTCAACAGCTGCGCCTGGGTGTCCTCGCTGTCCGGGACCAGCGCCCCATAATCGACCGCATCGCCGGCCTGGATCGACTCGCCAGTGCGCCGCACCCGAAAGACCCCATCGGTGCCCAGCAGCCCGAGCACACCCCGTTCACCGAGCTTCGAGGTGTCATAACTGCTGGCGAAATAGGCCGCATCGACCTCGACCCTGGCAACGCCCGAGAACGATCCATCCGGCGCATCGAGGCGGCGACTGAAGCGCAGCCGCCACTCATCCGTCGAAGGGTCTTTCCAGGGGTGGCTGATCAACAGCGTATCGTTGTTGCGCAGCGTTCGCAGCTCATCCGGGTCGCTGACCGGTCCCGTTTCATTGGCCCGGGTGCTGGCCATGAGCTTGGCATCGGCACCGACCACACTCACGTCAAACAACAGGGCCGGCGGCAACAACGCCCGCTCCTTGAGCCGGGGCAGCGGATTGCGCTTGCCCTCGGCCTCGTAGGTGTATTTGACGAGCTTGAGGGTTTGATCGATTTCATGAACCGCACGCAACATCTGTGCTTCGTAAGTCGCACTGATTTCCTGACTGACCGTGGCGGCGTTGTCCCGGGCACGCGCCAGCTCGCTGTTGATGAGGTAGAAGGTCGTCATCCAGATGGCCAGCAATAGCAGGACGGCGAGCAGCGGAAACAGAACGTAGGCTTCCTTGACATGAGCCAGCCCACGTCGAAGCCCCCGCCCCACGCCCCCCGAGGCTGCGTCCGTCGACGGGGTGATGCCGGTGACCAACCTCAATCCATGGGGCCGTTGAAACTGCATGCTGTGCTCCCTGCGTTGTATCAGCACTTCAGGTTAGCGGGCACCCGCCGGAGCTTGGGCTCAAGGAGATGCCAGGAGTCTATTGCGGCGTCCGTGCGAGGCAGATTGCCGATGGGTTTGCTGGAAACTATAGATCACAAAATGCGGGGGCGAGCCCGAAGCTGCTGGGATATCGCTATCGCGAGCAGGCTCGCTCCCACCCTGGTCGTGGACTGATCACTACATCGGCTATGACGCCAATCGCTGTGGGAGCGAGCCTGCTCGCGATGACGGCAGCACATCCAACACCCATGCAAGACAGCTGCTCCCCCTGTGGCGAGGGAGCTCGCTCCCGCTCGTCTGCGCAGCAGTCGTGTGCTTTGCCGGGTCCTACGCAACCTCGATCGACATCAACGGCAATCGGGGCGGATTCCTACGTGAAGGTGGGAAAGTGGTGGCTTGTAGTGGTTTGGCGGGGAGGTCTATATTTTTCTCGTCGCCCGAAATGGCGATTCGGGTTTGGCGACCTGAATACAGAGAATGCGAAAGCTACCGGCTCATTTGCAGGTACCGACGCACCCGCAAAGCCGCTATATTCCGCGGTGGCTGTGCGCGGGAGATCTTCGGATCTGCCGGTTTTCTCTGTAATCGGTTCGCCAACCTGCGTACAGCCACCACCCATCGTTTGGCGACGACTGGGTGACGGCTTCAGCCAATCAAACAGAGATCTTCAAAATGAATCGATACATGCCTATCACTGGCATCGACTGCGTCCCCGCTACCCTTCTCATCGACACCGAAGCGCCGCTCGATGTCCTCTTTGAAACTGCCGACTACCGTATTCGCATCGTGACTCAGGTGTTGGAGAATATTGCGTTTCGTTCGGAGATCAGCTCGGATATGGTGGTGCTATCTGATTTTTGCAAAATGCTGACGATAGCGCTGCGCGATGGGTGTGATGTGATGGATGTGATTGGGAGGCGGTTGCGGGAGCAAGCGGCGGAGTGATGAGAATGGGCGACTCAACGGTCGCCCGTTTCACATCAAACACGGGGCACGTCCTGGAACAAAGTTGCGCGCGAATAACAAACAGCAACGCCACTCAAATTTACATCCAAGTTTCGACTCTAGAAAAAAATGGAACGAACCACACCTTCATTGAAGATTTGGTGAACGCCTATAACTCTTCCCCCCATAAATAGAAAAACCTTATCCACCAACACCTCCAACTTATTGATTTAATTCAGAAAAATTGGAGCCACAGGCACCACTTAAAGCTAAGCACGACTACTCGGGCTTCACACTCACTCAGAATCTTAGGCGCTACAGTAAGCTTTTCCGCCAGCTCAAGACCACTGCACCGTTGTACTCCAGTCTAGATATCAATAACGAAGTTACATTAGTCGATCAACCTGCTAAGCATTCGGTGCCCATCCTGAGTCACCTCGACCATTGCCGAAAGCATCACGCTATCCGCACCGTCTCGGGTGAGAACGGTCCAGAACTCCGGTGGTTCGAACCGAACGCCGAAGGTGCCAGACTTCGCCACCACATATACATTTAGCACCTGCCCGGATTTCATAAGGGTTTCATTACCGATGAGGTCCTTATGACCGAGCACCACAGGCTGCTGAACCCGCATCTGGCCCATGGAGTAGCCCACTAGCTCACGCACAGCTACCACTTGGTTAGCGTCAAGCTCCTGTTGGATGGCATTGCCTACATTAGACACCCGTTCGCCTGCTCGAATCTGGGCAATACCCCTCTGCAACGCGCGGCGTGCCGTCATCAACAGTTGCCTCTGTTGTTTGGTGGCGTTGGGGGTAGCGAATGTCCACGCCTGGGCTACATGGGCCTGAGGCGATGCGGCTACCAACTCCACTTTGACAAGTGCAGCTTCCGGAAAGGGCGCGTCTGTAGGTGATGCGTTACCTACCTGATTATTCACCGAGACCGGTACTGCCTCTGGATATCCGTTATAGCCCACTAACATCGGCCGCCAGCCATACTGCGAAAACTGCTTCAGTACATAGTCTCGAATCGCTATACCGTTGCCGCCTTGGTGGATCAGCGGTTTGATCTTTAGCAGCAGCTCGCTGGCCAGGGGAGCGAGCCGCGTCTCCTCAGCCAAAATTTTTTCACTGTCCAGTTGGGCAATTCTAGCCTCTAGCTCTCTATTACCAGCTGCGTACTGATCATATTGCGACTCTGTTGCAAAAACACTTGCACAACATACCAATGAAAGTATTCCGGTTTTTTTAACACGCAGTTTCTTGAAGCGAACTAAAAACCCCCAAAAATATGCTAAGCAAACCATTCAAGCCTCCCCCTTTTCCCGGCCACCTCAGAATCCGTTCTCTTTTTTCTCCGTAACTTCCTTACACGGATATTTGGCACCCCTGCTAAACATCGGTATAGCTAGCCACTAACCGGACATGTTCAAGTAAAACCTCCTCCTCTTTACTAACACTGCCACCCAACCCAAGCAAAGGCAGCTTGAAATAGGCAACACTAAGCTCATCAAAAACATCCTGCGTAAAAGGATCATCCCTTACAATGCGCCACCTCCGTGAGGTGGGGAGGCCGGCTAGATGATTCTCAGATTTAATTTTCGGATAATTCATGAAATTAGCGCTGACATTCTCCTCAGCAGCTAACACTACCTGGCGGTTATGGCCTCGCTGTACAACTTGATGCGGGTAGTTTGGTAAAACAATACGTTCCATTCTCGGCCTCTCTGACTCCTCCCTCCATGGAGGCGTTCAGCGTAGCAGAAGTGAAAAAAAATAAATCTGCCCCCTTTTTCCACTTTTTGCTTTTTTACTAACGCTCTATCAAATTAGAAGGGACATCCGTTTGTTTAAACAAATAAACATTCCCGACAGGACAGTCGGGATACACCCACTTAGCCCAATTCTCGATCAGCCACTCTCTTGAGATTTCTCGAGTACCTGAAAAGCAACTTTCAACAGGCAGGCGCACCACTAAAAGGCCAGCCTTATTACCGGAGGCAACGGCAATAGAATGTCCATATTGCTCGTCAGGAATATCAACAACCATAAACTCTACAATTTCCTCGTACGGCCAGCGAGCCGGGAGTCGAAATATCTGCCCACGAGTTATCGCTGGAGCCAAACTATCAACCAACTTTACACCTTCCATTACTTAACCCTCAAATCATGCCCACCGGACGCGTCCTTTGAATCAGGGACGGCAACCAAATCAAAATAAAACTCACTGATATGCTTCCCTGTTTTACCGTTCACCTGCTCCAGCCTACCATGCTGAGTATCCAAAGCATAAAGAAACCCGTCTCCCATCGTGTACACGTCTCGATCGTTTATTCTAGTGAGCCGATTATCCTTCTTCCAACCTAATGCCTTAGCCAACTCCCTGCCCCTGCTTTTTACGACAGCGACTCTTTCATCATAAGGAAGATTAACTAGGCTCTTCTCAAATTCTGCCGCAGACTGCCCCCAAGGCAGGCTATAAAGAATACCTGGTGAGGGATTGTCAACAGATGGATTGGTATAACTGGTGCCTCCCCCCTCAACAATCGGGCTACCATCAGTACTGCCTGGCGAAGAAGGTAAATCAACCCCATCTCCAATACTTACAGGGTGCAGAGCATCGTTATCCACTGATGGATTGGGAAGAATCCCATACTTGGGATCAAGCAAATGAACCGGAAAAGTAGTTTTAAAAATAAACAGCCACAGCTCAGCCGACAAGCTCAACTGCTGTTGCCCGGTGTAACCAGCCTCATCTAAAGAAGCTACAACTGAATTCGCCGCCACCCGCATGTTTTCTTGGTTTTGCGGTGAGCTTTCAGTGGACAGTAATGCCGCACCCAAAGCAGCGATGGCACCGCCGGCTACCAGCGGTAGCGGCCCAAAATTCGATACTTCAGGATGAGGATTCTGTAATCGTTGAAGCAACACCAACATCCCATACGCCTGATCGGGATTTTGACCTGCAATATCGGCTATCTTTTTAGCAAGGGCCTGCACCTCAGGCGTTTCAGCACCTTTAGTAATGCCGCGTAATGCATCCTCCGCGGCTGCTTCCCTGCGCTCGGCATCACGACTGCCTAACTGCCGTTTAAAAGCTCGGACGACGGTGACTTTGCTTGCATCGTCAAAACTGTTGCCCACCGCAATATTCGCCGCACCGAAAAGCAAGTCCGTTAAAACATGTAACGACTCAAGGCTATTTTCGCCGTAGTTTTCAACGTTTTTTTCCCATCTATCGAGTGTCTTTGTCGGGTTGAGCACAGCGTCGACTGACGTACTGGACGCATACAGCTCCGTCCGATGTTCCTCATCCCGAGTCACCTCGTACGCCTTGCTCACATCCCGATTTAGCCCGGCTGTTGAATCGACCCCCGTGACTTTGTCGTCACGCACCACAATCTCGCCTTCTCCCACAGTGGCACGAAGAATCTGTTCACGGTCCTTGTTGTAGTTGTACCCCTCGACCGACCAGCTGTTCTTTTCTTTACCCTCCATACCTTTGTTGGGCTTATCGGCTTGCGAGCCGCTGCCCATGTTGTAGCTACCGCCGACATTAAGGTAATAGCCACGCTCATTGTCTTTACCGGTGATATCGCGAGAACCCAGGGTACCGGTATCGAGTTTCAGATTGCCGTTGTCCGCCGCCAATACCGCCCCGTCCAGTTGGGTGTGGTTCTCTGTGCGGATATCGACTTTGTTCGCGCCGCTGATGACAGTCTGGTTCTCGACCCAATTGGTTTTGCCGTTGGTCTGGCCGTAACCCACCGAGCCGCTGACGGTGACGCCATAACTCACGGCCACCGTGAGGCTGGCGTCGAATTCTTTACCCTCGACCTTGCCCGTATTCGGTACGGAAGTTACGGTGAGGTTGCGACCGACATCACCGATTACTTCATCCCCACGCAGAGTGGCACCAGCGACCGTGGTATCGCGACCGCTTTCGAAGTTCAGTTGGTTACCGGCGTAGAGGTACGCCTCCTGTTGCTGGACTCCTTCACGCTCAAGATTCCCCAGGCCGATGTTGGCGCTGCCATAAACACCGATACCGTCTTGCCCGAGGATGAGGCCGCCTTCGCCCCCCCAACTGCGTCGATTGCTTTCGCTGCTGGAGGCGTTTTGCGCCGACAGGATTTTAAGATCATTGTCAGCCTTGAGCTTGATGTCCTTCCCGGCAGTCGCCTCGGTGCCAATCAGGGTCAGGTCATTTTTGGCTTTCAGGAAGATATCACCGACGGCGTTGAGCTGAGTCGCCGTGGAGGTTCCCTGCGTCGATTCGTCCTGGCTACCGGCGTTGCTTATGCCTACACCCAGTTTGAAGCCACCGGTCGTTCCGCCTTTCACCCCGCCCTTGCTATAGGTTTGATCGCTATCCGTACTTTGTGCCCCGTGAGCCACGTCGAGCGTGATGTTGCGCCCGCTCACGTTGATATCACGCCCGGAGTCGAATCGGCCGCCACTTACACTCACATCGTTACCAGCCTCAAGGCTGATGTCATTCCCGGCGGAAAGACTGGAAGAGCGATTGCTCACCGATGTTTGGGTCTGGCGCTCACTGGTACTTGAGCTACCCACGTGTCCGTCGAATTTAGGACCGCTGAAGAACTGGTCGAGAGCATCGACCGTTTTCAACACACTCGAAGTCTTACTGACCCCATCCTCGCCCTTACCCGAATCGCCCAGGGTATCCATGGTTTTGCCGAAGTTATAAGCGACGGTGGTCGTGGTGCCGGTACGCTTGACACTTTCGGTTGTGGTTACCCGGGTACGCTCGTCGACGGCCAGGATGTTGATATCATGTATCGCTTTCAGTTTGATGTCGTTGTCGGCCTGGAGATCAGAGCCCAATTGATTGATGTTGCGACCGGCATCGATCCGTACATCATGCCCTGCATCAACAAGACTGCCAGCTGCGGTATTGCCATCGGTATCACGGCCTTTCTTGACCGTTTCATTGCCCACGAAAGTGGTGTACCCGTTGGCATCGACATCCTGCTTGATGCCGAAGCTCTTATCGGTTTTCCAGCTATTGCTTCGGTGCGTATTAGTGCCGGCGAGTATGTTCACGTCGCGGCCGGCATTAAGCGTTGCATTTCGATCGGCACTTATACCGCTACCGACGATATTGATATCTTGGGCAGCGTCCAACACAGCATCATTCCCCGCCGAAATCTGGCTACCCACCCCAGTGCTGCTGACAACTTCGCGACCCTTCTTCTGCGACGAGCTCAGGGTGATGTCCGCGCCCGCCCCGGGTGTACCAGCAAATAGACCGACTGTGTCTTTAAGAGACAAACCGACCTTTTTCTTGTACTCCTCGGTCCGGCTATAGGATTGGTTATCCGCTGCAGTAAGATCGATGTCTCCGGTTTTATCGACCAGACCGGCATGCAGTTCAGCATTGTTCTTCGCTGTTATTTCACTGGCTTGCATGGCAATGTCATGACCAGCGACGACCACCACATCGTTGGCAGCGCTCAGCTCGCTGCCGACCTGGGTGACGTTAGTCTGGAGCTGGCTTTTGCCGCTTTTGGACAGACCGAACAAACCGGTTTTTGTCTTTTTGCTGTACGCCCCGCTTTCTTCGGTAGCGGAGAGCACCGCCACATCCTGGGTGGCGCCGACGATCAGATCATTACCGGCCTTGAGCTCGCTGCCCATCACCGTGACATTCTGTCCCCCGTTCAGACTGACATTGCCATCTCCGTCCACAGATGTATTAACGGTGAGTCCTCGACCCGCCTCAATGACAGAGGCAACGTTGGTGCTGCTGTAACTTTGTTTCTCCGTGGTCTTGCTGCGACCGAACGAGCCCTTTTTCTTCTTGTAATAGTAGGAAGAAGCCTCGTCTTGCGCCGAAGCAATAATCACATCTTGATCGGCGTCCAGACTGACATCACCGCCGGCCTTGATCCTGCTGGCGATTACACCCAGATCATTGCCCGAAGAGAGCGTAATATCGCGACCGACATCAATCACGGAGGATTGTTGAGTCACACTATGGCTTTCGTTTGCGCTGCGCTTGCCTCGCACGACAAAATCGCTCGAATTGGCGGCCGAGCTGATCGTAAGGTCGTTGTCGGCAATGATGTCGAGATCACGCTTGGCGTCCAGACGGCTGGCAATCGCTGTTACATCACGAGCAGCGTCGATATAGAGATCTCGACCGGACGTCACTTGCGCACCGTAGTGCTTGATAGTCTGGTCGAGGAAACTGTTGCCTAGCGCAACCGTCGTGCGGTCCTGAATCGATGTTATGTTCACGTCGCGTCCAGCGGAAAGACCAAGGTCGCGTCCGCTTTGCAGAACTCCACCGATGTTGTTGATATCTCGACCTGCATTGATTTGCAGATCGTTGGCGGCCTCGATCCTCGCGGCACTGTCGAGATAGTCGTGATGATTAAAACCAGCACCGCCGAACCTGACATCGATACCGGTCACATCACGCTGATTAATCACGTCGCCTTGGGTCGCCGTCAGGCTTACATCTCGACCGGAAATGATGCCGCCCGACTTATTGACGATATTGTTACCCGCCAACAGATCCAACCGGTTACCTGCTTCGATCAGACCGCTGTTGACGATATCGTTGCCAGCCTTGGCTGTAAGGTTATCGGTTGCACGCAGGGTTCCAGAGTTCTTCAGATCCTGTCCCGCAATCAAGGTCACATCACCGCCCTGAATCAACGCCCCATTAGCCGCCAGCCGATTATTCGCCTGCGCCATGTACAACACCGGCACCAGCACCTTCTCGCCATTCACCTCATACTCTTCAAGCCAGACAATGTCGTGGGTCAGCGCCGCGACTTGCGCGGAGGTCAGCGTTACCCCTACCGACAAACCGAGTGCCTGTTTGCTGGCAACGGCGTTGTTCATCAGGTACTTGAACAAACCTTCGTCGGTAGTCTGGCCGTCGATGAAGCGCTGGCCGGTGCGGGCGACGACCGCTTGCTGGATCAAGCGTTGTTCATAAAGGCCGTCACCCAGGCGCTTGGCGCTTTGATCCGGGTCGTAGCCGAGGTTTTGCAGCAGGTAATCCGAGCTCATGAACGACTTGAGCTCGGTGAGCACCGGGTTGGTTTCGATGAGGTATTTGTGGGCGTTGGAAGGTGCCATGGTGTTCGGCAGGCCGGTAACGCGAGTGGCCGGGCCGTTGGCCGTTACCTGGGGAGCGGCTGGCGTGGGGCTGAGTGTATCTACCGTGTGAGTACTGCCGGAAGGCGCAACCGAGGTGTCGATAACCAGATCGCGTACGCCACCGTTGATCGCGGCAACCAAATGATCCTGTGCCGTGACGGCCCCGCCGCCGATGGTCCACGTCGGTGACGGGCCCACCGAATCGCCTTTACCTATACCGCTCAAACGGAATAGACCGTTCTCTCCGGTTGGCAGAGAAAAACCAGGCAACGTCAGCGGATTGACTTGTTGTTGGGCGAGGTCAGGTGGCAACTGGCTGTTGATGCGGACGACCGCAGTGGTGGTGCCGGCTACCTTTGTATCGACTACTTTATTGGTACCACCCGAGGAGCCGTAGTCTTCATGGATAACACTGTTTTCAAGATCCTTGGCGGCGGTGATCGAGACATTACCACCCGCCTGGATGATGGCGTTGCGTCCGGTGGCTGTACCGATGGCACCAGTGTTGTCTACGGCGACTTCTACAACAGACTGCGGCGTGTACTGGGTCAGCTGACTCGGCAGTTCGAGCAGGTTATTGGGATCATACAGGGATGGCGTTGAAGTCTCGAAACCGTAGCTCAGTCCTGATAGTCCCCTACCATAGCGGCGCTCGCTGACAACCTCGCCGGTTTCAGTGTCTTTGAGCTGCACGACCGGTATTGAATTTCCCTCTACATCGATGTCTTCAGCTGATTCAGGGATAGCTTTGCGGATCGGACTCCCGACAACCACGTAATACACGTTCGGAAAGTCAGGATTGTTTCGCTGGTTGTATGGCATCACGACATTGGAGAAAAACCGCCCGGTGCCGCCATCGGTCAAATCAAATACATATGACGTGGTGCGTTCGATCGTCCCGCTTTTTGCGCCGATATTTTTGAGGGTGTCCGCCGTGATATTGATGTTGCCGCCTGCGGCGACCGTGCTTTTGCTATTGAGAAAACTTCCACCCTGGAACGTGAAATCCTTGCCTACATTGAGTACGGCAGAGGCGCTGGTGTCGCTGTCAGTGCTTTGGAAGGTTTCCCGCGCCATGATGTAGATGCTGTAGATATCACCCACGCAGTCACCGCAGCTACCGGCAATCACTCCCGACACCAGCTTGCGGTCACCCGACATCACCGCACCTTCGGTGCGATTCTCAAACGCATCAGCGTTGATCGTGAACCCGCCACCACTCTCCATCGAGCCGGAAATGTTGTAGACACCTGAGGCCCGCGGCGCACCGCCATAGCCTGCGATGACCACATTGCCCAGCCCGTAAAGATCACCATGTTGGTTGGTGAAATTACTCACGCCCAGCGTCATGTCTGAGCCGCTGAATACCAACCCACGGTCATTGAGCAGCGACGGGGTTTTCAGAACGAGGTTCCGGGCCGAACCCAAGGTTCCGGAGTTGATGAGGCTGCCGGCCTGGACGGTCAGGTTTGTGTTGGAGGTCAGACGCCCAGCATTGGTCAGTTGTCCGCCTACTTTGACGGTGGAGTCATCCCCACCGGCGATGCTGGAAGAAGCGCTCAGGTTCAGTTGCGCCGCAGTCAGGTCGATACCCCCGAGGCTGGACAACCGCCCGCTGCCTCCATAGCTACCACCCAATGCAAGGTTGATGCCACCATCGCTGGCGATCAGACCATCATTGCTCCAGTTGCCCCCACTGCCCACCAGGCTGGTGGAGGCCAGCAACTGCCCGGTGCTGGTCTGGGTGAGGTTGTTGACGTTGACGGTCAGCCGTCCCGCCTGGATCACACTGCTGTTGGTCCAGTTGTCTGCGGTAAGGGTCAGGCCGCCACGGGTGACGAAGTTGCCGCCGGCGTTGTTGAGGTTCGCAGTAGAAATGTCAAAGAGCCCGGTGCCTATATGCAGCAGGCTGCCAGCGGTGTTGAGAAAGCTGGCAGCACCCAGCGTGAGGTCGGTGTTGGCGGTTTCCAGGGTACCGTTGCGGTTATCGAACAGCCCACCGATCTGGAAGTCGGTCTTGCCACCGACACCCAACGCCCGCAATTGCCCCGTCTGGTTATCCAGGCTCGCCGCCTTGATCGCCAGGGTGCTGTCACTCTCGATGATGCCCAGGCGGTTGTTCAACCCACCGGTGAGGTTCAGATCAATCTGACTACCGGCAATCTGCCCGTCGTTGTCGCCGCTGTTGTCGAAATCGTTGGCGGTAACGCTGACCTTGCCCTTTGCGTAGAGCCCACCGTTGCGGTTGTCGAAGTTGCGGGTGGTGACGCTGGCATCGCCGGTTTGCGCCGAGATACGGCCGCCGTAGTTGTCGAGGCCACCCAGGGCGATCAGGTTCAGGCGCTGGGCCTGGGTGATGCCGCCCTGGCGGTTGTTGTTCAGGTCGTAGCCGTTTTTCAGCACGCCGCTGAGTTGGGTGGTGAGCAAACCCTGCAGGCTGGCGAGCACGCCGCCTCGGTTGTCCAGGTTGCGGGCAACGACCATCAGGTCACCGGCCTTGGCCTGGAGGCGACCGCTCTGGTTGTCGATGTCGTTGGCGACGGTCAGGGTCATGGCGCCCTGGCTCTGCACGGTGCCCTTGCCGTTGGTGAGGCTGGCGGCGTCGATCTGCACGGCGCCGTTCTGGCTGTAGATCAGGCCGTCGGCGTCGTTCTGTACCGTGCCGCTGGAAGTCAAAGTGAGTTGATCATTGGCCGCGACGGTGCCGCGATTGCGGTTGTCCAGGCCAGCGGTGAGCAAGGTCAGCAGGCCCTGGCTGGCGATCTGTCCGCCCTGGTTGGTGATCTGCGTGGCGCGCTCGACCCGCAGCGGGCCGGCGCTGGCGAGTTTGCCGTCGGTGTTGGTCAGGGCGCCGAGCAGGTCGAGGGTCACGGCGGCGTTGCCGATCAACTGGCCGCCGGTGTTGTCCAGGCCGGTGCCGGTGAAGCTCAGGGCATTCTGGGCGTT
>NZ_VCNG01000030.1 GCF_006227205.1 Pseudomonas sp. ICMP22404
GCCACCGATGTAGATCTCCCCGGCCACGCCCATAGGCACCGGTTGCTGGTGGGCGTCGAGCAGGTAGATCCGGGTGTTGGCGATCGGCTTGCCGATCGGCGTGCTGTCCGGCGTCTCGGCACCGGAACAGTCCCACGCCGTCACGTCGACGGCCGCTTCGGTCGGTCCATACAGGTTGTGCAAAGACGTCCGTGGCAATTGCGCCTTGAAGCGCCGCACCAGATGGCCCGGCAAGGCTTCGCCGCTGCACATCACCTGGCGCAACCCCTCGCACTCGCCAGCCTCGCCATGGGCCAGGAATACGTCCAGCATCGACGGTACGAAGTGCATCGTGGTGATGCCTTGGGTCTGGATCACTTCGCGCAGGTACGCCGGATCGCGATGCCCGCCCGGACGCGCCATCACCAGCCGCGCGCCGGTGAACAGCGGCCAGAAGAACTCCCACACCGAGACGTCGAAGCTGAACGGGGTCTTCTGCAGCACCGCGTCCGCGGCGCTCAGTGTGTAGGCGTCCTGCATCCACAGCAGGCGGTTGACCACCGCGCCATGCTCGTTCATCACGCCTTTGGGCAGGCCGGTCGAACCGGAGGTGTAGATGACGTAGGCCAAATGGCAGGCATGCAGGCCCGAGACCTGCGGATTGCCGGTCGGCTGCGTGGCGCAGTCTTCGTCTTCGAACACCATCACCCTGGCGTCGGTCGCGGGCAGGCTCGCCTGCAAGGCGCGTTGGATCAGCACCACGGCTGGGGCGCTGTTTTCCAGCATGTAGGCCAAACGGTCGGCCGGATAATCCGGGTCGAGCGGCACGTAGGCGGCGCCCGCTTTCAGGATGCCCAGCAGCGCCGCGACCATGTCCGTGCTGCGGTCCATGCAGACAGCCACGCGGTCATCCGGGCGAATGCCCAGGGCAAGCAACCGGTGGGCGATCTGGTTGGCACGGTGGTTCAACTGCGCGTAACTCAGCTGCTCTGCGTCAGCCACCACTGCAATGCCGTCTGGTGACGCCAGTGCCTGCGCTTCGAACAGACCGTGCAAGGTCAACCCTTGCGGATAGTCGACGGCCGTGGCGTTGAACGCTTCCAGCAGGTGTTGGCGCTCGACTGCCGGCAGGCTCTCCAGCTCGTACGGCGGCGTGTCGGATCCTTGCTCCAGTGCGGTTACAAGGCTCTCGAGGGTGGTTTGCATGTACTCACCGATGCGTTGCGCACCGATTCCGCGCGCCACCTGCACCACCAGGCTGAACCCTTCGCCCTCATCATCCACGGCCAGCGTCAACGGGTAGTTGGTACGTTCCTCACCACCGATGGACTCGATCCCCTGCCACGCCGACACCATCTGCGCGGTGACTTCGACCGAGCAATGGCGATAATTGAGCATGGCACTGAACAGCGGCGTCGGCGCTACCACGCCACTGCAACGCTGGGCCAGGGCCAGCGGAGCGTGTTCATGACCGAGCAGTGCGGTGAGCCGTTGATGCGTGGTTTTCACACCCTCCCGCACACCGCACCCAACCAGGCTCACCCGCAACGGCAGGGTATTGATGAACATGCCCAGCGCATGATCGGCACCCTCTCCGCCTTGCATCCGACCCAGCAGCACCGTGCCGAAGACCACTTCGTCGCGTCCGCTGACACGGCCCAGCACCTGTGCCCAGGCCAAATGCATCAGGCTCGCCGCACTGACACCCAACTGCCGCGCCTGGCCACGAAGACGACGACACAGCCCCGCCTCCAGCGCCAGCTTTACCTCCTCCACGCCGTTACCGTCACCTTGCACATCCCGCAGGCCGAACGGCAGCGTCGGCTCATCGATATCGCCAAGCATGTCGCGGAAGAACCCTTCGTGCTCCTCCTGGCTGACGCCGAGGCGCGCCTGGGTCACGTAGTTGCGGTAAGGCACCGCAGCACCCAACTGGTCGGCCCTGCCGAGCAAGTGGGCCTGCATTTCCCGCTCCAGCACCTCCAGCGCGGTATGGTCCAGCACCGAGTGATGGAACAACAGCATCGCCACCCAGCGCTGATTGGCGACATCTTCGGCGAACACCAGGCGCAACAACGGCGCCTGGCGCATATCCAGCCGGTAATGACGGGCATCGAAACGCTCATACATTTGTGCAACAACTTCTGCGCCGTCAGCTTCCGGTTCGAATGCCTCGAAGCTGAGTTGCGCCCGACGCCACACGACCTGCACCGGTTCGTCGAGCCCTTCCCAAGCCATCGATGTCCTGAGGATGTCATGGCGATCGATCACCTGCTGCAACGCCTGGGCGAAGCTGTCCAGACGACTGCGGTCATCAAAACCGAACAGCGTCTGCAACACGTAGGGGTCACCTCTGTTTGCGGTCAGATGGTGATACAGGATGCCTTCCTGCAACGGCGCCAGGGGGTAGATGTCCTGGACGTTGCCCGCACCACCCGGCACGCTCGCCACGATCCGGTCGATGGCCTCCTGGCTCAGAATGGCCAGTGGCAACATGTCCGGGGTGATCCGCTCGCAACCTTCGACAATGGCATTGGCCGGTACCACCACATCGCGATGCCCACCCACCGCAGCGGCCAATGCCCGTAGCGTTGGCTGGCTGAACAGGTCGCGCACGTCTACCGACAGACCGGCCTGACGCATCCGCTCGATCAACCTCATCGCCAGCAGCGAATGACCGCCCAGTTCGAAGAAATGATCGTGACGGCCGACCCGTTCCACCTTCAACAGGTCCACCCACAAGCCGGCCAGGGTCTGTTCGATTTCCCCCTGCGGCGCCTCGTAGGCTTCGCTCGCGTAGGCCTCGGCATGCGGCGCGGGCAGCGCCTTGCGGTCCACCTTGCCGTTGAGTGTCAGAGGGAAAAGCGGCAGGAACACGAACGCGCCGGGCACCATGTACTCGGCCAGGGTTGCGGACAACTGCTCCCGCAGCCCGGCCACAGTCAACGTGACTTCCGGCTGCGCAACGACATAGGCCACCAGGCGTTTCTCGCCCGATTCATCAGCCCGCACCATCACCACGGCATCCTGCACCCCTGCACAGGTGACCAGTCTGGCTTCGATTTCACCCAGTTCGATCCGGAAACCCCGGATCTTCACTTGATCGTCGTTACGCCCCAGGCACTCCAGGCTGCCTTCCGGCAACCAGCGGCCAAGGTCGCCCGTGCGGTACAACAACGCACCAGGCTCGTCGCTGAACGGATCGGCAATGAATTTCTCCGCAGTGAGGTCGGGGCGGTTCAGATACCCCTTCGCCACGCCTTTGCCGCCGATGTAGATTTCGCCGACGACACCCAACGGAACCAGTTGCTGACGCGCGTCCAGCACGTACACCTGGGTATTGGAGATCGGTCCGCCAATCGGCACGCTCTGCGCGTCTTCGGCCACCGCCTTCACTTCCAGCGTAGTGGCGTAGGTGGTGGTTTCAGTCGGGCCATAGCAATGCACCAGGCGCAACGCCGGCGCCAGGCTCAGCAGGCGCCGGAACGACGCCACATCGGCCCGTTCGCCACCGCACAGCAGAATACGCAGACCAGCCATGGCCTCAGGAATCAGTTGCACGTACTGATTGAAGATCGCCGTGGTCACGAACAACACCGTGGCCCCCGAGTCACTCAGCACCTGGGCGAAACGTGCCGGCTCAAGCAGCGTCTCATGGTCGATCACCACCACCTGCCCACCGTTGAGCAGCGCGCCCCACACGTCCATGGTACTGGCGTCGAACGCCGGATTGGAGGCAAAGGCGATCCGGTCATGCTCATTGAAGTCGGCATAACCGTTGTTGATCACCAACCGATTGATTGCCCGGTGTGGAACCAGTACGCCCTTGGGCTGCCCCGTGGAGCCTGAGGTGTACATGATGTAGGCAATCGACTCGCTGGACTGTTCAAGCCCTGGATTGTGGCTGGCCCCGTGCGGTTCCAGCGTGTCCAGGTCAACGCGGCGCACGTTCGGGGGTATCGACTCGCTGCTGGACGACAATACAAAGAGTGCCCGGCAATCCGCGAGCATGAATCCCTGCCGCTCCAGCGAAGCATTCCGGTCCAGCGGGACGTAGGTCGCCGCGCACTTGAGAATGGCCAACTGGCTGGTCAGCAGATCGATCGAACGCGGCAACAAGATCGCCACACAGTCGTTCGGTTGCACGCCAAGACCGATCAAGTGATGGGCCAGGCGGTTCGCTTGCGCGTTCAGCTCCCCATAAGTCACTTGCCGCTGTCCATGTTTCACCGCAATTGCCTGCGGCAAGAGGGCCGCCCGGGCCTCGAACAGCGCCAGCACGGTCTCGTCCTGAGGATAGATGCGCCGGGTGGCGTTGAAGTCCACCAGCAACTGGTCGCGCTCGATCTGCGGCAGGATTTCCAGACGGTTGAGCGGGGTTTGCAGCGCTTGCTCCAGCGCCTGCACCAACCGCTCGAGCGCGGTGTGCATATACGCACAGATGCGGCTTGCGCCAACGCCTTGCGACACCAGGGTACTCAGGGAAAAGCCGTCGCCCAGGTCGTCCACCGACAGCGCCAGCGGATAGTTCGTGCGTTCTTCGCTGTCCAGGGCTTCCATGCCCTGCCAGGCGGCCGTGGCCTGCGCCGAGATGCCCCCGGCGGCGCTGTGCCGATAGTTCAGCAAGGCACTGAACAGCGGGGCCGGAGCCGCGACGCGGCTGCAACGTTGCGCCAGGGCCAGCGAAGCATGCTCATGACCAAGCAATGCAGTCAGCCGCTCGTGGACCGCCTTGACCCCGGCCTCCGCGCCCTGTTCATCCAGCATCACCCGCAGCGGCAAGGTGTTGATGAACATCCCCAGGGCCCGGTCGGCGCCTTCGCCGCCCTGCATCCGCCCCATCAGTACGGTGCCGAACACCACATCCTCGCGCCCGGACAAGCGCCCCAGCACCTGTGCCCAGGCCAGATGGTGAAGGCTGGCGGCACTCACGCCCATCCGGCGTGCCTGGGCCCGCAGACGGCGACTCAAATCGGCATTCACCGCGAGCCGCGCTTCCTCGATACCGCGACCGTCACCCTGCACCTGCTGCAAACCGAGGGGCAGCGTCGGCTCATCGACATCACCGAGCATGTCCCGGAAAAAGGCCTCGTGCTGTTCCTCGCTGATACCCAGGCGCGCCTGGGCCACGTAATTGCGGTACGGCATCGCTGCCGGCAATTGTTCCTGCTGCCCCAGCAGGTGCATCTGCATTTCCTGTTGCACCACGTCCAACGCGGTATGGTCCAGGGCGATGTGGTGGAACAACAGCATCGCCACCCAGCGCTCGTTGAGCGGGTCATGGGCAAATCGAAGACACATCAGCGGAGCCTGGCGGATATCGAGGCGATGATGACGGGAATCGAAGCGCGAATGCAGCTGGGCCACGACGTCGCCATCCGATGCTTGTGCATCGAACGGTTCGACGCTCAGGACGGCCTTGCGCCAGACCACCTGCATCGGCTGTTCCAACCCCTCCCACAGCACCGAAGTCCGCAGAATGTCGTGGCGATCGATCACGCCTTGCAGCGCTTGCGCGAAGGCATCCAGGCGCGGCTTGTCCTGGAAGGCGAACATCGCCTGCAGCACATAGGGGTCGCCCTGTTGCGCCGAGAGGTGGTGATAAAGAATACCGTCCTGCAGGGGCGCCAGCGGGTAGATGTCCTGGACATTCGCGGCACCGCCCGGCACCGTTGCGACGATCCAGTCGATGGCATCCTGGGTCAATGTGGCCAGGGGCAACATGTCCGGGGTGATCCGTTCACAACCGGGAGCGATACCGTTGGCCGGCACCTGGACTTCATTGCCGCTGCCCACCGCCGCGGCCAGTGCCGCTAGGGTCGGTTGGCCGAACAACACCCGTACATCGGCGCTCAAGCCGACCTGGCGCATCTGCTCGATCAGGTTGACCGCCAGCAGGGAGTGACCGCCCAGTTCGAAAAAGTGATCGTGACGCCCCACCCGCTCGACATTGAGGATCTGCGTCCACAACTTCGCCAGGAGGGTTTCGGTTTCGCCCACGGGCGCCTCATAACCGCGCGTCAGGATCGACGCCTGGTCCGGCATCGGCAAGGCCTTGCGATCGAGCTTGCCGTTGGCAGTCAGTGGCAAGGCATCGAGCCGCACATAGGCAGCCGGTACCATGTAATCCGGCAAGCGGGTTTGCAGGTGGGTGCGCAGCGCTTCGATATCCACGTTGTCGCAAGGCGGTTGCAATGTGAAGTAGGCGACCAGGCGCTTTTCCCCCGGCACGTCTTCACGAACCAGTACCGCCGCGTCTTTTACGCTCTCGTGTTGTGCCAGTCGGGCTTCGATCTCGCCCGGCTCGATGCGGAACCCGCGGATTTTCACCTGACCGTCGTTCCGGCCCAGGTATTCGATGTTGCCGTCTGGTAAATAGCGCCCCAGGTCACCGGTGCGGTACATCAAGGCCTGTGGGTTGAACGGATCAGGGATGAACTTCTCGGCGGTCAGCTCCGGCCGGTTCAAATAGCCGTTCGCAACGCCCAGGCCGGCGATATACAACTCGCCGGGTACACCGTGGGGCACGGGCCGATGCTGGGCGTCCAGCAGGTAGACCCGAGTGTTGCCGATCGGACGACCAATCGGAATGCTGCCCGCGTCGACCGACTTGATCTCGTAGGTGGTCGAGAAGGTGGTGGCTTCCGTTGGTCCGTAGCCGTTGAGCAGATGCTCCGGTGCGCCGTGTTCCAGGACGCGGCCAATCACGGTCGGATCCAGCACATCGCCGCCGACGATCAGGTAGCGCAGTTGCCTGAACACTGCCATCAGGCTGGCGGCGTACTGGTGAAACAGCCCCGCCGTCATCCACAACACATTGACCGACTGTTCAAGCAGGAACGTTGGCAGCCGTTCCTGGGACAGCAATACGTCCTGCTCCACCACAATCACACAACCGCCATTGAGCAACGGTGCCCAGACTTCCAGGGTGCTGGCGTCGAAAGCCGGGTTCGAAGCGAACGCCACGCGATCCTGCTCGTTGAAGTCGGCATAGCCGTTGTTGATGACCAGCCGGGAAATGGCCCGGTGCGGCACCAGCACGCCTTTCGGTGTGCCAGTGGAGCCGGAGGTGTACATGATATAGGCCGGTGCTTCGCTCGACTGCGGCGGCGCCCCGTTCCAGGTCGGCAGTCCCTCCAGGTCGAGGCTATCGAGATCCACCCGCCGCACGCCATCGGCCAGGCTCTCGGTACCGTGGGTCAACACCAGCACGGCCCGACTGTCCTGCAGCATGAACTGCTGGCGCTCCGCGGGTGCATTGACGTCCAGCGGCAGGTAGACCGCCGCGCACTTGAGGATCGCCAGTTGACTGATCAACAGGTCCAGCGAGCGCGGCAGCACGATGGCCACCGTATCCTGGGGCCGCACACCGAGGTCAATCAGATGCCGGGCCAAGCCATCGGCTTTGGTATTCAGTTCACGGTAGGTCAGGGTCTGTCCTGCCTGTACTGCCGCCAGCGCATCCGGACGGGCCTGCGCCTGCGCCTGAAACAAGGCATGAACCGTTTGCGCCTGCGGATAAGCGCGATCGGTGTGGTTGAATGACTGCAAGACTCGCTCGCGCTCCTCCTGCGGCAGCACCGACAGGTCGTTGAGCAGTGACTCCGGAGCGCATTCCAGTGCGGTGATCAAGTACTCGAGCGCCGCCTGCATGTAATTGCAGATGCGTTGTGCACCGATCTGCCCGCTCGCCTGCACCTCCAAGGCAAAGTCATCGGAGAAATCATCCACCGAGAGGATCAGCGGATAGTTGGTCCGTTCCTGCGCGCTCAGGGCTTCAATACCCTCCCAGGCCTGGAGCACTTCCGGCCCGGGAACCTGGTCCGCACCCGCGCTGTGGCGGTAGTTCAACAGTGCGCTGAACAGCGGCGCCGGCGCCGCCACGCCGCTGCACCGTTGTGCCAGGGCCAGGGAGGCATATTCATGACTGAGCAAGGCGCTCAGCCAGCCATGGGTGCTTTTCACCCCGTCGCGCACGCTCTGCGCGCCCACGCCCACCCGCAACGGCAAGGTATTGATGAACATGCCCAGCGCCCGGCTCAGGCTTTCACCGGCCTGCATGCGCCCCAGCATCACGGTACCGAACACCACATCTTCACGCCCCGAGACGCAGCCCAGCACCTGGGCCCAGGCCAGATGGAAGATGCTTGCCGCGCTGACCCCGAGCTGACGCGACTGCATCCGCACCCGGCGACTGAGCTCCTGGCTCAGCGGTTGATGGTGCTCTTCGATGGCGCTGCCGTCGCCCAGCACATCCTGCTGGCCGAACGGCAAGGTCGGCTCATCCAGATCACCCAGCATCTTGCTGAAGAACGCCTCATCGGCCTGGCGCTGACCCGCCTGGCGGGTTCGCGCCACATAGTTACGGTAAGGGATAGCCGGCTGCAACTGCCCGGCCTGTCCCATCAACCAGGCTTGCATTTCGTTCTGCACGACCGCCAATGCGGCATGGTCCAGAGCCATGTGATGAAACAACAGCATGGCGACCCAGCGCTGGTTGGCGGGGTCCTCGGCACACACCAGCAACAGCAGCGGTGCCTGGCTGAGATCCAGGCGATAGTGACGAGGGTCGAAACGGGCTTGCAGTTGCGTAAGGACGTCGCCCTCGGCCAGCTCGGCGCTGATGTCCTTGACGCCCAGTCGAGCCTGGCGCCAGACCACCTGGAGCGGTGCCTCCAGATTCTCGCGGACGATGGCCGTGCGCAGGATGTCATGGCGATCGATCACGTGTTGCAGGGCATCGACAAAGTCCGACAGACGCTCGCGATTGCTGATGCTGAAATGCGCCTGCAGGACATAGGGATCGCCCTGGGTCGCGGTCAAGTGGTGATAGAGGATCCCTTCCTGCAAGGGTGCCAGCGGATAGATATCCTGCACATTGGCCGCCCCGCCCGGCACCGTGGCGACGACGCGATCGAGGGTCGGTTGATCCAGTGTGACCAGCGGCAGCATTTCTGGCGTGATCCGAGCGCAATCGACAGCAATGCCATTGGCTGGAATGTCGACCTCAGCGGTCTTGCCGTCGTCATACTCGCCGCTGTTGATCAACTCGATCAGTTTGGCTTTGTGCTCTCGCAACAAGGCCAGTACCGCCGGCTCCTTCAATGACTGTTTCCGGCCCCGTACAACGAGCTGGTCGCCGTTGACCGAAAGCTGTACGTCTTTTTCTTTTAATGTCGCCAACAGTTCGATCACACTCACAGGACAATCTCCATTTTTTCTGTCATGGCCGCGTATTCCGAGAGCGTGGGTTGCTCGAACAGCGTCCGTACATCGGCTTCCATGCCCTCCTGGCGCATCCGCTCCATCAGGCTGACGGCCAGCAAAGAGTGCCCGCCCAGCTCAAAGAAGTGATCGTGACGGCCAACGCGTTCCACGTTGAGGACCTCGGCCCACAGGCGGGCCAGATTGATTTCGGTTTCGCCGATCGGGGCTTCGTAACCACGGGTGATGACCGACGTCAGATCCGGTGCCGGCAACGCCTTGCGGTCGAGCTTGCCGTTAGGGCTCAACGGCAATGCGTCGAGGCGCACGTAGGCCATCGGCACCATATGGGCCGGCAGGTGTGCCAGCAGGTAGACACGCAGTGCCTCGATGTCCGTCGTTTCGTCCGGCGAACAGGCGGTGAACCAGGCCACCAGGCGCTTGTCGCCCGGCACCTCTTCACGGACCAGGACCACGGCCTCCTTCACCACCTCGTGCTGGGCGAGCCTGGCTTCGATCTCCCCCAGTTCAATGCGGAAACCGCGGATCTTCACCTGATCGTCGTTACGCCCCAGGTATTGCAGGGTGCCGTCGGGCAGCCAGCGGCCAATGTCGCCGGTCTTGTACAGGCGGGCATCGGCCCGCTCGCTGAACGGGTCGGCGATGAAGCGTTCGGCGCTGAGCTGCGGCAGATTGAGGTAACCGCGTGCCACGCCGACGCCACCGATGTGGATCTCACCGGGAACGCCCACCGGCACCAACTGGCCGTAACTGTCCAGCACATGCAATTGCATGTTGCGGATCGGTCGGCCGATCGGAATCGAGCGGTTGCGGTAGGTGTCCAGATCGGGATCGACGGTGTGCCAGGCAACCACGTCACTGCACTCGGTGGGCCCGTAGCTGTTGATGATCGCTGGCCGTGGCAGCGGCAGTTTTTCCAGCATGGCGACCTGGATCGGTTCGCCACCCAGTACCACCCGTTTCAGGCAGGCCAGTGACGCGTGGCGATCGGCGTCCACCAGTGCATGGAAGGCGCTGGGGGACATGTTGAGGTGGGTGATCCCGGCCTCGGCGACCTGGGCGACGATGGCGCTCGGGTTGAACGGTTCTTCGGCCAGGTGCAACGAGGCGCCGACCATCAACGGGGCGAGGATATTCTTCTGGGTCAGGTCGAAGTTATAGGACGAGGCCAGCAGCACCGCATCGCCGGCATGGAAGGCCAGGTCGTCGAGGTACCAGTCCAGCAGGTTGTTCAAGCCGCGATGTTCGACCATCACACCTTTTGGCAGCCCGGTGGAGCCAGAGGTGTAGATCACGTAGGCCAGGTGGCCCGGCGTCAGATCCGTTGCCTGTGGGTCGTGGTCCGGTTCGTCCTGCCAGACACCGGCATCCAGGTCGATCAGTGGCACCGCCCCGTGGGACAGCAGGCCCCTGGTCCGGGCTTGCGTGAGTGCGGCAATCGGTGCGCTGTTTTCCAGCATGTAGGCCAGGCGATCCGCCGGGTAAGCCGGATCCAGCGGTACATAGCCACCGCCGGCCTTGAGCACCGCCAGCAGGCCGACCACCATGTCCGCGCTACGCTCGACACAGATCGCCACCCGCGAATCCGGCTGTACGCCCTGTTTACGCAGGTAATGCGCCAACCGATTAGCCCGGGCATTCAGCTCGCGATAACTCAGGCGTTGTTCGCCATGCACCACCGCCACGGCCTCAGGCGTGCGATGCGCCTGGGCTTCGAACAGCTCGTGAATGAACGATTGCTGCAGGTCATCGGCTTCGTTGGCATTGAATTCCAGCAGCAACTTGCGGCGTTCGTCGTGGGGCAGGATGGACAACCGATGCAACGGCGCTTCAGGTGTCTGCTCCAGCATCACGATCAGACTTTCCAGCGTCTGTTGCACGTAGCCGCACAGGCGCTGCGCACCAATGCGTGCCGGCGTCATGACCGTGAAACTGAATGCCTCGCCTTGGTCGTCGACGTTCAAGGTCAACGGGTAATTGGTCCGCTCTTCACCACCGAGCACCTGGATACCGCTCCAGGCCGACAGCGCCTCGGTCGAGGTCAGCGCGCCGGTATGGCGGTAGTTGAGCAAGGCACTGAACAACGGCGTCGGTGCTTCCACGCCGCTGCAACGTTGCGCCAGGGCCAACGAGGCGTGCTCATGGCCGAGCAACGCGGTCAAGCGTGCATGGGTTGCCTTCACGCCCGCACCGACAGCGGTTTGCCCCAGGCTCACCCGCAGCGGCAAGGTATTGATGAACATCCCCAGCGCCCGGTCGGCACCCTCGCCGCCCTGCATCCGGCCCACCAGCACGGTCCCGAACACCACGTCCTCCTTGCCCGACACCTTGCCCAGCACCTGCGCCCAGACCAAGTGATACAGGCTGGCCGCGCTCACGCCCAACTGACGGGCCTGGGCTCGCACCCGTCGACTCAGATCGGCATCGACGTCCTGGCGAAGCTCTTCGATGCCACTGCCGTCGCCTTGCACATCCTGCAAGCCGAACGGCAGCGTCGGTTCGTCGAGGTCACCCAGCATGTCGCGGAAGAACGCTTCATGAGCCTCAGAGCTCACACCCAGGCGGGCCTGGGCCACGTAGTTGCGATACGGCACAGAGGCCGACAGGTGCTGCCCCTCGTCGAGCATGTGCGCCTCGATTTCCGCAGACAGCACCGCCAGCGACGTCGCGTCGTCCACCAAATGATGGAACAGTAGGATCGCCACCCAGCGCTGGTTCGCCGGGTCTTGCGCATAAGCGATGCGCATCAGCGGCGCCTGGCGGATGTCCAGGCGATAGTGCCGCGGATCGAAACGCTGGTGCAGTTGCATGGCGATATCGCCTGCCGCCGGATCCAGCGACACCGATTCGACCTGCAACCGAGCATCGCGCCAGACTACCTGCACCGGCTCGGGCAGGCCTTCCCAGATCACACCGGTGCGCAGGATGTCGTGGCGGGCAACGACCGCTTGCAACGCCTCGGCAAAACTTTCCAGGCGCGTGAAGCTGTCGAAACCGAACATCACATATTGCAGGTAGGGATCGCCCTGGGCGGCGGCGAGATGGTGATACAGAATGCCTTCCTGCAACGGCGCCAGGGCATAGATGTCCTGCACATTGGCGACGCCGCCGGGCACCGTGGCAACGATCCGCTCGATGGCGTCCTGGTCCAGATCGGCCAGGGGCAGCATGTCCGGGGTGATTCGCGTGCAGCCAGCGGGAATGAGGTTGGCCGGCACCACGACTTCGTGGACACCGCCCACGGCCGCAGCCAACGCAGCCAGGGTCGGCTGACCGAACAACACCCGGACGTCGGCGCTCAGGTCGACCTGACGCATGCGCTCGATCAACTTCACCGCCAGCAGCGAATGACCGCCCAATTCGAAGAAGTTGTCATGGCGTCCGATCCGCTCCAGGTCCAGCAGGTCTTGCCATAGAGCGGCGATGGTCGTCTCGACCGTCCCCTGCGGAGCTTCGTATTCACGGGTTGCCACCGCCGACCGATCCGGTGCCGGCAAGGCCTTACGGTCCAGCTTGCCGTTGGTGGTCAACGGGAAGGCTTCGAGCATCACGAAGGCACTCGGCACCATGTAGTCCGCCAGCGAACCCAACAACTCGGCACGCAGGTCGGCAGCGGATGGCTGCACGTCTTCCTTGGCGATGACATAAGCCACCAAGCGCTTGTCGCCCGGCTCGTCTTCGCGGGCGATGACCACCGCTTCGCTGACACCCGCACAGGCCGCCAGTGTTGCTTCGATCTCACCCAATTCGATACGGAAGCCACGGATCTTCACCTGGTCATCGTTACGGCCCAGGTATTCGATGCTACCGTCCGCCAGCCAGCGACCGAGGTCGCCGGTCTTGTACATGCGGGCGTTCGGTTCATCGCTGAACGGGTTCTTCAGGAAACGCTCGGCGGTCAGTTCGTCGCGGTTCAGGTAACCGCGGCTCACACCCGCACCACCGACGTACATTTCACCCACCACGCCCACTGGTACCGGCTCGCGCCGCGCGTCGAGCACGTACAGTTGCAGGTCGGGAATACGCCCGCCAATCGGGCTGACGCCGACCAGTTGGGCATCCGCCGCGCACAGTGCACGGTAGGTCACGTGCACGGTGGTCTCGGTGATGCCGTACATGTTCACCAGTTGCGTACCGGCATTGATTGCCCGGGCGTACCACGGCTTGAGAATGCCGGTTTCCAATGCTTCGCCGCCGAAGATCACCTGGCGCAGGCAGTGGCTCAAGTCGCTTTCGCCCTGGGCCCCGATCAACTGGCGGAACGCGCTTGGCGTCTGGTTCAGCACCGTGACGCCCGCCTCGCACAACAGTGCGTAGCAGTCCTGTGGCGAACGGCTGACCAGTTGCGGCACCACCAACAAACGACCGCCATGGGTCAGCGCGCCCCAGATTTCCCAGACCGAGAAGTCGAAGGCGAAGGAATGGAACAACGCCCAGACGTCATGCGGGCCGAAGTCGAACCATGGTTGCGTGGCCGAGAACAGTCGCGCGACGTTGCGATGCTCGACCATTACCCCTTTCGGTAAACCAGTGGAACCGGAGGTGTAGATCACATAGGCCAAGTGCCGGGACGTCAGCGTCTCGAGACCAGGGTTGTGCTGCGGTTGTTGCGCGATACCCGCTGTTTCAGGCTGATCGAGCAGCAATACGGAGGCAGACAGCCCGGGCAGATGAGCTAACAGATGCGACTGGGTGAGCAATGCCACCGGCGCGCAGTCGTCGAGCATGAACGCCAGGCGCTCCTGAGGATAAGCCGGATCCAGCGGCACATAACCGGCACCCGCCTTGAGGATGCCCAACAGGCCGACAATCATGTCCAGGCCACGCTCGACGCAGATCGCCACCCGGTCATCCGGACGAATGCCCAGGGCCAGCAGGCGATGGGCGAGCTGGTTGGCCCGTGTGTTGAGTTCGCCGTAGGTCAGCGTGCGGTCCTCGAACACCACAGCCACGGCGTCGGGTTGCGCCGCCGCCCAGGCCTCGAATTGCCCGTGGATCAATGCATCATCGGCATACACCGCGTCCGAAGCATTCCAGGTCTCCAGCAACTGCCGACGCTCGGCCGCAGGCAACACCGTCAGGCTGTGCATCGGCGTTTGCGGGGCGTACTCCAAGGCATCCACCAGGCTTTGCAGGGCAACCTGCATATAGCCACTGATGCGTTGGGCACTGAGCTGCGCATCCACCTGGACCGTCAGGCTGAAATCGTCACCCAGGTCATCGACATTCAATGTCAGCGGATAGTTGGTCCGTTCCTCGCTGGACAGCCTCTGCATGCCGCTCCAGGCCGACAACACTTCGTCCGTTATCTGAGTCGCACTGTGCCGATAATTCAGCAGTGCGCTGAACAGCGGGGTTGGCGCGGCCACGCCGCTGCAACGCTGAGCCAGGGCCAGCGACGCATGCTCGTGGCCCAACAGGCCGGTCAAGCGCCCGTGGGTCATGCGGACCGCGTCACGCACACTCTGCTCATCCACCGGCACACAGACCGGCAAGGTATTGATGAACATGCCCAGCGCCCGGTCGGCTCCTTCGCCGCCCTGCATCCGGCCCAGCAATACCGTGCCGAACACCACTTCTTTCTGTCCGGTCGCCATGCTCAAGACCTGGGCCCAGGCCAGATGGACCAGGCTCGCGGCGCTCACACCGAGCAGTCGCGCCTGGGTCCGCAGACGAAGGCTCAGCGCTTGACCGAGCGCTTCGCTTACTTCCCCGATGCCGCGTCCGTCGCCTTGCACCTGTGCCAACCCGAAGGGCAGCGTTGGCTCATCGACGTCAGCCAGCATCTCGCGGAAGAACGCCTCGTGTTCCGCCTCGCTCATGCCCAGTCGGGCCTGGGCCACGTAGTTGCGATACGGCACGGCTTCAGTCAGTTGCCCGGCCTCGCCGATCAAGTGCGCCTGCATCTCGTGTTGCACCACTTCCAGCGCAGTGTGGTCCAGCGCCATGTGGTGGAACAGCAGGGTCGCCACCCAACGCGCCTGAGCTTCATCCTGGGCATAGACCAGCTGCAGCATCGGTGCTCGACGTAGGTCCAGGCGATAATGGCGAGCATCGAAGCGGCTCGCCAGTTGCGTGGCGACATCGCCGGCCGTGGCATCGGCTTCGAAGCATTGCGGCTCCAGCAGGACCTTGCGCCAGACCATCTGCAGCGGTTCGTCCAGACCTTCCCAGGCCACGCTGGTGCGCAGGATGTCGTGACGGTCGATCACCCCCTGCAACGCGTCGACGAACGCGTCGAGACGCTCACGGTTGTCAAAGGCGAACTGCGATTGCAGCACATAGGGGTCGCCCTGTTCGGCGGCCAGGTGATGATAGAGGATGCCTTCCTGTAGCGGCGCCAGCGGGTAGATGTCCTGCACATTGGACGCGCCACCCGGAACGGTGGCGACGATCCGGTCGATCGTTTCCTGGTCGAGGCTCACCAACGGCAGCATGGCCGGGGTGATGCGCCCACAGCCGGACTCGATGAGATTCGCCGGCACCTCGACTTCCTTGCCGCTGCCGACGGCGGCCGCCAGCGCCGCCAGGGTCGGCTGACTGAACAGCACCCTCACATCGGCGCTCAAACCGACCTGGCGCATGCGCTCGATCAGGGTCACTGCCAGCAGCGAATGGCCACCGAGTTCAAAGAAGTGGTCGTGACGCCCCACCTGCTCGACCTTGAGCACCTCGGCCCAGAGCCGGGCCAGGGTGGTTTCGATCTCGCCCAGTGGGGCTTCGTATTCGCGACTGGCATAGGCATCGGCATCCGGGGCCGGCAGCGCGCGGCGGTCCAGCTTGCCGTTGGCAGTCAATGGGAAGGATGGCAGCACCACAAAGGCGCTGGGGACCATGTACTCGGCCAGCGTGCTTGCCAACTGGCTGCGCAGGTCGTGTACCGACAGGCTGACGTCCGCTTCCGGAATCACATAACCCACCAGGCGTTTCGGCCCGGCTTCATCCTGCCGCGCCAGCACCACGGCGTCTTTCACGCCGACGCACTGGCCCAGCCGCGCCTCGATCTCGCCCAGTTCGATACGGAAACCACGGATCTTCACCTGGTCGTCGTTACGCCCCAGGTAATCCACGGTGCCGTCCGTGCGCCAGCGCGCCAGGTCGCCGGTGCGGTAGAGCAAGGCCGCCGGATCGGCGCAGAACGGGTCGGCGACAAACTTCTCGACGGTCAGCTCGGGGCGGTTCAGATAGCCGAGAGCGACACCGTCACCGCCGATGTACAGCTCGCCGGTCACGCCCATCGGCACGGGCTGCTGGTTCGCATCCAGCACGTAGACGCGGGTGTTGCCGATAGGACAACCAATCGGGATACCACCCTCGCCCACGGTTTGGATTTCATACGTGGTCGTGAACGTCGTGGCTTCTGTCGGACCATAGCCGTTGAGCAGATGCTGCGGCGCGCCGTCTTTCAAGACGCGACCGATCACCGCCGGATCGAGCACATCTCCGCCCACGATCAGGTAGCGCAGCTGTTTGAACACCGGCAGCATGCCCGCGGCGTACTGGTGGAACAACCCAGCGGTCATCCACAGCACACTGACCGACTGCTCGGTCAACAGCGCCGCAAAGCGCTCCTGGTCCAACAATACATCCTGCTCGACCACCACCACGCAACCGCCGTTGAGCAACGGCGCCCACACATCGAGAGTACTGGCATCGAAGGCCGGGTTCGAGGCGAACGCCACCCGGTCCTGCTGGTTGAAATCGGCGTAGCCGTTGTTGATCACCAAGCGGTTGATCGCCCGATGCGGCACCCGCACACCCTTCGGTATTCCGGTGGAACCGGAGGTGTACATGATGTACGCGACTGATTCGGCGCTCAGGGTCAGATCGAGGTTATCGGCGGATTCATCCAGCTCGACGTTATCCAGGTCCACCCGTTGCACACCTTCAGGCACAACCATCGTGCTCAGGGTCAGCACCAACCGTGCGCCACTGTCCTGGACCATGAATTGCTGGCGCTCGACCGGTGCGTTGATATCCAGCGGCACGTAGACGGCAGCACATTTGAGCACGGCCAATTGACTGACCAGCAGGTCGCTCGAACGTGCCAAGCCAATAGCCACGCTGTCGCCCAATTGAGTACCCAGACCGATCAGATGACGGGCCAGGCGGTTGGCCCTGGCGTTGAGTTCGCGGTAAGTCAGGTCACGCCCGGCATGGACCACGGCAACGGCGTCGGGATGCGCCTGCACCTGGGCTTCGAACAGGCCATGGACGGTGCTGTCCCGTGGATAGCTGCGAGTGGTCGCGTTGAAGTCTGCCACCACCTGCTGGCGCTCCTCCGCCGGCAGGATCGACAGACTGTCCAATCGCGTCTGCGGTGCCTGCTCCAGGGCCTCCACCAAATGTTCCAGCGCGACGTTCATATAGACACAGACCCGCTGTGCGCCGATCTGCGGTACAGCCAGCGCCGTCAGGCCGAAGCCTTCGCCCAGGTCGTCCACCGAGAGGCTCAGCGGATAGTTGGTGCGTTCTTCGATGTCGAGGGTCTCGATGCCTTCCCAACCGGCCAGGGTCTCGCTCGAATGCTCGTCAACCGCGCTATGCCGATAATTGAGCAACGCACCGAACAACGGCATCGGCGCGGCTACGCCGCTGCAACGCTGGGCCAGCGCCAGGGAGGCATGCTCGTGCCCCAGCAGGCCGGTCAACCGGGCGTGAGTGGCCTTCACGCCGTCACGCACGCCCTGGTCGCCCACATCCACCCGCAACGGCAAGGTGTTGATGAACATGCCCAGCGCCCGATCAGCCCCATCGCCACCCTGCATCCGCCCCATCAGTACGGTGCCGAACACCACATCCGGTTTGCCGGACACCTGGCCCAGCACCTGCCCCCAGGCCAGGTGAACCAGGCTGGCCGCACTCACGCCGAGCTGGCGCGCCTGGGCTCGCAGACGCAGGCTCAACGACAGGTCGACAGGCAGCCTGGCTTCCTCGATATCCCGTCCATCCCCCTGCACATCCTGAAGACCGAACGGCAGCGTCGGCTCGTCTACATCACCGAGCATCTCGCGGAAGAACGCTTCGTGCTCCGCTTGGCTCACGCCCAGGCGAGCCTGGGCCACATAGTTGCGATACGGCACAGCCGCGGCCAGCGGCTCGGCCTCGCCCAACAGATGTGCCTGCATCTCGTGCCGCACCACCTCCATGGCGGTGTGGTCCAGCGCCATATGGTGGAACAGCAGCATGGCGACCCAACGCTGGTTGGCCGCGTCCTGGGCAAACACCAGGCGCATCATGGGCGCCCGGGTGATATCGAGACGGTAATGCCGTGGATCGAAACGCTCCTGCAACAGGGTAGCGACATCGCCCGCCCCGGCTGCCAGCGCCACCTCATCCACCGCCAGCGGCGCGTTGCGCCAGACCACTTGCATTGGCGAATCGAACCCTTGCCACACCACGCTGGTACGGAGGATGTCGTGCCGGTCGATGACATGCTGCAACGCATCTGCAAAGGCCGACAGCCGATCCCTACTGCATACTTCAAACAGGATTTTCAACACATAGGGATCGCCCTGCTCGGCGGCCAGGTGATGGTAATGGATACCTTCCTGCAGCGGCGCCAACGGGTAGATGTCCTGCACATTGCGCGCGCCGCCCGGCACCGTTGCCACGACCCGGTCAATTGCTTCCTGATCAAGCTGGATCAGCGTGAGCATGGCTGGCGTAATCCGTTCACAGCCGCAGGCGATCAGGTTCGCAGGCACCTTGACCTCCTTGCCGCTGCCGACGGCCGCGGCCAGCGCCGCCAGGGTCGGCTGGCTGAACAGCACCCGCACGTCAGCGCTCAAACCGGCCTGGCGCATGCGCTCGATCAACGTCACCGCCAACAGCGAGTGACCGCCCAGCTCGAAGAAATGATCATGACGACCGATGCGCTCGACGTTGAGCAGGTCTTGCCATAGCTGTGCCAACGTGGCTTCGACTTCGCCTTGCGGGGCCTCATAGGCCCGTGTGGCGAGTGAGTCAAGATCCGGCGCCGGCAGTGCGCGACGATCCAATTTGCCGTTGGCGGTCAGCGGCCATGCGTCGAGGCGCATGTAGGCCACCGGCACCATGTACTCCGGCAGTAGCCCTTGCAGATGGGCGCGCAACGCCTCGATGTCCACGTCCTGCGCTTGAGTGAAGTAAGCCACCAAGCGTTTCTCACCCGGCACGTCTTCGCGGGCCAGGACCACGCAGTCCCTCACAGCATCATGTTGTGCGAGTCGGGCTTCGATCTCGCCCAGTTCGATGCGGAAGCCACGGATCTTCACCTGATCGTCGTTGCGACCCAGGTAATCCACGGCGCCGTCGGCACGCCAGCGCGCCAGGTCGCCGGTGCGGTAGAGCAAGGCCGCCGGATCGGCGCTGAACGGATCGGCAACGAATTTCTCGGCGGTCAGTTCCGGACGGTTCAGGTAGCCTTTCGCTACGCCATCGCCACCGATGTACAACTCACCCGCCACACCCACCGGCACCGGCTGCTGGTTCGCATCCAGCACGTAGACGCGGGTGTTGCCGATAGGTCGACCGATAGGGATACCGCCCTCGCCCACGTTCTTGATTTCATAAGTGGTGGTAAACGTCGTGGCTTCGGTCGGGCCATAGCCGTTGAGCAGATGTTGCGGTGCGCCATCTTTGAGCACGCGCGCGATTACCGCCGGATCCAATACATCGCCACCCACGATCAGGTAACGCAGTTGCTTGAACACCGGCAGCAGGCCGTCGGCGTACTGGTGGAACAGCCCGGCGGTCATCCACAACACGCTGACCGATTGCTCGGTCAACAGCGCCGCGAACCGCTCCCGGGACAGCAACACATCCTGCTCGACCACCACCACGCAGCCGCCGTTGAGCAACGGCGCCCAGACGTCGAGGGTACTGGCATCGAAGGCCGGGTTGGAGGCGAACGCCACCCGGTCCTGCTGGTTGAAATCGGCGTAGCCGTTGTTGATCACCAAGCGGTTGATCGCCCGATGCGGCACCAGCACGCCCTTCGGCATCCCGGTGGAACCGGAGGTGTACATGATGTACGCAACCGACTCGGCATCCTGGGTCAGGTCCAGGTTATCGGCAAACTCGTCCAGCTCGACGGTATCCAGGTCCACCCGTTGCACACCTTCAGGCACAACCAGCGTGCTCAGGGTCAACACCAGCTGTGCGCCACTGTCCTGGACCATGAATTGCTGGCGCTCGACCGGTGCGTTGATATCCAGCGGCACATAGACGGCAGCACATTTGAGCACGGCCAATTGACTGACCAGCAGGTCGCTCGAACGTGCCAAGCCAATAGCCACGCTGTCGCCCAATTGAGTACCCAGACCGATCAGATGACGGGCCAGGCGGTTGGCCCTGGCATTGAGGTCGCGGTAAGTCAGGCGTTGCTCGTCATGGACCACGGCAACGGCATCGGGATGCGCCTGCACCTGTACTTCGAACAAGTCATTGACGGTCCGGTGCTGCGGATAACGACGGCAAGTGGCGTTGAACCCCATCAACACTTGCCGGCGCTCGACTTGCGGCAGCACCTCCAGACTGTGCAGGCATGTCGTGGGGTTGAACTCCAGGGCCTTGGCCAGGCTGTGCAGGGCGGTTTCCATGTAGGCACAGATCCGCTGCGCGCCCACGCCGTGGCTGGCCAGGACGGTCAAGGCGAAGTCTTCACCCAGGTCATCCACCGACAGGGTCAGCGGATAGTTGGTGCGTGCTTCACCGCCCAGGGTTTCGATGTCCTGCCAGGCCGCCAGGGTGTCCTGTCCGTTGGCTTGTTCGCTGGAGTTACGGTAGTTGAGCAAGGCACTGAACAGCGGCGTCGGCGCGGCCACAGCGCTGCAACGCTGGGCCAGTGCCAATGGGGCATGCTCATGCCCCAACAGGGCGGTCAGTCGACCGTGCACTTCCTTGACGCCGGCCTTGACGTCCCGCTCATCGACACCGACGCGAAGCGGCAGGGTATTGATGAACATGCCCAACGCACGATCGGCCCCTTCGCCGCCCTGCATCCGGCCCATCAGGACCGTGCCGAATACCACATCGCTCCTGCCCGAGACCCGGCCCAGCACCTGCGCCCAGGCCAAGTGGTGCAGGCTCGCCGCGCCCACGCCCGACTGGCGGGCCAGACGCCGCAGGCGACGGCTCAGGTCGCTGTCGAGCAGCTGTGTCGCCGTCTCGATATCGTCACCGTCGCCCTGTACATCGTGCAGGCCAAACGGCAGCGTCGGCTCATCCACATCGCCGAGCATGTCGCTGAAGAAGCCTTCATGTTCTTCACGACTCACCCCCAGGCGGGCCTGAGCCACATAGTTGCGGTACGGCGCGGGGGTGTCCAACTGGTCAGCCTGACCCTGCAGATACGCCAGCATTTCGCGCTGCACCACTTTCATCGCCGCATGATCGAGGGCGATGTGATGGAACAGCAGCATCGCGATCCAGCGCTGGTTGGGCTGATCTTCCGCGAACGCCAGGCGCATCAGCGGGGCCTGGGTCAGGTCAAGGGCATAGTGCCGGGCATTGAAACGACTGTGCAGTTGTTCGCTGACGGCACCGGCCTGTGGATCCGCAACGAACGCCTCCAGCCCCAGACGCGCCTCGCGCCAGACCACTTGCTGAGGTTCATCGAGGCCCTCCCAGACGATGGCGGTACGCAGGATGTCGTGGCGATCGATCACCACTTGCAGGGCCTGGACAAACTCATCCAGGCGCGCGCGGTTGTCGAAGGCGAACTGCGACTGCAATACATAGGGGTCGCCCTGTTCGGCAGCCAGATGGTGATAGAGGATGCCTTCCTGCAACGGCGCCAGCGGGTAGATATCCTGTACGTTGCCCATGCCACCCGGCACTTTCGACGCGATATGGTCGATGGCCTCCTGATCCAGGTGGGTCAGTGTGAGCATGTCGGGGGTGATCCGCGTGCAACCCGGCGGGATACCGTTGTCCGGCACCACGATTTCGCTGCCACTGCCCACCGCTGCCGCCAGCGCCATCAACGTCGGCTGGCCGAACAGCACGCGCACGTCGGCGCTCAAGCCGGCCTGGCGCATCCGCTCGATCAGGCTGACGGCCAGCAGGGAATGACCACCGAGTTCGAAGAAGTGGTCATGACGGCCGACGCGCTCGACCTTGAGCACCTCGGACCAGAGTTGTGCCAGGGCAATCTCTGTTTCGCCTTGCGGGGCTTCGTAACCACGGGTGATCAGTGCATCGTGTTCCGGGGCCGGCAAGGCCTTGCGGTCGAGCTTGCCGTTAGGGGTCAACGGCATGGCATCGAGACGCACATAGGCCACAGGCACCATGTATTCCGGCAATTGCCCTTGCAGGTGGCTGCGCAGGGTCTCGATGTCCACCGCTTCTGACTGGGTGAAATAGGCCACCAGGCGCTTATCGCCCGGTACGTCTTCGCGGGCCAGCACCACCGCCTCCTTCACGGCGTCGTGTTGAGCGAGCTTGGCTTCGATCTCGCCCAGTTCGATGCGGAAACCACGGATCTTCACCTGGTCGTCGTTACGGCCCAGGTATTCGATATTGCCGTCCGGGAGATAGCGGCCGAGGTCGCCGGTCTTGTACATGCGGGCGTTTGGAACAGCACTGAATGGATCTTTCAGGAAGCGTTCGGCGGTGAGGTCATCGCGGTTCAGATAACCCCGAGCCACACCGACACCACCGATATAGATTTCCCCAGGAACACCCAATGGCACCGGCTGCTTATGCTCATCCAGCAGGTAGAACTGGGTGTTCGCGACCGGCTTGCCGATATGGGCGTCAAAGCCGTCTTCCCGGGCCATGGAGACCCAACTGGAATAGGTCGTGGTTTCCGAAGGACCATAGAGGTTGCACAAGCGCTTGACTGAGGTCTGTTCGAACAGTGCCTCCACCAGACTGCGCTTGAGGGCTTCACCGGCCACGTTCACCGTATCCACGCCCTCGCTCAAACCACCGGATTCCAGCAACGCCTTGAGCGCCGACGGCACGGTGTTGATCAGGGTGATGTCGTGCTCGCCCTGTTGCAGTTCCAGCACATTAGTGACCACCTCGATACTGCCGCCGCTAGTCAACGGCGCGAAGCACTCGTAGACCGCCAGGTCGAAGTTCAGCGAGGTCGAGAACAGGGTTTTCGACAGGGTTTGGGCATCGAACGACCGATGGGCCCAGGTCAGGAAGTTCACCGTGTTGCGGTGTTCGATCATCACGCCTTTCGGCAAACCGGTCGAACCGGAGGTGTAGATCACATAGGCCAGATGCGACGAGGTCAGCCCTGCAATCTCTGGATTCGAGACGGATTCGTCCTGCCAGCGCCCGCTACCGAGATCGATCACCGGCATCGAAGCACCGGCCAACAAACCAACCGTTGCCGATTGGACCAGGACCACGGCCGGAGCGCTGTCTTCCAGCATGTAGGCAATCCGATCCGCTGGATAAGCCGGATCCAGCGGTACGTACCCACCGCCCGCCTTAAGAATCGCCAGCAGCCCGACCACCATGTCGATACCGCGTTCGACACAGATCGCCACCCGCGAGTCCGGCCGCACGCCCTGCCCGCGCAGGTAATGCGCCAGGCGGTTGGCTTGCTCGTTCAGCTCGCTATAGCTCAGGCGTTGCTCGCCATGCCGCACGGCCACTGCGTCCGGCGTGCGCTGCACCTGCTGCTCGAACAACCCATGAACGGTCTGCTCCAGCGGATACTCGGCCTCGGTGGCGTTGAACGCCACCAGCAGTTGCTCACGCTCCGCTGCGGGTAGAATCGGCAGATCGGCCAGCGACGACTCAGGCGCATACTCCAGCGCCCGGGCCAGACTCGCCAGCGCGGTTTCCATATAGGCACAGATCCGCGGCGCGCCGATCCCGCTCACCACCTGGACGGTGAGGCTGAAACCTTCGCCCAGATCGTCCACCGACAGCATCAGCGGGTAGTTGGTCCGTTCTTCACCACTGAGCACCTCAATACCGCTCCAGGCAGACGGGGCCTGGTTCGCATCGGTGTGACGGTAGTTGAGCAACGCACTGAACAGCGGCGTCGGTGCCGCCACCCCACTGCAACGCTGCGCCAGTGCCAGGGACGCATGCTCATGCCCGAGCAGCGCGGTCAAGCGGCCATGGGTCGCTCTCACGCCTGCACGGACGGCGGCCTGCCCCAGGTTCACCCGTAGCGGCAAGGTGTTGATGAACATCCCCAGGGCGCGGTCGGCGCCCTCGCCGCCCTGCATCCGGCCCATCAGCACGGTGCCGAACACCACGTCGTCCCGGCCCGATACACGGCCCAGCACCTGCGCCCAGGCCAAGTGGACCAGACTTGCCGCGCTCACACCAAGCCGGCGTGCCTGAGTCCTCAGGTCATGACTCAAGCTGCTGGCGAGCGCCAACGTGGCTTCTTCGATCCCCTGTCCTGCGCCTTGCACATCGTGCAGGCCGAACGGCAACGTCGGCTCGTCCACATCGCCAAGCATGTCGCGGAAGAAACCTTCGTGCTCCTGCTGGCTGACGCCCAGGCGCGCCTGGGCCACATAGTTGCGATAAGGCATCGCCGCCGCCAACTGCCCGGCCTGTCCGAGCAAGTGCGCCTGCATCTCATGGCGCACCACTTCCAGTGCGGTGTGATCGAGCGCCATGTGATGAAACAACAGGGTCGCTACCCAACGCTGGTGGGCTGCATCCTGAGCAAAGCGGATGCACATCAACGGCGCCTGGCGGATATCCAAGCGGTGGTGCCGCGCATCGAAGCGTGCTTGCAACTGACCGGCGATGTCACCGTCCTCATCCCGCAGCAACACCTGCTCGACGCCGAGCGACGCGTTGCGCCAGACCACTTGCACCGGCTCGTCCAAGCCCTCCCAGGCCATGGCTGTGCGCAGGATGTCGTGGCGATCGATCACGCCTTGCAAGGCCTGGGTGAAATCGTCCAGGCGTTCGCGGGTGTCGAAGGCGAACTGCGCTTGCAGCACGTAGGGGTCACCCTGTTCGGCCGCCAGGTGGTGATAGAGGATGCCCTCCTGCAACGGCGCCAACGGATAGATGTCCTGCACATTGGCCGCACCGCCCGGTACCGTCGCGACGATACGGTCAATGGCATCCTGGTCCAGCGATACCAGTGGCAGCATGGCCGGGGTGACGTGTTCACAATCCGAAGGAATCAGGTTTGCCGGGACACTCACTTCGCTGCCGCCACCGATGGCCGACGCCAGCGCAGCCAGGGTCGATTGATTGAACAGGATACGCACATCGGCACTCAGGCCGGCCTGACGCATCCGTTCGATCAGGCTGACGGCCAGCAGGGAGTGGCCGCCCAGTTCGAAGAAGTGATCGTGACGACCGACGCGCTCGACCTTGAGCAGGTCCTGCCAGATCTGCGCCAGGGCGGTTTCAACTTCGCCCCGGGGGGCTTCGTAGCCACGGGTGATCAGTGCATCGTGTTCCGGGGCCGGCAAGGCCTTGCGGTCGAGCTTGCCGTTGGGGGTCAGGGGCAGTTCATCGAGGTGCACGTAGGCCACGGGGACCATGTAGGCCGGCAGTTGCCCTTGCAGATAGCTG
>NZ_VCNG01000031.1 GCF_006227205.1 Pseudomonas sp. ICMP22404
CACCGCCGAGCGTTTCCTCAAGGATCCGTTCAGCAGCGAACCCAACGCCCGGATGTACAAGACCGGCGACCTCGGCCGTTATCTCCCGGACGGCAACATCGAATACCTGGGTCGCAACGACGACCAGGTGAAGATCCGGGGTTTCCGCATCGAACTGGGCGAGATCGAAGCCAAGCTCGCTCAGCACGAGGCCGTGAAGGAGGCGGTGGTGCTGGCCCGCGAGGACGTACCAGGCGATAAGCGTCTGGTCGCCTATTTCACCCAGTCAGAAACGGTGGACATCGAAACGCTGCGCCGCCACCTGCAAGGGCAATTGCCGGAATACATGGTGCCTGTGGCCTATGTGCGTCTCGATGCCATGCCGCTGACCCCCAATGGCAAGCTCGACCGCAAGGCCTTGCCGGCGCCGGAACACGATGCACTCATCACCCGCGGCTACGAAGCTCCACAAGGTGAGACTGAAATCGCCCTGGCGCAGATCTGGCAGGACCTGTTGGGCCTGCAACAAGTGGGGCGTCACGACCACTTCTTCGAGCTGGGCGGCCATTCGCTGCTGGCCGTCAGCCTGATCGGGCGCATGCGCCAGCTCGGCTGGTCGGCGGACATCCGTGTGCTGTTTGGTCAGCCGACTTTGATGGCGCTGGCCGCCGCGGTCGGTAGCGGTCGCGATGTCGAGGTACCGGACAACGGCATTCTGCTGGGGAGCACTCGGATCACGCCGTCGATGCTACCGCTGGTCGCTCTGGACCAGCAGGCCATCGACCGCATCGTTGCGACGGTGCCGGGTGGTGCGCGCAATGTGCAAGACATTTACCCCCTGGCACCGTTGCAGGAAGGCATTCTCTACCACCACATTGCAGCGGCCACCGGTGACCCCTATGTGTTGCAGGCGACGTTCACCGTCACCGACCATGGGCGCCTGGACGCATTTGCCCATGCGCTGCAGGCGGTGATCGATCGCCATGACATTCTGCGTACGTCGGTGGTCTGGGAAGGCCTGGACGAGCCGGTGCAGGTGGTCTGGCGCAAAGCGCAACTGGCGGTCGAGGAGGTGGTACTGGCCGCCGAGGCGGGCGATATCGCCGGACAGCTGCGTGAGCGCTTCGACACACTGCATTACCGTCTCGACATGCAACAGGCACCGCTGATGCGCATTGCCTTTGCCCATGACCCGGCCAACCAGCGCTGGGTCGCGCTGTTGCTGTTCCATCACATGGCACTGGATCACACGGCACTGGAAGTGGTGCGCCACGAAATGCAGGCGCATCTGCTGGGCCAGGGCGATCAACTGGGTGAAGCGGCACCTTTCCGTAACTACGTGGCCCAGGCTCGCCTGGGTGTCAGCCGCGAGGAACATGAAGCATTCTTCCGCGACATGCTCGGTGACATCGACGAACCGACGCTGCCCTTCGGTGTGCAGGATGTACGCGGCGACGGCAGCGATATCGAGGAGGCCGGGTTGCACCTTTGCGCAGACCTGAGTCGCCGTCTGCGGGCCCAGGCCCGGACGTTGGGGGTGAGTGCGGCGAGCCTGCATCACCTGGCCTGGGCGCGGGTACTGAGCCAGGTATCCGGCAAACAGGACGTAGTATTCGGCACTGTGCTGATGGGTCGGATGCAGGGTGGCGACGGTGCCGAACATGCATTGGGCATGTTCATCAACACCTTGCCGCTTCGGCTGGACGTGGGCGACCAGGATGTGCGCGGCAGTACCAAGGCCGCACATGCCCGGTTGACCGGCCTGCTGGGGCATGAACATGCGTCCCTGGCCCAGGCCCAACGTTGCAGCGGCGTGGTCGCGCCGATGCCGCTGTTCAGTGCCTTGCTCAACTATCGGCACAGCGGCGCGGATGTGACTTCGGCCGATGCATTGGCGGCCTGGAACGGCATCGAGATCCTGAGCAACGAAGAGCGCACCAACTACCCGCTGACGCTGTCGGTGGACGACCTGGGCGAAGATTTCCACCTGACCGCGCTGGCGCTGCCGCAGATCGGCGCGCAGCGGATCTGCGCCTACATGAACGTGGTGCTGGAGAACCTGGTGTCTGCGTTGGAGCAGGCGCCACAGACGCCATTGAACAGCCTATCGGTCCTGCCGTCGGCCGAGCGTCGCCAACTGCTGGTGGAATTCAATGCCACGACCCGCAGCTATCCGCAGGACAGGACCGTCCATGGTCTGTTCGAGGCACGGGTGCAGGCCAATCCCGAGGCGCTGGCGGCAGTGCATGACGAGCACAGCCTGACCTACGCCGAGCTGAACGACCGGGCCAATCGCCTGGCCCGTCATCTGGTCGGCCTGGGTGTACAGCCGGGGGAGCGCGTGGCGATTTTGCTGGAGCGCTCTCTTGAACTGTTGGTCAGCCAACTGGCAGTGCTCAAATGCGCCGCTGCCTTTGTGCCGCTGGATATCCACGCGCCCCTGGAACGCCAGCAGTTCATGGTCGAAGACAGCGGGGCGCGGGTACTGCTGACCCTGAGTGCCACGACCGCGACGCGAGGCCCTGTGCGTGTCGACCTGGATACCGTCGAGCTGGACAAGTCCGCCGATAACCTCGATCTGGCCCTGAGCGCCGAAGCGGTTGCCTACATCATGTACACCTCCGGCTCCACCGGCACCCCGAAAGGCGTGCTGGTGCCGCATCGGGCGATCAACCGCTTGGTGATCAACAACGGCTACGCGGATTTCAACGCCGGGGATCGGGTGGCGTTTGCTTCCAACCCGGCGTTCGATGCCAGTACCCTGGATGTCTGGGCGCCGTTGCTCAATGGCGGTTGCGTGGTGGTGGTCGAACAGGATGTGCTGCTGGACCAGGCGCGCTTTGCCGCGCTGTTGACCGAGCAATCGGTCAGCGTGCTGTGGATGACTGCCGGGCTGTTCCACCAGTACGCTGCGGGCATGCTGCCGGTGTTCAAACAGCTGCGCTACCTGATCGTGGGTGGCGACGTGCTGGATCCGGCGGTAATCAGTCGCGTCCTGAAAGATGGCGCACCGCAGCATCTGCTCAACGGCTATGGCCCGACGGAAGCGACCACGTTCACCACCACGCACGAAATCCGTACCGTGGGCGAGGGGGGAATTCCGATTGGTCGTCCCGTCGGCAACAGTCGGGTTTATGTGCTGGACGCCCAACAGCAACCCGTGCCAGTGGGTGTGGCGGGCGAGTTGTACATTGGTGGTGACGGTGTAGCCCTTGGTTACCTGAACCGTCCGGAACTGAGCGCCGAGAAGTTCGTCGCCGACCCGTTCAGCGCCGATCCGGCGGCCTTGCTCTACCGCACCGGCGACCTGGCGCGCTGGCGTGCCGACGGCGCCGTGGATTACCTGGGGCGTAACGACGACCAGGTGAAGATCCGTGGCTTCCGTATCGAACTGGGCGAGATCGAGGCCCGGTTGGGCCAATGTGCCGGCGTGAAAGACGCCGTGGTGCTGGCGCGGCAGGACGAAGCCGGGCCGAAACGCCTGGTGGGTTATGTGATTCCGGAAGCGGACATCACCCTGTCGGTACACGAGCTGCGTAGCCAACTGGCCAGCACGCTGGCCGAGTACATGGTCCCCAGCGCCTTCGTCGTGCTGCCATCCTTCCCATTGACCGCCAACGGCAAGCTGGACCGTCGCGCACTGCCGGCGCCAGACGCCGAGGCCTATGCCAGCCGTGAATACGAAGCCCCGCAGGGTGAAGTGGAACAGACCCTGGCCCGGCTCTGGGCCGAGGTGCTCAAGGTTGAGCAGATCGGTCGTCACGATCACTTCTTCGAACTCGGCGGTCACTCGCTGCTGGCGGTGACCCTGATCGAACGCATGCGCCAGGCCGGCCTGAGTGCCGATGTGCGGGTGCTGTTCAGTCAGCCAACCCTGGCCGCGCTGGCAGCGGCGGTGGGCAGCGGCAAGGAAATTGCGGTCCCCGAAAACCTGATTCCGCTGGATTGTGAACACATCACTCCGGAGCTGTTGCCGCTGGTCAACCTGACCCAGGACACGATCGACCAGATCGTGGCGACCGTGCCGGGTGGTGCCCGTAATGTGCAGGACATCTACCCGCTGGCGCCGTTGCAGGAAGGCATTCTCTATCACCACCTGGCCGCCGAACAGGGCGACCCCTACGTGCTTCAGTCGCAGTTCGCCTTCGACAGCCTCGGACGCTTCGAGGCGTTCGTCGAGGCGTTGCAGGTGGTGATCGACCGCCACGACATCCTGCGCACCAGCGTGGCCTGGGAAGGCCTGGACGAACCACTGCAGTTGGTCTGGCGCCAGGTGAAGCTGGAGCCACAGCGCTTCGAGGCCGATGCCACGGCCGGCGATGTCGCCACGCAACTGGCGAGCCGCTTCGATGCGCGCCACTACCGCCTGGACCTGCGCCGTGCACCGATGTTGCAACTGGTCTACAGCCAGGACGAGGCCCAGGACCGTTGGGTGGCGATCCTGCTGTTCCACCACATGGCGCTGGACCATACCGCGCTGGATGTGATGCAGCATGAAATGCAACTGCACCTGTTGGGGCAAGGCGAGCGATTGGGCGAAGCGATGCCTTATCGCAACTATGTGGCCCAGGCACGACTGGGTGCGAGCGAGGCGGAACACGAGGCGTTCTTCCGCGACATGCTCGGCGATATCGATGAGCCAACACTGCCCTTCGGTTTGCAGGATGTGCAGGGGGACGGCCATGGCATTGCTGAGGTCCGCGAGGCGGTGGATCCTGAGCTGTCCAGGCGTCTGCGGGCCCAGGCCCGGCAATTGGGCGTCAGTGCCGCCAGCCTGGTGCACCTGGCGTGGGCGCAGGTGCTGGGCAAGGTGTCCGGCAGTCAGCAGGTGGTGTTCGGCACGGTATTGCTGGGCCGGATGCAGGGCGGCGAGGGGGCCGACCGGGCGCTGGGGATGTTCATCAACACCTTGCCGTTGCGCGTGGACGTGGGCGCTCAAGATGTTCGTACCGGGGTCAAGGCGACCCACGCCCGATTGACGGATTTGCTGGGCCATGAACATGCCTCCCTGGCGCTGGCCCAGCGCTGCAGTGGCGTGGCGGCGCCGACGCCGCTGTTCAGCGCCTTGCTCAACTACCGGCACAGCGCCGCCGAGGTGACCCAGGACGCCCTCACGGCCTGGAACGGGATCGAGGCGCTCAATGGTGACGAACGTACCAACTACCCGCTGACCCTTAACGTCGATGATCTTGGGGAAGGTTTCTCCCTCACGGCCCTGGTCGATACCTCGATCGGTGCCGCACGCATCTGCGGTTACATGCAGATGGCACTGGACAGCCTGGTCACCGCCCTGGAGCAATCGCCGCACACTGCGCTGCACGCCTTGACGGTCCTGCCGCCAGCTGAACGCCGGCAGTTGCTGGAAACCTGGAACACCCGGGATGCCGAATATGCCGCAGACGCCCTGATCCATCGTCAATTCGAAGCCTGGGCAATGGCCCAGCCGGACGCCGTGGCGGTGGTCCATGAAGACCAGACGCTGACCTACGGTCAGCTCAATGCCCGCGCGAACCAGTTGGCCCACAGCCTGTTGGCCGTGGGTATTCGCCCGGACGACCGGGTGGCGATTTGTGTCGAGCGCGGCCTGGACATGATTGTCGGCCTGTTGGGCATCCTCAAGGCGGGGGCGGGCTACGTGCCGCTGGACCCGGCCTATCCGGCGGAACGCATCGCCTACATGCTGCACGACAGCCGCCCGGTGGCGCTGGTAACCCAGCGTGAGTGGTGTGAAACCCTGCCGCCATTGAGCGTGCCGACCGTGCTGCTCGATCCGCTCGAAGCCGGCGAAATGGAGCAGCAGCCACGGCATAACCCGGATGTACCGGGCCTTGGGGCCAGTCACCTGGCCTATGTGATCTACACTTCCGGCTCTACCGGATTGCCCAAAGGCGTGATGGTCGAACATCGCAACGTCGCGCGATTGTTCTCGGCCACCCAGCCGTGGTTCGATTTCGGCCCGCAAGACGTCTGGGCACTGTTCCATTCCTTTGCCTTCGATTTCTCGGTCTGGGAAATCTGGGGCGCACTGACCCAGGGCGGCCGTCTGCTGGTGGTGCCGCAACTGGTCAGCCGCTCCCCGCAATACTGCTATGCGTTGCTGTGCGAGGCCGGGGTGACCATCCTCAACCAGACGCCGAGCGCGTTCCGCCAGTTGATCGCGGCCCAGGGCGAGAGCGACCTGGACCACAGCCTGCGGCAGGTGATTTTCGGCGGCGAAGCACTGGAAACCGGGATCCTCAAGCCTTGGTACGCTCGTCAAGCCAACGCCCGCACGCAACTGGTGAATATGTACGGCATCACCGAAACCACCGTGCACGTGACCTACCGTGCATTGTGTGCTGCCGACGCCCAACTGACCGGTGTCAGCCCCATCGGCAAACGCATCCCTGACTTGCAGTTGTATGTGCTCGACGCACAACGCGAACCCGTACCGGTCGGTGTGGTCGGCGAAATGTACGTCGGTGGCGCGGGTGTAAGCCGCGGTTATCTGAACCGCGAGGAGCTGACCGCCGAGCGTTTCCTCGACAATCCCTTCAGCGATGAGCCGAACGCCCGCCTGTACAAGACCGGTGACCTGGGTCGCTGGCTGGCGGACGGCAGTATCGAATACCTCGGGCGTAACGATGACCAGGTGAAGATCCGCGGCTTCCGTATTGAATTGGGTGAGATCGAGGCCAAGCTGGCCGCCTGCAACGGCGTGCGCGAAGCCGTGGTTCTGGCGCGCCAGGACACGCCGGGGGACCAGCGCCTGGTGGCCTATGTAATTGCCGAAGAGGGCGAGCCACCGTCGGCGGCCGAACTGCGCGCCGAGCTGCTGGGTTCCCTGGCGGAATACATGGTGCCCAGCGCGTTCGTGATGTTGACGGTATTCCCGCTGACCACCAACGGTAAGCTGGACCGCAAGGCGCTGCCGGTGCCCGACCAGTCCTCGGTGGTGACCCGCGAATACGAGGCGCCCCAAGGCGAGGTCGAGACAGCGATTGCGCGGATCTGGCAAGACCTGCTGCAGGTGGAGCAGGTCGGCCGTCATGACCATTTCTTTGAAATGGGCGGCCATTCGCTGCTGGCAGTGAAGCTGGTCGAGCGCATGCGCCAGATCGACCTGGCTGCCGATGTCCGCGTGCTGTTCGGCCAGCCAACGCTGGCGGCATTGGCGGCGGCCGTAGGCGGCGTGCGCGAAATCGTGGTGCCGGCCAACCTCATTCCCGCCGACTGCACACGAATCACCCCGGACATGTTGCCCCTGGTCGATCTGGACCAGGACGGTATCGACCGCGTCGTCGCGTCGGTGCCGGGTGGTGTACGCAACGTGCAGGATATCTATGCCCTTGCCCCATTGCAGGAGGGGATCCTGTATCACCACCTTGCTGCGGCCCAGGGCGACCCCTATCTGCAATATGTACAGTTCACCTACGACAGTCGCTCCCGCTTGGACGACTTCGCCAGGGCGTTGCAAGACGTGGTGTCTCGCCACGATATCCTGCGTACCGGCGTGGTTTGGGAAGGGCTGGACGAGCCTGTGCAAGTGGTCTGGCGCGAGGCCCGACTGGGGCTCGATGAGATCGTGCTGGACCCGGCGGCGGGAGATATCGCGCAACAACTGCGCGAGCACCTGCACCCTCGCCATCATCGCCTGGACATCCGTCAGGCGCCGATGATGCGCATCGGCTATGCCGAAGACGTGGCGAACAATCGCTGGGTCGGCATGCTGCTGTTCCACCACATGGTCGACGACGCGACGTCCCTGGCCATGCTCACGGCGGAAATCGAAGCCCATGTGATGGGGCGCGAGCATCTGCTGGCAGCCTCGGTGCCGTATCGCAACTACGTGGCCCAGGCCCGTCTGGGCATCAGCCGCGAGGAACACGAAGGGTTCTTCCGCGAGATGCTGGGCGACGTGACCGAGCCGACGTTGCCGTTCGGCCTGCAGGATGTGCAGGGCGACGGACGTGGGATCGAAGAAGTCCGCCAGCCGGTCGATGGAGCGCTCAGCCAGCGCTTGCGGGCGCAGGCCCGTCAACTCGGGGTGAGCGCGGCGAGCCTGTATCACTTGGCCTGGGCGCAGGTGCTGGGCCGTGTCTCGGGCAAGGACGATGTCGTGTTCGGCACCGTGTTGCTGGGCCGGATGCAGGGCGGCGAGGGGGCCGACCGGGCACTGGGGATGTTCATCAACACCTTGCCGTTGCGGGTGGAACTGGGCACGCAGGGTGTACGTGCCGGGGTCAAGGCGACCCATGCACGCTTGACCGCTTTGCTCGGCCATGAGCATGCCTCTTTGGTGCTGGCCCAGCGTTGCAGTGGCGTGACCGCGCCGGCACCGTTGTTCAGCGCGCTGCTGAACTATCGTCACCTTGGTGCGCAGACGGCTTCCAGCGAAGCCATTGCGGCCTGGGAAGGTATCCAGGTTCTGGGCGGCGAAGAGCGGACCAACTATCCGCTGACGTTGTCGGTGGATGACCTGGGAGAAGGCTTCAACCTGACCGTCATGGCTGAAGCGTCGATCGGCGCCGGGCGTGTCTGCGACTATGTGCAATGCGTGCTGGAGCATCTGCTGGAGGCGCTGGAGCAGTCGCCCCTGGCGCCATTGGGCGAGCTGCAGATCCTGCCGCCGGCCGAGCGCCGACAACTGCTGGAAACCTGGAATGCCTCGGATGTGGTCTATGCCGACAATGCGCTGATCCATGGGCAGTTCGAGGCACGTGCGGCGACACACCCTGATGCCGTGGCCGTGGTGTTCGAGAGCCGGACGCTGACCTACGGTGAACTCAATGCCCGGGCCAACCGCCTCGCGCATCATTTGCTGGCCCTGGGCATTCGCCCGGATGATCGGGTGGCGATCTGTGTCGAGCGTGGCCTGGACATGATCGTCGGCCTGTTGGGCATCCTCAAGGCGGGCGCCGGTTATGTGCCGCTGGATCCGGCCTATCCGGCCGAACGTCTCGCCTATCTGTTGCAGGACAGTGCGCCGGTTGCGGTGTTGGCACAGACCGCGACACGTCGCTTGTTGGCCGACAGTCCGGTCGCTGTGGTTGATCTCGACGGTAGCGACTGGCAGGAGCAATCCGTGCGCAATCCGCAGGTGAAGGGGTTGAATTCCAGTCATCTGGCTTATGTGATCTACACCTCCGGTTCCACTGGTTTGCCCAAAGGCGTGATGGTCGAGCACCGCAACGTGGCCCGGCTGTTCTCGGCCACCCAGCCGTGGTTCGACTTCGGCCCGCAGGACGTCTGGGCACTGTTCCATTCTTTCGCCTTCGACTTCTCGGTCTGGGAAATCTGGGGCGCGCTGACCCACGGCGGCCGCTTGTTGGTGGTGCCGCAATTGGTCAGCCGTTCGCCGCAGGAGTGTTATGCGCTGTTGTGCAAAGCGGGCGTCACGGTGCTGAACCAGACGCCAAGCGCGTTCCGCCAATTGATCGCGGCCCAGGGCGAAAGCGACCTGAGCCACAGCCTGCGCCAGGTGATCTTCGGTGGCGAGGCCTTGGAAACCGGCATCCTCAAACCGTGGTACGCCCGGGCAATCAACGCCGGTACGCAGTTGGTGAACATGTACGGCATCACCGAAACCACCGTGCACGTGACCTACCGTGCACTGTGCGCGGCGGATGCCCAGCTGGTCGGCGTCAGCCCGATTGGCGGGCGTATTCCCGACCTGCAACTGTACGTGCTCGACGCGCGGCGCGAGCCGGTACCAGTGGGCGTGGTGGGTGAAATGTACGTCGGTGGCGCGGGTGTGAGCCGCGGTTACCTGAACCGCGACGAACTGACCGCCGAGCGTTTCCTGAAGAACCCGTTCAGCGATGAACCGAACGCCCGCATGTACAAGACCGGCGACCTGGGTCGCTGGCTGGCGGACGGTAGCATCGAATACCTGGGCCGTAACGACGACCAGGTGAAGATCCGTGGTTTCCGTATCGAGCTGGGCGAGATCGAGGCCGCGCTGGCGGCTTGCGAAGGGGTCAGCGAGGCGGTGGTCATCGCCCGCGAGGACGAGCCGGGCGACAAGCGCCTGGTGGCTTATGTCATCGCCAGGGAGGACGCGCAGCCAGTAGCTGCCGAGCTGCGCACGCAGTTGCTGGGCTCGCTGGCCGACTACATGGTGCCAAGCGCCTTCGTGGTACTCGACGCCTTCCCGTTGACCACCAACGGCAAGCTGGACCGTAAGGCGTTGCCGGCACCGGATCAATCGGCGGTGATCAGCCGCGAATACGAAGCTCCCCAAGGGGAAGTGGAAAGCGCCATTGCCCGGATCTGGCAGGATTTGCTCAAGCTCGAACGAGTAGGTCGCCACGACAATTTCTTCGAGCTGGGCGGTCATTCGCTGCTGGCGGTCAAGTTGATCGAGCGCATGCGCCAGGTGGATCTGAGCGCCGACGTGCGGGTGCTGTTCGGCCAGCCGACATTGGCTGCGCTGGCTGCTGCGGTCGGCGGACACGCAGACGTCGTGGTGCCGGCCAACCTCATTCCCGCTGGCTGCACGCGAATCACCCCGGACATGTTGCCCCTGGCCGATCTGGACCAGGAGGCCATCGACCGGATCGTGGCCGCAGTGCCTGGCGGCGTCGCCAACGTGCAGGACATCTATGCCCTGGCGCCGTTGCAGGAAGGCATTCTCTACCATCACCTGGCCGCGGAGCAGGGCGACCCCTACGTGTTGCAGGTGATGTTCGGCTTTGACAGTCGCGAGCGCCTGCAAGCCTTTGCCCAGGCTTTGCAGAGCGTGGTGTCGCGTAACGATATCCTGCGCACCAGCATGGCCTGGCAGGGCCTGGAGTCACCGGTGCAGGTGGTCTGGCGCCACGCGACGCTGGCCCTTGAAGAAATCGGCCTGGATCCGGCGGCGGGCGATGCAGTGCAACAGTTGCACGAACGCTTCGACCCGCGTCACTACCGCCTCGACATTGCCCAGGCACCGTTGATGCGGCTGGCCTATGCCCAGGATCTGGCGAACCAGCGTTGGGTCGGCATGCTGCTGTTCCATCACGTGGCGCTGGACCACACCGCCCTTGAGGTGGTGGTGCATGAAATGCAGGCCAGCCTGCTGGATCAGGCAGAGCTGCTCGCACCGGCTGTACCGTACCGCAATCATGTCGCCCAGGCCCGGTTGGGCGTGAGTCGCGAACAGCACGAAGCGTTCTTCCGCGACATGCTGGGTGACATCGACGAACCGACGTTGCCGTTCGGTCTGCTGAATGTGCAGGGCGACGGCAGTGGCATCGAAGAAGTGCAACAAGGCGTGGATGCGGCATTGGCCCAGCGCTTGCGGGCGCAGGCCCGTCAGCTCGGGGTGAGTGCGGCGAGCCTGGTCCACCTGGCCTGGGGCCAGGTAGTCGGGCGCGTCTCAGGGCGTGAAGAAGTGGTGTTCGGCACCGTACTGATGGGCCGGATGCAGGGCGGCGACGGTGCAGACCGGGCGCTGGGGATGTTTATCAACACCTTGCCGCTGCGGGTGAGTGTGGGGCAAACCGACGTCCGTACAGGCGTGAAGGCCACCCACGCCCGGTTGAGCGGGTTGCTGGGGCATGAACATGCTTCCCTGGCCTTGGCCCAGCGTTGCAGCGGCGTACCGGCCTCGCTTCCATTGTTCAGCACGCTGTTGAACTATCGGCACAGCGCCGGTGAAGCCGCGTCCGAGCAGGCCATCTCGGCCTGGCACGGGATTCACACCCTGGGCATGGAAGAACGGACCAACTACCCGTTGTGCCTGAACGTCGACGACCTCGGCGAAGGTTTCCTGCTGACGGCCCAGGCGGTGGTCGAAGTGGGTGCGCGACGTGTCTGCGGCTACATGCATAGGGCGCTGGAGAGCCTGGTGCAGGCGCTGGAGCATGCACCTGACGCGCCGTTGCGCGAGTTGTCGATTGTACCTGCCGACGAGCGCGAGCAATTGCTGGTGGCGTTCAACGCCACTGACGCCGAGTATCCACTGGAACAGACCATTCACGGCTTGTTCGAGGAGCAGGTGCGGCGCACGCCGGATGCGCTGGCGGTGCGTCATGGCCGGCACCAGCTCAACTATCGCGAACTCAATGGACTCGCCAACCGGTTGGCCCATTACCTGCGCAAGCAGGGTGTGCAGCCGGACTCGCGGGTGGCGATCTGCGTCGAACGTGGTCTCGACATGGTCGTTGGGTTGCTGGCGATCCTGAAAGCCGGTGGCGGTTACGTGCCACTGGATCCGGCCTATCCGGCGGATCGGATTGCCTACATGCTGGAGGACAGTGCTCCGGCGGCGATCCTGGTGCAGACGGCCACACGTGGCTTGCTGGGCGAGACGGCAATCCCGTTGATCGATCTCGACAAAGGCATCTGGCAGGACGAGGCGGCGCCCAATCCGCAGGTCGATGGCCTGACGTCGGCGCATCTGGCCTACGTGATCTACACCTCAGGTTCCACCGGTTTGCCGAAAGGCGTGATGATCGAGCACCGCAACACGGTGAACTTCCTGACTTGGGCCCATCGGTCGTTCGATGCGCAAACCCTGTCGAAAACCCTGTTCTCGACCTCGCTGAACTTCGACCTGGCGGTTTACGAATGCTTCGCGCCGTTGACTAGCGGCGGCAGCATCGAGGTGGTCACTAATGTGCTGGAACTGCAACAGGGCGAGCACGACATCACCCTGATCAACACCGTGCCGTCGGCGCTCAAGGCGCTGTTGGAATCCGGTGGTTTGAGCGATGGCGTCGATACGGTCAACGTGGCCGGCGAAGCGCTCAAGCGTAGTCTGGTGGAAACACTGTTCGAGCAGACTTCCGTCAAGCGCCTGTGCAACCTCTACGGCCCTTCGGAAACCACGACCTATTCCAGTTGGGTATCGATGGCCCGTGAAGACGGCTTTGCTGCCCACATCGGCAAGCCTGTGGCGAACACCCAGTTCTACCTGCTGGATGAGCATAAACAACCGGTGCCGCTGGGCGTGCCGGGTGAAATCTACATCGGTGGCGCAGGTGTTGCCCGTGGTTATCTCAACCGTGATGACCTGACGGCCGAGCGTTTCCTCAGGGATCCGTTCAGCAGCGAACCGAACGCCAGGATGTACAAGACCGGCGACCTTGGCCGTTACCTGTCGGACGGCAACATCGAATACCTGGGTCGTAACGACGACCAGGTGAAGATCCGTGGTTTCCGCATCGAACTGGGCGAGATCGAAGCCAAGCTCGCTCAGCACGAGGCCGTGAAGGAGGCGGTGGTGCTGGCCCGCGAGGACGTACCAGGCGACAAGCGTCTGGTCGCCTATTTCACCCAGTCAGAAACGGTGGACATCGAAACCCTGCGCCGCCACCTGCAAGCGCAGTTGCCGGAATACATGGTCCCGGTGGCCTACGTACTTCTCGCCACACTGCCGCTGACCCCCAACGGCAAGCTCGACCGCAAGGCCTTGCCGGCCCCAGACCTGGATTCGGTCATCACCCGCGGCTACGAAGCCCCCCGAGGCGAAATCGAAACGACCCTGGCGCAGATCTGGCAGGACCTGCTGGGCCTGCAACAGGTCGGCCGTCACGACCAATTCTTCGAATTGGGTGGCCATTCATTGCTGGCGATGCAACTGATCTCCCAGGTCCGTTTGCGCCTGGGCGTGGAGCTGAGCCTCACCGCTCTGTTCGCTCATCCCGGACTCATGGAACTGGCGCAGGCCGTGTCTCAGGCCGGGCGCAGCACATTGCCCGAGATTGTCAGGGCCTCCCGCGACGAACCCTTGCCGCTGTCGTTCGCCCAACAACGCCTGTGGTTCCTGGCGCAGATGGAAGGGGCCAGCTCGGCCTACCACATGCCGGCCGGCCTGCGTCTGCGCGGCACGCTGGACCACGTCGCCCTGCAACGGGCACTGGATCGCATCGTTGCCCGCCATGAGGCGTTGCGCACGACTTTCGTACAGGCCCAGGGCGAGGAGCCCTGGCAGTGTATCGCCGCGGCCGATAGCGGTTTTGCCTTGCTGCAGCATGACTTTTCCGAGCGGATCGATGCCGAAACCGAAGTACACGCCTTGGCGGCGCGGGAAGCCGTCGACGCCTTCGACCTGGAGCATGGGCCGCTGATCCGTGGCCGATTGATCCGCCTGGGTGACGAGGAGCATGTGCTGCTGGTGACCATGCACCACATCGTTTCGGATGCCTGGTCCATGGGGGTGTTGGTCAAGGAGCTGGCAGCGCTCTACGAAGCGTTCCGCCATGACCTGGAGGATCCGCTGCCGACGCTGGCCGTGCAATACGGCGACTATGCCCTGTGGCAACGCCGCTGGTTGAGCGGCGAGGTCTTGCAAGCCCAGAGCAGCTACTGGCGGCAAACCCTGGCCGATGCGCCGGCGCTGTTGATGTTGCCGACGGACCGCGCGCGCCCGGCGCAGCAGGACTACAGCGGGGCGGCGCTGCCTCTGGCGTTCGACGCTGAGCTGACGGCCAATCTCAAAACTTTGAGCCAGCGTCACGGCGTCACCCTGTACATGACGTTGATGGCGGCTTGGGCGGCGTTGTTGAGTCGCCTTTGCGGGCAGGACGACGTGGTGATCGGTTCGCCGGTGGCCAACCGCACACGGTCGGAAGTCGAAGGGCTGATTGGCTTCTTCGTCAACACCCTGGCTGTGCGTATCGATGTTTCGGGCGCACCGACGGTCGAGGCCTTGCTGGCGCGGGTCAGGCACCAGACCCTTGGTGCCCAGGCGCATCAGGACCTGCCGTTCGAGCAGGTGGTGGAAGTGCTCAATCCGGTACGCAGCCTGTCCCACAGCCCGCTGTTCCAGGCCATGTTGTCCTGGCAGACCCTGGACAACAGCGAGCTGGTGTTGGGCGACCTGAAGCTCGAAAGCCTTGGTGTGGCGAGCAATATCGCCAAGTTCGACCTGTCCCTGGAACTCGGCGAGGCCCAGGGGCAGATCTTCGGCGCCCTGGAATACGCCACGGCTTTGTTCGACGAGGCCACGGTGCAGCGTTACCTCGGTTATTTCGAGCGGGTGGTGCGTGCCATGGTGGCAAGTGACCAGACGCTGATCGAGCAGATCCCGCTGGTGGACGATGCCGAACGCCAGCATCTGCTGGTCGGGCTCAACGCGAACCAGGCACCGTACCCCCGTGAACAGACCATCCATCAACTCTTCGAGGCCCAGGTCGCGACGCGGCCGCAGGCCATTGCCGTGGTATTTGAAGGCGAGCGCCTGAGCTACGCCGAACTGAATCGCCAGGCCAACCAATTGGCCCATCACCTGATCGGTCTGGGCATCCGTCCGGACGACCGCGTGGCGATCTGTGTCGAGCGCAGCGCCGAAATGCTGGTGGGCCTGTTGGCGGTACTCAAGGCTGGCGGCGGTTACGTGCCGCTGGATCCGGCGTATCCGGCCGAACGATTGGCTTACATGATTGCCGACAGTGCCCCGGTAGCGCTGCTGACCCAACGCGCACTGCAAGACCGCTTGCCGCCACTGGCTACGCCGGTGGTGCTGCTCGACTACGTCGAACGGGTGCGCAGCGGCATTGCCACAGGCCGCGAAGACAACCCGGTGGTGGCGAACCTTGGCGTGCGTCACCTGGCCTACGTGATCTACACCTCGGGTTCGACCGGCGCGCCCAAGGGCGTGATGATCGAACACCGGGGCCTGGTCAACTACTGCGTGGATGCCGTGCGCCTGTTCGAACTGACGCCGGCCGACACGGTGCTGCAGCAAAACACGTTGAACTTCGACCTGTCGGTGGAAGAGATTTTCCCGGCGCTGGTCGCCGGCGCCACCCTGGCGCCGACCCGTGTGCTGTTCGGCAGTGTCGAGTTGCAGCAGGACGCCGGGCTCCGGCCAACCTTCGTGCATTTGACCGCTGCGCATTGGCATACCCTGGCGGCTGAATGGCACAGCACGCCGGCGCAGGCCCGCGATCATCTGTGCGACGTGCGCCTGGTCAACGTCACCGGTGATGCCCTGTCGATGCAGAAACTGCAGATGTGGGACGCGGTACGCCCGGCCCATACCCGGCTGATCAATACCTACGGCCCGACCGAGGCGACCGTGTCGTGCACCGCCGCCTACATGCACTACGACGCCGACGGCGCGGTCGGCAACGCCACCATCGGCACGCCGATGGCCAACACCCGTATCTACCTGCTGGACATGCACCGTCAGCCAGTGCCATTCGGCGTGGCGGGGGAGATCTACATCGGTGGCGATGGCGTGGCCCGGGGTTACCTGAACCTCGACGCGATCAATGCCGAGCGCTTCCTCGTCGATCCGTTCAGCGACCAGCCCGATGCCCGCATGTACAAGACCGGCGACCTGGCCCGTTATCGTCCGGACGGACGCATCGAGTACCTGGGACGCAATGACTTCCAGGTCAAGGTGCGGGGATTCCGTATCGAGCTGGGTGAAATCGAAACCAGGCTCAGTCACTGCGCCGGGGTCAAGGAAGCGGCGGTGATCGTGCGCGAGGACACGCCGGGGGACAAGCGCCTGGTGGCCTATGTCGTGCCGCAGGTTGGCATCACTCTGAACGCTGCTGCCTTGCGCTCGGAGCTGTCGACGCTGCTGGCCGAGTACATGGTGCCGAGTGCGTTCGTCAGCCTGGCCGCGCTGCCGCTGACGCCGAACCGCAAGCTCGACCGCCAGGCATTGCCGGCGCCGGATGCCGAGGCCTTCGCCAGTCGTACGCATGTAGCGCCGCAAGGCGCCACGGAAGTCGCCCTGGCGCAGATCTGGCAGGGCATGCTCAACGTCGAAGCGGTGGGGCGTCACGACCACTTCTTCGAGCTGGGCGGGCATTCGTTGTTGGTGATGCGCTTGATTGCCCAGGTGCGCGAGCAGTTGGGGGTGGAACTGAGCCTGAACGAGGTCTTTGCCCAACCCGAGCTGAGCGCGTTGGCCCAAGTGCTGGCCCGAGCGGCACGCAGCACCCGTCCGGACATCGTGCCGGTGTCCCGTGAGCAGGCATTGCCGCTGTCGTTTGCCCAGCAACGCCTGTGGTTCCTCGCGCAGCTGGACAACGCCAGCGCGGCGTATCACATCCCCACCGGCTTGCGTCTGCGCGGTGCGCTGGACACCGCCGCCCTGGGCCGTGCCCTGGATATCATCGTCGCCCGTCACGAAGCCTTGCGCACGACCTTTGTCCAAGGCCAGGAAGTGGAGCAACGCATTGCTCCGGCCGACATCGGTTTCGCCTTGCAACGGCATGACCTGTCCGCCCACCCGGATGCCGAGGCCGAGCTGTCGCGCATGGCGGGGGAGGAGGCGCGGCAGGCCTTCGACCTGAGCCGTGGCCCGCTGGCCCGTGGTCGCCTGGTGCGCATGGGCGATGCCGACCATGTGTTGCTGGTGACCCTGCACCACATCGTCTCGGACGGCTGGTCCGCCGATGTCCTGACCCGTGAGCTGGGCGTGCTGTACGCGGCGTTCAGCCAAGGCCAGGACGACCCGCTGCCGGCCTTGTCGGTGCAATACGCCGACTACGCCGTCTGGCAGCGGCGCTGGCTCACCGGCGAGGTGTTGAGCCGCCAGGAACACTACTGGCAGAACACCCTGGCCGGTGCACCGGCATTGCTGACCTTGCCGACGGACCGACCACGGCCGGCCCAGCAGGATCATTCCGGTCATGCGGTAGGGATCGCCTTCGATGAAGCGCTGACCGAAGGCCTCAAGGCCTTGAGCCAGCGTCATGGCGCCACGTTGTTCATGACGGTGATGGCCGCGTGGGCCGCGTTGCTGAGCCGGATGTCCGGGCAGGATGATGTCGTCATCGGTACGCCGACGGCGAACCGCATGCAGGCGGAGGTCGAAGACTTGATCGGCTTGTTCGTCAACACCCTGGCGGTGCGCGTCGAGGTTTCGCCCGAACTGACCGTCGAGACCTTGCTGCAACGGGTCAAGGCCCAGACCCTGGGCGCCCAGGCGCATCAGGATCTGCCGTTCGAACAGGTGGTGGAAGTGGTCCGGCCATTGCGCAGCCTGTCCCACAGCCCGGTGTTCCAGGCCATGTTGTCATGGCAGAACAGCGAAACCGGCGGGATGGAATTGTCCGAGCTGTCACTGCAAGGGTTGGGAGTGACCAGCCGCACCGCCAAGTTCGATGTGCTGCTGGACATGGCCCTGATCGATGGGCGCCTGTTCGGTTCGCTGGAGTACGCCACGGCACTGTTCGACCAGGCCACGATGGAGCGCTACCTCGGTTACCTCGAATGCATCTTGCGCGCCATGGTTGCCGATGAGCAGGCCCTGGTGGCGCAGATCCCGCTGTTGGAAGACGCTGAGCGCCGGCATCTGCTGGAAGCCTTCAATGCTACAGCCGTCGACTATCCGCAAGGCCTGACCCTGCATGGCCTGTTCGAGGCACGGGTCACGACCTGTCCGGATGCCGTCGCCGTGGTGTTCGAAGCGCAACAACTGAGCTACGCCCAACTGAACCAGCGAGCCAACCAGATCGCCCACCGGTTGCTTGCCCTGGGCATTCGCCCGGATGACCGCGTGGCTGTCTGCATGGACCGCAGCACGGACATGGTCGCGGCGCTGCTGGGCATCCTG
>NZ_VCNG01000032.1 GCF_006227205.1 Pseudomonas sp. ICMP22404
TACAACTGACGTGACTGGTAACTGCGAGCTGCCAGAAGGCGTTGAAATGGTAATGCCAGGTGACAACATCCAGATGACTGTCACTCTGATCAAAACCATCGCGATGGAAGATGGTCTGCGTTTCGCTATCCGTGAAGGCGGTCGTACCGTCGGCGCTGGCGTCGTAGCAAAAGTCATCGAGTAAACAGTTGTAATGTCTTTTTCGGGCCGGCATAATGGTCGGCCTGATTTTGTTTTAGGTCAGTAGCTCAATTGGCAGAGCGACGGTCTCCAAAACCGTAGGTTGGGGGTTCGATTCCCTCCTGACCTGCCAGATTCACTCAGTGTGTCTGGCTTTCTTTTCACAGGATCTTCATAGATGACTCCTAAAGCTGAAGCTCAAGGCTCTCGCTTCGATCTGCTCAAGTGGCTAGTGATAGTCGCTTTGGTGGTTGTTGGCGTTGTTGGCAATCAGTATTTCTCTGCTTCGCCGATCCTGTACCGTGTACTCGCATTGCTTGCTATCGCTGCTGTTGCTGCCTTTGTAGGCCTGCAGACAGCCAAGGGCAAGTCTTTCTTTGTACTCGCTAAGGAAGCCCGCACCGAGATTCGTAAAGTCGTATGGCCGACTCGCCAAGAAACCACGCAGACCACGTTGATCGTTGTGGCTGTTGTTCTGGTTATGGCGTTGCTGTTGTGGGGGCTTGATTCCCTGCTCGGCTGGCTCGTTTCCTTGATTGTTGGCTAAGGGTGTCCCGTGGCTAAGCGTTGGTACGTTGTGCATGCTTACTCGGGTTACGAGAAGCATGTGATGCGCTCGCTGATAGAGCGTGTGAAGCTGGCTGGCATGGAAGATGGCTTTGGCGAGATTCTGGTTCCCACTGAAGAAGTGGTTGAAATGCGTAATGGCCAGAAACGCAAAAGCGAACGCAAGTTCTTCCCAGGCTATGTGCTGGTGCAGATGGATATGAACGAAGGGACTTGGCACTTGGTCAAGGATACCCCTCGGGTGATGGGTTTCATTGGCGGTACTGCTGATAAGCCTGCGCCAATTACGGATAAAGAGGCAGAAGCCATTCTGCGTCGCGTCGCTGATGGTAGCGACAAGCCGAAGCCGAAAACATTGTTTGAGCCAGGTGAAGTGGTGCGAGTCACCGATGGTCCATTCGCTGATTTCAACGGCACGGTTGAAGAAGTTAACTACGAGAAGAGCCGGATCCAGGTCGCAGTGCTCATTTTCGGTCGCTCTACTCCGGTAGAGCTCGAGTTCAGTCAGGTCGAAAAGGTCTGATCGAACAGGCATCCCAACCCCGCAGCCCAAGGCTGTGGGGTTTTGTCGTCACTGGGATAAACGCGCAAGTAACCGGGGAGCCTTTCGAGGCGTTCGAACCCGTAATTGGAGTGCCTCATGGCCAAGAAGATTACCGCTTACATCAAGCTGCAAGTGAAGGCCGCTCAGGCTAACCCAAGTCCACCCGTTGGTCCTGCTCTGGGTCAGCACGGCGTGAACATCATGGAATTCTGCAAGGCTTTCAACGCCCGTACCCAGGGTCTTGAGCCAGGTCTGCCGACTCCAGTGATCATCACTGTCTACAGCGACCGTAGCTTCACTTTCGAAACAAAGAGCACCCCTGCTTCGGTTCTGCTGAAGAAGGCTGCAGGTTTGACCAGCGGTTCCGCTCGTCCAAACACCGTTAAGGTTGGCACCGTTACCCGTGCTCAGCTGGAAGAAATCGCGAAAACCAAAAACGCGGATCTGACTGCAGCTGATATGGATGCAGCCGTGCGTACTATCGCCGGTTCTGCTCGTAGCATGGGCCTTAACGTGGAGGGTGTGTAATGGCTAAGCTGACCAAGCGTCAAAAGGCTATCGCCGGCAAAATCGAAGCAGGCAAGGCCTACAACTTTGTAGACGCCGCAGCTCTGCTGGCTGAGCTGTCGACTGTCAAGTTCAGCGAGTCGTTCGACGTTGCTGTAAATCTGGGCGTTGACCCACGTAAATCCGACCAGGTCGTTCGTAGCGCTACCGTGCTGCCACACGGCACTGGCAAGACTGTCCGTGTTGCCGTTTTCACCCAGGGCCCAGCAGCTGAAGCTGCTCTGGCTGCTGGCGCTGATCGCGTAGGCATGGATGATCTGGCTGCTGAAATGAAAGGCGGCGACCTGAACTATGACGTAGTGATCGCATCCCCTGATGCCATGCGCGTTGTAGGTCAACTGGGTCAGATCCTCGGTCCACGTGGTCTGATGCCTAACCCGAAAGTCGGCACCGTAACCCCAGACGTAGCTACCGCGGTCAAGAACGCGAAGGCTGGTCAGGTTCGTTATCGCACCGACAAAAACGGCATCATCCACACTTCCGTTGGCAAGATCGGTTTCGATGCCGTCAAGCTGAAGGAAAACGTTGAAGCCCTGATCGCTGACCTGAAGCGTATCAAGCCAGCTTCTTCGAAAGGCATCTACGTCAAGCGCGTTACCCTGAGCACCACCATGGGCCCAGGTCTGGTCATCGACCAGAGCTCGCTCGACGCGTAAGACACAGATTGGCGCAAGCAATTGCGCCAATTGAAAAATTGGGGTCCCTGCCTGGCGGGGGCTATCCAAGACCGTAGGCGACGCAAGTCTTAAACCACAAGCCTACGCAGATGGTGCTCCCGGTTCCTTACCGAATCAGACACCAAAACGACATTCGGTTTCGATCGAATGAAACGGTAACAAGCAGGAGTTAAACCCGTGGCAATTAAACTCGAAGACAAGAAGGCCATCGTCGCTGAAGTCAACGAGGCTGCCAAAGTCGCTCTGTCCGCTGTCGTGGCTGATGCCCGTGGCGTAACAGTAGGCGCTATGACCGGACTCCGTAAAGAGGCCCGCGAAGCTGGTGTTTATGTACGTGTCGTACGTAACACCCTGCTGAAGCGCGCTGTTGAAGGCACTCAATATGACGTGCTCAACGACGCGTTCGTCGGCCCGACCCTGATTGCATTCTCGAAAGAACATCCGGGCGCTGCTGCCCGTATCTTCAAAGAGTTCGCAAAGGGTCAGGATAAGTTCGAGATCAAGGCAGCTGCGTTCGAGGGCAAGTTCCTCGCAGCTAACCAAATCGACGTACTGGCAACTCTGCCGACCCGTGACGAAGCAATTTCTCAGCTGATGAGCGTGATTCAAGGCGCTACCAGCAAATTGGCTCGTACTCTGGCGGCAATTCGCGATCAGAAAGAAGCCGCTGCAGCCTAAGGCTGAGCGTTTCCTCTCTCGCGTATTTTTGTTTATTTCGATGGCCGTGCCGGCTATCCCCCAATTCAGGAATTGAGTCATGTCTCTGACTAACGAACAAATCATCGAAGCAATCGGCGAAAAATCCGTAATGGAAATCGTTGAGCTGATCAAGGCAATGGAAGAGAAGTTCGGCGTTACCGCCGCTGCTGCTACCGTTGCTGCTGCTGGTCCAGCTGCTGTCGTTGAAGAGCAAACCGAGTTCAACGTTGTTCTGACCGCCGCTGGCGACAAGAAAGTCAACGTGATCAAGGCTGTTCGCGAACTGACCGGTCTGGGTCTGAAAGAAGCCAAGGAGAAGGTTGACACCGCTCCTCAGGTTATCGCTGAAGGCGTTTCCAAAGAAGCTGCTGAAGACGCGAAGAAGAAGCTGGAAGAAGCAGGCGCTTCCGTCGAAGTTAAGTAACTTCGACCTTGCGTCTCCAGCCCGAGCGTCAAGCGAAAGGCTGATGGCTGGTGGCTCTTGCCACCGGCCTTTTTCCGTTATTGGCAGCCGATTGGGTCGGTGCTGGTAACGAGCTGTAACCACCCGAGGCGGTGGCGCAAACCATGGGGTTTGCACGATTTTCTGGCTGCTCCCGTCGGGGGGAGCCAAACAAGCAGGTGACCAAGCTGGGGAACGCTGATGGCTTACTCATATACTGAGAAAAAACGTATCCGCAAGGACTTTAGCAAGTTGCCGGACGTCATGGATGTGCCGTACCTCCTGGCCATCCAGCTGGATTCGTATCGTGAATTCTTGCAAGCGGGAGCGACTAAAGATCAGTTCCGCGACGTGGGCCTGCATGCGGCCTTCAAATCCGTTTTCCCGATCATCAGCTACTCCGGCAATGCTGCGCTGGAGTACGTCGGTTATCGCCTGGGCGAACCGGCATTTGATGTCAAAGAATGCGTATTGCGCGGTGTAACTTACGCCGTACCTTTGCGGGTAAAAGTGCGCCTGATCATTTTCGACAAAGAATCGTCGAACAAAGCGATCAAGGACATCAAAGAGCAAGAAGTCTACATGGGTGAAATCCCCCTGATGACTGAGAACGGTACCTTCGTTATCAACGGTACCGAGCGTGTAATCGTTTCCCAGCTGCACCGTTCTCCGGGCGTGTTCTTCGACCACGACCGTGGCAAGACGCACAGCTCCGGTAAACTGCTCTACTCCGCGCGCATCATTCCTTACCGCGGTTCCTGGTTGGACTTCGAGTTCGACCCGAAAGACTGCGTATTCGTGCGTATCGACCGTCGTCGCAAGCTGCCTGCATCGGTACTGCTGCGTGCGCTCGGCTACACCACGGAAGAAGTGCTGGACGCGTTCTACACCACCAACGTCTTCCATGTTCAGGGTGAAAACCTCAGCCTGGAACTGGTGCCTCAGCGCCTGCGCGGTGAGATCGCGGTCCTCGATATCCAGGACGACAAAGGCAAGGTTATTGTCGAGCAGGGTCGTCGTATTACTGCCCGTCACATCAACCAGCTGGAAAAGGCCGGGATCAAAGAGCTGCAGGTGCCAATTGATTACGTCCTCGGTCGCACCACGGCCAAGGTAATCGTGCACCCGGCCACCGGTGAAATCCTCGCAGAGTGCAATACCGAGCTGAGCACCGAGATCCTGGCGAAAATCGTCAAGGCCCAGGTCGTTCGTATCGAAACTCTGTACACCAACGATATCGACTGCGGTCCGTTCATTTCCGATACGTTGAAGATCGACTCCACTGGCAACCAACTGGAAGCGCTGGTCGAGATCTATCGCATGATGCGTCCTGGCGAGCCGCCAACCAAGGATGCCGCCGAAACCCTGTTCAACAACCTGTTCTTCAGTCCTGAGCGCTATGACCTGTCTGCGGTCGGCCGGATGAAGTTCAACCGTCGTATCGGTCGTACCGAGATCGAAGGTTCGGGCGTGCTGAACAAGGATGACATCGTTGCAGTACTCAAGACCCTGGTCGACATCCGTAACGGCAAGGGTATCGTCGATGACATCGACCACCTGGGTAACCGCCGTGTTCGCTGCGTAGGCGAAATGGCCGAGAACCAGTTCCGTGTTGGCCTGGTGCGTGTAGAGCGCGCGGTCAAGGAACGTCTGTCGATGGCTGAAAGCGAAGGCCTGATGCCGCAAGACCTGATCAACGCCAAGCCGGTAGCGGCGGCGGTGAAAGAGTTCTTCGGTTCCAGCCAGCTGTCCCAGTTCATGGACCAGAACAACCCGCTGTCCGAGATCACCCACAAGCGTCGTGTCTCCGCACTCGGCCCAGGTGGTCTGACCCGTGAGCGCGCAGGCTTCGAAGTTCGTGACGTACACCCGACCCACTACGGTCGCGTCTGCCCGATCGAAACGCCGGAAGGTCCGAACATCGGTCTGATCAACTCCCTGGCTGCCTATGCGCGCACCAACCAGTACGGCTTCCTCGAGAGCCCGTACCGTGTGGTGAAAGACGCTCTGGTCACCGACGAGATCGTATTCCTGTCCGCCATCGAAGAAGCCGATCACGTGATCGCTCAGGCTTCGGCCACGATGAACGACAAGAAAGTCCTGATCGACGAGCTGGTAGCTGTTCGTCACCTGAACGAGTTCACCGTCAAGGCGCCGGAAGACGTCACACTGATGGACGTATCGCCCAAGCAGGTAGTTTCGGTCGCTGCGTCGCTGATCCCGTTCCTCGAGCACGACGACGCCAACCGTGCGTTGATGGGTTCGAACATGCAGCGTCAAGCTGTACCGACCCTGCGTGCCGACAAGCCGCTGGTAGGTACCGGTATGGAGCGTAACGTTGCCCGTGACTCCGGCGTTTGCGTCGTGGCTCGTCGTGGCGGTGTGATCGATTCCGTCGATGCCAGCCGTATCGTGGTTCGTGTTGCCGATGACGAAGTTGAGCCGGGCGAAGCCGGTGTCGACATCTACAACCTGACCAAATACACCCGCTCCAACCAGAACACCTGCATCAACCAGCGTCCGCTGGTGAGCAAAGGTGATCGGGTCCAGCGCAGCGACATCATGGCTGACGGCCCGTCCACCGACATGGGTGAGCTGGCACTGGGCCAGAACATGCGCATCGCGTTCATGGCGTGGAACGGCTTCAACTTCGAAGACTCCATCTGCCTGTCCGAGCGTGTGGTTCAGGAAGACCGCTTCACCACGATCCACATCCAGGAACTGACCTGTGTGGCTCGTGACACCAAGCTTGGCCCAGAGGAAATCACTGCGGACATCCCGAACGTGGGTGAAGCTGCACTGAACAAGCTGGACGAAGCCGGTATCGTTTATGTAGGTGCCGAAGTAGGCGCTGGCGACATCCTGGTCGGCAAGGTCACCCCGAAAGGCGAGACCCAGCTGACTCCGGAAGAAAAACTGCTGCGTGCCATCTTCGGTGAGAAGGCCAGCGACGTTAAGGACACCTCCCTGCGCGTGCCTACTGGCACCAAGGGTACCGTCATCGACGTACAGGTCTTCACTCGCGACGGCGTTGAGCGTGATGCACGCGCACTGTCCATCGAGAAGACTCAGCTCGACGAGATCCGCAAGGACCTGAACGAAGAGTTCCGTATCGTTGAAGGCGCAACTTTCGAACGTCTGCGCGCAGCGCTGGTTGGCCACAAGGCCGAAGGCGGCGCCGGCCTGAAGAAAGGTCAGGAAATCACCGACGAAGTCCTTGACGGTCTTGAGCATGGCCAGTGGTTCAAGCTGCGCATGGCTGAGGACGCGTTGAACGAGCAGCTCGAGAAGGCTCAGGCTTATATCGTTGATCGCCGTCGCTTGTTGGACGACAAGTTCGAAGACAAGAAGCGCAAGCTGCAGCAGGGCGATGACCTGGCACCGGGCGTACTGAAGATCGTCAAGGTCTACCTGGCAATCCGCCGTCGCATCCAGCCGGGTGACAAGATGGCCGGTCGTCACGGTAACAAGGGTGTGGTCTCCGTGATCATGCCGGTTGAAGACATGCCGCACGATGCCAACGGTACTCCAGTCGACGTCGTCCTCAACCCGCTGGGCGTACCTTCGCGTATGAACGTCGGTCAGATCCTTGAAACCCACTTGGGCCTCGCGGCCAAGGGCTTGGGCGAGAAGATCAACCGCATGCTCGAAGAGCAGCGCAAGGTCGCTGACCTGCGCAAGTTCCTGCACGAGATCTACAACGAGATCGGCGGTCGTAACGAAGAGCTCGACAGCTTCTCCGACCAGGAAATCCTGGATCTGGCGAAGAACCTCAAGGGCGGCGTTCCAATGGCCACTCCGGTGTTCGACGGTGCCAAGGAAGTTGAAATCAAGGCCATGCTGAAACTGGCAGACCTGCCGGAGAGCGGCCAGATGCAACTGTTCGATGGTCGTACCGGCAACAAGTTCGAGCGTCCGGTTACCGTTGGCTACATGTACATGCTGAAGCTGAACCACTTGGTGGACGACAAGATGCACGCTCGTTCTACCGGTTCTTACAGCCTGGTCACCCAGCAGCCGCTGGGTGGTAAGGCACAGTTCGGTGGTCAGCGTTTCGGGGAGATGGAGGTCTGGGCACTGGAAGCGTACGGTGCTGCATACACTCTGCAAGAAATGCTCACAGTGAAGTCGGACGATGTGAACGGTCGGACCAAGATGTACAAGAACATCGTGGACGGCGATCACCGTATGGAGCCGGGCATGCCCGAGTCCTTCAACGTGTTGATCAAGGAAATTCGTTCCCTCGGCATCGATATCGATCTGGAAACCGAATAACACGTGACGCGAATCGAGAGCGGGGCTGTCTTGCCCGCTCTCTGCTCCGCCAGGAGGAAAGGCCTTGAAAGACCTACTGAATTTGCTGAAAAACCAGGGTCAAGTCGAAGAGTTCGACGCCATCCGTATCGGATTGGCCTCGCCTGAGATGATCCGTTCGTGGTCGTTCGGTGAAGTGAAAAAGCCGGAAACCATCAACTACCGTACGTTCAAACCTGAGCGTGACGGCCTGTTCTGCGCCAAGATCTTTGGCCCGGTAAAGGATTACGAGTGCCTGTGCGGTAAGTACAAGCGCTTGAAGCACCGTGGTGTTATCTGCGAGAAGTGCGGCGTTGAAGTTGCACTGGCAAAAGTTCGTCGTGAGCGCATGGCGCACATCGAGCTGGCATCGCCGGTTGCCCATATCTGGTTCCTGAAATCGCTGCCGTCCCGTATCGGCCTGCTGATGGACATGACCCTGCGTGATATCGAGCGCGTTCTCTACTTCGAGAGCTATGTCGTTATCGATCCAGGCATGACCACCCTTGAAAAAGGTCAGCTGCTGAACGACGAGCAGTATTTCGAGGCGCTGGAAGAATTCGGCGACGATTTCGATGCCCGCATGGGTGCCGAAGCTGTCCGCGAACTGCTGCACGCGATCGACCTGGAGCACGAGATTGGCCGTCTGCGTGAAGAAATTCCGCAAACCAACTCCGAAACCAAGATCAAGAAGCTGTCCAAGCGTCTGAAGTTGATGGAGGCCTTCCAGGGTTCCGGCAACCTGCCAGAGTGGATGGTGCTGACCGTTCTGCCGGTTCTGCCGCCAGATCTGCGTCCACTGGTTCCGCTCGATGGCGGTCGTTTCGCGACTTCCGACCTCAACGATCTGTATCGTCGGGTGATCAACCGTAACAACCGCTTGAAGCGCCTGCTCGACCTGTCCGCTCCGGACATCATCGTGCGCAACGAAAAGCGTATGTTGCAGGAAGCGGTCGACGCATTGCTCGACAACGGTCGTCGTGGCCGCGCTATCACCGGTTCCAACAAGCGTCCTCTGAAATCCCTGGCTGACATGATCAAGGGTAAGCAGGGTCGTTTCCGTCAGAACTTGCTCGGTAAGCGCGTTGACTACTCCGGTCGTTCGGTAATTACCGTAGGTCCGACCCTGCGTCTGCATCAGTGCGGTCTGCCTAAGAAGATGGCTCTGGAACTGTTCAAGCCGTTCATTTTCGGCAAGCTGGAAATGCGTGGTCTGGCGACCACCATCAAGGCTGCGAAGAAGATGGTCGAGCGCGAGCTGCCAGAGGTCTGGGACGTTCTCGCCGAAGTGATTCGCGAACACCCAGTGTTGCTCAACCGTGCACCGACCCTTCACCGCCTGGGTATCCAGGCGTTTGAACCGGTACTGATCGAAGGTAAGGCTATCCAGCTGCACCCACTGGTCTGTGCTGCGTACAACGCCGACTTCGACGGCGACCAAATGGCCGTGCACGTGCCGCTGACGCTGGAAGCCCAGCTCGAAGCGCGCGCGTTGATGATGTCTACCAACAACATCCTGTCGCCAGCCAACGGTGAGCCAATCATCGTTCCGTCGCAGGACGTTGTATTGGGTCTGTACTACATGACTCGTGAAGCGATCAACGCCAAGGGCGAAGGTCGTGTGTTCGCGGATCTGCAGGAAGTTGACCGTGTGTTCCGTGCCGGCGAAGCCGCACTGCACGCCAAGGTCAAGGTGCGGATCAACGAAACGGTGAACGATCGTGACGGCAACAGCGTGACCAACACCCGTATCGTCGACACTACCGTCGGCCGTGCGTTGTTGTTCCAGGTGGTGCCGAAAGGTCTGTCGTTTGACGTCGTCAACCTGCCGATGAAGAAAAAGGCGATCTCCAAGCTGATCAACCAGTGCTACCGCGTGGTTGGTTTGAAAGAGACCGTGATCTTCGCTGACCAGTTGATGTACACCGGTTTTGCCTATTCGACCATCTCCGGTGTTTCCATCGGTGTTAACGACTTCGTTATCCCGGATGAAAAAGCCCGCATCATCGGTACTGCTACCGAAGAAGTGAAAGAGATCGAAAGTCAGTACGCCTCCGGCCTGGTAACCCAGGGCGAGAAGTACAACAAGGTAATCGACCTCTGGTCCAAGGCGAACGACGAAGTTTCCAAGGCGATGATGGCCAACCTCTCGAAAGAGAAGGTCATCGACCGTCATGGCGAGGAAGTCGACCAGGAGTCCTTCAACTCGATGTACATGATGGCCGACTCGGGCGCACGGGGTTCTGCTGCGCAGATCCGTCAGCTCGCCGGTATGCGTGGCCTGATGGCCAAGCCGGACGGTTCCATCATCGAGACCCCGATTACAGCGAACTTCCGTGAAGGTTTGAGCGTACTCCAGTACTTCATTTCCACGCACGGTGCTCGTAAGGGTCTTGCGGATACCGCGTTGAAAACGGCGAACTCCGGTTACCTGACTCGTCGTCTGGTAGACGTGGCGCAGGATCTGGTCGTGACCGAGATCGATTGCGGCACCGAACATGGCCTGCTGATGACGCCGCACATTGAAGGCGGTGACGTTGTTGAGCCGTTGGGTGAACGCGTACTGGGTCGTGTCATTGCCCGTGACGTCTTCAAGCCGGGTACCGAGGACGTGATCGTTCCTGCTGGCACCCTGGTCGACGAGAAGTGGGTCGAGTTCATCGAACTCAATAGCATCGACGAAGTGATCGTGCGTTCTCCGATCAGCTGTGAAACCCGCTACGGCATCTGCGCCAAGTGCTACGGTCGCGACCTGGCTCGCGGTCACCAGGTGAACATCGGTGAAGCGGTCGGCGTTATCGCTGCCCAGTCCATCGGTGAGCCGGGTACCCAGCTGACGATGCGTACGTTCCACATCGGTGGTGCGGCAAGCCGGACCTCCGCAGCCGACAGCGTTCAGGTGAAGAACGGCGGTACTGTCCGTCTGCACAACCTGAAGCACGTTGAGCGTGTGGATGGTCATCTGGTAGCTGTATCCCGTTCGGGTGAGCTGGCGATCGCGGACGACTTCGGTCGTGAGCGCGAGCGTTACAAGCTGCCTTACGGTGCTGTGATTTCGGTGAAGGAAGGTGACAAGGTCGAAGCTGGCGCAATCGTGGCCAAGTGGGATCCGCACACTCACCCGATCGTCACTGAGATGAAAGGTACCGTGACCTACGTGGGCATGGAAGAAGGCATCACGATCAAGCGTCAGACCGACGAATTGACCGGTATGACCAACATTGAAGTACTTGACGCCAAAGATCGTCCAGCTGCCGGCAAGGACATCCGTCCAGCCGTTAAGATGGTCGACGACAACGGCAAGGACCTGTTGCTGCCAGGCACTGACGTAATCGCTCAGTACTTCCTGCCAGCCAACGCCCTGGTCGGTGTGGCCGACGGTGCGCGGATCGCGATCGGTGATGTTATCGCTCGTATCCCGCAAGAAACTTCGAAGACTCGTGACATCACCGGTGGTCTGCCGCGTGTTGCCGACCTGTTCGAAGCCCGTCGTCCGAAAGAAGCTTCGATTCTGGCTGAAGTCAGCGGCACCATCGCGTTCGGTAAAGAGACCAAGGGCAAGCGCCGTCTGGTTATCACCCCGAACGACGGTAGCGATCCGTATGAAGAGCTGATTCCGAAGTGGCGCCACCTGAACGTCTTCGAAGGCGAACAGGTAAACCGCGGCGAAGTTATCTCCGACGGCCCGAGCGATCCACACGACATCCTGCGTCTGCTGGGTGTGAGTGCGCTGGCCAAGTACATCGTGAACGAGATCCAGGACGTTTACCGTCTGCAAGGCGTGAAGATCAACGACAAGCACATCGAGACCATTCTGCGTCAGATGCTGCGTAAAGTTGAGATCTCCGAGTCCGGTGACTCCAGCTTCATCAAGGGCGACCAGATGGAACTGACTCACGTACTGGTAGAGAACGAGCGCCTGAGCACGGAAGACAAGTTTGTCGCCAAGTTCACCCGCGTTCTGCTGGGTATCACCAAGGCGTCGTTGTCCACCGAATCGTTCATCTCGGCGGCTTCCTTCCAGGAAACCACCCGGGTACTGACCGAGGCGGCGGTTACCGGCAAGCGCGATTACCTGCGCGGCCTGAAGGAAAACGTGGTCGTGGGTCGTCTGATCCCGGCTGGTACCGGTTTGGCCTATCACAGCGAGCGCAAGCGTCGCCGTGATGCAGACAAGCCGTTGCGCGTAAGCGCCAGTGAAGTGGAAGCTGCACTGACCGAAGCGTTGAACTCGAGCGGTAACTGAGTTCTGCGGTAATTAAGTGCCTGGCCCTGGTCGCCCCATTCGCCGGATCGAGACAAATTGTCGAGATCCGGCGAGCGGGGAGGTCGGGGCCTTGCCTTGACTGGGGACAAGATCCTCTTTAGACTCTTGATCCCCTAAATTTGGCGGGAATTCGTTCCTGCCATTTTGCTTTTCTTGTAAGACAATAGCGTCGCAAGACAACAGTGGAGCTAGTAGATGGCAACTATCAACCAGCTGGTACGTCAGCCGCGTAAGCGTATCGTCGAGAAATCCGACGTACCTGCGCTGCAGAACTGCCCGCAACGTCGTGGCGTATGCACCCGTGTGTATACCACCACGCCGAAAAAACCTAACTCGGCACTGCGTAAAGTATGCCGTGTGCGTCTGACCAACGGTTTCGAGGTTTCCTCGTACATCGGCGGTGAAGGCCACAACCTGCAAGAGCACAGCGTGGTACTGATCCGCGGCGGTCGTGTAAAAGACTTGCCAGGTGTTCGTTACCACACCGTTCGCGGCTCCTTGGATACCTCCGGCGTTAAAGGCCGTAACCAGGGTCGTTCGAAGTACGGTACCAAGCGTCCGAAGTAATCGGTCGTTTTGCAGTTTTTCATTTTTATTGAGTCGATAAGAGTAAGGTCGGGCACGCGTTTGCTGTCCCGGGCTAACCTGAAGACCGTTTGAGGGCTTATCAATGCCAAGACGTCGCGTAGCAGCCAAACGTGAGATTCTGGACGATCCGAAATACGGAAGCCAGATTCTCGCCAAGTTCATGAACCACGTAATGGAAAGCGGCAAGAAAGCCGTTGCCGAGCGTATCGTTTATGGCGCGCTGGAAAAAGTTAAAGAGCGTAAGAACTCCGATCCCCTGGAACTCTTCGAAAAAGCACTCGACGCCATCGCTCCGCTGGTCGAAGTGAAGTCGCGCCGCGTAGGCGGTGCTACCTACCAGGTTCCGGTCGAAGTTCGTCCGTCCCGTCGTAACGCTCTGGCCATGCGCTGGCTCGTAGACTTCGCCCGCAAGCGCGGCGAGAAGTCCATGGCTCTGCGTTTGGCTGGTGAGCTGCTGGACGCTGCTGAAGGTAAAGGTGCTGCAGTTAAGAAGCGTGAAGACGTGCACCGTATGGCTGAGGCCAACAAGGCTTTCTCGCACTACCGCTTCTAATTTTAGCGTCACTCAATTTGCGAGGGCTTTATGGCTCGTACAACCGATATTAAACGCTACCGTAACATTGGTATCGTTGCTCACGTGGATGCGGGTAAAACCACTACCACCGAGCGCGTCCTGTTCTACACGGGCGTAAACCACAAAATGGGCGAGGTGCATGATGGCGCCGCGACCATGGACTGGATGGTACAAGAGCAGGAGCGGGGTATTACCATTACCTCCGCTGCTACTACTGCTTTCTGGGAAGGCTCGAACAAACAATTCCCTAAGCACCGCTTCAACATCATCGATACTCCCGGCCACGTTGACTTCACCATTGAAGTAGAGCGTTCGCTGCGCGTACTCGACGGCGCTGTCGTTGTGTTCTGCGGTACTTCCGGTGTTGAGCCTCAGTCTGAAACCGTATGGCGTCAAGCCAACAAATACGGCGTTCCGCGTCTTGTTTATGTGAACAAGATGGACCGTGCTGGTGCCAACTTCCTGCGCGTGATCGGTCAGATCAAGCAGCGTCTGGGTCACACCCCGGTGCCTATCCAGCTGGCTATCGGTTCCGAAGACAACTTCGAAGGTCAGATCGATCTGATGACCATGGAAGCTGTTCGCTGGAACGACGGCGACAAGGGTATGGCTGCCATTCGTGGTCCGATCCCGGCTGAGCTGCAAGAGCTGGCTGAAGAGTGGCGCAGCAACATGGTTGAGGCTGCTGCCGAAGCCAACGAAGAGCTGATGAACAAGTACCTGGAAGGCGAAGAGCTGTCGATCGAAGAGATCAAGGCTGCTCTGCGTCAGCGTACTATCGCTGGTGAAATCGTTCTGGCTGTTTGCGGTTCTTCCTTCAAGAACAAGGGTGTTCCCCTGGTTCTCGACGCCGTTATCGACTACCTGCCTGCACCGGTCGACATTCCAGCCATCAAGGGTTCCGACCCGGATGACGAGACTGTCGAAATGGAGCGTCATGCAGACGACAACGAGCCGTTCTCGGCTCTGGCGTTCAAGATCGCTACCGACCCATTCGTGGGTACCCTGACATTCGCTCGCGTTTACTCGGGCGTGTTGAACTCCGGCGACGGCGTGATCAACTCGGTCAAGGGCAAGAAAGAGCGCGTGGGTCGTATGGTGCAAATGCACGCAAACACCCGCGAAGAGATCAAGGAAGTACGCGCTGGCGACATCGCGGCCCTGATCGGCATGAAGGACGTCACCACTGGTGACACCCTGTGCTCCGCTGACAAGCCAATCATCCTGGTTCGCATGGACTTCCCGGAGCCGGTTATCTCGGTTGCCGTTGAGCCGAAAACCAAGGATGACCAGGAAAAAATGGGTATCGCTCTGGGCAAACTCGCTCAGGAAGACCCGTCTTTCCGCGTCAAGACCGATGAAGAGACTGGTCAAACGATCATCTCCGGCATGGGTGAGTTGCACCTGGACATCCTGGTTGACCGGATGCGCCGCGAGTTCAACGTCGAAGCCAACATCGGTAAGCCACAGGTTTCCTATCGTGAGAAGATCACGAAGGCTTGTGAGATCGAAGGCAAGTTCGTTCGTCAGTCCGGCGGTCGTGGTCAGTTCGGCCACTGCTGGATCCGTTTTGCGCCTGCTGACGAAGGTCAGGAAGGTCTGCAGTTCGTGAACGAAGTAGTTGGTGGTGTGGTTCCGAAGGAATACATCCCTGCTATCCAGAAGGGTATCGAAGAGCAGATGAAGAACGGCGTTGTCGCCGGCTATCCGCTGATCGGCCTGAAGGCTACCGTGTTCGATGGTTCTTACCACGACGTCGACTCCAACGAGATGGCGTTCAAGGTGGCGGCCTCCATGGCGACCAAGCAACTGGCTACCAAAGGTGGCGGTGTTGTTCTTGAGCCGATCATGAAGGTTGAAGTCGTAACACCTGAGGACTACATGGGCGACGTGATGGGTGACCTGAACCGTCGTCGCGGTCTGATCCAGGGTATGGAAGACACGGTTTCCGGTAAGGTTATCCGTGCCGAGGTTCCGCTGGGCGAGATGTTCGGTTACGCAACCGACGTTCGTTCCATGTCCCAGGGTCGCGCGAGCTACTCTATGGAATTCTCCAAATACTCCGAGGCTCCGTCGAACGTCGTCGAAGCTATCGTTAAAAAACAAGGCTGATTCAGCCCCTTTAGGCTAGGAGTTAATTGTCGTGGCTAAAGAAAAATTTGAACGTAACAAACCGCACGTCAACGTTGGCACCATCGGTCACGTTGACCACGGTAAAACCACTCTGACCGCTGCTCTGACCCGCGTCTGCTCCGAAGTTTTCGGTTCGGCCAAGGTTGACTTCGACAAGATCGACAGCGCCCCGGAAGAAAAAGCTCGCGGTATCACCATCAACA
>NZ_VCNG01000033.1 GCF_006227205.1 Pseudomonas sp. ICMP22404
GCTGTTCCAGGCCATGCTGGTGCTCGGCAACACGCCACAGGACCAGGCTTTGGAATTGCCAGGCTTGAGCCTGAGCCCACTGGCCCAGCCCACCGGCACCACCCAGTTCGACGTGAGCCTGTCCCTCAACGACGACGGCGAGACCATCAGCGGCCAGTTCGAGTACGCCACCGACCTGTTCGACGAAAGCACCATCGCCCGTTGGGGCCAGCACCTGCTGCACTTGCTCGACGGGATGCTGGAGGACGCCACGCAGCCGGTGGCAACTCTGCCCCTGCTGGATAACCAGCAACGCCGGCAATTGCTGGAGACGTTCAACCCTGCCCCCGTCAGCCTGGATGAAAGCCCGAGTCGCTTCCCCCATGCTGTCTTCGCCGCACAGGCGGGTCGCACGCCAGATGCAGTGGCGCTGGTCGGTGCCGGGCAAACCCTGAGCTACGCCGAACTCAATGCCCAGGCCAACCGCGTGGCCCACGGTTTGATCGCCCTGGGCGTGCGGCCCGACGACACCGTCGGCCTCTGTGCGCGTCGCAGCCCGGAGATGGTCATCGGTCTGCTGGGCATCCTCAAGGCCGGGGCGGCCTATGTGCCGCTGGACCCGCAATACCCGGCGCAACGCCTGACCCACATGCTCGCCGACAGCGCGCCACGGGCCCTGGTGCGCCAGCAAGGCCTGGACGAGTTGCCGGTGCCCCTGGGCCTGGCCACCCTCGAACTGGGCAGCACGGCACTTCTGGAGCAACCGGCCCATGACCCGCAAGTGAGCGAACTGAATGTGGGCCATTTGGCCTACGTGATCTATACCTCCGGTTCCACCGGGCTGCCAAAAGGTGTGATGGTCGAACATCGCGGCCTGCGCAACCTGCTGGACTGGTACCTCGACGACCTGGCCTTCCATGCCGGCGACGCGGTGCTGCTGGCCTCGTCCTATAACTTCGACCTGACCCAGAAGAACATCCTCGCCCCGCTGATGGTCGGCGCCTCGTTGCACCTGGCCGAAGAACCGTTCAACCCGAACGCCATCGTCGCCCAGGTCGCCGAGGCCGGGATCACCCACCTCAACATGTCCCCCAGCGCCTTCCATGCACTGGTGGACGCCGATCGCCACGCGTCACTGGCCTGCCTGGAACGGGTGGTACTGGGTGGCGAACCGATCCAGGTCGCCATGCTGGAAAAACTGCCGCTGCCACGGCCAGCGATCATCAACAGCTACGGGCCCACCGAGTGCAGTGACGTGGTTGCCTGGCACACCGTCGATCCCGATCTGGACACCTACCGCAACCGCTCGATTCCGATCGGCCGGCCGATCCGCAACATGCAATTGCATGTGCTGGACAGTTACGGCCAGTTGGTGCCGGTGGGCGTTCCCGGTGAGATCCATATCGGCGGTGTCGGTGTGGCACGGGGTTACCTCAACCTGCCGCAACTCAGTGCCGAACGCTTCATTGACGACCCGTTCAGCGAGCGGGCCGGAGCCCGCCTGTACAAGACCGGCGACATTGGCCGCTGGTTGCCCGACGGCACCCTGCAATACCTGGGACGTAACGACGATCAGGTGAAAATCCGTGGCCTGCGGGTCGAGCTGGGGGAAATCGAAGCCGCCCTCGCCGCCCTTGCCGGGGTCCGCGAAGCGGCCGTCATCCCCCGTGACCACCAGACCGGCAAACGCCTGGTGGCCTACCTGTGCGGTGAACCGGCGGCCGCCACAGAATTGCGTGCCGAACTCCTCGGCCGCCTGCCCGAGCACATGGTGCCCAGTGCCTTCGTGGTGCTGGACGCCCTGCCACTTACGCCCAACGGCAAACTGGACCGCCGCGCCCTGCCTGAACCGGATCAGGACGCCTACGCCAGCCAGGCCTATGAGGCACCGCAAGGCTCGGTGGAACAGACTATCGCCGATATCTGGCAACAACTGCTGGGCCTCGAGCAGGTCGGCCGCCACGATGGGTTCTTCGAACTCGGCGGCCATTCGCTGATGGCGGTCAGCCTGATCGAACGCCTGCGCGAACACGGCCTGAACGCCGACGTGCGCAGCGTCTTCGGCGCACCGACCCTGCGGGACCTTGCCTCGGCCCTGACCGACACCACCAGTACGGCCTTCCAGGCCCCGGCCAACCGTATCCCGGCTGATTGCAGCAGCCTGACGCCGGACATGTTGCCCCTGGTGGACCTGACGGCGGACCAGCTCGAACGCATCGTCGCTGCGATACCTGGCGGCGCCGCAAACATCCAGGACATCTATCCCCTGGCCCCGTTGCAGCAAGGCATCCTGTTCCATCACTTGCTCGGACACGAAGGCGACGCCTATCTGGTGCGCTCGTTGCTCGAGTTCGACGACCGCCAGCGCCTCGATGCCTTTATCGGCGCCTTGCAGCAGGTGATCGATCGCCATGACATCCTGCGCACCTGCGTGCAGTGGGACGGCTTGCCCCAGGCGGTGCAAGTGGTGCAACGCCAGGCGCGCCTGCCGGTGCACAGCGTCACTCTGGACAGTCACCAGGACCCGCTCAGTCAACTCGAAGCCCTGAGCGACCCACGGCAACTGCGCCTGGATCTGCGCCAGGCACCGCTGATGCGGGCCTGCATCGCCCGGGATCCGCGTTCCGAACGCTGGATGCTGGCGCTGCTCAATCACCACATGGCGAGCGACCACGTCACCCTGGAAATCGTCCTGGAAGAAATCCACGCAATCCTCCACGGACACGGCGACAGCCTGGGCACACCGCAGCCTTATCGCGACTTCATCGCCCAGACCCAAGCCACGCCGGCCCAGGTTCACGAGGCCTACTTCAGCCGCCGGCTGGCGGATGTCGATGCGCCCACCGCGCCCTTCGACCTGCTCGAAGTACAAGGGGATGGCAATCACATCGAAGAAGCCAGCGTGCAACTGAGCCTCGAACTCAACCTGCGCCTGCGGGCTCAGGCCAGGGAACGGGGCATCACCCCGGCGGCGCTGTTCCATGTGGCCTGGGCGCAAGTGCTGGCCCGCTGCACCGGGCGCGACGACGTGGTGTTCGGCACCGTGGTCGCCGGGCGCCTGCAAGGCTCGGCGGGGGCCGAACGGGCCCTGGGGGTGTTCATCAACACCTTGCCGGTGCGGGTGCAACTGGCCGGCGCTGGCGCCAACGACAAGGTCCTGGCGACCCATCGCGACCTGATCGAACTGCTGGCCCACGAACAGGCCTCCCTGGCCCTGGCCCAACGTTGCAGCGACGTGCCCAGCGCTTTGCCGCTGTTCACCACCCTGCTCAACTATCGGCACCAGCGCGACGACAGCCAGTTGCAATGGCCGGGCATGCGCATCCTCAACAGCGCCGAGCGCACCAACTACCCGCTGACCCTGTCGGTCAACGACTATGGCGATGCCCTGGGGCTGACGGTACAGAGCGTCCGGGCAGTGGACCCACAACGCATCTGTGCGCTGATGCAACGGGCCCTGGAACAACTGACCCAGGCCTTGATGTACACGCCACGGATTCCACTCACGCAACTGGACGTGCTGCCGCCCCAGGAACGCAGCCTGCTGCTGGAGACCTTCAACCAGACCCGCGAGGACTACCCGACACACCTGTGCATCCAGCATCTGTTCGAAGAGCAGGTGCTCCGCACACCGGACGCCTGTGCCCTGGTCGACGCTCGGCAAGCCTTCACTTACGCCGAGCTCAATGCCCAAGCCAATCGCCTGGCCCATCACTTGATCGCCACCGGGGTTCAACCGGGGGATCTGGTGGCGATCTGCGTTGAACGCAGCGCGGCGATGATCAGCGGCCTGCTGGGCATTCTCAAGGCCGGCGGCGCCTACGTGCCACTGGACCCGAGCTACCCGGCCGACCGCCTGGCGTCAATTGTCGAGGATGCTCGGCCGCGCCTGCTGCTGGCCGATCCGGTCGGTCGCGCCGCCATCGGCACGCTGCAGGAAGGCACCCGCTACCTGGCCATCGAACAGGCCCTGGCGGCGCAGACGAGTACCCGCGATCCGCGCTGGGATGCCACCGGCCTGACCCCGGCGCACCTGGCTTATGTGATCTACACCTCCGGCTCCACCGGCAAACCCAAGGGGGTGATGATCGAACATCGCAACCTGGTTGCTTCGACGCTGGCCAGGCGCACGGTGTATGGGCCATCGATCGACAAGCGCTTCCTGTTGCTCTCGTCGATTGCCTTCGACAGCTCCGTGGCAGGGATCTTCGGCACGTTGATCAGCGGCGGCACCTTGTGCGTTCCGGCGGCCGAAGCCGCTCGCGACCCGCAAGCCATCGCCCGCTTCATCGGCGAACAGGCCATCACTTCACTGCTGTGCGTGCCGTCCCTGGGCCGTCTGGTGTTGGCGAGCCTTGCCAGCGAAAACGGGCACGGCAGCCTGCGGGAGATGATCGTTGCCGGCGAAGCCTGCCCGGCACAATTGGTTCAGGAATGTGCGGGCCTGGAACCGGCCATCGCCTTGTACAACGAGTACGGCCCCACCGAAGCCACCGTCTGGGCCACGGTGCATCGCTGCACCGCCCAGGACCAGGGCACGGTGCCAATCGGTCGTGCCATCCCGAACAGCCGCCTGTACGTGCTCGACGAACAGGGCCGGCCGGCACCACTCGGCGTGCCGGGTGAACTGTACGTGGGGGGCGCGGGCGTCGCCCGGGGCTACCTGGACCGTGCGCAACTGAACGCCGAACACTTCCTCGCCGACCCGTTCAGCCCGGACGACGAGGCGCGGATGTACCGCACCGGCGACCTGGTGCGCATGCGCGCCGACGGCGTACTCGACTTCCTCGGACGCAACGACCAGCAGGTCAAGATCCGCGGTTTCCGCATCGAGCCCGGCGAAATCGAAGCCCTGATGCTGACCCTGCCGGGGGTGCGCGAGGCGGCCGTCATCGCTCGCGAAGACAGCCCCGGGGCCCTGCGCCTGGTGGCCTACCTGAGCGTCGAGCCGCACCTGGCCGGCCGTAACGCCAGCAGCACCTTGCGCCCGTACCTGACCTCGCAGTTGCCGGACTACATGGTCCCGGCGGCGTTCGTGGTGGTCGAACAACTGCCGTTGAGCCCCAACGGCAAGCTCGACCGCCGCGCCCTGCCCGCGCCTCGCAGCGAGGACTTCGCCTACCGCGAGTACGAAGCCCCCAGCGGCGAAACCGAAGAACTGCTGGCGCAGATCTGGGCCGAGCTGCTGGGCCTGGAGCGGATCGGTCGGCACGACGACTTCTTCGAGCTCGGCGGTCATTCGCTACTGGCGGTGCAAGTCACCCTGCGGGCACGAGAAACCTTCGCCGTCGAAGTGCCCCTCAGGAGCCTGTTCGAGCACCCGTCGCTGCTGGCACTGGCCGACCTGATCAACACCCTGCAACTGGCCCAGTACGAGTCGGATGAATTGATGGACCTGCAACAAGAAATGGCTTCGCTGTCTGAAAGCGAACTGCTCGCTATCGTCTCCAAGGATGCTTAACAATTGAACGAACATAACGATAGTCTCGACCAGTTGAAACGTGCCGCACTGCTGCGCCTGCTCAAACAGCGCGGCGCCACACGGGTCATCGAAACGGCTCCCGACGACATCACCGGCGCGGATCGCGAAGGTCCGCTGGCGCTGTCGTTCGCCCAGCAACGGCTGTGGTTCCTCGATCAGCTGGACCCGACGGCCAGCGCCGCCTATCACATCCCCGCCTCTCTGGTGCTGCGCGGCACCCTCGACCGTACCGCGCTGAAGAACGCCCTCGATCGTCTGGTGGCGCGGCATGAAAGCCTGCGCACCACCTTCCGCCGCGACGGCGAACACCCGGTGCAGGTGATTGCCCCGGCCGACTGTGGCTTCAACCTGCAGGAACAGGACCTGCGCCAGCTGCCTCGGGACGAGGCCGAACGGCAAGCCACTCGACTGGCGGAAGAGGAAGCGGCCCGAGCGTTCGACCTGCTGCACGGTCCGCTGATCCGCGGCACATTGCTGTGCCTGGCCGATGATGAGCACCGGCTGTTGATCACTCAGCACCACATCATCTCCGACGGTTGGTCCATCGGCCTGCTGGTCAAGGAATTCGCCGCGCTGTACCAGGCATTCAGTGCCGGCCAAGCCGATCCGCTGCCGCCGCTAACCCTGCAATATGCCGACTACGCCGCCTGGCAGCGCCGTCATCTGCAGGGCGAGCGCCTCGACCAGCAAGTGGAATTCTGGCGCGCTCACCTGGCCGGCGCTCCGGCGTTGCTCGCGCTGCCCACCGACCGGCCACGCCCGGTGGTGCAAAGTTATCGGGGGGAAACCCTGGGCTTCGACCTGCCCGCCACACTGTCCGCCGCCATCGCCCGGTTCGCCCAGTCCCGCGCGGCAACGCCGTTCATGACGCTGATGGCGGCCTGGGCAGTATTGCTGGCACGGATCAGCGGCCAGCAGGACCTGGTGATCGGCACCGTTGCCGCCAACCGCGACCGCCAGGATGTGCAGTCGCTGATCGGTTTCTTCGTCAACACCCTGGCCCTGCGCATTCGCCTGGAAGCCAACCCGACCCTCGAGCAGGTGTTGCAACAGGTCAAGGACCTGATGCTGGAGTCCTCCAGCCGCCAGGACACCCCGTTCGAATTGGTGGTCGAGGCCCTCAAGCCACCGCGCAGCGCCAGCTACAGCCCGGTGTTCCAGACCATGCTCTACACCAATGCCGGGGGTGCCGGCGGCCAGTTGCACCTGCCGGGGCTGGACCTGGAGTTCCTGCCGTCACGCAAGGACAACACCCAGCACGATCTGTCCCTGCACATCGACGAAGGTGGCGCGAGCCTGTCATGCAGCCTGTCGTATTCCACCGCGTTGTTCGATGCCGCCACCGTCGAGCGCCTCGCGGCGCGCTTCGAACGCCTGCTGCAGTGTTTCACCGAAGCACCGGACACCCGCATCGGTGCATTGGAACTGGACCCGACCCTGGCCCTGCCGCCCATCACCGCGTTGACGCCGCTGCCGCAGCGCATGCCGCTGTCCTATCACCAGGAACGGCTCTGGTTCGTCGACACCTTCGAGACCGGTTACCTCTACGACGCCAACCCGGTCTATCACAACATCCCATTGCTGCTGGAACTGACCGGCGAGATCAACCAACCAGCCCTGCAAACCGCCCTCGACGCCCTGCTGGCCCGTCACGACATCTTGCGTTGCCGGGTGCTGAGCGACGGCGCAAGTGCCTGGCAGTGCTTCGACGGGCCGGCCACCCTGGCCCTTGAACGGCTCCAGGGCAACCCGGACACCCTCGCCGCTCAGGCTCTGGCCGCGACCCGTCGGCCGCTGGCCATGAACGGCGGCAGCCTGGTGCGCGCCAGCCTGGTGCAGGCGGACGAACGCACCGCCGTGCTGGCGATTGCCGTGCATCATTTGCTGGCCGACCGCACCTCCATGCAATTGCTCAAGCGCGACCTGCTGGCCCTCTATGCGGCCGCGTGTGCCGAACGCGATGCCGAGCTGCCGGCCCTGCCGCTGGGCTATGGCGACTTTGCCGCCTGGCAACGCCAGCTCCCGGCCGCGGTGCTGGAGAACCTGCGGGCCTATTGGAGCTATCAATTGCGCGGCAAGCTGCAAGCCCTGGAACTGCCGCTCAATCGCCCGCGCATGGCCGTGCATGTGTTCGCCGAAGCGACCCACGCCTTCACCCTCGAAACGCCGCTGGTACGCCGCCTCGACGCCCTGGCCCGGGAGGTCGGCGTGAGTACCGACAGCCTGGCCCTCAGCGCCTTTACCGCGTTGCTGCGCCGCTATGCCGGCCACGACGAACTGGTGATCGGCACCACGGCCGCCTGCCGCGAGCCCGGCCTGAACGACGTCGTCGGGCCGCTGGACAACCTGCTGGTCATGCGTGGGTTCTGCGACAGCGACACTACCTTGCAACAACTCTGGGAACAGACCAGCCACAACCTGACCCAGGCCCTGCGCCATCGCCATATGCAGTTCGACCAGTTGGTACTGGCCCTCAACCCGGCCAAGGACATGAGCCGCACCGCGCTGTTCGACGTGCTGTTCAACTTCCAGCACGACACCGACGCCAGCACGCTGGTCGCAGGGCTGGCGGTCAATACCCTGGAAAGCAATCTGGGCTACGGCAAGAACGACCTGCACCTGCTGATCAGCGCTGGTGAACAACGCTGGGCCGGGCATGTGGTGTACAACGCGGAGTTCTTCGACGCCGGGTTCATCCAACAGTTGATGCGTCACTACGTGCGCCTGCTGGAAGCCTTTGTCGAGAATGCCCGGCAGCGCGTCGACGATGTTCCCCTGCTGGACAGCGCCGAGCGGCAGCGGCAGATCATCGACTTCAACGACAGTGAAGCGGCCTGGCCCGACACCCTGACCCTGCAGCAGATTTTCGAGGAGCAGGTTCGCCAGACCCCGGAACGCATTGCCGTCAACCTCGGCGAGGAACAGCTGAGCTATCGCCAGCTCAACGAACAGGCCAACCGCCTCGCCCATCGTTTGCGCGCCGCAGGCGTGCGGCCCCAGGAACTGGTGGCCATCACGCTGGAGCGCTCGGTGCAAATGATCGTTGCCACCCTGGCGGTGCTCAAGGCCGGCGGCGCCTATGTGCCCATCGACCCGGCCTCACCCCAGGAGCGCATCGCCTACGTGCTGCGCGACAGTGGCGCCGGCAAGGCCATCGCGCGCCAGGACATGGCGCCGGCGCTGCAGGCGCTGGGTATCGAAGTCCTTGATCCGACCCTCGGCAACGTCGACGCCAGCGTCGCCAACCCGACCCACGTCAACACCCCGGAGCACCTCTGCTATGTGATCTACACCTCGGGTTCCACCGGCGAACCCAAGGGTGCGCTGCTCGAACACCGTAACGTCGTGCGCCTGCTGCACAACAATCGCCCGGACTTCCAGTTCGATGCCGAGGATGTCTGGTCGCTGTTCCACTCCAACGCCTTCGACTTCTCGGTCTGGGAAATCTTCGGTGCGTTGCTCCATGGCGCACGCCTGACCCTGGTGCCCGAGGCCCTGCGGCGTGATCCGGTAGAGCTGCTGGGTTTCCTTGAACGCGAACAGGTGACGGTGCTGAACCAGACCCCCTCGGCGTTCCATCAGCTCAGTGCCGCCGCGCTGGCGACGCCGGATGTGCGCCTGTCGCACTTGCGCTACGTGATTTTCGGTGGGGAAAGCCTGGAGCTGGGCAAACTCGATGCCTTCCACCGTGCCTTCGGGCATGTGGCCCTGGTGAACATGTACGGCATCACCGAAACCTGCGTCCACGTCACCTACAAAGCCATTGGCGCGGCCGACATCGCCGCCGGCATATCCAACGTCGGCAGGCCGATTCCAACCACCGTGGCCTACGTGCTCGACGCCCAGCAGCGGCTGCTGCCCGTCGGCGTGGCCGGTGAGATCTGCGTCGGTGGCCTGGGGGTCGGCCGGGGCTACCTGAACCGTCCGGCCTTGAGCGCTGAACGCTTCATTGCCGACCCGTTCCGTCCCGGCGAGCGGCTGTATCGCTCCGGCGACCTGGGCAAGTTGCTGGACAACGGCGAGATCGTGCACCTGGGCCGGATGGACGCCCAGGTGAAGATCCGCGGTTTCCGCATCGAGCTGGGGGAGATCGAAGCCAAGCTGCTGGCCTGCGAGGGCGTGCGGGAAGCCAAGGTGCTGGCCCGTGATGATGCGAACCAGGGCAAGCGCCTGATCGCCTATCTGATTCCCCGTGCGGGCGCGGTGCTGGAAGTGGCCGCCTTGCGCAAGCAATTGGGCGCGACCCTGCCCGACTACATGATCCCGACGGCCTTCGTCAGCCTGCACGCCTACCCGCTCACGGCCAACGGCAAACTCGACCAGGAGGCCTTGCCCGAGCCGGACCTGGGCGCCATGTCCGAGCGCGGCTACACCGCCCCCGAGGGTGCCACCGAAACCGCCCTGGCGCAGATTTTCCAGGAATTGCTAGGCCTGGAGCGCGTGGGTCGTCGTGACAGCTTCTTCGAACTGGGTGGGCACTCCCTGCTGGCTGCGCAACTGGTTTCCCGGGTGCGGCAACAGTTGGGCTGCGAGCTGATGCTGCGCGAGCTGTTCAGCCACCCCACCGTGGAAGAACTGGCACGGGTGGTAGGTCACCCGCTCACCGCCGAGGCCGAGACCATCGGCCTGGTCGACCGCAACGGGCCGCTGGCGTTGTCGTTCGCCCAGCAACGCCTGTGGTTCCTCGACCAGCTCGATTCCGGCGCCGGCAGCGCCTATCACATGCCGGCCGCCTTGCTGCTGCGTGGCGATCTCGACCGCACCGCCCTCAAGGCCGCGCTGGATCGCCTGGTGGCCCGGCATGAGAGCCTGCGCACCACTTTCGAACGCCATGGCGAACAGCCGGTGCAGGTCATCGCCCCTGCGGACTGTGGCTTCGCCCTGGCCGAACAGGACCTGCGCGCACTGCCCTACGAACAAGCCAGCGTCAGTGCATCGCGCATCGGCAACAACGAGGCCCTGGCACCGTTCGACCTGAGCCGTGGGCCATTGATTCGTGGGCGCCTGCTGCGCCTGGCCGATGACGAACACATCCTGCTGATCACCCAGCACCACATCATCTCCGACGGCTGGTCGGTGGGTGTGCTGGTCAAGGAATTCGCCGCCCTCTACCGGGCCTTCAGCCAGCAGCAGCCCGATCCCCTGCCGGCGTTGCCGATCCAATATGCCGACTACGCCGCCTGGCAGCACCAGGCCCTCGACGGTGAACGGCTCAATCGCCAGGCCGAGTTCTGGCGCGAACACCTGGAAGGCGCGCCGGCCCTGCTGTCTCTGCCCACCGACCGCCCAAGGCCGGCGATGCAGAGCTATCGGGGCGGCGACGTTGCAGTGGCCATCGCCCCGGCACTGCGCGAACGCCTGGAGCACTTCTGCCAGGCGCACAACGTGACCCTGTTCATGGCGCTGCTCGGTGCCTGGTCGGTGCTCATGGCGCGCCTGGGCAACGAACGGGACGTGGTCATTGGCGTACCGACGGCCAACCGCAGTCGCACCGAGACCGAAAACCTGATCGGTTTCTTCGTCAACACCCTCGCCCTGCGCGTAGACCTGTCGCAGAACCCGAGCGTGACGCAACTGCTGGAGCAGATCAAACAGACCACCCTGGCGGCCCACGAGCACCAGGACATTCCTTTCGAGCAAGTCATCGAAGCCGTACAGCCGCCGCGCTCCCTGAGCCACAACCCGCTGTGCCAGGTCGCCCTGTCGCTGGACAACACCCCGGGCGGTGGCGAATTGAGCCTGCCCGGCCTGACCCTGGTGCCTGTGGCCCAGGCCCATGAAACCTCCCAGTTCGACCTGATGCTGACCCTGGGCAATGACGGCGGCACGTTGTCGGGCGTGATCGAATACGCCAGCGATCTGTTCGACCGCGTCACCGTAGAGCGTTTCGCCCAGCATTTCCAAATCCTGCTCGAAGCCATGGTGGCGGATGTCGAACAGCCCGTGCTCGGCTTGCCGTTGCTCAGCCCCGCACAGCGCCAGGCCTCGCCTGCGGCCTTGCCACCCAAGGCCGTGTTCACCCCCGAACCGTTGATTCATCAGCGCTTCGAACAACGCGCCGCGGCCCAGCCCCAATCCATTGCCCTGGTCTTTGGCGACACGGCGTTGAGTTACCAGGCCCTCAACCGCCGGGCCAACCGCATCGCCCAGACGCTGCTGGCCCAGGGCGTGCGCCCTGACGACCGGGTGGCGATCCTGGCCCAGCGCGGCGTGGAAATGGTCTGCGCGGTACTGGCGGTGCTCAAGGCCGGTGCGGCCTATGTGCCGCTGGACCCGGCCTACCCCGCCGAACGACTCGGCTACTTGCTGGACGACAGCACTCCGGTCGTGCTGCTGGCGCAACCGACGTGCCTCGCCGCGCTGCCCGAGCATGCCGTGCCGGTGGTGAATCTCGACGATGACCCCACGGCAGATGACCTGGCGGAACTGGACCGCAATCCGGACGCCCAGGCGCTCGGCCTGACATCGCGGCACCTGGCCTATGTTATCTACACCTCGGGTTCCACCGGTTTGCCCAAAGGGGTATTGGTGGAGCACGGCAACGTGGCGCGCCTGTTCGACGCCACTGCCGAACTGTTCGACTTCGGTCGCAACGACGTCTGGACGCTGTTCCACTCCTTTGCGTTCGACTTCTCGGTCTGGGAAATCTGGGGCGCGCTGAGCTATGGCGGCAAGCTGGTGGTGGTGCCGAGCGAAGTGGCCCGTTCACCCGACGATTTCTATGCGCTGGTCTGCCAGCAACAAGTGACCGTGCTGAACCAGACGCCGAGCGCCTTCCGCCAGTTCATCGAAGCCCGTGAGCGCAGCGACCTGGAACACGGCCTGCGGGAAGTGATTTTCGGCGGCGAGGCCCTGGACTTCCGCAGCCTGCGGCCATGGACCGCACGCACGGCCCTGTCCCGCACGCGCCTGGTGAACATGTACGGCATCACCGAAATCACCGTGCACGCCACCTACTACCCCGTCAGCCAGGAGGAAATCGACGCGGGCGCGCCAAGCCTGATCGGCCCGCCATTGCCCGACCTGTGCCTGCGGATTCTCGACGACTACGGACAACCGGTGCCGGTGGGAGTCAATGGCGAGATCTACATCGGCGGTGCCGGTGTGGCCCGGCATTACCTCAATCGCGACGAACTGAACGCCGAGCGCTTCATTCCCGACCCGTTTGCGACACAAGTCGATGCCCGGCTCTACCGCACCGGCGATATCGCCCGCTACCGTGCCGACGGCGGGGTGATCTATGTGGGCCGCAACGACTCGCAGATCAAGATCCGCGGTTTCCGCATCGAGCTGGGCGAAATCGAAGCCCAACTGCTGGCCTGCGCCGAAGTCCGCGAAGCCCTGGTGACCGTGCGCGAAGACCAGCCCGGCGACAAGCGCCTGGTGGCGTACCTGATCGCCCATGAAGGGGTCGTCGTAGAGTCGTCGGCCTTGCGTAGCCAACTGGCGAGCGTGTTGGCCGAACACATGGTGCCCAGCGCCTTCGTGACCCTCGCGGCCTGGCCGCTGACCACCAACGGCAAACTGGACCGCAACGCCTTGCCGGTGCCGGATGCCTCCGCCGCCGCGAGCCAGCGCTACGAGGCACCGCTGGGCGCCATCGAAATCACCCTGGCCAATGCCTGGCAGGAGTTGCTCGGGGTAGAACGAGTGGGTCGTCAAGACCACTTCTTCGAACTCGGCGGCCATTCCTTCCTGGTCATCAGCCTGATCGAGCGCCTGCGCCAGGCCGACCTGCAACTGGACGTGCGCACGGTGTTCTCGGCGCCAACCCTCAAGGCCATGGCCGCGGTCCTGGCCGGCGGCAACAACACGCAGCGAGTCGTACCGGCGAACCTGATCCCCGCCGACTGCACCGCCATCGAGCCGCAAATGCTGCCGCTGGTAACCCTCAGCCAGCAGGAAATCGAGCAGATTGTCGCCGATGTTCCCGGCGGCGCAGCCAATGTGCAGGACATCTACCCACTGTCGTCGTTGCAGGAAGGCATCCTGTTCCACCACCTGTTGCAGTCCGAAGGCGATGCCTACCTGATGCGCACGGTGGTGACGTTCAACCGGCGCCAGTTGCTCGATGACTTCCTCGCTGCGGTGCAGGTGGTGATCGACCGCCACGATATCCTGCGCACCGCCCTGCGTTGGCAGGGCCTGCCGCAGCCGGTACAGGTCGTCCATCGCCAGGCGCAATTGCCGGTGGTGACCCTGGATTGCTTCCCTGGCGAAGATGCTTTGCAGATCCTGCGTGACACGACCGACACCCATCATCTGCGCCTCGACCTGCAGCGGGCACCGTTGATTGCCGCGTACATCATCGAGGATGAGCCTCGTGGACAATGGCTGCTGGCGCTGCTCGACCATCACCTGGTCAGCGACAACGTGACGCTGCGGTTGATCATGCTGGAGATCCAGGCGGTCCTGGCCGGCCAGGCCGACAGCCTGCCGCCGTCCCAGCCTTACCGTAACTTCATCGCCCAGGCCGCCAGCGTGTCCCAGGCCGACCACGAAGCCTACTTCCGGCGCTTGCTGGCGGATGTCGATTCCACCACCGCGCCTTATGGTGTCCTGGATGTGCGTGGCAACGGCGCCGGGATCAAGCGCGCGGTCAAGCACCTGGGCGATGAGCTCAGTGCCCGGGTGCACCGCACGGCGCGCCAGCAAGGGGTGCCAACCTCGGTGCTGTTCCATGCGGCCTGGGGCCTGGTGGTCGCCGCGACCAGCGGCCGCGACGACGGGATTTTCGGCACGGTGCTGTCGGGTCGCTCCCAAGGCACCGCCGGTGCCGACCATGCGTTGGGGATGTTCATCAACACCTTGCCGATGCGCATCCGCTTGCAGCAGCACAGCGTCAGCGACATTGTCCATGACGCCTACCAGCAACTGAGCGAACTGCTGACCCACGAACAGGCCTCCCTGGCCCTGGCCCAGCGTTGCAGTGCGGTGGACGCTTCGTTGCCGCTGTTCACGGTGATCCTCAACTGCCGTCACGGCGACCTGGTGAACGCCTCCGGGGAAAACGTCGAGGACATGGGCGAGCACGAAGGCATGCACTTCATCGCCTCGGAAACCCGCACCAACTACCCCATCGAAATCGCCGTGGCGAATGTGGCTGACGGCTTCTCCCTGACGGCCCAGTCCATCACCGGCATCGATCCGCAACGCATCGCCGCCTACCTGGGCCAGGCCGTGGCCGCCCTGGTGGACGCTCTGGAGCAATCCCCCGGACGCCTCGCCAGCAGCCTCGACGTGGTGCCCGCCAGCGAACGTCAGTTGCTGCTCGAAGACTTCAACCGCACCGCCAGCGATTTCGGTGCGGCGCAACCGATCCACCAGCTGTTCGAAGCCCAGGTACAGGCCAACCCCGACGCCGTGGCCCTGGTCTGCGAAGACCGTCAGTTGAGCTATCGCCAGCTCAATCGTCGCGCCAACCACCTGGCCCGGCAGTTGCTCGCCCTCGGCGTGCAACCTGATCAGCGCGTGGCCATCTGCGCCGAGCGCAGCCTG
>NZ_VCNG01000034.1 GCF_006227205.1 Pseudomonas sp. ICMP22404
GACGCCATCGCTCAAACCACCGGACTCCAATAATGCCTTGAGCGCCGATGGCACGGTGTTGATCAGGGTGATGTCGTGCTCGCCGTGTTGCAGTTCCAGCACATTAGTGACCACTTCGATGCTGCCGCCCGACGTCAGCGGTGCGAAGCATTCGTACACGGCCAGGTCGAAGTTCAGCGAGGTCGAGAACAGGGTTTTGGACAGGGTTTTCGCATCGAACGAACGATGGGCCCACGTCAGGAAGTTCACCGTGTTGCGGTGTTCGATCATCACACCCTTGGGCAACCCGGTCGAACCGGAGGTGTAGATCACATAGGCCAGATGCGCCGAGGTCAGCTCAGGCACCTGCGGATTCGAGACGGACTCGTCCTGCCAGAGCTCGCTACCGAGGTCGATCACCGGCATCGAAGCACCGGCCAACAAACCAACCGTTGCCGATTGGGCCAGCACCACCGCCGGAGCGCTGTCTTCCAGCATGTAGGCAATCCGATCTGCCGGATAGGCCGGATCCAGCGGCACGTAACCGCCACCCGCCTTGAGGATCGCCAGCAAGCCCACGACCATGTCGAGGCCACGCTCGACGCAGATCGCCACCCGTGAATCCGGCCGCACGCCCTGCTTGCGCAGGTAATGCGCCAAGCGGTTGGCCTGCTCATTCAGTTCGCCGTAGCTCAGACGCTGATCGCCATGCAGCACTGCAACCGCATCCGGCGTGCGCTGCACCTGTTCCTCGAACAACCCATGAATGGTCTGATCCAGTGGATACTCGGCGTCGGTGGCGTTGAACGCCACCAGCAGTTGCTCACGTTCCGCTTCAGGCAGAATCGGCAAGCGATACAACGCCGCCTGGGGCGTCTGCTCCAGGGCCTCCACGAGTTTTTCCAGGACCGCATGCATGTAGCCGCAGACCCGCTGCGCGTCAACCTGCGCCGCTCCCTGCACCGTCAAGCGCAAACCGTTGCCCAGGTCGTCGACGTTCAATGTCAGCGGGTAGTTGGTGCGCTCTTCGCCATCCAGGGCATGAATACCCTGCCAAGCATCCGTCACCTGCGCCGAAACGGAGCCCGCGGCGCTGTGTCGATAGTTGAGCAAGGCGCTGAACAGCGGCAACGGCGCCGCCACGCCGCTGCAGCGCTGGGCCAGTGCCAAGGAGGCATGTTCGTGACCCAACAGCGAAGTCAACCGGGCATGGGTGGCCTTGACGCCCGCCCGCACGCCCTGGCGCCCCACCTGAATCCGCAACGGCAAGGTGTTGATGAACATCCCCAAGGCGCGATCGGTGTCGGCACCGCCCTGCATCCGTCCCATCAGCACCGTACCGAATACCACATCCTGCTTGCCAGATACTTTACCCAGCACCTGGGCCCAGGCCAAGTGCACCAGGCTGGCGACGCTTACCCCCAACTGACGGGCCTGGGCCCGCAAACGCAAGTCCAGGGAAGCCGCCACCGATTGCCGGGCCTCTTCGATATCATGGCCACTGCCCTGCACATCCTGCAGGCCGAACGGCAACGTCGGTTCGTCGATATCGCCGAGCATCTCGCGGAAAAACACCTCATGTTCTTCCCGGCTCATACCCAGGCGTGCCTGGGCCACGTAATTGCGATAGGGCACCGCGTCAGCCAGTTGCCCGACGTCGCCCATCAGATGCGCCTGCATCTCGTGCTGCACCACTTCCAACGCCGTGTGGTCGAGCACCATGTGATGGAACAACAACGTCGCAACCAATCGATGATTGGCGGCATCCTGTCCATAGGCCAGGCGCATCAACGGTGCCTGGCTGACATCCAGGCGATGGTGTCGTGGGTCGAAGCGCTGCTGCAACTGTGCCACGGCATCCCCGGCGGCCGGATCGAGGTCGACCGCTTCAACGTGCAGCTTCGCCTCGCGCCAGACCACTTGCACCGGCGACTCCAAGCCTTCCCAGACCACGCTGGTCCGCAGGATGTCGTGACGATCGATCACCCCCTGCAACGCCTCGACGAACGCATCGAGCCGTTCGCGGTGGTCGAAGGCGAACTGTGACTGCAAGACATACAGATCGCCCTGTTCGGCCGAAAGATGATGGAAGAAGATGCCTTCCTGCAGCGGCGCCAGCGGGTAGATATCCTGTACGTTGCCAGCGCCGCCCGGCACCGTCGCGACGATGCGGTCGATGGCTTGCTGGTCCAGCTCCACCAGGGGCAGCATCGGCGGCGTGATCCGCGTGCAGCCCGGCAGGATGCCGTTGTCCGGTATCTGTATTTCGCTGCCGCTACCCACCGCTGCCGCCAGCGCCATCAAGGTCGGCTGGCCGAACAGCACGCGCACGTCGGCGCTCAAACCGACCTGGCGCATCCGCCCGATCAGGCTGACGGCCAGCAGCGAGTGGCCGCCGAGTTCAAAGAAGTGGTCGTGACGGCCGACGCGCTCGACCTTGAGCAGGTCCTGCCAGATCTGCGCCAGGGTGGTTTCAACTTCACCTCGGGGGGCTTCGTAGCCACGGGTGATGACCGAATCCAGGTCCGGGGCCGGCAAGGCCTTGCGGTCGAGCTTGCCGTTGGGAGTCAGGGGCAAGGCGTCGAGGTGTACGTAAGCCACGGGAACCATGTATTCCGGTAGCTGCCCTTGCAGATGAATGCGCAGAGCCTCGATGTCCACCGCTTCCGACTGAGTGAAATAGGCAACCAGGCGCTTGTCGCCGGGCACGTCTTCGCGTGCCAGCACCACGGCCTCTCTCACAGCGTCATGTTGGGCGAGCTTGGCTTCGATCTCGCCCAGTTCGATACGGAAGCCGCGGATCTTCACCTGGTCGTCGTTACGACCCAGGTATTCGATGTTGCCGTCCGGCAGGTAACGGCCGAGGTCGCCGGTCTTGTACATCCGGGCGTTGGGCGTGGCGCTGAACGGATCCGTGAGGAAACGCTCGGCGGTCAGATCATCACGATTGAGATAGCCACGGGCGACACCGGCGCCGCCGATGTAGATTTCACCCGGAACGCCTAGCGGTACCGGTTGCTTGTGCTCATCCAGCAAGTAGAACTGGGTATTCGCGACCGGTTTGCCGATGTGGGCAGCAAAGCCGTCTTCACGGGCCATCGACACCCAACTGGAATAGGTCGTGGTTTCCGAAGGGCCGTAGAGGTTGCACAGGCGCTTGACCTGAGTCTGTTCGAACAACGCTTCCACCAGACTCCGCTTGAGCGCCTCACCGGCCACGTTGACCGTATCGATGCCATCGCTCAAACCACCGGATTCCAATAGCGCCTTGAGCGCCGACGGCACGGTGTTGATCAGGGTGATGTCGTGCTCGCCGTGTTGCAGTTCCAGCACATTAGTGACGACTTCGATGCTGCCGCCCGATGTCAGCGGCGCGAAGCATTCGTAGACCGCCAGGTCGAAGTTCAGCGAGGTCGAGAACAGGGTTTTGGACAGGGTTTTCGCATCGAACGAACGATGGGCCCAGGTCAGGAAATTCACTGTGTTGCGGTGTTCGATCATCACGCCTTTCGGCAAACCGGTGGAACCGGAGGTGTAGATCACGTAGGCCAGATGCGCCGAGGTCAGCTCAGGCACCTGCGGATTCGAGACGGACTCGTCCTGCCAGAGCTCGCTACCGAGGTCGATCACCGGCATCGAAGCACCGGCCAACAAACCAACCGTTGCCGATTGGGCCAGCACCACCGCCGGAGCGCTGTCTTCCAGCATGTAGGCAATCCGATCTGCCGGATAGGCCGGATCCAGCGGCACGTAACCGCCACCCGCCTTGAGGATCGCCAGCAAGCCCACGACCATGTCGAGGCCACGTTCGACGCAGATCGCCACCCGCGAATCCGGCTGTACGCCCTGCCCGCGCAGATAATGCGCCAAGCGATTGGCCTGCTCGTTCAGCTCGCGATAGCTCAGGCGCTGCTCGCCATGCAGCACCGCCAGCGCTTCCGGCGTACGCTGCACCTGTTCCTCGAACAGACCATGAATAGTCTGTTCCAGCGGGTACTCGGCATCGGTGGCGTTGAACGCCACCAGCAGTTGCTCGCGCTCCGCTGCGGGCAGAATCGGCAAATCAGCCAGCGACGACGCAGGCGCACACTCCAGCGCCTGGGCCAAAGTCGCCAGCGCCGTTTCCATATAGGCACAGATCCGCGGCGCGTCGATCCCGTTCACCGCCTGGACGGTCAGGCTGAAGCCCTCGCCCAGATCATCCACCGAGAGCATCAGCGGGTAGTTGGTCCGCTCCTCGCCACCAAGCACCTGGATACCGTTCCAGGCAGATACCGCTTCGGTCGAAGTCGCCGTACTGGTGTGACGGTAATTGAGCAAGGCGCTGAACAGCGGCGCAGGTGCAGCCACACCGCTGCAACGCTGGGCCAAGGCCAGGGAGGCATGCTCGTGGCCGAGCAATGCGGTCAACCGTGCATGGGTCGCCTTGACCCCGGCGCGTACATCCTGCCCGCCAATGCTCACCCGCAGCGGCAAGGTGTTGATGAACATGCCCAAGGCGCGGTCGCCCCCTTCGCCGCCCTGCATCCGCCCCATCAGCACGGTGCCGAACACCACATCGTCCCGGCCCGACACACGGCCCAGCACCTGCGCCCAGGCCAGGTGAACCAGACTCGCCGCACTCACGCCGAGCAGACGCGCCTGGGTCCTCAAGCCCAGACTCAGGCTGCTGGCGAGTGTCAGTGTGGCTTCCTCGATGCCCGGTCCTGCGCCCTGCACCTCTTGCAGGCCGAATGGCAGGGTCGGTTCATCGACATCGCCCAGCATCTCGCGGAAGAACCCTTCATGGGCTTCAGCACCTATGCCCAGGCGCACCTGTGCCACGTAGTTACGAAAAGGTACCGGCTCAGGCAATTCATCGGCCCGGCCGAGCAGGAATGCCTGCATCTCATGCTGCACCAGCTCCAGGGCTGCATGGTCCAGCGCCATATGATGGAACAACAGAATCGCCACCCAGCGGTTGTTAGCCCGATCCTCAGCACAGACCAGGCGCATCAACGGCGCCCGTCCCACATCCAGACGGTGGTGTCGGGTATCGAAACGCTGATGCAATTGCCACTCGATATCGCCCTCGGCCGGATCGAGCGCCAGTTCTTCCAGCGCCAGAGTGGCCTCGCGCCAGACTACTTGCATCGGTTCCTCCAACCCTTCCCACACCACCGAGGTGCGCAAGATGTCGTGGCGATCGATCACGCCTTGCAAGGCCTGGAGAAAATCGTCCAGGCGAGCCCGCTGGTCTACGCCGAACAAGGTCTGCAACACATAGGGATCACCCTGCTCTGCGGCAAGGTGATGGTAGAAAATGCCTTCCTGCAACGGCGCCAGCGGGTAGATGTCCTGGACATTGCCAGCGCCACCGGGCACGCCGTCGACGATCCGGTCGATCTGCTCCTGAGTCAGGCTCGCCAACGGCAACATGTCCGGTGTGATGCGGAACGCCGGGCTCAACCAGTCGCCACCGTTTCTCTCCACCAGGGCGAGCAGTTCATGCTTATGGACGGCCAGACTGTCCCATACCGTGCTCTCCAGCCCTTCGTCATCGCCCTCGATCACAAGGTTTTCGCCATCCTGTTGGAGACGAATCGGGTGCTTGGAAAGCGCTGCCATCAGTTCGCTGAATTGCATCGAAGGACCTGCTTTTCTGGTTCGGAGTGGTTGACGATCAATGTGGTTTTCAGACACGGCGTGTCGCCTGGACGCGAGGATTGGCGGTGGACGGGCCGATCACCGCGTGCGGGCCAATGCAATGAATATCGTCATGTGCAACCGAAGGAGATCCCTCTCCGGGACTGTCTCCTTACAGGCCAAAAAAAATTAGAGCATTCAGTAGGGCATGTCTGTCATGGGAAGCAGGGACAAGTCCCGACGACGAACAGGTGGATGCCAACCCTGTGGAAACCGGGCTTGCCCGCGACGGCGGTGGCACATTCAACATCTGTGTGACAGACACTCCGCTTCGCGAGCAAGCCCGCTCCCACAGAGGGATCTGGGGTGAACAGGATTGGCGAGGCGATGCGGAAAAACTGTGGGAGCGAGCCTGCTCGCGATGACGGTGGTACGGCGAACATCACCACAAGCTGACCCACCGCTATCGCGAGCAGGCTCGCTCCCACATTGGATTCAGGGTGTACGCAGCATCTGCATACCCCGCCCAACCCTGTGGGAGCCAGGCTTGCCCGCGATGGCGGTGGCACAGTCAACATCTGTGTGACAGACACTCCGCTTCGCGAGCAAGCCCGCTCCCACATTGGACTTGGGCAGAGCTCGGCCTTTGCGAGCGCCGCCGGACCTGTGGGAGCCAGGCTTGCCCGCGATGGCGGTGGCACATCCAACATCTGCGTGACAGACACTCCGCTATCGCGAGCAGGCTCGCGCCCACATTGGACTTGGGGTGAGCTGGCCTTTGCGGACACCGCCAGACCTGTGGGAGCCGGGCTTGCCCGCTCCCACAGAGGGATTTGTCAGCAGGATTTGCGCGGCGCCGCGGAAAACTGTGGGAGCGAGCCTGCTCGCGATGACGTCAGCCCAGCCGACATCGACGCCAGCAGACAGGCTCCCAGGGTTCAGATACGTCGCTGGCGCGTGAGCGCCGGAATCTTCGTCTCGGGCACTTCGATGCGTTGTACCTGCCCCACCGCCGCGGCCACCAACGCCAGCGTCGGCTGACCGAACAACACACGGACATCGGCCTCCATGCCTTCCTTGCGCATGCGTTCGATCAGCGCCACGGCCAACAACGAGTGTCCGCCCAGTTCAAAGAAATGGTCATGGCGACCAACGCGCTCGACCTTCAGCAACTCGGCCCACAGCGCGGCAAGCTTCATCTCGGTGTCACCCATGGGGGCTTCATAAAGACGCAGGGAAAATGCGCTGCTATCGGGTGCCGGCAAGGCCTTGCGGTCGAGCTTGCCGTTGGGGGTCAGGGGCAGTTCATCGAGGTGCACGTAGGCCACGGGGACCATGTAGGCCGGCAGTTGCCCTTGCAGATAGCTGCGCAGAACCTCGATATCCACCGCTTCCGATTGAGTGAAATAGGCCACCAGGCGTTTGTCGCCCGGCACGTCTTCACGGGCCAGTACCACCGCTTCCTTCACCGCGTCGTGTTGAGCGAGCTTGGCTTCGATCTCACCCAGTTCGATGCGGAAACCACGGATCTTCACCTGGTCGTCGTTACGGCCCAGGTATTCGATGTTGCCGTCCGGCAGGTAACGGCCGAGGTCCCCGGTCTTGTACATCCGGGCGTTCGGTTCACAGCTGAACGGATCCTTGAGGAAACGCTCGGCAGTGAGGTCATCACGATTGAGATAACCACGGGCGACACCGGCACCACCGATGTAGATTTCTCCTGGGACACCCAATGGCACCGGCTGCTTATGCTCATCCAGCAGGTAGAACTGGGTGTTCGCGACCGGCTTGCCGATGTGGGCAGCAAAGCCGTCTTCACGGGCCATCGACACCCAACTCGAATAGGTCGTGGTTTCCGAAGGGCCGTAGAGGTTGCACAGGCGTTTGACTGAAGTCTGTTCGAAGAGCGTTTCCACCAGACTGCGCTTGAGCGCTTCACCGGCCACGTTCACCGTGTCCACACCCTCGCCCAGCCCACCGGACTCCAACAGCGCCTTGAGCGCCGACGGCACGGTGTTGATCAGGGTGATGTCGTGCTCGCCGTGTTGCAGTTCCAGCACATTAGTGACTACCTCGATGCTGCCGCCGCTAGTCAACGGTGCAAAGCACTCGTAAACCGCGAGATCGAAGTTCAGCGAGGTCGAGAACAGGGTTTTCGACAGGGTTTGCGCATCGAACGAACGATGGGCCCAAGTCAGGAAGTTCACCGTGTTGCGGTGTTCGATCATCACGCCTTTCGGCAAGCCGGTGGAACCGGAGGTGTAGATCACGTAAGCCAGATGCGCCGAGGTCAGCTCGGCAATCTCTGGATTCGAGACGGATTCGTCCTGCCAGCGCCCACTACCGAGGTCGATCACCGGCATCAAAGCACCGGCCAACAAACCAACCGTTGCCGATTGGGCCAGGACCACGGCCGGAGCGCTGTCTTCCAGCATGTAGGCAATCCGATCCGCCGGATAGGCCGGATCCAGCGGCACATAACCGCCGCCCGCCTTGAGGATCGCCAGCAAGCCCACGACCATGTCGAGGCCACGCTCGACGCAGATCGCCACCCGTGAATCCGGCCGCACGCCCTGCTTGCGCAGGTAATGCGCCAAGCGGTTGGCCTGCTCATTCAGTTCGCCGTAGCTCAGACGCTGATCGCCATGCAGCACTGCAAGCGCATCCGACGTGCGCTGCGCCTGCTCTTCGAACAACCCATGGACGGTCTGCTCCAGCGGATACTCGGCCTCGGTGGCGTTGAACGCCACCAGCAGTTGCTCACGTTCCGCTGCCGGCAGAATCGGCAGATCGTGAAGTGGTGCCCCCGGTGTCTGCTCGAGCATTCGGATCAGGCCTTGCAGCGCCTGCTGCACATAACCGCAGATGCGTTGTGCGCCCATCTGTGCCGGCGTCATGACCGTGAAGCTGAATGCCTCGCCCTGGTCATCGACGTTCAAGGTCAGCGGATAGTTGGTGCGCTCCTCGCCACTGAGTATCTGGATACCCTCCCAGGCCGACAACGCTTCGGTCGACGTCGTCGCCCCGGTATGACGGTAGTTGAGCAAGGCACTGAACAGCGGCGTCGGTGCTTCCACGCCGCTGCAACGTTGCGCCAGGGCCAACGAGGCGTGCTCATGGCCGAGCAACGCGGTCAAGCGTGCATGGGTCGCCTTCACGCCCGCACCGACAGCGGTTTGCCCCAGGTTCACCCGCAGCGGCAAGGTATTGATGAACATCCCCAGCGCCCGGTCGGCACCCTCGCCGCCCTGCATCCGGCCGACCAGCACAGTACCGAACACCACGTCGTCCTTGCCCGACACCTTGCCCAGCACCTGCGCCCAGACCAAGTGATACAGGCTGGCCGCGCTCACGCCCAACTGACGGGCCTGGGCTCGCACCCGTCGACTCAGATCGGCATCGACGTCCTGGCGAACCTCTTCGATGCCACTGCCGTCGCCTTGCACATCCTGCAAGCCGAACGGCAGCGTCGGTTCGTCGAGGTCACCCAGCATGTCGCGGAAGAACGCTTCATGAGCCTCACGGCTTACGCCCAAGCGGGCCTGGGCCACGTAATTGCGATACGGCACCGATATTGGCAAACGCTGTGCCTGCCCGAGCATGTACGCCTCGATTTCCGCCGCCAGCGCCGCCAGGGAGGTGGCATCGTCCACCAGGTGATGGAACAGCAGGATGCCCACCCAGCGTTGATTCATCGGATCTTGCGCATAGGCAATTCGCATCATCGGCGCCTGGCGCACGTCCAGGCGGTAGTGCCGCGGGTCGAAACGCTGATGCAGTTGCATGGCGATATCGCCTGCCGTCGGGTCCAGCGGTACCGCTTCCACACCCAGCTCCGCGTTACGCCAGACCACCTGCACCGGCTCGGCCAGGCCTTCCCAGACCACACCGGTGCGCAGGATGTCGTGGCGGGCGACGACCGCTTGCAACGCTTGGGCAAAATCCTCCAGGCGGGTGAAATTGTCGAAACCGAACATCACATATTGCAGGTAGGGATCGCCCTGGGCGGCAGCGAGATGGTGATACAGAATGCCTTCCTGCAACGGCGCCAAGGCATAGATGTCCTGCACGTTGGCAACGCCACCGGGCACGGTGGAGACGATTCGGTCGATGGCCTCCTGGTCCAGGTCGGCCAGGGGCAACATGGCGGGAGTGATCCGCGAACAGCCGTGCGGGATCCGGTTGACCGGCACCACGACGTCCGTGCACGTACCAACCGCAGCGGCCAATGCAGCCAATGTCGGCTGGCCGAACAGCACGCGCACATCGGCGCTCAAACCGGCCTGGCGCATGCGTTCGATCATTTTAACCGCCAGCAGCGAATGACCGCCCAACTCGAAGAAGTTGTCATGGCGTCCGATCCGCTCCAGGTCCAGCAAATCCTGCCAGATTCCGGCAATGGCGACTTCGACTTCACCTTGCGGCGCCTCGTACTCACGGGTAATGACCGACGCCAGGTCCGGTGCCGGTAGCGCCTTGCGATTCAATTTGCCATTCGGCGTCAGCGGCAATGCCTCAAGTTGCACATAGGCTGCCGGCACCATGTATTCCGGCAGTTGCCCTTGCAACTGAGTTCGCAGGCTTTCGATCTCGACGCGGTGCTCGTCACCGTGCACGGTGAAATACGCCACCAGGCGCTTGGCCCCCGGCACGTCTTCGCGAGCCAGCACCACGGCTTCCTTGATCGCCCCG
>NZ_VCNG01000035.1 GCF_006227205.1 Pseudomonas sp. ICMP22404
CAGGCTGCGCTCGGCGCAGATGGCCACGCGCTGATCAGGTTGCACGCCGAGGGCGAGCAACTGCCGGGCCAGGTGGTTGGCGCGACGATTGAGCTGGCGATAGCTCAACTGGCGTTCTTCGCAGACCAGGGCCACGGCGTCGGGGTTGGCCTGTACCTGGGCTTCGAACAGCTGGTGGATCGGTTGCGCCGCACCGAAATCGCTGGCGGTGTGGTTGAAGTCACTGAGCAGCAACTGACGTTCGCTGGCGGGCACCACGTCGAGGCTGCTGGCGAGGCGTCCGGGGGACTGCTCCAGGGCGTCCACCAGGGCGGCCACGGCCTGGCCCAGGTAGGCGGCGATGCGTTGCGGATTAATGCCGGCGATAGCCTGGGCGGTCACGCAGAAATCATCGCCTTCATCTGCCACGGCCACTTCGATCGGATAATTGGTGCGGGCTTCGTTGCTGAGGAAGCGCACGCCGTCCCAGGCCAGGACCTGATCGGCATTGGCCAGCGAACCGCCGTCGGTCTGGTGGCGGTAGTTGAGCAGTGTGGTGAACAGTGGCAGGCCAGGGCCGACGCCACTGCAGCGTTGAGCCAGGGCCAGGGAGGTCTGTTCGTGGTTCAGCAGTTCGCTGAGGTCGCGGTAGGTTTCGTCCACCAGCGCGGCCACCCCGAACCCAGCCAGTCGGACCCGCACCGGCAAGGTGTTGATGAACACCCCCAGCGCCCGGTCGGCGCCCACCGAGCCTTGCAGGCGGCCGGCGACCACGGTGCCGAACACCACGTCGTCGCGGTCGGTGCAGCGGCCGAGTACCTGGGCCCAGGCGATGTGGAACAGCACGGCTGGCGTGACGCCGGCCGCACGGGATTGGGCGCGGATCCGCTGGCTCAGGGTCGGATCGAGACGCACGCTGGTTTCGGCGACTTGGCTGCCGTCACCCTGGACATCCAGTACACCGAACGGCGCGGTGGGTTCGTCGACAGTCCCCAGGCGTTGGCTGAAGTAGGCTTCATGGGCCTGGGGCGACGTCGCCAGGACCTGGGCGACGAATTCCCGATAAGGCATCGGCGGCGGCAGGCTGTCGCCCTGGCCTTGCAACAGGGCCTGGACTTCTTCGAGGACGATGCCCAGGGACACATGGTCGCTGATCATGTGGTGGTCGAGCAGGGCCAGCAAGCAGCGTTCGGAGTGCGGAATCCGGGCGATGCAGGCCCGCATCAGCGGCGCCTGCTGCAAGTCCAGGCGCAGGTGCCGGGGATCGCTCAAGCGTTCCAGTTGGTCGCGCGGGTCTTCATCGGCGGCCAGGGCGATGTGCTGCAGCGGCAGCGTGGCCTGGCGTTGCACCACCTGTACCGGCTGCGGCTGGCCGACCCAATGCACGGCGCTGCGCAGGATGTCGTGGCGGTCGATCACCTGCTGCAAGGCACCGATAAAGGCCTCGAGACGCGCGTGGCTGTCGAATTCGATCAGCGAACGGACCAGGTACGCATCGCCTTCGTGTCCCAGCAGATGATGGAACAGGATGCCTTGCTGCAACGGGGCCAGCGGGTAGATGTCCTGGATATTGGCGGCCCCGCCCGGTACGGCGGCGACGATGCGTTCGAGCTGGGCCTCGCTCAGCTCCACCAGGGGCAGCATGTCGGGCGTCAGGGCGGTGCAGGCGTCCGGAATCCGGTTGGCCGGTGCGAGGAACGGCGCGTCATGGCTGCGGCTCAGGGCCTGGGCCATTTCCCGCACGCTGGGGGCGGTGAACACGGTGCGCACGCTGGCGCTCAGGCCATGCTGGCGCAAGCGGTCGATCAGGCTCACGGCCAGCAGCGAATGCCCGCCGAGTTCGAAGAAGCGGTCGTGACGGCCAATCTTGTCGATGCCCAGCAGGTCTTGCCAGACGTTGGCAACGATCTGTTCAATCTCGCCCCGTGGGGCCTCGTAGGCGCGGCTGGCGAACGCTTCCTGGCCCGGCGCGGGCAGGGCGCGGCGGTCGAGTTTGCCGTTGGGGGTCAGCGGCAGCGCTTCAAGCTGGACGAAGGCGCTCGGCACCATGTACTCGGGCAGCGCCGCCAGCAGTACGGCACGCAATTGCTCCACCGGCACCGGCTCACCGCACAGATAGGCGACCAGCCGTTTGCTGTCGGACTGCCCCGGCTTGCTTTCCTGGGCAACCACCACCGCTTCGCGGACACCGGCACAGCCGGCGAGGACGGCTTCGATCTCCCCCAGCTCCACGCGGAAACCGCGGATCTTCACCTGATCGTCGTTGCGTCCCAGGTATTGCAGGGTACCGTCGGCGCACCAGCGGCCAAGGTCGCCGGTCTTGTACAGGCGTGCGTCCGGATCGGTGCTGAACGGGTCGGCGATGAAACGCTCGGCTGTCAGTTCGTGGCGATTGAGGTAGCCGCGAGCGACACCGACGCCGCCGATGTGAATTTCCCCGGCGACCCCCATGGGGACCAGGTTGCCGAGCGCATCCAGCACGTGCAGTTGAGTGTTGCGTAGCGGCTTGCCGATGGAACGGAAATCGTCGTGCTCGCTTTCCATGCGGCGGATCGAGGCGTTGACCGTGGCTTCGGTCGGGCCGTAGGCATTGAACAGCGCCGGGCGATGGCCGGCGCGGGCGAACCACTGGCTCACGGCCTGCTTGCCCACCGCTTCGCCACCGATCATGAACTGACGCAGGCAAACGGGCAGGGCGACATGGGCGTCTCGGGCGACCTGTTGCCAGAACACGGTCGGCAGGTTGGCGACGCTGATTGCATGCTGCTCGCAAAGCGCGGCGAAGGCAGCGGTGCCGGCGATCCAGGCATCGCTGCGCAGTACCAGGGTGGCGCCGGACAGCAAGGCGCCAAAGATCTCTTCCACCGACATGTCGAAGGTCATGGTGGCGAATTGCAGGATGCGATCCTGGGGGTTGAGGCCGTAGCGTTCTTGCAGGGCACCGATCTGGTTGCACACCGAGCGGTGTTCGAGCATCACGCCTTTCGGCTTGCCGGTGGAGCCGGAGGTGTACATGACGTAGGCCAAGTGCCGGGAGGTCAGGCCCTCGACCCTTGGATTGCTGTCATCGCCATCAGTCGAGTCGTCCAGCAACAGCTGCGGCATGTGCAGCGCCGGCAGTTGTTCGGCCATGGTTTCGATCAGGTAACCCTGGGTGAGCAGGACCCGCGGCGTGCTGTCGTCGAGCATGTGCTGCAAGCGGTCCTGCGGATAGTTCGGGTCCAGCGGCACGTAGGCGCCGCCGGCTTTGAGAATGGCCAGGATGCCGATGATCATTTCCGGGCTGCGTTCCACCAGCAGGGCGGCCCGTTCATCCGGGCGCAGGCCAGCGGCGATCAGGCGATGGGCGATGCGATTGGCCCGGGTGTTGAGTTCGGCATAGCTGAGACTGACCTCTTCGGCCTGCACAGCGATGGCCTGGGGGCGTGCCTGTACATGCTGCTCGAACCATTCCTGTAGCAGTCGGCCTTCGGCAAACGGCGCGTGGGTCTGGTTGAAACCGCCGAGCAGTTGCCGGCGTTGTTGGTTATCCAGCAAGGGCAGCGTTGCCACCGGCTGCGTGGCGTCCTCCAGCATCCCGTCGAGCAAGTGCAGCAGGTGCTGGCCCCAACGGGCGATGGTGCTTTCGTCGAAGAGGTCGGTGGCGTATTCGAACTGGCCGCTGATGGTCTCGCCGTCGTCGTTGAGGGACAGGCTCACATCGAACTGGGTGGTGCCGGTGGGCTGGGCCAGTGGGCTCAGGCTCAAGCCTGGCAATTCCAAAGCCTGGTCCTGTGGCGTGTTGCCGAGCACCAGCATGGCCTGGAACAGC
>NZ_VCNG01000036.1 GCF_006227205.1 Pseudomonas sp. ICMP22404
TCAGCAGATAGGGGTTTCGGAATTTAATCTTGACGATGACCTACTCTCACATGGGGAAACCCCACACTACCATCGGCGATGCATCGTTTCACTTCTGAGTTCGGGATGGGATCAGGTGGTTCCAACGCTCTATGGTCGTCAAGAAATTCGGTAGCCAGCGCGTGCCTTGCGGTCACGTTCCAGCGAATGGGTATGCGATAGTTTGTGTGTTGCTGCTGAGTCGGTTCGAACTTTCGGTTCGTTTCGTCTTCACACACCGCAATCTGGTGCCCTTTCAGGTCAGCAAATTGCTTGGGTGTTATATGGTCAAGCCTCACGGGCAATTAGTACAGGTTAGCTCAACGCCTCACAGCGCTTACACACCCTGCCTATCAACGTCGTAGTCTTCGACGGCCCTTCAGGGAGCTCAAGGCTCCAGTGAGATCTCATCTTGAGGCAAGTTTCCCGCTTAGATGCTTTCAGCGGTTATCTTTTCCGAACATAGCTACCCGGCAATGCCACTGGCGTGACAACCGGAACACCAGAGGTTCGTCCACTCCGGTCCTCTCGTACTAGGAGCAGCCCCTCTCAAATCTCAAACGTCCACGGCAGATAGGGACCGAACTGTCTCACGACGTTCTAAACCCAGCTCGCGTACCACTTTAAATGGCGAACAGCCATACCCTTGGGACCGGCTTCAGCCCCAGGATGTGATGAGCCGACATCGAGGTGCCAAACACCGCCGTCGATATGAACTCTTGGGCGGTATCAGCCTGTTATCCCCGGAGTACCTTTTATCCGTTGAGCGATGGCCCTTCCATACAGAACCACCGGATCACTAAGACCTACTTTCGTACCTGCTCGACGTGTCTGTCTCGCAGTCAAGCGCGCTTTTGCCTTTATACTCTACGACCGATTTCCGACCGGTCTGAGCGCACCTTCGTACTCCTCCGTTACTCTTTAGGAGGAGACCGCCCCAGTCAAACTACCCACCATACACTGTCCTCGATCCGGATAACGGACCTGAGTTAGAACCTCAAAGTTGCCAGGGTGGTATTTCAAGGATGGCTCCACGCAGACTGGCGTCCACGCTTCAAAGCCTCCCACCTATCCTACACAAGCAAATTCAAAGTCCAGTGCAAAGCTATAGTAAAGGTTCACGGGGTCTTTCCGTCTAGCCGCGGATACACTGCATCTTCACAGCGATTTCAATTTCACTGAGTCTCGGGTGGAGACAGCGCCGCCATCGTTACGCCATTCGTGCAGGTCGGAACTTACCCGACAAGGAATTTCGCTACCTTAGGACCGTTATAGTTACGGCCGCCGTTTACCGGGGCTTCGATCAAGAGCTTCGCGTTAGCTAACCCCATCAATTAACCTTCCGGCACCGGGCAGGCGTCACACCCTATACGTCCACTTTCGTGTTTGCAGAGTGCTGTGTTTTTAATAAACAGTCGCAGCGGCCTGGTATCTTCGACCGGCGTGGGCTTACGCAGCAAGTGCTTCACCCTCACCGGCGCACCTTCTCCCGAAGTTACGGTGCCATTTTGCCTAGTTCCTTCACCCGAGTTCTCTCAAGCGCCTTGGTATTCTCTACCCAACCACCTGTGTCGGTTTGGGGTACGGTTCCTGGTTATCTGAAGCTTAGAAGCTTTTCTTGGAAGCATGGCATCAACCACTTCGTCACCCAAAGGGTAACTCGTCATCAGCTCTCGGCCTTAAGATCCCGGATTTACCTAAGATCTCAGCCTACCACCTTAAACTTGGACAACCAACGCCAAGCTGGCCTAGCCTTCTCCGTCCCTCCATCGCAATAACCAGAAGTACAGGAATATTAACCTGTTTTCCATCGACTACGCTTTTCAGCCTCGCCTTAGGGACCGACTAACCCTGCGTCGATTAACGTTGCGCAGGAAACCTTGGTCTTTCGGCGTGGGTGTTTTTCACACCCATTGTCGTTACTCATGTCAGCATTCGCACTTCTGATACCTCCAGCAAGCTTCTCAACTCACCTTCACAGGCTTACAGAACGCTCCTCTACCGCATCACTTACGTGATACCCGTAGCTTCGGTGTATGGTTTGAGCCCCGTTACATCTTCCGCGCAGGCCGACTCGACTAGTGAGCTATTACGCTTTCTTTAAAGGGTGGCTGCTTCTAAGCCAACCTCCTAGCTGTCTAAGCCTTCCCACATCGTTTCCCACTTAACCATAACTTTGGGACCTTAGCTGACGGTCTGGGTTGTTTCCCTTTTCACGACGGACGTTAGCACCCGCCGTGTGTCTCCCATGCTCGGCACTTGTAGGTATTCGGAGTTTGCATCGGTTTGGTAAGTCGGGATGACCCCCTAGCCGAAACAGTGCTCTACCCCCTACAGTGATACATGAGGCGCTACCTAAATAGCTTTCGAGGAGAACCAGCTATCTCCGAGCTTGATTAGCCTTTCACTCCGATCCACAGGTCATCCGCTAACTTTTCAACGGTAGTCGGTTCGGTCCTCCAGTCAGTGTTACCTAACCTTCAACCTGCCCATGGATAGATCGCCCGGTTTCGGGTCTATTCCCAGCGACTAGACGCCCTATTAAGACTCGCTTTCGCTACGCCTCCCCTATTCGGTTAAGCTCGCCACTGAAAATAAGTCGCTGACCCATTATACAAAAGGTACGCAGTCACCCAACAAAGTGGGCTCCCACTGCTTGTACGCATACGGTTTCAGGATCTATTTCACTCCCCTCTCCGGGGTTCTTTTCGCCTTTCCCTCACGGTACTAGTTCACTATCGGTCAGTCAGTAGTATTTAGCCTTGGAGGATGGTCCCCCCATATTCAGACAAAGTTTCTCGTGCTCCGTCCTACTCGATTTCACTTCTAAGATCCTTTCGCGTACAGGGCTATCACCCACTATGGCCGCACTTTCCAGAGCGTTCCGCTAAAATCAAAGAAGCTTAAGGGCTAGTCCCCGTTCGCTCGCCACTACTAAGGGAATCTCGGTTGATTTCTTTTCCTCAGGGTACTTAGATGTTTCAGTTCCCCTGGTTCGCCTCTTGCACCTATGTATTCAGTGCAAGATAACCATCTTATGATGGCTGGGTTCCCCCATTCAGACATCTCCGGATCAAAGTCTGTTTGCCGACTCCCCGAAGCTTTTCGCAGGCTACCACGTCTTTCATCGCCTCTGACTGCCAAGGCATCCACCGTATGCGCTTCTTCACTTGACCATATAACCCCAAGCAATCTGGTTATACTGTGAAGACGACATTCGCCGAAAATTCGATCTTGCTCATGAGAGCAACTCACAAATTTTACCTTAGCCTGATCCGTTACCAGTGAAAGTAACGTTCAGTCTATCTTTCTATCACATACCCAAATTTTTAAAGAACGATCTAATCAAAAGACTAGAAATCAACATTCA
>NZ_VCNG01000037.1 GCF_006227205.1 Pseudomonas sp. ICMP22404
AACGATGCATCGCCGATGGTAGTGTGGGGTTTCCCCATGTGAGAGTAGGTCATCGTCAAGATTAAATTCCGAAACCCCTATCTGCTGATGCAGGTAGGGGTTTTGTTTTGCTCGCAGGAAAGCTTCCTTTGTCTTTCTATGCAACCGTCTTGCGCATGGCTATCATGCGGGCCTCATTGTCAGGGCGCAGTTCGCATGCTCACGTTGCTAAAACTTCTGAAGGATGGCCGCTTCCATTCGGGGCAGGCGCTAGGCGCTGCGCTGGGTATCAGTCGCAGTGCTGTATGGAAGCAGCTACAGCACCTGGAGGCAGAGCTGGGCTTGTCTGTTCATAAGGTCAGAGGCAGGGGGTATCAATTGGCCAGGCCATTATTGCTACTGGATGCGGCCGAGATTGATGCAAAGGAACCTTGCGGATGGCCTGTTCATATATTCGATTCCATCGACTCCACCAATGCTGAAGCGTTGCGCTCCATAGAGCGCGGGGTGGCGGCGCCATTCCTGGTTTTGGCTGAGCGGCAGACTGCCGGCCGCGGTCGCCGCGGTCGAAAGTGGGTCAGTCCCTTTGCAGAAAACCTCTACTACAGCCTGGTACTGCGTATCGATGGCGGCATGCGCCAAATAGAAGGGCTCAGTCTCGTTGTGGGACTGGCTGTCTTGCATGCTTTGCATGATATGGGCGTTCAGCAGGCGGGGTTGAAATGGCCTAACGATGTTCTGGTTGATGATAGAAAGATTGCAGGGATATTGCTTGAGCTAGTAGGGGATCCGGCTGATGTCTGCCACGTTGTCCTGGGGGTGGGAATCAATGTGAATATGCAGTCCAGCGATGAGGTTGATCAGCAGTGGACATCCATGAGTCTTGTGGCTGGAGGGTGTTTTGACCGGAATGAGTTGGTGGCGCGATTGGGGGCAAATCTCCAGCGATTCTTGACGCTTCACCAGGCGTCTGGATTTGCCGCAATACAGCCAGAGTGGGAGCGGCATCATTTGTGGCAAGGGCGGGCTGTATCATTGATTGCGGGTGTCAATCAAATTGATGGCGTTGTGCTGGGTATCGATTACCAGGGAGCGCTGCGTTTGAAGGTGGATGGCGTGGAAAGAAATTTTAGCGGTGGTGAGCTCAGTTTGAGGTTGCGTGATGATTCTTGAGCTCGATTGCGGCAACAGCTTTATCAAGTGGCGCGTGCTTCGCGCCGACGGCCTTACGCCGGTCGACGGAGGTGTGGTCAGTTCTGATGGCGATCTACTGGCTTGTTTGAGCGATGCTGGAAAATTTCAGCTCATAAAATGTCGTCTTGTCAGCGTGCGCACCCAGGACGAAACCGAATCGCTGGTTACTGCGCTGGTTGATGCGTTCGGAGTGACCGTAGCGCGAGCTGCGCCAACCCGTGAAATGGCCGGCGTTCGAAATGGCTATGAGGATTACGAGCGGCTGGGCCTGGATCGATGGTTGGCTTTGCTTGGAGGGTTTCACCTGGCCTCGGGTGCTTGTCTGGTGCTCGATTTTGGTACCGCCGTTACAGCCGATTTTGTGGCTGCAGACGGTGAGCACCTTGGGGGCTTCATTTGTCCGGGCATGTCTTTGATGCGCAATCAGTTGCGTACCCATACCCGCCGGATTCGCTATGACGATAGGGCTGCGGAGCGTGCTCATGAAAGTCTCGCTCCTGGACGGGCGACTGTCGAGGCCGTGGAGCGTGGTTGCATGTTGATGCTCAGGGGGTTTGTCCTGACTCAACTTGAGATGGCGCGGCAGTACTGGGGTGAGGATTTCGTTGTGTTTCTAACGGGGGGGGACGCTAATCTGGTTTCCGGTATTGTCCCTGACGCCAGGTTGGTGCCTGACCTGGTTTTTGTCGGCTTGGCGATGGCCTGTCCTTTGTCTTGAGGTTCCTATGCGGTGGCTGTTCCTGTTATTGCTGGTTTTGAACGCTTTCTATTATGTATGGCATCAACAGGAAGCTCCGCTTCGTGCTAAGGATGTCACCCCTCTGAGTTTGTATCGCGGCTCGCAGCAGGATATTCATCTCTTGAGTGAGACGGCGGACGCGCTTGTGAGGCGCGATTCGGGAAAGCCCGGTGAAGCGCAAAAGACGTGTGTTTATCTGGGCGGCTTTACTCGTCCGGAAATGAACCGGCAGTTGGAGCAAAAATTGGCAGCGCTGGGGGTTGTGGCACGCGCCACTGCTTCAGGTGCCCCTGAGGCCGGATTTTGGGTCCAGGTTTCGCCGGAAAGTACAGGGAAGGTGAATGAAACGTTCCTTCAAAACCTTTCTAAAGAATTCAATGAGTTAAAACATAAAATAATGCCTTGTGAGGGGGTTGCACCCTTGGGGTAGTTTGCATAGAATGGCGCCCGCTTCGCAGCGAAGACCTTTAACGGTCAACAATGCGAAACGTGGTCAACGCAGCTAACCTCAGGTTTTTAATGAGAAAATGCTTGACAGAAGGCTGGCATGATGTAGAATGCCGGCTCGCTTAGGAGGGGTTCCCGAGCGGCCAAAGGGATCAGACTGTAAATCTGACGTCTACGACTTCGAAGGTTCGAATCCTTCCCCCTCCACCAGTTTCTAGCGTGAGCTGCAGGCTCCGCGGGTATAGTTTAGTGGTAGAACCTCAGCCTTCCAAGCTGATGATGCGGGTTCGATTCCCGCTACCCGCTCCAAGTTTGCAGGTTGTGCAAAGTGTTTCGCTCTTGTAGCTCAGTTGGTAGAGCACACCCTTGGTAAGGGTGAGGTCAGCGGTTCAAATCCGCTCAAGAGCTCCATATAACAAGGCAGATATGAAAATATCTGCCTTTGTTTTAATGGCTTGTGTGAGTTGCTAAATTCTTCTCCTAGGGGTGATTTCGATGGCTAAGGAAAAGTTCGAACGTAATAAGCCGCACGTCAACGTCGGTACCATCGGTCACGTCGACCACGGTAAAACCACCTTGACCGCTGCTCTGACCCGCGTCTGCTCCGAAGTTTTCGGTTCGGCCAAGGTTGACTTCGACAAGATCGACAGCGCCCCGGAAGAAAAAGCTCGCGGTATCACCATCAACA
>NZ_VCNG01000038.1 GCF_006227205.1 Pseudomonas sp. ICMP22404
TTCGCCGCCGTCGTTGTTGACGGCCTTGAGGTTCTTGAGCATCAACAGCGGTGCGTTGATCAGGCCGCCCTGGTTGTTGAGTTGGCCCTGGTTGAGGTCCAGGGTCAGGGCCGTATTGCTGAAGAGTTGACCGCCCTGCTGGTCCAGATCGGTGACGCTGGCGGTGAGTGCGCCGTTGCTGGCGATGCGGCCGCCGTTCTGGTTGGTCAGTTTTTGCGTGGTCAGGTCGAGGCTGGCAGCGCTGGTCAGGCGGCCGGACTGGCTGTTGTCGAATGCACCGGTCTCGACCAGCACGCCTTGCTTGCCGCTGATGGTGCCACTATTGCGGTTGTCGAGGCTGGCACTTTTGACGGTGAGGCCGGCGTCGGTGACGATCTCGCCGCCCTGGTTGAGCAAGGCATTGTCGAGCTGGAGCCCCAGTGCGCCAGCACTGGAGACGCTGCCCAGGGTATTGGTGAGGCTGGCCGCCGTCAGCGTCAACGCGCCTTCGGCACTCAGTACACCCTGGGTGCTATTCATGTCGCCGGACAGGTCGACGGTAAGGTCTTTCTGGCTCAACACCAAACCGCCGCTGTTATCCAGCGTCTTGCCCGTCAGGCTCAGGCCAGTCTTGCCCGACAACTGACCCTTGGCGCGGTTGAGGACGTCCTTCACCGTCAAGGCCAATGCGCCGCTGGCGAGCACCTGGCCGCCATCACTGTTGTCCAGAGCATTGCCGATCAGGGAAATGTTTGACTGACCCGAGAGTTCACCACCACGGTTATCGATCGAATCGACCTTCAGGGTCAGCGCGTCGGTGGCGCCGACCAACCCAGCGTGGCGGTTGTCCAGCGACGTGCCGGTAAGGGTCAGGCTGCCGAGGGCGATCATCTGGCCGCCCTGGTTGTTGACGCTGGCGACATCGGCCGTAACGGCGGCTTTGCCGGCAATCTGACCGGCCGTGTTGTCCAGGCTCGCGGCCTCGATGTGCAGATCACCATCGGCGATCACGGCAGCGTCGCGATTGAGCAGTTGCCCGTCCACACTCAGGACCAGCGCGCCACGACTGCTGATCAGGCCACCGGTGCTGTCCAAACTGGCGCTGTGGCTGTCGACGGATTGCGCGGAAATCAGCCCCTTGACGCTGTTGAGCACTTGATCGATGCGCAGGGTCAGGGCCTGGTTGCTGATGAGTTTGCCGTCACCGTTGTCCAGGTTTTGCGCGGCCAGGGTGAATGCCTGGGCACTGGAGATTTCGCCGCCCCGGTTGTCGACGTTCTTGAGGTTCTTCAGCACCAGAACCGGCGCGGTGATTACGCCCTTGAGGTTGTTTAACTGGCCGTGGTTCAGGTCCAGGTTCAAGGAGGTCTTGCTGAACAGCTCACCGCCCTGCTGATCGAAACCGCTGACACTGGCGGTCAGTGCCTTGTCACTGGCAATACGACTGGCAGCGCCGTTGCTGACTTGGCTGGCGGTCAGGTCGAGGGTGTCGCCGCTGACCAGATACCCACCCTGGGTGTTGTCGAAAGTGCCGGTGGTGACGCGAGTCGCGCCTTTGGCGCTGAGCAAGCCGTTTTGCTGGTTGTTCAGGCTCTGGCTGGTGACGGTAAGGCCGGCATCGGTGGTGATGGAACCACCCTGGTTGACCAGGGCGCCGACGGTGGTGAGTGCCAACGCGCCGACACCGGTGAGACTGCCGTCGGTGTTGTCGAGGCTGCCGGTATTGGCCGTCAGTGTGCCTTCGCTGCTGATCAGGCCGGCAATGTTGGTCAAGGCGTTGTCGAGACGAATGTCCAGGCCTTGGCGGGCGACGAGGCTGCCGCCGCTGTTGTCCAGGCTTTGTCCGGTGACGGTGCTGGTGCCGGTGCTGAACAGAAGGCCCTTGGTCTGGTTGATGATCGCCGCTACTTTCAGGCCCAGGTCGGTGCCAGCCAGGACCTTGCCGTTGTCGCTGTTGTCCAGGCGCTGGCCGTCGATGTCGATGCCGAGCGAACTGGAAATCTCCCCGCCACGGTTGTCCACGGCATCGACGTCGAGTTTCAGCGCTTTTGTCGCGCCTACCAGACCGCCGTTGCGGTTATCCAGGCTCTGGCCGCTGACGGTCAACAGACCCTGGGCAACCAGCTCACCGCCCTGGTTGGTCAACTGGTCGACGTTTGCGGTGAGGTCGTTCTTGCTGGAGATGCGCCCGCCGCTGTTATCGACGCCAGTGGTTTCCAGGCGCACCGGGCCGCCGGCACTGAGCAGGCCGCCGGCGTTATTCAGTTGCGTGCCATCCACGCGCAGCGCCGCCTGACTGCTGAGCAAGCCTTGCTGGCCGTTGTCGAGCGTGACGACCGTAAGTTGCATGTCCTTGGCGGACTGGACCTTGCCGCCCCGGTTATCCAACCGAGCAGTCTGCACATCGACGGCACCTTTGGCGCCGAGGCTGCCTTGTCGGTTATCGAACAGACCTCCGATACGCGCCGTCAGACTACCGTCGCTGACCAGACTTCCCCCTAGGGTATTGTCCAGACTGGCAGCAGTGACCGTCAGCATCGCACCGGAACCCAGCACGCCGTTCTGGTTGTTCAGGGCACCGATCAAACCGATGTTCAGTGCCACGTCGCCAGTGAGCTGGCCGTCGCTGTTATCCAGGGTGCTACCGGTGAGCTGGGTGGTCGCGGCGCTGGAGACTTCGCCGGCGTGGTTATTCAACTGCCCGACAGTGGCCGTGAGGTTGCCATTGCTGCTGACGACGCCTTGGGTGTTCAAGAGTGTGTCGGCGGTCACGGTCAGCGTTTTGTTGCTCAGTACCCGACCGCTGTTCCGGTTATCCAGGGTTCCGGTTTTGACCGTGCTGGCCTGCCCAGCACTCAAAGTCCCGCCCTGGTTGTTCAGGGTTTGCGCCACATTGGCCGTCAGGTTGCGGCTGGCGATCACGCTCTTGCCGCTGTTGTTGAGATTCTGCGCGGTGAGGCTGACATCGCCCCCTGCATTGCGAGTGTTGTCCGCGTTGACCCCAG
>NZ_VCNG01000039.1 GCF_006227205.1 Pseudomonas sp. ICMP22404
CGCGGCCGCCACCACCATCCTCAACGAAGTCAACGGCGGCAGCCCGAGCCAGTTACGTGGCTACACCGAGGTGGCGGGGCAGTCGGCCCACGTCATCGTCGCCAACCCCTATGGCATCACCTGTAACGGCTGCGGTTTCATCAACACCCCCCAGGCAACTTTGACCACCGGCAAACCGGTGGTGGAAAACGGTCAGTTGACGCGCTACCAGGTCGACCAGGGCAGCGTCACCATCGAAGGCGCGGGCCTCAACGCGACCAACGTCGACCGCTTCGAAATCATCACCCGCAGCGCCAAGATCAACGCCGAGATCCAGGCGAAAAACCTGACCATCGTCGCCGGCCGCAACGACGCCGACGCCGCCAGCCTCAATTCCACCGCCCGCGCCGACGACGGCAGCGCCAAACCGCAACTGGCCATCGACTCCTCGGCCCTGGGCGGAATGTACGCGGGCGCCATCAAGCTGGTGGGTACCGAGGCCGGTGTCGGGGTGAAGCTGGACGGCAAGTTGATCGCCAGCGGTGGCGATATCCAGCTCGACGCCAACGGCCATCTGAGCCTAGCCGACACCTCAGCCACCGGCGCGGTCACCGCCAAGGCCTCCAGCGCCAACGTGCAAGGGGCGGTCTACGGTGCCAGCGTCAACATGCAAGCCAGCGGCGCACTGGATGTGCAGCAGAACATCGCCGCCCGTGACCGGATCAGCTTGAGCAGCGGCGGGCAGTTGACCAACAACGGCGTCATCGAAGCTGGGGTCAACGCGGACAACACTCGCAATGCAGGGGGCGATGTCAGCCTCACCGCGCAGAATCTCAACAACAGCGGCAAGAGCGTGATCGCCAGCCGCAACCTGACGGCCACCGTGGCGCAGACCCTGAACAACCAGGGCGGGACCTTGAGCGCCGGGCAGACCAGCACGGTCAAGGCCGGCACCCTCGACAACCGGAACAACGGCCGGGTATTGAGCAGCAATACGTTGAGCGTCAGCGCTGACACACTGCTCAACACCCAGGGTACCGTCAGCAGCAATGGCAACCTCACGGCCACTGTCGGGCAGCTGAATAACCACGACGGCGAAGTCTCCAGTGCCACGACCACCCGGCTCACCGGCACTACCCTCGACAACAGCGACGGCCTGCTTACTGGCGACGTGGCCCTGAACATCGGTTTGATCGGAGCGCTGGACAACCGGAACGGCGTGTTGGGTTCGGGTGCGATGTTGACGGTCACGGCTGCCAGCCTGGACAACCGCGCCGGCAAGGTCCTGTCCGCCAAGGATATGCAACTGACCGTCGCTGCCTTGGACAATAGCCAGCAAGGCCTGCTCAGCAGCCAGGCGGGGCTGCGGGTGGATGGCACGCAACTGAATAACGCGGCTGGCCTGCTCACTGCGGTGGGCCCGGTGCACCTGGAAACCAACGAAGTCGATAACAGCGGCGGGCGCATCTCCAGCAAGAGCGACCTCACCGCAAACGTCGCCGAACTGACCAACCAGGGCGGCGAGCTGGTTGCCCAGGGCCCGTTGACCGTCAACGGCCAGGGCCTGGATAACCGTAACGGCGGCCTGGTCGGCGCGACAGGCGCGCTGACACTCGACGTCGACGCCGTGGACAACCGTGGCGGGGAGATTTCCAGTTCGCTGGGGATCGACATCGAGGGTCTGCGCCTGAACAACAGCGACAACGGCAAGGTCCTGGCCGGCACCGACCTGGGCCTGAAAGTCGCAGCAATCATCAACCAGACCAAGGGCCTTCTGTTCAGCACCGGCACCAGCACCGTCACCGGACAAAGCCTGGACAACAGCGGCGGCAGCCTCGTCGCCCACCAAGGCCTGGATATTCGCCTCGACAACGCCTTGAGCAACGTCGCCGGCCTGATCAGCAGCGAAGGTACCCTGACCGCGAATGCCGGCAGCCTCGACAACACGCAAGGCAGCATCTCCAGTGCCGGCGCCCTGGGGCTCCAGCTCGACCATGCCTTGCTCAACCAGGGCGGCGAGCTCGTCACCGACGCCGGCCTCACGGTCAAAAGCGCCAGCCTCGACAACCGCAATAGTGGCACCATCAGCGGCAAGCAAGGCGTGCTGGTCGAGACCGGCGCGTTCGACAACAGCCAGTCCGGCCGCCTGAGCAGCGCTGCCAGCCTCGACCTGACCACGCAAAAACTGACCAACCAGAACGGCGGCCGCATCGCCAGCAACGGCGCACTCATCGCCAGCGTCACCGACCTCGACCAGCAGGGCGGCCAACTCTTCAGCAACACCGCCCTGACCCTGGACCTCAACCAGGGCCAACTCAACAACCAGGGCGGCCTGATCAACGCACCGCTGTTGATGCTCAAGAACCTCAAGGCCGTCAACAACGACGGCGGCGAA
>NZ_VCNG01000040.1 GCF_006227205.1 Pseudomonas sp. ICMP22404
CGTCAACATGCAAACCAGCGGCGCACTGGATGTGCAGCAGAACATCGCCGCCCGTGACCGGATCAGCTTGAGCAGCGGCGGGCAGTTGACCAACAACGGCGTCATCGAAGCCGGGGTCAATGCGGATACCACCCGTAACGCCACGGGTGATGTGAGCCTCACCGCACAAAGCCTCAACAACAGCGGCAAGAGCGTGATCGCCAGCCGCAACCTGACGGCCAACGTGGCGCAAACCCTGAACAACCAGGGCGGGACCTTGAGCGCCGGACAGGCCTCGACTGTCAAAGCCGGGACCCTGGATAACCAGAATAACGGCCGGGTACTGAGCAGCAACACGCTGAGCGTCAGCGCCGACACACTGCTCAACACCCAGGGCGTCGTCAGCAGCAATGGCAACCTCACGGTCAATGTCGGGCAGTTGAATAACAACGGAGGCCAACTCAGCAGCCAGGGCAACGTCACGGTGCGCGCTGCCTCGCTGGATAACACGGCGGGGCGTTTGCTCGCGGATGGCGCACTCACCGCCAGCATTTCGGCCCAGTTGCTTAATCAAGCTGGTTTGCTGTCGTCGATCGGTCTGCTGGCACTCGACGCGGGGAGTCTGGACAACCGGCAAGGCACCCTTTACGCACAAAAAGGGTTGAACCTGGATCTGCAGGGGCAATTGCTCAACGCTCAAGGCAGCGTGAAAAGCGACACCACCGCCAGCGTCAAGGCGGCCGAAATTAATAATGATGCGGGTCAGTTGGCGAGCATTGGTGCGCTGAACATCGACAGCGCCGCTACCTTGAGCAACCTGGGCGGCAGCGTGAGCAGCAACGACACGTTGTCATTGAAAGCGGGCCAGGTGAATAACTCCTCTGGTCGCATCGCCAGTGCAAAAAACTTGGCTGCCAGCATCACCGGGCTGGAGCAACTGAACGGCGAACTGTTCAGCAATACCAGTCTCACCCTGGACCTCAACCACGGGTTTCTGAATAACCAGAGCGGCCTGATCAATACGTCGGGTGCGTTGTTACTGAGCAACCTCAAGGACGTCAACAACCAGAGCGGCGAAATTTCCAGCCAGCAGGTATTCACCGTTGCCGCGCAGAACCTGGATAACCGCAACGGCAAGCTGCTGAGCAACCAAGGGCTGGTGCTGAAGACGGCGCAATTGCTGAACAACGCCCGGGGTGTGATTTCGGCGGCATCGCTGGACAGCCACAGCGCCAGCCTGGACAACAGCGACGGCCTGATCAGCAGCCACGATCAACTCGACCTGACTGTTGATACGCTGCTCGACAACCAGCACGGCTCGGTGATAGCCGACGGTGCGCTGCTACTGGTCGCTGATCGTCTGGACAACCGCACCGGCAGCATCGCCGGCAAGACCGGACTGGCGGCCACCCTTGGCGCTTTTGATAACCGCCAGGGCACGCTGATCAGCACAGACGCCTTGACACTCAAGGCCAACAACCTCGACAACCGTCAGGCCGGCCTGATCGGCGCAACAAAAACGCTGGATCTCGATGTAGACGACCTCGACAATCGTGGCGGTGAACTGACGGGCAGTGCGGACGTCACCCTGGTCAGCCAGAACTTCGACAACAGCGATGGCGGCCAGGTAAACGCTGGGCAGATGCTGAAGCTGACCGTGGACGCATTGCTCAATCGCACCAAGGGCCTGCTCAGCGCCAAGACCGGGCTGATCCTGGAGGGTGGCTCGCTGGATAACAGCGGCGGCTACCTGAACAGCCAGCAGGACCAGCGCATCACCCTGAGCCGAGACCTGATCAACAGCCAAGGCCAGCTCAGCAGTGAAGGGGCGTTGAATGTCACCGCAGCCAACCTGAGCAACGCCGGCGGCAGCCTGTCCAGTGCGGCGGACCTCACTGTGCAGAGCTTGGGTTTGCTCGACAACCAGGGCGGGAAACTGGTCACCGACGGCGCGTTGCTGCTGACCAGCAAGTCGCTGGACAACCGCGAACAGGGGACCATCAGCGGTAAAGGCGCGGTGAGCGTCACCACCGGCGCTTTTAACAACAGTCAGAAGGGGCGTCTCAACAGCGGCAGCACGCTGGACCTCAAGGCTACCCAACTCATCAACCAAGACGGCGGGCACATTGGCAGCCAGAGCGCGTTGACTGCCTCTGTGTCCAGCCTCGACCAGCAGGGCGGTCAACTCTTCAGCAATACGGCCCTGACCCTGGACCTCAACCAGGGCCAACTCAACAACCAGGGCGGCCTGATCAACGCACCGCTGTTGATGCTCAAG
>NZ_VCNG01000041.1 GCF_006227205.1 Pseudomonas sp. ICMP22404
CTCGACTACCAGAGCTTTCACCCGGCCCTCACCCTGGACGAAGCCTGGCGCACCGAACAGACCCTGGCGACCTACCGCTACGACGCGCGCTCACGGCTGGTCGAAGCGACCAACGCCGCCGGGGAAAGCGAGCGCTACGACTACGACGATGCCCACGTCATCCTCCAGCGACAACTGGCCGGTGGGGCGAGTTTCTTCTGGGAATGGCAGGGCGTCGGCCAGGCCGCCCGTTGCGTGCGGCACTGGGCCTCGTTCGCGCAGATGGACACCCGTTACAGCTGGGGCGAGGACGGCAGCGTCACGGTCCGGCACCTCGACGGCAGCGAAGAGACCTATGTCCACGACGACCGCGCACGGCTGGTGCGCAAGGTCGAGCCCGACGGCGGCGAACACCTCAAGGCCTACGACGAACAGGGCCGGCTGATCGCCGAACAGGACCCGTTGGGCGCCGTCACCGAATATCACTACGACGAAGTCGGGCGTCTAGTGGCGCTGATCCCACCCGAAGACGCGCCCACGTCCTACGAATACCGCAACGGTTTCCTGCACGCCCGTTCCCGTGGCAAGGCCGTATGGACCTATCGGCGCAACGACCGTGGCGAGGTGATCGAGGCCATCGACCCGGATCAACAGCGCACCTGGTATGCCTACGATGCCCACGGGCAGTTGTTGTCGATCCACTACCCGGACGCCAGTGAACACCGGTTCACCTGGAACCGGCTCGGCCAACTGACGGAAGAAACCCTGCCTGACGGCAGCGAGCGGGCTTTTGCCTACGACGCCCTGGGGCGCTTGCTGACCCGCCAGGACGAACACGGCGGGGTGACGCACTACCAATGGGACGCCGTGGGCCGGCTGCTGCAGACCACCTTGCCCTCTGGTGCTACTCGAGCCTGGACCTACAACGCCTACGGCAAGGTCACCTCCGAGCGCGACGAACAGGGCCGCGTCACCCGCTACGAGTACGCCGACGACCTGCACCTGGTCAGCCGGCGCATCAATCCCGACGGCAGTACGCTGCACTACCGCTACGACTCGGCGCGGCTGCTGCTGACCGAGATCGAGAACGAGTCCGGGGAAAAGTATCAGCTGGACTACACCTCCAGCGGTTTGATCCGACAGCAAATCGGCTTTGACGGCCAGCGCACCGCTTATGCCTACGACCTCAATGGGCATCTGCTGGAGAAAACCGAGTTCGGTGCCGACGGCAGCCAGCTTGTCACTGCCTACCAGCGCGACACGGCCGGACGCCTGCTGATCAAGACCCTGCCCGACGGCCAGACGATTCAGTACCGCTACGACGGGCTGGGTCGGCTGGTCCATGTCGATGACGGCAGCGACCACCCGCTGGCCTTCGAGTACGACACCCAGGACCGGCTGATCACCGAGCATCAGGGCTGGGGCACCCTGCGCTATGGCTACGACGCCTGCGGGCGGCTCAATCACCTGCGCCTGCCGGACAACAGCAAGGTCGACTACCACCATGCCCCGGGCGGTGCACTGACCGCCATCGACCTGAACGGCGCACGCCTCACCGAACACCAACTGCGTGGCGGCCGCGAACTTCAGCGCCAACAGGGCTTGCTGCTCAGCCAGTACGAACACGACGAAGAGGGGCGGCTCAAGGCCCACACCGTGCTGCAGAGCCAGCAGACGCTGTTCTGGCGCGATTATGCCTACAGCCCCAAGGGCAACCTCGCCGCCATTTCCGACAGCCGTCGAGGGCGGCGCGAGTACCAGTACGATCCGCTGGACCGCCTGACCCGGATCGAGCATTCCCACACCGATCCCGCGGAACACTTCGCCCACGACCCGGCCGGCAACCTGCTGATGCAGGACCGCCCCGGCCCGACCCACCTCAAGGGCAATCGCCTGCTGATGGAGGGCGACCGTCACTACGACTACGACGCCTTCGGCAACTTGATCCGCGAACGCCGTGGCAAGGCCCAGGTCCTCGTCACCGAATACCGCTACGACAGCCAGCACCGCCTGATCGGCGTCACCACGGCGGATGGTCGCGAAACGTCCTACCGCTACGACGCCTTCGGCCGACGCATCAGCAAGACCGTGGCCGGCCTGACCACCGAGTTCTTCTGGCAGGGCGACCAGCTTGTCGCCGAAAGCAGCCGCCATCACCACCGCAGCTACCTCTACGAACCCGGCACCTTCCGCCCGCTGGCGCTGCTCGACGGCAAAGGCCTCAACGCCTGCCCGTTCTACTACCACCTCGACCACCTGGG
>NZ_VCNG01000042.1 GCF_006227205.1 Pseudomonas sp. ICMP22404
GCCCTCTGGATCGTCGTCGCAGCCGTGGCCATCTACCTGGTCGCCTACCGCTACTACAGCCTCTTCATCGCCAACAACGTGATGCAACTCGATGCGCGCCGGGCCACCCCTGCCGTGCTCAACAACGATGGCCTGGACTTCGTCCCGACCAACAAGCACATCCTCTTCGGTCACCACTTCGCCGCCATTGCCGGCGCGGGGCCGCTGGTCGGGCCGGTTCTGGCGGCGCAGATGGGCTACCTGCCCGGCACGCTCTGGCTGATCGCCGGCGTGGTGCTGGCGGGGGCCGTGCAGGACTTCATGATCCTGTTCCTGTCCACCCGTCGTAACGGTCGTTCCCTGGGCGACATGGTCCGCGAGGAAATGGGCCGCATCCCCGGCACCATCGCGCTGTTCGGCTGCTTCCTGATCATGATCATCATCCTCGCGGTGCTGGCGCTGATCGTGGTCAAGGCCCTGGCCGAGAGCCCGTGGGGGATTTTCACGGTGATGGCGACCATCCCGATCGCGATGTTCATGGGCGTCTATATGCGTTACATCCGCCCGGGCCGCATCGGTGAAATCTCGCTCATCGGCGTGCTGTTGCTGCTGGGCTCGATCTGGCTGGGCGGGCAGATCGCCGCCGACCCGGTCTGGGCCAAGGCCTTCAGCTTCACCGGGATCCAGATCACCTGGATGCTGATCGGCTACGGTTTCGTCGCGGCGGTGCTGCCGGTGTGGCTGATCCTGGCCCCGCGGGACTACCTGTCGACCTTCCTCAAGATCGGCACCATCGTCGCCCTGGCGATCGGCATCCTGATCACCATGCCCGAGCTGAAAATGCCGGCGCTGACCCAGTTCACCAACGGCCTGGGCCCGGTGTGGAAGGGCGGGCTGTTCCCGTTCCTGTTCATCACCATCGCCTGCGGCGCGGTCTCGGGCTTCCATGCGCTGATCTCCTCGGGCACCACGCCCAAGCTACTGGACAACGAAACCAACGCCCGCTACATCGGCTACGGCGGCATGCTGATGGAGTCCTTCGTGGCGATCATGGCGATGGTCGCCGCGTCGGTGATCGAGCCAGGCGTGTACTTCGCCATGAACAGCCCGGCGGCGGTGGTCGGCGGTGACGTCGTGGCCGTGGCCCAGACCATCAGTGGCTGGGGCTTTGCCATCACCCCGGACGCGTTGCAGGCGGTGGCCCGGGACATTGGCGAAACCACCGTCCTGGCCCGTGCCGGCGGTGCGCCGACCCTGGCGGTCGGTATCGCGCAGATCCTGCACTCGGTGCTGCCGGGTGAGAACACCATGGCGTTCTGGTACCACTTCGCGATCCTGTTCGAAGCGTTGTTCATCCTCACCGCGGTAGACGCCGGCACCCGTGCCGGGCGGTTCATGCTGCAGGACCTGCTGGGCTCGTTCGTGCCCTCGCTCAAGCGCACCGAATCCTGGACCGCCAACCTGATCGCCACCGCCGGTTGCGTGGCCCTGTGGGGCTACCTGCTGTACCAGGGCGTGATCGATCCGTTGGGTGGCATCAACACCTTGTGGCCACTGTTCGGTATCTCCAACCAGATGCTGGCCGGTATCGCGCTGATGCTCGGCACAGTAGTGCTGATCAAGATGAAGCGCCAGCGCTACATCTGGGTCACGCTGCTACCGGCGGCCTGGCTGCTGATCTGCACCACCACGGCGGGCCTGATCAAGCTGTTCGACGCCAACCCGGCGATCGGCTTCCTGGCCCTGGCGCGCAAATACAACGACGCCCTGGCGGCCGGCCAGATCCTGGCCCCGGCCAAGAGCGTCGAGCAGATGCAGCACGTGGTCTTCAATGCCTACACCAACGCCACGCTGACGGTGCTGTTCCTGTTCGTGGTGCTCAGCATCCTGTTCTACGCGCTCAAGGTCGGTGTTGCCGCCTGGGGCACGAAAGAGCGCACGGATAAAGAAGCGCCATTCCAGGCCCTGCCGGACGCCTGACACGAGGGTTGCAACGATGTTCAATGACTTGAGTCGCCTCGGTAAATACCTCGGTCAGGCCGCCCGCCTGATGGTCGGCATGCCCGACTACGACAACTACGTCGAGCACATGCAAACCAAGCACCCGGACAAACCGGTGATGGACTACGAGGCGTTCTTCCGCGAACGCCAGGAGGCCCGTTACGGTGGCAAGGGTGGGCCGAAGTGCTGTTGACCCGACGGCCCTGAGGT
>NZ_VCNG01000043.1 GCF_006227205.1 Pseudomonas sp. ICMP22404
CGCCCACATCAGATAGGGACCGAACTGTCTCACGACGTTCTGAACCCAGCTCACGTACCGCTTTAATTGGCGAACAGCCAAACCCTTGGAACCGACTCCAGCTCCAGGATGCGATGAGCCGACATCGAGGTGCCAAACCTTCCCGTCGATGTGATCTCTTGGGGAAGATAACCCTGTTATCCCCGGGGTAGCTTTTATCCGTTGAGCGACAGCCATTCCATAATGAACTGCCGGATCACTAAGTCCTGCTTTCGCACCTGCTCGACTTGTAAGTCTTGCAGTCAACCACACTTTTACCTTTGTGCTCTGCATATGGTTTCTGACCATATTGAGTGTAGCTTTGAACGCCTCCGTTACTCTTTAGGAGGCGACCGCCCCAGTCAAACTACCCACCACGCACTGTCTCCTTCCCAGATAAGGGGAACGGGTTAGAAAATCAATTTAGCAAGGGTGGTATTTCAAGGTTGACTCCACTAGAACTAGCGTCCCAGCTTCAAAGTCTCCCACCTATCCTACACATGCTAAACCAATTTTCAATACGAAGTTATAGTAAAGCTCCACGGGGTCTTTTCGTCTTGATGCGGGTAACCAGCGTTTTCACTGGTACCATAATTTCACCGAGTCCAATGTTGAGACAGTAGGGAGATCATTGCGCCTTTCGTGCAGGTCAATAATTAGTTGACAAGGAATTTCGCTACCTTAGGACCGTTATTGTTACGGCCGCCGTTCACCCGGGCTTCACTTTAATGCTTTGCGTAAGCTAACATCTCCGTTTAACCTTCGGGCACTGGGCAGGCTTCACCCTCTATACGTCGTTTTACAACTTAGCAGAGAGCTGTGTTTTTGATAAACAGTTGCCCCCCCTATTTTCTGTGGCCTATTAAAAATAGGCGCCCCTTCTCGCGAACTTACGGGGTTATTTTGCAGAGTTCCTTAACATTGGTTTTCTCGCTCGCCTTAGAATACTCATCTTGGGAACGTGTGTTCGTTCTCGGTACAGGTTGATAAAAAATTAACACTAGAAGCTTTTCTTGGAAACATGAAATCATTCAATTCGTTACTCGACCGAAGTCTTCACTATGCATCACAACTCAAGATTATGCTATACGGATTTGCCTATATAACTCTCTTGTTGCTTACCCCACAATCCAGTAAGTGGTAGAACTATCCTTTTTCGTCACTCCATCATTCTTTTACCAAGTACAGGAATATTAACCTGTTGTCCATCGACTATGCATTTCTGCCTCATCTTAGGCCCTGACTAACCCTGGGTGGACGAACCTTGCCCAGGAAACCTTTCCCAATAGGCGTCGAAGATTCTCACTTCGAATCGTTACTCATGCCGGCATTCTCACTTTTAATCTCTCCACCAGTCCTCACGGTCTGACTTCAACGAAATTAAAACGCTCTCCTAACGCACATAATGTGCCCGTAGCTTCGGTATTGTGTTTGAGTCCCGTTACATTATTGGCGCAAGATCTCTTGACTAGTGAGCAATTACGCACTCTTTAAAAGGTGGCTGCTTCTAAGCCAACTTCCTAGTTGTTTATGAAATCTCACAACCTTTCTCACTTAACACAATTTTGGGACCTTAGCTGACGATCTGGGTTGTTTCCCTCGCGAGCGTGGACGTTATCACCCACGTTCCGACTGCATAGCTTAATTTTAATGGTATTCGGAGTTTGATTATAGTCAGTACAGCTAGATGCCGCCATTCCACATTCAGTGCTCTACCCCCATTAAACAATACTATACGCTAGCCCTAAAGCTATTTCGAAGAGAACCAGCTATCTCCAGGTTCGATTGGAATTTCACCGCTATCCACAAGTCATCCGGGCACTTTTTAGCGTACTACGGTTCGGTCCTCCACTTAGTTTTACCTAAGCTTCAACCTGCTCATGGATAGATCACCTGGTTTCGGGTATATGCCAATATACTAAAGTCGCCCTATTCAGACTCGGTTTCCCTACGGCTCCGCTTTTTTCTGCTTAACCTTGCATATTAACATAACTCGCCGGCCCATACTGCAAGATGTACGCCATCACACTTTAACGTGCTCTGACTACTTGTAAGTAAATGGTTTCAGAATCTATTTCACTCCCCTCTCGGGGTTCTTTTCACCTTTCCCTCACGGTACTAGTTCACTATTGGTGTCTGATTAGTG
>NZ_VCNG01000045.1 GCF_006227205.1 Pseudomonas sp. ICMP22404
GATGTTAATCACCGAGCCATTGCTCAGCGTCACGGTCACTGGCGTTTGCGCCGCGTTGGTCAGCGTCGCGGTATAGGTGATCTGGCCGCCTTCGGTGATGGTTTCGCTGGCACTCAGGGTCAGGCCAGTGTCGTCCACCGAATCGGTGATCGTGGTGACCGCAGGCGTCGTGTCCGGAACCAGGTTTTCGAAGTTGCCGCCAGTTGCGCCAGTGATAGTGGTGCTGACGGTGCTGCCATTGTTGTAGACGTCGTTGGGCGATGTCTCCAGAGCAATGGTGCCGGTGGTTTCGCCGGCGGCGATGGTGATGACCGAGCCGTTGCTCAACGTCACGGTGACCGGGGTTTGGGCTGGGTTGCTCAGGGTGGCGGTGTAAACAATCGAACCGCCTTCAGTGATGTTCTCGCTGGCGCTCAAGGTCAGGCCAGTGGTGTCCACCGAATCGGTGATCGTGGTAACCGCAGGCGTAGTGCTTGGCACCAGGTTTTCGAAATTGCCGCCAGTTGCGCCAGTGATAGTGGTGCTGACGGTGCTGCCATTGTTGTAGACATCGTTCGCAGACGTATTCACCGCAACGGTGCCGGTAGTTTCGCCGGCTGCGATGGTAATCACCGAGCCGTTGCTCAAGGTGACGGTCACTGGTGTTTGAGCGGCATTGGTCAAGGTAGCGGTGTAGGTAATCTGGCCGCCTTCGGTGATGGTCTCGCTGGCGCTCAGGGTCAGGCCAGTGTTATCCACCGAATCGGTGATCGTGGTGACCGCAGGCGTAGTGTCCGGGACCAGGTTTTCGAAGTTACCGCCGGTCGCACCGGTGATGGTGGTGCTGACAGTGCTGCCATTGTTGTAGACGTCATTCGCAGGCGTATTCACCGCAACGGTGCCGGTAGTTTCGCCAGCAGCGATGTTGATCACCGAGCCGTTGCTCAGCGTCACGGTCACTGGCGTTTGAGCGGCGTTGGTCAGCGTCGCGGTGTAGGTGATCTGACCACCTTCGGTAATGGTTTCGCTGGCACTCAGGGTCAGGCCAGTGTCGTCCACCGAATCGGTGATCGTGGTGACCGCAGGCGTCGTGTCCGGAACCAGGTTTTCGAAGTTACCGCCGGTCGCACCGGTGATGGTGGTGCTGACGGTGCTGCCGTTGTTGTAGACGTCGTTGGCTAGTGTCTCGACATTGACGCTGCCGGTGGTTTCGCCCGCTGCGATGGTGATGACCGAGCCGTTGCTC
>NZ_VCNG01000046.1 GCF_006227205.1 Pseudomonas sp. ICMP22404
CCAACGACCGAGGTCGCCGGTCTTGTACAGGCGGGCGTTCGGCTCACTGCTGAACGGATCGGCGATGAAACGCTCGGCGCTCAGCTCCGGCCGATTCAGGTAACCCCGGGCCACACCGACACCGCCGATATGGATTTCTCCAGCCACCCCCAACGGTGCCGGTTCGCCTCGCGCATCCAGCACATGGACCTGGACGTTGGCGAAGGGGCGACCGATGCTTGGCCGTTCGCCCAAGTCGCGGATCAGGTCGATGGTGGCGTCCACCGTGCACTCGGTGGGGCCGTACATGTTGTAGAAACGAATGCTCTGGCAGTTGCGCAGCTTGTCCCAGGTGGCGGCGTTGATTGCCTCGCCACCGAGCAGCACGCTCACCGGCTGGTAGCTCTGGCGCTCCAGCAGGCCGGCGGCGAGCAGGATGTCGAGCTGCGACGGGGTGGAGTCGAAGGCATGCACTTGGTGCTGTTCGAGGAAGTCCAGCAACTCGCTGCCGCTGGCGCGGATCAGTTGCGGGATGATCACCAGGCGATGGCCGGAGAACAGCTGCGAGATGCCCTTGATCGACATGTCGAAGAAGAACCCGGCGTTCAGGGCTACGGTGGCTGGGGTCGGGCAGTGCTGGTGGGTGGTGCGGGTCAGCACGTGCCAGAAGTTGAACACCGAACGGTGCTCGACCATCACGCCCTTGGACTGGCCGGTGGAACCGGAGGTGTAGATCACATAGGCCAGATTTTCCGCAGTCAGGCCCGGTACTTGTGGGTTGCTGTCGAAAGCCGAATCGTCCGCCGCTTGCAACGATTCCACGGTGTCCAGCAGCACCACCGGCAGTTCCCCGGACGGCAGGGACAGCGCCGACTGGGTCAACAACGCCTGGGGTTGGCTGTCCTGCAGCATGAACGTCATGCGTTCGGCTGGGTGGGCCGGGTCGATGGGCACGTAGGCCGCGCCGGCCTTGAGCACGCCCAGCAGGCCGACGATCATCTCCAGGCTGCGCTCGGCGCAGATGGCCACGCGCTGATCAGGTTGCACGCCGAGGGCGAGCAACTGCCGGGCCAGGTGGTTGGCGCGACGATTGAGCTGGCGATAGCTCAACTG
>NZ_VCNG01000047.1 GCF_006227205.1 Pseudomonas sp. ICMP22404
GGTGCCGCCGGCGTTGCCGAGGGTCATGGCGTTGATGACCAGGGCATTGCCGCTGTCGATCAAGCCGCCCTGGGCGTTGTTGAGCAGACCGCCGCTGACGGTCAGGGTCTGGTCGCCACCGCTGGAGAGGATGCCGCCGCCGTTGTCCAGGCTGGCGGCGCTGACGGTCAGTTGTTTCTTGCCGACCAGTGCGCCGGCATTGCCGTTGAGCAGCGCCCCGCTGAGGGTGGCGCTGACGTCCTCGTCGCGGCTCGACAGGGTGCCGCTGTTGCGGTTGTCCAGGCTTGCGGCGGTCAGGCCCAGGCCCTTGAAGCCGGACAGCAGACCACCTTGGTTGGTGACGTCGCGGGCGCCCAGGGTCAGTACGCCGTTGCTGATCAGTTGGCCGGCGCTGTTGTCCAGGTCGCGGGCGTTCAGGTCCAGGCTCTGGCTGCTGGAGATTTCGCCGTGTTGGTTGTTCAGGTCTCGCAGGTGTTTGAGGCTGAGAACACCGGCGGTGGTGATGAGGCCGGCGCTGTTGTTGAGGTCGCCGGTGGCGGCGCCGAAGTCGATGGCGATGGCACTGCCCAGCAACGAGCCTTGCTGGTTGTTCAGGCCGCTGGTGTTGACGGTCAAGGCATCGGTGGCGCTGATCAGCCCGTTGCCCTGGTTGTTCAACTGGCCGCTGAGGGCCAGGTCGAGGTTGGCGCGGCTGGTCAGGGTGCCGCCGTTGTTGTTCAGGTTTGCGGCTTCGACGTCCAGCGCGGCGGCGGCGATCAGACCCTTGAGGTTGGTCAGGGCGTTATCGACGCGCAGGGTCAGGGCCTGGTTGCTCAGCAGTTTGCCGTTGTCATTGTTCAGGCTTTGCGCAGCCAGGGTGAACGCCTGGGCGCTGGAGATTTCGCCGCCGTCGTTGTTGACGGCCTTGAGGTTCTTGAGCATCAACAGCGGTGCGTTGATCAGGCCGCCCTGGTTGTTGAGTTGGCCCTGGTTGAGGTCCAGGGTCAGGGC
>NZ_VCNG01000048.1 GCF_006227205.1 Pseudomonas sp. ICMP22404
CGAATCTAAAATTAAAACAAAACCAATTTATTAAACACGCAATTTTTTGAGAGTTTGATCCTAGCTCAGGATGAACGCTCGCTGTGTGCCTAATACATGCATGTTGAACGGGATGTAGCAATACATTCAGTAGCGAATGGGTGAGTAACACGTACCTAACCTACCTTTAAGACTGGGATAACTATTGGAAACAATAGCTAATACCGGATATAGTTATTTATCGCATGATGAGTAATAGAAAGGAGCTTCACAGCTTCACTTAAAAATGGGGGTGCGGAACATTAGTTAGTTGGTAGGGTAATGGCCTACCAAGACGATGATGTTTAGCCGGGCCGAGAGGCTGTACGGCCACACTGGGACTGAGATACGGCCCAGACTCCTACGGGAGGCAGCAGTAAGGAATTTTCCACAATGAGCGAAAGCTTGATGGAGCGACACAGCGTGCAGGATGAAGTTCTTCGGAATGTAAACTGCTGTTATAAGGGAAGAAAAAATAGAATAGGAAATGATTTTATCTTGACGGTACCTTATTAGAAAGCGACGGCAAACTATGTGCCAGCAGCCGCGGTAATACATAGGTCGCAAGCGTTATCCGGAATTATTGGGCGTAAAGCGTCCGTAGGTTTTTTGCTAAGTCTGGAGTTAAATGCTGAAGCTCAACTTCAGTCCGCTTTGGATACTGGCAAAATAGAATTATAAAGAGGTTAGCGGAATTCCTAGTGAAGCGGTGGAATGCGTAGATATTAGGAAGAACACCAATAGGCGAAGGCAGCTAACTGGTTATATATTGACACTAAGGGACGAAAGCGTGGGGAGCAAACAGGATTAGATACCCTGGTAGTCCACGCCGTAAACGATGATCATTAGTTGGTGGAATAATTTCACTAACGCAGCTAACGCGTTAAATGATCCGCCTGAGTAGTATGCTCGCAAGAGTGAAACTTAAAGGAATTGACGGGAAC
>NZ_VCNG01000049.1 GCF_006227205.1 Pseudomonas sp. ICMP22404
GCACCGCTCTGCACGGTGTACGCCAGTTCGCTTTCACGACCCCATTCCTTGCCGTCGTCCACCGTGGCGGTGTGCACGTTGTCGCCGCTGATGTAGCGGTTCATCAGGGTCAGGCCCGGCACGCCGACGGCGGCGAAGTTGAAGTCGTGGCGCACTTGCCAGGATTTTTCCTTGGCGTTGTCGTAGCTGGAGTTGTAGCTGTCGTTGGCCAGGGTGCCGCCGCTGGTGCCGTTGACGCGCATCCAGGCATCGTCGCCGCTGAGTTTCTGCAGGCCGACGTAGAAGGTGTTGCCACCGTACTTGGCCGAGAGCATGGCGAAGGCGGTCTTGTTGTCCAGGTCGCCGGCCAGGGCGCTGCCGTTTTCCTTGCCGATGAAGTAGCCGAGGTTGGCGCCCAGGGTCCAGTCGCCGATGGGCTGGCTGTGGGTCAGGTTGAAATACTGCTGCTGGTAGATGTCGCTCAGTTCCGAGTACCAGACACCGACCTGGGTGCGTTTGTCGTTGAAGGCATACTCGCCGCCGCCGAAGTTGAAGCGGTCGGAGGTGAAGGCCGGGCGGCCGTTCATGAACATGTCTTCCATGCTCGCATCGTTGCGCGGGCTGTTGCCGCGGAACTGGCCGCCGTAGAGGCTCAGGCCGCTGATCTCGGTGGAGGTGACCTGGCCGCCACGGAAGGTTTGCGGCAGGGAACGACCGTCGTCGGAACGCAGGATCGGCAACACCGGCATCCATTCGCCGACCTTCAGTTCGGTCTTCGACACCTTGGCCTTGAGGGCAACTCCCAGGCGACCGAAGTCATCGGCCGGGCGGCCGTCATCGTGGACCGGCAGCAACTGGGTGCCGGCGGTGCCTTTGCCGCCATCGAGCTTGATCGAGTACAGGCCCAGCACGTCCATGCCGAACCCCACCGGGCCCTGGGTGAAACCGGACTTGGCGTCGAGGATGAA
>NZ_VCNG01000050.1 GCF_006227205.1 Pseudomonas sp. ICMP22404
CGTTTCGCCCCGGCCGACATCGGCTTCGCCCTGGTCGAGCACGACCTGCAAGCCCTGGCCCCCGAAGCCCGGCAACCGGCCGTTGAACAGCTGTCCCAGGAAGAAGCCCGCGCCGCATTCGACCTGAGCAGCGGCCCGCTGATTCGCGGACGCCTGCTGCGCATGGCCGAGGACGAGCACATCCTGCTGGTGACCCAGCACCACATCGTCTCCGACGGCTGGTCGGTGGCGGTGCTGATCGGTGAGTTCAATGCGCTGTACGCGGCGTTCAGCCAGGATCGCGAAGATCCGTTACCGCCCCTGGCCCTGCAATACGCCGACTACGCCGCCTGGCAACAACAGCACCTGCAAGGCGAACGCCTGCAAGCCCAGACGCAATTCTGGAAGGAGCATCTCACCGGCGCCCCGGCGCTGCTGGAACTGCCGGCCGACCACCCACGGCCCCAGGTGCAGAGCTACCAGGGCGCCGCACTGGCGCTGCAACTGCCCGCACCGCTGAGCGCGCGCCTGCGACGCTTCAGCCAGCAGCGCGGCCTGACCCCGTTCATGACCCTGCTGGGGGCCTGGTCGATCCTGCTGTCGCGCCTGAGCAATCAGGCGGAAGTCGTGGTCGGCACGCCCGTCGCCAACCGTCCACGGCGTGAAACCGAAGCGCTGATCGGCTTCTTCGTCAACACCCTGGCCCTGCGCATCGACGTGCCAGCCGACAGCCCTGTCGAGCAGTTGCTCGAACGCATCAAAGCCACCACCCTCGACGCCTACGGCCATCAGGACCTGCCGTTCGAACAAGTGGTCGAAGCCTTGCAACCGGAGCGCAGCCTCGGTCATAGCCCGCTGTTCCAGGCCATGCTGGTGCTCGGCAACACGCCACAGGACCAGGCTTTGGAATTGCCAGGCTTGAGCCTGAGCCCACTGGCCCAGCCCACCGGCACCACCCAGTTCGA
>NZ_VCNG01000051.1 GCF_006227205.1 Pseudomonas sp. ICMP22404
TGAACTGGTCAAGTAATTCTGGACACCAGTTAAGGTTTCACGCCGCCAGTTTCTCCATAGCTACCGGCGACCGGTAATCGTTGTAGCTATGGAGCCTGACGTTGTTGTATCGCATCACATAGCGTTGCACATCCACGCGGGCTTCATGCTCCGAACTGTAGCCCGCTTCGGGCACCCACTCTGACTTCAGGCTGCCAAAGAAACGCTCCATCGGGGCATTGTCCCAGCACTCACCTTTGCGACTCATGCTTTGCAGAAGCCCTTGTTTGCGCACCTCATTCCTGAATTTGTGGCTGGTGTATTGGCAACCTTGATCAGAATGAAACAACACCTCTTTTGGGCGCCCTCGCAATTGAACCGCCATCCGCAACGCTTCGCAGGTCAGAGCGGCGTCGGAAATCATTGAAAATGACCATCCCACGATCCGACGAGCAAATAGATCCAAAACCGCTGCGAAATACATCCAGCGTCTGCCGACCTTGATGTACGTGACATCGCCGCACCACACTTGGTTGATCGCAGTGACATCAAACTTGCGTTTGAGCACATGCGGCGCCACCAGCGCTTCCACGCCGCAAGACTTGTACTTGTGCCGACGCCGCTGATGACTGGCAACACCGGCTTCGCGCATCAAACTGCGAGCCATATGGCGCCCAACGCGATGCCCCTTGGCTTGCAGCTCCTTGGAAAGAGTACGAGACCCTGCGGACGCTCTGGATTCCTTGTGATGTTCGATCAGCACGGCTTTCAGTTTCTCCCGCTCAGGCTTCACCTTGCCTTGGCGCTGACGCCAGGCGTAAAAGCTGCTGCGGTTGACTCCAAACGCCCGACAGCAATTGTTAACGCCGTACTGCTCGTCC
>NZ_VCNG01000052.1 GCF_006227205.1 Pseudomonas sp. ICMP22404
CGCGGCCGCCACCACCATCCTCAACGAAGTCAACGGCGGCAGCCCGAGCCAGTTACGTGGCTACACCGAGGTGGCGGGGCAGTCGGCCCACGTCATCGTCGCCAACCCCTACGGCATCACCTGTAACGGCTGCGGCTTCATCAACACCCCCCAGGCAACTTTGACCACCGGCAAACCGGTGGTGGAAAACGGTCAGTTGACGCGCTACCAGGTCGACCAGGGCAGCGTCACCGTCGAAGGCGCGGGCCTCAACGCGACCAACGTCGACCGCTTCGAAATCATCACCCGCAGCGCCAAGATCAACGCCGAGATCCAGGCCAAGAACCTGACCATCGTCGCCGGTCGCAACGACGTCGATGCCGCCAGTCTCAATTCCACCGCCCGTGCCGACGACGGCAGCACCAAACCGCAACTGGCCATCGACTCCTCGGCCCTGGGCGGCATGTATGCGGGGGCGATCAAGCTGGTAGGCACCGAGGCCGGTGTCGGGGTGAAGCTGGACGGCAAGTTGATCGCCAGCGGTGGCGATATCCAGCTCGACGCCAACGGCCATCTGAGCCTGGCCGACACCTCAGCCACCGGCGCGGTCACCGCCAAGGCCGCCAGCGCCAACGTGCAAGGGGCGGTCTACGGTGCCAGCGTCAACATGCAAACCAGCGGCGCACTGGATGTGCAGCAGAACATCGCCGCCCGTGACCGGATCAGCTTGAGCAGCGGCGGGCAGTTGACCAACAACGGCGTCATCGAAGC
>NZ_VCNG01000053.1 GCF_006227205.1 Pseudomonas sp. ICMP22404
ACGTAGGTCAGGCGCTCGACGTTTGCAGCCAGGATGGTGCCGCTCGGATTGATCACCGACACACGGACTTCATCGTTGCCACCACCGGCCTGCTCGATGATGGTGGGTGTGTACCCCATGCCGATGCTGTAGATGTCGTCGCCGCTTCCCCCTTCCAACCGTACCCCTGTGACTATGGTGTACGGGCCGGCGGAAAGGACGTCGTTGAAGGCCGAGCCTATGACAGCTTCGATACCCGTTAAAATGCTGCCTTCGGCATCTCCACCCGTTCCTGGGGTTCCCGCCCCGAGACGGACATTAACGTTTACTGCGACAGTCGAGCCCGAATAGTCGACTGTGTCGACACCGGCGCCACCGTCGAAATCCATACCACCACCATCGCCAACGAACGTATCGTTGAAATTCGATCCTCTGATCACCTCGATATCGGTATAGGTATCACCTGCCGCGATCCCAGTATGCACACCCGTCTTGAGGTTGATGGTCACGGCTTCTTTACTGTCGAGATAACCCGCACCGTCATAGCCAACACCGCCGATGAACTGATCCGCGCCCGCGCCACCGTACAGCGTGTCGTTACCCGAACCGCCGGTAATGACGTTGTCGCTGTCATTGCCATAACCGGTGAAGGCGCCGGTGCCGACGTAGGTCAGGCGCTCGACGTTTGCAGCCAGGATGGTGCCGCTCGGATTGATCACCGACACACGGACTTCATCGTTGCC
>NZ_VCNG01000054.1 GCF_006227205.1 Pseudomonas sp. ICMP22404
GCAAACGCCAGTGACCGTGACGCTGAGCAATGGCTCCGTGATTAACATCGCCGCTGGCGAAACCACCGGCACTGTTGCAGTCAATACGCCTGCCAACGACGTCTACAACAATGGCAGCACCGTCAGCACCACCATCACCGGTGCGACCGGCGGTAACTTCGAAAACCTGGTTCCGGACACTACGCCTGCCGTCACCACGATCACTGATTCGGTGGACGACACTGGTCTGACCCTGAGCGCCAGCGAAAGCATTACCGAAGGCGGCCAGATCACCTATACCGCGACGCTGACCAACGCGGCGCAAACGCCAGTGACCGTGACGCTGAGCAATGGCTCAGTAATCAACATCGCTGCCGGTGAAACCACCGGCACTGTTGCAGTCAATACGCCTGCCAACGACGTCTACAACAACGGCAGTACCGTCAGCACCACCATTACCGGTGCCACCGGTGGCAATTTCGAGAATCTGGTGCCAGACACCACACCAGCGGTCACCACGATCACTGATTCGGTGGACGACACTGGCCTGACTCTGAGCGCCAGCGAGAGCATCACCGAAGGCGGGCAGATCACCTATACCGCGACGCTGACCAACGCGGCGCAAACGCCAGTGACCGTGACGCTGAGCAATGGCTCCGTGATTAACATCGCCGCTGGCGAAACCACCGGCACTGTTGCAGTCAATACGCCTGCCAACGACGTCTACAAC
>NZ_VCNG01000055.1 GCF_006227205.1 Pseudomonas sp. ICMP22404
TTCGCTCAGGGAGGTCTGGGCGAACAGGGTGCGCAGGTCGATCTCGGCGCCGAGGTCCTGGTGCAGGCGGGCTTGCAACTGCACGGTGAGCAGGGAGTGGCCGCCCAGTTCAAGGAAGCCGTCGTGACGGCCGACCTGGTCCAGGTGCAGCAGGTTCTTCCAGATCTCGGCGATGGCGATTTCGGTGTCACCTTGCGGTGCTTCATAGGCCTTGCTGGCGAGGGCTTCCAGGCCGGGCTCGGGCAGGGCGCGACGGTCGAGCTTGCCGTTGGCGGTGAGCGGCAGGGCGTCCAGGTGCACGAAAGCACCGGGCACCATGTACTCGGGCAGGTGCTTGAGCAGGGCGCTGCGCAGTTGCTCGGCACTGCTCGGTTCGCCGCACAGGTAGGCCACCAGGCGATTATCGTCCCGGGCAATGACCACGGCATCGGTGACCCCGGCACAGCCGAGCAGCACGTTCTCGATCTCACCCAACTCGATACGGAAGCCGCGGATCTTCACCTGGAAGTCATTGCGGCCCAGGTATTCGAGCGTGCCATCGGCCAACCAACGACCGAGGTCGCCGGTCTTGTACAGGCGGGCGTTCGGCTCACTGCTGAACGGATCGGCGATGAAACGCTCGGCGCTCAGCTCCGGCCGATTCAGGTAACCCCGGGC
>NZ_VCNG01000056.1 GCF_006227205.1 Pseudomonas sp. ICMP22404
GAACGAGCATGGCGCGGTGGTCAACCGCCTGCTGTGGATGCAGGACGCCTACACACTGAGCGCCGCGGACGCGGTGCTGCAGAAGACCCCGTTCAGCTTCGACGTCTCGGTATGGGAGTTCTTCTGGCCGCTGTTCACCGGCGCCCGGCTGGTGATGGCGCGTCCCGGGGGACATCGCGACCCGGCGTACCTGCGCGAAGTGATCCAGACCCAAGGCATCACCACGCTGCACTTCGTGCCGTCGATGCTGGACGTGTTCCTGGCCCATGGCGAGGCTGGCGAATGCGAGGGGTTGCGTCAGGTGATGTGCAGCGGCGAAGCCTTGCCGGGGCATCTGGTACGGCGTTTCAAGGCGCAATTGCCACAAACTGCGTTGCACAACCTGTACGGCCCGACCGAAGCGGCCGTGGACGTGACGGCGTGGGACTGCTCCGGCGCCGAGACACCGGACAGCACGCCGATCGGCAAGCCGATCGCCAACACCCGGATCTACCTGCTCGACGCCCACCAGCAACCGGTGCCTATGGGCGTGGCCGGGGAGATCTACATCGGTGGC
>NZ_VCNG01000057.1 GCF_006227205.1 Pseudomonas sp. ICMP22404
TTTACCTTAGCCTGATCCGTTACCAGTGAAAGTAACGTTCAGTCTATCTTTCTATCACATACCCAAATTTTTAAAGAACGATCTAATCAAAAGACTAGAAATCAACATTCACCATCGTCTTGATGGAATGCTCATTTCTAAGCTTTCAGCAGCAGAAGCAGTTTATGGTGGAGCCAAGCGGGATCGAACCGCTGACCTCCTGCGTGCAAGGCAGGCGCTCTCCCAGCTGAGCTATGGCCCCATAACAAAATTGGTGGGTCTGGGCAGATTCGAACTGCCGACCTCACCCTTATCAGGGGTGCGCTCTAACCAACTGAGCTACAGACCCAATTTCGAGCTTGTAACTGTTAGCGTGAGCTATCAGCTTGGAGCTTAAAGCTGCTTCTATCGTCTTCTTCAATGAATCAAGCAATTCGTGTGGGAGCTCATGGAGCAGCTGCTGTCGTCGATTAAGGAGGTGATCCAGCCGCAGGTTCCCCTACGGCTACCTTGTTACGACTTCACCCCAGTCATGAATCACACCGTGGTAACCGTCCCCCCGAAGGTTAGACT
>NZ_VCNG01000058.1 GCF_006227205.1 Pseudomonas sp. ICMP22404
TGACCGCTGCTCTGACCCGCGTCTGCTCCGAAGTTTTCGGTTCGGCCAAGGTTGACTTCGACAAGATCGACAGCGCCCCGGAAGAAAAAGCTCGCGGTATCACCATCAACACCGCTCACGTTGAATACGATTCGGCCGTGCGTCACTACGCACACGTTGACTGCCCAGGTCACGCCGACTACGTAAAAAACATGATCACCGGTGCTGCCCAGATGGATGGCGCGATCCTGGTTTGCTCGGCCGCTGATGGTCCGATGCCGCAAACCCGTGAGCACATCCTGCTGTCCCGTCAGGTAGGCGTTCCGTACATCGTTGTCTTCCTGAACAAGGCTGACATGGTTGACGACGCTGAGCTGCTGGAACTGGTTGAGATGGAAGTGCGCGACCTGCTGAGCACTTACGACTTCCCAGGTGATGACACTCCAATCATCATCGGTTCGGCTCTGATGGCTCTGAACGGCCAAGACGACAACGAAATGGGCACCACTGCTGTCAAGAAGCTGGTGGAAACTCTGGACAGCTACATCCCAGAGCC
>NZ_VCNG01000059.1 GCF_006227205.1 Pseudomonas sp. ICMP22404
CCCAGGTATTCGATGTTGCCGTCCGGGAGATAACGGCCGAGGTCGCCGGTCTTGTACATCCGGGCGTTGGGTTCGCTGCTGAACGGATCCTTGAGGAAACGCTCGGCGGTGAGGTCGTCGCGATTGAGATAGCCACGGGCGACACCGGCACCACCGATGTAGATTTCTCCTGGGACACCCAATGGCACCGGCTGCTTATGCTCATCCAGCAGATAGAACTGGGTGTTCGCGACCGGTTTGCCGATGTGGGCAGCAAAGCCGTCTTCACGGGCCATCGACACCCAACTGGAATAGGTCGTGGTTTCCGAAGGCCCGTAGAGGTTGCACAGGCGCTTGACGGAAGTCTGCTCGAACAGTGTTTCCACCAGACTACGCTTGAGCGCTTCGCCGGCCACGTTGACTGTATCGACGCCATCGCTCAAACCACCGGACTCCAATAATGCCTTGAGCGCCGATGGCACGGTGTTGATCAGGGTGATGTCGTGCTCGCCGTGTTGCAGTTCCAGCACATTAGTGAC
>NZ_VCNG01000060.1 GCF_006227205.1 Pseudomonas sp. ICMP22404
CACGTCAGTTGTACGGAAGTAGAACTGTGGACGGTAGCCTTTGAAGAACGGAGTATGACGACCGCCTTCTTCCTTGCTCAGAACGTAAACTTCTGCAACGAACTTGGTGTGCGGCTTGACAGTGCCTGGCTTGACCAGAACCTGGCCACGCTCAACGTCGTCACGCTTGGTGCCGCGCAGCAGCACGCCGCAGTTCTCGCCAGCACGACCTTCGTCCAGCAGCTTGCGGAACATTTCAACGCCGGTGCAGGTAGTTTTCTGAGTGTCGCGCAGGCCGACGATCTCAACTTCTTCCTGGATGCGGACAATGCCACGCTCAACACGACCAGTCACAACAGTACCGCGACCGGAGATCGAGAATACGTCTTCGATTGGCATCAGGAACGGCTTGTCGATAGCACGCTCCGGCTCTGGGATGTAGCTGTCCAGAGTTTCCACCAGCTTCTTGACAGCAGTGGTGCCCATTTCGTTGTCGTCTTGGCCGTTCAGAGCCATCAGAGCCGAACCGATGATGATT
>NZ_VCNG01000061.1 GCF_006227205.1 Pseudomonas sp. ICMP22404
AGTCTAACCTTCGGGGGGACGGTTACCACGGTGTGATTCATGACTGGGGTGAAGTCGTAACAAGGTAGCCGTAGGGGAACCTGCGGCTGGATCACCTCCTTAATCGACGACGGCAGCTGCTCCATGAGCTCCCACACGAATTGCTTGATTCATTGAAGAAGACGATTGGGTCTGTAGCTCAGTTGGTTAGAGCGCACCCCTGATAAGGGTGAGGTCGGCAGTTCGAATCTGCCCAGACCCACCAATTACTGGTGCACCCTGTAGCGATACGGGGCCATAGCTCAGCTGGGAGAGCGCCTGCCTTGCACGCAGGAGGTCAGCGGTTCGATCCCGCTTGGCTCCACCATTTACCGATTGGTGACCCTCGTTTAAAGCTTAGAAATGAGCATTCCATCAAGGCGATGATGAATGTTGATTTCTAGTCTTTTGATTAGATCGTTCTTTAAAAATTTGGGTATGTGATAGAAAGATAGACTGAACGTTACTTTCACTGGTAACGGATCAGGCTAAGGTAAA
>NZ_VCNG01000062.1 GCF_006227205.1 Pseudomonas sp. ICMP22404
GACCTTGAGCGCCAGCGAAACCATCACCGAAGGTGGTTCGATTGTTTACACCGCCACCCTGACCAACGCCGCTCAAACACCAGTCACCGTCACACTGAGCAACGGTTCGGTGATTACCATCGCTGCGGGCGAAACCACCGGCACCATTGCCGTCGAGACATCGCCCAACGACGTCTACAACAACGGCAGTACCGTCAGCACCACCATCACCGGTGCGACCGGCGGTAACTTCGAAAACCTGGTCCCGGACACTACGCCTGCGGTCACCACGATCACTGACTCGGTGGATAACACTGGCCTGACCCTGAGTGCCAGCGAGACCATCACTGAAGGCGGTTCGATTGTTTACACAGCGACCCTGACCAACGCAGCGCAGACGCCAGTGACCGTGACCTTGAGCAACGGCTCGGTCATCACCATCGCAGCGGGCGAAACCACCGGCAGCGTCAATGTCGAGACACTAGCCAACGACGTCTACAACAACGGCAGCACCGTCAGCACC
>NZ_VCNG01000063.1 GCF_006227205.1 Pseudomonas sp. ICMP22404
TGAACTGGCCTAATGATTTTGGACACTTCAATCGGGCGCTATGATGGCGCCCAAATCTGAGGTGTTTGGCTATGCGTAAATCTTATTCCAGTGAGTTCAAGCTCAAAGCTGCCAGCATGGTGCTGGACGAAGGCCAGTCAGTTCCTGAGGTCTGTGCCACTCTGGATATTGGCCCTACTGCCTTGCGCCGTTGGGTCGACCAGGTTCGCAAAGAGCGCTTGGGTTCGACCCCGGAAGGGGCCAAGGCGATTACCGCCGAGCAGCGAGAGATCCAGCAGCTCAAAGCGTTGCTCAGGCAAAAAGACCTGGACATTGAAATCCTAAAAAAGGCCAGTGCTCTCCTGCTTTTGGACTCCAAAGATCATTCTCGTTGATCAATGAGCTGGACGAGCAGTACGGCGTTAACAATTGCTGTCGGGCGTTTGGAGTCAACCGCAGCAGCTTTTACGCCTGGCGTCAGCGCCAAGGCAAGGTGAAGCCTGAGCGGGAGAAACT
>NZ_VCNG01000064.1 GCF_006227205.1 Pseudomonas sp. ICMP22404
GGAAATCGAGCAGATGGTGGACCAGCTCAATCGCCTGCCGTCGAACCAGGCGCAGATGGAACTGACCCCCGGCCAGAACGTCGGCGGCAGTGAAGTGCTGGTCAAGAATACTCCGCAGAAGCCCTGGCGCGCCGGGCTGTCCCGCAGCAACGACGGCCAGCGCAGCACCGGCGAGCAGCAGTGGGGCACCCGCTTCGAGTGGGACAGTCCATTGGGCCTGGCTGACCAGTTGATGCTGCGCGGCGGTCATGACGCGATGAGCGATCACCAGCACACCTCGCGAAACGCCATGCTCTCTTACAGTCTGCCGTTTGGCTGGTGGAACGTCAGCTACACCTACAGCCAGAGCGAGTACCGCTCACAGATCGCGGCTAACGGTTTCAACTTCAAGCAGACCGGCGACAGCCAGAACCATCAGTTGCGGATCGAGCGGGTGATCTATCGCGACGCCCTGAGCAAGACTTCCCTCAACACTGGGCTGGCC
>NZ_VCNG01000065.1 GCF_006227205.1 Pseudomonas sp. ICMP22404
GTTGTAGACGTCGTTGGCAGGCGTATTGACTGCAACAGTGCCGGTGGTTTCGCCAGCGGCGATGTTAATCACGGAGCCATTGCTCAGCGTCACGGTCACTGGCGTTTGCGCGGCGTTGGTCAGCGTGGCGGTGTAGGTGATCTGGCCGCCTTCGGTGATGGTCTCGCTGGCGCTCAGGGTCAGGCCAGTGTTATCCACCGAATCGGTGATCGTGGTGACGGCAGGCGTCGTGTCCGGAACCAGGTTCTCGAAGTTACCGCCGGTTGCGCCGGTAATGGTGGTGCTGACGGTGCTGCCATTGTTGTAGACGTCATTCGCAGGCGTATTCACCGCAACGGTGCCGGTGGTTTCGCCGGCTGCGATGTTAATCACCGAGCCGTTGCTCAGCGTCACGGTCACTGGCGTTTGCGCCGCGTTGGTGAGCGTCGCGGTATAGGTGATCTGGCCGCCTTCGGTGATGGTTTCGCTGGCGCTCAGGGTCAGG
>NZ_VCNG01000066.1 GCF_006227205.1 Pseudomonas sp. ICMP22404
GAAACCTTCACCTACACCCTGACCGATGCGGATGGCGATACCAGCACTGCGAACCTGGTGCTGCAAATACACAACAACGACGATCCGGTGATCATCAGCGGCCTGGACACCGACGGCGGCGAGTTGACGATGCAGGAGAAAAACCTCAGCGATGGCAGCAGTCCAGATGCGCCGGCCCTGACCCAAAGCGGCACCTTCACTGTGACCGCGCTGGACGGTGTACAAACCTTGAGCGTCGGCGGCATCACGGTCGTCAGCGGCGGGGTGGCGGCAGGTTTTCCACAGTCCATCACCACGGCGCTGGGCAACACCCTGACCATCACCGGCTTCAACGCGGCCACCGGAGTGGTCAGCTACAGCTACACCCTGCTGGACAACGAAGCCCACCCGAACGCCAACGGCGCCAACAGCCTCAGCGAGCAATTCAACGTCGTGGTCACCGATGACAACGGCACTACGGCAACCGGCAACCTCGATG
>NZ_VCNG01000067.1 GCF_006227205.1 Pseudomonas sp. ICMP22404
CGCCCACCGGTTGCTTGCCCTGGGCATTCGCCCGGATGACCGCGTGGCTGTCTGCATGGACCGCAGCACGGACATGGTCGCGGCGCTGCTGGGCATCCTGAAAGCGGGCGCTGCCTACGTGCCGCTCGACCCGGATTATCCGGCCGACCGTTTGGCCTACATGCTGGAAAATAGCGCCCCGGCCGTGGTGCTGATCCAACGCGCCTTGCAGGCGAGCTTGCCCGCGACCAACGCCAGGGTGATGGTGCTCGAAGAGCAAGACTTCGCCACGCAGCCGACCGGCAATCCGCAGGTCTCGGGCCTGCATGCCAGCCATTTGGCCTACGTCATCTACACCTCCGGTTCGACCGGCCTGCCCAAGGGCGTGATGAACGAGCATGGCGCGGTGGTCAACCGCCTGCTGTGGATGCAGGACGCCTACACACTGAGCGCCGCGGACGCGGTGCTGCAGAAGACCCCGTTCAGCTTCGAC
>NZ_VCNG01000068.1 GCF_006227205.1 Pseudomonas sp. ICMP22404
ATCGGTGATCGTGGTGACCGCAGGCGTCGTGTCCGGAACCAGGTTTTCGAAGTTACCGCCGGTCGCACCGGTGATGGTGGTGCTGACGGTGCTGCCGTTGTTGTAGACGTCATTCGCAGGTGTATTAACCGCAACGGTGCCGGTGGTTTCGCCCGCAGCAATGTTAATGACCGAACCGTTGCTCAAGGTGACGGTCACTGGCGTTTGAGCGGCGTTGGTCAGCGTTGCGGTGTAAACAATCGAACCACCTTCGGTGATGCTCTCGCTGGCACTCAGAGTCAGGCCAGTGTTATCCACCGAATCGGTGATTGTGGTGACGGCAGGCGTAGTGTCCGGAACCAGGTTCTCGAAGTTACCGCCAGTCGCACCGGTGATGGTGGTGCTGACGGTGCTGCCGTTGTTGTAGACGTCGTTGGCAGGCGTATTGACTGCAACAGTGCCGGTGGTTTCGCCAGCGGCGATGTTAATCACG
>NZ_VCNG01000069.1 GCF_006227205.1 Pseudomonas sp. ICMP22404
GCGGGCTTCTTCCTGGGACAGCTGTTCAACGGCCGGTTGCCGGGCTTCGGGGGCCAGGGCTTGCAGGTCGTGCTCGACCAGGGCGAAGCCGATGTCGGCCGGGGCGAAACGCTGGCGTACTTCGCCGTCCAGGCGCTCGAAGGTGGTGCGCAGGCTTTCGTGGCGGGCGACGATGCGGTCCAGGGCCCGTTGCAAGGCCTGGCGGTCCAGGCTGCCACGCAGGTGCAGGGCGGCGGGCATGTGGTAGGCGACGCTGGCGGCATGGTCCAGTTGATCGAGGAACCACAAGCGCTGCTGGGCCAGGGACAGCGGCAGCGGCTGCTCGCGAGAAACCACGGCAATCGCTTGGAGCCGGGATTGACCGGCCTGTTCGACGTGTTGGGCCAGTTCGCTCAGGGAGGTCTGGGCGAACAGGGTGCGCAGGTCGATCTCGGCGCCGAGGTCCTGGTGCAGGCGGGCTTGC
>NZ_VCNG01000070.1 GCF_006227205.1 Pseudomonas sp. ICMP22404
GGCGGTGTGTACAAAACCCGAGAACGTATTCACCGTAGCGTAGCTGATCTACGATTACTAGCGATTCCGACTTCATGAAGTCGAGTTGCAGACTTCAATCCGAACTGAGATCGGTTTTTTGAGATTTGCTCCATGTCACCATATTGCTTCTCTTTGTACCGACCATTGTAGCACGTGTGTTGCCCCACTCGTAAGAGGCATGATGATTTGACGTCGTCCCCACCTTCCTCCTGGTTACCCAGGCAGTATCTCTAGAGTCCTTAACTTAATATTAGTAACTAAAGAAAAGGGTTGCGCTCGTTGCAGGACTTAACCTAACATCTCACGACACGAGCTGACGACAACCATGCACCATCTGTCATTCTGTTAACCTCCACTATATCTCTATAGCTTTGCAGAAGATGTCAAGAGTGGGTAAGGTTCTACGCGTATTTTCAAATTAAACCACATGC
>NZ_VCNG01000071.1 GCF_006227205.1 Pseudomonas sp. ICMP22404
CTTTCGATCTCGACGCGGTGCTCGTCACCGTGCACGGTGAAATACGCCACCAGGCGCTTGGCCCCCGGCACGTCTTCGCGAGCCAGCACCACGGCTTCCTTGATCGCCCCGTGCTGGGCAAGCTTGGCCTCGATCTCGCCGAGTTCGATACGGAAACCGCGGATCTTCACCTGATCGTCGTTACGGCCCAGGTAGTCGATATTGCCATCCGCCAGGTAACGCCCCAGGTCACCGGTGCGGTACATCCGCGCGTTCGGGCGGTCGCTGAACGGGTCGGCGAGGAAACGCTCGGCCGTCAACTCCGCACGGTGCAGATAACCCCGCGCCACCTGGACGCCACCGATGTAGATCTCCCCGGCCACGCCCATAGGCACCGGTTGCTGGTGGGCGTCGAGCAGGTAGATCCGGGTGTTGGCGATCGGCTTGCCGATCGGCGTGCTGTCCGG
>NZ_VCNG01000072.1 GCF_006227205.1 Pseudomonas sp. ICMP22404
ATTGCCATAACCGGTGAAGGCGCCGGTGCCGACGTAGGTCAGGCGCTCGACGTTTGCAGCCAGGATGGTGCCGCTCGGATTGATCACCGACACACGGACTTCATCGTTGCCGCCACCGGCCTGTTCGATGATAGTGGGTGTGTATCCCATGCCGATGCTGTAGATGTCGTCGCCGCTTCCCCCTTCCAACCGTACCCCTGTGGCTGTGGTGTACGGGCCGGCGGAGAGGACGTCGTTGAAGGCGGAGCCTATGACGGTTTCGATGCCCGTTAAAATACTGCCTTCGGCTTCTCCGCCCGTTCCTGCGGTTCCCGCGCCGAGACGGATATTAACGTTTACCCCGGCAGTCGAGCCCGAATAGTCGACTGTGTCGACACCGGCGCCACCGTCGAAATCCATACCACTACCATCGCCAACGAACGTATCGTTGAAATTCGA
>NZ_VCNG01000073.1 GCF_006227205.1 Pseudomonas sp. ICMP22404
GCCGCCGCTAGTCAACGGTGCAAAGCACTCGTAAACCGCGAGATCGAAGTTCAGCGAGGTCGAGAACAGGGTTTTCGACAGGGTTTGCGCATCGAACGAACGATGGGCCCACGTCAGGAAATTCACCGTATTGCGGTGTTCGATCATCACACCCTTGGGCAACCCGGTCGAACCGGAGGTGTAGATCACATAGGCCAGATGCGCCGAGGTCAGCTCAGGCACCTGCGGATTCGAGACGGATTCGTCCTGCCAGCGCCCGCTACCGAGATCGATCACCGGCATCGTTGCATCAGCCAACAACCCAAGGGTCGCAGCCTGGGCCAGCACCACGGCCGGCGCGCTGTCCTCCAGCATGTAGGCAATCCGATCCGCCGGATAGGCCGGATCCAGCGGCACATAACCGCCGCCCGCCTTGAGGATCGCCAGCAAG
>NZ_VCNG01000074.1 GCF_006227205.1 Pseudomonas sp. ICMP22404
TCGCCAGCGGCGATGTTAATCACGGAGCCATTGCTCAGCGTCACGGTCACTGGCGTTTGCGCCGCGTTGGTCAGCGTCGCGGTATAGGTGATCTGCCCGCCTTCGGTGATGGTTTCGCTGGCGCTCAGGGTCAGGCCAGTGTTATCCACCGAATCGGTGATCGTGGTGACCGCTGGTGTGGTGTCTGGCACCAGATTCTCGAAATTGCCACCGGTGGCACCGGTGATGGTGGTGCTGACGGTGCTGCCATTGTTGTAGACGTCGTTGGCAGGCGTATTGACTGCAACAGTGCCGGTAGTTTCGCCAGCAGCGATGTTAATCACCGAGCCATTGCTCAGCGTCACGGTCACTGGCGTTTGCGCCGCGTTGGTCAGCGTCGCGGTATAGGTGATCTGGCCGCCTTCGGTGATGGTTTCGCTGGC
>NZ_VCNG01000075.1 GCF_006227205.1 Pseudomonas sp. ICMP22404
GAACGCCAACGGCGCCAACAGCCTCAGCGAGCAATTCAACGTCGTGGTCACCGATGACAACGGCACTACGGCAACCGGCAACCTCGATGTGAACATCGTCGACGACCTGCCGCACGCCGTGGACGACAGCAATGCCAGCACCGCGTCGGAAACCAACCTGACCCTGACCGGCAGTGTGCTGACCAACGACACCGAAGGTGCAGACCACGTCGCTTCCGGCCCCATCACGCCGGGCACATTCACCGGCACCTACGGCACCCTGGTGCTCAACGCCGATGGTTCCTATACCTACACCCTCAACCCCGCCGACACGGATTTCAAAGGTCTGCACGGTGGCGGCAACGGCACTGAAACCTTCACCTACACCCTGACCGATGCGGATGGCGATACCAGCACTGCGAACCTGGTGCTGCAA
>NZ_VCNG01000076.1 GCF_006227205.1 Pseudomonas sp. ICMP22404
TGCAACGAGACCTGATCATGGACGACCGCCAATACGCCTTGCTGGCCCGCCAACCTTCTGCTGCCCTGCAAAACCGCGAACGGTTCTGCGGCATGCCCAAGCGCGGCCTGGCGTTCCTGCTGGCCAACGTCATGTTCTGGCAACCGATGTGGGCCCAGGCCGACGGTATCGTCGTCAGTGCGCCGGGCACCAGCCTCGGCCAGGCGGGCAATGGCGTGCCCATCGTCAACATCGCGCGCCCCAACGGTAATGGTCTGTCCCACAACCAGTTCACGGACTACAACGTCGGCAGCAACGGCGTCATCCTCAACAACGCCACGTCCCGCACCCAGTCCACGCAACTGGGCGGGATCATCCTCGGCAACCCGAACCTCAACGGCGCGGCCGCCACCACCATCCTCAACGAAGTCAAC
>NZ_VCNG01000077.1 GCF_006227205.1 Pseudomonas sp. ICMP22404
GAGCCGTTGCTCAGCGTCACGGTCACTGGCGTTTGCGCCGCGTTGGTGAGCGTCGCGGTATAGGTGATCTGGCCGCCTTCGGTGATGGTTTCGCTGGCGCTCAGGGTCAGGCCAGTGGTGTCCACCGAATCAGTGATCGTGGTAACCGCAGGCGTGGTGCTTGGTACCAGATTCTCGAAGTTGCCGCCGGTCGCACTGGTGATGGTGGTGCTGACGGTGCTGCCGTTGTTGTAGACGTCGTTGGGCGATGTCTCGACGGCAATGGTGCCGGTGGTTTCGCCAGCAGCGATATTAATGACCGAACCGTTGCTCAGTGTGACGGTGACTGGTGTTTGAGCGGCGTTGGTCAGGGTGGCGGTGTAAACAATCGAACCACCTTCGGTGATGGTTTCGCTGGCGCTCAAGGTC
>NZ_VCNG01000078.1 GCF_006227205.1 Pseudomonas sp. ICMP22404
TCGACGTTTGCAGCCAGGATGGTGCCGCTCGGATTGATCACCGACACACGGACTTCATCGTTGCCACCACCGGCCTGCTCGATGATGGTGGGTGTGTACCCCATGCCGATGTTGTAGATGTCGTCGCCGCCTCCCCCTTCCAACCGTACCCCTGTGACTATGGTGTACGGGCCGGCGGAAAGGACGTCGTTGAAGGCCGAGCCTATGACAGCTTCGATACCCGTTAAAATGCTGCCTTCTGCATCTCCACCCGTTCCTGCGGTTCCCGTCCCGAGACGGACATTAACGTTTACCCCGGCAGTCGAGCCCGAATAGTCGACTGTGTCGACACCGGCGCCACCGTCGAAATCCATACCACTACCATCGCCAACGAACGTATCGTTGAAATTCGA
>NZ_VCNG01000079.1 GCF_006227205.1 Pseudomonas sp. ICMP22404
GTCGGCCAATGTCGAGGATGGTCAACTGGTCGGCCTCTCGGCCATCAATATCACTGGCAACGCCTTGGACAACCGCCTCACCGGTAACGTGGAGGCCAACCTGCTGGATGGTGGTCTCGGAGCCGACATCCTGATCGGAGGCACCGGCAACGACACCTATGTAGTCGACAACGTCGGTGACGTGATCAGCGAAGACAGCACCCTGGCCGGCGAGATCGACACCGTGCGCTCTTCGGTGAGTTGGGGGCTGGGCGCCAATCTGGAAAACCTCACGCTGATCGGAAATGACAACATCAACGGCCTCGGTAACGCCCTTGACAACGTACTGACCGGCAACGCGGGCAACAACGTGCTGGTCGGTGGCGCCGGG
>NZ_VCNG01000080.1 GCF_006227205.1 Pseudomonas sp. ICMP22404
GATGTTAATCACGGAGCCATTGCTCAGCGTCACGGTCACTGGCGTTTGCGCCGCGTTGGTCAGCGTCGCGGTATAGGTGATCTGCCCGCCTTCGGTGATGGTTTCGCTGGCACTCAAGGTCAGGCCAGTGGTGTCCACCGAATCGGTAATAGTAGTGACGGCTGGCGTGGTGCTCGGCACCAGGTTCTCGAAGTTGCCGCCGGTTGCGCCCGTGATCGTGGTGCTGACGGTGCCGCCATTGTTGTAAACGTCGTTGGCAGGCGTATTGACTGCAACAGTGCCGGTGGTTTCGCCAGCGGCGATGTTAATCACGGAGCCATTGCTCAGCGTCACGGTCACTGGCGTTTGCGCCGCGTTG
>NZ_VCNG01000081.1 GCF_006227205.1 Pseudomonas sp. ICMP22404
AATGGCTCCGTGATTAACATCGCCGCTGGCGAAACCACCGGCACTGTTGCAGTCAATACGCCTGCCAACGACGTCTACAACAATGGCAGCACCGTCAGCACCACCATCACCAGTGCGACCGGCGGCAACTTCGAGAACCTGGTGCCAGACACCACGCCAGCCGTCACCACGATCACCGACTCGGTGGACACCACTGGCTTGACCTTGAGCGCCAGCGAAACCATCACCGAAGGTGGTTCGATTGTTTACACCGCCACCCTGACCAACGCCGCTCAAACACCAGTCACCGTC
>NZ_VCNG01000082.1 GCF_006227205.1 Pseudomonas sp. ICMP22404
CGTGATTAACATCGCCGCTGGCGAAACCACCGGCACTGTTGCAGTCAATACGCCTGCCAACGACGTCTACAACAACGGCAGCACCGTCAGCACCACCATCACCGGTGCGACCGGCGGTAACTTCGAAAACCTGGTGCCAAGCACCACGCCAGCTGTTACCACCATTACCGATTCGGTGGACACCACTGGCTTGACCTTGAGCGCCAGCGAAACCATCACCGAAGGTGGTTCGATTGTTTACACCGCCACCCTGACCAACGCCGCTCAAACACCAGTCACCGTC
>NZ_VCNG01000083.1 GCF_006227205.1 Pseudomonas sp. ICMP22404
GGCTCCCACCGGTCTGGTGGCGCCCCGCAAAGGCTGCGTGCAACCCAAATCCAATGTGGGAGCGAGCCTGCTCGCGAAAGCGGAGTGTCTGTCACGCCGCTGTTGAATCTGCCATCGCCTTCGCGGGCAAGCCCGGCTCCCACCGGTCTGGTGGCGCCCCGCAAAGGCTGCGTGCAACCCAAATCCAATGTGGGAGCGAGCCTGCTCGCGAAAGCGGAGTGTCTGTCACGCCGCTGTTGAATCTG
>NZ_VCNG01000084.1 GCF_006227205.1 Pseudomonas sp. ICMP22404
TTGCTCAGTGTGACGGTGACTGGTGTTTGAGCGGCGTTGGTCAGGGTGGCGGTGTAAACAATCGAACCACCTTCGGTGATGGTTTCGCTGGCGCTCAAGGTCAAGCCAGTGTCGTCCACCGAATCGGTGATCGTGGTGACCGCAGGCGTCGTGTCCGGAACCAGGTTTTCGAAGTTACCGCCGGTCGCACCGGTGATGGTGGTGCTGACGGTGCT
>NZ_VCNG01000085.1 GCF_006227205.1 Pseudomonas sp. ICMP22404
ACTCGCCAAACCAGCCGACATTCCCCTCCACCCGGCTTGATCCAGGCCAGACCTACACCCAGACCATGGTGTTGAAGTTCTCCGCGAAATAACCCTCTGATCGCTCCCACAGGGAACGGCGCAGGCCTCCCGTCGATCGAGCTGAACACTTGGTCTATCCTGCTGCCACACGTCTGATGTTCAAGTACATAGGAGACAGGCATGAAGACTC
>NZ_VCNG01000086.1 GCF_006227205.1 Pseudomonas sp. ICMP22404
GAGCAACGGCTCGGTCATCACCATCGCAGCGGGCGAAACCACCGGCAGCGTCAATGTCGAGACACTAGCCAACGACGTCTACAACAACGGCAGCACCGTCAGCACCACCATTACCGGTGCGACTGGTGGCAACTTCGAGAATCTGGTGCCGAGCACCACGCCTGCGGTTACCACCATTACTGACTCGGTGGACACCACTGGTTTGACCC